>NZ_CADIJY010000033.1 GCF_902859735.1 Achromobacter aegrifaciens | reverse complement strand
GTGGGCCGCGCGCGGCTCAGCTGCGTGAAGCTTGCGGACAGGCGCAACGCGGTCAGGTCGGTGGCCACGCCGGCCATCAGCGTTTCCGGGAAGGCGTCCAGCACGGCATCGCTGTCGCTGCGCATTTCCAGCGTCAGCTCGACCCGGCCCGGCACCGCGTTGGCGGCGTTCGGCGTCATGGACAACCGGCCCACGGTGGCGACCACGTAATGCGGATTGCCGCTGGCGGCGCTGGCCTGGCGGTGGGCGGCATCGATGATGCGGGCCGCGCCCACCAGGGCGTCGCGGCGGATGTCCATGGGCGTGGTGCCGGCATGATCCGGCTGGCCTTCCACCGTGATCAGCACGCGGCGGATGCCGACGATGTTGGTGACCACGCCGATAGGCAGGCCGCGGCTTTCCAGCACCGGGCCTTGTTCGATATGCAGTTCGACGAACGCCGCGGTGCCGTCAGGGCCGCGCAGCGGCGCGCCCAGCGCCGAGGGGTCGCCGCCGATGCGGGCGATGCCGGC
>NZ_CADIJY010000032.1 GCF_902859735.1 Achromobacter aegrifaciens | reverse complement strand
GGGTCGTAGCCAGTCAGCGTGAGCTTGCCTTCGGTGCCGTTGACGACGACCGGGGTGGTGCCCAGCGCCTGCAGGTCGGCCACAGAGAGGGTGACGTTGCCGATCTTGACCGTGGCCAGGCCTTCCGGTGCGGTGACGGTCAGTTCGCCGGTGACCGGCTGCGTGGCGTTCTCGGCGATGCTGACGTTGCCGGCATCGGCGCCGTTGGCATCGGGGACGGTCACGCCGGGCACGCCATCGGTGTGGCCGTTGATGGTGACGGTGATGGTGGTGGTGCTGACGTCGCCGTCGGCATCACGGATCGTGTAGGTGAAGGTGTCCTTGAGCTGCTGTCCATCGAGCAGCGCGTTCACGCGCGGATCGTTGTTGTTCAGCTCGTAGGTGTAGGTGCCGTCGGCCTTGAGGACGATCTTGCCGTACTCGCCGTTGACGGCGGTATTGACGTTGCCGGTGACGTTCTGGCCGGCGGGGACCGTGCCCTTGGCCACGCCCACGACGTTGGTGACGTCCGCGCCGAGGGTGTCGGCGCCGGTGCCGCTGATGACGTTGCCGGAGGCGGTCAGTGCG
>NZ_CADIJY010000031.1 GCF_902859735.1 Achromobacter aegrifaciens | reverse complement strand
CCGTTCATAAGTTTCAAAGCAGTCTAGGGTTATTCACCCCAGTCTTGAGAACTTGGAACAAAATTAATGCAATCACAACCCGTACCCATCTTCATCAGCAAGCTGATTACTTGATGAGCACATTTCGTTGTGCTTCTTCCAGATTGTTAAAGAACGAATATAGCTGTCAGGTAAAACCTAACTCATAAGGCCGTTTCAACGACACTATGAGTTAGCCTCTACATCACCAGGTGATTAGGTACTTGGTGGAGGTGAACGGGATCGAACCGATGACATCCTGCTTGCAAAGCAGGCGCTCTCCCAGCTGAGCTACACCCCCATATCCCGCATACGCAGAATACTTGGTGGGTCTGGTTGGATTCGAACCAACGACCCCCGCCTTATCAAGACGGTGCTCTAACCGACTGAGCTACAGACCCAAAAACCTTTTCGGATCAGCAGTCAGGAAAGCTGTAGACCCAGGGAAGATTCCCTCGACCCAAGCCTGCAACTGATCCCAGCTATATCAAACAACCGATAAGAGTGGACGCTTAACACGAGCACTTAAGCTCTGAAAGGAGGTGATCCAGCCGCACCTTCCGATACGGCTACCTTGTTACGACTTCACCCCAGTCATGAATCCTACCGTGGTAATCGCCCCCCTTACGGTTAGGCTAACTACTTCTGGTAAAACCCACTCCCATGGTGTGACGGGCGGTGTGTACAAGACCCGGGAACGTATTCACCGCGACATGCTGATCCGCGATTACTAGCGAT
>NZ_CADIJY010000030.1 GCF_902859735.1 Achromobacter aegrifaciens | reverse complement strand
GGCGGCAGGCGCGCCACGGCCTCGTAGGTCAGGCGGATGTGGGCGGCCAGCAGTTCACAGGCGCGGTCCGCATCGCGCGCCAGCGTGGCGTCCAGGATGCCTTTGTGTTCGTCGTCCAGGTCGCGCGCGATGGGCTTGCGCGTGACGGTCAGGCGGCGGTAGCGTTCGGCCTGCTGGTACAGGATGCCCAGGAAGTGATGCAGCCAGCGCGACGGACAGGCGCGGATCAGTTCGCGGTGGAACTCGCGGTTGCGCTGTTCCCACTCTTCAAAGCGGGTGTCGGGGTCGGCTGCCAGGCGCTGTTCAGCCTTGCTCAGACGGTGGAAGGCGGCCAGCACCGCGCTTTCCCAGTCGTCGTCGCCCAGGGCGATGGACTGGCGCAGGGCCTGGGTTTCCAGCAGCACGCGGTTCTCGGTGATGTCGCGGAAGTCTTCCAGCGAAATCGGCGTGACGTGAAAGCCGCGCTGTCCTTGCGCGATGACCAGCGCGTCGGACACCAGCAGCGCCAGCGCTTCGCGCAGCGTGCCCGCGCCCACGCCGTAATCGTCCTTCAGGTGTTCGACCCGCAGGCGCGAGCCCGGCGGATGCACGCCCTGGATGATGTCGCGGCGCAGGTTGACATAGGCCGCGCCGACCAGGGTGTTGGCCGAGGCGGAATGGGCAAGCGGGGGGAGGGTGGCGCCGTCTGACATGGGAGCTACTTTATCACTGGCTTTAAAAAATCTCGATAAAAATTATTGACGCCGAGATTTATGCTGCTTATCGTAGAAAAAA
>NZ_CADIJY010000028.1 GCF_902859735.1 Achromobacter aegrifaciens | reverse complement strand
AGTAATCAGCTTGCTGATGAAGATGGGTACGGGTTGTGATTGCATTAATTTTGTTCCAAGTTCTCAAGACTGGGGTGAATAACCCTAGACTGCTTTGAAACTTATGAACGGCACAAACGCTAATACTCAGGTCCTATAGCCTACAGCGTTATAGGATCAAGCGACTAAGTGCATATGGTGGATGCCTTGGCGATCACAGGCGATGAAGGACGTAGTAGCCTGCGAAAAGCTACGGGGAGCTGGCAAACAAGCTTTGATCCGTAGATGTCCGAATGGGGAAACCCACTGCGCAAGCAGTATCCCTGGCTGAATACATAGGCCAGTGGAAGCGAACCGGGTGAACTGAAACATCTCAGTAGCTCGAGGAAAAGAAATCAACCGAGATTCCGAAAGTAGTGGCGAGCGAAATCGGAAGAGCCTTTACGTTTTAGCATGCAAGATAGTCGAACGGAATGGAAAGTCCGGCCGTAGCAGGTGATAGCCCTGTAGGCGAAATCTTGTGTGTGGAACTAAGCGTAAGAAAAGTAGGGCGGGACACGTGAAATCCTGTTTGAAGATGGGGGGACCATCCTCCAAGGCTAAATACTCGTGATCGACCGATAGTGAACCAGTACCGTGAGGGAAAGGCGAAAAGAACCCCGGAAGGGGAGTGAAATAGATCCTGAAACCGTATGCATACAAACAGTAGGAGCCTCCTTGTGGGGTGACTGCGTACCTTTTGTATAATGGGTCAGCGACTTACATTCAGTGGCAAGGTTAACCGAATAGGGAAGCCGTAGCGAAAGCGAGTCCGAATAGGGCGATTCAGTCGCTGGGTGTAGACCCGAAACCAGATGATCTATCCATGGCCAGGTTGAAGGCACGGTAACACGTGCTGGAGGACCGAACCCACTAATGTTGAAAAATTAGGGGATGAGCTGTGGATAGGGGTGAAAGGCTAAACAAATCTGGAAATAGCTGGTTCTCTCCGAAAACTATTTAGGTAGTGCCTCAAGTATTACTGCGGGGGGTAGAGCACTGTTATAGCTAGGGGGTCATGGCGACTTACCAAACTATGGCAAACTCCGAATACCCGCAAGTACAGCTTGGGAGACAGAGCACCGGGTGCTAACGTCCGGACTCAAGAGGGAAACAACCCAGACCGCCAGCTAAGGTCCCAAATTATCGCTAAGTGGGAAACGAAGTGGGAAGGCATAGACAGTCAGGAGGTTGGCTTAGAAGCAGCCATCCTTTAAAGAAAGCGTAATAGCTCACTGATCGAGTCGTCCTGCGCGGAAGATGTAACGGGGCTAAGCGATAAACCGAAGCTGCGGGTGTGCACTTTGTGCACGCGGTAGGAGAGCGTTCTGTAAGCCTGCGAAGGTGGCTTGTAAAGGCTGCTGGAGGTATCAGAAGTGCGAATGCTGACATGAGTAGCGATAAAGGGGGTGAAAAGCCCCCTCGCCGTAAGTCCAAGGTTTCCTGCGCAACGTTCATCGGCGCAGGGTGAGTCGGCCCCTAAGGCGAGGCAGAGATGCGTAGCTGATGGGAAGCTGGTTAATATTCCAGCACCGTCGTACAGTGCGATGGGGGGACGGATCGCGGAAGATCATCAGGGTGTTGGATGTCCCTGTTGCTGCATCGAAGATGGCGCTTAGGCAAATCCGGGCGCGTAAATCAAGGGTGTGGCACGAGCGAGCATTGCTTGCGAAGTGATTGGAAGTGGTTCCAAGAAAAGCCTCTAAGCTTCAGCTGTACGAGACCGTACCGCAAACCGACACAGGTGGACGGGATGAATATTCCAAGGCGCTTGAGAGAACTCAGGAGAAGGAACTCGGCAAATTGATACCGTAACTTCGGGAGAAGGTATACCCCGGTAGTGTGAAGCGCCTGCGCGCTTAGCATGATGGGGTCGCAGAGAATCGGTGGCTGCGACTGTTTATTAAAAACACAGCACTCTGCAAAGACGAAAGTCGACGTATAGGGTGTGACGCCTGCCCGGTGCCGGAAGGTTAAGTGATGGGGTGCAAGCTCTTGATCGAAGCCCCGGTAAACGGCGGCCGTAACTATAACGGTCCTAAGGTAGCGAAATTCCTTGTCGGGTAAGTTCCGACCTGCACGAATGGCGTAACGATGGCCACACTGTCTCCTCCTGAGACTCAGCGAAGTTGAAGTGTTTGTGATGATGCAATCTACCCGCGGCTAGACGGAAAGACCCCATGAACCTTTACTGTAGCTTTGCATTGATCTGTGAACCGGCCTGTGTAGGATAGGTGGGAGGCTTTGAAGCGTGGTCGCTAGATCACGTGGAGCCATCCTTGAAATACCACCCTGGTTTGTTTGCGGTTCTAACCTTGGTCCGTTATCCGGATCGGGGACAGTGCATGGTGGGCAGTTTGACTGGGGCGGTCTCCTCCCAAAGTGTAACGGAGGAGTTCGAAGGTACGCTAGGTACGGTCGGAAATCGTGCTGATAGTGCAATGGCATAAGCGTGCTTGACTGTGAGACTGACAAGTCGAACAGGTGCGAAAGCAGGACATAGTGATCCGGTGGTTCTGAATGGAAGGGCCATCGCTCAACGGATAAAAGGTACTCTGGGGATAACAGGCTGATACCGCCCAAGAGTTCATATCGACGGCGGTGTTTGGCACCTCGATGTCGGCTCATCTCATCCTGGGGCTGTAGCCGGTCCCAAGGGTATGGCTGTTCGCCATTTAAAGAGGTACGTGAGCTGGGTTTAAAACGTCGTGAGACAGTTTGGTCCCTATCTGCCGTGGGCGTTGGATACTTGACGGAGCCTGCTCCTAGTACGAGAGGACCGGAGTGGACGTACCTCTGGTGTACCGGTTGTCATGCCAATGGCATTGCCGGGTAGCTAAGTACGGAAGAGATAACCGCTGAAGGCATCTAAGCGGGAAACTCGTCTGAAGATAAGGTATCCCGGGGACTTGATCCCCCTGAAGGGTCGTTCGAGACCAGGACGTTGATAGGTCGGGTGTGGAAGCGCAGTAATGCGTTAAGCTAACCGATACTAATTGCCCGTGAGGCTTGATCCTATAACACTGATGGTTATGACCTGGTGATGTAGCGTTCCAAGTGTCGTTCAATACAAAATCTGGCTGCACCGTCAGCAGCCAGCCAACACCAATTACACCCCACCGTGCGTGATCATCGAGTTCGACTCTGATCACCACGCGTTGTGTTTCTTCCAAGATTGGAGCAGTTGCCTAACCGCAGCCGCTCAACCAGTTACGCTTGACGACCATAGCGAGTTGGTCCCACTCCTTCCCATCCCGAACAGGACAGTGAAACGACTTTGCGCCGATGATAGTGGACGGACGTCTGTGAAAGTAGGTCATCGTCAAGCTTTTATTCCGCAGAACCCCACAGGTAACCCCTGTGGGGTTTTGTCTTTGTG
>NZ_CADIJY010000027.1 GCF_902859735.1 Achromobacter aegrifaciens | reverse complement strand
TTGGGTAAGAGGGCGGCGCTTTTTAGCGCCGCTTTTTTTTTGGTGTCTGATGAGTGCTGGTTGGTGTTGACGTCGTGCGTGCGTGCGTGCGGGTGCGGGTGCCGGTGCCGGCGCCGACGGGCTGCTTGAGTCTTGGTTTGTGGCGCTGCTGCGTCCGTGGTCGGGGGCGGGGCTTGTGTTGCCCGTCATTGTCGGCCGCGCAGGCGGCCGACAATGACATACGTGATTGCTTTCATTGCTATTGTGTTCGCTGGCGCGAATGCGGTGGGGCGGGGTGGTGGTGGTGGGGCGGCAAGCGCGTCCCTATTTAGGTCCAAAGTATCTAGATACTTTCCCCATTTGCGCCTCGGGACCTTCAGGTATATATTTCAAGCCTAAACTATCCAGGTTTAAATATCTGCGGCCGCCAGCTCCAGGAATTCAGAGCGGATGTCGCTTACCACGGAGCGCTACGGCAATGAAAATAGTCTGCATCGGCGGGGGCCCCGCCGGCCTGTATTTCGGTCTGCTCATGAAGCTGCAAGACCCCGCCAACGAAGTCACCGTGATCGAGCGCAACCGCCCTTACGACACCTTCGGCTGGGGGGTGGTGTTCTCCGACGCCACCATGCAGAACCTGCGTGAAGCCGACCCCGTTTCCGCCCAGACCATCGGCGACGCCTTCAACCACTGGGACGACATCGACATCAACTTCAAGGGCCGCAGCATCCGCAGCGGCGGCCATGGCTTCATCGGCATCGGCCGCAAGAAGCTGCTGAACATCCTGCAGGCGCGCTGCGAGGACGTGGGCGTGAAGCTGGTGTTCGAACAGTTCATCCAGGACGACCAGGCCATCGCCCGCGAATACGACGCCGACCTGGTCATCGCCTCGGACGGCATCAACAGCCAGGTCCGTACCCGCTACGCCGACACTTTCCATCCGGACATCGACCAGCGCCGCTGCCGCTTCGTGTGGCTGGGCACCAAGAAGGTGTTCGATGCCTTCACCTTCGCCTTCGTCCAGACCGAGCACGGCTGGTTCCAGGCGCACGCCTACCGCTACGAAGACGGCATGTCCACGTTCATTGTGGAGACGCCCGAGGAAACCTGGCAGGCCGCCGGCATCGAGCAGATGAGCCAGGAAGAGGGCATCGCCTACTGCGAAAAGCTGTTCGCGCCCTGGCTGGATGGCAATCCGTTGATCAGCAACGCCACGCACCTGCGCGGCTCGGCCATCTGGATCCGCTTCCCGCGCGTCATCTGCAATACCTGGGTGCACTGGAACAAGCTCGACACCGCCCGCGGCGAGCGCCGCGTGCCGGTGGTGCTGATGGGCGACGCAGCCCACACCGCGCACTTCTCGATCGGCTCCGGCACCAAGCTGGCCCTGGAAGACGCGATCGAGCTGGCGCGCTGCCTGAGCGGCGCCGAAGGCAGCGTGGAAGCCGGCCTGAAGCACTACGAGGAAGTGCGCAGCGTCGAAGTGCTGAAGATCCAGAACGCCGCCCGCAACTCGACCGAATGGTTCGAGAACGTCGAGCGCTATGCCGACCTGGAGCCTGAGCAGTTCGCCTATTCGCTCCTGACCCGCTCGCAGCGGATTTCGCATGAAAACCTGCGCCTGCGCGACCCCGCCTGGCTGGAAGGCTTCGAGCGCTGGATCGCGGAACGCGCCGGCGCTGCCGCCGCGCCGGGCCAGCGGCCTGCGATCCCGATGCTGACGCCCTATCAGGCGCGCGGCGTGCGGCTGAAGAACCGCATCCTGGTGTCGCCGATGGCCATGTATTCGTGCACCGATGGCGTGCCGGGCGATTTCCACCTGGTGCACCTGGGCGCGCGCGCCATGGGCGGCGCGGGCCTCGTCATGGTCGAGATGACCTGCGTGTCGCCGGACGGCCGCATCACCCCGGGCTGCCCGGGCCTCTGGAACGACGAGCAGCGCGACGCGTTCGCCCGCATCGTCGGCTTCGTGCATGGCAACAGCGATGCCCGCATCGGCCTGCAGCTGGGCCACGCCGGCCGCAAGGGTTCCACGCAGCTGGGCTGGCAGAAGATCGATCATCCGCTGGCCGAAGGCAACTGGCCGCTCTTGTCGGCGTCGGCCCTGCCTTACATCGAAGGCGTGTCGCAGACGCCGCGCGCCATGACGCGCGCCGACATGGACGATGTGCGCGACAACTTCGTGGCCGCCGCCCGCCGCGCCGAGCAGGCTGGCTTCGACTGGCTGGAGCTGCACTGCGCGCACGGCTACCTGCTGTCCAGCTTCATCTCGCCGCTCACGAACCACCGCAGCGACGAATACGGCGGCAGCCTGGAGAACCGCCTGCGCTTCCCGCTGGAGGTGTTCCATGCCGTGCGCGCGGTATGGCCCGAGAACAAGCCCATGTCGGTGCGGATCTCCGCCAGCGACTGGGTGGAAGGCGGCATCACGGCCGATGACGCGGTGGAGATCGCGCGCCACTTCAAGGCAGCCGGCGCCGACATGATCGACTGCTCGTCCGGCCAGGTCAGCAAGGAAGAAAAGCCGGTCTACGGCCGCATGTTCCAGACCCCGTTCGCGGACCGCGTGCGCAACGAGGCCGGCATTCCGACGATCGCGGTGGGCGCCATCTTCGAGGCCGACCACGCCAACGGCATCATCGCCTCGGGTCGCGCCGACCTTTGCGCGCTGGCGCGTCCCCATTTGGCTGACGCCTCCTGGACGCTACGCGAAGCGGCGCGAGTGGGCTACCGTGATGTTTCGTGGCCGAGCCAGTACTTCGCAGGCAAGCGCCAACTGGAAACCAACTTCGAACGCGCCGCCGCCATGGCGCAACTGGATATCAAATGAACGCAACTCCGCTCCCGCTGGCCGGACGCCACGCCCTGGTGACGGGCGGCGCCCGCGGCATCGGGCTGGCCTGCGCCCGGGCGCTCTTGCAGCGCGGCGCGCGCGTCACGCTGCTGGGCCGCGATGGTGCGGCCCTGGACGCCGCGGCCGACAGCCTGGCCAGCCTGGGTCAGGTGCAGGCCGTCAGCGCCGACATCGCCAACGAAGCCTCGGTGCGGGCGGCCTTCGCCCAGGCCGAGGCCGAGTTCGGCCCCGTGCTGGTGCTGGTGAACAACGCCGGCCAGGCCGTCAGCCAGCGATTTGACCGTACCGACGCGGCGCTGTGGCAGTCCATGCTGGACGTCAACCTGACCGGGACCTTCCACTGCATCCAGGCCGCGTTACCCGGCATGCTGCAGGAAAAATGGGGCCGGGTAATCAACGTGGCCAGCACGGCCGGCCTGATCGGCTACGGCTATGTCAGCGCCTATTGCGCGGCCAAGCACGGCGTGATCGGCCTGACCCGCTCGCTGGCGCTGGAAACCGCGCAAAAGGGCGTCACGGTCAACGCCGTGTGCCCCGGCTACACCGAAACCGACATCGTGCGCGGCGCGGTGTCGAACATCGTCGAGAAGACCGGCATGACGCCGGACGCCGCGCGCGCCAAGCTGGCCGAGCGCAACCCCCAGGGCCGCCTGGTGCAGCCCGAGGAAGTGGCCGAGACGGTCGCCTGGCTGGCCCTGCCGGCCTCGGCCTCGGTCAATGGCCAGGCCATCGCCGTCGACGGCGGCGAAGTGATGACCGGCTGAAGCCGGCGCCCCATCCACCCCAATTCACGAACGGAGACACCATGAGCACCCAGCCCGAAGAGCACACCATGAAACACCACAAGCGTCCGTTTGCCGGCTACCAGGCCAAGACGTTCCTGTGGCAGGTGTCGGCCGACGGCAAGATCGGCACGGTGACGCTGAATCGCCCCGAGCGCAAGAACCCGCTGACGTTCGACTCCTACGCCGAGCTGCGCGATCTGTTCCGCGCGCTGGTGTACGCCACCGACATCAAGGTCGTGGTGGTGACGGGCGCGGGCGGCAACTTTTGCTCGGGCGGCGACGTGCACGAGATCATCGGTCCGCTGACCAAGATGAGCATGCCCGAGCTGCTGGACTTCACCCGCATGACGGGCGATCTGGTCAAGGCCATGCGCGCTTGCCCGCAGCCCATCGTGGCGGCGGTCGACGGCATCTGCGCTGGCGCGGGCGCGATGGTGGCGCTGGCCTCTGACATGCGCCTGGGCACGCCCGCCGCGCGCACCGCCTTCCTGTTCACGCGCGTCGGCCTGGCCGGCGCCGACATGGGCGCCTGCACCTTGTTGCCGCGCATGATCGGCCAGGGCCGCGCGTCCGAACTGCTCTACACGGGCCGCGCCATGACGGCGGAAGAAGGCGCCAGCTGGGGCTTTTTCAATGCCCTGCATGAGCCCGGCGCGCTGGCCGATGCCGCGCAGACGCTGGCCGCGCAGCTGGCCGCGGGCCCGACCTTCGCCCACGGCGTGACCAAGAAGCTGCTGCACCAGGAATGGAACATGGGCGTGGACGAGGCCATCGAGGCCGAAGCCGAGGCCCAGGCCATCTGCATGCAGACGCGCGACTTCCGCCGCGCCTACGAGGCCTTCGTGGCCAAGCAAAAACCGGTGTTCCAAGGGGACTGAGCATGCGCGACGCAAGCTGGCTGGATTGGCCTTTTTTCGACGATGCGCACCGCAAGCTGGCGCACGAGGTCGACGCCTGGTGCGAGGCGTCCCTGGGGGACGTGGATCACCATGACGCCGACGGCGCCTGCAAGAAGCTGGTGCGCGCCATGGGCGAGGCCGGCTGGCTGCGCTACGCGGTCGCGGGCGGCCCTGGCGGCGCCTGGGGCGGCGCGCTGCCGGAAGTGGATTCCCGCGCCGTGTGCATTCTGCGCGAAACCCTGGCGCGCCACGAAGGGCTGGCCGATTTCGCCTTCGCCATGCAGGGGCTGGGCAGCGGCGCGATTTCGCTGATGGGCTCGGACGAACTGCGCCAACGCTATCTGCCGCGCGTGGCCCGCGGCGAGGCCATCGCGGCCTTCGCGCTGTCGGAACCCGACGCCGGCTCCGACGTGGCCGCGCTGGCCTGCGAAGCCAGGCTGGAAGGCGACCACTACGTGCTGAATGGCGCCAAGACCTGGATTTCCAACGGCGGCATCGCGGATTTCTATTGCGTGTTCGCGCGCACTGGCGAAGCCCCCGGCGCGCGCGGCATCAGCGCCTTCGTGGTGGATGCCGACACGCCGGGCTTCGAGGTCAGCGAACGCATCGACCTGATCGCGCCGCACCCGCTGGCGACCATCACGTTCGACAACTGCCGCATTCCGGCGTCGCACCGGCTGGGCGACGCGGGCCAGGGCTTCAAGCTGGCCATGATGACGCTGGACATCTTCCGCGCCTCGGTGGCGGCTGCCGCGCTGGGTTTTGCGCGCCGCGCGCTGGACGAAGGACTGGCGCGTTCCAAGTCGCGCCGCATGTTCGGCCAGACGCTGTCGGACCTGCAACTGACGCAGGCCGCGCTGGGCGACATGGCGACCGCCATCGACGCGTCTGCGCTCCTGACCTACCGCGCGGCCTGGATGCGCGACGTGCTGAAGCAGCGCACCACGCGCGAAGCGGCCATGGCCAAGATGACGGCCACGGAATCGGCGCAGACCGTGATCGACCGCGCACTGCAGATGTTCGGCGGCGCGGGCGTGGTGTCGGGGATGCCGGTGGAGAAGCTTTACAGGGAAATAAGAGCGCTGCGGATCTACGAAGGCGCGACAGAAGTGCAGAAGTTGATCATTGCCCGTGAACTGCTGAAGGCGTAAGGCAGCCATCGAGCTCCGTCGTCCCGGCACAGCAACTACACCGCAATAGCAAGGGGAATTCCATGGAAGCATCCGCCCACATCGACACTTTCGCCCGGGACAATCTGCCCCCGGGCGAACAATGGCCAGAGTTCCTGCTCGACGGCCCCGACGTGGCCTATCCGAAACGCTTCAATTGCGCGGTCGAACTGGTGGACGCCATGGTCGAGCGCGGCCATGGCGAGCGCGTCGCGCTGCGCTGGAGCCAGGACGGCAAGCAGGCCACGATGACTTACCGCGAGCTGGCCGCGCTGACCAATCGCATCGCCCGGGTGCTGGCCGAAGACATGGGGCTGGTGCCGGGCAACCGCCTGCTGCTGCGCGGGCCGAACAATCCCATGATGGCCGCCTCGTGGCTGGCAGCGATCAAGGCCGGTCTGGTGACGGTGCCGACGATGCCGCTGTTGCGCGCCAAGGAACTCAAGCAGATCATCGACAAGGCGCAGATCCAGGCCGTGTTGTGCGATGCCCGCCTGAAGGACGAGGCGGAGTTCTGCACCCAGCCCAGCCATGAGCATCATTGCCCCGGCCTGACGAAGGTCATGTACTTCAACGACAAGGCGCCCGATGCGCTGGATGCGTTGGCGGCGGCCAAGCCGGACGATTTCAAGGCCTGCGATACGGCGGCGGACGACGTGTGCCTGATCGCCTTCACCAGCGGCACCACGGGCGCGCCCAAGGGCTGCATGCACTTCCACCGCGATGTGCTGGCGATGTGCGACCTGTTCCCCAAGCACGTCATCAAGCCGGGTCCGGACGACATCTTCTGCGGCACGCCGCCGCTGGCCTTCACCTTCGGCCTGGGCGGCCTGTTGTGCTTCCCGCTGCGCGTGGGCGCGAGCACGGTGCTGGCCGAGAAGCTGTCGCCGGAAAGCCTGCTGCAGCTGATCCAGGATTTCCGCGCCACCATCGTGTTCACGGCGCCCACGTTCTACCGCCAGATGGCGGCGCTGGTGGGCAAGTTCGACCTGTCGTCGCTGAAGAAGAGCGTGTCGGCGGGCGAGGCGCTGCCGGACGCGACGCGCCAGCTCTGGAAAAAGGCCAGCGGCATCGAGATGATAGACGGCATCGGCGGCACGGAAATGATCCACGTGTTCGTGTCGAGCCCGCCGGAGTCGGTCAAGGCCGGCGCCATCGGTCGGGTGGTGCCGGGCTATGTGGCGCAGATCGTCGATGACGACATGAATCCCGTGCCCAACGGCACGGTGGGCCGCCTGGCGATCAAGGGGCCGACCGGCTGCCGCTATCTGGCGGACGAACGCCAGCGGCGCTTCGTGCAGAACGGCTGGAACCTGCCGGGCGATACGTTCCTGCAGGATGACGACGGCTACTTCTTCTATCAGGCGCGCAACGACGACATGATTGTTTCGGCGGGCTACAACATTGCCGGCCCCGAGGTCGAGGACGCGTTGCTGCGCCACGAAGCCGTGGCGGAGTGCGGCGTGGTGGGCGCGGCGGACGACGAGCGCGGCCAGGTGGTCAAGGCTTTCGTGGTGCTCAAGCCGGGCTATGAGGCCGGCAGCGAGCTGGTCGCGGCGCTGCAGCAGTTCGTGAAGGCCAATATCGCGCCCTACAAGTATCCCCGTGCCATCGAGTTTGTCGATGCGCTGCCGCGCACCGAAACCGGCAAGCTGCAGCGCTTTGCGCTGCGCAAGATGGCCTGAACCGGCAACAAGGAAATTCCATGGCAGCCCCTTTCATCAGCCAGGTCGAAGTCCGCTTCCGTCATTGCGATCCGGCGGGCATTGTTTTCTATCCTCGCTATTTCGAGATGATCAACGACTTTGTCGAGGAGTGGTTCGACAAGGGCATGGGGTTGCCGTTTCATGCGCTGCACGTGGAGCGGCACATCGGCACGCCGATGGCGTCGGTGCAGTGCGATTTCAGCGCGCCCAGCCGCTGGCACGAGCGTTTGCGCCAGGTGCTGGAAGTACAGCGCATCGGCGGCGCGTCGTTCAAGGCGCTGGTGCGTTTCGAGGGGCCGGATGGCCAGTTGCGCTTGTCGGCGACGCTGACGATCGTGACGGTGGATTTGCGGACGATGAAGTCCATGCCGCTGCCTGCGGATCTGCGGGAACGCATGCAGGCTTATCTGGTTCCCGCGGCGTAAGCGGCGGGAATCGTTTGCTTTTCTTAAATATAGGATGACGTTATGAAGATTCTGCAACCGCCGGATTGGATGGCGCCCCGGGGCTATTCGAATGGCGTGCTCACCGAGATGCAGGTGGGCAGCAAGCTCGTATTTGTGGGCGGACAGGTGGGGTGGAATGGCCAGCAGCAGTTCGAGACCGACGATCTGGCGGAGCAGGTGCGCCAGACGCTGGCGAACATTGTTGCGATTCTGGCCGAAGGCGGCGCCAAGCCTGAGCATATCGTCCGGATGACGTGGTACGTGACGGACAAGAACGAGTACGTGGCGGCGTATCCGGCCATCGGCAAGCACTACCGCGAGTACATCGGCCGGCATTTCCCGGCGATGACGGCCGTGGAGGTCGCGGACCTGGTGGAGGACCGCGCCAAGGTGGAGATTGAGGTTACTGCCGTGGTGCCGGCGCAGTAACCGCCGGTTGCTCCTGAGCGCCGAGGGCCGGCTGTCGTCCGGCCTTCGGCGTTTTTTTGCAGGCTCTGCGTGCTGTGGGCTCTATACAATCGACCCATAAACCAAGGAGCCAGCCTCATGTCCCTGAACTCTGACGCGGTACGCCTGTTCCTGGGTGTGGTGGATGCCGGCTCCCTCAGCGCCGCCGCCGAGCTGCTGGGCCACACGGCGTCGGGCGTCAGCCGCGGCCTGTCGCGGCTCGAGGAAGACCTCGGTGTCATCCTGATCAACCGCACCACCCGGCGCATGGAGCTGACCGAGGAGGGCAAGCATTTCCTGCCCAAGGCCCGGCACATCGTCGCGTCGCTGGACGAAGCCGAGGACTGCATGCGCATGGTGCATCAGCGCCCGGCCGGCCGCTTGCGGGTGGACGCGTCGGTGCCCGTCATGCTGCATTGCGTGGTGCCGCTGGTGGCGGAGTTCCGGCGGGAATACCCGGCGATCGCGCTCGAACTCACCAGCAACGACCGCATCGTGGATCTCATGGAGCATCGCACCGACGTGGCGCTGCGCATGGGACCGCTGACGGATTCCACCCTGCATGCGCGCACGCTGCGGCCGTCGCCCCGCTGGGTGATGGCCAGCCCGGATTACGTGGCCCGGCGCGGCGCGCCGCAGACGGTGGAGGACCTGGCGACGCATGAAGTGCTGGGTTTCACCCAGCCTGAAAGCCTGAACGTCTGGCCCTTGCGCCACGCTGGCGGGTCCAGCTATCTGGCGGTGCCGACGCTGGCGACGTCCAGCGGCGAGACGCAGCGGCAACTGGCGGTGCGCGGCGTGGGCATCGCCTGCCTGTCCGATTTCGTGGTGCGCGAGGACGTCAAGGCCGGCCGGCTGGTGAAGCTGATGGAAGACGTGCACACGGACTATCTACAGCCCATGCACGCGGTGTATCACCGCAACACGCAGCTCTCGCGGCGCATCGCCTGTTTCCTGGATTTCTTCGCGGCGCGGATCTGAACCCGCGCCGCGTTTGGCATGACGCCTAGGCGTGCAAGGCGCGGCCAAAGGCCGACAGCACCGATTCGTGCAGCGTTTCCGACAAGGTCGGGTGTGCGAACACGGTGTGCATCAGGTCTTCCTCCGTGGCTTCCAGCGAGGCCGCCACGCCGTAGCCGGTAATCAGCTCGGACGCTTCCGGGTGGATGATGTGCGCGCCCAGCAGCTCGCCGCTCTTGGCGTCGAACACCGTCTTTACCAGCCCCTGGTCCTCGCCCATGGCGATCGCCTTGCCGTTGCCGGCGAAGGTGAACTTGCCCACGCGGATGTCGCCGCCGGTCTTGGCGGCGTGTTCGCGGGCGCGGGCTTCGCTCATGCCGATGCTGGCGACCTGCGGATACGAGTAGGTGCAGGCCGGGATGCGCAGCGGATCGATGGGATGCGCGGGCTTGCCGGCGATGGCCTCCACGCACAGCACGGCTTCATGGCTGGCCTTGTGGGCGAGCCACGGCGCGCCGGCCACGTCGCCGATGGCATAGACGCCGGGCTCGGCCGTGCGGCACAGGCCGTCGGTGACGATATGGGTCCTCTCCACCTTGACGCGGGTCTGCTCCAGGCCCAGGTTCTCGACGTTGCCGACGATGCCGGCGGCGACGATGACACGGTCCACTTCCAGCTCGCTGCGCTTGCCTTGCCGGTCCAGCGTCACCTTCACGCCGGTCGCGGTCAGCGACGATGAGGTCACGGCGCATTGCGTCAGCACGTGGATGCCCTGCTTCTCGAAAGCCTTGCGGGCCAGCGCCGAGATCTCGGCGTCTTCCTGCGGCAGGATTTCCGCGGTCATGTCGATCAGCGTGACCTCCGCGCCCACGGCGCGGTAGAAGCTGGCGAACTCCGCGCCGATGGCGCCTGCGCCCACCACCAGCAGCGACTTCGGAATCTCGGCCGGGACCAGCGCCTGGCGGTAGGCCCAGACGCGTTCGCCCAGGGGCAGCGCCGGCAACTCCCGGGCGCGCGCGCCCGTGGCCAGGATGATGTGCTTGGCCGACAGCATGCTGCCGTTGTCCAGCGCCAGGCGGCCGCCGCCCGCCAGCTTGGCGCTGGCGGCGAACACGGTCACGCCGTTCTTCTTCATCAGGTGCGCCACGCCCTGGCCCAGGCGGCCCGCCACCTTGCGTGAACGCGCCACCATGGCGGCCAGGTCCGGACGCGCTTCGCCCGCGCCCGCCACGCCATAGTGCGCCGCCTCGCGGCAGGCGCGCAGCACGGTGGCGCTGTGCAGCAGCGCCTTGGTGGGGATGCAGCCCCAGTTCAGGCAGATGCCGCCGAGTTCGGCGCGCTCCACCAGCGCGACCGACATGCCCAGCTGGGCGGCGCGGATGGCGGCGACATAGCCGCCGGGGCCGCCGCCCACCACGACGAGATCAAACGTAGTCTTGGTCATGGCGGGACTCACAGCAGGATGCGCACGGGGTTTTCGATCAGCGTGCGGAAGGCGGCCAGCCAGCGCGCGCCCACCGCGCCGTCCACCACGCGGTGGTCCGCGGACAGGGTCACGGTCATGACGGTGGCGGCGGCCAATTGGCCGTCGCTGTCCACCACCGGACGCTTCTCGGCCGCGCCCACCGCCAGGATGGCGGCCTGCGGCGGATTGATGATGGCGGCGAACTGGCTGATGCCGTACATGCCCAGGTTGCTGACGGTCAGCGAGCCGCCGGTGAATTCCTCGGGCTTGAGCCGGTTGATCTTGGCGCGGCCGGCCAGCTCGACGATTTCGCCGGCAATGGCGGACAAGGATTTCACGTCGGCATCGCGCACGATGGGCGTGACCAGGCCGCCGTCGGTGGCCACTGCCACCGAGATATCGGCGCCGGCATGGTATTCGACGGCGTCCTCGTGCCAGCTGGCATTGACCTCCGGCACTTCGCGCAGGGCCAGCGCAGCGGCGCGCACGATGAAGTCATTGACCGACAGCTTCACCGCGCCGCCCTGGTTGGCCTGGGCGCGCAGCGCCAACAGCGCGTCCATCCGGCAGTCCACCGTCAGGTAGAAGTGCGGCACGTTCTGCTTGCTTTCGGTGAGACGGCGGGCGATGGCGCGGCGCATGCCGGTATGCGGCACGCGGCGTGCGGCCGGGCGGCCGGCCAGCGGCACGGCTGCCGCGGCCGGGGCGCGGTCTCGC
>NZ_CADIJY010000026.1 GCF_902859735.1 Achromobacter aegrifaciens | reverse complement strand
CGAACACAAAGGCATCCTGGACGCCACGCTGGCGCGCGATGCGGACCGCGCCTGTGAACTGCTGGCCGCCCACATCCGCCTGACCTACGAGGCCGTGGCGCGCCTGCCGCCCACGCTGTTCACCCCGGATTGAACGCCGCGTCAGTTGAAAAAAACCCACACCGGCACGCGCCTACCCGTTGATTCGCCTACACCACTTCTATAGAATCTTCAATTCGGGCCTCTGCCCATTCCCTTTCCCCACATCTCACACCATTGGGAGGCGCAAGATGATGAATCCGCATACCGCCATCCCGCGCGTGTCCCCGCGACGTCATTAAGTCGTCGCCCGCGCGGACCCATCGCTGGATGCCTATCTAGCGACCGGTCCTCCGTGCCCGCCCCAAAAACCTGAACGCAATCGCCCGCGCCTCGCCGCGCAGGCCGCTCCTTCCTCTTTCCACACAAGGACTCCCGGCGTCCTGGTGACGCCGGGCCATTGCAATGGCCAGAAAAAAAATCGATCTACGAGGACAGACCTTCAAGGATGTCCTTGGCTTTACCTTCCGCCATTGGCGCGCGCAGCCCTGGCGCACCTCCGGCATCATCGTGCTGGCCCTGCTGTCGGCGGTGACCGACGTGCTGACGCCGCTGTACGCCGGCAAACTGGTTGACGCCGTGGCCTCGGGCGCGGCTGGCGACGAGATCGTCTGGAGCGCGGCGCTGACCGCGTTCTGGCTGCTGCTCGCGCTGGGCATCGGCGGCACGCTGCTGCGTCAGGCCGTGTTCCAGAACATCATCACCTTCACGCTGAAGATGATGAACGGCATCGTCTCCAACGCGTTCTACCGCGTGCAGCGTTTCTCCACGGACTGGCACGCCAACAGCTTTGCCGGCTCCACGGTGCGCAAGATCACGCGCGGCATGTGGGCGGTCGACATCCTGAACGACACGCTGCTGATCGCGCTGCTGCCGTCGGTCGTGATGCTGGTGGGCGCCACCGCGCTGCTGGGTGTGCACTGGCCCATCATGGGCCTGGTGGTGGGCCTGGGCTCGGTGCTGTACATCGCCGTGACCGCGGCGCTGTCGCTGGGCTATGTGGCGCCGGCGGCGCGCCTGGGCAACGCCTGGGACACGCGCATGGGCGGCGCCCTGGCCGACGCCGTCAGCTGCAACGCGGTGGTCAAGGCCTTCGGCGCCGAAGACCGCGAAGAAGTCAGGCTGGACCGCGTGGTCGACAAATGGCGCCGCCGCACCCGCCGCACCTGGATCCGCGGCACGATCAACGGCGGCATCCAGGGCGCCATGCTGGTCGCCATGCAGGCGGGCATCCTGGGCGCGTCGCTGCTGCTGTGGTCGCGCGGCCAGGCTAGCGTGGGCGATATCACCTTCGCCCTGACGATGTTCTTCATGCTGCAGGGCTACCTGCGCGACGTAGGCATGCACATCCGCAACCTGCAACGCTCGGTCAACGACATGGAAGAACTGGTCGCGCTGGAAAAGCAACCGCTGGGCGTGGACGACCGGCCCGGCGCGGGCGAGCTGCGCGTGACGGCCGGCGAGATCCGCTTCGAGGACGTGACGTTCCGCTATGGCGCGCACGACAAGGCGTTGTACGACCATTTCTCGGTACGCATCGCCCCGGGCGAACGGGTCGGCCTGGTCGGCCATTCGGGTTCGGGCAAGACCACGTTCATCAAGCTGATCCAGCGTTTGTATGACGTGAACGACGGCCGCATCACGATCGACGGGCAGGACATCGCCCAGGCGCGGCAGGCGTCCCTGCGCAGCCAGATCGCCATCGTGCAGCAGGAGCCGGTACTGTTCCACCGCACGCTGGCGGAGAACATCGCCTATGCCCGCCCCGGCGCCACGCAGGCCGAGATCGAGCAGGCGGCGCGGCTGGCCAGCGCCCATGACTTCATCATGGCGCTGCCCAAGGGCTACGACACGCTGGTCGGCGAACGCGGCGTCAAGCTGTCGGGCGGCGAACGCCAGCGCGTGGCCCTGGCCCGCGCCTTCCTGGCCGATGCGCCCATCCTGATCCTGGACGAAGCCACGTCCAGCCTGGACAGCGAAAGCGAGGTGTTGATCCAGCAGGCCATGGACCGTCTGATGGTGGGTCGTACCACGCTGGTGGTGGCGCACCGCCTGTCGACGGTGCGCGCGCTGGACCGCCTGCTGGTGATGGACCGCGGCCGCGTCATCGAGGAAGGCAGCCATGACGCACTGATCCGCCTGAAGGGCGGTCTGTACCGGCGCCTGTTCGAACGCCAGGCGCTGGAGCTGACCAAGGGCCTGACGCAGTCCGAACTGCTGGAGGACGGCGCGGTTCCGCCGCTGCCGAAGGATGAGGAAGCCGACGAGTCCTCGTACGCCTACGCCAAATAGGCCGGGCAGCCGGTCCCGTAGCGCAAGCTGCGGGACCGGCCGCTTCAGGCCGGACGCTGGGCCACGGTCAGGCGCAGGCCGAAGCCGATCAATGCCAGCCCGAACACCCGGCTCTGGATCTTCTGCGCACGGGGGCTGGCCGACATCCAGCGCCCCACCGCCCCGCCCGCCAACGCGCACAGCACGTCCAGCGCCAGGCCCAGGCTGACCAGGATCACGCCCAGCACGGCGAACTGCTGGCCTATCGGCCCCTGGGCAGGCGACACGAATTGCGGCAGCAGCACCGAGCAGAACAGCAAGGCCTTGGGATTGAGCACATTGGTCAGCACGCCGCTCAATAGCGCCGGCCCCAGCCCCGCGCGGCTCGCGGGCGCCTGCCCGGTGGCATCGTAGGACACGGGTCCTGCGCGCAATAGCCGCACGCCCAACCAGACCAGATAGCATCCCCCCACCGTGCGCGCCGCGTCGAACGCCCAGGGATGGGTCTTGAACAGCGCCGCCAGTCCCAGCGCGGCCAGGGTCACGTGCGCGGCCCGCGCGATGGCCAGCCCCACGGCCACCGCCAGCGCCTGCCCTCTGCCGCGCAGCACGCCGGTTTCCAGCAGCAGGATCATGTCGGGTCCCGGCACCACGTAGACGATCAGCAAAGCCCCTAGAAACATCGCCATATCCGCCATTTTCCCGCTCCTTTTCGTCCTGGCTCAGGCGATCATTCTAGGAAAACCGGGCTGGCATGTGCATCCTATTCATGCCATTCGATTTATGATGATTGGCATATTCCGCCAATCCAACAACCCTTATCCCGATTTCATGCCAAAACGTGAATTGGACGCCTACGACCGCCGGATCCTCGAGGCCCTGCAGCAGAACGGCCGGCTGACCAATGTCGAACTCGCCGAGCAGATTGGCCTGTCCCCTTCGCCCTGCCTGCGGCGGGTGCGGCTGCTGGAAGAAGCCGGCGTCATCCAGGGGTACGAAGCCCGCCTGGCGCCGGACGAAGTCGGCCTGGGCCTGACCGTCTTCGTCGGCATCAAGGTGGAGCGGCACCACGAGCGCGACTCCGCCCTGTTCCGCGAGGAGGTCAGCACCTTGCCGGAAGTCATCGCCGCGCATCTGGTGTCGGGCGAGTCCGACTTTCTGCTGCAGGTAGTGGTGCCCGACCTGCGCGCCTACGAACGCTTCCTGCTGGGCACGCTATTGAAGCTGCCCGGCGTGAAGGACATACGCAGCAACTTCGCGATCCAGACCGTCAAGCCGCAAAGCCCGCTGCCGCTGGATCATCTGGCGAAGTGAGCGCGCCGCGCGCTCGAACTCAGGCCATCGCGGCCGCGGCCCGGTCCACCGCCTGCGAGCGGCGTTCGAAGCGCGCTTGCGACATCTCCAGATAGCGCTGCACCACGGCCGGCTCCGAGGTCTTGGGCGTGCCACCGGGAAACGGTGGTTGGGGGTCATATTCGATCTGCAGCTGTATCAGCTTGGCCACGTCCTCGCCGCACAGGTCCGCCACCACCTTCAGCCCCATGTCGATGCCCGAGGTCACGCCGCCCGCGGTGTACAGGTTGCCGTCCACGCACATGCGCTCGTCGCTGGGGATGGCGCCGAAGCGCGACAGCAGTTCGCGCGCGCGCCAATGGCTGGAAGCGCGCCTGCCGCGCAACAGGCCAGCCGCGCCCAGCAACAGCGAACCGGTGCAGATGCCGAATACGTAGCGTGCGCCCAGCCCCTGCGCGCGCGTGAACGCTACCCAGTCGGCGTCGACAATGGCATCATCCGTGCCCGGCCCGCCTGGCACCACCAGCAGGTCGCAGGGCGGCGCCGATGCGATGGTCTGCGTGGGCACGAAACACAGCCCGCGATCGCTGCGCACCGGATCGCGCGTTTTTGCGACAAAATCCACGGTGAAGCCCGGCGCGCCTGCCAGCACTTCATACGGCCCGGTCATATCCAGCTGGGTCAGCCCTTCGAACAAGAGAAAATTCACATGCATGACGATGCTCCGTTAGAAACGACGACTCCCAGCATAGGCGGACGCGCCCGGACGCGTGCGCCAAATACTGCGCCGGATGCGCCATTGCGCGTGCAGTTCGTCCTGTATGACGGCTTCCAGCCGCTGGATCTGGCCGGACCGTGGCAAGCCTTCAGTTCGGCCAACGAGGAAGCCGGTCGCAAGCTGTACCGCCTGGGCACCATCGCCGCGACGCCGCTGGTCTCCACCTGGGAACAGGGCCTGCGCATGCAGGTGGACGGCACTTTTGCCGACGATGGCGATGAGCGCCTGGACATGATGTTCGTGCCCGGCGGCCCCGGCGCCGATTTCGCGGGCGCCCATGGCGAGACGCGCGCCTGGCTGCGCCGCCGCGACGCGACCGCCGGGCGCACCTGCAGCGTATGCACCGGCGCCTTCGTGCTGGCCGCCGCCGGCCTGCTGGACGGCCGCGCCGTCACCACCCACTGGCGTTCGGCCGACCGGCTGCGCCAGCTTCATCCCGCCCTGCGCGTCGAAGACGACCGCATCTACGTCGAAAGCGGCAAATACTGGACCTCTGCCGGCGTCACCGCCGGCATCGACCTGGCGCTGGCGCTGATCGAACGCGACTTCGGCGCCGACCTGTCGCAACGGGTTGCGCGGCGGCTGGTGGTCTTCATGCGCCGCAACGGCGACCAGCGCCAGTACAGCCAGGCGCTGCGTTTGCAGGACCGCGTGGCCGCGCCATTCCGGGATCTGGTGGAAAAAATCGAGGCGCAGCTATCGGCGCGCTGGTCGGTCGACGACATGGCCGACGCCTGCCAGATGTCGCGCCGCACCTTCCAGCGCAAATTCGCCGCGCATTTCGGCGTCGCGCCCATGGAAGTGCTCAAGCGCCTGCGCCTGGAGCGTGCGCAGGCGCTGGCGGCGTCCGGCAAGGTGCCCAGGAAGGAAATGGCGCGCGAGTTCGCCATACACGCGCCGCCGCAAGGGACGGCGCCGCAAGCCTGAGCAACCGCGCAACGCAACAAGCGGCTAGCCGGCAAGCCCCACCGACACTCCCCCGCACACATACAGCATCTGTCCCGTCATGAAGCCCGCCCGCGGGTCCATGAACATGGACACGGCATGGGCGACCTCTTCGGGTCGGCCCACGCGCCCCGCCGGGATCGCCGCCTCCAAAGCCAGCGTCTGCGGCGCGCCCGGCGGGTTGGACTGGTTGAACAGTTCAGTCGCGATGGGTCCGGGCGCCACGGTATTCACCGTGATGCCGCTGCCCGCCAGCTCCAGCGCCCAGGTGCGTGTCATCCCGGCCAGCGCCGCCTTGGAAGCGCCGTAAACCGTGCGCCCGTCCTTGCCCAGGGCGGCGCGGCTGCCGATGTTCACCACCCGCCCGTAGCCCGCCGCCCGCATGCCGGGCAGCAGGGCCTGCATCAGCAGCACCGGCGCCGTGACGTTCAGCGCCATGATCCGCGCCATCTGTTCCTGCGTCACGTCCCCGATGCGCGCGACCTGGATCATGCCGGCGTTGTTGACCAGATGCAGGACCTGGCGCTCGGCCGCCAACGCCTGCGCCGCGGCAATGGTGGCCGGCGCGTCGCCCAGGTCGACCGAACGGAACGTTTCGCCGGGCAGGAGCGCTGCGGGCGCGCCGCGGCTGAAGTTGACGACCTCGAAGCCATCTTCGATCAGGCGCGCGACGATGGCGCGGCCTATGCCCCGGCTGCCGCCGGTGACCAGTGCGGTGGGCGTTTTCATTGCGCGGTGATTCCCTTGTCCTTGATGAGTCCGCCCCACTTCTTGCGTTCCCCGGCTTCGAAGGCCGCCAGGTCCCCGCCGAAGAGCGTGCCGGGCTTGGCGCCCATGCCGGCAAAGTTGGCCGCGACGGCCGGATTCTTCAGCCCGCTGCGCGCGGCTTCGATCAACTGCTTGACCACGGGTTCCGGGGTATTGCGCGGGGCGTAGAGCGCAAACCAGGCGGTGACGTCAAAGCCCGGCAGTCCCGATTCCGCCACGGTGGGCAGGTTGGGCACCGAGGCGTCGCGCGCGGCCGACGTGACCGCCACGCCCCGCACCAGATTGCCATCCTTGATCTGCGCCAGCGCGCCCGGCAGGTTGTCGAACAGCAGGTCGACCTGCCCGCCCGCCACCGCCGGCAGCGAGGCGGACGTGCCCTTGAAAGGCACGTGCAGCATGGTCACGCCGGCCATGGCCTCGAAATAGGCCCCGGTAAGATGCACCGAGGACCCTATGCCCGGCGACGCATAGGTCAGCTTCTTGTCCTTGGACTGCTGGGCCGCCTTGATCACGTCGGCCACCGTCTTGTAGGGCGACTTGGCGCTGACGGCGATGACGTTGGGCGTGGTGGACACCAGCGCAATGGGCACCAGGTCGCGTTCGGGGTCGAACGCCATGTTGTTGTAGAGGAACTGGTTGATGGTCTGGGTGCCGATGGTGCCCAGGCCCAGCGTGTAGCCGTCGGGCTTGGCGCGCGCCACGTAGGCCATGCCGATATTGCCGCCCGCGCCGGGCTTGTTCTCGACCAGCACGGTCTGCTTCAGGCCCGGCTCCAGCGCGTGAGCGATGGCGCGGCCAAAGATGTCGGCGCCGCCGCCCGGCGGATACGGCACGACGACGGTCACGGGATGATCGGGATAGCCGGCGGCCTGGGCCGCGGGCAAGGTCAGGAAGGCCAGCGCGGCCAGGGCCGGCGCAGTGATCGCCAACCTGCGCTGCAGGAATTGCGTCATGGGCTTGTCTCCTATCGAACCCGCTGATTGCGGATTTCTTTTTAAAGTACGTAAATACGTACTATATTCATAAGAACATAGAAAACCTCCAGGAGACAAGCAGATGAAACGCTGGACCCAACGCCCCGAAGGCTCCACCTGGGGCGACTTCGGCCCGGATGACGAGATCGGCCGCCTGAACCTGCTGACCGAGGAAAAAGTGCTGCAGGCGGTGCGCGAAGTGCGCACGGGCAAGGTGTTCTGCCTGTCCCTGCCGCTGGACCTGCCGGGCGGCAACGTGCTGAACCCGCGCCGCCACGCGCCGACGCTCCAGCCCACCTTCCGCGAAGGCACGCCCTACCTGAACTTCCAGATGTCGCAGGTGCAGCCCGAAGCCGTGGACGTGCTGTCCGACGACCAGGTCACGCTGTCCATGCAGTACTCCACCCAGTGGGACGGCCTGTGCCACGTGGGCGCGCTGTTCGACATCCAGGGCGATGGCCAGGCGCGTCGCGTCTACTACAACGGCTACGCCGCCGGCGTGGACGTGTTCGGCGGCCCGGATCCCGACAAATCGGACGACGCCTGCTGCCCGCCCGGCGGCTCGTACGCGCGCAAGCTGGGTATCAACCGCTACGCCGAAAAAGGCATGCAGGGCCGCGGCGTGCTGGTGGACCTGGCGCGCGCCTACGGCCCCGGCCGCACGGTCGTCGACCTGGCGGCCCTGCAGGCCGCCATGCGGGCACAGAACGTGACGGTCGAACACGGCGACATGTTGGTGCTGCGCACGGGCTTTGCCGAGGCGATCGTTGCCATGGACGGCCAGCCCGATCCGCACAAGCTGGAGCAGACCGGCGCCGTGCTGGACGGCTCCGACCCGGCGCTGCTGGACTGGATCACGCAATCCGGCATCGCCGCGATCTGCGCCGACAACTACGCGGTCGAAGCCTATCCGGCGCGCACCTCCGGCCCCGGCCACTCCATCCTGCCGCTGCACCACCATTGCCTCTTCAAGCTGGGCCTGCCGCTGGCCGAACTCTGGTACCTGAAGGACCTGGCCGACTGGCTGCATGCGCAAGGCCGCAGCCGCTTCCTGCTGACTGCCCCGCCCTTGCGCATGCCTGGCGCGGTGGGTTCTCCCGTGACGCCCATCGCCACGGTGTAAGCCATGAACATGCCGTACTCGACGTTCTCCGAACACCTGGACGCCTTGGTCGCGCGCCGGCCCGATGCGCCGCTGCTGATCGACCAGGACCAACCCATCGGCGCCGCGCAACTGCGGACGCAAAGCTGCGCGCTGGCCGCCGGCCTTGCCCGCATCGGCGTGCGCCCGGGACAGCGCGTGGCGGTCTGGCTACCCAATTGCGCCGCCTGGGTGGAATCCTTCCTGGCCTGCGCGCACCTGGGCGCGCTGGTGCTGGCGGTCAACACGCGCTTCCGGGCGCTGGAGCTGGCCGACATCCTGGGACGCGGCAAGGCGGACTGGCTGGTGTTCTGGCCGGGGTTCAAGGGCATAGACTTCCAGGGCATCCTGGGCGAAGTGGCGCCGGAACACCTGGAGCGCCTGCAAGGCGTGATCGCGCTGACGAATGCCGACGAGGCGCTGCCCCCCAGCTTCCATGGCAAGCCGGCGCACCGCTACCAGGACCTGCAGTCCTGCACCGACACAGCGCCGCCGGCCCAGCCCAATGCGGGCGTGCTGTGCTTCACCACGTCCGGCACCACCTCCAAGCCCAAGTTCGTGCTGCACGACCAGCGCACCCTGTTGAACCACGGCGCGGCCGTGGCGCGGGCCTATGGCTATGACGAGGGAAGCTGTGTACTCGCCAGCGCGCCGTTCTGCGGCGCCTTTGGCTTCGCGACGCTGGTCGGCGGCCTGGCGCAAGGCGCGCCCGTGGTCTGCGCGCCGGTGTTCGACACCGCCCAATCCGCCGCAGCGGTGCGCCGCCACGCGGTGACGCACACCTACGCCAACAACGAGGCCTTGGTCGGCATGATGCGGGCGGGAGCCCAAGGCGACTTCGCCTCGGTACGGCTGTTTGGCTTCGCCAGCTTCACGCCGGCGCTGGACAACATGCTGGACCTGGCCCGCGAGGCCGGCGTGCCGCTGACCGGCCTGTATGGTTCCAGCGAGCTGGTGGCCCTGGTCGCCGGCCAGCCGCGCGATCCCGCCGAGGGCGACGTGTCCGCGCGCCACCAGCCCGGCGGCACGCTGATCTACCCCGAGGCGCGCGTGCGCGCCCGCGATCCCGCCACGGGCGAAATCCTGCCGCATGGCCAATCCGGCGAACTCGAAATCCTCTCGCCCAGTCTGATGCAGGGTTATCTGGACAATCCCGAGGCCACCCGCGGCGCCTGCACGGATGACGGCTACTTCAAGACCGGCGATCTCGGCTACACGCTGAATCCGCGCCAGTTCGTGTTCCAGACCCGCATGGGCGATTCGCTGCGCCTGTCCGGCTTTCTGGTCAATCCGGTGGAAATCGAACAGGTGGTCGAAACCCTGCCGGGCGTGCGCGCCTGCCAGGTGGTCGGCGCCACGCAAAAGGGCAAGACCGTGCCCTATGCCTTCGTGCTGCTGCAGCCGGGCGCAGCCGCCGACCCCGCGGGCTGGACCGCCGCGTGCAAAGCCGCGATGGCGGGCTTCAAGACGCCGGCGGGCTTTACCGTGCTGGATGCATTCCCCTCGGTGGAAAGCGCCAACTCGGTCAAGATCCAGAAGCACCGGCTGCGCGAAATGGCCGATGCCATACTCGCGGCCCCGACCACGACGCCTTCCGCCTGAACATGCCCGACCCCAAGCTCTTCTCGCGCAGTCCCCAGCCGCTGTATCTGCAGGCGGCGGCGCTGTTTCGCAGCAATATCCAGAACCGCACCTGGCGGCCCGGCCAGCAGATCCCGCCGCTGGAAGCGCTGATGGAAACCTATGGCATCTCGCGGGCGACCATCCGCCAGGCGTTCGGCCTGCTGGAAGACGATGGCCTGATCCGCCGCTCGCGCGGATCGGGCACCTTCGTCAATGCCGAACTGCCCGAAACGCCCACCCTGCTGATCCCCAAGACCTGGGCCGAAACCGTGGAACTCAGCAATCAGCTGGGCACGGTTTCACTGGTGGAGTCCAACGCCGATTCGCCCCTGCCCGACACGCTGGGCATGCCTTGCGGCGCCGACCGCAGCGGCAGCTTCCAATACTTGCGGCGGGTGCACACGACCGATGGCGCCCCCTTCTGCTATAGCGAGGTCTTCCTGGATAGCGCGCTGTTCCGCAAGCATCGCGCCCGCATCCGCAAAAGCACCGTGGCGCCGGTGCTGGACCAGTACTACGGCGCACGCATCAGCGAAGCGCGCCAGGTGCTGAACGTGATCCAGGCCGGCCAGGAATCCGCCGAGTCCCTGCAGATTCCCGTGTCCTCGCCCGTGGCGGAAATACGCCGCTACGCCTGCATCGATGGCCGCGTGGTGTACTTCGCGCGGCTGGAGTTCCCGTTCAGCAAGGTGCGGATGGAATTCGACCTGCTGTCCCATCGCTAGACCACATTCAAGACAAGGAGGCATCCCACCTCGACCCGCCAGCGTCAAGCCAGAACAGAGCGCCGCAGCAGATCCCCAAGCGCCAGCAGTATCCGAACAAGATCCGGCATAAAGGAGACCCACCATGAAATGCCGTAGACCCCCCCGGATTTCCCTGAAGTTGCGCAGCACGCTAGCCCTGTTATCCGCCTTTGCCGCCGCGCCCTGCGCCATGGCGCAGGCGATCTCCGACGACGTGGTCCGCCTGGGCCTGATCCTGGACATGAGCGGCGTGTACGCCGACGTCACGGGCAAAGGCAGCGCGACCGCCGCCGAAATGGCCATCGCCGACTTCGGCGGCAAGGTGCTGGGCAAGAAGATCGACCTGATGGTGGTGGACCACCAGAACAAGGCCGACATCGCCGCCGCCAAGGCACGCGAGTGGTACGACACCCAGAAGGTCGACGCCATCATGGACGTGGCCGGCTCCGCCCCCGCGCTGGCCGTGCTGGAAGTGGCGCGCGAGAAAAAGAAGATCGTGGTGTTCAGCGGACCCGGCACCGAGCGCATCACCAACGACCTGTGCTCGCCCTATTCCGTGCACTACACCTACGACACCTGGTCGCTGGCCAACACCACGGCGCGCGCCACGGTCGAACAAGGCGGCAAGAGCTGGTACTTCCTGACGGCCGACTACGCTTTCGGCCACACCTTGCAAGCGTCCGCCACCGAGGTCGTCAAGGCCAACGGCGGCACCGTGCTGGGCGCATCGCGCCACCCGCTGGGCTCCAGCGACTTCGCCTCGTACCTGCTGCAGGCCCAGGCCAGCCGCGCGCAGATCGTGGGCCTGGCCAACGCCGGCGGCGACACGGTCAACGCCATCAAGGCCGCCAGCGAATTCGGGCTGACCAAGGGCGGCCAGAAAATGGCCGGGCTGCTGCTCTACATCAATGACATCCACGCCATCGGCCTGGACGCCGCCGCCGGATTGACGCTGACCGAGGCCTTCTACTGGGACATGAACGACCAGACCCGGGCCTGGTCCCAGCGCTACTACGACAAGCTCAAGAAAATGCCCAACATGAGCCAGGCCGGCACCTACTCGTCGGTGATGCACTACCTGAAGGCGGTGCAGGCAGCCGGCACCGACGAGCCCACGGCGGTGATGAAGCAGATGAAGTCCATGCCCATCAACGACTTCTTCGCCACCAACGGCCGCATCCGCGAGGACGGCCGCATGGTGCATGACATGTACCTGTTCGAAGTGAAGAAGCCGTCCGAGTCCAAGCGGCCCTGGGACTACTACAAGCTGGTGGCCACCCTGCCCGGCGACCAGGCCTTCATGCCGCTGTCGCGCTCGTCCTGCCCGTTGGTGAAGAAGTAGCGGTGACGCGGGCGCCCGGTGGGCGCCCGCCATGTCATGCCCGCAGCTTGCGGTCCAGTTCCAGCACCGACTGGTACAGCACGCGGGTGCCATCCAGCAGCTGCGCGGGTTCGATCCACTCTTCCGGACAGTGGCTGCGGCCGTTCAGGCAGGGGATGAAGATCATGCCGATGGGGCCGGTGGGCGCCATGTAGACCGCGTCGTGGCCCGCGCCGCTGGGCAGGCGCATGGAGGCGTAGCCGAGCTGGTCGGCGGCGGCCTGCACCGCGTCCATCACCAGCGGCGTGCAGTCCGTGGGCCGCGCGCGGCTCAGCTGCGTGAAGCTTGCGGACAGGCGCAACGCGGTCAGGTCGGTGGCCACGCCGGCCATCAGCGTTTCCGGGAAGGCGTCCAGCACGGCATCG
>NZ_CADIJY010000025.1 GCF_902859735.1 Achromobacter aegrifaciens | reverse complement strand
CGCCGCCGACGCCGCCCGCGCCGCGCTGGCCGCGGCCCGGCAGCAGGCCGGCCTGAATGCCTTCATCAGCCTGTCCGACACCCCGGCGCTGGACGGCGCTGCGGCGGCCGCCGCGCGCCGGCTGCGTGAAGGCGCGGCCATGCCGCTGATGGGCGTGCCGATCGCCGTCAAGGACTTGATGCAGGTCGCGGGCTTTCCCCAGACCAACGGCAGCGGCGGCCTGAAACCGCCACCCGCGCTGCACGATGCGCTGGCCGTGGCGCGGCTGCGCGAAGCCGGCGCGCTGGTGGTGGGCACGACCAACCTGCACGAACTGGCCTACGGCATCACCAGCGAAAATCCCCATTACGGCTGGGTCGGCAATCCCCGCGGGGCGGGCTACACCGCGGGCGGCTCCAGCGGCGGATCGGCCGCGGCGGTGGCCGCCGGCATCGTCCGCCTGGCCGTCGGCACCGACACCGCGGGCTCCATCCGCATCCCCGCCGCCTGCTGCGGCGTGGTCGGCTTCAAGCCCACCTTCGACGCCATCTCGCGCGACGGTGCGCAGGCGCTGGGCGCAAGCCTGGACCACCTTGGGCCCATCGCCGCCAGCGTGGCCGACGCCGCCCTGGCCTATTCCATCATGTCGGGCCAGGCCGAACGCACCGTCAGCGCCGGCGCGCTGACCGGCCTGCGCGTGGGCGTGCCGCGCAATTACTTCTACGACCCGCTGGCCGAGGACGTGGCGCAGGCGGTCAACCATGCGCTGGCGCGGATGCAGGCCGACGGCGCCACGCTGGTGCCGCTGGACCTGCCGGGCGTCGAGCACAGCGCGGCGCTGCAATTCGCCACCCTGTGCAGCGAAGCCACCGACATCCACTGGCGCCGGCTGATCGACCAGCCCGAGACGCTGGGCGACGACGTGCGCGTGCGCCTGGAGATCGGCCAGTTCTTCCCCGCCACCTGGTACACGCGGGCGCAGCGCGGCCGCGCCGCGCTGGCGCACATGTTCGACCAAGCGATGCAGTCGGTGGACGTGCTGGTCACCCCCACGCTGCGCATCGAGCCGCCGCGCTCCGGTGCGGGCGCGGTCGACATCGCAGGCCGCGAAGTGCCGCTGCACACGGCCGTCACCGGCCTCACCATGCCCTTCAACCTGACCGGCATGCCGGCGCTGACGCTGCCCTGCGGCAGCGGCCGCAACGGCCTGCCGCTGGGGCTGCAGATCGCGGGCGCGCGCGGCGCCGACTGGCGCGTGCTGAACACCGCCGCCCGCATCGAAAACCTGCTGGCGGCCTGACGCCCCCCCTGCCGGGCCGGCGCCAAGGCCGGCCCGATGCTGGTAAGCCCTAACTGGTCAGACCGGTACTACAGGATTACAAACGAGCAGAGTTCCCGCCCGCCGACGCCTCGCCTGCGCGAGCGGCGGCATCGCCGCACCTCCTTTCCAGAAGGAAACCACGATGAAACTGCTCCGCTTAGCCGCAGCCGTATCCGCGGTCGTACTCGCCTCCGCCGCCCATGGCGCCGATCCCGTCGTCATCGGCGTGAGCATCGCGCAGTCCCCGCCCGGGTCGGTGGTGCAAGGCACCCAGGTGAAGGACGGCGTGGAAATCATCGCCAAGATGATCAACGACAAGGGCGGCGTGCTGGGCCGGCCGCTGAAGATCATCTACGAAGACAACCAGGGCATTCCGGAAAAGGGCCGCGCGGCGGCCGAGAAACTGATCTCGCGCGACAAGGTGGTAGCCGTCACTGGCGGTCACCAGAGCTCGGTCTGCCTGGCCGAAATCGAGGTCGCGCACCGCTACAAGGTGCCCTACGTCAACACCAACTGCTGGTCCGACGACGTGCGCGCCAAGGGCTATCCGGAAGTCTTCAATCCGGCCAACTACAACACCCGCGTCTCAAGCGCCATGGCCGACACCATCGCGGCGCTGAAGGTCAAAAGCGTGGTCGCCTTCGCCGAGAACACCGACTACGGCATCGGCCAGGCCAAGCTGCTGGGCGAATTCCTCAAGAAGGCCGCGCCGCAGACCCAGTACAAGTACGTGGCGCTGGACCGCGCCGGCAAGGACTTCACGCCGGCCGTGCTGCCGTTGCGCGCAAGCCCGCCGGACCTGGTGGTCAACATCATGCTGCCGCCGGCCGCCTACATCCTGATGAACCAGTTGTACGAACAAGGCGTGGCGCCCAGCGCCAAGACCTGGTTCTACGACGGCGCCGGCATCGCCGACTATCCGGACTTCTGGAAGAACGTGAAGGAAGCCGGCAAGTACATGCTGGCCTTCGGCCTGTACCACCCGCAGATGCCCATGCCGCAGATAGGCATGGACGTGGCCGCCACCTACCAGAAGCAGGCCAAGACCGAACCCAACCGCCTCATCTTCCAGGCCGCGGACTCGGTGCTCCTGATCGCCCGCGCGATCGAAGAGGCCAAGTCCACCGACAGCGCCGCCATCATCAAGGCGCTGCAGGGCATGCAGTTCGAAGGCGTGCGCGGCAAGTTCAGCTTCTCGCAGCAGCCGGGCTACACCTACCAGCAGTGGGTCGACATCCCCTACGTCACCTACCAGTTGACCGAAGTCGACCAGCCGCTGAGCAAGACCACGCTGATCCAGGCCACCGGCCAGCCGCTGCAGGTGGAAAAGCTGGTCAAGCCAGCCAAATAAAGAGAATGCGCCCCCAAAGCGGGGGCGCCGCCCTCGGCAAAAGTACCGGATCGCCTCCACAGCATGACCGCAACACGCCGGGCCCCGCCCCGGCGCCAGGGAGAATCGAGTGCTGGCATTGGACCTGTTCGTCAACGGCCTGATTATCGGCCTGTACTACGCGCTGATGGCGGTCGGCCTGACCATGATCTTCGGCATCCTGAAGGTCGTGAACTTCGCCCATGGCGAGTTCTACATGATAGGCGCCTACACCTACACCCTGGTCTCGCTGGCCCTGGGCGTGCCGCCGTGGCTGGCGCTGCCCGTGGCCGCCGCCGCCGGCGCGCTGCTGGGCTGGGCCACGGAACGCTGGCTGATGCGTCCGCTGTACGCGGGCTACGGCTCCTGGGGGCTGATGAAGGACGAGTACGCGGTGGTGGTCACCTTCGGGCTGTCGCTGCTGCTGATCAACCTGGTGGACAAGGTCGTGGGCCCCTACCCCATGCGCGGCCCGGCGCTGTCGGACGTGACGCGCATGGCGGTCGGTCCTTTCATGATGAGCGGGCAGAAGCTGATCACTGCCGGCCTGTCCATCGTGCTGCTGATCGGGCTGGCGCTCTTCATCAAGCGTTCGCTGTGGGGCCGGCAGGTGCAGGCGGTAGCGCAGAACCGGCTGGGCGCCTCTATTGCCGGCATCGACACCGCGCGCGCCAGCAGCATCATCTTCATGGCCTCCGGCGTGCTGGCGGCGCTGGCCGGGGCGCTGCTGGCGCCGGTCATCAATCCGGCGCCGGACGTGGGCGCGTTTCCGGCCATCAAGTCCTATGTGATCGTGGTGATAGGCGGCATGGGCTCGATTCCCGGAAGTATCGTCGCGGCGCTGGCGCTGGGCGTGCTGGAGAGCTTCGGCGCGGTCTACCTGTCCTATGACTACCGCGACACCTTCGGCCTGGCCTTGCTGATCCTGATCCTGCTGTTCCGGCCCAAGGGCCTGTTCGGCGAACGCGCGCGGGAGGTCTGAACATGGATCCGCTGGCCCATCCCAATCTGCTGCGCAACAAGCTGACCCAGGAAATGCGGCTGTCGCTGGCGTTCCTGGCTGTGCTGGCGCTGCTGCCGCTGGGCGTGTCCTCGCCGTACTGGCTGGGCGTGCTGATCGTCAGCATGTACTTCGCCATGCTGGCTTGCGGCTGGAACCTGCTGGCGGGCTACGCCGGCCAGTTCTCGCTGGCGCCGGCCGCCTTCGCCATGCTGGGCGGCTACACCACCGGTCTCCTGGCCTATCACTGGAAGGTGCCGCTGTGGCTGGGCCTGCCGCTGTCCGCGGTGGTGCCGGGGCTGATCGGCCTGGTGCTGGGCCGCATCGTGCTGCGGCTGTCGGGCCCCTACCTGGCGCTGACTACGCTGTCCTTCGCCGAGATCGTACGACTGGTGATCTACAACTCCATTGACTTCACGCGGGGCGACCAGGGGCTGCACGTGCCGGCGCTGCTGGAAAGCCGCGTGGGCAACTATTACCTGTTCCTGGCCGCGCTGGCGGCGGTGACGCTGCTGATCTTCCTGCTGCTGCGGGCGCGCCCGGGACGTTTCCTGCAGGCCATCCGCGACGACGAGATCGGCGCGGCCAGCCGCGGCATCGACGTGGTGCGCTACAAGACGCTGGCCTTTCTGGTCAGCTGCGCCATCTGCGGCTTTGCCGGCGGCCTGTACGGCACCTTCGCGCAGCTGGTCAGCCCGGAACTCGGCATCGTGACGCAGACCGGCATGGTGATCGCCATGGTGGTGATCGGCGGAATGGGCACGCTGGTCGGGCCGCTCCTGGGCGCGGTGCTGGTCTACGTCGCGTCGGAATTGCTGCGCGACGCGGGCAACATCCAGATGATCGTGTTCGCGCTGCTGGTCATCATTTTCGCGCGCTTCTTCCGTGAAGGGCTGTGGGGCCTGGCGCGCCGCGCTATCCTGCGCCGCTCCGGCGACGCCCGCGCCAGCGCCAGGGGGGCCTGATGCCACTGCTGCAGATATCCGGAATACAAAAGCGTTTCGGCGGCCTGCTGGCCGTGAACGGCGCGGGCATGGACGTCGCCGACGGCGAACTGCTGGGGCTGATCGGCCCCAACGGCTCCGGCAAGACCACCCTGCTCAACGTGCTGTCCGGCCACCTGGCGGCGGACGCGGGCCAGGTGCTGCTGGACGGCCGCAGCGTGATGGGGCTGAACCCCACGCGACTGACGCGGCTGGGCGTGCTGCGCATGTTCCAGATGACCCGCGTCTTCAACCGGGTAAGCGCCTACGACAACCTGATCGTATGCGGGCTGGCCATGGGCCTGGACGAGGCGGCCGCCAGCCGCCGCGCGCTGGAACTGCTGGACGAGCTCAAGCTGACCCACGTCATGCACCTGGACGCGGGGCAGTTGTCGGGCGGGCAAAAAAAGCTGCTGGAGTTCGGCGCCTGCTTCATGGCGCCGCCGCGCATCGCGCTGCTGGACGAACCCTTCGCCGCGGTGCACCCGGTCATGAAGGAAACCATGTCGGAATTCATCCGCCGCCGCAACCAGAGCGGCCAGACCTTCATCCTGGTCAGCCACGACATGCCGGTGGTGGTGGACTTGTGCCCGCGCTCGGTGTGCATGAACGCCGGCCGCGTGCTGGCCGACGGCCCCACGCAGCAGGTGCTGCGCGAACCCGCGGTGATCGAAGCCTATCTGGGCGAACCGGGACAAGAGGAGCAGGACCATGCCTGACACGCTGCTCGCCATGGAAGGCGTGACCGCGGGCTACATGGGCGACATCGACGTGCTGCGCAACGTCTCGCTCACGGTGCAGGCCGGCCGCATCAGCGGCCTGATCGGCCTGAACGGCGCGGGCAAGTCCACGCTGATGAAAGCCATCTGCGGCTTCCTGCGACCCAAGTCCGGCCGCGTCACGCGCGCCGGACGCGATATCTCGGGCCAGCCGCCGCACCGCATGATCGACGACGGCCTCTGGTACATCCCGCAGGAATCCAGCCTGTTCCCCTACCTGACGGTGGAGGAAAACCTGCGCCTGCCGCTGGAGGGCCGGCGCAAGCGCTACGGCGACGTGCTGGAGCCGCGCTTTACTGAAACGCTGGAGCGCTTTCCGGTGCTGAAGGAAAAGCTCAAGGACCAGGCCGGCAACCTGTCCGGCGGCCAGCAGAAGTCGCTGGAATTCGCCAAGGCCTATATGGTGCAGCCGCAGGTCTGCCTGATCGACGAACCCAGCATCGGGCTGGCGCCGCGCGTGGCGGCCGAAGTCTTCCAATGGATCCGCGCCTTCGCCGACGCCGGCATGGGCATCCTGCTGGTGGACCACAACGTGCGGCGCGTGGTGGCCATGTCCAACCACATCTACGTGCTGAGCCTGGGCGAAATCACCGCCTCCGGCTCGCCCGAGGATTTTGCCGGCGACCTGCATGAACAGGTGCGCGAATGGCTGGGGATCAATTTCTGATGGCTGCCCACACCCTGATAGCGCAGCCTCTGGCCGCTGCGGCGTTCGCACCCTATGGCGAGGTCGTCAGCAGCGCCGGCCGCGCCGGCCGCTCGATCAATGCGGGCACCTCGCTGCGCGTGGAAATGGGCGAGCCCGATCTGCTGGACGCGGGCGGCCGGCCATCGCTGTCGGTATTCCGCGCGCAGGCGATCGCCCTGCCCTTTGCCGCCCGCATGCTGGAACGCCACAGGCTGGGCAGCCAGACCTTCCTGCCGCTGGCGGGCACGCCTTATGTGGTGTTGGTTGCGCTGGGCGCAGAGGCGCCGGACCTGGCCACGCTGCGCGCCTTCATGGCGGGCGCGGGCGTGGGCATCACGCTGCGCCGGGATGTCTGGCACCACCCCTTGATGGCGCTGGCGGACGGCGAATTCGCCGTGCTGGAACGCGCAGGCCCCACGGTTGATTGCGAAGTGATCGATCTGCCGGACGCGCCCTGGACCATCCAGGCCGCCTGAACTACGCCGTGCGCCGCCAGACGCTGGCCAGCCAGGGCTGCTGCTCGCGCGGCAGGCCCTGCGGCCGGTAGTAGTGTTCAAGTTCCTCGAAGCCGGCCGCCGTCAGCAGCGCGCTCCAGCCTTCCAGGTCATGGTAGGCGCCATAGCGCCCGCGGTTCCAGCCTTCCTGGTTGCCACCGCGCGGGTTGGAGCTGAACAGCACGCCGCGCGGCTTGAGCGCGCCATGCAAGGCGCGCAGCACTTGCGGCAGCTCCTGGCCAGGCACGTGGAACAAGGCGGCGTTGGCAAAGATGCCGTCGAAGCGCGCCGGCGGCAGGGCCAGGCGCAGAAAGTCCTGCTGCCAGACCTCGCAGCCAGTAGCCTGCCGCGCCATCTCGACGAAGCGCGGCGTGCCGTCCAGGCCGACCGCGCGATGGCCCAGGGCCGCGAACGTTTTCAGGTCGCGGCCCGGCCCGCAGCCGAAATCCAGGATGTCGTAAGGAGGTTCGCCTTCGATGTGACGCAGGAGCGCCGCGATGTTCTGGCTGACGTCGTGGTCGCGCGTGCCGGCCTCGAACGAGTCCGCGTTCTCTTGGTAGTGCGCGACGGTCAGCGAACTGATCTTGGCGAGGTCTTCAGCGTCGAGTTTCATGGGGTGATTGTGCCGCAAAAAACAGCACGCGGCCGTGCCGGAAGCCGGCTCCGTCCGGCCGTCTGGCAACCGGGCGGATCCGTCTCAACCTGCGCAAGCTTCCCATGGGGTGTCAGACGCCTGGCGAGCGCCAGCGCCAGACACCCTCACGACGCCCGGACTCAGGCCGCCAGGCGGCCTTCGATGCTGGCCTTGGTGGCCGGCAGGTCTTCGGGCAGGCCCTGCTTGAGCTGGGCGAAGAGCTCCTGGTGCAATGCCAGTTCGTCGCGCCAGGCGGCGGCGTCCACCGACATGACCTGCTCGAACTTGTCCGGGCTGAACTCCAGGCCCGTCCAGTCGATGTCCTGGTAGCTCGGCGAAATGCCGAACACCTGGTCCACGCCCTTGGACTGGCCGTCGATGCGGCCCAGCATCCAGCGCAGCACGCGCATGTTGTCGCCGAACCCCGGCCAGACGAACTTGCCGTCCGGACCCTTGCGGAACCAGTTGACGCAATAGATGCGCGGCAAGGTGGCGCCGGCGGCTTCCAGCTGCTTGCCCAGCTTCAGCCAGTGGCTGAAGTAGTCGCTCATGTTGTAGCCGCAGAACGGCAGCATGGCGAAGGGATCGCGGCGCACCACGCCCTGCTGGCCGGCAGCGGCTGCGGTGGTTTCCGAGCCCATGGTGGCGGCCATGTAGACGCCTTCGACCCAGTTGCGGGCTTCGGTGACCAGCGGCACGGTGGTGGAGCGGCGGCCACCGAAGATGAAGGCGTCGATGACCACGCCTTCGGGGTTCTCCCATTCGGGGTCGATGGACGGGCATTGCGCAGCCGGCGCGGTGAAGCGCGCGTTCGGGTGCGCCGCCTTGCGGCCGGTTTCGCGCGCAATGGCGGGCGTCCAGTCCTGGCCCTGCCAGTCGATCAGGTGCGCCGGCGGCTCGTCCGTCATGCCTTCCCACCAGACGTCGCCGTCATCGGTGAGCGCCACGTTGGTGAAGATGACGTTGGCCTTGAGCGTGGCCATGGCGTTGAAGTTGGTCTGCTCGCTGGTGCCCGGGGCCACGCCGAAGTAGCCGGCTTCCGGGTTGATGGCGTGCAGGCGACCGTCCTTGCCGGGTTTGATCCAGGCGATGTCGTCGCCGATGGTGGTGACCTTCCAGCCGTCCATGCCCTGGGGCGGGATCAGCATGGCGAAGTTGGTCTTGCCGCAGGCCGACGGGAAGGCGGCCGCCACGTGGTACTTGCGGCCCTTGGGCGAGGTCACGCCCAGGATCAGCATGTGTTCGGCCAGCCAGCCCTGGTCGCGGCCCATGGTGGACGCGATGCGCAGCGCGAAGCACTTCTTGCCCAGCAGCGCGTTGCCGCCGTAGCCCGAGCCGAAGCTCCAGATTTCGCGGGTCTTGGGGAAGTGGACGATGTACTTGGTCGGGTTGCACGGCCAGGCCACGTCGGCCTCGCCTGCGGCCAGCGGCTTGCCCACCGAATGCACACAGGGCACGAAGTCGCCGTCGGCGCCCAGCACGTCATAGACCTGCTTGCCCATGCGCGTCATGATGCGCATGTTCACGGCTACGTAAGGGCTGTCGGACAGTTCCACGCCGATGTGCGCGATGTCCGAACCCAGCGGGCCCATCGAGAACGGCACGACATACAGCGTGCGGCCGCGCATGGCGCCGTCGAACAGGCCGTTGAGCGTCTCGCGCATGGCGGCGGGTTCGGCCCAGTTGTTGGTCGGGCCGGCATCCTCGGCGCGGTCGGAACAAATGAAGGTACGGTCCTCCACGCGGGCGACGTCGGAAGGATCCGAGCACGCCAGGAAGGAATTAGGCCGCTTGGCGGGGTTCAGCCTGCGCATGGTGCCCGCCTGGACCATCTGTTCGCACAGCCGGTCATATTCTTCCTGGGAACCGTCGCACCACACGACCTGGTCCGGCTTGGCCAGCGCCACAAAGCTGGCGACCCAGTCGATCAGGCCGCGGTGCTTCACATAGGCAGGCACGTTCAAGGCTGCCAATCCCCCATCCAAAGGCTTATTCATCGGGGTTTATCTCCATACTAGTAAGGCTAATGGTGATACGGCCCCAATTGGCATGGGGCCGTATCAATTTGCGCCATCATACTTGCAGCGGCTGGCTGCCCGTCAACCCATCCTCTTGGACGACATTGTCACCGGTTGAGACCGGTCAGGCGTAGCTGCCGTCGCGCAGCTCGCGGCGGATGATCTTGCCGGTGGCGGTGGTCGGCAAACTGGTTACAAAACGGATCGCGCGCGGATACTCGTGGGCCGCCAGGCGCTTGCGCACGTGGGCCTGCAGTTCCTTCACCAACGCGTCATCCCCTGCATAACCTTCGTTCAGCACCACATAGGCCATCACGATCTCGGTGCGCTGGGCGTCCGGCACGCCCACCACCGCGGCCATGCGCACGGCGGGGTGGCCGATCAGGCAGTCCTCGATGGGGCCGGGGCCGATGCGGTAGCCGGCGCTGGTGATGACGTCGTCGTTACGGCCGACGAAGCGGATGAAGCCCTGCGCGTCGCGCACGCCCTGGTCGCCGGTCAGCAGGTAGTCGCCCGCGAACTTTTCGGCGGTGGCCTCGGGGTTGTTCCAGTAGCCCAGGAACATGACGGGATCCGGGCGCAATACGCCGATGTTGCCCTCCTGTCCATCGGCCACTTCGACGCCCCGCTCATCCACAATAGCGACGCGGTGGCCCGGCGCAGCGCGGCCGATGGCGCCGATGCAGGGGTCGAACAGGGACGAGCAGGACGACACCAGCATGTTGCATTCGGTCTGGCCGTAGAACTCGTTGATGGTCACGCCCAGCACGCGCCGGCCCCAGTCTATGAGCTCCGCCCCCAGCGACTCGCCGCCGCTGGCGACCGAGCGCAGCGCCAGCGCGCCGGCGCCGGCCGGCAGCTCGGCGCCGCGCATCATCTTCAGCGCGGTGGGTGGCAGGAAGGTGTGGGTCACGCCATGGCGCGCCATCAGCTCGAAGGCGCTGGCGCCGTCGAACTTCTCGAAGCGGCGCGCCAGCACCGGCACGCCGTGGTGCCAGGACGGCAGCAGCACGTCCAGCAGGCCGCCGATCCAGGCCCAGTCGGCCGGCGTCCACATCAGCGCGGCATTCTCCGGGAAGAATTCGTGCGACATCTCCACGCCCGGCAGATGGCCCAGCAGCACCCGGTGCGCGTGCAGCGCGCCCTTGGGCTTGCCGGTGGTGCCCGACGTATAGATGATGACGGCCGGGTCGTCGGCCGCCGTCGCCACCGGCGTGTAGTCCTCGGATTCCGCGGCCAGCGCAGCGTGAAAAGGCACGGCGTCGTCCGGGCAGTCCTGGTCGATGCAATAGACCACCTTCAGGTCGGGCAGGCCGGCGCGAATCTCGCGCAGCTTGCGGCAGCCTTCGGCGTCGGTCACCAGCGCGGCCGCGCCGCTGTTGGCCAGGCGGTACTGGATCGCGTCCACGCCGAACAGCGTGAACAAGGGCACAGCCACCGCGCCCATCTTGTAGACCGCGATATGGGTTACCGCCGTTTCGGGCGCCTGCGGCAGGTAGACGGCAACGCGGTCGCCGCGCTTGACGCCGTGGCGCTCCAGGCTGTGCGCCAGGCGGTTGGACAGCGTCTTGATCTGATCAAAGGTGTAGCGCGATTGCGCGCCGTCGCTCTGCTCGTAGATCAGCGCCAGCCGGCCGCTGCCGTCGGCCCATTTGTCGCAGGCGTCGACGCCGATGTTGTAGGCCGCAGGCACCTGCCATTGGAATTGGGACGCGAGCTGCGCGTAGGAATCGGCTCTGGACAGCATGGTTTGTCTCTGATGTTGTTGTCGAACGCGCCGGCGCCCGGCGCCAGCGATGTAACGTCTTGCCTCAAACTTGACCCTGGCTCAATAATAAGCCCCCGTCCCCCCGCAGCCCACTCCCCCCGCATGGAAAAAGCCGCCACCGTCCCGATGCGCCGACCGCCGGCCAGCGCCAAATCCGAACAGCGCATCCGCGACATCCTGCGCGTCGCCCGCCAGGTCTTCTCCGAAGCCGGCTTCCAGGCGGCCACCACCACCGAGATCGCGCAGCGCCTGGGCGTGTCCGAAGCCACGGTGTTCACTTATTTCGGCGGCAAGCGCGAACTGTGCGTGCGGGTGATCAGCGACTGGTACGACGAGATCATCGCCAAGGTCGAGGACAGCCTGCCCCACGTGCACGGCGCGCGGGCCCGGCTGCATTTCCTGGTGCATGCGCACCTGCGCCACCTGCTGGCCGAAGGCACCGGGCTGTGCGCCTTCATCCTGTCCGAAGGGCGCGCGCGCAACGACGATTTCGGCGATGTCTACGCGGGCCTGCAGCGCCGCTACACCGCGCCGCTGATGGGCATCCTGGCCCAGGGCCAGGCCGACGGCGACATCCGCCGCGACATGCCGCTGCGGCTCTTGCGCTCGGCCGTCTACGGGCCGATGGAGCATGTGCTGTGGGACGCCATCCTGCGCGGCGCACGGGTGAACGTGGCCGCCACCGCCGACCAGTTGGTCGGCTTCCTGTGGCAGGCGCTGCAGCCGCCCGCGCAGGACGCCCTGGCGCTGGCGCAATTCCGCGGCGAAGTGCGGGACGCCCTGCATCGGCTTCAATCGTCGGAAAACAAGGACGGCGGCTCGTACTGAGGAAAACCGTTGTAGGCTTCGCCCCGCTCGGCGGGCGCCAGGGTCCAGGAATGGCGGGCATTGGGCACGCCGCCATCCACCCGGATGACGCTGCCGTTGATGAAGGCCGCGGCCGGCGACAGCAGGAACACGACCGCCGCCGCCAGCTCGGCCTCGGTGCCGAAGCGCTGCAGCGGCACCTTGGTGCGCAATTCGCGCAGCACGGCGCGGTAGTCCTCGTCGTAGCTGTCCATGCCGCTGGAAGCGATCCAGCCCGGCGCCACCGCGTTGACGCGCACGCCTGCATGGGCCCATTCGCAGGCCGCGGTTTCGGTCAGGTTCCAGACGCCCGCGCGCGCCGCGCCCGAATGCCCCATGCCCGGCATGCCGCCCCAGATGTCGGCCAGCATGTTGACGATGGCCCCGCCGTGCTGGCGCATGTGCTGGGTGTAGACCTCGCGCGACATCAGGAAGGTGCCGTGCAGATTGTTCTGCACCACCGCGTTCCAGCCGTTGTAGCTGATGCGGTCCAGCGGCGCCGGGAACTGGCCGCCCGCGCAATTGAACAGGCCGTCGATGGCGCCATGCCGCGCCAGCGCATCGGCAACCGCGCCGCGCACGCCGGCCTCGTCGCGGATGTCGCAGGCGTGCAGACTGATGCGGCCGCTGGCCTCGGGGTAGATCCGGCAGATTTCGTCCTGCGCCGCCTGCAGCTTGTCGAGCTTGCGCCCTACCAGCGCCAGGCCCGCGCCCAGCGACGCCAGCTCGTGCGCGGTGCAGCGGCCCAGCCCGCTGCCGCCCCCGGTCACGACGATGGTCTTGCCCTGATACAGCCCCGGCCGGAATACCGACGCGTAGCGTTGGCCGGCGGCCACGCCGCCTGCTTTCTGGCTCATGTCTCGCTCCATTATTTTTTTTGAGGATAACTCAATATTTGTTCCGATTCGATGGCCGGAACAGAAATTTCAACCTAGAATCGACCGCTAGTCCCGCCGCTTTGTTGAGCCTGAATCAAGAAAACTGGAGACCCGGAATGACCACGCCCGCCCCGCTGGACATCGCCCACGACGGACCCATCGCCCGCCTGACGCTGAACCGCCCCGACATGCGCAACGCGTTCGACGACACGCTGATCGCCGCCCTGACCGGCGCAGTGCAGGCCGCGGTGAACGACCCCGCCGTGCGCGTGCTGCTGCTGACGGGCGCGGGCAAGGCCTTCTGCGCCGGCGGCGACCTGAACTGGATGCGCAAGATGGCCACGCTGACCGACGCCGAAAATCGCGCCGACGCGGCCAAGCTGGCCCGCATGCTGCACGCGATCTGGTCCTGCCCCAAGCCGGTGGTGGCCTGCGTCAACGGCGACGCCTATGCCGGCGGCATGGGCCTGGTGTCGGCCTGCGACATCGCCATCGCCGCGGACAGCGCGCACTTCTGCCTTTCGGAAACACGGCTGGGGCTGCTGCCCGCCACCATCAGCCCCTATGTGCTGCGCGCCATGGGCGAGCGCGCGGCCAACCGCTACTTCCTGACCGCCGAGCGCTTCGACGCCGCGACCGCGTTCCGGCTGGGCCTGGTGCACGACGTCGCCCCCCTGGCCGACCTGGCGCAACGCGCCGAGGCGCTGTGCCTTGCCCTGTGCGACAACGGCCCCGGCGCGGTGCAGGCCAGCAAGCGGCTGGTGCGCGATTTCGCCGGCCGGGAGATCGACGCGGCCCTCATCGCCGATACGGTGGAACGCATCGCGGCCGTGCGCAGCACGGACGAAGCGCGCGAAGGCGTCGGCGCGTTCCTGGAAAAGCGCGAACCTTCCTGGCGCCTCAGGCGCTAGGCGCCCAGCCGCTCGGCCAGGAAATCGACGAAGGCGCGCAGCTTGGGCAGCGGGTGCCTGCTGTCGGGCCACAACACGGAAAAGCGGCCGCCAGCGTCGAGGTGCTCGTCCAACACAGTGATGAGCCTGCCTTCGTCCAAAGCCGCCCGCAGCGCGAAGTCCGGCAGGTAGGCCAGACCCAGCCCGGCCTGTGCCGCGCCGATCAGCGCCTCGACACTATTGAAGGTCAACGCCGCGGGCTGCGGCGCGAGTGGCCCGTCGCGGAACTGCCAGTGCTGCGCCTGGCCCGAGCCCGGATAGCGATAGGCCAGCCTGGCGTGGCCATCCAGGTCGTCCGGCGTGCGCGGCGCGCCATGCGCGGCCAGATAGGCGGGCGCGCCCGCCACCACGAATCGATACGGCCCCAGCGGCCGCGCCCTGAGGCGCGAGTCAGCGAAGTCCCCGCTGCGTATCACTGCGTCCAACCCCTCGCCGATCACGTCGACGATGCGGTCGTTGAAGTCCAGGTCGAGTTCGATCTCCGGATAAAGGCGGGTGAATTCAGGCAGCAGCGGCAGCAACAAGCGGTAGCCGATGGCCGGCACGCTGACCCGCAAGCGCCCGCGCGGCGCTTCGCGGCCCTGCGTCACCTCGGCTTCGGCCTCATCCAGCTCGTGCACGATGCGCAAGCAGCGCTCCAGATAGAGCGCGCCCGCTTCGGTCAGGCTGATGCGCCGCGTACTGCGGTTGAGCAGGCGCACGCCCAGCCTGTCCTCCAGCCGCGCCACGCTCTTGCCCACCGCCGAGGCCGACAGGCCCAGATGCTCGGCGGCCGCGACGTAGCTGCCGCGCTGCGCGGCGTGGACGAAGGCATGTATTCCGCTCAGGCTGTCCATTTCCGCTCCATTAAGGAATATTTATCCGCTTAGATAGGAAATACGCGGCATTTTTGTTTTATTGACGCGATTTTATCCTTCATCGACGCCTATCCCGGCTATTCCAACCTGATTCGTCGATGCCTTCCTCTACCTCAGTTCCCGTTTCCCCTGGCTGGACCATGCTTGCCGTCTGCACGGCCGCCCTGATCCTGCCCTTGAGCTTTTCCGGCGGCGCCATCGCCACCCCCGCCATCGGCCGCGATTTGGGCGGTCACGCCCAGGCGCTCGGCTGGATCACCAACGCCTTCATGCTGAGCTTCGGCAGCCTGCTGATGGCGGCAGGCACGCTGGCCGACGCCTATGGCCGCAAGCGTTTGTTCGTGGCTGGCGTGGCCTTGTTCGCGCTGGTATCGGTTGCGCTGGCGTTCGCACCCACTGTGGCCTGGCTGGACGGCCTGCGCGCGCTGCAAGGCGCGGGCGCCGCCGCAGCCCTGGCCGGCGGTTCGGCGTCCCTGGCGCACGCCTGCCCTGGTCCGGCGCGCACCCGCGCCTTCGGCCTGCTCGGCGCCAGTTTCGGCGCGGGCCTGGCGCTGGGGCCGATGCTGGCCGGCCTGCTGATCGACAGCCTGGGCTGGCGCTCGGTCTTCTTGTCGAGCGCCGCCGTCGGCGCGCTGGCGCTGGCCGTCGCCCTGCCCCGGATGCAGGAATCGCGGGACCCGCAAGCGGGTCCGCTGGACTGGGCGGGCAGCCTGGCCTTCACCTGCGCGCTGGCGCTCTTGACCTGGGGCATCCTGGAAATGCCTGCCGCGCGCGGCGCGTCCGCGCTTGCCTGGAGGCTGCTGGCCGCTGCGGCGCTGTGCCTGCTGGCCTTCGTCGCGATCGAGCGTCGCGTGCGCCGGCCGATGCTGGACCTGACGCTGCTGCGCTATCCGCGCTTTGTCGGCGTGCAGATGCTGCCCGTAGCCACCTGCTATTGCTATGTGGTGCTGCTGGTGTTGCTGCCGATCCGCTTCATCGGCATCGAGGGGCGCAGCGAAGCCAGCGCAGGATTGGCGATGGCGGCCCTGTCCGCGCCGCTGCTCTTCATGCCGGCGGTCGCCGTCTGGACCATGCGCTGGATGAGCGCGGGCCGCAGTTGCGCGCTGGGCCTGCTGGCCGCAGCCCTGGGCCTGTACTGGCTCAGCCGCATCGGGGTGGAACACGCGCCCCAGGCCGCACTCTGGCCCATGCTGCTGATCGGCGCAGGCACCGGCCTGCCCTGGGGCCTGATGGACGGCCTGTCCATGAGCGTCGCGCCGCCCGAGCGCGCCGGCATGGCCGCCGGCATCTTCAGCACCACCCGCGTAGCCGGTGAAGGCATCGCGCTGGCCAGCGTCAACGCCTTGCTGACCTTCTTGATCGCCCACCGGCTCGGCGGGGATCCAGGCGCCGCCGCGCAATACCTCGCAGCCGGCGACATGGCGCAAGCCCTGGTCCATCAGCCCGGCGCGGCCCCGGCCCTGTTGCGCCAGGCTTATGACGACGCCTTCCGCCAACTGCTGCACGCGCTGATCGCTATCACCCTGGCCTGCGCTGCGGTGGTGGCGCTGTTCCTGGATGCGCCACGCAGCCAGACCTTGCAGGCACGCATGCCATAATTCCTGGCGTATTTTCAGGAAGTCTCATGCCACACGCTTTTCCTCCCCTGAACGCCGAGCGCCTCTGGGCCCGCGTCGAAACCCTTTCCCGTTTCACCCTGCCCGACGTCCCCTGGACGCGCCGCGCATTCTCGCCGCTGTTCGACGAGGCCCGCGCCTGGCTGCGCAGCGAGTTCGAGGCCGCGGGCCTGGCGACCCGCCTGGATGCCGGCGGCAACCTGATAGGCACGCTGGCCGGGCGCGATCCCGCGCGCAAGCCCATCGCCACCGGCTCGCATTGCGAC
>NZ_CADIJY010000024.1 GCF_902859735.1 Achromobacter aegrifaciens | reverse complement strand
GGCACGCGCGCGTCCGCCAGGCCCAGCGCCGCAGCGCGGCGCGCGTCGGCGCCTCGGCCGGTCAGCATCATGTCCAGCGCGGCCGGTGCGCCGATCAGCCGCGGCAGGCGCAGCATGCCGCCCCAGCCGGGAAAGATGCCGAGCATGACTTCGGGCAAGGCGAGCGACGTGCCCGGCTGGTCCGCCACCAGGCGGTAGCGGCAGGCCAGCGCGAGTTCGAGGCCGCCGCCCAGGCAGTGGCCCTGGATCAGGGCCAGCGTGGGATAGCGCACCGCGGCCAGTCGGTTGAACAGGTCCCATCCGCGCGCCACCAGCGCGCGTGCCTGCTCGGGCGTGTCCAGGCTGGCGAATTCATTGACGTCAGCGCCCACGACAAAGCCCGTGGATTTGCCAGACCGGATCACCAGGCCCGCGGGCGGGGCCGCGTCCAGCGCGTCCAGCACCACCGCAAGTTCGCTCATGGTGTCGGCGGACAAGGCATTGACCGCGCTGCCGGCGCGGTCGAAGGTCAGCCACGCCAGGCCGTCGGCATCGCGCTCCAGGCGCCAGTGCGCAAGCGTGTCGATAGTCGTCATGAGCGGTCCTCGTCCAGGGTTTCGACCAGCATCGCGCCGCCTTGGCCGCCGCCGATGCAGATGGCCGCCATGCCGCGCCTGGCGCCGCGGCGCTTGAGGGCCGCCAGCAGGTGCAGCACGATGCGGGCGCCGGAAGCGCCCACGGGATGCCCGATGGCGATCGCGCCGCCATCGACGTTGAGCCGGGCCGGGTCGAGGTCGCCCCAGGCCGGCGTGCCGAAGTGTTCCTGGCAATAGGCATCGTCGCGCCAGGCCGCCAGGCAGCCTAACACCTGGGCGGCGAAGGCCTCGTTGATTTCCCACAAGTCCAGGTCATTGAGGCCCAGCCCGTGGCGCTGCAGGATGGGCGTGGCCGCATGCACCGGCCCCAGGCCCATCTGCGCGGGATCGAGGCCGGCCCATTGGCTGTCGAGGATGCGGCCCAGCGGCCGCAGGTTCCATTTGCGCACCGCTTCCTCTGAAGCGAGGACCAGCATGGCGGCGCCGTCGGTGACTTGCGAGCTGTTGCCCGCGGTGATGTTGCCCCAGGGCTTGTCGAAGACGGGTTTGAGCTTGGCGAGCTTCTCGGGAGTGGAGTCGTCGCGCACGCCGTCGTCATCGGGATACAGCTTGCCCTGCGTGTCGATCAGCGGCGAGATCTCGCCAAGGGCGCCGGCCGCGCGGGCCGCCAGCGCGCGCGCATGGCTCTGCGCCGCGTAGGCGTCCATCGCGGCGCGGTCGATGCCGAAGCGGGTCGCGACGTTCTCGGCAGTCTGCCCCATGGACAGGCCGACCACCGGGTCGGTCAGGCCCTTGAGCAGACCGATGACGGGCGCAAGATTGCGCAGACGGAAACGGCCCAGCGCCGCGAGCTTGGCGCCCGCGCCGCGCGCGGCATACCAGCTGGCCAGCCAACGTACCATCTCGTCCGAATACAGCACCGGCGCGCGCGACAGCGCATCCGTGCCGCCGGCCAGCACCAGCTCCGAACGGCCGGACTGGATGTTGGCCACCGCCGAATCCAGCGCTTGCATGCCCGAGGCGCAATTACGCATGACGGTCCAGCCTGGCACCTTGTTGCCGCAGCCCAGGCGCAGCGCGATCACGCGGCCGATGTTCACTTCGTCGGGCGAAGGCGCGGCGCAACCCACGATGACCTCGTCCAGGTCGGTGGGCGCATAGGGCTGGCGCAGCAGCAGGGCGCGTCCCGCCCGCACGGCGAGATCGCCGGCGGAGAAGGGGCCCGGGCCGGTGCGCGCCTTCAGGAAAGGCGTGCGGGCGCCGTCGACGACGTAAACCGGTTTGAATGCCATCCGATTCCTCCTGTTCAGGCGGCCCTGCGTTCGGCGGCGGGGCTGCCCTGGTCCGCGGCGCGCAAATCAAAGGGGAAATCATCCACTTTCACCACCGTGTCGCGCAAGCGGTTGCGGCGTTTCACCACTGCATATTCTTCGGCGGTGATGCCGCCGATGGCGAAGGCGGCATCGGCGATATCGCGCACGTTGGCCTGTGGATTGCCGTCAAGCGCGCCGCGCTTTTCGAGTTCGCGGATCTTGGCTTCGATGGGCTCGGCATCCAGTGTGGCGGCCAGCGCCAGCTCGATCGCGCCCACCGGCTCGGCCTCGGTCGCGGGCAGGTGGCAGCCGGCGGTCAGGCGGTCGCGCGTCGCGCTCGGCTTGATCAGCAATCGCGCCACGTCCTGGCCCAACTGGTCCGAGGGCAGGGCTTGCGTGCGGCCCCAGGGGAAGACCAGGCGGCGCAGGCTCCAGGCCACGAAACGGTTGGGGTAGTTGTCCAGCACGCCTTCGACGGCTTCCTGCAGCTTGTACAGCGCGTCCTGGATGGACCAGTGCGCCAGCGGCGCGTCGGCCGCCTGGCGGCCTTCGTCTTCGAAGCGCTTGAGCGTGGCGCTGATCAGGTACATCTGCGACAGCACATCGCCCAGGCGCGCCGACAGGCGCTCGCGGCGCTTGAGGCTGCCGCCCAGCACCAGCATCGAGGTGTCCGCCAGCAGCGCGAAGGCGGCACTGTAGCGGCTGAGCAGCTGGTAGTAGCGCTTCATCTCGGGAGCGACATCGGCGTTGACGCCGACCCAGCGCGCGCCCGTGAGCGCCGTGCCCAGCGCGCGCAGCTTGTTCTTCGCGACGAAGCCCACGTGGCCCCAGAAGGCGCGGTCGAAATCGTCCAGGCCCTGCTTGCGGTCGGACGATTGCGCGGCCTGCATTTCAGCCAGCACGTAGGGATGGCAGCGGATCGCGCCCTGGCCGAAGATGATCAGGCTGCGCGTGAGGATGTTGGCCCCTTCCACCGTGATGCCGATCGGAATCTGCTGGTAGGCGCGGCCCAGGAAGTTGGACGGGCCCAGGCAGATGCCCTTGCCGCCGATGACGTCCATGCCGTCGTTGACGACCTGGCGCGCGCGTTCGGTCACGTGGTACTTGACGATGGCGGACACCACCGATGGCTTTTCGCCCAGGTCCACCGCGCCTGCCGTCATGCTGCGCGCGGCGTCCATCATGTAGGTGTTGCCGCCGATGCGCGCCAGCGCTTCCTCCACGCCTTCGAACTTGCCGACGGGCGTGCGGAACTGGCTGCGCACGCGCGCATAGCCGCCCACCGCCCGGGTCGTCAGCTTGGACATGCCGGCGTTGGAGGAGGGCAGCGAGATCGAGCGTCCCGCCGCCAGGCATTCCATCAGCATGCGCCAGCCCTGGCCGGCCATGGCGGGACCACCGATGATGAAATCCAGCGGCATGAAGACGTCCGCGCCGCGCGTGGGGCCGTTCATGAACATGGCGTTCAGCGGGAAATGGCGGCGGCCGGTGTCCACGCCCGGATGGTCGTGCGGCACCAGCGCGCAAGTGATGCCGAGGTCTTTCGCGCCGCCCAGCAGGCCGTCGGGATCGTACAGGCGGAACGCCAGGCCCAACAGGGTGCACACAGGCGCCAGCGTGATGTAGCGCTTGTCCCAGGTGACCCTCATGCCTATCACTTCGCGGCCCTGCCATTCGCCCTTGCAGACGATGCCGCTGTCGGGGATGGCGGCGGCGTCGGAGCCGGCCCAGGGGCTGGTCAACGCGAAGGCGGGCACTTCCTCGCCGCGCGCCAGGCGCGGCAGGTAGTGGTTCTTCTGGTCGTCGGTGCCGTAGTGCAGCAGCAGTTCGGCGGGGCCGAGCGAGTTGGGCACCATGACTGAAACCGCCAGCGCCGACGAGCGCGTGGACAGCTTGGTCACGATTTCGGAATGGGCATAGGCCGAGAACCCCAGGCCGCCGTATTCCTTGGGAATGATCATGCCCAGGAAGCCCTGGGTCTTCAGGTAGCTCCAGACCTCGGCCGGCAGGTCGTGGCTTTCCTGCGTGACATGCCAGTCGTTGACCATGCGGCAGGCCTCTTCGGCCTGGACGTCGAGGAAACGCTGCTCGTCATCGTTCAGGCGCGGGCGGGGATAGGCCAGCAGGCGGCTCCAGTCGGGCCGGCCGCGGAACAGTTCGCCTTCCCACCACACCGTACCGGCCTCCAGCGCATCGCGCTCGGTGTCCGACATCTGCGGCAGCACCTTGCGGTACAGGTTGAAGATCGGCGCCGACAAAAGGGCGCGGCGGATCGGACGTACGCCCAGCAAGACCGCCGCCAGGAGCGCGACGATGACCAGAGCGTAGATGACTGCGTTCATTTTCTTGTCTCCGTGGAGGTTCTGTTCCGTCTGCGGGCGCTTGGCGTTCAGGGCACGTGCGGCAGGGGCGAGCGCAGGCCGCCGAGCAGAAAGCTCATCAGGCGCGGCAGCAGCAGGTTGGGGTTATCCGGTTGTTCGGCGTCGTCGATGGTCCAGCCCGTGACCGAGCGCAACAGGTCGGTGCCGATGATGGCGTACGAGGTGGCGCCCAGCATGAACTGGAAGCGCCACATGATTTCCGCGCGGGGCACGTCGGGCAGGGCTGCGAACAGCGCGTTGCGGTAGCGCTCCAGCACATCCGCGTACTCCTCCGCGAACAGCGCGCGGATGAAGTCGGAGGGATCCGTCATGGTGCGTTCGAGCAGCGGCAGGAAGGTGCTGCCGGCCTGCGCGGGATCGGCCGCCAGGCGCAGCAGCGTGCCGAAAAAGGCGTCCACGATCTGCGACGGCTTCAGGGGCCTGCCTTCGGCTTGCGCCTCCAGCTCATCCAAAAGTCGCAAGCGCTCGCGGTTCAGCACTTCAAGGCGACGTTTGAGCACCGCCTGCACGAGTGACTCCTTGGAGCCGAAGTGATAGTTCACCGACGCCAGATTGACGCCGGCGGCCGCGGTGATCTGGCGCATCGAGGTGCCATCGTGTCCTTGTTGGGCAAACAAGGCCTCGGCGGTGTCCAGGATGGATTCACGGGTGAGGGACGGTCTGATTTCTTGCATAAGGTTGAATTCAAACGTTCGTTTAAAAACAATTATGCGTGAGAGATGGCTGAGACGCGAGCCTCGGCTATCCCCAATAGGGTTTACCACTAGCGGGCCGCAAGTCCCGCGTTCAGGACCGGCCGGATTCTCGCCAATCTCCACCAGAGGGATGACGAAACTCATGCGGAGGGAGTAACGATTTCCTAGTGTTTGCGCATGACCTTGAGCCTTTCGTCCTCGGACTGCCGACCTAGGATGAATGTGGTCTGGAAGGGAGGCGCAAAACCCCGCAGTATCAGCGCGAGGAGTTGAATCTGTCGCGCCCCTGAATACGCAATGACAGGCCCTAGTCCGTTCGCCGTAACGGACGGAAGGCCGACAAGCCCTGGCACAGGAGCAGGAGAAATGAAAACCTACAGAGTGGGACTGCTGGTCGACGGGTACGAGCAACCCGGCTGGATGCATGAGATGGTGGATTGGCTCACGCATAGCCAGGATTTTGAAGTCGCTGCTTTGCTGGTGATGAGTGAGGAGGGCGGCGAGAAAGCGCCCCGGTTGGGTGCGCGCGCGTTGTTTGGCGCCTTGTCGCGCCTGGAAGCGCGGCTGCTGCCGGCAAAGCAGCGGCAGGCGCTTGCGTGCCGCGACATGCGGGAAAGCGTGTCATCGGATACGGCTGCCGTCCTGTCGTTGACGCCTGGCATGCCCGCGGCCGAGGTGCAAAGCCAGGTTGCGGCGCTGGGCCTGGACCTGGTCATCACGCTGGGCGCATCGCCGGCCACCCGCGAACAAATGGCGGGCTGGGCGCGGCTGGGCGTATGGCAACTGAGTTATTCGGATATTGCGGTGGCGACCAGCCGCTATGCCGGCTTCTGGGAGGTCTATCAGCGTGAAGATCACACCACGGTGAAGCTCTGGCGCGTGGGGCCGCGGGAGGACCAGGACGAATTGCTGGACCAGCGCAGTTTCAACACCGAAGTGTTCTGGTTGAAGAATCAGGCGCGCGCGTTCAGCCTGGGCAATTTCATGGTGTACGACGCGCTGCAGGCGCTGGCCCGCGTCAAGCAAGGCGTTGCGCCGCCGGGCATGCAGATCATGAGCGGCCTGCGGCGCGAGGATCCGGTGGAGTGGGATAGCGCCGCATATATTGCGCGTCAGGCCTGGTTAATGTCGGATTTGATTGTGCGGCGCGTCATGAAACGCAATGTGCGCTGGCGGATAGGCATGTTTCCTTCTGCCCGGCAGCAGGCGGTGGTATCCGAGGCCATGGTATTGCAGCCGCCCAAGGGCAGATTCTTCGCGGATCCGTTTGTATATACCCAGGATAAAAAGCCGTATATATTTTTTGAGGATTACGATTTTACCTCGCGCAAGGGCACGATCTCGGTTGCGACCTACTCCGACGGGGCTTTCCGCCTGCTGGGAACGGCCCTGAACCTGCCCTACCATCTGTCATTCCCATATATATTCGAGCACGAAGGCGTCACCTACATGGTGCCGGAGACCTGCGGCAATCGCAGTATAGAGCTCTGGAAATGCACCGATTTTCCGCTCAAATGGGAGCTTGATGTAAATTTGATGACTAATATATCCGCCGTCGATACCATTATTTTCAAACACGGCGAATATTGGTGGTTATTAACTAATATCGATCGGACCGACGGCCAAAGCCATTGCGACGAATTATTCGCTTTCTTTTCGGATTCGCCGCGCTCGACCGAGTGGACGCCGCATGCCTGCAACCCCATCGTGCGCAACCCGATGCGGGCCCGCAACGCCGGAATCGTTGTGTCGCCTGGCGGAGAGGTGATCCGCTGCGCCCAGTACCAGGGCTTCTGCCACTACGGCAAGGGCGTGTCGTTGAACCGGATCGAGGAACTAACGCCGTCCACCTATGTGGAAACGGACGGCGAAATCCACTACGCGAGCTTCCTGAGAAAACGTCATGCTTCGATGCACCATTGGCATCATCAGGGCGGGCATACGGTATTTGACTTCGCCTATATGGAGTAAATCGTGCCGGAAACGCAAAAATAAAAATGTTACCTATATTTCGATTACGAGAAAGACGCACGGGCTTGATGTGTCCGCGGAAACATATAGACAGTTATTGTCCTGATTCCGGAACTTCCAGGCCGCGCCCGGCGGATGCCGCGGCGCGGCTTTTTTACGCCTGTAACAGTGGCCTGCCTTAGCCTGCGACCCGCGCCGGACCTGCATCTTCCATAGGGAAAGCGCAAGCTCCTCATGGGGAATTCCTGGTGAAAACCCTAGCGCCGGAATGGATGAGATGCGCGTCTCGTCCAGATTTACGATGATGATTAAGGCTAACGAATGATTTCTGTTTTTGTCGGATTATATCGAGCCGAAACGTCTTGATTTTGACAATTTCGAACCATAAGATGGGTCCATGCCATCCGTTATGTTGGCTACCAAAGTCTCCCAGCCCAAATGCTCCGGTTCAGCTTCATTAGATATTCCGGAATATTGCGGACTCGCATCGCAGGGTTGGAAAAAAAATAGTCTTCAGCACAGCGAAGATCCCTTCTAGGCCCGTCGAAAAACCGGGAGGACACCATGGCCAAGATGGTCCTGATTGAAGCCCATCCGCTCCTGCGGTTGGGGTTGTGGCAGATTCTGAGCAAGTTGGATGATGTGTGGGAAATCGAGGGGATGGGTTTGGCTGACATCTCCAAGGCGGACGGCGTGCACGCGGGCGCCGACCTGTTGATCTATGGATTGCCGGTGGATACCGACGAAGCGTGGAGCGCGCTGCATGAAATCCAGCGCGTGCTCACGCCCAAGCGGATCCTGCTGCTGACGGACGTCATGCCTCTGCCCATGCCGGTACAAGGGTTGCCCGGGGCAAGCGTCTACGGTTGCCTCATGAAGACGGCATCGGTGGAAATCCTTGAAGCGGCCATCCGCCTGGTCATGGCGGGAGGGCAGTGCTTCCCCAGCGAACAGGCATTGCAGGCTCCCGCGCAAACGGTCTGCGCCTTGCCGGCCAGGGATGCCGACGATGCCGCTGCCAGCAAGGGTTCCATGCCCGTCAGCGCCGGCGCGCAGCTGCTGCAGATCACGCCGCGGCAATACGAAGTCCTGGTGTTGCTGGCGCGCGGCTATCCGATCAAGACGGTCAGCAGGATGTTGAACATTTCGGTGGCCACGGCCAAAACGCATGCGTGCACGCTTTACCAGCGCTTGCATGTGAAGAACAAGGGCGAAGCCGTATACGCGGCGCTGCAGCGTGGCGCGACCTTGGAATGGCATGAACCGAACGGCAGGGATGTGGATGCCGGGCAGCTTTATGGGCGCAAGCTCGGGTAGCCGGGATTGGTTTGCGCGGCCTGCCCGGCAGCCTGGAACAAAGGCGTTCCGTTGCTGCCGGGAGCGCGCATAGCCATCATGGCTAATTCATACACAGCAGTATCCGCGGTCGCAGTGCTGCTGCATTCCTCCACCAATCATCCTCCTGAACGAGATTCAGCGAACGTAGCCGCTGATAGCATGGGTTGTGTCCGCAAGACTGGATCGAGAAGGCGAACAACTCCGCCTCGCCATCGCGATTCCGTGCCGCGGACGAGATTCCCGTGAGGTCGGTGACGCCAGCAGCCTGCCGTTGCAGCAATGATGCGCCAGCGTCATGGGAACCGTGTATGGGCCATGCGTCACAAGGTTCCCCCCGGGATGACAACCGTACTGATCGAAGACTACGCTCTGCTCCGTGTCGCGATCCAGCATGTGCTGGAGCGTGCGCGGAACACCGACGACATTCTGGCCATCTCGCCAGCCCAATTGCTCACCATGTCCAGTTCGATCAACCGCCCGGTGGAGTTGCTGGTGATGGGTTGCAGCGGCCTGGCCGAGCAGGACGTCGGACTCCTGTCCCAATCGATGGCGTTCTTCATGCCGCGGCTGGTGCTGGTGCTTTATTCGGTGCTGGACCCGGGCGTCATGGCGGCGTGTGCGCGGGCAGGCGTCGCGGGCTACATGCCCAAGGCCTCCAGCCCCGATGCGCTGGCGGCGGCGGTCAGCCTCGTCATGGCGGGCGGCGAATGCTATCCGCAGCCCGCGGCCCGACCTCAGGGCGCCTCGCATCCGCCAACCCAGGAGCTGAGGGAGCTGACCCAACGGCAGGAAGAGATCCTGCAATTGCTGGTGCAGGGCAAGACCATGCGGGAGATCGGCCAGCAGGTCGGCATCTCGGTGGCCACCGTGAAGAGCCACGCGCGCACGCTGTACTGGAAGCTGAACGCGCGTAACCAGGCCGAGGCAGCCTACATCGCGGTGCAGATGGGACTGGTCAGCAGCGGCAACGGCGCAGCGCCCGCCAAACACGACCCAGACGCGTAGGATGGGTCAAGCGCGAGAGACTTGATGCAAGAGCATCGGTCTCGAGTGCGCGTAACCCGTCGCCAACCGCCAAGAGAAAATTGAACTCATCGCAACGTTGACGGCCTGCGCGCAGCAGATGCGGCAGGCTTGTGCGGCGCCGTGCGGACGTTCAAACGCCCGCGCCGCGGGCCGCATGTTTGCCCTTGGCCGCTATCAGCGCTTCGAATTCCTGTTCCGCGGCAGCCAGCACGCTGTCCACGTGCAGATGCGTCTGCGCATACTGGCGCGCCGCGGCGCCCAGGGTTTCGCGGATCTGCGCGTTGTAGCTGAGCTTGCGCACCGCCTCGGCCATGGCCGCTCCGTCTTCCGGCGGCGTCAGCAGGCCGCAGCGCGCGACCACGCCGGCCAGCTCGGTGCCGGGCGAGGCGCCGCACACCACGGGCCGGCCGCTGGCCAGCATGCCAGTCAGCTTGGACGGCATCACCAGGTCGGCGGCGCCGGCGCGTTGGGGCAGCAGATGGATGTCGGCGGTATTGAGCAATTCGCCCAGGCGTTCGGCAGGCTGCAGGTCCAGGAAGACGACGCGGGCCAGGCCCTCGCATTGCTGCTGCAGCGGCGCGCGTTCAGGACCCTGGCCGCAGAAGACGAACCACAGGCGCGTCTCGCGGCTGAGCCTGCGGGCCACGTCGGCCAGGGTCTGCAGGCCCTGCTTGCCGCCCATGTTGCCTGAATAAAGCGCAACGATCGCGTCGTGCGGAATGCCCAGTTCGGCGCGGTAGTTGCCGCCGCCGGCGCGCGGCGCAATCGCATCGACATCGATCCAGTTGGGCAGCAGCACCGCGCGGCCCGGGTCCACGCCCTTGGCCCGCGCCAGGTCCAGCATGCGGCTGGATATGGTCGACACGCGGTCGAAGCGGCGCATCAGCCAGCGTTCGGCCCTGAGCACCATGGCGCGCAGGCCGGCGCCCTTGAGCAGCCCCAGCTCGAACGCGGCGTCCACTTCATAGTCCTGGATGTGCAGCCAGGCGCGGGCGCCGCAAAGCCGCGCCGCCAGCCAGGCGGCGGGCGCGCAGAAGAGCGCGGGCTCCACCACCAGGATGATGTCCGGCCGCCCGGCGGCCGCGCGCAACAGCGAGGGCAGGCTGGACAGGGCGAAGCTGGCCAGGTGGATCAGGCGCTTGAGGCCGCCCGGCCGTCCGGGAACCCAGAGCGGCGCGCGGCGTACGGTGACGCCGCGCAGGGTTTCCTTGCGGTAACGGCTGGCGCGATAGCCTTCGTGCACCTGCCACTGCGGATAGTAGGGCGGGGCCGTCACCACGCTGACTTCGTGGCCGCGCGCGGCCAGCCATTCGGCCAGTTCGGCGCTGTATTTGCCGATGCCGGTGAGTTCGGGCGCGTAGTTGATGCCGTAGATGAGGATCTTCATGCCGGGCCAGCCTGGCGCGGGCGGATCGGACGGCATGGGTTGCCGTGGCACACCATGGCGGGCGGCATGTTGCGGAACACCGAGCTGCGTGCGCCGATCACTGCTTCACGCCCGACGGTCACGCCGGGGCCGATGAACACGTCGGTCGCCACCCACGCGCCGTCCTCGATGCGCACGGCGCGTTCGCGCAAGGGAAAGTCGGGTTGCGCCGCATCGTGGTCTGCTGCGCAGAGGTAGCTGCGCTGCGACACCACGGCGTGGGCGCCGATGTGGATGGGACCCAGGCTGTAGATGACCGCGTCGTCCCCAATCCAGGCGTAGTCGCCGATTTCGACCTTCCATGGATAGGTCACGGTGGCGGTGGGCCGGATCAGCACCTTGCGGCCGACCCGTGCGCCAAAGCACCGCAGCAGCCAGCGGCGAAAGCCATAGGCAACTTGCGGCGACCAGCGGAACAGCGTCGCCTGCACCGTCCACCAGAGCTGCACCGTCAGGGCGGAGCGGCCGCGCTGGCCGGGCGCCAGCGCAAAACGGTCGAGCTGTTGCAGGGCGCTCATTTGGCGGCTCCCGCCACGGCGTCGTCACGCGCCGCGGCGGCGCTGGCCTGCCGCGCCTTCTGGATCTCTTCGGTCTTGATGCGGATCTGCCAGTAGTACATGGCGCGCGCCACCGCGTAGTCGTAGCCCGCCTTGCCGTCCAGGAAGCCCAGGCGGAACACGTAGGAATGCAGGAACGAGATGGGCGCCTTGAACGGCATGGCCTGGAAGATGCGCTTGAGCAGGGCGCGCGCGCCCACGTTGGCCTCGCGCGGATCGTTCATCAGGCCCTTGGTGCGCAGGTTCGCTTCCCAATCGGAATAGCGGTTGTGCTTGTCGAAGTAGTGGAACAGCGAATCATGGTCGTTGTGCACCATGCGCTGGCGCAGGGCGAAGGTTTCGCCTTCGACCTGCGGCTGGTAATGGCCTTCGACCTCCCACATATGCGCCACGTCGAGATCGTCGTAGTCCAGGAAGCGCGAGCGGTCGCGCGCCAACAGGGCCAGCTTGTACACGCGGTGGCCGTGTTCCAGCTTCTTGCCGCAGAAGACGTAATCGAACGGCACGAAGGCGCCGCCCGCGCCCGCCGCGAAGCGCGGCAGGGCTTCGCGTATTTCCGCGGCCAGGCCGGGCGTCATCTCTTCGTCCGCGTCCACGTACAGCACCACGGGGTGCGAAAACGGCAGCTGTTCCAGGCACCACTGCTTCTTCTTGGGATACTTGCCGTTCCACTGGAAGTTCGAGACCTTGGCGCCCAGCGCCGTCGCCATCGCGCAGGTCGCGTCGGTGCTGTTGGAGTCCACCACGAATACTTCGTCGAATTCGACCAGCGCCTTCAGGCACTTGTTGATGTTGCGTTCCTCGTTCTTCGTCATGACGACGACCGATACCGGTATCTTCTGCATGATGCTGTCCTGTTCAGGGCGTGCCGCGCTGCATCAGCGGGCGGAAGAGGGCGATGACGTTGCGGCAGTGCCGTTCCAGGGAAAAGGCGTCGGCGCGTTCCGGGCCTTGCTCGGCAAACCGTTCACGCATCTCCGCGTCATAGGCCAGGCGGCGCACCGCCTCGGCCAGGGCCGCGGCGTCGCCCACCGGAACCAGCAGGCCGTAGCGGCCGGAATCCAGGATTTCAGCCGGGCCATGGGGACAGTCGGTGGAAATGACCGGCACGCCCAGGCACAGCGCTTCCACCAGCACATTGCCGAAGCTCTCGCGCAGGGAGGTCAGGGCGAATGCGCCGGCGCCCGCAATCACCGGGAACGGGTTGTCGATATGGCCCGCCAGGGTGACCGGGCTGCGCGAGCCGCGCTCATCGATGCGTTTTTGCAGGGCGGCATGCTCGGATCCTTCGCCCAGGATGGTGAAGCGGATGCCGGGGTCATCCAGCAATGCGGCCGCGTCGATCAGCGTCGCGTAATCCTTCACTGCTTCGAGCCGGCCCACGGCCACCACATGGTAGGGGGCGGGCTGCGCGGGGTCGTCGCCGCCGCGGCCGCCCTGCGCGCGCACATTTTCCAGCGGCACGCCGTTGTAGATGGTGTGGACCTTGCCGCGCAGCGGCGGAAACATGCTGACCAGGTCTTCCTTGACGCCGCGCGACACGCCCACCACCGCATCGTGGCGCCGGTAGGTCTGGCTGACCAGCCAGCATTTCAGGCGCCGCATGCGCGAGGCTCCGTAGTGGATGGCCGGGCTGCTGTGTTCGAAGGCGACGGTGGCGAACTTGCCGCGCAGCAGCTTCTTGGCCGCCACGACCAGCATGTTGCACAAGAGGCCGTGCGAGCAGACGATGGCGGGCTTGTCGCGCCGGATCTGCATGAGCAGCTTGAAAAAGGCCACGGGCAGCATCAGCCGCAGCGCGGTCGGGGATTCGTTGACAGGGAGCGCCCGGGTCACCTTCGGATTGGATACGGGATACTCGCGGATGCGCGAACGCAGCAGGAACAAGGCGGAATCCACCCCTTGTTCCGGCAAGGCATCCACGATGAAGGCGACACATCTTCCTACGCCGCCGTGCAGGTCTGGCGCGACAAACAAGACATCAGGCATGTGGGATCACTCTAGTTGGCGTCCGGCGCGCAACGTCCGGGCGGTGGCTGGGGGCGGATGTCGTTCTTTGTTCTGGCACGGGCATGATCTGGGCATTGCGCATGAGCGACAGGCAATAGCACAGCAGGAACCCGGTGAAGGCGGTCTTGGGCGCATAGGCCAGGCCGCCGGAAAGCGAGTCGATGAAGATATAGATAGGCGCGGTGGCAAGCAGGTATCGCCGGTGCAGCTCCAGGCCCGGATGCGCATATCGTCGCAACAGCGTGAGCAGCAGAATGAGCACGGGCGGAAGCATGATCATGATGGTGCCGACCACCCCGAATTTCATCAGGTAGAAGGCCCAGGAGTTGTGGGCGAAGGTGCTCAGCTCGAAGCCGTTCTCGCCCATGACCCAGCTGCGAAAGCCCGCGCCCTTGCCGAACACCGGACTCTCCGCGAAGAAGTCCATTTGCCCCTGCATTTCCTGGACGCGCGCGCCGTAGCTGGAGTCCTCGTCCAGGCGCTCGACGCTGAAGATGCGATTGGTGAGCACGTCCAGGTAGCCGATCGCGGCGAAGACCAGCACCCCGGCGACTGCCGCCGGCGCAAAGACCAGCACGGCGCGGCGCCGGATCTCGGGACCCGCGCCCAACAGCACGGCGATGAAGACCGAGATCGCCAGCTGCAGGTATTGGCTGCGGTTCAGCGAGAACACCAGGGCCAGCAGCATATAGACCGTCAGCGCGTAAGCCTTGGGTCCGGAAACGTTGAGCGTGCGCCGGAAGTACAGCAGAGACACCACGCCGAACGGAATGGCCCATACGCCCAGCCGCACGTTGCGCAGCGGATTCGCCACGCTGAAGCCTTGCAGCTGTTCGGCCAACATCAGCGTGGCCACGGCCAGGCAGGCCGCCACGATGTACTTCTGCAGCACCGCGTAGGCGGCCGGGCTGTCGATGTCCTTGTAGCAAAGAAAGGGCGTGCACAGAAAATAGAACACGATGCGCAGGTCCCGCGCGACATCGCCGGTCTCGATGCCGGGATGATGCAGCGACACCAGAAGCAGATAGATCACCGACACGCACTGGATTCCCAGCAGCATGCCCAGCATGCCGCGGGGCAGCGCATAGGCCGCGGGATCCGCGAGCCGCAGCATCTTGACCACCAGCATGGCGACGAACAGGAAATCGAAGGGCGACAGCTTGAAGCTGCCGACGCCCAGGACGAAGTGATCGTCGTTCAGGGCCAGCGCCGTGAAGGCGAACATGCCCAGCAGATGCAGGGTCGATAAGCGGCGGTGCGTGGTCATTGTGGCTCTTCCCGGTATGGACAGGCGCTAGTGCGAAGCCCAGTCGTCTCGTCCGAAAATCCTGGTGGTCAGCTTTTCGAACAGATAGGACAGGTCGCCCTGCCGCGCGTGGGCGGCCACCTTGGACGCCCGGCACGACAGTTCGAACAGCTTGCCCAGGCCCGGCTCCGTGCGGCGGATGCGCGAGACGATCTGCTCGCGCTCTTCGAGCAGCACGTCCTGCATCAGCGCCGTCTTGGTTTCGTCATGGGCGGTGTACACGCCCATTGCGTCCGGGACGATCAGGTTCTTGCCTTCGCGCAGCAGCCGGCTCCACAGCTCCAGGTCCATGCAGTAGCGCATGCTCTCCTGCAGGAGCCCGTACTTCTGCAGCAGGTCGCGGCGGAAGATCGCGGACTGGTTCGGGATGGACGCCTTCACCACCGTCAGCGTGCCGCGGTTGACCGGCGTGTAATGGATCTTGCGGAAGATCTTGTTGTCGGCGTCCGCCACGAACAGGTTGCCGCTGACGATGGGCGCGCGTCCCTTGGAGGCGGCCGCGCCCAGCTTGCGCAAGGCGCCGGGGAAGTACAGGTCGTCGGAGTTTTGCCAGCCCACATAGTCGCCGGTGGCGCGTTCGAAGCCCTTGTTGATGGCATGCGACTGGCCGCGGTCGGGCGTGCTCTCCCAGTACGTCAGGTAGCGCTCATACTTGCGGATGATGTCCACGCTGCCGTCGGTGGAGCCGCCGTCGATGATGATGTACTCCAGCCGCGGATAGCCCTGGTTCAGCACGGACAGGATGGTGCGCTCCAGGAAGCGGGCCTGGTTGAACGAGGGGGTAACGATGGTCACTTTCGGCAACAGGCTGCCGGCAATCGGCGCCGGCGGCCGCAACTCGCGGACGAAGTCGATGAGCTGACGTGAATACTCGTTATGACGCTTGCGCATGTAGGACCTCAGCATATGAGTTAACGGGTGGCCGCAGGCAAGGCGCCCGGAAATTCTGGGCGGGATTGACGGATGGCGAGGGCCACGCCGGCCAGCGTGATCGCCGCGTAGGCCATGCGGCCCCATGCCGCGGCGTGTTCCCCCGCCGCGTGTACCAGTCCCGCCATGACGCACAGCATCGCCAGGCCGCCCAGGCCGTTCAGGATGGCGACGGCGCGCGAATTGCCCAGGCCCAGCAGGGAAAAGTGCGCTGCGGCGTTCAAGGACAGCAGCCCGGAGGCCACGATCAGCAACTGGAAGGTGCCCAGATGGCCGCTGGCGACGTTGTCCCCCAGCAGCAGGTTCAGAAGCGGATGACTGACCGCCAGCACCGCCAGCGTGGCGCTGGCCGACAGCGCCAGGTTCCACAGCATCATGCGGCGGATCTCGCGTTCGACGGCGCCCGGATAGGGCGGCGAAACCGACAGGCGGGTGACGCGCGGCATGGCCTTCTGGAAGATCGCGACCGACGCGGTATGGATGATCTGGCCGACCTGCACGCCGACCGTGTAGATGGCCAGCGCCGCCGGACCCATGAGACTGCCGACCAGCACCCTGTCCACCGAACCGAAGGCCAGGGCGCTCAGGCTGTTCAGCCAGGACCAGCGGGAGAAGCGGAAGGCGTCCATCATGGCGGCGCGGTCGCGCACCGGGCGCACCAGGATGCGTCCATAGGTGCGCGCGAATACGCGCATCTTCACGCTGCCCGCGATCAGGAGTCCCAGCGCCTGCGCCAGGCCGGTCCAGGTGGGGGAGGCCGTCAGCCAGGCCGTGGCGCAAGCCAGCCCCATCGTGCCGGTGCGGCTGAAGACCTCGCACAGCGCCGTGGCGCGGAAGTCTTCACGCCCTTTCAGGCATCCGGAAAACAGTTGGTCATATTGCTGCGTCAGGTAGATGGCCAGGGCGGGCATGGCAAGCATCGTCACCGCCACGCCGCCGAAGGTGGCCGCCGGCCAGCCCAGGCCCACCACTCCCCACAGCAGCACTGCGGCCAGGGTCACGACCCCCAGCGCGCAGCCGATCAGCGACATGCTTACGCCGGCTGCGCGATAGGCGCCGCCCGGTTCGTGCATGCGTTCGGAAACCAGCTTGGTCGCCGTCACCGCCGCGCCCAGGTTGGCGGCATTGCCGAAGCCGGCCAGGGCGATGATCATCGAGTACTGGCCGAAGCCCACCGTTCCCAGCTGCCGGAACAGGATGGGCAAGGCCACCAGCGCCGCGACGGGGCCGATGCCATACTCCACCAGCCCCCAGAAGGAGGCATTGCCGGCGATGTGTTTCCTCAGGAATCCGAACATGGCTGGGGCCTGTGGGCATAGGGGTTCTGGCGAGGCCGTCAGGCCACGGGCAGCGCATGCTGGGTGCGTTCACGCAGGAAGTGCCCGTAGGCCAGCGTGATGCCATGCGTCAGTGAGATCTCCGGTTTCCAGCCCAGCGCCTGCATGCGGGCCGAGTCCATCAGCTTGCGCGGCGTGCCGTCGGGCTTGCTGCTGTCGTAGACGATGTTGCCCTCGTAGCCGACCACGCGGGCCACCAGCCTGGCCAGGTCGGCGATCGAGATGTCCTGCCCGGCGCCGATGTTGTAGATGCCTTCCGCCTGCGGATGCTCCATCAGCATGACGCAGGCCTGGGCCAGGTCGTCCACGTACAGGAACTCCCGCAGCGGCGCGCCGGTGCCCCAGATGCTCACGCTTTCCTGGCCAGATTCCCGCCCTTCGTGGAATTTGCGGATCAGCGCGGGCAGCACGTGGCTGCTTTGCAGGTCGTAGTTGTCATGCTGGCCATACAGATTGGTCGGCATGGCGCAGATGAAGCGCGCGCCGAATTCGCGCTGATAGGCCTCGCACAGCTTCAGGCCCGCGATCTTGGCGATGGCGTAGGGCTCGTTGGTCGCCTCCAGCGGCCCCGTCAGCAAGGCGTCCTCGCGGATCGGCTGAGGAGCTTCGCGCGGATAGATGCATGACGAACCCAGAAACAGCAGCTTGCGCACGCCGGCCGCATACGCGGCGCGGATCACGTTGCACTGGATCATCAGGTTCTTGTACAGGAACTCCACCGGATGCGTCTGGTTGGCGAGGATGCCGCCCACCTTGGCCGCGGCCAGGTACACCACGTCGACCGGCGTGGTCGAGAAGAAGCGGTTGACCTGATTCTGGTTTTCCAGATCCAGCTCTTCCCGGCCGCGGGTCAGCACGTTGCGGTACCCGCGGCGTTGCAGCTCGCGGGTGATCGCGGCGCCCACCATGCCGCGGTGGCCGGCGACGAAGACGCGTTGCTCCAGGTTCGTCATGTCGTGCTACTCCTTGTAGGCGTAGATTTCGTAGCCGTTCTGCTCGACCAGCGCATCGCGCCGGGCGTCGCGCAGATCGCTCTCGACCATTTCCTTGACCAGTTGCGCGAAGGAGGTGCGGGGCGACCATCCCAGCTTTTCGCGCGCCTTGGTCGGATCGCCCAGCAGGGTCTCCACTTCCGTCGGGCGGAAGTAGCGCGGATCCACCCGGACGATGACCTGGCCGGGCTTGACGTCATGGACCGGCGAGAACAGCACGGTGGCGGTCTCTTCCAGTCCTTCGCCTTCCCAGGCCAGCAGGATGCCCAGCTCGCGCGCGGCGGTATTGATGAATTCGCGCACGCTGTATTGCATGCCGGTCGCGATGACGTAGTCCTCGGGCGTGTCCTGCTGCAGCATCAGCCATTGCATTTCGACGTAGTCGCGGGCGTGGCCCCAGTCGCGCAGGGCGGACAGGTTGCCCAGGTACAGGCATTCCTGCAGGCCGAGCACGATGCGGGCCAGGCCGCGGGTGATCTTGCGCGTGACGAAGGTCTCGCCGCGCTTGGGCGATTCGTGGTTGAACAGGATGCCGTTGCAGGCATACATGCCATAGGCTTCGCGGTAATTCACGCTGATCCAGTAGGCGTACAGCTTGGCCGCCGCATACGGGCTGCGCGGATAGAACGGCGTGGTTTCCTTTTGCGGCGTCTCTTGCACCAGGCCATACAGCTCGGAGGTGGAGGCCTGGTAGAAGCGGGCCTTGTTCTCCAGTTTCAGGATGCGGATGGCTTCCAGGAGACGCAGGGTGCCCAGGCCGTCGGCGTTGGCCGTGTATTCGGGTTCCTCGAACGAGACGCCGACATGGCTTTGGGCGGCCAGGTTGTAGATCTCGTCGGGCTGCACCGACTGCACGATGCGGATCAGGCTGCAAGAGTCGGTCATGTCGCCGTGATGCAGCACGAAATTGCGGGGCTGGTCATGCGGATCCTGGTACAGATGGTCGATCCGGGCGGTATTGAACAGCGAAGCACGCCGCTTGATGCCGTGGACCTCATAGCCCTTGGCCAGCAGAAACTCCGCCAGATAGGCCCCGTCTTGGCCAGTAACGCCGGTAATCAGTGCCCGTTTTGGCATGGTTGTATCCTTAAGACTTAGTGACTGCACGAAAGGAGCCGAAGGCTGCGGTACCAATGTGCAATGAGATTACTGTTGCACCAGCCGCTGAGATATCGGCCAAAAGGTCTAATAATTCAGCCTGTCGATAGGGAAAAAGGGACTGGATTGCTTCATCCAGCGCACCCAGCATGGCAATCGCCACCAAGGCCGTCAGCGCCGGGCGCCGGTTGACCGAGAAATAGATCAACGTGGTCAGGAAGGCGTAAGCCGCAAGATGCAGACGCTTGTCCCCAAAGGCGTCCGACATCTCGGCGGCCAGGCCCGGCAGGTTGCCTATCGTTACCAGTACGGCGAAGAACAGCCCGGCAAGCGGCAGGCAGATCCGGGCCATGCCCGGTCTGAAGAAGGGCGGGGGCACCTCTTTTTCAGACCCGGCCATACATGTCCTGGAATCTGACGATGTCGTCTTCACCCAGGTAGGCGCCCGATTGCACCTCGATGATTTCCAGCGGGATCTTTCCCGGGTTCTCCAGGCTGTGGATCTCGCCCAGCGGGATGTAGGTCGACTGGTTCTCGGTCAGCAGGTATTGCTTGTCGCCGTTGTAGATGCGCGCCGTGCCCGAAACCACGATCCAATGCTCGGCCCGGTGATGGTGCATCTGTGAGGACAGGCGCGCGCCGGGCTTCACCGTGATGCGCTTGACCTGGTAGCGCGGCCCCTGGCCGACCGAGTCGTAGGATCCCCAAGGCCGCTGCACTTCGCGGTGATGGTTCAGTTCCGAGCGGTGCTGCGTCTTGAAGATCTCGACCAGCCGCTTGACGTCCTGCGAGCGCGATTTGTGCGCCACCAGCACGGCGTCGGCGGTTTCGATCACGACGATGTCGTCCAGGCCCACCGAGGCCACCAGCCGGCTGGTGGAGTGGATCAGGCAGTTGCGCGAATCCTCCACCATGACGTCGCCGGTGGTGGAGTTGCCTTCCACCGTCTTCTGGGCGATACCCCAGACCGCGTCCCAGGCGCCCACATCGCTCCACGAGGCGGCCAGCGGGATGACCACGGCGCTGTCGGTGCGCTCCATGATGGCGTAGTCCATGGAATCGCTGGGGCAGGCCTCGAAGGACGGGCCGTCCAGGTGGAAAAGCGAATTCTCGCCATGTCCGATGGCCACCGCCGCCTGCACCTGTTCCAGCATCTTGGGCGCCAGGCGCGCCATTTCCGACAGGAATACCGAGGCCTGGAAGGCGAACATGCCGCTGTTCCAGTAATAGCCGCCATCATCGATGAAGCGCTGCGCCACCTCGGGCGAGGGCTTTTCAACGAAGCGGCGCACGCGGCGGGCGGGGGCCATGACGCCGGGCTCGTCCGCCTGGATGTAGCCGTAGCCGCTGAGCGGCGCGGTGGGCGTGATGCCGAAGGTCACCAGGGCGCCTTGCAAGGCGGCCTTGTAGGCTTCGGCGAAGGCGGCGCGCAGTACCTCGCCGTCTTCCAGCACGTGGTCCGACGGCATGATCAGCATGACCGGGTCCTCGCCGTCGCGCATGGCGCGCAGGGTGGCCGCGGCGATTGCCGGCGCCGTGTTGCGCGCGAAAGGCTCCAGGATCACTTCCACGTCCTTGATGCCCAGCTCCAGCGCCTGCTCCGCCGCGATATAGCGGTGCGCGTCGTTGCAGACCAGGGTGGGCCGGGCCTGCGCATCCGCCGAACCCAGCCGCAGCAGGGTGTTCTGCAGCAGGCTGCGGTCATCGGTCAAACGGATGAACTGCTTGGGCAGCAGCTCGCGCGACAGCGGCCACAGGCGCGAGCCTGAACCGCCGCAGAGTATGACTGCCCGGTACGGGGGAGGGGGATTGGTCATGGCGCTCACTCCTTGAAGTAGGCCTGGGTGTAGGGGTGCACGCCGGGATCGGCGGCGAGGGCCTTCGCGGGCAGCCAGCGGTAGCTGCGGTGCTGGGCCTGGGGCAGGCTGGAAATGTCCAAAGAAAGCTCGGCCTCATAGGCGAGGACGACGTAGTGGGTGGAGCGTCCGGCTTCACCCGCAAAATTGGTGCCATAGAAGTGTTCGTACACGCCGCGCGGGGTCCAGGCCAGCTCGCTGACCGGGATGCCCAGTTCGTCGCGGGCGATGCGGCGCAGCGCGGCGTGCAGGGTCTCGTTCTTGCGGATCCGTCCGCCCGGCACGAACCAGGCGCCCTGGGCCGGGGGATTGGCCCGCAGGCCGGTCAGGTAGCGGCCCGCGGCATCGCGCAGCAGCAGGTCGATGGAAACCAGCGGCAACATCTCTACCGCCTGGCGGAACTCCGCCTGCGCCAGCAAGCCGTCGCGGGCCGCGGCCTTGCGTTGCTCGGGCCATCCCAAGGGTTTAGTAGACATTGCGGCCCGTCCATCCCGACAACGCCGTGCGGGCGATGATCTGCAGGTCCATCCTGAACGTCCAGTGCTGGATGTAGTAGATGTCGTACTCGACCCGGTCGCTCATCTTGCGCAGCGTGTCCGTCTGCCCGCGCAGGCCGTTGACCTGCGCCCAGCCCGTGATGCCCGGCTTGACGCGGTGGCGCATCATGTAGCGCTGCACCAGGTCCTTGTACATTTCGTTGTGTTCCAGCGCGTGCGGACGCGGACCCACCACCGACATGTCGCCCATCAGCACATTCAGGAACTGCGGCAGTTCGTCCAGGCTGGTACGCCTGAGGAAGCCGCCGATGCGCGTGACGCGGGCATCGTTGCGCGTGGCCTGGGTGACCACGCCATGCTCCTGATGCACTGTCATGGTGCGGAACTTGTAGACATGGAAGACCTTGCCGTCCACGCCCAGCCGAGGCTGGGTGAAGAACACCGGGCCGCGCGAAGTCGCCTTCACCAGGATCGCCACCGTCAGCATCACGGGCGACAGCCCGATCAGCGCGCAGAAGGCGAAGCCGCGGTCGAAGAGTTCCTTGGCCCAGCCTCGCACGCCGGCGGCCGGCAGGCTGTTGAGCTGTATGGCCGGCAGACCCAGGAATTCGCCGATGCGGTGTCCCAGCAGCTGGATCGACATGACATCGGGAATCCAGCGGATATCCACCAGGTCGTTGCGCAGGTGATAGAGGACTTCGCGCAGTTCCTGGCCCGCTTCCATCGGCAGCACGATCCAGATCTCGCGGACGTTGTGCTCATGCACGAAGCCATGCAGCTCGTCCAGGTCATGCAGGCGGCGGACTTGCGGCGGCAGGTTCTCATGGGGCTCGGCATAGATGCCCGCCACTTCGTAGCCCGCGCCGCGGTATTGCTCGACGCGGCGCCACAGGTCATGGCCCAGCGCGCCAAAGCCCACCAGCAGTACGCGCTTGCGGTCCAGCCCGCGGTCGCGCGCCGCGCCCAGGATCGCGTAGACCGCAATGCGTAAGCCGGCCAGCGTCAGCGCCGACATGCCGAACCACGTAGCCGCCCATATGCGCGATATCGCCGCGGTCTGGTGCATGAGAAAACTGATGCAGATGCCCAGCGCGAACACCAGCGCCCAGGCCGCCAGGCTGCGCACGACCAGGTCGGTCAGCAGGCGGCCGCGCCAGGATACATAGAGGCGGAAGGCCGGGAATATGGCGACCACGCCCAGGCCGCACAGATACACAAGGAACAGATGGATCTGCGGAGGATCCGCCAAGGCATCGTCCGAGAATTTCAAGCCGGTGGCAGTCAGGCCGCAGGCGATCACGATCGCGGCATCGAGCAAGCGATAGAGATAGCTTGCTCCGCTGAATCTAGACGACGTGTCCGTTTGGGACGGGTCCATCGCGCACTCCTGTTCGTGGGGAGCCGCCGTGCGAAAGGCAAAGACAGTGCACCGCCGCAAAGCTTGTGGCTACCGACAAAATCTTATTGAGTGCGCAAGGCACCCGAAACCTCCAAACGATGTAGGAGAAGGCTTAGGACATCCGTCGAATGTGCGGGGCTAGGAAAAGAGAGTGGAATGTCGCAACCCGTTACGCATCGGGCTCACTCCAAGCAACGAAGTCATTCACAAGTGGATTTGCCATGACGACATTTTTCGGAACGTTGAGCCGAGGCATAGCAGCTATCGCGCTCGTGTCCTCGCTGGGCGCTTGCGCCTTGTCTCCCGGTATGACCTTTGACGCCAATCAACTTGCGGATCCGCTGGATCCGAACTCCAAGGCTGTAATCAAGGAAATCACGCCGTCGCTGGTGCTTGAAGACCAGCGCGCGCGCCAGGCATTGCTCGACAACGAAGGCGTCGACAAGCTCTACGGCAAGTCCGGGCCGTACCTGATCGGGCCCGGAGACATCCTCTCGATCGTAGTGTGGGATCACCCTGAACTCGTCCTTCCGACGCAAACCTACGCCATCGGGACTGGGGTAACGGAACTAGCCATTGGAGACACCGCCTCGGGCATTCCGGGCTATACGGTTTCATCCACTGGATATATCCAATTTCCCTATGCGGGATTGCTGAAAGTGGCCGGGTTGACGGAACTTCAGGCGCGCAATCTCATAGTGAATAGTTCGAGCAAGTACATCCAGGATCCGCAGATCACCGTACGCGTTCTGGGATATCGCAGCAAGCGTGTTTACGTCGATGGCGAAGTGAAGACGCCGGGCGCAATCGCGATCAACGATATCCCGATGACCCTGTTGGAAGCGATCAACAGGGCCGGAGGCATTCTGCCCACGGGCGATCGCAGCGCAGTCTACGTGATCCGTGACGGACGCCGTACTCGCGTGAACGTGCCTGCGCTGATCGAGCGTGGCCAAGACCTGAACCAGGTGCTGCTGAAGTCCGGCGACATCGTCAGGGTCACGCCGCGCGATGACAGCAAGGTGTTCGTGATGGGCGAGGTGACCTTGCCCACCGCGGCAGTGATGCGTGACGGACGCATGTCGTTGACCGAGGCGCTGGGCTTGGCCGGAGGACCGAACCAGCTGACCTCGAATCCGTCGCAAATATTCGTTGTGCGCAGCACTGAGCAAGCGACGCCGCTGGTGTTCCACCTGAACGCCGGATCGCCGCAGACTCTTGCGGTGGCGGAGAAGTTCGAGTTGCAACCCAAAGACGTGGTGTTCGTGGATACGGCGGCCCTGGTGCGGTGGAACCGCTTCATCAGCAATCTGTTCCCGAGCGCCCAGACCGTACAGACCGTGAAGTCCATAGATTAGTCCGCCTTAAACCACGCCTGGGGACGCCGCGACCGCGGCGGCGTCTTCTCTTGGAGAGCTGCATGTCGTTGCCCATCGAATCGTTCGAGCCGTCCGTGCCGGCTCGCCAGCAGGAAACTCCGTTGTCGTCCCATGTGGACGCCATCTTCTCCAACCGGTGGATGATCATCGCGATCACTCTGCTTGCATTACTGGGGGCGCTTACCTATGTGATGATCACGCCCAAGGTGTACTCGGCCGACATCATCGTGCAGGTGGAAGAGGAAATGCCGCAGGGGCAGAGCCGCAGCCTGCTCGGCGATGTGTCCTCCATGTTCGATACCAAGGCGGAGACCTCGGGCGAAATGGAAGTGCTGCGTTCGCGCATGGTGGTTGGACCCGCAGTCGACAAGTTCCTGCTGTACATCCAGGCCAAGCCGCGCTATTTCCCCGTGATCGGCGAATGGCTGGCGCAGCGCTACGAAAGCCTGCCGTATCCGTCGAGCCTGCCGCGCGGCGGTTATGCATGGGGCGGCGAAGCCATCGCGATCTCGCAGCTGGACGTGCCCAACGAATGGCTGGGCAAGCCCTTTCGCGTGACCACGCTGGGCGAAGGGCGCTACACGCTGAGCGACAAGTTCACGGGCGCGACCTTCAACGGCACCGTGGGCAAGCCCGAGCATTTCCGGCTGCCTGGCGGCGGCGCGATGGACGTGCATATCGACGCGCTGACGGGACGCCCCGGGACCGAGTTCACGGTGTCGCGCAGCTCGCGCCTTGCAGCCATCGAGGATGTGCAGGCGCGCCTGGGGATCTTCGAGCGCGGCCGCACGTCGGGGGTGATCGGCGTCACGCTGGAAGGCAATGATCCCGCGCTGACGACTGCCGTGCTCAACCAGATCGGCCAGGAGTACGTGCAGCAGAACGTGAACCGCAAGTCGGCGCAGGCCGAGAAGTCGCTGGTATTCCTTGAACAGCAGCTGCCGGTGCTCAAGGGCGAGCTGGACGCGGCCGAGACCAAGTACAACTCCCTGCGCAACAAGCGCGGCACCATCGACCTGAGCGAAGAAGCCAAGCTGATCCTTGCGCAATCGGTGGATGCGCAGACCAAGGTTATGGAACTGCGCTCCAAGCGCCAGGAGATGATCACCCGCTTCGCGCCAACCCACCCCAGCATCGTGGCGCTGGACCGCCAGATCGCCGGGCTGACCGGGGACGTCAACCGCATCGGCAACAACATCCGCCAGTTGCCTGACCTGGAGCAGGACGTGGTGCGCCTGGTGCGCGACGTGCGCGTCAACACCGAGCTCTACACGGCATTGCTCAACAACGCCCAGCAGCTGCGCCTGATCCGCGCCGGCAAGGTGGGCAACGTGCGCATCCTGGACTCGGCGGTGCAGCCGGACAAGCCGGTGCGTCCCAAGGCCGCCATCATCATCGGCGTGGCGACCGCCTTCGGCCTGATCTTCGGCATGCTGTGCGCGTTCGTGCGCAATGCGCTGTTCGGCGGACTGTCGGAACCCGACGACGTCGAACGCCATACCGGCCTGCCGGTGTTGGCCGCCATTCCCTATAGCGACATGCAGGACAAGCTGTGGCGGCGCAGCCGGCGCAAGAACGCCAGCGTGCCTGCGCTGCTGGCGCAGAGCCAGGGCAACGCGCCGCCCATCGAAAGCCTGAGGTCGTTCCGCAACGTGCTGCAGGCGTCGCTGCGCCAGTCGGCCAACAACATGGTCATGTTCACCGGCCCCGTGGCAGGCGTGGGGAAGTCCTTCCTGTCGGCCAACTTCGCCTTCATCCAGGGCGGCGTGGGCAAGCGCGTGCTGCTGATCGACGCTGACTTCCGCAAGGGCCAGCTCAACCGCTACTTTGGCGTGCCCAAGGAAGACGGCCTGTTCGAAGTGCTGTCGGGCACGATACCGCTGACCCAGGTCCGCAAGCACAGCGTGTCCGAGGGCGTGGACTTCATCGCCACCGGCGCGGTCACCTTCGACCCGTCCGAGTTGCTGGCCTCGCCGGTGTTCGGCGAAACCCTGCGCGAACTGGCCTCGCAGTACGACATGGTGATCCTGGACACGGCGCCCGTGCTGTCGTCTCCGGACGCGGCCGTGGTCGGCACGCATGCGGCGGCGGTGATGGTGGTGGTGCGTTCGGGCATGAACACCGTGGGCGAGATCCGCGAGACGGCCAAGCGCCTGATCCAGGCGGGCGCGCCGGTGGACGGCGTGCTCTTCAACGGCCTCAAGCTCCTGCCGGAACGCTTCGGCTTCCGGTCCAAGTACGGCAGTTACCGCTACTCCCGTGCGGCGTATTACGGCGATTTCAAACAGAACGGCCCTAAATAACGCCACCCGGAGAAACTGGCATGCACGGAACTTTTGGCTGGGACACGCCGCAAATTCTGGATGCGGTTTTCAAGGCTTATGACATACGCGGCACGGTGCCGGAAGAAATCGATGCGAGGTTCGCGCACAGCCTGGGGATGGCGGCGGGAACCCAGGCCCGCGAACAGGGGGCGCGGTCCATCGTGGTGGGGAGGGACGGCAGGCTGAGCAGCGTCGAGCTGGCGGCCGCCTTGCAGGCGGGCCTGCGCTCGGCGGGCATGCACGTCATCGACATCGGTATGGCGACCACGCCGATGGTGTACTTCGCGACGCGCCTGATGGACACGGGCGCGGGCATCGCGGTCACGGGCAGCCACAACCCGCCCGCGCACAACGGCTTCAAGATCGTGCTGGACGGCGCCTCGCTATATGGCGAAGGCATCACCGCGCTGCGCGATGCGATGCGCCTGCCCATCGAATCGGCCAGCGCCTCGGGCGGACGCACGCAGATGCAGATCATGCCGTGCTACACGGCGCGCCTGATGGGCGATATCCGCATGGCGCGTCCGATGAAGATCGCCATCGATTGCGGCAACGGCGTGGCGGGCGCCGCGGCGCCGGCGCTGTTCCGCGCCCTGGGCTGCGAAGTGGTCGAGCTGTTCTGCGAGGTCGACGGCTCGTTCCCGGGCCATCACCCGGATCCGGCCGATCCGCAGAACCTGCAGGACCTGATCTATTGCCTGCGCTATTCCGACTGCGAGGTCGGCCTGGCGTTCGACGGCGACGGCGACCGGCTCGGCGTGGTGACCAAGACGGGGCAGATCATCTGGCCCGATCGCCAGCTGATCCTGTTCGCGCGCGACGTGCTGTCGCGCAATCCGGGCGCCGAGATCCTCTATGACGTCAAGTGCAGCCGCCACGTGGCGCGCGCCATCACCGAGGCGGGCGGCAAGGCCACCATGTGGAAGACGGGGCACTCGCTGATCAAGGCCAAGATGCGCGAGACCGGCGCGCTGCTGGCCGGCGAGATGAGCGGCCACATCTTTTTCAAGGAGCGCTGGTACGGCTTTGACGACGGCATCTACGCCGCCGCCCGGCTGCTGGAGATCCTGTCCGGCGCGCCGGATCCCTCGGCCCTGCTGGAAAGCCTGCCGCAGTCCTGCGCTACGCCCGAAATCAAGCTGGAAACCGCCGAAGGTGAGCAGTTCGACCTGGTGGAAGCGCTGCGTGCGCAGGGACGGTTTCCCGGCGCGCAGTCCATCAACGACCTGGACGGCATCAGGGTGGATTACGCCGACGGCTTCGGCCTGGCGCGTCCGTCCAACACCACGCCGACGGTGGTATTGCGTTTTGAAGGGGACACCGTGGCCGCATTGGCCCGTATCGAGGAGGATTTCCGCAACGCGTTCCGACGCATTGCCCCTCATGTTCGTTTACCGTTTTAAGGAGCATCACGCGATGGGAAAGGCCAAGTATGCGATTGAGGCGCTAAGGGCGAATTCGGGCCTGGCGGACAGCCCGGAGTGGCAGGCGTTCGCGCAGGCCGCGCACGGCGCGGAATTGGACGGCGCGGCGCTGAAGGTCATCGAGGCGGCGGGTCTTTGCGTGGACCTGAGCATGCAACGGCAGTCGCCGGCGCTGGAAGCGGCGGCCATGTCGCTGCTGCAGGCGCGCGGCGTGGCGGATGCGCGCCAGGCATTGTTCGCGGGCGAGCCGGTCAACTGGACCGAAGGCAAACCGGCATGGCATACGGCGCTGCGCGCCGGGCGCACGCGGGAACAGCCTGACGGCCAGGACGCTGACTCCGTCTGCGAGCATTCGCGCATGACGGACTTCGTGCGGCGGGTGGACCAGACGGCCGATTTCAACACGGTGCTGCATATCGGCATCGGCGGCAGCGATTGGGGACCGCGCCTGGCGGTCCAGGCGTTTGGCGGGGCGCAGCAGCGCCGTCAGATCCGCTTCGTGTCCAACATCGACGGACACGCGTTCCATGATGCGGTGGCCGGGCTGGACCCGCGCCGCTGCTTGGTGGTGGTGTCTTCCAAGTCCTTCACCACCGCCGAGACGCTGCACAACGCGCGCGCGGCCATCGCCTGGCTCAAGCAGGGCGGCGTGGCCGACGTGTCGGAACATCTGGCCGCGGTCACCGCCAACGTGTCGGCGGCGCGCGCGCTGGGCGTGCCGTCCAGCCAGATCTTCAAGATGTGCGACTGGGTGGGCGGGCGCTATTCGGTCTGGTCGGTCGCCGGCCTGTCGATCGCGCTGACGGTCGGCGCCGACGTGCTGATCGGCATGCGGGCGGGCGCCGAGGCCATGGACCAGCATTTCCAGCAAGCGCCGTTCGCCTCGAATGCGCCGATCCAGCTGGCGCTGGCGGGCCTGGTCAACTGCAGCGTGCTGGGCCACAACTCGCTGAACATCGCGGCCTACAGCGCGCGGCTGCTGCACCTGGTCACCTATCTGCAGCAGCTGGAAATGGAATCGCTGGGCAAACGGGTCGCGGGCGACGGCGCGGCGGTCGGCGTGCCGACGGCTCCCATCATCTGGGGCATGCCGGGCACCGATGGCCAGCACACCTTCTTCCAGTGGCTGCATCAAAGCGAAGAGGGCGCGCCGGTGGACTTCATCGCCAGTCTGCAAGGCCATGCGGATAGTCCCGATGCGCACCGCATGCTGCTGGCCAACTGCCTGGCGCAGCGCCAGGCGTTACTGCGCGGCAAATGCCTGGAGCAGGCGCTGATGGACGTGGCGCACATCGACGACCAGGAGCGTGCGCTGAGCCTGGCGCAGCACATGGTCCATCCGGGCGGGCGCCCTTCGACCCTGATCGTGTTGCGCCAGCTGGATCCTCGCGGCCTGGGCGCGCTGCTGGCGTTGTACGAGCACAAGGTGTTCGTGCAGAGCGTGGTCTGGGGCATCAATCCCTTCGACCAGTGGGGCGTGGAACTGGGCAAGCGCCTGGCCACCGGCATCGAGCGCGAGCTGGCGGTGCCGGTGTCGGCCGGCGTGGTGGACTGGGGCCACGACGCGTCCACCTCGTACTGGATCGACCGCTACCGCAGCCATGCGCAGGCGCCGCGGCCGCGCCATGCCTGGGTGCCGGGCGTGGCGGCGCATCTGTGAGGGAGACCATGCCGGATCTGCATGTGTTGGTGACGGGCGGCGCCGGCTATATCGGCACGCACACGCTGGTCGCGATGTTGGCGGCGGGCCAGCGGCCGCTGGTGCTGGATAACTTCAGCAACGGCAGCCGCGAGGCCGTGCGCCGCGTCGAGCGCCTCTGCGGCGTGGAGATTCCTCTGGTGGAAGGGGACATCCGCAGCCCTGGACTGGTCGAATCGGTGCTGGCCGAGACGGCAGCGCGCGGCGCGCCGGTGCAGGCGGTGCTGCATCTGGCCGGCAGCAAAGCGGTGGGCGAGTCGGTTGCCGATCCGCTCAAGTACTACGACAACAACGTCGGCGGCTCGGTGACGCTACTGCGCGCCATGCGCGAGGCGGGCGTGACGCGCATGGTGTTCAGTTCTTCGGCCACAGTCTACGGCGAGCCCCGCTACCTGCCGCTGACCGAGGCGCATCCGCTGGCGCCAACCAACCCCTACGGCCGCACCAAGCTGATGGTGGAGGAAGCGCTGCGCGATGTCTGCACGGCCGATCCCGCGTTCAGCGCGGTGACGTTGCGCTACTTCAATCCCATCGGCGCGCATCCGAGCGGCCAGATCGGGGAAAGTCCGCGCGACATTCCGAACAACCTGTTCCCGTACATCACCCAGGTGGCGGTAGGTCGCCAGCCTTTCCTGCGGGTGTTCGGCGACGACTACGAGACGGCCGACGGCACCGGCGTGCGCGACTATCTGCACGTAATGGACCTGGCGCAGGGGCATGTGCAGGCGCTGGCCTATTCGGAGCGCCACCCCGGATTCGTGGCGGTCAACCTGGGTACCGGGCAGGGCACCAGCGTGCTGGAGCTGGTGCATGCGTTCGAACGGGTCAACGGCTGCCGCATTCCCGTGCAGGCGCAGGCCAGGCGTCCCGGCGACGTCGAAAAGATGTGGACCGATCCCACGCTGGCGGCTTCCTTGTTCGGCTGGCATAGCACGCATGACGTGGATGCGATGTGCGCGGACGGCTGGCGCTGGCAGCAGGGCAACCCTCAGGGCTACGACCTCGGCACAGGGACATAACCCCTGCGCCGTATCGGATGGATTCCTCGAAACCGGCGCGAGCGGTTACAGTTGACGGAAATATTGCGAAGCAGCATTGCCCGGCGGCCTGGCCGCCGCGGCCGTGCACCGTCAACGAGGCGCACCCATGTTTGAATTCAATCCCTCTACCGGCCTCCTGCAGGAGCTGCAGTCATGAGCGGGCCGACCTACAGCGCGCCGGCCCACTGGAACCTGGACAGCATCGTGTCCGGCCTGCGCGAAGCGCGCGTGGCCTGGCGCGGTCCCCGCGGCCGCCTGCGCGAAGACGCCGGCCTGCGCGAATTCCCGTCGCAGGAAAGCCTGCGCCAGATCGTCAAGGATCTCTGTGGCGCGCTGTTCCCGATGCGCCTGGGTCCCATCGACCTGCGCGAAGAGGTCGAGGACTTCTACGTCGGCCATACCATCGGCGCGGCGCTGGACGCGCTGCTGCACCAGGTCTGTCTTGAATTGCAGTACGTGGGCCGGCCCGAACAGACCGAGCCCGCGGATGCGCGCCAGCGCGCCATCGAGATCGTGCGCCAGTTCGGCGCGGAGCTGCCGCGCGTGCGCGCCGCGCTGGACCTGGACGTGACCGCCGCCTATCAGGGCGACCCGGCCGCGCACAATGTGGACGAGGTCCTGCTGTGCTATCCGGGCGTGGCGGCGATGATCCACCACCGTCTGGCCAATGTGCTGTACCGCCTGGGCGCGCCGATGCTGGCGCGCATCGTGGCGGAAATCGCGCATGCGGATACGGGCATAGACATCCACCCGGGCGCGACCATTGGCCGCAGCTTCTTCATCGACCACGGCACCGGCGTCGTGATCGGCGAGACCGCCATCATCGGCGACCGCGTGCGCCTCTATCAGATGGTCACGCTGGGCGCCAAGCGCTTCCCGCCGGGTGAAAACGGCGAACTCAAGAAAGGCCTGGCGCGTCACCCCTTGATCGAGGACGACGTGGTGATCTACGCTGGCGCGACGATTCTCGGCCGCGTCACCATCGGCAAGGGTTCGACCATCGGCGGCAACGTCTGGCTGACCCGCAGCGTGCCGCCGGGCAGCAACGTGACCCAGGCCAGCCTGGTCAGCGACATGCCCGACTGCGGCCTGGGCGGCTGAGCAGCTTGAGGCCGCAGCCTTTCGCGCAGCGGCCGCCTTTTCGCGCGGGCGCCGATGCGCGCCCGCGTAACGGCCGGCCCTGAGGAGCCTGGATGGACACACGAGTCTCTGATCTGGCCGCGCTGCGCGGCTTTGTCGACCGCCACCCGCGGCTGTTTGTGCTGACGGGGGCGGGCGTCAGCACCGATTCCGGCATCCCCGACTACCGCGACACCGAAGGCGAATGGAAGCGCAAGCCGCCCATGACGCTGCAGACCTTCATGGGCGGCGAACTGGCGCGGGCGCGCTATTGGGCGCGCAGCATGGTGGGCTGGCGCCGTTTCGGCCATGTGCAGCCCAATGCCTCGCACCGGGCGCTGGCGCGGCTGGAATCGCGCGGCCGCGTCTCGGTGCTGGTGACGCAGAACGTCGACGGCCTGCACGAGGCCGCCGGCAGCCGCGACGTCGTCGACTTGCACGGCCGGCTGGACGAGGTGCGTTGCATGGCCTGCGACTGGCGCGGCGGCCGCCAGGCATGGCAAGAGGCGTTGCAGGACGGCAACCCGGAATGGACGCTGCTGGATGCCACGGATGCGCCTGACGGCGACGCCGACCTGGAAGGCGAGGACTTTGCGCAATTTCAGGTGCCGCCCTGTCCGCGCTGCCGCGGCATCGTCAAGCCGGACGTGGTCTTTTTTGGTGAAACCGTGCCGCGCGAACGCGTGGACCGCGCCAACGCCGGCCTCATGAACGCCGACGCGGTGCTGGTGGTGGGGTCATCGTTGATGGTGTATTCCGGCTACCGCTTCGTCAGCGCCGCGTCGCGCAACGGCATGCCGGTAGCTGCCATCAACCTGGGGCGCACCCGCGCCGACAGCATGCTGACGCTGAAAGTGGAACTGCCTTGCGCCGTGGCACTGGACGCGCTGTAACACACCCCGGGGCCGGCCGGTTTTTGACCGGTCTAAGCAAGTACTTGCCCTGCAAAGGTTTTTTTCGGCTGTTACAGACCTTTCCATAGGGTTGTCCACAGGAACTGGGGATAACTCCTAGGGATAACCCCGAGTTTTCGACCTTTTTCGAGCAGCGTTTGTCAAGTCTCGGCGGCGTCCGCCATGTCCCCCATTAGCGCCTTGCGGGCCGCGTGCCAGCTGCCGGCGTCCGGCGCATACAGCAGGCCGCCGGTGCGATGCGTGGGCTTGTAGGGCGAACCGTCGAAGTGGGCCGCGTAGCCGCCGGCTTCGCGGTGCAGCAGCCAGCCGGCTGCGTGGTCCCAGGCCGTCAATTGGTTGTAGAACGCGATGTGGCAGTGCCCGGCGGCCAGCATGCGGTACTCATGCGCGGCGCAACGCAGCGAGGCGGTGCTGCCCAGGCGCGACAGGTTGCTGTTGACGGTGGTACGCATCGGTTCGGGCAGGGCGCCGGTCGAGATCAGGCCGTCCATGTCTTCGGGCGGCGCGGGGCTGGCCACCGCGAGCTGGGCCTGCTTGCCGTTTTCATATTCCATCCAGGCGCCTTCGCCGCGCACGGCGAGCGCGCTGTCGCGGCTGACCGGGTCGTAGATGACGCCCGCGATCACGTCGCCGCGATGGCAGGCGGCGATCATCATGCCGAAGAGAGGCAGGCCCGCGACGTAGTTGCGGGTGCCGTCGATGGGGTCGATCAGGAAGGCCAGGTCGGCGTCGACCAGCATGTTCAGCAGCGCGGGATTGCGGGCCGAGGCCTCTTCGCCGATCAGCACGGCGCCCGGATGCAGCTTGGCCAGGCGCGCGGCGATCAGGCGTTCGGCGGCTTCGTCCGCGTCGGTCACGAGGTCGCGGGCGGAGCTTTTGCCGCGCACAGCGCCTTCCGGCAGATTGCGAAAGCGCGGCATGACTTCCGTCTGCGCGGTTTCGGCCAGGATGGCGGCAAGCCGGCGAGTGTCCTCGCGGGTGAAGGTTCTGCTCATACGGACTCGTTCGGTCAGGGAACGCGCAAATCTACCATGCCGGACGCGGGGCGGGATGCCACATATCGGACTCCCGGAAACCCGCGCGCCGAATGCGTGCGGCCCCCGCCGGCAGAAGCCGGCGGGGGCCGCGGCGCGCAAGGGGCCGTCAGGCGCCCAGGTCCACGCAGAGGTACTTGATCTCCAGGTACTCTTCGATGCCGTACTTCGAGCCTTCGCGGCCCAGGCCGGATTGCTTGACGCCGCCGAACGGGCCGACTTCATTGGAGATGATGCCGGTGTTGATGCCGACGATGCCGTACTCCAGCGCTTCGGACACGCGCCAGATGCGGGCGTAGTCGCGGGTGAAGAAGTAGGCGGCCAGGCCGAAGATGGTGTCGTTGGCCATGCCGATGACTTCCGCTTCGGTTTCGAAGCGGAACAGCGGGGCCACCGGGCCGAAGGTTTCCTCGGTCGCGAAGCGCATCGACTGGGTCACGTCGCGCACCACGGTCGGTTCGAAGAAGGTGCCGCCCAGCGCGTGGGGCTTGCCGCCGGCGATGACCTTGGCGCCGTGCGCGGTCGCGTCGGCGATGTGCTCCTGTACCTTTTCCACGGCGCTGCTGTCGATCAGCGGACCCTGGGTCACGCCGTCGGCGAAGCCGTCGCCGACCTTCATGGCTTCGACCTTGGCGACCAGGCGCTTGGCGATTTCTTCGTACACGCCGGCCTGCACGTAGATGCGGTTGGCGCAGACGCAGGTCTGGCCGGCATTGCGGTACTTGGAAGCCAGGATGCCGTCGACCGCGCGGTCCAGGTCGGCGTCGTCGAACACGATGAAGGGCGCGTTGCCGCCCAGCTCCAGCGACAGCTTCTTGATGGTGGGCGCGCATTGCTCCATCAGCGTGCGGCCGACTTCGGTGGAGCCGGTGAAGCTCAGCTTGCGCACCACGTCGCTTTCGCACAGGGCCGCGCCGATTTCGCGCGAGCTGCCGGTGATGACATGGAACACGCCAGCGGGCACGCCGGCTTCTTCAGCCAGCACGGCCAGTGCCAGCGCGGTCAGCGGGGTCTGTTGCGCGGGCTTGACCACCATGGTGCAGCCGGCGGCCAGGGCCGGGCCGACCTTGCGGGTGATCATGGCGGCCGGGAAGTTCCACGGCGTGATGGCGGCGGTGACGCCGATGGGCTGCTTGAGCGCCATCAGGCGCTGGCCGGCCTTGGGGCTTTGCAGGATGTCGCCGTCGATGCGCTTGGCTTCTTCGCCGAACCACTCCAGGAACGAGGCGGCATAGGCGATTTCGCCGGCGGCTTCGGTCACGGGCTTGCCCTGTTCGGACGTCATGATGGCGGCCAGGTCCTGCTGGTTCTGCATCATGAGCTGGGCCCACTTCAGCAGGATCGCGGCGCGTTCCTTGCCGGTCTTGGCGCTCCAGGCGGGCAGGGCGGCCTCGGCGCTGGCGATGGCTTGTTCGGCTTCCTTGCGGCCCAGCTTGGGCACGGACACGATAGTCTTGCCGGTGGAGGGATTGTCCACGGGGATGGACGGGCCGTTGCCGGCGGCTACCCACTTGCCGTCGATGTAGCAGGCGTCGCGCAGCAGATCGGGGCGCGCCAGGGGATGGGTCAGTGCGGTCATTGTTGGAGTCTCCTTGAAGGGAAGCGGTGGGCCAGGAAACGCTTGCGGGCGTGGCGGCAGATCCGCTACGCCCGCAAAACTTGTGCCTGCCCGCCGGAATACCGGTAGTTCAGGTCCTGTGCGTCAGGCGGCGAGCGCCTCGGACAGGATGGCCAGCGCGCGATCGAACTGGGCGTCGGGGATGGTCAAGGGGTACAGGAAGCGCAGGACGTTGCCGTACACACCGCAGCTTAGCAAAATCAGGCCCTTTTCGATGGCGCGGGCTTGCACACGCTTGACCGCTTCCGCGTCCGGCTTGCCGGTGGCGGGATCGTTCAGTTCCAGGGCGACCATGGAGCCCAGGCCGCGCACGTCGGCGATGCCCGGCACCTTGGCGCGCAGGCCTTCCAGGTGCGCGCGCAGCTTGTCGCCCAGGGTGACGGCGCGTTCGCACAGCTTTTCCTCGGCGATCACGTCCAGCACGGCATGCGCCGCGGCGACCGCCAGCGGGTTGCCGGCGTAGGTGCCGCCCAGGCCGCCGGCCGCAGGCGCGTCCATGACGTCGGCGCGGCCGACCACGCCCGAGATCGGGAAGCCGCCGCCCAGGCTCTTGGCCATGGTGATCAGGTCGGCCTGGGCGGAGTGGTGTTCCATGGCGAACAGCTTGCCGGTGCGGCCGAAGCCGGTCTGGACTTCGTCGGCGATCAGCAGGATGCCGTGTTCGTCGCAGATCTTGCGCAGCGCCGTCATCAGTTCCGGCGGGGTGATGTTGAAGCCGCCTTCGCCCTGGACAGGTTCCAGAATGATGGCCGCGACGCGCTTGGGATCGATGTCGCACTTGAACAGCAGGTCCAGCCCCTTGAGCGAGTCCGCCACGGTGATGGACTGGGTGGCGTTGGGGAAGGGCACGTGATAGATGTCGCCCGGCATCGGACCGAACGACAGCTTGTACGGGGCGACCTTGCCGGTCAGCGCCATGCCCAGCATGGTGCGGCCGTGGAACGAACCCGAGAAGGCGATGACGCCCGAGCGGCCGGTGGCCGAGCGCGCGATCTTGATGGCGTTTTCGACGGCTTCGACGCCGGTGGTGAAGAAGGCGCTCTTCTTCAGGCCGTCGATGGGGGCGAGGCGGTTGATGCGCTCGGCCAGCGAGACATAGCCTTCGTACGGCACGATCTGGTAGGCCGTGTGCGTGAAGTTGTCCAGCTGCGCGGAGACCGCGGCCTTGATCTTCGGGTGCAGGTGGCCCGTGTTCAGGACGGCGATGCCGCCTGCGAAATCGATATATTCCTTGCCATTGGCGTCCCACAGGGTGGCGTTTTCGGCGCGCACCGCGTAGAAGTCGCACATGACGCCGACGCCGCGGGGCGTGGCCAGGGAACGGCGGGTATTCAGGTCCTGATTCTTCATCTCAGCCTCTGCGAGCATGATGGGGCGGGAAAACCTTATTTAATGCTACGATGGCCCCATTTGTGGGAACCACTTTTATAAATCGGGTAGAACCAATTGCGGTCCATAGTCGGTGACTTGCTGCAGCTGCGGCTGGCGGACGGCTCCAGCGAGCCCATGAACAAGCGGCTGTACCGCGGCATCCGCGAAGCCATCCTGGATGGAGCCATTGCCGCGGACTCGCGCCTGCCCGCCTCGCGCGACCTGGCGGCAGAGCTCGGCATCGCCCGCAACACCGTGGTCCACGTCTATAGCCAACTGCTGGCTGAAGGCTACACCCGCAGTCGCCAGGGCAACGGCACCTTCGTCAACGCCTCGGTGCCGGATTCCTACCTGGCCAGCGGCCGGCGCAAGCGCCAGCCGCCGCCCGCGCAGCCGCGCCCGGCGCTGTCGCCGCGCGGCGCCGCCATCGTCGACGGCGTCTCGGCCTCGCCCTACCAGTGGGGCGCCTTCATGCCCGGCGTGCCAGACCTGACCGAATTCCCGCACAAGAAGTTCGGCCGCATTTTCAGCGCCCTGTGGCGCAATCCCTCGCCCGACCTGCTGACCTACGCCTACGGCGGCGGGCTGCCGGCCCTGCGCGAGGCGCTGGCGCAGCATCTGGCGCTGACGCGCTCGATCGATTGCGATCCCGAGCAGATCATCATCACCGAGGGCTCGCATCAGGCCATCGACCTGACCACCCGCATCCTGGGCGAAGCCGGCGAGACCGCCTGGGTCGAGGATCCTGGCTACTGGGGCGCGCGCACCGTGCTGCAGGCCAACGGCCTGCACACCGTGCACCTGCCGGTGGACGAGGAGGGCATGCGCCTGCCGGAGACCGTGGGCACGCCGCCGCGCTTCATCTTCGTCACGCCCTCGCACCAGTATCCGCTGGGGCCGGTCATGTCGCTGACGCGCCGGCGCCAGTTGCTGGCGGTGGCGCGGCAAAGCGGCAGCTGGATCATCGAAGACGACTACGACAGCGAATTCCGCTTCTCCGGCCGGCCCATCGCTTCGCTGTTGGGCTTGGAACCCGACGCGCCCGTGATCTACATGGGAACCTTCAGCAAGACCTTGTATCCGGGCCTGCGCGTGGGCTACCTGGTGCTGCCCAAGACCCTGACCGCCGCGTTCCAGGCAGCGCACGCCGAGCTCTACCGCGAGGGCCACCTGATGACGCACGCGGCCCTGGCCACGTTCATCTCGGAAGGCCACTACGCCGCCCACATCCGCCGCATGCGCATGCTGTACGGACGCCGCCGCGCCATGCTGGTCAATCTGATTGAACGCAGGCTGGGGCCGGATTGGCTGCATCGCGACGCCAGCATGGCGGGGCTGCATCTGGTGCTGACGCTGCCCGAGGACATGGACGATCTGCGCGTGGTGGATGTGGCGCGCAGCAAGGGCGTGCTTACGCGCGCGCTGTCGCGCTACTACGTCAACGACGAGGGCCGCCGGCCGGGCCTGCTGCTGGGCTATGCCTGCGTGCCGGAGCACGACATTGCGCGCAAATTCGAGGTGCTGCTGGACAGCCTGAACGAAGTGGCGCGCGCGTCCGTCGCGCTGGCGGCGTCAGGCGGGCGCTAGCGCCGCCGCGAAGGCCGCGGCGTTGCGCATGCCCTGGTCTTCGAAGTTGGTGTTGAACACCGCGTGCGCCTGGGCGCTTTGCGCCGCCAGCCGCGCGAAGCGCTCGGCCAGTTCGGCCAGCTCCTGTTCCGAGTATTCGTATTGGAAGCGGCCCGAGGACGCGGCGCCGGACACGTTCCAGGCGGCCGTATTGCGTCCGTGCAGGCGCAGCAGCGTCAGCTCCGGATGGGTGCACTCCCAGATTGCGGGCACGGTGTTGTCGAAGCCTTGGGGGCTATCGACCACCGTATGGACCACCCCGAGATCGCGTTCGAAGGCCAGGGTGTCCGCGCTGGCGGAGGGCGACTCGAACCAGCTGCGGTGGCGGAATTCCACCGACACCAGGTGTTCTTCCATGCGACGCGCGCAGTCGGCCACCCGCGCCCGGCCGCGCGCGTCGCGCCGGATCCAGGGCGGAAACTGGAAATGCACCGCGCCCAGCTTGCCCGTCATGCGCAAGGGTTCCAGCGCAAGCTGGTAGCGGCGCCAGAGTTCATCGCGCAGGTCGGCGGGCATGCGGTCGTGGTAAATGACGGGTTCCGGCCAATCGGGCAGTTCGCGCCGGATGTCCGCGGGCAGCGCGGATAGCGGCGTCTGATGGCCGGTGAACAGCCGGAAGGCCTTGATGTTGAAGACGAAATCGTCCGGCGTGCGCTGCGCCCACAAGTAGGCGTTTTCGGCCGTGGGCATGGCGTAATAGCTGGAATCGACCTCGGCCATGGGAAAGCGCGAGGCATAGAAGCGCAGCCGCGCTTCGGCGCTGCGGACCTCCGGCGGGTAGAAGCGGCCGCAGGCCAGCAGGGTGGGATCGGTCCAGGAGGCGGTGCCGGTCAAGAGGCGCATGGCCACAGGCGAATCAGACTTTATTGAAAAAATTCTGTATAAATATACAGTGTTCATCCGAAGCCCGGCAATGTCCGGGCTCGCCGTTTTCAGCGGCTGCCTTGCTGCGGCCCCGCCCCATGTCCGACCAAACCGATACGTCCAACCCGTCCGCCGAACGCCCCGATCCCCTGGCCGATCTCAACCCCGCCCAACGCGAGGCCGCCGAATTCGGCGTGGCCGGCGCGCCGGGAGACGACGGCCCCCTGCTGGTGATCGCCGGGGCAGGCTCGGGCAAGACCAATACGCTGGCCCACCGGGTCGCGCACCTGATCCTGAACGGCGCCGATCCCCAGCGCATGCTGCTGTTGACCTTCTCGCGCCGCGCGGCGCTGGAAATGGAGCGGCGCGTAGGCTCGGTGCTGCAGCGGGTGATGAGGCTGCGCGCCACGCAGCAGGCGCCGTCGCTGCCCTGGGCCGGCACCTTCCACGCCATCGGCGCGCGCCTGCTGCGCGATTGCGCGCAACGCATCGGCCTGTCCGAGGCCTTCACCATCCACGACCGCGGCGACGCCGAGGACCTGATGGGCATGGTGCGCCACGAACTGGGCCTGTCGTCCACCAAGTCGCGCTTTCCGCTCAAGGGCACCTGCCTCGCCATCTATTCGCGCGTGGTCAACAGCCAGACCCCGGTGGCCGACGTGCTGAAGACCTCCTTCCCCTGGTGCGCCCAATGGGAAGAGGAACTCAAGAACCTGTTCCGCGCCTACGTCGCGGCCAAGCAGGACCAGCAGGTGCTGGACTACGACGACCTGCTGCTGTACTGGGCCGAGATGATGGGCGACCCCGGCATCGCGGCCGACGTGGGCGCGCGCTTCGACCACGTACTGGTGGACGAATACCAGGACACCAACCGCTTGCAATCCGCCATCCTGCTGGCGATGAAGCCCGACGGCCGCGGCCTGACGGTGGTGGGCGACGATGCCCAATCCATCTATTCGTTCCGCGCGGCCACGGTGCGCAACATCCTGGACTTTCCGAACCAGTTTCCCAACCCGGCCAGGGTCATCACGCTGGACCGCAACTACCGTTCCACCCAGCCCATCCTGAACGCGTCCAATGCCGTGATCGGCCTGGCCACGGAACGTTACGCCAAGGACCTGTGGACCGATCGCCAGTCGTCCCAGCTGCCCGAACTGGTGACGGTCAGCGACGAAGCCGGCCAGGCGCGCTGGGTGGCCGACCAGGTGCTGGCGCAGCGCGAAGGCGGGGCCACGCTCAAGTCGCAGGCGGCGCTGTTCCGCACCGCCAGCCACAGCGCCGCGCTGGAACTTGAACTGACCCGCCGCAACATTCCCTTCGTGAAGTTCGGCGGGCTGCGCTTCCTGGAGGCCGCGCACGTGAAGGACCTGTTGTCGCTATTGCGCTGGGCGGAGAATCCGCGCGGCCGCATGGCGGGCTTTCGCGTGGCGCAGTTGCTGCCCGGCATCGGCCCGGCCACGGCGGGCAAGCTGATGGACGCCATGTCCGCCTCCGCCGAACCGCTGCGCGCGCTGCGCGAATTCAAGCCGGGCGCGGCGGCGCAGGAAGAGTGGGGCGCTTTCGCCGATACGTATGCGGCCTTGTGCGACCCCGCGCTGAAATGGCCCGCCGACGTGGACCTGGCCCTGCGCTGGTATGGCGCGCAGCTGGAACGCTTGTATGACGATGCGCGCGTGCGCCGCGCCGACCTGGACCAGTTGGTGCGCATCGCCGCGGGCTACGGCTCGCGCGAACGCTTCCTGACCGAACTGACGCTGGATCCGCCGGACGCCACCAGCGACGAGTCCGGGGCGCCGCATCGCGACGAGGACTACATGATCCTGTCCACCATCCATTCCGCCAAGGGACAGGAATGGAAGGCGGTCTATGTCCTGAACGTGGTGGACGGCTGCATCCCGTCGGACATGAGCACCGGCACGGCCGAGGAAATCGAGGAAGAGCGCCGCCTGTTGTATGTGGCGATGACACGCGCCAAGGAACGCCTGCAGCTCATCGTGCCGCAGCGCTTCTACGTGCACCAGCAGACCGGCATGGGCGACCGGCACGTCTATGGATCGCGCACGCGCTACATCACCAATGCGATGCTGCCGCTGTTCGATCACTTGCCCAAGCTGCCGGACCTGCCCGCCGGGCGCGCCGCGCCGAAGGAGCCTCAAGCGCCCAGCGTGGACGTGGCCAAGCGGGTGCGGAACCTGTTCTCGTAGGCTGGGCTATCATCGGCCGATACGCATAAGCTGTCCGGCAGGGATCGCATTGCAAAAGGGTGTTTATGTCTACTGAAGAACATACCGCCGACGACTCGAAACGAGAGGTCGTCGCATCGATCGCCTATGTGAACGGACGGCGGGAACGCGAGGTTCCCATCGACGAAGTCGCCCAGTACGTCAGCCAGGACCACGGCATGCTGTGGATCGGCCTGCGCAATCCGCGCCCGGAAGTGCTGGCGAAGGTCGCTAGCGAACTCGGCGCCTGCGACAAGAACCAGGAAGAAATGCTGGAATCCCACCGGCGGCCGAAGATCATCGACTACGGCAACATGATCCTCATCGTCGCCATCACGGTCGAGGTCGAGGCCGAGCGCCCCATCTTCGGCGAGACCCAGTTCCTGATCGGCGATGGCTTTTTGATCACGGTGCGGCGCGGCGCCACCGCCGGCCATAGCCCCTTGCGCGAACGGCTGGAAGCCTCGCCCGACCTGCTCAAGCGCGGCAGCGATTATGTGGCTTCCGAACTGCTGGACTGGCTGGTGGATCGCTATGTCGCGGCCGCCGGCAAGATCGAATCCGTGGTCGAAGGCGCCGAACAGAAGCTGCTGATCCGAGGCGCCAAGGACTCGGACATCCGCAGGCTGTACCGGCAGCGCCGCGACCTGCTGCGCATCCATACCGTGGTGTCGCCGCTGGCCGAAATCTGCCGACGCCTGGCGCGGGTCGAGATGTCCGCGGTGGACGAGCATGCCCGTCCGTATTTCGGCGAGGTCGCCGACCGCGTGCTGCGCGTGGATGAACTTTTCAACTCGCTGCGCGAATCCCTGGCCTTCGCCTTTGAAGCCAGCCTGATGATAGGCCAGGCCGCGCAGAACGACACCACCCGCAAGCTGGCGTCCTGGGCCGCCATCCTGGCGGTGCCCACGGCCATTGCCGGCATCTACGGCATGAACTTTGAATTCATGCCCGAACTGAAATCGCCCTGGGGCTATCCGATCACGCTGGGCGTCATCGTGTCGATCTGTTCGGTCCTGTATTGGCGCTTCCGCAAGTCGGGGTGGCTGTAGCGGACGACTCCACGCCTCGCCTTTATGGCAAACTGCCTGCGTTTTCCTTCCTGGAGCCTGGCTGGTGCGTGGCAAATCCCCTTTACGCGGCGGCAGCAAGCTGACCGCCCTGATCGTCGCCGTGATCCTTGCGGCGGCAGGCGCCATCGTCAACTGGCTGCAGCCTTCGGGAAGAGAGGGGCAGGACCGGGCTGAACGGCCGGCGCCTTCAGCCCAGGGCCGGCCCGGCGCGACGCTGGCTGGCGGCATTCCGCAGGGCAGCTATACGCTTACCGGCATGATCGTCAACGTGGCCGACGGCGACACCGTGACGCTGCGCGCGTCCGACGGTCAGCACCGCATCCGCATGGACAGTATCGATGCGCCCGAAGAGGGCCACGGGTCCGACCAGCCCGGGCAACCCTATGCCGAGGCCGCGCGCAAGAACCTGGCCGGCCTGGTCGCGGGCAAGACGCTAAGCGCGCAATGCTACGAGAAGGACCAGTACGGCCGGGAAGTCTGCGCCCTGATCCTGGATGACGGCCGTTCGGCCAACCGCCTGCAGGTGGAGGCCGGCTACGCCTGGGCCTATACGGCGCGCCAGGGCGACTACCTGCGCGACAAGGCCATGCCGGACCTGCAGCGCCAGGCCAAGGCGGCCGGGCGCGGCCTGTGGGCGCAGCCCGGCGCCATGCAACCCTGGAAGTGGCGCTACGACTGCTGGCGGCAGCGCCAGTGCGGCTGAACCCGCGCGGGCCGGCCCGGAACGCCGCGCCCGAGCGCCGCCAGCCCTGGGGGATGCCTGGGTATGGTCCCCGGCCCGTGTTTGCTATCCTCTGTCGCAACGATTCGAAGGGAAGGTTTCCATGCGTGCATTGAAGCGGCTCTGGGCGGCGGCCATGCTGCTGTCGCTGGCGTTGGCGGGCTGCTCGCAAGAAAGCCCCATCAACAGCCCCTATCCGTCCGGCGCCGAAAGCCAGAACACGCTGTTTTCCGCCTTCGTCAAGCGATCTCCGAAGTACCTGGATCCGGCCAGCTCTTATTCCGGCGACGAGACCCCTTATACGTACAACATCTATGAGACGCTGTACGGCTACCACTACCTGAAGCGGCCCTACGAGCTGGTGCCGCGCGCGGCGGCGTCGATCGACCCGCCCGTCTACCTGGATGCGCAGGGCAATACGTTGCCCGCCGACGCGCCCGGCGAGCAGATCGCGCAAAGCATCTACGACATCAAGATCCGGCCGGGGGCGCGCTACGCGCCGCACCCGGCATTCGCCCGCAAGACCGATGGCAGCTACGACTACTTTCCGCTTGCGCCGGGCGAACTGGACGACAAGTTCTACATTCCCGATTTCCCGCGCACCGGCACGCGCGAACTGACGGCCGACGATTACGTCTACGCGTTCCGGCGCCTGGTCAGCCCGCGCGTGGTGTCGCCGATCTCCAGCCTCATGACCGAGCACGTGACGGGCCTGAAGGAGTATGCGGACCGGCTGCGCCAGCGCGACCAGGCGCTGCGGCAAGACATGCCGGGCGGTGCCGGTGCGCCCTGGCTGGACCTGCGCGAGGCCGACGGCTTTACGGGCGTGCAGGCGCTGGATCCGCACACGCTGCGCATCCGCGTGAACGGCAAGTATCCGCAGTTCAAGTACTGGCTGGCCATGACCTTCACCGCGCCCATCCCCTGGGAAGCGGACCGCTTCTACAGCCAGCCCGGCATGGCGGCGCACGACCTGTCGTTCAATACCTGGCCAGTCGGCACCGGCCCCTACATGCTGGTGGAGTCGCTGCAGAACCGCCACCACGTGCTGGGCCGCAACCCCAACTTCCACGGCGAACCCTATCCCTGCGAAGGCGAGCCCGGCGACGCGGCCGCGGGGCTGCTGGCCGACTGCGGCAAGCCCACGCCCTTCATCGACCGCGCGGAATTCAGCGTCGAAAAGGAAGCCATCCCGCTGACCGGCAAGTTCCTGCAGGGCTATTACGACGTGCCGCAGATCGAGCGCGGCGAGTACGGCGTGGCCATGCTGGTCGCGGCGGGCGACAGCCAGGACAAGGCGCGCCTGTACAACGAACACGGCATCAAGCTGCCCACGACCGTCGAGACCGCCAACTGGTACATGGGCTTCAACTGGCTGGACCCGGTGGTGGGCAAGGGCGACACGCCGGAGCAGGAAGAACGGAACCGCAAGCTGCGCCAGGCCATCAGCATCGCCTTCGACTGGGAAGAGTACGTCGCGGTGTTCGAAAACAGCCAGGCTTCAGTGGCCTACGGCCCGGTGCCGCCGGGCGTGCTCGGCTACCGCGAACCGCCCGAGGGCGTGAACCCCGTGGTCTACAACCTGGTCGACGGCAAGCCCGTGCGCAAGTCCGTGGACGTGGCCCGCCGCCTGCTGGCCGAAGCCGGCTACCCAGACGGCCGCAACGCCAAGACCGGTGCGCCGCTGGTGCTCTATTACGACTCGATGCAGGGCGGCGGCTCCAATCCGCAGTTCGACTGGATGCGGCGCCAGATGGCCAAGATCGGCGTGCAGCTGGACGTGCGCGCCACCGACTACAACCGCTTCCAGGACAAGATGATGCGCGGGTCCGCGCAGATCTTCCTGTGGGGCTGGAACGCCGACTATCCCGACGCCGAGAACTTCCTGTTCCTGCTGTACGGTCCCAACGCCAAGGCCAAGGGCGGCGGCGAGAACGCGGCCAACTACGCCAGCCCCGAATACGACCGCCTCTTCGAGCAGATGAAGTTCCTGGACGATGGCCCTGAAAAGGAACAGCTCATCGCCAAGATGACCGCCATCGTGCAGCGCGACGCGCCCTGGATGTTCGGCTATTTTCCGATGTCGGGCGGCGCCTACCAGCAATGGGTTGGCAACGCCAAGCCGACCCAGATGGTGCGCAATACGCTGCAGTACATGAAGATAGACCCGGTCCTGCGGCAGCAGAAGATCGACGAGTGGAACTATCCGAGGTGGTGGCCCATAGGCCTGTTCGCGCTGTTGCTGGCGCTGGCGATATGGCCGTCGTATGTGGCGCTGAAGCGGCGTGAACGGCAGACGGCATTCGCGCCGGCCCTGGGCAAGGAGCATCAATCATGATCGGCTACGTGATCCGCCGGTTGCTGTACGGCGTGCTGATCCTGATCGGCGTGAATCTTTTCACCTTCATCCTGTTCTTCGCCGTGAATACGCCCGACGACATGGCGCGGCTGGCCATCGGCGGGCAGCGCGCCAACCAGGAAGCCGTGGAGAAATGGAAGGTCGAGCGCGGCTACGACAAACCGCTGTTCTTCAACGCCAAGGCGCAAGGCGCGGCGCAGCTGACCGACACGGTGTTCTACCAGCGTTCGGTGCCTCTGCTGGTCATGGACTTCGGCGCGTCGGACGGTGGACGCGACATCGGCCGCGAGATCAAGACGCGCATGGGGCCCAGCCTGGCGCTGGCGGTGCCTACGTTTTTCCTGGGGCTCTTCGTCAGCATCGTCTTTTCCCTGACGCTGGTGTATTTCCGCGCCACGCGGCTCGATTTCTGGGGCGTGGTGGTCTGCGTGCTGCTGCTGTCCATCTCCAGCCTGTTCTACATCATCGCCGGCCAATGGGTCTTTGCGAAGCTGCTGCGGCTGGTGCCGTTCTCGGGCTTTTCGGGCGGGCTGGACGTGGTCAAGTTCCTGGCGTTGCCGGTGCTGGTCGCGATCGTGTCGCGGCTGGGTCCGGAGGCGCGCTTCTACCGCACCCTGTTCCTGGAGGAGATCGGCAAGGACTATGTGCGCACCGCGCGCTCCAAGGGCCTGGCTGAACGCATCGTGCTGTTCCGGCACGTGCTGCGCAACGCCATGCTGCCCATCCTGACCAGCACGGTGGCCGCGCTGCCGCTGCTCTTCATGGGCAGCCTGATCGCGGAGTCCTTCTTCGGCATTCCCGGCCTGGGCAGCTACACCATCGACGCCATCAACGCGCAGGACTTCTCCATCGTGCGCGCCATGGTGTTCCTGGGCGCCGCCCTCTATATCGTGGGGCTGATCCTGGCCGACATTTCCTACACGCTGGCCGACCCCCGCGTCCGATTCGAGTAGCCGCCATGCCCAAGTTCGTCTTCCTCTGGACCGATATCGCGCTGTGGCTCATGGCGCTGGGCGCGCTTGCCTATGTCTGGCACGTGCGGCGCAGCCCGAACCTGCGCGCGACCTGGGCGCGCGTGGCGCGCGACACGCCCGCCATGTGCTCGGCGGTGATCCTGACCGCGTTCGTGGTGGTGGGTCTGCTGGACTCGGTGCATTACCGGCCGCTGCTGCCGCCGGCCCCCGGCGCGGCCGCCGACGCACCGCCGGCCTATGCGCCCGCGGTGCGCTCGGCGCTGGACGGGCTGCTCACCGGCTCGGTGCTGACGACGCCGGAAAAGACCTATTCCGAGCCCTTGGCGATACGGCAGTTCACCAAGGAAACCATGCTCGTCAACGACAAGCCGGTGCGCGACTTTCCCCGGCTGCGAGGGGCGGGCGTGCATCTGGAAGACGCCGATCGCGACCACCTGGGCGATGTCGCCAAGCGGCTAGGGCTGGGCCTGGCCGCAGGGCTTGCGGTGTCCGCCGTCGTGATCGGGCTGATGTATGCGGGCTTGGCCAGGCGGCGCGCCGCAAGGGCCGCCGAGGAGGCGGCTTCGGACGTGCCCTGGCGCGCCATGGCCGTCACCTTCACGCTGCTGTGCCTGACGGCGGGCGCCCTGGCCGGCCTGTCCAGCGGCTATCACGCGCTGGGCACCGACCGCATCGGCAACGACGTGTTGTGGCAGGCGCTCAAGAGCATCCGCACCGCGCTGGTCATCGGCAGCCTCACCACCATAGCCATGCTGCCGCCGGCCATCGTCTTCGGCATCGCCGCCGGTTATTTCAAGGGCAAGGTCGACGACGGCATCCAGTATCTCTACACCACCATCACCTCGATTCCAGGCGTGCTGCTCGTGGCCGCCTGCGCGTTGATGATGCAGGTGTACATCGACAATCACGCCGACCTGTTCGACACCTCGGCCGCGCGCGCCGACCTGCGGCTGTTCCTGCTCTGCATGATCCTGGGTTTCACGGGCTGGGCCGGGCTGTGCCGCCTGCTGCGCGCCGAAACCCTCAAGCTGCGCGAGCTGGAATACGTGCAGGCGGCGCGGGCCTTCGGTGTCTCGCACTGGCGCATCATGACCCGCCATCTGCTGCCCAATGTGGCGCATCTGGTCCTGATTACCGTGGTGCTGGAATTTTCCGGGCTGGTCCTGTACGAGGCGGTGCTGTCCTATCTGGGCATAGGCGTGGATCCCAGCATGAACTCCTTCGGCTCCATGATCGATGGCGCCCGTCTGGAAATGTCCCGAGACCCGATGATCTGGTGGAACCTCTTGACCGCATTCCTGTTCATGCTGGCGCTGGTGCTGGCCGCCAACCTGTTCGCCGACGCGGTGCGCGATGCCTTCGATCCGCGTACGCGCCGCTACAAGCCTGGCCGCATGGCGCGGTTCGGCCTGTTCGGCCGCGCACCGCGTACGGCCCTGGCGACCGATACGCGCCAGTCCCGTCCGGGAGATGCGCCATGAGCCAGGCTCCCTTGCTTGAAGTGCACGGCCTGGACGTCGATATCGCCGGCGAAAGCGGCATGACGCATGCGGTCAAGCGCCTGCAGCTGGCGATCTCCAGGCGCCAGACCTTTGCGCTGGTCGGCGAATCGGGGTGCGGCAAGAGCATGACGGCGCTGGCGCTCCTGCGCCTGCTGCCCGACGCCGGCCGCATCGTGGGCGGACAGATCGACCTGGACGGAGAAGACCTCAACCGCCTGCCGGAAAGCGCCATGCGCGGCGTGCGCGGCGGGCGCATCGGCATCATCTTCCAGGAGCCGTCCACCAGCCTGAACCCGGTCATGCGGGTGGGCGACCAGATCATCGAAACGCTGATCGCCCATACTCCCTTGCGTGGCGCGGCGGCGCGCGCCCGAGCCGTGGACTGGCTGCGGCGGGTAGGCATCCCGGAGCCCGAGCGGCGCATCGACGACTATCCCTTCCAGTTCTCGGGCGGCCAGAAGCAGCGCGTCATGATCGCCATCGCGCTGGCGGCCGAGCCCGTGCTGCTCATCGCCGACGAGCCCACCACCGCGCTGGACGTGACGGTGCAGGCGCAGGTGCTGGACCTGCTGGCCGACATCCAGCGGGAAATGGGCATGGCGGTGCTGCTGATCACCCACGACCTCGCGGTGGTGAAGAACGTCGCCCATCATGTGGCGCTGATGCGCGGCGGCGAGATCGTTGAAAGCGCCGACGCCGAGGAATTCTTCCGCGCACCCAAACATCCCTATGCGCGGCAGTTGTTCGAAGCGATCCCCACGTTTGAAAAGCGCGGCACGCCGCTCACGGCAAGCGGCCGCGAGGCCATGGCGCGCGACGAGGCCCGGCTGGCCGCCAGCGCCCAGGCGGGCGAAGCGGCAGTGGTGCTGGACGTGCAGGACCTGAAGGTCCATTACCCCGTGCGCAAGGGGCCGCTGCGGCGCATCGCAAGCTGGGTCAAGGCCGTGGATGGCGTGACCTTCACCCTGAAGGCGGGCGAGACGCTGGCCTTGCTGGGCGAGTCCGGCTGCGGCAAGACCACCACGGGCAAGGCGCTGCTGCGCCTGATCGACGGCGCACGCGTTTCAGGCCGGGCCATGCTGCAAGGGCAGGACGTGCTGTCCGCGGACCGGCGCACGCTGCAGCGCCTGAGGCAGGACATCCAGATCGTGTTCCAGGATCCCTATGCCTCGCTCGACCCGCGCATGCGGGTGGGCGACATCCTGGATGAGGGGCTGGCGTCCCTGCGCAGCGGCATGGACAAGGAATCGCGCCGCACGCACGCCGCAAGGCTGATCGAGCGTGTGGGCCTGCCGTCCAATACCCTGGCGCGCTATCCGCATGAATTCTCGGGCGGCCAGCGTCAACGGATCGCCATTGCGCGGGCGCTGGCGGTCGAGCCCAAAGTGTTGATCTGCGATGAGCCCACATCGGCGCTGGACGTTTCCGTGCAGGCCCAGATCCTGGACCTGCTGCGCGAGCTGCAGGCAGAGTTGGGCATCGCCTACCTGTTCATCACGCACAACTTCGGCGTGGTCGAATATCTGGCGGACCGCATCGCCGTCATGGACGGCGGGCGCATCATCGAATTGGGACAGGCCGATGCGGTTCTGCACGAACCGCGCCAGGACATGACGCGCAGGTTGCTGGCCGCGGTGCCGCGCCTGCACTTCGGGCCGCGCGAAGCGGCCTGATCGGGCGTTCGAAGCAGCGGGGGCGGAGGCCCCCGCCGTCTTGCTACCCGGCCTGATGCGCGCTGCCTGTCTCCAGCCAGGCCAGGGTGTCGCGCTTCAGGCTGCGGCCGCAACGCGTCAGGAACGCATGCACTGCCTCCAGTTCCGTGGTGTCATACCCGCGCGCCGTCGTGGCGATGGCCTCGGCGATCCACTGCCGTTCCTGCGCCAGCGCCTGGCACGATTCCTCGACCGGCCGGATCACGATCATCCGGCGGTCCAGCGGGTGGCGGCCGCGCTGGACATAACCGGCCGCCTCCAGCCGGTTGATCAAGGCGGTCGCGCCGCCGGAGCTGATGCCCATCAACTGGGCCAGATGGCCGGTTGGAAGGGCATCGAACTCCATGACCAGCTCCAGCGCCTTCAGATCCGCCAGGGGAATGCCCAGCTTCTCCGCCAGGGCCGACTGGCATGCCGCGTTGTAGGCGGCGAACTGCCGGCCCAGCAGCAGGACGATTTCGTCCAGCATGCCGGACCGCCGGTTGCTTACTGCTGATTCAGCCATGCCGGTCACATGCTCGTGGTGAAAGTAGGTCTGTTGTTGCAGCATGATGTGGGTTCCTGGCGGTTGCGATGGATTACTTCTTGCCGGCCAGGCCGCCGAGCAGTCCGCCCAGCAGGCCGCCGTTGGCGGTCCCGCCGGAAGACCCGCCCGCCGCCGTGCCGCCCGTCAGGCTGCCCGTCACCCCGCCCAGCAAACCACCGAGCAGTCCGCCGTTGGCCGCGCCGCCGCTCGTGCCGCCCGATCCTCCCGTGGCGGGAGGCGCGCCGGCGGAGGCGCCCGCGCC
>NZ_CADIJY010000023.1 GCF_902859735.1 Achromobacter aegrifaciens | reverse complement strand
CGTCTGTGAAAGTAGGTCATCGTCAAGCTTTTATTCCGCAGAACCCCACAGGTAACCCCTGTGGGGTTTTGTCTTTGTGGCGACCGAATGTATTGCGCTCGGGATCTCTCGCGCGATACCACCAGCCGCAGTCCCAATGAAAAACCCCTCGCAGGAATATCCTGCGAGGGGTTTTGTTTTGCTGCCGCAATCTGGGCGCTGAACGGCCTACTGCTGCGTGTATTGCTGGCGGTCTATGCCGTGGCGCTGCAGCTTGTCATAGAAGGTCTTGCGCGGAATGCCCAGGAACTCCAGGGTGGCCCTGATGTCGCCTTGGTGCGCCTGGAGTGCCTCGCGGATGAGCTGTGCTTCGAAGCGCTCCATCCGTTCCGGCAGGCTTGACGCGGCGTCTTGGGCCACGGCGGTTGGCGGGGCAGGGATATTCAACACGCCAAGCACGACCCGCTCGGCGAAATGCGCAAGTTCACGCACGTTGCCGGGCCAGTCGTGCGTCATGAGATGTTGTTTGATGGACGCCGGCATTTCCGGGATGTCGCGCTGGAAGCGGCGCGATGCGTGGCCGAGGTAGTGGGCGAACAGCAGCGGAATGTCCTCGCGGCGTTCACGCAGCGGCGGAATCCGGATGGTGACCACATTGAGGCGGTAGAACAGGTCTTCGCGAAACTTGGCGCGTATGGCTGGACTGCCCAGGTCTTCCTTGGTGGCGGCGACCACGCGCAGGTCCAGATTGCGCACTTCGTTGCTGCCCAGAGGAGTGATCTGGCGAGATTCGAGCACGCGCAGCAGCTTGACCTGCACCGCCAGCGGCATGCTTTCGATCTCGTCCAGGAATAGCGTACCGCCGCTGGCATGCTCGATCCGGCCGATACGCTTCTTTTGGGCGCCGGTGAAGGCGCCGGGCTCGTGGCCGAAGAGCTCGCTTTCGATGACGCTTTCAGGCAGGGCGCCGCAGTTGATCGCGACCAGCGCGCGGTGCCTGCGGCGGCTCAGGCGATGCAAGGCGGTGGCAACGACTTCCTTGCCGGTTCCGGTCTCGCCTTCGACCAGTACGTCCACGTCGGCATCCGCGATATGCCGCAGCGTTTGCTTGATGCGCTGCATGGCCGGCGTCGTGCCGATGAAAGGCACCTCGTCGGCCTGGACGGCGAACGCGGCTTCGCGCAGCCGGCGGTTTTCCAGCACGAGATGGCGCTTTTCCGCGGCGTGCATGATGGCGGTGATCAACCTGTCGGCGGCATAGGGTTTGGCCAGGAAGTCATAGGCGCCGTCGCGCATGCATTGCACGGCCGTGGCGATGTCGCCATGGCCGGTGATCAGAATGACGGGGATGTCGGGGTCTATGTCCCGCAAGCGCTGGAAGAGTTGCAGGCCGTCCATGTCGGGCATGCGTATATCGCTGACGACCACGCCGTCGAAATCGCGCGTTAGTGTGGGCAGGGCAGAGCGTGCGCTGGCATGCGCGTCCACGGCGATGCCGTGCAGCTTCAGCGTCTGCGTATTGGCGCGCAGCAGTTCGTCGTCGTCGTCGATGAATACCGCACGCGGCAAAAACGGCTGGCGCTGGCTGTCGTCAATGGATGCCGGCGCGGCTGGCGGAAATTCAGGAGCGCGGTTCATGGTGTAGCTCGGTAGCGTTTTGCTGGCCAGACGCCTTGCGCAACGTCAGGATGAACATGGCTCCGCAGCCCGGGGCATGCGGAGCGGGAAAGACGGGATCGGCCGGGCCGGCGGCGATCAGGTCGCCACCGAATTCGGTGACGATGTCGCGGCAGATGACCAGCCCCAGTCCGAGTCCTTCGGCCTTGGTCGTATAGAAGGGAGTAAACAGGTGCGCCCGCGCCTCGGCCGACAGGCCGGGACCGTTGTCGCTGACGTAGACCTGCACGGTCGCGCCCAGGTCCTGCAGCGCCACGACGATGCGGCCGTCGGGCCGGCCTTCCAGCGCTTCCATCGCGTTTTGCAGCAGATTCACCAGCACCTGTTCCAGCCGTATGCGATTGGCCAGCACCCGGTAATTCTGACCCGCGGGCGGACGTTGCAGGACGATGCCCTGGCGCCGCGCGCGCGGCGCGACCAGCAACAGCGCGCCCTCCAGACAATCCTTCAGGTTCGCGGGACCGATGGACGTGTCGGCCTTGCGCGAAAAGGCGCGCAATTCTCCGGTGATGTGGCCGATCCGCTCCGTCAACGCGGCGATGGTACCCAGGTTTTCCTGCGCCGAGCCTTCATCTTGCCTGCGCAGGAACTCGGCGGCGTTGTCCGCATAGGCGCGTATGGCCGCGACAGGCTGGTTGATCTCGTGCGCCACGCCGGCTGCCACCTGTCCCAGCAAGGCGAGCTTGCTGGCCTGGACCAGTTCTTCTTGCATGGTGTGCAAACGGGCGGCGGTGCGTTGGCGCTCGTCCATCTCATCGACCAGTTGTTCGTTGACTTGCAGCAGCTGAGCCGTGCGTTCATCGACCAGGGAGGCCAGCTGTTCGTGGATGGCGGCCTGCTGCTCGGCACGCTCACGGTTGCGGTGGCGGCGAAAGAGAACGATGCCGACCAAGGCGGCTAGCGCGCACTGCGCAAGCAGCGCGCCCAGCTGGGCGTTGGCGGTAGCCTGGTTGATGGCCGTCTGCACGGGCGACAACAGATGCAGTGTCCAACCTGGGGACTCGACAATGGGTAACGTCGTGTGCACCAGCGGCGCGCCTGCGGGGATCTGTGGCAGGGTTACGTCGGCGCGCACCAGCTGGCCATGGCTGATGGCTTGTAGCTGCGGCCGCAAGGGTAGCGGGAAAAAGGGCGCGTCGCCGAATTGCAGGCTGCTGCGCAAGGCCCGGGCCAAGTCTGGGGTGAGCGGAGCCAGCACATCGAAACGCCAGTCGGAGATACTGCCCAATAGCACTACGCCATGCTCGTCCGTGACGAAAATGGGCGAAACCGACTGGCGCCAGTCGGCCTCCAGGTCCCGGAAATCCACTTTCAGCACGACCACGCCCAGCATGGCGCCGTTGACGTCATCCACGCGTCGCGACAAGTACAGCCCGGCTTCGTGGCTGATCGTGCCCAAAGCGAAGTGTTCGGCCGAGCCATGGGCTACCGATCCCTGGAAATAGGGCCGAAACTGGTAGTCCACGCCGACAAACGTGGCGGGTTCACGCCAGTTGCTGGCAGCGATCGCAAGGCCCTTCTTGTCCAGCACATAGATGGCGGATGCGCCGACGCCGCGGCTCAACGTATCGAGCTTGTCGTCCAGGGATTCGATCTGCACGTGCGAGCCTCCCTGCAGCGCCGCGCGTACGTCGACATCGCGCGTCAGGACAAAGGGCAGCGCCCTGAATTTGTCCAGGTTGTTGCGCAGCAATGCCGCGTTGAGCTGGGCTGCCACACGTGCCTGCTCCCCGGCATTCTTCAGCGCGCCGTCGCGCGCCCAGAGCGTGGCGGCGTGCAGTACGCCATAGACGACCGCGACACCCAGCAGGATGGCGATGGCCTTCCAGGGCCAAGGCCAGACAGGCGTGTTCCGTGGGCGCCGCGGCTTTCTGGCCTGGTCCACGCCGGGTCGGGCATCGCGGGGAGAGGAGTGGGTCGACATGGGTTGTGCGGTTTTTCGCACATTCTATATCTTTTTTGTGTGAAATTCCGCCAATAGAGGCCGGGCCAGTACGCTGAGAGAAGAAAAATTCCTTTTTTGATCAAGGGCTTGGAGCGCAAGAGGAAGGTCTGCCGATGTTGGCACGCCTCTTGCATTAGTAAAGCCAAGCCCGGCGGCGTTGCCTGCGGGGTGAAATCGGCTTGCGGCGATACGCGCTTGCCAGAAAACAGATAACGCCCCAACGCCCGCGCTGAACCGCCCGGAGCAAGGGGCCTTGGTGGGGACAATCCCAATGATCGACGTGGATCAAGTCGCGCCCGCGCGCAAGCTCAAGTTCTATCAAATCCTCTATGTGCAGGTGATTTTCGCCATCGTGGTGGGCGTGCTGCTGGGCGCATTCAAACCCGAGCTCGGCCAGCAGATGCAACCGCTGGGCGACGCCTTCATCAAGCTGGTGAAGATGATCATCGCGCCGGTGATCTTCCTGACCGTGGCCACCGGCATCGCGGCGATGAGCGACCTGAAGAAGGTCGGCCGCGTGGCGGGCAAGGCCATGCTGTACTTCCTGGTGTTCTCCACGCTTGCGTTGATCGTAGGCATGATCGTCAGCCATATCGTCCAGCCGGGCGCCGGCATGCACATCGACCCCAAGACGCTGGACGAGAAGGCGGTCTCGGGCTACGTGGCCAAGGCGCATGACTCGACCATCACGGGCTTCCTGATGAACGTGATCCCGACCACGATCTTCAGTCCGTTCGTGGGCGGCGACATTCTCCAGGTGCTGTTCGTGGCGGTGTTGTTCGGCATTTCGCTGGCCATGGTGGGTGAACGCGGCCAGCCGATACTGAACTTCATGACTGCCCTGGCACAGCCCGTCTTCAAGCTGGTCGCCATCCTGATGAAGGCCGCGCCCATCGGCGCGTTTGGCGCGATGGCCTTCACCATCGGCAAGTACGGCATCAAGTCCGTCATCAACCTGGCGATGCTGGTGGGTACGTTTTACGCAACCTCGGTGCTGTTCGTGGTCGTGGTGCTGGGCCTGGTGGCGCGCTACAACGGCTTTTCGATCCTGAAGCTGGTGCGCTACATCCGCGAAGAGCTGCTGCTGGTGCTGGGCACCAGTTCGTCCGAAGCCGCGTTGCCCACGCTGATGCAGAAGATGGAACGCGCCGGCTGCTCGAAGTCGGTGGTCGGGTTGGTCGTGCCCACCGGCTACTCGTTCAACCTGGACGGCACCAACATCTACATGACGATGGCGGCGCTGTTCATCGCGCAGGCTTGCGATATTCCGCTGTCGCTGGGCGACCAGATCCTGCTGCTGCTGGTGGCGATGCTGAGCTCCAAGGGCGCGGCGGGCGTGACCGGGGCAGGCTTCATCACCCTGGCCGCAACCCTGTCGGTGGTGCCTTCCGTCCCGGTCGCCGGCATGGCGCTGATCCTGGGCGTGGACCGCTTCATGTCGGAATGCCGCGCGCTGACCAACCTGGTCGGCAACGCGACTGCCGCCGTGGTCGTGGCGCGCTGGGAAGGGGAGCTGGATAAGGAGCAGCTGCATGCCGCGCTCGAGGGCGACCTTCAGCCCGCGACCGTGCCTGCCGCGGCTCCGGTTCAGGAAGCGCCGAGGGCTGGCGGCGTACCCATGGGCCAGCCGCTGCAGCATGGCTGAAACAGCGTAGATCCGCGGCTGCCTGCAGGCGGCCGCAACTATTGATGCAGCTGTAAGCCCCGGCAAGAAGGACTGCCCGCCGGAAAAAAAAGCCCCCGGACCTCGACGGTCTCGGGGGATTTTTTTCGACCGGAGGCCGCGGTTTTCAGGGCACCTGTATCCCTGCCGCGCGCAACAGGTTTGCAGTTTCGAACAAGGGCAGGCCCATCACGCCGGTATAGCTGCCGGCGATATGCGAAACGAACGTGCCCGCCAGGCCCTGGATGCCATAGGCGCCCGCCTTGCCGTAGGGCTCGCCGCTGTCGCAGTAGCGGCCGAGTTCCTCATCCGTCAGCGCGCGCATGCGGACCTCGGTGATGGACACGGCCTCCAGCAACTGGTTTCCAGTCCAGACGGCGACGGCGGTGTGCACTTCGTGGGCGGAGCCGGACAGCGCGCGCAGAATGCGCATGGCGTCGTCGCGGTCGGCCGGTTTGCCCAGTACTGCGCCCGCCAGGATGACCGTGGTGTCGGCGGCCAGCAGCGGCAGTTGCGGCAGGTCCTGGCTGAGCATCCAGTCGCGTCCGCGCAGGGCCTTGTCGCGCGCAGTGCGCTGGACATAGTCGGCGGCGCTTTCGCCGGGATGTTGGGGTTCGTCCTCGCCCGGCGGGGCGGGTACGAGCAGGACTTCGTGGGCCAGGCCGACCTGGGTCAGCAGCTCGCGCCGCCGGGGACTGGCGGAGGCAAGGTAGAGGCGCGCGGAGGTTGCGGTGTCGGTCATGCGTCAGCAGGATGGGCGCCGGCCCGGCCAGCGGTCAGGCGCGGTGGTAGGGATGATTGGTCATGATGGCCCAGGCCCGGTAGAGCTGTTCGGCCAGCACCACGCGCACCATGGGGTGCGGAAGCGTCAGCGAGGACAGGCGCAATTGGCCGGAACAGGATGCCTTCAGGTCGGCATCCAGCCCGTCCGGGCCGCCGACGAGAAAAGCAACATCCTGACCGCCGGCGCGCCATTGTTCCAGCTTCTGCGACAACGCCATGGTGGTGAGGTCGCGTCCGCGTTCGTCCAGCGCCAGGCGCAAGACGCTGGCGGGCAGGGCGGCGTCGATCCGCTTGGCTTCCGCCGCCATCATCTGGGCGGGCGTCTTGCCGGTGGTGCGGGGTTCAGGCTTGATTTCGCGCAGTTCCAGCGCGCAGTCGGCCGGCAGGCGCTTGGCGTAGTCGTCCCAGGCGGTTTGCACCCAGTCCGGCATGCGCGTGCCCACGGCCACGACGATCAGCTTCACGGCGCGCTCAGTACTCGGCGTCGTGCGCGCCGTCGTTGGCGACCGGCGCGGGGCGGGTGGACTCGGGCAGGAGCTTCACGCGCACCGGCTTGCCGCCCCAGATCTCTTCCAGGTTGTAATACTGGCGGATGGCGGGCTGCATGATGTGCACGACCACGTCGCCCAGGTCGACCACGACCCATTCGCCCGTGTCTTCGCCTTCGATGGTGATGCCGGAGAGATCGAGCGCACGGCCGCGATCCGCCACGCTGGAAGCGAGGGCGCGGGTCTGGCGGTTGGAGGTGGCGCTTGCAATCACGACGCGATCGAACAGGCTGGTCAGATGCGTGGTGTTGTAGACCTTGATGTCTTGCGCCTTGACGTCTTCGAGGGCGTCGATGACGGCGCGTTGGAGTTTTTGTATATCCATAGTCAGTAAATATAACCCGCGGGCGGACAGCGGATGCTGGCCCCGTGGCGCTTTCAGCGCACCGCGGGTGTAGGTTTATCGGTAAAGATGGTGCGCCGCAATATACGCGGCCACCGGAGCGGCAAGCAGGCCTTCGGTGGATTCGCCTTGCGCCAGGCGCTGGCGGATCTGCGAGGCCGAAACCGGCATGGGAGCAAAAGGCAGTTCCTGCAGTTCGCGTCCCTGGCCGCGCAGGTGTTCGGCCAGCGCCGGCGGGGCGCTGAGCGCCGTGCCCGGGCGGGTGGCCACGGCCAGGTCCACCAGGCTGGCGATGTCCTGCCAGTCGCGCCAGGTGCAGAAATTCGCCAACTGGTCGGTGCCCAGCAGCCAGACGTAGCGCGCGTCCTGGGGCAGGGCGCGCAGCGTGTCGATGGTGTAGGTCGCGCCGCCGCGGTCGATTTCGATGGGATTGACCACCAGGCCCGCATGGCCGGCGATGGCCAGTTGCAGCATGTCGCGGCGTTGTTCGGCCGTGGCGTGCAAGGCTGCGCGTTGCCAGGGATTGGCCGCGGGGATGAGCTGCACCTCGGCCAGGCCCAACGTCTGCAAGGCATTCTGCGCCAGGGCGATGTGCGCGACGTGGACGGGGTCGAAACTGCCGCCCAGCAGGCCGATGCGCTTCAAACCCAGTCCCGCGGTTTGAGGTAGGCGGCCAATTCGGCCTCGGGCGTGCCTGCCTCGGGCTGCCAGTCGTAGCGCCACTGCGCCAGCGGCGGCATGGACAGCAGGATCGACTCGGTGCGTCCGCCGGACTGCAGGCCGAACAGCGTGCCGCGGTCGAAGACCAGGTTGAATTCCACATAGCGGCCGCGGCGGTAGGCCTGGAAATCGCGCTCGCGCTCGCCGTAGGCCTGGTCGCGGCGGCGTTCCACGATCGGCATGTAGGCCGGCAGGAAGGCGTCGCCCACCGATCGGGTCAGCGCGAACGAGGCGTCAAAGCCGGGAGCGTTCAGGTCGTCATAGAAGATGCCGCCCACGCCGCGCGTTTCATTGCGGTGTTTTAGGAAGAAGTACTCGTCGCACCAGCGCTTGTAGCGCGGGTAGTAGTCGGCGCCATGGCCGGCCAGGGCATCGCGGCAGGTGGCGTGGAAATGGCGGGCGTCTTCCTCGTAGGGATAGTAGGGCGTCAGGTCGATGCCGCCGCCGAACCAGAAGACGTCGGCCTCGTCGTGGCCGGGCCGGGCTGCCGCCAGGAACATGCGCACGTTCATGTGCGTGGTGGGCACGTAGGGATTGCGCGGGTGCAGCACCATGGACACGCCCATGGCTTCCCAGGACCGGCCGGCCAGTTCCGGGCGGTGCGCGCTGGCCGAGGGCGGCAGCTTGCTGCCCTGGACATGGCTGAACAGCACGCCGGCCCGTTCGAACAGCGAGCCGCCTTCCAGCAGGCGCGACAGCCCGCCGCCGCCCTCGGGGCGGACCCATTCGTCGGTACGGAAGGCCGCGCCCTCGGCGGCTTCCAGGGCGCCGACGATGCGGGCCTGCAAGCCGGTGAGGTAGTCCCGGACGGAAGAGACGGGCAAGGCGTTCATCGACGGTTCCGGCTAGGCGTTGGGCTTGGACTTCTGCTGCGAAGGCTTGAGCGCGCGCCAGCCGATGTCGCTGCGATACTGGCGGCCGTCGAAGTGGATGCCGTCGATCGCTTCGTAGACGCGGTCGCGGGCCATCTTGACGGAGTCGCCCAGCGCCGTGACGCACAGCACGCGGCCGCCGGTGGTCTTGACTTCGTCGCCGTCGAGCTTGGTGGCGGCGTGGAACACCATGCAGTCCTCGGCGTCGGCGGGCAGGCCGCGGATGACGTCGCCGGTGCGCGGCGTGTTGGGGTAGTTGTGCGCGGCCAGCACGGCGCCCAGGGCGGTGCGGCGGTCCCAGGTGATGTCGGCCTGGTCGAGCGTGCCGTCGACGGCATGCTCCAGGGCGTCCAGCAGGTCGCTCTTGACGCGCATCATGATGGGCTGGGTTTCAGGATCGCCCATGCGGCAGTTGAATTCCAGGGTCTTGATCTCGCGGTCGGGGTCGTCGCCCGGGGCGATCATCAGGCCGGCGTACAGGAAGCCCGTGTACGGGATGCCATCGCGCGTCATGCCCTGCACGGTCGGCAGGATGATTTCGCGCATGATGCGGTGGTGCAGTTCCGGGGTGACGATGGGCGCGGGCGAATACGCGCCCATGCCGCCGGTATTGGGACCCTGGTCGCCGTCCTGCAGGCGCTTGTGGTCCTGGCTGGTGGCCAGGGCCAGCACGTTGCGGCCGTCGCACATGACGATGAAGCTGGCTTCTTCGCCCACCAGGCATTCCTCGATGACGACGCGCGCGCCGGCGGCGCCCATGGAGCCGTCGCCCAGCATGGCGTCCACGGCGGCATGCGCCTCTTCCAGCGTGGCGGCGACCACCACGCCCTTGCCGGCGGCAAGGCCGTCGGCCTTGATCACGATGGGAGCGCCTTCCTGGTCGATGTAGGCGTGCGCCTTGGCCGGATCGGTGAAGGTTTCGTAGCGGGCGGTCGGGATGTTGTGCCGGACCATGAAGGCCTTGGCGTAGTCCTTCGAGCTTTCCAGCTGCGCTGCGGCCTTGGTGGGGCCGAAGATCTTCAGGCCGCGGGCGCGGAACACGTCGACGACGCCAGCGGCCAGGGGGGCTTCAGGGCCGACGACGGTCAGGGCGACGCCTTCGCGTTGCACGAAATCGGCCAATTCCTCGGCATTGGTGAACGGGACGTTCTCGATCTGTTCGGCGCGTTGCGTGCCGCCGTTGCCGGGAGCGACGTATACCTTGTGGACGCGCGGGGAGCGGGCCAGCCGCCAGGCGAGGGCGTGTTCTCGGCCGCCAGAGCCAATTACCAGGAGTTTCATGTTGCGAGGTTCTTTAGGTTGCCAGTCGAGCGCCGCAAGGCGCCAGCCCGTGGAGTAGGCCAGGATCCAGGCGGACCCGGATCCGGTGACAGCGTGGCGCCGGGCAGGCAAGGCCCGCCCGGCGCCGGGGTAATGGAGTTACTGCGCTTCGTCGAAAACGACGTTCGTATAGACTTCCTGCACGTCGTCCAGGCCTTCCAGGGCGTCGAGCAGTTTCTGCATCTTGATGGCGTCTTCCCCGGCGAGTTCGGTCTCGTTCAGGGCTTTCATGACGATGCCGTCCACTTCGGCCTTCAGGCCGGCGGCGTCGAAGGCGCCGCGCACGGCGGCGTAGTCAGCCGGGGCGCAGACCACTTCGATCACGCCTTCCTCGTCGGTCGTCACGTCTTCCGCGCCGGCTTCGAGGGCGGTTTCCATGACCTTGTCTTCCGAGGTTCCGGGGGCGAAGACGAATTGGCCGCAATGCTTGAACATGAAGGCGACCGAGCCTTCCTGGCCCAGGTTGCCGCCGTTCTTGGCGAAGGCGTGGCGCACTTCGGCGACGGTGCGGGTGCGGTTGTCTGTCATGCAGTCGACGATGACGGCTGCGCCGCCGATGCCATAGCCTTCGTAGCGGACTTCTTCGTAGGCCTCGCCGTCGGCGCCGCCCGCGCCGCGCTGGATGGCGCGCTGGATGTTGTCCTTGGGCATGTTGGCGTCGGTGGCCTTGTCCCAGGCCATGCGCAGGCGCGGGTTGCTGTCCGGGTCAGGGCCGCCGGCACGCGCCGCCACGGTGATTTCACGAATGATCTTGGTCCAGAGCTTTCCGCGCTTGGCGTCTTGGCGCCCTTTGCGGTGCTGAATATTGGCCCATTTGCTGTGTCCGGCCATGGCTTCCCAGGGTAATTTGTCTGCAAAAATGGCATTTTACCGTGCCAGCGCCCGGCGCGCCCGGGGGCGGACCGCATGTGTCCATATTGCCACGCGCACAAGCGGCGCGGCAGGCTCTACACTTGGGCATCCATCTGATTCCCTGGTCCGGAGAGCTGCACATGCCCAACCCCATCGTCATCGCCAAGAATGCACAGACCGAATTGGCGCTGCTACCCGCCCTGGCAAACCGCCACGGCTGCATTACGGGGGCCACGGGCACCGGCAAGACCGTCACCTTGCAGGTTTTGGCCGAATCCTTCTCCCGTATCGGCACGCCGGTGTTCATGGCCGACGTCAAGGGCGACCTGACCGGCATTTCCCAGGCCGGCACCGCGACTCCCAAGCTGCTGGAGCGCCTGAAGAACCTGGGCCTGAACGAACCGGCCTGGGCGGCCAGCCCCGTCACCCTGTGGGACGTGTTCGGCGAGCAGGGGCTGCCGGTGCGCGCCACGGTGTCGGACATGGGGCCGCTGCTGCTGTCCCGCATCCTGGAATTGAACGACACGCAGGAAGGCGTGCTGACGCTGGTCTTCAAGGTCGCCGACGACGAAGGCCAGTTGCTGCTGGACCTGAAGGATCTGCGTGCCATGCTGCAGAACGTCGCCGACCGCGCTTCGGAGCTGAAGACACGTTACGGTAATGTGTCTTCCGCCAGCATCGGCGCCATCCAGCGCGGCTTGCTGGCGCTGGAATCGCAGGGTGCGGAGAAATTCTTCGGCGAACCCATGCTCGACGTGGCCGACCTGATGCGCACGGATGCGCAGGGCCGCGGCATGGTCAACGTGCTGGCCGCGGACAAGCTGATGCAGGCGCCGCGCCTGTATGCAATTTTCCTGTTGTGGCTGCTGGCGGACCTGTACGAGAAGCTGCCCGAAGTCGGCGACATGGACCAGCCCAAGCTGGTGTTTTTCTTCGATGAGGCCCACCTGCTGTTCAACGATGCGCCCGCCGCTCTGCTGAACAAGATCGAGCAGGTGGTGCGCCTGGTCCGCTCCAAGGGCGTGGGCGTCTATTTCGTGACGCAGAACCCGCTGGACATCCCCGACACCGTACTGGGCCAATTGGGCAACCGCGTCCAGCACGCCTTGCGGGCATTCACGCCGCGCGACCAGAAGGCCGTGAAGACGGCGGCCCAGACGATGCGTCCCAATCCGGGGCTGGACATCGAGGCCGCCATCACCGAGCTGGGCGTGGGCGAGGCGCTGGTTTCCTTGCTGGATCCCAAGGGGCGGCCAATGCCGACCGAACGCGCCTACATCGTGCCGCCGGGCAGCCGGATCGGCCCGGCGACCGACGCGGAGCGGCAGGCGTTGCGCCAGGGCAGTCCGCTGGCGTCGAAGTATGAGAAATCCATAGACCGCGAGTCCGCCTATGAAGTGCTGGCCGGGCGTGCGGCCAAGCCGGCGGACCAGGCCGGCGCGGCCGGGAACGGTTCCGCACAGCCCGCAGGCAAGGGCGCTGCCGAGGAATCGGGTGGCGGCCTCATGGACAGCCTGAACGAGGTCTTGTTCGGGTCGACGGGGCCGCGCGGCGGCAAGCGCGACGGCGTGGTGCAGACCATGGCCAAGAGCACGGTCCGGTCGATCGCGCGTGAACTGACCCGGGGCATTTTGGGCTCCTTGCTGGGCTCGAAAGGCCGGCGTTGAAATCCTGATCCTGCGTGCCTGCCAGCAGTGGCTGGCGCGTCCGATTCGGGGCCGTATCGAGTAACATTTCCGTGCAATGATATGGAGGCTGCGCGTGGCCGCTCAGACCCGCGGCGCGCATAGTGCATCCAAGGAAAACAAAGGAAGACGTGGTGGCAAAGAAACACAAGATTGCGGTGATTCCTGGAGACGGCATCGGCAAGGAAGTCGTGCCTGAGGGCTTGAAGGTGCTGGACGCGGTCGCAACGCGATTCGGCATCGATTTTCAGTGGGACCATTTCGACTGGAGCTGCGACTACTACGCCAAGCACGGCAAGATGATGCCGGACGATTGGCAGGCGCAGATCGGCCAGCACGAAGCGATTTTCTTCGGCTCCATCGGCTGGCCCGCCACGGTGCCTGACCACGAAGCGCTGTGGGGCTCGCTGTTCAAGTTCCGCCGCGAGTTCGACCAGTACATCAACCTGCGCCCGGTGCGCCTGATGCCTGGCGTGCCCTCTCCGCTGAAGGACCGCCAGCCCGGCGAGATCGATTTCTTCATCGTGCGCGAGAACACCGAAGGCGAATACTCCAACAGCGGCGGCCGCCTGTTCGCGGGCACCGAACGCGAAGTGGTCATCCAGGAAAGCGTCTTCACGCGCATCGGCGCCGACCGCGTCCTCAAGTTCGCCTTCGAACTGGCGCAGAAGCGCGGCAAACATCTGACCGCCGCCACCAAGTCCAATGGCATTTCCATTTCGATGCCCTGGTGGGACGAGCGCGTGGCCGAGATGGGCGAGAAGTACCCGGACGTGCGCTGGGACAAGTACCACATCGACATCCTGTGCGCGCATTTCGTGCAGCATCCCGACTGGTTCGACGTGGTGGTGGCTTCCAATTTGTTCGGCGACATCCTGTCCGACCTGGGACCGGCCTGCACGGGCACCATCGGCATCGCGCCTTCGGCCAACCTGAACCCGGAACGCAAGTTCCCGTCCCTGTTCGAACCGGTGCATGGTTCGGCGCCGGACATCTACGGCAAGGGCATCGCCAACCCGATCGGCCAGATCTGGAGCGGCGCGCTGATGCTGGACTTCCTTGGCTATCCGGACGCTTCCGCTGCGGTGGTCAAGGCCATCGAAACCGTCCTGGCGGAAGGTCCGCGTACCCGGGACATGAAGGGCACTGCCTCCACCGCCGACGTCGGCAGCGCGATTGCCGCGCTGATCGCGGCGGGCTGAGGCAAGTCGCCGGCAAGGCCTCCAGGCCAGTCAATGGACGATTCCGTCTTTTCCTCCTCCGCTGCCCAGGTGGGCAGCGGACGGGCCGACCGTTTCGTGCGCAAGCTGTTTCGCGTGCTACGGTCGCGCACGCAGAGGCACAATCAACACTTGTGGCCTTTCGTCCGGATCTGGCGGGGCAGGTCGGGCGCCATCAGCGGTTTTCGAGCCTTTGGCAGGTCGCAGCCGGTCACGCCGCTGGCCGCGGGATACGATTCCGCCGACAAGGAAGTTCATCTGATCCTGAGCGGCCCGTCGGTTACGCAGATTCCATATGATCGGCTGGATATCCGGGCGGCGATGGGCGTGAACGGCGCCATCATGCTGGCGCGCAAGTTCGACCTGCCGTTCAAGTATTACTGCATCATCGACCAGAACTTCGTCCGCGAACGTATCGACCTGGTGCGCGAAATCGTGTCGCGCGACCTGACCCTGTACGTCTTGCCCGAGGTCTTGCGCTACATCATGCAGGGCTTGCCGCAGGAGTCGATCCGCTGCCGCATCTGCATCATCGAACTGATCTCCGAGCGCGCCTACCAGCGCATTTCCGCGCCGTCCGTGCTGCAGCGCATGGCGGCAGCCTCGCCCGACGTGCAGCTGCTGGACGCGAAACGGGGCATGGGGTTCAGCTTCAATGTGGAGCTGGGCGTATTCGACGCCGACACCGTGGCTTATGCGGCATTACAGGTGCTGGTATCCAGCGGCGCGCGCAAGGTCTACGCGCACGGGCTGGATCTGACGCTGCAGAACGGCTTGCGCTTCTATGATGAAGGGCAGACGCCCCAGTCCAGCAGGCTGGCGCGCAAGTTCGCGCAACTGATCGAGCCCTCATTCCGCTTCGCCGCTGCGCAATGGCGCGCTCGTGGCATCTCGGTGTTCAACCTGTCGCCCACCAGCGCCTTGCCGGCCGACGTCATCGAGCGCGCCGACTGGCAGGTCTTGCTGAAGGAATAGCGTTCTTGTGCCGCCAGGCCCTGGACGCAGATCGGTCCGGGGCCTGGCGCTACGCCTCAGTGGGCGCCGGCCGCCGCTTCGGCCGCGCCGCCGCCGCCCGCCTTGGCCGACCGGGGACGAGCGAACCAGACCAGGCCGGTGAGTGCCAGGAAGATGATCGCGGAGGCGTAGAACACGTCTACCGCGGACATCGTGAAGGCTTGCGCATTGATCAGTCCGTCCACCATCGTCAGCGCTTGCTGATGCGTCACGCCCAGCCCGTTCTGCAGCGTCGCCATGGTCTGGTCGAACGCCTGCTGGCCGGGCTTGGCGACTTCGGTGAGCTGCGCGTGATGCATGGTCGCGCGGTTTTCCCACAGGGTGGTGGCGATGGACGTGCCGAACGCGCCCGCGGTCAGGCGCAGGAAGTTCGACAGACCCGAGGCCGCGGGAATGCGCCACGGCTCGATGCTGGACAGCGTGATCGACGTAAGCGGCACGAAGAACGTCGCCATGGCCGCGCCCTGGATGATGGTCGGCACCATCAGCGTGCGGACATCGGTCTGGGTGTTGAAGCCGGAACGCATGAAGCACACCAGCGCGAAGATCAGGAACGCCACCGTCGCGATCTGCCGCGGATCGCGCGTGGCCAGCATCTTGCCGACGATGGGCGTCAGCAGGATCGCCAGCAGGCCCACCGGCGCGGTCACCAGCCCCGCGTAGGTCGCGGTGTAGCCCATGTTGCTTTGCAGCCATAGCGGCAGCAGCACCACGTTGCCGAAGAAGACGCCGTAGGCCACCGCCAGCGTCAGCGCGCCGACCGTGAAATTGCGGATCTTGAACAGGCGCAGATCCACCACGGGGTGGGCGTCGGTCAGCTCCCAGATCAGGAAGAAGACGAAGGCGACGAACGCGGTGGCGGCCAGCGCGATGATGGTGCCGCTGGCGAACCAGTCCAGCTCCTTGCCCTTGTCCAGCATGATCTGGAGCGCGCCTACCCATACCACCAGCAGCGCCAGCCCGACCTTGTCGATCGGCAGCTTGCGCGTGACCGATTCGCGGTCGCCATAGATGCGCCAGCTGATCCAGGCGGCCAGCAGGCCCACCGGCACGTTGATGTAGAAGATCCACGGCCAGGTGTAGTTGTCGGAGATCCAGCCGCCCAGCAAGGGCCCGGCGACGGGCGCCACCAGCGTGGTCATGGACCAGACCGCCAGCGCCATGCCCGCCTTGGACTTGGGGAAACTCGCCAGCATCAGCGCTTGCGACAGCGGAATCATGGGCCCGGCGACCGCGCCTTGCAGCACGCGGAACGCGATCAGCGCTTCCAGCGAGGGCGCAAAGCCGCACAGCCATGACGCCAGCACGAACAGCAGAGTGGAGATCAGGAACAGCCGCACCTGTCCAAAGCGCTGCGTGAGCCAGCCCGTGAGCGGCACTGTGATCGCGTTGGCCACGGCGAACGACGTGATGACCCAGGTGCCCTGGCTGGTGCTGACGCCCAGATCGCCGGAGATGGTCGGGATGGACACGTTCGCGATGGACGTGTCCAGCACGTTCATGAACACCGCCGTGGACAGCGCGATGGACCCGATGATGCGGGTCGCGCCTTCCAGCGGCGGGTGGCCGCCGGGCGGGGGCGCCGGCGCGGCGGCGGGCTGCTTGGCTGCGCTCATGATGCGAGGTTGGCCTCGATGATCTTGCTGATCATGGCGTCGACTTCGTCATGGGCCGGCTCGAAGGCGCGCGTCGACCAGGCCGGCTCCTTGCGTTCGGCCTGCGTCAGCGGTTCGCCTTCCTGCTTGCCCACGTCCACTTCCACGTCCATCGACAGGCCCACGCGCAGCGGGTGCTTCTTCAGGTCCTCGGGGTCCAGCGCGATGCGCACCGGCACGCGTTGCACCACCTTGATCCAGTTGCCGGTGGCGTTCTGCGCGGGCAGCAGGGCGAAGGCGCTGCCGGTGCCGGCGTCCAGGCCGGCGATAGTGCCGTGGTAGGTGACCGAGCTGCCGTACAGGTCGGCCACCATCTTGGCCGGCTGGCCGATGCGCATCTTGCGCAGCTGGCCTTCCTTGAAATTGGCCTCGATCCACACCTGGTCCAGCGGCACCACCGTCATCAGGGCCGAACCGGGCGCGACGCGCTGGCCGACCTGCACGCTGCGCCGGGCCACCACGCCACCCACCGGAGCGGGCAGCACGGTGCGCGATTGCGCCAGCCAGGCGTTGCGCAGGCCGGCTGCGGCCTGCTGCACGTCGGGGTGGTCGGCGACCGTGGTGCCCTGGGTCAACGCCTGGTTGGTGGCCAGCTTGGCGCGGGAGGCTGCCAGCGCGGCGCGGGCTTGCGCCAGGCCTGACTGGGCGGACTTCAGCGCGGCTTCGGCGTGCAGGATCTCTTCGCCGCTGACGCCGCCGGACTTGGCCAGTTGCTGGCGGCGGTTGACGTCGCTTTGCGCGCGGGTCAGTTCGGCCTGGGCGCGCAGGATGTCGGCGTTGCGCAGGTCGACGTCGGCGGCCAGGGCGTCGTTCTGGACGTAGATGGTGCGCACCTGGCGCACCGTTTGCGCAAGTTTGGCCTGGGCCTGCTGCAAGGCCACGTCGGTGTCGGCCGGGTCCAGGCGCACCAGCGGCTGGCCGGCGGCCACGGTTTCCGTGTCGTCGGCCTCGATGGCCACGACCGTGCCGGGCACTTGCGGCGTGATCTGCACCAGGTTGCCATGCACGTAGGCGTCGTCGGTGCTCTCGAAATGAGCGCCGAAGAGCGCCCACCAGATGCCGTAAGCGATCGCGATGAGGATGAAGGCGCCGGTTGCCAGCAGCAGCAGGCGTTTGCGGGCGGGATTGGCGGCGGGAGTGGCTGCGGTCATGACGTCTGAGTCCGGGGAGCGTTCAATGGGTGGAGTTCGTGGCGGGGGCCGGCTCGGCCGCGGGGGCGTAGCCGCCGCCCAGCGCATTGGCGAGATTGGCGTCCAGCTGATAGGCGCGGATGCGCAGATCGGTGTCCAGTCGCGCCTGTGTCAGCACGCCGGTCTGCGCAATGAGCACGGAGATGTAGTTGCCCATGCCGGCCTTGTAGCGCTTGACCGCCAGGTCATAGGCGGCGTCGATGGCTTCGCGGGCCTGGCGCTGCTGGGCCTTTTCCTGGTCCAGCAGGCGCAGGCCGTCGAGCGCATCGGCCACCTGGTGCACGGCGTCCAGCACGGTCTGGTTGTAGTCCGACACCGCGAGGTCGGCGTCGGCGCGCCGGCCCGCCAGGTTGGCGTTCAATTCGCCGCCGTGGAAGATCGGCAGCGTGACCGCCGGGCCGAAGCCGGCCATGCGGGCATCCGCGCCCAGCAGATTGCCGGTGCCCATGGCCTGGAAGCCGACGAACGCCGCCAGGTTCACATTGGGGTAGAACTCGGCCTTGGCGCTGTCGATGGCGTGGCGGGCGGCTTCGGCGCGCCATTTCGCGGCGGTGACGTCGGGGCGATGGCCCAGCAGGTCCAGCGGCACGTTGGCGGGCACGCCGCCGGCGGGAGCGGTCAGCGCCACCGGCTGCAAGGATTGCCCGCGTTGCGGACCGGCCCCGGCCAGCGCGGCGACCTGATTGCGCAGCTGCGCCAACGTGGTGTCGGTCTGGGTCAGTTCCACCTTGCCGGCGGCCAGCGACGATTCCGCCTGTTTGACTTCCACCTGGGTGTCCAGCCCGGCCGTGTAGCGGCCTTGGGTCAGTGACAGTACCTCGGCGCGTTGGGCCAGCACGCGGTTGAGCACGTCACGCTGGGCAAAGGCGTTCTGCAGATTCAGGTAGGCGCGGACCAGGGCGCCGGCCAGCAGATTGCGCGCCGCCTGCGCATCGGCCGCGGCGGCGGCTTGCTGCGATACGGCCGCTTGCAGGCGCGACCGGTTCTTGCCCCAGAAGTCCAGCTCATAGCTGAAGTCCAGCGCCAGCCGGTTGTCGCTGACGACCGAGCCGCCCATGGGAGCGGGGTAGATGTAGTCCTTGGACAGGTGTTCGCGGGTCAGCGTGTAGTTGGCGTCCACCCGGGGCAGCAGCGGGGCGCGTGCGATGCCGACGGCGGCATTGGCCTTGGCCAGGCGCGCTTGCGCCGCGCTCATCGAGGGGTTGTTGGCCAAGCCCTCGTCCAGCAAGGCATTGAGCTGCGGATCGCCATAGCGCTGCCACCATTGGGTTTCGGGCCAGACGGTGTCCTGGCTGGTGAGCCCCAGCTTGGCGCCGTCCAGCGCGGCCACCGGCCCGGAGCCGGATTCCATCAATGCGCAACCGCTCAGGGCCAGCACCAATACGGTAGTGAGAAGGCGTTTCATCCTGACTGTTTGCTGAAAGTAATTGATTGATCTGTATTTGCCTAGGCAATCATTATGCCAAATAAAACCCCGAAAGCCGGGGTTCGTTGGCGGACCTTAGCGGTTTGGGGGGGCTGACGAGGCGGAGCCGTTGGCGATCATCCGGCGCAGCAGGTGCTTGAGCTGCGCGACTTCGTCGCTGGAAAACCCGCGCAGGTGGTAATTCAGTACCCGCGCGATATTGGGCGGGATCGCGCGCGCCTTGGCCTCGCCGATCTCGGTGAGTTCGATCTTGACGACGCGGCGGTCTGTCTGGCACCGATTGCGGCGCAGCAGTCCCTTGGCTTCCAGCCGGTCCAACGCGCGGGTCATGGCGCCCGTGTCCATGCCTGTAAGCCTGGCGAGTTCAGCGGGCGTATCGGCGCGGCCCTGGAACACCAGCAGCACCGGACGCCATTGCATCGCGGTGAGTTCCAGCGGGGCCATTTCCTGGTCCAGCATCCGGTTCAGGGAATTGGAAACCAGTTTGATCAGGAAGCCGGCGTTTTCATCCATTACGCAGCTGGCGTCTGCGCGGTAATGGACGGGTCCGTCGGACGGAGAAGGGGGAGGCGCAGCAGTCATATGCGCCGAATTTTACTGCCTAGTCAGTTATTGTCAAGGCTGCGTTTTCGCCGCGATGTCCGGCTGTGCGGCGGGCGCCTGCTTGCGCAGGCCCGACCAGACGATGGCGGCCACGATCAGGGCGGCGCCCGCCATCATGCGCGGCGTGGGCTCCTGGCTGAATAGCGCCCACGCGAAGGCGATGGCGTAGACCGGCTCCAGCGCGATGACCAATCCGGCGCTGCGCGCGTTCAGCCGCGTCAGGCTGGACACGAACAGATAGTGCGACAAGCCGGTGCAGAAAATGCCCAGCAGCGCCAGCCAGAACCAGTCCAGCGCAGGCAGCGCAGGCAACTGGGATACGGCGAAGGGCAGCATTACCAACGCCACGATCAGGTTCTGCCAGCAGGCCACCTGCATCGGGTCCATGCCCGAGGCCGAACGGCGGTTGCTCAGCGCCAGCAGCGCGAAGCTCAGGCCCGACAACAGGCCCCAGGCCAGGCCGATGGTGCCCTGGTCGGCCAGGTCGAACGCGGGCGTGACCAGCACCAGGCCTGCAGTCACCAGGCCCAGCAGCAGCCATTCGGTCGGACGGATGCGTTCCCGGAAGAGCAGGCCCTCGAACAAGGTGATGAAAGCGGGGAAGCTGGCGAAACCCAGCGTGGCGATGGCGATGCCGCCGACTTTCACGGCGATGAAGAAAGTGACCCAGTGGCCCGCCAGCAGGGCGCCGGACACCACCAGCACGAACAGCTGCGCCGGCGTCAGGGCGCCCAGGAGCGGCTTGCGGCGCATGCGGGCGAACAGCCCCAGCGCGAGCACCGCGAAGACGGCCCGGCCCAGCGTGATCACGGCGGCGCTGGCCTGGATCAATTCGCCGAACACGCCGGTCAGGCCGAAAAGCACGGCGGCAACGTGGATGTAGGTGAGGGCGCGGTGTCGGGTCATGCGTGAGGCAGGCGTATGGCGAAGAAAGCGTGGGTAAAGGCGTGCGGTGTTTTTGCACTGAACATAAAATCATCGCATGAATCGCCTTGCCAAGCTTTCGCCGTCCTTCCGCCTTTCCAACCGCACCGCCGGTTTTTTCCTGGCGACCCTGGGCGCAGTCCTGTTCTCGGCCAAGGCCATCGTGGTGAAGTTCACTTACCGCTACGGCATCGACGCGGTCACCCTCATTGCCTTCCGCATGCTGTTCGCCATGCCGTTCTTCGCTGCGGTGGCCTGGCATCAGTCGCGCCGCGCGGCGCGCGGCGAAATCCCCGTGATGACCTGGAAGGAGCGCGCGCAGGTCTGCGTGCTGGGCCTGCTGGGCTATTACCTGTCCAGCTTTCTGGACTTTCTGGGGCTGCGCTACATCACCGCCAGCCTGGAGCGCCTGATCCTGTTCCTGTCGCCTTCGCTGGTGGTGTTGCTGTCGGCGTTCTGGTTCAAGCGCGCGGTCGAGCGCCGCCAGTGGATGGCCATGGCGCTGTCCTATGCCGGGGTGGTGCTGGTGTTCGCCCACGACCTGTCCTTCGGCGGCGGCGAGGTGCTGTTAGGGTCTTTGTTCGTTTTCGGGTCGGCCGCAAGCTATTCTGTGTACCTGATCTGTTCGGGGGAACTGGTCAAGCGCTTGGGGGCGACGCGCCTGGTGGCGTATGCCATGCTGGTGTCCTGCGTGGCCTGCATCATCCAGTTCTTTGCCGTGCATCCCCCGTCCATGCTGATCCAGCCTGCCGGGGTCTACGGGTATTCGGTGATCCACGCCACGCTGAATACCGTGGTGCCGGTGTTCATGCTGATGTGGGCGGTGGCGCTGATCGGCGCGCCCACCGCGTCGCTGCTGGGCATGATCGGGCCGGTGTCGGTGCTGTTTCTGGCGTCGTGGTTTCTGCAAGAGCCCATCACTGTGTGGCAGATGGCGGGGACCGCGTTGGTGCTGGCAGGGGTATTCGTGCTGATGGGGGGCGGGGCCGGCAGGCTGGCGTCCGCCAGGCAGGACGGGGCCCGGCCATCGCGTTGAATCTGGTTTTTCTCGTTCAGGGGCCGCAGACAGGCTCTCGTTAGCATTTTTTCCAATGAAAGGAGGCCAGCATGGCCAGCAATCTCGTCAAGGCAATTCGTATCGAGCAGCACGGTGGTCCTGAAGTCCTGAAGCTGGTCGAGGTGGAAGTGCCTCCGCCCGCCGCCAATGAAGTCACGATCGAGCAGCACGCCGCCGGCCTGAACTTCATCGATATCTATTACCGCACGGGCTTGTATCCCCACGCGTTGCCGCACGGCCTGGGCTTCGAGGGCGCGGGTGTCGTGACCGCGGTCGGCGCCGACGTCACGCATTTGAAAAAGGGCGACCGCGTCGCCTACGGCCAGAGCCCCATCGGCGCCTACGCCAAGGCGCGCAACGTTCCGGCCGCGCAGGTCGTCAAGGTGCCCAAGGGCATCGGCTTTGACGAAGCGGCGGCTTTGATGCTCAAGGGCCTGACGGTGCAATACCTGTTCCGCCAGACCTACCGTCTGCAAGGCGGCGAGACCATCCTGTTCCACGCGGCCGCAGGCGGCGTGGGCCTGATCGCGTGCCAATGGGCCAAGGCCCTGGGCGTGAAGCTGATCGGCACCGTCTCCAGCCCCGAGAAGGCCGAACTGGCCCGCGCCAATGGCGCCTGGGAAACCATCGACTACTCGCGCGAGAACGTGGCCGAGCGCGTGCTCGAGCTGACCGGCGGCAAGAAGGTGCCGGTGGTGTATGACGGCGTGGGCAAGGACACCTGGGAAACCTCGCTGGACTGCATCGAGCCGCGCGGCCTGATGGTGAGCTTCGGCAACGCGTCCGGCCCCGTGTCTGGCGTCAACCTGGCGACGCTGAACCAGAAGGGCTGCCTGTACGTGACGCGCCCGTCGCTGGGCCTGCACGTGAACACGCTGGCCAAGCTGCAAGCCGCCTCCGAGGAGCTGTTCGACCTGGTCCTGAAGAAGAAGATCAAGGTCCGCATCGACCAGCGCTACACGCTGGAGCAGGCCGGCGAGGCCCAGACCGCGCTGGCCGCGCGCAAGACCACCGGCGCCACGGTGCTGATGCTGGACTGATCCGACGTCCGCGATGCGCGGGCCCCACAAGGGCGCCGCGCCAGGCCCGGCACCGCGCTGCGCGTTGCCGGGTTTTTTTTGCCGTGCGCAGAATGACAAAACGCCATGCACGGTCCGACAAGCCTTCCGGGAAGGCCGTTGCTATCCTGGCTTCAACCATTTCGTTGGAGCTTCGAATGTCTTCAGCAAGCGCAAGCGCCGCCGGCCACGCCGGTTCTGACCGCCCGGAACTGGCCGCCATCCGGGAAGCCATGCTCATCGATGGCAAGCCGGTGCGCGAAGGACAAGGCGCGCCCATCGCCGTCCATGATCCGGCCACGGGCGACGTCATCGCCCATCAGCCCGACGCCGGGCCGCAGCAGGTGGACCTGGCGGTGCAGGCCGCCAGGCGCGCCTTCGGATCCGGTCCCTGGCGTGACATGCTGCCTGCCGGGCGCGAACGCCTGTTGCTGAAATTGGCCGACCTGGTCGAGCAGCACGGCACCGAACTGGCCCGTCTGGAAACCCTGAACAACGGCAAGCTGCTGGGCGTGGCGCAGGGCCTGGAAGTCGGGTCGGGCGCGCAGTGGCTGCGCTACATGGCGGGGTGGGCGACCAAGATCACGGGCGACACCCTGTCGCTGTCCATACCGTTTCCGCCGGGCGTGCGGTACAGCGCCTATACCTTGCCGCAGGCGGTGGGCGTGGTGGCCGCGATCATTCCGTGGAATTTTCCGCTGTTGATGGCGATCTGGAAGATCGCGCCCGCCTTGGCGGCGGGCTGCACCGTGGTGCTCAAGCCTGCCGAGGAAACGCCGTTGACGGCGCTGCGCCTGGCCGAGTTGGTGCTGGAGGCGGGCTTTCCGCCCGGCGTCGTCAACGTCGTGACCGGCCGGGGCGAGACCGCTGGCGCCGCGCTGGTTGCGCATCCCGGCGTGGACAAGATCGCGTTCACGGGGTCGACCGAAGTCGGCAAGCTCATCGGGCGCGCCGCGATGGACGACATGAAGCGGGTTTCGCTGGAGCTGGGCGGCAAGTCCCCCGTGATCGTGCTGGACGACTGCGACGTCGACCGCGCGGTGCAGGGCGCCGCGGCCGCCATTTTCTTCAACCAGGGCCAGGTTTGCACGGCGGGTTCGCGCCTGTATGTGCAAAAAGGCCTGTATCCCAAGGTCGTCCAGGGACTGGCGGACCTGGCCGCCGGCATGAAGCTGGGGTCCGGATTCGACCCCGCCACCCAGGTCGGCCCGCTGGTGTCGGCCCGCCACCAGAAGCGCGTCATGGACTACATCGGCCTTGGACGCAGCGAAGGCGGACGGGTGCTGGCGGGAGGAGGCAGCGGCAGCGGCTCGGGCTACTTCGTGCAGCCCACCGTTTTCGCGGACGTGCCGCCGGGGGCGCGTATCGTTCGCGAGGAGATCTTCGGACCTGTCGTGGTGGCGCAGCCCTTCGATACGCTGGACGATGCGGTGCGGCTGGCCAACGACAGCGCCTACGGCCTGGGCGCCAGCCTCTGGAGCAACGATCTCTCCCGCGTGCAAGGCCTGATCCCGCGCATCGATGCCGGCACCGTCTGGGTGAACACGCACAACATGCTGGATCCCAACATGCCTTTCGGCGGATTCAAGCAGTCCGGCATCGGCCGCGAACACGGCCGCGCCGTGCTGGAGATGTACCTGGAGCGGAAGTCCGTTTGCATCGCTTACTAGAACGATGAGCGCGCGGCCCAAGCCGGGAAATACCGGTGGCCGCGCTTTCATGACACCAAGGGGAAGACATGGCAGGCAGGACAGGTAGCCGGGTGCGTCGGCGGGCCACGCTGTTGCTCGCGTGCGCGGCAGCGTCGCAGGCGGCATGGGCAGGAGACCCCAGCGCGCGGGATTGGATACCCGCGCCGGTGGGCACCAATATCATCGCCGGGTATCTGGCGGGATTACGATCCTCGGGCTTGTATGCCGAGGGGCAGCGGGTGGACGGCGCGTCCGTCGACGTGAATGCGCTGGTGTACCGCCAGATGCACTATCGCGACTTCTACGGCAAGACGATGCAGCTCGAATTCATCGTGCCGATGTACCGGACCTCGCTGGACCTGCCGGGCGCGCCCGGCGACCACCAGACAGGCATCGGCGACGTGACGCTCGGGTCGGCCATCTGGCTGTACAACAACGAGCAGACCAAGACCTGGTTCGCCTGGGAGCCCTTTGTGGTGGCGCCGGTGGGCCGTTATGACGGTTCGCGTCCCGACGTGTCTCCCGGCAAGAACCGCTGGTCCACCATCCAGGATTTCGCGTTCGTGCAGGGCTTCGGCGAATCCACCTATCTCGAAGCCATCGCCGAGGTGGAGATCTACGGCCGCAATACGGACTGGTATGGGCAGACGCTGAAGAAGGATCCCTCGTTCCGTTTCTTCGCGCTGGCTTCGACCAACCTGACGCCCGATACCTACACCGGCATCCGTTACCGCTACGAGACGGGCGGCAAGGAAACCTCGTCCGGCGAGACCGTCGCCACGCGGGCGCGCAATCACCAGCTGGCCGTCGAACTGACGCATCAGATCAACGACGCCAACCAGATTCAGATGCAGTACATCCACGACCTGAAGGTCGAGAACGGACCGCGGATGCGTGGCGTGCAGTTGCGCTACGTCTATGCGTTCTAGGAGAACCGGACCATGAGACCAGGAGAATATCGATGAACGCGCCTAGCGCCAGAACATGCGCATCGCGGGCCGGACGGTGGGCGCTATGCGCCGTCCTGGCGGCGTCGGCGGGGCTAGCCCGGGCGGATCTGCCCGTGGAAGAGCTCAAGGGCGGCACACGCCTGCCGCCGGCCACGCCGCACCGGCTGTACGTGATGGATGCCGTCTTCAATCACCTGGTCGACAGCCGGGTCAACATCTATGACGGCGACTCCTTGAAGTTCCTGGGCATGGTGCCCGCGTCGTTCAACGGCCACATGACCGTGTCCGCGGACGGCAAGGACATCTACGTCATGACGACCTACTACGAGCGCTTGAACCGCGGCAAGCGTACGGACGTGGTGGAGGCCTGGGACGCCGAAACGCTCACGCCCAAGTACGAGGTGCCGATCCCGCAGAAACGCGCCCAGGCGCTGAATTACCGCAACTATCTGCAGCAGAGCACGGACGGGGAACTGCTGTTCGTGCAGAACGCCACGCCCGCGTCCTCGGTCACGGTGGTGAACCTGAAGACGCGCCAGTTCGCGGACGAGGTCACCGCGGCGGCAGGGTGCTGGAGCATCATCGTGCTGCCGTCGCGCCCGCGCAGCTTCGCCAGCATCTGCGGCGACGGCGCGCTGCTTACCGTGGACCTGGACCAGGCCGGCAAGCCGGCGGGGCAGCAGCGCAGCCAGCCCATGTTCGATCCCGAAAAGGACCCCATCTTCACGCACACCGAGAACCTGGGCGACACCTACTACTTCGTGTCCTACAACGGCAATGTCTACAGCGCCGACTTCAGCGGCAAGGACGCGGCTTTCGGCAAGCCCTGGTCCCTGCTGGACGCTTCGGGCAAGGACCAGGGCTGGCGCCCTGGCGGCTACAACCTGCTGGCCATCAACAAGGCCGCCAAGCGGCTGTATGTGGGCATGCATCCCAACGGCGCCGAGGGCTCGCACAAGACGCCGGCCGCCGAGATCTGGGTCTACGACCTGGCCACGCACAAGCGGGTGGCGCGGGTGCCGGGCCAGAATGCCTTGTCGATGTCGGTCTCGCAGGACGACCAGCCGCGCCTGTACACGATCGACGGCGGCAACGTGAACGTCTACGACGCCGCGCCGGCCGCGCCGGTCCTCAAGGGCACGATCCAGGCCGCCGGCGAAACCGCGCTGCAGGTCGAACCGCAACCGCGAGGTGCGCGATGAACGATCCCGTGCTGCTGTATGCCGCGAGCGCGGCGCTGGCCTGCGTGCTGCTCCTGGGGGCGCTGGAAAAGTTGAGGGACATGGCGGGCTTCGCCGCTATCGTGTCGGCCTACCGCATCCTGCCGGCGGGGTGGAGCGGCGCGTTCGCGTGGCTCTTCGTGCTGGGCGAAGCGCTGTCCGGCGCCTTGCTGCTGGCGCCGGCACGACAGGCGGCGGGCGCGCAACTGGCGCTGCTGGTGTTGGCGGCGGCGACGCTGGCGCTGGCCTTCAATCTGCTGCGCGGGCATCGCGACATCGATTGCGGCTGCGGCGGCCCCGCCGCCGGCAGGCCGGGGCGCGGCGCGCAGCGTGGCGGGCTGTCGTGGTGGCTGGTGCTGCGCAACGCGGCGCTGGCGCTGTGGACTGCGCCCGCGCTGATCTCCGCGGCGGGCCAATCGCGCGGTCTGCAGTGGGCCGACTCCGCCGCCGTCTTCGGCCTGGCGATGGCTGCCGTGGGCCTGTACTTCAGCGCCAATCACCTGTTGGCCTCCCATCTCAAATTGCGCAATCTCTGAAGGAAACTCACATGGATGCCTTGATCATTTCCAATTTTCTGTTGTGGGGCGTGGTGCTCTGCCTGGTGCTGGTCATCCTGGCGCTGTCGCGGCAGATCGGCGTGCTGTACGAGCGCGTGGCGCCGATGGGGGCGCTGACGATGGACAAGGGCCCTGGCGTGGGCGAGCCCGCTCCGCGCTTCGAACTGCCGGATCTGCTGGGTCGCCGTATCGTCATCGGCGAACGCGGCCAGCACAGCCAGCTGCTGTTCTTTCTTTCCCCGACCTGCCCGGTTTGCAAGAAGCTGCTGCCTATCCTCAAGTCGGTGGCCAGCACGGAAAGCGCCTGGCTGCGCATCGTGCTGGCCAGCGATGGCGAAATGCCCGAGCACCTGGCGTTCTACAAGCAGGCGGGCCTGGAGCGTTTTCCGTACTTGCTGTCGACCGAACTGGGCATGAAGTTCCAGATCAGCAAGCTGCCCTATGCCGTGCTGATCGATGAAACCGGAACCTTGCGCGCCAAGGGCCTGATCAACTCGCGCGAACAGCTCGAAAGCCTGTTCACCGCGAAGGAGCTGGGCGTGGCTTCGGTGCAGGAATTCCTGGCCGCCGGCGCGTTGGAAGAAACCCGGATTTCCCGCAAGGAGAGCGGCAATGCAATGGCTGGATAAACTCGCGGAGCGCGCCGCGCGCTCGGTTGCGCACACCACTTCCCGGCGCAGCGTGCTCAACCGCATCGGCCGGGCGCTGGTTGGAACGGCATTCCTCATGCCGGTGCTGCCGGTGGCGCGGTCAGCGCCCGCTGATCCCAAGAAACCGCAGATGGACGACACGGCGTGCGACTACTGGCGCTATTGCGCGGTGGACGGCTTTCTGTGTTCATGCTGCGGCGGCAGCATGACGTCCTGCCCGCCTGGCACCTCGCCTTCGGCCGTGTCGTGGGTTGGCACCTGCCACAATCCGCTGGACGGCAAGGACTACCTGATCAGCTACAACGATTGCTGCGGCAAGGCTGCTTGCGGCAAATGCATGTGCGCATCCGCCGAGCGCGAGCGGCCCGGCTATCAGATGTTCCTGCACAACGACGTGAACTGGTGCATGTCCAACGAGTCCTCCATCTTCCACTGCACGACCTCGGTGATCGTGGGCCTGGCCAAGCCGAAGCCGAAATCATGAGGCCAGAAGGGCGACCGCCATGGCGCGGGTGGCGCGGGTTGTGCGCCGCCGTCCTGCTCTGCGTGGGCCGGACGGCCGCGGCGGAGCAGGCGGCCGCCGACGCCGACAGGCTGCGTTTGGCCGTCCGCGCCGACTACGTGCTGCAATGCGCGGGCTGCCATCGCGTGGACGGCCGTGGCAGCGGCCGCCACGGCATTCCTGATTTCCGCAATTCGGTGGGCGCGTTCGTGCATCTGCCGCAGGGCCGCGAGTATCTGGTCCGCGTGCCGGGCGCCGCCCAATCGCAGCTCAGCAATGCCGAACTCGCGGCCGTGCTGAACTGGGTGGTGCGGGAATTCAGCCCGGCGCAGTTGCCGGCGGATTTCCGGCCGTACACGGAACAGGAAGTCGCGCAGGTCCGCCCGCGCCGCTACGAGGACGTGGTGCCGGTGCGTCATGGACTGGCTCAGGCGCTGGCGCGGCTCGGCTTCCAGTTGGCCGACTATTCTTATGGCAGCGACAGAAAACCGTAGAGGAACAGGCACTTAGGGGTTGTCACCGATACTCCCTGGCGCCGACCGATGCTAGAAAGAGGCAGCATTCCATTCAACGCTGTAGCTGTGTCGCCAGGCAGGCCGTTCCAGGCAAACAGGCACGCCGTTTCGAGACGCCGGAGTCGCCATGTCCCCATCCCTTCTGCGCAGCGAGCCCAGGCACTTCCTGGACTGCGCAAGCTGGCAGGAAAATGTCAGCGATACCTTCGTTCCCCTGGAAGTGTCCGCGGTGTTTCCGGCCCGTTTCCGCAATAGCGTGGCGGTGGATTCGCTGGGCTGGATGCAGGTCTGCGAGTTGCGCAGCAGCGCCCAGCGCGTGCGCCGCAGCAAGCTGCTGGCCAACCGTTCCGAGTCGTCCGGCTACAAGGTGACGCTGCAGCTCGCTGGCCGCAGCGAGATCCGCCAGTCGGGGCGCAGCGCCTTGCTGGTACCGGGCGAATGGAGCATCTACGACACCACCCGGCCGTACGAAGTCGACGTCGACGATGGCGCGCACTTCCTGGTCATGCAGGTGCCCGGCAAGCATTTCGAGGCCTGGCAGTCTTTCATGCAGAATGCCGTGGCGCGCAGCTTCAGCGCGCGCCAGGGTTGCGGGCGCATGGCGATGGACCTGCTGCGCGTGGCGCTGACCGAGCACGCGCATCTGTCCGAAAGCGCCTCGCGCGATGCCGCCAATGCGGTGCTGCAGATGATGGGACTGGATATCAGCGAGCGGGCAGGCGGGCAGGCCGAACATGACCAGGCCGAACTGCGGCAGGCGCAATTGCGCCGGGTGCAGCAGCACATGCTTGAAAACCTGCATGATCCGGCGCTGTCGCCAGCGGCCGCCGCAGCGGCCTTCCGGATGTCGCGCCGCTATTTGTACAACCTGTTCGCGCAGGCTTCCACGACCCCGGCCGATTTCATCCTCAGCGCGCGGCTGGAGCGTTGCTGCGATACGCTGTGCGACCCCGCTCAGGCGGCGCGGCCGATAGGCGACATCGCCTACAGATTCGGGTTCTCAGATGCGGCGCGTTTCAGCCATGCGTTTCGCAAGCGTTTCGGCGTGTCGCCGTCGGAATACCGGCGCCATGGACGCCCGTCCTGATCAGAGCTGTTCCTCGTTGATCAGGTCTTCCTTGCCGTAGAACTTCACGCCGATGTGGATGCGTTCGCGGCCCTGCGAGCGGCGATGGCGGTTGGTGTCGCGCAGCGAATAGACGCAGCCGCAATATTCCTGCTGGTAGAAGTTTTCGCGCTTGCTGATTTCGATCATGCGGGCCGAGCCGCCGCCCTTGCGCCAGTTGTAGGTCCAGTAGATCAGATCGTCGTAGCGCGCCGCGGCGCGTTCGCCACAGCCGTTGATCTGGTTCATGTCCTTCCAGCGCGAAATGCCCAGCGAGCTGGTGATGGTGTCAAAGCCATGCTCGTGCGCGTAGAGCGCCGTGCGTTCGAAGCGCATGTCGAAGCAGGCCGTGCAGCGCTCGCCGCGTTCGGGAGCGTTTTCCATGCCCTTGACGCGGTCGAACCAGTTGTCCATGTCGTAGTCGGCGTCGATGAATTCGATGCCGTGCTGCTCGGCGAAGCGGATGTTCTCCTGCTTACGGATTTCGTACTCTTTGACCGGGTGGATGTTCGGGTTGTAGAAGTAGATGGCGTAATCGATGCCTGAGGCGGTCATCGCTTCCATGACTTCGCCGGAACAGGGCGCGCAGCACGAGTGCATCAGCACCTTGCGGCGGCCGGCGGGCAGGTCGAGTTTGGGGCGCACGAGTTCGGACATGGCTTGCAGGAAACAAATAAGGCGGAAAACTCCTTATTTTACGCTGAGTTGCCGCTGAAGGGTGCGCCCCCGTCCCCCAATACGCTCAGCCCAGCACGGCATCCCAGAGCTCGCGCACGGCGGCGCGCTCTTCCTGCAGCTGGTCCTGCGGGACGCGCGCCTTTTCCACCCCCTGCAGGCGCATCTGGTGCTGGACGCGGCGCAGGGTGCGGTAGGCGTCGCCGGCGCGCGCGGCCAGTTCGGGAGCAATCAGGCCCGCCTCGCCGGACAGGCGCAGCAAGGCGATATTGCCCAGGTTGCGCACCAGCACCGGATGCGTGCCCGAATGGCACAGCACCAGGTATTGCGTGACGAACTCCACGTCGACCATGCCGCCGCGGTCGTGCTTCAGATCGAACAGCGGGCTGCTGTTGGGGTGGCCAGCATTGATCTTTTCGCGCATCGCCAGCACTTCCTCGCGCAGTCTGGCGGCGTCGCGTGGCAGTACCAGGATGTCTGCGCGGATCTGCTCGAAACGCGCGCCGACGCTGGCGTCGCCCGAGGCGTAGCGGGCGCGGGTCAGCGCCTGGTGTTCCCAGGCCCAGGCGTGCTTGTGCTGGTATTGCTCGAATGCTTCCACGGACACCGCCAGCAGGCCGGCGTCGCCGTCCGGCCGCAGGCGCAGGTCGACTTCGTACAGGCGGCCCGAAGAGGTCATGGTCGAGAGCCACGACGTCATTCGCCGGCCCAGCTTTGCGTAGACCTCGGCGGCGTCGTCGCGCGGGTCGTCGAACAGGAACACCAGGTCCAGGTCCGAGGCATAGCCCAGTTCCTTGCCGCCCAGCTTGCCGTACGCGATGACGGCGAAGCGCGGTTCGGCGCCCTCGGCCTTGTTGACCAGCGGCCAGGTGCGGTGGATGGTTTCGGTCAGCAACAGGTCGGCCAGCGCGGACAGCTGGTCGGCCAGCTTCTCCACGGTGAGTTCGCCTTCCAGATCCTGCGCCAGCAATTGGAAGCTGGCCTGGCGCTGCATGTCGCGCATCAGGTTCATCTGGCGCTCGATGTCCGGATCGCCGTCGGGCAGCCGGCAGGCGTCCAGGTCGGCGGTCAGCTGGCGCGCGATCTGGCCGAAGTCCAGCGGCTCGAACAGGGTGCGCCAATCGATCAGGCTGTCCAGCAGCAGAGGGTGCTGGGTCAGGTATTGCGCGGCCCAGGGGCTGGCGGCGACCATGCGCGCCACGCGCGCCAGGGTGTCGGGGTATTCGGCCAGCAGGGCCAGGTAGGCGCTGCGCTGGGCGATTTTCTCGATCAGGTCGAACAGCCGCACCGTGGCTTGCAGCGGGGCTGGGGTTTGCAGGGCCGCTCGCAGGGCGGCCGGCAGCAGCGCGTCCATGCGCTTGCGGCTGCTCTCGGGCAGACTGCGCACCCGGTGGCTGCCCAGCAGGGTCTCGGTACGGCGCAACAGGTCCTGCGCGTCGTCGCCGAAGGCCTGGCTGATTTGTTCGGCGAGCTCGCAGCTGCTGTCTGGCTCGTCCGGGCCGGACCCGGGGTCGGTGGCGCCGGGCGCGGGCGCCGGCACTTCGGCGTCGCCCATGCCCACCAGCCGGAACACGTTGCGGAAGGTCTGCGAGACGAATTGGCGGTGCGCGGCCAGCGTGCTTTCGAAGTCAGCGGGGCTCATTCCCAGCGCTGCGGCCAGGCCGGCGCGTTGTTCGGGGTCGCCCGGCAGCAAATGGGTCTGGGCGTCCTCGCGGTATTGCAGGGCATGCTCGGTGCGGCGCAGGTAGCGGTACGCCTCTTCGAGCCGGCGCGCGTCTTCCTCGGGCACCAGGCCGGCGGCGCTCTCCGCGTGCAGCGCTTCCAGCAGGCCGCGTTTTTGCAACGCGGGCATGCGGCCGCCGCGGATCAACTGGGCAAGCTGCACCACGAATTCGATTTCGCGGATGCCGCCATCGCCCAGCTTGATGTTGTTGGCGCTGTCGATGCCGTTGCGCGCGCTGGCGCGCCGCTGCCAATCCTGGCGGATGCGTTCGCGCAGGGCGCGCAGGGCCGAGAGCGCATCGAAGTCGAAATACTTGCGATAGACGAACGGCACGCGCAGGCTTTCCAGCTGGCGCGCCTGGGCGGCGCTGTCGCTGCCTTCGAAGGCCTGGGCCGGGATCAGCCGGGCCTTGAGCCAGGCGTAGCGTTCCCATTCGCGGCCCTGGCCGATCAGGTAGTGCTCCAGCGCGTCCAGGCTCCAGGCCAGGGGACCGGCGTCGCCGTCGGGGCGCAGGCGCAGGTCGGTGCGGAACACCTGGCCGTTGGCGTCGACTTCGGACAGCACCGGCATCATGCGCCGCGTCAGGCGGCCGTAGAACTCGTGATGGCTGATGCGGCGCGGACCGTCGGTTTCGCCTTCTTCGCCGTACAGCATGATCAGGTCGATGTCGGACGAGACATTCAATTCGCAGCCGCCCAGCTTGCCCATGCCCACTATCAGCATTTCCTGCGGCTGGCCGGTGGCCGGATCGCGCGGCACGCCATGCACGGCGGCGAGGTCCGCCGCCACGCTGCGATAGGCCGCGGCCACCGCGGTGTCGGCCAGCGCGGTCATGGCGCCCACGACTTCTTCCAGATCGGCGTGGCCGGTCAGGTCGCGCACGATGAGTGTGTTGAAGACCCGTTCGCGCAGCTTGCGCAGCACCATGCGGCAGACCTCCACGGGTAGCGTCTCGCCTGCCTGCGGTCCGGCCAGCTCCGCCTGCCAGCGCGCGATCTGCGCGGGCGTGACGGGTTCGCGCACGGCATCGTTCAGCCAGGCGGCCAGATCCGGGTGGGCATCCAGGCGGCGGCGCAGATGGCCGGACCAGGCGAGGGCGGGGGCAAGCGTAGAGGGCGTGGACATGGCGAAAGGGGCGGCGCGATGGGCGCGTTTCAGGTATAAGTGGGGACGATACTGCAAGACCTCTTCTCCTGCCCACCGATCCGTGTCTGTTTCAAAAAAAGTGCTCTGTTGGGTGTTCTGGGCCGTGCTGACCGTCTATTGCGTCGTGGCCCTCGGACTGCTGGGCGTGCGCTATTGGGTTCTGCCCCGCGCGGACCAATGGCGTCCCCAGATCGAAGCCTACGCCAGCAAGGCGCTGGGCTCCCGAGTGACCATCGGCTCCATCCAGGCGAACTGGCAAGGCCTGAACCCCAAACTCGATCTCACCTCCGTCCAAGTCTACGACGATGAGGTGGACCCGGTGTTGTCCTTGCCTTCCGTTTCGGCGGTGCTGGCCTGGCGCAGCATCCTGGTCCTGTCGCCCAAGCTGCTGCGGTTGCAGCTCGACCGGCCCGAACTCCTGTTGCGGCGCGATCCCGAAAATCATCTATGGGTCGCGGGCCAGGACATCGATCTCAATGACGACGACCAGCGTTCCGACCTGGACCATCCAGCGCTGCGCTGGCTGGGCGCGCAGCGCGAGCTGCGCATCCGCGGCGCGACCATACGCTGGCAGGACGAGTTGCGCCGCGCGCCGGAGCTCACCCTGACGGGCGTCGACTTCCTGGCGCGCAACGGCAGTTTGTCGCATCGTTTCGTGCTCAAGGCCGCGGCGGGCGAGGCGCTGGCGCGCAACGTCGAGCTGCGCGGCGAATTCAATCGCAGCCTGTTTTCGGTGAACGCGGCGAATCCCGGCAATTGGGGCGGCCAGCTATATGTACAGCTGGACGACGCTGAACCCTTGGCCTGGCAGCCTTGGTTCGAGGTCCCGGCGGTGGCGGGCCGCCTGAGCGGGCGGGCATGGCTGCAGCTGGAACGCGGCAAGTTCACCGATCTGACCGCGGACACTGCCGTGCGCGGCCTGAAATGGACCGAGACCGCGCAAGGGACCGCAGCTCCAGGCTTCAAGGCCGGGTACGTCCAGGCCCGCATCCAGGGCTTGCCGGGCGACTTCATGCAGCTGGACAGCGTGCCGCTGGCGCGCAGCCCTGGCGCCCCGGCGGTGTCGGTCAGCGCCAAGGCCGAACAGCTCACTCTGTCCTTGCCGGGCGTCTTCGAGCAACCCACGCTGGCTGTGCGCGACGTGGCGCTGGATGTCGCGGTCAAAGGGCCCGATGCGAAGCACTGGTTCGTGGACGTAGGCCAACTGCATCTGGTCAACGACGATCTCGACGTGCGCGTGCAAGGGCAGTGGCGGCCAGAAGGCAGGACCGCGGCGGGCAGCGTCGACATGCACGGCGTGATGGCGCGCGGCTCCATGTCCGCCATCCATCGCTACCTGCCGCTGGAGGTCAACGCCGATGCGCGCGAATGGCTGGCCATCGGCTTGCCCGCGGGCGAAATGCAATCGGCCTCCATCACGCTCAAGGGCGATCTCGACGAATTTCCTTTTGGCGCGCCTGGGGCTCAGGGCGATTTCGTGATCGCCGGCGCATTCAGCGGCGCCAAGGTCGACTACGCGCCGGCGCGCGAGCGCCGCAAGGGCTGGCCGATGCTGGAGAACCTGTCCGGCAATTTCCGCATCGACAAGGTCAGCCTGGCGCTGGACAGTCCGGGCGGCGCGGTCGCGCATACCGGATCGGGACATACCGTGACGCTGGGGGCGGTTTCCGCAACCATTCCCAACATGGAAGAGAACTCCGAACTGCTGCTGACCGGCGAGACGTCCGGCGCCGTGCCGGCCTATCTGGCGCTGGCAGCCAACTCGCCCTTGGGCGAGTTGCTGGATGGCGCGCTGGACGAGGCGCGCGGCACCGGCGACTGGCGGGTGGGGCTCAAGCTCAAGGTGCCTCTGTTGAACACCGATGACACCCAGGTCCAGGGGAACATCTTGTTCGCGGGCAACTCCTTCACCTTCATGCCGGAGATGCCGCTGCTCAGCCAGATGCACGGTGACCTGGAGTTTTCGGAGAAGGGCGTCGAGGCCAAGGACTTGCGGGCCCTGTTCCTGGGCGGCCCGGCGCGGATTTACGGACGTCTGGCGCAGAGCACGGACGCCTTGCGCTTCGAGGGTACGCTGGCCGGGCCGGCGCTGACTCAATTAAGCAACACGCCGTCCATGTCGCGCTTTTCGGGCAAAGCGGCCTACAAGGGCAAGGTGGGCTATCAGCGCGGCGGCGCGGTGGACATTTCCGTCGAGTCCGATCTGGTGGGCATGGCGATCGACATGCCCGCTCCGGTCGGCAAGGCCGCCCAGGCTTCGCAGTTGCTGAAGGTGCAATGGTCGCCCGCGCAGGACCGCGGAGCGCAGAACCGGCGCTGGCTCACCGCAAGCCTGGGAGATGCCGTCAACGCGCTGTTCGAACGGGCGCCGTCCGAAGGGTCGCCGTCCTACTTCGCGCGCGGCGCGCTGGGCATCAACCGTCCGGCAAGCCTGCCGGAACGCGGGTTCAGCCTGAACGCGAGCCTGCCTGAACTGGACCTGGATGCCTGGGAAAGCGTGTCCGACGGCTTCAGCGCGCCTGCTGGCAAGGGCCGTGCCGCGCCCAAGCCCATGCTGCCCGCGGCCGAACGCATCAGCTTGGCGGCCGGCGTCTTGCGGACTGGCGGCTTTACCCTGAACGACCTGACGCTGTACGCGACCCGGCCGGGACCCGCCCAATGGCGCGTGGATCTGCAATCCAAGCAGGCCACGGGTTCGCTCGAATGGCGCGAGGCCTCGGGCGCCATCGCCGGCCAGATCACCGCGCGCCTGAAGCATCTGTCGCTGGGCGGCGAGGGCGACACCAACAAGGCCGACGAGGCGCTGTCCTCCGGCAACGACCTGTCAGACATCCCGGCGATCGACCTGCAAGCCAAGGAATTCCTGCTGTACGGCAAGAACGTGGGCGAACTCCAGGTGCAGGGCACGAACCTGCAGCGCGGCCGCCAATGGCGCCTGGACAAGCTGTCCATCGTCAACGACGCGGCCTCGCTCAACGCCACCGGCAACTGGAACCTGGAAGGCCAGAGCCGCGGCCTGACCGTGGACGCTTCGGTCAAGTTCGAAGACGTGGGCAAGTTCCTGGACCGCATCGGCTTCGAAAAGGTGGTGTCGGGTGGCAAGGGCACGATGCAGGGCAAGGCCACCTGGCGCAATCTGCCCTGGACCCACAAGATCGAAGACCTGACGGGCGAGGTCGACGTCAGCCTGGACAAGGGCCGCTTCATGCACGTCAACTCCCGCACCGCGCGGCTGCTGGAGCTGCTGTCCCTGCAATCGCTGCAGCGGCTGGCGCGGCTGGACGTAAATCCCACCAATCTGCTGCGCGACGGCTTCCCCTTCGACACCATCCGCGGCAAGGTCAAGCTGGCCGACGGCACGGCTTCGACCGAAGGCTACAAGATCAACGGGCCGGTGGCGACCATCGTGCTGGCGGGCGGGGTCAACATCATCCGCGAACGCTGGGACATGAAGGCCGTGGTGATTCCGAACCTGGACGCCAGCGGGGCGGCCATGGTGACGGCGCTGGCGGTCAATCCGCTGATCGGCCTGGGAGCCTTCGTGACGCAGTGGCTGCTGAAGCAGCCGCTGGCGCGGGCCATGACCATGGAATACGCCGTCACCGGCAGCTGGGACGATCCCAAGATCGAGCCGATAGACGCGTCCGGCAAGCCGGCCGGCAACAAGCAGACCCCGCGTCCGGCGCCGCAGCCTGGCACGCTGGAGGAGTTCATGGGAGGGCAGTGAGCCGCCTGTCCGGCCCATGAAAAACGCCCTGGGCGCAAGCGCGCTCCAGGGCGTTTTTCATGGCCGGGTCCAAGGCGCGGGCGCCGCGGACCGCAGGCTCTGACCAGGCTTACTTCTTCTTCATCATGTCGAAGAATTCGGCGTTGGTCTTGGTGGCGCGCATCTTGTCCAGGATGAATTCCATCGACTGGACTTCGTCCATGTCGTGGATGAACTTGCGCAGCACCCAGACCTTCTGCAGCAGGTCGGGGGCGATCAGCAGCTCTTCGCGGCGGGTGCCGGACTTGTTCAGGTTGATCGACGGGTAGACGCGCTTTTCGGCCAGGCGGCGCTCGAGGTGGACTTCGGAGTTGCCGGTGCCCTTGAATTCTTCATAGATGACTTCATCCATGCGGCTGCCGGTTTCGATCAGCGCCGTGCCCAGGATGGTCAGCGAACCGCCTTCTTCCAGGTTGCGGGCCGCGCCGAAGAAGCGCTTGGGGCGTTGCAGCGCGTTGGCGTCCACGCCGCCGGTCAGCACCTTGCCGGAGGCCGGCACCACGGTGTTGTAGGCGCGGGCCAGACGGGTGATCGAGTCCAGCAGGATCACCACGTCCTTCTTCATTTCGACCAGGCGCTTGGCCTTCTCGATGACCATTTCCGCGACCTGCACGTGGCGGGTGGCGGGTTCGTCAAAGGTCGAGGCGACCACTTCGCCGCGCACGGTGCGCTGCATTTCGGTCACTTCCTCGGGGCGTTCATCCACCAGCAGGACGATCATGACCGCGTCGGGGTAGTTGGTGGTGACGGCGTGCGCGATGTGCTGCATCATCACCGTCTTGCCGGACTTGGGGCTGGCGACGATCAGGCCGCGCTGGCCCATGCCGATGGGGGCGAAGACGTCAAGAATGCGGCCCGTGAGGTTTTCCTCGCTCTTGATGTCGCGTTCCAGGCGGATGTTGCGGTTCGGGTGCAGCGGCGTCAGGTTTTCGAACATGATGCGATGCTTGATCGCTTCAGGCGCCACGCCGTTGACCTTGTCCACCTTCACCAGGGCGAAATAGCGCTCGCCGTCCTTGGGCGTGCGCACTTCACCTTCGATCGAGTCGCCGGTGTGCAGGTTGAAGCGGCGGATCTGCGAGGGCGAGATGTAGATGTCGTCCGTGCTGGCCAGATACGAGGTCTCGGGCGAGCGCAGGAAGCCGAAGCCGTCGGGCAGGACTTCCAGGACGCCGTCGCCGAAGATCTGCTCGCCTTGCTTGGCGCGCCGTTTCATGATGGCGAACATCAGCTCCTGCTTGCGCAGGCGGTTGGCGTTCTCGATTTCCAGGCCGGCGGCCATTTCCAGCAGCTGCGAGACGTGCAGCGCCTTCAGTTCGTTGAGGTGCATCGCGGTGGATTTTTGGGGGAAAGTGAAGGAGAGTTCTGGCGGCGCGCCACGGACGGGCACACGCGGTATTGAATGAGCGCCGCCCCGAGGGCGGCGCCTTCGTTCACGGCACGCGGCTTACAGCGCGCCGTCCAGGAATGCGGTCAGTTGCGACTTCGACAGCGCGCCAACTTTGGTGGCGGCAGCTTGGCCGTCTTTAAAGAGCATAAGGGTGGGAATGCCGCGGATGCCGTACTTGGTGGCGGTACCCTGGTTTTCATCGACGTTCAGCTTGGCGATCGTCAGGCGGCCAGCGTACTCCGTGGCGACTTCTTCCAGGATCGGGGCAATCATCTTGCAGGGGCCGCACCAGGCAGCCCAGTAGTCCACCAGCACCGGCTGGCCGGATTTCAACACATCGGCATCGAAGCTGGCGTCACTGACGTTCTTGATTTGGTCGCTCATGATGGTGATTCTCGGTTCGGCAGCAAAAGGCGCGTAAAAAGGGACGCGCCCCGCCGTTGTTCTTGTTTGTGGATGGACTCAAGCATACCACTGTCAATATCAACAGGCATACCACTGTTAATAACAACAGGAGTTGCTGGATTTGTGTAGGATGTTGCGGCGCAGTTGTCGCGATCCGGGCGGTACCGACCCGATGCGCTGGCTGTGACTGTCATCATCCTACCGAATTCGGAGCTGGTCAGGTCGTGCTCATCCCACTGGGAGCCGCGCAGAATCTGGACTTATCCGTAAAATGTCGGTTTTTTTCCACAGATGTTGGGGATAACTTGGCCACTCCACGTTACACCGAGGCGTCCATTCGCGTCCTGAAGGGACTGGAGCCCGTGCGCCAGCGCCCGGGCATGTACACCCGAACCGAAAACCCCCTGCACGTCGTGCAGGAGGTCATTGATAACGCCGCAGACGAGGCATTGGCCGGATACGGCAAGCAGATCCAGGTCACGCTGCACGTCGACGGCAGCGTTTCCGTCGAGGACGACGGGCGCGGCATTCCCGTTGGCCTGCACCCTGAAGAGAACGCTCCCGTGGTGGAGCTGGTGTTCACGCGCCTGCACGCAGGCGGCAAGTTCGACAAGGCGGGCGGCGGCGCCTACGCCTTTTCCGGCGGCTTGCACGGCGTGGGCGTGTCCGTCACCAACGCCCTGGCCACGCGCCTGGAAGTGGTGGTGTGGCGCGATGGCGCCGTCAACCGCCTGGTCTTCAAGGGCGGCGACGTGGCCGAGCCCCTGGCGCCCTACGAGCAGGGTGGCCGCAAGAAGTCCGGCACCCGCGTGCGCGTCTGGCCGGACGCCAAGTATTTCGACAGCCCCAACATTCCGCTGGGCGAGCTGACGCACCTCCTGCGCAGCAAGGCCGTGCTGCTGCCGGGCGTCAAGGTTTCCCTGGTCAACGAGAAAACCGGCGACACCAAGACCTGGCAGTACCAGGACGGCCTGCGCGGCTATCTGTCCGAGGCGCTGGCCGGGGCGGAGCTGATGGTGCCGTTCTTCGAAGGCGAACAGTACGCCGGGGCCGACCACGAGAACTTCGCCGAAGGCGAGGGCGCCCAGTGGGTGGTGGCCTGGACCGAGGACGGCAACGCCGTGCGCGAGTCGTACGTGAACCTGATTCCGACGCCTGCCGGCGGCACCCATGAATCGGGCCTGCGCGAAGGCCTGTTCGGCGCGGTCAAGGGTTTCGCCGAGCTGCACAGCCTGCTGCCCAAGGGCGTCAAGCTGCTGCCGGAAGACGTGTTCGCCCGCGCCAGCTTCGTCTTGTCGGCCAAGGTGCTGGATCCGCAGTTCCAGGGCCAGATCAAGGAACGCCTGAACAGCCGCGACGCGGTGCGCCTGGTCGGCGGCTTCTCCAAGAGCGCGCTGGACCTGTGGCTGCACAGTAACGTCGAATACGGCAAGAAGCTGGCCGAACTGGCCATCCGCCAGGCCCAGGCGCGCCAGCGCTCGGCCCAGAAGGTCGAAAAGCGCAAGAGCTCGGGCGTGGCCGTGCTGCCGGGCAAGCTGACCGATTGCGAATCCAGCGACGCGACCCGCACCGAAGTCTTCCTGGTCGAGGGCGACTCCGCGGGCGGTTCGGCCAAGATGGGCCGCGACAAGGAATTCCAGGCCATCCTGCCGCTGCGCGGCAAAGTGCTCAATTCCTGGGAAGTGGATCGCGACCGGCTCTTCGCCAACAACGAAATCCATGACATTTCCGTCGCCATCGGCGTGGACCCGCACGGTCCCGGCGATACCCCGGACCTGTCGGGCCTGCGCTACGGCCGCATCTGCATCCTGTCCGACGCCGACGTCGACGGTTCGCACATCCAGGTGCTGTTGCTGACGCTGTTCTATAAGCACTTCCCCAAGCTGGTCGAAGCCGGCAACGTGTTCGTGGCCAAGCCGCCGCTGTTCCGGCTGGACGTGCCGGCGCAGGGCAAGCGTCCGGCGCGCAAGATCTACTGCCTGGATGAAGGCGAACTTGAAGCCGCGCAGGACAAGCTGCGCAAGGAAGGCGTGCGTGAAGGCGCCTGGGCCGTCAGCCGCTTCAAGGGCCTGGGCGAAATGAATCCCGAGCAACTGTGGGAAACCACCATGAATCCGGACACGCGCCGCCTCTTGCCCGTGGGCTATGGCGACCAGACGCCCGAAGACACCACCCGCATGTTCGACATGCTGATGGGCAAGGGCGAGTCCTCGCAGCGCCGCGCCTGGATCGAAGAGAAGGGCAATCTGGCGGAGCTGGACATCTGATGGCCGGGTCCGCGCCCGGCTCGGCCCGCATGGACGTCCAGATGACTGCCGACGACTACGCCGACTTCGCCGCTTACGTGTACAAGCGGCCGGAGCTGCGCCGTCGCCGCTACCGCTCCCATCTGCGTTTCGCGGTCCTGATGATCGTGGCCCTGCTGGCCTACCTGATCTGGCAGACCTGGGACGGCAATACGCCGAACTGGGGGCGGATCCTGCCCGTGTATTTCCAGGGCTTGGCGGTGGGCCTGGGCATTCTTGCGCTCCTGGCGCTGGCTTACGAGTACGTCCTGCCCTCGATGGTCAGGATGAACACGCGCCGCATGCTGAAGCGTCAGCCCGACGAGCTTTTCCTGGGACGGCATCAGCTGGACTTCGGCCCCGACGGCATCACGGATACCACTGCCACCGCCTCCGGACGCATGGACTGGTCCGATGTGCGGCGGGTCGAGGAAACCCCACAGCATCTCTATGTCATTCTCGGCACCTTGCAAGGCGTGATCATCCCCAAGCGCGGGCAGGACGCCGCCACGTTGGATGCGGTGCGGACCCAGTTGCGCGCGCATGTCGCCGATACGCAGCTGATGTCGTCCGCGCAGGCGCTTTGACGCCGTTTCGATGAAATTGTCTACCTGAATACATCATGACCGACAGCAATCAACCCGGCTTGTTCGATTCCAATCCGCCCGGCGGCGATGGCGGTGGCGATGGCGACGCCGCCATCACCCTGGCGCGCTACGCCGAGCAAGCCTATCTGGACTACGCGGTGTCCGTGGTGCGCGGCCGCGCCCTGCCGGACGTGGGCGACGGGCAGAAGCCCGTGCAGCGGCGCATTCTCTTCGCCATGCAGGCGATGGGGCTGGCCGCTGGCGCCAAGCCCGTCAAGTCCGCGCGCGTCGTGGGCGACGTGCTGGGCAAGTATCACCCGCACGGCGACCAGGCCGCCTATGACGCCATGGTGCGCATGGCGCAGGATTTCTCGCTGCGCTATCCGCTGATCGACGGCCAGGGCAACTTCGGTTCGCGCGACGGCGACAACGCCGCCGCCATGCGCTACACGGAAGCCCGCCTGACTCCTATCGCCAAGCTGCTGCTGGACGAGCTGGACGAAGGCACCGTGGACTTCGTGCCCAACTACGACGGCAGCCAGCAAGAGCCGCAGATGTTGCCGGCGCGCCTGCCCGTGATGCTGCTCAACGGCGCCTCGGGCATCGCGGTCGGCATGGCGACCGAGATCCCACCGCACAACCTGCGCGAAGTGGCGCAGGCTTGCGTGGCGCTGCTGAAGCACCCGCAGATGCCGGACGCCGAGCTGCACGCCCTGATCCCGGGGCCGGACTTCGCGGGCGGCGGGCAGATCATCACGCCGGCCGAGGACATCGCCCAGATCTACGCGGGCGGCCGCGGTTCGCTCAAAGTGCGTGCGCGCTGGCAGTTCGAGGAAATGGCGCGCGGCCAATGGCAACTGGTGGTCACCGAGCTGCCGCCGGGCACCTCGGGCCAGAAGGTGCTGGAAGAGATCGAGGAAATCACCAACCCCAAGGTCAAGACCGGCAAGAAGAGCCTGACGCCCGAGCAGACGCAGGCCAAGGCGGTGATGCTGAACCTGCTGGACGCCGTGCGCGACGAGTCGGGCAAGGACGCCGCCGTGCGCCTGGTCTTCGAACCCAAGACCTCGCGCGTGGACCGCGACGAATTCGTCAACACGCTGCTGGCGCAGACCAGCATGGAAAGCAGCTCGTCGATCAACCTGGTGTGCATCGGCACCGATGGCCGGCCGCGCCAGAAGGGGCTGCGCGACATCCTGGTCGAGTGGCTGGCGTTCCGTACCAATACCGTGGTGCGCCGCACGCGCTTCCGCCTGGACAAGGTCATCGACCGCATCCACGTGCTGGAAGGCCGCATGGTCGTCTACCTGAACGTGGACGAAGTCATCCAGACGATCCGCGAATCCGATGAACCGCGCGCCGCGCTGATGGAACGCTTCAAGCTGTCCGAACGCCAGGCCGAGGACATCCTGGAAATGCGCCTGCGCCAGCTGGCCCGCCTGGAAGGCTTCAAGATCGAACAGGAACTGGCCGACAAGCGTGACGAACAGGTGCGCCTGCAGGAACTGCTGGACAATCCCGCTTCGCTCAAGCGCCTGCTGGTCAAGGAAATCGAGGCCGACGCCAAGCAATACGGCGACGACCGCCGCACGTTGATCGAGACCGCCGAACGCGCCGTGCTCGAAACCAAGGTGCTGGACGAGCCCGTCACCGTGATTGTGTCGCAGAAGGGTTGGCTGCGCGCCCGCCAGGGCCACGGCCACGATGCGTCGCAATTCGGCTTCAAGCAGGGCGACGATCTGTACGGCGCCTTCGAGTGCCGCACCACCGACACGCTGATCGCCATGGGCGACAACGGCCGCGTCTATTCGGTGCCGGTCGCCGGGCTGCCTTCGGCCCGCGGCGACGGCCAGCCGGTCACCACCATGATCGACCTGGGCAGCGGCACGCGTATCGTCCACACGATCGCGGCCGCGCCCGACAGCCGCTGGCTGCTGGCTACGCGCGGCGGCTACGGCTTTGCCGCCAAGCTGTCCGACATGGTCAGCCGCCAGCGCGCCGGCAAGCAGTTCATCACCCTGGAAGAGGGCGACGAACTGCTGCGTCCGGTGCCGCTGTTCGACGGCGCCAAGCAATTGGCGCTGCTGTCGCACAAGGGCAAGTTCCTGGTGTTCGGCCTGGACGAGGTCAAGACGCTGTCCGGCGGCGGCCGCGGCACCATCCTGATGGGGCTGGACGGGACCGACAAGCTGGACCAGACCGTGCCCATCGGCGCGGGCGGCCTGCGCGCGGCCGGCATCTACCGCAACAAGCACACCGAGGACATCCTGGCGGGCGACGCGCTGGCGCCTTACATCGGCAAGCGCGCCCGCAAGGGCCGGGCGCTGGATGTGCGGCCCAAGCAGCCGGTGGTGCTGTCGCCGGTGCTCGGCTAGGCTCCGGGCGGGCAGACCAGAGAATGGCGGGCTGCGGCCCGCCATTTTTTTCGTCTGTTGACCGGCTGCGCGATCCCGGTATTTAATAGATAGATCATTCAGTCTATTAATAGCATGCGCAAGATCGACCCCATCAAGCAGCAGGAACGGCGCACCCAGATATTGGCCGCCGCAGCGGATTGCTTTGCCGAGCACGGCTTCCATTCGACCTCGACGGCGCAGATCTGCGCCCGCGCCGGCATGAGCCCCGGCAACCTGTTCCACTACTACGGCAGCAAGGCGGAAATCATCGAAGCGATGATTGCGTCGGATACCGAGTCCGCGCGCGAACGCATGCGGCAAGCATGCGCCGAGCCCGACGCGAGGCAGGCGTTGACGGATTGGGTCGCCGCGCAGTTGGCGCAGCATCAAGACCCGGCCTACGTCCGGCTGGGCATGGAGATCCTGGCCGAAGCCGTGCGCAACCCGCGCGTGCACGCGCTGGTGCTGGAGAACGAGGCGGCGCGCAAGGCCGGGTTGATGGCCTTGCTGGAAACGGTGTGGGCACAACGCACGCCGCCGCAGGCGGCAGCCGAGATGGCCGATACGCTGTTGCTGCTGCTGGACGGCGTCTACAGCCGGTCGGTGGTCGACCCCGCCTTTGGCGCGGCGGCCGGCAGCCGTCTCCTGGAACAGGCCTTGTCGCGGTGCCTGCCTGGCGACGCGCAACAAGGCGCAGCCGCAGGGGGGCAGGCATGAACGCGGCAGCAACCCATGCGCGGCTGGAGCAGGTCGATGCGCTGCGCGGCTTCGCGCTCTTCGGCATCCTGGTGGTCAACATCGGCGTGTTCTCGTCGCCGTTCTATGGCGCCGGCGTGGCCGACCCGGCGTACTCGCAGCCCTTGGACCTGGCCGTGCGCTGGCTGATCGCGTGGCTGTTCGAGACCAAGTTCTACCTGCTGTTCTCTTTCCTGTTCGGGTACAGCTTCACCTTGCAGATGACCGCTGCCGAACGCAGCCAGGCGGCTTTTGCGCCGCGCTTCCTGCGCCGCTTGGCGGGCCTGGCTTTGCTGGGGCTGGCGCACGCGGTGCTGTTCTACCAGGGCGACATACTGCTGACCTACGCATTGCTGGGCCTGGCTCTGCTGCTGTGCCGGCGGATGGAGCCGCGGCGGGCGCTGCGCATTTCGCTGTGGCTCATCGTGCTGACGGCCTCGTTGTGGGCCATTCTGGGCGCATTGAGCTATCTGGACCCGGTGTCGCCCGGGTACGAGGCGCAGTACCACGCGGACGCCCTGGCGGCGATCGACGCCTACCGGGGCAGCATAGGCACGACCATCGCGCAGCACTGGAAAGAGCTGACCGGGGGCGTGTGGTTCACGGTGCTGTTCGTGCAAGGGCCGTTCGCGTTCGCAATGTTCCTGGCGGGCTACGCGCTGGGCCGCCGTAACGCGCTGGCCGATCCCTGGCGTCAGCCGCGTGTGCTGTGGTTGCTGTGCGCGCTGGGCCTGGCGCCAGGCCTGGCCGGTTCTGCGGCCTACGCCTTCAGCACGCTGCCGTCAGCGGGGGCAGCCTGGGAACTGCCGGGCCTGGCGGTGGACCTGCTGACCGCGCCGTTGCTCAGCATGTCGTACGCGGCGGCCTTGCTGCTGGCCATGCGCACGCAGCCGGGGGCGCGGCTGGCGGGCTGGCTCGCGCCCGCCGGGCGGATGGCCTTGAGCAACTACCTGATGCAATCCGTGGTCTGCGCCTTTCTTTTCACCGCTTGGGGCCTGCGCCTGTTCGGTTCGGTCTCGCCGCTGGCGACGTTCTGCATTGCCGTCGCGATATTCGCGGCGCAGTTGCCGCTGTCCGCCTGGTGGCTGCGGCGCCACGCCTACGGCCCGGTCGAGTGGTTCCTGCGCGCGCTCACCATCGGCGCCTGGCCGGCCTGGCGGCGCGCGCGGGCTGACTGATCAGACCGGCTTGGCGCGCAGCCGGCCGACGGGGGCGCCGCCGTCGCGCCGGCCCTGGCGCGCCCACATGCCTGCCAGCAGCAGCAACGCGGGCACATATACCCAGAAGTCGGACCAGCGCTGCGGGTTGGGCGCCTTCACTTCCAGCACGTCCCAGCCTTGTTCCCAGCCGGCGCGCTGGGCGCGGCTGCCGAAACGCACGCCGCCGATCTGCGTCTGCTCGCCCAGGCTCATCAGTGTCAGTCCGGCCTCGGCCAGGCGCTTGCGGCCCGCGTCCTGCCCGCCCGGGTTGTCCGTCAATTCGGGCAGGGCAACGGCCACCGTCTTGGTCAGTTCGTCGCCTTCCAGGTTGATGCCGCGCAGCACCACCGTCAGCCTTCCATTGTCGGGCAGCGCGCCCGCGATGGCCTGCATCTCGGAGGCCGGACGGCTTTCATGGCGCGGCGCGAAATGGTCCATGAACCAGTCCGGACGGAACAGCATGAACGTGACCAGCAGCAGCACGCCGACTTCGGCCAGCGTGCAGCGCACGCGGAACCAGCGCATGGTGGCGGCGGCGAAGGTCAGCGAGGCGATCGTGGCGCCCGTCACGACCAGCGCCAGTTCCCAACCGTAGGTGACGTCGATCAGCAGCAGCATGGGGTTGAACACGAACATGAACGGCAGGATGGCCGTGCGCGCCGCGTAGGTCACGCCCTGGATGCCGGTCTTGATCGGGTCCTCGCCCGAGATGGCGGCGGCCGCGAAGGTCGCCAGGCCGACGGGTGGGGTGATGTCGGCCATGATGCCGTAGTAGAAGACGAACATGTGCACCGCGATCAGCGGAATCACCAGGCCGCTCTGCGCGCCCAGCTCCACCACCACGGGCGCCATCAGCGTCGCCATCAGGATGTAGTTGGCCGTGGTCGGCATGCCCAGGCCCAGGATCAGGCACACCACCGCCGTGAAGATCAGCATCAGCAGCACGTTGCCCATGGACACCAGTTCGACGAAGGCCGTCATGCGCAGGCCCAGGCCGGTCAGGGTGATGGCGCCCACGATCAGCCCGGCGGTGCCGCAGGCGATGGCGATGCCTATCATGTTGCGGGCGCCGTCCTCCAGGCCGCCGATGGCGTCGCGCCAGCCGTGGCGCCAGGCCGCGGACACCGGCTGCTTGCGGAACCAGGCGATCAGCGGACGCTGTGTCACCATCTGGAACAGCATCGCCATCGCCGCCCAGAACGCCGACAGTCCGGCCGACAGCTCTTCCACGCTCAGGCACCAGACCAGGATGCCGATGGGAATCAGAAAGTAGAGCCCGGCGCGCACCGTGGGCCAGGGTTGCGGGCGCACGGGGTGGTTGATGTCGATGTCCTGCGGCAAGTCGGGGTGGCGCGCCGCCACGCGCAGCAGCCACAGATAGAGCACGGCCAGGATGGCCAGCAACACCCAGATGGCCGCGGCGCCTGCCACGGCCTGCACGCCCGTGCCTATCCAGTAGACCGCGCCCATCACCAGCAAGGTGCCGCTGATGCCCATGCCCCATCCGGCCAGCTTCTGCAGCGGCGTGCGCGCGGGACCCGAGGCCATCATGGGCTGGATGCCCAGTTTCAGGGCTTCCAGGTGGACGATGTAGAACAGCGCGATGTAGGAGATCGCGGCCGGCAGGATCGCGTGGCGGATGATGTCGGTGTAAGGAATGCCGACATACTCGATCATCAAAAAGGCGGCTGCGCCCATCACGGGCGGCATGATCTGGCCGTTGACGGACGAGGCGGTCTCGATGGCCCCGGCGCGCACGCCGCCGTATCCGGCCTTCTTCATCAGCGGAATCGTGAAGATGCCGCCCGTCACCACATTGGCCACCGACGACGCCGACACCAGGCCGTTGACGGCGGAGGACACCACCGCCACCTTGGCCGGCCCGCCGCGCAGGTGCCCCAGCAGCGCGAACGACACCTGCATCATGTAGTTGCCCGCGCCGCACTTGTCCAGCATCGAGCCCAGCAGCACGAAGATGAAGATGTACGACACCGATACGCCCAGCGCCACGCCATAGACGCCTTCCGTTGTCAGCCACATGTGCGACATCAGGCGTTCCAGCGACGCGCCGCGGTGCGCCAGCACGTCGGGCAACCAGGGGCCGGCCAGCGCGTAGGCCACGAACACCAGGCCCAGCACGGTCATGGGCAGGCCGAGCGCGCGGCGCGTCACCTCCAGCAGCAGCGCCAGGCCAATCGCGGCAGTGGCCACGTCCATGGTGGTCGGCTGGCCGGGACGGCCCGCCAGCTCGTTGTAGAAGACGTACAGATAGCTGCCGCAGAAGCCCGCCATCAGCGCCAGCGCCCAGTCGTACCAGGGCATGCGGTCGCGCGCCGAGCGCTTGCTGGCGGGGTAGGCCAGATAGCCCAGGAACATGGCGATGCCCAGGTGCAGGGCGCGCGCCTCGGTGTCGTTGAAGATGCCCCAATTCAGGGAGAACGGCAGCGGCGACGCGTACCAGAGCTGGAAGAGGGACCAGATCAGCGCGCCCGCCGCCAAGGTGGCGCCCGCCAGGCCGCGCACATTGCGGCCTCCGCGGTCGGCGTCGGCGACCAGCTGTTCCAGGTCCGGGGCCGGCGTATGCGGCTCTTTATTCATGAAATTCCCCTACGTGTCATGGCGCGCGCCGGCGGCGCGGCGCGCGTTGAGCCCCCGCGCTTGCTGTGCGCAGGGGACGGCAGCCTGCGTGGCGGGGTTGGACCCGGCCACACATGCGTGCCGTTTCAGCGGCCCTTGGGCCTGGGCCTCAGAGCAGGCCCTTTTCCTTGAAGTACTTCTCGGCGCCCGGATGCAGCGGCGCCGACAGTCCGTTCTTCACCATGTCCGCCGCCTTCAGGTTGGCAAACGCGGGGTGCAGCTTCTTGAAGTCGTCGAAGTTGTCGAACACCGCCTTGACCACGGTGTAGACCGTCGCCTCGGGCACGTCGGCGGAAGTGACGAAGGTAGCGGTCACGCCGTAAGTCTTGGTTTCCGTCGGGTTGTTCGGATACAGCCCGGCCGGAATCGAGGCGTGGGCGTAGTACGGGTACTTCTCGACCAGCTTGTCCACGGCGGGACCGGTCAGCGACACGAGCTTGGCGCCGCAGCTGGTGGTGGGGTCCTGGATGTTGGCCGAGGGGTGGCCCACGCCATAGAAGAAGCCGTCGATCTTGCCGTCGCACAGCGCGGAACCGTGCTCGTCGGGACGCAGTTCGGACGCCAGCGAGAAGTCCTTCAGCGTCCAGCCCATGGTGCTCAGCAACTCCTCCATCGAGGCGCGCGTGCCCGAGCCGGGGTTGCCGACGTTGAAGCGCTTGCCCTTGAGGTCTTCGAAGCTCTTGATGTTCGCTTCCTTGCGCGTCACGACGGTGAAGGGCTCGGGGTGGATGGAGAACACCGAGCGCAGCTTGGTGTACGGTCCGGCCTGCTTGAACTGGCCTTCGCCCTTGTAGGCGTTGAAGCCGACGTCGGATTGCACCACGCCCAGGTCCAGCTCGCCGGCCTTGATGGTGTTGGCGTTGAAGACCGAGCCGCCGGTCGATTCGACCGAGCAACGGATGCCGTGGCTGGAACGATCCTTGTTGACCAGGCGGCAGATGGCGCCGCCGGCGGCATAGTAGACGCCGGTGACGCCGCCCGTGCCGATACTGACGAACTTCTGTTGGGCGGCGGCGGGCGCCGGCGCCGTGGACAGCAATGCCGTGGCAAGGCCCGCGGCTGCGAGCGTCCAGGCGTTGCGATGGCCCAAGGGGTGTTTGACGGACGTGGTCATGCAAACTCCTTTTGGGGTTTTTCCCCGTGATATTGCCGGTCTTGGCCGGCGGTTGGTGCGCCCCGCGAGCCGCGGAGCACCCTGTGCGTATCATCACGAGCCCGCGCCAGGCGGGCGGCACGGCGCAATCGCTTGCGCCGCGCTTGCAGCAGGCGGCTAGGCGCGCGCCTGCGCGATGGCGGCGTCGATGGCGCCGCTCAGACGTTCGGTCAACTGGTCCAGTTCATCGTCGGAGATGATGAAGGGCGGGGCGAGCAGCACGTGGTCGCCGTGGCGGCCGTCGATGGTGCCGCCCATCGGGTAGACCATCAAACCGAGCGCCATGGCTTCGCGCTTGATGCGCGCGTGCAGCGACAGCGCGGGGTCGAAGGTCTGCTTGCTGGCGCGGTCCTGCACCAGCTCGATGCCCATGAAGAGGCCGCGGCCGCGGATGTCGCCGACGTGCGGATGCGCGCCCAGCGCGCTCTCCAGCCGCTGGCGCAAGCCTGCGCCCTGCGCTTGCACGCGCGCCAGCAGGCCGTCGCGCCGGATCACCTCCTGCACGGCGAGCGACGCGGCGCAGGCAATCGCATGGCCCAGATAGGTGTGGCCATGCTGGAAGAAGCCGCTGCCTTGCTGCATGGCATCCACGATGCGCTGCTGCACCATCACCGCGCCGATCGGCTGATAGCCGCCGCCCAGGCCCTTGGCGATGGTGATCAGGTCAGGCGTGACGCCTTCCTGTTCCACTGCGTACAGCGTGCCGGTGCGGCCCATGCCGCACATGACCTCGTCGGCGATCAGCAGCACGCCGTGACGGTCGCAGACTTCGCGGACGCGGCGGAAATAACCCGGCACAGCCGTGACGGCGCCGGCGGTGGCGCCGACCACGGGTTCGGCCACGAAAGCCATCACCGTGCCCGGACCCAGGCGCTCGAAGGTCTGTTCCAGTTCCTGCGCCAGGCGCTCGCCGTATTGCTCGGGGCTTTCGCCCTCGCGCTGGTCGCGGTAGGCGTAGCAGGGCGACACGTGCTCGACCTCGATCAACAGCGGCGCGAACTGCGCGCGGCGCCAGGCATTGCCGCCCACCGCCAGCGCGCCCAGCGTGTTGCCGTGATAGCTCTGGCGCCGCGCGACGATGTGGCGGCGTTCCGGCTGGCCGATTTCCACGAAGTACTGCCGCGCCATTTTCAGCGCGGCTTCGACCGCTTCCGAGCCGCCCGAGACGAAGTAGGCATGGGAAATGCCCGGCGGCGCATCGGCCACCAGGCGCTCGGCCAATTGCTCCGCGACCTCGGTCGTGAAAAAGCTGGTGTGGGCATAGGCCAGCGCGTCGATCTGCGCATGCATGGCGGCCTGGATGTCGGGGTGGTTGTGTCCCAGGCAGGAGACCGCCGCGCCGCCCGAACCGTCGAGGTAGGAGCGGCCGGCGCTGTCGTAGACCCACACGCCCTGGCCGCGGACCGCGACGGGAGGCGTCTGGCGCAATGAACGATGCATGACATGGGTGTGGCTCATGGGGCAATTCCGCAGTGCAGGAGGTTGAAGGCGAATCCGGACGGGATGTCAGGCGGGGCGGCGCGGCGGCGCGCTCCAGTAAACGTTGTCGTTGAGCAGGCGCTGTTCCACTTCGGTCAGCCGGTTCAGCACCTCCTCGCCGCCGCGCGCGGTCAGGCGGGCGATCAGGTGCTCCGCCAGGCCCAGCAGGCCGGCGGTGGTGTGGAAGAACGACCCGGGCCCCTGGCGCGCCGGGCGGGCCCGCACGCCTTCGCGGTCAGGAGGCGCGAAGCGCAGGGTGTGGCGGGCGTCGACCGCCAGCGGCGACAAGGGGTCATCGGTCAGCGCGATCAGCGCCACGCCGCGCTGCGCGGCCTGGCGGGCCAGTTGCACGGTGGCGGTGGGATAGGGCGCCTGCGAGATCACGATCAGCGCGTCGCCGGGTCCCAGGTTGTCGGCTTGCTCGGCGGGCGCGCCGCCCAGGCCGTCTATGAGCACGCTGTTGCGCCGCACCAGCTGGTAGGCGTAGCGCATCTGGAAGGCAATGCCGAAGGCTGAGCGCGTGCCCAGGAAGCCGACCTGCCTGGCTTCCAGCAGGGTCTGCACCGCGGCGTCGAAGGCGGAGGGCGGGTTCAGCGCGCAGACGGAGCTCATGGCCCGAACCTGATAGTCGGTGAGCACGTCGTGCCCGGGCGCCGCGGGTTCGCCCGCCGCGGCCTGCAGCGCGGCGGCGCGCTCGCGCAGTCCCGGCGCGGCCTGCCCTGCCAGGGCCTGCTGGAAGGGCTGACGGAAATCCTCGTAGCTGGAAAAGCCGACGGCCCGCGCCAGCCGCAGCATGGTTGCCGGCGCCACGCCCAGGGTCTGGGCCTGGCGCCGCATGGACCACAGGCCGACCTCGGCGGGGTGCGCCACGACCCAATGCGCCGCCCGCTGCAGTTCCGGCGGCAGTTGTTCCAGTTTTTCCTGGAGGGTCAGGAGGAGGTCGGACGGCAAGGGCATGTACGGCGGGAAGAGGCTGTAAAAAAACAGATGATAAATCTTGAATCAATAAAAAAACATATGTTTTTATAAGGGGTTCCACCTAGAGCGCGTGACGGTTCAGGCAAGCTCGCTCGCAGGTAAGTCCTTGAAATTCGCTGCCAATTCCCGCAATTCGGCGCTCATTTACTTACATCACGCAACGGGATTTTTGTTTGACGGGAATGAATCGTGCGCATATCATTTGTGTAGAAATGAATTTGACCGAACACGTTTTCCCATGACTGACACTGCGAAATCCGACCCTGCACAGCAATACGATTTGCGCATCTTGCGGGCCCTGCGCCGCATCACGCGTTCCATCGCCTTGCATTCGCGCCAGTTGTCCGCCGTCAGCCACATTACGGCGCCGCAACTGATGTGCCTGCGCACCGTGATCGCCAACGGTCCGATGACGGCCACCGCGATCAGCCGCGAAATGCACGTCAGTCCCAGCACCGTGGTCGGGATCCTGGATCGCCTGGAAGACAAGGGCTTGATCCGCCGCGAACGCGGCCGCGAAGACCGTCGCATCGTATTCGTCACGGCCACGGACGCGGGCCGCGAACTGGCGCAAGGCGCGCCGTCGCCGCTGCAAAAGCATCTGGCCGACGCGCTCAATGCCTTGCCCGAACTGGAACAGGCCACCATCACGCTGTCCCTGGAGCGCATCGTGGCGCTCATGGAGCAGGACGGCCAGGCCGCCGTCGACACGCATGGCGACGTGTCTTCGCCCATCCTTGAAGTGCCCACGGGCGGGGCACCCCCTGAATCGGGAATCGTTGCATGAAGAAAACCGAACTGGATACCCCAACCCTCTCAAGTGCCGTGGCGCCGGCGGTCAGCGCGCAGACCCATACCATGCGTCTGCCCGACCGCAAAGACGGCGCCGCCATCCACCGCCTCATTTCCGAGTGCCCGCCGCTCGACCTGAATTCCCTCTACGCGTACCTGCTCCTCGCTGAGCATTTCCGCGACACCTGCGTCCTGGCCGAAAGCGCCGGCGGACGCATCGACGGTTTTATCTCCGCATACGTGATCCCGGACCGGCCCGACACCTTGTTTGTCTGGCAGGTCGCGGTGCACACCCGCGCACGCGGCCATCGACTGGGCCGCGCCATGCTCCGCGAGCTCTTGCGCCGCAAGGGTCTCGAGCATGTCCGCTATCTCGAAACCACGGTGGGGCCTGACAACCAGGCATCGCGCCGCAGCTTTGCCGGCCTGGCCAGCGAACTCGGCGCCCACGTCTCCGAGCAGCCGTTCTTCGACCGGCAGCTTTTCGGCGGCGCGGACCATGACGACGAGATGTTGTTGAGGATAGGTCCGTTCGCCTTGCCAGCCCCCTAGGGGCGGCGCAAGCCCAGCGGTCTTATCGAATTACCGGGATGGTTGGCCGATCCGGATGCGCAAGCGCACCCGGAAGGGTTCTGGCCGTCCGTCCACTCATGAGATGAAAAGGGAGGATTAATCATGGACTTGAAGATCTTTGACCGGATGGAGTCGGAGGTACGGGGCTACATCCGGTCGTTCCCCGTGATATTCAGCCAGGCCAGGGGCTCGACCCTGATCGATGAGGACGGCACCGAATACATCGATTTCTTCAGCGGCGCCGGCACGCTGAACTATGGCCACAACAATCCTGTTCTCAAGGAAAAGCTGCTGGAGTACGTCCAGTCGGACGGCGTGGTGCATGGCCTGGACATGGCCACCAGCGCGAAGAAGCGTTTCCTGGAGACGGTGGACCGCGTGCTGCTCAAGCCGCGGAACTGGCAATACACCTTGCAGTTCACCGGTCCCACCGGCACCAACGCGGTTGAAGCCGCGCTGAAGATCGCGCGCCAGGTGAAGGGACGTCCCAACGTCATCTCTTTCACCCATGGTTTCCATGGCGTGAGCGGCGGCTCGTTGGCGGTGACGGCCAATATGAAGTTCCGCGACGCGTCCGGCTATGCGCTGGGCAACACCACCTTCATGCCCTACGACGGATACTTCGGTCCGGACGTGGACACCATGGCCTATCTTGAACGCATGCTGGAAGATCCCAGCAGCGGCATGGACAAGCCGGCGGCCGTCATCGTGGAAACGGTGCAGGGCGAAGGCGGCGTCAACGTGGCGACGCTGCGCTGGCTGAAGGAACTGGAAAAGCTGTGCAAGCGCCACGACATGCTGCTGATCGTGGACGACATCCAGGTTGGCTGCGGGCGCACCGGCACGTTCTTCAGTTTCGAGTCCGCGGGTATCCGCCCCGACATCATTACCCTGTCGAAATCGCTGTCGGGCTTCGGCCTGCCGATGTCGCTGGTGCTGATGAAGCCCGAGCTGGACATCTGGAAACCCGGCGCCCACAGCGGCACCTTCCGCGGCAACAACCTGGCCTTCGTCACGGCCGCGCAGGCGCTGGAAACCTATTGGGCCAACACCGCCTTCGCCACCGAAATCCAGCGCAAGGAGCGCCAGGTGCGCGACTGGCTGGAGAACCTGGTTCACAGCTATCCCAACGCCGGCCTGTCGGTGCGCGGCCGCGGCCTGATCCAGGGCCTGGTGTGCAACGCCACGCCCGCGCTGGCCAACCGCATCGCGCAGAACGCCTTCAAGAAAGGCGTCGTGATCGAGACCTCGGGCGCGCACGATGAAGTGCTCAAGCTGCTGCCCGCGCTGACCATCGAGGAAGAGCTGCTCGGCAAGGGCCTGGACGTGATCGAAGCCAGTGTCGCGGAAGCGCTCGCCGAAGAAGGGCAGTCCGCCCGCATCCTGAAATTTGGAGGAAAACGTCAATGATCGTACGCAATGTCAAAGATGTGATCGGCACCGCCGACGAAGTCCGCACCGACACCTGGGTCAGCCGCCGCGTGCTGCTCAAGAAGGACGGCATGGGTTTCTCCTTTCACGAGACCACCATCTTTCCGGGCGGCCGCACCCACATCCATTACAAGAACCATCTTGAAGCGGTGTGGTGCATCGAAGGCGACGGTTCCATCGAGACCATCGCCGACGGCAAGAAGTACGAACTGGGACCCGGCGTGGTCTACGCCCTGAACGAACACGACGAGCACTGGCTGTGCGGCGGCAAGGAGCCGCTGCGCGTCATCTGCGTCTTCAACCCGCCGCTGACCGGCCAGGAAGTGCATGACAAAGAAGGCGTCTACGCCTTGCCTGAAGCCGAAGCCCAAGCGGCCTGAAACACAAGGAGGTTCGCATGATCTCACCTGCACAGGATCCGTACGCCTCCCGTACGGATCGAAGTTCCGCCATCATCGCCCGCCAGGACCCGGTGGTCTATGAAAACGGCCAGTACGCCAGCGCATTGAACGCCGGCCAGGTCGAGCAATACGAGCGCGACGGCTTCATCCTGCTGGAGAACCTGTTTTCCGAAGATGAAATCCGCGCGCTGTCCACCGAGGTCGAGCGCATGACGCGCGACCCCTCGATCGTGCGCCGCGAAGAGTCCATCACCGAGCCCGGCAGCAATGCGGTGCGCTCGATCTTCATGGTGCACGTGCTCAATCCCATTCTGTCGCGCCTGGTGCGCGATCCGCGCCTGGTCAATGTGGCGCGGCAGATCCTGGGGTCCGAGGTGTACATCCACCAGTCGCGCGCCAACATGAAGCCCGGTTTCAAGGGCAAGGAGTTCTACTGGCACTCCGACTTCGAAACCTGGCACGTCGAGGACGGCATGCCGGCGATGCGCGCGCTGAGCTGCTCGGTGCTGCTGACCGACAACAACGAGTGCAACGGCCCCTTGATGCTGGTGCCCGGATCGCATCGCCAGTTCATCTCGTGCGTGGGCGAGACGCCGAATGAACACTACAAGCAGTCGCTGAAGAAGCAGGAATACGGCGTGCCGGATCCGGTCAGCCTGCAGCTGCTGGTGGAGCAGGGCGGTATCCGCTCCATGACGGCCAAGGCCGGTTCGGTGGTGTTCTTCGACTGCAACACGATGCACGGCTCCAACAGCAACATCTCGCCGTGGCCGCGCGCCAACGTGTTCATGGTCTACAACAGCATGGAAAACACGCTGAACCCGCCCAAGTACGGCCTGACTCCGCGTCCCGAGCACATCGCGACGCGCAAGGGATTCAAGGCGGTCACCCCGCTGGATACCTTGAAGCTGGTGGGGGGCTGAGCCTCCTGTGAAAATGCCCAGGCGCTGCCTGGGCATTTTTTCTTCCGGGCGTCTGCTATTCTCTGCGCACTTCGCCCCATCGAGACTCCGCACGCCATGTCCGCCCGCATCCTCAGCCTGCACATCTACCCGGTCAAATCCTGCGCGGGCATTGCCCTGGACGAATCGCCCATCGACCGCGCTGGGCTGGCCCACGACCGCCGCTGGATGCTGATCGGCGCCGATGGCCAGTTCATGACGCAGCGCCAATGGCCTGCGATGGCCCTGATCCGCACGGCGCTCACGGCCGACACGCTGCGCCTGTCAGCGCCGGGCATGTCCGATCTGGACGTTGCCCTGGACGGATCGGGACTGGAACAAGAGGCGCAGTCCGTGGCCGTGTGGAGCGATACCACGTCCGGCCGGCGCGAAAGTGCGGCGGCCGGGCAGTGGTTTTCCGACTTCCTGAAGACGCCGTGCCGTCTGTACAAGGTGGACGCGGCCGCGCAACGCAACGCCAAGCCGGACTGGGTGTCGCGCTGGGTGGACGCGCATCCAGACCTGGCCGAACCGTTCGCGGGCCAGCACTGCTTTGGCTTTGCTGACGGCTTCCCGCTGCTGGTGGCCAACCAGGCCTCGCTGGACGACCTGAACGCCCGCCTGCAGGCCAAGGGCGTGGCGCCGGTGCCGATGGACCGCTTCCGACCCAACATCGTGGTCCAGGGCGAATGGGAAGCCTTCGAGGAAGACCACACCGCCCTGATCGAAGCCGCGGGCGTGAAGATGGCTTTCGTCAAGCCTTGCACCCGTTGCTCGATTCCCGACATCGACCAGAACACCGCCCAGCAGTATGAAGAGCCCGGCCGCACGCTGGCCGGCTACCGCAATCTGGAAATCGGCGTGGTGTTCGGCCAGAACGCCATCCTGGACGCGCCCGAGGGCGCGCGCCTGAAGGTCGGCGACGAGGTCGGGATCGAACTGGATTTCTGAATCCGGGGCCTCGCCGCCGGGGCCTTAGGCCGAGGACAGCTTCAGGCCTACCAGGCCGAGCACGATGAGGGCGACGCTGGCGATGCGCATCCAGCTGGTGGATTCGCCGAACAGCACGATGCCGGCCACGAAGGCGCCGATCGTGCCGATGCCTACCCACACCGCATAGGCCGTGCCCAGGGGCAGGGATTTCATGGCGACCGCCAGCAGCCAGACGCTGATGGCCATGCCTCCCGCGGTGATGGCCGAAGGCCAGAAACGGGTGAATCCGTGGGTGTATTTCAGGCCTACGGCCCAGACGATTTCAAACAGGCCTGCGAGTACCAGGATGATCCAGGTCATTACGACTCCTACCTTGTGCTGCCGGCGTGTCGCCGGCGCGAGGGGCCGTCCCCAGAATCAAACGCGCCAGCCTAGTCGCCGCGCGCGGCAGCGGGCCGTCCCGCTGCGGCAAAAATTATAGAATACCGGGTTCATACGGCAAAACCGGGTGCCGGGCATCACTCTTGCAACACTTCGCGTTCCGGGCCGCGAAACCAGGATATTTATCATGCAACGCATCATGCTGCGGGCAAAACTGCACCGCGTCACGGTCACCGAAGCCGACCTCCACTACGAGGGATCTTGCGGCATCGACGAAGACTTGCTGGACGCTGCCGGCATGCGCGAGTTCGAACGCATCGAGCTCTATAACGTCACCAACGGTGAACGTTTCGACACCTACATCATCAAGGCGGCCCGCGGCAGCGGCGCCATCTCCTTGAACGGCGCCGCCGCGCGCCGCGCCCAGGTCGGCGACCTGATGATCATCTGCACCTACGGCCCGATGTCCGAGGCCGACTCGGCCACGCACAAGCCGCTGGTGGTGCTGGTGGACGACGCCAACCGCGTCAAGGAAATCCGCAAGTTCCCGGCCTGAGGCCGGGCCGGGCGGAGCGCCTCGCGAACGAGGCGCTCCGCTAACACCCTGAACCGTTTCATCATGAGCTTCCAGGTCATCATCCAACCCAGCCAGCATCAATTCCCGGTCGAACCCGGCCAGACCGTGCTCGATGGCGCGCTGGCCGCTGGCATCGTCCTGCCGTACAGCTGTCGCAACGGCGCCTGCTCCACCTGCAAGGGCCGCGTGGTGTCCGGGGAGTTCGACGCGGGGCAGTATCCCGCGCAGATTCTTTCGCCCGAGGAACTGGCCGGCGGCTACACGTTGTTCTGCCAGGCCCGGCCTGAATCCGACATGGTGGTCGAATCCACCGAAGTCCGCCTGGCCAGCGATATCCAGATCCGCAAGCTGCCTTCGCGCGTGCAGGCGCTGGAACGCGTGGCCCCGGACGTCACCGTGATCAAGCTGCAGTTGCCCGCCTCCGAGCAGTTCCGCTACTACGCCGGCCAGTACATCGAAGTCATCCTGAAGGACGGCCGCCGGCGCAGCTATTCGATGGCCGGCGCGCCCCACACCGGCAGCCCGCTTGAACTGCACATCCGGCATATGCCCGGCGGCGTGTTCACCGACCACGTGTTCGGCGCCGGCGACACGCAGATGAAAGAGCGTGAGATCCTGCGCCTGGAAGGGCCGTTCGGTTCCTTCTTCCTGCGTGAAGACAGCGACAAGCCAGTCGTGCTCCTGGCCAGCGGCACGGGCTTTGCCCCGGTCAAGGCCATTGTCGAGCACATGATCCACAACAACATCAAGCGCCCCGTGGCGCTGTATTGGGGCGGACGCCGTCCGCGCGACCTCTACATGGACGCGCTGGCCCAATCGTGGACCGGCATGCTGCCCGATTTCCGCTACGTGCCGGTAGTCTCCAATGCCGTACAGGAAGACGGCTGGACCGGGCGCACCGGCTTTGTCCACGAAGCCGTCATGCAGGACATCGCCGACCTCTCGGGCCATCAGGTCTATGCCTGCGGCACGCCCCTGATGGTGGACGCCGCAAGGCGCGAATTCAGCGCCCAGAATGGCTTGCCGCCCGAAGAGTTCTACGCCGACGCCTTCACATCCGAAGCGGACCTGGCCAAGGCTGCAACCCAGTCTTGAGTAACAGGGCATGAGCGAATCGGGGTGGAACGAGCGGGCCTGGAAAGGTTTGTGACTTCCGCCCCTTTTTATTCCATAGGCGCGGGCAAAGCGCCGGGGTAAACTGCCGGGCAGCAGCTTGCCATGGGGCGCGGACATCGGGTCGGCGGACCGAGCTGGCACGCAAGGAGCAATGCGGGCATGAAAGTAGCGGTATTGGGTGGCGGCATCATCGGAATCTCCAGCGCCTGGTGGCTGAACCAGGCCGGCCATGACGTCGTCGTCATAGATCGCTGCACCGGTCCCGCCCAGGAAACCAGTCTGGCCAATGGCGCGCAGATCTCGGTCTCCTACGCCGAACCCTGGGCCAATCCCCAAGCCCCGCTCAAGCTGCTCAAATGGATGTTCCAGGACGACGCCCCGCTGCTGTTCCGTCCGCAACTGGACTGGCGGCAATGGATGTGGGGGCTGGCGTTCCTGCGCGAGTGCCTGCCCAGCCGCCTGGCTCCCAATATCCGCGCCATGGTCCGCATGGCGGAATACAGCCGCGCGACCCTGCGCAGCATGCGCGCTGAACTGGGCATCCAATACGATCACCTGGAACGCGGCATCCTCAATTTCTACCGCGATCCGCACGAATTCGAAAACTCGCAGCGCGCCGCGGGCCTGATGCGCGACTTCGGCGTGGAACGCCGTGTGGTATCGACCGACGAGGTCATCGCCATCGAGCCCGCGCTGGCGCCGCACCGCCAGACCATCGTCGGCGGCGATTACACGCCCGAGGACGAGAGCGGCGACGTGCACCTGTTCACCGTGGCCCTGGCCGAGCGTTGCGCCCGGGCCGGCGTCGAATTCCGCTACAGCACGCGCGCCACGCGCCTGCTGACCACCGGCGGCACGGTGCAAAGCGTCGAGATCATCGAACCCGATGGCCGTTACGGCGCCTTGTCGGCCGACGCCTACGTCGTGGCGATGGGCAGTTTCAGCCCCTACCTGCTGCGGCCGCTGGGCGTGCCCTGCAACGTCTATCCGGCCAAGGGCTATTCCGCGACTTTCCCGGTGATCAAGCCGGACGCCACGCCCACGGTCAGCCTGACGGACAGCAGCCACAAGGTGGTTTTCTCGCGCCTGGGCGACCGCCTGCGCATGGCCGGAACCGCCGAGCTGTCGGGCTATTCCCGCAGCCTGAACACCGGACGTTGCGAAGCCATGACCCGCTTGGCGCGCGAACTTTTTCCCGACGCGCTCGATTTCGAGCGCGTCAGTTATTGGTCGGGCTTGCGCCCGTCCACTCCCTCGAACGTGCCCATCATCGGCCGCAGCCGTATCCCCAACCTGTACGTCAACACAGGACACGGTACGCTCGGCTGGACGATGGGCGTTGGCTCGGGCCGGGCATTGGCCGATCTGCTCAGCGGAAGGCGGCCGGAACCGGAATTTCCTTTTCTTGGTCTGTGAACCTATGAAGAATCTGCAATTGGCGGGCGTTGCCCGCGCGATGTTCGCCAGCCGGCGCGCATGGTTGTTCGGCGCCGCCATGGCGATGGCGGGTGCGGCGAATGCCGCCGCGGTCGAGATCCAGGTCTGGCACACGCTGACCGACGCAAACAAGGCCGAGTTCGAAAAGCTCGCCAAGCAATACAACAAGGAGCAGGACGAGGTCCGCGTGACGCTGCGCGGCTTCGCCTCGCCCAGCGCGCTGGAACAGGAAGCCGTCACGGCGGTCAAGGCCAAGAAGGGCCCGAACCTGCTGCAGTTGACCGATAACCATTCGCCTGAAGTCGTCGCCCAGCACAAGGCCGTGCTGCCGCTGTACGAACTGCTGGCCAAGTACCCGATCAAGGACCTGAACTGGTTCGTGCCGGCCACCAGCAGCTTCACGCGCGACAGCAAGGGCCGCCTGCTGGCCTTCCCCTGGATGGCCGAAGTGCCGGTGATGTTCTACAACACCGCCGCCTACAAGAAGGCCGGCCTGGATCCCAACAAGCCCGCGCGCACGTGGACCGCTCTGCAAGGCGAGCTGCTGAAGCTGCGCGACGTGGCGGATATCGACTGCCCCTACGCCTCCAGCGACCAGGTCACGGTCCACCTGGAGAACCTGGCGCCGATCAACAACCAGCAGTTCACCAGCAACAACAACGGGCTGGACGCGGTCACCAAGAAGTCGGCTGCGCCGGCCATGCAGTTCGACACGCTGTACATGCGCCACATCTCGCTGATGGTCAGCTGGAAGCGTTCGCTGCTGTTCATGGCGCATTCGGGCGACAACGCCAGCGACAAGCTGTTCGCCAAGGGTGAATGCGCCGTGCTGACCGCCAACACCGGCGCGTTCGGCCAGTTCCTCAACACCAAGTCGCTGTCCTTCGGCGTGGCGCCGCTGCCTTACTACGAGCAGGCCACCAAGGACGGTGGCAAGCCCTTCGTGAGCGGTTCGGCGCTGTGGGCGCTGGAAGGCCATCCCCAAGCCGAGGAAAAGGCCACCGCCCAGTTCCTGGCCTGGCTGTCCAAGCCCGTCATCGCCGCGGAATGGCACCAGCGCACCGGCTACCTGCCCTTGACCGAGGCCGCTTTCCGCGCCTCGGACGTGTCGTTCTATAACCGCATTCCGGGCGTCCAGGCGCTGATTGCCTCCATGCGCACCAACCCCACGGCAAACAGCCGCGGTTTCCGCATGGCCAACTACACGCGCATCGAGCCCGTGCTGAACCAGCAACTGAACGATGCCTTCGAAGGCAAGGTGCCGCCGGTGGCGGCGCTGAACAACGCCGCCACCCAGGCACGCAGCATCGCGGCGCAACGCTGATCCAGGCAGGCGGCGCAGGCGCCGCCGAATCCTGATGCAAACCCGGTCCCTGGACCGGGTTTTTTTTCGTCCGTCCGCCGCGCGACCAAACCATCCATGCGTACATGCCAGTCTGGTGACGCTGGGGCCGCTCGTCCACCATGCCTCTCATGCGTATCGATTCCGGTGCGCCTTTTGCTCGCGGTGAGGCATGGTTCGTTTCTTCTTTCTGGCGGCAGGGCTGTCCTGCCTGGGGGCCTGCACAGGGGCCGGCAAGAGTCCGGCCGCAACGTCATGGGAAGCCTCGCGGCAGGCGGCCCAAGGCTTCCGCTTCGACTGGCAATTGTCAGGCGATCCCTCGGTTGCGCCCATGCAGGTGTTCGACGACGGCAAGGAAACCTGGCTGCAATTCGCGCCGGGCCAGCCGCTCCCGGCGATTTTCGGCGTAGGCAGCGACGGCGAGCGCGCCTTGCCCTACTTGCGGCGCGACCCCTATGTCGTGCTGGCGGGAGGGTGGAGCGGGCTGCTGTTTCGCGGCGGGCGTCTGAGCGCCCGCGCGCAGCGCCTGCAACCGGTCGCCGACGCCCGGGCGGAGAGCAGGCCGCAGGATGAGCCTGCGCCGCTGGCGCCAGCCGTCGTGGCTGAGCGCATCGGTCCGGCGCGGCCCACTGAACCGGCGCTGCCCGCCATCGGCGCGCTGCAAGCCGCCGGGCCGTTGGCGGGCGCGGCT
>NZ_CADIJY010000022.1 GCF_902859735.1 Achromobacter aegrifaciens | reverse complement strand
CGCTGGCGCGGGCGGGCGTGTCGGCGTCCACGCGCGGCACGGGGATGGGCGGGATGGCAGGCGGCGCGTTGCCTGCCGGCGCGCCGCCCGCTGGGGCCACGGGAACGGGCAGGGCCACCGGCGGTTGGGCCGGACTGCTTTGCGGCATTGCGCCGCCGCCGGGCGGCAGGGGTTTGACCGAGGTGTCCACGCCGTCCGTCGAACGGTTGTTGTTCAGGAAATCGGTCAACGCGTCGCCCGAGGACAGGTCCAGCGAGGCCACGGCCTGGCCCGGCGGGAATTCCGAGAAATAGTATTCGCCGTTGTCCACGATCAGGCCGTCCGGCCGCGGCGCGGGCTTGGCTTCGGGCACGCCTTTCAAGGCCGGCTGCATGTAGTCCAGCCAGGTGCTCAGGGCCAGGCCGCTGCCGAATTCGTTGGTGCCCAGCGACTTGGGCTGGTCAAAGCCCATCCAGACGGTGGTGGCCAGGCTGGGCGTGAAGCCCGAGAACCACACGTCCACGGCCTCGTTGGTGGTGCCGGTCTTGCCGCCGATGTCGTTGCGCTTGAGCACCTGGTGCGCGCGGGCGGCGGTGCCGCTGACCGTGACGCCGCGCAGGATGTCGTCCATGACCCAGGCGGTGCGGGGATCGATGGCGCGCGCCAGGGCGTCGCCGGCGACGACAGGCTGGGCCTGCATCAGCACGTTGCCCGAGCGGTCGGTGACGCGGTCCACCAGATACGGGGTGACGCGGTAGCCGCCGTTGGCGAACACGCTGTAGCCGTTGACCACTTGCAGCGGCGTGGCGCCGCCTGCGCCCAGCGCCAGCGGCAGCACGGCCGGCCAACGCGACTTGTCGAAGCCGAAGCGGGTCAGGTAGTCCTGCGCATATTGCGGCGAGATGGCCTGCAGGATGCGGATCGACACCATGTTCTTGGACCGCATGAGGCCCTGGCGCAGCGTCAGCATGGGCTCGTACTTGTTGCCGTCGTTCTTGGGCTGCCAGGCCTTGGAGCCGGTCTGCTCCGCGGTCAGCATGAAGGGCTGGTCGGAGATCTGCGTGGCCGGGGTCAGGCCGCGTTCCAGCGCCGCCGCGTAGACGAAGGGCTTGATGTTGGAGCCGGGCTGGCGCCAGGCCTGCGTCACGCGGTTGAAGCCGCCGCGGTTGTAGTCGAAGCCGCCGATCATGGCGCGCACGGCGCCGTCCTGGGGCACCATCGAGACCAGCGCCGCCTGCAGCGTCGGCATGTTGATGATTTCCCAGCTGTCGCCGTTCTTGTGGATGTAGACGACCGAGCCGCGGCGCAGCCGCTGGCTGTCGCTGGCCTTGGGGTTGAGCGCGCGCGCCACCACTGCCAGCGCCTTCTTGTCGCTGATGGTGATGATGTCGCGCGCGCTGCGCGCCAGCGTCACTTCGGCGGGGCTGGCGGCCAGCACCACGGCGGTCAGCAGGTCTTCGCTGTCAGGCGTCTTTTCCTGCACGCCGTCGAGGATTTCATCCAGCGCGGCCGGGTCCTTTTCGACGCCCTCGGGCAGGTCGATCTGGTCCTCGGGGCCCGGATACACGGCGCGGCGCGTGTAGTCCAGCACGCCGTCGCGCACGGCGCGGTAGGCGGCTTCCTGGTCCTTGGAATCGATGGTGGTGTAGACGTCGATGCCCTTGGTGTAGGTCTGTTCCTGGAACACGCCGTACATGAGCTGGCGCGCCAGTTCGGCCGGGTAGTCGCCGTGGATCGCGAAGCCGCGCGCGCTGGCGCCGTCCGCGCCGCGAATCGTCAGGCGCTGCTTGAGCGCCTCGTCGGCCTGTTCGGGCGTGAGATAGCCCAGCGTCTTCATGCGGCCCAGCACGTAGTGCTGACGGATCTCGGCGCGCGGGAAATTGGTGATGGGGTTGAAGCGCGATGGGGCCTTGGGGATGCCGGCGAGCATGGCGGCCTCGGCCGGCGTGACTTCCGACAGGGGCTTGCCCAGATAGGTGCGCGAGGCGGCCGCGAAACCGTAGGCGCGGTGGCCCAGGTAGATCTGGTTCATGTAGAGCTCAAGGATCTGGTCCTTGGAGAGCTCGGATTCGATCTTGAACGTCAGCAGCAATTCATAGAACTTGCGCGAATAAGTCTTTTCCGACGACAGGTAGAAATTGCGCGCCACCTGCATCGTGATGGTGCTGCCGCCCTGGCTCTTGGAGCCCTTGACGAGGTTGGTCACGACCGCGCGCGCCACCCCCATCCAGTCGACGCCGCCGTGGCTGTAGAAGCGGTCGTCCTCGGCTGCCAGCACCGCCTGGCGCATCACGGGCGGGATCTCGTCAAAGCGCAGCACGTTGCGGTGCTCTTCGCCGTACTCGCCGATCAGGACCTTGTCCGCCGTATAGATGCGCAGCGGCACCCGCGGACGGTAGTCCGTCATGGCGTGCAGGTCGGGCAGGCTGGGCCAGGCCAGGGCCAGCGCCAGGCCGAGCGCGACGCCGCCGCACACGGCGGCGCCGCCGGCGGCTACGCCCGCCTTGACGAGAATGCGTTTCCAGGGGAGGCCCGGTTTGCCGCCCGGGGTGGCGGAGGATTGCTGGGGGGTGCTCATTGCAGGCGATTCTAGGGCAGAACACGATGGACCGCCCAGAGGGTCATAAGGTTTCAGTAACTAAACATGAATTGCGTCGCGAGTGACGGCAAATCCGGTTGCAGGCGTCAGCCATTGTTCAGGTAGCGTTGGGGCGGCGCGCCCAGCGCACGGTGGAACATGGCCGAGAAGGCGCTGGCGCTGTGGTAGCCCAGGTCAGCGGCGATGCGCGCGACCGGCACGCCCTGCGACAGCCGGCACACCGCCTCGGCCAGCCGGACCTGCTGGACCCACTGCCGGTAGTTCAGCCCCAGTTCGGCCTGGAACAGGCGGATCAGCGTGCGGGCGCTGGCGCCGACTTCGTCGCCCCAGTCCTCGATGCCGCGCTGCAGCCCCGGATCGTCCAGGATCGCCGCGCAGATGGTCTGCAGACGCCGGTCGCGCGGCCAGGGGATCTGTAGCGGCGCGACGCGTGCGGCGGCCAGCTCGGAAAGCAGCAGGGCGGCGACCTGCCCGGCGCGGCCGTCCAGCGGATAGTCGATGGGTTCGGCGGTCAGCGCCAGGATCAGCTCGCGCAGCAAGCCGCCGACCTCGACCACCTGGCATTGCGGCCAGTAGCCGCGGGCGGTCTCGGCTTCGAGATAGAGCGAACGCATGGACACCGCGCCCACCATGTCCACGCCATGCGGCACGCCCGCCGGCACCCACAGCGCGCGCAGCGGCGGCAGGGCCCAGAAGCCGCTGGGCGTGGTGACGCGCATGACGCCTTCGACCGCGTAGACCAGTTGCGCGCGCGGATGCGAGTGGGTGCCCGTGCGGGTGCCTGGCAGGAATTCCTTGGCCATGGCCGTCACGGCGCGCGGCCGGTGCTGGTAGTCCTGCGGATTGACGCTGCGGGCGGGGTCGGGCAAAAGGAGTCGGGCGGGCATGCGTGTCACTTCCGGCATAAGGATGAGTTGGGCGGCTCAGGGCTGGTTTGCGTATTTTGTCACCATATTTTGTCACTTGAGCGACGAAAATTGGCAGATCGGTTCCGTCCCGGATTCCTACACTGGGTACTGGTCCGGCGTGGCGCTGGACATGTCCATCCCCATTACTTGCGTCCATCGCCCATGAATCCCCCTCAGAACTCCGCCGCCGGCGTCGCCGACGCCAATCCGGTCCCGCCGTCCGCCGCTTCCTCGGACCCATCCACCGCCTTCAAGGTGCTGGGCGCGATCAGCGTGGCGCACCTGATGAACGACATGATCCAGTCGATCCTGTTGGCCATCTATCCCATGCTGAAGGATTCATTCAGCCTGTCGTTCGCGCAGATCGGGCTGATCACGCTGGTCTATCAGCTCGCGGCCTCGCTGCTGCAGCCCTTCATCGGCTTCTATACGGACCGCAATCCCAAACCGTACTCGCTGCCGGTGGGCATGGGCTTCACCCTGGTGGGGCTGTTGCTGCTGTCGATGGCGCCGTCGTTCGGCTGGCTGCTGGTGGCCGCGGTGCTGGTGGGCACGGGCTCGTCGGTGTTCCACCCGGAATCCTCGCGCGTGGCGCGCATGGCCTCCGGCGGACGCCACGGCCTGGCGCAGTCGCTGTTCCAGGTGGGCGGCAACGTGGGCTCGGCGCTGGGGCCGCTGCTGGCCGCGCTCTTCATCATCCCGCACGGGCAGCGCAGCGTGGCCTGGTTTTCGCTGGCGGCGCTGTTCGGCATCGTGGTGTTGACCGGCATCGGCCGCTGGTACAGCGCCAACCGCGTCCTGCTCAAGCCGCGCGCGCGGCGCGAGGGCGCGGGCAACGGGCTGTCGCGCAACCAGGTGCTGGGCGCGCTGGCGGTGCTGGGCGTGCTGGTGTTCTCCAAGTATTTCTACCTGGCCAGCCTGAACAGCTATTTCACGTTCTACCTGATCGACAAGTTCGCGCTGTCGGTGCGCGAGGCGCAGCTCTACCTGTTCCTGTTCCTGGCCGCGGTGGCGGTAGGCACGGTGGTGGGCGGACCGGTAGGCGACCGCATCGGCCGCAAGATCGTGATCTGGGTGTCCATCCTGGGCGTGGCGCCGTTCACGCTGCTGCTGCCCTATGTGAACCTGTTCTGGACCGGCGTGCTGGTGGTGATCATCGGCATGGTGCTGGCCTCGGCGTTCTCGGCCATCGTGGTCTATGCGCAGGAGCTGGTGCCGGGCAAGGTGGGGATGATCGCCGGACTGTTCTTCGGCTTTGCTTTCGGCATGGGCGGCGTGGGCGCCGCGGCGCTGGGCAAGCTGGCTGATGCCACCAGCATCGGCTATGTGTACCAGGTCTGCGCCTATCTGCCCTTGCTGGGCGTGGTGGCGATCCTGCTGCCGAATGTGGAGAAGGCGCGCCGCTGAAGGCGGGCGCCGGGGCTGGCGCCGTCAAGCCTGGAGGCTCACAGCGCCAGGCAGGGACCGTATCAGCCGGCCTGCACCGCGTTCAGGCGGGGGCGGCTGATGTCGATGCCGGTGATGTCGCCGGCCGCGCCGTGGTGGACGACGCAGGTGTGCGCGGAGCGCACCTGCATCAGCTGCGCCGGGCTGATCGCGAAGCTGGCCGCCACGCGGCGGTCGCCCACCGGCTTGATGGGCTTGCGGCGGTCCTTACCTGCGAACTTGCGGTGGTTGTAGACGGCCCAGCCCACCAGCACGCCCGCGTTGATCAGGGCCAGCAGCGCATAGCCCCACAGCGTGTGCACGGTGGGCAGGAACACCGGCCAGAGCGAGACATCGGGGCCGCCCGCGGCGGCGCGCAGGATCGCCAGGATGCCGGCGCCGAACAGATAGACGAAGGCGAACCAGCCGACGGCGGTCAGGACCAGGTCGAACAGATAGCCTGCGCGGGAACGTTGCGTGGTGATGATCATGACGTTGCGTCCGGTGATTTGATGCCCCGGTCCGGGCTGGTCCAGCGCGCGCGCCGGGCCTGCTTGCGGAGCATGACTTTGGGGAAACTGACCAGGGTGGTGAACAGGCTCACCATCCAGAAGGCCAGCGGATACCAGATGACCCAGTACAGCGAGCGGGCCAGGCCGGGCTCGTAGCGGCGGTCGATCAGGATGCTGACGACGAACTGCAGCAGGCAGACCACGGCCAGCATCATGCCGGTGAAGGCGGGCGGCATCAGGCTGGCGATCTGCATGTTGTTGGGCAGCGTGACCACCTGGCTGACGGCCCAAAGCAGCACCGACACGCCGAAGGCGAAGGCCCAGGCGGTGGACAGGCAGAACTCGGCCATCAGCGGCCACAGGCGGCGGTGGCGCCAGACCCAGATCGAACGCAGGTTCTTCAGGAAGACCTCGGCGCCGCCCTGGGCCCAGCGCAGCCGCTGCTTCCACAGTCCGCGCAGGGTTTCGGGCATCAGGATCCAGCACAGGCCGCGCGGCTCATAGAAGATCGACCAGTGGTCGCGCTGCAGCTTCCAGCTGATGTCGATGTCCTCGGTGATCATGTCCAGGCTCCAGTAGCCCACGCGGTCCAGCGCCGCGCGCCGGAAGGCGGCGACCACGCCGGATACGGTGAACACCTGGCCGTAGACGCGCTGGGTGCGCTTGATCAGGCCGATGATGGAAGAGAATTCGCCCACCTGGATGCGCCCGATCATGGTGGAGCGGGTGCGGATGCGCGGGTTGCCGGTGACGGCGCCCACGCGCGGGTTGTCGATCAGCGGCGCCACCAGGTAGGCGGCCGCGTCCGGGTCCAGCATGGCGTCGCCGTCGATGCAGACCAGGTACTCGCTGCGCGCAGCCATGGCGCCCATGCGCAGCGCCATGGCCTTGCCCTGGTTCTGCGCCAGGTGCACCACGCGCAGCCGCGGATGGGCGGCGGCCATGCGGTCCAGCATGTCGGCGGTGCCGTCGCTGGAGCCGTCGTTGATGGCGATGACCTCGATGTGCGGATAGTTCTGGCCCAGGGCGGCCAGCAGCGTCTCTTCGCCGTTGTCGGCCTCGTTGTAGCAGGGCACCAGGATGGACACCAGCGGATTGCCGGCCAGGACTGGCGGCTGGCTGTCCTTGCCCCATTTCCAGTGCCGCTCCCAATGCCACCAGAAGTAGATGCCGCCAGCCATCCACATGCCGGACATGAACAGGGGGTAGAAGAACACGAAGCCCAGCAGCGCTTCGCCGGTCAGCATCAGGGTGAAGCCGAAGGGCGCGCCAAGCACCGCGCAGAGAATCAGCAGGGCAATCAGTCGGTCTATCATTTGATCGGATACCAGGCTTCGGAGATGGCGGGCCGGATGCCTTGCAACCGGGGCTGGTCTTGCGAGAAATCGTCGGGGTAGTAGCCGAAGCTGCGCGAGCCGCGCAGCTGCAGCCGCTTCATCCAGCCGGCCAGCACGGCCGTGTCGACCGGCGTGGCTTCGGGGCGGCCGGGGCCGGTGCGCCAGTCGCGGGCCTGCAGCTCGAACACGGTCTTGTCCAGCGCCCCGGGGCGCTGCGCGACGGTATCGACCAGCCGGTCCAGCCAGGCGTTTTCCTGGCCGGCGGGCACGTTTTCCATCAGCGGCATCGCCATCGGCGCGGTCCAGTCGTAGGCGCCGAGGAAGTCGTCCAGGTTCTGCGCGAACCAGGTTTCGCTGCCGGGGTTCAGGATGGGTTCGGCAAAGATGTTGCGCGCCGTCTTGATCTGCGGGCCGCGCACCGCGCGCACCCGCTGCGTGAGTTCGGCGGTGAAGTCCACCAGCGCGCGGCTCTTGTAGCGGGTCCAGCGTTGCAGGGTGTCCGGATCCGCGCGCAGTTCGGCGATGCTGCCCGGCAGGCCCGCGGCCCGGTAGGCGGCCAGCGCGCCGGGGCTGGCGTCTTCGAAGTCCGACAGCAGCGCGTCGTCATGGAACAGGATGCCGTCGAAGATCGCGTAGCGGGACAGGTCCTCGTACAGATCGCCGATGCGCGTACGCACGGTCGGGTCGAACGGCGACAGGCGGCGGTACTGGTCGGGATCCGGCTCTGGCTGCGCCTGGCCTTCCTGCCAGCGCGTGACGCGGGGCAGGGCGGGATCCAGGTCGAAGGACAGCACCGGCATCCAGGCGTAGACCATCACGTTGGCGCGGTTGTGCAGCTGCCATGCGGCGCGGTTGAAGAGATCGGCGCGCATAGGCAGCCAGCGGTTGGGGAAGTAGACGGACTTCACCAGGCCGTCGCCCACGGGGTCCGAGTAGGCCTGCAGGAACACCGTGTTGATCTGCATGTCGAGGATGCGCTGCACCAGCTCGCCCAGGTTGCGGTCGGTCTGCGCCGGGTCCGGGTCGTAGACGTAGTCCAGGTCCACGTGCGCCACGCGCATGAAGGGCTGGGCTTCCATGCCGACCACGCTGTTGGCGAAGGGCTTGAGCGTCGGGTCGCTGGACAGCAGCAGGCGCGGCGTGGACATCAGGCGGCCGACGCGGCCCGGGCCGTCCTCCAGCGTCAGCGCCAGCTGATAACCGTGCTCGGCGGTAATGCGCAGGGTGGAACCGCCTTCGGCGCCATAAGGCCAGACCCAGACGCGCGGCTTCTTGCCGGTGGCGCGGCGGATCTTTTCGGTGATGGCGGCGACGTCGCCGCCCATGCGCGCGTCGAACTCCGCTTCGGTCTCGTAGCGGCGGGTCTGCGCGTCATAGGCGCGGATGGCGGCGGCGGGTTCGGTATTGCCCTGGGGATTGGCCAGCGCGCCGTAGTGCGAGGCATTGGTGTGCGCAGCAATCTCGACCAGCCCCGAGCGCGAGATCTCGCGGACCTCGTCCCAGTTCAGGAAGCGCTTGCGGTCTTCGGGGCTGCCGCCGAAGTCCACGCGCTGGTTGGCCGGCGTGTCCATCCAGACGCCGACCGGCGCCAGCAGCGCGGGCCATTGATAGGCTTTCAGGATGGGAAGCACGCGGGTGTAGAAGCTGCGGTAGCCGTCGTCAAAGGACAGCAGCACGGCGCGCTCGGGCAGCGGCTTGCCGCCCTGGCGCGCGGCCAGGATCTGATCCACGGTGACGGCCTGGTAGCCATTGGCGCGCAGCCAGGCCAGCTGTTCGACCAGACGGTCGGTGCGCACGCTGAGAAAGCCCTGGTCGGGGTCTTCGTCTTCCACGTCGTGGTAGGCCAGGGCCAGGAACTGGCCCTGCACCCAGGGCTGTTCGGCGGGGGCGAGCGGGCGCTGGTCCGGCGGCGTGTAGACCGGGATGTCCTTGGCGCAGGCGGTCAGCGCCAGGATCGCGAGCAACAGCAGGCCGGCGAGAATCAGGCGGGTATGGGTTTTAAGCATCATGGCGTTACTCGGATCCGGGTTCAGAAGCGGTACGTCAGGTCGAACACGATGCGCAGTTCGCGCTCGCGTTCGCCGTCGTACGGGCGGCTGGTGCCGGTGATCATGGCGCCCATGTCGAGGACGTCGTTGGCGCGGTATCGCTGGCCGTAGCCCAGCGCGATCACGCCGCCGGTGCCGTAGCCTTGCTGGGTGTAAGCGCCTGCGCCCAGGGTGCCGATCTGCTCCCAGGCGGTTTCGTAGCGGCGGTACAGAGTCTGCGTCAGGCGCACGCCGGGCAGCAGCATCAGGTCCGACCGCGGATTGAAATAGGGCACGTTGCTGTCGTGGCTGTTGCGCTGGGTGGACGCCTCGAACTCCAGGTCCGCCAGCAGGTGCGGCGAGGTGTAGACGCGCTCGCGCCCGGCCAGGCCCAGCGCCCAGCGGTTGTTGCCGTCGCTGAAGTGCGAAGGCGACAGCGCCAGCGTCCATTCGCGGCGCTCGTCGGCTCGCCAGCGCACGTAGGCCGACAGGCTGTTGGAATAGATGCCGCTGGTCAGCGCGCGCAGCGGCGTTTCGCGCGACATGATTTCGCCCGAGCCGCCCACCTGCCAATGGTCGTCCAGGTCGTAGGCGGCCGACAGGCGCGCGCCCGGCTTCACGCCGTGGCCATAGTCGTGGGTGGAGACTTCGCCTTCGATCGTGAGGTCGCGGCCGCGCCATTCCACGCCGGTGCGCAGCCAGCGGTAGTTGCCGCGGCCTTCCTCGAAGTCGCCGGAGGCGTAGCCGCCGCCGCCGAAGACTCGCCAGTTGTAGTCCAGCGGCGCGGAGTACAGCACGGCGTCGATGCCGAAGTCGCCGCTGCCGGTGACCGGGCTGTCGGATGCCAGGCCGCGGTAACCGTTGATGCGCAGCTCGGCCTTGTTGTGCACTTCCCATTCGCGCGCCAGGCGGCGGCTGGTCAGGTTTTCGGGCGAGCGGGCCATGGTGTCCTGCGACAGCGCTTCGGCCTGGCGCCATTCCTGCAAGTCCAGGGCGGTGAAGCCCTGGCCGTTCTCCACGCCCAGGCTGCGCGGCGCCAGGGTCTCGGCCATCTTCAATTCGACCTCCGAGGCGCGGGGGAGCGATTGGGCGCGGTAGACGGTGGCCAGGTCGCTGCGCAGTCCGGAGTTGTTGGGCGCGTTCTCGACCATCTCTTCGAGGCGCTGCCGGGCGGCGACGGTGTCGTTGGCCTGCAGGCGAGCCGACGCCAGGGTCTGGCGGCTTTCCAGGTTCAGGTCGTTGGGCATGCGGGTGGCCTGGCCCTTGTAGTACAGCCAGGGGGCGTAGCCCGATTCGACGCCTTCGGTGACGGCGCTGGTCTCGTTGAACTGTTCGCCCTCGGCCAGCGAGTAGTACAGGCCGGTCTCGGTCGCCAGGCGCTGCTCGGCATCGTCGCCGCGCAGGGCGTCGTCGGCCGCGACCTGCCGATAGATGTCGCGGGCGCGTTCGGGCTGGCGCACGTACAGGTAGGCCGATGCCACGTCGTTCAAGGCGTAACGCGGCACCGTGACGCCCTCGGCCAGCAGGGCTTCGTATTCGCGGACCAGATCGGCCATGCGCACGCGGACGTGCAGGGCGTGCAAGCGGTCGATACGGGCGCGCAGCGCGTCGGCGCGGGCGTCTTCCTGCTGCTGCCAGACGGGGATCAGTTCGTCGTAACGCGCAAAAGCCTTGTCGGCCAACACGAAACGTTCAGCTTCCGACCGCGTGGGCATGGCCGCCAGCCGCACCTGTTGGGCCAGCGCGTCGGCCTCGAAGCCGCGCATCTGGCCAGCGTCGAACAGATCCTGGTGACGGCGCGCCAGCTCCAGCGCCACGTCCGCCATGCGCGCGCGCTGCAGCGCCCAGATGTACTCGCGCAACACGTAAGGGGTGCCGGGCGCGGCGGCCAGGGCCAGGTCGGCCTGGTGCAGCGCTTCATAAGGCTCGCCCTGGCGGGCGTGGACGTAGCTCAGGGCAAGGCGGGCGTCGACATCGCGGGGATGCCGCTTGAGCCAGCGCGCCGCGGCCTCGCGCGCCTCGGGGTAGCGGCCGGCATCGGCCAGGGTCATGATTTCGCCGGCGCGAAAAGCGGACTGGCCGGGATGGCGGCGCGCGCCCTCCTGGTACGCGGCCAGCGCCTCGGGCCAGCGCTGCAGGTCGCGGTAGGCGCGCGCGACGGAAAGCTGGATGTCGCCGGGCAGCGCCGCGCCTTGCGGCAATTGCTCGTAGGCGGCGACGGCTTCGGCGGGCTTGCCGGCCCATCCGGCGATGATGATGTGGTCGTAGATGGCGCGGCTGCCGCCGGCCGGACCTTGCTGGCGCAGCATCGCCAGCGCGGGCTCGTAGTCGCCGGCGCGCGCTCTGGCGATCAAGGCGTCGTAGTCGTTGCCGGGGCCGGCCAGCGCCATGGCTGGAGCCAGGATGGCGCAAGCCGCCAGCAGGCTCAGTCTCGGTCCAACGGCACCCAGGGGTGTCGATCCTCTGTTTTGCATCTGTAATACTTCCGCAGTTGCGACTCGGGGCGTTCCTGGTCCGGCCGGCCGTGGGCGTGCCTTTTTTCGGCGCGAGCCGAGGCGACGCGCAGCACAAAGGCGCCGGCGGCGGCGGGAAGGAACACTTTTTGGTTAGGACTGCGCGGCGCCCGCTGCGGGGACCTTCGCACTCGCGCTATGGGAGTGCATGGCTAGTACGCGCCACGCCCGTAGGGCGTGATTGCGGCGCTCTTGATGGCACCGTCAATGGCCCGAATTATAAGTGTGTTAACTGTCAGTCAACTGTCAATTAGTGCAAAGGGCCATGGCGAAAGTGCGGCCGTGGCGTATTCTTCGTCGCTTGCCGCGCAATCGTCTTGGCGCGGGCGGTAAAGGTTCAGGGCGAAACGGCGTGCGGCGACGGACGGGCGCCAGGTTGTGCCGGTCTGTCGCTGTACGGGTAACAAAAAGCGTCAGGGGTGGTGGGATGTAACGCCGCCTCATGAGGCATGAACCCAGTGCAACAGCAATGACGAGCGACGGCGAACGCCCGCGGGGCGCAAGCCGGCAAACACCATGACGACTTCTCTTTTCTTTCTGATGTGGGGCCTGGCCACGGCTCTGGCATTGCCGTTGCTGGCGCCATTGCGCGCCCGCGACGTGGGCGGCGTCGCCGCGTTCACGGCGGGCAACGCGCTGGCCGTGCTGTCGCTGCTGGCCTATGCGGCCTCGCCCATCCTGCCGTCCGCCGTCTATGTGATGGTCTCGAACGCCGCCTGGGTCTGCGCGGTCAGCCTGGTCTACGTCGGCGTGCGGCAGTTCTTCGGCCTGCGTCCGCTGGCGCGGCGCACGGCGGCGCTGGGCGCGCTCAGTATCGCTGCGTTCGCGCTGCTGCTGTACGTGGCGGATGACCTGCGGGCGCGCATGCTGCTGTTTTCCGCCTACACCTTCGTGGCCATGATGGCGACGGGCATGGTGTTCTTCCGCCAGCGCAAGCGGCTGCACACGCGCGGCGTGATGCTGTACATGATGCTGGCGAGCTTCGGCCTGGCCGCGCTGCATGCCCTGCGCCTGGCGGTCTACAGCGTGGGCGGACAAGAACCCTCGTCGCTGCTCGAGCCCAGTCCCTGGGGCCTGTTCTTCATTGTCTGCGGGACGGTGACCGTGCCCGGGCTGTTCCTGGCGCTGCTGCTCCTGATCCAGACCAGCCTGTCCGAACAGATGGAAGCTGCGCTGACCTTCGACGGCCTTACAGGCGCCTATTCGCGCCGCAGCATCCTGGACGAGCTGGAGCGCGAGTTGCAGCGCTGCCAGCGCGCCGGCGGCAAGCTGGCGGTGTTGGTGCTGGACATCGACCACTTCAAGTCCATCAACGACCGTTACGGCCATGCCGCGGGCGACGCGGCGCTGCGCCATTTTTCGAAGGTGGTGCAGCGGGCGGTGCGCGCCAGCGACCGCTTCGGCCGGTTGGGCGGCGAGGAATTCGTGCTGCTGATGTACGACTGCGATCCGGCCCGCGCGCTGGTGCAGGCGCAGCGCGTCTGCGACGCCCTGCGCGACACGCCCTTCCACCTGCAAGGGCGCGAAGTACGGATGACCACCAGCGGCGGCCTGGCTTCGTACCAGTCGGGAGACGGCGCGGACGGCATCCTGGCGCGCGCCGACGATGCGCTGTACCGCGCCAAGGAACATGGGCGCGACCGCGTCGAGATGGCCTGGATCGGCCGTCCCGCGGGCCGCGCGCAGGAGCGCGGCCCGGCGGTGGTGGAGGAGGAGGTCAGGGCTTGAGATGTTCCGTCAGGAACTTCTCCATGGCTTCGTAGAACTCGAATTTGTTCTCGTCGTTGTGGAAGCCGTGGCCTTCGTTGTCCTTGACCATGTACTCGACCTCGACGCCGCGGGCGCGCAGCGCCTTGACCATCTGGTCGCTTTCGTCCTTGTTCACGCGCGGATCCTTGGCGCCCTGCGCCACGAACAGCGGCGTCTTGATCCTGTCCGCGTGCAGCGCGGGCGAGGTGGCGGCCAGGCGTTCGCGGTCGCGTTCGGGGTCGCCCACCATGTCCTGCATTTTGTCCAGCATGGGCTTCCAGTATGGCGGAATGGACTTCATGAACGTGAACAGGTTGGACACCCCCACGTAGTCCACCGCGGCGGCATACAGGTCGGGCGTGAACGCCACGCCGGCCAGCGTGGCGTAGCCGCCATAGCTGGCGCCGTAGATGCCGATGCGCTTGGGATCGGCGATGCCTTGCCCGATGAGCCACTGCACGCCATCGGTGATGTCGTCCTGCATCTTCAGGCCCCATTGGCCGAAGCTGGCTTCCCAGAAGGCGCGGCCATAGCCGGTCGACCCGCGGAAGTTCATCTGCAGCACGCAGAAGCCGCGGTTGGCCAGGAACTGGACTTCAGGGTTGTAGCCCCAGCCGTCGCGCGCCCACGGGCCGCCGTGAGGATTCACGATGCAAGGCAGGTTCTTGGGATCGCGGCCGGCGGGCAGCGTCAGGTAGCCGTGGACCGTCAGGCCGTCGCGGGTCTGGTAGCTGATGGGCTGCACGCGCGACATGTCCGCCTCGGGAATGGCGGGATTGATGTCGGCCAGCTTGGTCAGCGTATCGACGGCGGCGTCGTAGATGTAGCGCGAGCCGGGCGTGCGGTCGTTGTAGGCGGCGACGATGAACTTGTCTTCGTCGCGGTTGGATCCCTGGATGGCGAAGTCGTAGCCAGTGAGCTTGGCCGACAGTTTCTTGAAGAGCGTCTCGCTCTGCGCGTCGAAGAACTTGTATTGCGGCTTGTCGGTCTGGTAGGCGGCTACCGTCAGCACGCGGCGCTTGCGCGAGTAGCCGGCGGAATCCAGGTCGACGGTGTCGGGCGTGAAGATTTCTTCCTCGGCCTCGGGCTGGGCGGGGTCGATCACCACCAGCGATAGCTTGTCGCGCCCGCGGTTGGACAGGGCGTAGAACTTCTTGTCGTCGAAGGTGAAGAACGCCGGACTGACGCGGGTGCGGTAGTCGGTGGTGATGAGCGGACGGAATTCGGAAGATTCGTCGTCGCGGTAGAGCAGGGTGGTGTTCAGGCCGTCGCTGGCGACGGCGGCGCGCACCTTGCCGGCGTGGTCGGTCTGCCAGCCGACGATGTTGCCCGGGTTCTGCGCCACCAGCTCCGCGGCGCCCGTGTGGACGTTGACGCGGTAGACGTCGAAGACTTCCGGATTGCGCTGGTTGTGGCTGATGAGGACGTGGTCGGGATCGTCTTCCAGATCGTCCTCGATGCCGGCGCGCACGCCTTCATACGGCGTCAGGTCGGTGATCTTGCCGGTCTTGGCGTTGACGGCCAGCACGTGGAAGTTCTCGTCGCCGCCGAAATCCTTCTGGTAGAGCACCACGTCGGCGCCTTTCCAGAAGAAGTTGCTGATGTCGCGCGCGGTCTCGCTGGTCAGTTGCCGCGGGTCGCCGACAGGCGTGCTGCCTTGCAGCGGCTGCACGTAGATGTTCATGCGGGCGGGATTGCCGTCCACGCTGGTGGGCTGCATGAAGCCCAATGTGCGGCCGTCGTCGGCCAGGCGGAAGAAGCCCCGTTCGGGGTTGCGGAAGAAATCCTTGAGGGGATAGACGCGCGGCGGTTGCGCGGCGCTGGCGCCCAGCGAGACGCCGATGATGCTGGCGGCCAGGACGGTGCGCTTGAGGAATGAGAACAAGGGGGACCTCCGAAGTTGCCGCGGCGGGCGCTTGAGGCCGGCCGCCGGGTGGTCCGCCGATAATGCCATAGCGGCGCGGGCGGTGTCGAACCGCCCGCGGACGCTGCCGGGCCTGCGCCGGCCTTATTGCGGCTCCAGCCCCGTGGCCTTGACGATGGCGCCGTACTTGGCCATTTCGGCGCCGATGAAGGTTTTGAATTCCTGGGGCGGCTTGTAGGAAATGGCCAGCCCCTGGCCCTGCAGTTTTTCCTTCACGTCGGCGGCCTGCAGCGCCTGGGCCGTGTCCTTGGAAATGCGTTCCACCAGGGCCGGCGGCATGCCGGCGGGGCCGAACAGGCCGAACCAGTTGGAAATGTCGAAGTCGTCCAGACCGACCTCCTTGGCCGTCGGGGTCGAAGGCAGGATGTCCTGACGCTGGGGACCGGCGATGAACAGCGGGTGCAGCTTGCCGGCGCCGATCTGGCCGATGATGGCTGGCGCCGTGGCGAAGAAGATATCGATCTGGCCGCCCACCAGATCGGCCACGGCCAGCGCCGTGCCGCGGTAGGGCACGTGGGTCAGGTTCATGCCGGAGCGCACCCGCAGCAGTTCGCCGGCCAGATGCTGCTGGCCGCCCATGCCCGGCGAACCGTACACCAGCGGAGCCTTTGCGCCTTGTTGCTTGAGATCGGCGTAGGTGGTGGCGGGCAGCTTGGGACCGCTGACCAGCACCAGCGGCGCATCCGCCACCAGGGCGATGGGCTGCAGGTCCTTCAACGGGTCGTAGCGCATCTGCTTGTAGACCAGCTTGTTGATCGAGACCTCGGGCGTGTAGGCCAGCAGCAGGGTGTAGCCGTCGGGTGTGGCGCGCGCGACCTGTTCGGCGCCTATCATGCCGCTGGCGCCGGACTTGTTCTCCACGATGACTTGTTGGCCCCAACTGGTGCTGAGCTTTGCCGCGAGGATGCGGGCGATCACGTCGGTGGCGCCGCCGGGCGTGTAGGCAACGATCAGGCGCACCGGCTTGTCGGGATAGGGCTGCGCCTGCGCGTACATGGGAAGGCAGGCGGCGGCCAGCAGTCCCGCGAGTTTGATTGCGTATCGAAACATGGGGTGGCTCCTGTGCGGGGAATGAGGGTTCAACTGCGCTGGATCAACAGCACGGCCTGGCCGGGCAGATGCAGGCGCGCGTACTCGGCCCAATCGTCCCCGGTCTGCAGCGCGCGCTGGGCCGTCAGGTCGACGACGCGCTTGAACGCGCCGGCCTCGATCTGACGCTTGAGGGCCGGTCCGGGGCCGTAGGCCAGTTCATAGGTCTGCTCGCCGCAGCGGTAGCGGCACAGGCGCAGACCGGCTTCGCAGTCGATGCGTTCGACCGATCCGGCGCCTGTGGCCTGGCCTGCAAAGACCGCGTTCAGCGCGGCCAGCGCCAGTCCGGCGGGGCGCGGATCGTAGCGGCGGTCGATCAGGCCGTTGCGCGGAAAGTAGCCGCGATCCACGTCCATGAAGGTGTCGAAGGAATAGCTCACCGCGTCCGTGGTCCGGGCCGCCAGGAAGGCTTCGGCCACCAGCGCGGCGATGGCGGTGTCGTCGGTGTTGGCCGCCGCCAGGCGGTCGGCCAGCTTGACGCCCACGTTCACCGTCGCGCCCCAGTCGCGCGCCCGCGCGGCCAGTTGCTGGTGCGTGGCGATCAGGTCGGCGCCCCAGTCCAGGCGTACGGTGAAACCGTCCAGGTTCTTCTGCGCGAAGTGCGGCAGCAGCGCGGATTGCGCCGCTTCGAGCTCGGACGCGCGCAGGCCGGTGTTGACGAAATGGCTGTAGTGCTTGCCGTCGAAGTGGGCATCGTCCGCGCCCGTGCGGATCTTGCAATAGACAAGGCGGGCGTCGGTGTGCGCGCGCAGGCGCTGCAAGGCTGCGCCCGCCTCTTCCAGCGCCTGGGCGTTCAGGTTGATCTCGATGGCGGCGATGGCCACGCCATGCTCGCGCGCCTGTTGCAGCAGCCTGGCGTCCGGCAGCCCCAGCGAGGTCAGCACGAAGCGGTGGCCGACGTCGGACATGAGGCGCGCACGGCGCAAGGTCTTGTCGTCGCGCAGATCCTGCACGGGAATCTTGAGCGTGCGCAGCCCCATTTCCCACATGGACATCAGCGGGTAGTCGTTGCGCGCCAGCTTGCGGCCGAACTCCTGTACGCCGCCGGTGCAGGGAATTTCGACGATCTCGGCCCAGGGATGCCGCATCTCGACCGCGATGCCGTCGCAGGCGGCGGTCTTGGTATGGACGGTAGGCAGGGTGCGCGCCGCCGCCCGGCCCGGTTCGGCCTCGCCGCGCATGGCGCCGTGCGTGCGGATCAGCTTGGCGACATGCCCCTGCTCATGCACGTCGACGATGAAATAGCCGAATTTTTCCACGTCGCCGCGGCCGAATTCGTCCGCCGGCGGCACCCGGTAGAACTCGGAAAAGTCATGCCGCAGGAAGGCGGTCGACGGCAGCATGTAGACCTCCGCGACGCCGATGACGTCGTACCAGAAATTGTGGACGTGGCCGGCGAACACGCCTTCGACGCGCGGATCGGCCAGGCGCGACAGCAGCCAGCCGCGGCCGGGCTCGTCGATGTTGTCGTAGGACCCGCGTTCGTTGGCGTCATGCAGATAGGGCGGGTAATGCAGCGACACGAAGACGCGGCCGCTGGCGCCTGCCAATTGCTCGTCGATCCAGGCGCGCTGCGCGTCATCCGCCGCCAGTCCGGAGTTGAACAGCAGTGCGTTCAGGAACAGGAAGCGCACGCCGCCATGGTCCACCGCGTAATAGTCCGGCCCGAACACCTGGCGGTACTTGTCCAGGTAGTCGTCGCAGACGATGTCGGCCGGCATCCAGTCGATGCGCTTGTCGCCGACGTCGTGGTTGCCGGGCACCAGGTGCAGCGGCATGTCGATCTGGCCGGCGATGGCCTTGAAGCGGTCGGCCGCCACCTCGAACGAAGGCATGCTGGGCACCGGGTGGACGATGTCTCCCAGGTGGATGGTGAAGGCGGGCGCGGGGTCCAGGCTGGCGATGTCGGCGAAGACGTGCCGCGCCCGGGCATTGGCGCGGGCATTGGTGGCGAAGGGCGACGCGCAGGTGTCTTCGGATTCATTGACGTGGGTGTCGGCCACCACGGCAAAGCTGAACAGGCGGGCGCCCAGCGGCTGGCGGGAAAAGCGGGAATTCGTCATCAACTACCCTTTCAATTTCAATAAATGGAATTCAAGTGTTTATAGTGAACGGAATGTTTGTATTTCGGCAGACGATATACTGTCAATGCTCCGAATCCCTAGGCCGCCATGCACTCGAAAACGCCGCTCAACTACGAACTCGAATCCCGCGCCTCGCTGGAAGCGCACCCGCGCTTTGCCTCCACGCTTTCCAACGGGCTCGACGTGCTCAAGTGCTTTTCGGCGGCCGAGCCGCAGCTGGGCAACAAGGAAATCGCCGAAATGCTCGGCCTGACGCGCCCGACGGTGTCCAGGCTGACATTCACGCTGGTGGGGCTGGGCTATCTGCGGCGCGACGAACGCACCGGCAAATATTCGCTGGGTCCGGCGGTGCTGACGCTGGGCTATCCCTTGCTGGTGCACCTGACGCTGCGGCAACTGGCGGCGCACGACATGATCGAACTGGCGCGCTATGCCAAGGGGCCGGTGTCCATGGCCATCCGCGACCGCCTGCAGGTGGTCTACGTGGAAACGGTGCACGACGGCGCGTCCAATGCCTCGCGCCCGGACATCGGGTCGGCCCGCCCCTTGCTGCGCACCGCCACCGGGCGCGCGCTGCTGTATGCGCAGACGCCGGACGAGCGTGAGCTCATCTGCGCCCGGCTGGCCGAGGAGTTCCCGGAGGACTGGGAACGCTTCGGCCCATCGCTGCAACCCGCGTTCGATGCCATCGCCGAGCACGGCTTCTGCGTGGTCAGCAAGGACTGGCGGGCCGAGCTGTGCGGCATCGCCACGCCGATGCGCTATCGCTCCAATGACTTGCCGCTGGCCTTCAACGTGACGATCCCGGCTGACAACCTGGACGAAAAGCACGTGTACGAGACCCTGGGGCCGCGCCTGCGGACCCTGGTGAAGAACCTGGAGTACCGCATCGGGATCATGTGAACGCGGCTGCGCTTATCGCGCGCAGCCGATATGCGGGATAATCGCGGGCACTGATCTGGAGATACACATGTACTGGAAACTGGTCGCGGCTTCGGCGCTGGCCCTGGGCCTGGCGGGCTGCTCGATGGGCATTTCGCCCGGCACGTCGCCGCACAGCGAATTCAAGGCCCCGGTGGCCTTCAAGGACGCCTACGACGCGGCGATCCGGCAGGCCAATGCGTGCCTGCGCAGCACCGACAACGCCTATCGCGTGGTGGACACCATGAACGAAAGCGCGCAGTCCGGCGTGGTGCAGGTGCTGGCGCCCTATAGCGACAATGAGATGACGCGGGTCGAATTGAAGGCGGCCGGCCCCAAGACCACCGATGTGCGCATCGCGGTGTGGGGCAAGGGCACCTGGGACGCGGCCGCCATGCGCGCGATGCAGGACGCCGTCTATTACAGCCTGGTGTCTTGCAGCAGCTATATGCCGCTGGATCCGCGCCCGCCGGTCAAGCCTTCGCGCGACCTGCCCAACTGATGCGCGGGCGCTGGCGGCTTGCCGCCGCCGGCGCGCTCAGTCCCCGCCCGGGCGGCGGCGGATGATCTTGAAGGTGGCGGTGGCGCGCGCCACCAGCTCGCCGTCGGCGCGCCGGACCTCGCCTTCGCAGAAGGCGATCGACGCCCCTTTGCGCAGGCAGCGCGCCTCGATCACCAGGTCGCCCGTGCCGGGCGACAGGAACGAGGTGTTCATGTCGATGGTGGCCATGCCTTCCGTGCCGTCGGCCGAGCCGCGGGCGGCGGCGCTGAGCGTGAAGTCCAGCACGCTCATCAGCGTGCCTCCATGCACGTCGCCGCGGCTGTTGGTCAGGTCGGCGCGCCAGGGCAGCGAGGTACGGGCATAGGCCGGCGCGATGCTCTCGGGCACCAGGCCGATGAAATGCATGAAGGGGATGGTCAGGCCGAAGTAGTCGGTTTGAGGCGTGGAGGCTGCAGTCATGGACCGTTGCGGGCAGGAATGGAAAGTCGGTTGTCGGCGGTCATAATATATGTTTTGCCACGGGGTTTCAGGCGATGAACGGCTCATGGGGGCATCACCACCATGATTGAATTACGGAAGATCGTGCACGTGGACATGGACGCGTTCTATGCCTCCGTGGAACAGCGCGACAACCCCGAACTGCGCGGCAAGCCCGTGGTCGTGGCCTGGACCGGACCGCGCTCGGTGGTGTGCGCCGCGTCCTACGAGGCGCGGCGGTTCGGCATCCATTCGGCCATGTCCGCCGCCCGCGCGGAGCGCCTGTGTCCCCATGCGATCTACGTGCCGCCGGATTTCAACCGCTACCGCGAGGTCTCGCGCCAGGTCAGGCAGATCTTTGCCCGCCATACCGACATGATCGAACCCTTGTCGCTGGACGAGGCCTACCTCGACGTTACCGTCAACAAGCTGGGTCTGCCCTCGGCCACCGAGGTCGCGCAAGTCATCCGGCAGCAGATCCGCGAGGAAACCGGGCTGACGGCCTCGGCGGGAGTCGCGCCCAATAAATTCCTGGCCAAGATCGCGTCCGACTGGAACAAGCCGGACGGCCTGTTCGTGGTCCGGCCCGCCAAGGTGCTGGCCTTTCTGGAGCCCTTGCCGGTGCGCAAAGTGCCGGGCGTGGGCAAGGTGACGCAGGCGCGCCTGGAGCAACTGGGCATCCATACCGTGGGAGACCTGGCCACGCACAGCGCCCAGGAGCTGGAGCATTACTTCGGCCGCTATGGCCGGCGCCTGTACGAATTGGCGCGCGGCATCGACGAGCGCGAGGTGCAGACGGATCAGCCTTTGCAGCAGGTATCGTCGGAGACGACGTTCTCGCAGGATATCCGCCTGGACGCGGTGGGCGAGGCCATCGACCGCATGGCGGAACGGGTGTGGGACCAGGCGTTGAAGAAGGGCGCCCTGGGCCGTACCGTGGTGCTCAAGTTGAAGACGGACCGTTTCCGCATCCTGACGCGCAGCCAGACCAGCCTGAACCCGCCCGGATCGGCGGTGGAGCTGGCCGCCGTCGCCAGGCTGCTGTGCGAGCGCGTGGACTTGCCGCCGGAAACGCTGTACCGGCTGGCGGGGGTGGGGATGAGCAATTTCGCCGACCCGCAGGAGCAGTCGCGCCAGCCCGATCTGTTCGGGGGCGCGTTCTGAGCCGAGCGGGGCGGCTGGCTACCGTGTCTGGCTGGAAGCCGAACGGCAGCCAGGCATGTGCGGACTCAGGCCAGGCGGGCCTTCACTTGCTGTGACAGCGCCGTCATGTCGGCGCGGCCGGCCAGGGCCTGCTTCAGCAGCGCCATGACCTTGCCCATGGCGGGCGCGCCGGTCACGCCCTGCGCGGCCACTTCCGCCAGCGCGGCGTCGATGGCGGCCGAGACTTCCTCGGGCGTGGCGGCTTGCGGCAGGAATTCCTGCAGCACCAGCAGTTCGGCCTTTTCCTGTTCGGCGGTTTCGGTGCGGCCGGCCTGTTCGAACGCGGCGATGGACTCGCGGCGCTGTTTGACCTGCTTTTCGATGATGGCCGTGATCTCGGCGTCGTTCAGGTCGCGGCGTTCGTCCACTTCCTTCTGCTTGACGGCAGCCAGCAGGAAGCGCAGCGTGGTCAGGCGTTCGGCGGCCTTGGCGCGCATCGCGTCCTTGACGGCATCGGAGAGGCGGGTCTTGAGCGTAGCAGTGCTCATGGGTAAACCTTTGTGGTGTTGCGACAAACAAGCAGTTTAAACCGGCGGCCGGCGATTTCCGGCGGCGGGCGATTCCCGGCGGCGGGCGATTTCCCGCGGCGGGCGTGTTCCCGCGGGCGCCGGTTCACCTTGCTTACTTTACCTTGGCCAGGTCGCCACGCAGGGCGACGCCGGCCACCATCGCGCCGGCATGGCATTCATAGTCGGTCTTGCTGCTGTATTCGTTCTTGCGGTAGTAGCTGATGATATTGGTCACCGCGTTCGCACCGGCCTTCTTGGCCGCTTCGTGAAGGGCGATGATGGCGGATTGGGCCACCCACAGGCAGGCGTCCTCGTCCTTCTTGGCGAAGGCGTTGGTCTTGCGGTTGGTGACGACGCCGGATTCCAGCACCGTGCCCTTGGGGCCGGTGCCGGCAAGGTAGAACTTGACGCTGCCGTCGATCTTGCCGGCGGCCTGGGCGGCTTCGACTGCGGCCTGCATGGGCAGATGGACAGTACGATCCGCAGCCAGGGCTTGCGCCGAGCATGCGAGCGACAAAAGCAGGGCGGCGGACAGCTTGTAAGAAACGTTCATGACAGGCATTCCATTCGTGAGAGGGAAAAACGCGGATATTGCGAACTTCAGCGCCAGCGGCGGAAGATCAACGAGGTGTTGATGCCGCCAAAGGCGAAGTTGTTGTTCATGACATATTCGTTGCTCATGTTGCGGCCCTCGGTCAGGTAGTCGAGTTCGCCGCAGCGCGGGTCGACGTTGCGCAGATTGAGCGTGGGCGCATACCAGTCGCGGTTGAGCATTTCAATGCTGAACCACGACTCCAGCACGCCGCAGGCGCCCAGGGTGTGGCCCAGGTAGCTCTTTTGCGAGCTGATGGGCATGCGGCTGCCGAACAGGCCGTGCGTGGCCTGCGTTTCGGCGATGTCGCCCTGTTCCGTGGCGGTGCCGTGGCCGTTGACGTAGCCGATGGCTTGCGGCGGCAGGCCCGCGTCGGCCAGCGCCATTTCCATGGCGATGCGCATGGTGCCGGCCTCGGGGCGGGTGATGTGCGTGCCGTCCGAATTGCTGCCGAAGCCGACGATTTCCGCGTGGATGCGCGCGCCGCGCGCCAGTGCGTGGTCCAGCGATTCCAGCACCAGCATGCCGCCGCCTTCGCCGATCACCAGGCCGTCGCGGTCGCGGTCGTAGGGGCGGGGCGTGAGTTCGGGCGTGTCGTTTTTCTGGCTGGTCGCGTAGAGCGCGTCGAACACCAGGGCTTCGCTGGCGCAGAGCTCTTCCGCGCCGCCCGCCAGCATCAGCTCCTGGCGGCCGTAGCGGATGGCTTCGTAGGCGTAGCCTATGCCCTGGCTGCCCGAGGTGCAGGCGCTGGAGGTCGGGATGATGCGGCCCTTCAGCTCGAAGAAGATGCCGACGTTGGCCGCGGTGGTGTGGGGCATCATGCGGACGTAGGAATTGGCGTTCAGGTCGTCCGTGACGCCGTTGAGCAGCATGTTGCCGAAGGCGCGGATTTCCGCCGTGCTGCCCACCGAGGAGCCGCAGGCCACGCCCATGCGCCCGTCGGCGATGCATGGGTCGCCCAGCAGCGCCGCGTCGTCCAGCGCCAGTTCCGCGGCGCGCACCGCCAGCTGGGAAACCCGTCCCATGCTGCGCAACTGCTTGCGGGTCCAGTGCGCGGGCGTCTGGAAGCCTTCGATGGGGCCGGCCAGGCGGGTGTTCAGTTCGGCGTAGCGCGACCAGTCGGGCATGACGCGGATCGCGCTGCGCCCCGCCTGGAACGCCTGCTGCACGCTGGACCAGTCGTTGCCGAGCGCGCTGATGCCGCCCATGCCGGTGATGACGACGCGTTTCATCAGCACAGCCCTCCGTTGACGGCGATGACCTGGCGCGTGATGTAGGCGGCGCCGGGAGACATCAGGAATACGACGGCGGCGGCCACTTCCTCGGGCCGCCCCATGCGTTGCGCGGGCACGGCCTTCAGGATTTCCTCGACCGGCACGTGCTCGTCGATCATGTCGGTGTCGATCAGGCCCGGCGCCACGCAGTTGACGGTGATCTGGCGCTTGGCCAGTTCCACGGCCAGAGCTTTCGCGGCGCCGATGAGGCCGGCCTTGGAGGCGCTGTAGTTCACCTGGCCGCGGTTGCCGATCAGGCCGGACACGGACGCCATGCAGACCACGCGGCCAGGCGCGCGGCGGCGGATCATGGGCATGGCGAGCGGACTGAGCACGTTGTAGAAGCCGTCGAGATTGGTGCGCAGCACCTGGTCCCAATCGTCGCCTGTCAAAGCGGGAAACGCGCCGTCGCGGGTCAGGCCGGCGTTGAGGACCACGCCGTAATAGGCGCCGTGCGCGTCGATGTCGGCCTGCAGGGCGGCGGCGCATTGCTGGCGGTCCGCCACATCGAATTGCAGCACGCGCGCCTGGCGTCCGCGCGCCTGGACTTCGGCCTGCACGGCTTGCGCCTGGTCGAGCCGCTGGCGGCAGTGCAGCACCAGGTCGTGGCCGGCGTCGGCCAGGGCCAGCGCGATGGCGCGGCCGATGCCGCGGCTCGAGCCGGTTACGAGTATGGGGGCGGTGCTCATTCGGGTGATTCTTCCTGGATAAAAGCGGCGGGGTCCTTGGGCTGATAGACGTTCAGCCTGGCCTCGGCCAGCAGGCGCGCGTCGTCGCGCAGTTCGCATTCGAAGACGCTCATGCCGCTGGCGTCGATCAGCCCGCGGCGCGCATGTATGGTCAGGCGGGCGCCGGCGGGCAGCGCGTCGGCGTGGCTTTCGTAGCGCCGGGTGCCGAGCAGAAAGCCCAGTTTGACGGGTTCGCCTGCCTGGCGCGCCTGGCAGCCGGCCCAGGCGCCCACGGCCTGCGCCATCAGCTCCATGCCCAGCCATGGCGGCAATGAGCCGTCGGGCAGCGAGTAGGGGCCGGGCCTGACCACGGCGCGCGCGGTCAGGCTGTCGGCGTCGTGGCTGCAGACCTCGTCGATCAGGATCATGTCGCCGGCGTGCGGCAGCAGGCTGGATACCGGCCAGGTCGTCATGCTTGGGCTCCCAGGATCAGGCTGGCGTTGTTGCCGCCGAAGGCGAAGGAATTGCTCATGGCCAGGCGCGGCCGGCCTTGCGCGTAGCGGTGCTGCGCGGTGCTGAAATCCAGCGCCGGCAGGGTTGGATCGGGCTGCCCGTCCCAGACGTGGGGCATCAGCCGTCCTTCGGCATTGCCGGCCGACAGCGTGGCCCAGGCCAGCGCCGCTTCCAGCGCGCCTGCCGCGCCCAGCGCGTGGCCGGTAAGCGCCTTGGTCGAGGCGCAGGGCACGCCCTGCGGAAAGACGGCGTGCATGGCCTGGCTTTCCATGGCGTCGTTGTGGAGGGTGCCGGTGCCGTGCAGATTGACCCAGCCTATGCTGGCCGCGTCCACGCCGGCGGATTGCAGCGCGGCCTGCATGGCTACCCGCGCGCCGGCGCCGCTGGGTTCGGGCGCGGACATGTGCCAGGCGTCGGAGCTGGCGCCGCCGCCCAGCAGCGCCACGGAGCGCTCCCCTGCGGGCTCGCGTTCCATCAGGAACAGCACGCCGGCTTCGCCGATGTTGATGCCGCGGCGGTTGGCAGAGAAGGGCAGGCACAGCATGTCGTCGATGGCTTCCAGCGTGGCGAAGCCGTTGATGGTCAGGCGGCACAGGGTGTCCGCGCCGCCGCAGACCACGGCGTCGCACAGGCCCGAGGCGAGCAGGCGGCGCGCCGACAGCAGGGCGCGGGCGCTGGAGGTGCAGGCCGTGGACAGCGTGTAGGCGGGGCCGGCGGCGCCCAGCCAGTCCGCGAAAAAGGCGGCGGGGGACGACAGCGCCTGGCGGCGGTAGTCGTAGCCGTCCGGCCATGCGCCCTGCGCTGCCAGTTGGCGGAAGGCCGGCGCATTGTCGTTGACGCCGGAAGTGCTGGTGCCCAGCACGACGGCGACGCGGCTGGCGCCATGGCGGGCCACGGCGGCGCGCAGTTGCGGTTCGATCTGCAAAGCGGCGGCCAGCAGCAATTGGTTGTTGCGGCTGTGGTGATGGGCGGGCAGCGTGTCGGGGATGGGCGGCAGCGCGTCCGCATGGCCGCCCAGCGTCAGCGTGCGGCCATGGACCCAATCCGGCTGCGGGCGCATGCCCGAGGTGTCGCCGGCGTAGGCGGCGCGGGCTACCGCGTCGATGCCGGCGCCCAGCGCGCACACCACGCCGGGCGTACCCAACCAGGTGTTCATGGCTGCTCCTTCAAGGGCGAGATCCGCCAGGTGACCTGGTCGGCAGTGGTGATGATGAACGTGCCGGTCTGCGCGGCCTGCGGCCAGCGCACGCTCCAGCGCGAACCGCCGCGGTCCAGCAGCTCGCGTTGCGCCGCGCCATCGTCCTCGCGGCTGGCGCGCCAGTTGCCCGCGCCGTAGGCCGCATCCAGTTCCGCTTCGGGCGTCCACGCAAACATCAGGGCGGCGAACAGATCGCGCGCCCCGGCATTGGGCCGCAGGAAGCCGTCGTTGCGCCATTGGCCGCGTTCCAGCATCTGGCGCGCCTGCGGCACGCCCATGGGATCGAACAGGGACCAGCGCAAGGCGGCGCCTTCGCGCTGCACCACCAGCAGCGCGTCCAGCGGCGGCTGGCCGGCGACGGCCTGCACCACATGCAGCTGCCGCGGCAGCGTGAAGTCCGCGTTGCCCGCCGGCAAGGGCGGCGCGCCCGCGCAGCCCGCCAGCAGGGCAAGCGCCAGCAGCGCGCCCAGGGTGCGCGCGGCGGACAGGAAGGAGGAGCGGGTGGCGGCCATGGTCGGGATCAGGCGGGCAGCGGCTGCGCTTCGGCGCCGCGGCAAAGTTCGCTCAGCATGCGCAGGCGGCGCTGCGGGTTGGCGACGAAGGGGTTGTTCCGGTCCCAGGCGTAGCCCGCCAGGATGGAGCTGATCATGCGCCGGATCTCGGGCTGCGCGTTCTCGTAGAAGACCACATCCTGGAATTCCCCGCTGTACCAGCCCTGGACATAGGCGCGGAAGGTCTCCACGCCCACCATCAGCGGATCGGCGAATTCGGCCTGCCAGTCGACCTGCGCACCGGTCAGTTGGCGGTGCAGCGCGTCGGCCGCCAGCTTGGACGAGCGCAGGGCGATGGTGACGCCCGAGGAAAACACGGGGTCCAGGAATTCCGCCGCGTTGCCCAGCAGCGCGTAGCCGGGGCCGTGCAGCTGCGTCACGCTGGCCGAATAGCCGCCGATGGTATTGGCGGGCGTGTCCCAGACGGCGTTCTTCAGGACGCGCCTGAGATTGGGCGCGGCGTCGGCCATCTCGCGCAGCGTGGCCATCAGGTCCTGGCCGGGGCCGCCGAAGAGGTTTTCGCCGCCCACGACGCCGAACGAGCAGCGGCCGTTGGAGAAGGGGATCAGCCAGTACCAGATGCCGCGTTCTTCCGGGTGCACGCTGATCAGGATCTTCTCGCGGTCGAAGCCGGGGTCGTCGATGCGGTCCTCGATATGGGTGAAGATGGCCTTGCGCGGCGGCATCGACGACGGGCGCTCCAGGTCCAGCAGGCGCGCCAGCACGCGGCCGTAGCCGCTGGCATCGAGCACGAACCGGCTCTGCACCTGGTAGGACGCGCCATCGGCGCCGCGCACATCCAGCAAGGGGGCGTCGCCGTCGAAATCGGCCGCCGTCACTTCCTGCAGGTAGCGCACTTCCACGCCCTGGCGGGCGGCATCGTCCGCCAGCACTTTGTCGAAGTGCGCGCGCTGCACCTGGAACGTGGTGCCGGGGCCGGGGCTGAACTTGTCGCGGAAATCGAAGTGGGTATAGCGCTCGCCGCAGGCAAACGCCGCGCCGTTCTTCACCTGGAAGCCGGCGGCCTGCACCGCCGGCAGCATGCCCGCTTCTTCCACGAATTCCAGGCAATGGGCGAGCAGGCTTTCGCCGATGGAAAAACGCGGAAACTGCTGGCGTTCCAGCATCAGGACGTCATGTCCTTGGCGCTTCAACAGGGCGGCGGCGACCGCGCCTGCCGGCCCCGCTCCTATGACTACGACTTCGCGATGTTCCATGCCGGGTATTTCCTTTTAGTTATTGAAAGCAGGATGCGGCGCGGCGGCGCGCGGCGGATTGATCCATGGCGCCCACAGCAGCGAGAAGGCCACGCCCAGCGCGACCGCCAGCCCGAAGTTGGCGATGGCGGGCGTCTGGCTGACGGCGAGCAGGCCGAAGGACAGCAGCGTGGTGGCGGCGCCCAGCAGGATGCCGACCAGGCTGGCGGCCGCGCCCGCGACCCGCTCGTACATGAAGATGGCGTAATCCACGCCGATGGCCGACACCAGCAGCAAACCGAACAGGCTGAACAGGGTGAGCGGCTGGCCCAGATAGCCCAGCGCGGCCAGGCTGCATGCGGTGGCCGCGAGCGGCACGGCCAGGATGCGCCAGGCGGCGGCGCGGCCCAGAGTCAGCAGCAGCAACAGCGCCGCGACCCCATAGGACAGCAGCTTGAGCTCGGCGGCTTCGATGCGCGTGGCCGCGAACATGCGATTCAGTTCGCCGCTGCGGTCCACCAGCGTGACGTCCGGGGCAACCCGGGCGATGGCCTCGAGCGCGGACGCGTCGCGCAGGCCCAGCAAGGTCACCATGCCTGCGGCCTGTCCTTCACGCACGCCCAGCCACAGCGGCCGCCAGCGTTCGGCCAGCGGGCCTTGCAGCGCGTCTTCGATGGCCTGCGGCGGCAGCGCGGCCATGGATTGCAGTTCCAGGCGCAAGGCGGCGTAGGGGATGCCGATGTCGGTAAGCGGCTTCCAGGCGTCGGGCTGCCCGGCCAGGTTGGCCAGCGTCGCGCCCAGCGCCTTCTGGTCGGCGGCCGGCGAGACCAGCTGGCTCAAGGCGTTGTAGGCGGCGAGATCGCCGCGCGCGACCAGCGCATCCAGCGCCTGCGACACCCGCGCCTGCCTGCGCAGCAGCTCGTCGGCGTCAGGCGCGCGCACCAGGAAGAACTGGCTGGTCGGCATGAAACCGGTGATTTCGCCGATCTGCCGGGCCTGCTGCAGCAAGGGCGCGGGCAGGCTCAGCCATTGCCGCAGATCGTCCTGGATGCTCAGCCGGCTGATGCCGCCGGCAGTGGCGGCGATAAGGGCCACGGCGCCCAGCCACAGCGCGGCGCGGCGTCCGGCCAGGCGCTGACGCGCGTGCAGCGCGGCCTCGGCAAAACGCAGCAGCGGCTGCCAGGGGCGGGGCCGCCAGCCGTCCATCCAGGCCGGCAACTGGCACACGGTGCAGGCGTAGGCGCCCAGCAGGCCGGCGGCCGAGAACACCGCGGTCTGCGTCAGCGCGGGGAACGGGGTGAACGCCAGCGCGACGTAGCCGACCAGGCTGGCTGCCAGGCTGATGGTCAGCCCGGGCAGGACGCGCCGCAGCGCGGGCCAGGCCTGCCAGTCGGCCATGCCATAGCTCTTGCCGAGCCAATGCATGGGGAAATCCACCGCTACGCCGATCAGGCTCGCGCCGATCACCAGGGTCAGGACGTGGATGGAGCCGAACACTGCCACGCAGGCCACCGCGCCGGTCAGCAGCCCGACGGCGACCGGCACGAAAGCCAGCAGCGCGCGCACGCGCCGCAGCGCCAGCAGCAGGACCAGCACGATGCCGATGGTGGCGCCGGTACCGATCCAGCTGCTTTCGGCAACCGCTTGCGCCCGGCCCGCGGCGGCGTACAGGGGGCCGCCGGCCACCAGCAGCTCGGCGCCGGCCGCGCCGAGCGCCGCGCGGTCCTGTTCGAGCTGCGCGGCGATTTGTTGGGGCGCGGCCGCGTCGAACGCATCGCCGCGGGTTTCTGCGCGCACCAGCATCCAGCGTCTGCCGGCATGTTCGGCCTGCAGGGTGCCCGTGCCCATGTCGTACTGCACCGCGCCGCCTGGGCGCAGCGCCTGTTCGGCGCGGCGCGTCAGGCCCAGCCAGTCCTGGTCCGCCGGCACCAGGCCCGAAGATGAAAATGGATCGGACAGCTCGCGTGCGCGGCGCTGGGCGTAGGCCGCGGGATCGGTCTCGAGCTGATGCCGGTCGGCCGCCGGCAGCATGGCCAGCCGGCCCGCCAGCAGTTGCGCGCGCAGCGCGGGCACGTCGATTTGCAGTTCCACCTGCACGGAAGAAAACAGGCCGCTGTCGGTCCAGCGCTGCGCAAGCAGGCGCGCGGGGGCCGCGGCATCCGCGCCGGCGTTTGCGCTTTGAGTCGCGACCAGCGCGATGAGCTGGCGCGACAGGGGCTCCTGGATGCGGGCCTCGGCCAATTGGCGCGTGGCGTCGGCGCCGGCCTGGGGCACCAGCTCCATCAGGTTGGCCGACACCGGCCAGCCGTGGCGGCTTTGCCAGGCGCCGGCGCAGAGAATCAGCAGCAGCCCCAGCTTGAACAGCCGCGGCAGCCAGCGCTCAATCGGCGAACGCACGTTGCTCCTCGGCGGTCAGGGCCTGGGCGGCCTGCGCATCCGTCATTTGCAGCACGCTGCGGTCGCCCTGCGTCTCGCGCAGTTCGATGCGGTCCACCAGCTTGCCCCCGTTGATCTGGATGTTGTCGAAGATCTGGCGCAGCAGGACCGAGCGCGGCGTCAGCAGCAGCTGCCAGGCATCGGCGTCGCCAGTGAGCGCCAGGTCGAAGTTTTCGCGCAGCCCGGCGGTGTCGCCTGCCAGCACGGACAGGAACAGCCGGTTCTCGCGGCCGGCGCCGGAATGCTGCGGCAGAGCCTGCCATTTGCCGGCTTCGTCGCGCCGGGAGATGCCGCGGGCGTCGATGCGCAGGTCCTGCGCGATCGGCGTGCGCAGCAGCCACAGCAGGCCCTTGCCCGCCGCCAGCGTGAAATCGCCGCGGCTGGTCAGCGGCTGCGGCAGCGAGCGCAGGAACTTCTGTTGCACGAAATGGCCGCGCACCACCGGCGTGGCGTTCAGCTGCGTTTGCAGGTCGGCCAGGTCGAAGGCGCGGGCGGCCAGCGGCAGCAGGGCCAAGGCCAGCAGGGCGCACAGGCGGCGTATGAAAACCAGGCGGCGCGTCATGCGGGCGTCTCCATCGATTGCAGCTTGCGTTGCACGGCATCGACCAGCGCGGCGGGCGAGGTCAGCTGCATCTCGCGGGTCTGGATGCAGACCGCCACCTGTTCGGACGTGGCCCGCGTCAGGCGCTGGCCGCTGGCGGCGTCCAGGATCAGGTAGTTGATCTTCAGCCGGTGCTCCCATTCCACCAGTTCGGCGCGCACCTTCAGGCGCTGGCCGAATTGTGCGGGCTGCGCGTAGCGCAGATGCAGGTCGATCACCGGCCAGGCGTAGCCGCTGGCGCGCATGGCGTCGTAGTTGTGTCCCAGCAGGTCCAGCAGTTCGCAGCGGGCCTGTTCCAGATACTTGACGTAGTGTCCGTGCCAGACGACGTTTAGCGGATCCACGTCGAAGAAGGGCACACGGATTTCGACTTCAGCGCCGATGGCGCCCCGTTTACGCATCGTCTTTCCAGAAAGGGTAGAAGTTGAACCATTGCAGCGGCGCCAGGCGGCAGTGTGCGGCCAGGCGGTCGGCGTAGCGCTGGGCCAGCTCGGCGATCCGGGCCTGGCGCGTGGCGCGCGTCCATTCGATGCCGTCCGACAGGCGTTCCATCGCGACGCGGTAGCGTGCGCCGTGGCGCGTGCAGAACAGCAGGTTGACCGGGCAGCGCAACAGGCCCGCCAGCAGCCAGGGCCCTTGCGGGAACAGCGCGCTGGCGCCCAGAAAGTCCACCGGCGTGCAACGGTCGCCCTGCAGCGGCACGCGGTCGCCGGCGATGGCGAGCCATTCGCCGCGGTCCAGGCGCTGCGCCAGGTCCAGCATGGCCGGAGCATCCAGTTCGCTGACCTGGATCATGCGCAGCCCGCCGCCGGCCTCGTGCAGCAGCCGGCTGAAGTGAACCGCGTGCTTGTCGTGGACCAGCACATTGAGTTTCAAGGTGCCGCTTTGCTCCGCCAGCGCGCGGCAGACCTCGATATTGCCCAGGTGCGAGCCCACCAGGATCTGGCCGCGGTTGCTGCCCATCTGCGCGTGCAGGCCGTCAGGGTCGGAGATGTCCAGATGGGCCATCGTGATCTTGCCCTGCCAGACGTCCAGCTTGTCCAGGATGGCGTTGGCGAACGCGAGGTACTGGCGGTAGACCGGCATGCGGCGCGGCAGCGGCTCGGCCAGCGTGCCGGATTGCGCCAGACGGCGCTGGTAGGCCGCGATCGAACGCCGGGCGCGGGCGCCGCTGACATAGAAATACAGCACGACCAGCCAGACCACGGGCGCGACCAAACGGCGGCCCAGGGTGCGCGCGGCCCAGGCCGTCAGGCGCATCAGCAGGGCGCTGCCGCGCTCGGGCTGATCGGCCCAATGCTGATCTGTGGCGCTCATGGACGCTGACCTCCGGCAAGCCGGCGCCACAGCAGCGCCGGCGAGCGCGCCAGCATGCCGAAGAAGAGGCGCGCGTGCATGCGGCTGATCAGCAGGTTGTCGCGCAGGCCCTGGAAGTGGGAAATGCCGCCTTCCGGGTAGGCCACGCGCGTCGGCAGCCAGACCATCGCGACGCCGCGCCAGTGCAGGCGCACCAGGACGGCGATGTCGAAATCCATGCGCCGGCCCACGCGCGCGCCGTCGATCACGGGCAGCGCCGCGGCCAGCGGGTAGACGCGGAAACCGCACATGGCGTCGGGGATGTCGAGCGAAAGCGTATTGATCCAGACCCACACGCGCGTCAGCCAGCGGCCATAGAGACGGCTGCGTGGCACGTCGTCGCCATACAGCGGCGCGCCGCAGACGAGGGCTTCGGGGCGAGCACGGGAGGCCGCGGCGAAGGCCGCCGCGTCCGTCAGGGCGTGCTGACCGTCGGCGTCGACCTGCAAGGCATGGGTATAGCCCAGCGCCGCCGCCGCGCGCAGCCCGTCCTGCACCGCCGCGCCTTTGCCGCCGTTGACCGCGCGCCGCAGCAGATGCGTATGCGGTTGGGCGGCCAGCGCATCCAGCGCGGCGGCGCAAGACGGTTCGGAGCCGTCATCCACCAGCACGCAGGGCAAGCCTTGCGCCACAAGCTGCGCGTGCACCGCGGCGACCGTGGCGCCGTGGTTGTACACGGGAATGAGCGCGCAGAGCTTATGCGGGGCCATGGCCGCCTGCCTGCAGAATGCGGCCGGAAGAGCAGGGCGCGCCGTTGACCGTGTAGGCGAAATACAGCTTCTGCTTCGAGGCGTCCCATTTGAGCGCCAGCATGGCGGTATCGCCCGGACGCAGCAGGCGCTGGAATTTCAGGGCTTCCATGCCGGCGAAACGCAGCTCGGGATGGAGGTCGCGTTGTGCCAGCGACATGGCCCAGCCGATCTGGACAACCCCGGGCACAACGGGAGCAGTGGGGAAGTGGCCGCTGAAATGCGCCAGGTCGCAGGGGATTTCCAGCCGGTAGCGGCGTTCGTGATCCGCCAGGCGCGGCAGTTCCTGCGCCTCGGGCGCAAGCGGTCGGGGGCCCGCGGCCGCTTCGAACACGCTGCGCGGCAGCTTGCCCTGGGCGTTGGCAGGCAGTTGCGCGAAGAAGCGCCAGGTGCGCGGAATGGCCAGCGATTCGAAGCCTGGGGCCAGATGCGCGCGCAGCGCATCCACTAGCGCCTTGCGGCCCTGGTTGCGCAAGGCATGCAGGCCGCCGGCCGACAGGGCGACCAGCGCGGCAAGGCGCGAGGTCCCGGCCAGACCTCCCAGGCGCGCTTCGGCGACGTAGGAATGGCGCGCCAGCGCCTGTTCCAGCATGGGCAGGGAAATGCGCTTTTCCTCGATCTTCACGATGCGGTCGAGGCGGCCGAGCAGCCGGAAACCGTCATGCGCAAGCTCCGCGCCGTCGGCGGTCTGCGCCTCGGCCGGGTTGACCCATGGCGATTGCACGCGCAGCGCGCCTTCGGCGTTCAGGTCGACGGCCACGCCGGGCAGCGGCTGCCAGGGACTGTCGCCTTCGCGCCAGGCGACGGCGCCGGTTTCGGAGCTGCCGTAGATCTCGCTGGGGCGGAGTCCCAGGTGCTGTGCGATATGGTCGGATGCGTCGGCGGGCAATTCGCCGCCGGACGAGTGGATGCGGGTCAGGCGGCCGCGCAGCTGGTCCCAATCCAGCCGCTGTCCCAGGCGGCGCAGCAGCGCTGGGCTGGCGATCCAGGTGCAGGCCGGATGGCGCAGGCTGGCCTGCTGCAGTTCTTCCGGATAAAGGCGCTGCGGCCGGTCCAGCTGGCGCCCGGCGCACAGCGGCCACAGCACCCTGAAGGGCAGGCCGTACATGTGTTGCGCCGATACGCTGCCCAGCACGGGGCCGCGCGCATCCGGCCATTGCTGCTGCAGCGCGCGGACTTCGTCCATCAGTTGCCGCCAGTGCTTGGCGATATGTTTGGGCGTGCCGCTGGATCCCGAAGTGCACAGCACCAGCGTCAGCGCAGGGTCCAGTTCGGCGGGCGCGAGCGGTGCGTGGCCTTGCAGCTCGGCCAGTCGGCACAGCCGCTCGGCCGGCAGCGGCAGATCAGTGTCGCTCAGCCAGGCGTCCACCATGGCGTCGAGCGTGGCGCAGGTCTGCGCCTGGGCGTCGCCCGGCAGCACCGCGACCACGCCGGCGCGCCAGCATGCGAACAACGCGACGGCCATGCGGGCGGCGTCCTCGAACCAGATCGCGACGCGTTGCAGCTGCCTGGCTTGCAAGGCGCCCGCGGCCTGCAGGCTGGCGCGAGCAAACGCCTCGCGCGTCAGTGGCGGCTCGTCGGCGACCAGCGCATCGGCCAAGTCAGGCGGGGCGGGCAGCAGCAGCTGCGCGAGATCGGTCCAGGCCATGCGTTACGCCGCCTTGGCGGCGGCGGGGCGCAGCAGCCATTCGCCCGCCAGCAGCAGGCCCATCAGCACATAGCTCACGGCGCCGTTGTAGACGGTCCACCAGCTCCAGGGTCCCCAGGCCGCAAGGGCCGCCGCCACACTGCCGTTCAGGGCGAAAAAGGCGCACCACACGCGGGTGACATTGCGGGTATAGCGCACGCCTTCGGGCGGCAGATCAGGGTGGCGCAGCCGGGCCAGTTGCTCGATCACGGGGCGGCCGCGCCGCAGGCTGGCGCCGAAGATAGCCAGCATCATGCCGTTGACCAGCACTGGATACCAGCGCAGCCAGTCTTGCGAATTCGAAACGGCCAGGACCAGGCAGAAGGCCACCGCCACAGCGGGCAGCAGGCGCGCGCCCGGCCGGGCGGCATCCGCGGTCAGGCCGCGCGCCAGCCACAGCAGGGCCAGCGGCAGCGCCAGCCAGGCGGCGCTTACCCGTCCCAGCGCCGCGTGGACGGCGAAGGGATAGGCGATGCCGGCCACGGCCAGGGCTGCCGCCACGCCGCGTTTCATGCGGCGGGGTCCTGTTTCTGGCACATGGCCTGCACCACGTCCTCGACCGTGCGCACGGTGCGGAAGTCGTTGGCGTCGAGCTTGCGGCCGGTCTGGCGGCGCACATGGTCGATCAGGTCGATGGCGTCGATGCTGTCGATCTCCAGGTCCGTGTACAGGTTTGCTTCGGGCGTGATGCGTTCAGGTTCGATCTCGAACAGTTCGACCAGCGCGCCGCGCAGCGTGTTGAAGATTTCGTCGCGGGTATGCATCCTGGACTCCGTATCCTTTAGGCGCGGCGTTGCGCGGTGACAAACTCGGCCAGCTTGGCGATGCTGGCGAAATGCTCGCGCATGTTGCGCGTCTCGGGATCGATGGTGATGCCGTACCGCTTTTGCAGCGCGAGGCCCAGCTCCAGGGCGTCCACCGAGTCCAGCCCCAGTCCGTCGCCAAAGAGGTGGGCGTCGCTGTCGATATCGTCGGGCGCGATGTCTTCCAGGCCCAGCGAGTCGATGACGAGGGTCTTGAGTTCAAATTCCAGTTGGTTCATCCGGTCAGGACTCCACTTCCACCGCCCGAGGCGGTTGTTCATTCATGATGGCGCCGGCAGGCGCGGCGGGCGCCAGCTCGGCTTCGAAATAGGCGTGCAGGTAATCGTTCATCTTGCGTCCGGCGATGGGCAGCGGATGCGCGCCGCTCCAGGAGGCGGGATCGATGTCCTCGCCCACGCGGATCACATAGCGCATGCGGCAGGGCGGAATCCGGTACCAGGGCTCGCCCTTGGTCAGGCTGCGGGGATTCATGCTGATGACCACGGGCGTGACCACGCGCGCGCCGCGCAGCGCGATGGCGCAGGCGCCGCGATGAAAGCGCGGCATGGCGTCGCGCGGCGTGCGCGTGCCTTCGGGAAAGACGATCAGGGTTTCGCCCGCGCGCAGCACGTCGGCGGCGCGGTCGAACATGTCGAAGCTTTCGTCGTTGGTGATGTAGCCGGCATTGGCCACCGGTCCGCGGGTGAACGGGTTGGTGGCCAGGCCGTGCTTGACGATGCAGTTGGCGTTCTTGACGTGGCCGACCAGGAACACCACGTCCAGCAGCGAAGGGTGGTTGGCCAGGATCATCTGTCCGGGCTTGCCGAGGCGTTCGGCGCCCTTGAATTCCACGGTCAGGATGCCGGTGCGGACCATGAAGCGGATGAACAGGCGGAAGGTGCCGTTCAGCGCGCCGCGCGCGCGGCGCTGGCGGTCCGCCTTGTCGCCGGGCAGCAAGCGCTGGGGCGGGAACACCAGCACGCGCAGCAGCACGCCGCCCAGCCCGAAAAGGGTAAAGGCCATGCCGGTGGCGAACAGACGCCAGAGCCAGAAGTCCTGCCGGGGAGGCGTGGCGCTAGTCATGCCGTGCGTGTCCAGGTCCATAGTCGGGAGCGGTTGGCGTGGCGCCAGTCGGGCGTGCGCAGCAAGAGCTGGCGCAGCAGGTTCAGGGGATTGGGCCAGGCCTGCGCGCTGTCGGCGGCATCCGGCGCCTGCGGGGCCAGGGCCAAGGTCCAGTCGGCGCCGGGCTGCAGATGCAGGGCGACCGCATAAGCGTAGGGCGCGTCATCCACCCAGGGGGCGTAAGCTGCGGGCGGCCGTTCCTCGGCCAGGACCACGAGCACGTCCTGGTGGCCGGCGTCGAACAGCATCGACGCCTCGATGCAGGCGTGCTCCAGGCCGTCGTCTTCCACCGACAAGGCCACGGATTCAGTGGTCTCGCGGCGTATGATCGACCACTGCGCGGCGATGGCGTTGTGGACCGACAGGCCGAAGGCCGTGGGCGACAGGGGTTCGTGCGCCGCCAGCGCTTGCAGCAGGCCGAAGTTGCGGGTGGTTTCGCCATGGCGGGAGGCAAACACCAGCGGCATGGGCGGGCGTCCCTCGGCCAACGGCCACGCGCACTCGAACACCCCGCGAGCCAGCGGGCTCAGGCGGCGGCGTTGCAAGGGAGGCAGGAAGTCCAGGCGGGGCGGATTCTGATTTCCGATCGGGCAGAACGGATGTTCGGCCCATTTCAACCAGTCGCCGGGGCCATCGATTCCTTGCGCCCAACCCTGCCATTGCGCGATCGAAAACGTCAACATAGCGCGCGATTCTACTATGGCGATGTCAGGCCATTTTGATTTAAAACGTTACATAATACACAATATTTCCTTTGTTTCTTACACTTCAGCTTGCTATTTGTTACTTTCTCCCGTGAACGTTCAGGAACTTTTAATCTGGTGGGCGGACAAAGGCGCGGCTGCGGGTTACCGCAGCCAGGAGCTGTCAGCCGAGGACGCCGCGCGCGCTCAAGCGCTGCGCAGCCCGAAGGCGCAGCTCGATTGGCGGGTCAGCAGGGCTTTGCTGCAAGAGATCAGGCAGGCCATGCCGCCTGCGACCCTGTCGCTCAGCCACAGCGGCGGCCACGCGGTCTGCGCGTCCGCCCCGGCCGGGTGGCAGTTGGGCGCCGATCTGGAGCGAGTGCGGCCGCGCGAGGTCTTGCGCCTGGCCGAATGGGTATGCGCGCCGGCCGAGCAAGCCACGCTGGCTGGCCTGGAAGGCGCAGCCCAATTGGAACGCTTTTATCTCTTGTGGACACTGAAGGAAGCCTTCATCAAGGCGGCCGGACTGGATTTCCCTGCGGACATGGCTTCGGTAGGCCTGGACTTCGGCGGCAAGGCGGAATGGCGCCTGCGTGCGCCGCCGGGGCAGTGGCGCGCCTGTTCATGGCGCCTGGGCGAGGACTGGATCGCGTCCGTGGCGTGGCGCGGACAGGCTGGCGGCGCCACGCGTCCCCAATGGCGCGCGGGGACCGATTGCGTGTTACCGCCGCTTGCCATCCTGGGCGCATGGGCCAGCGGGCCGGATTGAATCGCCCGGGGTTTTTCAGTGGGCATTTAAAGATGTATTATAAATGCATGTTTAATGGCGATTCCGATCGCGCCACAAGGAGCAGTTGATGTTGAGTCCCCAAATCCGCGCCCTGGTCAAGGGCACGGCGCCCGTTCTCAAGACGCACGGCGTCGCGCTGACCAAGCATTTCTATGCCCGCATGTTCAAGCACAACCCCGAGCTCAAGCATGTCTTCAACCAGGGCCACCAGGCTGGCGGCGAGCAGCAGCAGGCGCTGGCCGGCGCGGTCGCGGCTTACGCCGAGCATATCGACGATCCTTCCGTGCTGATGCCCGTGGTGACGCGCATCGTGCACAAGCATGTCAGCCTGGGCATCCGGCCCGAGCACTACCAGATCGTGGGCAAGCATCTGCTGGCCTCCATCAGCGAAGTGCTGGGCGAGGCAGCCACGGAAGAGCTGGTGGCGGCCTGGGCCGCAGCCTACGGCCAACTGGCCGACCTGCTGATCGCCGAAGAGGCGCGCCTGTACGCGGAGTCGGCCGCCAAGCCGGGCGGCTGGACGGGCTGGCGCGCGTTCCGCGTGGTGGGCAAGCAGCGTGAAAGCGCCGAGATCACGTCCTTCTACCTGGCGCCGGCCGATGGCGGCGAAGTGCCTGCCTACCGTCCCGGCCAGTACGTGTCGGTGCGCGTGTTCGTGCCCGAACTGGGCCTGATGCAGCCGCGCCAGTACAGCCTGTCGGACGCGCCGGGCCAGGACCGCCTGCGCATCTCGGTCAAGCGCGAAGCGGCGGGCGCCGATACGCCGGCCGGCCGGGTTTCCAACGCCCTGCATGACCGCCTGGAAGAGGGCGGGGTGCTGGACGTGGCGCCGCCCCAGGGCGACTTCCATCTGCGCGAGGAAGGCAGCGCGCCGGTGGTGCTGCTGAGCGGCGGCGTGGGCCTGACGCCCATGGTCTCCATCCTGAACCATCTGGTGGGGTTGAACGACGAGCGCCAGATCCGTTTCGTGCACGGCTGCCGCAACAACTCGGTCCACGCCATGCGCGATCACGTCAACAGCATCGCCGCCGAACGCGCCAACGTGCGCAAGGCGGTGTTCTACGAGGAGGTCGGCCACGGCGACCAACCTGGCCGCGACTACGACTACGCCGGCCGGGTGGATCTGAACGCCATCCGCGACGAAGTCATCGTGCCTGGCGCGGACTACTACCTGTGTGGCCCGGCCGGCTTCATGCGCGCGCAGCGCGAAGCCTTGACCGGCCTGGGCGTGCCCGCCGACCGTATCCATGCCGAAGCCTTCGGCAGCGGCGGCGCGCCCGCCTGAGCGGTGTATCCTGGCGGCCTGAACTTTCGGGCCGCCAGCGTCCATCCCTTTCGTCCCAGCCATGCAACTGACCCGATTCACCGATTTCGGCCTGCGCGTCCTGATGTACCTGACGCAATGCCGCGACCGGTCCGCCGCCGTCACCATTCCGGAGATCGCTGACCGCTTCAGCGTGTCGCGCAATCATCTGGTGAAGGTGGTGCACTTCATGGCGCAGCAGGGTTGGGTCAGCACCTCGCGCGGCAAGGGCGGCGGCCTGCGGCTGTCGCAGTCCGCCGACCGCTACCGGCTGGGCGACCTGATCCAGCAGCTGGAGCAGCAGGGGCCGCTGATCGACTGCCGCGAACCTCCCTGTGCGCTGGACGGCGCATGCCGGCTGTCCGGCGTGCTGGCGCAGACCTTGCAGGCCTTCTACGAGGCGCTCAACGGCTACACCCTGGCCGACCTGGTGCGCGATCCCACGGCCGCCGCCATCATCAAGCTGCATCGCGCCGCCTGAGGCGGGGCATGATGTTTTGTTATGGACCCTGCGGAGTTTGGCATTTGCCGGACGGGCGGGGCGCGTCCCAGAATAGCGTCGTGTCCCTGTCTTTCTGGATCTAAGAGTATGCGGGTTTGCGTAATCGGCGCTGGCGTCGTGGGCGTCACGTCGGCCTATTTCCTGGCGCGCCAGGGCCATGACGTGGTGCTGGTGGACAGCCAGGCGCGTCCGGCCGAGGTCTCCAGCTACGCCAATGGCGGTCAGCTCAGTTATAGCTACGTGGCGCCTTTGGCCGGTCCGGGCGTGCTGCCCAGCGTGCCGGGCTGGCTGCTGCGCGAGGACTCCCCGCTGCGTTTCCGGCCCAGGCTGGATCCCCATCAATGGCGCTGGTGCCTGCAATTTGCGCTGGCGTGCCGGGCCTCGGTGGCCAAGGCTTCCACGGTCCAACTGGCTGGCCTGTCCTATCTGAGCCGGGACGTCATGCACTCGCTGCTGGAGCAGGAAGACCTGGATTTCGGCCATCTGAAGAACGGCAAGCTCATCGCCTACCGCAGTCCGGCCTTGCTGGACAAGGCGCGCGCGCTGGTGGCGTACCAGGCCGACCTCGGCGCTGAACAGCAGGTGTTGGACGCGGCGCAGACCCTGGCGCTGGAACCCGCGCTGGCCGGCATGGGCGCAAGCCTGGCCGGCGCCATCTACACCCCCAGCGAAGAAGCGGGCGACTGCCGCCAGTTCACCGAGGCGCTGTTCGACCGCCTGCAGACCATGGCCAACGTGCAATGCGTCATGTCCAATCCGGTATCGGGCCTGCAGCGCGAAGGCCGCCGCATCGTGGCGGTGAACACGCGCGACGGCGACATCGGCGCTGACGCCATCGTGCTGGCCACCGGTATCGGCACGCGCGCGCTGCTCAAGCCGCTGGGCCATGACGTGCCGCTGTATCCCTTGAAGGGCTACAGCCTGAGCGTGCCGCTGGCCGAGGACGACGACTCGGTGGCGCCGCGCATCAGCGTCACGGACTACGAACGGCGCATCGTCTATGCCCGCGTGGGCGGCGTGCTGCGGATCGCTGCCATGGTCGACATCGGCAGCGCCGATGCCGGCATCGACACGGCGCGCATCGGGCTGCTCAAGCGCCAGGTGCACGAGGCGTTTCCGGCGCTGGACCTGCGCCAGGCGGCGCCTTGGGCGGGGCTGCGTCCGGCCACTCCCACCAGCAAGCCGCTGATCGGACGCAGCCATGCCGCCGACAACCTGTGGCTGAACATCGGGCAGGGCGCGCTGGGCTTCACCCTGGCCTGCGGCAGCGCCGCGCTGTTGACGGCCCAGATGGGCGGGCTGGAGCTGCCGCTGGATCCGGCGCCATTCCGCCCCTGATGCGGCGATGTCCATTTTGCGATAGTGACTGCCTTTTCATCGGCAGACGGACTGGATCGCGCTCAATAGGATAGCGATACTCCACCGCCTGCGTAGCCCCAAGCGGCGCCGCAAGCGGCCGGAGACCATCCCTCATCCTCCGAGCGCAACCACCATGTCCTACCTGTTTCCGTTGTTCGCCATTCTGTTCTGGGCGGGCAACGTCATCGTCTCCAAGATGGCCGCCAGCGCCATCTCGCCCACTGCCATCACCTTCTACCGGCTGGTGCTGGCCCTGTTCCTGATGGGCCTGTTCACGGCCGGCCCGGCCTGGCGCAACCGCAAGACCATCCTGCGCCATTGGCCCAAGCTGGCGCTGTACGGCGCCCTGTCGTCGGCGGTATTCCAGGCGCTGTCCTATCGCGCCGCCGAAACCACCACGGCGACCAACATGGCCATCCTGACCGCGCTGATTCCCTTGCTGAGCATGCTGCTCAGCGTGGTGATTCTGCGGGATCCGCTGACCCTGGGCATGGCCGCTGGCGGCGCGCTGTCGTTCCTCGGCCTGCTGTACCTGGTGGGCCAGGGCGACATGCTTAGCGTGTTCCAGCACGGCATCCACGTCGGCGACGGCCTGATGCTGCTGGCTGCCTTGTCCTACGCGCTGTACGGAGTGTTGCTGCGCCACTGGAAGGTGCCGCTGCCGGCCTGGCAGTCCACCTTCGTGCAATCGATCTTCGCGCTGCTCTACATGCTGCCGCTGTACCTGCGCGTGCCGGCGGCGCAGGCTGCGCTGGACATGAACACGGTGCCGCTGATCCTGTACGCGGGCATCTTCTCGTCGGTGCTGCTGTCCTTCCTGTGGATCGAAGGCGTGCAGCGGCTGGGGCCCAACCGCTGCAGCATCTTCATCAACCTGCTGCCGCTGTTCACCGCGCTGGCCGCCTTCGTCATGCTGCGCGAGCAACTGCACATGTACCACCTGCTGGGCGGCGCGGTGACGCTGGCCGGCGTGCTGCTGGCGCAGACGGTGCAGCGCCCGCTGTTCGGTCGCGCCCGCACGCTGGCGCTGGACTAGGAAGTTTCACTGGCGTTCAAGACGGGCGCGCGCCGTACCGGCACAGTGGCTCTCTTTATAGGGAGAGAGCCCATGAGCATGTTCCAGAGAACGGCGATCGCGCTGGCGCGCAGCCCGGGCGTGGGGCGGGCGATGCGTGCCATGGCGGCCCGCACGTCGCTGGCGGCCCGTTTCGTCGGCGGCGCGGACGTCGACGCCGCGGTCCGCACGGCCGCCAGGCTGCGCGAGGCGCACGGCATCCGCGCCTCGCTCTTCTACCTGGGCGAGTACGTGGACGATCCGGAGGCCATCGAGCACAACGTGGCCCAGACGCTCGGCGCCTGCCGGGCGCTGGAGCACGCAGGGCTGGACGTGCACGTGTCAGTCGATCCCACCGCCATCGGCTATATGCGCGACGACGCGCTGGGCCGGGACAATGCCCGGCGCATCGGCCTGGCGGCGCGCCGGACGGTCGGCCTGGGGCGCGACTGGATGGTGCTGGACATGGAGGATTCCCCCCTCTGCGACCGCACCTGCGCCTTGCATCGCGAACTGCTGCAAGCCGGCATGCCGGCAGGCCTGACACTGCAGGCGCGGCGGCGCCGCACGCCGCTGGACCTGGCCTGGGCGATCCGTCAGCGCACCTCGCTGCGGCTGGTCAAGGGCGCGTTTCCGGAGCGCGCGCTGGACCACGCCGGCCGCGCGCGCATCGACCAGGCCTATCTGGACGCCGCCGCCATCATGCTGTCGCGCGAGGCGCTGGAGTCCGGCTTCCAGCCCGTTTTCGGTACCCATGACGACCGCCTGGCCGGCGCCATCCTGGAGCTGGCGCGGGAGCGCGGCTGGCCGCCAGAAGCCTTCGAATTCGAAATGCTCTATGGCGTGCGTCCGGACTGGCAGCTCGCGTTGCGCCGTTTGGGCTATAACGTCAGGGTCTATCTGCCCTTCGGCGGCGATTGGTGGCCGTATGCCGTGCGCCGCGTGGGCGAGAATCCCCGCAACGCGTGGCTGCTGGCCCGCACGCTGACATCGGACCAGAGCTACTTCGGCTAGGCGCTACATCCTCACTTGTTCATGGCGGTTTCCCAACATATCTGGCATTGCGGCGCCGGCCTGCCCGGCGATGTTTTGATCGCAGACCTGCGCGGCTACCGCTATGCGCCGCATTTCCACGACGCCTGGTCCATCGGCGCCATCGCGCAGGGCCGTTGCGCCTTCACCGTGCATGGCGCGCCGCAGGCCGCGGGCGAGGGCGATCTGGTGGTGATTGCGCCCGGTCAGGTCCATACCGGGGGCACCTCGGACGCGCCGCTGGGGTACCGCATGGCCTATATCGATCCGGACTGGTTCAGGGATCACGAACTCACGTTGTTTGCGGGCGGGGCCAGCCTGGCCGGTCCCGTGATTCGCGATCCGGCGCTCTGCCAGGCCTGGCTGGACGCGCTCACGCCCGATCCCATCGCCGACGCGCAGCGCCGCGAACGCCTCTCCGCCGCCTTGTTCGGCCTGCTGGCGGCACATGCGCAAGCCCGTACGGCGGCGGCAGACGACGCGTCCGACGTCTGCTCGCTGCTGCGCGCGCGTATGGCCTCGGACCCAGCCTGCGCGCCGGATCTGGAGGCCCTGGCGGTGGCGCAGGACCGCCACCGCACCACGCTGGTCAAGCAGTTTGCCCGGCGCTACGGCTTGCCGCCGTTGGCCTGGCTGCGCAACTGGCGGGTGGCGCGGGCCCGGGCGCTGCTGCGCGACGGCCTGGCGCTGGCCGACGCCGCGCATGCCGTGGGTTTCGCCGACCAGGCCCATCTGACCCGCGTGTTCAAGCAGGTCTACGGCAGCACGCCCGGCGTGCTGCGCAGCGCAGGGGCAGGCTCCCAGACATTGCGGGCGCGCGGCGTTTCCACCCGGTAGTCCGAGTACTTGCGGGTAAAGAACGTGGTGCCCAGTTCGGCCGCCGCCTGCAGCGGCTGGCGCGGGTCCGCCGCGATCTCGCCGCGCAGGTTGCCGGCGCCGTGCACGTAGCCGACGAAATCCGAATGGGTATAGCGCGCGTATTCCTGGATCTGGTGCACGATGCCCAGCGCCGCGCCGGGGTAGGTTTCCTCGGATGCCACCGCCAGGCCCAGGCGCTTGCCGGTCATGCGCTGCTTGACCCGTTCCGGTTCGGGTCCCTGGCCGGCATAGTGGCTGAACGAACGGTCGAAGAACGCCTTGGTCTGCGCCGACATGCCGTACCAGTAGATCGGGGTGCAGATCAGCACGCCGTCGGCCGGCAGGAAGTGTTCCAGGAACAGCTCGGAATAGCGGTCGGTCGGCGGGGGCGAGCGCCGCAAGTCCGGCAAAAAGGCCTGGACGTAGTCGTCCAGGAACAGCAGCGTGGCCTGGGTGCCCGCCGCCTCGGCCCCGCGCAGCGCAGCCGCGCCCAGGGCCGCGCTGTTGCCGTCGCGCCGCGGGCTGCCGACCAGGATCAGCAGGCGCTTGTGGGGATGATCTGAATTCATGTTTGATTCCTCTTGTTGGCATGGACGTTTCCATGTGGTGAGGAAAATTCTGTCCTGGCGGCTGAAAGGCGACAAATGATGAATCCTTGAATATGATGAATTGATTTCATCCATAGGGCCAGGAATCCATGTTTGCCACGCTACCGGTGACCGCGCTGCGCACCTTCGAGGCGGCTGCCAGATTGCTCAGCTTCAAACTGGCCGCGGCCGAACTGGCGGTCACTGCCACGGCCGTGTCCCATCAGGTCAAGGCGCTCGAGCGGCACGTGGGCTACGCGCTTTTTGAACGCGTGCCGCGCGGCGTGCGCCTGACGGAGAAGGGCGCGCGCCTTTTTGCCGGCGTGCACGGCGCCTTGCTCGATGTGGCGCAGACCCTGGACGCCTTGCGCGCCGCGCCGGCCTCGGGCGCGCTGACCCTGTCCACCACACATTCGTTCGCGGCCCTGTGGCTGGTGCCGCGGCTGGGCCGCTTCTACGCGGCGTTTCCTCAATATCAACTGAACCTGAACACCAGCGCCGAAGCGGTGGACCTGTTGCGCGACGCCAGCGTGGACCTGGCCATCCGCTACAGCCGGGCGCGCTGGCCCGGGCTGCACGCCGCCTGCTCGTTGCAGGAATGGTTCGGCGTCTATGGCGCGCCGACGCTGGCCGCCCGTCCGGGCAGGCGCGCGCCGTCGCTGGTGACCGTGCGCTGGCGCGATTCGCAGCTGTACGAGCAGGGCTGGCAGGACTGGTGCGAGGCCGCCGGCCTGCCGTCCTGGCGCAAGCCGGCGGCGCTGCATGCCTACGAGGAAGAGCACTATGCCCTGCAGGCCGCCATTGCCGGCCAGGGACTGGTGCTGGCCAGCTCCGTCATGGTGTCGGACAGCGTGGCGGCGGGTACCCTGGTGGCGTATCGTCCTGAGGTGCGGGTGGCGGGGGCGGCCTACACCGCGCTGTGCGCGCCGGGCCGCGAACGCCATCCGCCGGTCAAGGCTTTCCTGGGGTGGTTGCGCAAGGAGTTCGAGGCTCAAGCATGAGGCCGGGAAGCATGCGGCTCATATCCTCTGTAACTGGATTGACGCGCCCCTGCACGCGCTTCTACTCTCTTCCCGAAAATCAGCGCGGAGGCCGCGAGGCGTGAATCGATTCCATGAAATGAGCGTGTTCCTGGCGGTGGCCGAGGCACAGAGTTTCGCCGCGGCCGCGCGCCGGCTGGAAATGTCCGCGCCGACCGTCACGCGCAGCGTGTCGGCGCTGGAGCGGCGGTTGGGCGCGTTGCTGCTGGTGCGCACCACGCGCAGCCTGCGACTGACCGAGGCCGGCCAGCGCTATGCCGACGACTGCCGCCGCATCCTCGACGAAGTCGAACAGGCCGACGATGCCGTGGCCGGCGCGATGGCCGCGCCGCGGGGCGCGCTCAGCATCACGGCGCCGGCGTTCTTCGGCGAATTGCACGTGATGCCGACAGTGCTGGCTTATCTGCGCGCGCATCGCGAAGTCTCCGTGCGCACGCTGCTGGTGGACCGCGTGGTGAACCTGCTGGACGAACGCGTGGACGTGGCGGTGCGCATCGGCGCCTTGCCGGATTCGACGCTGACTGCGGTGCCGGTGGGGCAGGTACGCCGCGTGGTCTGCGCCGCACCCGCCTTCCTGCGCGAACACGGCGTGCCGCAGGATCTGGAGTCCCTGCCGCGCTTTTGCACGGTCACCGCCGCCATGGAGGGCCGCACGCCGCAATGGCGCTTCCAGCAGGACGGCCAGCCCCGCAGCCTGCGCGTCGATTCGCAGCTGACGGTCACGTCCTTCCAGGCCGCGGTGCTCGCGGCCTGCGAGGGCTGGGGGCTGACGCAGGTGGTGTCCTACCAGGTGGCGCGGCACCTGGCCAGCGGCGCCCTGGAGGTGGTGCTGCGCGACTTTGAACTGCCGCCGCTGCCGGTCCACCTGGTGTACCCCGAAGGCCGCAAGAGTTCGGCCAAGGTGCGCAGCTTCGTGGAGTTCTGCGTCGAGGCCTTGCGGCGCGACCTGGCGACGCTGCCGGCGTAGCGACCCGTTCCTCGGACGCGCCCGCACGCAGGCATTGAAGGGACGGGGCGGCCGTCCTCTTTCTTTCATCCGCTGCAAGAGTGTCTTGCCGGCGCTGGCCGTTCACGCGAGCCCGGCGCCGGCCCAAGATGGAGTCCGAATCCGACTTGGAGCCCGCTCATGCAAACCGCCCATACCCCTACGCTGACCTTCTACAGTTTTCCCTTGTCCGGCCACGCCCATCGCGTCGCCCTGATGCTGTCCCTGCTGGATGTGCCCCACCGCAAGGTCGATGTGGACCTGCGCGGCGGCGAGCAGAAGCGCCCGCCGTTCCTGGCTTTGAACGCCTTCGGCCAGGTGCCGGTCATCGACGACGGCGGGGTGGTGGTCGCGGATTCGACCGCCATCCTGGTCTACCTGGCCAAGCGCTACGGCGGCCAGGCCTGGCTCCCGGAAGACCCGGCCGGGGCGGCGGCGGTACAGCGCTGGCTGTCGGCGGCGTCCGGTCCGCTGGCGATCGGCCCGGCGGCTGCGCGCCTGGTGACCCTGTTCGGCGCGGCCTATGACGTGGACAGCACGCTGGCCCGCGCCCATGCCTTGCTCAAGGTCATGGACGGCGAACTGGGCGTACGGGATTTCCTGGCGGGCACGACGCCGACCATTGCGGACGTGGCCTGCTACGCCTATGTGGCGCATGCCCCCGAAGGCAATGTGTCGCTGGAGGCCTATCCGCACGTCCGCGCCTGGCTGGGCCGCATCGAAAGCCTGCCGCGTTTCGTGCCCATGGCCTCGTCGCCGGTGGGCCTGCTGGCCGCCTGAGGACAGGCGCCGCCCTCAAGGAGTACGCCATGGCCATCGCAGAACCTGCCGCCCTCCCGCCGTCGCCCTGGCACGCGGGCGAACGCCTGTTGCAACACCACGTCGGGATCGCCGAGCGCATGGCGGTGACCGGACCCAAAGTCATCCGCGACTACATGCCGGACCAGCACCGCCTGTTTTTCGAGCAGCTGCCGTTTCTTGTTGCCGGCGCGGTGGACGGGCAGGGCGATCCCTGGGCCGGCGTGCTGGAAGGCCTGCCCGGCTTCGTGTCCTCGCCCGATCCACGCAGCCTGCGCGTGTCCGCCGTGCCGGATGCCGACGATCCGCTGCTGGCCGGCCTGGGGATGGACCAGCAGGTGGGCCTGCTGGGAATCGAGCTGCACACGCGCCGACGCAACCGCGCCAACGGCCGCATCGCCACCTGGGACGGCAAGCGCTTCGAGGTGGCGGTGACGCAGTCCTTCGGCAATTGCCCGCAATACATCCAGGCGCGGGAATTCCAGTTTTCGCGTTCGCCGGCGCTACGCTTTCCGGGCGCGCCGAATGAGCGCACCGCGCTGGACGCCGCGGCGCGGGCGCTGATCGCCCGGTCCGACACGTTTTTCGTGGCGACCTACGCGGACGAGGGCGGCCGCAAGGTCGACGTCTCGCACCGCGGCGGCAAGCCGGGCTTCGTGCGGGTGGACGGCGACGTGCTGACCATTCCGGATTTTTCCGGGAACCGCTTTTTCAACACCCTGGGCAACATGGTGCTCAACCCGCGCGCCGGACTGCTGTTCATCGACTTCGAGCGCGGCGACGTGCTGCAGTTGACGGGCGCTGCTGAAGTCATCCTGGACAGCCCTGAGATCGCGCAGTTCGAGGGCGCCGAACGGCTGTGGCGGGTGCATGTGCGGCGCGTGGTGCGCCGGCCCGGCGCGCTGGCCTTGCGCTGGCGCTTCGACTCGTACTCGCCCACCGCGCTGGCGACTGGGCAATGGCCGGCCGCGGGGGCTGCATAGCCCCGACCTAGCCCGGGAGGGCGGTCTTCTGCACCACGGCATCGTCCGGCCCGAGCAGGCGGCCGTCCTGCGCGCGGATTTCCAGCTTGCGCACGGGCTGGCCGCGCTTGCGGTCGATCAGCGTGGAATGGGGTTCGGCCGCGCCGTAGTAGTGGTCTTCGCCCCATTGGCGCAAGCCCACGATTACTGGAAAGAGCGCCCGGCCTTTGTCGGTCAGCACGTATTCCTGGTAGGCGCTGCCGTCCGAGGCCGGCGCCACTTCGAGGATGCCGTGCGCCACCAGCGTGCGCAGCCGGTCGCTGAGGATGTTCTTGGCCACGCCCAGGCTTTTCTGCAATTCGCCAAACCGCCGCAATCCATCGAAGGCGTCGCGCACGATCAATAGCGACCACCAGTCGCCGATCGCGTCCAGGGAGCGTGCCACCGGGCAGGCGGCGCCTTCGAGACTAGTGCGTTTGACCATGTCGGATCCTTGCTGAGGGAAAGGCGGTGATGGCTGGCGTATCGAAATTTCGGTTGCATTATAAAACCTCGAAAACTATTATTCTGGTTTTATAAAGCAACCAGAATGGAGCAAGAGATGTCAGCCCGACCAGAACCCGCCGATTCCGCACCCCCAAGTCCGATGCCCTGGTCCCTGGTGATGCTGCTGGCGGTGGCCTGCGCCCTGAGCGTGGCCAACGTGTATTACGCCCAGCCCCTGCTGGACGCCATCGGCCGAGAGTTCGGCATCGCCGAAGGCGCGGTAGGCATCGTGGTCACGGCCACCCAACTGGGCTGCGCGCTGGCGCTTCTGTTCGTGGTGCCGCTGGGCGACCTGCTGGACCGCCGGCGCCTGATGCTGGGGCAGCTGGCGCTGCTGGTCCTGTCTTTGGCGGCCGTGGCGCTGTCGGCCGGCGCGCCCTGGCTGTTGATGGGCATGGTGGCGCTGGGCTTGCTGGGAACGGCCATGACACAGGGCCTGCTGGCCTTGTCCGCGGCGCTGGCCGCGCCGGGCGAGCGCGGCCGGGTGGTCGGCGCCGCGCAAGGCGGGGTGGTGATCGGCCTGCTGTTGGCGCGCACGCTGGCCGGGGCCGTGGCGGACCTGTGGGGCTGGCGCGCGGTCTACGTCGTGTCCGCTGCGCTGGCCGCCGTGCTGGCGGTGGTGCTGGCGCGGCGTTTGCCGCAACGCCGGCTGCCCGCGGTGGACATGGGTTACTGGGCCTTGCTGCGCTCGCTCTACGGCCTGTTGGCTACCGAGCGCATGCTGCGCGTGCGCGGCATGATCGCGCTGCTGATGTTCGCTGCCTTCAGCGCCTTCTGGACCGCGCTGGTGCTGCCCCTGAGCGCGCCGCCGCATTCGCTGACGCACAGCGCGGTGGGCGCGTTCGGGCTGGTGGGCGTGGCGGGCGTGCTGATGGCGGCGCGGGCAGGGCGGCTGGCCGATAGCGGGCAAGGCGAGCGGACCACGGCCGTGGGCCTGGCGTTGCTCTGCCTGGCCTGGGTGCCGATTGCCTTTCTGAATCAGAGTCTGTGGTTGCTGGCGTTGGGTGTGCTGGTCCTGGATATCGCCTTGCAAGCGCTGCACGTGACGAATCAGACCATGATCTTCAGCGTGAATCCGCAGGCGCATAGTCGATTGGTCGGTGGCTACATGATGTTCTACGCGGTGGGGAGCGGGTTGGGGTCTATCGCTTCGACGGCGGTTTATGCGCAGGCGGGGTGGCTTGGGGTGTGTTTGCTGGGGGCGGGTATCAGTGTTGTGGCGCTGGCGTTCTGGGCGGTGACGTTGCCGCGTGGTGAGCGTTTGGCCGTTGGTTCTCAGGATGCTCGTCGTGGGGTTCTTTAGACGCCAGTCGCGTCGTGGGCTCGCGATGCGCGGGGCTGCGATTGCGGTCCGAAGCCTTCGCTCCGGACTTCCCCTTCGTCATCTTCGTCCTCGCCTTCGGCGACTCCTTCAGATTCCCTCGGGCTTATCGACGCCCCGCGCATCGCGAGCCCACGCCGCGACTGGCTCGGCTGCTTGAATCTTCACGGGCGCTGGGGCGGGCGGTGTGCTTGGCGTTCTGGCCACGGTCGGTGGGGGGGGGGTGTGTTTTGCGGGGCCCGCCCCAGGCCGGCCGCGCGGGCGGCCTCTTGGGGCTTACGCTGTATCTTGCGTCGCGCGATGGCGCTGCGCGCGGGTGACGGGGGCGTTCTCGTGATGACGCGTGCGGTTGGCGAGAACCAGGTTTGAATATGGTGGGTGCTGTGTTCGGGTTGATGGCGAAGCGCACGGGTCGGCCAGCAATCGTCATTTCAACGCAGGTGCCGGATGGGTGGCGCGCGTCCAGGTCTGCATGCGCAAGCGGCCATTCGCCGCGCGCCACCCATCACCGCCCACTCCCCCGTGTGCTGGGGATCAATAGCAAATCAGTCACCGCATCCGCGCAAGCGAACACAATCGAAATTCAAGAAATCACGTATGTCATTCTCGGCCGCCCGCGCGGCCGAGAATGACGGGCAACACAAGCATCGTCCCTGCCCACGGCTCCAGCAGCGCCCCAATCCAAGATTCAAGTAGCTCGTCGGCGCGGGCGCCTGAGTGGCGGGCAACCTCGATGCGCCCGACGGAATCCGAAGGAACCGCCGAAGGCGGTGACGAGGATGAGGATGGGGCAGTCCGGAGCGAACGCTCCGGACCGCAATCGTGGGCGCCCGCCACTCAGGCGCCCGCGCCGACGGGCGGCCTACGAAGCACCGGAACGCGGCTCCGAAGCCTATCGCCAAAGAGACCCTCATGTATCAAGGGCCCGTAACGCACCACAAACAGCTACGGCTGCACCTCATACTCCCCAGACCCCATGACCACCGCCGCCAACCCAGGCGCCTGGCTCAGCTTATGCAACGCATAGCACTGCGCAGTCGCGATCTTTGCATCGTGGAAAACAGGATCTTCCTCGCGCAGATCCAAGCTCGCCAGCAGCGCCCGAGCCATCTGCCAGCCGGCAAACGTGGTGCCCGCCAGCAGCAGATAAGGCACGGCGGCCGCGAACACCGCGTTGGGACGGCTGGCGGCGTTGGCCAGCACGAAGTCGATGGCGTCGGCCAGCGCCGCGCGGGCCTGGCGCAGCGGCGTCAACATCAGGCGGGCAGCGGATTCGCTGCGGGCTTCCAGCGCCGCTTCGATCTTGCCGACTTCCGCCAGCAGGGCGCGGGCGACTGCGCCGCCGTCGCGCAGGGTCTTGCGGCCCACCAGGTCGTTGGCCTGGATCGCCGTGGTGCCTTCGTAGATCGTGAGGATGCGCGCGTCGCGGTAGTACTGCGCCGCGCCGGTTTCCTCGATGAAGCCCATGCCGCCGTGCACCTGCACGCCCAGGCTGGCCACGTCGATGGACATCTCGGTGCACCAGCCCTTGACGATCGGCACCAGGTATTCCTGCACTGCCAGATGGCGCTTGCGGGCTTCGGCGTCCGGACTGGCGTGCGCCAGATCCGCATGCCCTGCGGTGTAGTAGGCCAGCGCGCGGCCGGCCTCGGTCAGGGCGCGCATCGTGCCCAGCATGCGCCGCACGTCGGGGTGCTGGATGATGGCCACCGCGTCCTTGGACGAACCGTCCACCGGGCGGCTCTGCACGCGCTCGGCGGCATAAGCCAGCGCGTGCTGGTGGGCGCGGTCGGCGACGGCCACGCCCTGCACGCCTACCGCGTAGCGCGCGGCATTCATCATGATGAACATGGCGTCCAGGCCGCGGTTTTCCTGGCCCACCAGATAGCCCAGCGCGCCGCCCGCGTCGCCGAACTGCAGCGTGCAGGTGGGGCTGGCCTTGATGCCCAGCTTGTGTTCGATCGACACGCAATGGACATCGTTGCGCGCGCCCAGCGTGCCGTCTTCGTTGACCAGGAACTTGGGCACCAGGAACAGCGAAATGCCTTTGACGCCTTCTGGCGCGTCGGGCAGGCGCGCCAGCACCAGGTGCAGGATGTTCTCGGCCAGATCGTGTTCGCCGTAGGTGATGAAGATCTTGGTGCCCGAGATGCGGTAGGTGCCGTCGCCCACGGGTTGCGCGCGTGACCGCACCATGGCCAGGTCCGAGCCTGCCTGTGGCTCGGTCAGGTTCATGGTGCCGGTCCAGCGTCCGGAAATCATGGGCTCGATGAAGCGCTGCTTCAGTTCAGGCGAACCCGCCGTCAGCAGCGCCTCGATCGCGCCATTGGTCAGCAGCGGGCACAACGCGAACGACAGGTTGGCGGCGTTCAGCATTTCCGAGCAGGGCGAACCGATCAGGCCGGGCAGGCCCTGGCCGCCGTATTCCACCGGATGCGTCATGCCTTGCCAGCCGGCCTCCGCGTACATGTCGAAGGCTTGCTTGAAGCCAGGCGAAGTGGTGACGGCGCCGTCGCGCCAGGAGCTGGGCTCGCGGTCGGCTGCATGGTTCAGCGGCGCCAGCACGTCGCCGGCATAGCGGGCGGATTCTTCCAGCACGGCCTGGGTGGTGTCGGGCGTGGCTTCCTCGAAGCCGGGCAGCGCGGCAATTTGCGGCAGGCCCGCAAGGTGGTTCAGCACGAACAGCATGTCTTTCACGGGGGCTTGGTACGTCATGGCGTCGGAGCTCCTGGATGGGATGGAAACGTGGGATTCAACCGGCCTTGCCGGGGCCGGCCACGTCGATGGCCTTGGTCGCGCCGACGGCGGCGCGCAGTTCGAATTTCTGGATCTTGCCGGTGGAGGTCTTGGGCAGTTCGCCGAAGCGCACCGCGCGCGGCACCTTGAAGCCGGGCAGCAGCAGCTTGCAGTGCGCGATGATCTCTTCGGCGGTGGCGGTGCAGCCGGGCTTGAGTTCGACGAAGGCGCAAGGGGTTTCGCCCCATTTGGGGTCGGGCATGGCCACTACGGCCACCGCCGCCACCGCGGGATGGCGGTAGAGCGCGTCTTCCACCTCGATGCTGGAGATGTTCTCGCCGCCGGAAATGATGATGTCCTTGCTGCGGTCCTTGATGCGGACGTAGCCGTCGGCCGTCATCACGCCCAGGTCGCCGGTGCGGAACCAGCCGCCGGCGAAAGCCTGTTCGGTGGCGCGTTCGTTCTTCAGATAGCCCTTCATGCAGATGTTGCCGCGGAACATGACTTCGCCCACGGTCTGCTCGTCGGCCGGCACCTCTTCCATGGTGTCGGGATCGCGCACGGACACGCCCGCCTGCAGGTGGTAGCGCACGCCCTGGCGCGCATTGCGCAGCGCGCGTTCTTCCTCGTCCAGCGCGTCCCAGGCTTCCTGGCGGGCGCACACGGCTGCGGGTCCATAGACTTCGGTCAGACCGTACACATGGGTCAATTCGAAACCGATGTCGCGCATCTTGGCGATGACGGCGGGCGCGGGCGCGGCGCCCGCCACCATGGTGCGCACTGTGTGGTCGATGCCGGCGCGCAGTTCGGCCGGCGCGTTGGCCAGCGCGCTCTGCACGATGGGCGCGCCGCAATAATGGGTGACGCCTTCATTGCGGATCAGGTCGAACACGGTCTGCGGATCGAACTTGCGCAGGCACACGTTGACGCCGGCGCGCGCGGCGACCGTCCAGGCAAAGCACCAGCCGTTGCAGTGGAACAGCGGCAGGGTCCACAGATAGACCGGATGCTTGGGCATGTCCCATTCGAGGATGTTGCTGATGGCGTTCAGGTAGGCGCCGCGGTAGTGGTAGACCACGCCCTTGGGATCGCCGGTGGTGCCGGACGTGTAATTCAGTGCGATGGCGTCCCATTCGTCCGCGGGGGGCTTCCAGTCGTAGCGGGCTGGGGCGCCGGCCAGGAAGGCTTCGTAATCGACCGCGCCGGGCAGCTCCGCCGGGGCGGTTTCCAGGTCGTGCACCGAAATGAGCTTCAGGTGCGGGAATTCGGCCCGGGCGCGCTGGGCGAGTTCGGCGTACTCCGTGTCCACGATCAGCGCCTGCGCTTCGCCGTGGCCCAGCATGAACAGCACGCTGGGGGTGTCCAGGCGGGTATTCAGGGTATTGAGCACCGCGCCCAGCATGGGCACGCCGAAATGGGCTTCGACCATGGCGGGAATGTTGGGCAGCATCACGGCCACGGTGTCGCCGCGCTTGATGCCGGCTTGCGCCAGCGCGCCGGCCAGGCGCTGCGCGCGCTCGTAGGTCTGGGCCCAGTTGCGCCGCACCTCGCCGTGGACGATGGCCAGCCGCTGGCCATAGACCTGGGCTGCGCGCGCGATGAAATCCACCGGGGTCAGGGCTTCGTAGTTGGCTTCGCGGCGCTCAAGGCCGCGGTCGAACATACCGCTCATGCTTGTCTCCAGTTGGGACGCGCAGGCGTCCCTTATCCGTGTGCGGGGAGTTTGATCCCCGTCGCTTGCCCTAGCTTACGGGGCCGCCGAAAATGCTGTCTGTCACCTGCATGACAGACGGCCGGCCGACCTGGCTTCCCCAAGTTTTACACAGTTATTCCCATGTCCGACGTTTCAAACATCGTTTCCGCCGAGGAACTGGCCGGCCTGTTCGGATCCTGTGCCTGGTTTACCGCGCTGGAGGCCCGCCACCAGGATCTGGTGCTGGCGACCGCGCGCGCCGAACACGTGCCCAACGGCGCCTGGATCGCGCGGCGCAATGCGCCGTCGGACTATTGGCTGGGCGTGCACACGGGTCTGTTGAAGCTGGCCATCTACAACGAATCGGGCCGCAGCTGCACCTTTTCGGGCGTGCCGCCGGGCGGCTGGTTCGGCGAGGGCAGCGTCATCAAGCGCGAACTGCGCAAGTACGACGTGGTGGCGATCCAGCCGTCGCTGGTGTTGCTGGTGCCTACGGCCACCTTCCATGCGCTGTTGTCGGCCAGCCTGCCTTTTTCGCATTTCGTCATCGGCCAGTTGAACAACCGCATGGGCGAGTTCATCGCTTCCATCCAGAACCACCGTTTGCTGGATGCGGACGCGCGCGTGGCGCAGTCGCTGGCGCAGCTGTTCAATCCGCAGCTGTATCCGTCCACCGATCTGACGCTGGCGATCTCGCAGGAAGAACTAGGCTATCTGACGGGCCTGTCGCGCCAGCGGGTCAACCAGGCGCTGCAGACGCTGGCCGACCAGGGCATCCTGGCGCTGGCCTACAACCAGATCAAGGTGCTGGACCTGGAGCGCTTGCGCCAATACGGCCTGGACCAGATCTGAGGGCGCCGGATCAGGCGCCGCGCAAGGCGCGGGTGAGCGCGGCGCGCGCCAGGATGCGGGTCGAATCCAGCGTGGGCAGGGCCGAATTGCCGTCGTTCAGCACCAGCGGCAACTCGGTGCAGCCCAGTACCACGGCGTCGCAGCCAGCCTCGCGCAGGCGCTCGATCACGGCTTGCAGCTTCGCCACGGATTCCGGCTTGAACACGCCGTACACCAGTTCATCCATGATGACGCGGGCCAGCGTGTCGCGGTCCGCTTGCGCCGGCCGCAACCATTGCAGCCCGCGCGCTTCCAGCTTGTCCGGATAGACGCTGCTGTCCACCAGCCAGCGCGTGCCCAGGATGCCGATGCGGCGCAAGCCGCGCGCCTGGGCCTCGGCCGCGACCTCTTCGGCGATATGCAGCCAGGGCAGGGGCGACTGCGGCAGCACATGGTCCAGCGCCTGGTGGATGGTGTTGTCCGGGCAGATCAGGAAATCCGCGCCCGCGCGCGCCAGCTTGCCCGCCGACGACTGCATCAGCGCGCCCACCCCGGCCAGGTCGGCCTGGTCCAGGCAGGCGACATAGTCCGCCAGCGAATGCGTGTGCAGCGAAATCTCCGGGTGCGCGTGCGGGCCCAGGCGCTGGGCGCCTTCCGCGCACAGCGTGCGGTAGCAAAGCGCGGCGCCTTCCGCCGAGCAGGCGACGATGCCGATGTGCAGGGGCGTGGCGTTCATTCAGCAGACTCCTTGTTGGATGCGCGCACGTGGCGCGCGATGTCCAGGAAGCTCGCCGCCATGGCGTCTTGCTGCGCCTGCGGCAGCCGCGACAGGAACAGTTCGTCGACGGCGGGGCCGTAGACCTTCCACATCTCGCGGCGCAGCGCGCGGCCCTTGGGCGTGAGGCGGGCGTAGGTGGCGCGGCGGTCTTCGTCCGAGCGGAAGCGTTCGACCAGGCCTTCGGCCTCGATGCGGTCCATCAGGCGCGTCAGGTTGTAGCGCGCGATCACCATGCGCTCGGCGATCTCGAACATCCTGGCCGTGCCGTCGGGCGCGCGCTCCAGCGCCCATAAGGCGTCATACCAGGCCAGCGGCGGCAGGCCGGCGGCTGACAGGCGCTTTTCGATTTCTTCCACTACCAGCGCATGCGCGGTCAGGAAGAGGCTCCACGCATCGGGCTTGCCCGTGGCCATGCGGTCGGTTCCTTTGAAAGAGGTGGGAATGCTGCGGGGATTGTAAGAGGCGGGCGCCAGGCGCGACGCCGGCATTTCGCGGTCTAAACAACCCTTTATTGGTGATTTATACCCTGGCTGGCCACGGTGAAAAAAACCGTGTGAATTGCAATGCCATGATTTGCATGGGATTTTTCCTGGCACGGAATTCGCATATGGGTACGTACCCCAAAACCGCAACACTGGAGGGCGTTCCCATCATGGGTCCGTATCGGAAATTATGGTTCACCTTGATCGCCGTATTGGCGGTCACGTTCGCATTGCTGGGCTTCTACGGCGGCGAGGTCTATCGCCAGGCGCCGCCGATTCCCGGGCAGGTCGTGACGACCGACGGCAAACCGCTGTTCGGCCGCGACGACATCCTGGACGGCCAGACGGCCTGGCAATCGGTCGGCGGCATGCAGCTGGGATCGGTCTGGGGACACGGCGCCTACCAGGCGCCGGACTGGACGGCCGACTGGCTGCACCGTGAACTGACCGCCTGGCTGGACCTGGCCGCGCGCGAGCAGCACGGCCGGGACTATGCGCAGCTGGACGCGGGCGCCCAGGCAGCGTTGCGCGCGGAACTGAAGGCCGAATACCGCGCCAACCGCAGCGACGCCGCCACCGACACGCTGGCGGTGAGTCCGCGGCGCGCGCGCGCCATGGCGCAGACCGCCGCCTATTACGACCAGCTGTTCTCCGACGCGCCCGCGCTGCACCGCAGCCGCGAAAATTTCGCGATGAAGGAAAACACGCTGCCCGACGCCGCGCGCCGCACCCAGCTCACGCATTTCTTCTTCTGGACGGCATGGGCCGCGGCCACCGAGCGCGAAGGCAAGGCGGTCACCTACACCAACAACTGGCCGCATGAACCCCTGATCGACAACGTGCCCAGCGCCGAAAACGTCATGTGGTCCATCCTCAGCGTGGTGGTGCTGCTGGCCGGCATCGGCTTCCTGGTCTGGGCCTGGGCGTTCCTGCGCGGCAAGGAAGACGACGAGCCGCTGGCGCCAGCCAAGGACCCGCTGACCACCTTCGCCCTGACGCCGTCGCAGCGCGCCCTGGGCAAGTACCTGTTCCTGGTCGTGGCGCTGTTCGGCTTCCAGGTGCTGCTGGGCGCCTTCACCGCGCACTACACCGTCGAAGGGCAGAAGTTCTATGGCGTCGACCTGTCGCAGTGGTTCCCGTATTCGCTGGTGCGCACCTGGCATATCCAGAGCGCGCTGTTCTGGATCGCCACGGGCTTCCTGGCCGCCGGCCTGTTTCTGGCGCCGTTGATCAACGGCGGGCGCGATCCCAAGTTCCAGAAGCTTGGCGTCGACATCCTGTTCTGGGCGCTGGTGCTGGTGGTGGTCGGATCGTTCACCGGGAACTACCTCGCGATCGCGCAGATCATGCCGCCGGACCTGAACTTCTGGCTGGGCCACCAGGGCTATGAATACGTGGACCTGGGCCGCCTGTGGCAGATCGGCAAGTTCGCCGGCATCTGCTTCTGGCTGGTGCTGATGCTGCGCGGCATCGTGCCGGCGCTGCGCACGCCGGGCGGGGACAAGAACCTGCTGGCGCTCCTGACCGCTTCGGTCGGCGCCATCGGCCTGTTCTACGGCGCCGGCTTCTTCTACGGCGAACGCACGCACCTGACGGTGATGGAGTACTGGCGCTGGTGGATCGTGCACCTGTGGGTGGAAGGCTTCTTCGAAGTCTTCGCGACCACGGCGCTGGCCTTCATCTTCTCCACGCTGGGCTTGGTGTCGCGCCGCATGGCCACCACGGCCAGCCTGGCCTCGGCCTCGCTCTTCATGCTGGGCGGCATACCCGGCACCTTCCATCACCTGTACTTCGCCGGCACCACCACGCCCGTGATGGCCATCGGCGCCAGCTTCTCGGCGCTGGAAGTGGTGCCGCTCATCGTGCTGGGGCATGAGGCCTGGGAGAACTGGCGCCTGAAGACCCGCGCGCCCTGGATGGAAAACCTGAAGTGGCCGCTGATGTGCTTCGTCGCCGTGGCCTTCTGGAACATGCTGGGCGCGGGCGTCTTCGGCTTCATGATCAACCCGCCCGTTTCGCTGTACTACATCCAGGGCCTGAACACCACGCCGGTGCACGCGCACGCGGCCCTGTTCGGCGTGTATGGCTTCCTGGCGCTGGGCTTCACCCTGCTGGTGCTGCGCTACATCCGTCCGCAGTACGCGCTGAGCCCCGGTTTGATGAAGCTGGCGTTCTGGGGCATGAACCTGGGCCTCGCGCTGATGATCTTCACCAGCCTGCTGCCGGTGGGGCTGATCCAGTTCCACGCCAGCGTCAGCGAGGGCATGTGGTACGCCCGCAGCGAAGGCTTCATGCAGCAGGAGCTGCTGCAGAACCTGCGCTGGGGCCGCACCTTCGGCGACGTGGTGTTCCTGCTGGGCGCGCTGGCCATCGTGATGCAGGTGATCCTGGGCCTTCTGAGCGGCAAGCCCGCGCTGGCCGAGCCGCGCCTGCAGGCCAAGGCGGCGCGCGGGTAGCGGCGCGCGGCGCGCGGCGAGCGTCGGGCTCTTTGCTTCAGCGCAAAGAGCCCGGCCGCGGCAGCCGGTCCAATGGAATCCAGCCCGCGCCCGACCGGCGCGGGCATTCCGGAGAACCGCCGCATGCGCATCCTGCCGACCGTCATCGTTTCATTGCTGTTGACCGCTTGCGGGCCCCAGGACGGGGCCCGTTTTGCGTTGCCGGAAATCACGCGGCTGCCGCCGGGCGAGGTGAGCTACGTGCCGCCGGGCGAGGCCTTGCGCAACGGCTATCCCGCCACGCCCGCGCCGCGCGTCGCGCGCTATCCGGATGGCCTGGTCATCATGACACGACAGGTCAGCCAGGCCGAATACGCAGCGTGCGTGGAGGCCGGCGCATGCAAGGCGTTGGATCCCGCGCAGCGCCAGGCGGTTGCGCCCGACCTGCCCGCGGTAGGCATCAGCTGGACCGACGCGGTTGCCTATGCTGCGTGGCTGTCCGAACGCACCGGCAGGCGCCTGCGCCTGCCCAGCTATGCCGAATGGGTCTACGCGGCGGGCGAAGCCTATCGCGCGGACGTCTTGCCGGCCTTGCCCGATGGCAGCGACCCGGCGCAGCGCTGGCTGGCGGAATACGAACAACAGAGCCTGCGCGGCGCGCAGGGCGACGTCACGGTGCGCGCCTTCGGCGCCTATGGCCGCAACCGCGCCGGCCTGATGGACATGGCGGGCAGCGTGTGGGACTGGACCGACGATTGCCATGCGCGGCGCGTGCTGGACGGGCTGCGCGATGGCGCAAGCGGCAATGCGGCGCAGGAGCAGGAGCAGGAAAGCCGCAACTGCGGCATACGCGTCGCGGCCGGCAGGCACGTCGCGTATCTGCCCGATTTCATCCGCGACCCCAAGGGCGGCGCGTGTTCGGTCGGCGTGCCGCCCGCCAACCTGGGGCTGCGGCTGGTGCTGGAACCCGGCTAGGCCGCGTTGCCTGCGCGCTATGCGCCGGCCAGCTCGGCGCTCGCGTCGCAGGCCTCGTCCGCGGCCGGCGACCCGTGGCGACAGGACAGGCAGGCCGAGCAATCCACGGCGGGCGCGGCGTGCTCGCCCAGGCGGGCCAAGGCGGCGGGCGAGCGCAGCACCACGCGCTTGCGTCCGGCCGAGACGATGCCGCGCTGCTTCCAGTCGCTGAGCAGCCGGCTGACCGTGTGCAAGGTGGTGCCGGTCATTTCGGCGATGTCCTGGCGGGTGATGGGAAAGCCGATGCCGATGCCGTCCTGCATGGGCTGGCCGGATTGCTGCACCAGCCTCAGGATGGCGCGCGCGACCCGTTGCTCGACTTCATCGGTGGACAGCTCCTGGATGCGGACGTGCGCGTCCTGCAAGCGCTGTCCCATGGTTTGCAGTGCGGCCGCGCCCAACTGGGGATGGCAGGCGATGAAGCGTTCCCAGGCCGTGGCCGGCCACGCCAGGCAGACGCTTTCCTGTACGGTCTGCACCGTAGCCGGATAGCAGGGCTGCCGCATGGCGCAGGCCAGCCCGAACATGTCGCCGGGATTCACGTAGCGCACCACGACCTGTTCGCCCTCCGGCGTCAGCTGCGCCACCTTCAGGCAGCCATGCAGCAGCACGAAAAAATGCGCGGCAGCGGCGCCCTGGCGATAGGCCAAGGCGCCGGCCTCCAGGCGGCAAGGCACCGCGCCGCGCAGCGCGGCGTCCAGCTGCGCATCGGACAAGGGCCTGAACAGATCCAGGTTGCGAAGCAGGGCATGGCACAGGGGCGACGACGCCGCAGGCTGCCCGGAAGCGTGTGGAGGGTCCATGCCTTGATGGTGACATCGCGGCCGCGCGGCGGCAATGCACGGCGGCTCGCAAGCTGGTCTGAAGTTTGCGCTACAGCAAAGAACGCAAAAGGTGGCGAGCCTTCAATGGAAGCGCCGACAGACTCGGCGTTGCAGAAACCCGAACAGGAGTTGCACATGAACGCTTTGCGCCCCACCTTGCTTGCCATGGCATTGATCGCAGCGATGGCGGGCGGCCCGGCAGCCGCCCAGAACGCCGATCAACTGGAACGCGCCAAGGTTGCGCTGGTCGCCCCGCCCATGGTCCACCCGCATGAGCAGGTGGCCCGTTCGGGTCCCAAGGTGATCGAATTCACGATGACCATCGCGGAGAAGAAGATGGTCATCGATGACAAGGGCACGACCTTGCAGGCAATGACGTTCAACGGGTCCATGCCCGGTCCGACCCTGGTGGTGCATGAAGGCGATTATGTCGAACTGACCCTGGTCAATCCGGCCACCAACGCCATGCCGCACAACGTGGATTTCCACGCCGCCACCGGCGCGCTGGGCGGGGCCAAGCTCACCAACGTGAACCCGGGCGAGCAGGCCACGCTGCGCTTCAAGGCGGATCGCAGCGGCACCTTCGTCTACCACTGTGCGCCCGAAGGCATGGTGCCCTGGCACGTGGTGGCGGGCATGAGCGGCACGCTGATGGTGCTGCCGCGCGACGGACTGAAGGATCCGCAGGGCAAGCCGCTGCGCTACGACCGTGCCTACACCATAGGCGAGTTCGACCTGTACATCCCCAAGGACGCGAACGGCAAATTCAAGGACTACGCGACCCTGGCGGAAAGCTATGGCGACACGGTCGAAGTCATGCGCACGCTGACGCCGTCGCACATCGTCTTCAATGGCAAGGTCGGGGCCTTGACGGGGGCGAACGCGCTCACGGCCAAGGTCGGCGAGACGGTGCTCCTGATCCATTCGCAGGCCAATCGCGATACGCGCCCGCATCTGATCGGCGGCCATGGCGACTGGGTCTGGGAAACCGGCAAGTTCGCCAACCCGCCGCAGAAGGACCTGGAGACCTGGTTCATCCGCGGCGGTTCGGCGGGCGCGGCGCTCTACACCTTCAAGCAGCCCGGCGTGTACGCCTACCTGAACCACAACCTGATCGAAGCCTTCGAACTGGGCGCGGCCGGGCATATCAAGGTCGAGGGCAAATGGAATGACGACCTGATGAAGCAGATCAAGGCGCCGGGTCCGATCCCGCGCTGAGCGCGGCGGCAGGGCGCGCGTGGCGCGCCTTGCCCTTGTCTGTCCGCTACGCCGTCACGCTTTTTCCTTTCGGAGCCTTGCCATGTCCTCGCTGTATCGAATTGCGTTCGCCGCCGCCCTGGCCAGCCTGCCCGTCGCGCAAGCGGGGGCCGAGTCGCTGGCCGCCATCAACCCCGCGGGCGAAAAGCTCTACAAGTCCGCCTGTGTCGTATGCCACGCCAGCGGGGTCGCCAATGCGCCCAGGCTGGGCGACAAGCAAGCCTGGTCGCCCTTTATTGCGCAGGGCACGGATGCGCTGTTGGCCACCGTGCTCAAGGGCAAGGGCGCGATGCCGCCGCGCGGCGGCTCGTCCGCGGACGAACCGACCCTGAGGGCCGCGGTGGAATTCATGATGGCTGCGTCCCGCTAGCGGGGAGGGCCTGGGGACCTGTCCTGAAATAGTTGCACTTGCAATTATTAGAATTCCTCCATACGATTGCAATTGCACATTATGCAATTGCAATTCACGATGCGAAATGACGGCGGCCGTACACCGGGATGCCGCCTTCGCGCCCACCAGGAGGACGCCATGGACACCCCGACAGAACCGACCGACGCCGACCCGCAGGAAACCCAGGAATGGCTGGAGGCCATGCAGGCCGTGCTGGCCCACGAGGGCCGGCCGCGCACCCACTATCTGCTGGACCAACTGATCGGCCAGGACCGCGCCGGCCACGGCGGCTATGCCGCGCCGAACGCCACGCCCTACGTCAACACGATCCGGCCAGCGGAGCAGGGTTCGTTTCCGGGCGACATGGGCATCGAGCTGCGGCTGGACGCCTATCTGCGCTGGAACGCCATGGCCATGGTGCTGCGCGCGGGCAAGACCTCGGGCGTGGGCGGACACATCGCGACCTACGCCTCGGCCACGACGCTGTACGAAACCGGCTTTCGCCACTTCTTCCGTGCGGCCACGCCGGACTTCCTGGGTGACATGCTGTACATCCAGGGCCATTCCGCGCCCGGCATCTATGCGCGCGCCTATCTGGAGGGCCGCATTTCCGAGGAAGAACTCGACCGCTTCCGGCGCGAGACGGCCGGCGGCGGGCTGGCGTCCTATCCGCATCCGCGCACCATGCCCGGGTTCTGGCAGTTCCCGACCGTGTCGATGGGACTGGGACCGCTGATGGCCGCCTATCAGGCGCGCTACATGCGCTACCTGGAAGACCGCGAGCTGATCCCCGCGCAAGGCCGCAAGGTCTGGGGCTTTCTGGGCGACGGCGAACAGGACCAGCCCGAGACGCTGGCGGCGGTGGCGATGGCCGGCCGCGAAAAACTGGACAACCTGATCTTCGTGGTGAACTGCAATCTGCAGCGCCTGGACGGCCCGGTGCGCGGCAACGCCAAGATCATCCAGGAACTGGAAAGCGTGTACCGCGGCGCCGGTTGGAACGTCATCAAGGTGATCTGGGGAGCCGGCTGGGACGCGCTGCTGGCGCAAGACCATGACGGCCGCCTGCGCCGGCGAATGATGCAGTGCGTGGACGGCGAGTACCAGGTGTTCAAGGCGCGCGGCGGCGCATACGTGCGCGAACATTTCTTCGGCGCTGACCCGGTGCTGCTGGAGCGCGTGGCGCACCTGAGCGATGAGGAAATCGGCGCGCTCAACCGCGGCGGCCATGATCCGGCCAAGATCTATGCCGCCTACGCCTCGGCGCTGGCCCATCGTGGCCAGCCCACCGTCATCCTGGCCAAGACCGTCAAGGGCTATGGCATGGGCGCGGCGGGCGAGGCGGCCAACACCAATCACCAGCAGAAGAAGATGGCGGATCCGGCCGTGCGCGCCTTCCGCGACCGCTTCTCCATCCCGGTGCCCGACGATCTGCTGGAACAGATCCCCTACATCAAGCCCGCGCCCGGCAGCGCCGAGCGGACCTATTTCGATGCCGCGATCGCGCGCGCGGGCGGCCATCTGCCGCGGCGGCAGGCCGGACCCGGGCCGCTGGCCACGCCGCCGCTGGAGGCGTTCTCCGCGCACCTGAAGGGCAGCGACGGCCGCGAGTTCTCGACCACGATGGCCTTTGTGCGGGTGCTGGCGCAATTGCTCAAGGACCCCGCCATCGGCCAGCGCGTGGTGCCCATCGTGCCCGACGAGTCGCGCACCTTCGGCATGGACGGCATGTTCCGGCAGGTGGGCATTTATTCGCACGTGGGGCAGCTGTACACGCCGCAGGACGCAGACCAGTTGAGCGTCTACCGCGAAGACCGGCGCGGCCAGATTCTGCAGGAAGGCATCAACGAGTCGGGCGCGATGGCCTCGTGGATCGCGGCCGCCACCGCGCACAGCACGCACGGCGCGGCCACGATTCCGTTCTACATCTTCTACTCCATGTTCGGCTTCCAGCGCGTGGGCGACCTGGCCTGGGCGGCGGGCGACATCCGCGCGCGCGGCTTCCTGCTGGGCGCGACCTCCGGACGCACCACGCTGGAAGGCGAAGGACTGCAGCACGACGACGGCCACAGCCACGTGCTGGCCTCGGTCATCCCTTCATGCGTGGCCTACGACCCGGCCTACGCCTACGAGATCGCGGTGATCGTGCAGGACGGCATGCGTCGCATGTACCAGGACGAAGAAGACGTCTTTTACTACCTGACGCTGATCAACGAGAAGACCGCGCATCCGCCCATGCCGCAGGGCGCCGAGGAGGGCATCCTGCGCGGCATGTACCGCCTGCGCGAAGGCGGCGACGGCGCGCTGCGGGTGCAGTTGCTGGGCAGCGGCGCGATCCTGGGCGAAACGCTGGCGGCGGCAGAGCTGCTGCGGCAGGACTTCGGCGTGGCGGCCGACGTCTGGGGCGTGACCAGCTATTCGGAACTGGGCCGCGACGGCCAGGAAGCCGAACGCTGGAGCCGCCTGCATCCGCTGGAGAACAGGCGCGCCGGCTACGCGGAGACGGTCCTGGCGGACAGCGAGGGGCCGGTGGTGGCCGCCACCGACTACATGAAGACGGTGGCCGAACAGATACGTCCGTTCATGCAGGACCGCCGCTATGTCACGCTGGGGACCGACGGCTTTGGCCGGTCAGACACGCGGGCAGCCCTGCGGGCCTACTTCGAGGTGGACCGGCATCACATCGCGCTGGCGGCCCTGAAGGCGCTGGCGGACGACGGACTGATGCCGCACGAGCGCGCGGCCGACGCCATCGCCCGCTACGGCATCGACCCGGAGGCCGTGTCCGCGGCGCGGCCCTAGGGGCAGGCTAGACGCGCCGCGCCAGCAAGGCCCAGATCCCGGCGGCGGACAGCAGGGCGCCGCCGCCCAGGTTGAAGCCGCGCTGGGCGCGGGGCGAGGCCAACAGGCGCCGGGCGGACCCGGCAAAGATGGCATAGGCCGTGGCGTTGATGCCGGCGCAGGCGACGAAGGTGGCCGACAGGATCCAGAGCTGGCGCGTCACGTCGCCTACCGGATCGATGAACTGCGGCAGGAAAGCCACGAAGAAGATGATGCCCTTGGGGTTCAGCGCCGTCACCAGATAGGTGTTGGCGAACAGCTTCCAGCGCGAACCCGAGGCAGTGGCCGTGGGCAGGGTCGCCGGCGACACGCCGGCGCGCAGCAGCTTGAAGCCCAGGTACAGCAGGTACAGGCCGCCCACGATCTTGACCACCGTGAACCAGAACGCCGACGCCGCCAGCAGGGCGCCCAGGCCCAGCAGCGACAGCAGCAGGGCGGTGGAGTCGCCCAGCGCCACCGCCAGCACCAGCGGCAGGCGTGCGCGCCGGCCTTGCGCAATGGAGTAGCTGATGACGGTGAGTATCGTGGGGCCGGGCAGCATCACGAGGAGGGCGGACGCGCCCAGGAAGGCCAGCCAGGTTTCAAGCGACATGGGATCTGCTCCAGGGGTGGGGCTGCGCGCGGCGGCCAGCCTGCGGGCCACTGTATAGCAATCGCGGCCGCCTGCAAACCGGACGTGGCCGGGCGCGGGCGCCGGGTGGTGTTAAATACGGTTTTCCCCGGACAGTGAGCGCGGGCCTGCAAGGGCGCGCGAAGGAAACATCATGGCATTCGATTTTGATCTGTTTGTGATCGGCGCGGGCTCCGGCGGCGTGCGCGCGGCGCGTTTCGCGGCGGGCTTCGGCGCGCGCGTGGCGGTGGCGGAAAGCCGCTACCTGGGCGGCACCTGCGTGAACGTGGGCTGCGTGCCCAAGAAGCTGCTGGTCTATGGCGCGCACTACAGCGAGGACTTCGAGCAGGCCCGCGGCTTCGGCTGGAACGCCGGCGAGCCCAGCTTCGACTGGCCCACGCTGATCGCGAACAAGAACCGGGAAATCGAACGTCTTAACGGCATTTATCGCAATTTGCTGGTCAATAGCGGCGTCACCCTGCTGGAAGGCCACGCCCGCATCCTCGATCCGCACACGGTCGAGATCAACGGCAAATCCTACCGCGCCGCCAATATCCTGGTGGCGACCGGCGGCTGGCCCCAGGTGCCGGACATTCCGGGCAAGGAACACGCCACCACGTCGAACGAAGCCTTCTTCCTGAAGGAACTGCCGCGCCGCGTGCTGGTGGTGGGCGGCGGCTATATCGCCGTGGAATTCGCCTCCATTTTCAACGGCATGGGCGCGCAGACCACGCAGGTCTACCGTGGTCCGTTGTTCCTGCGCGGCTTTGACCAGGGCGTGCGCGAGCATCTGCGCGACGAACTGGTGAAAAAGGGCATCGACCTGCGCTTCAATTCGGAAGTGACGCGCATCGACAAGCAGGCCGACGGCACGCTGGCCGCCACGCTGAAGGACGGCTCCGTGGTCGAGGCCGATTGCGTGTTCTACGCCACTGGCCGCCGGCCCATGCTGGACAACCTGGGCCTGGAGAACACGGCGGTCAAGCTGGGCAAGGGCGGTTTCATCGAGGTGGACGACGAATACCGCACGGCCGAGCCCTCCATCCTGGCCATCGGCGACGTGATCGGCCGTGTGCCGCTGACGCCCGTGGCGCTGGCCGAAGGCATGGCGGTGGCGCGGCGCCTGTTCCGTCCCGAGGAATACCGCAAGGTCGACTACCAGCTGATTCCGACCGCCGTGTTCAGCCTGCCGAACATCGGCACGGTGGGCATGACGACGGAAGAGGCGCGCGCCGCCGGCCACGAGGTCAAGCTGTTCGAAAGCCGCTTCCGGCCCATGAAGCTGACGCTGACCGAGTCGCAGGAAAAGACGCTGATGAAGCTGATCGTGGACGCCAAGACCGACCGCGTGCTGGGCGTGCACATGGTCGGCCCGGACGCGGGCGAGATCGTGCAGGGCATCGCGATCGCGCTGAAGGCCGGCGCGACCAAGCAGGTGTTCGACGAGACCATCGGCATCCATCCCACGGCTGCCGAAGAGTTCGTGACCCTGCGCACGCCGGTCGCCCAATAAGGCGCTACAGCCGTTCGATCATGGCGCGCGCCGCCATCGGCGCGCGTTCCTTCGCGCCATTGATGAAGAACGCAAAGACGTCTCCCGGCCGCGCCTTTTTTTCCGGGGCGCCGGTGAGCGGCAGGTCGGCCGGGTGGCCGCCGCGGGCCCAGCTGCGCAGGCGGTCCGCCCAGGCGTCCAGCGCCTTGGGCGGGTAGCCCGCCTTGTAGGCCGTGCTGGCGCGCATCAGCCGCGCATAGACGAAAGCGGCGGTACGGTCGGCGATGGACGGGTAGTCCTCGCTGTCCGTGTAGACGGTGGCCGCGCCGTGGCGCCGCGCCAGCTCCAGGTATTCCTCGCAGGCGAAGCTGTCATGGCGCACGTCCAGTACGTGGCGCAGCGGCAAGCCGTCCACCTTGTCCGGCAGCAGCGCGAGGAAGGCGCCGAAATCGTCCGCATCGAATACCTTGGTCGGCGCGAACTGCCAGACGATGGGCCCCAGCTTGGGGCCCAGTTCGGCGATGCCGCTGTGCACGAAGCGGTGGATCGAATCCTTGGCGCCCGCCAGTTCGCGGCGGTTGGTCGCGTAGCGCGAGGCCTTCAGCGAAAACACGAAGCCTGCGGGCGTCTCATCGCGCCATTTGGCGAAGGTGGCCGGCTTCTGGGTACTGTAGTAGGTGCCGTTGATCTCGATGGCGGTGAGCTGGCTGCTGGCGTATTCCAGTTCGCGCGCATGCGGCAGGTTTTCGGGGTAGAAGACGCCGCGCCAGGGGGCGTAGGTCCAGCCGCCGATACCGATGCGGATGGCGCCGTCTTTCGGATGAGAATGCGCTTGCGGCATGGCCGGCCCTCCAGGCGTGGGAACCGGACAACTGTATCGCCGGCGCCACTGGTCCGCAAACCCCCGCCGGAAGTTCGCTGTTCCGATACAGTTTTGCGCTAAGGTGTGGATTCACGTTTCCACTTTCCGCGCTGCCCCGCGCCGGCCCATCATGCCCGACCTTACCCATCTGATGACGTTCGCCCTGGTTGCCCTGGGCATGGTGCTCACACCCGGGCCCAACATGATCTACCTGGTATCCCGTTCCATCTCGCAGGGCGCGCAGGCGGGCCTGATTTCGCTGGGGGGCGTGGCGGTCGGCTTCGTCTTCTACGTGCTCTGCGCGGCGTTCGGCATCACGGCGCTGCTGATGGCGGTGCCCTACGCCTACGACGCGCTGCGCATCGGCGGCGCGCTGTACCTGCTGTACATGGCCTGGCAGGCGCTGCGCCCGGGCGGGCGTTCGCCGTTCGAGGTGCGCGAACTGCCCAAGAGCAGCCCGCGCACGCTGTTCACGATGGGGCTGGTGACCAATCTGCTCAATCCCAAGATCGCGATCATGTACGTGTCGCTGCTGCCGCAGTTCATCCAGCCCGAGCGCGGCAGCGTGTTCACGCAGTCGCTGGCGCTGGGCATGACGCAGGTTGTGATCAGCCTGACGGTCAATGCGCTGATCGCCATCATGGCCGGTTCCATCGCCGGGTTCCTGGCGGGCCGCCCCTTGTGGATGGTGGTGCAGCGCTGGTTGATGGGCACGGTGCTGGCCGGGCTGGCGGTACGCATGCTGATGGATAACCGCCGCTGATGCAGGCCGAAGACGGTTTCTTTGCGTCCTTGGGCGGCATGCTGGGCGAGGCGCTGCGCAGCGTCGTCGCGGGCTTGAAGTGGCTGCTGGGCGGCCTGGGCCATGCCTTCGGCGATTTCTACTCGGGACTGGCCGGCGCAATGGGCATGAGCCCGTCGATCTTCAATTTCATCCTGCTGGTGCTGGGGCTGATGTGCCTGTGGGCCGCGGTCAAGGCGCTGCTGCGCCGTTCGATCATCGGATTCCTGTTCTGGGTGATCGTCGCGCTACTGCTGCTGGGCGGACTGGGCGCCTAGCGCTTCTCCAAGCGCTTCCCGCAAGGGGTCGACGCGGGGATTGGATGGTCCCTTCCGGGTTATCAAGGCCACCACGCTGGAAGGCGGTTCCGGGTGCGCGCGTATCTGCTTGACCGCGCCCGCGGGGGCCACAGTGTCGCGGATGAGGGCCATGTCCGGCACGATGCCGATGCCCAGGCCGCTGGCGACGAACTGCACGCCGGTGGTGGGGCTGGTGGATTCCACCACGGGCAGGGGCGCGGGCAGGCCGGCATGGGTGAAGCAGTCTTCAATCAGCTTGCGGCCCATGGATCCTTCGGCTGGCATTACCCAACGTTCCCGTGCCAGGCTGGCCCAGTCCACGCGCCGCGCGCGGACCAGCGGATGGCTGGCGGCCGCAATCACCGCGAACTGCACTTCAAACAATTTGACGTACTGAAACGCGGCCGCCCCGGATCCCAGCATCTGCAGCGGGAAAGTGGAAATCAGCGCGTCGATTTCGCCCAGGTCCAGCGCGTGGAGCAGGGCGGGCACGCGTTCTTCGAGCAATTGCACGCGCATCGGCCTGGCATGGTTCACCAGTTTCTCGACCACGCCGCGCAAGTAGGTCTGCGCCAGGAAGGGCGGCGCGCCGATGCGGATCTTCGCCGCGTAGCGATCGGCGGTCTGGGCGTCGGCGCGCAGATGTCCAAGCTCTTCAAGCAACAGCGCGGCGCCGCGCAGCACCACCTCTCCTTGCGGTGTCGGTTTCAGGCCGCGCGCGGTGCGCAGGAACAAGGCAAAGCCAAACGCGCTTTCGACTTCCGTCAGCGCCTTGCTCAGCGCGGGTTGCGTCAAGTTGAGCGCCTGGCTCGCGGCGCGCAGGCTGCCCGTGCTCTGCACCACTTGCAGCATGCGCAGATGGCGAAAGCGCAGCTTGGATACCAGATGGTCGGGTTCGATGGCGCCGGTCATGGGTTGAGATAGAACTGAAAGTTATCGCTATATCAAAATATATCAATTTTTTGATTAGCTGCGATCGCCTATCCTGCCCGCATAACAAGGAGACAACATGCAACGTCGTACTTTTTGCCTGGGCGCCCTTGGCGCGGGCATGATGTTCCGTTCCATGGCGAACGCCGCAGAGAGCTATCCGTCGCGGGCCGTGCGCGTCGTCGTGCCCTATGCCGCTGGCGGGGGACCCGACATCATGGTGCGGCAATTCGGCCCGGTGCTCGGCGCCAGGATGGGTCAGACCATCGTGGTGGAGAACAAGGTGGGCGCGGGCGGCGTGCTGGCCGCCCAATACGTGGCCCAGGCTGCGCCCGACGGCTATACCGTGCTGCTGGGTTCCAACTCGCACCTGATCCAGAAAGCCCTGCAGCCGAGCCTGATGTTCGATCCCGAGCAGGACTTTCTGCCGGTCACGGTGATCGGCGCCTCGCCCAGCGTCCTGGTCGTGTCCGCCAAATCACCCTACCGCACGGCGCAAGACCTGATCGCCGCCCTGAAGGCGCAACCGGGCAAGATGAACTACGCCTCGGGCGGCATCGGATCGGCCGCGCATCTGGGCGGCGCGACCTTCGTCACGCTGCTGGGGGCCGAAGCCACGCACGTTCCGTTCAAGGGGTCGGTGGAGATCCCAACCTCGCTGCTGCGCGGGGACACGGATTTCGCCTTCGCCATTGCCGGGACCGCCGTGCCGCAGGTGCAGGGCGGCCGGCTGCGCGCGCTGGCCGTGACCAGCCGCGAACCCATGGCTGAGCTTGCCGGCGTGCCCACGCTGCGGGAGATCCTGGGCAGCGATCTGGCGGTCCAGGAATTCTGGTTCGCCTTCTGGCTGCCGCGCAAATCGAGCGCCGAGGTGGCCGACAAGCTCTATGGCGCAACCACGGCGTCGCTCAAGGACCCGGGCGTCAAGAGCAACTTCGAGGCGGCAGGCGTCAGCGTGATCCAAAGCGACAGCCCGGAAGCCGCCGCGTCGTTCGTGCGCAGCGAGGCCCGCAAATGGGCTGAAATCATCAAACTGACCGGCATCACCGCCGGCTGACCCGCAGGAAATCCATGGCCAAGCCTCTTGAAGGCGTACGCGTGCTCGACTTGTCGCACGTGATCGCCGGTCCTCTCGCTTCGTTTTATCTGGCGCAACTGGGCGCTGAAGTCATCAAGGTCGAACCGCCCCTGGCGGGCGAAGTCCTGCGCTCGATGAAGAACGGCGTCGACACCGACACGCCCACCGGATTCGCGGCCATCAACGCCGGCAAGCAATCGCTGGCGCTGGACATCCGGACCCGCCAGGGCGCGGACCTGCTGCGCTCGCTGGCCGCCTCGGCCGATGTGTTCATCGAAAACTTCAGGCCGGGCGTGGTGGCGCGCTACGGGCTGGACTACGCCTCGATCAAGGCGGTCAAGCCCGACATCGTGTATTGCTCCATCTCGGGCTTTGGCCAGCAAGGGGCCTGGTCGCAGCGCGGCGCCTACGACCATGTGGTCCAGGCGATGACCGGCATGATGATGATGTCGGGCGAGGGCGACGACGCGCCGCCGCTGAAAGTGGGCTTTCCGGTGATCGACGTGGCCGTGGGCATGCTGGGCGCGCTGTCCATCGTGTCGGCGCTGCATCGCAGACTGCGCGAAGGCGCCGGGCAATACATCGACGCGTCCATGGTCCAGGCCTCGCTGGCGCTGATGTACACCAACACCTGCGCCTACCTGAGCGACGGCACGCCGACGCGCCGGGTCGGCAACCGGGGCTACACCGGCAGTCCCGCGGCCGATACCTACCGCTGTGCGGACGGCTGGCTGGCGGTGGCCGCGAACACGCCGGAACAATTCCGCAAGTTGACCGCCGCCATCGGAGTGGAGGCGCTGTGCAGCGACGCCAGGGCGCTGGATCTGGATGCCTTCAACCTGCCTAACGGATTCGTGGTGCCGAACGACCGCGAGTACGTGGTGCAACGGCTGAGAGCCGCGTTTTCGACCCGCAGCGCCGCGCAGCTCGAGGACCTGCTCAGCCAGGCCGGCGTGCCCGCGGCCAAAGTGAGAAAGCTCGAGGAGTTCCTCGACGAGGCGGACGCCACCGGTTGCGTGAGCCTGCCTGATCATCGTTTTCACCAGGGTGGACGCGAGCTGCGCACGCATGGGCTAGGCTTTGCCTTCGAGCAGGACGGCGGCCCGACTCAGGCAGGCGCTCCCGCGCTGGGCGAGGGCACGCGCGAGGTGCTCAGGCGCGTGGGCCTGGACGACGCCGCGATAGCCGAGCTCGAGCGCGCCGGCGTCCTGCGGACCCAGGCCGACACCGCGCTTCCCCTGATCCCCTGAACAACCATTCATCCGGAGACTCTATGACTCAACTTTTGCAAGGCCGCGTCGCCATCGTGACCGGAGCCGGGCGTGGATTGGGCCGCTCGCATGCGCTGGAGCTTGCGCAGCACGGCGCCAAGGTGCTGGTGAACGACCTGGGCGCCGACCGGCCGGACTCGCCGGCCCAGGCCGTGGTGGACGCGATCCGCGCGGCTGGCGGGGACGCCATGGCGCATGGCGCCGACGTGACCCAGCCGCAGCAGGCCGAGGCGATGGTGCAGGCGGCCATCGCAAATTGGGGGCGCGTCGACATCCTGGTCAACAACGCGGGCATCCTGCGCGACAAGACCTTCGCCAAGATGAGCCTGGAGGACTTCCGCCTCGTGATCGAGGTCCATCTGATGGGCGCGGTGCATTGCACCCAGGCGGTGTGGAACGCCATGCGCGAACAGAACTATGGCCGCATCGTCATGACCACCTCGTCCTCGGGACTCTATGGCAACTTCGGCCAGGCCAATTACGGCGCGGCGAAGATGGCGCTGGTCGGCCTGATGCAGACCCTTGCCCTCGAAGGCGAGCGCTACGGCGTGCGCGTGAATTGCCTGGCGCCGACGGCCGCCACGGCCATGACCGAAGGCCTGCTCGATGAGCAGGCGCTGGCCTTGTTGACGCCGGACTCGGTCAGTCCCGCCCTGGTTGCCCTGGTGGCCGAAAACGCGCCCACCCGGACCATTCTGATGGCGGGCGCGGGCAGTTTCGAGCAGGCCAACATCACCATGACCCGCGGTATCCATCTGAGTGGAGAGGAGTTGTCCGCGCAGGCCCTGATCGGCCGCCTGGACGAAGTGTCCGACCGCGCGCAGGAAACGGTTCCCGCCACCGGTTTCGACCAGTTGCGCCACGAGATCGCCAAGGCCCAGGCATGCGAAACCGAGAAGTTGTAGTCCTGTCTGGCGTGCGCACGCCCATCGGCAGTTTCGGTAAGAGCCTGAAGGACGTCCCGCCCACGGCGCTGGCCGCCGAGGTGTTGAAAGCCGCCGTGGCGCGCGCGGGCCTGGCGCCTGCGCAGATCGAGCACGTCTGCTTCGGCCAGGTCATCACGACCGAAGCGCGTGACCTGTACTTGTCGCGGGTGGCGGCGATCGAGGCCGGTTGCGCCGACGGCACGCCGGCATTCAACGTCAACCGCTTGTGCGGCTCGGGATTGCAGGCGGTCGTTTCGGCGGCGCAGTCCATCCTGCTGGGCGACTGCAAGGTCGCGGTGGCGGGCGGCGCCGAGAGCATGTCGCGCGCGCCGTACGCCACATCGGCGCTGCGCTTCGGCGCGCGCATGGGCGATGCGCCGATGACCGATATGCTGCTGGGCGCCTTGCATGATCCGTTCCACCGCATCCACATGGGCGTCACGGCGGAAAACGTCGCCAGGCGCTACGGCGTTACGCGGGACCTGCAGGACGCGCTGGCGCTGGAGAGCCACCGTCGCGCCGCGCGCGCCGTGGCCGAAGGCCGCTTCGACGCGCAGCTCGTCGCCATCACGACGCCCGGCCGCAAGCCCATTGTGTTCACTCAGGACGAACACGTCCGCGCCGACATCGCGCCGTCGGACCTGGCCGCCCTGAGGCCCGTATTTTCTTCCGACGATGGCACGGTCACGGCGGGCAACTCCTCCGGCATCAATGACGGCGCGGCCGCGCTGGTACTGATGGAGCGTGCCGAGGCGCTGGCCCTGGGCGCGCGCCCCATGGCCCGCCTGCTTGCTTACGCCCATGCCGGCGTGGACCCGCGCTACATGGGCATGGGCCCGGTTCCCGCCGTGCGCGCCGCCCTGGCCAAGGCAGGCCTGTCCGCCGCCGATATGGATGTGATCGAGTCCAACGAGGCCTTTGCGGCGCAGGCCTGCGCGGTGGCGAGCGAACTGGATCTGGATCCGGCCAAGGTCAATCCCAATGGTTCGGGCATTGCGCTGGGGCATCCGGTGGGAGCCACGGGCGCGATCATCGCTGTCAAGGCCTTGCACGAACTCGAGCGCATCGGCGGACGGTACGCGGTGGTCACCATGTGCATAGGCGGCGGGCAGGGCATCGCCGCAATCTTTGAACGCATCTGAAGCCGCCATGACACGCAATCCTGTTGCATCTCCTCTGCCGTTCGACTCGATCCAGTCCTTGCTGAACGCCGTGGGGCAACCTCCCATTGTTTCCGACGCGCTGCTGATCGATCAGGACATGATCGACCGGTTCGCGCAGGTCACGCTCGATACGCAGTGGATCCATGTGGACCGGCTGCGCGCGCAAGCGGAATCCCCCTATGGCGACACCATCGCGCATGGCTTTCTGGCGCTGTCGCTGCTGACGCACTGGCAGAACAGCTGCATCGCCTTTCCGGGCGCAGCGATGTTGCTGAATTACGGATTCGACAGGGTCCGCTTCACCGCGCCCGTGGTTTCCGGCACGCGCGTGGCCGCCAGCTTTTCCTTGGCCGAGGTCGTGGAGACCGGCACGGGCATGGCCCGCTGCGCCTGGAAGGTCGCGATCCAGGCGGAGGGGACGCTCAGGCCGTCGGTGCATGCCGACTGGCTGATCATGGTGCGGTACGGGAGCCCTTGAGTCCCAACGTCACGTCGCGGAGCCTGCGCACCAGGCCCGCGAACCGCTCCGCCCCCGTATTCCCATATCCGATCACCAGTCCGTTATCCTCCGCCCGCGGCGCCACCGCGAACGAGGACAACGCGCCCGGATTCATCCCGATCTTGCGCGCCTGTTCCACGATCTCCCGGTCGGGATATGCAGCAGGCAGCCGCACCGTCAGATGCAGCCCGGAATGTCCGCCCAGGACTTCGTGTTCGATCCCCAGATGCGCCGCCAGCGCCTCGCGCAATGCTCCCTGGCGTTCTCGGTACAGGCGCCGCATGCGGCCCAGGTGGCGCGAGAACTGGCCGTTTTCCATGAAGGCCGCCATGGTCAGCTGTTCCAGCCGGTGGCCGCCGCGCAGCATCTCGATGATGGATGGCATCGCCTGCGCGGCGATGGCTTCGGGCAGCACCACGAAACCCAGGCGCAGCGCCGGGAACATGGTCTTGCTGAAGGTGCCCACGTAGAGCACCGGCGCGTCCTCGACCAGGCCCTGCATCGCGGCGATGGGTTCGCCCTGGTGGCGGAATTCGCTGTCGTAGTCGTCCTCGATGATCCAGGCGCCGGCCTGGCGGGCGCGTTCGATCAAGCCCAGGCGGCGCGGCAGGGACAGCACCGCGCCGGTCGGGTACTGGTGCGACGGCGTTGTCTGGATGAGGCGGGGCGGGCGTTCCTGCCAGGCGCTTTCGGGAATCACGATGCCGTCCGCGTCCACGCGCATGGCAACCACGTCCAGGTCGCCGCCATGGAAGGCGGACTTGGCGCCGCGGTAGCCGGGGTCTTCCAGCCAGGCGGTGTCGCCAGGGTTGGTCAACAGCTGCACGCAGAGCGCCAGCGCGCCCTGGGCGCCTTCGGTGATGACGATGCGCGAGGCGTCGCAGCGCACGCCGCGCGACACGCGCAGGTATTGGGCGATGGCTTCGCGTAGCGCCGGCTCGCCCACGGGATGGCCGTAGCCCAGGGCCGTGGCCGGGGCGGCTTGCAGCGCGCGGTCCTGCGCGCGGCGCCATGCGTTGATGGGAAACTGCGTCAGCGCAGGCGTGCCGGGCGTCATGGGCAGCGAACCGTCGTGGGCGTAGCGCGTGGAGACGATGCGCGTCAGCCGCTTGGCGGTGAGCGAGGGCTGGTCCGTGGGCGGCGTCGCGCGCTTGGCGGCGATGGCCGCGGCGGCCGACAGGGGAGCGACCCGCGTGCCCTGGCGGTCGGCGATCACGTAGCCTTCGGCCGTGAGCTGCTCGTAGGCGATCAGCACCGTGTTGCGCGAGATGGCCAGTTCTTCTGACAGGGCGCGCGACGAGGGCAGCTTGCCGCCCGCGGGCAGCTGTCCGGCCAGGATGGCTTGCTTGAGGCGCTGGATCAGCTGGCGCTGGCGCGGCAGGGCGCCGGGGCCGCGCGTGAGCGGGCTGGAAAGCAGGGCGGGGGTGTTCATCTTGGCCCTATTAAAATTCGGGATCGTGGTGCTTTTTATGATGCCACGATTCCGATATCGTGAGGGCATGCGTACTGCGCCCGTCCCTTCGGGCGGCGCGCCAACCTGAAGAGGCCCCGTAGCATGCAACCCCGCGTCAACGCCTACCAGCAACCCATCGGCCCGGACATGACGGGCTGGACCACGCGTCCGCGTCCGCCCCTGACACCCATCGTCGGCCGCTATTGCCGGCTGGAGCCGCTGTCGGCCGAGCGTCACGCCGAGGATCTGTTCCACGCGTTCAGCCAGGCGCCGGACGACAGCGACTGGACCTACATGTCGGTGGGACCCTTCGCGGACCTGGCGGCCTACCGCGAGTTCGCCGAGAAGGCGCAGGCCGGCAATGACCCCTTGCACCACGCCATCATCGACCTGGAAACGGGCCGCGCCATCGGCACGCTGGCGCTGATGCGCATCGACCCGGCCAACGGCGCGATCGAAGTCGGCTTCGTGTCGTTCTCGCGCCAGCTCAAGCGCACGCGCATCGCCACCGAGGCCCAGTTCCTACTGATGAGCCGCGCCTTCGACGAACTGGGCTACCGCCGCTATGAATGGAAGTGCGATAGCCTGAACGCGCCGTCGCGCGCGGCGGCTCTGCGGCTGGGTTTCCAGTTCGAGGGCATCTTCCGCCAGGCCACGGTGTACAAGGGCCGCAGCCGCGACACGGCCTGGTTCGCCATGGTCGATGGCGACTGGCCCGCGCTGCGTGCCGCCTATGAGCGCTGGCTGAGCCCCGACAATTTCGATGCCCAGGGCAAGCAGCGGCAGGGCCTGTCCGAACTGACGGCACAGGCGCGCGCCGCGTGCGCCTGATCCCGGTTGCGCTGGCCCTGTTCTGGGGCCTGAACTGGCCGGCGGTGAAGATCATCCTGTCGATTTTCCCGCCGTTCACGCTGCGCCTGCTCGGCCTGGGCAGCGGCGCGGTGCTGCTGTTGCTGCTGGCGCGAGCCAAGCGGGTGCCCCTGCTGCCGCCGCGCGAGTCGTGGCGCGGCATCATCGTGGGCGGCCTGCTTGCCGTCGCGGCCTTCAACCTGCTGGTGGCCTGGGCGCAGCTCAGCACCAGCACCTCGCGCGCGGCGGTGCTGACCTTCACCATGCCCATGATGTCGGCCGTGCTGGCCTGGGCGGTGCTGGGCGAACGCCTGGACCGGCGCCGGGCGCTGGCGCTGCTGCTGGGCGCGGCCGGGGTTTCCATCCTGGCCTGGCCGGTGCTGCGCGCAGTCTTCGGCGAACACGACGCGGCCGCGGCCAAGGGTCTGGTGTTTCCGCTGGTGGCGGCTTTCGGCTGGGCCGCCGGCACGGTCTACCTGAAGGGCTGGCCGGTGGCCGGCGATCGCATCGTCGTCACGGCCTGGCAGTTGGCGGTGGGCGCGGCTTGCGCCTTGGGCGGCATGCTGATCGCGGGCGAATCGTTCCCCACGCAGGGCTGGAACGGCCGTGTGGTGGCGGCGCTGTCGTTCCACATCATCCTGGGCACCGCCGTCGCGTACTGGCTCTGGTTCGTGCTGAGCGAGCGCGTCAGCGCCACGGTGGCCGCGCTGACCACATTGATGGTGCCGGTGGTGGGAGTGCTGGGCGCGATGGCGCTGGTGGGCGACCGGCCCGCCGCCTTGGACTGGTGGGGATTCGCCCTGGTGCTGGGAGGCGCCGCGCTGATCGTGCTGAACCTGGGCGCGGCGCCCGCGCCGCGATCCAGGCCATAGGCGAGGGTGGATCAGCGCGCGCGCCGCAGCTTCTCGCGCAGCAGTTCGGCGCCGCTCACCAGGGTGATGCCGGTCAGCACCAGCAGCGCGCCCAGCACGAAACCGGCGTCCAGCGGTTCGTCCAGGATGAGCACGCCGAAGCTCACGCCGAACAGCGGCGTCATGAACGACAGGACGGACAAGCGCGAAGCCAGGTAGCGGCGCAGCAGCCAGAACCAGGCCAGATAGCTGGACAGGGCCACCACCACGGACTGGAAGGCGACGCTGAGCACTGCCGCCTGCGTATAGCGAAAGCCGGCGTTGCCGGTGGCCGCGGCGTAGGCCAGCAGGGTAATGGCCGCGACCGCCATCTGATAGAACAGCGTCTTGGCAGGCGCGGCTTCGGACAGCGAGGTCTTGCGGATCGCCACGGTGGTGGCGCCCCAGAACAGGCCGGCCAGGAGGCCCATCGCATCGCCCAGCAGCATGTTGGGCGCGCCGGCCGATCCCGCCGGCTGGCCCTTGCCGAGGAAGGCCACGGCGATGCCGCAGAACGCCACGGCCACGCCCACCCACTGCAGCGGCTTCAGGCGTTCTTCGGGCAGCAGCCAGTGCAGTCCCAGCGCGGTGAAGATGGGCGCGGTGTACAGGAACACCGACATGTGCGAGGCCGTGGTGTAGACCAGGCCCTGCGCCACGAACAGAAATTCCCCGGCGAACAGCAGGCCCACGATGAGACCGGGCAGCGCCGTGCCGTCCATGACGGCACGCAGGCCTTCGCGCCGCCACACGGCCACGGCCAGCACCAGCGCCGCGAACGCCGAGCGCAGTCCGATCTGCATGATGGGCGAAACATCCGCGGCCACCAGCTTGATGGCGATCTGCTGGAAGCCCCAGCAGACGCACAAGAGCAGCATGGCGCCGGTCGCCAGCCCGTCCAGCGGCTGGCGCAAGGGCTTGGCGGCGCTCACGGCAGTTCGGCGGGGTAGCTGTCCAGGGCCAGGCCGATCTGCTGGCGCAGATCCCATTCCGCCAGCGTCGATTGCACCGGGCCGAAGAAGGCGCCGTCGCGCGTCACGAACATGGCGGGCAGGTGGAAGACTTCGTAGCGCTCGACCAGGCCGCGGTTGTCGCCGGCGTCGACCCAGCACACGCGTTCCACGGGCAGCTCCAGCTGCGGCAGTTGTTCACGGGCGACGCGGCAGGTGCCACAGGTGCGGCTGTGGAAGACCAGCAGGGACAGCCCGGGCGCATCCAGCAGGTAGCGGTCGGCGGTGCTGTCGTTGAGTTCTATCTGTTCCATGGGGCGGGCAAGGCGGGAGAGGGCGCCGGTCGCGGCGCGAGGCGCCCATTATGGCAGCGCCCCGCCCGCGGGCGGGAGATACCCGCGGGCCTGGCAGGGCCGTCCCGGCCTCAGGCGGCGCGCAGCTTGCGGTCCAGCTCCAGCACGGATTGGTACAGCACGCGGGTGCCATCCAGCAGCTGCGCGGGCTCGATCCATTCTTCCGGGCAATGGCTGCGGCCGTTCAGGCAGGGGATGAAGATCATGCCGATGGGGCCGGTGGGCGCCATGTAGACCGCGTCGTGGCCCGCGCCGCTGGGCAGGCGCATGGAGGCGTAGCCCAGCTGGTCGGCGGCGGCCTGCACCGCGTCCATCACCAGCGGCGTGCAGTCGGTGGGCCGCGCGCGGCTCAGCTGCGTGAAGCTTGCGGACAGGCGCAACGCGGTCAGGTCGGTGGCCACGCCGGCCATCAGCGTTTCCGGGAAGGCGTCCAGCACGGCATCG
>NZ_CADIJY010000021.1 GCF_902859735.1 Achromobacter aegrifaciens | reverse complement strand
CGCCCGCGCCTACGGGCTACGTACGTCTTGGGTCGCTGCGCTGCTAGATCCGTGATCGGTGACGAGTCTTGCGTTGCCCGTAGCTTACGGCCGCGCGGGCGGCCGTAAGCTACATACGTGGTTTTGGGCGTCGTGGCGATGGTCGCTTGCGCGTTTGCGGAGCGTGGTTTGCTAGTGGCCGCTCATCATTGGGGTGGGGCGGTGATGGGTGGTGCGCGGCAGGCAGCGGCTTGCGCTTGAGGATTTTCTCGCGCGCACCACCCATCCGGCACCGTGGCTTAGCGGTCGGTGATGATCAACGGCCTGGTGACGTTCGGTGATGAGCAGCACCCTTGACGCGTTAACGCTGATGGGTGTCTCACACGCGCGCAGCGTCATTCTCAACCGTAAGACACCGCGGAAGCCTCGGAAGGCCGCCCGGGCGGCCGGCCCGAGGCGAGCCCCGCAAGATCCACCGCCATACCCCACCCGTTGCTAGAAAGCCAAGCACACAGCTCGCCCCAGCTGAGGCCGAATTGCAGTTGAACGAGCCCGTCGCGTCGGCGGCCCGCCATGCGCGGGGCGTCGATAAGCCCGACGGAATCCGAAGGAACCGCCGCAGGCGGTGACGAGGATGAGGATGGGGCAGTCCGGAGCGAAGGCTCCGGACCGCAATCGTTGCCCCGCGCATGGCGGGCCGCCGATGCGACGGGCGTCTTAAGAACCCAAAACGCCCGAAAGCAAGCAAATAAACGTTACCCGCAAGAACCGCCTACAACCTCAAGCAGGCAACGCCTCAGGCACCCCAAGGTCGACCGCCAGCTTGGTAAGACCATCCCAAATCCGGCTATCGAACGTCAGCGTATCCTCGTTAAGCGCCCGGTTGCGAGCTTCGTACTCGCCCGGATACTGCACGCCTTCGACGCCCGGTTGCGGCTTGCAGGCGTGCAGGTAGTCGATGAACGCGCCCACCTCCATCGACCGCCAATCCGTATTGAAGTCCACCTGCGGATCCAGCAGCAGCGCGAACATGTTGTTCGTCGCTACGCCGGTGCGTGGATGCTGCGGCTGGATCGTGCCGCCGCCAGACAGCACGCCGGCCAACAGTTCGGCCACCAGACCCAGGGCATAGCCCTTGTGGCCGCCGAACGGCAGCAGCGCGCCGGGCGGGTCGGTGAACAGCGCGTTCGGATCCGTGGTCGGATTGCCCTGGGCGTCGATCAGCGAGCCCGCGGGCGCTTCCTCGCCTTTGGCGGCCAGCACCCGCGCCTTGTTGACGGCGATCGAGCTGGTGGCCATGTCCACCAGGAACGGCGGACGGCCGCCCGGCAGCGGGCCGGCGAAGCACAGCGGGTTGGTGGTCAGGCAGGCCTGCGCGCCGCCGAAAGGCGCCACGGTCGGCGAGCGGTTGATCACGTTGGTGAAAGCCAGCAGGATCAGGCCCTTGGCCGCCACCATTTCCCCGTAGTGGCCCATGCGGCCCAGGTGATGGCTGTGACGCAGGGTCAGGATGCACTGGCCGTGCTCCTGCGTGCGCTCGATGGCCTTCTCGATGACGACCTTGCCGACATACTGGCCCAGCCCGTGGTGGCCGTCGTAGGCCAGCATTGCGCCGCGGTCGTTGACCAGTTCGGGCCGGCCGTCGGCCTGGGCCAGGCCCTCGGACAGCACGCGCCGGTAGTTCGTCAGGATGGACAGGCCGTGGCTGGTGTAGCCCACCCGGTCGGACTCGACCAGGTGCTCGGCCACGTCGCGGGCGATGTCCTCGGGCACGCCTTGGGCCATCAGCACGCGGCGGCCGTATTCATTGGCTTGGGCGATCGAAATCTTCATGACGCGCCCTCCTTACAGCCAGCCCAGCCAGCGCCAGTAGGTCATGCCCATCAGCAGCATCAGCAGGTAGCCGACGATGGTGACGATGATGCCGACCTTGGCGAACTGCTTGGCGTTGAAGGTCTCCGTTCCCAGGCACACCATGTTCTGCGGCGCGTTGATGGGCAGGATGAAACCGTAGCTGACGACAAAGCCCAGCAGCATGGTCATGCCCAGGCGGCTGAATTCGCCCGGCAGCGTGGCCAGCACCGAGATCAGGATCGGCAGCATGGCCGAGGTCAGCGCGGTGGCGCTGGCGAAACCCAGGTGGATGACAATGAGGAAGGCGGCCAGGATCGCGAAGATCGCCAGCGGTCCGAGGTGGTCCAGTCCGGTGTGCGCCACGACCTGGTTGCCCAGCCATTGGCCAGCCTGGGTCGTCAGCAGGGCGGTGCCCAGGCTGATACCGACGCCGAACACGATCACGGTGCCCCATGGGATGCGCGATTGCACGTCTTTCCACGTCATCACGCCAAAGCGCGGCAGCAGCAGCAGGACCAGGCCGAAGTAGGTGGTGGAAGTGGTGTCGAACTTGTGCAGCTTGCCTTCGGTCGACCAGAACAGCAGCAGCATCAGCGACACGGCCATCAGGCGTTTTTGCGCGCCGGTCATGGGGCCCAGTTCAAGCAGCGACTTCTCGACGGCTTCCTTGCCTCCCGCGATGCTGTCGCTTTCCGGCGGCAGCAGCTTGAGCACGATGATGATCAGCACGGCCGACATGATCAGCGACCAGGGGGCGCCAGCGATCAGCCAGTCCGACCATGCCACGCGTTCGCCCAGCATTTTTTCCATGAAGCCGACGGTCAGCAGGTTCTGCGCGGCGGCGGTCTGGATGCCGACGTTCCAGATGCTGGTGGCCTGCGCCACGATGATCATGATGCCGGCGGCGATGTTGGAACGCTTGTCCACGCCGAAGGCTGCGATGACGCCCATCATGATGGGCACCACGGCCGCGCTGCGCGCGGTGGCGCTGGGCACCACGAGGCTCAGCACGATGGTCACGGCGATACATCCGATCAGGATGCGGCGCGTGCTGGTGCCCACCTTGGCCAGCGTCACCAGGGCGATGCGCCGGTCCAGCCCGGTGAAGGTCATGGCGGCCGCAATGAACAAGGCGCCGGTGACCAGCGCCAGCGCCGAGTTCGCGAAGCCGGTCAGCGCCATGCTGATCGCGGCCGAGGTGCCATAAACCACTTGCGGGTCTTTGATTGTCGGAGCCGTGCCCAGCAGGAAGGCCATCAGCGTCGTGATCATGATCGCGCTGGCTTCGTAGGACACGGCTTCGGTAATCCAGACCACCACTGCGAATGCCAGGATGGCGAGCATCCGGTGACCCGCGACGGGCAGGTCGGCGGGCAAAGGCATCATCAGCACGCCGATCATCACTAGGACGCCGGCGATGAGTCCGATTGGAATTTTGGTTTTCTTTGGGGCTTGCGAGGCAGGGACGGCGGCTTGCGCGGTCATATCCATCTCCGGTTGAGGTCAAACTGCCGACACACCGCCCCGCGAGCAACGGGATAGGTCAAATCGGTGTGTCGACGCTACAGCATGATCGTGACGGCATTGCGGAAAACCCGTATTGATACTGATCAAGCCTGTGGAGATTTGGGCTTGTGGAAAACCTCTGACGGGCATTATGCTCGTCGCCCCGCGCCGCCGGCAAGCGGAGATTGTTGCATGGAACAATGCAAATGGGCGGAAATAGAGACGGATGGAAAATTAATTAGATCGTTTCACGATACTAATTCGCGCGAGGGCCGGCAGGCAGCCCCGGCCGCTCAGCCTAGCGCCAGGCGTAGCTGCTCGTCCAGATGCAGCGTGGGCGCGATGCGCCAGCCGCTCTGCGCGTAACGCAGCCAGCGGCCCAGCACCAGATGCGTCAGCAGGCTGGCGTGCGCCGCCACATTGGCCTGCGGCGGCAGGCCGCCATCGGTGACCGCGATGCGCAGCGATTGCTTCAACGACGCCTCGATGCGGTCGTTGATGTGGTTGATGCGTTCCTGCAGGCGGTTGTCTTCCGTGACCAGCGCATCGCCGGTCAGCACGCGCGTCATGCCCTTGTTGCGTTCCGAGAAGGTCAGCAGCATGGAGACGGTCTGGTGGGCCTGGGTCAGGCCTTGGGGCTCGGCGATGGCGATCTGGTTCACCAGCGTGAAGATGCTGGTTTCGATGAATTCGATCAGCCCTTCGAACATCTGCGCCTTGCTGGCGAAGTGCCGGTACAACGCGGCTTCAGAGACTTCCAGGCGCGCGGCGAGGGCCGCCGTGGTGATGCGGGAGGCGTGCGGCTGCTCCAGCATCTCGGCCAGGGTTTGCAGAATCTGGGTCTTGCGCTCGCCGGGTTTGCTCGCCATGGAAGGGTCTGCTCTCGCGCAGGCTTGACGGTGAAGGGGAGGGGAGGAGCGCGCCGCTATCCCCGCAAGGGGCGTCGGCGTAACAGCAAATCACTGACGGAGTTTACCCGCAAGTCGACATAGGCCGGCCGCTGCGAACGGCCGCGGGCGAACGGCGTGCCGGGGTGATACACGTGCACCGTGCGCAGCCCTGCCTGGCGCGCGCCGCGCAGATTGGCCAAGGTGTCTTCCACCAGCACCGCGTTGCGCGCCTGCACGCCTTCGCGGGCCAGCACGTGGCGCAGCAGGGTGGGCGAAGGCTTGGGCCGGAACTCGCCGTGCAGCCGCATGTGCTCGATGGCCCAGAGGCTGTCGAACTGGCGCAGGATGCCCAGGCGCGCGAGCACCGCACGCGCATAGTGCAGCGGCGCGTTGGTCAGCAGCACCTTGCGGCCCGGCAGTCGGCTCAGCTTGTAGGCCAGCGCCTTTTCCGCGCGCACCAGGGGGCCGACGTCGAAGTCATGGCTGCGGTGCAGGAAATCATGGGGGTCCACGCCGTGATGGCGCACCATGCCTATCATGGTGGCGCCGTAGCGTTTCCAGTACTGCGAGCGCAGGTGGTTGGCAGTGTCGATGTCGACGTTCAGTGCCTCGACCACGGCCATGGTCATGCCGTGGTCGATCTTCGGGAAGATGGCGTGCGAGGTGTCATGGAGCGTGTTGTCCAGGTCGAACAGCCACAGGCGTTCGGAATCGCCCGTGGCCGCGCGGCGCGAGCGGCGCACGCGCACCGCCGGCCGCAACAGGTAACGCTGTGCCCGCATCAGTGCGAGCTGATCATCGTGCCCACGCCCTGGTCGGTCAGGATTTCCAGCAGCAGGCAGTGCGGCACGCGGCCGTCGACGATGTGCACGGAGTTCACGCCGTTCTTGGCGGCGTCCAGCGCGGACGAGATCTTGGGCAGCATGCCGCCGGAGATCGTGCCGTCGGCGAAAAGTTCGTCGATGGTCTGGGCCGACAGGCTGCGCAAGAGCTTGCCGCCCTTGTCCAGCACCCCCGGGGTGTTGGTCAGCATCAGCAGCTTTTCAGCGCCCAGCACTTCCGCCATCTTGCCGGCGACGACGTCGGCGTTGATGTTGTAGGCCGTGCCGTCCTCGCCATAGCCGATGGGCGAGATGACGGGGATGAACTGGTCGTCCTGCAGCGCCTTGACCACGGCCGGCTCGACCATGGTGATGTCGCCGACGAAACCGATGTCGATGGGTTCGGACGGATTGTCCTTGTTGGCCATCAGCTTCTTCTGGGCCTGGATCAGTCCGCCGTCCTTGCCGGTCAGGCCCACGGCCTTGCCGCCGACCTCGTTGATCATCATGACGATGTCCTGCTGGACCTGGCCGCCCAGCACCCATTCGACCACTTCCATGGTCTCGGCGTCGGTGACGCGCATGCCCTGGATGAAGGTGCCTTGCTTGCCGATGCGGCGCAGCGCGTCGTCGATCTGCGGACCGCCGCCGTGCACCACCACCGGATTCAGACCCACCAGCTTCAGCAGCACGACGTCATGCGCGAAGCTGCGCTGCAGACGCTCTTCCGTCATGGCGTTGCCGCCGTACTTGACCACGATGGTCTTGCCGTGAAATCGTCGGATATACGGCAGTGCTTCAGACAGCACAGCGGCTTTGACAGCAGGAGACGAAACGGCAGCAGGGTCGGGGGTGTCGGTCATGGCAGCTAAGTCGGCAAATATACGTATGAGTGGTTAGAAAAAATGCCTGCACAAAAACGCGTCCGGGACGCGGTAGCGCAAGCATACGACGGATTGTAGTACCCACAGGTTTCTTATGCTTTAAACCCATGTTCATATGCCCGACAAATAACCGGCATTCAGGTAAATTGGGGGCGATTTCGCAACGGCCGGCCCCGCAAAAGGGGGCCGGGCCACACCGGCAGGGGCATCGGCCCCGATTTTTTACCCATAAAAGAGGCAACACATGCGTTTGAACTTTGTCCGGTCCGCTCTGGCGGCGTCGGTGTTCCTGGTGGCGGCGAACGCCGCCCATGCCGAAAAAGTGGTGGTGGGCGCGACCCAGGTCCCCCATGCCGAGATCCTGGAAGTGGTGAAGCCGCAACTGGCCAAGGAAGGCGTGGAGCTCGACATCAAGGTGTTCAGCGACTACGTGCAGCCCAACCTGCAACTGGCGGATAAGCAGCTGGATGCCAACTTCTTCCAGCACAAGCCCTATCTGGATTCCTTCAACAAGGACCGCAAGGCCACGCTGGTGCCGGTGGCGCTGGTGCACGTCGAGCCCTTCGGCGGCTATTCCAAGAAGATCAAGAGCCTGTCCGAGCTCAAGGACGGCGCGACCATCGCGATCCCGAACGATCCCTCCAACGGCGGCCGCGCGCTGGTGTTGCTGCAGAAGCAGGGCGTGATCAAGCTGAAGGATCCGTCCAACATCCTGGCGACGGCCGCGGACGTGGTCGAGAACCCCAAGAAGCTGAAGTTCCGCGAACTGGAAGCCGCCATGCTGCCGCGCTCGCTGGACGACGTGGACCTGGCGCTGATCAACACCAACTACGCGCTGGAGGCCGGCCTGGTCCCGACCAAGGACGCCCTCTTCATCGAAGGCTCGGATTCGCCCTACGCCAACATCCTGGTGACCCGCGCGGACAACAAGGACGCGCCCGGCATCAAGAAGCTGGTGCAGGCCCTGCACACGCCCGAGGTGAAGAAGTTCATCCAGGACAAGTACAAGGGCGCCGTGGTTCCGGCGTTCTGATTCCGGCCCGCCGTGGCCTGATCTGGAAACCGCCCATCGGGCGGTTTTTCTTTTGGGCGCCGTCGCGAAGGGGCCGGTTGCCGGGCGAAAAAAAAACCGCCCAGTCGGGGCGGTCCTTTGTGGGGCTGCGGCGCTCAGCCCGCCGCCAGGGCCTTTTCCACGGTGGCATGGAATTCCGCCACGTCGTATTCGCCCAGGTAGCGCTTGATGATGCGACCTTGCTTGTCGATCAGGAAGGCCGTGGGCGTGAGGCGGATGTCGCCGAAGGCCCGGGCAATGTCGCCCTTGGTGTCCAGGGCCACCGGGAAGGGCAGCTTGCGCGTTTCGGCGAAGTTCAGCACGAAGTTGGGCGGGTCGTAGTTCATGGCGACCGCAACCGCCTGGTAGCCCTTGGCGGCGTACTCGTTGTAGGCCGAGATCGTTTCCGGCATCTGCTTCACACAGGTCACGCAGCTGGTGGCCCAGAACTTGACCAGCACGACCTTGCCGCGCAGGTCCTGCATCGAGAAGGTCTTGCCTTCCAGCGTGGTGAAGGTGACGTCGGGCGCGGTCTGGGCGGGGCGCATGACGAACCAGGCGCCGATGCCGACCGCCACCAGGACGGCCAACGCGATGATGGCTTTCTTCATTTGATGGGCATGGCCTCTACGCCGCTGCTGGTGCCGGCCGCGTTATCGCTGCTTGCGCCGGCGCCGCTTTCGATGGGCGCTTTGGTTTCCGTGGAAGTGTTGGTCTTGGAACCGGTATTCGACAGCCGGATGGCTTCCTCGCGGCTGATCGTCTCGAACAGTTTAACCACCTTGGCCACGCCGCCGACGTCGGCGGTGGCGTTGGCGGCATATTCGCCTTCGGCCTGCGTCACCTTGCCCATCAGGTAGACCACGCTGTGGTCGGTCGTGACCGCGATGGTGCCGGACGGCACGTACTTGGTGTTGAGCAGGGCGGTCTTGACCTTGGAGGTCAGCCAGGTGTCGTTGGAGCGCGTGCCGAACGAGGCGATGGGGCCGACGTTCAACTGGTTGATGACCTGTTTGACGTTTTCCACGCCCTGGGCGATGGTGGTGGCCTGGTTCTTGGCTTCTTCGGTGGGCACGTCACCGGTCAGCAGCAGGTGGCCGCCGTAGGCCATGGCATTGACGCGGGCGGTGTCGCCCAGCTTCTGCGAGATCTGGCTCTGCGCCTTGAACGCCATGTTCTGGTCTTCGAGCTGGATGCCGGAGGTGCGGCGGTCCGTCACGACGACCGCGGTGGTGGCGGCCGCGCCGCCCACGATCAGGGGCGCGCAGGCCGACAGCGAGAGCGCGGCGGTGGAGAGCGCCGCGGCGAGCATCAACGGGCGGACTGCGGTACGGACGTCAGAAATCATTCGGTGTCTCCAAGCAGAAGAGCGTCAATGCCGTCGCACAGCGCGTGCAGCAGCAGAATATGGACTTCCTGGATGCGCATCGTGCGATCGCTGGGAACACATAGATGGACGTCCATCGGCGTAATGAGTTCCCCCATCACGCCACCGCCCTTGCCGGTCAGGGCAAGCACGTGCATTTCGCGGGCGCTGGCGGCTTCCATGGCGCGCACCACGTTGGGGGAATTGCCGCTGGTGGATATGGCTACCAGCACGTCGCCGGCCTGGCCGAAGGCGTTGACCTGGCGTTCGAAGATCTCGTCGAAGCCGTAATCGTTGCCCACCGCGGTGAGGATCGAGGTGTCGGTGTTGAGGGCGATGCCGGCCAGGGGCAGGCGTTCGCGTTCGAAGCGGCCCACCAGTTCGGCGATGAAATGTTGCGCATCGGCGGCCGAGCCGCCATTGCCGCAAGCCAGAATCTTGCCGTTGTTTGCCAGGGCGCCGAACAACACGTCCACCGCCACTGCCAGCGGCTCGGCCAGGACGTTCATGCTTTGTTCGCACGCAGCCATGGCGTCGCGAAAGTGCGACGTCATACGAGAGGTCATATCCATGGGCGCGATTATCTCACGGGGCCGAGGGGTGGTTCTGTCCAGGCGTAACGACTGTTAGGCAGGTCGTTACCGGGGGAGGGGCGGACTTCAGGCCTGCCAGAATGCGCCGCGCAGCCACTGGGGATCGCCGGCGTCGAAGACGACCGCGTCAAAGCGCGCCGCCGGCAGTCTGCCGCGCCAGTGGCGCCGGGCCAGCTCCGGCAGCCAGTGGGCCGCGGCGCGGGCCAGCCGGGCCTGCTTGTCCGGCCCGATGCTGGCCGCGGCGCCACCGTAGCGGCTGGGCCCACGCGATCGGACCTCGACGAACACCAGCGTGTCGCCGTCGCGCATGGCCAGGTCGATCTCGCCGGCGCGGGTCTGCAGATTGCGCGCCAGCAGGACCAGGCCGCGCGACTGCAGCAGGCGCAAGGCGGCGTCCTCGTGGTGGTCGCCCTTGCGCTGGGCGGGTGAGCGCCGCGGCGGCGGACGATCCGCGGGCGCTGCGCGGGAGGAACGGCGCCGGCGCCTGGCGGCGCGGCGGCGGGCCGCCAGGGCCAGTTCGCAGGCCAGTCGCAAGGTGTCGTCCGTCATGGGCGCTCCGGAAGTGGCGGGCATAGGCGGCTACACTGACATGGTTTCCCGTGTCTGTAGGCTGCAATGAATCAAAATGTCTCACCTCCCCCTGCCGGAGATGCCTGGTCCCGCGTTTCTGAACGCGTGGCGGGGCAGCATTGGCCTGCCTCGACGCTGTATGTCGTGGCCACGCCGATCGGCAACCTGGGCGACCTGGGGCTGCGCGCCTGGCACGCTTTGCAGCGGGCCGACGTGATCGCCGCCGAAGACACGCGCGCCAGCCGCGCCCTGCTGGACGCCTGGCGCGTGGGCACGCCGCTCATGGCCGCCCACCGCCACAATGAAGCCGCCGCGGCCCAGGCCATCTGCGAACGGTTGGCCCAGGGCCAGCGCGTGGCGCTGGTATCGGACGCCGGCGCACCCGCCGTCAGCGATCCGGGCGCACGCATCGTGCGTGCCGTGCGTGAAGCCGGCTTCGGCGTGGTGCCGGTACCCGGTCCCAGCGCGGTCATCGCCGCGCTGATGGGTAGCGGCGTCACCACCGACGAAAACCCGGGCTATGCCTTTGCCGGATTTCCGCCGCCCAAGGCGGCAGCGCGCCAGCGCTGGCTGCGCACCTGGTGCGCCTTGCCCGCGCCGGTCGTCATGTTCGAATCGCCGCATCGGCTCGCGGCTACGCTGGCCGACCTGCTGGAAGTGTGCGGTCCGGACCGGCTCCTGACCGTGGCGCGCGAACTGACCAAGCGCTTCGAAGAAATCGCGACCTTCCCGATGGGCGAGGGCGCAGCCTGGCTGGCCGCGGATACGCACCGCGAGCAGGGCGAATTCGTGCTGATCGCGCACGCGCCCGCTGAACAGGAAGCGGATGAAGAAGCCGATCCGCGCACCGATGCGCTGCTGGACGCCTTGCTGGAGTCGCTGTCGCTGCGCGATGCCGCGCGCGTGGCCGCCAAGGTTTCCGGCCTGCCGCGGGACGTGCTGTACAACCGGGCGCTGGCCCGCAAGAAATCGGCGGAGTAAGACATGGTGTATTCGACTATCGTGTCCAACAAGCCCGCGGATCCCGACGAACGCCTGGTCTATCGCGACATTCCTACGCCGCTGGGCGACATGCGCCTGGTCGCCAGTCCCAAGGGCCTGCGCGGCGCCTGGTTCACCGACCAGGAACTGCTGCCCGCGGCGGATGGCTGGATTCTCACGGACTCGGATCCCATCCTGGAGCAGGCGCGCCGCGAACTGGAAGAATGGTTCGCGGGCCAGCGCCGCGTCTTCGACGTGGCGCTGGACCCCGTCGGCACCACTTTCCAGCACCAGGTCTGGCATGCCCTGTGCGATCTGGAGTTCGGGGTGCTGGCCAGCTACGGCGATCTGGCGCGCACCGTGGGGCGGCCCAAGGGCGCGCAGGCGGTCGGCGGCGCCGTCGGGCGCAATCCGATCAGCATCATCATTCCCTGCCATCGTGTGATCGGGGCCGACACCTCGCTGACCGGCTTCGGCGGCGGCCTGCCGCGCAAGCAGGCCTTGCTGGCGCATGAAGGCAATCGCTACCGCAGCCGCAGCGCTAGCGCGCGCCGCGTGTGCGACGGGCAGGCCGAACTGCCTTGGTAGGCGGGCAGCCTCGATAGGTCTTGAGGTTTGCTACTGCGAGGCGATGCTGGGCAGGATGCCGATGCGGTCCGACACGATCTGCACGGCGTCCAAGGCGCTCTGCCGGTCGGGGTAGGGGCCGATCTTGACCCGATAGAGGTTATTTGACTGCTCGACCGACGCGGGCGGCGCGCCTGCGGCGCCCAGCTGCGTGTTGATGCGGCTGACCAGCGATTGCGCGTTGGCCGGCTGGCTGAACGCGCCCACTTGCAGGTAGACGCTGCCGATGCCGCCTGCGGCCGGCTGGCGCACCGGCGCTGAACCGGGTGCGGGCCCGGGTAGGGGTTCAGCCGCCAGCGCCACCGGCACGGCGGCGATGGGCGCGGCCACGGGCGAGGAGCCCGTCGCCGATGCGGGTTCGGGTGCGGCCGTGGCGGGCGCGCCTTGCGAGGCCAGCCGCCGGATCTCGTCCTGGGGGATGGCTTCCACGATCACCTGGCCGCTGCCGGGGCCGATGATGCCCAGCTTGTACGCCGCGACATAGGACAGGTCCATGATGCGGTCGCTGTGGAACGGGCCGCGGTCGTTCACCCGCACGATGATGGTCTTGCCGTTGACCATGCTGGTGACGCGGGCGTAGCTGGGCAGCGGCAGCGTGGTGTGGGCGGCCGTCATGGCGTACATGTCGTAGGACTCGCCGATGGACGTGGAATTGCCGTGGAACTTCTTGCCATACCACGAGGCGGTGCCGCGCTTTTTGTAGGGCTGGCCGCTGGTGTCCGGCACGTAGCGCTGGCCGAACACCACATACGGCCGGTTCGCGCCGCTGGCGTAGGGTTCGATCCTGGGCACCGCGTCGGGCACCTGGTCCAGGTTCGAGGGCGGATTCGCGTCTGGCCCGTCGTCCTTGTAATACCCGCCGCCCTTCTTGCGTCCGCCGGTGGAAGAACAGCCAGCCACGGCAATGGCCAGCAGCAGCATCACGAACAGGCGGGTCGGGCGGGACAGGGTCATGCGGATTCGTCAGGCAGTTGGGTGCGATGGCGCACCAGCAGCGGGTCGTGGTCGGCAAAGCGCAGCGCCAGCTGTTCGACCACATAGACCGAACGGTGCTGGCCGCCGGTGCAGCCGATGGCGACCGTGAGGTAATTGCGGGTGTCTTGCGTGTATTGCGGCAGCCAGCGGTTCAGGAAACCGGCGATGTCGTCGATCATCTGCCCCACCAGGTCAAAGCCCGCCAGCCAGGCGGCCACGGGCTCGTCGCGGCCGGTCAGCGGCCGCAGGTCGCGGTCGTAGTAGGGATTGGGCAGGCAGCGCACGTCGAACACCAGGTCCGCGTCGCGCGGCACGCCGCGCTTGTAGGCAAAGGATTCGAAGGTCAGCACCAGCGGCGCGCGGTCGGCCTTGATCAGGTCGCGGATCCAGACTCGCAACTGGCCCGGCGTCAGGTCCGAGGTGTCGATGACGTGTTCCTGCTCGCGCAGCGGCGCGAGCAGTTCGCGTTCCAGGGCGATGCACTCGGACAGCGTCGGGGTCTTGCCGCCATGCTGCAGACGGTCGGTCAGCGGGTGGCGGCGGCGCGATTCGGAATAGCGCTGCACCAGCGTTTCCGTGCTGGCGTCCAGGAAGACCACGCGCAGGCTGGTGCCCATGGCGCGCAGCGCGGTGACTACGTCGGGCAATTCGGCCAGTTCGCCGGGGGAGCGGACGTCGATGGCGACGGCTACGCGCTCCATGCCGTCATCCCGGGCGTTGGCGATGAACTCGGTCAGGAACCGCACCGGCAGGTTGTCGACGCAGGTATAGCTTGCGTCCTCAAGCATGCGCAGGGCGACGGACTTGCCTGAGCCTGAGATGCCGGTGACGAGGACGACTTTCAACATGGACATGATTGTGGCACGCTTTTCGAGGACGATGCCGGCGGGATGACATCTGATATGGCCGTAAACTGCCAATCTGCGCCTGTACCGCTTTGGTCCCCCTGGCGTAAGCTGGGGGCCGGATACTCGACAGATTCACATACGCGCCCCGCCGTCATGCGTTTCGGGGGAATGGAATTCGACCTAGATGTTAGCCTTCATTTCCTTTCGTAGTGTTTCACTGCCGCGTTTTTGGGCAATTTCCCTATTTGGGGTGGCTGCCGCCTTCCTCGCAGCGCCCGCGCCGGCCCAGCCCGCGCCCCAGGAAATCCTGCGTCCGGACACCATGGACGCCCGGGTTGCCGCCTGTACGGCCTGTCATGGCGCGCAGGGCAAGGCCGGCGCCGATGGCTACTATCCGCGCCTGGCCGGCAAGCCGCAGGAGTACCTGTACCACCAGTTGCTCAATTTCCGCGACGACCGGCGTCAGTACCGGCCCATGACGCACCTGTTGACCGGGCTGCCCGACGACTACCTGCGCGAGATCGCCGCGTATTTCTCTTCGCAGCATGTGCCGTATCCGGCGCCGACCCGCGCCGATGTCTCCGCCGCCACCCTGGAGGCCGGGCGCAAGCTGGCCCTGGATGGCGACGCGGCGCGCGGCCTGCCCGCCTGTGCTGCCTGTCACGGCGCCGCCCTGGGCGGCGTGCTGCCCGCCATTCCCGGCTTGCTTGGGCTGCCGCGCGACTACATCGGTTCGCAGATCGGCAGCTGGAAGAACGGCCTGCGCCGGGCGGCCGAGCCGGACTGCATGGCCGACATCTCCAACAAACTCACTCCCCAGGACATCGGCGCGCTGGCCGCGTGGCTGTCCTCGCAACCCGTCGTGGAACCCTACGCGCCAGAGGCCGCGGGTTCGATACGCCTGCCCGCGGAATGCGGCAGCCAGGCGCAACGGTAAGGGAGAGGCCGGATGTCGATCATGAAGAAAGTCCTGTCCCTCCTGTTGCTGCTCGCGGTCGTCGCCCTCGGCGGCCTCTACTGGTTCGGTACGCGCGACGACGCCAGCACCGGTCCCGCCGCGGCCGCGGCCGATACCGCGACGCTGGTGGAGCGCGGCCGCTACCTTGCGCTTGCCGGCAATTGCATGGCCTGCCACACCAGCCGCGGCGGCAAGGCGCTGGCGGGCGGCACGCCCATCCCCACGCCGTTCGGCACGGTCTACGGCCCGAACCTCACGCCCGACGAAAAAACCGGCATAGGCGCGTGGACCGCGGATGATTTCTGGCAGGCGCTGCACAACGGCAAATCGCGCGACGGCACGCTGCTGTATCCCGCTTTCCCCTACACCGAATACACGCGCGTGACGCGCGCCGATTCCGACGCGTTGTACGCCTATCTGCGTACCGTGGCGCCCGTGGACCAGCCCAACCGGCCGCCCGAGATGGAATTCCCCTATGACCAGCGGGCGCTGCTGGCCGCCTGGCGCGCGCTGTACTTCAAGCCGGGCGTGCAGGAGGCCGACGCGGGGCAATCGGTGCAGTGGAACCGCGGCCGCTATCTGGTCGAAGGGCTGGGGCATTGCGCCGCCTGCCATACGCCGCGCAACAGCCTGGGGGCGCTGCGTTCGGCCGACCCATTGGCCGGCGGCGTGATTCCGGTGCTGGATTGGTACGCTCCGCCGCTCACCAACGACATGGAAACCGGCATGGGCAGGTGGTCCGCCGAAGACATCGCGGCCTTGCTCAAGACTGGCATTTCCAAGCATTCCAGCGCCAGCGGGCCCATGGCCGAAGTGGTGCTGGGCAGCACACAGCACCTGACCGACGCTGACGCGCTGGCCATCGGCGTCTACATCAAATCCCTGCCCGCCACGGCGGCCTCAACGGAACGCACGCGGACGGCTGTCGCGCCGGCGGCCATGGAGCTGGGCGGCAAGATCTACCGCCAGCAATGTGTCCAATGCCATCAATCCGCGGGCGAAGGCAGCGGCACGGCGTGGCCCGCGCTGGCCGGCAATCCGACCGTGACGGCGCCGTCGCCCGTCAACGCGATCCGCATGGTGCTCGATGGCGGCTACGCTCCGGCTACGGCGGCGAATCCGCGGCCGCACGGCATGCCGCCCTTCGGACAACTGCTCAACGACGGCGACATCGCGATGCTGGTGACGTACATCCGCAATAGCTGGGGCAATGAGGCGGGCGGGGTGACACCGCTGGAAGTCAAGCGGGCGCGCGCCGCATCGACGCTGAACTGACGCGGAATCAGCGCGCCTTGAGGGCCTGCGCGCAGGCCTCGCGCGCCAACTCCCCCAGCACGCGGATGGCCGCCTGCGCAGCGGCGTCCCAAGGATGCCCGTAGTTCAGGCGCAGCGCGCTGCCGAACTGGCCGCTGGCCGAAAAGATCGGTCCCGGCGCCACGCTGATGCCGCGCGCCAGCGCCTGGCGATGCAGCGTCAGCGCATCCACCGCGGCCGGCAGTTCCAGCCACAGGAAGAACCCGCCTTGCGGACGCGTCACGCGCGTACCGGCCGGGAATTCCTGGGCGATCGCCTCGGCCATGCGCTGCTGCTGTGTCTGCAGCGTTTCGCGCAGGCGGCGCAGGTGGCGGTCATAGCCGCCCTGCTCCAGGTATTCGGCGATGGCGCCCTGGGCGGGGCCGGACGCCGATAGCGTCGACGACAGTTTCAGGCGCTGCACGCGTTGCGTGTAGCGGCCGGCCGAGGTCCAGCCGATGCGGTAGCCCGGCGCCAGGCACTTCGAAAACGACGAGCAATGCAGCACCAGCCCCTGGGTGTCATAGGCCTTGGCGGGTACCGGGCGCACCGATCCGAAATACAGCTCGCCGTATACATCGTCTTCGATCAACGGAATGTCGTGGCGTGCAAGCAGCTGGACCAGTTGCCGCTTTTTCTCATCGGGCATCAGGCTGCCCAGCGGGTTCTGGAATTGCGTCATCAGCCAGCAGGCGCGCGGCGCATGACGCTCGATGGCGGCCTGCATCGCGTCCAGGTCGATGCCGGTGCGCGGATGCGTCGGTATTTCCAGCGCCTTCAGTCCATGGCGCTCAAGCGCCTGCAAGGCGCCATAGAACGTGGGGGCCTCGACCATGACCGTGTCGCCGGGCTGCGTGACCGCCTGCAGGCAGAGATTCAGCGCTTCCAGCGCGCCGTTGGTGACGACGATGTCGCTGGCCGGCACGTTGATGCCGCCGATCAGGTAGCGCAGCGCGATCTGGCGGCGCAGGCCGGGATTGCCCGGCGCCAGGTCTTCCACCGTGTCCAGCGGATCCTGGCGCTTGAGGTGCACGGCCATGGCCTGGGCCAGCCGCGGCAGCGGAAACAGCAGCGGGGAAGGGAAGGCGGAGCCCAGCGGCGTCACGTCTCGGTTGCGCACCGAGCCGAGGATGTCGAAGATGCGTTCGCTGATCGCGAGCTCCGTCGATTCTCCGTCCGGACTGGAGGCGCCGGGTTCGGGCGGCAGGGATGCGGCAGGGGCGTTGACGTAATAGCCGGAGCGCGGCTGCGCCCGGATCAGGCCGCGCGCTTCCAGCAGATAGTAGGCCTGGAACACCGTCGACGGACTGAGGCCGCGCGCCGCGCACGCGTCCCGCACGGAGGGCAGCTTGTCGCCCGCGCGCAATACGCCGTCGCGGATCGACTTGGCGATCTCGGCGGCCAGAGTTTCATACAGGCTCAAGGTGCCGCCGGCCGATGTGCGCCTACTTGCTGCTTTGCAGGATCGCCATGGCCTGGCGTTCCATGAATTCGCCCAGCGTGTCGATGCCGCGCAGCTTCAGGATGGTGTTGCGCACGGCGGCCTCGACCAGCACCGCCAGGTTGCGGCCCGCGGCCACTTGCAGCATGACCTTGCGCACCGGCAGGCCCAGCATGTCCTGCGTGATGTCCTGGAGCGGCAGACGCTCGAACTTGTCCTGTGCGGTGGCGCGCACCAGGTGCACGATGAGCTTGAGGCGCATCTTTCGGCGCACGGAGGTCTCGCCAAAGATGGTGCGGATGTCGAGCAGGCCCAGGCCGCGCACTTCCAGCAGGTTCTGCAGCAGCTGCGGACAGTGGCCTTCGATCATGTTGGGGGCCGTGCGCGAGAACTCCACGGCATCGTCGGCCACCAGGCCGTGTCCGCGCGAGATCAGTTCCAGCGCCAGTTCGCTCTTGCCCAGGCCGGATTCGCCGGTGATCAGCACGCCCAGTCCCAGCACGTCCAGGAACACGCCGTGCACGGTGGTGGTGGGCGCCAGCTTCTTGCCCAGGTAGATGCGCAGCAGGTCGATCAACTGCGCGGCCGCCACGGGCGTGGAGAGCAGCGGCACCTGATGCTGGTCGCACTGGTCGATGAGGTCTTGCGGCGGGGTCAGGCCGTCGGCCAGCAGGATCGCGGGCACGCCGCCGATCAGCAGCTCGTCCATGTGATGCATGCGGCGGCGCAGGTCGAAGCGGGTGTAGTACGCCAGCTCTTCCTGTCCGAACACCTGGATGCGGGACGGATGGATCAGGTTCAAGTGGCCGACGAGGTCCGCGGCCGACATGCCGTCGTCGGGAATCGCGCGGTCCGCGGCGCCTTGGCCGGAAATCCAGTTAAAGGGGATTTTGTCGGCGTTGTCGTCGACGAGTTCCTGCACCGTGAGCATGGCTGCGCTTCCGCGTGGAGTTCAGAGTTGGCCGGTCGTGAGCATCTTGTGGACGACAGCGGGATCGGGCTCTGTGGCCAGGGCCTCGCGCAAGGCCTTGTTCGACATGAGCTGCGCCAGTTCGGCCAGGATGTCCAGGTGCTGCTGCGTGGCCGTTTCCGGCACCAGCAGGCAAAGCAGCATCGACACGGGCTGCCCGTCAGGCGCATCAAAAGTGATGGGCTGGGCCAGGCGGATGAAGGCCGCCAGGGCCTGTTCCAGGCCCTTCACCCGGCCATGCGGCACCGCCACGCCCTGCCCGAGCGCGGTGGAGCCCAGGCGTTCCCGGGCGAACAGGCTGTCGAAGACGAGCGCGCGCGCCAGGCCATGGTTGTTTTCAAAGAGAAGGCCGGCCTGTTCGAACGCACGTTTCTTGCTCGTTGCGAGCATATCGAGCACGACGTTGCCGGCGGGTAGGATGCGCGACAAATGATTCATCGGGTCATTATATGGTTATATGACGCACTGCAATAATCGGCCTCTGAGATGCGTCCTCGGCTCGGTCGCATCATGGGGCGGCAAGAGCGACAGCATAGACCGATAGCGGCGGATTGTGGGCATTCTTGCGCCCGGCGGCGGGGCTGGCCCTGGGGAAAGCGTCGGAAACCTGGAAAAACGGAATCGCCGGCGGAACCGGGAATGGGGGACAAATAAGGGGGGGTGCTGCGGGAGGTACTACAAGGAGGGGAAGTTTGCCGATGCCCCAGCTGGACGTTGCGTCTAGCGGGACACCGGGACTCAGGCAGGATTTCTAGAATCGCTGTTTAGCTAGTCTCGCAGTGCGAGTGCTCATGAAGCGCGTTACTGCTGGGGTGGCGTCAGATTTGCCGCTTGCCGCTTCACGGACTCCGCCGTGTGACTTCGTACCTTGTCCTTGTGCTTGATGACCTGACGGTCGACTTTGTCAGCAAGAAGGTCTATGGCTGCATAGAGGTTTTCATCGGTTGCTTCACAATGAATGTCCTTACCGCTTAGACGCATGGTGATTTCGGCTCTATGCCGCAGGGGCTCTACCGAGAGCATGACCTGGGTATCGATGACGTGATCGAAATGCCGCAGCACTCGCGCCAGTTTGTTCATGACATATTCCCGGATGGCCGGGGTGACGTCGAGGTGACGACCGCAGATGCTCAGGTTCATAGTGTGCTCTCCTTCTAAAAGAGGAAAAAAGGGTGCGCAAAAAGCGCGGCTGATTCGTTAGGCGTTCTCCTTGATTGAGCGGGTTCGTTTAGTACTAGTGTATAGACTCGGGCCGATAAAACAAGCTGACCTAGCGCAAGTTCATGGCATTTTTATGGCTGAGGCCCCAGGGTGCATGCGGCTTTGCGCAGGCGGCGCCTAGGGGTCTTCCCCAGGGCCGCATTACATGCGGAAATGCTCTCCCAGATAGACTCGGCGCACGGCGGGATCGCCCACGATTTCATCGGGATGGCCGTCGGTCAGAACCTTGCCTTCGCTGATGATGTAGGCGCGGTCGCAGATGCCCAGGGTTTCGCGCACGTTGTGGTCGGTGATCAGCACGCCGATGCCGCGGCCCTTCAGGAAGCGCACGATACGCTGAATCTCGATCACGGCGATGGGGTCCACGCCGGCGAAGGGCTCGTCCAGCAGGATGAAGCGCGGGCTGGTGGCCAGCGCGCGCGCGATTTCCACGCGGCGGCGTTCGCCGCCCGACAGGGAGATCGCGGCGTTGCTGCGGATGTGGCCGATCTGCAGTTCTTCCAGCAGCGATTCCATCTGCTCGTTGATCTTGGGCGTGGACAGCGGACGTCCATCCGGCCCCAATTGCAGTTCCAGCACGGCGCGGATGTTCTGTTCCACCGTCAGGCGGCGGAACACGGAAGCATCCTGGGGCAGGTACGACAGGCCCATGTGCGCGCGCTTGTGGATCGGCATCGAAGTGATGACGGAGCCGTCGATCTCGATGCGGCCCGCATCCGCGGGCACCAGGCCCACGATCATGTAGAAGCTGGTGGTTTTGCCAGCCCCGTTGGGGCCGAGCAGGCCCACCACTTCGCCGCTGACCACGGACAGGGATACGTCCTGCACCACGGTCCGGCCGTTATAGGTCTTGCGCAAACCAGTTGCGCGCAGGCTGCCCTGCTTGACGCCCGAGGGCGCGGAGGTTACCGGAGTCGGCACTGAAGGTTGGTTCATCGTGGCTGCGAGTGGTGTTGCATGGGAGGCGTTCAACGCCCCTTCTTGGCTGCCTGCTGCTTGCGGCATTCGGCGATGGCTGCGTCCGACTTGGCGCGCGGTTCAGCCACCGAACGGACCCGGCCGCCGGCCGCGGCGGAGTTGGGGCCGCCATGGGCTTCGTAGGTGCCGGTCTTCTCGTTGTAGCGTACCCGCTCGCCGCGAATGGTATCGAACGGTTTCCCACAGACGTAGCGGATCACGACCGCCTGGCCGATCAGGTCGAAGGTGCTCTTGGTGCCGTCGTATTCGGCGCGCAGGCCGGTGCCTTCGATGAGCTCGAAGGTTTCCGGGCGTTCCTGGCGGATGGTCACGATCTTGCCCTTGTTGGCGGTGGCCGTGCCGTACTGGTTGCCTTGCGCGTCTTCGTTCATTTCCAGCACGTCGGACGTCAGGGTCATGAGGCCGCGCGTCATGTTGACGTTGCCGGTGAAGACGCTCTTCTTCTTCACGTCGTCGTAGTGCAGGGTGTCCGACAGGATCAGCGTGCTGGGCTCTTCCGCCGGCGTCGCTGCCTTGGGCGCCGGATCCGCGGCATGGGCCGGGGCCAGTGCCGAGGCCGTCAGCAGGATGGCGCCGAGCAAGCGGGTCGTCGGGGCAAGGAGAATCCGGAGGTCGGTCATGGTTTTTTCTGGTCAGTGTTGTTGGCGGGAATTTCGGTCCGGCGTTGCTGCCTGCCTTCGGAACCGGCAATTTCCACATCGGTCGATGCCGAAACCTGCAGTTGGCGCGTTTTGTTGTTGTAGTGCATGCCCGTGCCGTTCATGCGCGAACGGCCTTTGATGACTTCCGCCGGCAGGTCGGTGTAGACCACGTCGTCGTCGGGCAGGATGATCAATTGCTGGCTGCGCACGTCCAGCAGGTCGTTATTGGCGTCCGGCTGGCGGCGCACGTGGGCGTCGCCGTTCATGACGATGCGCTTGCCGCCTTGCTCCATCACGGCGGTCTTGGAGACGGCCACGGTGATGGGGTTGTCCTCGCGCTGGCCCACGGCGCGCGGCGAGGTCACATGGTAGGAATCGTCATCCGGGAAATGTTCGGCGTAGTCGCCTTCCAGCCGGTTGATGGGCTTGCCGTTCGGGTCGGTGCGCAGCATGACGAAGTCGCGCGACCAGGCGTCCATTTCGTGGGTGACGCGGCGCGGCGGATCCGTCTGGATGGCCCGCTGCGCGTAATCCGCCGCCCACCACGAGCTGGCGACCAGCACCAGCAGCAGGAACAGCGCGATCAGGGAGGGAAAACGTTCTTTCATCGGGTCTGCCGCAAGGGCGTATGGGTTGTCCTGGCGGTCATTGGATGGCGCCCGGGCCAAGCAGGCCAGGCGCCGCCAGGAAGGCGCCCAGGCGTCCCTGGGCCGCCAGCAGCAGGTCGCAGCATTCGCGCACGGCGCCGTTGCCGCCGGTGTGCGTGGAGACCCAGTGGGCGGCCTGGCTGACGTAGCCCGGCGCGTTCGGCACGCTGGCGGCGAAGCCGGCGCGCTGCAGGGCCGGCAGGTCGATGACGTCATCGCCCATGTAGCCGGTCTGGTTCAGTTGGACACCGCTGCGCTGCGCAAGTTCGGCCAGGGCGCCGCCTTTGTCCCGTACGCCCTGGATGACCTCGGCGATACCCAGCTCGGCGGCGCGGCGCGCCACGATGGGGCCGGAGCGCCCGGTCATCAGCGCAACCTTCAGGCCGCCTTCCATCAGCAGGCGCAGTCCGTGGCCGTCCAGCGCGTTGAAGCGCTTCTGGAGTTCGCCGTTGTCGCCGTAATAGAGGCTGCCGTCGGTCAGCACGCCGTCCACGTCGAACACCATCAGGCGCACTGCGGCGGCGCGTTCGCGCACGCCGGCGGGGATGCGGGCCAGGACCAGCGCTTCGGCCGGATGCGTCACGGGTACAGAAAGAGTCATATTCATACCACTTTGGCGGCCATCAGATCATGCATGTGCAGGGCGCCGAGCAGAACGCCGTCGCTGTCCAGCACGAGCATGTGGTTGAGCCGTAGTTTGTCCATTTGCTGGGCCGCCTCGACGGCCAGCGCGTCGGGAGTGATGCTGCGGGGCGAGCGCGTCATGCCGGATTCGACGGTCAGGCTGCGGATGTCGCCCTGCCGGGCGATCAGGCGGCGCAGGTCGCCGTCGGTGAAGATGCCTAGGGGGCGACGCTGCGCGTCGGTTACGACGGTCATGCCCATGCCCTTGGCGGACATGACTTCCAGCGCCTGGGATACCGGGGTGCCGGCCATTACGATGGGCAGGGCGTCGCCCTGGCGCATGACGTCGCGCACATGGGTCAGCAGGCGGCGGCCGAGCGCGCCGCCCGGGTGCGAACGGGCGAAATCCTGCGGGCCGAAGCCGCGGGCCTCCAGGCAGGCGACGGCCAGGGCATCGCCCAGGGCCAGCGCAGCGGTGGTGCTGGCCGTGGGCGCCAGATTCAGCGGGCAGGCTTCCTGCGCCACGCTGGCGTCCAGGTGGATGTCGGCCAGCCGGGCCAGTTCGGACTGCGGATTGCCGGTGATGGCGACCAGCTTGGCGCCCATGCGGCGGGCGACAGGCAGGATCGTCAGCAGTTCCTGACCGGAGCCGGAATAGGAAATCGCGATGAGGACGTCATCCTGGGTGATCATGCCCAGATCGCCGTGGACGGCCTCGGCGGCGTGCACGAAAAAGGCCGGCGTGCCGGTCGAGGCGAGGGTCGCCGCGATCTTGCGGGCCACGTGGCCGGTCTTGCCGATGCCGCTGACGACCACCCGGCCGCGGCAGGCCAGCAGCATCGCGACGGTCTGCGTGAAGCTGTCGTCCAGCCGGGCGGACAGGTCCATCAGGCCCTGGCATTCGATCTGCAGCGTTCTGCGCGCAGATGCCAGCGCGGTCTCGGACGATGTTGTGGGATGGTCAGTCATACGTGGATTTTAATATCAGTATGCGGGTTTGCCCCCGGAAAGGGCGTATGGCATGCTGGCGGGTCATTTCAACGGCTTTCCAACTTTTTTCCAGGCCCGCTCCATGTCCAGCATTTCCAGCCCCGTCCTTGGCACGCCTTTGTCCCCCTTGGCCACCCGCGTCATGCTGCTCGGGTCCGGCGAATTGGGCAAAGAGGTCATCATTGCCCTGCAGCGGCTGGGCGTGGAAGTCATTGCCGTGGATCGGTATGCCGACGCCCCGGGCCACCAGGTGGCGCACCGGGCGCATGTGGTCTCGATGACGGACCCGCAGGCCCTGCGCAAGGTCATCGAACAGGAACGGCCCCACGTTATTGTCCCCGAAATCGAAGCCATTGCCACCAATTTGCTGGTGGAGCTGGAAGAGGCGGGCGTGGCCCGGGTGACGCCGACCGCGCGCGCGGCCCAGCTGACCATGAACCGCGAGGGCATCCGCCGGCTGGCGGCTGAAACCCTGGGGCTGCCGACCTCGCCGTACCGATTTGTCGACACCGAAGAAGAACTGCGCGCGGCCATCGACGGCGGCATCGGCTATCCCTGCGTCATCAAGCCGGTCATGTCCTCCTCGGGCAAGGGCCAATCCGTCATCAAGAGCGCTGACGACGTCGAATCCGCCTGGCGCTACGCCCAGGAGGGCGGCCGGGTGGGCGGCGGGCGCGCCATTGTCGAGGGCTTCATCCGCTTCGACTACGAAATCACCCTGCTGACCGTGCGCGCCCGCGGCGCCGACGGCCAGGTCGAGACCCGCTACTGCGAACCCATCGGCCACAAGCAGGTCGACGGCGATTACGTGGAAAGCTGGCAGCCGCACCCGATGTCTCCCGCCGCGCTGCAACGTTCGCGGGACATCGCACTGGCGGTCACCTCCAACCTGGGAGGCCTGGGCATCTTCGGCGTGGAGCTGTTCGTGGCCGGCGACCAGGTCTGGTTCTCGGAAGTCAGCCCGCGTCCCCACGACACCGGCATGGTCACCATGATCACCCAGGTCCAGAACGAATTCGAACTCCACGCCCGGGCGTTCCTGGGACTGCCGGTGGATACCAGCCTGCGGCAGCCCGGCGCCAGCAGCGTCATCTACGGCGGGGTCGAGGCCGCGGCGGTCTCGTTCCACAACGTGGCCGAAGCGCTGGCCGAACCCGGCACCGACCTCCGTCTCTTCGGCAAGCCTGAATCCTTCGTCAAGCGCCGCATGGGCGTGGGCCTGGCCGTGGCCGAGGACGTGGCGGCGGCTCGCGCCAAGGCCAAGCGGGTGTCGGCGGCGGTGTCCGTCAAGGCCGGCTAACGCTTCTTTTTCCCCTTTTCCAGCGGCCACCAGCTCACCGGCTGGTGGCCGCTTGCGCTTGTCCGCGGCTTTTGCCAAACCCGCGGAAGCCGTCTGTCACTGCCGCGACATCATGTCTTGCGATCATCCCCCTGCCGCCGGTGTGGTTTGCGCTTTCGCATGGATTGTTTGATAATTTCGGAAATTCCAGAATTTTATGAAATCGGTGTAACTGTTTTTATCGGCCAGGGCGACGCGTCCTGGCCTTGCCGGCGTAGCGCAACCCATGGCCCTGTCTCCCCAAAACGAACGATTCGTCCTGCATTTCGGCGAAATGGGCAGCCGGTGGGGCGTGAACCGCACGGTCGGCCAGATCTACGCCCTCCTGTTCCTGTCGCCCAAGCCGCTGAATGCCGATGACATTGCCGAAACCCTCGGCTTCTCGCGCTCCAACGTCAGCCTGGGGCTGAAGGAGCTGCAGTCCTGGCGGCTGGTCAAGCTCATGCATCAGGTCGGCGACCGCCGCGACTACTTCGAAACTCCCAAGGACGTCTGGGAGATCTTCCGCATCCTGATGGAAGAAAAGCGCAAGCGCGAAATCGATCCCACGCTGACCCTGCTGCGGGACACCTTGCTGGAACCCCCGTCGGGTCCGGATGAGGCATACGCGCAACAACGCATGAACGACATGCTGGAGCTCATCGAACTGTCCACCGGATGGTTCGATGAGGTTCAACGACTGCCGCCAGAAACCCTGCAGAACCTGATGAAGCTCGGTTCGAAAGTGCAGAAGGTGCTGGGTTTCGCCGGCAAATTGCGGGGCAAGGGCTAAGCCTGATCCGCCCCGATTTTTCAGGAAACCTCTATGAAGTTGTATGCAACGCCCGTAACATGGCGCGAGAGACGGCCTGGGAACCATGCCGGTTGCCGCGGCACCTCAACTGCTTGGGAGCGACCCAATGATTGATCTCGACGTCGTAAATCTGTCGCGATTCCAGTTTGCCGCGACCGCGCTCTACCACTTCCTCTTCGTCCCCCTCACGCTAGGCCTGTCGTTCATCCTGGCCATCATGGAAAGCGTGTACGTCATGACCGGCCGCGCCATCTGGAAGCGGATGACGATGTTCTGGGGCACGCTCTTCGGCATCAACTTCGCATTGGGCGTCGCCACCGGCGTCGTGATGGAGTTCCAGTTCGGCATGAACTGGTCCTACTACAGCCATTACGTAGGCGACATCTTCGGCGCGCCGCTGGCGCTCGAAGGGCTGATGGCCTTCTTCCTGGAAGCGACCTTCGTCGGCCTGTTCTTCTTCGGCTGGAACCGCATGTCCAAGGTCAGCCACCTGATCGTGACCTGGCTGGTGGCGTTCGGCACCAATTTTTCGGCGCTGTGGATCCTGATCGCCAACGGCTGGATGCAGAATCCGGTCGGTTCGATCTTCAATCCCGACACCATGCGCATGGAGATGACCGACTTCGCCGCGGTGATCTTCAATCCCGTGGCGCAGGCCAAGTTCGTGCACACGGTCAGCGCAGGCTACGTCGCGGGCGCCATGTTCGTCATGTCGATCAGCGCCTGGTACCTCCTGAAGGGCCGCCACATCGACCTGGCCAAGCGCTCGATGGCGGTCGCCGCCAGCTTCGGTCTGGCCTCGGCGCTGTCGGTCGTGGTGCTGGGAGACGAAAGTGGCTACCTCACCACCGAACACCAGAAGATGAAGATCGCGGCCATCGAGTCCATGTGGCACACCGAGCCGGCCCCCGCGTCCTTCAACCTGATCGCCATCCCCAACCAGGCCGAGCGCAAGAACGACTTCGCCATCGAGATTCCCTACGTCATGGGCATCATCGGCACGCGTTCGCTCACCACGCCGCTGCTGGGCATCGACGACCTGATCCGCCGCGCCGAAAACCGCATCCGCGATGGCATGGTGGCCTATGACGCCTTGCAGAAGATCCGCGCCAATCCCAAGGACGTGGACGCGCGCATGGTGTTTGACAAGACCTGGCCCGACCTGGGCTATGCGCTGCTGGTCAAGCGCTATCAGCCCGACATGAGCAAGGTCACCGAAGACGACATCAAAAAGGCCGCCGTCGATACCGTGCCCAACGTGGCGCCGCTGTTCTGGGCGTTCCGCATCATGGTAGCGGTGGGCATGTACCTGATCCTGTTCTTCGGCGTGGCCTTCTGGCTGGCCTCGCGCGGGCGGCTGGACAGCCGGCGCGGTCTGCTCAAGGTGGCGTTGTGGAGCCTGCCGCTGCCCTGGGTCGCCATCGAAAGCGGTTGGTTCGTTGCCGAATACGGCCGCCAGCCCTGGGTGATCGAAGGCGTGCTGCCGACCTACTACGCGGCTTCCGGCCTGACTATCGTCGACCTGGCGATCAGCCTGACGATATTCCTGGTGCTGTACACGGTGCTGCTGATCATCGGCGTGAAGGTGATGCTGCACGCCGTGAGGAAGGGACCGAAATCCGATGGGCCGGCGCCCGGCGCTGCCGCCGCCGATCCTGTGCACGCTGCCGTGCGGGCCTGAAGGAGAGACAGCGATGGATACTCTTATTCCTTTCGACTACGGCACGCTGCGCGTGGTCTGGTGGGTGCTGCTGGGCGCGTTGCTCATCGGCTTCGCCGTCATGGACGGCTTTGACCTGGGCGTGGCCGCGCTGCTGCCGGTGGTAGCCAAGACCGACGCCGAGCGCCGGGTGGTGATCAACGTGGTGGGACCGGTCTGGGAAGGCAACCAGGTCTGGCTCATCACCGCGGGCGGCGCCATTTTCGCGGCATGGCCCTTGCTGTACGCCGCGTCGTTCTCCGGGTTCTATCTGGCGATGATGCTGGTGCTGATCGCGCTGATCCTGCGGCCGGTCGGCTTCAAGTACCGCAGCAAGATGGAAGGCACCAGCTGGCGCAACCGCTGGGACGGCGTGCTCTGTTTCTCGGGCGTGGTGGCCTCGCTGGTGTTCGGCGTGGCCATGGGCAACATCATCCTGGGCGTGCCGTTCACGTTCGATCCGGTGACCTTGCGTCCGATCTATGAAGGCCACTTCTACCAGTTGTTCATGCCGTTCGCGTTGTTGGCCGGCGTGCTCAGCGTGGTGATGCTGGCCATGCACGGCGCCGTGTTGCTGGCCTGGCGCACGGAAGACCCGATCTCGTCGCGCGCCCGCAACTGGGGCAGGCTGTGCGCCTTGCTGACCGCGGCGCTGTTCGCAGCGGGCGGCTTCTGGGTGGCAAGCGGCTTGCCTGGCCACGTGATCACCAGCGCGGTGGACATGGCCGGTCCGTCGGACCCGATGCTCAAGGCCGTGACGGTGCAAAACGGCGCCTGGATGGCCAACTACGCGAAATGGCCGCTGATGTGGATCGCGCCCGCGCTGGGCGTGGGCGGCGCCGTCCTGGTGGCGCTGCTGCTTAGCGTGCGCGCCAACGTGCTGGCGTTCCTGGCGTCGTCGGTGTCGATCGCTGGCGTGATCCTGACGGTGGGCTTTTCGCTCTTCCCGTTCATCATGCCCTCGTCGACCAAGCCGCAGGCCGGCCTGACCATTTGGGACGGATCCTCCAGCCACTTGACGCTATGGATCATGGTGATCGCGGTCGCCATCTTCCTGCCCATCGTGACCGTCTACACCGCCTGGGTCTACCGCGTCATGCGCGGCAAGGTCACCCATGAGTCGGTCGGCGACACGCCCAACTCATACTGATAAAGGAGCCTCCACCATGTGGTATTTCTCGTGGATACTCGGTCTGGGCCTGGCGTGCGCCTTCGCCATCCTCAATGCAATGTGGTTCGAGCTGCGCGAGGGTCATACCCATGATCCGCGCGCCAGCCGCGAAGACGAGTGAGCGGCGGCGCCAGCAGCCTCGAGCACGATCCCTCGGCCACCCTGAACAAACCGCCGCGCGAACAGTCGCGGTGGTTGATGGCGCTCGCCAAGACGGCCAGGCTGCCGCTGATGCTGGCGGGCGCCGCGCCTCTGGTCAGCGGCGCCTTGCTGGTGGTGCAGGCCTGGTTGCTGGCCAGCGTGCTCGACGCGGCCATCGTCAGGCAGGCGCCCCGGCAGGAGCTGCTGGGCGACATCCTGGCTATCGCAGGGCTCATGCTGGTGCGCGCCTGCATCACCTGGGCGGGCGAGCGCGCGGGCGCGGATGCGGCCGAGCGCATCAAGCGCCACGTGAGGCTGTCGCTTTTCCGGCGTTTGGTGCAGAAGGGGCCGTACTGGAGCCGGGGGCAGGCGTCGGGAGAACTGGCGAGCGCAGTGGTGGACCAGGTCGAGGCCCTGGACGGGTTCTTTGCCAAGTACCTGCCCGCCATGGCCGCGGCCGCCATGCTGCCGGTCGCTTTTTCGGTGGTGCTGCTGCCGATGGACGTGATTGCCGGACTGGTCCTGCTGATCACGGCGCCGTTGATTCCCTTGTTCATGGCCCTGGTGGGCTGGGGCGCCCAGGGCGCAAGCCGCCGGCACCTGCGCGCCTTTGCGCGCTTGTCGGGCTTCTTTGCCGATCGGCTGCGCGGTCTGTCCACCCTGAAGCTCTATGGCCGCGCCGAGGCTGAAGCCGAGTCCGTCGTGGCGGCCAGCGACGCGCTGCGCCAACGCACGATGTCGGTGCTGCGCATCGCGTTTCTTTCATCGGCGGTGCTGGAGTTCTTCGCGGCGCTGGGCGTGGCCGGGGTGGCGGTCTACATCGGATTGACCTATCTGGGATTCCTGGATCTGCGCTGGTCGCCGCTCACTCTGCAGGCAGGGCTCTTCTGTCTGCTGATGGCGCCGGAGGTCTATGCACCGTTGCGCCAGTTCGCGGCGCACTATCACGATCGCGCGGCCGCGCTTGCGGCAGTTTCGCAGATCTCCCTGCTGTTCGATGGCTTGCCGCAGGCTGGCGATGCTGCAACCGATGGAGCGCCTGGCGCACGCAAGGCCGCCGCAGGCCCGGGACGCGTTTCCGCAAGCCGCGGCGCCGGCGCCGCCCTGGCCATCGCGGGTTTGAACCTTGACGCGCCAGGCCGCAGCCAGGCGGTACTGGCGGACGCTGGCCTGACCTTGGCGCCCGGCGAGCATGCCGCGCTGATGGGGCCCAGCGGCATCGGCAAATCCTCCCTGATCGAGGCGATTGCGCGCCTGCGGCCGTTTCAAGGCGATATCCGCATCGACGGCGTGCCCTTGCCGGATTGGGGCGAGGCGGCACTGCGCCAGCGCGTGGCGCTGATTGGGCAGAAGCCGCAGCTGCTGACGGGATCCATCGCCGACAACATTCGCCTGGGGCGTCCGGAGGCTTCCGATGCCGAAGTGCAGACGGCCGCGCGCCGCGCCTGCGTGCTGGAGTTCGCCGAGGCCCTGCCGCAAGGGCTGGCGACGCAACTGGGCGGCCGCGGGCACGGCCTGTCCGGCGGCCAGGCGCAGCGCGTCGCGCTGGCGCGTCTATTCCTGCGCGATCCGGGCTTGATCCTGCTGGACGAACCCACGGCGCATCTGGACGAAGGCACGCAGGCGCGCGTGCTGGACGCGATCCTGGAATTCTCCGCCGGCCGCACCTTGTTGCTGGCAACGCACGCGCCCGCGGTGGCGGCCCGGCTGGGCAGGACGTTGCAGGTGGTTGGCGGAAAAGTGGAAGACGCATGAAGAATCTGTTGTTGCTCCTGCCGCTCTATGTGCGCCGTAAAAGCGGGCTTTTACTCGCATTGTTCTGCGCGCTGGCCACCGTGGCGGCCGGCGTGGGCCTGCTGGGCGTGTCGGGCTGGTTCCTGACCGGCGCGGCGCTGGCGGGGGCGGGCGGCGCGTTCAATCTGTTTGCGCCTTCGGCGCTGGTGCGGGGTTTGTCGTTCCTGCGCATCGTGGCGCGTTACGCCGACCGCGTAGTGGGCCATTCCGCCACGCTGCGCCTGCTGGCGGACCTGCGCGCCAAAGTGTTCTCGGCCTTGATCCGGCTTACGCCGCGGCAATTGGCGCGCTATCGCGACGGCGATCTGGTGGCGCGCATGACGGGCGACGTCGACGCGCTCGATACGGTCTTCCTGTTTGTGCTGGCGCCCTTGATCACCGCCATCCTGGCGGGAGCGGTGTTGACCGCGGTGTTGGGATCGTGGGTGCCCGCCGCCGCACTGGCGCTGGCCCTGGCCTTGCTGGTCGCATGCGTGCTGGTGCCCTTGTGGCTGCTGCGCGCCGCGCGCAAACCTGGCGCGGCGGCCCAGGAGAGCGCGGCGGGACTGCGCGCCGCGACGCTGGACGCGGTGGATGGGCATGCCGACATGGTGGCCTTGCACGCGCAGGCGCAGACGGCCGCGCATTTCGAACGTCTGTGCGACGCCAGTGCGCTCGCCCGCCGCAGCCAGGCGCGGGTGGCTGCGCGGGGACAGTTTTTCCTGCAGGCCGCCGCCGGCGCATCGGTGCTGGCCTTGCTCTGGTTCGGCCTGGACACGCTGGAGATGGGGCGCATGGAAGGTCCCACGCTGGCCGGATTGTTGCTGGCGGTCATCGGCATTTTCGAAGTGGCCGGCCCGATCATGCGAGGCGCATCGCGCATGGGCTCGGCCATCTCGGCGGCCGGACGCATCCGTGAAGTCACGCAAAGCGAGCCGGACATGCAGGATCCGACGACGCCCCGGGCCTTGCCCGAGAGCGGCGCGCTGGAGCTGGACGGCGTGCGCTTTGCCTATCCCGCCCGGGGAGCGGCCGCGAGTCCGCCCGTGCTGGCCGGCGTAAGCCTGCGCGTGGCGCCTGGCGAACGGATCGCCATCGTGGGACCCAGCGGCGCGGGCAAGTCGACACTGTTGCACCTGCTCCTTCGTCTGGAAGACCCGCAGGCGGGACAGGTGCGTTTCGGCGGCTGCGACGCGCGCGCCTGTACGCAGGCGGATTGGCACCGGCGCATCGCGCTGCTGTCGCAGGACGCTCCCGTGTTCCTGGGAACCCTGCGCACCAATCTGCTCATCGGCGATCCCGAGGCGGACGACGCCGCCTTGTGGCGCGCGCTGGACGCTGCGCGGCTGGGCGACTTCGTGCGTGGCCTGCCCGATGGCCTGGACACCTGGGCGGGGGAGACTGGGTCGCAGCTGTCGGCGGGACAGGCGCGCCGCTTGTGCCTGGCGCGTGCGCTGTTGTCGCCAGCTGCGGTCATCGTGCTGGACGAACCCACTGCCGGTCTGGACGTCGAGGCCGAAGCGGCATTCTTCAGCGATCTGGCGGGCGCCTTGCGGGGACGCGCCGTGGTGCTGGCCACCCACGCTGCGTTGCCCGCAGGGGCGGTCGATCGCCGCTACGCACTGCAGGGCGGCCGGCTACAGCAATGTGAATTGTCATCGCGGACGGCAACCCTGGCTTAAGCGCTGTTGCGAGGTTATAGTTCGCCTTGCTTCAATTCTTCAGGGCCGTCTTCCATGCAGACCGACAACGCCGAGTACATCCGGCGCACCATCCGCAGCGTTCCAGACTGGCCCCAACCCGGTGTCATTTTTCGCGACATCACGCCCGTGCTGCAGGATCCGCGCGCGTTCCGGGTGCTTATCGATCTCTTCGTCTATCGCTATATGCGCCAGCGCCTGGACCTGGTGGCTGGCGTGGATGCGCGCGGCTTCATCGTGGGCAGCGTGCTGGCTTACGAACTCAATCTGGGCTTTGTGCCGGTGCGCAAGAAGGGCAAGCTGCCGTTCCGCACCGTGGCCGAGGAGTACTCGCTCGAGTACGGCAACGCGTCGGTTGAAATGCACACGGACTCCGTGCGCACCGGCCAGCGCGTCCTGCTGGTGGACGACCTGATCGCCACCGGCGGCACCATGCTGGCCGCCATCAAGCTGCTGCAGCGCCTGGGCGCCAACGTGGTCGAGGCGGCCGCCATCATCGATCTGCCCGACCTGGGCGGTTCCGCCAAGGTCGCCGCCACCGGCACGCCGCTCTACACCGTCTGTCAGTACAGCGCCGACACGCCCGCGTAACTCATCAACAACCGCCGCTCAAGCGTCCGACAACCTGGGTTGTATGAAATCCAGGAAAGCCTTGGTCTTCGCCGGCAGCATGCGCGAAGGCAGCAGCGCGAAGAGCGGCAGGGGCGTCAGGCTCCACTCCGGCAGCACCCGCACCAGGCCCGCTTGCTTGATTGCGCGTTCCATCGCGTCAAAGACCAGCAGCGGCGTGATGCCCAGGCCTTGTCCGGCCAGCCGTCCGAGCATGCCGACGTTGTTGGCCGACAGGCGTCCCGACACTTGTACGCGTTCCACCTTGTCGCCCGAATGCAGCATCCAGAAGGATGACTCCTCGCGCATGGTGGGGCGCAGACATTCGTGATGGCTGAGATCCGCGGGCACCCGAGGCTCGCCGTGGCGGGCCAGGTACTCGGGAGAGGCATATAGCTGATGGGCCATCAGCACGATCTTGCGCGAGATCAGGCTGGAGTCCGGCTGCTGGCCAAAGCGCAGGATCAGGTCGAACGGATTGCTGATGGGGTCGATCGGGCGCATGCTCAGATCGAAGTCGCATTCGATATCCGGATGCTGCTCGCGGAATTCGCTGATGACGGCGGGCAGGAACAGCTGCGCCAGGCTGGTGGGCAGCGAGATGCGCAGGCGTCCCTTGGGTTGCACCGCCATGTCCAGCAACTGATCGTGCGCAATGCGCGCTTCTTCCACGATATGACGGCAGCGTTCGAAGTAGATGGCGCCGGCCTCGGTCAGGTCGATCTTGCGCGTGCTGCGGTTGAGCAGCCGCATGCCGATGCTGCGCTCCAGTTCGCTGACGCGGCGCGAGAGCGTGGACGTGGGAATATTCAAGGCTTCGGCCGCGTGGCTGAAGTTCTTGCGCTTGGCGACTTCGACAAACAGAGCGATGTCGTTAAGCTGGATATCCATGGGGGCTCTCACGATTTAATTCCATTTCTGGGTGGATTCATATGATAAATGGAATAATTGTCCCGCCAGTAGAAATGTCTATTTCCCCACGCTGAACGGCGCATCCACCCGATCAGCTGCATATGTTCTCTTACCTAGCTTGCTTCCCGCTGAATGCTGGCAAGTCTTGCCGTCGCTGGATGGTATGGGGAACTGTGCAGAAAATGCGCAGATTCTGGCGATAACATCCCGTAATTGTCCCATCTGTGCAAATATGTTCCCCAAAATAAGGGTTTTTACTAGGCTGCAATCGCCAGATACTTCGTCCCAGCAATCAAATTGTCATATCGCACCTGCCAGCCTGGCAGAAGACGATGTGCAAGGTTTAGGATGGAGTCATCTCAATGAAAGCCCTAGCTACCGCACTCATGGTTACCGCAACGTTGGTGGGTATGTCCGCCGCTCACGCCGATGGCAAGACGCGTGAACAGGTCCAGCAGGAACTGCAAGCCGCCAAGGCCGCCGGCCAGGTCACGTTTGGTGAACTGGACTACCCGCCCGCCACCGTCGAGCGCACCAGCCTGTCGCGTGAACAAGTCCAGCAGGAACTGCAAAGCGCCAAGGCCGCTGGCCAGGTGACTTCTGCTGAACTGGACTACCCGCCCAAGGCCGCCGTGTCGCAAACCGCGGGCAAGAGCCGCGAACAAGTGCGCCAGGAACTGGCTGAAGCCAAGGCGCGCGGCGAGTACAGCTTCGGTGAACTGGACTATCCGCCCCAAGGCCGTTAAGTCGCCCCGCTACCAAGGAAAAAGCCCCTACGGACGCCGAGGGGCTTTTTTCTGCGCGGTGCGCACGGCCGCGCTTGCCAAATAGTGTCGCGTTTGCGCATCAGAATTGTGCGAATCAGCCAACAAGTCTTGTTGGCCGGTCAGGCGCGGCAGGAGAATGTCTGAGGCTTGTTTGATTTTTTGCGAGCCTTAATTCGCATTTGATATCAACACGTTAACGCAGGTTTCCAAAGAGGGTAGCTAGTAAGAGGGCCGTGATTATCCCAACCATGGAAAGTAGTTCTTCGAAATCCGGGTTACTTCGAATTGGCGCAGGCTGGACACTGGCTTCAGTGCATGCGCCGCTAACTTGTTCGCAGCGGCACGCAGACTCCCAGCTCTGTGCGCGGTGGGTTTGCGGTTTGCCTTTCATCTCGCCATTTTGGGGACTTATATGAAGAAGACGCTATTGGCTGTCGCGCTGCTGGCTGGTTTTGCCGGCGTTGCGCAAGCCGCAGACTCCGTGACGCTGTACGGCTTGATCGACGCCGGTATCGGCTACGAGAAGGTCAAGTTCGACGGCAATTCGCAAAGCCGTTTCGGCGGCGTGCAGGGCGTGAGCAGCGGCTCGCGTTTTGGCCTGCGCGGTACCGAAGATCTGGGCGACGGCCTGCGCGCGGTGTTCACGCTGGAAGGCGGCTTCGGCCCCATGAACGGCAAGTCGCTGCAGAACGGTCGCCTGTGGGGCCGCCAGGCCACCGTGGGCCTGGACAGCGATACCTGGGGCCGCCTGGAATTCGGCCGCCAGACCAACCTGGCTTCCAAGTACTTCGGTTCGATCGACCCGTTCTCGATCAGCTACAACACCGCCAACATGGGTACCACGTTCGGTAGCGCCAACACGATGCGCCTGGACAACATGGTCCTGTACCAGACCCCCAGCATGGGCGGCTTCAAGGTGGGCGTGGGTTACTCCTTCAGCGCCGATGACGCCGTCAGCGACACCTCGCAGACCGGCTTCCAGACTGGCAACAACAACCGCGTGCTGACCGCGGGCGTGCAATACGTCAACGGCCCGTTGAACCTGGCTGCTGCGTATGACCGCTTCAATCCGTCCAACGGCCAGACCGGCGGCAAGTCCGAAGCCCGCATCCAGGAATACATCCTGGGCGGTTCGTACGACTTCGAAGTCGTGAAGGTTGCGGCGGCATTCGGCCAGACCCGCGACGGCTGGTTCGTCGGCCAGAACATGGGCACCACGCCCGCTGGCATGCAGAACCTGGGCACGTTCAAGCTGGCCGACGGCTTCCGCGCCAATTCGTACATGATCGGCGCGACCGTGCCGCTGGGCCGCCACGCGGTCTTCGGTTCGTGGCAGCGCGCGACCGCCAGCAACGACAAGCTGACGGGCGACGACGCAACGTTCAACGTCTACAGCTTGGGCTACACCTACGACTTCACCAAGCGCACCAACCTGTACGCGTACGCCTCCTACGGCGACAACTACGCGTTCCAGCGCGATGCGACCGACACGGCAGTCGCCGTGGGTGTGCGTCACCGTTTCTAAGCGCTAGGACGTCCGGCAAGACCTTGCTGAATGCGCGGCTCATCTCCGTGGGCCGCCGAGTGACAGCGAACCCCCCCACTGGTTGCCGCCGGACGTTTGTAGAGCAGGGAAGGGAAGGGCCTCCGCAAGGAGGCCCTCTCGTTTTTTATGCGCCCGCGTGAAGGGCGTGGATTTAGAGGAACAGCTTGTAGGCCGGATTGTCGGTCTCGTTCCAGTGGGGATAGCCCAGTTCCGCGACGAAGCTGCGGAACTGTTTCTTGTCGGCGGGCGGCACCTGGATGCCGATCAGGATGCGGCCATAATCCGCGCCCTGGTTGCGGTAATGGAACAGGCTGATGTTCCAGTCCGGATTCATGGCGTTCAGAAAACGCATCAGCGCGCCCGGGCGTTCCGGGAATTCAAAGCGGTACAGCAGTTCGTTGCGCGCCAACGCCGAGCGCCCGCCCACCATGTGGCGCAGGTGGGTCTTGGCCATTTCGTCGTGGGTCAGGTCCAGCGTGTCAAAGCCGTGGCGGCGGAAGTTTGCGGCGATCTTGTCGGGTTCGGACGCCGAGGACACCTGGATGCCGACGAAGACGTGTGCGCGGTCCGCGTCGGAGATGCGGTAGTTGAACTCGGTCACGCTGCGCTCGCCCACCAGTTCACAGAAACGGCGGAAGCTGCCGCGCTGCTCCGGCATGGTGACGGCGAACACGGCTTCGCGCATTTCGCCGACCTCGGCGCGTTCGGATACGAAGCGCAGCCGGTCAAAATTCATGTTGGCGCCGCAGGCGATCGCCACCAGCGTCTTGCCCTTCAGATTGTGTTCGGCCGCGTACTGCTTGGCGCCCGCGACCGCCATCGCGCCAGCCGGCTCCAGCACGCTGCGCGTGTCCTGGAACACGTCCTTGATGGCCGCGCAGATCGCATCGGTGTTGACCACCACGAAGTCGTCCACATACTGGCGCGTGAGCTTGAAGGTCTCCGCGCCCACCATCTTGACTGCCGTGCCGTCCGAGAACAGCCCCACATCGTTCAACTGCACGCGGCGGCCCGCGCGCACGCTGCGCAGCATGGCGTCGGAATCTTCCGTCTGCACGCCGATGATCTTGATTTCCGGACGCAGCTGCTTGATGTAGGCGGCCACGCCCGCGATCAGCCCGCCGCCGCCGATGGCCACGAAGATGGCGTCGATCGGGCCGGGATGCTGGCGCAGGATCTCCATGCCCACGGTGCCCTGGCCGGCGATCACGTCAGGGTCGTCGAAGGGGTGGACGAAGGTCAGCTTCTCTTTCTTTTCCAGGATCTGCGCGTGCGCGTAGGCGTCGGAAAAGCTCTCGCCGGCCAGCACGACTTCGCCGCCCAGGCGGCGCACCGCGTCGATCTTCACTTGCGGGCTGGTGGTGGGCATGACGATGACGGCGCGGCAGCCCAGCCGGCTGGCGGCCAGCGCCACACCCTGGGCGTGGTTGCCCGCCGAGGCCGCGATGACGCCGCGGTTGCGCGCGGCCGGGCTCAGGTTGGCCATCTTGTTGTAGGCCCCGCGCAGCTTGAAGCTGAACACCGCCTGGGTATCTTCGCGCTTGAGCAGCACCGTGTTCGAGATCCGCTGCGACAGCAGCGGCGCCGTCTCCAGCGGCGATTCGACCGCCACGTCGTAAACCTTGGAGGTCAGGATGCGTTTCAGATAGTCAGTGGACATGGACAGCGGGCGGGGCAAGAAGTAGGAAGGTGGGGCAGATTATGCACCCGCGCGCGGCTACACTCGCCCCACTATGGAAGAAAGTCTGTTATCCGCTGTGCATTGGATGCTGGGGGTGCTGTCGCTGCCCTCGGTCGGCCTGTCCGCGATCTTCACGGTCTCGCTGGTGTCCGCGACCCTGCTGCCCTTGGGTTCGGAACCCGCCGTGTTCGGCTACATCAAGCTGGCGCCGGACATGTTCTGGCCGGCCATCCTGGTGGCGACCGCGGGCAATACCGTGGGCGGCGCCATCAGCTATGCCATGGGCCTGGGCGCCGAGCGCGCCGTGCAGCGCTGGAAGGAACACCACCCCCATCCGCATCCTGACGCGACCGAAGGCGGACGCATGCGCGGACGCTGGAACGAGCGGGCCCATGACTGGATCCACCGCATGGGGCCGCCGGCGCTGCTGCTGTCCTGGCTGCCCGCGGTGGGCGATCCGCTGTGCGCCGTGGCAGGGTGGCTGCGGCTGTCGTTCTGGCCTTGCGTGGTCTACATGGCCATCGGCAAATTCCTGCGCTATCTGGTCATGACGGCCGGACTGCTGTGGTTTTTCCCCGGGCAGATCTAGCGCCAGGATTGCACTTAATTGGGGACGCACCGCCCCTCTCATTTCCGAGTTTCGAGCGCTTCCCTAGGGGTATTAGGGGCCAGACTCGGCCTATGGCATAAAATAATTTTTTAAGGGCCCCCTTCTTGCAGCCATGAACGCCCCACTCGCTAGCCACATCTTGAACGGGGCGATGCCGCCCGCAGCACCCGCGCGCTTGCGCGAAATCCCGTACAACTACACGTCGTTTTCCGACCGCGAGATTGTCGGCCGCTTGCTGGGCGACGACGCCTGGAGCCTGCTGAGCGACCTGCGCGGCGAACGCCGCACCGGCCGTTCCGCGCGCATGCTGTACGAGGTGCTGGGCGACATCTGGGTGGTGCGCCGCAACCCCTATCTGCAGGACGACCTGCTCGACAACCCCAAGCGCCGCAAGCAGCTCATCGAAGCCCTGCATCACCGCCTGGGCGAAATCGACCGTCGCCGCGAACCGGACGTGCCCGCCGAGGCCGGCCATGATCCGCACCGCGACGAGAAGGTCGTCGGACTGCTGGCGCGGGCGCGCTCCGCCATCGCCGCATTCGAGGGCGAATTCGACCAGACCGCCATGATGCGCAAGCAGGCGCAGAAGGTGCTGGGCCGCATCACCGCCCGCGACAACATCAAGTTCGACGGCCTGTCGCGCGTCTCGCACGTGACCGACGCCACCGACTGGCGCGTGGAATACCCCTTCGTGGTGCTGACGCCGGACTCGGAAGACGAGATCGCCGCGCTGGTCACAGCCTGTATTGAACTGGGGCTGACCATCATCCCGCGAGGCGGCGGCACCGGTTATACCGGCGGCGCCATTCCGCTGACCTGGAAGTCGGCGGTGATCAACACCGAAAAGTTCGACAAGCTGGGCAAGGTCGAGTCCTGTCTGCTGCCCGGGCTGACCGAGCCCGTGGCGGTCATCCATGCCGGCGCCGGTGTGGTGACCAAGCGCGTTTCCGAGGCCGCCGAGGCCGCGGGCTTCGTGTTCGCCGTCGACCCGACCTCGGCCGAGGCTTCCTGCGTGGGCGGCAACATCGCCATGAACGCGGGCGGCAAGAAGGCCGTGCTGTGGGGCACCGCGCTGGACAACCTGGCCTGGTGGCGCATGGTCGACCCGAACGGCAACTGGCTGGAAGTCAGCCGCCTCGACCACAACATGGGCAAGATCCATGACGTGGACGTGGCGCGCTTCGAGCTCAAGTGGTTCGACGGCCGCGGCAAGCCGGGCGAGCGCCTGCTGAAGACCGAAACCCTGGAAATCCAGGGCCGCGTGTTCCGCAAGGAAGGCCTGGGCAAGGACGTCACCGACAAGTTCCTGGCTGGCCTGCCCGGCATCCAGAAGGAAGGCTGCGACGGCCTGATCACGTCGGCGCGCTGGGTGCTGCACCGCATGCCGCGCTACACGCGCACCGTCTGTATGGAGTTCTTCGGCCAGGCGCGCGACGCGATCCCGTCGATCGTCGAGGTCAAGGGCTACCTGGACGGCGAAGGCCGCGCCCGCGGCGCCATCCTGGCAGGTCTTGAGCACCTGGACGAACGCTATCTGCGCGCGGTGGGCTACGCCACCAAGAGCAAGCGCGGCGTGCTGCCCAAGATGGTCCTGATCGGCGACATCGTCGGCGACGACGAAGACGCCGTGGCCGCGGCATCCAGCGAAGTCGTGCGCCTGGCCAACACGCGCCACGGCGAAGGCTTTGTGGCCGTCAGCCCCGAAGCGCGCAAGAAGTTCTGGCTGGACCGTTCGCGCACCGCCGCCATCGCGCGCCACACCAACGCCTTCAAGATCAACGAAGACGTGGTGATCCCGCTGCCGCGCATGGGCGAGTACACCGATCACATCGAACGCATCAACATCGAACTCTCGACCAGCAACAAGCTCAAGCTGCTGGGCGAGCTGGACGCCTATCTGTGCACGCCGTTGCCGGTCGGCAAGATCGACGACACGGACGTCGAGACGACCCGCGCCGAAATGCTGGCCGAGCGCACGCGCCAGGCGCTGGAACTGGTGGCCGCCGTCCGGCAGCGCTGGCAGTGGCTGCTGGACAACCTGGACCTGCCGCTCCTGCAGGCGCTGCCCGAGCTGCACGGCCTGGGCCTGGGTGAATTGCAACCCGCCTTGTCGGACCGCCTCGCGGCGCAGCCCGGCGCGCGCGTCTTCGACGTGGTGCAGGATCGCACCATCCGCCTGTCCTGGAAGACGGAAGTGCTGGCGGGCCTGCAGCGCACGTTCTCGGGCGCAGCCTACAAGAAGATCATCGACGAGATGATCGCCATCCATGGCCGCGTGTTGAAGAGCCGCGTGTTCGTGGCGCTGCACATGCACGCCGGCGACGGCAACGTGCACACCAATATTCCGGTCAACTCGGACGACTACGGCATGCTGCAGGAGGCCCACCAGGCCGTCGAGCGCATCATGCAGATCGCCCGCGACCTGGACGGCGTGATCTCGGGCGAGCACGGTATCGGCCTGACCAAGTATGAATTCCTGACCGAGGCCGAACTGGCCCCGTTCCAGGACTACAAGCGCCGCGTCGATCCCAACGGCCACTTCAACGCCGGCAAGCTGATGCCGGGCGCGGACCTGCGCCACGCCTGGACGCCCAGCTTCAACCTGATGGGCCATGAGTCGCTGATCATGCAGCAAAGCGACATCGGCGCCATCTCCGAATCCATCAAGGACTGCCTGCGCTGCGGCAAGTGCAAGCCGGTGTGCGCCACTCACGTGCCGCGCGCCAACCTGCTGTATTCGCCGCGCAACAAGATCCTGGCCACCTCGCTGCTGGTGGAAGCCTTCCTGTACGAAGAGCAGACTCGGCGCGGCGTCAGCCTCAAGCACTGGGAAGAGTTCGAGGACGTGGCCGACCATTGCACGGTCTGCCACAAGTGCTACAACCCCTGTCCGGTCGACATCGACTTCGGCGACGTGTCGATGAACATGCGCGCCGTGCTGCGCCGCATGGGCCGCAAGTCGTTCAATCCGGGCACGGCCAGCGCCATGTTCTTCCTGAACGCCAAGGATCCGGCGACCATCAACGCCACCCGCAAGGCGATGGTGGGCGTGGGCTACAAGGTCCAGCGCGCCGCGCATGACCTGCTGTCGGGCCTGGTGAAGAAGCAGACCGCCGCGCCTCCGGCCACGGTGGGCAAGCCGCCGCTGCGCGAGCAGGTGGTCCACTTCGTGAACAAGAAGATGCCCGGCGGGCTGCCCAAGCAGGCGGCGCGCAAGCTGCTGGACATCGAAGACGCGAACTACGTGCCCATCATCCGCGATCCCAAGGCCACCACGGCCGACACGGAAGCGGTGTTCTACTTCCCGGGCTGCGGCTCCGAACGCCTGTTCTCGCAGGTGGGCCTGGCCACGCAGGCCATGCTGTGGCACGCGGGCGTGCAGACCGTGCTGCCGCCGGGCTACCTGTGCTGCGGCTATCCCCAGCGCGGCAACGGCATGACGGACAAGGCCGAGCAGATCATCACCGACAACCGGGTGCTGTTCCACCGCGTTGCCAACACGCTGAACTACCTGGACATCAAGACGGTGGTGGTCAGCTGCGGCACTTGCTACGACCAGTTGGCGGGCTACGAGTTCGACAAGATCTTCCCGGGCTGCCGCCTGATCGACATCCACGAGTACCTGCTGGAAAAGGGCATCAAGCTGGAAGGGGCCAAGGGCGTGCGCTACATGTACCACGACCCCTGCCACACGCCCATGAAGCTGCAGGAACCCATGAAGACCGTGCGCGCCCTGGTTGGCGACGACGCCGTCAAGAGCGACCGCTGCTGCGGCGAATCGGGCACGCTGGCCGTGAGCCGTCCGGACATCTCCACGCAGGTGCGCTTCCGCAAGCAGGAAGAGCTGCTCAAGGGCGATGCCGCTTTGCGCAGCGACGGTTTCACCGGCGACGTGAAGGTGCTGACCTCCTGCCCGTCGTGCCTGCAGGGTCTGTCGCGCTATGAAGGCGACACCGGCATGGACGCGGACTACATCGTGGTCGAGATGGCGCGCCATATCCTGGGCGAAGGCTGGATGGAAGAGTACGTGCGCCGCGCCAACGCGGGCGGCATCGAGCGGGTGCTGGTCTAGGCCGGCAGTCCGCGCAAGATACGCGCAAGATACGCGCAAGAAAAAACCGCGGCCATTGCTGGCCGCGGTTTTTTTTTTTAGCTGTGGCAGTGAGCCGGAGGTTTACTCCAGCTTGATGCCGGCCTTCTTGATCACGTCCGCCCAGGCGCTGCGTTCCTGTTCGGCGTAGGCCTTGAACTCCTGCGAGGACATCGGCATCGGGATGACGCCCATGTCCAGGATCTTCTGCGATACGGCGGGCGACTTCAGCGTGGCTTCCAGGTCGGCGGCCAGCTTCTTGACGACGGGCTCCGGCAGGCCGGCCGGGCCGACCAGGCCTTGCCAGGCATAGGCGGTGAAGTTGGGCACGCCTTGTTCGGCCATGGTGGGCACGTCCGGCAGCGCGGCGACGCGTTCCGGAGTGGCCGCGGCCAACACGCGCAGCTTGCCGGCCTTGACGTTGGGCAAGCCCGAGGCCAGGTCGATGAACATCAGGTCCACCTGTCCGCCCAGCAGATCCTGCACGGCGGGCGCTGCGCCCTTGTAGGGCACGTGCAGCACGTTGGCGTTGGTACGCTGCTTGAAGAGTTCCTGCGCCAGGTGATGCGGCGAACCCGCGCCGGCGGACGCCGCCGACAGCTTGCCCGGCTCTTTCTTGGCGGCCTGGATCACGTCGTCCACGGTCTTGAACGGCGAATTGACGTTCACGGCCAGCAGCAGCGGGAACTTGGCGATGCCGCCGATGTAGGTGAACTTGGACGGATCGTAGGACAGCTTGGCGTACAGCGACGGGTTGAAGGCCAGCGTGCCCGAGTCGGCCGTGCCGACCATGTAGCCGTTGGCCTCGGCCTGGGCGATGGCGGTGGCGCCGATGATGGTGGCGGCGCCGGGGCGGTTTTCGACCACGATGGTCTGGCCCAGCGGCTTTTCCAGGCCGCTTGCCACCGTGCGCGCCACGACGTCGGTGCCGCCGCCGGCCGGGTAGGGCACGATCCAGCGGATCGGCTGGGTGGGCCAGGATTGGGCCGAGGCCGCGCCGGCGGCCAGGGACAGGGCGGCCAGCGCCAACAGGCGCTTCGCGTGCTTATGCATGGGGTGTCTCCAAGTGCGGAATTGAGTATGGGCCGCCGCCGCAGGGTATGCGGGGGGCCTGTTATGCGCCGTTATTATGCCTTGCGTCCCCGGCAATCGGCAGATGTTTTGTGCCCTGCTTTCAGCGGCTTATTGCGGATCGGGATAGCTGCGGGCACCGAAGATCGCCGAGCCGATACGCACCTCGGTCGAGCCTTCCTCGATCGCCAGCTCGAAGTCTCCGCTCATGCCCATCGAGAGGCGGTCCAGCGATACGCCTGGCAGGTTTTCCTGCCGCAGGCGGTCGCGCAGCTCGCGCAGGGTGCGGAAGCAGGCGCGCACCTCGGCGGGATCCGGCGAATTCACGGCCAGCGTCATCAGGCCTTGCACGCGTAGCGTCGGGAAGTCGGCGGTGATGCGGCGCAAGAAGGCGGGCACGTCGGCGGGGGCCATGCCGTACTTGGTGGGCTCGGACGAAGTCTTGACCTGCACCAGCACGTCCAGGGTCCGGCCTTCGTTGGCCAGGCGGCGGTGCAGGGCTTCGGCCAGCTCCACCCGGTCCAGCGACTGGACTTCGGCCGCGTCGCGCGCCGCGTCGCGGGCCTTATTGGTCTGCAGATGGCCGATCAGCACCCATTGCAGGCCCAGGCCGTCCAGCGCCGCGGCTTTCTGGCGGATTTCCTGCGTCTTGTTTTCGCCGTAGCGGGTCAGCCCCAGCGCCATGCCCTCGCGGATGGCGTCCACGCCGAAGGTCTTGCTGACGGGCAGCAGCGTCACGCTGTCCGGGCTGCGGCCGGCGCGCGCGCAGGCGTCGGCGATGCGTTGCTGGATCTGGGCAAGGCGCCCGGCCATGGTGTCTACGGCGGTCATTCAGCTCTCTGGTAGGAACGGGATGTCCCATAGTGTAGGACTGCGCCCGATCGTTTCGCCACAGCGCCCGTGCGCGTCGTTGACCCTGTCTGATCGGCAGGCTTAGAATTTGAAGATATTTGTTTATATTTCAATGTTCTATGCCATCCGGCGCCGCCCCAGCGGGCGACACGGTATCCAACCTACACAGTCTCCCGCCATGTCCACCGCAGCGCCTGAATACGCTTTCGCCACGCCTTTCCTGAATCCCCCAGCTTCCCCCATCCGATCGCTCATGCCGTATGCCATGCGGCCGGGCACCATTTCGCTGGCGGGCGGCTATCCCGCGCAGGAACTGTTCGACGTGGAAGGCCTGTCGATCGCGTCGACCCAGGTCCTGGCCCGCCTGGGCGCCTGCCTGCAGTATTCCAACATCGACGGCCAGGCCAGCCTGCGCCACGAGCTGGCGCGTCTGTCGGCCGAGCGCGGCCTTATCTGCAACGCGGATACCGAGCTGGTCGTGACCGGCGGCTCGCAGCAGGCCCTGGCTTTGCTGACCCGCGTCATGCTGCAGCCCGGCGACCATGCCATCATCGAATCGCCCGCGTTTCCGAATTCCGTGCAGGCGCTGCGTTACACCGGCGCAACGGTGCATACGGTGCAGTCGGGTCCCGAAGGCATCGACGTGGACGCGCTGGACGAACTGGCCGGCCGCATCAAGCCCAAGATGGTCTGCGTGGTCGCATCGTTCTCCAACCCCTGCGGCGCGACCCTGACGCGCGAGCGCCGCCTGCGGCTGCTGGAACTGGCGGTCAAGCACCGCTTCCTGATCGTTGAAGACGATCCCTACAGCGAACTGCGCTTTGCCGGCGAAGCAGTGCCGCCCATCGCCGCGCTGGCCGAGGGCGAAGCGCGCCACTGGGCCGTGTACCTGGCCAGCATGTCCAAGACCATGGCGCCGGCGCTGCGCATCGGCTGGCTGGTGGCGCCGCCCGAAGTCCGCCGCCGCTGCGTCAGCGCCAAGGCAGCCGACGACATGGCCTCGTCCGCCTGGATCCAGGAAGTCGTGGCCCAATACCTGGCCAATGGCCGCTACGGCGAACACGTGCCGCGCATCCGCGCAGCCTACGGCCTGCGCTGTGACGCCATGGCGGAATCGCTGGCCCGCGAACTCAACGGCCGCGTCACCTTCAGCAAGCCCGAGGGCGGCATGTTCTTCTGGGCCCGCCTGACGGGCGAGATCGACGCCACGCGCCTCTTGCCCTACGCCATCGAGCACGAGGTCGTCTACGTGCCGGGCAAGGCGTTCTACGCGGATGCTGCGCAGGCCGACCTGCATGCCATGCGCATGTCGTTCGCCACCATGAATGAAAGCCAGATCGCCCAGGGCATGGTGCGGCTGGGCCGCGCGCTGGACGCGTGCGAGGCCAACGAACCAGTGTCGATCTCGCTGGCTGCCTGATGCCGGCTTGACGGCGCGCATGCGCCGCTGTGCGGCCTGTTGCTATGCTCTTCTGCCTGTCCGCCCCGGCGCTTGCGTGCCGGGGCGCGCATACCTAAATAAGCGTTGGTTATTTGGTTTGGGCGCTTCATGTCTATAAGCTTCTTGCCTCGGCGCGTTCCCGCGCCCGCAAAGCAGAACAGGAAACGAGGTCATGAACATTGCAAAAGGGTTGATCGGCGCAGCGTTGCTGGCGGCAGCGGCGCAGGGCGCGCAAGCGGCCACGCTGGACGTGGTGCGCCAGCGCGGCGCCGTGGCTTGCGGCACGACCACAGGCTTCGCGGGCTTCTCCGCGCCTGACGCGCAAGGCAAGTGGCAGGGGCTGGACGTCGACCTGTGCCGCGCGATTGCCGCAGCGGTCTTCGGCGACGCCAGCAAGATCAAGGTGGTGCCGCTGAATTCGCAGCAGCGCTTCACCGCCCTGCAATCCGGCGAGGTGGACGTGCTGACGCGCAACACCACGGTGACGCAGCAGCGCGATACCGCACTGGGCATCATCCACGCCGGCATCAACTTCTATGACGGCCAGGGCTTCCTGGTGCCGAAGTCCCTGGGCGTGAAGAGCGCCAAGGAGATCAACGGGGCCACCATCTGCCTGCAGACCGGCACGTCCAACGAAAACACGCTGGCCGACTGGGCCCGCGCCAACAACGTGAGCTACAAGCCGGTCGTGATCGAGACCTTCAACGAGGTGGTCAACGCCTTCGCCGCGGGCCGTTGCGACGTCTTCAGCACCGACGCCTCGGGCCTGGCCTCGATTCGCATTTCCAAGCTGCAGAACCCCGACGACTACGTGGTGCTGCCCGAGATCATCTCCAAGGAACCGCTCGGCCCCTTCGTGCGCCAGGGCGATGATGCCTGGCTGAACATCGTGCGCTGGTCGTTGTCGGCCATGATCGAAGCCGAGGAATACGGCGTGTCGTCCGCCAACGTGGACGAGCAGGCCAAAAGCGCCAACCCCAATATCAAGCGCATCCTGGGCGTCACGCCCGGCAGCGGCGCCAACCTGGGGCTGGACGAGAAATGGGCCTACAACATCGTCAAGCAGGTGGGCAATTACGGCGAAAGCTTCGAGCGCAACGTGGGCCAGGGCAGCCCGCTGAAGATCAAGCGCGGGCTGAATGCGCAATGGACGCAGGGCGGCCTGATGTACGCGTTGCCAATACGGTGATGACGGCGGGTTTCGCGCGTTGGGTACTCGATTGCCCGTGCGCGAAGCCCGATGGCTTTATCCGCGCCGGTACAACTCCGCGATCTTCACGAACGCGGCGCGCAATTCGCGCGTGCCGCCCTGGAAGATCATCGGCCGGCCGCGGTGCGTGAACACCACCAGCCGCTTGGAAAACAGCATCGGCACGAAGCGCGCGTAGCGCACGTCTTCCCAGGCGACTTCGCGGCGCGTGAACCAGGTCTGGCGCAGGCCGCGTTCATCGATGGTGGTGATGGATGTCTGCATGTGCCAGGAAACGAACAGCAGCCCCAGGAAGCACAGTCCCACCACGACGGCCAGCAAAGTGTCGAAGGGCTGCGAGGGCGCGCGGATGGCGGTGGTGACCACCTGCACGCCCAGCACTGCCAGGATGACCCAGGTCAGGATGCGGACCCAGTCGGGCCAGGCCTGGCCGGACAAGGGCAGGGGACCGATGGTCCGCAGCAGCGCCGCGTGCTCCTCGGCGGAGGGCGTGCTGGCCGGAGTATTCATGCGATCCGTCATGCCGCCCGTTTGGCGGCGATGGCGTTGCCGGCGCGGCTCGAGCCCTTGCGGTTCAGGTGGGCCGACATCCACTGGCCGATATCGACCACGGCGTCGAAATCCACGCCGGTGTCGATGTCCAGTCCGCGCAGCATGTACAGCACGTCTTCGGTGGCGACGTTGCCGGTGGCGCCCTTGGCGTAGGGGCAGCCGCCCAGGCCGGCCACCGACGTGTGGAAAATCGAGATGCCGGTTTCCAGCGCCGCCAGGATGTTGGCCAACGCCTGCCCGTAGGTGTCATGGAAGTGGCCGGAGATGCGGGCCGGGTCGGCCACGCGCGTCACCGCGGTCATCACTTCGCGCACGCGCCGAGGCGTGCCCACGCCTATGGTGTCGGCCACGTCGATCTCGTCGACCTGCATTGCCAGGTAGCGCTGCGCCACGTCCACCACCGCTTCCACCGGTACTTCGCCCTGATAGGGACAGCCCAGCGCGCAGCTGATACTGCCGCGCACGCGGATGCCGGCGGCGCGCGCGGCCTGCACCACGGGCTCGAAGCGCGCGATCGATTCGGCGATGGAACAGTTGATGTTCTTCTGCGAGAAGGCTTCGCTGGCCGCGCCGAAGATTACGATTTCGTCGGCGCCGGCGGCCAGCGCACCCTCGAAGCCCTTCATGTTGGGCGTCAGCACGGAATAGATGGTGCCGGGACGGCGCTCGATGCGGGCCATGACTTCCGCGCCGTCGGCCATTTGCGGCACCCATTTGGGCGACACGAACGAGGCGGCCTCCACGTTGGGGAAGCCTGCGGCGGATAAGCGGTTGACCAGTTCCACCTTGATGTCGGTGGGCACGAATTCCTTTTCGTTCTGCAGGCCATCGCGGGGCGACACCTCGACGATCTTCACGCGGGAGGGCAAAGCCATGTCTATTCCTGTCTCGGGATGGGGTAGGCGGCGCGGCAGGGCGGCGCTATCTGCTCAATATTAGCGCCATAGCGCCGACCCTGTTTTGCAGGGAGGTCCAGGGGGAACAACCCTATTTCATGCGTTGGTAACGGCCGTCGTCCAGCTGGACGACGCGGCCTTGCAGCTCCAGTTGCACCAGTTGCGTCTGCAGGTCGGCGGTGTCCATTCCACTGCGGGCCTGGATCGCATCCAGGTGCAGCGGATCGTAGCCCAGCGCGTCCAGCACCGGGTGGTCAGGCAAGGCCTCCGCGGCGGCAGGCTGGGCGCGCACGGCCGGCGTGGGGTCGCCGCCCAATTCGTCGGTGATGTCGCGGGCGGTCTCCACGAGCTTGGCGCCCTGGCGGATCAGCGCATGGCAGCCGCGCGAAAGCGGTGAATGGATGGATCCGGGAATGGCGAAGACCTCGCGCCCGCCTTCAGCCGCCAGCCTGGCCGTGATCAGCGATCCGCTCTGGCGGGCGGCTTCCACTACCAGCACCCCGCGTGCCAGCCCGGCCACGATGCGGTTGCGCTTGGGGAAGTGCTGCGGCAGCGCGCCCGTGCCCAGTGGCAGTTCCGACACCAGTGCGCCGTGCGCCGCGATGCGGTGCGCCAGGTCGCGATGCTTGGCGGGGTAGATGCGGTCTATGCCGGTGCCCATGACGGCCACGGTGCCGGCGCCATCGGGGCCGGCGTCCAGCGCGCCTTCATGGGCGGCGCCGTCGATGCCCAGCGCCAGCCCGCTGATGACGCGCCAGCCATGCCCAGCCAGATGCCGCGCAAAGGCGCGGGCGTTCTCCTGGCCGCCGGGCGTGGCGTTGCGCGCGCCCACCACGGCCAGCGACGGCCCCTGCAGGAAAGCGGGGTCGCCTGCGACATACAGCAGGATGGGCGGGTCGGCGATGGTCAGCAGGCTTTGCGGATAAGTCGGATCGGCCAGCGTCAGGATGTGCCGGCCGGGCGCGGCTACCCATTCCAGCGCGCTTTCGACCTGCGCTGCCATTTCTGGCGGCATTGGGGCGGCCAGTTGCCGCGCCAGCGCCTCGGGCAGATGGCGCGACAAGGCGGTGGCGCGCTGGGCGTAGATCTGTTCGGGCAGGCCGAGCGCGCCGAGCAGGGTGCAGGCGGTGGCGGAGCCTATGTTCGGTTCCAGGGACAGGCGCAGCCAGGCGGCCAGTTCGGAAGGGGATTGCGTAAGCGGCATCGTGCGGGCGCGTAAGGGCGTCGGTGGTGCGAGAGTGTCGCATGCGGGGCGCTGGACCGCGGGCCCGAGGCGGATTGATTTGCGGCGCGGAGCGGCCAGGAAACGCCGCGGACATGGCAATCCGGCCAATCCCGGGATTAGCCGAAAACTATTAGAAATCAAGAGTCTAATGAATTAAACTCTTATGTAAACCTGACTACTGGCATTTCCCCCGCAATGGCTTTACTTCCTATTCTTCGCTACCCGGACCCGCGCCTGCACAAAAAGGCCAAGCCGGTCGCCGAGGTCGACGACCGCATCCGCCAACTGGTGCGCGACATGGCCGAAACCATGTACGACGCGCCGGGCGTAGGCTTGGCCGCGACCCAGGTCGACGTGCATGAGCGCGTCGTCGTGATCGACGTGTCCGAGGAAAGCAACCAGCTGCTGGTGCTGATCAATCCCGAGATCACCTGGCGCAGCGACGACTACAAGATCTACGAAGAGGGTTGCCTGTCCGTGCCCGGCGTCTATGACGACGTCGAGCGGGCCTCCCGCATCCGTTGCAAGGCGCTGGATATCGACGGCAAGCCCTTCGAGTTCGAGGCCGACGGCCTGCTGGCCGTGTGCGTGCAGCACGAGCTTGACCATCTGGAAGGCAAGGTGTTCGTGGAATACCTGTCCAGCCTGAAGCAGAACCGCATCAAGACCAGGCTCAAGAAGGCCGAGCGCGAAGCGTTGCGAGCGTAAGGGGCTCACCCCCTACCCGCTGCGCGGGCCCCCTCAGGCGGGCCGCCGTCCAAGGGGTGGCGCAGGCGAACCGGCAAAGCCGGATCCGCGGCGCCCCGGATCGGCCAGGCCTCCTGGCTGCGGGCAACGCGATTCTTTGAACGTCCGTTCCATTTCATTCTTCTTTTCTCGTCCCATGCGCCTAGTCTTTGCCGGCACGCCGGAATTCGCCCGTATCGCCTTTGACGCCCTGCGCGCCGCAGGCCACGAGATCCCGCTGGTCATGACCCAGCCCGACCGCCCGGCCGGGCGCGGGCTGAAGCTGACGCCCAGCCCCGTGAAGCAGGCGGCGCTGGACGCCGGCATCGAGGTCGCCCAGCCGCGCAGCCTGCGCCTGGACGGCCGCTATCCCGAAGAGGCCGGCGAGGCCCGGGCCCTGCTTGAGCGTGTGGCGCCCGACGTGATGGTGGTGGCGGCCTATGGCCTGATCCTGCCGCAGTGGGTGCTGGACCTGCCGCGCCTGGGCTGCCTGAACATCCATGCCAGCCTGCTGCCGCGCTGGCGCGGCGCCGCGCCCATCCAGCGCGCCATCGAAGCCGGCGACGCGCAGACCGGCGTGACCATCATGCAAATGGATCAGGGCCTGGATACGGGTGACATGCTGCTGGAACGCAGCGTGCCCATCGGCGGCGACACCACGGCGGCCGAACTGCACGATGCGTTGGCGCTGGCGGGCGGGGAGGCGATCGTTGCGGCGTTGGACGCGCTGGCTCAAGGCGGACTGACGCCGCGCAAGCAGCCCGAGGCCGGCGTGACCTACGCCGCCAAGCTAGACAAGGCCGAAGGTGCGCTGGATTGCTCGCAGCCAGCCGCACTGCTGGCGCGCCGCGTGCGCGCCTTCAATCCCGTGCCGGGCGCCAGCATCCGCCTGCCCGGCCTGGCAGATCCGGTGAAGGTGTGGCGCGCGCAGGCGCTGGACCAGGCCACGACGGCTGCGCCAGGCAGCGTGCTGCGCGCCGATGCCACGGGCATCGACATCGCCACCGGCAACGGCGTGCTGCGTCTGTTGGAACTGCAGAAAGCGGGCGGCAAGCGCCAGCCCGTGGACGTGTTCGCGCGCGGCTGGCAGCCGGCCTGAACCCGCCGGGGCCTGGCGGCCCCGGGATCTTTCTTCAATACAAGGTGCTGGCCACGCGGGCAGGCAATTCGCGGTCGTAGGTGACGCCGTCGAAGGTGCCCGCCGTCAGGTCCGACAGGATGCGGCCCACGCTGGGCAGCGCGGTGCGCGGCACCTGTGTCGCCGGATCCCATAGCTTGGAGCGCAGCAAGGCGCGCGAACACTGGAAGTACACGGTGTGCACGTCCACGACCAGCACCGAGCGCGGGAGCTTGCCGTCCATCTCGAAGCGCGCCAGCAGCGCCGGGTCCACGCTGATGCGCGCCGCGCCGTTGACCCGCAGGGTCTCGCCCACGCCCGGCACCAGAAACAGCAGCGCGACCCGAGGATCGGCCAGGATGTTGCGCAGGCTGTCGATGCGGTTGTTGCCGCGGCGGTCCGGCAGCAGCAGCGTCTTGTCGTCCTCTACCACCACGAAGCCGGCGGGATCGCCGCGCGGCGAAGCGTCCAGGCCATCGGGGCCCGCAGTGGCCAGCACCGCGAAAGGCGCCGCTTCGATGAAGGCGCGGTAGTGCGGATGCACATGATCCACCTCCTTCTTGATGGAGGCTTCGCCGGACGCGCCATACAGCGCCTGCAGGGCGTTTGCGTCGGTGACCAGATGGGCGGGATCGATATGCATGGCTGCGGGTTCCAGGTTCAGGCCAGCGCGGCTGGCAGGTCGGCAACGGTCAGGAACAGCTCGTCGGGGCCGCGTTCGCGCAGGGCCTCGACATGGTTATAGCCCCAGGCGACGGAACCGATACGCACGCCGGCCTTGCGGGCGGCGTCGATGTCGCGCATTTCGTCGCCCACCAGCAGGAAGCGCTCGGGGGCGGTGCCATGCTGCTTGAGCAGGCGGTCGATCTTGGCGGACTTGCCGAACAGGTCGGTGCCGCATTCGTAGTCGTCGAACAGGGCGGCGGTTTCAGCGCCCAGCACGCGCTGCACGTTCTCGATGGAGTTGGAGCTGACCACCGCCAGCCGCAGCCCGCCCGCCTTCAGGCGCGCCAGCGCGTCGGGAATGCCGTCGAACAGGTGCACGCTGGGGTCGATTTCCTGCATCAGCGTGCGCACGTGGGCCATGATGGCGGGCAGCTTCCACAGCGGGATGCCCAGAAACTTGAGGATCTCGGCGGCATCGCGATGGCGCAGCTGGTCGCGTTCGGAGGCGTCGATCTTGCGGAAGCCATATTTGTCGGCCACCGTATTCAGGATGGAGTTGAACCATGGCATGGTGTCCGCCAGGGTTCCATCAAAATCAAAAGCGGCGATGTCGTATTTCAAGTCGCGGGTCTCTGAGCCTGTTGATGCTGAAAATAGTCTTGTGCCGGCCCTAGGCGCCGTTCGGATGCAGCAGATAGTGCACGACGGGAGCCAGGCCCTCGAGCGGCGGCGCGCCGGCCACGACGCGGGCGGCGCTGGTCCAGGGATAGTCCAGACCCAGCAGCCAGCCGAACACGGCTTCGGTGTCGTGCGCGGGCAGCGTCACCATGGTTTCGATGGTGATGACGAGGTTGCTCGCGCGATAGGGCTCGGGCTGGAATTCCCAGTCATAGCGGCCACAGCCCACCCGGACGTTGCCCGTGGCCTTTTCCGTCATGCCCACGATCCAGTCGCACTGGTAGGCGGGCAGGCGCGCCCCGGTCTCGGGTCGCGCCAGATAGAACGTGTAGACGTTGTCGTAGGTCTGGCCGAACTTGCGCACCAGCGTATCGGTGATGGCGGCCAGGCCGTGCGACTCGGGCGGGAAGGCGATGGCCTGCGTGCGCAAGGCCATCTTCAGCACGGCGTCCGGTGCGAACGCGCGCGCCATGTAGTGCGGGCGGTTCTCGTCCTTGGCATGAAAGTAGTCGCGCAGGACGGACTCGGTGCTGGCGGGAGTCAACGCATGGGTGGGCATTGCGGGGCTTCCGTTGTGGTCGGGTGGATGGATGGCCTCAGGCCTTGATCTGTTCGAACCACTTCGAGACATTGGGCGGTTCGTACATGGCGTAGCGGTCCAGCAGCAAAGCAGGGTCCTCTTCCACCACCAGCATGTCGCGATGCTGGGGGCGGATGAATTCTTCCTCGACCGCATGGTCCACGAACTGGACCAGCGCGTCGTAGTAGCCGGCAATGTTCAACAGGCCGCAGGGCTTCTGGTGCATGTTCAGCTGCGCCCAGGTCCAGACCTCGAAGAACTCTTCGAGCGTGCCCGCGCCGCCGGGCAGCGCGATGAAGCCGTCGGCCTTCTCCATCATCATGGCCTTGCGCTCGTGCATGTTCTGCACCAGGTGCAGCTCGGTCAGGCCGCGGTGCGCCTGCTCCTTCTTCATCAGCAGTTCGGGGATCACGCCGATCACGCGGCCGCCGGCGGCCAGCACCTCATTGGCGACCACGCCCATGATGCCCACGACCGAGCCGCCATACACCAGCCCCAGATCGCGCCGCACCAGTTCGCGGGCCAGCACGCGGGCCTGCTCGATGTAATCCGGCCGGGCGCCCGGGTTCGAGCCGCAATACACGCAAATGTTCTTCAAAGTCATAGATCTTCGGGTGATGCCCATCCCGTTACAGATTGCGTCACGGGTTTTCGGGAAGCCCATAGTTTACGCAAGGATCGAAAACCGTTTTCGCCGGGCAATTTGGGGGGCGCAGGCAATGTTTGGACACAGCATGTTCCGCCACGATCGGTAGACTGGGTTGTACGGAGAGACTGGAAGCCCAGTGTCGCAGTGCTTTCACTTAACCAAGAGGAGCCACGATATGGAACAAGCAACCCGTACCCAAGCGCAGGCGAACCGCCCGTTCGACATGGACGTGAAGGCCATACGCGCCAAGGCGCGCCAGGACATCGAGTCCGGCGCCGTGACCGACACCTATCGCGCCGACCGCCAGACCGTGCTGAAGCTGCTGAATGAAGCGCTGGCCACCGAGATCGTCTGTGTGCTGCGCTACAAGCGCCACTACTTCATGGCCCGCGGGCTGAACGCCGAGCCCGTGGCCGCCGAATTCGCCGAACACGCCACGCAGGAACAGGACCATGCCGACCGGCTCTCGGAACGCATCGTGCAGCTGGGCGGCGAGCCCAACCTGTCGCCCAAGGGGCTGTTGGAGCGCAGCCATTCCGAGTACGTCGAAGGCACGTCGCTGGAGGACATGATCAAGGAGAACCTGATCGCCGAGCGCATCGCCATCGACAGCTACCGCCAGATGATCGAGTACATCGGCGAACAGGACACCACCACGCGCCGCCTGCTGGAAGAGATCCTCGCGGTGGAGGAAGAGCACGCCGACGACATGTCGGACTTCCTGGCCAAGCGCTAGCGGACGCGCCGCGCCGCCCGGGCGTCATGGCGGCGCGCGGCCGCGTCCAGCGCCGCATGATGGGTCTCGGCCCAGCGGTCCAGCGCGATCAGGGCCACGTTGAGGGATTGGCCCAGTTCGCTCAGCCGGTAGTTCACGTGCGGCGGCACGGTGCCCAGGTCCTCGCGCAGCACCAGGCCGTGACGCTCCAATTCCTTGAGCGTCTGGGTCATGACCTTCTGTGAAATCCCGTCCAGCCTGCGCAGCAGCTCGTTGTTGCGCATGGGGCCATGTTCCAGCGCAGGCAGGATCAGCGGCACCCATTTGCCGGCAATCAGTTCCAGCGCTCGGCGCGACGGGCAGGCAGCGTCGAACACGTCGCCCGAGGGCACGGAGGCGGATGGCTTTTTCATAGTTACCAAAAGGTGCGTACTTGTCTTGTGGTAACTATAGTCTCTAAGCTAGCCGTTCCCTGGTTCTGGCAGGAGGCCGCAATGGCCTGGTTGATTCTGGTCGCCGCGAGCGCGGTGGAAATCGTGATGGCCCTGGCCTTGAAGTATGCGGATGGCTGGACGCGATTCTGGCCCAGCGTGATCGGCATTGCGGCCGCCCTGGGCAGCGTGTTCCTGCTGACGCTGGCCATGAAGCAGCTGCCTGCTGGCACGGCCTACGCCATCTGGACCGGTATCGGGTCAGTGGGCATTACCGTGCTGGGAATCATGCTGTTCGGGGATTCGCCGTCTGCCGCGCGCCTGCTGTGCATTGCGATGATCGTGGGCGGCGTGGCTGGGCTCAAGCTGCTGGAAGCCTGAGCTGCGCGCGGCGGGCGCCGCGCGCAGGAGCGGATTCAGATCGCGTCGGCCCAGAGGTCGTATTCGTCGGAATCGGTGACGCGGGCGCGCACCAGATCGCCTGCCTTCAGGGGCTTGTCCGAGCTGACGTAGACGCAGCCGTCGATTTCAGGCGCATCGGCGCTGCTGCGGCCCACGGCGCCGTCTTCGTCCACTTCGTCGATCAGCACGTCGATCTCGCGGCCCACCTTCCTGGCCAGGCGGGCGGCGGAGATCGATTGCTGCAGCTCCATGAAGCGTTCCCAGCGTTCCTGCTTGACCTCGTCCGGCACCGGATTGTCCAGCAGGTTCGCGGGCGCGCCTTCCACCGGCGAATACTGGAAACAGCCCACGCGGTCCAGCTGCGCTTCCTGCATCCAGTCCAGCAGGTACTGGAAGTCTTCCTCGGTTTCTCCGGGGAAGCCGACGATGAAGGTCGAACGGATCGTCAGGTCCGGACAGATCTCGCGCCAGCGCTTGATGCGGGCCAGGGTCTTGTCCTCGAAGGCCGGGCGCTTCATGGCCTTCAGGATGCGCGGGCTGGCGTGCTGGAACGGGATGTCCAGGTAGGGCAGGATCTTGCCCTCGGCCATCAGCGGGATCACTTCGTCCACGTGCGGGTACGGATACACGTAGTGCAGGCGCGTCCACACGCCCATCTCGGACAAGGCCGTACAGAGCTCGGTCATGCGGGTCTTCACCGGACGGCCGTTCCAGAAGCCGCTGCGGTACTTCACGTCCACGCCATAGGCGCTGGTGTCCTGCGAGATCACCAGCAATTCCTTCACGCCCGCCTTGACCAGGCGCTCGGCTTCGCTGAGCACATCGCCCACCGGCCGGCTGACCAGGTCGCCGCGCATCGACGGGATGATGCAGAAGCTGCAGCGGTGATTACAGCCTTCCGAAATCTTCAGATAGGCGTAGTGCCGCGGCGTGAGCTTGATGCCTTGGGGCGGCACCAGGTCCAGGTAGGGATTGTGGTCCTTCTTGGGCGGCGCTGCCTCGTGCACCGCGCGCACCACCTCTTCGTATTGCTGCGGGCCGGTCACGGCCAGCACGCTGGGGTGCACGTCGCGGATCACCGATTCCTCGACGCCCATGCAGCCGGTCACGATGACCTTGCCGTTCTCGGCCAGGGCTTCGCCAATGGCCTCCAGCGATTCCGCCTTGGCGCTGTCGATGAAGCCGCAGGTATTGACGACGACCACGTCGGCATCGTTGTACTCGGGCGTGACTACGTACCCTTCGGTGCGCAGTTGGGTCAGGATGCGCTCGGAGTCGACCAGGGCCTTGGGACAGCCCAGGGAAACGAATCCCACGCGCGGGGTCCGGCCGTCGGCGTTGGCGGCGGCGATGGTGTCGGCCAGGGCGGAGGTGGCGGACGCGTTCGCGTCAGCGTCGTTGGCCTTGCCGGGGCCCTTGCCAGGCCGGGAGGTTTCGAGGATTTCCAATGTCGTTCACCAAAAAATCGCGCGGCAAACGTGTCGCGCGGCGGATGTGTTGTTCGTGTCGGGCGAGGCCGGGGCGGCTGGCCTCAGGATTCAGCGTGTTCGTTGGCGGGCCACGGGGGCAGCTCTCGCAGGGTCTCGGGGTGCATCATTGCTACCTGCAGCAGGGTCTTCGCCGCGCCCGAGGGGGTGCGCCGTCCTTGCTCCCAATCTTGCAGAGTGCGTACGCTCACGCCCAGCAGTTCAGCGAAATCCGTTTGAGGCAGGCCCACGCGGCTGCGTGCTTCGCTGATATGCGACGCCTGCCACGGTACGCTGCGCGCCGTCGGGGCAGCATTCTTCATGGCTCTTCAAAAGTCGGGCGCCTGTGTGGCGTCCCAGGGTTCAGGCCATCGCACCAGGATGGGCGGCGAAGGCGAATTTTTAATTATACGGCATTGCCGTAGGTCGAGCGCGGGGCGCTTAGCGCGATGTGCCTGCTATCAGGAATCATCCCCGCGCGTAGTGCGGTCGCGAGGCGGACCGATGCATCCGCGTTGTTGGGTGCTGCCCAACGTGTATCCGTGCGGGATTTGGAATCGAGGTTGCATCAAGGCGCGCTGCGCCGATACAGCGCCAGCGTCCCCGCCAGCCCGATCAGCAGTCCCCCGCAGACGCGGTTCAGCCAGCGCAGGCCAGCGCCCTGGAAGGCGCGCACCATCTGCGCGCCCAGCGCGGCGTAGGCCAGCATCACGGCGATGTTCATTAGCGCCATGACCCCGGCCAGTACGGCGTACTGCGCCAGCAGAGGGGCGGCGGGATTGATGAACTGGGGCAGGAAGGCGGACATGAACAGCAGCGCCTTGGGGTTGGTCAGCGCCACCGCGAAGCTGCGCAGGCCCAGCGCCAGGCCGGCCGGACGCCGGGCATCCGCCTGGGCGGCGGGCATGACCAGCGCCGCGTCCGAGCGCAGCATCTTCCAGCCCAGGTACGCCAGATAGGCCGCGCCCACCCATTTGATGAGCTGGAAGGCGATTTCGGACGCCGCCAGCACCACGCCCAGGCCCGACGCCACCGCGCCGATCAGGACCAGGTCGGCCAGCACCGCGCCGGCCATGCCCCAGCAGGCAGCGCGCACGCCGTGGCGCGAACCGTTGCTCATGGCGAGCAGGACGGTGGGGCCCGGCGTGATGATGGTGACGGCCGAGGCCAGGATGAAGAGCAGCAGGGTGGCGAGGGTCATGAGGGGCTCCGTGGCTGGGGCCAGTGTGCCGCGACGGCCGCCATTCGTCCAGGTCCGGCTACCATAGCGGTCTTATCTCCTGAATTTGCATCATGTCCACGCGTTCCGACTCCCCCAATCTGGCCCCTCCGCTGTCCTCCGTCCTGCTTTCCAGCGCGGAGGTGGTCGAGGGCGTGCTGGACGGCCGCTCCCTGACGGACGCGTTGGCCGACGTGGAATCGGCCCTGCGGCCCGCCACGCAGGCCGTGTCGTTCCATGCCATGCGTTACCTGGGCTGGGCCGACGCCGTGGGCCGCGAGATGGTGCAGCGCTATCCCAGCGTGTTGTTCGAATCTTTGTTGCTGGTGTCGCTGACCCTGCTGAAGGAAGAAGGCGATGCCGCCGCCGCCCTGCCGGGCATGCCGGTCTACGCGGCGCACACGGTGGTGGACCAGGCCGTGACGGCGGCCTCCCGCAGCCGCGCCCTGGCTTCCTATAAGGGCATGCTCAACGCCTGCCTGCGTCGTTTCCTGCGCGAGCGCGCGGCGCTCGAGGCTGCCGTGGCGGACAGCCCCGAGGCCCAATGGAACCACCCCGGCTGGTGGGTCAAGCAGCTGAGCGTGGCCTATCCGCGGGAATGGCGCGAGATCCTGGCTGCGGCCAATGTGCCCGCGCCGCTGACCCTGCGGGTCAATCGTCGCCGCGCCAGCCGCGAGCAGGTGTTGGCCGCCTTCCAGGCCGCCGGCCTGGCGGCCGAACCTGTGGGCCAGTCCGGCCTGGTACTGGCCACGCCCAAGCCGGTCACGCAACTGCCCGGCTTTGCCGAGGGCTGGTGGTCGGTGCAGGACGCCGGCGCGCAACTGGCGGCCGAACTGCTGGCGCCTGCCGACGGCATGCGGGTGCTGGACGCCTGCTCGGCCCCTGGCGGCAAGACCGCCCACCTGCTGGAGCTGGCCGATATCGACCTGCTGGCGCTGGATGCCGACGCCGACCGGCTGGCCCGCGTCGGGCAGAACCTGGACCGGCTGGGTCTGGCAAGCGATCGTGTCCAGTTGAAAGCGGCGGATGCGGCAGACCTGGACGCCTGGTGGGACGGCAAGCCGTTCGACGCCGTGCTGGCCGACGTCCCCTGCACGGCCTCGGGCATCGTGCGCCGCCATCCCGACATCCGCTGGCTGCGGCGCGAGAACGACGTGCGTCGCACGGCCACCCTGCAGGCCAGCATCCTGGACGCGCTCTGGCGCACCGTGGCGCCCGGTGGGCGGCTGCTTTACGTGACCTGCTCGATCTTCCCGATCGAGGGTACGCGCCAGGCGCTGGAGTTCATGCAGCGCCATCCGGAGGCGCAGCGCCTGGACGCGCCCGGCCAATTGCTGCCAGTTGCGGTCGATGCAACACCTGCGGCGCAGCGCGACGGGTTTTTCTACGCCTTGTTTGCCAAGCAGTCCTGAATCGCCAAGAATAGGGGGCATGACGTAGTTCCGGTGCCGTATGTCCATTATTCCGCGCTTATTTCTCGGGTTGTTGCTCGCATCTGCCTTGCTTTCCTTCGTGCCGGGCGGGCAGGCGCATGGGGCGGAACCCAAGGTCACCGAAGTTCGCCCGGCGGTTCGAGACGGCCAGCTCCAGATCGACGCGGACATCGAGTTCGAACTGAACTCGCAGCTGCGCGAAGCCGCCCAGCGCGGAGTGCCGCTGTATCTCACCGCCGACCTCACCGTCACGCGCGAACGCTGGTGGTGGTTCGACAAGTCCCTGGTCGACACGTCCCGCACCTGGCGCATCATCTACAACGCCCTGACCCGGCAATGGCGGGTGGGCGTGGGCGAACTTACCTTTCCAGTCGCCTCGCTGGATGACGCCATGGGGGTCATCCGGCATATCCGCAACTGGCCGGTGGCGGACGCCGCCGACTTCGATGCGGGCGTGCTGTACGGCGGCCAGTTGCGCCTGCGCCTGGATACGTCGCTGCTGCCGCGGCCCTTCCAGGTCAACGCCCTGAACAGCAGCTCCTGGGTACAGTCGACGCCGTGGATGGACTTCACGTTCGTGCTCAGCGACAAGGAGAAAGACCCGTCATGAGGCTTGTGCTTCGGCTGGCCCTGATGGTTGGCGCCGCAAGCGGCCTGGCATTGCTGGGGCTGTTGGCGTGGTCCACCGGCAATGCCTCGCGCTTTGCGCGCTACTACGACACGCTGCTGGTGCTGAATGGCATTTTTGCGCTGGCGCTCTTCATCTGGGTGGTGGCGCTGACCGTGAGGCTGGCGCGGCAGATCCGTCGACGCCAGTTCGGCGCGCGGCTGACGGCCCGTTTTTCCCTGGCGTTTGCGCTGATCGGCGTGGTGCCCGGCGCCCTGATCTACACCGTGTCGGTGCAGTTCATGTCGCGCTCGATCGAATCCTGGTTCAACGTGCGCGTGGACACGGCGCTGGAGGCGGGCCTGAACCTGGGCCGCGCCGCGCTGGATTCGCTGCTGGCCGACCTGGACGCGCGTGCGCGCTCCATGGCGATGGAACTGAACCGCAGTTCCGACAGCGGCGTGACGCTCGCCTTGACGCGGCTGCGCGAGGCCAACGGCGTGCAGGAAGCCATGGTCTTTACCGGCAGCGGGCGCATGATCGCGTTCTCCACCAGCCAGTACGGGCAATTGCTGCCCGCGATGCCGCCGTCCACCGTCATGAACCAGCTGCGGCTGGCGCGCGGCTACTCCGCCGCCGAGGCCGATGACCCGGTGACCCCCGGCGCTGAAGGCGGGCTGCACCTGCGGGTGGTGATTCCGCTGACCGGCCCCGACCGCTACGACAACCTGTTGGGACCGGCATCCGAACCGCGTTGGCTGCAGCTGCTGCAGCCGGTACCCGAGCAGATCGCCCACAACGCCAATCTGGTGCAGCAGGGTTTTCGCGACTACCAGGAGCTGGCGCTGTCGCGGCTGGGCTTGCGCAAGCTGTACGGCATCACCCTGACCCTGGCCTTGCTGCTGGCGGCCTTCGGCGCCATCGCGGTGGCGCTCTCATTGTCCAAGCGGCTGGTGCGCCCGCTGCTCAGCCTGGCGGGCGGCACGCAGGCCGTGGGCGTGGGCGACTACCGGCCCTTGCCCGAGCCGCCCGAGCGCGACGAAGTCGGCCAGCTCACGCGTTCGTTCAACGCCATGACACGCCAGCTCGACGAGGCCCGCCGCATGGTCGAGAGCAACCGGCAGCAGCTGGAACGCTCCAATGTCTATCTGGAAAGCGTGCTGTCGAACCTATCCTCCGGGGTGCTGGTGTTCGACGAATCGTTCCGCGTCACCACCGTCAACCAGGGCGCCCAGACCATCCTGGGCGCGGACCTGCGCTCGGTGATCGGACGGCCGCTGGAAACCGTGGCCGGCATGCTGGAGTTCGCCAACATCGTGCGGCAGGCTTTTTCCGCCCACGCCGCGGTGGGGTCCGAGCGCCAGCACTGGCAGCAGCAATTCGAGATCGCCCCGGGCCAGGACGACGCGCCCGCTGGCTCGCAGCCCCTGACCCTGCTGGCGCGCGGCACGCATCTGCGCGTGGACGGGCGCGGCAACGGCTATCTGGTGGTGTTTGACGACATCACGGAAGTGATCTCGGCCAACCGGACCGTGGCCTGGGGCGAAGTCGCCCGCAGGCTGGCGCACGAGATCAAGAACCCGCTTACGCCGATCCAGCTATCGGCCGAGCGCCTGGCGATGAAGCTGGAGGGCAAGCTGCCTCCCGCCGAGGCCCAGATCGTGGCACGGTCTACCAATACCATCGTCAACCAGGTGGCATCGCTCAAGCAGATGGTGGACGACTTCCGCGAATATGCCCGCACGCCGCCGGCCGTGATGCAACGCATCGACTTCAACGCCCTGGTGGCGGACGTGCTGTCGCTGTACGGCTGGGAGCCCGAAGGCGGTTCGTCGCGCCTGGCCGAAAAGGCCCTGAATCTGGACGTGACGCTGGCGCCGGACCTGCCGCCCATCGAGGGCGATCCCACCCAGTTGCGGCAGGTGATCCATAACCTGATGTCCAATGCCCGCGACGCGATCGCCGAGCAGGGCGGGCAAGGGCGGGTCAGCGTGACCACGCAGCTCATGCGCAGCGAGCAGCCCGACCGGGCGGCCCATCAGGCGCTCAGGTTCACGGTCGCCGACACGGGCCCGGGCTTTCCTCCCCAGGTCATGCAGCGCGCGTTCGAGCCCTACGTCACCACCAAGTCCCACGGGACTGGGTTAGGATTGGCAATCGTACGCAAGATCGTGGAAGAACACGGCGGGCGTATAGACCTTGCGAACCGCAAGGAAGGGGGCGCGCGGATCTCCATATTGTTGACCCGGCTGGCTTCCGAGGCCGATACTATGGACGCGACCGCGCAAGAAAAGGATAATGCGGCTACGCAATAGGTGGATGCTTTATGGCCAGAATTCTGGTGGTTGACGACGAAGTCGGTATACGCGAGCTTTTGTCGGAAATCCTATACGACGAAGGACACACGGTCGAGCTGGCTGAAAACGCGGCGCAAGCGCGCGCCGCACGCTTGCGCATGCGTCCTGACCTGGTGTTGCTGGACATCTGGATGCCGGACACGGACGGCGTCAGCCTGCTCAAGGAATGGGGCTCGCAAGGCCTGCTGGACATGCCCGTGATCATGATGAGCGGCCATGCCACCATCGACACGGCAGTCGAAGCCACGCGCATCGGCGCCATGGACTTCCTTGAAAAGCCGATCACGCTGCAGCGCCTCCTGAAGACGGTCGCCGCCGGCCTGGCGCGCGGCCGCGCGCCGCATCCGGCGCCTGCCGCCGCGCATTCGGCCGTGGCCAGCCCCGCGGTGGCGCTGGAAGACGAACTCGATCCCCCGGTCCAGGCCGCCGCGCCGTCCAATGAAGTCCCCGTCACGTCCAACGGCCAACTGGGCAGCATTTCGCTGGACCAACCGCTGCGCGAGGCGCGCGACGAATTCGAGCGCATCTATTTTGAATACCACCTGGTCCGCGAAAGCCACAGCATGACCCGCGTGTCGGAACGCACGGGGCTGGAACGCACCCACCTGTACCGCAAGCTCAAGCAATTGGGCATCGAGTCCGCCCGCAAGCGGAGCTCATGAAGATCCTGATCATGGGCGCTGGTCGCGTAGGCACCAGCGTGGCCGAGAACCTGGTGTCCGAAGAGAACGACATCACGGTGATCGATTCGGATCCTGTCCAGCTCCAATACCTGCAAGAACACTTTGACCTGCGCGTCGTCCATGGCGACGGCTCGCAGGTTTCGGTGCTGGAGGCCGCTGGCGCCGCCGACACCGACCTGCTGATCGCCTGTGCGGCCTCGGATTCGGCCAATATGGTGGCCTGCAAGATCGCGCGCCAGCTGTTCAACATTCCCCGCCGCATTGCCCGCATCCGTTCGGTGGAGTTCGCCGAACACCCGGAACTCATGAGCGAAGAGGGCTTCTGCATCGACGCCCTGATCAGCCCCGAGCGCAGCGTCACCACCTATCTGCACAGCCTGATCGAATTTCCCGAGGCCCTGCAGGTGGTGGAGTTCGCCGAAGGCCGGGTCAGCGTCGTGACCGTGCGGGTCGGGGCGGGCAGCCCGATGGCCCATTCGCCGGTCGACAAGCTGCGCGACGTCTGGCCCGACGTGAAGGCGCGCGTGATCGACGTGCTGCGCGGCGGCAGGCCGCTGCGGGCCGGCAGCGGTACCGTCGTCGCCCCGGGCGACGAGGTGGTGCTGGTGGTGGACTCGCGCGATGCGCGCCGCGCCGTTCGGCAGCTGCGTGAGGCCGAGCGTGCCGTGCGTCGCGTGATGATCGCGGGCGGCGGCAACATCGGCCTGCGCCTGGCGCGCCAACTGGCCGAGGAAAAATACAGCGTCCGCATCATCGAGCGCGACCAGAAGCGCTGCGAATACCTGGCGACCCAGTTGCCCGACAGCGTGCTGGTGCTGCACGGCAGCGGCACCGACGAGGCGCTGCTGGAACGCGAGAACATCGAGGACATGGACACCTGGCTGGCGCTGACCAGCGACGACGAGGACAACATCATGTCCTCGCTGCTGGCCAAGCGCCTGGGCGCGCGCAAGGTGATCGCGCTGATCAACCGCCAGGCCTACGGCGAACTGATGCAGGGCAGCCATATCGACATCGCCGTGTCGCCATCCCAGGCCACCATGAGCGAACTCCTGCGGCATGTGCGCCGTGGCGACGTGGCCGCCGTGCACCGGCTGCGCCAGGGCGTGGCGGAAGCGCTGGAGGCCATCGCCCACGGCGACCGCTCCACCTCCAAGGTGGTGGGGCGCGCGGTCGGGCAGATCAGCCTGCCCAAGGGCGCCAGCATCGGCGCGCTGGTGCGGGAGGACGAAATCATCCTGCCGGACGCCGACACCGTGATCGAATCCGACGACCACGTCATCGTCTTCGTGCCCTCGCGCCGGCAGATGCCGCGCGTGGAAAAGCTGTTCCAAGTCTCGGCGTCGTTCTTCTGATGCGCGCCGCCTCCTTCCTTCTGCGCGGGCCGCGCGCGGCCGGATAGCTCCATGAAGCGCGTCCTGGGCACTCTCTACATCCTGGGCCTGACGATGGTGATGTTCGCGCTCACCATGCTGATCCCGCTGACCGTCGCCTACGTGGGCGGCGACGGCGCGCGCGAGGCCTTCCTGGACGGGTTCCTGATCTCGGTGGGCATAGGCGGCGGCCTGGCCGCGATAACGCGCCGCGCCCGCTGCGAGTTGCGGGCGCGCGACGGCTTCGTGCTGGTGTCGGCCGTGTGGGCGGGCCTGCCCCTGCTGGCGGCCATTCCGCTGCTGCTCTACTTCCATGGCGCCGGCTTGCCGCTGTCGTTTACCGGCGCCTATTTCGAGGCCATGTCGGGCCTGACCACCACCGGCGCCACCGTCCTGACCAATCTGGACACCTTGCCCGCGTCGATCAACCTGTGGCGGGCCACGCTGATCTGGATCGGCGGCATGGGCATCCTGGTGCTGGCCGTGGCCATTCTGCCCCTGCTCGGTGTCGGCGGGCACCAGGTGGTGCGGGCGGAAACCCCCGGACCGATGAAGGACGAGCGGCTCACGCCGCGCATCGCCAGCACCGCCAAGGCGCTGTACGCGGTGTATTTCGTGTTCTCCATCCTGTGCTTCCTGGCCTACCGGGCGGTCGGCCTGTCGTGGTTCGAGGCCTGGTGCCACATGGCCACCACCATGGGCCTGGGCGGCTTTTCGACCTGGGATGACGGCTTCGCCCATTTCGATTCGGTCGCGGTGGAAATGGTGGCGATGGTGTTCATGCTGATCGCGGGCATCAACTTCGCCACCCACTTCAACGCCTTCCGCCAGCGCAGCGCGCGCGCCTACGTGCGGTGTCCGGAGGCGATCCCCTACCTGGTGGTGGTATTGGGAGTCGGGCTGGTCATCTCGGTGTTCCTGTTCCTGAAAGGGGTCTATGAAGACCCGCTGCAGGCGCTGCGCTACGGCATGTTCAACACGATTTCCATGGCGACCACCACGGGCTACGCCAATACCGACTTCGCGCAGTGGCCGCTGTTCGCTCCGCTGACCATGCTGCTGCTGTCGGGCTTCGCCACGTCGGCCGGGTCGACCGGGGGCGGCATCAAGATGATCCGGGCGATCCTGCTGGTCAAGCAGGCGCGCAATGAGCTGGTCACAATGTTGCACCCGCACGCGGTCAGCCCGGTGCGCATCAATGGCCGCGCGGTCGAGACCCGCACCATGTCGTCGGTGCTGGCCTTTATGCTGTTCTACGGCCTTTCCATCGCCGTTTTCACCAGCCTGCTGCTCCTGTCCGGCCTGGATCCGATCACCGCCTTCTCGGCCGTCTTCGCCAGCGTCAACAACACCGGACCAGGCCTGGGGCCCGTCGGACCCATGGGCAACTTCGCCGTCCTGTCCGATTTCCAGATCTGGGTCTGCACCTTCGCGATGCTGATCGGGCGCCTGGAACTGCTGACGGTGCTGGTGTTGTTCACCCCTATTTTCTGGCGGAAATAGATAAGGGATAACCCTTATAAGGGTTGTCCCACCCCCTCTTGAAAGCCCCTTGAGCGCTTGCTTTCCGGCTGCCGCAGCCCGGGAGGCCGCGCCATTTCTATGCCGTGAGCGCTCGCTCACTTTCCTTCACAGGGAAAAACCGATTGCTTCGTGATGTTGCACATAAATGTCACGATTTTCCATCTTCTTGCCACAAAACAGCGGCTATCATGCGTGCACAAGCTGCCGTCTAGTGCCCCCCGGGCTGTTTCCGGGCTTCAAGGTCGAACGGCGCACACCCTCATCAAACATTCAGAAAGGAGTCCGAGATGGAACAGATCCCGTTCATTTCGTCGGCCCCCAACACCCTGGGCATCGAGCTCGAGCTGCAACTGATAGACCCGCGCAGTTTTGACCTGACCGCAGCCTCGGACGAGCTGCTGGCCCAAATGGCCAACCACCCCATCGCCGACCGCGTTAAACCGGAAATCACGCGGTCCATGATTGAACTGAATTCCTCGGTGCACGAGCACCCCATGGGCCTCTTGGCCGAGATGCGCGAAATGCGCGACGCCCTGATCGAAGCGGCGGACGCCGTGGGCGTATCGGTCGCTGGCGGGGGCGCCCACCCCTTCATGCGTTGGCAGGAACGGTCCATTTCGGACACCCCGCGCTTCCAGTACCTGGCCGAAATGTACGGTTACCTGGCGCGTCAATTTACGGTCTTCGGCCAGCACATCCACCTGGGCGTCAAGAACGGCGACGATTCCATCAAACTGTTGCGCCGCCTGTCGCCCTATGTGCCGCACTTTATCGCCCTGTCGGCCTCGTCGCCCTATTGCGAGGGGGTGGACACCTTGTTCTCGTGCTCGCGCCTGAACGCGGTGAACAGCTTCCCGCTGGCCGGGCACATGCCGCCCGAAGTGAAGGACTGGTACCAGTTCGAGGCCCATCTGGCGCAGCTGCGCGCCTATGGCCTGGCGGAAAGCATCAAGGACCTGTACTGGGACATCCGCCCCAAGCCGGAATTCGGCACGGTCGAAATCCGCGTGTGCGACACGCCGCTGACGGTCGAACGGGCCTGCCAGCTGGCGGCTTTTGCCCAGGCCCTGGCGGTGCTGCTGATGCGCGAGGGCGACCCCGGCGACGGCGCCTGGCTGTCCTACCGCAGCAATCACTTCCAGGCTTGCCGCTTCGGCCTGCAGGGCAGCTACGTGACGCCGGACGGCCAGCGCCTGCGGCTGATGGACCACCTGCGCAACCTGTTCCAGCGCCTGATGCCGGTGGCTGAAGAACTGGGCACGGGCGACATGATCGCCGCCCTGCGCGATGAATCCATGCGCAGCGGCAACGATTCCCGCTGGCTGCGCAGCCAGTTCCACCGCTTGCGCGACCTGCCGTTGGTGGTGGAGGCCATGTCGAACGCCTGGCGCGGCGTGGCTTCGCCCGGCGTAGGGCCCGCAGAACCGACGGCGGTCCTGAGGCGCCGCATTCGCGCAACCTCCGAGCCTATGTCGGCGTTGCCGGCTTCCGAGCCCGGGGTCAGCGTGCCGATGCCGGAACGCCTGCACTAGACGGGGAGGCCGGCGCCCGCAAAGCGCCGGCTCTGCCGGTCAGCCTGCGGCCCAGGTCAGGGCGCGCGGTGCCGGCCGCCAATCGCGCTGACCGACAGCCGGGTTTCACCGGCCACGGTGCGATGCGCCGCGGCGCGCCAGGCGTGGCCGTAGGCGACTTCGATACTCAGCACGATCAGACCGTCGGGCCGGCGCTGCGCTTCCAGCGCGGCGCAGAGACGGTCGCGCCAGTCGCGGCCCACCAGGCCGCCGCGCCGGCCTTCGGCCGGGTTGCCGCCCAGCGCGCGTACGTCCTGCAGCAGCTTTTCCGGGCTGCGGTAGGTCAGGGTCAGGATCTCCTGGTCCATGACCGGATCCGCGAAGCCGTTTTCCACCAGCAGGTCGCCGAAATCATGCATGTCCACGAAGGACGGCGTAGCCGTGCGCAGCCCGGCGTCGTCCAGGGCCTGGCGCAGTTCCCGCAGCGTGGCCGGCCCAAGACAGGAGAACATCGCCAGTCCGCCCACTTTCAGGATGCGCCGCCATTCCGCCAGCACGGCGTGCGGAGCGCGGTGCCAGTGCATGGCCAGGTTGGACCACACCAGTTCCAGCGATTCGGGCGCCAGGCCCGTCGCCGCCAGGTCGGCGTTGACGAAGGCAGGGGCGGCCGGGCCGCGGCGCGCCAGCTTGCCGATCCAGGCCGACAGGCCGGCAGGGGCATGGCGCTTGCGCGCCTGTTCCAGCAGCGGTTCGCAGTTGTCCAGCCCGGTATAGGCGGCGTCGGGATAGCGTTCACGCAGCAGCGGCAGGTTGTCGCCCGCGCCGCAGCCCGCGTCCAGCATGGCTTGCGGCTGGACCCGGATGTATTGCAGGCGGCCCAGCATGCGGCGGGCGATTTCCCCGTACAGGAACTGGGCCTCGGCCAGGTCGCCGCGGCGGGCGAATTGCCGGGGCACGTCGGCGCTGACGATGGGCAGGGAGGGGAGCGTTGCGGATTCTGGCAGGGACATTTCGGTCGCACCCGCGTCTGCAACGCGGGCGGATCATGGTTTCATGAGGGATGGCATCCATTATTGCGCATCCCGGCCGCGGCTTCCGATTGCCCCTACGGGTCATGGGGCGGTGGCTGCTGTCGCGCGTCGGTTGCGACTGCCCCTTGTGCGGCGCCCGGGTGGCGGGTGCTAGGCTTTGCGCGGGCTGCGAGGCGGATATCTGCGGCGATGCTCTCCGCCGGGCCGATAGTGGGGTGGTCGCGCGTCGCCCTGCAGCGCCACGCTGTCCTCGTTGCGCCCTGCGGTTGCGCCCGGATGCGCCGCACTGCGCCGCCTGCCTGGGCGCGCCCCGGACGTTTTCGCGCACGATTGCCGCCTTTGACTACGCGCCGCCCGCCGACACCTTGATCCTGATGCTGAAGACCCGGCTGCGCCTCAGCATGGCGCCGGTGCTGGCCCGGATGATCGCGGCTGCCGTGGCCCGAGACGGGCCTGCGCCGGAAGGCGCCTTGCTGGTGCCCGTTCCCGCCAGCCGCGCATCGCTGCGCCAGCGCGGCATGAATCCGGCCGGTGAAATTGCGCGCAGCCTGGCGGCGGAGCTGGGGCTGCCGCTGGCGCGCGGGCTGCTGCGGCGCCGGCGCGAGACGCCCCGGCAGACCGCGCAGGGCCGCCAGGCCCGCCGGCTCCGGGCGCAAAACCTGTTTTATTGCGTGGGCGACGTAAGCGGCCGGCAGCTGCTATTGGTGGACGACGTCATGACCACCGGCAGCACCGCCAACGCGGCCGCCGCTGCGCTGCTGGCAGCAGGAGCTGCGGATGTCACGGTGCTGGTGGCGGCGCGCACGCCCTGAGCCGGCCCCCAGGTAAATCGGCGACAATTCCCGGTGCGCGGCGACGTTTCCGCCGCAAGCCGTCCCGAGTCCCTAGCGCCATGTTCCACGTCATCCTTGTTTGTCCTGAAATCCCGCCCAATACCGGCAACGCCATCCGCCTGTGCGCCAATACGGGCGCGCAATTGCACTTGGTTCGTCCCTTGGGCTTCGAGCTCGACGACGCCCGCATGCGCCGCGCCGGCTTGGATTACCACGAATGGCAGCCCGTCCGCGTGCACGACACGCTGGAGGAGGCTTTGGCCGATACCGGCGCCGCGCCGTCCAGCATCTACGCGCTGACCACGCATGCGCAACGCAGCGTGGCGGATATCGGCTTCAAGCCGGGCGACGTGTTCGTATTCGGCCGCGAAACGTCGGGCCTGTCGGAAGAACATCAGGCGATGTTCCCGCCCCAGCAGCGCCTGCGCCTGCCGATGCGCGCTGGCCAACGCAGCCTGAACCTGTCGAATGCCGTCGCCGTGACGGTGTTCGAGGCCTGGCGTCAACAGGGGTATGAAGGGGGAGTGTGACGGGGGCGCGCTGAGGCCGGCGCGCCTGGCCCGTCACGGCTGGGCTGCAATCAATCCAGCGACAGATTCAGCTTCTCGATCACCTGGTCCCAGCGCGCCTTTTCATTCTTGATGCGGGCGGTCAGGGCTTCCGGCGTGGACGGCGCGGGGGTGAAGTACTGCAGCGCCAGCTGCTTGCGCACCGCTTCGCTGCCGATGATGCGCGCCAGCTCGCTGTTGAGCCGTTCGACGATGGGCGTGGGCGTGCCGGCGGGAACCAGCACGGCATTCCAGGAAATTGCTTCAAAGTCCGGATAGCCCTGGGATGCCATCGTCGGCACGCCCGGCAGCGCCTCGCTGGGCTGCAGGCTGGTCACGGCCAGCAGCTTCACCTTGCCGTCGCGGGCCTGGGGCACGGCGATGGCGGGCACCATGAAGCCGGCCTGGACATCGCCGCCGATGATGGCCGAGATGACCTGCGGGAAGCCGGAATAGGGGATGTGCGCCAGGTCCACGCCGGCGCTTTCCTTGAACATTTCCATCGCCAGATGGGCCGAGCTGCCCGGGCCCACGGAACCGTAGTTCAGCGAATTGCCGCGGCCCTTCACCAGCGCGACGAAGTCCTTGACGTTATCGACCTTCAGGCTGCTGGGCACGACCAGCACGTTGGGGCTGGTGCCCACCAGCGATACCGGCTGCAGATCGCGCAGCGGGTCATAGCCCAGCGTCTTTTTGTACAGCGTGGGGGCGGTGACCAGCGGGCCGTTGATCGTGTAGAGCAGCGTGTAGCCGTCCGGCTTGGCCTGCGACACGATGCGCGTGCCGATGTTGCCGCCGGCGCCCGGCTTGTTGTCGATCACGATGGGCTGGCCCAACGCCTGCGACAGCGGTTCCGAGATGGTGCGCGCCAGGATGTCGGGCGACGAGCCGGGCGGGAAGGGCACGACCATGTGGATCGGACGGTCGGGCCAGTCGGCATGGGCGGCGGCGGGCAGGATGGCGGCCAGGCTCAGGCACAGGCCGCGTAGCAGCGGGCCGACCCGGAACTTGCGGGTTTGCGTCATGAAGGATGTCTCCTCGGGGTTGTGCGTGGTATTTGTTTTTGGGGCGGCTCAGCGGGGCCGGTTGTCCGGCGACGCGTCCGGCTGGCTGGCTATCCCGCTTTCGTAGCGGGCGTCGCGCGCCAACAGGGCGGACACGGCCGTCATTGGGGCCACGCCGTCGAACAGCACGGCGCAGACGGCTTCGGTGATGGGCAGTTCGACCCCGATGGCGCGGGCGCGGTCCAGCGCGGCGCGCGCGCAGCGCACGCCTTCGGCCGTGATGCCGCTGGCCAGGATGTCGGCCAGCTTGCGCCCGGCGCCGATCTCCAGGCCCACGCGGCGGTTGCGCGACAGCTCGCCTGTCGCGGTCAGGACCAGGTCGCCCAGGCCGGTCAGCCCGGCGAAGGTCTCGGCCTGCGCGCCCAGCGCCACGCCGAAGCGGGTCATCTCGGCCAGGCCGCGGGTGATCAGCGCGGCGCGGGCATTGGTGCCCAGGGCCAGGCCGTCGCCAATGCCGCAGGCGACCGCGATCACGTTTTTCAGCGCGCCGCCCACTTCCACGCCCACCAGGTCGGTGCTGGCGTAGACGCGCAGCGCCGCGCCGTGGAAGGCGGCAGTGGTGGCATCGCGCAAGGCGGGGCTGTCGCTGGCCACGGTCAGCGCGACCGGCAGGCCCTGCGCGACTTCGCGCGCGAACGAGGGGCCCGACAATGCGCCGCCGGTGGCGCCAGGCAGGGCCTCGCGCATGATTTCATGGGGCAGCCTGGCCGTGTCGGCTTCAAAGCCCTTGCACGTCCAGACGATGGGAGTGTCCTGCAATCCCAGCGCGGGCAGCCGGCGGGACAGCTCGCCGCAGATGGCGGTCAAGCCGGCCACGGGCACGCCCAGCACGATCAGCCGGCGCGCGCCGTCTTCTTGCAGGCTGCGCAGCGTGGCGTCGAGATCGGAGGAGATATTCAGTGCCTGCGGCAGGGCGATGCCCGGCAGGTAGCGCGCGTTTTCGTGCGAGGCGGCCATGTCGGCGGCCTGCGCGGCATCGCGCGCCCAGAGTACGGTGGCGTGGCGGCGGCTGGCAGCCGCCGCCAGCGCGGTGCCCCAACTTCCCGCACCCAGGACGGCGACGCGCAGGCGTGGCTCGATGGGATTTTTCATCGCCGAGCCGCCTCAAGATGAAAAGCGCCCCCACGGGGGGCAGCAAGCCGAAGGCGCAGCGTGGGGGCTCTTTTCATTGGACGCCGCGGCTGCTTTACTGGCGGGTCGCGCCGGGGGGCAGGATGATGCCCGAGTCGCTGCCGTTGCCGTTGGCGGCGCTTTGCTGCTGTTGCAGCTCGGCCAGGCGCTGCTCGTACAGGGCCTGGAAGTTCACTTCGGTCAGGTGCAGCGGCGGCATCGAGGTGCGGGTGATCGCGTCGGCGATGTTGGCGCGCAGGTAGGGGTACAGCATGGTCGGGCAGACGATGCCCAGCAGCGGGTCGAGCTGTTCTTCGGGGATGTTGGTGGCCTCGAAGATGCCGGCTTGCGTGCCTTCGACCAGGTACACGACCTTTTCATTGATGCGGGTGGTGACGGTGACGGTAACCGTGGTTTCGAACACGGTTTCAGCCAGGCGCTGGCCACCCACGGTGATGCTTACCTCGACCTGGGGCGCTTCCTGTTCCAGGAAGACGTGGGGCGCATTCGGCATTTCCAGCGAAAGGTCTTTCAGGTAGACGCGCTGCAGATTGAACGAGGGCGCGTTGCCGCCTTCTTGCTGGGTGTTTTGGTCTTGATCAGCCATGAGTGTTTCCGTTGGTGGGAGGGGCAAAAAGGGGGCGATTTAGCTGGCCAGCATGGGGGCAAGGCCACCCGAGCGGTCCAGGGCCATCAGGTCGTCGCAACCGCCGACGTGGGTATCGCCGATGAAGATCTGCGGGACGGTGCGCCGGCCGGTGCGTTCGATCATGACGTCGCGCTGGGACGGGTCCCGGTCGATCTGGATGATTTCCAGGTCGGTCACGCCGCGCTGCTCCAGCAGGGCTTTGGCGCGGGCGCAATAGGGACAATAGTCCTTGCTGTACATGACGACTTTATTCATGGGCGCTCCTGTGAGTACAAGAATAGGTAGATGGGGGCGCGGCCCCAGGCTTCAACCCTTCTGGGTCACGGGCAGGCTGGCGGCCGACCAGGCGCGCATGCCGCCTTCCAGCGGCACGACATCGGCGAAACCCTGGGCGCGCAGCTTGGCGGCGGCGCGGGCAGAATCGCGGCCATTGTCGCAAACCACGACCAGCGGCTTGTTCTTGGGCAGCGAGGCGGCCTTTTGCTCCAGATCGGCCGCCGGCACGTTGCGGGCCTGGGCGATGTGGCCGGCCTGGAACTGTTCGGCGGGACGGACGTCGACCCATACGGCCTGGCGCTGGTTGACCATCTGGATGGCCTCGGTCGTGCTCACGGCCGAACCGGTGCGGCCTTTGCGCAGGGCGGGGATGGCCAGCATGATGCCGGAGATCACGGCAACGGCGACGATGAAGACGTTGTTTTTATCGATCAAGAATTGCAAAAGGTCCACGGGGCATCCTGAAGTGCGGCGACTAGCCTGGTATAGGCGAACCCTGATGCGCCGCGCCGCAGAAATGGGCGGGTGCGCCGGGGCAAAATCAAGGGCAAAATCGCTCAATTATAAAATGAGCGCATTCCTTCACTTTAACCCGCGTTACAAGCGTCCCAAATCATGCACAAACTCGTTCTGATGCGCCACGGCGAAAGCCAGTGGAATCTGGAAAACCGCTTCACCGGTTGGACCGACGTCGACCTCACCGAGACCGGCCGCGAACAGGCCCGCAAGGCCGGCGAACTGCTCAAGAAAGAAGGCTTCACCTTCGATCTGGCCTACTCGTCGCTGCTCAAGCGCGCCATCCGCACCCTGTGGATCGCCCTGGACGCCATGGACGCCATGTACACCCCGGTCGGCGTGACCTGGCGCCTGAACGAACGTCACTACGGCGCGCTGCAAGGCTTGAACAAGGCCGAAACCGCCGCCAAGTACGGCGACGAGCAAGTGCTGATCTGGCGCCGCGCCTACGCCATCGCCCCGGAACCGCTGGCGCTGGACGACGAACGCCATCCGCGTTTTGACAAGCGCTACGCCAAGGTGCCGGCCGACCAGCTGCCCGCCACCGAATGCCTGAAGGACACCGTGGCCCGCGTGCTGCCGTTCTGGAACGAATCCATCGCCCCGGCCATCCGCGCCGGCCGCAATGTCCTGATCGCGGCCCACGGCAACAGCCTGCGCGCCCTGATCAAGCACCTGGACAACGTGTCGGACGAGGACATCGTCAACCTGAATATTCCCACCGGCCAGCCGCTGGTGTACGAATTGGATGATGACCTGCGCCCGATCCGCCACTATTATCTGGGCGATGCCGCCGAGATCGAGGCGGCCATGGCTGCGGTGGCAGCCCAGGGCAAGGCTAAGAAGGACTGATATTCCTATGCGTCGCGCGGCAGGGTTGTTGTTGGCGGTCATGTTGACCGGTGGAGCGCTGTCGGCTCGCGCCGCGCCCAACGACCTTGCCGGCCGCCAGTCCGACGCGGAAAAGCAGCAGGCCGCCTTGCGCGACCGCATCGAGAACCTGCAAAAGGATATCGATGACCGCGAGGCTGCCCGCAAGGAAGCCGCCGACGCGCTCAAGCAGTCCGAGTCGGCGATTTCCAAGATCAACCTGCGCCTGCGGGAGCTGGCCGAGGCCAACCGTCAGGCGCAGGCCGACCTGACCGGCCTGGAAAAGCAGATCGGCGCCCAGCAGGCGGTGCTGGCCAAGCGCCGCACCGAACTGGCCGAACAGCTGCGCACCCAATACACCAGCGGCCTGTCACCCTGGACCGCCCTGCTATCGGGCGACGATCCCCAGGTGCTGGGGCGCAACCTGGGCTATCTGGATTACGTGTCGCAGGCCCGCGCCCAGGCCGTGCAGGCCCTGCGCGAAGACATCGAGCGCCTGGCCGCCCTGCAGGGGCGCGCCGACGCCCGCCGCGCCGAAATCGAAAAAGTCGTGGCCGAGACCTCCGAGCAGAAGACCGCGCTGGTCCGTCAGCAGAAGGAGCGCGCCACGCTGCTGGCCCAGCTGGAAGGGCAGATCGCCGCCCAGCGCGCCGAAGCCAACAAACTGGGCCGCGACGACCAGCGCCTGTCGCGGCTCATCACCGATCTGGATGCGGCTATCGCCAAGCAGATCGAGGACGCCCGCCGTGCCGAGGAAGCGCGCAAGCGGGCCGAGGAAGTGCGTCGCGCGGAAGAAGCGCGCCGCGCCGCCGAGGAAGCCAAAAAACGCGCCGACGCCGAGCGCCGCGCCGCCGACGAGGCCCGCAAGAAGGCCGAGGCTGACCGCAAGCTGGCCGCCGACAACGCCAAGCGCGAGCGCGACGCCCGTGACGCCCGCGATGCCGCCCAGGCGCGCGAACAGGTCGAAGCCGCCTCGCGCCAGAACCGCGGTCCCGTGGCCGTGGCCGACCCGGATGCCGCCGGACTGCGCCCGGCCGAGCAGAAACAATCCCGGCTGACCACGCCCGAACCGCCGCCTCAGGCCAAGCCCGCGGAACCGCCCAGGAAGGCGGAACCTATAGAGGAAAAGCCCGCTCCAAGCCGTAGCGAGCCTGCGCAGCAAACCCAGACCGCGCGCGCCGCGCCGGCGGTGGGCGGCGGCAACGGCTTGCGCCACGGGCTGTCCATGCCGGTGCGCGGCCAGGTGCAGGGGCGCTTCGGGGTCGACCGTCCGGATGGCGGCGTATGGCGCGGCGTGGTGCTGCGCGCCGCCGAAGGCACGCCGGTCAAGGTGGTGGCCCCCGGCACGGTGGTCTACGCCGATTGGCTGCGGGGTTTTGGCAACCTCATCATTGTGGATCATGGGCAGCAATACCTGACCGTCTATGCTTACAACCAAAGTCTGCTCAAACGGGTGGGAGATTCGGTGACGGGTGGCGATACCATCGCCACGGTCGGGGCGACCGGCGGCCAAGTGGAATCCGGCCTATACTTTGAAATTCGCCATCGTGGCGCTCCTGTGGATCCGGCACAATGGCTGGCGCAGTAGATTGATGTCGTTGGTAATTACCAAACCCCATCGGCGAAAACAAAATTCGGGAAGTGTGCATGGGCACTCGTAAGTTTCGCGGTTTCGGTCTGATTGCCATCGGTGCGGTGGCTGGTGTGTTGCTCAGCGTAGGCGTGACCGCGGTCGCCCAGCGCGGCAGCCCTCTGCCACTGGACGAACTCAGGCAGCTGAGCAATGTGTTCGCCGCCATCAAGAACAACTACGTGGAGGCCGTCGACGACAAGACCCTGATCGACAATGCCATCTCCGGCATGGTGTCGAACCTCGACCCGCACTCGGCCTACCTGGACGCCGATGCCTTCCGCGAAATGCAGACGGCCACGCAAGGCGAGTTCGGCGGCCTGGGCATCGAGGTCGGCGCGGAAGACGGCTTCGTGAAGGTCATCTCGCCCATCGAAGACACGCCCGCGGCCCGTGCCGGCGTGATGGCTGGCGACCTCATCATCAAGATCGACGACACGCCCACCAAAGGCATGACGCTCAACGATGCCGTCAAGCTGATGCGTGGCGCGCCCAAGTCGCCGATCACGCTGACCATCATGCGCGCCGACCGTCCGCAGCCCATCGTGCTGAAGATCGTGCGCGACATCATCAAGGTGCGCAGCGTGCGCAGCAAGATGCTGGACAACGGCATCGGCTACGTCCGCGTCGCCCAGTTCCAGGAAAAGACCGGCGCCGACCTGGCCAAGCAATTGAAGGACCTCGGCGCCAAGGAAGCCCCCAAGGGCCTGGTGCTGGACCTGCGCAACGACCCGGGCGGCCTGCTGACCAGCGCCATCGGCGTTTCCGGCGCGTTCCTGCCGCCCGACTCGGTGGTGGTGACCACCGACGGCCGTACTCCGGACGCCCGCCACAAGTACCTGGCCACGCCTTCGGAATACGCCCGCGGCGAAAGCAACTACCTGGCCGGCCTGCCGGCCTGGACCAAGACCGTGCCGATGGTGGTGCTGGTGAACGTGGGCTCCGCCTCGGCGTCCGAGATCGTGGCCGGCGCGCTGCAGGACCACAAGCGCGCCAAGGTCCTGGGCAACCGCACCTTCGGCAAGGGCTCGGTGCAGGTGATCCTGCCGCTGTCCGAAACCACTGCGGTCAAGCTGACCACCTCGCGCTACTTCACCCCGAGCGGCCGCTCGATCCAGGCCACCGGCATCGAACCCGACTACGTCGTGGCCGACACCGCCGAAGGCGACCTGTTCCGCCTGCCGCGCGAAGCCGACCTGCAGCGCCACCTGTCCAACCAGCAGACGGCCAACGAAGTGAAGTCCAGCGCCGGCGAAGACAACGCCGATGTGCCGGCCAAGGTGTTCGAATTCGGCGGCAAGGACGACTTCCCGCTGCAACAGGCCCTGAACGTGCTGGCCGGCAAGCCGGTGCAGAAGGGTTCGGCCCGCGCCCAGGCCAAGGCTGATGCCAAGGCCGGCGGCGGTACGCCCCAGCGCATGAAGATCACGCCGACCGGAGTCGAGCCCAGCAAGGACAAATGAACGACGAGCAACTGCTGCGCTACGCCCGCCACATCCTGCTCGACGAGCTGGGAATCGAAGGGCAGGAAAAACTGCTGGCGGCGCGTGTGCTCATCGTGGGGGCGGGCGGACTGGGTTCCCCCGCCGCCCTCTATCTGGCCACTGCCGGCGTGGGCGACATCACCCTGGCCGATGACGATGTCGTCGAGCTGAGCAACCTGCAACGCCAGATCCTGCACACCACCGCCAGCGTCGGCCGCCACAAGGCCGAGTCGGGGCGGGACATGCTGGCGGCCTTCAATCCGCAGACCCGGGTCCATGCCCGCGTCGAGCGGCTGGAAGGCCAGGCCCTGTCCGACGCCGTCGCCCAGGCGGACCTGGTGCTGGACTGCACCGACAACTTCACCACCCGCCACGCCATCAACCGCGCCTGCGTGCAGCACCGCAAGCCACTGGTATCGGGCGCGGCCATACGCTTCGACGGCCAGGTCAGCGTCTATGACCTGCGCGACGACAACGCGCCCTGTTACCACTGCCTGTTCCCGGAAGCGGACGACGTCGAGCAAGCCAATTGCGCCACGATGGGCGTGTTCGCCCCGGTCGTCGGCATCATCGGCAGCATGCAGGCCGCAGAGGCCCTGAAACTGCTGTCCGGGGTGGGCGAAAGCCTGTCCGGCCGCCTGCTGTGGCTGGACGTGCGCACCATGCAATGGCGCAGCGTCAACGTCCAGCGCGACCCGGAATGCGCGGTCTGCGGCCATCGCGGGCACTGATTTCCTGCCCGGGATTGGCCCCGCGGACAATATTAAAGGCTTGAAATACCTGCTATAACGCCAGCCAGCCTACCCGAAAGCGGGTAGATGGCCAGGGACGTGACCGCGTGGATACAGCACTGAAGTTCAGTTTGCCCAAATGGCGCCTGACGCGTTGGCTGACGCATTCCGGGCACGACACCCCTGCGGACATCCGTTCGGCCCTGATCGCCAGCTTGTTCGGCACGCTGCCCATTTTTGCCGGCGGCGTCATCAACACCCTCATGATTTCCGGCGTGGTCGCCTGGCGCCGCCCCGAGCCGCTGTACCTGTCCTGGCTGGCGATGGAGGTGATACTGGCCCTGGTCCGCGTGCTGATCCTGCGGTCCGCCTTGCGCGCCGCGCCCAAGGGCGGCAATACCCATACCGATATCTACATCCTGCTGGCGCTGCTGTGGGCGTTCAGCGTGGGCTACGGCGTCTTCGTCACCTTCATCAACGGCGACTGGCTGGCCGCCACCCTGGCGGGCGTGTCCTGCGGGGCCATGGCCGGCGGCATCTGCTTCCGGAACTACGGCGCGCCGCGGCTGGTCGGCGCCATGATCTTCCTGAGCCTGGGGCCGATGTGCCTGGGCGCGGCCTTCACCGGCGAATACGTCACAGCCATCGTCTTCATCCAGATTCCGTTCTACCTGGTCAGCATGAGTGTCGCCTCGCACCGGCTCAACCGCATCCTGGTGTCGACCATGCTGGCCGAGCGCGACAGCGAACGCCGCGCCAGCGAAGACGCGCTGACCGGCCTGGCCAACCGCGCCGGCCTGCAGGCCGCGCTGGAGCGCGTCTGCGCCAGCGCGCGCGGCCAGGACAGTTCTGCGGCGCTGTTGTACATGGACATGGACGACTTCAAGCTCATCAACGACACCTACGGCCATGCTGCCGGCGACCAGGTGCTGATGACCATCGCCCAGCGCATGCGCTCCATGTTGCGGGTGGACGACGTGGCCGCGCGGATTGGTGGCGACGAGTTCATCGTGCTGGTGACCGGCATTGACGCCACGGCCGCGCTACGGCTGGGCGAGCACCTGCTGCATGACGCTTCCCAGCCGATCACGCTGGCGGATGGCACGCGGGTCAGTGTCGGCCTGTCCATCGGCATTTCCATTGTGTCCGGCGCCAACCGCAGTCCGGAAGCTGCCTTGCATTCCGCCGATGCCGCCCTCTACCGGGCCAAGGCGCAGGGCGGCCGCTGTTGCGCGGTGGCCGGGGCGGATGAGGCCGAAAAGACCGTCCGGGACGACGAACCCGCCGTCGCCTGATCCGCCCGCTTCGCGTAATCCATCAAGCCTGAACCCGATCTGGAAGCGGCTTCTTTCTCAAAAGTTATCAGATAACCTGAGAAGTGTGCCTATAATGCCCGGATGCTGACCAAGAGCCTCACCCTGACCGAACAGGTCGCCCGCCAGATCGCCGCCGACATCGCCGGGGGCGCCTATCCCGTCGGCGCCAAGCTGCCGGCGGGCCGCGTGCTGGCCGAGCAATACGGCGTCAGCGCCGCGGTCATCCGCGAGGCCACCGAACGCCTGCGAGCCCAGGGTCTGATCCAGAGCCGGCAGGGTTCCGGCAGCACCGTGTTGTCGCGCACGGGCGCGCAGGGCTTCCAGCTGTCCGCCGGCATCGCCGTGGACCGCAAGCAGCTGGCCGGCGTCTACGAACTGCGCATGGAGCTGGAAGGCGGCGCAGCCGCGCTGGCTGCGCTGCGGCGCGACGATGCTGACCTGGCCGCCATGGCGCGCGCCCTGGCTGACCTGGGATCGCATCTGGAAGACCCGGAGCAGGGCGTGGAGCACGACATCGCCTTTCACCGCGCCATTGCCGCCGCCACGCACAACAGCTGCTACCAGGACCTGTTGCAGTACCTGAACCTGCAGCTCAGGCTGGCGGTCAGCACTGCGCGCAGCAACAGCCGCCTGCAGGCCGGTTTGACGGCCGCCGTGCACCAGGAGCACGTGGCCGTGTTCGAGGCCATCCGCGCGCGCGATCCCGAACGGGCGCGGCACGCCGCCGCCCGCCATCTGCAACAGGCGGCCAGCCGCCTGCAACTCGATCTCCTCTCTCCCGCCGCAAGGCAGACATCATGAGCGCATCCGACTTTACGCAACGCCTGGTCCAGGCCCTGGGCCCCGATACCGTCATCACCGCCGAGGCCGACATTGCGCCCTGGCTGTCCGACTGGCGCGGCCTGTACAAGGGCAACGCGCAGGCGGTGGTGCGCCCGCGCACAACCGCCGAGGTCGCCACTTGCCTGGCGCTGTGCCAGGAGGCAGGCGTGCCGGTAGTGCCGCGCGGCGGCAACACCGGCCTGTGCGGCGGGGCCACGCCGGATGCCGCCGCGGGCAACGTGGTGCTGAGCCTGGACCGCATGAACGCCGTGCGCTCCATCGACACCATCGCCAACACCATGGTGGCCGAGGCGGGCGCGATCCTGGGCAATTTGCGCCGTGCCGCGCAGGACGCCGGCCGCCTGCTGCCGCTGAGCCTGGCCGCGGAAGACTCCAGCCAGATCGGCGGCAACGTTGCCACCAACGCCGGCGGCGTGAACGTGGTGCGTTACGGCATGGCGCGCGAACTGGTGCTGGGCCTGGAAGCGGTGCTGCCCACGGGCGAGATCTTCCACGGCCTGCGCACGCTGCGCAAGGACAACACCGGCTATGACCTCAAGCAATTGCTGATCGGCTCCGAGGGCACGTTGGGTGTCATTACCGCCGTCGCTTTGCGATTGTTCCCGCGCACTGATGTGCGCTCGGTGGTGCTGGCCGCCGTCGAGTCGCCGGCGCAGGCCCTGCAACTGTTCGAGATCCTGTTCGAGCAATGCGGTGCGCGGCTGCAGGCGTTCGAGTACTTCTCGGGCGACTGTCTGGATCTGGTGCTGGCGCACGCCGCGGGTGTGCAGGAACCTTTTGACCAGCGCTATCCGGCCTATGTGCTGGTGGAGCTGGCGGACACGGCCGATGAGGCCGCGCTCAATGGCCTTGTTGAAAACGTGATCGGCACGGCGCTGGAACGCGGCCTGTGCCTGGACGCAGCCGTGTCGGCGTCGCTGGCGCAATTGCAGGCGCTGTGGAAGCTGCGCGAGGAAATCTCCGAAGCCCAACGCGCCGACGGCCCGCACCTGAAGCACGACGTGTCGCTGCCGATCGAACGCATTCCCGACTTCATGGAATCCGCCGAGGCCCGCGTGCGCGCGCTGTACCCGGACATCCGCCCCTTCATCTTCGGCCACTTCGGCGACGGCAACCTGCACTACAACCTGTCGCGCCCGGCCGGAGCCGATCGCGACTGGGTGGCGGTGCATGGGGCGGCGATCACTGATGCGGTGCTGGACGAGGTCAATCGCTATGGCGGGAGCATTTCGGCAGAACACGGGATCGGGCAGCTGAAGCGGGATCATTTCCTGCATAGCGAGGACGCGCTGGAGTTGCGGTTGATGCGGGAAATCAAGGCTGTATTGGATCCTGCGGGGATTATGAATCCGGGGAAGTTGCTGTAGTTTTTTTTGGGTTGTTTTTGAGCGGGGCTTCGGCGGTGTGCATGAGCGAAGCTTCGTAGGCCGCACGGCGGTGCGGGCGGCATGGCGGCGAGCGCCCACGATTGCGGTCCGGAGCGTTCGCTCCGGACTGCCCCTTCGTCATCTTCGTCACCGCCTTCGGCGGTTCCTTCAGATTCCCTCGGGCGCATCGAGGTTGCTCGCCGCCATGCCGCCCGCACCGCCGTGCTATCTGCGTCTTGGCTTGTTGCGTTGCTAGAGCCGTGTTCAGTGGCGAGTCTTGCGGGGCCCGCTCATTGCGGCCGCCCGGGCGGCCGCAATGAGCATGCGCGCTTGCTTGCGTCGTGATGGGTGCGCTGGCGCGAATGCGACGAGCGGTTTGCTAGTGGTTGTCGCCGTTTTTTGGGGGGCGGTGATGGGCGGCGCGCGTTGGACAGAAGCTTGCGCACGCAGATCCTCTCGCGCGCGCCGCCCATCCGGCGGCGGAGTTGAAATGACGAACGTTTGGCGCCTCATGACGCTTCCGTGGGATGGGTGAAGCATCAAGTAAGAACCCCAGCGTCCAGCACAAGTAGCTCACGGCCGGACCCTTACACACTCCCCCGTCCTGCCCATCTCCACGCACTCAACACCAGCGCGCAGCGTCATCCTTCGACGCGAGACACCGCGTAAGCCCCCAAAGGCCGCCCGCGCGGCCGGCCGGGGGCGGGCCCCGCAAGATCCTCGCCCACCCCCGCCGGTGGCGAAAACGCCAAGCACACTTCTCGTCGCGGCGACCGTGAAGATCCAACAGACAGAGCACGGCGCGGCAGC
>NZ_CADIJY010000020.1 GCF_902859735.1 Achromobacter aegrifaciens | reverse complement strand
AGCGGGGGGAGGGTGGCGCCGTCTGACATGGGAGCTACTTTATCACTGGCTTTAAAAAATCTCGATAAAAATTATTGACGCCGAGATTTATGCTGCTTATCGTAGAAAAAAAGCGTCAAGACTACGACCGGTAATCAGCCGGCGGCAGGCGCAACCTGGAGACAAGCAGTGATACGGCTACACGACATCCGGTACGTCCGGCTGGGTACCCGCGACCTGGAATCCGCGGTCCGCTACGCGACCGCGGTGCTGGGGCTGGAAGTGGCGCGCAAGGAGCACGGCGCGGTCTATTTCAAATCCGACTCGCGCGACCACACCCTGTGCTATTTCGAAGGCGATCCGCGCGACCACACCACGGCGTTCGAAGTGGACACGTCCGAGGAACTGGAGCATGCCGGCGCGGTGCTGGAGCGCAGTGGCTATCAGGTCGCCGCGGGCAAGCGCGAGGACGCCGAGCAGCGCTACGTACGCGATTTCCTCAGTTTCATCGACCCGTCCGGCAACCGCATCGAGCTGGTGCACGCGCCGCACCACAGCGGCCGCCGCTATTTCCCCAGCCGCGATGCCGGCGTGACGGGCTTTTCGCATATCGGCCTGCGCACGCTGGACGCGCGACGCGACGAGGCCTTCTGGACCGGGCTGCTTTCAGCCCGGGTCAGCGACCGCATCGGCGAAGCGCCCTTGCTGCGCATCGACGAAGTGCACCACAAGATCGCGCTGTTCCCGTCCAGCTATCCGGGCGTGCAGCACATCAACCACCAGGTCGAAAGCATCGACGACATCATGCGTGCCTGGTACCAGCTGAAGGAATGGCAGGTGCCGATCCGCTTCGGCCCGGGGCGCCATCCGACCTCGGGGGCGATGTTCCTGTACTTCGACGGCCCCGACGGCATGATCTACGAGTACTCCACCGGCGTGCGCCTGATCACCGCCGAAGACGAGAAGACCTACCGGCCGCGCAGCTTCCCCGCAGTGCCGTCCTCGTTCTGCATGTGGGGCGCGAAGCCCGACATCCCGGAGTTCAAGACGTGAGCGCCGCGCCGATGAAAGCCGACGCCGGCCAGGAAGCGCTGGTGCGGACGGCGGCGCGCGGCCTGGCCCGCGCCGGCCTGGTCCACGCTTACGGCCATTGCAGCAGCCGCCTCGACGCCGATCATTTCCTGGTATGCGCCGCGCGGCCCATGGGCCTGATCGAACCGGGCGAGGCGGGCACGGTGGTGCCGGTGCACGGCGAACTGCCCGAAGGCGTGCTGGGCGAGGTCCGCATCCACCAGCACATCTACCGCATGCGCCCCGAAGTGGGCGGGGTGGTGCGCTCCATGCCGCCCACGGTCATGACGCTGTCCTCGGCCCGCGTGACGCCGCAGCCGCGCCATGGGATGGGTTCGTATTTCTCTCCGTCCGTGCCGCTCTGGGACGACCCGCAACTGGTGCGCAGCGACGCCCAGGCGCGCGGCGTGGCCCAGACCCTGGGCGCGGCCCGCGCCGTGGCCATGCGCGGCAACGGCGCGGTGGTGGCAGCCGAATCGCTGATGCATGCCGTGGTGCTGACCTGGTATCTGGAGGATGCCGCGCGCATCGAATGGCAACTGCGCTCGGCCGGCCTGGCCGACGGCGCGCCCACGTTCTCGCCCGAAGAGGCGGCGACCCGCGCCGTGGGCACGGGCCGGATCTACGAGCGCATGTGGGAATACCTGACCGCCGGCGACCCTGAAGCGGCGCTGGCAGACCTGTCACAACCGAGGACGCAATGACCGATTTCCGCAATTTCATCAACGGCGAATGGGTCGCCACGGACAAGACGTTCGACAACCGCGATCCGGTCGACAACCGCCTGATCGGGCGCATCCACGAGGCCGGCGACGCCGAGGTCGACGCCGCCGTGCGGGCCGCCAAGGCGGCGTTGCGCGGCCCCTGGGGCAAACTCAAGACGCAGCAGCGCGTGGAGCTGCTGCACGCGGTGGCCGACGGCATCATCCGCCGCTTCGACGAATTCGTCGATGCCGAGATCGCCGACACCGGCAAGCCCTACGACCTGGCCAGCCATCTGGACATTCCGCGCGGCGCGGCGAACTTCAAGATCTTCGCCGACCTGGTGCGCAACATCCCCAACGAGACCTTCGACCTGGAAACGCCGGATGGCGGCCATGCCCTGAACTACGGCGTGCGCGTGCCGCGCGGCGTAATCGGCGTGATCTGCCCGTGGAACCTGCCGCTGCTGCTGATGACCTGGAAGGTGGGGCCGGCGCTGGCCTGCGGCAACACCGTGGTGGTCAAGCCTTCTGAAGACACCCCGGCCACGGCCACGCTGCTGGGCGAAGTCATGAACGAGGTCGGCGTGCCGCCCGGCGTCTATAACGTGGTGCATGGCCGCGGCCCCGGTTCGGCGGGCGAAAAGCTCACGCGCCATCCGTTGGTAGACGGCATCACCTTTACCGGCGAAACCCGCACCGGCGAAGCCATCATGCAGGCCGCGGCGGTGGGCGTGCGTCCCGTGTCCTTCGAACTGGGCGGCAAGAATGCCGGCATCGTGTTCGCCGATGCGGACTTCGACAAGGCGGTGGCCGGCATCGCGCGGGCCGCCTTCGACAACACCGGGCAGGTCTGCCTGGGCACCGAGCGCGTCTACGTGCAGCGGCCGATCTTCGACCGCTTCGTGGCGGCGCTGGGCGAGCGCGCCCGCGGCTTCAAGCTGGGCCGTCCGAAGGATCCCGGCGTCAACCTGGGTCCGCTGATCTCGCAGCGCCATCGCGACAAGGTGCTGGGCTACTACGCCCGCGCCCGTGAAGAAGGCGCCACGGTGGTGGCCGGCGGCGGCGTGCCGGACATGCCGGACGACCTGGCCGGCGGCGCCTGGATCCAGCCCACGGTCTGGACCGGCCTGCCGGAAAGCTCGGCCGTGATCCAGCAGGAGATCTTCGGCCCCTGCTGCCACATCGCGCCCTTCGACACGGAAGAAGAAGCCGTCGCCCTGGCCAACGCCACGCCCTACGGCTTGGCGGCCTCGGTCTGGACCAGCAACGTGGGCACCGCCCATCGCATGGGACAGGCCCTGGAAGTGGGCATCTGCTGGATCAATTCCTGGTTCCTGCGTGACCTGCGCACGGCCTTCGGCGGAGCCAAGCAGTCCGGCATCGGCCGCGAGGGCGGTGTGCATTCGCTCGAGTTCTACACGGAGCTGCGCAATGTCTGCGTGAAGCTCTGACCTGTAAGCAGGCCTTAGTACCGGCAGGCGCCGCGCAGAACGGCGCCGCCGTCCATCCCCCAAGGAGACTTAGCATGCAAGCATACGCACGCGGCCTGTCCGCGCTGGCCGCGGTCGCGGCCCTGACCGTGGCCAACGCCGCAATGGCGGACATCCGCATCGGTTTTACCGGGGTGCTGTCCGGCCCCCAGGCGGCATTGGGCCAGGATCAGTACGACGGCCTGATGTTGGGCATCGAGCAGCTGGGCGGCAGCCTGGGCGGCCAGAAGGCGGTGGTGATCCGCGACGACGACCAGCTCAAGCCCGACGTGGGCGCGCAGATCGTGCAGAAGTTCATCGAGAAGGACAAGGTCGACGTGATCGTCGGCCTGGGCTTTTCCAATGTGCTCATGGCCGAACTGCGGCGCATCAAGGAATCGGGCGTGGTGGCGCTGTCCACCAACGCCGGACCCGCGCCCATCGCCGGCCGCATGTGCCTGCCCAATCTGTTCGTGCTCGGCTGGCAGAACGACAGCATGTCCGAAGCCATGGGCAAGTACGTCAAGGACCAGGGCTACAAGCGCGCCTACCTGATGTCGTCCAACTACCAGGCCGGCAAGGACAAGCTGGCGGGCTTCAAGCGCTTCTATGGCGCCGCTCCCGCCGACGAGATCTACACCCAGCTGGGGCAGCTGGATTACTCGGCCGAGATCTCGCGCATGCAGTCGGCCTCGCCCGACGCGCTGTTCGTGTTCTATACCGGCGGGGTGGGCGTGAACTTCGTGCGCCAGCTGCGCCAGGCCGGCCTGATGGAAAAGCTGCCGTTCTTCTCGGAAAGCCTGATCGATTCCAACACGCTGACCGCGCTGAAAGAGCAGGCGGTGGGCGCGATCTACGGCACGCCTTGGGCCACCACGCTGGACAACCCGCAGAACCGCAAGTTCGTCGAGGCCTTCAAGGCCAAGTACGGCCGCTTGCCGTCGGAATATGCGGTGGGCGGCTATGACGCGGCGTTCCTGCTGGATACCGCCATCAAGCAGCAGGGTGGCAAGGTCGGCGACAGCAAGGCCCTGGCCGCGGCGGTGAAGGCGGCCGGCGCCAACTTCCCCACGGTGCGCGGCAAGTTCCGCTTCAACAGCAACAACATGCCGGTGCAGGACCTGTATGCCTACCAGGTCGTGAAGGAAGGCGACGGCGTGGGCTTGAAGCAGCTGGCCAAGGTGTTCACCGACCATCAGGACGCCTACGTGGCCGACTGCCCGCTGAAGTAACGTCCCGGGAGACGCCCCATGAACGGATCCTTGCTGTTGTCGCAGATGCTTAATGGCCTGCAGCTCGGCGCCTTGCTGTTCCTGCTGTCCTCGGGGCTGACCCTGATCTTCGGCATCATGAACTTCATCAACCTGGCGCACGGGTCGCTGTATATGATCGGCGCCTTCCTGGGCGCCACCGCCTACAACGCCAGCGGCTCGTTCGCCTTCGCCATCCTGGCGGCGGTGACGGGCAGCGGCCTGGTGGGGGTGGCGCTGGAACGCCTGATTGCGCGGCCGCTGTACAAGCATGATCACCTCTATCAGGTGCTGGCCACCTTCGGGCTGATGATGTTCTTCAATGAACTGGCCTCGGTCATCTGGGGCAGCCGGCCGTACTACGCCGCCGTGCCGCAGGGGCTGGAAGGGGCGGTCAGCCTGTTCGGCAACGACTATCCGGTGTATCGCCTGATGATCATCGGCGTGGGCGCGCTGGTGGCGGTCGGCGCCTGGTTCCTGATCCAGCGCACGCGCTTCGGCATGCTGATCCGCGCCGGCGCCAGCAATGCGCCCATGGCCAGCGTGCTGGGCGCCAACGTGGACCTGCAGAAGACGCTGCTGTTCCTGCTGGGCGCGGTGCTGGCCGGCGTGGCGGGCGCGCTTGCGGGGCCGATCCTGTCGGTGCAGTCCGGCATGGGTGAGCCGGTGCTGATCCTGGCGCTGGTGGTGATCGTCGTGGGCGGCATCGGCTCGGTGCGCGGCACGCTGGTCGCGGCGCTGCTGATCGCGATGATAGACACGCTGGGCCGGGCCTTCCTGCCCGACATGTTGCGCGCCGTGTTCGACGCTTCCGTCGCCAATGCGGTCGGGCCGGCACTCGCCTCCATGCTGATCTACGTGCTGATGGCCGTGGTGCTGGCGTTCCGGCCGCAAGGCCTGGTCTTCTCGGCGCGGCGTTGACGCGCGCTTGTACTGGGGTTGGATCATCATGCAAGAACACACATACCGGCGCTGGGCGCTGCCTTTGCTGTTCCTGGTCCTGGCCGGCGTGCCTTTCGTGGCGCAATGGCTGGGTGAACCGTTCTACGTGACGCTGGGCGCGCGCATCCTGATCTATGCGCTGGCCGCGCTGGCGCTGAACCTGGTGCTGGGCTTTGCCGGACTGGTGAGCTTCGGCCACGCCATGTTCCTGGGCCTGGGTTGCTATGCCGTGGGCATTCTCAGCTATTACGGGTTTGGCAACGGCTGGCTGCAGCTGGCCGTGTGCATCGCGGTGTGCGCGCTGGTGGCGCTGATCGTCGGCACGGTCTGTCTGCGGACCTCGGGCATAGGTTTCATCATGATCACGCTGGCGTTTGCGCAGATGTTCTATTTCCTGGCGGTCAGCCTGCGCGAATACGGCGGCGACGACGGCCTGAACATCTACGAAGCCAGTTCCTTCGGCCTGTTCGACCTGGGCGGCAGCCAGCCCGTGTACTGGGCGGCCTGGGCGGTGCTGCTGGTGTCCAGCCTGGCGATGCTGCGCCTGCGCCGCTCGCCCTTCGGCATGATCCTGCGCGCCACGCACGCCAACCCGCGCCGCGTGGACGCGCTGGGCTATTCGGTGTTCGGCGTGCGCCTGACGGCCTACGTGGCCTCCGGTGTGCTGACCGGCGTGGCCGGGCTGCTGCTGGCCAATCTGACCGCCTTCGCTTCGCCCAGCTATATGTCGTGGCCGGTGTCGGGCGAACTTATCGTCATGGTGGTGATAGGCGGGCTGGGCAATGTGCTGGGGCCGATTTTCGGCGCCGTTGCCTATCTGCTGATGGAAGAGGCCTTCAAGAGCATGACGCAGCATTGGATGCTGCTGATGGGGCCGGCGGTGGTGGTCATCGCCATGGTGGCCAAGGGCGGCTATGCCAACTCCCTGGCCTGGCTGCGGCGTCCGCCGCCCGCCGCGCCGACGGTCCAGCCCCCGACCGCGGGTGAACAACAGGACCGCCGCCCGCCGGACGCGATCGCCAAGGAGGCTTCGGCATGAGCATGCAAACCGCAGCCGCGCCCGTTGGATTGTCCACGCAGGACCTGGTGCGCCGCTTCGGCGGCCTGAAGGCGACCGACGGCGTGTCGCTGGACGTGGCGCCTGGCGAACTGCACGCGCTGATCGGCCCCAACGGCGCGGGCAAGACGACTTTGATCAACCTGCTGTCGGGCGAACTGCGGCCCGATGGCGGCGCCGTGCGCCTGGGCGCCGCCGACGTTTCCCGCGCCTCGGTGCAGGAACGCGTGGCGCTGGGCATGCTGCGCTCCTATCAGGTGACCTCGGTGTTCGACAGCTATACGGTGCTGGACAACGCCTGCCTGGCAGCCTTGCGCAAGCGCCGCCGGCGCCTGTCGGCCTGGACCGCCTTGCGCGATTGCGCCGACGTGGTAAGCGCCGCGACCGCGGCGCTGCGGGCCTGCAAGCTGGAAGACGTGGCCGAGGCCCAGGTGGACAGCCTGGCCTATGGCCAGCGCCGCCAGCTGGAGATCGCCATGGCATTGGCGGGCGAGCCGTCGGTACTGCTGCTGGACGAGCCCATGGCCGGCATGAGCGCGGCCGAAAGCGCGGGCGTGATCGCCTTGCTGCAAAGCCTGAAGGGCCGCTACACCATCGTGCTGGTCGAACACGACATGAACGCCGTGTTTGCGCTGGCCGACCGCATCAGCGTGCTGGTCTACGGCAAGGTCATCGCCACCGGCAGCGCGGAACAGATACGCAACCATCCCGACGTGCGCCGCGCCTATCTGGGCGACGACGCCGACGCATAAGGAGCCGCCATGTTGAGCATCAGCGGATTGACGGCGGCCTATGGGCATTGCCAGGCCTTGTTCGGCGTAGACCTGGACGTGGGCCAGGGCGAGGTCATCGGCCTGATCGGCCGCAACGGCATGGGCCGCAGCACCGTCATCAAATGCCTCTTTGGCCTGCTGCCCGCCAGCCAGGGCAGCATCCGCTACGGCGAGCGGTCTCTGCGCGGACTGGCGCCGTACCGCATCGGCCGGTTGGGCCTGTCGCTGGTACCCGAAGGGCGCCAGATCTTCCCGACGCTGACGGTGGAAGAAAACCTGGTCGCCACGGCTATACACCGCGGCGGCGGCCGCGGCTGGACGCTGGAACGCGTGTATGAGCTGTTTCCGCGCCTGCACGAACGCCGCGCCAACCTGGGCACGCAGCTATCCGGCGGCGAGCAGCAGATGCTGGCGCTGGGCCGGGCGCTGATGACCAACCCGAGCCTCTTGGTGCTGGACGAAGCCACCGAAGGGCTGGCGCCGGTGGTGCGCGCCGAAATCTGGCGCGTGCTGGCGCAATTGAAAGCCGAAGGTTTGTCGATGATCGTGGTGGACAAGAACACCACGGCCTTGCTGCGCCTGTCGGACCGCAACGTCATCCTCGACAAGGGCGTGACGGTGTGGCGCGGCAGCTCGGCGGAATTGTCCCAGCGGCCCGACCTGGTGGCCGCCTACGTAGGAGTCTGAGATGAGATTGCAGGACAAGGTGGCGCTGGTCACCGGCGCGGCCGGTGGCATCGGACTGGCGATCGCGCGGCGCTTCGCGGCCGAGGGTGCATACGTGCTGCTGGCCGACCGAAAGGAGGCCGAACTGATGGCCGCGGCCCGCGCGCTGGGCGATCGCGCCGCCGCGCTGGTGGCGGACGTGACCGATCCGGCTGATGCCCAGAAGCTGGCCGACGAGTGCGTGCGGCGCTGGGGCGGCCTGGACATCTGCGTCTGCAACGCCGGCGTGATCCGCGCGGCGGACTTCCTGGACCTGAAGCTCGAAGACCTGGATGCGGTCATGAACGTCAATGTGCGCGGCACCTTTCTGGTCGCACAGGCCGCCGCGCGCGCCATGGTGGCTGGCGGACGCGGCAACGGCGCCATCGTGACGCTGTCCTCGATGACGGCGGAACTGGCGATGCCGGACCAGCCGGCCTACGGCGCCAGCAAGGGCGCGGTGCGCCAGATGACCAAGTCGATGGCGCTGTCCCTGGCGCCGCACGGCATCCGCGTCAACGCCATCGGCCCCGGCAGCATCGACACCGAAATCCTCGCCACGATCACCAGCAATCCCGCAGCCCGCAGGACCGTGCTGTCGCGCATACCGATGCAGCGCCTGGGATCGACGGACGAAGTCGCCAAGGTGGCGGTGTTCCTGGCCAGCGATGACGCCAGCTACGTCACCGGGCAGACGGTGTACGCGGATGGCGGCCGGCTGGCGCTGAACTATACGGTGCCGGTGCAGGAGTAGGGCGGGGCAGGCCGAGGCCGGATACGCTTCGACAGCAAGAAGGGCAGGGTGATAAATTTCCACGCGTCATCCGGAACACAAACCCTGCCCATGAAAACCGCCCCGATTACCTCCTCCCGGGATGCCGCCTGGCTGCAACTGCGCATGGCGCTCTGGCCTGACGCGTCAGCGTCTGAGCATCAGGAAGACATGGAGGATCAGGTTTGCGCGCCGGACCGATACGTCCAGTTCCTGGCGCGCGCCGACAACGGGCAGGCGATCGGCCTTGCCGAAGCTGCGATCAGGACGGACTACGTCAATGGCACCGACTCCAATCCCGTGGCGTTCCTGGAGGGCCTGTATGTCATGCCCGAGGCCAGGCGACAGGGCGCGGCCAGGGCCTTGATCGACGCCGTCCGGGCATGGGCGCGGGACAGGGGCTGCAAAGAGCTGGCCTCGGATACCGCGCTGGACAATGTCGTGAGCCAGGCCGCGCATACGCGTCTGGGGTTCAGGGAGACGGAGCGCGTTGTCTACTTCAATATGCAGCTGATGTAGCGAGAGTCGGGCCGGTTCACGTATCCGTTTGGGCCGGATTTTTTCCAGAACTGAAGCTACTGGTTCCTTTGATGAGGTCAAAGGACATCAGGGGCTGTTCGCGATCTTCTGTGCTCTTGCGTTGTTGAAAGGCCTTCAACGATACGCACCGGCTCTCCCTTGTTCTAAAGATATTGCACAATCTCTAGGTTGTCCCCGTTTAATAGTAAGATCGCCCCGCTTCGATCATGAAACTGCATGAACTTCAACGCAACGCGCAACATCGCAATTATTTGGTCAAATCTCCATGCCTCTCTACGAACTCTCGGCTGATTCGCTTGTTAGCATTCCAAGCGCTACATACAGTGCGCTCAATCTTCGTGAGCGGGACGACATTCAGCGTCTCATTAGGGACCAGACTGAAGTAATTCTGCCGGATTTGTTCGTTCTGACAGAGGAGTTCGGAGACTGGGAAGACAGCAAACGTCGGATTGACCTTTTGTGCCTTGATCGCGATCGAAAATTGGTCGTAGTGGAGCTGAAGCGCACCGAAGACGGTGGCCATATGGAATTGCAAGCCCTCCGCTATGCTGCGATGGTCTCAACCATGCGATTTGAGCAGGCCGTGGAAACACACCGGAAGTACCTTGCATTACGCGGTAAATCTCCGGACGGTGCCGAAACGGAAATTCGCACATTTCTTGATATTCCAGAAGGACCCGTATCGTTTGCCGACAAGGTTCGAATTGCTTTGGTGTCGGCTGATTTTTCCAAGGAAATTACCTCTACTGTGCTCTGGCTAAATGCTCAGGGTCTTGATATCACATGCGTCAAGGCAAGACCATATCCATTTAAGGATCACGTGCTGTTGGATGTTCAGCAAGTGATCCCATTACCCGAAGCAGCTGAGTACCAAGTGGCGATACGCGAGAAGACCATGGATGTGGTCGCAGCTGAGACACAGGGAAGGGACTACACGCGCTATCGACTGCAGACCAATTCGGGGCAAGTCTTCTCTGATCTACCAAAGCGTCGGCTCATCTTCCAGGTGGTTCGGGAGGCACTCCAATTAGGCGTCAGCCCAGAGCGTATCCGCGATGCTGTGCCCTGGCGCGCATCCAACATTTTTGTGTCTGTCGAGGGGAACCTCTCAGGCGAGCAATTTGTGGCTGTCTCGCCAAACAGGTACCAAGTACGGTATTTCTGCCGCGATGACGAGTTGTTCTATCTAGGCGGTCGTACATTCGCGCTTAGTAACCAGTGGGGGTTACGCACGGAAGAGGCGGTGGAAGAGATCTTCAAGTGTTTACCCTCCGGACACGGCCTTCAATATGAAGCGTTGGCCTAGATGGCAGCATGGCCGCCGGCCACGTCGCTAGTCTGGCGTCAGGCGTGCGACCGCGCGTTGACGGCAGAGGCGTTGCCGGTGATGGGTCAGTATGTCGGGGAGGCTCGCGTCGAACTACGTGAGACGCCCGCGCCGACCCCATATTGCGAGTAAGGTATGGGCTGGAGGCCCTGATTTTCCGGCACCTGGGCCTGTGCCCTTCAGCGGGAACCTGAATACCATGAAGATATTTCGTTCGGCGCTGCGGACCATTCTTGCCGCGACCGCATGCACCTTGATCGCCGCCTGCGCAGATAAACCTCCCCAGCAAACCGAGCTGGACTATCGCAGCCGCTCTCCGTCCACGGGGCAGGGCACGAACAACGCGCCTGGATCTTCGGACCAACGCCTGACCATACAGTCCGGCGAAGGGGAGCGCTTGAATCTGCCCTGGTTCGTCCGGGATACGCAGGAATGGATCAACAGCAACTGACACATGACCAAGCCCATGACCATGCGATGGATACTCCTGGCGCTTGCCGCGCTGGCCGTGTCGCCCGCCATCAACGCCCAGATACCTTCCAAGCCTGCCGCCTGGACCCCGCCGGGCCCGACCGCATGTAACTTTTCCGGATGGACCACCGACCAGAAGCCAGTCATCCAGGTGCGCGCCTCGGCGTCCGCCCAAGGAGCGGTGGTGGGCAACCTGCCGACGACTCGCGGCGACGGCCCTGATCCCGAGATCGACTACTACAGCGTCACCTTCGACGTGACCGAGGCGCGCGACGGCTGGCTCAAGATCAGGAACGCCAGCGACGACAAGACCGGCGATGAACAGAGCAAGCCGCGGCCCGTGTATCGGGGCGAGGGCTGGATCGAAGCTGCGGATGCACAGGTCGGCATCCAATCGGCGCGAGGCTACGTCCGCCCCGACGCCGGCAGTGAACGTTTGCTGGATCTGGGCAGCGACTGGCTGACCGAGCGCGCCTCGCTGCGCGGCATCGCCGCCTGCGAGGGCGAATGGTTGTTGCTGGACTACGAGCTGCGCAACAGCGACACGTTCGAGCCGCTCGCGCCCAAGGACCGCACGCGGGGGCGGGCGTGGTTTCGCGGCATCTGCTCGTCGTCGGAGACGACTTGCGATATGAGGTCGGTTGATAGGTAGCGGGAGTGTCGGCCACAAAACTCCGAAGAGGCTCGCCTACAAAATTATTCCCCCGACCTCCTCTCGTCCGTTCAACTAAACGCTAGTATTCCGTCCCCCTCATGTCCTTCATGGACGCGCTGCGGTGATGGGTCACCGCAGGCAGTTCGAACTCTCTTGCCATATCAATCAAGGATAACCATGCATGTTTCGGCGTTTCATCCTGCACAATTGCAAATCACACGCAACGAGTATGCATATCCCGCCATGGCGCTCACGGGAACGCTATCCGATCTTGGCCAGATTGTGTTCGACAGCACGTCGAAACTAGACCAGTATCAGAAGGAGTTACTGCATTCTGATGATGATAACCAAGCAGTACTGGGCTATGCGTCTGCGCTATTTTGGGGGCATGTGAGCGGACAAGATAGGCGGCTAAGGTCGGAACGTGCGCTCGGCAAGGTTCTCCTGGCGCTTAATGGTGTCGATCGGATAGTAAAGGGAAAGCCCCAACGCATGCGTGGGGCCAACGATTTTGGCATTGACGTTGTGGCGCGCCATATTCGGGACGCGAAGTACTGCCTACAGACCGATGACTATGCGTCGGCCTTGAAAACCCTCAACTGCCTGCCACAACTTAAAATTGCGTTTTCATCGAAAGTCTGCGCTTTTCTTGCGCCCGAGAAGTGCGGGGTCATTGATTCTGTGATCGCTGAGAAGTTCCCGCAATTCGGTTTCGAAGTTGCAGAGGGATTCGTCAAAAGCAATGTCGCCAATCTTGAGCGCTACAAAGACTATTGCCTGTATTTGCAACATACTGCGCAAGTGCTCAATGACAGCGACGAGCACACAACTTGGACAGATCGAGATGGAACGCAACATGCGTGGCGTGCTCTGGATGTTGAGCGCGCGTTGTACGCTTGAGACTATTGAGGCTTGGGTGAGGCCGACATAAAGAAGCCCGGGCGTCAAACCATAAGGTGCCTCGAACAAGAGCAGCCTGAGCTACCAGCATTTGTCGAAAGTTAGTATCAGACTACAAATTGCGCGGCATCGCCGCCTGCGAGGGCGAATGGTTGTTGCTGGACTACGAAATGCGCAATAGCGACACGTTCGAGCCGCTGGCGCCCAAGGACCGCACGCGGGGGCGGGCGTGGTTTCGCGGCATCTGCTCGTCATCGGAGACGACCTGCGACATGCGGTCGGTCGACAAGTAGGGCGCGAATCCAGTTTATTGACATATCGGGAAATCCCGATATCATGGCGCCATGGATCTGCTCGAAATATTCAAAGCCCTCTCCAACCGTACGCGCCTTGAGATCCTCAAAGGACTGAAGGACCCCGCCAAGAACTTCCCGCCGCAGGACGAGGGCGACGTTCATACGGTGGGGGTCTGCGTCAGCAGCATCCAGGAAGGCGTGGGGCTGTCGCAGTCCACGGTGTCCGACTATCTGGCGACGCTGCAGCGCGCGGGCCTGGTGGAAGCCAGGCGCATTGGGCAGTGGACCTACTACAAGCGGAACGAAGCAACCATACGTGCTCTTGCCGGGCTCATCGGGAAAGAGCTGTAATTTTTTGCAGGTAAATATCGGTATTTCCCGATATCCCTATTTTTCGAAACAAGGAAAACCATGAAAGCGATGACACTCAAATCATTCGGCGGCCCGGAATCGTTCGAACTCCGCGACCTGCCCAAGCCGGTGCCGCTGGCGGGACAGGTCCTGGTCCGGGTACATGCGACCTCGATCAATCCCCTGGATTACCAGGTCCGGCGCGGCGATTATGCCGATCTGGTGCCGCTGCCGGCCATTACCGGGCACGACGTCTCGGGCGTGGTCGAAGCCGTCGGGCCGGGCGTAACGGCTTTCGTTCCTGGCGACGAAGTCTGGTACACCCCGCAAATCTTCGACGGGCCGGGCAGCTATGCCGAGTACCACGTCGCCGCGCAGGGCATCGTCGGGAAGAAGCCGTCCGCGCTCAGCCATCTTGAGGCGGCCAGCCTGAGCTTGGTGGGTGGCACGGCTTGGGAAGCGCTGGTCGTGCGCGCGGGGCTGAGAGTCGGGGAGAGCGTCCTGGTGCACGGCGGCGCGGGCGGCGTCGGCCATGTGGCTATCCAGCTGGCCAAAGCCATCGGAGCGCAGGTGTACACGACCGTGCGCGCCGCCAACGCCGAGTTCGCGCGCAGCATGGGCGCCGACGTGGTCATCGACTACGAGAAGGAAGACTACGTCGAGGCCGTCATGCGGGAAACGGGCGGGCGCGGCGTCGACGTCGTGTTCGATACCATCGGCGGCGACACGCTTGCGCGCAGCCCCGATGCGCTTGCGCAATTGGGGCGGGTCGTCTCGATCGTGGACATCGCCCAGCCGCAAAACCTGATCCAGGCTTGGGGCAAGAACGCGAGCTACCACTTCGTGTTCACGCGGCAGAACCGCGGCAAGCTGGATGAATTGAGCGCGTTGGTCGCGCGCGGCCAGTTGCGGCCGCATGTGGGCGCGGTCTATGCGCTTGCCGACATTGCACAGGCTCATGCGCGGCTGGAAAGTCCCAACAATGGTATCCAAGGAAAGATCGCGATTGCCGTCGCGCCGTCGGCGTACCTTCAGTGCGGGGGGTAGGGCTTCGAGGTCGCGGACGTCGGCGTTCTTTAGCCGCCGAGGCTGCCCTGCGCCATTCCGATGCTCGCCCCGGTGGGGCTGCGCTTCGGATGGCTCCGGGGTCCTCGGCTGGCAGTCGCCTAATGCGTTGGTTTCGGACCCGATCATGGGCAGATGCCGTGAGGCGGGGGCCGGACGGAGGGATCCGAAGCGCAGCCCCACCGGGGCGAGCATCGGAATCCCGCAGTCCGGACGCCGGCGACTCAAGAACCCCGCCTCACAACACCGAAGCGGCAGGGTCTCGGGCTTGCGGACGTCGGCGTTCTTTAGCCGCCGAGGCTGCAGTCGCCTAATGCGGTGGCTTCAGACCCCGTTCATGGGCAGATGCTGTAAGCCGGTGTCCGGGCGGAGGAGGCGAGACCTTATATCGCGCCATGCGCGGCGATATTCCGATACTGCCCTTTGAAATACAGCAATGGCTGCGTGGAAGCAGCGATTTGCAGATCCAACGCTTTCACCTCGCCAATCACGATCAGGTGATCGCCTGCGGCGTGTTCGGCATAAATCTCGCAATCAAGCCAATGCAGGCTGCCGGCAATGATCGGGTTACCCAGCGGCGATTCCTGCCAGTCCACGTCGTGCCACTTGTCCGTGCCGCGCTGCGCGAATTGGTTGGAAATCCTGACTTGCTCGTCGGACAGGATATTGACTACGAATCGACCCGCCTGGCGAATTTTGGGATAACTGGCCGAACTGCACATCACATTGAACGACACCAACGGCGGATTCATCGAAACGCTGTGGAATGACTGGCAGGTGAAGCCTATCGGCTCGCCTTCGATCTGCGATGTGATTACCGTGATGCCGGACGCGTAGTGCCCGAGAGCTTCGCGAAAGCGCCTGGGCTCGATCGCAGTACTGGAAAGTGACATAGTGGGGGTTGAATACTGGGTGCAGCTCGATTTGGTCGTCGCGAGCCGCGCGACGACCATTTCCGCCTGGGAATCAGTTCGGGAGTTCCCGGCGGACGATTTCCGCGCCGGCGCTCAAGGCGCTCAGCTTGCCTCGTGCGACTGCGCGGGACAAGGGAGCCATGCCGCAGTTGGTGCAAGGATAGAGCTTGTCGGCATCGACAAACTGAAGCGCCTTGCGCAGGGTGTCGGCGACTTCCTCGGGAGTTTCAATGATGTTGGTTGCCACATCAATGGCGCCCACCATCACTTTCTTGCCCCGGATGAGTTCGATCAGATCCATAGGGACGCGCGAGTTCTGGCATTCCAGCGAGACGATGTCGATACTGGATTTTTGCAGCTTGGGAAAAGCCTCTTCGTATTGCCGCCACTCCGATCCCAGCGTCTTCTTCCAATCCGTATTGGCCTTGATGCCATAGCCATAGCAGATATGGACGGCGGTTTCGCACTTGAGCCCTTCAATGGCCTTTTCCAGTGTGGCCACGCCCCAATCATTCACCTCGTCAAAGAACACGTTGAATGCGGGCTCGTCAAACTGGATGATGTCGACACCCGCGGCCTCCAGCTCCCTGGCTTCCTGATTGAGAATCTTGGCGAATTCCCACGCCAGCTTTTCGCGGCTTTGATAGTGGCCGTCGTAAAGCGTATCGATCATCGTCATGGGACCCGGCAAGGCCCATTTGATCGGTTGCTTGGTCTGCTGGCGCAAGAACTTGGCATCTTCGACGAACACCGGCTTGCGGCGCGCCACGGCGCCCACAACCGTCGGCACGCTCGCATCGTAGCGGTCGCGGATCCTGACGGTCTTGCGGTTCTCGAAGTCCACGCCTTCCAGGTGCTCGATGAACGTCGTCACGAAATGCTGACGCGTTTGTTCGCCATCGCTGACGATATCGATGCCGGCGTGCTGCTGTTCCTGCAGCGACAGACGCAGCGCATCCTGCTTGCCTTCGGCCAAGCCCTCGTCCTGCAATTTCCAGGGCGACCAGAGTTTCTCGGGTTCAGCAAGCCAGGAGGGTTTAGGCAAGCTGCCGGCAGTGGAAGTAGGGAGCAATTTTTTCACAATAGATGCCTTGATATTTTTGATTGGTCAAAGAGGGTAGTTGGCGGACCACTGCTCAAGAATCGCCTGGTGCGGTTTGATGAAGTGTTCCTCGACAAACCTTCCCTGCTCGATAGCCAATTGGCTACGTTCCTCTCGATCGTAGACAATCCGGGTCAAGGAATAATCCTGATGCTTCAAACTGGGCTGATAGGATTTTCCTGCCGCGGAGTTCGCGTTGTAGATCTCTGGCCGGTATATCTTCTGGAAGGTATCCATCGTGCTGATGGTGCTGATCAGCTCCAGATTGGTGTAGTCGCTCAGCAAATCGCCGGAAAAATAAAAAGCCAAAGGCGCGGCGCTGTTCGGCGGCATGAAGTAGCGGACCTTCATGCCCATCTTCTTGAAGTATTCGTCAGTCAGGGAATATTCATCCTGCTGATATTCAACGCCCAGTACGGGGTGCTGATTTTCAGTCCGATGATAGGTCTTGCTGCTCGATACGCTCAGGCATATCACGGGCGGCTTGCTGAAGTGCTGCTTGTAAGTGCTTGAATTTACAAAGCACTTGAACAGCTTCCCGTGCAGGTCTCCGAAGTTCTCCGGAGCGCTGAATACCGGCTGGTTCTTGGTGTGTTCCAGCAGCAGCACGCTGAAGTCATAATCCCGCACGTACGAGGAAAAGTTATTCCCGACGATGCCTTCGATGCGTTCGTTGGTCTTCTTGTCGACGATGCTCGTCTTCAGTATTTCGATCAAGGGGAGGGCATTGCCGCTGCTTGCGCCGGGGATGCTCATCTCGACGGAAATGATCTCAAGGTTGACGGCGTAGCGGTCGCCCTTGGGATTGTCCCAATGCGCCAGGGCATTGAAGCGGTTGTCGATCATCCGGAGGGTGTTGCGCAGGTTCTCCTGGCGACTCGTGCCCCGGGCCAGATTGGCGAAGTTGGTTGTGATCCGCGTATTGTCTGAAGGACGATAGTCCTCATCGAAACAAATGCTCTTGATGGCAAATGCAAACTCTTTACTCATGGTGCTCTGCTGCCCTGAATCCTGAGATAAAACCCGCGTCTATTTCCTGCTTTTCCAGCGCTGCCTGTTTTCTTTCTTTGTTCAGCAGTCTTGACTTTGGCGGTACAGGGGGCGTAGTTTATGTCGGGCAATCCATGAATAAAAGTGAATTGATCTAATGGATCAATTAGTCTGATTCATGGATGAGCGCGCGGCCGATCTGCCGGAAGATCAGACCGCCTGACGAGCAGCCGCAGCCGCGAATCAAGCCGTGGCAGGCTTTTTCGCTTGTTCAATGAACGCGCGCAGATAGTCGATGCCGATATCTGCCTCGCGTGCACCCAGATAGATGTGTTTGGCAATGCCTTTCTTGCCCAAGCGGACTGGCACCACATGCATCGTGTCCGCGTACTCCAGCACCAGCCACCGCGGCAACGCCGCCACCCCACGGCCGCTGGCGACCATTTGCAGCATGATGTCGGTGGTCTCGATGGCCTTGTGGCGCTTGGGTATGATGCCGGCCGGCGTCAGGAACATGTTGTAGATGTCGAGCCGGTCCACCGGCACCGGATAAGCCACCAGTACTTCGTTGGCAAGCTGTTTGGGAGTGACGTACTCCTCCCGGGCAAGAGGGTGGTTGCCGGCGACGACCAGCACTTGTTCGTAGTCGAACACGGGCTCGAACACGAGCCCGGGTTTGTTCAGCGGGTCAGGCGTGACCAGCAGGTCGATTTCGTAGCCGAACAGCGCCCCGATGCCGCCGAACTGGAATTTCTGCTTCACGTCCACGTCCACATCCGGCCAGGCTGCCAGATACGGCGAGACGATCTTCAGCAGCCATTGATAGCAGGGATGGCATTCCATGCCGATGCGCAGCGACCCGCGTTCTCCCTGGGCGAACTGGCGCAGTCGTTCTTCGGCCAGGGTCAGTTGCGGCAATACCCGGTTGGCCACCGCCAACAGGTATTGGCCGGCTTGCGTGAGCCTCAGGCTGCGGCCTTCGCGCAGCCAGATGTCGGTGCCCAGTTGCTGCTCCAGCTTCTTCATGCTGTGGCTCAGGGCCGACTGCGTCACGTGCAGGACGCCAGCGGCGGCAGTCAGCGAACCCTGCTTTTCGACCTCCTGCACGATGGATAGATGGACACGATCAAGCATGATGAAAATTCATGGTTTATTGAGATAAAACCATTTTACTTAATCGTTTCGCTCTATCAGAAGGTCCCGCGCACCGTCAGCGTCGCGTTGCGGGGCTCGCCGTAGAAGCTGCCCCAGCCCGGCGCGCCTATCGTCTGGTAGTAGGTCTTGTCGAACAGATTGTTCACGTTCAATGCCGCCGACCAGTTCTTGTTGATCTTGTAGCCGATGCGTGCATTCCAGACGGCGTACGGCGCCTGCGAGACCCGCACCGAGCGGGTTTCCGTGTAGCTGCCGGTCTGGTAGTTCACGCCGCCGCCCAAGGTCCACGCCGACCATGCGCCGGGCAGGCGGTAGTCGGACCACAGGCGCAGGATGTGCTTGGGCGTCACCGTGCGTCCAAAGTTGGTGCTCGATACCTCGGTGTCATCCAGGAACTTCAGGGTGTTGAAGGTGTAGCCGGCAAACAGCTGCCAGCCCGGGGCCACCTCGCCGCTGATTTCGGCGTCCACGCCCTGGCTGCGCACCTTGCCGCTGGACAGATAGCAGATGTCGCCCACGGTGCATGCGCTGACCAGGTCTTGCTGGGCGCGGTTCTTCTGGTCGACGCGGAAGAGGGCGACCGAGGCGTTGACCCGGCCATCGAGCAGCTCGCCCTTGATGCCGGCTTCGTAGTTCTTGCCCATGATGGGGTCGAGTATCTGGCCCGACGCGTCCACGGCGTTCTGCGGCTCGAAGATTTCCGCAAAGCTGACATAGCCGGACCACTGGGGATTGAAGGCGTAGATCAGGCCGCCGTACGGTGTGACGACGCCGTTTTCCTTGTAGGGGTCGGTGTACTGCTTGCCGTCGTCGCGGTACTTGCCGGTGTTCTCGTACCAGCTGACGCGGGCGCCCGCCACCAGCGTCAACGGATCGGCCAGCTTGAAGCGGCCGACGCCGTAGACGCCGGTCTGCTTCATCGTGATGACGGTCGCGGCGCCGCGGTAGGCATTCTCGCGCAACCAGTCGTCGGTGGGCTCGGGCACGTGGTGATCCGGATCCCAGACGTTCACGGCGCGGTTCAGGCGCGCGGTCGCGAAATCGTTCTTGCTGGTCAGTTCGTTGATGCTGGCGCCCACGCTGATCGAATGCTTGCGGCCCAGCGCCTCAAACGCGCCGTCCACATCCAGGTTGAGCGCCTTGTTGTGCGTGGAGAAATCGAAGATGCCGGCGTACATCGTCGGCCCCAGTCCGGTGGCCGGATTGACCGCGCCTTCGGTGAAGGCGTATTTGGAATCGTTGGACTCCTGGGTGGAAGTCCCGGTGAGTTTCAGCGACCAGTCCTGGTTGAAGCGGTGCGCAAGCTCGGCGAACACGGTGGTCTGCTTGCCGTTCCAGCGGTTCCAGTCTTGCGAGAGCGAGGTCGAACGCTTCAGCCCGATGTCGTCCCCGTTGGTGTAGTGGGGCAGGCCGTGGAAGAACGGCGTGGATCGCAGTTCTTCGTAGCTGACGCCGCCGGTCAAGGTGGTGGCGGGGCCCAGGTCGTAGCTGAGTACGCCATACAGCACGCCGGTGCGGCTGTCGGCGTTGTCGTAGAAGTAGTCCCGGTCGTTGTAGCTGGCCACGGCGCGTCCGCGCAGGGAGCCCGACGCGTTCAAGGGGCCGGTCGCATCGATGTCGGCGCGGTAGTTGTTCCAGGAGCCGCCGCTGGCTAACAACTGCACCTGGTTTTCGGCCAGCGGGCGCTTGCGCACCAGGTTGACCGCGGCGCTGGGCGAGCCGGCGCCCTGCAACAGGCCGGTGGCGCCGCGGATGATTTCGACGCGGTCCAGGATCACGGTGCTGCTGGTGAAGCTGTTGGCCTGGGGGTAATAGAACGCGCGGTTGACGCCGTCGAACTGGTAGCTGTCGACGCGGAAGCCGCGCGAGAACACGTAGTTGCCGCCCATCGGGCTCTTGTAGAGCGTCATGCCGGTGCTATTGGCCAGCACGTCGTCCAGCGTGTTGGCGTTCTGGTCGTCCATGCGCTGGCGCGTCACCACCGTGACCGATTGCGGAATCTCCTTCAGGGTCTGCTCGCCCTTGCCTATGGTCACGAACCCGCTGGTATAGCTGCCCGTGCCTTCGGTGACGGCCGGGTCGGCCATGCCTGTCACCGTGACTGGCGCGAGCGTGGTCGCTTCGCCCTGCGGAATGCGGCGCAGGTGATAACCCTCTCCGTTGGCGTTGGCCACGGCTTGCAGGCCCGTGCCTGCGAGCAGGCGCGTGAGGCCCTGTTCCGCGGTGTAGCGGCCGGTAAGCCCTTGCGTCATCACCCCGCGGGTCAACGTCGGCGACGCGGCCACGGTGACGTTGGCGGCGACGCCGAACTGGCCCAGCGCTTCGTCCAGCGTCGTGGGGGCGATCGCGAAGGCGACCCCTTGCGCGGTCGCGGGCTGGGCCCAGGACACGGCGGGCGCGGCGAGCGGGGCCATTGCGGCCAAGGCCAGTTGGACGGCAAGGCGCAAGCGCGCCGGGACTGCCCCGGGGGGCTGGGGCGCGGCAAGAGTAGAGGGTGTATGGCGTGCTGCCATGAGGGCTTCCTGGTTCGTCGATGGGTAAGGCCAGACCGCGGGCGCCTCGGGTCTGTCTCTATGTCTAACGAACCACATCCGAAAATCTTCGCCGTCGTTACAAATTTCCTGGAAGACCGCCCAGGCTGAGGCTCTGCACGTCAGGCGCGATCGACGCTGACCCAGTAGCGCGTGCGGTATCGCAGCCTCAGGTCCAGCACGCCGGCCAGGACTTCCAGCGCCCGGTCGGTGTCGTCGATGCGGAACGCCCCGGTGACTTCGAGGTCCGCCACCCTGGGGTCGCAACGCAGGATGCCGACGCGGTAGCGCCCCAGTTCCGCGAGGAACTGGTCCAGCCGCATGCGGTTCGCGACCAGCATGCCGGCGGCCCAGGCAGGCTCCGTGCCGTCGACACGGATTGCGGGAGCCAGCGTGCGTCCGTCGAATTCCGCCTGTTCGCCGGCATGCACGACCCGCCCGGCGGGATCCACGCGCACAGCCCCTTCAAAGACGGCAAGGCGCGTCGAGCCATCGCTGTCGTCCAGCTGGCGGACGGTAAAGCGCGTGCCCAGCGGCGTGAGCAGGCCGTGCCGGGTCTGCACGCTGAAGGGGCGTCCGGCGCCATCCGCGCCCGTTGCGATCAGGATTTCTCCGCTGCGCAGCGTGACGCGGCGTTGCTGCGCGTCGTAGCGCAACGCCACGGCAGTGTCGGTGTTCAGCGTCAGGAGGGTGCCGTCAGGCAGGGTCATGGTCCGCTGCTCGCCGGTGGCGGTGCGATAGACGGTGCTGCCTTCCCACCAGCCTTCGCGCGCGCCCGCCCATGCCAGCGTGCCCAGGCAGATGCCGCCCGCGGCCCATTTCATGACGCTGCGGCGCGAACGCTGCTCGCAGTAACGCAGGATGGTCTGGCTGGCGGCGCCTTCGGACACCTTGCCGGTGTTGATGGTGTGGACCTCGCGCCCGATGCCCTGCAGGCGCTGCCAAGCCAGTTCGTGGCGCGCGTCTGCCTGACGCCAAGCCGCACAGGCGGCTTGCGTGGCCGCATCGGGCGCGTCCCCGGTCCGCATCATCCAGAGCGCCGCCTGCTTGATGATGTCGGGATGCAGCCGTTCGGCTTGGGCGGCGCTCATGCGTACAGCACCGCGTAGCAATGCTCCCAGGCCTTGACGATGTCGCGCTGCACGGCCGCCACCGAAATGTCGAGCTGCTGGGCGATGTCGCGGTAGGGCAGGCCTTCCACCTGCGCCAGCACGAAGACCCGGCGCGCCCGCGGCGGCAACTGCTCCAGCATGCGGCATACGGCGTTCAGCGCCTCCATCACCAGCGCATGCGTTTCGGGACTGGGCTCGACGGCCTCGCTGCGCGAGGCCAGCGTTTCCAGATAGGCCTGTTCCACCGCGCGGCGGCGCGACTGGTCGATAAGGAGGCGCTTGGCGACGGTGGTGAGGAAACCGCGCGGCTCGGCGAACGCCGCGCGCGACTCGCTGCGCATGACGCGTTCGAAGGTGTCGTGCGCCAGGTCCGCGGCGTTTTCGGTATTGCCGCTGAGCCGCCGGCGCAGCATCTGCACGAGCCAGCCGTGATGCTCTCGATACAGGCTGACGAAATCGTCGGAGGAGGCAAAGTCGGCGCTAGGCAAGGGGGCTTCCGTTCAAACGCTAATGGGAATGATTGCTAATTGTATAGGATCATCATTCCGGGCGTGCCTCGCGATGCCGCGCCGCATTGGCCAGATCCGCAATCGGCGCCAGCAACCCCCGATCAAAACTCTCCATCGCCGCGCCCGCGCGCAATCTTGCGGGCCAATCGGAATGTGTCAGCGCGCCGCGCCCGAGCGAAACGAAGTCCGCTTCCTCCCGCGCCATCATCCCGTTGGCCGCCATCGGGTCATGCAACGATCCGTTGGCCAGCACCGGGACCGCGACGTGCCGCCGCGCCAATGCCGCGAGGCTTGGGCCCTGATCTCCAAAAGCCGGACGCCAGGCCTCGAACTCGGTCGTGTGCAGGTAGTCGACGGGCTGCGCGCCCAGCGTGCGGTAGATCTGCGCCGCATCCGCCTCGCCGCCTTCCCATTTGTGGGTGAAGTCATTGACCTTGCCCTGGGAGCTGCGCACGCCCACGACATAGCGCTGCCCCGTAGCCTGGCGTACGGCCTGGATGACTTCCAGCGTCAAGCGCAGCCGGTTGTCCAGGTTGCCGCCATAGCGGTCTGTGCGCAGATTGGTGTGGGTGGTGAGGAACTGGTCCAGCAGGTAGCCGTTGGCGCCGTGTATCTCGACGCCGTCGAAGCCGGCCTCCTGCGCCCGGCGCGCGGCCTGGGCAAAGCCGTCGATGGCCTCCGCGATGTCCTCGTCCGACATGGCTTCAGGCGTCCGGTACGGCCCATCGCCCCGATAGAACGCCATCTGCTGTCCCTTGGGCTGTACGGCCGAGGGACCCTTCGTCGTGCCGCGGTATGGGTTGCCCTGCGACAGCGCACCCGCATGCATGAGCTGCGCGACGATGCGGCCGCCGTGCGCATGTACACGGTCGACCACGGCGCGCCAGGCGTCACGCTGGGCGTCGTCGGTCAGGCCGGGCTGGAACAGGTAGCCCTGCGCATGCGCCCGGTCGGTGTAGATGCCCTCGGTGATCACCAGGCCGAAGCCGCCGGCCGCGAAGGCTGCGTAGTAATCGGCCATCTGCGGCGTGGCGCGGCCATCTTCCGTGGCGCTGACGCGGGTCATGGGGGCGACGGCGAGACGATTGGCCAGGGTCAAGCCCCTTTCCAGCTGCAGCGGCGTGAACAGTCCGGCCTGCGCCGCGTCGTTCGTACGATAGTCGAGCGCGCCCATGTCAACGGCCCTCCTGCGGACGGACGGCCGCGATGGCCTCGATCTCGATCATGGCGGCCGGGTCGTAGAGCGCCTTGATCTCGGCGATCGTGTCGGCGGGGTAGGGAGCCGAGAAGTGGCGGCGGCGCAGCGTGACCACGTCCTGGAAGTGCCCCATGTCGGTGACGAAGATGGTCACCTTGATGACGTCCTTCAGGCTGGAGCCGCCGGCTTCGAGCGCGCGGCGCAAGTTCAGGAAGGCTTGTTCGCCCTGGGGCAGAAAGCCGCCCTCGACGATCTTGCCGTCATCGCCGGCGCCAGCCTGGCCGGAGATGAACAGCAGATTGCCGAACTGGATGCCTTGCGACAGCAGGAAGGGTTCGTAGTTGTCGGGCTGGGTGATGACGCGCTGTAGCATGATGCGATTTCCTTCATTTATGGTTGATCTGTGAATCAGCGCGAGAATCGCTGGTCCATGCCGTAAATGTAGAAATCTGCCGGGACGCTGACAAAGGTTCATTTATCAGCTATAAGATGAGAAAATCTCATCCATGACCATGCAACGCCGATCTCTTCCGCTCTCTGGACTGCGCGTATTCGAGGCCGCCGCGCGCCTGGGCAGTTTCAAGGCCGCCGCCGAGGAACTGGCCGTCACGCCGACCGCCGTCAGCCATCAGATCCGCGCGCTGGAAGCGCAGACCGGGCTGGCGCTGTTCGATCGCCACGTGCGCAGGGTGTCGCTGACTGAGGCGGGCGCACAGCTCTATCCTGTGCTGCGGGATGGTTTCGATGCCTTCGAGGCGGCGCTGGCGCGTTTGACGCAGCAGCGCACGCGGATGCAGGTGACCATCTCCGCGACCAACGCGTTCACGGTGAAATGGCTGGTGCCGCGCATGGCGGATTTCCGCAGCAAGCATCCGGGCATCGATCTGCAGTTGCAAGCCAGCGACGACGTGGTCGATCTGCGATCGGCCGCGGTCGACATCGCGATCCGCTATGGCCGCGGGCCGTATCCGGGCCTCGTCGCGCAGCCGCTGTTCACGGACCGCTTCGCGCCCGTGGCGAATCCGCGGCTGGGCGTGGCATCGCCGGACGATCTGGCCGGCGTGCCCTTGATCCGTTTCAACTGGAAATGGTCCCATCCGGACAATCCGACCTGGGAGCGCTGGTTCGCGGTCGCGCAGCGTTCCTTGCCGCGGCAGGCGGGCCAGTTGCGCTTTTCCGATGAAGGCCACGCCATACAGGCCGCCGTCGCCGGCCATGGCGTGGCGCTGGTCAGCCTGGCGTTGATCGCCGAAGAATTGGAAGCGGGCCATCTGGTGCAGCCCTTCGGCCCGGAGATCGCCGGGCATACCTACCATCTGGCCATGCCCGCCGACCGGCCGCCCTCGGCGCCTGTCCAGGCGGTTGCACATTGGTTGAGCATGCAGGCGGTGGCGCAAGAACCGGGCCGCAAGAAAGCGTAGGCGGTCTGGCCGGAACCCGGGTTCGCCGTTGTCAGCGAGCCGCTTTTGCAAGCACTTCCATGGCAGCCGCCTTGGCGCGGCCGAACTCCGCATGGTCGTCCATCGACGCGGCGACGTTGGCATATGCCTGGTAGGCCAGCAGCTCCATGACCAGTTTCGCCTCGTCGGCGTCGGCTGCGATTTGTCCCTGCGCCCGGGCCTCGCGGATCAATCCGTAAAGACGCGTGCGTCCTGCTTCGCGGTATTGCTGGATGGCGTCGCGCAAGGGGCCGGGACGCGCACGATATTCGCTGCTTACCGCGGTGATGACGCAGCCGCCCGGAAGCTGGCGGGTTTCCACGAAGTCGAACCAGCCGTTCATCAGGGCGCGCAGCCGCGTCAGCGGCGTGCGCTTGCGCATGGCTGGCTCGACAACCTGGGTCTGGTACAGGCCTATCGCATGGGCCAAGGCCGCCAGTTGCAGGTTTTCCTTGTCGCCGAACAGAACCTGAAGATTGCTTTTTCCCACTTCAGCCAAGTCGGCCACCTGGCCGAAGGTCAGGCCGTCCAGTCCTTCGACGGAGAGGAGCTTTACGGCTTCGTCGAGCACGCGGGCTCGCGCGCGCTCGCCGCGCAAGCGGCGGCCATCGGGTGGGGGAGAGGGGGGCAACGGTTTCATCGGACCTTGTTTTTCTGCTTGCACGGGTTTCATTCTTTCACGATACTATAAATACGATCGTACATATATAAATGTGAAGAATGAACGCTGAATTTGCGCTGCAAGCTGAAAAGAACCGCCCCTGGCGCGCCCTCGCTGTGCTGTTGACGGGCAACTTCGTGACGATCCTGGATCTCTTCATCGTCAATGTCGCATTGCCCAGCATCCAGAGCGGCTTGTCGGCATCGGATACCGATTTGCAGCTGATCGTGGTGGCTTACGCTTTGGCTTATGGCTTGTGCCTGATCAATGGCGCGCGTTTGGGCGACCTGTTCGGGCGGCGGCGCTTGTTCCTGGCCGGCATGGGGCTGTTCACCGTGGCTTCGGCGTTATGCGGGGTGGCGGTCACGCCGTGGCAGCTCATCCTGGCGCGCGCCCTGCAGGGCGTGGGGGCGGGCGTGCTGATGCCGCAAGTGCTGGCTTCGATAAGAGTGGTGTTCGAGGGCGAGGCGCGCAGGCGCGCGTTCGGCATCATGGGCGCGGTGCAGGGCGTGGCCGCAAGCATTTCGCAGTTGCTGGGCGGCATGCTCATCACGCTGAATCCGCTGGACTTGGGGTGGCGGCTGGTGTTTCTCATCAACGTCCCGATCGGCATTGCTGCAATGCTGGCGGGGCGGCGGGCGCTTCCCGAATGGCGCGCGCCGGTTCCGACGCGGGTGGACCTGCGCGGCGCGCTTGCGGGCGCTGCCGGGCTGGCCCTGATCCTGGTGCCTGTCATGGAGGGACGAGAGCATGGATGGCCCTGGTGGTCGCTTGCGGGGCCCGCGCTGGCGTTGGGTGTGCTGGCGTATTTCGTCCGCTATGAGAAAGCGCTGGCCCGGCGCGGTGGCGTGCCTGTGCTGGATATGGGGTTGTTTGCCAACCGGCCATTCGTGGCAGGCATAGGCGCGGTGTTTTTCTTTTTTTCAGCCATCAGTTCGTTCTTCTTCGCGTTGACGCTGCTGTTGCAGTTCGGGCTGGGGTTCGCGCCGCTGGCGGCGGGCGCCGTGTTCACGCCCTCGGCGCTGGCGTTCTTTGGCGCGTCGCTTGCCGGTCCGAAACTGGCCACCCGCTATGGACGCGGGGCGCTGCTGTTCGGTGTGCTGGTCTTTACCGCGGGCTTGGCGCTGTCCGCGGTTACCGCCGCCACGCAGCCCCAGAATCTGGCGCTGTTGGTGGCGTCACTGGTGCTGAATGGCGCGGGGCAAGGGCTGGTGATCCCGCTGGCATTCAACGCCATTCTGGGGGCGGTGCAGGAGGAACAGGCCGGCATGGCTTCCGGCATGCTCAGCACCTTGCAAGTCGTCGGGACTTCCGCGGGCGTGGCGGTAGTGGGCGGCGTCATCTTCACGATGCTTGAGGCCGCGGGGAGCTTGCCCGCCAGCGACGGCGCATCGATCTACGGAGGCGCGCTGGCGGCGGCCATGCTTTACAACATTGCGGCTGCGCTGCTCAGCCTCGTCCTTTTCAGGCTGGCGACGCGCCGATAGGCGCCAAGAATCCGTTCCAACATTCCCGGGTGAACTCATACAGCGCATCCTGTGCCGTCAACGGAGTGCGCCCCGCCAGCCGGGCCAGCGCATAGTGCCCCTGGCGCTGCGGGTCGGACGGGATCGGCACTTCGACCAGCAGCCCGGCTTCCTGCTGCTGCCGCGTGACGCAGATCACGCCCAGCAGCAAGGCGTCCGTGCGCAGCGCCAGTTCCACCAGCGCGTCCAGATTCTCGCAGCGGTGGGTGACCATTTGTTCCGGCGCGCCGCCCGGCCCCAGGGTTTCCGCGAGCCGCAGCGAGACTTCCGGGCTGAGAGTGGTGGATGCCATGGGGTACTGGCGGACCTGTTCTATGCCGGGCCGCTTGTGGGCAAGGATGGGATGGCCCTTGCGACACACCAGGCCCGCGCGCAGCGGGGGCAGGGCGCGGGTTTCCAGGTCGGCCGCGTCATACAGCATGCGGGCGTCGCAGACCATGGCGTCGATGCGTTCGTCGCGCAGCATTTCCAGCAAGGCGGCGGTGGCGCCCAGTTCGACGCCCACGCGTACCTGGGGATGGCGCTCTGCCATGTGGGCCAGGAAGGGCGACAGCAGCAGCGATGCGGGCGCCGGGCTCAGGCCGATGGACAGCGTGCCCGATTCGCCGCTGTGCAGTGTTTTCAGTTCGCGCTGCAGCTCCGCTTCTTCGAAGCGCATGCGGCGCGCGCGTTCGGCTACGCAGGCGCCGTAGGGCGTGAGGCGCACGCGACGGGTGCCGCGGTCGAGCAGAGGCAGGCCCAGTTCGGCTTCGAGCGCCTGGATGCTGCGGCTGAGCGCCGGTTGCGACAGGTTGACCGCCTCTGCGGCGCGCGAGTAAGTGCCGTGTTCGACCACCGCCAGCAGGTGTTTGAGTTTCTGGAAATCCATGTCCAAGCCGCATAAATACTATGAAATAAATGCATTGGAATTATAGATAGGCTGTTCGTATCATGGTCCGCAGACGGCGCCCGCAGAGGCGCCGCAAACCGTGCCCGGGACTCGCACCGCGGCGCGGCTCGTCAAATACGGAGACAGATTCGAATGAAGCAGCACTTGTTGTCGGCCGCCATCCTGGCGGCCTGCGCGGCCATGGGCGCCCAAGCCCATGCCCAGGAAGTCCAGCAGCACGCTCAGAAGCAGTCCGAGGCCGCGTTGCGTCCGGCCGGCGCGGCCAGCGGCCAGGTCACGATCCGGCGCGACGGCTATGGCATGCCCCATGTGTACGCCAACACCGTGTACGGCATTTTCTATGGCTACGGCTATGCGGTGGCGCAGGACCGCCTGTTCCAGATGGAAATGGCGCGGCGCAGTACCCAGGGCCGCGTGGCCGAGGTGCTGGGCCAGCCCATGGTGGCGTTCGACAAATCCATCCGCGGCAATTTCTCGCCCGAGCGCATCCAGCGCCAATTGGCCGCGCTGCCCGCATCCGAGCGGCAGATCCTGGACGGCTATGCGGCCGGCATGAACGCCTGGATCGCGCGGGTGCGGGCCGAGCCCGGCAGCCTGATGCCCAAGGAATTCAACGATCTGCGTTTCCAGCCCGCGGACTGGACGGCCTATGACGTGGCGATGGTGTTCGTGGGCACCATGGCCAATCGTTTTTCCGATGCCAACAGCGAGATCGACAACCTGGCGCTGCTGACTGCCCTGAAGGACCAGCATGGCGACGAGCGCGCCATGCAGATCTTCAACCAGCTGCGCTGGATGACCGACAGCCGCGCGCCCACCACCGTGCCCGAGGAAGAGGGCGTGTACCGGCCCGATGGCGCCAAGCCGTCCGCCAGGCTGTCCTATGCGCTGCCGCGCTACGACGGCACGCCGCCCATGCTGGAACGCGTGGCGCGCGATCCGCAGACGCGCGGCGTGCTGGATGAGACGCCCGCGGCCGCGTCGGCGCGCCTGCTGGCGCAGTTCGCGGAATCGGGGCAGCCGGGCATCGCCGGTTTTCCGACCACCAGCAACATGTGGATCGTGGGCCGCGACCACGCCAAGGACGCTCGTTCCATCCTGCTGAACGGGCCGCAGTTCGGCTGGTGGAATCCCGCCTACACCTACGGCATCGGCCTGCACGGCGCGGGTTTCGACGTGGTGGGCAACACGCCGTTCGCCTATCCCAGCATCCTGTTCGGCCACAATGCGCACGTGACCTGGGGCTCGACCGCGGGCTTTGGCGACGACGTGGACATCTACGCCGAAAAGCTCGACCCGAACGACCGCACCCGCTACTTCCACGACGGCGTCTGGAAGACGATGGAAAAGCGCACCGAGCTCATCGAGGTCAAGGATGGGCAGCCGGTGGTGATGGACGTGTACCGCACGGTGCACGGCATCGTCACCAAGTTCGACGACAAGCAGCACGTGGCCTATGCCAAGGCGCGCGCCTGGGAAGGCTATGAGCTGCAATCGCTGATGGCCTGGACCCACAAGGCGCAGTCGCGCAACTGGGACCAGTGGAAGCAGCAGGCGGCGCGCCACGCGCTGACCATCAACTGGTACTACGCCGACGACAAGGGCAACATCGGCTACGCGCACACGGGCTTCTATCCCAAGCGTCGTCCGGGCCATGATCCGCGCCTGCCCGTGCCGGGCACGGGCGAGATGGACTGGGACGGCATGCTGCCGTTCTCGACCAATCCGCAGGTCTACAACCCGCGCCAGGGCTTCATCGCCAACTGGAACAACCAGCCCATGCGCGGTTATCCGTCCACCGACCTGTTCGCCATCGTGTGGGGCCAGGCCGACCGCTACGCCGAGATCGAGACCCGCCTGAAAGCCATGACGGCCAACGGCGGCAAGGTCAGCGCGCAGCAGATGTGGGACCTGATCCGCACCACCAGCTATGCCGACGTCAACCGCCGCCACTTCCTGCCGTATCTGCAGCAGGCGGTGCAGGGCTTGCCGGCGGACGATGCGCGGGCCGGGCTGGTTGCGGGGCTGGCGTCCTGGGACGGCATGGCCACCAGCGACAAGCAGGCCGGCTACTACGACAACGCGGGACCTGCCGTGATGGACGCCTGGCTGCGCGCCATGCTCAAGCGCACGCTGGCCGACGAGATGCCCGCGGACTTCTTCAAGTGGTACAGCGCCACCGGCTATCCGACGCAGGCGGCGCCCGCCACGGGTTCGGTCAACCTGACGGTGGGGGTGAAGGCGCTGTTCAATGCGCTGGCCGGCCGCGATTCGGGCGTGCCGCAGAAGTACGACTTCTTCAATGGCCAGCGGCCGCGGGACGTGAGCCTGGCCGCGCTGGACGATGCGCTGGCGGCCTTGCAGAAGGCCTATGGCCAGGATCCGGCAAGCTGGCGCATACCCGCGCCGCCCATGGTGTTCGCGCCCAAGAATTTCCTGGGCGTGCCGCAGGCGGATGACAAGGCGGTGCTGAGCTTTCCGGCCACGCAGAACCGCGGCACCGAGAACAACATGACGGTGTTCGATGGCAAAGGCGTGCGCGCGGTGGACGTGGTGGCGCCGGGGCAAAGCGGTTTTGTCGCCCCGGACGGCACGCCGTCGCCCCACATCCGCGACCAGTTCGACCTGTACACCAGCTTCGGCAACAAGCGGGTCTGGTTCACGGATGCGGAAGTGCGCGCCAACGCTAAGTCGGTAGAGACGTTGCGCTATTGACGGCGTAGCCGCCCTGGTGGCTGGCCAGGCGCGCATAGACCCCTTGCCGTCTGAGCAACTGGTCGTGCGTGCCGGCCTCCGCCAGCGTGCCGCGATCCAGCACCAGGATCAGGTCGGCATCGCGTATCGTCGACAGGCGGTGCGCGATGACCAGCGTGGTCCGATGGCGCATCAGCACGTCCAGCGCGCCGCGCACCTGCATTTCCGACAAGGTGTCCAGGTGCGAGGTGGCTTCGTCCAGGATCAGCACTGGCGCGTTCTTCAGGAAGGCGCGGGCAATCGAGATGCGCTGGCGCTGGCCGCCGGATAGCTGCATGCCGCGTTCGCCCACGCGCGTCGCCAGACCGTCCGGCAGCGCGCGCACGAAGTCCGCCAGCGCGGCCTGCTCCAGCGCGCGCGCCAAGTCCTCGGGGCTGGCTTCGGGGCGGGCCAGGCGGATGTTGCCTTCCAGCGTATCGTTGAACAGATAGGTGTCCTGCGTCACCAGCGCCACGCGTTCGCGCAGGCCGTCCAGCTGCAGTTCCCGCAGGTCCACGCCATCGAGCTTGACCTGTCCCGCGCGCGGATCCCAGAAGCGCAGCAGCAGGCTGGCCACGGTGCTCTTGCCCGCGCCCGATGCGCCCACCACCGCCACGGTGGCGCCGGCCGGCACCTTGAAGCTCAGGTCGCGCAAGGTGTCCGCGGTCTTGCCTGGATAAGCGAAGCTCACGTGGTCGAAGGCCAGCGACAGGCCGTGGGCGGAGACGGGCGCCGGCAGCGGTCCGTCGGTCACGGGTTCGGGCTCGTTGGCGACCACGTGCAGGCGGCGGGTGGCGGCGATGGTGTCCGCCAATTGCCGGCTGACCTGCGAGATCTCGGAGACTGGCAGGAAGGTCGCCAGGGCGATCAGCACCAGCAGAGGCAGCATGCCGGCCGACAGCGCGCCGGCTGATACCTGTAGCGCGCCCACGACGGCCACCGCCAGGCCACCCAGGCCCATCGCGATTTCAAAGCCCGCGGTCTGGCGCGACAGGTCATCCAGGATGTCCAGGCGGCGCGTGCGGTAATGGTCCGCCACCCGCAGGAATTCATCGCGGCGGCGGCCGGTGGCCTGGAAGGCGGTCAGGTCGGCCAGGCCCTGGATGGTGTCGGTGGTGTGGGCGCTCATCTCGCCCAGCGCCTCGCGCGCCTTGTCGCCCAGCGCGTCGACCTTGCGGCGGCCGCGCACCGGCGATACCAGCGCATAGGCCAGGAAGGGCAGCAGCGCCAGCGCCACCGGCCAGCTGTAGACGCCCAGGAAACCCAGCACCGACAGCGGCACCAGCACCGAGACGATGGCGGGGGCGATGGTGTGGGCGTAGAAGTACTCGACCATTTCCACGTCCTGGGTGGCCAGCGCCACCAGGTCGCCGGAACGGCGCTGCAACAGGTAGGCCGGGGCCAGGCGCTCCAGCTTGTCGTAGAGCTTGACCCGCATGTCGGCCAGCAGCTGGTACGCCATGGCGTGGGCCAGCCAGGATTCGAGCCAGTGGAACAGCGCGGCCAGCGGCGCGGCGACCAGCAGGCCCGCTATCAGGGCCGAGTAGTCGCGGCCGTCGCGGATGGCGGCGACGATCAGCGCGCTGAACACGCCCACGCCGATGTAGGCCGCGACCCGCGCCACGCCCAGCAGGATCGTGGCGGTCAGCGTGCCGCGCCACGGCCGGACCACCGAGAGCAGGGTGCCGAGCGTGGCGCGCCAGCCGACCTGGACCGCGTCTGCGTCCAGCGAGCGCAGGGCCGGGCCTTGCGCGCCGGATTCTTCGCCGGAGGCGTTGCGGTCGGTCGTTTCCGCGGGGACGGCAGCGGCGGAGGCAGGCGATCCCGCCGACGGATTGCGGTGCGCGGCCGCCTGTTCGTGCATCAGGCGGTAGTACAGGCCGTTTTGCCGCATCAGTTCTGCGTGCGGTCCTTCCTCCGCGACCCGGCCCTGGTCCAGCACCAGGCAGCGGTCGGCGCCGATGACGCTGGCCAGGCGGTGGGCCAGGATCAAGGTCGTGCGGCCGGCCATCAGGCGGTCCAGCGCCTGCTGGATCAGCGCTTCGTTTTCCGTATCCACCGACGACAGCGCCTCATCCAGGATCAGGATGGGCGCGTCGCGCAACAGCGCGCGGGCGATCGCCACGCGCTGGCGCTGGCCGCCGGACAACTGCAGGCCGCGCTCGCCGATGCGGGTGGCGTAGCCCTCGGGCAGCGCCATGATGAAGTCGTCGATATTGGCGGCGCGGGCGGCGGCGCGCACCTGTTCGTGGGTGGCGTCGGGGCGGCCCAGCCGCAGGTTGTCGTCGATGGTGCCATGGAACAGCGTGATGTCCTGGCTTACCAGCGCGATGTGCGACAGCAGCGCCTGCGTATCCAGTTCGTTCACGTCATGGCCGCCGATGCGGATGCTGCCGGATTGGGGCAGGCATTCGCGCAGCAGCAGGCGCACGATGGTCGACTTGCCGGCGCCGCTGGGGCCGACCACGCCAACGCGTTCGCCCGCGGCGATCCGGAAGCTCAAGCCCTGGTGGGCGCGGCGCTCGGGGGTGTAGGAAAACGCCACGTTGTCGAATTCGATGGTGGGCGCGAGCCAGCCCGGGGTCTTGCCGCCGGCGGCGGGGGCGGGTGTCAGCGGCTGCGCATCCGTCAGCGCATGGATGCTGGCGGCGGCCGACTGGCCCAGCATGCCCCGGTGCAGTACCGAGCGCAGGTCGCGCAGCGGGCGGAAGATCTCGGTGCCGGCCATCAGCACGATCAGCAGGGCTTCCACGCTCATGTCGCCGTGAGCCACTCGCCAGGCGCCCAGCGTCAGCGCCAGCGCCGCGCCCAGGGCCACGCCCAGGTCGCTGATGCCGCGCGTCAAGAGGCTGACGGAAAGTACCCAGAAGGTGTTGTCGGACAGGCTGCGGGCGCGGGCGGCCAGCCGCTGGCCCCAGGCCTTGCCCTGGCCATAGGACTTCAGCGTGGGCAGGCCCTGCACGGCGTCCAGGAAGTCCTCGCCGAAATCGTTCAGGGACTTGCTGCGGGCCAGGCTGGCGCGGCGGTCCAGCATGTGCACGGCCATGGGGCCGAACAGCGCGAACAGCGCCGCCGCCAGGAACACCAGCGCGGTGGGCACGTCCCAGAACGCGATCACGGCGAAGATGGCGAAGGGCGCTGCGGCGGCGATCGCGACTTGCGGCAGGTACTGGCCGAAGAAGGCTTGCAACTGCTCGACTCCGTCGACCACCGTCAGCATCACGCCGCCCGTGCGCTGGTTGGCGAACCAGGCGGGGCCCAGGCTCACGATGCGGTCATAAAGCCGGGCGCGCAGCGCATGCTGCACGGTGGCGGCGCAGCGGTTGGCCTGCACGGTGCGCCAATGGTCCAGGAAGGCGCGCAGCAGCACCATGGCGGCGGCCCACAGCGCCGGCGCGAGCCAGTCCTGCGACGGTGCGCCATCGAATACGCGGGCCAGCAACTGGCCCAGGAACACGTAACGGGCGATGCCGGCGGCCAGGGCCAGCAGGCCCAGGAAAATGCCGCCCGCCATGCTGGCGCGCAAGCCCGCCGTCAACTGCCAAAGGCGCGAATCGAAATACATAGCAAACTCCTTTCAGTGCTTGCATGGTCCCCGATCCCGCGACCCGGCGATAGCGATAGTTTTTCAATCTAGGGTTGAGCTAGACTTGACCCATGGCCGATCTTCCCAACCACACGCCGCCGCTGGCGGCCCTGCGCGCCTTCGAGGCCGTAGCCCGCCTGGGCAGCCTGAGCCGCGCCGCCGCCGAACTTCACGTGACCAAGAGCGCCGTCAGCCATCAACTGCGGGCGCTGGAGGCGGACCTGGGGGTGGCGCTGCTGCGCCGCGGAGGCACGGTGCGCCGCGCAGAAACCACCGCGGCGGGCGCGGACCTGTTGGCATCCGTGCAACAGGCCTTGACCCTGCTGGAGACCGCCTGCCGCAACGTGCGGGCCTCCGCCCGGGGCAAACGGCGCAATACCCTGAACGTTTCCGCCAACCCGTCGCTGGCCGCCATGTGGCTGGCCCCGCGCATCGGACGCTTCATCGAGCTGCATCCCGGCATCGACATCCAGGTGTACCTGCACGCCAGCCAGGACCCGGCCTGGAAAAGCCAGGACATCGACCTGGCGTTCCTGCACGTGCGCGCCATGGGGCCGCATATCGCCGAGCCCGGCGACATCCCGTTGATGACCGAAACCGTGGTGCCCGTGTGCAGTCCGTCGCTGGTCGATCCGGCCGAGCGCGGCGATCCTGGCGTGTTCCTGCGCCATCGCTGGCTGGAGGAAAAGCACGTCGACAGCCCGGAGACCGACTGGCGAACCTGGAGTCCGCGGCTGGGCCTGGCCGAATCCGACTGGCAGGAACCCATGGTGCTGAGCGGCCTGAGCACGGTCGCCGCAGCCGCGGCTGCCGGGGTCGGCATCGCGCTGGGCCGCGCGCCGCTGATTGACGAGGAACTGGCCAGCGGCCGGCTGGTGCCCCTGGTGCCGCACCTGCGCATGCCGGGCTCCTGGGGCTACGTGATGCGGATCCAGGCCAACCGGCCGATGGACGCCGCCTTGCCGACGCTGGTGGAGTTCCTGGCGGAAGAGGGGCGCAGCACCGGCGCCTGGCAGAACCTGGCGGACGCGGGGCGCTGAGACCGCGCCCGGGCGTCAGTCCGCGCCGCTGCGGCCTCGCGGCGGCTTGCTGATGGTGACCGCCGAGGTGACGATCAGCTCCATCAGGATGTTGCGCGCCAGGTTCTCGGCATAGTCGTTGCGCGCCTCCGCCGTGGCGATGGCGCGCTCCACCGATCCCTCCACGATGGCGTTGATCTGCTGGATGTGCAGCTCGCAGATCTGCACCAGGTCCGGATGGCGCTTCTGGTGGAAGTACAGGAAACGCCGCGCCAGCGTCTGCAGCATGGCGTGGAACTCGGCCGCGTAGCTGTTGCGCGAGGCGGCGCCGATCTGGCTGGTCAGGGTGAAATGCAGGCGCATGTACATGCGCATGTCGTTGACGGCCTTCAGGTCTTCGAGTTCACGGGCCAGTTGCGCCAATTCGGCGCGTTCGCCGTCGTCGGCCCACTGCGCGGCCTGGGCCACGATCAGCCGTTCGATCTCGCGGCGCGCCTGAATGATCTTCAACTGGCCCTGGTAGTCGATCTCGGAGATGAAGATGCCCTGGCGCGGGGCGATTTCCACCAGGCGTTGGAACGCCAGCTTCTGCAGGGCGTCGCGCACCGGCGAGCGGCCGATGCCGACGCGTTCGCTCAGGGTGGTTTCCGACCACTGGCTGCCAGGCGGCAGTTCGCCGGTGACGATCATTTCCTCCAGGGCGCAATAGGCCTTTTCGGTCTGGCTGACAGCGGTGCGGCCAAAGAGGGGGAAAGCTTGGGTCATGGAGTCGGAAGCGCGCGTTGTTGGAGTTCGCGTTTTAACACTTTGCCGGTGCTGTTCTTGGGCAGCTCCTCCAGAAAGACGTAGCGCTTGGGGCGCTTGAAGCGCGCGATGGATTCCAGGCAGAGCCGGTCCAGATCCTGCTCGGAGGCCCGGGCGCCGGGCTTGAGCACCACGAAGGCCAGCACCGACTCGCCCCATTCGGGGTCGGGGCTGCCGACCACCGAGACCTCCTGCACGGCATCGTGGCGCATCAGCGCCTCTTCCACTTCGCGCGGATAGATGTTGGTGCCGCCGCTGATGATGACGTCCTTGGAGCGGTCCTTCAGGTGCAGCAGGCCGCGTTCGTCCAGGATGCCGATATCGCCCGTATGGAGCCAGCCGCCAGCCAGCGTGTCGGCGGTGGCGCGCGGATTGTTCCAGTAGCCCTGCATTACGGTCGGCCCGCTGACGACGACTTCGCCCAATTCGCCAGGGGCTGCCGGCCGGCCGGAGGCCTCGCGGATTTCGACGTCCATGGCCGACTGGATGTACCCCACCGAGCCCAGCAGCGCGTCATCGTTGCGGGCCACGGCGTCGGCGATCTGGACGGCGGACAAGGCCGATATCGACATGGGGCTTTCACCCTGTCCGTAGATCTGCGCCACGCGCGCGCCGTAGCAGGCCACCGCGTCCTTGATGTCTTCGATGTAGAACGGCGCGCCGCCCACGATCAGCGTGCGCAGGCCGGGCGGCGGGCCGCCTGCCTGACGGGCGTGGCGCACCATGCGCTGCACGATGGTGGGGGAGGCGAACAGGCTGACGTTGCGGTAGTGCGTCAGCAGCCCGGACAGTTCTTCTTCGTCCAGGCCGCCGCTGTCGGGCACGATCTGCAAGGCGCCGTGCAGCCAGTACGGAATGCTGTAGAGGCCGCCGCCGTGCGACAGCGGCGCCACGTGGACCATGGCGTCGCCGGGCTGTACCGGCTGCACGTCGGCATAGAAGTTCAGGCACATGCCGACCAGGTTGGCATGGCTGAGCATGACGCCCTTGGGCTTGCCGGTAGTGCCGCTGGTATAGAACAGCCAGGCCAGGTCCTGGGGCGGACGCGTTTCCAGGGGCAAGGGCTGGCCCAGGGCGCCGGCCGCGTATTCTGCCGACTCCACGTCCACCACGCGCGTCGCTGGCAAGCTGCGGGCGACGGGCGCCAGCGCCTGCAGCAATTCGCCTTGCGACAGGCACAGGCGCGCATCGCTGTCGCGCAGGATGTATTCGAGTTCGTTGGGATGCAGTTTGGCGTTGACCGGCACGGCGCAGAGGCCGGCGTGCCAGATGGCCAGCATCGATTCGATGTAGCTGGGGTGGTTGCGCAGCGCCAGCATGACGCGCTGGCCGGGCAAAAGGCCCAGCGGGCCGCGCAGCCAGCCGGCCAGCGCCTGCACCCGGGCCTGAAGCTGGGCGTAGCTGAGGGGATCGCGGGTGCCGGCGGCCAGCGCGGGCTGATCGGCGTAAATAGTGGCGCTGCGGTGAAAGAGAGAGCTGAGATGCATGGCGGTCTCTGGGTTGATGGGGGGCGCGGATCAGCGGCCAAGCAGGGTGATGCAGGTCACCGCCTCTTCCACGCCGTTGAAGCCGCCGCCGTTCTCGGCGATGGCGAAGCGCGCGCCTTCGACCTGGCGAGCGCCGGCTTCGCCGCGCAGCTGGATCACCATTTCGTGGACTTGCGCCAGCCCGGTCGCGCCGATGGGGTGGCCGCGCGACAACAGGCCGCCGGACACGTTGATGGGGATGCGGCCGCCCAGGCTGGTGGCGCCGGACTCGGCCATCGGTCCGCCTTCGCCGAAGGCGCAGAAGCCCAGCGCCTCGGTCTGCTGGATCTCGGCGAAGGCGGTGGCGTCGTGCACTTCCGCCAGCGACATGTCCTGCGGGCCGACGCCGGCGCGCTCGTAGGCCTCGAGCGCGGCCAGATGGCACAGGTGCCGGTCGTAGCGGTCGGCCGGGCGGTCGGTGGCGGTGCGCAGCACGCTGGCGTACAAGCGCACGGCGCGGGCGCGTTGCAGGCGCTTCAAGCCCTGGGCGTTGCAGACGATGGCGGCGGCCGCGCCGTCGCTGATGGGGGCGCACATGGGCAGGGTCAGCGGCCAGGACACGGGCCGGGCGGCCAGGGCCTCGTCTATCGTCATGGGGTACTGGAACTGGGCCAGCGGATTGCGGGTGGAATGCATGTGGTTCTTGGCGGCCACGGCGGCAAGCTGGCGCTGGGTGGTGCCGAAGGTCTTCATGTGCAGCCGCGCCAGGCTGGCGTAGATGTCCATGAACACGCTGCGTTTGCCCGGCTCTTCGAAGCCGGGCGGGGGCGTCACGTCGGGAGCCAGCGCCATCAGGCGCGCCATCTGCGCCGGCGCGTCATGCACGTCCCAGGCGCCGTCGAACACGGCGAAGCTCTTGGCCTTGTCCTCGGAAAACAGCTTGTCCACGCCCACGGCCAGGCAGATGTCGCCCGCGCCCGAGGCTACGTACAAGTGCGCGGCGTTCAACGCGGTGCTGGAGCTGGCGCAGGCATTCTCCACGTTGACGACGGGGATGCCGGCGATGCCCATGGCCTTCAGCGCAACCTGGCCGGCCACCATGTATTGGCCTTCGATGGAACCCTGGCCAGCGGTGGCGAAATAGGCCGCCTGCAGGTCGGCGGCGTCGCAACCCGCGTCGGCCAGCGCCTGCGTGACCGCGTCGCGCACCAGGTCCTTGACGCTTTTGGCCGGCTGCTTGTCGAAGCGGGTGATACCCACGCCCGCGATGTAGGTGGTGTCGTTGCTCATGCTTGGATGCCCGTGGTGAGGATGGATTCGATGATGTGGCGGTCGGCCTGGACTTCCGCGGCCGATCCGCTCCAGGCGATTTCGCCGTGGTCCAGCACGTACTGGCGGTGCGCCAGGCGGGCAGGCACCTTCAGGTTCTGCTCGACCAGCACGATGCCGGTGCCCTGACGGTGGACTTCGGCGAAGACCTCGATCAGTTCGTTGACGATGCGCGGCGCCAGCCCCTCGGTCGGCTCGTCCAGCAGCAGGACGCGCGGATTGCCCAGCAGGGCGCGCGCGATCGACAGCATCTGCTGTTCGCCGCCGGATAGCTGGTCGCCATGGAAGCCTATGCGTTCGCCCAGCCGCGGAAAGACCTGCAGCACCCGGTCCTGCGTCCAGTAGCCGGGCTGGTGCGCCAGTGCGCCCATGCGCAGGTTTTCGCGCACCGTCAGGTTGGGGAAGATGCGGCGCGTGTCGGGCACCAGCGCGATCCCGTCGCGGCTGATCTGTTCGACGGCGCGGCGCGTGGCGTCCTGGCCGGCGATCAGGCGGTTGCCGGCGGACAGCGGCAGCAGCCCGATCAGCGTCTTGAGCACGGTGGACTTGCCAGCGCCGTTGCGCCCGACGATGGCGACGATCTCGTCCTGGGCCGCGCGCACGCCTATGTTCTTGAGCGCCAGCGCCTGGCCGTAGTGCACGCTGGCATGTTGCAGTTCGATCATGCCGCCACCTCCTCGCCCAGATAGACGGCGCGCACGGTGGCGTCGTCGCGGATGGCGGCCGGCGGTCCCTCGGCCACCTTGCGGCCGTTGGACAGCACCACGATGTGTTCGGACAGCGTCATGATCACGTCCATGTTGTGTTCGATCAGCAGCACCGTGCGGCCGTCGGCGGCGTGGCGGATCAGGCGGGTGGCGGCGGCTATCTCATGGTGGCCGACGCCGGCCAGCGGTTCGTCCAGCAGCAGGATGCGCGGGTCCGGCAGCAGCGTCAGGCCCAGCTCCAGCGCGCGCTGCAAGCCGTAAGACAAGGTACCCGCCACGGTGTCGCGCCATGCCGTCAGGTCGGTCAGTTCCAGCATGGCGTCGATGGTGGACGCCAGGCGGCGGTCGTAGCGCGGCGCCAGCCAGAACGGCAGCAGATGCGAGTGGCTGATCTGCGCGGCGATGCGCAGGTTCTCCAGCACCGTCATTTCAGGAAAGATCTTGGTGATCTGGAAGCTGCGGCCGATGCCATGCCTGGCGCGCTCATGGGCCCGCAGGCGCGAGATGTCCGCGCCGTGGCACAGGATGCGCCCGCCATGTCCGGGCAGGTTGCCGGACAGCACGTTGAGCAGGGTGGTCTTGCCCGCGCCATTGGGGCCGATCAGGCCGTAGACGCGGCCGGTTTCGAAGGCGTAGCTGAAGTCCTCGATGGCGCGCAGCGCGCCGAAGGTGACGCTGACCTGTGCGCATTGCAGTGCGATATCGCTCATGACGGGCTCCCTTCGCGCGGCGCCAGCGGCACGGCGGGCGCGGGTGGACTGGCGGGGGCGGGCGCCGCGGGGCGCTTGCGGCTCCAGCGGGCCTGCAGCGCGCCCAGCACTCCTTGCGGGAAGTACAGCGTGGCCAGGATGAAGACCAGGCCCAGGATGCCGTACCAATAGGGCGTCCAGCCGCTGAGCCATTCCTTCAGCGCCTCGAACAGCAGCACGCCGGCCACCGGCCCCCACAGGGTGCCGGCGCCGCCCAGCAGGGTCATGATGATGACGTCGCCGGAGGTGGTCCAGTGCAGCATCTGCGGGTTCATGTACATCAGCACCGCGGCCAGCAGTCCGCCCGCCAGGCCGCCGATCGCGCCGGACACGAGGAAGGTGATCTGTTTCAGGCGCTGCACGTTGTAGCCTAGCTGGGCGGAGCGGATCTCGTTCTGGCGCACGCCCGCGACCGCGCGGCCGAATGGCGAAGCGCGCAGCATCGCCATCAGCGCCATCACCAGGGCGAACACGGCGGCGACATACCAATAGAAGTTCACGGTATCGAAGAAGTCTATCCCCGCGAGTTCCGGCCGGCCGATGCCGGGCAGGCCGTCGGCGCCGCCGGTCCATTCGCGCAACTTGCTGTCGGCCAGGATGTACATGAGCTGCGACAGCGCCAGCGTGACCAGGGCGAAGAAGATCCCCGAGACCCGCAGCGCGAACACGCTGAAGATCCAGGCGCAGGCCGCGCCCGCCACGACGGCCAGCGCCAGCCCGGCCTCGAACGGCAGGCCGTAGCGCTGGGTGGCCAGCGCCAGCGCGTAGCCGCCGGTGCCCAGGAAGGCCGCGTGGCCGAAGGACACCATGCCCAGCAGGCCGAACACCAGGTCGAAACCCACGGCGAAGATGGACCACACCATGATCAGGATGGTCAGGTTCAGGAGAAAGTCGTTTTGCGTGCAGAAGGGCACCGCGATCACCGCGGCGGCCACGCCTGCCGCGATGGCGGCATCTTGGCGGGAAGTCGTCATGCCAGCCTCGCTTGGCGGGAGAACAGTCCTTGCGGACGGGTGAGCAGGGTGGCGATCAGCATGGCGAACGTCAGGATGTCGACCCAGCTGGGCATGAAGGTGTAGCCCACCGCACGCACCATGCCGATCAACAGCGACGCCGCGACCACGCCGCGGATATTGCCCAGCCCGCCCAGGATCACCACGATGAAGCAGTCGATGATGGTGTTGGTGGCCATGCCCAGCTCTATCGGGAACAACGGCGCGGAGATGGCGCCGGCCAGCCCGGCCAGCGCCGCGCCCACGCCGAACACCGCGCTGCGGATGGTGGCGGCCGGCAGGCCCAGGATGCGCACCATTTCGCCGTCGCTGCTGGCCGCGCGCACCAGCATGCCGAAGGTGCTTTTCTCCAGCACGAAGAACAGCGCGGCCGACACCAGCAGGCCGAAGACGATGACGAACAGGCGGTAGACGGGGATGGTGCTGCCGGCCAGTTCGACCGTGCCCGCCAGCAGCGCCGGCATCGGCGTTTCCTGGTAGCCCAGGCCCCAGACGAACTTCACGGCCTCGCTGATGACGAGGATGAAGCCGAAGGTCAGGATCAGTTGATAGAAGTGCGGGCGGTTGTACAGCGGTCGCAGGGCCAGCCGTTCCATCGCCACGCCGACGAGGCCGACGCCCACCGTTGCCACGACCAGCCCGGCGATGAAGGAACCGGTGCGCAGCTGGATGTCGAAGGCCAGGTAGGCGCCCAGCATGTACAGCGCGCCATGGGCGAAGTTGATGACGCCCAGCATGCCGAAGATAAGCGTAAGGCCGGACGCCAGCAGGAACAGCAGCATTCCCAGGCTCAGGCCGATGATCACGGTGGACATGGCAAAAATCCGTCAGGCGGCGCGCAGGGGCGCGCCGGGGGGAAAACCGGTCCACGAGGACCGGCGGGTGCGTCACTCGGCGGCTTCAGCCCGCGCAGGGTTCGAAAACCTGATCCGGCGGGAACACCTTGACGATGTCCATGACGTAGGCGGGCTGCGGCGGCTTGCCCGTGTCCACCACGCCCCACAGGCCGTTCTGCATGGCCTGGTGGTCGCAGGCGCGCATGGTTTTCTTGCCTTCCACGGAGTTGGTGCGCTCGCTGGCGGCAAACGCCTCGACCCACTTTTCCTTGTCCCAGGTGCCGGTCTTGTCGACCACGTCCAGCCACCAGCTCATGCCGTCGTAGGCTTCGCCAGCGGCGGCCGAGGGGAACTCGTTGTATTTCTTGCGGAAAGCCTCGACGAATGCCTTGTTGGCGTCGTTCTCGACGGTGAAGTGATATCTCACGCCGGACTGCACGCCGACCGCGGTGGGGCCGACGCCGGCCGCCATGGTCTCGTCGGCGATCACCGGGCCGAAGATCTTGCGCGTCTTGCCCAGTTCGATCTGGCCGGCCTGCTTGACCATGGTGACGGCGTCCGAGCCCGTCATGAACAGCGCCACGCCGTCGGCGTTGGAGCGCGCGATCTTGTCGGCGATGGAGGAATAGTCGCGATTGCCCAGCGGCGGGAAATCGGCGCCCACGATCTCGATGCCGGCCTTCTCGGCTTCGCGCCGGTACCAGTCCCAGCTGTCGCGCGTGGCCTGGTAGTCGGCCGTCACGCCGTAGATGCGCTTGAGCTTCTGCTCCTTGGAGTAGGCCAGCGCCATGCGCTGCTCCATGCCCAGCGTGTTGGAGGTGCGGAAGGTATAGCGCGAGCCGCCCGGCACCGTGATCTTGTCGTCGGCCGACATGGTGACCAGATGGGGAATCTTGCGCTGCTTGGCGATGTTCATGATGGCCAGCGTGCTGGCCGAGCTGACCGCGCCGAAGATCATCTGCGATCCATCGGAGATCAGGCGGGTGGTTTTCTGCACCGCGGGCTGCGGCTTGGTTTCATCGTCTTCCCAGGTGACCTGGATGGGCTTGCCCAGCACCTTGCCGCCGCGCTGCTCGATGGCGATGGTGACGCCCTTGCGCATGTCTTCGCCAAAGATGCCGTAGGTCCCCGACAGCGAGACCACGCCGCCGATCTTGAACGTGTCGGGATCGGCGGCGCGCGCCCCTGTCGCATACAGGGCGCACAGCGCCAGCGCGCCGCAGGCGGCGTGACTCCATGTCTTCATTTTCTGTCTCCGCGTATTTTTCGTTATGGCTCGTAATGTTTTACGTAGCGCGGTTGAGATACTACGTTTTGGATTGTGATGTGAAAAATTGGGGAATACCCGAGCGCCGAGACAAAAAAAACCGCCCCGAGGCGGCAAGCGCCTGGGGCGGTTCGGGGTGGGGACCGGCTTGCGGTCAGCGCTGGCGCGCTTCGGTCTGTTTCAGCGCCGACTGCACCATGCTTTCGACCAGCGGGATGACCTTGCCCGCCAGGTCGGGGCGATAGGCGTAGGGATGCGTTTCGTCCATGTAGGCGGACTGGCACATTTCCAGCTGGATGGCGTGGACGTTGTCGGCGGGCTTGCCGTAGTGGCGCGTGATGTAGCCGCCCTTGAAGCGGCCGTTCACCGCCCAGGTGTAGGCGGTGTTTTCGCGCAGCCGCTCTTCGACGGGCGCCAGGATGTCGGGCGCGCAGGCCGCGCCGTCGGCGGTGCCGATGTTCAGGTCGGGCAGCTTGCCTTCGAACAGGCGCGGCAGCACGCTGGCGATTGAGTGCGCTTCCCACAGCAGTACGGTGCCGTGCTCGGCCTTGATGCGGTCGATCTCCTCGCACAGCTTGGCGTGGTAGGGCTTCCAGTAGGTCTGCAGCCGGTGTTCGCGTTCCGCGTCGGTCAGGACGGCCTCGTTGCGGTAGAGGGCGTCGCCGCGGAAGGTCTGGGTCGGGCACAGGCCGGTCTTGGTCTGGCCGGGATACAGGCTTTCATCGTTGGGCGGGCGGTTCAGGTCCACCACGTAGCGCGAATAGCGCGCGCCGATGACGGACGCGCCCAGCGCCTCGGCGAACCTGTACAGCGTGTCCAGGTGCCAGTCGGTGTCGCCCGACTGCAGGCCCAGCGGCGTCATCTGCGCGCGCTGCGAGTCGGGGATCATGCTGCCCAGATGGGGAATGGAGATCAGCAGCGGCGCCGTGCCGCGGCTGAATTGGTAGATGTCGCTCAAGTAAAACTCCGGGGGAAATGGCGGGGCGCAGGCAAGGGCATGCCTGGCAGCGTCCCTGGGTGTCCGGTATTGCGCCCGGCGGGGCAATGCCGGCAATCATAGTGGATCGGGCGCGCGCCTATGGCCGCGGCGGCGCGGCGTCGCTGGTCCAGGGCGCGCCGCCGCGCCATCTGTCGGCGATGGCATCGATCAGGACGCGCACCTTGGGCGCCAGGTGGCGCCGGTGCGGATAGACCGCGCACACCGGCGCGCCGGCCGGCGCTACCGATTCCAGTACCGGCGCCAACCGGCCGGCGCGCAGATCCTCGCCCACCAGGAAGGCGCCTAATTGGACGATGCCTTCGCCCGCCAGCGCGGCGTCGCGCAGCGCTTCCGTGTTGCCCAGCCTCAGCCGTCCAGTGACATGAACACTGCGTTCCTGTCCGTTGACGGCAAAGCGCCAGGGCACCAGTGCGCCGGCATGGGTGTAGGCCAGGGTGCGATGGCCAGCAAGGTCATCCGGGCTGGCTGGCGCGCCGTGGCGGGCCAGGTAGCCGGGCGCGGCGCAGGTGATCAGGCGATGCGGCGCCAGCACCCGGCGCACCAGCCGGCTGTCGGTTTCGCCGCCGATGCGGATGGCGACGTCCACGCCGTCACGCACCAGGTCGATGTAGTCGTCGGAAAAGCTGACGTCCGCCTCGACTTCGGGCCAATCGCGCAGGTAGTCGCGCAGCAGCGGCATGATGTGCAGCCGTCCCAGCGATACCGGCAGGTCGATGCGCAGCCGGCCCCGCGGCGCCTGCTTGCGGCTGGCCATGGCGTCGGTGGCGTTGTCCACTTCGGACAGGATGCGCTGCGCATGTTCGTAGAAGACGCGGCCTTCGTCGCTGAGGCTGACGCTGCGCGTGCTGCGGTGGAGCAGCCGCGCGCCCAGGCCCAGTTCCAGGCGCGCGATGCACTTGCCGACGGCCGAACGCGACAGGCCCAGCTTTTCGGCCGCGGCGGTAAAGCTCTGGGTGTCGGCCACGCGCACGAACGCGAGCAGATCGCCGATGTGGTCCAGACGGGCGGCTAGGTAGGATGAATTGCGCACGATTCGTCCCTTGTGTTTATTGGTTTTCCTACTTTATCAGCGAAATGGAAACAGTAGACTGCCCAGGAGTCGGCCCGGCCTGGGCCTTGCCTGGAACCTTTGACCATGACTCGCGGCATTTCCCCTGAAGACCACGCCATCGCTGGCGCTTCGTTTACCGAACCCATGCCTGAGCGCGCTGGCTGGCGTGCGTGGCTGGGCGTGATCGCCGTCGGCCTGGCGACCTTCTGCGTGGTCACCACCGAAATGCTGCCGGTGGGGCTGTTCGTGCCCATTACCGCTGCGCTCGACGTTTCGGTGGGCATGGGCGGCTTCATGCTGTTCGTGCCGGCCATCCTGGCGGCGCTGTTCGCGCCGCTGGTCGTCATCGGCGCGAAGGGGGCGGACCGCCGCGTGATCCTTTGCGGTTTGCTGGCGCTGCTGGCCTGCGCCAACGCGGCCAGCGCCTGGGCGCCCAGCATGGCGTGGTTCCTGGCGGCGCGGGTGCTGGTGGGCTTTTGCATCGGCGGCATCTGGGCGATCGCGGGTGGATTGGCGGGCAGGCTGGTCGGGGCGGGCTCGGTGGGACTGGCCACTTCCGTCATCTTCGGCGGGGTCGCGGTGGCGTCCGTGCTGGGCGTACCGCTGGGCGCCTTCATCGGCGAGCTGGCTGGCTGGCGCGCGGCCTTCGGCGCCATGGCCGCGCTGTGCGCCGCCGTGCTGCTGCTGAATCTGCTGAGCCTGCCGCCGTTGCCCACCGCGCGTTCGCTGCGTCCGCGCCAACTGGTGTCGCAGCTGGCCAATCCGGGCCTGCGGCGGGGTCTCCTGATCACGCTGTTCCTCGTCGCGGGCCATTTCATGGCCTACACCTTCGTCCGTCCGCTGCTGCAGATCCACGCGGCGTTCGGAGAGAACTGGATCGGACCGCTGCTTTTCGCCTACGGCGCGGCGGGTGTGGCGGGCAACTTCCTGGGCGGGACTGCGGCCGCCAGGCGGCCGGCCGCGACGCTGCTGATGATCGCGGTCAGCCTGCTGATGGTCTTGCTGCTGCTGGGCATGCTGGGGCAGTTGCGCCCGGCCGTCGCGGTCTTGCTCTTGCTGTGGGGCCTGGCTTATGGCGCGGTGTCGGTGTCGCTGCAAACCTGGATGATGAAGGCCGCGCCGGATGCCGTGGAAGCCGCCACATCGCTGTTCGTCGCGGTGTTCAACCTGGGCATCGCGGCAGGTTCGCTGCTGGGCGTGCCCAGCGTGGACGCATTGGGGCTGCGGGCCAATCTATGGCTGGCTGCGGCCTGCATGCTCTGGCCGGCGCTGATGCTGGCGCGGGCTGGGTGGGGCGAGTGGCGCGGCGATTACGCGCGGAAGGCGCGCAACAGGGTATCCACCCCGTAGCGGCAGGTGGCCAGATGGTCTGCGTCGGGGCCGTCGGCGCGGCCGCCGGTCAGCCGCGCGTGCGAGGCGATGCCGTTGATCAGGTTGCCCAGGGTACGCGCTGCCAGGCGCGGATCGTCGATGCGCAATTCGCCGCGCGCGCAAGCGCGTGTCAGGCATTGTTCCAGGGGCGCGTGCAGTTGCACTTCCACCGCCTGCCGCAGGGATTCGGCCAGGTGCGGCAGGCGATGCGATTCCGACACGATCAGGCGGTAGAGCGCAGCCGATTTGGGCTGCAGGGCGTAGGTCAGCAGGCGTCGCGCAAGTTCATGCAGAGCGGGACCGACGGGCTGGTCCAGCATGGCGTCGGCGAAGACCGCCGCGCGCATGCCGTTCAATTCGTGCTCCAGCACCGCAACCAGCAGGCCTTCCTTGTTGCCGAATAGCTGGTAGGCGGTGGCCGCCGACCCGCCCGCCTGGCGCACGATGCGCTGGATGGAAGTTTGCGCGTAGCCGTGCTCCAGCAGTGACTGGGTTGCGGCTTCGAGCAGGCGCTCGCGGCGCGCCTCGCCGCGGCTGGTCAGCGCGCGCGGCGCCGTATCGTCTGGAATCGTATTCACTTCATTCCCATGGCCGCGTATCGGTCGCGGACTCTCTTGCACCAGGCGGATGTCTGGTTGAATTTGTGTAATGTATAGTACATTACGCGCTTGCAACATCATCCAAGCAGCTGTGACCCGCCGCAACGCCGGCGCCCGCAGCGCTCATCACCATGATCGACGACCTGGTTCAATTGGGAAAACTGGTCAGCCTGGGGCTGGCCTTGATGCTGCCTCTGGCCAATCCCCTGACCTCCATGACATTGCTGCTGTCCCTGGGCCAGCAGATTCCCTATAAAGAGCGCGAACGCCAGGTCAGGCAGGCCGCCTTTTACGTGGTCGGCATCATGCTGGTCACCTACTACGCCGGCGCCTGGATCATGCATACCTTCGGCATTTCGATCCCGGGGCTGCGCATCGCCGGCGGGCTGATCGTGGCCAGCATCGGCTTCAGCATGGTGTTCCCATCCGCGCCGTCGACCGCCTCCGAGGCCGACGTGGCCGATGCTCAGGCCAATCGGCAGACGCCCAACATCGCCTTCGTGCCGCTGGCGATGCCTGGCACGGCGGGCCCCGGCACCATCGCCATGATCATCAGCGGCGCGGCGACCCTCGATGCCTCGGTGACGCAGACCTATGCGCCCTGGGTGCTGGCGGTGACTCCCATCCTTGTGTTCTCCCTGCTGGGCCTGCTGTTCTGGATATGCCTGCGTTCGGCCGGGCGCATCGTGGCCGTGATCGGGCAGGGCGGGGTGGAAGCCATCTCCCGCATCATGGGCTTCCTGCTCGTGTGCATGGCGGTGCAGTTCGTGATCAACGGCGTTCTGGAAATCGTGCAACAGCATGGCGGCATGTAATCGACCCGGGCGCGGCTGCCTGGCGATCGCCGGACGCGTCATCTTCAGTCTTGTTCTTATCCTGTCCGCGCTGTGGGGCGGTCTGGCGCTGTTCTACCGCATGCCGGGCGGCACAGTGGTGCAAGGCGTAGCGGCGCTGGCCTGGGCCGCGCTGTGCCTGTATGCGGCCGTCGCGCTGTGGCGCGGACGCACGCGGCGATCCGCCTGGACCTGGTTGATCGGCATGGCCGCGCTGTGCGTCTGGTGGCAGACTCTGGCCCCGTCCAACGACCGGATCTGGGCGGACGATGTGGCGCGCACGCTGCGCGGCAGCGTCTCCGGATCCATCGTCACGTTGGACAGCGTGCGCGACTTCGACTGGCAGGCCGATACCGACGCGCGCTACACGGCGCGCTGGGAAAGCCAGCAGTACAACCTGAACGAGCTCGTTTCCGTGGACATGGTCCTGTCGTACTGGGGCAGCCCGGCCATCGCCCACACGCTGGTCTCCTTCGGTTTCACCGACGGCCGTCACGTCGTGTTTTCAGTCGAGATCCGCAAGGAACGCGGCGAGCAGTTTTCCGAGATCGGCGGCTTCTTCAAGCAGTTCGAACTGAGCGTGATCGCCGCGCAGGAGCGCGACATCCTCTACGTGCGGGCCGGGCCGCGCGCCGAACGCGTGTACCTGTATCCCGTCGACATGCCCGTGCCCGCCATGCGCGAATTGTTCTTGTCCTATGTGCGCACCGCGAATGAACTGGCCGACGCGCCGCGCTTCTATCACACGGTGACCGCCAATTGCACGACGCTGGTCTACAGCATGGTGCGCGCCATCGTGCCGGGCCTGCCGATGGATTACCGCATCCTCCTGTCCGGCTACCTGCCGGAATACCTCTACGAACAAGGCGGCCTGGATACCCGCAAGCCGCTGGCCAAGCTGCGCGAACAAGCCTACCTTGGCAAGCCCGCATTGCCGGGCCCCGATCCGGTCGAGTTTTCGCGGGCCATCCGCCAACCGGCATCCGCTGGGGCCGCGCAGTGAGCGGAATCCGGGCGGCCGGCGCGAAGGGCGGCGCGATCCTGGCCCTGCTGCTGTGCGCCGGCTGCGCAGGTGTCAAGGTGTCTTCCGTCAGCACCCAGGACTACATCGCCCAGCGCCGCGGCGACGTGCTCACCACCGGCCAGTTGAGCGCCTCCGCGCGCGAGTCCATGGCCGTGCTGGGCCTGAACGCGCAGGAATGCCGCAAGGATCGCGACGCCTGTACCCGCGCGCTTGCCACCATGGATGGGCTGGACAGCGAACGGCGCCTCTCCACGCTGTCCGAAGTCTGGCTGATGGAGGCGTTGGCCACGGAAAAGCAGCGCCCCGACGGCCAGGCCGGCCAGGACGAGCTGCTGGACGCCTATCTGCAGACGGCGCGGGCCGCCTATGCCTATCTGTTCTTCACGCCGCGCTCGCCCAGCGACCGCGCCTTCGAGGACCGCCAGACCCAGGTGCGCGACTATTACAACTACGCGGTGCAGCAGGCCGTCACGCGCCTGTTCGAGCAGCATCGCGGCCGTCCGCCGGAACCCGGGGCCAGCATGGCGGCGGGACCCTGGCAGGTCGTGGGCGAGATGTCCGATGTCAAGCTGCCCGGCGGCAAGCAGTTTCCGCACGAACTGGTGCCCGCGGCTAACTTGACCTTCCGGGGGCTGCGCAGCATGTACCGGCGCGACGGCTTCGGCGCCGAGTTGGTGGCGGTCACGGCGCGCCGTGTCAACGATGCCGACACCTTCAAGACGCCGTACAGTGAAACGCCGTTTCCGGCAGTGACCGTCATCATGGCTTTTCCCGGCGGCACGCTGGAGGAAGTCATGGCCACGCACAATGCGACCCTGGCGGCCTACGATCCATACAAGCGGGACTCGGTCGAACTGGCCGGCACGAAGGTGCCGCTGGCCGCCAACTTCACGTCGGGCTACGGCCTGTGGCTGGCGCGGTCGGGCTTCGCCACCCAGGCGCTGCGCAACGTGCTGGGCAAGGAAGAGGGCATCGAGGCGCCGCACGTATACCTGTTACAGCCCTACGACCCGGACCGGCGCACCGTCGTCATGCTGCACGGTCTGGCGAGCAGCCCCGAGGCCTGGATCAACGTCGCCAACGAGGTGCTGGGCGATGAAACCCTGCGCCAGAATTACCAGATCTGGCAGGTCTATTACCCGACCAACACGCCGCTGGCGCTGAACAACCGCGCCATCCGCGATGCGCTGCGCCAGACGATCGAGCATTTCGATCCCATGGGGGCGGCGCAAGCTTCACGCGATGCCGTTATCATCGGGCACAGCATGGGGGGCGTGCTGAGCCGGCTGCTGGTATCCTCGTCCGGCACCGTGCTCTGGGACGCATTGCGCGACCACGCCAAGCTGGACGAGACCCGCCTGGCCGAGGCGCATGCTGAATTCGACCCGGTGCTGAGCTTCGAGCCATTTCCCGGCATCTCGCGCGCGGTGTTCATCGCGGCGCCGCACCGGGGTACGCCATTTGCCGAGAACACTTTGTCGCGTTGGCTGTCCAACCTGATCACGCTGCCTGTGACCGTAGTCAGGCAGTTCGCCAAGCTCAACAGGCTGGCCGACGCCGATGGGCCGCCCCGGCCAGAAACCTCGATCCGGGTGCCCAATGGCGTGGACAACCTGAGCGAAAAGGACCGATTTGTGAAACTGACCGAGTCCATGCCGATTTCGCCGGCGGTGCGCTACCACAGCATCATTGCGAACAATACGCCCGGCGTCCCGCTGGCGGATTCGGACGACGGGCTGGTGCCGTACCGCAGCGCGCATCTGGACGGAGCCGAGTCCGAGAAGATTATTCCGTTCTCGCACAGCGTGCAGGAGACGCCGCAGGCGATCCTGGAGCTCAGGCGCATTCTGCGGCTTCAGCTGGAACAGGGAGCGCGCTGATGCACGGGTTGTTGTTCGGCCTGCTGGGCGCCGCCGCCGGTATCTTGATCGCGGCGCTGTTGCGCCAGCCGGGCGTACTGCTCTATGACTGGATCGCGACGCGCGCAGCGGCCAGGCGCCAGGCCACTTTCCGCAAACGCCAGGCCCTGATCGTCGAGGCAGCCGCGCGCGATGCCGCGAAGGCCAAGCACAGGCGGCCTGTCACGCAAGCCGGATAATCCTGCGCGCAGGAACGAAATGGCCGGCCAGGGGCCGCTGCGCCGGCCTATCGGGATTCCAGCCCCAGGTGCCCGCGCAGCGTGCGGTGCTGGTACTCGGTGCGGAACAAACCCCGGCGTTGCAACACCGGAATCACTTGCTCGACGAAATCGTCGATGCCTCCGGGCAGGGAAGGCGGCATCAGGTTGAAGCCGTCGGCGCCTTCGTTGCGGTACCAGTGTTCCATCCTGTCGGCGATCTGTTCGGGCGTGCCCACCATGGTGCAGTGGCCGCCGCCGGCCGCCAACCTTCCGAGCAACTGGCGCACGGTGGGCTTTTCGGTTTCGATGATGCGCAGGATGGTGGCGTAGCGGCCCTTGGGGCCGGTGAATTCGGCCAGGGGCGGCAGGGTGGGGACGGGCGCGTCCAATTCCCAGGCGGAGCAATCCTGCAGCACGAACATGCCCAGTTGGCGCAGCGACGCGTCGCTGGGCAGCAGCGTGTCCAGTTCGCGCTGCTTGGCCCGGGCTTCGGCCTCGGTCGAGCCCACGTAGGTGACCAGGCCCGGCATGATGGGCACGAAATCCGGGCGTCCGGCGGCCAGCACGCGCCGCTTGATGTCGCGGTAGTAGGCCTGCGCCGCGGGCAGGTCGTAGGCGACGGCGTAGATCGCTTCGGCGCGCCGCGCGGCCAGATCGCGGCCCTGGTCCGAGGCGCCGGCCTGGAACAGCACCGGGCGGCCTTGCGGCGGACGCGGCACCGTCAGGGGGCCATCGACCAGGAAATGCTCGCCATGATGGCCGATCTTGTGCACGCGCGCAGGCACGCCATAGTCGCCGGCGCGATCGATGGCCAGGGCATCCGCGTCCCAAGAGTCAAACAGCTTCAATGCGACGTCGACGAACTCCTCGGCGCGCGCATAGCGCCAGTCGTGCCCCGGCATGGACTCGTAGCCGTGGTTGCGCGCTTCGGCGTCGAACATGGACGTGACCACGTTCCAGCCCATGCGACCGCCCGAAATATGGTCCAGCGAGGCCACCATGCGGGCTGCGTGAAAGGGCGTGAAGAAGGTGCTGGAGACCGTGCTGATCAGGCCGATGCGGGAGGTGGCGCGCGCAATCGCGGCCATGGCGGTCAGCGGTTCCAGGTGCCAGCGCGGGCCGTCGCCGATGTTGTCGACCGATTGTCCGTCGGCAAAGAAAATGGCATCCAGCTTGCCGCGTTCGGCGGTGCGCGCCAGTTCCTCGTAATAGGCGATGTCGCCCAGCCGCTCGGCGGCCGAATCCGGATGGCGCCAGGCGGCGCGATGGTGGCCGCAGCCGAAGATGAACAGGTTCAGATGCAGCATGGCGATCCTGCCCGGGCAGGGGCGGTAAAAGGCGCGATAGGCATGGTCAGGCTCTACGATTGCGGCGGCGGACAGGAAAACTGCCGCCGCACGCGGGCGAACTTAGCACAAAAGCCGTGGGCGGTCGTCCGTGCCTGGCGCGTTGACATTGCCGTGCCGCTCTCCTAATCTTGCGGCAATTCCTGGGGGAGCCCTGCAAGGGCTGAGATTCCGCGGCATCGCGGTAACCCTTTGAACCTGATCCGGGTAATGCCGGCGAAGGGAAGGACATCGCGCAGTCCGCGCGCCCTCCCTAGACTTTCATTCATCTTGCGGCCTGCGCACCAGCGTGGCGGGGCCGCCGCGTTGCGCGTCCGGCTGTCCGCCGGCAGCGGGAGGACCGATACCCATGTTGACCCAATCAACCGCCCTGATGTGGCTGCTGCTGTTTTCGGGCGGCTTTGCCGTGGCCAGCGTGCTGTACACCCGCCGCAAGCGCGGCACGCTGGAAGACTACATCGTCGCCCGCAACAGCCAGGGCGCCTTCGGCACCATCCTGACGCTGATGGCCTCGACCCTGGGCGCCTGGATCCTGTTCTCGCCGGCGCAGGCGGCGACCTGGGGCGGCCTGGCTGCGGTCATCGGCTACGCGCTGGGATCGATGTCGCCGCGCCTGGTCATGATTCCGCTGGGACGGCGCATGCGCGAACTGATCCCCCACGGCCACACCCTGACGGAGTTCCTGATGGCGCGCTACGGCCGGCCCATGTACGGCCTGGCGCTGTTCATCATGCTGTTCTATCTCTTCATTGCGCTGTCGGCCGAAGTCACGGCGATCGCCAAGCTGGTCACCATGCTGGCGCCGGTGCCGCTATGGGCCACGGCCGCCATCGTGATGGGCACCACCTTGCTCTACACCACCTACGGCGGCCTGCGCTCGTCCATCTTCACGGACCAGGTGCAGATGATGGTGATCGTGCCCCTGCTGGTGATCCTGTGCCTGGTCGGCTGGCAAGCCGCGGGCGGGGCCATGCCCACCATCGAAGCGCTACAGGCCAAGGCGCCGCAGTTGCTGGACCTGACCGATCCGGTGGGCATCAAGGCGGGGCTGACCTTCTTCGTCGCCATCCTGCTGACCGGAATATTCCACCAGGGCAACTGGCAGCGCATCTATGCCGCCCGCGACGCGCGCTCCATGCGCAACGGTTTCCTGCTGGGCGGCCTGCTGGTCGCGCCCTTCATCTTCCTCATGGGATTGTTCGGCCTGGCCTTCGTCGGCCTGGCGCCGCAGGGAGACAGCTCCATCGCGCTCTTCAGCGTCATCATGCCGCATGCCCCCGCATGGTTCGTGATTGCGCTGATTCCATTGGGGCTGTCGCTGGTCATGAGCACCGCCGACACGGCGATCAGCGCCGTCTCCAGCATCATCGCGGTCGACATGCGCCGCCTGATGCCCAACGCCAGCTCCATGACCATGAAGCGGCTGGCGCGCTGGCTGGTGCTGTTGATGGCCATTCCGGTCATGATCGTGGCCTCGCAAGGCTACAGCGTGCTGTACCTGTTCCTGCTGGCCGACTTGCTGTGCTCCGCAGCCGCCTTCCCGGTCTTCTACGGATTGTTCAGCCGCAAGCACGACGGCCTCACCGCCACCGTCGCCACCATCTCCGGCTTGGCGGCCGGCCTGTTCTACTTCCCGGCGCCGGGCGACAAGCCCTCGTTCCTGCTGGAGTCCTTCCTGCTGGCGGCGGTGGTGCCGGTGGTGACGACCGTGCTGATGCGCTGCCTGTTGCGCGGCCGCAAGGAGTTCGATTTTTCGACGCTGAGCGCGGCGGTGCGCCGGCTGGATCGGGATCCCGTCTAGGCGCCCGCTTTGCAGCGCGGCGCTTTTCAGCGAGCGCCGCGCTGCGTTCATGGCGCGCGCAGCGCCTTCTTGTCCACCTTGTTGGCGCCCGTGTAGGGCAGGGCGTCGAGTATGCAGATGACCGCCGGCACCTTGTAGCGCGCCAGATTCGATTGGCAGTGCGCGATCAGCCCGGCTTCGTCGATTGCCGCGCCCGGCCGCAGGACGACGAAGGCGCGGATGACCTCGCCGCGGTAGCTGTCGGGCCAGCCCACCGCCGCGGCTTCGGCCACGTCGGGATGCAGGTACAGCACTTCGTCGACCTCGCGCGGGTAGACGTTGTAGCCGCCGGAAATCACCAGATCCTTCTTGCGGTCCCGGATGTACAGGAATCCGTCCTCCGCGAATTCGCCGATGTCGCCCGTGTACAGCCAGCCGTCGCGCAGGGTTTCAGCGGTAGCGTCGGGCCTGGCCAGATAGCCTTGCATGATCTGCGGCCCCCGCGCGCGGATTTCGCCGCGCTGGCCGGGCGCCAGCACGACCGTGCCTGTTTCCAGGTCGACCACCTGCACCTCGGTGCGCGCGACGGGCGTGCCAACCGAGCCATGGCGGGTTCCGGCCGGGCCGTTGTAAGTCAGGATGGGGCCGGCCTCGGTCTGGCCATAGCCTTCGTAGATCGGCGCGCCTACCGCAGCTTCCCAGCGCCGGTGCACCTCTTCGGCCAGCGGCGCGGAACCGGAATAGCAGGCCCGCACGCTGGACCAGTCGGTGCCGCCAAAGCGCGGATGCGACAGCAGGCCGGTATAGATCGTGGGGCTGCCCGGAAACAGCGTGATACGCTCGCGCTCCACCGCGTCGCAGACGTCGTCGGGCCGGTAGCGCGGCAGCACCACCAGCGTGGCCGCCGCGCTGGCGGCCAGGAACAGGCCCATGGCCATGCCATAGGAATGGAATAGCGGCATGGCGCAAAGCACGCTGTCGGCGCCGTAGCGGGTGGGCAGCGCCAGTTCCCGCTGCAACACATTGGTGGCGATGGCGTCGCGTCCGAGGATCACGCCCTTGGGATGTCCGGTCGTGCCGCCGGTGTATTGCAGCAGGGCCGGCGCCTGGGCCTCGGCATCGTCCAGCGGCGCATCGTCCATGCCAGGCTCCAGCCACGCACGGGCTTCGTCTTCCGCGACCAAGCGGATGCCCAGCGCCGCAGCCAGCGGCGCCGCAACGGCGATGGACGCGGCATCGGCAATCAGCAGCGCGGGCTGCGCGTCGCGCAGGATGAATTCCAGTTCGCGCGCCGTATAGAGCGGATTGAGCGGCACATGCTGGTTACCGGAGCACTGCAACGCCAGCGTCACCACACAGGCCAGGTCCGAATTGCCCAGCAGGGTTGCGATCCGCGCGCCGGACACCGTACATGCTTGCAGACGGCGGGCCGTCGCACAGACTTCGGCGGCGTAGCGCCGGTAATCGACGCGCCGCGCGCCGCAGACCAAGGCCGTGCGTTCGGGCCAGTCGCGCACCGCGCGGGCCAGCAGCGCGGGAATGCGCAGGACGCCTTCGAGGCTGGATTGGCTCATCGTGCAGCTCCGCCAGCGTCCACGCGCAGGACCACTGCCATTGCACTGTCGCCGGCCGCGCAGCCCGTGAAGAGGCCCAGTCCGCCGCCGCGCTCGGCCAGTTCCTCGATAAGCTCGATGACGGACCGCAGGCCGGTCGGGCTTTGGGGATGGCCCCACACCAGCGAGCAGCCATAGTTGTTCATGGCCATGACGTCCAACCCCGTGGCGCGCGCCAGCGCGATGTCGGAGACCACGAAGGGATTGTGCGTCTTCACCGCATGCAGGTCGGCCGCGGCCAGGCCGGCGCGTTGCAGCGCATGGCCGGCGGCTTCGATGGGCGCCTGCGGCATGTAGCCCTTTTCGGTGCGCGACTGGCCGAAGCCCAGTATCTCGATGCCGATTTCAGGACGTTGCGACAACTCACGCGCACGTTCGGCGGTTGCCAGAATCATGCCGGCGTTGCCGTCGGCCGGATGCGTCTGCCCGCCATAGGTAATGGTGCCGCCGGGCAGCACGGGTGCCAGCCGCGCCAGACCCTCCGCCGTCGTCGCGTGGATGCCTTCATCGCCTTCCAGCACCGATGCGGTCTTGGCGTAGCGCGCGTCGGGCACCTGGAAGGGCAGCGTCATGTAGCGCTGCTGGAACCGGCGGTCGTCGGCGCAGGCCTGCGCATATTGCTCGTAGCGGCGCAGCGTGACCGCATTCTGCTCGTCCGTGGAAATGCCGTGGCGCTCGGCCACGCGCTCCCCGGTCTGCAGCATGGACAGGCCGCTCCAGGGATCGTGAGAAAAATTGTCCAGCACCCAGTTTTCATGCGCGCCGGAGCCACCCGGGCCGGCGGGATCGGGATGGTAGAGCTGCGGTCCGTTGGACACGCGGTCGGCCATGAGGACCAGCGAGGTCTCGGCGTTGCCGAGCATGAGTTCGGCCGCGGCCGTGGCCAGGCCCCGCGCCGAGGTGGCGCAAGCCTGCGAAACCACCGGCCCCGCCAGATGGGGCGCGCCGAGCATGCCGGCCACCCAGGGCAAGCCGTAGAACGAGCCCTGCTGCGGCACCGAGCAGCCCAGCACCGCGCTTTGCAACGCCGCGGGCGCGATGCCGCGGCGTTCCAGTTCGCGGCTCGCGGTCCAGGCCGCGAAACGCAGGCTGTGCAGGCGTGACAGGCTGCCCTGCCAGCGCGAGAAAGGCGTGCTCCAATACGCGCCATAAGGAATGTGTACGCCGGTCATGCGGACTCCTGCTGCAAATGGGCGGCTTACGGCAGGAACTGCCAGGCGCCCGAACGGGCCTGCATCAGCACGACGCCGCGCTCGTCCAGGCCGTTGTGGTTGGTGGGCGACATCATGTAGATGCCCTGTGTGCCGACGGTGCCCTGCAGGCTTTCCAGGGCGTCGCGCAGCGCCTGGCGGAAGGCCGGGGTGCCAGGCTGGGTGCCCGCCGGAATCTTGGCCACGGCCGCGTCCAGCAGCAGATAGGCGTCGTAGGTATATGGCGCGAAGGCGTTGCGAGAGTCGGCGCCGTAGGTCGATTCATACTGCTGGGCGTAACGCGTGGCGACCGGCTTGATCGGGCTGTCCGCGGGCAGCTGTTCCACCACCTGCACGGGCCCGCTGGGCACGATCACGCCATCGACTCCCTTGCCGCCGAGCTTCAGGAAATCCTTGTTGATCACACCATGCGTGTTGTACTGAACGCCCTGATAGCCGCGTTCGCGCAACGACAGATGGGGCAGGGCGCCCGGCGTGCCCGAGCCCCCGACCAGCACCGCGCCCGGATTGAGGGCGACGATCTTCAGCACCTGCGCCGTGACCGAGTTGTCGGTGCGCGCATAGCGTTCGTTGCTGAGCACCTTGATGCCGCGCTTGGCGGCCGATTCCTGCAAGGCGCGGTAGACAGCGTCGCCCCAGGCGTCCGAAAACCCGATGTAGGCCACGCTCTTCACGCCGCGCTTGACCATGTCGGCGGTCAGCGAGTCCACCATGAGGTCTATGCCGTGGGCCACCACGAAGATCCATTCGGCGCGGTCCGGGCTGACCGCGATGGGTGCCAGCGAGAGTTGCGGCGTGCGGGCTTCGCGGGCGACTTCCGTGACCGCCATCGAGGTTGGCACGTTGCTCGGGCCGATGATGGCGTCCACCTTGTTTTCGGTGATCAGCTTGCGCGCGGTCCTCACCGCGGACGATGGATCGGTCGCATCGTCCAGCGCGATGTACTCCACCGGCTGGCCGCCCAGCGTCTTGGGCAGGAGCGGCACGGTGCTGCGGTACAGCGAACCCATGGAGGCTCCGGGTCCGGTGCTGCTGGCGATCACGCCAATGCGGATGTCGGCGGACGCAGCGGCAGGCGCCAGGGCGCAGGCCAGCGCCAGCGCGGCAAGACGATGAAACATGGCTATTCCCCTTTTTTGAATATCGCCCGACTAGCGGGATGCCCCCAGTATGGGCGTGTCGGCGATAACTGGATAATTGCGGTTCCTTATCAATCGATAACCAACTCACCGACCGCATTCCATGCCGGACATCCCCACTCTGCAGCAGCTGCGATCGCGCCTGCGCATCCGCCACCTGGTCTTGCTGGACGAGCTGGGACGGGTCGGCAATCTGCACCGGGCAGCCGAAGCCATGCACCTCAGCCAACCCGCGCTGAGCAAGCTTCTGGGCGAGGCCGAGGCGCTGGCAGGGCAGCCCTTGTTCGAGCGTTCGCATCACGGCGTCGCCCCGACCGCGCTGGGCCTGCTGATGATCGATCGCGCGCGTCTGCTGCTGAATGAGCTGGACGCCACGCACGCCGAACTCGCGGCGGCCGCCAACGGCGCGACCGGCAAAGTCCGGGCAGGCATTTTTCCGGTGGTCGCGCACCTGCTGGTGCCGCTTGCGGTGCAAGGCCTGCAAGAAAGCCATCCAGCTCTGCGCATAGAGCTGTCCGAGGGCCTGGAAAAGCAGTTGCTGCCCGCCTTGCGTGCGGGCGAGCTGGACTGCGTCGTGGGACGGCTGGGGGTGGAGGGTGCGGACGCGGATCTGCAATGCGAGATCCTTTACGACGAGGCTACCGCGGTCGTCTGCGGCCCCGCCCATCCGCTGGCCTCGCGCAGCCGCCTGAGCGGCGCCGCGCTGGACAACTGCCGCTGGGTGCTGCCGTCGCGCAACGCCGCGCTCTACAGCATGGTCGCCGCCGCCGTCTCGGCGCGCGGCGCAGGCTTTCCGCAGGTAGCCATCGAATCCAGCGCCATCCTGACCATCGTCTCGTTGTTGCAGCGGACCTCGCTGCTGTCGGCCATCCCGCTGCGTGTGGCGCGCTCTCTGGCGGCAAACGGGCAACTGGCCATCCTGCCGCTGGCCTTGCAGGCGCGGCTGCATCCCGTGGGCATCATGACGCGGCGAGATGCGCGCGCCGCGGCTGCGGCATCGTTGTTCCTGGATGCGCTGCGAGTCGCTGCGACGACGGTGCGCGCCGACGCAAGCGTTTGAATGCCGGCAGTCAATAAATAAAATATAAACAAGTAATCATATTTGTTTATATTTTGAAATATTTCAGGAGTTTAACTATATTGCGACAGCGGCCATTTCTTGATTTCAGCCGTGCGATTTTCAAATGATTGCGATGCAAATGCACGGGGACGGAATTCAGAATGAAGCGGTGGGCACAAGACCTTCTATTGGCGACTAATAGCGCAACCACTGAGCAAGCTGTTTTCACGAAGGTGGCAGCCGCTGCATTGGATTTGGGGTTTACTTATTGCGGGTATGCAGTGGGGACGGCCTTGCCGTTTACCAACCCTCAGGTCGTCATGATCAGCAATTATCCGACTGTGTGGCAGGAGCGCTACGCACAGGCGCGTTACGTGGAAGTCGACCCTACCGTAAAACACTGCAGCCAGTCTGCGCTGCCTATCGTCTGGTCGGAGAGGGTATTTGCCGAAACGCCAGAGCTTTGGGACGAGGCGCAGGCAGCCGGGCTTTGTGTGGGATGGGCCCAGTCGAACCTGGACGCGTACGGAACCGGCGGAATGCTGACGCTGGCCAGGCAGAAGGAGCAACTCTCCGATGAGGAACTGCTCAGCAAGGAATTGCGCATGCGATGGCTGGTGACCGTTGCGCACCTGGCGCTCAGCAGGGTCTTGCTGCCGCGATTTAAATTAACGCCGGATACTCCGCTGACGCGCCGCGAGACCGAAATTCTAAAATGGGCGGCGGACGGCAAGACCAGCAGCGACGTGTCCGAAATACTGGCGATTGCCGAGTCGACGGTCAGATTCCATACGAAAAACGCCATTTCCAAGCTCGGCGCCCGGAATCGGACCGCAGCCGTCGCTCGCGCCGCGTTGCTCGGACTTCTACGATAAGTGGGCGGCGCCTTGGCAGCCAGTCGATTTCCGCACGTTGCGGGATCGAGATTCGGCAGATGCCGGAACCCGGCGCATAAAGCAAGACAGGGCACTACATCGTTAAATGTAGCGCCCTGTCTTGGCGGGAATTTTGGTGGAGCGGAGGAGGATCGAACTCCCGACCTTCGCATTGCGAACGCGACGCTCTCCCAGCTGAGCTACCGCCCCAATGAAGCAAGACCAAGACTATACAGGAATGTTCTTGGCCTGCGCAATATGCTGCCGAACAAAAAATCAGGCGAATGCCAAGGTCGCAACGACCGGGGCGTGATCGGACGGTTGTTCGTTGCGGCGCGGCTCCTTGTCGATGACGCAGGCGGTGCAGCGCTTGACCAGCGGCGCGGACAGAAGGACATGATCGATGCGCAGGCCGGCATTGCGGCGGAACGCGAACTGGCGGTAGTCCCACCAGCTGAAGGATTTCTCCGGTTGCTCGAAAAGGCGGAAGGAATCCGCCAGTCCCAGGTCGAGCAGGGCGCCGAAAGCCTTGCGCTCCGGCTCGGACACCAGCACCTGGCCTTCCCATTTTTCGGGGTTGTGCACGTCTTCGTCGGCCGGCGCGACGTTGTAGTCGCCCAGCACGGCCAGCCGCGGATACTGCTTGATCTCGTCGGCCAGCCAGGCTCGCATGGCTTCGAACCAGTCCAGCTTGTAGGCGTACTTGTCCGAACCCACCGACTGGCCATTGGGGCAGTAGGCGCAGACCACGCGCACATCGCCTTCAGGGCTGGGGAAAGTCAGCGCCAGGACGCGCTGCTGCGGATCCTCATACCCGGGAATGTTGCGCACCATCGACGTGCCGGGCACGCGCGAAATGATGGCGACGCCGTTATAGGTTTTCTGGCCCGCCCAGACGGCGTGGTAGCCGGCTTCGGTGAAGGCGGCCTCGGGGAACTTGTCGTCCGTGAGCTTGAGTTCCTGGATGCACAGCACGTCGACGGGATTGGCTGCCAGCCAGTCGAGCACCTGCGGCAGGCGCACATTCAGGGAGTTCACGTTCCAGGTGGCTAATTTCATGGTTTTTGTAGACCGTTCATTCATGCGGCTTGCGGCGGCGTCGCCTGCCACGGTCCCGGTTCCAGTTAATCATCTGGCCATACATCCGGGGCGTGGTCGGCGGTCGCCGGGGGCAGACGCAGATGATACCGTGGCCGCGCCGCTCGAGCCGGCGGGCTGTCCATTCTGAAGTTGACGTAGAGGCTTTCGAGGCTTCGTGCCGCAAGCAATCTGGAGCAGATTCGAATCCCTGTAAAAAGCGCCAGGTTAGGGCGAAAACGAGGGCGCGGCGATAGACATTCGATTTTTCATTAATGATAATTTTTCGCAATAGATTGAGTTATTACAAGTCACCATAAATCTTTGCGCGGAGGCGCTTCAATGTCCATGGGTACGCAGGGAGTGGGGCTTGGAGACATATTCATTGCGCATCGGGCGCAGCTTCGTCGCATCGCGCAAAGAATCGTGGGCACGCCGGAGATCGCGGACGAAGTCACGCAAGACGCCTACCTGAAACTCATGGAAGGGGCATGCGCGCGCGATGTCAGCAAACCTTATAGCTATTGTTGCCAAGTGGTCCGCAATCTGGCGTTGGACCACTGTCGCCGTCAGGCCGTCGAATCTACGTATCGCATCTATACCGACGACGGGGAGTTGCCGCAGGTCGCCGGCGGCTGCGTGCCGGACCGGCGCTTCCAGGAGCGGCAGGTGATCGATGCCATTGACCAGATCCTGGGCACCTTGCCGCCCAGGACGCGGCGCGCCTTCGAACTCTACAGGCTCGGCGGTTTGACGCAGCGGGAGGTTGCGCGGCAAATGGGCTGCTCAGCCACGCTTGTGAACTTCATGCTCCGGGATGCCACCGAGGCCGTCGCCAGCTGCCGCGATTTGCTGGAGGCCTGAGCCCGCAGGCATCAGGCTGCGCAGTTGCCCCTTGGGCCAGGTGGGCGCAGGCATGCGGTTTGGACAGCGTGTCGTCCCTCAGAGAGGTTATCGTGGATAACCTTTTCCTTTACCATAGCGCCAACCAGCCTTTTAGCCCCCAAGGTAGCCTATGGGCGATGACATCAATTCGAAGCAAGACCCGGTCTGGGATGTTGCCTGGTCCTGGGTGCTGCGCCAGCACGAGCACGATAGTTTCGATGCAACCCACGAAGCCGAGCTGGTGCAATGGCTCGCCGCCGATGCGGCACATCGCCAGGCCTACGACAAGGCTGGCCGCTTGTGGTTGATGGCGGGTCTGGTTCCTTCCGCGAACGATATCGATGTTCCGGGCGCCGAGGACCTCGGCGGCAAGGCCTAGTTTTCAGGCCTGTTCTCGCCACGTCTGCCTCCATTGACGCCATGCCGCCATGCGCGGCTTGCATCTCCTTCCCCGCAGCAAACTCGATCAGCGCGGCGGTGCTGGTGATCTCCCACGACGACCGCTATTTCCATCTGGCCGACCGCCTGATACGGATGGAGAATGGCCAGATCGTGGCAATCGAAACGCTGGTTGCGCGCGATCCGGCGACCTTGGCGCCCGCCGAGCTGGCTGCCGCGCAATGAGAGGCAGCCGTTCCTCGGCGCCACCCAGATAGTTTATGTGTGAATTTTTATTTCCACCCTGCGTGGCGTGCTCAGCCAGGGATGATTGCTCCGCGCCGCTGGCGGGGAATACACAAAATGTTCTATTTTTTGCGGTTTTCTAATGCCTGAGAATTGACCCGGCGTCTACGCTCCCTACAGTTCCCTGAACGGAGAGGAGTATGAAGCCCCTTGATTTGGATCAGGTTTCTCCTGGTGTGGCCGTCATGCCTGGCGTCCCCATCGTCGGCTGGTTGCTGGACGGGCCGCAACCCGAGTTCACCGATGTCGTCAGCGTCGCCCGCCAATGGATGGCGGACGGGCAGCGCGTGTCAGAAGTGGTGCGGGCGCAGGACTACCGCGCAACGCCCGCGGGGCCTGGGCACATCCTGATGCGCGCCTGCGCCATCGCGGGCCAGCGTTGAGGCGCCGGGGAGAAAACAATGAGAACCGGAGTGATCAGGCTCAACGGGCATCAGCTCGAATACGAACTCAGGCCGCTTGCGTCCCAGCAAGGCTACGAAGCCTGGGTGCGCACCGCGCCAGGCCGCGAATGGACGCGGATAGGCGTGGGCGATTCCGCCTTCGTGAGCGAGGACGCCGCGCTCAAGGGCATCAAGTACGCCGCAGTGGAAATCAGCGCGAGACGATTGCAGGCATAGCGCGCGGCGCGCCGTGTTGGCGCAGCGCGGCTCAACCCTTCACCAGTCCGCCGTCGACGATCAGGTTCTGGCCCGTCACAGCGCGCGACCAGGCGCTGGCGAAGAACAGCACGGCGTCGGCGAATTGCTCGGGCGTGGTGACTTCGCGCAGCGGCGTGCCCGCGGCAATCATGTCGAAGACCGCGTCCGGCGTGGCCGCCGAGGCGTCGGTGGTGCGCAGCAAGCCTCCCGACACCATATTGACGGTGATGCCGTCCGCGCCCAGTTCATGCGACAAGGTGCGGGTGAAGGCCAGCAGCGCCGCCTTGGCCGCGGTGTAGTCGTGGTACGGCACCACCGGGTTCTGGACCAGGTTGGTGCCCACGTTGATGATGCGCCCGCCGCCAGCGGTCCGCATGGCGGGCAGAGCGGCCTGCGTGGTGTTGAGCGCGGCGCGCACGCTGCCTTCCAGCTGCGCGTTCATCTGCGTCCAGTCCAGCGCGCCGGCATGCGGACGGGCATCGCCGTTGAACTGGAAGGCGGGCAGGGCGTTGTTGACGACGGTGGTCACGGGCTGGCCGAAATGCTTGGCGGCTTGCGCGAACATGGCGGCGACGGCGGCCGGGTCGCGTACGTCGGCCTGCAGCGCGATGGCGCGGTCAGGCGCACTGGCGGCCAGTGCCTGCGCGCGTTCGGCGCTGTTCAGATAGTTGACGACGACCTTGGCGCCTTCGCGCAGGAAGGCGCGGGCGATGGCGGCGCCCAGGCCGCGGCTGGCGCCGGTGACGACGACGAGCTGCTGGTTCAGGTCCAGGGAGGGGCGTTGTTGCGATGACATGTAGTTAAGGCTTCCTGCTCAATGTTCCGAGCCGCTGTTCAGCATGCGGCTGCGGGCTTTTTCAATATGGGCGCGCATGACGTTGCGCGCGCCTTCGGCGTCCTGTTCCTGGATCAGCCGGTAGATGTGGCGGTGTTCTTCGATGGCGGCGCGGGTGCGCTTCCAGGGTTCGCTGTGGACCAGGTGGCGCATGACGTTCACGGCGTGGCTGACGTCGTACTCCAGGGATTTCAGCACCTGCACGAAGCGCTGGTTGCTGGTGGCCGCGGCGATGGCGCGGTGGAATCCGTAATCGTGATGGTGGGCGATGGCGCCGGAAGCGTCGGCTTCTTCGTAGCCGGTCAGCATGCGGTCCATTTCGCGCAGGTCTTCGTCGGTGCGGCGCAGCGCAGCCAGGTAGGCGCATTCGGGCTCGATCACCATGCGCAGTTCCAGGCCTTCCAGGATATGGCCGACGCGGCGCGCCGGGTCGACCGCGGGCATGCCGCCCATCAGGTCGGGTTTTGCGCGTACATAGGTGCCCGAGCCGCGGATGGAGTCCACCAATTGGTCTTCGCGCAGCCGATCCAGCGCCTGCCGCACCACCGGTCGCGATACCTCGAATAGCGCGGCCAGCTCCAGTTCCGTTGGCAGCTTGTTGCCGGGCGCGATCTTGCCGGTGGCAATGGCATAGAACAGGCTTTCGTAGACGCGCTCGGCAAAGCGTTCGGCGCGCACGTAGCCCAGGCCCGAAGCCACTTCCGCCAGCACGTCCAATTCAGGACGGGGGCGGTCCACGGCTTGCAGCAGCGATTCCAGCTGTGGATCCCGCACATTGCTCATCGTCATTCCTACATGCATTGCCGGGCTTGTCAGTCACCATGACAAATCCGGGGTGGCGTTAAGCCGCTGAATTATTAGGGATTACCCGAGGTGGTCGGGAAATATCCTGACTCTTGGGACAAAAGCTGTCAATTCAATTGACAAGTTGCGGCGCGCTCCCGTACCTTGATCCGAAACCAAAACGCAACCCGCGCGCGACGCCATATCCCCGCAACCGGCCGTTCGGCCGCTACTTTACTCCGCACATCGTGACTCAGAAGAACTTTATCGCCAACCAATGGGTGGCCGCCGCCACCGGTGAAACCATTCCCGTCCTGAACCCGTCCGATGGCAAGCCCTTCGAGGCGATCGCGCGTTCGGGCGCGGCGGACGTGGACCGCGCCGTGACCGCGGCGCGCGAGGCTTTTGAAGGCGAGTGGGGCCAGATGGCGCCCGCTGCGCGCAGCCGCCTCTTGATGCGTATCGCCTTTGCGCTGCTGGAGCGTCAGGAAGAGCTGGCGCAGCTGGAATCGGCCGACACCGGCAAGCCCATCAAGCAGGCGCGCGCCGACGCCGCCGCCGTTGCCCGCTACTTCGAGTTCTATGCCGGCGCGGTCGACAAGCTGCATGGCGAGACCATTCCCTACACCCCGGGCTTCACCGTGCTGACGGTGCGCGAAGCTCACGGCGTCACCGGCCACATCGTGCCCTGGAACTATCCGCTGCAGATCTTCGGCCGCAGCGTCGGCGCGGCCCTGGCCGCGGGCAACGCGTGCGTGGTCAAGCCCGCGGAAGACGCTTGCCTGTCGCTCTTGAAGCTGGCGGAGATCGCGGCCGAGGTCGGCCTGCCGGCAGGCGCCTTGAACATCTGCACGGGTTATGGCCATGAAGCCGGCGCGGCGCTGTCCGCCCACCCGGGCATCGACCACATCTCGTTCACCGGTTCGCCGCAGACGGGCAAGATGGTGGCGCATGCCGCCGCCGAAAACCACGTGCCGGTCACGCTGGAACTGGGCGGCAAGTCGCCCCAGATCGTGTTCGACGATGCCGACCTGGACGCCGCCATGCCGGTGCTGCTGGCCGCCATCATCCAGAACGCGGGCCAGACCTGCTCGGCCGGCAGCCGCGTGCTGATCCAGCGCGGCGTGTACGAAACGGTGCTCAAGCGCCTGTCCGACGCGTTCTCGGCCACCGTTACCGGTCCGGCCGCGGCCGACCTGGACGTGGGCCCCCTGATCAACGCGCGCCAGCAGGACCGCGTGCGCGGCTTCCTGGCTGAAGCCGAAGCTGAAGGCATGAAGGTCGCGGCCCGCGGCAAATTGAAGGAAGGCACGCCCGAGGCCGGTTTCTACCAACCGCCCGTGCTGTTCCGCGACGTGCCGCCCAACAGCCGCCTGGCGCAGGAAGAAGTCTTCGGCCCGGTGCTGGCCGCCATGGTGTTCGACACCGAGGAAGAGGCGCTGGAAATCGCCAACGGCACGCTGTACGGCCTGGTGGCCGGCGTCTGGACCCGCGACGGCGGCCGCCAGCTGCGCCTGGCGCGCAAGCTGCGCGCAGGTCAAGTCTTCATCAACAACTACGGCGCTGGCGGCGGCGTGGAGCTGCCTTTCGGCGGTTCGCGCCAGTCAGGCTATGGCCGCGAGAAGGGCTTTGAAGCGCTGTACGGCTTCACCACCCTGAAGACGATCGCCATCCGCCACTGATCCCGGCTTGCGGGCGGCCCGGCCCCTGGCAAAATATCGGTTAACGTTGATGTTTTGCTTCAGGGGCGCCGCCCCGCATTCAGGATCCGTATGTTCACCGGTATTGTTCAAGGCACCGCGAAGATCGCCAAGATCGCGGATCGCGAAGGCCTGCGCACTTTCACGCTGGATTTCCCCCCTGGTTTTTGCGTGGACCTGGCCATTGGCGCCAGCGTGTCCACCGATGGCGTCTGCCTGACCGTCACGGAAATCCTGTCCGAGAACCAGGCCACTTTCGACGTCATGCTGCAAAGCCTGGCCATCACCACCCTGGGCAGCTACCAGGAGGGCGACCGCGCCAACGTCGAGCGGGCCGCCAAGGACGGCGCCGAGATCGGCGGCCATCCCTTGTCCGGGCACGTGGATTTCACCTCTGAAGTGGTGATGGTGAAGTCGTCCGATACCAACCGCCTGATGCGCTTCAGCATCCCCGAGGCATTCCGCAAGTATGTCTTCGCCAAGGGCTATATCGCCATCAACGGCGCCAGCCTGACCGTATCGGAGGTCAACCGCGTCGAGGGCTGGTTCGAGGTCTGGCTGATTCCGGAAACCCGCCGCATGACGGTGTTCGAGGACAAGCAGGTGGGCGATTTCGTCAACATCGAGATCGAACGCAGCACCCAGGTGGTGGTCGATACCGTGCGCGAAACCGTGCAGGAAAGCCTGGGCAAGCTGCAGCCGCTGCTGGAAGCCATCCTGAAGGAAAAGGGGCTGACGCTGGAAGACTTCGTCAGTCCGCAGGGCAAGCTGAAGTAGTGAGCGGGGGCGAGCGGGGCAGGCGGCGCCTGGCCCCTCAGCCGGAAAGCCGGGCCGAAGTCAGGTCCGTCAGCACGCCATTTTCCAGGACAGCCATCGTCAACTTGTCGACCGTGCCGCGGATTTCAAGTCCGTTGCGGTTCAATTCATCGCACAGCGATTTCATCAGCGCCCGGTTGGTGGACGACCCCATGGTGATGTGCGGCACATAAGGAATGTCCAGGCGCAGGGTCGGCGCCAGCACCTGGCGGTACAGGGCGTCATGCAGCCGCGACAGCTGGCTGTGGCCTTCATCGGGAACCAGGTACGCGTAAGCGTGCGCGGGGTCGGCCCCCAGCATGGCGTAACGGCATACGAAGTCTATCGGGCCGTTCAGGCCGGCGACCTCTTCGAGGTGCTGCTGGTAGGCCTGTTCGTCGATGCCCGCGCAGCCGAATGCCATGGTGAAGTGCGCCTGCACCAGCGGATGCTGGCCGTCATGCTGGCGCCGGAACTCCTCGATGAACGCGGAGTCCGACGCGCCGAGGCGCGGATAGGCGAGCGTATGGAGCTTTTTCATGCTTCCAGTCTGCCACTGCGCCGCGCGAAAGCAAACCCCGCCGGCTGGCGGCGGGGCGGGGCGTTCAGTAAGAGAACGGCTTGCCTTGCGGCCGCACGCGGATGCCGGGCTGCAGCCGGGTCCAGGGCAGGTCGGCCGGGTCGGCCTGCATCGGGCCGGGCGCCTTGGCCACCAGCACTTCGTGGGCGATGGGCTGGAAGTCCGCGCGGAAGTGCACGGAACTCTTCACCACCAGTATCGCCATCTCCTCGGGCTGCACGCCGCCGACGCGGAACAGGTTGCGGTCCAGCATCTGCGACTTGGTGGCACTGACCACCACCCGCACGCCGCCGATGCGCAGGCCGGCCACGGCTTCCAGGTCCACGTCCATACCGTTCATCATCGGCCCGTCAAAGCGCAGCTTGCCGGGCGACAGGGTTTCGACCACGAACTCGCCTTCGAAAGCGGAGTCGCCCGCCACGCCCGATTGGCCTCCCAGGCTCAGGCGGACCTTGCCGCCGATGCCGGCCGCGGTGGCCTGGCGTACCGCCTCGGGGTCGTAGAACAGCCCCAGCGCGGCATTCTGGGCATCGGCCTGCACCAGCGCGCGCAGCATGCCGGTGGTATTGGCGTCGCCGCCCGCGCCCGGATTGTCCTGCGTGTCGGCGATGACCACGGGGCGCGATGCGCCCGCCGCCAGCGCCTGCGCGCGGCGCACGGCCTCGGACGGATCGAGGAAGTCGGGCGACCATTGCGGCTCCAGTTCCAGCACGCGCTGGTACAGGGTTTCGGTCACGCGTTCGACGGCTGCCGCATCGGTGCCGTAGGCCCAGACCACCGGGCCGCACTCGGGGAAGTCCGCCGCCGGAAAGCCGGGCGCGAACGAGATGGAGGCCACGCCCGGGGTCTGCTCCAGGCTTTCCAGCAGCTCGTACACACCCTTGGACGGCTGCAGCATCGTGCACATGCCGTTGATCGGAATCAGGAAGGGCAGGCGGCGTTCGCTGCGGCTCCAGCTGTCGCCGGCCGCGATGCGGGCCTGCAGCAGGCGCGCCGCGTGTTCGCCGGTGTCGGCCATGTCCACATGCGGATAGGTGCGGAACGCGGCCAGGCCGTCGGCTTCCTGCAGCATCTGCGCGGTGACGTTGGCGTGCAGGTCCAGGCTGGCGATCACCGGCACGTCGGGCCCGACGATCTGGCGCACGCGCGCCAGCAGTTCGCCTTCACCGTCGTCCAGGTGTTCGGCGACCATGGCGCCGTGCAGGTCGAGGTAGACGGCGTCGTAGCTGCCGTTGCGGGCCGCGTCCAGGATTTCGCCGGCGATTCGTTCGTAGGCGTCGCGGGTTACATGGGCCGAGGGGCTGGCGCCCGCCCAGATCACGGTCTCGACCGTATGGCCCTGGGCCAGCGCCGCGTTGATGAAGCCGCCAGCGGGGATGTTGACCTCGCGCAGCGCCAGCATGTCCTTGCCGCGCACCATGGCGGGGAATCCTTCGCCGCGCACGAAGTTGTCGTAGGCGGCGAGCGACGGCGCGAAGGTGTTGGTTTCGTGCTGGAAGCCAGCAACCAGAATATGCATGATCGTTTCCTGTGAGTTGGACTTCAGGCGCGGGCGGGCGCGGAACGGGGCGGACGGTTCACCAGCAGGAGCAAGGCGCCTGCCACCAGCAAGGCGGAGATCACGTACAGGCCGCCAGCCAGCGTGCCCGTGGCTTCCTTGGACCAGCCGATGATGGACGGGCTGAGGAATCCGCCGAGCAGGCCGATGCTGTTGATGAGGGCGATGCCGCCGGCTGCTGCCTCTCCTTTGAGGTACTGGGAAGGAATCGCCCAGAATACCGTGTAGGAGGCCCACATGAAGCCCGTGGCCAGGGTGATGGCGCTCAGGGATAGCGCGAATTGCGTCGGCGCGGCGGTGGCGATGCACAGGGACACGCCGGCCAGGAGCGCCGGAATCAGCGTATGCCAGCGCCGTTCCTGCATGCGGTCCGAGCTGCGCGCGAACCACAGCATGAAGACCGCCGCGGCGATGTAGGGGATGGCGGAATACAGGCCGATCTCCATGGTGTCGTGCACGCCCGCCAGCTTGAGCAGAGTGGGCAGCCAGAAGCTGACGGCATAGATGCCGCAGATCAGGCAGAAGTAGGTCAGGGCCATGCCGTAGATGACGGGGTCGCGCAGCACCTGCTTGAAGGCGTGCTTCTGCTGCGTGCCGCGGGTCTCCAGGTCGGCCGCCAGCAGCGCTTTTTCCTCGGCGCTGAGCCACTTGGCCTCGGCCGGCTTGTCGTCCAGGTAGCGGTACGCGATGACGCCCAGCAGCACGCAGGGCAGACCTTCCAGCAGGAACATCCATTGCCAGCCGTCCAGGCCGTGCGCGCCCGAGAACGCGGTCATGATCCAGGCCGACACGGGGCCGCCGACGATGCCGCCGATGGGGCCGGCCAGCATCACCACCGCCATGACGCCGGCCATGCGCGACTGCGAGTACCAGTAGGTCAGGTAGAAGATCATGCCGGGCGCGAAGCCGGCTTCGAATACGCCCAGCATGAAGCGCAGGACGTAGAAGCTCCATTCGCCCTGCACGAACAGCATCGAGGCCGAGGTCAGGCCCCACAGCACCATGATGCGGCTGATCGTGCGGCGAGCGCCGATGCGGGTCAGCAACAGGTTGCTGGGCACTTCGAAGATGACGTAGCCCAGGAAGAAGATGCCGGCGCCCAGGCCGTAGACGGCGTCGGAAATGCCGATGTCCTGCTGCATCTGGAGCTTGGCGAAGCCGATGTTGATTCGGTCCAGGTAGGCAAAGACGTAACAGAGCAGCAGGAAGGGCAGCAGGCGCCACGTGATCTTGCGATAGAGCGGGGCCAGGCGCGGGTCCGCGCCCGGCGTGGTCGGATGGGGCATTGCATGTCTCCTCGCGCGGGTCTGGCGCCCGCGCTGGCTGGGGTTGGGCCGGAAACCCTGTGGCTTCCGCGGCCGCCATTATTGGAAGACAGGGGCGTTCCGAACAATGACCGGGGTGATAAATTATCGTTGCCCTGTGGGCAACGCTTGAATCACCTTCAACCGGCGCCACCAGGCGCCCCAGGAACGCGGGACATGCAGGAAATCAGCCAGGTCCGCCTGAAGTACTTCAACGAGGTCATGGCTTGCGGCTCGATACGGGGCGCGGCCGACAAGCTGGATACCGCGGCCTCCGTGATCAGCCGGCAGATCCAGCTGCTGGAAAAGGAACTGGGCGTGCAGTTGTTCGAGCGGCGCTCGCGCGGGCTGACGCCCACCGAGGCCGCCGATATGCTGCTGGAGTACCACCGCGGCTGCCGCGCCCAGCAGGAGCATCTGAATGCGCGCCTGCAGGAATTGCGCGGCATGCAGCGCGGCAACGTGCAGCTGATGATCAGCGAAGGCTTTATCGACGGCCTGATGGAACACGTGGTCGGGCCGTTCTGCATCGAATATCCGCAGATCAACATCAGCGTCAACGTCGGTTCGGTCAATGAGGTGGTCGAGGCGGTGGCCTCGGACGCGGCCCACATCGGGCTGGCCTACAACCCGCCGGTGGACCCGCGGCTGCGCTGCCGCGCCAGCCGCAAGCATCCGGTCTGCCTGCTGGCGGGCCGCGGCCATGCCCTGGCCGCAAGGCGCGGGCCGCTGACCATCGCCGACATCATGCCGTATCCCTTCGCGCTGATGTCCGCGCCCTACGGGCTGCGCCAGGCGGTGGACCTGCTGGAATTCACCGAGCGCATCCATCTGACGCCCAGCCTTACCACCAATTCGCTGCGCGTACTGAAGCAGTACGCGATGACAGGAGCGGGCGTGACGCTGATGCCGAACCTGGGCGTGCATCATGAGCTGGCCAGCGGCGAACTGGTGGCGATTCCCATCGCGCATCCCATCCTGAGCGCGCCCGAATGCCAGGCGCTGCTGCGGCTGGGGCGGCCGCTGTCGTCCGCCGCCAATGAGGTCATGCGGCGCATAGAACAACGCCTGCCGGCGTTCTCGGGCGGCTGAGCGCCAGCGCGCCGGGCCGCGCCCGCTTACAATGGGCGCACTTTCGGAGGTATCACCATGTCGGTCACAACCGATATCAAAATACGCCCCCTGGAGCGTGGCGACCTGCACTTCGTGCACAAGATCAACAATAACGACGTCATCATGCGTTATTGGTTCGAAGAGCCTTACGAGGCCTACGACGAACTGGTCGCCCTGTATGACCGCCACTTGCACGACCAGAACGAGCGGCGCTTCATCATCGAGCACGACACCGGGCAGCCCGCCGGCCTGGTCGAGCTGGTGGAAATCGACTACATCCACCGCCGCGCCGAATTCCAGATCATCATCGCGCCCAGCTATCAGGGCCGGGGCTACGCCAAGGCGGCGACGCGCATCGCTGTGGGCTATGCCTTTCGCGTGCTGAACCTGCACAAGGTCTATCTGGTGGTGGACAAGGACAACACCGCCGCCGTGCACATCTATGAGCGCTGCGGCTTCCAGATCGAAGGACTGTTGAAGGAAGAGTTCTTTTCCAACGGCGGCTATCGCGACGCCTACCGCATGGCGCTGCTGCAGCACGACCATCTGCGCGACGTGGGGCCTGGCGCGCCGGACGCGCCGGTGCTGCGCGACTGGCCGCAGGAAGAGCAGGCGGGCTGAGGCCTGCTTTTCCCGGCGGCCATGCAATGCATGCGCCACCGGGAATCGGACTGCTCCGCGTCAGTGTGCCGCAGGCGCCGCCCGCAACAGCCGCAGGCCGTTCGCCACCACCAGCAGGCTCGCGCCCACGTCGGCGAACACCGCCATCCACAGCGTGGCGTTGCCGGTCATGGCCAGGGCCAGGAACACGGCCTTGATGCCCAGCGCCAGCGCGATGTTCTGCACCAGCACGCGATGCGTGGCGTGGGACAGACGCAGGAAAGTGCCGATCTTGCGCAGGTCGTCGTCCATCAGGGCCACGTCCGCCGTCTCGATGGCGGTACCGGTGCCCGCCGCGCCCATGGCGAAGCCGATGTCGGCGCGCGCCAGGGCGGGGGCGTCGTTGATGCCGTCGCCCACCATGCCGACGCGGCCGCCAGACGCCAGCTTGCTTTCGATGGCGGCCAGCTTGTCTTCGGGCAACTGGTCGCCGCGCGCTTCGTCGATGCCGACTTGTTGCGCGATGGCTTGCGCGGTGGGCGTGTTGTCGCCCGTCAGCATCAGGGTGCGCACGCCCAGGGCGTGCAGGTCCGCGATGGCGGCGGCGCTGGTCGGCTTGACCGTGTCGGCCACGGCGGCTACGGCCAGCACGCGATTGCCGTCGGTCAGCGCGATGGCGCTCTTGCCCTGGCGTTCCAGTTCGTCCAGGCGCGCTTCCAGCTTGGGGCTGGAGACGCCCAGTTCGCGCATCAGACGGCGGTTGCCCAGCTGGAAGGTCACGCCGTCCAGCGTGGCGCTGACGCCGCGGCCGGGCAGGGCGGTGAAGTCCTGCACGTCCAGCAAGGCCGTGCCGGCGTCGCGCGCGGCATTGGCCACGGCCAGCGATACCGGGTGGTCGGAGCGGGCGGCCAGGCTGGCGGCGACCAGCGCGGCCGGCTGGCGGCTTTGGTCGGACACGTCCCAATCCTGGATGTCGGTCTGCACCGGCTTGCCGTGGGTCAGGGTGCCGGTCTTGTCCAGCGCCAGCCATTTCAGGTTGCGGCCTTCTTCGAGGTACACGCCGCCCTTGACCAGGATGCCGCGGCGCGAGGCCGCGGTCAGGCCGCTGACGATGCTGACCGGCGTGGAAATGACCAGCGCGCAGGGGCAGGCGATGATCAGCAGCGCCAGGGCGCGGTAGATGGCGTCGAACCAGGGCTGGTTCCAGAACAGCGGCGGCAGCACCGCCACCAGCACCGCGATGCCCACCACGGCCGGCGTATAGATGCGCGAGAAGCGGTCGATGAAGCGCTGGGTCGGCGCGCGCGCGCCTTGCGCCTGTTCGACGGCGTGGATAATGCGCGCCAGCGTGGTGTTGCCGGCGGCCGCGGTGACGCGGTATTCGAAGGAGCCGGCCGCGTTCACGGTGGCCGCGTAGACCGGGTCGTCCTGCGTCTTTTCCACGGGCAGGCTTTCGCCGGTGATGGGGGACTGGTCCACCGCCGAGCTGCCGCTGACGATGATGCCGTCGGCGGCGATGCGTTCGCCCGGGCGTACCCGCACGATATCGCCCACCTGCAATCTGGCGGCGGGCACTTCCAGCCAGTCGCCATTGGCCTGGCGCACGGTCGCCGTTTCCGGCGCCAGGTCGAGCAGGCCACGGATGGCGTTGCGCGCCCGGTCCAGGGAGCGGGCTTCGATCAGTTCGGCCACGTTGAACAGGAACATCACCATCGCCGCTTCTGGCCATTGGCCGATCAGCACGGCGCCGGTGACGGCGATGCTCATCAGGGCATTGATGTTGAGGTTGCCGTTGCGTACGGCGATCCAGCCCTTGCGGTAGGTGCTGATGCCGCAGGCCAGGATGGCGGCCACGGCCAGGGCTGCGGTGACGCCCAGCGGCCAGCCGGCGAAATGCGACAGTTCCGACAGCGCGGCCAGGACGCCGGAGCCGCCGATCAGCCACCAGTTCACCGGTTTGGCGGCAGGGGCTGGCGTGCCAGGAGCGTTGTCGGCCAGGGGCTCGGGCGTCATGTCCAGCGACTTGATGGCGGCCATGACACGGTCCAGCGCGCCTTCGGCGTGGACCACGGTCAGCACGCGCTGCATCAGGTTGAAGTCCAGCGCGTGGACGTCGGCCATGTTGTCGAGCTTTTTGCGGATCAGCGTTTCCTCGGTGGGGCAGTCCATCTGGCCGATGCGCAGGCGCGCCAGCGACTGGCCCGGGCCCGCGGTAAGCGTGGCCGCGCCGGCGCCCGAGACGGTGAAGGGCTGGCCATCGCCATGGCCGCAGCAGGCGTCGCCGCCGTGGTCGTGCTTGTGGCTGCGATCGTGCTTGTGATCGTGCGCGTGGTCATGGCCGGCATGGTCGTGGCTGTGATCGTGGCCCGCGTGGCTGTGATCCGCGTGATCATGGCCCGCATGATCGTGTCCGGCCTGGGCCTGGGCGTTCTTGGCGGGCGCGTCGCAGCCGTCGTGCGCGCAGCAGGCGCCGCCTTGCCCGGCGGGCATATGTTCGTGTTTTTTGACCGGAGGTAAAGACATCGTCCTCTGCCTTGAAATAAGCTGGTGACGCTATTCCACACCTTGGAGTTACTATAGGGTCAACCCCCTATATCAATCGGATGCGATCCGGGAGGCAGCGATGCGTATCGGCGAATTGGCCACGGCGGCCGGAACCACGGTCGAGACCGTCAGGTATTACGAGAAAGAAGGGCTGTTGCCGGCCCCGGAAAGGGGACTGAACAACTACCGCAGCTACGGCCAGCCCCATCTGGAGCGGCTGCGCCTGATCCGCAACTGCCGCGCGCTGGACATGACGCAGGACGAGATCCGCGCCATCCTGTCGCTGGCGGATAACCACCAGAGCGGTTGCGGCCCCATCAACGAACTGTTCGACGAGCACATCTCCCACGTGGATGAACGCATCGCCGAACTGACCCAGCTCAAGACCCAGCTCACGGAATTGCGCCAGCGCTGCCTGTCGGCCCGGCCCGACACGGAAGACTGCGGCATCCTGCATGGCCTGAGCGAAATGCAGGTCGAAGAGCGCCAGGAACGCCACACGCACCTGGGCTGACAGCGGCCCTGGACAGGGCGGCATCACGGAGCACGGGCCTGATGGCCTAGGGAAAACCCGCCGCGCAAAAAGCGCGGCGGCGTCTTGTTGCGTCCAAAATCAGCATGTAAGATGTCCAACATCCAACAAATAATGACAAGGCAGCCGCGGTCGACGATTGGCGGCGCCATACAGAGAGGCAGACAAGCATGGATTCCAAGCCCTTGGGCCGATTCACCGTCCTGGACCTGACGCGAGTGCGCTCGGGTCCCGCCGCCGTGCGCCAGTTCGCGGACTGGGGCGCCACCGTCATCAAGATCGAAGAGCCGGGCGACGAGCAGGACGACAAGCCGGGCGGCTCCGCCCAGTTCGCGGACTACCAGAACACCCACCGCAACAAGCGCAGCGTCACGCTGAACCTGAAGCATCCGCAGGGCCGGGCGCTGTTCCTGGACCTGGTGCGCCAGGCCGACGTGGTGGTGGAAAACTACCGGCCCAACGTCAAGTTCAAGCTGGGCATCGACTACGAGACGCTGCGCCAGGTGAACCCGCGCATCGTCTACGCCAGCGTGTCCGGCTTCGGCCAGGACGGCCCCTACGCCGGACGCCCGGGGCTGGACCAGATCGCGCAGGGCATAGGCGGGCTGATGTCGGTGACGGGCGAACCCGGCCGCGGCCCCATGCGGGCGGGGATTCCGGTGGCGGACCTGACCTCCGGCCTGTTCTGCGCCATCGGCATCTTCATCGCGCTGCTGGAGCGCGAGGTGTCGGGGCAAGGGCAGTGGGTGCAGACATCGCTGTTGCAATCGCAGGTCTGGATGATGGATTTCCAGGCGATGCGCTGGCTGATGAACGGCGAGGTGCCTGGCCAGAGCGGCAACGACCATCCCACCAGCAGCCCGACCGGCGTGTTCCCCACCAGCGACGGCTATATGAACATCGCGGCCATGGGCAACGACATCTATGCGCGCCTGTGCCGCGTGCTGGAATTGCCGGAACTGATCGAGGACGAGCGCTTCCTGACGGTACCGCTGCGGGCGCGCAACCGACCCGCGCTGAACGCGGCCATCGGCGCGCGCACCGCGACCCGGCCCACCGCCGAATGGATAGCGCTGATGAACAAGGAAGGCGTGCCTTGCGGTCCGATCCTGGGCATGGACCAGACATTCGAGGATCCGCAGGTGCGCCACCTGGGGCTCAGCCGGGAGATCCGCCATCCCGCGCTGGGGCCGATTTCGGTGGTGGGGCAGCCCATGATCCTGAGCCGTTCCACCACCGGGGAAATGGCGCCCGCGCCCGAACGCGGCCAGCACAACGGCGACGTCTATGGCGGCATGCTGGGATTGGCGCCTGCCGACTTGCAGCAGCTGGCCCGCGAAGGCGTCATTTAAGGGATACGTCCAGGCACCGAGCATAAAATCGCCGCCAAGGCCGCCCGCGTATCCGGCGGCCCAGACGGAGACAGCCCAGACATGAACGCACCATCCACCGCCGCCGCCGACCAGGTCTTTTCCAGCCTGGGACGCCCCGACAACCTGCCGGACGAGATCGCTTCGCAGATCCGCCAGAAGATCGTGGCGCGCGAATTCGAGCCCGGCCAGCGCCTGCCCACCGAGTTCGAGCTGGCGCAGATGTTCGCCGTCAGCCGCAATGTGGTGCGCGAGGCGATCGCGAGGCTGAAGCTGTCGGGGTATGTGGATACGCGGCGCGGCGTGGGGTCCTTCGTGGCGCAGGACGTGGGCACGCGCAATTTCGAAATCGCGCCGGAAGACCTGCTGCAGCCCGAGCCGCTGGCGCACATCTTCCAGCTGCGCGTGGAACTGGAATCCGGCGCGGCCGCGCAGGCGGCCCTGCACCGTACCCCCGAACAAATCGAAACCCTGCGCCAGGCCCTGCAACGGGTCGACGCGGCAGGCAATGACTGGCAGGCAGGCGCCGACCACGCGCTGGACTTCCACATGGCCGTGGGCGAGGCCACCAACAACCCTTATTTCGTGCGCCTGTTGGCGCACCTGCGCCACGTGTTCCGCGGCGCCGTGCGCACGCTGCGCTACACCAGCGCCGGCACCGAGCGCGTGCCGGAAATCGAACGCGAACATCACCGCATCTTCGATGCCATCGTCGCCGGCGACAGCGAGGCAGCGCGCCTTGCCATGCGCGTCCACCTGACCAACGGCATACAACGGCACCAGACAGTCATACAAGGAAAGCAACCGTGACCATACAACGCATTCTGCAGGGCGACATTACCGACAACATCGTGGCCGAGAAGCGTGGCGCGATAGGTTGGCTGACTTTCAACGATCCGCAGCGGCATAACGCCGTATCGTTCGCCATGTGGGAAGCGGTGCCGGTAGTGCTGGAAGCTTTCCGCCAGGACCCGGAGATCCGGGCAGTGGTGCTGCAGGGCGCGGGCGGCAAGGCCTTCGTCAGCGGCGCCAACATCTCGCAGTTCGACAAGCTGCGCAGCGGCGAGGACGCGGTGGTGGAGTACGAGCGCGTGGCCGAAACCGCGCAACTGGCGCTGTACGACTACGACAAGCCCACGATCGCGTACATCCAGGGCTATTGCATCGGCGGCGGCCTGAACATTGCCCTGTGCTGCGACATCCGCATCGCTTCCGACAACAGCAGCTTCGCGATTCCCGCAGGCAAGCTGGGCCTGGGCTACCGCCTGACCGCGATCCGCAACCTGGTGACGGCGGTCGGCCCGGCCAACGCGCTGGAAATCTTCCTGACGGCGGCGCGCTATGACGCCCGCGAAGCCAAGGAACTGGGCCTGATCCGCAGGGTCGCGCCGGTGGACGAACTGCCGCAGGTGCTGGAAACCATGCTGGCCCAGATCCAGGCCAACGCCCCGCTGACGCTGCGCGCCGGCAAGAAGATGATCCGACAGCTTCAGCAGCTGGGACCGGAGGTCGACGTGGAAGGCATGCGCCGTCTGGTGCTGGAGTGTTTCGAAAGCAATGACTACCGCGAAGGCCGCAAGGCGTTCGCGGAAAAGAGAGCGCCGGTGTTCACCGGTACCTGATCTCCGGCCGCGGGCCGGATTCCCTACGCGGCTTTCAGGTCCGCGCCGTCGCCGGCGCGGCCCGGGGAGGCTTGCGTCCTGAATTCGCCGCGGACCGGATCAACCCGGCCACCGATCCCACCGGGGACGGCCTGGCCATAGACCGCGCAGCAGAAGCGCGGCGACGAGGAGACAGACATGAAAGCGGTTTATCTGAGGGCAGGCCTGGCTGGCTTGGCGGCGTGGCTGTGCGCGGCGCCGCTGCACGCGCAGGGGGCGTACCCAAGCCAGCCGGTGCGCATCGTGGTGGGCTACGCCGCCGGCGGCACCACGGACATCCTGGCGCGGGCGCTGGGCGAGCAGTTGAGCAAGGAGCTCAAGCAGCCCGTCATCATCGAGAACAAGGCTGGCGCCGCCGGCAACATCGCCGCGGCCTCCGTGCAGCAGGCCGCGCCGGATGGCTACACCTTGTTCATGGCGACCGTGTCCAGCCATGGCATCAATCCGGTCGTGTACAAGAAATCGCTGGGCTACGACCCGGTGGGCGGCTTCGCGCCGGTCAGCATGATCGCATCCATCCCGCTGGTGCTGGTGGCCAATCCCAAGCTGCCCGTGGCGTCGGTGGCCGACCTGGTCAAGCTGGCGCGCGAGAAACCGGGCGACCTGAACTATTCCTCCAGCGGCAATGGCTCGCCAGTGCACGTGGCCGGCGCCATGTTCGCCTCGGAGGCCAAGGTGCAGATCCAGCACGTGCCGTACCGCGGCGGGTCGCTGGCCAATTCCTCGGTCATGAGCGGCGAGACCCAGTTCAGCTTCGCCACCTTGCCGGCAGCCTTGCCGCAGGTTCGCGCGGGCGCGCTGCGCGCCCTGGCCGTGACCACCCGCGACCGTTCGGCCGAACTGCCCGATGTGCCCACGGTGGCGGAGGACCCGATGTTCAAGGGCTACGAGATCAACACCTGGAATGCGTTGATGGCGCCCAAGGGCACGCCCGATGCGGTGGTGGCGGTGCTGAACCAGGCGGTGGCGCGCTCGCTGGCCGTGCCGGCCTTGCAGACCCGCTTCAAGGGCGAGGGCGCCACGCCCGGCGCCAGCAGCCCGGCCGAGCTGGGCCAGTTCGTCAACGCGGAGCTGACGCGCTGGGCGGGGGTCATCAAAGAGGTCGGCATCCAGATCGAATGACCTCTGGCGGTCCGGGGGGATGACGGCCTGGGGCGGCGGAGTGGCGTAATATGAATTGTGTTTCTTTCTCATTGACGCCCGATCCGATGACCACGACCCAGACCGCCACCCCGCTGCACGCCCTGAATACCCGCCGTTCCTTCAAGTTCCTCCGCGCCCCGGCGCCCAAGCCCGAGGAACTCGAACAGATCCTGCAGGCGGCGATGTCGGCGCCCGACCATGGCGCCTTGCGCCCGTGGCGTTTCGTGGTGATCCAGGGCGAGGCCATCGGCAAGCTGGCCGATCTGGCGTTGGACGCCGTCAAGCGCAGCGGCGATCCGCGCATGACGCCGGAAAAGGAAAAGTCGGTGCGCGAATGGATGGCCGGCGTGCCGCTCTTCGTCGCGGTGGCGCAGAAGATTGCGCACGACAACACCAAGATCCCGGAGCAGGAACAACTGCTGGCCACCGGCGCCGCCACCATGAACCTCCTGAACGCCGTGCACATGCTGGGCTACGGCGCGTTCTGGAGCACTGGCATCGGCACCTACGTCGAAGACGTGCAGAACGCGCTGGGCCTGGACGCGCTGGACTACCGTTTCCTGGGCTTTCTGGCCATCGGCACCCCGGCTTGCGCCGTACCGCCGGCCAACCGCCCGGACTACCGCGAATTCGTCACGGAGTGGACCGGTCCGGTCTGAGGGCGCCGTCCTGGATGAAGCAAACCGGCCCATGGCCGGTTTTTTTATGGCATCTCCGGCTTAGCGCCGGCCCGGGATCGGCCGGAATGCGGCGCGCACGAGCTTCTCCAGGCCCCAGCCCGCGAAGTAGAAGAGGGCCAGCGTGGGCAGCCCGATCAGCAGATAGCCGCCGACCCAGGACAGGTCTCCCAGCAGGCGGTCCAGGTTCAGTTCATGCAGCAGCGCCAGTTGCGGCGCCAGCGGCAACTGCAGCAGCACGAAACGCCCCTTGTCATCGCCGTCGGCCGAGAGCGCGCCGGCAACGCAGAGGATGACGATGGCGAGGTACAGCGCGGCGAAGACGATGCCGGTCCAGCAGAACCATCTTGAGGCTGTCGATCCGGGCACGTGGCTTTCCAGGGAATCAGGGACGGCAAGTATAGAGCGCTCCAAGCCTGGGATGGGGCTGGCGGGGCGCATGCCGCGCTTGCGTGGCGGGGAATAAATAACAATAATTCTTATTTTTATTGACCCGCTACCGCGCCTTCCCCCATGTCCCATTCTGCGCAGCCGACGCAGCCTACCGCCGCCCAGCTGTACGAGGCCCATCATCCATGGTTGCAGGAATGGCTGCGCCGCCGGCTGGGCTGCCGCCACGATGCGGCCGACCTGGCGCACGACACCTTCGTGCGGGTGCTGACCGGCAGTCGGGCCGAGGTCATCCGGGAACCGCGCGCCTTCCTGACCACGCTGGCACAGCGCACGCTGTACACCTTCTGGCGTCGCCGCGAACTTGAGCGGGCCTATCTCGACAGCCTTGAACTGCTGCCGCAGGCTCATGCGCCCAGCGAGGAACAACGCGCGCTGGCGGTCGAGGCCCTGATGCAGATAGACCGCGCCCTGCAGCGCCTGCCGGCGCGCACGCGCCAGGTCTTTCTGATGAGCCAGCTGGAAGAACTCACGTATCCGCAGATCGCCGAGCGCCTTGGCGTGTCGGGCATCACCGTCAGGCGCTGCATGAAACAGGCCGTCACGCTCTGCGTCGCGGCGCGCCTGGCGGCATGAGCGGGCCCACGCTGCCGGCGGACCTGGAGGCCGCGGTCGACTGGATGGTGCTGTTGTCGTCGGGCGTGGCTGGCGACGCCGACCGTGCCGGCTTCGACGCCTGGCGCCGCGCCGACCCGCGCCACGCAGCCGCCTGGGAGACGGTCGCCGCGGCGTTGAAGAACACGTTCGCGCCGTTACCCGACGGGGTCCCGGCACGCGCCGCGGGAGCCGCCCTGGCTACCGCGCCGGCGCGGCGTCGGGCCTTGCGCAACGCATTGGGGCTGGCATTGGCGGCCGGGGGCCTGGCTGTCCTGGTCGACCGGCAGACGCCATTGCGCACGTTGGCCGCCGATCTGCATAGCGGCACCGCCGAGCGCAGCACGCACACATTGCCGGACGGCAGCCTGCTGACCCTGAACGCCCGCTCCGCGGTGGACCTGGAATTTGGCGGCCGCGCCCGCGTGCTGCGGCTGCGGGCCGGCGCGGTGTACGTGCGGGTGGCGGCCGATGCTGCACGGCCGTTCATCGTCGCCAGTCCCGATGGCGAGGTGCAAGCCCTGGGCACGGTGTTCGGGGTGGCGCGCGATGAGCGGGGCAGCATCGCCAGCGTGATTGAACACAGTGTCGAAGTGCGCGCGGCCGGCCAGCGGCGGGTCCTGGCGGCGGGCGAGGGCGCGCGTTTCGGCGCGGATGGCGTCGGCGCGCCGGACGCCGCGCTGGCCGAGGCTGCAGCCTGGCGGGACGGCATGCTGGTGGTGCGCGACCGGTCGCTGGGCGAGGTGGTGTCGGCCTTGCGGCCGTACCGGCGCGGTTTCCTGCGTATCACGCCCGAAGCCGCCCGGCTGCGGGTGCTGGGGGCCTTTCCCCTTGACGACACCGATCAGGTGCTGGAGTCCTTGCGCCAGACCTTGCCGATCGAGGTGCGCGCGCTGACCGGCTGGCTGGTCAGCATCGACCTGCGCAGCCCGTCAGTCGAAAAAAAATGATCGCTTGCGCCGGGTCCGCTGGACATACCTCCTGAAGCACACACTTGCAGCAGGAGATTCCATGTTCCCCGTTCGTTCCGCGCCGCGCCTGGCGGCCGCGTTCCTCATTGCCCTGGCGGTGCCGGCCGGCACCGCCCAGGCGCAATCCAGCACCCAGGCGGGCGCATCCGCCGCGCTGCGCTACAACCTGCCGGCTGCGCCGCTGGCCGACACCTTGACCCGCATCGCGCGCGAGAGCGGCCGTGCCGTGTCGGTCGAGCCGGCGCTGGTGGCGGGTCGCCAGGCCCCCGCCGTGGTCGGCGTCTACACCGCCGAACAGGCCTTGCGGCTGGCCCTGATGGGTAGCGGGCTGGAGCTGCGGATCACCGCCAACGGCACCTTCAGCGCGCAACCCCTGCCGCAGGGCGGCGCGGCCATGCTGGAGCCCGTGCGCGTGACCGCCGCGGCCGAATCGCCCACCGGCCACGTCGACGGTTACGTGGCCCTGCGCAGCATGGCCGGCGCCAAGACCGACACGCCGCTGATCGAGACGCCGCAATCGGTGTCGGTGGTCACCAGCGACCAGATCCGCGTCGTCAAGGCCGCCAGCGTCGCCGACGCGCTGGGCTACACGCCGGGTGTGGCGGCCCAGTCGCCGGCTTTCAGCCGCATGGTGGACGACCTGATGTTGCGCGGCTTCAACGTGGCCACCGGCAATTCGGGCCTGCTGCGCGATGGACTCAAGCTGCAGTCCAACGTCTACGATGGCGGCCAGGAACCCTATGGACTGGAACGTGTCGAGGTGTTGCGCGGCGCGGCCTCGGTGCTGTATGGCCAGCTCACGCCGGGCGGGGTGGTCAACACCGTCAGCAAACGCCCGACCACCGAGCCGCTGCGCGAACTGAACCTTGAGACCGGCAGCTACGCCCGCCGGCAGGTGTCGGGCGATTTCGCTGGCGCGCTGACGGAAGATGGCACCTGGTCCTATCGCCTGACCGGCCTGGCGCGCAACGCCGACAATTGGGTCGATCACGTGCCCGACGATCGCACCTACCTGGCGCCGGCCCTGAGCTGGCGGCCCAACGCGGCGACCTCGCTGACGCTGCTGGCCAGCTACCAGCGCATCCGCACGCGTTTCGCGGCTCCGATGCCGGCGGCCAACACCTTGAACGGCCAGATCCCGCGCGACCTGTTCATCGGAGAACCGGACTTCGATCGCTATGACACTGACACCTACACCGCCGGCTACGTGTTCGAGCACGCCTTCAACGAGCGCGTCAAGCTGCGCCAGAGCGCGCGCTACTTCACCGCTTACGGCGAGTGGGACTATCTGTCGTTCGGTGGCCTGCAACCCAATGGCACTACGCTGCGGCGCGGGGTTGTGAGCCGAACCGAGAACTCGTATGGCATCGCCGCCGACACCTCGCTGGAATTCAAGCTGGAGGGGGGCGGGTTGCAGCACACGGTGCTGGCAGGCCTGGACTATTACCGCAGCAACTACGACACCAGCCGCCACTCGGGCACGGTGGCGCCCTTGGGCGACATCTATCATCCCGTCTATGGCGCGGTGCCGGTGGTGAACACCGCGCGCAACAACGGCTTCGTGACGCGTTCGAACGGCATCGGCTTCTACCTGCAGGACCAGATCAAGATCCATGACCAGTGGGTGGTGGTGCTGGGCGGGCGCCAGGACTGGGCCGATACGGACCAGCGCAGCCATGCCAGCGGCGCCGCCACCCGGCAGCGGGACACGGCCACCACCGGGCGGGTCGGCCTGGTGTACCTCGCGCCGGCGGGCCTGGCGCCTTATGTGAGCGTGAGCCAGTCTTTCGCGCCCACCGTGGGCATGGACCGCGCCGATAATGCCTTCAAGCCGACCAAGGGCGTGCAGTACGAATTGGGTCTGCGCTACGAGCCGCCTGGCAGCGACATGCTATACAGCGCTGCCGTCTATGACCTGACGCAGACCAACGCCCTGACGGCCGATCCGGTGGATCCGACCTATTCGGTGCAGACCGGCAAGGCGCGCTCGCGCGGCCTGGAACTGGAGGCCAAGGCGCGGCTGGGGGCGCTGAACCTGACCGCGAGCTATGCCTACACCGATGCGCGCACCATCCGCAGCACCTTGCCCGAACTGGTCGGCCAGCGCACCACGCTGGTGCCGCTGCATAGCGCCGCGGTGTGGGCCGACTACAACCTGACGGCGGCGGGCGTGCCCGGGCTGACCCTGGGCGCCGGCGTGCGCTACGCCAGTTCGACCAACCTGCCGGGCTATCCCGCGGAGGTGCCGGGCCAGTTCCTGGTGGACGCGATGGCCGCGTACGACTTCGGCGCGGTCTCGCCCCAGTTCAGCGGCCTGTCCTTGACCGTGAACGCGCGCAACCTGTTCAACCGTGGTTACCTGTCGTGCGCCGGCGCCACCGGTTGCCGCTACGGCGATCCGCGCACGCTCTACGCGACTCTCAGCTACCGCTGGTAGCGAGGCCCGGCGCGGCCCCTGTCTCGGGGCTGCGCCCTGTGCTACTCTGGCTGCCGGTCGTGCATGTTCATCCCTTTGCACCGGCCGACGATGGCAATGTCCGAGGTCACCCCCTTGGGCAGTGTCTTGGTAAGAAGAATGCGCATGACACGATCAAGCGTGGAGACAATACATGAGCCAATATGGGCCGTTGAAGTTGCACGTCCCGGAGCCTACAGGGCGCCCGGGTTGCAAGACCGATTTTTCCTACCTGCACCTGTCGCCGCCCGGCGATGTGCCCAAACCCTCCATTGATGTTGCCGCGGTCGATACCGGCGGACTGGCATACAGCCTGGTCCGGGTGATCGCGGACGACGGCAGCGCCGTCGGACCGTGGGCGCCGCAACTCAGCCACGAGCAGCTGCGCGCGGGCATGCGCAACATGCTGAAGACGCGTCTGTTCGATGCGCGCATGCTGACCGCCCAGCGCAAGAAGAAGATCTCGTTCTACATGCAGAGCCTGGGCGAAGAGGCCATCGGCACGGCCCACGCCATGGCGCTGGAGCAGGGCGACATGTGCTTCCCGACCTACCGCCAGCAAAGCATCCTGCTGGCGCGCGACGCCTCGCTGGTCACCATGATGTGCCAGTTGATGTCCAACGAACGCGATCCGCTCAAGGGCCGCCAATTGCCGGTCATGTACTCCGACCGCGAACGGGGCTTCTTCAGCATCTCGGGCAACCTGGCCACGCAATTCATCCAGGCGGTGGGCTGGGGCATGGCCTCGGCTATCAAGGGGGACACCCGCATCGCCTCCGGCTGGATCGGCGACGGCGCCACCGCCGAGGCCGACTTCCACACCGCACTGACCTTCGCCCACGTCTACCGCGCGCCGGTCATCCTGAACGTGGTCAACAACCAGTGGGCCATCTCCACCTTCCAGGCGATCGCCGGCGGCGAGGGCGCGACCTTCGCGGGCCGCGGCGTGGGCTGCGGCATCGCCTCGTTGCGGGTGGACGGGAACGATTTCCTGGCGGTCTACTCCGCCTCGCGCTGGGCCGCCGAACGCGCCCGCAGCAATCTGGGACCGACCCTGATCGAATGGGTGACCTACCGCGCCGGGCCGCACTCCACGTCCGACGATCCCTCCAAGTACCGCCCCGGCGACGACTGGAGCCACTTCCCGCTGGGCGATCCGATCGCGCGCTTCAAGAAGCACCTGATCTCGCTGGGCATCTGGTCCGACGAAGAGCATGAAGCCGTCAAGGCCGAGCTCGACGCCGAGATCCTGGCGGCGCAGAAGGAAGCGGAAAGCTACGGCACCCTGGTGGACGGCCACGTTCCCAGCGCCGCCAGCATCTTTGAAGACGTGTACAAGGACATGCCGGAGCATCTGCGCCGGCAGCGTCAGCAGCTCGGAGTCTGATCATGGCTATCGATAACAACGCTGGTCCGGCCTCCGCGCCGATGACCATGATCCAGGCTTTGCGCTCGGCCATGGATGTGATGCTGGAGCGCGACAACAACGTGGTGGTGTTCGGGCAGGACGTCGGCTATTTCGGCGGTGTGTTCCGCTGCACCGAAGGCCTGCAGACCAAGTACGGCAGCTCGCGCGTGTTCGACACGCCCATCTCCGAAGGCGGCATCGTCGGCGTGGCGGTGGGCATGGGCGCCTACGGCCTGCGTCCCGTCTGCGAGATCCAGTTCGCCGATTATTTCTATCCCGCTTCGGACCAGATCGTGTCCGAGGCCGCGCGCCTGCGCTACCGCTCGGTCAACGAATTCGTCGCGCCCATGACCATCCGCATGCCTTGCGGCGGCGGCATCTACGGCGGCCAGACGCACAGCCAGAGCCCCGAGGCCATGTTCACGCAGGTCTGCGGGCTGCGCACGGTGATGCCGTCCAACCCGTACGACGCCAAGGGCCTGCTGATCGCGGCCATCGAGAACGACGACCCGGTCATCTTCCTGGAGCCCAAGCGGCTCTACAACGGCCCGTTCGACGGCCACCATGACCGGCCCGTCACGCCCTGGACCGGACGGCCGGGCAGCGTGGTGCCCACCGGCTACTACACCGTGCCGCTGGATACGGCAGCCATCGTGCGCCCCGGCAACGCGCTGACCGTGCTGACCTACGGCACCACCGTGCACGTGTCGCTGACGGCCGCCGAGGAAACCGGCATCGACGCCGAGATCATCGACCTGCGCAGCCTGTGGCCGCTGGACCTGGACGCCATCGTCAACTCGGTCAAGAAGACCGGCCGCTGCGTGGTGGTGCACGAAGCCACGCGTACCTGCGGCTTCGGCGCCGAGCTGATTTCGCTGGTGCAGGAACACTGCTTCCATCATCTGGAGGCGCCCGTGGAGCGCGTGACCGGCTGGGATACGCCGTATCCCCACGCGCAGGAATGGGCGTACTTCCCCGGCCCGCGCCGGGTCGGCGAAGCGTTCAAGCGCGCGATGGAGGGTTGAGAGATGGGTATTCATGTCATCAAGATGCCCGACATCGGCGAAGGCATCGCGGAAGTGGAACTGGTCGCCTGGCACGTGAAGATCGGCGACATGGTGGCCGAGGACCAGCCGCTGGCCGACGTCATGACGGACAAGGCCACGGTCGAGATTCCCGCGCCGGTGGTCGGCCGCGTGGTCGCGCTGGGCGGGGACGTGGGCCAGGTCATGGCGGTGGGCGGTGAACTGATCCGCCTGGAGGTCGAAGGCGAGGGCAACCTGAAGCCGGGCGCCGATGCGCCGCCGGCCAAGGCGGCTGCGGCTCCCGCTGCGGCACAGCCTGCCGCCGCAGCGCCTGCGCCGCAGCCCGCGCCAGCGCCGAAGGCTGAGCCTGCCGCACCCGCGAAACCGGCC
>NZ_CADIJY010000019.1 GCF_902859735.1 Achromobacter aegrifaciens | reverse complement strand
CCGGCCGCCGGCGTCGCATCGGCGCCGGTCTCAGCGCCGCAGCCCGTCTACCGCGCGGCGCCGCCGGACGCCACGCTGCGTGCCGTGCTGGCGCGCTGGTCGGATCTGGCGGGCTGGACCTTCCAGCCGCAGCACTGGGCCGTGGACGTGGACATTCCCTTGTCGGCAACGGCCGAATTCTCCGGCGACTTCAAGTCGGCCGTGCGCGAACTGCTGGGCGCCACGGAACTCGCCGAAAGGCCCCTGCAGCCATGCTTCTACGGCAACCGGGTCCTGCGCGTGGTGCCATTGGCACAGTCCTGCACGCGCATGGCTGCGCCAGGAGGGGCCGCGACATGATGCGCAAACTGTTCTTGAGTGCGGCTGCCTGCGGAGTATTGGGCGGCTGCGCGGTGTCGCAGCAGGTTGCGGACCAGCGCCGCGCGGCGAACGCGCGTCAAGCCCAGGTGGCCGCCAGCCATCAGGCCTTCACCGAAGGATTGTCGGATCGCGCCAAGCGCGTCGCGGCCCAGGATGTCGCCATGCCTTGGCTTGCCGGCAAACCGCAGCCGCTGGCGCGAGAAGTGGCGCTGCCGCCCGCATTGCGCGAGAACCTGCGGACAACCTTGATACTGGCCGACGACGCCGATCTGCCGATGCTCGCCCAGCGCCTGAGCGCCGCCACCGGCATTGCAGTGCGAGTGCGCCCCGACGCCTTGCTGCCGCTGGAGTTGTTCCTGCCCCGGCTGGCCGTCAATGGCGCATTGTCCGTGCCGGCCCCCGCCAGCCTGGAGATCCGCGCGGGCGCGCAGCCGCTGGCCGACTTGCTCGACACGCTGGCCGCGCGCTTCTCGGTGCATTGGCGCTACGAGCACAACGCGCTCGAGTTCTACCGCACCGAGACTCGCGTGTTTGATTTGCGCGCGCTGTCGCTGAGCAGCAAAGTGGACGTGCGCCTGGGCCGCGAAGGCAGCCCCGAGGGCGAAGGCTTCGAGAGCACGTCCAATACCTCCCTATCGGCGGGACAGCATGACGCGATGGCCGTCCTGCGCGCCAACATCGTGCCGTTCCTCACACGTTCCGGCGTGGTCGCCGAAGCGGTCGAGGGCTCCACTTCGATTGTCGTCACGGATACGCCCGAAGCGCTCGAGCGCGTCGCCCGCTACCTCGAGCGCGAGAACAAGGCGCTGACCCGTCGGGTGCGGCTGGTGTTCGAGGAAATCACGGTCGTTGCCAACGACGCCGTTTCGGGCGGCATCGACTGGAACATCGTCTACGCCGCGGCGGGAGCGGCGGCGCGGTTGGCGGTGCCTGGAGCCGGATCGGGCGGGGGCAGCCTGGAGGCTTCCGCGGCCAGGGGGCCATACCAAGGCTCTCAGGCCATCATCTCCGCGCTCAGCACCATGGGCGCGGTCGTGCGGCACAACAAGGTGCCCATCCTGACCCTGAACCGTCGTCCGGTTACGCATGCGGTAAGAACGACATTCAGCTACATCGACCGGGTGCAGAGCACTGCGGTCCCAGGCACCACGGCGGGGGGCGCCAACGGTACGCTGCCCGCGGTATCCATCAGCCAAAAGGAAGAAACAGTAGGTTCGTTCCTGACGCTGTTGCCGGACATCCAGGAGGACGGCCAGATCCTGTTGTCGCTGGCCTACGACAACGCGGTTGCCCAGCCCTTGAAGACCATCACGTTCGGCGAGCGCGGCAACCAGGTGCAGGTCCAGCAGGTCACGATCGACGGCAACGGCACGGTGCAGCAGGTCGAGCTGCGCCCCGGCCAGCCCATCATCGTTTCCGGTTTCGACCGCGGCCAGGAACAGCATGACCGCCAACGGCTTGCGCCGAGTCTGCCGCTCATTACTGGCGGCCTGGACAGCGCCGCCTCGGAACGCACGACGACCCTGGTACTGGTAACCGCCCAGGTCGAGGAAGGGTACTAGGCATGGAACGCGTCCCTCCCACCTTGTTGCTTGAGGTTCCAGATACTGGCCGCAGCCTGGCATTCGGCCTGCGCTGGTTCGCCCTGATCGGCTCCAACATTCCCGCGCTGGCCCGTTCGCGCGGGCGCCGCCTGCGGGCCAGCCACTATGTCGTGGGCGGGGCGCCGGCCATGGTGGCCGGCTATGGCCGCGTGCGCTCATCGTGGCGCAGCGGTCCGCGGGCGGGGCGGCGCAGGCAGGGGCACATCCAGGCTGCCGCGCAGTTGTACGCCTTGTTGTATCCGGACGGAGGCCATAGCCTGATCAGCCTGCCGGGCGGCGGGCATTGGCTGGTGGCGGCGCAGCGCGGCACCGTGCTGTCGCAGGCGGACAGGGTATACGCCACGCTCGACGAAGCCTTGCGTGAACAGGCGTTGTTGTGCGCCCGGCGCCCCGCGTTGCAGGCGCGGGACGCCGAGGAGGCCTGGGCCTTGCTGATGCAGGCGGCGGACCCGGCCGCGCAGTTGGTCATCTTGTCCTCGCGCTGGGCTGAACTGCCGCTCGCGTTCCGCTTGTTCCTGGCCTGCGTCGCGCTTGCCGCTGTCGCTCCGCCCATATGGGACGCTCTGCCCGCGCTGAGACCGGACCGCGCATCGCCCGATTCGGCCGCTGCGCAGGACCTCCCGTCGCCGCGGGATCCGCATCTGACCCTGCTGCAAAACACTGTGGCCCACGCGCCCGCCGAAGTTGCACGCTTGCTGGACGGCGTCGGCAAGCTGCCCATACAGGTGCGCGGTTGGGCGCTGAGCCGCGCGCGCTGCCTTGCCGGGGAGCAGGCGTGGAACTGCTCCGCGGTCTATATCAGGGCGCACCCGCAGGCGGCCAACGATGTGCTGCACGCGCTGCGGCCCGCAGGCTGGCAGGTGACATTCCAGCCGCTGGAAGAAGCCACGCTGTCATGGCGCATGGCGTCCTCGCCGGTGATGCTGGCGGACCTGGCGCTGCCCTCATCGCTGCAGGTCGATACCGGGCTGATCGCTGCGCTGCAACGCATGCGGGCGGCGTTTACGTCGGTGATCCTCGCGGCCGCGTTGCCGCTGCCGTTGCCCGTGCAGTCTCAACCCGTCGCGGGTCAAATCGACGCCCCGATGCCGTTGCAACCTGCCATTCGCAGCCGCGCCATCACCTTGCGGGGGCCGCTGCGTTCCTTCGCGCTTCTGGACGGTGCCGTCGCGGCGGCCAGATGGTCCCGCCTGTCGCTGGACATCCAGGCGCAACCCCGGCCCACATTGGTTTCCAGCACGCTGGTAGCCGAACTACAGGGAGAACTTTATGAACAGGAATAGGGGCGCCGCCACGCGCCCGAATCCCGCGGCAGGATTCATCGGGCGTCTGCTCTTGTCGGCCGCCTTGGTTCCGGCCGCTCATGGCCAACCGTCACCGCAAAGCGCCGACGAACCGCGGCCCTGGCCAGAGACGGAAACCGTGCGCGCCTTGCTGCGCGCGGATGCTGCGGCCGCCCTGGCGGACTGCCGCGTCCCCGGCCTGTGCCGTCCCGGACCCGAGTCCGTGGCGCTGGCGACGCCGCCCGCCAGGGCATCGGACGATATCCGGGTGATGGCGATCTTCGGCCTCGCGCGCCGCTTGAGCGCCGATATCGCCGTCAATGGCGCCGTGCTCCGCTACCAGGCGGGCAGGGGCGAACCCGTCGCGGGAGCTGTCGATGGCCGCGCCTATCAGCTGCTGGCCATCGACGACAGTTGCGTAAGGCTGCGCCGCGGCGATACCGAACGCACCGCCTGCGTCGATGCGGGCAGGGGACGGCCATGACTGTGCATGCCTTGCCGTCCGTCGCGGCGCATCGCGCGGTGGCGCTTTCCACGGCGGCGGCTTGGGAGCCGCCTCAGCTTCAAACAGCCGACGACATCGCCCGTCTGCAGCCCGCGTTCGCGCGTGCGCTGGGGCGCGATTTCGATCTTGCGGCGCTCGCGGGCAGGCTGTGCCCCGTGTTGCTCGAAAGCGGCGAGGTCGCCGTGTTCGCGGTCAAGGACTACACGGAGGGCGACCAGATCGAAGAGGTCGAGCGCATGGTGCGGGCGCGCGGCTACCGGCTGGCGCAAGTGCCGCGCTATCAGTTGCCCGCGCCGCTGCTGCTGATGATCGCGCGCGGCCAGCTGGCGGAGCCAGCGTGCGCCGGGCGCGGCAAGGAGCGGCAGGAAGAGCGCGCCTCGGCCCTCGCCGCAATGTTCCTGGATATCGTGCGCTGGGGCGTTGCGCAAGGAGCGAGCGACGTGCACATCAACGTCAACCGTCGGCGCGCTGCCTGCGAGATCCGCTACACCATCGGTGGGGAATACGTCAGTACGGAACGCTTTGCGGGCCTGTCCAATGCGACGCTGCTGGAGGTCCTGGCGGTGGCCTGGATGGATGTCAGGGGAGGCAACGGCGCGGTGTTCGACCCGGCGCTGGAGCAGCAAGGGCGCATCGGGCTGGACATCGATGGCGTGCCTATCGTGCTGCGCTGGGCCTCGTTGGCCGCCGATGCCGGCCCCTCGGTCTGCTTGCGCATCTTGCGGCTGGACGCGACCGCCAACGCCGATCTCCTCGCGTTGGGCTATCTGCCCACGCAGGTCGAAACGCTGGCGCGGGCGCGCGAACGCGAGGGCGGGGCCATCGTGCTGGCGGGCGTGGTTGGCTCCGGCAAGTCAACCACCATCGCGACGCTGATGCGGGGCATCGCGCCCACGCGCAAGGCCATCACGCTGGAAGATCCGGTCGAATACGTCATCGACAACGCCTTGCAGAATACCCTGGGAGGCGCTTTGGCCGAATCCGCCTGGCCCGCGTTCGACGCCAAGCTCAAGACCATCAAGCGCTCGGCGATGAACGATCTGCTGATCGGCGAGATCCGGGACGCCGATACCGGCCGTGCGTTCATGGATCTGGCCGGCTCGGGCGTCAGCCTGTACACCACCACCCACGCCGCGGGCGCCGTGCTGATACCCGAACGCCTGGCGTCGGATTCGATCGGCGTGTCGCGCGATTTTCTGGCTACGCCAGGCATCCTCAAGTTGCTGGTCTACCAGACCTTGCTGCCGCGCTTGTGCAGCCATTGCTCGCTGCCCGTGGACAGTCTGTGGTCCAGATCCGCCGGGAGCGGTAAACGTCCCGAATGGCAGGCATGGTTGAAACGGCTGCAGCATGAGTTCCTGCTGGATCCTGACGCGCTCCGGGTCAGGAATGCCGCAGGTTGCAGCGCTTGCAGGCGCCCGCAATTGCCTGAGTTGAACGGCATCGCAGGCCGTAGCGTGGCGGCGGAAATGCTCGAGCCCGAGCGCGTCGACGGCTTTCTTGAGCGGGTGCGTACGCGCGATAACGTGGGGCTCAAGCGTCAGGCCGAGGCCGCCGGGCCCACCGCCTGGCGCAGCGAGGCCGCGCGCGGCGCGCTAGCGCGGGACTGCGCCCTGTACAAGGTCAGCCGTGGCGAGGTCGATCCCCGCGTGCTGCTGCGCCGCTTCGACTTTCCAGCAGTCTTGCCTGCGCAGAGCGCTGGACCCGGCGGGGGCGGCCATGGCTGAGCCGCTGTTGGCGCGACCCTTCCTCGGCCTGCCTTCGGGTCGCACGCTGTCGCTGCGCCTGGACGCGCTGCGCTTTCGTGCGGGGCGAGCGGACTACTACGAGTATCTGGCCGACCTGGTCGAAGGAACGCAGGGCCGTAAGAATTTGCGCGACGTCTTCGAGGACGATGCGCGCCGTCATGGCGAGGATACCGTGCGCGGCCGGCTGTCGAGGCATTGGGCGGGCATGTATCTGGAGGCCGGCGGCGATCTGGGCGTGGCCTGGACGGACACGCTGCCGTCCAGTGAATGCGTGCTGCTCAGCTGCGTGCAGGAAGAAGGCGGCGATCTGTCCGCCGCGTTGCGGGACGTGGCAAGGGCTGTACGGCTGGCGTCGGATGCGTGGCTGGCGCTGGTCTCGGCCGCGGCGGCGGGCCTTGCGGCGGCAGCCGTCGCATTCGCCTTGCTGTGCGCCATTCCTTTTTTCAGCGTGCCGCGCTTGCAGCAGGTGTTCCAGGCCGTGCCGGCGGAGGAGTACGGCCGCATGACCCGCGCGCTGTTCGCGCTGTCCCAAGGCCTGAGGCAATGGCTGGCCCTGTGGCTGGTGCTGTTGTTGGGCCTGGCCTTGCTGTGCCTGTGGTCGCTGCCGCGCTACACGGGCGCTGCGCGGTCGCGGCTGGACCGCTGGCTGCTCTGGAGGCTCTACCGCGATTTCCACGCCATCCGCTTTCTTGCGTTGCTGGCCGTGCTGGTCAGGCAGCACGGCGCGGCCGACACCCGCCTCAGGCGAGCCCTGGCCGTGCAGGCCCGGGATACGGTTCCCTGGATGCATGCGCATCTGCTGGACATGCTGGGACGGATAGACGGCGGCCAGACGGGGCCGGAGATTTTCGGCACAGGGCTGCTGGACGCGGATACCTGGTGGTACATGGCCGACATGATGGACGCCCTGGGCATGGAGGCCGGGCTTGCGCAGGTGCGGCTGCGCGTCGAGTCGCGCCTGCTGGCGCGGGTGCGTCGTCAAGCGTCGGTGTTGCGCTGGGCATTGCTGCTCACGTCCGTGGCCGGCGTGCTGGGCATCACGCTCTGGCATTACGCCGTGATCGACGAACTGCGCCAGGCGTTGACCAATTTCTATGCAAGCCAATAGGGGCTGCATCAGGCATGCGGCGCTTATTCGCCTGCGTGCTTTTTTCACGAGGAGAGCAAGCATGCACCAAGTCCACGCAATCCCATTACGCGCCAAGCGGCAGCGGGGCTTTTCATTGATGGAGGTGTCCATCGTCACCGCCATCGTCCTGTTGATCGCGATCGTTGGCATTCCGGCCATTGGCGCCTATGTCGTGGAGAACAAGGTTCCCAAAGTGGGCGAGGAACTGCAGCGTTTCATCGCCAGCATGAAGACCAATGCGCAAGGCGGCGGGGTCACGCCCTATGCCGGTCTGGACACGGGCGCCATGGCCAATGCGCTGCGGGAATCCAGCGTCCTGGCCGTCGACGGGACAGGGGGCGCGGCGCGCATTGCCCATGGCTTGGGCGGCAGCGGCGTCGGAGGCAATGGGGTGGTCGAGGTCGCCGCCGCCTCGTTCGGCAGCGCGGGGCAGGGTTCCGCATTCTCCATCAAGCTGACCAACGTCAGCCAGGCAGCATGCCCGTCGCTCGCCTCGGTGCTGCAACGGATGTCCGAGACCATCTCGATAGGCGGCGGGGGAGGCGGCCTCCGGGTCGTGAAGGATGCGTTCGCGACGCCCAGCGTGCCCTACCGCGCGGCCTTGGCTCAGGCCCAATGCAGCCCGGGCGACGTCAACACCTTTGTGTTCCTCGCAAAATGAGCCGGCTCGCGCGTATCCCGGCTGCTCGATCGCAGCGTGTTGCCGTGCGGCTGCGACAACGCGGCTTTTCGTTGCCGGGCTTGGTGGTGGCGCTGGCCTTGAGCGCCATGGCGGCCATCTGGGCCTCAGGCCAGGTGGTGCAGCGGATCGAAGATGCCGCTGCCCGTGCCGCCGGCGTATGGCTGACGCAGATCCGCCTGGCGGTAACGGCGGTGCTGGCGCGGCACTCCACCATCCTCGCCCAAGGAGACGTGCCCCGCAGCGAACAGGGGAGTCCGCTGTTCGCGGATCCACTGGCGCCCACCGTGGGTGAATTGCGCGGACTGGGGCTGTTGCCCGCCGATTTTCCCGACCGTTCCGCCCTGGGCTTCTCGGCTCAGATCCGGATCGCGCGCTCGCAGGCGTGCCCTGGCGAACGTTGCCGGATGGACGGACTGGTCTACAGCGCCACGCCTCTGATCAAAACGGGGACGCAAACGCCGGATCTGACCGCCATCGCCGCCGTGATCGATGCCGCTGGCGGCTACGCCGGGGCGGTGTGGCCGGCGACGCCGGGTCTGGTGCGCGGCGCGGCATTCAGTTTCGCCAATCCCCTGGCGTCCGGCGGGCCGGCCTATGCGCCGGGCACGCTCGCCCTGTGGGCGGGAGCCGGGACCGGCGGGCCGGATCTGGAGCGCTATGTCCGGATACGGGATACGCGCGATCCGCAGCTGCAGGGTGAACTGAGCGTTGCATCCTCGGCGCAGGTCGGCTCCTATCTGACGGTCGGCGCGCGCGCCAGCGTGGGGCAGTCATGTGGCGTCTCGTCCGGCACCATAGCCACCTCGGCACAGGGGGAACTGCTGACCTGCCAGTCCCAGGTCTGGGCACCGGCAAGCGGCGGCTTCGGCGGGGCGTTCAGCCTCAATTTCCCGTTTGGTTGCAACCGTTCCACAGTGAATCCCCGCACCGGCGCTTGCTCCTGCCCTGGCGGCTATACGCCCGTGGCAGTTTCCGGGCGGGACGATTGGAACGAGGCGATGGGCCGGACCACAGGTTACGTCTGCGTGCGCTGAGGCTGCCGTGCGGCCTCTTTTCCTGGGATGCCCGCCAACCCTCTATAATCAAAAATTCGCCTAAATTCTGCTTCGCCCACGATGAAATCCTCCGAGATTCGCCAGCAGTTTCTGCAATTCTTCAAGTCCAAGGGACACACCATTGTTCCCTCGTCGTCGCTCGTCCCCGGCAACGACCCGACCTTGCTCTTCACCAATTCGGGCATGGTCCAGTTCAAGGACGTCTTCACGGGCAAGGAATCGCGGTCCTATACGCGCGCCACGTCGTCGCAGCGCAGCGTGCGCGCCGGCGGCAAGCACAATGACCTGGAGAACGTGGGCTACACCGCCCGCCACCATACGTTCTTCGAAATGCTGGGCAATTTCAGCTTCGGCGACTACTTCAAGCGCGACGCCATCCAGTACGCCTGGGAGCTGTTGACCCAGGTCTACAAGCTGCCCGCCGAGAAGCTCTGGGTCACCGTCTACCAGGAAGACGACGAAGCCTACGACATCTGGGCCAAGGAAGTCGGCGTGCCGACCGAGCGCATCATCCGCATCGGCGACAACAAGGGCGCGCGCTACGCCTCGGACAACTTCTGGCAGATGGCGGACACCGGTCCTTGCGGCCCGTGCTCGGAAATCTTCTATGACCACGGTCCTGAAATCTGGGGCGGCCCCCCGGGATCGCCCGAGGAAGACGGCGACCGCTACATCGAGATCTGGAACCTGGTTTTCATGCAGTTCGAACGCGATGCCGCCGGCAATATGCCGCGCCTGCCGCGTCCCTGTGTCGATACCGGCATGGGCCTGGAACGCATCGCCGCCGTGCTGCAAGGCGTGCATTCCAACTACGAAATCGATCTGTTCCAGCACTTGATCGCCGCCGCTGCGCGCGAAACCGGCATCAAGAACCTGGAAGACAATTCGCTCAAGGTCATCGCCGACCACATCCGCGCCTGCTCGTTCCTGATCGTCGACGGCGTGATTCCCAGCAACGAAGGCCGCGGCTATGTGCTGCGCCGCATCGTCCGCCGCGCGCTGCGCCACGGCTACAAGCTGGGCCAGACCAAGCCGTTCTTCCATCGCCTGGTGCCGGACCTGGTCGCCGAAATGGGCGAGGCCTATCCGGAACTGGCGGCCACGGCCGACCGCGTCGCCCAGGTGCTCAAGCAGGAAGAAGAGCGCTTCGGCGAAACGCTGGAACACGGCATGCGCATCCTCGACTCGGCCCTGGCCAACGTGCCCAAGGGCGGTCAGCTGGACGGCACGACCCTGTTCACGCTGTATGACACCTACGGGTTCCCGGTGGACCTGACGGCCGACATCTGCCGTGAACGCGAAGTGGATGTGGACATGGCCGGCTTCGAGGTCGCCATGGAGCGCCAGCGCGACCAGGCGCGCGCCGCCGGCAAGTTCAAGATGGCCGAAGGACTGAGCTACGAAGGCGCGGACACGCGCTTCGAAGGCTACGAAAAGCTCGAGCTGGATGGCGTCAAAGTCACGGCCCTGTACGTCGACGGCACGCAGGTGCAGCAGGTCAAGGCGGGCCAGAGCGCGGTCGTCGTGCTGGACGCCACGCCGTTCTACGCGGAGTCGGGTGGCCAGGTTGGGGACACCGGCCTGCTGGAAGCCGACGGCGTGCGTTTCGCCGTGGCCGACACCCTGAAGATCCAGGCCGGCGTTTTCGGCCATCACGGCGAACTGGAGTCCGGCACGCTGTCCGTGGGCGATACGCTGCTTGCCCGCGTGGACGCCGTCCGCCGCGCCCGCACCGTGCGCAACCACTCGGCCACCCATCTGATGCACAAGGCGCTGCGCCAGGTACTGGGCGCGCACGTGCAGCAGCGCGGTTCGCTGGTGGATCCGGACAAGACCCGCTTCGACTTCGCCCAAGACGCCCCGCTGACGGCCGAGCAGATCGCGCGCGTCGAAGCCATCGTCAACGCCGAGATTCTGGCCAACCAGCCTACCGTGGCGCAGGTCATGGGCTATGACGACGCGGTCAAGGGTGGCGCCATGGCGCTGTTCGGCGAAAAATACGGCGACACCGTCCGCGTGCTCGATATCGGCTTCTCGCGCGAACTCTGCGGCGGCACGCACGTCAGCCGCACGGGCGACATCGGCCTGTTCAAGATCGTGTCCGAAGGCGGCGTGGCCGCGGGCGTGCGCCGCGTCGAAGCCATCACCGGCGACAACGCGCTGGCCTGGGTGCAGAACCAGAATGCCTTGCTGACCCAGGTTGCCGGCATGCTGCGTAGCACGCCGGCGGATCTGCCGGCGCGCATCGCGCAGGTGCAGGAACAGGTCAAGAGCCTTGAAAAGGATCTGGAACAGTCGCGCAACAAGCTTGCCGCCAGCGCCGGCAACGACCTGGCGACCAGCGCCGCGGTTGAGGTCAAGGGCATCAAGGTCCTGGCTGCCAGCATCGGCGATGTGGACCCCAAGGCCTTGCGCGGCATGGTCGACAACCTCAAGGACCGCCTGAAGCCCGCGGTCGTGCTGCTGGCCACGGGTTCGGCCGACGGCAAGATCAGCGTGGTGGGCGGCGTCACCGCCGACCTGACCGGCCGTGTCAAGGCGGGCGACCTGGTTGGTTTCGTGGCGGCCCAGGTGGGCGGCAAGGGTGGCGGCCGTCCGGACATGGCCATGGGCGGCGGCACCGACCTGGCGGCCCTGCCCGCGGCGATCGCCAGCGTGCAGAAATGGGTGGACGAGCGTCTGTGATGAGCGGCGCGGATACCAGTCTTGATGGCGGCGCGCAGGCGCCGTCCTTCGAGCAGGAAGTCGATGCCAGCGGCTTGACCTGCCCGCTGCCCATCCTGCGCGCCAAGAAGGCCTTGGCGCAGATGGCCAGCGGCGAAGTGCTGCGCGTCATCACCACGGATCGCAACGCAATCCGCGACTTCCAGGCCTTTGCTCGCCAGACGGGCAATGCGCTGGTCGCACAACAGGAGGTCGACGGCCGCGGAGTGCATTTCCTGCGGCGGCGCTGACCGTAGCCAGCAGTACTCCCCATGCGAAAGGCCCGCCGCAAGGCGGGCCTTTTCTCATGGGGAGAGTGCCGATTACTTGCGGATGGCGGCGGCGACAGCCCGGGTGATCGTGAAGTCCACCAGATCGCCTTCCTTCAATTGCTGCAGGCGCGCCTGCAAGGCGGGATCCTGGACCTGGATGGTGCGCATGCCCCCTTGCGGTCCCTTCAATGTCACCAGGTTGGCGCTCTTGTTGATGTGCCAGATTTCGGCGGTGATGGTGGTCTGGCGCCCGGCTGCGCCGCCGGGCATGGCTCCCTTGGCGTTGCGGGTTGCCGCGGTTTCGGTCTTCACTTCCGGAATGCCGGACCCGGCCGGGCGGACGTCCACAGCCACCGACTCGTAGTAGTCGAGGGTCAGCGTGTCGCCAGGCTTGATCTGCTGGAAGTTGCGGACATTGGGGCCAGCCTGGATGTCCACGCTATTGCCGTTTTCGCCTTGCAGCGTGATGGTCCGGGTGGCTGGATCCACTGCGGTGACCTTGCCGGAGGCGGTCGTCAGGGCGGCGCCCACGACTCGGGCCGAGGCGGCAAGCGGCATGGCCAACGTACCCGCCAGCAAGCCCGCCAGGGCCAGGCGCGCAACAGGGGTGAAGACTGATTTCTGGTTCTTCATGGTGGTGCACCCTCCGGTTAGAGGAAGTTGGGGAAAAAACGCCGAAAAAATGGGGGAGCAGGTGGCCGAAAGGCCGCCCTCAGGGGGATGGCTTGAAGCCGGTGCGGTGGCGGCGCCGTGGACAGGCGGCAGGGAAGATCAAAGCGCGGGGTCTTGCGTAGGTCGACATAAAACCGATCTCCTCAATCGGGTTATTTCTTCACACGCACTGAGTTCTGACGCACTAAGACAAGCAAGAGAGGGGCAGGGCGGCTACACTTCGAACTGCGGCGCGGGCCCCGGCCCGTGTTTGTAGAATACCCGGATGTGGTGTTTTAGGATACAAATCGCGCCGCTACGCACAATTCAGCACTGCCATTTGCCAGCCGGCCTGTTTAAGTGCTAGAATTTCCCGTTTTTCACAACTAATTCAAGGGATTACCTATGGTGGTGATTCGCCTGGCCCGCGGTGGGTCCAAGAAGCGTCCGTTTTACAACCTGGTGGCCACCGATTCGCGTAACCGTCGCGACGGCCGTTTCATCGAGCGCGTGGGTTTCTACAACCCCGTAGCCAGCGAAGGCACGGAAGCCCTGCGCATTGCGCTGGATCGCGTGCAGCACTGGACCAGCAACGGCGCCCAACTGTCGCCCGCTGTCGAGCGTCTGGTCAAAGAATACTCGGCCAAGGTTTCCGCCGCGGCTTAATTGCCCGCGTCGCAGACCAAGCCCTGAGCTTTACCGCGCTTTAAAAGCTGCCATTCATAGCTGCTTCATAGTTACCAAGAGCACGATACATGCCTGATGCCGCAACCTCCAACGCGGCGCCGACGGATTTGATCGAGCTGGGCCGCATCAGTGCAGCCTACGGTGTGAAAGGCTGGGTCAAAGTGCAGCCGCATTCGGCCAATGCCGAAGTGCTGCTCTCAGCATCTCAATGGTGGTTGACTCGCCCTGTGCCTGAATTGGCGCGGGGCGTTGTCGCGTCTGCGCCTGTCGCATACAAGGTCGTGCAAGTCCGTTCGCAAGGGGCCACCGTGGTGGCCCAGTTGGCGGGCATTGCGGATCGCGATCAGGCCGAAGCCCTGCGCGGTTGTTCCGTGCAGGCGCCGCGGGGATCCTTCCCTGCGCCAGAGGAAGACGAATACTACTGGGTCGATCTCATCGGTTGCGCGCTGTACACCAGCGCCGACGGTGAGCCTGCGCTCTTGGGCGTGGTCGACGAGGTTCTCGATAACGGCGCTCATGCCGTGCTGAGGGTCTTGCGCCAGAAGGCTGGGGCTGAAGGCCCCGAGCCCGTCCTGAACGCCAAGGGCCGGCCCGCCGAAATGCTTGTTCCGTTCGTGCGCGCGCACATACACGCCGTCGATCTGTCAGCTCGCCGCATAGACAGCGACTGGCCGGCGGATATTTGATGCGTATAGACGTCGTTACGCTCTTTCCCGAAATGTTCGGGGTAGTGCGGGACCTGGGTGTCACCGGCCGGGCGCATGCCCAGGGCCGGTGGTCCCTGCATGCCTGGAATCCCCGTGATTTCACGCACGACGTGCACCGTACCGTGGACGATCGCCCCTACGGCGGCGGCCCCGGCATGGTGATGATGGCGGGGCCTCTGGAAGCCGCCGTCAATGCCGCCCAGGACGCGCGCGCCGCGCTAGGCCTGGGTCGCGCCCCTGTCGCGCTGCTGGCTCCGGTCGGCCGGCGCTACGATCAGGCGGGCGCCGAATCCCTGGCGGCAAGCGAGGGGCTCATCCTCATTTGCGGCCGCTACGAAGGCGTGGACCAGCGTTTCATTGCGCGCTGCGTCACGCAGGAAATCTCGCTGGGCGATTTCGTGCTGTCTGGCGGAGAGATCGCCGCGCTCGCCGTGATCGACGCCGCCGTGCGGCTGTTGCCCGGCGTGCTCAACGATGGCGAGTCCGCGCTGCAGGACTCGTTCAACGACGCCTTGTCCGGCCTGCTGGACAGTCCGCACTACACGCGCCCCGAAGTTTACGAAGGCGAGCCCGTGCCCGGACCCTTGCTTAGCGGGCATCACGCGAACATCGCCCGCTGGCGGCGTGAGCGTTCGCTGGAGTTGACCGCGGCGCGGCGTCCTGAATTGATCGAGGCTGCTCGCGAAAAAGGGGCGCTCACCCTGGCCGACGAGCGTTATCTGGCCGAGCTGGCGGGCAAGCCGCTGCCGGAACCAGCCAAGCGGCGCCGGCCATCCCGGCCCAAGCCGCCCGCGACTTCCTGACGCTTCCTTTTCGGATGAAATAAAAAACCCCGGAACAACGTTCCGGGGTTTTTTGTTTCCAGTGCTGGGATGGGGCTTAGTTGCCCAGCTTGGTGCGCTGTTCACGCACCTTGTCCAGGGTTTCGCCGAACTGCGCCATGCGCGCCTTTTCCTGTTCGACCACGGCGGCCGGCGCACGTTCGACGAAGCTGGCGTTCGACAGCTTGCCGTTGGCCTTGGCGATTTCGCCTTCCAGGCGCGCGATTTCCTTGTCCAGGCGCACGCGTTCCGCTGCTACGTCGATTTCGACGTGCAACATCAGGCGGCTGCCGCCCACGACCTGGACCGGCGCGCCGGCGTCGGGCAGGGCGTCGAGCACCTCGACCTGGCTCAGCTTGGCCAGCGCAGCCAGGTATGGCGCGTTGCGGGTGAGGGTGGGGGCATCGCCCTGCGCGCACAGCGGCACCTTCTGGGCGGGCGACAGGTTCATTTCGCCGCGCAGCGCACGCACGGCTTCGACCTGCGCCTTCAGTTCGGCCACGTCGGCTTCGGCGGCGGTGTCGATCGCGGCGGGGTTGGCCTGCGGGTAGGGCTGGACGCTGACGCTGTCGGCGACGCCTTCCTTGCGCTTGCCGGCCACCAGCGACACCTTTTGCCAGAGCTCTTCCGTGATGAACGGAATGATCGGGTGCGCCAGGCGCAGCACGCCTTCCAGGACGCGGATCAGCGTGCGGCGCGTGCCCAGTTGCTGGGCCGGCGTGCCGGTCTGGATCTGGACCTTGGCCAGTTCCAGATACCAGTCGCAGTACTCGTCCCACACGTAGCGGTAAAGCGAATTGGCGATGTTGTCGAAGCGGTAGTCGGCAAAGCCGCGCGCCACGTCGGCTTCCAGCGCTTGCAGCTGGCTGACGATCCAGCGGTCCACAAAGGATGTTTCGCCGGTTTCCGGGCCAGTCAGATCGTGGCCTTCGGTGTTCATCAGCACGAAGCGCGTGGCGTTCCACAGCTTATTGCAGAAGTTGCGGTAGCCCTCGCAGCGCTTCAGGTCGAAGTTGATGTTGCGACCCAGCGTGGCGTAAGCCGCCATGGTGAAGCGCAGCGCGTCGGTGCCGAAGGCCGGGATGCCGTCCGGATATTGGCGGCGGGTGGCCTTTTCGATGGCGCCGGCCTGCTTCGGATTCATCAGGCCGTAGGTGCGCTTGACCACCAGGCCGTCCAGGTCGATGCCGTCGATCAGGTCGACCGGATCCAGCGTGTTGCCCTTGGATTTGCTCATCTTCTGGCCGTCCGCGTCGCGGATCAGGCCGTGCACGTAGACGTGTTTGAACGGGATGTGGCCGGTCAGGTGGGTGGTCAGCATCACCATGCGTGCCACCCAGAAGAAGATGATGTCAAAGCCCGTGACCAGCACGCTGGACGGCAGGTAACGCTGCAGGTCCGGCGTGTTTTCCGGCCAGCCCAGCGTGGTGAAGGGAACCAGGCCCGACGAGAACCAGGTGTCCAGCACGTCCGGGTCGCGCTTGAGTTCGCCAGTCACGCCGGCCGCGCGGGCCTGCGCCGTGGCTTCGGCTTCGTCGTGCGCGACGAAGACCTGGCCGTCTTCCGAGTACCAGGCCGGAATCTGGTGGCCCCACCAGAGCTGGCGCGAAATGCACCAGTCCTGGATGTTGTTGAGCCACTGGTTGTAGATGGTGGTCCAGTTGTCCGGATAGAACTGGATGCGGCCGTCGGCCACGACTTCCAGTGCAACCTCGGTAATGCTCTTGCCCGGATTCAGCGTGCCTTCGGGGGCGGGCTTGCTCATCGCCACGAACCACTGGTCCGTCAGCATCGGCTCCAGCACGACGCCGGTGCGGTCGCCCTTGGGCTGCATCATCTTATGCGCCTCGACCTTGACCAGATAGCCTTCGGCTTCCAGTTGCGCGACCACGGCCTTGCGGGCCACGTAGCGCTCCATGCCCTGGAACTGCGCGGGGCCGTTCTCGTTGATGTGGGCATCCAGCGTGAAGATCACGATCATGGGCAGATCGTGGCGCAGCGCGCAGGCGTAGTCGTTGAAGTCGTGGGCGCCAGTGATCTTCACGCAGCCCGTGCCGAACTCGGGGTCGACGAAATCATCGGCGATGATGGGAATGTTGCGGTCGCACAGCGGCAGTTCGACAAGCTTGCCGACCAGGTGCTTGTAGCGCGGGTCTTCGGGGTGCACGCACAGCGCGCCGTCGGCCAGCATGGTCTCCGGGCGGGTGGTCGCGATGGTCAGGCCGCGCAGCGTGACGGTCTGGCCGTCCTTGTCGACGATGGTTTGCGGACCATCGACGAAGGGGTAAAGGATGTGCCACATGTGGCCGTCGGTTTCCTCGGAAACCACTTCCAGGTCGGATACGGCCGTCAGCAGCTTCGGATCCCAGTTGACCAGGCGCTTGCCGCGGTAGATCAGTCCCTGTTTATGCAGGCGCACGAAGGTTTCCACCACGCCACGCGACATGCGGTCGTCCATGGTGAAGTACTCGCGCGGCCAGTCGGCCGAAGCGCCCAGGCGGCGGACCTGGCTGGTGATCGCGTTGCCGGATTTTTCCTTCCATTCCCACACTTTTTCCACGAATTTCTCGCGGCCGAGGTCGTGGCGGGAAACCTTCTCGGCGTCCAGCTGTCTTTCAACCACGATCTGCGTGGCGATGCCGGCGTGGTCGGTGCCGGGGATGAATACGGTGTCGTCGCCCAGCATGCGGTGGTAGCGCACCAGGCCGTCCATGATGGTCTGGTTGAAGGCGTGGCCCATGTGCAGGGTGCCCGTCACGTTGGGCGGCGGGAACTGGATGACGTAGGGCTGGCTTTCGGTCCCCGTTTTTACATGCTGGCCCGCCTGGAAGTACCCACGCTTGTCCCACTCGGCGTACCAGCGGGATTCCAGCGCGGAGGGTTCGAAGCTCTTGGAGAGTTCCTGGGTATCGCTCGCGGCGTTCGCGGCGTTCGGGGGAGCAGCTTGAGTCATTGCAGGGTTCCGGCAAACAGGGGCGCCCGGGCTAGGGACGCGGGCGGCAAACCGCACATTTTAAGATGTAATGCGGTCTTCTCAGCGTGTTAGAATACCGGGTTACTGTAAACCTTTTAGAAGTCCCTGAATTCATTGAGGATTCCGGGTGAGTCCGACAGGTAGGCAGTGTCGAATCCCTGCCTTGGACCAGTGGTTCGGGACGGCCCGAAACATGCATTCGTTTCGGACCGCCCCGTGCGCCAACAGCGCGATGACGCTTCAAGGGTGACACCGACAAGCGCAGATCCACGCCAGGCAATTCACAGAAACCAAGTCAGAAATCAGTTTTTGGAGTTCTTATGTCCATTCAACGCACCCTCTCGATCATCAAGCCCGACGCCGTCGCCAAGAACGTCATCGGCCAGATCGTCGGCCGTTTCGAACAAGCCGGCCTGAAGGTCATCGCCGCCCGCCTGGCCCAGCTGTCGCGCGCCGACGCCGAGCGTTTCTACGCCGTGCACAAGGAACGCCCCTTCTTCAAGGACCTGGTCGACTTCATGATCTCCGGCCCGGTGTTCGTGCAAGTGCTGGAAGGTGAAGACGCCATCCTGAAGAACCGCGACCTGATGGGCGCCACCGACCCCAAGAAGGCGGCTCCTGGCACCATCCGCGCCGACTTCGCCGACAGCATCGACGCCAACGCCGTGCACGGCTCGGACGCTCCGGAAACGGCCGCTGTCGAAGTCGCTTTCTTCTTCCCCGAAATCAACATCCACAGCCGTTGATTCTCGCGGAACATCTGTTCTAGCTTTTGAGTTTTACCCAGGTCATGGAATCCGTCGAACGAATCAATCTGCTGGGGCTTGACGGCTCCGCCCTGTCCGAACTGGTCGGAAAGTGGGGCGGCAAGCCGTTTCGGGCCCGCCAGTTGCAGCGCTGGATGCACCAGCGCGGCGCCGATTCGTTCGACGCCATGACCGACCTGGCCCGCGAATTCCGCGGCCAGCTTGCGCAGCATTGCCGCATCGAGGCTTTGCCCGTCAACATCGAGCAGCGCTCGACCGACGGCACCCGCAAGTGGCTGTTCGACGTGGGACAGGGCAATGCCATCGAGACCGTCTTCATTCCCGAGGACGACCGCGGCACGCTATGCATTTCCAGCCAGGCCGGATGCGTGGTGAACTGCCGCTTCTGCTCGACCGGGCACCAAGGCTTCAACCGCAACCTGAAGACCAGCGAGATCATCGGCCAGCTGTGGTGGGCCAAGCGCGTGCTGGAGGCCGACATCGGCACCGCCCGCCTGGAAAGCGCCCGCGCCACCGAAGACACCCGCGTCATCAGCAACGTGGTCATGATGGGCATGGGCGAACCCCTGCTCAACTACGACCAGGTCCTGCCCGCCTTGCGCCTGATGCTGGACGACAACGCCTATGGCCTGTCGCGCCGCCGCGTCACTGTATCCACCTCCGGCGTGGTCCCCATGATGGACCGCCTGTCGCAGGACTGTCCCGTGGCCCTGGCCGTGTCCCTGCATGCGCCGAACGATGCGCTGCGCGACGAGCTGGTGCCGCTGAACAAGAAATATCCGCTGAAGGAGTTGCTGGCGGCCTGCGAACGTTATCTGGCGTTCGCCCCGCGCGACTTCATCACTTTTGAATACTGCATGCTGGACGGCATCAACGATACCGACCAGCACGCCAAGGAACTGATCCAAATTGCACGCCAGCTGCGCTGCAAGCTCAATCTGATCCCGTTCAATCCCTTTCCCGAGTCCGGCCTGAAGCGCTCGAACTCGGCGCGGGTGAAGGTGTTTGCGCAGCGTCTGATGGACGCCGGCATCATCACCACCGTCCGCAAGACCCGGGGTGACGATATCGATGCGGCCTGTGGCCAACTGGCCGGAGAAGTGCGCGACCGTACCCGGATCACCGAACGGAACGCCGCACAGCGCCAGACCATACCAATTAAACAGGTGCACGCATGACGCAGGATTTCGCTTCGGCAGTTTCAGAAACGCCCGCAGGCGCTGCGGGAGGCATCGGCTCGGCATTGCGCGCGCTGCGCCAGTCCAAGGGCTGGTCGCTCGACGAAGTGTCCAGTCGCATCAAGTTTTCCACGAAGCAGATCGAAGCCCTGGAAAACGAGCAGTGGGCCAACCTGCCCACCGGCGTTTCGCTGCGCGGCCTGGTACGCAACTATGCGCGTCTGCTGGGCGCGGACTCGCAAACCATCGTCGATTCGCTCGACCCCAAGGCGCGCGTCACCGGCCCGGTGAAGCTCAGCCCGGGCGCGCTGCATTCGGCGCATTCCATTCCCCAGTCAGGCGCCGACGACGATCGTTCGTCCTCGACCTCCTGGGGCTGGCTCATTGCCATCGTGCTGGTGCTGGCCGCCGGCGTGGCGTATGCCTTCTGGCAAGGCTGGCTGCCGCAGCACTGGCTGCCGTCGGACTGGCTGCCGAAGTCGACCAAGTAACAACCCGGTTCCACCGATGCAAGAATCCTCTCTGCCTTGCCAGGATGCCCCGCCTCCCTCCGTGGGGGCGGCTGAGCGCCGCGCCACGCGTTCGGTGGCGGTGAAGTGGGGCGACCGTGTCGTGAAGATCGGCGGCGACGCCCCGGTCGTGGTCCAGTCCATGACCAACACCGACACGGCGGACGCCATTGCCACCGCCATCCAGGTCAAGGAGCTGGCCCAGGCCGGCTCCGAGCTGGTGCGGATCACGGTGAACACCCCTGAAGCCGCGCGCGAAGTCATCGCCATCCGCGAACAGCTCGACCGCATGGGCGTGAACGTGCCGCTGGTGGGCGATTTCCACTACAACGGCCACAAGCTGCTGACCCAGTTCCCGGAATGCGCGCAAGCGCTGTCCAAGTACCGTATCAACCCCGGCAACATGGGCGGGGGCAAGCGCCGCGACGACAACTTCGCGCAGATGATCGAAGTGGCCTGCCGCTACGACAAGCCGGTGCGTATCGGCGTGAACTGGGGCAGCCTGGATCACGAACTGATGGCGCGCAAGATGGACGAGAACAACCTGCGCGCCCAACCGTGGGAAGCGCAGGCCGTGATGCGCGATGCCTTGGTGGTGTCCGCCATCAGCAACGCACAGCGCGCCGAAGAGCTTGGTCTGCGGCGCGACGCGATCATCCTGTCCTGCAAGGTCAGCCACGTGCAGGACCTGATCGCGGTCTATCGCGACCTGTCCGCGCGTTGCGACTACCCGCTGCATCTGGGCCTGACCGAAGCCGGCATGGGCAGCAAGGGCATCGTGGCCTCCACCGCCGCGCTGGCCGTGCTGCTGCAGCAGGGCATCGGCGACACCATCCGCATCTCGCTCACGCCCGAACCCGGCGGCGACCGCAGCCGCGAAGCGATCGTGGCGCAGGAAATCCTGCAGACCATGGGTCTGCGCGCGTTCACGCCCATGGTCGTCGCCTGCCCCGGCTGCGGCCGCACCAGCAGCACGTTCTTCCAGGAACTGGCCGACAGCATCCAGACCTACCTGCGTCGCCAGATGCCGCTCTGGCGCGCCCAGTATCCCGGCGTCGAAAGCATGAACGTCGCGGTCATGGGCTGTGTGGTCAACGGGCCGGGCGAAAGCCGCCATGCCGATATCGGCATCAGCCTGCCCGGCACTGGCGAAGTGCCGGCGGCGCCGGTGTTCGTCGACGGCGAACGCACGGTCACGCTCAAGGGCGACCATATTGCCGAAGAGTTCCAGGCCATTGTCGAAGACTACGTCGCGCGCCGCTATGGCGCGCCTGCCTCTCACTAAAGTAAGGGTGTGGCTGCTAGCGCGCTTGCCGGCGCGCGATGCGGCATGATCAAGATGACTCAAGCTTTCCAGAAAGTCGCCGCCATACGCGGCATGAATGATCTGTTGCCAGGGGCCAGCGCCCGCTGGGAGCAATTCGAGGAAATCGTGCGCGGCTGGCTGCGCGGCTACGGCTATCGCAATGTGCGTACGCCCGTGCTTGAGCATACGCGCCTGTTCGCGCGCGGCATCGGCGAAGTGACCGATATCGTCGAAAAAGAGATGTACACCTTCACCGATGCGCTCAACGGCGAATCGCTGACCATGCGTCCGGAAATGACCGCGGGCATCGTGCGCGCGTCCATCGAGCACAACCTGCTCTATGACCGCCCGCAGCGCGTCTATTCCATCGGCCCCGTGTTCCGCCACGAGCGCCCACAGCGCGGCCGCTACCGCCAGTTCCACCAGATCGACGTCGAGGCCCTGGGCTTTGCCGGTCCCGACGTGGACGCCGAACTCATCGTCATGCTGGCCCGCCTCTGGAAGCTGCTGGGCCTGACCGACGTGCGCCTGGAGCTGAATTCGCTGGGCCAGCCGGCCGAGCGTGCCGCTCACCGCGCCGCCCTGATCGAGCACCTGGAAAAGCACCGCGACATCCTGGACGAAGACGGCCAGCGCCGCATGTACAGCAACCCGCTGCGCGTCCTCGACACCAAGAACCCCGCCATGCAGGAAATGGCCGACAGCGCGCCGCGCCTGTTCGACTTCCTGGGCGAGGAGTCGCGCGCGCACTTCGACGGCGTGTGCCAGCGCCTGGCCGACGCCGGTATCGAATATCGCCTGAATCCGCGCCTGGTGCGCGGGCTGGACTACTACAACCTCACGGTGTTCGAGTGGGTCACCGACCGCCTCGGGTCCCAGGGCACCGTGTGCGGCGGCGGCCGCTACGACGGCCTGATCGAGCTGCTGGGCGGCAAGCCCGCGCCCGCGGTGGGCTTTGCGATCGGCATGGAGCGCCTGCTGGACCTTTGGGAGCAGAGCGTGCAGGTGGAACAGCCGGCCGAGTGCGACGTCTACGTCGTGCACCAAGGCGAAGAGGCGCAGCGCCTGGCCGCCCGGGTCGGTGAAGACCTGCGCGATGCCGGCCTGTCGGTCATCGTGCATGCGGGTCCCGCAAGCTTCAAGTCGCAATTCAAGCGCGCCGATGCCAGCGGCGCCCGTGTTGCGGTTATTCTTGGCGCCGACGAAGTGGCTGCGCAGACGGCCAGCGTCAAGTTCCTGCGCGCCGAGGCGCAGGGCGAATCGGCCCAACAGCAAGTCCCGTTGGCGGGATTGGCCGACGTATTGAATAACAAGGGTTAATGCATGGCATACGATCTCGAAGAACAGGAAAAACTCGACGCAATCAAGGCGTGGTGGGCGCGCTACGGCACCCTGGTGGTCACGCTGGTGGCGGCGGTGGCGCTGGCCTGGGGCGGCTGGTGGGGCTGGAAGGCCTACCAATCGCACCGCGCCAACCAGGCCATGGGCTACTTCGAAGCGCTGGAAGACGCGGCGCGCCTGGGTGGCGCCGATTCCTCGGTCCGCATCAAGACCGCCGCGGCCACGCTGCGCGAGCAGTATCCGTCCACCGGCTACGCCGCGCGCGGCGCGCTGGTGGCGGCCCAGGCGCTGCAGGCCCAAAAGGATGACGCCGGCGCCCGCGAGCAGCTGGAATGGCTGGCTGCCCAGGGCAAGAACCCGTCCATGCAGTCGGTGGCGCGCCTGCGCCTGGCCGGCATGCTGCTGGACCAGAAGCAATACGATGCCGCCCTGGCGCAGCTGAACAACCCGCCGGCAGCCTTCGCCGCCTTGTACGCGGATCGCCGCGGCGATATCCTCGCCGCGCAGGGCAAGCGCGAGGAAGCGCGCGCCGCCTGGCAAAGCGCCATCGATGGCCTGGGTACGGCAAATCCCTTGACCCAGGTTGTGCAACTGAAACTGGATGCCCTGAGCGGAGCGTGACTGTAATGCGTAAATTTGCACCTGGCCGTACGTGGCGTGGCGCCGTTTGCCTGGCGGGCTTGCTCGCCCTGGGCGGATGCGGCATGTTCTCCCATGATGACGGCCGCTACGATCCCGCGCCCCTGACCGAATACAAGGCCGGCATGTCCGTGCGCCAGGTCTGGAGCGTCTCGGTCGGCAGCGGTTCCGGACTGGGCTTTGCGCCCACGGTGTTGGGCGACGCCATCTACGCCGCCACGCCCGATGGTTCGGTCGGCAAATTCGACCTGCAAAGCGGCCGCGCCATCTGGAAGGCCAGTGTCGACGGCAAGTTGTCCGCCGGCGCCGGCAGCGATGGCACCACCACCGCTGTGGCCTCGCCGAACGGCGACGTCATTGCCTTTGATGACACCGGCAAGGTGAAGTGGAAGGTTCGTGCCACCAGCGACGTGACCATTCCGCCCGTCGTGGGCTATGGCATCGTCGTGGTCCGCAGCGGCGACTACCGCATCCAGGCCTTCGACGCCAACAGCGGCGAACGCGTCTGGAACGTGCAGCGTCCCGGCCCCTCGCTGGCTCTGCGCAGCGTGTCGCAGATGGTCCTGGCCGAAGGCCTGGTCATTACCGGCCTGCCGGGCGGCAAACTGATGGCCATTGCCTCCAATAGTGGTAACGTGCAATGGGAAGGCACCGTGGCGACGCCGCGCGGCGCCAGCGACCTGGAGCGCCTGACTGACGTGGTCGGTGCGCCCCGTATCGCGGGCAATCTGCTTTGCGGCGTGGCCTACCAGGGACGTATCGTCTGCTTCGACGTCACGGCCGGCGGCCGCCCGATGTGGGCCAAGGACTTCTCCAGCGTCAGCGGCTTGTCGCTGGACGAGCGTTTCGCCTATGCGGCGGACCAGAACAGCGTGATCAACGCTTTTGCGCTGGATAATGGCGGCAACGTCTGGAAGCAGGCGGCCTTGAAGAACCGCCAGGTCACCGCGCCCGCCATGCTCGGCGGTGCGTTGGCAGTGGGCGACCTGGACGGCTACGTGCATTTCCTGTCGCGCAGCGACGGCAGCCTGATGGCGCGCCTGTCGGTGGGCGGTGGTCCAGTGGTTTCGCCGCCGCAGACTACATCCCAAGGTGTGCTGGTCCAGACGGGTAATGGCAACCTCGTCCTGATCGGCGCCAACTAAAACCTATAGAACAAAGCCTTACACCGTGTCTTTCAAGCCTGTCGTCGCCCTGGTCGGCCGCCCCAATGTGGGGAAGTCGACCCTATTCAACCGCCTGACGCGATCGCGCGCCGCGCTGGTGGCCGATTACTCCGGCCTGACCCGCGATCGCCATTACGGCGAGGGCAGGGTAGGCGAGATTCCCTTCATCGTCATCGATACCGGTGGTTTCGAGCCCGTCGCCAAGGACGGCATCCTGCTGGAGATGGCCCGCCAGACCCGGCAGGCCATCGCCGAGGCCGATGTCGTGGTGTTCCTGGTTGATGCCCGTGCGGGCATCAATGCCCATGACCACGAAATCGCCCAGCTGCTGCGCAAGTCCGGGCAGCAGCGCGTGTTGCTGGCGGTGAACAAGGCGGAAGGCATGGGCGCCAGCGGCGCCATTTCCGAGTTCCATGAGCTCGGGCTGGGTCAGCCTTATCCGATTTCCGCGGCGCACGGCGATGGCATCGTCGACCTGATCGAGCTGGCGCTCCAGGACCTGGCCGAGCCGCCCGCCGAGGAAGACGCATTCGAAGAGGCTGAGCACGATCACCGCATCAAGCTGGCCATCGTCGGCCGTCCCAACGTGGGCAAGTCCACGCTCATCAATACCCTGATGGGCGAAGAGCGCGTGATCGCGTTCGACATGCCGGGCACGACCCGCGACGCCATCGAGATCGACTTCGAGCGCGACGGCCGCCGCTACACGCTGATCGATACCGCAGGCCTGCGCAAGCGCGGCAAGGTATTCGAGGCGGTCGAGAAGTTCTCCGTCATCAAGACGCTGCAGGCCATCGAGGCCAGCAACGTCGTGCTGCTGATGCTGGACGCGCAGACCGAGATCTCCGAGCAGGATGCGCACATTGCAGGCTTCGTGCTGGAAACGGGCCGCGCCGTGGTCGTGGCCATCAACAAATGGGATGGCCTGGACGGCGAAGCCAAGGAACGCATCGAACGCGAATTCCAGCGCAAGCTGCGCTTCCTGTCGTTCGCGCGCATGCACACCATTTCGGCGCTGCGCGGGCAGGGCGTGAAGCCCTTGCTCAAGTCGATCAACGCGGCGCACGCCGCGGCGTTCGCCAAGCTGTCCACGCCCAAGCTGACGCGCGAGCTGCAGATCGCTGTCGAACAGCAGCAGCCGCCCCGCAAGGGTATCTTCCGTCCCAAGATGCGCTATGCGCACCAGGGCGGTCAGAACCCGCCGCTGGTCGTCATCCACGGCAATGCGCTGGACGCCATTCCGGACTCCTATCGCCGCTACCTGGAAACGCGCTTCCGCAATGCGTTCGACCTGGCCGGTACGCCGCTGCGCATCGAATTCAAGTCTTCGCACAACCCCTACACGCAGGAAAGCTGATCCATGAGCCGCTTCTGGAGTCCCGTGGTCGGGACGCTCAGTCCGTATGTTCCGGGCGAGCAGCCCAAGCTTCAGAATCTGGTCAAGTTGAACACCAACGAGCATCCTTACGGCCCGTCGCCCAGGGTGCTCGACGCGATCCGCTCGGCCTGCGACGACACCCTTAAGCTCTATCCGGATCCTTCGTCCGACCGCCTGCGGCAGGCCATCGCCGGCACGGTCGGTGTGCAGCCGGGCCAGGTCTTCGTGGGCAACGGCTCCGACGAAGTGCTGGCGCATGTCTTCCTTGCGTTGCTCAAGCATGAACGCCCGCTGCGCTTTCCGGACATTACCTACAGCTTCTATCCGGTCTATTGCGGCCTGTACGGCATCCAGTACGAAACGGTGCCGCTGACGGCCGATTTCAGCATCGCAGTCGAAGACTATCTGCCCGGCGCCAAGGGGCAGGCGGGCGCCATCATCTTCCCGAATCCCAATGCGCCCACCGGCCGCGCCCTCAGCGCGGCGGAGGTCGAGCGCATCGTGGCCGGCAATCCCGACGCGGTCGTCGTGGTGGATGAGGCCTACGTGGATTTTGGCGGAGAGTCCGTCATTCCTTTGGTGGACCGCTACGACAATCTGCTGGTGGTGCAGACGCTGTCCAAGTCGCGTTCGCTGGCGGGCTTGCGCGTCGGTTTTGCCGTAGGCAGCGCCGAACTCATCGACGGGCTTGAGCGTGTAAAGAACAGTTTCAACTCCTACCCCATCGACCGTCTTGCCTCTGCGGGAGCGGTGGCGGCCCTGGAAGACGTGGAGTACTTTGAACGCACCCGCCAGGCCGTGATCGACACCCGTTCGCGGATGACGGAGGGGCTGCAGTCCCTGGGCTTCGAGGTGCTGCCCTCGGCCGCGAACTTCGTGTTCGCACGGCACCCCAACAAGGATGCCGCCGGTCTGGCTGCCGCCTTGCGCGAGCGCAGCATCATCGTGCGTCATTTCCGCCATGAACGCATCGATCAATTTTTGCGAATTACCGTGGGCACCGACGAGCAGTGCGAACTGCTGTTGAAGGCGCTTGCGGAGGTCCTGCAGGCTTGAGCGGCAGCAGCTTTCCAGTCGGAAAACTCTGGTGTCACTTTTGCTTCCTGCCCAAGTAGCACGGGCCGGGAAAACCCTGTAGAGTACAAGTTTCGGCGTACCCCACCAGTACAGAAGTACGCCACCACTCAATAACAAACAAATGGAGCCTGGCCAATGAGCAATAAAGGGCAAACTCTGCAAGATCCGTTCCTGAACACGCTGCGCAAGGACCATGTGCCCGTGTCGATTTACTTGGTGAACGGCATCAAGCTTCAAGGGCAAATCGAATCCTTCGACCAGTACGTGGTGCTGCTGCGCAATACGGTCACGCAAATGGTCTACAAGCACGCCATTTCGACCGTCGTCCCCGCGCGCGCCGTGAATTTCCAGGTGGAAGTCCCTGCTGAGTAATCTCGCTCCAGCTTTACCTTTTATTGCCCGCCGGACGGTCCTCGTCGGCGGGCATTTTCGCTTTGGCTCCAATATGGTGCATGTATGCGCGCTCTGATTATCAGCGTGGATCTGGGAGATCCGGACTTCGCGGCCCATGCCGAGGAATTCGCCATGCTGGCCAAGGGCGCTGGCGCGGAAATCGTCGGCACCTTGACGGCACGGCGGGACAGACCCGACGCCAAGTTCTTCATCGGTTCAGGCAAGGCCGATGAGGGCGTGGCGATGGCCCAGGCCTTGCTGGCCGACATCGTCCTTTTCGACCAGCCGCTGTCCCCCGCACAGCAACGCAACCTGGAACGCGCCTTCAACTTGCGCGTGGTGGATCGCGTTGCGCTCATTCTCGACATCTTCGCGCTGCGCGCGAAGAGCCATGAAGGCAAGCTGCAGGTCGAATTGGCCCAGCTGCAGCATCTGGCCACACGCCTGACCCGCATGTGGAGCCACCTGGAGCGGCAGCGCGGCGGTATCGGCATGCGCGGACCGGGTGAATCCCAGCTCGAAATGGACCGCCGCATGATCGGCGCCAAGGTCAAGGTGCTGCGCGAGCGGCTGGACAAGGTCGAACGCCAGCGCGTGACCCAGCGCCGGGCGCGCGCGCGCGGCGGTGCGCTGTCGGTATCGCTGGTCGGCTATACCAACGCTGGCAAGTCCACCTTGTTCAATGCCTTGACGCGCGCCGACAGCTACGCCGCCGACCAGTTGTTCGCGACGCTGGATACGACCACGCGCCGCATCTGGATCGAAGGGGCGGGCTCGGTGGTGGTGTCCGATACGGTCGGGTTCATCCGCGATCTGCCCCACGGCCTGATCGCGGCGTTCCGCGCCACCCTGGAAGAAACCGTGCATGCCGACCTGCTGCTGCACGTGGTCGATGCCGCCAGCCCGCAGCGCGATGAGCAGATCTTTGAGGTGAACAAGGTTCTGGCCGAAATCGGCGCGGCCTCGATTCCCACCATTCTGGTCTACAACAAGATCGATCTCGCCGGATTGGAGCCGCGGGTGGAACGCGATGCACATGGTACGATTGCGCGAGTATTTGTAAGCGCCACCGAGCGCGCCGGTTTGGATGCGTTGCGCGGGGCAATTGCGGAAACCGGACAGATTGTGGGAAACAATGCCGCGAATTATCAAACTCTTCAATCTGAATGACCCCGGCTGGGGTCGTGGGAACAACAATGGCTCCGAGCCGCCGCCCAAGCGGCCCCAAGGCAACGGAGACGGCCCTCCCGACCTGGACGAGGTCTGGCGCGATTTCAACAATCGCATCGGATCGTTGTTCGGGCGCAAGGGCGGGGGCGGCAATAACCGCCCCGGAAACCGCGGCGGCATGACGCCGCCGTCGCCGCGCGGTGCGCGCATCGGCCTGGGGGTGATCGCCCTGGTCGCGGCCGGCATCTGGCTGGCCAGCGGTTTCTACATCGTGCAGGAAGGCCAGGTCGCGGTTGTGACACAGTTCGGCAAGTACAAGTCGACGTCGCAAGCCGGTTTCCAATGGCGCCTGCCGTACCCCATTCAAAGCCACGAAATGGTCAACGTGTCGCAACTGCGCACGTTCGAAGTCGGTTTCCGTGGCGGCGCGCGCAACAAGGTTCTGCCTGAAGCGCTGATGCTCACGACGGACGAGAACATCGTCGATATGCAGTTCGTCGTGCAGTACCGCCTGCGTGCCGATGGCGCGCCCGACTACCTCTTCATGACGCGCGATCCGGATGAATCCGTCCGCCAGGCCTCAGAAACGGCCATGCGCGAAGTCGTGGGCAAGCAGTCCATGGACTTCGTGCTCTACGAAGGCCGCACCACGGTGGCCACGCAAGTGCAAACCCTGATGCAGCAGATCCTGGACCGCTACCAGACTGGCGTGCAGGTCAGTACTGTGGCCATCCAGAACGTGCAGCCGCCTGAACAGGTGCAAGCCGCGTTCGACGACGCCGTCAAGGCGGGCCAGGACCGCGAGCGCCAGATCAACGAAGGCCAGGCCTACGCCAACCAGGTCGTGCCGCTGGCCAGCGGCCAGGCTTCCCGCATGACGGAGCAGGCCGAAGGCTACAAGGCCAAGGTTGTCGGTGACGCCCAGGGTAATACCTCGCGCTTCACCAGCATCCTCGGCGAATACGAAAAGTCGCCGCAGGTCATGCGCCAGCGCATGTATCTGGAGAGCATGCAGGAGATCTTCACGCGCGCCAGCAAGGTCATGGTCGACACCAAGAGCAACAACAACATGCTGTACCTGCCCTTGGACAAGATCATGCATCTGGCAGCTCAGGACGCCAGCAAGTCCGGTGTCGCCGGTTCCGGTTCGACCACGCTGGCTCCGCCCGCGCAGTCGCCGGCTCGCGGCAGCGCCGCGCCGGTGCCTCAGTCTTCCGGCAGCAGCAATAGCAACACGCTGCCTCGCGACCGTACGTCGCGCTAACCCGGAGGAGTCCTGATCATGCAACGTCTCATGCCTATCCTGGTCGGCCTGCTCATCGTGCTGGCCGCCCTTTCTTCCTGCGTCTTCGTCGTGCGCGAGCGCGACTACGCCCTGGTGTTCTCGCTGGGTGAAGTACGCAAGACCATCAACGAACCCGGCCTTTACTTCAAGGCGCCGCCTCCGTTCCAGAATGTCGTGACGCTCGACAAGCGCATTCTGACCATCGAAACCAACGAAGCCGAACGCATCCAGACTTCCGAAAAGAAGAACCTGCTGATCGATTCGTACGTCAAGTGGCGCATTCTGGATCCGCGCCAGTACTACGTGTCCACCGGCGGCAACGAGCGCGTGGCGCAGGAGCGCCTGCAGGCGCTGATCCGCGACGCGTTGAACGCTTCGGTCAACGTGCGCACGGTGCGCGACGTGGTCTCGACCGAACGCGACAAGATCATGGCCGAAATCCTGACCAACGTCGCCAAGCGCGCCGAACCGTTGGGCGTCCAGATCGTCGACGTGCGTCTGCGCCGCATCGAGTTTGCGCCGGAAATTTCGGAATCGGTGTATCGCCGCATGGAAGCGGAGCGTACGCGCGTCGCCAACGAGCTGCGTTCCATCGGCGCCGCCGAAGGCGAAAAGATCCGCGCCGAAGCTGACCGTCAGCGTGAAGTCATCGTGGCCCAGGCCTACGCCAAGGCCCAGGGCATCATGGGTGAGGGCGATGCCGCGGCTGCCGCGATCTATTCGCAGGCCTACGGCAAGAACCCGCAGTTCTACACGTACTACAAGAGCCTGGAGGCCTACCGCGCTTCGTTCTCGAAGCCGGGCGACGTGCTGGTGGTCGACCCCAGCTCCAGCTTCTTCCAGTTCATGAAGGATCCCACCGGCGACGCCCTGGCGCCGGTGACCGTGCCGGCCAAGTGATGCGGCGACGGTAATGCGGAAGAAAAGCCCCTTGGAAGTCCAAGGGGCTTTTTGCTTGCTGGCAAGGCGGCATCCCGAATTCCCCGCAATAGGGGACGGTTAAGCTGCCGCGGCAGTCCCGGCTGGCATTGGCCGCCGAACCATGTACAATACCCCGTAAGCTAGAAAACATTCCGCAGCGGCTGAGCGGGCTTACGCCCCCTCAGCCGCTTTTTCGTTTGGGCGACGCCCACGCATCACTTGGCGTTCTTCAGGTAAACATTCATGGGTAACTGGTTGCTGCCCGAGAGCCTTGCCGACGTACTTCCGGCAGAGGCCCGGCGCATCGAGGAATTGCGCCGCGAACTTCTCGATCTGTATCGCACTTACGGTTTCGAGCTGGTCGCGCCGCCCCTGGTCGAATACATCGATTCATTGTTGTCCGGCACGGGCAGCGATCTGGATCTGCGCACTTGCAAGCTGGTCGATCAATTGTCCGGACGCACGCTGGGCGTGCGCGCGGACATGACGCCTCAGGTTACGCGCATCGACGCGCATTTGTTGAACCGCGCTGGCGTTACCCGCCTGTGCTATTGCGGCAACGTGCTGCATGCCCGCCCGGCGGACCTGCTGGCCAGCCGCGAGCTGCTGCAGATCGGCGCTGAAATCTACGGCCACGCCGGCTTCGAGGCCGACCTGGAGATCATCCAGCTGGTGCTGGAAACCGTGGCGATTGCCGGCGTGCGTAACCCTAGGCTCGATCTGTGCCATCCGGGCGTGCTGCGCGCGCTGCTGGAGTCCGATCCGGCGGCGACGGCCCTGTCGCAGGACGTCATCCTGCTGATGCGCGAGAAGGACGTTCCCGGACTGGGTGAATTGGCCGAGCGGGCTCCCGGGTTGCGTGCAGAGACCCTGAAAGCCCTGCAATTGCTGCCCAAGCTATACGGCGGGCCGGAAGTGCTGCAGGAGGCGCGCCGTGAACTCCCTCTGCTGCCGGGTGTCGTGGCTGCGCTGGACGCGCTGCAGTTGGTGGTCGACGCCATGCCCAATGTGGCGTTCGGCGTGGACCTGGCCGACGTGGGCGGCTATGGCTACCATTCCGGCGTGAAGTTCGCGCTGTATGCCGAAGGCTGGCGCGATGCGCTGGTCAGCGGCGGCCGTTATGACGATGTCAGCCGTGCGTTTGGCCGGGCCCGTCCCGCCACCGGCTTCAGTCTTGATTTACGCAAGCTGGCGGCGGGTTTGCCGCCGGCGGAAAGGGCGCGTGCGGTACGTGCGCCCTGGGGGCAAGCCCCCGCCCTGACCGAGGCGGTGCGCCGCCTGCGCCGGTCGGGGGAAATTGTCGTTCAGGTATTGCCCGGTCACGAGCAGGATCAGGACGAATTCGTTTGCGATCGCGAGCTGGCGCTGCAGGATGGCGCCTGGACGGTCAGAACGCTGTGACTAACCCCCTCTCGGCAACGAGAGGGCCGCGGGGAGATTTCCGGATTTCCCGAGAAACTCGATATTGATTCGTAACATGAGCAAGAACGTAGTCGTAATCGGCACCCAGTGGGGTGACGAGGGCAAGGGCAAGATCGTCGACTGGCTGGCGGAATCCGTCCAGGGCGTGGTCCGCTTCCAAGGCGGTCACAATGCCGGCCATACGCTGTGGATCAACGGCAAGAAGACGATTCTCCGCCTGATCCCGTCGGGCATCATGCATCCCGGCGTCACCTGCTTCATCGGCAACGGCGTCGTGCTGTCCCCGGAAGCCCTGCTCAAGGAAATCGAAGAGCTTGAGGCCGCCGGTCTGGACGTGCGTTCGCGCCTGCAGATTTCCGAAATCTGCCCGCTGATCCTGCCGTACCACGTCGCCATCGACAAGGCGCGCGAGGCGCGCAAGGGCGACGGCAAGATCGGCACGACCGGTCGCGGCATCGGCCCGGCCTATGAAGACAAGGTCGCCCGCCGCGCGCTGCGCGTGCAGGACCTGTTCAATCCCGCGCTGTTCGACGAAAAACTCGCCGAAGTGCTGGATTACCACAACTTCGTGCTGACCAAGTACCTGGGCGCCGAGGCGGTTTCCGCCAATGAAGTGCGCGACCAGGCCATGGCGCTGGCTCCGGCCATCGCCCCGATGGTCAAGGACGTGTCGAGCAACCTGTACGCCATGCAGCAGGAAGGCAAGCGCCTGTTGTTCGAAGGCGCGCAAGGCGCTTTGCTGGACGTCGACCACGGCACCTATCCTTTCGTCACCAGCAGCAATTGCGTTGCTGGCGCCGCCTCGGCAGGCGCGGGCGTCGGTCCGCAGCAACTGGACTACGTCCTGGGTATCACCAAGGCCTATACGACTCGCGTCGGTTCGGGTCCGTTCCCCACGGAGCTGGTCGACGAGATCGGTACCCGCCTGGCCACGATCGGCAAGGAATTCGGTTCCGTCACGGGCCGTCCGCGCCGCTGCGGCTGGTTCGACGGCGCCGCGCTCAAGCGCTCGGTCCGCCTGAACGGCATCACCGGCCTGTGCATCACCAAGCTGGATGTGCTTGATGGTCTGGAAACCATCCAGCTGGGCGTCGGCTACCGCGTCAACGGCGAATTCCGCGATGTGCTGCCTTATGGCGCGCATGCCGTGGCGCAGGCGCAGCCGGTGCTGGAAGAGCTGCCGGGTTGGAGCGAATCCACCGTCGGCATCACCGAGTACGACAAGCTGCCCCAGGCGGCGCGTCGCTACCTGGAGCGCGTGGCCGAAGTTTGCGGCGTGCCCATCGACCTGGTGTCGACCGGCCCGGACCGCAATGAAACCATTGTGCTGCGTCATCCCCTGAAGGGCTGACATCGGGTTATTATTCGCAAGGCCGCCGCCGGTCTCATACCGGCGGCGGCCTTTTCGTATTTATTAAGCAGGAGATGCTTGCCTATGAGCACGCCGACCAATGATGACAGCCATCTGTGGGTGACGTGGGACGACTACAACCGCCTGATCGAGCGCCTTACCTTGCAGGTGCATCAATCGGGTTGGAAGTTCGACAAGATTCTTTGCCTGGCGCGCGGCGGCATGCGCGTCGGTGACGTTATGTCCCGTATTTTTGACGTGCCGCTGGGCATCCTGGCCACGAGCAGCTATCGCGAAGCGGCCGGCACCAAGCAGGGCGACATGGATATCGCCCAGTTCATCACCATCACGCGCGGCACGCTGTCCGGGCGAGTGTTGCTGGTGGACGACATGGTCGATACCGGCAAGACCTTCAGCAAGGTCTACGATCACCTGAAAAGCCAGTTTGCCGACATCACCGAGCTGCGCAGCGCGGTGCTGTGGTGGAAGGGGCATTCCCAGGCGACGCCGGACTACTACGTCGACAAGCTGCCGACGAACCCCTGGATCCACCAGCCTTTCGAAGACTACGACAGCCTGCGTCCGCACCAGCTCGAGGCCTGGATCCGCAAGGGCTCCAAGAGCTGAGCATGGCGTTTCGGCAGGAGAGGGCATTCTGGCCGCCCAGGGCGCCAGACTGTCCCTCCAGTAGTCAAAACAGCCATGACCATGCTAGAATCGCTGGTTATCGCTAAACCGAACTTGGCTTGTTACTCTTTGGGTAGTCTTTGGGTAACGGAAACAGCCAGCGGAAATCCGGGATGGGTCTGTGGTTCAGGGCTGTCAAGCAGCGCTGAAGCCGGAGTCCGGCGCCTGGATTGCGCTTTCAAGGTTCCCCGTTCGCGGTGCCTGCCTCTGTTGGTATGATTTTGGTATCCACGAGGCCGTTTACGCGTACCTGGACCCGCGCAGCGTTGCTGGTAAGCAAGCCAGGTTTGTCATCAACTTTTGTTACCCTACAAGCAGGCCAATCACTTTATGCCTATCGTTCGACTGAAGGAAAACGAACCGTTTGAAGCCGCTCTGCGCCGCTTCAAGCGCACCATCGAAAAGACCGGTTTGCTCACCGAGCTGCGTTCGCGCGAGTTCTATGAGAAGCCCACGGCTGAGCGCAAGCGCAAGCACGCCGCCGCTGTGAAGCGCCACTACAAGCGCATCCGTAGCCAACAACTGCCCCCGCGCCTGTATTGATTTTTGATTCCCGAATCTATTGATTCCAGAATCATTCATCCAGGATTTGCTCGCCCGAGTCGACGTCGTCGACATAGTCGGGCGATACGTGCAGTTGAGAAAGGGCGGGGCCAACTTGCTTGGCCTGTGCCCTTTTCATAACGAAAAAAGTCCCTCGTTCACTGTCAGCCCCACCAAGCAGTTCTATCACTGCTTCGGTTGCGGAGCGCATGGCAGCGCCATCACCTTCCTGATGGAACACACGGGCGCCAGTTTCCCCGATGCCGTGCGCACGCTCGCGGCATCGGCGGGAATGACGGTCCCCGAAGAAAACCGCAGTCCACGCCAGCAGCAGGAAACCGCGCGCCGCAAGGCCGAGGAATCCCGCCACACGCAGGTGCTGGATGCCGCTCAGGCGCATTACCTCAAGCAATTGCGGGCCTCGCCCGCGGCGATCCGCTATTTGAAGCAGCGCGGCCTGACCGGTGAAATCGCGGCGCATTTCGGCCTGGGATGGTCCGGCACAGACCGCCACGGCCTGTCGCAGGTCTTCCCGAATTACGAGGACCCCGTCCTGGTGGAATCCGGACTGGTTATCGAATCCGAAGACGGACGTCGCTACGACCGTTTCCGGGAACGCGTCATGTTCCCGATCCGCAATGCGCGGGGCAGTCTCATCGGCTTCGGCGGGCGCATCATCGGCAAGGGCGAACCCAAGTACCTGAATTCGCCCGAAACCCCGCTGTTCTCGAAGGGACACGAGCTCTACGGGCTGTGGGAGGCGCGCCAGGCCATACGCCAGGAAGGGCAGGTCATTGTGGTCGAAGGCTACATGGACGTGGTCGGCCTGGCTCAGCAAGGCATCGCCAACGCGGTAGCGACGCTGGGTACGGCTACCACGCCGGACCACGTCAAGAAGCTGCTGCGCGCCAGCGACAAGGTCATCTTCAGCTTCGACGGCGACGGCGCGGGTCGGCGCGCCGCGTGGCGTGCACTGCAGGCTTGCCTGCCCGTGCTGCGCGACGACATTGCGATCCGCTTCCTGTTTCTGCCGTCAGAGCACGATCCCGACTCGTATGTGCGCGAACTGGGCGCGGAAGCTTTCCGGGCGTGCCTGGGAGAGGCCGTGGCGCTGTCCCGCTTCCTGCTGGACGAGCTGGCCTCGCGGCACAACATGAACGAAGCCGAAGGGCGGGCCAGTTGCCTGCACGAGGCCAAGCCATTGCTGGCTGCCATTCCCGAATGCGCGTTGCGCGTGCAGATCGAGCGGGAAATGGCAAAGCTGGTACAGCTGACGCCCGAGGAAATGGCGCAGGTGCTGGCTCAGCAGCCCGCAAAACCCTTCGCGCCCGCGCCCAAGCCGGGCGCCACGGGAGGGGATGCCGGCGCGGTTGCGGCGCCGAGCCACGAGCCGGGCTATACGGACGCTGGCTACGATTTCGCCGGACACGATTTTCATGACATCCCGGCCGACGAGTCCGACTACGCGGACCAGGTTCATCTACCGTCCCAGGGTTCCGACTTTGGTGGCGGAGGAGCTCAGCGCGGCGGCGGAAAGCAGGAGTGGAAGGGCAAAAGCGACTGGAAGGGCAAGGGTGACTGGAAGGGCGGCAAAGGCGGCTGGAAAGGCAAGCGCGACAACGATGTGGGCGGGTTTGAAGGCCGCCGCACCATGCCGTCGCTGGCCAAGCGCCTGCTGGGCTTGCTGCTGGCGCATCCCGAACTGGTCGACTCCATGGGTGATCAGCAGCTTGAAGTCATCGACCACGGCCCCCATCTAGGTCTTGTAAGAGACCTGATCATGCTGGCGCAGTCCAGCGGCGCCCGCCATGTCGGCGCCCTGCTGGAAGCCGCGGAGCCGGATTCGGATCTGGCGACGGTGCTGAAGGGCCTGCGGGCCGACATCCTGTCCCAGGAAGACCTGCCTGATCCGCAAACGGAATGGGACGACGCCTTGAGACGGATCGAATTTGACTCGGCCAAGCTGGAAATGGCCAAGCTCGCTGCGGCGGGCCTGGCCACGGAAGAGGCGCGCAAACGCTATCAGGAGCTTTCCAGCCGCATGGCCGTGCTGAAAGGTGCTGGCGTGCGCTAAATGCGCTAAAATCAAAGGTTGTCCGCTTGCGAAGCGAGTTTTTTTGCGGCGGGCGGGACGGGAGTGTGAGGTTGGGCGCGAGCCTGCCTGATAGGTCTGTCTTCTGATGTACGCGGATTGTGGCGCTTGCAGTTGATTGCGGCCTGATTCTTGCTGAATTTGGCGCTAGTCCTCGTGCCACGAGGCGTGAGCAACAAGAAATGCATTCGGCGGGCGGAATCTATTCCGGCAGCCAGAATCTAATGGATGTATAGGGTTTGACGCGGGACCGGCGATCCGGGCGTGGCGGATGCTCCAGAAAACGGAACGTCAGATGCGCAACGGCAGAAATAAAAGCGGATGCGCGCGTCAACTTTGTTACATGGTTAATTAATATAGCTAAGCGGTGAATCAAGCAGTTCGGCGGTGGTTATCTCCGGATGGCGTTAGTGGTTTGGGTGCTGTGTCTACTCAGCTGCTTGGGGCAAAGGCCCGATAAGCAAGCAAAGCCTATTTATAGGCAGGCAGCCCCCCCGACGCCCGGGAGCCTACGCAGGATGAGGTCATGCACGCAACGCGCGAGTACGGTATTGCACCGCAACGGCGCCAAGCGGGCTCGCAAGAGCCGGCGCTGCGAACAACGCAGCCGCGTGATCTCCGCTTATTCACCAGATTTACCCGTATAACCGCCGCGTTGGACCGCTGTCCAAAGCGGCTTCATGCGGTGCAACATGCCCGAACGGGTTGCGACGACCACGGAAGCGACTATGACCAAATCCACCGGCAAATCCTCCTCTGCAATTGATGCGGCCGAAACCAAGGCCACCACGACCAAGCGCGTCGTAAGCATGGCAGCGGAAAAGGCGCCCGCCAAGACGGCGGTGAAGGTCGCCAAGCCCGCAGCCAAGACGGCCGCCAAGAAGACGGCCAAGGCTGCCGCGGCTGACAAGCCCGAGAAGGTGACCAAGGCTCGCGCCAAGAAGGCCGAAGACAAGCTCGCCGACCTGGTGGGCAGCGCGCGCCCCGCACCCAGCGGCCGGCGCCCGGGACGTCCCGCCAAGAACGCGAACAATGATTCCGACGGCTTTGACGACACCATGGACGGCGACGGCGAAGTTCTGCCCGATCTGAAGCCGCCCAAGCGTGGCGGCAAGCGCGGCAAGGCCGATCCCAAGGATCTGATCGCCCGCGGCCCCGTCACGCCCGAAGAATACGAAGCGCGCCGCAACCGCCTGAAGCAGCTGATCAAGCTGGGCAAGGACCGCGGCTACCTGACCTACGGCGAAATCAACGATCATCTGCCCGACGATCTGGTCGACGCGGAAGCGATCGACGGCATCATCAGCACGTTCAGCGACATGGGCATCGCGGTCTACGACCAGGCGCCCGATGCCGAAACGCTGCTGATGAGCGAAAACGCGCCGGTCGCGTCCAACGACGACGACGTCGAAGACGAAGCCGAAGCCGCGCTGACGACCGTTGACTCGGATTTCGGCCGCACCACGGACCCCGTGCGCATGTACATGCGTGAAATGGGCTCGGTGGAACTGCTGACGCGCGAAGGCGAAATCGAAATCGCCAAGCGCATCGAAGACGGCCTGAAGCACATGGTCATGGCCATCTCGGCCTGCCCGACCACGATCAACGAGATCCTGGCTCACATCCTGCGCGTGCGTGAAGGCCAGGCCCAGATCGACGAAGTGGTCGACGGCCTGGTCGATCCGGAAGACGGCGAGGAATACGCCGGCGCCGGCGTCACGGCCGAGGAAGACGAAGGCGACGACGGCCCCGCTGGCGGCATGTCCAGCAAGCAGCTGGAAGACCTGCGCGTGAAGGCCCTGGCCAAGTTCGACGAAGTCGGCAAGCAGTTCGAGAAGATGCGCCACTCGTACGAGAAGGACGGCTACAAGTCGGACGTCTACGTGCGCGCCCAGGAATCCATCCAGAATGAACTGATGGGCATCCGCTTCACGGCCAAGATGGTCGAGAAGCTGGCGGACACCCTGCGTCAGCAGGTCGAGGAAGTGCGCCAGCTCGAACGCGCTGTCCTGCACACGTGTGTGGACCGTGCCGGCATGCCGCGCACGCACTTCATCAAGGTGTTCCCGGGCAACGAAACCAACATGCAGTGGGTCGTCGACGAAGTGGCTGCCGGCCACCCGTACGCCGAAACGCTGGAGCGTCAGATTCCCGCCGTGCAGGAACTGCAGCAGAAGCTCATCGACCTGCAAACGCGCGTCGTGCTGCCGTTGAAGGACCTGAAGGACGTCAACAAGCGCATGGCCACCGGCGAAGCCAAGGCCCGCAAGGCCAAGCGTGAAATGACCGAGGCCAACCTGCGTCTGGTGATCTCGATCGCCAAGAAGTACACGAACCGCGGCCTGCAGTTCCTGGACCTGATCCAGGAAGGCAACATCGGCCTGATGAAGGCCGTGGACAAGTTCGAGTACCGTCGCGGCTACAAGTTCTCGACCTACGCGACCTGGTGGATCCGTCAGGCCATCACGCGTTCCATCGCCGACCAGGCGCGCACCATCCGTATCCCGGTCCACATGATCGAAACGATCAACAAGATGAACCGGATCAGCCGCCAGATCCTGCAGGAAACCGGCGCCGAGCCGGATCCCGCGACCCTGGCGCAGAAGATGGACATGCCCGAGGACAAGATCCGCAAGATCCTGAAGATCGCCAAGGAACCGATCTCCATGGAAACGCCTATCGGTGACGACGACGACTCGCACCTGGGCGATTTCATCGAAGACACGTCCACGCTGGCGCCTTCCGACGCGGCTTTGCACGGTTCCATGCGCGATGTGGTCAAGGAAGTGCTAGACTCTCTCACCCCGCGTGAAGCCAAGGTTCTGCGTATGCGTTTCGGCATCGAAATGAGCACGGACCAGACCCTGGAAGAAGTGGGCAAGCAGTTCGACGTCACGCGCGAGCGCATCCGCCAAATAGAAGCGAAAGCGCTGCGCAAGCTGCGTCACCCCAGCCGGGCCGATAAGCTGAAGAGCTTCCTGGAAGGGCAGTAAAAGTTTTTAGGGCCTCTAGCTCATGCCTGGTTAGAGCAGCGGACTCATAATCCGTTGGTGCCGAGTTCGACTCTCGGGGGGCCTACCAAGAAAGTCCTGTTAATTCAGGCACCTACAGCCGCCAGCAATGGCGGCTGTTTCTTTTCCGGCTCCGATATTGACGTAATCTTGACGTTCTCGGCGTCGCTTGGTTCGTGCTGGGCGCGTTCCACGGCCGGGAGGTGGCCGAGTTGCGTGCTGTCCAGGCCATTGAGCGGGATGCGCAATCCCAGGCCGCTGTTGCCGCTGTTGAGGCGGCGAGAACCGAAGAACGACGACGCACTGCCGCCATGGAGCATGCCCGCGATAATGCCCAGAAAAAAAGCCGCTGTCGCGGTCGCTGATGCTGCTGGCACTCGTGTTGAGCGTGACCGGCTGCGTGCCCGCGCAAACACGTTGGCTCGCGCCGCAGTTGCCGAACAGCCCGCCCTTGCCGACGCAGGCCCGTCAGGAGCCGCTGCCGTCGATCTGCTCGCCTACATGCTTGGCCGCGCTATCGATCGAGCTGAAGCGCTTGCGGGCGTTGCAGATCGTGCCCGCATCGCGGGACTGACATGCGAACGGGCCTACGATGAGGTGCGAGACCCCAACGGCCAGGGTGGGGGTTGAGTATTGCGACCGTGTGCGGCCACATGGAACTGCTAATATCCGCAAATTCCGGCAGTTCGGCCATCATTACGGGAAAACTGGATGAAGCGCGCTCCCTGTCTTGCCCTTGTGTTTGCGGCCCTGGTCCTCATCGCTGCGCGTCCGGCGGCGGCGGAGCAGGGATGCGGCGATGGTTACACCATGTCCACCCAGGGGCCGGCCCAGTGCATCCCCATCCCTGGCCTTTACCAAGTGCCGCAGGGCGGTGGCGTGCCGCCGCCGCCGCCGCGTCCGCAGGGGCATTGGGAAACCCGCTGGGGCGCATTCGCGTCCAGCAAGGAAAACCTGGTCGGCATGGCGGGCAACCGTGGCAGCGAGCGCGAAGCGACCAAGGCGGCCATTGCTCACTGTGTCTCGAAGGGCGGCACCGACTGCAAGACGGCGATGACGTTCTACAATCAGTGCGCGATCGTGGCTTCGGGGGCGGTCGGCAATGGCCAGTACTTCACCATGTTCCGCAAGCACTACACCATCGAGCAGGCGACCGACGACGCCATGGACATCTGCAAAGAGAAGAACCTGACGGAATGCACCGTCCATTTCTCCAATTGCAGCCAGGCGGAGTTCATACAATAGGCCGCTGCGGGTCCCCTCCCGCTGTCTCTGCTGTATGGGGCGTGGGCGGCGCGCCATCGGGCGATAGTCGGCGTTTGACCCGCTGTCCGGCCGTGATCTAACGTCATCTGCAAGCGCCAAGTACCCACGGCCTGCCGTCACACCGGAACTTTCGTGTCGGCCCTCGCTCTGATCTCCTTTTGTGCAAGACAGCAATGGAGAACTCCGATGAAATCCAACGCCCTGCCTGGTACTGCCCCAGACCCGCTGGCTTTCGAGGCGGAAGCCCTGGCGTGGAGCGGCGCTCGCCCAATGGCGTCTGACATCTCAATGATGTCTCCCGGCGAGTTGATGAGGCATGCCTTGGTAAAGCTGGAAAATTCGTCCGTTCACCAGACTCCGGAGAAAGCAGCCGCGATCCAATACCTGACCAGTGCATTGAGCATGGTCAGCGTTGTCACATGTAGCTAAGCGGGATCAAGCAACTGTGTCTGCCGCGGGCAAGGGAACAGCGTAGGCAACGCATCAGTCGATGACTTCCGCGCAAGCATCCGTCGGCGCCGCCGCGACGTCGCCGACGACCGGCACGATCTTGATGGCGGCAGATGCGATACGGCACGGGGCGGCGACGACACCGCAGCCGGACGCGAACATGCATAGCATTGAGACCAGGATCCACTTCATCGGACGTGCTCGAAAATAATTGGTCAAGGCGCTGCCCGAGGACGGGCCGACGGTGTCGCACGGCGTCGATGCCGATCATGTTCAGACGCGGATTTCCATCTGAAGAGAATGTGCACGATGCATGGCGGAAGCGGCATTCTGCTTTGCGTCCGCACGGCAATTAGTGGGGAAATGCTGGCCAAGTGTAATGACACTTGCTCGTCCTGGAACAGGAAGTAACGCAGATCCCGCTTGTATGGCGCCAAGGCCGGAAAATCCCAGGTAGGATGGTGGCGTTCTCCTTCCGGGCGCGCCTGGAAGGGCGTCCAACAACAATAAGGAGCGCTACATGCTTGATACTCTCCCCAAGGCAGGTCGGGCCGGCGTGCTCGCCGCGATGCTCGGCGTGGCCAGCCTGGCGTTCACCGGCTGCACCACGACCACCGCTCAATCCTCGGCCACGGCTGCGGAAAAGCGGCAGGAACTCGATACCGCAGCCGACGCGACCCTGACCAAGCTTTATCAGTCCTCGTCCCAGGCCAAGCAATTGGTGGAACGCGCGCGTGGCGTGCTGGTGTTTCCGGGCGTATTGAGCGCGAGCTTCATCGTAGGCGCGCAGCATGGAACGGGCGTGCTGCGCGTAGGCGGGTCGGATACCGGCTACTACAGCATCACGGGCGGCTCCATCGGCTTGCAGGCCGGCGCGCAGTCCAAGGCGATGGTGGTGCTGTTCATGACCGACGGCGCCCTGGCCAAGTTCCGGGCCAGCAGCGGCTGGACAGTGGGGGCGGACGCGACGGTCGCGGTGGCCAATGTGGGCGTCAACGGCAGCATCGATACCTACACCGCGCAGCAGCCCATCGTCGGCTTCGTCTTGAACAACGGCGGCCTCATGGCCGGGGTGTCGGTGGACGGCAGCAAGATTTCACCGCTGCTGCTGTAAGCGGCCCGCACCCTTACAGCCCCATTGCCTTTTCCCAAGGCAATTGCGGCGGCAAGGCCTCTGTCATCGCATCCACGAAGGCCCGGATGCGCGGCGACAGGTGCCGGTTCGGCAGATAGACCAGCTGGACCGGCGCGCCGGGCGCCATCCAGTCCGTCAGCACCAGCTTCAGGCGTCCGTCCCGCACGGCGGATTCCGCGATGAAGCTGGCCATGCGGGCGATGCCCGCGCCGGCCACCACGGCGTCCAGAATGGCTTCCGGATGATTCACGTTCAGATTGCCGCCGGGCGTGATCGTGTAGCGCTCATCGCCTTTCTGGAAATCCCATTCGTGATATCGACCCGTCTGCCATTGGACATAGGCCAGGCAGTTGTGCCGTTCCAGCTCATTGGGCGCGGCCGGCGTGCCGTGTGCGGCCAGATAGGCGGGGCTGGCGCACGTGACGTAGCGCAGTCGGGACAAGGTCTTGGCGATGACGCGCGAATCCGCCGTGACGCCGATCCGTATGGTGGCATCCAATCCTTCTTCGGCCAGATTGGGCATGCGGTCGCTGAAATCGGCATTGATCGATAGCTCCGGATAGCGCGCGGTCAGCGACAGCAGCGCGGGCATGATGACCTTCCTGCCCAACCCGACCGGCGCATGCACGCGCAGCTTGCCGCGCGGGCTCACGCTGGCGCCAGTCACTTCGGCCTCGGCGGCTTCCACTTCCAGCAGGATGTGGCGGCAGCGCTGCAGCAGCAATTCGCCATCGTCGGTCAGCGACAGGTTGCGCGTGGTGCGATTGAGCAGCTTCACACCCAGCTTGGCCTCAAGCAGCGAGACGCTCTTGCTCACCGATGCGGTGGAGATGTCGAGCCGGTGCGCCGCGGCCGTGAAGCTGCCGCTGTCTGCGACGCGTACGAAATTCAGAACATGCTTGAGATGGTCTATCAGGATGTACATGGCGGTCGGACTGATGGGTGCACGCCATCTTAGCCATTCCCGCGCGCAAAGTTAAAGGTGATTTGCCCTCGGGTCCGTTTATCTGCCGCACGCCTGTCCCTACACTGAGCCGCAATGTTGGCAGGTTCAAAAAGACGACAGGAGACAAGGGTGGAGATCCAGAGCAGTGCGCAGGCAGCGGGCGGACCCGAGCAGGTTTATCTGGAGGGCCTGGCGGCAGGCCGGTTTCAGATCCAACGCTGCGCCGATTGCAGTCAGGCGGTGTTCTATCCGCGCTGCGTATGCCCCCATTGCGGCGGCGCGGCATTGGATTGGTTCAGCCCCGCGGGGGAGGGCGTGGTGTACGCCAGCACCACCGTGTATCGCGATGCGGAGCAGGGCGGCGACTACAACGTGTGCCTCGTGGATCTGCCGGAAGGCGTGCGGATGATGAGCCGTGTCGCGGAGATCGCGCCTGGACATGTGCGGATCGGCATGCGCGTCAGCGCCAGGATCGTTGGAGACGGCGAGGCGGCGAAAGTGGTCTTTGTGCCTATGGGAGCAGTGGCATGACGCTGCGCGATTTGAGGGGCAAGACTGCCGTGGTGGGCGTGGGGCAGGCCGGGCTGGGGCAGGCCCGCGGTTATACCGAGCAGGAGGTGCTGGCGCAGGCCGCCATGGCTGCGATCGCTGATGCGGGCCTGAGCCTGAAGGACATAGACGGCATTACGACATGCAGTTCCCTGTCGCCGATGTGGGCGATGTCGGTGGTCGAGTATCTGGGCATACGGCCGACCTTCCTGGACAGCACCATGATAGGCGGCTCCAGCTACGTGGCGCATCTGCTGCCCGCAATGCACGCGCTGGCGTCCGGGCAATGCAATGCGGTCCTGGTCTGCTACGGCAGCACCCAGCGCACCGCCAAGTTCAACCGCGCCGATCTGACTCGCGCGCGGAAATCCCTAGACCCTCAGCCCTACGAAACGCCCTATGACCCGCCTTTGCCGGTGGCGGCGTATGCGTTGGCCGCGAGCCGCCACATGCACCAGTACGGCACCACGCGCAAGCAATTATCGGAAGTGGCGGTGGCCGCGCGGAAATGGGCGCAGTTGAACCCCGACGCCACCATGCGCGAGCCGCTGTCGCTGGCGGATGTAGAGGCTGCGCGTCCGGTCTGCGAGCCCTTTACCGTTCGCGACTGCTGCATGGTCAGCGATGGCGCGGGCGCCTTTGTGCTGACGCGCTCGGACCGGGCTCGCGATTGCGCCAGGAAGCCGGTGTACGTGATGGGCAACGCCACCGCGGTGTGGAACCGGCAGGTTTCCTCCATGCATGACCTGACGGTGACGGCGGCGCTTGAATCGGGCAGGCGCTGCTACGAGATGGCCGGCGTATCTGCAAAGGACATGGACCTGGCCATGTTGTATGACGCCTTCACCATCAACACCATCCTGTTCCTGGAAGACCTGGGTTTCTGCCAGAAGGGCGAGGGCGGCGCGTTCGTGGACGACGGCGCAATCGCGCCGGGCGGGCGGCTGGCGGTCAATACCAACGGCGGCGGCTTGTCCTGCGTGCATCCCGGCATGTACGGCGTATTTCTCATGGTCGAGGCCGTCAGGCAGTTGCGCGGCGAATGCGGAGAGCGCCAGTTGAAGGATCCGAACCTGGCTCTGGTGCATGGCAACGGCGGGACCTTGTCCAGCCAGTCCACCGCGATCCTGAGCGCCTTGCCTGCGCTCTGACCGTCCGACAAGTTTGCGGTAGAGGCGGAACGACCGCATCCATCGCCATGGGGAAAGCAATGTTGAACAAGATCGTGCCTACTTTGGAGTCCGCCGTGGCCGGGGTGGAGGATGGCGCCACACTGCTGATCGGCGGGTTCGGCGCATCCGGCGTGCCAACGGAACTGTTGCAGACGCTGCTGGAAACCGGCGCGCGCGAACTGACCATCGTCAACAACAACGCCGGCAATGGCGAGCCGGGCTTGAGCCAGTTGATCCGTGCGGGGCGGGTGCGCAAGGTGATCTGCTCCTTCGCCCGTTCCTCCAATCCCAGGAAGCCCAATGCCGCCGCGTTCGGCGAATGGTATGCGGCGGGCAGGATCGAGCTGGAGGTGGTGCCGCAGGGCACCTTGGCCGAACGCCTGCGCGCCGCTGGCGCGGGCATGGGACCTTTCTTCACGCCCACGGCCTATGGGACGCGGCTGGCGCAAGGCAAGGAAACGCGCTCCATCAACGGCCGGGGGTATGTGCTGGAAGAGCCGTTGCCGGGCGATGTGGCCTTCGTGAAGGCCCAGTACGGCGACAGCGCGGGCAATCTGACCTACCGCTACGCCAGCCGCAATTTCGGACCAGTGATGTGCATGGCCGCAAGGCTCACGGTGGCTCAGGTCGACCAGGTGGTGCCGCTGGGGGCGTTGGCGCCGGAACAGGTCGTGACGCCCGGAATATTCGTTCAACGCATCGTCGAGTGCCCCAATGAGCATCAATAGCCTGTCCCGCGCGCGCATGGCGCAGATCGTCGCCGACGACATTCCGCCCGCTTCGTACGTCAATCTGGGCATAGGCATGCCGACGTCGGTGGCGGATTACCTGAAGCCGGAGCGCGGCGTGGTACTGCATAGCGAAAATGGCATCCTGGGCATGAAAGGCCTGCCGCCAGGCGCCGAGGTCGACGGGGATCTGCTCAACGCCAGCAAGGAGCCCGTCGCGCTGGACATCGGGGCGTCGATCACCGATCACGTCGTGTCCTTTTCGATGATGCGCGGCGGCCATATCGATCTCACCGTGCTGGGCGCCTTCCAGGTGTCGGCCGACGGCGACCTGGCCAACTGGGACACGGGGCGCGAAGACTCGATACCGGCGGTCGGCGGGGCCATGGATCTGGTGGCGGGCGCCAAGCGCATCTTCGTGATGATGCAGCACGTGGATCGCGACGGCCGGCCAAAGATCGTGCCCGCATGCACTTATCCCCTTACCGGCAAGGCCGTGGTGGATCGCATCTATAGCGATCTGGCCATCCTGGACATCAGGCCGGACGGGCTGCATGTGCGGGCGATGGTGAGCGGCCTGGATTTCGCGGCGCTGCAGGCGCGGACCGCGGTGGAACTGACGCTGGACGAGGCGTGGATCGAACTGGCGCCCTGAGTTTCAGGCTGGCGCCGTCATGGGAGGAAGCAATGAGCTGGACGCAGGAATTGGACGAACTGGCGCGCCGCAAGGCGTTTTCCCTGCGCATGGGGGGCGAGGACAAGGTGAAGCGTCAGCATGACGCAGGCAAGCTGGACATCCGCCAACGGATCGAACGGCTGGTCGACGGCGGTTCGTTCGTCGAAGTCGGCGGATTGGCCGGCAGCGGCGAATATGACGAACAGGGCCGCCTGGTCCACGTGATGCCCTCGAACGTGATCATGGGGCGCGCGGCGCTGGACCGTAAAAACGTCGTGGTCGTGGGCGACGACTTCACCGTGCGCGGCGGCGCGAACGACGGCGCCGTGGGCGACAAGATGATATTCGCCGAGCAGATGGCGTTCGATCTGCGCATTCCGCTGGTGCGCCTCATCGACGGTACGGGCGGCGGCGGCTCGGTCAGGAACATCGAGAAGATGGGGCATGCGCTGCTGCCGAAGATGAAGATCTGGGCCTATGTGGCGCGCAACCTGGCGCAGGTCCCGGTGGTGTCGCTGGCCCTCGGATCGGTGGCGGGCCAAGGGGCTGCGCGCGTGGCGGGCAGCCACTATTCCGTCATGGTGAAGGACACTTCGCAGCTGTTCATCGCGGGTCCACCGGTGGTGGCCAAGATCGGCCAGAATCTGGGCAAGAACGAACTGGGTGGAAGCGCCATCCATACGCGCAATGGCGTGGTGGACGACGAGGTGGATTCCGAGGACGAGGCCTTCGCGGCCGCGCGGCGCTTCCTGTCGTACATGCCCGCCTCCGTGCACGATCTTGCGCCCAGGGGCGAGATCCCGACCGTGGCTGCGGACCAGGACTGGCTGCGCACGGCCATCCCGAAGGACACGCGCAAGGTCTACAAGATCCGGCCGATACTGGAAACCTTGTTCGATCCCGGCAGCGTGTTCGAAATCGGCCGGCATTGGGGCAAGGCCATTGTCGGCGGCCTGGCCCGGGTGGATGGCTGGCCGGTGCTGTTCGCCGCCAGCAACCCTTATCACTATGGCGGCGGTTGGGACCGGCATACCGCCGAGAAATTCACCCGCCTGGTCGATCTGGCCGAGACCTTCCATTTGCCGGTGGTGAACCTGGTCGACATCGCGGGTTTCCAGATCGGTCTGGAAGCCGAGAAGGACGGCGTGATGCGCGCCGGGGTGAGGGCGCTGACGGCGGTCGCGCAGTCGACGGTGCCCTGGTTCTCGCTGATCATGCGGCGCGCTTTCGGCGTGGCAGCGGGCGGCCATCAGAATTCCAGCCGCTTCAACTTCCGATATGCCTGGCCATCGGCGCAATGGGGCTCGCTGCCCATCGAGGGCGGCCTGGAGGTGGCGTACCGGTCCGAGATCGAGGCGGCCGCCGACCCGGAAGCCAAGCGCGCGGAGATCGAGGAAAGAGTGCGGGCCCTGACGTCCCCGTTCCGCAGCGCGGAGGCCTTCGTCATCGAGGACATCATCGATCCGGCCTGCACGCGAGCGCGCCTGGTCGAGTTCGCCAATCTGGCCGCGCCGCTGCGCCGGCCCGGCCAGGTGACCACCGGATACCGGCCCTGAGAGGATGCAGATGAAGAAGATCCTGATTGCCAACCGGGGGGCCGCTGCCGCGCGCATCCTGCGTGCCGTGAAGGCGCTGGGCCTGCAATCCGTGGCGGTGTACTCCGAGGCCGATGCCGACCTGCCGTACGTGCTCCAGGCCGATGAGAGCTACTGCATCGGGCCCGCGCCGGCGCGGGCCAGCTATCTCAACCAGGACCTGCTGCTTGAGGTCATGGCGCGCTGTGGAGCCGATGCGCTGCATCCGGGCTACGGATTCCTTTCCGAGAACGCGCAATTCGCACGCAGAGTGGAAGCGGCGGGGCATTGCTTCATCGGACCTTCGTCCAGGTGGATCGATGTGCTGGGCAACAAGGCGAGCGCGCGCGAGTTGATGCAACGGCATGGCCTGCAGGCAGGCGGCAGCACCGGCATCCTGCCTCGCGACGACATGGTCGCGGTACGCCAGGCCGCCGACGCACTCGGGTATCCGGTGCTGATCAAGCCTGCGGGCGGTGGCGGAGGCATAGGCATGATCCCCGTCCACGATCCGCAATCGCTGTCCGACTGCTGGGAACGCGCCAGCGGCATGGCCGAAAAGGCGTTTGCCAATGCCGCGCTGTACCTGGAGCGATTCGTGCCGTCGCCGCGGCATATCGAATTCCAGTTCCTGGCGGACAGGTTTGGCAATGTCCTGTCCCTGTTCGAACGGGACTGTTCCACCCAGCGCAGATACCAGAAGGTGATCGAGGAAGCGCCGGCGCCGGCCATCGACCGCCAGGCCGTGGCTGGCATGGCCGAACGGCTGTCGGCGATCCTGGGGAAGATCGGCTACGACGTCATCGGAACGGTGGAGATGCTGTACACGCCGGACAGCGGCTTTTCGTTCCTGGAGGTCAATACGCGCCTGCAGGTCGAGCACGCCATCTCGGAAGCGGTCACCGGCGTGGACATCGTGCAGGCGCAAATCCGCCTGGCTGCGGGCGAAAAGCTGTCGTCGGTGATTGACAGGCCGCCCGCCGTAGCGGGACATGCGATCGAGGCGCGCGTGTATGCCGAGGATCCCGTGCGTTTCCTGCCATCTCCCGGCGTTCTGAAAGCGTTCGAGTTGCCGCCGCCTCGCCCAGGCCTGCGGATAGAGACGGGCTACGCGCGGGGCAACCGGGTTTCCAGCCATTACGACCCCATGGTGGCGAAAGTCATCGCGCATGCCGATGATCGCGCCGCCGCCATCCGCGAGTTGACCGGCGCGCTCGGCGCGATGCGGATAGAGGGCATCAAGACCAACATTCCCATGATTCTTCAGGTGCTCGCGTCGGAGCGGTTCCAGGCCGGTGCGATGACCGTTGACGGCTTGCAGGCAGTGATTTCAACAGAGTCGGTAAAGGAGCTGGCATGAAAAAAATCGTCTCCAACGTGGCAGGCCGTGTGGTCGCGTGTTGCGTGGAAGAGGGGGCACGGATTCAGACGGGCGACGAGGCCTTCAAGGTCGAGTCCATGAAGATGGAAATTCCCGTGGAAAGCGAGGCAGCAGGCCGTATCGCGCAGATTCTGGTTGCGGTCGGCGATGAAGTGGAGGAAGGGCAGGATCTTGCTGTGCTGGATTGAGGCGGACCGCCTCTGAACCTGGATAAGAAAAGCGAGGAGACTATGTTCAAGACAATCAAAAAAGACGCGCCCGCAGCTTCTGCGCGCAAGCGTCCCCTGACGTTCCTGGCGTTGCTGGGAGTGGCGGCCCTGCTGGGCGCCGGCGCGGCGGGCGCGCAGACGGCGCAGGGCTTTCCCAACAAGCCGGTGACGATAAACGTGCCGTTCTCGGCGGGCGGCACGACCGATATCCTGGCACGCGTGATAGGCCAGCGCCTGAGCGAACACTGGGGCGTGTCCGTGGTGGTCGAAAACAAGCCCGGCGCGGGCGGCAACATCGGCACCGCGCAGGTGGCGCGCGCCGCGCCGGACGGCTACACGCTCGTGATGGGCACGATAGGCACGCACGCCATCAATCCCAGTCTCTACAAATCCATGCCCTACGACGCGATCAAGGACTTCGCGCCGATCACGCGTACCGCCATGGTGCCGAATGCCCTGGTGGTGCCCAAGAACGCGCCATACGACACCGTGAAGGAGCTGATCGCCTACGGCCGCGCCCATCCCGGCAAGCTCACCTTCGGCTCTTCCGGACACGGAAGCACGCTGCACATGTCAGGCGAGACGTTCAAGATGATGACCGGCGTCGACATGGTGCATGTGCCCTACAAAGGCAGCACGCCGGCCGTGACGGATCTGCTGGGCGGCCAGATCTCGATGATCTTTGACAACCTGCCTTCGGCGTTGCCGCATATCAAGGCGGGCCGGCTGAAGGTGCTGGCAGTGACCTCGGCCCAGCGCAGCGACCAGCTGCCCGACGTGCCCACCGTGGCGGAGGCGGGCGTGCCCGGCTACGAGGTCGTGTCGTGGTTCGGCCTGTGGGCGCCCGCCAAGACGCCGGACGACGTCGTGTCGGAGATCAACAAGCAGGTGGTCGCCATCATCCAGACGCCCGACATGCAGAAGCAGATCCGCGACCAGGGAGCGGTGCCCAATCCCGATACGCCCGCGGAGTTCGCCGCCTTCATCGGCAGCGAGGGAAGGAAGTGGGCCGAGGTGGTGCGCCGCGCCAACGTAACGACCGAGTAGGCAATCGACAGTATCGGGTCTGCCGCAGGCAGCCGGCAGGCCCGCTTTGAGGAGACACAGGCATGGAACGCATGATGGAAGGCAAAGTGGCGGTGGTGACCGGGGCCGGGGGCGGCATCGGCCGAGAGATAGCTTTGCAATTGGCGGCCGAGGGCGCCAAGGTCGTGGTCAACGATATCGGGGTCGCGCTCAATGGCGATGACCTGTCCGCCGCGGTGGCGCCTGCGGACGCAGTCGTCGCCGAGATCCGCGCCGCGGGCGGGACGGCCGTCGCCAACTTCGATTCAGTCGCGACGTACGCGTCCGCCAACGCCATCGTCCAGTGCGCCATGGATCACTTCGGCCGCATCGATGGCGTGGTCAACAACGCGGGCAACCTGCGCGACCGCTCTTTCCACAAGATGAGCGAGGAAGAATGGCGGGCCGTCATCGCGGTGCATCTGGATGGCACATTCTTCGTCAGCAGGGCTGCTGCCACGCACTTTCGCGAACAGGAGAGCGGCGCGATGGTGCACATGACCTCGACTTCAGGGCTGATCGGCAACTTTGGCCAGGCCAATTACGGAGCGGCCAAGCTGGGCATCGTGGCCCTGTCCAAGATGATTGCGCTGGATATGGGGCGGTATGGCGTGCGCTCCAACTGCATCGCCCCTTCGGCCTGGAGCCGCATGACCAGTTCCATCCCCACCGATACGCCGCAACAGCGGGACCGCGTGGAAAAGCTCAAGAAAATGGAGGCGGGCAAGATTGCGCCGATGGCCGTGTACTTGCTCAGCGACGCCGCGCGCGAGGTCAGCGGCCAGATATTCGCAGTGCGTGCCAACGAAATCATGCTGATGAGCCAGCCGCGGCCCTTGCGCTCCGTCCATTTCAGCGAAGGCTGGACGCCGCAGCGCATTGCCGAGGTCGCCATTCCGGCAATGCAGAAGCACTTCTATCCGCTGGAGCGTTCGCCCGACGTGATGAGCTGGGATCCGATCTGAACCGGACGCCGTGGTCATGGATGTGTCTTCGGGGCCAAAAGGAGAAACGTCATGCGCTTGAGCCATGAGCAACTGTTGAGCTACGAATTGCCGGAAATCAGGCAGCGCTACACCGAGCGGGATGTCATGCTGTACGCGCTGTCGGTGGGCTTGGGACAGGATCCTGTGGATGCCTCCGACCTGGCCTACGTGGGCAGGCGGCATGATCCGCTGGTGCTGCCCTACATGGCGGTGGTGCTGGGCTATCCGGGCTTCTGGCTGGATGCGCCCGATATCGGGGCCGATACGGTGCGCTTGCTGCACGGCGAACAGGGAATGGAACTGTTCCATCCCATACCCGCCGCCGGCGAACTGACAGGCAAGACCCGCGTCGTGGAGGTTGTCGACAAGGGCGAGAAGGGGCTGTTGCTGTATTCCGAAAAAACGTTGACGGATGCCGGCACGGGGCAGCTCATCGCACGGACTTTCGCGACCCACGTGCTCAGGGGCGATGGCGGCATGGCGAACGCGGGCAGGCAGGCGCGCCCGGCGCACGCCATGCCCGGCGGGCCGCCAGACTGGACCGTGCAGGCGCGCACCCGGCCCGAGCAGGCGCTGGTGTATCGCCTTAATGGCGACTACAACCCGTTGCACTGCGATCCGCAGGTCGCCCAGGCAGCCGGCTTTCCCCGCCCCATACTGCATGGCCTGTGTACGTTTGGCCTGGTGTCGCACACTGTCGCCAGGCAGTTGCAGCCTGCGGGCAACGGGGCGGTGCGTTCCGTGTCGCTGCGGTTTTCCGGGCCGATGTATCCCGGCGAGACGCTGAGCGTAGACGTCTGGCGGGATGGCTCCTTCCGGGCGAAAGTCATCGAGCGCGACGCGATCGTCATTGACAATGGGGTGTTGCGGGTCGCTTAGCGCTGGGTAGGGCGGGCGAGTCCGGGCTGTTGTCCCGAGCGGGGCATTTGCGCGCCGCAAAATGGAAGAGCGCCCCAGCTCAAGGTGAGTCTGAGGCGCTCCTGCCCGGCTTCGCACGCGATGGGTGTCAGACAGCCCGGCAACTCAAATCTACTGCTGAGCCATAGGTCGAACAATAGGGAAAACCCTTGAATATTAAAGGGTTACAAGATTCATGCCGTTTTGCGCGGTGGCCAGCCTGGGCGGGCCGCCGCCGCCCGTGCACTGTCAACGGACCCGTGATCACTTTATCCGCCTCGGCATCCGCGAATGGCGAGGCCGGGGGCAGACGCCGACACTGAAGCCTGTCTTCACAGTGCCGGAGAACGGATATGTCAGGGTTGCGGAAGCGTCAGTCGGGACAGGGTATGACGGAATACGTGGTGGTCGTGGCCTTGGTCGCGGTGGCGGCCATCGCGGTGTACCAGTATTTCGGCCAGGTGGTGCGATCGCAGACCGCCGCCATGGCGCGTGAACTTGCCGGCGAAGACGGCGGTGCGCAGAGCCGCGCGGCACAACAGGCGGCGCAAAAAGCGGCGGCGCAGACCAAGGCCCGTTCGCTCAAGTCCTTCACCGGCAATGCCACGGACGCGAAGTGAACGCGCGTTCTTGCGCACCGCTTGCTCAACAGCGCGGCCAGGCGCTGGTGCTGGGTCTGTTGATGGCGGCGGTGGGAGGCATATCCCTGGTCGTGCTGTACAACCTGGGGCAAACCGTGGGAGCGCGGCAGCGGCTGACGCATGCCGCGGACGCGGCCGCCTACAGCGGGGCGCTGGAGCAAGCGCGCGCGCTCAATGCCCTGGCCTACATCAACCGCACACAGATCGCGCATCAGGTCGCCATGGCGCATCTGGTCACGCTGGCTGCCTCGGCGCAGTACGCCCGCACCATGCAATCGCAGCGCGACCGCCGCAATCCGCCCGCCGGGCTGATCGCCATGTTGTTCGGCCCCGATGTGGGGGCAGCCTACCAAACGGTGCGGGCAGTGCCCGACGCCGAGCAGAGGCTCGCGTCGGCGTTTGGCGAGCACGACAGAGTGGTCCACCAGGTTCTGGAAGCAGCCGCGGCGTCCGCTGTTTCAGGCTTGGCGGCTTCGCGCGAACGCATCATGAAGAAAGTGCTGTACGCCAATCTGTCGAACGATGCTTCGCTGCCCGATGGCGATGCCGCGCATGTCCGGGGCCTGAGCCTGCGGCTGCTGACCGATGGCTGGCCCGGATACGTGGGGCGTCGCCTGGCCACGCGCGAGGCGGGATTGCGGCCCGCCGTCGAGCAAGCGGCGGAACGGTACGGGTTTCTCCACCGCCGCAACGTCACGCGCCGCAATCCGTGGATGGTCCATCCGCTGTGCCCTTTGCATCGTCACGAGTTGCGGCGCCGCGGTTCCACCTGGTTGGGGCCGGATGGACGTTGGGGCGCTCTTGATACCCAGTCCTACCATGCGCTGCGTTTCAACCGCTGGAGGGGCTGCTATTTCCGCGAATACGCCGTGGGCTGGGGCACGGCGCAAGGCCAGAAGATCAAGGCGCCCGAAGGCCTGGAGTACGTGGAAGAGCCACCGCTCGATTTTTCCGAACAGGATTTCTGGCGCTGGGTGGAACAGTCGACCAACTGGGATCTGCTCGACGGCTTCACCAATCCCATGGCCAATTCGTACGCCATGGCTGCCGCTCAGCGCTGGCCGGGGCGGGGCCTGCCAGCCTATCGCGACATCGCCTTGCCACGCAGCGGCGATCCCCTGCGTTTCGCGGTGACCGTCCGGCTTGCCGGCGCATCCTTGAAAACCACGGATGGCGACAGCGCAGTCCGGACACCCTTGGGGGCGTTCCGCTATGCCGCACTGGGACCGGAAGACGCCGTCACCGTCACTTCCGCGGCGGAAACCTATTTTGCACGGCCGGAACGCCGGGCCGATGGCCGTGATGAACTTGCCACGCTTTTCCGCCCTTACTGGCAGGCGCGCTTGTCCGCCGTCAGCGCCGCAGAGGCCGCGCAGGCAAGGCGGGCGCCATGAACCGGATCCCCACGCGCCAGCAAGGGCAGGCTCTGGTCGAAGCGTTGCTGATGTTGCCGCTGCTGGCCCTGCTGCTGTGGGCGGCGTCCTGGATTGGCGGATTGCAATTCGCAGCGCAGGAAATGTCGCAGGCCAGCCGCAAGACCGCAATGGCAGGCGCCCTGGGACAACCCATGCGGAATTTGCCCGCGCCGGGCGGCATGGCGCTCTCGGGCAAGGCCAGCACCTTATCGGGTATCGCACCCGCGCAGGTCAACGCCTTGCAGGCCGAATGGTTTGGCGCGGATCTGCGACTGCTGTCGGTGACGGCAAGCGCTGCGCGATTCGATCGGGACAGCGCGGCCTGGTTGCGCATCGCCCGCCGCACGCATGTGGCAAGCGGCGCCGGCTATGCGGACGGCGATGCCGACGCGCAGCGCCGGATCGGCCGGGCGCCTACGTCCTGGCACAGGGCGGAACGCGCCTCGGTGGCCGAGGCCCGACGCTTGAAGCCTGTTGTCGATCGCCTGGACGGACCCTGGCGCAGGCCCGGCCTGTCGCTGGACTGGTTGTCTGAATGGGCGGATGTGGTGCCTGGGGAGCGGCTTGCCAGCCGCAAGGGGGCGGGCAAATGATCGGCCTGCGCTTTTCGGCGCCCCTTGCGGGTTTTGCCCCATCACGGGAAGACGGCTGGCGAACCGTGGCTATGACAAAGACGCTGCGTCTGTTGATGGCCGGCGCCGTGGCTGTTGCGGCCGTAGGGTGGCGCAATGTCGCCGCAGCTCAGCATCTCGTGACGAGCGGCGGGGAGGCCGGCGGGAGCAGGCCAGGCGTTACCGCGCTGGAGGCCTTGCGTCTGCCCGCAGGTTCGCGTCGCGGATTGTTAGGGGAAAGCATCTGGTTGCATGGAATCCCGGCGCGTGTGCTGGTGTTCGATGCGCCGCTCAGTACGGCGGAGCTGATCCGTTACCTATCTGCCCAGCAGCCCGCCCTGGTCAATCTCAACGTGTTGTCAGGTCAGGCGATTCTGTCGGGTAAGGTGGGGCAGGAGCAATGGGTCATCCAGCTGGAAGGCCTGGGCTCCCGTCGGACAGCCGGAAGCATTTCAGCCGTCAGCCTTCTGGCCGTGCCTGAAAGCGCTTCGCCTGCCTGGCTGCCCGCCGGCGGCCGCCTCAGGTTGGACATCGCCTTGATGGAGGACGGCGTACGCGTTTCCGAGCGGATCTGGCAATACCCCTTGCCTCCGGGGCAGTTGGCTGCGCAGCTGGAGCAGCACCTGCTCCGGAACGGCTGGCGTCGCATGCCCGTCTCCGAGGATTCGGCGCACTGGTGGGTCCGCTCCGGCTCCCGCATGCGGCTGTCGCTGGTGCCGCTGGACGGTGGCACCGGCCTTCTGGTCAGCGGAAGAGTGCCATGACGAACTGGATCACCCATGTAGCGCCGCGTCTGCGCCGAATGGGCGTGTATGCCATAGCACTGATTGCGGGTTTGGTATCCGCGTGGGCGGTGCGGGAACACGTGCAGCAGCGGGTCCAGGCGCTGGAGGCAGAGGCGCGCACGCCGATGGTCAGCCGGCTGGTCGCGGCGTACGACCTGCCTGCTGGCACGCAACTCGAAGAGGTGCACCTGGCAGTGCGCGAGATTCCGCAGCTTTGGGTGTCCCGGGCCAGCATCGATCCCCTGGATCTTGCCAGTTTGCTTGGCGCCACCTTGCTGGCCGATGTCGCCAATGGTGAGCCCTTGCTGCGGGGGCATCTGACATTCAGTCCTCCGGCCCCGGCCTTGGCGTCCCGCTTGCGCAGCGGTCAACGCGCATTGACCGTGGCGGCGACGGACCTGGGCGGCCTGGCGGAAGTCCTGCGCGCAGGCGATGCCATCGACATCTATGTGAGTTTTTCGCATCGGCAGCGGGAGATGACGGTGCCCCTCCTGCAAGGCATGCGCGTGCTGATGGTGGGAGGCGACGCCGAGAGCGAAACCAAGGGCGGCAATATCACCTTGGCAGCGACGCCGGATGAGGCAATGCGATTCGTGGCGGCGCGGCAGAGCGGGGCGCTGACCGCGATGTTGCGCCATCGCGATGATGCCGCAATGGTCAGCGGCGCCGCGCAGGGCGACCTTGCCACCCTGATCGGATTGGACCTGGAACCCCGGAATGCGCCGGGCGTGGCCATCCTGTACGGAGACAGGCTGGACCCCTCGGCAGGCACAGGAGCAATGGATGTGGAAAGTGCAGGCCCGGCTCGACTTCAGCGGGGGCGGCCATGAGACGCGCCGTCATCAGCATGTTTGCCTGCGTGTTCTGGTTGGCCAATCCCGCAGCGCGGGCGGAGGATGAGGTGATTGAACTTCAGGTGGGTGAAACGCGGATTCTGTCGCACCCCGGGGTCAAGCGCGTGGCGATAGGCAACGGCCAGGTCGTGGGCGCCATCGAGGCCGAAGGGCGCGAGGTCGTGGTCTTTGCCCGCGCCGAGGGTGTTTCGTCACTTCACATATGGGCAAACGCCGGGCGCGCCAAGGCCTATGAACTGAGGGTCGTGCCGGCCGGCGCGCCGCGTCTGCGGGCAGAGGTCGAGGCCTTGCTTGCCCGCATCCCCGGCGCGCGCAGTACTGAGGTGGGCGGTCGCATCCTGATCGAGGGCGACGATCTTTCCGACGATGACCGATTGCGCATCACGGCCCTGGCGGACCGCTATCCCGCAGTGCTGGACTTTACCGGCCAAGTGGGTTGGGACCGCATGGTGCAGCTGGACGTTCAGGTCGTGGAGATCCCCACCTCAAGGCTGAGGGATCTGGGCGTGCGCTGGGACGGGCTGTCGCAAGGCGGCATCAACGCCGGCCTGGCCTGGGATGCGGGGTCCAGGGGGCGCATGAACCGTCCAGGCGAAGGGATCATAGAAACAGTGGGCCCGGTCTCTTCGGCGGCTGGCTACTTCGGCGTCAATGCGCTGTTGTCGTCCCGGATCGCGATGCTGGCGCAAAGCGGCGAGGCCGTCATGCTGGCCCAACCTCAATTGCTCGCGCGCAGCGGCGCCAGCGCCACCTTCCTGGCTGGCGGAGAGGTTCCTTACTCGTCGACCGACACGCGCGGCAACGCGACCACGATGTTCAAGCCCTATGGCGTCATGCTCAGGATCACCCCTCGCATCGATCGCAACGGGATCATCCGATCCTTGATCGAGGTAGAGGCGAGTTCGGTGGACAACGCGCTGAGCGTGCCGGGCGGACCGGCGCTACGCACGCGCCGCGCATCCACCGAATTCAACGTGCGGTCCGGCGATACGCTGGTCATCGGCGGCTTCCTGTCGCGCGAGCGGGACGAGACCAGCGATGGCCTGCCATGGCTGAAAGACATCCCGGTTCTGGGGGCCTTGTTTTCGTCCCGGCGCTATCAATTGCGGGAAACCGAACTTGCCATATTCGTGACGCCCAAACTGATTACGCAGGCCGAGCCCGCCATGGCGGACCGCGTGCGGCGGGGACGTGGCGTGCTCGAAGCGGCTTTTCCCGTGCCGCCCCGCCTGGGCACCGCCGTGCCTGCCGCGGCAGGGTGGGATGCCCACGCCGGCACCGGTTCGCAGTGGGGCTCGCCGCAAGACGGCGCGCCGATTCCTTCTTCGGAAACTCGGCCATGATCGACGTGGAAATGATGTTTGAAGACGCCTCCGTGCACAGATCCACGGTGGCTGTTCCCGCGTTGATAGGAAGGGGCGCGCATTGCGGGGTGCGCATCGTGAACTGGAGGGTGGGGCGCCAGCACGCCCGCTTGTTGCGCGAAGCGGCGGGGATCGTGCTCGAAGACCTGGGTACGTTGGGCGGAACCCTCGTGAACGGCGCGAGGATCGTGCGCCACGCCCCGGTGTTGCCCGACGACGAAATACTGATCGGGCCCTGCCGGCTGCGGGTGTCGCTGGCGGACATCCCGGAGCGCAACGGGGGCGTGGACGGTGCGGCGGCTGAAAGCGTCGCCCGCGACATGGCTGCCGTGCAGGAACCGCCGATGCTGCCCGCGCCGGCGACGCCAGTGCCGGTTCTGCCACTGCCACATCCGCTGCAGGAGCGCCGGCGGCTGCACGCGGCGCTGCTGGCGGCGCTGGACCTGCGCCGCCGCGACGTGGCGGGCATGAGCGACAGCATGCTGCGCGCCGAGGCCGAACGGCTGCTGACGCATATCGTCGCCACGGACACCGACTTGCCGCCGGGGGTGGACCGGGCTGCGCTTTGCCGCGAGGTGCTTGACGAAGCCGTCGGCCTGGGGCCGCTGGAGCCCTTGCTCGCCGCTGCCGACATTACGGAGATCATGGTCAATCGCCACGACGAGATCTATGTCGAACGCGCCGGCCGCCTGTCGCGCCATCAGGCGGCCTTTACCAGCGAGCAATCGCTGCGTTGGGTCATAGAGCGCATCGTCACACCCTTGGGGCGACGCATCGATGAAAGTTCTCCGATGGTGGATGCGCGCCTGGCCGACGGGTCCCGGGTGCACGCCATCATTCCGCCGGTGGCCCTTAGGGGCGCCAGCCTGACCATACGCAAGTTTCCACAGCGGCGCCCCGGAATGTCCGATCTGATCGCTGCGGGGACGCTGAGCGGCGCCATGGCGCAATTCCTGGCGCTCTGCGTGAGGATGCGCAGGAATCTGGTGGTATCCGGAGGGACCGGGGCGGGCAAGACCACGTTGCTCAACATCCTGTCCAACGAGATTCCCGACGGCGAGCGCGTGGTCACCATCGAAGATGCGGCGGAGCTGCGCCTGAATCACGATCATCTGGTGGCGCTGGAGGCGCGTCCGGCCAACCAGGAGGGGCGAGGACGGATCGACATCCGCGAACTCGTGCGCAACGCGCTGCGCATGCGGCCAGACCGGATCGTCGTGGGCGAGTGCCGCGGGGCGGAGGCATTCGACATGTTGACCGCCATGAACACCGGGCACGAAGGCTCCCTGACGACGCTGCATGCCAACTCGCCGCGCGACGCACTGGGGCGGCTGGAATCGATGATCCTGATGGCCGGGCTCGATCTGCCTCTGGCCGCCGTGCGCGAGCATATCGCGGCCAGCGTGGATATCGTGGTGCAGCAGGCGAGGCTGGGCGATGGGCGTCGCGTCGTGACGTCGATAGCGGAGATTACGGGCATGGAAAGCGGACGTATACAGCTGCAGGATCTGTTCCGCTACGACCGCATGGGCGGCTTCACGGGCTGCGGCGCCTTGCCCGGCTTTGCGCGCGAATGGACGCAGGCCGAGGAGGCCTTCGATCCCGCCTGGTTCTCCAACACCGAGCAGGCGGCGCCAGGGACCACCGTTTTTGCGCAAGGAGCGACATGATCTGGCTATCTGCGGGAGCCGCCATGGTATGCGTGCTGCTGCTGGCGTGGCGTGCCCAACACTGGTTTGCGCCAGCGCTGCGCCGCTACCGCGAGGTCTACACCCAGGAGGCGGGCCTGCGTCTGAGCGAGGTGTTCTTGTTCATAGACCCCGCCCAATTGTGGGCTGGCGCGGTGGCTTGCGCGGCGATGGCGGCGGCCTTGGCCTTTGCTGCGACGGGCAGCGGCTTTGTCGCCGCCTTGGCCGCGGCGCTTGCCTCGCGCCTGCCCAGGACGCTGGTGAATGGGTTGCGGCGGCGCCGTGCCCGGCGGTTCGAGCAGCAACTGCCGATGGCGCTGTTGATGCTCGCCTCCGCCCTGCGCGCTGGCGTGGCATTGACCACCGGCCTGCGCCACGTCGTCGAGCAGAGCAGCGCGCCCTTGGCCCAGGAGTTCGGCCTGATGTTGCGCGAGCAGCGCATGGGCGTGCCATGGGACGGCGCGCTTGAAAACCTGCGTGGCCGCATGCCGGCCGATTCGACCGCGCTCGTCGTAGCAGCCATGCGCATTGCGGCGCAGACGGGAGGCAACCTGGCAGAGGCGCTGGAAAGCATCGCGCAGACCCTGCGCGCCCGCCTGCAGTTGCAGGCGAAGCTGCTGGCGCTGACTTCGCAGGGACGTATGCAGGCCTGGATCGTGGGCGCTTTGCCTTTGCTGCTGCTTGCCGTGCTGGACCGGCTGGAGCCGGAAATCATGGGCCTGCTGTGGCATACGCCCGTGGGTTGGGGCGTGTTGGCGATCGTGGCGGTACTGGAGACCGCGGGCATGCTGCTGATCCGGCGCATTGTCCGGATCGATATCTGACGGGAGCGGATGCGATGTGGCTGTACTTGAGCCTGTTGACGGCCGCCCTGGCTGCGGGATGGTTGGCATGGGTGGTTTTTAAGCCATTGCTGCTGGACAGCGAGGGTGCGTCGTCCGCCTTGCCGTGGTGGTGGCGAGCGGCCTGGCCCTGGATTTCCGCGGTGGCGCCCGTGGCAGGGCCTTTATGTTCCTGGCGTTGGCGCATACGGCTGACTCGCGCCATCGAGCGGGCGGCGCTGCCTGCCGGCATCAGCTACGCGCATGTCGCGGCGCTGTGTTGGAGCGCGGCCATGGCTGCCGGCGGGTTGACTGCGGCGGTCGCCATCGTCTTGGCGCAGGCGCAGTCCTGGGAATGGATTCCCTGGATGGTAGCGTCAGCGCTGGCGGCAGGCGCCGCGCCGGGGCTTTGGCTGCGCAGTTTGAGCAGCAACCGGCGACGCAGCATCGAACGCGACCTGCCTTTCGTGTTCGACATGATGACCTTGTGTGTGGAAGCGGGGCTGAGCGTGCATGGGGCATTGCAGATGGCCGCCCAGAGCGGACCGGCGGGCATACTGCGAGATGCCCTGGCTGACGCGCTGGCAGAGATGCGTGCGGGGGTTTCCAGGACCGCCGCGATCAAGGCCTTGGCGGAACGCAGCAATAGCCCGCTTGCGCGTAACTGGGCGGCCGCCCTGGCGCAGGCCGAAGGGCTCGGGATAAGCCTGGGTCCAGTATTGCGGGCACAGGCGGCGCAAGCCCGCAGCGATCGTCACGTGCGTGCGGAACAGCTGGCGATGCAGGCTCCGGTGAAGATGCTGCTGCCGCTGATCGGCTGCATCTTCCCCTGCACGTTCATCGTGCTGGCCTTTCCGGTCATGGTGCAATTGCTGCAGAGCGTGCAATGACTGGCGGTCAGCCATCGGCGCGGCGCGGCGGACTCAGGCTACTCAAGGTCGCCAGCTGCTGCGGCCGCGCGCGCGGCTTGCTGGGACGCAAGCCGCCGGGGCCGCGGTCCGGCATCTTGCTGATGCATTGCGCCGCGGTGCATACCTTTGGCATGCGCTATGCCATCGACGTGGCATTCATATCGCGGCAGGGAAGGGTGCTTGCGGTGCGCAGGGCGCTGGCGCCCTGCCGCGTGGCGTCATGCCTGGGCGCCGTTGCCGTCGTCGAGATGCGCGCCGGCGTTCTCGATACCGAATACGGAGGTATAGGCAGGATAGAAGCTGCAGTACAGCACGCCACCCGCGGCGATATTGAAGGGAATCTGCAGCGTGCCGGCAAGCTGGGGTGACAGGCCGATGGCGACTAGAAGGCCGGCGCACAGGTCGATGAAAAGAAACACCAGGATCCAGGTGGCGCCGTAGACCAGGAACGGCAGCTTGTTGCGCCAGCAAGCGATGCCGGAGAAGAACAGCGCCTGGACCAGGCGCAGCCCATGCCAGGCGACCAGGACGGGGGCGTGCCAGAACAGCGCGGCGATCACGACATACACGATCGCGAACAAAGTCAGCGGAACGGCCATGGCGGACAGGATGGGCTCCATGGACTTTTCCACGGAGGCTATGCGCATGCCCTCGACCATCGCGTCCGTGAATGGCAGGAAGATGATCAGGCCGGTCGCAATGCAGAGCGCCGCGTACAGCAGCCCCATCAGGAACAGTTTCCTGAATACGCCAGGCTGCTTGAGCGGCTTGGCCCACATCGAGGGCAGCATGATGCGGTCGGCTTCGACATGCTTGCACGCCGATAGCGTCATCAGCGTGATGATGGGCATCAGCGCCACCACCAGTATGGGTCCGACCGGCGGCGTCGCGGTGGCGAAGATGACCAGAAGGCTGATGGCCATGGCCCAGGTGAACATGGCCAGAGGTTGCTTGCGGAACAGACGGAAGCCGTCTCGGACCCATTGCCAGCCGGATGTCGCGGGGAGGAATGCTGCTTGCATGGCTCTTTAAAGGGGGGAGATCTCTCAAAAAGGGACGCGCTATCCCCATTATGGGGGGAGCAACGGTTACGGCAATATTGGCAGGCCAGGGCGGTGGCGCGCTTGCAACACTCTTTCGAAATGCCGGGGGTCGTGCGGTTTCAGGGTCTGAGCCGGCCGCGGCAGGAAAAAGTCATACAGGCGCGATATCCAGAAGCGCAGCGCGGCGGCCCGCAGCATCAGCGGCCAGACCTCGCGTTCCGCGTCGGTGAACGGGCGCACGGCCGCGTAGGCTGCCAACCAGGACTCGACCAGTTCGGGCACGAATTCACCCGTGTCGCGTTCGATGCACCAGTCATTGACGCTCACCGCCACGTCGAACAGCCAGGTGTCGCAGCCGGCGAAGTAGAAGTCGATGATGCCACCCATGAGCGGATCTTCGAAGGTGCCGGCGAACAGGACGTTGTCCCGGAACAGGTCGCAGTGGGCCGGGCCGCTCTGCAATGTCTGCCAGGCCGGCGTCGCGGCGGCGGTCTGCTGGTCGGCCAGCTCCGCCGACAGCAGTTGGGCTTGCGCCGGTTCCAGGAAGGGCATGACCTTGGGTGCCGTTTCCAGCCACCAGGACAGTCCGCGCAGGTTGGGCTGGTGCAGCGGAAAGTCGCGTCCGGCCAGGTGGGCGCGGGCCAGCGTGGCGCCGGCCAGGGCGCAATGCGCCGGGCCGGGAGCGGGTTCGTAGCCGCCGGGCAGGCGTGAAACGATGGCGCAGGGCTTGCCGTGCAGGGTCGTCAGGCGAGTGCCGTCGCGCAGGGTCTGGGGCCGGGGCACGGGAATGCCGCGCTCGGCCAGGTGGTACATCAGCTCGATATAGAAAGGCAACTGGGCCTGCGTCAGCACCTCGAACAGCGTCAGCACATATTCGCCGCGGGTCGTGTACAGGAAGTAGTTGGTATTCTCGATACCCGCCGTAATCCCCCGAAGCGAGACAAACTCGCCCAGATCGAAATGCGCCAGTAGGGCGCGAGCGTCGTCTTCGGAGACAGGGGTGAATACGGCCATTGATGTGCGGGATCTAGGGGTTGACGGGCGCGCGCGCATGCCGGTTTCGGCTGCGGCGGCGCAATTTTAGACCACATGGCGGGCCAGTCTGTCCGACTTGCGGTGGAGCGGATACGGCCGCCCGCCAGACACAAAGCCGCCAAGCACCGTAAAATACCGCATCCCCTTGTTTTGTAGAGTGATTCTTGGACTCCCCCGACTGGCGGCTGTGCGTCGCCCCCATGATCGATGTGACCGACCGCCATTGCCGTTATTTCCACCGGCTGCTGGCGCCGCGCGCACGCTTGTACACGGAAATGATCACCACCGGCGCGTTGTTGCACGGCAATGTCGAGCGGCACCTGGACTTTGACGAGGCCGAGCATCCCGTGGCCTTGCAATTGGGCGGCAGCGAACCCGACGCGCTGGCGCATTCGGCCAGGCTGGGAAAAAAGTGGGGTTACGACGAGATCAACCTGAATTGCGGTTGCCCGTCAGAACGGGTGCAGAAGGGCGCGTTCGGCGCCTGCCTGATGGCGGAGCCCGCTCTGGTGGCCGATTGCATGAAGGCCATGCAGGATGCCGTGGATATCCCTGTCACCGTCAAACACCGGCTTGGCCTGGATTACGACGAGTCCTACGCGTTTGTCCGCGATTTCGTCGGCAAGATCTACGACACCGGCTGCCGGGTGTTCATCGCCCATGCCCGCAATGCGGTACTCAAGGGCCTGACGCCCAAGGACAACCGCGAGATTCCGCCTCTGCGCTACGACGTGGTGCGGCAATTGAAGCGCGACTTCCCGGATTGCACGTTCGTGCTCAACGGCGGTCTGGCCGACGCCGAGCAGTCCGTGCGCGCCGCGGGCGATTTCGACGGTGTCATGCTGGGCCGGGCTGCCTGGCACACGCCGCGAGTGCTGTCCGAGGTGTCCTTGCAGCTATGGCCGTCGCTGCGGCTGCCCAGCGATGCGCAGGTGGTGGACGCGATGATGGGATATGCGACGCGGCAGGTCGCGCGGGGCGTGCCCCTGCGGGTGATGACGCGGCCCATGCTGGGGCTGGTGAATGGCCAGTCCGGTGCGCGCCGCTGGCGCCGCATGCTGTCCGATCCGGCCCTGCTGGCCGCGAACAACCCTGAACTGATCTACGATGCCTGGCGCAGCCAGCGGCATGCGCCGGATATGCGCGGCGCCGCGATCGAAGCGGCGCCGGCTGGGGTTTGACGAGGGGCCAGCCAAGCTGGCCGCGGGCTCAGGACTTGGCCGGTTCGGCGCTTTCCGTGGGCCAATCGCGGATATAGGCCTTCAGCATGTTGTTTTCGAATTGCTGGGCCGCCACGATGGCCTGGGCCATGTCGTAGAACGAAATGACGCCCATCAGGGTGGGGCCGTCCATGACCGGAATGTAGCGCGCGTGCTTTTCGAGCATCAGGCGCTGCACTTCGTCGGCGCTGGTGTTGGGGGACACGCTGACCGGGGCATCGTCCATGATGGAACGGATGGTGGTGTCGCCGGCGCCGCCATGCGCATGCATGTGGCGGATGATCTCGCGGAACGTGAGCATGCCGGTCAGCGTCCCGAATTCCATGATCACCAGCGAGCCTATGTCCTGCTCGCTCATTGTTTGCACGGCCTGGGACACAGGCATGTCGGGCGACGCCGTATAGAGCGTATCGCCCTTGACGCGCAAAATCTCGCTGACCTTCAACATCGGTTCCTCCTGGGCGGTTTACGCCCTAATGCTATTTGCTAATTCTTTTTCGCTTCCAGCTGCAGCACGGGAGCGATTCCATTTTCGGTATTTTGCGCTTCTCCGCAGACTTCTTCCAGCGTGGGCGCATTTTGCTGGGAAATCACGGCCGAGGCGACTCGCAGTATCTCGGGGTCATTGCGGACCCTGGGCTGGCCGCGGTCCAGCAGAAAACGGTCCACCACGGGTTCCATCGAGGTTTGCCGGGCGTCGCAGGTCAGAACCCAGAGGCCTTCGGGGCTGCGCGTCGCCAAGCCCATTTCAGCCAGGGTTTCGAGGACTTCGTTCAGTTCGTCCTGGTGCAGGCGCAATTGCGCGGCCAGCAGATTGGCGGGCAGTCCGGGTGGATTGGCCGTCTGCGCCTGGCGCAGCGTGCGCAGCGCATCCACGGCGTCCACGAAGGGCGCACCCGGATAGCGGTTGATTTCCCAGCGGCCCAGCCGGATCAGCGGCGCGCTGGACGCCAGGATGGCTCCCAGCAGCACGGCCAGCCATGACAGGTAGATCCAGAGCAGGAAGATGGGCAGGGTGGCGAATGCGCCGTAAATGACGGTGTAGGTGGGGAAGCGGGTCAGGTAGTAGGCGAAAGCCGACTTCATGATTTCCAGCACGATCGCGGTCACGCAGCCCCCGACCAGGGCATCGCGCCAGAGAACCTCGCGGTTCGGGACCATGACGAACAGCGTGGCAAAACCCAGGGCGGTCAACACCAGCGGGATGAACGACACCGCAACGCTGACGGCTTCGGGCACGTCCCGCACCAGGCCCAGCGATTCGCGCGCCACGAACGAAGTCGCCCAAAGGCTGGCGCCGGCCACGACGGGGCCCAGCGTGATGATGGCCCAGTACACCAGCGCGCGCTGCCGCAGCGGGCGTTGGCGCGTCACGTGCCAGATGTCGTTGAACGCCTTGTCGATCGTCATGATCAGCAACAGCGAGGTGATCAGCAGGAATACGCCGCCGATGGCGGTCAGGCGTGAAGCCTGGCGCGCGAACTGATTCAGGTAATCCATGATGTTGTCCGAGACGGACGGCGGCATCAGGCTGTTGGTCAGGAAATCCTCGAGCGCGACGCGGAATTCCTGGAATACCGGAAAAGCAGTAAACAGCGACAGGACCACGGCCAGCATCGGCACGATGGCCAGGACGGTCGTGAAGGTGAGGCTGGACGCGACCTGCAGCAGTTTCTCTTCGCTGGCGCGTTCGGCGCTGAAGCGCACAACACGTCCGGCCCTCGCGATCCATGAAGAGCGCGAGGTCGAGTGCTCGGTGGCCGCCGGCGTCGCGGCGGCAGGCTCGGCGGGGCGATTCATCAGGCGATAATAGCAGCATGAACCCTGAACTCAACCCCCGCTTGCGCCTGCTGGCCTCGGTATCGCTGTTCGCCCTGATCGTGCTTTGCGTCACCTGGGAAACCGTGGTGGCGCCGCTGCGGCCGGGCGGTTCCTGGATGCTGCTCAAGGCCCTGCCGCTGGCGTTTCCGCTGCGCGGCATCCTGCGCGGCAATCTTTATACCTATCAGTGGGCCTCGATGCTGTCGCTGCTCTACCTGATGGAGGGCGCGGTGCGGGCCATGTCGGATCCGGCTCCGCTATCCGTGTTGATGGCCTGGGGCGAGATCCTGCTGTCGGCCATTTTCTTCCTTAGCGCCATTTTCTACGTGCGGCCTGCCAAACGGGCTGCCAGGAGGCAACGCGCATGAGCGCCCATACGTTGTCCGACCTGCGCGTCGTCAATTCCTTTGCGGCATTGCCCGCAGCCTTCTACACCCGGCTTGCGCCTCAGGCCTTGAATAATCCGCGCTTGCTGCACGGCAATGCGGAAGCGGCGGAACTGATCGGCCTGGACCCGTCGGCCCTGTCCACGCCCGAGTTCCTGAGCGTGTTTTCCGGCGCCCAACCGCTGCCAGGCGGCGATACGCTGGCGGCGGTCTACAGTGGCCATCAGTTCGGCGTCTGGGCGGGCCAGTTGGGCGATGGCCGCGCCCATCTGTTGGGCGAGGTCGAGGGGCCGCAGGGCAATTGGGAGCTGCAGCTCAAGGGGTCGGGCATGACGCCGTATTCGCGCATGGGCGACGGCCGCGCGGTGCTGCGCTCGTCGGTGCGCGAGTACCTGGCCAGCGAGGCCATGCACGGGCTGGGCGTGCCCACGACGCGGGCGCTGGCGCTGGTGGTGTCCGACGACCCGGTCATGCGGGAAACGGTGGAGACAGCCGCAATTGTGACGCGTATGTCCCCCAGTTTCGTGCGTTTCGGCTCTTTCGAGCATTGGTCGTCGCGCCGCCAGCCCGACATGCTGAAGACGCTGGCGGATTACGTCATAGACCGTTATTACCCGGAATGCCGGGAAGCGGGAACGGGCGAGCCCTCGAATGACGTGACGCCCTATATCAACCTGCTGCGCGCCGTCACCCGGCGTACGGCGCTGCTGATGGCGGACTGGCAGGCGGTGGGCTTCTGCCATGGCGTGATGAATACCGACAACATGTCCATATTGGGGCTGACGCTGGATTATGGCCCCTACGGTTTCATGGACGGTTTCCGGCTGGGCCATGTCTGTAATCACTCGGACTCGGAAGGGCGCTATTCCTGGAACCGCCAGCCGTCCGTCGCCCTCTGGAACCTTTATCGCCTGGGTGGCAGCCTGCACGCGCTGGTGCAGGATGTAGAAGGCCTGCGAGCAGTCCTGGATGAATTTGAGCCGGTCTTCACGCGTGCCTTCCATGACCGCATGGGCGCCAAGCTGGGCCTGGTCGCATGGCGACCGGCCGACGAAGCGTTGCTGGACGATCTGCTCAAGCTGATGGACGCCAATCAGGCGGACTTCACCTTGACGTGGCGTCGCCTGGCCGACGCCTTGTCGGGCCAGCGTAGCGCGTTCGAGGACCTGTTCATCGACCGGCCGGCGGCAGGAGCCTGGCTGGATCGCTTGGTGGCGCGGCACGCGCAGGACGGCCGGCCGATGCAGGATGTAACCGCAGGCATGAATGGCGTGAATCCGCTATACGTGCTGCGCAATCACCTGGCGGAAGAGGCGATTCGGGCGGCCAAGACCGGCGATGCCAGCGAGATCGATACCTTGATGAGGTTGCTGCGCAACCCCTACGAGGCCCAGCCGGGGTATGAGCGGTATGCGGGTTTGCCGCCGGATTGGGCGGGCAGCCTGGAGGTCAGCTGTTCGTCTTGAAACCGGCCGCTAGCCGAACAACCGGGACATTTGCGAAAGCCGTTTTCCCGCGATTTACGGGAAAATAACCATTTGGACAAGGAATATCGCAGTTTTTTTCATTGCAATCATTCGTTTCCATTGTAAAAGACGTAAGATTGTCGCCAACGGAATACCCGGGGACTCTGCGTCCGCGGGGCATTTGTCGATAATCTTCAAAATAAAGCACTCTAAATATGGCTGGCGCAGATGGTTTGCTGTGTATCGGTCTGCTTGAGGATGACGCCGACTTCCGGGAGGAGTTGGCGTTAGGCTTGGGTGGCTATGGTTTCCGGGTGGCATTCGCCTGTGATAATGCCGCGGCGTTTTATCGCCGGTTGCAGGAACAACCCTGCGACATCGTCATTCTTGACGCCCACTTGCCCGGTGAAGACGGTTTCTCCGTGGCGACCCGCCTGCGCGCCCTCAGCCCCGTCGGTATCGTCATGCTGACAGGTCGCAGCGCGCTGGAAGACCGGGTGCGCGGCCTGGAAGGCGGCGCCGATGTCTACATGACCAAGCCAGTGGATCTGCTGGAACTCAGTTCCGTCATCCGTAGTTTGGCTCGTCGGATGCGTCTTGCGAAGGCGCCTCGGCCGGTGGATGCGGAAACGCGCGCCACCGCGGACACTTCGTGGTCCCTGCAGGACGGGGGCTGGATCCTGGTTGCGCCGGATGGCGCCTCGCTGCATCTGAGCGCCCAGGAACGGACCTTCCTGGTTGCCCTGATGGATGCCGCCGGCAGCGCGGTCAGCCGTCAGGTCCTGGCGGAATTGTTCCTGCCGGACAGCCCGGGCGGCTTTGAATTGCGCCGCATCGACGTGCTGGTCAGCCGTTTGCGCGCCAAGGCGCAAAGCGCGGGCCTGAAGCTCCCCGTGCTGTCGGTGCGCGGCCAGGGCTACGTGTTCGCGGCCTGAACCCGCCAGAGGCGGTCAAGCCGCCGGAGCGCTGGCCGGCAGGGTGACGACGAAGCGCGTGCCTACGCCTACTTCGCTTTCCATGGTCAGTGTGCCGCCCTGGTTCTGGCAGATGCGCCGGGCCAGGTAGAGCCCGATACCCATGCCTTGCGTTTCGCGGTGCGCTGTGCGCCGGAAATGCGGTTCGAAGATTTTGGCCTGTTCCTCGACGCCTATGCCCGGGCCGCGGTCGGTGACGGCGACCCACGCCATGGGAATGGCGCCCACCCGGGTTTCGCCGGTTTCTATGCGCACGGGCTCATTCGCCGGCGAATACTTGATGGCATTGTGGATCAGGTTGCGTACCACCACGCTGGTCAGCGGACGGTCGCAGTAGACCGGCAGGGAGGGGCTGGCTTGCACCATCAGCGCATGCGCCGTATCGGGCTGCATGGCGGTGACGACATCGAGCACCAGATCCGCCATGTCCGTTTGTTCGCCGCGCGGCATCCAGGCCTGTTCGCCCAGCCTGTCCTGGTTCAGCAACTGATCCATGAGTTCGGTCATCCGGGCGACCGACCGATGAATGCGCGCCAGACGGTTGTCCACGGCCTCGCCGCTCTCGGCAAGTATCATGTCCAGGGATTGGGCTGCCGCGCTGACGGTGGCCAGCGGTGCGCGCAGTTCGTGCGAGATCAGTGCGTTCATCTGGCGCTGCGTATCCAGCGCGCCGGCCAGTTCTGCCAGCCGCAGTTCGCCTTGGGCAAGGTGTTCCGCGTCGGCGTGCTCGTGGCCTGCGCGTTTCGACCCCAGTTGCGGGTGGCCGTGCTGATGGATCGCCAGCAGGATCAAGGCGCTAGACACCAGCAGCAGTCGCGCCAATTCGGCGATCGTTCCTGCCGCGGCCTGGGGCAGCCAGGCGTCCTGTCCCAGCAGCCAGGCCGAGATGCCATAGGCGCCGGCCAAGGCCAGCGCGGCCGCTCGCGCTGGCGACGGACTGGCGGCGCGGACCATGAACCAGGTGGCCAGCGGCAGACTGGCGATGGCGCAGGCCCCGGCGATGGCGGCGGACACGACGCCGTTGCCCGGGGCGTATGCGACGATCAGCGCCAGTACCGCTACCAGCGTCAAGGCCAGGCTGGCCCAGCGGCAGGCCGTCGCCAGTTTGTCGGCGGATGCTTCTTTGAGGATGGGCGCCGTGAGCGCCAGCAGGGCGGCATAGGAGCCGGCTTGCAGCGCCGCCGCCGGCAACAGCGTGGGCATGGAGCGGAAAACCCCTTCGATCAACATGAAGGCCAGCCCCGCGCCGAAAATGGCATTGCGGGTGGCCGCCCATGCGACTGCGCAGGCCACGCCACAGGCCGTGGCGACGCCGGCTGTCAGGCCCAGATGCAGGTCTTCGTGTGAAACGCCTACGCCGTAGGCCAGCGCCGCGTCGGGGCCGAGCAAGGCGCATAGCAGCATCCCCACGCGAGGCAGCATGGCTTGCCGAACCGCGGAGGCGTTACCGGTGCGCCGCAGGCGGGAAGGCCAGCGGGCGCGAAAAAGCCAACAGATGCGAAGCAGCATGCCTTCCGTCAACTGGAAACCCATGGATGATCAGGTGCGATGTCGTGCGTCTGGGCGGAGTTTACGACAGGCCCGCGCATGGCATGGACGCCCAGGCCCGCCAGGACGTTTTGCGTGGCAATGTCTGGCACGTCCTCGGCGTAGACCGCGATATTCAGCGCGGCCGCGGTGGCCACCACCGTGGCGGCGAGGTGCTGGCTGCCCGGACTGTGGAGCAGGCCGGCGATGAAGCCGCCGCACAGCTTCAGATAGGACAAGGGGAATTCGTGCAGGTGCTCGATGGCGCCGAACTGGTACGACAGTCGGCTTACACCGACGCGGGCGCCCGCGGCCACGACGATGTCGCAAAGCGGGTGCAGGTCGGTTCCCTGAGCGGCCAGGGCCGCCGCGTCGATTTCCACGATCAGGCGCGCGCTCAGGGCGGGGCGGTCGGCCAGCATGCGTTGAAGCCTGGACTGGAACGACGGTTGGGCGATCGAAGCCAGCGAAATCGGTACTGCCAGCGCGCCGGGGCGTGCGTACAGCCAGTCCAGCCCCAGGCGGATGGCTTGTATGTCGCATTCGGCGGACAGGCCGAGGCGGACGGCGGGAGGCATGAAGATCGAAGCCGGAACGGGGTCGGCGCCGCTGGTGTCGTGCAGGGTCAGGCTGGCTTCCTGGTGCAGCAGGCCGCCGGAAAGATCGTGCAGAGGCTGCACGGACAACGAGAACCTGTGTTGTTCGAGCGCCGTGACCAGAGCGTCATGCCAGCTGTATTCGCCGATGTGCGTGCTGTCCGGCGCGCGGCTGGCCGAGGCTATCTGGTCGTCGTCGGCGCTTTCGGCGCACATCAGCGCGTGATCCAGTCGTGCCAGGATGTCGCTCATGCTGTCTCCTGGCGCGTAGGTGGCCATCGCCAGGGCCCAGCGGCAGGATTCATGCTTGTCCATGGGCACGCGCAGCGAGCGCAGTTCGCGCCGCACCCGCTCGGCCAGCAGGCTGGCCTGAGGCGCCGAGGCGCGGGGCAGCAGCAGCGCAAAATCCGAACCGCTGATGCGCGCGAGCATGGCCCCCGGAGCGCCGAATTCAGCGACCAGCTTGCGCAGCCGGTCCGAAGACGAGCGCAGCCACTGGTCCGTGAACGCGCGCGAGAGGTGCCGGTTGATCTGCGCCAAATCGCGTTGACGAAACATCAGCAGATGGCCGCCCGCATCAGGGTCCTTGTCCGCCAGCGCCAATCTGAATTGGTCGACAAAATACTTGCGGTTGTGCAGCCGGGTGACGGGATCCCTGTAGATCTCGCTCTGTAGCGATTCGATCCGAGCATTCTGTTCCTGGACCGTGGCGGCGACCAGGCGTTGCGCGTCCACCAGCGCCTGGTCGACGCCCGCCAGTTCGCTGGCGCCATTCGATGTCTTGCGGTCGCCAGGCGCGAGCGCGCGCTCGCGTTCACGGACGTCGCGCGAGATGCGCGCTTCTATTCGCCGCGCCAGATTCACGCAGAACAGGGCCCACAGCAGGCCCGCGGCCAGCACCAGTCCCAGGACCCGCACGCCGCCTTGCCATAGCGTATCGCGAGCAGTCCGCGAATCTGCTTGCACGGTCACGACGCCTTGCGAACTGCCGTCTGGCGCAGCGTAAGGCCGCGATACGGCGGGTGCGGCCATGTTCAGCCAGGCATCGCGCCAATCGTGCTCTCTGGTTTGTGGGTCGGCTTGCGGCGTTTGCCGTTCGACGACAGGCGCCCCATTGTCGTCCGCGATGCGCACCAGCGCATATTCCCCTCCTGCAAACATGTCATCCACCAGCGCAGTCCGTTCTTCGGGGGCGGCGGCCGCATGCGACAAGGCCCAGGCCAGCGCATTAGCGCCGTCGTCGCTTTGCCGCGCCAACTCCGCGCTCAGATAGCGGTGCGCGGCCAGCATTCCCACCGTCTGTGCGCCGAGCAGAACGAGGCCGATCAGGAGGGCGGTGAAGAAAAGTAGCCGGCGGAATGTGGACATGTATTTGGAGGTTCCCTTCCTGGCCGTTGCGTGGCCTGCACTGAGGACTGCCAGGTGTCCGGATGGAATGGCGTCGGATCGAGATCAGGGCTGGAGGGCCGGGATACGGGTGTGATACGAGTCACTAATACATCAGTGGTACAGCAATTCTACATGTCACAGAACGTGCCGAATATTACTAAATTCACGCCGTAAGACGCCAAGCTGTGCAATTATTTCGAAGCTGTCTGATTTTCAATGACAACTATCGAGACACGGTGTATTAATTTTTCGGGTGTAGCTGTCGTAAGTAGTAGGCGAGCATGGCGCAAGGGCCGGCGCCAGTCTGTCGTGGCTCATCCCAAACCCTCCGTGAGCAACCAAAGTAACCGTAGGAATACAGGGAAAAGAGGTGCGTTGCCTCTGAAGTGTGGCGTTTTTTGCGAAAATAATGCATATTTTAAAAAATGTTACAGCCCTTGGGTTCCCTTTCGAACCGCAACGCCAGGGGCTTATGGATAGGGGGCTTCGTGCGTGAGAGTTACCTGCTCGCACTGTGCCTGACGCTTGCGGGCGCACTTGTAGCGATATGCTGGGTCTTCGTACGCAGGGAACGCCTGCTGCGTCAACGCCTGACGCGCGATGAACTGACCGGGGTCCTGAATCAGCAGGAATTGCACCGGCGCGCCCGTGCCTGGCTCAACGATGCCGAGGGCCGTTCGCGCCGCGGCGCTTTCTTTCTGGTGAGCTTCGAGCAATACGCCGAGATCAGCGCCATGTTGCGCGCCGGCGAAGACCAGGCTCTGCTGGTGCAGGTGGCCAATCGCCTGGGCCTGATCTGCCGGTCCATGGGCGGCATGGTGGCGCGTTCGGGGGCGGATGCGTTCACGGTCTGCGCACCCGACGTGGATGAGGCCGGAGCCGCTCAGGTGTCGGCCAAGCTGCTGGAGGCCCTGAGCGTGCCTTACGAACTCGGCGGGCGTCCCCTGATGGCGATGTTCCGCGTCGGCGCTGCCCTGTATCCCGAGCATGGCCGCAGCGTGGAAGAACTGCAGCGCTGCGTGCAGGTCGCCTTGCTGCCGCTGAAGGAGCGCGGCGGGCCGGGCTGGAACCTGTTCGATTTCCGCATGCTGGCGCGTCAGCGCGACCAGCAGGGGCTGGAGAACGACCTGCGGCTGGCGCTGACCACGCCGGACATGGATCAGTTCGAACTGTATTACCAGCCGGTCTGTGACAGCGGCACCGGCATGGTGCAGGGCTGCGAGGCGCTGCTGCGCTGGCATCACCCCGTGCTCGGCAGCGTCTCGCCCGCGGTGACCATCGAATTGGCCGAGCGCAGCGGCCTGATCGTGCCGCTGGGGGCCTGGATATTGGAGCGGGCATGTACCCAGGCTGCGTTATGGCCGGCGACCTGGCGCGTGCATGTGAACCTGTCAGTCAAGCAGATGAACGAGGATGGCCTGGTCGAACTCGTGTCGAATGCGCTTGCGGCCGCAAACCTTGCCCCGCGCAAGCTGGTGCTGGAAATCACGGAATCTCTCTTCATCCTGCACTACGAACGGCACGTGAAGATCCTGAACACGTTGCGGGCGATGGGCATCGGTGTGGCGCTGGACGACTTCGGCTGCGGCTATTCCAGCCTGAACCACCTGCGCTGCCTGCCGATCGATTGGGTCAAGATCGACCGCAGCTTCATCTCAGCGCTGGAATCCGACGCCGGCAGCCGCGAGGTGGTCTCGGCGCTGTTCGGCCTGTGCCAGGCGATGCATCTGCCGGTGGTGGCCGAGGGCGTCGAAACCGAGGGCCAGCGTGAAATCCTGAAGTCGCTGGGATGCCGGGTCATGCAGGGTTTCCTGTTGGGACGTCCCGCACCGGCCTCCGAAATCCAGGCTTTGGCCTCGGCGGTGTCATAATCGGGGTTGCTTGTAAACCCCACCTGTTGACTCCCTATGCCCGGCAATACCCTAGGTACCCTCTTTACCGTCACCAATTTCGGCGAATCCCACGGGCCAGCCATCGGTTGCGTCGTGGACGGCTGTCCTCCGGGGCTGTCGCTGGATGCCTCCGACATCCAGCTCGAACTGGACCGTCGCCGTCCCGGCACGTCGCGCCATGTTACGCAGCGCCAGGAAGCCGACCAGGTGGAAATCCTGTCGGGCGTATACGAGGGAGTGACCACGGGTACGCCCATCGGCCTGCTGATCCGCAACACAGACGCGCGCAGCAAGGACTACTCCAACATCGCCGACACGTTTCGACCGGGCCATGCCGACTATGCCTATTGGCGCAAGTTCGGCGTGCGCGATCCGCGCGGGGGCGGCCGTTCTTCGGCGCGCCTGACGGCGCCGACCGTCGCGGCAGGCGCCATCGCCAAGAAATGGCTGGCGGAGCAATACGGCGTCAAGGTGCGCGGCTACATGAGCCAGTTGGGGCCCATTGCAATCCCCTTCGATTCCTGGGAAGAGGTTCCCAATAATCCGTTCTATGCGCCCAATGCCGCAGTCGTGCCCGAACTGGAGGCCTACATGGACCAGTTGCGCCGCGACGGCGACTCCGTCGGCGCCCGGATCGAGGTCGTGGCCGAGAACCTGCCCGCGGGCTGGGGCGAACCGATCTATGACCGGCTGGACGCCGACATCGCGCACGTCATGATGGGCTTGAATGCCGTGAAGGGCGTGTCGATCGGCGCGGGCTTTGACAGCATCGCTCAGCGCGGCTCGGAGCACGGCGACGAAATCACTCCGGACGGTTTCCTGACCAATAACGCGGGAGGGGTGCTGGGCGGCATTTCCACTGGTCAGCCAGTCACCGTTTCGCTGGCCATCAAGCCTACCTCCAGTATCCGCGTCGAGCGCCGCTCCGTGAATCGCGCCAATGACCCGGTCATGGTGCAGACGCTGGGTCGCCATGACCCTTGCGTCGGCATCCGCGCCACGCCCATCGCTGAGGCGATGCTGGCGCTGGTCTTGATCGACCACGCCTTGCGCCACCGTGGCCAGTGTGGCGATCCGGTAGTCTGATACGCTGTTGCTCTTCGAATTGCCTAGGAGGTCTGCCATGAACCGGAAACGTCTTCTGCTGCGCAACGCGGGTGCAGCGCTCGCGCTGGCAGCCCTGGCGGGCTGCACGGGCATGAATACCACGCAGTCGGGCGCCATTGGCGTCAACCGGACCCAGTACATGTCCAGCATGGTGCCTTCGCAGGCGCTGGAACAGGAAGCGACCCAGCAGTACGCCGACATACTCAAGCAGGCGCAGGCCAAGGGCCTGCTGGACCGCGACCCGCAACAGGTGGCGCGGGTCCGCACCATTTCCCAGCGGCTGATCGCGCAGGCAGGAGTCTTCCGGCCTGACGCCGCCAGCTGGAAATGGGAAGTGCATGTGCTGTCCAGCAACGAGATCAATGCCTGGTGCATGCCGGGCGGCAAGATCGCTGTCTACACGGGCCTGCTTGGCAAGATCAAGCCCACGGACGATGAGCTGGCGGCGGTGCTGGGCCACGAGATTTCGCACGCCTTGCGGGAGCATGCGCGCGAACGTGTGTCCCAGCAGATGGCGACCAATCTGGGGCTGTCGGTGCTGGCGATCGCCACGGGTTCTTCCGCGGCGTCCGACTTGGGCGGACAGTTCACCAGCGTCATGTTCACGCTGCCCAATAGCCGCACGCATGAAACCGAAGCCGACCGCATGGGCGTGGAGCTTGCGGCCAGGGCGGGATTCGATCCGCGCGCCGCCGTGACGCTGTGGCAGAAAATGGGCGCGGCCGACCAGGGCAGCGCACCGCCCGAGATCCTGTCGACTCACCCGTCCGCCGCATCGCGCATCAGCGATCTGCAGGCCGCAGCCCAGCAGGTGCTGCCGCTGTACGAACAGTCCAAGGGCAAAGCCTCCCGCTGAGGCTCTAGCGGCGGCCGTGACTATTACGGCCGCCTCGATCCGCTGTCTTATGCCGCGGCTGTCTTGACGCCGGGGCCGCGCATGACGGCGATGCCCAGCCTGGCCAGGATGCGTTGGGTTTCGGCATCCGGCACATCTTCTGCATAGACCGCTATCTTCAGGCCGCGCGCGGTTTCCAGCACCGATGCCGTCAACTGCTGGCTGCCGGGGCTTTGGGACATGCCGCCGACGAAGCCGCCGCCCAGTTTCACGTACGACAAGGGCAGGGTGTGCAGTTGCGCAACGGCGCCGAACTGCTGAGCCAGGCGGCGCACGCCGATATGCGTGCCGAACTCCGAGGCGACGCGGGCCAGCGTGGCGATCTGCTCGTGGCATTCCACCAGGCCGTGCGCATCGATTTCCAGGTACAGGCGCCGCGCCAGAGACCGGTGTTCGGTCAGCAGCAGCGCCAATTGGCGGAAGAACTTCTGGCCCCGCAACGAGGGCAGAGCCACCCGAACAGCCAATTCGCCAGGGTTGGCGGCCAGCCAGTCCAGTCCCAGGCTCACGGCCTCCAGGTCGCAATCGGCCACCAGATCCAGACGCACGGCCGGCGGGATGAACAGCGTGGCGGGTATCGGCACCTGGTCGGCCGCGGTTCGCAGCATCAGCATCGCTTCGGTACGGACGGTGCTGCCGTCGGTGGCTTGCAGGGCTTCCGTGGCCAGCTCGAAGCGGTGCTCTTCCAAAGCGGATTGGATCGCGTCCTTCCAGGCGCGTTCGCCCGATTCCGAAGGCGACTGCATGTCGGTCGCGCCAGCGATCACGACATGGTCGTTGCCGGCGCTTTCCGCCCGCATCAAGCCGAAGTCCAGGCGGGCAAGCACCGGCCCGGCCTGGCTGCCGTGGCCATAGTCGGTCATGGCCTGCGCCCAGCGGCACAGATGTCCTTCACCCACGGGGATGCGGGACGCGTGCAGGTCGGCGCGTACCTGCTCGGCCACCATCATGGCCTGCGGCGCCGCGCAGCCGGGCAGCAGCAAGGCGAAATCCGAGCCGTTCAGACGGGCCAGCAGGGGCGATGCCACATGCATGCTCTTGAGCGTGCCGCGGATGCGTTCGCAGGCCGTGCGCAGCCATTGGTCGATGAACTCGCGCGGCATATGGCGATTCAGGTCCGCCAGGTCGCGCTGGCGGAACACCAGGACGTGGCCGCCGTCGATGCCACGGCCGGTCGTGAGGGCAGGGGCCTCCAGCGCGCGGCGGAACTCGTTGACGAAGTACTTGCGGTTGGGCAGGCCCGTGACCGGGTCCTGGTTCAGTTCCAGTTCCAGCGATTCGATCTTGGCGTTCTGTTCTTCGACGCTGGCGTGGATGCGTTCGCGGGTCTGGTTCAACGCCTGCACCACCCCGGACAATTCAGGCACGCGGGCCTCGACCTGTTCCGTCGGGGATTCCTGGCCGATGCTGCGCACGTGGTCGCTGATCTCACGCAACAGGCGGTTCTTGATCCAGCCCACCAGCATGAAGGCGAACACGGCCCACAAGATGCCGGCGCCCACCACCAGGGCGATCATCTTGAGGCTGCTGCGCCACAGGGCTTCCCAGGCATAGGCGTCGTTGGCGATCAGCGTGACCTCGCCGATCTGGCGCCAGCCGTCGCTGACGGCATGGCTGGCCGATTGCGTCGTCAAGGGCGCCAGCGCCTGAAACCAGGCGGGGACCGACGCCGCGGTGGCCGTGGATTTCCGTTCGATCAGGACCTTGCCTTCAGGATCGCTCAAGCGCACCAGCGAGAAATGCCCGCCGTCGTACAGCGCCGACACCAGCAGCTCTTGCACGACCGGGTCGTTGTTCGCGGGCTGCGACAGCGACAGCGCCAGCGACACGGCAGCGTCTGTGCTCTGCACTTGCAGTTGGCCGGACAGGTACTCCCGGGCGGAATTCACGCTGAGCGCGAGCGTGCCCAGCAGGATGACGCCGATGGCGAGGGTAACGCTGAGCAATAGCTGTCGAAGTATGGACATAGTCTTATTTCCGGACATCAGGGGCGCACGCCTTCCCGTTCCATGCGTTGAAGTAGATCACGCCAGCGGCTGAGACGGTCAACCGGCGCGGCGGGCTTGCCGTCCACATAGACGCCGTCCGCATTGAAACTGAATACCGGCGTCAGGTCGCGGCGCTGCGTGGCGGGCAAAATGGTCGAGATCAGGTTGTCCAGCACCAGCGGCACGGCGTTGGGGGTTTCGTAATAGCCCAGCACCATGTGGGCGATCTGGGTGCTGCTGGCCGCGCCGCCGATGCGCGCGCGGACGTAGATGAAGCGCAGTTTGTTGGCAGGCACGCCCAGCGCCAGCAGCGTGAAGTACTTGCCAATGACGTAGTCTTCGCAATCGCCCGCGCCCCTGCCCAGCGATTCTAATGGCGTGGCCCAATAATCGGCCTGTTTCCAGATGGTGATGTCCTCGCCGGACATCAGGGAGCGGTTCCAGAAATCATTGGCCTGTGTCAGTGCGCCTTTTTCCTGGGCAGGGGCGGGGCTGCGCATCAATTGCAGCCATTCCGAAACCGCCTTGGAGCCTTTTGCGCCATAGCGGCTGGCCGACAGGCTTTGCAGCCGGTCGGCATTCACTTCCAGGGCGGAACTTCCGCCCCAGCCGCAAGCCAGGCATAGCAAAGCCAATCGGCACAGATTCAGCGTGCGGCGGAAACGGCGGGACGATGGCATGAAACGGATTTTCACATTTTTCCGGGCATCTTAGATGCGCCTTGGGAAAAAATGCGTCATGCGGGGGCGGGAAGAGCCTGCTGGGTCTTCCCTGGAGCTATTGCTCAGGCATGGTCGACGGCCAGCTTACCTTTTTGCAGCAAGTCATTGATGATGGCCTGGTTGCTCATGGATTGGCCGTGGGCATCGTGGGTGAGGTCCACGTTTTCCAACACGATCTTTTGGCTCGCACCCATGGTACTCAGCTTGCCTCGGGTATTCACATCGATGACCGTATCGTTGCCTTCCAGGTGGAAAGCCAGGTACTTGGAGAGTGAGCCGTCATCCTCGCCGACCAGCAATCCTTGCAGATCCAGAATGTCGCCGCCATCGGCGGGCTTCAGGATCGAGAAGTCCTTGATCGTGTCTACGGCTGGCGTGCCTGCGGCGCCTTGGTCGTCGAGTACCCATTTGAACGTATCGCTGCCCGAACCGCCGTACAGAATGTCATTGCCCTTGCCCCCGATCAGAACGTCGTTACCTGCAGCGCCAAACAGCGTGTCGCTGCCGGTGCCGCCCGACAGGACGTCATTGCCCTCATCTCCGTGGAGCTGGTCATTTCCACCCTGGCCGTAAAGAATATCGTTGGCCGCGCCGCCATGCAGCTCGTCGTTGCCGCCGCGCAGATCGCCCTGCACGTCGAAAAGCGCGTGGTTGTCCGAGATGAACTTGTGTAGATCGGCGTCGGTCGGTTGGATGCCGTTCTTCAATAGCAGGAACTGCTTGAGCGCGTCGAGGCTGGCCCCGTCGGGAAGACCTGCGGGCCTGGCGGCGTTGCCGTCAACGTTCCACGGCAAGTGATCAGTGTTGATTGCATCACCAAACAGGATGTCCGAGCCCTCTCCACCATGAATCTTGTCGTTAGCGACCGGAATCGTTCTGTCATAGAGTAAGGCCGCTTGCAGATCCGACGGCCTCTGCAGGAACTGCGAGTTGCCAGTACGAGCAAGGTCACTGTCGATGAGATCCGAACTGTTGTCTGGGCGGCCTGAGTACCACATCCGGATCGTGTTGATAGCGATAGACGCGCCGAAACCGCCATTGCTCCCGCTGATATTGTTGACTATGAACTGGTACCTATAGTCGCCAGGACCGTGGATAAGTGTTTTGGTGTTGGCGTCTGTACCTGCCTCGACTTCTGCCCACGTCGAACCGATCCGCTTTAGCAAGACCCACTTGAACGTGCCAACTTCACGCAATTCTCCCGCATTCACCGTATCGAAGTCGAACGAGACGCCTGCGGAATGGGTCACCGTAATTCTGTCGGCTTCGCGCATGGTTACGGCGAAGGGCTGGCCGTCTGCCGTCGTGTCGGCAATGACCAGGAAGTGGGCGATCTCCGTAAAGGGACCCTCATCCTTCACTGCGTAGCTGCCATAACCTACTCTGCCGTCACCTTCTTGCTGCCAATTCTCGGGATCGTTCGCAGTCAATAGATCTGAATCACCGCCGTCGAACTGAAGAAGATTCTTGTAGTACGTGAATTCGCCGCCGGTGTTGTCATATTTGTCGAGTATGGCGTTATCGAATTTGAAGGCCCCAGAAGTATGAGAAAGGGTGCCAACGCCAATGGCATGCACGTCGCTGATTTCGGCGAGATTGCTGAATTCAGCGTCGCGGTCGTAAGTCAGTTCTAATTCCGGAACGCCATTTGTCAGGAAGTAGGTCAGGTTCTTGTACGGATTGCCGTTGCTGTCAACCGTTGGCTGGCCGTCGAACCAGTCCTTGGTTGCATGGAAGGCCGCGCCATATGGTTTGGTCCAGCTATATGGCTGTAGGCCAAGAAGGGTGTCCACGATTTCGTCAACATTGTCGGGTGTCAGCCCCGAAACCGTCTTCTGCAGCGTGGTTCTGTGGTTCCCGAAAGTGATCAGTGATACGTTGATGGTGCCGTCATGAACCGCCAGTTGAGTCTCCAGCATGGTCTTTAGGCCTGTCTTGACCGTATCGAGTGGTGTTGCCGCGTTGGAATCAACAACCCAATTCATTGAATACGACAGATCCAGAACCAGAGCAATGTTGTAGCTTGTACCCGGCATCACGTTCTTCACCATGCCACCCTGGTCGCCCAGCAGCACGTCGTTGCCCGAGCCGCCGTTCAAGGTTTCGTCATCGTTGTTGCCACTGACGAATTGGTCCAGATGCAGCTTGAACGTTTGCTGACTAGATGTGTCGTGCCCCCCGTTGGCGGTGCCGCCGGTATCCTTGACGCGAAAGTCGAAGGAGGCGCCGGCGTCTATGCCGGTATTGAAAGCGCCGGACTCGAACACCAACTTGCCGCTGGCCAGATCCCCGGCACTGATCTCCTGCCCCTGTACCACCGGCTTTCCGTCCAGCAACAGCATGCCGCAGGAGGGCAGGGAGTCGATGATCACGGAGTGCATCGAATCGCCTTCCCCTGAATCGGAGAAAGGAAAGTCGTCGAGACCGAATATGTAGCTATTGCCAGCCGCTACGTTGCCGGTGAAGTCCAGCGAGACGGGGGCGTCATTGACGGACTGGACCTGGAGATCGAGGGTGGATGAGATCGTCGTCGCACCGTCCGTCGCGGTGTACGTGATCGGCGGGACATCTCCGTTCCAGTTCGAATCCGGCGTAAAGACATAGCTGCCATCCGCTTTGATGAGGATCGAACCCACGCCAACGAGATTTGCGGTACTGCCTGCGTCGTACTTTGTGTCGTTGACAGTGAAGGTTGTGATTGTCAGCGTGTCGTTGTCGACGTCGACCGCGCCTATGAGCACGTTGCCAGACGCCGAGTGGTCCTCCGATAATTGGTGGACTTGGGCTAGAAGGACTGGCGCGTCGTTGGTTCCGAGGATTTCGATCGTGAGGGTGGCGATGGCCGTGCCTCCCTCTCCATCGGAAACGGAGTAGGTAATCGAACTGTGGGCTTTTTCGCCGATGCCGAGATGCTGGAAGGCAGAGCCAGGGTTGAAGGTGTAGGAACCGTCGGCATTCAGCGTGAAGCTACCGCCATGAGTCCCGACGATCGCCACGCCGACATTGGCTGCGCTGCCGTTGACGCGTAAAACAAACAGGGTGTCGCCATCCGGATCGCTGTCATTGGCCAGTACACCGTGCTGGGCGTTGACGTTGAGGGTGGTGTCCTCGTCCGTGGTGCCCGTATCGTCGGCAACGACAGGGATCGTATTGATGACGTTCCAGTGGAATTCCTGGGACGTCGTGGCGCCGGACGCGTCGGTCGCAGTAATGGTGGCCGTATACCTTCCGCCGACACCGCCCTGCGAAGCGGAATGGTCGACATCACCGCCGATAATTCCGGTGTTCGGGTCGATGCTCAAGCCGGGCGGTAAGCCGGTGGCGGCAAAGGTAAGCCTGTCGCTGGTGTCTGGGTCCGAGAAGTGGCCGGAAACGTCGTAGCGCACGCTCGTCTGTGCATCCAGGCTGGAGGTATCGGAGATAGTGGTGGAAACCGGACCGTCGTTGACGCCGGCGATCGTCACGACGACCGTTGCCGTGGCGGCGGCACCGCTGGGGTCCGTGATGGAGTACGAAACGGTACTGGTGGCGGTTTCGCCCGCGGCTAGGTGTTGATGCTCTTTCCCCGGCGTGTAGACGTAGCTCCCGTCAGGTAGAACGGTGAACGTGCCGCCATTGCTGCCCGCGACCGTAACGCCGCTCGAGGTCATGGGCCTGCCGCCGACCGACGCTATTGCCAATGGATCGCCGTCTGGGTCCGTGTCGTTCGCTAGCAGGTTGCCGCGCACCTGATGGTTCTGCTCACCTAGTCCTGCATCGTCTCGTGCGGCGGGCGCATGGTTGACGCTGACCGGCGTGGGTGTCTCGTCGTCGTTGCTGATGGCGCCAGTGCTGGACATGCGAGGCAGTACTGCATCGCTGCGACCGGGATTGGAATAGCTCAGATCAAGCGGACTGGTGGTTTCAAGAAGGCGCGCCAAACGGACGAAGCTGCTGCCACCGGCGCTACCTCCGCCTGCTACCACGGCGGCGGTGGGATCGAGTTCATCGAACAGATCGCGGCCATTGCGCAGGGCTGCCAGCAAACGTTCGGAGTCGGTGCCTTTGGGGGGCGTGACCGCCGCTTCGGACACATCGTCGAGCGTGCCGGTCATTTCGCTGGTCAGCGCGACCTCGCGGCCTTCGCCGATGATGATCGGCATGCCGTTTTCGACTTGAAGGGAAACCGTGGCGCCTGACGCCGTGACGACGTCACTGCCGGCAGGAACCTTGCTGCCGAGGTGCAGTTCGGTCAGGGATCCGTCGCCATGGCGCAACCACGCGCGACCGGAAATTTCGTTGACGATTGCGGGAGACGTATTGGCCATGTTGGTTCCCTCTTCAGGGCGTTATCCAAGATGGCCAGATACTAGATGTCGTTGCCGGGACTAGATACTGGCAACACTTATAGGGTCAAGCAGCAATGCAGATGCTAGGCGGGAAATGCACCGCCGGGAAGGCCGTTGCCGGCCTTCCCGGGGCTTGCTGCTTAGCTGTGGTCGACGTTCAGCTTACCCTTCTGCAGCAGGTCGTTGATGATGGCCTGATTGCTCATGGCCTGACCGTTCGCGTCATGGGTGAGATCAACGTTCTCCAGCACGATCTTCTGATCCGCGCCCTGGGAGCCAAGCTTGCCCTGGGTGTTGATCTCGACGAGCGTATTGTTGGAGTTGGCCGGATCCTGCTTGAAGTTCAAGTACTGCGACAGGTTGCCGTCCTTCTCGCCCACGAGCAGGTCCTTCAGGTCCAGCACATCCCCGCCGTCGACGACCGAGGCCTTCGAGAAGTCCTTGATCGTGTCGATCGCAGGCTGCGCCGTGGTGCCCTGGTCGCCAAGCTGCCACTTGAACGTGTCGCTGCCGCCGTCACCCCACATGGTGTCGTTGCCCTTGCCGCCGACCAGGATGTCGTTGCCGGCGCCGCCGTGGAGCTCGTCGTTGCCGGTTCCGCCATAGAGCTTGTCGTTGCCGTCATCACCCCACAGGACATCGTTGCCGCCCTGGCCATAGATGATGTCGTCGCCCTTGCCGCCGTGCAATTCGTCATTGCCGCCACGCGTGTCGCCAGCCGCATCGAACTGTCCCGGATTCTGCTTGATGAACTCGTATATCCGTTCGTTGGTCGGCGCGACGCCGTCCACGGCCTTGAGGTAGTCCTTCAGCGAGTCGAGGCCGCCACCATTGTGGGATCCCGCGGGATTGCCGGCCCACGCCAGGTGGTCGGTGTTGATCGCGTCACCGAAGATGATGTCGTTGCCGTCGCCACCGTAGACGGTGTCGTGGCCGACTTCAGCCGGATTGCTCGTGCTGCTGCCTCCCTTGAGCGCGGCCTCCAGGTCGTTGGCGGTGTTGACGATGTCAATGGAGCCAACCTTGCCGGTGACGGTGTTGAGGCCCCAGTTAAACGAGATCCGGCCATCGCCGACAGTGTCCGTATTGTCGAAGAAGCGCAGGATGTTGCTGTCGATGCCAGTCCCGATACCGATGCCGTGGACCTTGCTGGTGCCACTCAGGGCTTTGAAGGCGTCGACGGATTCCTTCATGGTGTTGTAGTCGGTATCGTTACCCGGTCCGTCCACTCCCTTCTTGTCGTTGTAGTAGTACTGCGTCGGGTTTCCGTCGGTCAGGAAGAACGTCAGATTCTCGAACTTCGTACCGCTGGGATTCACTTTGCCCTGATCGGCGAACCACTTCACGGTCGCGTTGAAGGCGGCTTCGTAGTTGGTCCCCGCAGTGTTACCCGTCGCGATAGTCAGATCGTTGATCGCCTTGATCAACTGGTTCAGGTTGGCCTGCGTGAGGTTGTTGAACGTGATCGGATCTTGAGCATGGGTTGCGAAGCCGATCAGCGATACGTTGACGACGCCGTCGTGGTGCTCCAGGTCGGCGGCGAGCTTGACCAGCGCGTCCTTAACCAGTTGCATGCGGTTGACACCGGAACCGGACTGCGCGGACATGCTGCCTGAACGGTCCACCACCAGCGCAATGTTGTAGTTCGTGCCGGGGGTGACGTTCGTGACGTAGCCGCCCTGGTCCGCCAGGATGACGTCATCACCCGACCCGCCGTTCAGCGGCGGTTTGCCGCCGCTGCCGCTGTCGTCATTGCCATGGGTCACCAGGTGATCGGCGGAGATGACGAACTTGTGCTCGGTCGAGGTGTCGTTGCCGCCATTCGCCGTGCCGCCATTGTCCTTCACTTGGAAATTGAAGGAGCTGTCCTGCTTGTCGGCGCCCGGCGTGAACTTCAGCAGGCCTTGTTCGATGGCCGACTTCGGAATCTCCATGCCGGCCGTGACCGGCTTGCCGTTATAGGTCATCGTGCCGCTGGTGGGCGGTTGGGTGATGATGACGCTTTGCAGGCTGTTGCCTTCCGCTCCATCGTCGAAGCGGAAATCGTTCAGCGAGAAGACGTACTGGTTATCGCCAACTTCCAGGTTCGCGGAACCGTCCACGGTCGTGGGCGCGTCGTTGACGCCATTGATGGTGATGGTGATGGTGCTGGTGGCCGAGCCGTCGGCGGAGGCGACCGTGTAGGTCTCGACGATGCTTTCGCCCGCCTTGAGGAACTGGATCGCGGCGTTGTTGACGTTGTAGGTATAGGTGCCATCGGGTTTCATTACGATGACGCCCAGCGCTCCGCCGGCATGCGTGCTGTTGGTGAGCTTGAGGGTGGCGGTGTCGAAGGTCGACTGGCCGGCATCGGGATCCGTGATCGTGACCGCGCCCTTGACGGTGAGATTTCCGCCCGTGACGTTCACATCTTCCGTGACCGACCGGAAGTCGTTGGTCATCACCGGCACGTCATTGGTGCCATTGATCGTGATGGTGATGGTCGTGGTGCTGAAGTCGCCGTCGGAATCGCGGATGGTGTACGAGAACACGTCCGAGAGCTTGTCGCCTTGCCCCAGTGCATTGACGCGCGGATCGGTGTTGTTCAGGGTATAGGTATAGGTGCCATCGGCGTGGATGGTGATCTTGCCGTACACGCCATTGACCTCGGCGTTGACGTTGCCTTCGATCGCCTTGTTCGCGTTGGCCGAACCCTTGGCCACGCCGACCACCGTGGTCACGTCGGCGCCCACGGCGTCCGCACCGGTGCCGGTGATGACGTTGCCGGTGGCTTCCAAGACCTTGTCTTCCGTCACACTGGCCGTGTCCGGCTTTGCCTCGGGCGCCGTGTCGGTGATCTGGATGATCAGGCTGCCGCTGCTGCCGTGGCCGCCAGCATTCTTGGCGGTCACGATGAAGTCGTCATGCACGCTGTCCTTGCCGTTCGAGTGATTCTGGGATTTCCCCTTCTCGGTATAGGTGTAAGTGAGCTTGCCGGTAGCTGGATCGTAGCCGGTGATCTTGAGCGTGCCCTTGCCCGTGGTCAGGCTGACGGGGTTGGCATTCGTCGCCTTGGTGACGTCCACGCCATTTACGTCGACGCTCACGATGCCCAACGCCGCGGAAATCTGCATCGTTCCCGTAACGGTGTCGCCGGTGGCTTCCGCCACCTTGTTCGTCGCGTTCGTAACGGCGGATTCCGCGGTGGAGGTCACGTTGAAATGCGTGTTCACCTTGTCGCCGTCGCCATCCGTTCCGGTAACGCCAACCGTGAAGTCCATCGGGCCGGCGGGAACGCTTTCCGTATAGGAGCCGGTCGTGAGGAAGGACATCCTGACGCCGCTGCCCGCGGTGACCTCGATGCTATCGAATTGAGTGAACGAGGGGGTGCCCTGGCTCAACATCTCCTTCGTGATGTGAATGGCGCCAGTCGTACTGTTCACGGGTATGGGGATGACCTTGGAAACGCCATCGCTCCATATCGTGACATTGAGCGTGCCGCTTCCCTTGACTTCCGCGACATTCAGCTTGAAATCCGAGAGGGCTTCGTTGAAGTCCATGCGGAAGCTTTCGCCCGAGTCGAAGGAGGTGTTGCCGATCCCGAACGAATTTCCGCTGCCGAACGTGTTGGCATTGAACGTCTTTCCGCCGCCGGCGCTCAGCGTGGCATAGCCGAGGTCATAGGTGGATTGGGGGTTGTTGCTGATCGAGGAGGCCAAGTCGATCGACGCGGTCGTCCCGGGCCGGGCTTCGTGCTGGGTGACGGTATAGCCGCCCTCCGGATTCAGGGTCACCGTGAAGATCTTGGTCCCGTTGGGCGAGAAGATGTCGACCGAAGACTTGTTGAGCGCGCTGGTCGTCCAGTTCTGCGGCAGCTGACCGACAGACGACACGACCAGCGTGGCGCCCACGGCGTCGGCGCCCGTATGGAATTCCAGGGTGCCGGTGGCGCTGGTGGCGGCATTCTCCATCACAGTATTGGAGACGGCGCCGAATTCCGGACTGTCATCCTCGATATTGATCGTGATGGTGCCGTTGCTGGTGGCGTGGCCATCGCTGACCTGCACGCCGATACCCAGCTGGAGCACGTCCTCGACCGAGTTCGTCGGGTGATCCACTTGGCCCGACAGGGTTACGGTGTAGCCGCCCGCGTCGGTCATCGTGACAGTGATGACGGAGTTTCCGTGGAAGTCCTTGCCGACCAGGGTGTGGCCATTGTCCGACAGGGTCCAGACGACAGGTTTTCCTTGTGAGGTCAGGGCGTTGTCCGCCGGCTTGACCAAGGTGACGGTATGGGTGTCCTTCACATCCAAATCGGAGATGGTCAGGTTGCCGGAGTAGGTGACAGCGTTCGTCGTATCCGTGGTGCCATTGCTGTCAGGTATGCCGTGCGGCAGGCCTTCTTCAGACAGGTTGATGCTGGCGCTGCTGATCGAGGGCAGATCGTTCGTGCCGGTGATCGTAATCGTCAGCACGGCCTCGCTCTTGTCGCCGTCGGCATCGGTGATGGTGTAGCGGATGGTCTCGGTCAGCAATTCGCCCGCCTGCAGCCCCTGGACAGCTTGCAGGCTGTTGTTGAGCTGATAGGACCAGGTGCCGTCGCCATTGTCTACCAGCGTGCCGTACTTGGCGTCGCCGGTAGTGATGACCGTCGTGACTGCATCGGCGCCGAGCGTGTCGTTGCCCAACAAGTTGCCGGAGATGGGGGCGGTCGTGCCTTCCGTGATGCCCGCCGTGTCGTTCTTGGCCTCAGGAGCGGTGTCGGTGATGAGCACGACCAGGTCGTCAGACTTGACCTGGTTGGCCGCATCGGTGACGGTGACGGTGAACTTGTCGGTGACGGAGTCGTCGCCGGCGGTGTGGTTCTTGGCCGTCCCGTCCTGCTGGTAGCTATAGGTGATCTTGCCGGTGGCGGGGTCGTAGCCAGTCAGCGTGAGCTTGCCTTCGGTGCCGTTGACGACGACCGGGGTGGTGCCCAGCGCCTGCAGGTCGGCCACAGAGAGGGTGACGTTGCCGATCTTGACC
>NZ_CADIJY010000018.1 GCF_902859735.1 Achromobacter aegrifaciens | reverse complement strand
CAGCACCGGGCCTTGTTCGATATGCAGTTCGACGAACGCCGCGGTGCCGTCAGGGCCGCGCAGCGGCGCGCCCAGCGCCGAGGGGTCGCCGCCGATGCGGGCGATGCCGGCGGCGAGCGTCTCGCCTTCGGGATTGCGGGCCGCCAGCATGTCGGGCGTCAGCTGGCCACAGAGCGCGCGGCTGCCGACGCAGGAAATGCCATAGTCGCTGGGCTCCTCGGACAGGAAGTCGATGACCTCGAAGGGATGTTCCAGCTGCACGCCTTGCTCGCGCAAGGTGTGGGCCACTTCGATGCCGGCCAGCACGCCGATGATGCCGTCGAAACGGCCCCCTGCCATCACGGTGTCGCAATGCGAGCCGGTGGCGATGGGCTTGCGCGCGGGATCGCGCCCGGCCAGCGTGCCTATCAGGTTGCCGCCGGCATCCAGGCGGGTCGCCAGGCCCGCGGCCTCGAATTCGCTGCGCAGCCAGGCGCGCGCTTCGTCGAACAACGGCGAGAACGCGCGGCGCGTCCAGGGGACGTCGGGCAGGGTGAAACGGGAAAGGGTTTCGACGCGGGCCCAGAGGCGCTCGGCGTTCAGGGGAGGAAACTGCACAGACATTGCCGTTTCCCTCAGGCCTGGCGCGGACGCAGGAAGCGGCCGTCGCCCTTCTGATTGACGATGCCCTTGCCATCGTAGACCTGCTGGCCGCGGCACCAGGTGCCCGCGACGCGCACGGTGAACTCGCGGCCTTCGAACGAACTCCATTGCACCGCCGACAGGCTGGTAGACGGATCGAAGGCATAGCGTTCCGGCTTGAGGATGACGATGTCGGCGTCCTTGCCCACCTCCAACGAGCCCTTGCGGTCATCCAGCAGGAAGTGCTGCGCGGGGTTGCGGCTCAGTTGGCGCACCACCATGGACGGCGCGATGCCATGCTCTTCGCAGCCGGTCCAGAAAGCGGGCAACAGCGTTTCCAGGCCCGGGCCGCCGGACGAGTTCTTGAATACGTTCGGATTCTGCTTGCGCTCCAGGCCCCAGCTGACATGGTCCGACGACACGAAGGTGCATTCGTCCTTGGCGATATGGGTCCAGAGCAGGTCGACCTCGGCCTTGGGACGGATCGGCGGATAGTGCTTGGTCTTCGCGCCGAAGCGGCGGGTGTGCTCTTCGTGGTTCAGCATCAGATACTGCACGCAGGTTTCGATGCTGGCGCGATGGCCGTTGCGGCGGTACATATTGCAGATCTCGAAACCGCGGGAAGTCGACACGTGTACCGCATGGGCGCGCGCGCCGGTTTCGGCGCCGATCTCATAGATCAGCGCCGTCGCCAGGTTCTCGATCAGCGGCGTATGCGCGCGCATGAACGCGTCCCAGCCGGTGTCGTCGGCCTCGACCAGCCGCGCGATGTTCTTGCGGGTCAGTTCCTGCATCTGGTTGTGCACGCCGCAAACCAGTCCGGATGGAGCGATCAGGCGGAAGGCTTCGTACAGATCGTCTTCCTCGATGCGGGGAAATCGGCCCGGGGTCGCTTCGAAGGTCGAAAACTTGAAGGCGCATACGCCGCCTTCGATGAGCCCCGCCGCGGCCGCCAGGCCGTGCTGGGTGTTCAGGGTGCCGAACAGCGCCACGTCCACATGGCAATCGCGCTCCACCTCGGCGATCTTGGCGTCGAGTTGCGGACGCGAAGCCACGGGTTCCGGATCGTCGTAGGGCATGTCGACCATGACCGTCACCCCGCCGGCGGCAGCCGCGCGCGATGCCCAGCCCAGTCCTTCCTGGTTCAGCTGGCTGCCCGAATGCACCTGGCCGTCGACCACGCCGGGCACGATCCACTGGCCCCGCGCATCCACGCTGTCGCGGCCCGCGGGGGCCTCGCCAGCGCCGCGCGCCGCGACCTTGCCGTCCCTGACCGCCAGCCAGCCGTCCATCACCACGCCATCCGGGTCGACGATGTTGCCGCGCACCACCAAATCGAAATCGCTCATGACCGCTTCCATCCTGTGTTGAGTGCAGGCAGTGTAGGAGCGGCCATCCAAAACGTCTTATGCTTATATGTGCGAGAGAATTAACATCAGGTTAAGCATATGAAATTGAATCTGCGGCAGATCGAAGTCTTCCGGGCCATCATGCTCAGCGGCTCCATCAGCGGCGCATCCAAGCTGCTGTTTGTTTCGCAGCCCGCGGTCAGCCGGCTGATCGCCTATACGGAGCAGCGCCTGGGCTTGATGCTGTTCCAGCGCATCAAGGGCCGGCTGTACCCCACCCCTGAGGCCCACCGGCTGTTCGTGGAGGTCACGGCGCTGTACCAGAACGTGCAGCGCGTGAACGAGGTCGCCGAAAACCTTGCCGAAAACCGCGAGGGGCAACTGCGCCTGTCCTGCAGCCCCAGCCTCGGACAGTCGCTGCTGCCCCGCGCGATCGCGCAGTTCCGGCGGCAATTCCCGGAAGTGCGCATCGTCCTGCAAACCTTGATCCCCACGGTGATGCAGCAATCGCTGTTGACGCAACAGGTGGAACTGGGCGTGGCCTACATGCCGGTGGAACACCCCAGCCTGGCGTGGCAGCCGCTGTATGAAAACCAGATCGTGGCGGTGCTGCCCAAAGGGCATCCGCTGGCGGCGCGCGGCCGCGTGACGGTGCACGATCTGGCCGAAGAGCCGCTGATCGGTTACAGCGCGGACATTCCCTTCGGCATGTTGATCAACAAGCTGTTCGGCGGCGAACATGCACAACCCGAACCGCGCATCGAGGTCCAGCAGGCGCACGTCGCCTGCGCCCTGGTCCAAGCTGGCGCAGGCGTGGCGCTGGTGGACGAGATTACGGTAGCCGGGCCGATCTGGTCGGAAGTGGTGACCCTGCCGATCATCGGCACCGTGAACGCGCCGGTCAATGTGTTTCATCTCGCGCTCCAGCCCCTGTCCCGGCTGGCGCTAGCCTTCATCGACGTGCTCCACAAGCTCGACCAGCGCGGCTGAATCAGCCCGGCGCCTCGATCACGCGCCTAGGGGATATCCCTCAGGCCCTTTTCCCGCTGCCCAAGCGCTCCGCTATGAGCGCGTCCAGTAATTAACACCATGTTATGTACAAAGCATAAAAGGTAATACGACATTATCAAGGCTGCTTCCTATGATCCCCCCGTCCATCCCGCAACCGTTGCGGGAATCATTGAAATGAGCAACCGGGAGGAAAGGCGTCATGGGAAGAATTTTGACGATGCAAGATGTCGAGGCTGCGGTTCGGGGCGGGTCGGTATTCGCCTGCGGCGGAGGCGGCTGGGCCGAGCATGGGCGTGAGCTGGGCTCGCTTGCCGTCACCATAGGCCGCCCTGAACTGGTAACCATGGATGAGGTGCCGGACGACGCCTGGATCGCCACGGCGGCCGCGATTGGCGCGCCGGGCGGGCTCACCGACTGGCAAATGCTGGGCATCGACTACGTCAAGGCCGCGCAACGGCTGCAGGACGCGCTCGGAGAGCGGATCTACGGGCTGATCATCGGCCAGAACGGCATGTCCAGCACGCTGAACGGCTGGCTGCCTTCGGCCGTGCTGGGAACCAAGGTCGTCGACGCCGTCGGCGACATCCGCGCCCACCCCACCGGCGACATGGGTTCGCTGGGATTGGCGGGCAGCCCGGAACCGATGATCCAGTGCGCGGTGGGTGGCAACCGCGCCAGCAATTCCTATATGGAGCTGACCGTCCATGGCGCCACCGGCAAGGTATCGCCGGTGCTGCGCAAGGCGGCCGACATGGCGGGCGGCTTCATCGCCAGCTGCCGCAACCCCATACGCGCTTCCTATGTGCGCCGCCATGCAGCGCTGGGCGGCATCAGCAAGGCCCTGGCGCTGGGCGAGGCCATCATCGCCGCACAAGCGCGCGGCGGCAGCGCGGTCATCGACGCGATCTGCAAAGCCACGCAGGGCGAGATCATCGCTTCCGGCAAGGTGGTGCGCAATACGCTGCGCTACACCGACGAAGCCTTCGACATCGGCACCGTCGAAATCGGCGAAGGCGCCTCCAAGCGCGTCATCCATGTGATGAACGAACACATGGCGGTGACCGACGGCCAGGGAGAACGGGTGGCCTGCTATCCGGATGTGATCACCACGCTGGACAGCGACGGCAACCCCGTCAGCGCGGGCAAGCTACGCGAGGGCCTGCAAGTCAGCGTGCTGCACGTGCAGAAGCAACACATCCCCCTGTCTTCCAGTGTGACGGATCCTTCCGTCTATCCCATCGTGGAAAAGGCGCTGGGCATGAACTTCACCGACTACGCATTGGCATCCTGAGGTAAACGGCGTGAAACGAGAATTCAACATCCCCGGCGGCAACACCCTGCGCTGCAAAGGCTGGCGCCAGGAAGCGCTGCTGCGCCTGCTGGAAAACGTGCTGGCGGTGGGCGAAGACCCGGCCAACCTGGTGGTCTACGCCGCGCTGGGCCGGGCCGCGCGCGACTGGCCCGCGCATGACGCCATGGTGCAGGCCCTGATGGAACTGGAGGAGGACCAGACCCTCATCGTCCAGTCGGGCAAACCCATAGGCGTGCTGCGCACGCATCCGCAAGCGCCAATCGTGATCATGGCTAACTGCAACATGGTCGGCCAGTGGGCGCATGCCGAGAACTTCTACCAGATGGAACGCGACAACCTGATCTGCTGGGGCGGACTGACGGCGGGCGACTGGCAGTACATCGGCTCGCAAGGCGTGATCCAGGGCACCTATGAGATCTTCTCGCGCATCGCTGAACGCCACTTCGACAACGATCTGCGGGGACGCTTCATCCTGACGGCGGGCATGGGCGGCATGGGCGGCGCGCAGCCGCTGGCCGGCCGCATGGCGAATGCCGCCATCCTCACGGTGGAGATCAACCCCGAGCGCATCGAAAAACGCATCAAGGCAGGCTTTCTTGAACGGCGCGCCGACACCCTGGACGAAGCCCTGGAGTTGATCCAGGCGGCACAGGCCCGCCGCGAACCCGTTTCGGTCGGCCTGTTGGGCAATGCCGCGGACGTCTACCCCGAAATCCTGGCCCGCGGCATCGTGCCCGATATCGTCACCGACCAGACCTCGGCGCACGACCTGGTCTACGGCTACATTCCCGCCGGGCATACGCTCGAACAGGTGGCCGACATGCGCCGCAGCGACGTGCCTGGGCTGATGGACGCCAGCCGCGCCTCCATCGTCCGCCACGTCACCGCGATGCTGGGATTCAAGGACCGCGGTTCGATCGTCTTCGACAACGGCAACCTGATCCGCACCCATGCGAAACAGGGCGGCGTCGAGCGCGCGTTCGAAATCCCGGTTTTCACCGAGGCGTTCCTGCGGCCCCTGTTCGCGCGCGCCATCGGTCCGTTCCGCTGGATCGCGCTGTCCAACGACGCGGACGACATCCGCAAGATCGACGACTTCCTGCTGCAACGTTTCCCGGACAACTTCATCGTGTCCAACTGGATCCGGCTGGCGCGCAAGGAAGTGCCGTTCGAGGGCCTGCCCGCGCGCATCGCCTGGCTCGGCCACGGCGAGCGTACCGAGCTGGCGCTGGAAGTGAACCGGATGGTGCGCGAAGGCGTGCTGAGCGGGCCCGTGGCCTTCACACGCGACCACCTGGACGCCGGCGCCATGGCCCATCCGAACATCATGACGGAAAACATGCGCGACGGCTCCGACGCCATCGCCGACTGGCCGTTGCTCAATGCCATGATCAATTGCTCGTCCAGCGCCGACCTGGTGGCGATCCATTCGGGCGGCGGCGGATACAGCGGCTACATGACCAGCGCCGGCGTAACCGTGGTGGCGGACGGCACCGAGGCCGCCGACCAGCGCCTGCGCCTGTCGATGACCAACGACACGGCCAGCGGCGTACTGCGCTATGCGGATGCGGGCTACGAAGACGCGCTGGACGAAGTGCGCAAGAAGAACATCGCACGAATCGACACCATCCGATACAGCCACAACAGCCCTGGACAGAGCGACTAGCGACCGTGGGCGGCACGATGCTTGAAGGCGTGCGCGTGCCGCCGCAGGGCCAAGGGGCGGCGGTTCATTTTCAGTTTATTCAGAGCGTGCTCCAAGCACGCATGATTCCAGGGGAAAGCAATGAAAGACATCACGATCAATCCGGGAGCCGGAGCTCCACCCGGCCGTCCGGCGCATCAGGCCACGGCGCAGGAGCGCAGCGGCCGCAAGGCAGTGATTGCCGCGTCGGCCGGCAATGCCCTCGAATGGTATGACTTCACCGTCTATGCCCTCTTCGCTGTCTACATCGGACAGAACTTTTTCCACAACTCCGATCCCACCGTGCAACTGATGGCCTCGTTCCTGGCCTTCGGCCTGGGCTTCGTGGTGCGTCCCCTGGGCGCGTTGGTGCTGGGTTCCTATGGCGACCGCGCCGGCCGCAAGGCGGCATTGACCCTGACCATCATGCTGATGGCCGTGGGCACGCTGCTGATCGCGGCAGCTCCGCCGTATGCCGCGATCGGCGTGGGAGCCCCGCTGCTGATCGTCTGCGGCCGCGTGCTGCAAGGTTTCTCTGCCGGCGGCGAGGTCGGCGGCGCCACCGCCTTCCTGGTCGAACATGCGCCAGAGGGCAAACGCGGCCAGTATGCCTCGTGGCTGCAGGCCAGCATGGGCATCTCCAACCTGCTGGGCGCGCTGGTGGCGACCTTGGTCACCACGCTGCTGACCGAACAACAGGTGGGCGAATGGGGCTGGCGCGTGCCGTTCATCATCGGGCTGGCGATCGCGCCGGTGGGTCTGTGGATGCGCCGGGCGCTGGACGAAACGCCGCATTTCCGCGAGGAACAGGCGCGCCAGGAGCGCCAGGGCGACCACGTCAAGGCGCCGCTGCTGGCGGTCCTGCGCAACTACCCCAAGGAGCTTCTGACCGGCCTGTGCATGTCGGTGCTGTGGGCGGTCGGCCCCTACGCGCTGATCATCTTCATGCCCATTTATGTGCAGAAATCGCTGGGCTTCTCCAGTTCACAGGCCTTCACGGCGGCGCTCGTGGGCAATCTGTTTCTGATCGGCGGTTGCGTATTTTCCGGCACGCTGTCGGACCGCTACGGGCGCCGCACCGTTCTGCGCGCAGCGGCGCTGATCCTGCTGATCGCCGTCTACCCGCTGATGATGTGGCTGAAGGCGACACACACCCTGGGCGCACTCATCGTGGTGCAATCGCTGTTCTGCCTGATGGTGGCGATGTACGTGGGCGTGGCCCCCGCGGCCTTGTCGGAAGTGTTTCCCACGGCAGTCCGGTCTTCGGGCATGTCCCTGTCGTACAACACGGCGGTCACGGTGCTGGGCGGATTCGCGCCCGCCATTCTTACCTGGATCACCTACACCACGGGCGTGGCGTTTGCGCCCGCGCTCTACGTGATGGGCGCCTGCGTGGTCGCACTGGTGGCGCTGACCCTTCTTCCGCAGGGCCGCCATGTTTGACGCGCGCAAGACATGGATCGCAGCCGCCGCCCTGACCCTGGCCGGCTTTTGTTCGGCGCCGTTCGCGGCTGAACCGCCCGGCTCGGCCGAGCTGGTGCTCCTGGGGGTCGCCGGCGGCCCGACCTGGTACGGGGATGACTCGCCGCACGGAATATCCTCGGCCGTACTGGTGGATGGCAAGGCCTACGTCGTCGACCTGGGCTCGGGCGCCTATCGCCAGTTGCGCCGCGCGGGCGTCAAGCCCGGCTCGGAGCAGGCCGTCTTCCTGACGCATCTGCATACCGACCACATCATCGATCTGGCCAACCTGCTCATGTATGACCCCAGCGCCCGCCGCCGCGCCAAGGCATCGATGCAGATTTACGGGCCTGGCCGGCGCGGCGCGCTGCCGCCGCTCGCGCCTGGCATGAAGGACGCCCCCGTGATCCACTCGGAGAATCCTTCCGCGGGGACTCGCGACCTGGTCGAATCGGTCATTGCCGGCATGTCGGCCGATCTGAACATCCGGGTGCGCAGCGAAGGCGTGCCGGACATCCGGCAGTTCTTCCAGGCGCACGACATCGAGGTTCCGGACGGCGTGGTCAAGGACCCCAACACCGACCCGGCCCCGCCGATGGACCCGTTCCCAGTCTGGCAGGACGAGCGCGTCAAGGTCAGCGCCATCCTGGTTCCGCACGGGCTGGTGTATCCCAATTTCGCCTACCGTTTCGACACCAAGGCGGGTTCCGTGGTGTTCTCCGGCGATACCGCGGTCAGCGAAAACCTGATCAAGCTGGCCCGCGGCGCGGACTTCCTGGTGCACGAGGCGATCGATCCGGCCTGGGTCGACCACATCGTCGGCGCCAAGCCCTGGGATGCCCGCCAGCAAGCGTTGGCCCGCCAACTGCTGGAAGCCCACACCACGCCGCAACAGGTCGGCGAAGTTGCTACCCGCGCTGGCGTCAAGACGCTGGTGCTGTCCCACCTGGTCCCGGGCGACGCCCCGGCGGAGCATTGGCTCCAGGCACGGCAGACCTTCCAGGGACCGGTAGTGCTGGGACAGGACCTGCTCCGCCTGCCCCTCGGTCCCTAACGCCCGACCCACCCCCATTTGCACGCTTTCCTCCGCGGACCGCCAGTCGGTCCGCGGGGCGCGCCGCATCCACAGCATCCGTAACTTCCGTCATGCCAGGAGTCGCAATGCCCACGCTGAACTCACCGTTCTCCCCTACCCGCCTCCATGGCGCACTCATCCGCCGTTCACTGGGCGCCGCCCTGCTCGGCGCCTTGCTCTGGCCATTGGCCGCCACCGCAGCCGCCTGCGCGCCAGTCGAGCTGGACGGCCGCTCGCTGACCCTGGCGCAGATCGAATCCGTGGCCAGGCAAGGCTGCCGCGTGACGGTGGCCGACGACGCAATGCAGCGGGCGGAACGCTCCTATGAGCTGCTGCTGGCGTATGCCCGGTTGGACCGCCCGGTGTACGGATTGAACCGGGGCGTGGGTCTGAACAAGGACCAGACCATATTCCAGGGCGGCGCGATTTCGCCCGAGGTCCGCAAGCTGTCGGAGCAGTTCAACCGCAACCTGCTGCGCTCGCACAGCGCCGCCTACGGCAGCGAGGCGCCCCAGGAAGTCACGCGGGCCGCGATGCTCATCCGGCTGAACACGGCCCTGTTCGGCGGCGCCGGATTGCAGCCTGCCGTGCTGCGCCAGTACGCCGAGTTTCTCAATCGCGGGGTGACCCCCGTCATGTTCGGCGAGGGCTCGGTCGGGCAGGCCGACATTACGATTCTTCCGCAGATCGGACTGGCGATGATGGGCGAAGGCCAGGCCTACTACGGCGGTCAGCGCCTGCCCGCGTCGCAGGCATTGCGTCAGGCGGGGCTGACGCCGATACAACCCTTCGGCAAAGACGCGCTGGCCATCGTCAGTTCCAATGCCTATGGCGCCGCCGTCGCGTCGCTGGCGGCGTTGGACGCCGCCAGGCTGCTTTCCCAGGCCGATGCGGTCGCCGCGCTGTCGCTTGAAGGGCTGGACGGCAACCTCGCTCCGCTGTTGTCCGCGTCCCAGGCCCAACGCCCGTATGACGGGCAGGTAAGCACGGCCCAACATATCCTCACGCTGTTGCGTGGCAGCTCGCTGTGGCGGCAGGACCCGAAACGCGCGCTGCAGGATCCGTTGAGCTTTCGCACGGTGAGCCAGGCCCATGGGGCCGCCCGGGACATGCTGGAGCTGCTGCAGCGACAACTGCTGCTGCAGATCAATAGTTCCGACGACAACCCTACCGTGGCGCTGGATGCCCGGCCCGCAAGCGATGCCCAGCCTTATGAATTGCAGTTCTACGTCACGCAGGGTCCAGTCCAGGGCGCCGTGATTCCCAACGCCGGATTCGATCCCAGTGCCTGGGCGCTGCCCTTGCAGAGCATGGGCGTGGCCTTGTCACAGATGGCCCAGTTGTCGGCGCAGCGCACGCTTCGGTTGACCGATACGGCGTTCACCGGGCTGCCGCGGTTTCTCAGCCCGGGCAATGGCTCGATCGGATATGGCCCGATCCAGAAAACCGTCTCGTCGCTTGCCGCCGAGATACGGGTACTGGCGCTGCCGATCGCCACCGATGTGCAGCCCCAGGCCGGCAATATCGAAGACGTGGGGACCAATGCCCCCGCCACGGGCCGCAGAGTGGCCGCTCAGATCGACCGGCTGACCACCCTGCTCGCGGTGGAACTGATGCACGCCGCCCAGGCGGTGGACTTGCGCGTCGCCAAGCATCCCGATTTCGCCGTCGGGACAGGCACTGGCGCGTTGCGGCATGACTTCCGCGAGCGCGTCCCCTACATGAAGGAAGACCGCCGCAACGACGAAGACATCGTCGTTGCGGCCAATTTCCTGGCTCACGCCAGGCAGCAGCAGCCGGCAGCGGCCTCTACGGCGCGCTGACGCCTCCCAGCCTACGCCGCCACCGCCTCCTCCAGCATCTCCAGCCGGTCCTGCCCCCAGAACACTTCGCCCCGGTACACATACGACGGCGATCCGAACACCCCAGCCGCGACCGCGTCGTTGGTGTTGCGGCGGTAGACGGCCTCGATGCCGGGCTCGGCCGCCGCGGCCAGCAGCGCCGGAGCATCCAGCCCCTGCTGTGCCAGGATGGCGCGCAGGGTGGCCTCGTCGGAGATGTCCTGCTCGTCGCACCACTCCGCTTTCAGGATCGCCTTGTACAGCGCCGCCACCGGCAGGCCGGCATGGTCCGCCGCGATGACGATGCGCGAAGCCAGGCTGGCATCCGGGCACATATAGGCCGGTTGCGGATTGACGCGGATGTCCAGCTTGCGGCACCAGCGCGCCAGCTCCGTCACGCGGTAAGCCTGGCGCTCAGGTGCGCGCAGGCCCAGCAGGATGCCGCCGGTGCGGGCGTAGACCTCGGGCAGGTCCACCGGCAGGTAGCGGATCACCGCCTGCTGGCGCGCCGCCAGCGCCTCCAGCCTGTCGGCGCCGAGGTAGGCCCAGTCGGAGTTCATCCAGAAGTAATAGTCGATGGTCTTCATGGCGTCCACAATCATGGCGTCCTCAGCTTGGCGCGGGCCGGCACCCGCAAGGCCGCAACCGCAGGCGCCTCGCTGCGCATCAGCCAGGCGCTGAACAGGGCGATCACACCCAGGATGCTCAGGTACCACACCACGTACTGGGGATCGCCCCCGCCCTTGGCCAGCAGCCAGGTCGCCACGATGGGCGCCAGGCCGCCGCCGATGGCGCCGGACACCTGTACCGCCAGCGATATGCCCGTGTAGCGCACCTCGGCCGGGAACTGGCTGGAAAACAAGGTGCCTTCCGGCCCGTACAAGCAAGCGTAGACCAGGCCGACTGCCAGGCAAACCGCCAGGATGATCCAGCCCGTGTCCCGCGTGCCCAGCAGATGGAAGAACACCGGCGCGCACGCCAGGATGCCCAGGGTGCCGGCCATGAACACCCACTTGTGCCCGATCTTGTCGCCCAGCATGCCGAACAGCGGCATGGTGAACAGCGCCACGGCCGCGCCCCAGATCGTGGCGTCCAGCATCACGGAACGCGCAATGCCCAGCGTGCCCGTGGCGTAGGCCAGCGAGAACGTCACCACGGTATAGAACCAGGTCACTTCCGCCAGCCTTGCGCCCACCACCACCAGCAGCGCGCGGCGATGGTGCTTCAGGACTTCCGCCACCGGCACTTCGACCTTGGCGCCCTTCTCCTTCATCTGCTCGAAGTCTGGCGACTCGGCCACCTTGACCCGGATGAACCAGCCCACCAGCAGCAGAACCACGCTGGCCAGGAAAGGCAGGCGCCAGCCCCAGGCCAGCATGTCGGCCTCGGGCAAGGTCGCGACCGCCCCCATCGCCAGCGACGACAGGATCAGGCCCGGCGCCACGCCGGCTTGCGGCAGGCTGCCGAAAAAGCCCTTCTTGCCATCCGGCGCATGCTCCACCGCCATCAGCACTGCCCCGCCCCATTCGCCGCCGACCGCGATGCCTTGCAGGAAGCGCATCAGCACCAGCAGCACCGCGGCCCAGTAGCCGATCTGTTCATAGGAAGGGATCAGTCCGATCAGGATGGTGGGCACGCCCATCAGCAACAGGGTGATCAGCAGCATGGATTTACGGCCGATCTTGTCGCCGTAGTGGCCGAAGATCACGCCGCCCAGCGGCCGCGCGAAAAAGCCCACGGAATAAGTGGCGAACGCCGCCAGCGTGCCCGTCAGCGGATCGAAGGAAGGAAAGAAGATCTTGTTGAAAATCAGCGCGGCAGCGGTGCCGTAAAGGAAAAAGTCGTACCACTCGATGGTGGTGCCCATCATGCTGGCCAGTCCGGCCGTCACGTAATCGCGGCGCGAGCGCGCAGCCGCAGGCTTGGTCGTCATCATCATGACTCCCCGAAAAAAGTTCTGGAGGAATGGGGCTGCGCGGTATCAGGCGGCGGGCAGCGGCAAGGGCGCAATGCCATGCGTCTGCCGGGCCCAGTAATTGAACGTCGCATTGACGATCGAGGGCTTGAGCAGATAGTCGTGCGCTTCGCGCGCCAGCGCGTCGTCCACCGGCGTCAGCGGGCCGAAGGCCTGCGCGCGGATCTGCATGCGCGCCGCGCGTTCCAGGTAGACCGACAGGTAGGTCGCCTCTTCGCAAGACACGCCGGCCGTCAGGTAGCCGTGATGCGCCAGGATGATGGCGCGCTTCTTGCCCAGCGCGCCGGAGATGATCACCCCTTCCTGGTCAGCGATCGGCACGCCTGGCCATTCCCCCAGGAAGGCGCAGTCGTCGTGCAAGGGCGTCATGTCCATCTGCGAGATCACCAGCGGCTGGCGCGCCGCGGCCAGCGCCGAGGCCCACGGCGAATGCGTGTGGATGATGGATTGCACGTCGGGCCGCGCTTCGTATACCCACAGGTGAAAGCGGGTGGCCGGGTTGGCCATGCCCTCGCCCGTCAGCGTGTGCAGGTCGCGGTCTACTTCGATGAAGTCGGCCGGCGTGGCTTCGTCAAAGCCTAGCCCGAAGCGCAGGGTCCAGTAGGCCCCCGGACGCTGCGAACGCACGCTGATCTGGCCGGCGAGCCCGGCTTCCTGCTCGGTCATGGCCAGGATGCGACAGGCATAGGCCATGGTTTCCTGGATGCTGCGCGGCACGGCGCGCAGATGGTGCGCCATTTCCTGCGTGGCGCGGGTGTCGAAATAGGATTTCTCTCGTAATGCGGTGCTCATGTCTTCCCCTGTGTAATGCCCGCGCCATCGGCGCCACCGGACGCCGCGCGAGGTATGCACAGTATGGAAAGCCATGCGCAATACAGCCATGCAGCCACGGTCATAGCTGCTATTCGACCCGCCAGGCCGGCTATTGCGCCGCGATGCGGTGGGCGACGGCCAGCAGCTCGCTCACCAGCGGCAGGGGCTGGCGGTTGGCCAGCGTGATGGCGACCACGCGCCGCCGCAAGATGGGGCTCTGGACCCGGACCTTGCGCAGGCCGTACTCGGTCAGCAGCTTGTCGGGGATGCGGGACGGCAGGATGCAGGCGCCCACGCCCGAGGACACCAGCTTGAGCATGGCGTCTATGGTTTCGGCCTCGGCCACGAACTCCGGCTCCAGCCCCGCGCTGTGGATCATCTTGCGCAGCGCGTAATGCGGCGGAAAGCCCACCAGCCGCAGATCCATGCCGGCCAGGTCGACGTCGTCCGGCAGTTGCACCTCGCCGCGCACGATCAGGCACATGTCGTCGTCAAACAGCGTGGCCGACGCCAGGTTGTCCGAGGCGACTGCCGCGTCGTAGACGAAGCCCACGTCCGCCTTGCCGCTTTCGACCAGCGCCACCACCTCGGGCGAACTGCGGCCCATCACCGACAGGTTCACGTGTTCATGGCTGCTGACGAAACTGGCGACCACCTCGGCCATGAAGTAGTAGCTGAGCGTGTGCACGGTGGCGAGCCGGACCGTTCCCTGCGTCACGCCTTCGCGCTGGCGCACGGCCTCCAGTACCCGGTCGATGTTCCGATAGGCGGGCTGGATGCCGTCGAGCAGCCGCGCGCCGGCTTCGGTCAATTCCACGCCGCGGCCAGTGCGCACGAACAGCGGCTTGCCCACGTGGGCCTCCAGCGCCGCCAGTTGCCGGCTCAGCCCGGACTGGGTCTGGTCCAGGTCCTCCGCAGCACGCGATAGCGATTTGAGTTCCGCGATGCGCAAGAAATAGCGCAACTGCCGGTCCGGTGTATCCATGCTGCCCTCCCGCCCCCTTTTTGATGCGCTCATGCTGGCGCGGTTGACAGTGTGCACCAGCGACCGGTCCGGCACTACGGGGATTTGCGCTAAGGCCGGGTTGGCGTACCCTGGCATACCCAGGCCTCCGCCACGAAAAGGAACCTCGCATGACCGCGTCCCCGCCCCAGCGTCCCATCGCCGCCACCATCGCAGCAGTCGTGCGCGACGGCCGCGTGCTGCTGGTGCAACGCGCCAACCCGCCTGACCAGGGCCGCTGGGCCTTCCCCGGCGGCAAGATCGACGCGGGCGAAGGCGTGCTTGCCGCCGCCGCGCGTGAACTGCTGGAAGAAACCGGCGTGCGTGCGCAACCGCTGCACGTGTTCGACGCGGTGGACGTCTACGACCGCGACGACGCGGGCGCGCTGCGCCGCCACTTCATCCTGATCGCGGTGCTGTGCCGCTGGCAATCCGGCGAGCCGGTGGCGGGCGACGATGCCGCCGACGCCCGCTGGGTGCCGCTGGAAGCATTGGACGATCATTCGCTCGCGACCAGCTTCGGCGTGGCCGAACTGGCGCGCAAGGCGGCGGCGCTATCATCGGCCGCGCCGTAGCGTTTCAGGCTGGCTCCCCCAGGCCGCTTTCCAGCAGCCAATCGCGAAACACCCGCGCCTTTTCCGGCATGGCGCCCCTGCCCGGCCACACGAGGTAGTAGCCAAACTCCTCCAGCCAGGCGTCGCCGGCCAGCCGGACCAGGCGTCCAGCAGCCACGTCATCCTGCACCATCGCCACGGGCAGCAGTCCTGCGCCCTGGCCAGCGGCCACGGCCTGCAACAGCAGGCTGCCATCATCGAACGCGGGCCCACGCGGCATGCCCGCGTCCTCCACGCCCTGCGCCGCAAACCACAGTTGCCAGCCGTTGCGCGCTTCGTCATGCACGCGCGGCCAGCGCAGCAGTTCCCGCGCGCCAGCCGGCATCCCCAGCTTCGCCACCAAGCCGGCCGATGCCACCGGCACGACTTCCACGGTCAGCAGGTGTTCGCTTTGCAGTCCCGCATAGCGGCCCAGTCCGTGGCGGATCGCGATGTCCGCGCCGTCCCGGCCGAAGGCCGCCAGCGCATTGCTGGTGACGAGCTGCAGGTCGATCTCCGGATGGCGGGCATGGAAGTCATGCAGTCGGGGGATCAGCCAGGCCGACGCGAAGAACGCGGTGGTGCTGAGGGTGAGCACGCGGCTCTCGGGCGGCTGGGCGACACGGGCGGACGCGGCCAGGATCTGGCGGAAGGCGTTGCGCACCGGCGGCAGGTAACCGTGGCCGGCATCCGTCAACTGAATGCCGCGGTTCACGCGCAGAAACAGCGCCACGCCCAGATGCTGCTCCAGCGACTTGATCATCTGGCTGACCGCGCCGGGCGTCACGCATAGCTCCTGCGCCGCGTCCTTCACCGACAGATGGCGGGCCGCGGCTTCAAAGGCGCGCAACGCGTTGAGCGGAGGCAGTCGTGGAGCGGTCATTTCCGAAGAGTTCAATGATTTAGTTTTTCTAATTCAAATCGAATAGAAATCATGGTTTGTACGCTGGTCCAGCAGACATTAACTTGATCGGGTCTGTGACGAATAGAAGATGGATAAAGAATAGATGAACTATACGGAAGACATCAAGGCCGCCGACCTGCACCAACTCGATCTGCTGGCGCTCGCCGCCCTGATCCGGGCGGGCGCGGTCTCGCCGGTAGAGATCACGCGCGCGCAACTGCGGCGCATCGAAGCGCTGGACGGCGGCCTGCGCAGCTATGCCCATGTGACCGCGGCCTCTGCGCTGCAGGAAGCCCAGGCCGCCGAAATCGAAATACGCCAGGGGCGCTACCGCGGCCCCCTGCATGGCGTCCCCCTCGCGCTGAAGGACCTGTTCCGGCGCAAGGGCGTGCCGACGGCTGCCGGCGCCGCGATCCACCGGGGCGTGCCCGCCGACCATGACGCCACGGTAGCCAGCCGCCTGCGCGACGCGGGCGCCGTGCTGCTGGGGCAGCTGCAAATGACCGAAGGCGCGTACTCCGACCATCACCCCGACGTCGCGCCGCCGCGCAACCCCTGGCACGCGGGTTACTGGATCGGCATCTCATCCAGCGGATCGGCGGCGGCGACGGCCGCGGGCTTGTGCTTCGGCGCGACCGCCTCGGACACCGGCGGTTCCATCCGCTGGCCTTGCGCGGCCGCGGGGCTGACCGGCATCAAGCCGACCTGGGGCCGTGTCAGCCGCCACGGCATGTTCGAACTGGCGGCCTCGCTGGATCACGCCGGCGTCATCGCGCGCAGCGCGGCCGACGCCGCGGCGCTGCTGGAAGCGATTGCCGGACCCGACGCGAAGGATCCGACCGCGTTGCAAGCGCCCGTGCCGCGCTACGCCTTGGAGGCCGCCGTTCCCGCTGCCGGCCTGCGGATCGGCGTGGATATGAACTGGAACCACCGCAACGTCGATGCGCAGACTCAACGCATGATGGAATCGGCAATGCAGGCCTTCGAACAGCTGGGCGCAACCCTGGTGCCGCTGCAGTTCCCCATCGAAGACGCGGCGCAGGCCGTGCGCGACTGGGCGCCGCTCTGCGCGGTCGAAGCGGCGGTGGCGCACGCCAGCACCTATCCATCCCGCAAGGCGGAGTACGGACCGGTGCTGGCCGGCGTGATCGAAGCGGGACGCTCGCTATCCGGCCTCGACTACCAGCGCATCCTGTTGCGTCGCATGGCCATGCGAGGCAAGGTCGACGCCTTGTTCGGCCGCGTCGATGCGCTGCTGACGCCAGTGCAGCCCATGGCGCCGCTCACGCTCGAAGCCATCAGCGTCCTGGGACTACAGCCCGGACTGGTCGAAGCGCTGCAACGTTATACCTGCGTGTTCGACATGACCGGCCATCCCTGCCTGACGCTGCCCGCCGGGCAGTGCGAAGTCGGCATGCCCATGGGCCTGCAACTGGTGGCGGCCCATCTGGGCGAGCCCGTGCTGTTCCGCTTAGGCACCGCTTTCCAGGCGGCGACAAGCTGGCATCTGCGCCGGCCGGCACTGTGAGGCCCAAGATGAACATGCATGCGCAACCCGGCGCCAGCCGGATCTTCCACGGCTGGCGGGTGGTGGCCGCGGCCTTCGCCATCACCTTGCTGGGCTTTGGCAGCGCCTATTCCTTCAGCGCCTTCGTCGACGCCTTGCAACGCGACTTCTCCGCCACGCGCGGCGCGGTATCGCTGGTGTTCTCGCTGGCGGGCTTTCTCTACTTCGGGTTCGGCGTGGTCAGCGGCCCGCTGGCGGACCGCTACGGCTCGCGCCGCATGGCCTGGATAGGCATGCTGCTGGTGGCGCTGGGCCTGGCGCTTGCCAGCGCCGCGCAGAGCATGATGCAGATCTACCTGGCCTACGGCCTGGGCGTCGGATTGGGCGTGGGCTGCGCCTATGTGCCGGTGGTGGGCGCGGTGCAGCGCTGGTTCCTGCGCCGCCGCGGGCTGGCCTCGGGGCTGGCGGTCAGCGGCATCGGCGTGGGCACGTTGCTGGTGCCGCCGCTGGCGTCGGCGCTGATCGAACTGTGGGGCTGGCGCGCCGCGTATCTGGCGCTGGCCGCGGCGGTGACTGTCCTGGGCTGCGCCGCGGCGCGCTGGGTTGAAAATTCGCCGCAAGACCGCGGACTGCAACCTGACGGCGACGCAGCCTCCGTCGTCCGCACAGCGCCGGCCTCCCCGCCCGCCGGCGTGCCGGTGCTCACCGCCATCCGCAGCAGGGTCTTCCTGCTGCTGTACCTGGCAGCCATGGCCGGCGCCTTCGGCGTCTTCGTGCCTTTCGTGCATCTCATCCCGTACGCCTTGGATCATGGGATCGCGCCGGGGCTGGCCGTGCTGCTGCTGGGCTTGGTCGGCGTGGGCAGCACGGCCGGCCGATTCCTGCTGGGCACGCTGGCCGACCGCCTGGGCCGGCGCGCCTCGCTCGCCACGATGTATGGCGGCATGGCGGCGTCGCTGGCGCTATGGGGCGCTTGCGGCCAGTTCTGGACGCTGGCTTTGTTCGCCCTGGTGTTCGGCGCGTTCTACGGCGGCTGGGTGGCGCTGATGCCGGCGGTGGTCATGGATTACTTCGGCGGCCGCCACGTCAGCGGCATCATCGGCGCGCTCTACACCAGCGTGGCGTTCGGAACGCTGATCGGTCCGGTGGCGGCGGGCCATGCGTACGACCTCAGCGGCTCCTATCTGCTGCCCATCGTCGCCAGTGCGGCGGGCAACGCTTTGGCGGCGGCGATCACGGCACTGCTGCCGCGGCAAGGCGCGACGCAGGCCGCGCCGCGCCCAGCTCTACTATAGGGGTCCATCCAGGCACTTCCGGCGCCCCATGTTCGACACCTACCTTTCCCGCTGGCAACTCACTCCCGACGGCGCTCCCGTCATCACGCACGCCGCCCAGTTGCTGCCCGTGCGCCATCGCGGCCTGCCCGCCATGCTCAAGGTCTCGCACGAGGAAGACGAAAAGCAAGGCGGCGTGCTGATGCGCTGGTGGGACGGCCAGGGCGCGGCGCGCGTGCTGGCTCACGACGACGCAGCCATCCTGCTGGAGCGGGCCACCGGCACGCGCTCGCTGGCGGACTACGCCCGCAACGGGCGCGACGACGAGGCCACCCGCATCATCTGCGGCGTGCTGCAGGATCTGCACGCGCCGCGCGCCCGGCCGCTGCCCACGCTGCGTCCGCTGGAAGAATGGTTCGAGGAACTATGGCCGATGGCGCAGGCGCAGGGCGGCATCCTGACGCACAGCGCCCGCCACGCCCGCGCCCTGCTCGACAATCCGCGCGACCTGACGGTGCTGCACGGCGACGTGCACCACGACAATATCCTGGACTTCGGCGAACGCGGCTGGCTGGTCATCGACCCCAAGCGCCTGCATGGCGAGCGCGCCTTCGACTACGCCAACATCTTCTGCAACCCGGACCTGGCGGATCCGGTTCCGCCCGTCGCCATCGTGCCTGGGCGCTTCGAACGGCGGCTGGAGCTCATCGTCGCGCAGTCGGGCCTGGAGCGCCGCAGGCTGCTGCAATGGATCCTGGCCTGGTGCGGACTTTCCGCCGCCTGGTTCATGGGCGGCGGCGAAGACGCCGCGATCGACCTGGACATCGCCCGCCAGGCGCACGCGCTGCTGGAACGCTGAATCGCGGCCGCTGTAAACAAGGCATCCGGCTCGATGCGGTAAGGTGTAGCCCCACACCCCTTATCTCTTCATTCCCGGAGTACCGAATGACCGGATTGTTCATCGTGGTGGCGGCGCTGGCGTTCCTGATGCTGGCGGCGTATCGAGGCTATAGCGTGATCCTGTGCGCGCCCATCGCGGCCATGGGCGCGGTGCTGCTGACCGACCCGTCGGCGCTGGCGCCCGTGTTCTCGGGCATCTTCATGGAGCGCATGGCGGGCTTCGCCAAGCTCTACTTCCCCGTGTTTTTGCTGGGCGCCGTGTTCGGCAAGCTGATCGAGCTGTCGGGCTTTTCGCGCGCCATCGTGCAGGCAGTGCTGCGCCTGATCGGCGCCGAACGCGCCATCATGGCCATCGTGCTGGTCTGCGCGGTGCTGACCTACGGCGGCGTCTCGCTATTCGTGGTGGTGTTCGCGGTGTATCCGTTCGCGGCCGAGATGTTCCGCCAGGGCGGCATCCCGAAACGGCTGATGCCGGGCGCGATCGCGCTGGGCGCGTTCACGTTCACCATGACCGCGCTGCCCGGCACGCCGCAGATCCAGAACATCATCCCCACCACTTTCTTCGAAACCACCACCTGGGCCGCGCCGTGGCTGGGCCTGATCGGCGCCTGCTTCACGCTGACCGCCGGCATCGCCTACCTGGAGTGGCGGCGCAAGCGCGCGGCAGCCGCGGGCGAGACCTACGGCACCGACCTGCGCAACGAACCGGTCACGCCGCCCAATGAACGCGAGCACCATCCGCTGATCGCGCTGCTGCCGCTGGTGGTGGTGGGCGTCGCCAACTACCTGCTGACGCGCTGGATACCGGACTGGTATCCGGCAGGCTCCGAAGTCGCGCTGCCGGGCCTGCCCAAGCCCATGCCCGTCAACGCCGAGGACCAGGTGGCGCTGTGGGCGGTGATGGGCGCGCTGATCGCGGGCATCGTCACCATCCTGCTGTTCTCGTTCCGCGGCATCAAGGCGCATTTCGCCGAAGGCAGCAAGAGCGCGGTGTCGGGCGCGTTGCTGGCCTCGATGAACACCGCAGCGGAATACGGCTTTGGCGGCGTCATCGCCGCCCTGCCCGGCTTCCTGCTGGTGGCCGACGCGCTCAAGGCCATTCCCGACCCGTTGGTGGGCGAGGCGGTGGCCGTGACCTCGCTGGCCGGCATCACGGGTTCCGCCTCGGGCGGCATGAGCATCGCGTTGGCGGCCATGGCGCAGACCTTCATCGACAGCGCCCACGCGGCGGGCATCCCGATGGAAGTGCTGCACCGGATCGCCGCCATGGCCAGCGGCGGCATGGACACGCTGCCGCACAACGGCGCGGTGATCACGTTGCTGGCGGTCACGGGCCTGACGCACCGGCAGTCCTACGGCGACATCTTCGCCATCACGCTGATATCGACCACTTCGGTCTTCCTGGCGATCGCGGTGTACTACCTGACCGGCATCGTCTGAGCCAGGCCGGCTGCGATGACCTCCGCCAGCCATTGCGTGAAGACGCGCACCCGCGCCGACACCTGGCGGTTCTGCGGATACAGCACCGACACAGGCATGGGCGCGGGCGGCGCGCCGGGCAGCACGATCTTCAACTCGCCCGCCGCCAGCTCGCGCTCGACGCGGTAGCGCGGCACCTGCACCAATCCCAGGCCGGCCAGCGCCGCACCGGTGTAGAGCTCCGCGCCAGTCACGCTGACCACGGCCCTGGGGCGTACCTGCACGTTCTTGCCGTCGACCATGAAATCGAGCGGCAGGCTGCGCCCAGTGGCGCTGGACAGGTAGTCCACCGCCCGATGGCCTTCCAGATCTTCCAGCCGCCGCGGCTCGCCGTGGCGCGCCAGATAGGCGGGGCTGGCCACCGTGACCTGCGGCATCAGCGCGATCTGGCGCCCCACCAGCGAGGAATCCTGCAGCGTGCCGGTGCGCAGCACGCAGTCCACGCCTTCGCGCACCAGGTCCACCAGCCGGTCGTCCTCGCCCAGTTGCAGCACGATGTCGGGATAGCGTTCCAGAAAGGCCGGCAGGCCGGGCATGACGAAGAACCTGGCCAGCGTGCCCTGCGCATTGACGCGCAACAGGCCCTTGGGCGAGGTGTCCAGGAAGGCGCCGTCGGCCTCTTCCAGATCCGCCAGGAGCCGCACGCAGCGCTGGTAGTGGGCCTCGCCATCATGGGTCAGCCGCACCTGGCGCGTGGTGCGTTCAAGCAGCCGCGCCCCGAGGCGCGCTTCCATCCGCTTGACCAGATTGGTGACCGTGGGCCGCGGAATCTGCAGGTCCTCTGCCGCCTTGGAAAAGCTACGCCTTTCGGCGATGCGCACGAACACCTGCATTTCCTGGAACCGGTCCATTGTCACTCGCCCATTATTAATGCAGATGAAATTATGTTAGCGAATATAGAGTAATTATCTTTTTTCTGGAATAGTTCAAGATACGCCTCACCCCCATCCAACCGGAGATACGACATGAACACCCAGGCCACGCAACGCATCGCGCTCGTCACCGGCGGATCGCGCGGCATAGGCGCCGCCATCGTCCGCCGCCTGGCGCGCGACGGCCACGCCGTCGCCATCAACTACGCCTCCAGCGCCGCCGAGGCCGAGGCGCTTGCCGACGAAATCCGCGCCGCGGGCGGCCGCGCCCTGGCAGTGCGCGCCGACGTGTCCCGGGCGGACCAGGTGCGCGCCATGTTCGACCAGGTGGAAGCGGGACTGGGCCGCATCGACGTCCTGGTCAACAGCGCCGGCATCCTGAAGATGGTGCCGCTGGCCGAGACCAGCGACGAGCTCTACGAGCAGACCTTCGGCATCAACACCCGCGGCACCTTCAACACGCTGCGCGAAGCTGCCACGCGCTTGGCCGACGGAGGCAGCATCGTCAACGTGTCCAGCACCACCATCGCGCTCAACCTGCCGAACTACTCCGTCTACATCGCCAGCAAGGCGGCGGTGGAAAGCCTGACCCAAGTGTTCGCCAAGGAATTGCGCGGCCGCCGCATCACCGTCAACGCGGTGGCGCCCGGCCCCGTCGCCACCGACCTCTTCCTGAACGGCAAGAGTCCCGAGCTGATCGAGCACTACGCCAAGATGCCCCCGCTGGAACGCCTGGGCCAGCCCGATGACATCGCCAACGTGGTGTCGTTCCTGGCAGGCCCCGAGGCAGGCTGGGTCAACGGCCAGATCCTGCGCGCCAACGGCGGCGTCGCCTGACCCGGCCCATCCCAGAACCGCAAAACGCAAGTCCGCGCGCGGCCGCTCGGCCGCGCCATCCCTCATCCCTACGCATGAGCGCGCAGCCTTTGGCGCGCGCGCGGCGCATCGCCCCGATAGCCGCGAATTTGCGTGTATCCCTCATCCGTTTTACCCATGCCCCCATCGCCTGATGGGTTGAGCGGTTGCGTCCGCTCATCGCGTTTCTCCGTTGATCACTCGGGCCTTTGACTTACGGACAAGTCTGGCCAGCTGGACGAGGTTTGCATGAGACGAGAGCCGGAAGGTCTGTATTAGGCTGATCCCGTAGTACTCCGACTCACCTTGATCAATTGGACGAAAGTAAATGAATCAACTCATTCATCCGGATTGCCACCCCTTCACCGCCGCAGGCAACCTGAAGCAGCTCTCGGCGTTCTACGAGGAGGGACGTCGGGTCATGTGGATGATGCTGCGCGCTCAACCGCGTCCGTGCTTCAACCATGAACTGATCGACGAGATCATGACTTTGGCGCGCGCCGCCAAGGACTCCGGCCTGCCCATCGATTTCTGGGTCACCGGCTCGCTCGTTCCTCAGATCTACAACGTGGGCGGCGATCTGAATTTCTTCGCGGAAGCCATACGCACCGGCAAGCGCGAAGCGCTGCGGGCGTACGCCCGGGCTTGCGTGGATTGCGTGCATGCCGCCACCCGCGGCTTCGACACCGGCGCGATCTCGCTGGCGATGATCGAAGGCACCGCCCTGGGCGGCGGCTTCGAGGCCGCGTTGGCGCACCACTTCGTGCTGGCGCAGAACACCGCCCGCATGGGCTTTCCTGAAATGGCGTTCAACCTCTTCCCTGGCATGGGCGGCTACTCGCTGGTGGCGCGGCGCTCGGGCATGAAGCTGGCCGAGGAACTGATAGGCACGGGCGAATCCCACACTGCCGAATGGTTCCATGGCCGCGGCCTGGTCGACGTGCTGTTCGAGCCGGGCGACGCCTACAAAGCCACCCGCACCTTCATCGACGTGATGCGGCCCAAGCTCAACGGCATGCGCGCCATGCTGCGCGCGCGCCAGCGCGTGCTGAGCTTGTCGCGCTCGGAGCTGATGGACATTACCGAAGATTGGGTCGAGGCCGCGTTCTCGATCGACCCGAAGGACCGCGCCTACATGGAACGCCTGGTGATGGCGCAGAACCGCCGCAGTTCTTCCAGCGCGGAGTCCGCGCTGGAAGCCACCATGCATTGATGCGGTAAGGCGCTGCCGGCTGCGTCAGGCAATGAGATGCAGCCGGCGGCGCTGAGCCAGCCAGGCGGTGAACTCCGCCGCCGGCATGGGCTTGGCGTACAGGTAGCCCTGTTTGGCGTCCACGCCCAGGGTGTCGACGAACACGGCCTCTTCGGTCGTTTCCACGCCCTCGGCGATCACCTTCAACTCCAGCGTGCGCGCCACCGCGACGATGGCGCGCGCCAGCGCCTGCGACACGGGGTTCTCGTTGACGCCGCGCACGAAGCTGGCGTCCAGCTTGATCGCGTCCAGCGGAATGCGGGCAAGCTGCGACAGCGAGGAATAGCCCGTGCCGAAGTCGTCCAGATGAACGCGCGCGCCCAGTTGCCGGAACTGCTTGATCAGTTCGATGGCGGCGCCTTCGTCGTCGATCAGGCAGCTTTCGGTCAGTTCGATGTCCAGCAGGCAGGGATCCAGACTGGCGTCGCCGATGGCGCGCATGAAGTCGCTGACCACGCCCTTGTCGTTCAACTGCCGCGCCGACACGTTGATGGCGATGCGGATGTTCAGGCCGTCGCGCTTCCAGGCCGCGGCCTGCCTGGCCGCTTCACGCATGACCCACACGCCCAGCGGCGAGATCAGGCCGGATTCCTCGGCATAGGGAATGAAGACGCTGGGGCCGACCATGCCGCGCTCCGGCGAGCGCCAGCGCACCAGGGCTTCGACCCCATCGACCTCGCCGTTGCGGCCGGCCAGCTTGGGCTGGTAGTACAGCATCAGATGGTCTTCGGCCAGCGCCTTGCGCAGATTGGTGTCCAGCCAGACGTAGTCCGCGTTGCGGCGGTCCATCTCGGGTTGGAATACGCGGTAGGTATGGCGTCCCGCTTCCTTGGCCACATACATGGCGATGTCGGCGCTGCGCACCACGCTGTCCAGGTCGGCGCCGTGGTCGGGATACATGGCGATGCCGATGGAGCAACTGGTGTAGACCTCGATCAGCCCCTGGCGGAAAGGCTCGCGCAGCCGTTCGATGATGCGCTGGGCGGTCGCCTCCAGTTCCCAGGTCTGCGCGGCCTCGTGCAGCACGATGAATTCGTCGCCGCCCAACCGCGCCAGGGTCTGGCCTTCGGAGAGGCAGGAGGAAATCGCGACCGCGACCGACTTCAACAGCCGATCGCCGAAGCCGTGGCCGTAGTGGTCGTTGATGCGCTTGAAATTGTCCAGGTCCAGGAACAGCACGCCGCCCCGTCCATCCTGCCCCGCCGCCAACGCCGTCTTCAGCCGCGTGGTGATCGCGTGGCGGTTGGGCAGGTTGGTCAGCATGTCGGTGTTGGCCAGCACCCGCAGGCGCTCCTGCGCCTGGCGTTCCTCGGTGATGTCGGTGCCCGAGCAGATCAGGTAGACGCGCTTTTCGCCGCTGCCGCTGGTGACGAACTTGTTGCGGAACAGGAAGAGGCGCGGCCCCTTGACCGTATTGATGAGGCGCTCGGCCTCGTAGGATTGCCCGCGCTTGTAGAACTCGGCGATATTGCGGCGCGAGGCGATCGCCTCTTCGCGCGTCATGAACATCTCGAACACGCTGCGGCCGATGATGTCCTGCTCGCGCTTGCCGGTGTATTCCTCGCTGAGCTTGTTGAAGCGTTGCACCCGGCCGTTCTGGTCCACGATGACGATAACCGAGTTGGCCTCGGACACGACGGTCTCGGCGAAGGACAGGCCTTCGACCAGATCCTTGGCCACGGATTCGGTATCGGAATGGGCGGACGCGGTGCCGGCCCATTCGTTGGGATTGATCTTGCGGCCCACCAGATGGAGCCGGAGCATGTCGCCGTACAACGAGATGTCGATGCGCACGCTGGAAGTGATGCCCGTCAGGCTGCGTATCGTCTCGGCTTGTTCCGGGCGCAATGCCATTGCGATATTGGCTGCGCCCTTGACTGCTGCAAGTTCGAACGCGTCGCTATCGGCGGACAGACGCCAATACGGACTGTGCGTTCCGAAATGCGTGTACAGAATCGACTTTTCGTCCTGGTCGTCTGTCATTGTTATCCCCCTTCTGCCGTCCCGGGAAGGCCCGCAAACTACATTACGGCCTAGTCTATTCGGGGTCAACCACTGTATACAATCTCGCGAGGGTTTTATTGCGGTTTATTGCGTCCCCTTTGGCGGTTCATAGCGCAAAAGTTTGCATCCACCCTTTTTTCAGTGCGTATTCCCCAGTTTGCGCGCAAGCCTTGTTGCGTCTTTCACGAGCGCGCGCGCAAACAAAATCGCCGGAGGTTCCGGGCGGAACTTCCGGCGGGTGACGTATAGCCACAACTTTAGGGGTATTAATCCCCCTTCACGCCTGCGTCGTCGATGACTTTGGTCCAACGCGCCAGTTCGGCCGACACGCGGACGCCGGCGTCGGCCGGCGTGGTCCAGGTGGCGATGGCGCCCTGGTTCAGCAGCGAGGCCTGGACCTCAGGCTTGGCCAGGATCTTCTTCAGTTCGCCATTCAAGCGCTGGATCACGGGCGCCGGAGTATTGGCGGGCGCCACGATGCCGAACATCGAACTGACCTCGAAATCCTTCAGGCCGGCTTCCGCCGCGGTCGGCACGTCCGGCAGCGCGTCCACGCGTTGCGCCGACGTCACCGCCAGCGCGCGCAGCTTGCCGGCCTTGATGTTGCCCTGTGCCGCGGGCACGGTCTCGATCATGCTGAGCACCTGCCCGCCCATCAGGTCGGTCATCGCCGGGCCGCTGCCCTTGTAGGGTACGTGCAGTACGTCCACGCCGGCGGTGCGCTTGAACATTTCGGCGGCCAGATGCTGCGGCGAGCCGTTGCCGGCCGAACCCATGGTGATGTACCCGGGCTTGGACTTGGCCAGCGCGATGAACTCGGCCAGCGTTTTCGCCTGCACCGACGGATTCACCACGAACACCAGCGGCACCGTGCCCACGATGGACACCGGCGCGAAGCTCTTCTCCACGTCATAGGTGACGCGGCCGCGGTACAAGGCGGCGTTGATGGAATGGCTGGTCAGCGCGCCCATCAGCAGCGTATAGCCATCGGGCTGCGCCTTGGCGACCTGGTCGGCGCCGATGTTGCCGGCGGCGCCCGCCCGGTTCTCCACGATCACCGACTGGCCCAGCGCGCCGGTCAGCTCCTGCGCCAGCACGCGGCCGATCACGTCGGTCGCGCCTCCGGGCGGGTACGGCACGATCATGCGGATGGGCTTGTCGGGGTAGGCGTCGGCGGCCAGGGCGGGAGCGGACACGCCGGCGCACAAGGCCAGCAGGGAAAACAACACGGCGCGGCGCGGCCGCAGACGCAGGTCTGACATGTAGGTCTCCTGCCGGGATGAGTATAGGAATGAAACGGACGCCCGGCTCGTCAACCGCGCCAGTGTAGGTTCACCTTCTTGATTGAAGAATCAGAATTTTTCTATCGACTGATCTACATACAGGATCAATTAAAAGGCGCCGATAAATCGCTTGCAGCCACTTTCAAAGGCTGGATATGATGCCGCCATCAGATTATCAATAATATTATCGAGATAAATAATGAAGGACGAGATCAAGAAAGACGCAGCCGCGCCGGGCCCTTTCAGCAGTGACGGCGCCACCGCTCGAGGCGTGGCCCGCGGGCTCACCAACTACGGCGACACCGGCTTTTCGCTGTTCCTGCGCAAGGCCTTCATCAAGGGCGCGGGCTTGACCGACGACGCCTTGTCGCGCCCCATCATAGGCATCGTCAATACGGGCAGCAGCTACAACCCCTGCCATGGCAACGCGCCGCAACTGATCGAAGCGGTCAAGCGCGGCGTCATGCTGGCCGGCGGCCTGCCCATGGACTTTCCCACCATTTCGGTGCACGAGAGCTTCTCCCAGCCCACCAGCATGTACCTGCGCAACCTCATGTCCATGGACACCGAGGAAATGATCCGGGCCCAGCCCATGGACGCGGTGGTATTGATCGGCGGCTGCGACAAGACCGTGCCGGCCCAGCTGATGGGCGCGGCGTCTGCCGGCGTGCCCGCCATCCAGCTGGTCACGGGGTCCATGCTGACCGGCTCGCACCGCGGCGAGCGCGTGGGCGCCTGCACCGACTGCCGCCGCTACTGGGGCCGCTACCGCGCCGAAGAGATCGACGCGGCCGAGATCTCGGACGTGAACAACCAGCTGGTCGCCAGCGTGGGCACCTGTTCCGTGATGGGCACGGCCAGCACCATGGCCTGCATCACCGAAGCCCTGGGCATGATGGTGGCCGGCGGTGCGTCGGCCCCGGCCGTCACCGCCGACCGCGTGCGCGTCGCCGAGAAGACCGGCGCCACGGCGGTCGCCATGGCCGCCTCGCGCCTGACGCCCGACCGCATCCTTACCGGCAAATCCATCGAGAACGCCCTGCGCGTGCTGCTGGCCATCGGCGGCTCCACCAACGGCATCGTGCACCTGACGGCGATCGCCGGCCGCCTGGGCATAGACATCGACCTGGCCGGCCTGGACCGCATCAGCCGCGAAACGCCCGTGCTGGTCGACCTGAAGCCCTCCGGCCAGCACTACATGGAAGACTTCCACCACGCCGGCGGCATGCCAGCCCTGTTGCGCGAGCTGCGCCCCTACCTGCACCTGGACGCGCTGACCGTGTCGGGCCGCACGCTGGGCGAGGAACTCGACGACTCCCCGCCCGCCTTCGCGCAGGACGTGATCCGCACCGCGGCCTCGCCCATCTACCCGGTGGGCGGCCTGGCCGTGCTGCGCGGCAATCTGGCGCCGGGCGGCGCCATCATCAAGCAATCCGCCGCCAATCCCAAGCTGATGGAGCACGAGGGCCGCGCCGTCGTGTTCGAGGACGCCGAGGACATGGCGCGGCGCATCGACGACGAGGCGCTGGATGTCACCGCCGAAGACATCCTGGTGCTCAAGCGCATCGGCCCGACCGGCGCGCCCGGCATGCCCGAAGCCGGCTACATGCCCATCCCCAGGAAGCTGGCGCGCGCCGGCGTGAAGGACATGGTGCGCATCTCCGACGGCCGCATGAGCGGCACCGCCGCCGGCACCATCGTGCTGCACGTCACGCCCGAAGCCGCCATCGGCGGCCCGTTGGCCTACGTGCAGAACGGCGACCGCATCCGCCTGTCGGTGGCCAACCGCGAGATCGCGCTGCTGGTGGACGACGCCGAACTGGCGCGCCGCGCCGTGGCCCAGCCCATCGTCCGCCCCGTCGCCGAACGCGGCTACCGCAAGCTGTTCCTGCAGACCGTGACCCAGGCCGACCAGGGCGTCGACTTCGACTTCCTGCGCGCCGCCGTCACGCGCGACACCGTGCCGAAAAAGTAGGCGGCAAGCCCATGGACGCCATCGCACCCGACTCCATGCCGATGCCGGCCGCGGTCGCCATCCTGGAAGAAGACATTGTCTTCGGCCGGCTGCACCCGCGCCAGCGCCTGACCGAAGATGAACTCATGGCGCGCTTTTCGCTCAAGCGCCATGTGGTGCGCCAGGTCCTGGCCGACCTCGAGGCGCTGGGCGTAGTGGAAAAAAAGCGCAACATCGGCGCGGTCGTGCGCGCATACGCGGTGCGCGAAGTCATGGAGCTGTATGCGCTGCGCCAAATGCTGGAAGTGCATGCCGCCAGCCAGATCCCGCTGCCCGTGCCGCAGGCGCGGCTGGCGGCGCTGGTGGCCGTGCAGCGCGAACACGATGCGGCGGTAGCCGATGGCGACGCGCGCCGCGTGTTCCGCAGCAACCAGCGCTTTCATCGCGAGTTCTTCGGTTTGCTGGACAACGCGGTGCTGGGCCAGGCCATCGAGGAATACGCCCGCCGCACCCACCCCATCCGCTTCGGTTCGCTGGCCGCGGCCGGCTACCGCGAACGCGCCCGCCAGGAACACTGGGCCATGATCCACGCACTGCGGGATGGCGACCGGGAGGGATTGATGGCGCTGTGCCGGGAGCACCTGCTGCCGTCGCGGGACGCTTATCTGGCGGCGGAACAGGCGCGGCTGGGGGCATGAGCCCACACCCGGCGCCGGTCGCCAGGCGACCGCGCCGCGCCTAAAATGGTGTTCCCAGCCGCAGGACGCGGCTGCGTTGAATCTGAAGACCGCCCCGCGCGGCCGCTTTGGAGTCGAACATCATGAACACTGCTCCTAGTGATCGTGTTTTCTCCGGATCCATCCCGCAGTTCTACCAGCGGTACATGGTTCCTCTCGTCTTCCAGCCCTATGCCGCAGACATCGCCGCACGAACGGCGGCGCTGCATCCTGCGGCCGTGCTGGAGATCGCCGCAGGCACAGGCGTAGTGACGCGCCAACTCGCGGAGCAGTTGCCCGCCGGCGCGGCCATCGTCGCCACCGATCTGAACCCGGCCATGCTGGAACAAGCCCAGACGCTGGGCGCAAGCCGCGCCATCACCTGGCGCCAGGCCGACGCCCTGCAACTGCCTTTTGAGGACCAGGCCTTCGATGCCGTGGTGTGCCAGTTCGGCTACATGTTCCTGCCGGACAAGGCTGCGGCCTACGCCGAAGCGCGTCGGGTCTTGCGGCCGGGCGGCGCCTTCCTGTTCAACGTCTGGGACCGCATCGAGGACAACGCGTTTGCCGATACGGTGGAACAGGCCCTGGCGCGGCTGTTCCCCGGTGATCCCCCCAGGTTCATGAGCCGGATTCCGCATGGTTATTACGACGCGGCCGTCATCAGAGCCGACCTGGCCCGCGCCGGATTCACCGGCCGCCAGACGCTGGAAACCATTGCATTCGAAAGCCGCGCCGACACGCCGCAGACGGCTGCAATCGCCTATTGCCAGGGCACGCCGCTGCGCAACGAGATCGAGGCCCGCGGCGCGGACATGCTGGGGCAGGCGGTCCATGCCGCGACCGATGCGCTGCGTGCGCGCTATGGCGCGGGGCCCATCGCAGGAAAGATCCAGGCGCATGTGATCACGGCGCCGCGCGGCGCATAGCTGCGCGACGGCCGCGCGATGAACCGGCGGCGGGCGGCCGTTTGTCCCACCGCGCCGTCCCGGTTAAGCTTGCAACCTTCTCTCCTTCCACCGGAGCACTCAGAGTGAACAAGTAAATGCCGGGATGCCCACGCATCTTGCCCCCCTCGCTGCCTGGCGCGCGAGCCGCATTGCTTGTTCGATTCTGATGTCTTGCAGGACCTGGCCCCTATCGGCGCGCCGCGTCCTGCTCCCTTCGGGCACAGGCTCGCGGATCGCGTGTCCATCGGCAGTTTTCCCCTTTTGACAGAAGGAAAACGCAATGCCTGCGACTGACACCATCGATATCTATGAACACAACCGCGCCGCCTGGGACCGCCAGGCCGCGCAGCAATGCGCCTGGTCGCAACCGGTCGGCCCCGAAACGATCGAGGCCGCGCGCCGCGGAGACTGGCAGGTGCACATCACGCCGCGCGCCCTGCCCGCGGATTGGCTGCCGGCGATGTATCCGGTTCCGCGCATCCTGTGCCTGGCCTCCGCCGGCGGCCAACAGGCGCCCGTGCTGGCCGCGGCCGGCGCGGACGTGACCGTGTTCGACGCTTCGCCGCTGCAACTGGCCCAGGACGACATGGTCGCGCGCCGCGACAGCCTGGCGCTCGCAACCGTGCAGGGAGACATGCGGGATCTCTCGGCGTTCGCCGACGCGTCCTTCGACTGCATCGTGCATCCGATCTCCAACCTGTACGTGCCCGACGTGCGGCCTGTTTGGCGGGAGTGCTTCAGGGTGCTGAAGCATGGCGGCAGGCTGCTCAGCAGCTTCTACAACCCGGGCGTGTTCGTCGGCGACCGCGCGCCGGAACTGGCCGAGCAGGGCCTGATCCGGCCGCGCTTCCGGCTGCCCTACTCGGACCTGCGCGACCTGAGCGCATCGGAACTGGCGGAAAAGCAAGGCCGGGGCGACGCGCTGGTGTTCGGGCACAGCCTGGGCGAACAGATAGGCGGCCAGCTGGAAGCCGGATTCCTGCTGAAGGGGTTTTATGAAGATGAACAGCCCCAGCCGCGCTTCCTGATCGACCGCTTCCTGCCGACGTTCCTCGCCACACACGCGGTCAAGCCCTAAAGATCAAGGGGCGTCCCCTGGACGCCCCTGTCGCATCACTTGAACGGATTGGCATCCGCGCCGTAGGCGCTGCCCCCGTAGCCGCTGCCTCCGACCTCCAGCGAGACCGAACTCGGGTCGACCACCGCGTCCGTGCCCTTGTAGTGCATCACCATCCCCGGGAACGCCATCACCGCGGCCACCATCAGCAGCTGGATCACGATGAACGGCACCGAACCCCAATAGATCTGCCCGGTGGTGACCGGCTCGATCATCTTGCCCGTGACCCTGTCCTTGTAGCGGTCCCGTGGCGCCACCGACCGCAGATAGAACAGCGCAAAGCCGAACGGCGGATGCATGAACGAGGTCTGCATGTTGACGGCCAGGATCACGCCGAACCAGATCAGGTCGATGCCCAGCTTGTCGGCCACCGGCCCCAGCAGCGGCACGATGATGAACGCCAGTTCGAAGAAGTCCAGGAAGAATGCCAGCACGAAGGTCAGGATGCTGACCACGATCAGGAAGCCCCACTGTCCGCCCGGCAGGCCGGTCAGCAGATGCTCGACCCACAGGTCGCCGTTGACGGCGCGGAATGTCAGGCCGAACACGGTGGAACCCACCAGGATGAACACGACGAAGCAAGACAGCTTGGTGGTCGTGTCCATGGCCTGCTTGAGCAGGTCCAGCGACAGGCGGCGGCGCGCCACCGCCATCAGGATGGCGCCCACCGCGCCCATGGCGCCGCCTTCGGTCGGCGTGGCCACGCCGATGAAGATGGTGCCCAGCACCAGGAAGATCAGCGCCAGCGGCGGGATCATCACGAAGGTCACGCGCTCGGCCAGGGCCGACAACAGGCCCAGGCCCAGCGCCTTGTTCACCAGCGCGATGACGAAGGCGGTCGCGCCCCAGAACAGCAGCGCCACCACGATGCGCTCGTCCATCGGCGCGGTGTGGTTCTCGACCCAGCGGCCCAGAAAGTATGCCGACACGGCGGAAATCGTCATCAGTACCAGCAGCGAACGTCCGCCGCGGCCACCATTCGGCTCCTGGAAGCGGCGAGCCTCTTCCGGCAGCGCGGGCGCCGAATCCGGCTTCAGCAGGCTCATGATGACGACATAGACGATGTACAGGCCGGCCAGGATGAAGCCCGGCACCATGGCGGCGCGGTAGATGTCGCCGATGGAACGTCCAAGCTGGTCCGCCAGGATGATGAGCACGAGCGAAGGCGGAATGATCTGCGACAAGGTGCCGGACGCGGCGATCACGCCGCTGGCCAGCTTGCGGTCATAGCCGTTGCGCAACATGATCGGCAGCGATATCAAGCCCATGGAAATGACCGACGCCGACACCACGCCCGTGGTCGCGGCCAGCATCGCGCCCACGAACACCACCGCGATGGCCAGGCCGCCGCGGATCGAGCCGAACAGCTGGCCTATGGTCTCCAACAGGTCCTCGGCCATGCCGGATCGCTCCAGTACCAGGCCCATCAGCGTGAAGAACGGCACCGCCAGCAGCGTGTCGTTGGAAATGATGCCGAACACGCGCTGCGGCAGCGCCTGGAACAGCGAGGAGTTGAGCAGGCCCAGCTCCATGCCGACCAGGCCGAACAGGATGCCGTTGGCCGCCAGCGCGAACGCCACCGGAAAGCCCAACAGTAGAAAGATGATCAGCGTCGCGAACATGATCGGCGCCAGATTGGCAATGAGAAACTCCATGATCAGCGACCCTTGTTGTTCAGTTCGTTCTGCGCGGCCGCCTCGCGCGCCTGCGCTTCGCGGGCGATTTCCTCGGCCAGTTCTTCTTCCGCGCTCTTGGCTCCCTCGCGTTCGCGCGGGTCGCGGCAACGTCCCATCAGGAAGCCCACGCACTTGATCAGATGCGACAGCCCGGCCAGCACCAGCAGCGCGAAGCCCACCGGAATCAGCAGCTTCACCGGCCAGCGGATCAGTCCGCCCGAATTGGAGGAATATTCGTTGCTGAGGTACGAATCCATGAACACCGGCCAGGACAGGTACATGATCAGCAGGCAGGCCGGCATCAGGAAGAACAGCACGCCGAAGATCTCGATCCCGATCTGCGCGCGGCGCGACAGCCGCGACGCAATGATGTCCACCCTGACGTGGTCGTTTTTCAGCAGGGTGTAGCCTGCGGTCAGCAGGAACATGGCGCCGAACATGTACCACTGCAGCTCCAGCCAGGCGTTGGAGCTGTCGTGGAATATCTTGCGCATGATGGCGTTGCCGGCGCTGACCAGCACAACCAGCAGCGTGACCCAGGACACGGCCCGGCCCACGCGTAGATTGATCGCGTCTATGCCACGCGACAAGGCGAGTAGTGCTTGCATCTGTTTTCCCCAGAATCGTTTCTAATCACGCACCTGCCCCACATTCAGCCCGTGGTGCCCCGGGCTAGAACCTGTCAATCGTCTTCGCGGTGGTGCCGCAGCCAGGGCGTCAGGCGCCGTTCCAGCCACACCAGCAAGGCAAACAGCAGCATGCCCATCAGGGCCAGCACGAAGATCGCGGCGAACACCCGCACCGTGTCGAAGGTGCCCTGGGCACTCATGATCACGTAGCCCAAACCGCGCTGCGAGGACACGAACTCGCCCACGATGGCGCCCACCAGCGCCAGCGAGATCGAGACCTTCATGCCCGCCAGGATCGAAGGCAACGCGCTGGGCAGCCGCACCTTGAAGAAGAAATCGCGCCGCGAACCCTTCAGCACGCGCCCCAGGTCCAGCACGTCCTGCGGCACCGAGCGCAGGCCATGGACGGTGTCCACGATCATCGCGAACACGGCGATCAGGAAGGCGATGGCGACCTTGGGTTCCGCGCCCGTGCCCATCCAGATCACGAACAGCGGCGCAATGGCGACCTTGGGCACGCTGTTCAGCGCCACGATCAGGGGATAGATGAAGCGTTCGAACCAGCGCGACCCCACCAGCATGACGGCAATCGCCACCCCGGCCACCACTGCCAGCGCAAAGCCCGCCAGCGTGGTCATCAGTGTGTAGGCAGCGTGGCCGGCATACCAGCTCCATTCCGCGGCCAGCTCCAGCGCCACCTGGCCGGGCAGCGGCAGCATGATGGCGCGCACATGGAAAATCCGCGCGGCGGCTTCCCACAGCAGCAGGAAGACCAGCACCGACACCAGCCCGGCCATGCGCCGGCCCGCCCCTTTCAAGAGCGCGCTCATTGGACGGACTCCAGTCCGGACGCGGCGCGCGCGCCCTCGTCTATCAGGCCCATGCTCTGGAACATGCCGCGGATGTGCCGCACGTATTCGCCGAATTGCGGCGTCTCGCGCAACGCCAGCGGCCGGGGCCGCGGCAGGTCGATTTCTATGGTTTCGAGGATCCGGCCCGGGCGCGGCGAGAACACCATCACCACGTCGCCCAGGAATACCGCCTCGGCGATGCCGTGCGTCACGAACAACACCGTGTTGCGCGTTTCCATCCAGATCCGCTGCAGCTCGACGTTCATCTGGTCGCGCGTCAGCGCGTCCAGCGCGCCGAAGGGTTCGTCCATGAGCAGCAGCTTCGGATCGTCCACCAGCGCCCGGCAGATGGCGGCGCGCTGCCGCATGCCGCCGGACAGTTCGCGCGGATAGCTTTCGGCAAACTTTTCCAGCCCGGTCAGGGCCAGCAGCGCGCGCACCTTGTCGGCATAGGCGGCCACCGGCTTGTGCGCAAACTCCACCGGCAGCAGGATGTTGCGGCGCACGTTGCGCCACTCCAGCAGCGCGTCGCGCTGGAACACCATGCCCATGCCGTCCGGCGGCCCCTGCACGGGCACGCCCTCCACCCGCAGCTCGCCGCTCGAAACGGTCTCCAGCCCGGCCACGCAACGCAGAAAGGTGCTCTTGCCGCAGCCGCTGGGGCCCAGGATGCTGACGAAGCGGCCGCGCGGCACGTCGACCGACACCGACGCCAGCGCTTCCACCCCCGCCGCGCCGGGGTAGCGCTTGCGCACGTCCGTTGCGGACACGGCCCACTGCGTCATGGTTGCACCAGGCTGTCGTAGCGTTCCGGATGCACCAGGTCGGGCGCATAGAACGTGGCGGGCTGCGCGCCGGCGCTGATCAGCCCGACCGTCGACAAGGTGGCGACGGCCTGCGTCCAGTCCTGCGGCACGATGGCGCCCAGCCGCGCGCCCGCCGCCGGCTGGCCGAAATACGGCTGCAAGGCGTCGATCTGCCCGCGCAGCACCTTCTTGTCCAACCGGGCCTGCGGCCGCTGCGCCAGGATGGCGGCGACCGCCTCGTCCTGGTGGCCGGCGTAGATGTACTCCCAGGCCCGCGCGCTGACGCTCGCAAAGCGCGCGATGGCGTCGCGCCGCTGCGCCAGCTTGGACTCATTGGCGAACAGGCCGAAACTGGGCATGTTCAGGCCGAAATCGGCGAAGCGCACCGCGCTGGACGGGCGATTCTGCGACACCACGGGCAGGAAGAACGGAATGGTGGAGAATGCCGCGTCGGCCCGCCCCACGGCATAGGTCGACGCCTTGCTGGCGGCGTCCACGTTGATCAGTTCCAGGTCGCTCTTCTTGAGCTTGCCCGCGGCCAGGAAGGCATCGATGAACGGCGCTTCCAAGGAGCCCGCCGTATAGGCCACCTTCTTGCCCTTGAGCTGCGCCGGGCCGGTGATGCCGGCATCGGACTGCACCAGCAGCCCGATGTCGCTCTGCCTGGCGAACACAGCCACGGCCTTGACCGGCATGCCTTTCTCGCGGGCGATCATGGCCGAGGCCAGGGCGGCATGCCCCAGATCGAAGCTGTCGCCGGCGCCAACGATCTGCACCGTCGTCACGGATCCATTGCCGTCCTCCAGCGTCACGTCCAGGCCGGCCTGCTTGTACCAGCCCTTCTGCTGCGCCAGATGGAATGCGCCGTGCACGCCCCAGGGCGTCCAGTCCAGCCGCACCTTCAAAGGCTCCAAAGCCTGGGACCAGGCGGGCGCGCTGAGCGCGACAGCAGCCAGGCCCAACAACGCGTTGCGCCAGTTTCTTGCGAATACCGCGAGCATGATTTTCCCCGTTATGTGCCGACACAGCGCGGCCGCGCCCCGCGGCCGCTGGTACCCCGCGTGTTCAGCCGCCGCGGCCGAACCACCGCTTGATGCGCGCCCACAGCACGCTGAAGAACATGGCTGTGGGATTGAAGCTGGCCTGGACCGGCGCCTCACCCGCGGCAGCGGGTCGGCGCAGTCTGGCCGTGACGTTGTTGCCGAAGTCCGCGATCATGCGGCGCACGAAGTCCTGCACCAGGCCCGAACGCGAAAACTGCGCCAGCGGCCCTTGCAGCGAATACAGCAGGTTCACGTGGACCTGCGTCTCGTTGGCCGACAGCGCCTCCAGGCGATACGTGATGTCGCCGTTGGCGCGCGACTGGCTGAGCGAGTCCTGCCCCGCGCCGCGAAACACCGCCTGCATGGCCGCGTCGTCGCGTTCCAGGCGGGCCGCGCCATTGAAGGCGGCGGACATGGGGCCGAACTTGATCGCGATCTTGCCCTTGACCCGGTCGCCTTCGTGTTCCTCGATCGACGCGCCCGGCAGGCAGCTGGCCAGGGCTGGCAGGTCCACCATGAAGGCCCAGACGTCAGCAGCCGGGAAAGGCACCTTGAAGCCGCCGTCGATCTGGCTGCCACGGCCCTCTTTCTTGCCTTCCTTCTTACCGGCCGGGGCGGCAGCCGGAGCCGGCGCCGCAGCGGCGCTTGCGGCCGGCTGGCTGGCCGCCGCAGGCGTGAACCCCGCGAACGCCACCGGCTTTTCCGCTGCTGGCGCGGCGCCCCGGCCCTGCGCCTGAGCGGCGCGCAGCGCCTCTACCGCGGGATCGGGCTGTTCCCTGAGTTCGGCCAGCACCGACATGACGGCGGCGACGATGCCCATGTATCCGGTGCAGCGGCACAGATTGCCGGACAGCTCCACACGCACCCGGCCTTCGTCCGCATCCGCCAGGCGCAGCACGATATCGCGCGAGGTCGCCAGCATGCCCGGGGTGCAATAACCGCATTGCAGGGCGTGGTGTTTGGTAAAGGCGGCGCGCAGCCGCTGCATCACCGGATCGGCGTCATAGCCTTCGATGGTGGTCACCTGCCGGCCTTCGCAGGCCACCGCGAACGAGATACAGGAGCGCACCGGCGCGCCATCCACCAGCACCGTGCAGGCGCCGCAGACGCCGTGCTCGCAGCCAAGATGGGTGCCGGTCAGGCGTGCCTGATCCCGCAGGAAATCCCCCAGATGCATGCGCGCGGGCGCCTCGTGCGATACGCGCTTGCCGTTTACTTCCAATGTCACCTGAACCATGCTCATTCCTGTCAACCCAAGGCCTGCGCCAGGCAGCGCGTCACCGCGGTCCCGTGCAGCTTGCGATGGTGTTCATCCTTGTCCTGCATGACGCTGGCCAGCTCGCTGGCCAGCAGCGCTTCATCCAGGCCCGCCAGCCCCTGCTGCGCGATGCGCGCGGCCAGTTGGGGCAGCAATCTGGGCGCACCGTCCAGGGCCCCCACCGCGATGCGCGCCGTCTTCGAGGACGGATCGAACCACGCGGCGCAGCTGGCCTCGGCGAACTCGCCGGTCTTGCGGCAGAACTTGTAGTAGCCCCAGCGCGCCTGCGGCCCGGCTTCCGGGATGTGCACGGCGGCGATCAGCTCGTCTTCGCGCAGCCCGGTGGTATAGGCGCCCTGCATGTAGTCTTCCGCCGGCAGCATGCGCACGCCGTCCGGCCCCGCGATCTCCAGCGTCGCGCCCAGGCCGACCACGGTCAGCACCCAGTCGGCCGCCGGATCGGCATGCGCCAGGCTGCCGCCCAGCGTGCCGCGGTTGCGGATGGCGCGATAGGCGATGCCCGGCGCCACCTGCTGCATGGGCGTGCCGCGCAGCAGTTCGTGCACGCCGTCCTCGATCTCGGCATGGGTCACGGCCGCGCCGACGCGCAGCTTGCCGTTCTGGCGCGACACCGTGCGCAGTTCGGACAGGCCGGAAATGTCGATGACGACGGGCGGACGCGCCAGGCGCAGATTCAACATGGGGCCCAGCGATTGGCCGCCAGCCATGAGCTTGGCGCGGCCCTCGTGCCCGCGCAGCGCCCGCAAAGCGTCCTGCAGGGTGTCCGGGCGGGAGTATTCGAATGCAGCGGCCTTCATGCCGTCACCTCCGTGGCGACGGTTGCGGTCTTGCGGCTGCCCTGAGCGATGGCGGCCAACACCCGGGTTGGAGACAGCGGCGTGCGCAGCAGTTCGACTGCGCCCAATGGCCGCAGCGCGTCGTTGACCGCGTTGAACAGCACCGCCGGCGGCGCGATGGCGCCGCCCTCGCCCATGCCCTTGGCGCCGAACTCCGTATGCGGCGACGGCGTCTCGAAGTGGTGCAGGCGCATGTTCGGAACCTCGGTGGCGCCTGGCAGCATGTAGTCCGCCAGGGTCGAGGCCAGCGGCTGGCCATTGTCGTCGTAAGGTGTTTCCTCGTAGAACGCGGTGCCTATGCCCTGGGCCACGCCGCCTATGGTCTGGCCTTCGACCACCATGGGGTTGATCATGGTCCCGCAGTCCTCCACCACCACATAATCCAGAATTTCCACGCCGCCCGTGCCCGGGTCCACCGCCACCACCGCCGCATGGGTCGCATAGGTGAAACAGCCGGTGTCGACCTTGGGCTTGTAGCCCACGGTGACTTCCAGGCCAGCGGCGTCCACGTCGGGCGGCAACAATTGCGGCCGCAAGTACCAGGCGTCGGCCACGTCCTTGACCGACACCGACTTGCCGCCGGCTTCCAGCCGGTCGCCGTTCCAGGTCACACTGGCGGGATCGGCCTGCAGCAGATGCGCGCCGATATGCGTGAGCCGCGGCAGCAGGCGTTTGCAGGCCTGCGACACGGCGCCGCCGGACATCACCAACGAACGCGAGGCGTAGGTGCCGGTGGAGAACGGCGTCTGACCGGTGTCGCCATGCAGCAGCTTGATGCTGGCCACGTCCACGCCCAGGATTTCATTGGCGATCTGGGCGAAGGTGGTCTCCATGCCCTGCCCGTGCGAATGCACGCCGACCCGCAGTTCCAGCCCGCCGTCCGGCGTGACCCGCGCGGTGGCTTGGTCAAAGCCCGGTATCACGGGCGTGCCCCAGGCCGCGAACACCGAGGTGCCGTGCGCGGCCTGTTCGGTGTACGTCGCCAGCCCCACGCCAATGAGGCGGCCGTCGGCCTCGCCCTGGCGCTGGCGTTCGCGGATCGCGTCCACCCCTATCATGTCCATGGCCTGTTGCAGGCTGGCGGGATAATCGCCGCTGTCCAGGTGCTTGCCGGTGACGTTGACGTAGGGCATCTGCTCGCCCTGCACCAGGTTTTCCTGGCGGATTTCCCAAGGCTCGCGTCCGACCTCGCGGGCGATCGCGTCCATCGTCAATTCCATGGCGAAGCACACGCCCGTGCGCGCCACGCCGCGATACGGCACGAAGCCCGGCTTGTTGGTGGCCACCGCCCGCGTCACGCAGCGATAGCCCTTGAATGCATACGGTCCCGGCAGGTTGCCGATGGCCTGGCCCGGTTCCAGGCCGATGGTGAACGGCCAGACCGAATAGGCCCCGCCGTCGATGGTGATCTTGGCGTCCAACGCCAGCAGCTTGCCGCGGCGATCCGCATAGGCCACCATTTCATAATGGTGCTCGCGCGAATTGGCGCCCGCGGTCAGGTGTTCGCGGCGGTCTTCGATGAAGCGGAACGGCTTCTTGAAGGTTTTGGCCAGCCAGGCTACGCACAGCTCTTCCTGCTGCAGCACGCACTTGTAGCCGAAGGCGCCGCCCACGTCCGGCGACACCACCCGCACCCGGCCCTGCTCCAGGTCCAGGCACTGGGCCAGCACGCTGCGGATCATATGGGGCACCTGGGTCGCGCTGACCACCACCAGCTGGTCGGCCTGGTGGTCCCAGTAGGCCAGCACCGCCTTGCCTTCCATCGGCACCATGCATTGCCGCGACAGGTCGATTTTGCGGCGCACGACCACGTCCGCCTGCGCTGCCAGCTCATCGAACTGCTTGTCGACATTGAGGGTGACGAAGACGTTGTCGCGCCACTGCTCATGCACGAAATCGCCCTGGGCCGCCTGGGCGCTGACGACGTCCGCATACACCGGCAGGTCGTCGTAGTCGACCTCGATCATCTCCGCGTAGTCCTCGGCTTCGGCGCGGGTCGGCGCGAACACCATGGCCACGGGCTCGCCCACGAAGCGCACCTTGCCCGAGGCCAGCGGCGGCTGGGCCGACACCTGGTAGCTGGGCAAGGTGGAATCCGCCACGATGTCGCGCGCATCGGCCATGGCCTGGCGCACAAACGCCTTGTCCGCGATCTGCTCGGCCACGCGCACCGAAGCGATGCGCGCATGCGCCAGCGGACTGCGCAGGAAGGCCACCTCGCAGAGACCGGGCATGGCCATGTCGGCCACGAAATTGCCCTTGCCGTGCAGATGGCGCGCGTCCTCCTTGCGCGGCACCCGCGCGCCCACTCCCTGCGGCTTGCCTGGCCGGCCGTGCGTATCGGCGTTTGCTGTCGTCATGACTACCCTTTATCTCCTGTTAGTGTCCTGTCCCGTAGATGCGCCCGCATGACGAAATTCCTCCATGAGCATCGGGGCTAGGCGCAAACCGCAGCGATACCCGAAGGTATCGCGAGGATTTGCAACGACGCCCTGACGTTCATGGGGGGATTTCGTGCGGGCGTATCTGCGGGGCAGGACACTGGTTACTTGGCCTGGGCCTTCGCCACGGCGGCGAAGGTGTAGTTGTCCAGCGGGCTTTCAGCCACACGGAACCAAGCCGCCTGCTCGGCCTGGAATTTCTTCCAATCGGGGAAGATGGCGGCGAAGTCCGGGTTCTTGGCCGAGAGTTCGGCCCACAGTTCCTGCGAGGCGTTGTACGCCGCGTCCATCACTTCCTTGGGGAAGAAGCTGACCTTGGCGCCGCCGGCGATCAGCTTGCGCAGCGCCAGCGGATTGCGCGCATCGTAGTTGGCCAGCATGCGCATGGTCTGCTCGCCGGCCGCCGCCTCGAACGCTGCCTGGTAGGCCGGCGGCAGGGCTTCCCATGCCTTGTCGTGCACCATGCTGGTGATCGAGGCACTGCCTTCGAACCAGCCCGGCGAGTAGTAGTACGGCGCCACCTTGTTGAAGCCCAGCTTCTCGTCGTCGTAGGGGCCGATCCATTCGGCCGCGTCGATGGTGCCCTTTTCCAGCGCGGGATAGATGTCGCCCGGCGGGATCTGCTGCGGCACCGCGCCCAGCTTGGACAGCACCATGCCACCGATGCCGCCGATCCGCATGTTCAGGCCCTTCAGGTCGGCGACCGACTTGATCTCCTTGCGGTACCAGCCGCCCATCTGCACGCCGACGTTGCCACAGACGTGGTTGACGATGTTGTACTTCTTATAGAGCGCGCGCAGCATCTTCAAGCCGCCGCCGTAGGCGATCCAGGCGTTATGCTGGCGCGCGCTCAGGCCGAAGGACAGGCCGGTGTCGAAGGTCAGGGCGGTGTTCTTGCCGATGTAGGCCGTGCTCAGCACGTGGTTGCATTCCACCGTGCCATTGCTGACCGCGTCCATGTTCTGCGCCGCGGGCACCAGTTCGCCGCCGGGAAAGGCGCGGATCTCGAACTTGCCGTCGGTCAGCTGCGCCACGCGCTTGCAGAGTTCTTCGGCCGAGCCGTAGATAGTGTCCAGGCTCTTGGGCCAGCTGGTGGACATGCGCCAGCGCACCGACGGCGCGGATTGCGCGACGGCGGGCATGCCCACGGTGGCGAGGCCCGCGCCGGCTGCGCCGGCGGCTTGTGCGAGGAAACGGCGTCGTTGCATTCATTGCTCCCGATCTGGTTCGATTGAGTCCCCTTGGACCCGCCTCAACTCATGCCAACGCCACTCGCGTACATCCGAAAAAAACGTTAGCACACTGAATTGTTGATCAGCATACTGACAGTAATTTTGAGTGTCAACAAGGTAAATCCCCACTGCCGACGCCCGCGAAACGCCTGGGTTTCCACTCATTCCGGCGGTTTTTTTTCACGGGTCCGAGGGCTATTTGCGGGTACTCCTTACATATAGCGGACGGTCGCGATTGCGCACCGCGAACGCCGTGCATAATAGGCCCGCGCCGCCGCCCTTCGACCCGCCGCCTGTCGGGGAAATCCCTAGCTCCTGACTTGTTTTTTTAGGCAGTACACTGACGACAATTACTCAGCATACTGACGAGCGAGTTGATATGAACTGGATCCGCATTGCCTCTACCGACCAACTGACCGAAGACGACGAGGTGATCCCCGTCGCCGCCGGCGAAAAGCAGCTTGCGCTGTATCGCATCGAAGGCGAGTTCCACGCCTCCGACAATGTCTGTACCCACGCCTACGCGCTGCTGTCCGACGGCTATCTGGAAGACGGCTGCATCGAATGCCCGCTGCACCAGGCCAAATTCGACATCCGCACCGGCCAGGCCATGTGCGCGCCCGCCACCACCGGCATCCGCATCTATCCGGTCAAGGTCGAAGGCCAGGACATCTATGCCAACCTGCAAGGCTGACCATGGCTGACGCAGATCCGATCCTCATCATCGGCGCCGGCCAGACCGGCGCGGTGACGGCGGCCACGTTGCGCGGCCTGGGCCATGCCGGCCCCATCACGCTGATCGGCCAGGAAGCGCACGCGCCCTATGAGCGCCCGCCCCTGTCCAAGGACGTGCTGCAAAGCCCGGGCGCGCATGGCCAGACCGCTGTGCACCCCCAAGACTTCTATGCGCAGCAAGGCGTCACCCTGCTGACCGGCATGCAGGCCTTGCGGATCGACGCTGCCAAACGTCTGGTCGAACTGGCCGACGGCCGCAGCCTCCCCTATAGCCGCTGCCTGCTCGCCACCGGCGGGCGGGCGCGCGAACTGCCCAGCCTGCCGCGCGGCACGCCGGGCGTGCATTACATCAGGACGCTGGACGATGCCGCGGCGCTGCGCGCCGCCCTCACGCCGCAGGCGCGCGTGGCCGTCATCGGCGGCGGCTTCCTGGGCCTGGAGGTGGCGTCCACTGCGCGCGCCCTGGGCGCCGCAGTCACCGTGCTGGAAAGCGCGCCCCGCTTGCTGGAACGCGTGCTGCCCGCGGCCCTGTCGGATTGGCTGGCCGAACGCGCCCGCCACGCCGGCGTGGACCTGCGCCTGGACGCGCGCATCGCGCGCACCGACTGGCAGCCCCATGCGGATGCCGCTGTGCGGCATCAGGCGCGCTTCAATATAGAACTGCAAGACGCTTCCTCTATCGAGGCCGACGTCGTGGTGGTGGCCATCGGCCTGGTGCCCGACGTATCGCTGGCCGCGCAAGCCGGTCTGGCGCTGGATCCCGCCAATGGCGGCATCGCGGTGGACGCCGCCTGCCGTAGCAGCGACCCAAACATATATGCGGCCGGCGATTGCGCCAGCCAGCACCGGCGTCACCTGAACATGGCGCTGCGGCTGGAATCCTGGCAGAACGCCAACGAACAGGCGCGCGCGGCCGCGGCCGGCATGCTGGACCAGCCCGCGCCGGCCGAGCCCTATCCGTGGTTCTGGACGGACCAATATGGCTGCAACGTACAGATGTTGGGCCTGCCCCAGCCGGACCTGGTCTATGCCTGCCGCGGCGTGCCCCAGGCGCAGTCCGAGGCGCCCAAGTTCATCTGGCTTGGCCACCGCGACGGCGTGCCGGTGCATGCCATCGCCATCAACGCCGGCGGCGACCTGCGCCAGCTGCGCGTGCTGTTCGAACAAGGCATCGCCATCGATCCCGAGCGCTATGCCGACGAGACCGTGGCGCTCAAGCCGCTGGTGAAAGCCTGCCAGCAGAACGCCGCCGCGTCCTGACCCCACCATTACCGCCCCCGCATCGACAGGAGCTTTTCATGTATCAATCGCAAACCGTCATCGGCCTTACGATGGCGTCCAAGGACACCGCCCTGGCCGACTGTGTCTGGCCGGAAGACGCGCTGCACTACATCCCCGACTGGGTCTACACCAGCCGCGCCGTCTACGACCAGGAAGTGGAAAAGATCTTCCACGGCAAGACCTGGAACTACGTGGCCCTGGAAGCCGAGCTGCCGAACCCGGGCGACTACAAGCGGTCCTACGTGGGGCCGACCCCGGTGGTGGTGTCGCGCGCCGAAGACGGCTCGGTCAATGTGTTCGAGAACCGCTGCGCCCACCGCGGCGCGGAGTTCTGCCGCCACAGCCAGGGCAACGCCAAGGAATTCGTCTGCCCCTACCACCAGTGGTCCTACGACCTGAAGGGCAATCTGCAGGGCATCCCCTTCAAGCGCGGCGTGAACCGCGAGGGCGGCATGCCCAAGGACTTCAAGAACGAAGACCACGGCCTGCGCAAGCTGCGCGTCACCACGCGCAACGGCGTCATCTTCGCGTCCTACAGCGATGAGGTCGAACCCATCGAGGAATACCTGACACCCGAAATCCTGGCCGATTTCGACACCGTCTTCCCGGGCAAGAAGCTCAAGATCCACGGTTACTACCGCAACGAGCTGCCGTGCAACTGGAAGATGTATCACGAGAACCTGAAGGATCCGTACCACGCAACCCTGCTGCATTCGTTCCTGGTGGTGTTCGGGCTGCTGGTGGCGGGCAACAAGTCCGCCATGCTGGTCGATCCGGTGCATGGCCGCCATGGCACCATGGCTTCAGCCAAGAGCGAGGACAAGTACGCCAACGTCAGCGAAGAGAACAAGAAGGAAATGCGCTCCTTCCACGACGGCCTGCACCTGCAGGACGACCGCTTCCTGGAGTTCGTCAAGGAATTCGACTCGCCCTGGTCGGTCACCATGCAGACCGTCTGGCCCAACCTGATCGTGCAACGTGAAATGAACACGCTGGGCGTGCGCCAGATCGTGCCCAACGGGCCCGACAGCATGATCATGCAATGGACCATGTTCGGCTACGAGGACGACACGCCCGAGATGGAGCGCCATCGTCTGCGCCAGGGCAACCTGATGGGGCCGGCCGGCTTCCTCGGCCTGGAAGACAACGAAGCCATGAAGTTCGTGCAGGAAGGCGTGCGCCGCGCCAGCACCGACGTCAACGTGCTGAAGCTGGAGTCCGGCAAGCAAGGCACCTCCAACACGCTGATCTCGGAAGCTGCGATCCGCTCCATGTACAGCTATTACCGCAGCGTGATGGGCTTCTGAGGCAGGAACCAGGAAACATGAGAACCCGATTCGAATACTCCCCCCGCAAGATCGATCCCGCGCGCGCCATCGCGCTGCGACTGGAGATCGAGGAATTCCACGCCGACTACTGCGCCGCCCTGGACGCGGGCCAGGTCGAGGCCTGGCCGGACTTCTTCACCGAGGACGGCCTGTACCGCGTCACCGCGCGCGAGAACGCCGAACTGGGCCTGCCCGTCGGCCTGGTGTACTCCGAAGGCCGCGCCATGATGCATGACCGCGCCGTGGCCATTTCTCGCACCCAGATGTTCGCCCCGCGCTACATGCTGCATCTGGTCAGCAACACCCGCGTCATCAGCGAATCCGCGGATGGCGAAATCGAGTCCCAGGCGGCATTCATGCTGATGCAGACGCTGGTGGAAGGTCCCACCACCCTGCACCTGGCCGGCACATACTACGACCGCTACACGCGGCAGGACGGCGTGCTCAAGCTGAAGGAACGGCAGGTGGTGTATGACACCACCATCCTGGCCAACGACCTGGTCTATCCCGTCTAGAACGCGGAAGGGCAATGTAAAAAAAGGGTTGCGCCCCGTGGCGCAACCCTTTTTTTTGTTCCGGTCTGCGGCGCCAGCTCAGGCCTGCGTAGCGCGCATGGCTTCGTCCCGCGTCAACACGGTGGCGTACTTCTGCTGCATGTCGAAGAGGTTGGCGTCATGCGGGCCGATGGCGCGGTCGCCCACGCAATCCGACACCACCAGCGGCCGGAAGCCGTACTGCATGGCGTCCACCACGCTGGCCCGCACGCAGCCGCTGGTGACCGCGCCCGCCACCAGCAGCGTCTGCACGCCCCGTTGCGACAGCCAGGCCGCCAGGCTGGTGCCGAAGAACGCCGAAGGCACCGTCTTGCGCACCACCAGTTCGCCGGCCGCGGGCGCAAGCTGCGGCACGATGGCGCTGTTGTGGTCCGCTTCCTTCAGGGTCAGCATGCCCGGCACCTTCAAGGTGAAGATGTTGTGGTCCGCGTCGTCGTCGGCGAACACGATGCGGCTGTGCGCCACCGGCCAGCCCTGCTTGCGCGCATGCGCCAGCAGGCCAACGGTCTGCTCGATGGCCTGGGGGATATTGCCGCCGCCGAACACAGCCGGATCGGCAAAGCCGTTGACCAGGTCCACGATCAGCAGGCCATAGGGCGCCTTGGGCGCCATCGCCGTGCCGAAACCCTGGCGCGCGTAGGCCGAGATATCGTCATTCATGTAGGGAACTCCTAGTACGGTGATTGCGTGCTAAGCCTGGAGGCCGGCACCGTCCAGCACCTTGCCCTGGCGCACCACGTCCTCCCCGTCCAGCCGCACCGTGCAGGCGCGCAGGGGGATGTCGATGTGGCAGGTGGTGGTCCGGTTGCCGCCGGCCTCGTTGTTGGGACCCAGCGAGAACAGGAAATTGCCCTCGTAGGCGCGCGCGTCCATGCCTATGGTGGCCTCGCGGTCGTACAGCCCCAGCGTGGTCCAGTGCGCGCGCGGTTGCAGGCCCCAGCCTATGTGCGAAATCGCGTAGGCTTCCGGGTCCTTGAACGAGGCCACGTACTCGCGCAGCAGTTCCGCGTCCACGCCGCCGTCGATGCGCGTGGCGTAGCCGTTCTCGACCGTCAGCTCGATGGCCGAGCGCACGTAGAGCTTCTGCGGCAGCAGGATGTCGCCGACGTCGATCACGATCTTGCCGTTGGCGCCGCCTTCGTTCGGCCAAGTCAGCACGAAGCCGCTGGGCCAATGGTCCCAGCGCCCGGGTTCGTCGACGAAGCCGTATTCGCTGATGGCCGGGAACTCGCCCAGCGGGCAGCGCAGGTCCGTACCCGCCTCGGATACCACGCTCATCTCGCGCGCCGCGCCGATGCGCGCGGCGGCCGCCTTGACCCGCGCACGGTCGGCCTCGGTCGGCACCAGCCGCGCCAGCACTTCCGGCGGCTCCACCGCCAGCAGGATCTTGGTGCCGGTCGCCAGGATCTCGTGCTGTTCCGGAGAGAACAGCAGCGTCATCAGGTCCAGTACCAGGTCGCTTTCCTTCAAGGCCGCAATGGCGGCCTTGTTGCCGGTCAGCGGCGTGGTGCCCAGGTAGGCCAGCGAGTCCCGGCTCAGCGCCCGCTCGCCATTGACGGGCGGCAGGTCCAGGCGGTTCACGATGGCGCCCATGGCCTGCGTCGCGATCAGCGCCGTCGCCAGGGTTTGCGGATGGGTGGCCGCGCTGGTCAGCACCGTGACGGTCTGCCCCGCTTGCAGCTTGGACAGGGTCAGCACCTGCTGCCAGGCCTTCACCATTTCATAGTCGCTTATAGGCATGATGCCCTCCTTGCTTGACGGTCGCGCGCTTCAGCCGCGCGCCAGCGGCGCGCCCAGGAAATCGCCAAAGGCGGCATAGAAGCCTTCCTCGTTGTCCCACGGAATCATGTGGCCGGCGGCGGGCACGCGGTGGTGTTGCGTGCCGGGCGCCAGCCGTTGGATCTCGGCCACGTCGGCGTCCAGCACCACGTCGCCCCGCTCCGCCGTGATCAGCAGCACCGGCACGTCCAGGCGCGGCAGGTCGGCATGGATGTCGTCGCTCTGGAAGGCCTCGAAGCTCTGGATGATGGCGCGCTCGTCGCAGGTGTGCAGCCATTCGGCGCGCAGCTGGCGCTGCTCCTCGGTCCAGGTCGGGCAGAACGCGCGCATGGCCTCGGCGTCCATGCCGTGCCGCGCCTGCGCCATGGAATCGACGTACCAGGGCAGTTTGGCGGGATACGGCCGGCGGCCGGGACCGGACACCGGCGGGTCCACCAGGACCAGGCGGCTCAGTCCTGCCGGCTTGCCGCGCCCGGCGCGCACGCCGATGCGTCCGCCCATCGAATGGCCGACCACGCTGTAGCGCGCCAGGCCCAGCGCCTCTGCGAAGGCCAGCACGTCGGCGGCTTGCGCGTCCAGGCTGTAGTCCAGCGTCGCGCCGGCTGCGGACAGGCCGCGGCCCCGCACGTCCAGCACATAGGTGTCGAAGGCCGCGCCGAAGCGCTCGCCGACGAAGCCCCAGGTGACCGCCGGGCTGGTGATGCCCGGCACGATGATGACCGGATCGCGCCCCGCCCCACGTTCGCCGCCGTAGCGCAGGTAATGCTGGCGGATGCCATTGGCATGGACGTTGCCGCCGTACAGGAAGTTGTTCATGTCGGTCTCCCGGGCTGGATTCAGAGTTTGAACAGGCGCCGCGCGTTGCCGTTGCAGATCAGTTCGCGGGTCGCGTCGTCCATCGGCGTCTGCTCGATGAATTCCACGGCGAGCGCGGTCGATTCGTAGGGATAGTCGACCGAGAACATCACCGCCTCGCGGCCCATTTCGGCGATGGCGGCCATCAGCGTGGGAGGCGAACAGACCCCGGACGTGGTGATGAGGATGTTGCTGCCCAGGTATTCGGAAGGCGCGCGCGCCAGCTTGATGCCGTGCGAATAGACCGCGAAGCGGCTGTCGAAGCGCCAGCGCAGGAACGGCAGGCCTTCGCCCATGTGGCCCAGGATCAGCTTGACGGCGGGGAACCGGTCGAACACGCCGCCGAACAGCAAACGCAGCGCATGGGTGGCGGTTTCGACGCCCCAGCCCCAGCATGCCCCCACCAGCTCGGGGTGGCCCGAGTAGGCCTGCGGAATGACGTAGGGATCGGACGGGTGCAGGTAGACGGGCACGTCCAGCTCCTGCACCTTTTCCCAGAACGGGTCATAGGCGCGGCCGTCGTAGTACACGCCATTGGTGTGGCCGTTGATCAGCGCGCCCTTGAAGCCCAGCTGTTTGACGCAGCGCTCCAGTTCTGCGGCGGCGACCAGAGGATCGTGCATGGGCACGGTGGCGAAGGCGCCGTAGCGCGTCGGGTGGCGGGCCACCTGCTCGACCAGGAAATCGTTGTTCTCCTTGGCGCGGCGCAGCGCGACGGCGGCGTCGGCTTCGGCCTGCACGCCCGGCCCGGTCTGCGACAGGATGACATAGTCGATGCCGCCGCGGTCCATTTCGCCCAGCCGGACTTCGTCGAAATCCACCAGGCGCGCGGCCAGGTCGGCCAGCACGGCGGGATCGATGTGCTGCGCGAAGCTCTTCGAATAGTCCTTGAATCCGACCGCGGTGTAGTGCTCCTCAAACGCGATCTTGCGTACTTTGCTCATTCCCCTACTCCCAGTTTGATGGCGCGGACCCTGTCCTGCCACGGCGCGTCAGCATTGTTTATCAGTACACTGACTATTACATCGGAACAACCGGAATCGCGCGCAGCCGCTTTCCCATTGGGAAAAGCCCTGCGAGGGCTTCCGAATTTACGTCAGTATACTGACTTTATAGTCAGCGTACTGACAAATTAGGGAAATCCCGAAGCGCAAAAAAAGGCCGCCGCGGCGGCCTTGCCCGCAGGCGGCGTTCAGCCGTCTTCGTCCAGGTCGGCAGGCGTGTCGACATCGCGCAACACCCCGGGATCATCGACGGGGACCAATTGCAGGCCTGGCCCTTTGAGCAGCCGCCGCGCGCCTTCGTCCCCGCTCAGCGCGGCGAGTTGCGCCAGCAGGTCTCCGCGGAATCCCACCGGGTGGCCGCGCTGCCCCTGGTACGAGGGCGCGGCCATGGGCGCATCGCGCAGCGCCTCCAGCACGCTCGCCAGGCTGGCGCGCTGGATCCAGGGCATGTCGGCCAGCGCGACCAGCACCGTGGCAGGCGTGCCGGGCAGGCCCTGCAAATACTGCGCCGCCGCGGCCAGACTGGCGCCCATGCCCTCCTCTGCCCGGTCGGTCTCCAACACCACGCAGTCTTCGGCCCGCAGCAATCCGGCCAACGCGGCGCTGCCGGGCCGCACCACGGCGACGACCATCTCCACCGCCGCGCGCAGCGTGCGCGCGCTGGCCGCCGCCACGCGCGCGCCCTGCGGCAGCGGCGCCAGCAGCTTGTCGGCGCCGGGCCGCTGCGCGGCGTAGCGCGAGCCCCGCCCCGCAGCCAACAGGATGCCGACGCGCGCGGGGATCGGGTAGGGATAGACACTAGAGACAGTCGCCATGATGATCAGTATAGTGAATATAAGCCGTGGCAGCGCCGCGGCCTTTCACTGTGAGAAGCCGATGAACGCTCTGGATCTGGACGTATTGCAACATGCGCGGGACTGGGTAGCCGCGGGCAGCCGCGTGCACCTGGTGACCGTGGTGCAGACCTGGGGATCGGCCCCGCGCCAGGCCGGGGCCATGCTGGCGCTGCGCGAGGACGGCCGCATGGTCGGGTCGGTTTCCGGCGGCTGTATCGAAGACGACCTGATGCTGCGCGCCCGCGAAGGCACGCTCGAGGACGCCCCGGCGCGCCTGACCTACGGCGTCACCCGCGACGAGGCCGCGCGCTTCGGCCTGCCTTGCGGCGGCACGTTGCGCCTGATCAGCGAACCGCTGCGCGACACGCAATGGCTGGACCTGGTGCTGCAATCCATACGCGGCCATGGCCTGATCCAACGCACGGTGGACCTGCAGGACGGCAGCAGCTCGGTGTCTCCCGCCGGTCCGGCCGACGGCCCGGACTTCGACGGCCGCATCTTCCGCAGCGTGTACGGCCCGCGCTGGCGGCTGCTCATCATCGGCGCCAACCAGACCGCCCAGGTGCTGGCCAACATCGCCGCCACGCTGGATTTCCACGTCACGGTCTGCGACCCCCGCGAGGAGTTCTACGGCGACTGGAACCAGTCCCAGGCTACCTTGCTCACCAGCATGCCCGACGACGCCGTGCTGGAAATCGGCACCGACGAGCGGACCGCCATCGTGGCGGTCACCCACGATCCCAAGCTCGACGACATGGCTTTGCTGGAAGCATTGAAATCGCGGGCCTTCTATGTGGGCGCGCTGGGTTCGCGCGCCAACCAGCAGAAGCGCCGCGAGCGGCTGCGGCTGTTCGACCTGGACGACAGCCAGATCGCCCGCCTGCACGGCCCGGTGGGCCTGCGCATCGCCAGCAAGACGCCGGCCGAGATCGCCGTGGCGATCGCGGCCGAACTGATCTGGGTGCGCAACACGCTGGGCGACGGCGAAGCCGCCCGCAGCGCGCCGCAGACCAGCGCGCTGCAAGGCTGAGCCAGGCAGCCGGCCTCGGCCCTACATGGGTTTGAGCGTGGTGCGGCTGTACTGGTTATTGGCTTCCACCAGGGTGGAAAGCAGCTTCATGAAGATTTCCTGATTGCGCGTGGACAGCGGCTCCAGCAGGCGCTGCTGGGCGCGCGCCATGCCTTCCTGCAGGATGCCCATGATGCGCAGGCCTTCCTGGGTGATGACGGCCTGGCGCGAGCGCTTGTCGTTGGGATTGATGCGCCGTTCCACCAGGCCGCGCTCCTGCAGGCGCTTGACCACGTCTGCGGTGGTGGTGCGATCCAGCCCCAGCTCCATGCCGATGGCGGTCTGGTCCAGCCAGGGACTGAGCGACAGCGCGGTCAGCACGCCATACTGCACCGGCGTCACGTTCTGCGTCTTGCACTCCTCGTAGAACATGGCGTAGTGGATCTGGTTCAGGCGCCGCACCAGATATCCCGGACGCGACCAAAGCACCTGCTTGGCCGGATCGAAGATCTTGGTGTCTGTCTTATGAGTTGCGACGCGCTTCTGGGACGTCGTCTTTTTCTGTACATCCGGCACGTTGAGGCAGCTCCAGTTTAGTTAGTGTACTGAGGATAATACCACCGGCCCGGCTTGGCGCGCCTGCTGCGCCAGATACTCCTTCAAGGTCTGCACCAACGCCGCCGCGGCGGGCGACAGGCTGCGGTTGCGGGCCGTGACCAGCCCGATCGAACGCTCGGCCACCGGTCCGATCAGCGGACGCTGGACGATGCCAATTTGCGCTACCGCCGCGGCGGCGATTTCGGGCAGCGCGGCAACGCCGAATCCGCATTCGACCATGGCGACGATGGTGGTCAGATGCTCGGCCTCGAAGGCCGGCGTAAAGCGTATCCGGTTCTGCAGGAAAGCCCATTCCGTGTACTGCCGCACGCTGCTGGGCTGCACCATGGACACGTGCGCCGCATCCGCCGTATCGGCCCAACGCAGCGGACCGCGGGCGCGCGCCAGTGGATGGGCTTCGGGGATCAACAGCAGGAAACTGTCGGACATCAGCGGCACGTAGTGCAGATCCGCATGCTGCGGGTCCGCCGCGGTCAGGGCGAAGTCGACTTCGCCCGCGCGCACCAGATCGAAAGCCGGCCCGGACAAGGTATCGCGTACTTTCAGGGCGACCAGCGGATGGGCCTGGCGATAGGTCATGAGCACCCGCGGCAGCAGGCGGGCCGCGATCGAGGGCAAGGCAGCCACCGACACCTGCCCCTGTTCCGCGTTGACGATGCCGCTGACCGCGGCAATGGCGTCGCGGAAGGCCACTTGCAGCGCAGCAGCCTGCTGCATGAAGACCTCGCCGGCGGCGGTGAGGCGGACGGTGCGCGTGGTGCGGTCGAACAGGCGCACGCCCAGCGCCTCTTCGATGCGCTGGATCTGCGTGGACAGAGCCGATTGCGACAGGTGCAACTGCGCGGCGGCCTGGCGGAAGTTGAGCGTGCGGCCCAGCACCAGCGTGGTATCGATATCGCGCATCGAAAGATTGATCTGCATGCCTGGCGCGGTCCCTCTATTGATCTAAATATAAGATCATTCTATCCAAAAAATCTGATTCATCAATCAAAACAGGTTCTCTACACTCGCCCGCAGCGTAGTTTCAGATAAAGGAGCAAACCATGCAGACGGACGCGATCGCGCTGCCCAATCCGGGCGCGGCGCATGCGGTGGTGGTGGGCGGCGGCACCATGGGCGCCGACGTGGCCGTGGTATTGACCCGCGCGGCCTGCCGGACCACGGTGATCGAATCGAATGCCGAGCGCGCGGCGGGCGTACCCGCCCGTGTCGCGGAAAACCTCAAGACCATAGGCCGGGAAGCGAACGCCGCCCTGCTGTCCACCGCCGCCAGCCTGGACGAGGTGGACTGGTCCGGCGTGGACCTGGTCATCGAGTGCATACCCGAACGCCTGAACATCAAGCAGGCGCTGTTTGCGGACCTGGCGCAACGCGCCCGGCCCGATGCCATCCTGGCCAGCAACAGCTCCAGCTTCCCGATCAGCGCCATCAGCCAGGGCCTGGCTACCCGCGGCCGCATGCTGGGCCTGCACTTCTTCATGCCCGCGCATCTGGTGCCGCTGGTGGAAGTGGTGCTGGGCGAAGCCAGCGACAACGCCTGCGCCGACACGCTGATCGAATTCATGCGGCGCTGCGGCAGCGTGCCGGTGAAGGTGCGCCAGGACCTGCCTGGCTTTCTGGCCAACCGCCTGCAGCACGCGCTGTCGCGCGAAGCCTTCGACCTGATCGACCGCGGCATCGCCTCGCCGGAAGACGTGGACGCGGCAGTGCGTTTCGGCTTCGGCTTCCGCTTCCTGGCGGCCGGCCCGGTGATGCAGCGCGACCATGCCGGCATCGATGTGCATGCCGCCGCCGGCGCCACCATGTACCCCACCTTCTGCAACGCCAGCGAGCCGGCGCGCTGCCTGACCGAACGCGCCCAGGACGGACGCCACGGCATGAAGACGGGCGAAGGTTTCTACACCTGGACGCCCGAAACCACTGCTGCCGAGCGCGCGCGCTACGACCGCCTGTTACGCGCCGGCCTGGACCTGATTGCACCCGAACTGCCGGAGATCAAGCCGTGAGCAACACCCCCCTGCCCCGCGCCGCGCTGGCCGACTCGCCCGTCATCATTACCGTGGCGCCCAATGGCGCCTACAAAAAGGCCGCCGACCATCCGGCCGTGCCGCTTACCGCCGAGGCTCTGGCGCACGAAGCGCGCGCCTGCCTGGACGCCGGCGCCGCCATGATGCACATGCACGTGCGCAAGCCTGACGGCAGCCACCTGCTGGACGCCCAGGCCTACCGTGACGCCCTGGCCGCGGTGCGCGGCGCCGTGGGCGACGAACTGCTGGTGCAGGTGACCAGCGAAGCCGCCGGCGTCTACAAGGCGGCGGAACAGATCGCCCTGGTGCGCGAGCTGCAACCCGAGGCCGTGTCCATCGGGCTGCGCGAGATCGCCGTGCCGGAGATCCCGGAAAGCGAGCTGGCGGCTTTCCTCGCCTGGATCGCCGAGCGCCGCATCATGACCCAGATCATCCTGTACGACGAAGGCGACGTGCGCCGCTGGCTGTCCCTGCGCGCGCGCGGCCTGGTGCCGCCAGGAGCGTGGTCGGTGCTGTTCGTGCTGGGCCGCTACAGCGCGGGCCAGACCTCTTCGGCCTATGACCTGCTGCCCTTCCTGGCCGCGTACGACCAGTCCCTGCCGTGGGCGGTATGCGCCTTCGGCCCCGAGGAAAACGCCTGCGTCACCACGGCCGCAGCGTTCGGCGGCCACATGCGCGTGGGTTTCGAGAACAACCTGAAGCTGCGAGATGGCAGCACCGCGCCGGGCAACTCGGCGCTGGTATTGCAGGCCGCGCAAGGCGCGCAGGCGTTGGGCCGCCCGCTGGCCACGGCCGCCGACGCGCGCCGCATCTACGGGGCGATCGGCTGACTCCGCCTGGGCGGCGCTACTGCGCCGCCCCTTCTATCGCTTGCGCAACGCTGATTGCCTGCTCCTCCGAGTTCATCGTCAGGTTCAGGATGCCCTCCTCCATGGGGCCTGCGATGCGCGGCACGCCCACCAGCCTGCCGTCTATCGTGAACACCAGCCACTTCCCGGGGTACTGGCGGCCGATCTGCGCCAGCTTGCGCGCGCCTGGCGGCGTGAATCGCAAGCTGACAAAAGGCTGCCCCTCCCGGGTCTTCATGGGCGTGGCGGTATTCAGGTCTGCCCGGGTAAGCGCGGGCGCCAGCAGGAAGTAGTAGGTCTTGTCGGACATGCGCAGCTCGCGCAGATCGGCGCCCGGCTGGTCCTGCGCCAGGCGGAACTCGACCGCCGGGATGGCCATCCGCGCCCGCGCCGCGGTGTCTTGCGGCGCAGGCTGGGCGGCGCGGGGCGCGGCATTCGCGCCCTTCTGAGCCACCATGGGCTGGCAAGCCGCCAGCAATGCGCTCGATGCAATCAAAGCCGGAAGAATGATGCGACGTGTCATGGCTGTATACCTCTCATGAATCATTGAGGCCGCAGCTGCGGGCCGCGAGCCTGCGTTCGTGCCACATGTATTCACCATTGATATCCCACTCCCACGCTAGCGCCGTAGTCGCCGCGCGAACTGCTGCTGGCCAGGCCCTTCACCACCCATCTTCCGCTGTCGGACACCGTGGACAGCCCCATGGCAAAGCCGCTTTCTCCGCGCCACGTACCGCCGCCCATGCTGAACATGCTCCTGCCGGGCAGATAGGCCTGCGGCAGCGCCGACATCGCCATGGCGGAAGCCACGCCGGCGCTCAACCGGTTGTCCAGCCCTTGCACGTTCTTGCGCAAGCCCGCCACCTGCTTGCTCAGGCCGCTTTCTACTTCTCGCAACTGGCTCACGTTCACCGCGTCGGTTCCCGCAGCGCCGCGGGCCACGTTCGTGATCTGGCGTTCGGCTCCGGCCGCGCCGACCGAAACCGTGTCGTCGCGGTCGGCGACAGACCCCGCGCCCAGCGCCACGGCATTACTGCCCGACGCCTTGCTGCCGTTGCCCAACGCCGTGGCTCCCGCGCCGGACGCCTGCGCGCCATTGCCGATCGCGGTGCTGTTCTTACCCGAGGCCACGGCGCCCGCGCCGCCCGCCGCCGAGTTGCCGCCGCTGGCCTTGGGCGGCTTGGCCGCCTTTACTTCCTGGCTGGTCTGGAACATGCCCGCGGCGCCATTGCCGATGTTCGTCACATCGCCTTCGATGCCGGTCATGCGTTCGTCCAGCGCGGTGAGTTGGTCGCCGACCTGGAGCACATTGCCTGCCACGTCCTGCAAGCGTTTGTCGGTATAGTCGTTGGCCTGCTTGAGCGCGCCGTCCAGTTGCCGCAGATTCACGGCGTCCGTGGCCTCGCGGCCGTCGGCCAGATTGCTGAGCGTGCGTTCCGCGCCCGACGAGCCCACCGACACCGTGCCGGCCGACTTGTTTTGCGCCTCCGAATACTTGCCGGCATAGCTCTGCGCTCCCCGGTCCGCCACGGCGCCCCCGCCCAACGCCACGTCGCCATCCTTCCCTGCGACCGCGCCGTTGCCCAAGGCCACCGAGTTCACCCCATTGGCGGCCGCGCCCGGTCCGACCGCGATACTGCCTGGACCATTGGCCTGTGAATCCGGCAGCGCCGCCGACGCCCCGCCGTTGGCATGGAAGTACTTGATTCCAGCGCCGCCCTTGGCGAAGTTGTCGACCGTATCGCCTATAGCCTTCACGTACTGGTTGGTCTCGAACAACTGCGAACCATTGACCGCATCCGTGCTGTCCGCCGACAGCGCGCCCCGCGCCACATTCCTCAGCACGGTGGCCGCCCCGCCGGGATTAAAGGTCACCATGCCGTAGTTGCTGGTGCCGTCCGCATTGAGGTCGTATTTCACCCCTCCCGCGTCGAGCCCGCTCACATTCGAGGCCAGCGCCTTCAACTGGCTGACGTTCACGGCGTCGGAATCCACAGTACCCGCAGCCACCCCGTTGATCTGCCGATACATGCCGGCATCGGCGTCACCCACAGACAACGCGGCCAAGGTGCTGCGCGTGGCGTTCACGGACGCGCCATTGGCTCCCAGGGGCACATACCCTGCTGCCCCGGCCACCGTCTTGGCGACCGATCTCGCACCCAGCGCTACGCCACCGCCCGCGACAACCTGGCTGCCCGCGCCCAGGGCCACCCCCTGGACGGCATCAGCCAGGGCCTGCGTTCCCGCCGCAATGCTATCCGCCGACGTGGTACGCGCCTGCTGTCCCAGGGCGATGCCGCCGGGCGCACCCTGATCCACTACCGCCCGATCCCCGATCCCCAGGCCGCGGTCCCCATTGACCACGGCCTGCGGGCCGACCGCGATCGACTCAAGCCCTACCGCCAGCGAATCGGAAGTCGTCGAGTTGACATGGAAGTACTGGGTCCCAGTGGTCGTCAAGGAGCCGATCGCGCCGGTCAGTTGGCGCAAAGTCACGGCATCATGCTCCTCGGTCCCGTCCGCCACGTTGGTAATCTGGCGGTACGCGCCATCGCGACCCACGGATACCGCTCCCAGCAAGGTGAGATCCGCCGTGTTGAACGGCACCAGGGCGCCACCGCTGCCGACCGCAAGGCTGCCCGTGGTCGGCGTCAGCGCCCGGGCGGACACGGAGCCTGAACCCAGCGCCACGCTCCCTTCCTGGCTCGCCTGGGCATCGCGTCCCAACGCCAGCGCGTCGCCGGCCGACGTCCGCGCGTTGTAGCCCAGCGCCGTGCTGCCCACGCCCTGCGCGTAGGCATCATCTTCCGCCAGTCCCAACTCGTTGGTCCGCGCATAACGCAAGCCCAGCCCATTGTCGGCCTTGCTGATCAGGCTAGGGTTCCCCGTCAGGTGTGTGTACGTGTCGCCCATGGTCGTCAAGGTATCGCCCATGCCCGTCAGCCTGTCGCCCACGCGCTGTACGTCCTGGTTCGTCTCATGCAGTTGCGCGCCGTTCACTGCATCGGTGCTGGTGGCCGTCACGGCCCCGCGCGCCAGGTTGGTCAGCTTGGTGCCGCCCGTCATGCCGCCGTCCGAGGATGCCGATCCCGCCAGCGTGATCAGGCTCTTGGGATCGCCCGCGTTGCCGTCATAGGTCACCGCCCGGTCGCCCAGGCTGCCCACGTTCTCGGCCACGGACTTGAGCTGGCTTACGTTCACCGCATCCGTGTCGGACGCGCCCGCGGCCAAGTGGCTGAGGCGGCGTTCCGCGCCCGCCGAGCCTATGCTCACTTCGCCCACCGGGGCAACGCCCGCCACCGCCGCCGTACCTGAGCGGTACGCCGCCGCGCCCAGCGTTGCGCCGTTGGCGACCGCGTTCGCGCCCAGCGCCACGCTACCGGCGTGGCTTGCCTGGGCCTCGCGGCCCAGCGCCAGCGCGTTGTCGGCCGTGGCCCGCGCGTTGTAGCCCAGCGCCGTGCTGCCGGGGTTCTGCGCATAGGCGTCGCTGGGCGTCAACCCGCGCTCGTTGGTCCGCGCATAGCGGATGCCCAGGCCGTTGGCGTCGGTGTATGTCGCGTTCGTGTCCCCGGTGAGATTCGCCAGCGAGCCGCCGAGGTTGGTGAGCGTATCGCCCAAGGTCGTGACCGTACCGCCGATGGTCGTGACCGTATCGCCGAGATTCGTCACGGTGTCGCCCAGGGTCGTGACGGTGGTGCCCATGCTGGTCACCGTATCGCCCATGGTCGTGACCTTGTCTCCCACGCGCTTCACCTCCTGGTTCGTCTCATGCAGTTGCGCGCCGTTCACTGCATCGGTGCTGGTGGCCGTCACGGCCCCGCGCGCCAGGTTGGTGAGCCTGGTTCCGCCCGTCATGCCGCCGTCCGTCGATGCCGATCCCGCCAGCGTGATCAGGCTCTTGGGATCGCCCGCGTTGCCGTCATAGGTCACCGCCCGGTCGCCCAGGCTGCCCACGTTCTCGGCCACGGACTTGAGCTGGCTTACGTTCACCGCATCCGTGTCGGACGCGCCCGCGGCCAAGTGGCTGAGGCGGCGTTCCGCGCCCGCCGAGCCTATGCTCACTTCGCCGACTGGCGCAGCGCCCGCCACCGCCGCCGTACCTGAGCGGTACGCCGCCGCGCCCAGCGTCGCGCCATTAGCGACCGCATTCGCGCCCAGCGCCACGCTGCCGGCATGGCTTGCCTGGGCCTCGCGGCCCAGCGCCAGCGCGTTGTCGGCCGTGGCTCGCGCGTTGTAGCCCAGCGCCGTACTGCCGGGGTTCTGCGCGTAGGCATCGCTGGGCGTCAACCCGCGCTCGTTGGTCCGCGCATAGCGGATGCCCAGGCCGTTGGCGTCGGTGTATGTCGCGCTCGTGTCCCCGGTGAGATTCGCCAGCGAGCCGCCGAGGCTGGTGAGCGTATCGCCCAAGGTCGTGACCGTACCGCCGATGGTCGTGACCGTATCGCCGAGATTCGTCACGGTGTCGCCCAGGGTCGTGACGGTGTTGCCCATGCTGGTCACCGTATCGCCCATGGTCGTCACCCTGTCGCCCACGCGCTGCACCTCCTGGTTCGTGTCATGCAGTTGCGCACCGTTCACCGCATCGGTGCTGGTGGCCGACACGGCCCCGCGCGCCAGGTTGGTGAGCCTGGTGCCGCCCGTCATGCCGCCGTCCGTGGATGCCGATCCCGCCAGCGTGATCAGGCTCCTGGGATCACCTTCGTTGCCGTCATACGTCACCGCCCGGTCGCCCAGGGCATTCACCGCCTGATTCGTCGCATTGAGCTGCGAACCGTTGACGGCATCCGTGCTAAGGGCGCCAAGCCGCCCCGCCGCAACGTTCGTGATGGAGCGCTCCGCACCCGTGCTGCCCACGCTGACCGTGCTGGCGGGCGCCGACCCGGCGAACGAATAGGACCGCCCCGCGATCGCGGCGCCAGACGTGCCGACGGCGGCAGCAGTCGCGGAGCCCGCCCCCAGCGCGACGTCGTCCGAGTTGGTTGCGACCGAATCGAACCCCAACGCCATGCTCCGCGCCGCCAGCGCGTTGGCATCGTTGCCTACGGCCAACGCCGCGGCGCCCGCAGCCGCCGAGCTATTGCCCAGCGCGACGGCGCCTGGTCCCGAGGCCCGATTGGCATTGCCCAACGCCACCGAGTTTTCACCGATCGCCGAGCTGCCGCGACCGATAGCCACCGCGGAGAAGTTTCCTGTTGCGCCATCAGCCACGCTGCCGATGCCCAGGGCCACATCGCCATCGCGCCGTGCCTGCGCACGCGTGCCTATCGCAACGGAATCCGCCCCCATGGCACGCGATTCTCCTGCGACCGCAACGGCGTTGAGCCCCGATGCCTGCGCACCCGCCGCCGCCGAATTGGAGGAATTATTGCCGCCGATCGCGACGCTGCCGACGGCCGTGGCGCGCGCCCATTGACCAAGAGCGGTCGAACCCAGGGCAAGGGCTCCGGCCTGCATGCCTACAGCGGTGCTCCGAATTGCCGCCGTAGCCGCAAACCCCAGGGCGGTCGCGGCATTGCCCGTCGCCGTCGCTTGAAAGCCCAGGACCTGCACGCCGGTGTAGCCGCCGCCATCGGCATCGCATCCGATAACGTTGGACCACAGGCCGGATCCATCGCTCGGAGTCTTGCCCGCAGGATAGGCTACGCCGTCGGGTCCCGTCGCCTTGGGAGAGGCGCAACCATTCGGGTTGTACGTTGATGCATGAACCTGCGGACCCGTACCCGCCAGACCGGCAAGTATCGCAAGCCCCGCTGCGATATCCAGCCGCATGTTCAGCTTCAGGCGCTTCCGAATGGACTGCCGGCCTCCCGCCGCGTCTTCGTCCGCATCGATCCAAACGTTCCTGAGTATCTTGTTCATGAATGGATGCTCCAGTTCAAAAACTCTAGGGAAGTTCTCGTCTACGCAGCCATTACGTGTGACTCAAACGGCACCCGGAACACGCTGCGGCGACTAACGCCACCCGCTATGCAAGCGGCCGGGCTCTCGCCAACTGCGCCACGCAAGCGGTCGATCTATTGATGGAGATGGAAAAGGAAATGCGCCAGGACCAACGCGGGACGCCTCGCTTGCCGGCGGAGGAGTCCCGCAGCGACTGCATCGGGTGATGCATTGAGGCCAAGACTACGGCGCGCAATTGCAATCGCACATTGCACTTGGGCCTATGGGACGTATCGGCGCAGCCTTCCTATGCCGGCTGGCCGCAGGTAGGTAACAGCGGAAACCAACATTTCCGCCGTTCCACCCACTAAACAAATGGACCGCTCATCCGTCTCAGAATCGGGGCATTGGTTTCATGAGGAGCGTTCCGTGGATTTGTTGGCAGCGATACGCATTTTTCTCCGCGTGGTGGAACGCGGAACCATCTCGGGCGCGGCGCGCGATCTCGACATGAGCCAACCATCCGTGAGCGAACGCATCGACAAGCTGGAGCGTTTCCTAAGCGCCCGCCTCTTGGTGCGCAGTTCGCGCAAGCTGAGCTGCACGGCTGAAGGCCGGACGTTCTACGAACAGGGCAAGCAGCTGCTGGACGCGGCGGAATTGACAATAAATTCCGTATCGTTAAGTAACGCCAAGATACAAGGAAGCCTGAGACTCGCCGCGCCGCAGTGCCTGGGCGAGATCGTGGTTCCCAAGGCCCTGATGAACGTGCGCACGGCACACCCCGATCTGCACGTGGATCTCATGCTGAACGACACCATCGCCGACCCGGTCACCGAGGGCCTCGACATTTCGCTGCGCCTGGGCCGCCTCAATGAAAACGGAGGCTATATAGCTTTCCCGCTTGGCTGGGTGGCCCGCAAGCTGGTCGCGGCACCTTGTTACCTTGCGGCTCGCGGCCCCATAGAAACGCCGGCGGACTTGGCCTTCCATCCGTTCATTCGTTTGAAGGCCATTTTCGCGAACGACCAGGTGCCGCTCTCGCGCGAAAACGGGCCGGTGGTCCAGACGCGCATCAAGACCGCCATGACGGTCAGCCACTGGCGTCCCATGTACGATCTGATCCTCTCCGGCGGCGGCATCGGCATCCTGCAGCATCCCGCGTGCGCCAAGGCACTGGCGCAAGGACGCCTCGTCGAACTGCTGGACGGCTATCGCGTTCCGCCGCTTCCGCTCAATGCGCTGATTCCGCCCCTGCGTCCGATGCCGCAGCGCGTGCGGGCGGTCCTGGACCTGTTGAAGCGGGACATTCCAGCGCTGCTCCCGCCAGCTGCTTGAACCGCCCATCGGTCCCAGCACATTGTTACGCCGTGGTGCAACATTGACGCCCTTCAAAGCCATCTGCTAAAAGCTTCGGTATCCGCACGTTAAACGCAATGCCCCAACTGTCGTAGTGAGGTGCTGTGTGCAAAACGAGTCCGATGGCTACACCAAGCCTCAGGAACTACGAAGTTTCCTGTTCCTGACGGCCGTCATGGCCCCCGTCCTGTCGGTCATCATCGTGGCAGGCTACGGTTTCCTCGTCTGGTTCTATCAGCTGATTGCCGGCCCTCCCGGTAGCTGATGCGACGCGACGGAACCCCTCCCATGTCCGCGCTCCCCCACTCCGCGCCGCCTGCGGCGCCGCCAGAGCTGCACATCGCCAGCATGGTGGTGCACGCCGCGCCGCGCCGCTTGCCCGACGTCCGCCAGGCGATTCTTGCAATTGCCGGAGCGGAAATCCATGGCGCTTCCGACACCGGAAAGCTGGTGGTCACCCTGGAAGCCCCCTCCACCGACGACATGATGGCCCGGATCTCAGAGATCCAGCGCCTGGATGGCGTGCTGGCTTCGGCGCTGGTCTACCAGCACGCCGACTCGCTGGACGCGATGAACGAGGAGATTGACGATGGCAATGGCTCGTAGAGACTTCATCAAGCAATCTGCCGCGGCCGCGGCCGCGACTGTGGCTGGCATACCCATCGTCGGCTACACGCAGAACATCGTCACCGAATCCGAGGCCGCCAAGCTCAAGTGGTCCAAGGCGCCCTGTAGGTTCTGCGGGACCGGCTGCGGCGTGAACGTCGCCGTGAAGGACAACCAGGTCGTGGCCACGCACGGCGATTTCAACGCCGAGGTGAACAAGGGCCTGAACTGCGTCAAAGGTTATTTCCTGTCCAAGATCATGTACGGCAACGACCGGCTGACCACGCCGCTCTTGCGCATGAAGGACGGCAAGTACGCCAAGGACGGTGAATTTGCCCCAGTGTCCTGGGACCAGGCCTTCGACGTCATGGCCGAGCAGTTCAAGCGCGTACTGAAGGACAAGGGTCCCGAGGCCGTGGGCATGTTCGGCTCGGGCCAATGGACCGTCTGGGAAGGGTATGCCGCGCTCAAGCTGATGAAGGCGGGCTTTCGCAGCAACAACCTGGACCCGAACGCGCGCCACTGCATGGCCTCGGCCGCGGTGGGCTTCATGCGCACCTTCGGCGCTGACGAGCCCATGGGCTGTTACGACGACATCGAGAACGCCGATGCCTTCGTACTGTGGGGCTCCAACATGGCGGAGATGCACCCGATCCTGTGGACCCGCGTGACCGATCGCCGACTGTCCGCGCCCAAGACCAAAGTCGTCGTGCTGTCCACCTTCGAGCACCGTTCCTACGAGCTGGCCGACATCGCGCTGACCTTCACGCCGCAGACGGACCTGGCGATCCTGAACTACATCGCCAACCACATCATCCAGACCAAGCGCGTGAACCGGGATTTCGTGGACAAGCACACGACTTTCCGCGAAGGCAATGCCGACATCGGCTACGGCCTGCGGCCCGATCATCCGCTGCAGAAGGCCGCCAAGAACGCGGGCGACGCCGGCGGCTCCAAGCCCATCACGTTCGACGATTTCGCCAAGTTCGTTGCCAAGTACGACCTGGACTACACCGCCAAGCTGAGCGGCCTGCCCAAGAAGCAGCTGGAAGAGCTGGCCGAACTCTATGCCGACCCGAAGGTGCGCGTCACATCCTTCTGGACCATGGGTTTCAACCAACACACCCGCGGCGTGTGGGCCAATAACATGGTCTACAACATCCATCTGCTGACCGGCAAGATCTCCACGCCGGGCAACAGCCCGTTCTCGTTGACCGGCCAGCCCTCGGCCTGTGGCACCGCCCGCGAGGTGGGTACCTTCTCGCACCGCCTGCCGGCCGACCTGGTGGTGACCAATCCCAAGCACCGCGCGCACGCCGAGGAAATCTGGCAGTTGCCCGACGGCACGATCCCCAGCAAGGTGGGTGCGCATGCGGTCCTGCAGAACCGCATGCTCAAGGACGGCAAGATCAACGCCTATTGGGTGATGGTCAACAACAACATGCAGGCCGCGGCCAACCTGATGAATGAAGGCCTGCCCGGCTACCGCAACCCCGACAACTTCATCGTGGTGTCGGACGCCTACCCCACCGTTACCACTATTTCGGCCGACCTGATCCTGCCGGCCGCCATGTGGGTCGAAAAGGAAGGCGCCTACGGCAACGCGGAACGCCGCACCCAGTTCTGGCACCAGCTGGTCAACGCGCCGGGCGAGGCGCGCTCGGACCTGTGGCAACTGATGGAGTTTTCCAAGCGCTTCAAGGTCGAGGACGTCTGGCCTGCCGATCTGCTGGCCAAGAAGCCCGAATACCGCGGCAAGACGCTGTTCGACGTGCTGTTCGCCAACGGCAAGGTCAACCGCTATCCCAACACCGAGCGCGACAAGGACTACGCCAACCAGGAAGCCGAGGCTTTCGGCTTCTATGCGCAGAAGGGGCTGTTCGAGGAATACGCCGAATTTGGCCGCGGCCATGGCCACGACCTGGCGCCGTTCGATACCTACCATGAAGTGCGCGGCCTGCGCTGGCCCGTGGTCAAGGGCAAGGAAACGCTGTGGCGCTACCGCGAAGGCAGCGACCCCTACGTCAAACCAGGAGCCGGTTTCGAGTTCTACGGCAATGCCGACGGCCGCGCCGTGATCTACGCCCTGCCCTATGAACCGCCCGCGGAATCGCCGGACAAGGAATACCCGTTCTGGCTGTCCACCGGACGCGTCCTGGAACACTGGCATTCGGGCTCGATGACGCGGCGGGTGCCGGAACTGTACCGGGCCTTCCCCAACGCGGTCTGTTTCATGCACCCCGATGACGCCCAGGAAATGGGCCTGCGGCGCGGCGTCGAGGTGGAGGTCGTGTCGCGGCGCGGCAAGATGCGCACGCGCCTGGAAACCCGCGGGCGCGACAAGCCGCCGCGCGGCCTGGTGTTCGTGCCCTGGTTCGACGCTGGCCAGTTGATCAACAAGGTCACGCTGGACGCCACCGATCCGATCTCGTTCCAGACCGACTTCAAGAAGTGCGCGGTCAAGATCGTCAAGGTCTGAAAGGCGAACCGGAGACAGCCATGAACCTACGCGCCCTTACTCTCGCGACATGCGTCATCCTTGGTTCGGCCGCCTGGGCGGCGCCGCCGCTGGAGGTCGAAGACCCCATGCGCGGCCCCACCCCGGTCGCGCAGGAAACCGACCCGCCGCTCATCAGTCCGGTCGAAAACAAGGACATCCGCCGCATGCGCACGTATTCCATGCAGCCGCCCACCATTCCGCACAAGATCGACGGCTACCAGGTCGACAAGGACTTCAACCGCTGCCTGGCCTGTCACGCCCGCGTGAACACCGAGGAAACCCAGGCCCCGCCCCTGAGCGTGACCCACTACATGGACCGCGACAGCAACGTGCTGGCGGAAGTCTCGCCGCGCCGCTACTTCTGTGTGCAGTGCCACGTGCCGCAGACCGAGGCCAAGCCTCTGGTGTCCAATACTTATCAGGACATCGATGTGATCCTCAAGCGCCTGTCCGCCCCGGCGCCCGCCAAGAAGTAAGCGACCGGAGGCAGCCATGCTCGGACTCATCAAGCGCTACTGGAACATCATCCGACGGCCCAGCGTGCATTTCAGCCTGGGCTTCCTGACGGTCGGCGGTTTCATCGGCGGCATCCTGTTCTGGGGCGCCTTCAACACCGCCATGGAACTCACCAACACCGAGAAGTTCTGCACCGGCTGCCACGAAATGCGCGACAACGTGTACGCCGAGCTGAAAGGCACCATCCACTTCACCAACCGCTCCGGCGTGCGCGCGCTGTGCTCGGACTGCCACGTGCCGCACAACTGGACCGACAAGATAGCGCGCAAGATGCAGGCGTCCAAGGAAGTCTGGGGCAAGATCTTCGGCACCATCGACACGCGCGAAAAGTTCGTGGAGAAGCGCCTGGAGCTGGCCCAGCACGAATGGGCGCGCTTCAAGGCCAACGATTCGCTGGAATGCCGCAACTGCCACAATTACGAGTACATGGACTTCACGCGCCAGAGTCCGCGCGCGCAGAACATGCACTCCACCTATCTGGCGGACAAGAGCAAGACCTGCATCGATTGCCACAAGGGCATCGCCCACAAATTGCCGAACATGGGACCGGGCCCGACCTCAATGGCGCCCGAGCCCACGGGCCCGGGCAAGGAAGTGGCGCATGCGGCCCGCTGATGCGCCGCCGCCCATGCTTTGCGCGCGCGGCCTGACCAGCCGCCGCGGCTATTCCGCGCCCGTGGATTTCGAGCTGCATGGCGGCCAACTGCTGCATGTGCGCGGCGCCAACGGCAGCGGCAAGACCAGTCTTCTGCGCATGCTCGCGGGCTTGCTGCGGCCGCTGGCCGGCAGCGTGCTGTGGCGCGGCGGCGACGCACGCCACGACCCCGCCGGCTACCGTGCCTGCATGGCCTACCTGGGGCATGGCAACGGCCTGTGCGGCGAACTGAGCGCCGCCGAGAACCTGCGTTACGCCCTGCACGTCGCCGGCACGCCGCAGGCAGAAACTCGTTTATCGGACACCTTGCGCGCATGGCGCCTGGAATCCTGCGCCGACATGCCCGCCCTGCGCCTGTCCCAGGGACAGGGCCGGCGGCTGGCGCTGGCGGCGGTCGTGCTCGGCGCCAAGCCCCTGTGGCTGCTGGATGAACCCGACGCCGGGCTGGACACTGCCAGCCTGGAGCAATTGCGCCTGGCGCTGGAAGCCCACCTCGCGGCTGGCGGCGCCGCCGTGCTCGCCTCGCACCGCGAACCTGGCACCGCCGCCGCGCATACTCAAACCCTGGACATGGATGACTACGCGGATGCTGGCTACGCTGTCGCAGTTGGCATTGCGTGAAATCCGCCTGGCCTGGAGACGGCCCGCGGACACGCTGGGCGCCACCCTGTTTTTCATCGTGGCCGGCACGCTGTTCCCCCTGGCGGTCGGTCCCGACGCCGCGCTGCTGCTGGCCATCGGGCCGGGCGTGCTGTGGGTCTGCGCCCTGCTCGGCATCCTGCTGACGCTGAACCGGCCTTTCGCCCAGGACTACGACAACGGCGCGCTGGAACAGCTGCTGGTGTCGCCGCATCCGCTGCCGCTGCTGGTGGGCGCCAAACTGGCGGCGCACTGGTTCAGCAGCTGCCTGCCCCTGATCCTGGCCAGCCCGGTACTGGCCCTGCAATTCGGCCTGTCGCCGCAGGCCATCGGCATCCTGGTCCTGTCGCTGCTGCTGGGCACGCCGACGCTGGCGCTGGTCGGCGGGTTGGGCGCGGCGCTGACGCTGGGCCTGCGCGGCGGCGCCCTGCTGCCGCTGCTGGTGCTGCCGCTGTATGTGCCGGTGCTGATCTTCGGCGCTGGCGCGGTGTCGGCCTCGCACGCCGGCATGGGCGCCGGACCGCAATTGTCATTGCTGGGCGCATGCCTGTGCCTGGCCATCCTGTTATGCCCCTGGAGCGCCTCGGCGGCGCTGCGCGTGGCGCTGGACTGAGGACGCCATGCACAAGCACCCTGCCCTGAATGCATATCCGCCCGCCGCGGCAGCCGGCGCGGGCTGGCTGCGCTACGCCTCGCCCGCTGCCTTCTATCCGCTGGCAGGCCGCATGATTCCGTGGCTGGCGCTGGGCGCCGCGCTGTTCGCGGCCGCAGGCCTGTATGTGGGGCTGGCCGTCGCCCCCACCGACAGCCAGCAGGGCGAGGTCTACCGCATCCTCTTCATCCATGTCGGGGCGGCCTGGATGTCGATGTTCCTGTACCTGGTCATGGCGCTGTACGCCACGCTGGGACTGATCTTCAATACCCGCCTGTCGTTCATGATGATGCGGGCGCTGGCTCCCACCGGCACGCTGTTCACCTTCCTGACCCTGTGGACCGGCGCGCTGTGGGGCAAGCCGACCTGGGGCGCCTGGTGGGTATGGGACGCGCGGCTCACCTCCGAACTGATACTACTGTTCCTGTACCTGGGTTTCATGGCCTTGCAGGCAGCCGCTGCCGACGACGCGCAGCGCGCCGACCGCGGCGGCGCCATCCTGGTGCTGGCGGGCGTGATCAACGTGCCCATCATCTATTTTTCGGTGCGCTGGTGGAGCACGCTGCATCAGGGCGCATCGATCAATCTCACCACCGCGCCCAGCATGGCCCATATCATGGTGACCGCGATGCTGCTGATGGTGGCGGCGTTCTGGCTCTACAGCGCAGCGGCCGCGCTGGCGCGCGTGCGCGGCATCATTGCCGAGCGCGAGCCGGGTGCGGTCCGCTCGGACCGGACGCGGCGGGAGGCGGCATGAGCTGGCAAGCGCTGTTCTCGCTGCAAGGCCACAGCCCCTATCTGCTGGGTGCGTACGGCGTGACGCTGGCGCTGATCGGCCTGGAAGCGTTGGTGTTATGGCGCCGTAGCCGCGCCCGGCGCGCGGCGCAGAATACCGCCCGCGCTGACGGGACGGCGCGATGAGCCCGCGCAAGCGCCGCGCGCTGGCCATCCTGGGCGGCCTGGGCCTTCTGGCCGCGGCCGCCGCGCTGGTGCTCAATGCCCTGCAATCCAACCTGGTGTTTTTCTTCAGCCCCACGCAGGTGGTGGCCAAGGAAGCGCCCGCCAGCGGCAGCTTCCGCGTCGGCGGCCTGGTGGAGCAGGGGTCGCTGCGCCGCGAGGCCGACGGGCTGACGCTGCGCTTCGTGGTGACGGACACCGCGCACACCGTACCGGTGACCTACCAGGGACTGCTGCCCGACCTGTTCCGCGAGGGTAAGGGCGTGGTGGTGGCCGGCAAGCTGGGGCCGGACGGCGTGTTCCGCGCCACCGAGGTGCTGGCCAAGCACGACGAGAACTACATGCCGCCCGAGGCCGCCGATGCGCTCAAGCGCGCGGGCGCCGGGCCCAACGCCATGCGCGCGGAGGCGCAATGATTCCCGAGATCGGCCTGTTCAGCCTGATCCTGGCGCTGCTGGTGGCGCTGGCGCAAGGCGTGCTGCCGCTGGTGGGCGCAGCCACCGGCTGGCAGGCGGGGCTGAGGGTGGCGCGGCCCGCCGCCATAGGCCAGTTCGGCTTGACCACCGTGGCCATAGGCTGCCTGGCCTGGGCGTTCGTGGACAACGATTTTTCCGTGCTGTACGTGGCCGCGAATTCGCATGCGGACCTGCCCGCCGCCTACCGCTTCGCGGCGGTGTGGGGCGGACATGAAGGATCGCTGCTGTTGTGGCTGTACCTCCTGACGGCCTGGACCCTGGCCGTGGCGCTGTGCAGCCGCCGCCTGCCCCTGCCCTTCGTCGGCCGTGTGCTGGCGGTGATGGGCTGGATCAGCGTGGGCTTTCTGCTGTTCCTGCTGTTCCTGTCCAACCCCTTCGAGCGCCTGATGCCGCCCGCCATGGCCGGACGCGACCTGAATCCGCTGTTGCAGGATCCGGGAATGATCGTGCATCCGCCCATGCTGTACATGGGTTACGTCGGTTTCTCCGTGGCCTTCGCCTTCGCCATCGCGGCGCTGCTGTCGGGCGAACTGGACGCCATGTGGGCGCGCTGGGTGCGCCCCTGGACGCTGGCGGCCTGGACCTTCCTGACCATAGGCATACTCCTGGGCAGCGCCTGGGCCTATTACGTGTTGGGCTGGGGCGGATGGTGGTTCTGGGATCCCGTGGAAAATGCCTCCTTCATGCCCTGGCTGGCGGGCACCGCGCTGATCCATTCCCTCATCGTGACCGAGAGGCGCGGCGCTTTCCGCAGCTGGACCGTGCTGCTGGCGATCTGCACGTTTTCGCTCAGCATCCTGGGGACGTTCCTGGTGCGCTCGGGCGTGCTGACCTCCGTCCATGCCTTCGCCGTGGATCCCGGACGCGGCCTGTACATACTGGGATTCATGCTGGTGATCGTGGGTGGATCGCTGGCGCTCTATGCCTGGCGCGCCCCCACGGTAGGCCTGGGCGGCGGATTCTCGCTGCTGTCGCGCGAATCCCTGCTGCTGTCCAACAATGTGGTGCTGACGGTGGCGGCGGGCTCGGTGCTGCTGGGCACGCTATATCCGGTCGTGCTGGACGTGCTGGAGTGGGGCAAGATCTCCATCGGTCCGCCCTATTTCGAAGCCGTGTTCGTGCCGCTGATGACGCCGGCCATTTTCCTGATGGGCGTCGGTCCGGTGGCGCGCTGGAAGCAGGCAGAGCTGCCCGACCTGGGCCGCCGCCTGCGCGTGGCCTTCGCAGTCAGCGTCGCGACCGCGGTGCTGCTGCCGCTGGCCATGCCGGGCCCGGCGCGGCTGGGGTCGCCCATGGTGATGCTGGGGCTGTGGCTGGCCGCCTGGTCGGTCGCCAGCGCCGCGGCGCACGCCTGGCAGCGGCTGACGGACGGCGACGGCCAATGGCTGCGCCGGCTGGGCCGCCAGCCGCGTTCCTGGTACGGCATGCTGCTGGCGCACGCGGGTGTAGGCATCTTCATTGCCGGGGTCACCCTGGCCAACGGCTATGAAGTCAAGCAGGAGCTGCGGATGGAGCTCGGCTCCACCCAGGAAGCGGGCGGCTACGCGTTCACCTTCGCCAGCATTGCCCCGGCTGCCGGGCCGAACTACAGCGCGCAGCGCGCCGTATTCCCGGTGACCCGGGACGGCAAGCCGGTGCTGACGCTGTATCCGGAAAAGCGCCTTTACACGGTGCAGGACATGGCGCTGAGCCAGGCCGACATCGACAGCGGCTTCACCCGCGACCTGTTCGTGGCGCTGGGCGAACCGGTGGGCGACAAGGCCTGGACGGTGCGCCTGCAGGTCAAGCCCTTCATGACCTGGATCTGGACGGGCTGCATCCTGATGGCGCTGGGTGGTCTGCTGGCGGCCGGCGACAAGCGCTACCGCCGCGCGCAGGAACCTGCGCGCGCGCCGCAGCCGGCCATGCCCGCCGCCGCGCGACCCACGCGGGAGGGAGCCTGATGCTGCGTTACCTGGTGCCGCTGGCCGCCTTCCTGGCCATGGCCGTGTTCCTGGCGATGGGCCTGTCGCGCGATCCGCGGGCGGTTCCCTCGGCCATGATCGACAAGCCCGCCCCCGCCATCGGCCTGCCCGTCCTGCTGGATCCCGGCAAAAAGCTGGAGGTGCAATCGCTGCGCGGCCAGGTCTGGCTGCTGAATGTGTGGGCCTCCTGGTGCGGGCCATGCAAGGACGAACTGCCGGTGCTGCGCGAAGCCGCCCGGCGCCACGGCATTCCGCTGTACGGCTTGAACTACAAGGACAAGCCGGAAGAAGCCGAAGCCTGGCTGGCGCGCAACGGCAATCCCTACATCGCATCCGCCAGCGACATCGACGGCCGCGTCGGCATCGAATATGGCGTGTACGGCGTGCCCGAGACCTTCGTGATCGACCGCGACGGCCGCATCCGCTACAAGCAGCTGGGCCTGATCACGCCCGAGATCTGGCGCGACCGCATCCAGCCCGCCATCGAGGCGCTGCGATGAAGCGGCCCGCTGCCCTGTCTTGCAGCCTGTTGCGGGCCGCCCTCCGCGCCCTGCTGCTGGCGCTGGCCTTGGCCGCCGCCGCGCGCGCGCAAGTCCACGCCGGCGCCGCGCAGCCCTTGCCGCCTGTCCTGGAACAACGCGCCGACAAGCTGGCCCATGGACTGCGCTGCCTGGTGTGCCAGAACCAGACCCTGGCCGAGTCGAACGCGCCATTGGCCCAGGACATGCGCAAGCTGATCCGCGATCAATTGGCGGAAGGCCGCAGCGACACGCAGATCATGCAGTTCTTCGAAGACCGCTATGGCGACTTCGTGCGCTACGACCCGCCCTTCAAACCCATCACCTGGCTGCTGTGGCTGGGACCCTTCGCCCTGCTGGCGCTGGGCTTCGTAGTGCTGGTACGCACCTTGAAGCGCCGCGCCGGCGCGCGCGCCCCCCTGACCGCCGACGAACGCGCGCGCGCGGCGCGCTTCCTGGATACCGGCTCATGACCACACTCTGGATCATCGTGGTGCTCCTGCTGCTGGCGACCCTGCTCTGCCTGGTCCCGCCCTTGCTGCGGCGCGCGCCCGCCGCGCAACCCGAATCCGAGGCCAATGTGCGCGCGTTCTATCTGGCGCAGCGCGAGCAGTTGCGCCGCGACATGGACAACGGCAGCCTCACTGCCGCCGCCGGCATGCGTGCGGAAGAAGAGCTGCAGCGCGACCTGCTGCAGGATCTGGACCTGCGGCGCGGGCGCAGCGCGCCCTGGGCCGGGCAGCGCGCGGGCATCACCGCCGCCTGCCTGCTGACCGTGCTGATCCCGGTGGCGGCCGTGCTGCTGTACGGCCAATTGGGCAACCCGCGAGCGGCGGCCAGCGCCAGCGCGGGCCAGCCCGCCGAACCCCACGCGGCCGATACCGGCACCGACATGACGCTGGCCATCAATGCCCTGGCCCAGCGGCTGCGGACCGCGCCCGATGACGCCGACGGCTGGTACATGCTGGCGCGTTCGTATGAAACCCTGGGACGCTATGTCGATGCGGTGGCGGCCTACCAGCAGGTGCTGCGCCTGGTCCCGGGCCAGCCCGCGGTACTGGCCGACCTGGCCGACGCGCTGCTGTCGGCCAACCAGGGCAACCCCGACGAAGCCTCCATCGCGGCAGTGGCGCAAGCCCTCGCCGCACAACCGGACCAGCCCAAGGCCCTGGCCCTGGCCGGCATGATGGCGTTGCGCCGCGGCGACGCCGCCGAGGCGCTGGCGCATTGGGAACGGTTGCAGGCCCAGTTGCCGCCGGACTCGGAAGCCGCGCGGCAGATCCAGTCCAACATCGCGCAGGCGCGCGCCATGGCGGCCGCGCCTGCCAGTACAACTGCCGGCGCATCGACCGCGGGATCCGCGGCTTCGCCCCCCGGATCCGCCCCTGTCTCGGCATCGGCTCCTGCGTCCGCCGGCGCGGCGCCCGCGCCCTCCGCCACCGCCGCCCGCATCAGCGGACGCGCCAGCATCGCCGACGCGCTGCGCGGGCGGGTCCAGCCCTCCGACACCGTGTTCATCCTTGCGCGTCCCGAGGAAGGGTCGCGCATGCCGCTGGCAATCCTGCGCATGCAGGTCTCGGACCTGCCGCGGGATTTCGTGCTGGACGACAGCAGCGCCATGTCGCCGGACGCGACCTTGTCGCGCGCCAGCAAGGTGCGGGTGGAGATCCGCGTCAGCAGGTCCGGCACGGCCGCCGCGCGGCCGGGCGACCTGGGCGGCGCGCTATCCGGCGTCGGCATCCATGCGGATGGACTGGCGCTGGTGGCCGATACCGTCGTGCCCTGAGGCGCACGATACCGGCCGCCTGCGTCCTCAGACCCGCTCGATCCGCGCCGGCAGCCCCTGGCGCACCGCCGCGCCGGACACCCAATCGATCCAGACGTTGGCGTGCTCGCCGCGCGTGGCGTCGCCGAATCCCAGGTCGTTCAGGTTCACGCCCGCGGCCAGCGCCGGATCGTGCGCCATGGGCTTGCCATCCACCACGTGCGCGCGGGCGCCCAACTCAGTGTGGCCGTAGCCGTGCTCGATGCCCACCGCGCCCGGCTGGATGCCGTCGCGCAGCAGCGCCAGCCCGGTCACCGCGCCGCCCGGCGTCACGATGCGCACCGCATCGCCGTTACGGATGCCCAGGCGTTCGCCGTCCTGCCGGTTGATCGATACCGGGTTGTGCGGATGCACCTGGCGCAACCGGTTCACGCCGATGGACATGGAGCTCATCAGGTTGGACTTGAACGAGCTGAGCAGGAAGGGCCAGTCCTGCCGCGTGTATTGCGCGCGCATGTCGCTGCCGTCGGCCAGCCGCGTCGGGTACCAGGTCGGACAGCCGCTGTAGCGCTCGCCCGTCATGGAATGGCGAAAGCCCGCCAGTTCCTCGCTCCAGACCTGCAGCGGCTTGGCATAGGCCATGCGCGTCTGCCGCGTTCCGCCCTCTTCCACCCAGGCATCCTGCACTTTGTCGAAGCGCCCGCCACGGCTCATCACCATGGCCACCTGACGCCATTCGCCCGGCTTGAGCTTCTGCTGCAACAGCGCACCATAGCGGTCCACGCCGGTGAGCGCCATGTCGTCGTCGCTGGCCTCGGGCACGGGCTTGCCCGCCGCGAAGGCAATGTTGGCGATGCCGCGCAGGAAGAAGTCCTCCGGCGTGTCCAGCGCGTACTTGGCGCCGTCCTTGTCGGAGATGGCGCCCGCGCCGAAGCCCGGCATGCCCAGCCGCTTGGCGCAGGCGATCAGGAAGGTTTCCAGGCAGACCGGCTCATCCGTGGCGGTACGCGCCACGCGCGGCTGCACGGCCGGCCAGCGCACGGTGGACGCCTTGGCCACCACGTCCGCCCAGGGCGCGGAGACGCCCCAGCTTTCGTAGGTCACCGTATCCGGCACGATGTAGTCGGCCAGCGCGTTGGTCTCGTTGATGAAGGGATTGATCGATACCGACAGCGGCAAGAGGCGCGGATCCTTCATCTTGTCGATGATGACGCTCTTCAGGCCGACGATGCCGTAGATCGGGTTGCTCATGTGGTTGAACCAGACCTTGGCATGGTACGGATAGCCCGCCAGCGCGGACGCCAGCATTTCCGAGCTGAGCCCGCCGGTGGCCGGATACCAGGGCGCCGCGGCCGGATAGACCGATTGGCCGGCGGCCTTTTTGCGCTTGAACTCGCTGGACTTCTCGTACGGGAAGCGGTTGCGCGACAGGCCCACGCCCTTGGGCGTGGCGCGGTTGGCAAAGCCGGCGATGTTGTAGCGCGGCCCCTGCCCATAGGGGGGGAACGGACCCGCGTCCAGCACCAGGCCGCCTTCCACGTTGAGGTTGCCCACCAGCGTGTTCAGCATGGCGATGGCATAGGCCGTATAGAAGCCCGAGCCGCTCATGGTGCCTCCGTGCGCATCGGCCACGGCGCGCTTGCCGTAGCTGGTGAAACGCTCGGCCAGCGACGCGATCTTGGCGGCCGGCACGCCGCTCAGTTCCGCGTATTCGTCCAGCGTCTTGCGGCGCGCTTCCTCGCGCAGCAGCGACAGCGAACTGCGCACGCGCAGCGCTTCTGGCGCGCCATCCATGCCGGGCGCGGCGACCGCGTCGTCCACGAACAGCGTGGCGGGCGCGACCGCGGTGTGCGGCGCCAGCGTGCCGTCTTCCAGGCGCACGACGTACACGTCTTCCCACTTCTCGCCGGCATCGGCCGGACGCGGCCAGCCCAGGTCGGCGCCGCGCAGGAAACTGCCCAGGCGGGGATGACCAGGTTCCGCCACCACCAGATGGGTGGCGTTGGTCCAGGCCGCCTCGCCCGCGGCCTTCATGGCCGCAGGGCCGGGCTGCGCCAGCGCGCGGGCATCGTAACGTTCGTTGTCCAGGATCCAGCGGATCAGGCCCATGGCCAGACCCAGGTCGCCGGCCGGATTGACCGGCACCCATTCATTGCCCGATCCCGCCGACAGGCTGGACGAGGCAGGCAGCATCGGCGACACGACCACGTACGTAAAGCCAGTCTCTTCCGGCCGCACGCGGGCCTCGGCCAACTGGCGGGCCTGGCGCTGGAACGGGTTGCCGGCCTGCGCCGGCGCCGCGCCGATGAACAGGCCGAAGCGCGCGTTGTCCCAATCCGGCTTGCCGTGGGGCATGCCCTTCAGATCGCCCAGCGCCGCCCCCGCGCCCACGCGGAAGCTCTGGCCGCAATAGGAACCGTGGTTGCTGAAATTCACCGTGCCGAACGATTGCCCGGCAAAGCGCTGGATCAGCGGCGTACGGCCTTCGTTGGACGCGTCGGTGAACAGGAACTGGTTGACCTTGGCGCCATACTCGGGATTCTGCGGATCCAGCGGCGTTTCGCGGTCAAAGATGGCGCGCAGGCCGTCCACCTGGCCTTCGCCAAACAGATCGCCGCCTTCGCAGACTTCCTGAACCAGCTGTTCGAACGAGATGGTCTGCCACTTGCCCTCGCCGCGCTTGCCCACGCGCTTGAGCGGCTGCAGCACGCGGAACGGGCTGTTCATCTGCTCCAGCATGGCCGAACCGCGCGCGCAGGACGTGGCGCGTCCTTCCAGGCCGTTGTCGCCGCCCAGTTGCGCATAGACCTCGCGCACCGGCGCTTCCATCGCGGCCGGTCGGGTCGTGGCCAGCGGATGGTAGGGGTTGCCGGCCACGCGCAGGATGCGGTTTTCCTTCGTGTCCACGCGCAGGCGCACGCCGCACTGGGTCCAGCAGCCCAGGCAGCTGGAGGGGCTGACCGTCTGGCCCGGCTGGGCGCTGAGCACGCCGGTCAAGGGATCGATGCGGAATTCCGGCGTCAGTGAATTGCCGCGCACGGCATGCGCCGTGGGCACGCCCGCCGTGCCTTGCGCCAGGCCCTTCACGGCCCGGACCACGGTCTCGCCGTAGCCCGCCGCGAACGCCGCCATGCCGCCGGCGACCACGCCGCCGCGCACCATCAGCTTGCGCCGCGCCTCGTCGCGCGGCTGATTGGCGGCCTCGTCCGGCGGGGCGTCGCGCTTGTCGTCTTCGTGTTGCTTGTCCATTGCTTTCATTCCATGTTCTTTCGTCTAGGGCCTGTGCACACACAGGCCCGGGCGGCGGCGCTCAGGCCGCCACGCCCCGCGTGCGCGCCGGAAACAGTTCCAGGGCGTAGGTCACGGCGGCGACCAGCGCCACGCACAGGCCCAGCACGCCCACCATGCCCAGCAACCCATCGCTGCCCCAGGGCATGTCGTACAGGTAGAGGCCAGCGCCGTACTTCGGCACGCCCTGCACGCTCATGAAGACCACCCAGCGGAAGATCCAAGCAGCCGCCAACATGGTCAATGCCAGCGCCGCTGAAGGCAGCGGCGCGGCCAGCGTGCGCGCCGGGCGCTGCAACAGCGCGATCATGCAGAAGCCGGTCGCCACCGCGCCCGCCAGGCTGACGCGCCAGATCGGGAACTCGGCGAACAGGCGCAGCGCGGCGTCGAACGAAGGGTCCATGCCCAAGAGGCCCAGCAGCGCCCAGGCGCCGGCGCCCAGCGCCATCATCACCACCGCCGTCACGCTCAGGCTGCGCAACAGTTCCACCGGCATGGCCCGCGTGCCGCCCCGCAGCCAGCGGCCCACCAGGAACATGGCTCCCAGCGCGCCCAGCCAGGCGGTCAGCGCAAAGTTCACCGGCAGGAACACCGTGTGCCACAGCGGCCGCGAACGCAGCACCATGACCTCGGCGCCGGTATAGACCAGGATCGACAGCGCCGACACTGCCAGCGCCATGCCCAGCGCGCGCACCCAGCCGATGCGGCCCCACCACCAGGCGGCGCAGAACAGCAGCGCCAAGGTCACGAACACCGGCAGCAGCAAGGCGCCCAGCCACATCCAGGACCAGGGCGAGAAATGCGCGTAGAAGTGCCAGAAGCGGCCCGGCTGGTGCAGGTCCGCCAACAGCGACACGGGTGCGGCGATGGCGCTGACCAGCAGCACCGTCACGGCCGCGGGCAGCAACCGGCGGGCGGGCGAACCCGCGCTGCCAAAGGCCGCGAAAGCGGCGGTCAGCGCAGTGGTGGCGCTGATGCCGATGAGGAAGAAGTACTGCACGGCCCACGGCAGCCAGGCGGCGTCGTAGACCGGCGTCAACAATTCAGAGATCTGCATGGTCATCCCCTTCGATGGCTCAATGACCGCCAGCCAGCCGCACGCCGGCCTGGCCGTCGACCTGGTGGACGAACGCATCGGGCAGGCCGATGTAGTAGACGTGGGGATCGGTCTTCATTTCGGGCTTGAGCACCTTGATGTCCTGCTTGTGCTCGACCAGCAGCTTGGAAATGGCGCTGTCGGGATCATTCATGTCGCCGATGACGCGCGCGCCGCCCACGCAGCTTTCCACGCAGGCCGGCAGCAGCCCGGCTTCCAGACGGTGCTCGCAGAACGTGCATTTGTCGGCGGTCTGCGTTTCGTGGTTGATGAAGCGGGCGTCGTAGGGACAGGCCTGCACGCAATAGGCGCAGCCCACGCAGCGCTCGTTATCGACCAGCACGATGCCGTCTTCGCGCTGGAAGGTGGCCTGCACCGGACAGACGGGCACGCAAGGCGGGTTGTCGCAATGGTTGCAGAGGCGCGGCAGCATCACCATGGAGGCGGGGCCGCCGGCGTCGGGCAGGACTTCGTATTGCAGGACGGTGGTGCGGAACTGCCCGATGGGAGGCAGGTTCTCCATGGAGCAGCTGACCGTACAGGACTGGCAACCGATGCACTTGCGCATGTCGACCACCATTCCGTAGCGCTTGCCCGGCATGCCCGGACGGCGCGGCGGCTGGCCGTTGATGCCGGTGGCCTCGGCGCGGATGGGAATAACGGTGGCCGCGGCCCCCAACCCCAATAAGCCCTTCAGGAAGCCACGTTTACCCGGGAGTGGCGGTTCCGGGGGGCTGGCGGGGGTACTCATAGTGCTTCTCCAAGCGTTAATTCTGTTACGGGAATTAACTTATCACTTGGAGTTATATAGAGACTTGATAAGGATCAAACCGGGGACGGATAAGCGTAAACCCGGAGCCGGTCCGCAACCCAACCCGTCAATCATCGACCTTGAGCGCCCGGCCCCAGGCGGCCAGCTTGTGCTCGAACGAGGCCGCCGCATGCGCCGGGCTGGTCGAAGGCAAGTCCATGTATTCCAACGGCACGGCCAGCCCCGGCAGCACGTGGCGGCGGTACATCGCCGCGGCCTTGGCGCCGTTGAAGCAGACCCGGACGATGCCAGGGTGGCGTTCAAGGAAGGTGGCGAAGTCATTGGCGACCAGGGTATCGCCACGGATATCGGCGTCCAGGCTGCCGGGACGTTCACAGGCCTGCAGCACGTCCCACAAGGCGATGCCGGCAGCCTGCAGGGCCAGCAGGCGCTGCGCATAGTCCAGGCCGGGATCGAAGCCGAAGATGCTGGCCGCGATGGGCCAGAAGGCGTTGCGCGGATGGGCGTAATAGCGGCCCTGCCTGAGCGATGCCACGCCGGGCATCGAACCCAGCACCAGCACGCGCGCGCCAGCCCCCGCCACCGGGGCGAAGCCCTGGACCTGATCGTTATTGCCGCCCGCCTGGGCCGTGTTCATGCCGTCTTCCATTGCCCGAAGGATACGCCAGCCGCGAGTTCCGCCTCCACTGTCCGATCCATGGAACAGTGCTTATCAATGCCAGGGACTACCGCCGAAGGGGTTGCACCCTTATCTTCTTAACTATGACGAACGGCCCCGCTGGGGCCGCGCAACAGGAAATACGACCATGAAGAAGATCCTCGGATTGCATGCCAGCCCCCGTCCCCACTGGGTGGGCGACGGCTTCCCGGTGCGCTCCATGTTCTCCTACAACGACAAAGGCAAGAACACCAGCCCGTTCCTGCTGCTGGACTACGCCGGCCCGGCGCAGTTCGAGCCGGCCGAACATCCGCGCGGCGTCGGGCAGCATCCGCACCGCGGCTTTGAAACCGTGACCATTGTCTACAGCGGCGAAGTCGAGCACCGCGATTCCACCGGCAACGGCGGCGTCATCGGTCCCGGCGACGTGCAATGGATGACGGCGGCCTCGGGCATCCTGCATGAGGAATTCCATTCCCACGCCTTCACCCGCAAGGGCGGCGAGCTGGAAATGGTGCAGCTCTGGGTCAACCTGCCCGCCAAGGACAAGATGGCGCCGGCCGGCTACCAGGGCATCCTCGACGCGGACATCCCGACGGTGGACCTGCCGGACGGCGCGGGCAAGCTGCGCGTGATCGCGGGCAACTATGCGGGCCACGCGGGGCCGGCGCGCACCTTCACGCCGATGGACGTGTGGGACGTGAGGCTGGCCGCCGGCAAGTCGGCGACCTTCCCCGTCGCCGAAGGCCGCAACAGCATGCTGGTCGTTCTGCGCGGCACGGTGCTGGTCAACGGGGAAACCGTGGCGCGTGATGCGCAGCTGGCGCTGTTCTCCCTGGAGGGCGAGGACATCACCGTCGAAGCCAACAACGACGCGGTGTTCCTGGTGTTGAGCGGCGAGCCCATCGACGAGCCGGTGGTCGGCTACGGCCCCTTCGTGATGAACACGCAGGCGGAAATCGTCGAAGCGATCCAGGACTTCAACGCCGGACGCTACGGCAAGATGCACTGAGGCAACAGGGCCGGCTGGCCTCTCGTCCCGCGCAGCGGGGCGGGACGCTAGGACCGGCCCTGTTCTTGCGCGCCCCGCCGCAAGCGGCCCAGCCTGAGGCCGTCGCGGATGTTCAGTCCGATCAGCGCCAGGTTGGCCGCGCCTGCCGCCAGCTCCAAGACCTGCACCCCGTAGAACACCCCGTCCAGCAAGCCCGCCTGCGCGCGCAGCGCCAGGAACACCGCCGCGGGAACCAGAATCAGCAAACCATTGGCCGCGATGAAGGGCATGCGTCTACGCTTGGCCAACAGCAGCGGATGCCTGCCCTTGCCGCCCATCAGGAAACCGCTGGCGGCGGTCAGCATCATGACGGGCACGAAACCCAACAGCGCATAAGCGATGGCAAGCTTGACCTGGGCCACCGCGGATGCGGCCAGGAACAGTTCGGACGCCACTGTCGAGATCCAAAACGCCGCCAGAAACAGCAGCGTCAACAGGGCGGCAGCGGCATGGATTCTATGTTTCATGATCTTGCTCCGGTGGCGCGGGAACGTGCGCGGCCAGCAGGCCCGCCAGCACCCTCCCCGCCGTTTCCAGTTCAGCGGCGCTGAAGCCGCCGGCCAGTTGGCGCGCGCGCTCCTTCCAGCGCGCGTCGATGGCGCCATAGACGCGCCGCCCCCCATCGGTCAGCTGGTACAGCGGCGAGCGTTTGTGCTGCGGATTGGGGCGGACCTCCACCAGTTGCGCCTCGGACAGCAGGTTCAGCTGCTTCTGCGCGCCCTGGCGCGTCACGCCCATCGCGGCGGCGACCTGCGGCGCGCTCAGAGGCTGTCCCGCCAGCGCCAGGGCGCCCAGCATCTGCCAGCGGGCGCTCGTCAGCGCCTCGGGCGCGACGAAGGCGTCGCCCCAATCAAGCAACGCGCCGTTCAACTGGAACAAGGTCAGGATCACCCCGGTGAGCCGTTCTTCCTTGGTTGGATTCATTTCTGGCCTCCTGTGCATCGCCTAATTGACAACCAGTTTCCAGTATTGGAAACCGGTTGTCAATATGCGCTTGCAAGAGGTTTTCTGCGCATGTCGGATAGCCGACGCCAAAATCGGATAGGTCCGGCCTCCTCTGGACGGGTTTTCCACCAGTCCGCCCTGTCCGGCGCAGCTTTACTATCAAAGCCTTCAAGGCCCCGGCAGTGGAGTTTCCCCATGCTCGACACGATGCAGTCCGCCACCAGCACGACTTGGCCGCCGGCCGCGCCGCGGATCGAGTCGGTCCTGGGCCTGCCGGCGCAGCAATTGTTCGCCTCCGGCGATCTGGACGAAGCCCGCTCCATGGTCGGCCGCGTGATGCGTCCGCACCACCTGGGCGTGGTCGGCGCGCTGCAGCGCCTGGACGCCCGCATGCACCACCAGCCGCTGGGCGAGGTCTCGCTGAATCGCCTGCGCTATGGTGCCAACGTCGAAATCCGTCCCGGTCCGCTCGAGGACTTCTTCCTGGTGCAGATGCCGTTGTCGGGCTGCGCCCGCATCAGCAGCGGCCCGCAGCAAGTGGATTCGACGCCCGAGGTCGCGTCGGTCGTCAGCCCGGACGACGACCTGGCCATGCGCTGGGCCGACGACAACGACCAGTTCATGCTGCGCGTGGGCCGCTCGCTGCTGGAACGCATCCTGGTGGGCCATCTGGGCTGCGCGCTGGATCGGCCGCTGCGCTTCCAGCTGGGGTTCCGCTGGCGCGAATGCCCGGCCTGGCGCTGCCTGATGAGCTATCTGCTGGACTGCTCCACCCAGCACGCGAACCTGGCCGAGCACAAGCTCATCGTGCATCAGATGGAACAGCTGGTCGCCGCCACCTTGCTGGCGGCCCAGCCCCACAACTACACCGGCGCCCTGCCCGGCCGGCGTGGCGCAGTGCTGCCGCGCCACGTGCGCAGCGTGCAGGACTATCTGCAGGCGCATGCGCACGAACCGGTCACGGCCGAGCAGCTGGCGCGCATCGCCGGCGTCAGCGTGCGCAGCCTGTACGCGGGGTTCAAGGAATTCCTGGGCGTGAGCCCCATGCATTACCTGCGCGACCTGCGCATGGAACGCGCGCATGCGGAACTGATCTCGGGCGAGACCCGCAACATCGCCGGGGTGGCGCTGCGCTGGGGCTTCGCGCACATGGGGCGCTTCAGCGCCGGATATAAGGAACGCTACGGCGTGAGTCCCAGCCAGAGTTTGCGGCGACGCGGGTGAGGCGGCGGCGCTTCAGGGTCGGGCTGGCGCAGCCGGCTTGGCCTTGGCAGAGGAGTCCTGCGCCATGACCTCCCGCGCGATTTGATTGATCCTGGGAGCGGCCTTCATGGCGCCGTCCTTGTGCTGTGTCAGGAATTGACGCGCGTAGTAGCGCTCGAGCTCGCAGGGGTTCGCATTCTTGCCCGTAAAAGCCACGGAGGCGTCTATCAGCTTGCCCGCATGCGCCTGCTCGGCCAAGACGCGCTTGCGCATGGCCTGGATTTTTTCCGCCGCGTCCTTGCGCCCTTCCTGGGAATTCAAGCGCTGGGCGAGCCTGGCGCGCAGCGCGGCCGGGTCTGTCGGCGCGCGGGCCAGGTCCATGCCCAGGCTCGCTTGGGCCAGGGCCATGGCCACCATCCCCTGGACCTCCGGCCCGTCTGCCGGGTACAGCCTGCAGGCTGCAATGAAACCCATGTGCGCGACCGCCTTGTCGCCGAGCCACTCCTGGCCGTCGCTACCCATCGCAAAACCCAGCGAATTGCGCATCGGCTCCTGTACTTCAAAGCTGCTGCTGGTGTTCTGCGCTGCGGCAAGTCCGCCGCACAAGCAAAGCGCCAGCGCCGAAATCGTTCTTTTCATCATGTCCCCCTGTGAGCGCTCGCCGGCGCGGATATCTCCACGCGGGATGCTATTCCACCGTCAGCCGGAATGGTGCGCGAGGCCCCAAAACGCCCACGGAAGCATTCCTGCAGTTGCATCCGAACAACGCATGCCTTCCTCATCCGTTGACCGCTATGGCGCGGAAGGTGCATTTCCAGGACACTCGCGCAACAGGAAGCTCGCTGGTACGACGCAGCCCCGGGGAAGGAAACTCGATGAAAACGCTAAAAAGCAGTCTTCTTCTTTGCGCGACGCTGTCCATCGGGACGGCATTCGCCTCGGACGATATCGACATGAAGGCGTTCGAGGCGTCGAGCCAGGCCTTGCGGTCGGCCGATGCGAAGGCCGAAGCCAGGCGCGCAGCCGTCGCCGCGCTTTCACCCCGACTGCAGAAAATCCCGCTTGGCGAACGGGCCGGCGCGCACATTGGGGCGGCCGGCGCTTGCGCCATCGACGTTCCCATCGACGACCTCAATAAGCTGTCTTCGCTGGCGGTGGCGGAAGCGGTCATAGGCAAGCCGCTTGCTCAAGTCCCCTACGACCCCAAAGCGATCTTGAAAGCGACCAGCGACGCGATTCGTACTCCGGAGGCGGCCGCTGCGGCAACCAAACGCCAACAGCGGGCGAAAAAACTGGCTCAGAACGAGCGCGACTGGGTTTCCCGAGTGCGGGTCGAGGTCAAAAAGATCAATCCCAAAGGCGAGCCCAGCGACTGCCGGCATCTGCGTGGACAGATCGATGATCTGCTGGAAAATGCGGAACGCGACGACTCCCTCGACAAGGCCGAACTCGTTCTATTTACCGTCCAGGAACTTCAAGGGCAACGCAAGCAGTCCGCCCGCTGAGGTGCCCCTCGCCTAAGACTGCTCGACCCAAGGCGCCGCCGCCTCGTCCCGGCTCCAGTGCCGCCAGCCGTACCGGTAGGCGTGCTGCAAATAGGGTCCACGCAAGATTCGAGGTTCACTGTCCGTGGCCTGTTCCGTGCCGAGCAAGTACAGAACCTGGGTCCAGTCCGCCAGCCCGCACCGGGCGCCGCGCAATGCCGCATCCGCAAGCCGTCCAGCCTCCTCGACCGATTCCGCCCGCACCAGGAAACAGGTATCCGCGCCATCCGGACCGCCAGTGTACGGGTCCTCGGATTCGTTGCCCCAGCGTATCGCTTCGTACAGATTCATGTCCTTGCCCCGTCCCATCGACAGCGCAACGATACCAGCAGGACAGCCCCGCAGAGACGGACAGCCAGGGCCTTCCAGTGCAGCCGCCAGACCTAGAACGGTATCCCCAGCTTCACATACAGCTGCGCGCCCTCGGGCCGGTTCTTGACCTTGAAGTCCTGCTGCCACTTGGCCGTGAACAGCCAGCCTTTTTCATTCATGTAGCGCACCGAGGGGCCGAAGCCGAAAGCGCGGGCGCGGCCGGCGGCGCTGTTCGGGCCGCTGTCGTCGGTGACTTGCTGGAAGGCGTAGCCGCCCACCCCCAGCACCCAGCCCTTGCCCACGCCCCAGCCCAGCGCGTAGTCGGCGTGCAGGGCCTGGCCTGAACGCGTATCGGTGGCGGAATTGGTGAAGTTGAAGTCGTACATGACTTTCAGGTCGGCGTTGAAGCCGTCCGGGCTGATGCGGCTCAGGGCGAACACCGGCTGCGCGGTCCAGTAGTTCTTGCCCAGGCTGGACGGGTCTTTGCGGTCGTATTCGCCGGTGGGCGCGTACATGTCCAACCCCACCACGTAGTGCAGGCTTTCGGACGGGTGATAGCCCAGCGCCACGCCCAGCGTCATGTCGCCCAGGCCGGTGCTGCGGTTGCGTTGCCCAGCAGCCTTGGCGGTCACGTCCAGCAGCGGCGCGATGGCGTGGAAGGCCAGCTGGCCGCCCATGACCTGCTGCTGCGTGACCCAGATCAGGCGCGGCGCCAGCACATTGACGTCCACCTTGAAGCCAGGCACCGGCACGCGTTCGCCGTCGTTGCCGCGCAGCGTGTCGTAGCGCGCCCCGCCGGCATAGACCAGCATGTGCACGCCCGGCGGCGGCAGCGCGCCCGACATGAAGTTTTCCAGTCCGTCCGGATAGATGCCCAGGCCGCCGCCCTCGGTGGCCTGGGCTCCCGTGCCAGCCAGCGCCAATGCCAAGGCGCCAGCAAGCCGCCGGATTTTCAGGTGTCCGTTCATGTTCCCCTCCTGCCTATTTGTTGTGCGACGAGATAGCCGGAACCGCCCCCCAGGCCGGGGCCCGGATGGGTGGCGGCGCCGATGTGAAAGAGATTGCGCAGCGGCGTGCGGTGGCCGCGCGCACCCTGGCTTCCGGCGAAGGGCCGCAGCCAGAAGAACTGGTCGGGCGAACACACGCCCGAATAGGGATCGCCGCCCACCAGGTTGCAGTTCAGGCCTTCCAGGTCCGCCGGCGAGTAGGCCCGCCGGCCGACGATGCGCCGCGCCAGGCCCGGCATGACCCGTTCCATGCGCGCCTGCACCCGGTCGGCCATCGCCTCGCGCACGGCCTCGTTCCAGCGGCCGTCGGCAGGCGCCGCGATCTCGCCCGCGGCATCGCCCTTGATCCGCGCCGGCAGTTCCTGCATCTGCACCCACAGGATCCAGCCGCCCGGCGGCGCGCGCGTCGGGTCGACCGCGACGGGCTGGCCGATGGCCAGCGTGGGGCGCGCGGGCAGCAGGCCGTTGTTGGCCTCGGTCACCGAAGCGCAGACCTGTTCCATGCTCTCGGTCAGATGCACCAGCGGCACGTGGCGCAATTCCGGCGTCAGCCAATCCGGCGGCGCATTCAGCGCGAAATGGATCTGCATGCCGCCGCGGCCGTAGCGATAGCCAGCGGCGCGTTCGCGCACGGCGGGCGGCGCATCGGGCAGCAACTGGCCGTACAACTGGCCGGGCGTCACATTGCAGACCACCGCTACTGTCGCGCGATATTCGCGTCCGCCCGCCAGCACGCCCACCGCGCGGCGCCGCTTGCCCTGGCCGCTTGTGATGATGCGTTCGACCTCGGCGCCGGTCTGCAGGCGGCCGCCGTATCGTTCGATGACGGCGGCCAGCGCGTCCACCACGCCGCTGCCGCCGCCCTTGACCACCGGCATGCCGCCGGCCACGACCGCGGCAAAGGTCAGCTTGCCGATCAGCGCGGAACAGGCGTCGTCCGGACCCAGGCCGGTGTGCAGTACCCAGGGCGCGATCAATGCACGCGCGGCATCAGACTGCAACGCGCGTTCGGACCAGCGGCGAAAGCTCTCCATCGAGTCGGCGGCAAAGGCGGCCAGGCCGTCCATGCCGCGCTTGCGCCATTCGCCGAATAGCAGCTTGAGCATGCCCGCGCCGTAGGGATTCTGGCCCAGCAGGCCGAAGGTCAGCGCCGCGTCCTCGCCGAACAGGCGCTGCGCCATGGCGCCGAAGGCTGCGCCATCGCCGGGCGCCCAGGCATCCAGCCGCCGCGCGCTGTCCGCCACATCCTGCTTCAAGGCCAGGCCCGAGCCGTCGGGCAGCACCAGCCCGGTGGCGTACTCGCCCTGCATGAATTCCAGTCCGGCTTCCTGCAACGCGGGTTTGAGCGCCGCATAGGCGGGACTGCCGACAAACAGCGGATACCAGCAGGACAGCACGTCGTGGCGGTAGCCGGGAAACAGCTCCTCGGTGCGGATGCAGCCACCCAGCCTGTCGTTGCGTTCCAGCACCAGCACGGACTTCCCGCGCTGCGCCAGCAAGGCCGCGCAGACCAGCGAATTCATGCCGCTGCCGACGATGATGACCTGCGCCTCTGACTCCAGGGGCATGATGCGCTCCGATGGGAAAACAGGCCGCCCGGGCCCGTGGACATTGAAAGGAATCGCGTGCGAGCCCTATGCGGCGCTCAACGCAGTGAAGCGCCCTGCATGGAACACCAACGGCGTGGCCGTCACGCTGGCCACGCGCAGCACCCGGCCGAACAGCAGCAGGTGATCGCCCGCGGGGCTTTGCTGGTCGTTGGCGCAGACCAGGGTGGCCACCGCCCCTTCGATGGCGGGCACGCCTTCCGGCACGTCGTGCACGGGCGCTCCCGCGAACTTGTCCGGAACAGAAGAACTGGCAAAACGCAGCGCCAACTCTTCCTGGCCGCAGGCCAGCACGCTGATGGTGAAGTGACTGCAATCGCGGAACGCCGCCAGGTTGGGCGAATGGTTCACCAGGCTCCACAACACCAGCGGCGGGTCCAGCGACAGCGAGGCGAAGGAGTTGATGGTGAGCCCGACCCGGCGGCCGTCCGGACAGCGCGTGGCGACGATGGCCACACCGGTCGGATAGCTGCCTAACACGCCGCGCAGGACCTTGGGATGCAGATCGGTGCAGCCCCAGTCCAGGGGCAGGCCCGCTGCGCAATCGGGCTTCATGCCGCCGCCCGCGCCGGCTGCGCCGCGATGAAAGCCTCGCAGGCCGTGGCGTCGCCCCACCAGGGATAGAGCGACGGCGGATGGTTGAAGCCGTTGGCGATGGTGCTGGCGATCGCCGGCGTGTGGTCCGCGGCCTGCAGCAATTTGAGCAGGTGCGGCGCCGGCGGCAGCAGCATGGAGTTGGTCCATTCCACCACCGCGCCTGCGTAGTCCCAGAAGCGTTCGAAGGTGCGCTGCATCCATTCGGCCGTGAACGTAGCGTCGCCATGCGCCAGAATGGCGTCCAGGTACACGGCGCAGGCCTTGGTGGCGTTGTTCGAGCCCTGCCCCGTGATAGGGTCGTTGGTCACCACCGCATCGCCCAGGCCGAACACCAGCCGGCCCGACGGCAGGGTCAGCACTGGCTTGCGCACCGTGGGCGCGAAGCTGCCGGCCAGGATGCCGTTGGCGTCGGTCAGCTCCACCGCGCTGCAGCGCTCGGCCTCCCAGGGCAGATAGCTGTGCAGGATATGCAGGCTTTGCGCCAGATGCTCCTGCGGCGACTTGATGTCGCGCCAGCAATCCATCGGCCCGCCAGGCACGCCCTCGAACACCATGATCTCGCAGGGACCGCTGATGGTCAGCGCCGGGAACACGAAGTACTCGCCCACGCCCGGAATCAAGTTGAAGGCGACGCGAGAATGATCCGGCGCCGGGCGCATGCCGTGCACATAGGTCAGCGCCAGCGCGCGCTGCGGCCGGTCGAAGCGCGACCGCAGCGCATCGCGCTCGAACAGCTTGACCACCTCGCCCTTGCCCGCGGCCAGCAGCACCAGGTCATGCGAGGCGGCCAGCAGTTCAAGTTCGGCCACGCCGCCGTCCTGGATCAGCAGCCGGCCGCCGCGTGCCGCGAACAGCTCCATCCAGGCCGGCATCTTGATGCGCTGGTCCACCGCCTGCGCGGGCCGGTCCAGGCGCGCCACCCAATCGATCAGCTTGTGGCCGGGCCGCTCCGGATGCGGGATCGCCAGGCCGATGCCGTCGACGGTGGGGCATTCCGCCTCCCACTGGTTCAGGCCCAGGTCACGCTCGACCTGCAGCGAAGCATCGAACATGCACTGGCTGGACATCACTTTGCCGCGGCGGATGTCGTCCGGTTCGCGGTTGGTGACGACGGTCACCTCATAACCTTTTTCCAGCAGTCCCAACGCCAGGGGCAGGCCGGCCTGCCCTCCACCCACGATCGCGATTCGACGCATGTTTGTTCTCCTTTGTTTGGCTAGGCGGCCAGGCGCGGAATCGCGGGCTTGGCCTGTTCGGGACCCATGGCGGAATAGCCGCCGTCCACCGCGTAGTCGGCGCCGGTGACGAAGCTGGCATGGTCTGAGAGCAGGAAGGCGACCACCTCGGCCACTTCGGCCGGATCGCCGGCGCGGCCCAGCAGGTGGTAGTCCGCGGCCACCCGGTCGGTCTTGGCGCGGTCGCCCTGCGTCAGCTCGTCCATCACGCGCGACCAGGTCCAGCCTGGCGACACGGAGTTGACGCGGATGCCGTCGGCGGCATAGTCCATCGCCATGTTGCGGGTGACTTGCAGCAGCGCCGCCTTGGACACCGGATAGAGCCAGCGCCCGGTCTGCGCGACGCGCGACGAAATGCTGGTGAAATTGACGATGGCCCCGCCGCCAGCGGCCAGCAGATGGGGATGGACCGCGCGCGCGGCCATCACGGCGCTGACCACGTTCACGTCGAGCGCGCGCAGCCAATCGGCGCGGCCCGATGCGGCGCCGTCGTCCAGATAGGTCGCGGCCAGGTTGACCAGGAAATCGATGCGGCCAAAATGCGCCGCGGCGTCGGCCACGCCGCGCTCCAGTTGCGCGTCGTCGGCAATGTCCACCGGCCAGAAGCGCGTGCCGGCCGGATCGGCCGCGGCCACGCGTTCGCCGCCGGCCGCGTCGATATCGAACAGCGCCACACGCATGCCGTAGGCGCGCAGCGTGGCGACCACGCCCGCGCCGATCAGCGTGGCGCCGCCGGTCACGATGGCCACTTTATTGTCCAGACCCTTCATCGCATCACCTCGCCGTTGGCTGATTGAGTGAGGCGAATACTGGCGTGGCGCGCCTGGCCCGCGTTAGCCGGATCCGGCCGACGCTATCCGCAAACTGCGCTTATTCGAGGCAAGCTTGCGCCAGGTCCAACAGGCATGTCCGGAAAATGCGCCGGCTGTCCGTTCCCTGCGGATGCCGGCTACGCCGCTGGCCGGGCGCGGCCCGGCTTGCGCGAGGTCCGCGCATGCTCCTTGATCAGGCGCACGAAGCGCTGCACCTGGCGGCTGGGGCGCTCGAAGCGCGAACGCACCAGGCTCAGCGACAGCGGGATGGACTCGCGCAGCGGCCGCGTCACCACGCCGGGCCAACCCTGCTGCCCAACCGAGAACTCGTCGACGATGGCCACGCCCGCGCCGACCCGGACCAGGGCGCAGGCCAGCTCGGCGCGCACGATTTCCACGGCCGGATTCCAGCTGACGCCAGCGCGCTGGAAGGCCGCTGCCACCAACTGCCCGAACGGGATGTTGCGGTTGTAGAGGATCAGCCGGCACCCGGCCAGCTCGGCCAGGCTGACTGCCCGCCTTGCGGCCAGCGGATGGCCTTGCGGCAGGATGCAGACCATCTCGCCCGTGGCCAGCGGCTCCACGACCAGATTGGGATGGTCTATCGGCAGCACCGACACGGCCAGTTCCGCCTTGCGTCCCAACAGCTCATGCGCCATGTCGGACAGCAGCGTGGTGTGGAACTTGAGCCTGACGTTGGGATAGAGCTCCATGTACTGCGCGATCACCGGCGGCACGAAGTTCAGCGCCAGGCTGGGGCTGGAACACAGGGTCAACGCGCCCTCCGGCCGCTCGGCCAGGTCGCGCGCCAGTTCGTCGATGCGCAGGGCCTCGTCGAACAGCGGTCCCACTTCCTGGAACAGGCGCTGCGCTTCAGGGGTGGGCGTGAGCTTGCCCTTGTCGCGCTCGAACAGCTGCAGGCCCAGGCTTTGCTCGGTATGGGCGATGAGACGGCTGACCGCGGGCTGCGACACGAACAGCAGCTTGGCCGCGCCATTCATGGAACCGGTCAGCATCACCGCCCGGAACGCTTCCATCTGCCTGAGTTTGAATCGCATGGCTGACCCGATAATCGTTTGTTATAACCCCTGGCCAACTTAGCATAAGCGCTGAAATGGCGCTTTCATTAGCATCCCAGATGGCTCCTGGCGCGCTTTCCAGGACGATTCGATAAAGGGAATGCATGACTCTCACTGTAGGATTCGTGGGCCTGGGCATGATGGGTCTGCCCATGCTGGAAAACCTCGCCCGCGGCGAGGAGCGCTACAACATCCTGGCGTATGACCGCGATCCCGCGCGCCTGGAGCGCCTGGCCGGGCACCCCGCCTGGAACCAGACGCTCAGGCCGGCCGCCGGCCTATCGGCGCTGGCCGCCTGCGACGTGGTCATCACCATGCTGCCCGACAGCGCCATCACCAACGCGGTGATCGAAGGCGAGCATGGACTGGCCAACGTGATGCGCCCAGGCTCCGTGCTGCTGGACATGGGTTCGTCCAACCCGGCCGAAACGCTGCGGCTGGCGCCGCTATTGCGCGCGGCGGGCGTGACGCTCATCGACGCACCGGTGTCGGGCGCGGTGGCCAAGGCGGCCGCTGGCACGCTGGCCATCATGGTGGGCGCCGATGCCGACGGCCTGGCGCGGGTGCGTCCCCTGCTCTCGCGCATGGGTGCGTCCCTCATCCACACCGGCGCCGTGGGCTCCGCCCATGCGATGAAGGCGCTGAACAACTACGTCTACGCGGCCGGCCTGCTGGCGGCCAGCGAAGCGCTCTTGATCGCGCAGCGCATGGACCTGGACCTGGAAGTGTTCACCGATGTGCTCAACGCCTCCAGCGGCCGCAACGTCGCCACCGAAACCAAGCTGCGCCAGTTCATCGTGCCCGGCACCTACAACGGTGGCTTTGCCCTGGCGCTGATGGCCAAGGACCTGCGCACCGCCGATGCGCTGCAGGCCCTGGCCGGCGTTCCGGCCTCGCAGCTGTCGCTGTGCACGGCGCTATGGCAGCGCGCGCTTGCAGACATGCCGGCCGGCGTGGACAACACCGAGATCCACCGCTATCTGCAGCGCCTGGAAACCCCGGCTCCCGCCTGAAGCGCCGGACGCCAACGATAACGAGATCCACAGGAGACAAGCATGAAACGATCCGCCGCCGCGCTTGCGCTGGCGCTGGTGCTGGGCGCCCCGCTCGCGCCCGCCGGCGCCGCGGGCTACCCCGACCATCCCATCCGCATGGTCGTACCCTTTCCGCCAGGCAGCATCACCGATGTGGTGGCCCGCAGCCTGGGCAAAGCCATGGCCGACGATCTTGGCCAGCCGGTAGTGGTGGAAAACAAGCCCGGCGCCAACGGCATCATCGGCACCCATGACGTGGCCCGCGCCAAGCCCGACGGCTACACCCTGGTGGTGGTGGGCGTGTCCACGGCGGCCAGCGGCGTGAGCCTGTTCAAGGACCTGCCCTACAACCCCGCCACCGACCTCGCGCCCATCGGCGCCGTCGCCGAAACGCCCTATCTGCTGGTGGGTTCGCCGCGCATGCCGGGCAGCAAGGTATCCGATCTGTTTGCCTATGGCGCCCAGCATCCCGGCAAGCTGACCTATGCCTACGGCTCGGGCAGCGCGCAGGTGTTCGGCGCCAAGCTGGCGTCCATGGGCAAGATCAACGTTACGCCGGTGCCCTACCGCGGCGGTCCGCAGGCGCTCACCGACGTCATCGGCGGCACCGTCGACCTCACGTTCACCGATCTGGCCAACGGCCTGCAGCAGGCGCGCGCCGGCAAGGTCAAGACCTACGGGGTCAGCACTCCCGAACGCTTTCCGCTGGCGCCGGACATCCCCACGCTCAATGAAACCGGCGCCGCCGGCTTCGATCTGACCGTGTGGTTCGGCTTGATGGGTCCGGCCGGCCTGCCCGCGCCCGTGGTGGAACGCCTGTCGCAATCGCTGGGCAAGGCCCTGGCCAACGGCGAACTCAAGCAGACCTATGAGCGCCAGGGCCTGACCGTCAAGCAGCAGACCCCGGCCGAATTCGGCGGCTTCGTACGCGCCGAGATCGACAAATGGGCGGCCATCGTCAAGGAAACCGGCATCCCGCCGCAATAGAACGTCCTCTTTCAACTGCTACCAGGAATTCCCCGCATGTCGCTGATCGATATCCGCAAACGCTGCCTCATCCTCGAGACCACCTACCACGAGAACGGCCCGGCGCCCGAGAGGCCACTCAAGCTGGCGGCGTCCTGCGCCGTCATCCGCAATCCCTACGCCGGCCGCTACGAGCCGGATCTGATGCCCTTCATGGCCGAACTGCGCAGCCTGGGCACGCTGCTGGCGACCGAGCTGGTCGAGACGCTGGGCGGCAAGGACCAGATCGAGGTCTACAGCAAGGCCGCCATCGTCGGCCTGGACGGTGAAATGGAGCACGGCGCGGTCTGGCACGAGGCCGGCGGCTGGGCCATGCGCAGCGTGCTGGGCGAACCCCGCGCCATGGTGCCCGCCGTCAAGGCCGTGGCCGTGGCCGGCTACCGCATGATGGTGCCGGTGCACTACATCCACGCTTCGTATGTGCGCAGCCACTTCAACAGCATCGAGATCGGCATCCAGGATGCGCCGCGCGCCAACGAGATCCTGTTCGCCCTGGTCATGGGCACGGGCGGCCGGGTGCATTCGCGGCTGGGCGGGCTGACCAAGGAAGCCGTGTCCGTGCATGACGGACAGCGGTAGGGAGACTCAGGCGCCCGGGATCGTCAGCGACAGGCCCGCGCGGTCGGCCACGTTGCAGATGTGGGCGCGCATGGCGCGCCGCGCGGCGTCGGCCGAACCGGTAGCCAGCGCGTCGATGATGGCCGCGTGTTCGTAGATGGGCTCGCGCACGCGCGCCGGATCGGCGAACGCGACCTGCCGGCTGCCGTCCACCACTTCCGCGATGTTCTCGGCCAGGTCCAGCAACATCGGGCTGCCGGCGATCTCGTACAGGCAGGCGTGGAAGGCGCGGTCGCCTTCCGACATGGCCACCAGGTCGCCGGCGTCGGCGGCCTGTTCCATGTGCGTGATGGTGGCGCGCAGGCGGGCCAGCCCCGCCTGGGTGACGACGCCCGCGGCCAGGCCGGCTGCCAGCTCCTCCAGCTGGTTGCGCACCAGATAGACATCACGCAAGGCATAGCGGCCCTGGAAACGCCAGCGGCCGTAGGCGCTGCCCAGGCCTTTTTCGCCGGGCCGGGCGATGAACACGCCGCGGCCGGCTTCGCTGCGCAGCAGTCCCAGCCCTTCCAGCATGGTGATGGCCTCGCGCAGCGAGGCGCGGCTTACGCCCAGGTCCTCGGCCAGCTGGCGCTGCCCCGGCAGCTTGCCGGCCTCGGCCCAATCGCGCTGGCGGATGCGGGCCTGCAACTGCTGGGCTATGTGTTCGACGGTGTTCATCGCGGAATTCTCAAGGCAGGGGTGCGCGGCCGCCCCCGGTTTGGCGTTGACAGCCATATACTGCCTGGGCATTATGACATTCAACTGGTCTGACCGGTTAGGATAAAGCCGTACTGCAATGCGCCCCGGCATGGCCGCGGGCCCCACGCACTTTCTCGTACATAGCGCCGCTCATGACCGACCTCTACGATCGATTCGCCCGCGCCGTCGACGCCATGGCCCGACTGGCTGACTACCCCTATGCCGAACGCCGCCAGGCCTGGCTGGACCGGCTGCGCATCAACCTGCCCGAACTCACCGTGCTGGACTCGCTGGCGCCGGAAGCCGAGCTGGGCTACCTGGCGCCACCGCCCGCTGCGCCCGCCGAACGGCTGCCCGCCGCGCAGGCAGGCCGCGGCGTCGCGGTGTCGCGCCATGCGCGCGGCATCGCCGCCATTGCCCGTGAATGCCGCGAGGACCCGGCG
>NZ_CADIJY010000017.1 GCF_902859735.1 Achromobacter aegrifaciens | reverse complement strand
GAAACGACTTTGCGCCGATGATAGTGGACGGACGTCTGTGAAAGTAGGTCATCGTCAAGCTTTTATTCCGCAGAACCCCACAGGTAACCCCTGTGGGGTTTTGTCTTTGTGAGAGCCCATTGCGGGCGCCTGTCGAGATCTGCTCCAGGCACGCGCATCGGTCTCGCTACAGGATTGGAGCGTTTGCCCACGATAGGGCAGGCACTCAAGCAGTTACGCCTGACAACCATAGCAAGGTGGTCCCACTCCTTCCCATCCCGAACAGGACAGTGAAACGCCTTTGCGCCGATGATAGTGGACGGACGTCCGTGAAAGTAGGTCATTGTCAGGCTTTGATTCCAGGAACCCCGCAGCTCGCGCTGCGGGGTTTTTCTTTTGCGGTGTTGTTGCGATGAGCTAGCAAGCGGTCGGCGCGGCTTCGGGCGGCTGGGGCTTTTGGGCGAGTGGTTGCGGACCGTCAATCAGGCTGCAAGCCGCGCCAGCATTGAATGTGCACAAATAACAACGGCCGTGGGCGGGGTAGCTTTGTGCGGTAAGATTGACCGAGTCAATTCGTTGGAGCGTTATCGTGAGTGATCCCCAGACCCCCGTGCCCGGAACGACGTTAGACCTGCGCACGCTGACCCACGTTGCCTATGGCTTGTACGCCCTGGGCTTCCTGACGAGCGGTTTCCTGGGCATCGCCACGCTGGCGGCCGTAGTGCTGATGTACCTGAAGCGCTCGGACGCCGCAGGTACCGTCTATGCCGCTCATTTCGACTGGCTGCTGCGGACCTTCTGGTGGGCCCTGCTGTGGCTGGCCATCAGCGGCATCGCGACGCTCATCTTCATCGGCTGGATCGGCCTGGCCGCGACCGTGATCTGGGTGCTGTATCGCCTGATCAAGGGCTGGCTGTCGTTGCTGGAAGGCTCCGCGCCGACTACCTACGCCTGAAGGCTCGCGTTCAAACAGAAGGCCGGCATATGCCGGCCTTTTGCTTTGTTGAGTTTGATCTTGGCGCCGTACTTGGACAGCGGGTGCGGGCATCAGCGAACAAGCGCTGAGTGCAATTCAGCGTTTCGAAGGCCTCTGCTGGTGCAGGATTATTCACGCACGACACGTGGGCCCGCAGCATGTGCAGCCATCGCGCATGGGCCAATCCATGTTGCTTCCGAATGCTGGCCGTGGGACCGTGAGGAAGCCATGCCAACTGCCTGAAGAGGCGCGCCAGGCTTGGCTTTCGGGGAATGCTGGTGTGGGAATCAGGCCGTGCCGGCGAGGTTGCGGCGAGGCTGTCGCGGTGAGAGAAAGCTGCGCTGGGGAGGCGAGCTCGCCCAGGAATGAACCGGGGCGTCGCGACGATATGAAGGCAGGGACGTACGGGGTACGCCCTTTGCCTGCTTACTTCAGATGTGCGTTGACCAGCTTGGTCAGTTCGAACATCGTGACCTGATCTTTGCCGAAGATCGGGCGCAGCTTGGCATCGGCGTTGATGTTGCGCTTGTTGCTGGCATCTTGCAGGTTGTGCTTCTTGATGTATTCCCAGATCTTTTTGGTGACCTCGGTACGCGGCACGGCTTCCGAGCCGATGACGGCGGCCAGTTCGGCGCTGGGGGTCAGGGGCTTCATGAATGCAGCGTTCGGCTTGCGCGCGGTCGCGGGTTTGGAGGTTGTGGCCATAATGCGGCGCTCCTTCTCTGGCTGTTGGAAAAATTGTCCTGCGGCCGGAGCATAACGTGTCTCTCTCGTAAAGACAAAGGCATTTATCCTCTGTAGCAACTAAAATGCACAGACTGTCCCCTCTATATCGTCATTCTGTAACCTCCTATGTACGCACGATCTCCTTTGGAATCAATTCGCCTCTTTCATGACGAATTGACGGCGCTGCGGCGCGATTTGCACGCGCACCCCGAGTTGGGCTTCGAGGAAGTCCGGACCTCCGGAATCGTGGCGGGCGCGCTGGAGGCGCTGGGGATCGAGGTGCACCGCGGCATCGGCAAGACTGGCGTGGTGGGCGTCATCCGCGGCAAACGCTGCGATAGCGGGCGCATGATAGGCCTGCGTGCCGACATGGACGCCTTGCCCATGACCGAAGACAACGACTTCGGGCACAAGTCGACCAAGCCTGGCCTGATGCACGGTTGCGGCCACGACGGTCACACCGCGGTACTGATCGGCGCGGCCAAGTACCTGTCGCAGACGCGCAATTTCGATGGCACCGCGGTTCTGATCTTCCAGCCCGCGGAAGAGGGGCGCGGCGGCGCGCGCGCCATGCTGGAAGATGGCCTGTTCGATACCTTTCCGTGCGACGCGATCTACGCGCTGCATAACTGGCCGGGCCTGAAGCCGGGCACGATAGGCATCAACCCCGGGCCGATGATGGCCGCGGCCGATCGCTTCGAGATCCTGATCACAGGGCGCGGCGGCCACGGCGCGCATCCTTACCAGACCATCGATCCGGTCACCATCGCAGGGCAGATCATTACAGCGTTGCAGACCATCGTGTCGCGCAACGTCAATCCGCTGGATTCGGCGGTGGTGTCCATCGGATCGCTGCAGGCCGGGCATCCCGGCGCCATGAGCGTGATTCCGCGCGAAGCGAGAATGGTCGGCACGGTGCGCACGTTCCGCAAGTCCGTCCAGGAAATGGTGGAGACCCGCATGCGCGAGTTGGTGTCCGCGATTGCGGGCGCTTTCGGCGGCACTGCCGAGGTCACTTACGAACGGATCTACCCTGCGACCTTGAACACGCCGCAGCACGCCAATCTGGTGGCCGACATCGCCACCGAGATGATAGGCAAGGAGAACGTCGTGCGCGATCTGACGCCGTCGATGGGCTCCGAGGATTTCTCTTTCATGTTGCAGAGCAAGCCTGGCGCATACTTCCGCCTGGGCCAGGGCGGAGCCGATTCCGGCTGCGTGCTGCACAACTCGCATTTTGATTTCAACGATGCCGTCATCCCCTTGGGCAGCGCGATGTTCAGCGCGCTGGCCGAACGGGGCATGCCGCTGGCAGATTAAGAAGCCTTTCCATGTCTACTCAAAACACGACTCAGCTCACCATCACCCGGCCGGACGACTGGCACCTGCATCTGCGCGACGGCGCTGCCCTCGAGGCGGTGGTGGCGGATACCGCGCGCCAGTTCGCGCGCGCAATCATCATGCCCAACCTGAAGCCGCCGGTCACGACCACCGAACAGGCGTTGGCCTATCGCGGCCGCATTCTGGAGGCCTTGAAAAAGGCGGGCGGCAATCCCGATGCCTTCACGCCGTTGATGACGCTGTATCTGACCGACAACACCACGTCGGAAGAGATTTTCCGCGCCTACGAGTCGGGCCAAGTCTACGCCGTGAAACTTTATCCGGCAGGCGCCACGACCAACTCCGATGCCGGCGTGACCGATCTGCTGGGCAAATGCACGAAGGCGCTGGAAGCGCTGGAAAAATGCGGCATGCCGTTGTTGGTGCACGGCGAAGTGACGGATCCGTCGATCGACCTGTTCGACCGCGAAGCAATCTTTGTCGAGCGCGTGATGAAGCCGCTGCGCCGCGCCTTCCCCGCCTTGAAGGTGGTGTTCGAACACATCACGACGAAAGAGGGCGCGGAATACGTGCGCGACGCGGAAGGTCCCATCGCAGCCACGATCACGCCGCAGCACCTGCTGTACAACCGCAATGCGATTTTCCAAGGCGGCGTGCGGCCGCACTTCTACTGTCTGCCGGTGCTTAAGCGCGAAACGCACCGCCTTGCGCTGGTCGAGGCGGCGACCAGTGGCAGCCCGCGCTTTTTCCTGGGCACCGACAGCGCGCCGCACGCGCGCGGGTTGAAGGAGCATGCTTGCGGTTGCGCCGGCTGCTACACGGCATTGCACGCGATGGAGCTGTACGCCACCGCCTTCGACGCGGTCGGCAAGCTGGACAAGCTGGAAGGCTTCGCCAGTTTCCATGGCCCGGACTTCTACGGCCTGCCGCGCAACACCGGCACGCTGACGCTGGTGCGCGAGGCCTACCAGGTGCCCGAGGAAGTCGCGTTCGGCAACACGACGCTGGTTCCGCTGGCTGCGGGTGAAGCGCTGACCTGGCGCGCGCGGGGCTAGGCAATTGCGCCGTCCGGCAAGTCCGGAACAAAAGAAATGCCCCCGGATTTCGGGGGCATTTTTCATGCGCCTCTATATGTATATAGAGACAAGCTGATTACAGCGTGCCTTCGCGGCGCGCTTCCAGCAGTTCCCAGCGGGCGAAGCGCTCTTCGAGTTCGCTTTCCAGCTTGGCCAGTTCGCCGTTGATGCGTTCGACTTCGGCGGGCGCGTCGCGGTAGAGGCTGCCATCGGCGAGCTTGCCGGCAAGTTCCGCTTGTTGCGCCTCCAGGGCGGCGATGGCGTCCGGCAGGCCTTCCAGTTCGCGCAGTTCCCAGGAGTTCATCTTGGCCGACTTGGCCGGTTTGGGCTTGGCGGCCTTGGCGCGCGCGGCGGCATCGTCGACAGGCCGGGTGGCAGGGGTTGCGTCTTCGGCCGGGGCCGCGGGCGCGGGCCGCTGCGCGACCCATTCATCGTAGCCGCCCACGTAATCGCGCCAGCGGCCATTGCCTTCGTAGGCGATGGTCTGCGTAACGACGTTGTTCAGGAAGGCGCGGTCATGGCTGACCAGCAGCACCGTGCCCTGGTACTCCTGCAGCAATTCTTCCAGCAGTTCCAGCGTTTCGATGTCGAGGTCGTTGGTGGGTTCGTCCAGCACCAGCACGTTGGCAGGGCGGGCGAACAGGCGCGCCAGCAGCAGGCGGGCGCGTTCGCCGCCGGACAGGCTGCGCACGGGCGAGCCGGCGCGGGCGGGCGAGAACAGGAAGTCCCCGAGGTAGCTCATGACGTGCTTGCGGGCACCGCCGATTTCCACCCATTCGCTGCCCGGGCTGATGATGTCGACGAGCGTGGCGTTTTCGTCCAACTGCGCGCGCATCTGGTCGAAGTACGCGACCGCAACGTTGGTACCCAGCCGCGTCGTGCCGCTGTCGGGTTGCATCTCGCCCAGGATCAGCTTGAGCAGGGTGGTCTTGCCGGCGCCGTTGGGGCCGATGATGCCGATGCGGTCGCCGCGCAGGATGGTGGTGGAATAGTCGTCCACCACGATCTTGTCGCCGAAGGCCTTGTTCACGTGGTCGAGTTCGGCGACCAGCTTGCCGGAGCGCTGGCCCTCGGCCAGCGCGAGCGAGACGTCGCCGACGCGTTCGCGGCGTTCGGCGCGTTCGACCCGCAGCCGTTCCAGGCGGCGCACGCGGCCTTCGTTGCGGGTGCGGCGGGCCTCGACGCCCTTGCGGATCCAGACTTCTTCCTGCGCCAGCAGCTTGTCGAAGCGCGCTTGTTCCAGGCGCTCGGATTCGAGCCACTGGGCCTTGCGCTCCTGCCACTGCGAAAAGTTGCCGGGAAAACTCAGCAGGCGCCCGCGGTCGAGTTCGACGATGCGGGTAGCCACTGCGTCCAGGAAGCGGCGGTCGTGGGTGATGATGACGGCGGCGCCTTTCCAGGTGCGCAGCATGTCTTCCAGCCAGGCGATGCCTTCGAAGTCCAGGTGGTTGGTGGGTTCGTCCAGCAGCAGCAGGTCCGGCTCATCGACCAGGGCGCGCGCCAGCGCGACGCGCTTGCGCGTGCCGCCGGACAGGCCGGCGATCTGTACGTCCGCGGGCAGGCCGAGTTTTTCGAGCACCGAGCGCACGCGCGAGGGGCGCTGCCAGTCTTCATGATCGCCCTCGACATTGCAGACCACATCGAAGACGGTGGCGTTTTCGTCCAGTTCGGGTTCCTGTTCGACCGTGGCCACGCGCAGACCCGAACTGCGGGCGATGTCGCCGTCGTCGGGCTGGGTCCTGCCGTCCAGCAGTCTCAGCAGCGAGGACTTGCCGGCGCCATTGCGGCCGATGAGGCCGATGCGCTCGCCGGCCTGGATGGCAAAATCAGCGTGGTCCAGCAGCGGGTGGTGGCCATAGGCCAGCTGGATGTCGGTAAGGGTGATGAGAGTAGCAAGGGCCATGTGATGGGTATTGTCTGCGGCGTCTGAGCGAATCAAGGCGTATTGTCGCAGGAACCCCGTAACGCCGTTTGCACGGCTAGTGTCGCGGCTTCTTCGGGGACGGAGCTGGCGGGTGTAATAGAATACGCACCGCAAGGCGGGTCGGACGATCGCGGTGGATGCGAATCCATCGAGGAAGGTCCGGACTCCACAGGGCAGGGTAACGGCTAACGGCCGTCCGGCCGCGTCTTCGGGCGCGGTTGAGGAATAGGGCCACAGAGACGAGTCTGCGGGGCGGGCGTGCATCGCGCGCACAGATACGGCCATCTCCGTATCGCGCCGTCCGGCAACGGGCGGCGGCATCGCAGGGTGAAACGCGGCAACCTCTATCCGGAGCAACATCAAATAGGCATGCGTGCGGTCTTCGGACCGCGTAGGGCGGCCCGTCCAAGCATGCGGGTAGATGGCTAGAGCGGCTCAGCAATGATCCGTCCAGAGGAATGATCGTCCGCCAGGGAAACCTGGTGTACAGAATCCGGCCTATAGACCCGTCTTGCAACTCATTCGCAACGCGAGCCTGGTCCTGGCTGGAACCTGGCGTCGCGCTGGCCGGGCCGGACCATTTTTGGGGCCGCTCAAATCGGCGGGCCCGGCTGGAAGCCTTGCCAACCGGAGCAAACGACCGACCGTAAAACAATGCAAAGGCATTGTTAGCCGCCACTTCTGAAGAAGGACTTTTAGATAGTGCCGCAACCTCCTGATTTATTGGGAGGTTTTTCTTTTTGCGGATTTACATATTGATCTAAGTCCTTGTTGTGATTGAAAAAATTGCAACCACGCGCTTGACCGCCCCGATCCCATACCGTAGAGTGGGAAATAGTAGGAAATTGTGCAATTAAGTGGGGTAAAAGTGGTGTTTCAGGGAAGCAGCGCGCTCACGCTGGATGCCAAGGGACGGATCTCGATTCCGACCCGGCACCGTGACGCGCTCATGTCGCAGGCCGATGGCCGGCTGACCCTGACACGCCACCCTGACGGCTGCTTGCTGGTCTACCCGCGGCCCGAGTGGGAAAAGAAGCGCGAGCAGATTGCCGCCTTTCCCATGACGGCGCGCGCGTTGCAGCGGCTGTTGCTGGGCAACGCTCAGGACGTGGAACTGGATGGCTCCGGCCGGGTCCTGATCGCTCCTGAACTGCGCAACGCTTCCGGTATGACGCGCGATGTGATGCTGCTCGGTCTGGGCGCGCACTTCGAGCTGTGGGACGCCGCTACTCTGGCCAGCCGCGAGGCTGAGGACCTGGCCAAGGGTATGCCGGATGTGTTGAATCAGTTTTCGTTCTGAAAAAGTTATGGAATTCGAACATCGGCCCGTTCTGCTGGAGCCGACGGTGGACGCGCTATTGCTGCCTGACTTCGGCGGCAAGGGCGCGGCACGGTCGCATCAGCAGGCCGGGCCGGCTGCGGCTACGCGGGCGGAAGGCGGCGTCTTCGTCGACGGCACCTTCGGGCGTGGCGGGCACAGCCGCGAACTGCTTGGCCGCCTGGGCCCGAGCGCCAGGCTGGTGGTGTTCGACAAGGATCCGGAGGCGATCGCCGTAGCCAGGCAACTGGCGGCAGCGGACCCGAGGGTCACCGTGGTGCATGGCGGCTTTGCCACCATGGCCGAAGAATTGGAGCAGCTCGGCATCGGCAAGGTCGATGGCGTGATGCTGGATCTGGGCGTTTCCTCGCCTCAGATCGATGACGCCGAGCGTGGTTTCTCGTTCATGCGAGACGGCCCGCTCGATATGCGGATGGACACCACTCGTGGTCCCACGGTGGCGGATTGGCTGGCGCAAGCCAGTGTGGATGAGATGCGGGAGGTCATAGCGGATTATGGCGAAGAACGGTTTGCTTTTCAGGTTGCAAAGGCGATTGCTGCTCGCCGCGCAACAAGGCCGCTGCGCACCACGCTCGAGCTTGCCGAGTGCGTCGCCAGCGCCGTCCGCACGCGCGAAAAGGGGCAACATCCGGCCACACGCACCTTTCAAGCTCTACGGATTTACATCAATCGGGAACTCGAAGAGCTCGCGCGCACCCTCGCGGCAGCTCTAGACCTGCTCGCCCCGGGAGGGAGGTTGGCGGTGATCAGCTTTCATTCGCTTGAAGACCGCATGGTCAAGCAGTGCATCGCGGCGGCGGCTCGTCCGGCCGCCGCGCATGCGCGCCTGCCCCTGCGCGAAAGCGAAATGCCCCAGCCGGTCCTGCGCTCCCTGGGCCGCGTGCTGGCCGAAGACGACGAAGTCTCGGCCAACGCCCGCGCCCGTTCCGCCGTCTTGCGCGTAGCCGAACGTACCGAGACGCCGCTGCCCGCCGAGGGCGGCTTCGCGTTCGTGAAGATCGGTTCGCTGCCGGGCAGCGACCTGGCACCCCCGCCGCGTCGCGGCAAGGGAGGGCGCCGCTAATGGGTCGCGTCAACCTGATCGTTGCGGCTTTGCTGATGCTGTCGGCCATTTCCCTGGTCACCAGCCGGTATCAGTCGCGCCAGCTCTTCATCGAGCTGGGACGTGATCAGGCGCAGGCTCGCGACCTGGAAACCAACTGGCGGCGCCTGCAGCTGGACCGCGCCGAACTGGCCCGCAACGCGCGGGTCGACGCCATCGCGCGCGATGGCCTGAAGATGATCTCCATCGTTCCGGATCGCACGCTGTACTTGAACCAGCCGCCCGCTTCCGCCACCGGAGGCGCGCAATGAAACGCGTCCCCTTCTTCGATAACCCCGTGCTGCGCGGGCAATTGCCCACCTGGCGCGCGCGCCTGGTGCTGATCCTGCTGTTCGGCGGGTTCACCGTGCTGGCCGGCCGCGCCCTGTTCCTGCAGGGGCTGTCCACCGAATTCCTGCAGCAGCAGGGCGAGCGGCGCTATGAGCGCACGCTGACCCTGGCCGCGACGCGCGGCAAGATCATGGATCGCAACGGCGCGGTGCTGGCCTCCAGCGTGCCGGCGCGCGCCATCTGGGCGATTCCGGAAGACGCCAAGCAGGCTACCCCGGCGCAGATGGACACGCTGGCGAAGCTGCTGGAAACGCCGCCGGCCGACCTGCGTCACCGCCTGGTCGACGAAGACAAGAACTTCGTCTACCTGAAGCGCCAGGTCTCCATGGACGTGGCCGACAAGATCAAACAATTGGGCATGCCCGGCGTGCACCAGCAGCCCGAGACCCGCCGCTACTACCCGGACGGCGACGTGATGGCTCACGTGGTGGGTTTCAATAGCGTCGAGGATCAGGGGCAGGAGGGCGTCGAGCTGACGTTCAACCAGCAGTTGTCCGGCCGTCCCGGCAGCCGTCGCGTCATCAAGGACCGGCTCGGCCGCGTGATCGAAGATGTGCAGGCCGTGACCCTGCCGGTGGATGGCCGCGACCTGCGCCTGTCGATCGACACGCGTCTGCAGTATCTGGTGTTCAAGGCGTTGAAGGACGCCATGGACAAGCACCAGGCCAAGGGCGCGACCGCCGTGGTCGTGGACGTGCATACGGGCGAGATCCTGGCCCTGGCCAACGTGCCGACCTTCGATCCGAACAAGCGCGAGACCTTCCACGGTTCCAAGCTGCGCAACCAGGCCATCACCGACACCTTCGAGCCGGGCTCGATCATGAAGCCGTTCACCGCCGCGTTGGCGCTGGACCTGGGTCGCATCAGCACCAAGACCCTGTTCGAAACCGGCAACGGCCGGTTCCAGTATCAGGGCAGCACGATCAGCGATGTGAGCCGCAACGGCACGCTGGACGTGGCCGGCGTGCTGCGCAAGTCCAGCAACATCGGCATGACGATGATCTCCGAGAAGCTGGAATCCCGCGAAATGTGGGACCGCTTTACCGAACTTGGCCTGGGCCAGGCGCCCCAGGTGGGATTTCCCGGCGCGGCGCCCGGACGCCTGCGTCCCTGGGACCGTTGGCGCCTGATCGAAAAGGCCACCATGGCCTACGGCTACGGCCTGTCGGTGTCGCTGTTGCAGGTGGCGCGCGCCTATACCGTTTTCGCCCGCAACGGCGACATGGTGTCGCTGACCCTGGTCAAGCGCGACAGCGATCCCACCAGCGTCAAGATCTACACGCCCAAGACGACTGAAATGGTGCGCGGCATGCTGGAAGCGGCTGCCGGCCCCGAAGGCACCAAGGCTGCCCAGGTGCAGGGCTACCGCGTCGCCGGCAAGAGCGGCACGGCGCGCAAGATCGTCGACGGCAAATACAGCATGCAGCGCTATCGGAGCTCCTACGTGGGCTTCGCTCCGGTGTCCGATCCGAAGATCGTCGTGGCCGTGTCCATCGACGAGCCGACGATCGGCGGCTATTACGGCGGCGCCATCGCCGCGCCCGTGTTCTCCCAGATCGTGGGGGGGAGCTTGCGGCTGATGGGGGTGCGCCCGGACGCGCCCTTCGAATCCACAATTGTTGCTGGTCTCAAGGAGCCAGGCAGATGAGCGCCAAAGGCTTCCTCTCCAACCCTGTCGCCACGGTTGCCGAAACCGTGGCGTGGTTGCATTCGCGCGTGTCGTTGACCGCGCACCTCAAACTGGACTCCCGCGATATCGAGCCGGGCGATGTGTTCGTCGCCTGCCCGGGCCTGTCCAGCGACGGACGTCTCTATATAGAGAAGGCGTTGGCGCTGGGCGCCAGCGCGGTGTTGTTCGAAGCCCCCGCCAACGATGCCGTCGCGGCCGTGGCGGACCAGGCTGCGATGCTGCCGGTGACTGGCCTGCGCGCCCTGCTGGGCGAGTTGGCCGACACTTGGTACGGCCGGCCCTCGGCCGAGCTGGCGGTGGTCGCGGTGACTGGCACCAACGGCAAGACGTCGTCGGTGCAATGGATTGCGCACGCGCTGAGCCGCAATGACAAGCCCTGCGGCACCATCGGCACCCTGGGCGCCGTGCTGCCCGACGGCCAGACGCTGGGCGGCGACCTGACGACGCCGGACGTCTTGACCGTGCACCGTACGCTGGCCGCCATGCGCGACGCCGGCGCCAAGGCCGTGGCCATGGAAGCGTCTTCCATCGGCATCGAGCAGGGCCGGATGGATGGCGTGCGCGTTGCGCTGGCCGCCTTCACCAACCTGACGCGCGATCACCTCGATTACCACGGCACGATGGAACGGTACGAAGCCGCCAAGGCGCGGCTGTTCCGCTGGCCGGGCCTGACCGCCGCCGTGATCAACGCCGACGACGAAGCCGGCCGCCGCCTGATTGCCGATCTGCCGGCAGGCATGGCAATGGGCTATAGCCTGAGCGAAGCGCAGGACATTCCCGCCGCCATGCGCGCGCGCGATCTCCAGGCCACCGCGCAGGGTCAGATCTTCACGCTGGTGTCGCCGCATGGCGAAGCCCAGATCGTGACGCGCCTGCTGGGCGCGCACAATGTATCGAACCTGCTGCTGGTAGCGGGCGTGCTGTATCAGTTGGGCCTGCCGTTTGCGCAGATCGCGCGCGAACTGGCCGCGACGGACCCCGTCGACGGCCGTCTGCAAACCGTCGAGCCGGTGGCGCACAGCACCCAGGCCAGCACGGGCCGCGGCCCGCTGGTGGTGGTGGACTATGCCCATACCCCGGATGCGTTGTCGCGGGCGCTGACCGCCTTGCGCGCCGTTGCGACCGCGCGATCGGGCCGCTTGATCTGCGTGTTCGGCTGCGGCGGCGAGCGGGATCCGGGCAAGCGTCCCGTGATGGGCCGCATCGCGGCGGACCTGGCCGACCATGTGGTCGTGTCCAGCGACAACCCGCGCACCGAGTCGCCTGAAGCCATCGTCGAACAGATCCTGACGGGCATCCCGGACAGCGTGAAGCCCGACGTGCAAGTGGACCGCGCGCGCGCCATCATGCAGACCATCTGGGCCGCGACGCCCGACGATGTGGTGCTGCTGGCCGGCAAGGGCCATGAAACCTACCAGGACATCGGGGGCGAGAAGCTGCCTTTCGATGACCGGGAATGGGCGCGGCTGGCGCTGCTGCTGCCGCAGGTCAAGGGCGTGTCGACCGACACCCGCCGTATCGGTGAAGGCGAATTGTTCGTGGCGCTGGTGGGCGAGAACTTCGACGCCCATAACTATCTGGATCAAGCCGAAGCGCGCGGTGCGTGCGCGGCCGTGGTGGCGCACGCCGTGCCCGACGCCAAGCTGCCGCAGCTGGTGCTGGGCGACACCCGCGTCGCGTTGATGCGCATCGGCGCCGCGTGGCGCGCGCGGTTCACGCTGCCCGTGGTGGCGGTGACCGGCAGCAACGGCAAGACCACGACCAAGGAAATGATCTCGGCGATGCTGGCCGAGTGGCAGGGTGAAGCGGGCCGCCTGGCGACCGCGGGCAACCTGAACAACGACATCGGCGTGCCGCTGACTCTGCTGCGCCTGCGGCCGGAGCACCGCGCGGCCGTATTCGAACTGGGCATGAACCACCCCGGCGAGATCGCGCAACTGGCCGCGATCGCGGCGCCCTCGGTGGCGCTGGTCACCAATGCTCAGCGCGAACACCAGGAATTCATGCATAGCGTGGAAGCGGTGGCGCACGAGAACGGCGCCGCCATCGCGGCGCTGCCCGAGGATGGCGTTGCCGTATATCCCGGCGATGAACCGTATTCGGCGATCTGGGATGCCCTGGCCGAGCCGCGCCGCGTGTTGCGTTTCGGCCTGCAGCCCGGCCTGGACGTGTATGCCGAGCAGATCCTGGCTGACGTGAACGCCACCCGCTGCCGTGTGGTGACGCCGGTGGGCGTCGCCGACCTGGCGCTGCCGGTGCCGGGCCTGCACAACCTGCGCAATGCGCTGGCCGCCATTGCCAGCGCGATCGCGGCGGGGGCGCCGCTGGATGGCGCGGTGCGCGCCCTGGCAGGTTTCAGCCCGGTCGCGGGTCGCATGCAGCACAAGAGTATGAGTGACGGAACGTTGCTCATTGATGACACTTACAATGCCAACCCCGACTCGGTTCGCGTAGCCGTGGACGTGCTGGCCCGCATGGCCGGCAAGCGCGTCCTGGTGCTGGGCGACATGGGCGAGGTCGGGGACAACGGCCCCGCCATGCATGTCGAGGTGGGCAATTACGCGCGTGAGCAAGGGCTCGACGCGCTCATCACGCTAGGCGAAGCCAGCCGGGCGGCCGCGGCCGCATTCGGAGTGGGCGCACACGCCTGCGCATCGGTAGACGAAGTGGTTGCCGCAATGCGCGGCTTGCGCGCGTCCTGCGTATTGGTAAAGGGATCGCGCTTTATGCGCATGGAGCGGGTAGTGACGGCTTTTTCTACGAATGAAGGTGTGACGGCCAAGTGGCAGGGAGAGCAGAATGCTGCTTGAAATCGCCCGCATGCTGTCTGACGATGTGCGCGCACTGGGGGTGTTCGAATACATCACCCTGCGCGCTGTTCTGGCATGCGCGACCGCGCTGTTGATTGGCCTGGTGGCGGGTCCGCGCGTGATTCGCAAACTGACCGAGATGAAGATCGGCCAGGCCGTGCGCTCCTACGGTCCGGAAACCCATCTGGTCAAGACCGGCACCCCCACCATGGGCGGTGTGCTCATCCTCATTTCCATCGCCATCAGCACGCTGCTGTGGGCGGACTGGACAAACCGCTTCGTGTGGGTGGTGTTGCTGGTGACCTTCGGCTTCGGCTGGATCGGCTGGATGGACGACTATCGCAAGGTGGTCTATCGCGATCCGGAAGGCATGCCCGCGCGGCAGAAGTTCTTCTGGCAGGCCACCATCGGGATGGTGGCCGCGGTGTATCTGGCGTTTGCCGTGTCGGCGCCGGCCAATACCGAACTGTGGCCCTTGTTCAAGGCCTGGGTGGGCAGCGGTTTCACGATGTCCTTGCCGACGCGCGCCGACTTGATCGTGCCTTTCTTCAAGAGCGTGAGCTATCCGCTGGGCGTGCTCGGTTTCGTGGCGCTGACCTGGGCGGTCATCGTCGGCACCAGCAATGCCGTGAACCTGACCGACGGCCTGGACGGCCTGGCCATCATGCCTACCGTCATGGTGGGCAGCGCACTGGGTATCTTCGCCTACGTGGTCGGCCGCGTGGACTATTCCAAGTACCTGCTGTTCCCCTACATCCCGGGAGCGGCGGAATTGATGGTGCTGTGCGCCGCGATTGGCGGCGCCGGGCTGGCATTTTTATGGTTCAACGCGTATCCGGCCCAGGTCTTCATGGGCGACGTCGGCGCGCTTGCCTTGGGAGGCGCGCTGGGCACCATCGCGGTCATCGTGCGCCAGGAAATCGTGCTCTTCATCATGGGCGGCGTGTTCGTGGTCGAGACCCTTTCCGTGATGATGCAAGTGACTTGGTTCAAGTACACGAAGCGACGTTATGGAACAGGTAGACGCATTTTCCGCATGGCCCCGTTGCATCATCACTTTGAAGTGGGCGGCTGGAAAGAAACCCAGGTGGTCGTGCGTTTCTGGATCATCAGCATGATGCTGGTGCTGATTGGCCTCTCTACCCTGAAGTTGCGATGAATACGATGGAAACCTCCCGCGCAGACGCGCCGCTCGTCCTGATCCTCGGATTGGGCGAGACGGGTGTCGCCGCCGCTCGCTGGTGCGCCCGCCTGGGTGCCCGCCTGCGCGTGGCCGACACGCGCGCCGAACCGGGCGGGCTGGCCGCGCTGCGCGAATCACTGGCGCAAAGCGAAGTGGAGTACCGCCTGGGCTGCGACGAGTCCTTCGACACGGCGCTGCTGGACGGCGTGCATCAGGTCGTGCTGAGCCCCGGCTTGGCGCCCTCCCAGGCGCCAGCGGCCGAGTTGCTGCGCGAGGCCGAGGCCCGCGGCATCGAGGTCGTCGGCGAGATCGAATTGTTTGCGCGCGCTTTGGCCGATCTGGCCGAGACGCGCGAGTACCGGCCGCGCCTGTTGACCGTGACCGGCACCAACGGCAAGACCACAGTCACCGCGCTGACGCGCCAGCTGGTTGAGGCCAGCGGCCTGTCGGCGGTGGCTGCGGGCAATATCAGCCCCGCGGCGCTGGCCGCGCTGATGGAAGCGCTGGACGCCGAATCGCTGCCGCAGGTCTGGGTGCTGGAGCTGTCCAGCTTCCAGCTGGAAACCACGCGCTCGCTGATGGCCGACGCGGCCGTGGTGCTGAACGTCACCCAGGATCACCTGGACTGGCACGGCGGCATGGAAGCCTACGCGCAGGCCAAGGCCCGCCTGCTGAAGATGGCCCGCGTGGCCATCGTCAACCGCGACGATCCGTACACCGTGGACATGGTCGCCACGCTGAACGCGCTGAACGTGCGCAGCTTCGGCCGTGACGTGCCGGAGCTGGTCGGCGACATGGGCCTGGAGCTGGGCCAGGGCGTGGCCTGGCTGGTGGCCTGCGAACCCAACGATTTCGATGAACCCGCGCCGCCGGTGCGCCGCAAGAAGGACGCGCCCGAACCGACGCGCGCCAAGGGCCGCATGAGCCGCCTGATGCCGGTGGACGCCTTGCGTATCCGCGGCATCCACAATGCCTTGAACGCGCTGGCCGCGTTGCAGTTGGCGCGCTGCCTGGACCTGGGCTGGGGGCCGATGCTGCGCGCCTTGCGCGAGTACACGGGCGAACCGCATCGCGCGGCCTTCGTGCGCACGATCGGCGGCGTCGACTACATCAATGACAGCAAGGGCACCAACGTGGGCGCCACTGTGGCCGCGCTGGAAGGCCTGGGCCAGCAAGTCGTGCTGATCGCCGGCGGCCAGGGCAAGGGCCAGGATTTCTCGCCGCTGATTCCCGTGGTGGCGCAGCATGCGCGTGCCGTGATGCTGATCGGCCAGGACGGCCCCGAGATCGGCCGCGTGCTGGCGTCGACCGGCGTGCAGTGCGTGACGGTTGAAACCCTGCGCGACGCCGTGCGCGGCGCCGCTGAATTGGCCCAGCCGGGTGATGCCGTGCTGCTGTCGCCCGCTTGCGCCAGCCTGGACATGTTCCGCAACTATCCGCACCGCGGACAGGTGTTCGTGGAAGAGGTCGAAGACCTGGCCCGCGACCGTGGAGAGATCGCATGAGCCTGATCGCCGATCTCACCGCCAGCGTCAACGCCGTACGGCCCGGCCGTACCCGCATGCGCAATTTCGATCTGCCGCTGGTCATCGCGGCGTCGACCTTGCTGCTGCTCGGCCTGCTGATGGTGTATTCGGCGTCGATCGCGCTGGCCGACGGCCCGCGCTATGCCTCATATGGCCGCTACTACTTCGTGATCCGCCACGGCCTGTTCATCAGCGCCGGCCTGGTGGGCGCGGCGGTGGTGCTGGCGGTGCCGATCCGCGTGTGGCAACGCCTGGCGGTGCCGATGTTCGTGGTGGCGATGGTGCTGCTGGTGGCGGTGCTGATCCCCGGCATCGGCCGCGAGGTCAACGGCGCGCACCGCTGGATCCCGCTGGGTCCGCTGAACTTCCAGCCCTCCGAACTGATGAAGCTGGCTGCGCTGCTCTACGCTGCCGATTATACCGTGCGCAAGCAAGAGCACATGCAGGCCTTTGCCCGCGGCTTCCTGCCGATGGCGTTCGCGCTGGCCGGCGTCGGCATGCTGCTGCTGCTGGAGCCTGACCTGGGCGCTTTCATGGTGATCGTGGCGATCGCGATCGGCATCCTGTTCCTGGGCGGCATCAACGGCAAGTACTTCAGCAGCCTGCTGGCCGTGCTGGTCGGCACTTTCCTGATGTTGATCTGGCTGTCGCCGTGGCGTCGGGCGCGCCTGTTCGCGTATCTGGATCCCTGGAACGAAGACAATGCCTACGGTAGCGCCTACCAGTTGTCGCATTCGCTGATCGCTCTGGGTCGTGGCGAATGGCTGGGCGTGGGACTGGGCGCCAGCGTCGAGAAGCTTCATTACCTGCCGGAAGCGCACACAGACTTCCTGATGGCGGTGGTGGGCGAGGAATTGGGCTTTGCCGGCGTGATGCTGGTCATCACCCTGTTCGCCATCATCGTCTATCGCGGTTTCGACATTGGCCGCCAGGCCATCGCCATGGAACGCACCTTCGCGGGCCTGGTTGCGCATGGCGTGGCGATGTGGTTTGGCGTGCAGGCCTTCATCAACATGGGCGTTTGCCTGGGCCTGCTGCCCACCAAGGGCCTGACCCTGCCCCTGATGAGCTATGGCGGTTCGGGCATCGTGATGAACCTGTGCGCGCTGGCCATGCTGATCCGGGTCGACGTGGAAAACCGCGTCATGATGCGTGGAGGGCGGGTATGACGGCCTCTCGCACCATTCTGATCATGGCTGGCGGTACCGGCGGACACATCATGCCGGGCCTGGCCGTGGCTGATGTGCTGCGCGAGCGCGGCTGGCGCGTGCTGTGGCTGGGCAATCCTGAAAAGATGGAAGGCCGGCTGGTGCCGCCGCGCGGTATCGAGCTGGTTCCGCTGCGTTTCCAGGGCGTGCGCGGCAAGGGTGCTTCGGCGCTGCTGAAGCTGCCGTTCCTGTTGCTGCGCGCATTCGGGCAAGCGTGGTCGCGCCTGTCCGACGTGCGGCCCGACGTGGTGCTGGGCATGGGCGGCTACGTCGCTTTTCCGGGCGGCGTCATTGCGGCGCTGCGCGGCACGCCGCTGGTGGTGCATGAGCAGAATGCCGTGGCCGGCACTGCCAACAAGTGGCTGGCCAGGATGGCCCGCCGCGTGCTGAGCGGCTTTCCCGGCGTGCTGCCCAAGGGCGAGGCCATGGGCAATCCGGTGCGCGCGGACCTGTGCGCGTTGCCGGACCCGGCCGCGCGCTACGCCGGCCGCAGCGGCCCGCTGCGCGTGCTGGTCGTGGGCGGCAGCCTGGGCGCCCAGGCGCTGAACACGACTTTGCCGCAGGCGCTGGCGCGCCTGCCGCAGGAAAACCGGCCGGTGGTGGTGCACCAGGCCGGCGAGCAACATTTGCCCGCGCTGCAGCAGGCCTACGCCCAGGCGGGCGTGGAAGCCGACTGCCGCGCATTTATCGATGACATGGCGGGCGCCATGGGCGAAGCCGATCTGCTGATCTGCCGCGCGGGCGCCATGACGGTGTCCGAAGTGGCCGCGGCGGGCGTCGCAGCCCTGTTCGTGCCGTTCCCGCATGCCATCGACGACCACCAGACCGCCAACGCGCGCTTTTTGAGCGATGCGCAGGCTGCCTGGCTGCAGCCGCAGACCGGCCTGACGCCCGAATGGCTGGCGCAGTGGCTGGGCCAACGCTCTCGACAAGAACTCCAAGCCGTGGCCGAACGGGCCCGCGCGCATGCGCGCCCCGAAGCCGCGGCCCATATCGCCGACGTCTGTGAACAAGCAGCGGGGCGCGCATCATGAAACACAGAATTCAACACATCCATTTCGTAGGCATCGGCGGCTCGGGCATGAGCGGCATTGCCGAGGTGCTGCTCAACCTGGGCTACACCATCAGCGGTTCCGACCTGAACGAGTCGGCGGTGACGCGCCGCCTGGCCGGCCTGGGCATGAAGATCGCAATCGGCCACGTGGCCAGCAACGTCACGGGCGCCGCCGCCATCGTCACGTCCACCGCGGTGGCAGGCGACAATCCCGAGGTGATCGCCGCCCGCGCCGCCCGCATCCCGGTGGTGCCGCGCGCCATCATGCTGGCCGAGCTGATGCGCCTGAAGCGCGGCATTGCCGTCGCCGGCACGCACGGCAAGACGACCACGACCAGCCTGGTGGCCAGCGTGCTCGCCGCTGGCGACCTGGATCCGACCTTCGTGATCGGCGGCCGCCTGAATTCGGCCGGCGCCAATGCGCGGCTGGGGCAGGGCGACTACATCGTGGTCGAAGCCGATGAATCGGATGCCTCGTTCCTGAACCTGCTGCCGGTGATGGCCATCGTGACCAACATCGATGCCGATCACATGGACACCTACGGGCACGACGTGGCGCGCCTGAAGAGCGCTTTCATCGAGTTCACGCAGCGCCTGCCGTTCTACGGCAGCGCGGTGCTGTGCTCGGACGACGCCAATGTGCGCGAGATCATGCCTTTTGTCTCGCGGCCCATCACGACCTACGGCCTGAACGAAGAGGCGCAGGTGCGCGCCTATGAAGTGCAGCCGGAAGGCACGCGCATGCGCTTCAACGTGCAGCGCACGCATCGCGACACCCTGCTGCCGCCGCTGCAGGTCGAACTGAATCTGCCGGGCCTGCACAACGTGCGCAACGCGCTGGCCGCGATCGCCGTGGCGACCGAGCTGGGCGTGGCCGATGCAGCCATCTGCGAGGCGCTGTCGTCCTTCCATGGCGTGGGCCGCCGCTTCACGCAGACGGGCGAATTCCCAGTGCCGGCCAGTCATGGCGGCGGCACTTTCACGGTGATCGACGATTACGGCCATCACCCGGTGGAAATGGCCGCGACGCTGGCCGCCGCGCGCGGCGCCTGGCCCGACCGCCGCATCGTGCTGGCCTTCCAGCCGCACCGCTACACGCGTACCCGCGACTGCTTCGAGGATTTCGTGCGCGTGCTGGGCACGGCCGACGCGGTGTTGCTGACCGAGGTCTACGCCGCGGGCGAACCGCCACTGGTGGCGGCGGACGGCCGAGCCTTGTCGCGCGCCCTGCGTGTGGCCGGCAAGGTCGAGCCGGTGTTCGTCGAGGACGTGACGGAACTGCCGCAGGCCATCGTGGATTTCGTGCGCGATGGCGACGTGGTGATAGTGATGGGAGCGGGTTCGATCAGCAAGGTCCCCGCTCAAGTTGGAGAACTGGCATGAACACGCAATTCGGCAAGGTCGGTGTGTTGTACGGCGGACGATCCGCCGAGCGCGAAGTGTCCTTGATGTCGGGCACGGGCGTGCACCAGGCGCTGCTCAGCGCCGGCGTCGACGCGCACCTGTTCGACACGGGCGAGCGCAGCCTGTCCGAGCTGGCCGCCCAGGGTTTTGACCGCGTGTTCATTGCCTTGCACGGCCGCTACGGCGAAGACGGCACCATCCAGGGCGCCCTGGAACTGCTGGGCATCCCCTATACCGGCAGCGGTCCGCTGGCCTCCGCGCTTGCCATGGACAAGACCATGACCAAGCGCGTGTGGCTGCAGCACGGCCTGCCCACGCCCGACTTCGAATTGCTGGACGCCGACACCGAGCTGCGTCTGGTGCCGGACCGCCTGAGCCTGCCGCTGATCATCAAACCGCCGCATGAAGGCTCGACGGTCGGCATTACCAAGGTGGTGGGCTATTCCGACATGAAGGAAGCCTATGCCGCGGCCGCGCGTTTCGACGCCGAAGTGCTGGCCGAGCAGTTCATCACCGGTCGCGAGCTGACCGTGGCGGTGCTGGGCGGCGGCAAGACCGCGCGCGCGCTGCCCGTCATCGAGATCGCCGCGCCCGGCGGCAACTACGACTACGAGCACAAGTACTTCTCCGACGACACGCAGTATTTCTGCCCGGCCACGCTGCCGCCCGAAGTGGCCGCGGAAGTCGCCGAGATCGCGGTCAAGGCTTATCAGGCGCTGGGCTGCGAAGGCTGGGGCCGCGCCGATTTCATCCTCGACCGCGACAACCGGCCGTGGCTGCTTGAAATGAATACCTCGCCTGGCATGACCAGCCATTCACTCGTTCCCATGGCCGCCAAGGCGGTGGGAATCAGCTACGCCGATCTGTGCGTGGCGATCTTGTCCGAGGCTGCGTGCAAAGTGCGCAGTCCGGCCCGCAACGCTTGACCCGGATACTCTGTGTGGAACGACGCTCGCACCACCAACCTGATCGCCAACACGCTGGCCGTGCTGGCGGTTTGCGCCATGCTCGTCGCGGGTGTGGTGTGGGTGGCGCAACGCCCGTTCTTCACGCTGCAGGCCATCGAGCTGGAGTCGATGCCGGACACCGAGCTGCACTACGTGTCCACGGGGGCGGTGCGATCGGCGATCGCGGGCCGCTTCAAGGGCAATTTCTTCACGGTGGACCTGGACGAAGCGCGCGAGATCTTCGAATCGGTGCCGTGGGTCCGGCACGCCACCGTGCGGCGGATCTGGCCCAATGTGTTGCGCGTGCGGATCGAGGAACAGCAGCCCCTGGCGTTGTGGAACGAGAACCAGATGATCAACACCTGGGGCGAGGCGTTCACGGCCAACACGGGCGAGGTGGACGACGAGACCGTTCTGCCGCAGTTCTCCGGTCCGGAAGGCACCGAGTCGCTGGTCGTGCAGCGCTACGCCGAATTGGCGCGCTGGTTCGCCCCGCTGGACATGCACGTCACGCAGCTGGACCTGAGTCCGCGCTACGCCTGGCGCGTGGTGTTGTCCAACGGCATGTCGCTGGACCTGGGCCGCGATCCGGGCGCCGATGCGCCGGATCCGCATGGCCTGCCCGGCGCTCTGCCGTTCGCGGCCCGCATTCAACGTTTTGTGCAGGCGTGGCCCGCCGTGGCGGGGCGCCTGGAAGGGCGCACCGTGACGCAGGCCGATTTGCGCTATCCCAATGGTTTCGCCCTGGCGCTGGCCCCGTTGCCGCCGTCGGAAACCAAATCCAAATCCATACCGAAACCTCCCAAGAAACGCTAACGCCATGACCCGTGACATCAAGGACCTTATCGTCGCCCTCGATATCGGCACCAGCAAGGTGGTGGCTGTGGTGGCTGAAATTTTGCCTGAAGGGCGATTCGAAGTGCTGGGCCTCGGCCAGCACGAATCGCGCGGCATGCGCAAGGGCGTGGTCGTCAATATCGAGACCACTGTGAATTCCATTCAGCGCGCGCTTGAAGAAGCCGAGCTGATGGCAGATTGCAAGATTCGCGACGTCTACACCGGCATTGCCGGCAGCCATATCCGCAGCTTCAATTCCAGCGGCATGGTCGCCGTGAAGGACAAGGAAGTCACCGCCACCGACGTTGCCCGCGTCATCGAGACCGCCAAGGCGGTGAACATCCCGACCGACCAGCAGGTGCTGCACGTGCTGACGCAGGAGTTCATCGTCGACGGCCAGGAAGACATCCGCGAGCCCATCGGCATGAGCGGCCTGCGCCTGGAAGTGCGCGTGCACATCGTGACCGGCGCGGTCAGCGCCGCCCAGAACATCGTGAAGTGCGTGCGCCGCTGCGGCCTGGAAGTGCAGGACCTGATCCTGCAGCCCCTGGCCTCGAGCCTGGCCGTGCTGACCGCCGATGAAAAGGAACTCGGCGTCGTGCTGGTCGACATCGGCGGCGGCACCACCGACGTGGCCATCTTCACCGGCGGCGCGATCCGCCACACCGCCGTGCTGCCCATCGCCGGCGACCAGATCACCAACGACATCGCCGCGATGCTGCGCACGCCGACGCCCGATGCCGAGGAAATCAAGCTGCGCTACGGCGTGGCCAAGCAGGTGCTGGCCAGCCCGGATGAGTCCGTGGAAGTACCCGGCCTGGGCGACCGCGGCCCGCGCCAGGTCAAGCGCCAGGCGCTGGGCGCCGTGATCGAGCCGCGCGTCGAAGAACTGTTCACGCTGGTGCAACAGGTCGTGCGCGACTCCGGCTACGAGGACCTGCTGGCTTCCGGCGTGGTCCTGACCGGCGGTTCGGCGCAACTGCCCGGCATGATCGAACTGGCGGAGGACGTGTTCCTCAAGCCGGTGCGCGTGGCTGTGCCCGAATACGAAGGCAGCCTGGCCGACGTGATGCGCAATCCGCGCTTCTCGACGGTGATGGGCTTGTTGCAGGAAGCAAGAATGCAGCGCGTGCGCGGCCGCAAGGTCGCCGCCCAGACAGGCAACTTCAAGAGCTTGCTGGCGCGCATGAAGGAATGGTTCATGAACTGAGTTGTAAAGGGCAGGTTGGGGCCTGTCCTTGGTGCGGTTCGCAGCGGTATTGCGGACCGGGCCAGAAGAGGGGAGGCGCTTCAAACCCGTTGCGGGCCCGTCCGGCGACGAGTTTGAGGCGATTCACAAAACATAGGTTGGTTGGGGAATTTTTGTGATTTGCGAAATCGGACTTGTGAGGGAGTCATCATGATGAACTTTGAGATGCTTGAGAACAACACCAAAGGGACCGTTATCAAGGTCGTTGGTGTGGGCGGTGCGGGCGGCAATGCCGTGGCGCACATGATTCGCAGCGGTGTGCACGGCGTGGATTTCATCTGCGCCAACACCGATGCGCAGGCACTGGCGGCGACCAACGCCCCGGTGCAGATCCGTCTGGGCCGCACCGGCCTGGGCGCGGGCGCCAAGCCCGAGCAGGGACGCGCGTCGGCTGAGACCGCGCGCGAGGAGATCCGTGCCGCGCTGAACGGCGCGCACATGGTCTTCATCACCGCCGGCATGGGCGGTGGCACCGGCACCGGCGCAGGTCCGGTCGTGGCCGAAGTCGCCAAGGAACTGGGCATCCTGACCGTGGGCGTGGTCACCAAGCCTTTCACCTTCGAAGGCAACAAGCGCCTGAAGATGGCCGAGGACGGTATCTCGGAACTGGCCAAGCACGTGCATTCGCTCATCGTGGTGCTCAACGAGAACCTCTATGAACTGATGGACGAGGACGCGACGCAGGAAGACTGCTTCCGTTCGGCCGACGACATCCTGCACAACGCTTGCGCGGGCATCGCCGAAATCATCAACGTCGAAGGCAACGTCAACGTCGACTTCGAAGACGTCAAGACGATCATGGGCGAGCAGGGCCAGGCCATGATGGGCACGGCATCGGCTTCGGGCGCAGACCGCGCCCGCGTGGCTGCCGAGCACGCGATTGCTTGCCCGCTGCTGGAAGGCGTGGACCTGAACGGCGCTCGCGGCGTGCTGGTCAACATCACCGCCAGCCGCTCGCTGAAGATGCGCGAAACGCGCGAAATCATGGAAACGATCCGCAGCTACGCTTCGGACGACGCGACCGTGATCTTCGGCACCGCCTATGACGAGTCCATGGGTGAAAACCTGCGCGTGACCGTGGTTGCGACCGGCCTGGGCCGTGCGCAAGCGCGTCCGCAGCTGGTGCAGAACACCGCTGAAGTGCTGCGTACCGGCACCGACAACATGCCCATGGGCGCGATGCCGGCTGGCGGTCAAGGCGATTACCGCAACCTGGACATGCCGTCTGTCATGCGCAATCCGCGCAGCCAGGCGTCGGCCCAGGTGCGTGCTCTGGAAAGCTCGGGCATGGATCATTTCGACATCCCGGCATTCCTGCGCAAGCAGGCGGATTGAACTTGAGAGCCCGTTTCGGGCTCTAAACGCACTCCCTCATCTCCGGCTTGCCTGTCCCCACAGGCAGGCCGGAGGCGGAGCGGTCCGTGTTTCCCTTGCACGGTTTCAATAAGGGACGGAGGTATCGGTCGGTCCGGACGCCAAATGGCGCCAGGGATCGGACAGAGTTACAATACGTCAGTTACGCCGGCAATCTGCTCGTCTTCTTGCCGGCTTCCTGGCTCAAAACACCCAAGTCTCATGTTCCGACAGCGCAGCATTCAAAATCTCGTCCGCACGACAGGCGTCGGCGTCCACTCTGGACGGCGGGTCGAGCTCACCTTGCGCCCGGCACAACCGAATACGGGCATCGTTTTCCACCGCGTCGACCTGCCGCAGGTCGTGGACCTGCCCGCGCAGGCCACGGGCGTGGGCGACACGCGCATGGCATCGGTGCTGCAGCAAGGCAATGTCCGCGTGTCGACGGTGGAACACCTGATGTCGGCGCTGGCCGGCTTGGGCATCGACAACCTGCATATCGACCTCACTGCCGAAGAAGTCCCCATCATGGACGGCAGTGCGGCCACGTTTGTCTACCTGCTGCGCTCGGCAGGCATCGTCGAACAGAACGCGCCCAAGCAATTCATCCGCGTCCTGAAGCCGGTGGAAGTGCGCGAAGGCGAAGGCCGCAACGAGAAGTGGGCCCGGCTGGAACCGCACGAAGGCTATGCGCTGGCGTTTTCGATTGATTTCCGCCACCCCGCCATCGACTCCACGGCCAATTTCGCCGAGATCGATTTCGCCACGCATTCGTACGTGCGTGAAATCGCCCGCGCGCGCACCTTCGGTTTCGTCAACGAAGTCGAGGCCTTGCGCTCCATGGGCCTGGCCCGCGGCGGCAGCCTGGACAACGCCATCGTCATGGACGAGTACCGCGTGCTCAACAGCGACGGTCTGCGCTACGACGACGAATTTGTAAAACACAAGATCCTGGACGCCATCGGCGACCTGTATCTGCTGGGCAAGCCCCTGGTGGCGCGCTATGTCGCGTGCAAGTCGGGCCACGGCCTGAACAACCAGCTGGCCCGCGCGCTGCTGGAGCAGCGCGATGCCTGGGAACTGATCACCTACGAATCGCAGGCGGAGGCGCCGCAGGCGTTCCGCCACGAGTGGAAGCTGGCCTGAGCGGCAAGGCCAGGCCCATCCCCAACCCCAACCCCCTGACGCGGGCCCCCTGAGGGGCGGTGCTGGCGGACCGGTAAAGCCGGCTCCGCGGCGCCCGCGCTATCATCTTGCGCGACGGGGTTCTTGCTTGATTCCTGATCGTTCGCGGTAATTCCCCGGTGCGGTTCCCGACGGATGGCTGCGGTCGTAATCCCCTAGCGCTTAAGGCGCAAACCGGCGGTAAACCATAGTATCGATCCGTCCGAGAACTTGGTTTCGCTTCGTTTCCGGGTGCGCCGGATCAAGGACAACCCTGCCGGCTTCAGCTACTCTTGTGATGCTTCAAGAGCTTGGCGACCGCGTCGGCCAGAGGACCGGGCCGCAGGTTGCCGTGCAGTGTCTCGAACGCGCCCAGGGCGGTATTGCCCAGCGGTTGCGCCTCTTTGGGAGGGCGCGGCTGACGGGCGCCGGGCTTGGGCAAACCCGCTTGTACCTTGACGGCGATTTCGTTAAGGTTCCAGCCTTGGTCTGCCAGGGACCGCGCGATGCGCGGTGCCAATTGACGCATCTTGGCCGCATGCGCGGCACTCGGCACCACCAGGTGGAGGCACTGGTTTTCCAGCTTGCCCACCTGGCATACGGCGCCCAGCGGGGCGGGCAGAACCGCCGCCACCGCGTACTGAATTTGCAGGTGCTTGCGGGCGGTCGCCAGAACTCCGGCGCCCCGCATGTCATGACCCAGCCATCCCAGGGCGGTATCTTCTTTCCGCCGGCTGGAACTGGAACGTTGACGGTATGAAGTGGGTCTATTCATCCCGGCTCTAAGAATTAGGAAGCAAACCTTGAAAATCGTGATTATGCACGCCCGCGACGGGCAGGACGGGCATTTCACCCTGGGCGGCGCGCGCCTCGCGCTGTTTCTGGGGGGCGCCTTGATCACGGCCGCCATCTTTGGCGCCGCATTACAACGATACCTTACTCCGATCCTGCCGGCCGTACATGCCGTGGGCTGGCCCCTGGCGGGCCAACCCGGGCGCGATGCCGATTTCCTGCGGGGCAACATGAATCTGCTGGCCGCCAAGGTCGGTGCGTTGCAGGCCAAGCTGGTAAGCATCGACGGCTTGGGCCAGCGCGTGGCCAAGGTGGCCGGCGTGGCCTATACCGACCCCGAATTGGCCAAGCAGCTGGCCGTGGCGCAACCCGAGGCGCTGACCCAGCCCGAAGCCACCCAGGTCATGGACGATCTGTTCACCGACCACCCGCCGCCCAGCGCGGCCTCGGCCGAGGCGCTGGGCCGCCAGCTCGACGAGATCCAGGCCAGGCTGGCCCAGCAGTCCGACAATCTGAAACTGCTGGACGCGGCGCTGACCAAGCGGTCGGCGGACCAGGCGCGCATGCCGACCGCGATGCCGATCACCGATTATCCCTACCTCAGTTCGTCGTATGGCTGGCGCCGCAACCCCGTGACCGGCCGCAGCGCCATGCACGAAGGCCTGGATTTCGCCGCGCCTCCGGGTACGCCCATCCTGGCGGCCTCGGGTGGCGTGGTGCTGGAGTCCAAGTTCCAGCCGGGCTACGGCAACATGGTCGAGATCGATCATGGCGACGGCCTGATCACCCGCTACGCCCACGCTTCCTCCCTGATGGTGAAGCAGGGGCAGCTCGTCGAACGCGGCCAGCAAGTGGCCCGCGTGGGCAGCTCCGGCCGTTCCACGGGGCCGCATTTGCACTTCGAAGTCCGTCTGGCGGGGCAGCCGCTGGACCCGCGCCTGTTCCTGGGGCCGCACCAGACCGCACCGCCTTCCACGGTGGCTCACGCCGCCCAGTGAACCTGGGCGGCCCGCGCCGGTCAAACCGGCCGGCAGCGCTACCCTGGCCATAGGTTCAGGCTATTGCGCTCCATGTGCGTTAAACTGGTTCGTTTTCCAGCGGACCCCCGCTCAACCAATAACATCAAGTCACGGGTGACGCTGCTCCGGCCTTTCGTGGGCGCGGCGTGGCTCGTGCGGCCGACATACGCATGGTTTCTCTGCTCAAAAAACTCATAGGCAGCCGCAACGACCGGCTGCTTAAGCAGTATCGCAAGCTGGTAACCCAGATCAATGGGCTCGAACCCAAGATCTCCGCGCTTTCCGACGCGGAGCTGGCGGCCAAAACCGAGGAATTCCGGTCCCGTCACGCCCAGGGTACGTCCCTGGACGATCTGCTGCCCGAAGCCTTCGCGGTTGTCCGCGAAGCCGGCAAGCGGGTGTTCGGCATGCGCCACTTCGACGTGCAGATGCTGGGCGGCATCGCCCTGCACAGCGGCAAGATCGCCGAAATGCGCACGGGCGAAGGCAAGACCCTGATGGCAACGCTGCCGGTCTACCTGAACGCGATCGCCGGCAAGGGCGTGCACGTGGTCACGGTGAACGACTACCTGGCGCGCCGCGACGCCGAATGGATGGGGCGCCTGTACCACTTCCTGGGCCTGAGCACGGGCGTGGTGGTGCCGCAGCAGCCCAACGAGGAAAAGAAGGCGGCCTACCAGGCCGACATCACCTACGGCACCAATAACGAGTTCGGCTTCGACTACCTGCGCGACAACATGGAATACCGTGTTGAAGACCGTCGCCAGCGCGGCTTGTTCTACGCCATCGTCGACGAAGTGGACTCGATCCTGATCGACGAAGCCCGTACCCCGCTGATCATCTCCGGCCAGGCCGAAGACCATACCGAACTCTACGTCCGCATGAACGCGGTGCCGCCGCTGCTCAAGCGCATGGCGCATGAGCCGAAGCCGCAGGAGCCGGAACCCGAAGGCGACTACTGGGTCGACGAAAAGAGCCAGCAGGTCTACCTGTCCGAAGCCGGGCACGAAAACGCCGAAGGCATCCTGTCGCGCCTGGGCATCCTGCCGGAAGGCGAATCGCTGTACGACCCGCGCCATATCGCGCTGATGCACCACCTGATGGTGGCGCTGCGCGCCAACACGCTGTTCTTCCGCGACCAGCAGTACGTGGTGCAGGACGGCGAAGTGGTCATCGTCGACGAATTCACCGGCCGCCTGATGGTGGGCCGCCGCTGGTCCGACGGCCTGCACCAGGCGGTCGAGGCCAAGGAAGGCGTGAAGATCCAGCACGAGAACCAGACGCTGGCGTCGATCACGTTCCAGAATTACTTCCGCATGTACGAAAAGCTGTCCGGCATGACCGGCACGGCCGACACGGAAGCCTACGAATTCCAGGAAATCTACGGGCTTGAAACGGTCATCATCCCGACCAACAAGCCCATGGTCCGCAAGGACCAGAACGACCAGGTCTTCAAGACCGACGGCGAAAAGTACAACGCCATCCTCGAAGACATCCGCGACTGCCACGAACGCGGCCAGCCGGTGCTGGTGGGTACCACCAGCATCGAGAACTCCGAGCTGCTGTCGGGCCTGCTGAAGAAAGCCAAGCTGCCGCACGAAGTGCTGAACGCCAAGCAGCACGCCCGTGAAGCCGAGATCGTCGCCGAGGCCGGCAAGCCTGGCCACATCACCATCGCCACCAACATGGCGGGCCGCGGCACCGACATCGTGCTGGGCGGCAGCGTCGACAAGCAGGTCGACCTGATCCGCGCCGACGAATCGCTGTCCGATGCCGAGAAGAGCGCCCGCATCGAAAAGGTGCGCGCCGAATGGAAGCCGCTGAACGAGCAGGTCAAGGCCGCCGGCGGCCTGCGCATCATCGGCACCGAACGCCACGAATCGCGCCGTATCGACAACCAGTTGCGCGGCCGTGCGGGCCGCCAGGGCGATCCGGGCTCGTCGCGCTTCTACCTGTCGCTGGAAGACTCGCTGATGCGCATCTTCGCGGGCGACCGCGTGCGCGCCATCATGGAACGCCTGAAGCTGCCCGAGGGCGAACCCATCGAGGCCGGCATGGTGACGCGTTCGATCGAGACTGCGCAACGCAAGGTGGAAGGCCGCAACTTCGACATCCGCAAGCAATTGCTGGAATACGACGACGTCGCCAACGACCAGCGCAAGGTGCTGTATTCGCAGCGCAATGACGTGCTGGAAGCCGCCAGCGTGGGCGCCACCGTGCAGAACCTGCGCGACGCCGCCGTGACCGAGATGTTCAACACCTACGTGCCGCCGGAATCGGTGGAAGAACAGTGGGATGTGCCGGCGCTGCAGAAGGCGCTGGAGGCTGACTGGCATGTGCAGCTGCCGCTGACGGAAATGCTGGAAAAGGAAACCAACCTGACCGACGACGACCTGCGCGAACGCGTGGTGAGCGCCGCGCGCGAGGCCTATCAGGCCAAGGTCGACCAGGTGGGCACGGAATCGTGGTCGCAGTTCGAGCGTTCGATCATGCTGCAGGCGATCGACACGCACTGGCGCGAACACCTGTCGGCGCTGGACTACCTGCGTCAGGGCATCCATCTGCGCGGTTATGCGCAGAAGAACCCCAAGCAGGAATACAAGCGCGAAGCCTTCGAGCTGTTCTCGGGCATGCTGGATCGCATCCGCGACGACGTGGTCCGGGTGCTGATGACGGTGCGCGTGCAGTCGCAGGAGCAGGTCGAACAGGCCGAAGCCGAAGCGGCGCAGCCGCACGTGCAGAACGTGCAATACCACCATTCCGACTACGACGAAGCGCTGGCCCAGTCTGAACCGGAAAGCGGTGCGCAGCCCGTGCGCAATGCCTTGCCCAAGGTCGGCCGCAACGACCCGTGCCCTTGCGGCAGCGGCAAGAAGTACAAGCAGTGCCACGGCAAGCTCGTCTGATCCAGGAGCCATGATGCTGCATTCCGTCGGCCGCACTGAATTCGACCATGCCGTGGTCATGGTGCGCGACCGGCTGGATGCGCTGGCCCCGCATTTCGAGCGCCAGGGTTTTCACCTGAGCGACAAGGCGGTGCACAACCTGGGGTCGTGCAACCGCCTGATCGTGCTGGAAGGCACGTACGTCGAATTGCTGGGCTGGCCGCCCGGCGCGCCGCCGGAGCGCAAGGAAATCGCTGATTCCCCGTTCGGGCTGGAGGCGCTGGTGTTCCGCACCCATGACGCCGAAGCCACCCGCGAGCGCCTGCTGGCGGCAGGTTTTGCCGTCAATCCCGTCCAGGAACTGAGCCGTCCCGCCATGCTGGACGGCCAGGAAGTCCAGGCCCGTTTCCACACCGTGCGTTTCGCCGAGCAGCCCTTGCCCGGCATCCGCATGTATTTCTGTCGCCATCTGACGCCCGAATGCGTGTGGTCGCCCGAACTCATGGCGCATCCCAACGGCGCGCGCAGCTTGCTGCGCATCGATGCCCGCGCGCCCGATGCGCGCGCGGTCGCCGAGCGCCTGGCGCTGGTGGCCGGCGTGCAGGCCGAAGCCGCCAGCGGTGGCTGGGATGTGCCGCTGGCCAACCTGCGCATCCATGTGAGCCAGGATGCCGCAGCGGCGGGGCCTACGCTGTCGACGCTGACTCTGGAAAACAAGGACGGCGCGCATTACACGCTGGATACCGGCCTGTAAGCGCCAGGCGGCAGATGCCGCTGACAAGGACAAAATCGCCCGCAACGTCCGCGTTGCGGGCTTTTTTTTGTCCCGAAAGGCATGGTGAGCGCGGCTGGCAAGAGCCCGCTTCCGGGGAAACCCGGGGTTGTTGGGTAAAGTGTATGCACTTTAGTATGCAGTTCATTCCCGACGATCCAACCGACCAGGTGATCCGGCATGACGCAACCCTCAGTCGCAATCCGGCCTGCAGCGCGCACCAAGGAAGCACAGGCCGAGCTGTATGGCGCGGTCAAGGCGATGGCCGTGCGCTTCGAATTCAAGCCAGGTGAGCGCATCAACGAGGTCGAGCTGGCCCGCAGGCTGAACGTCAGCCGCACGCCGCTGCGCGAGGTGCTGAACCAGCTGATGGTCGAAGGTTTCCTGACCCGCTCGGTCAACCGGGGCTTCATCGCCCGCCTGCTCGACGCCAAGCAGATCCACAGCCTTTACGAATACCGCGCAGTGTTGGAGGCGGGCATCGTGCGCGCGGCCTGCGAGCGCGCCACCGACCAGGAGCTGGCAAGCCTGCGGGAATTCGTCGAGCGTTCGCGCGACGTGCCCGAGGACAGCGACGCCACCCGCCTGCTGGAACTCGATGAGGCCTTTCACCTGACGCTGGCGCGCTATTCGCGCAACGAGGAGTTCGTGCGCGCGCTGGAAAGCGTCAACGCCCGCATCCATTTCGTGCGCTGGATCGACATGCTGCAAGGGCGCCGCAGTCATACCCAGGGCGAGCATCTGCGCATCGTCGAGGCGCTGGAGCGGCGTGACATCGACGCTTTGCCGGCACTGATGAGCGCGCATATCGGCCGCCGCCTGGACCAGATCACCGACGTCATACGTACGGGTTTTTCCACGATTTACATGCGGGACCAGGCCGAACCCGCCACGGCAGCGCCGGCCAACACCATACAAGCAGGGGAAAAGCTATGAATCACGGGATAAAGCGCGGACTGGCTGCGCTATGCATGCTGTCCGCTACGGCGGGGGCTTTCGTTGCCGCACCGGCCGCGGCCGAAGAGCGGCCGCTGGTGCTGGTCGTGCCGTATCCGCCCGGAGGCAGCACCGACATCCTGGCGCGCATCCTGCAGCCACGCCTGTCTCAGCAATTGGGCGGCCGCGCGGTCGTGGTCGAGAACCGGCCGGGGGCGGCCAGCCAGATCGCCACGGCTTTTGTGGCGCGCGCCGAACCCGACGGCAACACGCTGCTGGTCAGCTTCGACAACCACGGCATCAACCCCGCCGTGAAGCCCAAGCTGCCCTACGACACATTCAAGGACTTCGTCGCCATTTCGCAGACCGTGCGCTTCCCGTTGGTGCTGGGCGCCAATCCCGGCGTGCCGGGGGACAACCTGAAGGAGTTCCTGGCCGCAGCCGCCAAGCAGCCGCCCAACAAGTTCAACTACGCATCCACCGGCGTGGGTTCGCTGAACCATCTGGCGCCCGAAGAGCTCAAGCGCTTGTCGAAGGTGGAGTTGCTGCACGTGCCGTACGGCGGCGGCGGACCGGCCATCCAGGCGGTGGTGGGAGGCCAGGCCAGCATGACCTGGCTGAGCTTCGCGGCGCTGCGCGGCCAGATCCAGGCCGGCAAGATCAAGCCGCTGGCGGTGGCGGGCGACAAGCGCCTGCCGGATCTGCCCAACGTGCCGACCGTGGCGGAATCCGGCTTCCCCGGCTTTGTCGCCTATTCCTGGAGCGGCATGTTCGCGCCCAAGGGCACGCCGGAAGCGACCGTCAAAAAGCTGACGGCCGACTTCAAGGCCGTACTGGCCGACCCGGAAATCCGCAAGAAAGTGACCGACGCGGGCTTTGAGATCGTGGCCTCCGACGGCCCGGCGCTGGATGCCTACGTGAAGTCGGAATACGACCGGTGGAGCGCCTTCATCAAGAGCAGCAACATCAATCTGGACAACTGAACGGCTCGCGGCCTGGCGCTGAGGCGCCCGGCCGCGACGCGTGCAACACAAGTGGAGATGACATGGAAAACATGACCGGCGCCGAAGCCATGGTGCGCATGCTGCAGCACAACGGCGTCAAGCACATATTCGGCCTGTGCGGCGACACCAGCCTGCCGTTCTACGACGCGCTGTACCGTCTGGACCACGGCATGCAGCACATCCTGACGCGCGACGAGCGCAGCGCCGGCTACATGGCGGATGCCTATGCCCGCGTGACCGGCAAGGTCGGCGTGTGCGAAGGCCCCAGCGGCGGCGGCGCGACCTATCTGCTGCCCGGGCTGGTGGAGGCCAACGAATCGTCCATTCCGGTCCTTGGCATTACCTCGGACGTGGCGGTGGGCTCGCGCGGCAAGTACCCGCTGACCGAGCTGGACCAGGAAGCCTTGTACCGTCCACTGACCAAGTGGAACCGTACCATCGACCGCGCGGACCAGATTCCCGGCATGGTGCGCGCGGCCTTCCGCGCCATGACCACCGGCAAGCCTGGCGCGGCCCATCTGTGCTTTCCGTACGACGTGATGAAGCAGCAGGTGGACGCGTCCGATGTCTGGGCCCAGCCCGAGCACGGGCGTTTCCCGTCCATGCGCTACGCGCCGGATCCCCTGGACGTCGCGCGCGCCGCGCAGCGGCTGGTCAGCGCGCGGGCGCCGGTGATCATCTGCGGCGGCGGCGTGGTCATCGCCGGCGCCAGCGGCGCCTTGCAGGAGCTGGCTGAATCGCTCAAGGCCGCGGTCTGCGTGACCGTGAGCGGGCAGGGTAGCCTGGCCGACACCCATCCCCTGAATGCGGGCGTGGTCGGCTCCAACGGCGGCGTGATGGCGACGCGCGACGTGGTGGCCGCGGCCGACGTGGTGCTGTTCGTCGGCTGCCGCGCGGGCTCCACCTCGACCGAGCACTGGCGCTTCCCCAACCGCGACGTGCCCATCCTGCACATCGACATCGATCCCATGGTGATCGGCGCCAATTACCTGACCGAGGTCGGCATGGTGGGCGACGCCAAGCTGGCGCTGGAAGCCCTGGGCGTGGAGGTGGCTGCGCGCCTGGCGCACCGTCCGTCCGACGCCGCCGACGGCGCGGTGCTGGCCGGCCGCGCCAAGGAGGCGCGCCGCGCGCAGCTGGAGCCGCTGGCCCACAGCCTGGACGCGCCCATCCGCCCCGAGCGCGTGGTGCAGTCCTTGAACCGCCTGCTGCCCGACGACGCGGTGGTCTGCGCCGACCCCGGCACGCCTTGCCCGTATTTTTCCGCCTATTACGACGTGTCGCGCCCCGGCCGGCACTTCATCACCAACCGCGCCCACGGTGCGCTGGGCTTCTCCATGTCGGCCGCCCTGGGCGCCTGGGTGGGCCGGCCGCAGTCCAAGTGCGTGTCGGTGATGGGCGACGGCAGCTTCGGCTTCACGGTGGGCGAACTGGAAACCATCGTGCGGCACAAGGCGCCGCTGCTGATGGTGGTGTTCTCGAACTCCGTCTATGGCTGGATCAAGGCCAGCCAGAAGGCGGGCTACGACAAGCGCTACTACAGCGTGGACTTCAACCGCACCGACCATGCCCGCATCGCCGAGGCTTATGGCGTGAAGGCCTGGCGAGTCGAGGATCCGTCCAAGCTGGATGCCGCCATCAAGGCTGCGATGGAGCATGACGGCCCGGCGCTGATCGACGTGGTGGCGCAGCCCTTGCAGGACGCGGCCGCGCCGGTCAGCCAGTGGATGGGTTGACGCTGTCGACCAGGTGGTTGACGCCGGTGCAGAGGTCGTCCCGGGCCACGCCGTAGATGTGCAGCGATACGGCGATGTCCGGGCCGGCATTGCCCAGACGGTGGATCTGGCGCAGGCCTTGCGTCGCGGTGACGATGTCGCCAGGGCGGCGGATCACCGTGCCGCAGGCCTGGGCGATGGCGGATTCCTGATCCCAGCGGTAGTGGGTTTCGGTGAGTTTGCCCTGTAGCACCTGGTAGGTGCACCAGGTCTTGTGGCCATGCACCGGGCTGAACTGTCCCGGACGCCAGATAAGGTAGGCCATCGTAAAGGCGCCATGCGGGTCGGCGTAGGCGATATGGCGGCTGTAGGACTCGGCCCGTCCACCGCGGAGTTCCGCGGGCAGGTTCTGCAGCATGTCGCCGGCGTTGGCGACGCTGGCGGCCAGGTCGCGCAGCAGGGCGCGCGCGGCGTTCAATTGGGCGGACTGCACCGATGCGCAGAGCGATTGCAGGTCGCCGCCGGCGAGTTGGATGGAAGACATGGCAGGCCTCCGGGCAGAGCTTCCATGGTAGGAGCTTGCGCTGGAATGCCTTTGCCAAATTCGGCGCGCCAGGGCCGCAGATTGGAAAAAAATTCCATTCCGCCCGGCAGCTGCGCGCTCCTATACTGGTCCGCGTTGGCGCAAAGCTGCGCCGGGCAGCGCAATGACAGGGGAGTCAGGCATGGATCTGGGGATCAGCGGCAAGACGGCACTGGTATTCGGCGGCAGCCGCGGCATGGGCCGGGCCTGCGCCCTGCAACTGGCGCGCGAGGGCGTGGCGGTGACGATCGCCGCACGTAACCCGGCCACGCTGGAGCAGGCCGCGGCCGAGATATCGCATGAGACCGGGATAGGAGTCGGCTGGGTGTCGGCCGACCTGACGCAGGCGCACGGGCGGGATGCGGCCATGGCCGCCTGTCCCCATCCGGACATCCTGGTCAACAATGCGGACGGCCCGCTGCCGGGCGATTTCCGCAACTGGAGCCACGACGACTGGATCGCCGCGCTGGACAGCATGATGCTGGGGCCCATCGACATGATCCGGCGGGTCGTGGACGGGATGATCGAACGGCGCTTCGGGCGCATCGTGAACATCGTCTCGCGCAGCGTGAAGGCGCCGCACGCCGAGCTGGGCCTGTCCAACGGCGCGCGTTCGGGCCTGATCGGCTTCGTCAGCGGTCTGGCGCGGCAGACCGTGCGCCACAACGTCACCATCAACAACCTGCTGCCTGGCGCCTTCGCCACGGATGCGCAGGTCAGGCACATACAAGGCATGCTGGAGCAATCCGGCGGGAAGAGCTTCGAACAGCTCTGGGACGAGCGCGGACGCGCCAACCCGGCTGGCCGCTATGGCCAGCCCGAGGAGCTGGGCGCCCTGTGCGCCTATGTCTGTTCCGCGCAGGCCGGCTACATGACCGCCCAGAACATCCTGATCGACGGCGGCGGCTACCCCGGGACCTACTGAAGTCCGGCGCCCCGGGGGGGGCGCAGGCTGGACGCGGGCAGGCGGAACAGGCAACATTGGGGCCGATCCAGCCAAGGAAACCCATGGACCAGACGGACATCAAGATACTGGCCTTGCTGCAGAAGGACGCCACCTGTTCGGTCGCCGAGATTGCCGAGCAGGTGCATCTGTCCGTCACCCCTTGCTGGCGCCGCATCCAGAAGCTGAAGGATGACGGCGTCATCGCCCGCAACGCCATCTTGCTGGATCCCTGCGCGCTGGGCCTGAACCTGACGGTCTTCGTCTCCATCAAGACCAGCCAGCACAACGAGAAATGGACGCAGAGCCTGATCAATGCCGTGATGGCCTTGCCCAACGTGGTGGAGTTCCACCGCATGGCGGGCGACGTCGATTACCTGCTCAAAGTCGTGGTCGAGGACATGGCGGCCTATGACCGCTTCTACCGGCGTCTGATCGCCGCCGTGGACCTGCTGGACGTCAGCGCCAGCTTCTCGATGGAAGTCATCAAAAGCACCACGGAATTGCCGCTGGACGCGGTATAGGCGGCCGCGCGCAATTTTTTTTCCATGGCAGGGGGCGGCGGGGATGCAAATTCCATTCGGCCTGCCGGCCGGCCCCCATCACGCAATTCTTTTGCGCGGGCTACGGCGTAGGATACTCCCCACTCCCATCATGGGACAAATCGGGATATCAGAGGACCCTATGTCGTTGGCAGTACCCGCCGGCTGCGCCGGTACGGAAAATTCGCGGCGCGCGCTTTCGGTGGATGACCTGCTGGGCGGCTGGAACGGCGTCGACGACCTGTGGGTGTTCGCCTACGGCTCCCTGATATGGCATCCCGGTTTCACCTGGCGCGAACGGCGGCTGGCGACTGTGCGCGGCTACCACCGGTCCCTGTGCCTGTGGTCGCACGACCATCGCGGCTCGCCCGACAATCCTGGCCTGGTGTTTGGCCTGGACCGCGGCGGCTGCTGCCGCGGCGTCGCCTTCCAGATTGCCGCCTGCGACGTGCCTGCGGTGTTCCAGGCGCTGTGGCGCCGGGAAATGGTCACTGGCGCCTACACGCCGCGCTGGCTCACCTGCCATACCGAAGCCGCGCCGGTGCGCGGGCTGGTGTTCCTGCTGAACCGGGCCTGCCAGGAATACGCGGCCGGCCTGAGCGACGACCGTCTGCTGGCGTCGGTGCGCAATGCCGTGGGGCATTCGGGGCCGTGCCTGGACTATGTCGTGGAAACCGAGAGAGCCTTGCGCGCGCATGGCATCGACGATTGGCGCCTGGGCGATCTGGTGCGCAGGCTGGGGCAGGTCTTCTGAGGCCTGGGGTGCGTCAGAAGTGCCAGCGGCCGAACATGAACAGCACGTTGCCCGCGCCAGCTGACCCCGGGATGTAGGTCGCGTAGAGCATCGTGTCCTTATAGCTGGCGCTCACCAGCGGCAGGATGCCGGGAAACGGCACATAGCTCATGATGTCGTGGCGCGCCGTCAGGAAGACGGTGTAGCCCGCGCCCAGACGGACGTTTTCGCTGACGCGTCCGATCTTCAGGAAGCCGTAGCCCGCGATGGGCTCGATCTTGCTGTGCGAATCCAGGAAGGCCATGGCGTACAGGCCTTGCCAGTCGCCATCTTCGTCGTAGATGCTGCGGCCGTAGCCGCCGCCCCAGGCCAGTTCGTTGAAGCTGTCGATCTTCTCTTTGCTGTAGGTGGCCCGGTTGTGCCAGGAATAACCGGTGAAGTACAGGTCATTGCCGCCTTCGGTCCAGATCTGGTCCAGGCGGTTGCAGGCGGACTTGGCCCATGAGGGCATGCTGTCACAGGCTTGGGCGGTGGCGGCGAAGGTGGCGAGCAGCAGGCAAAGGATTGCCGCCCGGAATCTTGCGGTCATTGTGGGCGCTGAAAAGGGGGAGATGACAATCCCATTACTGTAATGGAACAGTCGTCTTTCACCCTGTCAGCTAGCTGTCAAGCGGGCGTCGCCAGAGGGAAGCGGATTTTTCCTGCTGTTGTATGCGAACTACAGCAGGAAAATCGTGGCCAGGCCCAGAAAGATGAAGAAGCCCAGCGAATCGGTGGCGAAGGTCAGGAGCACGGAAGAACCCATCGCAGGATCCTTGCCGAAGCGGGCGCGCACCATCGGCACCAGCACGCCGACCGACGCGCCGACCAGCATGTTGCAGACCATGGCGGCCATCATCACCAGCGCGATCGACACCGAGTGCGAGATGACCCAGGCGAACAGGGCCGCCACCAGGCTGCCGCACAGGCCCACCATCAGGGTGACGAAGAGTTCGCGCTTGACCAGCTGCCACAGGTTGCGGCCCGTGATGCGCCCCATGGCCAGGGCCCGGATGATCAGAGTCATGGTCTGGTTGCCAGAGTTGCCGCCGATGCCGGCCACGATGGACATCAGGAACGCCAGAATGACGATCTGGCTGACCGTGCCTTCGAACTGGGAGGCCACGAAGGATGCCGTGGCGGCGGTACAGAGGTTGAACAGCAGCCAGGGGGCGCGGTTGCGCAGGGCGGTGGACACCGGCGCGAAGATATCCTCTTCCTGCAGACCGGCGCGCGATAGCGCCTGCTCCTGCGAGTCTTCGCGCATCACGTCCACCACGTCGGCGATGGTCACGCGGCCGATCAGGCGGCCCTGGTCGTCCATGACCGGCGCGGAGACCAGGTCGTAGCGTTCGAAGGCGCCGGCGGCGTCAGCATCGGAGTCCAGGGGGTTGAGCGCCAGGAAGTCCGAGTTCATGACGGCGCGCACTTCGGTTTCGGGCTCGCTGACCAGCAGCTTGGACAGCGGCAGGATGCCCTGCAGCTTGTCCTGGCGGTCCACCACGAAGATCTGGTCGGTGTGGTCGGGCAGTTCGTGCAGCCGGCGCAGGTAGCGCAGCACCACTTCCAGCGTGACGTCCTCGCGCACCCGGACCATCTCGAAGTCCATGATCGCGCCCACGCTGTCTTCCGGATAGCCCATGGCTTCCAGCAGCTGTGCGCGTTCCTCTTCGGTCAGGCCCTTCTGGACTTCGGCCACCACGTCGGGCGGCAGGTCGGGCGCCAGGTCGGCCAGCTCGTCGGCGTCCATGTTGCCGGTGGCGGCAACCAGGTCCTGGCGGTCCATCGCCTCGATCAGCGATTCCCGCACCCAGTCTTCGACTTCCAGCAGCACGTCCGCGTCGTGCTCGGGGCTGACCAGCTTCCAGATGGCTTGCCGTTCGTCCTTGGGCAGCGACTCCAGGATGAAAGCGATGTCGGCCGGATGCAATCCGTCCAGCAGGGTCTTGAGTTCGGCCTCGTGCTGGCGGTGCACCAGGTCCTCGACCAGCGAGGCCTTGGAGTCGCCTTCCTCCTGGCGATGCACCAGGTCGGCAACCAGTTGCTGGCGGCGCAGGCGTTCCTGCACTTCCGCCAGGGCGTGTTGGGCGTCTTCCGGGTCGAGGCGGCGGGGCGTCGCGGGCGGTTTCTGCGCGGCGGCGGACTGCGTCATGCGTTACGGCTCAAAGAGTGGGGAGGGGACGGCGGCGGCGGGCTTCGTCGGTGGCGACGTAGGTCAGCGTGGCCTCGGTGACCTTGACGATCTCGGCGTCCAGCCGCTGGCGCTCCGCGTAGACCTCGACGGACACCGTGACCGACGTCGTGCCGGTCTTGATGATGGCTGCGTAGAAACTGAGCAGGTCGCCCACGAACACCGGTTCTTTGAACTGGAAGGCGTTGACCGCCACGGTGGCCACGCGTCCGGCGGCGCGGCGCGCGGCGGGGATGGATCCGGCGATGTCGACCTGGGACATGATCCAGCCGCCAAAGACGTCCCCGTGGATATTCGCGTCCGCCGGCATCGGCATGACGCGCAATACCGCGTCGCGATCGGCGGGCAAAGTCGTAAACGGGGTTTTGGTGCTGGAGGTCATGCGGCCGACTCCACTGCTAGGGAACCAGCCGATTATGCAGGAAAAACGAGACAGCGGCGTGCATGCGCAAAGCCCGCCGCTGCCTTGGGCGCGGCGGGCCGGGGATCAGGCTGCCAGCTTGACGATGCCGTAGCCGCCGACCAGCAGCCAGAGGTACAGGATCAGGCCCAGCGCCATCACCCGGGGACCGGCCTTGCGGATCTGGGCGAAGCGGGTTTCGATGCCCAGGGCGGTCATGGCCATGGTCAGGGCGAAGACGTCCAGGCGGCGGATGGCGGCGACGGCATCGGCGGGGATGATGTTCAGCGAATTGATGATGGCCAGCACCAGGAATCCCACCGCGAACCAGGGAATGGGCAGCTTGGCGCCTTTGCCCTGGCCGCCGGCATGCGAGGCCGCGCTGCGCAGATACATGCCCAGGATCAGCAGGACCGGCACCAGCAGGGCCACGCGGGTCATCTTCACGATGGTGGCGACTTCGGTGGTGGCGGGATCGACATTGCTGGCTGCGCCGACGACCTGGGCCACTTCATGGATGGTGCCGCCGATATAGATGCCCAGGGCCTGGGTGTCGAGGTTCAGCCAGCCCGCGTGATAGAGCACCGGGTACAGGAACATGGACAAGGTGCCGAACAGCACTACGGTCGCCACGGCCACCGCGCTCTTGTGCGGCGCGGCCCGCAGCGTGGGCTCGAAGGCCAGCACCGCGGCGGCGCCGCAGATGGCACTGCCAGCGGCGGTGAGCATGGCGGTGTCGCGGTCCAGGCCCAACAGGCGCTGGCCCACCACGGTGCCCAGCAGCAGGGTGCCCACCACTACCGCCACCGAAACCGCCAGCCCGGGCAGGCCCACGGCGGCGATCTGCTGGATGCTGATGTTCAGGCCGTAGAAGGCCACGGCGATGCGCAGCAGGCGCCGCGCGGTGAAGTTCACGCCCGCGCCCCAGTCGGCGGGCATGGTGCCGCGCAGGAAGTTGCCGTAGAGCATGCCGCAGACGATGCCCACGACCAGCGGCGAGAAACCCAACTGGCGGATCGCGGGCAGGTCCGCCAGCTGCATCACCGCGGCGGCCATCAGGCCGACGAACAGTACGCCGTTGAGTTTGTCCCGCCACGGCGTAGCGGCGGGAGTGGCGGCGGGCGAAGCCGGGGTGGCGGGCAGGGGGACGGCGGTGCTGGAAGAGGTACTCATGGCTGGCCTTTTGGCGGAGGCATATCTAAATAACTTCACGAAATATTAATTTCCCGCCTACTATTTGAAAAATCTTTATTTCAGATATGTAATATCAGGAATTCTGATAATTTAGCGACCATGACTCCTGACCAGCTGCTTACCTTCGCCGCCGTGGCCGACGCCGGCAATATCAGCCGCGCAGCGCAGTTGCTGAACCTGTCCCAGCCTGCCGTTTCCGGCCAGCTACGGATGCTGCAGGAATGGTTCGGCGAACCCCTGTACCGCCGCAGCGGCCACGGCATCGCGCTGACCGAAGCCGGCGAGCGCCTGGCCGAGCAGGCGCGCCAGCTGCGCCAGGTGTACCGGCAGGCCCAGGCGGTGCGCGAATCCTGGCGCGGGCTGGAAACCGGCGATCTGCGCCTGGGCGCCAGCACCACCCCCGCCAGCTACCTGCTGCCCAGCCTGGTGGCGGATTTCCGCCTGGCCTTCCCGGCGGTCAGCCTGCATCTGTCGGACGGCAACACGCGCGAAATCGTCGAGCGCCTGCCGGCCCTGGACCTGGCGTTCATCGAGGGCGACGTGCCCGCAGGACTGCCCGCCGACACGGCCGTGCATGCCTGGCGGCAGGACGAAGTGGTGGCGGTGGTGCGTGCGGACCACGCGCTGGCCGGCAAGGGGGCGGTCACGCTGCGCGATCTGGCGGCTTCAGCGCTGGTCATGCGCGAACCCGGTTCGGGCGTGCGCCGGCTGGTGGAGCGTGCGTTTGCGGATGCGGGCCTGGCACCGTCCGTGGGGCTGGAGCTGGCCGGCGTGGAGGGCGTGAAGCAGGCAGTGCGTGCCGGGCTGGGCGTGGGCTTCGTGTCCGTCATGTCGATGCGCCATGAGGATGGCGCGCTGGCGGCCTTGCGCCTGTTGCCCAAGCCGCTGACGCGGACCCTGAGCATCCTGGTGCCGCACGCGGACGCGGCCGCCCGCGCCGCCGAACGCTTCCTGGCGATGTGCCTGGCGGTCGGGGCGGCGGACGGCGTTTGAGGGTCAGTCCTTGGCCAGGCGCTTGAGCGCCAGCTGGACCCAGTATGTGCCGCCCAGCGGCAGCAGTTCGTCGTTGAAGTCGTAGCTGCCGTTGTGCAGCATGCAGGGGCCCAGGCCGTGGCCGCTGTCGCGATGTTCGCCGGTGCCGTTGCCGATCCACACATAACAGCCCGGCAGTTCCTGCAGCATGAAGGCGAAGTCTTCCGCGCCCATGGTGGGCTGCACGTGATCGTTGACGTTGGCCTCGCCCACGATGTCGCGCAGCACGTCGGCGCAGAACGCGGCTTCCTCGGCGTGGTTGATGGTCGGCGGATAGTTGCGCTGGAACGTGAACTGCACTTCGCAGTCCATCGCTGCGCAGGTGTGGCGCGCGATCTCTTCCATACGGCGTTCGATCAGGTCCAGCACGTCCAGCGTGAAGGTGCGCACCGTGCCGCGCAATTCGGCGTGGTTGGGCACGACGTTGTCGGCGCTGCCGGCGTGGATCTGCGTGATGCTGAGCACTGCCGCGTCCAGCGGATTGCGGTTGCGCGTGATGATGGTCTGCAGCGATTGCGCCAGCTGCACGGCCGCCATGACGGGATCGATGCCCAGGTTGGGCATGCCGGCGTGGGTACCCTTGCCCTTCACGATGATGGAGAACTCGTTGCTGGAAGCCATGATGGGGCCGGCGGTCAGGCCGAACTGGCCGGCTTTCATGCCGGGCCAGTTGTGCATGCCGAATACCGCTTCCATGGGGAAGCGCTTGAACAGGCCGTCGTCGATCATGCGCTTGGCGCCGCCGCCGCCTTCTTCCGCGGGCTGGAAGATCACGTAGACCGTGCCGGCGAAATCGCGGTGCTGCGACAGATATTGCGCAGCGGCCAGCAGCATGGCCGTGTGGCCGTCGTGGCCGCAGGCGTGCATCTTGCCGGCGTTAGTGCTGGCATGCTCGAAGGTATTGGCTTCTTGCATGGGCAGCGCGTCCATGTCGGCGCGCAGGCCCACGGCGCGGTCGCCCGGCAGATTGCCGCGGATGATGCCGACCACGCCGGTGCCGCCCAGGCCGCGGTCGATTTCGATGCCCCATTCTTCAAGCTTCGCCGCCACCACATCGGCGGTGCGGAACTCCTCGAACGCCAGTTCGGGATGCGCGTGGATGTCGCGTCGGATCTTGGAAATGTCGTGATGCCACGCGACGATGGGTTCGAGCAGTTTCATGGGGCTCTCGGGCGAAAAAAGGGAACGCAACAAGGGTATCATCAATCAAAAACCAATTTAATGGAGACAAATACCATGACGCGTCCGTGGCTTGCCCATTATCCGCAGGGGGTTCCGGCGGAGATATCGACAGACGGTTATGCCTCCCTGACTGACTTGCTGGACCGGGCCTGCAAGCAGTACGCCTCGCGCATCGCGTGCACCGCGATGGGCAGCAACATCACTTATGCGCAACTCGATGCGCACGCGCAGGCGTTCGCCAGCTGGCTGCAAAGCGTCGGCCTGTCCAAGGGCGAGCGCGTGGCACTGATGATGCCCAACGTGCCCGCCTATCTGGTCAGCATGCTGGGCACGCTGCGCGCGGGGCTGGTGGTGGTGAACGTGAATCCGCTCTACACCGCCGAAGAGCTGCAGCGCCAATTGCTGGACAGCGGCGCGTCGGCCATCGTCATCCTGGAGAATTTTGCGCACACCTTGCAGCGCGTCACGGATCGCGGGCAGCTCAAGCATATCGTCGTGACCGGTCCGGGCGATCTGCTCGGCGGCCTGAAGGCGCCGCTGGTCAACCTGGCCGCGCGCTATGTCAAGAAGATCGTGCCCGCGTGGCAGATCGATGGCGCCCGCATGCTGCCGGATGTGCTGCGCGACGGCGCGCGCCAGCGCTTTGCGCCGCCCGCGCTGTCGATGGACGACGTGGCGGTGCTGCAATACACCGGCGGCACCACCGGCGTGCCCAAGGGCGCGATGCTGTCCCATCGCAACCTGGTGGCCAACGTGCTGCAGACGGAAGCGGTGGCGCAGCCGGTGGTGCACGACCTCGCGGACCAGCAGCTCACCATCATCAGCGCGCTGCCGCTCTACCACGTGTTCGCGATGACCGTTTGCGGGCTGTACGGCTTGCATGCGGGCATGCGCAATGTGCTCATCATCAATCCGCGCGACCAGCCTTCGCTCATCAACGCATGGCGCAAGGTGCCGATCAATGTGTTCCCCGGCGTCAATACGCTGTTTAACGCGCTGGCCCACAACGAAGACTTCGCGCGCCTGGATTTCTCCGGCTTGCGGCTGACCTTGGGCGGGGGCATGGCGGTCCAGCAGCAGGTTGCCGAACGCTGGCTGAAGATCACCGGCAGGCCGCTGATCGAAGGCTATGGCCTGTCGGAGACCTCGCCGGTGGCGACCGTGAATCCCACCAACGCCACCGCGTATTCGGGTTCCATCGGCCTGCCGCTGCCATCCACCGACGTGGCCATCCTCGATGACGAAGGCCGCGAAGTGCCGCTGGGCGAACGCGGCGAGGTGGGCATCCGCGGACCGCAGGTCATGCTGGGATACTGGCAGAAGCCCGAGGAAACCCGCCACTCCATGACCGCCGACGGCTATTTCCGCACGGGCGATATCGGCATCATGGACGAGCAGGGCTATACACGCATCGTCGACCGCAAGAAGGACATGATTGCGGTGTCGGGCTTCAAGGTCTATCCGAACGAAGTCGAGGCGGCCGTGGCCCAGCATCCCGGCGTGCTGGAGTGCGCGGCGATCGGGGTGCCGGACGAGCATTCGGGCGAAGCCGTCAAGGTGTTCGTGGTGCGGCGGGATCCGACGCTGACCGAGGCGCAGATCCAGGATTGGTGCCGGGAAAAGCTCACGGGCTACAAGCGTCCGCGCTATGTGGAGTTCCGCGATGAGCTGCCCAAGAGCAACGTGGGCAAGATATTGCGCCGGGAACTGCGTCCCGACGCAGTGGCGGGCGTACCCGCAGGCAAGGCGGCGTAGGGCCGTCAGTCCTTCTTGTCGAGGTGCGGCGCGATCATCTCGTGCAGGGCGCGTTCGATGGCCTTGTTGCCGGCCACGACGCGCCCGCCGATGGGCCAGGGATCCTGGCGGTGCATGTCGGAACATGCGCCGCCCGCTTCGCGCAGGATCAGCGTGCCGGCGGCCACGTCCCAGGGCGCCAGGCCCATTTCCCAATAGCCGTCGTAGCGGCCGCAAGCGGTCCACGCCAGGTCCAGTGCCGCCGCACCCATACGGCGCACGCCGCGCGCGCGGTTGATGGCGTCATGCAGCATGGGCATGTACTGCGCAGCGAATGAAAAGTCGCGGAACGGGAAGCCAGTGGCCAGCACCGCATCTTCGATGGTCGCCGTGCGCGAGCACTTGATGCGCCGTCCGTTGAGCCAGGCGCCCAGGCCGTGGACCGCGGTAAAGAGTTCCTCGCGGCTGGGGTCGTAGACCACGCCGACCACGGGCGTGTCCTCGGCCAGCGTGTCGGACGCCGATATGGCGGTGCCTGCGTGTGCGATCAGCGCGATCGACACGGCGTAATGCGGGATGTCGTGCAGGAAGTTGGTGGTGCCGTCCAGCGGGTCGATATACCAGGTGGCGCTGCCTTGGGGCTTGCCGCCCGTTTCTTCGGCGACGATGCCGAACTTGGGCGTGCGCGTTTGCAGCTCCTGGATAATGGCGGCCTCCGCCTCGCGGTCCGCCTGGGATACGAGATCGTTGCGCGCCTTGCGGTCGATCACGAGATCGGCGCGGTGATGCGCGTAGGATTGCAGGATGGCCGCGCCGGCATGGGCTGCCGTGACTGCCGCGTCGATCGCGGCGCACAGGTCGATGGGCGAGGTCTGCGAGCGGGGCTGATCATAGGTATCCATGAAACCAGTGTAAGCCCATGTATGCGTCAAATCCGTGGTGAAGCCCCGAAACCGCCATGCCGCGTGGCTTCCGCCCAACGCGGCCGCATCCGATAATCCGCGCTGATTTTCATTCTCTATTTCGTCTGCCGCCGCCGTTTCCATGTCCTTCTCCTATGCCCCCCTGATCCCCGCCAAGGCTGAATTCGACGCCGATGGCCGGCTCTACAGCCCCGCTTATGGCGATGTCTACCATTCGCCGTCGGGCGCGCTGGGACAGGCGGAACACGTGTTCCTGCGGGGCAATGGCCTGCCTGAGCGTTGGCGCGGACGCCGCGCATTCACCGTCTGCGAAACGGGTTTCGGACTGGGACTGAACTTCCTGGCTCTCTGGAAGGCATGGCGCGACGATCCGCAGCGCAGCGCCGCGCTGCACGTGGTGTCGCTGGAAGGGCATCCCTTTGAACGCGAGGACTTGGCGGCTCTCTTGACGCGTTATGCGCCCGAGCCCTTGGCCGGTCTGGGGCGACAACTGGCGGCAGCATGGCCGGTCTTGTTGCCCGGACTGCATCGCCTCGAATTCGAGGGCGGCGCCGTCACGCTGACGCTGGGCTTTGGCGATGCGCAGGTCCTGGCGTCCCGTCTGCGCGTCGGCGTGGACGCGTTCTTCCTGGACGGCTTCGCGCCTGAACGCAATCCGCGGATGTGGGAATTGCCCTTGCTGCGCGACCTTGCCAAGCTTGCGGCGCCCGGCGCCACGCTGGCCACCTGGGCCTGCACCGGCGAATTGCGCCAGGCCTTGCGGACGGCGGGTTTCGAGGCGCGGCGCGCGCCCGGCTACGGCGGCAAATGGCATATGACCGTGGCCACTGCGATTGCCCCTGGAGGTGCGGCCGCGGACGTCCCGCACGCGGAGTCCCGCTACGCCGTGGTGGTGGGAGCGGGGCTGGCGGGAGCCGGCATCGCCCAGGCGCTGGCCGCGCGCGGATGGCGTGTGACCGTGATCGACGCGGGCCGGGCGCAGGGCGCGGCGGCGCACGCAGGGCATGTCGCGGCGGCCTTGACGCCGGTGGTGGCGCGAGACGACAACGCGCGGGCGCGCCTGTCGCGCGCCGGCAGCCTGCGCGCGCTGGCGCGCTGGCAGGGTTTGCCGGCAGGCGCGGCGCCCCTGGTCTGCGGCACGGTCCAGCTTGAGCGCGACGAAGGCCGGTCCGCGGCCTTGGCCGGCACCCTGGAGACCCTGGCCTTTCCCGAACACTGGGTGCGCCAGGTCAGCCGCGACGAAGCCAGCGCCTTGGCCGGCCTGCCGCTGGCGCGCGGCGGCGTGTATTTCGGACAGGGCATGCTGCTGCGGCCAGACTTGCTGATAGAGGCCCTGCTGGCGACCGAGGGCGTCACGGTGCAGCCCGGCGCGGCGGCCAGGGTCGAACGCGCTGGCGCCGGCTGGCGCGTGCGCGATGCGGAGGGCGCTGAACTGGCGCGAGCCGATACCGTCGTTCTGGCCAACGCGTTCGGCGCGCGCGCCGTGCTGGCAGACAGCGGCTTGCTGGATCCCTTGCCGCGCGTGGGCCAGATGCACGCGCTTGCGGGAGAAGTGACGCTGCTGCCTGCGCAGACGCTGCGTGGCGGTCCTCGCTGCATCGTGGGCGGCGAGGGCTATCTGCTGCCCGACGTGGGCTCTGGCTGCGTGGCCGGCAGCACCTATGTGCATGGCGCGGCCGAAGCGCGGATCGGCGCCGAGGGCCAGCGTGTCACCCTGGACAAGGCTGCGGGCTTGCTGGGCGGAGGCTTCCCCGAATTCGAATCCCTGGAGCCCGGCAGCCTGCCGGGCTGGGCCGGATGGCGGGCCGTGCTGCCCGGGCGCTTGCCCGCCGTTGGAGAACTACCCCACGCGCCGGGCCTGTGGTTGGCCATCGGCTATGCATCGCGGGGGCTGTCTTGGTCGGCGCTCATGGGAGACCTGATCGCCGCGCGTCTGGCTGGGGAGCCGTCGCCTTTGGAAACCGATCTGGCCCAACTTATTTCGCCACGATGAAAAAAAGCCGAAAGGGGCGCCGGGAGCTTGTCCCGGGTGGCGTAGAATGGCAGGAATTGCCGGGATTTGGCGCCAAATTGGCCTGAGTTGGCCGCGAACCTGGCATTTTGGCGGCTCGACGGCCGCTCCTCTTGGGGGGCGCTGGCCGAAGGCTTTAGACCCCTTTTATGGATGAGATCGCAGTCCAAATGAGGGACCGAGTTTATTTCAAAGCCCAAATCCGTCAAAATAGCGTCTTTTGATGGTTTTTGGCTTAAGCCGGGGGATGCTCTGTGCCGCCCAAGTTCGACTTTGCCCATACTACCCAGCTCGAAAACGTCGAGCTGCTGACGTCCCGCCCCAGTCGCATCGATTTCGACGCGGGCGATGGGTTGCATCTGGTAGTCGAGGCGCATGCGCCTGGCGTCTTTCGCCTGCGCTGCGGCGAGGCTAATCACCTTACCGATGACAAGCCCGGCGCGCGTGCTCGCGCCGTGGCGGAAATGCTGCTCGCGCGCCAGGAGGCCGTGGGCGAAGCCGTTATCGCTCCGCGCGACGACGGGGAGGGCTGGCGGATCACCCAGGGTGACGTCTCCCTGGAAATCCTGTCCAACCCCGTGCGCGTCGCGATCTACCGCAACGACGAACGGGTGTTCGAGTCCGAGGTATCCGCGCATACGCCCGCATTCGGGCACAACGCGCTGGACCAGGCCGACGACGCCGTCTGGACGGCGGGTTTCACGCTGCAGTCCGACGAGCGCATCTATGGCCTGGGCGAAACCCCGGGCGATCTGAACCGCCGCGAAGAATCCGTGGTGTCCGACGACCCCGAGCACCGCGCCCTGCCTTTGGCATGGAGCCCGCGCGGCTGGGGGGTCTACGTCAACACCATGCGCCGCGTCGAACACTCGGTGGGCGTGGCGCCTGCGGACTCCGCCTATGTGCTGACCGTGGACGACGTCGTGCTGGACATGTTCCTGTTCGCTGGCGAACCGGGCGAGATCCTCAATCAGTACACCGCCTTGACCGGCCGCGCGGGCCAGCCTTCGCTGTGGGCGATGGGCGCGTGGCTGCAGCAGGCTCCGGGCGAAATGCCCACGGACACCGTGGCCTTGGTCGCTCGCATGCGCGAAAACCAGATTCCGGTGGATGCCGTGACGCTGGCGCAGCCTGCGGCCTGGGGCTTCCAGTCGGACAAGACGGTTTTCGAATGGGACGCCCAGCGTTTCCCGGACGCCAAGCAGATGCTGGCGCTGTTCCATAAGCACCATGTGCATGTCGCCGCTTCCGGCTTCCCGGGCGTGCTGAAGACCAGCCCGCTGTTCGAGGAACTTGAAGACCGCGGCTGGCTGTTGGCCAAGGACGACGGTTCGGCCCAGGTGTTCGACGGCACCGCCGCCACCTCGGGACAGCCCTACGGCCTGCTGGACCTGACCTACCGCGACATCTACAACCTGTGGGTGGAGCGCCATCGCCAATTAGTCGAAGACGGCCTGGACGCGCCCGCGTGCGACGCCCAGATCGCCATCCCCGACGGCGTCACGGCCCGCAACGGCGAAACCGGTCCTGCGCTGCGCAGCATGTATCCGCTGCTGGTGCGCCGCGCGCTGTTCGATGCGGTCGCCGGCCTGAAGGTGCCGCCGGAAGGCGTGGTGCCCAGCTCCGATCTGTTCCCCGCCGCCCAGCGTCTGCCGTGGCAAGTGGGGCCGCAGGTTGAAAACACCTGGGAAGGGCTGCGTCACACCCTGCGCACCGCGTTGTCGATCGGCGCCAGCGGCTTGCCCGTCCAGGTGCATGGCATCGGCTCGGCCGCGCGCGACCGCGCCGGCATGACGCCCGAGCTGTACCTGCGCTGGCTGACCGCCGGCGTGTTCTCGTCGAACTTCGCTTTCCAGGGCGTGGAAGGCCTGATGCCATGGGACTTCGGCGAAGAAACCCTGGCGCATGCCAAGACCTGGATGCAGTGGCGTTACCGCCTGGTGCCTTACGTGCTTGGCGCCATCGAGGACTCGGCGCGCACCGGCTTGCCGGTGCAGCGTTCCATGGCGATGTCGTTCCCGAACGATCCGCACGCGCATGACTGGGACCTGCAATACCTGCTGGGTCCGGCCCTGCTGGTGGCGCCGGTGACCGAACCCGGCAAGCAGGTGCGCGTGTACCTGCCCAAGGGCGAGGCCTGGTGGGACCTGAACACCGGGCACCGCTACGAAGGCGGCACCACCTGGACCATCGATTGCGAACTGGGCCAGTTTCCGGTTTTCGGCCGCGAAGGGCACATGCTCTGTCTTGGACCGGCGGCGCAGCATACCGGCGAGTTCAACTCGGCCCGCATCCTGGACGAGGTCTGGATGTTCGGCATGCCGGTGCATAACCCGGTCGTCATGCGCAACAAGATCCGCGTGATGCAGATGCAAGGCTCCAGCTACATCAAGGGGCTGGAAGGCCTGCGCATCTCTCCGTCCGAGGGCCTGGAAGTCAAGCGCCGCGGCGCGGAAGTCCGCATCTCGCGCGCACGCTGAAAAAGCCGGCTGCGGCCGGTCCGGCACAAAATGGGCAGTCAGGAAGGCTTTCCTTCCTGACTGCCCTTTCCGCGTTATGGCGTGTGCTCCTTAGGGACGCAACCGGGCGCGGGTACGGGCTCTTATATTACTTGTAGTTATAAAAAATGAAAGAAACAGTCGTTCTCTGTAGAAGAGAAAAGATACAAAATCGCTTGCCATGATTCAGATCGAGAACCTATCCAAGACCTACGCCACGCCGCACGGACAATTCCAGGCGCTGCGCGGCATCAACCTGCATATCAAGCAGGGCGAGGTCTTCGGCATCATCGGCCCCAGCGGGGCCGGCAAAAGCACGCTGGTCCAGTGCATCAACTTGCTGGAGCGGCCCAATGAAGGATCGATCGCCATCGGCGGCCAGTCCCTGACCGGCTTGAACGAGGCGCAGTTGCGCGAGCAACGCCGCCGCATCGGCATGGTGTTCCAGGGGTTCAACCTGCTGTCGCGCCGCACGGTGTACGGCAATGTTGCGCTGCCGCTGGAAATTGCCGGCGTGGCCAAGGCCGAGATTCCGGCCCGCGTCGAGCGCCTGCTGGCGCTGGTGGGCCTGGAGCATCTGCGCGACCGCTATCCCAGCCAGATCAGTGGCGGCCAGAAGCAGCGCGTCGGCATTGCCCGCGCCCTGGCCAACAATCCGGACGTGCTGCTCAGCGACGAAGCCACGTCCGCACTGGATCCGGAAACCACCCACAACATCCTGGCCTTGCTGCGCGACATCAACCGCAAGACCGGCGTGACCGTGGTCATGATCACGCACCAGATGGAAGTCGTGCGCGAGGTCTGCGATCGCGTCGCCGTGCTGTCGCAGGGCGAAGTCGTCGAAATGGGCAGCACGCGCGAAGTGTTCGCGCAGCCGCGCCACGAAGTGACCCGCGCCATGGTGTCGGCCGCCACCGCGTCCGACCTGACCGACGCCACGCTGGCCGCGGTCAAGGAGCGCATCCAGGCGCTTGCCGCCGCCAAGCCGGGCCAGGCCGTGCGTCTGCTGCGCCTGTCGCTGACCGGCACCGACGCGTCGGGCTCCTTCCTGTCCGACCTGTACAAGCAGTATTCGCTGGACGTGGGCCTGATCCAGGCGCGCGTGGAAGACATCCAGGGCGTGGCCGTGGGCACGATGTTCGTGCTGGCCCAAGGCGCGCCCGCATCGGTCAAGGACGCGATTGCCGCGCTGGCCGCCCGTGACATTACCGTTGAAGAAATAGCTCATGAGTCCGCAACTGATCGACCTGCTTATTACGTCGCTGCTTGACACCCTGCTGATGGTGGGCGTGGCCAGCGCCATCGCGGTGGTGATCGGCATTCCGCTGGGCGTGATCCTGACGGTGACGGCCCGCGGCAACATGCTCGAGAACCAGTCCGTCAACCATGTGCTGGGCGCGGCGATCAACGCCACGCGTTCGGTGCCGTTCGTCATCCTGATGGTTGCGATCATCCCGTTCACGCGCCTGGTGGCCCAGACCTCCATCGGCACCACCGCCGCCATCGTGCCCTTGTCGGTTGCCGCGATTCCGTTCATGGCCCGCATCGCCGAAAACGCCATGCGCGAAGTCGACCCGGGGCTGATTACCGCGGCGCGCGCCATGGGCGCGTCGCCCATGCAGATCATCATGAAGGTGCTGCTGCCCGAATCCTTGCCCGGCCTCATCGCAGCCACGGTCGTCACTGTCGTCAGCCTGATCGGTTATTCGGCCATGGCCGGCGCCATCGGCGGAGGCGGCCTGGGCGACCTGGCCATCCGCTACGGCTACCAGCGCTTCCAGTCCGACGTGATGGCCGCAGTCGTCATCGTGCTGATCGTCCTGGTCCAGGTGATCCAGAGCCTGGGCGACCGTTACGTGCGCCGCATCTCGCATCGCTGATCCTGCCGGCGCCGCATCCATTTCTCCTCACTTCCGACATTCGGGATACTGCAACATGAGCATCAAGGTTTTGAAGTCGCTGGCCGCGTTCGCACTCGGCGCCGCCGTTTTCGCCCAGCCCGCGCTGGCCCAGGACAAGCCGCTGAAGATCGGCGTGACCGCCGGCCCGCACGCCCAGATCTTTGATGTGGTGAAGCAGGAAGCCGCCAAGCAGGGCCTGAACATCCAGGTCATCGAATTCACCGACTACGTGCAGCCCAACGTCGCGCTGTCCTCGGGCGACCTGGACGCCAACAGCTACCAGCACCAGCCCTATCTGGACAACGCCAACGCCGACCGCGGCTACAAGCTGGTCAGCATCGCCAAGACGGTGATTTTCCCCATCGGCATCTACAGCAAGAAGATCAAGTCGCTGTCCGAGCTGAAGGAAGGCGCCCGCATTGCGCTGCCGAACGATCCGACCAATGGCGGCCGCGCCCTGCTGTTGCTGCAGGCCAACGGCTTGATCAAGCTGCGTCCCGATGTCGGCCTGAAGGCGACCCCGATCGACGTGGTCGAGAACCCCAAGAAACTGCGCTTCATCGAACTCGACGCTGCTCAGTTGCCGCGCTCGCTGGATGACACCGATGCGTCGGCCGTGAATACCAACTTTGCGCTGGAAGCCGGCCTGAATCCCGCCAAGGACGCCATCGCCCAGGAATCGCCCGACTCGCCGTACGCCAATGTGTTGGTCGTACGTGAAAAGGACAAGGGCCGTCCCGAGTTCGCCAAGCTGATCGCCATCTATCACAGCCCGGCCGTGAAGCAGTTCATCGAGACCAAGTACAAGGGCGCGGTGGTGGCCGCCTGGTAAGCCCAGCACCGCCAGCTCCAGGAACGGCCGCCGCGAGCGGCCGTTTTTGTTGCTCGGTGGAAGTTATGGGTTGGGGCCTTGCACCGAATTTTGACAAACGGCGCCAAATCGGCCATAATTTCTGGCTTCGGTCGGGTTGTTAGCTCAGTCGGTAGAGCAGCGGACTTTTAATCCGTTGGTCGCGAGTTCGAGTCTCGCACAACCCACCACCCCAATTCTCGTACAAAGCAATGGCTGTCCAAGCATTGCTGTACTCAAGAAAAACGCCGCTATTTCTAGCGGCGTTTTTTTTGCTTCTTGATCATTGTGGTTCATGACCTGGCTATGGACTCGGCTTGTGGCCGGGTTGAAGCCGCTGCTGGACCGGCGCGCGTTGCAGCCGGTCCATTCGTGTTGCTCTCTTACGTAGAGGCCGCAAACGCGATGAGGGTCGGCTCCGCCATCGGCACATGCCGCGGGGACTGGGACGATGCCGTCTTGAACACTTCGACCGCATGCAGCAGGTCGCGCGCCTGTTCCGCCATGGAATGCGCCGCGGCAGCTGATTCCTCGACCAATGCCGCGTTCTGCTGCGTCACGGAGTCCAGTTGCGCGATGGCGACGTTGACCTGTTCGATACCTATGGCTTGTTCGCGCGACGCGGTGGCGATCTCTCCGGTTATTGTCTTCATGTGCATCACCGAGGTCACGACGTCCTCCATGTCCCGGCCAGCACGCGCGGCGAGATCCCGTCCGGCCTGGACCACGGAAGTGGAGGTCTCGATCAGGTCTTTGATTTCCCTTGCGGATGTGGCGCTGCGTTGAGCCAGCGCCCGGACCTCGCCGGCGACCACGGCGAAGCCGCGGCCTTGATCCCCGGCCCTGGCGGCTTCCACCGCAGCGTTCAACGCAAGTATGTTCGTCTGAAATGCAATGCTCTCGATCAGCGACACGATCTGAGCGACCTTTTCGGAGTTGGCGGAAATCTCTGTCATGGCTGCGAGCATCTCGGACACCACGCTGCCAGCTTTCTCGGCTGCCTTGGCTCCTTCAATGGCTACTTCGTCTCCGCTTGCCGCGTTGTCTTGATTCAGTCGCACGGTGGACGTCAGCTGTTCGATGCTGGCGGCGGTTTCTTCCAGAGAGGCGGCCTGCTCCTCGGTACGGTGCGACAGGTCTGCATTGCCCTGGGCAATCTGACCAGCAGCCGTCGAAATCGACGAAGCCGACGATTTGATTGCATCGACGATTCTGGATAGACGTGATCGCATGGATTCCAGACCATGCATCAAGCTGTGGTCATAGCGGGAATCGAGCTGCAGTCGGCTGGTCAGATCGCCATCCGCGATGCTTACCGCCAGGACTTGTGCATCGCCGGGATCGCCACCCAGCTGGCGCAGGATGCTGCGCGCCGTGAGACAGCCAGCAAGCACCCCAAGTAGCAGCGCGATCATGACGGTCGTTCCTACAGCCCATTGCAACTGGTTCGCGAACGTTCGGGTATCCGCCGCGCGTGCGTCGTTGATCTGCGTTTCGAGCGCCGCGAGTGTGGAAAGCGTTTCCTGGAGCACGCGTTGCTTGGGCCGCAGTTCCTCTTCCAGCAGATGTTGCGCGTTCTGGCGGTCGCCGTTCAATCCTTCTTCCATGACACGCACGAACTGCGAACGCATGTCTTGTTGTGCAACGCCGGCGGCGGCGAACAGACGCCTTTCGTCGTTGGTGGTGCCAGAGCGGCTTGAGAACATGCCGCCCAGCTTGTCTCGAGATTCGTTGTAGAGTTTCTCCGCTTCATTTGCCCGCAGTAATTCGGCCTTCAGCACCGACGGATCCGTGAGGAGCAGAATGTTGCGGATCGCGATGGCCTGTTCCTGGACTTGGTAGCGCATGTCGATCGCCAGGCGCCGCTGTTCGTTGTTGATCGAGGTGATCTGATAGACATCCTGCTCCAACGCCCGGATGCCAAACGCGCCGAGAACGCCGGACACCAGCAGCGCCACCATGATCATCGCAAAACCCATGGCAAGGCGAGTACGCATCTTCAGCTTTGATGGCTTCATTTCAATTTCGCTTTCAAAAATGGAATCTCTGTATTCGGTTCACGCTGTCCGGACTATACGGACGCGCTGCGCGCGACAAAAGACAGAAATTTTGTTCCGCCAAGCACTTTTTCCTATTTTGTAGGCGACCGTAGATCACGCCGCGCAAGCCCGCGCGGCGCAGGTGAAAGCCATCCATCGATTTATCGCGCCGCGTTGTCGGACTGCGTGATGACACAGTTGCGGCCAGAGGCCTTGGCGCGATAGAGCAGTGCGTCCGCTTGCTTCAGCAACGCGTCGATATCCCTGATTTCATCTGCCCGCGCGCAGACCACGCCAAAGCTGCTAGTGATCGACGTTATGGTCCTGCCGTCGGCAGGGACCGTCAGGCGTTCGATGCGGCGGCGCATGCTCTGCGCCATTGCGCTTGCTTGCGCCATGCTGGGAACCGTGCATAGCACCGCGAATTCTTCGCCGCCGATGCGCGCAACGATGTCGGTGCGCCGCCATGTCTGATGGCATGCCTGGGCCACCGCCACCAGCACGTTGTCGCCGCCGGCGTGGCCGTAGGAATCGTTGATCCGCTTGAAATGATCGATGTCGAAGACGATCAAAGTCAGCATCTGTTCCGGCTCATGCAGGCTTGCGCACAAGGCTACGGCGCGGACGTGAAATGCGCGACGGTTGAGCAGCCCCGTGAGGAAGTCTGTCTCCGCCAAGGTCGCCAGATCGGCGATGAGCCGCTCGCGTTCATGCTCTGTCCGGGACTTGGCGATGGCGTCCTCCTTCAATCTCTGAATGGCGTCGAACAGGCCGCGGACTTCCTTCCGATAGCCGGCGCCGGAGATTGGCGCGGGGGCGTTGTCATTGATGGAGTTGATGATTTCGGTGGCCACGACGAATGGTCGTATCAGACGCCAGCGGAACTTGGTGAATCCCCAGGTGGCGGCCAGCAACAGCACGATGGCGACCGCTGTGGTCGTGACCAGTTCCGTCACCGCGTTGACGCGTTGCCGTTCCAGGAGCTTTTCCAATACGCTCAGCACTTCATCGCGGAAGTCGACGATGGATTGCATCAGCGGAACATAACGCTCCTGCGTGCCCGCCTGCGGACTGGGCGAGTCAGCGCTTGAAGGCGGCGTGTGGCGCAAGGTTTCGATGTACTCCAGGCCTGCGCCAAAGTACTCAAACTGAACTCGGGGATAAGCGCGCGTCTCGAGGTCCGCATGGGTGGAAAGCTGTACTTCAAGCAACGCACGCAATTGCGAAACGCGTCCAAGCTGCTGTTCGATGCGTTGCGTTTCCAAGTCACTGAGGGGGCGACGCTGAACCTGTGCGGGCATGAAGGAGGATCCCAGCAGGCCGGCTTGTTCGCGCAGGCCTGCTGCAAGCATGGCAATGGTCATGAGGCCGGGGCTTTCGACTTCATGTCGGATCACGACGGCCGAGTTGTCGAGCGCGGTTTCCTCGAGAGCGGGAATGAGCCCGGCCATGATGACCACCACGTCATTCAGCTCTTGCGCGCTGATCAGCGCACGCGGCCTGGCGATGAGCCGATCTGCGGCGGCGCGGTGTTGGACCAGGGTCCGCGCGATGTGCTGGACGGTGGCTCGGACATCCCTGCAACTGTCGCAGCTGCGGGTTCGGTGCAGTTCCAGCAGCTCGGCAATTCTGTTGTCGCTGGCGTTGCGCGCGAGTTGTAGTTCTTGCTGTCTGGCCTCGGATACCGGCTGGCCTTCAATCAGCGCCGCATTCATCGAACCGCGTTCCATCAGGACGGTAGCCATCGCCTCCAGCGTGCCCTGGACGACGCCCAGGCTCGACATGGCATCGCGCGCCGCCGCGTGGGCCCGCCAGCTATGCGTAAGTTGAATGCCTATCAGCGCGCTGACCGGGATGAGCACGCCGATGACATAGGCCACCGTGTAGCGGTTCAGGGATTTCAAAAGAACGGTGCGGACGAAGAGGTTTCAACAGGCGGGAGGGGTAGCGGCAGACTTGCCGCGTCGCGCGCGATTCACTCCTTGGCTCCGAGCGTGTCCTGCAGTATCACTTTGTTGAGCGTCAGGATGGCGATAAGGCGTTCAAGCCGGTTGCACTCGCTTTCCAGCTTGTTCAGCAACTTCAGTTCAGAGGACGCAAGCCCGTCGTAATGCGTCTTCCACTCGTGGAAAATCGCTACGCTCACGCCCATGCGCTTGCAGATGTCAGACATCGGCGTGCCAAGCGTCGCCTGTCTCAACGCATGCCTGATCTGTTCTTCCGTAAAGCCCAATCGATCCATGTTATGCACCCCCCGTATCCTGAGACGAAGTCAATTCCTTTCAAACCATGAGCGCGTACACCCCGAGCAATCGCTTTGACTCATTGCGTCAAGCTACCTGCAAGCCGCGTAGCGCCTGTAGCACTGCAACCCGGGTTTGTCCCAGCACCATGCCGTGCCAATTCGCCTCGTTGCAATAGAACGCGTCCAGCGTGGTCTGCAGGATGGTCCGCCGCAATTCGTCCGGCGCTTCGGGGTGCGCGTGCAGCCAGTTCCTGCCGCACAACGCATGCACCATGGCGTCGAAACGGACAGCCCCGAAAACAATGGCCATGGACGTCGGCAGCGACAAAGGACAGGCCTGATAAATCAGATCGGCAAGCTGGCCGGAGATATCTACCGACACCGAGTTGCCTTGATAGGGAACGGTGATGTCGCTTCCCCACCACTGGCGTGCGCGCGCCACTTCGGCGTCGTCGTGGCGGCCGGCGTAGAGTTTTTCGCCGTGGCCGCGCGGTCCCCAGCCGGTGTGCACGTCGATCCAGCCGATATGGGTACGCGTACGCGCATGCTCGTGCAGGATACGGCGCAGGTTTTGCAGCGATGCCGCCGGACGGTCACCGCCATAGAACAGGCCGTTGGCGTGCGAATACTGGCCCCGCGAGACCGCTTGCGCGAATGTGGACTGGCCGTGCTCGGCGATGTACTGGGCGATCAGTTGCTGGTTGGATTCTGTGGGGGGCCATTCCTCGGGCAGCAGCAGGTCGTGCAGCCTTGCGTATTCGGGGTTTGCCGGTAGCGGTCGTCCGTCGAAGGGCAGTCCGTTGCGGTTCAGGTCGATGTTGTACTCGTCCGTCCGGGCGATCCAGGAATAGCCGTAAGGATTGACCGCATGCACCAGCAGCAAGGCCACGCCGGCCTCTCGTGCACGGGCCAGCATGACGGTATCGTCGAGCAGCGCGAGCTGGCACCCGGAGCCGCAGAATCCTTCCACTCCCAGCACGGCGGATGTCATGATGAGAATCCGATCGGCGTCGGGGTCGCCGATGTAGGCGACATCGGTGCTCAATGCCTCGCCTTCGCTGCCGGTCTGGTCGATGCCATAGGAGTGGAACGAATCGGCGAGCGGCCTGGCCGCCTGCGCAAAACGCTCGCGCGCCTGGGCGTAGCTGCGGGAAAAGTAGCTCGCGCTGGTTCGCATCAGGCCTCCTGTAAGCCGGACAGGGCTTGCAGAACGGCCACGCGGCTTTGGCCCAGGATCATGCCGTGCCAATCGGCGGCGTTGCAGTAGAACGCATCCAGCGTGGCGCTCAGGATGGCGTCGCGCTTGGCGTCGTCGGCCTCTGGATGAGCGAGCAACCAGTTGCGGCCGCGCAGCGCTTCGATCATGACGTCAAGGGGCACGGTGCCGAACTCCAGCGCCATCGGCGTGTGCAAGGCGTCCGGACAAGTCTGGTAGATCAGGCCCGCCAACTGGCCGGTAATGTCCACCGATGCGGAACTGCCTTCGTAGGGAACCGCGATATCGCTGCCCCACCATTGGCGGGCCCTGGCGACCGCGGCAGCGTCGCGGCGGCCCGCGTAGATTTTCTCGCCGTGACCACGAGGCCCCAATCCTGTATGCACGTCGATCCAGCCGATATGTTTGCTGCGGCTGCCGTGCTGCTGCAATATATGGCGAAGATTCAGTAGCGACGCAGTGGTGTGGTTGCCGCCGAAGAACAGTCCGTCGGCGTGGGTGTACTGCCCGCGGGTCACGACCTGGGCAAAAGCCGCCCGGCCGTGCTCGGCGATGTAGGCTTCGATTCGCGCGATGTTCGACGGGGCGGGCGGCCATTCCTTGGGCAGCAGCAGATCGTGTACTTCGGCATATCCAGGGTTCTGCGGCAGGGGACGTCCGTCGAAGATCTGGTCATTGCGGTTCAGGTCGACATTGTCTTCGTTCGTACGCGCCAGCCAGGAAAACCCGTAAGGGTTGATTGCGTGCACGAGCAGCAAAGCCACGCCGGCCTTGCGGGCGCGTTCCAGCATGGCGGCGTCGTCCAGCAGGGCCAGTTGGCAGCCCGAGCCGCAAAAGCCTTCCACGCCATGCGTGGCGGAGGTCATGATCAACAGCCGTTCCGCGTCCGGCGGACCGATCAACGCGACATCGGTTGCCAACGCTTCGCCTGCGCGGCCCGCGGGTTCGATGACGTAGGATTGAAAGTGCGTGGCCAGTGGTTTGGCCGCGAGCACGAAACGGTGGCGAGCCTCTTCGTAGCTGCGCGAGAAGTAGCTGGAACCGAGCTGCATCAGGCCTCCTGAGCGTCGATGTCGTCGTGGGTGCGGTCGTCGATCCAGAACAGCACGACCGTTGAAAGCGCTATGGCCACCATCAGGAACCACGCCGGCGCCATGGAGTTGCCGGTCACGTGCAGCAGCCAGGTCACGAAGAACTGCGCGAAGCCGCCGAACACGGAGATGCCCAGTCCGTACACGACCGACATGCCCGTCGTGCGTACGGCCTTGGGGAAGAGTTCGGGAAGCATCGTGAATGCCGGCGCCGACTGCAGCGCCACCAGTACCGCAAACAGGGCGACGAGCAACATCAGCCGTTCGGTGCTGGGTGCAGTCATCAGCCACTGGAAGCAGGGCAGCAGGACGATCAGGGTCGCCAGGCGCGACCAGAAGATCACGCGCTTGCGGCCATAGCGGTCCGCAAGCATGCCGACAAATGGCGCAATCAGGAAGCCGACAGCGCCGAACACGACGCTTGCCGACAGCGTGGACGTCGCCGGCAAACCCAATTCCCGGTTGGCATAGGCTGGCATGTAGAAGCTGAGGATCTGCGTGCTGACCATGCCGCCGATGAGCAACAGGATGCCCTTGAGTATGGTGACCTTGTAGTCGGCGAAGACGCGGCGCAAAGGTTGGTGAGTGGTGGCGCGGTGCGCGGTCGCGCGTTGCGGTTTGCCGGTGTTTTGAGGCGAGCTGGTCAGCGTTTCTTCGAGGTTGCGGCGGATGTAGGCGCCCACGGGCACGGTCAGGATGCCGATCACGAATGGCACGCGCCAGCCCCAGGCCTGCATCTGTTCCGTTGTCAGCCCCATGGTCAGCAGCGTCACGACCAGTGCGCCAAGCATTACGCCCAGCGACTGGCTGCCGAACTGCCAACTGGAATAGAAGGCGCGCTTGCCTCGTGGCGCATGTTCAACCAGCAGGGTGGTGGAGGCGCCGACCTCGCCGCCCGCGGCGAAGCCCTGGATCAGTCGGGCCAGCACCATCATGACCGGGCCGACCATGCCCATTTGCGCATACGTGGGGGCCACGGCGATCAAGGCACAGCCCAGGCCCATCATCCACAGCGTCAGCGTCATGGCCGCACGGCGGCCGTGGCGGTCGGCATAGGAGCCGATGAGCATGCCGCCCACGGGGCGCATCAGGAATCCGACGCCGAAGGTGGCGGTGGTCAAGAGCAATTGGCCGTAGCCCGAGGCGGCCGGGAAGAACAGCGGGCCGAGCACCAGCATCAGAAAGGTGAAAACGGTGAAATCGAAGAATTCAAGTGCGTTGCCGATGGTGGTGCCAGCGATGACGCGCCGGCGCATGGACGGCGTGTGGAGCGCGTTGGACGCGGTCGCTGCGATTGCGATAGACATGGTTTCCCCTGGTGTCTGGTGAGAGGTGCGCCGATCCGTGGTCCCGGGCCTTGGGCTCGCCTCTCGAAGGGCACTATACGGATGCCCTTGGATAAGAAAAAGAAAGAAAATTCGATTTGGTGAACACTTTTTTATATAGAGCAGCCTCCCTTTCCCCCAGTGTTTTGATCCGGTCGCCAACATGGAATGGCGATTCAGATTCGGGAAGTCACGCCACAGGCGCGTCAGTGTCGCCATGGGGCGGCCATGCCGATCGGCAGGCATGGTTTTCCCTGGTGTCTCTGGGGGGGAGCGCGGTCTGTGCATCCGGGTCTCGGCCCCCCTTCTTTGAGAGGCACTATAAGGACGCCTTGAAATAAGAAAAAGACAGGATTTGCGTTCTAATGAATACTTTTCCTTATAGGGCGGGTGACCTGGAAAGTCCTGCGCATATACCCCGGGGGGGCGAATCGTGGCTTGCATGAATGGTGGCCGCGCCGGTCGCGGCGTTCCTGCCGCAGGCTGCCGGTGAATTCCGCGCGAGCACATCTGTGCGCCGCTGCTATATGGTTGCCATAGAATGAAAAACCGAAGTTGCGCGCAGTGATCTGTCCTTTTGTATTCCGCAAAAGTCCGCCGGAGCCGAACGCATGAACCTACGCCAATTGCGCGCCTTCGCGTTGATCGCCGAGCACGGCAGCATCCGCGCCGCGGCGCGAGCGCTCTCCGTGACGCAGCCCGCCGCGACCCGCAGCTTGCGCGAACTCGAACAGACCGTGGGGGTCGATCTCGTGCGCCGCAGCGTCAAGGGTGTGGAGCTGACTACCTACGGCGAGGCGCTGTACAAGCGGGCCATCGTCATCCTGCAGGAGACCCGCCGCGCGCGTGAGGAAATCGGTCAGATGCGCGATGGTGAAGGCGGTACGTTGAACCTGGCCGTGAGCTCGGCGGCGCTGGTCGTCGTGCCGGACGCGCTGGTTGCATTCCGCGCGCGCATGCCGCGCGTGGCGGTTTCGTTCAATGAAGTGGCGCCGCCTTACAGCCATGAGCAGCTGGAGTCCGGACGCTACGATTTTCTGGTGCAAACCGAGTACGACGGCGAGATCATCGACGGTTTCGCGCATCGTCCGCTGTTCACGCTGCCGCTCGCGGTCGGCGCGCGTCTGGGGCATCCGCTGCGCAAGGCGCGCAGCCTGGCTGAGTTGCATGACGCGCCCTGGCTCGTGCCGGGCAACCCGGAAGCCCCCACAAACCTGCTGAGGCTGGCTTTCGCCGCGCACGGCCTGTCTTTGCCGCGCGACACCATTTCCTGCCATTCGGTGGCAGTGGCGTTGGCCATCATGGCAAAAAGCGATGCGCTGGGCATTTTCGTACGCCCTTTGTTCGAGCATGACCTCCTGCCGGCGAACATGCGCATGATGCCGTTGGCGCATGAGTTGCCTTCTGCCCGCATTTCGATCCTGGCAAAAAAGGAGTCGCCGCCCACGCCGGCCGCCGAGTGCTTCATCGATTGCCTGATCGCCACACGGGACTCCATGTTCGCAGCGTCCAAGGAAAGGCGGTCCAGCGCGCAAAAATCCGGTCTTATGGACTCCGCGGGACTGGCCCTGCCGTGATGCCGGCTGTCGCCCGGAATTTGGGTCAGCGCGCCGGCCTGCCGCGCTTGGGAAGGCTTGTGCCCAGCAGCGCCATGAGCTCCCGATGGTTGCGCACGCCCAGATGCTGGAAGGCCCGGTAGCGATAGGTCAGGGCAGTGGTCTCGGACACGCCCATTTCCAGGGCTGCTTCCTTGGTGGTCAGTCCGTCGAGCACATGCGTGATCAGTTGCCGTTCGCGGCCCGATAGCTTGGTCAAGAGTTGTACCTGCAGCGGCTGGTCCGCGGGCGCGCGCCGGGTCACCTGGACATGGCGCATGACTGCCGCCGCGATCAGCGACGCGTGTTGCGATATGCGCTCGAAGTCCTTGGGACCGTAGTCCGGATACGAAAAGTTCCGGTGCAGACTGACCGCCACCCGGTAGCCGTCAGGGAACACGGCCAGCAGCGACATGCGTTCGCGTATGCCGGGCTCGTCATAGCAGACGCGGCGGTAGTGGGCATCGGCGACCTCTTCGGCGAATTGATGCCCGATCCAGAGTTGGCGCGCTTTGGCGGGTTTGCGCCGGGACAGCCAGATCATGTTGGAGTCCTGCTTGTCGAAGCCCAGGCGCATGTATTCGATGGCGGTCAGCGTTGCGACTTCACCGATGGCGCTGGCGCTCGAAACGGCTTCCACACGCCCGCTGCTGCGCAGCGCAAACACCGTGCAATGACTGGCGGGCAAGGTGGTGCCCAGCGCGTCCAGCACCCCGGCGGCGAAGTTTTCGGCGCCGATTGCATTCATCAGTGCAATGCTCAGCGCCTGGCTGGGAGGAAGGGGCCGCGGCGGCAGCGGCAGCAATTTCATAGCGGGTTAGTCTGTCCTGATTAATTAGGACATATTAATCAGTCCGGCCCCGCAGAATATGACGCAAGCCAATACGGCCTTTTTTTGATGACACGTTCAGGACTTGCGCATGCCCTTGGAAAGAATCGGACCCTTCGAGTACCGGCGCTACCCGCCGTCGCTGCCCCGGCTCAACGCGGAAGGCGGTGAGGCCCGGCATCATCGCGTGCTGATTGCGGGCGGCGGTCCGGTGGGGCTGGCGGCCGCGCTGGGTCTGGCCCGACTGGGCCTGGACAGCGTGGTGATCGAGGCCGACGACTCGGTCTGCGAGGGCAGCCGGGCGGCCTGTATTTCGCGGCGCAGCCTGGAAATCCTGGACCGCCTGGGCGTGGCGCCGGCCTTCATGGAAAAAGGCCTGGCCTGGACCCGGGGCCGCAGCTTTTACGGCACCGAGGAGGTGCTGGTGTTCGACATGCCGTCGACGCCGGGCGACAAGTACCCGCCGATGATCAATCTGCAGCAGTACTACATCGAGCAGTTCCTCCTGGACGCCATCGACGACATCAATGGCCGCTTCCCGGGGCGGGTGGATATTCGCTGGGCCAGCAAGGTGGCCGAATGCCGTCCCGACGCCGGGGGCGTGAGCGTGCGGGTCGAAAATCCGCTGGGCAGCTACGAGACGCGCGCCGACTGGCTGCTGGCCTGCGATGGTGGCCAGAGCTTCATACGCTCCAGCCTGGGTCTGGAGCTGAAGGGTACGGGCTATCAAGGCCGCTACGCGATCGTCGATATCGAGCTCGCCAGCGACCATCCTGCGGAGCGCCGCGCCTGGTTCGACCCGCCCTGGGCGCGCGGGACCACCATCCTGATGCATCGCCAGCCGGACAACATCTGGCGGGTGGACTATCAACTGGCGGCCGGCGCGGATGCCGCGCAAGCCTTGCAGCCGGATCAGGTGCAGGCATTCGTGCAGACGCATCTGGACGCCATCGGCGAAGGACATCTGCCCTGGACGCCCGTGTGGACTTCGGTGTACCGCGCCGGCGCGATGACGCTGGATGCCTATCGGCATGGCCGCATCCTGTTCGCCGGCAACGCCGCGCATGCCATGCCGATTTTCGGCGTGCGCGGCTTGAATTCAGGTTTTGACGATGCCGACAACCTGGTCTGGAAGCTGGCGGCCGTGCTGCAAGGCAAGGGCGCGGATGCTCTGCTGGACAGCTATTGCGGCGAACGGCGGCAGGCGTTCCACATCAATGCCGAGAACGCCATGCGCAGTACCGAGTTCATGTCGCCGCCGCATCGCGGCTTCGATCTGATGCGCGAGGCCTGCCTGTCGCTGGCGGGCCGGCATCCGGGCATCGCGCGCCTGGTCAATCCGCGGCAGACGCGAGCCATCGCCTATGCGGGATCGCCCTTGTCGACGGATGACGAGGGCGGGGGCGATTGGGCGCCAGGCGCGCCGCTGACGGACGGCGGGACGGCGGGCGGCGGGCACCTGACCGATCTGCTGACGCCTGGCAGTTTCACTTTGTTGGCGTTCGGCGGCTGGCCGGAACAGGAGGCGCTGGAAGCGCTGACGGCTTCGCCTGCGTGGCGGTTTCTGCCTTGCCGTTGTGCCGCGCCTGCGGCGCACGCGGAGTCGCCGCAGGCCGGCATGGCCTATCTGTTGCGGCCCGACGGCCATGTCTGCGGCCGGTGGCGTTCGCCATCGCTGGACACCGTGCTGTCCGCCATCGAACGCGCCTGTGGGGCGCAAGGAGCCATTCAATGATTGTCGACGCCGCGGTCCAGGACCGTATCTATGCCCGCTGCAGCAACGCCATCGCGACCGCCGGGCGCGGGCGTGAGTCCTTGTTTCTGGCGCGCCTGGCCCTGCTGTTGTTCGAGCAGGTCCAGGACGAGCAGCGTTGCCTGGACGCCATCGAGCACGCCTTGCTTGACCTGCCCAATCCTTCGCTTTCAGCCGACTGACCGGCGACGACCATTCCAAAGGAGACAGACTTGAACCGACGCCATTTCCTCGCGGCGCTGGGGGCCTCGGCCCTGGCCGCCGCCACGCCGCTGGCCCGCGCCCAGGGCAAGTATCCCGACCAACTGATCAAGTGGGTGGTGCCTTATCCCGCGGGCGGAGGCACCGACAACCTCGCGCGCACGCTGGCCGAGTCCATGCGCGCCGCGCTGGGCCAGCAGATCATCATCGACAACCGGCCGGGGGCCGCGACCAATATCGGCGCGGAGCAGGTCGCCAACGCTAAACCCGACGGCTACACCGTCATGTCGGCGGACAACGGCGTGCTGGCCTTTAACGAGCACCTGTTCCGCAAGCTGGCCTTCAGTCCGGAAAAGGACTTCACCTATATCGGGGCCATCGGCAAGTTTCCGCTTGTGCTGGTGGTGAATCCGGCGTTTCCGGCTGCGGACTTCAAGACGTTCATGGCGCGCGTGCAGGCCGAGCCGGGCAAGGTGGACTACGCCTCGGTCGGCAACGGCTCGCCGCATCATCTGGCCATGGAGCTGTTCCAGAGCCGGACCGGCGCCCGTCTGACCCACGTGCCTTACCGCGGCGCTGCGCCCGCCATGCAGGACGTGATGGGCGGGCAGGTGCCGGTAATGTTCCTGGACCTGGCTTCGGGCGCGTCCATCATCAAGGCCGGCAAGGTGCGGCCGCTGGCCATCGGCTCGCAGGCCCGTTCGCCGCTGCTGCCGGATGTGCCGACGCTGGCCGAACTGGGCGTGCCGGACGCCGAGGTGTTCGCGTTCCAGGGCATGCTCGGCCCCAAGGGCATGCCGGCGCCAGCGGTCGCGCGCCTGAACCAGGAGCTGAATGCGGCGCTGGCCAATCCCGCCGTGGTGAAACGCTTTGCCGAGTTCGGCTTCGAGCCGCTGCCCGGAACGCCTGATGAATTCAGGACTCTGGCGCGCGCCGAATCGGCGCGCTGGGGCGAAGTCATCCGCGCCAACAAGATCTCGCTCGATTGAGGAATCGCATGGACCATACCGCCGCTCGTCCCGTGCAGGGACTGCATCACTTCGCCTGGCGCTGCCGGGATGCCGAGGAGACCCGACGCTTCTACGAAGACCTGTTGGGCTTGCCGCTGGTGCATGTCATCAAGAAGGACTCCGTGCCCAGCACCGGTGAATTCTGCCCCTATGTGCATATTTTTTTCCGCATGCGGGACGGCTCCTGCATCGCGTTTTTCGACCTGGGTGACCAGACCGCGGCGCTGCCATCGCCGAACACGCCCGGGTGGGTCAATCACATAGCCCTGCGGGTGCCGCAGCGCGACGATCTGCTTGCCATGAAGGCGCGGCTGGAGGCCCATGGCGTGGAAGTGGTCGGCGTTACGGACCACGACAGCTACATCGAATCGATCTATTTCTTCGATCCCAACGGCCTGCGGCTGGAGCTGACGGTCGAAGTGGCCGCGCCCGAAGTCGTCGAGGGTTACGTGCGGGAGGCCCGCGCGGCGCTGGACCGCTGGACCGAGGACAAGCGGGGCGCCGCGGCGGCGCCGGGGAGACTGGCATGACCAAGCCTGCCTTGCCATTGCGCGTGGCGACGCGCAGGAACGGCGCGCGTGACGGCGAGCTGATGCTGGTGAGCCCGTCGGGCCTGCGATGGATATCCGCGGGGAGCTGCGCCGCTACGCTGCAAACCCTGCTGGATGATTGGGATGCGCTGGCGCCGCAGCTCGCCCGCCGCGCGCAGGAGCTCGACGCCGCCGAGTGGGCGGGCGCGGGCGCGTTCGACGCCAGCCAGTGCATGGCCCCGTTGCCACGGGCCTATCAGTGGGCGGATGCCTCCGTCTACCGCAATCATGCGCGCTTGATCTACCAGTGGCGCCGGGAGCCCATCCCGCCGCGCTACGAAGAGGAGCCGCTGGTGTACCAGGGCGGGTCGGACGTGATGATCGGGCCGCAGGACGCCATCGTGGCGATCGACGAGGCCCATCAGGTCGACCTGGAAGCCGAGGTCGCCGTGATCACCAAGGATGTGCCCATGGGCACCGATGCCGCCCGGGCCGCCGATTTGATCGCGCTGGTGGTCCTGCTCAACGACGTGTCACTGCGCGGGCTGATTCCGGGTGAGCTCTCCAAGGGCTTTGGGTTCTACCAGAGCAAGCCGGCGACCAGCTTTGCGCCCATCGCGGTGACGCCGGACGCGCTGGGCGCAGCCTGGAAGGATTGCATGCTGGACCTGCCCGTGCGCATCGAGATCAACGGCGAGCGCTTCGGCGAGCCTCACGCCAATAGCGAGATCGTCTTCAACTTCGCACAGATCATCGCGCACCTTGCCAGGACGCGCACCCTGGCGGCAGGCAGCATCATCGGCGCGGGGACCATCAGCAATGCGGATCCGGGCGCGGGCAGCGCCTGCATTACCGAAGCGCGGGTTCGCGCGCAGCTCGACGGAGTGCCGGAAGCGCGGCTGCCGCCCTACCTGCGGCATGGCGATCGCGTGCGCATCCTGGCGCGCGGACCGGATGGCGATGCGCCGTTCGGCGCCATCGACCAACGTGTGCAAATCGCAGGAGGAGGGCGCTGACGGCGGGGATTTCAGGACAGGGTGCGCGCCGGCATGGCCGACAGATCGTGCAGGTTCAGGCCGCAGCTGCGGGCGCGCTCCGCCATCAATTCGCTATGCGCCAGGGCGCGCCGGCTTTCGTCCAGCAGCACGTCGAGCTGTTCCTGCAGGCTGGCCGCCATGGTCCAGGCGCGCTCGGAGAACCGGGCCGAGAAGCTGTCGGCACAGGCCTTGCAGATGGCTGCACCGTTCTGTTCGAGCAGCGGGGCGCCTTGCGCAAGCGTCGATTGGCAAAAAATGCAGGCGAGTGCGCGATTCATGCTGGGCGGCCGGTCCTGGGGTTGAAGGGGCGCGCAACCCGGCGGGTACCAGCGCCCTGACATCAATGGACAACGGCGCTGGCGGCCAACTCTTAAATCGACGGGCCCTTCTAGTCGACGATAAAGCCCCCCGGGCCCGACTGGCCCAGCAGTTCGCGGGCGCATTGCGCCGCCTGGCCGACGGTGGCCACGGCCAGGAATGGCACGCCGAAGGCGCGGGTCATCTTTTCGCCGCGCTTGCGGATCTTGTCCAACGCTTCGGCATTGCCCTCCACGGCGATGAATGCCCGGCAGCGGGCCTTCAGGCGCGGCATGTTGGCGGTCTGCCATTCGATCATGGCCTTGCGGTCGGCCTGGCCGGCTTCCTGCCGCATGTCGGGCACGACCATGACGAAGCTCTGGGGGTTGTTTACCAGCATTTCCATTTCGCGTATCCAGCTGGCGGAATAGCCGTCGGGCGCGCCGCCATGCCTGGACGTGACGATGGGAAACTGGGACAGGTCGTGGAAGAAAAACTGTTCGTGGTTCATTCGAATTCTCCGTGAGGAAGGGCGGCGGCGTTCTTGCCGCAGCCGCAGTGGCCGTAAAGCACCAGGCTGTAGGAGTCCAGCAGGAAGCCGCTGCGCTTGGCGATCTTCCTGACCAGCTGGCCCATGGCCGGGTCGCTGGACTCAAGGATCCGTCCGCAATCGGTGCAGACCAGATGGTCGTGGTGTCCTTTGTCGTTGAGCTCGTACACGGTGGTGTGAGCGTCGAGCTGAGTTCGTTTGAGCAGGCCGGCGCCTTCAAGTTGCGTGATGACGCGATAAACGGTGGCCAGTCCGATGTTGCTGCTGTCCGAGAGCAGGTTGCGGTAGATGTCGGCCGGGCTCATGTGCAGGCCGGCGTGCTGATAGAAGAGATCCAGGATCTTCATGCGCGGGAAGGTGGCCTTGATGCCGGCATGGCGCAGTCTTGAGTGGTCCATGGGAGGTTTTCCTTGCGTGGCTGATATCCAGGTGAGAATGATGTACATTTCCAACTGGATCCGCTCACCGGAAACCGTCAACCTGTAGCTCAAACCTGCCAACCATGCTTCACGTGGCCGTTGCGCCTCCCCTGCCGGACGTATTGCTGACGCCGTTCAGCGTCCAGGGACGGCGTGAATCCAAAGGCATTGCCGTACCCTCTCATGTCCATGACGAGGGCATGCTGGTGCTCGTGCACGAGGGGCTGGTGCTGGTGCAGGCGGGCGCCCAGGTTTGGACGGTGATGCCGGGCAGTTTGGGCTGGATTCCGCCCGGCGTGCAGCACGGCGCGCGCTGGTTCGGCGAGGCACGCGGGTCCTTCCTGTACGTGCGCCGCGACGCCTGCGGGCGCCTGCCGGACCGCTGCCGCTCCTGGCCCGCGTCCAGGCTGATCGAAGCCCTGATGGACCGCTTCACGTCGGTCCAGCCGAACACGACCTTGTCTCCCGCCTACCAGGAACAGTTGTTCGACGTGCTGCTGGAAGAGCTCAAGCAGCGCGAGCATGAACCCGTGCTGTTGCCCATGCCTGTCGATCCGCGTTTGCAGGATCTGGCCAATACGCTGCTGGACCGGCCAGACGACACCGCCGGCATCGATGAGTGGGCGCAGCGCCTGAGCATGTCCTCGCGCACGCTGATGCGCCGCTTCCGCCAGGAAACGGGCGTCACGCTGGGGCAATGGCGCCAGCAGGCGCGCCTGTTGCGCGCCCTGGAGCTGCTTTGCCGCGGCGGCTCGGTCACCGAGGCCGGCCTCTCGGTGGGTTACGAGAGCACCAGCGCCTTCATCGGCAGCTTCCGCGCCGCTTTCGGCGTGACGCCTACGCGCTACCTGGCCGAACGCGAGTAGTTCAGCCCCCCGGCCGTGGGCTTTACGGATTTTCACGGTTCTCCGACAGTTTTGCCGATCTTCCCGGACACCCCCTGCCTAGTATGACGCCAGGGTCGGACAGGCCTTTTCGTCCTGCCCGCCATGCTTCAGGGGTGTTTCATGAATGACTTGTTTTTATTGGCGTTGCCGCCGGCCGGGAGTGCGCCGTGAGCCAGCAACGCGTCGGCGCGCTGCTTATCCACGGCTTGGGCGGCACCGAATTCGACATGGGCGCCATGCACAAGGTGCTGGCGCGCGCCGGGGTCGAACCCCACGGCGTGACCTTGCCCGGCCATGCCGGTTGTCCGGAAGACCTGCTTGATGTGACGGTCGAGGACTGGATGGCGGTGGTCACGCAGCGCTATCGCGAACTTTGTGCGCAATACGAGGTACTGCATGTCATCGGCATGTGCCTGGGGGCGCTGCTGGCGGTGGAGCTATGCAAGCGCGAATCGCACACGCGCGGCGCGTTGGTGTCGCTGTCCGCGCCGGTGTTCCTGGATGGATGGAGCACGCCCTGGTACCGGGCCGTGCGCTACCTGGTGTATCGCCTGCCGGGCCTGCGGCGGCGGATTCGCGTGCGCGAGGAAGATCCATATGGAGTCAAGAGCGAACTGGTGCGCGCCTTCATCAAGGCGGGGTTCGCGCGCGGCGACGGTTTCCATTACCAGTGGGTGCCGCTGGCTTGCGTGCGCCAGGTGGACCGGTTGCGCGGCATGGTGCGGCGCGGGCTGGAGCGCATGCGCTGCCCGACTTTGATCATGCATGCGGAAGAGGACGAGCTGACCAGTCCGCGCTCAGCCCGCTTCCTGGAGCGGCGCATATCCCAGTCGACGGTGGTGATGCTGGAGGACAGCTATCACATGATCTGCGTGGACCAGGAGCGCGAACGCGTGATGCGCAATGTGCTGGGCTTCCTGGGCAAGGACCCCGACATCGTCCGAATGCGCAAGCGGGTTCGGGCCCCCGCGGCCGATGTCTGCTCCAGGCAGGCGATGCTGGCGCAGGCCGGCCATTCCTGCGCCGGCTGAAACCCGACTCAGGCCGCGGCGGGCTGGTTGGGGTGCAGCGGGCCTTGCGGGTCGTTCTCGGCGTCCGGCCGGGGCGGCACCGGGGCCAATCCCAGCGCCAGGCGCAGGCGCTGGCAATCCGGATTGGGCGAGCCGTCCGGCATCCAGATGTCGAATTCCCGGCACGGCGTGGGGCGGTTTTCGTAGATGGCGCAATGGATGCCGGGCTGGCCGAGTTCGCCGCGCAGCGAGATGCAGCGGCCGCCGCCGGTTTCCGTGCCCTTCATGCACGCGCGCAGCGGGCTCATCTGGGTGACCAGTTCCACCGGCACATGGCCGCCGTTCTCGCCTGCCAGTTCGCCGCAATAGAACGACACCCTGAAATGCGCACAGCACGCCCCGCAGTCCAGACAGGGGTTGGCGGCCGGGTCGTCGCCTGCCAGGACGGCGGGAGAGACGAAGGAAATAAGAGAGGACTCTAGCAGGGACATGGCGCGCGGAAGGCTGAAAACCTGTCCAGGCCCCGGCTGGCTCGCAAAACGGGCTGCATGATGCAGACCCCCCGTGCAGCGCCGGGATGCGCGCGGACAGGGCCGGCGCGGGATCAGGGCTGCAAATAGTAGCGGGATATGATCGGCGGCCGCCATGCTTTTTTTGCGCATGGGCGGACTTTTATCGGGGACGTTGCTGCGGTAGCATCGGTAGCCCCGATAGCGCCCAGGAGCCTGCCTTGAACGCCAACATCGAATCCCCCGACGGTCTGATCCGTTGCGGCTGGGTGGACACGTCCGCCGAGTACATGGCCTACCACGACACTGAATGGGGCTACCCCGAGGGCGACGACCGGGCGCTGTTCGAGCAGCTTTGCCTGGAAGGATTCCAGTCGGGGTTGAGCTGGCGCACCATCCTGTCCAAGCGCGACGCCTTCCGCCGCGGCTTCGCCAACTTCGAGCCCGCCAAGGTGGCGCGCTTCGGCGAAAAAGAGGTGTTGAGGCTGCTGGACGACGCCGGCATCGTGCGCCATCGCGGCAAGATCGAAGCCGTCATCAACAATGCCGCCCGTGCGCTGGAAATGATCGAGCGCGAAGGCTCGCTGGGCGCCTACCTGTGGCGCTTCGAAGCCCCGAAGGGGGCGCCGTCGACCCGCGGCGCCTCGACCTCGGCGCAATCCGAGGCCTTGTCCAAGGCGCTGAAGAAACTGGGCTGGAAATTTGTCGGGCCCACCACCGTCTACGCCTTCATGCAGTCGGTGGGCATGGTGAATGACCACAGCCCCGATTGCCATTGCCACGCCGCCAGCGAGAAAGCCCGCAAAGCGTTCAAGCGGCCGGCGTAGCAGCCGCGGGGCAGGGAACTCACAGGGCCGGCTTGTCGCCGGAGGCGGAGGCTGCGCCAGCCTGTTCCGGCAGGCTGTAGCGGCCTTCGCGATAGGCCCAGCTGGGCCACAGCGCATGCGCCAGCGCCTCGGCCGCCAACTCGGGATCCAGCGGCACGGGTGCGTATTCCTCGGGCGCCGTGTAGCGATATTGCAGCGGCGTCTTGTTGGGCGCCATCACTAGCAGATCGTCTTCCTTCAGATAGCCGTAGGTGTTGTCGTACTGCATGATCGCCCGGCCTGGCGTGCTGCGGGTAAGGTCGTGGCCGATCATCGGGTGCTCGGTGTCCACGCCTATCAGCGACAGCAGGGTCGGCGCCAGGTCGATCTGGCTGATCAGGCGGTCGTCGCGGCGCGGCTCGATGCCGGCGCCCAGGATCACGGCCGGAATATGGAAGTGGCGCACGGGCACCAGGCTGGCGCCGAAGACGCGGGAATCGTGGTCCGCCGCTATCAGGAACACGGTGTTTTCCCAGTACGGCGAGGCTTTGGCGCGTTCAAAGAAGCGGCCCAGCGCCCAGTCGGCGTAGCGCACGGTGTTTTCCACGGTGGCCGGGTTGCCGTCGGTCTGGATGCGGCCTGCCGGGTACTCCCAGGGCGAATGGTTGGACACGCTGAAGGCCAGCGTGAAGGTGGGCTGGTCGCCGTCTTCGCGCAGCAGCCGGTCCAGCTGGTTGAACATGTCTTCGTCCGACGCGCCCCAGGTGCCGACGAAGGCCGGGTCCACGAAATCGGGCCGGTCCACGATCTGCTTGAAACCGTTGCCCAGGAAGAAGCCCTTCATGTTGTCGAAGTGCGATTCGCCGCCGTAGATGAAGCGCGAATGGTAGCCATGGCGTCCGAGCAGGTCGGCCAGCGAGAAGAAGCCGCGCTGCGAGCGCGGCAGCTTCAGCACCGCCTGCGCCGGAGTGGGCAGAAAGCCCGTGACCACCGCTTCCAGCCCGCGCACCGAGCGGGTGCCGGTGGCATAGGCGCGGGTGAAGGTCCAGGCTTCGCGCGCCAGGGCGTCCAGTTCCGGCGTCAGGTCGGCTCCGCCCAGGCCGGCGCAATACTGCGCGCCCAGGCTTTCTTCCAGGATGATCACGAGGTTCAGCGGCCGCGCCGTTTTGCGGGTGGCCACCTGGCGGTGCAGGCTGGGGTAGTCGGGGTTGGCGGGCGGGTTGGGCAGGCCGGCCTGGGCCAGCACCCTCGCGTGCATCTTGTCGTCGTCCATGCCGCCGTACACGGCGGAGGCGGACTTTTCGTTTTTCATGCTGTAGACGGCATAGAACACGTTATAGAGCGAGTTCAACGCCAGCGTGTTGAGCATGCCGTCCGAGCTATAGGCGACCGAGGACGGGTTGATCGGGCGGTGGCCCAGCGTGCCGCGGATGGCCAGGATGACGATGGCCAGGATCGCCAGACTGGCTAGCGGCATCTGCCACCAGCTCAGTTGCGCATCGGGCAGGGCGTGGCCGAACAGGCCGTAGGCGCCCCAACCAATGAGGCCCACGACGGCCAGACCGCCCACCAGTGCGCCCTTGTAGCCGCGCCAGAGCATGCCGGAGACTTCGCGCGGATGCTTCAGGTATTCGACGAACAGGCGGTTGGGGCGGGAGTCGTATTCCAGGATGAAGGGCGGGGTGGCCACTTCCAGGAAGGCCAGCAGGATGAAGGCGACCAAATACCAGTAGCCGGCCAGCGTGGCGGCCAGCGGGATGTGTCCGAACAAGGGCGACAGCACGGCCGGCAGCGCCGCCAGCACGGCGATCTGGTGCGCGTCGATGCGCAGCCCGCCGAGCAGCAGGGGGAGGAGCCCCCCGGCATCGCGCACGCGCTTGGACTGCCAGGCGGCCAGCGCCAGGCGGCTGAGCGTCAGCAGCGCAAATGCCGCTACCACGAAAATCAAGGTCGAATGCCGCATCGGGCCTCCAGGTTGTTCTGCTGCCCGGTCAGAGGGGCCGGGGTCTGTCGTTCAGGCATTTGAGCGTGACCGGCGTCGAAAATTCGGTAGGCGCCGACGTCTGGGTCACATTTCGCCGTAGGAAGCCATTTCGGTTTGTAACCGACCGTCCCAGGGCTGGGCACGCGCCATGCTGCGCAAACCCCGGCTGGCACGCGCCGGGCGCCACCGCCTGGAGAGCCGGGCGAGGAAAAATCCGCACACATTATGGGGCCGGAAAGCCTGGCTGGCCCTGCGGGCCGCGATACCCTTAAAGGTAACGAGGGCCGGTAGCGGTGCGCCGGCCGCAATGCCAAGGATAATAACCATGACGCGCTCAGGAAAAATAGCGATCGGGATTGTAGGGGGAGCGGCGCTCCTCGTGGCGATTTTGGTGGCGGTGATCGCCACCTTCGACTGGAACCGCGCCAAGCCCTTCATCAACGAACGGGCCAGCGCCGCGATCGGACGCCCCTTTGCCATCAACGGCGATCTCAGCGTCAAATGGACTCGCGAGCCCGATGAAGGCAGCTGGCGGGCCTGGGTGCCATGGCCGCATGTGATTGCCAACGATATCTCGGTGGCCAATGTGCCCTGGGCCAAGGCCCCCCAGTTCGCAACCCTCAAGCGCGGCGAGTTCAGCCTGGCGCTCCTGCCGCTGTTGCGCCAGCGCGTGGTCATCCGCCGCATCCAGCTGACCGAACCCGCCGCCGATTTGCAGCGCCTGGCTGACGGCCGCGCCAACTGGGAATTTACGTTGCCAGAAACCGGCGAGCCTTCGCCCTGGGTGCTGGACATCAACGAGATCGGCTTTGACAAGGGCCGCGCGGCGCTGGTGGACGAAGTCCTCAAGGCGGACCTGACCGTGATGGTGGATCCGCTGGGCAAGCCAGTGCCGTTCGCGGACGTAGCCGGGGCGGCCTTCGCGGCACCGGAGGGTGGCGCCGCGACGTCGCCGCGCGACTACGTATTCGGCTGGAAGCTGGACGGCAAGTTCAAGGGCCTGGCCACCAAGGGCGAAGGCAAGGTTGGCGGCATGCTTGCCCTGCAGGACGCCAGCCAGCCTTTTCCTGTGCAGGCGGACGTGACCATCGGCGGTACCCGGGCGTCAGTCGCGGGGACCTTGACCGATCCGGTCAATCTTGGCTCGCTGGATCTGCGTTTGAAGCTGTCGGGCGCGTCCATGGCGCAACTGTACCCGCTGACGGGTGTCACCCTGCCGGACACGCCGCCGTATTCCACTGACGGCCATCTGGTGGCCAAGCTGCGCAATCCCGGCGGGGCGGTGTTCGACTACAAGGATTTCAACGGCAAGGTAGGCAACAGCGATCTGCATGGCGACATCAGCTTCGCACTGGGTATGCCCCGGCCCAAGCTGACCGGCAAGCTTTCCTCCAAACAATTGCGCATGGAGGACCTGGGGCCGCTGATCGGCGTGCCGTCGGGCAAGGTGGCGGGCGCCGCAACGGACAAGGCCAAGGACGCGCCGGCCAAGCCCAAGGGCGGCAAGGTGCTGCCCACGCAGGCATTCCGCACGGACCGCTGGCGTGACATGGATGCGGACGTTGCGCTGGACGCCGGCCGCATCGTGCACGACAGCAAGCTGCCGCTGTCGGACCTGTCCGTGCACCTGGTGCTGCGGGACGGCAAGCTGACGCTCGACCCCCTGCGCTTCGGCATGGCCGGCGGCAACATCAATTCCACCATACGGCTGGACGGCTCCGGCTCGACCCTGACCGGGCGCGTGGACATCAGCGCGCGCCGCCTGCGGCTCAAGCAGCTGTTTCCCGCCACAGCCGCCATGCAGAAAACGCTGGGCGAGCTGAATGGCGACATGGCGGTGAGCGGCGCGGGGAATTCGGTGGCCGCCTTGCTGGGCACGGCGACGGGCGATGTGAAAATGCTGGTCAACGATGGCGTCATCAGCCGCAGCCTGATGGAGATCGCGGGGCTCAACGTGGGCAACTACGTCGTCTCCAAGCTGTTCGGCGACGACGAGGTGAAGATCAATTGCGGCGCGGCCGATCTGGAAATGAAGAACGGCGTCATGACGCCGCGCGTGTTCGTGTTCGACACCGAGAACGCGCTGATCAGCATTACCGGCACGGCTGACTTCAAGAACGAGAAGATGGACCTGGACATCACCCCGGACAGCAAGGGCTTCCGCATCTTCTCGCTGCGCTCTCCCTTGTATGTGCGGGGTACGTTCGGATCGCCGGACGTGGGCGTGCATGTGTTGCCGCTGGCGGCGCGTGGTGCGGGCATGGTGGCCCTGGGCGTACTGCTGACGCCGGCCGCCGGGCTGTTGGCGCTGGTTGCGCCCAGCACCACCGACGACAATGCCTGCGGCCCCTTGCTGAAGGAGATGCGCGTGCCGCCCAAGGCCCCGCCGCCCGCTCAGCCCAAAGGCAAATAGGGCTCAGGCCGGCGAGGCCCGGCGCGCTCCGGCCTGGGCATCGTCGTCCGCGACGCAGACGGCGTTGCGGCCATGGTTCTTGGCGTAGTAGAGCGCCTGGTCGGCGCGCTGTAGTACGGCGTCGAGCGTCGCGCCATGTGCGGGGTAGGCCGCCACGCCTGCCGAAATGGTGAGGGGCGTGGCGACGGCACCCGGCTCCGTGGCAATGCGCTGGCGCAGCCGCTCGACCAGCGCGATGGCGGCTTCCAGGGGGGCGCCGGGCAGCAGCATGACGAACTCTTCGCCGCCGGCGCGCGCCACGGTGTCGCCGCTGCGCGAACCTTCGCCCATCAGCTTGGCCAGGGACTGCAGTGCGCGGTCTCCCACCGCGTGGCCGTAGCGGTCATTGATGTGCTTGAAGTGGTCAATGTCGATGACCACGGCGGCCACCGGTTGCTTCTCGGCTTGCAGCAGCGCCAGCGCCTCGTCCATTCCTCGCCGGTTCAAGAGGCCCGTCAAGGTATCCGTGGTGGTTTCACGGCGCAGGTCGCGGATCTTGTGATGGATCGAGGACAGGCCCGCCAGCAGCGCGCGCTTGAGTTGCGCGGCTTCAAAGTACCAGGAGCGCACGTCGCGGATGCGATCCGCCGAATCCGCGTTCTGCATGTGCTTGGCGATGCCGGCCAGTTCGCCTAGCGGCCGGGCGATCCAGCGCGACAGCAGCCAGATGGAGGCCACGGAAAGCAGCAGCAGGGGCAGGGTATGGAGAGCCGTGGTCAGAAGCAGATCGCCCAGGGGCTGCAACGTGGCGTCGACGTGGCGTTGCGCGATGATGCTCCAGCCCATGCCGGGCACTGGCGCATAGCCCGTCAGCAAGGCGTGGCCGTCGTCGTCGGTGAAGCGCATTTCACCGGTTTCGCCCCGCAAGGCGGGGGCGAACGCGTCGGATTTGGAGACGCTTTGTCCCAACCGGCCGCGGTCGGGGTGATAGATCAGGGTGCCGTTGCGATCGATGACGTAAAGAGATGAGTCGCCGCGGTAGAAGTGCTGGCTCAGCAGGTGATCCAGCATGTTGTGCTCATGCAGGTAGAGAGTGCCGCCGAGAAACCCCAGATAGCGGTGGTCGGCCGAGAAAATAGGGTGGGTGTACAGGATCAGCCAGCGGTTCTTGAGGTCCAGGAACGGAGGGCTGACCGTGGGGAGCAAGGTTGCCTGCGCGCGCCTGACGGCCTCGCTGTTCAGCTGCTGGCCCAGTAACGCGCGGTCTGATGTCGATGCCGCCAGTACCTTGCCTTGCGGCGACACGACAAACGTGGAGTTGAATTGGCCGAGTTGCCGTTCCTGCCGCTGCGTCTCGGCCACCATGTGTTCGGGGTGCACTTCCATGTCGGCCAGCATTTCCGCGCTATACGACAGATAGTTTCTGAGGTCGGTCAGGAACACGTCGGTCACGGAAGCCAGCTTGGACGCGTAGGCCTGATTGAGTTCCAGCGCGGTGCGCAGCAGAAGGTCGCGCTGCACCAGGTAGCTGGCATGCAGGCTGCCCATCAGCGCGAGCACAACCGACAGCAAGCTGATCCACAGGATGAGATGCCGCAGATTGATCCGGAACATGACGTTATCCGTTGGGTATGCTTTCGGTCAGCGCGTCCCAGGCTCTCATTGCCTGTCTGGCCACGGCTTGCAAGGTCTTGCGGCTGGCGCCGTCGCGCGCCTGGATCGACATGCCGTGCAGCACGGTGGTGTAGAAGGCGGCCAGGCTCTTGAGGTCGGCGCCGGCCGGCAGTTCGCCATGCGAGGCGCCGGCATTGAGGCGGGCCAGGATGCGGCTTTGCATGTCGCGGCGGTTGTCGCCCAGGAAGTCGCCCACGCCGGCCGGATTTACGCAGCCTGCCGGCGCGCTCAGCACGATCATGCAGCCCGAGGGCGTGCCGGGAGCGGTGAAGCGTTCGGCGGACGCCAGCAGCATGGACTGGATGGCTTCGCGCGCCGTGGGCGCTTCTTGCAGCGCACGCCGGGCCGAGCCACCCTCGGTCTCGCGGTAGAGCTCCACCGCTTCGCGGAATAGTCCTTCCTTTGAGCCGAATGCGCCATAGAGGCTGGGCGAATTGATGCCCATCGCCGCCGTGAGGTCGGTCAGCGATGCTCCGTCATATCCCTTCGACCAGAAGACGTCCATGGCCTTGCGCAAGGCCTGGGCACGGTCGAAGTTCCTGGGGCGCCCACGTTCTGCCATAGGCGTGATTTTACCCGGCAGGGATTTTTGTGGTGATTGATAAAAAAATAGTTGACGGGCGATGGAGGGCTCGGCGAATATATTTGTACTGATCACTACAAATATGGGTATCGCAATGCCGAATCTGACTGGAAAAATTGCCTTCGTCACCGGCGGCAGCCGGGGTATCGGGGCCGCCATCGTGCGCCGCCTTGCAGCCGATGGCGCCGACGTGGCGTTCACTTACGTGAGCGCCTCCTCGGCCGCCGGTGCGCAGGCGCTGGCGCGTGAACTGTCGGTGGACGGGCGCCGCGCGCTCGCCATCCAGGCAGATGCGGCAGACGCGTCCGCAGTCCGCGGCGCGGTCGACCGGGCCATCGCCGAGCTGGGCCCCATCGACGTGCTGGTCAACAACGCCGGCATCTTCCTGACCGGCGCGATAGGCGAGACCAGCCTCGACGACTACGAACGCACCATGGACATCAACGTGCGCGCGCCCTTCGTCGCCATCCAGGCGGCACAGGCGTCCATGCCGGACGGCGGACGCATCATCAACATCGGCAGCTGCCTGGCAGGCCGCGCGGGCCGCGCCGGTGTCGCGCTGTATGCCGCCAGCAAGTCCGCGCTGGTCGGCCTGACCCAGGGCCTGGCGCGCGACCTGGGCGCACGTGGCATCACCGCCAACGTAGTGCACCCCGGCCCGATCGACACCGACATGAATCCCGCCGACGGCGCGCATGCGGCGGACCTGGTGGCGGTGCTGTCCTTGCCGCACTACGGTGAAGCGCGTGACATCGCCGGCATGGTGGCGTTCCTGGCCGGGCCGGAAGGGCGCTACGTCACGGGCGCGAGCCTGTCGGTGGACGGCGGATTTGCGGCTTGAGGCCGGTCTGGAAAAAGTTTTTTCCACCTGACTTGCACAAACCAAAAAAGCTGCATATAATCTTGCTTCTTCGCACTACACACATAACGAAACGCAGCGGCAGCGGACTAAACAACGCGCAGCAAAGCGGACGAGACTGAGTGAAGTTGCAGGGCTGTTAGCTCAGTTGGTAGAGCAGCGGACTCTTAATCCGTAGGTCGAGTGTTCGAGCCACTCACAGCCCACCAGAATTCCAAAGGCCGTTGACGTCATCGTCAACGGCCTTTTGTTTTTGCCGCGCCAAACTGATGTCAGGGCAGGCTGCGTGAATCGCCGGGCGTAGGAAAAACGCATCCGCGCAGCGATGGAAAAAGCGGGATGGCGGGGCATGGACTTTGATATGATTGCTAATCATTCTTATTTCCAAATCATTTCGCGCGCGCCATGTCCGCTCCCGATACCGCCCGCCACGCGGCCTTGTTGACCTGGTACAGCGATCATCATGGCTGGCTGGTCGGGTGGCTGCGCCGCAAGCTGGGCTCGTCCTGCGACGCGGCTGATTTCGCGCAGGACACCTTTGTGCGGTTGATCGGCCGCGACGATCTGGCGGCGATCAGGACGCCGCGCGCCTACCTCACGACGACCGCCACCCGGCTGGTGATCGACGACGCACGGCGGCGCAAGCTTGAGGCGGTTTGCCTGGAAAGCTGGGCCATCCTGCATGGCGGCGAGACATCGCCCGCTCCCGAACAGTTGTTGGAAACCGTCGAGATCCTGGCGGAACTGGCGCGCATGCTCGATGCCTTGCCCGCCAAGCCGCGTAGCGCCTTTCTGCTGCATCGGCTGGAGGGATGGAACTACGGCGAGATCGCGGTCGAACTGGGCGTCTCTTCCAGCATGGTGAAGCAGTATGTCGCGCGCGCGCTTGCCCATTGCTACTTGGTGATGGAGGCGGCGTGAAGGCAGACGCTATTCCTTGCGTCGTGGCGGACGCGGCCCAATGGATGGCCACCTTGCGCGATGAGTGCGCGAGCGACGCCGACCGCGAAGCCTGTCTGCGGTGGCGGGCCGCGGATCCCGAGCACGAACGGGTCTATCGCCGGCTTGAGGATCTTTGGGGAAGTTTCGACCGGGCCGCGGCCTTCGATTCGCCTGCGGCAGCCCGCCGCATCCTGGAGCAGGCCGACCGCAAGCCGCGTACCGGCCGCCGCGCACTGGGAGCGGCCGCGCTGGCATTGCTGGTGTGTGGGGCCGGCCTGTGGCGCATGGCGCCGCCGGCCTGGCTGCTGGCCGATCACCGCAGCGGAGTCGGCGAGTGGCGCGTCATCGAACTGGACGACCACAGCCGCATTACCTTGAACAGCGATTCGGCGATCGACGTGCGCTTCGATGCCCGGCAACGGCTGATCACCTTGCGGCAAGGAGAGATCCTCGTCGACGTGGCGCACGAGGACGCGGGACGGCCCTTCGTGGTGCAGACGCCGGACGGCACGGCGCAGGCGCTGGGCACGCGTTATGCGGTGCGGCGCGGCGACGGCCATACGGATGTGGTCGTGCAGGAATCCCGTGTGCGGGCCTGCGCTCAGGCTCCCGCGCCGGTGTGCGCCGATCTGGCGGCGGGGCAGCGCGTGCGCATGGGCGCGGGCCAAGTCGGCGAGGTTGAACCAGTAGACGCAGAACAGGCGCTAGCCTGGACACGGCACAGCCTGGTGGTGGATAACCAGCCACTGGCCGATGTACTGGCGGAGCTGAGCCGCTACCGCAAGTGGCGCCTGCAGTACGACGCGGGTTCTCTGGATGGCCTGCGCGTGTCGGGCGTATTCCCGCTGGAAGCGCCCGATCAGGCCCTGGCATCGCTGGCGGCCAGCCTCCCCATCACGGTCAACCGATACACGTCCTGGCTGGTGCTGGTGCAGCGTCGTTGAAAAAAAATCTGCATTCCGCTGTCCCTGTCGCGGTTTGCTTCGTCATGACTCATGAGTAGCCATCAATCTGGAGAGGGTCGTCCGCTCATGAGTCATTCCAAGTTCACAGTGCGTATCTTGCGCGCGCTGTCCGCCGCGGCCGCGCTGGCCGCAGTTCATCCCGTCTGGGGGCAGTCGTCGAATGCGTCCGTTGCGGCAGTTGCCCGCACGGTCAACGTGGCGCCCGGTCCTCTGGCTCCCGCGCTGAATCGCTACGCCGAGCAGGCCGGCCTGATCCTGTCGTTCGATCCGGCGTTGACTGCCGGGCTGCAAAGCCCGGGCCTGTCAGGCACGGTGGCGCCCAGGGAGGCGTTCGCCGGCTTGTTGGCAGGCACCGGGCTGGAGGCGATTGCGCGCGGCGAGGCAGGCTATACGATTCGGCGCGCGTCCGGCGCTGCCGCCAGCACGCTGGAGCCGATCACGGTGCACGGCAGCGGCGAGCAGGCCTGGGGACCGGTCGACGGCTATGTCGCGCGTAACAGCGCGACCGCCACCAAGACCGACACGCCGCTGATCGAGACACCGCAGTCGATCAGCGTCATCACCCAGGCGCAGATGGCGGCGCAGGGCGTCAGCCGCGTGGACGAGGCCTTGCGCTATAGCGCAGGGGTGCGCACCGAACCCATCTACGACACGCGCCGCGGCACCTACTACGTGCGCGGCTTTAACGTCGCCAACAACGGCCAGTATCTGGACGGCCTGAAGCTGGCTTACTCGGGCGGCTACGGCGGCTGGGAGGTCGATCCCTACACGCTGGAACGCTTGGAAGTCCTGCGCGGCCCCTCGTCCGTGCTGTACGGGCAGACCGTGCCCGGCGGCCTCGTCAACCAGGTCAGCAAGCGTCCGCTGGATACGCGCAGCGGCGAGCTGGCGGTGCAGTACGGCAGCTTCGACCGCAAACAGCTTTCCGGCGACTTCACCGGCCCCCTGGACGATGCGGGCCACTGGCTCTATCGCCTGACGGCGGTGGGGCGCGAGGGCGGCACGCAGACCAATCATGTCGATGACGACCGCGTCCTGCTGGCGCCGTCGCTGACCTGGAAACCCAGCGCGGCGACCTCGATCACGCTGCTCGCGCAGTACCAGCACGATCGCACGGGCAATACGGCCAACTTCCTGCCCGCTGCGGGCACGCTCTGGCCGGTCGCCAACGGCCATATTCCGGTGGACTTTTTCACGGGTGACCCGACCTTCGACCAGACCGATCGGCGCAAGGCGCAGATCGGCTATCTGGCCGAGCACCGGGTCAATGACCAACTGACGCTGCGCCAGAACCTGCGCTATTCCACGCTGGATGTCGATTACCGCAGCCTGGGCGCGAACGGCGGCTGGGTGCAGACGCGCGAACCCTACACCGACCTGCGCCGCATTTCGCTGGTCAGCAAGGAGGGCTTCCACCTGTTCTCGCTGGACAACCAGGCCCAGTTCAATCTCGCGCATGGGCCGGTGGCGCATACGCTGCTGCTGGGCGCGGATTATCAGGAGTCGCGTTTTGACCGGCTGTACGGCCTGCGTACGGCCGCGGTGGATCCCATCAATGTGTGGGACCCGGTGTATGGCCGGCCGTTCCCCGGCGCGACGCCGCAGGCGTCCAACGACACCAACCAGGTGCGCCGGCAGTTCGGCCTGTATGCGCAGGACCAGATCAAGTTCTACGACAAATGGGTGCTGCAACTGGCCGGCCGCTATGATTGGGCGCGTTCCACCACGGGCGAGACGATCCTGCGCACCGGCGTGGAAACCACGACACGCACCAACGACGAACAATTCAGCGGCAAGGTCGGGCTGGTCTACCTGGCCGACAACGGCCTGGCGCCCTACGCGTCGTACACGGAATCGTTCGAGCCGGTGGCGGGCGCGGGCTACGGCGGCACGCCATTCGAGCCCACGCGCGGCAAGCAGTATGAGATCGGGCTGAAGTATCAGCCGAACGGCGCGCGCAGCTTCGCGCAGGTCTCGCTCTTCGACCTGCGGCAGACCAATGTGTCGACCGCGGACCTGGCCCATCCCGGCTTCAGCGTGCAGACCGGCGAAATCCGTTCGCGCGGCATCGAGCTGGAAGGCACCTGGGAAGTCACGCCGCAGTTGAACGTGCTGGCGTCCTACACCTACAACGACGTCAAGGTGACCAAGGCGGCGCGGACGGCGGTCAACCTGGGCAAGCGTCCGCCCTACATTCCCGATCACATGGCGTCGCTGTGGGCCGATTACCGCCTGTCGGCGACGGGGCCGCTGGCCGGCCTGTGGTTCGGCGCGGGCGTGCGCTACATGGGGTCGACCAATGACATTCCGGACGCGGTGCATGTGCCTGCCTACACGCTGGTGGACGCGGCGCTGCGCTACGACATGGGGAGCTACCAGTTCTCGCTGAACGCCAGCAACCTGTTCGACAAGCGCTATGTGGCGGCGTGCGACAGCGTGACAAACTGCTATTACGGTCTGGAGCGGACCATCATGGCGCGGGTGGCGTATCGCTGGTAGCGCGATTAAGTTCAGGCTTAATTCTGGGTAAACGCAGGTTGAATCACAGCGGCTGCGTTGCTCTTTATAGTGGGTCCGTACCCACCCGAGAGAGCCGCGCATGTCCAGTCCCGCCGCAGTACCCGCCTATCCCCGGGCCGTGTTGTTCGACCTGCTTACCGCCTTGCTTGATTCCTGGACCGTATGGAACCGCGCCGCCGGCTCCGAGGCCGCCGGACGCGCCTGGCGCGCGGAGTACCTGCGCCGCACCTATGGTTGCGGCGCCTATCAACCCTATGAGCGTCTGGTGCAGGAAGCCGCGTCCGCGGTCGGCCTGCCGGCATCCGCACCCGCCGCGTTGGAGGCGGGCTGGGACGAGCTGCCCGCCTGGGATGGCGCCCGTGAATTGCTGCAGGCCTTGCGGCCGCATTGCCGCCTGGCCGTGGTCACCAACTGTTCCGCCCGTCTGGGGCAGCGCGCCGCCGGTTTGCTGGGCGTGGACTGGGACGTGGTGGTGACGTCGGAGGAGGCGGGCTACTACAAGCCCGACCCGCGCCCCTATGAGCTGGCCTTGGCCCGATTGCAGGTGCAGCCGTCCGAGGCCGCGTTCGTCGCGGGCTCGGGCTACGACATGTTCGGCACCAGCAAGGTGGGCCTGCGCACGTATTGGCATAACCGGGTGGGACTGACGCTGCCTGAAGGCGCGGCGCAGCCGGAGCTGGAATCCGCGCGGCTGGAAGCGGCGCTGCCGTGGCTGCAGCGGTTCAACGCGGCCTGATGGCCGGCCGCCGTGGATGCCGCGCGTCAGTCGGCCGGCAATGAAATCGCATCCCCCAGCCCCTTGACCTCCTTCAGCACGAAAGAGGTGTAGACCTCCTTCACGCCGGGCAGGGCGCCAAGCACGTAGCGCGCCAGGTCGCCGAACGCGTCCAGGTCGCGGGCGATGACCGTCAGCTGATGGTCGTAGCGGCCCGACACGCAATGGCAGGTCAGCACCTCCGGCACGTCCTTGATGGCGTCCTCGAACGCCTTGACGTGCTCGGCGCCCTTCATGTCCAGCGAAATCCAGACGAACGCGGTTACTCCGAAGCCAAGCTTCTTGACGTCGACCTCGGCCCGGTAGCCGCGGATCACGCCCTCGTCCTCCAGGCGCTTGACGCGTCGCCAGCAGGGGGAGGGGGTGAGCGAAACGCGCTCGGCCAGATCGGCGCTGGAAAGCCGTCCGTCGACCTGCAAGGCGGCCAGGATCTGCAGGTCCGTGGGATCGAAATTCTTGCTTTGCACGATTTTTCCAAGAAATTGAAGGTTTCGCTAATTTCAATCCAAAATATTACACATTCGCGTCGAAAATTCGGAAATATTCGCGATTCCGCTCCGGTATCTTTGTTCGATTGCTGGAGGGGGCGTCGACGTCATGAATGCTCCCCGTTTGAACACTATGGAGCAGACATGAAAGATCCGAATCCGATACGCAAGAAGCTGTTGGCCCTGGAGCCTTCCGAGGGGTGCTGGCTGACCCTGGCGAGCCCGGCCGTGGCCGAGGCGATTGCGCATTGCGGCTTCGACTGGCTGGTCGTTGACATGGAGCATGCGCCCAACGACATGGCGGGCCTGACGGCGCAATTGCAGGCCATCGACGCGGCACGCGCGCATGGCGCCGCCGCGTATCCGGTCGTGCGCGTGACGGTGAACGACGCCGCGCTGGTGAAGCGCGCGATGGATTGCGGCGCCCAGACGATCATTTTCCCGAACATCGACACGGCCGAGGACGCGGGCCGCGCCATCGCGGCCATGCGCTTTCCGTGCGAAGGCAATGGCGGCGTGCGCGGCGTGGCGGGGCTGGTGCGGGCCGGCATGTACGGGCAGGACCCTTCCTACGTCAGGCGGGCCAATGAGCAGGCCTGCGCGATCCTGCAGATCGAATCGGCGCAGGCGGTACGCAACGTGGCAGCCATTGCCGCGCTGCCTGGGGCGGACTGCCTGTTCGTCGGCACCGCCGACCTGGCCGCTAGCCTGGGCCGGCTGGGAGACATGGCCCATGCCGAGGTGCGCGAGGCCGTGGGCCGCGTGATCGACGCCGGCCGCACGGCGGGCAAGGCGGTCGGCATTTTCGCCAACGATCCCGAAGAGGCCGCGCGCTACCGCAAGCTGGGCGTGCAATTCATTGCGCTGCACTCCGATGTGGCCTGGCTGGCCCGCGGCGCCCGCCAGGCGCGCGCGCAGTTCGGCGAGGCATGCCGCTGAGGCGGCGGCGCGATCTCAATCTACTGGCAAGACAGGAACAGGCATGAATACAGCAGTATCTACCGGCGGCGCCACGGCGAGCGCGCGCGCCAGCGTGCAGAGCTTGCGTTCGTCGCAAATCCGCGAAGTCGCCAATGCGGGCATGGGCCGCGCCGACGTGCTGCCCTTCTGGTTCGGCGAACCCGATGAGCAGACGCCGCCCGCGTTCCGCGACGCGGCCATCGCCCACATCGCTTCCGGGCAGACCTTCTATGTACAGACGCTGGGCGTGCCTGCGTTGCGCGAACGCCTGGCCGGGTATGTGAGCGGGCTGCACGGTCAACGTGATGTGGACAACATCGCAGTCACCAGCTCGGGCACGTCGGCGCTGATGACGGCCGTGCAGGCCATCGTGGGCGCGGGCGATCACGTGGTCGCCGTGACGCCCTTGTGGCCCAACCTGGTGGAAATGCCCAAGGTGCTGGGGGCGCGCGTGACGACGGTTGCGCTGTCGTTCTCCGAGAGCGGCTGGCGCCTGGACCTGGACGCCTTGCTCAGCGCCCTGACGCCGGACGTGCGCGCGCTTCTGGTGAATTCGCCGAACAACCCGACGGGCTGGGTGATGACCGCCGAGCAGCAGCGCGCGGTGCTGGAGCACTGCCGCAAGCACGGCATCTGGATCATTTCCGACGACGTGTATGAACGCTACTACTACGAAGGCGCGGTGGCGCCCACCTTCCTGGACATTGCTGCGCCGGACGACCGGGTGGTCAGCTGCAATTCGTTCTCCAAGGCCTGGCTGATGACCGGCTGGCGCGTGGGCTGGGTCGTGGTGCCGCGCGGGCTGCTGCCGGAAATCGGCAAGCTGATCGAATACAGCAACACCTGCACGCCGGGTTTCGTGCAGACCGCCGCGCTTTGCGCGCTTGAACAGGGCGAGCCCGTCATCGCGCGTACCGTGCAGCGGCTGCGGCTGGCGCGCGACCATCTGGCGTCGAAGCTGTCGCAGGTGCCCGGGGTTGAACTCGCGGGTGCGGCGCCGGGGGCGATGTACACCTTCTTCCGCATTCGGGGCGTGTCGGACAGCCTGGCGTTCTGCAAGGATCTGGTCGTGCGCGGCGGGCTGGGCCTGGCGCCGGGCATGGCGTTCGGTCCCGAGGGCGAGGGCTATCTGCGCTGGTGCTATGCCAGCGCGCACGAGCGCCTGGATGAAGGCGTGGCTAGACTGGCGCGCTTTCTGGACGCGGCGCGGAGCAAGGCTGCCTGAGCGCCAGGCCTCAACCTTAGGGTACGACCCATGAATACTGCAGAGCTTCCCCGTTCCCTGGAATGGATAGAACGGCTGGTGCGTTTCGACACGACCAGCCGCCTGTCCAATCTGGGCTTGATCGAAACGGTGCGCGACCACCTGGCCGCGACCGGTCTGGCGCCCCGATTGATCTACAACGCCGACGGCAAGAAGGCGAATCTTTTCGTGACCGTGCCTGCCGCGGACGGCGGCACCCAGGGCGGGGTGGTGCTGTCCGGCCATACCGACGTCGTGCCGGTGGACGGCCAGGCCTGGAGCAGCGATCCGTTCGCGCCCGAGGTGCGCGATGGCCGCCTATATGGCCGCGGCACTTGCGACATGAAGGGCTTCATCGGAACCGCGTTGGCCATGCTGCCGTCGTTCACGTCGCGGCGTTTGCGCGTGCCGCTGCATCTGGCGCTGAGCTATGACGAGGAGGTCGGCTGCCTGGGGGCGGACATCATGCTGCGTGAATTGGCCAAGCTGGATATCCGCCCCGATAGCTGCATCGTGGGCGAGCCCACCGAGATGCGCGTCATTTCCGCCCACAAGAGCAGCAATCTGTACCGCTGCACCGTGCATGGGCATGCCGCGCATTCTTCGTTGACGCCGCGCGGCGTCAACGCGATCGAATATGCGGCGCGCGCCATCTGCCACATCCGCGACATGGCCGACGCCCATCGCCAGAACGGCCCTTTCGACCAGGACTTCGAGGTGCCGTACACCACGGCCAACACCGGCACGATCTCGGGCGGCTTGTCCGTCAACACGATCCCGGACCGTTGCCAGTTCGAGTTCGAATTCCGCACCATCCCGGGCGTGCTGGCGCCGGACGTGATCGGCGGTTTGCGCCGCTACATCACTGGCGAGCTGCGCGACCGCATCAAGGCGGAGAACCCGCAGGCCGACATCGAGCTGGAAGCGCTGGCCGAGGTGCCCGGTTTCGATACCGCCGCCACCGCCGAGATTGCGCGGTTGGCGCAGGCGCTGACTGGCGCGCGCGGCACCGAGAAGGTGGCGTATTGCACGGAGGCCGGCCTGTTCCAGCGGGCCGGCATGACGGCGGTCATTTGCGGTCCCGGCAATCTGCAGCAGGCGCACCGGCCGGACGAGTATGTCGCGCTGTCGCAGATCGGCCTGTGCGAACAGTTCATGGAAAAGCTGGCGGGCCATCTTGCGATGACCGGCCAATGAGTTGATCGATCGTTAATTTTTAGAAAATAACAGAGGGAAAAATGGCTTATTCGGAGAAGACAACGTGGAATGCGGCCGCCGCCGGCCGCAGCAAGGCGGCGCCGGCAGGCGACCGGCGCGCCCAGGCGCGGCGCGCGGTGATCGCCGCGTCCATCGGCAATGCGCTGGAGTGGTTCGACATGATCGCGTACGGCACCTTCGCGCTGATCATCGCCAAGCTGTACTTTCCGTCCGCCAGCGAGAGCTCCTCGCTGTTGCTGGCGCTGGCCACCTTCGGCGTGTCGTTCCTGATGCGGCCGCTGGGCGCCATCGTGTTGGGCAGCTATGCCGACCGGGCGGGCCGCAAGGCGGCGCTGACGGCGTCCATTTTCCTGATGATGATAGGCACGCTGATCATCGTGGTGGTCCCCACGCATGCGCAGATCGGCGTGGCCGCATCGATCATCATCCTGGTCGCCCGGCTGATCCAGGGCTTTTCGGCGGGCGGGGAATTCGGCAGCGCCACGGCCTTCCTCATTGAATATGCGCCGGACCGGCGCGCCTATTACGCCAGCTGGCAGGTCGCCAGCCAGGGCGCGGCGATCCTGCTGGCCGCCTTGTTCGGCGCGGTGCTCAATGCGACGCTGACCCAGGCCCAGCTGGAAAGCTGGGGCTGGCGCATTCCGTTCGTGTTCGGCCTGCTGATCGCGCCGGTGGGCTACTACATCCGCCATCACATGGATGAAACGCCGGAGTTCAGCGCGGCAGAGGCATCGGCTTCGCCGCTGAGCGACATGTTCGCGGGGCAGAAGCTGCGGCTGCTGGTTACCGTTGGCTTCGTGGCGCTGGGCTCGGTGGGCAACTACCTGGCCCTGTACATGCCTACGTACTCGATCCGCCAGTTGGGTCTGCCGCCTACCATCGGTTTTCTGGCGACGCTGGTCACGGGCGTCATCATGACGGTAGGCGCGCCCTTCGTCGGCGCGCTGGCCGACCGCATCGGACCCGCGCGCATCATGATGGCCGCGGCCCTTTCGACCGCGCTGCTGTGCTATCCCTTGTTCTATCTGCTGGTGTCGTATCCGACGGTGGGCGTTTTGATGATCGTCCAGGTCATCCTGGGCATCCTGGCGACGGCGTACTTCGCGCCCATGCCGGCGCTGATGTCCGCCATCTTCCCCGTGCAGGTGCGTACCACCGGCTTGTCCCTGGGCTACAACATTGCCGTGACGATCTTCGGCGGCTTCGCGCCATTCATCCTGACCTGGCTGATCGCGACCACCGACTCCAAGCTGTCGCCCAGCTATTACCTGCTGGCCATTGCGCTCATGGCGATGGTGTCGCTGAGCGTGGCGCGCCGGACGTTCCAGCAGCGTTAGGCGCCGGGCGCCGGCCTTCGCATCGGAGGCCGGCTGGCGGCGGATGGAATGTAGCCCATTGTTGCGGGCCTGAGCGTCTTTCCGCCCAGGCTGCGGCCGTGTTCCACAGCGCGGCTGCACTATCTTCAGGACCTTCCTGATAGTACAAAATGTTGCCTGCCTCCCTTCGTGTGCTTGCTAGCATGGTCTGGCCGGAATGATCCGGCACACCGACGGAATAAGTGGAGGTTGCCATGAGCTCAAGAACAATATTCAACCGGATCGCAGTCGTTGCGGCGGCGGGTGCATTGCTGGCGGGATGCGCCACGCAGCAGCAGACCAATACCGCCGTGGGCACGGGCGCGGGGGCGGCAATCGGCGCCGGCATCGGCGCCTTGATCGGCCACGGCAAGGGCGCGGCCATCGGCGCCGGCATCGGCGCGGTGGCGGGCGGCCTGGTTGGCTACAACTGGAAGGTCGTCAAGGAAGACGTGCAGAAGTCGGGCGCTTCGTCGCTGGGCATCGACGTGGTCGAAATGCCCGACGGCAGTCTCAAGGTCAACATTCCCAGCGGCGTGTCGTTCGATACCGACAAGACGCAGCTCAAACCCGCGCTGTTGCCGGTGCTGGACAGCGTGGCGCGCTCGCTCAACCAGCATCCTGAACTGCGGGCCAAGGTGGTCGGCCACACGGACAGCACGGGCGCCCTGGCGCATAACCAGACCTTGTCGGTCAACCGCGCCAAGAGCGTGACCGACTACCTCAGCAAGCAGGGCGTGGCAGCGGGCCGCCTGACGGTCGAGGGCCGCGGGCCGAACGATCCGATCGGCGACAATGCGACCGCCGAAGGCCGCGCGCTGAACCGCCGGGTGGAGATCTACCTGTACGCGGTCCAGCAGTAAGCCTGGGCCAGCCCAGTGTCCGAGGCGGCTGGCGCAACGCGCCGCCGCCTGTTTTTTTGGAGTCCGTCATGAGCATGTTCCCTCCCGCCCGCATCGGCACCGATACCGCCGTGGCCGCCCTGTCTGGCTGGCAGGCAGTGGCGATGCGCGACGCCATCGAAAAGCGTTTCCGCTTTCCCAATTTCAATGCGGCATTCGGCTTCATGACGCGCGTCGCCATGTTTGCGGAGAAGCTGAATCATCATCCGGAATGGACCAACGTCTACAACCGCGTGGACGTGACCTTGACCACCCACGACGCCGGCGGCGTGACCGAGCTGGATGTGCGCATGGCGCAGTTCATGGACGAGGCGGCAGCGCAATTGGGCGCCACCGCGCCCAAGGCTTAGGGCGCGTTTCCTGGCGGCGTGGGCGGGAGCGGCTCTTCCGAGCCGTCCGCGTCGGGCTGCAAATGGCTGTTCACGCGGTCCAGCATGTCGCCCAGCAGGCGCTGCTCGTCGGCGCTGAGGCAGCCGAAGATCTCTTCATTGCGGCGGGCGATCAGGTCGATGACGCGCTGGTATTGCACCAGGCCGTCCGGGGTGGGCGCCAGCACCACGCCGCGTCCATCCGAGGCGGACATGGTCTTTTCCACCAGGCCGCGGTCCACCAGCGCCTGCGCCGAGCGGCTGGCCTGGCCTTTGTTCAGATTGGCCGCCAGCGCCAGATCGTTGACTGACAAGGGCGCGTAGCGGCCGATGGCCGCCAGGCAGCGCGCCTCGCCCAGAGGAATCCCGCATTCTTCCAGATAGGCGCGATTCGTGTCCCTGTCCGTGATCTTGTTGAGCACGTGCAGGCGGTAGGTCAGGAATCGTTCCAGGGCGGGCTGTTTCACGTCGGGCGGGCAGGGGCGGAGGCGGGATAGTGTGCCACAGGGCCGTTGGCCAGGCAGGCGGCTTCCGCCTGGGCCAGCAGCGCGGCGGCGTCGCGCGCATCGCTCACGCGGGCCAGCAGCGACAGGCTCAGGATCGACAGGAAGAGCGACGCCTGTTCTTCGCCGACGCGCGTCAGGGTCTGCGCCATGGCGGTATAGACCTGGTCCAGTTCATCGTTGTTCATGCTAGCTCTTCCTTGTGCGCGTCCAGTGCGATCGAGGGGTAGTAGGGCTTGAGCGCGGCGCGCAGGGTGGCGGCCGAGGGGGCAATCCAGCGTCCCAGGACGTAGCCGTCGGGCCGCAGCAGGTAGACGGCGCCGGCTTGCGCGCCGTAGCGCTGGCGTAGCTGCCCGTGCGGGTCCTGCAAGGCATCATCGCCCGTCTTCAGCACGCGCAGCGGCTGGGGCGAGTTGCGGGTGGCGGCGGCCAGGGCGTCCAGTTCGGCCGCCAGAGCGGTGTCGGGAGCCAGCGCCAGCGCGACGAAGCCGGCGCCAAAGCACGCGCTGAGATGCAGCGGCGCGCCGCGATCATGCAGCAGCGCTTCGGGCGCGGGCTGGCCGGGCGCGGCGGTTACGCCGGCCTGCGGCGCGCCATCATCCAGGTTCAGCGGCGAGGCATCGTAGGAGATGGGCGCCGATTGCCGCGGGTTGATCAGCTGGCGCACCCGCTCATCCGTCAGCGCCAGGCGCAGGGCGGCCTCGCGCATCAGGCGGAATCCGAAGTCCGGCGGGGCCATGAATTCGGTGCTCTTGGCGCCATAGGTCAGGTTCTGGCGGGTGGCGTGGACGCGCTCCACGCTGTAGCTGTCCAGCAGGCTGTCGGGAGCCTGGCCTCGCAGCACCCAGGCCAGCTTCCAGGCCAGGTTGCCGGCATCGTCCAGTCCCGAGTTCAGGCCCCGCACGCCGAAGATCGGCACCAGGTGGGCGGCGTCGCCGGCGAACAGCACGCGTCCGTGGCGGTAGTTTTCCAAGGTCAGGCACTTGGCGTTGTAGATGGAGATCCACAGCGGCTTCCAAGGCGCGGTTTCGCCGATCATGTCCAGATGGCTTTGCACGCGGGGCAGCACGTTCTCGGGCTTTACGGCCTCTTCGGGGTCCTCGTCGTCGCGGATCTGGTAGTCCACCCGCCACACGTTGCCGGGCTGGCGGTGCATGAGCAGGGTGGAGCCGGGATTGGAGGGCGGATCGAACCAGGCCAGGCGCTCCACGGGGCGGCTGGACTCCTGTTCGATGTCCACGATCACGTAGCGTCCTTCGTACTGCATGCCTTCCAGCTTCAGGCCCATGGCCTCGCGTACGGTGCTGCGGCCGCCGTCGCAGGCGATCAGCCAATCGGCGCGCACGGTCTGGCGGCCGCCTTCGATGTCCACTTCAGCCGTGACGCCGTCCGCGTCGGCGCTCAGGCCGGCAAGCCGCGCCGACCAGCGCAGCTCGGCCAGCGCCGGATGGCGCTGCATGGCCTGATGGGCGTACTCCTCGACGGCGTATTGCTGGATGTTGACCATGGGCGCGTAGCGCTGCAGCGGATCGTGCGGCATCTCGAAATGCAGGACTTCGCTGTTGCGGAAGTAGCTGCGGCCGCCGGTCCAGGCCAGGCCGGTGGCGGTCAGGGGCCGGTCGGCGCCGACCCAGCCCATGATTTCCTGCGACCGCCGCGAGATGCAGATGGCGCGGCTGCCGTTGCAATAGTCGTCGTCGGCCTCCAGGGTCAGCGAGGGGATGCCGTATTCGGCAAGCAGGGCGGCCAGCGTCAGGCCGACGGGGCCGCCGCCGGCGATAAGGACGGGAACGTGCGCGGGGAGCGGCATGCTGTCTCCAGAAATTGGTTGTTTACGCAACTATATGCTTAAGAGGTTGCGCGCGCAACCATATTTTTGGGGCAAAAAAAAACCCGCCGGATCAGGGCGGGTCTTCGGGCGCGGCGTATCTATCAGTTGCGCACGTAATAGATGCGCATCGCCTGCTGCTTCTGGGCGCCGTCCAGCACGCGCAGCACCACGACCTTGGCAGTGAAACCGTCGGGCAGCTTCAGTTGGCCCAGGGCGTAGTCGTAACGGTCGACGTTCAGGGCGGGGCCTTCCGGCGTGACGGTGGCGGCGCGGCCGTTGGGGTAGGTGCCGTCGATGGAGAAGGTCAGGGTGCCCTTGAACGGCGCGCCCTGGCGATCCTCGCGCATGACCAGCACCTGGTAGTCCAGCAGACCGGGCGCGCGCTTGAAGGTGGCCGAGCGGATGCCCAGGTTGCCGCCGCGCGGGTCGGCGGGCATGGCGTCCTGGAACAGCACCAGTTCCTTGTTCAGCGTGTCAATCTTGCTGCGGGCTTCAGAAAGGTCGGCGGTCAGCTTTTCATGGCCGGACTTGTTGGCGTCGCGTTGTTGGGTGGCTTCCTCAAGCTGGCTTTGCAGGCGCTGGCGCTCCAGGTTGGCGGTGCTCAGTTCGCTGTGCAGCTGCTCGGATTGCTCCACGGTCAGGCGTTGCGGGCCGTAGTTGGTCTGCAGGAAGAGCACGCCGCCGGCGCCCAGGGCGATGCCCACCAGCAGCAGGACCAGCCAGCGCGGCATGCGGCGCGTGCGTTGGCCGGGCTGGTATACGGAAGGCTTGAATACAGCCCGTTGCGATCTTCCAAACATCCCCATTCCTAGAAAACTTCCTGTGTGTTTGCTCGCCCGCGCGCTGCGCGCGCAGGTCAAAGCGCTAGAGAATACCCCGTTAGCCGGGACCGTTGGGTGCGCGGACAAGCCTGGTTGCGCACCTTGATATTGTGAAATATGTGGACATCAGCGTGCTTGGCCGGTGAGCTCGGCATCCAGGTCGGCGAGCCGCTGCGGCGTGCCGACATCCGTCCATTTGCCCTGGTGGCGCGCGCCGCGCACCAGGCCGCGGGCCATGGCTTGCCGGAGCAGAGGCGCCAGGGGCGCTGCCGCGCCCCGGGGGACGTCGGCGAACAACGAGGGATGGTAGACGCCGATGCCCGCAAAGGTCAAACGAGGTTCGCCCTGGGCATGGACGCTGCCGTCGGCATCCAGGCGGAAATCGCCAGCCGGATGCTGGGGCGGGTTGTCCGCCAGCAGCAGCCAGGCGCCGCCTTCAGGCAATGTGCGCGCCAAGCCTGCGGCCGCGGCGGGGTCCCAGTCGCACCAGACGTCGCCGTTGACGACGAGGAAGGGCTCGTCGCCCAGCAACGGCAGCGCCTGGACGATGCCGCCGGCGGTTTCCAGCGCGGAGGTTTCGGCCGAATAGCGGATTTGTACGCCGTATGTGCTGCCGTCGCCCAGCGCCCTCTCGATTTCGTGGCCGAGCCAGGCATGGTTGATGACCACGTCTCGGATGCCGGCGGCCGCCAGCCGCCGCAGGTGCCAGACGATGAGCGGCTGGCCGCCCACGGACAACAGGGGCTTGGGCAGGCGGTCGGTGAGGGGGCGCATCCGTTCGCCGCGGCCCGCCGCGAGGATCATGGCCCGCATCAGAAGGTGTATCCGACGCTGACCTGGCGGTCGTCGAGCTTGTCCAGCAGGCGCAGCAGCGGCGTGAAGACGCCGTAGCGCTGGGCCACCTGGCGCACGTAGCCGTTCATGCGCGGAATGTGGGCCAGGTAATGCGCCTTGCCATCGCGGTGATTCAGGCGGGCGAACACGCCCAGGATGCGCAGGTTGCGTTGCAGGCCCATCCATTCATAGGCGCGGTGGAACTCCGCGAAATCCGAGTCCACCGGCAGGCCGGCCGCCCGCGCCATTTCCCAATAGCGGATGGCCCAGTCCAATTGCTGGGGTTCTTCCCAGGTCGTGCGGGCATCCGTCACCAGGGAGGCCAGGTCATAGGTGATGGGGCCGGCCAGCGCATCCTGGAAGTCGATGATGCCCGGGTTCGGTCCGTACTTCGGCTGGTCGCAGACCATCAGGTTGGGCGAATGGTAGTCGCGATGCACCAGCACCTGGGCCTGTCCGCCATTGCTCGCGGACAGCAATGCGAAGATCTTTTCCAGCGCGTTTGCGGTCTTGTCGTCCAGCGTCACGCCGTGATGCTTCTGCACGTACCACTCGGGGAAGAGCTTGAGTTCGTCAGCCAGGCGGGCGGTGTCATAAGTGCCCAGGCCGGCAGTGGAGGCCTGTTGCAGGCGGACCAGGGCGGCCAGGGCCTCTCGATACAGCGTCTGCAGTTCGCTGTCCGGCAGTCCGGCCTGAATGCGCTGGTAGTAGGTCTGCTCGCCCAGGTCGGACAACAGCAGCAAGCCCTGGTCCAGATTCTGCTCCAGCACTGCAGGCACGTTCAGGCCGACGTCCGCCAGCAGACGGTCCACGTGCAGGAAGGGCCGGCAATCCTCGTGTGCGGGCGGGGCGTCCATGACTATCAAGGTGCGCTCGCCGGCGTCCAGCCTGAAATAGCGGCGGAAGCTGGCGTCGGCCGACGCCGGACGCAGCGTGTCGATGGCCAGGTTCAGGCTGGCGGGCAGGCCGCCCAGCCAGTGGCGGATCTGCTCCAGGCGGGGGTCGTGATCGTTTTTCAAGGAAGATCCGTGTCAGAAAGGCAATATTGCTGAGAATTGTGTCCCGAGCACATAAGTCTGGGCCTATGGCGCGGCTTCTCTATAATACCGGCTCGTTTCCGTTAGCATTGGCCCTCCGTGGGTGCCGGTGTCGCGTTCCCACCATCGTCAAAAAGGGCTGTTTTCACTCGTGCGCAAGGTTCGATGGTTGATCCTCTCTGCTGTCAGTGTCGCCGCCGGAGCCGTCCAGGCCCAAGGTAGCCAGGGCAGCGCTCCCGCCGCGTCGTCGACCTCGGCGACTCCCGTGTTGCGCACCTCGCCGGGCCTGCGGATCCACCGCCTGCCGGACGACAGCATTCCCGCCTTCATGGAGGCGGACAGCATTGATGGCGATCCCGACTCTGACCTGACCCTGACGGGCAATGCCCAGGTGCGCCGCATCGACAGCGTGATCAAGGGCGACCGCATCAACTACCGCAAGGACACGGGCGAAGTCGACGTGCAGGGCAGCGCGCGCATGATGCGCGACGGCACCCTGGTGATCGGGCCGAATGCCAAGTTCAACGTCGACAAGTCCTCGGGCGAGATCGAAAAACCCAATTTCTGGATGGGCGCCAACGGCGGCTTCGCCGTCGCCGAGCATGCGGACATCTTCAGCCGCTCGCAGATGCGGCTGCACACGGTGACGTACAGCGGCTGCGCCTGCGAAACGCCGTCCTGGTACATCAAGGCCAATACCGTCGACATCGACTTCGATGAGAACGAAGGTGTGGCCCGCAGCGGTGTGCTGTATTTCAAGGACGTGCCCATCCTGGCGTCGCCTTACATGACCTTTCCGGTCAAGCGGGAGCGCAAGTCGGGCTTCCTGATGCCGACCTATGGCACGACCAGCCAGGGCGGTTTCGATTTTTCGATTCCGTACTACCTGAATCTGGCGCCGAACTATGACATGACCGTGCAGCCGCGCTACTTCTCCAAGCGCGGGCTGCAGTTGGGGGGTGAGTTCCGCTATCTCGGCAATGGCTACGGCGGAATTCTGGATGGCACCTACCTGCCCAGCGATAAGCTGACCGACAGCGATCGTTGGATGTACTGGTGGCGCCACCAGCAGGTGCTGCCCTACGGGTTTTATGCGGACTGGGATATCGCGAAGGTGTCGGACGACAACTACTTCCGCGATATTTCACAGCTGGGCTTGAACCAGGCCTCGACAACCTATCTGCCGCAGCGCGCGCGGCTGGGCTGGACGTCTGCGTCCGGCTATTGGAGCGGCTATGTGCAGGTCCACAAGTATCAGACGCTGCAGGATCCCGATGCTCCGCTGTCGCCACCGTATGACAAGGAGCCGGAACTCTCCTTCCGCGGCGCCCGCTATGACTGGGGCGGTTTTGACGTCGACTGGACTTCAACGGCCGTGCGTTTCCGTAAGTCGTTGTTCCAAGGCCAGCGCATGGGGCCTGATGGCAATCGCTTCCAAACCTATCCCACGGTTTCCTACCCCGTCGTCAAGCCCGGCTGGTTCATCGTTCCCAAGGCGGGCGTCAATTACACCCAGTACAACACCGACTGGTACAACCTGAGCCCGGGTACTCCGCGCTCTCAATCCCGTTCGGTGCCGATCTTGTCCCTGGATTCGGGGCTGATCTTCGAACGCGACACCTCGCTGTTCGGCAAGGCCTCCACGCAGACCCTGGAGCCGCGCCTGTACTATCTGTACGTGCCGTACCGCGACCAGTCCAAACTGCCTGTCTACGACACCTCTTTGGCTGATTTCAGCTTCTCGCAGGCGTTCGAAGAGAACATCTATACCGGTGGCTGGGACCGCATCGCGAACGCCAATCAGCTGACTGCGGCGTTGACGACGCGCTGGCTGGATGCCAACACCGGATTTGAGCGCATGTCGCTGGGCGTTGCGCAGCGTCTGTACTTTGCAGACCAGAAGGTCACGTTGCCGGGTGAAGTGCCTCGCGAGAATGTTCGTTCGGACTTCCTCCTGGGCGCCAGCGCGGCGCTGACCGACACGCTAAGCACCGAGATCGCCGCGCAATACAACCCTTACGACAGCAACTGGTCGCGCGGCCTGATCAGCGCGCGCTGGTCGCCGCAGCGCCTGACGACGGTGGCAGTGTCCTACCGCTACCAACGCGATCCCCAGCCCGGGGTCCAATATCAGGCGCAGGGTCAGAACCAGGTGAGCTTGGCCATGCAGTGGCCGTTCTCCAAGCGCTGGTACGGCGTCGGGCGCGTGGACTACTCGCTGCGCAGCGGTCCGTCCAGCACGCTGGCCGGCACGATGGACTCGCCTCGCGTCACGCAGGCCATTGCCGGCCTGGAGTACAAGGGAGATTGCTGCTGGGTGGGCCGCATGGTCTACCAGCGATACGCGGTATCCGCCACGGACGCCAACTCGGCACTGTTCTTCCAGCTTGAACTGACCGGTCTGGGCTCCCTGGGAACCGACCCGATGAACCTGCTGAACAGAAGTATCCCCGGCTACACGCGCATTACGCCGCCTGTGCCTGCCGGGACCACATTTGAAAGGTATGAATGATGCGTAGGTTGCACTCTTTGCGCCGCCTCTCTGGCAATGCGCTGCTGTTGGCCGTGTGCGCCGGCTTGCCCGTGGCCCATGCGGCCGAGCAGGGCGGCAAGGCCGCGAACAATGGCGCCAAGCCGAATTCCGCCGCGCAGAAGAACGCTGCGCCCGCGCCGCAGCGCGAGCAGTTCGTCGATGGCATTGCTGCTGTCGTGGACAAGGACGTGATCACGCTGCGCGAATTGCGCGATGCGTCGTTGCGCATTTCGAGCGAGCTCAAGACCCGGGGCATCCAGGTGCCCGATGATCAGACCTTGCAGCATCAGGTATTGCAACGCCTGATCATGGAGCGCGTGCAGCGCCATGAGGCGGATCGCCTGGGCATACGCGTGGATGATGCGCAAATCGACCAAGCCATCCAGACCATTGCGTCCCGCAACAAGATCACCGTGGCCCAGCTACGCCAGGAAATCGAAAGAACCGGCACGAGCTGGGACGGTTATCGCAAGTCGCTGCGCGACGAGATCCGCACGGATCGCCTGCGTCAGCGCGCGGTGGATTCCACGATCGTGATTTCCGACGCCGAAGTCGACGCGTTCCTGAAGGACCAGCGGCGCAATCCGGCGTTCGGCGCCGCGCCGCAGGCAGCCCCGCAACCGCAGGCCCAGCCGCAGCCCGAACCCCAACAGGCCGCTGCGCCGTCGGGCCCGATGCTCTACGCCCTGGCCCAGATTCTGGTGCGCGTGCCGGAAGGTTCGTCGCCCGAGCAGCTGGCGGTGCTGCGCAAGAAGGCCGAAAGCCTGCTGGCGCAAGCCAAGCGTGGCGATGACTTCGCCAGCCTGGCCGCCGCGGCCTCGGACGGTCCCGAAGCCTTGCAAGGCGGCGTCATGGGTGTGCGCCCGCTGGACGGCTGGCCCGACCTGTTTGTTCAGGCCGTCGGCAATCTGCAAAAAGGCCAGGTCAGCGGCCTGATCCAGAGCGGCAACGGTTTTCACATCATCAAGGTGATGGACCGCGGCACCGCCCAGCCGGCGCCCGCCCGCACGGCCCGCGCTCCGGCGCCGGCCCAGGCGCC
>NZ_CADIJY010000016.1 GCF_902859735.1 Achromobacter aegrifaciens | reverse complement strand
GTTGATGGTGACGGTGATGGTGGTGGTGCTGACGTCGCCGTCGGCATCACGGATCGTGTAGGTGAAGGTGTCCTTGAGCTGCTGTCCATCGAGCAGCGCGTTCACGCGCGGGTCGTTGTTGTTCAGCTCGTAGGTGTAGGTGCCGTCGGCCTTGAGGACGATCTTGCCGTACTCGCCGTTGACGGCGGTGTTGACGTTGCCGGTGACGTTCTGGCCGGCGGGGACGGTGCCCTTGGCCACGCCCACGACGTTGGTGACGTCCGCGCCGAGGGTGTCGGCGCCGGTGCCGCTGATGACGTTGCCGGAGGCGGTCAGTGCGGTGTCTTCCGTGACGGAAGCGGTGTCGGGCTTGGCTTCGGGCGCCGTGTCGGTGATCTGGATGACCAGGTCATTGCTGCGGGTCTCGCCGGCAAAGTCCGTAACGGAAACCTGGAAGAGGTCGCGGACCGAATCGTCGCCATTGGAGTGATCGGCGGCTCCGCCAGTTTCCTGGTAGGAGTAGGTGATCTTGCCAGTGGCGGCGTCGTAATTGGTGACGGTCAGCACCCCCTTGTCGGTGGCGATGACTACCGGGTTGGCGGCGCTGGCGTTGCTGACGTCCTTGCCGCCCACCGTGACCTTGTCGACGCCGGCCTCGGCGGAGACGGTCACGGAACCGGTGACCGTGGCGCCAGACGCTTCGGCCACATTGTTATGACCCGCCGTCACATCGCCGTCGCTGTCTTCAGGCGTGATCACCGGAGGAGCGTCGGTCTGGCCGGTGACCGTAATGGTCAGGGTGGCAGTGCTGGTCGCGCCTTGCGCGTCGGACACGGTGTACGTGATCGACGTCGTTGCGGTCTGGCCGTCATTCAAATACTGGAATGCCGTGCCGGGATTGAACGTGTACGTGCCGTCGGCGTTGAGCGTGAACGTGCCGCCATTCGAACCGACGACAGGCTTGCCGACGTCGGCGTCGGCGCCATTGACTTGCGAAACACGGATGGTATCGCCGTCCGGATCGCGGTCGTTGCCCAGCACGCCTTCGGTAACGTGGTCAACGACCAGGGGCTTGTCTTCACCGGTGGTGCCTTCGTCATTGGTGGCGACCGGGACGGGGTTGCCCACGGTCCAGACGAAGGTCTGGGAGACGGTTGCGCCCGACTTGTCGGTGGCGGTGACGGTGATGAGGTACTCGCCCTTGACGCCCGTGTTGGTGTGATCGGACGCCCAGTTGGCGAACTGGCCGGTGAAGGTGCCGGTGGTGGGGTCGAACTTCAGGCCGCCGGGGATGTGGTCGACCGAGTAGACCAGGGAGTCGCCGTCGTCGAGGTCGCTGAAGAAGCCGGACAGGTTGTAGTTGACGACATCGCCGTCCATGTTGTTCTGGTTCTGCAGGGCAACTGCGGTCGGCGCGTCGTTGGTGCCGGTGATTTCGACCGTCAGCGTGGCGGAGCTGGTGCCGCCTTGGCCGTCCGTGACGGTATAGGTGATCGAGCTGGTCGCCGTCTGGCCCGCGGCCAGGTGCTGGAAGGCATTGCCGGGATTGAACGAGTACGAGCCGTCGGGATTCAGGGTGAACGTGCCGCCGTTGGAGCCGGCCGTCGGCGTGCCCACGTTGCCAGTGGCGCCGTTGACTTGCGACACGGTCAGGGTGTCGCCGTCCGGGTCCACGTCGTTGGACAGGACGCCGTTCTGGGCGCTGACGTTGAGCGTGGTGTCTTCGTCGGTGGTGCCGTTATCATCGGCCGCCGTCGGCGCAGGGTTGGTGACGTCCCAGTTGAAGTCCTGGGAAGTCGTGGCGCCGGACGGGTCGGTGGCGGTCACCGTCACCGTGTAGACGCCATTGTTGCCGCCTTGCGAGGCGGAATGGTCGATGGTGCCGGTGATGATGCCGGTGTTCGGGTCGATGGTCAGGCCGGGCGGCAGGCCGGTGGCGGTAAAGGTGAGCTTGTCGCTGGTGTCCGGGTCCGAGAAATGGCTGGAGACGTTGTAGCTCACGCCGGTCTGGGCGTCGATGCCCGAGGTGTCGGCGATGGAGGTGGACACCGGGCCGTCGTTGGTGCCGGTGATCGTCACGACGACGTTCGCCGTGGAGGTGGCGCCGCTGGGATCCGTGATGGTGTACGAAACGGTACTGGTGGCCGTTTCGCCCACGGCCAGGTGGCCGTATTCGTTACCCGGGTTGAAGACGTAGCTGCCGTCGGGCAGGACCGTGAAGGTGCCGCCGTTGCTGCCGTTGACCGTGATGCCGGCCGGGGTCATGGGGCGGCCGCTGACCGAGACGATCGCCAGCGGGTCGCCATCGGGATCCGAGTCGTTCAGCAGCAGGTTGCCGCGCACCAGGCTGTTCTGTTCGCCGCTGCCGGTATCGTTCAGCGCGTTGGGCGGGGTGTTGACGGTGGCCGGAGTGGCTTCATCGTCGCCGCCGGCGCCGGTGCCGGACAGGCGGGGCAGGATCTCCTGGCCACGGCTGGGGTTCGGGTAGGCCAGGTCGAGCGGGGTGGTGGTTTCCAGGATGCGGGCCAGGCGCACGAAGCTGCTGCCGCCGGCATCGCCGCCGCCGGCCACGACGGCAGCGGTGGGATCCAGTTCATCGAACGGGTCGCGGCCGTCGCGCAGGGCGGCCAGCAAGCGGTCGGAGTCGGTGCCGGAGGGCGGAGCCACAGCCGCTTCGGACGGGTCGGCCAGGGGGCCGGTCATGTCGCCGGTCACGGCAACCTCGCGGCCTTCGCCGATGACGATCGGCATGCCGTTCTCGACCTGAAGCGAAACCGTGGCGCCCGAGGCAGTGACCACGTCGCTGCCTGCGGGGACCTTGCTGCCTTGATGCAGTTCAGTCAGGGAACCGTCGCTATTGCGTATCCACGCGCGACCGGAGATTTCGTTGACGACTGCGGGAGAGGTGTTGGCCATGTTGGTTCCGTTTCAGGGAGTTATCCAAGATGGCCAGATACTAGATTGCGCCGCCGGCGCGGGATATTGTCCTCAAGGACAGTATCAGGAAGTAATTTTGATTTTGGCGTCGGCGGGGGCAGATATGCCGTGGACGAGCAGGGCGAGCTGCAGGCGGTCGGTTACGCCCAGCTTTTCGAAAACGGCTGACAGGTGGGCCTTGACCGTGCGTTCGGTGATGCCCAGGGCTTCGGCGATCTGCGCATTGGCCTGGCCGCTGGAGGCATAGCGGGCCACGGTGATTTCACGCTCGGTCAGCACGCCGCCATCCCAGGCGTGCTCGTCCTGGGCGCGCTCGGCGACCAGCTTGAGCAGCCGCGACACCAGCGAACGGCCCATCCAGATGCCGCCGGAGGCGACGACTTCCAGCGCCTGCGACAGCGAGGCGGCCGAGGCATAGCCGTGGCAATAGCCATGTGCGCCGGCGCCCAGCACCCGGGTGCCTTGCTCGTCGTTAGGACTGGGGCTGGCGACCACCACGTGCAGGTCCGCCAGGGTCGCGGCCCAGATGGGATCCTGCCAGGACGGCAGCCGGGGCAGGTCCGCATCCAATACCGCCAGAGTGCGGCCCTGTTCGCGCCAGCGTTGCAGGTCGGCCAGGCCGCGCCCGCGGGCCGCCAGCCAGCGGGCCGGATTCAGGCCGCGCCAATGCTGCCACAACAGGTCGTCGTGCGTAATCAACAGGACAGGAACGGGTTTCATAAGGCCTTGCAGCCCTCCTTTAACGTTCGGTAAAGGCATTCGCCTTGGCGCGCAGTATGGGCTTGAGCAGGTACTGCAGCACCGTGCGCTTGCCAGTCAGGATATGAACCTCCGCCACCATCCCGGGGATGATGGGCAACAGTTTGTCGCCTACCGTGCTGCGATCCGTGCGGACCCGCACCACATAGTAGGAATTGCCTTTCTCGTCGGTCACGGTGTCCGCGCCGATCTGTTCCACCTTGCCTTCGAGGCCGCCGTAAATGGCGAAGTCGTAGGCCGTGAATTTCACTTCTGCCTTCTGGTCGGCATGCAGGAAGCCGATGTCGCGCGGCTGGATGCGGACCTCGAGCAGCAGCGTGTCGTCCTTGGGCACGATCTCGATGATGTCCTTGCCGGGCTGGACCACGCCACCGACCGTGTTGTTGAACAGCGTCTTGACCGTGCCGCGCACCGGGGCGCGGACCTCGGCCAGCTTCACGCGGTCAGCCAGCGCCAGCTTGCCTTGGCGCAGGGTCGCCAGCTTGGTGTTGGTTTCCGACAGCTCGTTGCGGGCCTGGTTGCGGATGTTCAGCTCAGCTTCCTGAAGCTTGCTTTCGGCTTCCTTGATGGAGGCCTGGAAGCGGTCGATCTGGGCTTCGGCGCCTTTTTGTTCGCCGCAGTAGCGGGCCACGTCGCGTTGCAGGCGCAACAGGTCGACTTCGGACACGGCGCCGCTCTTGAGCAGGGGACGGGTCACTTGCAGCTCGCGCGAGGTCAGGCCGCAGCTGGCCGCGGCCTGGTCGCGCTTGGCGATCGTTTCGCGCAGATCTTCCTGGCGTTGCTTGAGTTGTTCGCGTGCGACGTTGACCGTGGCGTTCAATTCAGTGGTGCGCGCTTGCCAGGCATTGCGCTCCATTTCCACCAGCCCGGGCGCCTGCGTCAGCACTTCCTCGGGAGCCACGAAGGGTTCGCCCGTGGCCAGGGCCTGCAGGCGGGCGGCCTTGGCGAGCAGGGAAAGGTATTCGGCGTTGTTCTCGCCCAGCGACGAGGCGAACCGGGTGGAGTCGATCTTCAGCAGGATCTCGCCCGCCTCGACTTCCTGGCCCGGGCGCACCAGGATTTCTTCGACGATGCCGCCGTCCAGACTCTGGATGATCTGGACCTGGCGCGAGGGCACGACCTTGCCTTCGCCGCGGACGACTTCGTCAATGCTGCCGGTGCCGGCCCACAGCAGCAGGCCGCCGGTGGCCAGCAGGCTGACCCACAACAGGATGCGCGAACCGCGCGCCTGCGATTCATGGATGACCCATTCGGCGTTGCCGACGTAGTCGGAGCGTTGCTGGGGCTTGCCTTTTTCGGCGCCGTCCAGCAAGCGGTCGAAGAAGAACACGAAGACGCCGCGCAGCATGCGCCACAGGCTTCCAAACAGGCCGTGCCGGGTTTCGCCAGGATTGTTCAGCATGGTTTCCTCAGCTTCCGCGTCCGACGCGTCCTTGACGCAGTGCCTCGACCACTTGCTCCTTGGGACCGTCAGCCACGATATGGCCGTTGTCGATCACGATCAGGCGGTCGACCAGGTCCAGCAGGGCGGTGCGGTGCGTGACCAGCAGGATCGTCTTCGTGGCGCTGGCTTCACCCAGCCGCTTGCGCAGCTGCGCTTCACTCTGGTGATCCATGTTGCTGCTGGGTTCGTCCAGCAGCAGGATGGGCGGATCGTTGATCAGGGCGCGGGCCACCGCCACCGACTGGCGCTGGCCGCCGGAGAGGGACTCGCCGCGTTCGCCGATGACCATGTCGAAGCCGTCGGGGTGCAGGTTGGCGAAATCGGTGACGCCCGCCATGTTGGCGGCTGCCAGGATGCTGGCGTCGTCAGCGTAGGGCGCGCCCATCGCCAGGTTGTGCTTCAGGCTGCCATAGAACAGCAGCGGGTCCTGCGGCACGTGGCCGATGGCGCGGCGCACGTCGGCCGGATCGATCTGCCGCACGTCCACGCCGTCCAGCAGGACTGCGCCCTCGGTGGGCTGGTACAGCGCCAGGGCCAGCTTCTCCAGCGTGGTCTTGCCGGAGCCGATGCGGCCAATGATGCCGACCTTTTCGCCCGGCTTCAGCTTGAAGGACACTTTCTTCAGCACCGGCTGCTTGCTGCCAGGATAGCTGAAGGTCACGTCGCGGAATTCAATGCCGCCATGGAAGACGGGACGATGCAGGAATTCGGCTTCTGCCGGACGTTCGATCGGCAGCTTCATATAGTTGTCGATCGAGCCCAGCGAGGTGCGAGCGTTCTGGTACTGCATGAGCAACCCGGCGACCTGGCCGAGCGGGGCCAGGCAGCGCCCGGCGATCATGGAGGCGGCGATGATGCCGCCCATGGAAATGGCGGATTCCTGGGCCTGGTAGACGCCGATGATGACGACGGAGATCGACACCAGTTGCTGGACGGCCTGCACGAAGCCGACCGTCGAGGACGAAATCAGCTTCAGTTTGCCGCCGGTCAGGGCGATGTACTCGGTGGCGCGTTCCCAGTTGCGCTGGATGGATCCCTGCGCGTTGAGCGTCTTGACGGACTCCAGGCCGGTCAGGGCCTCGACCAGGGTCGCGTTGCGCTGCGACGACGCTTGGTAGGAGGCCATGGTGAGGGATTCCATGCGGGCTTGCGCGGCCAGCGACACCAGCAGGATCAACACGATCGCGACCAGCGGCGGCAGCACCATCCAGGGCGAAATCCAGGCCAGCGCCAGCAGGAACAGCAGAATGAAGGGCAGGTCCACCAGGGTGGTGATGGTGGCTGACGCGATGAAATCGCGAATGGATTCGAACGAACGCAGGTTGGCGGCGAAGGATCCCACCGACACCGGCCGGCCCTCCATGCGCAGGTCCAGCACGCGTTCCATGATCTGCGCGGACAGGCGCACGTCGACCCGTTTGCTGGCGCTGTCCACGACGTGGGAGCGAGCGGTGCTCAGGATCATGTTGAAGATCACGACCAACGTGATGCCGATGGCCAGCACCCAGAGCGTTTCGACGGCGTTGTTCGGCACGACGCGGTCATACACGTTCATGGTGAACAGCGGCATCGCCATTGCGAAGACGTTGATCAGCAGGGCGGCGATCAGCGCGTCGCGGTACAGGCGCCGGTTTTCCATGATGGCGGCCCAGAACCAATGGCGCTCGCGCACCTTGGCGACTTCGGGCGCGCGCGCGTCGAAACGGAACTGCGGGCGCACGAAGCACACCAGCCCGGTGTATTGGGCCGACAGTTCAGCGGCGCTCATTTCCATCGAGCTGCCGCCCAATTCGGGGTGGCTGACGACGTAGTTTTCGCCGTCTTTCTTCAGCAGCAGGCAGGCGCGTTCGCCGTTGAGCAGCAGGATCGCGGGCAGCAGGTCCTGCGAAATGCTGTCCAGCGTGCGCTTGACCACGCGGGCGGAGAGCTGCGCGCGCGCGGCGGCGCGCGGCAGCAATGCCGGCGTCAGTTTGTGTTCTTCCAGCGGCAGGCCGGCCGACAGCGCCTGGGCCGTCGCCGTCACGCCATGGAGCCGGGTGATTTCAACCAGGCAATCGAGCAGCGGGTCGTCATGCGCCGCGCGCGCGTCCGCGCGCCACTCCCGGGCCGCCATTTCAGATAACTTGTCCATCTTCGTCATCCAGCAGGTCGAGGTGTTCGGAGAGGCGCGCGCGCTGTTGCTTGCGCTGGGTCAGCTTTTGTTGAGCCTGGATAGGCAGGTCGGTCATACGCAAGGTGCCATTGGCTATCAGCGCGTCGATCAGGTCTTCCAGGACGCGGACGAAGTCCGCATCCAGTTGTGAGAAGTCGTTGCCCTGTTTCTGCATATGGTCTCCTTGCGCTTGCGTCACCTAGGGTTTGGCCTTGGGCGAGTTTACCGGGATGAACGTGGGCGGCAGATTGCCCTCGTTGTATTGCACGCGCACGGGCGCCAGGCGGGCCGAGTCGGGGATCGTCGAATTGCAGAGCTTGATGACTTCGTCGGAGACTTCCAGCTTGCCGTTTTCCTCGGGCATTTCGTTGCGCGCGGGCTGCAGCGACAGCGCCGGCAGCAGTGCGTGCGACAGCGCCAGCCAGCGGTATTGCGCGATCTGCAGGTCATACAGCGCGTTGGTCAGGGCGCGGCGCGATTCGAACAATTCGTTTTCGGTGTCCAGCAAGTCCAGCAGCGAACGCTGGCCGATCTGGAATTGTTGGCGGTAGGCTTCGCGCACCTTGGTGGTGGCCACTTCGTGGTCGCGCAGGAAGGGCAGCTTCTGGTTCAGGCTGGCGACGTTGTTCCAAGCCACGGCCAGGTCCTGTTGCACATTGCGGCAGGTGTAGTCGCGGATGTCGCGCGCAGCATAGGACTGCGCGGAGGTCTGGCGCACGCGGGCGGAGTCGGAGCCACCGCGGTACAGGTTGTAGCTCATGACAACCTGGACGCTGGAGTTCTGGATGTCGCGGTTTTGCGGCGTGGGATCGTTCTGGTCGCGGCCGGTGGCGGCCACGAATTCGAACTTCGGCGAGAAGGCGCCCTTGGACGAGGCGACGCCCGCTTGCGCGGCCTGCAGCCCGGCCTGCTTGGACAGGAAGCTGGGGTTGCGGCGCAGCGACTCGTTGAAGTCGGCGGGCTTGACCGGCAGCTTGCCGCTGATATCGGGCGTAGGCTGCATCGCTTCAGGGGGCAGGGCGCCGGTGACGCGCTGGAAACGCTGCTGCACGTCCAGCAGGTTGGCGGTCTCGGTCATCAGATTGGTCTGGGCCAGCGCCAGGCGCCCGCCGGCCTGTTCCAGGTCGACGCGGCGGCCCACGCCCGATTCGGCGCGCTCGTTGATCTGCTTGAGCGTTTCTTCGTGCAGGGTGTAGTTCTGGCGGGCCAGCAGTTCCATGTCGCGGTAGCGCTGCAGGTCGATATAGGCCTGCACTGCGCTGAACGCGGTGTTGTCGCTGGTGGCCAACAGGTCATAGAAGCGCGCCAGCTTGTCGAAGCCGGCTTGCTTGACGTCGTTGCTCGTACGGAAGCCGTCGAAAATCAGCTGACGCAATTCCACGCTGTAGCCGGGACGGCTCCAGCTTTGCGACCCGACTCCGGGCACGTTGTTGCGGTACTCGCGACCCACATAGCCTTGCGCATTGATCTGCGGGAAGAACGCGCCGCGGGCAACGGCCTGGCCTTCCAGCGAAGCCTGGAAATCATGGTACTTGGCCTGGATTTCCGGGTTGCTGAGCAGGGTCTGCTCAACGACCTGGTTCAGTGTGACCCCAGCTGCCCCGGAGGCGGGAGCTGCTGACTGTGCAAATGCCGCAGGAACGAATGCCAGGGCAAGGACCGAAGTCGTGCTTTTGAGCAAAAACGAAGCCATAGTGATTATTCGCGAGTCGAGTTAGGAATTAATGGTCGCCATATTGTGTGGAAATGTCAGATTTGACGAGTCAATATTTGTTAATTCTTGACGAAGTTTTCCGGTCGGCAGTTTGAGTTTCTTCGCGCATCATCTCTTAATTAGCTTGAATTTGCACTAATTTCGCCATATCCCGGATTTTTGATCCGGTTTAATGCAGGATAAATGCGGTTTATTGCGCTTTATTTCGTCGTTTGGGTGAATCCAGCGCACAACGATTATATCGGTTTGATAATTTTGTATCTGTTTTAAATACCCGAATTTGTATCTGTAACTGTTTGATTGCAGTTCGATTGAAGTATGGAAATAGGACGAAGTGACCCTCGCCATGTCCTAGCATGGTAGTGTTAGTACTGGTATATAAGGTGTAGTTGTACTAGGTTGAGACCCTGTGCATAATTCGCTCATGCCGCAGTGGCTGGCGCCCGGGGATCATTGTTTGAACCGCGCGCGGCACGAGCCGGATTGTCTATTTGCAGAGCGCATCCATGGCCCAAACTCTTTACGACAAACTCTGGGACGCCCACGTCGTCCACCAGGAATCAGACGGCACCTGTCTGCTCTATATCGACCGCCACCTGGTGCACGAAGTCACCAGCCCCCAGGCGTTCGAAGGCCTGGCGATGGCCGGCCGCAAGCCGTGGCGCACGGGCGCCAACCTGGCGGTGGCGGACCACAACGTGCCGACGCTGAACCGCGCCCAGGGCATCGACGATCCGATTTCGCGCCTGCAGGTGGACACGCTGGACGCCAACTGCGAAAAGTACGGCATTACCGAATTCCGCATGAATGACCTGCGCCAGGGCATCGTGCACGTGATCGGCCCGGAGCAGGGCGCGACCCTGCCCGGCATGACCGTGGTCTGCGGCGACTCGCACACCAGCACGCACGGCGCGCTGGGCGCGCTGGCCTTCGGCATCGGCACCTCCGAAGTGGAGCACGTGCTGGCGACCCAGACGCTGCTCATGAAGAAAGCCAAGAGCATGCTGATCAAGGTCGACGGCGAATTGCCCTTCGGCTGTACGGCCAAGGACGTGGTCCTGCACATCATCGGCATCATTGGCACGGCCGGCGGCACGGGCTACGCCATCGAGTTCGCCGGCAGCACGATCCGCGCCCTGTCCGTGGAAGGCCGCATGACCGTCTGCAACATGGCCATCGAAGCCGGCGCCCGTTCGGGCATGGTGGCGGTGGACGACAAGACCGTCGAGTACTTCCGCGGCCGTCCCTTCGCGCCCACGGGCGTGCTTTGGGATCAGGCGGTGGGCTACTGGCGCACCCTGCATACCGATGAGGGCGCCAAGTTCGACGCCGTGGTGGAAGTCAACGCCCGCGACATCAAGCCGCAGGTCACCTGGGGCACGTCCCCGGAAATGGTGCTGCCGGTGGATTCCCGCGTGCCGGACCCCGATCGCGAAAAAGACGACGTGCGCCGCAGCGGCATGGAACGCGCCTTGCAGTACATGGGCCTGAAGCCCAACACGCCGCTTACCGATATCCGTGTGGATCGCGTGTTCATCGGTTCTTGCACGAATTCGCGCATCGAAGACCTGCGCGCGGCTGCGGCGGTCGCGCGCGGCAAGCATGTGGCCTCCAATGTGCGCCAGGCCATGGTGGTGCCGGGCTCGGGCCTGGTCAAGCAGCAGGCCGAGCGCGAAGGCCTGGACAAGATCTTCATCGAGGCGGGCTTTGAGTGGCGCGAGCCGGGCTGCTCCATGTGCCTGGCCATGAACGCCGACCGCCTGGAACCGGGCGAACGCTGCGCCTCCACCTCGAACCGCAACTTCGAGGGCCGGCAAGGACAGGGCGGGCGCACCCATCTGGTCAGCCCGGCCATGGCCGCCGCCGCCGCCGTCGCCGGCCATTTCGTCGACGTCCGCACTTTCCGTTAAGCGTCACGCACCGAGTACCGACATCATGCAAGCATTTACCACTCACGAAGGCCTGGTGGCTCCGCTCGACCGCGAAAACGTCGATACGGACCTCATCATTCCCAAGCAGTTCCTCAAATCCATCCAGCGCACCGGCTTCGGTCCGAACCTGTTCGATGAACTGCGCTACCTGGACCATGGCGAACCCGGCATGGACAACAGCAAGCGTCCGCTGAATCCGGATTTCGTGCTGAACCAGCCGCGTTACCAGGGCGCTTCGGTGCTGCTGGCGCGCAAGAACTTCGGCTGCGGCTCCAGCCGCGAGCATGCGCCCTGGGCGCTGACGCAGTTCGGTTTCCGCGCCATCATCGCGCCGTCCTATGCCGACATTTTCTTCAACAACAGCTTCAAGAACGGCCTCTTGCCCATCGTTCTGTCGGAACTGGAAGTCGCGCGCCTGTTCGACGAAGTGAAGGCTTTCCCCGGCTACAAGCTGCGCGTCGACCTCGACCGCCAGGTCGTGGTGGCGGCGGATGGGCGCGAGATGGGTTTCGACATCGAACCGTTCCGCAAATACTGTCTGCTCAACGGCTTTGACGATATCGGGCTGACCCTGCGCCAGTCGGACAAGATTCGCGCCTTCGAGGCTGAGCGCCTGGCCCGCCATCCATGGCTGGAAAGCCGTCCCATCGCCTGACGCCACCATTCTTCTGATTACAGGATCGTTTTCGTATGACTCACAACATCGCAGTCTTGCCGGGTGACGGCATCGGCCCGGAAATCGTCGAACAGGCCGTGCGCGTCCTGAAGGCGCTGGACGTGTCCTTCGATATCAAGCAAGCGCCCGTGGGCGGCGCCGCCTTCGATGCGTTCGAACATCCGCTGCCGCCGGCCACGTTGAACCTGGCCAAGGAGTCGGACGCCGTGCTGTTCGGCGCCGTGGGCGACTGGAAGTACGACAGCCTGCCGCGCGAGTTCCGCCCCGAGCAGGCCATTCTGGGCCTGCGCAAGGCGCTCGGCCTGTTTGCCAACCTGCGTCCTGCCATCCTGTATCCGGAACTGGCCAGCGCCTCGTCGCTGAAGCCCGAGATCGTGTCCGGCCTGGACATCCTGATCATCCGCGAGCTGACTGGCGACATTTATTTCGGCACGCCGCGCGGCGTACGTTCTTCACCCGACGGCGCCTTCGCCGGCGAACGCGAAGGCTACGACACCATGCGCTATGCGGAATCCGAAGTGCGCCGCATTGCGCGCATCGGTTTCGAATCGGCCCGCAAGCGCAACAAGAAGCTGTGCAGCGTGGACAAGGCCAACGTGCTGGAGACCTCGCAGTTCTGGCGCGACATCGTCATCGAAGTCGCGCGCGAGTATCCCGACGTGGAGCTGTCGCACATGTATGTCGACAACGCCGCGATGCAGCTGGTGCGCAACCCGCGCCAGTTCGACGTAATCGTGACCGGCAACCTGTTCGGCGACATCCTGTCCGACGAAGCCGCCATGCTGACCGGTTCGATCGGCATGCTGCCTTCGGCTTCGCTGAACGCAGGCGGCCAAGGCTTATATGAACCCAGCCATGGCTCCGCGCCCGATATCGCCGGCCAAGGCATCGCCAATCCGCTGGCGACCATCCTGTCCGCGGCCATGCTGCTGCGCTATTCGCTGAATCTGGCGCCGCAGGCCGACCGCATCGAGGCCGCCGTGCGCCGCGTGCTGGCCGACGGCCTGCGCACCGCCGACATCTTCGAACCGGGCACGACCAAGGTCGGCACGGCGCAGATGGGCGACGCGGTGCTCAAGGCGCTGGCCTGATCTTCTCGGGATCGAGCCGCCGGGCGCTAGCGCGCGTGGCGGTTGAAGCACCGTAAAACAAGGGGTGGCCCGGCTGGGCCGCCCCTTGTTTTGCTGTTGTGGCGTCGCCTCGAAAGCGCCCTGTATCCATTGCGGCCCCTATTATTTCTAGCTGCGCCGCAACATCCGGCCGTGCATTCTGATAAATTGTTGAATTGCACGGCTTTTTCCCCTGGACCCTAGTCTCCACACCTTTAAAGAGCGATTGAAATGAATCAAGCAGTAGGCCTTGTCGGCTGGCGCGGTATGGTCGGCTCGGTGCTCATGCAACGCATGCGCGACGAGAACGACTTCGCACTGATCGAACCGGTGTTTTTCTCCACCAGCAACGCTGGCGGCGCCGCGCCCACTTGGGCCACTGGCGCAGGCCCGCTGCAAGACGCCTACAACATTGACGCTCTGAAAAAACTGCCGATCATCGTGACGGCGCAAGGCGGCGACTACACCTCCGAGGTCTATCCCAAGCTGCGCGGCGCAGGCTGGAACGGCATCTGGATCGATGCCGCCAGCACCCTGCGCATGGCCGATGACGCCATCATCGTGCTGGATCCGGTCAACCGTCCGGTCATCGACGCGGCGCTCAAGCGCGGCGTGCGCAACTTCATCGGCGGCAACTGCACGGTCAGCTGCATGCTGATGGGCCTGGCCGGCCTGTTCAACAACGACCTGGTCGAATGGATGACCTCCATGACCTACCAGGCGGCTTCCGGCGGCGGCGCGCAACACATGCGCGAACTGCTGACCCAGTTCGGCGAGATCAATCAATCGGTCAAGTCGCTGCTGGACGATCCCGCGTCGGCCATCCTGGAAATCGACCGCGGCGTGCTGGCCAAGCAAAAGGACCCGGCGCTGCCCCACGAGCACTTCGGCGTGCCGCTGGGCGGCAACCTGATTCCCTGGATCGACAAGGACCTGGGCAACGGCATGTCCAAGGAAGAGTGGAAGGGCGAGGTCGAGACCAACAAGATCCTGGGCCGCGGCGCAGCCTTCGGCACGCCCGCTACGCCGATCGACGGCCTGTGCGTGCGCATCGGCGCGATGCGCTGCCACAGCCAGGCGCTGACCATCAAGCTCAAGCGCGATGTGCCGCTGGACGAGATCGAAGCGCTGATCGCCGAAGGCACGCAGTGGGCGAAGGTCGTGCCCAACACCAAGGAAGCCACGGTTTCCGCGCTGACTCCGGTCGCCGTTACCGGCACGCTGGACATTCCGGTGGGCCGCCTGCGCAAGCTGTCGATGGGCTCGCAATACCTGGGCGCTTTCACCGTGGGCGACCAGTTGCTGTGGGGCGCCGCCGAGCCGCTGCGCCGCATGCTGCGCATTGCGCTGGCCGAAGCCTGATGCCGTCGCAGGCGGCGTTCGGCGCCGCCTGACCAGGCGCGCAAGGCAAGCAAGGGCACCTCAGGGTGCCCTTGCCGTTTGCGCAGAGTCTGTGCTGTATCGGCGGACAGGCCCGCCAGCAAACGCGGCCGGGCCTTTCAGGTTTGTGAAATGCGCATGATCCATTACACTTTTCCCGTGAATTGATGCCTGTTCTCACCGAGATGGCGTGAGCCGGCTCCAGCCCGCAAGTCGACTACAAGACGGAATTCCAGCTTATGACCCAGCGTTCGCGCCAAGTGAAGCATGCCCGCCGTTTAAAAGCCCTGCAGTGGGCGATTGCGCTGGCGATTGGCTCAAGCGTGTGCAGTACCGCCATGGCCATGCGCGTGGGGCATTCGCGGGTGGTTTCCGTGCCGGGCGCGCCGCTGCAGGCGGTGGTGGGATTGCAGGAGCTCACGCCCGAGGAAATCGCATCGCTCAAGGTGTCGGTGGCTGACGAGGCCTCCTGGCAACGCGCAGGTCTGAAGCCGCCGGTTCCACTGGCAAGCATGGTGGTCCGGGTCGAGGACGGCCTGGACGCCACGCGCAAGAATCTGCGCGTGCGGGCCTCGCAGCCGCCGGCCAGCGGCGCGGTTGATCTGCTGCTGAATATCAACTCCAGTTCCGGGCAGCGCCAGGTGCAGGTCAGCATTCTGGTGCCGTTGCGCGGCACGACGGCTGACGTGACGCCGGCTGCGGTCGGCACGCCGGGGCGCGCGGCGGGATCGCGTTCGGTCAACGTGAAGTCCGGCGACAATCTTTTCGCTATCGCGCAGCGCAATGCGGTGCCCAACGCATCGGTCTATCAGATGCTGGTGGCCTTGTGGCGCGCCAATCCCGAGGCCTTCATCCAGAACAATATGAATCTGGTGAAAGCCGGCCAGAGGCTGACGATTCCCGATGCGGCTACCGTGCGCGCGGTGGATCCGGCCGAGGCGCGGCGCATCTTCAATGAACATGCCGAGGCGTTCGCGAAGTACCGCGCCCGCATCGGCGCGGCGGCCGGCGCGAATCCCTCCGTGGTCCAGGGGCAGGGCGCGGCTTCGGGCAGCGTCGCGCCTCCTGCTGATGCCGGGGCGGCCAGCGCATCGCCGCCGCAGGATCGCGTGCGGCTGTCCTCGGGGCAGGCGCAAGACAGCGCATCGGCGCAAGCAGAGGCGCAGGCCGATGCCAAGACGTCGACTGAGCGCGCCATGGCCGATGTCCAGGGGCGCGTGAGCCAGTTGCAAAGCAACGTCGACGATTTGAACAAGGCGGTGGCACAGCAAGGCGCCGCTGGTGGCGCTTCTGGTACTGCGGCGTCGCCGGGCGCGGCAGGCGCTTCGGGTGCAACAGGCGCTTCGGGTGCAACAGGCGCTTCGGGTGCAACAGGCGCTTCGGGTGCAACAGGTGCTTCGGGTGCAACAGGTGCTTCGGGTGCAACAGGCGCTTCGGGCGCAACAGGCGCTTCGGGTGCAACAGGCGCTTCGGGTGCAACAGGCGCTTCGGGTGCAGCAGGCGCTTCGGGAGCGGCAGGCGCTTCGGGAGCAGCAGGCCCTTCGGGTGCGGCAGGCGCTTCGGGTGCGGCAGGCGCTTCGGGTGCGGCAGGCGCTTCGGGAGCTGCAGGCGCTTCGGGAGCAGCAGGCACTTCGGGAGCAGCAGGCACTTCGGGTGCAACAGGCGCGTCGGGCGCGGCGGGCGCTTCGGGCGCGACAGGCGCGTCGGGTACGCCGGGCGCTCCGGGCGCAGCAGGTACGCCCGGCGCAACAGGGTCGGCAGGACCTGCGAACACCTCGAGCGCCCCAGGCGCTTCTGGGGCATCTACGCCAGATCAGGCCGCTGGCACGCCGGCAGGCAAGGATTCCGCTTCGGACATGCCCGGGTGGCTGGCCGACAATCTGCTCGTTATCGTCACTGCAGTGCTGGCGCTGATCGCATTCGCGATTGCCTGGCTCTTGCGCCGGGCCGGTGCGCGGCGCGGGGACGATGACGAGGAAACCTACGAATTCAACGAGCCAGCGCTGGATACGGCGGCGCTGAACCGCAAGCTCGGAAGCATCAATCTCGACCTGGACGAACCGCCCACGGACGAACCGCACCGTGTCGGCGGGCCACGGGTTTGATACATGTCTAGAGTTGCATTGGGGCTGGCGTACGACGGCTCCGCCTGGCAGGGTTGGCAGACACAGCCGCATCGGCAAACGGTGCAGGACACGTTGGAGGCCGCCCTAGGCAGTTTTTGTGGTGTGGAAGGGCCGGTGGCGACGATCTGCGCCGGCCGCACCGATACCGGGGTGCACGGCGCGATGCAGGTGATCCATCTGGACACTGAACTCGACCGCCGGATGGAGTCCTGGGTCCGGGGGGTGAATGCTTTCCTGCCTCCCAGCATTTCAGTCCAGTGGGCGCAGCCGGTATCGGACGAATTCCACGCGCGGTTTTCCGCGCGCGCCCGTACCTACGTATATTTGTTATGGCGCGGCCGGGTGCGGCCGGCATTATGGGCGGGCCGGGCGGGCTGGTGCTTTCAACCGCTGGACGTCGATGCCATGCGGGCCGCGGCGAATGCCTTGCTGGGCGAGCACGATTTTTCCAGCTTCCGTTCCTCGCAGTGCCAGGCCAAGCATCCTGTGCGCCATCTCTACCGGCTGGATATCGATGAGCGCGGGCCGTTCCTGGTGTTCACGCTGAAGGCCAATGCCTTCCTGCATCATATGGTGCGCAACATCATGGGCGCGCTGTTGCAGATCGGGCAAGGGCGCGAATCGGTGGACTGGATGGCGCAGTTGCTGTCCTGGCGCGACCGCAAGCGGGGCGCGCCGACCTTCGCACCCGATGGGCTGTACCTGTCCGCCATCGATTATCCGGAAGAGTTCGGCCTGGATGAGCTCGACGGGGGATCGCAGTTGCTGTCGCCGTTTACTCAAACCTATTAGGGATGCCGCCGGCAACGGCGATGCCTGCCCGTATCCGATGGAGGCTTTTGCCATGCAACGCCGCGCGTTTTTGAAGCAGACCGCCCTGGGCGGCGCCGCTCTGGTCGCTCCGGCGTTCGCGCAGGAAGTTCCGTTGGCCGAGGAAAACGCCAGCCCGGCCCCGTCGGCGCCGCCAGCGGGACCGCAAGAGGCTCCGCCCAGCCCGCCGCCCGCTCCGGCCGCCGCGCCCGAAGCGCCGGCGGTGGTGGCAGCCCCAGCCAAGGTCGCTTGGCGGCTGGCCTCCAGTTTTCCCAACGAGTCTCCCACCTTGTTCGCCGGCGCCGAAGACGTGGCGCGTTACGTGAACGAGGTGACGGACGGGCGCTTCAGCATCGAAATCTTTCCCGCCGGCGACCTGGTGCAGCCGGGGCAGGTGCTGGAAGCCGTGCAGCATCGCGTCGTCGATTGTGGCCATACGGCGTCGACCCGCTACTTCGATGTCGACCCCGCGCTGTGCTTTGACGCCGGCGTGCCGTTCGGCCTGAACACGCGGCAGATGAACGCCTGGATGACGCAGGGGGAAGGCCTGGCGCTCACGCGCGTGCTGTTCGACAAGTACAACATCCTGAACTTTCCCTGCGGTTATACCGGCGCGCAGATGGGCGGCTGGTTTCGCGGGGAAATCAAGACCGTGGACGACCTGCGCGGGCTCAAGGTGAAGGCGGGCGGGTTTGCCCGCCATGTGCTGGCGCGGATGGGCGCCACGCCCGTGGACGTGCCGGTGGCCGAAGCCTATGCCGCGCTGGAGCAGGGCGTCGTGGACGCCGTGGCTTGGATCGGCCCTTACGACGATGAAAACCTGGCGCTCTATAAAGTTGCCAGGAATTACTACTTTCCGGGCTGGTGGGCGGGCACGCTGCAGCTATCCTTGTATGTGAACCAGGACGCCTACGACGAACTGCCCAAGCCGTATCAGTCCGCTTTGACGCTGGCATGCCGTATGGCGACTGCCAACATGATCGCCAAGTACGACGCGGGCAATCCGGATGCGCTGCGCCGACTGGTGTCGCGCGGCGCGCAGTTGAAAGCGTTTCCCAAGCCGGTCCTGCAGGCGAGCTACGAAGCCTCGCTGGCCGCCTACCAGGAAATGAGCGCCAAGGATCCCATGTTCAAGAAGCTGTACGACAGCATGGCGGCGTTTCGCGACAAGGAAACGCCCTGGTTCCGTCTGGCCGAGGGCAGCTTCGACAATCTCGTGGCCACCGTGGGTCAGCCCGGCGCGTAGGCGCTGCCTGCACGCCGGATATACTGATTCGACCGGCCGCGCAGGGCGGCCAAGCCAGCGAAGAGTTTCATGCGCACACGCATCAAGATCTGTGGATTGACCCGGGAACAGGATATCGACGCCGCCGTCGCGGCAGGCGTCGATGCGATCGGCTTTGTGTTTTACCCCAAGAGCAAGCGTTGCCTGACGCCGACGCGCGCAGCCCAGTTGCGGCGCATGGTGCCCGCCTTTGTCGACGTGGTGGCCTTGTTCGTGAATGCGCAAGAGGCCGAGGTGCAGGCCGTGCTGGACCAGGTCAAGCCGGAGCTGCTGCAGTTCCATGGCGATGAAACGCCGCAGGACTGCGCGCACTACGGTCATCGTTTTTTGCGGGCATTCCGTGCCGGCGCGCCCGGCCTGGACACCGCGGAAAACCTGGCCTCCACATGCCGCGCCTATGGCGAAGCCGCGGGCTGGCTGTTCGACAGCTACAGCGCGGGCTACGGTGGCAGCGGTCATGGTTTCGACTACGCGTTGCTTGACGAAGTGAGGGCCGATCCGGTGTCTCGGCCCCTGATCCTGTCGGGCGGCTTGAACGCGGAAAACGTCGGGCAGGCCGTGGAATTGGTCAGGCCTTGGGCGGTCGATGTAAGTAGCGGCGTGGAGCTTGAGCAAGGAATTAAAAGTTCTGATAGAATCTCGTTCTTCGTTGCTGCGGCGCAAGCGGCAGACGCGAAGCTGAAGGGAAATTAGTAGTGTGGTGCAGGCGGTTTGAAGTAGTGGGGCAAGGCTGAAAAGCGGCGTCCAAGGTTCCCAGGAACTGGCACTTCAAAACGCGTTGCGCAGACAAGCTTGAAGGCATGCGAAAGTAAACCTCGCAAACGCCGCAAACTTCGAAGCGCAATAAATAATGCAAAAAATCTTGCCAGACGATTTGCATAGTTTAAAAAAGCACTATATAATTCTTCTTCTTTGCAGGCGGTTAGCTCAGCTGGTTAGAGCGCCACGTTGACATCGTGGAGGTCGTTGGTTCGATTCCAATACCGCCTACCAAATTCCTGCAAAGTGCTGTCAAGCACGGCAAAGAGAAAGCCGCTAGATCAATGATCTGGCGGCTTTTTTGTTTGGGTTTCGTCCGTTGCATGCCACGCGCCATGCCACAAAGCATGGTTTTCGCGGGGCAATGGCAAAGGCGCGAAAACTCTTCAGCTATCGACGCCAGCCGTTAGCCCTGCATTTACACAAGCCTGTGCGTTCTGCGCAGTTCGCGGTAAATCGCCGAATCATATTGAAGTAAGCCACGCATAATGGAAATATGGCGATTCATTAGCGTGTGGCCGAACATTTTGGCCACGTTCCATTGACCGGCCGCCAGACATTTCCTTTCAGTACAACTGGCGGATTGGCCGATGATTGCCTAAGGCCGTTGGTTTGAATCAGGGGACCCTGTGAGCGAAGAATTGTCGCGACAAGGTAGACGTGAACGGCAGGGCCATTCCCTCGTGCGTCGCGTGACGCTCGGTCTGGCCCTGGCATGGTTTGCGTTGGTGATAGCTATTGCACGCTGGATGTCGCAGGGAATGGAGGCATCGCGGCTGGACAGCCTAGCCGCCAGCGCCGAATACGAGGCAAGAATTACTGCGCGCGTCATGGATCGGTTATTCACCGAGATGGTGAGCGTAGCGAACATGGTGGCCCGCCAGGGCCAAGTGATCCAGCTTGCCGTCCGTTACCGTACGGATCCACCCGGCGCAGCCGACTTGTCTCGAGAGCAGCGAGCGGCCCTGTTTACGCGGGATCCATTGGTGCGCAGGGTAGGCGACTTCATGAATGAGCTGGCCAGCGATCTGCGATACGCCCGCATTTATATGAACAATATGTCGGACGATACGGTGACGGCCAGTAACTGGGCGGAACCCGACAGCATCGTCGGCATGATCTATTCGGGTCGGGCTTATCTCGAAGACGCATTGCGTGATGGCTATGGCAGTTACTTCGGCATTGCCCGGTTGAACAAGAGTCCATCGTATTTCGTCGCCAGCCGCATCGAAGACTCGAATGACATGCCGCAGGGCTCGGTGACGGTAAAGTTCGATGCGCCGGATGTGGCGCTTTACCTGGCCGGGCGACATATCGCGTTGGTTGTGAATCGCCAGGGAAGGGTAACCACGGCTTCGTCCGAGCCGTTCATGCTGCGTAATGTCGCAGCCCTTTTACCTGCCGATTCGGTACTGCCTTCCGATGGCGATGAAGACCTCGGCGAACCCCTGGATATTCGCGCCATACCCGGCTCCATCCAATCCGGCCGTTGGCTCATCGATGGCAGGCCCTATCTGGCGAGGCGGCAGGCGCTGGCTAATGGGCAATACCACTTGATCACGCTGGCCTCGCTGGAATCTTTGGCGCCCATGCGCAAGCGGCATATGTGGGCGACGGGATTGGTGGCGATGGTCGGTCTGGTCCTGATCCTTCTCTCCAGCCATGTGGTCGCGCAAATGGTGAGACGCCGCCAAGATGAACGGCATGCCGCCAACCATGATGCGCTTACCGGCTTGCCGAATCGGCGAGCGATCATGGCGGAGTTGGAGCGGTATTTCTCGGAAGCGAATCGGACGCAGCGGTCTGTTCAAGTCGCGTTTATAGATCTGGATGGGTTCAAGACGATTAACGATACCTACGGCCACGACATCGGCGACAAATTCTTGATCGAGGTTGGCCGACGTCTGTCGGCAGGCCTGCGTTCTGGAGAGGTGCTGGGTCGATGGGGGGGCGACGAATTCGTCGTCGTTGGCTTGGGCGCAAGGTCAGGGCCGACGGCTGATGCTGTGGTTGAAACAATGCGCACGCGCCTGGCCCCGTTGCTCAGCGGCATCTACACCCTGGACGACTGCAGTTTTCACTACGCCGGCGCGAGCTTTGGCATTGTGAATGCCGACCCATCGGCCAGCGCGCTGCAGGCCGTCCTCAGGGAAGCAGATCAATTGATGTATGCAGACAAGCAGGCGCGGCGTGAGATGCAGATTGCGTAACCGCCTGCCGGGCTGAGCCCGGGAATACCTGCATCCGTCAGCCTTCTCGATACCCCCTAGGCCGTCATGCTGCGGCTCAATATACTGTATAAAAATACAGTATATTTGAGGTCGGCAGCAGCGCAATTCGGCCCGGTTTCGGCCGAGAGGGGACGAAGCATGATCGATGAGGAATGGACGCAGCGGGACGACTATTACTGGCAAGGGCCAGCGGGCTGGACGATCTCCCGGGTCTTCGTGGACGGGATGTGGCAGTACGAACTATGGTTCAGCCGCGGCGGCGGAGGCACGATTTACGGAATGCGCGCCTCATTGGAAGGCGCGCAAGAGCTCTATCAGCAAAAGCTGCGGTAAGTTCTTGCCTGTCTGCAGGGAAGCGCCACCCGCGGCGTGGCTTCTATCTGCTGCGGCTGCTCGTGTTGCGCATCGGAAACCCGACTTTTCCTAGATTCCGTTTTTGGGCGCATTAAGAATCAGCCGCAAGCCCAGCGCCGCAATAACGCCCGCCGCTGCCCGGTCTATCCATTGCTTCGCCCGTAGATAAACCTCGCGCGGGCCCTTGGTCGAAAAACAGAGCGCCACGATCGCATACCAGCCGAATTCGACCAGGAACACCAGGGGCGGCAGCGCGAAATAGGTCCATGCCGGCGGATGCTGAGGCAGCAGCGCGGCGAAGATGCTGCCATACCAGATGGCCGTCTTGGGGTTGCTCAACTGGGTCGTGAGACCGATCCAGAAGGAACGACGTCCATTGCGTGATGCTGGCGCGCTGCTGCCGGGCATGGCAAAAGGCTGCCTGGCGTTGCGCCAGATGCCGGCAGCCACGTAAAGCAGATAGGCGCCGCCCGCGATTTTCAGCGCGACGTACAGCCATTCCACGCTTTGCAACAGGGAATACAGCCCCGCCAGCGCCAGGCCGGCGAACAGCATGCCGCCTGCGCCCATGCCGAAGGCCGAGGCCAGGCCGTCCCAGCGGGACTGGCCGATGGCCTTGCGCGCGACGATGATGAAGCTTGGTCCCGGCAGCATGGCTCCGAGCCACAGCGCACCGAGGATAGCGAGTATGGAAGCAAAGGGAGTCATGGTCGTTGGGGGCTGGAGCCATGGGAGACAATGATTCTTCCATGAAAGTCCGGCCCTGCAAAGGACGGTGAAGCGGCTGCTGGCGGCAGGCGTTTCGCGCAATTCCGGGTCTTAGCCGCTCGCCAGCGCCAGCGGCGCGGTGCGCCCTGGAGCGGCCGCCCTCGGGGCGGACTGCGCTTGCGGCTGCCGTTCATCCTGCAGGCGGAATACGCCCACGGCTTGCAGCAGCTCGGTCGCCTGCGATTGGAGGGCCGCCGAGGCGTCGGCGGCCTGGGCTACCCGGGCCGCGTTCTGCCGGGTCAGTTCGTCCATCTGGGTCACGGCCTGGTTGACTTCGTCGATGTCCGTACCCTGGACCCGGCCCGCGTCGCCGATCTGACCGACGATGGCGGCCACGCGCTCGATGCTGGCCACGACTTCGCGGATCACGCCGGCGGCATGGTCGGCCTGGCGGAAACCGCTGCTGGTCTTCTCCAGCGAGCCGTCGATCAGGGTGCGGATCTCGCGCGCGGCGCTGGCGCTGCGTTGGGCCAGCGCGCGGACCTCGGTGGCGACGACCGCGAAGCCTCGCCCGCTTTCACCGGCGCGGGCTGCTTCCACCGCCGCGTTCAAGGCGAGGATGTTGGTCTGGAATGCGATGCTGTCGATCAAGCCGGTGATTTCGGAGATCTTGTTGGCTTCCTGCTGGATTTCTCCCATCACCGTCGCCACGCCTGCTACCGCGGCGCTGCCCGTGTCCGCGATGCGCCGCGCTTCGTCGCTCAGCTGCCGGGCCTGCAAGGCGTTGCCGGCGTTGTCATGGACATTGGCGGCCAGGTCGCGCATCGATGCAACGGTCCGCTCCAGGGAGTCGGCCTGGGTCCGGGTGCGTTCTTCGAGCTGCTGGTTGTCCTGCATGATGTCGCGCGAGGCGGCGGAAAGAGCGGTGGCGGTGTTCCTTACGCCGCTCAGGGTCCGGTGCACGGCGTCCATCGTGGCCTTGAAGCTGCGGCCCAGGCTGCTGTCCATGCTCATGCCGCCAAAGCGCAGGTCGAACACGCCAGCCTCACGGCCGATATGCGCACTGAGTCGGGCCAGTTCCTCGGCCGCCACCGCGGCCCGTTCCATTTTCCAGGCCAGCCAGCCTAGCGCGGCAGCCTGCACCACCACATAGGCTGCGTGCAACAGCACCATGGGCAGGCTCGGCTCGGTGAAGCAAATTGTTCCGTAGCCCCATTGCTGCAGGAAGTTGAAGGACAGGTGATGCAGCGCGATGACGACGGCCGCGCACAGGATGGTGCGCCAGTCGCGATAGGCCAGCAGCAGCGAGAGCAGCACGAAGATGCCGAAATGGATCTCGGCCATGCCGGACATCAGATGGATATGGAGCGCGGCCAGCACCATCAGGCTACAGGCCACGACCAGGCGGGTACTCAAGCGGCCGGGCCGCCAGAGTATCAACAGCGACGGTATGCCTGCGGCGGCCAAGCCGACGCCGATGGCGGCGCCCCAGCGTCCGTATTGTGGGGCCAAGCACAGGCCGACGGCAAACAGCAGCCAGAGCAGAGGCAGCATCGCCCGGTCGGTGCGGCGGTAAGAGTCTTCCAGCAAATCGCTAGCGTTGCGCATGGCAGTTCCTTGCTACGGGAAGCGCGGGGACCCGCGCACGTTCGATTTTTATTCAATAATTCCAATTTGTGAATATATATTCCAAATTATTCTCTACTGTTGCCGCGACGCGGCTAAGTGATCCGCCCCATACCGGCGGCCGGAAAACCGGCGCTTTGCGCGGCGCGTTTGAAGCGAGCGGAAAACCTGGGATATCCTGCTGCCCATCATGATGAGAGTACTGTGGCTCTGCCTGGGTTGCCTGATGCTGGCATTGGGTGTGATCGGCGCGTTTCTGCCCGTCATGCCTACGACCATTTTCCTGATCCTGGCGGTGGCCTGCTTTTCGCGCTCTTCGCCGCGGCTGGAGAAATGGCTGCTGGATAGCCCGACCTACGGTCCCGCCCTGCGCGCCTGGCGGGATCAGGGCGCGGTATCGCGCAAGGGCAAGACCTACGCCTGCCTGGGCATGGCGCTGGGCTATGTGCTGTTCTGGTGGGGCGCGCATCCGTCGTGGATGCTGGCCGCCGGTGTGGCCGTGTTCTTCCTGGCTAGCGCGGCCTATGTTGTCACGCGGCCGGCGCCGCAGGGGCCGCAGGCCGGCAGCGGACAAGCGCGGTAGCCGCCGGCGTCAATGCGAATGCCGGGGATCGCCCCGCGTTTCCACGACCTTCAGATACAAGGTGGCGGGCTCCAGGCAGCCACCGGTTGAAAGCTGGCCGACCAGTTGCCGGTACAGCTCTTGCCACGGCGTCTGAGATTCCGGCGCCTGGTAGGGCGGCTCCAGCTTGCGGCGTTCCATTTCTGTTTCATCCACCAGGGCGGTGACCGAGCGCTGATTCAGGTCGACGCGGATGCGGTCGCCCGTGCGCAACAGCGCGAGGCCACCGCCCACCGCGGCTTCCGGCGACATGTTCAGGATCGAAGGGCTGGCCGAGGTGCCGCTCTGGCGGCCGTCGCCCAGGCAGGGCAGAGAGTCTATGCCGCGCTTGAGCAGATGCGAGGGCGGCGCCATGTTGACCACTTCCGCGCTGCCGGGGTAGCCGACGGTGCCGGCGCCGCGGATCACCAGGATGCAGTGCTCGTCGATGTTCAGGGAGGGGTCTTCGATGCGCGCGTGGTAGTCCTCGGGGCCTTCGAAGACGATGGCGCGCGCCTCGAAGGCGTTCTCTGAACCGGGCTCCGACAGATAGGCGCGGCGGAAGGCTTCGCCGACGACCGACATCTTGATGATGGCGCTGTCGAAGAAGTTGCCCGAGAGGACGATGAATCCCGCGCGATGCCTGAGCGGCGCGTCGCAGCTGCGGATGACGTCCGCATTGTTGGTCTTGGCCGTAGCCGCGATCTCGCCGATGGTCTTGCCGGACACGGTGCCGCAATCGGTATGCAGGCGGCCTGCTGCCGCCAGTTCGTGCAACACCGCCGGGACGCCGCCCGCGCGGTGAAAGCCTTCGCCCAGATGCTCACCCGCAGGTACACAGTTGACCAGCAGCGGCACGTCTTCGCCCAAGCGCTGCCAGTCGTCCAGGCTCAGGTCGATGCCGGCGTGGCGGGCCATGGCGATGAGGTGCGGCGGGCAGTTGCTGGAGGCGCCCAGCGCCGAGGCCACGACGATGGCGTTCTCGAAAGCCTGCCGCGTCAGGATATGGGATGGGCGCAAGTCCTCGCGCACCATGTCGCAGATACGCAGCCCGGTGGCGTAGGCCATCTGGCCGCGCTCGCGGTACGGCGCGGGAATGCTGGCGCAGGTGGGCAGCGACATGCCCAGCGCTTCGGCCAGCGAGTTCATCGACAGCGCCGTGCCCATGGTGTTGCAGTGGCCGACGGACGGCGACGACGCCGTGGCCAGCGTCATGAAGCCTTCGTAGTCCAGCTTGCCCGCGGCCATCAGATTGCGCGCATGCCAGATGACCGTGCCGGAGCCGACGCGCTGGCCGTCGTGCCAGCCGTCCAGCATCGGCCCGCCGGACAGCACGATGGCGGGAATATCCACGGTGGCCGCGGCCATGAGGCAGGCGGGCGTGGTCTTGTCGCAGCCGGTGGTCAGGACCACGCCGTCCAGCGGATAGCCGTGCAGGATCTCTACCAGGCCCAGATAGGCCAGGTTGCGGTCCAGCGCGGCGGTGGGGCGCCGGCCCTGTTCGGCCAGCGGGTGCACGGGAAACTCCATGGGGATGCCGCCCGCGTCGCGGATGCCGGCCTTGATGCGCTCGGCCAGCGCCAGGTGATGCCGGTTGCAGGGCGCCAGGTCGCTGCCGGTCTGAGCGATGCCGATGATCGGCCGCCCAGATTGCAGTTCCTGGCGCGTCAGGCCGTAGTTGAGGTAGCGCTCGACATAGATGGCCGTCATGTCGGCGTGGGCCGGATCGTCGAACCACTTCTGGCTGCGCAGCTTGCGGGGAGTCTGGGACATGGGATTCTCGTTTACAGCGGTTGCGTGGCGGCCCGGCGCGCGTGCGGGCCGCAAAGGCTTAGTTGCGCGCCTTCTGGATCTCGTCGTTGAGCTGCTTGACCAGCTCTGGGCCGAGGTCCTGCGTGTACTTGTCGACCACCGGCTGCACCTTCTGGCGCATGCGCGCGATCTCTTCGGGCGAGACCGTGTTGATCTTCATGCCGGCCTTTTCCAGCGTGGTCATGGCCTTTTGGGAGTCCGCACGGCTGTCCTGGCGCTCAAAGTCGCGCGAGGATGCGGCCGCCTGGCGGATCAGCTTCTGTTCTTCCGGCGACAGGGTGTCCCACCATTTCTTGGACGCCAGCACCACCCAGGGCGTGTAGACGTGGCGGGTGATGGTCAGATAGGGCTGAACCTCGTAGAACTTGCTGCTCTGGATGGTGGTGATGGGGTTTTCCTGGCCGTCCACGGTGCGGGTTTCCAGCGCGGTGAACAGCTCGGAGAACGGCATGGGCACGGCGTTGGCGCCCAGCGTATTGAAGACGCCCAATGCGATCTGGTTCTGCATCACGCGCAGCTTGATGCCTTGCAGGTCTTCCGCGCGCGCGATGGGGCGCTTGGAGTTGGTCATGTTACGAAAGCCGTTTTCCCAATAGACCAGGCCGATGATGCCCTTGGCTTCCAGCTTTTTCAGCATGTCCTGGCCCAGAGGCCCGTCCAGCACGGCGTCCGCTTCCTTTTCGCTGTTGAAGAGGAAGGGCAGGTCGAACACGCCGAACTCCTTGACCATGCCGGCCAGGGGCGCGGTGGACCCCACCATCATTTCCTGCACGCCGCCCACCAGCGCGCTTTGCATCTGCTCGTCCGAGCCCAGGTTGGCCGAGCCGAAGGTCTTCATCTTGAGCTTGCCGCCGCTGATTTTTTCCAGCTCCTGCGCCAGGTGGCGCGCGGCGCGCCCCTGGACGCTTTCCTCGTTCAGGCCATAGCCGAAACGGATCAGGCGCGGTTTGACGTCGGCGGCGGACGCGACGCCGGCGACGGCGCAGGACAGCGCCGTCGCCAGGACAAGAATGCGGGTCTTGAAACGGGTGATCATGGTGCTCCTCCTTGGGGTTTTTCTAATGCATCCAGCGTGCGGGGACGGTGATCAGCTCGGGGAAGATCACCAGCAGGATCAGCAGCAGCGTGTAGGCGACGACATAGCGCCACACGCCCCTGCAGATGGTTTCCATATTGATGCGGGCGACGCCGCAAACCACGTTGAGCACGGTGCCCACCGGCGGCGTCAGCAGGCCCACGCAACCCACCATGACGAACATCACGCCGAAGTAGACGGGGTCGATCCCGGCCTTGGTGACCACCGGCATCAGCACCGGCGCCAGGATCAGGATGGTGGGCGTCAGGTCCATCACCGTGCCCACCAGCGTCAGCAGCACCAGCAGGGCGAACATCAGCAGCTTGGGTTGGTCCAGCACGGGTTCCAGCAGCGCGATCAGGTCCTGCGGCATGTCGGCCAGAGTGATCATGTAGGACGAGACCATGGCGGCGGCCACCAGGAACATGACGATGGCGGTGGTGCTGGCGGCGTTGATGAAGAGCGGCGCCAGGTCGCGCACGCCGATTTCGCGGTAGACGAACAGGCTGACCAGCAGCGCGTAGACCGCGGCGACGACGGCCGCCTCGGTCGGCGTGAAGATGCCGCCGCGCAAGCCGCCGATGATGATGACGGGCAGCATCAGGGCCCATAGCGATTCGCGCAGCGCCTTCCAGCGCTTGCTCCAGGGTTCGCGCGGCGAGGGCTTGATGCTGCCATGCTTGCGCGCCACCCAGGTCCATACGGCGACCAGGGTCAGGCCCATCATCAGTCCGGGCGCGATGCCGGCGAAGAACAGCTTGGTGATCGACACGTTGGTGGCGACGCCAAAGATGATGAACGAGATCGAGGGCGGAATGATGGGCGCGATGATGCCGCCGGCCGCGATCAGCCCGGAGGCCTGGCCCGCGTCGTAGCCCCTTTCGCGCAGCATGGGGATGAGCAGCGAGCCCAGCGCCGCGGCGTCGGCCACGGCCGAGCCGGACAGCGCGGCCAGCAGCACGCTGGCGAAGATGGCCACATAGCCCAGGCCGCCCTGGATGTGGCCCACGAAGGTGCTGGCCAGATTGACGATACGGCGCGAAATGCCGCCGGCGTTCATCAGTTCGCCGGCCAGCATGAACAGCGGCACAGCCATGAGGGTGAAGCTGTTGGCGCCAGACAGCATGTTCTGCGCCAGGATCTGGGTATCGAAAAAGTCCAGCTGGAACATCATGGCGATCGCGCTGAGCAGCAGCGCGAAGGCGATAGGCATGCCCAGGGCGATCAGCCCCAGCAGCACGAGCAGGAAAACGGTCAGGATCATTGCGGGCGTCCGGGCGGGGTAGGGGAGTTGGAGGCGGAGCCGTCAGACCAGCGGGTCTTCGGGGCTGGATTCCGCCGGCAAGGGCCCGCCCGCAAGGACGCGCACCAGATCGATCAAGGTCAGGATGCCCATGGCGGCGGCCGCATAGAGGGCCGCGGCGTTGAACACCGCCAGCGACATGCCGGTGACAGGCAGCACGGTGTCCAGGCCGATGACGGTCTGGGTCCAGCTGCCCTCGGCCATCAGCCACAGCACCCACAGCGTCAGCAACTGGCAGAACACGTGCGAGGCGCGACGGGCAGCGGGGCCGAAGCGTTCGACCAGCATGGTGACGCCGATGTGCTGATGCGAGCGCAGCGCTATCACCGAGCCCAGGAAGATCATCCAGACGAAGGCCAGCCGCGAGATCTCATCAGAGACGTTGATGCCGGAGTTGAACAGGTAGCGCAGCGCGACGTTGCCGAACAGCAGCACCACCATGACGGCCAGACAGGTCACCATCAGCCAGGTCTGCAGCGCGAAGCACCAATTGGCGGCGCGGGCCAGCGGCGTGCCGCCAGGCCGCCCCGGTGGGGAAGCTTGCATGTTTGTCTCCTATCCGTTTCCCGGAATTTTTTAGGGTTATGCTGTGCGAAATGTTAGCGCTAACATTTTGCGTTTGGCAAGCCCCAGTTTTTTGCGTCAGACTACGCGCTCACCAACCCATGCCGAGGACCGATGTCCATCCGTAAACCCCGCAGTTCACGCGCCGGCCGCGTCACCATGCAGGATGTCGCGCGCCGCGTGGGCGTGAGCGCGATCACGGTATCGCGCGCCTTGCGCACGCCGGACAAGGTGGCGGAAGAACTGCGGCTGCGCATCGCGCGGGTGTGCCAGGAACTGGGCTACGTGCCCAACCATGCGGCCAGCGCGCTGGCGTCGGCGCGTTCGCAGACCATCGTGGCGCTGATTCCGTCGCTGAGCAACGTGGTGTTCGTCGACATCATCGCGGGGATCAAGGAAGAGCTGGACCGGCACGGCTACCACATGCTGATCGGCGTGACCGGCTATTCGCTGGACGAGGAGGAGGCTCTGCTGCGCAAGTACCTGCAGCACGCGCCCGACGGCCTGATCCTGACCGGCATCGACCACAACCCTGGCGTATGGGACCTGCTGGACACGCAGCGCATTCCCACCGTGCACACGATCGAGACGCTGGACGGCGGCGAGCACATGAGCGTGGGTTTTTCGCAATTCGATTCCGGCTATGCCGCGGGCCGCCATCTGGTGGAGCGGGGCTACCGCCGTATCGGCATCGTCGGCGCGCAACTGGATCCGAGGTCGCTGCGCCGCTGCGAAGGCTGCCGCCAGGCGCTGCGGGATGCGGGCCTGTATGACGCGGCGCTGGAAATCATGACGCCGGAGAAATCATCCATCGGCCTGGGAGCCTCGCTGCTGGAAGCGCTGCGCGAACGTCATCCCGACTGCGATGCGCTGTTCTTTTGCAACGATGACCTGGCCCAGGGGGCGGTGTTCCAGTGCGGAAGGCTGGGCGTGCCGGTGCCGGAACGCATGGCCATCGTCGGCTTCCACGACGTGGCGGGCACGGCCTGGACCACGCCGCCGCTGTCGACCATCGCCACGCCGCGCTACCAGATCGGCGTATCGGCCGCGGGCCTGCTGATGCGCCATCTGGCCGGCGAGCCCGTCGCCGAGCGCCATGTGGACCTGGGCTTCAAGCTGGTGCAGCGCGAAACCAGCTGAACGCCAAGCCTCAGCCCCGGCGCAGCGCCAGGAATACGCCGGAGGCGATGATCAACCCCATGCCGGCCAGGGCCAGCCCATCGGGCGGGCGCTGGAACCAAAAGGTGCTGAACAGCACCGCCAGCAGCAGCTGGAAGTAGTTCAGGGGCGCCAGGGTCGCCGCCGCCACGCGCTGGAAGGCGGATATCAGAAAGATCTGCGCCAATCCGCTGCAGGCACCCAAGCCGACGATGAAAAGCATGTCGGTAAGATCCGGCCACGGATCCGGCAGGAAGAAGGGCGCGGGCAGCCCGGTGACGACGAGGCAGATGAAGGCCGTGTAGGCATACTGGATGGGCCCGGGCACCTTGCCCGAGAGCCTGCGCGTCAGCACCTGGAACACTGCGTAACTGACCGCGGACACCGCCATCAGCAGCGTGCCCAGCCACGGCAGGTTGGAGCCCGGCCGCACGATCAGCAGCATGCCGCCAAAGCCCGCCGCCACCGCTGTCCACTGGGCGGGTCGCACCCGCTCGCCCAGCAGCCAGGGCGACAGCGCCACCATGATCAGAGGCGAGGTGAAGTAGATGGCGGTGGCTTCCGACAGCGGCATCCAGATCAGCGCCGTCATGAAGCAGGTACCGACCGTGGCCAGCAGCAGGCCACGCAGGATCAACAGCGGCTTTTCGGGCGCATCGCGCAGACGCAGTCCGCCGCGGTGCCGCCACAACAGCGCCACCGCCAGCACGGCCACCGCCGAATAGCGCATGATGTTCAGGAAGGGCGCGGGATAGCGCGCCAGCATGTGCTTGGACCCCGCATCGAAGGTGGCAAAGGCCACCAACGCTGCGAAGAACAGCAGGATGCCCGTCTGGCGCGCGGCGGCGGGCGAGGGTAACGCGATGGGAACGGAGCTCATGTGGGCGGGAGGACTCAGGCTGCCGCCTGGCCCGCGCCCTGCAGGAACGCGTCCAGAGCCGGGCCGATGGCCTCGACCATGTAGCCGCCTTCCTGCACGATCACGGTGGGCAGTCCCAGGCTGGCGACGCGCGCGCCGATGTCGCGGTAGGCATCGATGTCGAGCTTGAGCACGCTGATGGGATCGTCCTTGTAGGTGTCAAAGCCCAGGGCCAGCACCAGCGCCTGCGGCGCGTAGCCGGTCAGGGCGGCGAGCGCCGTATCCAGCGCCCGCAGGAAGGAGTCGTTGCCCGAACCGTGCGGCAGCGGCAGGTTCAGGTTGCAGCCTTCGCCCGCGCCGTAGCCGCGCTCATGCGCATAGCCGGTATAGAAGGGGTAGTAGCCGGCGGGGTCGGCGTGCAGGGATACCGTCATGACGTCGCCGCGCTGATAAAAAATGTTCTGCGTGCCATCGCCATGGCGGGCGTCGACGTCCAGCACCGCCACCTTGGACCAGGTCTGAAGCAACCGGCTGGCCGCGGCCGCGCTGCTGTTCAGATAACAGAAGCCGCCCGCGCGGTCGCGGTGGGCATGGTGGCCCGAGGGCCGGCACAAGGCATAGGCCATGCCCCCGGCGCTGGCGACGTGGTCGGCGGCGGCCACCGCGCTATGCGTGGAGCGCAGCGCCGAGCGCCAGGTCTGCGGCCCGATGGGACACGATAGATCGCTCAGGTAGTAGCCGGTCTGGGCCACGATGGAGGGCGACGGGCAGGGGCCGCGGCCAGCCAGCTCGATGCGGCCGTTGTAGTACGGCGAAAGATTGGGCAGCACTTCGGGGCCCGGATCCACGCCAGGCGAGCGCAGGGCCTGCCAGCGCGCATAGGCCGATTCCAGATAGTCCAGGTAGTCCCGGCTGTGGATGTCCTGCAGCGGCTTGCGGCCGTAGTCAGCCGGCGCTTGGACGCGGATGCCGCGCGCGGCCAGCGCGCCGTGCAGGCTTTCCGCCCGTGCCGGCAGATCGGTGGGCGCGCTGATGCGCCCAAGCCGCATGAACTGCCGCGGCGTATGCAGCAGCTGCTCTTCCGAGAAAAACGCCTTCATGGCTGCCCTCGCTGGCGTTATGCGTGCTTGAGTTCGATTTCGACGAACACGAACTCCGTGTCGCCGGGATTGATCACGTTGTGCTCTACACCCACGGGCCGGTAGTAGGCCACGCCGGTGGTGAGCTGGCTGGTGATTTCGCCGTCGGGCGTGTCCAGCAAGAGCGGGCCGGTGGTCTGCGGGACCACCACGTAGTTCATTCCATGGCGGTGCCATCCCGTTTCGCCGCCGGGCGGGAAACGCCATTCGGTGACGGTGACCATGTCATTGTCGATCTGCACGGTCGGTATGGCGGCGGGGCGTTGCATGGGGCGTTCTCCTTGGAAGTATGAATATTCTTGTGCGCTTCAGGCCGCTTGCGCCTTGGTCGGGTCCCAGTGCTGGCCGGGGACCGCGGCGATCAGCTGCCGCGTATAGGCGTGTTGCGGGTTGTCGAAGATCTGCGCGGGCGAGCCGTACTCGACCACCTTGCCGCGATGCATGACCAGCACGGAATTGCAGATCTGGGCCGCCACGCGCAAATCGTGGGTGATGAAGACCAGTGCGATCTTCAGGCGTTGCTGCAAATCGTGCAATAGCTGCAGTACTTGCGCCTGAACCGAGACGTCCAGCGCCGACACTGATTCGTCGGCCACCAGCACCTTGGGCTCCAGCGCCAGCGCGCGCGCGATGCCGATGCGCTGGCGCTGTCCGCCCGAAAACTGGTTGGGATAGCGATCGAAGGCCGACGGGTCCAGCCCGACCAGCGACAGCAGCTCGCGCACCCGCGCTTCGGCCTGGGCGCGTGGCACGCCGTTGGCGACGGGGCCGTCGCTGATGATGCGGCCTACGGTATGGCGCGGGTTGAGCGAGGCGAACGGATCCTGGAAGATCATCTGGATGTCGTGGCGCAGCGGCCGGAAGCGCGATTCCGGCATGGCGGCGATGTCCTGGCCGTTGAAGATCAACTGCCCGCCGTTGATGCCCACCAGCTTGAGCAGGCATTTGCCGATGGTGGACTTGCCCGAGCCTGATTCGCCCACGATGCCCAGCGTCTCGCCGCGCCGCACGCTGAAGCTGACGCCGTCGACCGCGTGAACCTCGCGTTTGCCGCCCAGCCAGCCGCGGCCCACCACGTAGGTCTTCTTCAAGTCGCGCACGTCCAGCACGGGCTGGTCGTGCGGGGCGGACTCGCGCTCGGCGCCACGGCGGTGCGGCACGGCCGCGATCAGGCGTTGCGTGTAGGGGTGGCGGGGCCGGTTCAGCACTTCGTCCGCCGGCCCCTGTTCGACCAGGACGCCTTTTTCCATCACGGCGACCCGGTGCGCGATTTCGGCCACCACGCCGAAGTCATGGGTGACGAACATCACGCCCATGCCTTTCTCTTTCTGGATGCGGGCGATCAGCGCCAGGATCTGCGCCTGGGTGGTGACGTCCAGCGCGGTGGTCGGTTCGTCGGCGATCAGGAGTGCAGGCTCCAGCGCCAGGGCCATGGCGATCATCACGCGCTGGCGCTGTCCGCCCGACAGGCGGAATGGGTAGACGTGGTAAAGCGTGGCGGGGTCGGGCAGCCCTACGAAGGCCAGCAGCTCCAGCGTGCGGGCCATGCGCTGCGCGCCCGGATACGCGTTATGCACGCGCATGACTTCGCTGATCTGCTCGCCTACCGTCATCAGGGGGTTGAGCGCCGACAGGGGCTCCTGGAAGATCATCGCCATGTCCTTGCCGCGCATGGCTTGCAGCGTGGCTTCGTCCTGCCGCAGCAGGTCCTGGCCGCGGAACAGGATGCGGCCCTGCTGCGGCGTCAGGTAGTCGGGTAGCAGGCCCATGATGGCGTTGGCGCTCATGGACTTGCCCGAGCCCGATTCGCCGACGATGCAGAGGATCTCGCCGGCGCGGATGTCGTACGACACGTCCTGCACGGCATAAGGGCGGTCGCCGCCTTTGGGCAGGGCGATGCTCAGGTTCTGGATGGATAGCAAAGGAGTGGAAGCGTTCATGCCGTCCTCCTATTCGCCGCGCTTGCGCAGCTGCGGGTTGAGGGCATCGTTCAGGCCTTCGCCGATCAGGTTGATGGCCAGCACGGTCAGCAGGATCGCCACGCCGGGCCAGACGCTCATCCACCAGGCTTCGCGGATCATGGTGCGGGCCGCGCCGATCATGAAGCCCCAGCTCATCAGGTTGCGATCGCCCAGCCCCAGGAAGGACAGCGACGATTCCGTCAGGATCGCGGTGGCGACCATGAACGACGCCGACACGATGATGGGCGACATGGCGTTGGGCAGGATCTGCGTGCCGACGATGCGGGCCGGCGTCTGCCCGATGACAATGGCGGCCTGCACGAACTCACGCTGCTTGAGCGTCATGAACTCCGAGCGCACCAGCCGCGCGGCCGGCGGCCACGACACCACCGCGATGGCCCCCATGATGGAATAGACGGATGGACTCAGGATCGCCACCAGCACCACGGCCATGGCCAGCTGCGGGATGGTCTGGAAGAACTCGGTGAAGCGCATCAGCGCGTCGTCAACCCGGCCGCCGCAGTAACCCGCCACCGAGCCGACCACGATGCCGAAGACCAGCGCCACGGCGGTCGACAAGAGGCCCACCATCAGCGAGACCCGGGCGCCCCAGACCAGCCCGGCCGTGATGTCGCGGCCCAGCATGTCGGTGCCGAAGGGGTAGTCGGCATTGGTGAACGGCGGAATAAGCGGATCCGCCACCATCATCCAGGGGGATTCTTCATACAGCAGCGGCGCGGCCAGGGCCACGACGATCACGACCAGCATGATGGCCAGTCCGGCCACCGCTCCGTAGTTGCGCATGTAGCGCCGGGCAAATGACTTCATGCGGCGGCTCCTTGCTGCGCGCCCGCGCCGATGCGCGGATCGATGAGTCGGTACAGCACGTCGGTCAGCAGGTTGAACACCACCACCATGATGGAGGTGACCAGGAAGATGCCCAGCAGCAGCTGGTAGTCGCGCTGCAGCAGCGCGTCGAACATCAGCCTGCCGATGCCGGGCCAGGCGAACACGGTTTCGGTCAGCACCGCGCCGCCCGCCATCTGCCCCAGCTGGATGCCGGCGAAGGTGATGACCGGCAGCAGCGCATTGCGCAGCACGTGGGCGCGGATCACGCGGCCGGGGCTTACGCCCTTGGCGCGCGCCGTCTTGACGAAATCCATGCCTATCACTTCCAGCATGGAGGCGCGGGTCAGCCGCACGTAGACCGCCATGAAGAAGCAGCCCAGCGTCACGGTGGGCAGGATCAGGTGCTGGGCGATGTCGCCCGCGCGCGCCCAGCCCTTCAGGTTGGCGCCCACGGTCTCCATGCCGAAGGCCGGCAGCCAGCCCAGCACCACCGAGAACAGCAGGATGCCCATCAGCGACAGCCAGAACAGCGGCGTGGCGTACAGCACCAGCGCGCCCGTCATGACGGAGCTGTCGATCCAGCGGCGCTTGTTGCGGTAGCGGGCCTTGGCCGCCACCACGCCCAGGAAGACGCCCAGCACGATGGAGAACACGAAGGCGCAGGACATCAGCAGGAAGGTGGCGGGCAGGCGTTCCAGGATCAGGTCCAGCACCGGCACATGGTTGCGGTACGAGAAACCCAGGTCCAGTTGCACCACGCCCTTCAGGTACAGCATCAGCTGGGTCAGGATGGGCTTGTCCAGGCCGAAGGCCACGCGCAATTGTTCGACGTAGGCGGCGTCGCCCGCGCCGGCCTGGCCCGCCAGCACGGCGGCGGGGTCGCCGGGGGCCAGGCGGATCAGGAAGAAATTGATGATCACCACGCCCAGCACGACCACCAGGGCCTTGCCGATGCGGGAAACGAGGAAAGACAGGAATTTCATGCTCGGGGTCCTCTCTGGTCGGGCGCGGCCTGCCTGGGGCAGCCGTTGTCCGGCCGGCATCCGCCGCCGCGGCAAGCCTGCCGCGGCGGCGTCCTGCGGCGCTTACTTTTCGATGTACACGTCGTCGAAGCTCTCGTTCAGGCCGATGGCGGTCTTGACCAGATTCTTGACGTTGCCGCGGTAGAGCGTCGGAAACTCCATGTCCACCAGGAAGCCGTTGGCGATCTCATTGACCAGCGTGGTCTGCAGCTTGGTGTAGAGCTCCTGGCGCTTGGCGGGATCCACCTCGGAAGCGGCCGCCTCCCATTGCTTGTCGGTCTCAGGATTGCTGTAGCCCTGCACGTTGGCGAAGGGCGAACCCTTGACGATGTTCGACGAGACATACAGCCGTTGCACGCCCAGCGCGGGATCGCCGTACTGGTAGGTGAAGGTGGTCGTCATGTCGAAGTCCCAGTTGCCCGTGCGGCTGGCCCAGCCGCCGGCGTCGGTGGCTTCCAGGTTGACCTTGAAGCCCAGCTGCTCCAGCGCCTGCTTGGTGTATTCGCCCAGGCGGTCCCAGGTGGAGCCGTAGGGGAAGCTCAGCTGGCGGATCGTGTAGTCCTCGGGCTTGATGCCGGACTCCTTGATCAGCGCGCGCGCCTTCTTCATGTCGAACGCCAGCGGCGGCATGTTCTTGTCATAGAACATCTCGGTGGTGACGAAGGGGCTGGTGGACACCTTGCCCAGGCCGAAGAAGATGTTATTGACCACCATGTTGCGGTTGATGGCCGCCATCACGGCCTGGCGCACCTTCAGGTTGTCGAAGGGCGGCTTGCGCATGTTGAAGATCAGGTAGGCCTGGGGCGAGAACATCTCCCAGCCGGCCGTGGTGTATTCGACCTTGGGCAGGGCGCGCAGGCGCTTGATGTCGACGTTGTCCACGTCGCCGCCGCGCAGCACGTCCACGCTGCCGCGCTCGAAAGCCACCGCGCGCGAGGCCGAGTCGGGGATGACGTTGAACACCAGTTCATCCAGATAGGGCTTGCCGGGCTTCCAGTAGTCGGGGTTGCGGGTCAGCTTGATGTATTCGCCGCGTTTCCATTCCTTGAACATGAACGGGCCCGTGCCGACCGGCTTCTGGTTGGCGGGATTGGTCATGTAGTCGGTGCCGGCATAGATGTGCTTGGGCATCATGGGCGCAAAGCCCGGTTCGAACATCAGCATGAAGGCCGGGAAGGGCGTCTTCAGTTTGACGACGACCGTCTTCGCGTCCGGCGCCTGCACCGATTCCACGAACTTGTTCAGGATCACGCGGGCGCGCGCATGGGTCTTGGGCAGCATGTCCGCCAGCGAGAACACCACGTCCTCGGACGTGAAGGGCTTGCCGTCATGCCACTTGACGTTGTCCTGCAGGTGGAAGGTGTAGGACAGGCCGTCGGGCGAGGCGTCCCACGACTTGGCCAGGCCGGGCTGGGGCTTCAGATCGGTGGAGTAGGTCAGCAGGCTCTCGTAGATCTTGCCGGCGACGAACTGCGTGGGCCCCTGCTGATTGATGGCGGTGACAATCACCGGCGGTTCGGGCTGGACGATCATGTTCAGCGTGCCGCCCTTGGTCTGCGCCAGGGCTTGCGTGGCGGGCAGCGCGGCCGCGAGGACCAGTGCGCCGATGCTTAGGGAGAACCATTTCTTCGATTTCACTGCGAGCCTCCGGGCTGGAAAGGGTCTGACAGGTGTCCGCGTCGCGGATGCCGTGCACTGGCAAGCAAACCTCATGCCACCTGTGTTTTCAGGGGTACTACGGGTGGAGCCGCTACAACAATGCTTCGTACAGGTGCTCTTCAGCGTGCCGCGCACCATTGCGGAGCGCCGTTCTCGTCGCCAAAGTCTTCCCGCAGGCGGGCCAGGATGCCTAGCAGATGCGCATGCATGGCATGGCGCGCGCGGATCGGATCGCGCGCCTGTATGGCCGTCAGGATGCGCTGGTGTTCGGCATGGGCGATGGCCCAGACCTTGGTGTCGACGAAGTAATCCTCCATGCGGCTGTACACGGGGCTGGCCTGCGTCAATTCCCACAGATGGGCCACCGAGGCCGCTACTGCGGCGTTGCCGCAAGCCGCGGCAATGGCGTTGTGGAATTCGCGGTCGTGGCGGCCGGGCGAGTTGCCCAGCGACATGCCCTCGTGGGCGTCGCGGATGGCGGCAATCTGGGCGGGCGACCCATGCTGCGCGGCCATGCCCGCGCACTCGGGTTCGATCAGCATGCGCGCTTCCAGCAGGTCGAACGGGCCGATGCCGTCCTGTCCTGGCGCGGCGTACGCGGGAGCGATGGCTTCCCGGATGGCAGTGACGAACACCCCGGTGCCCACGCGCACCTCGACATAGCCTTCTATTTCCAGCGCGATCAGTGCCTCGCGGATAGACGCGCGGCTGACCTGCAGCTGTTCGGCCAGCTCCCGCTCAGAAGGCAGGCGCCCGCCGCGGGGGAATTCCCCGGCCCGGATCCGGCCGGCGATCTGGTCGGCGATGACTCGGTACAGGCGGGTGACAGCGGCAGCTTGGAAGGTGTTCATCGACGATAGGGGCGGGAACGGAGAGCCAAGTGGTCAGGCCACCAAATATAGGCATCTCATCCTTGAATAAGAAGGGAAATTTTCCATTTCAAGGGAAAACGATCACAGGGATTCCACCTCTTTCTTTGAAGTGGTCAGGCCAGCTAGGAATGTCTCGGGCGCTTTACAGTTTCCAGACAAATCCCGCACAGAAGCCCCGCTGTTGCGGGCGGACGCCATCCCATACTCCGTTGCGCCCGATACCGGGCATGTGGCAAGGCAGCGCGCTGCGGCGGCAGGAAGGGGTAGGACGTGCAGGAAGTGACGAAGCGGGCGTTCCGGTCCGAGGGCTGGTGGATAGGCTTGGGCATGGCGGTCTTCGCCCTGGCGTGGTTGACGCTGCTGGACAAGGCGGCCCTCGCGCCGCCGACTGACAATATCGAGCAACTGACCTGGGTGCGCAGCCTGGAATGGGGCTATTACAAGCATCCGCCTCTGCCGACCTGGCTGCTGTGGCCAGCGGTGCAATTGCTGGGCTGGTCGGCGTGGACGAGCTACATCGTCGGTGCGCTCTGCACCCTGGGCGCCTTCGCGTTGTTGTGGCGCTGGCTGCGGGGCATGCGCGGCAGCGGCCATGCGCGGGCGGCGTTGCTGGCCGGCCTGTGCATCACCTTCTACAACGGCCGTCTGCATTTCTACAACCACGAGATCGTGCTGATTCCCCTGGCGGTGGGCTGCGCCGTCGCGTGCTGGAAAGCCTGGACCACGCGCCGGATCGGTTGGTGGATCGTGCTGGGCGCGTGCCTGGGCCTGGGGGCTCTGTCCAAGTACCAAAGCGCGGTGACGGGCGCCGCCGTGCTGGTCTTCTGGCTGAGCCAGCGCGGCTGGCGCGACTCCATGCACCGGTTCGGGCTGCAGGTTGCGGGGTTGACCGCGCTGGCGGTCTTCGCGCCGCATCTCTGGTGGCTGGCGTACAACGGCTTCGAACCCCTGAACTACGCGATGACTTCATCGCTGGCCGCCGGCCTGCCTTGGGTTCAGCGCGCGGCGGAAGTGGCGCGGTGGTGGGGCGATCAGATGCTGAACCGCGCGCTGCCTGCGTGGGTGTTCCTGGGCGTCTTGTGCTGGTTGGCGCGCCGCCGCGCCGCGGTGGCTGCTGTGACGGCAGACGCGCCGCCGCGCGATGCGGGCCGCGCCATCCTGCTGTCGTTCGGTTTTACGCCCTTGGTGTTCGTCAGCATCATGACGCTTGCCAGCGGTTCCCATGTGCAACTGCACTGGGGCACGCCTTATCTGCTGTTCATGGCGCCGGCGATGATGGAACTGGTGCGTGGCGGCGTCTGGGAGCGCGTGCGGCCGCGCGATGCCGTGGCGGTATTTGCATTGGTCCAGGCGCTGTTGATGGTCCGGGTCGGGCTGACTTCGCCGGGCGGGGCGGGGCTTGCGCGCAAGGCGTCGGATTGGCGCTATTTCGATTCCCGGGCGCTGGCCCTGGCTGTGCACGAACCCGCCAAAGCGGCGCTTGGCGGGCCGGTCAGGGTGATATCGGGGCCGCCGGCCGAGGCCGGCGCGCTGGCCCTGAGGCTGCCGGAACAGCCGCTGGTGCTGATAGACGGACAGCTCCGTTTCAGTCCCTGGGTGCCGAAAGACGTGGCCGAGGCTTGCGGCGCATTGGAGCTGGAGCTGGAACCGAGAACGTCCGGAGCGGGGTTTGTCGCCGTCGGAAAGGACTTTCCTGGGCTGCACTGGCGTGTGACGCCGTCTTCCCGGCTTTGCGGCACGGCGTCTGGCGTGCCTCGCCCCTAGGGGCAGGCTATTGCGCCTCGTCGTCCGGTTCAGGCGTCTGCGTGAAGGCGCGCACCAGGCGCGCGATGCCGTCCAGTTCGTCGTGCGCGCCCGCTACCCATTCCGGCTTCTCGAACGGGCTGTCCGAAGGAGCGTTGTCCATGCTTGCCTTCAGGTCATTAAGCAGTTCCAGCGCCATGTCGGTGGCCTGGGGGCTGCTGCGGGTCGAGAGGGCGATGGCGATCGCCAGCGCCTGGCGCATGGCGAGCAGGCGGCCGTCCAGTTCAGTGCCCATGATGGTTTCCTTGTTGTGCATCTTTGTGACAGGCGCATTTTACGGGGACGAGGCCGCTAGCGCCGCGGGGTGTTTTCTGGGTGGGCAGGTGGACTGGCGGGGGGCAACACGCTGGCGTTTGCGCAAGATCAACCCGGACTGGCCGGCACAGGCGAATAATTCCAGGTATGCAAGCCGCCCTACGCCCGTCACAGACAGAATCCCGCGAGCCCTCCGCCGCCAGCCCATTGTTCCCGCCGCAATTGCTGGCGCGGCTGGACAAGAACGGGCCCCGCTATACCTCGTATCCCACGGCTGACCGGTATCACGGCGGCTTCGGCGAGCAGGAGTACCGGCAGGCGCTGCAGCAGCGCCGCGCGACGGCGCCGGCCGAGCCTTTGTCGCTCTACGTGCACATCCCGTTCTGTGAATCGGTCTGTTATTACTGCGCCTGTAACAAGGTGGTGACTCGCCACCACGACCGCGCCGCCCGCTATCTGGACGCCCTGGCGGCCGAGATCGAGCTGCATGTGCGCGAACTGGGCGAGGGCGTACCCGTATCGCAGTTGCATTTCGGGGGCGGCACGCCGACCTTTTTGTCCGACGAGGAATTGTCGCGTCTGATGGAGAACCTGCGACGCGCCTTCCGCTTCGAACCCGACGCGGAAATCTCGATCGAGGTAGATCCGCGCACCGCCACGCCCGACCGCCTGGCCCATATGCGCGAACTGGGCTTTAACCGCCTGAGTTTCGGCGTGCAGGATTTCGATCCCCGGGTGCAGGCCGCTGTGCACCGCATGCAGTCGTTCGAAGACGTGCGGGCGCTGATGCAGAGCTCCCGGGCGTTGGGCTATGCCTCGGTCAACGTGGATCTCATCTATGGCCTGCCGCTGCAGACTACGGAGTCCTTTGCCCGCACGATCGCTCAGGTCATCGCGCTGCGGCCCGACCGCATCGCGCTGTATGCCTACGCCCACCTGCCCGCGCGCTTCAAGCCGCAGCGCCGCATCAACGAGGGCGACCTGCCCGACAGGGAGACGCGGGTGGGGCTGCTCAGCGCCGCCATCGATGGTTTTCTGAAGCAGGGCTACGCCTATATCGGCATGGACCATTTCGCGCTGGAAACCGATGCGCTGGCGATCGCCAAGCGCAAGGGGGCGCTGCACCGCAACTTCCAGGGCTACAGCACGCAGCCCGACCGCGACCTGGTCGCGCTGGGCGTGTCCGCGATCGGCCGCATCGGCAATACCTACAGCCAGAACGCCAAAGTCCTGGACGAGTATTACGCGGCAATCGAAGCAGGGCGCTTCGCCGTCGAAAGAGGGTTGGCGCTGAGCACGGATGATCTGGTTCGCCGCGAGATCATCATGGACATCATGTGCCAGGGCCGCGTGGACTACAGCCGGATAGAGGCGCGCCACGGATTGCGGTTCGCCGACAGCTTTGGCCCGGAACTGCTGCAGATGGCGAATCTGGCCGAGCTGGGCCTGGTCAACCTGCACCCCGGCGAACTGCAGGTGACCGGCCTGGGCTGGTACTTCGTGCGAGCCGTCGCCATGGCGTTCGACGGCTACCTGCGGGCGCCGGGCACCGCGGCCAGCTACTCGCGGATCATCTGAGCCGCGGCGTCGCGCAGAGCCCGGCGGCGCTCATTCAGCGAATTTCTCCCGCAGATAAAGCGCCAGCGACAAATCGTCGGACAACTGCAGCTTGCGCATGGCGCGGCGCTTGTGGGTGCTGATCGTTTTCTTGCTGCGCATCAGCCGCGCCGAGATCTGCGTGACGGACAGCCCTAGGCTGATGTGGCGCAGTATCTCCACTTCCGAAGTCGTCAATGCCGCGTGAGGATGCGTCGGCTGCTGCGGCCGGATCTTGCCGTCCTGCACCGTGAGGAACTCTTCCTTGCCCGCCAGTACGCCGCGGATCATCTCCGGCAGCAGCACCATGCCGCATTCCTTGGCGAAATAGCCATTCGCGCCTGCGCGGAACGCCGCGTACTGAGTTTCCTGGCGGCTGCCCGCCGAGAAGGTGATGAGCGCCATCCCGGGGTGGTAGCGGCGCAGGCGCCGCAGATAGTTCACGCCATCCCAGGGTTCCAGGGGCAGGTAGAAATCGACCAGGGCAACTTCGCAGGGTGAGTGGGTAAGTTTCTCCAGGAGGGACCGTGCCGAGGTCTCCCGGTGCACCACCCGGAAGCCCGGTCGGCTCTCCAGGTAGGCGCCCACGCCCACGGCAACCACGGGGTGGTCGTCCAGGATCGCCACCTTGATGAGAGGCGGCGGCCGGGACAGGAGCAGGTGCCGGCGCGTGCCCGGGCGGTCGCCGCTTTCGGCGGGCTCGGGGTTGATGTGCGGGGGCGCTTTGAGGGTGAGCGCTGAGACAGTTTTCATCGATGCTCCACATGCAGGATGGGGGAACGCCGGCGGTCGATTGCGCAGGTCGCGGGTGTCCTGAATTTGCGAAGGCAGATTACGTTTTCGCATGGCCCGCGGGAGATGAATCGCGCCAATATCAGACTGTTGCACCGTCGACCTGTCATATATGCGAGAAGCACGCGTGCAACAGCCGGGATTTAGGCCGCGACGGCAGATGAGTTTTTGAGTTATGGCGCCGCCGGGCGCACCTCGCACGCGCTCCAGGGCGCGCTGTGGCGCTTTAGCCACGGAAAAGGCGTAAATAGTGATACAATCGTCGACGATAAGCACAGCTTCTGTTGCGCAGTGCATTGTTTGCTGTTTTTGATCCCTGCCGCTGCGGCGAGCATCATTAGGTCCAGACACCATGTTTTTCCCGCTGGCACGAACTACGACCCGGAACTTTCGCCCTATGTCGCGTTAAGTTTTCGTGCGTCGGGTTTCACCGTGTCAGGTCAGCGGTAGGACTCAGCAAGACAATCCAAGGAACGCGGCTCTCAGGCCGCGTTTTTCGTTTCCGTAATTTGTTTGTTTAGTTCCCAGAACCCCCCAGGAAGCACTCCCGATGGTACAGATCACATTGCCCGATGGTTCGCAGCGCCAATATCCGGGGCCGGTAACGGTTGCCGAAGTGGCGCAATCGATCGGTACGGGCCTGGCGAAGGCCGCCTTGGGCGGCCGCGTGACGTTTGAGGGCTCGGACTCCAGGCTGGTCGACACCAGCTTCCGCATCGAGGGCGACGCGCGCCTGGCCATCGTCACCGCCAAGGACGCCGACGGCCTGGATCTGATCCGCCACTCGACGGCGCACTTGCTGGCCTATGCCGTCAAGGAGCTGTTTCCGGATGCGCAGGTCACCATCGGTCCGGTGATCGACAACGGCTTCTACTACGACTTCTCGTACAAGCGCCCGTTCACGCCCGAAGACCTGGCCGCCATCGAGAAAAAGATGGCCGAACTCGCCAAGAAGGACGAGGTCGTCACGCGCGAGGAATGGTCGCGCGACGCCGCCGTCGAATTCTTCAAGAGCATCGGCGAAAAGTACAAGGCCGAGATCATCGCCTCGATTCCGTCGAACGAGCCGCTCAGCCTGTACCGCGAAGGCGACTTCATCGACCTGTGCCGCGGCCCCCACGTGCCGTCCACGGGCAAGCTGAAGGTCTTCAAGCTCATGAAGGTTGCCGGCGCCTACTGGCGCGGCGACAGCAAGAACGAGATGCTCCAGCGCATCTACGGCACGGCCTGGGCAACCAAGGAAGAACAGGAAGCCTACCTGCACATGCTGGAAGAGGCCGAGCGCCGCGACCACCGCAAGATCGGCCGCGAATTGGACCTGTTCCACTTCCAGGACGAGGCCCCTGGTCTGATTTTCTGGCACCCCAAGGGTTGGGCGCTGTGGCAGCAGGTGGAGCAATACATGCGCTCCGTCTACCGCGACAACGGCTACCAGGAAGTGAAGGCGCCGCAGATCCTCGATATTTCGCTCTGGAAGAAGACGGGCCACTGGGACAACTACCGTGAAAACATGTTCACGACGGAGTCCGAGAACCGCGTTTACGGCCTGAAGCCGATGAACTGCCCCGGCCACGTGCAGATCTTCAACGCCGGCCTGCATTCCTATCGCGAATTGCCCCTGCGCTACGGCGAATTCGGCCAGTGCCACCGCAACGAGCCCTCGGGCTCGCTGCACGGCATGATGCGCGTGCGCGGCTTCACGCAGGACGACGGCCACATCTTCTGTACCGAAGAACAGCTGCAGGACGAGTGCGCCGACTTCACCGCGCTGCTGCAGAAGGTCTACCGCGACTTCGGCTTCACGGAAGTGCTGTACAAGGTCGCCACGCGTCCTGAAAAGCGCATCGGCACGGACGAAGTCTGGGATACGGCCGAAGCCGCCCTGATGGAGAGCCTGCGCCGCACGGGTTGCGAATTCGAGATCTCGCCGGGAGAGGGCGCGTTCTATGGCCCCAAGGTGGAATACACCCTGAAGGACGCCATCGGCCGCCACTGGCAGTGCGGCACGATCCAGGTCGACTTCTCCATGCCCGTGCGCCTGGGCGCCGAGTACGTGGACCAGAACGACCAGCGTCGCCCGCCGGTCATGCTGCACCGCGCGATCCTCGGTTCGCTGGAGCGTTTCATCGGCATGCTGATCGAAAACCACGCCGGCGCCATGCCTCCCTGGCTGGCCCCGGTGCAGGCCGTCGTATGCTGCATTTCCGAACCTTCGGCCGATTATGCGGCTGAAATCACGCAAAGCCTGAAAAAACAAGGCTTTAGAGTAGAGTCCGATTTGCGCGGTGAAAAAATCACTCGTAAAATTCGGGAGCACAGCCTGCAAAAGGTGCCGTACATCCTCGTCGTCGGCGACAAGGAAAAGCAAAACGGCACTGTAGCCGTACGCGGACTGGGCGGATTGGACCTCGGAGCCATCGCATACGACGAATTCGTCGCGCGCTTGTCCGAGGACGTTTCCACCCGTCGCGACGTCGTTCATCCTGATAGCAGCGCTGCTTAACATTTCTAGGAGCTTTCAACATCGCCACTGAAAAAGCCAATCGCATCAACGGTGAAATCCGCGTCCCCGAGGTGCGCCTGATAGGTCTGGACGGAGAACAGCTCGGCATCGTCAAGATTGCCGACGCCTTCCGTCTTTCCGAGCAAAGCGACGTGGATCTGGTGGAAATCGCGCCGAACGCCGAACCGCCGGTCTGCCGTTTGATGGACTACGGCAAATTCAAGTACCAGGAGCAGAAGCGCCAAGCTGAAGCTCGTTCCAAGCAGAAGGTCATCCAGGTCAAGGAAGTCAAATTCCGTCCGGCCACCGACGAGGGCGACTACCAGGTCAAGCTGCGCAATCTGCGCCGCTTCCTCGAAGAAGGCGACAAGGCCAAGGTGACGCTGCGTTTCCGTGGCCGCGAAATGGCCCACCAGGAACTCGGTATGCGGGTGCTTGAACGTGTGCGCGACGATCTGCTGGAACTTGCCCAGGTCGAAGCCATGCCGAAGCTCGAAGGCCGTCAGATGGTCATGGTGCTGGCGCCGAAGAAAAAGGCCGTGCCTGCGGGCAAGCCTGAGTCGGCTGCCTGAGCTCCTGCCGTAGTCTCCCCAGGGAGGCTACGCCGCCTGTGCGATCTGCCGCCTGCCATGGCGCCGGCGGGTTCGCTAATTGGGCGGCTCTGCGCTACGATGTCATAAAGCCGCCTTCCCGCGAGGGAAGGCGGTGTCCGTTCAGGGTGTCGCGATGCATGTATTGTTCGTTTTGGATCCCTTGCCGCTGCTCAAGGCGTACAAGGACAGCTCTGTCGCCATGATGCGCGCCCTGGTGGCGCGCGGCCATACGCTAAGCGTGGCCATGCAGGGCGATCTCTATATCGAGGCGGGCACGGTCAAGACCGCGGCCACCCCCATCGAACTGGTCGCGGACGCCGATCTGCACGGCCACGACTGGTGGCGCGAGTCTGCCGCCCGGGATCTGCCGCTGGCGGAATTCGGCGCGGTGGTCATGCGCAAGGATCCGCCGTTCGACATGGAATACGTCTATTCCACGCACCTGCTCGAATATGCCGAGGCGCAAGGCGCCCGCGTGTTCAACAGCGGCGCGGCGATCCGCAACCATCCCGAAAAGCTGGCCATCACCGAAATCAGCGAGTTCACCGCGCCCACGCTGGTGACCCGCAGCATGGCCCGCCTGAAGGCGTTCCACGACGAGCATCACGATGTCATCGTCAAACCGCTGGACGGCATGGGCGGCACGGGCGTGTTCCGGCTGCAGCCCAAGGATCCCAACCTCAACGCCATCCTGGAAACGCTGACGGACAATGGCGCGCGCACCATCATGGCGCAGCGCTACATTCCCGACATCGTCAAGGGCGACAAGCGCATCCTGCTGATCGGCGGGGTGCCGGTGCCGTACTCCCTGGCCCGTATTCCGCTGGCCGGTGAAACCCGCGGCAACCTGGCGGCCGGCGGCCGCGGCGTGGCCCAGGAACTTTCCCCGCGCGACCGCGAGATCGCCGAGGCCGTGGCTCCCAAGCTAGCCGCCCGCGGTCTGCTGCTGGTCGGCCTGGACGTCATTGGCGATTACGTCACTGAAGTCAACGTCACCAGCCCCACCTGTTTTGTGGAAATCGCGGAGCAAACCGGTTTCGACGTCGCCGGCATGTTCGTCCAGGCGCTGGAAAAGGCCGTGGCGACCCCTGCCGCTGCCGCTTGACCCGCCAGGACCCCTGTCATGACCACCGGTATAGTCATCGTCGTGCACGCGCCCCTGGGCGCCGCGATACGCGATTGCGCCAGCCACGTCATGGGCAACCTGGACGGCATGCTGGCCATACACGACATCCAGCCTGAAGACCGGCCGGACGACCTGGCGCCGCAAGTCCTGAAGGACATCCTGGAGCAGGAACATGGCGCGGGCGTGCTGGTGCTGACCGATCTGATCGGCGCCACGCCCGCCAATATCGCCAAGCGCGCCGTCTCCGATGCCCAGGCCCAGGGCATCCAGTGCTGCGTGCTGGCCGGATTGAATACCCCGATGCTGCTGCGGGCCCTGACCTATCGCAATCTGCCCTTGGCCGAAACCCGCGAGAAGGCGCTGGCCGGCGGGCTTCAGGGCGTCTTACGTGTAGACTGACGGGCGGAAGTTTGCCCTATTATGTCGGCTATCCATTCAGGCCGATTGACGGTTCGACGGTTTGCTGTGATCAACACTGCGGCCTCATGCCGCAGCCATAATATTTCCTATGCCTAATACAGACATCGTCATCAGCAATAAACTGGGCCTGCATGCCCGGGCGGCTGCCAAGCTGACGCAGCTGGCCAGCAAGTTTTCCAGCGAGATCTTCATCTCGCGCGGCGCGCAGCGCGTGAACGCCAAGAGCATCATGGGCGTCATGATGCTGGCGGCCGGGCTGGGCGTGACGGTTAAGCTGGAGGCCTCCGGCAATGACGCCGATCAGGCCCTTTCCGAAATTCAATCATTGTTCGACAGCAAATTCGGTGAGCAGGAATAGAATTTCTTCCGAATCGGCCGGCCTGAGCGTTGCCCAGGCCGGCTCGTCTACGACCCTCAATGACGCACCCAACAACGGGGCTGGTTCTGCCAGCCCCGTTGTGTGTCTGTATGGCAAAGGCGTGGCCAAGGGATACGCCATCGGCCGCGCGGTCGTCATGGGTGCGGCGGCGCTGGAGGTCGCGCACTACCGCATCTCGCCCGAGGACGTGCCTGCCGAAAGCAGCCGGCTCACCGATGCCCTGGCTTCGGCGCAGCAGGAACTGCTGCAGCTGGCCGATACCTTGCCGGCCGACGCGCCGCGCGAGCTCGGCGCCATGCTCAACGTGCACAGCCTGCTATTGGGCGACCCGCTGCTGGCCGAGCAGACCCTGGCGCTGATTGCCGAACGCCACTACAACGCCGAATGGGCGCTGACGACGCAGGGGCAGATCCTGGGCCAGCAGTTCGACGCCATGGAAGACGAGTACCTGCGCGAGCGCGGGGCCGACGTGCGCCAGGTCATCGAACGGGTATTGCATGTGCTGGCTGGCACCTCGGCCATCCTGCCCGACATGTCCCACATGGGCGGCGACGACGCGTTGGTGGTCGTGGCCCACGATATTTCGCCCGCCGACATGCTGCGCCTGCGGGGCGGCCGCTTTGCCGCCTTCGTGACGGACCTGGGCGGTCCCACTTCGCATACCGCCATCGTGGCGCGCAGCATGGCCGTGCCAGCGGTGGTCGCCATGGGCAACGTGCGGGAACTGGTCCGCGACGGCGACATGCTGATCATCGACGGCGCAGCCGGCGCGGTGATCGTCAATCCGTCCAGCCGCATTCTCGAGGAATACCGCCGCCGCCAATCGGCCTATGCCGACGAGCGCGCCGAACTGAGCCTGCTGCGCGACGAGCCCTCGGTCACGCTGGATGGCATTGATGTGGTGCTGCACGCCAACATCGAACTGCCGGACGAAGCGGCGCTGGCATTGGCTTCCGGCGCGCACGGCATCGGCTTGTTCCGCAGCGAATTCCTCTTCATGGGGCGTCCGGACCTGCCGGGCGAAGAAGAACAGTACGAAGCTTACTCGTCGGTGGTCAAGGTGATGGCCGGCCGGCCCGTCACGATCCGCACGCTGGACATCGGCTCGGACAAGACGCTGGATGGCGAGGCCACGGTGGCCACCAATCCCGCGCTCGGCCAGCGCGCCATCCGCTATTGCCTGGCGCGCCCGGAGATGTTCGCAACACAGCTGCGCGCCATCCTGCGGGCCTCGGCGCACGGGCCTGTGCGCCTGCTGATACCGATGATTGCGCACATGCACGAGGTGGTGGCGACCAAGGCGGCCATCGAATCGGCGCGGCGCGAACTGGACGCGCGCGGCCAGGCCTATGCGCCCCACATGGAAGTGGGCGCCATGGTCGAGGTGCCCGCCATCGCCATCGCCATCGAACCCTTTGCGCAGGCGCTGGACTTCCTGTCCATCGGCACCAATGACCTGATCCAGTACACGTTGGCGATCGATCGCGGCGACCACGACGTGGCGTCCCTGTACGATCCGCTGCATCCCGCGGTGTTGCGTCTGGTCGCGCACACCATCAATGCGGGCGAGCGTGCCGGCAAGCCGGTTGCCGTGTGCGGCGAGATGGCGGGGGATTCGCGCATGACCCGGCTGCTGCTGGGTCTGGGCCTGACCGAGTTCTCCATGCACCCTCAGCAACTGCTGGACGTCAAGCGCGAGGTCCGGCGCGCGCACTCCAACGCTTTGCGCGTGAAGGTGGCCAGCGCCCTGAACCGCGCCTTGCCGGTGGATCTGGACACGCTGGACCTGGCCTGAGGCGGTTCGCCGCTGCATCAAAAAAGGCGCCGGGGCAGAATGCCCCGGCGCCTTTTTTATCCCCGCCCACCTATGCCATCCGGTGGGGAGGGGTTCCAGGTTTAGCTGTGGTACGCCGATTCGCCGTGGCTGGTGACGTCCAGGCCTTCGCGCTCCTGATCTTCCGGCACGCGCATGCCGCACAGGGCGTTGGCGATCTTGTAGGCGATCCATGCCACCACGCCGGACCAGACGATGGTCAGCAGTACGCCTTCCAGCTGGACCCACAGTTGATGGCCGATCATGCCGGGCTCGGCCAGGCCGGGGCCGCCGAGGATCTGCGCATTGAACACGCCAGTCAACAGGGCGCCAACGATGCCGCCCACGCCATGCACGCCGAACACGTCCAGCGCGTCGTCGGCGCGCAGCAGGCGCTTCAGGCCGTTCACGCCCCAGACGCAGACGATGCCGGCGATGACGCCGATGACCAGCGCGCCCACGGGGCCCACCAGGCCGGCGGCCGGGGTGATGCCGACCAGGCCTGCGACGGCGCCCGAGGCGGCGCCCAGCATCGAGGGCTTGCCCTTTACGGCCCATTCGGTGAACAGCCAGGACAGCACGGCGCCGGCGGTCGCGATCATGGTGTTGAAGAAGGCCAGCGTGGCGTTTTCATTGGCGGCCAAGGCGGAGCCTGCATTGAACCCGAACCAGCCCACCCACAGCAGCGCCGCACCCACGAAGGTCATCGGCAGGTTATGCGGCTGCATGGCTTCGCGGCCGTAGCCTACGCGCTTGCCCACCACGTAGGCGCCCACCAGGCCAGCCACGCCAGCGTTGATGTGCACCACGGTGCCGCCGGCAAAGTCCAGCGCGCCCTTCGCATTCAGCAGGCCCGGCGCCGTTTCGGACGCGAACCAGACCATGTGGGCGATCGGCACATAGGCGAAGGTGAACCAGATCACCGTGAACACCAGCACCGCCGAGAAGCGGGCGCGTTCGGCGAAGCTGCCCACGATCAGCGCGCAGGTGATGCCGGCGAACGTGGCCTGGAATGAGGCGAACAGCAGTTCGGTCAGCGAGTTCGACATGGCGTACTTGCCGTCGGACGGGGTGAACATGCCGGAGAAGAAGGCGCGCGACAGGCCGCCGAAGAAGGCGTTGCCCTCGGTGAAGGCAAGGGAATATCCGTAGATGAACCAGAGCACCAGGCCCAGCACGAACGTGCACAGCACTTGCAGCAACACGGACAGCACGTTCTTGCTGCGTACCAGGCCGCCATAGAACATCGCCAGACCGGGTACGGCCATCATCAATACAAGCAGGGTAGAGACGAGCAACCAGGAGATATCTGCTTTATCCATTTTCAGGCTCCATTGAGTCTTTATTTATTTACAGCGCAGCTTCGCCGGATTCACCCGTTCTGATGCGGATCACTTGTTCGAGCGGGGCGGCGAAGATCTTGCCGTCGCCGATCTTGCCGGTGCGGGCAGCCTGTTCGATGGCTTCAATGACCTGATCCACCAGATGGTCGGGCACGGCGGCCTCGACACGCAGCTTGGGCAGGAAATCGACGGCGTACTCGGCGCCGCGATACAGCTCGGTATGGCCCTTCTGGCGGCCGAATCCCTTTACTTCAGTGACGGTCAGGCCCTGGACGCCGATCCCGGATAGAGCCACCCGCACTTCGTCGAGCTTGAAGGGCTTGATGATGGCGATGATGAGTTTCATGGCATTTCCTCTCATAGTTGCACGTTGGCTTCGTCTATCAAGCAAATTCCATGCCATGTCGGATATGGCCCAGCGAAGGAGGTTGGCGCGCTCAAAGCGTGCTTGATTGCACCGGTTTGGTGCTTCATGCACCGCAAGTCAGCTTCAAGTTGGTGCGCAGCGCCAGCCCTTGGGGCAAGCAACAAGATATGTTTGGCGTCCGATATTTGTAGCAAATTGATGCGCGTTTTATTGCGTTTTATGTTGGCATATCAGCTTTTTTATCGAGTCATCGATGACTCGCCTGCTGCCCGCTGAGCCATATGCGGCGCGCCTTTGGCCTAAATCGGCAGACCGTTGGCGAGACGCAGAGGAGCGCCGGAATCGGCGCGGCCGGCGCGGTCTCGTGATACGAGGGTTTACACCCGTCGGCTTGTTGCCGAAGAGCGGCTGCAGAAGAATCGATAACAGTTCAAGCCTGTCCCCGAACAGGCTGGGCCGCAGGCGGAGTCTCCGCGTCGACGGATCTCCAAAAGAAAGCAGGAACGGGAAAGGGTAGTCATGAAAATCCACCGCAAGGCTTTCTGCACTTTGGTCCTGGCCGCGTCGCTTGCCGCGCTGGCCGGCTGCAACAAGAGCGAAGAAAAGGCCGCCACCGCACCTGCGCCCGCACCTGCGGCTCCCGCGGCGCCGCCTCCACCCGCGACTTCGCCTTCCTCGGCTGCTCCGGCGGCAGGCACTGCAGCGTCCGTTCCCGCCGAGTGCGAGGCCTACGTCGCCAAGATCAATGCCTGCATGGACAAGCTCGGCAGCGGCAACCCGGCTGCCGCCGCGATCAAGGAGCAGCTAGACGCGGCCAGAGCGCAATGGGGCGCGGTCAGCGACAAGACGCAGTTGGCGGCGCAATGCAAGCAGTCGTCGGATACGTTCACGCAGTCGGCAAGCCAGATGGGTTGCCCGTAACGATGTTGGTAGGGGGTTGCCGCCATGGCAGCCCGGTTTTCTCCTGTGCTTTGAAGGGCGGTCACCGCATGCGGCCCGCCCTCTTTTTTTGGATCGAGGCGGCCCTTTTTTTGCGCGGTCAGTCCGGAAACGGCGTTCCGACGCACTACACTTGAGGCATCAAGAACACAGTGAGGCCGTCATGAACAATCGCACCCAATGGATGGAAGACATCCAGAAGAACATCTCCGACCTGATCGCCCGCAGTCCGGCCGCGGATGTGGAGCGGAATGTGCGCGCGATGATGACGCAGGCATTCTCCAAGCTGGATCTCGTCACGCGCGAGGAATTCGACGTCCAGGCCGACCTGCTGGCGCGCACCCGCGCCCGGGTGGACCAATTGGCCGCGCAGGTGCAGCAGCTGGAGTCGCGCTTGTCCGCGCTGGACAAGTAAGCGCTGGAGGCCGCATCTCGCGGCCGGCAGAAATGCTTTCCGGAAACGGCCGCGATCAGCGGCCGTTTTCCATTTCCGCGTGCGCATCTGTGGTTGACGGGAGTGATGCTTCTGTCACGGCCGCCGCCGCGCGGGCCTCGCGTTTGCGGATACTGGCGGACCCAACTCTTGCTCGGAGGCCGCCTTGACGCTAGCCGTACTTGCCAGCCGCGCCCTGTGCGGCCTGGATGCCCACGCGGTGCGCGTGGAAACGCATCTGGGCCCGGGCCTGCCCAGCTTCAATGTGGTCGGCCTGCCCGATACCGAAGTGCGCGAAAGCCGCGAGCGCGTGCGCGCCGCCATCCTGAACAGCGGCTTCGAGTTCCCGCCCGGCAGGATCACGGTCAATCTTTCGCCCGCCGACATTCCCAAGGAGTCGGGGCGTTTCGACCTGCCGATCGCCCTGGGCCTGCTGCTGGCCTCCGGCCAGTTGGCCGCGCCGGCGGACGTTCGCGATCCAGAATCGCCCGTTCGGGATCCAGCCTTGGCCGACTTGGTGCTGGCCGGGGAGCTGTCCCTGACCGGCGCGTTGGTGCCGGTCGCGGCGCCGCTGGTCATCGCGCTGAGCGTCGCCCGGGAGGCGCCCGGCGCCACGCTCATCCTGCCTGCGGGCAGCGCCGAGCAGGCCGCCTGGGTTCCCGGGCTGCGCGTGCTGTCGGCGCGCACGCTGGCTGACGTGGCAGCGCACGCCACCGGTGCCTGCCTGTTGTCCAACGCCGTGCCCCGGCCCTGGCCGGCGGCTGCGCCCGGACCCTGCCTGTCGGATGTGCGGGGGCAGCCGGGGGCGCGGCGGGCCTTGGAGGTTGCTGCAGCGGGCGGACATAGCCTGTTGATGATAGGGCCGCCGGGAGCGGGCAAGAGCATGCTGGCGGCGCGCCTGCCGGGCCTGCTGCCGCCGCTGGCGCGCGGCGAGGCGTTGGAAGTGGCCGCCGTCGCCGCGCTGGCTGGCTTGTCCGACGCGCCCGTGGGGCAGCCCCCGTTCCGCGCGCCACACCATTCCGCCACGGCGGCGGCGCTGGTAGGCGGGGGGAGTCGTCCGCGTCCGGGCGAGATCAGCCTCGCGCATCATGGGGTGTTGTTTCTGGATGAGTTGCCAGAGTTCAGCCGTCGTACGTTGGAGGCCTTGCGGGAACCCCTAGAGACGGGCAGGGTGGTCATCGCGCGGGCGCTGCGCGCGGCGCAGTTTCCCGCCCGTTTCCAGTTGGTGGCGGCCATGAACCCGTGCCCTTGCGGGTGGCGCGGGCATCCCGGGCGGCCCTGCGCCTGCACGCCGGATCAGGTGGCGCGCTATGCAGGCAAGATATCGGGCCCGTTGCTGGACCGCATCGACCTGCACGTGGCCCTGCCGCCATCCGACCCCGAATGGATGGGCAAGCCGCCGGGGGAGGCGTCCGGCCCGGTCCGGGAGCGCGTGGCGCGTTGCCGCCAGCGTCAGCAGGCCCGCCAGGGCAAGCCCAACGCTGCGCTGGCGGGGGCGGAACTGGACGAGCATTGCCGCCTGGACGACGAAGGCCAGGCCTTGCTGCTACAGGCCATGCGCCGCCTGTCGGGGTCGGCCCGCGCCATGCACCGTGCGCTGCGGGTGGCGCGTACGATCGCCGATCTGGAAGGGGAGGACGCCCTGGGGGCCCGCCATATTGCCCAGGCGGTACAGTACCGGCGGCCGGGCGTATGACACCCCTCTGTGGCGTTCGCCGCCCCTGGGGTTGCGCTTTGCCGGCTGGCTGGCTCGACAAAATGCGGGAAATCACCATATAATCAAAGGCTTTCCCGGATCTGGATCAGATTTGATCTGTTTCTGGGGAGAATCCGCCAGGCAGCAATGCTGGCGGAACGTACCCCGGAAATGCTTCGGATGTAATCCAGAAGTGTCCCGGAAGTACCCCGGAAGTACCCCCAAGAAGTGGCAACAGGTCTCCAAGTTTTGCCGCCATGGAAGGTTTCATCGGCCGTCCATGCGTCAAGCACCTGGCGTCATGCATATCAACAATGAGTGTTTAGTTTAGGGAATCAACATGCCCAAGATGAAAACCAAGAAAAGCGCCTCCAAGCGCTTTAAGGTTCGCGGCAGCGGCTCCATCAAGCGCGGTCAGGCGTTCAAGCGCCACATTCTGACCAAGAAGACCACCAAGGCCAAGCGTCAACTGCGCGGCTCGGCAGCGGTCCATGACTCCAACGTGGCCTCCGTCAAGGCCATGATGCCTTTCGCTTGATCTAAGGGAGATCTACTATGCCTCGCGTCAAACGCGGCGTAACCGCCCGCGCACGTCACAAAAAAGTCATTGCCGCCGCCAAGGGTTACCGTGGCCGCCGCGGTAATGTGTTCCGTATTGCCAAGCAAGCAGTCATGCGCGCTGGCCAATACGCCTACCGCGACCGTCGTAACAAGAAGCGCACGTTCCGTGCTCTGTGGATCACGCGTATCAACGCCGCCGTCCGCGAACATGGCGTCAGCTACAGCGTGTTCATCGCCGGCCTGAAGAAGGCTTCGATCGAACTCGACCGCAAGGTTCTGGCCGACCTGGCCGTGCGCGACAAGGCCGGCTTTGCCGCCATCGTGCAGCAAGCCAAGGCTGCCTTGGCTGCCTGATCGCGCTTTAACTCATCGCGCATCGCTGCAAACGGGGCTGTAATGGCCCCGTTTGCGTTTTGAAGGCTGGATTTCATGACTCAAACGGTTGACGACCTGGTCTCCCAGGCGCAAGAACGCTTCGCCGCGGCCTCCGATGCCGCCGCGCTGGAAAATGCAAAGGCTCGGTTCCTGGGCAAGGAAGGCGCGCTGACGGTGCTGCTCAAAGCCCTCGGCAAGCTCGACCCGGAGCAGAAGCGCGAGATGGGCGCCCGGATCAATCAGGCCAAGCAAAGGGTCGAAGAGCTGCTGAACCTGCGCCGCGCGGCGCTGGCACAGGCTGAACTGGACGCCCGCCTGGCATCCGAAACCATTGACGTCACCCTCCCGGGCCGCGGCCGCGCGCCGGGCGGCATCCATCCGGTGATCCGGACCTGGGAACGCGTGGAAGAGATCTTCCGTTCCATAGGCTTCGACGTGGCCGACGGCCCCGAAGTGGAAAACGACTGGACCAATTTCACTGCTTTGAACAGCCCGCTGGACCATCCTGCGCGCTCCATGCATGACACGTTCTACGTCGACATGCAGGACGCCGAAGGCCAGCCGCTGCTGCTGCGCACGCACACCAGCCCCATGCAGGTGCGTTACGCCCGCATGCATAAGCCGCCCATCAAGGTCATCGCACCGGGCCGCACCTACCGCGTCGATAGCGACGCTACGCACTCGCCCATGTTCCACCAGGTGGAAGGGCTCTGGATCGCCGAGGACATTTCGTTCGCCGACCTGAAGGGCGTGTACACCGATTTCCTGCGCTGCTTCTTTGAAACCGACGACCTGGCCGTGCGTTTCCGCCCGTCGTTCTTCCCGTTCACGGAGCCGTCCGCCGAAATCGACATGATGTTCACCTCGGGGCCGAACCGCGGCCGCTGGCTGGAGATTTCCGGCTCGGGCCAGGTGCATCCGCAAGTGGTGCGCAACTTCGGCCTCGATCCCGAACGCTACATCGGCTTTGCCTTCGGTTCCGGACTTGAGCGCCTGACCATGTTGCGCTACGGCGTCAACGATCTGCGCCAGTTCTACGAAGGCGATTTGCGCTTCCTGCGCCAGTTCAACGAATAACAGACGGCTGATCATGCAATTTCCCGAATCCTGGCTGCGTACGCTGGTCAACCCCGCCATCGCCACCGAAGAACTTGCGCACCGGCTCACCATGGCCGGCCTGGAAGTCGAAGACACCGTGCCCGCCGCGCCCGCCTTCAGCGGCGTGGTCGTGGGCCACATCGTCGAAATCGCGCCCCATCCCGACGCCGACAAGCTGCGCGTCTGCAAAGTGGACGACGGCGCCGGCGAACTGCTGCAGATCGTGTGCGGCGCGCCCAACGCCGCTGCCGGCCTGAAGGTGCCGCTCGCGCGCGTCGGCGCCGAGCTGCCTGGCGGCATGAAGATCGGCGTGGCCAAGATGCGCGGCGTGCAGTCCTCGGGCATGTTGTGCTCGGCCCGCGAACTGGGACTGTCGCAAGACCATGCAGGCCTTTTGGAACTGCCCGCCGACATGACGCCGGGGCAGTCGATCCGCGAGGCGCTGAATCTGGACGACACGCTCTTCACGCTGAAGATGACGCCCAACCGCGCCGACTGCCTGTCCATCCTGGGCGTGGCGCGCGAAGTGGCCGCCCTGACCGGTGCGCCGCTGTCGGTACCCACCGCTGTCGCTGTGCCGGTCACGCTGGACGAGCGCCTGCCGGTCAAGGTCGAGGCGCCTGATCTGTGCGGCCGTTTTGGCGGCCGCGTGATCCGCGGCGTCAACGCCCGCGCAGCGACTCCCGAATGGATGAAGACGCGCCTGGAGCGCGCCGGCCAACGCTCGGTATCGGCGCTGGTGGACATCTCCAACTACGTCATGCTCGAACTGGGCCGTCCGTCGCACGTGTTCGACCTGGACAAGATCCGCGGCGACCTCAGCGTGCGTTGGGCCCGCGAAGGCGAAACGCTTGAACTGCTGAACGGCCAGACCGTCACGCTGGATTCGACGGTGGGCGTGGTGGTCGCTGGCGATCAGGTGGAAAGCCTGGCCGGCATCATGGGCGGCGAAGCCACCTCGGTCACGCTCGACACTCGCAACATCTATCTGGAAGCCGCGTTCTGGTGGCCGCAGTCGCTCGCCGGCCGCGCGCGCCGCTACAAGTTCAGCTCGGAAGCCAGCCACCGCGGCGAGCGCGGCGTGGACTACGCCACCATCCCCGAGCACATCGAATTCATCACGCGCCTGATCATTGACATCTGCGGCGGCGAAGCCGGTCCGCTGGATGACCAGATCATCAACTTGCCCAAGCGCGAGCCCGTGCGCATGCGCCTGGCGCGTTGCCACCGCGTGCTGGGCGTGCCCGTCACGCAGGCCGAAGTCGCCAAGATCTTCGGCAGCCTGGGGCTGGACTTCAAGATCGAGGGCGACGACTTCATCGTCACGCCGCCTTCCTACCGCTTCGACCTGGAGCTTGAAGAAGACCTGATCGAGGAAGTGGCCCGTATCTACGGTTTCGAGAACATCCCCGTGGAGCCGCCGATGGCGCGCGCCAAGATGTTCTCGCAGCCGGAAATCCGTCGTGGCGCCCATGCGCTGCGTCGCCTGGCTGCCGCGCAGGACTACCAGGAAGTCGTGAACTACAGCTTCGTTGAAGCCGACTGGGAACGCGACTATGCCGGCAACGAAACGCCGGTGCGCCTGGTCAATCCGATCGCCAGCCATCTGTCGGTCATGCGCTCCAGCCTGATCGGCAGCCTGGTCGCCAACATCCGCCATAACGCCAACCGCAAGCAGACGCGCGTGCGTCTGTTCGAACTGGGCCGCGTGTTCATGCGCGATGCGTCCGTTCAGGACGGTCCGCTGGAAGTGGCCGGCGTGCGCCAGCCCATGAAGCTGGCCGGCGCGGCCTGGGGACCGGCCGTGGAAGAGCAGTGGGGCGTGGCGACCCGCCAGGTGGATTTCTATGATGTGAAGATGGATGTCGAGGCGCTGTTCGGCGCGCGAGGCAGCCGCCTGCGCTTCGAAGCCGCCTCGCATCCCGCCCTGCATCCGGGCCGCAGCGCCCGCATCGAGCTGGACGGCAAGCATGTCGGCTGGATCGGCGAACTGCATCCGCGCTGGGCTCAGCAGGCCGACCTGGCGCATGCGCCCGTCGTGTTCGAACTGGACGCCGCAGCCTTGTCCGAAGGCGAACTGCCGCAAGTGCGCGAACTCTCGCGCCAGCCCATCGTGGTGCGCGACCTGGCGCTGTGGGTCGATGCCCACGTGTCGGCGCAATCCATGCTCGACACCGTCGCCGCGGTCGTGAAGGCGGATCCGCAACTGTCGGTGGTGCAGGACGCGCGCCTGTTCGACGTGTGGCGCGAGAAGGCCCACGGCAGCGAACCCGTCACCGAGAAAAGCCTTGCTTTCCGTTTCTGGCTACAGGACACTGAGGTCACGCTGGACGAGGCCCGCGTGGCGGATTGCCTGGCACGCATCAAGGAAGCCTTGGTGGCTGCGCACGGCGCTCGCCAACGCGCTTGAACCATGGGGAACAGTATGCTTGCTGCCGAGCCGCGCACTCTGACCAAGGCTGAACTGGCCGAACTGCTCTTCGAGCGGGTCGGCCTGAACAAGCGCGAAGCCAAGGACATCGTCGATACCTTCTTCGAGGAAATCCGCGACGCCTTGGCGCGCGGTGATTCCGTCAAGCTCTCCGGCTTCGGCAACTTCCAGGTGCGCGACAAGCCGCCGCGCCCTGGCCGCAATCCCAAGACCGGCGAGACCATCCCCATCGCCGCGCGCCGCGTGGTCACCTTCCACGCAAGCCAGAAGCTCAAGAGCGTGGTGGAACAGGCCGCGCCCGCAGCACCCGACGCCGAGGAGTGATACGCTTTGTCGGCAATTGTTATCGGCACCTGACGCATCGCGGCATAAAATCCCCTTATGACACGTACCGAATCCACCGTTACCTTACCGCCCATTCCCGCCAAGCGTTACTTCACCATCGGTGAAGTCAGCGACCTGTGTGGCGTCAAGCCCCATGTCTTGCGGTATTGGGAACAGGAATTCACGCAGCTCAAGCCGGTGAAGCGGCGCGGCAACCGCCGCTACTACCAGCATCACGAAGTGCTGCTGATCCGCCGCATCCGCTCGCTGCTGTATGAGCAAGGCTTCACGATCAGCGGCGCGCGCAATCGCCTGGGCGATGCGCGCGACGTGCCGCATGATCAGGACGCGGCAGTGCGCCTGTCGGGCGCCGAGATGCAAGCCTTGCGCAATGAACTTGGCAACGTCTCGACGATGCTGGCCGAAGCCTTGGGCACGGCGGCAAACGCAGCAGGCGCAAGCGCCAGCAACGTCAGCCCTGCGGCCTGATCGTCGGCGCATCGTCTTCCCCATATGGTTTGAACGCAGTACCAGCAACGCGCGGCGCAAGCCGCGCGTTGCATTGAGCAGTACCTCGCGCAGCAATCATCGATGCGCATGCGGTTGATGCAATCGATGAACGCAGCGCGAAAATTTTTTTGAGTATTCAGCACTTTTTTTGCACGAATGCGTGCAAACAATTTTTTGTTCTGCTATACTCTTTTTCTTTCGGGGCGTAGCGCAGCCTGGTAGCGCACTTGCATGGGGTGCAAGGGGTCGCGAGTTCGAATCCCGCCGTCCCGACCAGTAGTTCCAAAGGCCGTCAGTGAGAAATCACTGACGGCCTTTTCATTTTTGTTGGCCTGATTTCAGCGAGCGCGGTGCAAGCGCGTTATGCCAATGGCTGATAAAAAACTGCCGGCGTAAAATGGCACCCTGGCAAAGTGTCAGCCATGGAAAAAGCCACCCGCAGGTGGCTTTGTTTTTTCCGATCAGCTCCGATACTCCAGATGGATCAACGGGTAGGCCCTGCCTTGATCATCAAGCGGCGAACGGCCCGTGCGCTTGAAGCCCATCCTTTCATAGAAGCCCACCGCCTGGCCGTTCTGTTCATTGACGTCCGTCGTCATGTTGGGATGGAGGGATAGGCCGTGCCGCACCAGCGCGGCGCCTATGCCGGTTCCGCGGCAGGCGGGATCGACGAACAGCGCTTGCATGTGGCCGTTGTCGATGAGCATGAATGCCTGGGGGTAGTCGCGGGCGTCGACCGCAAGCCAGAGCGGCACTTGCGGGAGAAAACCGCACACCATCTCGTCGATGGCCTGGCGATCCTCGGGTGAAAGAAAGTCGTGCGTGGCGTCTACTGCGCTGCGCCAGATTTCGACTGCGCGCGCGCCTTCGTCGGGGCGGGAGGTTCTTATCGTAATCATCCTCGCAGCGTATTTGATTTCTTTTTGCGGCGTCAAATTGACGAACCCGAATGGGTACACTGGGACGCTCTTCGACTAGGAAAAGAAATGGCGCAACAGAATGCCGTGAAGAACAAGGCGCGTCGTCGCATGCCTGACGGCCGCCGCTTTTGGTTTATCAGCCTGCTGGGCATCATTGTGACCTGCAGCCCAGATATCCTAGATGCATTGCGAGGCCAATTCGGGCCGGCGCAACGGCTGGTGATCCCGGCGCTGCTGCTGTATTGGCTGTATCGGGGCAGCGAATGGGCGCGCTGGATCTTGATGGTCCTGCTGCTCGGCATCGGTGCGATGAATCTCTACCTGCTGACGGGCATGCTCAAGTATTCCGCCCATCTGTGGTTGCATGCTTACGTCGCCAGCGCTGCGATGGTCCTGACCGGGTTCTATCTGGCATTGGCGAAGAAGGACTTCACGCGTTATTGCAGCCATGTCGCTGTGCGAAACGCCCGCAAGGCAGCGGCGCGGCAGGCGGAACCTCGTTAAACGCCAGATTGGAAAAGTGGAGTGGGAGGAAGTGCCGGTGCTGTACGTGGTCTTGTGGAGCGTGTTGGCGCTAGCTGCATTCACTGGCAGCCTGTTCGTCTTCTGGACGCGGCCGTTCCAGTTCAAGGAGCAGGGCGCGGGGCCGGACTATCGGCCGTCTGCCGGTATCGCAGGGGCCTTGATGACGATCGCCGTTCTCGCGCTGGTGATTGCGCTGACCGTATGACCGCGATCGGTTACGCGCCTGAATGGTATAAGTGCGCGGCAGCGTATTGCGGTGCGATTGACGGTCAGTGATAACTCCAGGCGGTATGCGGATGAAAGTCATGAGAAGTCTTGCGGTGCTCCTTTTGCTGGCGCTACAGACGGCCAGCGCTGTCGCTGAAACGCAAGCGGACACGTCGATCTCGAGTGTGGTGGAGGGCGGCCGCTGGACCGACGGCGCGGCCACGGGCGCGTACCGGATCGTCGTGGAAGAGGTCGGGTTCGAGCACGTCAGCTGCCGCATACGGATTCAATGGGTCGCTTCCACGGCCGCTGGCCGTCCCGCCAAGCTCGTCGCGGAACAGACCTTCGCGGAACTCTCGACCACTTTCTGGAGTTGCGGGCAGGACAAGCAGAGCGTGGTTGTCGCCGGTAATGTGCTGAAAGTGCAGGCCACGCACGCGTATTCCGGTGAGCCATGCACGTTCACGGCAAAGCTTGGCAAGCCGGGCCGATATCAATACGCGGGATGCCGCAACGAGGAACCGGCGCCCAAGACTGGCGGCTGAATCGTTTGCTGCACCCATGCATGGCGCGCTTACCTCGGCCTTCTGCAGCATGGCGCGCTGCTTGGTTAAGATAAAGCCCACTCTTCGATATGCCTACTTGATGCCTCCATTCCAACGCACGTCCCTGCTCAAAAGAATATTCGCCAGCAAGATCACGCTTCTGCTGATTGCCTGCAATGTCGCGGTGTACGGCGTGGCGGGATTTTTAGACTCGCGCGCGTTCGAGAGCCTGAGCCAAACCTCGTTCCTGATCGATTGGGGCGGCAACGTACCGGCCTTGACCTTGTCCGGGGAATACTGGCGCCTGTTCACCAGCATGTTCCTGCACATCGGCTTCCTGCACCTGGCAATCAACATGCTGGCGCTGTGGTCGCTGGGGATCATCCTGGAGGCGCGCATGCGTTCCGGGGTGTTCCTGGGCGTGTATCTGCTGTCGGGCCTATGTGGCAGCCTGGTCACCGCGTTATGGCATCGCGACGAGTTTTTCCTGAGTTGCGGGGCGTCTGGCGCAATCCTGGGCATTTTCGGGGCGGCGATCGTTTACGGCCTGCATGACCGGCGTATGGGCCGGCCCCACATCCCGCCCGGCAATCTGCTGTTCAGCCTGGTGCTGACCTTCGGCGCGGGCTTCGCGTTCGACGTCGACAACGCGGCGCACCTGGGCGGCTTGCTGTCGGGGGCACTGCTCGCGGGGATCGCGTTATATGCCGAGCGCTTGCGGCCCGTAACGGCGGCGATGGTCCTGGCCGCGACGGGCACGCTCAGCGCCGTGGCGCTGGCCGCGGTGACGCTCGGCAATCATGACCGCGGCATGCAGGAACAGCTTGCCGCCGCGCAGTTTGGCCGCACGCTGGGAAAAATGGGATTGCTGGGCTCGGATCGGGCGCTGTGGAAAGCGCCGTCGCTGGATGAGTGCATTGCCGCCGCGTTGTCCGCCGCTGTGCGCGATGGATCGCGAGCGCCGGATCTGCGAGGTTGCGCGAAACCGGGAGACAGGGATCTAGCCTTGTTGGCGAGGTTCATGCCGCAGCAATACGAACGCTGCCATGCGCAGATCGCAGGGTTGCGGAAACTCTACCCGGCTGCCGCTGCGCAGGAGGCGTTGACCGCGGCAGACCAGTACTGCGAACTTCAAACTCGGCTCTATGGCGCGGTCTTTCAAAAAGACGCCGCTGAGCTCGATCCTGAAAAGGCGCGCCAGACACGTTTGAAGATGAACTTCCTGCTCGACACGAGGGGAATGTACCGGACCGATTCAGCGCAATTGCGGGCGCAGGCAGCGGCCTTGAAGGCGATACTCCGGCGGCCAGGTGAACTCGCGCTGGCGGTCATCAGCCGGTCTGGTTGCCCCTATTGGAGTTGCGAGCGCTAGCGCCTGCGATCAGGGGCATACGCAAACGCAGCAATAAACGGGAGGACAAGGCGCGTTCGCATTCGTAGGATGCAGGCATCATTCATGCCTGGAGCAGACGCCCATGTCTTTATCTCTTGCTGGAAAAGTGGCTTTGGTCACGGGCGCGTCCTCGGGTATCGGGCGCGCCGTGGCGTTGCGCCTGGCCGCCGAGGGCGCGGCGCTGGTGCTGACGGCCAGACGCCGTGATCTGCTGGAGCAGGTGGCCGACGAGATCAGGAGCGCCGGCGGGCGGGCCTGCGTTGCTGCGGGAGATGTCGCCTTGCCGGACACGCACAGACTGGCGGTGCAGTACGCCCAGCGCGAGTTCGGCGGCCTGGACATCGCGATAAACAATGCCGGCACCATCGGGCCCTTCAAGCCGCTTGCGGAAGTTGCCCTGGAAGAATGGGAGCATACGCTGAGCGTCAATCTCACGGCGGCGTTCCTGGGAGCGCGCCATCAGATTCCGGCCATGCTGGAGCGGGGCGGCGGCGCGCTGGTCTTCGTGTCCAGTTTTGTGGGGACGAGCGTGGGCCTGCCCGGCATGACGGCCTACGGCACGTCCAAAGCCGCGCTGATGGGCTTGGTCAAGGGCATTACCGCGGACTATGCCGCGCAAGGCATCCGCGCCAATGCGCTCTTGCCTGGGGGAGTGGACACCGAGATGGCCGGGAGCCAGGAGCAGAAGGACTGGGCGGCCGGCCTGCATGCCATGAAGCGGATTGCGCGCGCCGATGAAATTGCCTCGGCGGCGCTGTTCCTGGCCAGCCCGATGGCAAGCTTCGTGACCGGGTCCGCGCTCTATGCGGATGGCGGCAACTCCGCCGTGAAGTGAGCGCGCCGTCCAGGCTCAATCGCGCAAGACGGGTGCGTCGTCGGCAATCGCCTGTCGGCGCGAGTACATCTCCAGGGCTTCCTCGGCATTGACGCCCAACGGCCCGAGAACGGCATCCAGCGCCTTGGCATTGCGGGCAAGCTGATCGCGGCCGGGCAGTTCACCGTTGACCGCCATGATGACGCGATTGCCCGTTTGCAGATTGAAGAATTCTCCGAACACCGCGGCATAGGTCGCCGATTCGCGTGCATAGAGCTGGCTCTCGGTGAAGGTGTTCGCCACCGCCACGCCGCCCGGCGCGAGGATGCCGCGCACGTGTTGCAGGAATTCCAGCGTCATCAGATGTTCGGGGATGTAGTCGACGTCGAACGCGTCCAGCATCACCATGTCGTATTGCAGGCCGTCGCGATGGGCGCGTTCGATGTAGGCGCGGCCATCTTCCAGGAAGAGGCGTTGCACGGGGCCTTCCTGGTAACCGAAGTAGCGCGCCGCGACCTTGCTCACGGCGGGATCGATTTCCACGGTATCGATGACGGTATCGGGCAGGAGCGCGGCCAGGGTCTTTTGCAGTGTGGCGCCGCCCAATCCGACGATCAGGATGTTGCGCGGCTTGGGATTGATGTAGAGCGCGGTCATCATCATGCGCGTGTAGGAAAACACCAGCTGCCCGGGATGCTCGAGGCTCATGCAGGTCTGGCGGCCGACGTCGTGCATGGAGTTGAAGTTCATGCAGCGCTCGCCGTTTTCCTCGAACACGAGCAGTTTGCCGAACTGCGAATCTTCGCTGTGGATCAGCTTGGGGCCGCCCGTACCTCGCAGCAGCACCAAGGCGGCGCCGGCGATGACGAGGACGAGAATGGCGCGGAGGGCAACACGGAGCATTTGGCGGCAAGCAACAGGTAGGGGACGCGTCATCGTATCGTGGGCCGGGTCCACCGCGCGGACGCTGGCGTGAATCCCCTGGCGGCAAGACGCCGGCGGCGTCGCGACGGCAGGAATCAACGATCGGTTTTATTGAAAGACTCGTTCGATATATTTCATTTCCTTAAATGCTCGGCTCTCCTTAGAATTTCGCTCGAAACGGGGCGCATAGATTCCCGTCCGGTAAATCAGAGGAGACCTGCATGTTCTACGATCCCGTCCCCAGGATTCAAGCCAGCGTATACGCCCGGCTGCCCGACGAGCTGAAGTGGCAGGGCCAGGACCTGAACGAGTGGGTCGCTGGCCAGCCGCAGGGCAATCCGCCGCGCTCGTTGCTGGAAGGGCCGTCCTTCGGGCCAGACGGCCTGCTGTATTGCGTGGACGTCATCAACGGCCGCATCCTGCGGGTCGATGCGCGTGGCGAATTCGAGCCGCTCGTACAGTACGAGGGCTGGCCCAACGGCCTGAAGTTCCATCGCGACGGCCGCATCTTCATCGCCGACTACAAGCACGGCATCATGCAGTTCGACCTCGAGCGCCGCGAGGTGCGCCCGGTGCTCGAGCGCTACAACATCGAGCGCTTCAAGGGCGTGAACGACCTGTTCTTCTCGCAGGCGGGGGATCTCTATTTCACCGACCAGGGCATGACCGGCTGGCAGGATCCGACTGGCCGCCTGTTCCGCCTGCGGCCGGACGGCAAGCTGGACTGCCTGCTTGATTGCATACCCAGCCCCAACGGCCTGGTGATGGATCTGGACGAGCACGCGCTGTATGTGGCGGCGACGCGGGCCAACGCGATCTGGAAGGTGCCGCTGCTGCGCAACGGTCAGGTCGGCAAGGTGGGCACGTTCATCCAGATGTCGGGCGGCGGCGGCCCGGATGGCCTGGCGCTGGATGCGAAGGGCGGACTGTGCATTGCCCACGTGGGTCTGGGCACCGTCTGGTGCATGGATCCGTTGGGCCAGCCGGCTTTGCGCATCCAGTCTCCCGAGGGGCTGCACACCACCAACCTGGCCTTCGGGGGAGCCGCGGGCCGCACGCTTTACATCACCGAGTCCAGTTCGGCCAGCATCCTGCGCGTCGAACTCGATGTAGCGGGCAAGCCGATGTACCTGCCGGCGCCGGCCGCGCAGGCGCTCTGACTACCACATACCCCAACTACCAAAAGGACGGAACAGATGGATCAGGCAATTGTGCTGGGCGCGGGCACCATGGGGGCCGACGTCGCCGCCGGTTTTCATGCGGCCGGCTGGCGTGTATGGCTGGTGGAGCCCGACGCGGCGGCGCGCGCGGCGGCCACGCGGCGCGTGAACGCCTCCAGCGAAATGATCGGCGGGCAGGCGGACGCCGGGCGCATCGTCACCAGCGCAACCATGGAAGAAATCGACTGGAACGATACCCGCATCGTGGTCGAGTGCGTGCCCGAACTGCTGGAAACCAAGCGTGCCGTATTCGCTCGCCTGGAACAGCTGGCGCCCGCTTCGATTCCCTTGACCAGCAATTCGTCGAGCTTTCCCATCAGCGCCATCGGCGAGGGCTTGCAGACCCGCGCACGCATGGTGGGTCTGCATTACTTCATGCCGGCCCATCTGGTGCCCGCCGTGGAAGTGATACGCGGAGAGGCTACCGATGAAGCCATGGCCCAGGAAGTCAGCCGCATCATGCGCGATACCGGCAAGAAGCCGGTGCAGGTCAAGCGCGACGTGCCGGGGTTTCTTGCCAACCGCATCCAGCATGCGCTGATGCGCGAGGCGATCGCGCTGGTCGAGGAAGGTTTCGCGTCCGCCGAGGACGTGGACACCGCGGTGCGCTACGGGTTCGGATTCCGCTACATCGCGGCCGGCCCGCTGCTGCAGAAGGATCTGGCCGGCATCGACATCCATTGCGCGGCGGCCGCGACGATGTATCCGCACCTGCGTACGGACGACAGGCCCAGCGCGCTCATGCGCGAGCTGGTCGAGCAGGGCAACATAGGCGTCAAGTCGCCTTCCCTGAAGGGCTTCTATCAATGGACGCCGGACCGCGTCGCCCAGGAGCAGCGGCGCTACCAGGTCGCCTTGGGCAAGGCCATGCAGATCCTGAAGGATGAAGAGGCGCTGGCCTGACGCAGACTGTCGCGGAGCGGCAGGGCTTCGAACTTGCGGATGTCGGGGTTCTTTAGTCGCCGAGGCTGCCAGTCGCCTAATGCGTTGGTTTCAGCCGCCGTTCATGGGCAGATGCCGTGAGCCGGTGTCCGGGCGGAGGGATCCGAAGCGCAGCCCCACCGGGGCGAGCATCGGAATCCCGCAGTCCGGACGCCGGCGGCTCAAGAACCCTGCCGCACAAAAGAACCCAGCCTCACAAAACCGAGGCGGCAGGGCTTCGAGCTCGCGGATGTCAGGGTTCTTTAGCCGCCGAGGCTGCCCTGCGCCATTCCGATGCTCGCCCCGGCGGGGCTGCGCTTCGGATGGCTCCGGGGTCCTCGGCTGCCAGTCGCCTAATGCGTTGGTTTCAGCCGCCGTTCATGGGCAGATGCCGTGAGGCGGTGGCCGGACGGAGGGATCCGAAGCGCAGCCCCACCGGGGCGAGCATCGGAATCCCGCAGTCCGGACGCCGGCGGCTCAAGAACTCTGCCGCACAAAAGAACCCAGCCTCACAAAGCCGAAGCGGCAGGGCTTCGAGCTCGCGGATGTCGGGGTTCTTTAGCCGCCGAGGCTGCCCTGCGCCATTCCGATGCTCGCCCCGGCGGGGCTGCGCTTCGGATGGCTCCGGGGTCCTCGGCTGGCAGTCGCCTGATGCGGTGGCTTCAGACCACGTTCCTGGGTAGACACCGTGAGCCGGTGTCCGGACGGAGGGATCCGAAGCGCAGCCCCACCGGGGCGAGCATCGGAATCCCGCAGTCCGGACGCCGGCGGCTCAAGAACTCTACTTCACCAAACCGAAGTGCAGCCCGGATTTTCCTCATCCATACGTCCTAGGACTCTCACGGATTTTTTTGACAGAACATAAATTTTTTTCTCTTTTCGCAGGCGGGAGTTTGCGAACATGCGCCTAGAGCTTTCAAGCCATAAGAACGCATCGGGAGACAAAAATGTTCTGTAAGAATGCCGCGCGCAAGCGCATTCACATCGCCGCGGCCGCCTTCATCGCGGCTGCTGCTTTCACCGTTCCTGGCCATGCATCCGCGCAGGCCGCCGACAGCTATCCGAACAAGCCCATCCGCCTGATCATCCCGTATCCGCCTGGCGGCGCGACCGACGTGATCGGACGCATCGTAGGCCAGCGCCTGAGCGAGCAGATCGGCGGCCAGGTCGTGATCGAGAACCGCGGCGGTGCAGGGGGCAATATCGGTGCGGCGGAAGTGGCGCGCGCGCAACCTGATGGCTATACCTTGCTGATGGGGGCGCTGACTTCGCATTCGGTCATGGCGACCCTGGAGAAGGACACCATCCCCTACGACCTGCGCAAGGACTTCGCGCCCGCCGGGGTGGTCGGCTTTGTGCCGCTGGTGGCCGTGGTCAATCCCAAGCTGCCCATCAAATCGCTGGCCGATCTGGTGAGCTACGCGAAGGCGAATCCCGGAAAACTCAATTTCGCCTCGTCGGGCGCGGGTGCGCCGCAGCGCATGGCGATGGAACTCTTCAAGCAGATCGCGGGCGTCAACATCGTGCACGTGGCCTATCGCGGCAGCGGCCCGGCCATGACCGACCTGGTCGGCGGCCAGGTGGAGACGATGACCGAGACGGTGCCCGCCGCGATCTCCTTCATCAAGTCCGGCCAGTTGCGTCCGCTGGCCGTGCTGACGCCGCAGCGCGTCTCGATGTTGCCGGACATTCCCACCGCCGAGGAACAAGGCTTCAGCGGCTTCAACGTCAGTTCGCTCTTTGGCGTGATGGCGCCGGCCGGCACGCCGGCTCCCATCGTCGCCAAGATCAACAAGGCGCTGACCACGGCGCTGGCCAAGGACGATGCCAAGGCCCAGCTGCTGCAGCAAGGCGTCTATGCCGACGCGCTCGACGTCGAAGCCTCCAAGGCGCGCCTGAACGCCGAAATCGAGCAGTGGGCCAAGGTCATCCGCGACGGCGGCATCACCGTAAATTAACTGGAAGCAGCTTGAACACGATGAGCAAGAAAAACACCGAGGCGTCGCAGGGCGAGGCCGGCGGCCTGCGCAAAGGCCTCACCAGCTACGGCGACAGCGGCTTTTCGCTGTTCCTGCGCAAGGCCTTCATCAAGGGCGCCGGCTACACGGACGGCGCGCTGGACCGGCCGGTGATCGGCATCGCCAACACGGGCAGCGCCTACAACCCCTGCCACGGCAACGCGCCGCAGCTGCTGGAAGCCGTGAAGCGCGGCATCATGTTCGCGGGCGGCCTGCCGATGGATTTCCCGACCATCTCCATCCACGAGAGCTTTTCCTTTCCCACCAGCATGTACCTGCGCAACCTCATGTCCATGGACACCGAGGAGCTGATACGCGCGCAGCCCATGGACGCGGTGGTGCTGATAGGCGGATGCGACAAGACCGTGCCCGCCCAGCTCATGGGCGCCGCGTCGGCGGACATACCGGCGATCCAGCTTGTGACGGGATCGATGCTGACGGGGTCGCACCGTTCAGAACGGGTGGGCGCATGCACGGATTGCCGCCGGTACTGGGGCAAGTACCGCGCCGAGGAGATCGACAGCCAGGAGATCGCCGACGTCAACAACCAGCTTGTCGCCAGCGTGGGCACCTGTTCGGTCATGGGTACGGCAAGCACCATGGCCTGTATTGCCGAAGCGCTGGGCATGACCGTGCCTGGCGGCGCTACGCCGCCGGCCGTCACGGCTGACCGGATGCGCATTGCTGAACTCACGGGCGCGCAGGCCGTCGAGATCGCCAGGCAGCGCCTGTCGGTCTCGAAGATCCTGACCGCGGATTCCTTCGAGAATGCCATGCGCGTGCTGCTGGCCATCGGCGGGTCCACCAACGGCATCATCCACCTGACCGCCATCGCCGGCCGGCTGGGGCTGGACCTGGATCTGCAGGCGCTGGACCGCATGGGGCGCGAGACGCCCGTGCTGGTGGACCTGAAGCCTTCGGGCCAGCATTACATGGAAGACTTCCACAAAGCGGGCGGCATGGCCACGCTGCTGCGCGAACTCAAGCCGCTGTTGAAGCTCGACGCGCTGACCGTGACCGGCAGGACGCTGGGCGAGGAGATCGAACGCGCGGGGCCGGGGTTCCCGCAAGCCGTGGTCAAGACCAGGCAGGACCCGATCTATCCGCAGGGCGGGATCGCGGTGCTGTCCGGCAACCTGGCGCCCGAGGGCGCCATCATCAAGCAGTCGTCCGCCAACGCCGGACTGATGGAACACGAAGGCCGCGCGGTGGTGTTCGAGAATGCCGAGGATCTGGCGGGCCGCATCGATGCCGCCGATCTGGACGTCACGCCGCAGGACATCCTGGTGCTGAAGAACATCGGCCCCAAGGGCGCGCCGGGCATGCCGGAGGCGGGTTATATCCCGATCCCCAAGAAGCTGGCTTCGCAGGGCGTGAAGGACATCATCCGGATCTCGGACGGCCGCATGAGCGGCACCGCGTTCGGCACCATCGTCTTGCACGTCACGCCTGAAGCGGCCATAGGCGGGCCGCTGGCCTACGTCAGGAACGGCGACCGCATACGCCTGAGCGTGAGCCGGCGCGAGATCTCCCTGCTGGTGTCGGATGAAGAACTCGACCGCCGCCGCCGCGAGCAGCCCGTCACGCCGCCCACGGCCGAACGCGGCTACAAGAAGCTCTTTCTTGACACGGTGACCCAGGCCGACAAGGGCGTGGATTTCGATTTCCTGCGCGGCGTGCCGGGCAAGCCGAAACAGGGCTAGGGCATTGTCCCGCGCGATTCCAAGCCCCCGAAGATGGTCCGGGCGTCCTGGGAAATCGACGCGGCCATCTTGGCATGATGGCCGCGGGTGTTCCAGATCAGGCCGTTGCGGCGCACGGGCGCGCGGTTGGGCAGCGGGATGCGTGCCACGTCGAGCGACTTCCACATGGACGACCAGTCCGGAATCAGCGCAACGCCCAGGCCTTCATGCACCAGCGCGACGATGGCGAGCAGGCCGTCGATCTCCAGCCGCTGCTTGGGCCAGATCTGGTGGTCGCGCAGATAGCGGTCGGCCAGCTGGCCGCCGTAGATGTTGCGGTCGTAGCGTATGAAGGGTTGGGTCGAGAGCAGGGTGTGGGCGTCCTGGTCCGCAAGATGGGACGGCGCGACGACGACCAGCGGTTCTTCCATGAATGGCTGCCAGAGACAGCTCTTGGGCACCGCGAACTGCGGTTCCACCACGATGGCGGCGTCGAGTTCGCCGTTGACCACCTTGCCGCACAGGTCTATGGAGCCGCCGGGCGTGACGAAGACGGAGGCGTCCGGATGCTTGCGGTACAGCGATTTCAGTATCGGCGGCAACACGTTCGTCAATGCGGACACGAAACAGCCGATGCGGAATTCGCCCGGTTGGTCGCCGTCGATGGCCATGGCGCGCAGATCGCGGATGTTGCGGATGGCCGCCTTGGTGCCTTCGAGGATACGCATGCCGCTCTCGGTGGGCCGGACCGAACGCCCCGAGCGCTTGACCAGCGCCACGCCCAGGTCCATCTCCAGCGCCTTGATGCGCGCGGCGATGGCGGCCGAGGTCAGATCGAGCTTGCGCGCCGCTTCGGCGAACGAACCGGCTTCGACGACTGCGACGAAGCTCTGCATGCACTTGATGTCCATGATGCGATGGGCCTATTGCCCTGAAAGGAGAAACTTCAGGTTGAAGATCGCACGAACCGCTACGAACCCGGCTGCGATGGCTGCAGGCTTATCGCGCCAATTTTCCGTATGTTATAGCGTCGAGGTTGAAATCCATGATCGAGCATGAACTGGCCCAAGCGCGCCAGGCAGCAGCAAATGTCTCCGGCAAGGGGGACGGCAAGTTTCCCCCTCTGCTCAAGGTAGGGGTTTTTCCCGAGTCGGTGGAAGCGCAGTTCCGCTCGAGGTTCACGTTGATCGACGAGGCGGCGCTGCAAAACGATCCTGCGCAGGCCGATGCGATCGGCGGCATCGTCACGCGCTCGAACTACCGGATTTCCGCCGAGCTGATGGATCGCTTGCCGGGGCTGCGCATCATCGCCACCAACGGCGTCGGCTACGACGGCATCGCGCTGGACCGCGCGCGTGAGAAGAACATCGTCGTGACCAACACGCCGGACGTGTTGAACAAGGCCGTGGCTGAATTGGCGGTGGGGTTGTTGCTCGCCTTGCTGCGCCAGTTGCCTGCGGCCGACAGCTTCGTGCGCACGGGCGCATGGGAGGCCTCGCCCTTTCCGTTGGGGGCGAGCCTGGCGGGCAGGAAGGTCGGCATCGTCGGTTTAGGGCGCATCGGCAAAGAGATCGTCCGGCGGCTCGTGCCGTTCGAAGTGGACCTCAGCTACTTCGGCCGCACGCCCCAGGATACGCCGTGGCGGCATTTTGATTCTCTGCCTGCCATGGCTCGCCATGTGGACGTGCTGGTCCTGTCATGTCCCGGCGGGGCGGCAACGCGCCACATCGTCGACGCCGCCGTGTTGAGTGCGCTGGGGCCGGAGGGGGTGGTCGTCAACGTCGCCCGCGGCTCGGTGATCAATGAGGCCGACCTGTGCCATGCGTTGGCCAACGGCATCATCCAGGGGGCCGCGCTCGACGTGTTCGAAAGCGAGCCGCTGGGCGAGAGCCCCCTGCGGCGCCTGTCGAACGTAATCCTGGCGCCCCATATCGGCAGCGCCACGCACGAGACGCGCCGCCAGATGGCGGAGCTGGCGATGCGGAACCTGGTGTCGTTCTTTACGACGGGGAGGGCGGTTACGCCAGTGGCGTAGCCGGACGTCGGGCTACCCGCTAGAACCACACTGTCGCAATCAGCAGCGCGCAGCCCGCCGTGGCTGTGGCTGCCATGATGGCGGCCAGGCGCAAGGCGATCTTGCGTTCCTTGCGGCCGACGTTGGGGTTGCCGACGTTGGCGGACCGCAGTTGTTCCCAGGTCGACGCGGCGCCCGCTTCGCGGCTTTGCAGGGCCGACGCGGCGTTCGCCGTGGAGCGGGAAATGCGGGTGAGCCGCAGCGCCGGATAGGCCAGCAGCAGCCCGGCCAGGAACAAGGCGCAGGCGCTGATTGCGCCTGCCGTGAAGGCCGAGCTGTCGCGCGCCGCGAACAGGATTAGGGATGCCGCCAGGCCGATGAGGTTCAGGCCGGCCAAGGCTTTCAGCGCCTGGACTCCCCAGGGGCCGGTGGCTTCCTCGGTGAAGTCTCCGACCGAGCGCCAGTAGGCGGCGTCGTTGGATGCGGCCTGGAAAAAGAAGGCGAGATCTCTCAGGAGCACCTCGCCTTGCCTGTCATCGGGGCTGGTGTCTCCATGCCATTGGGTGGCGAACTTCCTGCTTCGATCAGCGTCCGCGTGATGCGCGCGGGCCCAGTTTTCAGCCAAGCCTATCGCGGCTTCGACGGTAAGCGCCTCTGCGGGTCTGGCACTGTCTTTCATGTTTAGCGTCCCCATATATGGGACATTGTACTAGGCCTGAGTGGACGCTACCTTGATGCAAGGCACACCCCGCGCGGATCAAGGCAAGGCGGCGCCGGGATGGGGTGCTGTCCGGGAAAAACAGACTTCGAGCAAGCTGTTGCTGCGCAGTTTGAGGGTGACGTCCGTACGCTGCCCGCCCGGCGTAGTGGCGGCGAAGAAACCAAGGGCCAGCGCGCCGAACCAGGCGGGAAGAAAGCTGGCCAGATCCCAGCCCGACACGCTGGCGTTGTAGGGTTGCTTGACCGTCCGCACGGTCAGCCCATGTTCGCGGCACAGCGCCTGCAGCGCTGCCGCGGTTTCGTCGATGTCGACGATGTTCTCCAGAAAGAACGGCTCCTGGACTCGCATCAATCTGGCAAGTTCGCCTGCAGGCAGGCGGTTCTGGAAGTAGGTGCGTACCGTGGACATGTGGCGGGTTCCTGGTGAGCGCAAATCGTCATGCACCGGCTTGGGGGGGCGGAAAGCGCCGGGCCAGCATAGTCTATGCCAGATCCACCCGCTGTTACGGTCCCGATTCATCGCCTCTGTGTCTGGTGGACCGCGCGCCGGCCCCGCACACTTCCCGGGTCGCCGCGCTGTCCGCGTGGCCTGAGAGGACGTTCCATGCGCTACCGTTATGTCACCGCCGATGTGTTCACCAGCCAAGCGTACGGCGGCAATCCGCTGGCGGTCGTGTTCGACGCCCAGGGCCTGAGCACGGCGCAGATGCAACGCATCGCGCGCGAATTCAACTATTCCGAAACCAGCTTTGTGCTGCCGCCGCGGGATCCTGCCCATACGGCCTGGGTGCGCATCTTCACGCCCGACCGCGAGGTGCCGTTCGCCGGACATCCCAATGTGGGCACGGCCGTGGTGCTGGCGCGCGAAATGGCTGCCTCGGGCCTGACCGTGCCGGATGCCTTCGCGTTTGAGGAGGAGGCGGGACTGGTGCGCATTGCGCTGCGCCCAGGCGCAAACGGCGCGGCGGGTGCGGAACTGCTTGCGCCGCAACCGCTGTCGCGCGCCAGCGAGGCGCCGGCCGCCGCGGTTGCGCGGGCCTTGAGCCTGGAGCCTGCGGACATCGATACCTCCACGCATGCGCCGCAGGTGGCGTCGGTAGGCCTGATCTTCCTGGTGGTGCAATTGGCCAGCCGCGACGCCTTGCGCCGGGCCGTGCCAGATCCGGCGGGCTACGCGGCCCTGCTGCCGCTGGACGGCGCAAAGTCCATCTATGCCTACACCACGGACACGGGGGCGGGCGGGGCGGATGTCCAGGCCCGCATGTTCACCGGTCGCATGACGGAAGACCCCGCGACCGGCAGCGCTACGGCGGCCATGACGGCCTTGCGCACGGCCCTGCGCGGCGCCGGCGCAATGCGCCTGAGGGTGGAGCAGGGCGTGGACATGGGACGCGCCAGCGTGCTGCTGGCTCACGCCGAACCGCGCGCCGATGGCGTATGGGCGGGCGTGGCGGGCGAGGCCGTGGTGGTCATGGAAGGCACGCTGGAGGCGCCTGACGCGTCCTGACGTTGGCTGCGCTTCGCCGCCTCGTGTATGCTTGCCCTCATGAACGCACAGCATTTCGCGCCTATGTCTGGCGCAGCCTACCGACGAATCACTCGACGCTTACGTTGAGTGGCTGGTCACGTCCCGGCGCCAAACCATCGGCGCCATATCCTGAAAGCCACGATACCCCTCGTGGCTTTTCTGTTTCTGGCTGGTCCCGCTGTCGAGGCGTATCGCAAGGCTTTCGTTGCCATCCTTGAAGGAACGAAGCATGAGTGCGCAAGACCTCGCCATCCGGCCCTACCATTCGACCGACGAAGCGGCCGTCATCCAGCTGTGGCATGACTGCGGCCTGACCCGCCCATGGAACGACCCGCGCAAGGACATTGCGCGCAAGCTTGCGGTGCAGGCGGACTTGTTTCTGGTGGGAGAGGCGGACGGCGCGATCGTCGCGACGCTGATGGGCGGCTATGACGGCCATCGCGCCTGGATCAATTACCTGGCGGTATCGCCCGCGCATCAGCGCCGCGGTCATGCCACCGCACTGATGCAGGCGGTGGAGCGCCGGCTGCTGGAAATGGGTTGCCCCAAGATCAATCTGCTGATCCGGTCGGGCAATATTGCGGTGAAGGACTTCTACGCGACCCTGGGCTTTCAGCAGGACGAGGTCATCAGCCTGGGCAAGCGCCTGATTCCGGACCTTTGACGGATCCCGATCAGACGCTTGCGGATGGCGATCAGATCGCCACGGTCAGGTACACCGCTTCGCGACCCACGATGGGCATGCGCGTGGGCATGAAGATGGTGCAGTCGTCGCAGGGCGAACGGATTTCCTCGGTGCCGTTCATGGCGATGAGTTCACCCTTGGCGAAGGTTTCGAAGCCGATCACCGGACGGGTAAAGGTGAAGTCCTCGGACTTCACCATATGCACTTCGAGCAGGCGGTAGCGCTGCGGCGCGGGCGGGGGCGGCGTGCCGGCAGGCATGTCGATCAGGCCCGTGTGTGCGAGGAAGCGCAGCGTGACGTCGGTGGCCAGGTCGGCGGCGGATTGCGCGAAGTGCTGGCCGCATTCGACCACCAGCGAGCCGCTGCTGTCGGAGTGCGGATCGCCGTGGCGGCCGTAGCCCATGACGCCAGTGCCGGGGAAGAGGTCGGGCGGCATCACCAGATGCACCTGCGGCACGCCGACGGCGCTGGCCAGCGCCGTGTTGCGGTCCATCTCGGTGTAGACCCAGAAGGGTTGCACCGGCGCACGCGTGGAATGGATGTCCAGCACGAAGTCGGCTGCGTCCAGCACCGGACGCAGCTCGCGGGCGCGGCGCAGTTCTGGGCTGTCTTCCGGGCCGTCCAGCATGGCTGCGGACCAGATGCGGTTCAGGTTGTGGACGAGCTGGCGGTTCTCGTAGGGGTTCTCGATATCGAAGGCTTCATAGGCTTCGACGTGCGCGAAGCTGACGGTGAGCGTGCCGATCTTGGGGCGCACGCCTGAGTCCAGCAGATGGGTCGCAGCCACCATGCCGCAGATTTCGTTGCCGTGCGTGATGGCGTTGATCAGCACATGCGGGCCGGGACGGCCCGACTCGAACCGGTGCACGTAGGGGATGCCGACATTGCCCTCGCGATAGGCCGAGAGATCGCGCGGCAGGACTTCGAGCGGGGCGGTGTCGGGTTCGAAAGCGGGATTTTTCATGGGAGTAGGGCCTATTCAGGACGGATGCCGGCGCGGTCGATCAGGTCTTTGTACAACGCCAGGCGCTCGGACATCATGGCGGTGAACTGTTGCGGGGTCTGGTTCTCGGGGGGCAGCGCGCCGGCCTTTTCCAGGGATTGCGGCATGCCGTCCTCGGTGGCGGCGGTGCGCACGGCGGCCAGCAGCTTCTGGACGATGTCGGGCGGCGTGCCTGCGGGCGCGGCCAGGCCGATCCACGACATGGAATTGAGCACGGGGTAACCCAGTTCCTCGAAGGTCGGCACGTCGGGCAGGGAGTCCAGGCGTTTTGGCGCGGCCACCGCCAGCGCGCGCATCTTGCCGACCTGGATGTGGGGCAGGAAGGGCGCGAGGTTGTCCAGCGCGAACTGCGCCTGGTCGGACAGCAGCGCGTTGATCAGCGGCGCGCCGCCGCGATAGGGCACGTGCACGGCCTGCAGCTGCAGGGTGTTCTTCAGCAGTTCGGCGTTGAGCTGGCCCATGCTGCCGATGCCTGCGGTGGCATAGTGCAACTGGTCGGGGCGCGCCTTCAGCAGCGCCACGAACTCCGCCAGGTTGCGGGCCGGCACGGCGGCATTGGTCACCAGCACATTGGGCGTGCGCGACAGCTGCGAGATCGAGACGAAGTCCTTGATCGGGTCGTAGCCCAGGTCATTGCGCATCAGCGGATTGGCCAGGTGCGAGCTTTGCGACGACGCGACCAGCGTGTAGCCGTCCGGCGCGGCGCGCGCGACGCGCTTGCTGCCGATGGCGCCGCCCGCGCCGTCGCGGTTCTCGATGATGACGCTGGTACCCAGCGCCTTGCCCAGGGCGTCCGCGTACAGTCGGCCGATCAGGTCGACGGAGCCGCCCGCAGGGAAGGGGACGACCAGCGTGATGGGGCGCGAAGGATAGGCGTCGGCGCGCGCGGCCAGCGGCAGCAAGGCGGCGCCCAGACCGGCCAGGATCAGGCTGCGGCGGATCGAGGACGGTCCCTGCGATTGATGCTTCATGGAATTCTCTTGTGGTGACTGCGGGTTTGGTCTAATTTGCAATGAAGATTGCAGGCAGAAATATAAGATGCAATGTGTATTGTGAAATTTGGGGTTATCACCTAGGGCCATGCAAGGATGAACCTGCACCAACGTATTGCCGGCTACGGCCGCAAGCTCAGCAAGAGCGAACAATTGCTGGTCGAGGAGATGCAGGCGCGCTATCCGCAAAGCCTGCTGGAATCGGCGACGGCGCTGGCCAGGCAGGTCGGCACCAGCGCTTCCACCGTGGTGCGCCTGTTGGCCAAGCTCGGCTACGAAAGCTACGCGCAGGCCCAGATGGAGGCGCGCACGGAAGTGACGGCGCGCCTGGCCTCGCCCGGCGAGCGCGCGGACGCGGTGGGCTCGGACAAACCGTCGGCGCGCGCCTGCCTGCATAACGCCTTGCTGCATGACCAGCACAACCTGAAGGAGACCTACGCGTCGATCGACGTGGCCGCCTTCGAGGCTGCCGTCCGACTGCTGACGCAGCGCAAGGGGCGGGTGCATGTGCTGGGGCTACGCCAGGCCGCGCCGCTGGCCAGCCACGTGGCGCTGTACTTGAACCTGTGCCTGCCTTCGGTCAAGCCCATGGTCGCCGCCGGCCCGCTGTTCCTGGAAGACCAACTGCTCTGGATCGACGAGGCCGACGTGCTGCTGGCGTTTACCTTCAGGCGCTATTCGGTTGCCGCGGCCAAGGCGGTGCAGTATTTCCGGCAGCGAGGCGGCAAGGTGATCCTGATCACCGATTCGGCGTCGGCGCCCGCCGCGGCCTCGGCACACCACGTGCTGATAGCGCGCAGTTCCAGCGCGTCGCCATTCGATTCCTACACTGCGGCCTTTTCCGTCTGCAATGCCTTGCTGGCGGCGGTTGCGCAGCGCAGCAAACAGGCCTTGGGCGCGGCTCTGGAGCGCGGCGAAGGCTTGTGGGACGCGCAATGGATACGTCCGCCGGGCGGCTGAAAGATGCTGCTCGCACCGTTCTTGCGGCGAGCGCGAAAGGCCAGGATTTGGACCGATTTTCGGCCATTTGGATGAGCTTCAAGATGCGTTCGCACTACCTGCTCTAGTACTTCATAACTCCTTGAAAACATTACTTTTCAAGCCAAAAATTTTTTGGCATATTGCGGCCGGGAAAAACAATTTCGAGGAGCAAGGAATGGGCGCGTGGCCACAGCGTCATATTGATGGATTCGAGGTGGAATGTCAGGTCATCCGGCTGGATACCGGCATGTTGGCGATCGAGGTAGCGGTGTGCCGGAGGGTGGAAGGCGAATTCGAGCGGCGTTGGTCGCTGCCGCGTTTCGTGACCTTCGAGGATCCCGGGACGGCAAGACGCCACGCCGAACTGGTGCTGTCGGGCATCGTGTCGGTGGACGAAGCCACGGGCGAACCGCGCTACGGCATCCTGTAGCGGCGGGCCGGACCCGCAGCGGCAGGCAGGGTTTTGTTTCTTTTCACACAATCGCGTGCTTTGCGCTGGCGGATTTGCCCGGTACATTGGTGTAGGGTGACAACAACAAAGGAGAGTTCCATGTTTGATACTTTTCCTGTCTTGCGTCGTGTCGGCCTGGCCGCCGCGGCGATCGGCGTGGCCGGCCTGATGTTCACGGGTTGCACCACCAACAGTTCCAAGTCAGAGGCCACCGCGACCGAACAGCGCCAATCGTTGAACAGTGCGGCCGACGCCACCTTGGGCAAGCTCTATCAAGCGTCGCCGCAGTCCAGGGAACTGGTCGCCCGCGCCCGAGGCGTGCTGATTTTTCCTGATGTGTTGAGCGGCAGCTTCATCATCGGGGCCGAGCATGGCAAGGGCGTGCTGCGCGTGGGCAGTTCCACCGCCGGCTACTACAGCACCACGGCGGGTTCCGTCGGCTTCCAGGCGGGGGCGCAGTCCAAGGCGATGGTGCTGTTGTTCATGACGGATGAGGCGCTTGCCAAGTTCCGCAACAGCAGCGGCTGGACCGTGGGCGCCGATGCGACGGTTGCGGTTGTCAATGTGGGCGCCAACGGCCGCATCGACACCAACACGGCACAACAACCCATCGTCGGCTTCGTGATGAACAACGGCGGCCTGATGGCAGGCGTGTCCCTGGCCGGTACTAAGATCTCCAAACTGAATCTTTGAACGGGCCTGCCAAGCAAAACGCCGCGGATGTTCTCCGCGGCGTTTTGCTTGGCGCGTCTGCCGGCGCTTCAGCCCATGAGCGTGTCGCCGTTGTTGCGCACCGAGCTCTCGCGCTGCATTTCGGCGGCTTCGATGTCCGGGTCCAGGCCGCGCCAGCGTCTGATCCGGCCGCGATCCTGTTCGGGCTCCCAGCCGAGCAGGCCGTAGCGCGTGATTTCGGTTTGACCCGTTTCGAATTCCACTTCGAAGTAGCCCTGACGATCGGGTAGCGTGCCGCCGGGGAACCAGTCGGTTTCAGGCATGGTGTTCTCCTTGCTAGGCGATGGGAGGGGCGCCGGCGCGGGGCGCGGCGCTTTCATTGTGGAGGGGTGCCACGGATCCCGCAAGTTGCCGCCGCGGGCTTCACGCGAGCGGGACGGCGGTGGTGTACAGCACCTGCTTCAAGGCGAAGCTGGAACGGATGCTGGCGACGCCCGGGATGCGGGTGATGTGTTCGACGATCAGCCGCTCCAGCGCGTCCACGTCAGGCACCAGGGCGCGTATCAGGTAGTCGGCATCGCCCGACATGAGGTAGCACTCCATGATTTCCGGCAGGACCGCGATTTCGCGTTCGAACACGTCCAGCGCCGCCTTGCGCTGCTTGTCCAGCGAGATCTGGATGAATACGTTGACCTTCAGGCCCAGCTTGCGCGCGTTGAGCAGCGTGACGCGGCGGTCGATCAGGCCCTCGGTTTCGAGCCGGCGCACGCGCGCCAGACAGGGAGAGGCGGACAGGTTCACGCGCGCGGCGAGTTCGACATTGGTCAGCCGCGCATCGCGCTGGAGTTCGTTGAGGATACGGATGTCGGTGGCATCCAGGTTGATTTCCGGCATAAGTCACCCAGTTACGGTCATTCAGCAATTCATCTGTGCTGAGTATGACGGGTATCTCCCTTGAATGCAGTGAAATATGCTGGGGTTAACCCTATAGACTATTCCATCGTTTGGCAATTGTGCCAAAGCGCGGAATATTCAAGCAGTAGATTGGGCAGTAATGAGTCAGCAGAGCACGTTGGGCAGGTTTTTGCCGCTGGTCGGTGCGGTCGCCATCTGGGGCGGCAATTGGCCCGTCATGAAGCTGGGGCTGACGCACATGAGCCCGCTGTGGCTGGCCGCCAGCCGGTTCGGCTCGGCCGCGCTGATCAGCGCGCTGGTGCTGGGCATGCTGGGCCGCCTGCGCCTGCCGACGCGGCAGGAAATGCCGCTGGTGGCGGGTGTGGCGCTGCTGCAGATGGGGGCGTTCACGGCGCTGGCGCTATGGGCGATGCAATACGTGGCGCCGGGACGCGCGTCCGTGATCGCCTACGCCACTTCCATCTGGGTGATTCCCCTGTCCTCGCTGATCCTGAAGGAGCGCCTGTCGATGGCGCAATGGCTGGCGACGGGGCTGAGCTATGCCGGCATCGCCGTCATCGTCGCGCCCGCGTTCAGCCCTTGGCAGGCGCACACCGTGGTCGGCCTGGCCATGTTGCTGGGTGCGTCCTTTGCGTGGGCCTGCAATATCATCCAGCTGCGCGGCTACCGGCATATCCGCCTGGGCGCGGACATGATTCCCTGGCAGACCGCCATCGCGGCGCTGCCGCTGGCCGCGCTGGCGTGGATGCGCGATGGCGCGCCCGTTTTCCTGGCGCAGCCCGAGGCATGGCCCGTGATCCTGTACACCGGTCCGCTGGCTACCGCGCTGACCTTCATCGTGGTGCTGGGCATGACGCAGAAGATGCCGCCGGTGGCGACCTCGATCGCCATGCTGTGCGTGCCGGTGATCGGGCTGATCGTGTCGTCGCTGGTGTTCCAGGAGCGCATCTCGGCCGACCTGGCGCTGGGCTTGGCCCTGATCGGCGCCAGCGTGGCGGCGTCGGCGGCGGCGACGCGCCTGAAGCGGCCGCTGGCGCTGCGGGCTTCCTAGCCCGTCAGTACGCCGCAGGCGCGAAACCGGCCATCGGCGCGTTCTAGAATGTCGAGCGCCGGAACCGTTCCGGCTTCTCTTGCAGGCGTGCGGCGGGTATGGATTCCTTATATGTGCTGGTCGCGGCGGGCGCCATGGCCGCCGGTTTCGTGCAGGGCCTCTCGGGCTTCGGCTTCGGCATGGTGGCCATGTCGTTCTGGGCCTGGACGATAGATCCCAAACTCGCTGCTGCGATGGTGGTGTTCGGCTCGCTGACCGGCCAGTTGCTGGCCGCGTTCACGATGCGCCGCGGATTCACGATGGCGCACCTGCTGCCCTTCGTGGCGGGCGGATTGCTGGGGATTCCGCTGGGCGTCAAGCTGCTGCCCTATCTGGATCCGCTGATGTTCAAGGCGCTGGTCGGCGGACTGCTGGCGGTCTGGTGTCCGGTGATGCTGTTCGCGACGCGCTTGCCGCCTATCACGGCGGGTGGACGATGGGCCGACGGCGTGGTGGGCGCGATGGGCGGCGTCATGGGCGGCATAGGCGGCTTCACCGGCGTCATTCCGACTTTGTGGTGCACCTTGCGTCGCTTTGACCGCGACGTGCAGCGCGCGGTGATCCAGAACTTCAACCTGTCGATGTTGGTCGTGACGATGGCGAGCTATGTCTACACCGGCGTGGTGACGCGCGACATGCTGCCGCTCTTTGCGGTGATCGTGCCGGCGATGCTGGTGCCGACCTTGTGGGGCACGCGCGTCTACGTGGGCATCAGCGACGTTGCGTTTCGCCGCATCGTGCTGGGCCTGCTGACCGTTTCGGGCGTGGCGCTGCTGGCGTCGTCCTTGCCCAAGCTGCTTGCCTAGCGACTTTTACAGGTCGCCAGGGCGGGGCATGGCAACATGCTATCGTTGGGTATTCAAGAGAGAATCACCGCATGGCATTGCACCGTTTCGAGAAAGGCGAGTTGGGACATTGGCTGCGCATCGTGGCCGACAATTGCGAGCCCGGCGCTGCCCAGACTGAAGTGCCCGCCCACGTGGCGCAGGCGCTGGAGACGTTGCGTTGCATTGCAGCCGACGCCGACGGCCGCTGGCTGATCACCGAGAAGGGCAAGCTCGCCCTGCGCATGGAAGAGCCGGGCGCCATCCATTTGCGCTAACCCGCAAAATCCAATTATGTCGACAGCAGGCGCGGCCCGGGGCCGCCCTCCGCGTTTCGCCGCGTCTTGACCGTTTGGCGCGGGGATTTCCACACAATTTGCGAATGTTTTCGCAGTATTTCGCGAGTTCGCGACCAATAGGGCCGTGCTACGGGAATTTCCTGAGACGGAATGCGCGATTTGGCTGCTTTTCGACGTATCGCGACCCACGAGTCGCCAGTAAGATGAACTTGCGTGACGTTTGCAGGTCTATTCATTTGCGCGGGGATTCTGCCCCCGCAACGTCACGCGTGGTTCACGCGTTTAGGTAACCGACTGGGAGGTAGCACATGCAGCATCGTGACCAGGAAGTTCTGATCGACGTTTCCACAGCGGCCATGGATACCGGCGGATATGGCGTACTGCTGACGGTTACGGCCGAGGGCGGCACCGAAGTGGATGCCGCGTTTTCCCACTTGGGCAACTGCGCTTCGTTGGACGAAGCACGCGATCGCGCGGAAGTATTCGCGCAGAACTGGGTAGAGGAAAACATCTTCCGATAGGGCGCCACGCCCTGGACGGAGCTGATCGGCGGGACCGGTCTGTGTGAGCATGACGCTTCGGAGAATACTCAAAGGTTTGCGACGAAAATTTCGGTTATCGTTGCTGCTCCAAAATCTGGGGCCCTCATTGGGTATGCGCCGTTCCAAGATGACTGCCGCACAGACCAACTCTTCACTTGCGGAACACATCCGCGCATTCCGCGACCATTTTGATTCCGTTGTCCTGCCCCTTTGGATGGGGCAGGGTTTCAATGGCGCGCTGGGTCTGCCTTATGAATCGCTGGACGCGGCGACGGGCGTCGCGCTGCCGGTCGAGCGCTACCGCGCCATGGCTTGCGCGCGCCAGCTCTACGTTTTTTCGGAAGCGCCGGGCGACGCTGCGGGCGCGCATGCAGATGTGCTGTTCGAATCGCTGCGGCGCGTGTTCCGCGACGAGCTTCACGGAGGCTGGCGCTATAGCGTGGACGCCGCGGCGCATCCGCTCGATGACACGCAGGACCTGTACACCCACGCGTTCATCGTGCTGGCCTGCGCCGCCTATTTCCGCCGCAGCCGCAATGCCGATGCGCGCAAGCTCATGCTGTCGACTTCCTCGACCATCGAAGCGCGCTTCAAGACCGCCGACGGGCTGTATCACGCGGCGCTCAGCGCCGACCTGAGCCAGCCTCTGCGCGCGCCCGCGCAGAATCCCATGATGCATCTGACCGAGGCCTACCTGGCCGCAGCCCAGGTCGCGGAGCCGGCGCTGTACGCGCAGCGCCTGCGCGGCCTGGCGCAAGGCATCAGCCATTTCTTCGTGCATGCGGCCTCGCAGTGCATCGCGGAAGAGCGGCAAGGCTCGGCCGGCAACCGGCTGGAGCCCGGGCATCAGTTCGAGTGGCTGTCGCTGGTGCAAGGCTCGGCCGAGGTTTTCGACGGCCTGGAGCTGACGGAGTCGCTGCCCCGCGCTGTGCGCTGGTCGCGCCGCCATGGTGTGGACGCGGGCGGAGTGGTGGCGTCGCTGGACGAGTCCGGCGCCGTGATCGACGATACGCGTCGGATCTGGGCGCAGACCGAGTACCTGCGGGTGCTCGGCGTGCTGGGCGACCTGCCCGCGCTGGAGGCCGGCCTGTCCATGTTCCGCGCGCGTTTCCTGCACCCCGGCGGCTGGTACGAATGCCTGGACGCGGAAGGAGCGGTGGTGCGCAATGACATGCCGTCGACCTCTCCGTATCACCTGGCAACCTGCCTGGCGGCCCTGCCCACTGTTGTTTAATTGTGGCGTTAACAATATTTTTTGGATTTAGGGGCCTGATTCGATAGAAAAGTATTGGTGGAATCCCTTACAATTTAGTTACTAAAATTGTAGGGAAGCACCAATGAGCGTTATGTGCCTGGCTTGCCAACGCATTAACCCCGGGCTTGCAGGCGTTGCGCCGCATGCCCATCTGGGACACCAGGGGTTCACCAATCCCACGCAGAAAGGCCGTGAAGAAAGCCGTGAAGACCATTTCCGCTGCCTGAATTGCGGCGCGAAATGGCTGCGCGAGACCGACAAATGGGGCGTGGACCTCGGGTTCAAGCTCGCACCCTGAGCATTTTCGACCGCGCCGGCAGCATGGCGCAGACCCCCGCAGCGGGCTCCAGATCGGGAGTCCGTTTTCATTTTGTAGTATTCCCGCGCAGGACGCCGGCAACGGGTTGTGTCCGCAGGCTAGGCGCTCAGGCTGGGCTGGCGGCGATTACGTCGGGGTCCTGCCCGGCGGTTTCCAGCAGCCATCGCCGGAAACAAGCCAGCGCGTAATGGTCGCGGCGCTGGGCCGGGGCGCATAGATGGTAGCCACGGTCGATGCGGATGGGCAGGTCGGGAAACGGGGCCACCACGCGTCCGGCCTGCAGGTCGTCGCGGACCAGGCAGCGCTGCAGCACGGCGATGCCCATGTCGGCCATGACGGCGCGAACCAGGATGGAAACCTGGTCAAAGCCATTGGACAGCTGGACCGAGGCGCGCGGCACGCCGGCGGCGGCCAGCCACTGCGCCCAGTTGTCCATGCCATTCGAGTGATACAGCAGCGGTTCCCCGAGCAGGCCGGCTGGCGTGTCCCAGAGTCCCTGCGCGCGCCGGGCCGCCAGACGGGCGGGGTGGCAGATCACGACCAACTCGCGCCCGATCACGTAGTCCACCTGCCAGCCCGGCCATTGCTCCGGCATGCCGGACAGGATGCTGGCATCGGGCGTCTCACCCGAAAAATCTTCGTTGCGGCGGTAGGCCGCGAAGCTGAGCTGGATATCCGGATGGCGCGCATGAAAGTCGGACAGGCGGGGCACCAGCCAGGCGCTGGCCAGCGTCGGCACCGTCGACAGCGTCAGGCGCAGGCGACGGTCATTGGCGCGCAATCCGGCGCTGAGCGACTCGATCTGCTGCAGCGGGCCTAGCGTGCCGTCGTACAGGCGGCGTCCGGTTTCAGTCAGGGTCAGGCCATGGGCGTTGCGATGCATCAGCGGCTGGCCGAAATGCGCTTCCAGTCGGGAAATGGCGCGGCTGACGGCGCCCTGGGTGACGCACAAGACCTCCGCGGCGCGGGTGAAGCTGCCCAGGCGTGCCGCCGTCACGAAGGCGTGCAGTTCGGACATGGAGGGCGAGTGCAGTCGCATCTAGCATGACCATTGGTAATGAAGCCGTGCAATATAGTCGTTTGAAAGGGGATCGTAAAGTTCGGACACTGGCGGCCTTGTCGACTGACCTTCAACTTTCGGAGTCATCCCCCATGTCCCGCCGCCTCCTGGGCCGGTCCGCGCGCTTCGCGCTCGCCGGCATGTTCGCCACGTTGTCCTTTGCCGGCATCGCCCAAGCTGCCGACTATCCCGCCCGCCCCATCAAGCTGGTGGTGCCGTTCGCCGCTGGCGGTTCGACCGACATCGTGGCGCGCCTGGTGGCCGAGTACGCCGGCCGCGACCTGAAGCAGACCATCGTGGTCGAGAACAAGGCCGGCGCCGGCGGTTCCATGGGCATGGAGCAGGTGGCCCGCGCCACGCCCGACGGCTACACCATCGGCATGGCCACGATGAGCACGCACGGCTCGAACCCGGCTGTGTTCCGCAAGATGAACTACGACCCGGTGAAGGACTTCGTGCCGGTGGCCAACGTGGTTGCCGTGCCCAGCATCTTCGCGATCAATCCGGGCCTGCCGGCCAAGAACATGGCCGAGTTCGTGGCCCTGGCCAAGAAACAGCCGGAGCGCTATAGCTTCGCCTCGCCGGGCGTGGGCTCGCTGGGCCATGTGAACATCGAGAACTTCATGATGCTGTCCGGCATCAAGCTGCTGCACGTGCCGTACCGCGGCGCGGGTCCGGCGTTGAATGACGTGATGGGCGGGCAGGTGGACGCGATCACCGACAACCTGTCCTCGACCCTGCCGCAGGTGCAGGGCGGCAAGCTGCGCGCGCTGGCCGTGCTGGGCGCCGAACGCTCGCCGCTGTTGCCCGACGTGCCGACCTACATCGAGCTGGGGTACCCCGACATGGGTACGGGCGGCTGGTTCGGCCTGGTGGCGCCCGCCGGCACCCCGCCGGCCGTGATCGAACGCCTGAACAAGGCAGTGCGCGCGGCCCAGGACGATCCGGAATTCCGCAAGAAGGCCGAGGAAGTGGGTGGTACGCTGGTGCGCACCACGCCCCAGGAATTCGAGGCGCAGATCCAGCAGGCCCTGGCGCGCTACGCCAAGGTCGCCAAGACTGCCAATATTCAGGCTGATTGACGATGACCCACGCCGACTTCGACGCTGTTTCCGTACACGAGCCCACGGGCCCGGGCTTGCCGCTGGTTTGCGATTCGCCGCATAGCGGCGAGCGCTATCCCGACGACTTCGGCGCCGCGGCCACCCTGGCGCAATTGCGCCAGGGCGAGGACACGCACGTGGACGCGTTGTGGTCGGCGGCGCCGGCCCTGGGCGCGACGCTGATCGCCGCGAACTTTCCGCGCGTCTATATCGATCCCAACCGCACGCTGCAGGACCTGGACCCGGAGCTGCTGGCGCAACCCTGGCCCGAGCCGCTGGACCCGGGCGAGAAGACCCGCCTGGGCAAGGGTTTGATCTGGCGCAGGATGGACAGGTCCACGCCGATCTACGACCGCAAGCTCACGCTGGCCGAAGTGCGCCACCGCATCCAGGCGTATTACGAGCCCTACCACGCGGCGCTGTCGCAGGCGATCCAGCAGGTGCGGCAGCGTTTTGGCGCGGTCTGGCACCTGAACCTGCACTCCATGCCCAACGACGCCTACGAGCGCCTGGGCCGCAAGAGCGAGCATCCGCTGGCGGACTTTGTGCTGGGCGACCGCGACGGCACCACCTGCGAGCCGGAGTTCATCGCCCTGATCGAGACCGCTTTGCGCGGCAAGGGCTACACCGTGGCGCGCAACGACCCCTACAAAGGCGTGCAGTTGATCGCGCAGATCGGCCAGCCGGCCTTGAATCGGCACAGCTTGCAGGTGGAGATCCGCCGTCCGCTGTACATGGACGAAGCTACGCGCGAGCGCAACGCCGGCTTCGCGCCGCTGCAGGCGGACCTGTCCGACGTGCTGGCCCAGGTGGCGGCCTACGTGCGTGCGCGCCAGGCGGCGCTGGCTTAAGTTTTCCCGCGGCGGGCCGTAGTCGGTAACAAGGAACCGCGCTTTTTTGGGCGCGGCCACACGGAACCGCAATGGCTGAGAAGATCATCAACGGATTTTCGGTGCTCGCGTACGCGACCCAACCCGAGGGGCGCGTGCCGCCGCGCGCTTTCATCGAAACGCGGCGGTTGCCGAAGAAAAAGAGCCAGGCCGAACGGGACGCGCAAGCGGCAGCCCAGGCCGATGCGCCACCGGATGACGCCGTGCAGCAGGAAGCCGAGCCCGACACCCAGGCTTTCGAGATCTTCATCAGCCGACGCTTCCGCAGCACGGTCGAGGCCATGTCGGCCGCGCGCAACGCGCTGGACCGCGTCAAGCAGGTCGACGAGGACGGCGTTCCGGACCACTTGCCCGAATAGTCCAGCCCCTGGGCGGCCATGCGTCGCCCATATTGTTATCCCGACTTTGTATTTGTCTAACCCCTGAGCGCAGGTCGATGATGCCGCATGGCAATCATCGCCATTCACAGTCTGCTCAAAAGGAAGGTTGATGAATACGAACGTCCATTCCCGCGCCATCTCCACGCGGGGAATTTCGCGCCGTGCGCTGCTGCGCGCGGCAGGCGCCGCAGGCCTTGCGGCGCCGCTGGGCATGCTGGGCTCGCGCGTGCTGGCCGCCAACGCCGCACCGCGCACGTTCAAGATCGCATGGAGCCAGACCGCAGTCTGCCAATCGCCCGTGTCGGTGGCGCTGGAGCGCGGCTTCTTCGACAAGTACAACCTCAAGGTCGAACGCATCAACTTCAGCGGCTCCACCGACCAGCTGCTGGAGGCGATCGCCACCGGCCACGCCGATGGCGGCATCGGCATGGCGCTGCGTTGGTTGAAGCCGCTGGAGCAGGGCTTCGACGTCAAGCTGGCGGTGGGCACGCATGGCGGCTGCATGCGCTTGCTGACGGCGCAGGATTCGCCGATCAAGAGCGTCAACGACCTGAAGGGACGCCGCGTGGCCGTGTCGGACCAGGCCAGTCCGGTGAAGAACTTCTTCGCGATCCGCGTGGCGCAGCTGGGTATCGATCCCGAATCCGTGGACTGGCGCCAGTACCCGCAGGACCTGTTCGGCGAAGTCCTGCGCAAGGGCGAGGTCGACGCCATTGCGGGTGACGATCCGCTGATCTACACGCTGCGCGAGGACAACAAGCTGCGAGAGATCGCCACCAACATCGAGGGCGATTACGAGAACCGAACCTGCTGCGTGCTGGGCCTGCGCGGCGATCTGGTGCGCAAGGATCCAGAGGCCGCCGCGGCCATTGCGCGTGCGGTGATCGACGCGCAGCGCTGGACGGCTTCCAACCCGGACGAGACCGCGCGCATCTTCGCGCCGTATGTGCCCGGCAAGGTGCCGGCCGAACGCGTGGCCGCGATCCTGCGCAGCCATAGCCATGGCCATGCCTCGACGGGCGCCGCGTTGCGCGAAGAGATCGTGGGCTACGCCCGGGACCTGAAGACGATCAAGGTGCTGAGCGCGGGCCTGGACGTCAACAAATACGCGCAAGTGGTGGTGCCCAATGTCCTCGGCTGACGTATTGCACGCCCTGGCCGCGGGCGTGAATCCGCCCGCGCGCGACTGGCGCTTGTGGAAAACCGGTATCGCCGCCGCCGCGCTGTGGGCGGGCGTGGGCGGCGTGACGCTGGCATGGCCGAACGTCGAGGTGGGCTTCTCGTCCTGGGGCTACACGCGCGAATTCGGCGCGGCGGCCTTGGCGCTGGCGCTGCTGCTGTTACTGGCGGCGGCGCCGGGGGCGGGGCAGTTGCGCGCCGTGCGCGCCTTGCACCGCGCCGGCCCCTGGCTCGCGGCCCTGGCCGTGGCGGTGGGCGCCTGGGAGATCGCGACGGCCAAGCTGGCGCTGCTGCCCAGCCCGTTCTTCGCGCCGCCGCAGTCGCTGATCGAAGTCTACGTCTCCGACTACAAGCGGCTGGCCGACAGTCTGGCGAATTCGCTTTGGCTGCTGGCCAACGGCTTTCTGCTGGGCGCGGCCGCGGGTTTCCTGACCGGGGTCGCGATCGGCTGGTCGCGCGGCCTGGGCTATTGGGTGCATCCGGTGCTGCGCTTCCTGGGGCCGGTGCCTTCCACGGCCTTGCTGCCTATGGCGTTCTTCTTCTTTCCGTCGAGCTGGTCGGCAGCGGTCTTCCTGATCGCCCTGGCCACCTGGTTTCCGGTCACGGTGCTGACCTGGTCGGGCGTGGCGGGCGTCAACCGGGCCTACTACGACGTGGCGCGCACCATGGGCGCCAATGAGTGGTTCCTGGTGCTGCGCGTGGCGATTCCGGCGGCCTTGCCGCAGGTCTTCGTGGGCCTGTTCATGGGCCTGGGCGCCTCGTTTTCGGTGCTGGTGGCGGCCGAGATGATGGGCGTGAAGTCCGGGCTGGGCTGGTACCTGTCATGGGCCCAGGGCTGGGCGTCCTACGCCAACATGTACGGCGCGCTGATCGTGATGGCGCTGGTGTTCTCGGGCCTCATCACCTTGCTGTTCCTGGGGCGCGACCGCCTCCTGGCCTGGCAGAAGGGAGTCGTGAAATGGTAGCGGCAGCGGTGCCTGACAAGCGGGATGCGGCCGGCGCCGCATTGGCCGTGCGCGGCGTGAACCATCACTTCGACCTGGACGGCGCGCAACTGCCGGTGCTGGACGGCATAGACCTGGACGTGAAGCCGGGCGAGTTCGTGGCGCTGCTGGGACCCAGCGGCTGCGGCAAGTCCACGCTGCTGCGCCTGGTGGCGGGCCTGGAGCCGCCCGCCGCGGGCGGCCTGCTGGCGGACGGCGAGCCGATCACGGGGCCTTCGCCTTCGCGCATCGTGGTGTTCCAGGACCCCACGCTATATCCGTGGCGCACGGTCTGGGACAACGTGGCCCTGGGACTGCAGGCGCGCGGGCTGTTGAAGACGCAGCGCAGCCGGGTGGACGAGGCCTTGCAGCGCGTGGGCCTGAAGGCGTTCAGCCAGGCCTATCCGCATCAGCTGTCCGGCGGCATGGCGCAGCGCGCCGCGCTGGCGCGGGCGCTGGTCAACGATCCGCGCATCCTGATCCTGGACGAGCCGCTGGGCAAGCTGGACTCGCTGACCCGCATCGCCATGCAGTCCGAACTGGTGGACCTGTGGCAACGCGAAGGCTACACGGCCTTGCTGGTCACGCACGATGTGGAGGAGGCGCTGTTCATGGCCACGCGCATCGTGGTGCTGAGCGAGCGGCCGGCGCGGATCAAGGACGAAATCGTCAACGACCTGCCGTACCCCAGGCATCGCGGCGATCCGCGCCTGGCCGCGTTGCGCCATCGCGCGCTGGCCTTGTTGGGGCTGGATGCGACGTGGTGAGCATCGTGCAACGCCGGCCGGCGGATGCCGCTGGCGCGGCGCGGTGGGCCCGGCGGCGCATGGCGGCGCTGTTGACGGTCGGCTTGGCCGCATTGGCGTTGGCCCTGGGCGCCGCGGTCTGGCGCTCGCTGGGCCAGGCTCCGGCATTGGCGTATTGGCCATTCGCGTGGCGCTACGACCCGGACCTGCCCGTCAGCCCGCACACGTGGCGCCAGCTTTGGCTGGCGCTGGCGCAGTCGGCGGCGGCGCTGGCGTTGCTGTGCGGCGCGCTGTTCGCCAAGCGCCGCCGGCTGGCATGGCTGGGCGCCGCCGTCGCGCTGGCGCTGCTGGCTGACTGGCCGAACCCGCGGATGTTGCTGGTCGAGGCGCACAGTTCTTCCTATCAGCGGTCGCCGTTGCCGTTTTCCGATGCCAATCTGTTGCAGGGCGGACGGCTGTACCAGGCGCATTGCGCCGCATGCCACGGCGCGGCGGCAGATGGGCGGGGCGAGCGCGCCGCCAGCCTGCCGGTGTGGCCCAGCGTGCTGGGACCGGCCCTGTTCCAGAACAGGCTCGAAGGCGAGCTGCACTGGCGCATCGCGCAGGGCGGCCAGGAACCGGCGGCCAACCCCGCGATGCCGGCGTTTGGCGCAATGCTGAACACGGAAGAGATCTGGCAGGTGCTGGACTATCTGCGCCTGCGGGCCTATGGCGTCAGCGGCGGCAGCGGTATGCCGGCGGTCGCCGCACCCGTCGTGGCGCTTGCCTGCCGCGACGGCCGGGCGACGCGGCTCAGCGGCTTGCGCGGCTTGCCCCTGCGTGTGATGGCCTACGCGCAGGGCGCGGCCGAGGAACCGCAGGATCCACGCCTGCTCACCGTGGCGCTGACGCGTGGCCACACACAGCGCGTAGACGCGGATTGCGTGGCGGCAGGCGTAGAGGCCTGGAACGCCTATGCGCTGGCAGCCGGCGTGTCGCCTGACGAGCTGGCGGGCGCGCAGTTCATGGTCGACCGCCAAGGCTGGCTGCGTGCGCGCCGCCTGCCGGGCGCGGCTCCGGCGTGGACCAGCGCGGACGATGTCTGTGGGCCGGGAGGACGGATGGAGGGAGCGACGGCCCGCGGGCTGGGCCAACTATTGCAGGCGATGGATCGTGCGCCCATCGCCATTCCGGATATGCGCCGCGAACATTGACTGCGGCGCTTGCCCAAGCACATATCAACCCCAAGCGAGGTCTGCAACATGAGTACGTTGAACGAATACCTGGGCCAGAAACGCGAGGCCGTGCTGGCGCGCAACGCGCGCGATCCGCACACCGTGACGCCGGTGAAATTGCGCGCACAGGTCAGCGCCGAAGGCCGCAGCGGCGTGCGCCGAATCCGGATCCGAGATCACCAGGTGGTCAGCGACAGTCCCGCGGATTTCGCGGGCTATGACCTGGGACCGAGTTCGCCCGAGCTGCTGCTGGGATCGCTGGGCAGTTGCCTGACGCATATCTTCCTGATCAAGGCGGCCGAACTCGAATTGCCGCTGGAGTCGCTGCAGGTGGAGATCGAAGGCGACCTGGACCCGCGCGGCGGCAAGCCGGGCTATGAGCAGGTGCCGTTCTTTCCGCACAACATCCGCTATACCGCGCACATCGTGTCGCCGGCCGACGAGAGCGCGGTGCGCGCCGTGCATGAGGCGGTGGAGCAATGGTGCCCGATCCTGAACCTGCTCAAGCAGCCGCAGCCGCTGGAAGGCCGCGTGCAGCACACCCGCTCGGCGGCGCAATAAGCAAAGGCCTCAAGTCAGCGTGCTGCGCATCAGGATCTCGGTCAGCGCGCGCGTGGGCTTGTTGGGCGCGGGCGCCGAGATCACGATGAATTCCACCTGCGGCAGCGCGGGCAGTTGCGCGGCGCCTGCTGGCGCGGCAAGGCCGAGCGTGGACAGGTGCGAAGGCTGCACCGTGATGCCCAGGCCGGCGCGGGCGGCCGCCTGGCAGCCCGCATAGCTGGTGCTGGTGCAGACGATCTGCCAACTGCGGCCGGCGCGGGCCAGCGCGTCCAGCGTCAGGCCACGGGTCACGCTGGGTTCGCGCAGCAGGATCAGCGGCAGCGGTTCGTCCGGCGCCACCCGCAGGCCTTCCTTGGCCTGCCACAGCAGGGCTTCCTTGTGCAGGGTCTGGCCGCGGCGGTCGCCCTTGCGGCGCTTGCCTATCATGACGTCCAGGCCGTTGTCGTCCAGCAGCTTGTAGAGCTCGCTGGTGACGCCGATGGTCAGGTCCAGTTCGACCTCCGGGTGGGCCAGCCGGAAGGCGGCCAGCACGTCGGGCAGAGGTCCCATTGCCAGATCGTCCGAGGTGCCCAGGCGCACGCGCCCGCGCAGGCGCGGCGCGTCGAACAGGCGCTCGGCCCGCTCGTGCGCGTCCAGGATGATCTGCGCATGCACCAGCAGGCTGCGGCCGTCGCTGGTGAGTGCGAGCGAATGCGTGTCGCGCTGGAACAGACGCCGGTTCAAGGCCTGTTCCAGCTGGCGGATGTGTTCGCTGACCGTGGGCTGGGTCAGGCCCAGGCGCCGGGCGGTCTCGGTGAAGCTGGGCGCGGCGGCGGCCGCGGCGAAGGTCTTGAGCCACAAGGGATTGAGCATGGCGGCCTGATCATAGGAAAGTCCGATGACAGTTAAAGTACCCAGTGGGCTTCACGATGGCAAGCGCCGTGCCTATAGTTTCCGCAATCCCTACGGAAATCTTTGCCATGCGCCGCTTCCTGCCCGACCAATTCACGCTCATCCTGATCGCCACGGTGGTCTTCGCCAGCTTTTTCCCTGCCGTGGGCAAGGGCGCGGCGTTCATGACCGTGGCCAGCAACATCGCCATTTCGCTGCTGTTCTTTCTGCACGGCGCCAGGCTGTCGACGGACGCCATCGTGGCTGGCGTGAAGGACGTGCGCCTGCACGCGCTGATCCTGGCTTGCACCTTCCTGCTGTTTCCGGCGCTGGGGCTGGGCCTGCGGGCGCTGTTTCCCGGCCTGTTGACGCCTTCGCTGTGGCTGGGCGTGCTGTTCGTCTGCACCCTGTCTTCCACCGTGCAGTCGTCTATCGCCTTTACCTCCATGGCGCGCGGCAACGTACCGGGCGCGATCTGCGCGGCCACGGCTTCCAACCTGCTGGGCACCGTGCTGACGCCGCTGCTGGTGGCGGTGCTGCTGCACCGCCAGGGCGGAGGCCACGGGCTGGCCGACGCCGGCCGCATCCTGCTGCAGCTGCTGCTGCCGTTCGCGGTGGGCAGCCTGCTGCGGCCCTGGATCGGCGCCTGGGCCCAGCGCAACAACCGCACGCTGTCGAAAGTGGACCGCAGCTCCATCCTGCTGGCCGTCTACACGGCGTTCAGCGAGGCGGTGGCGCAGGGTATCTGGCACGCGTTCCCGGCCATCGACCTGGCGTCCATGGTGCTGGTGAACGCCTTGCTGCTGGGAACGGTGCTGCTGGTCACGACCTGGGGCAGCCGCAAGCTGGGGCTGTCCAAGGAAAACGAGATCACGCTGGTGTTCTGCGGCTCGAAGAAGTCGCTGGCCTCGGGCATTCCGCTGGCCACGGTGCTGTTCGGCACCTCGCAGATGGGCGTGGTAGTGCTGCCGCTGATGATCTTCCATCAGATGCAGCTGATGGTCTGCGCGGTGCTGGCGCGCCGCTACGCGGAGCGGCAGGCGCCGGCTGAAGCGGCGGCGGCGCGGGCTTGAAGTCTCTTGCTTGAGCGTAGCCCCCTAGGCGGGCGTATCTTCCAAAGGGCGGATCTTGCCGGCCGGCTGCCAGTAGACCGCGCCCTCGCGTTCCTCGACCGTCAGCACGGTCAGGCGGCCGTTCTTACAGGGGCCGCCCACGCATAGCCCGGTGTCCGGCTGGTAGGTGGCGCCGTGGCGCGCGCACATGATCAGGTCGCCGGCGCGGGTGAAGAAGCTGCCTTCCCAATCCAGTTCCACGCCCACGTGGGCGCAGCGGTTCAGATAGCCGTGCACGCGGTCCTGGTAGCGCACGAAGAAGGCCGTGGTGCGGCCGGCGGCATCTGACACGGGGATCTTCACGCCCAGGCCGCCGTTGGCGAGGTCGGAGGAAGCGCAGACGCGGACGGCGGGGACGGGGGCTGAATCCTGCATGGTGGGCCTGGAAATCAAAGGGTGCGATGTTCGGACAGGGGCGCGGGCTTGTCAATCCGGCGAGCCGGTCAGGGCGCTTTGCTGCTGGCGGGCCCACATGCCGGCGTAGATGCCGTCCTGCGCCAGCAGTTGGGCATGGCGGCCGCGCTCGACGATGCGGCCTTCGGCCAGCACGATGATCTCGTCCGCGTCCGCCACGGTGGACAGGCGGTGGGCGATGATCAGCGTGCTGCGGCCCTGGCTGACTTCTCGCAGATTGGCCTGGATTTCGCGTTCGGTGTGGGTGTCCAGAGCGCTGGTGGCTTCGTCGAACAGGAAGATGGGCGGGTTCTTCAGGATGGTCCGGGCGATCGCCACGCGCTGCTTCTCGCCGCCGGACAGCTTCAACCCGCGTTCGCCCACCATGGTCTGGTAGCCGTCCGGCATGGCCATGATCAGATCGTGGATGTGGGCCAGGCGCGCCGCCGCCTGGATCTCTTCCTCGCTGGCGCCGGGGCGGCCGTAACCGATGTTGTAGAGGATGGTGTCATTGAACAGCACGGTGTCCTGCGGCACGACGCCGATCGCGGCGCGCAGGCTGGACTGCGTCACGTTGCGCACGTCCTGGCCGTCGATGAGGATCGCGCCGCCGTCGGCGTCGTAGAAGCGGAACAGCAGGCGCGCGATGGTCGATTTCCCGGCGCCGGACGTACCGACGACGGCCACGGTCCTGCCGGCGGGGATGGTGAAGCTGACGCCCTTCAGGATGGGGCGGCGCGCGTCGTAGCCGAAATGCACGTCGCGGAACTCCACCGCGCCGCCCGCCACGCGCAGGGGCTGGGCATCGGGCCGGTCGGCCACCTCGCGGTCCTGTCCCAGCAGTTCGAACATGCGCTCCATGTCGATGATGGCCTGCTTGATTTCGCGGTAGACGAAGCCGAAGAAGCTCAGCGGCTGGTACAGCTGCAGCAGGTAGGTGTTGACCAGCACGAAATCGCCCAGCGTGTAGCGGCCTTCGGCGATGCCGGTGGCGGCCATCCACATGACCAGGGTCAGGCCCACCGAGATGATGGCGGCCTGGCCGATGTTGAGGATGGACAGGCTGACCTGGCTGCGCACGGCGGCGCGTTCATAGCGCTTTAGCGACGCGTCGTAGCGGCGCGCTTCGTGTTCCTCGTTGCCGAAGTATTTGACCGTTTCGTAGTTCAGCAGGCTCTCGATGGCTTTGGTGTTGGCCTCGGAGTCGGTTTCGTTCATCTGGCGCCGGAACTTGGCGCGCCATTCCGTGACCAGCAGCGTGTACGCCATGTACAGCGTGACGGTGGCGCCCGTGGCCAGCGCCAGCCAGATGTCGAACATCTTCCACAGCACCACGCAGACCAGCCCGATTTCGAAGAAGGTCGGCAGGATGCTGAAAAGCAGGAACGACAGCAGGGTCTGGATGCCCTTGGTGCCGCGCTCGATGGCGCGGTTCAGGCCGCCGGTCTGGCGCGTCAGGTGAAAGCGCAGCGCCAGCGCATGCAGGTGGCGAAAGACCTGCAGGCCGACCGCGCGGATGGCGTGCTGCCCGACGCGCGCGAAGATGGCGTCGCGCAGTTCCGAGAACAGCAGCGAAAGCACCCGGGCCGTGCCATAGGCCAGGATCAGGCCCAGCGGCACGGTGACGGAACCCGGGGCGCCCTGGCCCAGCTCGTCGATGGCGTGCTTGTACAGCAGGGGGACATAGACCGTGGCCACCTTGGCCGCGAACAGGCACAGCAGGGCCGCGATCACCCGCGTTTTCAGGCCCGTCTCGCCGGGCGGCCAGAGATAGGGAAAGAGCGTGCGCAGGGTGGAAAAGCCGCCGCGGCGCTCGGGCCGCGTGTCAGGAGCGTTCATGGTCTTGGGGGGATGCATGGGCCGTCGGGCCGTCGGAAGCGCATTATCGGCCACAGGCTGCAATTCTGCCGCAGCACCGCGCCCAGGGGCGGAAACGCCTGCTTTGGCAGAGGGGATTCAGGGATTTTGCGGCTCTGGGGGTAATATCGGCCTCACGACCCCTGGGATGTGTAGACCTCTCCCGGGGGTTTTCAATCCGGCATGGTGACTCGGGCGCAGCCTGGCGGGCCCGTTCTTTACTGTCTCAACCAAGGATGAAGCCTGGCTGCCCCTTGGTTGCGCGACCCGGCGCATATTCGCCGCGCGGACGTCGCGTCGCAAGCTACGGAGGGTCTTATGGCGAAAGTACCGGCAATGCAATTGAACGACGGCGGCAAGATTCCCCAGCTGGGCCTGGGCGTCTGGCAGGTGCCGAACGATCAGGCCGCCGCAAGCGTGAAAGAGGCGCTGGCGGCAGGCTACCGCTCGGTGGACACTGCGGCCATCTACGGCAACGAGGCTGGCGTGGGCGCGGGCTTGCGCGCGGCCGGCGTGGCGCGCAAGGATCTGTACGTCACGACCAAGCTCTGGAACGACAGGCACGGCTACGACGAGGCCCATAAAGCCATGGACGAGAGCCTCGAAAAGCTGGGCCTGGCCTACGTGGACCTGTACCTGATCCACTGGCCCGTGGCCGGCAGCACGAAGTTCCTGGACGCCTGGAAGGCCATGGTCGAAATGAAGGAAGACGGCCGCGCGCGCTCGATCGGCGTGTCCAACTTCACCCAGGCCAACCTGGAGCGGCTGCTCGACGCGTCCGGCGTGACGCCGGCCGTGAACCAGGTCGAACTGCACCCAGGCTTCACGCAGCAGGCGCTGCGGGCCTTCCACGCCAAGCACGGCATCGCGACGGAGTCATGGAGCCCCTTGGCCCAGGGCGGCGTGGCCAAGGACAAGGTCATCCTGGAGCTGGCCAGGAAGCACGGCAAGTCGCCCGCCCAGGTGACGCTGCGCTGGCATCTGCAGCACGATCTGATCGTGATCCCGAAGTCGGTGACGCCCGCCCGCATCCGCGAGAACATCGACGTCTTTGACTTCGAGCTGTCGGCGGCCGACATGGCCGCCATCGACGGCATCAAGGAAGGCGCGCGCCTGGGGCCGGACCCCGAGACCTTCGGCAAATAATGCCGCACGCCGGCACGGAACTGGCGGTCGCGCCTAGCGCTGCAGCGGGAATACCCAGTAGCGCACGATGACCGCCAGCAGGATGGCCAGGGCGATCCAGGACGCCCAGTGCCAGCCTCCCGTGCCCAGCAACGCGGCCAGCAGGCCGAACACGCTGAGCACGCCCAGCAGGATCGGCGCGCCCCAGACAAACATGAAACCACGGGCCGTCTTGCTCATGCGGGAGTCCTTTTCGGGATGGCGGCGGCCTGGTGCTTGCGCACGAGTTCGGCGATGCGCGCCTCGGTGGCGCGGCGGCGGGCCAGCCAGAGATAGAGGCCGCTGACCAGCACGATGATGGTAATGACGTCCAGCAGCGCCCAGATGATCTTCAGCGGCATGCCGCCGTAATCGCCGAAATGCAGCGGCCGCGACAGCTCCAGCGCGGTCAGGTACCAGGGCATCTTGGCCACGGTGGTCAGTTCGCCGGTCTTGCCGTCCACCAGCACGGGCGTGTTCAGCTTGGAGGTGAGCGGCGTGTCGCCGCGCATCCAGGTGATGTAGTGGTGGGGACTGCCGAAGGCATTGCCGGGAAAGGCGATGAACGACACCTCGTTGCCGGGCAGGGCCTTCCTGGCCGTGTCGGCGGCGCCCTGGGCCGAGGCCAGCTCGGTGGGTACGTTCTGGCCCTTGTAGGGTTCCAGGATGCGCACCAGTTCGGTGGACTGCCACAGGCGGAACAGCGGCGTGGAGAGTTCGTTGATCACGCCGGTCACGCCCACCACGAAGGCCCAGACCAGCGTCACGATGCCCAGCAGGTTATGCAGATCCAGCCACTTCAGGCGCGTGGAGCGGGAGGCGCGCACCGTGCCGAATTCCAGCTTTTTCATGAAGGGGCCGTAGAGCACCACGCCGGACACGATTGCGACGCAGAACAGCAGCCCCATGAATCCCAGGAACAACTCGCCGGGCAGGCCCGCGAACAGGTCCACGTGCAGCGCCAGCATGATGCCCATGAAGGAAAACTTGTCCTCCGTGTACAGCGGACCGTCCAGCAGCACGTCGCCGGTGCGCGCGTCCATGCGCACGGCGTGGCCGGACACCTGGCCGTCGCCGGGCGTTTTCGCCATGCCCACATAGACCTGAGGTTCGTCGGGATCGAAGAACAGATAGTCGACGACCTCGCCCGGATACATGGCGCGGGCGCTGTCGACCAGCTTGTCCAGGTTGGCGCGCGGGGTCGAGGCAGGCACGTCGGACAATGGCTTGCCGTCGTCGAGCCAGTGTTCGATCTCGTGGTGGAACACCAGCGGCAAGCCGGTAAGACAGATGACGAGCAGGAAGATCGTGCAGACCAGGCTGGTCCATTTATGGACCAGATACCAGGTTTTGATGGTGGACGCGGCAGTCATGGGGGAGGGCGGGGCCCTTGCAGGCGCGGATTGGGGAAAACTGAATATTATCGCGAATAATATCGATTCTCGTAACCAAATTTTGACCACGGCGCGGCAAAGGGGGACAGACGGGGCGGCGCCAAAGCGGGTTAAAAAGAGGGATCGAGCATCAACCAGTGGTAGTCCCCGGATCATCATGGAGCAGCGTTTTCTCAAAGTCCCGCGCAACGAGCTAGGCCGCGATTTCGCGGTGGGCGATCTGCATGGGCATTTTTCCCGCCTGCAGGAAAGCCTGGACGAGCTGGGCTTCGACCCGTCCCGGGACCGCCTGTTTTCGGTCGGCGACCTGGTGGACCGGGGGCCGGAAAGCGAGGCCGCGCTGGAGTGGCTGGCGCGGCCGTGGTTTCACGCGGTTCAGGGCAATCACGAGGATTACGCGATCCGCCACGTGCGCACGGGGCAGGTGGACGTGGATAACTGGCGCGGCTATGGCGGCGGCTGGTTCCTGGACCTGCCTTCTGATCGCCAGCAGGTCTTTGCCGAGGCTTTCGCGCAATTGCCCATCGCCATCGAGGTCGAAACGCTGGACGGCGCCGTGGGGCTGCTGCACGCGGATTGCCCGGTGCTGTTCTGGCCGCGGCTGGAATCCGCCTTGCAGGACCGCTACCGGCGCACCAGCGCCGCCTGCCAGTGGTCGCGCGACCGCCTGCGGCAGATGGACCGCACCGGCATCCGCGGGGTGCGGGCAGTGGTGGCCGGGCACACGCCGGTGCCGGCGCCGCTGCTGCTGGGCAACGTCTACCACATCGATACCGAGGGCTGGAAATCCGGCTACTTCACCTTCCTGGACCTGGAATCCCTGCGGGCCTGGCCACGCGAGGTCGTGACCGAACTCGCGGAGCAGGAATAGCCAGGCCTGGATTCCCGGCGGCCGGCGCCGGCCGCGGTCAGAGCGGCCGGGCGGCCACCGGTCCGGCGCCGCTGACGGCGCTGGCGCGGGCGG
>NZ_CADIJY010000015.1 GCF_902859735.1 Achromobacter aegrifaciens | reverse complement strand
GCCTTGGCGGCCGGAGCCGGGGCGGCGGCGGCAGCGGCAGCGGGCGCGGCGCCCTCCACCACGACCACGACCGAGCCCTTGGCAACCTTGTCGCCGACCTTGACCTTCACTTCCTTGACCACGCCGCCTTGCGAGGCGGGGATTTCCATCGAGGCCTTGTCGGACTCGACGGTGATCAAGCTTTGCTCGGCCTTGATGGTGTCGCCCACCGCGACCATGACTTCGATGACTTCGACTTCCTTGAAGTCGCCGATGTCGGGCACTTCGATGTTCACCGGACCGCTGGAGGTGGCCGGTGCGGCGGCAGCGGCCGGCTGCGCGGCAGCGTTGGCTTCGGCCTTGGGAGCCTCTTCCTTGGCCGGCGCAGCCGCGGGGGCCGCAGCCTCGCCCGCGCCCGACGCTTCCACTTCCAGCACGACCGTGCCTTCGGCAACCTTGTCGCCCACCTTCACGCTGATCGACTTCACCACGCCGCCTTGCGACGCGGGGATCTCCATCGAGGCCTTGTCGGACTCGACGGTGATCAGGCTTTGTTCAGCCTTGATCGTGTCGCCCACCGCCACCAGCACTTCGATGACTTCCACTTCCTTGAAGTCGCCGATGTCGGGAACCTTGATTTGCACGATGTTGCTCATGTCTCTTTACCCTCAGGCGTATTGCGGGTTGGCTTTGTTCGGATTGATGCCGTACTTCTTGATGGCTTCGGCCACCTTGGCGACCGGCACCTTGCCTTCGTCGGCCAGCGCGCGCAGCGCGGCGACGACGACGAAGTGGCGATCCACTTCGAAGTGCTCACGCAGCTTCGAGCGGAAATCCGAGCGGCCGAAACCGTCGGTGCCCAGCACCTTGTACTCGCGGCCCTTGGGCACGAACGGACGGATCTGGTCGGCGAAGAGCTTCATGTAGTCGGTCGACGCGATGATCGGGCCTTCCGTCTTGGCCAGCTGTTCCGTGACGTAAGCCACCTGCGGCTTCTTCTCGTCGGGGTGCAGCATGTTGTGGCGCTCGGCGTCCAGGCCGTTGCGGCGCAGTTCCGTGAAGCTGGTGACGCTCCACAGGTCCGAAGCCACGCCCCAGTCGGCTTCCAGCAGTTCTTGCGCGGCCATGACTTCGCGCAGGATGGTGCCCGAGCCCATCAGCTGCACGCGGTTCTTGCCCTTGCCGTGCGACTTGAGCTTGTACATGCCCTTGATGATGCCTTCCTCGTCGCCCTGGGTCAGACCGGGCTGCGGGTAGTTTTCGTTCATCACCGTCAGGTAGTAGTAGACGTTTTCCTGGTCTTCCACCATGCGCTTCAGGCCATGCTGGATGATCACGGCCAGTTCGTGGCCGAAGGTCGGGTCGTACGAGACGCAGTTCGGGATGGTCGACGCCAGGATGTGGCTGTGGCCGTCTTCGTGCTGCAGACCTTCGCCGTTGAGCGTGGTGCGCCCGGCGGTGCCGCCCAGGAGGAAGCCGCGCGCCTGCATGTCGCCGGCGGCCCAGGCCAGGTCGCCGATGCGCTGGAACCCGAACATCGAGTAGTAGATGAAGAACGGGATCATGATGCGGTTGTTCGAGGAGTACGACGTGGCCGCCGCAATCCAGGAGCTCATCGCGCCCGCTTCGTTGATGCCTTCCTGCAGGAGCTGGCCGTCGGCCGCTTCCTTGTAGTACATGACCTGGTCCTTGTCGACCGGGGTGTACTTCTGGCCTTCCGGCGCATAAATGCCGATTTGGCGGAACAGGCCTTCCATGCCAAAGGTGCGCGATTCGTCGGCCAGGATCGGCACGACGCGCGGACCCAGCTCCTTGTCGCGCAGCACCTGGTTCAGGATGCGCACGAAGGCTTGGGTGGTGGAGATTTCACGGCCTTCGGCGGTGGGTTCCAGCACGGCCTTGAAGGCGTCCAGCGCCGGGGCCTTGAGTTGCTCGTCGGCCTTGGCGCGGCGGCGGGGCAGGTAGCCGCCCAGCGCGGCGCGGCGCTCGTGCAGGTACTTCATTTCGGGCGAGTCTTCGGCCGGCTTGAAGTACGGCAGGTCGGCCAGCTGGTCGTCCGGGATGGGGATGCCGAAACGGTCGCGGAATTCGCGGATCGAGTCCAGCTCCAGCTTCTTCTGCTGGTGGGTGGGGTTCTTGGCCTGGCCGACGTGGCCCATGCCGTAGCCCTTGATGGTCTTGGCCAGGATGACGGTGGGCTGGCCCTCGTGGGTGGCGGCGGCGTTGAACGCGGCGTACACCTTGTGCGGGTCATGGCCGCCGCGGTTCAGGCGCCAGATGTCTTCGTCGCTCATGCGCGACACGGCTTCCAGCAGCTTCGGATGCTTGCCGAAGAAGTGCTCGCGCACGAACTTGCCGTCGTTGGCCTTGTACGCCTGGTACTCGCCGTCGACGGTGTCTTCCATGATCTTGCGCAGGATGCCTTCCTTGTCGTGCGCAAGCAGCGGATCCCAGTAGCCACCCCAGATCAGCTTGATCACGTTCCAGCCCGAGCCGCGGAAGTCGCCTTCGAGTTCCTGGATGATCTTGCCGTTGCCACGCACCGGGCCGTCCAGGCGCTGCAGGTTGCAGTTGATGACGAAGATCAGGTTGTCCAGCTTTTCGCGGGCAGCCAGGGCGATGGCGCCCAGGGATTCGGGTTCGTCCATTTCGCCGTCGCCGCAGAACACCCAGACCTTGCGCTTGCTGGTGTCGGCGATGCCGCGGGCGTGCAGGTACTTCAGGAAGCGGGCCTGGTAGATGGCCATCAGCGGGCCCAGGCCCATCGACACCGTCGGGAACTGCCAGAAGTCCGGCATCAGCTTGGGATGCGGGTACGAGGACAGGCCCTTGCCGTCCACTTCCTGGCGGAAGTGGTTCAGCTGGTCTTCGGTCAGGCGGCCTTCGAGGTAGGCGCGGCCGTACATGCCCGGGGAGGTGTGGCCCTGGAAGTAGACCAGGTCGCCGCCATGGTTTTCGTCTTCGGCGTGCCAGAAATGGTTCTGGCCGCAGCCGATCATGGTGGCCAGCGAGGCGAAGGAGGCGATGTGGCCGCCCAGGTCGCCGCCGTCCGGCGGATTGTGCTTATTGGCCTTGACCACCATGGCCATGGCGTTCCAGCGCACGTACGAACGGATGCGCGATTCCAGCTCCAGGTTGCCCGGGTGCGCCGGCTCCAGGCCGGGGGGAATCGTGTTGACGTAGGCGGTGTTGGGCGAGAACGGGATATGCGCGCCGGAACGGCGGGCTTCGTCGATCAGACGTTCGAGCAGATAGTGGGCGCGCTGCGGTCCTTCACGATCAAGGACAGCCGCCAGGGCTTCGAGCCACTCCTGGGTTTCAAGGGTGTCTTCGTCGTTGGCAGCCTGTACGGCGCCAGCCTGGGCGTAAGAGGACATCGTGTGTCTCCTGTTGGATTGTTCGTGACCGCACCCGCTTACTTATATCTACTCGCGGACATTGCATGGTAGCCGGGATCATCCGGGCTACCATGCAATGCATGGGGTCGGGGTGTTCTAGAGACCTGCTACTGGGTCGGTTCCCTATCAGCCGGCATTCTAAGAAAGAAGATTAACCGGTCGCAAGAAAAATTTCATGTTGCGGTACGGCATTTCATAATGCGGAAAATTTAAAGCCAGCTGAACGCTTTGGCGTCATACTTTTACTTAGGTACTCCAAAAGGACGAGTCGATTCCCGGCAAATCCCTGCCAACACGCACTAAAATGCGCGGTCTATCCGGCCCGAATTCCATGTCCAGCGCGCCCAAGTCCAATATTCCTACGCCGTTCCACGATCACGCCCGCACTCGCCGACGCGGGGTGTACTGGGTCACGCCAGCAATGGTGCTGATCCTCTATATCTGTGTGATGGCGGTGTTTTTCTGGCTGCAGCGCATCCATGACGACAGTGTCATGTTTGTCACCATCGACCAGGAAATGCGCCAGCAGCGCCTGATCTGGGTAGTGCTGGCCCTGTCCTGTGTGATCGTCATCAGCCTGCTGATGCTGTGGCGCTATACCCGTTTCCGTTCGGCGGCCGAAGCCGCCCTGATCGCCGAAACCGGATTCCGCCGCGCCATGGAGAACTCCATGTCCACCGGCATGCGCGTGCTGGACATGGAAGGCCGCATCGCCTACGTGAACCCGGCCTTCTGCCGCATGATCGGCTGGAACGAGGCTGACCTGATCGGCCGCAGCCCGCCCTTCCCTTATTGGGTGCCGGGCCGCCATGAACAGCATCAGCACACCCTGGACGTGCTGATGTCCGGCAAGACGCCCAGCAGCGGCCTGGAGGTCGAGGCGCAGCGCCGCGACGGATCGCGATTCACGGCGCGCATGTATGTGTCCCCGCTACTGGACCCCAACGGCAACCAGATCGGCTGGATGACCTCCATGACCGACATCACCGAGCCCAAGCGCATCCGCGAGGCCCTGACCGCGGCGCACGAGCGCTTCATGACGGTGCTGGAAGGCTTGGACGACGCCATCTCGGTCACCGCCGACACCCACGACGGCCTGGAACTGCTGTTCGCCAACCGTACCTACCGCCGCGTGTTCGGCGCCCAGACCGGCGGCCACGACGAGCTGCTGGCCGGCCGCCGCGGCCGCTTCACCGACGAATCCGTGGAAGTCTTCGCGCCCTCGGTGCAGCGTTGGTTCGAAGTGCACCACCGCATGCTGGCCTGGACCGACGGCCGCCGCGTGCGCATGCAGGTGGCGCGCGACATCACCGAGCGCCGCGTGCACGAGGAAGCCTCGCGTGTGCAGCAGGAAAAGATCCAGCTCACCAGCCGCCTGACCACCATGGGCGAAATGGCGTCTTCGCTGGCGCATGAACTGAACCAGCCCCTGACCGCCATCGCCAACTACAGCATGGGCGCCGTCGCCCTGGTCAAGGCCGGCCACACCAGCCCCAACATGCTGCTGCCGGCCCTGGAAAAGGCCGCCTCGCAAGCCGAGCGCGCCGGCAAGATCATCAGCCGCATCCGCGAATTCGTGAAGCGCAGCGAGCCCCGCCGCCAGCGCGTGGCCATCAGCCGGATCGTGGACAATGCCATCGGTTTCGCCGAGATCGACGCCCGCAAGCGCCGTATCCGCATCGACCGCTTCGTGCCGTCCAACGCGCCGGACGTGCTGGCCGACCCCATCCTGATCGAGCAGGTGCTGTTGAACCTGCTGAAGAACGGGCTGGAGGCCATGGAAAAAAGCGAATCCGACGAACTCAAGGTCGCCGTGATCCTGCATGAACAGCACATCGAGGTCGCGGTGGTCGATCGCGGCCACGGCCTGGCCGAACCCGAACGCCTGTTCGAACCCTTCTTCAGCACCAAGACCCAGGGCCTGGGCATGGGGCTGAACATCTGCCGTACCATTATTGAATCGCACCACGGCCGCTTGTGGGCAGATCCCAATCCCGCCGGTGGCACCATTTTCCGCTTTACCCTGCCCTGCGCTGCACCCCAGTCGCAGGCCCAGAACGATCAGTCCGAGGAGTTGCACGCATGAACACGCCCCACCTGTCGAGCACGGTTTTCATTGTTGACGACGACGAAGCGGTCCGCGATTCGCTGCGCTGGCTATTGGAGGCCAATGGCTATCGCGTTCGCGCCTACGCCAGCGGCGAGTCCTTCCTGGAAGACTACGACGCCAGCCAGATCGGCGTGCTGATCGCGGACGTGCGCATGCCCGGCATGAGCGGCCTGGAACTGCAGGAGCAGCTGATCGCCCGCAATGCGCCGCTGCCCATCGTGTTCATCACCGGCCACGGCGACGTGCCGATGGCCGTGTCCACCATGAAGAAAGGCGCGGTCGACTTCCTGGAAAAGCCGTTCAATGAATCCGATTTGCGCGAGATCGTGGCGCGCATGCTGGAGCAGGCCACGCAGCGCGTGAGCAAGCACCAGGCCCAGAAAGACCACGAAGCCATGCTGGCGCGCCTGACCGCGCGCGAGCAGCAGGTGCTGGAGCGCATCGTCGCCGGCCGCTTGAACAAGCAGATCGCCGACGACCTGGGCATCAGCATCAAGACCGTAGAGGCGCACCGCGCCAACATCATGGAAAAACTTGAAGTGACCACCGTAGCTGATTTGATGAAAGTGGCCTTGGCCAAACCCGAGGCGACGGCATGACGGCAAGGATTATCGACGGCGCGGCCCTGTCGGCGCGCATTCGCGAAGAAGCTGCCCAACGCGTTGCGGCCCTGGCCGCCAAGGGCACGCGCCCCGGCCTGGCCGTGGTGCTGGTGGGTGAAGACCCCGCTTCCCAGGTGTACGTCCGCAACAAGGTAGCCGCCTGCGAAAAGGCCGGCCTGCATTCCGTCAAGGAGCAGTACCCCGCGGACATGACCGAGGCCGAACTGCTGGCCCGCATCGCCATCCTGAACCAGGACCCGACCATCCACGGCATCCTGGTGCAGTTGCCGCTGCCCAAGCACATGGACTCGCACAAGGTCATCGAGGCCATCGCGGCCGAGAAGGACGTGGACGGCTTCCATATCAGCAACGCCGGCCTGCTCATGACCGGCCAGCCGCTGTTCCGCCCCTGCACGCCCTATGGCGTGATGAAGATGCTGGAATCGGAAGGCGTGACGCTGCGCGGCGCCGAGGCCGTGATCGTGGGCGCCAGCAACATCGTCGGCAAGCCCATGGCGATGCTGCTGCTGCAGGCCGGCGCCACCATCACCATCTGCAATTCCAAGACGCGCGACCTGGCGGCCCAGACCCGCCGCGCCGACGTGCTGGTGGTCGCCACCGGCAAGCCCGGCATGATCAACGGTTCGATGATCAAGCCCGGCGCGGTCGTCATCGACGTGGGCATCAACCGCGGCGCCGACGGCAAGCTGTGCGGCGACGTGGACTTCGCCTCGGCCAAGGAAGTGGCCGGCGCCATCACGCCCGTTCCGGGCGGCGTGGGCCCCATGACCATCGCCATGCTGCTGGTCAACACCATCGAAGCGGCCGAACGCGCCGCAGCCTGACGGCCGGCGTACCCGCGGCCGGCCAGGCCGCGGGACGGGGATTGCGATCTGCCCTTGCGTTCGGGCAGATCGCCCTCACCTGATTCTCATGCCCTTGCCGGCGCCTCGTGGCGCTGCTCACCTCTTCCCAGCCTGTAACACCATGACCCAGAACCCCCTGCTCGCCCCTGTCTCCGACCTCGTCGACTACGCGGCCGTCAAGCCCGGACACATCGTGCCGGCGGTCGAGGAACTGCTGGGCATCGCCCGCCAGGCCGTGGACCGCGCCGCCGATCCCGCGCTGGCGCCCACCTGGGAAGCCGTGGTTGAACCGCTGGACACGGCCTCGGAGCGCCTGTGGCGCGCCTGGTCGGTCGCCGGCCACCTGAACGCCGTGGTCAACACCCCGGAACTGCGCGAAGCCTACAACGCCGCCCTGCCCCTGGTGACCGAATTCTCCACCTGGGTCGGCCTGCACGAAGGCCTGTACAAGCAGTACCAGCGCCTGGCCGCCGCCCCCGATTTCGCGTCCTGGACGCCAGTGCGCCGCCGCATCGTGGAAATGGCCCTGCGCGACTTCCGCCTGAGCGGCGTGGAGCTGCAAGGCGCAGACCGCGAACGCTACGCCGCCATTTCCGACCGCGAGGCCCAGGCCTCGCAGAAATTCTCTGAAAACGTGCTGGACTCGATCGACGCCTGGGCGCTGCTGGTCGAGGACGAAGCCCGCCTGGCCGGGATTCCGGCTGACGTGCTGGCGGCCGCCCGCGCCGCGGCCGAGGAAGACGGCAAGCCGGGCTGGAAGCTGACGCTGAAAATGCCGTGCTACCTGCCGGTGATGCAGTACGCCCAGGACCGCTCGCTGCGCGAGGCGCTGTACCGCGGCTACGGCACCGTGGCGTCGGAACATGGCGACGGCAAGTTCGACAACTCCCCGCTCATCGAAGAGCTGCTGGCCCTGCGCGCCGAGGAAGCCGGCCTGCTCGGCCTGGGCACCTTCGCCGCGCTGCGCCTGCAGACCCGCATGGCCCGCGACGCGCAGGAAGTCACCGTGTTCCTGCGCGACCTGGCCGCGCGCGCCAAGCCCTACGCCCAGCGCGACCTGGCTGAACTGAAAGCCTACGCCACCGGCGAACTGGACCTGGACGACCTGCAGCCCTGGGACGTGGCCTACGCTTCCGAGCGCCTGCGCGAATCGCGCTACGCCTACTCCGAAGACGAGGTGAAGCAGTATTTCACCGAGCCGCGCGTGCTGTCGGGCCTGTTCGAGGTCATCGAGACCCTGTTCGATGTGCGCCTGGCTGAAACGCCCGTCTCGTCCTGGCATGGCGACGTGCGCGGCGTGCGCGTGGAAAGCCCCAAGGGCGAACTCATCGGTTATCTGTATCTGGACCTGTACGCCCGCGCCGGCAAGCAAAGCGGCGCCTGGGTCGACAGCGAACGCACGCGCCGCGTCGTGGCTGGCAAGGTGCAGACGCCCATCGCCTACCTGACCTGCAATTTCTCGCGCCCCAACGGCGACAAGCCCGCCGTCCTGACGCACGACGACGTCATCACGCTGTTCCATGAAACCGGCCATGCGCTGCATGCCCTGCTGTCCGAAGTGGACGAGCCCGGCGCGGCGGCCTTCGCCAGCGTGGAATGGGACGCCATCGAGCTGCCCTCGCAGTTCATGGAGAACTTCTGCTGGGAATGGGCGGTGGTGCAGAAGCTGTCCGCCCATGTGGACACGGGCGAGCCCCTGCCGCGCGCGCTCTACGACCGCCTGGTCGCCGCCCGCAACTACCAGAGCGGCATGCAGACCGTGCGCCAGATCGAGTTCGCGCTGTTCGACATGCTGATGCATGACCGCGCCCAGGGCGCGTCGATTGCCGAAGTGCTGGCACTGCTGCAGGAAGTGCGCCAGGAAGTGGCCGTGCTGTTCCCGCCCGCCTGGCACCGTCTGCCGCATGCCTTCTCGCACCTGTTCGCGGGCGGCTACGGCGCGGGCTATTACAGCTACAAGTGGGCAGAGGTGCTGTCGGCCGACGCCTATGAGGCCTTCGAAGAGGCGGCGGCCCGCCAGGCCGGCAACGCGCTGGGCACGCTGGATCCCGAAACGGGCGCACGCTTCCGGCGCGAAGTGCTGGCAGTAGGCGGTTCGCGCCCGGCGGCCGAGTCCTTCGCCGCCTTCCGCGGACGTGCGCCTCGCATCGACGCCCTGCTGCGCCATAGCGGCATGACGCCTGCCTGAGCGTCCGCTTCCCGGTCGCTACCCGACGGCCCGCCCTGGCGGGCCGTTTGCTATGTTGCGGCGGCGTCGTCGACTGGCCGGCGCGCCGACATCACCAGCCAGCGTCCATGCACGGACTGGTCGGAGCCGGCCTGCTTCCAATAGCGGCGGCTTTCCTCGTCCTGCGCCTGTTTGAGCCGGCGGCCGTAATACAGGCGCGACGGCACGGCCAGTACATGCTCCACCATGCGCTTGGGCTTGATCTCGTCCACATCGTGCAAGCTGATGTCCCTGAAACCGTAGTGCTGGAACAGCAGGTGCAGCTGCGGACAGCTCCAGGGGAAGTACGTGACGTAATCCTCGCCGCGCTGCCGTCCCACCATGGGCCGGAACCCCGAATGGAAGCCGCGCAGCAGGAACTGCAGGCGCGAACGGAAATACCAGGTGTTGGGCGTGGTGACGATCAGGGTGCCGCCCGGGCGCAGCGCGCGGTAAAGGCTCTGCATCAGCACGCCGGGGTTGGTCAGCAGATGGATCGCCTCGCAGCAGACCACGGCGTCATAGGGTTCGGCAACCGTCAACGGCGTTTCCAGGTCGTGCTCCGTCACGCGGCGGTAGCCGCCGGCCTGCGGAAACTCCCACAGGCCCACGCCGTCGATATCGACCTGCCGGCCGCTGGCGGCGGGCAGCATGTCGCCCAGCCAGCCCGTGCCGCAGGGCGCGTCCAGCACCGAATCCGCCAGGCGGCTGCGCAGGATGTCGAGCACGACGGGATAGTAGGGATAGTAGGGGTAGCCCAGGGAATTCCTGACCGGCATGTCCATATGTGGCGCCTCTGGATTCTGAAATCTGACACGGTCCTGAATGTAGCGGCAGCCATGGCATCCGGTCTGGCGAATTCGCCACTTCCAAACAATAACCAGACAAAGCTTTACAAGTCCGACGGCCGGTCCCGGCCCCGCGGCTTGCGCCAGGACAAGCCGGCCCCAGGTCCGCCCGCCCCCCGCACCCTGCCCTGCCCGCGCCTTGCGGGTAGAATCAAAAGGTTTACCCCCTACCGGCCCTTGGACTCATGCGACACCTCATTTCCGGCCGCGCCCTGCGCAGCCTGCTGCTGACCCTGTGCGTGTTTCTCGCTGCCTGCGGCGACAGGAACGTCGATTGGACCCTGTACAACGTGAAGGGACACCTGCCCGACCTGAAGTTCTCGCTGCCCGGCGCAGGCGGCAAGATGGTCAGCAGCGACGACCTGAAAGGCAAGACGGTGCTGCTGTTCTTCGGCTATGCCAGTTGCCCCGACATCTGCCCGACCACCATGGCGCAGTTGACGGCCGTGCTGCAGAACCTGGGCGACAAGGCCCGCGATGTACGCATCCTGTTCGTCAGCGTGGACCCGCACCGCGACACGCCGGACATCCTGCAGGCCTACGTCAATGCCTTCAACAACAACGCCATCGGCGTGACCGGCGATGAAAAGCAGATTGCCGACCTGGCGCGCCGCTATCGCGTGGCCTACCAGATAGAGAAGCCGCGCCCGGGCGACGACGCCAATATGTACGAAGTCACGCACAGCCGCGGCGTGTATATATTCGACAAGGACGGCAAGGCCCGCTTGCTGGCATCGGACACGGACAGCATCGAGGCCATGACCAAGGACGTGCGCCAGTTGATCGACCTGACTTCCTGAGCGCCGGCGGGGCGCAATGTTGCCCGTGCGCCCCATACACCAGTTGTTACAGCCGCTACGCGCGGGGCGTGAGTATCATCTAGCCACACTGCCCCCTTTTACTTCCAGCAAGGAGTACGCGCATGAGCATAATCATCATGATCATCGTCGGGTTCGTCGTGGGCCTGATCGCCCGCGCCATCATGCCCGGAGACCAGAACATGGGGATCATCATGACCACCATCCTGGGTATCGTCGGTTCGGTCGTCGCCGGATTCCTGGGCCAATCGCTGGGCTGGTACGCGCCGGGCGAACCCGCCGGGTGGATCGGATCGGTCGTCGGCGCGATCGTCGTGCTGTTCGTGGTGGGCCTGATCGCCAAGAAACGCGCCTGACGTTCTGCTGGACCTGAAATGAAAACGGGCCGATCTTTCGATCGGCCCGTTTTTTTTCGGCCTGCCCTTATTGCTGCTGGGCCTGCGCGGTCACCGTGCGTTCGGTCCAGCCGCCGCCCAGCACCTTGTACAGCGTGACCAGGTTGGACAGCCTGGCCCGACGCGTGTCCACCAGGGCCTGCTGCGCGCTGTACAGGGAGCGCTGCGAATCCAGCACGCTCAGGTAGTCGTCGATGCCTTGGCGGAAACGCTGATCCGAGGCGTCGTAGGCGCGCTGGTTGGCGGCCACCAGGAGCCGCTGCGCCTGGATCTGCTCGTCCAGGGTGCCGCGCCCGGCCAGGGCGTCCGCCACTTCGCGGAAACCCGTCTGGATCGACTTCTCGTACTGCGCGACCTGGATGTTCTTCTGCACCTTGGCCAGATCCAGGCCGGCAAGCAGCGAGCCGCCCGCGAAGATCGGCACGGTGATCTGGGGCACGAAGCTCCAGGCGCCCGAGCCGCCTTCGAACAGCCCGCCCAGGCTGGCGCTGGCGGTACCGGCCGAGCCCGTCAGGCTGATGGTCGGGAAGAAGGCGGCGCGCGCCGCGCCGATATTGGCGTTGGCGCCCTTCAATTGGTGCTCGGCCGCGCGGATGTCCGGGCGGCGGGCCAGCAGGTCCGACGGCAGGCCGGCGGGCAAGGTGGTCGGCAGCATGGCATCGTCTAGCTTGACCGCGTTATCCAGCGCCGCCGTCAGCTCGGGCGACAGCGGCTGGCCCACCAGCAGGACCAGCGCATTGCGGTCCTGCGCGGCCTGGCGCGTGTATTGCGACAGGTTGCGCTCGGCGGTGCGCAGCGACACTTCCGCCTGGCTCAGGTCCAGCGCCGTGGACAAGCCCTGGTCGTAGCTCTGCTGCGTGAGCTTGAAGGAATCCTGCTGGCTCTTGAGCGTGTCGCGCGTCAGGCCGACGAGTTCCTGGTCGGCGCGCAGGGTCAGGTAGGCGTTGGCCACTTCGGCGATCAGCGTCAGCTGGGTCGCCGTGCGGGTTTCGTCCAGCGCCAGATAGGATTCCAGCGCTTTGTCGCTCAGGCTGCGGATGCGGCCGAACAGATCCAGCTCCCAGGCCGACATGGCGGCGCCGACCTGGTAGCTGTGGCTGGTGGTGGCGCGGCCGCTGGGCGACAGATCGGCCGGCGAACGCTGGGCCGTTTCCTGGCCGGCGATGCCGATGCTGGGCATCAGGTCGGCGCGCTGGATGCGGTACTGGGCGCGCGCCGCCTCGACGTTCAGGGCCGCCACGCGCAGGTCGCGGTTGTTGGCCAGCGACTGCTCGATCAGCTGTTGCAGCAGCGGGTCCGAGCCGAAGAAATCGCGCCAGCCGATGTCGGCCGTCATCAGGCCGCCCGCGTCGGCCGGCTGGGCCGCCTGGTAGGACGGACCCGTGGGATAGGCCGCGTCGACCGGCGCGTCCGGCCGTTCGTAGGTGGGGGCCAGCGAGCAGCCCGCCAGGGCCGCCGCCAGGGAAACAGACAGCAAGGTTCTCATCGGGAATGTCATTGCGGTTGGCCCTCCGTCGAGACGCCCTGCGTGCCATTGGCGCTGGTGTCGTGCTCGTCGACGTTTTCGCTCATGCGCTTGACCTTGAAGACGCGCAGCATGATCACGAAGAAGGCCGGAACAAAGAAGATGGCCAGGAAGGTGCCGGTCAGCATGCCGCCGATCACGCCCGTGCCGATGGCGTTCTGGCTGCCCGAACCCGCCCCCGACGAGATCGCCAGCGGCGTCACGCCCAGGATGAACGCCAGCGACGTCATCAGGATGGGACGCAGGCGCTGCCGCGCGGCGTGGATGGCCGATTCCGTCAGGCTGGCGCCCTGCTCGTAGTGCTCTTTGGCGAACTCGACGATCAGGATCGCGTTCTTGGCCGCCAGGCCGATGGTTGTGAGCAGGCCCACCTGGAAGTACACGTCGTTGGACAGGCCCCGCAGCATGGTGGCGAGCAAGGCCCCGATGATACCCAACGGCACCACCAGCATCACCGCCGACGGGATGGTCCAGCTTTCGTACAGCGCCGCCAGGCACAGGAACACCACGATCAACGAAATCGCGTATAGCGCGGGCGCCTGGGCGCCGGACAGGCGTTCTTCGAACGACAGGCCGGTCCATTCAAAGCCCACGCCCACCGGCAGCTTGCCCGCCAGGCGTTCCATTTCTTCCATCGCCGCGCCCGAGCTGTAGCCCGGCGCCGCCTGGCCCTGGATGTTGTACGACGGCACGCCGTTGTAGCGGTTCAGCTTTTGCGGACCGTAGCTCCAGGTGGCCTTGGCGAACGCCGAGAACGGCACCATATCGCCCGCCTTGTTGCGCACGTACCATTTGTCCAGGTCTTCCGGCAGCATGCGCGACGACGCCTCGCCCTGCGCGAACACCTTCTTCACGCGGCCGCGGTCGATGAAGTCGTTGACGTACGACGAACCCCAGGCCGTGGCCAGCGTGCTGTTGATGTCCGAGACCGCCACGCCCAGGGCGCGCGCCTTCTCGCGGTCGATGTCCAGCTGGTACTGCGGCGCGTCTTCGATGCCGTTGGGGCGCACGCCCTGCAGGACCGGACTCTTGGCGGCTTCGCCCAGCAACTGGTTGCGCGCGGCAAGCAGCTTCTCGTGGCCCACGCCTGCGCGGTCCATCAACTGGAAGTCGAAACCGGTGACGTTGCCCAGTTCCATCACGGACGGCGGCGGCACCACGAACAATTGCCCGCGGCGCTCGGTCTTGCGGAAGTGCGCGTTGGCCCGTGCCGCCACGGCGCCGGCCTTCAGGCGGGCGTCGCCGCGTTCTTCCCAGTCGCGCAGCTTGATGAACAGGATGGACGCGTTCTGGCCGCGGCCGCCGAAGTTGAAGCCATTGACCGCGAACACCGAGGTGACGGCGTCCTTTTCCTCGTTCAGCAAGTACTTGGTGGCGTCGTCGATGACGGCCTTGGTGGCTTCCGCCGTGGCGCCAGCAGGCGTCTGGATCTGGGCGAACAGAATGCCCTGGTCCTCATCCGGCAGGAACGCGGTCGGAATGCGCGTGAACATCCAGCCCATGGCGAGGACCAGCGCCAGGTAGATCACCATCAGACGCTTGCTGCGGTTCAAGCCGCGCGCGACGGTATTGGCGTAGCCGTTGCTGCTGCGCTCGAACGTGCGGTTGAACCAGCCGAAAAAGCCCTTCTTCGAGCCATGATGGCCCTTGGGGATGGGCTTGAGCAAGGTCGCGCACAAGGCCGGCGTGAACACGATGGCCACGATCACCGACAGCACCATGGAGGACACGATGGTGATGGAGAACTGGCGGTAGATCACGCCCGTGGACCCGCCGAAGAAGGCCATGGGAATGAACACGGCCGCCAGCACCATGGCGATGCCGATCAGGGCGCCGGTGATCTGCGACATGGACTTGCGGGTGGCCTGCTTGGGCGACAAGCCCTCTTCGGCCATCACGCGCTCGACGTTTTCCACCACCACGATGGCATCGTCCACCAAGAGGCCGATGGCCAGCACCATGCCGAACATGGTCAGCGTGTTGATGGAGTAGCCGAACGCCGCCAGCACGCCGAACGTGCCCAGCAGCACCACCGGCACTGCCAGCGTCGGGATGATGGTGGCGCGGAAGTTCTGCAGGAACAAGTACATCACCAGGAAGACCAGGATGATGGCCTCGATCAGCGTCTTGAACACCTCATGGATCGACAGGCTGACGAACGGCGTGGTGTCGTACGGATAGACGACGTCCATGCCCGGCGGGAAGTAAGGCTTCAGGTTGTTGATGGTGTCGCGCACCGCCTGGGCCGTATCCAGCGCGTTGGCGCCCGGCGCCAGCTTGACCGCCAGGCCCGAGGCCGGCTTGCCGTTGTAGAAGCTGTCGATGGCGTAGGTCTGGCCGCCCAGCTCGATGCTGGACACGTCGCCCAGGCGCACTTGCGAACCGTCGGCGTTGACCTTGAGCAGGATGCGGCCGAAGTCTTCCGCCTTTTCCAGGCGCGAAGGCCCGATGATGGTCGCGTTCAGTTGCTGGCCGCGCACGGACGGCAAGCCGCCCAGCTGGCCGGACGACACCTGCACGTTCTGTTCCTTGATCGCCGCCACGACGTCGACCGTGGTCAAGCCGTAGTTGACGAGCTTGGCGGGATCCAGCCAGATGCGCATCGCGTACTGCGAGCCGAACAGCTGGAAGTCGCCCACGCCCTGCGTGCGGCTGATGGGATCCTGGACATACGAGGCGACGTAGTCGGCCAGGTCGTCCTTGGTCATCGAGCCGTCGGTGGACACGAAGCCCGCCACGATCAGGAAGTTCTTGGTGGCCTTGGTGACGCGGATGCCCTGCTGCTGCACTTCCTGCGGCAGGAGCGGCTGCGCCAGCGACAGCTTGTTCTGCACCTGGACCTGCGCGGTATCAGGGTTGGTGCCCTGCGTGAAGGTCAGGGTGATGGACATGCTGCCGTCGGAGTTGCTTTCCGAGGAGATGTACTGCAGGCCGTCCAGGCCGTTCATCTGCTGCTCGATCACCTGCACCACGGTGTCCTGCACGGTCTGCGCGGACGCGCCCGGGTAGGTCACCGCGATGCCGATGGCTGGCGGCGCGATGTTGGGGTATTGGGAGACCGGCAGCTTCAGGATGGACAGCGCGCCGGCCATCATCAGCACGATCGCGATCACCCATGCGAAGACCGGTCTATCGATAAAAAACTTTGCCATGCAAGGCTCCTGACTACTACTGCTTGGCCGCCGCGGCGGCTGCTTGCGGCTGCTGCGCCGGTTGCGCGGCGCTGGCTTCGGTGGCGACGACTTCAGCCCCCGGACGCACCATCTGCAGACCTTCCACGATGACCTTGTCGCCGGCAGCCAGGCCGTCGGTGACCAGCCACTTGTCGCCGATGGCGCGGTCGGTCTTCAGTTCGCGCAATTCGACCTGGTTCTTGGCGTTGACCACCAGCGCCGTCGGGATGCCGCGCTGGTTGCGCGTCACGCCGCGCTGCGGCACCAGCAGGCCGTCGGCGGCGACGCCGTCGGCCAGGCGGGCGCGCACGAACATGCCCGGCAGCAGGCGGCGTTCCGGATTGGGGAACACCGCGCGCAAGGTGACCGAACCGGTGCCCTGGTCCACCGTGACTTCGGAGAACTGCAGCTTGCCCGGCTGGCTGTACTGCGAGCCGTCTTCCAGGGTCAGCGTCACCAGCGCGGCCTGCTCGCCATCGGCCTTTTTCAGCAGGCCGCTGGCCAGCGCGTTCTGCAGGCGCAGCAGCTGGACGCTGGATTGGGTCACGTCGACGTAGATGGGATCGATCTGCTGCACCGCGGCCAGGGCCGTGGTCTGGTTGGCCGTGACTAGCGCGCCTTCGGTCACCGCCGAACGGCCGATGATGCCGTCGATGGGCGACAGCACCTTGGTGTAGACCAGGTTGATGCGGGCCGTGTCCAGCGCCGCCTTGGCCGACAGCACGTCGGCGGCGGCCTGATCGCGCGAGGCGACGGCGTTGTCGTAGGTCTGCTGGCTGACGGCGCGAGTGGCGACCAGCGGCTTGTAACGTTCGGCCAGCAACGCGGCCGTCTTCTGCTGCGCCTGGGCGCGTGCCAAGGCGGCCTTCTGGCTGTCCAGGCTGGCCTGGTAGAGGGCGGGATCGATCTGGTAGAGCTGCTGGCCCGCCTTGACCTCGCCGCCTTCGGTAAAGAGGCGCTTCTGGACAATGCCATTGACCTGGGGACGCACTTCGGCCACGCGGAACGGCGAGGTGCGGCCAGGCAGTTCGGTGGTCAGCGAAACCGGCTGCGTGGCAAGCGTCACGACCGTTACCTGGGGCTTGCCCGCCTGGGGAGCGTCTTGCTTCTTGCCGCAAGCGGCCAGCGTGAGGGCCGATGCCGTCAGCGTGACGACTGCCGCGCTGCGCCACATAGCGCTTTTCTTATCCATAGATTGCATTCCCGATTTCAACAAAAAAAAAGCCCGCCCCGGATCGCGTAATGAGCGTTCCGTGCGCATCGATTGGGTGGATTTGCCTCGAACACGCAGGCTGGGCTTTGTCGCATTGCTGCATTGCAGAACTCGCATTCTGCGTTATCCCGCCCCAGAAACAAAGAGGCATGTTGAGAAAACATCATTCCATTTATGGGACAATGGCTTTACCGTTGAATATGACAAAATTCCGCCATGAAACGCTTGCAAGGCATGGAACTATTCGTCGAAGTCGCCAAAACACGCAGCTTCAGCCGCGCGGCGGCGATGCTCGGCGTGCCGAAATCGACACTGTCCCGCCAGGTGGCCGAGCTGGAGCGCTCCGTCGGCTTGCGGCTGCTCAGCCGCACCACCCGCAAGGTCGAACTGACCGACGCGGGCCGGCTGTACTTCGACCGCTGCCAGCGCATCGTGGCCGAGGCGCAGATCGCCCATGAGGAACTGCAGAAGCTGGTCGATACGCCGGCCGGGCCGCTGCGGGTGAACATGCCCGCGGATTTCGGCACGGACTTCCTGGCTGAATCGTTCATGGAGTTTTCCCGCCGCTACCCCGACGTCACGTTTTTCCTGGACCTGGCCAACCCGGACCACGCGCAGCGCGTGTTCCAGACCTGCGATGTTTCGATCGAAATCGGCGAACTGCCCGATTCGTCACAGATTGCGAGGCTCTTGGGCATGCTGCCGGCCCAGTTGTACGCCTCGCGCGAATACCTGGAGAAGCACGGCGAACCGCGGCATCCCAGCGACTTGACCCGCCACGAGTGCATAGAGTTCCGCGCCAAGGGCGCCGGGCAGGTGACCCGCTGGCCCCTGACCGACGGCCAGCAGCACATCGAATTCACGCCCGGCAACCGCTTTTCCGTCAACGGCGTCGCCATGGCCCGGCGCCTGGCCCTGCTGGGCGCGGGCATCGTGGTGCTGTTGGGCGACCAGTTGGCCGAACAGCAGTCCGGCCAATTGCAGCGAGTGCTGCCCGACTGGCAACTGGGTCCGTTCCCGGTCTACGCGGTGACGGAGACACGGCTGCTGCCCGCCAAGACCCGGATCTTCATCGAATTCCTGATGGAGCGCCTGGGCGACGTCGGGCAAGCGAAGAATACTCCCGCTTTCATGAAATAAACGGAAGCCGGAAACAGACTGAAAAATTTAGGACTGGCCGACAACACCTGTCGGTCAATTCGACCAATCAGAAGCGCTCGTCTTCACGCAGGTAGCGCCATTGGCCCAGCGGCAGGTCGCCTAGCGACACGCGTCCGATGCGCACGCGTTTCAGGCCGATTACCTTCAGGCCGACCAGTTCGCACATGCGCCGGATCTGCCGTTTTTTGCCTTCCCGCAGCACGAAACGCAGCTGGTCGCTGTTCTGCCAACGCACCTGCGCCGGCTTGAGCGCCTTGCCGTCCAGGGACAGACCATGGTTCAGCAGCGCCAGCCCGTTGTCGGACAGGTTGCCCTGCACCCGCACCAGGTATTCCTTGTCCACGCTGGAATCTTCGCCGATCAGGTGCTTGGCGATGCGGCCGTCCTGGGTCAGCACCAGCAGGCCTTGGGAATCGATGTCCAGGCGGCCGGCAACGGCCAGCCCGTCCAGGTGCGAACGCTCGAAACGCTGCGGCGCGCGGTCGCCCGCAAAGCGGGAGCGGGAGTCGATCAGGGCCACGGCGGGCGTGTAGCCCTTTTCCGCCTGGCCCGAGACGTAGCCCACGGGTTTGTTGATCAGGATGGTGACGCGCGAGGTCTGGCGCGCCTGCGCGGCGCGTTCCAGGGTGATGACCTGGTCAGGGTAGGCCCGCGCGCCCAGTTCGGACACGACGGCGCCGTCCACGCGGACCCAGCCGCGCTCGATATAGGTGTCGGCCTCGCGGCGCGAACACAGCCCACGCTCGGACATGAGCTTGGAGATACGTACTTTTTCCATGGCCGGTATTGTATGCGGACGCCATGCGCCACACTCTTCATGCCGCGGGGTCGTAGTCCGACGGCGCCATCGGATCCAGCGGATGGAGCGGCCGGCTGCGCCGCTGATAGGGAAACAGCGCGAAGTCCGAGCTCGTGACGCCCGCGCTGGCGCATTCCACCAGCGCCTGGGAGATAGGTTCGAACACAGGGCGGCAATACATGCGCGACTTCACCAGCACGAAGCGCGCCCGGCGCGGGTCCAGCCCCATGCTCTCGAACACGCCCAGGTCCCAGGGCTCGTGCGTTCTCTCGGTGATCACCAATTGCGCAGCGCCTATGTCCAGCACCGCGCTGCGGCCCATGCATGCCGTCTGCCCCGTGTACGTCGGACCGGTAATGACATATTCGCCGCCGGTCACGGCGCGGACCACCCCGCGCAGCAACACGGGCGCCGCCGGGCGGCCGATGGCCGGAATCGGCCGTTTGTTGCCCACCGCCAGCTCCACCTGCGCGCCCTCGCCCGCCGCGGCCAGCGCGGCGACGGCCTCGGGGTCACAGTACAGGCCCGCAATAATGCCCGTCAGGCCGGCGTCGACCGCGGCTGTCAGCACCTCCATGGTGTCGCAGGTGCCGCCGGACATGCAGTTGTCGCCATGATCCAGCAGAAGCACGGGCTTGTCCGCGCCATGGGCCAGTTGCGCCGCGCGGGCCAGCGACTCGCCCAGGGGTTCGCTGTCGTAGAAGTAACCGTCGCGCTCGGCCCAGATGGCCTGCGCCATTTCGCTTGCGACCCGTTCCGCCTGCTCCTGCGGCCCGGAGCCCACCACGACCACGCTCAGGCATGGGTTGGGGATGTCAGCCAGGGCGAAGCCCGCCAGCACGGAGACGCCCAGCATGCCGCCCTTTTCCGCGCCCCGCGCCGCCTGCACCGCGCGGCGCATGGCGCCCTGGGACGTGGCGCTGCGCAGGGTGTGCGTCATCAGCGGCAGGCGGCGCCAGGCCATGACCGGGCGCGGACCGCCGTTGAGCCAGTCATACAGGATACGGCCCGCGTGCTCCCCGGTCTCGTACATGTCCACATGCGGGTAGGTCTTGAAGCTGACGACCACGTCGGCGTTGGCCATCATCTTGGGCGTGACATTGCCGTGCAGATCCAGCGCCACGGCGATGGGCACGTCCGGCGTGCGCCGCCGCAGGCGCTCCAACAAGTCGCCCTCGCCATCGTCGGTGGTCTCGGCCACCATCGCGCCATGCAGATCGAGCAGGATGGCGCCACAGCCCTGCGCGCCGGCCACGATCGCGTCGCACAGTCGGCTGTAGGCATCCGCCGACACCGGGCCGCTGGGGTAGGCAGTCGCGGAAACCGGCGTGACCACGGTCGCGCCGTTGGCCTCGGCAATATCGATGAAGGCCGACATGGCCGTGCGCTTGCCCTTGTTCTCGGCATAAGCCTGGGCGCCGAAGGCGGGACCGTCATTGCCGAACGCGGACAGCGGCGTGGGCACCGGCGAGAACGTGTTGGTCTCGTGGTTCAGGCGGGCGATCATGACCTTCATTGTCCGGCTCCTCTGCATGCGCATTCAGTGTGTTCAGTTGTTCTGGGACGGCCCCGGGCGCAAGGCCCCCAGGCCAAGCTTTTCCATGGCCTCGCTGGCCTCGACGATCATCGCGGCCACTTCCGCGACGCTTACGCGCAGGCCCGTCGCCCGGGTACGCATGTGCTCATAGGCGGCGCGCTCGTCCAGGCGCTGGTGGTCCATCAGCACGCGGATGGCCTTCTCGATGACGCGTCGCGCCTTGATCGTGCTTTCCAGCTTGTTGATCTTGGACTGCTGGCGGCTCTGGAACTGCTTGGCCGAACGCGCCAGCACCAGCGTGCTGAGCACGCCCGCCGAGCGGAACGGCCGCGTCAGCACGCCGTGCGCATTGGTCTTTAGCAATTGCTTCAACGTGGTCGGGGTTTCGTACTCGGACAAGGCGATCAGGGTGGCCTCGACCTCGCTGGCCGTCCAGGCGGCGCTGTTGCGGCCGCATTGCGATACCTGGAAGAAGATGACGTCCACCCCTGCGGGCGGGCCATCCGGAAACGGCCAGTGCAGATGGATGCGGCAACCGATGCGCTTGAGCTGTTCGACCAGCAGGTCGCGATCCTCGCCGGGCGGATACACCACGGCGACGGCCACGCTGCGCAGGTCCTCGTAGAGGCGGCGTAGGCTATGGTCCATGGCTATTTCAACCAGAACTCGTCCAGGCCGAACGCGGTGAGGTACGGGTCCGGCTTCACGGGTTCGTCGCTTTCCCAGACGATGTCGAAGCGACCGTCCTCGCGGCACACGCCTATGCGCGGCGTCAGCACGCTATGGTTGTTTTCCGCCAGCACGGACATCTGCCCGTCCGGCGCGTCGAACTGCACCTGATGCACCGCCTGCACCAGCTTGCGGGTGTCCATGCTGCCCACGCGCTGCAAGGCACGTGCGAACAGGTGCATCTGGCTATAGCAGGTCTCGGCATAGACGCTGGCGGGATGGTCGCCGAAGCGGGCGCGCCAGCGTTCCAGGAAGTGCGCGTTGGCGGGCGTATCCACCGTATTGAAATAGGTCGCAGCGGTGATGTGGCCCACGCAGCGCCGCGGTCCGATCTCCGCCACCTCCGACTCCGCCATGGTCAGGCTGGCGATGGGGATGTGCGCGGTGGCTGCGCCCTCGGCCTGGCAGGCCTCGTGGTAGCGCTGGTAGAAGCGCTGCGCATCGGAGCCGATCAAGGTGGAAAACACCACGTCGGGCTGGATGCGGCGGATGTCCGCCACCACGTCGTTGATCTCGCTGTCATCGCAGCCCAGCGGCAGATAGGTTTCATCCAGGATCTCGCCGCCATGCTCCTCGACCGTCTCGCGCATGATGCGGTTGGTCTCGCGCGGGTAGATATAGTCCGCGCCCACCAGGAAGATGCGCGAACCGCAGTTCTGGATCAGGTATGCAGCCAGCTGCATGCTGCCCTGGTTCGGCGCCGCGCCGGTGTAGATGACGTTGGGCGAATACTCGAAGCCTTCGTAGACCGAGCCGTACCACAGCAGGGAATTGCTGCGCTCGACCACCGGCAGCATGGCCTTGCGGCAGTGCGAGGTGCAGCCGCCAAAGATGACGCTGACCTCGTCGTCCAGCAGCAGCCTGGCCGCCAGCCGGCGGTACTCTTCGGCGTCGCTGCGCGGGTCGTACACCACCGGCGCCAGCGGCCGCCCCAGAACGCCGCCCAGTTCGTTGATCTCTTCCACCGCCAGTACCGTGCCGAAGAAGTGCTGCGATTCCGTGGTTCCGGTGACGCCGCTGCGCGAATAAAGCACGCCGATGCGCCAGCCCGGCCGCTCTGCGTGCTTGTCCTGGGGCGTACTCATGAGGGAATCCTTGAACGGGTAGTGCGCGTGTGCGTCATGGCGAATCCGGGCCGCGTGGCCTTCATACTTTCAGATGAGCAATGATATTGCCCGCCGCCTCTGGCGCGCCAGCCTCGCCTTCATCGACGATGCTGCCCTGCTTGAGCACCAGGTAGCGATCGGCCACGTCCAGCGCGAACGCCACGTTCTGCTCCACGATGAACATCGTCGTGCCATGCCGCTCGCGTTCCCAGTTCAGCGCGCGGCCCAGGCGCTCGATCACCGAGGGCTGCAGCCCTTCCGTAATCTCGTCCAACAGCAGCAGCGCGGGCCGCTGCATCAGGCCGCGCGCCACCAGCAGCATTTTCTGCTCTCCGCCCGACAGGGTGCCGGCGTGCTGGCGCAGGCGGCTCGTGAACACCGGAAACAGCTCCGCGATCTCGGCGAAGCGTTCGTCGAAGAGTTGGTCGCGCGGCAGCCCCAGGCGCAGGTTGTCGCGGATGCTCAGGTCAGGAAACAGCGGCTGTTCCTGGGCGGCGTAGGCCACGCCGCAACGCGCCACTTCGTGCGGCCGCAGCCGGGTGGCGTCGACTCCGCCCACGCTGACCCGCCCGCGCTGCTTGGGCAGATAGCCCATGACGGTCTTGAGCAAGGTGCTCTTACCCATGCCATTCTTGCCCAGCAGCGCGACGCAGGCGCCGCGCTCGACCGTGAGCGACACGTCACGCAGCACCATGGCCCTCTTGTAGCCGCTGGATACCGCTTCCATGCGCAACGCCGGCGCTGCGATGCTCGTCATTGCCCTGCTCCTTGCGCGGCCGGCGCGCTGCCGGCGTAAATGGTGCGCACCAGTTCGGATTCCACGACCTCGCGGAATCCTCCGTCCATGACGATGCGGCCCTGGTGCAGGACCACGATGCGCGTTGCGATCTCCTTGACGAAATCCAGGTCATGTTCCACCAGCAGGCAGCACAGGCCATAACGGTGCGCCAGGGACGACAGCACGTGGCCGATCTGCAGGCGTTCGGCCTTGCTCAGCCCGGCCGTCGGCTCGTCCAGCAGCACGATGCCCGGTTCCAGCGCCAGCACCATCGCCAGTTCCAGCGCCTGCTGCTGTCCGTGCGACAGGTCGCGCGCCACATGGTCCAGGCACTGGTCCAGGCCGGTCACGCGCAACGTTTCAAGCGCATAGGGCGGCAGATCCAGCGTGGAAGATCGGCGCCACCAAGACGGCCGTTCGCGCAGCGTGGTCGCGATGCGCAGGCTTTCGGCCACCGTCAGCGTGTCGAACACGTTGGCGTTCTGGAACTTGCGGCCCAGTCCGTGGCGCACGCATTGTTCAGGACCATCGCGCCGCAGCACTTCATGGCCATAGAGTTCCAGCCTGCCCTGGGAACGTTCGGCGCCGTCCGCGATACAGCGCATCAGCGTAGTCTTGCCGGCGCCGTTGGGGCCGATCAGCCCCAGCAGTTCGCCGCCGCAGGCTTGCAGGTCTATGCCTTCCAGCACCTTCAGGCTCCCGAAGTGCTTGGACACGCCCGCCAGGCTCAAGGCCTGGGCCGCGCCGCCGGCCTGCCGCGCAGGGACGACGCGCTCGCCCAGCGCGGGCATGGCCGCGCGCCCTGCCCTTGCGCGCCAGGGCGCGGTCAGCAGGGGAAGCAGCCCGCGCGGCAGCAGCAGGATCACCAGCACAAAGGTCACGCCCAGCAGCAGTTGCCAGACGAACGGCATGTTGCCGCTGAGATAGGAGCCCGCGACGTTGATGAGGATGGCTCCCAGCACCGGCCCCCAGATGGTGCCGCGCCCACCCAGCGCGACCCAGATGATCAGTTCCGTGCCGAAGACTAAGCCCGTCAGCTCCGGCGCCACCACGCCGCTGAACGCGCCATAGCCGAAGCCCGCCAGGCCTGCCACCGCGCCGCAGGCCACCAGCAACGCGATGCGCCAATGGGCGGTGTTCAACCCGAGGTAGCTGCACCGCGCCTCGTTGTCGCGCAGCGCCACCAGGACGCGGCCGCCGTCGCTGCGCACCACCACCCAGGCCAGCAGCGCCACCGCCGACAGGCCGCCTGCCGCGATCACGTACCAGGCCTCCAGCGACAGGTCGAAGGTTTCGTAGCCCGTCAGGCCGGATGAAGAGCCGGTGTAGGTGCCGCCGGACAGCACCAGCTGCATCAGCACGATGGGCAGCACCAGCGAAATCACCGTGGCGAAGAATGGCGAGGCCCCACGGTAGAACGACAGCCAGCCCGTCACCAGCGCCAGCAGCGCCGCGGCGCCCACCGCGGCCAAGGCAGCCAGCGCGGCGATCGCGGGCGAGAATCCGTAGTGCGTGAAGGCCAGGCCCGCGGCGTACGCGCCCACCCCGAAAAAGGCGGACTGGCCGAAAGTCAGGTAGCCGGTGTAGCCCCACAGCACGTCCACGGTGATCGCCGCCACGGCGAAGAACAGCGCCTTGATCAGCACATTCAGCAAATAGGTGTCGAACAGCCAGGGACCCGCCGCGGTCAGGACCAGGCAAAGCCCGGCCAGGCCCAGCAGGCTGCGGCTGCGCGCGGTCTTTTGCGCCGAGGCGTCGTCAGCGGCGCCAGCCAGTGTTTGAGGGATCAATGCGCGGTCAGTCATGGGCGAATCCTTGAGGACGCAGACGCAGCGTCAGCGCGGCCAGGACGGCGATGGTGACGCCGCCCAGGATCGGGCTGACGTAGACGCTCACCAGCACCTGGCAGGCGCCATAGAGCAGGCAGGTCAGCAGCAGCGCGGTGATCGAATGGCCCGACACCATGACCAGCATGAAGGCGCTGACCAGCCACGGCAGCCCCATGTTCGGGTCGACGCTGGACAGGGGCGTGATCAGCGCGCCGGCCAGCGCGCCCAGCCCCGCGCCCAGGCCGAATGTGGTGAAGCGGATGCGCTCGGCGTTGATGCCCAGGCCGCGCGCCAGATCCTCGTTCATGATGACCGCCCGGGTCCGCACGCCAAAGCGCGTGCCGCTGAGCAGCAGGGTCATCGCGGCATACATCAGCAATGCCGCCGGCACCAGGAACAGACGGTATGCCGAATACTCCGTCCCAAGAAAGGACACGGCGCCGTGGATGGGCGAATCGGCGAACTTCACTTCGCGCCCGAAGGCCATGGTGATGAGCTGGCCGATCACGATGCCCAGTCCCCAGGTGGCCAGGATGGCGTCCAGCGGCCGCTTGTACAGCGGCTGCACGATCAGCCGTTCCACGCCCATGCCCACCAGCACGCCGACCGCCAACGCGAACGGCAGCGCCAGCCAGGGATTCAGCCCCAGTTGCGTCACCACCAGGCTGGCGTAGCTGCCCAGCGTAAGAATCGCGCCGTGCGCGAAGTTGACGATCTTCATCACGCCGAAGATGATCATCAGCCCGGCCGTCACGATGAACAGCATGGCGGCCGTGCTCAGGATGTCCAGCAGCAAACCCATATCGCTCTCCGGCGCCGCCGGCAGGACCGGCGGCGCTTGTCATGGCATGGCCGTCACTTCAGGTCCGGACACTGCGCGCCCGGGTCGACCTTGTCGAAGGTCTGCAGGATCTTGATGGAACCGTCCTGCTGCACCTGCCCCAGGCGCATGGTCAGCGCCGCGTGGCGCTGGCGATCCATGGTCACCGGGCCGCGCGGGCCATCGAACGTGACCGCGCTCAACGCCTGCACCACCTTGGGCGCATCGGTGCCGCCAGCCTTTTCGACGGCAGCCTTGTACAGGTAGAAGGCTTCATACTGCGGCGCGGAGAATTCGTTGGCGGTCTTGGCGTCGTTGCCGAACTTCGCCTTCAGGGCGTCCAGGAATTTGCGGTTCTGCGGCGTGTCGATGCTGGTCAGGTACGAGGCCGACATGTACATGCCCACTGCCGTGTCGCCCATGGTCTTGGCCGTGCCTTCGTCGATCGCCAGATTGCCGTAGGGCATGGCCAGGCCAGCAGCCTTGACCTGCTTGGCCAGGCTGACGTTGGGCCCGCCGCCCGCCGTCGAGCTGATCAGCGCGTCCGGGTTGGCCGAGCGTATCTTGGAGACCACCGGCGTCCAGTCGGAACCGTCGATCGGCAGGTACTCTTCTCCCACCACGCGTCCGCCCTGCTTTTCGATGTATTCCCGCGTGAACTTGAGCATGCCGCGGCCGAAGGCGTAGTCGCTGCCCACCAGGAAGAAGGTCTTGGCCTTGCGGTCCTGCATGAAGTGGTCCACCACCGGCGCGACCTGCTGTTCCGGCACCCAGCCGTTCACGTGCAGCCAGCGGTTGCACGACCGCCCTTCATAGAATGACGTGTAGATATAGGGCACCTTGCCGCGCGACACGATGGGCAGCGCGGCGTTGCGCGCCGCGCTGGTTTCCATGGCGATGATGGCATCGACCTTCTTCTGGAACACCAGGGTGTCGTAGGCCTTCTGCGCCCCGACCGCGCCCGAGGCATCGTCGGCGATCTCCAGCACGATCTGGCGGCCGAGGATGCCGCCGGCCGCATTGATCTCGTCGGCCGCCAGTTGCGAGGCCTGCACCACGCCCGGCGCGACCACGCTGTTGGCGCCGGACAGGCCGACGGGCACGCCGATGCGCAGCGGTTCGGCCGCGTGCGCGCTGGCGGCGCCAGCCAGCAGTGCGACAAACGACAGTCGGATCCGGCAGCTATTCAATAGGCTCTTCATGGGTTTTCTCCTTGGGGGGTACGGCCGTGGACCGTCGTTCAGCGTTGCCGCGGGCCTGCGGCGGCGCCCAACTGCTCGTCATAGATGTCGCGGCGCCTGTCGCGCAGCACGTGGTTGAAATCGTTCAACTGGCGCGCACGGCGCGATGCCTTCAGGTCTATGGGCGCCAGCAGCACCTCCTCCTGGTCGATGCTGGCGGGTCCCGCCGCCGTCCAGCCCTGGGACCCCACGATCAGGCTGCGGCCCACGAAGGGCTGGCCGCGCTCGGTGCCGACGCGGTCCGCGCACACCACTGTCAAGCCGTTGCTGTGGGCGCCGCTCATGGTCAGCGCATGGGCCATGACCGGTCCGTCGCGGGTCTGCCCCGGCATCGGCACCCAATTGGTCGGCACCGCCACGATGTCCGCGCCGCGCACCGCCAGCAGCCGGTAGACTTCGGGAAACCAGCCGTCGTAGCAGATGGCCACGCCGATGCGGCCCAGCTCGGTATCGAACACCGGCAATCCCAGGTCGCCCGCCTCGAAATACAGGTTCTCGTCGCCCCACAGATGCAGCTTGCGATAGGTCCCCAGATAGCCATCCGGACCCGCGACCAGTGCGGAGTTGTAGAGACGCCCTCCGGCGCGCTCCGCGATGCCCGCCACCAGATAGATGCCCAGGCGCTGCGCCAACGCGATCCACGCCTGCGAGCTCGGGCCTTCCGGCACTGGTTCAGCCAGGGCGTAGGCCTCCTCGCGGCTCTCGAACATATATCCCGTGTTGGCCAGTTCAGGCAGCACCACCAGCCGCGCGCCCTGGGCCGCGGCCTGCTCCACCAGTTCGATGGAACGCGCGATGTTGGCGGCGGTTTCGCCGATCGCGGGCTCCATCTGCACGCTGGCCACCCAGGTCACGGCGGCGGGAGAACGTTGCGGTTCCGACGCTTGCATGCGAGCTCCATATTCAGAAATTGAAAACGAAAAAGCCCCCGACCACGCATTGCGTGCAAGTCGGGGGCTTCTATAGCCAAGACTGTATGTTCAGGCAGCAATCATTGCTGCGGGGTACTGCAAGCCATTCAGGTCAATGTTGACCGTGTGCGAATGATAGGGAGACGCGGGTTCCTGGGACAATAAGTGCTTTCCCGGACGATATTCCGGCGGGAGTCCGGCACTGCGTCATTGCGACGCATTGGGTCGTCCCGCCCGGCTTGGCATAATACGCAGCCATGAGCAAACCCGCAGCACACCACCCTCCCCTTGCCGCAGGCTGGCTGGCCAGCGCGCCTCCCATCCTGCCTCCTGCCCCGCGCCACTGGCTGTTCCGCCCCGGCGCGCTGACCGCCGGTTTGCGCCAGGTTGGCCAGGTGCGCCTGCGCGTGCTGGCCGAATACGCGGACGGCGCGCCGCCGGACGAAGCCCGGGCGATGGGCCTCGCACCCGGCACGCCGGTGTGGATTCGCGAGGTGCTGATGTCGGTCAATGGCGTGGACAGCGTGCCCGCGCGCAGCCTGACGCCGCTGCGCGCCTCTCACGGCGCCTGGCAAGGCATGCGCCGCCTCCTGACCCGGCCATTGGCGGACATGCTTTACCACGACAGCACGGTCGAGCGTTCGCCGTTTGCCTGCCGCCGGCTGGCCTCGCCGGTGCCGTTCCATGCCACCGCGCTGGGCGTATTGCCGGCCGGCCAGCGCGACCGCGATGGCGGACGCATCTGGGCGCGCCGCTCGGTGTTCTGGCGCCAGGGCCAGCCGCTGCTGGTGGCCGAGTGCTTCCTGCCGGCGTTCTGGGAGCTGGTCGCCGATCAGCCGGTGCCGCCGCTGGTGCCGCATCAGCGCACGCCGCGCTGACACCCCGGCCTCAGCCTTCGTAGCGGCGCCCGCGCTCCAGCAGTGCGGGCGTGCCGATCACAGCGTTCAAGCCGTCGAAATCCAGCATGCCCTCACGCCACGGCGCGGTCGTGCCATGCTGGCGCAGGCTGGCGTAGTAGCCCTGCAGCGTGTGCGCCACCGCACGCGCCGTGCCGCCCGGGAAGATGACGATGCGGAATCCCAGCGCGGTCAGCGCATCGGCGCTTTGCACCGGGGTCTTGCCGCCTTCCACCATGTTGGCCAGCAGCGGCGCGCGGTGCGCAAAGCGGCTGCACGCCGCCTGCATCTGCTCCGGCGTACGCAACGCCTCGATGAACAGCGCGTCCGCGCCCGCTTCCAGATACGATTCCGCGCGGTCCAGAGCCGCTTCCAGTCCCTCCACTGCCAGTGCGTCGGTACGCGCCAGGATCAGGGTGGACGCATGCGCGCGGGCATCCACCGCGGCCCGCAGCTTGCCGCGCATCTCGGCGGCCGGGATCACGGCCTTGCCGTCCAGATGGCCGCAGCGCTTGGGAAAGGTCTGGTCTTCCAGCTGGATCATGGCGGCGCCGGCGCGCTCCAGGCCGCGCACGGTGCGCTGCGTATTCAGGGCATTGCCGAAGCCGGTGTCGGCGTCGACGATAACGGGCGTGGCCACCCGCTCGGTGATGCGGGCCAGCGTGTCCTCGACCTCGCTGTACGTGGTAAGGCCGATATCCGAGCGGCCCAGCCGCGTGTATGCGATGGACGCGCCCGACAGGTATAGCGCGCCGAAGCCCGCCTGTTCGGCGATCAGCGCGGACAAGGCATCGTAGACGCCGGGAGCCAACACGGCGCCGCCGGCCAGCTGTGCTTGCAGATTCTGTATTTGCATGGTCTGGAAAATCCTAGGAAAGCTCGCGGCCCAGCAGGGATGCGGCGGTCGCCGCGGCGATATGGCCGCCCGCCACTGCGCTGAGCAGGCCATTGCCGGACAGGTAGCCGGACACGTCGTTGCCCGACACGCCGCGCGCCGCGCCGCCTGCGGCCAGCAGATTGGGCAAGGCATGGCCCATCTGGTCCAGCACGCGGCAATCCGCGTCGATGTCCAGGCCACCTTGCGTATGGAACAGCGCGCCTGTCACCTTGACGGCGTGATACGGCGCCTGCAGCGTCCGCTCGAAGCGCCGGCCGTACGGATCGGCGGCGTCGGGGGCCACGCTTGCGAGCGTCGCGCGCAGCGTCGCTTCGTCGCAGCCGATCACCCCCGCCAGCGCAGCAACGTCGGCGCAGGTCTTCAGCGCCTGACCCGTCTCTGCCTGGACGAAGTCCGGAAAGCCGCGCGCCAGCGCCAGCGTGCGGTCGTCGAATACGTTCCAGGCCACGCCGCCCGGTTGCGCCAGCACATGCACCGCGGCCTCGGAATAGCCGTGCGTCTCGTCATGAAAGCGCCGCCCCGCGCCATTGATCTGCACGCCGCCGTCCATCATCACCGCCCAGGAGATCAGTGCGCCCTGCGGCGTGGCCCAGGAGCCATGCCCCTGGTAGCCGCCCAGGTCGGCCAGGCGCACGCCCAGCTGCACTCCCCATTCGATCGCGCTGCCGTCGTTGCCGACGTGGCCGCCGTAGACGGCCTCGCGCATGGCCGGCAGATGTTTGCCCACCATCGCCGCGTTGCCGCCAAAGCCGTTGCAGGCCAGGATCAGCACGTCGCAACCGATCACGTCGATGGAGCCGTCCGGCCGCTCGCAGCCCACCGCCGTGATGCGGCCGGCTTCGTCCGTCCAGATCTGCCGCGCCAGGGCGCGGGTCAGCAGATAGGCTCCGGCTGCGGTGGCGGCGCGCTCCAGCGCGGCCACCAGGGCCGCGCCCGTGCGCTCGGGCAAGGTGTGCATGCGGCGGGCGCTGTGGCCCGGATACAGGAAGCCGTCCAGCACCTGGAAATCCAGGCCGTGGCGCGCAAGGTTGTCGATCGCGGCGGCTGCCGCGCCCGTGTAGGCATCGACCAGCTGCGGCGCGGCCGTGCCGCCGGTCTTGGCCTGGATATCCGCGGCAAAGCGCTGCGCGTCGTCCTCGATGCCGGCGGCCCGCTGCGCCGCCGATCCCGCTGCCGGGATGAAGCCGGACGACAAGGCGGTGGAGCCGCTGGGCGCGGCGTCGCGCTCGATCAGCACGGTCTCGATGCCGGCATCGGCCAGGCGCAGCGCGGCGGTCAGGCCGCAAGCGCCCGCGCCGATGATGGCCACCGGCACGTGCATCGCGTCCGCGCCAGGCGCTGCACCCCGCAGGACTTGCGGCGCGCTCACGAGGCCAGCCTGTCCAGGAATTCCTGGCAGGACAGCACATCGGCCACGGTGCGCAAATCCGCCAGCGCGGCATCATGCATGGCCGGCGTGGGCGCGGCGCAGCCATCGGCCAGCACCGCCACGTGATAATCCCGCATGTGGGCGTCGCGCGCGGTGCTGGCCACGCCGCCATTGGTGACGATGCCGGCGATCACCACGTTGGAGATGCCCGCGCGCCGCAGCACCCAGTCCAGCTGGGTATTGAAGAAGGCGGAATACGCCACCTTCCAGACCGACACGTCCACCAGTCCGTCCAGTTCGGCGACGTTGGCCTGCCCCTTGGAGCCGGCGACGAAATCGCCCTTGCGCAGGAACGGGCGCAACTGCCGCAGATGCGGCGAGATCATGGGTTCGCCGTGCGCGTCCGGCCATAGCGTGAACTGGCTGGCCGCCACGAAGCCTCCTCGCTCCTTGAGCTTGCGGGCCACGGGCGCGACCCGGGCGGGCAAGGCCCGCGCCTGCGGACTGACGGCGCCGCCGCGGTCGTAGGCGCCGCCGGGCGCGAGGAAATCGTTCTGCAGATCGATGACGACCAGCGCTGTGCTGCGGGGATCGAAGGCTGACATGGGCTCTGCTCCTAGGAAGCCTGGCGGGCGATCAGCAGATTGCCCAGGAAATCGACCTGGCCAGCAAAGCCGGGCTCGATCCAGATCGTGGTGTCGGGCTGCTCCAGGATGGCGGGTCCCGCCACCTCTGCGCCCACCGGCAGGTCCAGCCGCGCATAGCGCACGGCGTCATGCCATTGCCCGCCATGGAAGACGGGCTGCGTGCCCAGCGCGTCCGGCATCGCGGTGCTGGTCGGCGCCAGCAGCGCCAGATCGAACTTGGGGCGCTGGCCGATGCGCGCATAGCGCAGGTTCAGGATGCGCACCGCGATGCCGTCCAGGCTGCGGCCGAAAGCAGCGCGGTAAGCGCGCTGGAAGGCGGCGCCGATGCCGGCGCGGTTCAGTTCATCACGGCCGACTTCCACTCGCACCGTATGGCTCTGACCCACGTACAGCATGTCCAGTTCGATGCTCTCGCGTATGCCCTCGAAGCTCACGCCCGCGGAATCCAGCCTCTCCTGGCAGGCCAGCGCCAGGCCGTCGATGCGGGCCAGCAGGTCATCGGCGTCCAGCGCGGCCAACGCCACATTCAGGGTCTGCACGCCGTCATGCCGCATGTCGGCCATGACGCAGCCCAGGGCCGAGGTCACGCCGGGGTAGCGCGGCACGATGCCGCGTGCCGCGTCCACTTCGTTCATCATGGCGCAGACGTGCAGCGCGCCGCCGCCGCCAAACGGCATGTAGGCGAACTTGCGCGGGTCGTGGCCGCGCTCGATGGACACCACGCGGATCGCGCCCGCCATCTTGGCATTGGCCACGGTCAGGATGGCCTCGGCCGCGGCATGCACGTCCAGGCCGAGCGGCTTGGCCACGTGTTCCTCGATGGCGGCGCGCGCCAGCGCCACGTCCATGGTGGCAAGCAGGCCACCGCCCAGCGGGCGCTCGGCCGCGATGCGGCCCAGCAGCACGTTGGCGTCGGTCACGGTGGGGCGGGTGTTGCCCCGGCCATAGCAGGCCGGCCCCGGCACGCTGCCGGCGGATTCGGGACCCACCTGCAGCAGGCCGCCCGCGTCCACGCTGGCAATCGAGCCGCCGCCCGCGCCTATGGTTTCGATCTGGATCATGGGCGCGCGCACCACCATGCCGAAGTCGATGGCGGTCTGCGCCGACAGCGAGGCCTCGCCGTCCGCCACCAGCGACACGTCGAAGGAAGTGCCGCCCATGTCGCCGCTGACCACGTTGAGAAAGCCCGCGGCGCGCGCGATCGCAGCGCAGGCGATGACACCCGCGGCCGGGCCCGACAGCGCGGTGCGCACCGGCACGTCGCAAGCGGTCTGGCGCGACATCACGCCGCCGTTGCTCTGCACCACCAACAGTTCGCCGCCGAAGCCGTTGTCCTTCAGATCCGCTTCCAGCCGGGTCAGATAGCCGCCGACCACCGGCTGCAGCGAGGCGTTGAGCACGGCCGTGGAACAGCGCTCGAATTCGCGGATCTCGGGCAGCACCTCGGTCGCGGCGGTGACGTTGCCGTTGGGCCAGAGCGCGCGCACGCAGGCCGCGGCCTGCGCCTCATTGGCCGGATTGGCATAGGCATTGACGAAGAAGAGGCAGACCGCCTCGCAGCCTTGCTCCAGCAGTTGGCGGGCCGCGGCCTCGACCTGGGCCAGGTTTACCGGCGTGTCGATGGTGCCGTCGGCCAGCACGCGCTCCTCGACTTCCAGGCGCAGGTCGCGCGGAACCACCGGCTCATAGTTGCCGCGCAGGCCCCAGGTCTGGGGTCGGTCGCGACGGCGCATTTCCAGCACGTCGCGAAAACCTGCCGTGGTGATGATGCCGGTGCGCGCCACCTTGCGCTCCAGCAGCGCGTTGGTGCCTACCGTGGTGCCGTGCACGATGGTGGCGATGGCGTCCGCGCCATCGGCCACGCGGGCAATGCCGTTCATGAAGCCGCGCGCTTCCTCGCCGCGGGTGGAAGGCACCTTCACCACGCGGGCGCTACCGCCCGCCTCGTCCAGCACGAATATATCGGTGAACGTGCCGCCCACGTCCACGCCTACGACCAAGCCTTGTGCCGCGCTCATGCCGACTGCTCCTTCAGATTTCCACTTACATAGCCCATCTTGCGGTCATGCTCGCGCGCCGCCTGCGTACGCGCGGCAGGCTCGCCATAGCCGCCTCCCCCGGGCGTTTCCAGCCGAACCCGGTCGCCGCGCTGGAGCTGGATGCCCAGCATCTTCGAACGCATGGGCGGGGTCTGCCAGCCGCCGTCCTGCTGATAGCGGAAAACGTTCAGCGCCGCTTCCCTGCCGCCTGCGATGCCCTTGGGCGCGCTCTTGCCACGCTCGCCGAAGATGAAGGCTTCGGCGCTGTCTTCCAGCAGTTCGATTTCATAGATGGCGCCCAGCCCGCCGCGGTGCTGGCCGTCGCCCGCCGAATCGGGCCGCAGCGCCCATTGCGTGAAACGCACGGGATAGGCCGCCTCCAGGATCTCCAGCGGCGGAATGGTGGCCGTAGAGATGGGCGCATTGCCGTGGCTGAGCCCGTCGCCGTCTGAATGGCCGCCGTGGCCGCCGCCGAAGAAGCTGAACATCACCCAGCGCTGGCCGCGCCGGGCGGGGTCGCTGCGGTAGCCGGCGATCGACAAGGCATTGATGGTGCCGTAGGCCTGCGCCAGCGCGCGCGCCGGCTCGGCCTGGGCCATGGCGCAGAAGATCACGTCGATCATGCGCAGGATGGTTTCGGTATAGCCGCCGACCGGACGCGGGCGGTCCGCCGAGATCACCAGGCCGTCCGGCAGCACCACGTCCACCGCGTCCAGCACTCCGGCGTTGGCCGGCACGTCCGGGAACAGGTGCTTCAGGGCCACGTAGCAGGCCGCGATCGCCGTGGCGCGGGAGATGTTCACCGGCCCGGCGCAGGCCGGCGAGGTACCGGTGAAATCCAGCGTCAGACGCTCGCCCTGGACTATGAGATTGAGCGCGATGCGCAACGGCTGGTCGCGCACGCCGTCGTTGTCCAGCATGTCTTCGAAGGCGTACTCGCCGTCGGGCAGGCGCGAGATATGGTCGCGCATCAGGCGGCGCGCCCGTTCGCGCAGCGTGTCCAGCGATTCCAGCACGGTGGCGTCGCCGTATTCGTCGAGCAGGCCATCCAGCCGGCCCGCGCCCAGTTCCAGCGCCGCCAACTGACCGTTCAGGTCGCCCCACAGGCTGTCCGGCAGGCGCGTATTGGCCTTCAGGATGGCCAGCACGTCCAGGTCGAGCACGCCCGCGCGCACGATGCGCACCGGCGGAATCTGCACGGCTTCCTGCCAGCATTCAGTGGCGGCGGGGTTGTAGTTGCCCGGCACCGCGCCGCCGACGTCATGCCAGTGGGCCGCCGAGGCCAGGAAGCAGAACAGCTTGCCGCCGCGGAACACCGGACGCACCAGCTTGAAGTCGTTGGCGTGGGTGCCGCCTTCGTAGGGATCGTTGAACAGCCAGACGTCGCCGTCGACCATGCCGCCGCGCTCGGCGGCCGCCTTGGCCGCGGCCTTGACGGCGAATGCCATCGCGCCCACGAATACCGGCAGGCCGGACTTGCCCTGCACCAGCGTGGCGCCGGTGGCGGCGTCGTACATGCCGTGGCAGGCGTCGTGGGCCTCGGCGATGATGGGGTTGAACGCGCTGCGGTACAGCGTGGCGTCCATCTCGTCGGCGATCTGTTCCAGGCGGCCTTTCAGGACCGCGAGTGTGACGGGGTCAAGCATGATGTGGTTCCTAATGAGTCTTGCGCTGTTTCAGCAAATTCAGCAGTCCGCCGGCCTGCACCATTTCCAGCAGGAAGGCGGGCACGGTGTCGCAATGCAGTTCCGCAGGTTCTCCCGCGGCGCGGCGGATGCGGCCGGCGGCGGGATCCAGGGCGATGCGCTCGCCCTCTTGCAGGGTTTCGGCCTGTGGGCAGGTCAACAGCAGCAGGCCCACGTTGAAGGCGTTGCGGAAATACAGGCCGTTGAAGGACGGCGCGACCACCGCGGCGATGCCCAGGCGCACCAGCGCCGCGGCAGCCTGCTCGCGCGAGGAGCCGATGCCGAAGTTGGGACCGGCCACCAGCACGTCGCCCGGCCGCGCGCCGGCGGCGAACTCGGGCCGAACGCGCTGCAGGCAGTGGCGCGCGATCTCGTCGATGCCGAATTTCATATACGCGCCCGGCGCCAGCGCGTCGGTGTCGATATCTGCGCCCACGCGCCAGACGCGGTGCGTCACGGACTGCTCGGTCATGCCATGAACTCCCGCGGATCGGCGATGCGGCCGGCTATCGCCGATGCCGCCACCGTATAGGGCGAAGCCAGATAGACCTGGGCCGTCTCCGAGCCCATCCGCCCCTTGAAATTGCGCGCCGTGGTGGCGATGACGCTGGCGCCGTCGGGGATGGACCCGCCGTAGCCCGCGCAGGCTCCGCAGGATGTGGCCAGCACGTCCGCGCCGGCATCGCGCAGCGCCTGCATCACCCCTTCCGCCTCGGCCTGGCGCTGGTCCTGCCGGCTGGCCGGCGCCACCATCAGGCGCATGCCGGCGGCCAGCCGGTGGCCGCGCAACACGCTGGCCGCGGCGCGCAGGTCCTCCAGCTTGGCGCCGGTGCAGGCGCCGATATAGGCCACTTGCAGCGGCACGTCGCCATACTGGTCCACGTCGCGCGCATTGGCCGGGCTGTGCGGCGCGGCGACCTGCGGCGCCAGCGCCGCGGCATCGAAATCGTGCCATTCGGCCTGCGCCCCTTCGTCGCTGCGCCAGCGCGCCAGATCGATCTCGTCCGTGACGCCTGCCTCGCGCAGGTAGGCAACGGTGGTGGCATCCGGCGCAATCAGGCCGACCTGCGAGCCCAGCTCCGCGCTCATGTTGGACAGGGTCATGCGTTCCTGCATCGACAAGGCGCGCACCGCTTCGCCGCAGAATTCCACCGCCTGGTAGCGGCCGCCGTTCATGCCGTAGCGGCCTATCATGTGCAGCATCATGTCCTTGGCGGTCACGCCCGGCGCCAGCCGGCCGCTCCAGCGCATCATCAGGGTTTGCGGCACCTTCACCCAGATCTGCCCGGTGACGGCCACGCCCAGCATCTCGGTGCTGCCGATGCCGAACATGTAGGCGCCGAATGCCCCGCCGGTAGGCGAATGCGAGTCCCCGCCCACGCAGAACATGCCGGGGCGGATATGCCCATGCTGCGGCACCACCACGTGGCAGATGCCGAGCGAGTCATAGACGTTGGGCAACCGCTGTTCGGCCGCCCAATCGCGCGCGATGCGCACGATGCGGCGCGACTCGTCATCGGATTCGGGCACGTAGTGGTCTATGACCAGCACGATCCTGGATGGATCCCACAGCGTGGCGCCCAGTTCCTGCAACATGGGCTGCAGGCGGCGCGGACCGCTGGAATCATGGAACATGGCCAGGTCGACCGCACAGGTGACGATTTCGCCCTCGGCAACGGAAGCACGGCCGCAGGCCGCCGCGATCAGCTTCTGCGCCAGCGTTTGAGGCTCGGCCATGGCTACATCCCGAGATAGGCCCGGCGCACGTCGTCGCTGGCCATCAGTTCCGGACAGGCGCCGCTATAGCGCACCGCCCCGTTTTCCAGCACGTAGGCGCGCTGTCCCGTCTCCAGGGACTGCCCCACGTTCTGCTCCACCAGCAGGATCGCCAGTCCCTCGCCATGGAGGCGCGCGATCAGGCCGAACAGCTCTTCGACCATCAGCGGCGACAGGCCCAGCGACGGCTCGTCCAGGATCAGAAGGCGCGGCTCGGCCATCAGGCCGCGGCCGATGGCCAGCATCTGCTGTTCACCGCCGGACATGGTGCCAGCCAGTTGCGCCAGGCGTTCGCGCAGGCGCGGGAAGATGTGCAGCACCTTCTCCAGGTTGGCGGCGCGGCGCTCGCGCGCCCGGGTGAATGACCCGAGTTCAAGGTTTTCGCGCACGCTCAGGTTGGGGAACACGCGCCGGCCTTCCGGCACCTGGATCAGCCCGGCCTTGACCACGTCGCGGTAATGGCGGCCGGTCAGGTCCTGGCCCTCGAAGCGGACCGTGCCGCCCCAGGGCCGGCACAGACCGCAGACCGTGTTGTTCAGCGTGGACTTGCCCGCGCCATTGCTGCCCAGCAGCACCACGATCTCGCCCTGGTCGACCCGCAGGTCGACGCCGCGCAGTACTTCCATGCGGCCGTAGCCGGCGCGCAATCCCTGGACTTCCAGCAGCGCGCTCATGCCGGCGCTCCCTGCGCGGCCAGCCTGGCCGCCGCGCCCTGGCCCAGATAGGCCTCGACCACCGCCGGATCGCGCGTGACCTCGCCCGGCGTGCCCGAGGCGATAAGGCGGCCCTGCGCCAGCACCCATACATGTTCGGCCAGGCTCATCACCGCGCGCATCACGTGTTCGATCATCAGCACGGTCACGCCGTCTTCGGCCAGCTTCTTCACCACCGGTATCATCTCGTCGATCTCGCTGGGGTTGAGCCCCGCCAACACTTCGTCCAGCAACAGCAGGCGCGGCCGCGTGGCCAGCGCGCGCGCCAGCTCCAGGCGCTTGCGGCCGGCCACCGTCAGATCCGCCGCCGGCCGGTCCAGCAGGGCCGCCAGATTGACCCGCGCCGCAACCTCTTCGGCCGCTTGCAGCGCCTCGCGGCGATTGCCCAGGCGCAAGTGCGCACCCACGGCGATGTTCTGGCGCACCGTCTGCGCGCCGAAGGGCTGCACGATCTGGAAGGTGCGGGTCAGCCCGAGCCGCGCCGATTCGTGCGGCGGACGGCCGGTGATGTCGGCGCCGGCGAAATGCACCGAGCCGGAACCGGGTTTGAGGAAACCTGACAGCAGGCCGAACAGCGTGGTCTTGCCCGCGCCGTTGGGACCGACCAGGGCCGTCAGCGAACCCTGGCGCACGTCCAGGCTCACATCCTGGACCGCCTTCAGGCCGCCGAAAGTGATGGAAAGATTGCGCGCTTGCAGCAGGATCTCAGACACGGGCGCGCTCCTTGGCACTGAACAGCCGGCCCAAAGCCTGGCCGCTGCCGGTGATGCCGCGGGGCAGGAACATCACGATCACGATGAGCACCACGCCGTAGATGACCATGCTGATGCCCGGCAGTTCGCCAAACAGGTTGCGCGTCAGGTCGCTCAGCGCATGCAGCGTGACCGCTCCCAGCACCGGCCCCCACAAGGTGCCCAGGCCGCCGACGATGGCGCCGACCAGGGCCTCCACCGACACGGCCGAGCCGAAGGCGATGCCCGGATCGATGTACTGGAACACCTGCACGTAGAAGGCGCCCGCGGCGCTCATGAAGGCCGCAGACAGCGCGATGCCGCCGAGCTTGACCCGCAGCGGATTCACGCCGATGGCGCGCGCCGCGTCCTCGTTGTCGCGCACGGCTTGCAGGTAGGCGCCGAAGCGCGAATGGCGCAGCCATGCCGTGACCACCAGCGCCAGCAGCACGAAGCCCAGCAGCAGGTAGATGTAGCCGCGGCGCGAACCGAACTGCATGTTCGCCACGCCCTCCTGCAACGGCACCATCAGGCCCACGCCGCCCCCGGTGAACGACACCGACAACGCCAGGATGCGGAACACTTCCGCAAACGCCAGCGTCACCAGCGCGAAGTAAGAGCCCTTCAGGCCATAGCGGAACGTCAGCCCGCCCACCGCCAGCCCGACCAGTGCGCCCAGCGCGATGGCCATCGGCAGCGCCAGCCAGGGATTGATGCCCAGGTTCAGCTGCCCCAGCGCCTGGGCATAGGCGCCCACGCCGAAGAACAGCGCATGGCCGAACGACAGCTGGCCGCCATAGCCGCCCAGGATGTTCCAGGCCTGCGACAACAGGGCCGCGTACAGCGACATCATGACGAACGTCAGCGCCACGCCCGATTCGGTCAGCGTGGCGGCGGCCGCCAGCGCCGCGCCGAACAGCGCGATAGTCAAAAGATCCTTGCCCATGCTCAGCCCCTCGCCCCGAACAGCCCCTGCGGGCGAAACAGCAGCACCGCGATGAAGATCGCGAATATGCCCATCTGGCCCAGCGAGTCGCCCAGGAACAGGCCCCCGATGGACTCCACCACCCCGATCAGCAGGCCGCCGACCAGCGCGCCCACGAAGCTGCCCATGCCGCCCAGCACCACGATGGTGAAGGCCACCAGCACGAAGCCGCCGCCGACCTGCGGATTGACGTAGTAGGCCGGCAGCAGGAAGCAGGCCGCCGCGCCCAGGCAGGCCATGCCGATGCCGAACGACAATGCATAGACCTTTTCCACGTCTATGCCCATGAGCTTGGCGCCTTGCTTTTCCTTGGCCACCGCGCGGATCGCCCGGCCCAGGTCGGTGCTGCGGATGATCCAGAACAGCACCGCCGCCACCGCCAGCGCGCCACAGAAGGCGATGACCTTGGGCAAGGCGATCATGGCCGGCCCGATCTCCACGGTGGACAGCGTGTAGGCCGTGTCGATGGTGCGCGTATCCGACTTGAACCACACCAGCGCCAGGTTCTCCAGCACGATGGCCAGGCCCAGCGTCACCAGCAGGATGTTCTCGTCCTTGCCGTGGCTGGCGCGGTTGATCACGTAACGCTGCAAGGCGTAGCCCAGCGCGAACATGCCCGCCACCACCAGCGGCAAGGCGGCGTACGGGTCGATGCCCAGGCGGTCCTTCAGCAGATACACCGCGTACAGCGCCACCATCAGCGCCGCGCCATGGGCGAAGTTGATGATGTGCAGCACGCCGTAGATCAAGGTCAGGCCCAGGGCGATCAGCGCGTACACCGCGCCCGTGGTCAGGCCGTTGAGCACCGACGAAAAGAGGATGGCGGGATCGAGCACGCTCAGGCCTTCAGCGGAAAGATGGCGTCGGCCTGGCGGTAGTCGGCCGGGATGACGACCTTGATGTCGCCGCCGATGACCTGCGTCAGCAGGGGCTGCGCGCCGGTGTTCTGGCCGTTCACGAACTTGGTCGGGCCGTAGGGCATGATGTGGTCCGAGAAGGTGCTGGAAGCCAGCGCGTCGATGATGGCGGCGCGGTCGGCCGACTTGGCGCGTTCCAGCGCGTCGGCCAGCAGCAGCACCGAGGTGTAGGTCATGAAGACCTCGTAGCTGAAGTAGGCGCCCTTCTCTTCGACGCGCGCCTTCAACGGGGCCACGCGCGCATCCTTGGGGTTGAACCAGTGGTTGCAGTCGAGGATGCCATTGGCGATGTCGGGGAATTCCTTCAGGAACTTGTAGCTGGAGGCCGCGCCGCCCAGCACCGAGTAGATCGCCTTGGGCTGCACCTTCTGCTGCTTCATGGCGCGCAGCAGCAAGGCATATTCGTTGTAGTAGTTGGCCGGGATCACGATGTCCGGATTGAGGGACTTCATGCGCAGCACGATGTTGTTGAAGTCGCGGGTGGGGTTCGGGTGCTTGACCACGTCCTTGACCTCGAAGCCATGCTGCGGCAGCGCCTTGGACAGCAGCGCCGCGGTGCCGGTGCCGAACAGCGAATCCTCGTGCACGATCATCACGGTCTTGGCGGGCTTGCCTGCCGCGTCGTTGAGCGCGGCCAGGTCGGTGATGGCGCGTTCGCTACAGGCGCGATAGCCCGGGCCGAAACGGAAAGTGTTCTTCAGGCCGCGCTCGACGATCTGGTCGGCCACGCCCACGTCCACCACGTGCGGCAGGTTGTACTTGGCGGCGGTCTGCGTGGTGGCCAGGCAGATCGCCGACGCATAGGCCCCGACAATGGCCGACACGCCCGCCTCGTTCATTTTCTCGACCTCGGCCGACCCCGCCTCGGGGCGCGACTGCGCGTCGCCCAGCATGGCTTCCAGCGGCGCGCCGCCCAGCGACTTGATGCCGCCGGCCTTGTTGATGTCCTCGATCGCCAGCAGCGCGCCCAGGCGGCATTGCTGGCCCGAATAGGCCAGCGCCCCCGTCACCGGATGCAGGATGCCGACCTTGACGGGTTTGGCGCCCTGGGCGCGTACCACCCATGGCGCCGACACCAGGGCAGCTGCGGCGGCGGATTGATAGAGGAAAGTGCGGCGCGAATTCATGGGCGATCTCCGAGAGTTCAATGGAATTGGGCGGACAGCTCTTCGCTGACCCATACCTTGGCGTCGATGCTGCCGACGCGTGACAGCTGCAACTGGTACTGATAGCGATCGGGGCGATACAGGCCTTGCAGCAGCTGCACGGGCCGCTCGTTCACGTCGCGCACGATGCGCGTCACGGCCAGCAGCGCGGAGCCCACGGCCACGTCCAGATGGCGCGCCACCTGCGCATCGGCCAGCCGCGCCGAAATGGTCTGGGTAGCGCCGCCGAACTCCACGCCGGCCGCTTCCAGCAACATCAGCAGGGGTTCGCGCTCCAGGTCTTCGCGCGTGAAATCGGCCACGGCCTGCGGCACGTAGGTCGTGATGTGGGACAGCGGCCCGGCTTCGGTGCTGCGCACCCGCAGGCTCTTGTGCACGGGCGCGCCGGGCGCGAGGTCCAACGCTTCGGCTACCACGGGCGGCGCCGACACCAGGGCGCTGTCCAGCACCTGCACCGAGGTGCGCAGGCCCATGTTGACGATGTTTTCCAGCAGGCCGGTCAGATGGGCCTTCTGCGGCGGATTGGCCTTGGGCGCGCTGGCCGGAGTCGCCGGCGCGCGCAGCGGCCAGGTGCCCAGGCCGGGCCGGCGCGACACCAGCCCGTCGGCCACCAGCATCTCCATGGCCTTGCGGATGGTGATGCGGGCCACGTCGAACTGGTCGGCCAGCGCGTGCTCGCCTGGCACGCCGTCCTGATCGAAGCGCCCTTCCTGCACCTGTTCGCGCAGGACGAGGTAGATCTGGTGGTACTTCGGCAGAGGTAATGAGGTTCCCATGACGGGAACTCTAGGAGTGTCCTAATGTACCGTCAATGGAACAAATGGCTTTGAGGGTTGTTCTATCGGGAAAACACTGAGGGCGCGGATTCGATCCGGTTACGCCCGCGCTGCTTGGCGTAATACAGGGCGCGGTCGCTGCGGCTGAGCGCCAGTTCGGCGTCCGCGTCCATGGTGTGCATGGTCGAGATGCCGATGCTGACCGTCAGCGGAATATGACGGTCGTCGCCCAGCGAAAACGGCGCCGCCGCGATGCGCTGCTGCACCCGCGTGGCGAAGGCGTGCGCGCGCTCGATGTCGGTATCCGGCAGCACCACGGCGAATTCCTCGCCGCCGATGCGCCCCACCAGGTCGACCGCCCGCAGCTGGGCCCGCAGCGTGTTGGCGAAGTGCTGCAGCACGCCGTCGCCAATGGCGTGACCCCAGGTGTCGTTGATGCGCTTGAAATGGTCCAGGTCACACATCAGCACGGCGGCGCAATCGCTGCCCTGGCGCTTGATCCGGGCCAGTTCCGCGGCGATGCGCGACATGAAGTGGCGGCGGTTCGGCAGCGTGGTCAGGGCGTCCGTGGCGGCGAGTTCACGCAGTTCGAAATCAGCGCGCTTGCGGTCGGTGATGTCGGTCACGAAGCCGTGCCAGACCACGGTGCCGTCGGCCGCCTTGCGCGGACTGGCGTCGCCCTGGCGCCAGCGCAGGCCCTGCTGCGGCAGGCACACCCGGAACTCCAGGTGCCAGGGCGTCTGCGCCGCGGCCGCGGCCTGCAGCGAGGCGTGGTAGGTCGCCAGGTCCTCGGGATGGACGCGCTGCTCGATCGCCGCGGGGCTGGTGCGCACCTCGTAAGGCGTGAGTTCGAACATGTCCCAGATGCCCGCGCTGACGTACAGGAAGCGCGACCCGCCTCCGGGCCGCTGGCCGCACTGGAATACCATGCCCGGCACGGCGTCGGTCAGGTTGACCAGCAGGTCCGCCGTGCGCCGCAGGCGCTCCGACATCGCGCGCATGGCGCTGATGTCAGTGGTGGTGCCCATCATGCGCAAGGCCCGCCCCTGCGCGTCGCGGCTGACGACCTTGCCGCGGCTGCAGATCCACTTGTAGCTGCCGTCCTTGCAGAGGATGCGGTGCTCGACCTCGTAGCTCTCGGTCTTGCCCTCGAAATGCGCCTGCATGGCGGCGCGCACATAGTCGGCATCGTCTGGGTGCAGGCGCTTGTAGGAGTCTTCGATGCGGTTGGTGACTTCGGATTCGGCGTAGCCCAGCAGGGCCTTCCAGCCCGGCGAATAGGTGATTTCGCCGGTTACGACGTTGCGATCCCAGATCCCCGTGCCGCTGCCTGCGATGGCCATGGAGAGGTTGCGCGCCTCGGTACGCCAGCCGTCTTCCGCCGCCCGCTCCGCCGCCAGGGCCTCGCGCTTCTCGACGGCCGCGACGGCCAGCTCGGCGAAATCGTGCAAGGCATCCAGGTCTTCGTCGCCGAAATCCCGCGGCTGGGCATGCAGCAGCCGGAACGTGCCCAGCCGGCGGCCATCGCTGGCGCGCAGCGGGCAATCCACGGAGAAAGGGAGCGTACCGGCCGCGGTTGCGGGCAAGGCGCCCGCCTGGGCCTGCCAGACGCCATCGGCGTCGCTGCAGGCGACCAGCGCCATGTCCACGCCGAACTGCCGCCTGGCCAAGCGGACGAGCCGGTCCAGGGGGCCGTCGAGCCCGGCTTGCACATTTTCCGCGCCGCCGGCCGGCGCGCTTGCAGGAGGAACGTCACCTGTTGCTGGCATGTCTGGACCTGACTCAACACGAGATTCATAAACATGGCCATGCCGGTGGCCATGTCTGACATTTTGTCACGCTCTGCACCAAAATAGCATCATTTTGAACGATATGATCACCGGCCTATGGAACACCCTACCCGCGTGCTGCAACGCGCCTGGCTACTGCTGCTGGCCTTGCTGATCACCCTTCACGGCGGCCTGGCCCACGCCCAGGCGTTCGATCGCCAGGCGGAGAACGCCCGTTACCGGCAATGGCTGGAAGACTTCCGCGCCGACCTCCAGCGTCTGCGGCAATCGCCCGATTCGGCAAAGGCCGACATCGACAGCCTGTTCGCGAAGACCATCGTGCCGGGTTCCCGCGGCACCCAGCTGGTCAGGACGCTGGCGCAGGCGCCGGGCGACTCCACCAGCGGCGAGATCCACTACGCAGGCTTGCAACGTGTCTTCCTGGCCGCCCTGGCCGACGCCGTGGTGGCGGGCGACGGCGGAGACTACCCGGAAACGCAGGCCAAGTATCAGAAACAAGTATTGCGTGTGCGTTACATGCACGTGGATGGCGGCGGCCGTCTGGAATCCTTTTTCAACGACCCCGAGCACTTCAAACCCTACCGCCTGCCCGCGCCCGGCACCCTGGAGCGCGACGCCTACCCCTTCCTGCTGTTCGAAGAACATGACGGCAAGCTGCGGCTGGGCGGCGTGTCCAAGGAATTCTGGGAGCTGGTGAGGTTCATGGATACGCTGCAATATGCCTAGGCGACTGGTCCTGCTGCTGGCGGCCATCGCGCACGCCGGCCCAGCCCTCGCGGCCTGCGGCCCGGCCGCCGTCGATTTCACCGCGCCCGTGCCGCTGAAGGCGGTTCCCGTCTCGGTCGGCCTGGGCGGCGACCGTGTCCTGCTGGGCCGACAGGGCGAACGCATTGCCGCCCGCAACCAACCGGTATGGGTCGACGAAACCGGCGATCCACTGCCCCGGACCTGGATGGACAAGGTCGACTGGTCCGCTTACCAGCTGGACAACGTGTCTCGGGCGCCCGCCAGACTGTATTTCGACGGCGATGGCCGGCTGTGCCGCGCGGAATCCTATGAACTTCCCCGGCGCGGCGACGGCCCACCCTTTCTGTCGGGCGGTTACACCCTGGAGTACGACGGCGCCGGCGCCCTGACGCGGGTGGTCGAGTACGAACAGACCGCGGTCCGCCGGCCCGCCACCTACGAGGCAAGCGGCCAGGCCTGCCTGAAACGCGATGCCCGGGGCGCGCTGACCGCCTTCACCAATGAGGCTTGCGAAGACAAGCAACAACCGGCCGCCGGCCGGTTCTACGCGCGCGACGCCGCGGGCCGCCTGCTGCGCGCCATCGATATCGCCGCGCAAGGCGGCGCGTTCCAGGTCCAGACCTATGATGCCCAGGCCAAGCCGGAACAACGTTATGTGCGCCGCCATTCCCCCGGGGATGGCGCCAGATCCTACGCCCATGTCGCGCACGCCTCCCCTGACTCCCGCCCTTATCCAGTGCACCGGGAAGAGTTGAACCAGCTGTCCACCGAGGTGCCGGGCAATGACTGGCGCATCGTCAGCATCGCCGACGACGTGCCGCTGGACGACACGGACATGCAGTCCTGGAATCCGGACACGCAGACCATCCTGGCCCAGGGCGTGACCGATGCGCAAGGCCGCGCGCTGCTTGCGGCGGACGCGCAGGCGCGCGTCTGGCAGGCCATGCGCGACAAGCCTGGCAGGATCTTCTGGTACTCGGACTTGATGAGCCGGGTGCTGCTGCTGCCTGCGATGGACGAGGCCCGCTGGCGCGCCTGCGCCGATCCCGCGAATCAGGCCGCCGACGCCTGCGACTGAGGCGGCCGGGAGCCTAGCGCCAGGCTTCCGGTTCGACGCTGACCTCGCCCTTGTCGGCCGAAAAATACACCACGCCGTCCGAAATATTGGCATTCAGGCGCATGGTGCGCTCGGCCAGCTGGGCCAGCGCACGGGTCTGTTCCGAGGGCAGGTTCACGATCTTGAGGTTGCGCGTGCGTTCCAGCTTGTTCTTCACGCCGTCCCACCAGATCTTGCTGGCGGAACCACCGTAGCAATAGACGATGACTTCGTCGGCGCGGCCACAGGCGCGCAGGATGCGGCGTTCTTCGGGCTGACCGACTTCGATCCAGAGCTTGACCGCGCCGGTCAGGTCCTTGACCCACAGGTCGGGTTCGTCGGTGTCGCTCAGGCCTTTGGTGAAGGCCAGCTCTTCCTGCGCGTGCAGGGCGTAGGCGACCAGCCGCACCATCATGCGCTCGTCGGTTTCCGAGGGATGGCGGGCGACCGTCAGCGCGTGGCTGCCGTAGTAGTGGCGGTCGGTGTCGGCGACGTTGAGCTCGGCCTTGTAGATGGTGGCGCGCAGGGCCATGGCGTAAATCCGGTGAATGTAGCGAATTGCTGAAGGCCGCCATGATAACGCCTGCGGCGCTGCGGCACGTCCACAGACGGCTGCAGGCGCCGGCCCGGCGGCGCTACACTGAGCGGCTCCGCTTCGCCGCGCCCGCCACCGGATCCCGCCCATGACCGCCACCGCAGCCCTGCTCGCCTTTACCCTGGCCGCCGCCATCCTGACCGTCACGCCCGGCATGGATACCGCCCTGGTGCTGCGCACCGCCGCCGTCGAGGGGGGCCGCCGCGCGCTCATGGCTGGCCTGGGTATCGCCGCCGGATGCCTGGCCTGGGGTGTGGTGGCGGCATTCGGCCTGGGATCGCTGCTGCTGGTATCGACCCTGGCCTACGACACGCTGCGCATCTGCGCGGCGCTGTATCTGTTTTATCTGGGCGTGAAACTGCTGTGGGGCGCCCGGCCAGGCAAGCAGGCCGCACCCGATTCCGCGCCGCCCGCCCCCGCCGCGGCAGCCAGCGCTGGCGGCTGGTTCATGCGCGGCTGCCTGACCAATGCCCTCAATCCCAAGATCGGGATCTTCTACATCACCTTCCTGCCGCAGTTCATTCCCGCGGGCGCGGACGTGCTGCGCTTCAGCCTGCTGCTGGCAGGCATCCACGCGATGCTGGGGATACTGTGGTTTGGCGTGCTGGTGGCAGCGACGCGCCCGCTGGCGCGCTGGCTGTCGCGGCCGGCCGTGATGCGCGGCCTGGACCGCATGACGGGCGCGGTCTTCATCGCCTTCGGGCTGAAGCTGGCGCTGGAAAAGCGCTAATTTCGGCCCCCCGCGCGCAGCGGGGGGATGCAAGCGGCCACCGGCTGCCAGCGGGCGGCCACCTGCCTCAATAGACCCCGATCGAATGGCGGGCCACGAAATGGCCCTCGCCCACGGCGACCAGCGGCTCGACCAGCGGATCGTCGCCCAGCTTGCGCATCGGGCTGGGGATCTCGTCGACCAGCAGCGAGCGCTCGCGGTGGCGGCGCTGCGGGTCGGCGATGGGCACCGCCGCCATCAACTTCTTGGTGTAGGGATGCTGCGGGTTCTCGAAGATGGCCCGGCGCGGGCCGATCTCGACGATCTGGCCCAGGTACATCACCGCCACCCGGTGGCTGACGCGCTCGACCACCGCCATGTCGTGCGAGATGAACAGGAACGACACGCCCAGCTCGCGCTGCAGGTCCAGCAACAAGTTGACGATCTGCGCCTGGATCGACACGTCCAGCGCCGACACGGATTCGTCGGCGATCACCACCTTGGGGTTCAGCGCCAGCGCGCGCGCGATGCAGATGCGCTGGCGCTGGCCGCCCGAGAACTCGTGCGGATAGCGGTCGATCATTTCCGGCAGCAGGCCGCACTTGTCCATCAGCCAGCGCACCCGGTCCTGGGCCGCCTTGCCGCGCGCCACGCCGTGGATCAGCAGCGGTTCCATGATGGAATAGCCCACCGTCATGCGCGGATCCAGCGAGGCGAACGGATCCTGGAAGATGAACTGGATGTGCTGGCGCAGGGTCTGCATGGCGCTGCCGCGCAGCGCGCCGATGTTCTTGCCGTCGAATTCGATGCTGCCGGCCTTGCTCTTGACCAGCTGCAGCAGCGAACGGCCGGTGGTGGTCTTGCCGCAGCCGGACTCGCCCACCAGCGACAGCGTCTCGCCCGGATACAGGTCGAAGCTGACCTTCTCCACGGCGTGCACGCGCTTCTGCACCCGGCCCAGGATACCGCCGGTGATGTCGAAGCTGGTGGTCAGGTCGCGCACCTTCAGCACCGGGCCGTTCTCGCGGCGCACGGTGGACGCAGCCGCGACGGGCGCGGCGGCGGCTTGCGGTCGCGCCGTGGGGTCGTCCACGCGCAGCAGCGGGAACGGCGCGGGTTCGTCCGTGCCTTGCATGGCGCCCAGCCGCGGCACCGCCGACAGCAGCGCGCGCGTATAGGCGTGCTGCGGGCGGGCGAAGACCTCGTCCGAGCTGCCCTCTTCGACCTTGTCGCCGCGGTACATGACCAGCACGCGGTCGGCGACTTCCGCTACCACGCCCATGTCGTGCGTGATGAAGATCACGCCCATGTCCATTTCTTCCTGCAACTGGCGGATCAGCTGCAGGATCTGGGCCTGGATGGTCACGTCCAGGGCCGTGGTCGGTTCGTCGGCGATCAGCAACTGGGGCTTGCACGACAGGGCCATGGCGATCATGACGCGCTGGCGCATGCCGCCCGACAACTGGTGCGGATAGCGGTCCAGGATGGCGCGGGCTTCGGGGATGCGCACCCGCTCCAGCATGCGCAGCGTTTCGGCGCGGGCCGCGGCGGCGTCCAGTCCCTGGTGCAGCTGCAGGGCTTCGGCAATCTGGTTGCCGGCCGTGAAACTGGGGTTCAGGGACGTCATGGGCTCCTGGAAGATCATCGCCACGTCCGCGCCGCGCACGCGCTGCAGCGTGCTGTCGGGCGCGTTGAGCAGATCCAGCACTTCGCCGCTGCGCCGGCGCAGCAACATGCCGCCATTGACGATCCGGCCGCCGCCATACTCGACCAGGCGCATCAGCGCCAGCGAGGTCACTGACTTGCCCGAGCCGGATTCGCCCACGATGGCCAGGGTTTCGCCGCGGTCGACGTGGAAGGAGACTTTGCGCACCGCTTCCACGGTGCGCTCGGGGGTCTTGAAGCGCACGGTCAGGTCGTTGACCTGGACGACGCGCTTGGGGTCCATTGTTGTTGCCATGGTGATTACTTTTCCTGACGCGGATCGAGCGCGTCGCGCAGGCCGTCGCCCAGCAGATTGAAGCCCAGCACCACCAGGAAAATGGCCGATCCGGGGAAGATGGACATCCAGGGGGCCTGGGTCATGAAGTTCTTGGCGGTGTTCAGCATCGAGCCCCAGGACGGGTTCGGCGGCTGCAGGCCCAGGCCCAGGAACGACAGGCTGGCCTCGGCGATGATGGCCGTGGCGATGGTGATGGTGGCCTGCACGATCAGCGGCGGCATCACGTTGGGGAACACGTGCCGGCCGATGATGCGCAGGTCGGACGCGCCCAGGGCGCGCGCGCTCTGCACGTAATCCTCGTTCTTGACTGCGAGCACCTGTCCGCGCGTGAGGCGGATGAACTTGGGCGCGGCCGAGACGCCGATTGCGATCATGGCGTTGGTCAGGCTGGGGCCGAGAAAGGCGGCCAGCGCGATGGCCAGGATCAGGAAGGGAATGGCCAGCAGCGCCTCGGTGGCGCGGGAAATGATGCTGTCGGTCCAGCCGCCGAAATAGCCGGCGGCAAGACCGAAGGGCACGCCCACCGCCAGCGCGATCAGGACCGACACCAGGCCCGCCATCAGCGAGGCGCGGGCGCCATAGACCATGCGGCTGAAGATATCGCGGCCCAATTCATCCGTGCCCAGCCAGTAGGACGCCGAAGGCGCCTTGCGGATGGTGGTGAAGCTGGTCTGGAAGGGATCGTGGCTGGCGATCAGCGGCGCCAGGATGGCGATCACGACAAAGAACAGCACGATCCCCAGGCCCAGCATGGCGATGTGGTTGCGCTTGAATTTGCCCCAGGCGCGGTTGCGGCTGCGGGGCGGCGTGACGGCTGCGGCCGTTGCAGGAATTGCGCTCATGAGTGCCTCAGGCGGGGATTGACCAGGATGTACAGGATGTCGGCCAGCAGGTTCATGATGATGAAACCCACCGCCACGCAGAGCACCACGCCCTGCACCACCGCGTAGTCGCGCGTGAAGACGGCGTCGACCACCAGCTTGCCGAAGCCCGGGATCGTGAAGACCTGCTCGGTCAGCACTGCGCCCGCCAACAGTTCCCCGAACAGCAGCGTCACCAGCGTGACAATGGGCATCAGCGCATTGCGCAAGGCATGGCGCAGCACCACGCTGCGCGGAGATACGCCCTTGGCGCGGGCGGTACGCACATAATCGGCCGACAAGGCTTCCAGCATGGCCGAACGGGTATGGCGCATCAGATACGCGGCGATGGCCGTGGACAGCACCAGGGACGGCATCAGCATGGTCTTGATCGACAGCCAGAAGTCCTCGGACGGCGACACATAGCCCGAGGCCGGCAGCAGCTTCCATTGCACCGACACCACCATGATGAGAATGATGCCAAGCCAGAAATTGGGGATGGACATGCCGGACAGCGCGGCGATGTTGGCGCCCATTTCGATGGGCTTGCCCTTGCGCACCGCGGCGACGATCCCCATGGGGATGCCTATCAGCAGCGCGAAGAACATGGCCATGGCGGCCAATTGCAGCGTGACCGGCAGCTTCTGGCCGATCAGCGTGGTGACGGGGACGTCAGTGCGCAGCGACTTGCCCAGGTCGCCTTGCACGACCTGCGCGGCCCAGGCGGCGTACTGCACGGGCAGCGGATCGTTGAGGCGGTACTTGTCCCGCAGGTAGTCCAGGACGGCGGGATCGCGTTCTTCGCCGGCCAGTGTCAGCACCGGGTCGCCGGGCAGGATTTTCTGCAGCATGAAGACGATCATCGACACCAGTATCAGTGTCGGTATCGCGACGAGCACGCGGCGCAAGATGAGTTTAAGCATATGAGAAACCGTAAGACAGGAACGGCGGACGGGACGCGCAGGATAAACCGCGCCCAGCCGCCGCAAACGACAACCGGACGCGCAAGGCGCGTCCGGCTGGCGCGGCGCTTGACTGCCGCGCCGCGATCACTTCTGCGCGTAGGTCACGCCTTTCAGGCGGATCATGCCGTCAGGATAAGGCGTGAAGCCCTTGACCTTCTTGGCCATGGCGAAGGGCCAGGGCTGGTAGTAGTTATACACCCCGGGCAATTCGTCCTGGATGATGGTCTGGGCCTGGTCGTAGATAGCGCGGCGCTTGGCCTCGTCGGGCACGGTGCGGGCCTCGTTCAGCAGCTTGTCCACTTCCGGGTTGCAGTAGTGGCCATCGTTCAGCGCGCCCTTGCAGGTGACGAAGGCGTGGATGTTGCCGTCCGGATCGACCCGGCCCGACCAGCCCAGCATCACGACCTGGAAGTTGCCGCCGGCCGATTCCTTTTGCAGCGCGGCGTACTCGGTCGGGCGCAGCGACAGGTCGAAGCCCGCCTCGGACGCCATGGCCTGCACAATCTCGGCGATCGAGGACGTGGTGGTGTTGTTGCCGAACATGACCTCGGCCTTCACGCGGTCAAAGCCCGCCTGCTTGAGCAGCGCCTTGGCCTTGGCGACGTCGCGCTTGGTCGGCGGGAACTTGTCGCTGTGGTAGGGGCTGGCGGGCGGGAACGGCTGCTGCGCCGGATCGAAGATGCCGCCGCCGGCCACTTCGCTGATGGCGTTGCGGTCGATGGCGTACTGGAACGCCTGGCGCACCAGCTTGTTCTTGAACGGATTGTCCTCGGCGCGCTTGCCGTTGGCGACGTTGAACATGAACTGCTGGAAGCCCAGGCCGGCCACCGGCGCGAAGGTCAGGCTCGCGTCGCTCTTGACCTGCGGCACGTCGGAGGGATTCAGGCGCTCCAGCATGTCCAGGTCGCCCGCGCGCAGGTTGGACAGGCGCACGGTGGTGTCCGGGATCGGCAGGAAGGTCACGCGCTTGAAGGCGAAATCCTTGGCGTCGTAGTACTGGTCGAATTTCTCCAGCACGATGCGGTCGTTCTGGATGCGTTCGACGAACTTGTAGGGACCGGAACACACGGGCTTGCGGCCCACGGCGGCCACGTCGTCGCTGAAGGTCTTGGGCGACAGCATCATGCCGGCGCGGTCGGACAGCTGCGCCAGCAGGGTGGCGTCGGGCTTTTTCAGCGTCAGCACCAGCGTCGTGGCATCAGGCGCGTCGACCTTTTCGACCGAGGCCAGTTCGCCCTTGCGCAGGCTGTCCGGCAGGGACATGGCGCGTTCCAGGTTGGCCTTGGCCGCGGCGGCATCGAACTTGGAGCCGTCATGGAACAGCGCGTCCTCGCGCAGCTTGAAGGTCAGCACCTTGTTGTCGGGGCTGAACGACCACGAGGTGGCCAGTTGCGGCACGAAGTGCAGCTTGGGATCGATGTCGATCAGCTTGTCGCACAGCGAGGTGAAGACGATGCGGCCCACGTACGTGCGCGCCCGGTGCGGGTCCAGCACGTCCGGATCTTCCTGCAGGCCGATCCGGATGTTCTGGGCGGAAGCCGCGCCCGCGGCCAGCGCCAGCAGGCTGGCGCCGAAGGTCAAGGTCAAGCGTTTCATTATTTAGATTCCCCTTGTGGCTGCGCTATTGCGTATTAGAAGCCGACCGCCTGACCGTCGCGCCGGCTGTCGCTGGCGGCGACGTAGCCAAGCTCGTTGTCGTTTTCGGACATGCGCCAGATGAACTGGCCCGCGCCGAAATCCATGTACGGATCGTCGACCGACTTCAAAGCATGCCCGAGGTCTTTCAGGCCCGCAATGGTGGAAGCCTTCATATTGGTCTCGATGTCCAGCGTGAAATCGCGGTTGACCTTCCAGCGCGGCGCGCAGCAGGCGGCCTGCGGATTCTGGTGATAGTCCAGCATGCGCACCACGGTCTGCATGTGGCCTTGCGGCTGCATGTCGCCGCCCATCACGCCAAAGCTCATGACCGGCTTGCCGCCGCGGGTCAGGAAGCCCGGGATGATGGTGTGGAACGGACGCTTGCCGCCTTCGACCACGTTGGCCGACTTTGGATCCATCGAGAAGCCCACGCCGCGGTTCTGCATGCTGATGCCGGTGCCCGGCACCACCACGCCCGAGCCGAAGCCCATGTAGTTGGACTGGATGAACGAGATCATCATGCCGCTTTCATCGGCGGCGGTCAGGTAGATGGTGCCGCCGGCGTGCGGACGGCCCGCCTCGAAATGGGTGGCGCGGTCCAGGCGGATGAGCTTGGCGCGGCTGTCCAGGTAGGCGTCGGACAGCATCTGTTCCGGCGTCACCTGCATGGAACGCGGGTCCGCCACGTACTTGTACAGGTCCGCGAAAGCCAGCTTCATGGCTTCGATCTGGATGTGCTGCGACTGTACCGAATCGACGGGGATGTCGGCCATGTCGAAGCGTTCGACGATACCCAGCGCGATCAGCGCGGCAATGCCCTGCCCGTTCGGCGGGATCTCGTGCAGCTCGTAGCCGCGGTAGGACTTGGAAATGGGCTTGACCCATTCCGGGCGGTAGTTGCGCAGGTCTTCCAGGGTCATGGCGCCGCCGCATTCCTGGCTGAAGGCGGCAATGCGCTCGGCCAGTTCGCCTTCGTAGAAGTCGCGGCCCTTGGAAGCGGCAATGCGGCGCAGCGTGTTGGCGGCGTCCGGGAAGCGGAAGTGTTCGCCGACCTTGGGCGCGCGGCCCTCGGGCAGGAAGGCCTGGGCGTAGCCCGGTTGCGATTTGAGTTCTTCGGCGGCTGCGGCCCACTTGTGCGCCACCACCGGCGGCACGGCGTAGCCGCGCTCGGCGATCTCGATGGCGGGTTCGAACAATTGCTCGAACGGCAGCTTGCCCAGTTTTTCATGCAGCGCGGCCCAGCCGGCCACCACGCCCGGCACCGTCACGGCGTCCCAGCCGCGCTTGGGCTGGATCGCCAGGCCGTCGGCGCCCACGCCGTGCTTGCGCTTGAAGTATTCGGTGCTCCAGGCCGCGGGGGCCACGCCCGAGGAGTTCAGGCCGTGCAATTCCTTGCCGTCCCAGACGATGGCGAAACAGTCGCCGCCCAGGCCGCAGGACACGGGTTCGACCAGGACGATGGTGGCGGCCGCAGCGATGGCGGCGTCCACGGCATTGCCGCCCTTGAGCAGCATGCGCAACCCTGCCTGCGCCGCCAGCGGATGCGACGTGGACACCACGTTGCGGGCGAACAGCGGAATGCGGACGGAAGGATACGGGTTGCCCCAGTCGAAGGATTTCATGTGGCTAGTCTCATAACGGGTAAGCGGCCGAAGTTACTCCCGTGGTTTAATTAAATCAATTTGAAATTTTGTTCCGTCATAAAAGAGATTTTTGTGAGTACCATCCGTTTTCTGCGCACTTTCCTGGCGGTCGCGCACCACGGTTCCTTCTCCGAAGCGGCCGAACAGGTGGCGCTGACCCAGGCCGCGGTCAGCTTCCAGATGCGCTCCCTGGAAACGGAACTGGGCCGCGAACTCTTCGACCGCAGCGGACGGCTCGCCATCCTGAATGCCGCCGGCCGGGAATTACTGCCGGAAATCAAGCACTTGCTGGATCTTTACGACCGCATGCGCCTACCGCGCACCGTGCCCGGCGAGCTGGCCGGGTCGGTCGCCGTGGGCAGCATCGTGTCGTGCATGGGGACCCTGTCCAAGGTCGTGTCGGGCATGAAGAAGCAGCACCCCAAGCTGGACGTGCGCATCCTGTCGGGCAAGGCCAGCGAGCTGGCGGGCAAGGTCGAGGACGGCGAGCTGGACGCGGCCTTCCTGGTGGAGGCCGGGCGCAAGATGGCCAGCACCCGCTGGACCGCGCTATATGAAGAGCCGCTGGTCGTCATCGCCCCGCGCTCGGCGCCGGGCGAAGACGCGCGCCAGGTACTGGCGCAGAACCCCTTCCTGCGCTTTGACCGCACCCAGCGCACCGGCCTGCAAATAGACCGGCTGCTGCGCCGCCTGGCGGTGCCGCTGAACGAATACCTGGAACTCAACGCCATCGAGACCCTGGTCGAGCTGGTGCGCCAGGAGGTCGGCGTGACGCTGCTGCCGCTGATCAACGGCTCCAACTGGCAGCACAGCCCGGAACTGCGGATTCTCACCCTGCCCCAGGACCTGGGACCGATGGCGCGCGCCATCGGCATGCTGGAGCGGCGCGAGCATGCGCGCCAGGGCATCACGGCGGCGATCTGCGCAAGCTGCGCCGCGGCGTTCCGCGAACGCGACGGGCAGACTGCCGCCTGACCCCGCTGGACGGGGACTGCCAGCCAGTGTTGCTGGCCCAGGAACGCCAGGGGCCTGGCACCGATCGGGCCCGGGCTTCAGCAGGGAAACTCAAGGCTCCATGCGCTCCATCAACCTGGGTTTTCCACCCCTTTTTCCATAGATTGACTGGGGGTAGCTTTTCCTATACTGCATCACGAAATTTAGAGCCGTTTCCCGGCCCTTCCAGATGCCGCGCGATCTGAGAGCAGGACGGGATTCCTTCTTCAAAGGCATCGACGTGAAGGCAGTCATTTTGGCCGGGGGTCTGGGCACCCGGATCTCCGAAGAAACGCACCTGAAGCCCAAGCCCATGGTGGAAATAGGCGGCAAGCCCATCCTGTGGCACATCCTGAAGATGTATTCGCATCATGGCATTCACGACTTCGTGATCTGTTGCGGCTACAAGGGATATGTCATCAAGGAGTACTTCGCCAACTACTTCCTGCATATGTCGGACGTCACGTTCGACATGAGCACCAATCGCATGGAAGTTCACCAGCGGCACGCCGAACCTTGGCGGGTGACGCTGGTCGACACGGGCGAAAGCACCTTGACGGGCGGACGCCTGAAACGCGTGCGCGACTACGTCAAGGATGACGACGCTTTCTGCTTCACCTACGGAGACGGCCTGAGCGACGTGGACATCGGCGCGTCGATCCGCTTTCACCGCGAGGCCGGCCGCCTGGCGACGGTAACGGCGGTGCAGCCGCCGGGACGCTACGGCGCGCTCAAGCGCGAGGGCAATCAGGTGACGGGCTTCACCGAGAAACCCCGCGGCGACGGCGGCCTGATCAATGGCGGCTTTTTTGTGCTTTCGCCCGCCTGCCTGGATCGTATCGAGGGCGACCAGACCAGTTGGGAGGGCGAACCGCTGACTTCGCTTGCGCGCGACGGTCAATTGATGTCATTCGAACATGAGGGTTTCTGGCAACCCATGGACACCTTGCGGGAAAAGAACCTGCTGGAAGACCTGTGGGCGTCGGGTCAAGCGCCGTGGAAGGTCTGGGCGTGAAACAGCCGGACGACACTGTCCTGGCCAATCCCGATCCCGCCTTCTGGCAAGGCCGGCGGGTGCTGCTGACCGGACACACCGGTTTCAAGGGAAGCTGGCTCGCCCTATGGCTGCATCGCCTGGGCGCCCAGGTAACGGGTATCGCCCTGGCGCCGGCCGGCGAACCGAATCTGTACGAGCTGGCGCGGGTCGGCGATCTCTGCGACAGCCACTACATGGACATCCGCGATGCACACGGCTTGGCCGACCAGATCCGTCAATCCAGGCCCGAAATCGTTTTCCACCTGGCCGCGCAAGCGCTGGTGCGCACCGGATATGCGGATCCCCTGGGAACCTACGCCGCCAACGTCATGGGTACCGCGCATGTGCTCGACGCGCTACGCGGCCTGGACAGCGTAGCGGCCGCGGTCATGGTGACGACGGACAAGGTCTACCGCAACCTGGAACATGCCTATCCCTACCGCGAGGACGATGCGTTGGGCGGGCACGACCCCTACAGCGCCAGCAAGGCGGCCAGCGAACTGGTCATAGCCAGCTACCGCGACACCTGGCTTGCCCCCCAAGGCGTGGCCATGGCGTCGGCGCGCGCAGGCAATGTGATCGGCGGGGGCGATTGGGCGGCCGACAGGCTGATCCCCGATGCGGTCCGTTGCTGGCAATCAGGTCACCCCTTGCCGATACGCCGCCCCCAGGCCATCCGGCCCTGGCAACACGTATTGGAACCGGTAAGCGCCTATCTGCGCCTGGCTCAAGCCCTGCATGCCCGGTCGGCGCCCGCCGCCGCATACAACTTCGGCCCGCACACGCACGAGGCCGCCACGGTGCGGCAGGTCATCGCCCTGGCGCGGCAGGCCTACGGCCACGGCGACATCCAGTGGGGCGACGGCACCGAAGGGCCGCATGAGGCCGGCTGGCTGGCGTTGGAGATCGCCCGGGCGCGCGAAACGCTGAACGTGCACCCGCGCTGGGACCTGGAGACGTCGATCCGCAGAACCATGACTTGGTACCGCAACCAGCGCGCGGGTGCAGATGCCCGTGCGCTATGCGAGGTTGACATTCAGGCTTTCGAGGCGCTGGGAGCAGCGCCATGAGCCGTTTTGCGGTCACAGAAACCGGCATCGAGGGCTTGCATGTCATCGAGCGCCAGCGCCTAGGCGATGAACGAGGCTTCCTGTCACGGTTGTTCTGCGCCGAGGAACTGGCCGCGGCCGGCTGGCGCAAACCCATTGCGCAAATCAATCACACCTGGACCCGCATCAAAGGCACGGTGCGGGGCATGCATTTCCAACGCCCGCCGCACGCCGAGATGAAGCTCGTGAACTGCGTGCGCGGCGCGGTATGGGATGTGGCCCTGGACATGCGGGCCGGGTCGCCCACTTTCCTGCAATGGCACGCCGTCGAGCTATCGGCCGACAACGCCCGCGCCCTGCTGATTCCCGAGGGGTTCGCGCACGGCTTCCAGGCGCTGAGCGAGGACTGCGAACTGCTGTACCTACACTCCGCACCCTATGCCGCCCAGGCCGAAGGCGGCATATCGGCCACCGACCCGGCGCTCGCGATCGAATGGCCCCTGCCCCTCGCCCTGCAATCTGAACGCGATCGAGCGTTTCCCAGGCTGCCCGAGGACTTTACCGGATTGGACCTGAATCAATGAATTGCCGTCATTGCGGCGCCTTGCTGCGTCATGCATTCCTCAACCTGGGCTACGCTCCGCCCTCCAACGCCTACTTGAAAGCCGAGGATCTCACACAGCCCGAGACCTACTATCCGCTGAGCACCCGCGTCTGCGACCAGTGCTGGCTGGTGCAAACCGAGGATTACTCGCAGGCAGACGAACTGTTCGGCCCGGAATACGCCTACTTTTCCAGCACGTCCAGCGGATGGCTGGCCCATGCGCGCCAGTATGCGCAAGCCATGACCCGACGTCTCGGACTGCACACAGAGAGCTTCGTGATCGAGGTCGCATCCAACGATGGCTACCTGCTGAAGAATTTCGTCGCCGACGGCATTCCCTGCCTGGGCATCGAACCGACGGCCAGCACCGCGGCGGCGGCCGAAAGCATCGGCGTACCAGTGCTGCGCGAGTTCTTCGGCGAATCATTGGGCCGCCAATTGGCCAACGAGGGCCGTCAGGCCGACCTGATCGCGGGCAACAACGTCTACGCGCACGTGCCCGACATCAACGACTTCACGCGGGGCTTGGCCGCCGCCCTGAAGCCCGAAGGCACCATCACGCTCGAGTTCCCGCACCTGCTGCGCCTGATCCAGAACAACCAGTTCGACACCATCTATCACGAGCATTTCTCTTACCTTTCCGTGCATGCGGTGCGACGGATCTTCGAAGCCTGCGGGCTGCGCATCTACGACATCGAGGAGCTGCCCACGCACGGCGGCAGCGTGCGGATCTACGGCTGCCACGCCGCGGCGGCGCTCGAACAGCAGCCCGACGTCGAGCGCGTGCTGCGGCTGGAAAAGGAAGGAGGCCTGCTGGACCTGGCCACGTACCAGGCCTTTCAGGCGCGCGCCGACCGCGTCAAGGACGATCTGCTGGCCTTCCTGATCGAGCAAAAGCGTTTGGGCAAGACCATGGCGGCCTACGGCGCGGCAGCCAAGGGCAATACGCTGCTGAACTACGCCGGCGTCAAACCCGACCTGCTGCCATTCGTCTGCGATGCGGCGCCGGCCAAGCAAGGCATGTACCTGCCAGGCAGCCACATCCCCATACTTGCGCCGCAGGCGTTGGCCTCGCAGCGGCCGGACTATGTGTTGATCCTGCCGTGGAACATCGCGGCGGAGGTCAAGGAACAAAACCGGGGCCTTGCCGAGCAGGGAACGAAGTTCGTGGTGGCAGTGCCGAAACTGGAGATTGTGTGAAATCCCACATCTATTACACCAAGCCGTCAATTACCGATCTGGAAGTGCGCTACGCCACGGATGCGGCAGCCCATGGCTGGGGCGATCGTTGCTACGAATACATCGGGCGGTTCGAGCAGGCATTCCGGGAACACCTGGGCGTCGAGCATGCGATGGCCACCTCAAGCTGCACAGGCGCCCTGCACCTGGGGATGGCGGCGCTAGGCATCGGTCCGGGAGATGAGGTCATCCTGGCCGACACCAACTGGATCGCAACGGCCTCGCCAATTGTGCATTTGGGGGCCAAACCAGTCTTCGTCGATATCTTGCCCAGCACCTGGTGCATAGACCCGCGGGCGGTGGAAGCCGCCATCACCCCGCGAACCCGCGCCATCGTGGCTGTTCATTTGTATGGCAATCTCTGTGACATGGACGCGTTGCTGGAGATCGGCGAGCGCCACAACATCCCCGTGATCGAAGATGCCGCCGAAGCGATCGGGTCTGTCTATCATGGCAAGCGCGCCGGTTCCATGGGACGTTTTGCGTCGTTCTCGTTTCATGGCTCCAAGACCATGACCACGGGCGAAGGCGGCATGTTTGTCACTCAGGACGCCGATCTGTACGAACGGGTGCTGACCTTGAGCAATCATGGCCGCGCGCGGGGCGAGACGAAGCAATTCTGGCCGAATGAGGTCGGATACAAATACAAACTCTCCAACATCCAGGCGGCTCTCGGTTGCGCACAGATGGAACGCATCGACGAGCTGATCGCGCGCAAGCGCGAAATCCTGGCGGCCTACCGAAGCGGCTTGAGCGTGCTGGACGGCATATCGATGAACCCCGAACCCGCAGGCACGATCAATGGCGCATGGATGCCCACGGCGGTGTTCGACGAACGCACCGGGGTCAGCCGGGAAAGGCTGCAGGCCGCCCTGACCGCCGAGAACGTGGATGCGCGCGTGTTTTTCTGGCCGCTATCCAGCCTGGAAATGTTCACGCCGGTACCCAGCAACAGGCATGCGTGGTCCATCCCGGGACGCGCGATCAATTTGCCTAGTTACCACGACATGGACGCCACGCAGATTGCGCGGGTAATCGACGTGCTTCACCAGATGCTCCGATGAAGACCGACAACGGCTACCTGATATGGGGAAGCGCGGGCCACGCGCTCGTGCTGGCGGACTTGCTTTCCTTGAAAGGCGAACGCGTCATTGCCTTGTTTGACAACAATCCGGATGCTACTTCCGTGCTTGACGGCGTGCCGCTCTATCACGGCGCGCAAGCCCTGAAGAACTGGGTTCAAGCGCAGGACAGCCGTCGAGGTCGCCAGGCCGCCGTCGCCATCGGGGGTAGCCGGGGGGCGGACAGGCAGAGCATCTCGGATCTGTTGCGGGATCACGGCTTCACCTTGCCGCCCCTGATCCACCCAACCGCATACGTCACACCCTCGGCGCGAATTTCTGAGGGCTGCCAGCTTCTGGCAAACAGCATGATCGGATCTGCCGTGCGCGTGATGCGCGATTGCGTCATCAATAGTTCCGCAAACATCGATCACGAATGCCTGCTCTCCCCCGGCGTTCATGTCGCCCCGGGCGCGACGCTATGCGGCTGTGTCTCGGTCGGCGAAAACACCATGATCGGCGCCGGCGCCTGCATTCTTCCAAGAGTGAAAATCGGGGCCAATTGCATCATAGGTGCAGGCTCAGTGGTGTTAAGAGACGTTCCGGATTTTTCCGTTGTGGTCGGCAATCCGGCCAGAACTATCAAGTACACCAGCCATCAATAACTGGATTATCAATGGACGACTCAGCAATTTTCCGAGAATCACGCACCCATGAAATACAACAAATGGGAGAAGATTCGGATCTTGGAAGAAAAACATCCTCGTGGCTGCAAGCCGCAAATGGCCAGAAGTACTCCTACCATTTCGATTGGTTAGGTTTGCCGATCATTCAGTATCCGCAGGACATCGTCGCAATGCAGGAATTGGTCTGGGCGATCAAGCCAGATCTGATCATAGAGACGGGCATCGCAAGAGGCGGATCGCTGGTGTTCAGCGCATCCATGCTCGCCCTCCTGGACATGGCCGACGCCATCGAAAGCGGCACGACGATCGACCCCAGGCAATCAAAACGGAAAGTACTCGGGGTGGACATCGACATTCGCGACCATAACCGCGCCGCCATCGAGGCGCATCCCATGGCTACGCGCATACAGATGATCCAAGGGTCCAGTATCGCCCCTGAAACTGTCGCGCAAGTCCTTGCGGTCGCTGCGGGTTTTGAACGGATCCTGGTTTGCCTGGACAGCAACCATACGCATGAGCATGTTCTTGCAGAGTTGGAAGCGTATGCGCCTTTGACCAGCCCTGGCAGCTATTGCGTCGTATTCGATACCGTTATCGAAGACCTGCCCGCTTCCATGTTTCCAGATCGCCCCTGGAGCCCTGGAAACAACCCGAAGACGGCGGTATGGGAATACCTGAAGTCGCATGCCGAATTCGAAATCGACCGGACGATTCCCGACAAGCTGCAGATTACCGTGGCTCCTGACGGTTTCCTCAAGCGCCGCTAGGCAATTGCCGCAACGCCTGCCGACACCCGGACGAGCGCCAACTCAAGCAAGCTACTGAGTTGGCGCAGCAGAATGCGACGGCCGATGACGTCTTGAAGCGAAATCCGAACGCCGGCATTCAAGCAATGCCGACTTGCCTCAGGAGCCTGCGCGCTTTTCCGCCCAGACGGCAAACATTTCACGGTAGGCTGCTTCCAGCTTCTCGATGAAAGCGTTCTGATCCATGAGATCGCTCTCTGCAAATCGCGCCGGCAGCGTCCGGCGTATGTCAGCCAGCGCTTGCACATCAGAGGCCAGCGCCACGGCCTTTGCCACATAATCCGCGTCATCCGCGGCGATCCAATCCCTGTGGCCCAGGCTGTGCAGGGGCGAAGAGCCTATGCGTCCCACGCTGGGTCGATCCGCCATGGTGATATACGGAACCCCCGCGCACAGCATATCCAACAGGGTGGTGCCAGCGTTGTGCGGGAAGCAATCGAGCCCTATGTCGGCATGGCGTAACGAGTGCCAGGGAGGACTGGTGTAGCCCATCATCAGCCTATGCTCCGCAATGCCGTGTTCGGCGAACTTTGCCTGGATCGTCGCGCAGGTTTCCAGGTCGGCAAAATCCATGCTGTTGAGTACCAGCCGTGACCGAGGAACAGCGGCCAGAATCCGCGCCCAGCCGCGGATCACCCGTTCGTTGATGCGAATGACGCGCGAAAGACTGATAAAGGTAATGAAACCCTCCGCCGCCGCTGGCAGGGGGCCTGGCTCGGGAATATCGGCCCAATGCGGCTGGTAGACCGTCCAACTGCCCTGAAGGCGCCAGATCTTTTCGGCAAACAGCTGCTCCGAGCCCTGAGGGCAAAGCGCTTCGTTGCCCAGGAAATAATCGATGGCCGAGACGCCTGTGGTATAGCCATAGCCCAGCCAAGTCAGCGAAACCGGGGCAGGTTTGCGCGCGAAAACCCCAAGCCGGTGGCCGCCCGTGTGGCCAGACATGTCAACCAGGATATCGATGCCGTCGTCGCGAATGCGCTGGGCGGCCTGATCATCCTTCATTCCGTAGATGGAGACCCATTGATCGGCCATCTTGCGAAAGCGCGCGGTGGCGGAATCTTCCGCCCCCATGTTGGCATAGGCATAGACTTCAAAGGCCGACTTGTCGTAACGGGCAAAGATCGGCTCCAGGAACCGTGCGACCGCGTGATCCTTGAAATCCGCGGATACATAGCCAATCCTGAGCTTTCTTTTCAGGTTGCGCGAATTTCTGTGCGCTTTCCAGCTTGCGTAGACCGGTCGGCACAGTTCGTTTTCGAACGTCTGGTAGTCCTGGAAAATCTGCTCGGCGCTGCGGTCGGGATCGTAGTTCACAAAGAACAAGAGGTTGTGATAAACCGCTGCCCGGTAATCGCCTACCGCGTCGGCGCGGCTCAGCAGCTCGCGGCAAAGCGCGATGCCCTCGCGGATCTTGCCCTGGCGCGTGTAAACGGCGATCAGATTGACCTCCAATGGGCGAAATTCCGGATCAACAGCCACCCCATGGGTCAGATACTGCTCCGCCGCGGCAACGCGGGCCGAATGCAGACAAGCCAGCGCGACCGCATTGATCAGATACCCCGAGCCGGGCCGGCCATGCATTGCGAGCCGGCCTACGCGGATGGCCTCATCGTTATGGCCGGCCTGTGACAGCGCTATGGCGAGCAGCTCGCCATAGCGCGGATCCGCCCGAAAGCGGTCGCGCATCTGGCTGAGGACGCCGAGCGCTTCGTCATGCCGTCCCTGCCCCGAAAGGCCGCGCACCAACGCAATCCAGCCTTCGAGGCGAGCCGGCTGCTTCTCAACTTCGCGGCGGGCCAGCGGCTCCACCTGGCCGTAAGCCAGTTCCTCCAGGAGTTTTTGCAGATGATCGAGCCGTGCCTGGTCCTGCGGCGTGCTGAACCCAGAAGGAGCCTGCGGCGCAATATCGGCCAGGCAGGACTGGACATAAAGCGACCAGCAGGCGGACTTCCCGTGATGCACGTCGAGATTCCGTCCGAGCAGGTCCAGCCATGCAGTCTTCGAACCGGCCAACAGCCCTAATTTCCAGAGTTTGGACAGGACTCCGGCGTGCACGATTTCTTGGATGCTTGCCAAACCAGACAAGCTGTGATCGTCCTGTTTAGCGCTATCGAGGGTCTGGGCGAGGAATGCCTCCGCGTCGATCCGCCCTGCCTGGCCGGCCACGAACTCCCGCTCATGGTTCGTCAATCCGAGATCGACCGCAACGCCCCAGAAGTTCCACTGCGCCAGCGTTTCCGCCGGCCCCCCGCTGCCCTCAGCCTGGTCGCTGGTTGAAGACGGGCGCGTTTGCGCCAGCGAAGGCGCCAGATACAGGCGATCATCTTCCAACCCGTCGCAAGGACCGGCGCCCAGGCAGTACTGCAGCATGTCCGCGGCGAACAGCGGGCGCAGGAAGGACAGCACCTCGTCGCGGGGAAGCCCCGACGCATTCGACCATTGCTCAAGCGACAGGCTGCGCGGCCAATGGGCCGCCAACGTGTCGAACAGCCGGGCGTCGTTGGCGCCTGCGATGGTCCAGAAGCGTCCCTGCTCGTTCCGGTAAATCTGGCCCGCCTGCGCCAGCCGCCAATCACTGGGTTCGGAGTAGCCCGCCCAGCGCAGGTCGGCCAGGCGTTCCAGGTCGGGTTGAGTCCGGATGCCGGTGCCACGATCCGCGCGTGCCAGCAATGCGTGGCGCTGGGCGCGCCCGCTGGCGAAATCCAGGTACTGCAAGCGGGTGGCCTCGGCCTGACCGAGACCCAGCAAGCTGTTGGTGGCCCGCACGCCATCGCCCCAATGCCGCGCCACATCCAGCTGAGGACGGGCATCGCCCACGCAGGCCAGGCCAGCCTGCAGGGCGCGTTGCGCGAATTCCACGAAATAGCTGCCCGCGACAGTGGGGCTATTGAGGATGACGTCCAGATGGCCGCGCTGGATGTCGGCTTTCATGACGCCAGCGGCTTCGCGCAGCGCCGGCGCTAGCGGATTGGCGTTGGCCAGGCCATCTTCGAACAGGCTCAAGGCCGCAAGGGCCTGATCGCGCAGCGACTCGGGCGACGTGTCCGCGGAGATGTTGTGCAGATGCAGCAGGATCGCGTCGCGCACGATCTCGAATGTCTTGGCGCCGGGATAGACCGGATAGCCGATGCAAGCCAGGCCGGAGGGCGAGAGCAGGCTTTCGCAGGTCTGCAGCAGGTAGGTAGCCGCTTCGGCCGGAAGATAGCCGTACAGGCCCGGGACGAGGATGTAGTCGAACCGACCCAGGTTCCCGTCGATCTGGTCCAGGCTGGTAGACAGGTACTGCAGGTTGTCCGGCGTGGCCTGAGCCGTGGCGTGTTCGGACCCGCCGATGCTCACGACCAGGAATTGCGCCCGCGGGTACGCCAGGGCAAGCGGCGCCAACGCCGGCTCGGGTCCCATGCCGATGCACAGCACGCGCGCCTGATCTATTGCCGGGGCATCGATGCCATACAGATAGGCGGCTGCGCGCAGTCGATCCAGGCTGGGCAAGGTGGCAATAGGTGTCGTGGACATGATTCGTGCGTGATTGTGGGAATACGAGAATGCGCACGATGATACAGAGCGAACCACCGGGAGAAAGCGTTGAAAAGCGGCCCAAGATGGGTGTACGGCATGCAATCGAACGGCGGCGGACGAATTGCGTTTTCACCCGGCGACGCCGCAGCGCGCCAGGCTCGATGCCTGTAAAAGCACCGAGCCTGGCTGGCCAGGGCCGCTGGCGGCAAACCTCTCGATGGCCGTGAGGACGGCTTACAGCCCCATCGCCGGGTCCGTCACCGAGGCGCGACCGGTTTCCACGCGGCCGGCAAAGCGGCGCAGATAGGCCGGGTCTTCGGCCAGGCGCACGGTGAAGTCGTACCAGCCCTGGCTGCCTTCCAGCGCCCAGTGCTGTTCGACCTGGCCGCCCGCGGGCACCGTGAACTTCCAGCGCTCGTGGTTGGCGTAGTAGGCGTTGGGCGCGACTTCGAAGGTGCAGGGATTCTTGCCGCCATTGATGAAGCTGACGTAGACGTCGCCCTTGGCGATTTCGTAGCAGACGCGGATCTCCGGCGCCAGCGCCGACGTGCGGGCCAGGGCCAGGTCGCCCGCGAAATGGCGGTGGTAGCCGTTGGGACCCAGCACCCAGAGGTCGTACTTGCCGCCGTCGGCCGCCGTGTCCCAGTTGCCTTCCAGCTGCTTGTCCGGCTCCACCGTGTAGCGGCGCGGCAGGCGGTCCAGGTGCAGGCGGTCATAGACGTGGAACACCGCCGCCTGCTTGCCCGTGTTGGAAAACACCAGGCGCATGGCGCCCGTGTCCGGCTGGGCGCGGGCGCTGGTGTGCAGTTCGTAGGGCAAGGCGCGGGAATAGCGCACGCCCTGCTCCTGCACCGGCTTGGCCTGGGTGCTGGGATCGGGCAGCGGCACGGCCTTCAGCGCTTCCTGCGCGCTGCGCTCGCTGTCCGAACCCGCGCGGGTCAGCAGGTTCAGGTCGGGCAGCTTTTCGTTGTTGGGCGTGGCGAAGTTGAAGGCCGTAGTCAGGTCGCCCAGCACCGCGCGGCGCCAGGGGCTGATGTTGTCCTCGGCCACGCCGAAGCGGGCTTCCAGGAAGCGCAGCACCGAAGTGTGGTCGAATGCCTGCGAGTTGACCCAGCCGCCGCGGCTCCACGGCGACACCACGTACATGGGGACGCGCGGGCCCGGGCCGTAGACGCGGTCGTCGGCGGCGTCCTGGGCGGAGGCATGGGTATGGCGCTCCAGGTCGGTGTTGACGGTGGAGGCGCCGGCCATCGAGCCGTCCGGGTTCAGCGAGGGCGCGGCGGGCGGCGGCAGGTGGTCGAAATAGCCGTCGTTCTCGTCGAAGTTGATGAGCAGCACGGTCTTGCTCCAGACCTCGGGGTTGGCCGTCAGCGCGTCCAGCGTTTCCTGGATGTACCAGGCGCCCTGGATCGGGCTGGACGGGCCGGGGTGCTCGGAATACGTGGCGGGCGCCACGATCCACGACACCTGCGGCAGCGTGCCATTGACGGCGTCCTCGCGCAGCGCCTTCAGGAAGCCGCCGTCGGGCATGGTGTTGGCCGTGCCCTTGTACAGCGGGTTGGCGGCGTCCATGGACGGCGTCCAGGCCGGATAGGGCGCGCCGTTGGCGCTGTTGCCGGCCAGCTCGTTGGCGCGGCGGTATTGCTTGAAGCCGGCCAGCGGGTTGTCGCCGAAGTTTTCGGGCAGGTTCTGGTAGACCTTCCAGCTGACGCCGGCTTCCTGCAGGCGCTCGGGATAGGTCTTCCAGGTCCAGCCGGTGGACGAAGCGCCCAGGCTGTCCCACTGGTTGCGGGTCGAAGGGCCGTTGCCCAGGGCCAGCGGATCGTTGGTGCCGGTCCAGTGGAACAGGCGGTTGGTGTTGGTGCCGCCGTGGGTAGAACAGTGGTAGGCGTCGCACAGCGTGAAGGCTTCGGCCAGCGCGAACTGGAACTCCACCTCTTTCTTCTTGTAGTAGCCCATGGACTGGTTCTGCTTGTAGCGCGGCCAGTGGTCCATGCGGCCGCCGTCCCAGGCCATTTGCGCGTCCACGTAGTCGTGCGGCGTGCCGGCCACGCGCTGGGCGTTGCCCTGGCTGCTGTCCAGGTGATACGGCATCACCACGCGGGTGCCGTTGCTCTGCTCCCAGACCGAGCGCTTTTCAGGCAGCGGAATGGTGATGCGGTCGCCGAAGCCGCGCACGCCCTTGAAGGTGCCGAAGTACATATCGAAGGAGCGGTTTTCCTGCATCAGGATGACCACGTGCTCGACGTCGTTGATGGTGCCGGTGCGGTTGTTGGCGGGGATGGCCAGCGCGCGGCGGATCGCCGGCGGGAACATCGACAGCGCGGTCAGGCCTGCGGTCGAGGCGGCGGCGTTGCGCAGGAAGCGGCGCTTGCCGGCGTGGACCTGGTCTTTATCGAACGTCACGGATTCTATTCCTATGGATCTGGAGGGAGCGCCGCTCAAGGCGCGCAACGCAATTCGGGTTTGACGGGCTCGGGCTTCGGCGTTTCGGGCTGGCCGGTGCCGGGGTCCTTGCCACCGTCGTCGTCGCCGTCATCGCCGCCGCAGGCAGCCAGCGTGGCGCTCAGCATCAGCACCGCGCCCAGGCGCAGGAAACCGCGCAAGATCATGGACATGCTCATTTTTTTATCCTCGGTACATCAGGGAAACAGTTCGGAAACGGACTTGCCGGACAGGGCGAGCGACTTCACTTCAGCTTCGGTGAGCGCGCGCGACCAGTACGCCAGGTCGTCGAAATACATCGTGTAGGGACCCTTGGTGCCGGCGCAGCAGACGCCATAGGTGCCGCGTCCGTCTTCGTTCAGGCCCAGGTGCGGCCCGTAGACGCCAGCGATCTTGGTCAGGTCGACCGAGCCCGTGCCGATGGTGCGCTGCGAGAAGCCCAGTTCGCTGTCGTAGACGGAGGCCGTCAGGGTCTTGGCCGTCTTGTTCACGGTCATCGCAACGTAGACCGGCTTGTTCGGGGTGAACTTGACGTTGTTGATGTCGACACGCGAGCCGCCGCCAGCCAGGTTGAAATACAGCACCGGACCTGCCCACTGCGCGATGGTGATGCCAGGGTTGCCGCCGGAGTTGTAGTCCTTGTTGCCCAGGATGGACCGGTCGTTGGCGGTGCCGTCGGACTGGTACCAGAAGCCGATGGTGAAGGCCTGGGCCGCGTCCAGCATGCCTGCCGGATAGTCCAGCTTGAAGCCGCCCAGGGCCGCCGCGCTGCGGTCGTTCTTGAACATCTTGCCGAACACGCCCGTGTCGGCATAGGCCGGCGCCTGCGTGCCGTCGAACGGCGTGATGGCTCCGCCGCCCGCGGCGATGTCGGTCATATTGCCTTCGAACGGGAACAGCATCGTCAGGCCAGTGCGCAGCGAAGCCAGCAGCGGCAGCGGCTTGGTGTAGGCCACGGTGGTGCGCGCGGCGCTGACCGCGTTGCCGACCGCCGCGCTGTAGTTCAAGGTGTGCACGCCCTCGGTGTCGAACTTGAAGCCCTTGTCCACATACTCGGCGACCGTGCCGGCCACGCGTGCGATCTCCACGCCGTCGCGGCTGACCACGATGTCGCCGGCCGGCTCGCCCACGCGCACCCAGCTCAGCGTCACGCTCTTGTTGTCGGTCGAGGTGCGGGCCGCGGTGTGGCGCAGTGCCAGCTTGCCGGCAAGCGAGGTGCCCGCCATGTCGTACTTGGCGGCGGGCGGCAGAACCTTCAGGTGGTCCAGCACCGTCGGCGCCACATCAGCCGCGCTGGGCAGCGCGTACCAGTTGTTGTCCCACAGGCCGTCGAACGACGCGTCGTCGGCGCTGCCGCCCAGCAGCGCAGGCTGGTTGGCGGCCAACAGGATGGTCTTGTTCGAGGACATGGGACGGCCGTCGCTGGCGCCGGTCTTGCCCAGGCCGTGGCTGGAAGCCACGATCACCAGCCACTTCTCGCCGGGGTGCTCCGCCTTGCGGTCGGCGATCTGCTTGGTCAGCGCGCCGATGGCGGCGTCGGCCTGCCGGATCGCGCTGTCATAGGCCGAGCCGAAGCCGTTCTCCGAGGCAATCCGTTCCGGCGCGCCGAACTGCGCCACCACCACGTCATAGCCTTCGGTGATGCGGTCGCGCGCCTGGGCGGCGACGCAATCGTCCGCGCCGGCGCAGTCGGTCAGCGACTGCAGATAGCCCGCGTCGCGCTGGCCGGCGATAAGGCCGGCCACCACGGTCGAATTGAAGGCGGCGGCGGTGCGCGCTTCGGGGCGCGCCTGCTTGATGCGCTGGAACAGGGTCGGCGATTGCAGCGTTTCGCCCTGCACGCTGTAGCGCACGCCGTGCTGGTCGGCCCATTGCCCGGTCAGCAGCGTCGCCCAGCCCGGCGCCAGCAACGTGGGCTGCTGCGTGGGCGCGTCCGTCACGCCGCCGGTCCAGGCGCGCGTGGCGTTGAGCTGCGCGAGGTTCGGCAAGGCCTTGTCGGCCACGCCGCGGCGCATCGCGTCATAGGTCAGGCCGTCGACGCCGATGAACAGCACCTTGTCGGCGGGCGTCGAGTCCGGCTGGGTCACAGGCGGCTGGGTCGGCGGCGCTTCGGTGTCGTCGTCATCGTCGCTGCCGCCGCAGCCCGCCAGGGCACTGGTCGCCAGCAGGGCCGCGCACCATCTTCTCCAATTCAATGCTTGCATGCTTCTCTTCTCTAGTCATGAACAGGGTTTTATGCAGGGCCACATGATGGCCAGCCAAGGTGAAAGCCCCGTGAAGCAAAGAAGAGAAACCTTGATCGACGGATCAGGATTCTTTTGCGCGCAACCATGGCGCAGGCGCCGCGCATCGCGGGCTTGTCATGTGCGGCGGCTATAGTCGGCGCGGTCTCAACCCGCCACGCACGTTCAATCCATGCCCCTGTTCCTGCGCCCGACCCTGCCCGCCGCATTCCGCATACTCGCCGTGCTGGCCCTGGCCGCCGGCCTGGGCGTATGGGCGTCGATCCTGCTTGCGCCCAAGGCTGGCGCCCTGCCTCCCGCGGTGTCGGCGCAAGCGCCGCGCGCTGCCGACAACACGCCCGTGGCGTTGTGGTTCGGCAAGGACGAGGCCATGCGCACACAGATCACCGTGCTGGGCGTGATCGCCGCAGGCGCCGATGGCGCCGCCGTGCTCAGCATCGACGGCGGCCCGCCGCTGGCCTGGCGCGCGGGCGGCGAAGTGGCCCCCGGCATCGTGCTGCGCGAAGTCGCCGCGGACGCGGTGACGGTGGAGCAGGCTGGGCGCGCCAGCCGCCTGCCGGCCCCGGCCGCCCTGCCCGCTCCCGCCGGCATATCGCGCGAAAAGTGAGCCGCACCGCAGGCGCTGCGACGCGCGCCCCGGGCGCAGACCGGACCTGCCCGCATTTGGCCGCGCCGTCACTATTGCTGTCATATTTCATGTCCACAATCCTCCGCTCCTACTGAAAGACCGGAGTCATCAAGTGCGTCAGTTACCGCGCGGGCTTGCCCGCCAGCAAGGTTTCACCCTCATCGAGATCATGGTGGTGATTGTGATCATGGGGATACTTGCGGCGCTGATCGTCCCCCGCGTGCTGGATCGTCCCGACCAGGCCCGCCAGGTCGCCGCGCGCCAGGACATCGCCGGCATCATGCAGGCGTTGAAGCTGTACCGCCTGGACAATGGCCGCTACCCCAGCACTGCGCAGGGCTTGCGCGCGCTGGTGCAGAAGCCCGAAGGCGTGAACAACTGGCGCGGGTACCTGGACAAGCTGCCCAACGATCCCTGGGGCCATCCCTACCAATACCTGAGCCCTGGCGTCAAAGGCGATATCGACGTGTTCTCGTTCGGCGCCGACAACAAGCCCGGCGGAGAGAGCGGCGATGCCGACATCGGCTCCTGGGAACTCTGAACGCGGCTTCACGCTGGTCGAAGTCCTGGTGGTGCTGGTGATCGTGGCGATCGCGGCCAGCATGGTGAGCCTGTCCGTGGGCCGCGGCGAGAACCGCTTGCGCGGCGACGCCCTGCGCCTGGCCGACGCCTTCACCGTGGCCCAGAGCGAGGCCCGCAGCGACGGCCGTCCCATCCGCTGGCTCGCCAACGGCCAGGGCTGGTCGTTCGAACGCCAGGGGCGGCTGCCAGGCCCGAACGCCGAGGACGACAGGCCGCTGCCGCCGGACCGGCTGGAGCGCGACGAGGTGCTGCGCCCGCAATCCTGGTCGGCGGCGCCGGTGGCGCTACGGCTCGATCCGGACCGGCCGCTGGTGTTCAACACGGAATGGGTCGCCGCGCCGGTCACGCTGACGCTGAGCGCGGGCGATGCCCGCGTCACCTTGCAGCGCGACGCCGCGGGCCGCTATGAAATTCAATGAACCGCCCCGCCCGCCCGATCGGCAGCGCGGGTTCACGCTGATCGAAGTGCTGGTAGCCCTGGCCATCATCGCCGTCGCCATGGGCGCCGCCCTGCGCGCGACCGGCGTCATGGCGGAAAACAACCGCGCCCTGCAGGACAAGACGCTGGCGCTGCTGGCTGCGCAGAACGCGCTGGCCCAGTTGCGGCTGGAACAAGCGCTGCCGCGCGCAGGCACGCGCAGCGCGCCCTGTGCTCAGGGCGGCCGGGCTTTGCAGTGCGAAATGGAGTTTACGAATTCGATGAACCGCAGCTTCCGCCAGGTGTCGATCAGGGTGCGCGACGCCGGCGCCGCGCAGGCGGACGCCGTACTGCTGCAGCTGGATGGCCTCTTGTCCAGCCTGAGATAGCCATGCGCCGCCCTCCCCGATCCCAAGCCGGCTTCACGCTGATCGAAGTGCTGGTGGCCCTGGCGCTGATGGCGCTGGTCAGCCTGATGGCCTGGCGCGGCCTGGCCAGCGTGTCCGGCGCGCGCGAGCGGATCGAGGAACAGGCCGAGGACATCGACGCCATCGTCCGCACACTGGGCCAGATGGCGCGCGATGTGGAGCTGTCCTACACCGGACCCGGCTTCGAGCCGGCGGGTCTGGACGCGCAGGCCTACACCAGCGGCCTGCGCCTGCTGCGCCGTGCAGGCGGCGGGCCCGTGTTCGAGATCCTGCGCCCCGACCCTGACGGCAACGGCCTGTGGCAGCGCGTGCAATGGCAGGTGCGCAAGGGCGGCCTGTGGCGCGCCAGCGGGCCATCGGCGGCGCGCAGTCCGCTGCCCGCGGCGGACAACGGCATCCTCCTGCTGCCCGGCACGCGAGCCTTGACGCTGCGCGCCTGGGTGCCGGGTACCGGTTGGGTGAATGGCGAAGGCAATCAGGCCGCCGCTCCGACCGGCCTGGAGATCGTGCTGGAACGCGGCGCCCCGGGATCCCCCGAGCGCTATACCCGCGTGCTGGAGCTGCCATGAGACGCCCGAGTAACGCAGAACGCGGCGCAGCGGTCATCAGTGCGCTCATCATCGTCGCCATCGTCGCGGCCTTGACCACCGGCCTGTTCCAGCGCCAGACCGCCAGCACGCGGCGCGTGGAAAACGAGATGGCGCGGGTGCAGGCGCGCGCCATGCTGGCGGGCGGCATAGACTGGGCCCGCCTGATCGTGCGCGACCACAGCAAACGCGAATCCATCACCCGCGGCGACCAGATCTGGGCCACCCCGGTGCTGGACACGCGCATCGAACGCCCCGGCGACGAACGCGTCGCGGTGTTCTCCGGCCGCGTGCAGGACGAACAAGGCAAGTACAACCTCTATAACCTGGCGAACAATGGCGTGCCGCAGCCCGAGCAGGAACGGGTGCTGCGCCGGCTGCTGAACACGCTGCAACTGCCCGACACCTTGGCCGCGCGCATGGTGGACATCATGTCGGCCGCGCAGCCCGTGGCGCCGCCGGCGGATGCGCCGGCGGCGCCGCCAGGACGGCCCGCGCCCGACGCCCGCGCCCCTTTGCCGCGCGGCGTGGACGAAGTGGCGGCCCTGCTGGCGCTGGAGCCGTCGGCTCGCAACGAGCTGCGCCGCACGATGACGGTGCTGCCCGTTTCCACCAGCGTCAACGTCAACACCGCGCCCGCAGAGGTGCTTGCGGCACTGGTGCCCGGCCTGTCGCTCAGCCAGGCGCGTTCCATGGCGGGCGAGCGCGACCGCGGCAACTGGTTCAACAATTCCGGCGATTTCGCCAATCGCCTGGCGGGCGCGGGGGTCAAAGCGCCTGCGCCCGCCGTCGCCACCACCAGCGGCTGGTTCCTGGCCAGCGGCACCGTGGCCTATGAGCGGGCGCGCATCTCCATGCAGGCGCTGCTGCGCAGTTCACCGCCCGCCGCCCCAGACACCTTATGGACCAGAGAAATACCTTGAAGAACATCCTGCGCATCGCGCTGCCGCCGCTGGACGAGTTCGGCGCCGGCTCTCTCCTGCCCTATGCCTGGTTCGACCGGCGCGGCCGCTGCGCCCGCCAGGGCGAGCTCGCGCTTGAGGCGCTGGGCCATGCCTATCCCCACGCCGCCTGCGAAGCCGTGCTGCATCCCGCCGACGTGATCGCCGCCAGCGTGCAGATCCCCGCGGTGGCGCGCGCCCGATTTGCCGCCGCGGTGCACAGCGCCCTGGAGCCGCTGGTGCTCAGCGACCTGGACGCGCTGGCCATCGGCCACGGCCCGCGCTCGACCGACGGCACGGTGCCGCTGGCCTGGGCCGCGCGCGAACCCGTGCGCCGCGGCTGGAGCCTGCTGAATGCGCAGGGCTTGCGCACGCAGGCGCTCATCGCGCCGCAAGCGCTGGGGGCCGAAACCACGGCGCCATTGCGCGACCCTGCCGATCCTCGCTGGCAGGCGCCCTCGCCTTCGTGGTCGCTGGCCATGCCCCAGCTGGCGCCGGCCCGCGTCTCGGCCTGGCGCCCCGCCTGGCGCTGGGGCGCGGCCGCGGCAGTGGTCTGGATAGGCGGGCTGAACCTGTACGCCTCGCAATTGCAAGCCGAAGCCGACGCGTTGCGCAACGGCATGCACGCGCAGGTCCTGGCCGCGTTCCCCGACCTGCCGGTGGTCCTGGATCCGCCGCGCCAGGCGCAGCAAGGCCTGGACGCGCTGCAGGCGAACCGCGGCGCGGCCAATGCCGCCGACTTCCTGCCCCTGGCGCGCGCCGCGGCCCAGGCCCTGCCCTTCGCCGCCGACAAGGTAGCCCGCCTGGGCTACGCCGAACAGGCGCTGACGCTGCAACTGGCAGATGCCGGCGAGCAGTCGCAACGCGTGGCTGAGACGCCCGCGCTGATCCAGCAAGCCGCGGCCCTGGGCCTGAAGCTCGAACGCGGCGACAACGACACCACCTGGCGCATCGTGCGCGCGCAACCATGAAACTCCCGCAAGCCCTGCATGCGGCCAGACAGTCGCTGGCCAAGACCCTGACTCCCGCGCTGGCGCGCGCCGGACTACGCTACCAGGCGCTGGCGCCGCGCGAGCGCCGGCTGGTGACCGCGGCTGCCCTGCTGCTGGGCGGCGCGCTGGTCTTCGTGACCCTGATCGAACCGCCCCTGAACACGCTGCGCAAACTGCAAACGGAATTGCCCGCGCTGCGCGGCCAGGCGGCCACGGTCGCGGACCTGACCGCCCAAGCCACGGCGTTGCGGCGTAAATCCGCGGAGCCCGCCGGCGCCATGCCCAGCGCCGCGGAAATCGGCGCCTCGCTGGAGCGCGCCGGACTCGCCGCGGAACAGTGGGCGCTGGGCGAGCCCGAACACGGCCCGGGCGTGCTGCTGACGCTGAAGCAGGCGCCCTCTTCGGCCTTGCTGCGCTGGCTCGACGGAGCAGCGCGCGATTGGGGCCTGGCGGTCAAGGAAGTGCAGCTCACCCGTGCCGCCAATGTCAACGGGCGGCCGCTGCCCGGCCTGGTCAATGGCAAGGTGAGCCTGATGGCGCCGCAAGCTTCAGAGCGTGGCTGAGATGTCCGGCTTCCCGTTTTCCAAACGTTCCGCCGCCCTGCTCCTGGCCGGCGCCGTCTGCGCCGCCGCGGCCGCCGTCACCGTGCTGCCCGCGCGCTGGCTGCTGGCCCTGCTGCCGGACAAGGCGCCGGTCACGTTGGCCGACGCCAGCGGCACCTTGTGGCGCGGCAGCGCCTGGATCGCGCTGGGCCCGCCTGGCGCGCGCCGCATGCTGCCGCAACCGGTGCAATGGCAATGGCGCTGGGACGTGCTCGCTCTGGATATCTCCCACCCCTGGCTGCAAGGTCCCTTGCGCGCCACGCCCGGCTGGAACGGCGTGTCCGTGCCGGCCCAGTCGCTGCGCGCGCCCGCCTCCATCCTGTCCGCGCTGGGCGCGCCGTGGAACACCATTGCCCCCCAGGGCACGCTGGAAGTCCGCTGGCAGCCGCTGCGGCTGGGCGCGCCCCTGCCCGCCGGCCCCGTGGCCGAACTGCGCTGGCGCAACGCCAGCACCGCGCTGACGCCGGTGGCGCCCGTGGGCTCGTATCTGCTGCGGGTACAAGGCGGCAAGTCTGGCGCCACGCTGGCGTTGAGCACGGAAAGCGGCCTGCTGGACGTCAGCGGCCAGGGCAGCGCGGGCGGGCGCGGCGGCCTGAAGTTCCAGGGCCAGGCAACCTATGCCGGCGCCGCGCGCGAGGCGGATCGGGCGGCGCTGGACGGACTGTTGTCGGCGCTGGGACGGCGTTCGGGGGATGTGGCGTCGTTCGGCACCTAGGCACAGCGACAAGTCGCTGGCGTTCCCCATCGTCCGCTAGGCGTCCCGCGTGACCCGCAGGATTTCCTCCGGCGAGGTCTGCCCGCTATCCACCCAGCGCTGCCCGTCCTCACGCATGGTGCGCATGCCTGACGCGGCCGCCGCGCGGCGCAGTTCGCGTTCGTCACGCCCTTCGTGGATCAGCCGGCGCGCCTCGTCGTCCACCGTGAAGAGTTCGTGGATGCCGGAACGCCCGCTGTAGCCGGTATGGTTGCAGGCGTCGCAGCCCACCGGATGGAACACGCGTGCGCCGTCCTGCGTGGCGGGTTTCTTGCAGGCCGGGCAGAGCTTGCGCACCAGGCGCTGCGCCAGCACGCCCAAAAGCGATGACGCCAGCAGGAAAGGTTCCACGCCCATGTCCGTGAGTCGGGTCACGGCGGACACCGAGTCGTTGGTGTGCAGCGTAGCCAGCACCAGGTGACCGGTGAGCGAGGCCTGCACCGCGATCTGCGCGGTCTCCAGGTCGCGGATTTCGCCGATCATGATGACGTCGGGGTCCTGCCGCAGAATCGCGCGCAGGGCCAGCGCGAAGCTCATGTCGATCTTGGCGTTGACCTGCGTCTGGCTGATCCCGGCCAGGTCGTATTCGATCGGGTCCTCGACCGTCAGGATGTTGCTGGTGGACGCGTCCAGGCGGCTCAAAGCCGCGTACAGCGTGGTGGTCTTGCCGCTGCCGGTGGGCCCCGTCACCAGCACAATGCCGTGCGGCTGGCGGATCAACCGGTCCAGCTGGCCCAGCACGCCCGCGTCCATGCCCAGCTTCTCCAGCTGCAGGCGCCCCGCTTCCTTGTCCAGCAAGCGCAGCACCGCGCGTTCGCCGTGCCCGGTGGGCAAGGTGGACACGCGCACGTCTATGGGTCGTCCGCCCACGCGCAGCGCGATGCGGCCGTCCTGCGGCAAGCGCTTTTCGGCGATGTCCAGGTGCGCCATGATCTTGATGCGCGAGATCAGCGCGGCGTGCAGCGCCTTGCGCGGCGACACCACGTCGCGCAGGGTGCCGTCGACCCGGTAGCGCACCACCGAGTGGGTCTCGAAGGGTTCGATGTGGATGTCGCTGGCGCCGTCGCGCGCCGCCTGGGCGAACAGCGCGTTGATCATGCGGATCACGGGCGCGTCGTCCTGGGCCTCCAGCAGGTCCGCCACCTCGGGCATGTCCTGCATCAGGCGGTCCAGGTCGATCTCGTTCTCGGCCACGCCCATCACCGAGGCCGCATCCTCCGAATGGCTGTAGGCCGCGGTCAGCAAGGTTTCCAGCGCCTGGTCCTCGACCTGCGCCAACTCGATGTCGCCGTGGCAGCGGCGGATCTCGCGCACCGCCCATTCCGGCGTGCGCGGGCTGACGGTCAGCCGGGCCTGGCCGCCGCGCAGCGACAGCAGCGCGCGCTGCGCCCGCGCCCAGGCATAAGGCAAGGGGTGCGCGCTCATAGCAGCGTATCGGGGTCCACGGCCACGCTGTGCATCAGCGTGCGCGACACGCGGATCGCCTCCGACGCGTCGCGCGCGGGTTCCATGCCGGCATACTGGCGCACGGCGAAGGACTGCGCCGTGACCGGCGCCGGCCGGCGCAGCGTTTCAGCCTGATGTTCCGGACGCAGGTCATAGGCGTTGTTGGACACCGAGGGCGCGGAGCCCGGCGGCGGCAGCATCGGCGCCTGCATGTCGGGCAGCGCCCAGTGCCGGCCCGGCTGCACCGCCGCCTGCGCGCGGCGCATGTAGTCGTAGCGGTCCATGGTGACGCCCGCCGTGCGGTTGGCGTCGCGCACCACATAGGGGCGCAGGAACACCATCAGGTTGGTCTTGGTGCGCTTGCGCGTGTCGTAGCGGAACAGCGAGCCGATCACCGGCAAGGATCCCAGCAGCGGCACGCTGTTGGTGGAGAGCGTGACGTTGTCTTCCAGCAGGCCGCCCAGCACGATGATCTGGCCGTCGTCGATCAGCACGCTGGTGTCGATGGCCCGCTTGTTGGTCACGATGCCGGTAGTGGAGTTGGAGCGGCTTTCGTCGATGCTGCTGACTTCCTGGTAGATGTCCAGCTTTACCGCGCCGCCTTCGGAAATCTGCGGCCGGATGTTCAGCTTCAGGCCCACGTCCTCACGTTCGATGGTCTGGAATGGATTGGTGCTGCCGTTGCTGCCCGAGGTCACGTACTGCCCGGTCACGAACGGCACGGTCTTGCCCACCAGGATGCTGGCCGACTGGTTGTCCAGGGTCAGCAGGTTGGGCGTGGACAGGATGTTGGCTTCGCCAGAGTTCTCCATGGCACGGGCCAGCACGCCCAGGTTGATCACCTTGTTGCCCAGCACGTCGACCGTGCCCTTGACCACCCCCAGGCTCAGGCCGCTGCCGATGCCGTCGATGGTGGTCGGCCCCTTGCCGGTGATGCCGCTGCCGCCCAGGTTGGTGCCGCCGATGAAGCTGGTGCCGTCGCTGTTGATGTTGCCGGCGCCCGTCATCCACTGGATGCCGAACTCCGCCGCCTTGGCCTCGCTGACTTCGACGATCAGGCTTTCCACCAGCACCTGCGCGCGGCGCTGGTCGAGCTGGTCGATGACTTCGCGCAGGCTGCGGTACAGCGGCTCGGGCGCGGAAATGATGAGCGAGTTGGTAGCCGGATCGGCCTGGATGGTGGCGCCGCCGGCCGAATACGACACGGCCTGCGTGCTGTTGTCTTCGCGCGAGATGCGTTCCTGTTCGCCCGACAATCCGCCCGTGTTCGAACCGGACATGCCGGCCATGCCCGCTGTCGCCTGGGCCGGCATGCCAGCCGCGGCGTTCTGCGTGCGCGCTCCGCCCTGCGCGCCCGTGCCGCCGCTGGCGCCGCCCGTGGCGCCGGGCGCGGAATTCGCCTGCCCCGTCAGCAACCCGCCCAGGACCTCGGCGATGCGCGTGGCCTGCGCGTTGCGCATGTAGACCACGTGCAGGTTGCCGGCGCGGTTCTGCTGCGCGTCCAGCTTCATGATGAGATCGCGCGCCAGCCGCGTGCGCGCCGGGCTGCCGGAACGCACCAGCACGCTGTTGCTGCGCGGATCGGCCACCACGGCGATGCGCTGGGTCGGGTCGCTGCTTTGCGTATCCAGCAGTTGCGAGGCGAGGATGGCGAGGTCGGTGGCCACGGCCGAACGCACCGGCACCACGTCGGTGTCGATCGAACTGGGCACGTCGATGCGCGCGATGACCTGCGCGATCCGCTCCAGGTTGTCGGCGTAGTCCGTTACCACCAGCGTGTTGTTGCCGGGATAGGCGTTGATCGGGTTGTTGGGCGGCACCATGGGGCGCAGCACCGGCACCAGGTTGGCGGCGTTTTCGTACTTCAGCGGGAAGACGCGGGTCAGCATTTCGCCGCTGCTGCCCTTGGCAAACGCGGATACTGGCACCGGACCGCGGCCCGCGCCGCCCACGGCTTGCGCGGGACGCGCGCTGCCCGCGACCACGCTGCCTTGCAGCTTGCCGTCGGCCTCGGGCACCACGCGCGTCACGCCGTCGACCTCGACGATGGCAAAACCCTGCATGCGCAGCGCGCCCGTCAGCATCGACAACGCCTGCGCGCTGTCCACGGGACGGTCCGACACCAGCGTCAGCTTGCCCTTGACGCGCGGATCCACCAGGAAGTTGCGCTGCGTGAACAACGACAGCGCGCGCAGCACTGCGGGGATGTCGGTGTCGACGAAATTCAGACTGACGCGATTGTCGGTCTGTTGAGCGTGAGCCCTGCTGGCTGCGGGTCCGAGCTGGCTTGCGGCGAGCAGTACCGCAAGGCTGAATTGCGCAATATGACGCATGACGGGATAGGTGCCTGAAACGTGAAATCGTGTGAAAAAACGTGAAAGCGCGTCGGAGTATACGTGGTGACAGTGCAACACTACGGTCATAATCCGCAGGCATCGTAGCGGCCTTGAAACCCTTTAAATTCGGGGCTTTGCGCGCTTTTTGAATGCGCGCTGGCCATGCTTTCCAGATGCCTTCCTTCCGTTACGAAGCCACCGACGCACTAGGGAAGATCGTGCGCGGCACGATCGACGCCGACAGCGAACGCGGCGCCCGCAACCAGCTGCGCGGCCGCGGCCTGCTGCCGCTGTCCACGTCCCTCGCGGCGCGCGCCGAAGGGTTCGGCGCATCGCTGCGCACGCGCCTGTCGGATGCGGATCTCGCCTGGCTGACGCGCCAGCTCGCCAGCCTGCTGGCCGCGAGCCTGCCGCTGGACGCGGCCCTGAGCGCCACGCTGGAGCAGGCCGAGAAAAAACATATCGCCGCCACCCTGGGCGGCGTGCGCGACGACGTGCGCGCGGGCCACAAGCTGTCGACCGCCCTGGCCGCGCGGCCGCGCGACTTTCCGGAGATCTATCGCGCGCTTATCGGCGCTGGCGAGGAATCGGGCGATCTCGCGCAAGTGATGGAGAAGCTGGCGGACTACATCGAGGAGCGCAATGCGCTACGCAGCAAGGTGCTGACCGCGTTCATCTATCCGGCGGTGGTGGCCTGCGTGTCGGTGATCATCGTGATCTTCCTGCTGGGCTATGTGGTGCCGCAGGTGGTGTCGGCGTTCAGCCAGGCCAAGCAGGAACTGCCGCTCTTGACGCGCATCATGCTGGCGTTGTCGGACTATGTGCGCGAATGGGGCGTGGCGACGGGCGCGGCGTTGGCGGCGGCCGTCGCGCTGTGGCGGTATGCGTTGCGCGCGCCCGCTGCGCGGCGGGCCTGGCATGCGCGCGTGCTGAAGCTGCCCTTGGCGGGACGCTTCGTGCTGGGTGTGAATGCCGCGCGCTTTGCTTCCACGCTGGCGATACTCTCAGGTAGTGGCGTGGCATTGCTGACGGCGCTGGAGGCGGCGCGCCGCACCCTGGGCAACGATGTGCTGCGCCAGGCGGTGGACGAAGCCTCTGCGCGCGTGCGCGAAGGCGCGTCGCTGTCGGCCTCGCTGGGCGCGCAAAAGGTATTTCCGTCGCTGCTGGTGCATCTGATCGCCAGCGGCGAGAAGACCGGCCGCCTGCCCGAACTGCTGGACCGCGGCGCGCAGAACCTGTCGCGCGATCTGGAGCGGCGCGCCATGGCCATGACGGCCTTGCTGGAGCCGGCGCTGATACTGCTGATGGGGGGATTCGTGCTGCTGATCGTGCTGGCGGTGATGAGCCCGATCCTGGAGATGAATCAGCTCATCCGCTAGGCGGGAAAATGCGTTGCGGGCTTGGTGCGGCAGCTTCCCCGCCGCGCCAAGCCCGCAATATCCTGCTGCGGTCTCGCGGCTGCCGGCAAATCCGGCCAGCCGCAAGTCCCCAGGAACTTACAGCGCCTCTTCGTCGCTTTCGCCCGTGCGGATGCGGATGGCCTGTTCGACCGGCGTGACGAAGATCTTGCCGTCGCCGATCTTGCCGGTGCGGGCAGCCTTGACCACGGCTTCGATGGCGGCTTCGACCTGGCTGTCGGGCAGCACCACTTCAACGCGGATCTTGGGTAGGAAGTCCACCACGTACTCGGCGCCGCGGTAGAGCTCGGTATGGCCTTTCTGGCGGCCGAAACCCTTGACTTCGGTAACGGTCAGGCCGCTGACGCCGACTTCGGCCAGCGCTTCGCGGACTTCGTCGAGCTTGAAGGGTTTGATGATGGCGGTGACTTGTTTCACGTTGGTCGTCCTGGGTTTTTGATCTGTTGCGTCGCCCTGACACGGCATGGCTGCAGGGCGCATCGGATAAGAGAATACCACCCGCGGGGGCCCGGACGCCGGGTCCCCCTTGGGCGGGAAATCCCGGTCAGGCCTCGTCGGGAATACGTTCGGCGTCGCGCATCCACACCGCTGACTCGGAGTCGCTGGGCGCGCGCCAGTCGCCGCGCGGCGACAGCGAACCGCCGGAGCCGACCTTGGGCGCGTTCGGCACGCAGGTACGCTTGAACTGGCTGAGGCGGAAGAAACGGTCCAGGAAGATCTTCAGGTTGCGCTTGATGGCCGCCAGATCGTACTGGTTGCGGGCCACGTGGCCACCCTCGGGCCAGGCGCCGGCCTCGCGGTCGCGCCAGGCCGCCAGCGCCAGGAACGCCACCTTGGTCGGCGCAAAGCCGTAGCGCAGCGTGTAGTACAGGTTGAAGTCCTGTAGTTCATAGGGACCGATGGAGTCTTCGCTCTTCTGCACGGGCTTGTCGTCCGCGCCGCCCGGCACCAGTTCGGGGCTGACGTCGGTGCCCAGCACGTCCAGCAGCACCTGCGCGCCTTCGTCGCCCAGGCGGCCGGATTCCGCGACCCAGCGCACCAGGTGGGTGATGAGCGTCTTGGGCACGCTGGCATTGACGCTGTAGTGCGACATGTGGTCGCCCACGCCGTACGTGCACCAGCCCAGGGCCAGCTCGCTCAGGTCGCCGGTGCCGATGACGATGGCGTTGTTGAAATTCGCGATGCGGAACAGGTGGTTGGTGCGTTCGCCGGCCTGCACGTTCTCGAAGGTGATGTCATAGACCGGCTTGCCGTCGGCATAGGGATGGCCCAGGTCCTTGAGCATCTGCAGGCAGCTGGGCCGGATGTCGATCTCGGAAGCCGTGCACCCCACCACCTCCATCAGCTTGCGTGCCTGCTGCAGCGTGCGCGAACTGGTGGCGAAGCCCGGCATGGTGACGGCCAGGATGTTGGAGCGCGGCAGGTCCAGCGCGTCCATGGCCTTGGCGCAGACCAGCAGCGCATGGGTGGAATCCAGCCCGCCGGAAATGCCGATGACGACCTTGGACATGCGGCTGGCCGACAGGCGCTGGACCAGGGCCTGGACCTGGATGCTGTAGACCTCCTTGCAGCGGGCGTCGCGGCGCTGCGGGTCGGCCGGCACATAGGGAAAGCGCGCCACGCGCCGCTCCAGCGGCAGCTCGGCGTCTTCCAGCGGCGGATTCACGGGGACCGCCACGCTGCGGAATTTGCGGACTTCGTCCTGGTGGCGACGCACGGACTGGCCGAATGTGGTCTGGCGCATGCGTTCGCGCGACAGGCGTTCGAGGTCCACGTCCGCAAACAGCAGGTGGGAATGGCCGAGGAAGCGTTCGGATTCGCCCAGCAGTTCGCCGTTTTCGTAGATGAGCGCCTGGCCGTCCCAGGCCATGTCGGTGGACGACTCGCCCCGCCCGGCGGAGGTGTACATGTAAGCCGACAGGCAGCGCGCCGACTGCTGCGCCACCAGTTGGTGGCGGTACTCCGACTTGCCGACCACGATGTTGGAGGCCGACAGGTTCACCAACACGGTGGCTCCCGCCAGCGCGGCGTAGGAAGACGGCGGGATCGGCACCCAGACGTCTTCGCAGATTTCGACGTGGAACTGGAACAGCGGCAGTTTTTCCATCTGGAAGACCAGCTCGGACCCGAACGGCACGGTCTGCCCCAGCAGGCGGATCTCGGATGCGGTGGCGCAATCGCCGGCGCTGAACTGGCGCGCTTCGTAGAATTCGCCGTAGTTGGGCAGGTAGCTCTTGGGCACCACGCCCAGCACGCGGCCGCCGGCGGCGACCACGGCGCAATTGAACAGCTGATGGGCCACGCGCAACGGCGCGCCGACCACGACGGCGATGTCCATTTCAGCGGTTGCCGCCACCACCTGGGCCAGCGCGGCTTCGCATTCGTCCAGCAGGGCCTTCTGGTGGAACAGGTCGTCGCAGGTATAGGCGGACAGGCCCAGCTCGGGAAACGCCGCCAGCACCGCGCCGCCCTGGGCGGCCTGCTGCGCCAGCGCGATGGTCTGGGCGGCATTGAAGGCGGGGTCCGCGACCTTGCATTCGGGCACGCCGACGGCCACCCGGGCAAAGCCGTGGGAATACAGGTTGAAGAACGGGTTCGACATCGGGTCTATCGCCAGGGATTTCAACGCCTGGATTATCTCACGGGGCCACCCGCCGGCCCCGCCCCCACGCCTTGCCGCGCCTGCTGTCCGCTAGCGCGGCATCTTCTCGTCGGTCAGGCCGCGTTCCGACGGCGCGGCCAGGCCCGGACGGCCGCCTTCGCCCGCCAGCGCGGCCTGCAAGGCGCCTTCGCGCAGGTGGACGCCCATTGCGCCGATATCGGCGCCGGACGGCTGCTGGTACAGGCGCAGGCCCAGTTCGGGCAGGATGGCCAGCAGATGGTCGAAGATGTCGCCCTGGATGCGCTCGTACTCGACCCAGGCGGTGACGGCGGTAAAGCAATAGACCTCGACCGGGATGCCTTCGGAGGTGGGCTCCATCATGCGCACCATCATCGCCATGTCCTGGCGGACCTCGGGATTCTGTTTCAGATAGGCCAACGCATAGGCCCGCAAGGTGCCGATATTGGTCAGGCGGCGGCGGTTGGCGGGCACGCTGGCCAGTTCGCCCATGGTCTGGTTGGCCTGGGCGATATCGTGGGTCTTGGCCTGCAGGTAGTCGTGCAAGAGGCGAAAACGCATCAGCCGCTGCGCCTCGTCGTCGGTCAGGAAGCGCACGCTGGCCGAGTCGATGCGCACGGTGCGCTTGATGCGCCGTCCACCCGATTCGAACATGTGGCGGTAGTTGCGGTAGCTTTCCGAAAACAGCTTGTAGGTGGGCACCGTGGTGACGGTGTTGTCCCAGTTCTGCACCTTGACCGTGTGCAGCGCGATGTCCTTGACGAAGCCGTCGGCGTTCGATTGCGGCATCTCGATCCAGTCGCCGATGCGCAGCATGTCGTTGCTGGTCAGCTGGGTGCTGGCCACCAGCGACAGCAGCGTGTCCTTGAACACCAGCAGCAGCACGGCGGACAGCGCGCCCAGGCCGGAAATCATCCAGAGCGGCGAGCGGTCGATCAGGATGGAAAGCACCAAAACGGTGCATACCGCCATCAGGATCAGCTTGCCGATCTGGATATACCCCTTGATGGAGCGGGTCTGCGCCCGGGTGGTGGCGGAATAGGTATCCTGCCAGGCGCTCAGCACCCCGGAAAACGCCACGAACACGCAGATCCAGGCGCCGGCATGCGCCAGCCGGCCGACGATGGTCACCGCCCGCTCGACGTGCGGCACCAGGCCTATGCCCAGCGACACCACGGCGAACGGCACCGCGTACCAGAGGTTCTGGTATGCCCGGCGGCGTTGCAGGGCCTTGTCCCAGTCGCCCCGGCCGCTCAGCACCAGCACGCGATGGGCCAGCAACAGCACGACCCGGGCCACGACCCACTGGACGAACAGCGCCGTCAGGATCAGCGCGGCGATTCCGATCAGCGTCTGCGCCCAGGCTTCGCGCGGCAGATGGGTATCCAATTGGGTGACCAGCTCTTCCCATTCCAGGGGCATAGACTCTCTTCCTGCTCTAAGGTCTTGAAACTAATCCAGGATTATCCGACAAAGGCCGGGCCGGAGGGTTCGCCCCCGCGGAACCCGCGCCCGGCGGCGCGGCCTTGCGCGCCAGGCCCTATAATTCCGCCCATCATGGCAAACACTCCCTCCCCCGATCAAAACCAGTTCGCCAACAAGGCGCAGGCCTGGTCCGCCCGGTTCTCGGAACCGGTTTCCGAACTCGTCAAGCGCTATACGGCGTCCGTGGATTTCGACAAGCGCCTGGCGCGCTACGACATTCAGGGTTCGCTCGCGCACGCGGACATGCTGGCCGCCCAGGGCATCATCGGCGCCCAGGACCTGGCCGACATCCAGCGCGGCATGACACAGATCCTGTCCGAAATCGACGCCGGCAGTTTCCAATGGCTGCTCGACCTCGAAGACGTCCACCTGAACATTGAAAAGCGCCTGGTGGAACTGGTGGGCGACGCGGGCAAGCGCCTGCACACCGGCCGTTCGCGCAACGACCAGGTCGCCACCGACATCCGCCTGTGGCTGCGCGCCGAAATCGACAACCTGCTGGACCTGCTGCGCCAGCTGCGCCACGCCCTGGCCACGGTGGCCCTGGACAACGCCGGCACCATCATGCCCGGCTTCACGCACCTGCAAGTCGCCCAGCCCGTCACCTTCGGCCATCACCTGCTGGCCTACGCCGAAATGTTCGGCCGCGACGCCGAGCGCCTGGCCGACTGCCGCCGCCGCGTGAACCGCCTGCCGCTGGGCGCCGCCGCCCTGGCCGGCACGTCCTACCCGATCGACCGCGAGCGCGTCGCCAAGACCCTGGGCTTTGACGGCGTGTGCCGCAATTCGCTGGACGCCGTGTCCGACCGCGACTTCGCCATCGAATTCTGCGCCGCCGGCGCGCTGATCATGACGCACGTCTCGCGCCTGTCCGAAGAGCTGGTGCTCTGGATGAGCCCGCGCGTGGGCTTCATCGACCTGGCCGACCGCTTCTGCACCGGCAGCTCGATCATGCCGCAGAAAAAGAACCCCGACGTGCCCGAGCTGGCCCGCGGCAAGACCGGCCGCGTCAACGGCCACCTGGTCGCCCTGCTGACCCTGATGAAAGGCCAGCCCCTGGCCTACAACAAGGACAACCAGGAAGACAAGGAAGGCCTGTTCGACACCGTCGACACCGTGCGCGACACGCTGACGATCTTCGCGGACATGGCCGGCGGCATCAAGGTCAAGGCCGACAACATGCGCGCCGCCGCCCTCCAAGGCTTCGCCACCGCCACCGACCTGGCCGACTACCTGGTCAAGCGCGGCGTGCCGTTCCGCGACGCCCACGAAGTCGTGGCCCACGCCGTGCGCGACTGCGAACAGCGCGGCTGCGACCTGGCCGACCTGTCGCTGGACGAACTCAAGGCCTACCACGCCAGCATCGGCGACGACGTGCACCAGGTCCTGACCCTGGAAGGCTCGGTCGCAGCCCGCAAGCACGTGGGCGGCACCGCCCCCGAGCGCGTGGCCGAGGAAGCCCGGCGCGTGCTGCAGGAAACGGCGGAGTAAGCCTGGTTTTCCGATGCAAGATGATCGGCCCCGTTAGCGGGGCCGATTTTCATTGACATGCGGGACTTGCAGGCTTGCCAGCCTCAGGCAATCGACACGTCCAGGCGGCGCCCAAGCTGCCCGAGAGCGGATTCGACTTGCTCGATCCGGGATGCGTGTCGCACGTTGAGCAACCGGTCCACTTGCGGCATGTGAACCCCCATGCGCCTCGCCAACTCGGCCTTGCGCACCCCCTGAAGAATCATCTCGTTCGACAGAAAAACCTTGCTGGTGACCAAGGCGGGCAAGGTTACTGACGCCTGGCCCTTGGCAGGTTTGGAGGGCATGGGAATGGGGCGACGCGCCTCGAAGTAGATCTCCAGCGCAGCTTCGAGCGCCTCTTCGGCGTTGATTGCCGCCTCATCGACGTCCTGCCCTACGGCTAGCGCTTCTGGAATATCGCGAAACCGGACTAGCCACGTATCGTTGGAGTCGCGAGTCAGGGTATAGGGATAGGTCAGCATTTGGGCTTCCGTTTGATGAATGTGCCAGGCAAGGGTGTCCACGTGACGCACGGCGTCATTTCAAACCGAGCTGTTTCTTGATTTCGCTTTCCAGATGCTTGCCCATTTCCTTGGACCCATGATGTGGAAAGATAGTGGTCACGCCGTTCAAGGTAACCCGGTAATGGCTGCTGCCTGACTTATGCGGCACAAACACTGCCCCTTGTCGTTCCAGCCATCTCTTGAATTCGCTGTATTTCATGACCGATGGTCACGGCCTGATTGAGCATAAACAAAAATGTTGAATAAATAAACAGAACTGTTTACTTGAGCCGTCCTCCTCCCACCATGAGCGTAGAAGACGTAGGAACAGCGCGGCGCAGGGCCGTCACTTTCTCAGACCAAACGATATTGCGGCCGCCCGCTACACGATGCTGAGCGACTCCCCCAGCATTTCCACCACCGCATCCACCTTGGGCAGCAACTGCTTGCCCAGCGGCCACGCCAGGTACAGCGACAGGCCTTCGGTGGCCAATTGCGGCAGCACCTCGACCACCCGGCCGTCGCGCAAGGCGTCGGCCGCCAGCCAGGTCGCCAGTTGCGCGATGCCGAAGCCGGCGGCGACGGCGTCGACCTGGGCTTCGGCGCTGTCCAGCATCATCACGCCGTCGACCGGCCGCAGGCTGGCGGGCCCGGCGCCCTGCGCGATGCGCCACACCGGGGACTCCCCGTCCGCGCGGCCGTAGGCCACCGCGTCATGCTGCGCCAGGTCGTCGGCGGTAAGCGGGGTGCCGCGTTGCGCCAGGTATTGCGGCGAGGCGCAGAAAATCACGCGTTCCGAACCCAGGTAACGGTGGCCCAGGCCGGGCGCCCACTGCTGCGGCCCGCCGATGCGCACCGCCACGTCTATGCCTTCGGCGGCCAGATCGACATGGCGGTCCGTGAAGGACACCTGCGGGCGCAACAGCGGATGGCGCTTGGCGAACTCCAGCAGCAGCGGCAGCGCGACCCGGCGGCCGAAGGTCGCGGGCAGGTCCAGGCGCAGGCGGCCGGCCGGCTCCTGGCGCTGCGCCGCCAACACCGCCTCGGCGTCCTGCAATTCGGCCAGCACGCGCACGCAGGTGCGGTAGTAGGCGCTGCCCGCGTCCGTCAGCGCCAGACGGCGCGTACTTCGTTCAAACAAGCGGGTGCGCAGGCGGGCTTCCAGACGCGCGACGCTCTTGCCCACGGCCGACGCAGTGAGGTGGAGCCGGTCGGCGGCGGCGGTGAAGCTGCCTGCGTCCGCGGTGGAGACGAAAGCTTCGATGCCTTTCAGGCGTTCGGATGGAATCATGGCAGGGTTTATTAAGGAATCAGATTCCTTAATTGATCGAATAAATACCCGAGATAAGAAATTCTATCTCCAATATCGTTCAAGACCGTCTTCCTCTTGAACCCATCCATGCTTGAAACTTCCCTCGCATCGCCATCCGTTTCCACCCGCTCCGGCGCGCTTTCCATCGCCATCCTCGCCGTCGCGGCCTTCGCCATCGTTTCCACGGAATTCCTGATCGTCGGGCTGCTGCCCGAACTGGCACGCGACCTGTCCATCTCGGTAACCGCCGCGGGCCAGCTTGTGACCCTGTTCGCGTTCACGGTGATGCTGTCCGGACCGCTGCTGACGGCGGCGGTGTCGCACCTGGAGCGCAAGCGCCTGTTCGTCGCGATCCTGCTGGTCTTCGCCGCCGCCAATGCGCTGGCCGCGGTCGCGCCCAACATCTGGGTGCTGGCGCTGGCGCGCTTCATACCCGCGCTCGCCCTGCCGGTGTTCTGGGGCACCGCCAGCGAGGCCGCCGCGCAACTGGCCGGCCCCCGCAGCGCCGGACAGGCGGTGGCGCGCGTCTACCTGGGCATCTCCGCCGCCCTGCTGTTCGGCATTCCGCTGGGCACGCTGGCGGCCACGTCCATAGGCTGGCGCGGCAGTTTCTGGGGACTGGCCGCGCTGTCCCTGGCGCTGGCCGTCTTGATGTGGGCCTGCATGCCGGCCTTGCCGCGCCCGCCGCGCGCAGGCTTGCGCGAGCAGGCGCGGATTCTGCGGGATCCGCGCCTGCTGGCCCACGTCGCCCTGTCCGTCGCGGTGTTCACCGCGATGTTCACTGCCTACACCTATCTGGCCGACGTGCTGGAACGCATCGCCGGCGTTCCGCCGGCGCAGGTGGGTTGGTGGCTGATGGGCTTTGGCGCGGCGGGCCTGGCCGGTAACTGGCTGGGCGGACTGGCGGCGGACCGCAACCCGCTGGCCGCGACCCTGGCGTTCACCGTGCTGCTGGGCCTGGGCATGATGGCCACCGCGCCGCTGGCGGCGACGCTGGCCGGGCTGCTGCCGGCGCTGGCCGCCTGGAGCATCGCCAACACCGCACTGTATCCGGTGTGCCAGGTGCGCGTAATGCAGGTCGCGCCGCAGGCCCAGGCCATGGCAGGCACGCTGAACGTATCGGCGGCCAATGCCGGCATCGGCGCCGGCGCCATGCTGGGCGGATGGGCGATCGCGCAATGGGGGCTGGGCAGCGTGGGCTATATCGCAGGGGCCGTGGCGCTGCTGGCGGCGCTGGCGGTTCCTGCCATCGCCCGGCTGCGGCCATCCGCCGCGGCCTGACCGCGGGCAAGCGCTACCCGACGCCCGCGAGCCGGCGCCGAAACCCGGCAGCAGCAGCCCCGACGCTCAGCGCCCGCCCGCCTCCGGCATACAGGCCGGCACGGCGCGCGCGGCCGGCGCCTTGATCAGGAACTCCTTCAGGCTGGCCACGTTGTTCTTCTTGAAGATGCGGTTCTTGTAGGTGACCACGGTGGTGGGCGACAGGCCCAGTTCGCGCCCCACTTCCTTCGCGGTATGGCCCTGGCGCAGCAAGTCCGCCACCTGGATCTCGCGCAGCGACAGGCCGCTGCACCAGGACGGCGCGCGCGGCGCGTCCGTTTCCGCGCGGCACAACTGGTGATGACGCCGCGCCAACGCGATCAGCAGGGGCGCTCGCCCGCGCATCAGTTCGGCTACGTCCGGCGAATGGGCGTGCGAGAAATACAGGTTCAGGTAGCTGATGCCCTCGTCGCGGCAGCCGATGAGCGAAATCTTGCTGGCAAATCCCGGGCGCTCGAACAATACGCGGCGGTACTCGTCATCCGCGATGCGTTCGGGCGACGCGGTCTGGACGACCAGGTCGGGATGGTGGCCGGGCCGGCACGCCATGTCGCGCAGCAGTCCGTAATTGGGGTCGCGCCGGTAGAACTCGTTGTCCACGAACACATTCGTGGTCCATTCGATCAGGGACTGGTTGAGCAGGCTGGCGGCCGACGAATACTGCACCGAGCCCTCGTGGCCGTAGAACACGTGCGACACGTGGTCGGCGGCCACGGTTTCGCGCAACGCCAGCAACAGCGCGGCATGGAACATCGGACCGCCCAGGTCCATGACGGCGGACTCGGCCCAACGGTCCGGCCCCCCGCCCGCGGGCATAGGGTTGTTTGTCTCTTCCATGGTGTCGTTTTCCCCCGCTTGCGCGTGTTTTCCCGATTCTAAGGTCATCCCCCGCCGCCGCGATGTCCTCTTCCGTGAGGACATGACGGACCCGCGCGGCGCTCCTAGAGTGGGGCCTGCAACAAACCACATCGAACTAGGGAAAACGATGAAAGAGCTTCCCATCTATCCATACGTCAGGCCCGAGGAAATGGACCGCCCGCGCCGCGATCCGCATCCGGTGGCGGTCGTGGGGGCCGGATTGACCGGGTTGACGCTGGCGCTGGATCTGGTGCGGCGCGGCATCCCCGTGGTCGTGCTGGACGACGACAACACCGTCGGCGTGCGTGGCCTGGCCTCGCGCGGCATGGTCTGGGCGCAGCGCACGCTGGACATCTTCGACCGGCTCGGCATGGCCGGCGACGTGGTCGGCAAGGGCGTGCGCTGGAACGTGGGCCGCGTGCTGTGCCGCGACATGGCGGTGGCCTCATTCACGCTGCAAGACCAGCCCGACATGCGCCACAACGGCTTCGTCAACCTGCAGCAGTACTACCTGGAAGCCTTCCTGGTGGACGCGCTGATGCGCGAGCCGCTGGCCGAGCTGCGCTGGTTGAACCGCGTCGCCGGCATCGAACCGCAAGCGGACGGCCCGGCGACGCTGCAGGTGGAGACGCCCGACGGCGTCTATCTGTGCCGCGCGCAATGGGTCGTCGCCTGCGACGGCGCGAAGAGCGCGGTGCGCGGCATGCTGGGCCTGAGTCCGCGGGTCTACGACCAGACCGAGGACCGCTGGATCATCATCGACATCGTGCTGCGCGACACCACCTGGCCGGAGGAACGCTGGACCTGGCTGGACGCGCGCAGCAACCATGGCCGCGCGGTCTGGCGCCACAAGATGGCCGATGACACCTGGCGGCTGGATTTCCAACTGCGCGCGGACGAAGACCCGGCCGAGGCGGCAACGGACGCGGCGATGCGCCAGCGCGTGTGGGACCTGCTGGGCGAACGCGTGGAATTCGACATCGCCTGGCACGGCGTCTGGGCCTACCGCCATGAATGCCTGGACAGCCTGCGCCACGACCGCGTGCTGTTCGCAGGCGACTCGGCCCACCTGGTCGCGCCCTTCGGCGCGCGCGGCGGCAACGGCGGCATCCAGGACGCCGACAACCTGGGCTGGAAGCTGGCCCTGCTGCTGCAAGGCCGCGCGGGCGACTCCCTGCTGGACACCTACAGCGTGGAGCGCAAGCACGCCGCGATGGAGAACATCCGCCAGGCGCGCCGCTCCTCGCGCTTCGTCTACCCGGGCGCGGCCCGCTCGGCCGCGCTGTGGCGCGACGCCATCATCGACCTGGCGCCGCGCCACGCCGTCGCCGCCCGCATGATCAACACCGGCCGCCTGTGCATGCCGGCCGTCTATCCCGAATCGGCGCTGGCTTGCGGTCCGCACGCCCTGGCCGGGCGCGCGCTACCCAACGTGGTGCTGCGGCAAAGCGACGGGCTGACCCTGCACGGGTTGCTTGGCCCCTGGTTCACCGTGCTGGTGTTCGGCGATGCCCTGCCCGCCGGCGTAGAGGACGACGACGGCCTGCTGCGCTGGACCGCCGTCGGGCCGCTGTGCGATGAGCGTGGACGCGCGGCTCTGGCGCACCAGCTCGGCCAGACGCTGGACGGCCAGGCCTGGCTGCTGCGCCCCGACCAGCACGTCATGGCCGCCGCCACACCCGAGACGCGCGATCCCCAGGCCGTGCAGGCCTGGATCAGCGCGGCGCTGGATGCGCCCGGCGCCCGTACCGCCCCCCTATCCGAGGCCCGCGGCCTCTACCGCTCAACCGGAGGCGCCAGCCATGCCGCTATCCCAGCAACAGCTTGACGACCTGCTCGAGCGCCTCATTGCACTGACCAACGTGCCCGACCCCGCGGCCCAGCGCGACAGCCTGGCCCGGCTGTCGCTTCTGCTCATCGAAGCCGTGGACGACGCGGCCCGTGTGCAGGCGGCGGTCGACGAGATGCTGGCGAGCCAGCCCGGTTCGCCCGCCTTGAACATTCCATGAACCACGGAGACGGCGCCATGACGCTGCAACACCCCCCTGCCTGCCCCGCCATCCAGGGCCTGCATCACTTCGCCTGGCGTTGCCGCGACGCGGAAGAAACCCGGCATTTCTACGAAGACATCCTGGGCCTGCCGCTGGTGCACGTGGTCAAGGAAGAACGCGTGCCCTCCACCGGCGAGCACTGCCCCTTCGTGCATCTGTTCTTCGAATTCGCCGACGGTTCGCACATCGCCTTCTTCGACCTGGGCGACAACGGCCAAAGCCAGCCCGACCCCGCCACGCCGCGCTGGGTCAACCACTTCGCCATGGAAATCCGCGGCGAAGCCGAACTGGAGCGCATGCGCCAGCGGCTGCTGTCCCACGGCGTCGAGGTGGTGGGGCCGACCGACCACCACTTCATCCGCTCGATCTATTTCTTCGACCCCAACGGCATCCGGCTCGAATTGACCCTGCGCCTGCCCGTGGACGACTACGTGGCCCGCAAGCGCCGCAGCGCCCATGACGACCTGGCCGCCTGGACCCGCGACAAGGCCGCCGGGCTGATGCCCGGCGCCACCGGCACCAGCAGCCAGCAGCGCGGCCAGGCCCACGCCAGCTGAACCGCCCACTTTCCATTCATTAAAGGAACACCATGAGCAAACCCTTCGCCTCCCAGGCCGACCTGGCGGAAAAGAAGATCTCCTTCGAACGCCTGTCCGACAACGCCTACGCCTACGTTGCCGACGGCGACCCCAACTCGGGCGTGATCATCGGCGACGACAGCGTGATGGTGGTCGACGCGACCGCGACGCCGGCCATGGCGCAGGCGCTGATCCGCGCGATCCGCGGCGTCACGGACAAGCCCATTCGCCACGTGGCGCTGACGCACTACCACGCCGTGCGCGTGCTGGGCGCGTCGGCCTTCGCCGCCGAGGGCGCGGCCAACGTGTACGCCAGCCGCGGCACGCATGAGCTCATCGTCGAACGCGGCCAGGCCGACATGGACTCGGAGATCGGCCGCTTCCCGCGGCTGTTCCAGTCCGCCGAGACCATACCCGGGCTGACCTGGCCCACCGTGGTGTTCGAGCGCGAACTGACCGTGTTCCTGGGCAGCCTCGAAGTGCGCATGCTGCACCTGGGCGCCGGCCACACCCGGGGCGACTCCATCGTCTGGATTCCGTCGCAGGGCATCTGTTTTTCCGGCGACCTGGTGGAATTCAACGCGGGCGTGTACACGGGCGATGCCTATTTGTCCGACTGGCCCGCCACGCTGGACGCCCTGCAAGCGCTGGAGCCGCGCCAGATGGTGCCGGGCCGCGGCCCCGCGCTGACCACGCCCGCCGCCTGCCGCGAAGCCATCGGCTACACGCGCAGCTGGGTCGAAACGCTGTACGGCTGCGCGCGCCAGGGCGTGGAGCAAGGCAAGAGCCTGAAGCAGGTCTATGAGGACACGCGCCGCGTCATGGACCCCGAGTTCGGCCACGTCGTCATCTACGAACACGCCATTCCCTTCGATGTCTCGCGCGCCTATGACGAGGCCAGCGGCATCGCCGATCCGCGCGTCTGGACCGCCCAGCGCGACCGCGACATGTGGGCTGAACTCACCGCCTGATCCCGCACGACAATGCCCCAGCGCGGGCCTGCCTATCCGATACGGAGTACCTGAAGATGAAACTCGCCACCCTGACCAACGGCGCCCGCGACGGCGTCCTGGCCATCGTCAACCGCGACCTGACCCGCATGCGCGCCGTGCCGCACATCGCGGCCACCTTGCAGCAGGCGCTGGACGACTGGGCCCGCGCCGCGCCGCTGCTGCAGGCCGAATATGAGTCGTTGAACGCCGGCGACGGCGCCAGCCTCCCCTTCGACCCCGCCCGCTGCGCCGCCCCCCTGCCGCGCGCCTACCAATGGCTGGATGCATCGGCCTACCTGAACCATGTAGAGCTGACGCGCCGCGCCCGCGGCGGCGAGATGCCGCCTTCGTTCCTGACCGATCCGCTGATGTACCAGGGCGCGTCGGATGACTTCATGGGCCCCTGCGAAGACATCACTGCCGCCAGCGAGGAACTGGGCGTGGACCTGGAAGCGGAGATCGTGGTGGTGACCGACGACGTGCCGCTGGGCGTGGACGCCGACACGGCGCTCGAACACATCGTGCTGCTGGGCCTGGTCAACGACGTGACCCTGCGCAACGTGGTGCTGCCAGAGCTGTCCAAGGGCTTCGGCTTCCTGCAGGGCAAACCCGCCTCGGCGCTCTCGCCTGTGCTCGTCACGCCTGATGAGCTCGCCCCCTACTGGCGCGGCGGCAAGCTGCACCGCTCCATGCAGGTGTGGCTCAACGGCCAACAGATCGGCCGGCCCCAGGCGGGCGAGGAAATGCAGTTCCACTTCGGCGAACTGATCGCGCACGCGGCCCGCACGCGCCGCCTGGGCGCGGGCACGCTGGTGGGCAGCGGCACCATTTCGAATGCCAGCGACGCGGCCGGCGTGTGTTGCCTGGTCGAGGCGCGCGTGCGGGAGAAGTTGCGCGACGGCGAAATGCGCACGCCCTTCCTCAAGCATGGCGACCGTGTGTGCATCGGCATGCGCGACGACGCGGGCGCAAGCCTGTTCGGCGACATCGACCAGCAGGTGCGCATTCCCGGCACGCGCCCCTTGCCTGGCGCCGTATCGGCCGACGCTTCTGAGCCCGCCGCTGCCTGACCGGAGACCGCCATGGCCGATACGCCTGCCCTCACCCTGCACAGCTACTGGCGCAGTTCCGCGGCCTACCGGGTCCGCATCGCCCTGGCCTTGAAAGGCCTGCCTTACCGGCAGGTCACCTGGCACATGGTCAAGGGCGAGCACCAGCAGCCCGCCTACCGCTCGCTCGCGCCCTTCGGCCTGGTGCCCATGCTGGAAATCGACGGCCTGCGCCTGCAGCAGTCGCTGGCCATCATCGAGTACCTGGACGAGCGGCATCCCGGCGCGCCGCTGCTGCCGGCCGATCCGGCGCTGCGCGCGCAGGCCCGCGCGCTGGCGCAACTGGTCGCCTGCGAAATGCATCCGCTCAACAACCTGCGCGCGCTCAAGCGCCTGCGCGCCCAGTTCGGCGCGGATGACGAACAGATCCAGGACTGGTACCGCCACTGGTGCGCCGAGGGCTTCCAGGCCTTCGAGGCGGCGCTGCCCGTGGCGCAGGACGGCGGCTACGCGCTGGGCGCCGCGCCCACGCTGGTCGAGTGCTATCTGATCCCGCAGGTCTACAACGCCTTGCGCTACGGCGCGGACCTGACGCCCTTCGAACGGGTCCGCGCCATCGTCCAGGCCTGCGCCAGCCTGCCCGCGTTCGTAGCGGCCCGTCCGGAAAACCAGCCCGACGCGCCGCAGAGCGCCGCGGCCTAGGCAACGCCTCCCAATAAGAAGCTGAACCGCCGCATTCCCCCACGGAGACAACCATGCAGACAGAAATTCCCGCCGACGGCGCCGCCGTCGCTTCCGCCCGCCGGTCCGCATCCGGCCCGCTGGTCAGCGCCGACGATCGCAAGGTACTGGCCGCCACCCTGGTCGGCTCGGCCATCGAGTGGTACGACTACTTCATCTACGTCCAGGCCGCGGGATTGGTGCTGGGTTCGCTGTTCTTCGCGCCCTTCGCCAAGGAAAATCCCGAGCTGTCGCTGATCCTGTCCTTCGCGACGGTGGGCGTGGCCTTCCTGTTCCGGCCGCTGGGCGCCATCGTCTGCGGCCATCTGGGTGACCGCTACGGCCGCAAGCGGGTGCTGGCGGCCACGCTGATCCTGATGGGCGTGTCCACCGCGCTGATCGGCGTGCTGCCCACCTACGCGCAGATCGGCATCTGGGCGCCGGTGATGCTGGTGACGCTGCGCGTGCTGCAAGGGTTCTCCGCCGGCGGCGAATGGGGCGGCGCGGCGCTCATGGCGGTCGAGCACGCGCCGCGCGACCGGCGTTCGCTGTTCGGCGCCTTCCCCCAGATCGGCGTACCGCTGGGCATGATCGTCGCCACCGGCGTGCTGTGGTGCATTACCTCCCTGGTCGGCCCCGACAACTTCATGGCCTGGGGTTGGCGCGTGTCTTTCCTGCTGTCCATCGCGCTCATCATTGTCGGCGTCTTCATCCGCCGCGCAGTCGAGGAATCGCCTGTGTTCCTGGAGATGCAGTCGCGCCGCAGCCATTCCTCGGCGCCACTGGGCACGCTGTTGCGCAAACATCCGCGCCAGATCCTGCTGACCACGCTGATCTTCGTGGGCAACAGCACGGCGGGTTACCTGCTGGTCGGCTTCTTCATCAGCTACGGCAGCCGGGCGCTGCGCATGCCGCCACAGCAGGTGCTGATGATCTGCACGCTGGCCGCGGCCTGCTGGCTGGGCACCACGTTGCTGGGCGGCTGGCTGGGCGACCGCATCGGCCGCGTGCGCACCTTCCAGCTCGGCTACGTGCTGCTGGCGCTGTGGGCCATACCGATGTGGTCCTTCGTCGACTCCGGCGACGTCATGCAGTTCGCCTTCGCCCTGGCCGTGCTGTCGGTGCCGCTGGGCCTGACCTACGGCCCGCAGGCCGCGCTGTACGCCGAGATGTTCCCGGCCGACGTGCGCTACTCGGGCGTGTCGGCAGGCTACGCGCTGGGCTCCATCCTGGGCGGCGCCTTCGCCGCGATGATCGCGCAGTCCATCATCACCGCCACCGGACAGTCCTGGCACGTAGGCGTCTACGTCATCGCCATGGCCGTGGTGTCGTTCGTCGCCGTGAGCCTGGTCAAGGACCGGCCCGGCGTCACGCTGCACGCCGATTGAACTTGATCCTCTGCCAAAGTCACCTGCCCTCGCACGCCATGAGCACCTTCATCCGCCAGGACGACCTGATCGAATCCATCACCAGCGCGCTGCAATACATCAGCCATTACCATCCGGCCGATTACATCGCGCACCTGGCCCGCGCCTATGAACGCGAAGCCAGCGCGCCGGCGCGCGACGCCATGGCTCAGATCCTGGCCAGCTCGCGCATGGCCGCCATCGGTAAGCGGCCGATCTGCCAGGACACCGGCATCGTCAACGTCTTCCTGGAGGTCGGCATGGACGTGCGCTGGGAGGGCTTTACCGGTAGCCTGGAAGACGCCGTCAACGCCGGCGTGCGGCGCGCCTACCTGGACCCGGACAATCCGCTGCGGGCCTCGGTGGTGGCGGACCCGCTGTTCAGCCGCGGCAATACCCGCGACAACACGCCCGCCGTTATCAACACACGCATCGTGCCGGGCGCAAGCGTAGCCGTCACGGTCGCGGCCAAGGGCGGCGGCTCGGAAAACAAGGCGCGGCTGGCCATGCTGAACCCGGCCGACAGCGTCGTCGACTGGGTGCTGGCGCAGATACCCGCCATGGGCGCGGGCTGGTGTCCGCCCGGCATGCTGGGCATAGGCGTGGGCGGCACCGCCGAAAAAGCGGTGCTGCTGGCCAAGGAAAGCCTGATGCAGCCGCTGGACATGCACGAACTGCAGGCGCGGGCGCAGCGCGGCGATGCACTGACGCCCGAGGACGCGCTGCGGCTGGAACTGCACGAGCGCGTCAACGCGCTGGGCGTGGGCGCGCAGGGCCTGGGCGGCCTCACCACGGTACTGGACGTGAAGATCAAGACCTACCCCACGCACGCGGCCGCCAAGCCCATCGCGCTGATCCCCAATTGCGCGGCCACGCGCCATGCAAGCTTCGTGCTGGACGGATCCGGCCCCGCACACCTGGCCCCGCCCTCGCTGGATCTCTGGCCCGACCTGGGACCCGGGCGCGGATCCAGCGCCGGTCGGCGCGTGAACCTGGACACTCTCACCCGCGAGGAGGTCGGGTCCTGGCGCGCCGGCGAAACCTTGCTGCTAAACGGCCGCATGCTGACCGGACGCGATGCCGCGCACCAGCGCATCCGCGAAATGCTGGCCCGCGGCGAGCCCCTGCCCGCCGACTTCCGCGGCCGCGCCATCTACTACGTGGGCCCGGTGGACGCCGTGCGCGACGAGGCCGTCGGCCCTGCCGGCCCGACCACGTCCACGCGTATGGACGGCTACACCGACATGATGCTGGAGCGCACGGGACTGCTGACGATGATAGGCAAGGCCGAGCGCGGCCCGCAGGCGGTCGAGTCAATCCGACGCCACCGGGCGGCCTACCTGATCGCCGTGGGCGGCGCGGCCTATCTCGTCTCCCGCGCCATCCGCAGCGCCCGGGTGGTCGCGTTCGAGGACCTGGGCATGGAAGCGATCCACGAGTTCGAAGTCCAGGACATGCCCGTGACCGTGGCGGTGGACGCGGAGGGCGGCAACCTGCATGTGTCGGGGCCGGCGCAATGGCGCCGCACGGCGGGGGCCAGGGAGATACCGGTGGCGCTGGCGGGCGCTGCCTGACCACGGGGATTGGCGCCCCCTCGAAGGCGCCGCGCGGTACGCGTCTTCAATCCAGCTTGAATTCCACCACGGCTCCGCCGCTGCCATAAAGAGGCGCATATTCCAGCACATTGGCGCCACGGAACCGGTCGCCCAACGCGCCCAGCAGCCAGGACATGTGCTTGAAGCCCATCTCCGCCTTGGCCTGCCCGGCGTACTCGGGCATGAGTTCACGCAGTTTTCCGGCGTCGCCGCTTTCCAGCAGCGCCAGCATGCGGCGGTTCCAGTCGTCGTCGGTCTGGGAGATCAAGCGGTCGGATTCCGGCGCCACAGGCTCGCGGAACATGGTGTTGGACAGGCCGCCTATGCCGATGACCGCCGCCCGCTTGCCCTGGGCCGCGGCCGCCTGCAAGGCGATGCGGCTGAGCTGCTCCGTCTGCGCGTTGTCGTGATACAGGTTATTGGCCGCCAGCGTCACGGGCAGCTTGTCGGTGCCGAAGCCCATCAGCGTGCTGACCGTGATGGTGCCCGTATCGATGGGAAACTGGTCGTAGTCCACGCCGCGCGCATGGATGCCGGCGTCGCGGCAGCCCTGCACGCAGGCTTCTGCCAAGCCCGTGTCGCTGGCGATGTCAAAGGGTAGCTCGCCGTACTCGTGCCAGTTCTCGTCCACGTGCACACCGGTGCTGCGCGCGCGGGTGATCCACAGCTGGTCCAGCACCGCCATCCACTGCGTCGAATACACCAGCACCACGTCGGGCCGGGAAGCGGCGAGCGACTCGCCGGCCGCGCGCAGCGCCTGATGCAGCCGCCCCCAGGGCGCCACGTCGCTGCGCAACTGCGGCAGCGGGCTGCCGGGAACGAGAAATGCGGAAACGAGGGTCATGGCATGTCTCCAACGGCTAGGCCGTAACGCCAGCGGGGGCTTCAAGGCGGGACAGCCCGGCCTCCTGCAGATTCCATTCCATCACCGCGTTGCCGGTGCCGATCACGGTGCCGTAGCCATGGAACTTGCCCGCCAGCTGCGGATAGCCCATGGCCGCGTGCATCCAGGTGAACGCGCCGGATTTCACTTCAGCGAAGGCTTCGTCGATGAACTGGGGCAGGAGTTCGAACACCTCGCCCATCCTGCCCTTGCGCATCAGTTCGATCATGCGGATGTCCCACAGATAGCCGTCGTAACGCGCCGGATGCTCCTTGGACATGTCCTCGGGCACCTCGGGCTGCTCGTGGAAATGCCAGTGCGACAGCGTATTGCTGGCCAGCAGGACCGCCCGCCGCCCGCTCTTGCGTATGGCTTCGCGCGTGGCCCGGCCCAGCAGGTCCATTTCCTTCTGCCCTTCCTGGGTGTCGAGGTAGTACGGCGTGTTGTTCGCCGACAGCCCCACCACCGGGATGTCCCATTGCGGCCGCACCATGTGCAGCGTGGTGATGGTGCCGTAGTCCACCCTGAACTTCGGATTGCGCATCATCTTGGTGACCAGGCCCAGCTTGCTGCCTTCCTCGCAACAGGCTTCGGCCAGTTCCACGTCCACGTCCATGCCGAAGTCGTAGCGGAACAGGTCGGGAAAGATCGGATCGACCGAGCGGCCCGCCAGGCGCGGCACGCCCAGGAAATGGTGGCCCACCTGGGTGATCCAGTGCGGCGAATGCACCAGCAGCACGTCGGGCTGCAGGCGTTCGATGCTCTCTCGCACGTGGTCGTAGGCCCAGCGCAGGCTTTCCCAGCCGCCGCGCGAGCGCGGCTCGTTCTGCGGCGGGTTCTCGCCGTACACCAGGTGCGGCGGGTGGGGAGCCAGGAATCCGGAAAGAATTTCGCCGTCCTTCATTGCTTACTCCTTTGCGAGAGCAGTGGGAACCCGTTAGGCCGATGCGACGCCTGTCATTTTGTACGTATACGTACTGGATTCGAGTATCGATTCGTGCAAGGCCGCTGTCAACGGGCGGCGCGTCCTCAGAAGATAGGGAGTTTCCCCGAGCGGCCACGAAAAAAAGGAGCAGCGATGGCTGCTCCTTTGAAAAGACCCTACGAAAAACCGTTTCCATCATCGCGTGCGGAGATGGCCGGTTTCTCGCGGCGCCGGCGGGCGCGATATAGCCTTGGGCGGCATTACACGCCATCTTTGGCCCCATGCATATCACTGAAATTGGGTATTTTTCGTCCGGCAGCAACGTCAACGCATAGTTGGCCACATCCAGAAACAACCGCCCGCGCCACTCCGATATCATCGCGGCTCCCTGCGCCCCGCCCGCCCGTCCATGCGTCCATCACCCGCCCGCCGCCGCCTTTCTTCCCGCCACCTGACCCGCCTGATCGTCCTGGCCGCATTGGCTGGGGCAGCCGCCGGCTTCGGACCGTCCGTCCAGGCGCAGACTGCCCGCAAGCCTTCGCCCTACGAGAACTCGCGGCCGTTGACTCCCGACGAGCGCGCGGCGCAGCCAGCGGAAGACGCTAAAAAGGCGGGGCCGGCCTTTCTGGGGAAAATCCAGACCCAGGCCGAATTCCTGCAGCTGGCCCGGGTCTACAACCCCGGCACGCCGTTGGAGATCCCCCACGTGCTGTTCGTGATCGACCGGAAACAGGGCGGCAAGATCTACTACCTCGACACACCGCGCTACTCGCTGCACGAGAACTTCGCACGTGAACGTCGCCTCTTGCCCGCCGACGACAAAGCCACGCTGATCGCCCAGTACAAGGACCCGCAGCGGCGTCTGCTGTTCGGCACCCTGAGCTGGCAGCGCGACCTGCCCGGCTACACCTATGAATTCTGGGAAGGCGACCGGCTCACTCCGGAACTGCTGCAGCTGACCGAGGAGAAACTGCAGGCCAGCTTCTACCAACCGGTGCGCTTCAAGGCCAATTCCACGCTGCATGAACAGCTCGCGCAAAACGCCGGCCTGAAGGCCGTGACGCAGGAATCGCTGCTGCGCGAACAGACCTTCCTGCCGCTGAACACGGGTCAGGCCCAGGGCCGGCTACGCATCGTGGCCTCGGTGGACGACACGCCGGATCTGGCGCCGACCGACATCCTGGTGCTGGACGAGGTCCCGGTCGCGCTGCCGCCCGTGGCCGGCCTGGTCACGCAACGGCCCTCCACCCTGCTGTCCCATGTCAATCTGCTGGCCAAAGGCTGGCGCATTCCCAATGCCTATGTGCGCGATGCCGTGGCGACGCTGCGCGAGCACGACGGCCAGTGGGTCGAGCTGACCGTCACCAATAATGCCTATCAGGTGCAGCGCATCGCCAAGCCTGAAACCGCGCCGCCGCCCAAGGCCGCGCGGCCGCTACCCAAGCCCGACCTGACGGTGAAGGCAATCAAGCCGCTCTCCGGCATGGTCACACGCGACAGCCGCCATTGCGGCGTGAAGGCGGCCAACCTGGGCGCGCTGAAGTCGGCGCTGCCACCCGCGGCCACCGTGCCGGACGGCTTCTGCATCCCCTTCGCACAGTACGCGGCATTCATGGCGCAGCTGCGCGTGCCGCAACGCATCGCCGCGCTGGAACAGCGGGCGGACTTCGCCAGCGATGCCAACGTGCGCCGCGCCGAACTGGCCGCGCTGCGCCAGGACATCATCCAGGCCCAGCCCGATCCGGCCTTGGCCGCGGCCTGGCGCGAACGCTGGCAAAAGCAGTTGCAGGGCCGCGGCGTATTCGTGCGCAGCTCGTCCAACTCCGAAGACCTGCCGGGATTCAGCGGCGCCGGGCTCTACACCACCGTACCCAACGTGACGCAGGCCGACGCGCTGGCGCAAGCCGTGCAGACCGTGTGGGCCTCGGTCTACAACTACGAAGCCTACGAAGCCCGGCGCGCGGCCGGCATCGGCCAGGACGGTGTGGTGATGGCGGTGCTGGTGCAACAGGCCGCCGCGTCTGACAGCTCGGGCGTCATGATCACCCGCGATCCCTTCGACGCCTCGCGCCGCTACGTCACCTACATCTCGGCCAAGCGCGGCCTGGGCATCAAGGTGGTGGAAGGCAAGCGGCAGGCCGAACAGCTGATGTACTCCAGCTGGTCCAAGGCAGTGCAGGTACTGACCCGCTCAGCCGAGGACACCCAGTTGGTAGCCGACGCAGCGGGCGGCGTGCGCGAAGTGCCGATCGAGGGCGCGCGCCAGGTGTTGAACGATGCCCTGGTGGCGCGCCTGGCCGCGGTAGGCAGCCAGGTCAAGCAGCGCCTGGGCGGCGCGGACCAGGATATCGAATGGGCCGTGCAGGGCGACAACATCCTGATCCTGCAGGCCCGGCCGTATATCGACGGCAGCCGTTAGGCCTTAATCCGGACTCGCTCCCGAGGCCTGCACGACCTGCTTCCACTGCATGTACTCGGCCTGCTGCCGCGCCGCCAGCTCGGCCGGGCCGTCGTGCATCATGGTGACCCCCAGCTGGTCGAACTTCTGTTGCAGCGCCTGGTCGGCCAGGACTTTGCGGATGGCCAGATGCAAGGTGTCGATCGCCGCGCTGGGCGCTTCCTTTGCGCCATAGAACGCCACCCACAGGTCGCCGCGGAATCCCGGTATGGCTTCGTTGATGGCAGGGACGTCGGGCAGCAAGGCGTTGCGCTTTTCGCTGCTGACGCCCAGCGCGCGCAGCTTGCCGGCCTTGATGCCTTCCACGGCCGAGGGCAGGCTGGCGAACAGCATCGGCACCTGATTGCCCATCACATCCGCCATGGCTGGCGACACGCCGCGATAGGGGATGTGCTGCATGCGCAGCCCGCCCATCTGGTCCAGCATGACGCCCAGCAAATGGTTCAAGGTTCCCGCCCCGGCCGAGGCGTACTGGTACTTCTCCGGATTGGCCTTGATCAAGGCCATGAATTCCTTCATGTCCTTCGCGGGAAAGGCCGGGTTCACGCACAGCACGTTGGGCACTTCACCCACTGCGGCGATCGGCGCGAAGTCCTTGATGGGATCGAACTTCGCGTCTTTGTAGACCCAAGGCACGATCAGCTGATTGCTGTTCGCCGTGAACAGCACGGTGTAGCCATCCTGCGGCTCGCGCAGGAACGCCTGCGTGCCCACGACGCCGCCAGCGCCGGGCTTGTTGATGACGACCACCGGCTGTCCCAGTTCGGCGCCGAGTTTTTCCGCCATGATGCGCGCAACGATATCCACCGTGCCGCCGGCCGCGGTGGGCACGACGACATTGATCGGACGGTCGGGAAAAGCGGCATGCGCCTGCCCCAATCCCGTCACCGCCGCGGCGGCGCACAGGGCCAGCACGCCCTGCCTCAGTTTCTTGAATCCCATTTCATTCCCCTTGCTGTTTCAGCAGATGATGTAAATCCCGGCCGACGGCGAGCAAGGCCAGGTCCTTGCCCAGATCGCCGACCAATTGCATGCCCATGGGCAGTCCCGCGCGGCTGAATCCGGTCGGCAGGTGCAGGCAAGGCCACCCCAGCACCGACCAGATCTTGTTGTATGAAGCGTCGCCGGTGTGCTCCAGCCCAAGGGGCGCCGGACCTGGCGTGCTGGGCGTAAGCACCAGGTCGGCGCCGCCATAGAGCGCGCCCCAGCCGTGGCGCAGCGCGGCCTGAATCCCGAGCATCTCGTGGTACTCCCCTGCCCCGATGGCCAGGCCACGCGCCACCGCCTGGCGCAAGACGGCGCTCAATGCATGGCACTGGCGCTCCACCACCGGCCCCAGACTGCGCGCGAACTCGTAGTGCATGATCACATCGTGCGCCTGCAGCAAAAGCGCCGTCTCGCGCTCGGCTTGCACAGGCACGCACTGCACGCCATGCGCGGCCAGCACCGCACGGGCGCGATCGATCTCGGCATGGCTCTCGGCACACAATCCGGCTTTCGGATTGTTCAATTGCACCGCGACGGTCAGTTGGCGGCCGGACGGTACGGGCGCGTGCGCGCCGCCCACGAGCACGTCCGCGATGAGCTGGGCGTCCGCCACGCTATTCGCGTACCAGCCTATGGTGTCCAGCGATTCGCAGGTGAGCTTCATGCCGTCCCGGAACACGCGCCCGGCGCTCGGTTTGAATCCCACCACTCCGCAATACGCCGCCGGGCGGATCATCGAACCTCCGGTCTGCGTGCCCAGCGCGGCTGGCACCATGCCGGCCGCCACCGCGGCCGCGGAACCGCTCGAGGAGCCGCCAGGCGTGTGCGCCAGCGCATGCGGATTGCGGGTGGGGCCCGGCGTCCTGAACGCAAACTCGGCCGTCACGGTTTTGCCCACCGGAATCGCGCCCGCCGCGCGCAACATGCCCACGCTGCAGGCGTCGAACGCCGCATTGCCGGCAATCAAGGCGGGCGCCCCAAAACCGGTAGGCATGTCGGCCACGTCGATCACGTCCTTGATGCCGATGGGCACGCCGGCAAGCGCGCCGGCGGCGTGCCGCGCCGGTTCCATCTGCTCCAGCGCCACGGCGGGCAGCACATGGCTCCATGCGCGGATTGCCGGATCTTGCCGCGCGATGGCCGCCAGGCTCTGGCGCGCCGCCGCGAACACCGCCGCTTCGCCATCCCGCACTCTTTGAGCGATGGCAGCGACTGACGGAGAAATGGAAGCGAGGGACATGTGCGGATCCGGAATGCCGGCGGTGTGTAGCGATGCGGCATCTTAGGAACTCGACTAATCTATGTCCAATATGTAATTTCGCCCTAATTATGTCGAAATCAGAATTAATCTTCGTGGACGGTCGCTTGCTGGTCCTGTTCTGCACGCTGGCGGAAGAACTGCACTTCGCGCGAGCGGCGGCACGCCTGTTCATGACCCAACCGCCCCTCACGCAGCAGATCAAGCGACTGGAAGCGATCGTCGGCGTGCCGCTGTTCGTGCGCACCACGCGCTCGGTGAAATTGACGCCCGCCGGCGAAATCATGTACGAGCGGGCGCGCAAGATCGCGGCGGACACCCAGCTGATGCTGCGGCAGGCGCGGCGCACGGCCCGCGGCGAAACCGGGTCGCTGGTGATAGGCATCACGCCCAGCGCGGCAAGCTCGCCGCTGGTGTCGGCGCTCAGCCATTACCGCGATGCGCACCCCGAAGTCCGCATCGATCTGCGCGAAATGAACTCCGTCGACATGGAGCCCGCGCTGCGGTCGCGCGCGGTCGATGTGGCGCTGATGCGTCCGCATCCGCTGGATGCGGATATCGTGACCCGCGTCGTCTACGAAGAGCCCCTGCGCGTGGCGCTGCGCCATGATCATGCGCTGGCGCATCAGCGTGATGTTTCGCTGGAAGAACTGCTGGAATTTCCCCTGGTGGGCTACCGCCAGGACATCTCGCCGTACTTCCGCAATATGCTCCAGGCGCTGTACGCGCGTGCGCAGCTGAAGCCGGAAATCGCGCAGGAAAGCGTCATTCCCACCTTGCTGACGCTGGTGGAAGCCGGCGTCGGCCCTGCACTGGTGCCCCAATCGTTGTCCCGAATGCGTTCGGATTCATTGCGCTTCCTGCCTTTGCGCGATGTGGCTGGAGCCACGGCCCAGGTGGTGTTAGCAGCGTTGCGCGACCAAGGCAACCCTGCGGTGGAAGGATTCAGCGCCGCATTGGCGCAAGCCGTAACCCCTCGCTAGGCACTGTCCGGGCTTGCGGTGGAACGCCGCGCAAGCGCGGCGTTCCCTTGCGCCTAGATATGCAGCGCGTGCCCCAGCGCCTTGAGCGCCGCTTCCTGCACCGCTTCGCCCAGGGTCGGATGCGCATGGATGGTGCCCGCCACGTCTTCCAGCGTGGCGCCCATTTCCAGTGACTGGCCGAACGCCGTCGACAGCTCCGACACGCCGCGTCCCACCGCCTGCCAGCCCACGATGAGGTGGTTGTCGCGGCGCGCGACCACGCGCACGAAACCGTCGGTGGATTCCAGCGTCATCGAACGCCCGTTGGCGGCAAAGGGGAAGGAAGCCGTCAGGCAGTCCAATCCCGCGCTTTCCGCCTCGGCAGGCGACAGGCCCGCCACCACGACTTCGGGGTCGGTGAAGCAGACCGCCGGGATCGAAGCAGGCAGGAAGTGGCGGCGCTTGCCCGAAACCAGCTCGGCCACCATCTCGCCCTGCGCCATGGCGCGGTGCGCCAGCATGGGTTCGCCGGCGATGTCGCCGATGGCCCAGACGTCGCGCATGGAGGTGCGGCACTGGTCGTCGATGCGCAGCGCGTTGCCCTTGCGGTCGAGCTGCAGGCTTTCCAGCCCCCAGTCCTGCGTGCGCGGACGCCGGCCCACCGCGATCAGCACGCGGTCTGCCGGCAGCAGGGTTTCGACGCCCGCCGCGTCCTGCACGCGCACCGCATTGCCGGCGCCGTTCAGGCCCAGCACCTTGCGGCCCAGGTGCAGCTCCACGCCCATTTTCGCCAAGGCGGCGGCCACCGGCTTGGTGAGTTCGGCGTCGTAGGTTGGCAGGATGCGGTCCTGCGCTTCCACCACGGCCACCTCGGCGCCCAGCTTGCGGTACACGGTGCCGAGTTCCAGGCCGATATAGCCGCCGCCCACCACCACCAATTGCTTGGGAATGCTGGAAGGCGACAAGGCTTCGGTGGACGACACCACCATGCCGCCGAACGGCATGGACGGCAGCGGCGTCGGTTCGGAGCCCGCCGCCAGCAGCAGATGCTCGCACTGGATGCGGATGGCGCCGGACTCGCCGCCATCCACTTCCACGGTCTTGCCGTCCAGCAGCCGGGCCCAGCCGCGCACCACTTCCACGCCGTTCTTCTTCAACAACGCAGCAACGCCGCCGGTCAGCTTGCCGACGATGCCGTCCTTCCAGGCCACGGTCTGGGCCAGGTCGATGGCGGGCGCCGACACGGAAATACCCAGCGCCGACTTGCCCGCGTAGTGACGCGCCTTGTCGAATTCCTCGGCCGCGTGGATCAGCGCCTTGGAGGGGATGCAGCCGATGTTCAGGCAGGTGCCGCCCAGCTGGGCGCCTTCGACCAGAATGGTCGGCACGCCCAGCTGGCCGGCGCGGATGGCGGCGACGTAGCCGCCAGGGCCGCCGCCGATCACCAGCAAAGTCGTAGTCTTAGTGATCTGGCTCATGCTTACTCCACGAAAAGCAGCGCGGGTTGCTCCAGCAGCGCGCGCACCGCCTGGATGAAGCGCGCCGCGTCCATGCCGTCCACCACGCGGTGGTCGAAGGACGACGACAGGTTCATCAGCTTGCGCGCCACCACGGCGCCATTGCGGATGGCGGGCCGCTCGACGATGCGGTTCACGCCCACGATGCCGACCTCGGGATGGTTGATCACCGGCGTGGTGACGATGCCGCCCAAAGGCCCCAGGCTAGTGATGGTGATGGTCGAACCCGACAGTTCGTCGCGGCTGGTGCTGCCCGTGCGCACCGCCTCGGCCAGACGGACGATCTCGGCCGCCATGGACCAGAGATCGCGCGCCTCGGCGTGGCGCATGACCGGCACCATCAGGCCGCCGTCGCTTTGCGTGGCGATGCCGATGTGGACCGCGCCGTAGCGCGTGACCACGCCGCCCTCGTCGTCGTAGCGCGCGTTGATCTGCGGGAAATCGCGCAGCGCCACCACCATGGCGCGCGCCAGCAGCGGCAATAGCGTGAGCTTGCCGCGCGTCGCGCCCCACTTCTGGTTGAGGCTGGCGCGCAGCTCTTCCAGCTCGGTCACGTCGATTTCCTCGACGTAGCTGAAGTGCGGAATGCGGCGCTTGGACTCGGCCATCTTCTGCGCGATCTTGCGCCGCAGGCCGATGACCGGCACGTTTTCCTCGTCGTTACGCTCGGCGTAGGCCACGCCACCGCGGGCTTGGGCGCCCCCGCCCTGGCCTTGCAGATAGGCGTCCAGGTCCTCGTGCAGGATCCGGCCTGCCGGGCCGCTGCCGTGCACGTAGCGCAGTTCGATGCCCAGGTCCCAGGCGCGCTTGCGCACCGCCGGCGAGGCCAGCGGTTTGTCGCCGGGCTGGCGCGCGACAGCGGCGGACGACTGGCGCGCGGGCTTGGCCGGCGCAGCGGGCGGCGCGGCCGGTTTCGCGGGTGCGGCAGGCTC
>NZ_CADIJY010000014.1 GCF_902859735.1 Achromobacter aegrifaciens | reverse complement strand
GAAACGACTTTGCGCCGATGATAGTGGACGGACGTCTGTGAAAGTAGGTCATCGTCAAGCTTTTATTCCGCAGAACCCCACAGGTAACCCCTGTGGGGTTTTGTCTTTGTGGCGACCGAATGTATTGCGCTCGGGATCTCTCGTGCGATACCACCAGCCGCAGTCCCAATGAAAAACCCCTCGCAGGAATATCCTGCGAGGGGTTTTGTTTTTGCGGCGCTCAGGTAAAAGCTTTTGAGCCAAAGCGGTAAAGCCGCTCAAGAGCGGCTAAGGCAGTTGGCGTCGCAAAGCGGCGAAGAACAGTTCGGATTGCAGGCGTTCGCCTTGGACCTGTGCGGCCACCTTGGCCGCCAGGTCAGGGTTGACCGGCAGCAGCGGGCGTCCCGTTGATTGCGCAAGCACCTGGGCGGTACAGGCGCGCTCCAGGAAGAACAGGTCGTCATAGGCATAGTCCAGTCTTTCCCCGCAGACTACGACGCCATGGTTGCCGAGGAAGACCACGTCTGCGCCCTGCATCGCATGGGCGATGCGTTCGCCTTCGCTGACGTCCAGCGCCAGGCCGTTGTAGTGTTGGTCGATTGCCAGGCGGCCGTGAAAGCGCATGGCGTTTTGCGACAGCGTGGTGTCGAGCGCGCGATCCGAGGTAAGGGTCAAGGCCGTGGCGTAGGGCATGTGCGTGTGCAGCACACAGGCCTTGCCGGCGATGCGGTGGATGGCGGCATGGATGAACATGGCCGTGGGCTCGACTGCATGCCGGCCGGCGAGCTTGTTGCCTTGGGCATCGATCAGCACGATGTCGTCCGCTTGCACCTCATGCCACATCAATCCGCGGGGATTGAGGAGGAAATGCTCCGAGTCGCCGGGCAGGGCCACGCTGAAGTGATTGCAGACGCCTTCGCCCAGACCATGCGCGGCCGCGGCCCGTAATGCGAGCGCAAGGTCGGCGCGCAGTGCCGCGACAGGTTCTGCGTGAAATAGCGCTTCGGCGTGGCGAGGATCCTGGTTCATGTCTGCCTTTTCTGATGTCTGGGTTTGTTAGGCCTGGTGCGGAACTGCCGGACCAGGATCAGTACAGGTCGCCATCCACATAGAACCACTGGCCGTCTTCGCGCACGAAGCGGCTGAGTTCGTGCAGGCGGTGGGCGCGGCCGGCCTGGCGGCTGCGGGCGACGAATTCCACCGTGGCGTGCTCGGGGTCTTGGCTGCGTGTCTGCTTGATCGCCAGACCCAGCCATTTCAGGCCGGGCGGATTGGGCTCGAGCGCGCTGGGACGGGTGCTGGGGTGCCAGGTCGCCAACAGATAGGGCAGCTTGTCCAGCACGAAGGCGCTGTAGCGCGAGCGCATCAGCGCCTCGGCGGTGGGCGCTTGCATGGCTTGCGGGCCTTCGTGCCAGCGCCCGCAGCATTCGGAATAGGGCTTGGGACCGCCGCAGGGACAGGCTGTGGAAGGGAGCTTGGATTGCTTGGTCACTGTGCGAAATGCCGACAGGGTTCAGGCCAGCAGATCGCTGTACTCAGGGTGGCGGCGAATGTAGGCGTCGGCGTAGGAGCACAAGGGCCGCACTTTCCAACCCCGGGCGCGGGCGTCGTCCAGCGCATATTTGGTCAGCGCAGCGGCGATGCCGCGTCCGCCCACCTGGCTGGGCACGCCGGTGTGCGTGATTGCCATGGTGCTGCCTTGCAACTGGTAATCGAGCACGCACAGGACGCCATCGACGGTGGCGGTGTAGCGGGAAAGGGCGCTGTCATGTGTTACGGAAATCATATGGAGCAATCCTGCTATGGCAGAGGGCAGGCGCAGTGGCCTGCCGGTATTGAGGGATATGGCGCATTCCGGCCCGCTGCGGGCCGCCGCCGTTTCAGCGCTGCAGTGCTTTCAGCAGTGCGGTGAGTTGCGCATCGCGCTCCTGGACCAGGTCGGCGATGCTGCGCTCGCCTGCTTCGGCGTTGACGCCCGCGATCAGGCGCTGTTGCAGTTCGGGGGTGACTTCCGGCGCGCCGAGATCGTCCCACCAGGTCTGGACTGGGCCCAGCAAGTGGTCCATGAAATTGGCCAGCCCGCCCGCGCCGCCGCCCAGGTTGAAGGTCATGTGCGGGCCGAACAGCGCCCAGCGCAGGCCCGGGCCTTGCGACACGGCGGCGTCGATATCGGCCACGCTGGCGACGTTTTCGGCCGCCAGGTGTATGGCTTCGCGCCATAGCGCAGCCTGCAGCCGGTTGGCGATGTGGCCGGGGACTTCCTTGTTCAAGCGGATGGGGTACTTGCCCAGGCTTCGGTAGAAGGCGATGCAACGATCGATGGTGTCGGCCGAGGTTTGTTCGCCGCCGACCACTTCGACCAGCGGAATCAGGTGCGGCGGATTGAACGGATGCCCGATGACAAAGCGCGAGGCATGGCGGCACTGCGATTGCAGGCGGCTCATGATGAGGCCGGAGGAGCTGGACGCGACGATGACCTGCGGCGGCAGCACGACGTCCATGCGCGCAAAGAGGGCAGTCTTGAAGTCTTCGCGCTCGGGCGCGTTTTCCTGCACGAAGTCCGCGCCGGCCAGCGCGGCCTCCAGGTCAGGCTCGAAGCGCAGCGCATCAGCGGAGGCGCCGGGCAGCACGTGTCCAAGTTCCGCCAGCACGGGCCATGCTGCCTGTACGCGGGCGCGCGTCAGCGTTTCGGCGTCGGCGGCGGGATCGCTGACGACGACCTCAAGGCCGCGGGCGAGGAACAACGCAGCCCAACTGGCGCCTATGGTGCCGGCGCCGACGACGGCGACGCGGCGGATGGCGGGCGGGTTGGACGTGGCAGGGCTGGACATGCGGGTCTCCTGTGAGCACGGATAGGAGCATTGTGAAGCAAACGCCGGCCCGTTGCCACGCGCATGCCGCGCGGGCAAGATAGCGGCTCCCTTTGACCTCCAGAATCCAGGAGTCCTGCATGAACGCGACGCCAGCCTCCCGATCCGCCGTGCCGTATTTTTGCCAGTGGGAGTCGGCGCATCGGGCCAGCGAAATCATCCAGGGCACGCTGGCCCTGGCCGATGACCCGGCCTGGCGCGGCTCGGGCGCGCGCGACGTGGATGAGTACGCGCGCTGGGCCAGCCACGTCTGCGGCATGGCCTGCCTGAAGATGGTGCTGGCGGCCCGCGACGGGCGCCAGTATCCGACGTTGGAGCTGGCGCGGGGCAGCTTGGCTTACGGCGCCTATACGGTGGAAGGCGAACAGATCAAGGGCATGATCTACGCGCCGTTCGTGCGCTACGTGGACGAGGCATTCGGCCTGGCGGCGCGCGTGCATGTCGATCTGCGCGCGGACGAACTGCCTGGATTGATGTCCCAAGCCGCCTATTTCATGGCGTCGGTGCATCCCTGGATACGCTGGCCCGAGCGGCAACCGCCCAGGAAGGGCGGGCACCTGGTGCTGGTGACTCGCGCAACGCCGGACTCGGTGACCTTCCACAATCCTTCGGGGGAGCCCGGCACGCAGGCCGATGTCGAATTGCCGCTGGCCGTCTTCGACGAATTTTTCGCGGGGCGTGGCGTGGCGATACTCCCCGCCGCGAACGTTTGAGCGCTGCGGCCTTCATGGCCTGTGAAGGCCGCAGCCTTGCCCGCGTTCAGGCATTGCGCGCGCGTTGCAGGTAGCGCCATGCAAGCACGGCAGCGAGCAGATAGCCTGAGGTGATGACGATGTAGGCCGCGGGCAGGCTGGCGCTCCATTGCGGCAGCAAATGCAGGATGGTGCCCATCAACGCGACGCCTACCAGCGCGCCGGATTGGCGGTTGGCATTCAGGGCGGCGGCGGCGCTGTTGGCGTGGCTCTTGCCCGAGACCTGCATGACCACGCTGGTCATGGCGGGAACGGCGACGCCCACGCCCAGATTGGCCACTGCGACGATGACGGCGAACGGCCAGTAGGCCATGTCCGGCGAGAACATGACGATTCCCGCGGCGCTCATGGCTGCGGCCAACGATACCCCGCCCAGCAGCGCCGCCGGCACGTTCCAGCGCGCCGATACCCGGCTGGACAACAGATTGCCCAAGGAGAACACGGCCAGCATGGGTACCAGCTGCAGGCCGGTCTCCAATGCGTCCGCGCCGCGTGCATGCTGCAGGAACAGGCTGAGCAGGAAGAGCTGGCCGTAGGCTGCCAGATTGATCAGAAAGCCGACGCCGTTGGCTGCCGCGAATTGCGCGGTGGCGAACAGGGCGCGCGGGATGATGGGGTCGGCATGGCGGCGCTCGCGCCGCACCAGCAGCAGGGCGGCGGCCGCGCAGAGGACCACCGTGCCCAGTATGAGGTTGGAGGACCAGCCGTAGGCGTTGCCCTGGATCAGCACGAAGCACAGCGAGGACAAGGCGATCACGCCCAGCAGATGGCTCAGCGGATTGAGGGCGCGCGGGCGGCGCGCAACCGCCTGGATGCGGCGTCGCGCCAGCCACAATCCGGCCAATCCCAGCGGGATATTGATGAGGAAGATCCCGCGCCAGCCAAATTGGTGGATCAGCACGCCGCCCAGGAGCGGGCCGGCAGCGCCTGCCACCGCCACGATCGCGGACCAGGCGGCCAGCATGCGGTTGCGCACCTGATCGTCGTCGTAGGCATGGGTCAGCAGGCTGAGGGAACTCGGCATGAACAGGGCCGCGCCCAGCCCCTGCAGCATGCGGGCCAGGATCAGCATGTCCGCGTTGGGCGCCAGGCCGCAGAGCAGGGACGCCAGGGTAAAGACGCCCAAACCGGCCAGGTAGATCGTCTTGGCGCCATACCGGTCGGCCAGCGCTCCTGCCACCAACAGCAGCGCCGCGAAAGTGAGGGTGTAGCCGTCCACGATCCAGACCAGATCCGTCAGGGGAACGGTGAACTGCACTGCGATGCTGGGCAGGGCGACGTTGACGACGGTGACGTCCAGCATCGCCATGACGAAGCCGATGGCCAGCGTGACTAGCGGCAGCAGGCCGGCCGCGGCGGGTTTGGCGGCCAGCGAGGGCGCGGTGAGGTTGGGGCAGGCGGAACTCATGGCTGGTGGTGTGGCGAGGCTGTCGAGGACTGAAGCTTAGACCTGTGCCTTGATGCAAAAAAGCCGAATAATTGCTTTATAGTGATGCAAAAATGCATCCTTAGGGCGAACGCGATGGACTGGGACAACGCCAGGATCTTCCTGGCCATCTACCGGGTGGGAACCCTGCGGGGCGCCGCCGCGCTGCTGCAGATCGACCAGGCAACCGCCGGGCGCAGGCTGGCGGCGCTGGAGTCCTCGCTGGACGCGCGGCTGTTCCTGCGCACGCCGGGTGGATATGTGCCCACGGCGGCCGGCGAACTGGCGTTCGCGGCCGCGGAGCGCATGGAGCAGGCGGCGGACCAATTGCAGCGCCAGATGCAGGGGCTGGATCATCGCCTGTCCGGCGTGGTGCGCGTGGCGACCTCGGAAACCGTGGCCAGCTACTACATCATGGAAGCGGTGCGGCGCGTGCATGCCCAGCACCCCGACATCCGCGTGGTGCTGTCCACGGCCATCCAGATCAGCAACCTGACGCGCCGCGAGGCTGACTTGGCGATACGGAACATCAAGCCGGACAACCCCGATTTGATACACCGGCACCTGACGCGCAAGGAGGTCGGGCTGTACGCTTCGCGCGCCTACCTGGCTGCGCATGGCGAGCCGCGGCCGGGCACTGCGTTCGCGGGGCACACGCTGGTGACGTACCAGCAAGCGGTGCTGCCGGGCTGGTCCGACACGTTTTGCGGCGAGCCCACGGGCAACGGCCGCATCGGCGTGGAGCTGAACTCCGGCCTGATGATCCTCGAGGCGGTCGCGGCCGGGCTGGGCATCGGCGAGGTGCCCACGCACATGGCGCCGGGGTATCCCGAGCTGGTACGTATCTGGCCGACGCGCAGCGAACCCTACGATTTGTGGTTGGTGATGCACGGCGACCTGAACCGCACGGCGCGCGTGCGCGCCGTGGCCGACGCGATAGTCGAGGTCTTCGAGGAGGACGAGTAGCGTTCCGGGCCGGCGGCGGCTTGTGGGCAGGCGCGGCAGGCGCTAAGGTTTGCCTGATCTTCCATGCAACCATGATTCAGGAGTCGCGCGTGTCCGATCTTTGGCGTTTGTCCGCAGTTGAGCTTGCCGCCCGCATCCGCAAGCGCGAGGTGTCCGCCCGCGAGGCCGCGCAAAGCGCGCTGGACCGGCTGGATGCCGTCAATCCCGCGATCAATGCCGTGGTGGACCACCGCCCGGACGATGTGCTGGCCCAAGCGGCGCAAGTGGATGCGATGCTTGCGCGCGGCGAAGACCCGGGGCCGTTGGCCGGCGTGCCCGTTACCGTGAAAATCAACGTGGACCAGGCGGGTTACGCCACGACCAATGGCGTGAACCTGCAGAAGGACGTGATCGCGGCGGAGAACAGCCCGGTCGTGGACAATCTGTTGCGCGCGGGAGCCGTGATCCTGGGCCGTACCAACACGCCCGCGTTTTCCTTGCGCTGGTTCACCGGCAATGCGCTGCATGGCGATACCTTGAACCCGCGCAATCCGGCGCTGACGCCCGGCGGCTCGTCGGGCGGCGCGGCTGCCGCGGTGGCGGCTGGCATCGGCCATCTGGCGCATGGCACGGATATCGCCGGCTCCATCCGCTATCCAGCCTATGCCTGCGGCGTGCATGGCCTGCGGCCGTCGCTGGGGCGCGTGGCGGCGTACAACGCGGCGCTGCCGGAACGCTCGATCGGGGGACAGTTGACCGCGGTGTCCGGCCCGCTGGGGCGCAGCATCGCAGATCTAAGACTGGGCCTGGCCGCGCTGGCGGCGCGGGATGTGCGCGATCCTTGGTGGGTGCCCGCTCCCCTGGTCGGGGCCGAGACGCCGCGCCGGGCCGCGCTGTGCCTGAATCCGGACGGCATGGACACCCAGCCCGCCGTGGTCAAGGCCTTGCAGGAAGCCGCCCGCCGGCTCAGCGAGGCAGGCTGGACGGTGGATACGCTGGATGCCGTGCCGCCGATGCAGGAGGCGGCGGACCTGCAGATCCGCATGTGGCTGGCCGATGGCTACGACGCCATGGTGGCAGCCGCGGAAAAAGAAGGCGATCGCGGAGCTCTGGTAGCGCTGGCTGGCCAGCGCGACAAGGCGGCGGGGGCCGACCTTGCGAGTTTTTCCGCCACGCTGACGCGGCGGGCTACGCTGACGCGCCTGTGGGAGTTGTTCTTCGCCGAGTATCCCGTGCTGTTGCTGCCCGTGTCGGCCGAGCTGCCGTTCCCTGACAAGCTCGATCTGCAAGGCGATGCGGCCTACGCGCGCATCTGGCGCGCGCAGATGACGCAGATCGGCGTGCCGTTCATGGGTTTGCCAGGCCTGTCGGTGGCGATGGGCAGCGCGATGAGCGAGGCAGGCGCGAGCCCGGTGGGCGTGCAGGTGCTGGCGGGACGCTACCGCGAGGACCTGTGTCTGGATGTGGGGGAAATCATCGAGGCGGGCGCAGCGCCCATCGAGATCGCGCAGCCCGCGGCCCGCTAGTCCGCAAGAGCGGACCAGGCGGGCAGGGGACGGAAGTTCGGTGTGCGGCCGGGCTAGGGCTTGCTGAAGTGCAGGCGCAGGACGCCGAGGTCGCCGTAGGCGAGTTCGAGATCGCGGTTGGCGGGCACGTCCAGGAAGCCGGCATAGGAGCCGGTGATGACGTGCTGGCCGGCGCGTAGTCCCAGACCTTGTTCGCGCAGGAAATTGGCCAGCCAGTAGAGCCCGGCCTTGGGACGATCGTTCGGGTGGATGCCCGCGTGCTGCTCGGTTTCAACCCCGTCCACGGACAGCGTGATGCTCAAGGCGCCGGGGGCATCGTGCGGGGATGCGATGCGCGGACCCAGTACCAGCCCCTGGTTGAACATATGGTCGGCCAGGAGTTCCGGCAGGCTGGCATGTTCCGGAGCCGCATAACGGCAGCCCAGTACTTCCAAGGCCAGGCGCGCGCCGCCGATGGCCGCGTCCACTTCGGACTCGGTGTAGGGCTCGGGGCGCGCGGGCAGATCCCGGGCAATTTCGAACGCGATCTCGGGTTCGATGCGCACGGTCTGGGTCCGGGCCGCAACAGGGCCGGCTTCGGCGTACGCGATGGTCGAGGCATAGATCGGCGCGACCACGCTTTTCTCGGGCGTGGGCAAGGCGCTCTTCCAGGCGCCGATGTCGTCCTGATGCTTCTCGAGCAGCAGCTGCGCGGTGCGTTGCTGCACGGCGAAGGCCTGGTTCAGCGATTGGGGACGGCAGTCGGCGGGCAGGCGCGGGCCGGCGATGCCGGACTCGCGCGCGGCGACCAGATAGCGGGCCGCCTCGAGGCTGCCGGGATAGTCTTCGATTCTGATCTGCATGGGTTCAAGCTCCCAGGAACAGCATGATCCAGAGCACGATCATGGCGATCAGGCCGAGCCAGCACGAACCCCAGAAGCCGACGATCGGCCATTTCAGCGATAGCGGCGTCTTCTTCGGATCGACGTGGGAGAGCAGGTCGTTGGCGTTGCCGATCAGCCAGAAGCGCGTGCCGGGAAACATCAGGCGGAAAAAGTAATCCAGCATGATGGATGCCTGGATCGCAAGCGGATACTGATTGAATTGACGGTGCTGCAGGTACGGGTGCTTCAATTTGGCGTTGATCTGCTTGCTCTTGAAGAACAGCACGACGCCGCTGAGCGTGCATGTGATGAAGCACAGCAGGAAGAGGCTGAAGGCCATGGCCATCGCGGGTGAGTACATGGGGATCTCAGGAAGACGCGGCGCGCCGCGTTCGGATGAAAAGAATGCCTGCGGAAAACTGCTGGCCGTATTGTAGAAGGCTTGCCGCGGCCCCGTGTTCAGGGCCGCGTCAGTCTGCGTGCAGTCGGAGGCTCGGGATCAGCCGCGCACCTGGCCTTCGCCGCTGAGCACCCACTTCAGCGTGGTCAGGCCTTCCAGGCCGACCGGGCCGCGCGCGTGCAGGCGGTTCGTCGAGATGCCGATCTCGGCGCCCAGGCCGTATTCGAAACCGTCCGCAAAGCAGGTCGGCAGGTTGACGTACACCGAACTGGAGTCGACCTCGCGCTGGAAGCGCTGTGCGGCGGACAGGTCCTCGGTGACGATGGCGTCGGTATGGCCCGAGCCCCAGCGCGCGATGTGCTCGATGGCGTCGTCCAGCGTGTCGACGATGCGCACCGCCAGGATGGGACCCAGGTACTCCGTGGCCCAGTCTTCTTCCGTGGCCGGTTTGGCGTGGGGCAGCAAGGCCAGCGTGCGGGGGCAGCCGCGCAATTCGACGCCGTGCTCGGTGAGGGCCGCGGCCAGGCTGGGCAGGATGGAAACGGCGGCGACCGCGTCGACCAGCAGCGTTTCCATGGCGCCGCAGATGCCGTAGCGGTAGGTCTTGGCATTGAAGGCGATGGCGTGCGCCTTGTCCGGATCGGCCGCCGCGTCGATATAGACGTGGCAGTTGCCGTCCAGGTGCTTGATGAGCGGCACGCGCGCCTCTTGCGACAGGCGGGCGATCAGCCCCTTGCCGCCGCGCGGCACGATGACGTCGATGTGCTCGGTCATGGTGATGAGCTTGCCGACGGCGGCGCGGTCGGCCGTGGCGACGACCTGCACCGCGTCCTGCGGCAGCCCTGCGGCGGCCAGGCCGGTCTGCACGATGCGGCCCAGCGCGATGTTGGAATGCAGGGCTTCGCTACCGCCGCGCAGGATGGCGGCGTTGCCGGACTTCAGGCACAGCGCGGCCGCGTCGATGGTCACGTTGGGGCGGGATTCGTAGATGATGCCGATCACGCCCAGCGGCACGCGCATCTGCGCCACGCGCATGCCGTTGGGGCGTACGCTGGTGGCGGTGATGCTGCCGATGGGATCAGGCAGGGCGGCGATCTGGCGCAGGCCCTCGGCCATGTGCGCCAGTGTCTTGTCCGACAGGGTCAGGCGGTCCAGCAGCGCCGGCTCCAGGCCGTTGCTGCGCGCTGCGGCCAGGTCTTTTTCGTTGGCGGCCTTGAGTTCGTCGTGGCTGGCGGCCAGGGCGTCGGCCATGGCGAGCAGCGCCTGGTTCTTGGCGGCGCCGGTGGCGCGCATCATGGCGCGCGAGGCGCGGCGGGCGTTTTCGCCCAGGGTGAGCATGGCTTGTTCGATGGAGGACGTGGACATGGCAGCGTCGATCATGAGGATGGGGCGGCGCGGACGCCACCTGGAGATTCAGTGTATATCCGGCCGCGAGGCCGGGCGAATGCCAGCGCATGGGCTGGCGCGGGAGGCGAAGGCGGCGGCTATGCCGCCTTCACGGTCGTCCGCCAGCGGCGGCGACACGCAGCGCGAGCCGCGTCATTTCTTCCCAGGGATCGGACAGGCGTCCTGGTACCGACAGGCCCTTGATCAGGCGATCGACCTCATGTGCATGCTGCACGGCGGCCGGCCACACGTTCGGCTGCACCCGGTTCAGCGCCTGCAACGCCAGCCGCTCGTGCGCGCCGAAAATGCGCAGGCGGCGCATCAGGCCGTTGACGTCCTGGCCCAGGGCGCGCGCTTCGGCGATGCGGGCCAGCAGGCGGATTTCCTCGCCGACCGCCCATAGCACCAGCGGCAGCGCTTCGCCTTCGGCGCGCAGGCCGTCGATCATGCGGATGGTGCGGCCGGTGTCGCCGGCGAGCATGGCGTCGCGCAGGCCGAAGACGTCATAGCGCGCAACGTTCAGCACCGCTCGCTCCACGTCCTCCGCGGCCAGCTGGCCTTCGGGGTAGAGCAGGCCCAGCTTCTGGATTTCCTGGTGGGCGGCCAGCAGATTGCCTTCCACCTTGTCGGCCATCCATTGCAGGGTGGCGCCGTCGGCGCGCTGGTTCTGGCGCGCCAGCCGCATGCCGACCCAGGCGGGCAGGCGGCCCCGTTCGATGTTGGCGATGTCGACCATCATGCCGCCGCGGCTCAAGGCCTGCACCCAGCGGCTTTCGCGGGTGGCCTTGTCCAGGCGCGGCAGGGCGATCAGCACGAGCGTGTCCGGATCCGCCTGCTTCTCAGCCTGTTCGGCCAGCTTGGCCAGGGTGTCGGCGCCGGACTTGCCAGGCTTGCCCGTCGGGATCTTGATTTCAAGGATGCGGCGGTCGCCGAACAGCGACACGCTTTGCGTGGCGGCGGTGACCGAGCTCCAGTCGCTGCGCGCGTCCATGACCATGGACAGGCGGTCGGTGTAGCCCGCGTTACGGGCCGCGGCGCGCAGCGCGTCCACGGCCTCGGTCACGAGCAGGGGTTCGTCGCCGGACACCGTGTAGAGCGGGGCCAGGCGGTTGCCTGGCCGCTGCAGGTGCTCGGCCAGGCGATCCGCGTCCAGGGGCTGTGCCATTTAACGCAGGATGGCCGGATCGGTGGTGGACGGCGTCTGCCACGGCGCGGGCGTGCGCTTTTGTTCCGGCGTGGTCGGGTCGTACAGCGGGGTCTCGCCGTCTTCCGCGCGCTCTTCGGCATTCTCGAATGCATGGCGCACTTCCGGCGCGGTCATGCGGCGCAGCAGGCGGGACACCAGGTCGCGCTGCATGGCCCGGTACAACGTTTCGATCTGGCCTTGCTTGGCTTGCACCACCTGGTCGTCATAGGGCATTTCGCGGTAGATCGACAGCGTGGTGTCCGGGATCAGGGCGCGGCCCTTGGCATCGATGAGGCGGAACGTGTAGTTGATGCCGAGTTCGTATTCCTCGACACGGCCCTGGGCGTTCAGCGACACCTCTCGCAGGGTGCGAGTGTCGGCGACCTGCTGCAGGATGGCTTGCGCCTCCTTGGGGGTCGACACGAGCTTGGTGTTCGGCGAGGCCGCGCGCAGCGCGCGGCGCACGTCGGCGCCGAACTGCGTGGTGTCGGAAATGCCGACATACAGCGTATCGAACGGCATCGGCGTGACGCCACGCAAGGCGAAGCCGCAAGCGGAGAGCAGCATGAACAGCGCCAGGCAGGCGCCGCGCAGCAGCCAGGACTGGCGGGGGGAGTGCGTTTGTTGCCCGGCGAAGTGCATGCTTGACCTCATCAGCCTACGACGTTGACCAGTTTGCCCGGAACCACGATGACGCGCTTGGGCGGACGGCCTTCCAGGAAGCGGGCGACCTCTTCCTGGGATGCCGCGAGCTTTTCGATGTCTTCCTTGGCGGCCTTGGCGGCCACGCGGATGGAGCCGCGCAGCTTGCCGTTGACCTGGAGCATCAGCTCGATCTCGTCGGCGACCAGCGCCGCCTCGTCCACGTGCGGCCAAGGCGCGTCGAGCAGGTCGCCCAGCTCGTGGGCGTAGCCCAGGTCGCGCCACAGGTGCCAGGTGATGTGCGGCACCACGGGATACAGCACGCGCAGCAGCACGCCCAGCGTTTCGGCGTAGGCGGCGTCCGCGGCTGCGCCTTCGGGCAGCTTGGCGTCGTCGATGGCGTTGAGCATCTTCATGCACGCCGACACGACGGTGTTGTACTGGATGCGCTGGTAGTCGTAGTCGGCTTGCTTGAGCAGGCCGTAGACCTCGCGGCGCAGATCCTTGACCGGGGCCGGCGCCTGCGCCCAGTCAGCGCCATGGGCCAGGCCGCGCGCGATGGCCTCGCGCTGGCCGTAGCTGATGGACCAGAGGCGGCGCAGGAAGCGGTTGGAGCCTTCGACCCCAGAGTCCGACCATTCGAGGGTCTGTTCCGGCGGGCTGGCGAACATGACGAACAGGCGGGCCGTGTCCGCGCCCAGCGTGTCGATCAGCGATTGCGGGTCGACGCCGTTGTTCTTCGACTTGGACATCGTGCCTACGCCGCCGTAGGTGATGGCGGAGCCGTCCGACTTCAGCTTGGCGCCGACGATGGCGCCGCGGTCGTCGTAGACGTTTTCGACGTCTTCCGGCCAGAAGTATTCGATGCCGCCCTGCGGCGTCTTGCGCGAGTAGATATGGTTCAGCACCATGCCCTGGCACAGCAGCTTGGTGAAGGGCTCGTCGAAGTTGAGCAAGCCCATGTCGCGCATGACCTTGGTCCAGAAGCGGGCGTACAGCAGGTGGAGCACCGCGTGTTCGATGCCGCCGATGTACTGGTCCATCGGCATCCAGTAGTCGTTGCGCGCGTCGACCATGGCGTTATCGTTGCCCGGCGAGGTGTAGCGCATGAAGTACCAGGACGAGTCCACGAAGGTGTCCATCGTGTCCGTTTCACGGCGCGCCGGCTTGCCGCACTTGGGGCAGGAGCAGGACAGGAACGCCTCGTTCTTGGCCAGCGGATTGCCGCTGCCGTCCGGGATGAGGTCGTCGGGCAGGACCACCGGCAGGTCTTTTTCCGGAACCGGGACCGGGCCGCAATCCGCGCAGTGGATGATGGGGATGGGGGTGCCCCAATAGCGCTGGCGCGAGATGCCCCAGTCGCGCAGGCGCCAGGTGGTCTGCTTTTCGCCCAGGCCTTGCGCGCCCAGGTCGACGGCGATGGCGTCGACCGCTTCCTTGTGGGAGAGGCCGTCGTACTTGCCCGAATTGATGGTGCGTCCGGCTTGCTTGTCGCCGTACCACTCCTGCCAGGCATTGGTGGAGTATTCCTTGCCGGCCACGTCCACGACCTGCACGATGGGCAGGTCATATTTCTTGGCGAAGGCGAAATCGCGCTCGTCATGCGCCGGCACGCCCATCACGGCGCCGTCGCCGTAGGTCATGAGCACGTAGTTGCCGACCCAGACCTGAACTTCGGCGCCCGTGACCGGGTGCGTGACGTACAGGCCCGTGGGCATGCCTTCCTTTTCGCGCGTGGCCATTTCGGCCTCGGTCGTGCCGCCCAGCTTGCATTGTTCGATGAAGGCGGCCAGTTGCGGATTGGAGAGCGCGGCCTGCGTGGCCAGGGGGTGTTCCGGCGCCACGGCGCAGAAGGTCACGCCCATGATGGTGTCGGCGCGGGTGGTGAAGACGTACAGCTTGCCGTCCTGGATCAGCTGGCCGTCCTGGCCGGCGATCTTGTGCGGGAAAGCGAAGCGCAGGCCCTCGGACTTGCCGATCCAGTTTTCCTGCATCAGGCGCACGCGCTCGGGCCAGCCGGGCAGATCGTTCTGGACGGCGCCCAGCAGTTCGTCGGCGTAATCGGTGATGCGCAGGTAGTAGCCGGGGATCTCGCGCTTTTCGACCAGCGCGCCCGAGCGCCAGCCGCGGCCGTCGATGACCTGTTCATTGGCCAGCACGGTCTGGTCCACGGGGTCCCAGTTGACGACCTGGGTCTTGCGGTAGGCGACGCCCTTTTCCAGCATCTTGAGGAACAGCCACTGGTTCCACTTGTAGTACTGGGGATCGCAGGCGCACATTTCGCGCGACCAGTCGATCGCCAGGCCCATCGCCTTCATCTGCTTCTTCATGTAGGCGATGTTGTCGTACGTCCACTTCGCCGGCGGCACCTTGGACTTGATGGCGGCGTTTTCCGCCGGCATGCCGAAGGCGTCCCAGCCCATGGGCATCAGAACGTTGTAGCCGCGCATGCGCAGCTGACGGGCCATCATGTCGTTGATGGTGTAGTTGCGCACGTGGCCCATGTGCAGCTTGCCGCTGGGGTAGGGCAGCATGGAGCAGGCGTAGAACTTCGGCTTTTCGGAGCCGTCGGCGTTCTTGGCGTGTTCGTGGACCAGGTAGACGTCGCGCGCCTGCCAGTCTTGGTGGGCGGCTGCTTCGACGGTATTGGGGAGGTAACGTTCCTGCATGGGCTCGTGCACGATGGCAAAAAAAGGGTGAGCCGCCTCGCCGCGCGGGCGCGGAGGCGGCCAAAACCCCTGATTATAGGAGGTGCTAGGCGCGGGCAGGGGACGGAGCCGTTTCGGGGATGCGCGCGCTGGGCGCCAGGGCACCATAAGCCAGCGTAATCACCCCGAGGACGGCGCCCGCCGTGACCACGCCGGGCCAGCCAAAATGGGCGTACAGCCAGGACGATACCAGCGAACCGGATGCGCCGCCGATGAAGTAGCTGGTCATGTAGCCGGCCGTCAGCCGGCTGCGCGCTTCGGGGCGCAGGCGGTAGAGGGCGCTGCTGTTGGTGACGTGCACGCCCTGGATCGCGAGATCCTGCACCAGGATGCCCACCAGCAGGGCCAGCACCGACACCTGGCCGAAGGCGATCAGTCCCCAGGAACCCAGCAGCAACAGCAGTCCGACGCGGGTGGCGAGGTTGCCCAGGCCGCGGTCGGCAAGGCGGCCGAAGCGGTTGGCGGCGTAGGCCCCTGCGGCGCCCGCCAGCCCGAACAGGCCGATGGTGGTGTTGCTGTATTGATAGGGCGGGCTGGCCAGCAGGAAGGTCAGCGGCGTCCACAGCATGCTGAAGGCCGCGAACAGCAGGCCGCCCAGCAGCGAGCGGGCGCGGAACAGCGGTTCCTCGACGAACATGCGCAGGATGGAGCCTAGCAGGCGCGGGTAGCTCAGCCCGGCCGGACTCTGGTGGCGCGGTAGCAGGCGCCACAGGGCCGCGGACATGATCAGCATCAGGATGGCCGCCACCCAGTACACGGTGCGCCAGCTGCCTACGTCGGCGAGCGCGCCGGCGACGGTGCGGGCCAGCAGGATGCCCAGCAGCAGTCCGCTCATGACGGTGCCCACGGCCTTGCCCCGCTCATGCGGGGCGGCCAGCGTCGCGGCGAAAGGCACCAGGATCTGGGCCACCACGGACAGCATGCCCGTCAGCGCCGTGCCCAGGATCAGCACGCCGATATTGGGGGCGAAGGCGGAAATCAGCAGACCGCCCGAGGACAGCAGGTTCATCAGCACGATCAGGCTGCGGCGCTCGAACATGTCGCCCAGGGGCACGAGCAGCATCAGGCCCACCGCATAGCTCAGCTGCGCGGTGGTGACGATGCTGCCTGCCGTGGCGCTGGACAGCGAGAATTGCTCGCTGATCGTATGCAGCAGGGGCTGCGCGTAATAGTTGCTGGCGACGGCGAGGCCGGTCGCGACCGACATCAGCAGGAGGATGGGCGCGGTCAGGACCGGCGTCTGGGAGGACTGGGTAGCGGAAGTCATGGATCGGGATCGGGGATGATGGCTGCGGAAGAGGGCTCGGCTCAGGCGCCGATGCCGCCAGGCGTTTCCTGGTCCTGCTTGATCAGCAGCTTCCTGAGGAGGCCGGCCAGTTGCTTGCGCTCGGCTGCGGACAGCGGTTCAAGCAGTTCATTGAGGTCCTTCAGGTAGTCCTTCAGCACCAGCTTGATGGTGCGCAAGCCTTCGGCCGTGAGCGACACGATGACGCCGCGCCGGTCTTCCGGATTGGGGCTGCGCGTGAGCAGGCCGGCCTGCTCCAGGCGGTCGAGCCGGTTGGTCATGGCGCCGGAGGTCAATAGCAGGGCCTCCACCAGCTTCTGCGGATTCAGCGCGTAGGGCGAGCCGCTGCGGTACAGCGTGGCCAGCACGTCGAATTCGCCCTGGTGCAGGTCGTAGTTGCGGAAGCTGCGGTTCACGTTGCGCGCGGCCAGCGCGTTCAGACGGAACACACGGGTGACGACGGACATGGCGGCGAAGTCCTGGGCGGGACATTCGGCGGTCCATTGGGAGATCACCAGATCGACGAGGTCATTCATGGGTGCATGGGATTTGTTTTTACGTGAAGTATCTTAACATGAAGATAAATTGGAAAAAGCCGACCTATGCGTCGTGCAGGCCGGCCGCGGCAAAAAAGAAGGGCCCGCCTCTTGCGAGGCGGGCCCTTCCGGCTTGACCGGAACTACGCGCGAATTACTGCGCGGCGTCCTTCAGCTTCTTGAGCGGGCGAACCTTCACCTTGACCGAAGCCGGCTTGGCGGGGAACCAGCGCTCTTCACCGGTGAACGGATCCTTGCCGAAGCGCTTGGCCTTGGCCGGAACCTTCTGCACGGCAACCTTGAACAGGCCGGGCAGCGTGAATTCGCCAGCGCCCTTCTTGTCCACGGAGCCCAGCACCGAGGTTTCCAGGCTGGCCAGGACGGCCTTGACCGACTTGGCTTCAACGCCCGATTGCTCAACGATGTAGGCGATCAGCTGGGTCTTGTTCAGGGCGGCCTTGATGGCCTTGGGGGCAGCAGCGACCTTCTTGGCGGCGACGACCTTCTTGACGGCCGGCTTTGCAGCGGGCTTCACAGCGGGTTTGGCAGCAGTTGCCTTCTTTGCGGGCGCCTTGGCGGCGGGCTTGGTGACTTTCTTGGCAGGAGCTTTTGCTTTCGTGGCCATGGTCAAAATCCGTATGTTGAGGTCATGGAGCAGCGCGCGCCGGGTATCGGCGTTTGACGCTACGCGGCCGATGATAGCGGAAGAGTGGCGATTAATGCGGTTTTCTAGCGGGTTTTTGGCCCTTGTTTGTTGTTTTCGACACAGAAAGTGCTTTGTAGAAGGGCTCCAGCAAGATGTCGTGACATTCATCGCGCATCTTTTCAGATGCCTGCGGCACTGAACCAACTGCGCCGGGCATGTTCCAATTGCGTGCCCTGCGCGAGACCCGCGCGGGAAAAACCAAGCATGGAAGCGAAGCAGTCATATGTTGATGAAGAAGTTGGCGGCGAGCCTGATCGTCGCGGCCGCGTGCATGTCGGGCGCCGTGGCGCAGACGGTGCCCGCGCCGGCCCTGTCGGCCAAGGCCTGGCTCTTGCTGGACGAGACCAGCGGACAGGTGATCGCGTCGCATGCGGCGGCGACCCGGATCGAGCCCGCGTCCCTGACCAAGATCATGACGGCCTACGTCGTGTTCGAGGCGCTCAGCAAGAAAGAGCTGTCCGCGGCGCAAATGGTCACGGTGTCGACCCGCGCCTGGAAGGTGCCGGCGGGCAGCTCGAAGATGTTCCTGGAGCCGGGCTCGAAGGTTTCGGTGGACGATCTGCTGCGCGGCCTGATGATCCAGTCGGGCAACGACGCGGCCATCGCGCTGGCCGAGGCCGTGTCGGGCAGCGTCGAGGCCTTCGTGGCGCGGATGAACGACACCGCCGCCAGGCTCGGCCTGCACGCCACGCATTTCGCCAGCCCGCACGGCTTGCCCGATCCGGGGACCTACTCCACCGCCAGCGACCTGTCCATGCTGGCCACGCGTTTCATTCGCGATTATCCCCAGCTCTACAGGACCTACGATTCGGCCAAGCAGTTCACCTACAACAAGATCACGCAGCCGAACCGCAACCGCCTGCTGTGGCTGGATCCCAGCGTGGACGGGCTGAAGACCGGGCATACCGAATCGGCCGGCTATTGCATCGTCGCCACCGCGCAGCGTCCTAATGGCGCTGACCAGCGCCGCCTGATCACGGTGGTGGTGGGCACGGCGTCGGACAAGCTGCGCACGCAGGAAAGCCGCGAGTTGCTGGAGTGGGGCTTTCAGGGGTTCAATACCATCAAGCTGTACGCGCGCGGCCAGGCGGTCGCCACGCCCGAGGTATGGAAGGGCGAGCAGGACAGCCTGAAGGCCGGATTCGCGCGCGATGCCTACGTGACGGTGCCTGCGGGCGCCAAGGTCGAACCGGTCTGGACACCGCAGGATCCGCTGATTGCGCCGATCGCGGCCCAGTCCGCAGTGGGCGAGGTGCGTGTGCTGGTGGACGGCAAGCCCGCCATGCAGTTTCCGGTGGTGGCACTGGAACCGGTGGCCGAGGCCGGATTCGCGGGACGCGCGTGGGATTCCATCCGCTTGTGGTGGCGTGGCCACGCCGGATAACGGAGGTGTGCGATGGCGGTGAGCTTTCCTGGAGGCCCGGCCCCGGCGCCGGGCGCGGATGATCCCTTGGCTTTGCTGTCGGCCTGCCATGGCCGCATTTCCCGCCAGTGCGCGACCTTGGGGCGTCTTGCCGCGCACCTGCCGGTGCATGGCAGCGACGCCGCGGCTCAAACCGCGGCGGCCAGCGTCATGCGCTACTTCGATACCGCGGCCGCACACCATCACGAGGACGAGGAAGAGGACCTGTTTCCGGCCTTGATCGAATCCATGGCCGGCTCTGACGCCGTCTGTCTGCATGCGCTGGTGGACGGCCTGATGGCCGAGCACCGGCAGTTGGCGCGGCGCTGGGAGCCCTTGCGCCAGGCGCTCGCCGAGATCGCGGCGGGCCGCCAGGCCGAGCTGCCCGCCAGCCAGGTGCAGGATTTCACCGATGCCTACGCCGCGCATATCCAGCGTGAGGAAAGCGAGCTGCTGCCGATGGCGGCGCGGCTGATCCCGGACGATACGCTGGCCGGGATCGGGCAGGCCATGAAGGCGCGACGCGGCGGCGAGGCCGGCTGACGTTTCGGGCAAGGCGGGGATTGGCGCTACGATGGCCGCAGCCGGCGCGCGGCGCGCCGGGTTTTTGCCTACGTGTCCGCCATGACCAGAAACGCCCGTTTCCGCCAGAAATTGCAGGATCCCGTCTTGATGCACGCCATGTCGGCGCACAACCCGCTGTCCGCCAGGCTGGCGGCCGATGCCGGGTTCGACGCCATCTGGGGCAGCGGCTTCGAGCTGTCGGCCAGCTACGCCGTGCCCGATGCCAACATACTCTCGCCCTCGCAGCACCTGGACATGATGCGGGCGATCGCCGCCGCGGTGGACGTGCCCGTGATTGCCGACATCGACACCGGATTCGGCAATGCCATCAATGTCTCCTACATGGTGCCGCAGTACGAAGCTGCGGGCGTGTCGGCGGTGGTGATGGAAGACAAGACCTTTCCCAAGGACACGAGTCTGCGCGCGTCCGGCAGGCAGGAGCTGGTGCGGATCGAGGAGTTTCAGGGCAAGATCGAAGCCGCCTGCAGCGCCCGCCGCGATGCGGATTTCTGCGTGATCGCCCGGACCGAGGCGCTGATCGCGGGCGCCGGCGAGCAGGAGGCCTTGGCCCGTGCGCGCGCGTATGAAGCTGCGGGCGCGGACGCCATCCTGATCCATTCCAGGCAGAACACGCCCGACGAGATCCTGTCGTTCATCGCGGCATGGCAAGGCCGCGCGCCGCTGGTGCTGGTGCCCACCGCCTATCCGCAACTGCGCGAAGCCGATATCCAGGCGCTGGGCAAGGTCGGCCTGGTCATCTATGGCAATCACGCCATCCGCGCCGCGGTGGGGGCGATGCGGGACGTGTTCGCCCGCATCCGCAGCGATGGCGGCATCCATCAGGTGGATGCGGCGCTGCCGGCGGTCAAGGAAATCATCGCGCTGCAGGGCGATGCCCATATGCGGGAGCTGGAGCGCCGTTACCTCAAGTAAGCGGGACGCGTTGCGCGCGAGGGGCGCTAGCGATTACGCTAGACGACCCGCCGCCCGCCCTGTGCGCCGCAGGCGGAACCAATCAGAAAGCAGATGCCGAGGGACAAGAAAGAATGATGCAGGGGGGGATGAGCGTCGCGCGCCGGTTGTTCGGCTCGTGGGTGGACGAGGTCAATGCGCGGACCTTGCGTGCGGATGCGACGGCGGGCTTGCTGGGCGCCTTGCTGGTGTTGCCGCAGGGCGTGGCGTTCGCCATGCTGGCGGGCCTGCCGCCCGAGTACGGCCTGTATTCCGCCATCGTTCCCTGTATCGTCGCGGCGCTCTTCGGGTCCAGCCGCCATGTCATGTCGGGCCCGACCAATGCCAACTCGTTGGCGCTCTATGCGGTGTTGACGCCGCTGGCGGTGGCCGGCAGCCAGGGCTACATCCAGCTGGCGCTGGCCGTGACCGTGCTGGTCGGGCTGATGCAATGGCTGGTGGGCACGCTCAGGCTGGGCTCGCTGGCGCACTTCATCTCGCCGTCGGCGCTGTTCGGCTTCACCAGCGGCGCGGCGCTGCTGATCGCCGTGCATGCGCTGAAGGACGCGCTGGGCATGCCGTCGCCGGGCGCGCACGGCGCGGGCGCCTTGCTGGCCAGCCTGGCCGCGAATCTGGCGCAGGTGCACTGGGGCGCCTTGCTGGTGACCCTGACCACCCTGGCCGTGGCGCTGCTGGTGCGGCGTCTGGACAAGCGCAAGCCCTACATGTTGGCGGGCCTGGCGGCGGGCGCGCTGGCGGCCGCGGGCTTCAACGCGCTGACCGAAGGCGCGCCGGTGTCAGTGCTGGGTGCGCTGGCCCAACCTTGGCCGCCTTTCCATATTCCCAGCGTCGATTGGCGCGCCTTGCCCGAACTGCTGAGCGTGGCCTTCGCGCTGACCATCGTGGCGCTGGCGCAATCCATCTCCATCGCCAAGGCCGTGGCCACGCGTTCGGGCCAGCGCATCGACGCCAACCGCGAATTCGTGGGGCAGGGGCTGTCCAATATCGTGGGCGGCTTTTTCTCCTGCTACCTGTCTTGCGGGTCGCTCAACAGGTCCATTCCCAACTACGAGGCTGGCGCCAAGACGCCGCTGGCGTCCGTGTTCTCGGCCTTGCTGCTGGTGGCGCTGGTGGCCCTGTCCGCGCCGCTTTTGGCCATGATTCCGCACGCGGCGATTTCCGGGCTGCTGCTGCTGGTGGCCTGGACCCTGTTCGACATTCCGCGCTGGCGGCAACTGATCCGCACCCAGCGCGGCGAAGCGATCATCGCCGCCGCCACGCTGGCTGCCACCATCACCATACGCATGGAAGTGGCGATCCTGCTGGGCACGGTGTTGTCGCTGATGGTCTACCTGCACCGCACCTCGCGGCCGGCGATGCGCACCATGGGCTTCGACTCGCGCGGCTTGGAGCGGCGCTTCGTGGTGTTGGAGCACGCGCCGGATGCCTTGCCGGAGTGCCCGCAACTGAAGCTGCTGCGCATGGAAGGGTCGGTCTATTTCGGCGCTGCCACGCACGTGGCGCAGCGCCTGCATGAGCTGCGCGCGGCGCCCGGCGCGCCGCGCCATCTGCTGGTGATGGCCAAGAGCATGAATTTCATCGACATGGCGGGCGCGCAGGTCTGGGAAGACGAACTGGCCGCCAGGCGGGCCATGGGCGGCGATCTGTACTTCCACCGCCCGCGGCCGGAAGTGCTGGACATGTGGCGTCGCACGGGTTTCCTGCAGCGGCTGGGCGAGGACCATATCTTTCCCGACAAGGCGACCGCGCTGCATACGATCTACGCCAAGCTGGACCGCGGCATTTGCGAGGGATGCCAGGCCAAGATCTTCTGGGAATGCCAGCCCAACGGGCTGAGGAACGACTGAGGCCGCGTGCGCGGCCGGCTCAGGCCGGCTGCGGCGCTTCCGTGCCCAGATAGGCCGCGCGGACCCGCTCGTCGGCCGCGATCGTTGCGGGTTCGCCCTCGGCCAGCAGGCTGCCGCGCACCAGCACTGCGATGCGATCGGCGTGCTTGAACACAACATCCAGGCTGTGCTCGGTGAACAGGACCGCAATGCGCTGGGTGTCCGCCAGCGTGCGCGTCAGCCGCATCAGCGCATGACGTTCATTGGTGGCCATGCCCGCCGTGGGTTCGTCCATCAGCAAGAGGCGCGGCTGGTGCGCCAGCGCCATCGCCAGCTCCACCCGCTTGACGTCGCCGTAGGCCAGCGTGCCGCAATGCTCCTGCGCCTTGTCCGCCATCTGCACCTGGGACAGCAGCGACATGGCCTCCTCGGCCGCGTGCCGGGTGGCCCGGCGCCACGGATTCAGCAGCAGCCGGTCGCGCGACAGCAGCGCAGTCTGCACGTTCTCGCGCACCGTCATGGAGCGGAAGGTGGCCGCGGTCTGGAAGGTGCGTCCCACGCCCAACCGGCAGATCTTGCCTGCCGACAGGCCTACCAGTTCGCGGCCGTCCAGCAGGACGGAGCCCGAGTCGGGCCGCAGCTGGCCACCCAGCGCGTTGAAACAGGTGGACTTGCCGGCGCCGTTGGGGCCGATCAGCGCCAGCATCCGGCCCGCGTCCAGCGTGAAGGACACGCCGGCCAGCGCGTCGATGCCGCCGAATGATTTGCGCAGGTCCCGGACTCGCAGCAGGGGGGCGGTGTTCATGCGCGCCTCCTGTTCCAGCTTGCGGCCAGGCGCGAGGCAGCGCCGGCCAGCCCCTCGGGAAACGCCATGACCAGGGCCAGGATGGCCAGCCCCAGCACCGCGTGCCAGTACTCGGTGCTGCGCGCGGCGGCATCCTGCAGCCAGGTGTAGGACGCAGCGCCAACGAGCGGGCCGGCCAGCGTCTGCAACCCGCCCAGCAGCACCATGACCAGTCCGTCCACGGAGCGGCTCACGGCCAGCGTGTCGGGCGCGATGCTGCCCTTGGAAAATGCGTAGAGCGAGCCCGCCAGGCCGGCGGCGAAAGACGCGGCCACGAAGCCCGCCCATTGCACGCGCCGCGTGTCCATGCCCAGCGCCTCGGCGCGCAGGGCCGAATCGCGCACGCCGCGCAGCGCATAGCCCAGCGGCGAGAACGCCAGGCGGCGCAGCCAGGCGATGCCGGCGACGCACAGCGCCAGCGTCAGGTAATAGAACCAGGGGCCCTGGGCGAGCCAGGCCGATGGCCACAGCCCGATCAGGCCGTTGCTGCCGCCCGTCACGTCATCCCATTGATAGGCCAGCGCCCAGAGGATCTGCGCCACTGCCAGGGTCAGCATCGCCAGGTACACGCCCGACAGGCGCACGCAGAACCAGCCGAACAGCAGGGCGCCGAACGCCGCGGCGAAGGGGCCGAGCAGCAGCGCCGCTTCCATCGGCACGGCCGCCAGCTTCAGGAGCAGCGCGGCGCCGTAGGCGCCCAGGCCGAACCAGGCGGCATGGCCAAACGAGGTCATGCCGGCCAGCCCGGTGAGGAAATGCAGGCTGGCGGCAAACAGCGCGGCGATCAGGATTTCGGTCAGCAGGATGGCCAGATAGGGGCTGTGAGCGGCCGCCACCGGCGCCAGTACCAGGAGCGCCAACAGCGCGCCATAGGCCAGCCGCAGGCCGCGGCCGGCCGGCGCGATGGGGCGCTCCGGGGCGGCGGTGTGGGATGCCGGCTCGGGCGGTTTGCCCAGCAGACCCCAGGGCCGCACGACCAGCACCACGGCCATCACGGCGAATTCCGCCAGCAGCGTGAGCTTGGACAGGTTGAAGAGCCAGGGGCCGATCTGCACCTGTCCCAGGAACACGAACAATGCCTTGACCGAGCAGATCAACAAGGCGGCGAGGAAGGCGCCGGGAATCGAACCCAGGCCGCCCACCACCACCACCACGAACGCGCTGGCGATGATCTCCAGGTCCAGGCCCAGGGTGGCGGGTACCCGCGGCGCGGCCAGCGCGCCGCCCAGGCCGGCCAGGAACGCGCCCAGGGTGAATGCCGAGGTGAACAGCCAGGCTTGATTCACGCCCAGCGCGGCCAGCATCTTGCGATTTTCCGCCGCGGCCCGCAGCAACCGGCCCCAGCGCGTACGCATCAGCAGCAGCCAAAGCAGGCCCAGTACCACGGGGCCGGCGGCGATCAGCAGCAGGTCGTATTCGGGATAGCGCCGGCCCAGGATCTGCACGGCGCCAGACAGGCCGGGGGCGCGCGCTGCGAACAGGTCTTCGGGGCCCCAGATGGCCAGCGCGGCGTCGCCGATGATGAGCACCAGTGCAAAGGTCGCCAGCAGCTGGAACAGTTCAGGCGCCTGGTACAGGCGCCGCAGCACCAGCCATTCGGCGGCCGCGCCGATAAGGCCCGTGGCCAGCGCCGCCAGAAGCAGCCCGGCCCAATAGCCGGCGCCGTCGCCGAAGTAGTTGGTGAAGGTCCAGGCCAGGTAGACGCCCAGCATGTAGAACGAGCCGTGGGCGAAGTTCACCACGCGCGTGACGCCGAAGATCAGCGACAGGCCGGCGGCGACCAGGAACAGCGCGCTGGCGTCCGCCAGCCCATTGAGCAGCTGCAGCAGCAGCCCGGACAGGCTCATCAGTGCGCCGGACGCATCTTGCGCACTTGCTCGTCAGGCGGCTGCAGGCGTGCGCCGTCGATATAGGCGAAGTCCTTCATGATGCCCTTGCCGTCTTCCACAGCGGTCACGCCCACGTACACGCCCATGGTCGACTGGTGGTCGATCTTGCGGTATTGGATGGGGCCATAGGGCGTGTCCACCTTCAGGCCGGCAAACGCGTCGACCAGTTTTTCGGTGTCCACTTCGCCCGCAGCCTTCAGGCCCTGGGCGATGGACATGAGGGACGCGTAGCCCACGACCGAGCCGACCTTGGGCGTTTCGTTGTAGCGCTTCTTGTAGGCTTCGACGAACGTGGTGTTGGCCGGGGTGTCGATGGCGTACCAGGGGTAGCCCGTGACGATCCAGCCGGTGGGCGTGTCGGCGCCCAGCGGTTCCAGGTATTCGGGTTCGCCAGACAGCACCGACACCACGGCGCGGTTCTCGAACAGGCCGCGGGTATTGCCCTCGCGCACGAAGCGCGTCAGGTCGGCGGCGAACAGCACGTTGAAGATCGCGTCGGGCTTGGCGTCGGCCAGGGCCTGCACCACGGCGCCGGCATCGACCTTGCCCAGCGGCACGGCCTGCTCCGCGACGAACTCCACGTCGGACTGGAACGAGGTCATCATGGCCTTGAAGGTGGCCACCGCGGACTGCCCATACTCGTAGTTGGGGTAGACGATGGCCCAGCGCTTCTTGCGCAAGGCCAGCGCCTTGGGGGCCAGCGCCGCCACGTGCATCCAGGTTGAGGGGCGCAGACGGTAGGTGTAGCGGTTGCCGTCCTGCCAGGTGATCTTGTCGGTGAGAGGCTCGGCCGCCAGGAAGAACACCTGCTGCTGTTTGGCGAAATCCGTCAGCGCCAGGCCGGTATTGGAAAGGAATCCGCCGAACAGCAGCTCGACCTTTTCGCGGGCCAGCAATTCCTGGGCCGCGCGCACCGAATCGCCGGGGTTGCCGTTGTCGTCGCGCGAGATCACTTCCAGCTTCCTGCCCAGCACGCCTCCGCCGGCGTTGACCTCTTCCAGCGCCAGCTGCCAGCCCTTTTTATAGGGGCCAAGAAAGGCGGGTATCGCCTTGTAGCTGTTGATCTCGCCGATGCGGATGGGTGGCTCCTTGTCCTTGGCCGAGGCGGCGGGAGCCAGCGCCAGGGCCAGGAGGGCCGGCGCCACGGCGCGGCGCAGCAGGGTAAGGCAGGGACGGAACATGTCAGGTATCGCGTGGAGAGGGAATCTGGCGCCAGCAGGCGCGGCGGATGACAGCGGCCCAATTGGAACATGGGCCTTCGCCCCGGGGCAATAGACAAGGCGCCCCATGCGGCGCTCGCCAGAAATGAAAAAAGGCCCTGCGGTGCAGGGCCTTTTCGACTTGCGGGAAAACCGGCTGAATTACTTCAGCTTGGTTTCCTTGTAGTCAACGTGCTTGCGAGCGACCGGATCAAATTTCTTGATCAGCATCTTCTCGGGCATGTTGCGCTTGTTCTTGGTGGTCGTGTAGAAATGACCCGTGCCGGCAGTCGACTCGAGCTTGATCTTTTCGCGGATACCTTTGGCCATGTCGTGCTCCTAGTATGTAGATTGGCGGGGAGGCTGATTAAGCCAGTTCGCCGCGGGCACGCATTTCGGCCAGCACGGCGTCGATGCCGTTCTTGTCGATCGTGCGGATGGCCTTGGCCGAAACACGCAGGCGGACCCAGCGGTTTTCGCTTTCAACCCAGAACCGGCGCGATTGCAGGTTGGGCAGGAAGCGACGCTTGGTCTTGTTGTTCGCGTGCGAAACATTGTTGCCCACCATCGGGCCTTTGCCGGTCACTTGGCATACGCGTGCCATGGATGCACCTCTTTAGGTCGTTCTTTTGTCGCGCATCGCTTGGGGGGTAGACAGGGTTTCAGCCGCCGGGCTGTAGAGGCGCTTGCGCTGCCTTTGCCGGCCACCCAGTCTTAGTGGATGAGGGGGGATCGGAGTGGCTGTTAAAGCCCGTCTGGTCCGCCCCAGTGCTTATACCCGCTGCCTGCCACCCGCGGAATTCTTGGAAGAATCTCTGGGATTTCCTAAGAAAATCGCCAGACGTTGCGCGGTTGGGGTCAGAGTGCTGAACTACAAAGCATAGTAGTCCGGCACGGGAAACTTCATGTGAAGACTTAGATTCTAATACGAAAAGCCTAAATAAATCAAGCGGCCAGGCTACTTGGTGTGCGATTGCGCCACGCGGCCCGAGATCCAGGACAGGCAGGCGCAGGCCGCCAGCGTGGTCGTCAGGGGCAGGGCGCTGTCGGTCTGCCAGGCGCTGACGGCGAAACCGGCCAGCGCGCCGCAGGACAATTGCAGCGTCCCCAACAGCGCGGAAGCCGCGCCCAGCCGCTTGCCCTGGTCCGCCAGCGCCAGCGCCGCCGAGTTGGGATTCACGAAGCCCTGGCTGCCCATGTAGCAGATCAGGCACAGCATCAGCAGGGGCAGGGTCATCCAGCCGCCCAGCGTCAGCGCGACCGCCGCCAGGCTGGCGCAGGCCAGCGAGGTCAGGGCGCGGCGCTGCAACTGGCGCGGCGTGTAGGTGCGCAGCAGGCGCGCGCTGATCTGCGAGCAGACGATGAGCGACAGCGCGTTGGTGCCGAACAGCAGGCCGTAGTACTGGGGCGGCACGCCGTAGAGTTCGATGAAGACGCGCGGCGAGCCGATGATGTAGGCGAACATGCCGGCCTGGCCGAAACCGCCGGCCAGGCTGTGCGCCATGAAGCCGCGATGCGCGAACAGGTCGCGGTAGTTGCGCAGGATGGTTTCCCAGCGCAGGGGCACCACGCGTTCAGGCGCCAGCGATTCCTTCATGATCAGGATCACGGCAGCCATCAACATCGCACCGCCGGCCAGCATGACCCAGAACAGGCTGCGCCACGAGGTGATGGCAAGCAGTTGGCCGCCCGCCAGGGGCGCGAGAATGGGGGCCAGGCCCATGATGAGCATCAGCAGCGACATGGCGCGCGCGGCTTCATGGGTTTCGTAGTGGTCGCGGATGACCGCGCGCGGGATCACAATGCCGGCGGCCCCGCCCATGGCCTGCACCACGCGCCAGCCGGTCAGCGCTTCCACCGACCCCGACAGCGCACAGCCCAGCGAAGCGATCATGAACAGCGTCAGCCCCACCAGCAGCGGCGGCTTGCGCCCGTAGCGGTCGGCCATCGGGCCATAGAACACCTGCGCCATCGCCAGGCCGATCAGGTAGGCGGCCAAAGTGCGTTCGACGTCGCCGCGCGACACGCCCAGGTTCGCCGCGATCGTGGGGAACGCGGGCAGGTACATATCGATGGCGAACGGACCGATTGCGGTCAGCGCGCCCATGAGTATCAGCCAGCCAGGCAGGCCGCTGCGAAAAGACTGTGATGGGGGCATGTGGATTGCGGGGTAGCGCAGTGACAGGGCCCGGATGCGGTTTGTTGCACGGTTTGGGCCAAGTAAACGACTGTATCACGGGCAACCTTACAAGCAAATTGCAAGTTTTTTCCGATAAAGTCATTGCGGTCCGTACGTATTCCAGAGGAGAAGTCGTGAATCCTTTGTTGTCTGTTGTGGAACGCAAACTCCAGGCCCTGCCGGTCCCGGTCCAGCTGGTTCTGCCCGACGGCGCCGTGCTGGGGCCGCCCGAACCCCGCGTTCGTTTCGTCACGCACGACAAGACTGCGCTGGCGCACCTGGCCGAAGGCGCAGTGGGCGTGCTGGGGCAGGATTACGTGGAAGGCCGCATCGACATCGAAGGCAATATGCGCGATGTGATGGCCGCGGCGTCGGCGCTGCTGCCGGGCTCGCCGGTGGACGCGGCGCGCGGCGGCTGGCTGACCGAGCTGGTGCGCAAGGTGGTGTCGGTCTGGCGCCATTCGGTCGAACGCGACGCCAAGCAGATCGAATTCCACTACGACCTGTCCGATGATTTCTACGCGCTCTGGCTGGATCCGCGACGGGTCTATTCCTGCGCCTACTACCGTGAACCGGGCATGACGCTGGCCCAGGCCCAGGAGGCCAAGCTGGACCACATCTGCCGCAAGCTGCGCCTGTGCGCAGGCGAGCGGTTCCTGGATGTGGGGGCGGGGTGGGGCGGCCTGCTGCTGTGGGCTGCCGAGAATTACGGCGTGGACGCCACCGGCATCACGCTGTCGCGCAACCAGCATGCCCATGTCAGCAAGCTGATCCAGGAGAAGGGGCTCGCAGGCCGGGTCCGCATGGAACTGCTGGACTACCGCAAACTGGACGAATCCGCGCCCTACGACAAGATCGCGTCGGTCGGCATGTTCGAGCACGTGGGCCGCGCCCAGCTCGAGGGCTACTTCGCCAAGCTGCGCCGCCTGCTCAAGCCGGGCGGACTGATCATGAACCATGGCATTACCGCGGCCGGCGTCTACAACGCCGAGCTGGGCAACGGCATGGGCGAATTCATCGAGAAGTACATCTTCCCGGGCGGCGAATTGACCCACGTCAGCGTGGTGATGGAAACCCTGACCAACGGCGGGCTGGAAGAGGTGGACGTGGAAAACCTGCGGCCGCATTACGCGCGCACCCTGTGGGCCTGGAGCGATGCGCTGGAGGCGCGCCTGCCTGAAGCGGCGCGCATCCTGGGCGGCGAGCAGGGCGAGCGTTCGCTGCGTGCCTACCGGCTGTACCTGGCCGGCTGCGCCATGGCGTTCGAGCACGGCTGGATCGCGCTGCACCAGATCCTGGGCCAGCATCCGGCGACAGGACGCGCCGATGAGCTGGACAATCCGCCGGACCTCGCCTACCCCTGGCGCCGGGACTACATGTACGCCAAGAACGAGTAGCGGTCAGCGGGTGTCCGCAGGATGGCCGGTTTCAATGGGTTTGACACCGAGAAGTGGGCCGAAACGCGTCCGCCCACTGGCCGGAACCGCGATTTCCGGCCAATTCGAAACCGCTAAAGCGTATGGATATGAATTTATTATTTACTGAATGTATCTTTGCGTCTGAATCAAAATCCCCTAGGGAAAGCTGCTGTTTCACTCCTTGCGATTGCGGGTAATCCCGGACCGTTTTTTCCGGAAATGTATCTGATTCATTCCGAGGTGGGGTTGGGCTGAGCATCAATTTCGTTTAAGATGCTGGCTTCTTCGTTCAGTTTGTTCACTTTCTGTGGGTTTTCAAAAACTGCGTTTTTGAAGCTCCTGTCTTGCAAGATGCCGCACCCTCGCGGACCGTCTTGTTGCTAGTGTCGGTTTGTATTGGCGGTTCTGCCCGTCTTCCGCACAACCCCCTTAGCTCCATGGCACCTCCGGGCCCAAGCCTGGCGTGTGTCCCTGAACCTATGGAGGCAAAAGCCAATGCGTTTTACCCCTGTCAAGACCCTGGCCGCCGCGGCTGTGTTCTTCGCCTTTGCCGGTGCGGCCCAAGCCGCCGACGCCGTCCAGTGCGAAATCAAGCGCCCGGTCAATTTCGGCGCGATGAACTGGGAATCCAATCTGGTCCTGGTCGACGTCGAACGTTTCATCATGGAAAAGGGCTACGGTTGCAAGACCGAGACCTTGCCGACCGAAACCCTGCCCGCCCTGGCTGCGCTGGAGCGCGGCGACCTGGATATCAATACCGAGATCTGGCTGAACAGCGTCGCCGACCCCTGGGACCGCGCCGAGAAGACCGGCAAGGTCAAGCGCATCGGCGATCTCTACATGGGCGCCGAGGGCTGGTACATCCCGCGTTACACGGCGGAGCGCCTGCCCGAATTGAAGTCCGCGGCCGACCTGCCGAAGTTCAAGGACAAGTTCAAGGATCCGGAAGAGCCCGGCAAGGGCCGTTTCTACGGCTGCCCGGCAGGCTGGGGCTGCGAGATCACCAGCAACAACCTGTTCCACGCCCTGAAACTGGACGACAGCTACACCCTGTATTCGCCCGGCACGGGCGCGGCGCAGAAGGCGGCCCTGATGTCGGCCTACAAGCGCAAGCAGAACGTGGTCTTCTACTACTGGTCGCCCACGCCGCTGGTGGGTTCCATGGACCTGGTCAAGCTGGACATGCCGCCCTACGACGCCGAAAAGCACAAGTGCCTGACGTCGCCCAAGTGCGCCAAGCCCGAACCCAGCGCCTATCCCGACAATCCCGTCTTCACGGCGGTGAACACCAAGTTCTCCGAGGAAGCGCCCAAGCTCACCGAATTCCTGTCCAAGGTCTCGGTGCCGCTGCCGGTGATCAACGAAACCCTGGCCCACATGGAAGAGTCCGGCGACGAAGCCAACGCCGTGGCCAAGTGGTTCCTGAAGAACAAACCCGACGTCTGGACCAAGTGGGTCCCCGCCGACGTCGCCGGGCGCGTCCAAAGCGCGCTGTAACCCGCCATGTTCCTGGCTGCGCGCCGTCGCGGTGCGCTCCGGCCCTTCATGGGGCCGGATTTCTTGGCCAGGATGGCCGCCGGCCGGGCGCTCGCGCCCGGACCGAGATGCGCTGGCGCTGCCGGGATGGCCGGCCGTTTTCTAGCTGGAAGCCGCAAGCTTGCGCCGCATTGCCCGATTCCTGGGCATGCGGGCGCGGTCCGGGCGGTGAGTGCGCCAGAATGGAGTAGAACGAATGTTTCCTGAAATTATTCCCGCCCGGCAGGTCCGGGGGGCGATCGACGGCTTTGTCGATCACCTGGTCACCAACTATGCCGACACGCTGGAGACTCTGTCCCAGCCCGTGCTGCATGCCCTGGTGTGGCTGGAGCAGCTGCTGCGCAATTCGCCCTGGTGGGCGGTGGTCGCGGTGACGATCGCGATCGCCTGGGGCGTCAGCCGCCGCATCGGCCTGAGCCTGGCGATGGGCGCGCTGCTGTGCGTGATCGGCGTGCTGGGCCTGTGGGACGCCGGCATGCAGACGCTGGCGCTCATGATCATGGCGGCCGGCCTGTCGGTGATCATCGGCATCCCGCTGGGCGTGCTGATGGCGCGGGTCAACTGGCTGCGCTCCATCATGCTGCCGGTGCTGGATGTGATGCAGACCATGCCCAGCTTCGTGTACCTGATTCCCGTGGTCATGCTGTTCGGCCTCGGCAAGATCCCGGCCATCATCGCCACCGTGATCTACGCCGTGCCGCCGCTGATCCGCCTGACCGACCTGGGCATCCGCCTGGTCGATCGCGAAGTGCTGGAAGCCTCGCGCGCCTTCGGCGCCAATCCGCGCCAGCAGCTGTTTGGCGTGCAGTTGCCGCTGGCCTTGCCCAACATCATGGCCGGCATCAACCAGACCACGATGATGGCGCTGTCGATGGTGGTGATCGCCTCGATGATCGGCGCGCGCGGCCTGGGCTATGAAGTGCTGCTGGGCATCAACCGCCTGGAAGTGGGCCGCGGCCTGCTGGCGGGCTTGGGTATCGTGGTGCTGGCCGTGCTGTTCGACCGGATCACGCAATCGTATGGACAGCGCATGCGCATGGGAGGCCAGCGATGAGCAAGATCGAGGTCAAGAACATCTACAAGGTCTTCGGGCCGCACCCGAAGAAATGGCTGGAAGCCGCCCAGGGCGGCATGAGCAAGGAACAGCTGCTGGCCGAAAGCGGCCACACGCTGGGCCTGCGCGACATCAGCCTGTCGATCGAAGAAGGCAGCATCTACGTCATCATGGGCCTGTCGGGTTCCGGCAAGTCCACGCTGATCCGCCACTTCAACCGCCTGATCGAACCCAGCGCCGGCCACATCCTGGTCGACGGCGTGGACGTGGTCAGCCTGAACAAGCGCGACCTGGAAGTCTTCCGTCAAAAGAAGATGAGCATGGTGTTCCAGCGCTTTGGCCTGTTCCCGCACCGCACCGTGCTGGACAACGCCGCCTACGGCCTGACCGTGCAGGGCGTCGGCCGCGCCGAACGCGAAAAGCGCGCCCGCGAGTGGCTGGACCAGGTGGGCCTGTCGGGCTTCGAGAACCAGTACCCGCACCAATTGTCGGGCGGCATGCAGCAGCGTGTCGGCCTGGCCCGGGCGCTGGCCACCGACGCCGAAATCCTGTTGATGGACGAGGCCTTCTCGGCGCTGGATCCGCTGATCCGGCGCGAAATGCAGGACCAGTTGCTGCAGTTGCAGGCCAAGCTGAACAAGACCATCGTCTTCATCACCCATGACCTGGACGAAGCCCTGCGCCTGGGCAACCGCATCGCCATCCTCAAGGACGGCGAACTGGTGCAGGAAGGCACGCCGGAAGACATTCTGCTGAATCCGGCCAATGACTACGTGCAGTCCTTCCTGCAGGACGTGAACCGCACCAAGGTGCTCAACGCCACGCACGCCGTGAATCCGGCGCGCCTGACCCTGACCATGCGTTCGCGTCCCGCCCATGCCATGGACCGCATGCGCGCCCTGAGCTACGAGTACGCGCCGGTGCTGGACGGCAAGCGGCTGGCCGGCGTGCTGACCGCCGAGGCCGCCACGCGTGCCATCGAAGAAGGCGCGCGCGACATTTCCCGCTACGTCGAGGATCTGGCTTCCGTGCCCGCCACCGCTGGCCTGGGCGAGGTGCTGGCCCAGCTGGTGCACAGCGACCAGCCGGTCGCGGTGACCGGCGAAGACGATGAGTTCATCGGCATGCTGTCGCGCAAGAAGGTGGTGGAGCTGGTGACGCCGGCCCTGGCCGAAACCGCGCCTGCGGCGGAAGCCGCCGCTGCCGTCGACGCGCAGGAGCAGTCCGAACCCGAGCGCCGCGACCAGGCGGCCTGACAGGGAGAAACCCTAATCCAGATCGAGGCCGCGCGGCCGTCAGCGCGGTCCTGATCCGGATATGATGGTTTGCCGGCCGCCTGGGCCGGTTTCTCCTTTTTCGGAACATCGGAATCAGTCATGCCTATTTTGAATGTCCAGATCATGGAAGGCCACACGGCCGCCCAGAAGGCCGCGTTGCTGCAGGCCGCATCCAACGCCGTTGTCGAGAGCATCGCGGCGCCGCTGCCCAGCGTGCGCATCGTGCTGCAGGAAGTGCCGGCGGCGCATGTGATCGTGGGCGGCGAAATCGGCAAGGCCATGGCGCGCGTCGACGTCGCGCTGATCTCCGGCCGCGACGAAGCCAAGAAGGCCGCGCTGATCGCGGCGCTGAACCAGGCGGTGTGCGCCAGCATCGGCATCTCGGGCCAGGACGTGCGCGTGCTGCTGCGCGACGTGCCAAATACCGACATGGGCGCGGCCAACGGCATCACGGCCAAGGCCAACGGCCGCTGAGCTTTGCCGTCCGCCTGGCAGCTCAGACAGAAGCGCCCGCGATTCGCGGGCGTTTTTGCATCTGCCTTCAGCAACCGTCAGTCCAGCTTCACGTTGGCGGCCTTCACCACCTCTCCCCACCGCGCGATTTCGCTCTTGATGTAGGCGGCATATTCCTGCGGCGTGGATCCCAGCGCCTGCGCGCCTTGCGCCTTGAGCTGCCTGGTCATTTCAGGCGATTGCAGCGCGCGCCGGATTTCAGCGTTCAGCTTGTCGATGACCGGCGCGGGCGTGCCCGCCGGCACCACCACGCCTTGCCAGGCGCCCATCTCGAATCCGGGCGCCACCGTTTCCGCCACCGTCGGCACGTCGGGCAATTGCTCGCTGCGCGCGCCGCTGGTCACGGCCAGCGCGCGCAGCTTGCCTTCGCGGATGAAGCCCAGCGAATCGTTCAGCGTATTGGTCATGAGCTGCACCTGCCCGCCGACCAGATCCGTCATGGCCGGGGCGCTGCCGCGATAGGGGACGTGCACCGCGTCGATTTCGAGCGAGCGCAACAGCAACAAGGCGCCCAGGTGCGTGACGTTGCCGGCGCCGGCCGACCCATACGACAGCTTGCCGGGATGCTCGCGCGCATACTGCACGAACGTCCGGGTGTCCGGCGCCGGCACGGACGGATGCACCAGCAGCACCAGCGGGATCACCGCCGTGGACGACACCGGCGCGAAGTCCTTGACCGGATCGAAGGCCAGCGACCGGTACAGATTGGGGCTGAGCGCGATGGAGGAGGTGTTGTACAGCACGGTGTAGCCATCGGGCTTGGCGGCAGCCGCGTACTGCATGCCGATGTTGCCGTTGGCGCCGCCCTTGTTCTCGACCACGACGGTCTGGCCCAGCTGGTCAGTCAGCTGCTTGGCCAGCACCCGGGCGACCAGGTCGGTCGGCCCGCCAGGCGGGAAGGGCACCACCATGGTGATGGGGCGTTCGGGCCAGGCTGCGTGGGCGCTGGCGGCGGCGCCCAGCGCGAGAATGGCGAGGCTGCCTGCCAGCAGTGCTTTCTTCATTGCTTGTCTCCTTGTGCTGTTCTTGTGACGCGGATCGCGTCCCGGCGCCAGCGCCCTCTTCGGGGGGCGCTTGATCGCCTGATGATGGTTCAGGGCCTGCCGGCCAGCATGCGGGTGGCCGTGTATGCCATTACCGGCTTGCCGTGCTGGTTGCGTACTTCGATGACCGAGGCGACCACCGCCCGGTTGTGCTGCGAGGTGGGACGTATGCTCGTGACTTCGATCTCCGCCCAGATGGTGTCGCCCGCGACCACGGGCGCCAGCATTTTCTTGTGGACTTCCAATAGCGCCAGCCCGGTGCCTTGCACCATGCCCTGCATGATCAGCCCCTCGATCAGGCCGTAGGTCAGGCCGCCGGGGGCGGGGCGTCCCTGGATCGCGCCGTGGGCATACGTGGCGTCGATGAAGATCGTCTCCAGCATGCCGGTCACGCTGATGAAGTTGACGATGTCGGTCTCGGTCACCGTGCGGCGGAAGGTCTGAAAGCGCTGGCCCACGGCCAGGTCCTGCCAGTAATAGCCCTGGCCAAGCTGCTTGATATCGTCGGCGTTGCGGTCTGCGGTCATGCGGAGTCCTTGCGGTTGTTCGGGGTTGAGGGATGCGCGTCGCGGGCTGCGCCCGATTCCAGAAGCCCGGCGATCTGGGCTTCATCCAAGCCGGCCTGGCGCAGTACGTCCAGCGTGTGTTCGCCCAGGCGCGGCGGCATCGCGGGCGGCACATGGGAATGCTGCAGACGCACCGGGTTGCGGGGAAAGCGGTAGCGGCTGCCGGAGGCGCTGTCGAGCGGCGCGAAGAAGTCCACGCTTTGCAGGTGCGGGTCGGCCTCCAGGTCCTGCAGGCGGTTGATGGGCGCGGCGGGGATTTCCAGGCGCGCGCACAGCGCCAGCCAGTAGGCGGTATCGCGCCCGGCCACGATGCCGGCCTGCAGTTCGTAGAGCGTTTCGATGTGCCGCGTGCGCGACGCGATGTCGGTAAAGCGCGCGTCCTGCGCCAGATCGTGGCGGTCCGCGGCGATGAAGAAGTCGTGCCAATGGGCGTCGGTGTAGGGCATCAGGCAGACATGGCCGTCGGCGGTCTTGCAGGGCTTGCGCCAGGGCGTGAGCACGCGCGGATAACCGGCCTCGCCGGGCTCGTCGACCAGGTGCCTGCCGTAGTAGTGCTCGACCAGCGCGTAGGACGCCATGCTTTCGAACATGGGCACTTCCAGCTGCTGGCCCGCGCCGGTGCGCTCGCGCTGGAACAGCGCGGCCAGGATGGCGTGCGCCGCGATCAGTCCGCAAGTCTTGTCGGCGGCCACGGTGGGCAGGTAGCGCGGTGCGCCGGTCTGGCGGTCCACCAGGTCGGCCAGGCCCGACAGCCCCTGGATGATGTCGTCATAGGCGGGCTGGCCGTCGTAGGCGCCGCCCGCGCCGAAGCCGTACAGGCCGGCGTAGACCAGGCGCGGGTTGCGCGCGCATAGCGTGTCCGGATCCAGTCCCAGCGCGGCCATCTTGGCGGGGCGCATGCTGTGCATCAGCACGTCGGCCTGGTCCGCCATCGTCAACAGCGCCTGGCGCGCCGCGGCCTGCTTCAGGTCCAGCACGATGCTGCGCTTGTTGCGGTTCAGGCCCAGGAAGATGGCGGCCAGCCCGGATTCCTGGGCGGGGCCGGTATGCCGCGTCGAATCGCCCGCAGGCGATTCCACCTTGATCACGTCGGCGCCGTAGTCGGCGAGTATCTGCGAGGCGTAGGGGCCGAACACCACGGACGTCAGGTCCAGGATGCGCACGCCGCCCAATGCGCTGGCTTGGGATAGGGGAGTGGCTGTCATGGCGGAAATCCTATCGGCCGTCGGCATACGCGTCTAATATGGCGTAGGTATTGGGCGATATGGAATTTGTTATGGCTATCGATTTGCGGCAGCTCCGGCAGTTCGTCACCATCGCGGAGTTGGGCAGCTATCGGCGGGCCGCAGACACGCTGCACATTGCGCAACCTGCGCTGTCGGTCTCGATCCAGAAACTGGAACACGCGGTGGGCGCGCCGCTGCTGGTGCGCGGCCCCAAGGGCGTGACGCCGACGCCGGCGGGACAGGCATTGATGGCGGACGCGCGCCGTGCGCTGTTCCACGCCGACCAGGCGCGCCAGGCGGCCCGCCGCGTTGCGTTGGGCGAGTGGGGCACGCTGCGGCTGGGGTTTGTGGGTTCTGCCACCTACATGCTGCTGCCGCGCTGCCTGCCGGCCTTCCGGGCGCAGTATCCGGACGTGCAGCTGGACCTGCGCGAGGACAGCACGGTCGGCTTGGTCGCAATGCTGCGCGCCAACGATATCGATGCGGGCCTGGTGCGCGGTCCGCTGGCGGAAGACGCAGCGCTGGATTCCTGGGTGGTGGAGCGCGACGATCTCATCCTGGCCCTGCCGGCAGGGCATCCGTTGGCCGCGGGCGGGCCGGTCAGCCTGGAGCGTGCCCGCGCCGAGAACTTCGTGCTGTATTCGCCCCTGAAGGTGCCGGGTTTGCACGGCGTGGCGCAGGCGCTATGCCTGAAGGCGGGATTCTCGCCGCGCATCAGCCAGGAGGCGATACAGGTGCAGACGCTGATCAGTCTGGTCGCCAGCGGCATGGGCCTGGCGCTGGTGCCGGGCGTGACGCGCGCGTATTCCACCCCGCACGTGGCCTTCGTGCCGCTTAACGACGCCGACGCGCACGATGCGCTGTCCCTGTCGCTGGTGACACATCGCGACACGTCCTGCGCATCGGTGCTGCGCCTGCGCGACTGCATGCTGAACCCTGCGGGCTGAGGTCGCGGCTACGTCTTCAGGCCCAGTTCGGCCACGAATCTCTTTTCTTCCGCGACCTGCCGGACCGCGAAGTCGGTGTAGGCGGCGCTGTCCATCAGCATGTGCGGCTGGTCGGCGGTTTCCAGCGCGCGGTTGTATTCCGGATCGCGGGACGCGCGGTGGAATGCCTGCTGCAAAATGCGCGTGACCTCGGGATCCATGCCCTTCGGTCCGGCGATGCCGACTGGATTGGCCGCGACGATGGGATAGCCCAGTTCCGTCAGCGTGGGCACGTCGGGCACGCGTTTGGCGCGGGTTTCACCCAACACCGCGAGCAAGCGCGCCTTGCCGGTGTCTATCATCGGCCCCCAGCCTGCATCCGAGATCATCTGGATATGGCCGCCCAGCAGCGCGGTGGTCTCTTCGGCCGCGCCCTTGTAGGGGATGAAATTGAAGCGCGTGTTCGTCAGCCGCGACAGGCGCTCGATCGCGATGCGCCCCGAGCCGCCGGTGCCGGTGCCGCCGTAGCTGATCTTGTCGGGATGCGCGCGCGCGTCGGCAATCATTTCGTCCAGCGTGCGCCAGGGCGCGTCCTCGCGCACCACGATGGCGTACGAGTAGGCGGTCATGCAGGCGACGTAGGTGAAGTCCTTGAGCGGGTCGTAGTTGACCTGCTGCAGAAAGGGGTAGCGGAACAGCGTGCCTACCACCACCGACACGGTATAGCCGTCGGGTGCGGCGGTCTGCGCCATGGCCGCCGGGCCCAGCGTGCCGCCTGCGCCTGGCCGGTTGGCAATCACGACCGTCTGGCCCAGTTCGCGCGAGGCAGCGATCGCCAGCGCGCGCATCTGGGTGTCCGTCGCGCCGCCCGCCGGAAACGGCACGATGAGCGTGACGGGGCGGGCCGGAAAGCCCGAGGCGCTGGCCTGACGCGGCAAGGCCAGCGTGGCGGGCAAGGCCGCACCCAGCTTGAGCAGGCTGCGGCGCAGGGGCGAGGGAAGGCTGCGATGTGGATCTTTCATGATTGTCTCCGTCCTGGTTATGGTCGCTTGGGTGGCGGGCGGGGCTGGCCGTATGTGCCTACAGCGCAATGCCGCGCCCGATCAGGCTGGCGACGTCCGGCTCGCTGTAGCCGGCCTCGCGCAGGATCTGATCGGTGTGTTCGCCCGGCAGCGGAGCCTGGCGATGTATGGCGAACTGGAAGCCCGACATCTTCACCGGGCTGGCCACATGGGTGTTACGGCCATAGACCGGATGCTCGGTCTGCAGCGGCATGCCGCGGGCGACGAACTGCGGATGCGTCAGGCCCTCCGCCAGCTTGAGCACGGGCGACACGCAGCAGTCGGCGCCTTCAAACAGTTCCAGCCAATGCGCCAGCGGCCGGGATCCGAAGATCTGCTGCAATTCGCGGCGCACGCGCGCCTGCTGCGCCGCGTCGCCGTCGCGATGCAGCGGCGCCAGGTCGGGGCGATCCAGCCGCCGGCACAGCGTTTGCCAGAATTTCAGCTCCAGCGCGGCGACCGCCAGATAGCGCCCGTCCGCGGCGCGGTACTGGCCATAGCATGCCAGCCCGCCGGACAGGGTATCTGCGCCCGCCGGCCGCGTGTCGCCGCGGGCATTGAGCGTGGCCAGCGGCACGACGGCGCCGGCCAGCAGGCCGTCGGCAATGGCGATATCGATGTACCGTCCGCGCCCGCTGCGCTGGGCGTCGTACAGCGCGGCCAGGATGCCCATTACCGCCGTAAGCGAACCTCCAAGTATGTCGGCCACGGGCAGGTTCGACAGCGCCGGCAGATCGGGCCCGCAGCCCATCTGGTCGGCGACACCGGCGCAGGCCGCATAGTTCAGGTCGTGGCCGGCGGCGTCGCGCTGCGGACCGTCCTGTCCGTAGCCCGTGATGCTGCAGTAGACCAGCCGGGGATTGTGGCGCGCCAGGGTGGCGTAGTCGGCCTGCAGCCGCGCGGCCACGCCTGGACGGAAACTCTCGATCACCACGTCCGCGCCGCGCGCCAGCGCGGCCAGCGCCGCCTGTCCCTCGGGATGCTTGAGATCCAGCCGCAACCCGCGCTTGTTGCGGTTGCAGATGGCGCGCAGGGGCGGCGGCGCATAATCGCCCGCCTGCGTATCCTCGATCTTGATGACGTCGGCACCCAGGTCGGCCAGGTATTGCGCGCCCAACGGGCCGGGCAGCAGCCGCGACAGATCCAGGATCCTGACGCCCGCGAGCGGGGCGGTGTTCGGTGTATCCAAAGAGGGACTCCCGTAAATACGAAGTGGCATGCCCATTCGGGGCTCGGGCCAGTCTAGGCGCGGCTTTCCGGCTGACCAATGGCGGATTCGCTGATTGCGCTTGGCGAGAATGCTCACGCCGGCCATTCCTGTGCGCGCAGGCTTTGGCTACCATCGATCCATCGGCGTACGCCGGCCGCTGGATATCCTCATGACCCATCACACCATCGCCGTGGGACATATCGCCCAGATCCTGCAAGGCGCGCGCAGCCGGGGCGTGGACGTGGACCGGGTCCTGACGCGCGCCGGCGTGCCGCCGTCCCTGCTGCAGGCGCCGATGGCGCGGGTATCGCAGGCGCAGCTCGCACAGATCATGCGGACGCTGCGCCGAGCCACCCGGGACGACTTCCTGGGCATGGGCCAGCATCCGGTTCCCATGGGGGCGTTCGACCATGCCTGCCGGCTCGCGCTGCGGGAAGACACGGTGGGGCAGGCGCTGCGCGTGGCGTTCCGCTACTACCACGGCGTGCTGCGGGATTTCACCGCCCGCTTGTGCGTGAGTGGCGAGCGGGCGCGCATCGTGCTCGACTCGCGCGCGCCCAGCAGCTGTGCGCGCTGGTATGGCGAACGCTCCTTTCTATTCTTCACGCTGGGCGTGGCCAACTGGCTGGCGGCGCGGCGCATTCCCATCCTGGGCGTGGACTACAGCAGCGGCGCACGCAGCGCCGATGCGCACAGGCTGTTCTACGCGCCGGTGCGCTATGGCCAGCCGGTGACGGGCCTGTGGCTGGAGTCGCGCTGGCTGGCCTTGCCGGTGGTGCAGAACGAACAGACGCTCAAGCCGTTTCTGGCCAATGCGCCGTTCGACCTGTTGGTGAAGTACCAGGACCGCACCACCCTGACCGATCGCATCCGCCGCCTGTTGCGCAACGATCTGTCCAGGGAGTTGCCGTCGCTGATCCAGGTCAGCGCGCAACTGGCGATGACGCCGCAGACGCTGCGGCGGCACTTGCGTGAAGAGGGGCAGGGCTTCCAGGCCCTGAAGGATGACTTGCGGCGCGATGCCGCAGTCGAATATCTGGGCCGCCACGATCTATCCCTGATGGATATCGCCGAGCGTCTGGGCTTTTCCGAACCCAGCACCTTCCACCGCGCCTTCAAGAAATGGACCGGCGTGTCGCCGGGAGAATACCGCCGCAACCGCCTGGTCTGCGGCCCCGAAGGCCGGCAAGCCGCTGACACTTTTCGCCTATCGGTTTGACGCCTGCGGCCATTGCCGCGATCCGGCCCCAAGGAGGAAGCTAGGGGCTCGAGGACGAACGCACGCTGTTCCGCGCAAGGAGCACGGCGCCGCAGGAGACGAGCACCATGTATCTGACACAAGGCCTGCATCGTGCAGGCCGGCTGCACCCCGGCAAGATCGCGCTGTGCGAAGACGCACGGCGCTGGACCTACGCGGCGCTGATCGATTGGACCGCGCGCAAGGCCGCCGTGCTGCGCGGCCATGGCGTGCTGCCGGGCGATCGCGTAGCGTTCTGGGGCGCGAACGGCGCGGACTATGTGTCGTGGATCCTGGCGTGCTGGTGGCTGGGGGCGGCCGTGCTGCCTTTGAACACGCGCTGGAGCTGCCCGGAGCTTGCGCAGGCACTGGCCGACTGCAGTCCGCGCCTGCTGTTGGTGGACGAGACCATGGCCCCGCGCATGGCCGATGTGGACGTTCCTGCCAGCACGCAGCCGCTGTCCGCCGACGTGCTGGAAGCGCACGCCGCCGCGGCCGCGCCGCTGGACGATGTCCGTGCGGGCGGCGACGCGCTGGCCGCGATCCTCTTTACCGGCGGCACGACCGGCGCGCCCAAGGGCGCCATGCTGACGCACGCGAACCTCTGGAGCGCTGCGGTGGCCAGGATGGCTACGGTCCCCACGCCGCCCGACAGCCGCACCCTGCTGGTCGCGCCGCTATTCCATGTTGCCGGATTGGGTCGATTGATCGGACAGTTTGTCGCGGGCGCATCGGTGGCGGTCCAGCGCGGCTTCCAGCCCCGCGCGGTGTTGCAGGCCCTGCAGGACGACGGCGTAACCGAAGTGCTGCTGGTGCCCAGCATGATCCAGATGCTGCTGGACGAACCCGGATTCGCGCAGTACCGGCTGGACGGCGTGCGGCGCGTGATCTGGGGCGCCTCGCCGATTTCCCGGGCGTTGCTTGACCGGGCGCTGGCGGCCTTTCCGCAAGCAGAGTTCGTGCATGCCTACGGCATGACCGAAACCGCCGCCACCGTCGCTATCAATGCAGACGTGCGCCAGGGCGGCGCGCGCACCGACTCGGCGGGACGGCCTGCGGTAGGCGTGGAGACGCGCATTCTCGCGCCCGATGGCAGCGAGGCGGCGCCCGGCGCCGTTGGCGAGCTGTCGGTGCGCGGGCCCATGGTGATGCAGGGTTACTGGAACCGGCCTGAAGAAACGCGTCGCGCGTTCGACGGGGACTGGTTGCTGACGGGCGACGCAGCCCGCCAGGACGAGGATGGATACCTGTACATCGTCGACCGCCTCAAGGACATGATCGTCAGTGGCGGCGAAAACGTTTACGGCGCTGAAGTGGAAGGCGTGCTGGCCCGCCACGCGCTGGTGGCGCGCTGCGCGGTCATCGGCGTGGCGCACGCGCGTTGGGGCGAGGCTGTGCACGCGGTAATCGTGCCGCATCCAGGCATGGCCGCCGACGCCGACGCCCTGGACAGGCATTGCCGCCTGCAGCTTGCCGCCTACAAATGTCCCAAGACCTACGAGTTCCTCAGCGAATTGCCCATGTCGGCCGCCGGCAAGGTGCTGAAGTCCGTGCTGAGACAAGACCATGAATCCAGGCGCGCGGCCGTCGCCGCGCCCGCTCATCAGGAGAGTCAGACATGAATCGGAAAGTATGGGTTGCAGGGGTCGGCATGATTCCTTTCAGCAAGCCCGGCGCCAGCGAGGCATATACCGTGATGGGCGCGAGCGCCGTGCGCCAGGCCCTGCGGGACGCGGGGCTGCAATACGACGCGGTCCAGCAGGCCTACGCCGGCTATGTCTACGGCGATTCGACCGCTGGCCAGGCGGTGGTCTACGGCGTGGGGCTGAGCGGCATTCCGGTGTTCAACGTCAACAACAATTGCGCAAGCGGTTCGTCGGCCCTGTTTCTGGCGCGGCAGGCGGTGGAAAGCGGGGCGGTGGAGTGCGCCCTGGCGGTGGGCTTCGAACAGATGGTGCCTGGCGCGCTGAAAGGCGTGTACGAGGACCGCCCGTCGCCACTGCAGGACTTCGTCCTGGCGATGAGCGAAATGCAGGGCTATGACACGGCCAAGCCGCGCGCCGCCCAGTTCTTCGGCGGCGCGGGCCGCGACTACATGAAGGAGCACGGCATCGGCGCCGACGTCTTCGCCCGCATCGCGGTCAAGGCGCGCCAGCATGCCGCGCGCAATCCTTACGCCGTGTTCCGCCAGCCGGTCACGCTGGACGAGGTGCTGTCCGCGCCCATGATCTTCGATCCGCTGACGCGCCTGCAATGCTGCCCGCCGACCTGCGGCGCGGCGGCCGCCATCCTGTGTTCGGACGAGTTCGCGCGCCGCCACGGCCTGGCGCCCGCCGTCAGCATTGCCGCGCAGGCCATGACGACGGACACGCCGTCCACCTTCGGCGCTGGCGACATGCGCAAAGTGGTGGGCTTTGACATGACGCGGGCCGCAGCCGACCAAGTTTATGAGGCCGCCGGTATCGGCCCTGACGACGTGGACGTGGTCGAGCTGCACGACTGCTTCACCGCCAACGAGCTGATCACCTACGAAGGCCTGCGCCTGACGCCCGAGGGCAGCGCCGAGAAGTTCATCCTGGAAGGCGACAACACCTACGGCGGCAAGGTCGTGACCAATCCATCCGGCGGCTTGCTGTCCAAGGGCCATCCGCTGGGCGCAACCGGCTTGGCGCAGTGCACCGAGCTGGTGTGGCAACTGCGAGGCCAGGCGGACTTGCGCCAGGTCGAAGGCGCCAGGCTGGCGCTGCAGCACAACCTGGGACTGGGCGGCGCCTGCGTGGTGACGCTGTACCAGGCGGCCTGAGGAGAACGCAATGCTCGATACCAGCCATATCGGCGCCGCCTTGCCGGCGTTCAACGCGACCGTGGAGGCAGGCCGCCTGCGCTTCTTCGCGAAGGCCACCGGCCAGGACGACCCGGTCTACACCGACGAAGCCGCCGCGCGAGCAGCCGGCTACCCGGGACTGCCGGTGCCGCCGACCTTCTTCTTCTGCCTGGAAATGGACAGCCCCCGGCCCGCAGCCATGCGTGAACTGCTGGGCATAGACATAGCGCGGGTGCTGCACGGCGAACAGGGGTTCGTCTACCACGCCATGGCGCATGCCGGCGACGAATTGCGCTTTGAACCGCGCATCGCCGACATCTACGCCAAGAAGGGCGGCGCGCTGGAGTTCGTCGTGCGCGAAACCCGGGTGACCGACGCCGCGGGGCGCCTGGTCGCCGAACTGCGCGCGACGACCGTCGTGCGTAACGCCTAGGAGACAGGAATGACTGCGGCCATGAATCATGACGCCAGGGCCGGCGACGAGCTGCCCGGTTTTACCGCGGGGCCGATCAGCCGATTGGGGCTGGCGCTGTATTGCGGTGCCTCGGGCGACCACAACGCGATACACGTGGACCTGGATTTCGCGCGAGCCGCCGGCATGGACGACGTCTTCGCCCACGGCATGTTGTCGGCTGCCTATCTGGCCCGGCTGCTGACGAACTGGGCGCCGCAATCGGCGTTGCGCGAGTACGCCGTGCGCTTCGTGGCGATCACGCACGTGGGTGACGAGGTCCGCTGTTCCGGCAGCGTGGTGGAACGCTTTGAAGCGCAGGGAGAAGCCCGCTTGCGGGTGGAGCTGCATGCGCGCAGCCAGACCGGCGAACTGCGCCTGAGCGGCGTGGCAGTGCTGGCAATTCAGTAGCCCAGGAAAGGAGAGAACGATGGGTACATTGGAAGGCAAGGTCGCGCTGGTTTCGGGCGCGGGACGCGGCATCGGGCAGGAGATTGCGCTGAAGCTGGCGCGCGAAGGCGCCAACGTGGTGGTGAACGATCTGGACGCGGGGCCTGCGGAAGAAACCGTGGCGCTGATCCGCAAGGCGGGCGGCCAGGCGCAGGCCTGCGCGGGCAGCGTGATCGAAGCGGGCTTTGCCGAACGTTTCGTCGGCACCGCCGTGGACACCTATGGCGGCCTGGACATCATCGTCAACAATGCCGGCTACACCTGGGACAACGTGATCCAGAAGATGACGGACGAACAATGGGACGCGATCCTGGCGGTGCACCTGTCCGCGCCGTTCCGCATCCTGCGGGCGGCCTCCAGCTTCATCCGGGTCGCGGCCAAGGCCGAAGCGGAACAGGGCAGGGAAGTGTTCCGCAAGGTCGTGAACATCTCGTCGACTTCCGGAGTCATGGGCAATGCCGGCCAGGCCAACTACTCGGCCGCCAAGGCCGGCATCAACGGGCTGACGCGCGCATTGGCCAAGGAATGGGGCCGCTACAAGGTAAACGTCAATAGCGTGGCCTTCGGGCTGATCAAGACGCGCCTGACCGAAGCGCCGGCCGACGGTGATGCCACGCTGGATATCGAAGGCCGGCAGATCAAGGTGGGCGTCAATCCGCAAGTGCTGAAGAACGCCGAAAGCCTGATCCCCATCGGCCGCGCCGGCACGCCGGCGGAAGCCGCAGGTGCGGTGTACCTTTTCTGCCTGCCCGAGTCCAACTACGTCAGCGGCCAGGTCCTGGTCGTCGGCGGCGGCCGTCCTTGAAAGGGGAAAGCGCTATGGACACGCCACGGCAAGGCTGGATGGATGCGGACCTGACGCTGTTCCAGGATTCGACGCGCCGCCTCTTCGAAAAGGAGTTCGTGCCCGACGAAGAGCGCTGGCGCAAGCAGCAGCACGCGGACCGCGAGGTCTGGAACAAGGCGGGCCGGTTGGGCCTGCTGTGCGTGAGCATGCCCGAGGCCTATGGCGGGGGCGGAGGCAACTTCGCGCACGAAGCCATCGTGGCGGCGGAGCAGGCGCGCGCCATGGTGCACGGCTTCAGCAACAACGTGCACAGCGCCATCCTGGCGCATTACATACTGAACTACGGCACGGAAGAGCAGAAGCGGCGGTGGCTGCCACGCATGGCCACGGGCGAACTGGTGGGCGCCATCGCCATGAGTGAGCCGGGAGCCGGGTCCGACCTGAAGAGCGTGCGCACCACCGCCGTCAAGCAGGGCGAGCAGTATGTCCTCAATGGCTCCAAGACCTTCATCACCAACGGCTTGCACGCGGACCTGGTCTGCGTGGTCGCCAAGACCGATCCCCAGGCGGGGGCCAGGGGTGTGTCGCTGATCATGGTGGAAACGCAGGACCTGCCGGGCTTCAGGCGCGGGCGGTTGCTGGAGAAGCTGGGTCAGAAAAGCCTGGACACGGCGGAGCTGTTCTTCGATGGCGCGCGCGTGGGCGAGGACTGCCTGCTGGGTGGCGTCGAGGGCCGCGGCTTCGCCCAGCTCATGCAGCAGCTGCCGCGCGAACGGCTGCTGATCGCGGTGGGCGCCGTGGCCACCATGCGTCGCGCCATCGAGGAAACCCTGGCCTACGCGAGCACCCGGCAGGTCTTCGGCCAGGCGCTCATCGAACTCCAGAACACGCGCTTCAAGCTGGCCGAGTGCGAGACAGTCGCCACCATTGCGGCGCGTTTCGTCGACGATTGCATCGAGCGCCAGCTGGCGGGCACGCTGGACCTGTCCACGGCGGCCATGGCCAAGTGGTGGACCACGCAGATGAACTGCCAGGTGATCGACGAATGCCTGCAATTGCACGGCGGCTACGGCTACATGCTTGAATACCCGATAGCCAGGCTGTACGCGGATGCGCGGGTCGGCAAGATCTACGGCGGCTCCAACGAGATCATGAAGGAAATCATCGCGCGCGCCATGACCGCCTGAGGCGCATGGCGGACAGTCAGAACAACGATGAGGAGACAAGATGCACCAAGCGCATTATCGGTACTGGCCCAAGGGGCTGCCGAAGGAGATCAGCCCGCCGCAGTCCAGCCTGTACTTCAACCTGGAGGCGTCCGCCACGCGCTATCCGGGCAAGGCCGCCATCGTGTTCTACGACACCGTGCTGGACTACGCGCGGCTCAAGCGCGAGGTCGACGCCATGGCCGGCTACCTGCAGCACAGCGCGGGCGTGAAGGCAGGCGACCGCGTCCTGTTGCTGAGCCAGAACTGTCCGCAGTTTGTCATCGCGTACTACGCGATCCTGCGCGCCGAGGCGGTGGTGGTGCCGGTCAATGCCATGAGCACGCCGGACGAATTGGCGCATTACCTGGCGGACAGCGGTGCCCGCGTGGCCTTCGCGGCCCAGGAACTGTGCGCGCGGCTGGACGGCTTCGCCGCTGACGGACGCCTGGAGCGTGTCATCGTCCACACCTATTCGGATTATTTGCAGGGACCGGCTCCTGATGCGCCCGAATGGGTCGCCGCGCCCAGGCGCGCACCCGATGTGCGCGGCGGCGTGCCCTGGTACGGCGCGCTGGCGGTCAACGCACAGCCGTTGCCGCACCGGGCCGGGGCGAAGGACCTCTGCCTGCTGCCTTATACCTCGGGCACCACTGGCCGGCCCAAGGGCTGCCGCCATACCCACGGCACCATGAATGCATCCCTGGCCGGTTCGCAGCTATGGCGCGGCCTCACCTCCGAAGCGGTCATCATGGGCGTGGCGCCGATGTTCCATCTGCTGGGCATGCAGAGCTGCATGAATACGCCAATCCTGCTGGGCGCCACGGTGGTGGTACTGCCGCGCTGGGACCGCGAAGTGGCCGGGAGGCTGATGGCGCGTCATCGCGTCAGTGTCTGGGCCGCGCCGCCCGCGATGGTCGTGGATTTCTTCGCGCAACCCGGCATCGAAAAGCTGGACCTGTCCAGCCTGGCGCAGCTATGCGGCGGCGGAGCCCCCATGCCCGAGGCGGTCGCTGCCATGTTGGCCAGCCGCTACGGCATCACCTACAACGAGGCCTATGGGCTGACGGAAACCGCCTCGTTCCTGCACTGCAATCCGCTGGACCGCAACAAGCGCCAATGCATAGGCGTCCCCACCTTCGGCGTGGACACGCGGATCGTGGATCCGGCCACGCTGGTTGAACTGCCCCAGGGCGACACCGGCGAACTCGTCACGCGCGGCGCGCAGGTCATGCTGGGGTACTGGAACAATCCGCAGGCCGATGAGGAAGCCTTTTTCATGCTGGACGGGCAGCGCTATTTCCGCACCGGCGATTTGGGCCGCGTGGACGAAGACGGCTATTTCTACGTGACCGATCGCCTGAAGCGCATGATCAACGCATCTGGCTACAAGGTCTGGCCGGCGGAGGTCGAGAACGCGCTGTACGAGCATCCGGCAGTCCACGAGGCCTGCGTGATCGGAGTGCCGGATGCCTGCCGCGGCGAAACGGTGAAGGCTCTGCTGGTGTTGCGCGACGAGGCGCGCGGCAGCGTGCGCGAAGAAGAGGTGATCGCCTGGGCGCGGACGCGCATGGCTGCCTACAAGGCGCCGCGCATCGTGGAGTTCGTGGAGGTTTTACCTAAGTCCAGCACGGGCAAGATCCTGTGGCGGCAACTGCAGGAGGAGGGCAAGACGGCGGCCTAGCTCGGCGTGTCCGGCAGCTCAGGGGCCGGCGGTGGACTCCCAGCCTTGCTCCGCCAGCCCTTTGAGCTGGCGGCCAATCTCCACGGGAAGGGGAAGACGATGGTCGAGCTGTTCTGCGCGCCTGCCATGGCCAGCGTGCTCAGACAGTGCAGCTGTACCGTTTCCGGTTGTTGCGCAGCACGACCGCCCCCGCACCCTGTTCATGCGCTGTGGCCAGGCCGCGGGTGACGTAGTCCGCCGTAGCGGGGCCAACGATGCCGTATTCAGAAACCTGCGCGGGCAGGAGATTGCGGGTGAGTCGGTTTGTGACGATAATTGCGATTAATTCCCATTATCGAAGTAATCCGACCACGTCCTCGCCATGTCTCCCCCCGACCCGACTTCCGCCGTCGCCGTGCAGCGCATCTACGACGCGCATCACGGCTGGCTGTTCGGCTGGCTGCGCCGGCGGCTGGGCAACAGCGCCGACGCCGCCGACCTGGCCCAGGACACGTTTGTCGGGTTGCTGAGCAGCTATCGCCGGCGCGCCATGCCGGAGTTGCAGGAGCCGCGCGCCTACCTGACCACCATCGCCAAGCGCTTGATGGTGGACCTGTACCGGCGCCATGCGCTGGAGCAGGCCTACCTCGACGCCCTCGCGGCCATGCCGGCGCGGCATGCGCCGTCGGAAGAGCAGCGCCTGATGGTGCTGCAGACGCTGCGCGAGGTGGACGCCTTGCTGGCGGCCCTGCCGGACAAGGCCCGGATCGCATTCCTGCTGTCGCAACTCGACGGCCTGACGTACGAGCAGATCGGCGTCGAGATGGGGGTGAGCGTGCGCACGGTCAAGCGCTACATGGCCGAGGCCTTCAAGCATTGCATCCTGGCGGCGTCATGACGGCAGCGACGGACGCCATCGATCCGAAGATCGCGGGCGAAGCCGCGGATTGGCTGGTGCGGTTGCATTCGGGGCGCTTCTCCGATGCGGACAAGCTGGCCTGTGAGCGTTGGCGCCAACGCAGCCCCGAGCACGACCGCGCCTGGACCCGGGCGCAGGCTGTCCTGGCCAAGTTCGGCGGCTTGCCGCCGGGGCTGGGGCGGGCCGCCATGAACGCGGACGCGACGCGGCGCGCGGGTCTGCGGGTGCTGGCGGGGCTGATCGTGGGGGTGCCGGCGGGCTGGCTGGCATGGCGCACGGCGCCCTGGCAAAGCTGGACGGCGGACTACGCCACCAGCAGTGGCGAACGCCGGCAGTTCCAGCTGCCGGACGGCAGCGTGCTGGCGCTCAATACCGCCTCGGCGGTGGACCTGGACTATTCGGCGGAACAACGTCTGGTGCTGCTGCGGGAGGGCGAAATCCTGCTGCGTTCGGCCCATGCGGCGCCGCCGGACGCTCGGCCGCTGCGGGTGCGCACCGCCGAAGGCAGCGTGCAGGCCTTGGGCACGTACTTCGGCGTGCGGCAACTGGATGCGCGCAGCCGGGTCGCGGTGATCGAAGGGCAGGTTCGGCTGCAGCCGCGTGCGGCGGCGGCGGGCGTCGTGCTGGCGGCAGGGCAATGCGCCGAGTTTTCGGACCGTGAAGTCCTGGCGCCTCGCGCCTATGTCCATCCGCCGCAAGCCTGGCTGGATGGCGTGCTTTATGCGGACGACATGAGGCTGGCCGACTTCCTGAAGGAGCTGGCGCGCTATCGCCCGGGCCTGTTGCGCTGCGATCCGGCGGTGGCCGATCTGCGCATCTCGGGCGGGTTCCAGGTGGATGACACCGATGCGGTGCTGCTGGCGGTGTCGCGCAGCCTGCCGGTGCGGGTGGTTTCGCGCAGCCGCTACTGGGTCAGCGTGGTGCCGGCCTGACCGTGGCGCGCGGATTTTTGGCCCCTTTTTTCGCTTCGTCCGACAAGTCCATATAGCACCTTCGCTCGTACTTCGTCGGGATCAGCATGCTTTCAAGCAAGAACAACGCGGCCAGGTCAGCTTGCCGCACGAACCGCCGCGCCGCCGCTGGCGCGCTCTGCGCGGCACTGGTGGCAGTGGCGCCGGCCATCCACGCGCAGCCGGCTGCGAATACGTCCGGCGCAGCCGTCCAGGCACGGTTCGAGATTCCGGCGGGCCCGCTGGGACCGGCGCTGTCGGCCTTCGCCGGGGTGGCTCGCATCAATCTTTCGTTCGACCCGGCGCTGGCCGAAGGCTTGCGCACGGCCGGGCTGCAAGGCGCATGGACGGTCGAGGCGGGGCTGGCCAAATTGCTGGCGGGCACGCTGTTGGCGGCGCGGCGCGATGGCGCCAATGTCTACACGCTGAGGCGCGTGCCCAACGAGCCGGCAGCAGTGCTGCCGGCGGTGCGGGTGGAGGGCACGGACGAGTCGGCCTACGGACCCGTAGCCGGCATCGTGGCGCAGCGCAGCGCCAGCGGCACCAAGACCGACACGCCCATCCTGGAAATCCCGCAGACGGTGAACGTGGTCACGCGCGACGAGATAACGATGCGAGGCGCGCGCAGCATCGTCGAGGCGCTGGCCTACACGCCGGGCGCCTATTCGCCGGGCGGCAGCGCCGATCTGCGCTACGACAACATCTACCTGCGCGGCGGCCACGCCGCGCGCAACAACCTGGACGGCGCCCGGCTGCCATTTGGCGCATACAGCTTCGGCATGCTGCAGATCGAGCCCTACGGGCTGGAGCGGGTGGAAGTGCTGAAAGGGCCGTCCTCGGTGCTGTACGGCCAGAATACGCCCGGCGGCCTCATCAATATGGTCAGCAAGCTGCCGACGCCGGCGCCCCAGCGCGAGATCGAGTTGCAGACCGGGAGCTATGGCCGGATCCAGGCTGCCGCCGATTTGAGCGGCCCGATGGACCAGGACGGACAGTGGAGCTATCGCCTGGTCGCATTGCAGCGCGATGCGGCCCAGTCCGCCCATTACTCGGAAGAGGACCGGACCTTCGTCGCTCCGGCATTGACGTGGCGGCCGTCGGCGGCCACCTCGCTGACCTTGCTGGGCTTCTATCAAAAGGACCACCAGGTGCCCATGTACGGCAATCTGCCGGCGGCAGGCACGCTTTACTCCAATCCCAACGGCCGCATTCCCCGCGACCGCTATACCGGCGAACCCGGCTGGGATACCTATGACCGGGAGCAGTACTCGGCGGGCTATCTGTTTTCGCACCAGTTCAACGACACCTGGACCGTCAGGCAGCAACTGCGCTACAGCCACATGCGGGGCGAGGCGCGCACCACCGTGGGCTATATGCTCAATCCGGTGGACATGCGCACCTGGTCGCGTTCGATGTCGCAGGGCAAGGGCACCGGGGCGACGCTGAATGTGGATACCCAGGCCGTCGCGCGCTTCAACACCGGCCAGGTCGGGCACGAGTTCCTGGCTGGCTTCGACTATCTGGACATGCGCGACACCTACCAGTTCGCCAACGTCATCGCCGGCGTGCCGCCGCTGGACCTCTACGATCCGGTGTATGGGCGGCCCCGGCCGGGCCTCTCGGACCTGATTCCCCGCATCGATTCGCGCCAGCGCACCGAACAGTCCGGCGTCTACGCGCAGGACCAGATCTCGTACGGCAACTGGCTGCTGACGCTGGGCGGCCGCTACGACATGGCGCGCAGCACGACCCGCAATCTGCTGACGTCCGGCAAGGTCGCGCAGAACGATTCGGCCTTTACCGGCAGGGCGGGCCTGACCTACATGCTGGAAAGCGGCCTGGCGCCCTATGTGGCGTACTCGACGTCCTTCGCGCCCACGGGAGGCACCGACTACGAGAGCAACCCCTTCCAGCCGACCAAGGGCCGGCAGATCGAGGCGGGATTGAAGTACCAGCCGCCGGGCAGCGACAGCATGGTGACGCTGTCGGCCTATCAATTGACGCAAACCAACGTGCTGACCAGCGATACCACGCAGGGCCGTCCGCCGGGCTTCCAGCTGCAGGCGGGCGAGGTCCGCTCGCGCGGGATCGAACTGGAAGGCAAGGCCAGCCTCGCGCGCGGCTGGGACGTGATCGCCTCGTACTCCTACGTCGACGCCGTGGTGACCAAGAGTTCCAACGTCGACATCGTCGATGGCGCGCCGCAGTCGCGGCAGGGCAAGAAGCAGTACTACGCGCCGGCGCACCAAGCCGCGGCATGGCTGGCATACAAGGTGCAGGAGGGGCCGCTGCAGGGTCTGGGACTGGGAGCGGGCGTGCGCTACATCGGCGCCGACTGGGGCGATGCGGCCAACACCTTGCGCATTCCGGCGGTGACGCTGGTCGATGCCGCCCTGTCCTACGACCTGGGCCGGATGCAGCCCGCGATGCGGGGCATGACGCTGTCGCTGAACGCCAGCAACCTGTTCGACCGCACGTATGTGGGCACTTGCGTGACCACCACGTCGTGCACCTACGGCGCCGGGCGGCTGGTGTTGGCCACGCTGCGGTACGCATGGTGAGGCCGCACGGCAATTGGCGCGGCGTGACGGCGCGCGCGGGCGCGGCCACGCTGGGCGCGTATGCGCTGGTTTGGGCCGCTGTGGCAGCGGCGGCGCGACTGCCGCTGCCGCCTGCCGACGCCATCCTCTATCCGGCCTTGGCCGCCATTCCCGCGCACGTGGGCCTCGCGATATGGGCTTTCGCGGCCCGCAGCGTGGGCCGCGTGTGGCTGATCATTGCCGCAGGCTGCGCGGGCTGCTGGGCCATGGCGTGGGGAGCGGCGGCATGAACGCCTATCCGGAAGGAAGCCTGCGCCAGCGCATGGCCTGGCTGCATACCTGGGTCGGCCTGTTGTTCGGCTGGCTGGCGTTTGCAGTGTTCCTGACGGGCGCGCTCAGTGTCTACGCGCCTGAAATCAGCCTCTGGATGAAGCCGGAGAGTTCCGCGGCTGGTCGAGCGGACCAGCCGTCAACCCTGGAGCGCGCGCAAGACTGGCTGGCGCGCAATGCCGCGGCGGCGGCTTCCTGGCGCATCGAGCTGCCGGATGCGCGCCGTTCCCTGCTGGGGCTGTCATGGGAGGATGAAAAGGGCGGCGGCGCCGTGCTGCTCGATCCGGCCAGCGGGCGCGAGATCGTGCCGCGTGACACCGAGGGCGGCGACTTCCTGGTCGAGTTCCACTACAGCCTGCATGCTGGCCAGGCCGGCATCTGGGTGGTCGGCGCCTGTACCCTGGCGCTGCTGGCGGCGCTGGTTTCCGGCGTCATTGTGCACCGGCGCTTCTTCGCGGATTTCTTCCTGTTCAGGCCGCGTGCTTCGCCCGGCCGCGCGTGGCTCGATGCGCACAACGTCCTGTCGGTGCTGCCGCTGCCGTTTCATTGCATGATCCTGCTCACCGCCTTGAGCACGCTGTTGCTGGGCTATCTGCCCGCAGGCGTGCAAAGCCGCTATGGCGGCGACGTGGCGGCGATGGTGGCGGACGTGTTTCCGCAGCCGCCGGCCAGTTCGCCGCGCAGCGGTGCGAGCGCAATGCTGCCGCTGGCCGCCCTGGCGCAGCGCGCCGAGGCGGAACTGGGCGCGGGCAAGATCGCCGCGATCACGGTCAGGCAGCCTGGCACTCAAGGCGCGCTTGCGGATGTCTGGCGCCGGTACGATGACCGCCTGCTGGCCTTTCCCGACCGCGTCAGCCTGGATGCGGCGACGGGCCGGGTCGTCGATGCGCAAACCGCCTATCCTGGATCCTTGCAACTGATCCGGACGCTCGGAGGGCTGCACTATGGCTACTACGCCGCGCCGCTGCTGCGCGCGCTGTACTTCCTGCTGGCCCTGTCAGGCGCCGCCATGATCGCGACGGGACTGGTCCTGTACGCGGCGCGGCCGGCGGCGGCCGCCTCCCGCTTCGGCCGCGCTGCGCACCGGTTGAATGTGGCGATGATCTGCGGCCCGACGTGCGCCTGCGCCGCGTACCTGCTGGCCAATCGCCTGGCCTGGCCACATGCGGCGGGGTTGCATGAACGCGAGGTGACGGCTTTCTTTCTGGCATGGATGGTTTGCGGCGTGCATGCCTTGGTGCGAGGCGAGCGCCGCTTGCGGACGGAGCAATGGCGGGCGGCGGCGCTGCTATGGCTGGCCGTGGCTTCTGCCGATATGCTGGCGATGGCGTTCGACGAGAGCCTGAGGTCGGCTTGGGCACGGCCGCTGCATCTTGCGGTCTGGGTGGCAAGCATCGCCGCCGCCTGCGTCTTCGGCTACATGGCGCATCGCGCCAGCAAGCGCCGGGAGTAAGATCGGCCGCATGGCTTGCAAGCGGACCTGAACCGCTTGCGCTATAAGCCGTGAAGTCGACGATGAAATCCGGGGATGTCCATGTTTATCCGTCAGCTCTCCTATCTCCTGGCCCTGGACAAATACCGGCATTTCGGACGGGCGGCGGAAAGCTGTCATGTCTCGCAACCCGCGCTGTCCAACGGCATCCGCGAACTGGAGCGCGAACTCGGAATCACGATCGTCAAGCGCAACCGGACCTTCGAAGGCATTACGCCCGAAGGCGAGCGGGTGATCCAATGGGTGCGGCAGGTGATGGCTTCGCTGGAGGGACTGCGGCAGGAGGCCGATCTCGTGCGCAGCGTGCCGCAAGGCCACCTGGCGATAGGCGCCATTCCCACTGCCAACCATGCGGCGACGCTGCTCAGCGCCCAGTATCGGGAGATCCTTCCCCAGCTGACGCTGGAAGTCACCTCGCTCAGCACTCCGGAAATCCTGCGCCGGCTGAAGGCCCAGGAAATCCAGTTGGGCATCCTCTATGAGCGGTCCGTGCTCGACAGCGCCGACTTTGACGTGATGCCGCTGTACGCCGAGCGCTACGTGCTGGTGGCGAACGAGCAGGCCTCCTTGCCGCGCCAATTGGATTGGTCGGAAGTGGGCGAACTTCCGCTCTGCCTGCTCAGCCCGGACATGCAAAACCGCCAGACCTTGAACAAATGTTTCGAGAGCGTGGAAGCCAAGCCGCGAGTGGTGCTGCAAAGCAACGACATCCGCGTGCTGCTGACGGAATGCCAGAGCGGGCGGGCATTCTCCATCATGCCCCTGAGCGCCTTGCCCGCCCAGTATGAAGGGGCCGGGCTGCTGGCGCATCCCATCATTCCCGAACACGCCGAGGACGTCTGCCTGGTCAGGCTGCGGCGCGACAAGCCGCCTGCCTTATCGGACGCCGCCTGGCAGATCGCCGGCCAAATGGACCTGGAGGCCGTCCTCAACCACTCGCTGGCGGCCAAACCTTGATAACCATGGATTATCAAAAGGTTCACAGGAAAAATTAGATCATTTCTTGTCGTTGCCGCATGCTGGCGGGAATTGGGCGCTTGAAGGAGACCAGCCATGAAACAACGACGTGAAGTACCCGGCATCCGGCCCTATGACGGTCCGGCGGGCGGCTGGGGGGCATTGAAGGCCACGGCCCAGGCCGTGCGGCAACAGATGGAAGTGGTGGAGGCCCCCGTCGTCCTGCTGCGTACCAACCAGCCGGCGGGTTTCGATTGTCCAGGCTGTGCGTGGCCGGACAAGGAGCACCGCTCCACGTTCCAGTTCTGCGAGAACGGCGCCAAGGCGGTCACCTGGGAGGCGACCTGCAAACGCGTGACGCCGGATTTTTTCGCCCAGCGCACGGTGTCTTCATTGCTGGCGCTGTCGGACTACGAGCTGGAGGACTTCGGCCGCCTGACTCACCCGATGGCCTACGACGCGGCCACGGACAAATTCGTTCCCGTATCGTGGGATGCCGCGTTCGAACGCATCGGCGAGGCGCTGCGCAGCCTGGACGCGCCTGACCAGGCCGAGTTCTATACCTCGGGGCGGGCCTCCAATGAGGCGGCCTATCTGTTTCAGCTGTTCGCGCGGGAATTCGGCACCAATAATTTCCCCGACTGTTCGAACATGTGCCATGAGGCGACCAGCGTGGGCTTGCCGCAGTCCATCGGCATAGGCAAGGGCACGGTCTCGCTGGAGGACTTCGACCATGCGGAGCTCATCCTTTCCATTGGCCATAACCCTGGCACCAATCATCCGCGCATGATGGGCACGCTGCACGAACTGGCGCGCCGCAAGGTGCCCATCATCGTCTTCAACCCCCTGCGCGAACGCGCCCTGGAACGCTTCGCCGATCCGCAGAGCATCGTGGAAATGGCGACCTTCAGCTCGACCAATATCGCCTCGACCTACTATCAGGTCCGGGCGGGCGGCGACGCAGCCGCGCTCAAAGGCATCATGAAGGCGCTGCTGGCTCTCGAAGCGCAGCGCGGCAACGTCCTGGATCGCCCGTTCATCGCGGAACACACGCTGGGCTTTGACGCGCTGGCCGCAGACCTGCACGCAACCTCCTGGGCCGACATCGAAACCGAAAGCGGGCTGCATCGCGCGGACCTGGAGCACGTGGCCGACGCCTACGCCAAGTCCAACGCCACCATCGTCACCTACGGCATGGGGATCACCCAGCACAATACGGGCACGGCCAACGTCAAGCTGATCGCCGACCTGCTGCTCATGCGCGGCAACTTCGGTAAGCCCGGCGCCGGCATCTGCCCGCTGCGCGGCCATTCCAACGTGCAGGGCAACCGCACTGTCGGCATCACGGAAAAGCCCAGCCCGGAGTTCCTGGCAAAGCTGGAAGCGGAGTTCGGCTTCACGCCGCCGCAGGGCCATGGCCATGACGCGGTGCAGGCCATGGAAGCGATGGTCGACGGCACCGCCCGAGCGCTCATCTGCCTGGGCGGGAACTTCGCCGTGGCCCTGCCCGATCCCGAACTCTGTTTCGCGGCCATGAAGGAACTGACGCTCAGCGTGCATCTGGGTACCAAGCTCAACCGCTCGCATCTGCTGGTGGGGCGCGAGACCTTCCTGCTGCCGGTGCTGGGACGCACCGAACTCGACGTCCAGGCCGACGGCCCACAATCGGTGACGGTGGAGGACTCGATGTCCATGGTCCACGCCTCGGCGGGCAAGCTCAAGCCGGCGTCCGCCGAGCTGCGCTCGGAACCGGCCATCGTCGCCGCCATGGCCCGGTCGACCTTGCCCCACAGCAAGGTCGACTGGCTGGGGCTGGTGCAAAACTACGATCGCATCCGCGACCTGATCGAGCGCACGGTTCCGGGTTTCGACGACTACAACGCGCGCATCCGCGTGCCCGGCGGCTTTCGCATGCCCTTGCCGCCGACCGAGCGCAAGTGGAACACGCCCACCGGCAAGGCCATGTTCTCGGTGTTCCCCGGCGTGCGCGAGCGTTATGAACCCTGGCCGGACGAGGTGCTGCGGCTGGTGACCATACGCAGCCACGACCAGTACAACACCACGATCTACGGATTGGACGACCGCTACCGCGGCGTCTTCGGCCGCCGCGACGTGCTTTTCATGAATCCGGAAGACCTGGCCGCGCAGGGCCTGGAGCACGGTGATCTGGTGGACATAGAAACCGTGTCGCGGAATCGGACGCTGCGGCTGGCAGGCATCACCGCGATTGAATACAGCATCGCGCGGGGCTCGGTCGCGGCCTACTATCCCGAGGCCAATGTCCTGGTTCCGCTGGACTATATCGATAAGGAATGTGGCACGCCTTCCTACAAGTCGATACCGGTGCGCATCCGCAAAGCCGCGCAGGGAGGCGCCCAAGCGTAAGCCGTCATGATCGTCCGCCCCGCATCCCGCTCTCCCTGGCTGCTGCTGTTCACGTTGAAGGGATCGATTGTTTCCATCATCTGGAAGCGCGTCGTCGCCATGATGCTGCTGGCCACCGCCGTGGTGCTGGCGGAGCATCGGCTGCCCTTGAGCGGGGTGGGGCTGGGCGCGGTGCCGTTGACGCTGGTCGGACTGACCCTGGCCATCTTCCTGGGGTTCCGCAACAGCGTGGCCTACGAACGCTGGTGGGAGGCGCGCAAGCTCTGGGGCGAGCTGCTCATCGTCATCCGCAACCTGACGCGGCAGACGCTGAGCCTTCCCGACGGCCTGCCCGCCGTGCGCCAGCGTGAACTGGCGCACGGCCTCATCGCCTATGCCCATGCCTTGCGGCACATGCTGAGGCAGAGCGATCCCAAGGAAGACCTGCAGCCCTGGCTGCCCGCCGCTACTGCGACCCGCATCATGCAGGCGGAGAATCCGCCCAGTGTGCTTCTGGGCGACTTGAGCCAAGCCTATGCCCAGTTGCGGCGGGAAGGGCGGCTGGACAGCATCCTGCTCGCGGACATCGATGCCCAGATCACGCGGCTGTCATACATAGGCGGCGGCTGCGAGCGGATACGCAGCACGCCGATTCCCTTTGCCTACATCCTGCTGCTGCACCGGACCGTCTACATCTATTGCCTGCTGCTGCCGTTCTGTCTGGTTGGCAGCATAGGCTGGGTGACGCCGTTCATGGTGGGCGTGCTGTCCTACACGTTCTTCGGGCTGGACGCCTTGGGCGAACAGATCGAGGAACCCTTCGACCGCCTGCCCAACAACCTGCCCCTGGATGCCCTGTGCCGCGGCATCGAGATCAACGTCGGAGAGTTGCTGGGCGACAAGAACCTGCCCCCGCCGTTGGCGCCGCAGGACGGCGTGCTGTTCTAGCTGGCATCTTTTCCGATCGGGTACGGCGCGCGGTGTTGGCCACGCAAGAATCCAGCGTTGCAGTGTTACCGCTTATCGCTTATTGTGCGGATCTGTAAAAATTTGCATACAAAAGCGACGTTGGCTCCAGCCGCGTCCAATGCGGCGTCACGACGGGCGGAACGGCCCTTCCAATCCTTGCAATCTCACTCGTAGACCAGGGCCATGCACCCCTGGGAGGTGCCATGAACCGAATTTACCGCGTGGTGTTCAACGCAGCCGTAGGCGTGTGGCAGGCTGTCAGCGAAATCGCTGGAGGCCCGGGCAAAGGCCGCCAACGCCCGCGGCGCGCGCGCCGGGCCGGCTTGCCCACGCTGACCGCCGCGACCACGCTGCTGGCCGCCGCGCTTGGCAACAGCGCGGCCTACGCCGCCTGTACGCCTGTGGCGCCTGCGGACGGCACTACGCTCACCTGTAGCGGCACGGTCCAGGACTACTTCGTCACCGGCAACGACCTCCTCTTTGATATTCAGAACGGTGCTACGGTCAGTTCCAGCGTCATCGGCCTGCCCTCGATGCACCTGCTCGGCCGCGGGATTACGGTGAACAACAGCGGCGTCTTCGACCCGACGGGCGGGGGCACTTTCAACCAGTCCACCACGGCGCTGAAAATGGAGGGAGGCGTCGCATCCAACCTGACCATCACCAACAGCAGCGGCGCCGCCATGTACGGCGTGTCAGGCAATTTGCCGCCGAGCCTGTCCACGTTCGACGGCATGGCGATCGAGGTGAAAAATGCCGGCGGCGGGCTGACCGCCATCGACAACAATGGCACCATCGGCTCCAGGGCGCTAAGCGGCGCCATCGAGGCTGCCGATGTCAGGCCGGTGATCGCCGTCTATGGCGGCGGCCGGGTCCACCTGAATAATCGCGCCACCATCCATGGCCGGGTTGCGTTCGAAACGTCAGGCCAGGGCAATGTCGTCACCAATAGCGGCACGATATATGGCAGCGTGTCGCTGGGGGCGGGCAGTACCAACCAGTTCATCGCGGTCACCGGCAGCAGCGTCTCGGGCAGCGGCTCCAGCGGCGTCCTGGGCAACAATCTGGGCGTCAACCTGGCATTCGCGCCGGTCGGCATCGTCGATGGCGGCGCCAATGGCAACAACACGCTGACCCTGCGCAACGGGTTTGATTCGAGCGCCGCCGGGAGCGGTGCGATTTTCTCGTCGGTGTACACCAACTTCAGCAACCTGCAAGTCGAAGGCGGGACCTGGGCCGTCAACGGCGCGCTGTTGAGCGGCGCGGCCACCAGCACCAGCCTGACGGGCGGCGAGTTGGTGGTGGACAACGGCGGTTTCGCTGGCAGCGGCGTAATTACGGCCGCGGGGGGGACCCTGCGCAGCTCGGCCAGCCAGCTGACCGTGAACAATCCCATCTCCCTGGCATTGAACGTGCCTGCGGGGACCAATGGCCTGACCGTGACGGGTTCCAACGCCATCACCCTCAATGGCGCGATCTCCGGCTCTGCGGGCGCCACCCTCACCAAGACGGGCAGCGGCAAGCTGACCCTGGGCGGCATCAACACCTTCAGCGGTTTCACCACGATAGACGGCGGACGCCTGGACCTCGCTGCCGGCGCAAGCCTGGCCAGCGGCATGGTCAACGTCCGCAGCGGCGGCACGCTTGGCGGCAGCGGCGCCCTGAGCGGCGCCGTGACCGTCGCCGGCGGCGGCCGCCTCGCCCTGAGCAGCGGCAATACCCTGACCACGGGTTCCTTGACTCTGAGCAACGGCGCCACACTCGATCTCGCCTTGGGCGCGCCGAGCCTTACGCCGATGGTCAACATCCAGGGCAACTTGTCGATCACCAGCAGCACCTTCAACATCATCGACGCGGGCAACCTGGCCAATGGCAACTACCGTCTGTTCAATTACACCGGTAGCCTGACCGGCACCAACCTCGTTGCCGCCAGTACGCCCAGCGATCTGAGCACCGTCGATGTGGGGCGGGTCTTCGACATCGCAGGCAAGACGCTGACCCTCGTCATCAATTCGCCTACCCTCGGCACGCAGTATTGGGATGGCGGCAATACTGTCGCCAACGGCGTCGTGGAGGGCGGCAGCGGGATATGGAATAGCGTCAACAGCAACTGGACCAAGTCTTCCGGCAATGACAACGGCATCTGGAAAGGCACCAACGCGGTGTTCCTGGGGCAGAACGGCCTGGTAATGGTGAACGGCGCCCAGGATGTCCGCGCCATGCAGTTCAAAACCGACGGCTACATCGTCGGCCAGCTTGACGCGTCCGGTGCGCTGAACCTTATAAACGGCTCAAACGGCATCGCGCAGGTAATCACAGATACCGACGTCAGCGCGCTGATCGGCGCGCCAATCCAGGGCGCCGGCAAGCTCACCAAGACAGGCGCCGGTTCCTTGATCTTGAGCGGAAACAACAGCTGGACGGGAGGCACTGCGCTCAGCGCCGGCACCGTGGTCGTGCGCCACGACCGGGCATTGGGCACAGGCAGCGTGGCGCTGGGGGGCGGCACGACCTTGGCGACCGATATCATCGATGTCGCACTGGCCAACAGCCAGGTGCTCAATGGCGTGTCCACGGTGCAGACGGGTTCGGGAACCAACCTGACCCTGAACGGAAACGTCAGTGGTGTCGGCGGCCTGATCAAAGCGGGCAGCGGCACCCTGACGCTCAACGGCGTCAACAACATGCTCGGCAACCTCAATCTGACCGGCGGGAGGCTGGTCATCGGCAATCCGTTGGCGCTCGGTACGGGGATCCTCAACGCCATCAATGGCACGTCGATCGAGGCGGGCGTGGCGGGCATGAATGTCGGCACCAATGTGTGGGTCAGCGGGACCGTGGCCCTCGTCGGCGATCGAGACTTGACCCTCTCTGGCACGTTGTCTGGCACCGGCGACCTGGTCAAGCAGGGCAACAGTACGCTAAGCCTGACAGGCGCCAATGCGCTGGACGGCCAGACTACCCTGAACGGCGGCGGCCTGCGCCTGGGGCAGGACACATCGCTGGGAAACACGCTTCTGAACGTGAATTCGGCCTCTACCTTGCAGGCTGCCAACAGCATCACCGTGGCCAACGAGGTGCACCTGGGCGCGGCATTGACCGTGGATGGCGCCAATAGCCTGGCCCTGACGGGCGAGATGAGGAGCGGCGGCGATCTGATCAAGAACGGCAACGGCACGCTGATCCTTGGCGGCAGCAACCTGAGCCGCAGCGGCGTCACCACGCTCAACGCCGGCACCCTGGCTCTGGGCCATGACAAGGCGCTGGGCAGCGGCCGTCTGGACGTGGCTGGCACTGCGAGGCTGGACAGCACCGCTTTCGTGACGCTGGCCAACGCGGTAGACATCAGCGGTTCGCTGACCTTCGCCGGCACCCAGGACCTGGCGCTGACGGGCACGCTCAGCGGCAACGGCGGCCTGACCAAGTCCGGGGCCAGCACGCTGACCCTGAGCGGCGTGAACACCTTTGGCGGCGTCTACAACATCGATGCCGGCCGCTTGATCGGCAGCGCCGCCAGTGGCCTGGGCAGCCCAAGCCAGGTCAACGTCGCGTCCGGCGCCACCCTGCAGCTGAACCAGGGCGGCAGCGCGGGGCAACTCAATGGCGCGGGCAGCGTGGACCTCCGGGCCGGATCCTTCAATGTGCAGGCAGGCAGCTTCAGCGGCGCGCTGAACGGCAACGGCGGCCTGACCAAGACCGGCAACGGCTCCTTGGTGCTCAGCGGCAATAGCATCCTGGCCGGCGCCACGACGGTGGATGCGGGTACGCTGCGCGTGGACGGCACGCTGGGATCTGGCAGCGTTGCCGTGGCCAGCGGCGCCACGCTGACGGGCTCGGGCACGCTGACCGGAGCCGTCAGCATTGCCGATGGCGGCCGCCTGGGGCTGGTCAGCGGCGCGACATTGCGTCTGGGGGCGCTGGCGCTCAATGGCGACTCCCAGATCGACGCGGCCTTGGGCGTCGCCTCGCCCAATGCGCCAGCCTTGGCCAAGGTCGCTGGCAACCTGAGTTTGGATGGCAAGCTCAACATCATCGACACCGGTGGCTTCGGGATCGGCGTGTATCGCCTGTTCGACTACGTCGGCACGCTGACCGATCGCGGACTGGCGTTCGGGACACTGCCCTCAGGCGTACGCGCCAACGACCTGGAAGTACAGACCAGCGTTGCCAGTCAGGTCAATCTGGTGGTGGGGGGAACGTCCAACGTCCGCTTCTGGGACGGCAGCGAGCCTGCCGGAAACGGTAACGTCGAGGGCGGCAGCGGTGTATGGAATAGCAGCAACACCAACTGGACCATCGCCAGCGGCGGGTTCAATGCGGGATGGAATGACAGCTTTGCGGTGTTCGCGGGCAGCCCCGGCACGGTTACCGTGGAAGGAACCCAGCGCACCACCGGGATGCAGTTCACCAGTGACGGCTATCTGCTGACGGCGGGAGCGGCCGGGAAGCTGGAACTGGTGGACGGATCCGCCGGCTATGCCGCCATCCGCGTAGACGCTGGCAAGACGGCCACGCTGAATGTCGACCTGAGCGGCAACGCCACGCTGGCCAAGCTGGACGCAGGCACCTTGGCGCTCAATGGCAACAACAGCTACACCGGCGGCACCCGCCTGGCGGGAGGCAAACTGTTGCTGGGCAATGGCGGCGCGCTGGGCGGCGGCAGCCTGCAAGTCGTAGAGGCGGCTGCGTTGGATAGCAGCGCTGCTATCGCGCTGTCCAACGCTATCACGCTGAATGCGGATCTGACCCTGGCGGGAAGCAACAACCTTGCGCTGAACGGCGATATTGCCGGTTCAGGGGGACTGGTCAAACTGGGCAGCGGTACGCTCGAACTCAACGGCAACAACCAGTATGCGGGGAACACGGTGCTCAATGCCGGCACCTTGAAACTGGGACAACAAACGGCCATGGGGAGCGGTGCGCTCCACGTCACCGGCGCTGCCCATCTGGATACCGCCAGCAGCATGACGGTGGGCAATCGCATACAGCTCGATCAGGCGTTGACGGTGGACGGCAGCCACGATCTGCTCCTGAGCGGCGCAATCAGCGGCAATGGCGACCTCATCAAGCAAGGAAACGCGACGCTGACCTTGACTGGGCCGAACAGCGCCACCGGCGGCACAACCATCAACGCCGGGCGTCTGGTGGCGTCGGTGACCAGCATCGGCAGCGGCGCTATCATCAACAATGCGGCGCTGGAGCTGAACCAGGCCAGCGATGCCATCCTGGCCCAAACCATCAGCGGTAGCGGCAGCCTGATCAAGACGGGCGATGCCACGTTGATTCTTACGGGCGCGAACGCGTCGACCGGCGGCACCACCATCAACGCAGGCCGGCTGGTCGCCTCCGCCGCCAGCCTGGGCAGCGGCGCTATCGTCAACAACGCCGCGCTGGAGTTGAACCAGGCCGCGGACGCCACGCTGAGCCAAGCCATCAGCGGCGGCGGCAGCCTGACCAAAACCGGAGCGGGCACACTGAGCCTGACCGGAGCCAACACCTCCAGCGGCGTCACCCTCATCAATGCAGGACGCCTCATTGCGTCTTCGCACAGCCTGGGCAGCGGCGCCATCATCAACAATGCGGCGCTGGAACTGAACCAGGCCGCGGACGGCGCGCTGGCCCAGGCCATCAGCGGCGGCGGCAGCCTGAGCAAGACCGGCGCCGGCACGCTGACTTTGACGGGGGCCAACACCTACACCGGCGCCACGCTCATCAACGCCGGCCGCCTGGTGGCATCGGCGGCCAACCTGGGCAGCGGCGCCATCATCAACAACGCGGCGCTGGAACTGAACCAGGCCGTGGATGCCAGCATGGCGCAAGCCTTCACCGGCAGCGGCAGCCTGAGCAAGACGGGCGCAGGCGCTCTGACCCTGACGGGCGCCAACACCTCCACGGGCGCCACGTTCATCAGCGCCGGCCGCCTGGTGGCATCGGCGGCCAACCTGGGCAGCGGCGTCATCACCAACAATGCCGCCCTGGAGCTGCGCCAGACGCTGGATGCCAGCATGGGCCAAACCCTGCTTGGCAACGGCAGCCTGACCAAGACCGGCGCGGGCACGCTGACGTTGACAGGCGACAGCAGCGGCTTTGCCGGCAGCACGACTGTGCAGCAGAGCTATCTGGTCGTGGACGGCAACCTGGGCGGCGCGCTCACCGTAGCCGGCGGCGGCAAGCTGGCGGGCACGGGCTCGGTAGGATCCTCTGGCGCGAAGACCATCATCCAGAGCGGCGGAGCCTTGGCAGCGGGCTTGAGCCCCGATGCGGCAACGCCCTATGGGACGTTGCGCGTACAGGGCGATCTGGAATTGCAGGCGGGCTCTACCTACGAGGTGCGGGCCGACCCCGACAGCAGCGCCAGCACGCTGACCCAGGTGGCAGGCACGGCTACGCTGGCCGGAGGCGTGGTTCATATGGGTGCGCCGGGCAGTTTCGAGGTCGCCAAAACCTACTCCATCCTGTCGGCGAACAGCCTGATCGGCCGATTCGATACCGTGGCTTCGGACTACGCCTACCTGGCCCCGACGCTGAACTACACCAGCACCGACGTGACGCTGCAGTTGCGGCGCAAATCCAACGGCAGCTCGGGCAGCATGACCTTTGCCGATCTGGCCGAGACCCGCAATCAGGCCGCCGTGGCCAACGGGGTGGAGAGCCTGGCGCCTGCAAGCGCCCTGTACCGCTACGTTGAAACGCTGCCTGCGGGAACGCCCCAGGCCGTGTTCGACAGCCTGTCCGGCGAAAGCCACGCCACGGCCAAAGGCAGCATGCGCGCCGGCGCCGCCATGTTCGGCGCCAGTGCGCTCAATCACCTGCACGGCAATCTCACTGCCACGCTGCGTCCTGGCGCGCCGACCGCACAGTCCGGCGGCACGATTGCGGCATCCGCCTGGCCAGCGTCCAACGCCTTGCCCATGTGGGCCGAGGTCGTCGGACACTGGCAAAACTATGCGGGCGACGGCAATGCCGCCAGCTGGAAACAAAACACCGGCGGCCTGTTCTTGGGGGGCGACGCCGAAGTGGCTGCCAGCGGCTGGCGGTTGGGCGGATCGTTGGGCTACACGCGCGCCGATGGCCAGGTGTCCGACCGCAGCTCCAAGGCCACGGTGGACAGCTACAGCGCCGCCATCTATGGCGGCAAATCCTTTGGCCTGGGGGCGGGCCGCCTGAACGTCATGGGCGGCCTGGCTTACACCTGGCACGACATCGCGTCGCAACGCCAGGTGACGTCCTTGAGCCAGACCCTCAAGGCCGACTATCACGCCAGCACCACGCAGGTGTTTGCCGAAGTGGGTTACGCCATGGGCCAGGACGACAAGGCAGGCATCGAGCCCTTCGCCGGCGTCAGCCTGGGCCAGCAACGTACGCGCGGTTTCCAGGAAAGCGGCGGCTTTGCGGCCCTGCGCGGCAACAATAGCAGCGACGACCTGGCCAGCACGACGCTGGGCGTGCGCGCCCATAGCGACTTCGCGGCAGGCGGCAGGGACGGGCGTCTGCGCGCCACGCTGGGCTGGCGTCATGCGTTTGGCGACTTGGCCACCCAGTCCACCATGGCTTTCGAAGGCGGGCAGGACTTCACTGTGGCTGGCGTGCCGCTGGCGCGCAACGCGGCGGTAGTCGGCCTGGACGCCGAGGTGGACCTGAGCAATCGCGCCGCCCTGGCGCTGGGCTACAACGGCGAATTCGGAGGAGGCAACCGCGACCAATCGGCGCAGGTGCGTGTGCGCTGGGCGTTCTGAGGGCGAGCTCCAGCCCGCGTATGCAATCCCGCGCTTTTGGTGAAAATACCTATTAAGAAAGCCAGGTTGCATGCCGTACCGACAGGAGATCTCGTCTACTCAGAAAGGATTGTTCATGGTCGCCAGGAATTGCTCGCGCACGGGATGGCTGAAGTCGGCTGCCCTCGTTGTCTACGCGGCGAACTTCGCCAGTCCCGCAAATGCCCAATCGGTCTCCGTCACTGGCCAGGTCTTGCCGGGGCCCGTCCAGACGCCGCATTGGAATGTCGGGGGCGATCTGACGGTCGGAGATACCCTGGCCGGGGAGTTGGTCATCGATGCGGGCGGTTCCGTAGAAAATGACTGGGCCAACGTTGGAATTTTCAATGGCGCTCCAGGCGCCGTGACGGTGAAGGGCCGCGACGGCAATGGCACGGCGTCCTCCTGGACCAGCGCCAGCCCGGTGCTGATCGGGGGCGAGGCCGGCAGCATCGGCACGCTGAGTATCCTGGACGGCGGCGTGGCGCATAGCGACTCGGCCAGAATCGGCGTCGACAATGGCAGCGTCGGGAACGTTCTTGTTTCCGGGGCGGGGTCCACCTGGAATCTCAACACCATCGGCGCGTTCGAGATCGGCACGGGCGGCAAGGGCACGCTGCAGATCGACAACGGCGTCGTGCACAGCGGTCAGGCGATCATCGGCTGGAACGTCGGCGGCGAAGGGAGCGTTACGGTATCGGGCCCGAAGGCGGTCTGGGACCCGCTGAACAATATATACGTGGGTTTCGAAGGAACTGGCGACTTGCGCGTCCTGGATGGCGCCAGCGTCAGCACCGTCGGCTCGGGCGGGCCAGGCGCCGCGGCAGCGGTTTACATCGGCAAGAGTGCGGGCAGCGTCGGCACGGTGACCGTATCGAGCGCGACGGCCGATATCTCCACGCTCACCGCCAGCGACCGCATCGAAATAGGTTCGGAAGGCACGGGCACGCTGACCATCGCCAAGGGCGGGGTTGCGGTCGCCGCCCGCAACACGTGGCTTGCCCCTGCCGGCACTTCCACCGGCACGCTCAACCTGACCGGCGATGCCAGCGGCCGCGGCGTGTTGGAGACCGGCTCCGTCATCAAGGGCGCGGGCAACGCCACCTTCAACCTGGACGGCGGCATCCTGCGGGCCAATCGTGACGAGGATAATTTCCTGAACGGTTTCGCCACGCAGGCCGTGGGCAGCGGTGGCGCCTGGTTCGACACGAACGGTCATGATGTGGGCGTGTCTACCGCGTTCTCGGGGACGTCAAGCTTCAACAAGCAGGGCGCGGGCACGCTGACCTTGTCCGGCAACAGCGCGGCGTTCACGGGAAACACCGAGATTCAGGCCGGAACGCTGCAGATGGATGGCACCTTCGGCGGCCCGGTGGATGTGCTTTCGGGCGCGCGATTGACCGGCACGGGACGCGTGGGCGCGACAGTCAACCGCGGCACGATCGCACCGGGTCCGCGCAGTGGCTTCGGCACCCTCACGATCGCGGGCGACTATGCGGCGCAGGGCGGCAATCTGGAAATTCGCACGCAGCTTGGCGCCGATGATTCGCCGACGGACAAGCTGGTGATCACGGGCGACAGCGCTGGCACGACACCGGTCACGGTGAAGAACATGGGAGGCGCCGGCGCGCAGACCCAACGGGGCATCCAGGTGGTACAGGTCCATGGCCTGTCGGCGGGAAGATTCGATCTGGCCAATGGCGATTACGTCATCGGGGGGCGTCCGGCCTTGGTGGCCGGCGCCTATGGCTATGTGCTGCAACAGGATTCGGCCGACGGCGGCTGGTACTTGCGGTCGTCCCTGACCAATCCCGGCACCACTCCCACGGATCCCGGCACTACCCCGACGGATCCCGGCACTACCCCGACGGATCCAGGCACTACCCCGACGGACCCGGGCACTACGCCGACCGATCCTGGCACACCCTCGCCCGGCGGCGGTACGCCGGGCGCCGAGCCGCCCTTGCTCTATCAGCCCGGCGTGCCGGTCTATGAGGCCTATGCCAATACGCTGCTACACCTGAGCCAGCTGCCTACCCTGCGCCAGCGGGTCGGCAATCGCCTCTATGATTCGGCGGACGCCGGCCGCAACGGCGTATGGAGCCGTGTGGAGGGCTCGACGGGCCGGCTCGATCCCGCGGCGTCGACTACGGGCGCGCGCCAGGACATCGATAGCTGGAAAGCGCAATTCGGCGTTGACCGTATCCTGGCGGGCCAGGAAGAGGGCTCCCGTCTGGTGGGCGGCCTGGCCTTTTACTACGGCAAGGCCGACACGCGTGTGTCGTCGGTGTATGGCGACGGCACCATCGACACCACTGCCTATGGCCTGACGCCAACTTTGACCTGGTATGGCAAGAATGGTGTCTATATCGATGCCCAGGCTCAGGCGACCTGGTTCGACAGCGACCTCAATTCACGGCTGGCAGGAAAACTGAAAGGCGGCCAGAAGGCCCAGAGCTATGGGCTGGGTATCGAGGCAGGCAAGGCGTTCGGTTTGAGCGAGGGGTTCGCCCTGATTCCGCAGGCGCAGCTGACATACGTATCGACCCGCTTCGACCGCTTCAACGACAGATTCGGCGCGCGCGTCGAAAGCGACAAGGGCGACAGCCTGCTGGGCCGCCTTGGCATTGCGCTGGATTACAAGAGCAATTGGCAAACGGCCGGTGTAAAGCGCGAGTCCAGCGTCTATGGCGTCGTCAACGTGAAACATGAATTCCTGGACGGAACGCGTGTACGCGTGGCCGACACGCAGGTCGCCAGTCGCATGGCTCGAACCTGGGGCAGCGTGGGGGCGGGTGTGAATTACGGCTGGGGGGAACGCTATGCGATCTACGGCCAGATCGACGCGGACTCGGATTTCTCCGGCAGCCATGTCGTCACCGCGACCGCGGGTTTCAGGATGACTTTCTAAGGTGGATGATGGCGCCGGCAGAACCTCCTTCTGCCGGCGCCAGGTCTTTCACGGGAATACGCAGTCAACAGCAATCGCAAAGCAAAACATCGTTGACTACGTTGCGCGGCCGCGACCCCATGCGGCCGAATCCAAAGGCCGCCATCACGTCGTGACAGATCTCCATCGCTTCTTGCTCGTCTTCGGCGCCGGCGACCCGTGGCCAGGTTACCAGTACGCGCTTGGCCTTCATCTGTTCCACGAACTGCGGTGGCACTGCATCGCTGCCCACCACGGTCACGGACTGAATCCGCTCCGGCAGCCCTGTTTGCAGCGATGAGAGGCTTGCACCGCCGACGATCAGCGCGGCCGTGTCGGCGGGAAGCTCATCGGCGCGGCTGCAGTACTCGACGGAAAAGAAATCGTCCAGCCGCTGGTGGGCGGTATGCGCCAGCGGCAGCAGGCTGACACAGCGATGACGTTGCAATGAAAGCCGCATCAGCGCGCCTCCTCCAGTATCCAGTCCGAGGCGCGCTCCGCCAGCATGAGTACGGGCGCGTTGATGTTGCCCGAGGTCAGGTCCGGCATGACCGAGGCGTCGACGATGCGCAGGCCTGGAACGCCGATGCAGCGCATACGGCTGTCGACGACTGCCATCGGGTCGCTTTCGGCTCCCATTCTGCACGTGCCGCCGGGGTGGTGAACCGTGATGGCAGTCTTTCGGACGAATGCGTCGATAGCGGCGTCATCGATTACGCCGCCGCCCGGCGCAAGCTCGGTGGCGACGTAATCGCCAAGCGCGGGCTGGTCCAGCAAGGTCCGCGCGATACGCACCGACTCGCGTACCCTGACCCGGTCTGCGTCGCTCGCCAGAAAGTTCTGGTTGATCCGGGGTGGCGCCAACGGGTCCGCACTGGCGACGGTGATCTTGCCGCGGCTATGGGGGTGCAGCAACACCGTTCGGACGGCAAAGCCGTCGGCGAAAGGCTTGCGCACCGGATTGAACCAGGGATGAGCGTTGAACGGCGCGGCAGTCAGGAGAAACTGCAGGTCCGGCGTATCCCCGCCGTCTGGCTGCACAAATCCCACTATGCCGCCTGGAACGTCGCCGGCAAAGCCCTCGCCGCCCAGATAGGCGCGCGCCATGGAGATGCCGATGCGGTCCAGGCGCATGCCGTGCACAAATGGACCCGGCTCGCGGCGGCGTGCAGTAACGATGACGGAGATATGGTCCTGCAGGTTTTCACCTACCCCGGCGCGTTCCTGCCTGATGCGTATGCCGGCATCGCGCAATGTCTGAGCGGGGCCGATCCCTGAATGCATCAGGATCGCGGGCGTGTTGATGGCGCCTGCGGCAAGAATCACCTCATGGCGAGCACTGACGGCCGTGGTGCGGCCCTGTCTGGTAAAACGCAAGCCGACTGCGCGGCTGCCGTCGAAGTCCAGGCCAAGAACATGCGCCAACGTGACCACGGTCAGGTTGGGACGCCGCAGCGCGGGGCGCAAGTAGGCCGTCGCGGCGCTGCATCGGCGTCCGCGCCGGATCGACATCTGCAGGCGCGAGAAGCCGCCTGCCGGCGAGGCGTTGTAGTCGTCGAGCCAGGGGTGCCCGGCCTGGCGGGCGGCCGTGGAGAAGGCGTCGAGCAGCGGGTCCTGGTAGCGGCAGCGCTGCACCCGCAAGGGGCCGCCCGCGCCACGGTCGCCGGTGTGTCCGTCCTCCCAGTCCTCCAGGCGGCGGAAGTAGGGCAGGACTTCCTCGAAGCGCCACTCGGGCAGATCGTAATGCCGCGCCCAGCGCGCGTAATCCTTGGGATGGCCGCGCACGAACGCCATCGCATTGGTCGACGAACTTCCGCCTACAACCTTGCCGCGCGCGCATTCGATAGCCCGGCCATCGGCGTGCGGGGCAGGCTCGGCGTCGTAACCCCAGTCATGCAGGCGTTGCTGCAGGATCTTGCCCCATCCCAGCGGGATGTGGATGAGCGGGTCTCGGTCCCAGGGGCCCGCTTCGATGACCAGCACCGAGACTGCCGGGTCCTTGCTCAAACGATTGGCCAGCACGCAGCCTGCGGAGCCTGCGCCAACGATGATGTAGTCGTATTCCGCCTTCATGTCGGGCTCACTGGCCTGAAGTTGATGTGGACATTCTTTTCCCGGGTAAACGAGATCATCTCGCCGATGCACTCATCGCGGCCGATGCCTGATTGCTTGACCCCGCCATACGGTGCGCCAAGAAAGTGCTTGCCGACTTCGTTGATCCAGATGAATCCCGCATCGATTTCGCGGGCGAGCCTGTGGGCGCGCGCAAGGTCCGCCGTCCAGATAGCGGCGGTCAGGCCGACGTCCAGGCTGTGCACCGCTGCCAGCATCTCTTGCTCGTCGTCCCACGGAATGAGCGCCAGCACGGGACCGAAGAACTCCTCGGTGGCCAATGGCGAGGTGGCGGCCACGTCCGCAAAGACGGTCGGTTCCAGATAGAAGCCGCCTGCGGGGACGCCGGCGCGCGGAATGCCGCCGCCCGCGATCAGGCGGGCGCCTTGCGCCACGGCGGCGTCGATCGCCTGCTTGACGCGGTCGCGGTGTTCGCGGCTGATCATTGCGCCCATGGTGGTGGCGGGGTCGGTCGGGTCTCCCGGCACGAACGCGGCGCAAGCCAGCGCCACTTTGGCGCAGACTTCGTCATAGATGGAACGGTGCACGAAGGCCCGGCTGGTGGACCCGCAAGATTGCCCGCACCACGTGAAGTTCATGCCATCGACGATCGCGCGCGCCGCCAGCGCGGGGTCGACGTCCGGGCAGGCGATAAACGGGTTCTTGCCGCCCAGTTCCAGCGCCACGGGCTTGAGCCGCGACGCCGCGGCCTGCATCACCCTGCGCCCGGTGGGAATGCTGCCCACCAGGCCGATCATGTCGACGTCGGGGCTGGCGGCCAGCGCGGCCCCGGCGTCGGCGCCGCCCGGGATCAGCGAAAAGACGCCCGGAGGCAAGAGATCTCCGATCAGTTCCGCACAACGCAAGGCAGACAAGGGCGCCTGCACCGGCGGCTTGATGATCACTGCATTTCCCGCAGCCAGCGGGGCGGCCAGCTTGCCCATGGCGAACAGCAGCGGATGGTTGTACGCAACGATGCGCGCCACGACGCCGACGGGCTCCCGCTCGGTGTAGTCCAGCGCGTCGTGTCCCATCGGGATGGTGTCGCCCTTGAGTTCCGTCACGAGGCCTGCGAAGAAATCCAGCAGCGCCGCGGCAACCATGACATCGGAACCCATCTCGGATACCGGATTGCCGCAGTCCAACGCATCCAGGAGCGCCAGCTCCCTTGCGTTGTCCCGCAAGCGCTGGGCCATCTTGCGCAAGATGGCGGCCCGGGCCAGCGGGGCCGTACGGCGCCATGCAAGGGCTCCGGCGCGCGCCGCGCCGGCCGCGCGCGCCACGTCTTCGGCGCCAGCATCAGCCACGGCCATCAGCCGTTCGCCCGTTCCGGGCGCCGCGATGTCGATCCAGCGTTCGCTGAGGGGGGCGTGCCAGCCGCCGCCATAGTAGACGCCGTTGTTGGCGGGCAGCTGGACATCGCCCGAGGCGGTCTTATGAGTTTTTCCTGCCATGTTGTCGCCTCACTGCTTCAGAGCTTGCGCTTTTTCAAGGAAGCGCGTGTCGAAGCCCTGGGTGTCGTCGAAGGAAGGCGACAGCGCGCCTTGCTCCTTGAAGAGCGTCGCGGATGAGCGCCACAGGGCCGGATCGATCCAGCCGATGCCGTGCGTCCGGGTGTGGTCGCTGAAGAACGTAAAGTCCAGATCTGCACGCAACTGTGCCACCAGCATGTCTTTCTTGCCCTTGTACTCGGGGTTGTTCTTGATCAGCGTGTCGGCGGCCGCCTCCGGGTTCTGGATCACGTCGGCAAAGGCCTTGGCGTAGGCCGTCACGAACCTCTGCACGAGATCCGGACGCTGAGCAATATTCTTGTCCGACGTGAAGACGCCCGAGCCGTAGCTCTGGATGCCCAGATCCTCGCCGTGCAGGATGGACAGGGAGCCCGGCCCTCCTGCCTTGTGTTCCAGTTCGGGAACCTCGGCGTCGATATAGCCCGGTACCACGTTCACGCGGTTCAGCAGCAACAGGTTTTCGTAGGGCGGCGACACCGTCGACTGCTTGATGTCGGCGAGCGCCAGGCCGTTCTTGGCCAGCGCGGCCTTCAGGAAGATGTAGGTCGAACCGCTGGGATGCACGCCAATGTTGGCGTCCTTCAGTTGCTTGGCGTTCTGCAGGTCGAAGTTTTTCTTCAGCGATATGATTGCCAGCGGCGTCTTCTGGTTGACCGCCAGCAGCGCCGAGTTGGCCACGCCCTGCGATCTCCCGACCATCAGGGTAGGCAGGTCGGAGAAGCCGAAGTCGGCGTTCCCGTTGGCCACCAGCCGCAGCGCGTCGGTGGAGCCGGTTCCCTTGCGGATCGCCGTCACATCGATGCCCTGGTCTGCGAAATAGCCTTTCTCCTTGGCGACGAAGAAGGGCGCATGATTGCCGCGCACGACCCAGTCCAGTTGCACGGTGACTGCGTCCTTGGCGTGGACGGCGCCGCTGAACAGTGCCAGCACTCCGAAGAGCGCGCTGAATCTCCAACTCGATCTCATGTTTTTCCCCTTGTTGATTCGATTTAGTGAGTGGCCCAACCCAAAAACCTGTGTTCGATCAATTCGATGACGTAGTAGAAAAAGACGCCGAGCACCGAAATCTGGACCAGGGCGGCGAATACCAACGCTGTTTCCATCTGGCTGGATGCGAACTGGATCATGTAGCCCAGTCCGGCCGAAGCGCCTACGAATTCCCCTACGATCGCCCCGATGACGCTCAGCGTGATGGCCACCTTCATCCCCGCCATCAGAGCGGGTAGCGAAGCGGGGATCTTCACCTGGCGCAGTATCTGGTTGGGCGTCGCGCCGATGGACCTGAGCAGCGCGACCAGGTTGGCATCCGCCGACCGCAGGCCGACCAACATGTTGAGCGTGACCGGGAAGAAGGCCATGATCACGATCAGGGCGATCTTCGGGAGCAGGTCGTACCCGAACCAGAGAATCAGCAGCGGCGCCAGGGCGATCTTCGGCACGTTCTGGAACAGCACGATCAGCGGATAGCTCGCGCGGCCGAACCAGGCATAGCGGTCGACCAGGAGCGCAATCGCGATGCCCACGACGCACGAATACAGGAAGCCGTACAGGATCTCTGCGCCCGTGACGAGCGAGGCCTGGAAGAGTTCCGCCTGCCGTTCCGCCAGAACGGCCGCGATGTCCGTCGGCGCGGGTACGACAAACGCGGGCACTTGCAGAATGCGGACACAGGCCTCCCAGGCGGCCAGGATGATCAGCACGAGCACGATGCTGGGCGTGGCCGAACCGAGCGCGTGACGGATCTTTCCCGGCAACCGGGGAACGACAGGGACTTGCGACTGCGCTTTGGCTTTCATGGTGCTACCCGCCGTCATGATGTGCTCCCCTGGGCGTGGCCGGTCTTGAGCAGTTGGCGAAGCTGATACGACTTCTCGTGAAACTCGGGCTTGGCGAACGTGGCCTCGCTGCGCGGGCCCGGCAGCGCGACCGGCAGGCAGTCGACGATGCGAGCGGGGTTGGTGGCCATGACATAGACCCGGTCCGAGAGGTAAACGGCTTCGTCGATGGAATGGGTGACGAAGACAATGGTCTTGCCGGTGCGCTCCCAGATGTCCAGCAAGAAGTCGCTCATGGTTTCGCGAGTGATGGCGTCCAGCGCGCCGAACGGCTCGTCCATCATCAGTACCTCGGGATCCAGGGCCAAGGCACGCGCGATGGAAACCCGTTGGCGCATGCCGCCGGACAGCTGCTTGGGATAGCGGTCGGCCGCATACTCCAGCCCGACCAGCCGCAGCATTTCGCGGCCGCGCTGGAGAATTTCCTGCCTGGGCCGGGCATGCACCAGGTGCATCAGCGAGCAGACATTCTCGAGCGCCGTGCGCCAGGGCATGAGCGCGGCTTCCTGGAAGACCATGCCCACGCGGCGCTGGCGCACAGCTTCCGTGGGGGGCACGCCGGCCACGCGGACGTCGCCGCCGGTGGGCGGCACCAATCCGGCAAAGACTTTCAACAGGGTGCTCTTGCCGCAGCCGGACGGGCCGATGATGGAGGTGAAGGATCCCTTCGCGATGTCCACGTCAATGTCGTTGAGCACCCGCACGCGTCCGGCGCGGGTGTCGAAGTCGACAGTCAGTCCGCGCGCGCGGATCTGGGAGTCGTCTGGCGGTTTGTGCATGCCGGTCTCCATGGCCGACCTCAACCGGCCGCGACGGCCGTGGCAAAGGCCGGCCTGTCCTCGACCCGTTTCATCCATGCCTTCAGATTGGGCAACTCGGGTTTGGCGTGCGGGAACTTCAGGCAGCGCCGGACCAGCGGAGCCAGGCAGATATCGGCCAGGGAAATCTTGTCGCCCGCCACCCAGGTCTTGCCTGCGAGGTGGCCATCGAGCAGGGATAGCTCCGCGCCCAGCAGTTTCGTCGCAGCCTCGGTCAGCTCTTCGGGAGGCAGCTTGGCTTCCTTGAAACCCGCCAGGTATGCGACGTTCAGCGATGCCAAAGTCCAGTCCATCCAGCGCTCGACCTGGCTGCGGGCCGCCGGATTGGCGGGATACAGGGTTTCGGCTTCGTGCGTGTTGGCGATGTAACGCAGGATCGTGTGCGATTCCCAGATATGGAGGTCGCCGTCGCGCAGCGTCGGCACCTTCTGGGTGGGGTTGATGGCCTTGTATTCCCCGGTGAGCGTCGTCCCTTCGAACGTCTTGCCGTAGTCCTTGCGCAGGTAAGGGACCTTCAGCTCCTCGAGCAGGAACAGCACTTTCTGAACATTGCCGGACGTGGCGCGGCCAAGAACTTCCAACATGATGCAACTCCCTTGAGTGTGTTTGTCGTGTGTTTGTGGTCAAAGCGGCTTGTAGGCCATGCATTCGATCTCGATCTTGGTGTCGATGACGGCGCGCGCCTCCACCGTGGTGCGTGCCAGCATGCCGTCCGGGAAGTACTCCTTGAAGACGCCGTTGTAGCGGCCGAAGTCGCGCGCATCTTCCAGGTAAGTCGTGACCTTGACGACGTCCGCCAGGTCGCAGCCCGCGCTTTGCAAGGCGCGGCGCATGGCTTCGATAGTGCTGCGTGTCAGCTGTTCGATGGTCCCTTCCTGCATGACGCCGTTCTCGTCCTTGGCGACCTGCCCGGACACGAAGACGAAGTCGCCCGCACGCACGGCCGGGTGGAAGGGAAGGTTGGGATTCTTCTTGCCGAAGGCTTGTTGTAGATATGCCATTTCAGTTTCCGTAGACAGAGCTTTCGATGATGTCCAGCCCGCGCTGCCTGTCCAGCAGATAGAGCAGGCCGCGCGAGTCGGTCGTGACGTCGTTCGATGAGACCCGCTCGAACCCGGCCGGCGTTTCGGGCTCGTAGTAGCCGACTTCTCTGGGCCTGAAAGGGTCGCTGATGTCGACCAGGCGCAAGCCGCGCGCGAACCAGGCAAAGGGCAGGACGCTGCCCGTGAAGCGCTCTGCGGGCTGGTGACAGCCCGACATAGGCTCTTTGGGAGTGCCGTCCGGGTCGACGCCATCGACCTGGAACGTCGAGACGGGAATGGGCTGGCGTTCATCGGTGATGTCGAACAGCCAGGTAAAGGCCGGTGGGGAAGGACGCAGCTTGGCGACGTCTTCATCGGCGACGACCAGGATCTGCCGGCCTTTCAGCAGCATGGGTATCGGCAGGGCCGTGTGTGTCGGATGGGGATGCGCCGGCCCCGTGTTGAATTGCGATACCAGCTTGGGGCGAGACAGGTCCTCGATGTCCAGGATGAACATGCCGTGGTGCCAGTAGGACACGTACAGCCGATTTCCCATGCGTAGCGGGTGATGGCAGCGAGGCGGAACATAGTTGTCCCACGGATAGTGTTCGCCGGCCTGCATGTTCTGGCCTGGAATCCACCAGCTTCCCACTTCTTCGGGACGCGACGGTTCCTGCAGGTCCAGGATCTTCACGATGTTGCCGACGAAGCCGGGGGCCGTGGGCGAAATGTAGGCATAGCGGCCATCGAAGTCGTAGCGATGCACGCCTCCGCCCTCCGTCCCCGTCTTCCAGTGCTTGATGAGGCGGGGCCGGTCCGGACGGCTCACATCGTAGATGCCCAGTCCGCCGCCGAAGTCGTCCGCGCCAACACGGAACTTTTCGTAGTTGACGATCATCAGGCCGTCCTTCGCGCGCACCTTGTGCGAATGCCATCCCATCGGCACCTCGAGCGAGGCCAGCAGCCGAGGCCGCCGGGGATCCGCCACGTCATAGATGGAGGTGCCATAGGGCGGCCGCATATGGGACACGAACATCGTGTTCCCTTCCACCCAGACCTGCCCGCCGCCCTCGCAGTCCACATGAGCCACCAACGAGGTATTCCAAGCTTTAGCCAAGACCGGTCTCCTCAGACCAACTCAATGAGATCGCCCTGCGCGGTGCGGCCCCACTGATGGAAAAGCCCCATTGCGCGCAGTGCCGGCTCGTCGCTGGCGATGAAGAGGATCAATGGTTCGGTGTGGTCATTGCGGTATTGGACCCAGGTGTCGCTGGGCACGGCCACGGTATCGAAGGGCTCGAGCGGGAAGCTCTCTTCGCCGATCGTCATCGCGCCTTGTCCGGAAAACGGAGCGACCAGGAGATTGGCCGTCTGCTTCAGCGGCAGAGTCCGCTCTCCGGGGCGGACCATCTGCATGAAAAAGGTCATCGTGCGGTACACCGGGCCGCCCCGCAACGGATGCGTATATTCAACGAGCAAGCCTTCGTGCGGAGATTCGTCCCAGTCCCGGAAGCGGTAGAGCAGCTCTCGCATGGCGTCGTAGCGATACACGAACATGGGCGATGAGTCGCCGCCGCCGCGCCGATGGTCGACAAAGCGGGGTGTCAGGCCTCCCACGCCATAGACTGTGCGCGAATACTCGGTCTGGAAGCGGGCGCTCTGCTTGCGCACGATTTCGCCGTTCTCCTGGTAGTCGTGTTTGAAGCTCAGCGCGTTGAGGTTTTCGACCAGCGGGTAGTCAAGCACTGATAGGTTGATGGCGGGCTCGTTGCCGAGATTGCCATGGTTGTGCCAGGTGTCGCGCGGCGTGAGCACCATGTCGCCAGGCAGGAAAGTGATGTCTTCACCCTCCACGCCGGTAAAGTTCTGCTGGCCCGTCAGGCCAAAGCGGATGGCGCTCGCGGTGTGCGAGTGCGGAGGCATGATCTCGTTCGGATCGTTCTGACGGTACGCGGTGTACAGGGTCGACACCGTCGCGCGGCGAGGGGCCAGGCCCGGATTGACCAGGATCAACGAGCGCCGGTCGGTGTTTTCGGTCGAGATCAGCCGCGCCGATTCGGCAAGCAGGGGCTGGATGTCCTCTTTGTACGACCAGCGGAAGGGCACGGCCTTGGGGCCGCTGACGAGCTGTTTGATGTCGTCGTGCGCCTCGTTCTCGCGGGCCCAGAACGGAAACATGGATCTCCGCTCGATCTGCTCATACATGGCCAACAAATCCGCTTCGCGAGTGCCGCTGACGGGACGGGTTCCGTGCATACATGTTCCCCTTGAAAGTTATTGATTAACCACATGGCGGAATAAATCTAATAACAACCAATGGTTGTGTAAACGGTATTTGTGGTTCGATATGGAAAACCCCTAAGTGCTCGGATTGTTGGGCTTTTGAATAATAAAAAACACATATAAAACAATGGATTATGGAAAATAATCCGTTTATCAAAATTCTCAACCGGTTGTTTATTTTTATTGCGAATCAACCATTTTCAAATCTAAGATGGTTGCGAAAACATGACGCGAGGGAACAATGGCACGCACCCGCCAACCCGAGGTTTCCAATGACATACGCAGGCTGATTACGCAGATCCGAGCGCTGTTGGGCAAAGGAGAAGAACTACCTTCCGAGCGGGTTCTCGCCGGGCAACTGGACGTCAACCGTCATCGTTTGCGCCTTGCCCTGGACAAGATGCGCGAGGCATCGGAGTTGCCGCGGCCCGTCATCCGCCGCAACGATCCGCCCATTCTCAAAGGCGATGTCGTGGTCCAGGAGACGAATGCGCTCGAGGTGATCGAACTGCGTATGGTGCTGGAGCCGGCAATCGCGCGATTGGCCGCAATCCGGGCCTCGCCGGTGCAGATCGCCAAAATCCTGGAAGCCGCCACAACGCCGTCAGGGGTAGCGCGCTCGACCGGGGATATCGCATTCCACAAATTGCTGGCGGACAGCTCCGGGAACCAACTGGCTGCAAGTCTCTATGCGTTCTTGCGCCACGTCGGCGCGGACCAGCGCCTGCATATTCCCGCCACGACGCAAACCACGCGAGAGCGCATACAGATGCGTGACCAGGAACACCGCGCAATCGCGGAAGCCATTGCGAGTCGATCGCCGGATGCGGCCGAGCAAAGCATGCGCGTCCATCTGTGGCGTGTGCAGCGCGAGATCGCGGATCGTTTGAACCCGGTCGGAACCGGGGGGCAGAGCCCGCTGGCGTCGCGCTCCTAACCCGGATCCGTCTGCCGCAAGGTGTCCAGGAAGCGTTGCGCCGCCGCCGACAGGGATCGTTGGCGCTTGAGCAAGATGCCGATGTCCCGTGACGCGGCGGGCGAGTGCAGCGCCACGCTGCACAGGCGCGTGGTATCCATCAGGCGCAGGGCCAGTTGCGGCACTGCCGCTATGCCCACGCCGGCAGCCACCATTGCGCCTACTACCGAAATATTGTCGGACACGTAGTTCATTTCCGGCAGCCGGCCGGAGGCTGCCAGGATCTGGTCGGTGACCTGGCGGATGCTGCTGGCGGGCCCGCTCGCAACGTAAGGCCGGTCGGCAAAAACGCTCCAATCCACGCGCTTGCGTTGCGCCAGCGGGTCGCCGATAGGGCAGATCAGCACGAAGTTCTCTTTCAGCAGTTGCGTGAATTGCACGCTGGCCGGCTGGTCGGGGATCTCGATGGAGATGCCGATGTCGGCATTGCCTTCCGATACGGCCTGCGTGATCTGGCGCGCGGAAACCGCGTGGATGTTCAGGCGTACCTGCGGGTGCGACTTCTGGAAAGTGCGCGTCGCCGCGGGCAGCAGTGCGGAGGCGACGGAGGGAAGGGCCCAGATGTTGATGCTGCCGCGACGGCCCGCGATGAATTCGGACAGATCGCTAAGCGAGTCGCGGAACTCCGACAGCATCCGCATCGCAATAGGCACCAGTTCCGCGCCAGCGGAGGTCAGCGCCACGCCATGCTTGTCACGGTCGAACAGCCTGGCGCCGAGCTTCTGTTCCGCCGCCTGTACGCGCCGGCTGAGCGCCGGCTGCGAAATCGGCACGCGTTCGGCGGCCATGCGGAAGTTGAGCGTTTCCGCCACCAACAGCACCGCCTCCAATTCGGAAATGGTCAGGGTCATGGCCTGCGTGATGCGTTTGGGTTATTACGAAGATATAAATATATCAATTTTCAGATCAGGCTGGCCGCAGCATACTAGGCCGCAAAGTAGCAATACGGACGGAGACAGACATGAATGAACCGCGCAAGCGGCTGCGCATCGGCGTAGGGGCCGGCATGGCGGACGACCGCATCGGTCCGGCCATGCCGCTGCTGGAAGACTGCGATATCGATTACCTGGTGTGCGAATGCCTGGCCGAACGGACCATTGCGCGCGAAACGCTGTCACGCAAGCATGACGGCGCTCACGGCTACAACCCGATGCTGGAGGAGCGCATGCGTGCCTTCCTGCCGGCGTGCCGGGAGAAAGGTGTACGGCTGGTGTCCAACATGGGCGCGGCCAATCCGGCCGGCGCCGCGCAGGCCGCGCTGGACATAGGACACGCCTTGGGATGGCAGGAGCTCAAGTGCGCCGCCGTAGTCGGCGACGACGTGGCCGAGCGCGTGCGCCTGCATCCTGAACTGCGCCTGCTGGATCGCGATCTGCCGCTGGAGGCGATCCTGCCCCAGCTGGCCTCGGCAAATGCCTACCTGGGCGCCGATGTGGTCCGCGATGCGCTGGCCACCGGCGCGCACGTGGTGTTGACGGGCCGGGTCGCCGATCCCTCGCTGTTTCTGGGCGTTGCCCTGCATCATCACGGCTGGAGCTACGAGGACCTGCCCAAGCTGGCGGCGGGCACCATCATGGGCCACCTGCTGGAGTGTTCCGCGCAGATCACCGGCGGCTATTTCGCCGACCCGGGAAAGAAAGACGTGCCCCGCCTGGCCGAACTGGCTTATCCCTATGCCGATCTTTACAGCGACGGCGAACTGTACATAGGCAAGCCCGCCGGCTCGGGCGGCCGCCTCGACCGCATGACCTGTACCGAGCAGGCGCTATACGAAATCCATGATCCCTCGGCCTACATCACGCCAGATTGCGTGTTGAGCCTGGAAGGCCTGCATTTTGAAGAGCAGCACGCGGACCGCGTGGCCGTGCGCGGCATACGCGCCGCGCCGCGCACCGATAGCTACAAGGTCGTGGTCGGCTACTTCGATGGCTGGATAGGCACTGGCGAGGTCGCCTATGCAGGCGTGAACGCGATCGCGCGGGCGCGGCTGGCGGCCGACACGGTGAAAGAGCGGTTCCGGCTCGACGGCGGCGCGGCCAGCGAGATCCAGGTCGATCTGATCGGCGTGAGCAGCCTGCATGGCGATCATCCGCAGGCCGTCGCCGGCCACCCCTACGAAGTCCGGTTGCGCGTGTCGGCCCGCTGTCCCGACAAAAAGAGCGCGCACTTGTTGGGGGATCACGTGCGGCAACTGAACATGCAGGGACCTTATGGCGCAGGCGGTCCCGTCAACCTGGGCGCCAAGGAAGTCATAGCCGTGGACGCCCTGTTGATTCCGCGCGACTGGGTCACGCCCGAAGTCATTACGGTGGGAGCCTGACCATGAGCATTCTGGTTCATGACCTTGCGCATGCGCGCGCTGGCGACAAGGGCAATACCTCGAGCATCGCCGTCATTGCCTACGACGAGGACGCCTGGCGCCTGCTGCGCCAGGCGCTTACCGCCGAGCGCGTCGAGCAGGCCTTTGCCCATCTGGGAGCAGGAAAGGTGAGGCGCTACGAGGTCGAAAGCCTGAGGGCGCTGAACTTTGTCATCCCGGACGTACTGTCCGGCGGCGTCACGCGCTCGCTGCGCCTGGATCCCCATGGCAAGTCGCTCAGTTCGTTGATGCTGGGAATCGAGCTTCCGGCCAGCCCATCGCAATCCTGAAAGGAACAGCAATGTACCCTCCCGCTGAACCCATGGGCACCGAGGTCTACGCCCGGCTGCCCGAATCCCTGCACCTGACCGATCAGGCCTCGACCTGGCTCGCCGCGCGTCACGTGAAGATGCACTCCTTTCTGGAGGGGCCCGCCTTCGATCGCTTGGGCAATCTCTGGTGCGTCGACCTGGCGCATGGACGCATCCTGCGCGTGGATCCGGCAGGCAATTTCGAGGTCATCGTCAGCTACGAAGGCGAACCCAACGGCCTGAAGATCCATCGCGACGGCCGCATCTTCGTTGCCGACCATCTGCACGGCCTGATGCTTCTGGATCCCGAGACCCGCAGCATCCGGCCCTACCTGCAGCACGTGCGGCGGGAAGGCTTGAAGGGCCTGAACGATCTGTTCTTCGCTTCCAACGGCGACCTGTACTTCACCGATCAGGGTGAAAGCGCCTTGGAAAACCCCACCGGCCGCGTGTTCCGCCTGCGCGCCGACGGCAAGACGGTGGACCTCATCATGGATGGCCTGGCGGGTCCCAACGGCCTGGTCATGAACAAGGCCGAGAACGTGCTCTACGTGGCCATCACGCACGACAACGCCATCTACGCCCTGCGGATGGAGCCGGATGGCCAGATGAAGAAGGCCAGCCGTTTCATCCAGCTATCGGGCAGCACGGCCGGGCCGGACGGCATGGCCCTGGATGAGGCCGGCAACCTGGCCATCGTCCACGCGCAGGCGGGCACCGTATGGCTGTTCAGCCCGCTGGGCGAACCCCTCTACCGCATCCGTTCCTGCGCGGGCCTGCGCACCACCAACGTCGCTTTCGGCGGCGAGGACGGTCGTTCCTTGTTCATCACCGAAGCGGAACAGGGCGTCATCCTGCGCGCCCGGCTGCCGCATCCCGGCAAGCGGATGTACTCGCACCGGGACTGAGCCGCGCGCCGCGAACACGATCCGCAAAAAAGCCACTATCCATGGGAGACAACATCATGATTGCTTTTCGATTGATCGCCGGCCTGGCCCTGAGCCTGGCCGCCGTCACAGGCGCGCAGGCCGCCGATGCGTACCCTGCGCGCCCCATACGCCTGATCGCCACCTTCGGCCCCGGCAGTTCCATCGACATCATTGCGCGCCTGGTGGCCAAGCCCCTGGCCGAGCAACTCGGCCAGCCGGTGATCGTAGAGAACAAGCCCGGCGCGGGCGGCGACCTGGCCACCGACATCGTCGCCAAGTCCGGCAAGGACGGGTACACCATCGGCTTCGCCTCGGCCGGGCCGATCACGGTCAATCCCAATGCCCGCAGCAAGATGCCCTATGACCCGCTCAAGGATCTGGCGCCGGTTGCCCTGGTGGCGACGGGACCGAACGTCATCCTGGTCAACCCGTCGATTCCGGTGACCAACCTGAAGGAACTGATTGCCTACATCAAGGCCAATCCGAACAAGGTCAACTACGCCTCGGCTGGCGTCGGCACCAGCGGTCATATCGCCGGCGAGCTATTCCAGCACTTGTCCAAGACCGAAATCCTGCACGTGCCCTACAAGGGCAACAGCGATGCGATTACGGACACCCTGGGCGGGCGCACCCAGATGGTCATCAGCGGCGTCCCGCCCATCCTGTCGTTCGTGAAGTCCGGCCAGCTGCGCGCCCTGGCCGTGGCCGATACCAAGCGTTCGCCCTTGCTGCCGGACGTCCCCACTGTTGCCGAAGCCGGACTGCCCGGTGCGGAGAGCGTCGCCTGGTATGGCATCGTCGCGCCTGCCGGCACGCCGCAGGCGATCCTGGACCGTCTCCACGACGAAATCGTCAAGGCCGTGAACAACCCGGAAACCCAGGAGAAATTCGCCGGCCTCGGTATCGTTCCTTCGGCGGACAGCCGGGCGGACTTCGGCAAGCGCATGGCGGACGAGTACGTCCGTTTCAAGGAATTGTTCAAGCAGATCAACCTGGTCATGGATTGACGGAATCATGTCACGCACCGTAATCGTTACTGGCGCCAGCGGGCTGGTCGGCTCAGCTGCCGTCGATTCATTCCTCAACGCGGGCTGGGAAGTCATCGCGGTTTCCCGCCGGCGTCCGGAGATCATCAGCCAACGGCCGTACACCCATCTGCCGGTCGATCTGCAGGACGCGGAGGCTTGCCGCCGCGCCTTCGGGGATATGCCTGAAGCCACGCACGTTTTCTATGCGGCCGTCTATGAGAAGCCAGGGCTCATCGCCGGCTGGCAGGACCCTGAGCAGATGGCCACCAACCTGGGCATGATCAGGAACGTCATCGAGCCGTTGGCCGCCAGCGGCAGGCTGCAGCATGTCAGCGTGCTGCAGGGTACCAAGGCCTATGGCGTACACCTGCATCCCATCCGCACGCCGGCGCGCGAATGCCAGCCGCGGGACGATCATCCGAACTCGTACTGGTTCCAGGAAGACTACATCCGGGAAAAGGCCGCGCAGTCCGGCTTTGGCTGGACGATATTCCGTCCCACTATCGTGCTGGGCCCCAATGTGGGCGTGGCCATGAACACGGTGCCGGTCATAGGCGTCTACGCGGCAGTGTGCCGCGCCGAAGGCAAGCCGTTCTGCTATCCCGGCCACATTTCCTATCCGCGTGAAGCCGTGGACGCGCGCCTGATCGGCGATGCAGGCGTCTGGGCGGCGGAGAATCCGGCGTCCTGGAACGAGCACTACAACCTTACCAACGGCGAAGTGTTCAGCTGGCATGATCTATGGCCGTCCCTGGCGGAGTTCCTGGACGTTGAAGCGGGCCCGGACCAGCCCCTGCGCCTGGCCGAATACCTGCCCAGCCGGGCGGACCTGTGGGACGGGATCGTCAAGCAGCATGGCCTGCGGCCGCTGAGCATGGCGCAGATTCTTGGCCAATCCCATTACTCCGCCGACGCCCGTTTCGGCTATGGCCTGAAGACCCCGCCCGCGCCCGCATTTGTCAGCACGGTCAAGATCAAGCAGGCGGGCTTCACGCAAACCTACGACACCGAGGCCTGCGTGAAGCACTGGCTGGGGGTGCTGATGGAGCGCAAGATCATTCCGTTCTCCAAAACGAGTGTCGCAGGCCGCGTTTGAGCGTTGATCGCGGCGAGCCGGAGTTGCGCTTGCGGTGCGCGAATTGCGGAAGAATCGCGAGGCCCGCGTTGCAAATCGAAGCGTCCCTGGCTTGCCAACTGACCTATTCTGATCTTTCTGGCCCGCTGGGGCCGCTTTCCGAAGGGTCGGCGCATGCTGGATCATGTCGAAATTCACGTGAGCGACTTCGAGCGCTGCCGGATGTTCTACCGCAGCGCGCTCGCGGCGCTAGGCTACATACCGCGCAAAGTGCTCGCGACCGGGATGGGCTTCGGCGTAGGCCAGCCTCACGAGTCTGAAGACCCGGGCGGCGAATTCTGGATCCATCAGGGCACGCCCAGCACCCCGCGCGTGCATCTGGCTTTTCGCGCCCGCAGCCGTGCCGAGGTCGATTCCTTTCACCAGGCGGCGCTGGCGGCTGGAGGGCGCGATAACGGCGGGCCTGGCTTGCGTCCGCAATACCACCCGCATTATTACGGCGCGTTCATCCTGGACCCGGATGGCTACAACATAGAAGCGGTGTGTCACCGCCCGGTCTGATCCGCGTACTTCCCAGTATTGGCACCGCAGCGTCAGCATGACGCTGCGTCTCCATGCGCAGAGACGAGCGCAAGATGCGTGCGCAATGCCGGGCCTCGCGCGCCAAAGCCAAAAGGCGAACTTCAAAGGCGAACTATATTCCTGCGGCCCAGGGTTTTCCCTAAACTCATTTTCCTTGCGGAAAATCAATCTCCTATAGGACACTTCGTGTCATGATGGTGCCGATAGGCGGCGCCCGTAGGGGGATGACATGAAGATTTCGGGAATCGCCGGCGCGCTGGCGTTGGTTGCGGCAATGGCGGGCAATGGGGCCCAGGCGGCCTATCCGGACCGGCCGATCCGGCTGGTGGTGCCTTTCGGCGCGGGGGGGATCACGGACATCGTGGCGCGTCAGGTCGGCAAGGGCATGGGCGACGCGCTGGGTCAGAGCATCGTGATCGAGAACCGGCCGGGCGCGGGTGGAGTGATCGCGGCGCAGGTGGCCGCTACCGCGCCGGCCGATGGCTATACGATCTTCATGGGTACGGTGGGCACGCAGGTGGTCAACCCGCTGATCTACAGCAAGCTCAGCTATGACGCGGACAAGTTCGCGCCGGTGGGCATGGTGTCGGGATCGCCGTATTTGCTGGCCGTGCGTGCGGGCGTGCCGGCCAAGACTTTCGGCGAGTTCGTGGCCTATGCCAAGGCCAATCCGGCCAAGCTGAACTTCGGTTCGGCGGGCAATGCGAGTTCGCCGCACCTGGGCCTGGAGCTGCTGAAGCTGACGGCCGGGCTGGACATCGTGCACGTGCCGTTCAAGAGCGGTAGCGAAGCCGTCAATGCCGCCATCGGCGAGCAGGTCGACGTGGTGATGGACGCCAGCCCGGTGATCATGCCACATGCAGCGTCTGGCAAGCTGCGCGCGCTGGCGGTGGCCGCCGACAAGCGCCTGCCGTCCGCGCCGGACGTGCCCGCCAGCAGCGAGGTGGGCGACGCGGCGCTGCAGATCAGCTCGTGGAACGCGTTCTTCGCGCCCGCAGGCACGCCGCCCGACGTGATGGAAAAGCTGAACGCGGCGCTGCAGAAGACGCTGGCGTCGCCGGAACTGAAGGACCGGCTGGCGTCGCAGGGGACGCAGCTGTACACGGGCAAGCCGGATGAGTATCAGCGCTTCATCGCCGGCGAGAAGGCCAAGTGGACCGAGATCGTGAAGCGCGCCAACATCAAGATGGACTGACGATGAACCAGATACCGCATCCCTTGGCGGGCAAGCCGCTGGAACTGGCCGATACGCTGCGTTCGGGCAATGCCTGGAAGATCCGGCTGGCCTGCGGCTACATGGGGCTGCCGATCAAGCGGCGCACCTTCGACATCGTGCAGGGCGACCTGGAAACGGAGGCGTTCGCGCGCATCAATCCGTGGCGCCAGGTGCCGGCCTTGCTGACGCCGGAGGGCGAGTGGCTGGCCGAGTCGCAGGCGATACTCTGGTATCTGGCGATGGGCACGCCCTGGCTGCCCGCCGGCCGCCTGGAGCAGTCGCAGGTCAGCAGCTGGCTCAGTTTCGAGCAGACCCAGCACATGCACGCCTTTGCGCAGCCGCGCCTGCTGATCCATCTGCGCAACACCGCGCAGGTGGATGACCCGGCGATGCGGGCGTGGCGCGAGATCGGCATGAAGGCGGCCGCGTTGATGGACGCGCATCTGGCCGGCCGCGATTATCTGGTGGGTACCGCGCCGACCATTGCCGATGTTGCGCTGTATCCCTATACGAGCATGGCGGCCGAGGGCGGTTACGACCTGTCCGGCTTTACCCATATCGATGCCTGGCTGGCGCGCATGCGCGCCTTGCCAGGGTTTACGCCGCTGATCGAAGCGGCATGACAGAGACACTATCTTAGGAGTGACGACGATGGCCGATACGATGCACCTGGGCAAGGACGAACTGATCGCGCGGGCGAAAGCCGAAATGCAGCGCCAGTTCGAGACGCCCGACTGGAGCCTGCGCGAGCGCCTGGCGCTGACCTGCCGCATCCTGTTCGACGGCGGGCATGACTCCGGCCTGGCCGGACAGATCACGGCGCGCGCGCCGGAGCCGAACCGCTATTTCACGCAACGCCTGGGCCTGGGCTTTGACGAGATCACCGCCAGCAATCTGCTGCTGGTGGACGAAGACCTGCGCGTGCAGGAAGGCGGCGGCATGCCCAATCCGGCCAACCGTTTTCACTCCTGGATCTACCGCGCGCGTCCGGACGTGAACTGCATCATCCACACGCATCCGCTGCACGCGGCTTCGTTGTCGATGCTGGAGGTGCCGCTGGAAATCTCGCATATGGACAACTGCCCGCTGTACGACGACGTGGCCTTCCTGAAGGATTGGCCCGGCGTGCCGGTGGGCAACGAGGAAGGCGAGATCATCTCGGCCGCGCTGGGTTCGAAACGCGCCATCCTGCTGTCGCACCACGGCATGCTGATTGCGGCGGGTTCGGTGGAAGAGGCCTGCGTGCTGGCGCTGCAGTTCGAGCGCGCCGCCCGCATGCAGTTGCTGGCCATGGCCGCCGGCAAGATCCAGCCCATTCCGCCGGCGCTGGGCCGCGAGGCCCATGACTGGATCCTGACGCCCAAGCGTTCGCAGGTCGGCTTTTCGTACTATGCGCGGCGCGCGCTGCGGGCGCATCCCGACGTGCTGGCCTGATGGCGGCGGCGGGCGGGGCCGGCTCGACGGCAGGGCCGGATTAGGGCATGCTTACCGGTCGTATTCCGCGACCGTATTTTTGCAACCCCGTCCATGATAGACCTGCCGCACCGCCTGCGCGCCCTGCGTCGCCAGCAAACCCTGTCCCTGGAACAGCTGGCGCAGCGCACCGGATTGACCAAGAGCTACCTCTCCAAACTGGAGCGGGGCCTGAGCGAACCCTCCATTTCCACCGTGTTGCGGCTGGCGGAAGCCTATGGCCTGGGTGTCTCGGAGCTGGTGGGCACGGACGATGCTGCGCAGGAAGAAGTGGTCAGCGTGGTGCGGGTGGCGGACCGCGAAGCCTTGCAGCGCCGGGGGCTGGGCAGCGAGTATCACTACGAGTCGCTGGCCGGCCGCCGCAAGGTCAAGGCGATGGAGCCTTTTGTGGTGCATCCGCCCCGCGATTTTCCCGATGCGACCGCGGTGTTTCCGCACCCCGGCGAGGAATTCCTGCTGGTGCTCAAGGGCGCCATCGAGGTCCATGTGGGCGAACGCCAGTTCCGCCTGGAGACCGGGGATTCCGTCTATTTCGACTCCGAACTGCCGCACCGCATGCGCACCGTCAGCCGGGCCATGGCCGAGGTGCTGGTGGTGGCCTCGCACTGAGCAGGCCTTCGGACTCATCATCTATCCGCATACAGGAGTGCCATGAAGAACGATCAATCGCGGCTCGTCCGCATCGATGCCGGCCCCATGAAGAATCCGGTGCCTGGAAAGCCCCGCCGCCCGATCTCGGGCGACGCGGCGTTCCGCACCGTGACTGCCTTCGAAGGCAACGGCGGCAAGGCTGAAGCCGGCGTCTGGGAAAGCACCGCGGGCGTGTTCCAGTCCAACACCACGGGCTATATCGAGTTCGGCTACATCGTCGAAGGCGCGGCGCGCCTGGTCGATCCGGACGGCACCGTGCATGAACTGACCGTGGGCGAGGCTTTCGTCATGCCCGAAGGCTATACCGGCCGCTGGGAAGTGGACCAGTTCGTCAAGAAGATCTATTTCATCACCCGCATGTAGCGCCGCGTAGACCGCGGCAGCCCAGGAGCCAGCCCCATGAGCGCAATCCCCGCCGTTACCGCGCAGGTGGATATCGTTTCCGTCCAATCCCAGGTCGTGTACGGCTGCGTCGGCAACAACGCCGCCATGCCCGTCTTCCGCAAGGCCAGCCTGCACGCGATCGCGGTGCCTACCGTGATCCTGAGCAACACGCCGCACTATCCGACCCTGCATGGCGGCGCGGTGCCGTTGGACTGGTTCGAGGGCCTGTTGCAGGGCCTGGACGAGCGCGGCGTCACCCGGACTGCGCGCGCGGTGGTCTGCGGATACCTGGGCCAACCCGGGCAGGCCGGGCTTCTGGCCGGCTGGCTGCCTGCGCTGCGCGCATCCCGGCCTGATCTGAAGGTGCACATCGACCCCGTCATGGGCGACCGTAACGACGGGCTGTACGTGAACGAAGGCCTGGTCGAACAATACCGGGACCTGCTGGTGCCGCTGGCCGACGGCATGACGCCGAACCACTTCGAGCTGGAGTTGCTGGTGGGGCGCGCCCTGTCGTCGATCGACGAGGTCGTGGCGGCGGCGCGCGAACTGATCGCGCGCGGTCCGGACTGGATAGTCGTGACCAGCGCCGCGCCCATGGCCGCCGCGGCCGGCACCTTGCAGCTGGCGGTGGTGACGCGGGATCAGGCCACGGTCGTGACGCATCCGGAGATTGCGATACCGCCTTCGGTGCACGGCACTGGCGACGTGTTCATGGCCGGCGTTACGGCGCAACTGCTGAACGGGCAGGTGCTGGTCGAGGCGGTGCGCTCGGCCGCCGCCCAGGTCACGGTGGCGCTGGAGCGCACCCGCGAACTGGGCTGGGAAGAGCTGGCGGTGGAAGGCTAGGACGCCTACGCGAGCCTGGCGGCGCGCCTTACGGCACCAGCGACAGGCCGATGCGGAACTGCGATTCGTTGCGCTGGTTGTAGCCCAGCAGCGTTTCGCCGTAGCCGTTGAAGTACTGCAGATGAAGGTAGCCGTTCATGTTCAGCCAGGTGCGCTGCAGCGGCCAGGCGAAATCGAGCTGGGTGGTTCGGCGCTTCTGGTCGCCCTGGCGGTACATGGCGGAGATGACCGCGCCATTGTCCTGGGCCCAGCGCAATTGCCAGTCGACGTGGCCGGCGTAGTCGGCATAGTCGCTGTTCTCGCTGGCGACGCCGAAGTAGGCCTTGACTCGCGGCGCAAAGGTGAGCGTGCTGCCGCCGTCGAAGCGGTAGTGGAAGCGCGGCTCGATATAGCCGTCGTTGAGCGAGCGCGAATCCTCGCCGTCCTTGCCGTTGGAGTTGTGCTCGACGCCGGTATTCATGCCGAAGCGCCAGTTCTGGCTGGCGGACTGCCAGATGTTGTCGGACAGCCAGAAGGCGCTGGGATTGAAGGTGGTGTCGATGAAGGGCATGGAATCGCCTTCCAGGTCCCACAGCGAGGTCTGCGTGTACGCCAGGTAGAAATTCTCGTCCCAGGTCGCGGGACGGTCGCCCGCGGGGCTGAAGAGTCGGTACTTGGCGCTGATCTGAAAGCGCGCGGTGGTCTGCCCGCGGGTGCCGACGTCGAAGTACACCGGCTTGTATTCGGAAATGGAACTGCGGAAGCGGTCGAACGCGGTCTGCTGCTGTACCGTCGGCACGGCGGACGCGTCGGGCGAGGGGCCGCCTTCGGGCGATGCGCCGACCGCGGCCACGGCCGCGGCGGGTACGGGTTCTCCGCTGCTGGCGTCCACCACCGGGCCGCGCGCGGGCGTGCTGGCCAGGGTGCCGCTGTCGCGGCCGGTGGCGTCCAGCGCCATCATCGCGGGCTGGCCTTCGATGGATACGGCCTGCAGGCCCTGGGCCGTGGCGGGCACGACGGCGGTCCAGGCCATGCGCGCGAAGTTGTTGACGGGCACGCTGAAGCTGGCCGTGCCGCCGCGCAGCTTGGCCAGGCTGCGCACGATCTGGCCGTCCTGGCCGCGCCATTGCAGCACCAGTTCCGGTGGCGCTTCCCAGGTGGAGCGGGAAGTGCCTTCGTTGAAGTACACCGCCTCGATGGTGACGGTCTCTCCGGGGGCGGCCGAGGGGCGATCCAGCCGGTACGACACGCCCGCGGTGGCTGCGCCCGCCAGGCCCATGGCCAGGGCGGCGGCCAGGGTGCGCAGGGAGAGGGCGGATCGTGCAGGACGGCTGATGGTCATCTGGTCATAACGTAGTTTTGTGACCAGGAAATGTAGCATCGACCCCCGCTACAGTTTGTAAGGCAGGCTAATCGTATGTAGAAAGCGTAAGCCCCCGCGCATGGCGGGGGCTTGTGGGGACAGCGTTGCGCGCGGGCTTATTCGCCGAACTTGATGCCCTGGGCCAACGGCAGCTGGCGCGAATAGTTGATCGTATTGGTGGCGCGGCGCATGTAGTTGCGCCAGGCGTCCGAACCCGATTCGCGGCCGCCGCCGGTTTCCTTTTCGCCGCCGAACGCGCCGCCGATCTCGGCGCCCGAGGTGCCGATATTGACGTTGGCGATGCCGCAGTCCGAGCCGGCCGCCGACAGGAAGGTCTCGGCTTCGCGCAGGTCATTGGTGAAGATGGCCGACGACAGGCCCTGCGGCACGCCATTCTGCAAGGCCAGCGCCTGGTTGAAGTCGGCGTAGCGCATCACGTAGAGGATAGGCGCGAAGGTCTCGTGGCAGACCACGTCGGTCTGGCCCGGCATTTCAGCGATGGCGGGACGCACGTACCAGGCGTCGGGATATTGCTCGGCCAGCACGCGCTCGCCTCCCGTGACCTTGCCGCCTTGTTCGCGCGCCGCCGTCAGCGCCGCCTGCATGGCGTCATAGGACACGCGGTCGATCAGCGGACCGACCAGCGTGCCGCTTTCCAGCGGGTTGCCGATGGTGGCGCTGGCATAGGCCTTGTGCAGGCGTTGCACCAGATCTTCGGCCACGCTCTCGTGCACGATCAGACGGCGCGTGGTGGTGCAGCGCTGGCCGGCCGTGCCGATGGCGCCGAACACGATGCCGCGCGCGGCCATGTCCAGGTCGGCCGTGGGGCCGACGATGATGGCGTTGTTGCCGCCCAGCTCCAGCAGCACGCGGCCAAAGCGCTGCGCCACGCGCGGCCCCACCTGGCGGCCCATGCGGGTCGAACCGGTGGCCGAGACCAGGGCCACGGCGTGCGAATCCACCAGCGCTTCGCCGATGTCGCGTCCGCCGATCAGCACTTCGGACAGGCCGGGGGGCGCGTCGCCGAAGCGTTGCGCGGCCTGTGCGAAGAGCGCCTGGCAGGCCAGCGCGGTCAGCGGGGTTTTTTCCGACGGCTTCCAGACCACGGCGTTGCCGCAGACCAGCGCCAGCGCGGCGTTCCAGGACCACACGGCGACGGGGAAGTTGAACGCGCTGATCACGCCGACCACGCCCAGCGGATGCCAGGTTTCCATCATGCGGTGGCCGGGGCGTTCAGAAGCGATGGTCAGACCGTACAGCTGGCGTGACAGGCCCACGGCGAAGTCGCAGATGTCGATCATCTCCTGCACTTCGCCTTCGCCTTCGGCCACGATCTTGCCGGCTTCCAGGCTCACCAGGCGGCCCAGCTCGCGCTTGTGCTGACGCAGCGTTTCGCCGAACAGGCGCAGCAGCTCGCCGCGGCGCGGCGCCGGCACGTCGCGCCACGCCAGGCTGGCCTGGCGCGCGCGGGTGATGGCGGAATGGGCCTGGGCCACCGTGTGCTCATGCACCTGAGCCAGCTCGACGCCGTCTATCGGGCTGCGCGCGCGCAGCGTGCCGCCAGTGAGCGATTCCGGGTTCAGCCCGAGCGCGCGCAGGATGTCTTGGGGAGTGTCCATGCCGGTTCCTTGGGTTGCCTGCGAAGAGCCTGTCTTCGCTTAAGGGTTATGCCTAAGTGGCGATTCTGGAAAAAAATTTACTATACGAAACTCCAGCGTGAATTGCGAAACCTTTTTAACCAGGGCAGCACTCATACGAAGGTGGATCCGTGGCGGAACCTCTGCTGGTAGTCCAGGCAGTCAGCAAGACCTATCAACGCGACGGGCAGGCCCCGCATCTGGCGTTGGACGGCATCGACTGCCAGCTCGGCCGCGGCGAGGTCATGGTGGTGGTCGGCCCCTCCGGATCCGGCAAGAGCACCTTGCTGCGCACGCTCAACGGACTGGAGAGCATCGACAGCGGCGCCATCCGCGTGGACGGCGTGTCGCTCACCGACCCGGCCACCGACGTCAACCGCTGGCGCACCGAAGTCGGCATGGTGTTCCAGCACTTCAACCTGTTCCAACACCGTACTGCGCTGGACAACGTCGCGCTACCCCAACGCGTGGTGCGCGGGCGCGCCCGCGCCGACGCCGAGCGCTACGCGCGCGAACTGCTGGGCCGCGTGGGCATGGGCGACTACGGTGCGCGCTATCCCAGCCAGCTCTCCGGCGGCCAGCAGCAGCGCGTGGCGATCGCGCGGGCGCTGGCCATGGACCCCAAGCTGATGTTGTTCGACGAGGCCACGTCGGCGCTCGACCCCGAAACCGTGGGCGGCATTCTTGAACTGATGCGCGCGCTGGCGCGCGACGGCATGACCATGGCCGTGGTGACCCATGAGATGGGCTTCGCCCGCGACGTGGGCGACCGCGCGCTCTTCATGGACGCGGGCCGCATCGTGGAAATGGGCACGCCGGACGAGGTGTTCGGCCACCCCAGGGAAGCGCGCACCCGCGCTTTCCTGGAAAAGATTCTGTAGTTCCTAGCAGCAAGGAAGCAACGGGTCGTCCGCATGCGCGGCGCCCGGCGGTAACCAGGGCCGGTCCGGCTGATCCGGGCGCTGCCGGCGCTCTGTGCTTTGCCCGGAATGATGTGAGTCCATTCACCACAAGGGGTAGGAAATGCTGAAAATCAAACAATGGCTGGGCATGGCCGGCATCGCCCTGGCGGCCGCCACTGTCGCCTTGCCCGCGCAAGCGGACGAACTGGCCGACATCCTCAAGCGCGGCGAGTTGCGCGTCGCGGTGCAGACCTCCGGGCCGCTGATGAGCTTCATGGACAAGAGCGGCAAGCGCACCGGCCTGGCCGTGGAAGTGGCCAAGCGCATGGCCGACGACCTGGGCGTGAAGCTGGTGCTGCAGGACTACGAGTGGAAGGGCCTGATTCCCGCGCTCTTGTCCGGCAAGGCCGACATGGTGGCCGCCGACATGACGCCGACCCCGCAGCGCGCGGCCCAGGTACTGTTCTCCACGCCGATGTTCTACGCCGATACCGTGGCCGTGGTGCCCAAGGATTCGCCCTACAAATCGTACGAGGAACTCAACAAGGACGGCGTGACCGTGGGCGTGCTGGGCGCCAGCACCTATGCGGAAGTGGGCAAGAAGATGCTGCCCAAGGCCACCATGAAGGAGTTTTCGGGCGGTAGCGCACCCGTGGGGCAAGCCCTGTCCAGCGGCCGCCTGGACGCCGGCATCATGTCGTTGTCCACCGCCAACCAGTTCCTGGTCGACTTCGGCAACCTGCGCGTGCTGGACGGCATCATGGTGCGCGAGCCGCTGGCCTTCGCCGTCGGTCCCAACGCCTTCCGCCTGAAGTTCTGGCTGGACAACTGGCAGACGCTGAAGACGGCCGACAACACGCTGCCAGAACAGGTGAAGTACTGGTACTCCACGGACTGGAAGAAAGACCACTGAGCCCATGGACTGGCTGCTCGACTTCTATAACTGGCGCATCGTCAGCCAGTACACGGGCCAGTTCGCCACCGGCCTGGCCAACACCCTGATCGCGGCGGGCGCAAGCCTGGTGCTGTCGGTGCTGGCCGGCATCCCGCTGGCGCTTGCCCATATGTCGCCCCGCGCCGCCATCTGGCGGCCGGTGGCGGCGTATGTGCAATTCATCCGTTCAACCCCCTTGCTGGTGCAGATCTACCTGGTCTATTACGCGGTGCCCATGCTGGTGCCGGGCGCCAAGGGCTGGAGCGAGATGCTGCTGGGCATCCTCGCCATGACGCTGCATCATGCGGCCTACATGAGCGAAATCATCCGCGTGGGCATCGAATCCGTGCCGCGCGGCCAGATCGAAGGCGCCAAGGCCTGCGGCATGAATTACCACCAGCGCCTGCGCTACGTGGTGCTGCCGCAGGCTTTCGCCAATACGCTGCCGCCGCTCCTGGGCCAGACCGCCGTGCTGATCAAGGACACCTCGCTGCTGTCGCTGATCACGGTGTTCGAACTGGTCGCGGCCGGCGTGCAGATGAACAGCGACCGCATCGTGCCCAACGAAAGCTTCCTGACCATCGCGGCCGGCTATCTGCTGATCTATGCCTGCATGCTGCTGCTGTCGCGCGGCGTGAGCATCTGGCTGGCGGGGCCCGCCTGGAACGCGAGGTAAGCATGCTGGATTCCTATATTTCCACTGCCGGCGTGGTGCTGCCGTTCCTGCTGAAGGGCTTCTGGGAGACCCTGAAGATCTCCTTCGTGGCCATCATCGCGGGATCCCTGCTGGGCTTCGTGATCGGCGTGATCCGCAGCTACCGCATCCGCGGCGTGCACCAGCTGCTGGGCCTGTACATCCACATCCTGCGCGGCACGCCGTTCCTGGTGCAGCTCTACATCTTCTATTTCGTGCTGCCCAGCTCGGGCATCGAGATGCTGCATTGGGATTCCGGCACGGCCGCCTTCGTATCGTTGTCGGTCTACACGTCCTGCTATGTCGCGGAAATCGTCATGGGCGCGATCCAGGCCGTGCCGCGCGGCCAGACCGAAGGCGCGATGACGTTGGGCCTGCGGCCGTTCCAGATCCTGCGCCTGGTCATCCTGCCGCAGGCCATGCGCCTGATCGTGCAGCCCATGAGCGGCGTCTACGTCATGCTGATCAAAAGCACGGCCATTCTGTCGGTGGTGGGCATCACCGAGCTGACGCGGCAGGGCGAGGTCTTCATCATCACCTTCCCGGCCAAGTCGCTGTTCATCTACGGCATGATCGCCGCCATCTACTTCATTTACTGCTACCCGCTGCTGCGACTGGCCAACTGGCTGGAAAAGCGCCTGACGGGCGGCTTGCAGGGCGCGGGCCTGAACTGATGCCGACCACCATGGCTTCCGAGTACATCGACACCTATTACAAGCGCACGCTGGCCGACGGCGACACCCGTTATGCGCCGCTGTCCGGCGCGGCCAGCACCGACGTCTGCGTGGTCGGGGCAGGGATGGCGGGCTTGTCCGCCGCGCTGGAACTGGCCCGGCGCGGCCGCGACGTCACTTTGCTGGAAGGGCGGCGCATCGCCTGGGGCGCATCCGGGCGTAACGGCGGTTCCGTCTCGCCGGCATACTCGGCCGGCGCCGACGCCATCAGAAAGCACGTCGACGAAGACCACTACCGCAAGCTCTACCGCCTGTCGATGGAAGGCGTGGAGATCATCCGCAACAACATCCGCGACCTGGACATCACCGACGCCCGCAAGGTTGACGGCCGGCTGCGCGTGGTGCGCTACGAGGCGACCGACGCCCTGCGGCAGTGGTGCGACAGCCAGCAACGCGACTTCGGCCGCGACGTGCGCCTCTTGAGCCGCAGCCAGGTCCGCGAACGGCTGCTGTCCGACGTCTACTTCCAGGGCGTCGAGGACCCCACGTCCTTCCACTTCCACCCGCTGAACTACGCCCGCGCGCTGGCCCGGGAATGCGCGCGCCTGGGCGTACGCATCCACGAGGACTCGCCTGTCGTGCAGGCGTCGCTGGACGGAGCCGTAAAGCGCCTGAAAACAGAGCGAGGCGAGATCGATGCCCGCACCGTGGTGCTGGCCACCGGCGGCTACACCGAGGACGTGGTGCCCGCGCTGCGCCGCGCGATACTGCCCATCGCCACCTACATCATGCTGACCGAGCCGCTGGGCGACCGGGTGCTGGAAGCCATACGCACCACCGCCGCCATCGGCGACGACCGGCGCGCCGGCAACTATTACCGCGTGCTTGATGGCGGGCGCATCGGCTGGGGCAGTAGAATCACCACCCGTGTCGACGACCCGCCCGATCTGGCGGAGTCGCTGCGCCGCGAGCTCCTTTCCGTCTACCCCCAATTGCAGGGGTTGCGCGTGGAGACGGCGTGGTCGGGACGCATGGCCTACGCGCGGCATCTGATGCCGCAGATCGGCCAGCTGACGCCGGACGTCTGGTACTGCACGGCGTTCGGCGGACACGGCATGAACACCGCGTCGATCGGCGGCCGGGTCGTCGCCGAAGGGATCGCGGGCGACACCCAGCGCTACAAGCTGTACGCGCCGTTCGGGCTGGCCTGGAACGGCGGCGGTCTGGGCACGGCAGCGGTGCAACTTACTTATTGGTCTTACCAGGCGCGCGACTGGTGGCGGGAGCGGCGGTCGCGGGCATGACAGGGTGCATAGATGGAAGGCAACAAACAAAGCGTGTTGGCACAGCGGCTGCGAGCCTTGCGCCAGGCGCGGGCGTGGACCTTGAAGCAGGCGGCCGCGGCCACCGGCGTGTCCGCGTCCACGTTGTCCAAGATCGAAAACAGCCTGCTGTCGCCCACCTATGACAACCTGATCAAGATCGCGGCAGGCCTGGAGCTGGACGTGGCCGAACTCTTCACCGCGTCCGACGCCCACATGGGCACCGGCCGCCGCAGCCTCAGCCGCCAAGGGGAAGGGCGCCAGTACGAAACCCCGTACTACGACCACCGCCTGCTCTGCACCGCGCTGTCGCACAAGCGCATGATGCCCTTCCACACCCGGGTCAAGGCCCGCTCCTTCGACGAATTCCACGACTGGAGCCGCCACCGCGGCGAGGAATTCGTCTACGTCCTGGAAGGCGAGGTCGAGCTTTACACCGAGTTCTACGAACCCGCCCGGCTGAAGACCGGGGAAAGCTTCTATATAGACAGCCGCATGGGCCACCGGGTGATCAGCCTGAGCCCCGAAGACGCCCTGGTGCTGTGGGTGTCGACCCATGCGGATATAGGCGAAGAGTAGGGTTCAAACCCCGGTATTGCGGGCCGGCCGCCCAAGCCGCCCGCAACAAGGTAAAATGCGGCGCCCGGATCCTTTCCGGGCCATCACCACACCGCGCGGCAGTAGCTCAGCTGGATAGAGCACGGGCCTTCTAAGCCTGAGGTCGGGGGTTCGAGCCCCTCCTGCCGCGCCAGGTTGCCCCTGGAATCAAGCGCTTACAGTGACGCGCACCGCGGCGGGGTAGAAACAAGCAAGCCCCGACATGGATATTCCGGTCGGGGCTTTCGGCTGAGTGGATCCGACTCTACATGCTTCATCAGGCTGTCATGGCGAGATGCGCGATATAGCTGCTGCGGCTTTCACCCGCGGCGCGAGCGCGGTCATCCAAGCGTTTGAGAATGCGGCGCGGAATGGTGATGTTCACGCGCTCAACAGTTTCATCCAGGACCGCAGGATCTACATCAGCAATCGCCCAAATCCAGTTTGCAAATTCCGGATTGGCCTGATGATTGGCAATACTGGTTGCCGGAGGAATGGGATCGCCGGAATCGATGGCCGTTTCAATCCACAATTCAATGGCTTCCTTGGCGTTCTCGATGGCTTGGTCAATCCCTTCGTCCGCTGCCGAGAAGCAGCCGGGCAGATCAGGGACCACGACGCCCCACGCGTGAGTGTCGCTGCCGGGTTCAATGGCAATGGGATATTTCACTTTAGTGTGCTCCATGTGTGGCATGGTCTAGCAGACTTCGGATTGCTCCGGGGGCTGTGCCTCACTTCAAACCAGCTGCTTTGAGGATGCTGTTTAGTAGTCCGATGCCGAAGTCCTTTTTAGGGTGAGGGACGCTGATATGTCCGGGGCGGTCTGGGTGGATGAAAACATGGTGGGAGCCCTTAACTCCTCGCAGTTTCCACCCGGACCGCTCTAGCTGTTTGATCAGTTCCTTGCTGTCCATGTGTGTATTATACACACTCAGATGTGTATGGCACACACCTGAGTGCTCCGAGCCATGTCTTGCACGGGGCTTTTTATTTACCCTTTCACTACCCACGGCGCGATGCTCATGGCGTCAGGGGTTGGGTCATCGCCACGGGACAGTGTGCTGCAGGTAGCCCCCGGCAAGAACCATCGACGATGGCAGGCAATACAACCCCGTTCTTCACGGCAAGTATCTCCGCCATGATGCTCACCGCGATTTCCGCGGGCGTCCTGCTGCCGATATTGATGCCGACTGGCGCATGCAGCCGTTCCAGGGATGCGGCGGTTTCGCCGAAATGCTCCATGAAGCGTTGCCTGCGGATGCCCGTATTGCGGCGTGAACCGATGGCGCCCACGTAAAACGCCGGGCTGTGCAGCGCTTCCAGGAGCGCGAGATCGTCCAGCTTGGGATCGTGGCTCAAGGCGACGATGCAGGTGCGCGTGTCGGGGGCGAGGGCCAGGACGGCGTCATCGGGCATTTCCCGCGTGATGCGCACGCCGGGCACGGACCAGCTGCCCACTTGTTCTCCGCGCGGATCGCAGACGGTCACCGCAAAGTCGTTGAACAAGGCCATGGTGGCCAGGTATTCCGCCAATGCGCCTGCGCCGATGAGCAGCATCCGGTACTGCGGTCCCAGCGTGGAACAAAGCGTCGCGCCGTCGAATTGCACTGTGGCGGGCGTCGAGGCCGGCGCCAATGTCACCGCTCCGGTGGCTACGTCAACGGTGCGCTGGACCAACTGGCCGGACTCGAGCCGCCGGACCAGGGCGTCCAGCGTTTCGTAGTCCGGCTGGAACTCCAGCAGCAGCTCCAGCGTGCCGCCGCAAGGCAGTCCGAACCGGCGCGCTTCGTCGGCTTCGATCCCGTAGCGCACCAGTTCAGGCGCGCCTTGCGCGATGGCGCCTGTGCCATGGGCGCGGGTGTATCGATGAATCAGGTCGTCTTCGATGCACCCGCCCGAAACAGACCCGACGCAGCGCCCGTCTTCGCGCAGCGCCATCATGGAGCCGACGGGGCGCGGGGAGGAGCCCCAGGTCTTGACCACCGTGGCCAGCAGCAGCCTGTGCCCGTCCGCCAGCCAGGCGCGGGCTTCGCGCAACACGCGGACGTCGACCGTCTCCATGCCTAGGCTACCCTGCGCACCGGCAGGCTGCGGATCCGCTTGCCGGTGGCGGCAAAGATGGCATTGCACAGCGCGGGCGCCACGGGCGGCACCGGGGGCTCGCCCACGCCGCCAGGAGGCAGGGTGTGATCGTCGTTGACCAGATGCGTGCGGATCACGCGCGGCGAGGCATTGTGGCGCAGCACTTCATAGTCGTGGAAGTTGCTCTGCTTCACGCGGCCGCGTTCGAACGTGATCTCGCTGGCAAGGGCAAGGCCCAGGCCCATGATGGCGCCGCCTTCCATCTGCGCGCGGATGCGTTCGGGGTTGATTTGCGGACCGCAGTCCATCGCCATGTCCACGGCCACCACGCGCACCTCGCCCTTTGCATCCACGGCCACCTCGACCACGGTGGCGGTGTAGCTCATGAAGCTGTAGCAGAATGCCAGCCCGAGCCCGTGGCCCTGGGGCAGTGTTCTGCCCCATTCCGCGCCTTTGCAGGCCGCTTCGATCACGCCGCGCAGGCGGCCCGTGTCGTAGGGATAGAGGTCGGGGGATTCTGAGTAGTTCCAGGTGTCGGCCATTGTGCCCGGGTCGATCCTGCGCGCCGGGCCGATGAGGTCGAGCGCGAAATCCTTGGGGTCCTTGCCCGCGCGGTGGGCCAATTCGGCGATGAAGCACTGGGCAGCGTAAGCGTGCGGAATGTTGGCTACCGAGCGGAACCAGCCAATACGGGCATGGGCCTCCACTTCGGCCGTTTCCACCCGGACGTTGGGAATGCGGTACGGCATGTTGATGGCCGACATGGCCGATTCGAAGAGCTGCTGGCCCTTGGCGCCTTCCGAAAAGAGGGAGGCGATGGTGGGGGCGGCACTGCGGTGCAGCCAGGACTGGACCTGGCCGTTCTTGTCCAGAACGGCCTCCAGGCGTTCGACCGACACGGTATGCAGATAGTCATGATGAATGTCGTCCTCGCGAGTCCACACCAGCTTGACTGGCGTGCCTTCGGGCATGGCGCGGGCGACGATGGCTGCCTCGTCCACGAAATCGGGCTTGGACTTGCGGCCGAACCCGCCGCCCAGCAGCAAGACATTGACCGTGACGTCGGCGGGCTCCAGTTTCAGCCGGGCGGCGACGGCATCGCGCGCGGCGATGGGGTTCTGGATCGACGTCCAAACCTCGGCGCGGCCATCCTTGATCCGGACGGTGGCCGCTGGCGGTTCCATGGAGGCATGGGCCAGATGGGGAACGTAGTACTCCGCGGCGACGCGCTCGGCTTCGGGCGCCTTGGCCCACGCTTGCGCGGCATCGCCCTGGCTGCGCATGGTCTTGCCGGGCTTGCGCGCTGCCGATTCCAGCGTCTGGCGGTAGGCGCTTGAGTCGTAGCTGCCGTTGGGGCCGTCGTCCCATTCGATTTGCAGCGCGTCGCGGCCTTGGCGGGCCGCCCAGGTGTTGCGCGCGACGATTGCGACGCCGCCCAGGGGCTGGAATGCGGGCGCCCCTTGCATTGGCGGAATCTCCACGACCTTCAGCACGCCGGGCACGGCCAGCGCCTTGGCGCTGTCGAGACGGCGCAGCTTGCCGCCGACGACAGGAGGACGTGCGACGACGGCATAAACCATGCCTGGCAGGCGCATATCCATGCCGTAGCTGGCCTGGCCCTTGCCGATGGCCTCCAGGTCCACCAGGCGCACGTGCTCCTTCCCGATATAGCGGAACTCGGCCCGATCCTTGAGCTTGAGGGCATCGCCCGCGGGAACCGGCTGTTTGGCCGCGTCCGCCGCCAACTCGCCATAAGTCAACCGGCGCCCGGAGGGCTGGTGCAGCACCTCGTGTTGCACCGCTTTGACCTCGGCCACAGGAACCGACCAGCGCGCTGCCGCCGCTGCTTCGAGCATCTGGCGGGCGGCCGCACCGACGCGTCGCATGGGCATCAGGAAGTGCCGCACGCTGCGCGAGCCATCCACGTTCTGGTTGCCATAGCGCGCTTCATCGGCCTGCGCCTGTATGACCTTGACGCGGTCCCAGCGCGCTTCCATCTCGTCGGCCACCACCATGGGCAGGCTGGTGCGCACGCCCGTGCCCATTTCGGCGCGGTGCGCGACGATGGTGACGGTGCCGTCCGCGGCGATGCTGACGAAAACCAGCGGGTCGTCGACGGTGCCGCCGGGCATGCTGTCAGCGCCGTACTTCTGGGCGGGGGACTCGGCGGCCCAGGCTGCCGTGATCAAACCCCTGGCCGTGACCGTCAGGGTGAGCGCGCCCAAGGCGCCCTGCAGAAAGCCGCGCCGGGAAAGTTGAGCGGTGTGCGTCATTGCTTGCCTCCCTGGGCGAGGAGCCTGGCCGCCTGCTGGATGGCTGCGCGGATGCGAGGATAGGTGCCGCAACGGCAGATATTGCCGCTCATGGCGTCCTCGATGTCTTGGTCGGTCGGCTGCGCCGAGACCTTGAGCAGGCTTACCGCCGTCATGATCTGGCCCGCCTGGCAGTAGCCGCATTGGGCAACGTTCTGTTCTATCCAGGCTTGCTGCACCGCCCGGCCGACCGCATCCGCCTCTATCCCTTCGATGGTCGTGATGCTGTGGCCTGCCACGGCGGAGAGCGGGGTGACACAGGACCGGATTGGCGCGCCGTCCATGTGCACGGTACAGGCGCCGCACAACGCCATGCCGCACCCGAATTTGGTGCCGGTCATGCCGAGTTCATCCCGTAAAGTCCAGAGCAAGGGCGTTTCGCCCGGGACGTCGATATCCTTGGCCTGGCCATTGATTTGAAGTTGGGTCATGGAGGAATCCTTGGTGGGCGGGCATGGCAGGCGAAAGCTTGCCTGAACCGTGAGTGAATCACTTTTTCAAATCGGAATTCTGCCTAAAAGTTCAAAAAATCTGCCTAATTGTTCCAGACAGAACTCAAGGGCGACGAGCCAGAGCTGGCGCCTGGAGCCCACGCGAACGGCTCCTTCGGATCGTCGAGGGTCAGCCCCGAGGATGTTACGCCTTCGGCGGGCCCGTCGGTGAGCACGGTGTATCCGTGCTGCCAGGTCGCGTGCAGCCCCATTTTTTCGGTTGCGCTGCAATGACGTCCACCCTGTCACATCCCATACCAGCATCTCCGCTGGCCTTCCCCGGTCCCCGATCCAGGCCTAGCCTGTCGGCTCTTTCATCTTCGACAGGAGACCCGCATGGTGAAGGCGAAACGGGTGGGCGTGCCCTATGGCGTGGAAGTAACGAACGGCCAAAACGTCCTGCTCTCCGACACGCAAAAGAACGGCAAGGGAGGAACCACGGGCATGCGGCCGCACGAACTCCTTGAAAGCGCGCTCGCGGCCTGTGTCTGCATGTCCATCGGCATGGCCGCGGACCGCGCCGGCGTCGCGTTGCCCGAGGCGACGGTGCAGGTGAATATCGATCGTCAGGATGACGAAACCGGATTCGAGGTGAGTTTGCGCTTCGCTGCGGCGCTGACGGCGGCGCAGCAGGATCTGGTTCGCTGCGCGGCGCAGGCATCGCCGGTTGCGCGCACGTTGGGCAAGACGGTGCGGGTCCGGCCTGCTGTGTTCCTGGTGGCCTGAAGAGGAGGGGGGCAGAACGCGTTTCTGCCCGCGCCTCACCTATTGGCTGAACTCAAACACATAACTATTCGCCGACCCCGCCGTGCGGTTGTACAGCGGGCACCAGCCGTTGACCGGGGCCACTTCGCAATACCGGTTGCGGCCATACACCTGGGCGATCTTCCAGTCCTGGGTCTTGTCGGCGCGTTCCAGCAGGTACTGCATGCGCACGCCGCGCTCCTTGCGGTCGCGTTCGTCGTTGTCCACCGGAAAGCCGGGCGTGGAGGGCGTGGTGTTGCGGATCTGGGCGACGACGAAGGCGCGCGTGTCGGATTGGACATCGACGTTGACGACACTGCGCTCGTAGATCTCGACGCTGCATTTTTGGTCGCCGTTCTGCCGGGCCTGCAGCTGTGCGGTGCTCAGCGAGTCTTCGGCGGCGCTGAAGGGACGGTAGAGTTCGGCCAGTTCCTTGCAGGCGGTGGCGGTATAGCGGTCGTGCGCGTCGCGCACCTGCCACCAGGATTTCACCGCCGCTTCCGGCGTGTTGGCGGCCAGCTGCAGTTGCGGCGTGGCGGCTTGAAGCCGTTCCCAGGGGGTCTCTTCCTGCTTGGAGCAACCCGTCAAGGCGATTGCCAGAACGAGCAGTAGGGCGGGCTTGGTCACGGTACTGAATCGGGTAAACAAATCGGGGGCACCATGATACCCCTTCCGCCGTGGCGTCCGCCCTTCAGGCGGGACGCAATGCCCGCTTGTACGCTTCCAAGGTGCTGAACATCTTGCCCGCAAGCCGGAAATTGGCTTCGGCGTAGGCCCGGGCGTTACCGATCATGGCTTCGGTTTGTCCCGGATCGCTGCGGATTTGCATGATGCGGTCCGCGTAGCCGGCGACGTCGCCCGGCGCAGCCAGCCAACCGGTCTGGCCCGGCGTGACGATTTCCGGCAATCCGCCCACGTCGCTGGCGACCACGGGGCGGCGCGTGGCGAACGACTCGGGTACCACGCGCGACCAGGCTTCGGTGGCCGAAGGCACCAGCACCACGTCGGCGGCGCGGATCATCTCCGCAATATTGTTGCGATGACCGGCGAACACCACATGTTCGGAAATGCCCAGATCCACGGTCAGCTGGTGCAGCGCATAGGCATAGGGCTTGGTGCTGGCGGTGGGCATGCCGACCACCAGCGCGATGGCGGGCAGGCCCTGGCGGCGAAGCCGGTGCACCACGCGCAACAGATCGGACTGGCCCTTCTCGGGACGCAGCATGCCTATGGTGGCAATGACGCAGGCGCTGTCGGGGGCACGGATGCCCAGTGCTTGCCGGGTGCGCAGGCGTGACTGCGGCGTGTCGCCGGATTGGAAGAATTCGTCCGCGGCCCATTCTCCGACCACGCTGATCCGCTGCGCGGGCGCCAGGCGCGCCGCGACGAGTTCCTGCTTGCCCAGCAGGCTGGTCGCGATGACGTGGTCGCAGCCGATTTTCCATTCCAGCCGGCGACGCGGCGAGGAAGGCATGGGCTTGGCGAAGTGGCGCGTCCTGACGACCGAGCACAGGTCGCGGCACAGCGCGGCGGTCTTGCCGTCGGCGCGACTGTGGCTGTCGATCAGGTCGATGCGCAGCGTCTTGACCGCGCGCCGCAGCTTCAGGACCGTGGCCGGCGAGTAGGCGACGTCGAAGTCTATGTCCACGGCGCGCAGGCCGCGCTGCCGGGCTTCGCGCCCGATTTCGCTGTCCGCCGGAGCCGCGATCGCCACTTCGTAGCCATGGCGCTGCAGCCAGGAGGATTGCTCGAGGACGCGGAATTCCAGCCCGCCCAGGCTGCGCTCAGCCAGCGTATGCAGGATGCGCATGATGCTCCAGGACTTTGCGGCAGGCGCCCAGCACATCGTCGGGCGTGATGGAATTGATGCCGTCGCGGGGATGGCGGGGAACGACCGCGGCGGAGTAGGGGCGGTCCCAGAACCACTCCGGGTTGGACTCGTTGAATACGCCCACGTAGGGCACGCAAGCGCCTTGGGCGATATGCGACGGGCCGCAATCGTTGGCCACGATCAGGCGCGCACGCAGCATGAGAGCGCTGAGCTCCGGCACCGAGCGGCAGTAGGCGATGGAAAATTCAGGACGCCGCATGGCTTCCAGCTTGTCGCGTTCGATGACCTCTTGTTCTCCCAGCACGAACAGGTAGCGGGTGTCCGGGCCCAGCAGCAGCTTTAGCCTCTCAGCCAAGCGCAGGTAGTTCAGCAGGCTCCAGCGCTTGAACGCGCCAGACCCGCCGCCCGGGATCAGGACCACGTCGGCCCCCTGCTCGGCATGCTGGTGCGGCTGGGCCAGCGTCTGGAAGCAGCGGCGCGCCACGGCCTCGGCGTCGAACTGCCGGTACGACGCCAACAGCCGGAGATTGGCCAAGCCGATGTATTCGGCAACGCTCTTGCGATGGGAGTGCGTCCAGGCCAGGTCGCTCATCCGCGCGTTGTGAAAACCGAAGCGCATGGTTGGCCGGCGCAGCAGGTTGATCAGGCCGAAGCGTTCGCTGCTGTGATGCAGGCTGACGCAAACCGGGGTGTGCTTCTTGAGCGTGCGCAGATAGTCACCGAACGTGGCGGCCCGGACGAACTCGTCGACCCAGGGCACGCCGCGGTAGAAGCCGGCCAGGTCGTCGCGGGCCACCACCCGGATCCGCCTGGAAGCCCACCAGGTTTTCAGTTGATAGAGCGCCGGCAGGGCGACGATCTGGTCGCCCAGCCGGGGCTGGCTTCTGACATAGACGACGACTTCCGACATGGGCAACCTCGCTTGCACGGCAGTTTTTTGGAGGTCCGCAGACCGCTGCCGCGCAATGTATCGATCCAGTCGAATGAATCTTTCCGAGGTCTTTTAAGGAGTGTGAAGAACCTGCCGGACGTGCTTTACACAACTAAACAACTACGCCCGTATGCGGTTCGCGTTCACGTCGTCGTTGCGCGCTTACTTGGAACCGCCCGAGTTCGGGTAGCCCGGAGGCGGCGCCGCGCCACCGCCCTTGGTACTGGGCACGTTGTCGTTGGCCTCGCGGTGGCGACCCTGCTTGTCTGTCTTGTGCATGTCCGACCGGGTGTGGTCGCTCTTGTTCAGGTTGGGCGGGTTGGTCGGCGTGTTCGGCGTCGCATTTGGCGCGGGCGGCTTCTGTCCGGGCGGCACGGGCTGGTTGGGGGGGACGGCGGTGCTGTCGTTGGGCGTGTTGGACGGCGAGGTGGGCATGGCTGACTGCGCCAGCGCACCGGCCGAAGCCAGTCCGGCGGACAGGGCCAGCGCGTAGGTGAAGGCTCGGATTTTCATGAGTACGCTCCTATGTGGGAAATGCTGGGACCTATCCGCAAGCGTCATGCCCGGCTGCGCACGGCTCTCGGTGATCCTGAAAGGAAAGGTGCTTTGCCCTGTGAACGCCTCGCGTCGCTAGCGGGCGTTCCATCCCAAGCTCGAACGCACCGGAAAAATATACCGATTCGCGCCGCTTCCTCGCCGGTCGTGCGCATTCCTGCTGCGGGTGGACGCTAACCGCAGGCATCGTCGTCTTCCAGCGTGGAGGCGCCCGCCTTGGAGCGCTCTTGCACGCGGACCACACTGAACTCTCCTGTTGCCTCCAGATAGGCTCTTTCGACCTCAGCCAGGTTGGCGACGCCTTTCAACCTTAGTTGCTCCATCAGTTCGCTGCGGGTGATGTGCTCTTTCCTGAGTCCATGGACCAGCACTTTGCCGGACCGGATCAGGCAGACGCGCTGTGGCTCAAGCAGGCGACGCAAGGGAGGAACGTAATAGCCCACCCGATCCAGCAGGTAGCTCCAGCCGACTATGGTGGCGACAACGATGATGCCGTCCCCCATGGAGTACGAATCGCCCGACATGGCATTGCCCGCGGCATCCGCCACCAAGACCAGCACCAGCATGTCCGCCATTCCCAGGGAGCCCATGTCACGTCTGCCGGAAATACGCAGCAACGCGTACAGCACCCAATACATGGTCGTGCCGCGGATGATCATTTCGGCAAAGCCCGCCTGCAACTCGAAGATTTGGGCGAATTTTTCCATGGCGTTTCGATAGCAAGCGCCGTGCCGCGTGCGGGCAGCGCCGGCACAGACGCAGTGGGGGCATGGCATTTGCTGAGAGGTAGTGATCCATCACGAGGACGACCGCCATGAAACCCAAAGACCGCAAACCCAATCCTTCGGCCGATGACACCGACCGGGAACTCCAGGCCAGCCACCGCGATGGGCAGAACCGGACCAAGAAGGAGGGCCATGTCAGCCAAATAGGCACCGGACAGGATCAGCAAAGCCGACGCAATCGAGGCGCTGGGGCGCGCAGCAAGGGCTGAGCGGCCGCTGCGTACCGTCCCGCCAACGCGTACGCCAGGCGGGACGTCTTCGAGTGGCCGGATGGGCATGGCGCTTGCTGAATAGGTCCACTCGGATCGAGAGCAAGAAATGGCGTAGCGATACAGCCATGACCGTGGTTCAACGTGGGGATGGTCCCCGCATAGGAGAGACGTATGGAGCATCAAACCAATATCGTTGGCGGCCCCAAGGATTCCGCTACCGGGCCTGGCCCCGAGATCATGGCTGCGGACACCCTTGACGGCAACGACGTCGTCAACGCCTCGGGAGAAAGCCTGGGGTCGATCAAGGACATCATGATCGACGTGCCGCGGGGACGCGTGGCCTACGCCGTGCTGTCGCGCGGCGGCATCCTGGGCATGGGCGACAAGCTCTTCGCGATTCCGTGGGCGGCCTTGACGCTGGACACCGACCGCAAGTGCTTCATCCTGAATGTCGACAAGGAGGTCTTGAAGAACGCGCCGGGCTTCGACAAGGACGACTGGCCCAGGATGGCGGACGAAAGCTGGGCGTTGAGCGTGCACAAGTACTACAACCAGGATCCCTACTGGTAGGGCGCAGCTCGGGAGGGCGGCCGCGAGCCGCCCTTTTTCCCCTCCATTTTTTTCCCTTTCTTCTTCCCATGCCGGTCGGCCGGCCCTTCCCATGCATACTCCTCTTACCCACGATGCTGTTCAGGCAATACGCCCGGCCCGGTTTTTGGGAAGACGCCACGGCGAACGAGCCCCTGTCTCCCTGGGCCGTCAGGCGGTGCTCAACGGCTTCAGCTTCCAGGCGCCGGCCGGTCTGGCCGCGCGTATCCGCCAGCGTGTCGAGCAAGCCGAAAACGAAGCCTGGATGGCGCGTCTGTGGCAACGCGACGCCACGCTGTGGACCGGGACCGATGAGGATCGCTGGCTGGGCTGGCTGCAACCGGGCATGGCGCCCCGGGCGCTCGGCCGCATGACGGCAATCTGCCGCAGGTTGTGCGTGGCCGGGTTCTCGGATGCGGTGTTGCTGGGCATGGGGGGCGCCAGCCTCGGCGCGGAGGCACTGGCCCGTACGCTGGGCGTGGCCAGCGGAGGCTTGCGCCTGCACGTGCTGGACTCCACCGACGCGGCCCAGGTGCGCGCGGTGCAGTCCGCGGTGGATCTCACGCGTTGCCTGTTTGTCGTCTGCAGCAAGTCCGGATCGACCCTGGAATCGCGCATGCTCGCTGCGTACTTCCATGAACAGGTGGCGCGGCGGCTTGGACGGCAGGAAGCGGGGCAGCGCTTTGTCGCCATTACCGATCCGGGGTCTCCGATGCTGGACCGCGCGCGGGCGGACGGTTATGCCGCCGTCTTCGAGGGCGAGTCGTCCGTGGGCGGGCGCAACTCCGTGCTGTCGCCCTTCGGACTGGTCGCGCTGGCGCTGCTGGGGCACGATCCAGCGGCATTCCTGCGCAGCGCCCGCCCCATGGTGCGGGCATGCGCGGGGCAGGCCCAGGCGCGCACCAATCCGGGGTTGCTTCTGGGAGCGCTGCTGGGCGAGGCCGCATTGGACGGCCGCAACAAGCTCACCATCCTGGCCGCGCCCGGGCTGGAGTACGTGGGGTGTTGGCTCGAGCAATTGCTGGCCGAATCCACCGGCAAGAATGGGCGGGGCATCATTCCCGTGGCCCACGAGCCCGCCGGGGATGCGTGCGATTATGGCCGCGACCGCATGTTCGTCCATCTTGCGCGCAGCGATACGCCCAGCGCCGAGCTGGACACGCGCATGCGGCGGCTGGCCGCTGCGGGATTCCCGGTGGCGCGTTGCGAACTGCCGTCTGCCCAGTCGCTCGGCCAGGAGTTCTTTCGTTGGGAAATGGCCACCGCCGTGGCCGCCGCCGTGCTGCGCGTCAATCCGTTCGATCAGCCGGACGTGGAAGCCAGCAAGGCGCGCACGCAGGCCCTGGCGGCGCGCCACGAAGCCGGCATCGGCGTAGCCGACGTTATGCCCCGGCTGGTCGAAGGCGCGCTGGCCTTCCATGGCGAGGCCGAGGGGGCGACCGCGATCGAGCTGCTGGCGTCGTACTTTGCGGGAATGGATCAGGGCGACTACGTGTCGCTGCTGGCCTATGTCGCCCGGAATCCGGTCCATGACGCGCGCCTCGCCGGGATGCGCTGCCGGCTGCGCCAGGCGACCGGCGCTGCAACCATGGTCGGGTTCGGTCCGCGCTACCTGCATTCCATAGGCCAGCTGCACAAGGGCGGCCCCGCGGGCGGACGATTCCTGTTCATTACCGCGGACGCCGGGGAGGAGCTGGAAGCGCCCGGCCACGCCCTGGGTTTCGCCGCCATGCAGCGTGCGCAGGCCTTGGGCGACATGGAAGAGTTGGCCTCGCGGGGCCGGCCGTGCTTGCGCGTGCACATCTCGGGACCGGTGGAGGCCGGGCTCGCCCGCCTGGCCGCGCTGCTGGACCGCGCGTTGGTCCCACCGGCGCTCCGCTAGCCGGATTGCTCATCGGCGTCCTGCCGGGCGGGCGCCGGCAGGTGCACGATGCGCTCGGGGAGCGCCAGAGCGATGCCGGCCGTGTCCAGCTCGCGCATGATGCCCAGGTTGATCTCCTGTTGTATGTCCATGTAGCGGTTGTAGTCCGCTGTCATGACGTAGTAGACGGCTTCGTACTCCAGCGCGTTGTCGCCGAAACGGGCCAGATGCGCCCGGTCGTAGCGGGTGCCGGATTGGCGTTCGATCTGCTGTCGGATCAGCTCCGGCACGGTGGCGGCGCGGTCCACCGGCGTCATGTAGGTGATGCGGACGGTGAAGATGATGCGCCGTTGCTGCATCCGCTTGTAGTTCTGGATGGTCTGCTTGAGCAGCTCCGTGTTGGAACACACGATCTGTTCGCCGCCCAGGCTGCGGATGCGCGTCGTCTTCAGGCCCACGTGCTCGATGCTGCCGGCCACCTGTCCGAAGACGATGAAATCCCCAGCCTCGAAGGGCTTGTCGAGCCCGATCGAGATCGAGGCGAACAGATCGCTCAGTATGGTCTGGACCGCCAGCGCGACGGCGACGCCGCCGATGCCCAGGCTGGCCACCAGCGCGGTGATGTTCACGCCCAGATTGTCCAGCATGGCCAGCAGGGCGATGACGGCAACCAGCGTGCGCAGCAGGAACCGGAACAAGGTGGCGGTGACGGCATTGACCTGGCCGCGCGCGGCCAGTGCATGATCGAGTCCCACCTCGACTGCCCGGTCGAGCCACAGGGCGAGCTGAAGCGTCAGCAGCACGAACCAAAGATGCTGGGCTTTGCCCGCGCTCCAGGGCAGTGGGGCGCCGATGAATTCGGCGCCGATCAGGATGGACAGCAACAGCAAAATGACACTGTTGGTGCGCCGCAGGACCTCGGAGACCGAACGCGCAAGAGGATGGCCTGGCGTGTCGGCGCGCTGCCGCAGCCGCGACCGCGTGATCCGCAAGGCGGCGCTCAGCGCGAAGAACAACGCGGCGCCCGCCGTCAGCGCCAATGCCCAAAGCATCAGCGGATGGTCCGAAAGGCCCCGGACCTCAGGCAACCAGTTTGCGAGCATGCCGTCTCCTGGAGGAAAGCCGCAACGCAGCAATTGCCGTGCCGTCCGCGCGGGCACGTGGTTTGCTGATAGCGAGGCGGCGGCATTCCGCTCGCCTTCAGGAGCAGCGTCATGGACAAAGAGCGCGATACGACGGCGGCGCCCGCCGAGATCTTGAGCGAAGGTGAACTGAGGGCGCGGCGCACGCTCGAAGCAGCGCGGCGCTTGCTCGATCCGCAGGCGGAACCAGTTGCCGCCGTCTCTTCAGTTGAGGCAGAACTCAAGCGCTACGTCAGGGAGGCGTACCACAGGCGCTCATATGGCTCCTATGGTTGAGCGTTACGGCTGCGGTTCGTCCCAGACTGACGCATGCCGATATTGTTCGGCGCGCGCCAGCGTGCGATAGAAATCCGCGCCAACCCGTATCAGCCTTTCCAGCTCTTCGGGCTGCAGCCTGGGCTGCAGCGCCATCAGGCATTCCGCATAGTTGGCCAGCACCTCGGGCCAGTCATGGAAGTCCCGGTCGACCGCTGGCGTGGCGATCATTTGTGCCAATAGTTCCTCGCGATCCATATGCATGTTCCGCAGCAAGCGCACTGGTTGCAGATGCGCCCGCAGGTATGCGCATCTGTTCCTTCGCTGGTACTAATCCTCGGGGAAGACTCCTATTTCTTGGCGGCATCCAGGCGTTGCTGCATGGCTGTCGCCATTTCCAGGTGTTGTTGCAGCACCGGCAGGGTCTCGATCGCGAATTGCTTGACGTCGGGATCCTTCACGTCGTTCGAGGCTTTCTCGAAGAGCTTCACCGCGTCCTGGTGCGCGGATACGCCAATCTCGTCCACATAGGCCTTGTCGAAGCTGTCGTCGCGCAAGCCCAGCGCCTTCAGTTTTGCCTGCTGCACCAGCGAGGGTTCGGTCGGCGCCTGATAACCCTTGCCTTGCGCGAGCGTGGCCAATTGCTGGCCGGCCTTGCCGTGGTCGTCGATCATTTTCTGGGCAAACGCCTTCACGTCCGGATCGCGGGCTTTTTCAAGAGCGAGCTTGCTGCCAGCGACTTCCAGGTGGCCGGCCTGGGCTGCGTTCTCCAGGAAGTCCCGGTCGGCGCTGTCCAATTTCGCTGCCGCGGCCGTGGGAGGCGCGGCGGGCGCGGTTTGCGCCTGCGCAGCATGGGCGGCAGCCAACGTCAGCGAGGCGAGGATCGTGGCGGTCAGATAGCGGGTTTTCATGGAAACCTCCAGATTTGGGCGCGGTGCGCCGTTATGGGTGGGAGCCTGCAGCCACCAGCAATCGCTGTTCCCGCCCGTCAGCGACTTCAGCGGGGCTTGGGCTTGCCCGTCAGTTCGGCGTGGTACTCCACCAGACGCTGCAGGGCATAGCGGGCGCTGGCCAGGCGTATGCCGTTGCGGTTGCCGGAGAAGCGCCGGGTTTCGGCGTAGATTGCCGGCGCGGCATCGGCCTGGCCCGCCTTGAAGACCCAGGCATAGCACTGCGTGCCAGCGGGAATGTCGTCGTCGACCGAGTCGGTGACGCCTGTATTGGAAATGGCGATCAGCGCCGGGCTTTGCCGCGATGCGCCCAGCGCCATCTCCCGCGCTACCGGCTCGCTCGTGAGGTTGTGCCGCGCCAGGGTCGCGGGCGTCACCCCAAGGCAACGCATCTTTGCCTGCGGGGAATAGACCACGAATGCGCAGTCCAGCAGCGAACCTGCACCCGCCACATCCGCCAGCGTGGCGGCGATGAGGCCGGCCGTGCATGATTCCGCCGTGACCAGCGTCAGGGCGTGTTCATGCATGTACGCGGCGATGCGTTCGATCGCGTCCATGGCGGATGGCCCTTTCCGGTTGACGATCGCCTGGCCTAGCCGCCGTTGCGCACCGGGTCGGGCGGCTTGCGCGATACGCCGGCATGGTCTGCATCGGTGACCCGGTCCGCGCCTATGTCGGCGCCTTCGTGGTCGCGGTCGCGCGGGTTGGCGCTTTCGCGGTCGCCTGTGCCTTGAGCATCGCTATCGGTATGGACCAGGTCCTGAGGCAGGTCGCTGGCCGAGTCCGACGAATCGCTGGGACCCAGGTCGGGGCGGGGGGAGGGATCGGTCTGGGGATCGGGCAGGGAGTTGACGGGCGTGCCAGGCATGATGATTCTCCGTAGGGCTGCAATGGTCTCTATGAGACGTTGCGCAGCAAGCCGCGTGCCCGGCTGGCCCATCCTCCCGAGCGCCGCCGCGCATTACTGCGGATTTCGCACCTGGATGTTGTTGCGGATCTCCTTCACGCCCGCCACGCCCCGGGCCGCGCCGACGGCGGAGGCCGCGCTGTCTTCGTTGTCCGCAAAGCCGCTGAGCTGGACCACGCCCTGGTAGGTTTCAACCTGTATGGTGTTGGACCGTAAATTGGGCGTCTTCAGCAGCGCCTCCCGCACGCGCGCCGTGGTAGTGACGTCATCGGTGTACTGGCCCGTGCTGCGATGGCCGTCCTGCGCCGCGCAGCCTGCCAGCGCCAAGGCGAGCATTGCTGCGCCCAGGCCGTGAACTATGGATTTTCTGACCATGGATAGTGCTCCTTTGCCGTGGATGGCGGCAGGAAATGCCGCCCCGCGGGAAGCGAGCAACTCGCATGCCTGTGAGGGCCGCGCCCAGGCTCTCGCACCGATCAGGCCTGGGCGGCCTCCCAGCGGCTGGCCGAGAACTTCTCCGCCATGATCAAGCCGCCGCGTCCCATCGCCATTTCGGCGATGACCTCGCCCACCGCCGGCGCGATCTGAAAGCCCCCGCCCGAGAAGCCGAAAGCATGCAGCAGCCGCGGCACTCTGGGGCTGAAACCGATGACCGGGTTCTTGTCGTTGAAATAGCCTTCGATGCCTGACCAGCAGCGGATCACGCTGGCGCAGGCCAGCGCCGGGACCACGGTCGGAGCGATGCGGCCGAGTTCGGCGAGCGCGGCGCGGCCCGGCCGGCTGCGGTCTCCCGGCAGCGCGCTGCCGTAGCCGCCGCCCATGACCACATTGCCGCGCGCGACCTGGCGGGCATAGAAGCCGCCGCCTTCCACGCCCAACGACACGCCGATCTGCGGCGTGAGAGGCTCGGTGACCAGCATGGTCGGATACTTGACCTGCAGGGGCAGGTCGTCGCCGAACCAACGGGCCACCGCCGCGCCCCAGGCGCCCGCCGCATTGATGACGGTGTCGGCGCGTATGCGCCGGCCGTCGGCGGCGGTCAGCAGGAAGCCGCTACCCTGGGTGTCTGCCTGCGTGATGGCGCAATGTTCGAGCAGGCTGGCGCCGGCGCGCGCAGCGGCATGGGCGAAGGCGGGCGCGACCAGTCGCGGATTGGCCTGGCCATCCTCCGGACATAGCGAGCCGCCGGCAATGCCCGGACCCAGCGCGGGAAAGCGGCGACGCAGCTCGGCGGCGTCGATGATCTCCAGGCCCAGGTCGAAGTCGCCGACCTTGTCGCGGTAGGCACAAAGCTTGTCCAGGTCGGACTCGGAGCGCGCCAGCTTCAGGTGGCCGCTGCGCACGTATTCCGCATCGGTGCCGATGAGGTCCGGCAGGCGCGACCAGATGCCGTGTGCGCGCTGCGCCAGATACAGCTGCTCGATCGAGCGTCCCTGGCGGCGTACGCCACCGAAGTTGACGCCGCTGGCGCGTGCGCCGCTTGCGCCGCCGTCGATCAGCGCCGTGGCGACCCCCATGCGGCGCAGCGCCAGGGCGGCGCTAGCGCCCACCAGGCCGGCGCCGATGATGGCGACTTCCGTGTGCAGCGGGTTCATGGTTCCACCTTGCCGAGCATGGACAGGTTCAGGGGCTTCACGGGCGCCTGCCCGCGTAGCCGGCCTATGTCCGCCAAGGCCAGTCCGCGGCAGTCGGCCAGCAGCTCGGCCGCGCCCGCTTGGCACATGCGTCCCTGGCACAGGCCCATGCCGATGCGCGTCAGCGCCTTCAAGCGGTTGAGATCGTGGATGGCGTATTGCGCGGCCGCGGCGCGCAACGTGCCGGCGCGCACTTCCTCGCAGCGGCAGACCATGACGGAGTCGTCGCAGTCGGCGCCCGCGCCCGGCAGGGGAAAGGCCCGGTCCAGGCCGCGGCGGAATTGCGCCCAGCGCGCCTGGCGGCGGGCCAGCCACTGCACCCTGGCGGCGCTGACGTCGATGCCGCTGTCTGCCAGCATGGCCAGCGCGGCGCGTTCGCCCGCAAGCTCGGCCAGGACCGCGCCGCCGATGCCGGCGCCGTCGCCGGCCAGATAGACGCCGGTCGCCGTGCTGCGGCCGTCCGGGTCGCGGCGCGGCAGCCAGGCGCGCTGCGCGGCATCGAAGTCGAAGGCGCAGTCCAGCAGGTCGGCAAGCTGCGTTTCCGCGCGCAGCCCGTGGCCGACCGCAAGCGCGTCGCAAGCAATGGCGCGCTGCTTGCCGCCCAGGGTCGCAAGCGCGCGCTCGACGCGGCCTGCGCCTTCGGCCGCATCCAGCCGTGCGCCATGGTGCACCGGCACGCCGTGGGCGCGCAGCCAGCCCAGGTAGTACATGCCTTTGGCCAACATGCCGGGCTGGCTCAGCAGCGCCGGCGCGGCGCGGACCTGGCTGCCTGGCGGCGCGCAGTCCAGCACGGCCTGCACCTGGGCGCCGGCGCGCGCATATTGGTAGGCGACCAGATAGAGCAGGGGGCCAGTGCCGGCGAACACGATGCGCGGCCCAAACGTACAGCCCTGGCTCTTCAGCGCGATCTGCGCGCCGCCCAGCGAGTAGACGCCGGGCAGGGTCCAGCCCGGGAAGGGCAGGACTCGGTCGGTGGCGCCGGTGGCGAGCAGCAGCCGTGAATAGGGCAGGGTTTCCAGTTCGCCGTCGCGGACCAGGTCCAGGCAGCCCGGGGCGGCATTCCACACCGCGGTGGCGGCGCGATAGTCGGCGCGGGCGGCCAGGTCCGCGCCCGCCGCGTGGATGGCCTGCGCGCGCTTCCATTCGAAGCCATAGCGCTGGCGCGCGGTGCCGCGAGGGGCCGCGCCCTGGCGATAGATCTGGCCGCCAGGCAAGGCGGCTTCGTCCACGATCACCGGACGCACGCCGTGGCGCAGCAGCGTCTGCGCGGCGCGCACGCCCGCGGGCCCGGCGCCCACCACCACCATGCGCGGCGAGTCATCGGCGCCGGGCGGGTTCATTTGCATGCGAGTTCTCCGGGCTGGGCGCTGACCAGTTCCATGCCGTCTTCGACTGCGGTGGAACAGGCGCGCAGGCGTGCGCCGTCCGCCGTCTGCACCCAGCAATCCTGGCAGGCGCCCATCAGGCAGAAGCCGGCGCGCGGCGCGCCTTCGCCCAAGGTGACGCGCAGGTGCTGCGCGGCCAGCAGCAACGCCGTCAGCACGGTGTCGCCCTCATGGGCTTGCAGCGGCAAGCCGTTCCAGGTCAGGCGCAGCGGCGTCGATTCGGGCGCCGACACGCGGCGCAGCAGCGGTTTCATGCGGCGGTCTCCGCGCGGCGCAGTTGCGACAGGGTGCGGTCGGGCAGGATGATGTCGGCGTCGTAGCGCAGCTCCACGATGGCCGGCATGCGATGCTCCCGGGCATACGCCAGCGCGGCATCATAGGCCGGCGCGAAATCCTCCGTGCGCTCGACCGCAGCGCCGTAGCCGCCATAGCTGTGCGCGAGCCGCGCGAAATCGGGGTTGACCAGTTCCGTCGCCAGGGCGCGTCCGGGATAGGCGCGCTCCTGATGCAGGCGGATGGTGCCGAACAGGCCATTGTTGAAGACCAGCACCACAATGCCCAGCCGGTACTGCGCCGCGGTGGCCAGCTCCTGCATGGTCATCTGGAAACAGCCGTCGCCGGCGAAGCAGACCACGGCCGCATCGCGGTCGCGCAGCTTGGCCGCGATGGCTGCGGGCAGGCCGTAGCCCATGGCGCCGACGGCGGGCGCAAGCTGGCTGCCCGGTCCCTTGAAGGCGATGTGCCGGTGCGCATAGAGCGCGTAATTTCCCGCGCCCACCGTGACGCAGGAGTGCCGCGGCAGCGTGGCCGCGACGTGGCGCGCCGCCGCGTTCAGGTCCAGCGGGCCGGGCGTGGGCGGCAGCGCGGGCGCTGCGGCGGCC
>NZ_CADIJY010000013.1 GCF_902859735.1 Achromobacter aegrifaciens | reverse complement strand
GCAGCAAAAACATCACTGCCGATGATAAACCTCGGCTCCCTTCTTAACGAACTCCACAGACTTCTCCTGCATCCCTTTCTGCAATGCATCCTTCTCGCTAACCCCCTGAGCCGCCGCATAATCCCGCACGTCCTGGGTGATCTTCATCGAGCAGAAATGCGGTCCGCACATCGAGCAGAAGTGCGCCACCTTCATCGAATCCTTCGGCAGCGTTTCGTCGTGGAATTCCTTGGCCGTGTCCGGATCCAGTCCCAGGTTGAACTGGTCGTCCCAGCGGAACTCGAAGCGCGCCTTGGACAGCGCGTTGTCGCGGATTGCCGCGCCCGGGTGGCCCTTGGCCAGGTCCGCTGCGTGGGCTGCGATCTTGTACGTGATGATGCCGTCCTTCACGTCCTTCTTGTTCGGCAGGCCCAGGTGCTCCTTGGGCGTCACATAACAGAGCATCGCCGTGCCGTACCAGCCGATCAGCGCCGCGCCGATGCCCGAGGTGATGTGGTCGTAGCCGGGGGCGATGTCGGTGGTCAGGGGGCCCAGCGTGTAGAACGGCGCCTCGTGGCAGTGTTCCAGCTGCAGCTCCATGTTTTCCTTGATCATCTGCATCGGTACGTGGCCCGGCCCTTCGATCATGACCTGCACGTCATGCTTCCACGCCACCTGCGTCAGTTCGCCCAGCGTCTTCAGCTCGGCGAATTGCGCCTCGTCGTTGGCGTCGTATCCCGAACCCGGGCGCAGGCCGTCGCCCAGCGAGAAGCTGACGTCGTAGGCCTTCATGATTTCGCAGATTTCCTCGAAACGCTCGTACAGGAAACTTTCCTTGTGGTGCGCCAGGCACCACTTGGCCATGATCGAACCGCCGCGCGAGACGATGCCGGTCATGCGGTCGGCCGTCATCGGGATGAACGGCAGACGCACGCCCGCGTGGATGGTGAAGTAGTCCACGCCCTGTTCCGCCTGCTCGATCAGCGTGTCGCGGAAAATCTCCCAGGTCAGGTCCTCGGCCTTGCCGTCGACCTTCTCCAGCGCCTGGTAGATCGGCACGGTGCCGATCGGCACGGGCGAGTTGCGGATGATCCATTCGCGCGTTTCGTGGATGTGCTTGCCGGTGGACAGATCCATGACCGTGTCGCCGCCCCAGCGGATCGCCCAGGTCATCTTTTCCACTTCCTCGCCGATGCCGGAGCTGACGGCGGAGTTGCCGATGTTGGCGTTGATCTTCACCAGGAAGTTGCGGCCGATGGCCATCGGCTCCACTTCAGGGTGGTTGATGTTGGCGGGGATGATGGCACGGCCGCGCGCGATCTCGTCGCGCACGAACTCGGGCGTGATGGCCGCGGGAATCGAGGCGCCGAAGGACTGGCCGGGATGCTGGCGCAGCAGGCGCTTGACCATCTTTTCGCCATCGGGGCCGCTTTCGCGCAACGTCTGCAGGTAGTGTTCGCGGCGCAGGCTTTCGCGGATCGCCACGTATTCCATTTCTGGCGTGATGATGCCGCGGCGCGCGTAATGCATCTGCGACACGTTGGCGCCCGACTTGGCGCGGCGCGGCGGACGCTGCAGGTCAAAGCGCATGGCCGTCAGCTTGGGATCGGTCAGGCGTTCCTTGCCGTAGTCGCTGGTCGGGCCCGACAGCACTTCCGTGTCGCCGCGCTCTTCGATCCAGCTGCGGCGCAGTTCGGGCAGGCCGCGGCGGATGTCGATCTTGGCTTCGGGGTCGGTGTAGGGGCCGCTGCAGTCATAGACCGTCAGCGGCGGGTTCTTCTCGCCACCGAACATCGTCGGCGTATCGTCCTGCTCGATCTCGCGGAACGGCACGCGGATGTCGGGGCGCGAGCCCACTTCATACACGCGGCGGGATTTGGGCAGCGGTGCGACGGCCGCCGCGTCGACTTCGGCGGTAGCGGCCAGGAATTTGGGATTGGCGTTCATGGAAAGCTCCAAGCGAGTGGTTGGAGCCGATCGGGAAGGAATTCCCGCCGCGCGCGCAAAGACGCATGGCGGGAATACGGCTCCCAGCATCGGCATTATCCGTACTGGTACGAAGGGACTCTCTCAACACGTCCGGCCATGTAGGCGGGACGAGTACCCCTGCGCGAAAGCGAAGTATAGAGGCTGGCGCGCGTTCCGACGAATCGCGCGGCTGCTGCGCCGCGTCGGCCGGAGCAGGCGGGAGCTGGTATTACCGCTTTACAATTGGATTCAGACTATGGCGACACCGTCATTCAGGTTCGGTACACTTTTCCCAGTGCCGGGGATGAAGTGCATCGCCTGGTCTTAGTCCACATTAAGAAGGAAACGAGCATGCAACTGACCCTACGCAAATTGGCGCCCGCCCTGGTAGTCGTGACGTTGGCGCTAGCGGGTTGCAAGACCGCCCCGACTAAGACGTCTGGCGATACCGCCACGCCGCAAGCAGGCCAAGAGGCCGCCAAGCCGGCAGCCGCGGCCTCGGTGGACTTCTACCTGGCGCAGAAGCAGCCTGGCGCCGGCATGCGCGAAATTGCGCTGCCTGACGGCAAGCTCTACATGCAGACCGTGCCCGTCCTGACGCGCGCCGACCTCACCGACGCCGCCGCGCTGGTGGACCGCCAGGGTCAGAACTTCGTCGGCCTGCGCTTCTCGGAAGCCGGCGCCCGCAAGCTCAATGACGTCAGCACCAAGAACGTCGGCAACATGCTGGCGCTCGTGATCGACCAGGAACTGGTCGCCGCTCCGCTGATCGGCGAACCGCTGAACCGCGGCGTGCTGGCCTTTGGCGTGGCCTCGGCCCAGGCCGCCTCGGAAATCGCAGCCAAGATCCGCGGCGACGCTGCCGTGCCGCCGGCTGGCGGCGCCGCTCCGGCTCCTGCTGCCAAGCCCTGAACAGCACAGCAAGCGACAAAAAAGCCCGGCATGCCGGGCTTTTTCATGGCCGCGCACAATGCGCGGGGGAAGGTTGATGAGGGCTTGGCGTCTTTTGCGCGGTCCCATGCGCCTAACGGTGCAGGGCGCGTAGCGCGATCTCAGGCTCGTTGGCCACGACTTTCAGCAGAGCAGCAGCTGGTCCGGTAGGAGACCGGCGCTTTTGCTCCCAGTTTTGCAAGGTGCGAACGCTGACCTGCAACGCCGCCGCAAACTCAGCTTGAGACAGCTTGGTCTGTTCGCGCACCCGCTTCACGTCCAGAGGATCAAGCGTGGATATTCTCGAAGGACGCGTCTCTCCCTTGCGTATCGCTGCCGCTTCTTTGAGACTCGCCTTCAAATCGGCGAATAACTGCCTGTCCATTTCACACGTCCTTTACCAACGCCCGCAGTTCAGAAAGTTCCGCTGAGCTCAAGTTGTCCCGCAAGTTCTTTGGGTAGGCCAACAGCATCAGAATCTGGTCGTCATCGGTGAGCCAGTAATAGATCACCCGTATCCCCCCGCTCTTGCCGATTCCCGGCCGCGCGTGGCGCACCTTTCGTATGCCGCCTCCGCCAGGAATCACATGGCCGCAGGCGGGATCCTCCAGCAGCATTTGCTGCAATTCACGATAACCATCATCTGGCAGCAGGGACGTGATTTGCCTGGCAAAGACGCTGGTTTCTATGAAAACCATGATTGGATTGTACGCCAATGGCGTAGTCGAAGTTGCACGTAATACCGCAAGCGCGCGGCGCGGAAAATCGCCGACGACTGTACGTGCTTTACCGGGAGGCAGGGGAGCTACTGCGCGATATCTGTCACTGGGATGCGCTTGGCGGGCGCGCGCTTGCGCGAGGCCGGCAAAGATAGTTTGCGATCAGCCCAGCTTGCGGCCGCGCGTCTTGGCGCCGCGACGGACGAGGATGGTTTTTTCGATGTAGGCCTGCGTGATCGATTCAAGGATCAGGCGGTCGTCGGCCGTGAGCGATTCGAACTGCGAAGGCGAAATGTTGGGGAAGGGCCAGGGCGCCATCGGACGCGGCCGGCCGCCGGGACGCGGCACGGGTTCGGCCACGCCAGGCGCGGGCAGCGTGTTGCTGAGGTCGTAGCCTTCCACGGGAAGTTCCAGCGGGCCCTTGCCGGTTTCCAGCCATTCGACCTCGACCTTCAGGACCTGCGCCAGCTTGCGGGCCGAGCGGCTTGAGTGCCGCAGGCCGCTTTCGTAGCTGCCGATGGCGCTTTGCGAAATGCGCGCAAGACGAGCGAGGTCTTTCTGCGTGTGGCCACGCAGCAGGCGCGCATGCTTCAGTCGGTCTGAGAATGTTTTCACACCGGCGATTGAAGCTTGCTGGTCACGCGCTTTGGTGGTTATAAATATTACTTAAGTGATATTTATCAAAGGTGAGCGCATGGAGCAACGAGGCAGCGTCTTCGTCGTACGGCTCGACGCAACGGCGCGCGAGGATTTCGCCGAGGCTTTGCGTCTGATGCGTTGGCAGGTCCGCGTGTTCGATTCGTCCGCTGCCGTATTGGAACACTTGCAGGCGCAGGGCGCTGATGCCCTGGTACTTTTGGGAGGTATTAAGGGTGTGCCTGGCCTCATCGCCATGCTGCGCCGGGCGGCGCCCGCTGCGGCGGTGCTGTGGCAGGCCGCGGATGCCAGTGCGTCGGATCGCATTGCTGCGCTGGATGCGGGGGCGGACGTCTGTACCCCTGCGGGCATGGACGCGCTGGAATGGGATGCTCTGCTGCGCAATCTGTATCGGCGCGCGCCGTCCACCGCCTTGCCTTGGCGACTAGACCCGCACGTGGGCGCACTGGCGGGACCGGCTGGCGAGTTCCTGCCGTTGACGGTCACCGAGCGCGCTTTTTTTGTCCGCTTGTTGAGCGCGCCGGGCTACTGCCTGCGCCGGGAATGTTTTTTCCCTGCCGGTACGCGCAAGTCCATGGAAGGGGCGCGGCGGGTGGATGTGCTCTTGTCGCGGCTGCGTAGCAAGGCGCGCCGCCTCAATATCGACTTGCCCGTGCTTGCGGTGCGGGGATGGGGCTACATCCTGCTGCCCGAAGGCGCCGCAAGAGGGCAGGGTCTCAGAGCACTACCAGGTTATCCCGATGCATGAGTTCGGGTTCGGTCATGCTGCCCAGGATGCGCGCGATCTGCGACGAAGGCTGTCGCAGGATGCGGCGGGTGTCGGCCGATGAATAGTTGATCAGGCCACGGGCGCATTCTCGGCCCTGGCCGTCCACGCAGGCGACCACGTCGCCACGGCCGAACTCGCCTTCCACCTCGGTCACGCCGATGGGCAGCAGGCTCTTTCCTTCGCGCAGCAGCGCCTGCACGGCGCCGTCATCCAGCACCACGCGTCCGCGCAGGCGCAGGTGATCGGCCAGCCATTGCTTGCGCGCGGACCACACGGGCAGCACGGCGCGCAATTCGCTGCCGATGCACTCGCCCTGGGCCAGGCGCGTAAGCACATTGCGCTCGCGGCCCGATGCGATGACGGTATGCGCGCCGCTATGCGCCGCGCGCTTGGCCGCCAGCACCTTGGTCAGCATGCCGCCGGTGCCGATGCCGCTGCCCGCGCCGCCGGCCATGGCTTCCAGCGCGGGGTCGCCTGCCTGGGCATGCGACATGAACTTGGCGTCGGGATTCTTGCGCGGATCGGAGTCGTACAGGCCGCGTTGATCGGTCAGGATGATCAGCGTGTCGGCTTCGATCAGATTGGTGACCAGCGCGCCCAGGGTGTCGTTGTCGCCCAGCCGGATTTCGTCGGTGACGACCGTGTCGTTTTCGTTCACGATCGGCACCACGCCCAGGCGCAGCAGCGCGAACAGCGTGCTGCGCGCGTTCAGGTAGCGGTGGCGGTCGGCCAGGTCTTCGTGCGTCAGCAGGATTTGCGCGGTGCGCAGGCCGTATTCGGCGAAGGCCGCTTCGTAGGCCTGGCACAGGCCCATCTGGCCCACGGCCGCGGCTGCCTGCAGTTCGTGCATGACCGACGGGCGTTTGCGCCAGCCCAGGCGCGCCATGCCTTCGGCGATGGCGCCGCTGGAGACCAGCACGATCTGCTTGCCCTGCTTGTGCAGGGCGGCGATCTGCGCGGCCCAGTGCGCCACGGCGGCGCGGTCCAGGCCTCGGCCTTCGTTGGTGACCAGCGACGAGCCGACTTTGGCGACGAGACGCTGGGCGTTGGTGACGACGGAAACGGCGGGTGTTTCAGCAGACATGATGGCGGCCGGCTGCGGCGAGAAAAAGGCGTAATCGTAAGGACTGCGATTATGGCTTATTCGTCGTCGCCGCGCGGCGCGGGGCGCTGGTCGGCGGTCGAGCGCTTGTCGTCGAAGCGCGGGTCCGGCGCGACATAGTTCTCTTCGGCCTGGTCTTGCGACAGGTGTTCCTTTTCGCGTTCGGCGTCCAGGTAGTCCTGCAGCGCATAGATCAGGTCTTGCGTGCCTTCGCCCGACAGGCCGGAAATGCCGAACACCGGGCCCTTCCAGTCGTAGAGTTCAAGGAAGCGGCGCTTGGTGTCCTCGGGATCGGGCACCATGTCCAGCTTGTTCAGGACCAGCCAGCGCGGCTTGGCGGCCAGTTCCGGATCGTAGCGGCGCAGTTCCTCGACGATGGCGCGCGCGTCGACCACGGCCTGCTCGACCGGATCCGCGTCCGGGTCGGGCGTGGAGACGTCCACCAGATGCAGCAGCACGCGGGTGCGCGCCAGGTGGCGCAGGAACAGGTGGCCCAGGCCGGCGCCTTCGGAGGCGCCTTCGATCAGGCCGGGAATGTCGGCCACGACGAAGCTGCGCGACGGCGAGGTGCGCACCACGCCCAGGTTGGGGTGCAGCGTGGTGAAGGGGTAGTCCGCGATCTTCGGCTTGGCATTGGAGATGCGCGTGATCAGCGTGGACTTGCCGGCGTTGGGCAGGCCCAGCAGGCCCACGTCCGCCAGCACCTTCAGTTCCATGCGCAGGTAGCGGTGTTCGCCTTCCTTGCCGGGCGTCCACTGGCGGGGCGCGCGGTTCACGCTCGACTTGAAATGGATATTGCCCATGCCGCCCTGGCCGCCTGCGGCCAGCACCACCTTCTGGTCGTGCTGGTTGAGGTCGAACAGGATTTCGCCGGTGTCGGCGTCATGGATGATGGTGCCCACCGGCACGCGCAGCGTGATGTCCGGAGCGGCCGCGCCGTACTGGTCCGAGCCGCGGCCGTTTTCGCCGTTCTTGGCGCGGTGCAGGCGCGCATAGCGGTAGTCGATCAGCGTGTTGATGTTGCGGTCAGCCACGGCATAGATGGTGCCACCGCGTCCGCCGTCGCCGCCGTCCGGGCCGCCTCTGGGAATGAATTTTTCGCGGCGAAAGCTCGCCACGCCATTGCCGCCTTTGCCGGCGACGACTTCGATGGTGGCTTCGTCTACGAATTTCATGATGTCCGCGCGTGTAGTGGTAAGGAGTGGGGCGGGGCCGTCATTCGGCGCCGCCGGGAGGCAGGGGCCGGAACCGTCCGGCTGCTGCCCGAAATCTGGAAAAGCTTAAAACAAAAAAGCCCTGCCGCATGCGACAGGGCTTTTGCCGTTCTGGAACGCGGCGAACCGCGTTGCTGACCGTGCTGGTCCGATTACTCGGCAGCGACGATCGAAACGGTCTGCTTGTTCAACGCGCCCTTGAAGCCGAATTGAACCTTGCCGTCGATCAGCGCGAACAGGGTGTGATCCTTGCCCATGCCGACGTTCACGCCAGCGTGGAAGCGCGTGCCGCGCTGACGCACGATGATCGAACCAGCGGGAATCAATTCGCCGCCGAATGCCTTGACGCCCAGACGCTTCGATTCTGAGTCGCGTCCGTTCCGCGTAGAGCCGCCGCCCTTTTTCTGTGCCATGTTTAGCTCCTGCTAAGTGGTACCGAGTCGCTTCTTAAGCCGTGATGGCTTCGATGCGGATTTCGGTGTAGTTCTGACGGTGGCCCTGACGCTTCTGGTAGTGCTTGCGACGGCGCATCTTGAAGATCTTGACCTTGTCGTGGCGGCCTTGCGCAAGAACCGTTGCCTTGACCACGGCGCCGGAGACGAGGGGCGTGCCAACTTTCAGTTGGTCGCCTTCGCCCACGGACAGCACTTGGTCCAGGGTGATTTCTTGCCCAATGTCTGCCGGTATCTGTTCTATCTTGAGTTTTTCGCCAGCGGCAACGCGATACTGCTTGCCACCGGTTTTTACGACCGCGTACATGGGGGATTCCTTAAATAGGTAAATGGGTTCATCTGCGCTGCCTGCCCTGCTGGGCGGGATTGCCGCTCTGGCGGGCGCTTTCTTCTCCTGGCGCCAGAGCCTGGCAAGAGAGGGAAAGGCCTTGATGCCTGGGAAAGCAGAACCTTCCTTGGCACCCAGAGGGGTGACGCAAATGCAACCGACGTAATTCGGGCATTGCTGACCGAATCCGGAATATTAGCCCGGGACTTTCAGAAAGTCAAAAAGCCGTTGCAGGCTAAGGGCTTAGGTGTCGCATGCGCGCTTCAAGCGCCGGGGATCACCCGCAGGGCGATGTCCCGCGCCACGAGGCGGATGCCCGCAATGACGTCATGGCGGTGCGTCTCGTCCAGCCGGTCGGTGGGGATCGACGTGCTGACGGCCACCCGCTTGCCCTGCGGCGTCATGCCCACGTAGGCGGCATAGCAGACCAGGCCTGTCGCCACTTCCTCCAGATCCTGCGCGAGGCCTGTGCTGCGCACCTGGGCCAGTTCCTGATCGAGCGCGGCGCGGGTGGCGAGGCTGCGCTCGGTGACGCGCGGCAGCGTATCCGGCACGCGGGCGGCCAGGTCTTCGGGCGGCAGGCTGGCCAGCAACGCCTTGCCCAGCGCGCAGGCGTGCGCCGGCAGGCGCAGGCCCAGGTCCGACACCAGTCGCACCGGGCGGCGCGCGTCTTCGCGGGCCAGGTAGACCACGTCGAAGCCATCCAGCGTCGCCAGTTGCACCACTTCGTTGTGCCGCGCCACGAAAGCGCCCGCGGCAGCCTGGAACGCCGCCTGCAGCCCGTCCTGGCGCAGATAGGCATGGCCCAGCGCCATCAGTTCGATGCCGATGACGTAGCCGCCATCACGGCGCTCGATCCAGCGGCGCTGTTCCAGGCAATCCAGCAGCAGATAGAGGGTGCTGCGGGCGAGCTGGCAGGATTCGGCCAGCTCGGATGCCTTGACCGGCGTGTTGCGGCCGGCCAGCACTTGCAGGATGTCGTGCGTGCGGCGGATGGCGGGGACGTCGTGTACGGTTGCCATGCTCTATTTGTCCAACATATTGGACATAAATTCATGATGTTGGACATGATAATGGAAGTCTCCTAGACTGCCCCGCACATCATTCGAACAAGGCGAGGAGACTCATGGACCAAGCAAAGGCGCTGCCCGTCGATCTGGAACAGGCGTTGCTGGTGGGGCGGGTGTGGAGGCCGGGGCATGGTCCCAGCGTCGTGGCGGTGCGCCGCGGCGAGGTGATCGACATCACGGCGGCCGCGTCCACTATGGCGGACCTGCTGGACCGTCCCGACCGCGTGGCGCTCGCCGCCAGCGCCGCCGGCGAGTCGCTGGGCGATGTGCATGCCCTGATGGCAGCCAGCTTGGCAGGCCGGGAGGGCTTGCGCCTGCTGGCGCCTTGCGACTTGCAGCCCGTCAAGGCGGCGGGCGTCACCTTCGCCATCAGCCTGCTGGAACGCATGATCGAGGAAGAGGCCGGCGGCGATGCCAGCCGCGCCGAGGAAATCCGCGTCCGCATGCAGGCGCTGATCGGCTCGGACCTGTCCCGCCTGCGGCCGGGCTCGCCCGAAGCTGCCAAACTGAAGGCCGAGCTGACCGAGCGCGGCCAGTGGTCGCAATACCTGGAGGTGGGCATAGGTCCGGACGCCGAGATTTTCTCCAAGGCGCCGCCCATGGCGTCGGTGGGGACGGGTGCGCATATCGGCGTGCTGCCCGAATCCCGCTGGAACAATCCCGAACCCGAGATCGTGCTGGCGGTGGACAGTCGCGGCGAGGTCGTCGGCGCCACGTTGGGCAACGACGTCAACCTGCGCGACATCGAAGGCCGCAGCGCCTTGTTGCTGACCAAGGCCAAGGACAACAACGGCTCTTGCGCCATCGGTCCCTTCATTCGCCTGTTCGACGGGGACTTCAGCCTGGACAGCGTGCGCCAGGCCGATGTGTCCTTGCGCATCGAGGGCCTGGACGGCTTCGTGCTGGACGGCGTGAGCCACATGCGCGAGATCAGCCGCGATCCGCTGGACCTGGCGCGCCAGGCCTGCGGCAAGCATCATCAGTACCCGGACGGCTTCATGCTGTTCCTGGGCACCATGTTCTCGCCCACCCAGGACCGCATGGGCCCGGGCACCGGCTTCACCCACAAGCTGGGCGACCGCGTCGTGATCGCGTCCGAGCGCCTGGGCGCGCTGGTCAACGAAGTGCGTCTGGCCACCGAGATCGAGCCCTGGACCTTCGGGGTGCGCGCACTTTACGCCAGCTTGGCCGCGCGCGGCCTGCCGAGGCAAGGCGCCTGATCCGCTGCAGGACGGCGCCGGGCAGGGGCGCGCTCCGGGGCGCCACCCCTGCCGGCGATTCCGCCAGGATGACGGCTCGCGTCCGTCACTCCCCGTATAATCCTTGGTCGAATCCTCCCGCCGTCTGCGGCGGGCCCAGCGGTAAGAGCCGGCGCGCGTTCACGCCGCGGCTCGTTTCACTCTCCCGGATACGTCTTGAATCTCCCCGAGCTTGTTGCCCCCATTGCAGACGATATGAAAGCCGTCGACGCGGTCATCCGCGAGCGGCTGAATTCCGAGGTGGTCCTGATCCGCACGATCGGCGACTACATCATAGGCGCGGGCGGCAAGCGCATGCGCCCGGCCATGGTACTGATGGTGGCGCGCGCGCTGGGCTACGAGGGCACGCACCACCAGCTGCTGGCCGCCGTGGTTGAGTTCATCCACACCGCGACCCTGCTGCACGACGACGTGGTCGACGAATCCGACCTGCGCCGCGGGCGTGAAACCGCCAACGCGGTCTTCGGTAACGCCGCCAGCGTGCTGGTGGGCGACTACCTGTATTCGCGCTCCTTCGAGATGATGGTGGAAGCGAACTCGATGCGCGTCATGAGCATCCTGTCCGAAGCCACCACGGTGATCGCCGAGGGCGAGGTGCTGCAACTGCTGAACGTGCATGATCCGGACGTCTCGCAGGAGCGCTATCTGCAAGTGGTGCGCTACAAGACCGCCAAGCTGTTCGAGGCCGCCGCCCAGGTGGGCGCCGTGCTGGCGGGCGCCACCCCCGAGCAGGAAGCCGCCGCGGCCGCCTATGGCCGCCACGTGGGCACCGCCTTCCAGTTGGTGGATGACGTGCTGGACTACAGCGGCGACGCCGCCGCCCTGGGCAAGAACGTGGGCGACGACTTGCGCGAGGGCAAGCCCACGCTGCCGCTGATCCGCGTGATGGAAGTGGGCACGCCGGAACAGCAGCAATTGATCCGCGACGCCATCAAGACCGGCGACGCCGACTTCGCCGCCGTGGCCGCCGCCATCCAGGCTACCGATGCCCTGGAACACGCCCGCCAGGCCGCCGTGGCCGAAGCGGATCTGGCCCGAAAAGCACTTTCTGCTTACCCCATTTCCCCTTTTCAAAAATCTCTGTTAGAATTCTGCGCTTTCGCGGTGAACAGAGATCGCTAAGCGAATTAGGCGAAAAATCTGGGGCAACCCAGGTGTTGGGAAAACCCGGATGGGAAAGCCCGGTGGCCTGAAACGTGGCGGTTGATAGTGAAAGCGAAAGATGATTTGGTTGCACTGAGCGCAGCGAAGTCAGTAGTAGTAGTAGTAGTAGTAGTAGTAAGAGTTGTACTAAGACTCGGGGCGTAGCTCAGCCTGGTAGAGTACTGCGTTCGGGACGCAGGAGTCGGAGGTTCGAATCCTCTCGCCCCGACCACTCATGTGGTCGAATTCATGAAGGTGTTTCCCGACGCCTTTGGCTGAAAGCCGGTATCGCGCAAGCGTTGCCGGCTTTTTTGCATTTACGTGTCGGATTCAGTCATCCCGCCGTCATTCCGCGTCTCTAGACTCCCGCCTTTTTCGAACAGGCAGCAGAGATGACGAAGGACAGCAAGCACGGCCAGGGTGATACGCAGATCGTGGAGCAGGCGCCGGATGCCTTGCCGCAGGCGCCCGACAACCGGCGGCGCAGCTTGCTGCGCGCCGGCTTGGGCGTGACGCTGTTGCCCATGGGCGGAAGTTTCCTGCTCAGCGGCTGCAATGGCGGCGACGATGACGATGATGATGACGGCGATGGCGGCACGGGCAAGCCTCAGCCGGCCCTGGTGTCGAGCTTTGCGCTGGCGGTGCTGCCGGATACGCAGTTCTATTCTCGCTACGCGACCGACGCCGAGAACCAGCAGTTCATGCGCAAGTACGGCAGCGAGCCCTACCAGGCGCAGACGCGCTGGGTGGCCGAGCACGCCAAGGCGCTCAACATTCCCTTCCTGGTCCATCTGGGCGATGTGGTCGACCAGCAGGGCAAGCCCGACCAGTGGAAGGTGGCCAGCGCCGCGATGAAGGTGCTGGAAGACGCCAAGGTGCCGTACTCGATCCTGGCGGGCAACCACGACGTGATCGTCGACCGCGACTATGTCGACGAGAGCAGCCAGTCGGCCAATACCGACGCGCAGCGCGACCTGGCCAAGGAACCCTACCTGCAGCATTTCAGCGTCACGCGCGCCAAGCAGCAGGCCACCTTCGGCGGCCGCGATGCCAGTGGCTTTCACGAGTACCACATGTTCGAGGCCGAAGGGCAGAAGTTCCTGGTGCTGTCGCTGTCCTGGCGCGCATCGAATGACGCGCTGGCCTGGGCCAACCAGGTGCTGCGCGCCAATCCCACGCTGCCCGCCATTCTGATCAACCACCAGCTGCTGAACATCGACAAGGATGGCGTCAGCCCACTGGAAGTGCCCTACGGCAAGATGCTGTGGGACAAGCTGATCCGCGACAACGATCAGATCTTCATGACGCTCAACGGCCACTACCACGGCGCCACCCGCCTGACCAAGACCAACGCCTATGGCAACGCGGTGGAGGAGATGGTGGTGGATTACCAGATGGCCTACCAGGGCGGCAACGGCCTGATGCGTCTGTACGAATTCGATCTGGGCAACAACGAGATCCGCGTGCTGTCTTTCTCGCCCTGGGTGCCGCAGAAGCCCAAGGACACGCTCAACGCATTTGACCAGGCGGTGCTGACCGCGCCCAACGAGCAGTTCACCATCAAGATGGACTTCGCCAGCCGCTTCTCCGGCTTCAACAAGACGTTCAAGGCGGCGGCGCCCTCGCATACCTCGCTGGTCGAACAGGCTTCGGCGCTGATCCTGGCCAACTACACGGATCCCACGACCGTCGAACAGAAGCCGGCCGCGGACGTCAACGACTACCCGCTGGTGGCGGGGACGCTGGCGCACTGGCGCTTCTTCGGCGGGCAGGCCGGCCTGTCCGTCAAGGTGGGCGAGACCGTCGCGGATCTGACCGGCCTGAATCCGATCCGCCGCGCGGCGCTCAACATAGACGGCGTGGCGGGCGCGCAGGAAGGCGACCTGCTGTGGTCGGACGATCACCATTACCTGTCCGCCGCGCCCGGTTCAGTGCGGTTCCTGAACACCGATAAGAACACCGCGCGCATGAGTTACTTCACCACCGAAGCCACTGCGGCGATCAACGGCGCCACGGTGCCCAACGGCTACACGGTCGAGGCGTTCCTGAAGATCGACCGGGACTGGAGCGCGCAGAAGCACGCCTGGATGAACGTGATGACGCGCGACGGCAAGCGCGGCGATCTGGCCGGGTTCAATGGCGGCGACCCGGAATCCCCGCCCTTGATCTTCGCCGTGTCCAGCTTGCGCGAGATCCAGTGGGAAATCGTGCCGGTCGTGGCGGGTGAGCGCGGCGGCAAGACCAACTGGTCGGGCGAGATCATCGCGGACAAATGGTTCCACGTCGCGGTGGTCAACGACGCCGACACGCACGAGACCATTCTGTACATCGAGGGCGCGCCGGTATTGCGCAACGTCAGCAATGCGCCGGGCCTGGCGACGCTGGCCGCCGACATGCCCTGGGTGATCGGAGCGGGTTCGTGGGACGGCGAACGCGCCGACGGCTTCTTCGGCAGCATCGGCGAGATACGCATCGTGGATAAGGCGCTCAAGCCCGCGCAATGGCTGACCGCGCGCCGCGCGAGCTAGCGCGTCATGCGGGACGCGCGCGACGCGTCCCGCAGGTGTTCAGCGTGGCGCCGCCGCGTCAGCCGCCTCGGCCCGCAGGCACTCGATCAAATCCCGCATCCGCGGCGACAAATCCAGGCTGTGGTGCCGCACGATGCCCAGCGGGCCGAATACGGGAGGCAGCTCGATATCCAGAACGGCAACGCCGCCGCTGCCGGCCGGGTGGCGTGCGACGCAACGGGGCAGCAGCGACAGCAGGTCGCTATTGGCCATCAGCATCATATTGTTCAGGGCCGAGGCCGATTCGATGCGCGACGGCGGGTACTGGCCGTGACGCTGCAGCAGCATGTCCAGGCCGATGCGCGCCGGGCTGCCGCGCGGCGGCATGATCCACGGATAGGCCGCCAGTTGCGCCCAGGAGACCTGGGCCACGTCCGCCAGCGGATGTCCGCTGCGCGCGCATACGCACATCGGCTCTTCGTACAGCACTTGCGTCAGGGTATCGGGCGTGCGCACGGCGGCGCCCATGCGCGCCACCAGCAGGTCCAGCTTGCGGGTGTGCAGGTCTGGCATCAGCGCTTCCAGTGAACCCTCGCGCACCAGCACATTGACATTGGCCGCCTGTTGCTCGAAACGCAGCAGCGCGCGCGGCACCAGGTAGGCCGCCGCCGCCGAGTTGACGCCGACATGGATGGTTTCCGCGTCGAGGCCGGGCGCGGCGGACCATTCGCCGCTCATGCGTTCCAGGTCACCCAGCACCCAGCGGGCGTGACGGATCAGGGAGTCGCCATGGGGCGTGGGGAAGGTGCCCTTCGGGGTCCGGTCGAACAGCCGGGCGCCCAGCATGTCCTCCAGTTCCGCGAGCATGCGCGACACCGCTGGCTGGGTGGTGGCCATGCGTTGCGCCGCCACGCCGACGTTGTGGACTTCGTCCAGCAATAGCATGAGTTGCAGGTGGCGCAGGCGCAGCCGGCCACGCAGATACCAGTCTTGCTGCAGGGGAGCGATGGTGTCGGGAGGGTTCATCTCTACATATCAACTCTGATATGGAAAGTGAAAAATATATCATTGGACTGGAATGATGGGCTGGCCGATGATGATTGCCAGCGAGCCGCCCGCGAATGAGGCGAGCCGCGGGATGGAGACAATCATGCTGAAACTTGTGCGCGGCGCCCTGGCCGCCCTGAGTCTGGCCGTACCTCTGGCCGTTCCCCAGGCGGCCGCCGCGGCTTATCCGGACCGCCCCGTCACGCTGGTCGTGCCCTCGGTGCCCGGCGGCGCGGCCGATGTGGTCGGGCGTCTGGTCGCTGCGGAAATGTCCAAACAATGGAACGTTCCGGTCATCGTGGAAAACCGCGCCGGTGGCGCCGGCGTCATCGGTTCCCAGGCGGTGGCACGCGCCAAGCCCGACGGCTACACGCTGCTGTTGGGGCCGGACGCCTCGTTCACGGCGGTGCCTTACCTGATGCAGGACGTGCCGTATCGTGCCGAGGACTTCGCGCCCGTCGCGACGCTGGCGACCCTGCAGTATGTGTTGGTGGCGGCGCCCACGGCGCCGTTCAAGTCCTTGCGTGAACTGCTGGAGCAGGCGCGCGCCCGGCCCGACTCCATTACCTACGCCAGCGGCGGTCCGGGTTCCACCCATCATCTGGCGATGGCGTTGTTCGAGCATGCCGCCGGCATCTCGCTCAAGCACGTGCCGTACAAGGCCGCGCCCCAGGGCTTTGTCGGCGTGATGGGCAGCCAGGTCGACCTGATGTTCATCGTCGCCAGCACGGCCGTGCCGCAGATCAAGGCCGGCAAGGTGCAGGGGCTGGCGAACGCGGGAGCCGCGCCCATCGCGGGCGCGCCCGACCTGCCGATGGTGAAGGACGCAGTGAAGGACTTCACGTTCTACAGCTGGTTCGGCCTGTTCGCGCCGGCGCAGACGCCCGCTCCGGTGCTGGCCGATTTGCAGCGCGCCGTCGCCGCTGTCCTGAAGAGTCCCGAGGTCCGGGACAAGATGCAGGCCCAGGGCATGATCGTGGGCGACCAGGACGGGCTGGGCTTGAACGAACGCATCGCCCATGACATCCGTGTGCTCGCGCCCGTGCTTTCCGACATCAAGACCGCCACCAGCAAGCAGCAATGAAACGCCCCAACATTCTTCTCATCACGACCGACCAGCATCGCGGCGACTGCCTGGGCTTTGCGGGACGCCGGGTCAAGACGCCGCACATTGATCTGCTGGCGCGCACTGGCACGCATTTCGCGGCCTGCATCACGCCCAACGTCGTCTGCCAGCCTTCGCGCGCCTCCATGCTGACCGGCCTGCTGCCGCTGACGCATGGCGTCTGCGACAACGGCATAGACCTGGACCTGCGTACCGGCGAGGCGGGCTTTGCCGGCAGCCTGGCCGCTGCCGGCTACGACACGGGCTTCATCGGCAAGGCGCATTTCTCCACGCACCACACCTTCCAGGCCACGGGACGGCCCGAATGCCAGTACAGCGAGGCGGGCATGGGACCGGGCTGGGCGGGGCCGTACATGGGCTTCAAGCATGTGGAGCTGGTGGTGGAAGGCCACAACTATTGGCTGCCCACGCCTTTGCCCGGCGGCCTGAATCATTCGCGCTGGCACTACGGCGACGGGTTGGGCGAACTGCGCAACCAGCTGTATGAGACCGACCTGGGCCCGGCCAGCGGCGCGCCGCAGACCTTCCATTCCGCTTTGCTGGCGGCCTGGCACAACTCCGCCTGGATCGGCGATCGCACCATCGATTATTTGCGCGAGCATCGCAATCAGCCGTTCTGCCTGTGGGCATCGTTTCCCGATCCCCATCACCCTTTTGATTGCCCCGAGCCCTGGTCACGCCTGCATCATCCCGACGAGGTCGATCTGCCGCGCCATCGCGTCACCGACTACGATCGCCGGCCCTGGTGGCACAGGGCCAGCATGGAAAGCAAGCCCATGGGCAATGCCGAAGTGCAGGCGGTACGGCAGAATTTTTCGCGCATGCCGACCCAATCAGACGAGGCGCTGCGCCGGATCATCGCCAACTACTACGGCATGATCTCGCTGGTGGACCATCAGGTGGGGCGCATCATGAAGGCGCTGAGCGAGTACGGGCTGGATCAGGACACCATCGTCATCTTCACCTCGGATCATGGCGAATGGCTGGGCGACCACGGGCTGATGCTCAAGGGGCCCATGCCGTATGAAGGCCTGCTGCGCGTGGCCATGGTGGCCAGCGGCCCCGGCATCGCGGCGGGGAGAAAGGTGGAAGACCCGGTTTCCACGCTGGACCTTGCTGCGACCTTCTGCGACTACGCCGGCGCATCGGCCCTGGGGCCGCAACACGGCCGCAGCTTGCGTCCGTTGCTGGAAGGCGGGGATGCCACCCGCGAGTTCGCCTTGAGCGAATGGGACGTGGCGGCATCGCGCTGCGGCGTGGAGCTGAAGCTGCGCACGGTGCGCACGCGCGACTGGAAGCTGACCGTCGAACTGGGCAGCGGCGCGGGCGAGATGTATTGCCTGGCCGAAGATCCGGACGAGATGGACAATCTCTTCGACGATCCGGGTCATGCCGCGAAACGGCGGGAACTGGCCGCCATGCTCGCAACCCGGCCTGCGGACCAGTTGCCGGCGCGCGTGCCGGCATCGGGTATCGCTTGAACCTGCGGCGCAAACCGGACGGTCAAGCCTGTTCGGTGGTCGGCTGGCCAGCAGGCTTGGCCAGGGCGCTTTTCACCGCGGCGAGCACGTCGTCGCAGATGAGCGTCACCGCGTCCGCCGACCCGCGCACGCCTGGCTGTTTCAGGCGGGTATCGAGCTGAGCGCACTGTTCGGCCAGCGCGGGCAGGCGGAAAATGGCCAGCATGCCGCGCAAGGCGTGCAGTTCGCCGCGCAGGCTGCCGCTGTCTTCGTCGATGGCAGCGCGTTTGATGGTGTCCAGGGACTGCGCGCAAGATTGCTCCAGCGTGCGCAGCAGCGCCGGGGGGAAGGCGCGTCCACCGGTCAAGGCTTGCGGACCGTTATCGGCCGCAGCCGGTGCTTGTTGCGGGCCGCGGCCGGCTTGCCCGCATACGTCCAGCAAGGCGTGTTCGAGTTCGGCCAGCGGCAAAGGTTTGGTCAGCACCCGCGCGATGCCGGCTTCATTGCAGCGCTGCCGCTCGTGTTTCGTCACGCAGGCCGTGGCGGCGATGACGGGCATGTCCGGCCGCATGGATCGGGCCTGTCGGGCCAGCGCGTAGCCGTCCACGCCGGGCATCGCGAGATCGGTGACCAGCACGTCATAGCGGTGCGCTGCCAGCAGTGCGCAAGCCTGCGCACCTCCCTCCGCCAGATCGACTTCGCAGCCCAGCAGCTTGAACTGTTCTTCGAACAGGCCGCGGTTGGCGGCGTTGTCTTCGGCCACCAGCACCCGCAACGAGCGGGTCGAATGCCGCGGCGCGGGCGCGGGGGCCGCGGTGGACAGGGGCGCGTCCTGCAGCACATGCCGCAAGGCCGAGGCCAGGCCATGCAGTCCGTACATCGAAACGCTGAGCTTGCGTCCCGTGTCCTGCGGCGTGGCGGGTCCGAGCATGCCGCAATCGATCACCCATGAAGATTGGTCCAGCAACCTGTCTTCGTCCTCCGGCTGCCAGTCCGTCTTGTCGCCCCAGATGATGAGGACCGTCGCTTCGTCCAGCGTGTCCTCGTCCAGTTCGGATGGATGGCGGCGGGCGTTGACGCGCAGTCCCCAGGTTCGCAGGACGGCTTCCAGGCCGTGACGGCAGTTGTCGCGCGCGGCCAGCAGCAACACCTGCTCGCCGGCGAACCATGGCCTGTCGGCCTCGGCGTTTTCGATGCCCAGCGGCAAGGAGAACGCGAACAGGCTGCCGCTTCCAGGTTCGCTGCGCACGGACAGGGAGCCGCCCATTGCCTCGACCAACCGGCAACACAGGGTCAGCCCCAGGCCCGTGCCGCCATAGCGCCGGCCTATGGTCGCGTCGGCCTGGCTGAAAGCGCGAAAGACACTCCGAGTCTGTTCTTCCGTCATGCCCATGCCGGTGTCCTCCACCTCGACGGCGATGCGGGCCGCGTCGGTGCGGGTACGCAGCACCACCTTGCCGTGGTCGGTGAATTTGATGGCATTGGAGAGCAGGTTGTGGATCACTTGTCCCAGTCGGGTGGCATCCCCTCGCATGGGCTGCCTGAGCGCAGCGCCCAGATCGCCGAGCAAGGCCAGTCCTTTGGCCTGGGCCTGGGGCGCGAACATGGATAGGGCGTGCGAGGCGACTTCGAGCAGGTCGAACTCCGTCTGCTCCAGGCTCAGTTCGCCGGCCTCGATCTTGGAGAAGTCCAGCACGTCGCTGATCGTGGCCAGCAGCAGTCCCGACGACACCCGCACGGTTTCGAGATGATTGCGCTGGATTGGCGCCAGGCGCGAGCGCGAGAGCAGCTCAAGGTGTCCCAGGATGGCGTGCAGCGGCGTGCGTATTTCATGGCTCATCGCCGCCAGGAAGGCCGACTTGGCGGCATTGCCGCGGTCCGCGGCGGCCTTGGCTTCACGCAGGCGGTGGGCCAGCTGATATTTTTCGGTGACGTCGATGAACGCAGCCACGACCACGTTAGATCCGCGGTAGCGTGCGCCTGCCATGCTGACCGACAAGGTGACGGGAGTGCCATCGCAGGCAACGAACGAGAGGTCTTCCTCCACCACATCCGTATCGCGCCTGCCTGCGGCCGTGCCGGCGCGCCGCCGATAACGATTGGCCAGCTCTGCCGAAAGGCTGAATTTTCCCACGCCCACGCGCGCGGTCATCTTCTCCATGGCCGGGCTGTGCAACAGCGGACTGCCGCTGGCAGCGTCGATCAGACCCAGGCCCACGGGAGCCGTCTCGATGAGCGTGCGGTTGAGATGCTCGCTCTCCAGCGCCAGCCTGGAACGGTTCATCAAGGGCCGGACCACGCGCAGCTCGAAGTAGAGCAGCAGCGCCCATATCAACGCCAGCGTGGTTGCGGTCATGGTCGCGGGCGTGGTCAGCTGTGCGCTGATGGCATTGACGATGCTGCTCCAGTCCAGCGTGAAGACCAGCACCCAGCCCGTCGGGCCCAATCCTTCTGAAATCGAGAACTGGCCAGAGCGCGTTCTTTCCTGGCGCGTTCCGGCAGGGATATCGGCGAGGTCGGCGGCCGGAGCGGTTTCCTGCGCGTCGCCGGCACTGCCGCCCGGCGACGCAGCGATGAGTTGGCCGCTGGCGGACATGATGGCGAAGTCGCCCGCCTGCCGGTTTGCCGCCTGCGAGGCGCCGGGTTGCAGGGGGGAATACTCCGTCACCAGCACGGCGACCGGCACGCCCTTGTCCAGTATGGTTCCACCGATGCGGAAGACCTGCTTACCCGTGATCGGATTAGCGACGGGAGGGATCCAGCGCAAGGAGCGCCATGTGTCGGTGCCGGCATCGGTCGCGATCAGCATGCGCCGGCTGACTTCGCCGGTCAGCAGGGCGAGGTAGCGGTCGCGGTCCGCCAGGATCCTCTGGCGGACCGCTGCTTCGGGGGCAGGGACCAGGCCGGCGATGCTGCCATTGACCCCAAAGAAGAACGAGGCCAGCGAGTTGTCATGGGCCGCGGGCCCGCCTGAGGGAACGCGTCCGATCTGCTCGGCCAGATTGAAGAACTTTCCTGTCGCAGCGTTCGTCACCCGGCCGCCGCCCGAACCCAATATCCATTGAGAGCGGGAATCCTCGTCGGCCTCCACCAGCAGTTCTTCGCCCCGGCTGCGGTACTTTGCGATCTGGGCCGCGTCAAAGGGCGCCGCTTCCCGCCACATCAGCTCCGCGCTTGCCAGGCTGATGCGGAAGGCGTTCTCGCGCGTATAGATTTCCTTCATGAGCACGGCGTGTTCGGCCACGAACGATTGGCGCACGTACTCCAGATATTTTTCGGCGGTGGTCTTGGCTTCCAGGGCGAAGGTCAGCAGCACCGCGACCGTGATCAGCACGCCGCCGCCCAGGCTCTGCCAGCGCTGATAGCGGCGAAAGCGCGTCACGGTGTCGAGCCGCGAGGGGCTCAGGCGGTGGCGTAGTCGAATCAAGGCGCGGGAGGATGGGTGTCAGGCGGCGCCGGCATGCCGTCTCGGATAGGCGGGCGCTGCGGGTTTCTGGGGGCGGGCGCAGCTACTTGAACATTATTCCGGCCCGTTTGGCGCAAAGGCTTGCCAGCGGCTTTGACATGGATCAAGCGGCTGCCACTCGGGTCTGGTCGCGTCCAGCGTGTCGACATTGAACAAGGGGCAAGCACTGGTACCGCTGGAGACTCAGGCCGCTTTCTCGCCCTTCACGTCGGGTGGCGTCATATCGGCCATCGGCAGGGCGGCGCAGCCGTACCGGACCAGGTCCGCGTCGCGTTCGATGCCCAGCTTCCTCATCGCGCTGCGCTTCTGTGAGCTGACCGTCTGCACGCTGCGGCTGGAAATACGCGATATCTCGGTGATGGTTGCGCCCGCGCAAAACAGACGGATGATCTCTGCCTCTCGCCGCGTCAACCGCGGCTGTTGCGGCGAGAGGGATTCGCGGATGATCATGTCCTTCACCGTCGGCGAATAGTAGGTCCGGCCGCGGCTCATCGCGTGTATCGCTTCGGCGATATGGCGCGTTGAATCTGCCTTGCTGAGGATGCACAGGTTCTTTTCGGCCAGCAGCGCCCGCAGCAGCGTGGGATGCTCGACCATGGTGAGCACGGCCACTCGCAGCGCCGGGAAGCGCCGCCGCAAAAATCCGATGAGCCCCAGCCCGTCGCCGTGCTTGCCGCCCGGCATCGCGTAGTCCGAGACCACCGCGTCGCACGGTTGAGTTTCAAGCAGGGCCACCAGGTCCGTGGAGTTCCTGGCGCAGCCGATCACTTCGATGGCCGGATCTCGCGCGAGCTCGTGGCTCACGCCCAGGGACACGATGGGATGGTCGTCGGCAATGATGACGCGGATGCGGCCGTGTGACATGTTTCTTTCCCCGTTCATCCAGAGCCTGCTGCGGAACTGCCGTGCGTCCATGGCGATTGCCGCCAAGTTTCGCAAGCAGGCGTTTGAAACGCTGTATGTGCGCGGCTGCTGTGGCGATGCCGCGTGCCGCCATATTACCGACGGCGTCCTCGCCAAAGAATAGGAGGAGTACTAAAGTGCGGCGCTCGTCGCAGCCGCCGCCACCCCCAACTCCGCGGCAGGCGACTGCCGAATCGTAGTAGTACGACCCCGATTTCGTAGTCTTCCCACAGTTCCACTCCCGTCCGCTCCGTATTCTGCCGGCAGGACGAGAATCGCCCGGCTTGGCAGGAGCGGCAGCCGGCCCGGGGGCAAACGCTTCCTGTGAAAAAAAGGCAGAGAGCAGGGGGCGGGAGATGACAGGGGAGAACGCGCGCCATCGGATGGCTGCGCTGGCCGCCGGGCTGGTCATGGCGTTGTGTGCGGACGTCTCGCGGGCGCAGATCCCGGATGCGGGGCGCGCCATGCGCGACCTGCAATCGGTCTTGCCCGCCATGCCCCCGGGTGGCACGGCTCCGGAGGTGCAATTGCCCGAACCGCAGCCGCCCGCAGCCGCGTCCGGCGAAGCGGCCACAGGCCCCGCCGTCAAGGTGCTCGAGTTCCGCTTCGAAGGCAACCGCGCCGTTGACGACGCGACGCTGCGGGCGCTGCTGGCCGATCTGGCGGGCACGGCGCTGACGTTTCCGGACTTGCGCCTGGCCGCTGATCGCGTCACCGCTTACTACCATGATCGGGGCTATGTGCTGGCGCGCGCCTACCTGCCGCCGCAAGACATCGATGCGGGCGTCCTGCGCATCGCCGTGCTGGAGGGCAGCTATGGCGAGATCGGTCTGCGAAACCGCTCGCGGATCCGCGATGCTGTGCTGGAACAGCCGCTCTCCGTTCTGCGTCCGGGGGATGCAGTGCAGGCCCGTGAGCTGGAGCGCGCGCTGCTGTTGCTCAGCGAGCTGCCCGGCGTGGCGGTGAAGGGAACGCTGCGGCCCGGCGCCGAAACCGGCAGCACCAGCCTGCTGGTGGATGCCGAGGCGGGACCGCTCGTCTTCGGCAGCGTGGACGCGGACAATTTTGGCGGCTACTACACCGGCGAATACCGGCTGAGCGGAAGCATCGGCGTCAATAACCCCCTGCGCCTGGGCGACCAGCTCAATCTGCGACTGTTGGGGAGCGATGGCGGGCAGCGCTACTACAACGCCGGCTATCAGCTTCCCCTTGGCTCCTGGTCCACGCGCGTCGGCATTGGCATGTCCAGCATGCGGTACGAACTCGGCAGGCGTTTCGAACCCCTGGGTGCGCACGGCCGCGCCGACGTGTCGACCGTGTTCATCCAGCAGCCCTTGGTGCGCACGCGCCGCGCCAGCTTGCGCCTGCAATTGCAGCACGAGCGCAAGCGTCTGGTCGACAGCATGGATCTCTTCGACGTAAGCAGCAGCAAGCGTATCGGGCTATGGACCGTGGCCCTGGCCGGCAGCAGCGAGGACGGATGGCTCGGCGGCGGAAGGACCATCTTGCAGCTGTCGCATGGCCGCGGCCGACTGCGCCTGGGCGATTCGCAAGCCGAGCGCGAGGACCGTCTGACCGTGCGCACTGCGGGCGGGTTCGCCAAGACCAATCTTTCGGCCAGCCGACTGCAGCAGCTCGTGGGCCGCCTGCAGGTGTATGCGCGGCTGGACGCGCAATGGGCGTCGAAGAACCTGGACAGTTCCGAGAAATTCAGCCTGGGCGGACCCTATGGCGTACGCGCCTATCCGCTGGGCGCGGCCAGCGGCGACGAGGGCTGGCTGGCCGGCGTCGAACTGCGCTACCAACTGGCTCCCGGGTGGCAGGCGAGCGCCTTTGCGGACCGCGGCAGCGTGCGCCTGAGCAAACAGCGCTGGACGCGGGGAGGCAACCGCAACGACCTGAGTGCGGCGGGATTCGGCATCACGCAGTACGGCGCCAACCATCAGGTGAACCTGCGCATCGCCTGGCCGATGGGCCGGCGGCTACCCGCGACGGAAGCGGACCGCGAGCCCCGCTTGTGGTTTCAGGCGTCGCGCTACTTCTGACGCAGGCGCATCACGCGCGCAGTTTTCTCAACCGGCGCAGTCTGCCGTGGCGGCGGATGCGCCATTCTCGCGAGGCAATCATGAACAAGACATATGCATTGGTATGGAACGAGGTCAGACAAAGTTGGAGCGTGGCGCGCGAGTCTGCGCGCCGCCATGGAAAATGCGGCGGCGGCAGGCGTAGTCGCGTTGCCGCGCTGGCCCTGATCGGGCTGGCGGGCCTGTCTGGCGCGCATGCTGCACCGACGGGAGGGACGATCGCAGCCGGCAATGGCATAGGCGATATCCACACCACGCTGGACCAGAAACAGGTGTCGATCAATCAGCACACGCAAAAGCTGATCATCGATTGGAACAGCTTCAGTATCGGCGCCGACGAACGTGTCGCCTTCAACCAGCCTGGCGCCGGATCCATCGCGCTGAACCGGGTGAACGGCCTGTCGCCAAGTTCGATCCTGGGACGCATGGACGCAAATGGCCAGGTTTTCCTCGTCAACCCCAACGGCATCGTCTTCGGCAGGGGCGCGGAGGTCAACGTGGGCGGACTGGTAGCGTCGACCAAGCAGCTTTCCGACGCCGATTTCAACGCGGGCAACTATCGCTTCGCCGGGCCATCGGAGGCCTCCGTATTGAACCAGGGCGTGATTGCCGCGCGCGACCGCGGCAGCGTCGCGCTGCTGGGCGCCAAGGTCAGCAATCAGGGTGTGATCCAGGCGCGGCTGGGGCGGATCGCGCTGGCAGCCGGCGCAGAGTTCACTGTGAACTTCGACGGCAACGGCTTGCTCGATTTGCGGATGGATGGCGCCGCGCTGTCCGCCCTGGCCGAGAATGGCGGCCTGCTGAGCGCCGACGGCGGGCAGGTGCTGATGACGGCCAGCGCCGCGGGAGCGGCCTTGCGCACGGTGGTCAACAGCCAGGGCATCATCGAAGCGAAGACGCTGCAGGGTCAAGGCGGCAAGATTACGTTGGACGGCGGCGCCGCCGGCGTGGTGGTGGCTGCGGGCAAGCTGAATGCCAGCGCGCTTGCCTCGCTTGGCAACGGCGGCGAGGTGGAGATGCGGGGGCAGCAGGTGGCCGTGCGGCTTGGCACTGAGGTCGACACGCGGGCATTGAACGGCGATAGCGGCACCTGGCGCATCGCGTCGGCAGGGGTGACGGTGGGCGAAAACGCCACCGCGGCAAACGTCACGGTGCACGCGGACACCGTCGCCAGCAATCTCGCGGCCACCAACATCGTGCTGGAAGGCGCTGCGGGCGACGTCGCGCTCAATGGCCCGATCGCTTGGCACAGCGGCAACACGCTCGGCTTGGTTGCGGCGGGTGATATCGCGGTCAACGCAGACCTGGCCGCAACCGGCCAGAACGCCGCCATCGCCCTGTCCGCCGGCGGGGAAATCGCGCTTAACGGCAAGACTGCCATTACCGGCATCAATGGCGCCTTGTCCTTGCAGGCGCCGGGAGGTCATGTGCTGGGCGAAGGGGCGGTGATCACGCTGTCCGGCGCAGGCGCATCGTTCAGCGCCCATGGCCAGCGTTACGCGGTGATCCAGAACCTTGCCCAGCTACAGGACATCGACCGCAACCTGAGCGGCCTGTACGTGCTGGGCAACAACCTGAGCGGACGCGGCTCGATCCAGGCCATAGGCGGTCCGCATGGCATCTTTTCAGGCGTCTTCGACGGTCTGGGCAATACGCTCAGCGGCTATTCGGTCAGCGGCGCCGGTCCCAACGTGGGCTTGTTCGCCGCCTCGTCCGGCAGCATCAGCAATGTCAACCTGGCATCGATGGCTGTCAATGCGCCTGGCACCGGCGCGGCATCCATGTCGGTGGGCGCGCTGGTGGGCCGCAACTCGGGCCAGATCGTCAACGTGTCCACGTCCGGGATGCACGTGAAGGGCAGTTCGTATCACCGTAACGTGGTGGGCGGCCTGGTGGGCACCAACGCCGGCGGCAGTATCGACCGCGCCACCGTCGCAGGCAGCGTATATGCAGGTTCGCACACGATCGCCATAGGCGGGCTGGCAGGTGAAAACCTGAATTCCGCGACGAGCCGCGGCGTCATTACGCGCAGCGTCTCGCGCAATGTCGTATCGGGAGCGATGCAGCGCGATGAGCTGGGCGGCATGGGCGGTCTGGTTGGCGTGAACCGCGGCCTGATCGCGGATGCCTCCAGTCATGCGAGCACGCAGGCCACGGGAGCTGGCCACAATGTGGGCGGGCTGGTGGGCAGCAATCTGGGCGGCGACATCGAACGCTCGCTTGCGACCGGACGGGTGCAGAACGGCAGCGATGCATACACCGGCGGCCTGGTGGGGTTGAATAGCGGGGCCATTTCAGGCTCGGCCGCCGAAGGTGGCGTCAGTGCCGAGGGCGGCGGCTCCACCGGCGGCCTCGCAGGGCGCAACAGCGACGGCGGCTTGCTGCTGGACGTCAAGGCCGCAGGCGATGTGACGGCCGCCTATGGTGTCAATGTGGGCGGCCTGGTCGGCGCCAACGATGGACGCATCGATACGGCGGAGGCGGGTGGCGAGGTCAAGGCCGGCTACAACCGGAATGGAGGCCGGGCGGGCGGTTTGGCCGGCTATAACAGCGGCACGATAGAAGCCTCGGTCGCCCGCGGCAAGGTTGCTGGCGGACACTATGGGTACAGCGGGGGACTGGTCGGCTACAACACCGGCACGCTGGGCACGGTCAACGCCAGCGGCAACGTGACAGCGGGGCAGGGCAGTGCGGTCGGGGGGCTGGTCGGCGCCAATCAGGGCCTGATCGTTTCGGCGATGGCCAATGGCAATGTCTACGGCGGCGTCAACAGCCGTGCCGGTGGCATGGTGGGAGAGAACGGCGACATGGGTGAGATCCGGCAGTCCTCTTCCTCGGGCGAAGTGGGTGGCGCGAGCCGCGCCCTGCTGGGGGGCATTGCTGGGTTGAACCAGGGCGAAATCTCCTATTCCAGCGCGAGCGGCAAGGTGAATTTCGTGAACTCCCTTCAGCATACCTACGGCGGCCTGGCCGGCGCGAACTACGGCGTGCTGCGCGCCAACAGCACGTTGGGGCTGGCATCCCTGGTGCCGCCGGTGGGCTTGAACTACGGGATTGTCGAGCGTTGATCGACAGTGCATGAACAGGGCCATGGACGCGCGCGTCCGTGGCCCTGTTGGCATGAGGCGCCCTGGCCTCAGGGAAACTCGAAGGTGAACTCCGCGCTGCCATCGGCGATGCCGGCCTTGACCGCTCCGTCGACCGGCGCCGTGCGGAGATAGTGGGCTCGCAGCATCAGCACGGCCTGGTCGCCGACGCGCTGCATGTCATACGCAGCGCCGAAGCGGACCGGGACTTTGCCGGTATCGTTGATCATGGCAATGCCTATGCCCTCGGCGGCTTCGGCGCCGGGCTTCAGGTTCAGCACATGGGGATCGGTGTTGGGGCCGTACTTGTCGGCAAAAGTAATGGTCGGCTTGGCCGAGGCGCTGCATTGGGTGAGCACGATGGAAAATTCCTTGGCTGGCGAGGTGGCTCCCGGTGTATGGAAGAGCGAGAGGGGCAGGTCTCCCAGCGAGACTGGGATCGTCCGGTAGGCGCCGACCTCGCATTTGTTGGGGACGATTACCCCCGTGCCACCGCCAATGCCGATGACGCCGGTGCCCTGGTAGGAAAACGGCAGACTGCCGCAGACGCCGGTAATGCCCGGTGTCCAGACGGGAAAGTTCTGGATGGCCTCGCCGTAGCCCACCGCGCCCTGCTGGTAGTTGACGGCATAGAGCATCAGCGTGATGTTGGGGTCCACGCCGGTCACTTTCAGTTCACCGCTGGGCAGGTTGGCCGCGGCGTCGGTCAGTACCAGGCGCTGGACGTACTCGGTGACGGTGGAGTTTTTCTGCGACGCGGACCCGGCGGTGTCGTAGTACACGGGACGCTTATCCATGACCACGGGCAGCGCGCCGGGTTTGATCCGTCTTTCGACGCCGTCCGCGCCCATGACGGATACCTGCAGCCCGATGCCGGGTACGTTTGTCTGCGCCGTGCCGTCGGCGGCCACGCCTGCGTTGGGACCCCACTGCGCCGCCGCAACCAATTCGTGGAGGACGCCTGCGCCCACGCCCGAGCCAAGCTGGAAATTGTTGAAAAGCCCGGCGCCCCGCTCGAACAGCACATCGCCAATCTGCGAGGAGCTGGTCAGCGGCGAGACTTCACGCCAGGGGCCGCCGGCCTGGTTCGACTGGCTGCAGTGGATGGCAGGGCGGTTCATGACCAGTTCGCCGCGAACCGGGGCGCACGGCAATGCCATCGCGGCGGCCAGCAGGAGGAGGGCGGCCCGTGCAGGCTTGTCGATCGCATGGGTGCGCGCGGGGATAGGGAGCTTGCTCATCAGGGTGTACTCCTGGATGCCGGGATCGGCTTGGACTCAGTTTGCGGCTGCGAGCGCTGCCGCGCCGTGGATCAGGTCGCCGGCGTCATCGGCGGCCTCGTAGCGCAGCGTGCTTGCGTGCGCCTGGGGTTGATGGCTGGCGGGTAGCGCGAACCGGGAGGTGGCGTACGGCGGCACGGTCAAACCGTCCAGGCGCTGTACGCCCGCCGCGGCGGGAAGCTCCAGCCGTGCCAGCGACACATGGAAAGGGGTGGGGTTGTGCGCTTCCAGCTGCCATGGCGCAGCGGCGTCTCCAGAGCGCCGGTACTTCCACGCGACTTGCGCCGGGGCCTCCCGAGGATCGCCTTGCAGCGCCGGCGGACGGAACAAGACCTTCATCCGCAGCCGGAACGACAACTGCAACTGGTTGCGGCGCGACGGCTGCAGCGAAGGGATTTCAAGGAAATTGATCCAGAACACCGATTCGCGGTCGCCCGGCAGGGGTTCGCCCGTGTAGCGCAGCTCCAGCGCCTTGCGCTCCCCGGCATCCAGCCGGTAGACCGGGGGCGTCAGCACGAAAGGGACGGGCAGCTTGCTGGGATCGGTGCGCGCCTGCGCTTGCTCCTGGTCCAGCCAGGTCTGCACCAGGATGGGCGTCTGCCCCGAGTTGCTGGTGCGTATCGTCAGCGACCTGGCTTGCGCTGGATAGATGAAGCGTGTGCCAACCACGGTCAGGTCCGCATGCGCCCAGGCTGCCATGCAGGCCATCAGCAGGCCGGCGGTCAGGCGCGGTGCGCATGCGCGCAGCAGGCCCATCATCGGCGCGCCAGCGGGCCGGGGCCCGTGGGCCTGCCGCCGTCCGCCGGCATCGGCGCGCAGGTGAGCGAAAGCTCATCGTAGCCCCGGGCGCGCTGCCGCGCGCGCTCGGGTAGGGCGTAGTCGATGGCGCAGCGCTGCTGCGGCCCCGGTCCCCACTGCACGATGACGCGGCCTTGATCCTGTTCCACTCGCATGACGATGCGGCTGCCCTGACCCACCGCGCCCACCGGCTTGCCGTCGGCGGCGTTCAGCACTTCCGCGCCAAAGGGCAGCGCGGCGCCGTCGGCCTGGCGGGCATCGATCAGTACCGGCCGGGCCACACGGGTCGGGTAGGACAGCAGCACGACTGCGCCGGCGCGCGGCGCCACGTTGCGCGAACTGGCCTGCAGCTCCACGTCGTCGGGGATGCCGCGCGGATCGATGTCGACGGTGTTGAGCTGGTAGGGGCTCAGGCTGGCGACGACGCCATAGCCGCGGGCGTCCAGGCGGTCGCCGCCGTAGCCGATCTGCGCGCCTTGCGCGTGGTCGGCGCGTACCAGCGCGACCGTTTCCCCCAGCGTCTGCGAGAAGGTCACTCCGCCAGCATGGACAAGCACGCCGCCCGACGCGTTCAGCGATGCCTGGCGGAAGCCCGCTCCCTGCGAAATACCCGCTCCCACCCAGGACTGCGGCAGGCGGTAGCCGATGTTTGCGCTTGCCGAGTTGGCGTTCTCGCGGCTGGCATGAGAGGCGGATACCGAATAGGTGCCTTGGTCGGACTCGCCCATCGAGCCCGCGACCGAGGTGGTGAAGTTGGCGCCGGCGCGGGAATCGGCGCTGTAGTAACTGTTGAGCATGGGAGCGCCGCGCTCGGCCCGGCCCAGGGGAATCGAAAGGTTCACGGTGACCAGTGTGGAGTTGTCGCGGCCGCCGCCCCGGTAGGAATTTCGGGTGGCCAGGTTTTGCATGCGCTGCACGCCGAAGGAATAGGAAATGTCGCGCCAACGGTTGCTGTAGCCCAGCGCGAAGTTGATGGTGTTGCCATGGCCTTGCCAGTATTGGATGGCCGACCCCGACAGATAGACGTTTCCGCCGTTGACGCCAAGCTGCTGGCTGATGTTGGCGTCGAGCCGTCCGCGCGTGCGGCCCACGTCGCCGAACCAGCGGTAGCGCTGTGGCGCGCCTTGCAGGGCGATGCTCTCGCGCAAGCCCACGAAGCCGCTGGTGGAATAGCGGTAGGCCAGGAGCGAAAAGTTGGTGCCGCTATTGGGCAGGTTCTTACTGTACGACAGGCGGTAGCTGGCGCCCGTCCGCGTGCCTTCGTCCGGAAGCTCGGCGCGGGATAGCGTGACGTCGGCCGCGAATGCGCCCAGCGCGGTGTTCACCGCGGCGCCGGCCAGCGCGGAACCATAGTGCCGGGTGAAAGCGAGACCGCCGTAACCCGTGTACATGTCGCCCAGCCCGCGCTTGAACGTGCCCTGCAGCAAGTACTGCGAACTGCTGCCCATGCCCAGATCTATCGCCCGCCCCGCCGTCAGGCTGTAGCGGCTGGTGCCGGGCCGCAGCAGTTGGACGGTGGTGGCGAAGGGCACGACGAAGCTGCGCGCGCTGCCGTCCGCCTCCACGATACGCACGTCCAGGTCGCCGCCATATCCCGCCGCCTGCAGGTCTTCGAGCGCGAAGGGGCCGGGCGCCACGGTGGTTTCGTAGACGAGGTAGCCACGCTGGTACACCGACACCTGGGCATTGCTGTTGGCCGTGCCGCGGACAACCGGGGTGTAGGAACGCAACGCGCTGGGCAGCATGCGTTCGTCGCTGGCCAGTTGCACGCCCCGGAACGATACGGAGTCGAACAGGTCGCCGTCGGTGGAGCTTTCTCCCATCAACAGCTGCGACTTCCACGCCGGTACGTCGGTCTTCAGATAGGTATAGCCGCGCTGATAGTTCGCGCCATGGCCCGGCGACCAGGTCGCGCTGCCGTAGTGGCGCAGCCGGAATGCGCCCACGTTGACGCCTGCATTCAGGCCCGCATAGCCACGCGTGGTGCGCGTGCCGCGGCTTTCAGAGGTGAAGAGGTTGCTGTTGTAGTTCAGCCGCGCCGCCGTCACGCCGAAGTCCCAGTTCGATGGATCCACGTAGGCGCCGGGCGTGGAGAGGCGCAGATAATACTTGGGCACGGTGAGATAGAGCTTCTGCTCGGCCACCTCCAATTTGACCTGCGCGCCGGGCACGTAGCGCGACAGCTCGCCGCAGGCTGCGGTCGAGGATAGCGCAAGCATGCCCTCGCCGCGCGCGGCCTTGTCGACGTCCAGGCCAAGGCGCGCCAGCAATGCGCTGTCATAGCACGGCGTGGCGCTGGCGCTGCCGGCCAGGAGGCGGAACGGGACCTCCTCCACGCCGCGCCACTGGCCGTTGACGTATACGTCCAGCTTGTGCCGGCCGGGCTCCATGAAGTTGCCGCGCTCGAAGCGGCTCGTGTCGATGGTCGTGCCGCCTGCGCCTTGGAACATCATCTGCGGGTCGAAGAACGCCTGCTTGCCTTGTGCGGGAGCGACCCAGACCGCCAGCGCGGCGGCAAGACCGGATGCGAGCCTTTCCGCCGCCTGGCGCCGATTCGCTGGACGAGCGGGGTCTGGCAAGCGGGGGCAAGCCCTTGCGTGTAGATTTTCCATCGGGACGTGTCAGCTCTGTGGTTCGCGGGCGCAAGCTGCGCCGCGCCTTTACTCGGTAACGGCCTGCTTTGTCTTCGTGGTTCCGCCGTAGTCGGTGATGACCTCGTACTCGACCGAGACCCGGCCCGCGGGTTTGGCCGCGCGGGACGGCAATTCGAAGCGCGCCTTGTCGAATGGCGCGACCATGCCGCCATCGAGCGCGGTGCGCTTGTCGCCTGCGACCAGATCGACGCTGGCGAAGGAGACGTAATAAGGCGTCGGGTTCGTAACTTCCAGCGCGCGTCCGCGCAGCCTCCAGCTCAACAGCGCCGGCGCGGCTTGAACGTGAGGACGCAGCGCGGCTGGCCTGAAGAAAACCTTGATGCGCGACCGGAACTGGAAGATCAGCACATTGGCTTCGTTCGGATCGCGCGGCGGCGTTTCCAACACGTTGAGATAGAACAGGCTCTCGCGATCGGCGGGCAGCGGCTCGCGGGTGTATGAGATCCTCAGCACCGCGCCGCTGTCCGGGTCCACCCGCACGACCGCTGGCGCCAGGACGAAAGGCACGCGCATGTCCGCCGGCGACCTGTCTGCATTGCCGTCGTCCAGCCAGCTCTGCGCCAGCACGGGACCGGCGCCCGCGTTGCGGATGGCCAGCGTCACGTCGCGGGAATCCGGCGAGATGACCAGGCGCGTGCTTTGCAGCACCAGTCCGGCCCGGACCGGTGTAGCCCAGGAACACAGGGTCATGGCGCAGACGGCAGCCAGGGATGAAACGATGCGCGCTATCGACGCCATGACCGGCCCGCGCTTAGTTGTAGGACAGCAGATACTTGATGCTCGACGCGCCGGAGCCAGCGCCCGCCGCGCCGCCGACCTCGACATACTTGGCGGCGTACTTCAGTTCCGCCGTCCCCGGATTGCCCGTGACCGTGGCGACCTGCGGCGTGGTTTCCGAACCGCCAATGGGAATGATGCCGGTGTTGCCGGTCGCGTTGTTGCGGATCTGGATCTCGACGTTGGGCGCGCGGTCGGCATCCAGCAGCGCCAGGTTGCCCGCTGGCGTGGCGTTGGTCGGGTCGAACATGATGCGGACCTTCCGGCCGTCGGTGCAGCCTGCTCCGCCCGCGAGATTCAGCTGGAACTCGGCTTCGACGGCATTGCCCAGGCCGACTTCCTCCGGCGTGGGCGTGCCCAGCTGCACTGTCTGCGTGTTGCCCAGGCCCGGGGTGTTGCCGTTGATGTCGCAACCGGGAGCGCGGATAACGCCCATGAAGTTGATGACGCCGTCAACCGCGTGGGCGGGCACCGGCGCGAGCACGGAGACCAGGGCTCCGGAGGCCAGGAGAGAGGCGACGAGACTGCGTTTCATGTTGTATTTCCTTTGAAGCTAGGCTTGCCCGCGGCGATCGAGACCGTCCCGGGCGCGGGTCGGACCGGGACGGTCCTTGCGCATCCGGAAGGCAGCGATCTTTTTGGGGATTCATGTAAGGCCCGACGCCGCGAATGCGGCGATATCCAGGCGGCTCGTACCCGTCGGTTGTGCGCTCGAATCTGCGCGGGCCGGCGAGTACGGATACTTTATGGCGCGGGGGCGGGAAATTTAGTCGGAAGACATCGATTTCCGCATCTGAGAAATACGAATTTGCGCAGGGTCGCGTTGATCGGGAGCCAACCGCCGCCATTGCAGCGTCGCGATTGGCGTTGTCGCTAGTTGGCGTTGTTCAGCGGATGGACGAAGGTGTAGCCCTGTCCATAGCTCGTGCGCAGCGGCAGCTCGATTCCCGCCATGCGCGCCCGTCGGCGTAGCCGCCCGACCACGCTGGAGACGATGGCGCGTTGCAGGTGGATGGGGCGGCTTGCCGCATCCGGCCACACTTCGCGGTGCAGATCCGCAATGCTGCAGTACTGGAAGTCATGCCCGCGCAGGCACGACAGCAGCGCAAATTCCTTGTTGCTCAACGCGATCTTGCCGGCGCTGTCAGGCGCGCGAAGCGTTTTCTCCGCTTCGATCAGGGCCCATTCCCGGACCGGCGTGACGCGGACTGTCGCGACTGTGCCGGTCAAGGCGCGCCGCTGCCGCGCCAGGGCGTCGGCGGCGGGGGTGGCTTCGCGCTGCAGGCGAGTACGCAATGCCGAGGACAGGCGTTCCAGGCTGCTCAGCGCCGCCAGCAGTTCGTCGATGCCCGCGTTCGAGGCCAGGCAGGCGTCGGCGCCGGCGCATATCAGTTCGGCCCGCGCATTGGAGGAATCGTTGGCGGTGATCATGACCACCAGTCCGGTGACGTAGGGGCCGCGCCGCGCGCCCAGCATGGCGGCCAGCCATTCGACGCTGCCGTGCATGACGACGTAGTGCAATCCGGGTTCGGCCAGCTGTTCCTGCAAGCGGAGCGCGGATTGGGTCAGGCACACCATCTGGGCACGGTCGCCCAGCCCTTGGACTAGCGTCGCCGCTGGCTCTACGGCTTCGACGCAGACATGGACGGTGTGGTTGAATGCGGGCTTTTTCATGATCGATGGCCTGTGGTTCGTGGAAGCTGGGAAGATCATTTGTATTCAAGCGTGAAGGTGGCGGTGCCGTTCGCCGCGCCGGCCGTCACCTGGTTTGCGGTCTGGTAGTAGCGGACGTGGAACGGCACGTCATAGACGCCGTCCTTGGACATGCCGACCAAGGCGCTGTCGCCGTACTTGACCGGCTGACGGTCCTTGTCCAGGAGCTGGATGCCGACGCCGGTGGCGGAATTGGCGTCGGGGCTCAAGGCGATCACGCCGGGCGCGCCTGACGCGTGGGGTTTTGCGTCCATGCGCAGGTAGACAGCGTTCAGTTCGGGTTTGGCCTCGCGGCAGTTCAGCTTGATGTTGAAGCGTTGTTCGGCTGCTGTGCTGCCGACCGAGCTGAACAGGTTCTTCCAGACCTTTCCCAGCTGTACGGGCGGAGTGGGAGCGGCGGTGCACGACGGAGTGACAATGGCCGTGGTCCTGCCGGTGAGTATCACTTTCAGGGAGTCCCCTGGCGCGTCCTGCGCGTACAGCGTGGCGTAAGTCCCTTCCTCCAGGGCTCCGTTGCCGGTGTCGGAGCTGATCTTGAAGAGCTGGACGTGAATCCAGCCCTTGTTGCCGATAGTCGTCTCCGTGCCTGTGCCGGAGAGGGACCAGGTCGTCGGGAAATAGAAGGTTCCGACGTGATCGCCCGGTCGCATTCCGATGCGTATGCCGATACCGGGAATGTTGGTGCGATAGATGTGGGTATCGTCTACGACCGTACCTTTGTGCAGGGACGCTAGCGCCTTTCCCCCTCCATCCTTGCAGACGAGGAGCGCGTTGCCTTTGTGGCTGATGGGGAATCGTCTGTCCGCGATCGGCACTACCCTGCTCGGTCCCTTTTCCGGCGGGACGACGATATTGCCCAAGGAGATGTTGATCACATTCCGGGCGATGCCTTCTCCCAGGGCGCACGCTGCCAGGCTTTGCGGCGCATATGCAACCAGCATCAACGCCATGCACGACAGTGCCAGCATGCCGGCAGCGCATCTTTTTTTCTTGATCCGAGAGTCTTTCATTTGTTTTTCATTCCTCAAGCTTGCAATCGCCAAGCCAGGCATCACAGGCACAGGTAGGCGACTTCGCGTATGGGAGCGGGGCGGTCCTCTTGCGGCAGGGTGTAGGACACACCACAGCTGTCGGCTGCGCCGCGGCCCCAGACGATGCGCATCGTTCCGGACTGCTGCGCGCCGGTCACGAAGGCTTGGCCGTCCGGTCCGACGATGCCGATTTCCTGGCCCGCCTCGTTGTCGATGCGCGCGCCGAACGGCACCACGCTGTTGTCCTTGCGGGTCAGCGTCAGCATCAGGCGATAGCCAACCACCGTCTCAAACCCGGCACGTATCACCGCGCCGCGAGTGGGGACCAGATTCACCGCCGCGTTCTTGACTTCGACGGTGTCGCCCAGGTCTGCGGTGAGCATGGCCAGACGGTTGGAACGGTACGGGCTCAGACTCGGCACGATGGCGTAGCCGCTGGCATCGGTGCTGACGCCTGGATGCGATTCAAAGCGCACGTTCTCCGCCGACGGAGCGTGCACCAGCGCCACGGTTTCACCCAGAGGCTGGCCGAACGTCACGCCGCCGGCATGGACGACGATGCCGCCTGACAGGCCCGCGTTGATCTGGTTGTAGTTGCGTCCCTGCGACGCGCCCAGGTCGAGGCGGCCGATCCTGGACAAGTAGTAGGCGTTGCCGGAGCTGTTGACGCCGTTCTGGTTGGAGGTCGCCGCAGTCAGGTTGTAGCTGAGCCGGTTGTCTTCGAACGCGGAGCCGGAAACGGTGGCCGCGTGGCTGGTCTCGCCATTGTTGCCGGTGGTCAGGGAGTAGTGGGCGCTGCTGCCCGAGGCGCCTAGCGGAATCGACATCGACAGCATGATCCGGCGGTCATTCGAACCGCTGCGGCCGGTGTTCATGTCGACGAAGACGTTGTAACTGACCTGTCTGTAGGAACCGGAGTATCCGACCTGGATCAGCCGCTCCTTTTGATTCGTCTGCCAGTACGACTGTTGGCGCGCCGAGGCGTAGACCGAACCCCAAGAGCCCAGCGACTGGCTTACCTCGAATCGTAGTTCGTTGCGGCGGCTGGGCATCTTGTAGCCCGGCTCGAAATCGTCGACGCCGGTCGCTTCCCGGAAGGTCCGGTAGCCGCTGGTGGAATAGCGATAGCCGGCGACTCGGAAGTTGGTGCCGATTTCGTCGAGGGATTTGGCATACAGGAAGCGCACGGACTGGCCCTGCGTTTTCAATCGCTCGGTGGAGGTGCGCGCGTGCGACAGGTCCAACGAAATCGCGCCGAAACTGCGCAGATTCTTGCCTACGCCCACGAGGGCGGATTGATAGATGCTGGCCGCGGTGATGCCGCCATACAACGAGAATTCCTGGCCCAGGCCGCGCGCGATCGTGCCTTGCACAAAGGTGGGTTCACGCTCGTCGGAGCCGGAGGCGCTGCGATAGCGTCCGGCGGTGGCGCTATAGCGCCAGGTGCCTTCGCGCAACAGCGTTGGCACGGAGGCATAGGCCTGCACGTAACGGGTCTGGCGCCCGTCCGACTCCGTAATGGTGACTTCCAGGTCGCCGCCGGAGGACGACGGGTACAGGTCGTCCAGCACGAACGCGCCGGGCGCGACATAGGCGTTGTAGACGATGTAGCCGTTCTGCCTGACAGTGACGAGCGCATTGGTCTGGGCGATGCCGCGTATGGTCGGCGCGTAGCCCTGCATGCTGTCCGGCAGCATGGAGTCGTCCGAGGAGATCTGCACGCCGCGGAATGGCACGCTATCGAAAAAGTTGCCCGGCGTGTTGCCGTCGCCAAGTAGCAATTGGCCGTTGATCGAGCGCAGGTCGCGCTGCAGATTGGTTTCCAGCGACTGCCATTCACCGCGACCGTTGGTGCCGCGGTTGTAGTTGGAGGCGTGGCGCAGGCGCCAGTCGCCGAAGTTCAAGCCACCGCGCAATCCGGCGTAGGCCGCGTAGGGCGATTCGGCGCCGCGGTTGGAGGAGTTGCCTCCGCCCTGGCGCGACATATTGAGCTGATAGTCCAGCAGGGCCGAGGTGATGCCCTTGTCCCAGCGCGACGGGTCGACTGAATCTCGCGCCGCGCGCTTGAGCGCGGCCTGCGGAATGCTCAGATACAGCCGTTGCTTGCCGCCATCGAAATTCACGGCGGCGTCTTGCACCAGCGCGGGCAGGTCCACGCAGGCGCCGTCCGCGCCGGCGGATTCGGGCAGCGCGGCCATGTTGACGCCCCAGTTCTCCAATTGGCCGCGGGTCAGGCAGACCGAGGGCTGCTTGAGGCCCTCCTGGACTTCGACGATGATTCGGCTCGCGCCCATGGACTGATCGTTGACGAACACGTCGGCCAGGTACTCGCCCGGCAGCACGCTATTGCCGAAACTGAAGATGGACAAGTCTGCCTGCGGCTGGTCTCCGCCCGTACCCAGGAATTCCTGATTGAAGACCGTGCCCGCCGGCTCGGCGGCCTGAGCGGAAAAGGAAGCCAGGCCCAGCAACAGCGATGCCAATGCCGCGAAAGGGGGCATGCGACCCTGCGATACGCCATTCATTGCATGAGCTCCGGGCATTAACGGCTTGCGGCAGGCGCGACGGGCTCGGCCTTGACGTGGACCGGAACTTGGGCGCTGGGTACGCGGACTCTTTCCTCGGGGGTCTCGGCGCCGTAGTCGTTGATGGTCGTGAACACGACGTCCACGTCCCTGGGCGCGGACATCCCGGACAAGGGGTACTCCAGGGTGCCGCCGGGCGACACCATGCCGCCGTTGATCTCCTGCTGGCCGCCATTGACGTTCAGCGTGGCGAAGGTGACGTGATAGGCGGACGGATTTGCAATCTTGAGCACGGCGCCTCTGCCGCCGGCGGCGACCGCCCACTGCAACTGCTGACGCTGTTCGCCGGGTTTGCCCGCCAGGCCCGACGGCCGGTAGAACAGTTTGATGCGGGTGCGCACCGCGATCTGCAGTACGTTTTCATCCTGGCTCTTTTCCGGGATTTCCTTGACGTTGAGCCAGAACACCGATTCGCGGTCGAGAGGCAGATTGCCGGCCAGGCGCAGTATGCGCAGCACGTTTTCCTGGCCTGGGTCCAGCCGCGACAGCGGCGGGCTTGCCACGAACGGCGCCTTGGCAGCGCCTTCGCCTGCATCGATCCAGGCCTGCACGACGTAAGGGGACACGCCAGTGTTCTTGACGGGAATGGAGGACTCGCGGTCCTTCTCGTTGAAAATGACGCGGGTGCCGCCGACCAGCACGCCGGCTGCCGCATTGGCGTGGGCCAGCGTGGCCGCCAGGGCGAAAATCATGAAGGGCCGCGCCTTGTGCACGAACCGTTGCGCGATGTCTTTCAGCATGGGGATCTCGATGTTGTGCTCGCAAGCCATCGGGTTCTCGTGGAACCGCCTGCTGCGAGTAGGCTTGCGGCCAGCCCCGCTTTTGAGGGGCTGGCGGTCCGGCAAAGCGGCGTTACTTGTAGTTCACCGTGAACTGCGCGGTGGCGTTGGCGGGGCCGACGGTGACGGTGTTGGCGGTCGACACATAAACGGCGCCGAACTTCAGATTGTTGGTGCCGGCGCGCAGCGTGTATTCGGGGGACTCCGCTCCCAGCTTGATTTTTTTCTGGGTGGAATCGCGCAGCTCGACGGCCACGCCGGTGGCGCTGCCCAGTTCGCCGATACCGATCGCCAGTGTGTCCGTGTTGATCGTGTCTGCGGTGCCGGTGAACGTCACGCTGGCGCCCTTGGCCGTGGCGCTGCAATTGGCCAGCTGGAGTTCGAATTGCGCGGGCGTCGAGTACTTGCCCACGGCGCCGTCCAGGGTGGTCCGGGACACTTTCCCAAGCGGGACGACCAGGTTGGTTGCCTGGGGCGAGACATCGCACGGGGCATCGACGATTTCGCCAATGAAGTTAATGCGGCCGTCCTCAGCCAGGGCGGTTTGGGAAACTGCGGCTGCCGTGGCGAGCAGGGCAAACTTGATAATGATGTTCTTGTTCATGGAAGTGAATATCCTGAGTCGATTAATAATCAAAAGCGCCGCCTGGGGATTACTGAAAGCAGAGGGCGACCGACTTGCGAAATGCTTTATTTCGGTTTTCAGGAATCAACTTCCGTGCGATTCAGTTGTTATCAAAATTCAATTCGAACAATTGATAAAAGGACGCAGCCGGATAATTCATTCGCCTGCTCCTCCGAATCCCGTATTCCGCATTTCGTCGGCAACTGAAAATTAATAGAATCGGAATTCTGAATTTGTAGGAATTCTCCCTTCTTGTTGTATGAAATTTCATATGAAAACGACAATTGGCGATTCTTTCCAATAATTGCCAACCTTGGCGAAATGAGGCGGTTTTATTGGTCCTATTTGGTATTTTTTGGGCCGTGATTTGGAAGCAACGTTACGCGGAATTTATGGGGCCGGCGACGCGTGCGGAGGGGTGGCGCGATGCCTTCTGCGATAAAATCGCCGTTGCGCAGCGCATATCAAATTCAGCCATAGGCACGACCATCGACAATCTCCAGATGAAGCCTGAAGTTTTTGCTAGCGCTATACGACGCGGCAATGCCGTTCGAATCAGGATGGCAATTGGGGCGGCCGCGATTCTTGTTGTCGTGCTATGTGCGCTGAGCGCGCCGACCATCGCCGCCTCGCTGCAGCAACAGCTTGCATCTGCTGCGATCCTCTCCTGGGCCTTGAACGGCGTCTTGTTTCTGGCCGTGCTATGGGTCCTGCTGGCACTGAAAGGCACGGCGAATAAAAGCCACGATCTGCTGGCGCATTTGAGGCAAGCCGCGCGCTTGATCGCCGCGGCGCCTGTGGACATGGTTATTCGGGAAAAATCGCTGCGTCTGGTCGGGCTCAGCGATGGCATGCGGCGCTTTTCGGACATCGTCATCAGGAACGGATGGGCCAGGCCCGAGCACATCGATCTGGGATTCCTCTCCGGCGCAGAGAAGGATCAGATTCAGGTGCCGCCCGAAGTTGCCGTCATCGTGCGCGAGTTCCAGGCCGCGGTGGCTACCGGCGAACCGCGCTCTTATGACTACAGCCAGGAGCTGCCAGGAGCCGCCGGAATCCGGGCGGCAATCCAGGCCCAGATTTTTCCTCTGTTTGGCGCTGAAGATCAGGTCATAGGCGTTTTCGCCAAGGGCATGTACTTCCTGGGCCATAGCCAGTCGTTGGAGGATTCGGCAAGCGCACGTGGCCGGGCAGAACGCATCAATGACATGAAAACGCGGTTCCTGGCGGCGGTCAGCCGCGATGTGCGCAATCCCTTGAACGCCATGGCGGGCCTGTTGGAAATGGCGTCGCTTGACGCGGCGATGCCGCGGCAGTCGAAAGAAATGTTGGCGACCGTTCGCTTGTCTACGCGGTCCCTGCTCCAGTTGATTCCGTCCATCGTCGATACGCGCAGAATGGAGACCGGCGATCTGGCATGCGCGCGCGTATCCCATTCGCTGCGCAGGGTGGTAGCCGACGTGGTTGCGCTGTTCGCTCCCAGCGCCTACGAAAAGGGCATAAGCCTGACGCTGGAGGTGGCTCCCGGGGTCGCCGCCAGCCACATGGCGGACGCTCAGGGGTTGAATCAGTTGCTCAACAATTTCCTGTCCAACGCCATCCGATTCACGGAACGGGGCGGCGTCCGGATACATCTGGACGCCGCCCCGGTGGAAGATGGCCGGCAATGGGTCTCGCTGTCGGTCATCGATACCGGCAGCGGCATTGATCCGCACATACAGCAGAAGCTGTCGGCCTCCCGCTACGAAGCCGGGCTGAGCGCCTCGCCCGATGGCGCCGGGCTGGGCTTGCACTACTGTCGGCAGATCGTGCATCGCGTTGGCGGAACCATCCGCATCTCCAGCGTCGTGGGCGAGGGTACGCACGTCCATGTCCGCGTGCCGCTGATGCTCGGATCCGGCGAGCGGCGCGACCCGTCGCAAGAGACCGTGCTCGGAATGGCTCAGCGACCCGCCACCGGGTTGCGGACGCTTGTGGTTGAAAGCCAGGCCGCCAACCGCCTGCTGTTGAAAGGCCAATTGGAATTCCTCGGCCATGCCGTCCAGACGGCGGAGGATGGCGCGCAGGGCTTGGCGCTTGCCAGAGCAGGCAGGTTCGACCTGGTGGTCTGCGATGGCATGATGCCGGACATGGACGGGGCAGAGTTCACCCGGGCGCTGCGTGCCGGCGCGGGCGAGTGCGCCACCGTTCCCGTGCTCGGATACACGGCCGACGCGCGCCGGGAAGACCATGAGGCGGGTTTGCAGGCTGGCATGAACGCGGTGCTGGTCAAGCCTGCGGATCTGCGCGCGCTGGAAGCCGCCGTCGCTTCCTGCCTGCCGGCGGCCTGCGTCGCGAGCGGACGTGCACGGGATGGAGCGCCATAGTGGTCCATCGCGAGGCAGACTCCATACTCACGCTTTCCGTATTCCTGAATCTGGCGCTGGCTGCGGCGCTGGTCTTGATGCTGGTCTGGCTCGCGGTGCGCATGCGCAGCGCCAGGTCGCCGCGCGGCGAACTGGCCCGGCTGGCGCGCCTGGCGGATACGCTACCCGCCGGGATTTTCATCCGCGATCTGGATTTGAATCTGGTGACGCGCAATGACGCGCTCAGGGAGTACGCCGCTACATGCCGCAGCGAGGGCTGGAGCCGCCCTCTGCATGTTCCGCTGGAGTCCCTGTCCGCGCCGGACTCGGGCAGCGAACCGCCGCCCAACCTGAACGAGATAATCGACGATTATCGTCAAGTGCTGGCCGGCGGTGAAACCCTGGTCCGCGAACATCCGTTCGAGCATGATCCTACGTGTGGGGTAGCCGCTTGGGCCGCGCCGTTGCGCGGAGAGGACGGCGCCATCATCGGGTTGATCGGGGGCAGCGCACGCTTTCGTGGCTTTCCCGACATGCTGCGGGACGTGTCGACAACTCGGCTCAATATGGAAAGGGCCAACCTGATGAAATCAACGTATCTTGCGTTCATCAGCCATGAACTCCGCACCCCCCTGAACGCGATTATCGGCATGCTTGAACTGATGCTGGCGCGCGGGGGACTCGTCAGCGAGACGTATGAAAGACTTGCCGTGTCGCGCCAGTCGGCGCAATCGCTGTTGTCCCTGATCAGCGGCCTGATCGACATATCCAAGCTGGAAACCGGTCACTTTCAACTGCGACGGCAGAACGTCGATCTGCGCGCGCTGGCGGCCGACACGCTGGCATCATTTCGGGGCGCTGCCCAAGAAAAAGGCCTGCAGTTGACCCTGGACATCGGCCGCGACATTGCCGAGCGTCATTTCTCGGATCCCGTTCGCCTGAAGCAACTGCTGGATAAGCTGTTGTCCAATGCGGTCCGCTTCACGGGGCATGGCCGTATCGATGTCGCGCTGAGCGCCGGGGCCGCCACGGAAGAGGTGCAGTGGATCACGCTGTGCGTCGCGGACACCGGCCCCGGGATTGCCGAGGATATCCAGGCCAGACTGGCTGCCCCGCACTTTGAACACGTGGTCGGGGAGCAAGGCGTCACCATCGGACTGGGGCTGTCCATATGCAACGAACTGACGCGCTTGATGGGGGGCTCCATGGAAATTTTCAGTACGGCCGGGCAGGGCGCCAGAATATCGGTGCGCTTGCCTTTGGCGCTGCCGCCTTCGGAAAATGCCGCCGTGGCAGCGGCTCCTGCGCCAACGGTGGCCGACGCCGGCGGCCTGCGCATACTCGTCATCGACGACCATGAGGCCAACCGGCTGCTGCTCAAGCATCAGTTGCGGATGTTGAAGCATTCCGCGCAATTCGCGCAGAACGGCGCGGCGGGTCTGGCCTTGGCCGAACGGATGGAGTTTGATCTGATCATCTGCGATTGCGTCATGCCCGTCATGGACGGCAATGCATTTACTGCTGCCTTGAGAGCCGGCGGCGGCGTGAATGCGGCCACGCCCGTGCTGGGCTATACCGCAAGCGAACTTGAACTCGATCTGGCGTCCGGCGCGCGAGCCAGCATGAACGCCGTGCTGATCAAGCCGGTAGACCTGCAGACGCTGCAGTCGTTCATCCTCGCGCATGCCAGGCGGCCGCTGGCCAGCGTGCCCAAGATCCACTGAAGGGAGGCCGCATGTCGACTGTCTTGATTGTTGATGACCATCCCGCGTTTCGGTTGGTTCTGAGAACGCAGATTGCGCTTTTGCCCAGCGCCAGCCGGATACTGGAGGCGGACAACGGGGTCGATACGCTGGCGCTGGCCCGCAGCGAGCGCCCTGATCTCATCGTGCTGGACCTGGACATGCCGAAAATGGGCGGCCTGGAAGCCATATCCAGAATCCTTGCCATCAATCCGGACTTGCGGATACTGGTGGTGTCGGCGCATGATCCGTCGGTCTTCGCGTCGCGCGTGGCCGAACTCGGCGCCTGCGGCTACGCTAGCAAGCGGCTGGAGATCAAGGAACTGATCCGTTGCATCGAGTCCGTGCTGGCTGGCTACCGCGTGTTTCCGAATTCGGCCAAGACGGCAGGCCAGGTGGATGTGGCGGATGCCTACCAGAAGAAACTTGAACTGCTGTCCAATAAGGAGATGGTCGTCACGCAGATGCTGGCCCAAGGATTGAGCAATAAGGAGATCGGTGACGCGCTATTCATCAGCAATAAGACGGTCAGCACGCACAAGACCAGGATAATGACCAAATTGCAGATCGGTTCCCTGGTTGAATTAGTCGATTTCGCCAGAAAATCGAAAATATCGATGTGAATTTCTCATAGGGCATATTTCCGCGTGCAGAACCCAGCGGCTTCGGCCATGCATCCCGAGCAGGAAAACTCGCAGATCCAGGCGGTGGCGGTGCTGCGGGATGAACTGCTTTCCAAGGTAGGCAACGACCTGGACATTGCCGCCGAGCTGGCGCATAGCCTGCACGTCAACCACAGGAAGGACGTCGATGCCTTGCTGCTGGCGATCGAACAGGAGCAGTGGGCGGAGGTCAAGCGGTATGCGCACCGGATTCTGAACACCGCGCAATTGCTGGGCTGCAGCGCCTTGGTTGAACTTTGCCTGCGCGTTGAGGCGATGCTCGGCAGGAAGGATGGCCAGGCGCGTGGGGAACTGTTGGCCGACTATGTCCCGGTCGTCAAAAATTTGAGTGCAGTCCTGGAGCGAGTGAACCGCACATTCTGAATCCTCCTACATTTTTCGCTCTCGAAGCGCCGTAGAGTGGCTGTATGTGAATTTCCTTCCCCAGTCCACCAGGAATGATGTATGAAACGCGCTGCAGCGCAATGCCAGCAACTTGGCGACCACGAAGTCATGTCGATGGCATGGCGAGGCGATGGCTTGAGCGTCGCCCTACAGCCGCAATTCAACCTGATGAACGGCGAAATGGTCGCCGCGGAATGTCTGGCTCGTTGGAAGCATCCGACCATGGGCGATATCGGACCCGCCGATTTCGTTCCCGCCGTCCATCGACTGGGCCTGGACCTGCTTTTTTTTGAGCAGATCTGCCGCCTGGCGGTCGCCGCAGCGCAGGCGCTGCAGGAAGAGGGAATCGACGTGCCGTTGGCGATCAACGCCTCGGCCTCAACCTTGTCGAGCCATGATGCGGTCGACGTCCTGGCGCGTCACGCCGCCGCGGCGAACATTCCGTTGACGCGCTTCCGGATCGAGCTGACAGAAGACCAGCCCATCACTCGCCTCGAGATGCTGCGGAAGTCCTTGAAGAAATTTGCGAAGGCCGGTTGCCAGGTCAGCATGGACGATTTTGGAACGGGCTATGCTTCGCTGCAGCTCTTGAACGCGTTGCCCATCGCCGAACTGAAGATAGACGGACGCTTCGTGCGCCGCATCCGCCGCGACCGGAAAGCGCGGGAAATCACGCGCCTGTCGGTGTTGCTGGGGGAGCGGCTCGGCCTGCGCGTGATCGCCGAAGGCATCGAAAGCGCGCCGGACATCGCTCTGCTCCAGTCCATGGGATGCAGCCACGGGCAGGGCTATGTGCTGTCGCCGCCCGTCGTGTTGTCCGAGTTCATCGAGAGCCGGAAGCGGTAGCCTCACCTGATGCGAAATTCCTGTGAAAATACCAACTTCCAGGGATATGCGGTTTCGCGCGGCTGAGACATAGTTCAGGCTGGGCAATTCCGCCCGCTCTCATCCGATGACCGCCCACATGCTTGCTTCCGAGTCGACCCTGCCTGCCCCGGTGCTGCTGGTGGAGGACGAACCCCTGATCTGCCGCCGGCTGGAAGGCCTGCTGCTGCAGCTTGGCTATGCGCCGGAGGCGCTGGTGTTTGCCGCCACGCTGGCGCAGGCGCGCGAGCAACTCGCCAGCCAGCCGTTTGCGCTGGCTCTGGTCGATCTGGGCCTGCCCGACGGCAACGGCACCGATTTGATCGCCGAGATGCACGCGGAGGATTCCAGCCTGGCGATCCTCGTGATTTCGGCATGGAGCACGGAAGACGCGATTCTTGCCGCGCTGCGCGCGGGCGCCACGGGCTATGTGCTCAAGGAACGAGACGACCTGGAGGTGTCCCTGTCCATCCGCAGCGTGCTGCGGGGCGGGGCGCCTATCGATCCCTTCGTGGCCCGACGCATCATCGAAGAACTGCGCCCCAGGCGGGCCGAACGCGCCGACGAGGCTGCGGGCGATTCCGTCGAAACCCTGAGTCCGCGCGAAAGCCAGATCCTGCGGTTGGTGTCCGAGGGACTGGGCAACCGCGAGATCGCCGAGGAACTGCATCTGTCGCGCTACACCGTCGAATGCCACGTCAAGCACATCTACCGCAAGCTCGCGGTCTCCTCGCGCACGCGTGCCATACACGCGGCGCGCACGCGCGGCTTGCTCGATTGAAGTGGCTGGCCGTCCTGTGGTTGGCGCTATGGCTGGCGCCGGCGTGGGCCCAGGAGCCCGCTGACGCCTGTACGGCGCAGGTGCTGTCGGTACAGGTTGCCAAGGGCGGCGACGATGGCAGGCGTCCGGAGCCGGCGCAATGGCAGGCGGTCGAACTGCCCGACGACTGGAGCGCGCGTTGGCCGGGCTACAGCGGTACCGCCTGGTACCGGATTGGCTGGACGCGCAATTGCGCCGGCACGGCGTCCGGACAGGTGGCCTTGGCGCTGGAATCCATCGTCATGGCGGGTGAGGTCTATATCAATGACGAACGGATCTGGAGCGATCCGCACCTGACAGAGCCGCTGTCGCGCAGCTGGAACGTGCCGCGTTACTGGGTGATTCCCGACGCCCTGCTGCATCCGGGCGAGAACACCTTGTGGATCCGCGTGGTCGGCGTGGCGGGGCAGACGCCCGGCCTGGGGCCGGTGCGTCTGGGCGGACAGTGGACGGTGTTGCAGCAGTACGAAGACCTGTGGTGGCGCAACCGCACGTTGTTCACGCTCAACCTGATCGTCTCGGGCGTCCTGGGCGGCCTGTGCTTCTTCATCTGGCTCATGCGGCGCGAACAGCGCGCCTTTGGCTGGTACGCGCTGATGGCCCTGTTCTGGGTGCTGTTCATTGCCAACGTGCTGGTGACCAGTCCCTGGCCGTTCCCCGACAGCCTGACGGCGGCTCGGGCCAACATCATGGTGCTGGTGCTGTACGTGGCCTGCTTCTGCGTCTTTACATGGCGCTTTGGCGACCAGTCCTTGCCGCGCATCGAGAAGGCGCTATGGCTGCTGGCGGCCGTGCTGCTGGCGGCGATGGCCTTCGTGCCGCAGGGGCATCTGCCGCAAGTGCAGCTGAGCGTGGTGCTGATCGTGTCGGCGATTTTCTTCGCCAATTGCCTGCAATTTCCGTTTCACGCGCTGCGCACCCGCCGGCCAGAGCACGCCATGCTGGCGGCATGCCTGCTGGCCTTCTTCGCTGCCTGCGCCCACGATCTGCTGCTGATGCTGAGGCTTATCGACGGCGAGGCCACCTACACGCCTTTCACCAGCGTGGTGGTCACGCTATGCATGTCCGCAGTGCTGGGGCTGCGCCATGCGCGCAGCGTGCGCCGCATCGAGCGCTTCAACCAGGAGCTGGCCAGCGGCATCGAGCAGGCGCGCACCGAACTCGCCACCACGCTGGAGCGCGAGCATGCGCTGGCGCTGACGAATGCCCGGCTGCAGGACCGGCTGCAGATCGCGCACGATCTGCACGACGGGCTGGGAGGCTCCCTGGTCCGCATGATGGCCGTGGTGGAGCAGGCCAGCGCGCCGCTGCACAGCCAGCAGTTTCTTTCCATGCTCAAGCTGTTGCGCGATGATCTGCGGCAGACCATAGACAGCGGTTCCAGCGCGGGCGTTACGGTGCCGGCCACGCCGCGGGAATGGATAGCGCCGTTGCGCCACCGTTTCATGCAGCTGTTCGACGAGCTGGACATCAGCGCCACCTGGCGGGTGCCCGAGCTATGGCGCACGCCGCCCAGCGCCCTGCAGTGCATGGCGCTGACGCGGCTGGTTGAGGAATCGCTGGTGAACGTGCTCAAGCACAGCCGCGCCCGGCGCGTGGAACTGGAACTGCGGCAGTCCGAATCCGACCGTCTGGAGCTGCGCATCGAGGATGACGGCGTCGGTTTCGACGTGGCCGCGGTGCTGCGCGCGGGCATCAGCGTGGGCATGCGCAGCATGCACGCCCGCATCGCCCGGGTAGGGGGCGAGCTGGACGTTGCGTCGCAGCCGGGGCGCACTGCGCTGACCGCCACGCTGGGGCTGCGCACGCCTCAGGCTTGAAGGCCGGCTATTTGGCGGTGTTCTCGTCGTCCACCGTCAGTCCGCCGCTTTTCATGATGCTCTGGGCGATCTCCTCGGCGGACTTTCCGGCAAAACCGTGTTCCCCCGCGGTAATGCGGAAGCTGTCGCCTTCCAGCGGGCTTTGCAGCGTGGCGGAAGACAACAGCACGCCGCCCGACCGCAGCTGGATGCGTTTGCCCACGCGGTCGCGGGTGAAGTCGGCAAGGGCCTGGCGGCTTTCGGGCTTGAGTTCGACGTCTACCGTCCTGGCGGAGGTTTGCGGGTCGGCGCCGGCGGTGGCGCGCGCCACCTGCAGCACGACGGTCTCTGCGTAGGCCGCGCCGGGCAGCAACAGCGCAAGCGCGGCCGCGCGGGCGAGTTGTCTCATTGATGGCATGGCAAGCTCCTTCTGATGGACATCCTGGCCTGGTCCCTTCGCAGGGCCTGGGCGGGTTCCTACATCCTAGCGCATGTCTCGCTGGCGATCGTCTGCGCAAATCGGACAAGCACGAGCGCGCAATGGGCGCTATGCTTCGCGGCGCGAAGTTCAGCGCGGCAACCGCCGTGCGATCCATACGAAGAGAGTCGAAACATGTCCAACGTTACCGCCGGCGCCACGCCGCTTGCCGAGCTCTACCAACATGTGATCCAGGAAGAGCTGGGTCTGGTCGCCCGGATCGACGAAGAGGGCGATGTCCTGTTCCGCCATCCCGAACTGGGCACCCTGTATTTCAGCCTGAGCGCCGACGATCCCGAATTCCTGCGCCTGGTCTATCCGTCCTTCGCCGATGCGACCGATCTGGGCATGGGGCGCGCCGAGCTGCTGGAGATCATCAATACGGTCAACAACCGTTGCAAGGCGGTGAAGCTGTACATCACGCAGAGCAGCGGCGATGTGGTCACGAACCGCGTTTCGGCCGCGATCGAGAGCTTTGTGGCTGCACCCGACGCGCTGCCCTCGGAGGCCTTGCTGCGCGGCATAGTCGCGCGTTGCCTGTCGGCGATCCGCCACAGCGCCGCCGAGACGCTGCGGGAAGCCGGCGTGCTGAAGCCGGCAGACGAAAGCGCGCATTGATACGGCGGCCCGATCCCGGCCTGGGCCGGGTCTAACGAAGGAGAGTCTCATGGCAGTGCGTGGAGTCTGGCTTGCGGCCGGCTTGTTGTTGAGCGGTATCGCTCACGCGGGATCGGCGCCGGCAGAATTGAGCTGCATATCCGAAAGCGGCAAGGTCGCGCTGGAAGGCACGATCCCCTCGTCCTCATCGGACGAAATGAAGCTGAAGCTGAGCTATGCGGACGGCAGCCTGGCGTTCGACTCGGACGCGAACCAGAGCTATGTCGTGGCGGACTTTCCGCAGGCCGTGTTCACGCTGGTGGTGGCGGCCCAAGGCCAGCCGCTCACGCTGTACGCGATACCGTCCAGCATGGCGGTCAAGCGGGAAAGCAATGGCGACGCCGCTGGCAAATTCCAGGCCAAGCTGACGGCTCCACGGCCCCGCAGCGTGTCGGGGGTGCAGGCCGATACTCCGCTGAAAGCTACCCTCAACTGCGACTACCGGTACTCGCTGTAAGGTTGGACGGTAGCTGACTGGCGGTGCCCAGCCCCTTTCTCCAGATGACTGGACATCTGGAGAAAGGGGCTTTTTCATGTCTGAAGCCTGAGGATAGGCGCCGATATGCACCTGCTGTGAGCAGATCGATACGCATGAATTGTTGTTATTGCGCTGCATTCTGGCCTTGTGAACCGGTCAAATTTCACAAAATTGACATTTTTCTGAATAAATTCTGACTATTTGTTGAACGTAAAAATAAGAATGAATATCATTGGCGCTCTTAAAAAACCAAGATCGCGCTGATAGCGCAGCCGCCGCGGGGCGGCTTCTGACAGAGTCCAATGAACAAAGCAGATACATCGACGGCCCCTGCCAAGGCCGGTGGGAATACTTCGGCCTCCATTTATGCAGCGATGTGCGGCGCGCTGATGTCGCCGGGCCTGGCCCTGGCGCAGGGCAGCGTGGCGCCAGGCGCCGTACACGAACTGTCGCCGGTGCACGTGCAGGGGCAGGCGGTCAGCGATGGCTACGAAGCCAACATCGCGTCCTCTCCGAAGATGACGGCGCCTCTGCTGGACACGCCGCGTTCGGTCACCGTGATCACTGAACAGCTGATGCGCGACCGCGCGGCGACCTCGCTCATGGATGTGTTGCGCACCGCCCCGGGCATCACCTTTGGCGCGGGCGAGGGCGGCACGCCCACCGGCGACCGCCCATTCGTGCGCGGCTACGAGGCCAGCACCGACATGATGGTTGACGGCATGCGCGACCTGGGCCGTTTCTCGCACGAGACCTTCAACCTGGAGTCGGTCGAGATCCTGAAGGGCCCAAGCTCCGCCTATTCAGGCCGCGGTTCGACCGGCGGCAGCATCAACCTGGTCAGCAAGAGCCCCAAGCTGGAGAATTTCGCCGAAGGCACGGTCGGCGTGGGCACCGACGACAACTGGCGCCTGACCGGCGACGGCAACTGGGCGCTGGGCGAGAGCTCGGCATTCCGCCTGAATTTCATGAAACAGGGTGGGGACATCCCGGGCCGCGACCATGTCGAAACCGATCGCTGGGGCGTGGCGCCCTCATTCTCCTGGGGCCTGGGCACGCCGACGCAGGTCACGCTCAGCTACTACCATCTGCAGAACGACGACACGCCCGACCTGGGCATTCCGTTCAAGAACGAGTCGCGCCCGGATCGCGTCACGCCGCCCAAGGTGGACCGCAACAACTACTACGGCCTGATCGGCCGCGACTATCGCAAGAACCAGGCCGACATGACCACCCTGATGGTCGAGCACAAGTTCAGCGACAAGCTGAAGCTGCGCAACGGTACGCGCTATAGCGAGTCCACCAACGAATACGTGATGACCCGACCGTCCTTCGACAATTGCGCGGCGCGTGTGGGTGGCAGGCCCAACCCCGCCTATGGCGTGGCGCCCTGCTCGAACGAAGCGGACGGCGTGAAGATGAGCAAGGCCCTGCGCAGCCTGAACCAGACCAACCGCTCCTTCATCAACCAGACCGACATGTTCGGTGAATTCACCGCCGGCGGCCTGCGTCACAGCTATGTGGCCGGCCTGGAGTTCAGCACCGAGACGATCAGCAAGCGCGACGGCGTGCCCTCGGGCGGCTTCGACAAGACCCTGCAGGACGACCTGTACAACCCCAATCCCCGCCAGCCGTATACCGGCAGCCTGAGCTGGGGGCCGCGCTACGACGCTGCCAAGACCATCACGCGCGCGGCCTACGTGTTCGACACGGTCAAGTTCAGCGAGCAATGGGAAGCCAACGCCGGCCTGCGCTACGACAATTACCGCGTGACCAGCGGCAACGTCGAGCGTACCGACAATATGTGGAACTACCAGCTGGGCCTGGTCTACAAGCCCGCGCCCAATGGCAGCATCTACGTGTCCTACGGCACCTCGTCCAACCCGTCCGGCGAAACGGCAGGCCAGTCAGGCGGCGCCGACGGCGCGGCAGGCGGCCGCCTGACCGCGGGCACCGCGGCACTGGCGCCTGAAAAGAGCCGCAGCATCGAACTGGGCACCAAGTGGGACGTGTTCGACGAGCGCCTGTCGCTGACGGCAGCGGTGTTCGAAACCCGCAAGACCGATGCCCGCAGCTCCGATCCCATCACCGGAGACGTGACGCTGTCCGGCAGCAACCGCGTGCGCGGCATCGAGCTGGGCGTGGCGGGATCCATCACGCCCAAGTGGCAGGTCTGGGGCGGCTACAGCTACATGGACCCCAAGGTCACCAGCTACCAGAGCGGCGGCACCGACTACAGCGGCAATCAGATGAAATTCATCGCCCGCCAGAGCGCCAGCCTGTGGACGACCTACAAGTTCCTGCCGGAGCTGACGGTGGGCGCGGGTGCCACCTACACCGGCAAGCGTTACGTGGACGACGCCAACGTCTATCAGTTGCCGTCCTACTGGCGCTACGACGCGATGGCGGCTTATCAGTTCAACAAGAACTTCGGCCTGCAGCTGAACCTGAACAACCTGACCGACGAGACCATCTACGAGGCTTCGCACGTGGGGCTGTTCAGCTATGTGGCGCCGGGCCGCTCGGCGATGCTGACCGCCACGTTCCGCTATAACTGACGCGCAATACGCCAGCGCCGCAGCCGCGGCGCTGGCGTCGCGTATTCCGGCTTAGTCGATGCGCGCGCCGGAGATCTTGACGGCCTCGGCCCACTTGGCGATTTCCTGCTGCACGAAAGCCTGGAACTGCTCGGGCGTGGAAGGCGTGAATTCGCTGCCGGAGGCGGCGAGCTTTTCCTTGGTCTTGGGATCGGCCATGACTTCGCGCATGTCCGCCGATATCTTCTCCACCAGAGGCTTGGGCGTGCCCTTGGGGGCGAAAAAGCCCGACCAGGGCGGAGCGGCGTAGCCGGGGAAGCCCTGTTCGGCCACCGTGGGGTAGTCGGGCGCGCTGGCGAAGCGCCCCGCCGTGGTCAGCGCCACGATCTTCAGCTTGCCGCTCTTGGCATAGGCTTGCACGGCGGGCAGGCCGGTGACGCCCACCTGGATCTGGCCGCCCAGCAGGTCGGTCACCATCGGCGCGCTGCCGCGGTAGGGAATGTGGGCAATCTCGAACTTGCCCTGGTTCTTGATCAGCTCCATGCCCAGGTGCGATGCCGTGCCGTTGCCGTCCGATCCGTACGAGTAGTGCGCGTCGGGCTTCTTCAGCAGGGCGATGAGTTCCTGCAGGTTGTTGGCCGGCACGTCGTTGTTGACGATGATGGCATTGGGATACAGCGTGGCCTGCGTGATGGCCTCGAAGTCCTTGACCGGGTCATAGCGCATGTTCTTGTAGAGCGAGGTATTGATGCCGTGCGAACCCGTCACGCCCAGCACCAGGGTGTAGCCGTCGGGCGCCGCGCGCGCTACATATTCCGAGCCGACGTTGCCGCCTGCGCCGGGCTTGTTTTCCACGACCACGGGTTGTCCCCATTTCTTGGACAGGCCTTCGGCCACCAGGCGCGCGGTGATGTCAGTGGCGCCGCCGGCCGGGAAGGGTACGACGATGGTGACCGCGCGGTTGGGGAAGTTGTCCGTACCCTGCGCGAAGACTGGGGCGGCAGCCAGGCCAATGGCGCCGGCAAGCAGCGCCAGCATGCTGCGGCGGAGGGCAGGGCGCGCCGGGCGTCCGTGCGTTGCGGAGGTGTTGGTGTGCTTCATGGTTCTAGCCCCTTGCTGTGTGATGTAAGTCTTGTGTGAAGTCGATGGTGGCGGCTGGAGCTATAGCGCGGTGTAGCCGCCGTCCGCGCGTATGTCCGTACCCGTGATGAATGAGGCGGCGTCGCTGATCAGGAAAACTGCTGTCTGTGCGATCTCCTCGGCTGTGCCGAGGCGTCCGGCTGGATATTTGGCCGCCAACGCGGCGCCGGCGGCCTGCGTGCTGCCATAGCGCGCGACCAGCCTGCTGGTCAGGACCGCGCCCGGCGACAGGCTCAAGGCGCGGATGCCGTCGGCCGCGTGATCCACGGCAATGGCGCGCGCCAGCGCGATCAGACCGGCCTTGCTGGCGCCATACGCACCACGGCCCGGCGCGGCCACGCTGCCCAGCTGCGAGGCGATGTTCAACACCACGCCGCTGCCGGCCCGCGCCATGTGGGGGATGGCGCATCTGCTCATCAGCCACGCGCCCGTCAGGTTCACGTCCAGCGCCTGACGCCATTGCTCCAGCGTAAGGTCCGCGATCTTGTTGCCCGGCGTGACGGTGGCCGCGTTGTTCACCAGGACGTGGATCGCACCCCAGTGCGCAGCCGTTCTTTCCACGGCTTCGCGCGTACTTTGCGCGTCGCTCACGTCGCAGGCGATCGCCAGCATCTGGGTATCAGGTCCAGCGAGGGCCTGGCGGGTTTGCGCGAGCAGTTCCGCATCGCGGTCCAGCAAGGCCACGCGGGCGCCGGCAAGCAGGCATTGCGCCGCGATCGCCTGGCCCAATCCGCCGGCTGCGCCGGTCAGGATCACGACCTTGCCATGCAGCGCGGGTGCGTTCGTCTGTGTCATAGCGGCATCGCTCCCAGCGAGGCGCCGCCGCAGACGTAGAGCGTCTGTCCGGTGATGGCGCCTGCCTGCGCGCCCAGGAAGAAGGCAATGGCCGCGGCGACTTCGCCCGCGTCGATCAGGCGGCCCAGCGGCAGTTCAACCTGCGGCGGAGCGCCGCGCTTGGGATCGCGCAGCATGGGCGTGTCGACCGCGCCGGGCGCGACGACGTTGACGGTGATGCCGCGCGCGATGAGTTCGGCGGCCAGACTGCGCGCCAGGCCAATCTGGGCGGATTTGGTCGCCGCATAGGCCAGGCGTTGCGCGCGGCCCAGCACGGCGCGGCTGGACACCAGCACGATGCGGCCGCGGCCGTCAGGCAGTTGCGGCGCCAGCGCACGGACCAGTGCCATCGGCGCGGCGCCGTGCAATTGCCAAAGCCAGTCCGCGTCTTCCGGGCGCGTGTCCAGCGCGCCGCCGGTGCGCACTGCGCCCGCGCAATGCGCCAGCGCTGTCGGGGCGCAGCCGTCCAGCAGCGCGCATAGACCGCGCAAGGCGGCGGCGTCGGTCAGGTCGCACACCAGATGGCGATACTGTCCATGGCCTTTGATGGCCGCCGGCGCGATGTCCACGCCGGTCACCTGCCAGCCGGACGCCAGCAGCAGCTCGGCCAGCGCCAGGCCGATGCCCGACGACGCGCCCGTCAGGACGCAATGCGCCTGCGCATTCCGCTCAGTCATGGCGAAGCGCTCAGTCGGCCAGCGTCGTCAGGCGCTTTTCCATGGCGCGCATCTGCTCGTAGCCCATCAATTGCATGATGTCTTCGATGCCCACCAGCAGGTCGGGACGGTCGGCGGGCTCGCCGCTGGCGATCACGCCCTGCATGACTTGCAACGCCTGGCGCATGCCGTAAATCGCAGCGGCAGGCAGCATGCGCGGCAGGCTGATGCGCTTGACGCCGATTTCCTTCAGGCGCGGCAGCGGAATCAGCGGCGTGGTGGGACGGTTGCGGATGCCGAATCCCATGTTGATGCTGACCGGAATGCCGGCGGCGTCCACCAGGCGCTTGATGTCGTCCTCGGTGCGCACGGCGTCGGGGAACAGCATGTCGGCGCCCGCCTTGGCGTAGGCGCGGGCGCGCTTGACCGCGCCTTCGATGCCTTCGATCGCGAGGGAGTCGGTGCGGGCAATGATGACGAAGTCATCGTCGCGTCGCGCCAGGCAGGCGGCTTCGATCTTCTTGACCATTTCCGCTTCGCTCACCACGTCCTTGCCGGGCATGTGGCCGCAGCGCTTGGGGCTGACCTGGTCTTCGAGGTTGATGCCGGCGACGCCGGCTTCCTCGAACATCTGTACCGTGTGGTAGACGTTCACCGGGTTGCCGTAGCCGGTGTCGGCGTCAGCCGTGAGGGGAATGGAGACGGACCGCGCCAGATGACGGCAGTGGGTGACGTTTTCCGACAGGCCCATCACGCCGATGTCCGCGATGCCCAGCAGGGCGTTCGACACTGCCGCACCGCTGGTGCAGGCGGTCTTGAAGCCCGCGGCCTCGACCAGGCGGATGCTGTATCCATCGTACACGCCAGGGGAGACGATGAAAGGTTCGTTCTTCAGCAATTGCCGGAACTGGTGGCGCGGGTTGTTCATGTCGTACTGCTCCAGAGAGTGTCAGGCAGCGGAGACGGGGTGCCCGGCGATGCCGGACGCCCCTTCCGCCAGATGTTCAAAAAGGTGTTGCGCCGCGCGTTCGATGTGCGAGCGCATGAGCGATTCCGCCAGCTCGGCGTCGCGCGCGCGGATCGCGCGCAGGATCTGCCAGTGTTCGGCGTAGGCGTCGTCCTTGCGCTCCAGCACGGTGCCGGAGTGCCGGCGGTAGACGCGCAGCAGGTGATAGAGGTCGCCGCAAAGGGCGTTGATGATGCGGTTGTTGCCGCTGGCCCGCACGATGCGCTCATGGAAGTCGAAGACCCGCGGCGCGGGGGCGCCGCCATTGGCCGCTTCCAGGCGCCGCTGGCGGTCCTGTTCAAGCTCGGCCAGCAGTTGCGTGATTTCCTCGTCGCTCATGCGGCGAGTGGCCAGATTGCAGGCCACGCCTTCCAGTGCCATGCGCATCTGGAACAGTTCCAGCGCGGATTCCGCCGACAACGTCACCACGCGCGCCTTGATGTAGGGCTCGCGCGTGATCAGCTGGATCCCTTGCAGGCGGCGCACGGCCTCACGCACCGGACCGCGGCTAACGCCGAATTCCTGCGCCAGCGCGACTTCATTGATGACGCTGCCCGGGGCCAACCGGCCTTGGTAGATCGCGTCCAGCACCTGGTCGAACACCACGTCGGCCAGCGGGCCGGAGGCGTCTTCCTTGATGGCGATGGAGGTCGTGGCGGTGTTCATAGTGTTGACAGCCTATCAAAGGAATTTAAAAAGTGTCAACTCTTTTGGAGTTGACAGGATCGTGGCGGCGATACCGGATTACAGGCGTCGCCATTGATGTTTCGCCCATTTTACAGAGACTTTTCGGGGTTATCCCTAGCTCTAGGGGGGTGGTTCTTGTATCTACACTTTCGATGACGCTATGCAAAACTGTATTTGACGCATCCATCGTCGGTTCAGAGACGACCTATAGTGTTGACACTATTATTTCGTAAGCCGTAAGATGGGCTCAGTTGAGATTTTCCCGATTACCGCTGCCATGATCCAGTCTTTCCCCTGTTGCGGCAGGACGCTGCGCTACGCGCACCTGTCCGCCGCCGCCCGAGCCGCGGGGCGCGACATCCACGCATATCCCTATGTCATCCGCGTGCTGCTTGAGAACCTGCTGCGCCATCGCGCATGGGGCGCCGCCGTGTCCGAGGACGAGATCGGCAGGCTCTGGGATTGGCGCGCGCATGCCGGCGCCGACTTGCCGCTGCATGTCGCGCGGGTGATCCTTCCGGACTCCAGCGGCCTGCCGGTATTGCAGGACCTGGCGGCGCTGCGCGACGCGGTGGCCCAGGCGGGCGGGGACGCGGCGCGGGTGGACACCCGGATTCCGGTGGACCTGATCGTGGACCATTCCCTGCAGGTCGACCATTGGGGCGACGAAGGCGCGGTGCAGCGCAACCTGCGCCGCGAGTTCGAGCGCAACGACGAACGCTACCGGTTCCTGAAATGGGCGCAGCAGGCTTATAAGGGTCTGCGGGTCATCACGCCGGGCATCGGCATCATCCATCAGGTCAACCTGGAGTACCTGGCGCCGGTGGTCATACGCCAGTCACGGCCGGACGGCGACTGGGCCTATCCCGATTTCGTCATCGGCGGCGACTCGCACACGCCGATGGTCAACGCCCTGGGCGTGCTGGGCTGGGGCGTGGGCGGCATCGACGCCGAGGCGGCCCTGCTGGGCCATGCCTACACGTTCCCGATCCCGGAGGTCGTGGGGGTGCGGCTGCGCGGCGCCATCGAGGCGCCCGCGCTCACCACCGACGCCGCCCTGCTGATCACGCAGCAATTGCGCGCGGCGGGCGTGGTGGGCTGCATGGTCGAATTCTTCGGCCCTGCGGCGCAGGCGCTAGGCGTGCCGGAACGCGCCACCATCGCCAACATGGCGCCCGAGTACGGCGCCACTTGCGGCTTTTTCCCGATAGACACCCGCACGCTGGACTATGCCCGCATGACGGGGCGCAGCGACGAGCAACTGGCGCTGATCGAAGCCTATGCCCGCGCCAACAGCCTGTGGCGCGATGCCGGCGACGCGGCGCCCGCATATAGCCGGGTGATAGAGATCGACCTGTCGGCGGCGCGTCCCAGCGTGGCGGGTCCGCGACGGCCGCAAGACCGCATGGACGTGGGCGAGGTCGGGGCGGATTTCCGCCGCCGCCTGGGTCAGTCCCTGACGGAAGGCGGGTTCGGCGTGGACGCCGCCGCGCTGGCCGCGCATCCGCCCAGCCGCGCTTCCTTGGGCCATGGCTCCGTGGCGCTGGCGGCCATCACCTCTTGCACCAATACGTCCAATCCTGGCGTGATGCTGGCCGCGGGCCTGGTCGCGAAAAAGGCGCTGGCGTTGGGGCTGACGCCGCCCGCCTGGGTCAAGCGTTCGCTGGCGCCGGGATCGCGCGCCGTCACGCGCTATTTGGAATCCGCCGGCCTCCTGCAGGCCTTGCAGGCGCAGGGATTTCACGTGATCGGCTATGGCTGCACGACTTGCGGCGGCAAGTCCGGCCCCCTGGACGCCGCGGCGGCAGACGCCATCGCCGAGGGCGGCCTGGTGGCCGCGGCGGTGCTGTCCGGCAACCGCAATTTCGAAGGCCGCATTCACAAGCTGCTGCGCGCCAACTACATCGGCTCTCCGGCCATGGTGGTGCTGTATGCGCTGGCCGGCAGGATAGACCTGGACTTCGAACGCGAACCGCTGGGGCCGGGCTCCGATGGCGCGCCGATCTATCTGCGCGACGTCTGGCCCAGCCAGGAAGAGATAGCGGCCCTGTTGCCGCTGGCCGCGGATCCTGCCTTGTTCGCCGAGGTCTATGACCCGGCGAGCCTGGACAGCGCGATCTGGCGCGACCTGCAGGCGCCCTCGGGGCTGCGCTTTCCCTGGGACCCGGAATCGCAATACCTGGTCGAGCCGCCATTCTTCAAGACCGAGCCCGGCCGCGATGCCCTGGCAGACTTGGAAGCCAGCCTGAAGCACGGCCGCGTGCTGGCGGCGTTCGGCGATTCGCTGACGACCGACCACATCTCGCCCAGCGGCGAGATCCCGGCGGATACGCCGGCTGGCGCGTACCTGATCGGCAAGGGCGTGGCGTCGCGCGACTTCAATACCTATGTGGCGCGCCGCTGCAATCACCATGTGATGACCCGCGCCACCTTTGCCAACATCCGCATCAAGAATGCGCTGGTGCCGGATGTGGAGGGCGGGGTGACCCGCCATTTTCCCAGCGGGCAGCGCATGGCGGTGGTCGACGCGGCCGAAGCCTACCGCGCCGAGGGTGTGGCCAGCGTGGTCCTGGGCGGCAAGGACTACGGCATGGGCAGCAGCCGCGACTGGGCCGCCAAGGGTTCGGCGCTGCTGGGCGTGCGCGCCGTGATCGCGGAATCGTTTGAACGCATCCACCGGGCGAATCTGGTGGGCATGGGCGTGTTGCCGCTGGCTTTCGCCCCGGGCGAGGGCTGGCGCCAGTTGGGCCTGACCGGGGCGGAAACCCTGCGTTTCGACAACGTGGCTGACGGTGTGCGCAAGGGCGAGCCCATCACCGTCGTCGCCGAAGACGGCGAGCGCCGCATCGTCTTCCAGGCCTACGCCCAGGTGCTCACTCGCGCCGAACGCAAACTCATGGCAGAGGGCGGCATTCCTGCCAGCGTCCTCAACGGCTTTTTGAACGACACGCAGGCCGCTGACGCGGCCCATCGCTGAAAACACGCATCTATCGGGAAAACCACATCATGCTGGATCTGCTGCTTACCAATGCCAGACTGTACTTGCCCCAGCAGGGGCTGACCGAAGGCGTACTCGGCGTCATCGACGGTCGCATTGCCATCATCGCCGAGCCAGGCGCGCAATTCGAGGCCCGCGAGACCATAGATTGCCAAGGGCTTTGGGTATTGCCGGGTCTGATCGATCCGCACGTGCATTTCGGATTCGGCTCGCCCGAGACCGACTTCGAAACCGAGTCGCGCTTCGCTGCTCTCGGCGGCACGACCTCCGTGCTGTCGTTTCATCGCTCGGCGGATATCCGCGAATCCTTCGACAAGGTGCGCGACCGCGCGCTGTCGCAGAGCTGCGTCGATTTCGGCTTCCATTTCGGCATCACCAGCAATCTGCACGTGGAGACGCTGGAGGGAATTTCGCGCCGCTTCAACGTGAATTCCTACAAGCTCTACATGATGTACAAGGGCGCAGCAGGGCTGTCCAAGGGCTTTACCGATATCGACGACGGCCTGCTGTATTCGGCGTTGCGCGCTACCGCCGCGATCCCGGGCGCGATCATGGGCGTGCATTGTGAAAACGTGGAAGTGATTCCCGTCCTGCGGGATCCGCTGCGCGCCGCTGGCCGCGACGACCTGAAGGCCTGGAATGAACAGAGCCCGGACTTCCTGGAAGCGGAGAACGTGCACCGCGTCTGCTACTTCGCATCCAAGACCGGCGCCGCGGTCAACATCGTGCACCTGAGCAGCCGCGAGGCGCTGGACGAGGCGCGGCGCCACCGGCGCACGCCGGACGCGCCGCCGATCTATGTTGAGACCTGCCCGCACTACCTGTTCCTGAACGACGAATCGCCCGCAGGGACTTATGCCAAGGTCAATCCGCCGGTGCGCGGCCAGGCCGACGTGGACGCCATGTGGGAGGGCGTGCTGGATGGTTCCATTACCACCATCGGCACCGACCACGTGCCGCGCAAGCGTGCCACCAAGGACACCGACATCTGGGCAGCCAGCAACGGCTTTCCCGGCACCGGCTTGATGTTGCCGATCCTGCTGCACGAAGGCTATCACCGCCGCGGCGTGCCGCTGGAAACGTTGATGAAAGTCAGCGCGGAGAACTCTGCCCGCATCTACCGCATGCCTGCCAAGGGCAGCATCGAGATCGGCAAGGATGCCGATCTGGTGCTGGTGGATCCGGATCTGGAGCGCACCGTCGATCCCTCCACGCTCGAATCCAATTCCGACTACTCCCCTTACGAGGGCATGACCCTGAAGGGTTGGCCCGTGCGCACCCTGGTGCGCGGGCGCACTGTGGCGCTGGACGGCCGCATTACCGATGCCGCGCGCAGCAATCCCGGCGGCCGCTATCTCAAGCGTCTTTGAACTGAACCTACTCCTCTTCTGGCAGGCACTACCATGAGCGAAACCAAGCGAATCTGGGACGACTTTCTGACTGAACGCGACAAGCAGGTGCTGGCGCAGGCCGGCTACGGCAAGCGTGGCGGCTTCGGCAAGCGTCCGGCCCTGTTCATCATCGACGTGCAGTACAACTTCTGCGGCGATACGCCCCAGGACATCCTGGAAGGCCTGAAGCAGTACCGCACCCATTGCGGCCGGGAGGCCTGGGACGCGGTGGCGCATATCGTGCCGCTGCTGGAGCTGGCGCGCGACAAGAACATACCGGTCTTCTATACCGAAAGCGGCCGCCGCGCCGACCTTCTGGACAGCGGCGTGCAAGTGGGCAAGAACCATCGCGGTGGCGAGAAGACCGTGCTGGCCAACACCCATGCCACGCAGACCGTGGAGCCGTTGGCCCCGCGGCCGCAGGACATCCGCATCACCAAGCAGAAGCCGTCCTGCTTCTTCGGCACCATCTTCATGAGCCACCTGAACTTCCTGGACGTGGACACGCTGATCCTGGTGGGTTGCACGTCTTCGGGATGCCTGCGCGCCACCACGGTGGACGCCTATTCGTACAACTTCAAGGTCATCATTCCCGAAGAGGCTGCGTTCGACCGCTTCCAGGCCAGCCATGCGATGAGCCTGTTCGACCTGAACTGCAAGTACGCCGATGTGATCCCGTCGCGCGAAGTGCAGGATTACCTGCGCAACCTGCCCGCGCCGGCCGCGGCGGAACAGGCCTGAGCCGCCCATGTCCGCGACCGCCGCCGGACCGTTGCCGGTCTACCTGCTGACGGGTTTCCTGGGCAGCGGCAAGACCACGCTGCTGTCGCGGCTGGTGCGCAGCCCGCGCTTTGCCGATACGGCGGTGGTGATCAACGAGTTCGGCGAGATCGGCCTGGACCACATGCTGGTGGGCAAGGCCGATGACACCGACGTGGTGCTGCTGGATTCCGGCTGCCTGTGCTGCGCAGCCACCAGTTCGCTGCAGGACACGCTGGAGTCGCTCTATTACCGGCGCCAGCGCGGCGAGATTCCCGCGTTCACGCGCGTGGTGGTGGAGACTTCGGGGCTGGCGGATCCTTGTCCGGTCATCAATACGCTGGCGGCGGATCCGCTCATCGCCCGCCACTACCGCTTCGGCGGCGTGGTGGCGACGGCGGACGCGCTGCATGGCCTGTCGACGCTGGACGCCTACCGCGAAGCCAGTACCCAGATCGCCATCGCCGACCGCATCGCGCTGACCAAGGCCGATCTGGCCGATGAGGCTGCGATAGACACGATGCGCGCTGCGCTGCGCGGCTACAACGCCAGCGCGCCCATCCGCGCGGTGTCGCCGGACACCGTGGATGAGGAAGCGCCCGCGCTGTTCGACGACCTGCGCGCCGAGCATCTGGATGCTGCGGCGCTGAACGCCGCGCCAGCCGCAGGGCCGCTGGCGCACGTGTTGCGCTACGGAATCGTGTCCTACGCCTTTACGCAGAGCCAGCCGGTGGGCTGGGAGGACTATGCGCGCTGGACCCGGCACATGCAGCGCCAGGTCGGCGACCGCCTGTTGCGCGCGAAAGGGCTCTTGCGCTGGACGGACGGGACGCTGCGCGCCGTCCATGGCGTGCGGCATGTCTTTTCTGTGCCCGAGCCTGTCGAGGGAGTGGAAGGCTCGCAGCGGGCGGGCGCCATGGTCCTCATCGTGCAGGACATGTCGGCGGAAGAAGTGGACGAGGCGATTCGGCCGCTGGGATTGTGATGCCGCGCCGCTGGCGCGCTGGCGTTCAGGGGCGCGCGCCGTTTCCCAGGTGCAACGCCACCACTTCCGTATCCGCGCCGGCCAGTCCCGGATACCGTGTCCTGACCAAAGGATCGTGCCCCGGCACGATGTGCTCGGGCGATTCCGCGAACTTCAGCAGGATCTCGTAGCCCGCCAGCATGTCGGCGACGTTGTCGACGATGGGAAACGGCGCGTCCAGGCCCATGTTGTCGTAGTAGTGGCTGGCGTCCGACGCCAACACCATCCAGCCGCGCGCGGTGTGCACGCGCACCGCCTGCAGTCCGCGGGTATGGCCGCCGATGTGCAGCAGTTGCAGGCCCGGTGCGATTTCGTCGTGGCCATGGTAGAACGCCACGCGTTTGTCGTACACGCCCCGTACCACGTCGACCACGTCTTCCACTGCATAGGCGTGGCGCAGCATGTCGAAGCGCATGTTGCAGCCGCAGGCATAGTGCAGCTCGCTTTCCTGCAGATGCAGGCGGGCCTGCGGCAGCTTGCGGATGTTGCCTGCGTGGTCGTAATGCAGATGTGTGACGATGACATCGCGGATGTCCGCGGGCGCGATACCCAGCTTTTCCAATGCTTCAATCGGGCAGCGCAAGAACTCGCGGCCGCGGGCCCGGGCTGCGGCCTCGTTGAAGCCCGTATCCACCAGGTAGACGCGCTGGCCGTCGCGGATGACCCAGACGAAGTAATCCATCGGCATCGGGCCGTCGTGCGGATCCGGGGGCGTGATGAAGTTCTGGCTACGCTGCCGCGCTACCGTGGCGTAGCGCAGGGCGTAGACCTCGTAGTGGGGCAGTGTCATGCGATGGCTCCGGTTGCGCGCAGGACGGGCGGGATGAACTCGCTACCCTGCAGTGCTGGCGCCCCGCTTTTTGGTTGCTGGACGCTCGTCTTCACCTTGGGAAGTCTCCTGTTGCTGGCGCTTGAGCACCTCGAGCGCAGTGCGTTCCGCGTTTGCGATATGGCTTTGCGCGGCGTTCTGTGCGCTTTGCGGATCCCGGGCCCGGATGTGCTCGAAGATCAGATCGATCTCGGCCATGCTTTCCGGCAGGCGGTCGGCGCGTGCAAACGAGGTGGCGCGCAGCAGATTGATGCGCGACAGCAGGCCGGGCAGCATGTCCTTGACCAGATCGTTGTCGCAGCCGCTCAGTAGTACGTCGTAGAACTCGCGCTTGGCCGCCAGCAGGGCGGCCTTATTGCTGCCCTTGGCCTGGCGGTGCAGGGCGTCGACGGCCTTGCCCAGACGCTCGATGTCGGCGTCGCTTGCCAGCCGGGCGAACTCGTGCGCTGCATAGCCTTCGAGCAGTCCGCGCAGGGCATAGAGGTCACGGGCGGCCTTTTCGGTGATGCGCACCACGGTAGGGCCGCGGTGTGGCTCGATGGAGATCAGGCGTTCGGCTTCCAGGGTGCGCAGCGCCTCGCGCAGGGTGCTGCGGCTGATGCCCAATTGATCGCACAGCTCCTGTTCGCGCAGGCGCTCTCCGCCCTTGAGCCGGCCGTCCATGATGGATGCTCGCAGGAACTCCTCGACGCGTATGCGCAGAGTGCTGGGCTTTTCGAATACCGCGCCTGTCTGGCTGGCCATTGCTGTTTCTCGCTTATCCGGGCGGCGGGTTCGAGCGGCGGCGCAGGCTCATGGCCTCGTCGCGGCGGACCGCCGTGTCAATGTAAAGACGCAATATATCCCGTTGGCAGGTCGTGCTCGCGGGGCATGCCCTGCGGCAAATTATGAGGTGCACTATTTTTTCAGTCAAGCAGATTGTCAGACAATCAGACTATTGACGATCGCGGGAAAATTGCCGGACAATCAGACAAAACAGTGGGCGTAAATCCCCTGCAAAGCCCGTCACCCCATCACAAGAGGAACTCATGGCAGACATCAAATCCGAAACCCAGGCCCTGTTCGACCAAGGCCTGAACCTGCGCCGCGAAGTGCTGGGCACGGAATACGTGGACGGCTCCATCGCCCGCGCCAACGAATTCATGATGGCCTTCCAGCACATCACCACCGAATGGTGCTGGGGCTATACCTGGGGCCGTCCCGGTCTGGAAAAGAAGACCCGCAGCATGCTCAACCTGGCCATGCTGACCGCGCTGAACCGCCCGGCCGAGATCAAGCTGCACGTCAAGGGCGCGCTGAACAACGGCGTGACGGTCGAGGAGATCAAGGAAATCCTGCTGCAGGCCACGGTCTACTGCGGCATCCCGGCGGGGCTGGACGCGTTCAAGGTCGCCAACCAGGTGCTGGAAGAAGAGGGCGCTTTCAAGGAGTCCAAGGCATGAACGCCCCGCAAGAGCGGGTGGGCCTGATCGGCATCGGCAGCATGGGTTGGCCCATGGCGGCCCGCCTGGTGCAGGCCGGTTTTGCGGTCACGGTGTTCGACGCCGTGCCCGGCCAGGCCGCCAAGTTCGCCCAGGAAGTAGGCGGCCAGGCCGCAGCCACCTGCGCCGAATTGGCCGCGCAGTCCGACATCATCTTCACCATGCTGCCCACCAGCGCGATCGTCGAGCAGGTGCTGAACGGCGAACAGGGCGTGCTGGCGGGTTTGCACCAGGGTAGCGTGGTCGTGGACATGAGTTCCGGCGTGCCGGCGCATACCCAGCGCCTGGCGCAGGCCGTGGCCGCCGCTGGCGGCGTCATGGTCGACGCGCCGGTTTCCGGCGGCGTGCCGCGCGCCCGCACGGGCGAACTGGCCATCATGTACGGCGGACCCGCGGCGACGCTGGAGCGGGTGCGTCCGGCCCTGTCCAGCATGGGCACGACGATCACGCCCGTGGGTGAGGTGGGCAGCGCCCATGCCATGAAGGCGTTGAACAACCTGGTGTCGGCAGGCGGCTTCCTGATCGGCGTCGAGGCCATGCTGATCGGCCAGCAGTTCGGCCTGGATCCGAACGTTATCGTCGACGTACTCAACGCGTCGACCGGCATGAACAATTCCACCCAGAAGAAGTTCAAGCAGTTCGTGCTGTCGCGCCAGTTCAATTCGGGCTTCGGCCTGGACCTGATGGTCAAGGACCTGGGCATTGCGCTAGGCATCGCGACCGACACCGGCACGCCCACGCCGTTTGCCTCGCTGTGCCGCGAACTTTGGGCCTCGGCCGGCAAGACGCTGGGCAAGGGCCAGGACCACACCGCCGTCGCCCGCCTGTCCGAGCAACTGGCCGGCGTGGAGCTGGGCGCCAGGCAGCAAGACTGAAACCGTTGCGGCCGGGTTGGCGTCCGGCCGCGTCCTATCGCTCAGTGTTTACCCTGGCACTGTGCTTTACGGCAAATTTGTATGATGACATTATGACTTCACTCTTGGAAGGCAACGTCGTCATGCCCTTGGCATCCACATTACGCATGCTCGCCCCTTGTCCGGCCGGCGGGCGTCCATGACCGAAGAATCCCGCATCCGCGAAGAGATCTGCGCCGTAGGCGCCAGCCTCTACAACCGTGGCTATACCGTGGGCGCCGCCGGCAACATCAGCGCGCGCCTGGACGATGGCTGGCTGATCACGCCGACCGATGCCTGCCTGGGCAGGCTGGATCCCGTCCAACTGTCCAAGGTCGATGCGGCGGGCAGGCATGTTTCGGGCGGCAAGCCGTCCAAGACGCTGGAGCTGCATCGCGGCATCTACCAGGCCAGTCCCGGCGCTCGCGGCATCGTGCATACGCATTCCACGCATCTGGTGGCGCTGACGCTCGCGGGCGTATGGCGGCCCGATGAAGTGCTGCCGCCGATCACGCCCTATCAGGTCATGAAGGTCGGCAGGATTCCGCTGATCCCCTATCGCCGTCCCGGCGACCCGCAGGCCGCAGCCGAGGTCGCCGCCGTGGCCGGAGAGGTGCGCGGGGCGCTATTCGAGCGCCTGGGGCCGGTGGTGTGGGAGCGTTCCGTGGCGCATGCGGCTTACGCGCTGGAAGAACTGGAAGAAACCGCCCGCCTGTGGCTGATGAGCGATCCCCGGCCGGCGCCATTGAGCGCGGCGGCGATCGACGAACTGCGCGACGTGTTCGGCGCGCGCTATTGAATCAAGGAATCGCGATGCCGCGCCTGGCCGCCAATCTCAGCATGATGTACACCGAGCATCCTTTCCTGGACCGGTTTGCCGCGGCCGCGGGGGACGGATTCGCGGGAGTGGAGTTCCTGTTTCCCTACGAGTACCCGGCAGCCGAACTCAAGGCGCGGCTGCAAGCGCAAGGGTTGACCCAGGCGCTGTTCAACGCGCCGCCCGGGGATTGGGCCGCGGGCGAGCGCGGCACAGCCTCGCTGCCAGGCCGTGAAAGCGAGTTTCGGCGCGGAGTCGACCAAGCCTTGGAATATGCCGCTGCGCTGGGCAACCGCAAGCTGCATCTGATGGCTGGGCTGATACAGCCCGGACAGGACCGCGCGGCGCATCGCGCGGTCTATCTGGAGAACCTTGTGTGGGCCGCGCGCGCTGCGGCATCCGCCGACGTGACGGTGGTGATCGAGCCGATCAACACGCGCGACATTCCGGGATTCTTTCTCAACCGCCAGGACGAGGCCCAAGCCGTCTGTGCCGAAGTCGGCGCAGACAATCTGAAAGTCCAGTTCGACATCTACCACTGCCAGATCGTGGAAGGCGATATCGCGGTCAAGCTCAAGCGCGACATGGCGGGCATCGGCCACATCCAGATCGCGGGTGTGCCCGACCGCCACGAGCCGGACCTGGGAGAGCTGAACTATCCATATCTGTTCGAACAGATCGATGCGTTGGGTTATGCCGGCTGGATCGGTTGCGAATACCGGCCCCGGGCCGGCACCTCCGCCGGGCTGGGCTGGGCCCGGCCCTATCTGACACACACGGGGCATACCGCGATATGAAGATACTCATCACCGGCGGCGCCGGATTCCTGGGGCAGCGCCTGGCCCGCAAGTTGCTGGAGCGCGGCACGCTGGCATTGGATGGCGGCAAGCCCGAAGCCATCACGCGGATCGACCTGCTGGATGTGGTGCAGGCGCAGGGGCCGGACGATCCGCGCATCCATGCGCAGCTTGGCGATATCGCCGACCCCGCGATGCTGCGGCAGGCCATTGACACGCAAACCCGCGCCATCTTCCATCTGGCCGCCATCGTCAGCGGGCAGGCTGAGGCGGACTTCGACCTGGGGATGCGCATCAACCTGGACGCGTCGCGCGCGCTGCTCGAAACCTGCCGCGCGCTGGGCCACAAGCCGCGGGTAATCTTCACCAGTTCGGTCGCGGTGTACGGCGGCGCGCTGCCCGACACCGTGCGCGACGATACCGCGCTCAATCCCCAATCGTCCTACGGCACGCAGAAGGCCATTGCCGAACTGCTGCTGGCGGACTACACGCGGCGCGGCTACGTGGACGGGCGCGTGCTGCGCCTGCCCACCATCAGCGTGCGTCCGGGGCGGCCCAATGCGGCGGCGTCGTCGTTTGCCAGCGGCATCATCCGCGAACCATTGAACGGCTTGGAGGCCGCCTGCCCGGTCAGCGCCGATACGCGCCTGTGGCTGCTGTCGCCGCGCGGCGCGATACAGGCCCTGATCGCCGGCTGCGAGCTCGAGACGGCCGCCGTCGCGGACCGCGCTCCCATCAATTTGCCTGGCGTGTCGGTCACGGCAAGCGAAATGGTGCAAGCGCTGCGAGAGGTCGCGGGCGAGGAGGTCGCCGGCCGTGTCGGCTGGAAGCCTGACGAGCGCGTCGAGCGCATCGTGGGCAGCTGGCCTGGACGCTGGGACACCGCTCGGGCCGAGCGCCTGGGCCTGCGCGGCGACGCCGACTTCGCGGACATCATCCGCGCCTACATGGCCGACGACCTGCCGCGCTGAGCGCCGGCAGCTCTCCATTCCTACCGTAGCCGGGCCGCCAACGATATGAGCAATCCTCAAACCCCATCCCGCCGAGTCGGCGTCATCGGCCTGGGCGCCATGGGCGCGGGCATCGCGCAAAGCCTGCGCCGGGCGGGCCACGACGTGCACGTGTACGACATCCGCAAGGAAGCTTGCGCGGCATTCGCGGTGCAGGGCGGCGTGGCCTGCGCCACCCTGGCCGACATGGCGGCCGCCTGCGACATCGTCATCAGCGTGGTCGTCAACGCCCAGCAGACCGAGGAGGTGCTGTACGGGGAAGGCGGCCTTGCCGCCGCGCTGCGCCCGGGGGCGGTGTTCGTGATGTGTTCCACCGTGGATCCCAATTGGTCCATCGCGCTGGAGGCGCGGCTCGAAGCGCAGGGCATCCTGTACCTGGACGCGCCCATCTCGGGCGGCGCCGCGCGCGCGGCTTCGGGCGAGATGACGATGATGACCGCCGGGCGCGCGGCGGCCTATGACGCCTGCGGCGCGGTGCTGGAATCCATGGCCGGCAAGGTCTACCGCCTGGGCGACCGCGCCGGCGCGGGCAGCAAGGTCAAGATCATCAACCAGCTGCTGGCGGGCGTGCACATCGCAGCGGCGGCCGAGGCCATGGCGCTGGGACTGCGCGAAGGCGTGGACGCGGACGCCCTGTATGAAGTGATCACGCATAGCGCGGGCAATAGCTGGATGTTCGAGAACCGCATGGCCCATGTGCTGGCCGGCGACTACACGCCGCTCTCCGCGGTCGACATCTTCGTCAAGGACCTGGGGCTGGTGCTGGACACCGCCCGGCATACCCGCTTTCCCTTGCCGCTGGCCTCCACCGCGCATCAGATGTTCATGCAGGCCTCCAGCGCCGGCCACGGCCGCGAGGACGACAGTGCGGTGATCAAGATATTCCCGGGCATCGCCCTGCCGGAGGCCAAATGAGCATCAAACTGGGCTGCATCGCCGATGACTTCACCGGCGCCACCGATCTGGCCAACAACCTTGTGCGCGCCGGCATGCGCACCGTGCAGACCGTAGGCATACCGGGCGAACCCCTGCGCGGCGCGGCGGATGCGGTGGTGGTCGCGCTGAAAACCCGCACGCTGCCCGCGGCCGAGGCCGTGGCGCAGTCGCTGGCGGCGCTGGAGTGGCTGCTGGCGCAGGGCGCGGAACAGATCTACTTCAAGTATTGCTCCACTTTCGACAGCACGCCCGAGGGCAACATCGGGCCGGTCGCCGATGCGCTGATGACGCGGCTGGACACGGATTTCACCATCGCCACGCCGGCCTTTCCGGACAACAAGCGCACGGTGTTCAAAGGCTATCTGTTCGCAGGGGATGTGCTGCTGAACGAATCGGGCATGCAGCACCATCCGCTGACGCCCATGACCGACCCGAATCTGGTGCGCGTTCTGTCCGCGCAGACTTCCCGCCGAGTCGGGTTGATCGACTACAGCGTCGTGGCGCGCGGTAGCGAGGCCATCCGCGCCCGCATTCAAGAGTTGCAGGCGCAGGGTGTGGGGATCGCCATCGTGGACGCCGTGTCCAATGACGACCTGCTGGCCTTGGGCCCCGCGCTTGCCGGCATGCCGCTGGTGACGGCGGGGTCGGGCGTGGCGATCGGACTGCCCGGCAACTGGGGGCTGGCGGCGGCGTCCGCGGACGCCCGGCAACCGCGCCAGCGCGGCTTGCAGGCGGTGGTGGCGGGCAGTTGCTCGGCGGCAACCAATGGCCAGGTGGCTGCATTCATTGAAAGCGGCCGGCCGGCGTTGGCGCTGGATCCGCGGCGGCTGGCTGCGGGTCACGACGTCGTGGGCGAGGCGCTGGCTTGGGCCGATGCGCGCATGCACGATGGCCCCGTGCTGATCTACTCCACCGCGCAGCCCGCGCAGGTGAGGCAGGCGCAGAGCGAACTTGGCGCTGCGCGCGCGGGCGCCATGATCGAGGACGCCATCGCGCGCATCGCGGCGGGTCTGGTCGAACGCGGCGTGCGGCAACTGATCGTGGCGGGCGGCGAGACCTCGGGGGCGGTGGTGCAGGCGTTGGGACTGCAGCAGATCGCCATCGGTGAGCAGATCGATCCCGGCGTTCCCTGGTGCTCCGGTCATGCGCCCGCGGCACAAGGCGACATCAGCATCGCGCTGAAATCAGGCAACTTCGGCACGCGGGATTTCTTCATCAAGGCATTCGGCTAGGCGCCGGCCGCAGCGCATGCGCCGCGGCGCTCCCGTCTAGCGGTGCGCCTGGCTCAACCGCTTGGCCGCATTCACCATATGGATGCGCGCGGCCTCGCGCGCGCCGTCCACGTCCCTGCCGCGTATGGCTTCGACGATGGCGATGTGTTCCTGCAGTACGTCGCGCATCAGGCTGGCGTGGCGCGCCTCGTTGGCGCGCGTGACGCGCGTGGCCGCTTCCAGGAACTGGCTGACGAAGGCCAGGGTTGTCAGGAAATAGGGGTTGCCGGTGGCGCGGGCGATGCTGCGATGGAAGGCGACGTCTTCCTGCACGCCGTCGCCGCCGTTTTCCACAGCCTGCGAAATGGCGGCCAGCGCGGCGTCGATCTCCGCCATGTCCTGCTTTTTCCGCACTGCCGCGGCTTGCGCGGCGATCTCGGTTTCCAGCGCGCGGCGCAGATCCACGATATGCAGCACGGCGTCCAGCGAGGACAGATCGGCGGCGTCGATGCGCAGAGCGCGGTTGCCGGCGTGGCCGGTGACGTACACGCCGCTGCCTTGTCGCGCTTCGACGATGCCGTCCTGCCGCAGCCGCGAAACCGCTTCGCGGATGACCGTGCGGCTGACGCCGAACTGCTCCGCCAGCGCGCTTTCCGTGGGCAATTTTTCCCCGGGCGGCACGCGACCTCCGTCGATCTCGGCGAGCAGGCGCTTGGCGACGGTGTCGGTCAGCGTGGGAGGAGTCGGAAGTCGGGGGAACACCATCGCCCTATGATACGCGCGCCCGTGCCGGCCCGGCCATGAGCGGCAGCGGTACATTCACTGCGTCTGCAAGCTTGCGTCATTTTCGAAATGTTATATCATTCGTCAATTATTTGGTACGTTATAACATTTGAAAGAGGGCGATGATGAATGGCAAGAAACTGGGGTGGCAGAGGGAACGCGGCGGCAGGGTTGCCCTGCGGGCGGGCCGCCGGGGTGCGCTGAAGCCTCTGGTCTGCGCGCTGATGCTGGCTGCGCCCGCCGCGCAGGCCGACGAAGCCGCGGAAGCCGCGGCGGAACGCTCGGCCGCCAGGACGCTGGCGCCGATCACGGTTTCCGCCAACCCGCTGGGGCTGGACCTGAACAGCACCACCTTGCCGGCCTCGGTGCTGGAAGGCGACGCGCTGATCGAGCAGCGCAACGGCACCCTGGGCGACACGCTGAAGAACCTGCCCGGCGTAAACAGCGACACCTTCGGCGGCGGCGCCAGCCGCCCCGTGATCCGCGGCCAGACTGCGCCGCGGGTAAAGGTGCTGTCCGACGGCTCCGAGGTGATGGACGCGTCCAGCATCTCTCCTGACCATGCGGTGACGGTGGAGCCGCTATTGGCTGAACGCATCGAAGTGCTGCGCGGTCCGGCAACGCTGCTGTATGGGGGCGGCGCGATCGGCGGCGTGGTCAATGTGGTGGACAAGAAGATCCCGACGGCGGTGCCGGAAAAAGGCATAGAAGCCGAGGCCGAGCTGCGCGGCGCCACGGGCACCAAGGAACGTGCGGGTGCGGTGGGTATCACCGCGGGCGAAGGACAGTTCGCGGTGCGCGTGGAAGGCCTGAAGCGCCGCACCAGCGACTATGACGTGCCGGATTGGCCGGGCGGCAAGCTGGAAGGTTCGTACAGCGAGTCGACGCAGGGTACGGTGGGCATGTCCTGGATCACGCCGCGCGGCTACGTCGGCCTGGCGTTCACGCATCTGGAAAGCAAGTACGGCCTGCCCGGACATAACCACGAATACGAAGGCTGCCACCCGCACGGTACTCATCTGCATTGCGGCGGGCATGATCATGACCACGACGAAGACGGCCACGATCACGACCATGAGCACGAACACGGCGGCGTGCCTTACGTGAAGCTGCGCAGCAACCGCCTCGATCTGCGCGCCGAGTACCAGGATCCGTTTGCGGGCTTCGAGAAAATCCGCGTGCGCGGCGGCCTGACCGACTACCAGCACGACGAAATCGAAGGCGGCGAGGTGGGCACTCGCTTCAAGAACAAGGGCTACGACCTGCGCGTGGAAATGCAGCACAAGCCCATCGCAGGCTGGCGCGGCGTGGTGGGCGTGCAGAATGCCTACAGCGATTTCCGCGCCGATGGCGAAGAGGCGTTCCTGCCGCGCAGCAAGACGCGCTCATACGGCCTGTTCGTGCTGGAGGAGTACCAGTTGAACGACTGGCGCTTCGAACTGGGCGCGCGGCAGGACTGGCAGCGCATCTCGCCCACGGGCGGCGCGCAGCGCAGCAGCCTGTCCGGCACGTCCTTGTCGGCCGCGGCCATCTGGGACTTCGCGCCGCAGTATTCGGTGGCCCTGTCCCTGTCGCGCTCGCAGCGCCTGCCCACCGCGCAAGAACTGTATGCGGACGGCGTGCACCTGGCCACCAACACCTACGAACTGGGCAATCCGAACCTGGGCCGCGAGACCTCGCACAACATCGACCTGACCTTGCGCAAGCATTCGGGCGACACGACGTTCTCGGCCAGCGTGTTCCACAATCGCGTGAAGAACTACATCTATGCCAACACGCTGGACCGCTACGAAGACTTTCGTCTGATCGAGTACACCCAGCGCGACGCAGAGTTCACGGGCGTGGAGGGCGAACTGCGCCACCAGTTCACCCCGGTGTTTTCGGCTGCGGTATTCGGCGACTACGTGCGCGGCAAGCTGACGGGCGGCGATGGCAACCTGCCGCGCATCCCGGCAGCGCGCGCCGGCGTGCGCGCGGATATGAAGTGGCAGCAGTGGTCGGGCGGCGTCGAGTACGCGCGCGTGTTTGCGCAGAAGGACATCGCTGCCTACGAGGAGACCACGCCTGGCTACAACATGGTCAATGCGGTGGTGGCCTACCGCGGCCAATATGGCGCCACGGGCTATGAGGTCTACCTGCGCGGCACGAATCTGCTGAACAAGCTGGCGTACAACCACGCGTCCTTCATTTCGACGGTGGCGCCGCTGCCCGGGCGCAGCGTGCTGCTGGGCGTGCGCATGACGTATTGATTTTTCCAGCCATTGGCGGATGCCTCCAAGGCGGAATGGGCATGTCCCCGTTCCGCCATTTTTTTCGTTCTACGGGTAGACCCCGATGGCAGGCATGTTGACGGCCTTCAAAGCCGTTCCTAGAATTTGATTTGTGATCACATATCAAAAATAGCAAACAAGGGACGCAGCATGGCCCAGCACGAACTGTTCGATCTCGAAGGCAGGATTGTCTTGATCACCGGCGCGGCAGGCGGTATCGGCGCCGCGCTCAGCCGGGCGTATGCCCAGGCGGGCGCGACGCTGGTGCTGACCGACCTGGCGGGGGAAAAGCTCGACGCGCTGGCGTCCGAGTTGCGCGGATCCGGCGCCAAGACCGGAAGCTACGCGCTGCAGGTGGAGGATCGCGCCGCGTGCGCCGCGGTGGTGGACGAGGCGGTGGCCGCCTTCGGCGGGGTGGACGTGCTGGTGAACTGCGCCGGCGTCAATACCCGCATGCGTCCGGAGCAGTACGCCGAAGACGTCTGGGACCGTATTATCGACATCAATCTGAAGGGCAGCTTCAACATGTGCCAGGCCGTGCACGCATCCATGCAGGCGCGCCGCAAGGGCAAGATCATCAACATCGGCTCCATCCTGGCACTGGCGTCCAACGCCATGACCGCGGCCTATTCGGCCAGCAAGGGAGGGGTGCTGCAGCTGACCCGTTCGTTGGCCTGCGCCTGGGCGGCCGATGGCATCACCGTCAACGTGATCCAGCCCGGCTGGATCGACACGGCGCTGTCGCGCCAGGCGCGGGTAGACATTCCTGGCCACGCGGAACGCGTCGTGGCGACCACGCCCATGGGCCGCTGGGGCGAACCGGAAGACATGGTCGGACCCGCCCTGTTCCTGGCCAGCGCCGCGTCCGACTTCATGACGGGCGCCAGCGTGGTGGTGGACGGCGGCGTGACCGCGCATATCTGAACGCCGCGCGGCGGCCGCAAAGCACAACGAGGGGACGGCATGCAACTCGAAGAAATCCGGCAGAAGACGCCGGTGCACGAACTGGTGGTGGAAGAGAGCGACTGGGCGCAGCTGACACGCGCCGACGCCCTGCGCCTGACGACGCTGTTCCTGGCCGCGCGCCGCTTCGAGGAAAAAATCCTGCAGCTGGACAAGCTGAACCTGGTGCACGGGCCGGCGCATTCCAGCATCGGCCAGGAAGGCGCCGCGGCCGGTTGTATCGCCGCACTGCCCGTCGGCACGCTGATGAATGGCACGCACCGCGCGCATCACCAGTGCATTGCAAAGGCCATCAACGCGCTCTACGACGGCGACCTGGACCCCTCCGCGGCCGGCCTGACGCTGCGCATGCGCCAGGAAATCCAGGGAATGATGCACGAGATCCTGGGTTTGAAGGACGGCTGGGCCGGCGGCCGTGGCGGTTCCATGCACCTGCGCCGCGCGGAGCTCGGCATCATGGGCACGAATGCCATCGTCGCGGGCGGCATTCCCATCGCTTGCGGCCACGCCTACGCGGAAAAGCAGCGTGGCTCGGGCAAGACCATGGTCACGTTTTTCGGCGACGGCGCGGTGCACCAGGGCGCCACCCACGAAGCCATGAACCTGGCGGCGCTGTACGGCCTGCCCATGATCTTCTTCCTGGAGAACAACAAGTACGCCGTCTCCATGAGCGTGGAGCAATCCACTTTCGAGACGGAATTGCTGACCCGGCCGCAGGGCCACGGCATCGCCGGAGTCAAGGTGGACGGCATGAACCCGTTCGCCACCTGGCTGGCCACGCGCTGGGCGCAAGACCATATCGTCCGCACCGGGCGCCCGGCCTTCGTCCTGGCAGAGGTGTACCGTTACTACCACCAGAGTTCTTCGATTCCGGGCAGCGCTTTCGGCTACCGCACGCGCGAAGAGGAAAACGCGTGGAAGGCACGCGATCCCTGGCTGTTCCTGCAACAGGAACTGAAGGCGCGCGGCATTCTGCGCGAGGAAGAGTTGGCGGCCGTCGACGCCGCGGTGACGGACGCGGTGGAAGCGGCCGCCGCCTCCTGCATCGAAGGCGCAGGCTCGTCGGCCCGCATACGCGCCGGCCTTTGGCCGGCGGCGGCCAGCGTGGACGAACACCTCAATAGCGACATGTCGGAGTTCGATGGCGTGCGCTACGCCGAGGCGGAGGACTATGCCGCCGAAGAGATGGAACCCCTGTCCTACATCGAGGCGATCTCGCGGGCCATGGGCGCGCGCATGGCCGAAGACGAAACAATCCACGTGTTCGGCGAGGACGTGGCCAACATGGGCGGGGGCACCGTGGGCGCCACCCGCGGACTGACGGAGACATACGCCGGCCGGCTGGTGAATACTCCGATCACTGAGAACGGATTCTGCGGCCTGGCCACCGGCGCAGCGCTGTCGGGCCTGAAGCCCGTGGTCGAGCTGATGTATAGCGACTTCTTCCTGGTGGCGGGCGACCAGCTGCTGAACCAGGCCGGCAAGATCCGTCACTTGTTCAATGGCACGGCCGAAGTGCCGTTGGTGCTGCGCGCGCGCATCCCCGGGCCGGAAGGCTATGGCTCGCAGCATTCCATGGACCCGGCAGGCGTGTTCGCGCTGTTTCCGGGGTGGCGCATCGTGGCGCCGTCCAATGCTTTCGATTACGTGGGCCTGATGAACTCGGCGCTGCGCTGCAAAGACCCGGTGCTGGTCATCGAGCCGCAGCAGCTGCACAAGCGCAAGACGTTGGTGCCCAAGGACCTGGACTACTACATCCCCATCGGCCGCGCCAAGCGCGTACGCGAGGGGGACCAGATCACACTGCTGACGACCCTGACCATGGTGGATGAATGCTGCCGCATGGTGGAAGAGGCGGGCATACGCGCCGACGTCATCGACCTGCGCACCTTGTCGCAGCGGGACATTGATTACGAAACCATCGGCCGGTCCGTCATGAAGACGGGCCGCGTCGCCATCGTCGAACAGACCACGCGCGGCGCCAGCCTGGGTGCGCTGATCGCCGACGAGATCCAGCGGCGCTACTTCGACTACCTGGACCAGCCGGTCAAGCGCGTCACCGGCCGCTGGGCGCCTCCCGTGGTGTCGCAGGCGCTGGAGCGCGCGGCGCTGGCGGGAGAGGACGACATCCGTGCCCTGATTCGTGAAATGCAGGCCGACAGTGCGTTCTCGGTCGGCCAACAGGAGCAAGCTCATGCCGCGCGCGCTTGAGGGCAAGACGGTGTTGATCACCGGCGCGGCCGGCGGCATCGGCCGCGCGACCGCCGAAGTCTGCGGCGAGCAGGGCGCATCGCTGGTGCTGGCCGATCGCGAACCACCGCAGGAACTGGTTGCGCAGTTGCAAGCCAAGGGCGTGCCGGCGCGCGCCATCGCCTTCGACGTGACGGACCGGGCCGCCGCCGAGGCGGCCGTGGCCGACATCGGGCGCCTGGACGCGCTGGTGGCCAATGCGGGCTATTGTCCCTGGGACGACTGGCACGAGGCGGGCTGGGACGAGGTCTTCCACCATGTCATCGACGTCAATCTGCTGGGGCTGATGCACCTGACGCGCGCCGTGCTGGCGAAGATGAGCGCGCAGGGCGCCGGCCGCATGGTGCTGGTGTCTTCCGTCGCCGCGCGCATGGGAGGGCTGGCCGCCAGTCCACACTACGTTGCGGCCAAGGGCGGCACGCAGGCTTTCGTCAAATGGCTGGCCCGCAAGGCGGCCGATTCCGGCGTCACCGTCAATAGCGTCGCGCCAGGCGCGACCGAGACGGGAATGACCCGTGGGCAGGCCTTCGATGCGAATAGAATTCCGCTGCGGCGCATAGCCCGGCCTCGCGAAATCGCCTTGCCCATCGCCTTTCTCTGTTCCGATGGCGCGAGCTACATCTGCGGCGCCACCCTGGACGTGAACGGTGGCGTCTACATGAATTGAGACGACATGGACAACAGCACACTGGAAGGCCTGCTCGAAAAGCAGGAACGCGTCACCGTCGCGGATCAGATCTATCAACGGACCCGTGAACTCCTGATGAGCGGCGCCGTGCCGCCGGGAGAGAAAGTCACCTTGCGCGGGCTGGCCTCGGTGCTTAACACCAGTCCCATGCCGGTACGCGAAGCGGTCAACAAACTTGTCGCCGAAGGGGCGTTGGAAATGTTGCCCAGCCGTGGCCTGCGCGTGCCCAAGCCCGGCCTGACCAAGTTCCGCGAGATCGTGCGCATCCGCTGCTGCATGGAAGGCTTCGCGGCGGCCGAGGCGGCCCAGATCATGACGGATGCGACCGTGGCGCGCATACAGCGCTACGCCGACGAGTTCGACAAACTTGGGCATCAACGCAAGATCGATACCTTGAAGACCATCGAGGCCAACCGCAATCTGCATTTCACGCTGTATGAGGCGGCCGGAATGCCTCTGTTGGTCACGATGATAGAGAACATCTGGCTGCAGATCGCGCCGCTGTTTTCACTCAGCATGGGCAGCAAGGACCGCAAGTCCGAAAGCTGGGAATCCTTCAGCCACCACGCCGCCTTGTTGGACGCCTTGAAGCGCCGCGACGGCGAAGCTGCGCGCGCGGCCATCGTGGCGGACATATCGGACGCAGCCCTGTACATCGAGAAGACAGGCAATCTGGCCAACACATAGAGCGAGTAAGACATGGATATCGAGGTCGTGATGCCCGCCATAGGCGCGGGCACGACGCAGGGCAAGATACTGCAGTGGCTGAAGCAGTCCGGCGACACGGTCAAGGTGGGCGATATCCTGGCCGAGATCGAGACCGACAAGGCCGTCATAGAACTGGAAGCCCTGGACGATGGGGTGCTGGACCGCATCCATGTGCCCGCGGGCGATGCCGAGGTACCGGTAGGCGGCGTCATCGCGACGCTGCTGCGCCGGGGCGGTGCGATGCAGCCGGCCGCCAGTCCGCCACCGGCAATCGCGAACCCGCCAGCAGCGGCTCCCCAGGCCGTCACGCGTCCTGCCCTTGCGGCCGACCTGCCATCCGGGGATCGTTCGGGCCTGGCGGAGCAGCGCCTGTTCGCCAGCCCATCCGCGCGACGCCTGGCGCGCGCGCTGGGCGTGGACCTGCACACGCTTTCCGGCAGCGGCCCGAACGGCCGCATCGTGCGGATCGACATCGAGAATGCCGCCGCGGCATCCGCACAATCCGGGGCTACCCCCGCCGCGCCGGTCTCCAGCGCCGGCTTGCAGCCGCACAGTTCCATGCGCGCCACCATCGCGCGCCGCCTGGTGCAGTCCAAGCAGCAGGTGCCGCACTTTTACCTGACGGTGGATTGCCGCATGGACGCGCTGCTGGCCGCCCGTGCCGCATTGAATGCGCGCAGCGAGTCTGCGCGTGAGCCCATGCGCCATTCCCTTAACGATCTGCTGTCGATGGCGGTGGCACGGGCGGCCGGCCAAGTCCCGGGCATCAATGCGCAATGGACGGACGAAGGCATCGTGCAGCTGGGCCAGGTGGACCTGAGCATCGCCGTGGCGCTGGAGTCCGGACTTATCACGCCCATCGTGCGCAACGCGAACCGGAAATCCCTGCGCGAGCTCTCCACCGAGATCGCGCAGTTGGCGGAACAGGCGCGCCGTGGCCGTTTGCGACCCGAACAATACGAAGGCGGCAGCCTCACGCTGTCGAATCTGGGCATGCATGGCGTGCGCGAGTTTGCCGCCATCATCAATCCTCCCCAAAGCGTCATCCTGGCCGCGGGCGCCGTGGTCAGGCAGCCGGTGGTCGACGGCGACGACATCCGCGTGGGCCACGTCATGAGCCTTACGTTGTCGGCGGATCACCGCGTGGTGGACGGCGCGCTGGGCGCGCGCTTCCTGGGGGCGGTAAAGCAATTGCTGGAGAATCCGATCGAATTGATTCTCTAGCGTCCTGGGCGGGACCTGGACGATATCCACGGCATCAGCGCGCAGGGTGGACCGCGAACGGCGCACAGACCGATGGCGGAAGCAAGTCGAAGCAGCATTACATCTAGTCAGGAGACAAAGTAATGAGTAAGCAGAAGCAGCTAATCCGCATTGCCTGCGCGGCGGCCTTCGTGGCCCTGGCGCCGGGCGCCTGGGCGCAGGCCGACATCAAGATTGGCTACAACAGCGATATGTCCGCCAGCGGCTCCGCCGACTTCGGCGTGTCGGCCCTCTCCGGGGCGCGGCAGGCCGCCGAGGAGATCAATGCGGCGGGCGGGGTGCTGGGCCGCAAGCTGGTCATCGTGCCGCGCGACGACGTGGGTTCGCCGCCCAAGTCGATCCAGAACACCAACGAACTCGTGGACAACGAGAAGGTCGTGGCAATGCTGGGTGGGGTGAACTCCGGCAATATGCTGGCCTGGCTGCACATCGTGCAGCAGAAGAAGGTGCCGACGATTTCGCCGTCCGCCACGGCCACGGAGATCACCAACCGCTATGGCAAGGAGCCGGCCAACTACGTCTTCCGCGTGTCCATGCGCGACCTGGACCAGATCACGCTCCTGGCGGCCTACGCCGCCAAGGCCACCAAGAACAAGAAGATCGCCATCATCGCCGACACCACCGGGTACGGGCAGCAGGGCGCCAAGGATGCGGCGCATGTGCTGAGCCTGTACGGCATCACGCCCGTGGCCAACGAGAAGTTCGGTCCCAAGGACACGGACATGTCGTCGCAGCTGAACAAGATCAAGGCCGCGGGCGCGGACACGGTCATCGTGTATGCGCTGGCTGACGCCAACGGCCACCTGATGCGCAGCCAGGAAAAGATCAATTACTTCCCGGTCACGCTCGGCTCCTGGGCCAACCTCAGTCCGCCGTTCTTGCGTATCGCGGGGCCGGAGCTGGCCAAGAAGATGATCTTCACCGCCTCCATCACCGAGGATTCCACGCCGCAATCGCGCGCGCTCTACGACGCCATCATCAAGAAGGACGGCAAGCTGCCGACTTATGTGTTCGCGGCGCACGCTTATGACTCGGTCAAGATCCTGGCGGCGGCGATGACGCAGGCCAATTCCACCGACGGCGAGAAGGTGCAGCAGGCGCTGGACAAGCTGGGTAAGGTAGACGGCGTGATCAAGACCTACGCGCCGGCCTTCACCAAGGAAAACCACGAAGCGCTGTCGTACCGCGATTTTCGTCTGGTGCGCTGGATCGATGGCAAGGTGGTCACGGTCGACGACGAAGTCAGCCGCAGCATCAAGCCGGACGAACTCAAGCAGTAGGGTGGCAGGCAGGCGCCGGCCTGGGTTCAGGGCTGGCGCTTGCTCAGGTGGTTCACGAAGAGCTTGGCAGCCGTGGGCAGGGCGTCGAAGGAGCGCACGCAGATCTGGATCTGGCGCCGCGCCCAGGGTTCGGTCAGGGGAATGATGCGGATGTCGAACATGGCCGAGTAGCGGCGCGCGATGTCCAGCGGCAGCACGCCTATGCCCAGCCCCGAATTCACCATGAAGCACAGCGCGTCGAAGCCGGTGACCTGCACCTTGAGCTGGATGTTGCGTTTTTCATCGCTGGCGGCGTTGGACAGGATGCGGTTGATGGCGCTGCCGCGGTGCAAGCCGACGAAATCGTGTTCCAGCGCGTCGGCGAAGCGAAAGCCCGGCCTGTCCCGCAGGGGATGGTCGGCGGGCACCACCAGCGCCAGCGTGTCCTCGCGGTAGGGGTGGATTTCCACGTCGTGGTCTGGCGCGGTGCCGGAAAAGATGCCTACGTCGGCTGCGTTTTCGGCGACCGACTTGATGATGGTCGAGGTGATTTTCTCTTCCAGGTCGACCTGCACGTTGGGGTAGTCGTTCAGGAAGAGCTTGATGTCCTGGGGCAGGAACTGGGTGATCGCGGAAATATTGGCGTGCACCCGGATGAAGCCCCGCAGGCCGCGCGAGTAGTCGCGCATGTGGACCGAGATTTCATCCAGTTCGTGCAGGGCGCGCCGCGCCATGGTGGACAGCGCGACGCCGGCCGGCGTGGGACGGATGCCCTTGTTGGTGCGGATGAGCAGCCGGATCTTGAGGTTCTCTTCCAGCTCGCTGATCCGCTTGCTGATGGCGGCCGCGGCGATGTGCTCGTGTTCGGCCGCTGCGGCGATGGTGCCTTGCTCGACCACGCTGATGAAGAGCTTGAGGGAGGTGGGATCGAGACGCATGGCGGGACGGGCGGGAAAGCGGACGAGAAGTTCCATTGTAGCCATGGGCAGGCTTGTCATCGCGGATGGTGATGGCGGCATCGCTAATGACTGCTGTTGCGCAGGCGGGCGCCAGGGCTATCCTCCCCAAAAAATTTCGCCCGGCCCCCCAGCGCGGACCGTGCGGAGCATGATGGATGGAGCGCGAGACAAATGAATCTGCAGAATAGCCAGCTGCTGCGGCAGCAGGCCTACATCGGCGGCGCCTGGTGCGACGCCGACAATGGCGCCACCATTACGGTGCGCAATCCCTTTGACGCCAGCGTGCTGGGTACGGTGCCTAATCTGGGCCAGGCCGAGACGGCCCGCGCCATCGCGGCCGCCGATGACGCCCTGCCGGCCTGGCGGGCCAGGACGGGCAAGGAGCGCGGCGCCATCCTGCGGAAATGGCATGCCCTGATCGAGGCGCACGCCGACGACCTGGCGCTGCTGCTGACGCTGGAGCAGGGCAAGCCGCTGGCCGAAGCCCGCGGCGAGCTGAATTACGCCTTGTCCTTCGTCGAATGGTTCGCGGAAGAGGCCAAGCGCGTGTATGGCGACGTGCTGCCCCATACCCGCGGCGACCAGCGCATGCTGGCCATCCGGCAACCCGTGGGCGTGTGCGCGGCGATCATCGCCTGGAACTTTCCCTCGGCCCTGGTCACGCGCAAGGTCAGTCCGGCGCTGGCCGCCGGTTGCACGGTGGTGCTCAAGCCGTCCGAGCTGACGCCGTTCACTGCGCTGGCGCTGGCCTGGCTGGGCGAGCAGGCCGGCATCCCGCCCGGCGTGCTCAACGTGGTCATCGGCGACCCCGCGCCCATCGGCACGGAGCTGACGCAGAACCCCACGGTGCGCAAGCTGACCTTCACCGGTTCCACCCAGACGGGCCGGCTGCTGATGCAGCAAAGCGCTTCCAACATCAAGAAGCTGTCGCTGGAACTGGGCGGCAACGCGCCCTTCATCGTGTTCGAGGACGCCGATCTGGACGAGGCCGTGCAAGGCCTGGTGCAGTCCAAGTTCCGCAACGCCGGCCAGACCTGCGTATGCGCCAACCGCGTCTACGTCCATGCCAGCGTCGCAGACGCCTTCAACGACAAGCTGCTGGCGGAAATGCGCCGCATGAAGGTGGGCGGCGGGCTGGAAGAAGGCGTTACGCAAGGACCGCTGATCGACCAGCGCGCGGTGGACAAGGTGGCCCGCCTGGTGGACGACGCCACGGCGCGCGGCGCGCGCCTCCTGGCGGGCGGCAAGCTGCGCGAGCCGGGCACGCTGCTGTATGAGCCGACCCTGCTGGCCGGCATCACGGATGCCATGGAGCTGGCGCACGAAGAGATCTTCGGCCCGGTGGTGGGCATCAGTACCTTCGAATCCGAAGCCGCCGTGCTGGCGCGCGCCAACGATAGTGCCTCGGGCCTGGCCGCCTATTTCTACACCGCCAACCTGGAGCGGGTCTGGCGCATGATGGAAGGGCTGGAATACGGCATTGTCGGCGTGAACACCGGCGCCGTGTCCAATGAGGTCGGCCCCTTCGGCGGCATCAAGGAGTCGGGCGTGGGCCGCGAGGGTTCCAAGTACGGCATCGAAGAGTTCCTGGAAATCAAGTACGTCTGCCTTGCCGGCAAGTCGTTCAACGCGATTCCCTGACGCCCGCGGATCCAGACATGAGCCAAGCACAGCCTTCCCTCCGCGACGCGGATCAGTTCGACTATGTGATCGTGGGATCCGGCGCGGCCGGCTCCATCCTGGCCAACCGCCTGAGCGCGGACGGCTCGACGGTCTGCGTGCTGGAGGCCGGCCCGCCGGACCGCAGTCCCTACCTGCACATACCCGCCGGCTTCATCAAGGCGGTCTTCAACAAGAAGTACGCCTGGCAGTTCTCCAGCGAAGGCACGGCGCAGACCAACGGACGGCGCGTGCCGATTCCGCAGGGCCGAACCTTGGGCGGGTCTACTTCCATCAACGGCCTGGTCTACAACCGCGGCCAGGCGGCCGACTTCGACCACTGGGCCGCGCTGGGCAATACCGGCTGGTCCTATGACGAGGTGCTGCCGTACTTCAAGTCCATGGAACGGCGCGTGGGCGGCGACGACCGCTACCGCGGCCGCAAGGGCGAACTGCCGGTCACGGACATAGACTGGATCCACCCGCTGTGCGAGGCCTTCATCGCCGGCGCGGTGGAACAGGGCATCCCGCGCAACCCCGACTACAACGGCGCGGATCAGGCCGGCGTGGGCTACTTCCAGCGCACCATCGACCGCGGCTGGCGCATGAGCACGGCCAAGTGCTTCCTCAAGCCCGCCATGGGCCGCAAGAACCTGGAAGTGCGTACCTACGCGCAGGCAACCCGCATCCTGTTCGATGGCGGCAAGGCTGCTGGCGTGGCCTATTGCCACCCGGCCCACCCTTCGCAGGTCCGCGCGGTGCGCGCGCGCCGCGAAGTGATCGTGTCCTGCGGCGCAATCAACACGCCCAAGCTGCTGCAGCTGTCGGGCCTGGGACCGGCGGACCTGCTGCGCCAGCACAACATCGACGTGGTGTGCGACCTGCCGGGCGTGGGGGAAAACCTGAGCGACCACTATTCGGTGCGGGTCGTGGCGCGCGTGAAGAACAGCCAGACCATGAACCAGCTGGTCAAGGGCCTGAGCCTGGCCGGCCAGATCAGCCGCTGGATGATGAAGCGTCCCAGCATCATGGCGCTGAGCCCGTCGCTGCTGCATTACTTCTGGAAGTCCACGCCTGACCTCGCCTTGCCTGACCTGCAGGGCGTGTTCACGCCCGCCAGCTACAAGGAAGGCTATGTGGGCATGCTGGATGACTTCCCCGGCATGACCGCGGGCGTCTGGCAGCACCGGCCCGAGAGCCGCGGCCAGGTGCGCATCCGTTCGGCGGACCCGCTGCAGGACCCCGTGATCCTGGCCAACTACCTCGAAAACGAGCGCGACCAGATGACGCTGGTACGCGGCATCCGATTGGCGCGTCAGCTGCTGCGTTCGCAAGCGCTTTCGCAGTATTTCGACAGCGAAGTGCTGCCCGGTCCGCTGTGCGAATCCGACTCCGAATTGCTGGACTTCGCGCGCCGCTATGGCGTGTCGTCGTATCACGTCAACGGCACTGCCCGCATGGGCCAGGCCGGTGACAAGTACGCAGTGGTCGACCCGCAGTTGCGGGTGCACGGCGTGGGCAATCTGCGCGTCATCGATTCCTCGGTGATGCCGGCCATGCCGTCGGCCAACATCTGCGCGGCCACGATGATGATCGGCAACAAGGCCGCCGACCTCATCAAACAATCCTGAATTGCCAATCAGCGGTCACCAGAGTGATCCAGAAGGAGACAAGATGTACTTCAAGCATTTCCCCAAGACCATGAAGTCCCTGCTGCTGGCGGCGGCGCTGGCGGGCGCCAGCGGCGCCGCGCTGGCCGACGACATCAAGATCGGCTTCAACAGCGACATGTCGGCCACCGGCTCGGCGGACTTCGGCATTTCCGCGCTGGCCGGCGCGCGCCAGGCGGCCGATGAGCTGAACGCGGCTGGCGGCGTGCTGGGCAAGAAGGTCGTCATCGTCGAGCGCGATGATGTTGGCGCGCCGCCCAAGGCCATCCAGAACACCAACGAACTGGTCGACAACGTCAAGGTCAACGCCATGCTGGGCGGAGTCAACTCCGGCAACATGCTGGCCTGGCTGCACCTGGTGCAGCAGAAGAAGATTCCGACGATCTCGCCCGTGGCCACCGCCACCGACATCACCGGCCGCTACGCCAAGTCGCCCGCCAACTACGTGTTCCGCGTGTCCATGCGCGACCGCGACCAGATCGCGCTGCTGGCGGCCTACGCCGCCCGCGCCAGCAAGAACGGCAAGGTCGCCATCATCGCCGACACCACCGGCTACGGCCAGCAAGGCGCCAAGGACGCGGTCGAGATCCTGGCGCTGCACAAGATCACGCCCGTGGCCAACGAGAAGTTCGGTCCCAAGGACACGGACATGTCGTCGCAGCTGAACAAGATCAAGAGTTCGGGCGCCGACACGCTGATCGTCTACGCGCTGGCGGATTCCAACGCGCACGTCATGCGCAGCCTCGAGAAGATCAGCTACTTCCCGACCACGCTGGCTTCCTGGGCCAACCTGAGCTCGCCGTTCCTGCGCATCGCGGGTCCCGAGCTGGCCAGCAAGATGATCTTCACGGCGTCGATCACCGAAGACTCCTCGCCCGAGTCCAAGGCGCTGTATGACACGCTGATGAAGCGCGACGGCCGCGTGCCGACCTACGTCATGGCCGCGCAGGCCTATGACTCGGTCAAGCTCATCGCCGCCGCCATGGAGCAGGCCAAGTCGACCGAAGGCGAAGCCGTGCAAGCCGCGCTGCAGAACCTGGCGCAGGCCAAGGGCGTCATCAAGACCTACGAGAAGCCGTTCACAGCGGAAAGCCACGAAGCCCTGTCGGTGAAGGACTTCCGCCTGGTGCGCTGGATCGACGGCAAGGTGGTGTCGGTGGATGACGAATACACCCGCGCCATCAAGCCGGAAGACCTGAAGCTGTAAGAAGGCGCGGCAACGAGAAAGATCTCTCCCCGGTGCGCGGAGGCGCGCCGGGGAGTCGTCAATAGGGGGGCATCCAGCATGCAAATACTACAAGCCATCTTGAGCGGGCTGGCCATGGGCAGCGTCTATGCCCTGGTCGCGTTCGGGTTCAGCATCACGTACACCACGACCAAGACCTTCAACTTCGGACAGGGCGCATTCCTGGCGCTGGCCGGCCTGATCGGCATCAGCGCCATCCTGCTGGTCAGCCAGGGCAAGCTGATCGGTTTTCCGAATCCGGAGGACGTAACCTGGGGCACGTTCCTGTTCGCCCTGCTGGCCGCCATGCTGGTCCTGAGCCTGCTGGGCTACGTGCTCTACATCACCGCCATCCGCCACTTCGTGGGCGAGGCGGGGCTGTCCTGGGTGATGAGCACCATCGGCTTTGGCATCATCATCCAGAACCTGGCGCTGCTGGTCTGGGGCCCGGCGCCCATCGCGGTGGCGTCGCCGCTGGGCGAGGGCATCATCACGGTCCTGGGTACCGGCGTGCGGCCGCAGGAAATCCTGGTGTTCGGCACCACGCTGGCGCTGATGATCGTGTTCGACTGGGCCTTGCACAAGACCAAGATGGGCAAGGCGGTGCGCGCGGTCGCGTTCAGCAAGACCGCCGCCAGCCTGATGGGCATCAATGCCAACGCGGTTGCGATTGCCGTGTTCGCAATCAGTTCGGCGCTGGCCGCGATCGCCGGCGTCATGGTCGCGCCGATTGCCACCGCCTCGGTGTTCGTGGGCACGCTGCTGTCGCTCAAGGCCTTTTCGGCCGCAATCCTGGGCGGGCTGGAGAATCCGCGCGGCTGCATTTTTGGCGGCTTTCTGATCGGGCTGCTGGAATCGCTGATCGGCCTCTGGTATTCGAACCTGCGCGAGATCGCGGTGTTCGCGCTGATCATCGTGGTGCTGTATTTCCGCCCGGCCGGCATCCTCGGTCGCGTGCATGCGGAGAAAGTATGAAGCTCTCCAAAATCCTCGTTCCGCTGGTCATCGCGGCGCTTGCCATCGGCTACGCCTATTCGGGCCTGAATGACTTCTATCTGCTGATCCTGTTCAACATCGGGGTCTATTACATCGCTGCCACCGGCTTCAACATCCTGGTCGGCCAGACCGGGCAGAAGTCGCTGGGCCATGCCGGCCTGTTCGGCGTCGGCGCCTACACGGTGGCGCTCCTGACCGTGAACTACCAGGTCGATCCCTGGCTGGCGCTGGGCTGCGCCGCGGTTGTTTCAGCGGTCTTCGGCGTGGTGATCGCCATTCCGGCGCTGAAGGTCAAGGGGCCGAGCCTGGCGATGGTGACCATCGCCTTTGGCCTTCTGATCGAAAAGATCGTGTCCGAATGGACCGACGTGTTCAAGGGCCAGGAAGGCTTCTACGGCATCACCGGCCTGACCTTCGGCGGCGCCACGCTGGACAGCCGCCAGTGGGTGGTGGTGGTCGTGGTGTTGGGCCTGGCGCTGCACGCCATGACCTCGCTGCTGTTGAACGGCCGTTTCGGCCGCGGCTTCGCCGCGGTGCGCACGTCCGAGATTGCGGCGGAGAGCGTGGGCATCAGCGTTTACCGCTTCAAGATCCTGGCCTTCGCCATCAGCGCCATCACCTGCGGCATCGCGGGCGGCCTGGTGGCGCAGCAGAACCAGTACATCAATTCGGACTTCGTCAATTTCAACCTGTCGGTGTTCTTCCTGGTGCTGGTGCTGTTCGGCGGCCGCACGCCGGGGGGCTCTTTCCTGGGCGCGGTGGTGCTGACGGTGATCGACGCCATGCTGGCGCGCTGGCCGGAAGTGCAGCATTTCGCCTATGGTCTGATCCTGCTGTTCGCGCTGTACGCCATGCCGGAAGGGCTGGCGGGCCTGCTGGCCAAGGTGCTGCCCAAGCGCGGCCAGCGCGAGGCGCTGGCTGCCGAGGCGGGCGCCGCCGACTGGACGCCGGCGCCTCCTGCCGACCGCGGCGGCGCGGCGTCCGGCTTCCTGGAAGTGAAGGACCTGTACAAAGCCTTCGGCGGCGTGGTGCCTACCAACAAGGTGTCGTTCTCGCTGGAGCGCGGTTCCGTCGTGTCGCTGATCGGCCCCAATGGCGCCGGCAAGACCACCACCCTGAACCTGCTGTCTGGCCTGGTGGTGCCGGACGCCGGCAGCATCCGCTTCAAGAACCGCCAGATGGTCGGCTTGTCTCCCAATGAGATCGCTGCGTCCGGCATTGGCCGCACGTTCCAGAACCTGAAGCTGTTCGACGGGCTGAGCGCGCTGGAGAACGTGATGGTTGGCTTCTACCGGGTGCAGAAGTCCAGCTTCTTCTCCAACCTGCTGGGCTTGCCCGGCAGCCTGGCCGAAGAGCGGCGCATCCGCCGCCAGGCCTATGCCATTCTCCGGTTTTTCGAGCTGGATCGCTACGCGGACGATGCCGCCAACAGCCTGCCTTACGGCCTGCAGCGCCGCCTGGAAATCGCCCGCGCGGTGGCGGCCATGCCGGACCTGCTGTTGCTGGACGAGCCTGCCGCAGGCCTGAATCCAGCGGAAACCGACCAGCTTACGGACCTGATCGTGAAGCTCAAGAACATGGGCCTGACCATCCTGCTGATCGAGCACCACATGGATCTGGTCATGGCCATTTCCGACCATATCGTGGTGCTGGATTACGGCGTGAAGATCGCTTCGGGCCTGCCGAACCACATCCAGGAGAATCCGAAAGTCATCGAAGCCTACCTGGGCGCGCCGGCATAGGAGACCGCAATGAGCCGTTTACTGGACATCAAGAACCTGGCGGTCAGCTATGGCGCCGTCAATGCCCTGAAGCAGGTGTCGCTGCATGTGGACACGAACGAGATCGTGACCATCATCGGTGGCAACGGCGCGGGCAAGAGCACCATGATGCGCGCGCTGTCGGGCATCGAAAAATCCACTGGCGACATCGCGTTCGCCGGGCAGGATCTGGGCGGGATCAGCGCGCACAAGCGGGTGGGGCTGGGTATCGCCCACGTGCCGGAAGGGCGCCAGGTGTTCCCCGACCAGACCGTCTACGACAACCTGATGCTGGGTGCGTTCCTGCGCAAGGAATCGCCCGCTGAACTGGCTGCGGAGATCGAGCAGTGCTTTGCGATGTTCCCGCGCCTGAAGGAGCGCCGCGCGCAATACGCGGGCACGCTTTCTGGCGGCGAGCAGCAGATGCTGGCCATCTGCCGCGCCTTGATGAGCAAGCCGCGCATCCTGATGCTGGACGAGCCCTCGCTCGGACTGGCGCCGCTGATCGTGGCCGAGATCTTCAAGATCATCAAGTCGCTGAAAGAGCGCGGCATGACGATCCTGCTGGTCGAACAGATGGCCAACCAGGCGTTGGCGATCTCCGACCGCGCATATGTCCTGGAAGTGGGCTCCATCGTGATGGAGGGCACGGGCCAGGAGTTGTTGGCCAGCGAGCGCGTGCGCGAGGCCTATCTGGGCAAACACAAGAGCTGACGAGGCAATCATGTCATCCAAACCATTGAGCGGGATCCGAGTGCTGGAGTTGGGCCAGCTGATCGCCGGACCGTTCGCCGCCAAGATGCTGGGCGAATTCGGCGCCGAGGTCATCAAGATCGAACCGCCCGGCAAGGGCGATCCGCTACGCAACTGGCGCCTGATCCACGACGGCACTTCCGTCTGGTGGCAAGTGCAGTCGCGCAACAAGAAGTCGGTCAGCCTGGACCTGCGCAAGCCCGAGGCGCAGGACCTGATCCGGTCCCTGGTCAAGGACATCGACGTGGTGGTCGAGAACTTCAAGCCCGGCACCATGGAAGGCTGGGGCCTGGGCTGGGAAGAACTGCGCGCCATCAACCCGCGGCTGGTGATGCTGCGCGTGTCCGGCTACGGCCAGACGGGTCCGTACCGCGATCTGCCCGGGTTCGGCGCCATCGGCGAGGCCATGGGCGGCCTGCGCCACCTCAGCGGCGAGCCTGACCGCACGCCGGTGCGCGTGGGCGTGTCCATCGGCGATTCGCTGTCGGCGTTGCACGGCGTCATCGGCATCCTGCTGGCGCTGCGCGCGCGCGACCAGAATGGCACGGGTCAGATGATCGATGTGGCGCTGTATGAATCCGTCTTCAACATGATGGAGAGCCTGCTGCCCGAGTATTCGGTGTTCGGCGAGATCCGCCAGCCGGCCGGCAGCAGCCTGCCGGGCATCGCGCCCAGCAACGCCTACCGCTGCCAGGACAACAAGTACGTGCTGATCGCCGGCAATGGCGACAGCATCTTCAAGCGCCTGATGGGCGTGATCGGCCGGCCCGATCTGGCCGATGCGCCGGAACTGGCGAACAACGCCGGGCGCGTGAAGCACGTGGTCATGCTTGACGACGCGATTTCGCAATGGACCGGCCAGCATCCGCTGGACCTGGTGCTGGAGCGCTTGAATGACGGCCAGATTCCCGCGGGCAAGATCTATGACGTGGCCGATATCGCGGCCGACCCGCACTACCAGGCGCGCGGCATGATCCTGGACGGCACGCTGCCTGACGGCACGCCCGTGCAGGTGCCGGGCATCGTGCCCAAGCTGTCGGAAACTCCGGGCGAAGTGCGCAGCCCGGCGCCCGCCCTGGGCCAGGACACCGACCAGGTGCTGGCCGGGCTGGGCATAGGCGAGGCGCAGCGCCAGGACTGGCGCGCGCGCGGCATCATCTGAGGAAGGCAGCCATGAATGTGACCAACCCCGGAACCACTGCCAGCCGCCCGCGGCTGTACATCCAGGAAGTCGCGCCGCGCGACGGCTTCCAGAACGAAAAGCAGTTCATCGAAACCCAGGACAAGATTGCCTTCATCAACCGGCTGTCCGCCAGCGGATTCGCCAAGATCGAGGCCACGTCCTTTACCTCGCCCAAGGCCATTCCCGCCTTGCGCGACGCCGAGATCGTGATGCACGAGATCGAGCGCAATCCGGACGTCGTCTACACCGTGCTGGTGCCCAATGTGCGCGGTGCGCAGCGGGCGCTGGAGTGCAAGGTGGACGAGGTCAACCTGGTGATGTCGGTCAGCGAGACCCATAACCGCGCCAACCTGCGCATGACGCGGGAGCAGTCGTTCGAGCAATTGAGCGATGTGGTCAATGCGGTGCGCGGCAGCCGCGTCGCCATCAACGTGTCGCTGTCCACCGTGTTCGGCTGCCCGATGGAAGGCGACATCAATGCTTTCGAGGTGTTCGAACTGGTGGGACGCTTCGCGGCGCTGGGGGTGGACGGGGTGACGCTATGCGACACCACCGGCATGGCCTATCCCACGCAGGTCGGCAAAATCGGGCGCGAGGTCCGCAAGCTGTTCCCGGGACTGACCACCACCATGCACTTCCACAATACGCGCGGCATGGCGCTGGCCAATACGCTGATGGCCATCGAGGCCGGCATCGACCGCTTCGACGCATCGCTGGGCGGATTGGGCGGCTGCCCGTACGCGCCGGGGGCCAGCGGCAACGTCTGCACCGAGGAACTGGTGCACATGCTGGAACTGATGGGCTACGACACCGGCGTGGACCTGGACGCCATACTTGGCGTATCGGCGACCTTGCCCGCGCTGGTGGGGCACGACATCCCCAGCCAGCTGCTCAAGGCGGGACCGCGGCTGACCCTGCACCCGGCGCCCGACTTCGGCGCCTAGCGCTGCGGCGATGGCGGGGCGGGCGGTTGTGCTAATTTCCATGCATGCCGCCCGGTCCGGAGCCTCCGCCATGTTGAAGTTCGCCGCCAATCTTTCGATGATGTACACGGAACACGCGTTCCTGGACCGCTACGCGGCCGCTGCGGCGGACGGGTACGCCGGCGTGGAATGCATGTTTCCCTACGAGGCTCCGGCCGCCTTCGTGCGCGAACGCATGGACGCAGCCGGCGTGACGCAGGTGCTCTTCAACGCGCCGCCCGGCGTGGCCGCCCGCGGCGATCGCGGACTGGCCGCGCAACCGGGACGGCAGGCGGAATTCCAGGCGGGCATCGAACAGGCGCTGTCCTACGCTACCGCGCTGGCCTGCCCGAATCTCCATGTGATGGCGGGCCTGGTCCAACCCGGCGCATCGCGCGAGGCCATGCTGGATTGCTATCGCGAGAACCTGGACTGGGCCGCGCGCCAGGCGCGTTCGGCGGGCGTCACCGTGTTGATCGAACCCATCAACACCCGCGACATACCCGGCTATTTCCTGAACCGCCAGGACGAGGCGCATGCCGTGGTGCAGGCGGTCAATGCGTCCAACCTGAAAGTGCAGATGGATCTCTACCACTGCCAGATCGTCGAGGGCGACCTCACCATGAAGCTGCGCGAATACCTGCCCACGGGGCGGGTCGGCCATCTGCAGATCGCCGGCGTGCCGCTGCGGCAGGAGCCTGACCGTGGCGAACTGGACTATGGCTGGGTGTTCAATGTGCTGCGCGAACTGGAATACGGCGGCTGGATAGGCTGCGAGTACCGGCCGGCCGCCGGCACGTCGGCCGGCTTGCGCTGGCTTGCCGCCGCGCGCACCTGACGCCGGTCCTGATGCTTGGACTGCGGGTTTTTCCTGTGATGTGCGCCAGCGTCCTGCGTCCGATAATAAATCATTAATATGTTAAATAAATAGGCAGGCGAGGAGAGCGCACATGTTCAAAGGCATACTGCATCGCGCCTTGCTGGCGGCGGCGCTGGCAGGGGCTGCAATCGTCCCGGGCCAGGCTGCGGCGGCCGGGTTTCCCGATCATCCGATCCGCTGGCTGGTGCCGTTCAGCGCGGGCGGGGGTAGCGACATCGCCACCCGCATCGTCGCCAAGCACGTGGGCGACGCGCTGGGCCAGCCGGTGGTGGTGGAAAACCGTCCGGGCGCGGCCACCATCGTCGCCGCCCAGGAAACCGCCCGCGCCGCGCCTGACGGCTACACCCTGCTGACGGCGGGGATGAGCACCCTGGCGCTGAACCCCTGGCTGTATCAGAAGCTGCCCTACGATCCAGGGAAGGACCTGACCCCCGTTTCCACGCTCGTGTCGCTGCCCATCGTGCTGGTGGTGTCGCCCGACACCCAGATGCATACGCTGGCCGACGTGAAGGCATACCTCAAGCGCGACAAACCGGGCAGCTATGCGTCCCTGGGCGTGGGCAGCCCCCATCACCTGGCCATGGAGCTGTTCCTGGATACCGTCCAGGGCCGCGCCACGGCCATTCCCTACAAGGGCACGCCGCCCGCCCTGCAGGACGTGGCGTCCGGCGTGGTGCCGATGATGATGGCCGATCTGGCCGCCGCCCGCCCGCTGATCCAGGCGGGCAAGCTGCGCGCCATCGCGGTGCCGGCCGCGCAGCGCTCCGGGCAATTGCCCCAGGTGCCGACCTTCGCCGAGGCGGGCGGCCCGGCATTCGAGGCTGCTGCCTGGCAGGGCGTGGTGGCGCCCGCGGGCACGCCGGCCCCGGTGGTGGAGAAACTCAGCCGGGCCATCGAGCAGGCCTTGCGTTCGCCAGAGGTGGCCGAGCAATTGAAGCTGCAGGGCATGGAGCCCACGGGCAGCACGCCGCAGGCCTTCGCGGACTATGCGCGCAAGGAATACGAGCGTTGGGGCGCGGTGATCCGGAGCAAGAACATTTCCGCCAACTGACGGCGGACGGTAACAGCCGCCGCAAGGTGTAACCGGCGCGTTCGCGCCCGCGCCGCGGGCGTACGATAAAGACACGTATATCCTGCCCGGCAGCCCGGGCAAGGAGCACATCATGTCTCTGATCGTAGCAGCCCGGTTCGAGGGTTTCGAAGCGGCGAACGCCGCGGCCGAGCGCCTGTCCGCCAGCGGTTTTCCCGACTGGGACATCAATACCTTCTACGTCAATCCGGCCGGCGAGCACGGCCGCTACCCCTTGGGCGGCGACCGCCGTTCCGACCCGGACTCGGGACGCGCCGATATCGGCGCTTTTCTGGGGGCGGGCGGGGTGGGCGCAGGTTTCGCGGTGTTTGGCGGGTTCGTGATGTCCGAGATCAGCGATTCCACGCCACTGATCCTGGCCGCGGCCGGGGTCGGCGCCTATCTGGGATCGCTCTTCGGCGCGCTTTGGGTGACGGGCCACGGCAGCACCCAGCATGGCCACTTCAATCCTGATTCCCATGCCGAGATCCGGCAGGCCGGCGTGATGGTTGCCGTGCGCACGCGGCCGCAGCGCGAAATGCTGGCGTGCCGCATCCTGCGCGATGCCGGCGGCGCGGACGTGGAACACGCCAACGGCCGCTGGCGCAATAACCACTGGGAAGACTTCGATCCGCTGGCGCCGCCCCGACGCGAGATCGGATTCGGCTGAAGCGGCCTCGGGCGGCGGCGCGCGTCCGCGCTCAGTCCGGCGCGGGCGTGGGGGCGGTGTTTTGCCGGCGGGCGGTCGCCGCGCAGCCCGCGGAAGCGACGATGATCCCGCAGATGGCCAGCCATTGCGTTTGCGACAGCTGCTCGTTCAGTACGATCACGCCGGCCAGCGCGCCCATGGCGGGCTCCATACTGAGCAGCACGCCGAAGGTCTTTTGCGGCAGGCGCCGCAACGCCACCATTTCCAGCGAATAGGGCAAGGCGCTGGATAGCACGCCCACCGCGATGCCGGCCAGGATCAGGGTCGGATCCAGCAGGGCGGCGCCGGCATGCGCTGCACCTATGGGCAGCGCCACCAGCGTCGCCGCGGTCAGCCCAAGCGACGTGGCCTGTCCGCCATGCACGTTGCCGGCCATCTTGCCGAAGATGATGTAGAGCGCCCAGCACACCGCCGCACCCAGCGCAAAGGCGATGCCGACCGGATCCAGGTCATGCACCGATTGCCCCGTGGGAATCAGCAGCACCAGGCCGGCGATGGCGCAGCCGATCCAGACGAAGTCGATGGCGCGGCGCGACAGCGCCACCGCCAGGGTCAACGGGCCGATGAATTCGATGGCAATGGCCACGCCCAGAGGCAGCGTGCGCAAGGCCATGTAGAACAGCAGGTTCATGCAGGCCAGCGTCACGCCATACAGCGCGATCTTGGCCGCCGCCTGGCGCGTCAGCGGAAAGCGCCACGGGCGCCAGATCGCCACCAGGATCAGCGCGCCGATGGCGATGCGGTAGGCAGTCGTGCCCTGCGCGCCGACCATCGGGAAGAGGGACTTGGCGAACGAGGTGCCGACGCATAGCGAGGCCATCGCGCCGATCAACGACAGGATGGGGAGCAGGGTGGAGGACGACGCGTTGCGTCCGGTATTCAGGGTTGCGGCGGTCATGGCGATGGCGGAAAAGCGGAATGCGTAGGGAACGGCGGCAGGTTCAGGGCGTCAGGTGTGCGGCGGTGGAGTAAAGCACATACAGCGCCAGCCCAAGCATGACGGCGCCAAGCAGGCCTTGCTGCATGCGCAGGAACCAGGGATTGCGCCCCACCCAGCCGCGGATGCGCGAGGCGCCGTAGGCAAAGAAACTGCCGTAGGGCAGGCTCAACACTTTCATCGTCACGCCCAGCACCAGCATCTGCACCCAGACCGGCCCGTTGTCCGGCGTGGTGAACTGCGGCAGGAAGGCGATCATGAACAGCAACACCTTGGGGTTCAGCAGATTGGTCGTGAATCCTTGCCAGAAGGCGTCGCGCGCATCCCCGGGGCGTGCGGCCAGCGATACGTCGGCCGAGCGCGCGCAGCGGACGATGGCCTTGATGCCCAGGTAGCCCAGGTACAGGCCGCCAGCTGCCTTGATGCCCATGAACAGCGACGGAAACGCCTGCAGCACCGAGGCCAGGCCCAGCACCACCGCCGGCACCTGGATGAATCCGGCGGCGACGTTGCCCAGGACACTGTGGAAGGCGGGCCGGAAGCCCTGCGTCATGCCTCGGGACAGGGTCAGCGCCATGTCGGGGCCGGGCGTGAGCTTGAGCGCCGCGTCGGCGGCGAGGAACAGCAGGAAAAGCTGGAGTGACGGCATGATACGAGGGGCGGACGTACCCGCGGCGCGGGCAGAGGGCTCTCAGTGTAAGCAAGCCTGCTGAATAATTCCTGCATCGCGGGACGCGGAAATGAAGTTTCCCGTCAAAATGGGGCCGGATTCCGGCGCGGCCGGGCTTAGAATCTGTTGGCGAGCCCTTTCCAGCCCGTTTCCAGCCGTTCCGAGACCCTTATGGAACTAGACGATTTCGACCTCCAGATCCTGCAAAGCCTGCAGGAAGACAACCAGCGCACCAGCCAGGAAGTCGCGCAGCGCGTGAACCTGTCGCCGGTTTCCTGCCTGCGCCGCATGAAGCGGCTGCGCGAATCCAAGGTGGTGCTGGGTGACGTTTCCGTGGTCGATCCCGCCGCCGTGGGCCGCGGCATCATGATGGTCGTGCTGGTGACGCTGGAGAGCGAACGCGCCGACAAGCTCGACCAGTTCAAGCGCGCCATGCAGTCCGCGCCGGAAATCATGCAGTGCCTGTCGGTGACGGGCGAGGTGGACTTCGTCCTGACCATCACCATGCGCGACATGGCCGAATACGAGGCCTTCGCCCAGCGCAATTTCTGGGGCAATCCCAACGTCAAGCGCTTTTCCACGCTGGTGGTGCTGAACCGCGCCAAGTACGGCATGGCGGTGCCGGTGGGCTGATTTCCCCGTATGTTTTCTGCGCCGGAACGCGGCGCGTTTTCGCGACATCCAACCCCATAAGCAGGCAAGATTCCTGGCCATTCCGGCCGCGCCTGCATCGAGGGTTTGGGGGATGAGATGAAAGCGATTCAAGCAAGATGGTTATATGCGCTGGCCCTGGTGAGCTGCGGGGTATTTGCCCATGGCAACGGGCCGACGGATCCGCAGATCGCGGCGATCGTGGTGGTGGCCAACCAGGTCGACATCGACGCCGGCAAGCTGGCGCAGGATAAGACCGGCAACAAGGATGTCCGCGAGTTCGCCACGCTGATGGTGACCGACCATGCCGCCGTCAACAAGTCGGCCGACGCACTGGTGCAGAAGCTGAAGGTCACCCCCGAACCGAACCCGACCAGCGACAGCCTGCGGCAGGGCGGCGACAAGAACCTTGCCGCGCTCAAGGGCATGAACGGCGCCGCGTTCGACAAGGCTTATGTGGACCACGAAGTGGCCTATCACGAGGCGGTGATCCAGGCGCTGGACACGACCCTGATTCCGGGCGCCCACAACGCGGAGTTGAAAGCCTTGCTGGTCAAGGTGCGGCCCGCGTTCATCGCGCACCTGGAGCATGCCAAATCCCTGCAAAAGAGGCTCAACGGTGGCTGAAAGAACGACCCCCGGAGCGCGCGGGTCCGGACGCGCAAGCCTGGCCGCGCTGGCTGCGGCCGTGCTGCTGCTGGGCGGGTCGGCCGCCGCCCAGCAGAACCCGCCCGGCACCCAGCTGGCCGAACACGTGGTGACCATCGAAGGGATGCAGTTCACGCCCGCCGAGTTGACCGTCAAGCGGGGCGACAAGGTGACGTGGATCAACAAGGACCTGGTCCCGCATACCGCCACCGCCGTTTCCAAGGCGTTCGACTCAGGGCTTATCGCCGCCGGCGCCTCCTGGACCTACACTGCGCGTGAGGAGGGCAGCAGCGCCTATGTCTGCCTGTTCCATCCGACGATGCAGGGCACCTTGATTGCGCAATGACGCATGGCGGAGGTCACACTCATGACTGCACTTGCGGCGCTGGCGGCACCGCCTACCGAGGATGAAGACCTGGCGCTCGCGCATCGCATCGCGGCGGGCGAGCAGACCGCGTTCGAATTGATGATGCGGCGGCACAACCGGCGGCTCTACCGCCTGGCGCGCGCCACCCTGCGCAACGATGCCGACGCCGAAGATGCCTTGCAGGAAGCCTACCTGGCAGCCTATCGGAACATGGCCGCGTTCCGCGGCGAGTCGACGCTGTACACCTGGCTGACACGGCTCTTGCTCAACGAATGCTACGGCCGGCTGCGCAAGCACAACCGCCGCGAGGCGCTGTTGCCCATCGCCGACGACATCGAGAAAGAGGTTGATGCGATGACCATCAACGACTTCAACCCGCCTTACCACGCCGCTGCCCGAGCCGAGCTCAGGGGCCTGCTCGAAGCGCGGCTGGACGCCTTGCCGGTCTCGTTCCGGACCGTGTTCGTGCTGCGCTCGGTCGAGGAACTGTCCGTCGAGGAAACGGCGCACTGCCTGGGCATTCCCGAGGCCACCGTCCGCAGCCGCCATTTCCGGGCCAATGCGCTGCTGCGGGAAGCGCTGGCGCGAGATGTGGGGGTGGTGGAGAAGAGTTTGTTTGAGTTTGACGGGGATGATTGCGACAGGGTGGTGGCGGGGACGCTGGCGCGGTTGGGTGAGTGTTCCAAAAGCTAGGTAAATTTTGATAAGTACCGACTTGTTGGAACAACTCGTAGGCGCGGACGAACGACGTCAAGTAAAGAGATTTCCCTGCAGTGTGGGGCGCTTATTTTTCGCCCCGCAACCTCAACGCATTGAATATCACCGAAGCCGAACTCAAACTCATCGCCAGCGCCGCGATCATCGGCGACAGCAGCCAACCCGTGAACGGATACAGGACGCCCGCCGCTATCGGCACGCCGATGCCGTTGTAGACAAAGGCGAACATCAGGTTCTGCCGCATGTTGCGCACGGTGTCGATCGAGATCTGGCGCGAGGCGGCGATGCCGCGCAGGTCGCCCTTGACCAGGGTCACCTGGCCGCTGTTCATGGCTACATCGGTGCCCGTGCCCATGGCCACGCCCACGTCGGCGCGCGCCAGCGCGGGGGCGTCGTTGATGCCGTCGCCCGCCATCGCCACCACGTGGCCGTCCTTCTGCAGTTTTTCCACCAGCGCCAGCTTGTCGGCCGGCTTGACCTCGCCGTGCACCTCGTCGATGCGCAGCGCGGCGCCGACGGCGCGGGCGGTGGTCAGGCCGTCGCCTGTCGCCATCACGATGCGCAGGCCGCTGTCGTGCAGGTTCTGGATGGCTTCATGCGTGCTGGGCTTGATCGGGTCGGTCACCGCCAGGATGCCGGCGAACTGGCCGTCCACGGCCAAATGCATGATGCTGGCGCCTTCGCCGCGCAGGCGCTCGCCGTCCGCGCGCAGCGCGTCCACCCGCACGCCTTCCTGCTCCATCAGGGCGGTGTTGCCCAGCGCCAGGCGCTTGCCTTCCACCGTGCCGCGCACGCCTATGCCGCTGCCGGAATCGAAGTCCCCGGCCTTGGCCAGCGCCAGGCCCTGGGCGCGCGCCGCGCTGACGATGGCGTCGGCCAGCGGGTGTTCGCTGCCCTGGTCCAGGCTGGCCGCCAGGCGCAGCACTTCGTCGGGCGTATATCCGGGGGCGGCGATCGCGGTGTCGAAGGCTGGCTTGCCTTCGGTGAGCGTTCCGGTCTTGTCCACGATCAGCGTGTCCACCTCGCGCATTTTCTCGATCGCGCCAGCGTCGCGGAACAGCACGCCCTGCGCCGCGGCGCGGCCCGTGGCCACCATGACCGACATGGGCGTGGCCAGCCCCAGCGCGCAGGGGCAAGCGATGATCAGCACCGCGACCGCGTTGATCAGGCCGTACACCCAGCTAGGCTCCGGCCCGAAAAAGCCCCACACCAGCAGCGTGGAGATCGCCACCAGCACCACGGCAATGACGAACTTGCCCGCCACCACGTCCGCCATGCGCTGCATGGGCGCCTTGGAGCGCTGGGCGTTGGCGACCATCTGCACGATCTGCGCCAGCATGGTGGCTGCGCCGACCTTTTCCGATCGCATCACCAGGGTGCCGCTGGTGTTGAGGGTGGCGCCGATCAGCTTGTCGTTCTCGCGCTTGCTGACGGGCACGGGCTCGCCGGTAAGCATGGACTCGTCCACGGCGCTGCGGCCTTCGGTGACGACGCCGTCCACCGGGATCTTCTCGCCGGGCCGCACGCGCAGCAGGTCGCCCACATGCACATGGTTCAGCGGCACGTCTTCCTCGCTGCCGTCAGCGTTGATACGCCGCGCCGTCTTGGGCGCCAGGCCGAGCAAGGCCTTGATCGCGGCGGACGTCTGCGAACGCGCCTTCAGCTCCAGGATCTGTCCCAGCATGGTCAGCGAAATGATGACCACGGCGGCTTCGAAGTACACCGCCACGCGGCCCATCGATACAAAGGAATCCGGGAATACTCCCGGCGCCAGCGTGGCGACCACGCTGTAGATGAAAGCCGCCGCCGTGCCCAGGCTGATCAAGGTCCACATGTTCGGGCTGCGATGCACAAGGGATTGCCAGCCGCGCACGAAGAAGGGCCAACCCGTCCAGAACACCACCGGCAGGGATAGCGCCAGCTCCAGCCAGCTCTGGGTCGCCATGTCGAACCAGCCCAGACGATGGCCGAACATGGCCATCACGGCGACGATGAGGGTCAGGGGCAACGTCCACCAGAAGCGGCGCTGAAAGTCCTTGAGTTCGCTGTTGTCTTCCTCGTCCAGCGGGATGAGCGGTTCGAGCGTCATGCCGCATTTGGGGCAGTTCCCGGGGTGATCCTGGCGGATCTCCGGGTGCATGGGGCAGGTGTAGATCGTGCCCGCGGGGACATCGGTGGGGGCATCGGCGGGCGCGGCTGGAAGCGCGGTGGCATCGTCGTGGCCCGCGTGGCGCTTGCCGTGACCGTGATGCTGGTGCGCATCATGGCCGCCGTATGCATGCGCAGCCTGATCCTCTGGCTGTCCCTGCGGCACCAGATGCATCTGGCACTTCGGACAGCGTCCCGGATGGTCCTGGCGGATTTCCGGGTGCATGGGACACACGTAGAGCGTGCCGTCTTTCGATGCCGCGTCGCCGTGACGAGAGTGATTCATACCCATCCCTTTCGAGTACTGGTGTGATCCTTCGTGCGCCTATTATGCCCAGGCTGGGGTGTTTGCGGCGCAACCGCTGGCCGCAGTGGTATCGCCGCGGAGCCGGCCGCAGCGATGGCCCATGGCGATCAGCCCTTGGCCGCCGGGGAAGTCGCGGGTTCCGCCGCCGAGGGTGCATCACCCGCCGGGTTCATCATCGATCCCATCATCTGGCGGCAACCTTGCATGTCGGCGCCATTGGCGGGCATGGACTTCATGTGGGCGGCCATCAAGGCCTGGCGCTCTTCGGGCGTCTGGGCGGCGGCCATTTTCTGGTGCATGCCGTTCATGGCCTGCATGTGCGCCTCCATGTTCTTCATCATGCCGGCGTCCGGCGCCATTTGCGGCTTCGTGGCCGATTCGCCCGCCGCAGGCGACGCGGGATGATGCGTGGCATGGTCGCCGTTCCCCGCCTGCGCGTGGGCCGCGCCGAGTAATCCCAGGCTCAACGCGCACGCGCTGAACAAGGTGGTCAGGGTCTTCATGGTCAGCTCCTTTCTGTGGTCTGGAAGTGCATTAACTCCAGTTTGGAGTGCTGACCGGGGCGAGGAGGTTACGCGCGGATTACTTTTTTGTAATGTTGCGGGGCAGGCGGGCGTACATCCGACACGATGCGGCGGTCATTGGTTATCAGGCCATCGCGTAAAAATCGCATCCTGCTCCAGCGCGCGCTTGCGCCAAGCATTGAGCAGGTCGGCCAAAGCTTCGTGGGTCAGCCCGTAAGTTTCACCCAGGCTGGAATTGCGGCCGACGAAATGCTTGTTGAGCCCGGCAGTGCCGCTGCGTTCGACCGCAGCATCGTCGAAGACAATCAGCTTGGGCACCGCGCGGCTGGCTCTGATCACGTTGAACTCGCTGGTGTCTTGCCAGCGTATTGTCCTGCCGTTCCAAACCTGTCGCGCTTGAAAGCCGTCGCGCCCCAGGCGCAGGCCGATGTCGTCCTTGGCGGCGCGCACCAGCAGCATGACCGCGCCGAGCAGAAAGAATGCGGCGCCCGGCCAGAGGATCAATTGCTTGAGAGGCGGTAGCGATTCCTGCAGCAGCATCCACAGGATCACGCCACCGAAGCCCGCGGACAGCAGCGAGAACGCCAGCAGCTTGCCTTTCGCGGCCTTGAGTTCCAGGGGGCCTGGGTACCGCGCCAGCAGTGTTGCGGCCGAGCGCGAGTCGCGCTGCAGCAGTTGCGGCCAGATCTGCAGGACGGCAGTCGCGGCGCAGACGCCGAAGAACAGCGTGACGGGAATGCCTGCATCGGCGCCGTCCCGGATCATTTGCGAGCCCAGGTAGACGAACGTCAGGCTGATCGCCAGGCAGACATAGAAGAGCAGATTCGCGAGCCGTCGACTGGGCTGGCGCTGTGCAGATGGGGTGGCGGGCGGCTGTGTCATGGAAGCTGAGTGTAGACGCCTGGTCGGCAGAGGGAGTTCATCAAGGCTGATGCCGGGCCAGCACTTCGTCGCGGGGTCCCGCATCCACCACGCGTCCGGCTTCCATCACCACGATGGTATCGAAACGGCTGAGCAGGCTGGGCCGGTGCACCGAGGCCACGATGCAAGCGGTCGGAAACGCGGCGTACATGCGGTCGAACACCCGGCCTTCGGCTTGCGGGTCGAGCGCGCTGGTGGGCTCGTCCAGCAGCAGCAAGGAGCTGCCCTGCGCAGCCAGCGCCCCGCGCGACAGGGCCAGGCGTTGGCGTTGCCCGCCGGACAGGTTGCTGCCCCGTTCATTCATCGGACTGGCGAGACCCTCGGGCATGCGTTGCAGCACTTCGTCGAACACGCCGGTATGCACGGCGGCTTGCAGCGCGGCCGCGTCGGCGGGTTCGCCGAAGGTGAGGTTTTCCTGCACGCTGGCTTCGAAGACTTCGGCTTCCTGCGGAATCAGCGTGGCCAGCGTGCGCAGTTCTGCCCAGTCCACCGGCTTGCCGTCGCGCAGCAGTTCGCCGTGTTGCGGCGGATAGAGTCCGGCAAGGGTGCGCAGCAGCGTGCTCTTGCCGCCGCCGCTGGCGCCGATCAGCGCGACGCGCGAGCCGCGCCGCAGCACCAGGTCGACGCCATGCAGGCCGCCGCGTCCTTCGTCCGAATAGCGCCAGGTGGCGCCGCGCAACTCCAGGGTCTGCCAAGGCGCGTCGGCTTGGACCGCGGGGACGGCGGCATTGGGGTTGCCCGGGGCCTGCCAGATGGGTTCGGCGCTGCTGTAGTCGGTGTGCATGCGCGCGAAGCTCTGGAAGTTGGAGGCGATGGCGCTGACCACGGACGCGGCCTGCTGGGCATACTGGTAGATCATGAAGATGGTGCCTAGCAATAGCGCCTGTCCGGGCTCGCGGTGCCGCAGCACGTACTCCACGACGAGGATCCAGGTGAGGCACATGCCCGCCAGGTCCACCACGCACCATTTCACTTCGTTGACCCACAGGGCGCGGCGCAGGGGCTTCATGACCGCCTGCAGGCGGCGGCCCAGGATCTTGCGCGAGGCGGCTTGCAGCCGCAGGCCGATCACGGTGCCGGCGTTGCTGACGAAATCGAGCAGCGCCGCGACGTAGCGGCGTTCCTGGTCGTTTTCGTCGCGGGCCAGCCGCATCAGCGCGAGGTCGAAGCGCAAGGTGACCAGGGCGATGATCAGGTAACCGCTTACGGCGATGATGCCGCTGACGTGGGACAGCAAGGTCAGCGCCACCAGCGGGCCGATGAAGTTCAAGGCGCTGTGCAGGTAGCCGTACATGCTGCGGGCAAAAGCGGCCAGTGCGCGGCTGGATTGCAATACGCGATGCTGCAGGTCGCCGGAATGCCTGCCGTCGCGCCAGGTCAACGGGGCGGCAGCGATGCGGGCATAAAGATCGTCGGCCTGCCGTTCGCGGACATGCACACCCACATTGCCTTCGAGGACGCGTCCGGGGCCATGGAATACCCAGGACATCATGTAGCTGCCAACCAGGAACAGGATCCACAAGCCGGCGGTGGGCATGTCGTTCTGCTGCAAGGCATTGATGGCGTGCGAGGCCAGCCAGGGCAGGGTCAGCTTGACCAGTTGCGCGCCCGACAGCAGCGCGATGGCGCCCATCAGCTGCCGCCGCGCGCCGTCGGCATAGTGCCAGAGCGCGCGACACAGCACGATCGCCGCGCGGCCCATGCCGACGGAGGAAGAGGGGGAAGAAGAATCAGGCTTCATCGCGTGGAGGGGAAGTCAGGGGGGGGGCACGGCATGATTATGCTATCCGACAGGCGCCGCCGCGCTCCAAAGCAAAAAGCCCCGCCAAAGGCGGGGCCAAGTGCTTGAATTCATTGGTGGCCTGGGGCGGAATCGAACCACCGACACAAGGATTTTCAATCCTCTGCTCTACCGACTGAGCTACCAGGCCAACGCGAAAGTCCGCCACTATACACAATATCCGCGTCACGTGGGCGGCGGCCCGCCATCGGGCGCCGCGCGGCGGGCTTGCGCGAGGACGGCGCCGGCTTCCGGGGAAATGCTGCGCAGGTGCAGGTCGGTCTGCGGATAGGGGATCTCGATGCCGGCCTGCGTCAGCGCCTCGTACATCCGCGACAGCATGTCGCTGCGGATGGACATCCACTGATCGAAATCCGGCGTCCAGGCGCGGATGCTGAAATCCAGCGTGCTGGCGCCAAATCCCATGAAGAGCGCGATCGGAGCCGGCTGGGTAGAGACCCCCAGGGTGCCGCGCGCCACCGAGCCCAGCAGTTCGATGGCCTGCGCCGGGTCCGTGCCGTAGGCCAGGCCCAAGTTGATCTCGATGCGGCGGTTGCGGTCCAGCATGGTCCAGTTGGTCAGTTTTTCCGACAGCAGGGTGCCGTTGGGGACCACCACGTCGGCGCCTTCGAAAGTCCTGATGCGGGTCGCGCGCATCCCGATCTCGCGTACCTGACCGGAGGTTTCGCCGATTTCCACCACATCGCCGGGCTGGATGGGACGCTCGAACATCAGGATCAGGCCCGACACGAAGTTGTTGACCACGTTCTGCAGGCCGAAGCCGATGCCCACGCCCAGGGCGCCCAGCACCAGGGCCAATTGGCTGGTCCTGACTCCGGCGGCCGACAGCGCCACTGCCAGTCCCAGCAGCAGCACCGAGTAGTAGGTCAGCGAGGCGATGCTGTTGCCCACGCCGCGCGGCAGCGGCATGCGCGCCAGCACTTCGTCGTGCAGCACCAGGCGGATCGCGCGCGCGGCCCAGAACGCGATCAGCACCGAGATCGCGAACACCAGGATGTTGCCCAGGCTGATGGTGATGTCGCCGAGCGCCAGCGTGTACGAAAGCACCTTCGTGGTGAAGGCGTAGGTCGCGCGCAGGATGCGGAAACGGTCCATCGTGTAGATGGCCCACCCCGCGACCGCGCTGGCCATCACCAGGCGGATCAACAATTGCACCAGCGGAGGAGCATGCTCGCGCGCGATGCGAAAGCGCGACACGCCGGGCCGCGCCAGCATCAGTTGCAGCAGGGTGACGATGATGGTGACCCCGGCGTAGAGCATCAGCCCGAAATAGCCGCTGCTGATGACGGCGCTGGTCAGCATCTCGGCCATCGACAGGTTGCCGATCAGGTTGGCGACGCCGGCAATGGCCAGCAGCGCCACCGCGGCCCAGGCGCCGATGCGCACGGCCCGGTGCAGCCGGCCGGGAGCCTGGGCAGCGCTGCCGCGGCGCTTGGCCCGGGCATGCAGCCACAGCGCCGTGGCCAGGGCCAGCAGGGTGATGACGAGGTTGTGCAGCCGGTACAGCGTTTCGCTGGCCAGGAAGAAAATGCCCAGCCGCTCGGCCAGATACAGGCCGGTGATGGCATAGGGCCACAGGTCCAACTGCTCGCGCGCGGTTGGCGGCAGCAGGCGCAGTACCGGGACGACCGCCAGCAGCAGGGCGATCTGCAGCACGATCAGCGGCGCGTCCGACTCCAGCAGCTGCACGCCCATCATGGCCAGCAGCAGCCAGGCTGACAGCGGGCGCCCAAGCACCCGCGCGGCCGTCTCGCTCATTTCGCCGGCCCGGATCGCGTGGCGGCTGTGCCAGGCCAGCCATAGCAACAGGGGTAGCAGCACCACTTGCAGCACGTGCAGGGCGAGCTGGTTGCCGGTATCGGCCGCCGCGTACTGGCGGGCGAAGCGCAATTCCATGTCCAGGCCGCTGCGCAGGTAGGCCTTTGCATCGCTGCGGGCGGTGGGCGTGAAGGTGGCGGCCCACAGCGGCGGTCCGTCCAGTTCGAGCAGGCGGGCATCGATGTAACGGATGGCGTCGGCCACCGAGCGCTGTCCGGCCTGGATGCGCTCTTCGACGGAGTTGGCGCGTTGGCCCAGCGCAATCTGGCGGCCCAGCGGCACCGATAACGCCTGTTCGGCCCGAGCCAATTGCGCGATGACCGAGTCCATCCGCGCGGTCAGGGCCGGCGGCAGATCGGCGGCGCCGGGGGCTCCCTTGAGCGCCTGCCAGGCTTCGCGGCGGCGCGCCAGCTCAGCGGCATCGCTGGCGTAGGCGGCGGTCGCCTGGCGCATGTCCTCCTGCCAGTCGGCGAAACGTCTCGCATCGAACATCCAGTGCCGCTCCAGGCTTTCCAGCCGCATGATCGGCAGGGTGCGCAATTGGGCCGGCAGGAATTGCTGGAGCTTTTCGTCCACGGACCGGGAAATCGATTCCAGGCGCGGCGCCAGCGAGTCGGTGGGGTCGGCCCCCGTGATGCGCTCCATGACGCTTTCGGCATAGCGGTGGTCGGTGTCCGCGCGCAGCGGGATCTCTGCCACCAGGATCGCGTGGGCTTGCGTGGAAGCCGGGGCGGGGGAGGCCGGCGCCGGCGCGGCGCCCTGCGCGTAGGGAGAACCGAGCAGGCTGGCCAGCAGTGCAATCAGACCGAAAAGCGCTTTTGCTCTTGCTGTTGCTTGGGCGCGCATGTCGCGGCTCCGGTGGATGGATGCGGCGGGCTACAAAAAAAATGGCGTCTTACGATATCGCGGAAGCGCGCTTGAGGGAAAGGGCCGTCCGGAAAGCAAAAAGCCCAGCCCATAAGGGCTGGGCTTTTTTTGGCCTCGGATAGAAGGTAGGACACTCGCACAAAAACTGTCTCGTCGGTGATATTCGCTATTCGCGAATAGCGAATATCACCCTGAGATGGAACTAAAACCCCAAGACCTGCTGGTATTGCTAAAGGTGGCCGCCCATCCGCCGCAGCGCTGGACTTATGCCGCGCTGGGCGCAGCGCTGTCCATGAGCGCTTCGGAAACCCATGCGAGCGTGAAGCGTTCCGTGGCTTCGGGCTTGGCGGTGGCGCCGGCACGCGGCCAATGGTCACCGGTACGTGCCAACCTTCTAGAGTTTGTCGTGTACGGCGTGCGCTACGTCTGGCCGGCCACACTGGGCCCGGTCAAGAGTGGCGTCCCGATAGCTGTCGGCAGCGACCCCCTGGCCAGCCAATTGACGGCAGCTCCAGGAGAGGCGCCCGTCTGGGCATACCCCACGGGCTCATCAAAAGGGCCCACGCTTTCGCCGCTCTACCGCACAACACCGCAGGCTGCTCTATCGGACCCGGCGCTGCACCGCCTGCTCGCGTTGTTGGATGCCTTGCGCACCGGGCGCGCCCGCGAGCGTGAGCTTGTCACCAAACTTGGAGCTTTCGCCAGCCGAGGGGGCGGCGACTTCATGAACAGCCATGACCTGGAAGATGTGTTGAACATCATCGATGGACGTGGGGAACTGGGCGCAGAACTGGCCGTCGCGACAGACCAAAGCAAAAAGCCCCGCTTTCGCGGGGCTAAGTGCTTGAATCTTTTGGTGGCCTGGGGCGGAATCGAACCACCGACACAAGGATTTTCAATCCTCTGCTCTACCGACTGAGCTACCAGGCCAACGAAGTCCGCAACTATACACAATTTTTGAGGCTTGCGCCAGTCGGAGGAGAAAATCCTGAGATATGTCGTTTCCCGGCCGGGCCGCCGCATGAATCATGGGCTGACTGTTGGTCAGACGGCACGAAAGGTGCGACCCAGGGTCGCGCCCCGGGGGTGAAATGGCCTGGGGATACCCCGCAGGGGTATAATGATTAGCGGTCTGACGCTGCTCCAGGTTTGAATATCCCGGTGCGGCGCCTCGTTCTTAGTGGCAGTACTTAACGCTTACGCGCGGATGGCCCGGCCATCCTTCCCACATGTCGGTAGCTGTCCTTGCCTTCGGTCTGAATCACACGTCCGCGCCGGTTTCGGTCCGCGAGCGTGTTTCCATGCCCGTCGATCTGGTGAAGCCCGCGCTGGAAGGCCTGCGCTCGGCATTCGGCGGCTCGGTCCGCGAAGCCGCCATCCTGTCCACCTGTAACCGCACCGAAATCTATTGCGCCGCCGACGGCCACGTGGCCGATCAATTGCCCGCCTGGCTGGCTGATTACAACCGCCTGGACGCCGGCACGCTGCGCCCGCATCTATACCGCCATCATCAGGACGACGCCGTGCGCCACGCTTTCCGCGTGGCCAGCGGCCTGGATTCCATGGTGCTGGGCGAAACCCAGATCGTGGGCCAGATGAAGGACGCCGTGCGCGCGGCCGGCGAAGCCGGCTCGCTGGGCACCTTGCTGCACCAGATGTTCCAGCGCACCTTCTCGGTGGCCAAGGAAGTCCGGTCGCAGACCGCCATCGGCGCGCAGTCGGTGTCCATGGCCGCCGCCGCGGTGCGCCTGGCCGAACGCGTGTTCGGCAATCTGGACCAGGCCCGCACGCTGTTCATCGGCGCGGGCGAAATGATCGAATTGTGCGCCACGCACTTCGCCGCGCAGCGTCCGCGCAGCATGGTGGTGGCCAACCGCACGGCCGAACGCGCCGAGGTCCTGGCCAACCGCTTTGCCGCCAGCACCATGAAGCTGTCGGACCTGACCGACCGTCTGTCCGAGTTCGACGTCATCGTTTCCTGTACGGCAAGCTCCCTGCCCATCCTCGGTTTGGGGATGGTGGAACGGGCCACGCGCCTGCGCCGCCACCGCCCCATGGTCATGATCGACCTGGCCGTGCCGCGCGACATCGAACCCGAGGTCGGCCGCCTGGACGACGTCTATCTGTATTCGGTGGACGACCTGGGCCGGCTGGTGCAGACCGGCACGGACGCGCGCCGCGCGGCCGTGGTGCAGGCCGAAGCCATCATCGAAACCCGCGTCCAGGGCTTCATGCACTGGATGCAGTCCCGCGAAGTGGTGCCCGTCATCCGCGACCTGCACCAGGCCGCCGAGGACGTGCGCAGCGCCGAGCTGGAACGGGCCCGCCGCCTGCTGGCGCGGGGCGAATCGCCGGAAGCCGTGCTGGAACAACTGGCCCACGGCCTGACTCAAAAGTACCTGCACGGCCCGCTGGCGGCCCTGAACCGCAGCGAAGGCGACGACCGCAAGCAATTGCTTGCCTGGATGCCGCGCCTGTTCCCCGGCCGCGACTCCCGCCGTTAGCGACTCTGCCCCACGTCCCGCCTCCTGGCGGGCGTTCGTCTTTTGGGCGCCCGCTATCCGCTTTCCCGCTTTTCTTTTTGGTCATTCCCCATGAAATCTTCCATGCGCAGCCGGCTGGAGCACCTGTGTCACCGCCTGATCGAGGTCGACGCGCTGCTCGCCGAACCGGAAACCGCGTCCGACATGGACCGTTTCCGCAAGCTCTCGCGTGAACGCGCTGAACTGGAACCCGTGGTCGAAGCTTTCACCGCCTTTGCCCGCACCGAGGATGATCTGGCCGCGGCGCAAGAAATGCTGTCCGACCCGGACCTGAAATCCATGGCCGAGGACGAGATCAAGTCCGGCCGCGTCAAGCTCGAGGAACTGGAAGGCGCATTGCAGTTGCTGCTGCTGCCGCGCGACCCCAACGACGGGCGCAGCGTGTTCCTGGAAATTCGCGCCGGCACGGGCGGCGATGAAAGCGCGCTGTTCTCGGGCGACCTGCTGCGCATGTATACGCGCTACGCGGAACAGCGCGGCTGGCGCGTGGAACTGATGTCCGAAAGCGCATCCGAGCTGGGCGGCTACAAGGAAGTGATCGCACGCATCGACGGCGATGGCGCCTATGGCCGCCTGAAATTCGAGTCCGGCGCGCACCGCGTGCAGCGCGTGCCTGCCACCGAGGCGCAGGGCCGCATCCACACCTCCGCCTGCACGGTGGCCATCATGGCTGAAGCGGACGAGATGTCGGAAATCGTCATAAACCCCAGCGACCTGCGCATCGACACCTTCCGCGCCAGCGGCGCGGGCGGCCAGCACATCAACAAGACCGATTCGGCGGTGCGCATTACCCACTTGCCGACGGGGCTGGTGGTGGAATGCCAGGATGACCGGTCCCAGCATCGCAACAAGGACAAGGCCATGCAGGTGTTGGCCGCGCGCCTGAAGGACAAGGAAACCCGCGAACGGCAGAGCAAGGAAGCCGCCGAGCGCAAGAGCCTGATCGGTTCGGGCGATCGCTCCGAGCGCATCCGCACCTACAACTTCCCGCAGGGCCGCGTGACCGACCACCGCATCAACCTGACGCTGTACAAGCTGCAGCAGATCATGGAAGGCGATCTGGAAGAGCTGACCGGCGCCTTGATCTCCGAACACCAGGCCGAGCAGCTGGCGGCCCTGGGCGACGACATCTGAGCCCGGCCATGACGCCGCCCCAGCTGAAAAGCCTGCTGCTCGACACGCGCCTGCCCCGCCTGGAGGTGCGCATGCTGCTGGAGCACGTGCTGGCCAAGCCGCGCGCCTGGCTGCTGGCGCACGATACCGACCCCTTGCTGCCTGAAACGGCCGCGGCCTACGAGGCCCTGGCCCAGCGGCGCCTGGCCGGGGAACCCATGGCCTATCTGCTGGGCCACCGCGAATTCATGGGTCACCGCTTCCGCGTGACCCCGGACGTGCTGATTCCGCGCCCGGACACCGAGGTGCTGGTGGAGACCGCGCTGGAATGCCTGGCCGGCCTGGCCGCGCCCGCGGTGCTGGACCTGGGCACAGGCAGCGGCGCGATCGCCATTTCGATTGCGCTGGCGCGCCGCGACGCCCGGGTGATGGCGTCCGACGTCAGCTCCGCCGCGCTGGCGGTCGCCGCCGGCAACGCCTGGGACCTGGCCGCATCCGTGCGCCTGGTCGAAGGCAGCTGGTACGAGGCCGTGCCAGCCGGCGAGGGCTTCGACCTGATCGTGTCCAATCCGCCCTATGTGGCCTGCGACGACCCGCACCTGGACCAGGGCGACGTGCGCTTCGAGCCGCGCGGGGCGCTGACCGACGGCGCGGGCGGTCTGGAAGACCTGGCCCGCATCGTCCAGGGCGCCGGCCGTCACCTGAAACGGGGGGGATCCCTGTGGATGGAGCATGGCTGGGACCAGGCACAAGCCGTGCGGGGCCTGCTGGCCGCGGCCGGATTCCAGGACGTGCACAGCCGCCAGGACCTGGCCGGCATCGAGCGTATTTCCGGCGGCCGGCTGCCCGCCTGACCGCATTCCCGGCGGGACGCCCGGGGTATCCGGGCGAATTTTCCCGCTGTACCTATAATTGGCGTATTCCGTTATGCCTGTCCAAGAGACCACCATGAGCGACGTTCAAGAATTCATCCGCGAAACCGTGACCCAGCACCCCGTCGTGCTGTTCATGAAGGGCACCGCCCAGTTCCCGCAATGCGGCTTTTCCGGCAAGGCCATTCAGATCCTGAAGGGCTGTGGCGTGAAGAAGCTGGTCACCGTCAATGTGCTGGAGGACGACGAAGTCCGCCAGGGCATCAAGGAATTCTCCAACTGGCCCACCATTCCGCAGCTGTACGTGGCCGGCGAATTCATCGGCGGCTCGGACATCATGAACGAGATGAACGAATCCGGCGAACTGAAGACGCTGCTGGACCAGTCCGGCGCAACGGCCTGATCAGCCCATGCGGCGACTGGTCATCGGCATCACGGGCGCCACGGGCTCCCTGTACGCCGTGCGCATGCTGCAGGCATTGCGCGGCGTGGACGATGTCGAAACGCATCTGGTGGTGTCGGCCTCCGGCGTGCTGAACATCAAGCACGAGCTGGACGTCAGCCGCCATGATGTCTATGCCCTGGCCGACCACGTGCACAGCGTGCGCGACGTGGGCGCTACGCTAGCCAGCGGCGCGTTCCAGACGGCCGGCATGGTCATCGTGCCGTGCTCCATGCGCACGCTGGCGGCCGTGGCCCACGGCCTGTCGGATAACCTGATTACCCGCGCCGCCGACGTGACCCTCAAGGAGCGCCGGCGCCTGGTGATGATGGTGCGCGAGACGCCCTTCAACCTGGCGCACCTGCGCAACATGACTGCCGTCACCGAAATGGGCGGCATCGTGTTTCCGCCGCTGCCCGCGTTTTACCACCGGCCCGCCTCCATCGAAGAGATGGTGGACCATACCGTGGCGCGGGTGCTGGAGCTGTTCGACATCATCGTGCCCGGACCGCATTGGGAAGGCATGAAGTAGCGATCGCCGCATCAAAAAAAAGAGCTCCAGGTCTGGAGCTCTTTTCATTTGCGCGATGGCGCCGGGTTGCTGGCGATTACACCGTTGCGATCGGCGTGACCGGCGATCCGATTGCATGCGGCAGGCGCAGGGGCGGGGCGGTCAGCATGAAGTGGTGCCGGCCGTTGGCGTGCAGCCAGTCCGCCAGGTCCTTCAGGTACCAGAGTTCCGCCAGCGGCAGTCCCAGCTTGAACAGGCAATGGTGGTGCAGCGGCAGCATGGCGCGCGGGCCGGTCTTCTCGCGCGCGGGGTAGGCTTCCACGGCGTAGTTGTCGGCGCAGATGGCGGCGATGCCGCTGTCCGTGATCCATTGCAGCAGCGCCTGGTCGGTGCCGTCCAGCGCGGCGCCGTAGGTGTGCAGCGTCTCGGCGTCGGGCGTGCCGTTCATGGCGACCACCGCTTCGGCGTAGCCGGTGCGCAGCACCAGCATGTCGCCGGTTTCGACGCTGATGCCGTCCGTCTTCAGTACATGCATCAGTTCGGCATGGCCGATCAGTGTGCGGCCGGGGCCATAGTGGCGCAACAGGTCCACCAGCACGCCGCGGCCCTGCATGCCCTTCTGCGCCAGGTTTTCCACGCCCAGCTTCAGCGCCGCCGACGGGCCGCCGCTGTTGCAGCCGCAGCCGGTATGGTCGCCGTCGGCCGGGCCGACGACGTCCACGCCGGCCTGGTAGCCGTTGTAGTAGCGCAGTTCGGGCTTGCCGTCGCCGTCGGCGTCGAACAAGGCGCCCACGTGGGCCAGCGCGTCCCATTGCGTCGAATACTGCATCGACAGCAGCACCTGGTCATCGCTCAGCACGTCCACCGCGTCCGGGTTGACGTTGCGCAGCGGGAAGTTCAGGTAGGGCGTGTCCGCCAGGCGCGTGGGGCTCAGTTGCGGCGGATGACGGCGCGGGTTGAGCACGTTGCCGCCGGGCAGGTCCAGCGGCAGCGACAGGCAGAAGGTCTTGCCGGCGCGGATTTCACGCGCGCCTTTCAGGACTTGTTCTTCGGTAATGAGGTTCAGGCGGCCGAGTTGGTCGTCGTGCCCGAAGTCGCCCCAGTTGGAGCCTTCGGGCCGGTTTTTCCAGCGCTGCATGCCGCTTACCCCTTCAGGAAGTCGACGACCGTGCGGGTGAAGACTTCGGGTTGCTCCCAGTTCGAGATATGGGAGGTGTTCATTTCGAAGTAGCGCGCGCCGGGGATGGCCTCAGCCAGTTCACGGCCCTGGGCCGGGGTGGCGGCCAGGTCGTGCGTGCTGCTGATGACCAGCGTGGGCGCCTTGATCGAGGCCACTTGTTCGCGGAAGTCGGCGTCGCGCAGCGCGGCGCAGTTGCCCGAGTAGCCAGCGTCCGCCGTGCGTCGCAGCATGTCGATCAGCACCTGGGTCAGGCCAGGCTCGGCCGCGCGGTAGCTGTCGGTAAGCCAGCGTTCGACCAGCGTGGGCGCCATCTTTTCCAGGGTCTGTTCGGCGACCGCGGCGATGCGGGCGCTCCAGCCTTCGGCCGAGCCGATGCGCGCGGCGGTGTTGCAGAGGATCAGCTTGTCCAGCAGTTCGGGACGCGCCAGCGCCAGCCACAGGCCGGTGGGGCCGCCCATCGACAGGCCGCAGAAGTGCGCGCGCTTGATGTTCAGGTGCGCCAGCAGTTCGGCGACGTCGTTGCCCAGCTGCTCGAAGCTGTATTCGCCCTCGGGGATCGACGACTTGCCGTGGCCGCGGGTGTCGTAGCGCAGCACGCGGAAGTGCTTGCTCAGTTCGGGAATCTGGCGGGCCCACATGTCGGAGCAGGTGCCCAGCGAGTTGGAGAGCACGAGCACCGGCGCGTCGGCGGGGCCATCGATGACGTAGTACAGCCGTGCCTGGCTGAGATCGGCGTAAGACATGCGGGTTTATTCCTTGCGTTTACAGGTGGCAGACGCCGTCGACATAGGCCTTGCGCCAGCGCGTGATGGTCACGCGCTCGAACAGATTGGCCTGGGAGAACGGGTCGGCGTCGATGAACTGCTGCGCGGCTTCGCGCGTTTCCAGGGCCACGATGTAGAGGCCGCCGCCGGCGTCCTTGCCGTCGTCCTGCAGCTTGGCGCCGCAGGCCAGCAGCAGCTGCTTGTTCGCGTCCAGGTATTCCAGGTGCGCGGCGCGATGCTGCTGGCGCACTTCCTGGTGGCCGGGCTTGTCGAAGGTTTCGATGATGTAGGGCATCAGCCGCTCCTGGTCAGATTGCCGAGGGGTGGCGCGCCAGCGCCGTGACGTTGATGTCCATGTACGGGAACAGCGGCAGCGAGGACAGCAGCGTGTGCAGCTCGTCGTTGCTTTCGACGTCGAAGATGCTGACGTTGGCGTAGCGGCCGGCCACGCGCCACAGGTTCTTCCACTTGCCGTCGCGCTGCAGCTGCTGCGCCAGGGCCTTTTCGTCGGCCTTCAGCTTGTCGGCGCGGTCGGCGGGCATGTCGACGGGAAGATTGACTTGCATTTGAACCATGAACAACATGATGACTCTCTCCTGTAAAGCCGCTCCGGCGATGCCGGAGCGCGCACAAAATTCAGCGGGAAAACTTCAGCGGCAGGCCGGTAAGGCGCAGCAGCTCGTCGGCGGTGGTGTCGCCGAACATGTCGATGACGGTCACGCCGTCGGCGCGGATGTCGAACACCGCCACGTCGGTGTACACGCGCGACACGCAGCGCACGCCGGTCAGCGGATAGGTGCAGGCCTCGACCAGCTTGCTCTGGCCTTCGCGGGTCTGCAGTTCCATCATCACGAACACGTCCTTGGCGCCGATCGCCAGGTCCATCGCGCCGCCCACGGCGGGAATCGCGTCGGGCGCGCCGGTGTGCCAGTTGGCCAGGTCGCCGTGCTGCGAAACCTGGAAGGCGCCCAGCACGCAGATGTCCAGGTGGCCGCCGCGCATCATCGCGAACGAGTCGGCGTGATGGAAGAACGAGCAGCCGGGCAGTTCCGTCACGGGCTGCTTGCCGGCGTTGATCAGGTCGTAGTCTTCCTCGCCCTTGGCGGGGGCGGGGCCCATGCCCAGCATGCCGTTTTCGGTGTGCAGGATGACTTCGCGGTCCGCCGGCAGATGGTTGGCGACGAGCGTGGGCAGGCCGATGCCCAGGTTCACGTAGGCGCCTTCAGGAATGTCCTGCGCCACGCGGGCGGCGATCTGGTCGCGGGTCAGTTTGGTGCTCATTGCTGCTCCTTGGCGGCCGGGGTGGCTGCGATCTGCACGACGCGTTTCACGAAGATGCCGGGGGTGACGACGGTTTCCGGGTCCAGCTCGCCCAGTTCGACCACTTCACGCACCTGCGCCACGGCCACGCGCGCCGCGCTGGCCATGATGGGGCCGAAGTTGCGGGCGGTCTTGCGGTAGACCAGGTTGCCCCAGCGGTCGCCGCGTTCGGCTTTGATGAGCGCGTAGTCGGCGTGCAGCGGATACTCCAGCACGTACTGGCGGCCGTTGATCTCGCGGATTTCCTTGCCATCGGCCAGCGGGGTGCCGTAGCCGGTGGGCGTGAAGAACGCGCCGATGCCGGCGCCGGCGGCGCGGATGCGCTCGGCCAGGTTGCCCTGCGGCACCAGTTCCAGCTCGATCTTGCCGCTGCGGTACAGGCCGTCGAAGATCTGCGAATCCACCTGGCGCGGGAATGAGCAGATGATCTTGCGCACGCGGTTGGCGCCCAGCAGGGCGGCCAGGCCGGTGGTGCCGTTGCCGGCGTTGTTGTTGATGATGACCAGGTCCTTCGCGCCCTGCTCCAGCAGGGCGTCGATCAGTTCCATGGGCTGGCCGGCGGTGCCGAAGCCGCCGATCATGACGGTGGCGCCGTCGGGTACGTCCGCCAGGGCGGCCGCCGCGCTTGCAACAAGCTTAGAAATCATGATGTTTGCTCATAGGTGGCGTGTCATAATTTGTTCTTAATTAGAACTTTCGTTCTTCTGAAGAACATCGTTTCATGGGGATGAGCCGGGCGTCAAGGCGAGCCGGCGCGGCGTCATCCCCATTTACTCTTTTCGCGGTAGACGGATGGCCGAGCAAGATACCCAGCAACCCAGCGACAGCTACGTGCAGTCCTTCGCGCGCGGCTTGTCCGTGATCCGGGCCTTCGGCCCCGACCGTTCCGAGATGACTTTGTCCGAGGTCGCGGCCGTGACCGGGCTGACTCGCGCCGGCGCGCGCCGCATCCTGCTGACGCTGGAGCACCTGGGCTACGTCACCGTCGACGACCGCAAGTTCTCGCTGACCCCGCGCATCCTGGAGCTGGGCTACGCCTACCTGTCCGGCACGCCGCTGTGGAACCTGGCGTTGCCGTACATGGAAGAAGTGGCCGAGCAGACGCGGGAGTCGTGTTCCGTTTCGGTGCTGGAAGGCGCGGACATCGTCTACATCCTGCGCCTGTCCACGCACAAGGTCATGACCATCAACCTGGCCGTGGGCAGCCGCCTGCCGGCCTGGGCGACCTCGATGGGCCGCGTGTTGCTGGCGGGGCTGACGGAGCCGGAGCTGGACCGGGTGCTGGCGCTGAGCCAGATCCAGTCCTACACCCCGCACACCGTCACGGACATCGCGGAGTTGAAGCGCGTGCTGGCCGGCGTGCGCGCCGACGGCTACGCCTGCGTCGCGCAGGAGCTGGAGCCGGGGCTGCAGTCGGTGGCCGTGCCCATCATGGACCGCAGCGGCCGCGTGATCGCCGCGATGAACGTCAGCGGCCATGCCAACCGCTTTACGCGCGAGGAAATGCTGGCGGCGTTTCTGCCGCCATTGCGCCGCGCGGCCGACCAGATCAACCACGCCCTGCTTCGCCGTTAGGCGGGGCAGGGGAGAGACGAGGGCGGCTGGCGTGCGCACGGCGGATCTCAGATGGGCGCGACGCCCAGCGTCGTGCCGCCGCAGACGTACAGCATCTGGCCGGTGACGAAGCCGTTGTCCGGCGACAGGAAGAACATCGCGGCGCGCGCCACGTCTTCGGGCGTGCCCAGGCGCTTGACCACGATGCTGTTGATGATGCGTTCGGTCTGCGGCGCGCCTGCCGGATTGCTCTTGGTGAACAGATCGGTGGCGATGGGGCCGGGACCGATGGCGTTGACGGTGATGCCGTCGCCGCCCAGCTCCATGGCCAGCGTGCGGGTCAGGCCCACCAGGCCGGCCTTGGTGGCCGAATAGACCACGCGGTCCGGCTTGCCCAGCGCGGCGCGCGACGACATGTTCACGATGCGGCCGAAGCCGGCTTCGCGCATGGCGGGCAGCGCGGCCTGCACCAGGATCAGCGCGGTGCGCAGGTGCAGGTTGACCACGTAGTCCAGGTCCGCGAGCGTGGCTGTGTCGGCCGTGCCCGGGCGGGTCGCGCCGGCGTTGTTGACCAGGCCCACGATGTTGTAGGCCGCGGTCACTTCGCGGGCCACTTCCTTGGTGCGCGCTTCGTCGGTCAGGTCGGCCTGATAAGACACCAGCCCCGCGGGCGGATTCTCGGGCAGCTTGTAGTCGATGTTGACGACCTTGTGTCCCGCATCCAGCAGCATGCGGATGATCGCAGCCCCGATCCCGGCGCTGCCGCCGGTCACGAGATACGCAGTAGGTTTGCTCATATCGGTTCCGTTCCTAGAGTAAGCGCGCCGGTCAGTGGGTCAGATAACCCCAAAGGAGGACGGCGGTGATGTGGATCACGCCGACCCACAGCATCATGATGACGGTATAGCCCATCACGTCGCGCAGCTTGAGCTTGGACAGCGCCAGCGCGGGCAGGATCCAGAAGGGCTGCACCAGGTCGTTCCAGGCGTTGCCCAGCATGACGGCCATGGTGGTCTGGTTCAGCGCGCTGCCGATTTCCTTGGCGGCGTCGATCATGAACGGACCCTGGATGACCCAGTGGCCGCCGGCCGAAGGCGCAAAGAAGTTGATGACGAACGAGCTGATCAGGCCCCAGAACGGCAGCGACTCGGGCGTGGCCACGTCGACGAACACTTGCGAGATCGTGGTGACCAGGCCGGAGGCGGCCATGATGGCCATGATGCCGGCGTAGAAGGGGTACTGCAGGATGATGCCGGAGATCGTCTTGATGCCTTCGGTCAGCTTGGCCACGTAGGCGGCCGGCGTGCCCAGCAGGATGATGCCCAGGAACAGGATGATGAAGTTGATCAGGTTCAGGTCCAGCGAACCGCCGTCCATGAAGTGGAAGGTCACGTAGGCGATGCCCAGCGCGCCGATCAGCAGGCTCAGGATGCGGCTGTTGTTCAGCTTGGAGGCGATGGTGCCTTTTTCCAGCATGTCTTCGGCGGCGCTGGACGTGTTGGCGTCGCGGTCGATGGCCGGGTCCACTTCAACGATCTTCTCGCCCTTCTTGGGGTGCAGCCAGGCGTTGAGCAGCGGCAGCGTCACGATGATCACCAGGCTGGTGATCAGCATCGGCACCGAGAAAATGGTTTCCGACAGCGGGATGGTGCCCATCTGCTCGGCGGTGGGGTGATTGGGGGTGGCGACCAGCACGGGGATGCTGGCCGACAGGCCCAGGCCGTACATGGTGAAGCCGCTGTAGGCCGCGGCGATGATCAGCGGGTAGTGCACGCCCTTGACCTTCAGCGCCAGCTTCTTGGCGACGATGCCGCCGATGACCAGGCCGAAGCCCCAGTTCAGGTAGCTGCCGATGCCGCCGACCAGCGTCGCCACGATGATGGCGGTATGCGGCTTGTGCACGTGGCTGACGATGCGGTTGAGCATGCGGTCGGTGAGCGGCGCCGTGGCCAGCACGTAGCCCATCGCCAGGATCACGGCCATCTGGGTCGTGAAGGCCAGGAGGCTCCAGAAGCCGTTGCCCCAGGCGCGCGTGATGTCGCCGATGCCCTTGCCCTCGACGCCCATGGCCAGCAGCACGGTGAGCAGGGTCAGCGCGATCGCGAAGACGAAGGGGTCGGGCAGATACTTGCGCATCAGCTCCGTAAAGAATGAAGCCAGTTTATTCATGGTGCCTCCTACAAACTCCGGTAAGGCTAAGTTTTCTCGCGTCTTGCGCCGCCCGGCGCCGGGTGTCGGCGGGGGCGGGTGGGACGATTGCTTTCTTTGTGTGGTTGGGCTTGTGGCCCGCTGGCGCTGGTGGCGGGATGCCCCGCGCCTTATGGTGTGAATGCTTTGCTTGCGCGGCCGTCAGGAGCCGCTGGCCTTGCCGTTGAGCCAGTCAGCCAGTTCGCCTAGCGCGGCGCTTTTCTCGCGCAGCACGCGCTCGCGGCGTTCGGGGCTCCAGGTGTAGAAGCCCTGGCCGCTCTTGGCGCCGATCTGGCCGCTTTCGACCTTGCTCTTCAGGAGTTCGGAAGGTTCGGTGCGGTTTTCCAGGTCTTTGTAGAGATAGCTGGCGATCGCGTAGTGCACGTCGATGCCGTTCATGTCGCGCTGTTCCAGCGGTCCCGACAGGGCCAGGCGGATGCCCAGGCTCCACTTGACCACTTCGTCGATGTCCTCGGCGCTGGCCACGCCTTTCTCCAGCAGCGAGATGGCCTCGCGTGCCAGGGCGTGCTGGATGCGGTTGGCGATGAAGCCGGGGATGTCCTGGCGCACCAGCACCGGACGCTTGCCGGCGTAGCGCAGCGTGGCCATCACCCGGGCGACCGTGTCCTCGGAGGTGCCGTCGTTGCGCACCACTTCCACCAGCGGAATCACGTCGGCGGGCGTAAAGAAATGGGTGCCCACGAAACGGTCGCGCCGCACTACCGCGCTGGCGATGGCGTTGATGGACAGGCCGGAGGTGTTCGTGGCGAAGAGGGTGTGCGCGGGGCACAGGGAATCGAGCTTGGCGAAGATGCCGCGCTTGAGCTCCAGGTTCTCGGGCACGGCCTCGATCACCAGGTCGCTGTTGCAGGCCGCTTCCAGCCCCGGTGCGACTTGAATGCGCTGCATCGCTTCCTGGACGTTGCCCGGGGCATAGACATTCAACTGGCGGTCTATGGTCTGCAGCGCGCGGTCCAGCGCGCCTTCCATCGGGTCGATCAGGACGACGTTCAATCCCTTCGAGGCGAACAGCGCGGCGATGCCGCTGCCCATGGCGCCTGCGCCGACGATGGCGAGATTCTTGAGGGGAGTATCCATGATGGTTCGCTCGGTGCTGACACGCCGGGCTTGCGGGCGGGCACGTGCGGAACCAGGATGCTTTCTGTCTCTTCCGGGTGTGCCTTCCTGTGCGCCTGGCCAGAAAAATCTTTATGTTCTATATACGAACATTTGTGCGTATATAGAATTTCTGAAAGAGATAGTACTAAAAGTCGCGGGGGGCGGACAAATGGGGGATTTTGGGTGTCCGGCTGGTGGACGGTGCGCAGGCAGGGGACGCCGGCCCGCGCTCTGGCGCGAGCGCGGGCCGGCCTGACCTCACCAGCGGTAGGTGGCGGTGCCGATCACCCGGCGCGGTTCGCCGTAGAAGCAGCCGTAGGTGCAACTGCCGATATAGGTCTTGTCGGTCAGGTTGGACGCGTTCAGCGCGAACTTCCATGGCCCCGTCGCGTAGCTGATCATGGCGTCGAACAAGGTGAAGGATGGCACCTCCACCGGCATGCCGTGCGCCATGCCGCGGGTGCTGCCCACATAGCGCAGGCCAGCGCCGATTCTCAAGCCAGGCAGGCCGAAGTCGCCGAAACCATAGTCGCCCCATAGCGAGAACTGGTTGTAGGGGACCGAGCTCAGGCGCTTGCCTTCCTCGTCGGGTTGCAGGGGGCTGGCCTTGAGCGTGCGCGCGTCGGTGTAGGCGTAGGCGGCGATCAGGTTGGCATTGCGGCCGATGCGGGTGCGCGCCTCCAGTTCCAGGCCGCGGGTCCGCGCCTCGCCGGCCTGTATCTGATAGGACGTGTCCAAGGGGTCGGTCACGGTCATGTTCTTGCGGGTCAGTTGGTAGACCGCCGCCGACAGCATGGTGTCCGAGCCGGCGGGCTGGTAGCGCAGCCCGGCTTCGTACTGCTGGCCGGTGGTGGGCTGGAAGCGGCTGCCCTGGCGGTCCTGGCCGCTGGTAGGCTCGAATGACTCGCTATAGCTGAGGAACGGCGCCAGCCCGTTGTCGGCCAGGTAGACCAGGCCGGCGCGGCCGGTGAAGGCCTTGCTCTTTTCGCCGTCCGCATATTTTTCGTCGGTGAAGAAGTTGTGCTCGTCGACCGTGACCCAATCCTGTCGTCCGCCCAGCAGGACGACCCATTTGTCGGCGATCTTGATCTGGTCCTGAACGTAGATGCCCAGGCGCTTCATGTCGGTGACGGAGGAGGACCCGGGGAACGGCGCGACGGGGCCTAGCGGCATGCCATACACAGGATCGTAGAGGTCGATGTTGTTGTTGCTGCGGATATAGCGTTCGGTTTCGTGTTTGGGCAGCGAGTAATCGATACCCGCCAACAGCGTGTGGCGCACCATGCCGCTGCCCACCTCGTATTGCAAGGACGTATCGGAGATCAGGGCGGAGGAGCGATCCCAGCGTGGCATGGCGCCGCGATCGGCGGTCCAGCGCTGGTCGGGCGCGAGCTGCCAGATGTCGGTGGAGTGATAGGTGCTGTCCGCATGGAAATAGCGCGCACTGTTGCGCAGCTTAAGCTGGCTGTTGAAGGCGTGTTCGAACAGATAGCCGATCGAATAGCGTTCCATGTTGAACTTGTCGAAACCAGGCTCGCCGGTAAAACGATTGCGTGGGATCCGGCCGTTGACGTTGGGGAGCACCGTGCCTTGCGCCGGCAGGCCATAAACGTAGACGGTGTGGTCCTTCTGGTATTCCGCAAGCAGGGTCAGCGAGGTGGCGGCGCTTGGCTGCCACGTGATGGCAGGCGCGATGTAGGTCCGATCGTCAGGCACATGGTCGATGAACGTATCGCTCTCGCGCAGCAAGGCGGTCAATCGGTACGACCACTTGCCATCTTCATCGAGCGCGCCGCCGAAATCGCCGGAGATCTGCTTGCGGCTGTAGTTGCCCGCTTCAACGTTCAGTTCGCGCAGCGGCTCCACGGTGGGGCGTTTGCTGACCGTATTGATGATGCCGCCGGGCGACGCGGAGCCGTAGAGGACGGAGGATGCGCCCTTGAGGAACTCGATGCGCTCCAGCCCATACACCTCCTGCCGCCCGTTGTAGATGTTCACGGTGTACAGCATGCCGTCGCGGTAGTAGTTGCCCAGGTTGCTGCGGAAGCCCCGCAGGAACAGGCTGTCAGACGTGCGGTCCATGCCTTCAGCGCGGCTGACGCCCGCCACGTAGCCCAGCGCATCTTGAATGCTCTGCGATTTCAGGGTGTCGATTTCCTCCGCGCCCACGACCGAGATCGATTGCGGCGTTTCGATGATGGGCGTGTCGGTGCGGGTGCCGGTCGCGCTGAGCCGGGCCGCGTAGCCATGCAGGGGGCCGGTGGCGGTCTCCGCGGCCTGCGCGGTGACGGTCACGGCTTCGAGCGTGGTGGCGTCGTGGTGCGACGCCGGCGCGGGGCGCAGCGTGTAGCTGCCGTTGCTTTCCGGCAGGGCTTGCAGGCCTTGGCCGCGCAGCAATTCACCGAAGCCTTCGCGCACCGAATAGCTGCCTGACAGGCCGTTGCTGCGCTTTCCATGCAGCAGCGCGGCGTCCATGCTCAGTTCTACGCCGGCCGCGCTGGCGTAGGCATTGAGCACCTGGCTCAGCGGGCCGCCGGCGATGTCGTAGCTGCTCCTGGTCTCGACGCTCTGCGCCTGCGCGGTGGCGGTCGCGCCAGGGATGACGCAGAACGCCACGCTGAGAAACAGCGCCAGGCGCATCAGGCGGGGAATCGCGGGGCGGAGCGCTGGCGTGGCTGGCGCGTGGGAATGGGACCTGGGCTGCGGGTGACGGGACATTGGGTGATGCCTTGCGGTTCGTGCTGGAGATGAAAGGGGGTCACCCTATATCCCGAGCAAGAACGCCGAATCCGCAATTGCCGCCTCGAAAAGTTTGTAACGGCAACAGCCGATTGGCCGTCATTGCGCTGCCTGCACTGTCACCCAGTAGCGCGTCCGGTAGCTCACCGCCACCGGCAGAGCCCGCGTGAGGTTGTCCAGCGCCCGGTCCGTGTTGCGTACGGAAAAGACGCCGCTCACCAGCAGGCCCGCAACCTCGGGATCGCAGCGCAGCAGGCCTGGCCGGTAGCGGGCCAGTTCTGCCAGGAATTCGTCCAGGCGCATGGCATCGGCCACCAATACCCCGCGGCTCCAGGCCGCCGCGCTTTCCTGCGCAGGACTAGGTGCCGCGGCCCCGCCTGACGAAAAGCGCGAACCCTGGCCGGCTTGAAGCAGGACTGCCTGTTCCGGTGCGCCGAGGGGACGGATTTCCACGGCGCCTTCGAACACGGCCACGCGGGAGGTTTCGGTATCGTCCCTGACCGAGAATCGGGTGCCCAGGGCCTGGATGGAGCCGTGGCGGCTGCGCACCCGGAACGGCCGGGCCATGGCTGCGAGATCTGGCGCGGTTGCTACCAGGATTTCTCCGGCGTGCAGCACCACCACGCGTTCGTCCGCGGTGAACCTGAGGTCGATGGCGGTCGCGGTGGACAGCGTCACGCTGGACCCATCCGGCAGGGCGATGGTCCGGATTTCGCCAGTGCCGCTGCGGTAGTCGGCCGTTGCGGTTTGCCAGGAGTCGGTGCCGCGCAGGATGTAGCCCACGCCCACGATGGTTGCGCCCAGCCCCAGCAGGCTGATCGCGCGGCGCCGCGAGACGCCAGCCGGGCGTTTGCGCAGAGCGTGGCTGGCGGCCTGCGGCGATACGCTGCCGAGCTTGTCCTCGAATTCCAGCAGCCGTTGCCAGGCCAGTTCATGGTCGGCATGTTGCGCGCGCCAGCGGGCGCAGTCGGACTGGTCGGTGGGGTTGACGTCTTCCGACCACAAGCGCGCCATCCATTCGGCTGCCCGCTGCACGATGGCGGGGTCGATGGCCCGATTCAAGCCCTGGGGATTTGACGGAATGCCGGGCGTGGCGGACATGCCCGGTCAGCCGCCAGGGGGCGCGTGCAGGGCCTGGTAGCAGGCCAGCAGCGCGGAAGCCACGTATTTCTCCACCGACGACACCGACACGGCCAGCCGCGACGCGATGTCGCGGTAGCTCAAACCGTCCAGTTTGCGCAGCAGCAGCGCCTCGCGCGCCTTGGCTGGCAGGCTCTGCAGCACGGCGTCGATCTCGACCAGGGCTTGTACCGCCATGGCGCGGGCTTCTTCCGACGGCGCATGCGCCTGCGGCAGACCGGCGAGGGCTTCGAGATAGGCGGCCTCGATCTGGCGGCGGCGGTAGAGGTCGATCACCAGGCCGCGGGCGACCTGCGCCAGATGCTGGCGCGACTGGTGCGGTTCGGGCAGCCGGCCAGTGTGCAGGATGCGCAGATAGGTGTCGTGCGCCAGATCCGCCGCGTCGAACGCATTGCCCAGCCTTCGACGCAGCCAGCTTCTCAGCCAGCTGTGATGATCGGCATACAGGCCTTCGATGCCCTGCTGCGCTGCGGATTGGTTGGTCGACATGCGGGCCCCTGCAACGCGCGAAGGCGGCAAAAATGGCGCGGGTAAAGGATGAGAATCAGACTCATTCTATACCGCGCGCCATTTCACCAGCAATCGCTAGCCCGAGTTGCGCAGCCCCGCCGCAATCCCGTTGATCGTCAGGTGGATGGCGCGCTGCACGCGCTTGTCGACCTCGGCCTCGGGATGCTTCTGCGCCGCGCGGTGGCGGCGGATCAGGTCGATCTGCAGGTAGTTGAGCGGATCGATGTAGGCGAAGCGCTCGCGCAGCGACGCCTGCAGCGTGGGGTTGTCGGCCAGCAGTTCGCGCTGGGTCAGCAGCTTGAGCATGGCCAGCGTGCGGCCGTGCTCGGCGCTGATGGCGCCGAAGATGCGTTCGCGCACGCCGCGCTGCGGCACCAGCTGCGCGTAGCGCGCGGCGATCGCCAGGTCGGACTTGGCCAGCACCATTTCCATGTTGGACAGCAGCGTGCGGAAGGCGGGCCAGTCGCGCGCCATTTCGCGCAGCTGGGCCAGGCGGCCGCGGCGCGAGCGGGGCGCGTCGGGGGCGCCGGTTTCCAGATAGGCCTCGATGGCCGACCCCATGCCGTACCATCCGGTCAGCATCAGGCGGCATTGAGCCCAGGAAAAGCCCCAGGGGATGGCGCGCAGGTCTTCGATGCGCTGGCCTTTCTTGCGCGAGGCGGGACGCGAGCCGATGTTCAGGCCTGCGATTTCGCTGATGGGCGTGGCGGCGAAGAAGTAATCGGCAAAGCGCGGGGTGTCGTAGACCAGGCCGCGGTAGGTGCGCTGCGCGGTTTCGGACATGAAGGACATGGCCGGGCCGTGCTGGGCCATGTGCGCGTCTTCCGCGCTGGTGGCTTCGGCGCGCGGCGCGAGGCTGGATTCCAGCGTGGCCGCGACCAGCAGTTCCAGGTGCCAGCGGCCGACCTCGGCGTCCTTGTACTTGCTCTGGATGACTTCGCCCTGTTCGGTCAGGCGGATCTGGCCGGCCACGGTGCCCGGGGGCTGTGCCAGGATGGCGTCGAAGCTGGAGCCGCCGCCGCGGCCTACCGAACCGCCACGGCCATGGAACAGGCGCAGCCGCACGTTGCGGGCCGAGAACACGTCGACCAGCGCGCGCTCGGCCTGGTAGAGCGACCAGTTGGACGTGAGGAAGCCGCCGTCCTTGTTGCTGTCCGAATAGCCCAGCATGACTTCCTGCGCGCCGTTCTGCGCCAGCTTCACGCGCTGGCGGATTTCGGGCAGGTCCAGCCAGGCAGCCATGATCTCGGCGCCGCGCTGCAAGTCGGGAATGGTCTCGAACAGCGGCACGACCATCAGGCCGTCCTCGGGCTGGATCTCCTGGCCCGCCGGGGCGATGAGGCCGGCTTCCTTTTGCAGCACCATGACTTCCAGCAGGTCGCTCAGCGTTTCGGTGTGCGACACGATGGTCTGGCGCACGGCCTGCTTGCCGTAGCGCGCGCGGCCGGCGGCGGCGGCGCGCAGCACCGCCAGTTCGCGCGTGGTGTCTTCGCTATAGGCGATCCAGGGCGAGGCCAGCGGACGGGCCTGCGCCAGTTCGGCGCGCAGCAGTTCGACGCGTTGCTCTTCGGTGAGCGCCAGGTAGTCCAGCGGCTTGCCGTCGCGTTGCGTGCCGGCGAGGGTGAACAGCTCGGCCAGCGCGCGCTCGTGCACGTCGGAACTCTGGCGCAGGTCCACCGTGGCCAGATGAAAGCCGAATACTTCCACGGCCTGCTGCAAGCCGGCCAGGCGCAGCTTGGCGATGGGCGAGCCATGGTGGGCGGCCAGCGACGCGGCGATCACGGCCAGATCGGCGGACAGCTCTTGCGGACCTTCGTAGGGGGCTGCCGCGACGGTGCTGCGCCGCGCCAGGTCCTGGCCCGTCAGGCGCTGCGCGGTGGCGGCCAGGCGGGCGTACACGCCGACCAGCGCGCGGCGATAGGGCTCATCGCGGCGGTGGGGCGAATCGTCGCCGCTGGCGTCGGCCAGGGCCAGCAGTTCGGCATCCACGCCAATCAGCAAGGTGGTGACGGACAGCTCCGCGCCCAGCGCATGGACCTCTTGCAGATAGTGTTCGAACAGCACGGTGGCCTGGCGCAGCAGCGCGCGTTCCAGGGTGCTGGCATCCACGTTGGGGTTGCCGTCGCGGTCGCCGCCGATCCAGCTGCCCATGCGCAGGAAGGGCTCCAGCGGCGCGGGCGGAGCGGCGAAGGGCTTGGCGGACTCGCGGCTCAGCAGCTTGGACAGGTCGCCGTACACGCGCGGAATGACTTGCAGGAAGGTGCTGCGGTAGTACGACAGCGCGTTCTCGATTTCGTCGGCCACCGTGAGGCGCGTGTAGCGCAGCATGCGGGTCTGCCACAGCGTGGCGACGCGGCCGAGGAGGGATGCGTCCAGGTCGGCCAGCTCTTCCGGCGTGAGCGTGCCTTCGCGCTGCGTCAGCGCGCCGGCGATCTCGCGGTGCACGTCCAGCGTGCTCTTGCGCTGCACTTCGGTGGGGTGCGCGGTCAGCACCGGCATGACGCAGGCTTCGGCCAGCAGCCGGCGGATGCGGGCTACGCCCACGCCCTGGCGGCCCAGGGTCTGCACCGCGTCGCGCAGGCTGCCGCGCTCGGGCGCGCCGCTGGCGATGGCGCGGGCGCGCTGGCGGCGATTCTGGTCGCGGTCTTCGGCGATATTGGAAAGGTGCAGGAAGTAGCTGAAGGCGCGCGCCACGGAGTTGGGGTCGCTGCCTTGCAGGCGCTTGACGCGCTGCTCCAGCAATTTGCCGTCGGCGTCGTTGCCTTCGCGGCGGAACTTCACGGCCGTGCGGCGCAGGGTTTCGATGGTGTCGAAGACGCGTTTGCCCTCACATTCCTCGATGACGGTGCCCAGTAATCGGCCTAATAGCCGGATATCGTGACGCAAGGGTTCTGCTGAATCGGACTGCGGGCGCATGGCATTCATCTGGCGGGGATCCGTCGAGGCTGCTGAGAGAGGGGAAGGGGTAGGAAAGAAGAGGCGTTGCAGGTAAACCGGGAAAGAGAATCTGGAAGATTTTACGCAGACTTTTTACGCCAGCCGCCGGCGTCGGTTTAAAGTCCGCCAGCAGCATGTTTACACTAAAGGCAGGCCGTCACCTGTGCGTACAAGCCTTCAGTCCCTTCGTCTTTCCAGAAGCCCCCATTTATGCAAAATCATCAACGTCGCGCGCTCGTGCTGTTTTCGGGCGGCCAGGATTCCACTACTTGCCTGGCCTGGGCGCTGGACCGCTACGCCCATGTGGAAACCGTGGCGTTCGACTACGGGCAGCGCCACCACATTGAACTGACTGCGCGGCTGAACGTGCTGCGCGAGATCCGCAGCAATTTCCCCGACTGGGCGCCGCGCCTGGGCGAGGATCATCTGCTGGACCTGAAGGTGCTGGGCCAGGTGGGCGATACCGCCATGACCAGCGACCGCGCCATCGAAATGCAGGCCAACGGCCTGCCCAACACTTTCGTGCCTGGGCGCAACCTGCTGTTCCTGACGCTGGCCGCCGCGCTGGGCTACCGCCGTCAGCTGGACGTGCTGGTGGGCGGCATGTGCGAAACCGATTTTTCCGGCTATCCGGATTGCCGCGACGACACCATCAAGGCGCAGCAAGTGGCGCTGGGCCTGGGCTTGGGCTCGCGGGTCACGATCGAGACGCCGCTGATGTGGATCGACAAGTCCGAGACCTGGGCGCTGGCGCATAGGCTGGGCGGCGACGCGCTGGTGGAAACCATCGTCGAGGAAAGCCACACCTGCTATCTGGGCGAGCGCGGCGCGCGCCACGACTGGGGCTACGGCTGCGGCGAGTGTCCCGCCTGCAAGCTGCGCAAGATCGGTTGGGAAAAATGGGTGGTGGCCTCCGCCGCCGAGGGTTGAGACGCCGGCCGCCGCCATCGCGCGGCGGGCGCTTCAGGCAAACGCCGCGCGCGTCCTGGCGATGAACTTCCACCGCAGCGCGAACGCTGCCGCACCGATAGCCGCGGCCAAGCCCACCGACAGCCCCATCGCGCCGCGTGCGCCGTAGCTGTCCACGATGTAGGCATAGGCGACCGGAGAGGCGGCGGTGACCAGGAAGCTGGGGATCAGCAATGAACCCACCAGCGTGCCATAGCTGCGGAAATCGAAGAGCGCCAGCGGCAGGGTGCCGCGGGTGATGGTCAAGAGGCCATTGCAGGCGCCGTAAAGCAGCGCGTAGGCGGCGGTGGCATAGAGGTTGCCGCCGGACAGCAGCGCCAGCAGGAAGCACAGGGGCAGCAGCGCGCCGACCGCCAGCGTCAATGTCAGCGGATGCAGGCGCGAGCCCAACGCCACGTCGGCCAGACGGGCCGCGAACTGGCCGACGCCCCACAGGGCCGCGACGCTGACCGCGGCGGCCGCGGCCAAGCCCAGGCCCGACAGCAATGAAATCAGATGGGCCGCGTTGCCCGCCGCCAGAAAGTTGGTCAGCATGGCGACCAACGCGTACAGTCCGCCCGCCAGGCGGCGCTCGGCGGCGTTGCGGGTGAGGCCGGCGGGCGCCTTGTCCTTGCCGCCGGGGGCCGCTGCATAGCGTGCACGCGGCAGCGCCAGGTAAAGCGGCACCGTGGCCAGCGCCAAACCGGCATAGGCCAGCGCCGCGCCGCGCCAGCCCAGCCAGCCCGACAGCGCATGGCCTACCGGCCACATCACCGTGGACGCGAGTCCGCCGAACAACGTGATCTGCGACATGGGCCGGCGCGCCAAGGGGCCGGCCGCGCGCGCCAGCGAGGCGAAAGCCGCGTCGTACAGGCTCAGCCGCATGCCAACGCCCAGCACGGCCCAGGACAGGAAGTACCAAGGTATGGCGTGCGCGATCGACAGGCCCGCGCAGCCCAGCGCGCCCAGTAGCGCGCCCAGCGGCATGACGCGATGGCCGCCCCAGCGGTCCACGGCCATGCCGGCCAGCGGCGACACCAGGGCCATCACCACGATGGCCGCCGAAAAACCGCCGTAGACGGTGGCGGCGTTCCAGCCCAGGTCGGCGGCCATTGCGGGTCCCAGGGCGCCGATCAAGTAGTACGTCACGCCCCAGCCGACCAGTTGCGTCAGCCCCAGGCAGACGATGGCGCGCGGCGCAATCACGGCCGTTGCGGCGGTGTGGCGTCGCCTTCGCCCAGCGCGCGCTGCATCAGCACCGTGTCGCGCCATTCGCCATGCTTGTGCCCCACCGAACGCAGAGTGCCGGCGGGATGGAAGCCCTGGCTGGCGTGCAGCGCCAGCGATGCGGCGTTGCGGCTGTCGCCCACGACGGCCAGCATCTGGCGCCAGCCGGCGGCGGTGCAGCGCTCGATCAGCTCGGCCAGCAGCTTGCCGCCGATGCCCAGGCCGGAGCGGCCCGCCTTTACGTACACCGAATCTTCGACCGTGTGGCGGTAGGCCGGGCGCGGGCGGTAAGGCGTGACGTAGGCGTAGCCCACGACCTCACCGTTGATCTCGGCCACCAGATAGGGCATTTCCTTTTCCAGTACGGCGCCGCGGCGCTGGCGCATTTCCTGGATGGACGGCGGCTCCAGCTCGAACGACGCGGTGCCGTGCTTTACATGGTGGGCGTAGATGGTCTTGATGGCGGGAAGATCGGCTTCCGCGCTGTCGCGGATGAGGACGGTGGGGCGGGGGGACGACATGGGCGGGCCGTGAGCAGGAAAGGAAAACAGAAACCGCCAGTGTCGCGCAAGCTTATTTATTAATAAAGCTTTGGTCCATTATGATTTGTATAAGTAAAACTTTGGATTTAGCGATGCGTGGCCTTAACCTGGATCATCTGCGCACCTTTGCGCAGGTGATCGAACTGGGCAGTTTTTCCGCCGCGGCGGAGCGGGGCGGCGTGACGCAGCCCGCCGTCAGCCTGCAGATCCGCCAGTTGGAGCGGCGCTTCGGCCTGAAGCTGGTGGAACGCATCGGCCGCCGCGCCGGCCCGACAGCGGCCGGGCTGGAGCTGCTGTCGCACGTGCGCGTCATCGACGCGGCGCTGGCGCAGGCCGAACTTGCCATGACCGCGCATGCGTCGCAGGTGTCCGGCCGCATCCGGCTGGGCACGGGCGCCACCGCCTGCACCTATCTGCTGCCGCCGATCCTGGCGGACCTGCGGCGGCGCTTTCCGGCATTGGATATCGTGGCCAGCACCGGCAATACGGCGGACATGCTGCGCGCGCTGGAGAACAACACGCTCGATATCGGCCTGGTCACCTTGCCCGCGCCGGGACGCATGTTCCAGGTCACGCCGGTGCTGGATGACGAGTTCGTGGCGATCTTTCCCGCCCGCGATCCGGCCGCCATACCCGCGGCCGCCACGCCGCAGGCGCTGGCGCAGCTGCCGCTGGTGCTGTTCGAACCGGGCGCGCGCACCCGCCGCCTGGTGGACGACTGGTTCGAGGACGCCGGGTTGGCCGCCAAGCCCGTGATGGAGCTGGGCAGCACCGAGGCCATGAAGGAGATCGTCGCCGCGGGCCTGGGTTGCGCGATCCTGCCCAGGCTGGCGGTGTCGGGCGCGGGCCAGCGCCAGGCGCTGGAGGTGCGCTCGCTGGCGCCGCGCCTGTCGCGCAGCCTGGCCATCGTGCTGCGAAGGGACAAACCGCTCAGCCGGGGATTGCGGCATCTGCAGGACTCGCTGCTGGCGTTGCGTGGATGAACCCAAGGACGTGGGTACACTGGCGCAGACCATTCCTCGCCACTTGAATCGCAATCATCGCAAAATGGACAAGCCTGCTGCCCGCAAGCCCTATAAGCCCGCAGAGCTGGACCTGTTTCCTTATGAGTCCTCGCGGCGTCCGGTGGCCGGATTGGCGGTGGATTACGAAGACGGCCACCGCGTGCGCCGCCACCGGCACCGCCGCGCCCAGTTGCTGTACGCCATCTCCGGGGTCATGGTGGTGGATACCGATGCCGGGATCTGGGTGGTGCCGCCCACGCGCGGCGTCTGGGTGCCGGCCTGGGTGTCGCACGGCCTGCGCATGAGTGGCGAGCCGCGCATGCGCACCGTGTTTGTGGAGCCGGGCGCGGCCGCGCACTTGCCGTCCAGCTGCTGTGTGTTGTCGATTTCCCCTTTGCTGCGCGAGCTGATGGTCGCGGCGGCCGAGGTGCCGCTGGACTGGGCGCCCGACACGCGCGACGGCCGGCTGATGATGTTGCTGCTGGACGAATTGCGCCAGGAGCCGGTGCTGCCGCTGCACCTGCCGCAGCCTTCCGAACCCCGCCTGGCGCGCATTTGCCGCGCCATCGTGCGCCACCCGGAACGCCAGGACGGCGCGGCCGACTGGGGGCGCGCGCTGGGAGTGGACCCGAAGACGGTGCACCGGCTGTTCCTGCGGCACACCGGCATGACCTTTGGCCGGTGGCGCCAGCAGGCGCGGCTCCTGGCGGCAATGGAGCGGCTGGCGCGCGGCGAACGTGTGCTGGAGGTGGCGCTGGACCTGGGGTACGAAAGCCCCAGCGCTTTCGCGGCCATGTTCCGCAAGGCCGTGGGCGAGCCGCCCAGCGCCTTCGCGGCCCGCGGCATGGCGTCCGCCTGATGGCCGCGGCCGCGTCCCGGGGGCGGCCGACGGGCGAGGGCGGCCCGAACCAGCGTATTATTTAACGTTTTGCCGCCTACGCTAACAGCTACAGCCAGAGACAAACCATGCCGCACTACCGCTCCCGCACCTCGACCCACGGCCGCAACATGGCCGGCGCCCGCGCCCTGTGGCGCGCCACCGGCATGAAGGACGGCGACTTCGGCAAGCCGATCATCGCGGTAGTGAACTCGTTCACGCAGTTCGTGCCGGGCCACGTGCACCTGCGCGACCTGGGCGCGCTGGTCGCCAAGGAAATCGAGGCCGCAGGCGGCGTCGCCAAGGAATTCAACACCATTGCCGTGGACGACGGCATCGCCATGGGCCACGGCGGCATGCTGTATTCGCTGCCCTCGCGCGAACTGATCGCCGACTCGGTCGAATACATGGTCAACGCGCACTGCGCCGACGCCATGGTCTGCATCTCGAACTGCGACAAGATCACCCCGGGGATGCTGATGGCCGCTATGCGCTTGAACATCCCGGTCGTGTTCGTGTCGGGCGGTCCGATGGAAGCGGGCAAGGTCAAGTCGCCCACCGACGGCAAGGTCATCGCCAAGATCGACCTGATCGACGCCATGATCAAGGCCGCCGACCCCAAGGTGTCGGATGCGGAAGTGGCGGAAGTCGAACGCAGCGCCTGCCCGACCTGCGGCTCCTGTTCCGGCATGTTCACCGCCAACTCGATGAACTGTCTGACCGAAGCCATCGGCCTGGCGCTGCCGGGCAACGGCACGATCGTTGCCACGCACGCCTGGCGCAAGGGTCTGTTCGAACAGGCCGGCCGCCTGGTGGTGGACCTGTGCCGTCGTTACTACCAGGAAGAGGACGCGTCGGTCCTGCCGCGCAGCATCGCCACCAAGAGCGCGTTCCAGAACGCGATGGCGCTGGACGTGGCCATGGGCGGCTCGACCAACACCGTGTTGCACTTGCTGGCCGCGGCGCAGGAAGCTGGCGTGGACTTCACCATGGCCGACATCGACCGCATTTCGCGCAAGGTGCCGTGCCTGTGCAAGGCGGCGCCCGCCACCGACAAATACCACATCGAAGACGTGCACCGCGCTGGCGGCATCCTGGGCATCCTGGGTGAACTGGCGCGCGCGGACCTGCTCGATCTGTCCTGCGGCAACGTGCACAGCGGCACGCTGGGCAATGCGATCAAGCAATGGGACGTGGCCGGCGGCGCTGGCGAAGAGGCGCAGAAGTTCTATAGGGCGGCTCCGGGCGGCATTCCGACCACGGTGGCGTTCAGCCAGGACGCAACCTTCCTGACGCTGGATACCGACCGCAAGACGGGCTGCATCCGCAGCAAGGAAAGCGCCTATTCGAAGGACGGCGGCCTGGCCGTGCTTTACGGCAACCTGGCTGAAAAGGGCTGCATCGTGAAGACGGCGGGCGTGGACGAGTCGCAATGGGTCTTTACCGGCCGTGCGCGCGTTTTTGAAAGCCAGGACGATGCGGTGGAAGGCATTCTGGGCGACAAGATCGTTCCTGGCGACGTGGTGGTGATCCGCTACGAAGGCCCGAAGGGCGGTCCGGGCATGCAGGAAATGCTGTACCCGACGTCGTACCTGAAGTCCAAGGGCCTGGGCAAGACTTGCGCGCTGTTTACCGATGGCCGTTTCTCTGGCGGTTCGTCGGGGCTGGTGATCGGCCATGCTTCGCCGGAAGCGGCGGAAGGCGGCACGATCGGCCTGGTGGAAGAGGGCGACGTGATCGAGATCGATATCCCGAACCGCAAGATGCATCTGGCGGTGTCCGACGAGGAACTGGCGCGCCGCCGGGCGGCGATGGATGCTCGTGCCGATGGCTGGGAGCCGGTCGGTCGCGAACGTGTCGTGTCGCAGGCGCTGCAAGCGTATGCGGCGTTGGCGACTTCGGCGGATCGCGGGGCTGTGCGGGATTTGTCGCAGCTGAAGCAGAAGGGCAAGCGTTGATTTTGCTTGCTGTTGGGTAAGAGGGCGGCGCTTTTTAGCGCCGCTTTTTTTTTGGTGTCTGATGAGTGCTGGTTGGTGTTGACGTCGTGCGTGCGTGCGTGCGGGTGCGGGTGCCGGTGCCGG
>NZ_CADIJY010000012.1 GCF_902859735.1 Achromobacter aegrifaciens | reverse complement strand
CTGACTGCTTTGCGGCAGACCTGGCTCGAATCCTCTTGCCCGACCTGTTGTGCTTGCTTGGCTTCGCGGTTCAAAACTGTCCGAACTGCGAAGGAGCGAGACTATAGCACAAGTTTTCTGCGCGTCATGCCGTGCAGCCAAATATTTGTTCCAGATGTCTCCGCGATCTGCAGCGCCCCGCTAGCGGCGCCGCTCTTGCACCACCCGCTAGGCTATATATAGCTGGAAGACAGGTCATCTCCCTGGCAAGCGCGCGGCCCCGCCTTCTATATATAGAAGGCGGGGCCGCGGGGGGAGTAGACAATAACGCCGGGTGGGGCGCCCATCAGGGGCAAAAGGCCCCGGCTACCAGCGCAGGTAGTCCGCGTCGCGCAAGCGCGCCAGGTCGCGCTTGACTGCGGCTTCGTTCATCAGCCATCTGGGTGCGCCCATATCCTGCAGCATGTGCTCATCCAGATCGGCAGCCAGATGACGCAGGCGCGCTTCATTGCGGCGCTTGCGATAGGCGGCCGCAAGCATCGCGATGAATCCCACGCGGGGCGCTGCCAATTCGGCGGACGGCGCCGTGACGGGCTGGGCGGCGGACTGCTGACGATCCCTGGAAATGGCGGCCAGGGCGGAAGAAGACGGGGTGCAAAGCTGTGCGGACATGATGGGCTCCAGGTGTTTATGCACTTTGGTAAGCGTAGTCGCCCAATACTCGGCTGAAAATCGAATTGTTTTGGGGGTATCGGTAAGCTATGATGACCAATCTCTTACTGGGTCCTCTCCATGCGCCTGCCGCTCAGCACCCTCCCCGCCTTCCGCGCCGTGGCCGAATTGCAGAACCTGCGCGCGGCCGCCGAAAGGCTGCATCTGACCCACAGCGCCGTCAGCCAGCAGATCAAGGTGCTCGAAACCCAACTGGGCTTTCCCCTGTTCGAGCGCAGCGGGCGGGGCATCGTCCTGAATTCGGCTGGCGCCGCGCTCTTGTGCAGTGTGCAGGGCGCCATGGCGCTGCTGGACGAAGGGACGATGGCAGCGTCGGCCGCGGCCTCGGGCAGTGAACAACGCTTGCGTGTGTCGGTGCTGCCTTCTTTCGCGCAACGCTGGCTGTTGCCGCGCATGGCGCGGTGGCGCGAGCGCAATCCGGGCCTGACGCTGGAAATCGAGACCTCGCAGCAAGTGGTGGATCTGTTGCGCGACGGTTTTCATGCCGCGCTGCGTTTTGGGCGCGGCCCCTGGCCGGGTGTGGAATCGGAGACCTTGTTCGACACGCCCCTGCCCCTGATCGTCCTGGCATCGCCGGAAACCGCGGCGGCGCTCCCCGATCATTCGCCGCAGACGCTCGCGCGCCAACCGTTGCTGGGCGAGCGCGAGCTCTGGCAAACCTGGTTCAGCGCCGCAGGGCTGGACACGCCCATCACGCCGGTGGCCTCCTTCAACGATGCCGGCATGATGATGCAGGCCGCCGAGCAGGGCCTGGGCATCACGCTGGGACGCCAACTGCTGGCCGCGGACGCGCTGTGCTCGGGCCGGCTGGTGCAGATTTCCCCGATCAGCATCGAGTACGAACAGGCGCAGACCTATCACCTGGTCTACCGGCCCAGCCTGCGCGACTGGGCGCCGCTGGTGGAACTGAAGCAGTGGCTGCGCGACGAGCTGGAGATGTCGCGCGAAAACCTGAGCGCCCCCAAGTCCGGCCCCGGCAAGAAAGGCCAGGCAAAAAAAAGGTAAAGCAGCCTCCGCTGCTTTACCTCTACCAAATCGCGGCGCCAGCGGAAACCACGGTCCGCAAGCCGGGATGCGCTACGCACGCAAACACCGGCAGGCGCCGCGGCGACGGCAGTCACACTTTGCGGCGGGCCTCAGGCCACCTTGCGCGCAGCCGGGCTGGCTGGCCGCATCGTATCGGTTTCATTGAAACGCTGGTGCCAGGAAAACGCTTCTTCGAGCAGATGCGGCGTCTGGCCGCCACGCTCGCAGGCTCGGTCGAAATAGTCCTGCAGGGCGTCGCGGTAGGACGGATGCACGCAGTTCTGGATGACCGCGCGCGCGCGTTCACGCGGCGCCAGGCCGCGCAGATCCGCCAGGCCGCATTCCGTGACCAGCACGTCCACGTCATGCTCGGTGTGGTCGACGTGAGACACCATGGGCACCACGCTGGAGATGTCGCCGTTCTTGGCCATGGACTTGGACACGAAGATCGCGAGGTGCGCGTTGCGCGCGAAGTCGCCCGAACCGCCAATACCATTCATCATGTGGGTGCCGCCCACGTGCGTGGAATTGACGTTGCCGTAGATGTCGAACTCCAGCGCCGTGTTGATGGCGATGATGCCCAGACGGCGCACGATCTCGGGCGCGTTGCTGATCTCTTGCGGGCGCAGCACGATGCGCTCGCGGTAGTGCTCCATGTTGGCCAGGATCTTTTCGTACACGGGCTTGGACACCGTGATCGAAGAGGCCGACGCGAATGCAAGCTTGCCCTGGTCCAGCAGTTCGATGGCGCTGTCCTGCAGCACTTCCGAGTACATCGTCAGGTTCTCGAAGCTGGACGACTCGAAGCCGTGCAGCACCGCGTTGGCGATGGTGCCGATGCCCGCCTGCAAGGGCAGCAGCTCGTTAGTCAGGCGACCGGCGTCGACCTCGCGGCGCAGGAAATCATTGATGTGGCCGGCGATGGCATTGGTTTCCTCGTCGGGCGGCAAGGCATTGGACGGGCTGTCCGGCTCTTGCGTGATGACGATGGCGGCGATCTTGGCCGGGTCCACTTCAATGCAGGACTGGCCGATGCGCTGGTCGGGAGAAACCAGGCCGATGGGCTGGCGCGCCGGGCGGGCTTCGGGCACGTAGATATCGTGCAGGCCCTCGATGGCGGCGGGCACGCCCATGTTCAGCTCGATGATGATGACGTCCGCCTGCTGCGCAAAGGAGGCGGAGTTGCCCACCGACATGGTCGGCACGATGGCGCCGGTCTCGGTGATGGCGGCGGCCTCGATGATGGCCACGTTGATGGGGCCGATATGGCCCGCGCGCAACTGCTCGACGGTTTCGGACAGGTGCTGGTCGATGAAGGCGATTTCACCCTGGTTGATCTTGCGGCGCAGGGTGGTGTCGACCTGGAACGGCATGCGGCGCGCCAGCGCATTGGCCTGCGCCAGCATCTTGTCCGTGTCATGGCCCAGCGACGCGCCGGTGATCAGGGTGATGGAGAACGGTTCGCGCTCGGCGCGGGCTGCCAGCGCCGCCGGCACCGATTTACAGTCGCCCGCGCGGGTGAAGCCGCTCATTCCGACGGTCATGCCGTCCTGTACCAGCGAAGCCGCCTGATCGGCGGAAGTGATCTTGGCGCGCAGCCCAGGGTGGCGGATACGGTCGAGATGCATGGTGTCTCCAGATTCAAGGGCCTACGTGCGGCGGGGCGCGGCATTGCCGCCATGCGCCCAGGCGCCGTCTGACGCGGCGTTTCCCAAGGCTCCAGGGCCGACTCGAGGCGGCCCGGGAACGAATTTTCCGCAGTATAGGAAGGCCGGCTCAAATCTCGTAATGACTTAAAATCATCCAAACAAGTCGCTTTTTTCATCGTTTGAATGTTTTGCGCGCAACGCGCGGGGGAATTCCGGTCCATGGACGTGCGCGCATTGCGGTACTTCGTCGAAACCGTCAGGCACGCCAGCTTCACGCAGGCGGCCAAGACGCTGTTCGTGACGCAGTCGACGGTGAGCAAGATGATCCGCCAGCTGGAAGAAGAGGCCGGCACGCCGCTCTTGATCCGCGACGGCCACACAGCCCGTCCCACCGATACCGGCCGGGTCATGTACCAACGCGGCCTGCAGGTGCTGGAAACGATGCGCCAACTATCGGAAGAACTGCGCCAGACCGCGGACCTGCGCCGGGGCGCGCTGGAAGTCGGCATCCCGCCCATGATCAACCTGCTGTTCACGCCGGTGGTCAAGCGCTTCCGTGAACTGCATCCGGGCATACACCTGACCCTGCGCGAAGGCACCGGCCAGGCCGTGGAAGGACTGGTGGCGAGCGGGGAACTGGAAGTGGGCGCGACCATACTGCCGATCGCGCCGGACGGCGGCCTGGCCGCCCAGCCCTTCGGCAGCTACCCGATCTGGGTGATCGGCCCGCCCGACGCGCCCTGGGCCGGCAAGACCTCGCTGCCGCTCTCCGCCCTGCGCGACGCGCGCCTCTTGATACCCACGGACGACTTCGCCATGACCCGGCGCTTGCGGCAGGCGTTTGCCGATGCCGGTTTCCAGCCCGGCATCGCGGCCCAGAGCGCGCACTGGGACTTCCTGGTGGCAATGGCTTCGGCGGGCCTGGGCGTGGCGCTACTGCCCGAACCCCTGATGCAGCGCATGAAAACGCGCGGCTTGAGCACCGCCAAGCTGGCCAAGTCCGGCATGCAATGGGAAGTCGGCCATATCTGGCAGCAGTCCGGCTATCTGTCCTATGCCGCCCGCGCCTGGCTGGAGGTATGCGACGCGGTACTGGGCAAGCCCAAAAAGCAGGCCGCGCCGAGCGTCCGTGCTGTTTGAGTTGAATCCAAACGTTGACCTCGTAAATATGGTTTGCGGACGCCGCGCCCGGCACGCCCTGCCAGCGGCCTTCCGCCGCCTATCCGGCCCTATTTCTATCCCTGGTCCGCGCCCGCGCGATAGCCGCCGAGCACGCCAAAACAAATAGGGCCGCAGCGCTCGTTTTTGTTGCAACGAATGAGGCGGCGGCTTGCTATGCTCCCGCCTCGAATGCGAGCGACTCGCCCCAGAACATGACACAGACTTCCATTCCCCTGCGCGCGCGGCCTCACCGCGCCCGCGCGTCGATTTTCACGACGCTGATTGCGGCGCTGCTGCTAGTCCTTTTCCTGCTGCCGGCCCATGCCGCGGCGCCGCCCACGCCCGCCGACACGGAAGCGGCGCTGGCAACCGCGCGCAAACAGATCGACGACATCCGCAAGCGCGTTGCCGACGAGACCGATGACGCCACCCTGGTGAAGCAGCGCGGCGACGCGCTGGACATCCAGTCCAAGGCCGACGCCGCCGCCGAGGCCCTGACGCCCCAGCTGGCCAGCGTGACGGCCCGCTTGAGCGAACTGGGCACGCCGCCCGAAGGCGTCAAGGAAGCGTCCGACGTTGCGGCCCAGCGTATGCAACTGGACAAGACCAGCCGGGCGCTGGATGCGCAGATCAAGCTGGCCAGGCTGCTGTCCGTGGATGCCGGGCAAACGGCCGAACAGATATCGGCGCAGCGGCGCAAGCAGTTCCAGGCGCGCCTGGGCGAGCGACGCGACTCGTTCCTGTCCGACCAATTCTGGACCGAGTTCCGCGAGGAGTTCCCGCGCGACCTCGAACGGCTGGAAGCGCTGCGCGACGACCTCGCTACCGCGGTCGGCCAGACGCCGAAATGGGGCTGGCTGCTATTGGGCGCGGCGATCGCGCTGACGATCGCCCTGCGTATCGCCATCGGCCGGGTCCTGTTGCGGATAACTGCCACGCGCGTGCCGCCGGGGCGCCTGCGCCGCTCCTTTCTTGCGGTCACGCATGTGGTCCTGGCCGTTGCCACGCCGGGCGTCGTCGCGCTGTTGATCCATATGGGGCTGGACTGGAATTCGCAGCTGAGCGACAACACCTCGTCGTTGCTCGCGAACCTGGTGGGAACGGTCTGCTTCGGCGGCTACGTGTCCGGCCTGGGCTATGCGCTCCTGTCCGCGAACCGGCCGTCGTGGCGCCTGCCGCCCGTCAGCGACATCGTGGCGGCGCGCCTGCGCTGGCTGCCCGCCGTGCTGGGCGTGCTGGTGGTGATGATCTGGCTGGCCGAGCGACTGCCGGTGCTCTTGAACGCGAGCCTGACCACCACCATCACACTGACCGGCATCGTCGCCGTCCTGACCATGGCGATGCTGGGCGCGGTGCTGGCCATCAGCCGCCGGCTGCGGCGCCAGGCCATGCAAGAAAGCGAGACGCCGATCCCGTTCTGGGTCTCGTTGCTGCTGGGAGCGGTGTGGACCGTGCTGATCCTGAGCCTGGCCAGCCTGCTGGCGGGCTATGTGGCGTTCGGCAGTTTCATGGTCAAGCAGGTGCTGTGGGTGCTGATCGTGCTGGCCTCCGCCTATCTGCTGTCGACGCTGATCGAGGACGGCTTCAGCACGCTGCTCGGCACCTCGCACCGCGACGGCGGCGAGCACGAAGCGCCCAGCATGCGCGACCAGGCCGCCGTGCTGCTGTCGGGCGTGGGCCGCGTGGCGGTCGGCCTGCTGGCCGTGATTCTCCTGGCCGCGCCCTTCGGCGAAGCGCCGATGGACCTGCTGCAGCGCTTCGACCAGCTGCGCAAGGGACTCGCCATCGGCGAAGCCCAGATCCGCCCCGGCGCCGTGCTGCAGGCGCTGCTGGTGCTGGCGCTGTCGCTGCTGGCCGTGAAGATGCTCAAGCGCTGGCTGTCCAACCGCTACCTGCCGACGACCGAACTGGACCCGGGCATGCAGTTGTCGGCAGCCACGCTGTTCGGCTATGCAGGTTTCGTGATCGCCGTGGCGCTGTCGCTTTCGGCCGCGGGCATCGGCCTGGAACGCGTGGCGTGGATCGCGAGCGCGCTGTCGGTGGGTATCGGTTTTGGCTTGCAGGCGGTCGTGCAGAACTTCGTGTCCGGCCTGATCCTGCTGGCCGAGCGCCCCGTCAAGGTGGGCGACTGGGTGTCGCTAGGCGGCGTCGAGGGCGACATCCTGCGCATCAACGTGCGCGCCACGGAAATCCAGATGGGGGACCGCTCCACGGTGATCGTGCCGAATTCGGAGTTCGTCACCAAAACCGTACGCAATGTGACCCGCTCGAACCCGCTGGGGCTGGTGCAGATCAAGCTGCCTTTGCCGCTCTCCACCGATGCCGAACAGGTGCGCGAATTGATCCTGCAGGCCTTCTCCGACCACGAAGACGTGCTGGACACGCCCGCGCCCAACGTCTTCCTGGATGGCATCGAAGGCGGCAATCTGGTCTTCAACGCCAAGGGCTACGTGTCCTCCCCCCGGGCGGCCTACGGCGTGCGCAGCGCCCTGCTGTTCACCCTGCTCAAGCGCCTGCATGACGCGGGCCTGGAAGTATCTTCGCCGCCCACCATGCTGCTGGCGTCGGCCCCCCAGCCGGCGGCGGCTCCCCTCGCCGTACCGCCGCCCGCCCAATCCTGAATCATCCCTCCCTTGTCCCGCCCCGCCGGGACGAGCGGGCCCCAGCATCAGCCCGGCGTGTACAGATCGGTATAGGTTCGGTTGCGCAGCGGCGGCGACGCCAGCGCGGCGCTCTGCACGCTGCGCACCGGATAGGCTTGCGCCTCGGGCGCAGGAGGCGCGGGCGGCACAGGCCGGTCGGCCAGGACCGGGCCGCCGGCAGGCGGCGCCGCCTGCGCGACCGCATTGCTGTCGAAGCGGTGATCCGCTGTCGTCAACGCGGGATTGGTGCACAGCCCCTGCGCCACCAGCGCCGCCTTGGTGCGATCGTCGGTCTGGCACAGGATGTCGATGGCCGCGGTCTCCAGACGGCGCGAACGGTCCGCATCCCTGGTCGAGGCGGCCGCCTGCATGGTTCGCTCGAAGTTGCGCCGCAGGCTGCACTTCTGGTCCTCGATCGGGATCGCTATGTTCATGCCGAAGCCGACAACGGCGCCGCCTCCGCCCGCCGAAACCATGCAGCTGTCGGACGAGAAAGAACCGTAGAAACTTTGTCCGCCCAGCGGCGGCACGCTGCGCAGCGTGCTGGACCCGCTGTTGCTGGAGTTGAGCGTGATGCCCTGATTGTTGCCGGCGTTGGTCGATCCCGAGGATGCCGATGTCGTCGCGCTGGAACTGCTGGTCTGGGCGCTGGCGGACACCGCCGCCAGCGACAGGGAAATGGCAAGCACTATGGTCTTCATGATGTCCCCTCGCCCGGACGGCCGAAGCCGTCCGGATAACTGGGTCAGTGATTGAAACCGCCGACATGGCCCACCGGGCCGATGCCGTGTATCGACCCGAACGCACCCACATTCACCGCATGGAACGAACCCGTCGCCGAAGCGCTGGTGTCAGTCTGGGCAAACGTGGCGCTGCCGTTAGCGATGCTGTCGCCCACCATGATGGGCGCGTTGCCCGAGACATGGCCGTACGAATCGCTATTGGCGTACTGGCGCGTGCTGGTGACCACTTGCGTGCCATCGCGGCTGAAGCTGCCGCCCACTTCCGCAACGCCGCCTGTCATGCCGAACGACACCTGGGTGGATGAACCGTAGCCATTGATCTGGGTGGCGGCCACGGAGCTGCCCGTGGAGATGGATGACGCGGTGCCATTGATTGCGCCCGCGTGACCCGTGATTGAGCCACCAGGGTCCGCATAGGCCGAGACAGCGAACAAGGACAACGCGGCGACTGCCATGAGCTTTTTCATTTCAGCTCCTCCTGCTCCGTGCATGCACGGATTCACGATTACCGGCGACCGACCGGCGCGGACCGTTACCGCTCAGCGCCACGCCTGGACAATGACGAAAGGCGTGGGACTTTCGTATTGGTACGGAATGATTGCTCCGTCCTAGGCAAGTCGATATCGCCTAAACGGGCGACCGAGTCCCGATGGACGACACCAAGCTGTAAAACAATCGGCCAGATTTGCGGCGATCTTGCGCGGCGGCCGTGCGTATGGACGAGGGAATCGGCGCAAGCCACGCGGCGCGCGCGCCCGGGTTCAACTTTATGGATGGGAATGAGGGTGGCCGCCTCGGGCAATTTCCCTAACGCGCACAACGGAAGCGGCAGGGTCCGAAACACGCCCGGCGCGGAAATTTCAGCGATACTACGGCGGCCGGCCGGGCGCTACCCGGCCTCATCTGTTTGGAGACCAGACCATGATCCAGGAGATTGCCAGCATCCATGTCCGCGAAGGACAGGAAGCGCTGTTCGAGGCGGGCGTCGCGCAGGCGAAACCGTTGTTCTTGCGGGCCCGCGGCTGCCACGGCATGGAGCTGTACCGCAGCATCGAACAGCCGCAGCGCTACACGCTGGTCGTGGCTTGGGAAACCGTAGAGAACCACATGGTGGATTTCCGCGAATCCAGCGATTTCCAGGAATGGCGCAAGCTGGTGGCGGGCTTTTTCGTCGAACCGCCCCAGGTGCATCACGAGCAAAAAGTGCTCTGAGGCGGCCGGCCTGGCCGCGCCGCGCGCGAGTCAGGACTGTTCAGGCGGATCGTCGTACTTGCGCGCGCTGCCGCGAAACCGATCCGCCGGATATTTCCGCGCATTCTTGACCATCTTGGCCGTGACCGCGTCGGCGATATCGATGCCGAGCTGGTCCGCCAGGGCCACCAGGTACATCTGCACGTCCGCTATTTCGTCCGCGGCGTCCGCCAGCTTCTCGGGCGGCATCTTGCGCGACTCGGCCTCGCTCAGCCACTGGAACAGGGATACGAGTTCGCCCGCCTCTCCGGCCAGCGCCATCGCCAGGTTCTTGGGCGTATGAAAGGGCTGCCACTCCCGCTCTTCGGTAAACCGGCGCACGGCCAGCCGGATATGTTCCAGGTCGGACATCGAAACTCCTAGCCCGCGGCCAGGCGGGAGCTTGCCGCCAGCGCCACGGCCACGGTGGTGCGCACGTCTGCCAGCGCGCGGTGGGTGGGATCCGAGGCGCCGACATGGCGCGCCAGGATTTCCAGCTTGTGCGAGGGCAGCTCCGGCCATGCGCGCCGCGCCAGCGCCAGCGTGCAATGGGTCGAGTTGGCGAACGGCAGGCCGGTCTGGTCCGCCGCCGCGCCCAGGAAGCGCCGGTCAAACGAAGCATTATGGAAAAACACCGGCAGGTCTTCCACGAAATCCAGGAAGGAGGAAAACGCCTGCGCCACCGGCACGCCGTCTCGGTCGACTTCCGCCTGCGTGATGCCGGTCAGGCGGCTGATGAAGGACGGCACCGGTCCGCGCGTGCGCACGACCTGCGTGTACTCCCGCTCAAGCGCGCCTGCCGCGCCCACGCGCACCGCCGCGAACTCCAGGATCTCGCAGGTGGCGGTGGACAGGCCGGTGGTTTCCAAGTCGGCGACGATGAACGGGCCGCGCAATGCCTGCAACGCGGCCGCCAGCGCCTCACTGCCGGCCTTTGCGCCCGTTGCGCGGGCAGGCGCAGCGCCGCTTGCGCGCGGCCGCCGGTAATAGAACGCCACGGCCCTACTCCACCGGCCGCAAGGGCGCGAAGCGGGGCGTGCCGTCGGGCAGCTGACCGAAGAACATATCGGCCGGACGCACCCACAAGCCGCGCTCGTGAGGCCACAAGTGTTCATAGACCACCAGGGACTCCTCGGTTTCGGAGTGGCGGGCGGTGCCCACATAAAGGTAGAGGCCGCCCTTGTAATGGCGGTGCGAGGCGAGAGCCAGTGCTTCGGATTCGGTCATGGTTGGTGGCCGCAAATGGCGCGGCCCGGGCGGAGGGTTCCTGCCCGGGCCTGCGGGTTCAGATCAATACCGTCTTTATAGCGCATCGGCCCGGCGGCGCCGGCTCAGTAGCGCACGTATTGCCGCTCGGCCTGCGGCTGCAGCGGTCCATTGGCGGCTGGCCTGGCCCGCAGAGCGGGGGCCATGGGCCTGACCGAGGCGGTGGGCGGCGCGGCGCGCGCGGGCTCTCCTGCCCGCTGCGTGATGTCCTCGGTGACCTCGCCGAGCCTGGCGGACTGGGCCAGCGACACCTCCACCACCTCCGCCATGATTTCAGTCACGCGGCGCGACGATGCGACGATATCGTCCATGGTCGAGCCTGCCGACTGGACCTGGCGCGCGCCGCTCTCGACCTGCTGCACCGACGAAGTGATCAGGTCCTTGATCTCCTTGGCCGCCGCCGCGCTGTTCTGCGCCAGGCTGCGGACCTCGGCCGCGACCACGGCGAAGCCCTTGCCGTGCGAGCCGGCGCGCGCGGCCTCGACGGCGGCGTTCAGCGCCAGGATGTTGGTCTGGAAGGCGATGCCGTCCATGACCCCGATGATTTCCGAAATGCGGCGTGAACTCTGGGTGATGCCGCCCATGGTCTGCACCACTTCCTGCACCGTATGGCCGCCCTGCTCGGCCACGCGACAGGCGTCCAACGCCAGCGTATTGGCCTGGCCCGCGCGTTCGGCGTTTTCGGTCAGTCCCTGGACCGCGACACGCAAGGTCTGGGCGGCGGTAAAGCGCCGCGTGATGTCGGTGGCGTACTTGACGACCTTGACCGGCCGGCCCTCGGCATCGAAGATCGGGTTGTAGCTGGCTTCGATCCAGACCTGGCGGCCGCCCTTGCCGATGCGCAGGTACTGCCCGGTGTCATGCTCGCCGTTGCGCAGCCTGCGCCAGAACTCCTTGTATGCCTCGCCGCGCGCCTCCTCGGGCGGGACGAACATGCTGTGATGACGTCCCTGGATTTCGTCCGCGCGATAGCCCACCGCGCCCAGGAACAGATCGTTGGCGCGGATGATGATGCCGTCGAGTTCGAACTCGATGATGGCCTGGACCTTGGAGATCGCCGCCAACTGGCCTTCCACGTCCGCCTGCCGCTGCTGCTGCGCGGTGATGTCGACGGCGTACTTGACCACTTTGACCAGCCGATCATGGCGGTCGTAGATCGGGTTGTACGAGGCTTGCAGCCAGACGTCGCTGCCATCCTTGCGGATGCGGCGGTAGCGCCCCGCATCGCGGCCCCCCTGCCGCAACCGGTTCCAGAATTCCGCGTAGGCGGCCGATGCGCGCTCCGCCGGGTCGACGAACATGCGGTGGTGCTGCCCCGCGATCTCGTCCAGCGCGTAGCCCATGGTGTCCAGGAAGTTCGAATTCGCCGCCAGCACGTGGCCGTCCAGGTCGAACTCGATGACGGCCTGGGCGTTGTGGATCGCAGCGATCTGCCCGAGCATGTCTGCCTTCTGCATGCCACGGTCCCGGCGTAGCAGTTGGCTGAGAGTGATCCATTTCATCTTGACGTCTCCTGCCCGGCGTCCGGGTGGTTTGAAGCCGTTCGACCTATCTGCCGCGAGACAAATGGAAATATTTATCTAACAATTTGCAAATATTTAATCTTAAAAATGAGCGGGTCTCAAGATTTTCAAGACACCCATCAAAAAAATAGGGATTCAGCAACACCAGGGTTTATCCGGACTCAAGCCGCGTCCAATTCGCGATATCGGCGGAAAATCCCCTCCCCGAAAGGCAGGCGCCTGCCGCTGTCGAAGTAGGACTGCAATTCCGCCAGCGCCGCCACGCGCGCATGCAACGCCATGACGTTCGGATAACGCACGGCCAGGGTCGCCATGCGTTTCGGAAAGGCGTAGAGCAGGCCGTCCACGAGATGGAACAACGACAGGTCCACATAGGTCCAGCGCTTGCCGCCCGCCAGCCAGGCCTGCGGCCCGCCCAACACCAGTTCGAAGTAGCCCAGGAATTTGGGCATGCGCTCTTCGCGGAAGCAGCGCGCCCGGCGCGCGGCCTCGGTCTTCTGGTCTTCGTAGTACTCGCTGGCGGATATCGGATGATGCGTGTCGTGCGCTTCGGCCACCATGTCGGCGATGGTGAGCTGAAGCTGGTTCACCCACAGCCGCCCTTCCTGCGAGTCCGGCGCCAGGCCGTGCTTTTCGCCCAGGAACAGCAGGATGTTGGCGGTCTGCCCCAGCGTCATCTTGCCCGCGACCAGATATGGCGGCGCGAACGGCGGATGCTTGCGCGCCGAACTCAGGTCCGCCACCAGCGTGCCTTCGTCCGCGCCGGGCTGGCGTGCGCATTCGCGATACGGAATGCCGCCGGCCTCCAGGGCCAGGCGCACGAACTCGCCGCGTCCGGGGATGCCGTCCCAGTACCAAAGGTCATAGGTCATGTCGTCTCCTTCCGTTGATAAGCCCAAGGGCCTGCCGGCGCCGGAACGAGCCGTGCAGAAGCCTCAGGCGGGAAACACGCTGACTCCGCCGTCGCGGCCGGCGGCCTGCTGATACTGGCGCGGCGACTGGCCGAAATGCGCGCGGAAATCGCGCGAGAAATGCGCGCCGTCCGCAAACCCGCAGTCCAGCGCGATCTGAGTGATGCTGCTGGGATTGTTCAAGAGCAGCCAGCTGCCGTATTCCAGCCGCAATTGCCGCTGGAACGCCATCGGCGACATGCCAGTGGCCAGGCGGAAGGCGCGCTCCAGCTGCCTGCGCCCGACGCCGACGTAGCGCGCAATCGCATCCAGCGGCGGCGGGTTGTCGATGCGCTGCTCGATGAAGTGCGCGGCCTGGCGCACGCGCAGATCCTGGATGCCCGACAGGTCCGTGTGGAAATGCGCCTGCGGCACCCGCCCCGGGCGCACGCCTTGCAGCATCATGTGCCGCATCGCCTGCTGGGCCTTGTCACGCCCGCAATGCCGGGCCACCAGGTACAGCCCCAGGTCGATCGCGGCCGTGGAGCCTGCGCAGGAAATCAGGTCGCCTTCATCCACGAACAGCCGGTCCACCACCGCCCGCGTCTGCGGAAAACGTTCGCGAAAGGTGTCCAGCACATTCCAGTGTACGCAGACCGTGCGCGGCCCGATGACGTCAGCCTGCGCCAGCGCGAAGGTGCCGGTGCAGATGCCCAAGAGCCGCACGCGCTGCGCCGCCGCCAGTTGCAGCCAGTCGCGCAGGGGGTCGGGCAGGCGGCCGTTGAAGTAGTCGTTGCCGCCGCAAACCGCTATGTAGTCGAACTGGGCCGGGTCTTCGGGCAGGCCATCGGCCACGTCTATGGTCAGGCCCGCGCTGGAGCAGCGCGGCTTGCCATCCCAGCTCATGACGCGCCATGCAGTATGGATCTGGCGGCTGCGTCCACCGTGGTCGCCCGCCAGCCGCAACACGTCCACCAATCCGGCAAAGGCGGCCAGCGTGAACTGGTCCAGCAGCACGATACCCACGGTCAGTGCGGGTTTCCCCTGAGGCAGGGCGCTGCACTCACCGTCATAGGAGAAAGACGACGTCGAGGCGGGCATAGCGGTTTCCATGTCGCAATTATTCAAGTTTTTGTCCCAGGCCTTCAAGCTGGTTTTCCCGGGGATCGCCCAAGATGCACCTATGGCTCCGTCCCGCAGCGCCCGCCGGCGCAGGCAGACCGGACCCGATAAATCGACAAGGGGAATCCGACATGGCAACACCTACCCGCCGCGCGCTGCGCGCCGCATTGCTGGGAGCCGGACTGCTGGCCGCCGGCCAGGCGCTGGCCCAGCAGCAGAAGATCACCGTCGCCTGGTACGGCGGCAACTGGGGCGACGCGTTTCGCGCCTGCGTGGCCGAGCCCTACACCAAGGCCACCGGCGTGACTGTGGTGCCGGAAGTGGGCACGTCCACCACCACGCTGGCCAAGCTGCAGCAGCAGAAGGGCGCGCCCACCATAGACGTGGCGTGGATGGACGGCGGCATCAGCGAACTGGCCGCGGAAGCCGGCGTGCTGGACGCATTGGATCCCGCCGGCATTCCCAATCTGAAGAACGTCATCGACCAGGGCGTGTACCGCAATGGCGACAGCGCCTACGCGGTCAGCACCGGCTACTACTCGCTGGGCATCGCCTACAACACCAAGGAAGTGCCTCAGGCGCCCGCCAGCTGGAAGGACTTGTGGAAGCCCGAGTATGCCGGCGCGGTCGCCATTCCTTCGCCGGCGAACTCGTCGGGCGTGCCGTTCATCTTCTTCCTGGCGCGAGTGTTCTCTGTCGATCCTTCCAACCTGGCGCCGCTGTACGCCAAGCTTGCGTCGCTGGACACGGCCTTGTTCTTCGACAGCTCGGGCGCAGCCACCAACGCCTACCAGAGCGGCGAGGCCATCATCGGCGCGCACTTCAACGTGGGCGCCTGGGATCTGATCGACAAGGGACTGCCCATCGGCTTCGCCGTGCCCAAGGAAGGCGCCTGGGCCACGGATGCGCGCCTGCATCTGGTGAAGAACGCGCCGAACAAGGCGGCCGCGCAGAAGTTCATCGACACCGCGCTCACGCCGGATGCCGCCGCCTGCCTGGCCACGCGCCTGTACCTGGGCCCCGCCGTCAAGGATGTGCAGGTGCCGAAGGACGTGGCGCGCAAGCTGCCCTGGGGCGCGGACGGCTCGGTCAAGAACCTGAGCCTGTTCGACTGGAACCTCATCAACAGCCGCCGCGCCGAGGTCACGGACGCCTGGAACCGCCAGGTTGCCCGCAAGCGCTAGACCGGGATAGAACATGTCCGCTTTGCTTACCATTGAAGGCGTGTCGATGCGCTTTGGCGCCTATCAGGCGCTGGACCGCATCGATCTGGAGATCCAACAGGGAGAGTTCGTGGCCCTGCTTGGTCCCAGCGGCTGCGGCAAGACCACCCTGCTGCGTTCGATCGCCGGATTTCTCAGGCCCGAATCGGGCCGCATCCTGATTGAAGGCCAGGACATCAGCCGCCTGGCCGCGCACCACCGGCCGCTGAACACGGTGTTCCAGAACTATGCGCTGTTTCCGCACATGAACGTGCTGGAAAACGTGGCCTATGGCCCGCGGCGCCAGGGCGCGTCGAAGCAGGAAGCGGCCGGGCGCGCCCGGTCGGCGCTGGACATGGTGGGCCTGGCGGACTTCGGTCCGCGCTATCCCCGCGAAATGTCCGGCGGCCAGCAGCAGCGCGTGGCGCTGGCGCGCGCCATCGTGAACCAGCCCAAGCTGCTGTTGCTGGACGAACCGCTGTCGGCGCTGGACCTGAAGCTGCGCAAGCGCATGCAGCTGGAACTCAAGCACCTGCAGGCCAAGCTGGGCATCGCTTTCATCTTCGTCACGCACGACCAGGAAGAAGCCATGACCATGGCCGACCGGGTGGTGGTCATGCATGCGGGCAAGATCGAACAGGTGGGCGGCGGGACCGAGATCTACCGGCATCCCGCCACCCGCTTCGTGGCCGAGTTCATCGGCGACGCCAACTTCATGCCGTACACCGCCAACGACGATGTGCTGCAGCTGGATGCCCAGGGACTGCGCGTGCCGTTCCCGGGCAAGGCCGCGCCCGCGCGCGGCGTGGCGGTGTTGCGGCCCGAGGATCTGCGCCTGGCCGATGAATCGGCGGCGCTTGCGCTGAACGGCACGGTCACCGACGTCATCAACGTGGGCAGCCACTGCATGATCCACGTGGACATCGGCGGACAGGTCCTGGTGGCGCGCCACGGCGGCATTGCGCCGTCGGGGCTGGGCCCGGGCGCCGCGGCGCGCCTGGCTTTCGCGCCGGAACACCTGCACCTGATCGGTGAACGGCCATGAACGCGCGCGCCTGGCGTTCGCCTGGCCTGCTGCTGGCGGCTCCCGTGCTGTTCTTCGCGGCCTTCTTCCTGGCGCCGCTGGCGGTGGTGGCGCTGGCCAGCATCACCGGCGGCGCCGATGGTTTGACCCTGACTCCGCAGCAATACCTGCGCGTGCTGGGCGACCAGTACCACTGGGACGTGATCCTGGTGACCTTCCGGCTGGCGTTCTTCACCACGGTCGCCTGCGTGGTCCTGGGCTATCCGCTGGCCTGGTATCTGGTGCGCGTGGTGCGCTGGCAGGCCTGGCGGCGCTTCTGCGTGATCCTGCTGGTGGTGCCGCTGTTCACCAGCAATATCGTGCGCGCCTTCGGCTGGATGGTGCTGCTGGGCCGCAACGGGCTGGTCAACCAGGCCCTGGTGGGCGCGGGCATCGCCGACCGTCCGATGCGTTTCATCGGCACCGAGCTGGGCATCCTGATCGGCATGGTCTACGTGCTGCTGCCCTTCGTGGTGCTGGCGGTGGGCAATGCGCTGGCGCGGGTCGATCCCGCCTGCGAGCAGGCCTCGGCCGACCTGGGCGCAAGTCCCACGGCGACCTTCTTCCACATCACCTGGCCGCTGACCCTGCCCGGCGTGGTGTCCGGCGCCATCATGGTCTTCACCCTGGCCGTCAGCGCCTACGTGACGCCTGCGCTGCTGTCGGGGGGACGTGTGTCGGTGCTGTCGATGCTGATCTTCCAGCAGTACAGCACGGTGTTCGACTTCCATTACGGCGGCGCGCTGAGCATGGTGCTGCTGGTGTTCACCCTGATCCTGGTGGCGCTTGCCAACCGCGCCGCCGTCCTGCCGGGAGCCGTGCGATGATCGCCCGCAACCTGATCCGCCTGGTCGCCCTGGGGGTACTGGCCTACCTGGCCCTGCCGCTGGTGGTGATCCTGGGTTCCTCGTTCACGTCCACGCCCTACCTGGCGTTTCCGCCCAAGGGCTTCACGCTGGAGTGGTACCGCACGCTGCTGATCGAGGCCGGCTACGTCGCCGCGTTCACGACCAGCACGGTGCTGGCGCTGGCGGCCACGGCCGCGGCCGTGCTGCTGACGGTGCCGGCCGCGCTGGCGGTGGCGCGCTACGAGTTCCCGGGCAAGGCCGCGCTGACCTCGGTGCTGATGTCGCCGCTGGTGCTGCCGCACATCGTGCTGGGCGCGGCGCTGCTGCAATACGGCGCGTACTTCGGCCTGACGCGCAGCTTCCTGTCCCTGCTGATCGGGCACATCGTCATCATCGCGCCCTTCGTGCTGCGGTCCACGCTGACCCTGCTGACGCCGGAGCAGCGCGCGCTGGAAGAAGCCTCGGCCGACCTGGGCGCGAACCCGTGGACGACCTTCTTCCTGGTGGTGCTGCCGCAGATCCGCCCAGGCATCGTCACCGGTTCGATCTTCGCGTTCATCTCTTCCTGGATCAACGTGGAGCTGTCGATTTTCAACACCACGGCGGACTTGAACACCATCCCCGTGAAGCTCTTCAACTACGTGCAATACACGATAGATCCGACCATCGCAGCCGTATCGGGCGCCACGATCGTGGTTGCGGTGATCGCCATCGTCATCCTGGATTTGACCGTCGGGCTGGACATGCTGTCCGAACGCGGCAAATAACCTTTCTTCCCTACCCTACTGTCTGGAGCCACAGTCATGCGCAAGCAAGACGCGTTCGATGTCATCTATACCCATACCGAAGGCGAGCCCCTGTGCATCGTGCATAGCGGCATCCCCTACCCCGCCGGCTCTACCATCCTGGAGAAGCGCGCCTTCCTGGAGCAGAACTACGACTGGCTGCGCAAGGCGCTGATGCGCGAGCCGCGCGGCCACAAGGACATGTTCGGCGTGTTCCTCACGCCGCCGTCCAGCCCCGAATACGACGCGGGCCTGATCTACATCGACGGCACCGAGTATTCGCACATGTGCGGCCACGGCACCATCGCGGTCAGCATGGCCATGGTGGCCAACGGCCTGGTGCCCCGCGGCAAGGACGGCATCACCAAGATCCGCTTTGAAACCACCGCCGGCCTGGTCGTGTCGGAAGTGGCTTCCGAGGGCGACAACGTGCTGTGGACGCGCTTCGAGAACGTGCCTGCCTACGTGGCCGCGCAGGACATTCCGGTGGAATTGCCCGGCTACGGCAAGCTGTCGGCCGACATCGTCTGGGGCGGCAATTACTTCGGCATCGTCGACCTGTCGGGCTGCGACCTGCGCATCTCGCCAGACAACGGCACGGAGCTGTCGCGCATGGGCCTGATCGTGCGCGACCAGCTCAATGCCCGCCACCGCATCCAGCACCCGACCGAGGCCCACATCAACAACCTGAACTTCATCACCTTCTGGCACCAGCCGACCATCGAAGGCGCGTTCTACAAGAACGTGCACGTGTTCAGCGCCGGCCAGCTGGACCGTTCGCCTGGCGGCACCGGCACCAGCGCGATGATGGCCATGTTCGAAGCGCGCGGCAAGATGGGCTTGAACCAGCCGATCAAGTCGGAAGGCCTGCTGGGCAGCGGCGTGTTCGAAGGCTGCCTGCTGGGCGAGGTGGACCTGAACGGCACCCGCGCCGTGCGTCCCACGGTCAAGGGCACGGCCAGCATCCTGGGCACGGCGCGCTGGGTGATCGACAAGAACGACCCGGTCGGCGCAGGCTTCCTCATCCGCTGAAGTGCAAAGGCGCACGGACCGGTTGGCCCCGTGCGCCTTTTTCCAATGAGGGTACGGCTAGGCCTGCGCCGCGTCCTCCAGGATCATCTCGGCCCCCCGCTCGGCCACCATCATGACAGCGCCCTGCGTATTGCCGGACACCATCTTCGGCATCACCGAGGCATCCACCACGCGCAGGCCGGACAGGCCGTTCACGCGCAAGCGCACGTCGGTGACGGCTGCGGCATCGGAACCCATGCGGCAGGTGCCTATGGGGTGGTAGATGGTCTGGCCGTTGTGCCGCGCGAAGTCCAGCCATTCGTCGTAGCTGTCCACCGCCGCGCCGGGGCTGATCTCCGATTCGACATAGCGCCGCATGGCCGGCTGGCCGACGATGCGCCGGGCCGCCAGCATGCCGCCCACCAGGCTGTCACGGTCCACCTGGGCCGACAGGAAGTTGGGCCGGATCGCCGGCCCCGCCTGCGGGTCCGCGGACTTGATGTGGATGGATCCGACCGACTCGGGCCGCAGCTGCGCCACGCCTATCGTCATGCCGGGATGCTGGTCGAGGATGCGTTCGGCCGCATTGGCGTAGCTGGCGTGCACGAAGAAGTACTGCACATCGGGCGCGGGCAGGTCCGGCGCGCTTTTCACGAAGCCGTGCACCAGCCCCGTGCCCAGGGTCAGGATGCCCTTGTGGCTGGCGTAATAGCGCGCCACCTGCTGCGCCAGGCGCCAGCCGCGCGACATCTCGTTAAGCGTCACCGTGCCCTTCACCCGCCAGTTCATGCGGGTGGCGAAGTGGTCGATATAGTTCTCGCCCACCTGCGGCTGCGCCAGCACCGGCGCGATGCCGAATGACTGCAGCAAAGCGGGATTGCCAACGCCGGACAGCTCCAGCAGTTGCGGCGACTGCACCGCGCCCATGCACAGCAGCGTCTCGCGCCGCGCGCGCACGATGTGCTCCCGTCCGTTCTTGCGATAGGCCACGCCCACGCAGCGCTTGCCCTCGAACACCAGCCGCGTCACGTGCGCGCCGCATTCCACGCTGAGATTCTTGCGGCCCGAGGCGGGCTTCAAGTACCCGTCCACCACGCTCCAGCGCCTGCCCCGATGCTGCAGCACCTGGTAGTAGCCCACGCCCTCCTGGCTGCCGCCGTTGTAGTCGGGATTCAAGGGCTGGCCGTCTTCTTGCGCTGCCTGCAGAAAGGCATCCGATATGGGAAAGCGTTCGGCGACTTCTTCCAGATGCATGGGACCGTTCTTGCCGCGGCTGGCGTCGCCGGGTTCGTAGCATTCGATCTTGCGGAAGATGCGCTCGGCTTGGTTATACCCCCAGCCGGTCGCGCCCGCCGCCTCCCAGCCGTCGTAATCCTGCGGCTGGCCCCGGACGTAGATCATGCCGTTGATCAGCGTCGAACCGCCCACGCCCTTGCCGCGCGGCACGGCGATGCTGCGGCCATGGACGTTGTCTTCAGGCTCGGTGGCGAAGCGCCAGTTGTATTCCGGGTTCACCAGCAGCTTGGAAAAGCCCGCCGGGATCGAGATCCACATGCTGCGGGCTTCATGCCCGGCCTCCAGCATCAGCACGCGGTATTTGCCGTCGGCGCTCAGGCGGTTGGCCAGGATGCAACCCGCCGTGCCACCCCCGGCAATGATGAAGTCGTAGTCGCTCATACCCGTCAGCGTCCTGCGTCGGCCGGCTGGTCCGCCGCCACGCCCAGCATCTGCGCCATCAGCTCGATCTGGCAGGCCAGCATCGGCGCGCCGTAGTGCACCTTGCAGCCGCGGGTCTGCGCCGCCAGCAGCAACGCCGTGTCCTTGGGTTGCATGATGACTTCGCAGACCAGTTGGTCCGGCGTCAGGCGGCTGGCTTCCAGCGGCAAGGCATCGTCCGGCTTCATGCCCAGCGAAGTGCCGTTGACCACCAGGTCATGCCCCGAGGGGTCGGCCGTACCCACATCGATCCGGGCGCCGGGATGCAGCGACAGGATGCGCGCCTTCAGATCCTCGGCCTTGGCCGTGGTGCGATTGGCGATGGTCAGCCGCGACACGCCGGCCTGGACCAGCGCGAAACCGATAGCGTTGGCCGCGCCGCCCGCCCCCGCCAGATAGGCGCTCTTGCCCTGCGGCGACACGCCCGCGCTTTGCAGGCCGCGCACGAATCCCTCGCCGTCCAGCATGTGCGCCACCAGCTTGCCGTCGGCCTCGCGGCGCACCACGTTGGCCGCGCCGATCTTGCGCGCCACGGGGGTGGCGTCGTCCACTAGGTCCAGTATCGCGGTCTTGTGCGGCACCGTGACGATGACACCGCCCAGGTTCTCCAGCCGCCGCAGCCCGGCGACCACCTCCGCCAGGTTGTCCGGCCGGGCGTGGAACGGCACGCACACGCCGTCGAAGCCGATGGCGGCGAAATGCTCGTTCATGCGCTGCGGCGTCTTCACGTGGTGGATGGGATCGGCCAGGATGCCGAACAGGCGCGTGGTGCCGGTGATTTCCTTCATGTCTGTCTCCATGTCTCAGGGCCGGAGCGTGGCGCGCGCGACGTCGGCGATGCCGTCCGCGTCCAGCTTGTAGTGCGCATACAGGGTGGTGGGCGGCGCAATCAGGCTGTATTCATCGTAGATGCCATGGCGGCGCAGGCGCGTGCCTGTGCCCGCGTCGGCCAGCACCTCGGCCACGGCCGAGCCCAGCCCGCCCAGCACGTTGTGCTCTTCCACCGTCATCAGCACGCGGGACTTGCCTGCCGCGGCCAGCACGGCGTCGCGGTCCAGGGGCTTGATAGTGGGCATGTCTATCACGCCCACCGACAATCCTTCGCCGCGCAGCTGCTCGGCGGCGGCCAGGGCCGCGTGCACGGTGATGCCGCAGGCGATGATGTTCAGGTCCGAACCGCTGGAATGGACGATGGCGCGGCCGAACTCGAACGGCACGCCATCTTCGTAAACCTGCGGGTCGCGGCCGCGGCCGATGCGGAAGTAGATCGGCTCGGGCCAGTCCACCGATGCCTTGATGGCGGATGCCAGCTGCGGACCGTCGGCAGGCGAGACCACCGTCAGGCCCGCCAGCGCCCGCATCGTCGAGATATCTTCGGTGGCGTGGTGCGAGGTGCCGTAAAAGCCCAGGCTGATGCCGGTGTGGTGGCCGATCAGGCGCACGGGCAGCTTGGTATACGCCACGTCCATGCGGATCTGTTCGCAGCACAGAAGACCCAGGAAGGACGCGAAGGTCGCGACGAAGGGCATCATGCCCGTGGTCGCCAGGCCTGCCGCGGCCGACACCATGTTCTGCTCGGAAATGCCGAACTGCACATAGCGGTCGGGATAGGCCTGGGCAAAGCGGTTCAGGCCGTTGGAGTACTGCAGGTCGGCCGAACCCGCGACCACCGGATGGCCGGCCGCAGCCAATTCGATCAACGCGTCGGAAAGATAGGACAGCCCGGGGTTCACCGCGTTCAGTGCGCGGTACTGCCAGGAATCGGGAGAGAGAACTTGTGCCTGTGCCATTCAGATCTCGCGGGAAAGGATTTCTTCGACGGCGCTTTGCGCATCTTGCGGCGCCAGGTAGCCCAGGTGCCAGCCCGGCTCGGTTTCCATGTAGGAGACGCCCTTGCCCTTGATGGTCTTTGCTATCACGCAGGCCGGCCTGGCGCGCGATTCGTCTGCGCGCAGGCGGCGCAGCAAGGCGGTCAGTTCCGCCAGGTCATGGCCGTCCACTTCGTGCACCTCCCAACCGAAGGCCTGCCATTTTTCCTTCAGCGATTCCACGCCCATGACGTCGTCGACCTTGCCGTCCAGCTGGTAGCCGTTGCGGTCGATGATGGCGACCAGGCGCGACAGGCGGTTGTGGGCGGCAAAGAGCGCCGCCTCCCAGACCTGGCCTTCCTGCATCTCGCCATCGCCCAGCAGCACGAAGACGTTGAAGTCGCGCCCGCTCATGCGCCCGCCCACCGCCATGCCCACGCCATTGGACAAGGCATGGCCGATGGAACCCGAGCTGAAATCCACGCCCGGCACCTTGCTCATGTCGGGATGGTCCCCCAGCGGGCTGCCCAGGCGGGTGTAGCCGTCCAGCAGTTCGCGGGCAATGAAGCCATGGTCGGCCAACACCGGGAACAGGCCCACCGCCGCATGGCCCTTGCCCATCAGGAAGCGGTCGCGGTCGGGCCACTGAGGCTCGCCCGGACGCAGCCGCATCACGTCGTAGTACAGCGCGGCGAAGATTTCCGCGCACGAGAACACCGAGCTGTAATGCCCGACCTTGGCGATCTCGATCAACCTGATGGTCTCCAGCCGGATGTGGCGGGCCTTTTCCCGCAGCAGCCCGACCTGCCCTTCGGTGGGGACCTCCCTGTCACTCCTCATGGCGCTTCCTTTTCGCTGTTAGGATATATGATATATAATATACCCATCGCGCTCGAATTTGCCATGGCGGGATAGAATTCATCCCGAATCCACCCGCCCCCATCAATACAGCAAGCCTGAGCCTGTCATGTCCAGCCTTAAACCGGTCAAGAAAGAGAACCTCTCCGTCAGGGTCTACAACGAAATCCGCAATGCCCTGATCAACGGGCAGTACGAACCCGGCGAACGCCTGATCATTGGCGAACTGGCCCAGGAAATGGGCGTCTCCATCACGCCTGTACGCGAGGCCATCTTCCGGCTGATCAGCGAGCAAGGCCTGGAAATGCAGGCGGCCACCGCGGTCTACGTGCCTTACGTCAATTCGGAAAAGCTGCGTGAAATCCAGCAGATCCGCTTCCACCTGGAAGGCATGGGCGCGGCCGAGGCCGCCCAGCACATCACGCGCAAGCAACTGGACAACCTGATCGCGCTGCAACGGGACTTCATCTCCTGCACCGCCAGCGATCCCAAGCGCGCCAGCTACCTGAACCGCAAGTTCCACTTCGCCATCCTGGAAGCCAGCAACAAGCCCATCCTGCGCGCCACGGTGGAATCGTTCTGGGTGATCACCGGCCCCATCCTCAAGGTGTTCCACGTCAAGACCTCGGGCCTGGACTATTCGCAGAACGAGCACCGCCACGAAGCGGTGCTGGAAGCCCTGGAAGCGCGCGACTCCGAAGCCGCCAGGCAAGCCATCCAGGCCGATCTGGTCTGGGGCGGCAAGATCATGATCGACTGGCTGGTCGAGCGCGAAAAGGAACTCGACTACCGCCCCCCCGCTGCCCGCAAATAGGCAAACCCGAAGGAAAATCCGATGCTGAAGATTTTTGGCGCGCCCAGCCGCTACATCCAGGGCGCCGGCGCCCTGGACACCCTGGGACAGTACGCAGCCCTGTTCGGCCGCCGCGCGGCCCTGGTCATCGACAGCTACGTGCATGGCGTGCTGGGGCCAAGAATCGAAGCCTTGTGCGCGGCGCAAAACGTGTCGCTGATACCGCTGATGGTCGAAGGCGACCTGACGCCGGCCGCGATCACGCAATTGCGCGCGCAGGCCGCGCCGGCCGGCATCGACATGGTCATCGCGGTGGGCGGCGGCAAGGCGCTGGACGCGGGCAAGGCGGTGGCCAAGTCCTCGCACTGCCATCTCATCACCGTGCCGACCGTCGCGTCCAACGACGCGCCGACCAGCAAGAACTACGTCCTGTACGACGCCCATCACAATCTCCTGGCGGTGGAGCACATGTTGTTCAACCCCACCATCGTGCTGGTCGATACCGCCGTCATCGCCACCGCGCCGGCGAATTTCTTTCTCGCCGGGCTGGGCGACGCGGTCTCGAAGAAATTCGAGGCAGAGCAATGCGGCCGCAACGGCGGCCGCAACATGTATGACGGCGCGCCGCCTCTCACCGCCCAGTTCATCGCCGACGGCTGCCTGCGCACCCTGCTGGCCGACGGCGCGGATGCCGTGGCGGTTGCCGGCAGCGGCCAGCCCACGCCGGCCTTTGAACGCGTGGTGGAAGCGATGATCCTCATGAGCGGCCTCGGTTTCGAAAGCGGCGGCCTGTCCATCGCCCACGCGCTGACGCGCGGACTGCCCAAGATCAGCGGCGTGGCGAGCGCCCCGCATGGCCTGCAGGTGGCGGTCGGCCTGCTGGTGCAGTTGGACCTGGAAAGCCGGACGGACGGCATGCTGGACGAGCTGACCCGCTGGTATGCCCTGGTGGGCCTGCCCACCACCTTGCGCGAACTGGGTGCGGCCGACATGCCGGACGACGCGGAACTGCGGCTGGCTGCGGAGCTGAGCCTGAAGGCCCGCCACGCCGCCAACTTCGACCGCGCGCTCGACACCGACACGCTGGCTGCCGCGCTGCGCCGCCGCGCCTGACGCGACAAGGGGCCGGATAGCGGCCGGCCCCTGGCCGCATCAGAACGCCACGTTGTCCTTGCCCTTCAAGTCCAGCTTGGCGCGCGCTTCTGCGGGCGTGGCGATTTCCAGGTTCAACGCCTCCAGGATGGTGCGGATGCGCTCCACCTGCACCTGATTGGATTGCGCCATCTCGCCCGGGCCGATCCACAGCGAATCCTCCAGCCCCACCCGCACGTTCGAGCCCATGGCCGCGCCTATGGTGGCCAGCGGGATCTGGCCGCGGCCGGCGCCCAGGATCGACCACTCATAGTCGTTGCCGAACAAGCGGTCGGCCGTGCGCTTCATGTGCATCAGGTCTTCGGGGTGCGGGCCGATGCCGCCGAGGATGCCGAATACCGACTGGATGAAGGGCGGCGACTTGACCAGGCCGCGGTCCACGAAATGGGCCAGGTTGTACAGGTGGCTGATGTCGTAGCACTCGAACTCGAAGCGGGTGCCGTTGGCGTTGCCCAGCGCGAGGATCGATTCGATGTCCTGGTAGGTATTGCGAAACACCAGCGAGCGGCTGTTCTCCAGATGCTCGCGCTCCCAGTCATGCTTGAACTCCTTGAAGCGGCCCAGCATGGGGTACAGGCCGAAGTTCATGGACCCCATGTTCAGGGACGCCAGTTCCGGCTTGAAGGTGGTGGCCGGGCGCATGCGCTCTTCCACCGTCATATGCGGGCTGCCGCCGGTGGTGATGTTGATGATGGCGTCCGTTTCCCGCTTGATCCGCTCCAGGAAGGGCTTGAACAGCGCCGGATCCTGCGACGGCTTGCCGGTCTGCGGATCGCGCGCATGCAGGTGCAGCACCGCCGCGCCCGCCTTGGCCGCGCCGATGGCAGCCTCCGCGATCTCGTCGGCGGTTACCGGCAGGTGCGGCGACATGCTGGGCGTGTGGATGGCGCCCGTCACGGCGCAAGTGATGATGACTTTCTGCTTGGGCTTAGCCATTGTTGTCTCCGTTGTCCTGTTTATGGCGCATGAGGCGCATCAGTTTTTCATCGCGCCAGAAGCGGCGCTTGGCAAGATCTTCCTGCGGCAGCAAGCCGCGGCGTTCCTCCGACAGCGCTTCGACCAGCGCGCCGTCCCAGGCGACGGGTTCGCCCTGGGTCGCGCCGATGGACTGGTACAGCCCGCCGTAGCGCGCGCAATAGTCGGCGATGCCGCCCGGCGCGTTGAGGTCTATGGTTTCGAACGGCCCCATGAACGACCAGCGCAGGCCCAGGCCGTCCTTCACCGTGGCGTCGATGTCCTCGGCGCTGGCGATGCCCGCGCTGGCCAGGCGGAACGCCTCGTGCAGCAGCGCGCCCTGCAGGCGGTTGAGGATGAAGCCTTCGATTTCGCGCCGCACCAGCACCGGCTTCTGGCCGATGCCGGCCATGACGGCGCGGGCGGAATCGACGGCCTGCGGGCTGGTCCAGGGTGCGGGGCACAGTTCCACCACCGGGATCAGGTACGGCGGATTCACCGGGTGCGCCACCAGGCAGCGGTGGCGCCCGGCCAGGTGCCCGGTGAATTCGCTGGCGGGGATGCTGGACGTGGAACTGCCGATGATCGCGTCGGGTTCGGCCGCCGCGTCCAGTTCGGCAAACAGCGCCCGCTTGATCTCGACGTTTTCGGGCGAGTTCTCCTGGATGTAGCTGGCGCCCTTCAAGGCATCGGCCAGGTTGCTTGCCACATGGACGCGCCCGCCTATGGCCTCGGCGTCCTGCAGCAAGCCCTGGGCTTCAAGTTCGCGCAGCTGCTGCAGGATCAGACCGCGGGCTTCGGCCAGCATTGCGGCGTTGACGTCATACAGGCGCACTTCCCAGCCCATGCGGGCGAACACGATGGCCCAGCCCTGGCCGATCAGGCCGGTTCCGATGATGGCGGCGCGCTGCGCCTTGGACCCGGCGTCCATCAGTAAAGCTTCTGTGTGAAGCCGTCCACCACGATGGCCTGCCCCGAGACGCTGCGGGCGGCCTCGCTGGCGTTGAACAGCACCATGTTGGCGATATCGCGCGCCGTGACCATGCGGCCCAGCGCGGCCTGGTTCTCGTACTGCGCGGCAATCTCCTCCACCGGACGGCCCAGCGTATCCGCCTTCGCCGCGATCACGGCGCGGATGCGCGGCCCTTCCACCGCCCCCGGCAGGATGGCGTTGACGCGGATGCCATAGGGGCCCAGTTCGATGGCCAGGGATTTGGTGAAGCCAATCACTGCCCACTTCGAGGCGGAATAAACCGAGCGCCCGGCAAAGCCCAGATGGCCGGCCGCGGACGACAGGTTGATCATCACGCCGGCCTTGGACTCCTTGAGCAGGCCGATGGCCTGGCGCGCGCACAGGAACTGTCCGGTGATGTTCACGGCCAGCGTGCGGTCCCAGTCCGCCTTGGACAGGGTTTCGACGTAGCCAGTGGGACCGGCCACGCCGGCGTTGTTGACCAAGATGTCCAGGCCGCCCAGCTTGGCGCGGACCTGATCGAACAGCGCGGCGACGCTGTCTTCGTCCGAGACGTCGGCCAGGGCCGCATGCACGCCAGGCAATTCGGCCGGCAGCGCGGCCAGGCGCTCCTGGTTCACATCGCATACGAACACGGAGGCGCCGGCATGGCGGAACACCTTCGCCATCTCCAGGCCCAGCCCGTCCGCGCCGGCGGTGATGAGCACCTTTTTCCCGGCGAAATCCACTTCCTCGAACATGCCTCTGTCTCCTGATTCTTATGAAAAACAGCCGATTGATGATATACGATATATGAAAAAAACCGCCAGCTTATGACGTTTATTGCAACCGGGCCGTACATCGAAAAGTGTCATCCCGAAGTAGCAAAAGCACCTGGATTTGCTCGACGTCAGCCCGCTAAGTCTTTATTCATGCGGCTTTAGGGAATTCCCCGATTCGGCGGGTTACGGCCCCCACTAGAATCCAAGGCGGGGTTTGCTACCCGCCCGGCCGATATATCATATATTCAAAAAAACGGACCAAACAAGAAAGTCCGCATCCCATACCGACAAAGGAGCGTAGACAGTGTTCAAGTTCAACAAAATTGCTTTGGCGCTGGGCGTATGCGGCGCGCTGGCAAGCGGCACCGCAGCGGCCGACATGAAGGTAGGCGCCCTCTTCCCGTTCAGCGGCGCGCTCGCGCTCCTGGGACAAGAGAGCTATCGCGGCCTGGAGCTGGCCGTCAATGAAATCAACGCCGCGGGCGGGGTCAACGGCGAGAAGATCGAAATCATCAAGGCCGATGCCGTCGATCCGACGCAAGCCGTGTCGGAAACCAAGCGCCTGATTTCCTCCAACGTGGTCGGCGTGTTCGGCAGCTACGCTTCCGGCATTTCCTACGCGGCCTCGCCCGTGACCGAGCTGGCCGGCGTGCCCTATTTCGAACTGGGCGCCACCGCGCACAAGATCACCACCCGCGGCTACAAGTACCTGTTCCGCAGCAACCCCAACACCGCGCTGTACGGCGTGTCGGTGGTCAACGCGCTGCACGACACCATCGCGCCGGGCATGGGGCTGAACCCCAAGGACATCAAGATCGGCATCATCCACGAGGACGGCCCCTACGGCACCGACGTGGCCGCCACCGAGAAAAAACGCGCGCAGGAACTGGGCTATACGGTCGCGGAAGTGCTGCCGTACTCGGCCAAGACCGTCGACCTGTCCTCGCTGATCCTGCGCCTGAAGGGCGCCAAGGTCGACGTGGTGCTGCAGACGGCCTACCAGAACGACGCCATCCTGTTCTTCAGCCAGGCGCGCGCCGCGGGCTTCAAGCCCAAGGTCGTGATCGGCGCGGGCGGCGGTTATTCGCTGGCGGACACGGCCAAGGCCGTGGGCGCCGACATGAACGGCGTGTTCGACCTGGACTTCCCGCAATCCTCCATCAATCCCGCAGGCGCGCCCGGCCTGGACAAGTTCCTCGAAGCCTACAAGGCCACCTACAAGAGCGACCCCCAATCCGGCCACAGCCTGACCAACTACGTCGGCGCCAAGGCCTTCTTCGAAGCCATCGGCAACGCCAAGTCCACGGATAAGGACAAGATCCGCGCCGCCGTCCTGGCCTACAAGAAGCCGGCCGGCCAGAGCGCCAACGGCTGGGCCTTCGACTTCGGCGAAGACGGCCAGAACAATGCATCCACGTTCTACGTGATGCAGTGGCAGGACGGCAAGCTGGTCACCATCGCGCCCAGCAACCTCGCACTCGGCAAGCCGGTCTTCAAGAAATAAGCGCCACGCCAGTGCTCAGGCGCTCGGGGGCGCCTGACGTATCCCGGGGTCCGCGCGCCCCGGTCCGGCCGACAACACGGCCGGGCCGGGGCCGCTACCCGCTCAAAGAGGTTGCAACATGGAACTATTCATTCAACTGGTCATCAACGGCCTGTTGCTGGGCGGCGCGTACACCATCATCAGCCTGGGGCTGACGCTGATCTTCGGCGTGGTGCGCGTCGTGAACTTCGCGCACGGCGAGTTCCTGATGATAGGCATGTACATGGTCTATCTGATCGCGGCGCAATTCGGCGTGCATCCCTATGCCGGCTTGGTGCCCGTCGCCGTCATCCTGTTCGCGCTGGGCGCGCTGACGCAGAAAGGCATCATCCAGCCGCTGCTCAACGCCGACCAGCATATCCAGATCTTCGCCACGGTGGGCGTGTCCACGATCCTGCTGAATCTCGCCCTGGTCATATTCGGCGCCAACGTCTATCGCGCGCCGGTGGAACTGGGCACGAACGCCATCGACATCGGCCCCTATTCGATGGTGACCGGGCAGCTCGTCACCTTCGTGATCGGCCTGACCCTGGCGGTGCTGCTGCACCTGTTCATGCACCGCACCTACCTGGGCCGCGCGCTGCGGGCCGTGGCGCAGCACCGCTATGCCGCCACCCTGATGGGCGTGAACGTCAACAACGTCTACGCCATCGCCTTCGGCCTGGGTACGGCCTTCGTCGGCATCGCCGCCGGCCTGCTGGCGCCGCAGTATCCGGTGTTTCCCACCGTGGGCACGTACTTCGTGCTGACGGCCTTCGTGATCGTGGTGCTGGGCGGCCTGGGCAGCCTGTACGGCGCGGTGGCCGGCTCCATGATCATCGGCATCGTGGACACGCTGGCTGGCTTCTACATCGCCCCCGACCTGAAAGAGGTCGTCTATTTCGGGATCTTCCTCTTGATCCTGGTGCTGCGTCCGAACGGCCTGTTCGGCGTCGGCACAGAGTGATCAGAGCAACAAGGAGCGAGATGTGTTTCCCGATATCCGACACCCCAAGACCTACGTCAGCCTCATCCTGCTGATTGCGATGTTCCTTGTGCCTGTGATCATGGGCACGCCCTTCTGGACCAACCTGTTCGTCCTGCTGTTCGTGTTCTCGGCGCTGTCCGTGGCCTGGAACATCGTCGGCGGCTACGCCGGCCAGCTGTCGCTGGGCCACGCCGTGTTCTACGGCATCGGCGGCTATACCGCCACGCTGCTGACGCAGAACTTCGGCATTTCGCCGTGGTTCGGCATGCTGGCGGGCGCGGCGATCTCGGGCGCGGTCGCCATCCTCATCAGCTACCCCACGCTGCGGCTGCGCGGCCCGTTCTTCGCGCTGGCCACCATCGCGATCCTGGAAGTGGTGCGCCTCCTGGTGATCCACGAAGAAAGCTGGACGGGCGGCTCCAGCGGCATCAGCCTGCCGCTGAACATAGGCTGGACCTGGATCGTGTTCCGCGAGAAGGTCAATTACGTGATCATCGCCTTCGGCCTGTTCCTGCTGGTGACCTGGGCCTCCTGGTACATCCGCAAGTCGCGCATCGGCCATTACCTGATCGCGATCCGCGAACGCGAGGACGCGGCGCTGGCAGTCGGCATCCATACCGTGCGCATGAAGATCATCGCCGCGGTCGTGTCCGCCATGCTGACCAGCATCATCGGCACCTTCCACATCACCTACCTGACCTTCGTGGACCCGAGTTCGGCGTTTTCGCTGGAGCTGTCGATCCAGGTGGCCATGTTCGCGCTGATTGGCGGACTGGGTACGGTGGCCGGCCCCATCGCCGGCACCTTCCTGGTGCTGCCCATCGCCGAACTGGCGCGCGGCTGGCTCAGCAGCGTGGGCAACGGCATGCACGGGCTGATCTACGGCCTGATCCTGGTAGCGGTGGTGCTGACCATTCCGCGCGGCCTGGCCGGCGCCTTCGGCCCGGCCATCGAACGCTGGCTGTCGCGTCTGCCCTATCTGGGCACGCCCCGCGCCAAGCTCAAGCTGGCCGATGAACTGCGCCTGCACAGTGCCGAACGCACGGATCAGCCGGTGCTCAAGGCCGACAAGCTGTTCAAAAGCTTCGGCGGCCTGCGCGCCACCAACGACGTGTCGCTGACGCTGAACCAGAACGAGATCCTGGGCATGATCGGCCCCAACGGCGCGGGCAAGACCACGGTTTTCAACCTGCTGTCGGGGTTCCTGTCGCCGGACAAGGGCGGCATCACCATGCTGGACGCGCAAGGCAACTGGGTCACCTGCAAGACGCCCGACGAATTCGCGCACCAGGGCCTGGGCCGCACCTTCCAGATCGCCAAGCCGTTCACCGGCCTGACCGTGCTGGAGAACATCATGCTGGGCGCCTTCATCCGCACGTCGAACCGTGACGAAGCCGAGCAGATCGCGCTGAAAGTCGCCGAGCAGACCGACCTGGTGAAGTACCTGGACATCGAGGCGCGCAACCTGACCGTGGGCGGCATGAAGCGCCTGGAGGTCGCCCGCGCGCTGGCGATCAAGCCGCGCATCCTGCTGCTGGACGAGGTGATGGCGGGACTGAACCCGACCGACATCGAGAAGTCGATCCAGATGATCCGCCGCATCCGAGATTCCGGCGTATCGGTGCTGCTGATCGAGCACATGATGCAGGCCACCATGGCGCTGTCCGACCGCATCATCGTGCTGAACGAAGGCGCGGTGCTGGTCAGCGGCGCGCCCAAGGACGTGGTGGAGAACCCCGCCGTCATCGAGGCCTATTTGGGCAAGGAGTACCAGGATGCTTAAGGTTTCGAATCTGTCCTCGGGCTACGGCAAGAGCCAGGTCCTGAACGGCCTGAACTTCGAGGTCCATGCGGGCGAGATCGTCACGCTGATCGGCGCCAATGGCGCCGGCAAGACTACCACCTTGAAGACGCTGTGCGGCGTCATCGCCGCCATGGAAGGCAAGGTCGAATTCGAAGGCCAGGACTTGACCAACCGCAAGCCCTACGACATCGTCGACGCGGGCATCACCATGATTCCCGAAGGCCGCCAGCTGTTCCCGCATTTCACGGTGCGCGACAATCTGCTGATGGGTTCTTACAAGCGCGCCGCCCGCCCCATCGTGCAACGCAAGCTGGACGAGGTGCTGGGTATCTTCCCGCGGGTGCAGGAACGCCTGAACCAGTACGCCGGCTCGCTTTCCGGCGGCGAACAGCAGATGGTGGCGATCGCGCGCGGCATGATGGCCGATCCCAAGCTGCTGGTGTTCGACGAGCCCTCGCTGGGCCTGTCGCCGCTGCTGGTGCAGCAGATGTTCGACATCATCCGCGGCGTCACCGCGCATGGCGTGACCGTGCTGCTGGTGGAGCAGAACGTGTTCCGCACGCTGCGGCTGGCGGATCGCGGCTACGTGCTGGAGAACGGCGCCATCGTGCGCACCGGCACTGGCGCGGAGCTGCTGAGCGACCCGCATGTGAAGAAGGCCTACCTGGGCCATTGATACCAAGGATTCCTTATGTCTTTACGCTGCACATACATCGACCACGGCCAGGGCGGCGCGCCCGACTGCATGCGCCTGGCCGAACGCGACATGGAGGCCCCCGCCGGCCGGCAGGTGCTGATCGAGGTCGCCTACGCCGGGGTCAACCGCCCCGACGTGCTGCAACGCTCCGGCTCCTATCCGCCGCCTCCGGGCGCCTCGCCCCACCTGGGGCTGGAGGTTTCCGGCACCGTCATCGCCACCGGGCCCGACGCCAGCCTCTGGAAAGTCGGCGACCAGGTCTGCGCGCTGACGCCGGGCGGCGGCTACGCCCAATACTGCCTGGCGGACGAACGCCATTGCCTGCCCGTGCCGCGCGGCCTGGACCTGTTGACGGCCGCCGCCATCCCCGAGAACTACTACACCGTCTGGACCAATGTGTTCGACCGCGCCCGTCTGGCCGCCGGCGAACGCTTCCTGGTGCACGGCGGTTCCAGCGGCATCGGCCTGACCGCGATCCAGCTGGCGCGCGCCTTCGGCGCCGAAGTCTGGACCACGGTAGGCAACCAGGAGAAGGCCGACGCCTGCCTGGCCGCCGGCGCGCACCATGCCGTGCTGTACCGCGAGGCCGACTTCGAGGCGGCGGTGCGCCAGGGCAGCGGCGGCGCGGGCGTGGACGTGATACTGGACATGGTGGGCGGCGCCTACATCAACAAGAACCTGCGGCTGCTGGCGCTCAATGGCCGGCTGGTGCAGATCGCTTTCCTGGAGGGCAGCAAGGCCGAGATCGACGCCATGCCCATCATGCTCAAGCGCCTGCAATTCACCGGCTCCACCCTGCGCCCCCGCTCCGACGAGGACAAGGGCGCGATCACCCGCGCGCTGGCGGAAAAAGTGTTGCCGCTGATGGAACAGGGGCAATGCCTGCCGCGCATCCACAAGGTATTTCCGCTGGCGGAAGCGGCCCAGGCGCATGCGCTGATGGAAAGCAGCAAGCACATCGGCAAGATCATGCTGAAGGTGGCCGCATGAGCGGGCGCTTCAAGGACCAGGTGGCCATCGTGACGGGCGCGGTCGGCGGCATAGGCTCGGCCATCGTCGAAGGCTTCCTGGCGGAAGGCGGCCGCGTGGGTCTCATCGATTTCAATGCGCAGGGCGGGCAGGCTTACGAAAAGGAACTGCGCAAGCGCGGCCATGAAGCCTGCTTCGTGCACGCGGACGTCGCGCGCTTCGAGGAGTGCCAGGCAGCCTACGAACGCATCAGCGCAGAGCTGGGTCCGGCCACCATCCTGGTCAACAACGTCGGCATTTCACCGAAGACCGATGGACGCGCGCTGAAGGTCTGGGAGATGCCGCCCAGGGAATGGGAGAACGTGGTCGCCGTCAACCTGAACAGCGTGTTCTACATGACGCACCTGGCCACGCCGCACATGGTGCGCGAGCGCCAGGGCCGCGTGATCAACATGTCTTCCGTGGCCGGCCGCGCCTATTGCGACATCGTGGCGGCGCATTACGCGGCCACCAAGGCCGGACTGATCGGTCTGACGCGCCATTGGGCCGCCGAACTGGGCGAGCACCAGGTCACCGTCAACGCCCTGGCGCCTGGACGCATCAGCACGCCCTTGCTGAAAACCGTGCCCAAGGAAATCAATGACGCGGTTGCGCAGGTAACCGCGCTGCGCCGCCTGGGTACGCCGGAAGAAGTAGCGGATGCCTGCCTGTTCTTCGCGTCGGATCAAGCCCGCTTCGTCACCGGCCAGGTGCTGGACGTGGCCGGCGGCTGGCTGATGACCTGAGAGCATGGCGCCCGCCTGTGCTCGGGCGGGCGCCGTCTTCATTCCTGCGCGCCCAGGTGATAGACCACGGTGTCCAGCCGGCTGACGCCGGCCGCCAGGAACTTCGGTTCCTTTTCCAGGATGTCGCGGCGGTCGATGATCCTGGCGGGCGACACGCCCGCAAAGATGTTCTGCACTTCGCTGTCCACGACAGAGAACGGCGGCCCCGCCATTTCTTCCTGCGGGTAGTCCAGCGTGATCAGCAGTCCCTGATAGGCGGGCGACAGATTGCCGTAGACGTGGCGCACGTAGTCTGCGCGCATGGTGTCCGGCAACGCCACCAGCGCGGCGCGGTCATAGGCGCCCACGCAATGCGACAGCAGTTGCGCATCCAGTTTGAAGATGTCGCCGCAGATGATTTCGATGCTGCCCGCCACGTAGTGCTTGCCATAGACGGACACGTGCGTGAGCGGCTTGAGTTCGTTTTCTTCGAAGAACTGCTCGACCGCGAGCTCGGACAGCTCGACGCCCAGCACGGAATGCCCCTGCGCCGCGATCCACACCATGTCCAGCGACTTGCCGCAAAGCGGCACCAGCACCCGGCCGTCCTTGGGCACGCCCAGCGTCGGCCAATACTTCTGCAATAGCGGCGTGACCCGCGATTGATGAAAATGCGTGCGCCCTTCGCGCCAACGCTCCAGCCAGAATTCCGCGTCCATGCCCGGTCTGCCTCCTGTGTATCGGTGCAGGGCATTGTAGTTCGGCGGCGGGCGCACAGGCCCTACATGCGCGGCAGCAGACTGCGGATGTCGTCCACAATGGGTACGGCGGCCAGCACCATGAGCACCAGCGCCAGCGGCACCGTCGAGCCGAACCCGAAGTTGAAGAAGGAATATGCCCCCGTCACGCCGCCGACGAAGAACAGCGACACCAGCACGGTGAGCACGACAAGCTTGCTGCGGTCCGCGCGCACCGGCTGCATGGAGGCCGGATCGCCCTGGGCCACGTTCCAGTAAAACAGCTTGCCCAGTTCTATGCCGATATCGGTCACCATGCCCGTCACATGCGTGGTGCGGATCTCGGAGCGCGACAGCTTGGTGATCATGGCGTTCTGCAGACCCATGATGTAGCAAAGCAGCATGACCGTGCCCGGCACGTAGAACCAGCGCAGCGTTTCCAGGTTGGCGCCCAGCAAGCCGAAGCCCAGCAACAGCACGGCTTCGTACAGCAGCGGCATCGCGTATTCGCTGGTCAGGTGCGAGCGGCGCCCGAAGTTGATCAGGAAGGCCGAGCTGGCGGCGCCGGCCAGAAAGGACAGCAGCGCCGCCAGCCCCTGCAGCACCACGATCACCCCGCCCAGCGCCAGGTGATCGGCCATCATGGAGACGATGCCGGACATGTGCGAGGTGTATTGCTGCACGGCCAGGAAGCCGCCGGCGTTGACCGCGCCGGCGGTGAAGGTCAGGATGTAAGCCAGGTGCCTGTTGGCCTGGGGGCTGCGGCTGACGGCCGTCAGGCGGCGTAGATACGGAATGGCCACGCGTGTCCCTTGAAGACAAGAATCCATACACAGCAATGTGCATGACATTCTAGTCGCCGCGGCACGGCGCGAGGCCTGGCACGCCCGCCGGCAACCATGCCGGCGGCGGCCTCGCCGGAGGCGGTCCCACCGCTGGCGGCCCCGCCTGTCCCCGGCGTTTTACGCCCCGCCGGATTCGCTCAGCTGCTTGCGCCGGTATTCGCCCTGGCGCACATGCATCCAGCCCGGATACTCCGGCGGCAAGGCGCTGACCTGGTCCAGCTCGGCCAGTTCGTCCGCCGTCAGGCGTATCGCCGTGGCCGCCAGGTTGTCGTCCAGCTGGTCGACGCGCTTGGCGCCGATGATGACGCTGGTCACGGCCTGCTGGTGCAGCAGCCAGGCCAGGGCCACCTGCGCCGCCGATACGCCGCGCGCGCCGGCGACGCGCCGCAGGACGTCGATGCTGTCGTAGGCGCGTTCCTGGTCCACCGGCGGGAAGTCGAAGGCGGCGCGGCGGCTGCCGGCTTCGGCCTGCCCGTCGCGGCTGTACTTGCCGCTCAGCAGGCCGCCTGCCAGCGGGCTCCACACCATCAGCCCCACGCCTTCGCTTTGCAGCATGGGCAGGATCTCGCGCTCCAGGTCGCGGCCCGCGATCGTGTAGTAGGCCTGCAGCGACTCGAAGCGCGCCAGCCCCAGGCGTTCGGCAATGCCCAGCGCCTTCATGATCTGCCAGGCGGCCCAGTTGGACACGCCAACGTAGCGCACGTGGCCATGCTGCACCAGATTGTCCAGCGCCCTGACCGTTTCTTCCACCGGCGTGGCGGGATCGAAGCCGTGGATCTGGTAGAGGTCGATATGGTCCAGCTGCAGGCGCGACAGGCTTTTCTTGACGCCGTCGATGATGTGCGAACGCGAGTTGCCGCGCGCATTGACGCCGGCGCCCGTCGGTCCGAACACCTTGGTCGCGATCACGACGTCCTCGCGGGCCACCTTCAGGTCGCGCAGCGCCTGCCCGGTGATGACCTCCGAGCGGCCCTCGGAATACACGTCGGCCGTGTCGATGAAATTGACGCCGGCATCCAAGGCACGGCCCACCAGCCGATTGGCCTCTTCCTGCTGCAGGCTGCCGATGTTGCTCCAAAACTCGCCGCCGCCGCCGAAGGTCATGGTGCCCAGGCAGAGTTCCGACACGAACAGGCCAGTGCTTCCGAATTTCTTGTACCGCATGGTTGCGCTCCTTCAAGGGCTGGGGGGGCCGGCGCTCCGGGATGGAATGGCCGCGGCCCGCCTGCCGGGATGAAGGAAAGTATGCGTCCAGGGGCCGGCGCGGACGCTGCTTGATCCTGCCCTTTTTTTGCCCAATCCTGCAGCGCTGGCCAGTCTGCGGCGCCTGGCCGCTCATTCCTCCGAATTTTCTGCCCATTTCTCCATGAAAAGCGCCGCAGCCTGGATGCAGGCAAGCTTAGGCATAAACTGAAAGCCACCCAATCCTCCGACTTTCTGCCGCCAACGCCCATCCGGCACGGCGCGCCACGGGAGCCCCCATGACCATCACATCCGCACTTGCCGCCAGAGTCGCCGTCCCGCCCCTGGACGTCGCCTATGAGCCGGCGCGGCGCGAACTGCTCTGCACGCTGGAACGCATGACCGGCGACCTGGAGGGTTCGCTGGACACGCCCATCGAGGGCCTGTTCCTGCACCGCATTTCGCAGCCCACCGGCGCCAAGCCCGGACTGCAGAAGGCCGCGCTGGGCGTCATCGCCCAGGGTTCCAAGCGCTTGCTCATCGGCGACGATGCCTACGAGTACGACCCCTTCCATTACCTGATTTCCTCGGTGGATCTGCCGGTCGTGGCCAAGGTGTCCGTCGCCAGCCCGACGCTGCCCTATCTGGGCTTGCGGCTGGAGCTGAACGTGGAGGAGATCACCTCGCTGATCAGCGACGAAAGCCTGCCGCCGCAGCCGCCAGCCGAGGCCGCGCGCGCGCTTTGCGTCAATCCGCTGGGCGGCGCGCTGCTGGACGCGGTGCTGCGCCTGTTGCGCCTGCTGGACACGCCGCGCGACATTCCCATCCTGGCGCCCCTGGTCAAGCGCGAGCTGCTGTACCGCCTGCTGATGAACGGCCAGGGCGCGGTGCTGCGCCAATCGGTGCTGCAGGACAGCCAGCTCAACCGCGTGGCCAAGGCCATCCGCATCCTGCGCGACAACTATGCCCAGCCCCTGCGCGTGGAAGAAATCGCACGCGACGTGCACATGAGCGTGTCTTCGCTGCACCATCATTTCAAGCAGGCCACCGCCATGAGCCCGCTGCAATACCAGAAGCACCTGCGCCTGCAGGAAGCGCGGCGCCTGATGCTGACCGATGACGCGGGCGTAGCGCTGGCGGCGCATTCCGTGGGCTACGAAAGCTCGTCGCAGTTCAGCCGCGAATACAGCCGCCTGTTCGGTTCGCCGCCCTTGCGCGACAAGCAGCGCTGGAAGGACGAAACCGCGTCGGCGCCGGCCTGAGCCGCCGGTCGGGCATCCCTAGGGGATTGCCCTAATCCTAATTTGACAACGTTACCATTAGACTGCCGCCATCAAATGACAACGTTGTCATAATCCTGATCTTTCTTCGGCGGCCACATGAATCCCTTCCTGGAAACCCTGCTCGATACTCCACTGGACGATACCTACCGGGGCATTCCTCCGGGCGAGCCCGCCGTCCCGCTGCGCGGCGTGGCGGCCCGGGGCTGGCAGCCCAGGAGCGGCAACATGGCCCTGCCCGTCCTGACGCTGGATGAGGCCGCCTTCGCCCATAACGTCGAGCAAATCTTCCAGTACGCCCGCAGCCACGGCGCGGCGCTGGCGCCGCATGCCAAGACGCCGATGTCGCCGCAGATCGTGCAGCGCCTGCTCGATGCCGGCGCCTGGGGCGCCACCGTCGCCAACCTGCAGCAGGCCGCCGTGCTGCTGCGCGCAGGCGTAACCCGCCTGATGCTGGGCAATGAGATCGGCGGCGCGGCCAGCGGCGCCCGCCTGGGCAAGCTGCTTGCCGGCTACCCCCATGCGCGCCTGCTGGCATTCGCGGACTCCGCCGACACCGTGCGTTCGCTGGCCGCCGCGGCTGCTGAAGCCGGCCGGCCCGTGGAGGTGCTGGTGGAAGTCGGCGGCGGTCGCGCGGGCGCGCGCGACGATGCCGCGGTCGCAGCCATCCTGGCCGCGATCCGTGAGCAGAGCGACAAGCTCGCGCTGGCGGGCGTGGCCACCTACGAAGGCGCCGTCGCCAGCTCGGACGCGGCGCTCACCGCCAGCAATATCGCTGCGCTGATGGAGCGCGCCGCCCGCGCGTTCAAGGAAGTGCGCGCGCTGGCGCCGCACGCGCCTCTGGTGTTCACCGCGGGCGGCTCGGCCTTCTTCGACCATGTCACTCAGGCGGCCAAGGGCTGGCTGTCCGAGGACGGCAATGCCCAGCTGGTGCTGCGCAGCGGCGCCATCTTCTTCCATGACCATGGCACCTATCAGCGCGCGCTGCAGGCCATGGACGCCCGCGCGGGCTTCCTGGTCGACGGCCAGGCGCGCAATGCCGCCACCGATTTCCGGCCAGCCCTGCGCCTGTGGGGCGAAGTCCTGTCGCGACCGGAACCGGGCCTGGCGATCTGCGGCTTCGGCATGCGCGACGTGTCCTACGACCAGGACCTGCCCGCGCCGCTGGCCGCCTTCCGCGGCGGCGCGGCCCTGCCCGGCTGGGACACGCAAGCCCGCGTCACGCGGCTCAACGACCAGCACGCCTTCCTGGCCATCGCGCCGGACAGCGAACTGGCGCCGGGCGACGTGATCGAGTTCGGCATTTCGCATCCCTGCACCTGTCTGGACCGCTGGCGCGTTTTCTTCGGCCTGGACGCCGACGGCCGCGTGCAGTCGGCCTACCGCACGTTCTTCGGATAAGCCATGCAACAGCTGAACTTCCAACAGATCTGGCGCTACCGCGAACAGCTCTGGGACGGCATCCAGGTCACGCTGGAGCTGACCGTCATCGCCGTGATCGCCGGGCTGGCCATCGGCCTGGCCGGCGCCCTGCTGACGCGCCATGGCCCCAAGCCGGTCAAGCTGGCGTTGCGCGCCTATGTCGAGGTGTTCCGCAACACGCCGTCGCTGATCCAGCTGTTCGTCGTGTTCTTCATCCTGCCGGGTCTGGGCCTGCGCATGCCCCCCTTCGTAGCCGCGGCGCTGGCGCTCAGCCTGTATTTCGGGGCCTACGCCATCGAGATCCTGCGCGCCGGCCTGGATTCCATTCCGCGCAGCCAGATCGAGGCCGGCCATTGCCTGGGCCTGAGCACCTGGCAGGTGTACCGCCACATCGTGCTGGCGCCCGCCCTGCGCAACGTCTACCCCGCGCTGGGCACGCAGCTGGTCATCCTGCTGCTGGGCACCTCGCTGGCCTCGCAGGTATCGGCCGAGGATCTGTTCCATGCCGGCAGCTTCATCGAAAGCCGCACCTACCGCAGCTTTGAAGTCTATGCGGTGATCTGCGGCATCTATTTCACGCTGGTGCTGATCACCAAGGCGCTGCTGGCCCTGGCCGGCAGCCTGGCCTTCACCTGGCCCGTGCGCCGCTAGGAGTCGCGAGCATGCGTACATTTACCCTGAGTGATTTCGCCTCCCTGCTCAGCGCGCTGCAATGGACCGTGGCCCTGGTGCTGATTGCGCTGGCCATCGGCGCGCCGCTGGGCCTGGGGCTGGCGCTGCTGCGCGGCCACCGTTCGGCGCCGCTGCGCTGGCTGGCCGCGGCCATGCAGCAACTGGTCCAGGGCGTGCCGCTCCTGGGCCTGCTGATGTTCTTCTACTTCGGCATGCCGGTGTTCCTGGGCATCGAAGTGCCCGCGCTGACCGCCGTCAGCGTCGCCTTCATCATCTACACGGCGGCCTTCCTGGGCCAGATCTGGTACGGCGGCATCCAGGCCGTGAAGCACGAGCAATGGGAAGCGGCCGCCTGCCTGGGTCTGTCCAAGTGGCACCAGTTTCGCCATGTGATCGCGCCGCAGGCGTTCCGCCTGTCGCTGCCGCCCACCGTGGGCTTCCTGGTGCAGCTCGTCAAGGGCACCTCGCTGGCTTCGGTGGTGGGCTTTGTCGAACTGGCGCGCGCCGGACAGATCGCCAGCGCCGCCACCTTCCAGCCCCTGCTGGTCTATTCCTGCGTCGCGTTGCTGTACTTCGCGGCGTGCCTGCCCCTGACGATGTGGGCCCGTAACCTGGAGGGCCGCTTCCATGGCGCTCGTTGAAGTCTCCAACATCCACAAACGTTTCGGCGCCAACGCGGTGCTCAACGGCGTCTCCCTTGAAGTCAATGAAGGCGAGATCGTCACCATCATCGGCCGCTCCGGCTCGGGCAAGTCCACCCTGCTACGCTGCCTGAACGCGCTGGAGACGGTGGACGACGGCGACATCCGCATCGGCGGCGAACGTATCCACGCCAGCATGCCCGGCCTGCGCCAGTTCCGCCAGCGCGTGGGCATCGTGTTCCAGCAGTTCAACCTGTTTCCGCACCTGAACGTGGAGCGCAACATCACGCTGGCGCCCACGCTCAACGGCAAGATCGCCAAGTCGCAGGGCCGCGCGCTGGCGCTGGACGTGCTGCGCCGCGTCGGCCTGGCCGAAAAGATCGACGCCTATCCGGCCCTGCTGTCGGGCGGCCAGCAGCAGCGCGTGGCGATCGCGCGCTGCCTGGCCATGGCGCCGCAACTGATGCTGTTCGACGAGGTCACCTCGGCGCTGGACCCGGAACTGGTGGGCGAAGTGCTGAAGGTCATGGAAGACATGGCGCGCCAGGGCATGACCATGGTGCTGGTGACGCATGAAATGGCCTTCGCCCGCAACGTTGCGTCCAAGGTCGTGTTCATGCACCAGGGCCGCGTCTGGGAACAAGGCCCGCCCGCCGAACTCTTCGCCAATCCCCAAACCCCCGAGCTGCGCCAATTCATCGGCACGGCCGCGCCGTCCACCCACTGAACCATCCGCTCCTGGAGTCATTGCATGAAACTGTTCGCCAAGCTGGCCGCCGCCGCGGCCGTCTGTCTCTCCCTGGCCGCGCCCGCCTCGGCCGCCGACAAACTGCAGGACGTGCTGGGCGCGGGCAAGCTGCGCGTGGGCGTGCTGATGGACGCCGCGCCCTGGGGCTTCAAGGACGCCAAGGGCGAGGCCGCGGGCCTGGACATCGACCTGGCCAAACTCATGGCCGCCGACATGGGCGTGAAGCTGGAGCTGGTGCAGGTCACCGGCGCCAGCCGCATTCCCAGCCTGCTGGCCGGCAAGGTCGACGTGCTGATCGCGGCCGCCGGCGCCACGCCGGAACGCGCCCAGCAGGTCATGTTCTCGCAGCCCTATGCCGCGGTGAACCTGGGCGTCTACGGCGGCGCCAGCATGCCGCAGGCCAAAACGGTGGACGAATTGAAGGGCCACAGCATCGCGGTCGCCAAGGGCTCCACGCTGGACATCTGGCTCACCGACAACGCGCCGGGCGCCAAGCTGGTGCGCTTCGAGGACACGCCTTCGGCCGTGGCCGCCTACCTGGCCGGGCAGTCGGAATCGTTCGCCGAGAACAGCGCCATCGCGCTCAAGGTGGCCGAGGACAACGCCGCGAAGGCGCCCGAACTCAAGTTCCTGATCCGCCAATCGCCCGCGCATGCCGCCGTGCAGCAGGGCCAGCAGAACCTGCTGAACTGGATCAATACCTTCCTCTTCACCAACCGCCTGAACGGCAAGCTGCCGGCCCTGCAGCAAAAATGGTTCAAGGAAGCCCAGACCCTGCCGCAGATGTAATCGGCCCCAACAAAGGACTCGCATGATCAAACGCTACAAATCCGGCTCGCGCATGAGCCAGGCCGTCTCGTACAACGGCTTCGTGTTCATCGCCGGCCAGGTGGCCGACAATCGCCAGGGCTCGCTCGAATCGCAGACCCGCGAAGTGCTGGCCAAGATCGAAGCGCTGCTGGCCGAAGCCGGCAGCGACAAATCGCGCCTGCTGGCCGTGGACGTGTTCCTGCCCGCCATCGGCGACTTCGACGCCATGAACCGCGTCTACGACGCCTGGGTCGACCCCGCCAATCCGCCGGCCCGCGCCTGCGTCGAAGCCCGCCTGGCCGACCCCGACCTGCGGGTCGAAATGACCGCGGTCGCCGCGCTGCGCTAAGCGCGCTTTGCTGCAGCCTTCCGATCCCTCTTCGCGCCGCCTCGCGCGGCGCTGTTGTATCTCCCCATGCATACCGGCCTGTTTCACGACATAGATTTCGATGCCGACGGCAAGGCGCTCAGTTTCCTGGGCACCCCCTACTCGGTAGACCGTTCGCCCTACTACCAGATCAAGACGCCCATCTGCCGCATCCGCAACGGCAGCGGCCCGCGCGTGCTGCTCATGGCGGGCAACCATGGCGACGAGTACGAAGGCGAAGTCGCCCTGGGCCGGCTGATCCGCCGCCTGGATCCCTCCCGCATGCGCGGCGAAGTCACCATCCTGCCGCTGGCCAACCTGCCAGCCGTGATGGCGGCGCGGCGGCGCTCTCCGCTGGACAACGGTAACCTCAATCGCGCCTTTCCCGGCGAACCCGGCGGCACCCCGACCGAACGCCTGGCGCACTTCCTCGAACACGAACTGTTCCCGCGCCACGACGTGGTGTTCGACATCCATTCCGGCGGCACCTCGATGGCGCACCTGCCCACCGCCTTGATCGAACGCCAGGACTCGCCCGAGCGCATGGCGCGCGCGCTGGACCTGATGGGTTCGCTGGGCATGGGCCACGCCTTCGTCGCCGCCAATGGCCGCGATGCGCCCACCTCCATGGCGGCGGCCGCGCGCGCTGGCGCGATCGGCATCAGCGGCGAGTTCGGCGGCGGCGGCACGCTGACGCCGGCCACGCTGGCCGCGACCCAGCGCGCCATCGACAACCTGCTGCAAAAGCTGGGCGTGACCGATGCGCCCGTGCTCGGCCCGCACCAGCCCGGCGCGCCCGCCATGCAATTGCTGGAGCTGGACAGCCACGAACAGAACATCTTCGCCACCCGGCGCGGCTGGTTCGAGCCGGCGGTGGACATCGGCGCCAGCGTGCGCGCGGGCGACGTCGCGGGCTACTACCATGACCTCAACCAGCTGGACGCGGAAGAGGAAGTCCTGCGTTTCCGGGTATCGGGTATCGTCATTTCGCGGCGGCTGCATACCGACTGCGAATCCGGCGACAGCCTGATCCAGGTTGCGCGTCCCGTCGGCCAGGCTGATATCCTGACGCCTGCCGCCTGATCCCGGAACAATCAAAAGAAATCGCATGACCCACCGGCCCGCGCCTCCTTCCGCCCCCACCTACGACGACGTGCTGCGCGTGCGTCCCGAGGGCGCCGCCGCGCCCGCCCGCGCGGCCGCCCCCGCCAAGCCGCCGCGCATCGAGGAAGTGGCCAGGCTGGCGGGCGTATCGCCCATCACGGTGTCGCGGGCCTTGCGCCAGCCCGAGAAAGTGGCCCAGGAAAAGCGCGACCGCATCCTGCAGGTGGTGGCGCAGACCGGCTATGCCTCGAATCCGCACGCGCGCGCCCTGCGCTCCGGGCAGTCCAGCGTGGTGGCGGCGTTCGTCTCCAACATCCTCAGCCAGCAGTTCGCGCTGGCCGTGCAGGGCTGCGCCGAAGTGCTGGAGCCGCAGGGCTACCAGTTGATGGTCGGACAGACCTCGTATTCCTACGCCAAGGAAACCAGCATGATCGCGTCGCTGCGCGCCTTGCGGCCCGCGGCGGTGCTGTTCACCGGCGTCATCGAGCTCGAGGAAAACCGCCAGTCGCTGCGCGAACTGGGCATCCCCATCATGGAGACCTGGGCCTATCCGCGCGACCCGATCGACATGCTGGTGGGCTTTTCCAACTATGACGGCGGCGTCATGGCAGCGCGCCATCTGGCCGAACGCGGCTACCGCCGCGTCGCCTTCGTGGCGCGCCAGGGCGGCCGCGGCGAACTGCGGCGCCAGGGCTTCAATGCCGCCGCTGCCGGACTGGGCCTGCAGGTGGTGGCCGAACTGGCCGTGGACAATGCGCAAACCATCGCCGATGGCCGCGCCGCCCTGGGCCGCCTGCTCGCCATGGGCCAGGCCTTTGACGCCGTGTTCTGCGCCAACGACCTGCTGGCGGTGGGCGCGCTGTTCGAGGCGCGCGACCGCAAACTCGCAATTCCCCGCGACATCGCCATCCTGGGTTTCGGCGATACCGACATCGCCCGCGAAATCGAGCCCGGCCTGAGCACCATCGGCGTGGACAGCCGCAAGCTGGGCGCCCGCGCCGGGGAACTGCTGCTGCAGCGCCTGAATGGCGGCGCGCCCGCCGCGCGCCAGGAAGTGTTTCCGCTGACCTTGAACCAGCGCGCCAGCGCCTAGCGTCCCTGCGCGCCGGCAACCGGCGCGGGCTCACTCGTCGAACACGATGCGCAGGCCCGGCAAGCCGATGCCGTCCAGCGTGGTGCTCCATGTTTCGCCCGCGTGCACCGGATATGCCTTGGTCAGCGTTCCGGTCGTGACCAGTTCGCCCGCCTGGATCGCCTCGTCGGCCGGACGCTCCCCGAGCACCTCCAGCAGATGGGCCAGCGCCGCCAGCGGACTGCCCAGCACGTTGGCGCCCGCACCGGTTTCACGGCGGATGCCGTTGCAGGACAGCTCCACCCGGAAGTCCGCCAGCCGTTCGATCAAGCCCGGGCCGAGCTCGGCCGGCTCCATCAGCGGCCCGATGTAAAGCGCGCCGTGCAAGGCGTTGTCCGCCACGGTATCGGCGGCCTGGAACTGCCAGGCGGGATAGTGCGACTGCACCAATTCGAACCCATGGGCGATCCAATCCACGCATTCCAATATGGCGGCCAGTTCCCGCGTGCGCGGCGGCGCGCAATGGAAATGCAGCACGATCTCGGGTTCGATGCGCGGCTCGACATAGCGGCCCAGGCGGCAATGGACTTCGCCGGTGTCGTCATAAACCGCGCTGTGTTCATAAACGCGTCCCCACACGGGGAAATCCACGCCCAGCGCCGCCCACATCGCGGCATTGGTGAAGCCTATCTTGCGGCCGACCAGCAGCGCGCCTTCCGCCAGCCGCGCCTGATGGATGCGCGCAGCCACGTCATAGGCGGCATCCAGGTCGAAGCGTGGACGCCGGGCCGTGACCGGCGCGATGTAAGAGGCATGGTCCTGCGCCGCCTTGATTTCACGGGCGAGCGCCGCCGGGTCGGAAGCTGGCATGGTGGCTCCTGAAGGTACGCTCAAATGTAAAAGAAAACCTGCCCGCACAGTGCCGCAGCCGTTATATGCTCCCCTAGACGTCCTATTTTCAGAACAGCGGGGAAGCAATGCATGACTTGAATGACCTCTATTACTTCGTCCAGGTCGTCAAGAACGGCGGATTCGCACCCGCGGGACGGGCGCTGGGCATACCAAAATCCCGCCTGAGCCGGCGCATTGCGCTGCTGGAAGACCGGCTCGGCGTGCGGCTCATCCAGCGTTCCACTCGCAGCTTCGCCGTGACCGAATTGGGTCAGGAATATTACGAGCAATGCCTGTCGATGCTGGCGGGCGCGGAAGCCGCCCAGGAAGTCATCGACCGCACCCGCGCCGAACCGCAAGGCACCATACGCATGAGCGCGCCGCCCGCGCTGATCTACTACTTCCTGGGCGACCTGGTGGCCCGCTTCATGGTCCGCTGCCCCAAGGTCCACGTCTACCTGAAGAGCTTCAGCCGCCCCGTGGACGTGCTGCGCGAGGGCTTCGACATCGCGGTGCGCGTGCGCTTCGGTCCCATCGAGAGCAGCGACCTCATCATGAAACCGCTGGGCATGAGCTGCCAGTGCCTGGTGGCCAGCCCGGCGCTGGCGCGCAGCATCAAGCTGCCTGCGGATCCGCACGCCCTGAGCGAACTGCCCACGCTGGCCCTGGGTACGGAACAGCGCGAATCCCATTGGCGGCTGGACGGGCCGGACGGCGCGCGCATCGTCGTGCCGTTCACGCCTCGCCTGGTGACGGACGACATGCTGGCGCTGAAGCAGGCCGCCTTGCGCGGCGTGGGCGTGGTCTCCCTGCCCCTGCTGATGATCCGCGAGGAACTGGACGCGGGCACCCTGGTGGACGTAGGCGCTCCCTGGCAGCCGGAAGCCGGCAGCGTGCACGCCATCTTTCCGTCGCGCCGCGGCCTGCTGCCCGGCGTGCGCGAGCTGCTGGACTTCCTCAGTTCGGAGTACCAGGAAGTGGCCAAGCGCGAACACGACACGCAGGTGCGCCACAAGGTGCCCACCCTGAAGTAGCTTCGGGGCCGCCCGCAGCGTCCGACGAATGGGACGCAGAAACCCATTTCTCCCGCCTACCCAGCGGCCAGCGTTGCTCCTAGCATGGTTAGCCCCACGTCAACAGGAGCACACCATGAGCGTCCCCGCCAACTTCAATGGCCAGCGCCCCGTCATCGATCCCAACGATGCCGTCATGCTGCTGATCGATCACCAGAGCGGCCTGTTCCAGACGGTTGCCGACATGCCGATGACCGAGCTGCGCTCGCTGGCCGGCGCGCTGGCCTCGATGGCCACTCTGGCGAAGCTGCCCGTCATCACCACCGCTTCCGTGCCGCAGGGCCCCAATGGCCCTCTGATTCCTGAAATCCATGAAAACGCCCCGCACGCGAAATATGTCGCGCGCAAAGGCGAAATCAATGCCTGGGACAACCCTGAATTCGTTGCCGCGGTCAAGGCGACCGGCCGCAAGACCCTGATCATTGCCGGCACCATCACCAGCGTCTGCATGGCGTTCCCCGCCATCAGCGCGGTGGCCGAGGGCTACAAGGTCTTCGTGGTGGTCGACGCCTCGGGCACCTACAGCAAGATGGCCCAGGAAATCACGCTGGCGCGCGTGGTGCAGGCCGGCGTCGTGCCCATGGACACGGGCGCCGTCGCGGCGGAACTGCAAAAGACCTGGCACCGCGAAGACGCGGCCAAGTGGGCCGAGGTCTATACCAAGATCTTCCCGCCCTATCAGTTGCTGATCGAAAGCTACAACCGGGCCCAGGAAGTCATCAAGAAGGGCGAACAGCTCGACTCGCAGCGTTGAGTCCGCCCGGTTTCCCGCGCGCCGCAGGGCGCGCAATTCCCTCATGGAGTACGCAATGACCAAGCCCTATGTGAAACTCGACAAGACCCAGGCCGCGGTGCTGCTGGTCGACCACCAGGTGGGCCTGCTGTCCCTGGTCCGGGACTTCCAGCCCGACCAGTTCAAGAACAACGTCCTGGCGCTGGCCGACCTGGCCGAATACTTCAAGCTGCCCACCATCCTGACCACCAGCTTCGAAGACGGCCCCAACGGCCCGCTGGTCCAGGAGCTGAAAGACAAATTCCCCAAGGCGCCCTACATCGCCCGCCCGGGCAACATCAATGCATGGGACAACGAAGACTTCGTCAAGGCCGTCAAGGCCACCGGCAAGAAGCAGTTGATCATCGCCGGCGTCGTCACCGAGGTCTGCGTGGCCTTCCCGGCGCTGTCGGCCCTGGAGGAAGGCTTTGACGTGTTCGTCGTGACCGACGCGTCCGGCACCTTCAACGAAGTGACCCGCAATGCCGCCTGGAGCCGCATGGAACAGGCCGGCGCACAGCTGATGAGCTGGTTCGGCGTGGCCTGCGAACTGCACCGCGACTGGCGCAACGACATCGAAGGCCTGGGGACGCTGTTCTCCAACCACATCCCCGACTACCGCAACCTGATGGCGGCCTACTCCACCGTCAAGGGCAGCAGGTAAGGTCCCCGCCGGCCGCGCCCGGGCGCATGGCCGGCTGGCTCTGACTTCCACGGCGGCGCGCATCGGGCGCGCCGCCGTTTCATTTCTTGCGGGCGAAAGGGTAGGCCTGCTGCGCCAGGAACGTGCCTGGCATGTCGTTATCCAGGATCCCGTAGTTCTCGGGCAGGCGCTTGCTCACGCCGCGCACCGCCGTGCCGAACGCGTAATCGATGAACGAGAAGTGGGCGGCGTAGTTGCGGTCGATGGCCTCGGTATCCGAGGAATGGTGCCAATGGTGGAAGTCCGGCGTCACAATGATGTAGCGCAGCCAGCCCCAGGGCAGCCTCACGTTGGAATGGATCAGCACCGCCTGGAAGCCGACGATGATGATGTAGGCGTCCAGCACCGGCTTGGAAAAGCCCAGCGCGAACAGCACGCCCAGCACCGCGACCCGCGTGATCAGCAATTCGACGATGTGCAGGCGCGAACCGGCCAGCCAATCCAGGGTACGGGTACTGTGGTGCACCGCGTGGATGCGCCACAGGAACGGCACCTCGTGATAGGCGCGGTGCGCCGCGTACTGCACCAGATCCGCCACCAGCACGGCCACGAACAGCTCTGCCAGGTAAGGCAGCGACACGATGGCCTGCTGCAGCGGTTCGTAGGCCGCCCAGGAAAACAGCCGGTGCACGAAGAAGTTGATGCACAGCAGCACCGCCCCCACCGACAGGTGGTTGAACAGGAAGTGCTTCATGTCCACCTGCCATTCGCCGCGGAACACCGGCTGGCCCGGATACAGCGGGAACAGCTTCTCGAAAATGATGAAAACCGTGCTGGACGCCAGCAGATCCAGGATGAACCAATCCAGCCCCAGATAGGGATGGTTGCCCGTATTGGACGTGGTCACCACCACGTTGCTGCCCCCCGCCGCCACTGCGCCGCACACCAGCACGAAGGCCGCGATGTTCAGCCAGCGCTGGCGGCCCAGCACGGTGTTGGCCAGCGCGATGCTGCCCGAAATCAGCAGCGCGGTGAACAGCAGGGCCCGCATCGCGTCCACGTTGTAGAAGCTGCGCAGCTCCGGAGTGGTCAGGTAGGCGGGGAAATGGAACGCCAGGACGCCCAGGACCGCCAGGATCGCCAGGAACAGCGCGATCACGCCGCTCATCATGCCCGTACCCGGATGGATCCTCCCGTCCTGCTTGAAAAGCTGTAAGACTTGGCGAAGGATGGACGCGCGCTGATTCATTTCAAATTTATGGCAGACCACGGGGAAGCGAGTTTATCGCCGGGGACGGATCTTCATGTAATAAAACGTGATCAGGCACGACAGAATAACGCCCTTGCCAGCGCCTTGCGCGACATCAATTCTCGGACGGACTGCAAGCACCCGGATGGTTGACAACGGCGCGGGGTTGGCGTGTCATGGAATCGAAAGCTTTATGGATCATCAGGTTCCCCGGTTTCCCGCAGTGCCCATCAACCGGTTCTTTAAAGAGGCCCCTATGTTCCCTGAATACCGCCACCTCATTACCCAACTGAAATCCGAAAACGCGCATTTCTCCGCGCTGTTCCAGCGTCACAATGACCTGGACCAGGAAATCAAGAACATGGAGGCCGGCATCCAGCCGGCGTCGGGCAACGAGGTTGAAGTGCTCAAAAAAGAAAAACTGCACCTGAAGGACAAGCTGTACGGCATCCTGCGCGCTGCCGACCAGGGCGGCAGCTGAAAGGCATCAACATCACGGGCGGCGCCTGCCCGCGCAGGCGCCCTTGATTTCCCCCTGATTCCCTGAGTACCCGCCATTTCCGGCGCAAGCCGTCCGCGTCAAGGATCGATAAGCGCGAAGGCGTCGCTGCCTGCGGCCCGCGACATCTCGTCGATGATGCGCCGCGACAGTTCCAGCACCAGCGGGCTGCGCGGCTCGCCCGCAATCGTGACCATGCCCAGGCTGTAGCCGATGCGCGGCGCAAACCGCTTGCAGATCACACCAGTCTCCTGGCACAGGCGCGCGAACAGGCCGTTGACCACGGACACGCCTATGCCCCGCGCCACCAGCCGGCAGGCCATTTCCACCGAATGCACTTCCGCCCGGATTTGCGGCACCATGCCGCCCTGCCGGAAGACGTGGTCGATCTGCTGGCGCAGCAGGCGCTGGCGTCCCAGCAGCACCATGTCCACTCCGATTAGATCAGCCGGCCCGACCTCAGGCAGGGCTTGCAGCGCATGCCCGGGCGGCACGATGCACACGGCGTCCGTGCTCAGGCGCGCGACCGTCTCCAACCCGGAATTCAAGGTGGGCGAACGGACCAGGGCCAGATCGGCCTCGCGGCCCAGCACTGCGGCCTCGCTGGTTTCGTAGGTACCCACCAGAACCTCGAGCGCCACCTCCGGATGGTCGTTCAGGAAGGACTCCGCCACGGCCGGCATCACCGTCTGGGCAACCGAACTAGGCAGCTGCACGCGCATCAGCGTGCGTCGCAGTCCACCCAGCCGCAACTGGTTGACGTGCCGCTGCAGCGACTTGGCATCGAGGATCATGTTCTGCACGTCCGGCAGCAAGGCGTCAGCCTCGCTGCTGGGATGCAGGCGCCCCTTGCGTCGCAGGAACAACGGCAGCCCCAAATCGGACTCGAACTGGCTGAGCAGGCGGCTGACCGCCGGCTGGGACGTTCCCAGCCGCTGCGCGGCCTCTATGGTCGATCCGGTGGTCATGAAGGCCACGAAGGCCTCTAGCTGCTTGAAATTCATTGTTGTCGCGGGCGCGCCGGCGGCGACGCATTGCCCAATACCTAGGGTTAGCACCAAATTTGGCGAAATTCACATAGACGCATGCCGGCCCAGCATACGGTTGCCAAGGCTCCGCGTTGGCTAGAACATGCCGGCAACCGCGGATTCTGCCCATACACGAATCCGCAATCAATCCGTATTAGCGCCGAATCGCAAGGAGCCCCAATGCGCGCCGTAGCCCCACGCCCGTCCTGTCGCAGCGCCGCGCCATGACCGCGTTCATCATCCGCCGGCTTTGCCAGAGCGTCGTGATCCTCGCCCTCACCTCGCTCATCGTGTTCGCCGGCGTCTATGCCATCGGCGACCCCATCGAAATCCTGGTGCCGGCCGACGCCTCGCAGGCGGAAATCGCTCAGGCCGTGGCGTCGCTGGGCCTGGACCTGCCGCTCTATCAGCAGTACCTGAAATTCGTCGGCAACGCGCTGCATGGAGACCTGGGCACGTCCTTCGTCTACAACCAGCCCGCCATCCAGCTCATCCTGCAGCGGCTGCCGGCCACGCTGGAACTGGCTTTCGTCGCCCTGCTGCTGGCCCTGGCCATCGGCCTGCCGCTGGGCCTGGTCGCTGGCCTGAAGCCGGATTCGGCGCTGGACCGCGGCATCATGACCGGTTCCATCCTGGGCTTCTCCCTGCCCAATTTCTGGCAGGGCATCATGCTGGTGCTGATCTTCTCGGTGACGCTGGGCTGGCTGCCATCCACCGGGCGCGGCCCCACCGGCGAAGTGCTGGGCATCCAGACCAGCCTGGCGTCCTGGGACGGCATCCGCCACCTGATCCTGCCGGCGCTGAACCTGGCGCTCTTCAAGATCGCCCTCATCGTGCGCCTGACGCGCAGCGGCGTGCGCGAGACCATGCCGCTGGACTACGTGAAATTCGCGCGCGCCAAGGGCCTGCGCGAATCGCGCGTGATCTATATGCATGTGCTGAAGAACATCATGATCCCCATCGTAACGGTGGTCGGCATGGAGTTCGGCTCGATGATCGCGTTCGCCACGGTCACCGAAACCATCTTTGCGTGGCCCGGCGTGGGCAAGCTCATCATTGACAGCATCATGAAGCTGGACCGTCCCGTCGTGGTCGCCTATCTGCTTATCGTGGTGACCATGTTCATCCTGCTCAATCTGCTGGTGGACATCATCTACTCCGTCCTCGACCCCCGTGTCCGCGTGGGGGCCGCCGAATGAAAACCACCGCCATGAAACTCAACCGCGAAACGACGCTGGGCCAGGCCCTGTACGGCGTGCTCGACAGCCGCGCCGCCAGCATCGCAGCCGCGATCCTGGGCGTGCTGGTCCTGGCCGCGCTGTTCGCCAGCTGGATCGCGCCGCAGAATCCCTATGACCTCGCCGCCATCACCATCCTGGACGGCCGCCTGCCGCCCGGCAGCGTCGGCGTCTACGGCGACACCTACTGGCTGGGCACCGACGCGCAGGGGCGCGACATGCTGTCGGCCATGATGTATGGCCTGCGCACCAGCCTGGGCGTGGGCGTGCTCAGCGGCCTGTTCGCCATGGTGGTGGGCACCGTGCTGGGCCTGGCCGCCGCCTACTTCGGCGGCCGCGTGGACACCCTGATCATGCGGCTGGTCGACCTGATGCTAGGCTTTCCCACCATCCTGGTCGCGCTCATGATGCTGGCCATCCTGGGACAAGGGCTGGACAAGGTCATCTTCGCCCTGGTGGTGGTGCAGTGGGCCTACTTCGCGCGGGCGGTGCGCGCCACCGCCGTGGTCGAACGACGCAAGGAATACATGGAGGCCGCGCTCTGCCTGGGCCTGAGCCACCGGCGCGCGCTCTTCAGCCAATTGCTGCCCAACTGCGTGCCGCCCGTCATCGTGATCGCGATGATCCAGACGGCCAACGCCATCGCGGCGGAGGCCACGCTCAGCTTCCTTGGCATCGGCCTGCCCGTCACCGAGCCCTCGCTGGGTCTGCTGATCGCCAACGGCTACCAGCAGATGCTGGCCGGCCTGTACTGGATCAGCGTCTATCCGGGCGTCCTGCTGCTGACGGTGGTCTTCACCATGAACATCGTGGGCGATCGCATCCGCGAAGCGCTCAACCCCCGCCTGCAGAAATAGGAAGCCCCATGAATCCGGCAATTCCCACGCTTTCCGTCAGGAACCTGCGCACCTGGTTCCACACCCGAGCGGGTGTGGTGCGCGCAGTCGACGACGTGAGCTTCGACGTCCACCCGGGCGAGATCCTGGGCCTGGTCGGCGAGTCCGGTTCGGGCAAGTCCATCACGGGCTTCTCCGTGCTGGGCCTCATCGACCCGCCCGGACGCATCGACGGCGGCCAGATCCTGTTCAAGGGTCGTGACCTGGCCACGCTATCGGCCGAAGAGCTGCGCGAACTGCGCGGCAACCGCATCGCCATGGTGTTCCAGGATCCCATGATGACCCTGAACCCGGTGTTCCGTATCGAAACGCAGATGGTCGAAACGGTGCGGGCGCACGAGCGCTGCAGCCGACAGGCCGCCTGGGCCCGCGCCCGCGACACGCTGGCCGCGGTCGGCATCCCCTCACCGGAAGAGCGCCTGAAGGCCTACCCGCACCAGCTCTCGGGCGGCATGCGCCAGCGCGTGGCAATCGCCATCGCCATGCTGCACAAACCCGACCTCATCATCGCCGACGAGCCGACCACCGCGCTGGACGTGACCATCCAGGCGCAGATCCTGGCCGAGATGCAGAAGCTCTGCGCCGAAACCGGCACCGCCATGGTCTGGGTCAGCCACGACCTGGCCGTGGTCGCCGGCCTGGCCGACCGCGTCTGCGTGATGTATGCGGGCCGGGTGGTGGAGTCCGGCCCCACCGCGGACATCCTTGACCATCCGCGCCATCCCTACACCGTCGGCCTCATCGGCTCGGTGCCCAGCAACGACCAGGGCGGCGCGCGCCTCTACCAGATTCCCGGCATGGCGCCCTCTCCGCTCGCGCTGCCGCAGGGCTGTGCCTTCAGCCCGCGCTGCGCGCACGCCACGCTGCATTGCCGCGAAGAACAGCCGCACATCACGGCCGGGCAGGAACGCACGCTGCGCTGCTTTCATCCCCAGACAGGAGCCCTCTCTTGAACACGCCCATCCTGATGCAGGCCCAGCAGGTATCGCGCCTGTTCGTGAAGCGCCCCGATTACGCCGAAAGGTTGGCCGGGCTGCTGGGCGCGCGCGTGGCGTCGCACACGGTGAACGCGGTGGACCGCGTGGACCTGTCCATCCATGAAGGTGAAGTCGTGGGCCTGGTCGGCGAATCCGGCTGCGGCAAGTCCACCCTGGGCCGCGTGCTGGCCGGCATCCTGCCGCCCACTTCCGGCACCCTGCTGACGCCGGCCGGCGAGCTGTCTTCCCTGACCGGGCAGGCCGCGCATGCCCAGCGCATGTCCACGCAGATGATCTTCCAGGACCCGATGTCCTCGCTGAATCCGCGCAAGCGTGTGCGCGACATCATCGGCGAAGCCCCGCTCGCCCACGGCATCGTGGCGCGCCCCGACTACGACGACTACGTGGTGGAGGTCATGCGGCAAGTGGGCCTGAATCCGGATTACCGCAACCGCTTTCCGCACCAGTTCTCCGGCGGCCAGCGCCAACGCGTGGGCATCGGTCGCGCGCTGGCGGTCAAGCCGCGCTTCCTCATCTGCGACGAGTCCATCGCCGCGCTCGACGTCTCGATCCAGGCGCAGATCCTGAATCTCTTCATGGACCTGCGCGAGACGCTGGGACTGACCTATCTCTTCATCAGCCACGACCTGGGCGTGGTGCAGCGCATCAGCGGCCGCACCGTCATCATGTACCTCGGCCGCATCGTCGAATCCGGCCCCACCGCCGAGATCTTCAAGACGCCGCTGCATCCGTATACCCAGGCCCTGCTGGAAGAGGTCCCGCGGCTGACCAACCGCAAGCGGCGCTTTCACGCCATTAAGGGCGAGATCCCCTCGCCGCTGAATCCTCCGCCAGGCTGCCATTTCCATCCGCGCTGTCCCCATGCCATGGCGCGCTGCAAGACCGAGCAGCCCATGCTGCTGGAGCAGGGCAATGGCCACCGCGCCGCCTGTCACCTGCTGGATGCGCCAGCGCAAGGAACGATCCGTCCATGAAAGCTGCAAGCCTCAAATCCTCCCTGTTGCGCAGCGGCCTGCAGGCCCTGCTCGCCGCTGCGCTGCTGGCGGCCGCCGCGGGCACGTACGCCCGCCCCTTGCTGACGATCGGCCACTCCAGCGAGCCCTCGTCCATGGACCCGCTGTTCTCGCGCACGGGCAACAACCAGGCTGCGGCCGAGAACATCTTCGAGCGCCTGGTATCGACCGACGAGAACATGCAGATCCGCCCAGGCCTGGCGGTGTCGTGGAAGGCGCTGGAGCCGACGCTCTGGGAAATCCAGCTACGCCCCGGCGTGCGCTTCCATGACGGCTCGCCGTTCACGGCCGACGACGTGGTGTTCTCGCTGCAGCGCGCGCCCAAGGTGCCGAACAGTCCGGCGCCCTTTACCGGCGCGGTGCGCTCCATCGCCGGCATCGAGATCGTGAACCCGCTGACGCTGCGCATCCGCAGCAAGCAGCCCACCCCCGACCTGATGGAGCAGATCGGCCTGGTCTACATCCTGTCGCGCCGCGCGGCCGAAGGGCGCAGCTCGGAAGACTTCAATGCCGGCCCGGCCGCCATCGGCACTGGCCCTTACAAGTACAAGCGCTGGCAGCCGGGCGACAGCCTGGAACTGGAGCGCAACGAGCAGTACTGGGGCAAGTCGCCGGATTTCGACCGCGTCGTGATCCGCTACATCTCCAACGACGCCGCGCGCCTGGCCGCCCTGCTGTCGGGTTCGGTCGACCTGATCGACAGCGTACCGCCCACCGACACCAAGAAGCTGCAGAGCCGCCCCGGCTACGCGCTGTATCAGTCGGCCTCGGCACGCTTGATCTACCTGGCGCTGGATTCGGCGCGCGACAAGAGTCCGTACGTCACCGACGCCCAGGGCAAGCCCATGGACGCCAATCCCTTGAAGGACGTGCGGGTGCGCCGCGCGATCTCCATGATGTTCATGCGCGAGCCCATCACCGACCGTCTGCTGAGCGGCGCCGGCGTGCCTGCGGGCCAGATGGTGCCGCAAGGGCTGGGCGGCTACTCGCCCACGCTGGCGCCGCCCGCCTATGACCTGGAAGGCGCGCGCAAGCTGCTGGCCGAGGCCGGCTATCCCCAGGGTTTCGGCCTGACCGTGCATTCGTCCAACGACCGCTTCGCCAGCGACGGCGACCTGGCGCAGGCGTTGGCGCAGATGATGGCGCGCGCCGGCCTGCGCATCAACGGCGTGGTCACGCAGCCCTACAACGTCTATGCCGGCGCCAGCAGCAAGCAGCAGTACAGCGCCTTCATCTTCTCCTACGGCAACAGCACCAGCGATTCGTCCAACGGACTGACCAACGTGCTGGCCACTTACGACAAGGCCGCCGGCACAGGCGCGTTCAACCGCGCGCGCTACTCCAACCCCGAGGTGGACCGGCTGCTGGCTCGGGCCGCCACCGAATTCGACACGGACGTCCGCAACCAACTGCTGCGCCAGGCCGCCGAAGCCGCCTTCAACGACGTCGGCATCGTGCCCCTCTATTTCCCAGTCGTTTTCTGGGCCGCCCGCGACGGCATCGTCGTGCGCGCCAACAAGCTGGAACGGACCTCCATGGTCTACATACAGGAAGCAAAATGAGCCCCACCCGCCCCCTCGCGGACCTGTCCAACCAGAAAGTGCGCATGCGCGACGGCGTGCTGCTGGCGACCGACGTGTATTTTCCCCCCGGTTACCGGGCCGGCACGGACGCGCCGCTACCCGTGATTCTTGAGCGCACGCCCTATGGCAAGGCCGACATCTCCCGTTCCGAGCAGATCGACGGCCAACAGGGCCAGCCGCGCCCCGCCATCGCGCGCTATTTCGCGCAGCACGGCTTCGCCGTGGTGTTCCAGGACTGCCGCGGCCGCTACGATTCCGAGGGCCAGTTCACCAAGTACCTGTCCGAAGGGCCGGACGGCTTCGACACGATGGCGTGGATAACCGCCCAGCCCTGGTGCAACGGCAAGGTGGGCACCATGGGCCTTTCCTATGGCGCGCACACGCAGATGGCGCTGGCCTGCATGAACCCGCCGGGCCTGGCCTGCATGGTGCTGGATTCCGGCGGCTTTTCCAACGGCTACCAGTGCGGCATCCGCCAATCCGGCGCCTTCGAACTGAAACAGGCGACCTGGGCCTACAAGCAGGCCAAGCTCAGCCCGGCCGCGCAGGAAAACCCGGCAGTGCTGGCCGCGCTCGACGCCCAGGACATCCGCCAGTGGTTCGCGCGCATGCCCTGGCGGCCCGGCCATTCGCCGTTGTCGGCCGTGCCGGAGTACGAAGACTATCTATTCGAACAATGGCGCGCCGAGTCCTTCGACGAATCCTGGCGCCAGCTGGGCATCTATGCCCAGGGCTACTACGACGCCATCCCCGACATTCCGGTCGTGCTGATGTCCAGCTGGTACGACGCCTACGTGCGCACGACCATGGAGAACTACGAGGGTCTGGGCGCCGGCAGGAACGCGCCGCTGCGGCTCATCATGGGTCCCTGGCTGCACGGCGACCGCAACATCACACACAGCGGCGACGCCGAGTTCGGGCCGACGGCGGCCTTCGACGGCCACATCGCCCGCAACTGGCTGGAGTTCCGCCTGTCCTGGTTCCGCCGCTGGCTACAGCAGAACGCCAGCCCCGCCGCTTCCGACCCAGCCGCGCGCCTATTCCTGATGGGTGGCGGCAGCGGCCGGCGCGACACGCAGGGCCGCTTCGAGCATGGCGGCCAGTGGGTGCAGGCCGAGACCTGGCCGGTGCCGCAGGCCCGCGCCACGCCCTACTTTCTGCATGCCGACGGCAGCTTGCGGCTGGACCCGCCGCAGGCCACGCACGCCAGCATCCGCTACCAGGCCGATCCTCGGCGCCCCGTCCCCACCATCGGCGGCGCGCTCACGTCCGGCCAGCCGGTGTTCGTGGGCGGCGGCTTCGACCAGCGCGAGGACGCCCGCTTCTTCGGCATTGAGCAGCCCGGCCTGCCGCTGGCCTCACGCGATGACGTCGTCGTATTCCAGACCGAACCGCTGGAGCAGGACCTGGCCATCGTCGGCCCGGTCGTGGTCAAGCTCTGCATCTCGTCCGACTGCCCTGACACCGACTTCACCGCCAAGCTCATCGACGTCTATCCCGCCAACCCCGACTATCCGCAAGGCTACGCGCTGAACCTGACCGACGGCATCTTCCGCTGCCGCTTCCATGAGTCCTGGGAAAAGCCGGCGGCGCTTGAGCCCGGCAAGGTCTATGAAATCACGATCGAGCCTTTCGCCACCTGCAATCTGTTCAAGCGGGGGCACCGGATCCGCCTGGACATATCCAGCAGCAACTTTCCCAAGTACGACGTCAATCCCAATAGCGGGGAAGCGGCGGCCGATGCCCGCGAGAAACGCATCGCTCTCAACACCCTGCATCTGTCCTCGGTCCATGGTTGCAGCCTCACGCTGCACGTCGCCGATCCGCAAGCGCTGACGCCCTTGCCGGCGCCCTGACCCGGCCACCCGTGTTTTACCCCCAGCCACCCGCGCACCGCGCGGGCGGCTGGGGCCGTTCGTCCATCCGCAACACAACATCAATGGGGATCACCTTGAAAAAAAAGCTGAGACAACGCAAATTCCTGGGCGCGGCGCTGGCCCTTTCTTGCATGAGCCCGGCGCAGGCTGCCGAAACCAGTACGGTCACGCTGTACGGCCTGGTCGACCTGGGCATGCTCTATGAGCGCAAGGATGGCGAATCCAGCCTGCGCCAGAAAAGCGGCAACCAGTCCGGCTCGCGCTGGGGCCTGCGCGGCAGCGAAGACCTGGGCAACGGCTACAAGGCCGTCTTCCGCCTCGAGAGCGGCTTCAATGCCAACAACGGCACCCAGGCGCAAGGGCGCATGTTCGGACGCTGGGCCTACGTCGGCCTGGCGGGCGGCTTCGGTGAAGTGCGCCTGGGCCGCCAGTGGGTCTACGGCTTCGAGTGGGCTGGGGTAGGTTCGCCCTTCGGCACCGGCTGGAGCCAAAGCTCCAACAACGCCGTGCTGGGCTACAACGACGGCGACTTCGGCGCCGGAGGCCGCGTCAACAATGCCGTGTTCTACGCCACGCCGCGGATGAACGGCTGGCAGGCCGGCCTGGGCTACAGCTTCGAAGCCAACGACGGCAACGAATTCGCCACGGACAACCACGACCGCGTCTTGACCGCTGGCCTGCGCTACAACAAGGGCCCCATCGCCGCCGCGCTGACCTACGAACGCCTGAATCCCAACGCGCTGCAGCCCAGCAAAAAGAACGCCACCAATTTCCAGGCCGCGGGCTCCTATGACTTCGAATGGATCACGCTGCACGGCACCTACGGCAATCTGCGCAACGCCAATAGCGGGCCTTCGGCCGGTTATGACAACGTCAACTCCTATATCGCCGGCGTGACCGTGCCGACGGGCAAGGCTGGCAAGGTGATGGCCTCTTACCAGCGCGCCACGTCCTCCGACATCACCGGCTGGGCGCTGGGTTACCAGTACGACCTGTCCAAGCGCACCAACCTCTACGCTTACGTGAACCGGCTGGACGTCCGGGAATCCCATACGCTGCAGACCTCGGCGGGCATCCGCCACATGTTCTAAGGTCTGGCCTGGCGGCGCGTCCGAGTGCGTTCGGACGCGTCCAGAATAATTAGTAAAACTGAATATAGATTAGAATAATTAGCTGTCCTAATTGTTTAGCCCAGGCTAGTCTGTCGCCCTTGATTCAAGGTTGACGATGACCACCGCCTACATTCCCGGATTCCTGCTCGGCCTGAGCCTCATCATGGCGATCGGCGCGCAAAACGCTTTCGTCCTGCGCCAAGGCCTGCGCCAGGAACATGTCTTTGCCGTCTGCCTGACCTGCGCCCTGTCCGACGCCATCCTGATCAGCGCCGGCGTGGCCGGCTTCGGGTTGGCCGTGGGCGCACTGCCCTGGCTGGAATCCGCCCTGCGCTACGGCGGCGCGCTATTCCTGTTCGTCTACGCCGCGCGCAGCCTCATATCGGCGCTGCGCGCCCGCCACGACAGCCTCAAGCCCTCATCCACCCAGACCGCCGGACGCGCCGCCGCGCTGGCGACCTGCCTGGCCCTGACCTGGCTCAATCCGCACGTGTACCTGGACACCGTGGTGCTGCTGGGTTCGGTCTCCAGCCAGTACGACGGCCACAAGACCGCCTTCGCGCTGGGCGCGATCACGGCGTCCTTCGCCTTCTTCTTTGCGCTGGGCTATGGCGCGCGCCTGCTGCGGCCCATCTTCGCCAATCCCAATGCGTGGCGGGTGCTGGACGGCTGCGTCGCCGCGGCCATGTTCGCCATCGGACTGAAGCTGGTGCTCTGAACACCTGGGCCGAAGCCCCTGCGCGGCCTAGCGGCTCTTGCCGGACCCGGCGGACGCGTTCACGTAGTCCTTCACCGTGCGGTCCTTGTTGAAGATCACGGTCAGCGTCTGCTGGTTGTCCATCGCGCCGTAGGCGCTATTGTCGAAATAGAACCAGGTGGCCGTCGTCAGCCCATCGCGGCCGACGCCCTGCGACCGGGGCGGGCCGTAGTCCCGGACCATCTCTTCGTAGGTGGTGACGTTGAGCTTGATGGCGGCCACCTTCGATTCGGTCAGCAGGTCGCTGGAACCGCTGGCGCAGCCCGTCACAAGGGCGGCCACGAAAAGCAAGGATGTTCTCATTCTATTTTCCCCGGTCTGGCGGGCCGCGCAGGGGCGGCCGGCGTATTTGCGCTTGCTGGATAGACCGAGATTAGAACGTAAATTTTCGCCCTGCGGTGCGCCTATTCCACCTGCATCTTGCCGATGTCGGGTGCGAACGCCTCGGGCGGCTTGCTGGCGATGGAGCGGCACAGCAGTTCGGACATGCCCTTGGCCAACTGCTTGTTGTTCCATTCACCCGCGTCCGAATACCACTTCGGCACCCAGTTCACCGCGCCAAAAATGGAAAAGATAGCCAGCTTGGGATCGCACTGGATGATGCTGCCGTCCTCCATCCCTTCGCGCACGAAGGCGCGCAGCTTGGCCTCAAAGCGGTCGCGCTGCTTGACGATCTCGGCGCGGTCATCGGGCTCTAGCGCGTGTTCCTCGGTGATGATGACGCAGCGGCTCATTTCGCTGAGCGTCACCTCCAGGTACTCGCGCAACGCCAGCTGCAGCTTTTCCAGGCCGGTGCCGCCATGGCGTTCCGCCGCTTCGATGGCCTCGAAGCCTACTCTCAAAGCCTCGGCGAACGCCTCGTACAGCAGGGCGTGCTTGTTCGGAAAATAGTGGTAGAGCGCCGCCTTGGTAACGCCCAGGCTGGTCGCGATGTCTCCCAGCGAAGTGGCGTGGAACCCTTTCTGGTTGAATGCGGCAATCGCCTGGCGCAACAGCGCTTCGCGCTTCAATTGGTGCATCGCCTTGTGCGTGGGCACCGAATTATTCCATGTTGCCACTGATCAAACCCTCCCGGTGAATTGCGTGGACCGGCCGCATATTTAACTTTTTTTCCCGGAGAGGAACAACTCGGTGAGCGTCCCCTCGTATGCCTCGGCCGCGAATGCCAGCGTCTCCGACAAGGTCGGGTGCGGGTGTATTGTGAGCGCAATGTCGCCGGGCTCCGCTCCCATCTCGATGGCCAGCGCCGCCTCGGCGATCAGGTCGCCAGCCTGCGGCCCCACCATGCCTACCCCCAGCAAGGCGCGGGTCTGCGGATCGACCAGGATCTTGGTGAGTCCTTCGCCGCGCCCCAGGCTCAGCGCTCGGCCGCTGGCGGCCCACGGAAAGCTGGCCGACTCGAACGCCACGCCATTGAGGCGCGCGGCTGTCTCGGTCAAACCTACCCAAGCCACTTCCGGATCCGTGTAAGCGACCGCGGGAATGACCTTGGCATCGTTGGCAGCTTTCTTGCCCGCCGCGATCTCGGCCGCCACCTTGCCCTCGTAGGCCGCCTTGTGCGCCAGCATCGGTTCGCCGACGACGTCGCCTATGGCAAGAATATGGGAGACATTGGTACGCTGGCGCTCATCGACGGGTATGAAGCCGCGTTCATCCACATGGACTCCCGCCCGATCCGCGCCGATCCTGGCCCCGTTGGGCCGGCGGCCGGCCGCAACCAAGACGGCATCATACACCTGGGGTCCGGCGTCTTGCGGCCCGCTGAACACGACGTGCACCCCATCCTCCCGGGCGCTGGCCGACACCACCCGCGTCCCCGTCAGGATGGCCTCATAGCGGCCCGCCACCCGCTGCGCCAGGGGCTGCACCAGGTCGCGGTCGCATCCCGGCAAAAGACCGTCGGTCAGCTCCACCACTGTGACGCGGACGCCCAGCGCCGCGTACACCGTCGCCAGTTCCATGCCAATGATGCCCCCGCCCACCACCAGCAGGCGCCTGGGCACATCCGCCAGCGCCAGGGCGCCGCTCGAATCCATGATGCGCGGATCTTCCGGCCAGTCCGGCAGGCGCACGGGGTGCGAACCCACTGCAATGATGGCCTGGCGAAAGTGCACAGAGGGGCCGCCGGCGACCTCCAGGGTGTTGGGTCCTGCAAATTGCCCCCTTCCGTGCACGACACGGACCTTGCGCCGTCGGGCCAGGCCCGCCAGTCCGCCGTTCAGCTTGGCGACCAGCGCTTCTTTCCACTGTCGCAGCTTGTCCAGACGAATGCGGGGCTCGCCGAATTCGATGCCCAGCTCGTGCAGGCCGCGCGTCTCTTCCAGGGCGCGGGCTGCGTGCAACAGCGCCTTGGAGGGAATGCAGCCCACATTCAGGCATACGCCTCCGAGGCCGGGCCGATCTTCGACCAACGTCACCGACAGCCCCAGGTCAGCGGCGCGGAAGGCTGCTGTATAGCCGCCCGGCCCACCGCCCAACACCAGCAGCTCGGTATCGATACTCCCGCCCGTGGGCGGCCTGTCCTTCTTTTCCGTCTGCATGTCTGCCTATTCCGTTCTGCCCGCGCCCAGATAGGCGCTGGAAAGCTCAGCGCCGGCGCTGCCCGTCAGCACGTCGCGCGTGCCCTCGAAGACTGTCTTGCCGTGTTTGAGCACATAGCCGAAATCCGCCACCCTGAGCGCCAGGCTGGCCATCTGCTCGCTGAGCAGCACCACGCGGCCGCCCTGCGCGCAGTACTGCTTGATGAAATCGAAGATCTGCGCCACAACAATGGGCGCCAGTCCCAGGGAAGGCTCGTCCAGCAACACGCAACGTGGTTCGTGCAAAGTGGCCATGGACAGGATCAGCATCTGCTGCTGGCCCCCGCTAAGGGTCCCAGCCTTCGCCGTTCGGCGTTGCGCCAGGACCGGGAAATTGCCGTACACCTGTTCCACGGCGCCCTTGAAGTTTCCCTTTGGTTTGCGGAAATGCCAGGCTGTGATCAGATTTTCCTCGACGGTGTGCTGGTGGAAGATGCGCCGCCCCTCCATGGCATGCGCCAGTCCTCGCCGCGCGCGTTCATGCGGCGGCAAGCGGGATATGTCTTCTCCATCCAGCAGGATCTGCCCGCCCCTGATCGGCGTGACTCCGGATATCGCCCGCATCAGCGACGATTTGCCGGCGCCGTTGGCACCGATCAAAGCGGTGATGCCATCGGGGCGCGCGGTCAGGCTGACACCGCGCACGGCGTCGATTGCACCGTAACTTACCTGCAGATTGCGGACTTCAAGCATGGACGGGCTCCTCAACGCCAAGATAGGCCTGGATCACGGCCTGGTCGGCGCGCATGCCGTCCATGTCGCCCCGATAGATTTCCTCGCCGGCTTCGAACACCACCACCTCCTCAACCAGTTCGGCCAGGAAATCCATGTGGTGATCGATGATCATGATGGCCACGCCATGGTCACGCGCCAGGCGGACCAGCCTGATAAGGTGTTCCGACTCCACCTCCGACAGGCCGGCGGCAGGCTCATCCAGCAGCAGCAGCTCCGGATCGCTGGCCAGGGCGCGGGCGACCTCGGCCAGGCGCTGGATGCCATAGGGCAGTTCGCTCATGATGGCGTCCGCATGGCCGGCCAGCCCGGCCGCCTGCATCAAGGCTTCGACCTGGCGCAGCAATGCGCCCTCTTCGCGCCTTGCGCCTGGGGTGTTGAACGCCGCTGCCAGCGCGCCATGCCGATAGCGCCGATGGGCTCCCATCAGGATGTTCTCGCGCACGGTAAAGCTGGGCACGTTGCGCGGATCCTGGAAGGTACGGGTAATGCCCGCCTGCGCGACCTTGTACGAAGGCCAGCCCGCGATGTCCCGGCCCTTGTACAAAATGCGCCCCGAGGTCGGCGCATAGATGCCGCTGATGACGTTGACCAGGGTGCTCTTGCCGGAACCATTGGGCCCGACCAGCGCGGTGATGCTGCCGGCGCGCAGCTCGAGCGACACGCCCGCCAGCGCGCGCAGGCCCGAGAATTCCATGACCACGTCTTCAACCCGCACCAGCGCTTGCTGCCTTTCGGCGCCCGCGGCGGCCTGCCGCTGCGACAAAGGCGGCTCGGCCTCGACCGGCGCCGCGAGCCGCAACTGGTCGAACTTGCTGTAGCGCGTCTGCGTGCGCAGCAGGCCGGCAAGCCCTTTGGGCAGCAAAGTGAAGATGAACACCAGGATCAGGCCGTAGACGATGTACTGATAGTCATTGAAGGCCTGGAGCTTCTGCGGCAAGTAGGTGAACAGCACCGCCCCATACACCTGACCTGCCAGCGAACCCAGCCCGCCCACGATCGACATCACCAGGATCTCGATGGACCGCATCAGGCCAAAGCTTTCCGGCGTCAGGTAGCCGATCATGTGCGCATAGAAACCGCCAGCCAGGCCGGCCAGGCCGCCGCTGATCGCATAGGCCGCGCGCTTGACGGCAGCCTGGGAGATGCCCAGCGATCCCGCCGCGATTTCGCTGACGTGCACGGCATAGAATGCCCTGCCGAAATGGCTTTTGACGAAGTTGCGCAGCATCAGCATGACCACCAGCAACACTGCCAACAGGATGCGGAAATAGGCCACGGTATCGATGGTCCAACCGAAGATCTGCAAGGTGCCGATCTGCGACGAAGGTATGCCCCGCATGCCCATCACTCCTCCCGTCACGCCGCGCAGTTCGCGCGCCAGCTCGTAGACGATCAAGCCGAAACCCAGCGACATCATCGCCAGGTAGAACTCGCGCACGCGGCCCGCCGGGCCCGCCAGCAGCAGGCCGACTGCGGCCGCCCCGAAGGTTGCCAGGAACAGCGCCACCGGAAACGGCACTCCCCAGGACTTCATCGCGATCGCGCTGGCATATGCGCCGATGGCGAAGAATCCGGCATGGCCCAGCGAGATCTGCCCGCTGATGCCGGTCAGCAGATTGATGCCCTGGGCGAGCAGGATGTTGATGATGACGAAACTCCACATCTGCACCGTGCCAGTGGCGACATGGCCGGCGCCTATCGCCAGCGCCACGGCCAGCACGCCCAGCGTCCAGGAGTTCGACAGGATTTTCCCCAGCTGTTTCATCGTCCTCACACCTTCACGGTTTCACGCTTGCCGAACAGGCCCTGCGGCCGGATCGTCAACACGCCTATCAAAAGCACGAAAGCCACGACCTCGGCCGCGGCGGGCGAGACGTAGCCCCCCACCAGCTTCTCCAGGATGCCGAGGATCAGCCCGCCCACCAGGGAGCCGAACGCGCTGCCCATGCCGCCCATGACCGCGGCGACAAATGCCAGGATCAGCAGATGCAGGCCAAAATTCGGATCCACCGTTCCCGACACCTGCGACACCAGGATGCCGGCGATGCCAGCCAGCACGCCGCTCACCAGAAACGAGAAGACCACCACGCGGTAGACCGGTATGCCCATGAGCGACGCCAGGTCGCGATCGTGCGCGACCGCGCGCACGCCGTAACCCCAGATGGAATGGCGCAGGAACAGCTCCATCAGGCCGACGATCATCACACTGATGACGAACACGGCGATGTACTGCAGCGAAATGTAGGCACCCATGAACTCCACCGTGTCGGTGCTGCTGAAGAGCACGTCCGGAAACGCCACAGCCTGTGTCCCGAACAGCCAGCTCGCCACACCCTGCAGGAAGATGCCTATGCCGAGGGTGGAGACCACCCACCCCATGCTGCCGGCAATGCGCCGCGTGGGCCGCACGCCGACCACCTCGACCACCCACAGGATGAAGGCCGTGGCCAGCAGCGACACGCCCACCGCCAGGAACACGTTGACCCCGGCGCCGACCATGACGGCCGTCAGCATCGCCCCCGCCATCAACACCGAACCCTGTCCGAAATTGAGCACGCGCGTGGTCCAGAACGTCAGGTTCAGGCCCAGGCCGATCAACGCATAGGCGGCGCCGACGCTCAGGCCTGACACGATCATTTGGATAAAGAAATCCATATCACCATCATCCATACAGACGGGCGCGGCCCAGCGCCTCATGGCGCCGGACGCGCGACGTGCCAGTTACTGGGCGACCGGCTGCAGCCGGACCTTGTCGTCCTTCTTCACGTACTCGAACACCTTGACGCCATCCGTCTCGATGCCGTGATGACGGCTCTTCGAGAAGTTGTAGGTGGTGTTGACGCCCTGGAAGTCCTTGATCGATTCGATCGCCGCGATAATGGCCTTGGGATCGGTGGAGTTGGCCTGGCGTATGCCTTCGAACAGCACATTGGCCGCGTCGTAGCCGTTGGACACCGAGATCGCCATGAACAGCTGCGGATTCTCCGGGTCGTTGCCCCACCAGCGGTCGGCGCCGTACTTCGCCTTGTAGGCCTTGGCGAAGTCCGCCGCCGCCGGACGCATGGGATTGCCGAACGCGCCGATCATCGTGCCCAGGGTGCCCAGGGTCAGATCGCCCGCGCCCTCCTGGTAGGGTTGCCCCAAGGCGCCATTGGAGGCGACCAGCGGCACGTTCACGTTCAGCCGCGCCATGGTCCTGCGCAGCACGGCCAGGTCCTTGCCCAGGCCGATGGCGGCGATCGCATCGACGTTGGCGCGCTTCATGCGCGCCACCTGCGCGGTCATGTCCTGCGCACCCTGGTTATAGGAGTCCGTCGCGACAGGCTTGGCGCCGCCGTTCTTGCCTATGGAGGCAGACAGGTAATCGACTCCGGTCACGCCGTAGGCCGTGCTTTCGTGCACGATGCCGATGCGCTTGAAGCGCTTGGCCAGGTATTCGCCCATGGCCACGGCCTCGATGTCGTTCTGCAGCGCGAACGAAAACACATTGGGCCGCGGCTTTTCTCCGGTCTTCTCGCCCGCATAGGTCACGACCGGCGTCTGCGCGATGGGGTTCATGTAGGGGCGGCCGTCGGCCTGGGCCATGTCGATCACAGCCAGGGTCGGTCCGCTGCCCGCCGGACCGATGATGCCGACAATATCCTTGTTGTCCAGAATGGCGCGCATGTTCTGCACCGCGCGGTCCGGATTCAGCTGGTCATCCAGCAGCATCGCAATCTCGATCTTCTTGCCGTTGATGCCGCCTTTGGCGTTCCATTGTTCGACGGCGAGCTCGACGGCGCGCCGGTTGCCTTCGCCAAACTCGCTATAGGGGCCGGTCAAGGCCGAGGTCATGCCGATCTTGACCGTATCCGCCGCCAACGCGGTCCCCGAAACCAAGGCCGCCACGGCGGCCGCCAACCACGCAGGCGTGGATTTCCTGTACCAGGACATGTCGTCTCCTCCTAGGTTCTTGCACGTTGTAGTAACGCGCCCCGAATTCTCGAAGCGCCATCCACTGGCCTCTCAGCGGGCAGTCTGGATCTCTTTGAAGGCGGCAAGGACGTCTGCCATTTCCGCCTGTGGCAGTTCGGCCGCGAAACGTTCGATATGGTCATAGGCGCGCTGCGCCACACCGGTCTCTTCGCCGATGCCGCGTATCAGCGCGGACACCCGGGTCCGGTCGTAGCTGTATTCCGTGTGGTCGGTGTCCAGCCGCACTATCAGAGGTTCGCTCTCACCCTCCAGTTCCGCTTCGAGGCGGCAGGCCAGCAAGCCGAGAGCATCGTCGGCATGCAGCCGGATCCGCGGGATCAGGCTTGCCACGGCCGTGTCGCCGAATTGCGCCATATGCGCGATGGTTGGCGTTCCATGCAGCAAGGTCGTGGCAACGCAGAACTGCGTGCTCATGAGCGTTCCGGAAATGCTCTGGAACGGTCCTTCCTTGTCCATGCCCGCATAGCCCACGACCGTAGGGTTCAGGTATACGCGCAGGGTCCTCAGGGCGCTGCCGCGCGTGCCCAGCAGGTCCCGCAGCCGCAGGCAGGCGCGGACCGGCGTCTGGTTGAGTGCGCAGACGGGGTATGGCTTGAAAGTCACCTTGAGCAGCGACCAGTCCTTGCCCAAGCCGCCGGCTATGGCGGCGACATCACATTCGGCCCTGACGAAGGCACGTGCGAAGCCGGACTTGCCCTCGAAGGCGCCGTCCGCGGATACGGAACCATGGGCCGCCAGCGTCGCCGCCGCCAGCCCGTTGCGCCCGGCCATTCCAACCTGGTAGCGCCATTCGTCGGTGCCATCGCCGAAAGACTGCAGGATGCCGCCTGTGAACGAGGCGGCGTTGGACAACGCCGCCGCAGTGCGCTCCTCGGACAAGCGCCATAACCGGGCAACGGCAGCCGCGGCGGCGACCGTGCCGTACAGCGGCGAAGCGCGCAAGCCTGCGGCGGTCGTCCGGGCCGAATAGGCAGATTCCAATGCGCCGCCGATCTCATAGCCTGCCACCAATGCGGGCAGGAAATCCTCCATGGCCCCTTCGCCGTGCTCCACCAGCGCTGTCAGGAGCGGCAGAAGGATGGCGCCGAAATGTGCCACGCCGCAGGTATCTTCCTGCGCCCTGCCATGGAACAGCGCGGCATTGGCAAGCGCCGCACCCGCCACCGTGCTGCGGCGGCCGCTGCCAAGCAGCGTGGCGCCGCCGGGACGTTCACCGTCCATCGCCAGGACGGCCCGCTCGGCCACGCGGAAGAACGGCGTGGGATGCGAGCCCAATGCAATGCCGTAACCATTGAGCACGCAGGCGCGGACCTTTTCCACCACGGGTTCAGGAAGGCTGTCGACGGTCAGACCCGTCGAAAACGCCGCGAATTTTCTGGCCAAACTCATGTCTTCTCCCCTGCTTTCTTATGTGTTTGCCGCGTGTCAGCCGTTGTAGCGATCGCGTAGCACGCGCTTGAGGACCTTGCCGGAAGGATTGCGCGGCAGTTCCTCCACCACCTTCAATTCCCGGGGCACCTTGAAGTTGGCCACGCGCTTGCGGCAATGCCGGTCCAGCTCTTCCAGCGTCAGCGTGTGCCCGGGGTTGAGCACCACCACCGCAGTGATCCGCTCGCCCCACTGCTCGTCGTGCACGCCGATGACCGCGGCTTCGGCGATCTGCGGCATTTCGTAGAGCACGGCCTCGACTTCGCTGGAGGCCACGTTCTCCGCGCCAGTCAGGATCATGTCCTTGGTCCTGTCGGTGACGAACAGGAATCCCTCATCGTCCAGGTAGCCCACGTCCCCGCTGCGCAGCCAATCTCCGAAGAAAGCTTCAGCGGTTTTCTCGGGTGCGTTCCAGTAGCCCTTGGTCACCTTGGGCCCGCGCACGCAGATCTCGCCTTTCTCTCCGGCGGACAACCAGCGGCCCTCATTGTCCGCAATGCGGATCTCCACATGCGGCAATGCACGCCCGGTTGAACCTATCTTCTCGAGCTCACGGCCGGGTTCCATGAGCGTGTCGCCGCTGCAGGTTTCCGTCATGCCGAAGCCATCAATAAAGCGTCCCCGGGTAAACACGCGGGTGAAGTCTCGGATGCGGGATTCCGGCGTCTTTTCGCCTCCGGCAATGCACCAGCCGAAGGTATCGAGGGAGTACCGTTCGGGGTGCTGCACGGCCAGCACGCGGCTCAACATGACAGGGGCCATCCAGCCGCAGGTGAGGCCATGGCGCTCGATGGAAGCAAGCACCGCTTCCGGGTCGAACTCTCGGTGCACGCACAGCGTGCCGCCCACCCACAGCACCGCGATACCTGGCAGGTCGAAGGCGCCGACGTGATAAAGCGGGCCCACCACCAGCAGGCGCTCCTGGTGCGTCAGGCCCAGCGCGATCACATGGTCGATCGATTTCCAGTGGAGGTTGCCGTAGGTATGCATCACGCCCTTCGGGCGCGAGGTGGTGCCGGACGTGTACATCAGCCGGACCAGGTCGTCCTGTGCCGTGGCGGCCAGTTCTGGCACTTCCCGCCCTGGCTTGCCAAGACTGCGCGAATCGGCCTGGCCCTCCGCGTTCAGCACTACCTTCGGCACTTCCAAGGCCGCCACCTCCGCGAACTCCTCGTCCACGAAAAGCAGCCTGGCGCGGGCGTCGGCAAGAATGTAGGCGGCCTCGGGCGCCGCCAGCCGGTAGTTGATGGGAAGGAACACCGCGCCCAGGTAGCTGGCCGCAAACGCCAGTTCCAGGAAGGCGGCGCTGTTCTTCATGAAGAGCGCCACCACGTCGTTGCGGCCTATGCCATGCGACTGAAGCAACGCCGCCGCCTGGCGGATGCGTTCATGGAAGTCGGCATAGCTGATGGCTTCATCGCGATAGATGATGGCGGCGCGATCGGGGGTGCGCCGGGCGTGATAGGCGATGGCTGCGCTCAGATTGAGCATGGTGGGTCTCCCTTGGATGGCGGCTCGGCGCGGGTGGCGGCCTGGGCCGGTCCCGCGTCTCGATTCTGGCGCTTCAGTATGACTTCGGCATGCCGAGATCGTGTATGGCGATGTAGTTCAGGATCATTTCTTCCGACACTGGCGCGAACTTGAACAGCCTGGCGTCGCGCCACAAGCGCTCCACATGGAATTCACGCGCATAGCCCATGCCGCCCATCGTCTGCATGCTGCGTTCGATGGCATGGCTGGCAGCCTGGGAGCCTATCAGCTTGGCAATGTTGGCCTCGGTGCCATAGGGCAAGCCCTGGTCGCACAGCGAGGCCGCGTTCAGGTTCATGAGCCGCGCGCACTGCAGTTCCGCATGCGATTGCGCCAGGGGGAATTGCAGACCCTGGTATGCACTGATGGGCTTGCCGCCAAACACCTTGCGGTCGTTCGCGTACTGCACCGCCAGGCGCTCCGCCAACCTGCCCGCGCCGACCAGGCTGGCAGTCGTCACGATGCGCTCGGTATTGAGCACGTCCAGCAATTCGCGAAAGCCCTTGTCCAGCGTGCCCACCAGTTCATGTGCTTCGATGCGGACATTGTCGAAGAACACCGAACATGCGCTGAGCGTCTGGGTGCCCACCTTATCGATGGCCGAGTAACTCAGGCCCTCGCGTTCGACGTCGATCATGAACATGGAGATACCGTCCGTTGGCCGCGCCCCTTCGACGGGTTTGGCAGTGCGCGCCACGACCAGCATCTTCTGCGCGGCATCCACGGCGGTGATCCAGATCTTCCGTCCATCCAGGCGCCAGCTGCCATCGGGCTGGGCAGCGGCGAAGCTCTTCATGGCCAGCGTGTTGGTGCCGGCATCGGGTTCGGTAAGCGCCATGCAGAAGTTGATCTTGCCGCTGGTCAGGCCGGGCAGCAATTCGCGCTTCATCTGCTCGCTGCCGAACCTGGAAATCGGCACGCCGCCGAAGATGGGATTGATCATGAATAGCTGGCCCAGCGTCGAACCGCCGCCGCCTGCGGAAAGTTCCTCGACGATGAGCGCCAACTCCACCATGCCCAGGCCGGATCCGCCATGTTCCTCGGGCAGCGCCGCGCCTGCCAGGCCGGCCTCGCAAATGGCTTGCCAGCACGCCTGGGGGAACGCGTTCTTGCGATCCTGTTCGTACCAGTATTCCACGCCATACGTTTCACCAATGCGGCGCGCGGTCTCGACTATCAGCTTCTGCTCGTCCGAAAGCGAAAAGTCCATGTGATCTATCCTTGAGTATGGGTACGCAGCAGCCGGTAGGGGTCCTGCAGCAATTCGATGACGTGATTGAGGAATTTCAGTGCGCCCGCACCGTCGTGCAGCCTATGGTCCGCTGCCAGCACCAAGCCCATTTCGCGCCGCAGCGCGGGCGCGCCTTGCGAGTCGGGCCGGAATATCTCGCGAATGCTGCCCACGCCCAGGATGGCCGACTGGGGCGGGTTGATGATGGGCGTCATGTATGTGACGTTGAACATGCCCGCGTTGGAAATCGAGATGGCGCCGCCAATCATGTCCTCACGGGTGGCATTGCCCGAGCGCACGCGTTCGAGCAATGCATCCGACTGCCGTGCGACGCCGTCCAGCGTGGCGCCTGCCAGCCCGTGCAGGACGGGCGCCATCAGCCCGCGCTCGGTCGTGACCGCCACACCGACGTCGATGGCCTGGAACTGCACGATATGGTCGTCGTTCCAGATGCGGTTCTGTTGCGGCAAGGCCTCGAGCGCCCGCGCCACCGCGGCGATGACGAAGTGGTTCAAGGTCAACCGGGGTGCGTCAGCTTGGCCATTCAACCGGCCGCGCAAGGCGAGCAGCTCGCTGACTTCCGCTTCGGCCGAGAGATAGAAATGAGGTACCTGCTTGGCTTGCGTCATGCGGCGGGCCATGGACTGCACCAGCCCGCTGGCGGTGACTCGCTGGCCGACGTCCTTTGCCGCAACCGTCAGTTCGTCGGCGCTCTTCGCCAGCGCCGCCGGCGCTTCCGCCTGGCGCACATCGGCCGCCTTGATGCGTCCGCCAGGCCCCGTGCCGCCGACCTTCGCCAGATCCACGTCCAGTTCACGGGCCAGGCGCCGCGCCAGCGGCGTGGCCACGATGCGGCCGCCCACGACTGGCGCCGGCTCGACGCACGCCGGCACGGCCGGCTTGGTCATGACCGTTGCCTCCTCCCCGGCAGCCAGGCCGGGTTCCTGCTCTGCCCGCTGGCCCGGGCCCGTCCAACGCGCGACCACAGCGCCGACGGGAACGGTTTCGCCCGCCTGCACCAGGATCTCGCCAATCAGCCCGTCTGCCTCCGCCGCGATTTCGTTGGCGACCTTGTCGGTCTCCACCACGAACAAGGGATCGCCAGCCTTGACCTGGTCGCCAGCGGCCACGCTCCATTCGATCAACATGCCCTCGGTCATGGTCAGGCCGAGCTTGGGCATCAGCAGGTCATTCAGCGCGCCCATGGGCTATTGCCCCGCGAAGCGCGCTTCGCGCTTTTCAAGGAATGCACCGATGCCCTCATGCGCGTCGCGCGTGTCCAGCACCAGGCCTATCATGGCTTGTTCGTGCGCCAGCGCATTGGCCAGGGGCATGTCGGCGCCGTCGCGCAGCGTGCGCTTGAGCAGCTTCAGCACCAGCGGCGACTTGCCTGCTATCTGCTCCGCCAGCGCCAGAGTCTGCGCCATGAGTTCGTCTTTCGGAACTGCGCGGTTGGCCAGGCCCATGCGCACCGCATCGGCGGCGCTGATGCGCCCGCCCGTGAACATCAGCTCCTTGGCCAGGCAAGGCGCGACCTGCCGGATGATGCGCTGCGTACCGCCCGCCCCCGGGAACAGGCCCAGGTTTATCTCGGTCAGCGCAATCATGGCGCTGTCGGCCAGGATGCGCAGGTCCATGGCCAGGAGCAACTCGGTGCCGCCGCCCAACGCCCAGCCGTTGACCGCAGCGATCGTCGGCTTGTCGCTGACTTCGATGCGCCGGAACACGCGATGGATATCCTCGGCGAACTCCTGGTAGTGCGCCAGCCCCTGGCGTGAATTCAGGTCGGCCAGGTCGCCTCCCGCCACAAACGACTTATCGCCGGCGCCCGTGATGACGATGACGCGGCAGTCGTCGCTGGCTTCCAATGCGGCGAAAGCCCGTTCCAGTTCGATCAAGGTTGGAATGTCCAGCGCGTTGTGCACCTTCGGCCGATTGATGGTGATGATGCCGACGCGATTGCGGACTTCGGCAAGAATGCTGGGTTCGTTCATGCTGTCTCCTGGGTTCACGCGCAGAGCTTGCGCGCGGCGGCTATGACATCGGCCTCTTGGGGCTGGTACTGTTCTTCGAGCGATGGAGCGAATGGCACCGGAACGAAGGGCGCCGCGACACGAGCGATGGGCGCGTCGAGTTCGTCAAAACCTATGTCCGCCATTCGTGCAGCGATCTCGGCGCCGACCCCGAATGCCTCCACGGCTTCGTGCACGATGAGCAGCCGGTGGGTGCGTTTGAGCGATGCCAGCACCGCCTGTTCGTCCCAGGGCTGGATGCTGCGAAGATCCAGCACCTCGGCCTCGATGCCATCGGCAACCAGGGCCTCGGCGGCCCGCAAGGCCTTGTGCACGGTCGCGCCGTAGCTCACCACGGTCAGGTCTCGGCCCGGGCGTGCAACCCGGGCCCGGCCCAGCGGTATCGGTCCGGCATCATCGGCCACCTCGCCCTTGAGGGCATACAAGGCCTTGTTCTCCACGAACACCACCGGGTCCGGATCGCGAATGGCTGACTTCAGCAGGCCATAAGCATCGGCGGGGTTGCTGGGGCACACCACTTTCAGGCCCGGAATGTGGGCAAACCATGCTTCCAGGCATTGGGAATGCTGCGGCCCCGCGCTGATGCCACCGCCATGCGGGGTGCGCACCACCATGGGCACACTGGCCTGCCCGCCAAACATGTAGCGAGCCTTGGCCGCCTGGTTGACCAGCGCGTCCATGGTCAGCGTCATGAAGTCCATGAACATGATTTCAAGCACGGGACGCAGACCGGACAGAGCCGCTCCCACTGCCGCGTTGGCCATGGCGGCTTCGGAAATCGGCGTATCGCGGATGCGGTCCGGGCCAAAACGGGCATGCAGCCCGCGCGTGACGCCGAACGGCCCTCCGGCTTCGGCGATGTCTTCGCCGAACAGGAACACCGTGGGATCCTCCTCCATGCACTCGGCCAACGCGCGGTTGATGGCATGGGCAAAACGTAGTTCAGCCATCTCAGTTCGCCTCGTTCATGGTGTAGACATCATTGCGCGCGTCCTCCCACACGGGCTGGCGCCCCAGGCGCGCGCGTTCGACCGCGCGTTCGACCTGGGCCTGGACCTCCTCGAACGCCTGTTCGCGCTGCGCCTTGGCGACCCCGTTCTGATCCAGCACCGCTTCGAAGCGCGCTACCGGATCATGCTCGCCCAGGCCCTCGATCTCTTCGGAAGGGCGGTACTTCTGGGGATCCCCTTCATAGTGGCCGCGCCAACGGTGAGTGATGCACTCCAGCACCCGCGGACCTTCACCGGCGCGTATGCGCGCCACGGCCGCGCTGGCGGCGTCGGCCACCCCCAACACGTCGTTGCCGTCGATTTTTTCGTGGGGAATGGAAAAGGCGGCCGATAGCTTGTCCAGCGGCGCCACGAACTGTTTGTGGGTGGGAGAAAACTCGGCCCAACCATTGTTCTCGCACAGGAACAGCAACGGCAGGCGCCACAGCGCAGCCAGGTTGAGGCTTTCATGCAGCACGCCTTCGGCCATGGCGCCGTCGCCAAAGAAGGCCACCGCCACGCAGTCCTTTTTCTGCACCTGATGGGCCAGTGCGCTGCCCAGGGCTATCGGTATGCTGGCGCCGACAATGGCGTTGGCGCCCAGCATGCCGATGGACAGGTTGGCGACGTGCATCGAACCGCCACGGCCCTTGCAGATACCCTCTTCGCGCGCCATCAGCTCCAGGAAGAAATCTTCGATGTCGATGCCCTTGGCCAGGGCATGACCATGGCCACGGTGGGTCGAGGCGACGGTATCGTCCGCCCGCAGCACCATACCCATCGCAGCGGCGACGGCCTCCTGGCCGATGCTCAGATGGATGAAGCCGGGCACCTCCCCGTCCGCGAACAAGCGTCCGAGCCGGAGCTCGGCCAGCCGGATGCGCAACATGCGCCGGTATGCGTCCAGCAACTGCTCTTTGTTGGCGCTAGCCACCATTGCCTCCTCGTAACAACCGCTATTTGTGATTCCACGCCGCCTGCCTTGGCGTCATGCTGTTACATATAAGTTATCGGTCAGTTAATTTACTAACCGTACGGTTAGATGAATCATAAGCAAAGGTTCTCGAGAACGTCAATCGGGTTTTTCAGGGAGTTTTCCCGCGCTGGAAGGGGCAGCGGCCGCGCTGCCCGCACGGCGACACGGGCAGCGTGGCGTCAGCGGTGGGGAATCAGGCGCGGCCGCCCGAGAGTGCGCGGGAGATCAGCGCGGCGCGGTCGCGCAGGTCAACGCCCAGGCGCTCGAGCGCCTCGCCCGAAACCTGGGCGCTGAAGCCAACGGCGCTGATGGCCATGGCGGCTTTGCCGAATTCGTCGAGCACCGCGGCGGAAACCGTGCTGACGCCTTTGACGTAGTTGCCGGCGTCCACCGCGTAACCCTTTTCACGGGCGTCGCGCACGCCTTCCATATAGTCCTTGAAAGGCGGCTTGTCGTCCCACCTCAGGTTGTCGAAACGTTGCCGCAATTCCTTGTCATCCAGCCCGGAATGGGCCGCCATGCAGCGGCCCAGCGCCGCGATGTACATGGGCAGTCGCTGGCCCACGCTCATGTGCACGCGCACCGAACTGTCGGTGTCGGCACGGTCCACCAGCACTACGCGCTCATTGGACGTGCGCTGCCAGAGCGTCGCAGTCACGCCGTGGCTGCGCGCGATATCGCGCAAATGCGGATGCACCAGCCGCACGTAGGATCCCTGCTCCAGCGCGCCCTTGGCGAGCTCGACCAGCCCCAACGCGATGGAATAGGTTTTCGTGGCTTCATCGAACGACACCAGGCCTTCATATACCAGCGTCTTGAGGAAGTTGTAGCAAGTGCTGGAATTGAGTTGCAGGTCGCGCGCCACGCGGGTGACCCCCACGCCCGAGGGCGCCGCGCTCAGGTAGCGCAGAACGCGTAATCCGCCCACGAGAGCACCTACGAGTTTTTCCGGTTGTTCGGTCGTCATTCTGAAGACAGAGAATTTCTCTGGATAGAAAAGAGCAAAAATTGTGGCATAGAGCGCCTGCCCGCACAAACCCGGCGGGCATATCAACCGGAGCGCCTGGCGCGCATGCTGGAAAGATAGCCGCGTATGGTTTCCTGCACGCCGGGCCTGGCGAAGTTTTCGTGCATCAGGGGCTCGAGCGCTTCGATGCGTCCGACGGCGCAATCGGGCGGCTCCCGCAACAAACGCGCCTTGCGGGCAATGACCAGCGCCTCGCGGCGCGCGATGTAGAACGCCAGGCGCTCGGCGGAAAGCCGCTCGAAGTCCTCGGTCGGCAACACATCGGTCACCAGTCCCAGGTCTCGGGCGGGCTCGGCCTTCAGCAGTTGGCCGCTGAGGCACAACTGGCGGGCCCGCGCGCCGCTGATCTTGGTTTCCAGGGCGGTCTGGACCATGACGGGGTACATGTTGAAAGCGATTTCCGGGCACGCGAGCGTGAGGTCCGCCGAGGCAATGACGATGTCCGTCATCGCCAGCAGGATGACGCCGGCCCCCGCCGCCTTGCCTCGGGCGACAGCCAGGACGGGAGCCGGCGAGCGCGCCATGGCGGCCATCAGTTCACGCAGGCCCTGCCCCTGCGCTTGCAACAACGCCGCACTGCGGACGAACTCCTCGATATCGCCGCCGGCACAGAACAGGGAGGGAGAAGCGCTGCGGAGAACGATCAGCCCAATCCCTGCGGCCGGGGCGCTTTCAATCGCGCGCCGCAACACGTCGAGCATTTCCACGTTCAGGGCGTTGGCCTTGGCCGCACGGTCCAGGATCAGCGTACGGACGCCAGCGGCGTCGTGAACCAGCACATGGTGCGAGGATGCCGTCATTCGAACCTGCTCACGACCGCATCGAGCACCCAGGCCTGCCCCTCGCCCACTGCCAGCGGATTGATCTCGATTTCCGCCAGGTCCGGCCGCGCCAGGAATGCTTCGCACAACCCCGCAATCTGCCGAGCCAGAGCTGGCAGGTCAACGGCGCCGCGCCCCCGAAACCCCTGCAGCAGCTTGGCCGAGCGCAGGCCCTCGATCATTTCCTGGATGCCTTGTGCGTCCAGCGGCAGCAAACGGCAGACCACGTCGGGATCGAGCTCCACTTCCACCCCGCCGCGGCCCAGCGTCAAGGTGGGGCCGAATCGGACGTCGCGGCGTAGGCCCAGCAGCAATTCGTGGTCGAAGCGCTGCATGGATTCGAGCAGGATGCCCCTCGCGTCGATGCCCCTGTCGCTGGCGATTGCGCGCAGGCGCAGCAGGGCTGCTCGCAATTGCTCGTCGTCCATGATGCCGAGTACCACGCCGCCTATGTCGCTCTTGTGCAGGACAGTACTGGCCTGCAGCTTGGCGACGACGGGGTAAGCCAAGGGCGCGGGCAAGCGGTCGGGCATATCGCCGTCCACCAGCACGCCGTCGGGGATGCCGGCGGTTCCGAGTTCGCGCAATAGCGCCTTGCTGTCCCACTCAAGCAGAAACGCGATACTAGCGGCCGGCATCGCATCGCACCGGAGTGCCGGCAACGCCGGCGCCGTAAGCGCCGCATGGCGCAAGCCGTTCAGACGCACAGCAGCGCCCAGGGCTGCAACCGCGGGCGGGATATCGCGGAACACGGGTATGCGCGCCTGCTCCAGCACACTCACCGACTCTTCCTTGGCGCCGATCCAGATCACCACGATGGGACGATGGGTACGCTGGCGCGCCTGGGCGATGGCGTCGGTAAACGCCGTGGCGATGCTGTGCATCAGGCCAACGAACAGCACGATGGCGTCGTTGCCCGGGTCTCGCGCCACGGCCTCCAGCGCCCTTGAAATGCTGGCGGTGTCCTGCACCACATTGCCGGTCAGGTCCAGCGGATTGGCCGCCTTGACGAAGGAAGGCAACACCGGCGCCAGCGCCTGGGCCGTCTGCGGCGCAAGCGCGGGCAGCTCCAGCGCCCAGCGTTCGGCTTCGTCCGCGATGAGCACGCCCGCGCCTCCCGACACGGACATGACGGCCAAGCGCTTGCCCTGCGGCACGCTGTCGAACAGGAACAGCCGGGCCACATCCATCATCTGGCCCAGCGAATCCACCCGCAGCGCGCCATGCTGACGCAGGCAGGCGTCATACAGGGCATCGTCGCCGGCCAGCGCTCCCGTATGCGAAGCAGCCGCCGCCGCGCCCGCCTGCGAGCGGCCCGCCTTGATCGCGATGACCGGCTTCCCGGCTGCCGCCGCGCGCAGCAGCGCCCGTCGGAACGCCAGGGAATCGCGGATATCCTCGACGTAAAGTCCGATGACGCGCGTCTGCGGATCGTCGGCAAGATAGGCAATGGCCGACGCCGCATCCATGTCGCACTCATTGCCGGTGGTGATCCATTTGCTGAATCCCAGGCCAGAACGCAGGCAGATGTCCATCCAGTACGCGCCCAACGCGCCACTCTGGCTGACGAAGGCGAAGCCGCCCTGCTTGATTGGCGTTTCCTCCAGTGCGGTGGTGAACGAGGCAATGAGTCCGGTGGCGCTATTGGCCACGCCCAGGCAGTTGGGGCCGAGTATCGTGACGCCTTGGGCCCGCGCTAGTTCGCCCAGCCTGCGTTGCAGCGCCGCGCCTTCTTCGCCCGTTTCGGAAAAGCCCGAAGAAAACACGACGAACGCCTTGACGCCCGCGGCCGCGCCCTCGCGGATCACATCCTCGACCAGCCCCGCCGGCGTACCGACTATGGCCAGATCCACCGGCTCGCCTATCGCGGCCAACGAGGGATAGCTCTTGAGACCCTGCACCTGATCGCGCGTCGGATTGACCGGAAACAGTTTGCCGACAAAGCCGCGCGACAGCATGTAGGCCAAAGGTCGGCCGGCGATCTTCCCCGGATCGGCTGAAGCGCCCACGATGGCCACGCTGCGCGCCTCCAGCACGGCGGCCGCGCGCGCCGCCCCTGCCAGCGCCTGCGGTGACGCGCCGCCCACGATGTTCATGTCTTCCATCATTTCAGTTCGCATCGATGCCCGCCGTCTTGATGACCTGGTCCCAGCGCTTCATCTCGCCGTCCAGGAACTCGCTGAAAGCCTTCGGCGCGGAAGCTACCGGAATGACGCCCTGCCCCAGCAGACGCTTGCGCACGACGGGATCCTCGAACTCCGCGCGCACCGCTCCCTGCAATTTGTCGACGATGTTCTTGGGCACGCCGGCAGGCGCAACCAGGCCGAGCCAGGTATTGCCGTTGAACCCCGGCAAGCCGGATTCATTCAGCGTGGGATAGTCGGGATAGGCCGGCGACCGCTCCAATCCGGTAATCGCGATCAGCTTCAGCTTTCCTGACTTTACATAGGGTTCGGCCGAAAGCGCGTCGACGAACATCACCGAAAGCGACCCGCCGAGCAGATCCGTCAACGCCTGTGCGCTGCCCCGGTAAGGCACATGCACCAGCTTGATGCCGGCGGCCTGCTGCAGCAATTCGCCTGAAAGATGATTGGATTGTCCGACGCCCGCAGAGCCGTATGTCAGGGTGCCTGGCTTGGACTTTGCCAGCGCGATGAACTCCTTGAGGTTGGACGCGGGGACCGCAGGATTGGCGACCAGGAAGTTGGTCAGCTCCACCATTTGCGTAATGTTGCTGAATCCGCGCGCGGTGTCGTACTGCAGCTTGGAATACATGCTGGGATTGATGGCGTGGCTGGTCGCTACCGCCCCCAAGGTGTAGCCGTCTCCCGGCGCGCGCGCCACTGCCTGAGTGCCGATGGTGCCGCCGCCTCCCGGCAGGTTCTTGACCACGGCAGGCTGGCCCAGGCGTTCGATGCCGTGCGCGGCCGTGCGCGCGATAGTGTCCAGGATGCCGCCCGCCGAGGACGCCACGATCACCTCTATCGGTTTGGACGGGTAGACAGGCTCGGCACGGGCCGACCCTGAGCCCAAAGCCATAAAGGCAGCCGCAGCCAAGCTGGCCGCCCGCGACGAGAATGAGGATTGAAGCAGGGGTAATCCGGTCTTCATGTTGTCTCCTTTATTCTGTATAGCGAATATTTATCTTTATAGCGAATAAAGTCTAGGATTGACCCTCCGGCTTGTCAAGGACAAAACCGCCTGATCCGATGATTGACGCATCAATGAACGCTGGCTATTATATTTTTTAACGAGAATATTATTCTCTATAAAGAATTTAAAGATGCCCGACACGCCAAGGGTGACGGGCATCGCCAGCGGAGACAAAAGGAGCATATCCGTGAGCTTGAGCTTTGCGTTTTCCAGTGAACACGAAGCCGTCCGCGATACCGTGCGGCGGCTTTGCCAGGATGAACTCGCCCCCCTGGTCTTCGATGCTGAAGAACAGGAAACCTTTCCGAAGCACGTCTTTGAACGCTGGGGCGATCTGGGCCTGCTGGGCGTGCGTTATCCGGAAGCCGATGGCGGCAGCGGCCTGGACAAAATCAGCGACTGCATCGTGCGCGAAGAGCTGAGTTACCTGTCCCAGGCGTTCGCATCCACCTGGTCGGCCCATACGCATCTGGGCATCTGGCCCATATGGAAAGCAGGCACGCCGGCGCAGAAGGCGCGTTTCCTGGCGCCCGCGCTGGCCGGCCGGAAAGTGGCCGGCTTCGGTCTGAGCGAACCGGACGGCGGCTCCAACGTGCGCGCCATGAAGACCCGGGCCGAACGCGTTGAAGGCGGTTGGCGCCTGCATGGCAGCAAGCTTTACATCACGAATGCACCCTTCGCCGACTTCCTGCTGGTAGCCGCGCGCACCAGTCCCGACCTCCGTCCTGACTCGATCAGCCTGTTCATCGTCGAACTGCCCAATCCTGGCTTCGAAATTTCCAAGCTCAAGAAGGAAGGGATACGCGCGTCGGAAACGGCGCTTATCCACATCGACAACGCCTTCGTGCCCGACGATTGCCTGCTCGGCGAAACCGAAGGCACGTATCCGCTGATCCTGGAATCGCTCAGCGAAAACCGGGTCGGCGTGGCGGCCAATGCCCTGGGCATGGCGCGCGCGGCCTTCGATGCCGCCACCGCCTACGCCAACGACCGTCTGGTGGCCGGCAAGCGCATCGGCCAGTATCAGGCCATCGGCCACAAGCTTGCCGAGATGTCGGCGCAGATCGAAGCGGCCCGCTGGCTGGTCTATTACGGCGCCTGGCGCGTGGATCAGGGAACCCTGGACGCGGCCACGGCCGCGCGCGTCAAGCTGGTCGCCAGCGAAACCGCCGTTTCGGTCAGCGAGCAAGCCATCCGTATCTTCGGCGGCGCCGGCATCATGCGCGAGTATCCGGTCGGCCGCATCCACCGCGACGCGCTGGTCTACATCATCGGCGAAGGCACCAGCGAGATCCAGAAGAACATCATCGCCAACAGCCTGGGATTCAAGCCATGACCGACTATGTCCTGCGCGAGCGCCGCGGCGCGACACTCCTCATCACCCTGAACCGTCCCGAACGACGCAACGCCTTCGATCTCGAGGTGCGCCAAAGCCTGGCCGAAGCCGTGCTTCAAGCGCGCGACGACGACACGGTCAAAGCCGTGGTCATCACGGGCGCCCAGGGCGTGTTCTGTGCGGGCGGCGATCTGAAATCGCTGTCCGAGGCCAAACGGCCTGTGTACAAGGACCGGGATCGCATACGCCGTCTGCACACCTGGTTCCATGAGCTGGTCAATCTGGAAAAGCCCGTCATTGCCGCGGTGGACGGCCCCGCCTTCGGCGCGGGCTTCAATCTGGCATTGGCCTGCGATTTCATCCTGGGCACGCCGGGCGCGCGGTTCTGTGCCGTTTTCGGACGCATCGGCCTAGTGCCGGACCTGGGCGGCTTTTTCCTGTTGCCGCGCATCGTCGGCCTTCAGCGCGCCAAGGAACTCGTGTTCTCGGCACGCGAAGTGGACGCCGAAGAAGCGCGCGCCCTCGGCATCCTGTACCGCATCGTCCCGCCGCAATCCCTGCTGGACGAGGCATTGGCGCTTGCCGCCCGATTCCATGCCGCATCGACCGAAGCGCTGGGCATGTCGAAGAACATACTCAACCGCTCCTTCAACCTGGACCAGAACACGCTGGCCGAACTGGAGGCCCATGCCCAGGCGCTGGCTCTGCACACGGTCTACCACGACGACGCCGTGGCGCGCTTCCTGGACAAGCAGCCCCTCGCATTCAACTGGTCCGCCAAGCCCGGCAAGGACGGCGCCGCATGAGCATGAACGCCTACATCACTGGCGCCTGCGACACACGCGTTGGCGAACTGCCAGGTTCCAGTTGCATGGGCCTGCACGCGGAAGCGGCATTCGGCGCGATACGCGACGCGGGCCTGGACCCCGCCGACATCGACGGCGTGTTGTGCGCCTATTCCTTTACCGAGCCGCACCTGATGCTCGGTTCCGTGTTCTGCGAATACGCGGGCCTGAGTCCGAACTTCTGCACCGCGATACAGGCCGGCGGCGCCAGCGCCTGCATCATGGTCATGCAGGCGGCCGCCCTGGTGGCCAGCGGCCAGTGCAACCACGTCCTGGTCGTCGCGGGCGACAACCGTCTGACGGGGCTGTCCCGCGACGGCGCGGTGGCGGCGCTGGCCGAGGTCGGCCACCCGCAGTTCGAGCGCCCCTTCGGCATCAGCGTGCCCGCTTCCTATGCGCTGGTTGCGCAACGCTACATGCACGATTACGGTGTGACATCCGAGCACCTGGCAGCAATCGCCGTGGAGCACCGCCGCCATGCCGGCCGGCATCCCAAGGCCCACAAGCGCGAGCCGATCTCCATTGAGGACGTGTTGAACTCGCGCGAGATCAGCGCGCCCCTGCGCATGCTGGACTGCTGCCTGGTTTCCGACGGCGGCGCGGCGCTGGTGGTCAGCCGCCGTCCTGCCACCAACACCAGCCACCGTGCCGTGGAGATCCTGGGTGCGGGCCAGGGCCACACGCACGAACATATCGTGTCCGCACCCAGCCTGGTCGATTTCGGCTGCAAGGCCTCGTCGGCACGCGCGTTCGCGGCGGCCGGCCTGAAGCCCGCCGACATCGACGTCGCTCTCATCTACGACTCGTTCACCATCACCTTGCTGGTCGAACTTGAATCCATTGGATTCTTTGCGCGCGGCGAAGCCGGGCCCGCCGCCCTGCAAGGCCAGTTGGGCCTGGGCGGCGCCCTGCCCTGCAATACCCATGGCGGCCTGCTGTCCTATGGCCACTCCGGCGCGGCCGGCGGCATGTTCCATGCGGTCGAGGCCGTCCATCAATTGCGCGGCCAGGCGGATGCCCGCCAGGTGGATGGCGCCAACCTGGCCTTCGTGCACGGAGACGGCGGCATCCTTTCCGCCCACTGCTCACTCATCCTGGGAGCCGCCTGAAATGGAAAAGCCCTCCATACGCCCCACCGCGGAAACGCAGCCTTTCTGGCAAGGTTGCCGCGACCGCAAGCTGCGCTACCAGACCTGCGGCGAATGCCGCGCGGTGCAGCGCATTCCGCGCAGTGTCTGCACTCATTGCCACGGACAGCAGCTGAAGTGGAACGAATCCGCCGGACTGGGCACCGTGCTCAGCCATACCACGGTGCATCGTGCACCGAACGCGGCCTTCAAGGCCGAAGCGCCCTATGTAATCGCTCTGGTCGACCTGGACGAGGGATTCCGCTTGATGGTCAACACCCGCAATGACGCCAACTCGCCGCTCGCCATCGGCCAGCGGGTGCGGATCGGATTCGAGCCCCGCGGCGACCACCTGCTCCCGATTGCCGAACCGGAGACGCCATGAGCGCGCTGTATACCTATGACAGCTTTACCCCTGGTTCCGTGCTGGGCGAATGGGAAGAGCCGCTCGACGCGAGGCTGCTGGCGCTCTGGGAACGCCTGTTCGGCCAGCACGCGCAGGACGCACCGGCCAGGCAGGCCGGCCTGGCCGTCGCGCTGATGATGCGCGCCTACCTGAACGTGGTGACGCCGCGCCCGCCCGGCAACATCCATGCGCGGCAAGCGCTTTGCGTCCAAGGGCTGCCGCGCTCTGGCGAACGCGTACGTTCCACGGTGCGCTGCCTGGACAAGGAAATGCGGGGCGAACGTCGCTATCTACGACTTGAAGTCGCTGGCGAGGGCGCAACTGGACGCCCCCTCTATACCGGCCGAATGAATCTGATCTGGGCTGCCTAGGACACACCATGACGCCTACACTGGAAGAAGTATCCATGAAGGTCACTCAGGCGGACATCGATCTTTATGCCGAACTGACCAACGACTTCAATCCCCTGCACGTAGATCCGGCATTCGCCTCGGCCACGCCCATGGGCGGCACCATCGCCCACGGCACGCTGTCGGTCAACCTGATCTGGCAATCGCTGGCGCGCAGCTTCGGTGCCGCGGCGCTGGAACGATTCGACCTGGACATCCGCTTTCTCAAGCCGCTGCATGCCGGCGGCCTCATCACCGCAGGCGGCCAATGCGTGGCCGATGCACCAGGGAGATATGACGTCTGGGTAAGAGATGCCGGCGGCGTCGCGCTGATCGCCGGCCACGTCACGCTAGCCGACGCCGGCGCACCGGCAGCCAACTGAACCAACCGGAAACAGCCATGCACCTGACCCACGAGCATCGCGAACTCGAACGGACCACCCGCCGCATCATCGCCGAACACCTGGACCCCTATCTGGACGAGTGGGAGGCCGAGCAGATTTTCCCTGCGCACCGCGTGATGAAGGCCTTCGGATCCGCCGGGCTGCTGGGCATAGGAAAGGCTGCCGAGTATGGTGGCATGGAGCTGGATTTCAGCTACGAAATGGTCTTCGCCGAGACCCTGGGCGAAGTCCGGTCCAGCGGGCTGACCTCGGCCATCGGCGTGCAAAGCACGATGTGCACTCCGGCCTTGGCGCATCACGGCAGCGATGCGCTCAAGCGCGCCTACCTGGCGCCCACCATCGCGGGAGATCTGGTCGGCTGCATCGGCGTAAGCGAAGCCTCGGCAGGCTCGGACGTGTCGCAGATAAAGACCTGGGCGCGGCGCGACGGCGACGACTACGTCATCAACGGATCGAAGATGTGGATCACCAATGGCGTACAGGGCGACTGGATCTGCCTGCTGTGCAATACCTCGCAGGACGGCGGACCGCACAAGAACAAATCGCTCATCATCGTGCCATTGAACGCTCCCGGCGTCAGCGTGTCGCGCAAGCTGGACAAGCTGGTGCTGCGCGCCTCCGATACGGCCGAACTGTTCTTCGACGACGTGCGGGTACCAGTCAGCAACCGCATCGGCGAAGAGAACATGGGCTTCATCTACCAGATGGAGCAGTTCCAGGAAGAACGCATGTTCGTCGCGGCGCGCAGCATGCGGTCGATGGAGCGGGCCATCGAAGAGACCATCGAATACGCCGGCCAGAGGCAAGTGTTCGGCGGCACAATCCTGTCCAATCAGGTGGTCTACCACAAGCTCGCCGAAATGCAGACCGAGATCCAGGCACTGCGCTCTCTGCTGTACCGTGCCATCGAGCAATACCTGGACGGCCAGGACATCGCCCAGTTCGCCTCCATGGCGAAGTACTACGCTGGCAAGCTGTCCATGAAGATTCCCAACGAATGCCTGCAGTTCTGGGGCGGCCAGGGCGTCATGAACGAGAACTGGATCTCTCGCGCCTATCGCGACCTGAGGCAGACGGCCATCGGCGGCGGCGCCAACGAGATCATGCTGGAAGTCATCGCGAAGACCATGGGCATACATCCCGGCAAGCGGGCGTAGCGCCGGTCCGCGTTCAGCCCGCCCCGCCCCGCTGCGCCATGTACGCATGCCGGAAATAGTCCCGCACCGCCTGCATGGCGGGCGACACTTCCGCGCCCCGGCGCCAGGCCAACCCGACGTTCATGGGCGGAATCGGGTCCTTGAGCTGTACCGTTTCAATCCGCCGCCCCTCCAGCGACCAGGGCCGGTAGACCATGTCCGACAGCAGGGCCACGCCGCTGCCGTTGGCCACCATGCTGCGCACCGCCTCGACGGATGAGGTGCGCAGCCGCACGTCGGGCTTGAACGGAGTTTCGTTCCAGTAGCGCAAGGCGGTGTAGGCCGCCTCGTCCACGGTCAGCATGATGAAGGGTTCGCGCGAGACGTCCTCCAGGGTCACGGCGTCCGCCGCAAGCAAGGGATGCCTGGCCGGCAGCCACAGGCGTCGCGGCGAGCCGAAGAAATGCTCCACCGCCAGATCCGGATTGGCGACGTTCGAGGTCAGCAGCACCGCCATGTCATAGCGGTTTGCGATCAGGCCTTCCTCGATGGCGCTGCGGTTCAGTTCGTGCAGCTGGATGTCCAGGCGCGGATACAGCTGAGACAGCCGCTGCAGGTGATACGGCAGGAAGTAGCCGATCACCGTATAGGACGCCGCCAGCAACAGGCGGCCCGAGACCTCTTCCGCCGTCGCCGGCATGCGCAGGGCCTCGTCGACCGACGACAGGATGTTGTAGGCGTGGTTCAAGAAGGTGCGGCCGCTGTGAGTCAGCGTCACGCCGTGGGCGCCCCGCAGGAACAGCGCCGTGCCCACTGTCTCCTCCAGTTCGCGGATGGCGCTGGTGATGGCCGACTGGGATATCGCCAGCTGGATTGCCGCCTGCGAAATCTGGCCCAGTTCGGCTGCGGCGATGAAGTATTTGAGCTGACGTAGGGTAATCGACATGTCTGGTCTTATCTTTTTAATCGATATCTTTACCCCAGAATATCTGAATATTCTCTCTGCGATCCGATGCGTCTTATCAGGGGTATCCCTTATTTTTCATAGGAAAAACGTCGGAACGATGCTGCCAATTCGACGGATAGTTATCTAAAAAACAGATATTGATCGATCAATAAAAAGATCTTTTTGTCCCCCTCGGCCTTGGCTAATGTTCACGTCACACGCCGCGTCGAATGCGGCGAGCAACGCCAAGGAGCCTCCGGCAATGAGCAAACGCAGCATCGACCTCAACTCGGACATGGGGGAAGGATTCGGCCCGTGGACCATCGGGGACGGCGTGGACGAAGCGATCATGCCCTTGATCAGTTCGGCCAACATCGCCACGGGATTCCATGCCGGCGACCCGCGGATCATGAACCGCACGGTGTTGCAGGCCCGCGAACACGGCGTCTGCATCGGCGCCCATCCCGGCTTTCGCGACCTGGTCGGCTTCGGCCGGCGGGACATGCGCGAAAGCGCTGAAGCGCTGGTGCACGACATCGTCTATCAACTGGGCGCGCTGCGCGAATTCGCCCGACTGCACGGACTGCGCCTGCAGCACGTGAAGCCGCATGGCGCGCTGTACATGCAGGCCGCCCGCGACGAAGCCTTGTCGCGCCGTTTGATCGAAACGCTGCAGGAGCTGGAGCCCACGCTGGCGCTGTACTGCATGGAAAGCTCGGTCACCTACCGTCTGGCGCGCGAACTGAACCAGCCCGTGGTGCGCGAGTTCTACGCCGACCGCGACTACGACGCCAGCGGCTCCATCGTCTTCACCCGCTACACCCAGCCGCTGGACCCCGCCCAGGTCGCCGAAAAAGTGCTGCGCGCCTGCACCGAGGGCCGCGTGCGCACGGTCGAAGGCAAGGACATCCCCATCGACTTCGATTCCGTCTGCATACACAGCGACACACCCGGCGCCCTGTCCCTGGTGCGCGCCACCCGCGAGAAGCTGGAAGCCCACGGTATCCGGATCGCGCCGCCCAGCGTGACCGGCCCCTGACCCCCTGCCGCCCGAACGACATTCCAAGGAGAAAACCATGCCGTTGCACGATATTCCCAGCCCCCTGCCCGGAACCTTCTACCGCCGCCCCAGCCCCGACGCTGCCCCCTTCGTGGAGCGGGGCGCCACGGTCGCCGCCGGCGCCGTGATCGGCATCGTCGAGGTCATGAAGCAGTTCAACCAGATCGAAACGCCCACCGGCGGCGTGGTGGCCGAGATCCTGGTGGAAGACGGCGAGCCGGTGGAAGCCGGACAGCCCCTGCTGCGCATCGAGGGATAGGCCGCGCCATGTCCGATACCCATCTTCCCTACCGGCCGCGCAACATCCACAAGGTGCTGGTGGCCAACCGCGGCGAAATCGCCTTGCGCATCATCCGCGCCGCCCGCGAACTGGGCATGCGCACCGTGGCCGTATACAGCGAAGCGGACCGAGACGCGCTGGCCACGCGCATGGCCGACGAAGCGGTGCTCATCGGCCCCTCGCACGCGACGCGCAGCTATCTGAACACCGAAGCGCTGCTGGAGGCCGCCCGCAGCACCGGCGCCCAGGCAGTACATCCCGGCTACGGCTTCCTGTCGGAAAACGCGGCATTCGCGCAGGCCGTGAGCGACGCCGGCCTGATCTTCGTCGGGCCCGATGCCGCCACCATCCGCACGATGGGCGACAAGGCGGCGGCGCGCGCCTGCGCCCAGGCGACCGGCGTGCCGACGGTGCCTGGCAGCGAAGGCGTGCTGTCATCGCTGGACGAAGCCCTGCCCCATGCCGCCATCATTGGCTACCCGCTCATGATCAAGGCAGCCGCGGGCGGCGGCGGGCGCGGCATACGCGTGGTGCGCGACGAAGCCGAACTGCGCGCGCAGATGCCGCAGGCCCAGGCCGAGGCGCAGGCGGCCTTCGGCGAAGCCGGCGTATACCTGGAGCGCTATCTGCCGCGCGCGCGGCACATCGAAGTGCAGGTTCTGGGCGACGGCAGCAACGCCGTCCACCTGTATGAACGCGAATGCTCCCTGCAACGGCGCCGGCAGAAGGTATTGGAAGAAGCGCCCTCTCCCGCCCTGAACCCCGCCACCCGGCAGAAGCTGTGCGAATCGGCGGCGCAACTGGCGCGCTCGGTCGGGTACCGGGGAGCGGGCACGCTGGAGTATCTGTACGACGACAGCCGCGGCGCCGGCGAGTTCTACTTCATCGAGATGAACACCCGCATCCAGGTCGAGCACCCCATCACCGAAGCCATCACGGGCGTGGACCTGGTGCGCGAAATGCTGCGCATCGCCGACGGCGAACCCCTGCGCTTACGCCAGCAGGACATCGCCATTCGCGGCGCAGCGATCGAATGCCGCATCAACGCCGAAGACCCCAAGCGCAACTTCGCGCCCAGCCCTGGCCGGGTGGAACACGTGCGCTGGCCCGGCGGGCCCGGCGTGCGCGTGGACTCGATGCTGTATCCGGGCTGCTCCGTGCCGCCCTACTATGACTCGCTGCTGGCCAAGCTGATCGTCTGGGACGAGAGCCGCGCGGCGGCGCTGGCGCGCATGGCGCGCGCGCTCGACGAAGTGGAACTGACGGGCGTGCATTCAACGCTGGCCCTGCACCGCGAACTGCTGGAGGATGCGGACGTGCTGGCGGGCCGCTACCACACCAATTATCTTGAAGCCTGGATGCAAAGGGACCGGGAGGAAAACCAATGAGCTTGCGCTACACCCATGGCGGCGACGAGTTCATCTTCGTCGAGATCAGCGAGGACATGTCGCTGGAATCCTTCTTCAAGGGCATGGCGATCACGCGGGCGCTGCGCGAACGCGCGGTCGACGGCGTGACCGAGATATGCCCGGCCAACGCGTCCTATCAAGTACGGTACGACCCCGACCGCATCGCGCCGGACGCCCTGCTGGCCCTGCTGCGCGAACTGGAGGCGGGCATAGACCTGGCCAACCTGACGCTGGCCACCCGCATCATCGAAGTGCCGGTGTACTACAACGACCCCTGGACCCACGAGACCCTGATGCGGTTTCGCGAAAGGCACCAGGATCCGGAATCCACCGACCTGGAGTACGCGGCCCGCATCAACGGCCACGACTCGGTGCAGGGCTTCATCGACGCCCACTCCGGTTCGCCCTGGTTCGTGTCCATGGTGGGCTTCGTGGCCGGGTTGCCCTTCATGTACCAGATGGTGGAACGCGACCGCCAGCTGCAGGTTCCCAAATACCTGCGCCCCCGCACCGATACTCCCAAACACACGGTGGGACACGGCGGCTGCTTCGGCTGCATCTATTCGGTACGCGGCGCGGGCGGCTACCAGATGTTCGGCGTCACGCCAGCACCCATCTTCGAACCTGCCCAGCGCCAGGCGCATCTGCGCGATTCGATGGTGTTTTTCCGCCCGGGCGACATCGTGAAGTTCAAGCCCATCACCCGCGACGAGTACGACCAGGCCACGGCGCAGGTCGAGGCCGGCAGCTTCGACCTGCGCATCCGGCCCGTGTCGTTCTCGCTGGCCGAGTTCCAGCGCGCGCCCGATGCCTGCAACGCCCAACTGCTGGAGACGCTCCATGCCTAACGATCCCATCATCGAAGTCATCAAGCCCGGCCTGGCCACTTCGGTGCAGGACACGGGCCGCCTAGGCCACTACCACCTGGGCATACCGCCGTCCGGCGCGCTCGATCAGTACGCGCTGGCCGCCGCCAACCTGCTGGTGGGCAATGCCGCCGGCGACGCGGTGCTGGAATGCACGCTGCTCGGCCCGGAGCTGTTGTTCCACCGCACCGCCGTGATTGCCGTGACGGGCGCCAGCATGATCCCCAAGATCGACGGCGTGGCGCAGGCCTGCAATGTGGCGCTGGCGGTGCAGGCCGGCAGCCGGCTGTCGTTCGACTTCGTGCAGGCCGGCGCCCGCGCCTGCCTGGCGGTCGCGGGCGGCATCGACGTCCCTGTGGTCCTGGGCAGCCGCTCGACCTACGCGCTGGGCGCTATCGGCGGGCACGAAGGCCGCAAGCTGCAGGCCGGCGACCGGCTGGCGGTGGGCCGGGCGTCCATCCGCACGCGCGTGGGCCGCGAACTGCCGGCCGCGTTGGCCGAGGCCCCGCCCAAGACGCAGACGCTGCGCGTGCTTCCGGGTCTATACGATCACCGCCTGGAGCCAGAATCCGCCGCCACTTTCTATGAAGACGCCTGGACCGTGACCTCCGAGGCCGATCGCATCGGCTACCGCTACAAGCAGGGCCGCCCGCTACGCTTTCGCGCCCGCGAGCAACCTTTCGGCGCGGGCGCCGATCCGTCGAACATCGTCGACGCCTGCTATCCCATCGGCTCCATCCAGGTGCCTGCGGGCGTGGAACCCATCATCCTGCATCGCGATGCGGTGTCCGGCGGCGGCTACGCCATGATAGGCACGGTCATCAGCGCCGACCTGGACAAGGTCGGTCAGATGCAGCCCAACCAGAGCGCCCATTTCGAGCGGGTGACGCTGGAGCAGGCGGTGGCCGCAAGGCGCGACTACCGCGCCCGCTTCGAGCGGCTGCATCAGGCGCTCAGCGGCTGATCCTCGGGGCGCGGCCGGTCCGCGCCCTTCTCCCGGTTTTTCTTATATCCCGGCCTTGCCCCCTGGCAAGGCCGGTGGGCGACCCGCGCCCGTTCCGCAGTCGAACCGCAGCATCCGATCCCGCCAGGAGATCCGACATGGCCAACATGACCCCACGCAAACCGTCCGATGAGACGGACAACTCGCTGCATGCCGTCGCCGACAGCGACCGCATGCCCCGCTACGCCCTCACCATGGCCTGGTGGGCCGTGTGCAGCGCCGTGTTTTACATCGTCGTCGGCGCCACGCTGGCGCTGAAATACGGCGCCCGCAACGCCATCATCGGCATGGTGCTGTCGGTGATCAGCTACGGGCTGATCAACGGCGTCATCAGCCGCTACGCCATCCGCAGCGGCCTGTCGGTGGCGCTGTTCTCGCGCCGGCTCTTCGGCACCTCGGGCGCGGCGCTGGCCACCCTGATCTTCTTCGCCACCGCCATCTACTACGCGGTGTTCGAAGGCGCGGTGATGTCGGTCGCGGCGCATCATCTTTATCCTGTCGTGCCGTACTGGCTGGTGGCGCTGGTGGTGGTCATCTACAGCGTGCTGTTGATCTTCGGCAGCGTGCAAACATGGCTCGACAAGTTCAACGGCGTGCTGCTGCCCTTCTATTTGCTGGGGTTGTTGCTGGCCGTGGTGATGGCGACGCAGGAATACGGCTACAGCGATGCCTGGCTGTCATTCGGTCCGCCCGAAGGCCCGGTCCCCGGCGGTTGGTGGGACGCCTTCGTGTACTACATGGGCGTATGGGTCCTGATGATGTTCACCTTCGACTATGCCCGCTTCGGCAAGCGCGAAGACCAGACCTACCATAGCCGCTACAACTTCGGCATGCCCTTCTATCTGGTGACCTTCCTGCTCAACGGCGTGGCCGGCATCTATCTGGTCAGCACCATCCCCAGCGACGCCGCGCTGTCGGAAGTGTCGGTGGTGCTGGCGCTGCTCAAGCTGATGGGCCTGGGCGGATTGCTGTTCGTGTGGATCACGCAGACCCGCATCAACACCGCCAACTACTACCTGGCCACCATCAACATGCAGGCATTCTTCGCGCGCTGGCCGGGCATGCGCTGGCCCAAGGCGATGTGGGCGGTCATCGTGGGCGCGGTGACGTATGCGCTGATGCTGCTGGACGTGTTCTCGTATCTGCTGCAGGCGCTCGCCTACCAGGGCATCTTTGTGGTGTCGTGGGTGGCGGTGGCGCTGGTGCACATTCTGGGCGACCAGGAGTCCGCGCCGCAACATGGCGGGGCCGCCTTCAACCGCGCTGGCCTGGCCGGCTGGTTCGCAGGCGCGATCTGCGGCCTGGCGCTGATGCACACGGAGGGTTTCGCGGCGACGCTGGCCGCGCCGGCCAGCTTCGTGGTGTCGGCGCTGGTGTACCGGATCTGCTCCATGGCGGCGGCACGGATGCAGGCGCAGGGCGGCTAAGGCCGCGCTGCGGGCCGCGCGGCAAAACGCCCGGCCCGAAAACGTCCTGTGTACACTTTCCGCTGGTCCCGAAGCTGGCGGAAGAAAATGAAGATGCGCGAAGATTTGGCGGCATTGCGGCCGCAGCTCATACTGATCGCCCAGAGCGCGGATACCGGTGACGGCGCCCATGACCTGAGCCATCTGGAACGCGTATGGAAGGCCGCCAACAGCATGCTGGCGCACCACCCCGAAGCCGACGCCATGGTGGTCATGGCCGCCAGTTACCTGCATGACCTTGTCAACCTGCCCAAGAACCATCCCGACCGGGCGCGCGCATCGGCCATGGCGGCTGACGAGGCCGTGCGTGAGCTGCAGGCCGCCGGCTATCCCTCAACCAAGCTCGCAGCCGTCCATCATGCCATCGAGGCCCACAGCTACTCCGCCAACATCCCGCCCCGGACCATCGAGGCCCGCATCGTGCAGGATGCCGACCGCCTGGATGCGCTTGGACCGGTGGGACTGGCCCGCATGTTCCATGTCGGCGGGCAACTGGGGCGGGCGCTTGCGCACCCCACCGACCCCATGGGCACGCATCGGCAACTGGACGACGGCGCCTACGCGCTGGATCACATCGAATTGAAGCTCGCACGCATCGCGGGAACCATGCAGACGGATGGCGGCCGCGCGCTTGCTGCCACGCGGCTGGACTGGATACGGCGGTTTCGTGATGAGTTCGTGGCAGATTGGTCGGCCTGATTCAGGTCCCCGCCCACGCCATCAATTGGCAGGCTGGCGGCGCCTGGCCGACAAACCACGGATCCATCACAGCACGAAGCAATCCGCCGAAGCGCGCACCGTCATGTCGCTGACCGAAACGCCCCATGGTTGATCGATGGCAAGCAGGATCGCGTCGGCGATCGAGTCAGGCTCCACCGGCATATGCGACAGGCTCTCCGGATCGCGGAGATCAGGCGGCAGGGCCCCTTCCTGCAGGCCCTTTACCATTGCCATGAACTGCTCCATGTTGTTCCCGACTCTCCCGACGGCGGCAGCGTGGTTGGCTACGGACCCGCCAAGTCCGGTGTTGGGCACTCCGGTGGGGCTGATGGTCGTCACCTTGATCTTCCCGCGCGCCTCCGTCCTCACGGCTTCCGACATGAAATCGACTGCGGCTTTGGTGGCGCCGTAGATTGCCGCGCCCACTGCGGGGAAGTCCCCATAGATGGACGAGATGTTGATGAAGTGGCCCCGCCCCTGAAAGATCATCGCATCGTGGGCGGCAATCATGCCATTGAACACGCCCCTCATATTGATGTCGATACAACGCATCCAGGCATCGTAGGCACGCGAGTGATCCGCGACAAAAGCCAGCGGCATGATGCCTGCATTGTTGAGCATTACGTCAATCGAACCATAGCGCTGCACGCTGGCGCCGACGAGGCCTCTCAGGTCATCCAGAATGCGGACATCCGCGGCTAGGGCCTGCGCCCGGCCGCCCGCCGCGGTAATGCGTGCGACGGTTTCCGCCGCAGCGTCCGCGTCGATATCGCCGCACGTCACCAGCGCGCCACGGGCGGCGGCCTGCTGCGCGACTTGGCGTCCAAAGCCGCCGCCTGCCCCGGTAATGACGATGGTCTTGCCTGAGATGTAATCGCTCATGATTCTCTTCTCCAATGCCGCTATGCGAGGAGCCGCGCCATGCCGCATCGCCGCCGTGCGCATGACCTGCCGTTGCATCCACGCAAGTCGCGGACTGATCCGTGGGATACGGCAGAGCTGGCAGGAGGACCAACCCATGGCCATATTTCGTTGTCACACAATAATTAGAATTCTAATTCTATTATTGGAAGGTACTTGAGGCCCTTCAACGCGAGGTTTCCCTAGGCCGAGATCAGTGCTGGGCCAAGCACCTGTGACCGCCGTTCGTCCTGCAAACAACCTCCCCGTTATGACGTGGCAGCAACAGGCGCTTGATCGATAAGAGAGCGCATCTGCTACGGCATAATGTGGCACTTCAGGTTTGGATAGATGTTGTCATGGCAGCCCCTCCATCGCAGAAAACAACTACCAAGACAACGCGCGCTTCCAGGGAGCGGAAAGCCGCTCGCCCGGTCGCCCAATCACCGGGCGTTCCGCGTCCTCCCCGTCAGTTACGCAGCGAGGAGTCCCTGGCCAGGATGATCCGCGCCGGCCGCGAATTGATAGAACGGCACGCCAACCTGGACCTGGTACTGATTGGTGACGTGATACGTCTCGCGGACACATCCATCGGCGCGTTCTATGGCCGTTTCCAGGACAAAGAGACCTTTCTTGCGGCAGTCCTGGACGCTGCCGTCACGGAAAGCAAAGCGCAAGCCGATAATCTTGTCCGCCAAGACGCCGTCTGGACCGAAGGCACCGCCTCGGATATCGTCGCAGCCATGGTGGATTTTTACGTCGATGGCTGCCGCGAAAGCCAGGGGACTTTCAAGGCCGTGCTACAGGATTTCTCGATGGCCGAACGAGAATCGAGTCCGTTGGTCATCTTGAATCGCCATATGCATGCCCTGTTCGTGCCGGCCTTGGCTCGAAAAATGCCGGTCCAGGCGGGCGTGGACACAGAATTGGAAATCCAGATCGCCATGCAGATGCTGCTGGGAACGCTCAGTGCCATGATGCTGACGGACCCGGGTCCAATGCGCCTCCCGGATGATGCAATCAAGCAGCTGCTGACGGAAAGGATGCGGCGGATGCTGCGCTTGACCTGAGGGTCGGCCCGGAAATAGCAAAAGGCCGTCAGCGACATATCGCTGACGGCCTTTCTTCATTGGTCGGGGCGGTGGGATTCGAACTCACGACCCTCTGCTCCCAAAGCAGATGCGCTACCAGGCTGCGCTACGCCCCGAAGGGTGGCAACTATACCAGATCCCGGCCCGGTTGGCCTATGCGGCTGGGCCTGCGGGGCTGTTACGCGCTGGCGGGGATGTTCATGGTGCTGATTCCCGGCCGCCATGCGGGCAACGTCCAGGAGCAGCCCCGGCGGGCTCCGAGCAGGTGCTGCTGTAACAGCAAATGAAAAACGGCGCGCTGTCCGAACAGCGCGCCGCCATTTGCAGAGCCGAAACGCGGCGGTCAGCCGAAGCGGCCCGTGATGTAGTCTTCCGTTTCCTTGCGCGAAGGCTTCACGAAGATCTGGTCGGTCTGGCCGAATTCCATCAGCTCGCCCAGGTACATGTAGGCGGTGTAGTCCGAGCAGCGCGCGGCCTGCTGCATGTTGTGCGTCACGATGACGACGGTGTAGTCGTTCTTCAGTTCGGCGATCAGCTCTTCGATCTTGGCGGTCGAAATCGGGTCCAGCGCCGAGCACGGCTCGTCCAGCAACAGCACTTCCGGCTTGATGGCCACGCCGCGCGCGATGCACAGGCGCTGTTGCTGGCCGCCCGACAGGCTGTTGCCGCTCTGGTGCAGCTTGTCCTTCACTTCGTTCCACAGCGCGGCCTTGCTCAGGGCCCATTCCACGCGCTCGTCCATTTCACCCTTGGACAGGCGCTCGAACAAGCGCACGCCGAAGGCGATGTTGTCGTAGATGCTCATGGGGAACGGCGTGGGCTTCTGGAACACCATGCCGACCTTGGCGCGGATCAGCGAGATGTCGGTCTTGGCCGTCAGCAAGTTTTCGCCGTCCAGGATGATTTCGCCCTCGGCGCGCTGGCCGGGGTAGAGCTCGAACATGCGGTTGAAGGTGCGCAGCAGCGTGGACTTGCCGCAGCCGGACGGGCCGATGAAGGCCGTGACCTTCTTCTCCTGGATCGACATGTTCACATTGCGGATCGCATGGAACTTGCCGTAGTAGAAGTTCAGGTTCTTGACCTCGATCTTGTTCTTGACGGCGGTAGCGGTGTTTTCCATTTGGTTTCCCTTGGCTCCGGCGCGCCCGGCGCGCCGGCATAGCGATCTTTACTTGCGGAACATGTTGCGGGCGATGATGTTGATGCCCAGCACCAGCAGCGTAATCAGGGTGGCGCCGGCCCAGGCCAGGTTGTTCCAGTCCTTGAAGGGGCTGGCGGCGTACTGGTAGATCACGACCGGCAGGTTGGCCATCGGGCCGTTCATGTTCAAGGACATGAACTGGTTCGACAGCGCGGTGAACAGCAGCGGCGCGGTTTCACCCGAGATGCGGGCGATGGCCAGCAGCACGCCGGTGATGATGCCGGTCTTAGCGGCGCGATAGCACACCATGGTGATCATGCGCCACTTGGGGCAGCCCAGCGCGGCAGCGGCTTCGCGCAGGCTGTTGGGCACCAGCAGCAGCATGTTGTCGGTGGTGCGCACCACCACCGGAATCACCAGGATGGACAGCGCGATGGCGCCGGCCCAGCCCGAGTAGTGCCCCACCTGGGCCACGTACACGGCGTAGATGAACAGGCCGATGATGATGGACGGGGCCGACAGCAGCACGTCGTTCAGGAAGCGCGTGGCCGGCGCCAGCCAGCCGCGCTGGCCGTATTCGGCCAGGTAGGTGCCGGCCAGGATGCCGACGGGCGTGCCGATGAGCGTGCCCACGCCAGCCATCATCACGCTGCCGAAGATGGCGTTGATGAGACCGCCGGTCTGCCCGGGCGGCGGCGTGATCTCGGTGAAGAGCGTGTACGACAGCGCGGGCGCGCCCTTCATCAACAGCGTCAGAATGATCCAGAACAGCCAGAACAGCCCGAACACCAGGGTGCCCAGCGACACGGTCAGCATGATGCGGTTGACTACGCGGCGCCGGCGATAGGTGCCGTTCTGCATATTGAGTACGGATACAGCCATGATCTTTTCCTTGTGCTCGCGGCGCGTCAGGTTTTCTTGCCTTCACTGGCGGACAAGCGAACCAGCAGCATCTTGGCCAGCGCGAGCACGATGGTCGTGATCAGGAACAGGATCAGGCCCAGTTCCAGCAGCGCCGACTTCTGTATGCCGCCCGCTTCATTGAATTCGTTGGCCAGCGCCGAAGCGATCGAGTTGCCCGGCGAGAACAGCGAACCGGACCACTTGAAGGCGTTGCCGATGACGAAGGTCACCGCCATGGTTTCGCCAAGCGCGCGGCCCAGGCCCAGCATGATGCCGCCGATGACGCCCGACTTGGTGTAGGGCAGCACCACGCGCCACATCACTTCCCAGGTCGTGCTGCCCAGGCCGTAGGCGGATTCCTTGAGCATCGCCGGCACCAGTTCGAACACGTCGCGCATCACCGCGGCGATGAACGGGATGATCATGATCGAGAGGATCAGGCCGGCCGTGAAGATGCCGATGCCGAAGGGCGGCCCCGCGAAGATGCCGCCGATCACGGGCAGGCTGCCCAATGTGGCGATCATGAAGGGCTGCACATACTGCTGGAACACGGGGACGAAGACGAACAGGCCCCACATGCCGTAGATGATGGACGGAATCGCCGCCAGCATTTCGACCGCTGTGCCCAGGGGGCGGCGCAGCCAGGTGGGCGACAGTTCGGTCAGGAAGATGGCGATGCCGAAGGACACGGGCACGGCGATGATCAGGGCGATGGCCGAGGTCAGCAGCGTACCGATGATGGGCACCACGGCGCCGTAGTTCGAATTGACCGGATCCCAGTCGTTGAGCCAGAGGAACGACAGGCCATACTTGGCCAGCGATTCGCGGCTGCCGTAGATCAGGGAAACAAGAATCGCCGCCAGCAGGATGAACACCAGGAAGGCGAACAGGCGGGTCAGGTTCTTGAATAGCGCATCCATCAGCGCGTTTTTGTTTTGCTTCATAGGCGAAGGCGTGCCGGTAGTCACGGAGTCCGCCACGCTGGGCGAAAGCGGCACACTATTATCCATTACCGCGCTCATGGATGGACTTTCCTTAGGAAACCAGGGGAGAAACTTCGAAGGTCTTGCGGCGGACCGCCGCCAGCATCCCGTATCCGGAACGCCAGCGGCGGCCGCTGTGGATTGCGCGCGACGGAGATTGGCATTGTCAGCCGGCCTCCCTCGCGCTCAAGCCTTTATTGCCAGACGGCCTTGCCGTCGGCGGCCTTGACTTCGCCCCAGGCGGCGCGGATTTCCTTGGTCACGGCTTCCGGCAGCGGCACGTAGTCCATGGCTTCAGCCGACTTGGCGCCGTTCTTGAAGGCCCAGTCGAAGAATTCCAGCACGGCCTTGCCCTGCGCCGGCTTGTCTTGCGACTTGTGGACCAGGATGAAGGTGGCGGCGGTGACGGGCCAGGAATCGGCGCCCGGCTCGTCGGTCAGGACCACGCCCATGCCCGGCGCGCTCTTCCAGTCGGCGTTGGCGGCCGCGGCTGCGAACGCCTTCTGTTCCGGCTGGACGAACTTGCCGTCCTTGTTCTGCAGTTGCGTCCAGGCCAGCTTGTTCTGCTTGGCGTAGGCGTATTCCACGTAGCCGATCGAGTTCTTCAGCTGGCCGACGTAGGCGGCGACGCCTTCGTTGCCCTTGCCGCCCTGACCCACGGGCCACTTGACGGCCTTGCCTTCGCCCACGGTCGACTTCCAGTCCGGCGACACCTTGGACAGGTAGTTGGTCCAGCCGAAGGTGGTGCCCGAGCCGTCCGAGCGGTGCACGACGATGATGTCGGCGGCCGGCAGCTTCAGGTCGGGGTTCAGCGCCTTGATGGCAGCGTCGTCCCACTTCTTGATCTTGCCCAGGAAGATGTCGGCCAGGACCTTGCCCGACAGCTTCAGCTTGCCGGGTTCGACGCCGTCGATGTTCACCACGGCAACCGTGCCGCCGATGACGGCCGGGAATTGCAGCAGGCCGTTCTTTTCCAGATCGGCAGCCTTCATGGGATCGTCCGAAGCGCCGAAATCGACGGTCTTGGCGATGATTTGTTGCTGACCGCCGCCCGAACCGATGGACTGGTAGTTGACGGCGCTATTGGTGGCGGCCTTGTAGTCGGAGGCCCACTTGGCGTAGATCGGGTACGGGAACGAAGCGCCGGCGCCGGTCACGTCGGCGGCCTGGACGGCAAATACGGCGGCGCTCAGCGCGACGCCCAGGGAAACTTGTTTGAAGACACGTTTGAACATCAGGGTTCCTTCTGTGCTCGTTGGAGGAGTCTGGCAGGCTTGGAAAACTGCCTGTCTTTCAGCGACCCTCGAATAATAGAAGTCCCACATGACAGGATAGTGACAGTCATGATCCCCCCGAGGCGCTGCGCGCCTCCCTCCCAGGGGGCGCCGGTGGCGGACCGGCGCGGAGCCGGATCCGCGCGGCCTGGATCTGGGGAGGATTTGCCTCGAACGCCGCCACCCTAAAAAGGGGGACGAACATATGGGAGGCCTTGCTTCGAAAACCGCCCCGGTCGGGGCGGCAGGCGTTACACGCCCAGCTTCTGCATCAGGTACTGGTGCACGTTGAAGGGCTCGCGACGGCTCTTGACGCGGGTGTAGTCGCCGTCGGGCAGTTGCTGCCAGGCCAGCTGGTTGTCGCGCAGGGCGTAGGTGAAGGCTTCGTCGATGACGCGCTTCTTCAGGGTCTTGTCGTAGATCGGGAAAGCGATCTCTACCCGGCGGAAGAAGTTGCGATCCATCCAGTCGGCCGACGACAGGTACACGGTTTCTTCGCCCTCGGCGTAGAAGTAGAAGACCCGCGAATGCTCCAGGAAGCGGCCGACGATGGAACGCACCCGGATGTTCTCGGACAGCCCCGGCACGCCGGCGCGCAATGCGCATACGCCGCGCACGATCAGGTCGATCTTCACGCCGGCCTGACCGGCCTTGTAAAGCTCTTCGATGATCTGTTCTTCCAAGAGCGAGTTCATCTTGGCCATGATGCGCGAACGCTTGCCGGCCTTGGCCGCGCGGGCCTCGGCGCGGATCAGCGCCACCATGCCGTCGTGCATGGTGAAGGGTGACTGCATCAGCGCCTTGAGCGAACGGCGCGCGCCCAGCCCGGTCAGCTGCGCGAACACCTTGTCCATGTCCTCGCACAGCTTAGGATCGGCGGTCAGCAAGCCGAAGTCGGTGTACAGGCGCGCCGTGCGCGGGTGGTAGTTGCCGGTGCCCAGGTGGGCATAGCGGCGCAGCCGCCCTTTTTCGCGGCGCAACACCACGGCCATCTTGGCGTGCGTCTTGTGCGCCACCACGCCGTACACGACGTGCGCCCCCACCTCTTCCAGCTTGGAAGCCCAGTTGATGTTGGTCTGCTCGTCGAAGCGGGCCATCAGCTCCACCACCACCGTCACCTCCTTGCCGGCGCGCGCGGCGGCCAGCAGGATCTTCATCAGCTCGGAGTCCTCGCCGGTGCGGTAGATGGTCTGCTTGATCGCCATGACGTCCGGATCCAGCGCGGCGGCGGTCAGGAAGTCGATGACGGGTTGGAACGACTGGTAGGGATGGTGCAGCAGGCGGTCCTGCTCGGCCACGGCCTCGAACAGTTCGGCCGGCTTGTCGCCCACGCGGTCGAACGGCGCCGGCACGGGCGCGCGGTAATCCGGGAACAACAGATCCGGGCGCGAATCCGAGTTGCACAGCTGCATCAGGCGCGACAGATTCACCGGCCCCGGCACGCGGTACGTGTCCTCGGCCTTGAGCGAGAACTCGCGCTGCAGGAAGTGTTCCAGTTCGACCGGCGTCAGCTTGTCGATCTCCAGGCGCACGGCGGCGCCGAAGTTGCGCTGCGACAACTCGCCCTGCAAGGCGTGGCGCAGGTTGGTGACTTCTTCCTCGTCCACGAACAGGTCGCTGTTGCGCGTGACCCGCCACTGATAGCAGCCCAGCATTTCCAGGCCCGGGAAGAGCTCGCCGACAAAGGCGCGCAGCAGCGAGGTCAGCAGGATGTAGCCCTCGGGCTGGCCCGACAGCTCCTGCGGCATCTTGATCAGGCGCGGCAAGGCGCGCGGCGCCTGCACCACGGCGATCGAGGCTTGCCGGCCAAAGGCGTCGGCGCCCGACAGCGACACGATGAAGTTCAGGCTCTTGTTGTAGACCCGCGGAAACGGATGCGCCGGATCCAGTCCGATCGGGGTCAGCAGCGGCATCACGTCGCGATTGAAGACATCGCGCGCCCATTCCTGCTGCTGCGGATTCCATTCGGACGCGTGGTGCAACGAAATGCCCTCGGCGTGCATGGCCGGCAGGATCTCGTCGTTGAGCAGGTTGTACTGGCGGTTGACCAGTTCGTGCACCGCCTGCTGCACATTGTCGAACGCCTGGTCGGGCGTCATGCCGTCGGGCCCCACCAGATTCGGCGACTGGCGCTGCTGCTCCTTCAGGCTGGAAATCCGGATCTCGAAGAACTCATCCAGGTTGGAACTGACGATGCAGACGTAGCGCAGGCGTTCCAGCAAGGGAGTCTTGGGATTCTCCGCCATCGCCAGCACGCGTTCGTTGAATTTCAGCAGCGACAACTCGCGGTTCAGAAGCAAAGGCTCGGCAGGAGGGCGTGAGGGCATACCGGATTCCATACGTAGGGAGAGCGTGGAGTTTTACTGCAAAAAAGTGACGGTTCCATGACACAGCAGCAAATACGTAGCGTACGCCAAAACCGGGACGCATAGCAGGCGGATCAGATGCCGCAAACCCCTGTTCCATAAGAAAAAAAACGTGGGCGGGGGCGCTGTCACATGGGATCTCTATAATCGGGCCACCTCTCAGACAATATTTACGAGCCGCATGGATCAACTTCTGGCCGCGGTGGACCTCGGGTCCAACAGCTTCCGCCTCTCCATCGGACGCATCGTTCAACAGGACGGTACGCCCCAGATCTATCAGATCGACCGCCTCAAGGAAACCGTCCGGCTTGCGGCCGGCCTGGACTCCGAAAAGAGGCTGGGCGACGAGGCCATCGACAGGGCCATCGCCGTGCTGGAGCGCTTCGGCGACCGCCTGCGCAGCTTCCATCCCAACCGGGTCCGCGCCGTCGCCACCAACACGTTCCGCGTTGCCCGCAACACCCGCGATTTCCTGCCGCGCGCCGAAGCCGCACTGGGCTTTCCCATCGAAGTCATCGCCGGCCGCGAAGAGGCCCGCCTGATCTTCTCCGGCGTGGTCCACACCCTGCCCCCCTCGCCCAACAAGCGCCTGGTCATCGATATCGGCGGCGGCTCGACCGAGGTCATCATCGGCAAAGGCCACGAGCCCGGCCTGATGTCCTCGCTCTACATGGGTTGCGTCAGCTACAGCCGCCAGTTCTTCTCGGACGGCGTGGTGGACGCTCATCAGATGAAGCAGGCCGAGCTGGCCGCGCGCCGCGAGATCGAAGTCATCGCCAAGCAGTACCGCAAGATGGGCTGGAAGGAAGCCTACGGCTCCTCCGGCACGGCCAAGGCGCTGTTCGCCATCCTGACCGAATGCCGCTTCTCGGACCGAGGCATCACGCGCGCCGGCCTGAACAAGCTGAAGGACCGCATCATCCGCTCGGGCCGCGTCATCCCATCCGAACTGCCCGGCATCAAGATCGAACGCTCGGACGTGCTGCCCGGCGGCCTGGCCATCATGAGCGCCCTGTTCGACGAGCTGGGCATCGACGTCATGCACACCGGCGATGGCGCCTTGCGCCTGGGCGTGCTGTACGACCTGCTGGGCCGCGATGACGAGCATGACAAGCGCGATGAATCGGTGCGCCAGTTCATGAAGCGCTACCACGTCGACGTCAACCAGGCGCGTCGCGTGCACCACGCTGCGCTGACGCTGTTCGACGCCATGTTCCCGGATGGTCCGGAGCGCGCGGAGCTGCGCCCCGCGCTGGGCTGGGCGGCCGACCTGCACGAAGTGGGCCTGTCCATCGCCCACAATGCGTACCACAAGCACACCGCCTACGTGCTGGAAAACGCCGACATGCCCGGGTTCTCGCGCGCCGACCAGCAGTTGCTGGCGCTGCTTGCGCTCGGCCATCAGGGCAAGCTGACCAAGCTGGAACCGCTGGTGCGCTCGCGCCCGCAATGGAAGGCCATCCTCAGCCTGCGCCTGGCGGTGCTGCTGTTCCGCCGCCGCAATGAAATCGAACCGCTGCCGCTGACCGCGTCGGTGCGCGACAACTCGATCGTGGTGCGGGTCAACCGCGAATGGCTGGCGCAGCACCCCCTGAGCGACTTCACGCTGCGCGCGGAAGAAGCCGAGTGGAACAAGGTGGGCTTTTCGTTCGAACTGCTGGAGTTCTGAGGAACCAGCCGGGCGGCGCGCCCGCGCCGCCCTGTTCGGACCCCGCCCTGCGGGGCCGACGCGCTAGAACGGCGACAGATCGGTTTCGCGATCCAGCCGCTTGAGTTCCATGCGCAAGGGCCTGGTGGCCCGCCGTATCAACCTGATCTTCATGCGGCGGAACAGGCGGCGCATGGGGGTCTCAGCGCTGGACAGCGGCGGTTGCGGGCTGATCCAGCCCGAAATGGCGGCGGTAGCGCTCGTCCATGCGGTCCATCTTCAGCAGGACCGGGAAATCCGCGGCGTTGAAATCGGGGTCCCAGGCGGGCTCGCCACAGACCTTGGCGCCAAGCTTCAGATAGCCCTTGATCAGCGGCGGCACGCGCGCCGGCAGGGTGCTGTTGAGCTTCTCCACCGGATAGCGGTGCAGCGGCGTCACGCGCGGCTCATCGCCCTGCGGCAGCTGCTTGGAAATGGTGCGCCACACTTCGGCGGCCGTGACGCCGTCGTCGCGCAGGCTGACGCTGGCGCAGCCCAGCACGTACTGATAACCGCCCCGGCGCAGGTATTCGGCCAGGCCAGACCACAACAGCATGATCACGCCGCCGCTGCGGTAGTCGGGGTGGGTGCAAGAGCGGCCGACTTCGACCAGCTCGTCCTGGATGGAGCCCAGCCCGGACAGGTCGAACTCGGACTGCGAGTAATACCCGCCAGCCTCTCGCGCCTTTTCCGGCGTCAGGATCCGGTAGGTGCCGACTACGCGGCCCGTATCCAGCTCGCGGACCATCAGATGTTCGCAGAACGGATCGAAGCGATCATGCTCGATGCCGTCCTGGGCGTCGGGGAACACCGCGCCCATGTCCTCGGTGAAGACGTCGTAGCGCAGGCGTTGAATCTGCTCGATTTCTTCAGCGGTGCGCGCCAAGCCCACCACCAGCACCTTGGCGGCGGCGCCGGTCCAAGGTTCCGCGGCATTACGGCTCGGATTGATGCGTGCTAATTCCAGCATTGCGCGAAGCTCCTAGAGAGTCCAGCCAGTGTGGACGCCCTGTATGTCAAAGACTTGACCAATATGTTACGTGACTATGAAGTTTAGTCTGGAGCGAATAAATCAATCCTCCGCCCAAATCGACAAAACTTTACAAATCTATACAACCCTTGAACAAACAAAGGCCACCCGTCACGCGCCGGGTGGCCTTGCTCGAAATCGTAAGGCAGCGTTTATCCCAGGCTGGCCGCAAGCTTCTCGGCGCAGGAGACGGCCAGGGCTTCATCCTCGGCCTCGACCATGAGGCGCAGCTTCGGCTCGGTGCCCGAAGCGCGGATCAGGATGCGGCCGCGACCGTCCAGCTCGGCTTCGACGGCCTTGCGCGCCGCGCTCAAGCCGGCATGCGTCTTCCAGTCCTGGCCCGGGGTCAGCGGCACATTGATCATCTTCTGCGGATACATGCGCAGATCGCTCACCCACTCCGCCAGCCCGACCGAGTTGCGGCGCAGCGCAGTCAGGACCTGCAGCGCGGCGACGATGCCGTCGCCCGTCGAATGGCAGTCCAGGCACAGCAGATGGCCGGAGCTTTCGCCGCCATACAGCCAGCCGCGCGCCTGCATCTGCTCCAGCACGTAGCGGTCGCCGACATTGGCGCGCTCGAAGCCCACGCCCAGCCGCTGCATTTCGCGTTCGAAGCCGAAGTTGGTCATCAGCGTGCCGACCACGCCGTCCACCTTGCCGCGCTGCATGCGTTCGCGGACGATGGCGTACATGAGTTCGTCGCCGTTGTAGATGCGGCCTTCGCCATCCACCATCTGCAGGCGGTCAGCGTCGCCGTCCAGCGCGATGCCCAACTGGGCACCGCGAGCGTGCACTTCCTTGGCCAGCAGCTCGGGATGCAGCGCGCCCACGCCCTTATTGATGTTGAAGCCATCCGGATTGACGCCGATGGCGTGCACTTCGGCGCCCAGTTCGCGGAACACGTGCGGCGCGATGTTGTAGGCGGCGCCATGGGCGGCGTCCACCACGATCGTCATGCTGTTCAGGTCCAGATCGTTGGGGAAGGTGCTCTTGCAGAACTCGATGTAGCGGCCCTGCGCGTCGCCCATGCGGCGCGCGCGTCCCAGCGCTTCCGAGGCGACGCAGCCCAGCGGCTCGTCCAGGGCGGTTTCGATGTCGGCCTCGATCTCGTCGGGCAGCTTCATGCCCTGCGCCGAGAAGAACTTGATGCCGTTGTCCTGGTACGGATTGTGCGAAGCGCTGATGACAATCCCCGCCACCAGTCGCAGCGCCCGGGTCAGGTAGGCCACCGCGGGGGTCGGAATCGGACCGGCCAGCAGCACGTCGATGCCTGCCGCCGACAGGCCGGCTTCCAACGCGGATTCCAGCATGTAGCCGGAGATCCGCGTGTCCTTGCCGATCACGACCTGCGGACGGCTGCCGCCGCGCACGGCGTGCTCACGCGCCAGGACGCGGCCGGCCGCGTAACCCAGACGCAGCGCGAATTCGGCGTTGATCACCGGACCGCCGACTTCGCCGCGGACACCGTCGGTACCGAAATATTTGCGTCGAATCATGAACTGAGTGCTCCTTGTTCTGCCGCGTGCCATACCTTGAGCGCGTCGACCGTGGCCGCCACATCGTGCACCCGCACGATGGAAGCGCCACGCGCCACGCAGGCAAGCGCCGCGGCGATGCTGCCGGGCAACCTGTCGCCCACGGGCCGGCCGGTAGCCTGGCCGATCATGGTTTTGCGCGAGAGGCCGATCAGCAATGGATAACCGGCGCTGCGCAGGCTGGACAGCCGGCGCAACAGTTGGAAATTCTGGTCGCCCGTCTTGCCGAAGCCGAAGCCCGGGTCCAGCACGATGCGGCGAGGATCGATCCAGGCCGCGCGCAGCTTGTGCGCGCGAGCCCCCAGGAAGAGTCCGATTTCACCGATCAAGTCGGTGTACTCGGGCGGGGCGGCCTGCATGGTGCGAGGTTCGCCCTTCATGTGCATCACGCAAAGCCCGCAGCGCGAATGCGCCACCGCCTCGACGGCGCCGGGCTGCCTGAAGCCATAGATGTCGTTGATCATGTCCGCGCCGGCATCCAGCACGGCGCGCATGACTTCCGGCTTGAAGGTGTCGATGGACAGGGGCACGCCGCAATCGCGCAGCGCCTCCACCACCGGCAGCAGCCGAGCCAGTTCGTCGGCCACGGACACCGGATCGGCCCCGGGGCGCGTGGATTCGCCGCCCAGGTCCAGGATCTGGGCGCCTTCGGCGATCAATTGGCGCGCATGCGCCACTGCGGAATCCGTATCGTCATGCTGGCCGCCGTCGGAAAAGGAGTCCGGCGTGACGTTGACGATACCCATGACAAGCGGGCGCTCGAGATCAAACTCGAAGCGCCCGCAAAGGAAGTTATTTGCCATAACTCAGGATGAGCAGCCTCAGACAGCGGCAGCCGTATTGCCACCTGCCGCCAGGCCCGTGGGCGGCGTATCGGACGTATCCGACGGGCCCTGAGGCGTCTTCGGGGGACGCGGAGGACGGCCCTCGATGATGTCGTTGATCTGGTCGGCGTCGATGGTTTCCCATTCGAGCAGCGCGGAGGTCATGACTTCGACCTTGTCGCGGTTGTCTTCCAGGATCTTGCGCGCAACGCTGTACTGCTCGTCGATGATGCGGCGGATCTCGGTGTCCACCTTCTGCATGGTGGCTTCCGACATGTGCGTGGTCTTGGTGACGCTGCGGCCCAGGAACACTTCGCCTTCGTTCTCGGCATAGACCATCGGGCCCAGCTCGTCGGTCATGCCGTAGCGCGTGACGATGTCGCGGGCGATGGCGGTGGCGCGTTCGAAGTCGTTCGAAGCTCCCGTCGTCATCTGGTCCATGAAGATTTCTTCGGCGATGCGGCCGCCGAACAGCACGGCAATGGTGGACAGCAGACGACCCTTGTCCATGCTGTAGCGGTCGGTCTCAGGCAGTTGCATGGTCACGCCCAGCGCACGGCCGCGCGGGATGATGGTGACCTTGTGGACCGGATCGGTCTTGGGCAGCAGGCGGGCGACGATCGCGTGGCCGGACTCGTGGTACGCGGTGTTCTTGCGTTCCTCTTCGGGCATCACGATGGAGCGGCGTTCCGCACCCATGATGATCTTGTCCTTGGCCTTTTCGAAGTCGGACATGTCGACCGTGCGGCCATTGCGGCGGGCGGCGAACAGCGCGGCTTCGTTGACCAGGTTGGCCAGATCGGCGCCCGAGAAGCCCGGGGTGCCGCGCGCCAGCACGGTCGCGTCGACGTTGGGCGACAGCGGAACCTTGCGCATATGGACCTTCAGGATCTGCTCGCGGCCGCGGATATCGGGCAGCGGCACCACGACCTGGCGGTCGAAGCGGCCCGGGCGCAGCAGCGCGGGATCCAGCACGTCGGGACGGTTGGTCGCGGCGATGACGATGACGCCCTGGCCGGACTCGAAGCCGTCCATTTCCACCAGCATCTGGTTCAGCGTCTGTTCGCGTTCGTCGTTGCCGCCGCCCAGGCCGGCGCCACGCTGGCGGCCGACCGCATCGATTTCGTCGATGAAGATGATGCAGGGAGCGTGCTTCTTGGCGTTTTCGAACATGTCGCGCACGCGGGCCGCGCCCACGCCGACGAACATTTCAACGAAGTCGGAACCCGAGATGCTGAAGAACGGCACCTTGGCTTCGCCCGCGATGGCCTTGGCCAGCAGCGTCTTGCCGGTACCCGGCGAGCCGACCATCAGCACGCCGCGCGGAATGCGGCCGCCCAGCTTCTGGAACTTGCTGGGGTCCCGCAGGAAATCGACCAGTTCCTGGACGTCTTCCTTGGCTTCGTCGCAGCCGGCAACGTCGGCGAAGGTGATCTGGTTGGTGTTCTCGTCGAGCATGCGGGCGCGCGATTTGCCGAAGCTGAACGCCCCGCCCCTGCCGCCGCCCTGCATCTGGCGCATGAAGAACACCCAGACGCCGATCAGCAACAGCATGGGGAACCACGACACGAAGATGCTCATCAGCAACGACTGCTCTTCGCGCGGCTTGCCCGACACCTGGACGCCATACTTCAGCAGATCGGAGACCATCCAGAGGTCGCCCGGCGAAGTCAGCGTGTAGGCGCGGCCCGCGTCAGGGGTGACGTACAGCACGTCGCCCTGGACGTCGACCTTGCGGATACGTCCCGCCTTGGCGTCGTCCATGAACTGCGTGTAGGTCACGCCGTCCTGGGTCTGAGCGCGTCCGTCGAACTGTTTGAAGACAGTGAACAGCACGAGGGCTATCACCATCCAGACAGCGACTTTCGAAAATGAATTATTCAAGGTCGATCTCCTGCTTTCGATTCCGACCGGCGACCGCGCACCCGCATATGGCACAGTCACAAGTATGTCAATAGCTCATTCTACCCTGTCAGACCAGATTGCGTCCCGGGATGCCTGAGCCCCTCTGAGTTTTGTCTTATTCGCGAATTTTCTGGTCGTTGTCCCGGCAGGCTGTAGGTTTTTCGAATCCGAGGCGGCGCGCCCCGGACCCGGGCTACTTCAGATCGCGCGCAACCAGAAAGGTTTCGGAGGATTTGTCCCGCGATGCCTTCGGCTTGCGTTCGACCACCCGCTTGAAGCGCTGCTTGAAGGATTCCACGATCTGCGAAAAGCCGCTGCCGTGGAAAGCCTTGACGATCAGCGCCCCGTTGGGCTTGAGGTGGGCGCAGGAGAATTCCATCGCCAACTCGCACACATGCTGGATGCGCGCGGAGTCGGCAATACCCACCCCTGACAAGTTGGGGGCCATGTCGGAAATAACAAGGTCCACCGCGCGCGATCCGACCATGTCTTCCAATTGTTTCAAAACTTCATCTTCGCGGAAGTCGCCCTGGATGAATTCAACGCCCGCCACGGGTTCCATGGGCAGGATATCGAGCGCGATGATGCGTCCGTCCACGACCCCGCCCGGCCCCGCCAGGCGCTCGCGCGCCACTTGGGACCAGCTGCCGGGCGCCGACCCCAGGTCGACCACGAGGTCGCCCCGGCGCATCAGCTTCTCGGTATCCAGGATCTCGATCAGCTTGAAGGCGGCGCGGGCCCTGTAGCCCTTCTGTTGCGCCAGCTTCACATAGGGATCGTTGATGTGCTGGTGAATCCAGTCTTTAGAGAATTTATTCTTGGCCATTACCGTACAATTCCACGCATGCCTATATTAGAACTTACCTCTCGTGAGCGCAGCGACCTTCGGTCCGCCGCTCACCCTTTGCGCCCCGTCGTCCTGATCGGCGACAATGGCCTGACCGAAGCCGTGCTCAAGGAAATCGACCTGGCGCTGACTTCGCATGGCCTCATCAAGGTGCGCGCCGGCGGCGACGACCGCGAGGCCCGCGACGCAATGCTGTCGACCATCTGCGACACGCTTTCCTGCGCCCCGGTGCACCACCTGGGCAAGACGCTGATCCTGTTCCGCCCGCTGGCCGGCAACATCAAGCCCGCCGCGCTGGCCGCCATGGAACCCGAACGCCCTGCCAAGCGCCGCGCCTCTGAGCCGCACACGCCCAAGAAGCTGGCCGCCGAAGGCAAGACCCTGGCCAAGCGTCCGCGCCGCAGCGAATCCGAAGAGCCCAAGCCGAAGACGCGCTTCGTGCCCCAGGACCAGCTCAACAAGAACGGCAAGCCCATGCGCCCTGGCACCAGGAAGACCACCGCCAGCGGTCACGGCATTCCCCGCCGCGCCGGCAGCGCGCTCAGCCTGCGGGCCGGAGCACGCAGCGGCACCAGCCGCAAGTCGACGAAAAGGTAAGTGCAGGCACAAAAACGGGCGCTTTACGCGCCCGGTCCACCATAGCGATCCGCATTAAACCGCGGAATTCAGTCGAACGCACGGTTCGGACTATGGTGTTTTGACAACTTCCAGCTTACTACGTTGGCGTCAGATGTAGCGCACGCCCAGGACTTCATACTCGCGAACGCCAGCCGGGGCCTTGACCTCGACCACATCGCCTTCGCTTTTGCCGATCAACGCGCGCGCCACCGGGCTGGACACGGAAATCAGGTTCGACTTGATGTCGGCTTCAACGTCGCCGACGATTTGGTACGTCACACGATCGCCCGAGTCCAGGTCCTCGATGTCGACGGTGGCGCCAAACACGGCGCGGCCTTCGGCATCCAGGGCGGTAGGATCGATCAGGTGGGCGTTGGAAAGCGTGCCTTCAAGCTCGGCAATCCGGCCCTCGATAAAGCCTTGGCGCTCGCGAGCAGCGTCGTACTCGGCATTTTCCGACAGATCACCCTGCGCACGCGCTTCAGCGATCGCGTTGATAACGGCAGGACGTTCCACGGTTTTCAGCCGCTGGAGCTCTTCTTGCAAGCGCTCGGCCCCGCGCACGGTCAAAGGAATGGCAGACATGTCGTTTCCCAAACAAAAGTAGAAAACGCCCCGGACGGAGCGTTCTCGGTGAAGGTCGGAATCCTGGCGCGCGCAGGCAGCCGGGTAAAAGCAAAAACTGGCGAGCGGCGCGGACGACCAAAACAAAACCCCGGCTCGGGTCGGAACCGGGGCAATCAAGGTCATATTGTGGTCAAAGTCCACGGGAATTGCAAGCCGCCGGAGAAACCGCTGTTTTCGCCGCATTTCGCCGCTGTAACCCGCTAAAACCCGTCATTTTTTTCAGTTTTTCCTGATCCACCCGAAAGCCGGATGGGGCAGGCCGCAATCGCGCGCCATGGCGCAGGTGTGGCGTAAAAACTACTCTTCGATAGTTTTTTTGCAACAGCCGATGCTTACCTCTCAAAACGCCAGCAAAAACGGACTGAATCAGTATAAAACAACAAATTGTGTCATTCATGACAATTTAATACATTGAAATCACTGCCGATTGGCCGGGGCTGCTGATCGCAAGCACGTGCCAGGGGCAGGAGTCTTGTTTTTGCGGGTAGTTGCAGTGGAGGCGGACGCATCGCAGCCACCCGGCGCGACGTTCGCCATTCCGCCGCTCGGCAGGCGGCCTGGGCCGTTCCTTCGCACGGCGGATCGCGTTCAAGAACGAGGAGCTCTCATGCTGGAAAAATTGAAAGTCCGTACTGGAATGCTGTTGGTGCTGGGCTGCTTCGTCGTCGCCCTGGCGCTGGCTTGCGGCTTGAGCTGGATGAACGCCGAAAAAAGCGTGACCGAGATCAAGGACCTGAACAATGTCGCGGTCCATCAGGTCGACCCGCTCTACGAAGCCAACGCCGCCCTGCTGCGCGCGCGACTGGCGCTCGGCGCGGGCATGGCTGCCATGCAGGCCGGCGGCATGGACCAGGCCGGGCTGGCCGGCGACGAAGCCGCCAGCCATCTGAAGCAGGCGCGCGAGCGCTTCGCCCGCTACATGGCCGTCCCCAAGAGTCCTCGCGGTCAGGAGCTGGCCCAGACGCTGCAGGGACGCTTCACCGAGTACGCCGCCATCCTGGACACACTGGAATCCGACCTCAAGGCACGCTCGCCTGCCAAGTACCGCCAGGACGAGGGGAGGCTGCCCCAGGCAGACGCCTACTTCATGAAAGACATGCAAGCCTTCCTGGCCCGGGTCCAGGAGCGCAGCGACGGCGTGCTGGCAAGCTCGGAGCAAACCTACTCCACCGCCCGGATCTCGGCGGTCGCGCTGATATCCGCCGCCCTGCTGCTGACGGCATTGTGCTGGACCTTCATCCGGCGCGCCGTGCTGCGTCCGCTGCAGGAGGCTGGCAGGCATTTTGACCGCATCGCGGCCGGCGACCTGACGAACCGCGTGGAAACCCGCTCCAACAATGAGATCGGCGTCCTGTTCGCTTCGCTCAAACGCATGCAGGAGGGCCTCACCCGCACGGTGACGTCCGTGCGCCAGGGGGTGGATGAGATCAATGTGGGCGCGGCGGAAATCGCTGCCGGCAACTCCAACCTGTCAGTGCGTACCGAAGAACAGGCCGCGGCGCTCGAAGAAACCGCATCCACCATGGAAGAGCTGGCGGTGACCGTCAAGCAGAATGCGGAAAACGCCGCCCAGGCCAATCAGTTGGCCGCGGTCAGCATGGACGTGGCGCAGCGCGGCGGCCAGAACGTGGAGCAGGTGGTGGCCACCATGCACGGCATCTCGGACAGTTCGCGGCGGATCGCGGACATCGTGTCCGTGATCGATGGCATCGCCTTCCAGACCAACATCCTGGCGCTGAATGCCGCGGTGGAAGCCGCGCGCGCCGGCGAGCAGGGCAAGGGCTTTGCCGTGGTCGCGGGCGAAGTCCGCACCCTGGCCCAGCGCGCGGCGCAGGCCGCCAAGGAGATCAAGACGCTGATCGAAGCTTCGGTGGACACGGTCGCCGCCGGTTCGGCCCAGGTCGCCGCAGCCGGGCAGACCATGCAGGAAATTGTGGATTCCGTGCAGCGGGTGGCGGCGATCATGGCCGAGATCTCGGCCGCTTCGACGCAGCAAGCCGGCGGCATAGACCAGGTCAGCCTGGCAATTTCGCAAATGGACGAGGTGACCCAGCAGAACGCCGCGCTGGTCGAGGAAGCGTCAGCGGCGGCAGCCGCGATGGAGGAACAGGCGCGGCGCCTGGCGGAAGCCACCGCAGTATTCAAGACGCAATCCGGACAGGTGATCGAGGCGGTGCCGGTGGCCGTGACCGCCACGGCCTCTGCCACGAGGCTGTCGGGCACCTAGGCGCGCTGGCCGGCCACGCGCGCGACGCCGGGTCCGCGCGTGGTCGCGCCGCTTACTTCCTGCGGCGCAGCAAGGCGTACAGGATGATGGCGCCGAAGGTGGCGGTGCCGATGCCACCCAGCGTGAAGTTACCCAACTTGACCGTGAAGTCGCCCGCGCCCAGCACCAGCGTGACCGCAGCCACGATGAGGTTGCGGTTGTCGCTGAAGTCCACTTGGTTGACCACCCAGATACGGGCGCCGGCAATGGCGATCAGGCCGAACACCACCACCGACATGCCGCCCAGCACGGGCCCCGGGATCATCTGGATCAGCGCGCCGAACTTGGGCGAGAAGCCCAGCACGATGGCGATCAGGGCGGCGACCACGAACACCAGGGTGGAATAGATGCGCGTGACCGCCATCACCCCGATGTTCTCGGCGTAGGTGGTGACGCCCGTGCCGCCCACGGCGCCGGACACCATGGTGGCGACCCCGTCGCCGACGAAGGCGCGGCCCAGATAGCGGTCCAGGTCCTGTCCGGTCATGGCGCTGACGGCCTTCACGTGGCCCAGGTTCTCGGCCACCAGGATGATGGCGACAGGCACGATCAGGCCCATGGCCTCGACCTTGAACACCGGCGCGGCGAAATGCGGCAAGCCGAACCAGGCCGCGCCGGCCACGCCCGAAAAGTCGATGGGCTTGCCCAGCCCCATGCCGTTGGCCAGGATGCCGTACACCACGCAGGCCAGGATCATGCCGACCAGGATCAGCAGGCGCTGCACCATGCCCCTGGTGAACACGGCGATGCCGCCCACGCAGAGGATGGTGACCATGGACATCACGCTGTCGAAACCGGATGCGCCCATCGCGCCCTTGGCGGCGATCGGGGCCAGGTTCAGGCCAATGACCGCAACCACCGCGCCCGTGACGACGGGCGGCATCAGGGTGTCGATCCAGTTCGCGCCGCCGCCGGCGCGCGCGTTGACGAACCAGACGATCAGGCCGATCAGCGTGTAGGCCAGGCCGCAGGCGATGATGGCGCCCAGCGCGACGCCGATATTGGCGTTCGCCCCGCCGCCGGCATAGCCGGTCACCGCGATCACGCCGCCGATGAAGGCGAAGCTGGAACCCAGGTAGCTGGGAACGCGTCCGCCCACGAACAGGAAGAAGATCAGCGTGCCGATGCCTGACATCAGGATGGCGACGTTCGGGTCAAAGCCCATGAGCAGCGGCGCCAGCACGGTGGAGCCGAACATGGCAACCACGTGCTGGGCGCCCATGGCCACGTTCTTGGGCCAGGACAGCCTTTCGTCGGGCGCGATGATGACGCCGGGCTCGGCGTCGTCCGCCAGGCGCCAGCGCGGAAAGTAGGAATTGGACATGGATATCCCAAAGTAGGTGTTGGGTGTGAGCGGGCGCCAGTGTAAAGGGGGCCGCAAACAGGGGGCAATGCTTAAGTTCACCGTCGGAATGCCGTACTAGTGAAAACCCCGAAATCCTCATAGGCGGCAGGAGCAATCATGGCGATCGATCCCATCAGCGGCAGTTCCCGAATCAACAGCCTGGCCGACCTCTGGGCCCAGAAGATCCAGGCCAACAAGGAAGCCAAGAGCGCCTCGGACGCGGAAGCGAGCACGGTGTCCGCGGACGGCAAGATCCGCGTCAACAACCCAGGCGGCCTGAAAATGGGCAACGTGCAGGAAGCCAAGGAAACCGAAGACTCCAGCAACGACGACGCCTACACACGCCAGATCAAGGAACTGCAGAAGCAGCTCAAGCGCGTGATGGACCAGATCGCCAAGGTCAAGGCCAGCAGCATGCCGGCCGAAATGAAGGCCCAGCAACTGATGGCGCTCAACGCCCAGGCGATGCAGATCCAGCAGCAGATCACCGCAGTGATGGACAAGCAGGCCCGGGCCATGCAAGGCGGCATATCCGCCACGGCCTAGCGGGCAAGGCTCGGCGCCCCGCCCGGCCGGGGCGCCCGCATTGATGGCGCGCATCAAAATTTGTGATTGGACGCTGCCCAGGCCGGCCAGTACTGTCTCCGGACAAATCTAAAACTACGGAGACAAACCATGCATGCAATGCGCACAGCCCTTGCAGGTGCGGTGCTGGCCGTTTGCGCGGCCCCTGCCCTGGCAGGCACCGTCACGGTGATCACGTCGTTCCCCAAAGACCTCACCCAGGCCTACAAGACGGCCTTCGAAAAGGCCAATCCCGGCATCACGCTGGAAGTCCTGAACAAGAACACGGTATCGGGCATCGCCTATGTGCGCGAAACGCCCGCCGGCCAGCGCCCCGAGGTGTTCTGGGCCAGCGCGCCCGACGCCTTCGAAGTGCTGGGCCGCGACAAACTGCTGGCAAGTTCCACCGACGTCGCCAACAAGCAGGTGCCTGACAAGATCGGCAACTATCCCATCAACGATCCGGGCGGCATGTATTTGGGCCAGGCCCTGGCCGGCTACGGCATCATCTACAACACCCGCTACATCGCGGCGCACAAGATCCCTGCGCCGGTGGAATGGAAGGACCTGCTGTCGCCGCAGTGGTTCGGCCATGTCGGGATCACCTCGCCGTCGCGCTCGGGCACCATGCACCTGACGGTGGAAACCATCCTCCAGGGCGAAGGCTGGGACGAAGGTTGGAGCACCTTGCTGCGCATGTCGGGCAACAGCAGCGCCGTGACCGAGCGTTCGTTCGGCGTACCCGACGGCGTGAACAACGGCCAGTTCGGCGCCGGCCCGGTGATCGACTTCTTCGGCCTGTCCAGCAAGTATTCCAAGTTCCCGGTCGAATTCGTCTACCCCTCCGAAACCGCCATCGTGCCGGCCAACATCGCGCTGATCGCCGGCGCGAAGAACTCTGAGGAAGGCAAGAAGTTCATCGCCTTCACCCTCAGCCAGGCCGGGCAGGAACTGCTGCTGGAGCCCAAGATCTCGCGCCTGCCAGTGCTGCCCTACACGGCGCTGGCCGGCAAGATTCCCCAGGGCTATCCCGACCCCGCCGAAATCGCCAAGCGCAGCAAGGTGCAATTCAACGCCGACCTGTCGCAGTCGCGCTATTACGTGGTGCAGTCGCTGTATGACCAGACGGTCACGTTCCGCCTGAAGGAACTGCAGGCCGCCACCAAGGCCATCTACGACGCCGAAGCCAAGCTGGGCGACAAGGCCAAGAGCGGCAAGGCTGCCGAACTGCTGGCGCAGGCCCGCAAGCTGACCTGGGCACCGCTGATCGACGGAAAGAAGGCCGCCGACCCGGCCTTCCTGGCGATCTTCGCCGGCAACAAGAAGGACGCCGCCGTGAACCAGCAGATCACTCAGCTGGAAGGCGAATGGAACGGCCGTTCCAAGGCGAACTACGAAGAAGCCGTGAAGCTCGCCAAGCAGGCCGCCGCGCTCTAGGCCGCCACACCCGCAGGACGCGCAGTGGACGGGCCGGTCCCGTCCGCTGCCGCGGTTTTCCCCTGGCAACGATTTCGGGAATCTCGATGAATTCTTCGGGCCACTCGCGCCTGCCCGTCGGCCCCCTGCTGACGGCGCTACTGGTGTTCGGTTTTCTGCTGCTGTTCCTGGCCGTGCCGGTGGGCACGGTGTTCTACAGCGCATTCGTGAACGCCGACGGCAGCTTCACCATGGGCCACTTCGGCGCCTTCTTCAGCCAGCCGCTGATGAAGGAAGCCTTCTTCAACAGCCTGTACGTGGCGGGCTGGTCGGCGCTGCTGGCGTCCCTGATCGCCGTGCCGCTGGCGTACTTCACGGTGCGCTTCGATTTCCGCGGCGCGCTGCTGATCCAGACGCTGGGCGTGCTGCCGCTGATCATGCCGCCCTTCGTGGGCGCGGTCGCGATGCAGCTGATCTTCGGCCGCTCGGGCAGCGTGAACCTGCTGCTCAATGACTGGTTCGGCTTCACCATTCCGTTCATGGAGGGCCTGAACGGCGTCATCTTCGTGGAAGCGCTGCACTACTTCCCTTTCATCCTGATGAACCTGGTGGTGGCGCTGCGCAACATCGACGGCGCCATGGAAGAAGCGGCCTTCAACCTGGGTTCGCGGGGCTTTCGCCTGTTCCGCCGCGTGATCTTCCCGCTGGCCCTGCCCGGCTACGTGGCTGGCGCCTCGCTGGTGTTCGTCAAGGTGTTCGACGACCTGGGCACGCCGCTGGTGCTGGGCACCACCAACATGCTGGCGCCGCAAGCCTATCTGCGCATCACGCAGGTGGGCCTGGAGGACCCGTTGGGCTATGTGATCAGCGTGATCATGGTGGGCTTCTCGATCCTGGCGTTGTGGCTGTCGGCACGGGTCCTCAAGGGCCGCGATTACTCCACCCTGCAGAAGGGCGGCGGCTCCATCCAGAAGCGCAAACTGCGCCCGATGGAGAGCGTGCTGGCCTATGGCTGGATCATCCTGGTGCTGCTGCTGGTGCTGTCGCCGCACATGGGCGTATTGCTGCTGTCGCTGGCCAGCGTCTGGAGCTTTGCGCCGCTACCTGACGGCTACACGCTGGCGCATTACGCCGCGGTGTTCTCCGAGTCGCAAGGCATGATCGCCAACACCCTGCTCTATTGCGGCCTGGCCGCCGGCGTGGACGTGATCCTGGGGACTGCCATTGCCTACCTGATGCTGCGCACCCGCTTGCCGGCGCGCCAGTGGCTGGACTTCCTGGCTTCCGCGGCGCTGGCGATTCCAGGCATCGTGCTGGCCATCGGCTTTCTGCGCACCTTCCGCGGCATCGAGCTGCCCGGCACGGGCACGTTGCTGACCTCGTCGTGGATCATCATCATGATCGCGTACTCGGTGCGCCGGCTGCCCTACGCCCTGCGTTCCTGCGTGGCCTCGCTGCAGCAGATCAACATCTCGCTGGAAGAGGCGGCGCAATCGCTGGGCGCGACGCGCATGAGCACCATACGGCGCGTGGTGGTGCCGCTCATGGCGGGCGGCATGCTGGCGGGCTTCGTGACCAGCTTCGTGACGGCGGCCGTGGAACTGTCGGCCACCATCATGCTGGTGACCAAGGATAGCCAGGCGCCCATGAGCTACGGCATCTATCTGTACATGCAGAGCGCAGCGGGGCGGGGTCCCGGCGCCGCGCTCGGCGTCCTGGCGGTGGCCGCGGTGGCCATCGGCACGTATGTCTCGCACCTGCTGGTGGAGCGCGCCCAGTCGCGCCAGCGGCCGGCTCGCAATGAAGGGGAATCCGCATGAAGAAAGTCAGCGTCGAATGCCGCAACATCCGGCTGTCCTATGGCAAGACGGAAGTGCTCAAGGACGTCAACATCAGCATCGAGCCCGGCGAGTTCTTCGCGCTGCTGGGCCCCTCGGGCTCGGGCAAGTCCACGCTGCTGCGGCTGATCGCCGGCTTCAACCGGCACAGCGCCGGGCAGTTGCTGGTGGACGGCAAGGACATCAGCGGTACGCCGCCCTGGAACCGCAACATCGGCATGGTGTTCCAGAACTATGCGCTGTGGCCGCACATGACGGTCTGGGACAACGTGGCCTTCGGCCTGGTCGAACGCAAGCTGCCGCGCGCCGAGATCCATGCCAAGGTGGAAGCCGCGCTGGACCTCGTCGGCCTGTCCCAGTATGGCAAGCGCCGCCCCAACCAGCTTTCCGGCGGGCAGCAGCAGCGCGTGGCCCTGGCGCGCACCATCGTGATCGAGCCGCAGGTGCTGCTGCTGGACGAGCCTCTGTCCAACCTGGACAAGAAGCTGCGTGTGCAGATGCGCCAGGACCTGCTCAGCCTGCAGCGCCGGCTTGGCATCACCACCATCTTCGTCACCCACGACCAGGAAGAGGCCATGACCACCGCCGACCGCATGGCGGTGCTGGACCATGGCGTGGTCCAGCAGATCGGCGCGCCCAGCACCTTGTTCGACTATCCGGTGAACCGTTTCGTCGCCAACTTCGTGGGCACGATGAACGTGCTGGAAGGCGACGTGCGCGAACGCACCAGCGGCAGCGTGGTGCTGGCGGTGGAAGGCGTGGGCGACCTGCACCTGCCGCTCACGGGCGAAGCGCCCGCCGCTACCCGGCTGGCGGCCAGCTTCCGCCCGCACACGGTACAGATCGAAATGGCGGACGGGCTGGGCGACGCGCGCTATGTGTGGCTGCCGGGCATCGTGGAAAGCAGCGAGTTCCTGGGCGAGTTCACCCGCTATCAGGTGCAGATCGGCGAGCAGCGGCTGACGGCGGACCAATCGCATCTGGCCGGGCTGTCGCCCTTCCCCATCGGCGCTCCGGTTTCCATCGGTCTCGAACCTACCCAAGTGCGGCTCCTGGCGGCCTAAACTCGGGGCCATGGAAATCTATCAGATCCGCGCCTTCGTCACCGTCGCCCGGCTGGGCAACCTGACGAAGGCGGCCGAGGCGCTGTCGCTGACCCAACCCGCCGTGACCGCGCAGATCAAGGCGCTGGAACAAAGCCTGGGCGTGGCCTTGTTCGACCGCAGCGGCGGCAGGCTGGCCTTGGCCAAGGCCGGCGAGGTGCTGCTGCCCACCGCCGAATCGCTGCTGGTGCTGGGCGCGCAGTTCAAATCCGAAGCCCAGCAGCTGCAAGGCAGCCTGCATGGCGCGGTCGAGCTGGGCGTGCCCAGCGAAAAGCCGGATTTCCTGCGCCTGGGCGAACTGGCCTCGGCCGTCACCCAGCGCCTGCCGCTGGTCGAGCTGAAGACCCAGACCCTGCCTGCCGCCGCGTTGGCGGAACAGGTCAGCACCGGCCGCCTGCCGGCGGCGCTGATCATCGCCGCCAATCCGCCGCGCGGCGTGCTTTGGCAGCCCCTGCGCAGCGTGCGCTACCGCATCGCCATGCCCAAGGAGCACGCCGCCGTGCTCAAGCGCGGCGGCTGGCGCGAGGTGGCGCAATTGCCCTGGCTGGACGGCCCCGCCGGCAGCCATACGCACCTGCTGTTGCGCGACATGTTCGAACGCCATGGCCTGTCGCCGCGCATCGTGATGCAGAATGACGACCAGGCCAACCTGGACGCGCTGGTGCGCGCGGGCGCCGGCTGCGCCCTGCTGCGCGAGGAAGCCGCGCTGGCCGGCGCGGCCTCGAACGACTTCATCGTCTGGGGCCAGGCGCGCGTGGACGCCATGCTGGGATTCATCCTGCCCTATGAGCGCGCTAGCGAGCCCGCGCTGGTCGCGTTAAGCTCGATCATTCAAACCATCTGGAAACCGCGCGCGCCCATCGCGTCCGGCCAGCTCTAAATCCGCATCAAGACCGTAATGACTGAAATCTGGTTCATCCGCCACGGCGAAACCGACTGGAACCGCCAGCGCCGCCTGCAAGGCTGGCAAGACATCCCCCTGAACGAATTCGGCGTCAACCAGGCCAGCCTGCTGGCCGCGCGCATGCGCGAAGAGGCCCGCCACACGCCCATCCACGCCATTTACAGCAGCGACCTGCAGCGCGCCCACGCCACCGCCGTGCCCGTGTCCGAACAGCTGGGCCTGCGCGTGCGCGTGGAGCCGGGCATCCGCGAGCGCGGCTTCGGCGTGCTGGAAGGCCTGGACCACGAACGCATCGATGTGCTGGCCCCCGAAGCCGCTGCCGCCTGGAAGAGCCGCGACCCGCTGCGCCCGCTGGACGGCGGCGAAACGCTGGGCCAATTCCAGTCCCGCGTCATTTCCACCGTGGACGACATCGCCAGCCGCCACGACGACGAACGCATCCTGATGTTCACGCACGGCGGCGTGCTGGACATCATCTGGCGCCATGCCTCGGGCGTGCCGTTGAACGGGCCGCGCGACGCCTCGCTGCTGAACGTCAGCATCAACCGCGTCGGCGTGCAGGGCCGTAAATGGCAGGTGCTGGACTGGGGCGACGTGGGCCACGTGACCGACGAAGTCGGCAACGACGTGGTGCCGTGAACGCTTAGCGCGCGCGGCGCGGCTTGCGCGGCGCGTTGCGCGCCAGCCTGTCGTAGACGGCATTGGGCAACAAGCGCATCAGCTTGGCCACGATGCCCATCTGCCACGGAATCACCACATAGGACGCGCCCCGCCCGATCGCGCTGCGCGCGCGGCGGGCGAAGGCGTCTGCTTCCATCAGGAAAGGCATGGAATACGGGTTGTGGGCCGTCATCGCCGTCTTGATGTAGCCGGGCGCGATCGTCACCACGTCTATGCCTTCGGCGGCCAGCTCCAGCCGCAGGCTTTCGCAATAGGTCACCACCGCCGACTTGGACGCGCTGTAGGCGCCCGCGCCCGGCAGCCCCCGCACCCCTGCCACGCTGGCGATGCCCACCAGCCTGCCCGACCCGGCCTGGCGCATGGACGCGATGAAGGGTTCGAAGGTCGCCACGGTGGCCAGCAGATTGGTGTCGACGATGGCCTTGAAGACGTCGTAGTCCTCGCCATGCTCGGTCAGGGTGCCGGCGCTGATGCCGGCGCTGGCGATGACCACGTCCACCCGGCCCTGGCAAAAGGCAATGAAATCCTGTGCCGCGGCATGCAGCGCCTGGCGGTCGCGCACGTCCACTGCATAGCAGCGGTGCTCGCCGGGCAGGCTGTCGGCCAGTTCGCGCAGCGCGTCCTCGCGCCGGCCCAGCAGGCCCAGCGTAGCGCCCGTGGACGCGTATTGCTGCGCCAAGGCGCGTCCCAGGCCGCTGCTGGCGCCGGTGATGAAGACTCTTTCCATGTGTGCCTGATGCCTGTCGTAGCGTTGCGGAATCGCGTTGCAAAAAAATAGGGCACGCTTTCGCGTGCCCTATTGTGTCGCTTGCCAGCTTAGCCTTGCAAGGAAGCGTGCAGCTCCTGCAGCGGATACACCTGCAGGCCCAGGCCTTGGCGCAGGTATTGCATGCCTTCGACCGCGGCGCGGGCGCCGGCGATGGTCGTGAAGAAGGTCACGCGGGCGGCCAGCGCCTGGGTGCGGATGGTGCGCGAATCAGCGATGGCGTTACGGCGCTCTTCGACGGTGTTGATGACCAGCGAGATCTCGCCGTTCTTCACCATGTCGACGATGTGCGGACGGCCTTCGGTGACCTTGTTCACCAGTTGAACCGGAATGCCGGCGGCTTCGATCTCGGCAGCCGTGCCACGCGTGGCGACCAGCTTGAAGCCGAGCGCGTGCAGGCCGCGCGCCACTTCCACCGCCAGGGGCTTGTCCTGGTTCTTGACGCTGATGAACACCGTGCCGGATTCCGGCAGGCGCACACCCGCGGCCAGCTGCGACTTGACGAAGGCTTCGCCGAAGCTCGTGCCTACGCCCATCACCTCGCCGGTCGACTTCATTTCCGGACCCAGGATGGTGTCCACGCCCGGGAACTTCACGAACGGGAACACGGCTTCCTTGACCGAGAAGTAAGGCGGCACGACTTCCTTGGTGATGCCTTGCGCAGCCAGGGTCTGGCCGGCCATGGCGCGCGCGGCGATTTTGGCCAGTTGCAGGCCGGTGGCCTTGGAAACGTAGGGCACCGTGCGCGAAGCGCGCGGGTTCACTTCCAGCACGTAGACGTCGCCACCCTGGATCGCGAACTGCACGTTCATCAGGCCGCTGACGTTCAATGCCTTGGCCATCATCGTGGTCTGGCGCTTGATCTCGGCGATGACTTCCGCCGACAGCGAGTACGGGGGCAGGCTGCAAGCCGAGTCGCCCGAGTGCACGCCGGCCTGCTCGATGTGTTCCATGACGCCGCCGATGAAGACGGTTTCACCGTCGGCCAGGCAGTCCACGTCCACTTCGGTGGCGTTGTTCAGGAAGCGGTCCAGCAGCACCGGCGAGTCATTGCTGACCTTCACGGCCTCGCGCATGTAGCGCTCGAGGTCCTGCTGCTCGTGCACGATTTCCATGGCGCGGCCGCCCAGCACATAGCTGGGACGCACGACCAGGGGATAGCCGATTTCGGCGGCGTGGGCCAGGGCCTCGCCTTCGGTGCGCGCAGTGCGGTTGGGCGGTTGGCGCAGGCCGAGCTTGTTGAGCAGCTTCTGGAAGCGCTCGCGGTCTTCGGCCACGTCGATGGATTCAGGGCTGGTGCCGATGATGGGCACGCCGTTGGCTTCCAGGGCGCGCGCCAGCTTCAGCGGGGTCTGGCCGCCGTACTGGACGATCATGCCGACCGGGTTTTCCTTGTGGACGATTTCGAGCACGTCTTCGAGCGTCAGCGGCTCGAAGTACAGGCGATCCGAGGTGTCGTAGTCGGTGGACACGGTTTCCGGGTTGCAGTTGACCATGATGGTCTCGTACCCGTCATCGCGCAGCGCCAGCGCGGCGTGCACGCAGCAATAATCGAACTCAATGCCCTGGCCGATGCGGTTCGGACCGCCGCCCAGCACCACGATCTTCTTGCGGTCGGTGGGCGCGGCTTCGCACTCTTCCTCGTAGGTCGAGTACATGTAGGCCGTGCGGGTGGCGAATTCGGCGGCGCAGGTGTCGACGCGCTTGTAGACCGGACGCACGTTCAGCTGGTGGCGCAGCTTGCGCACTTCGGATTCCGAGGAATCCAGCAGGAAGGCCAGGCGGCGGTCGGAGAAACCGCGGCGCTTGAGTTCCCACAGCGTGGCGTAGTCCAGGTCAGCCAGCGTCTTCTGTTCCAGCGCCAGCTCGATGTCGACGATTTCCTTGATCTGCGACAGGAACCACGGATCGATGTGCGTGATGTTGTGCACTTCGTCCAGCGTGAAACCCTGCGCGAAGGCATCGCCCACGTACCAGATGCGTTCCGGACCAGGTTCGCCCAGTTCGACCTGCAGCTTTTCGCGGTCGGTGGTCTTCTGGTTCAGGCCGTCCACGCCCACTTCCAGGCCGCGCAGCGCCTTCTGGAAGGATTCCTGGAAGGTGCGGCCAATGGCCATGACTTCACCCACGGACTTCATCTGGGTGGTCAGGCGCGCGTCGGCGGTGGGGAATTTTTCGAAGGCGAAACGCGGCACCTTGGTGACCACGTAGTCGATCGAGGGCTCGAACGAGGCGGGCGTGGCGCCGCCGGTGATTTCGTTCTTGAGCTCGTCCAGCGTGTAGCCCACGGCCAGGCGCGCGGCGACCTTGGCGATGGGGAAGCCGGTAGCCTTGGACGCCAGCGCCGACGAACGCGACACGCGCGGGTTCATCTCGATGACGATCATGCGGCCGTTCTTGGGATTGACGGCGAACTGCACGTTCGAGCCGCCCGTATCCACGCCGATCTCGCGCAACACCGCGATCGATGCGTTACGCATGATCTGGTATTCCTTGTCGGTCAGCGTCTGAGCCGGCGCCACGGTGATGGAGTCGCCCGTGTGCACGCCCATCGGGTCCAGGTTTTCGATGGAGCAGACGATGATGCAGTTGTCCGCCTTGTCGCGGACCACTTCCATCTCGAATTCCTTCCAGCCCAGCAGCGACTCTTCGATCAGCAGTTCGCTGGTGGGCGAAGCTTCCAGGCCGCGGCGGCAGATGGTTTCGAATTCTTCGGCGTTGTAGGCGATGCCGCCGCCCGAACCGCCCATGGTGAAGCTGGGGCGGATCACGGCGGGGAAACCGGAGGTGCCGACTTCGGCCGCGATGCGGCGCTGCACTTCCCAGGCTTCGTCCATGCTGTGGGCGACGCCCGACTTGGCCGATTCCAGGCCGATGTCGGTCATGGCCTGCTTGAACTTCTGGCGGTCTTCGGCCTTTTCGATGGCGTGCTCGTTGGCGCCGATCAGCTCGACGTTGTGCTTCTTCAGCACGCCGTGGTGGGCCAGGTCCAGGGCGCAGTTCAGCGCGGTCTGGCCGCCCATGGTGGGCAGCAACGCATCGGGCTTTTCACGCTCGATGATCTTTTCGACGGCTTGCCAGGTGATGGGCTCGATGTAGGTGACGTCGGCCGTTTCCGGGTCCGTCATGATCGTGGCCGGGTTGCTGTTCACCAGGATGGTGCGGTAGCCCTCTGCCTTGAGCGCCTTGCACGCCTGTGCGCCGGAATAGTCGAATTCGCAGGCCTGCCCGATGATGATGGGGCCGGCGCCGATGATGAGTATGCTTTTTAGGTCTGTACGCTTGGGCATGATGCAATCTTTACTTTTGGCCGGACATCAGGGCGATGAACTTGTCGAACAGTTCAAGGATGTCGTGCGGACCCGGGCTGGCTTCGGGGTGACCCTGGAAGCAGAAGGCCGGGCGGTCGGTGAGCTCGAAGCCCTGCAGCGTGCCGTCGAACAGCGAGACGTGCGTCACGCGCGCGTTGGCCGGCAGGCTGGTCGCGTCGACAGCGAAACCGTGGTTCTGGCTGGTGATGAACACGCGCTTGGACTGGAGGTCCTGCACGGGGTGGTTGGCGCCGTGGTGGCCGGTCTTCATCTTGAGCGTCTTGCCGCCCAGCGCCAGGCCCATGATCTGGTGGCCCAGGCAGATGCCGAACACCGGCAGCTTCTTGTCCAGGAAGGCGCGCGTGGCTTCGATCGCGTAGTCGCAGGGCTCGGGGTCGCCAGGGCCGTTGGACAGGAACACGCCGTCGGGATTGAGCTTCAAGACTTCCTCGGCGCTGGTCTGGGCCGGCACCACCGTCAGGCGGCAGCCGCGGTCGGCCAGCAGGCGCAGGATGTTGGTCTTGATGCCGAAGTCGTAGGCCACGACGTGGAACTTGGACTGGTCGGGCTTGGAGAAGCCCTCGCCCAGTTGCCAGGTGCCTTCGGTCCATTCGGCGCGATCCTTGAGCGACACCTCCTTGGCCAGGTCCTGGCCGGCCATGCCGGCAAAACCGCGGGCCAGCTCGACGGCGCGCTCGGCGTCGGTGCCGACGAAGATGCAGGCGCCCTGGGCGCCCTTTTCACGCAGGATGCGGGTGAGCTTGCGGGTGTCGATGCCGGAAATGGCGACGACGCCTTGCTCGGAGAGGTACTCAGGCAACGATTGCGTGGAACGGAAGTTCGACACGCGGGCGGGACAGTCGCGGACCACCAGGCCGGCGGCAAAGACGCGCTTGGCTTCCACGTCTTCGGCGTTGACGCCGGTATTGCCGATGTGCGGATAGGTCAGCGTGACGATCTGGCCGCTATAGCTGGGATCGGTGAGAATTTCCTGGTACCCGGTCATCGCGGTGTTGAACACCACTTCGGCAACGGTATGCCCAGGCGCACCGATCGACACGCCTCGAAAAATGGTACCGTCCGCCAGAGCCAGAATTGCAGGAGGGAAGCGGTTGATCCCCTCGGGAAAGAGTTGCGGCAGCACAGTAAACCCCGGTTTTAGAATCGATAATCAAACCTTCGGATTATACCTTGAGCGGCCGTTTTTCTCGGGGAACCGCGCCAAATAAGGCCGGAAACGGGGTTTTGGCCTGTTTTTCCGCGTCCCGCCGTCCCCCTCCGCCGTCCGGCCGGCAGCGCGCCTGCGGCCTCGGTGATACGCTAGGACACCTTCAACCCTAGCCTGCAGCGAGCCGTACCGTCCATGCCCAGCCAACTCGACGCCCTGCGCAACCACACCACCGTCGTCGCCGACACGGGGGATTTCGAAGCGATGAAGGCGTTGCGTCCCACCGACGCCACCACAAACCCGTCCCTAATTCTTAAGGCCGTCCAGCAGGACGCCTACCGTCCCCTGCTGGAAAAGACCGCGCGCGAACACCGCGGCGCGCCCACTGCCGAACTCATGGATCGCCTGCTGGTGGCCTTTGGCCGCGCCATCCTGGACATCGTGCCCGGCCGCGTGTCGACTGAAGTCGACGCCCGCCTGTCCTTCGACACCCGCGCCACCATCGAACGCGCCCGCAGCCTGATCGCCCTGTACGAAGCCGCTGGCGTGCCGCGCGAGCGCGTGCTGATCAAGATCGCCTCGACCTGGGAAGGCATCCAGGCGGCCCGCGCCCTGCAATCGGAAGGCGTGCGCTGCAACCTGACCCTGCTGTTCTCGCTGCCGCAGGCCGTGGCCTGCGCCGATGCCCGCGTGCAGCTGATCTCGCCCTTCGTCGGCCGCATCTACGACTGGCACAAGAAGTCCGCCGGCGCCAACTGGGTCGAGGCCGACAATGCCGGGGCGCGCGATCCCGGCGTGCTGTCCGTCACGCGGATCTACCAGTACTACAAGCACTTCGACATCCCCACGGAAATCATGGGTGCGAGCTTCCGCAACGTGGGCCAGATCCTGGCGCTGTCGGGCTGCGACCTGCTGACCATCAGCCCCGAGCTGCTGACCAAGCTGGCCGGCACCGAGGGCGACGCGCCCGCGCAATTGCGCGCCGACGACGTGCCCGCCAACATCGCCCGCATTGGCGCGGACGAGGTCACCTTCCGCACCCTGCTCAACGAGGATGCGATGGCCAGCGAAAAGCTGTCGGAAGGCATCCGCCTGTTCGTGGCGGACGCGGTCAAGCTGGATGCGTTGATCGAGGCGCAGCGCGCCTGAGCGCGACTTTCCTCTGCCACATCCGCAAGCACGCGCGCGGCCCTTGCGGCCGCGCGCGTGCGTCAGCGGTGATCGTGTGAATGCACCTGCAGCGCTTCCAGGAAGCGCGACACCATGTTGTAGGCCGCCACCGTCGCGGTCAGCTCCACGATGAGCTTTTCGGAGCCCATCGCCGCCTTCGCCGCCTGGAACACCGGTTCCGGCACCTGCACCTGTCGCGTCATGGCATCGGTGTAGGCCAGCACCGCCCTTTCGCGTTCATCGAACAGATCTGACGCTTCCCAATCATTGAGCGCGTCCAGCTGCGCTTGCGAAACGCCTTCCTTCAGCGCGATCGGCGCATGCTGGTCGGCCTCGTAGGGCGCGCCGTTGATGGCCGCCACGCGCATGATGACCAGCTCGCGCAGATCGCCAGGCAAGGTGCTGAGCTGGCGGATCGAGGTCAGGTAATTGAGCCAGCCGCCGGCCACCGCGGGGCTGTGCAGCAGCATCTGGTACAGGTGCAGGACGCTGCCGCGTTCGGCGACGATGCGGTCGACCAGAGGCTTGGCTTCGGGATGGGTCAGGTCGGCGTAGGGTAGACGGGCCATGGGAAACTCCGGTCAGATCTTTTCGGTTTCGCCGGACCTGGGCTGCCATTTCATCAGCCGCTTTTCGCCCATGCCGACGATGGCGTCCAGCACCAGCGCAAAAGCCGTGAGCACGATGATGCCCGCGAACACGGTGTTGACGTCGAAAGTGCCTTCGGCCTGCAGGATCAGGTAGCCCACGCCGCTGGCCGAGCCCAGATACTCGCCCACCACCGCGCCCACGAAGGCCAGGCCCACGGAGGTATGCAGGCTGGAAAACACCCAGCTGGTGGCAGACGGCAGGTAAACGTGCCGCAACAGCTGGCGGCGGCGCGCGCCCAGCATCCTGGCGTTGTCCAGCAAGGTGGGGCTGACTTCGCGCACGCCCTGGTAGACATTGAAGAACACGATGAAGAACACCAGCGTCACGGCCAGCGCCACCTTGGACCAGATGCCCAGGCCGAACCACATGCCGAAGATGGGCGCCAGGATGACGCGCGGCATCGAGTTGGCGGCCTTGATGTAGGGATCGAGGATCGCGCTTGCGCCGGGCGACAGACCCAGCCACAGGCCAAAGGCCAGGCCGGCGATGGTGCCGATGAAAAACGCCAGCACGGTTTCGGTCAGCGTCACGCCCAGGTGGGTATAGATGTCCGCGTTGGTCACGAACCAGGCCCAGATGCGGCCCCACACTTTCAGCGGTTCGCCGAAAAAGAAGGCCACCTTGGGATCGCGCGACGCGAAATGCCAAACGAGAAGAATGATGACGAGCAGCAGCAACTGCCAGAAGCGCAGGCTGGCCGAACCGGGTTTGATCAGCTTGGACATGGCCTAGGCTCGCTTCTGTTGGGCGTAGCCCTTAAGAACTTCTTCGCGCAGCACGCCCCAGATGGCGGAGTGCAGCTCCACGAAGCGCGGATGCGTGCGCACTTCGGCCACGTCGCGCGGACGCGGCAGGTCGATGGCGAATTCGCCGATGGGGTGCGTGCCGGGCCCTGCCGACAGCACCACCACGCGATCGCTCATGGCGATGGCCTCGTCCAGGTCGTGCGTGATGAAGAGCACGGCCTTGCGCTTGGCCATCCACAGGTCCAGGACCTCGTTCTCCATGAGCTGGCGCGTCTGGATGTCCAGCGCCGAGAACGGCTCGTCCATCAGGATGATGTCGGGATCGCGGATCAGCGTCTGCGCCAGCATCGTGCGCTTGCGCATGCCGCCCGACATCTGATGCGGATAACGGCCCTCGAAGCCGCCCAGGCCCACGCGGCGCATCCATTCGCGGCCGCGCTCCAGCGCCTGTTGCCGAGGCACGCCGGCAAAGTCCAGGCCCGCCACCACGTTGTCCAGCGCGCTGCGCCAGGGCAGCAGGGCCTCACCCTGGAACATGTAGCCGGCCCGCTCATTGATGCCGGACAGAGGCTGCCCGAACACCTTCACGCTGCCCGAGGACGGCGCCAGCAAGCCGGCGCTGACGTTGAGCAGGGTGGACTTGCCGCATCCGGTCGGACCCACCACCGACACGAACTCCCCTGGCGCGATGGCCAGGGTCGTGTCGCTGACGGCGGTGTAGCGCTGCGAGCGGTCGTCGCGGGAGACAAAGGTGCAGCTGATGTTTTCCAGCGACAGCGCGGCTTCAGCCATTGGGGTACTTCTCGTTGGCGCGGCGCGCGTAGTCGTTGGTCCAGACCTTGGACGGGTCGATCTTGGAGCCGTCGAAATCCGCCTGGTAGGCAGCCAGCGCCTTGAGCGCAGTGGCGGCGCCATCCTCGGGGATCAGGCCGTCCGGCGACAGGCCTTCCAGGCTCTTGGCGATGGCGGCCTTGTAGACGGCCGGATCGCCCAGCAGATAGGTTTCCGGCACGACCTTGGCGATTTCGTCGGCGCCGGCCTTCTGGATCCACTTGTCGGCGCGCACCAGCGCGTTGGCCAGGGCCTGGGTGGTGTTGGGATTGGCGTCAAGGAAGGCCTGCGGGGCGTACAGGCAGCCCGCCGGCATGTTGCCGCCGAAGATTTCCTTGGTGTCCTTGAGCGTGCGCGTATCGACGATGATCTGGATGTCGCCCGGCATTTCCAGCATCGACACCACGGGGTCGGTGTTGGAGATGGCGTCGATCTGGCCGCTGCGCAGCGCGGTCACTGCGCCGGCGCCGGCGCCCACGCCGATGATGGACACATCCGAGGCCTTCAGGCCGTGCTTGGCGAGGAAGAAGCTGACCACCATGTTGGTGGACGAGCCCGGCGCGGTCACGCCGATCTTCTTGCCCTTCAGGTCGGCGGCGCTCTTGTAGTTGGGCAGGTTCTTCTTGGACACGCCCACGCCTATCATCGGCGCGCGGCCCTGCAGCACGAAGGCGCGGTAGGCCTGGCCCTTGGATTGCATGGACAAAGTGTGTTCGAACGCGCCCGACACGATGTCGGCGCTGCCTCCCACCACGGCCTGCAAGGCCTTGGAGCCACCCGCGAAGTCGGCGATGCTGACGTCCAGCCCTTCGTCCTTGAAGTAGCCGCGGGCTTCCGCGATGGACAGGGGGAGATAGTAGATCAGCGGCTTGCCGCCGACTGCGATCTGGACCTTGGTCTTCTCCAGCTTCTGCGCGCGCACGATGGCGGGCGCCATGCCCATGACGCCGGCGGCGCCGGCCATCTTGAGCAGATCACGGCGAGTGACTGACATGTGCTTGTCTCCTAGTTGTCGGGCAGACCGATAGCGCCGGTCTTTGCCAGCTCTTCTATAGCCGCTGAATCATACCCCAGCGATTTCAGGACTTCCTCGGTATGTTCCCCTAATACGGGCCCCACCCAGCGCGTCTCGCCGGGCGTCTCCGACAGCTTGGGCACGACGGCCGGCAGCTTGACCGGCGTGCCGTCAGGGAAGCGGTGCTGCTCTATCATGCGGCGCGCCAGGAACTGCGGATCGCTGAACATGTCGGCCACGCTGTAGATCTTGCCCACCGGCACGTCGGCGCCCTTCAGTGCGCCCAGCGCCTCTTCGATGCCGCGCGCGCCGCACCACTGCTGGATGGCGCCGTCGATCTCGTCCACGCGCTTGGCGCGGCCGTCGTTGCGCACCAACCCCGGATCCGTGGCCAGATCGTCACGGCCGATGGCGCGCATCAGCCGGTGGAAGATCGCGTCGCCGTTGCCGGCGATGACGATGTTCTGGCCATCGCGGGTGGTGTAGGTATTCGAAGGCACGATGCCGGGCAGCGCGCCGCCAGTACGCTCGCGCACCACGCCGGCCACGTCGTACTCTGGCACCAGGCTTTCCATCATGTTGAACACGGCCTCGTACAGCGCCACGTCCACCATCTGGCCCTGCCCCGCCTGGCACTCCGCGCCCTGCTTGCCGTTCCAGCGCCCGCCGGTGGCGTCGCGGTGCCGCAGCGCCATCATCGCGCCGATCACGCCGTGCAAGGCGGCGATGGAATCGCCGATGGAGATGCCCACGCGCAGGGGCGGCCGGTCGGGATGGCCCGACACGTAGCGCAGCCCGCCCATGGATTCGCCGATGGCGCCAAAGCCCGGCTGGTCCTTCATGGGCCCCGTCTGCCCATAGCCGGACAGGCGCACCATGATGAGCGCGGGGTTGATGGCGCGCAGCTGCTCGTAGCCCAGCCCCCACTTCTCCAGCACGCCCGGCCGGTAGTTCTCGACCACCACGTCGGCGTCCAGCGCCAGCTTGCGGGCGATCTCCCGCGCGCGTGGATCTTTCAGGTTGAGTGCGATGGATTGCTTGTTGCGGGCCTGCACCGTCCACCAAAGGGAATTGCCCTCGTGCAGATGGCGCCAGCTGCGGATGGGGTCGCCGCCGCCCGTGCCGTCAGGCCCGTGGGGCGTTTCCACCTTGATGACATCGGCGCCGAATTCGCCGAAGATGCGCGCGGCGAATGGGCCGGCAATGAGCGTGCCGAGTTCCAGGACCTTCAGTCCGGTCAGCGCTGACATGGCTTGTCTTCCTCACGGTTTTTGCCGTTGCCGATACGTTGCCGGCAAGGCGTTCTGGCACTGCGGAATCAGGTGGTCTTGCGCTCCATCAGGGCCCAGGCGATGGTCCCGGCGTCGACGTATTCCAGCTCGCTGCCGGCAGGCACGCCGCGCGCCAGCCGCGTGACCCGCAGGCCGCGCTCGCCCAGCGCTTCGCCCAGGAAGTGGGCGGTGGTTTCGCCTTCGGCGGTGAAGTTGGTGGCCAGGATGACCTCCTGCACCACGCCGTCGGTCGCGCGCTTGATCACCCGCTCGAAATCCAGCTCGCGCGGACCGATCCCTTCGAGCGGCGCGACGCGGCCCATCAGCACGTAATACAGGCCGCGATAGCCGTGACTGGACTCGATCATGTTCTGATCGGCCGGCGTCTCGACGATGCACAGCAGCGAGGGATCGCGCTTGGGATTGATGCAGGTGCCGCAGACTTCCTCTTCCGAGAAACTGTTGCAGCGGGCGCAATGCTTCAGGTCCCGCACCGCGCCCGCCAACGCCTGCCCCAGCATGTCCGCGCCTTGCGGGTCATGCTGCAGCAGGTGATAGGCCATGCGCCGGGCAGAACGCACGCCCACGCCGGGCAGGCGCCGCAGCGCCTCGATCAGCGAGACGAGCGGCTCGGGTTCAGGCAGTAGCGGGTCCATTGCGGCTTTGGGGCTGCGTTCAGAACGGCAGCTTCATGCCCGGGGGCAGCGGCATGCCGGCGGTGACCGAGGCCATCTTTTCCTGCGAGGTGGCTTCGGCCTTGCGCAGCGCGTCGTTGAACGCGGCGGCGACCAGGTCTTCCAGCATGTCCTTGTCGTCGCCCAGCAGCGACGGATCGATGGCCACGCGCTTGACGTCGTGGCGGCAGGTCATGGTGACCTTGACCAGGCCGCCGCCGGAGGCGCCTTCGACCTGGATCTCGGCCAGCGCGTCCTGCGCCTTCTTCATGTTTTCCTGCATTTGCTGCGCCTGGCGCATCAGGCCGGCCAGTTGTCCTTTCATCATGATCGATGCTTCCTTGAACGAGGGGAATGAGAGATGGCCGCCGCTTCAGGCAGCGGCGGCGGGGGAATCTACGTGGCGGATCGAGCCGGCGACGACCTGGCCGCCGAAATCGGCGACGAGCGCCTGTACGAACGGGTCGACCGCGACCGCCTCTTCGGCGGCCTGCTGGCGGGCGGCGCGTTCGGCCTGGGCCACGGCATGCGCCGTCGCCTCGCCCGTCACGCCGACCTCGACGTCCAGCCGTATGCCTTGGCCGAAATGTTCGCACAACACCGTCTGCAGACGGACGCGGCTTTCGCTTTCGGCCAGCGTCTTGACGGCCACGCGCAGGATGACGGCATCGCCCTGCACGCCGGCCCATGCGCTCTGGCGCGCCAGTTCCGCCGCCAAGCCGGTGACCGGCAGGCGCGCAGCCAGCTCGGGCCAGGTTTCCGACGTCATGTCCGTCAGGCGGGCGCGCGACGACTGCCGCTTGCGCGCGGGCGCCGGACCTTCGCGGCGGGCCGCTGGCGGCGGCGCGGCCGAGGGCGCGCTGGCCAGGGTTTCGAAATCATCGTCGTCGGGATCCGACGTAAAGCCGTTGTCCGGCGCAAAGCCGCCTTCGGCTTCGAACGGGATTTCTTCGTCGACCCAGGCGGGCGGGCCTTCGCCGTCGTCGGCTTGGGGCGCGGGCGCGATGGCTGCGGCGGTCGCGGGCGTGACCGCCAGCGCGGCCGAACCAGCGGTCTTGCCAGCTTCGGATTCGGACATGGCCGGCGCATCGGCAGGCAGTTCTTCCCAGGGCGGCACGCTGCCGGGCTGGGTGGCTTGCGAAGTTTGTTCCAACGCGGCCGGTTCGGGTTCCGCCGCGGCAGGCGCCGGTTCAGCCTTCTGCGCGATGGCTGCGGGAGCCGCGGACTCAGCCGGAGCAGGAGCCTGCGCGGCCACGGGCGGCGCCGGAATCGCGGCGACCGGTGCAGGCTCCGCAACCGCTGCTGCGGCTGCGGGCTGAACGGCTGCCGGCGCGGGCTGGGGCTGCGCCGCGGCGGGCGCAGGCGCGGCA
>NZ_CADIJY010000011.1 GCF_902859735.1 Achromobacter aegrifaciens | reverse complement strand
CCTCGGCCGGCGCGGGCGGGAACGGCCAGCGAGCCGGCGCGGAGCCGGGCCGCACGCGGCGGCGCGGCTCGACATCGGCGCCGGAGGTGTTCCAGGGCAGCGCCATGCCGGCCACCCGGGCGCACCAGGCGCGGGCGCGGTTCGTGCCGCGGCGCAGCGGGTTCAGCGTAACGACGAGTTCGTCCGACAAGACGGAAATATCAGCGGTGTTCATGGGAACTCCTAGGAAAGACGGTCCAGCGCCAGGCGTAGCCCCCGGGCAGGCATCCGCGGCGGCAGCCGGCGGTCAATCGAACAATGACAACTGGCCTGCGGCCATGGCTTGCAACTGGCGCGCTGCGCGCCCGTGCGCGCCGCCGGCTGCGGGCGATACGGCGGGAAAAGGGACCCCTGAAGACGCTTGCGCGCCAACCGGGGATAGGAAATCGGCAGCCTTCGCCGCAGTTGCGGCAGGAGGCAGGAAACGGTCGCAGTCCAGCGCCAGGCGATGGCGGTTCAGGCCCAGCTTGCGCGTGGCGATGGTGAACCGCTGACGCAGCAGATCGGCCCAGACGCCGGTTCCGCGCATGCGCGACCCGAAGTTGGGATCGTTGCGGCGGCCATTGCGCAGGTCTTCGATGCGATGCAGGACGCGCTGGGCGCGGTCCGGGAAATGGGCGTTGAGCCAATCCTCGAACAGGGTCTTGACCTCCCAGGGCAGGCGCAGGACGGTGTAGCTGGCATAGTGCGCGCCGGCCGCCTTGGACTCCTGGAGGATGTGCTCCATGGACTCGTCGTTGATGAACGGGATGATGGGCGCGACCAGCACGCCGACCGGCACGCCGGCGTCGGTCAGGCTGCGCACGGCTTCCAGCCGGCGCCACGGCGCGGCGGCGCGCGGTTCCAGCGTGCGGGCCATGCCGGCGTCCAGCGTGGTGATGCTCATGTACACCACCACCAGCTTCTGCTCGGCCAGCGCGGCCAGCAGGTCCAGGTCGCGGGCGACCAGCGCGTTCTTGGTGACGATGGTGAGCGGATGGCGGGTTTCCAGCATCAGTTCCAGCAGGCCGCGCGTCAGCCGCCATTCGCGTTCGATGGGCTGGTAGGCGTCGGTGGCGGAACCGATGTTGATGGGAGACGGCTTGTAGCCGGGCCGCGCGAGTTCGGCGCGCAGGGCCTCTACCGCGTTGGCCTTGGCCACCAGCCGGGTTTCGAAGTCCAGCCCGGGCGACAGGCCCAGGTAGGAATGCGTGGGCCGGGCGTAACAATAGACGCAGCCATGCTCGCAGCCCCGGTACGGATTCACTGCCACGTCGAAGGGGATATCGGGCGAATCGTTGCGCGACAGCATCTTGCGCGCTTCTTCAGCAGTGACCGTGGTCTTGGGAGCGGCGGGCGCTATGCGCGCATCCGGCAGGATGGGAATGACGCGGGCGGCTTGCTCGCCGGCGGCAGCTTCGGGGAAATTATCGGGGACGGAATCTATGAAGTCGGCGGGCAGGCCGGAGGAGGACCAGCCGTCGTCGACCTGCACGCGGTCATCGCGCTGAAAGCGATGCCGAACATTAGTAACCGCACCCCGACCGCGCAAGGCGGCGGGGGCGGCAGCCGGGGACCCAGAACCGGCGGGAAAAGAATGATCGGTGCGTGCCATGAAAACTACTGTACAAAAACACAGTGGTTTTGACAAGCACCAAAAGCCTTTTCGTAAGACAGCCCCACTTTACCGCAAGACGCCGGCGCCGTCCGGACAAATCGATTTCATCAGGCGAGATCGCCCGGAAACCCGCGCCAATACTGGATCTAGCAGAAAAACAACAGGTCCCGCAGGGGCTGGAAACCCGTTGTTTTCCGGCCTCTTGCGGATTAGCGCAACATGCCTGCCGCAGCAGTCTGATGCGTGGCCTCGTCGATCAGGATGAATGCGCCCGTCGCGGGCACATCGGCATAACGATCGACCGCCAACGACTCGCGCGTGGTGAGCGTGACGCGTCCGATGTCGTTCATGCGCAGCGTGCCCTCGGTGTTCTCCACTTCCTGCAATTCGTGGATATCACGATGCGACAGCACCGCGCGGATCTTCGCCGAGGTCAGGCGCGTACCCGACTTCAACAGATACTTGCGCGCGGGATTCAAGGCCTGCGCATCGAGCCAGCACAGCTCGGCTTCGAATTCGCGCGCGACCTGCGCCGGCGCCGACGCATGCACGATCACGTCGCCGCGCGACACGTCCACGTCGCGATCCAGCACCAGCGTGATCGAGTCGCCCGCCACCGCCTCATCCAGCGCGCGGTCGAAGGCGCGCACTTCGCTCACAACTGCCGTCACGCCCGAGGGTTGCACCGTGATCTCGTCGCCCGGCCGCAGCACGCCGCTGGCGACGCGGCCGGCATAGCCGCGGAAGTCATCCTTGCGACTGCCGTCATGGCGTGCCACCCATTGCACCGGAAAGCGCAGCGGCAAGGCGCGGCCGTCGCTTGCCAGGTCCAGCGATTCCAGCAAGGCCAGCAAAGGCTGCCCGTCGTACCACGGCGTCTGCGGCGACAAGGTGACGACGTTGTCGCCATTGAGCGCCGACAGCGGCAAGGCGTCGAAGTGCTCGATGCCCAGCTTGCCTGCCAGATCCGCATAAGCATCGCGGATGCGCTCGAAGACGGCGCGGTCCCAGTCCACCAGGTCCATCTTGTTGACCGCCACCACGATATGGCGGATGCCCAAGAGGCGCGCGATGGTGCTGTGCCGCTTGGTCTGCGGCAGCAGCACGCCGTCGGCCGCGCGGGTGGCGTCGATCAGGATGACGGCCACGTCGGCGGTCGACGCGCCCGTGACCATGTTGCGCGTGTACTGCTCGTGGCCCGGCGCGTCGGCGATGATGAACTTGCGCGCGGGCGTCGAGAAGTAACGGTAGGCGACGTCTATGGTGATGCCCTGTTCGCGTTCGGCCTCCAGGCCGTCGGTCAGCAGCGAAAAGTCGATGCCGTCGCCCGCCACGCGCTTGTGCTTGGCGCGCGAGATCGCGTCCAGCTGGTCGGCGAACACGCCCTTGCTGTCATACAGCAGGCGGCCGATCAGCGTCGATTTGCCGTCATCCACCGAGCCGGCGGTGATCAGGCGCAGCACGCCCGTATCGGCGCCGGAAAGAAAAGAATCGTTGAGTGCGTTCATGTGCGTTCCTGGTCGCCGGCTGATGCCGGCGTGTCAAGCGATCAGAAATAGCCTTCCTTCTTGCGGCGCTCCATCGAGGCCTCGGAAGTCTGGTCGTCCATGCGCGTGGCGCCGCGCTCGGTAATGTCGGTCACCGCTGTTTCGGCGATGATGGCCCGGGTGTCGGCGGCATCGGACGCCACCGGGCAGGTGCAGGAGATATCGCCCACGGTACGAAAGCGCACCTGCAGGCGTTCGACCTGTTCGCCATCCTGCGGCGGGGTCAGCCGCGTGACCGGCACAAGCAGGCCCTTGCGGCGCACAACCTCGCGCTGGTGGCTGTAGTAGATCGACGGCAGCGCCAGCTGCTCGCGCTGGATGTACTGCCAGACGTCCAGCTCGGTCCAGTTCGAGATCGGGAACACGCGCATGTTCTCGCCGCGATGCACGCGGGTATTGAACAGGTTCCAGAGTTCCGGACGCTGCGCCTTCGGATCCCATTGGCCGAACTCGTCGCGGAACGAGAAGATGCGTTCCTTGGCGCGGGCCTTTTCCTCGTCGCGGCGCGCTCCGCCGATGCAGGCGTCAAAGCCGAATTCCTCGATCGCCTCCAGCAGCGTCACGGCCTGCGCGGCATTGCGCGAATCGGTCTCGCGGCGCAGCACCACGCTGCCGCGCGCGATCGAATCCTCGACGCTGCGCACGATCAGGGTCTCGCCCAGTTCTGCCGCGCGCGCATCGCGGAAGGCGATCACTTCGTCGAAGTTGTGGCCAGTGTCGATGTGCATCAGCGGGAACGGAAAGCGTCCCGGCCGGAATGCCTTCTCGGCCAGGCGCAGCAGCACCACGGAGTCCTTGCCGCCAGAGAACAGCAGCACGGGCTTCTCGCTTTCGGCGGCCACCTCGCGCAGGATGAATATTGCTTCCGATTCCAGCCAATCCAGGTGGCTGCGTTGGATCACTGCAGACATATGCACTTCCCCTAAAACAGATTTCGAATTCGTGGGCCGCATCAGTCGGCGCGCGCCGCGATGCCGATGACCCGGTTGCCCGCATGCAGGCCGCATTCCTTGGAGTCCGACGACTCCCACCACCAGCGCCCTGCCCTGAGGTCCTCGCCCGGACGGATGGCGCGGGTACAGGGTTCGCAACCAATGGACGGGTAGCCTTGGTCATGCAGCGGGTTGTACGGGATGCCCAGCGCGCGGATGGCGGACCAGACTTCCTCTTCGCTCCATTCGGCCAGCGGATTGAACTTGTAGAGGCCGAAGGTCTGGTCGTGTTCTTCCAGCGGCAGTTCGCCGCGGGTGGTGGATTGCGCGCGCCGCTGCCCGGTGATCCAGGCGCCGCGTCCGGCCAGCGCGCGCTTGAGCGGCTCGACCTTGCGGATCTGGCAACAGGCCTTGCGCAGCTCCACGCTTTCATAGAACGCATAGGCGCCGTGTTCGGCGACGTGCTGCTCGACCGCGGCCGCTATCGGCCGGTACACGGAGACCTCGCGGCCGTAGCGTTCGCGCACGGCGTCCAGTACGCCCAGCGTTTCGGCGTGCAGCCGGCCCGTGTCCAGCGTAAAGACTTCCAGGTCCAGGCCGGCGCTGTAGATGGCGTGCGTCAGCAGCATGTCCTCGGCCGCCAGCGAGGACGCCAGCGCGGCGTCCGGGTAGCGTTGCTGCACGTCGGCCAGGCGTGCGCCCAACTCGCGCCAGCGCGCGGCCAGGCCCGCCTCGAGTTCAGGCAAAAGATCGGTAGTGCTCATGATTGCGTCGCGAAAATGCGCGCCCGCCGCGGACGCGCCAACAGAATTTCGCCATCGCGCAGGCCCAACTCCCGGTACAGGGACTCGGGCACCTCGGCTTCGATGATGGCGTCGGAATCCTCGCTCGCCAGCTCCAGATAGGCGCTGGGACCGGCAAGGAAGGCGTGTGCCAGGCGCACCGGAATGCCGTCAGCGCCGGCACGGTAGCGCTCGACTTCGAACTCGTGCGGCCGTACGTAGGCCGTGGCGCGCTGCGCTTCGGCCTGCGCCAGCTCTGGCGCGGGCAAGGACAGGCCGGCGCCGTTCCAGACGCCCCGCGTGGCAAAGCCCTGCAACTGGTTGACGTCGCCCAGGAAGCCGTAGACGAAGGGCGTGGCCGGTGCTTCCCAGACCTCGCGCGGCGTGCCGACTTGCTCGATGCGGCCCGAGTTCATCAGCACCACCCGGTCCGACACTTCCAGCGCTTCTTCCTGGTCATGGGTGACGAACACGCTGGCCACATTCAGCTCGTCATGCAGGCGGCGCAGCCAGCGCCGCAATTCCTTGCGCACCTTGGCGTCCAGCGCGCCGAAGGGCTCGTCCAGCAGCAGCACCCGCGGCTCCACCGCCAGCGCGCGCGCCAGCGCGATACGCTGACGCTGGCCGCCGGAGAGCTGCGCGGGATAGCGGTCGGCCAGCCAGTCCAGCTGCACCAGGCCCAGCAGGTCATGCACCTTGCGCTGGATCACGTCCTCCGAAGGACGCTGCGAGCGGTGCTTGACGCGCAGGCCGAAGGCCACGTTCTCGAACACCGTCATGTGCTTGAACAGCGCGTAGTGCTGGAACACGAAACCGACCTGGCGGCGGCGCACGTCCACCGCGGTAGCGTCTTCGCCCGCGAACAGCACGCTGCCGGAATCAGCCGACTCCAGCCCCGCGATGATGCGCAGCAGCGTGGTCTTGCCGCAGCCCGACGGGCCCAGCAGCGCGACCAGCTCTCCCGTCTCGATATGCAGCGAGACGTCGTTGAGCGCGCGGAACTGGCCGAAGCGCTTGGATAGATTGCGGACTTCGATACTCATGCTTGTCTCCTGTCAGGCCAGGGCCGGCTTGATGGCGGCCGGCTGGCCGGGATACTCGACCGGCAGGTCGGCGGCCTGCTGAAAGCGCGCGTTGCGCCACTCGACGACGTTCTTGGCCACCAGCGTCACCAGCGCCAGCAGGGCCAGCAACGACGCCACGGCGAACGCCGCGGAATACTGGTACTCGTTGTAGAGAATCTCGACGTGCAGGGTCATGGTGTTGGTCAGGCCGCGGATCTGCCCGGACACCACCGACACCGCGCCAAACTCGCCCATGGCCCGCGCGTTGCACAGGATGGCGCCGTACAGCAGCCCCCACTTGATGTTGGGCAGCGTGACGCGCCAGAAGATCTGCCAGCCGTTGGCGCCCAGGGTCAGCGCAGCCTGCTCTTCCTCGCTGCCCTGCGCCTGCATCAGGGGGATAAGCTCGCGCGCCACGAACGGAAAGGTCACGAAGAGCGAGGCCAGCACGATGCCCGGCACCGCGTAGACGATCTTGATGTCATGTTCCTGCAGCCAGCCGCCGAACCAGCCCTGGGTGCCGAACAGCAGCACGAACACCAGGCCGGCCACCACCGGCGACACCGAGAACGGCAGGTCGATCAGGGTGATCAGGAACTGCTTGCCGCGGAACTGGAACTTGGTGATCGCCCAGGCCGCGGCCACGCCGAACACCAGGTTTACCGGCAGCGCGATGGCCGCCACCAGCAGCGTCAGTCGGATGGCGGACAGCGCGTCCGGCTCGACGATGGCGTCCAGGTACAGCTGCCAGCCCTTCTTGAAGGCTTCGGCGAATACCGCTGCCAGCGGCACCAGCAGGAACAGCGCCAGGAATCCCAGCGCGATGAAGAGCAGCACGCCGCGCACCCAGCGCGGCTCGGTCAGATGGGCGGGACGGTCCGCGGCGCTCATGCGAGCCTCCCGAGGTTGCGGCGGGCCTGCCAGCCCTGCAGCAGATTGATGACGAGCAACAGCGCGAAGGACAGCACCAGCATCACCGTGGCAATGGCGGCAGCGCCCGCGTAGTCGAATTCCTCGAGCTTGGCGATGATCAGTAGCGGCGTGATCTCGGACACCATCGGCATGTTGCCGGCAATGAACACCACCGAGCCGTACTCGCCCACCGCGCGTGCAAACGCCAGCGCGAAGCCCGTCATCAAGGCGGGCATGATGATGGGCAGCAGCACCCGGCGTATGGTCTGCCAGCGGTTGGCGCCCAGGCTGGCCGCGGCCTCCTCGATTTCGCGCTCCACGTCTTCCAGCACCGGCTGCACCGTGCGCACCACGAACGGCACGCCGATGAAGATCAACGCGATCACGATGCCCAAGGGCGTAAATGCCACCTTCCAGCCGAACCAGTCGGCCAGCGGTCCGCCCAGCCAGCCCTTCTGCGAATACAGCGAGGTCAGCGCGATGCCCGCCACCGCCGTGGGCAGCGCGAACGGCAGATCCACCAGCGCATCCAGAATCTTCTTGCCCGGAAAGCGGTAGCGCACCAGCACCCAGGCCACCACCGTGCCGAACACCAGGTTCACCAGCGCCGCGATCAACGACGCGCCGAAGGTCAGCTTGTACGAGGCCAGCACCCGCGGCGCGGTCACCGCGTCCCAGAAGCCTTGCCAGCCCAGGCCCGCGCTCTTGATCGGCAAGGCCGCCAGCGGAATGAGCACGAGGATGCTGAGGTACAGCACCGCGTAGCCCATCGAGATGCCGAATCCGGGCAGCACGCCCGGGCTGTTGCGCCGAAAGGCAAAAGGCGCTTGCGCGCCGCTTGCCACCGGGTTCGAGGCTGTCGTCATGGCCGTCGTCCGATCGTCAGATGCTTATTTCTTTTGCGGCAGGTAGATCTGGTCGAAGGTGCCGCCGTCGCTGAAGTGGTCCTTCTGCGCCTTGCGCCACCCGCCGAAGATCTTGTCGTCGATGGTCACGAGCTTGACCTTGGGAAACTTGCTTTCGTACTTGGCGGCCACGGTCTTGTCGATGGGCCGGTAGTAGTTCTTGGCAATGATTTCCTGCGCGGCGGGCGTGTAGAGGAATTCCAGATAGGCCTGCGCCGCGGCGCGGGTACCCTTCTTGTCCACGACCTTGTCGACCACGGCCACCGGCGGCTCGGCCAGGATGGACAGCGACGGCACCACGATGTCGAACTTGTCCGGACCCAGCTCTTCCAGCGCCAGGAAAGCCTCGTTTTCCCAGGCCAGCAGCACATCGCCCACGCCGCGCTCCACGAAGGTGGTGGTGGCGCCGCGCGCGCCAGTGTCCAGCACCGGCACGTGCTTGAGCAGGTCGCCCACGAAGGCGCGGGCCTTGTCCTCGCTGCCGCCGTTCTTCTCCAGCGCATAGGCCCAGGCGGCCAGGTAATTCCAGCGCGCCCCGCCCGAGGTCTTGGGATTGGGCGTGATGACCTGCACGCCATCCTTGACCAGGTCGTCCCAGTCCTTGATCTGCTTGGGGTTGCCCTTGCGCACCAGGAACACGATGGTGGAGGTGTAGGGCGAGCTGTTCTGCGGCAGGCGGGCCTGCCAATCGGCAGGCAGCAGCCCACGGTCGGCAACCGCGTCGATGTCATAAGCCAGCGCCAGCGTCACCACGTCGGCTTCCAGGCCGTCGATGACGGAGCGCGCCTGGCGGCCCGAACCGCCGTGCGATTGGCGGATGGTCAGGTCGACGTTGGCCTTGTCCTTGTATTGCTTGATGAACGCATCATCGATGGCGCGATACAGCTCGCGGGTCGGGTCATATGAGACATTCAGGAGCGTCTGCTTCTGCTGTGCCTGCGCCGGCGCAATCGCGGCAAACGACATCGTCACTGCGGCCAAGGCGGCCAACCAACCGGCTTTCCTGAAAGACATCCCATGCTCCCTGTGTTCGGCAATGTGGGAGCAAGTGTGCTGGCTGGGCGTTCTGAACGGAACGAATCATTATTTGGTTGCTCATCGCTCGCAGGCATATAGGACCGGTGTCCCAGCAATGGGAATTTGCCCTGGCCCCATGCGCGCCCCAATGAAAAACCGCCGCCTCCCCAAGGGGCAGGCGGCGGTTGCTAACGGGGACCCGCCCCTTCGATTTCCGAATTTACTTATTCGGCTGAGGCGTAATGCGCAGATAGGGACGCACGGCCTTGTAGCCCTTCGGGAATTTCTGCTTGATCACGGCCTCGTCCTGCAAGGACGGAACAATGATCACATCGTCGCCGTCTTCCCAGTTCACCGGCGTGGCCACGCTGTGGCTGTCGGTCAGCTGCAGGGAGTCGATGACGCGCAGGATCTCGTTGAAGTTGCGGCCGGTGCTGGCCGGATACGTGATGGTCAGGCGCACCTTCTTGTTGGGGTCGATGATGAACACCGAGCGTACGGTCAGCGTGGCGTTGGCGTTCGGATGGATCATGTCGTAAAGCTCGGACACCTTGCGGTCCTTGTCGGCCAGGATCGGGAAGTTGACCTTGGTGGACTGCGTGTCGTTGATGTCCTCGATCCACTTGGTGTGCGAATCGGTGCCGTCCACGGACAGCGCCAGCACCTTCACGTTACGCTTGGCGAATTCGTCGGCCAGCTTGGCGGTGTAGCCCAGTTCAGTGGTGCAGACGGGCGTGAAATCGGCCGGGTGCGAGAAAAGAACACCCCAGCTGTTGCCCAGATACTCATGGAAGCGGATCGGCCCTGCCGAAGATTCCTGTTCGAAATCAGGGGCGGTGTCGCCCAGGCGTAGATGACTCATGGTGTCTCCAGTGTGCGGATGCAGGTTGGGGGCTGGCCGCCCGTCGCGGCGGGCAGCGCAGGAAAAGCGTTTCATGGCGCAGGTCAGCGTCTGTGAAACGATTCTTCCATCAAACCTGTAGCCGGGGAAATACGCAAGTCATATAACCTTATGCAATATTCAAGCTGGCGCCGCAGGCGTCCGCCACCGCCCCGGCCCGCACTGCGGCGGACAGGGCCAGCGCGCGCGGCAGGATGTGGGCGCCGTAGAACAATCCCGTCGCCAGCTTGGCCCCGTAGAACGGATCGGTGGAACCTGCCGCCAGATGCCGGCGGCAGGCCAGCACGGCCCGCGCCATCTGCCAGCCGCCGTGCACCACACCGGCCAGCATCAGATAGGGCACGCTGCTGGAATAGACCGCCCTGATATTGGTCGGCGACTGCTCCAGGATGAATGCCACGCCGGCCTCGTAGGCCTGGATGGCGCTGTCCAGGTTGTCGCGCAGCAGGCGCAGTCCTTCGCGATCGTCCGCCGACGCGCGCATCGCCTCGTTCTCGACTGCGCGCAGCGTCTCGCGCATCGCCGCGATCGCGGCATGGGCGGTGGCGCCGCCGTCGCGCTGCGTCTTGCGGCTGACCAGGTCATTGGCCTGGATCGCGGTCGTGCCTTCGTAGATGGGCAGGATGCGCGCGTCGCGGTAATACTGCGCGGCCCCGGTTTCCTCGATATAGCCCATGCCGCCGTGCACCTGCAGGCCCAGCGATGCGACCTCGACCGCGGTCTCGGTGGAGAATCCTTTGACGATGGGCACCATGTACTCATAGAAGGCCCGGTTGCGCGAGCGCTGCTCCGGATCCGGATGATGCGTGCCCTTGTCGTGCGCTGCCGCCGTCACGTAGGACACGGCGCGCGCCGCCTCGGTCAGCGCCTTCATGGTCATCAGCATGCGCTGCACGTCCGGATGGCGCACGATGGCCACGGGGCCGGCCGACCCTTCGACCGCGCGGCCCTGCACGCGCTCGCGCGCATAGGCCAGGGCATGCTGATAGGCGCGTTCGGACACGCCTATGCCCTGCTGCCCCACCGAATAGCGGGCGGCATTCATCATGATGAACATGTATTCCAGGCCGCGGTTCTGCTCGCCGACCAGATAGCCGATGGCGCCTTCGCCCACGTCGCCCTTGCCCGAACCGTACATGAGCACGGCGGTGGGACTGCCGTGGATGCCCAGCTTGTGCTCCAGCGACGCGCACCAGACGTCGTTGCGCTTGCCCAGGCTGCCGTCGGCCTGCACCAGGAACTTGGGCACGATGAAAAGCGAGATCCCCTTCACGCCGGCCGGCGCGTCCGGCGTGCGCGCCAGCACCAGATGGATGATGTTCTCGGCCAGATCGTGGTCGCCATAGGTGATGAAGATCTTCTGGCCCGTCAGCCGGTAGCTGCCGTCGTCCTGCTTCACCGCACGAGTCGCGACCTGCGCCAGGTCCGAGCCGGCCTGCGGTTCGGTCAGGTTCATCGTGCCGGTCCACTTGCCGCCGATCAGCTGCGGCACGTACTGCTTGCGTTGCGCGTCCGATCCGACCGTCAACAAGGCTTCGATCACGCCGTCCGTCAGCATGGGACACAGGGAAAACGCCAGGCTGGCCGCCTGGATGTTCTCGCCCGGCGCCGCCGCGACCAGCTTGGGCAGGCCCTGCCCGCCCCACTCCACCGGATGCTGCAAGCCCTGCCAGCCGCCCGCGGCGTAATCCTTGAAGCCCTGCGCGTAGCCCGGCGTGGTCGTGACCTGGCCATCCTTCCAGACCGGCGGCTGCGTATCGCCCGGCACGTTCAAAGGCGCCACGGCCTGCTCGACGAAGCGGCCGTTTTCTTCCAGGATGGCGTCCACCAGATCCGGCGTGACTTCTTCGAAGCCGGGCAGTTTCAGGACGTCATCGAGTCCTGCCAGCTCCTTCAAAGCGAAGCGGAAGTCCTGCAGCGGGGTTACGTAGGGCATGGGGTCTCCATCAATTGGCCGTTTCCTGACTCTCTTTGGCCAATCTTAAACCCTTGCTTCCTTCCTTGCGGGCATACTCCCCGAACGCGGCCAAGGACGCGGACGGCGTCACTTCCTCGTATCCGGCCGCCATGCCCTGCTGCACATCGGCCAGCGCCAGCACATCGTTGCTGGCCTTGAACAGCGTGTCCAGCACCTGCGGCGGCGTGCCCTTGGGAGCAAAGATTCCCCACCAGTTGGACACGTCATAGCCGGGCACGGTCTGCGCGATGGTCGGATAGGGCAACAGGCGCGAGGGCTGGCCAGACGTGACCGCCAGGGCCACCACCTTGCCCGTATCGATCACCGACTTGGCCGAAGGCGCCGTGGCGAACGAGATATCTGTGTCGCCCGCCGCCACGGACTGCGCCGCCGCGGCGCCCCCCTTGAAGGGAATGTGCATCAGCTTCACGTTGGCAAGCGTCATGAACTCGACCGCGGCCAGATGCGTGATGACGCCGTTGCCGGACGAGGCGACATTGATGGACCCCGGCTTGCTCCTGGCCCGGTCTATCAGGTCCTGCACGCTTTTCAGCCCCAGCTTTGCGTTCGCGATCAGGACCATGGGGCCGGTCGTGAGCTGGGCCACGGGCACGAAGTTGTCCGGCGTGTAATCCACCTTGTACAAGGCGCTGTCGCTGCCCATGACGCTGGAATTCCCCAGGTACAGCGTGTAGCCGTCGGCGGCGGCGCGCGCGGCCAGGCTGGCGCCGATCGTGGAACCGGCGCCAGGGCGGTTTTCCACGACCACCGGCTGCTTCAATTGCCTGGCCAGCGCATTCGCATAGACCCGCCCCACTTGATCCGCCCCGCCGCCGGGCGGGAACCCGATCACCAAGGTCAGGGGTTTGGAGGGATAAGGATCGGCGGCATGCGCGGCACCGGACATCGCGGACAAGGCGATGGCGGCAAGCAAGGCGCCATGGACGGCAATAGCAGGTTTCATCAGGGTCTCCTTTGATGGAATCGGAGCCGCTTGTGGCGCGGCTCTCTGGTCATGCGCCGGCCGCGTCAGCGGCCGGTGAAATCCGGCGCGCGCTTCTCCTTCCACGCCCGCGCGCCCTCGGCCAGGTCGCGGGACTGCTCGGAACGCAGCACCGCCTGCTCGATTGCGGCCAGATCGAGCTCGCCCCGCGCGATGCGGTTCAGGTGCGCTTTCACGCCGAACAGCGGAATCGGAGCCATTGCCGCAATCTGCGCGCTCAGGGCGTCCAGCCGGGCCGATAGCATTTCTTGCGGCACCAGCTCGGTCAGGAATCCGATGCGCAGCATTTCGTCGGCCTGGATTTTTTCCGCCGTCAGGAACAGGCGCTTGGCCTGGTCCAGGCCCAGGCGCGTCACATAGCGCGACATGCCGCCCGCGTAGAAGTGCAGGCCCAGGCGCGTGGCCGGCATGAACATGTCGGACTGCGGCGTGCCGATGCGGAAATCGCAAGCCAGGCACAGGTCCGTGCCGCCGCCATAGGCCCCGCCCTGCACCGCCGCGATGGTCACTGGCCGCGCCGCCTCGATCAGGTCCATGGTCTGGCCAAAATAAAGAGAGCTGGGCGCGCTGTCGGACGCCAGGGACGAAATGTCATACCCGCTGCAAAAATACTTGCCGTCGGATTGAAAGCGCAGCACCCGCACGGCGTCGTCCGCGTTGACCCTGTCCAGATGCTCTCTGAGGACCGCCAGGTCCTGCGGCCCGAGCCGGTTGGCATGGCCGGGCCTGCGCAGCCGGATGGTCGCCACGTGGCCGTCGACGGCAAGGCTGGGCGTATCGGCGGGACCCGTCATGTGCACGTCTCCGCCTGATGCGCCACGCCCTCGGCCAGCAGCCGGTCGATCTCGGCATCTGCCATCCCGTAACGGGCGAATACCTCGCGCGTGTGCTGGCCGAACACGGGCGGAGCGCGGCGGCTCGGCGCCTGCGCGCCGCTCAGGCCCAGGGGCAGGTCCACCTGCCGCAATTCGCCCAACACCGGATGCGTCAACGAGCGGACCAGTCCGCAAGCCTGCACCTGCGCGTCGGCGAACACATCCTCCAGGGTATTGATGGGGCCTGCGGGAATGCCGCCCTCGATCATCAGCGCGGTCCATTCCATGCGCGTCTTGCGCTTGAGCCCCGCCTCCAGCTCCTGCTTCAACGCATAGCGGTGCTGCATGCGCTCGGCGTTCGTCAGGAACCGCTCGTCGGACACCAGATGGGAGAGTCCGAGAATGCCGCAAAGCCTGACCCACATCGCCTGGGTCGCGGGCGCCAGGTTGAGCGGCCCATCCGCGGTCTCGAAGGTGCCGTAGGGCGCGATGACCGGATGCACGTTGCCGCAGGGTTCCGGGATCTCCCCCTTGCTGAGGTAGCGCTGGCCCTGCACGCTGAGCAACGCCATGAGGCCCGCCAGCAGCGAGGTTTCCACATGCTGCCCGCGACCAGTCGAGGCGCGCTGCGCGACGGCGGACAGTATTCCTATCGTCAGCCACATGCCCGCGCTCAAGTCGCCGACGGCTACGCCCACCCGCATCGGCCCCGATTCCGGCGTGCCGGTCAGGCTCATGAAGCCCGAATAGCCCTGCGCGACCTGATCGAATCCGGCCCAGTCCCGTGCCGGCCCCTTGCTGCCAAAGCCGGAAATCGACGCCATGATCAGGCCCGGATGCTCTTGCGCCAACGCCTCGTATCCCAGGCCCATCGCCTCCATCGTTCCGACCTTGAAGTTCTCGACCACGATGTCGGAAGCCAGGGCCATATTGCGCAGCAGCGCGATCCCTTCCGGCTTGCGGAAGTCCACGCCTATGCCTTGCTTGCTGCGATTGGCACTAAGATAATAAACACTTATGTCGTCATCGAAGGGGCCCCACTGCCGCGCCATCTCGCCGGCGGGCATGGGTTCCACCTTGACGACCTCGGCGCCCAGGTCTCCCAGAATCATTGTGCAGAAAGGCCCGGAAAGGGCCCGAGTCAGATCCAGCACTTTCAGCCCTGCCAATGGCAGACTCATGTTCGTCCTCCCGTGATGCGGAGCCCATTCTAGGCAGCGCTTCACAGGTCCCGAAAATACTGTTTTCCGATCCATTCATAAGATTTTCTTATCCAATGAATCTGCGTCAGCTCAAGTACTTCGTCCGGGTGGTTGAAATGCGCAACATGACCCGGGCCGCCGAAAGTCTGCATGTGGCGCAACCCGCGCTGAGTCAGCAGATGGCGCTGCTGGAGGAAAGCCTGGGCGTCGCACTGCTGGTGCGCGGGGTCAAAGGCGCCCAGCCCACCGCGGAAGGCCTGTTGCTGTACCGGCACGCGCAAACCATCCTGCGTCAGGTCGACAGCACTCGCAGCCTGCTGTCTAAGACCGGGGACCAGGTCACCGGCACGGTGTCGATAGGACTGGCCTCCAGCACCGCGCGCATGCTGGCGTTGCCGCTGATGCGCCGGGCCAAGGCGGAGCTGCCTTCGGTGGTGTTGGAAATCGTCGATGTGCCCAGCGCGGACCTGACCAAGCTGGTGCTGCAGGGACGCATCGATTTTTCCTTGTCGCCGGACCAGCAACCCATGCAGGGACTGCTGCGCACGCCGCTGCTGCGCGAGAGCCTGTTCCTGCTGGCTCACGCCAGCGTCGCGCTGCCGCGCCGCACGCTGGCCATCGCGGACTTCGCCGCCTTGCCCCTGGTTCTGCCCAGCCTGCCCAACACGCTGCGCGCACGCCTGGACCATGCCTTCCTGACCGCCGGCCTGACCTGCAATCTGTTTGCCGAAGCCAGCACCTCGGCCATCCTCGTCCCCGCGGTGCGCAGCGGCATGGCCGCCACGATCCTGCCCTGCTCGGCCGCGCAGCCCGAAATCGCGGAAGGGTCGATCGTGGCGCATGCCCTGGACGACACGCTGTCGCGCGAACTGGTGCTATGCGCCAGCGAGAGCCTGCCCCCCACGCCGGCGGTGAGCCAGATCATGGCCTTGTGCAAGGACGAAATAAAACGCCTGATCGACGATCAGGCGTGGCAGGGATGCGCGCTGCTGAACCAGAGCCCGCGCTAACCCAGATGATGCGCCAGCGACACGATGATCGGCCCCAGCACTGGCAGCAGCACGTTGGCGATGGCGTAGGTCACCGTGTAGCCCAGTAGCGGCACGGAACTGCCGCTGGAGGTCAGGATGGCGCTGATGGCCGGCGTGCTGACATGCTGGCCAGCGATGGCGCCGACCAGCAAGGGACCTTCGATCTTCAGGATCTTGTGTCCCACCCACAGCGACAGGCAGGCAGGCCCCAGCGACACCAGCAGGCCGATGAGCGGCAATACCGCGCCATGCTCGCGGATCAGCGCGATGGCTTCCGGCCCCGCCGACAAGCCCACGCAGGCCACGAACACAGCCAGGCCCAGATCCTTCAGCAACTGCACGGCATGGTCCGGCATGTGGCCTATCGAGGGCCGCTTGGCGTTGATCCAGCCGCAGACCAGACCGCTGACCAGCGCGCCCCCGCCACTGCCCAGCGACACGGGGATGCCCCACATCCGCGCGCTCAGGCTGCCGATCAACAAGCCGGCCAGGATGCCGAACGCCAGGAACACCAGGTCGGTCACGCCGCTGCGCCGCAGCTCGTTGCCCAGCGCCGCGCCGGCCTGGGAGAGTTCGGGCTCGGCGCCGACCAGCGTAACCAGGTCGCCGTACTGCACCACGGTGGCTGGCGTGATCGGCAAGGAATGGCCCGAGCGCACGATGGACTGCAGAAACACGCCACGTGCGCGTTGGGCGTTGGGCCGCTTCGCCAGTTCGCCGACGGTATGGCCATTGACGGCCTTCTTGTTGACGATGACGGCCAGCTCGCTCAGCTGCAAGTCGTCGGCATGCGCCTCCGGCAGCTGGATTTCGGGTCCGATGACGGAACCCGCGCGCAGCGCGAAGCGCCGCAAGCCCAGCACCACCACGATGTCGCCCGTGGCCAGCATGTCGCCGGGCGTGGCGTCCACCGCCTCGCCATTGCGCAGGATGCGGCTGATGACGGTGCGTCCGCCCAGCGCGGCTTCCACTTCAGCCACGCTTTTGCCATCCGCGTCCTTGACCACGTGCGAGCGTCCCACCAGCCGCGGCAAGGTGGGCATGTTCGCGTCCTCGCCCTCTCCGGCCGCCACGCCGAGCTTTTCCTCCAATGCCTTGGAAGCCTCGCGCAGATTCATGCGCAACAGGGCTGGCGCTACCTGGCTGGTGAAGAACACGATGCTGATCAGGCCAACCAGATAGGTCAGCGTGTAGGCCGTGGCGATGTTGGCTTCCATGCGCTGGACCTCGGCATCCGCCAGGCCCAGATGCTTGAGCGCCTCTGCCGCCGTGCCTACCACGGCCGATTCGGTGGCCGCGCCGGCCGCGAGGCCCGCCGCCGTCCCAGCGTCCAGGCCGAACAGCGGCACCGCGGCCAGCACGATGGTCAGCACCAGCAATGCTTCGATGATAGGCAGCGCGATGTAGCGCAAGCTGGAGCGGTTCAGGTTGGCAAAGAACTGCGGCCCGCCCGAGTACCCCATCGCGAATATGAACAGGGCGAAGGCGACTTCCTTGAGGTCGCCGCGCATCTGACAACCCGTCTGGCCGATCAGCAGGGCGACGATGAGTGTTCCGCACACGCCGCCTAGCTGGATCGGTCCGACTTTCAGCTTGCCGATCAGGTATCCCAAGCCCACCGTCACAAACAGCACTGCGATGGGAACGCTATTGAAAAACCCGACCGTACAAGTCATGTCGTCATGTCGCCCTGGAGGTTGCTGCCCGGCCCGCCTACTTGCGCGCCACGGCCTTCTTGGCGGACTTCGCCGCCGTGTCGGCCTTCTTCACTGCCTTCTTGACCGCTTTCTTGGCTGCCGCGGTCTTGCCCGCCTTGCGCTTGGCCGCGGGCGCCTTCGTGGTCTGGCCCTTGCCGGCCGTCGGGCCCGAACGCACCAGTTCGCCGGCCTTCCACGCCTCGACGTACTCGGTGGCGGCTTCGACCATATGCTTGCCGATCTTGGCGTAGTCGCCGTCGTCCAGGTTCGCCAGCGACACGCGGATCGACCATGGCGGACCGCCGAAGCCGCCGCCGTCCATCAGCACCACGCCGGATTTCTCGGCCAGGCGGAACAGGAAGTCGACCGGCTCGTAGTTGGCCATCATGTACTTGCAGAACGCATCGCCGTACGTGATCTTGGCCCAGACCATGAAATCCAGCTCGACGTAGTACCAGGCGCGCATCGGATCTTCGGGCGGCATGGGTATGCCCAGGCCGCGCCACAAGGCATCGCGGCGCGCGCGCACGATCTTCATCGTCAGGTGCTTGTAGGAGTCCTTCAGGTCCATCAGGTGCGACAGCGCGAAGAATCCCATCTGCACCTGCTGCGGCAAGGACAGGCCCGCGGTGTGGTTCAGCGCGACGTTGCGGCTGTCGGCCACCAGCCGGTCGATGAACTTGAGCTTTTCGGGCTCCATCGTCATGGCGCCATAGCGCTTGTTCAGGCGCTGTTTCCAGGATGCAGGCAATTCGGCGATGCGGCGGTCCATGGTGTTCTTTTCATGGGTCGCAATCACGCCCAGGCGCCATCCCGTGCAGCCGAAGTTCTTCGAGAACGAGTACACGCAGATGGTGTTGTGCGGCACTTCCGCCATCAGCGAGCGGAAGTTCGGCACGAAGGTGCCATAGACATCGTCCGTCACCAGCACCAGGTCCGGATTCTTGCGGATCAGGCGCACGATCTGCTTCATCTCGACCGGGCTGAACGCCACCGACGGCGGGTTGCTGGGGTTGACCGTGACCGCCAGCTTGATCTTGGGATTCTCGAGCTTGGCGATTTCGGACGCCGGGTAGTGCCAATCATGGGTGCCGTCGGCCCGCAGGCTGCTGGCGTTGATCGGCACGATCTTGAACTGGAAGCGCTCCAGATGCGAGATCTCGATATAGGGCGTGAAGGTCGGCAGGAACAGCGCGATGGTATCGCCCTGCTTGAGCAGGCCGTTCTGCATCAGCGAATCGAAGATGTAGCACATGGCCGCCGTGCCGCCTTCGACCGGGAACAGGTCGAACTTGCCCTTGGGCGGACGGCCGTCGCACATTTCCTTGATCAGGTAATCGTGCACGATCTGTTCAAGATGGACCAGCGCGCGCGGCGGCACGGGATAGTTGTCGCCGATGATGCTGTCCGTCAGTTCATGGACCCACGCGTCGGGGTCGAAGCCCTTGACCTTGACGCCGTACTCCAGCACGCCGACCAGGAAATCGTAGCCGTCCATGCCTTTGTGCTTGGCCAGGAACTTGCGCATCCGGTCGGCGCAGCCCTTCTTGGCCGGCATGCCCGCCAGGATGGACTCGTCGCGCACGCGGCGCGCTTCCTTCATCGCGAACTGGCCCATCAGGAAGAAGGCGTCGCGCGGTTCGGTGGCGATCCAGTTAGGGTTGCCGCGGCCCGCGTTCAGCATGGTGATCGCGGCGGTGTGCTGGTTGTCCTTGGCCAGCGTGATCAGGTAGTCCTTGAGTTCAAACGGAGAAAGCTGCTCCAGGTCGCGTTGGCGCGAACGGGTGGTTTTCAAGGCCGAAGCCAGGCTGACGGTAAGAGGCGCGGTGGAAGCCATTGTTCAGTACTCCTGGTTTGCATGGTGACAGGCGCTGAGCGTCGCCGGCCGCGCCGGCGCGCTTGCAAAACGCCCCGCAAGCGCGGGGCTGGCGGGGCGTTCTGCTAGGACATGAGCATGACGATGACAATCCCCCAGATGATGAGCAGGGTATTGCCGATGGCGTAAGGAACCGTGTAGCCCAGGGCAGGCACCTGGCTCTTCGCCGTTTCAGTTATCTGGCCGATGGCCGCGGTGGTGGTCCGGGCTCCGGCGCAGACTCCCAACGCAATGGCGGGATGGAACTTGAATACATACCGCGCAATGTATACGCCCACGATCATCGGAACGCTGGTGGCGATGATGCCCGCGATGAAGAGCTTGGCGCCCAATTGCTGGAAGCCCAGCACGAATCCCGGCCCTGACGATATACCCACGACCGCGACGAACGTCGTCAGCCCCACCGATGTCAGGAACCAGTGCACCGGTTCCGGCACACGGCCGAAGGTCGGATGCACCGAACGCAGATAGCCGAAGATCAGGCCGGAAATCAGCGCGCCGCCGGAGGTCGACAAGGTGACGGGAACGCCGCCCACGGTCAGCACCAGAGAGCCGAACAGGCCGCCCAGCAGAATGCCGAAGCCGACGAAGACCATGTCGGTCTGGCTGGTGGCGCGATCCACGTAGCCCAGCCGGCCGACCACGCGTTCTACGTCGCGCTTGGCGCCCAGCACATACAGGCGGTCGCCGCGGTCAAGCTTCAAGCCCCAGTTGATCGGCATGTCGTGGCCGCCGCGCACGACTTTGCGCAGGAACACGCCGCGTCCCAGTTCGCGGCCCGCTTCGCTGTCGGCGATTTCCTTGATGGTCTTGCCGGCGATGTTCTTGTTGGTCAAGACGACTTCGACGACCTCGGCGGGCATGTTGATCAGGTCGCGGTCCTCGACTTCGGTGCCGATGATGCCGGCGGCCTGCGTAACCAACGCATCATGCCTGCCGGTCACGCCCAGCACGTCGCCTTGCTGCAGCACCGTCTTGGCATCGCTGTCGATGATCTGGTCGCCGCGCCGGATGCGCTCCACGAACACCCGGGCCTCGACGAAGCGGGACTCCAGCTCTCCCACCGTCTTGCCGGCGAATTCCTCGCGGTCCAGCTTGTAGGCGCGCGCGATGAACTTGCGGTAGCCCGACAACTCCATCGAGTCGGCGCCCCCCGACATCTTGGCTTCGTATTCCTGGCATTCTTTGACGATGTCCACGCGCATCAGCTTCGGGCCCAGGGATGCCAGGATCCAGGCGCTTCCAACCGTGCCGAAGATGTAGCAGACCGCGTACGCGACGGGAATGCTGTCAATCCATTTCTTTTTGGTTGCTGCGTCTATGCCCAAGCCGTTGATGGTGTCCGTCGCCACGCCCATGACCGCGGAAATGGTTTGGGCCCCTGACAGCAGGCCTGCGCCGGTGCCGGCATCGAAGCCGAAGCCTACGGCTGTCGCCCATGTCACCAACAGGCAGATCACGCAAATAATGACGGCAAAGATGACCTGCGGAAGGCCGTCGCTTTTCATCCCTCGGAAGAACTGCGGTCCGACGCCGTAACCCAGACCGAAGAGGAAGAGCAGGAAGAAGACCTGCTTGAGGACGGGAGCGATCGTGATATTGAGCTGTCCCACCAGCACGCCGACCAGCAGCGTGCCAGTCACGGCTCCCAGATTGAATCCGAAGAGTTTCTTGGCGCCTATCCAGTACCCGAGACCGAGGGTAAGGAATATCGCAAGTTCCGGATATTTTCGCAGAGTGTCAAAGAACCATTCCATCCCGAATCTCCTTCGTTCTGTACAGGCCAAGCACTTGCGCGAATCTAGCTGCGCGCGGAACACATTATCAGAATCTTTCGAGAAATCAAAAGATTTGGAATACTGAAATCACAAGATGTGTAGTCCTCGCGTCAAAATAATAAAAAAGCCCGCCAGCGCGAAGCTGGCGGGCCTTCGATACGGCTGCGCGTTGTGGCTTACAGCGCGCCGGTCAGTTCGGGCACGACCTGGAACAGATCACCCACCAGGCCATAATCGGCCACGCCGAAGATCGGCGCTTCCGGATCCTTGTTGATGGCCACGATGACCTTCGAATCCTTCATGCCGGCCAGATGCTGAATGGCGCCCGAGATACCAACCGCGACGTACAGTTGCGGGGCAACGATCTTGCCGGTCTGACCGACTTGCCAGTCGTTAGGCGCGTAGCCGGCGTCGACCGCGGCACGCGAGGCGCCGAGCGCCGCGCCCAGCTTGTCGGCCAGCGGATCCAGGATCTTGAAGTTTTCGGCGCTGCCCAGACCACGGCCGCCGGAGACGACGACGCGCGCGCCAGCCAGTTCCGGACGGTCGCTCTTGGCGACTTCACGGCCCACGAAGGTGGACAGGCCCGAATCGGCCACGGCGGCGACTTCTTCCACCGCACCCGAACCGCCCTGCGCGGCCACGGCGTCAAAGCCGGTGGTGCGCACGGTGATGACCTTGACGGCATCGGCCGACTGCACCGTGGCAATGGCGTTGCCGGCGTAGATCGGGCGTTGGAAGGTGTCGGCCGATTCCACGCCGATGATGTCGGAGATCTGCGCCACGTCCAGCTTGGCAGCCACGCGGGGTGCCACGTTCTTGCCCGAGGCGGTCGCGGGGAACAGGATGTGGCTGTAGCCCGAGGCCACGGCCAGCACCTGGGCGGCGACGTTCTCGGCCAGGCCGTCGGCCAGTTGCGGCGCGTCGGCCAGCAGGACCTTGGCCACGCCGGCGGCGGCGGCGGCCTGGTCGGCCACGGCGCGCGCGTTGGCGCCGGCGACCAGCACGTGCACGTCGCCTCCGATCTTGGCGGCGGCGGCGACGGCGTTCAGGGTTGCGCCCTTGAGCTGGGCGTTATCGTGTTCGGCAATAACCAGCGTCGTCATGTTCAGACCACCTTCGCTTCGTTCTTGAGTTTGTCCACCAGGGCCGCGACATCGGCCACCTTGATGCCGGCCTTGCGGGCGGGCGGCTCGCTGACCTTCAGCGTCTTCAGGCGCGGCGCGGCGTCCACACCCAGCTCTTCAGGCGTGACGGTGTCCAGCTGCTTCTTCTTGGCCTTCATGATGTTGGGCAGCGTGACGTAGCGCGGCTCGTTCAGGCGCAGGTCGGTGGTGACGATGGCGGGCAGCTTCAACGTCAGCGTTTCCAGGCCGCCGTCGACTTCGCGCGTGACCGTGACCTTGCCATCGGCCAGCTCGACCTTGCTGGCGAACGTGGCTTGCGGCCAGTCCAGCAGCGCGGCCAGCATCTGGCCGGTCTGGTTTGCATCGTCGTCGATGGCTTGCTTGCCCAGGATCACCAGCTGCGGCTGTTCCTTGTCGACCAGCGCCTTCAACAGCTTGGCCACGGCCAGCGGCTGGAGTTCGGCATCGGTCTGGACCAGCACGCCGCGGTCGGCGCCGATGGCCATGGCCGTGCGCAGCGTTTCCTGGCATTGCGCAACGCCGCAAGAAACCGCCACGACCTCGGCGACAGCACCCTTCTCCTTCAGGCGGGTCGCTTCCTCGACGGCGATCTCGTCAAAGGGGTTCATGGACATCTTCACATTGGCGATATCCACGCCGGTTTGATCAGACTTGACGCGCACCTTGACGTTGTAGTCAACGACGCGTTTGACAGGTACCAAAACCTTCATCCCGCTGCCTCCAAATGGAAAATAATTACCCGGCATGCGCCGGGATCGCATTGCACAATTTTTTCTCGATTCTACAGCTTCGCCAGCGCTCGTATATGGGCGACCACGCTGCGGCCCAAGGCGGACAAGTTGTAACCGCCTTCCAGCGTGCTGACGATGCGCCCCTGACAGTGGCGCTCGGCCACCTCCACGAGCTGTTCTGTTATCCAGGCGTAATCCGCCTCGACCAGGCCCATCTGGCCCATGTCGTCCTCGCGATGCGCGTCGAAACCGGCCGATACCAGGATCAGTTCGGGCCGGTGCGCTTCCAGCGCCGGCAGCCAGGTATCGGTGACGATGGTCCTGACCGCCGCCCCGCCGGTGTACGCGGCCACGGGCACGTTCAGCATGTTCGAAGCGGGACTCTCGGCGCCGCTATTGGGAAAGAACGGATGCTGGAAGAAGCTGCACATCAGCACCCGGTCGTTGCCGGCGAAGATGTCTTCGGTGCCGTTGCCGTGGTGCACGTCGAAATCGACGATGGCCACGCGCGAGAGGCCGTGGAAGTCCAGCGCATGCTGCGCCGCAATAGCGACGTTGTTCAGAAAGCAGAATCCCATGGCCTGGGAACGGCAGGCGTGATGCCCCGGGGGCCTCACCGCACAGAAGGCCGTGCGGGCCTCTCCGCCCATCACCGCATCCACCGCGGCCACCCCTGCCCCGGCCGCGTACAGGGCGGCTTCGTAGGTATGGGGATTCATCAGCGTATCCGGATCGATAGGGAAATACCCTTGCTCCGGCGTATGTTCACGCAAACTGTTCAGATACTGGACAGTGTGCACCCGCAATATGTCATGGCGGGATGCCTGCGGCGCCTGGCGGTCGTCCAGGTAAGGCATCAAGCCGCTGGCAAGCAACTGGTCTGAAATGGCGTCCAGCCTCTGGGGGCTTTCGGGATGCCAACTGCCCATTTCATGCAGGCGGCATGCCGGGTGGGTAAGATACATGGTCTCCATAAGGAAGATTATGTTCATCTGTCGGCGATTACTGCAACTCGGAACGCTCTCCGCCCTGCTGGCGGGCTGCTCCACCACCGCCCCCTCTGCACCCAACACCGTCGCCGGCCAGCCGGCCGCCGAATCAACCCCGGCCCCCATCCGCATCGGACCCAGCGCGCCGACACCTGGATCCGAACTGGCGGACGACGCCCCCGCCGCGCTGGCCGCCAATGGCACGTTGCGGCCTGAAGTCCGCACTTTCGTGGAAAACCTGGCCACCGAGCGCCAACTGCCGCTGGACCCCATGGTCGCCGCGCTGGCCGGTTCGCGCTACAACGCCACCGTCGCGCGCCTGATCGCGCCGTCGCCCCCGGGCAAGAAGATCTGGCGCAGCTGGCTGACCTACCGCTCGCGCTTCGTCGAACCCAAGCGCATCGGCTGGGGCGTGGAGTTCTACAACGAGAACCGCGACCTGCTCAACCAGGCGGCGCAGCGCTTCGGCGTTCCGGCGCCGGTGATTGCCTCGATCATCGGCGTGGAAACGCTGTACGGCCGCAATATGGGCAATTTCCGTGTGCTGGATGCGCTGACGACGCTGGCCTTCGACTACCCGGACCCCGCCAAGCCCGAACGCGCCACCATGTTCCGCGGCCAGCTTGCCGACTTCCTGACCCTGGTCATGAAAGACAAGCTGGACCTGGAAACCCGCGGCTCGTACGCCGGCGCCATCGGCATGCCCCAGTTCATGCCCACCAGCGTCATGCATTACGCGGTGGACGGCGACGACAACGGCCATATCGACCTGAGCAACAACACCCGCGACGCCATCATGTCCGTGGGCAGCTTCCTGTCGCAGCACGGCTGGCAGCGCGGCCTGCCGGTGTTCGCACCCGTGGTGCTGCCTGCCGATCCCACCGCGCTCGTCGACGGCGGACTGGAACCCAAGCAAAGCTGGGGCACGCTCACCGCCGCCGGCGCCCGCCTGCAGCCAGGCGCATCGGCCTCGGGCTGGGGCAGCCAGCCGCTGGGCGTGGTCGACCTGGTCGAGGAAGCCCGGGGCACGGCGCAATATCGCGTCGGCACGCCCAACTTCTTCGCGCTCACCAAGTACAACCGCAGCTACTTCTACGCGACCTCGGTAGCGGATCTGGCAAGCGAGATCGAAGCGCGCGTGGGCCGCTGAAGCCCCCAGGACCCGCGGCGCCAGGCGCCGCGGTCCTGCGCTTTACACCGTCGCAACCGGCGTCACGGGCGAACCCACGGCGCCAGGCAGGTTCAGCGGCGGCGCCGTCAGCAGGAAGCGGCTGCGGCCGTTGGCCGTCAGCCAGCGCGCCAGCGCCCCCAGGTACCACATCTCGCCTATCGGCAGGCCCAGCTTGAAAATGCAGTGATGGTGCAGAGGCAGCGCCGCGCAGCAGGCATTGGGCTTCTGCGTGGGATAGATTTCCAAGGCGTGGTTGTCCGAGGCCATGGCCGCCACCTTCGAGTCGGTGATCCACTGCAGCAGCTTCTCGTCGCTGCCGTCCAGGCCGGCGCAGATCTCGTGCAGCGTATGGGGATCCGGCTCGCGGTTCTTTTCCAGCAGGGCGTCGCCGAATTCCGTATGGAACAGCACGATATCGCCCTGCTCGATCTCGATCCGGTCCGCGTCCAGGATGCGCATCAGCTCGTCATAGCCGACCGACTTCTGCTCCCGTCCGTAGTGGCGCGCCAGATCGACCATCACGCCGCGCGTCTGCAGGCACGATTCGGCCAGCTGGGTGATGTCCAGCTTCTTGGCGTTGGAGGCCGGCCCCTGGCCCAGATCGGTCTTGGCATAGCCATTGTCCACGTCGTAGTCCACCGGACCCACCACGTGCTCGTTGGGCCGGTAGCCATTGTAGTAGACGCGCTCGGGCAGGCCGTCGCCATTGGCGTCGAACAGCGCGCCCACGTGGGCCAGCGAATCCCATTGCGTCGAATACTGCAAGCTCATTTCGACGATGTCGTCGCTGAGCACGTCGACGCAGCCGGGACGCAGGCGTCCCAGCGGGAAATTCAGGTACTGGTCGCCGTCCCTCTCGGTGGGCCGCAGCTTGGGCGGATGGCGCCGCACGTTCACGCCGTTGCCGCCCGGGTAATCCAGCGGCAGCGACAGGCAGAAGCTCAGGCCTTCGCGCACTTCCCGCATGCCGCTCAGCACGTTCGCGGGGGTGATGTAATTCAGGCAACCTCGCTGGTCGTCAGGCCCGAAATCTCCCCAGTTCGATCCCTCAGGACGGTTCTTCCATCTCATGCGTTGCAACTCCTGGTCGATTGAATGCTGTTTGACATAAATTTATCACGTATAGGATACTAACATCATGGATGTGAAAACTGCTGGCCGAGTGCTGGATGTGCTGAACCTCTTTGCCGAGGAGCAGAAGCCCCTGCTGTACAGCGAGATCGCTGCCCAGATGGGGATTCCGCTGTCGAGCTGCCATGGGCTGCTGAAGACCATGGTGGCGCGCGGCTATCTCTACGAAATCGGCAAGAAGCACGGCTATTACCCGACCCAGAAACTGATACACGTGGCCACCCTGATCTGCCATAGCGACCCGCTGAACGCGGTGATCGAGCCGGTGCTGGCCCGGGTGCGGGACCTGACGGGCGAGACGGCCTTGCTGGCCAAGCTGGCCGACGACAAGGTCGTGTACCTGATCGTCGCCGAGTCCAAGCAGACCATCCGCTTCTCGCATCAGCCGGGCGGCTTCAAGGCGGTGCACGCCACCAGCTCCGGCAAGGCGCTGCTATCGGTGCTGTCGCAGGAAGAACGGCAGAAGTGGTTCAAGGCCTACAGCGGCTTTGCCGCCTACACGGACAGCACGCTCACCAGCCGGGAAGCCTTCGACCGCGACCTGGAGGCGGGCATGGCGCGCGGCTGGCAGCGCTCGGTGGGCGAGAACGTCGAGGACGTGATGTCCATTTCGCTCGGATTCCGCGCATACGAACAACCCTTTGCCATCGTGGTGGCCGGCCCGCTGAGCCGGATGCTGAAGAACGAAGCCACCACGGGGAAACAGCTGGCCGAGGTCAAGGCGATGCTGCAAGCAGCGCTGCCCTCGGCCAATCTCACCTTTGTAGGAGTAGACAGTAGATGAACAAACGCACCTTCCTCGCCGCGGCCTGCTCGGCGATCGCCACGGCGGCCGTGCCGGCAGCAACCGCCTACGCGCAGGCGGACTATCCGGACAAGCCCATCCGCGTGATCATGCCTTGGGCGGCAGGAGGACCGACAGACGTGGTCGGCCGCCTGATCGCGGTCCAGATGGGCGAGATCCTGGGTCAGCCGCTGGTGATCGAAACCCGCGCGGGGGCCAGCGGCACCATCGGCACGGCCCAGGTCGCCAAGGCGCCGGCGGATGGCTACACCTTGCTGATGAACCCGTCGGTGCAGGGCATCTATCCGGCCCAGTTCAAGAATCTGAGCTTTGACCCGATCAAGGACTTCAAGATGGTGGGCGTGCTGGGCACGGTGCCGATGGTGGCCGTCGTCCCGCCCAACTCGAAGTTCAAGACCTTCGGCGAACTGATCAAGCAGGGCCAGGCCCAGCCCGGTTCGCTGACCTTCGCATCCCCCGGCGTGGCCACCTTGCCGCACCTGGCGGGCGAACTGATCAATACCTCCACCAAGGCCAAGATCACCCATGTCGGCTACCGCGGCAGCAGCCCGGCCCTGACCGACGTCGCGGGCGGCCACGTGGACCTGATGTACGCGCCGCTGGCGCCGGCTCTCCCGCTGATCCAGAGCGGCAAGATCCGCCCGATCGCCGTGACGACCAAGACCCGCCTGGCCGAACTGCCCGACGTGCCGACCATCGCGGAAAGCGTCCTGCCCGGCTTCGACATCGTCACCTGGTACGGCATGTGGGCGCCCAAAGACACGCCGCAGCCCATCATCGCCAAGCTGAACAAGGTCATGATCGAAGCCTCGCAATCGCCCAAGGTGGTTGAAGCGCTGAAGTCGCAAGGCACGCTGCCCAGCACCATGAGCTACCAGGAAGCCGAAGCCTTCAACCTGGCGGAGAGCGAGCGTTGGATCAAGGTGATGCAGGACGCCGGCATCCAGCCCGAATAAGCGCGCAAGAAACACGGACGCACGCCGCGCCCGACCAATGAAAAACCGCCATGCCCGGCAAACCCGGCATGGCGGTTTTGTTCTGCCCGAAGGCGATCAGGCGTTCAGTTGAAGACGCCCGTGGACAGGTAGCGGTCGCCGCGGTCGCACACGATGAACACGATGGTGGCGTCGTTGACGCGTTCGGCCACGCGCAGGGCGGCAACCAGCGCGCCCGCCGATGAAATTCCGCCGAAGATGCCCTCTTCCGCCGCCAGCCGGCGCGCCATCTGTTCGGCCTCGGCCTGCTCGATGGATTCATAGGCGTCCACCCGGCTGCGATCGAAGATCTTGGGGAGATAGGCTTCGGGCCACTTGCGGATGCCCGGGATCGACGATCCTTCGGCGGGCTGCGCGCCCACCACCTGCACTGCGGGGTTGCGCGACTTCAGGTAGGTCGACACGCCCATGATGGTGCCGGTGGTGCCCATGGCGCTCACGAAGTGGGTAACGCGCCCTTCGGTCTGGTTCCAGATTTCCGGCCCGGTGGTTTCGATGTGGGCGCGGGGGTTGTCAGGGTTGGCGAACTGGTCCAGCACCAGACCGCGGCCGTCCGCCTGCATGGCCGACGCCAGGTCGCGGGCGTATTCCATGCCGCCCTTGTCCGCGGGCGTCAGGATCAGCTCGGCGCCGTAGGCCGTCATGGCCGCGCGGCGTTCCACCGACAGGTTGTCCGGCATGATCAGGATCATGCGGTAGCCGCGCATGGCGGCAGCCATGGCCAGCGCGATGCCGGTATTGCCGCTGGTCGCCTCGATGAGGGTGTCGCCCGGCTTGATGTCGCCGCGCTCTTCCGCGCGGGCGATCATCGACAGGGCCGGACGGTCCTTCACGGAGCCGGCGGGGTTGTTGCCCTCCAGCTTGGCCAGGATGACATTGCCCCGGGCGGCGCCCGCGGCCCCGGGAATGCGCTGCAGGCGCACCAGCGGCGTATTGCCGACGGTTTGCTCGATAGTGGGATAGGTAGTAGTCATGCGGACGATGATAACCCCGCCTGGCGGCGCGCGCCGCCAAAAGCCGCGCTCCCGCCAGGGCTACCCGCGCGGCGCGCGACGCGCTCAGGGCCGGGCGCGGGCCGCGGGCTGGGACGCCGCCGGTTTCGCTTCGGATTTGGCTTCGGCCTTGCCCGCAGCCGGCTTGCCCTGCGCCGGCTTGGCCGCCGTATCGCCCTGCCCGGCCTGAGGGCCCGTCCCTGCCACCTGCAGGCCGGCCTCTTGCAGGGCCTGCGCCTTCTTCGGGCCGATGCCGCGCACGCGTTCAGCCAGGTCGTTCAAGGATTCGAACTTGCCGCCCCGTTCGCGTTCCTTGATGATGATTTCCGCCATGCGCGGGCCGATGCCCCGGACGCCTTCGAGCTGCTGGGCATTGGCCTGGTTGAGGTCCACCGCGTGCGCCTGCGGCGCGGCCAGGCCCAGGCCCGCCGTCACCAGCAGCGCGCCCAAGGCCTGCCGCAAAGGGCGCGGCCGGGCGCCGGAAGCAAGGGTGGCGCGCACCCTGCGCCATCTGGCAAAAGGGGCCGGGTGGGCAGCGGCGGATTGAAGGAATGGATTCATGGAGGGTCTCCCAGGTGTCTGGCGCAACGGCTGTCACGCCACGCTCAGATCATGCGGGCGACGCGCCCCGCCACGGCGGCGCAGTGAATGGAAACATCCGCCCCGGCAAACCGCCAGGCGAAAAAAAGCCACCGCGAACGGTGGCTTTTCTTGCAGACCCGGCGCAGTGGCGCAGACTTACTTGCGGGCGCGCCAGTAACGCACGTACTCGGTGACGCCGGTCCGCACATCGCGCATCGGCGCCTGGAACCCCGCTGCGCGCAGGCGCGTGACATCGGCCTGCGTGTAGCTCTGATAGCGCCCTTTCAGGTCGTCCGGGAACGGGATGTAGCGGATCAGATCCAGTTCCACCAGTTGCGCCAGCGTCAGCTCGGCTTCGCCGCGCTCCGCGCGCAGCGCATTGACCACGCCGGCCGCCACATCGTTGAAGGGCTGCGCGCGGCCCGTGCCGCAGTTGAAAATACCAGACTGCTCGGGGTGGTCCAGGAAATGCAGGTTGACCGCGACCACGTCTTCGACGGAAATGAAGTCGCGGCTCTGGCCGCCATCCACGTAGCCGTCCCAGCCCGCGAACAGGCGCACGTGCCCATGCTCCAGGAACTGGTTCATGTTGTGGAACGCCACCGAAGCCATGCGGCCCTTGTGCTGTTCGTGCGGACCGTAGACGTTGAAGTAGCGCAGGCCCACCACCTGTGCGGTCAGGCTGTCCATGCGCTGGCGCAGGACCTGATCGAACAGCAGCTTGGAATAGCCATAGACGTTCAGCGGGCCTTCGTTGGCGGGGTCTTCCACGTAGATCGAGGAACCGCCGTAGACCGCCGCCGACGAGGCGTACAGGAACGGAATGCGGCGCTCCTGGCAGAACTCGAACAGCTCCAGCGTGACGCGGTAGTTGTTGTCGAGCATGTAGCGGCCGTTGCGCTCGGTCGTGTCCGAGCACGCGCCCTGGTGCAGCACGGCACGCACTTCCCGCAGGCTGCCGTCGAGGACGCGGCGGCGGAAGTCGTCCTTGTCCATGTAGTCCGCGATCTGGCAATCGACCAGGTTGACGAACTTGTCGCCTTCGGTCAGGTCATCGACCGCGATGATGTCCTTGATGCCGCGGCGGTTGAGCCCGCGCACCAGGTTGCTGCCTATGAAGCCCGCGGCTCCGGTAACGACGATCATGAGAGTTCTCCTGCCAATTCCGCGGCGGTGACGATGGACGTGCCAAGCTTGCCCACGGCGATGCCGCCGGCCTTGTTGGCCCAGCCCATCGCGTCGACCCACGGCAGATCGATGGCGCGCGACACGGCCAGCGTCGCCAGCACGGTGTCGCCTGCGCCGGACACGTCGAACACTTCGTGCGCCTGCGCGTCGATGTGGTCGCGCCCCGCGTCGGTAAACAAAGTCATGCCCTGCTCGGAACGGGTCACGAGCAAGGCTTCCAGATCCAGGTCGGCGCGCAGGCGCTGCGCGCGATCGGTGAGTTCGGCCTCGGAACTCCAGCGGCCCACGGCCTCCTGCATTTCCGAGCGGTTGGGGGTGACGAGCGTCGCCCCGCGGTAACGGGTGTAATCGTGGCCCTTCGGGTCCACCAGCACCGGCACGCCGGCGTTGCGGGCCAGCGCGATCAGCGATTCGACCCGCGCCAGCACGCCCTTGGCATAGTCGGACAGCACGACGATGTCGTGGTTGGCCAGATGGCGCGCGAAAGCGGCATCGACGTTGTCCAGCGCGGCCTGTGCCGGATGCTGTTCGAAGTCCACGCGCAGCAGCTGCTGCTGGCGACCCAGCACGCGCATCTTCAAGGTCGTGTGCAAGGACGGATCGGCGAGCAGCTCGGCCTGTATGCCGGCTTCGGCGGACAAGCGCCGGACGCTGTCGCCCGCCTCGTCTTCGCCCAGCACGCCGACCAAGGTCACATGGCCGCCCAGGGCCGCCACGTTGCGCGCGACGTTGGCCGCGCCGCCCAGGCGGTCTTCGCGGCGCGCCACGCGTACCACGGGCACCGGCGCTTCGGGCGAAATGCGTTCGACTTCGCCGAACCAGTACCGGTCCAGCATCACATCGCCCACCACGAGGACGCGGCTATGCGAAATGGCTTCGGCGGGAAATGCATTCATTCAAGTTCTTCCAAGCGGCGCGGCGCGTAGGTTTCCCAGGCGTTGCAGCCGGGACATTGCCAGTAAAAGCGACGCGCCTGAAAACCGCAACTGCGGCATGCGTAGCGGTCCAGCCGCTGCGTATGCTTGTGGATCAGGCTGCGCAACAACGTCAGGTCGGCGCCCGGCACTGGCGCCTGCTCGGCGCCGCTTTCCGGATTGGCCAGCTCGGCCTCCAGCAGACGGTCCAGCCCCAGCAGCGACGGATGGCTGCGCAAGGCATTGCGGGCAAATGCCCATGACGGCGCGGAGCCCTGCTGGGCGCGCAGTTCGCGGAACAGCACGTTGAACAGGTCCAGCGACGCGTGGCGCGCATACTGCTTCTGCAGCACGTCGAGCCCGGCCGCTTCCTGATTGGCGGCGCGGTAGTTCGCCAGGACCTGCTCGGCCACCAGGCCGGCGTACTCGGGAGCGTCGGTCATGATCGACTCCAGGTACAGGCGTTCGCGCTTCGGGTCCTGTTCGATCAGGGCCAGGCGGGCGCGCAGCATGGCGGTGCGCACCATGGCGCCTTTGCTCGACGCCGGATCGATGGTCGACAAGGCATGGTCGGCGGCATCCAGCGCCTTGTGGGCCGCGTCGATGTCGGCGGGCTTGGACGACAGCGCGGTTTGCGCCTGTTCGCAGTAATAGTGCACGAGCTGCGGCACCGGCTCGTCGACCAGGCCCTGCAGCGTCTTCACGGCTTCGATGGCGCGCGGCCAATCGTGCTCGGATTCGTAGATGCGGATCAGCGAACGCAGCGCGGGCAAGGCGTAGCGGGTGTCCTTGAGCTGCTCGAAGCCGTTTTCGGCGCGGTCCAGCATGCCGGCCTTGAGGAAATCCTGCGCCAGCTCGTGCTGCGCATGCTCGCGTTCGGCGGCGGGCAGGTCGGAACGGTTCAGGAGGCTCTGGTGCACGCGGATGGCGCGCTCCATTTCGCCCCGGCGGCGGAACAGGCTGCCCAGCGCAAAGTGCAGCTCGGTGGTTTCCGGGTCCAGCTTGGCCACTTCGACGAAGGCGTCGATGGCGCGGTCCGGCTCTTCATTGAGCAGGAAGTTCAGCCCGCGGAAATAGGAGTCGGGCAGGCTGCGGGTTTCCCGCAGCATTTGCCGGATATCGAAGCGCGCGGCCAGCCAGCCCAGCGCGAACAATACCGGCACGAAAATCAACCACCAAGGTTCAAAATCCACTATGCGGGCTCTTGCGGTAATTCAGTGCGGAAAGGGATTCAGTGCTGACGCAACGGCATCACAGCGGCGACATCGGGGCCACGGCCTCCGGCGGCACGGCGGGCGTGGTGCCGGCGACGGCGGCCTGGACACGCTCCAGCTCGCGGCGCAGGCGCATGGCTTCGCGGCGGCGGCGCATGGCGGCGGGCACGGTCAGCAACAAGCCAAACAAGGCGCCCAAGACGAACACGACCAGCATCACAACGATGAGGGGCACGTCCTGCACCACGTAATCGGCGTAGAACTTCACGGCGACCGGATCCGTGTTTTTCAACGCGAACATCAATACTGCAACAAACACGAGCAATCGCAGGGCCCAGACTAGGTAGCGCATGGCGCATGCTCCAAAGAATTCAAGACTATCAATTGTAAGCGACGGATCCCGCCTGGCGCCAAAAAACAAAGCCCCTTGATTGCTCAAGGGGCTAGGTTCTCGGTCCGATCCGCCCGAAGGCGGCCTTACTGCCGTGCCGTCAATGCATGGCGTGCAGACTCACCATCGACGGCATCGGTTCACTCGATCCAGAAGATTGAGCGTCCTCGTCATTGCCGCCGGCCAAGTCCACCCGCTCGCGCAATTCCTTGCCCGCCTTGAAGTGCGGCACCTGTTTTCCAGGCACCAGCACCTGTTCGCCGGATTTCGGATTGCGACCGATGCGGGGAGACCGCTGCGACAGCGAGAAGCTGCCAAAACCGCGGATCTCGATGCGCTGACCCGAGGCCAGGGCCTGGGTCATTGCGTCGAGCACGGTCTTGACCGCGTAATCGGTGTCGCGGGCGGCCAGCTGAGGATAGCGGGCCGCCAAGGCGGCGATCAGCTCCGACTTGGTCACGAATTAACCGTCGTTGCGCTGTTGGTCCAGCTTGGCCTTCAGCAGCGCGCCGAGGTTGGTGGTGCCGGACGAAGCGCTGGCGTCGGACATGCGCTGGATCGTTTCGGCGGTTTCGGCGTTGTCGCGGGCCTTGATCGACAGCTGGATCGAACGCGTCTTGCGGTCGATGTTGACGATCATGGCTTCGATGTTCTCGCCGGCGGTCAGAACGGTGGTGGCGTCTTCAACGCGGCCCGAGGAGATCTCGGAAGCGCGCAGGTAGCCTTCAACGTCCACGGACAGCGTGACAACAGCGCCCTTGGCTTCGACCGACTTGATGGTGCCCGGAACAACGGCGCCCTTGTCGAACGTGGCAACGAAGTTGTTGAAGGGGTCGCCTTCCAGCTGCTTGATGCCCAGCGAGATGCGTTCCTTGTCGGTATCGATGCCCAGAACCACGGCTTCGATCTCGTCGCCCTTCTTGAAGTTGCGCACGGCTTCTTCGCCGGTTTCCGTCCACGACAGGTCGGACAGGTGAACCAGGCCATCGATGCCGCCGGGCAGGCCGACGAACACGCCGAAGTCGGTGATCGACTTGATGGCGCCGCGGACCTTGTCACCACGCTTGAAGTTGGTGGCGAACTCTTCCCACGGGTTCTGGCGGCACTGCTTCATGCCCAGCGAGATGCGACGACGGTCTTCGTCGATTTCCAGGACCATGACTTCGACTTCTTCGCCCAGGGTCACGACCTTGCGCGGATCGACGTTCTTGTTGGTCCAGTCCATTTCGGAGACGTGCACCAGGCCTTCGATGCCGGCTTCGACTTCAACGAACGCGCCGTAGTCGGTCAGGTTGGTGACCTTGCCGAACAGGCGGGTGCCTTGCGGGTAGCGGCGAGCCAGGCCCACCCACGGATCTTCGCCCAGCTGCTTGACGCCCAGGGAGACGCGGCTCTTTTCCTGGTCGAACTTGAGCACCTTGGCTTCGACTTCCTGACCCACTTGCAGGACTTCGGAGGGGTGACGCACACGGCGCCAGGCCATGTCGGTGATGTGCAGCAGGCCGTCGATGCCGCCCAGGTCCACGAACGCGCCGTAGTCGGTGATGTTCTTGACCACGCCCTTGACCACAGCACCTTCGTGCAGGGTTTCGAGCAGCTTCTGGCGCTCTTCGCCCATGCTGGCTTCCAGCACCTGGCGACGCGACAGAACGACGTTGTTGCGCTTGCGGTCGAGCTTGATGACCTTGAATTCGAGGGTCTTGCCTTCGTACGGGGTGGTGTCCTTGACCGGACGCAGGTCCACCAGCGAACCCGGCAGGAACGCGCGGATGCCGTTGGTCATGACGGTCAGGCCGCCCTTCACCTTGCCGGTGATGGTGCCGGTAACCAGTTCGCCGTTTTCCAGGGCCTTTTCCAGTTGCAGCCAGGCCGACAGGCGCTTGGCGCGGTCACGCGACAGGATGGTGTCGCCGTAGCCGTTTTCCAGGGAATCGATGGCCACCGAGACGAAATCGCCAGGTTGCACTTCGAGCTCGCCCTGGTCGTTCAGGAACTCTTCCAGGGGGATCAGCGCTTCGGACTTCAGGCCGGCGTTGACGACGACGAAGTTGTGGTCGACGCGCACGACTTCGGCGCTGATGACCTCGCCGGACTTCATGTCCTGGCTCTTGAGGCTTTGTGCGAAAAGGTCGGCGAAGCTTTCGCCGCCGGTGGCGGTAGTGGAAACGGAAGACATGGGGTTGAAATCCATTGGGCCGAAATGGCCGTTAAAAACACACCGCAGCGGATTGCCCGCCACAGTGGAGTCAAAATGCCTGCTTGCCGGTTTACCCTTGCGGGGTGTCCCGTGGGGGCTGCGCCTGGCTTGAACAGGGCCGATAAAAAAAACAGAAAACTGCGGAGGATTCGAGAGAAAAGTCCGGGACCGGTAATTCAATCCGCGGCAGCGTTCTTCCAGAAATCCAGTATTGCCTGCACCGTTTCTGCAATCGTCAAATCAGACGAATCCAGCACGTGTGCATCCGCTGCGGGAGCCAAGGGAGCGGTAGTCCGCCCCATATCGCGGGCGTCCCGCTCGCGCATATCCCGTAGGAGGTCATCAAGATTAGCAGAAATTCCCTTTTCGATCAACTGCTTACAGCGCCTCTGCGCCCGCGCGACCACATCGGCTACCAGGAACACCTTCAGGGGCGCATCGGGAAACACCACCGTACCCATGTCGCGCCCGTCCGCAACCAGGCCCGGAGCCAGCCGGAAGGCGCGCTGGCGCTCGAGCAGCGCCTGGCGCACGCCCGGGAAGGCGGCCACGCGCGAGGCGAAGTTGCCGACTTCCTCGCGACGGATATCGTGGCCGACATCCACGCCCTCGAGGTAGACATGAGGCCCTTCGAAACGCACATCCAGGGTTTCGGCCACGCGCGCCACGGCGGGCTCGTCCTCGGGGGACAAGCCGCGGTTGAGCGCCGCCAGCGCGGTCAGGCGATAGAGCGCGCCGCTGTCGAGCACGGCCCAGCCCAGGGCCTTGGCGACGCGGTGGGCCACCGTGCCCTTGCCGGACGCGGTGGGGCCGTCGATGGTGATGACGGGGACAGTGGAGGAAGTTGCAGGGGAAATCGAAGTCATGGGCGATTCTTCGCTAGGCCGCTACCAGGCCCGCGTAAACATCAAAGTAACCCGGGAAGGTCTTGCTGACGCAGCCCGGGTCGAGAATACGGACGGCCGCCGGCCCGAAAGCCGCCAGCGAAAAGCACATTGCCATGCGGTGGTCGTCCCAGGTGCCGATGTGCGCATCGCGCCAGGCATCCTGCGCCGGCGGCGTCACGCGCAGCCAATCCGGCCCCGATTCCACCTGCGCGCCCAGCTTTTCCAGTTCGGTCTGCATGGCGTGGATGCGGTCGGTTTCCTTGACGCGCCAGCTGCCGATGTTGCGCAGGCGACACGGGCCGTCGGCGTACAGCGCCAGGGCGGCCGCGGTCATGGCGGCGTCCGGGATCAGGTTGAAATCGGTGTCGAAGGCCTTCAGGCGTTCGCCCTGGGCGACGCGCGCGCCCGTCACCTCGATCCAGTCGGGACCGTAGGTCACGGTCGCGCCCATGTCGGCCAGCGTGCCGACAAAGGCGACGTCGCCCTGGATGCTGTCCGCGCCCACGCCGGTCACGCGCAGCGGCCCTCCGCCGATCGCGCCCAGCGCCAGGAAATAGGAAGCCGTCGAGGCGTCGCCTTCGACCGCGATCTGCCCGGGGCTGCGATAGGCCGCCCCGCCGTCGATGACGAAACGACTCCAGCCGTCGCGCCGCACCTGCACGCCGAAGCGCGCCATCAGGTTCAACGTGATCTCGATGTACGGCTTGGAGATGAGCTCGCCCAGCACTTCGATCGTGACCGGCTCGCCGCTGCGGCCGGCCTGCAGCGGCGCGGCCATCAGCAAGGCAGTCAGGAACTGGCTGGACACCGAACCCTGCACGCGCGTGACCGCGTCCGCCGCGATGTCGCCGCGGCCGATATGCAGGGGCGGATAGCCAGGCTGGCCCAGGTAATCGATGCTGGCGCCCAAGCCCTTGAGCGCGTCGACCAGGTCGCCAATGGGGCGCTCGTGCATGCGCGGCACGCCCGACAGGCGGTAATCGCCGCCCATGAGCGCCAGCGCCGCGGTCAGCGGCCGGATCGCGGTGCCGGCGTTGCCCATGAACAGGTCGCCGCTTTCCACCGGAAAGCGGCGCACGCCCTGCACCGTGACGCTGCCCGCCTCCAGTTCCGACACCTGCACGCCCAGCTGGCGCAAGGCGCCGAGCATGACGCGGGTGTCGTCGGAATCCAGCAAACCGGTGATGACGGTGCTGCCCTCGGCGATGGCGGACAGCAGCAGCACGCGGTTGGAAATGCTCTTGGAACCCGGCAGGGCCATCACGCCCCGCGCTTGCCGCACGCGCGGCAGATCGAGATAAGGCAAAGCGCCCATGTCAGCTACTCCTTGCGCCAGTTGCGGCGGGCGCGGGCCGCCGTGTCCAGCAGCGTCAGCAAAGCCGCGCCATCGCCATCGGCAATAGCGCGTTCGGCACGATCCAGCACCGTGCGCACGTCGGCCAGTTCGGCCAGCATGGCGTCGCGGTTGGACAGAAAAATGTCGCGCCACATCTCGGGCGAACCCGCGGCGATGCGCGTGAAGTCGCGAAAACCGCTGCCCGCCAGCGCCAGGCGCGTGGAAGCATCGGTGGCCTCGGCCACTTGCTCCATGTACACCGCCGATAGCAGATGCGGCAAATGGCTGACCGAAGCCAGCACGCGGTCATGGGCGTCGGCGTCCATGTCGATCACGTCCGCCCCGCAAGCCTGCCATGCCCGCCGCACCAGCTCCAGCGAGGCCGCGCCATTCTCGGCCAGCGGCGTCAGGATGACGGTGCGCTTGCGGTACAGCTCGGCATCGGCCGCCTCCGGTCCGGTGCGCTCCGCGCCGGCGATGGGATGGCCAGGCACGAACTGCGCGATCCGGTCGCCCAGGGCGGCGCGTGCGGCCTCGACCACTTCGGCCTTGGTACTGCCCCCATCCGTCAGCACGGTATCGGAGCGCAGATGCGCGCGCATGCGCGACAGCACGTCGCCCAGCCCGCCCACTGGCGTCGCCAGCAGGATCAGATCGGCGTGCGCCGCGGCATCCTCTGCGGAAGCGGCTTCGTCGATCAGCCCTAGTTCAACGGCGCGGGCCAGCGATTGCGCGTTGCGCCCTACCCCAAGCACCCGGCCCACCTGCCCCGCCCGGCGCAAGGCCGCGGCGAAGGATCCGCCGATCAGGCCCACGCCTACTACGGCCAATACAGGAATCAGGGGGCCAGCGGCCCCCTGATCGGATTTCGGTGACGCGTCGTTCATGCGGACAGGATGGCGCTCAAGGCTTCGATGAACCGCTCGTTTTCCTGCGGCAGTCCGATGGACACCCGCAGCCACTCCGGCAAGCCGTCGCCGGCAACCGGGCGCACGATCACGCCGCGCTTGAGCAGCTCCAGGTTGATGCGCGGGGCGTCGCCCACATGCACCAGCACGAAGTTGCCGTAGCTGGGCACGTAGCGCAGCTTCAGGCGCTCGAACGCGGCGCACAACTGCGCCTTGCCCGCCTTGTTGGAGGCATAGGCCTCTTCCAGGTAGGCCGCGTCGCGCAACGCGGCGATGGCCGCGGCCTGCGCCAGCGTATTGACGTTGAACGGCTGGCGCACGCGATTCAGCAGATCCGTCAGGGCCGGTTGCGCCACCGCGAAGCCCACGCGCAGCCCCGCCAGGCCGTAGGCCTTGGAGAAGGTGCGCGACACGATCAGGTTGGGATAGCGGCGCACCAGCGCGGTGCTGTCGAAGCGGAACTCGGGATCGAGGTACTCGTTGTAGGCCTCGTCCAGGACCACCGTCACGCGATCGCCGTGGGCGGTGTGGACGCGCTCCAGGAAGGCCGCGACCTGGTCGCCCGGCACGAAGGTGCCGGTGGGGTTGTTCGGGTTGGCGATGAACAGCAGCCGCGTATCGTCGGCGATGGCATCGAACATCGCATCCAGGTCATGCCCGTAGTCCTTGGCCGGCACCACGATGTGGCGGGCGCCGCGCGCCTGGGTGGCCAGGCGGTAGACCGCGAACGAGTGCTGCGCATAGACCGCCGACACGCCCGGCTCCAGCAGCGCCAGCGCCGCGATTTCCAGGATGTCGTTGGAGCCGTTGCCCAGCGTGACCCAGCTCATCGGCACGCCGTAGCGTTCAGCCAGCGCCGACTTCAGGTCGAAGCCGTTGGGATCGGGATAGCGCGCCAGCGACTCGGCCGCGGCCAGCATCGCCTCGCGCGCCGACTTGGGCATGCCCAGCGGGTTTTCATTGGACGCCAGTTTGACGATCCCGGCCGGGTCCAGCCCGAATTCGCGGGCCAGTTCTTCGATGGGCTTGCCGGCCTGGTAAGGCGCGATGGCGCTGACGTGCGCCGGAGCAACGAGAGGCTTGGATGCGGTGGTCATGTCGGAAGGGCTCACGGCGCCGGGTAGGAACCCAGCACTTTCAGGTAGGCAACCTGCGCCTGCAAGGCGGCCAGGGCGCGTTCGACGTTCGGGTCATTGCGGTGACCCAGGACGTCCACATAGAAATAGTATTCCCACTGGCCGGTGCGGGCCGGCCGCGACTCGAAGCGCGTCATGGACACGCCATTGGCCGCCAGCGGCGCCAGCATTTCGTAGACGGCGCCAGCGCGGTTCGGCACGGCCAGGATCAGGCTGGTCTTGTCCTTGCCGCTGACCAGCGGCTCGATGTTGCCGATCGCCAGGAAGCGCGTGCGGTTATGCGGGTCGTCCTGAATGCCCGCGGCCACAATCTGCAGGTTCCAGGCGGGCGCCGCCACTTCACCGGCGATCGCCGCGATGCTCGGGTCGCCCGCGGCAGCGCGCGCGGCTTCGGAATTGCTGGACGCGGCCACGCGGGCCACATCGGGATGGTTGCGCGTGAGCCAGCCCTGGCACTGGGCCAGCGCCTGCGGATGCGCGGAAATCGTCTTGATGCCGTCCATGCTGCCGGACTGCGACATCAGGCAATGGCGAATGACCAGCGAACGCTCGCCCAGGATCTTCAGCGGCGTGTTCAGCAGCAGGTCCAGGCTGCGGTTGACCGCGCCTTCGGTGGAGTTTTCGACCGGAACCATGCCGACGTCGGCCTGCCCCGCCTCGACGGCGCGGAAGACTTCGTCAAACGAAGCGCAAGGCAGCTTCTGCACGGCGTGGCCGAAATGCTCCTGCGCCGCCTGTTCCGAGAACGAGCCCTGCGGCCCCAGGAAGGCGACGGTCATGCCGCGCTCCAAGCCGCGGCAGGCCGAGATGATTTCGGTCCAGACCGCGGCCACGCCAGCGTTCGGGAACGGGCCGGGATTGGTCTGCTGCAGGCGGCGGATGACCTCGGCTTCGCGCTCGGGGCGCAGCACGGGGCCATCGGCATTCGCGGCGTGCTTGGCCTCGCCCACTTCCAGGGCGGCGCTTGCGCGCTGCGTCAGGAGGTCGAGGATCTGGGCGTCCAACGCGTCGATGCGCTGACGCAAGGGGAGCAGCTTGCGCTGCAGATCGTCATCCATAGCGACGCTCGAATTCCTTGAGGTACTCGACCAGCGCCGTGACCCCAGCCAGCGGCACCGCGTTGTAGATCGAGGCGCGCATGCCGCCCACGCTCTTGTGGCCCTTGAGCTGCGTCAGGCCGGCCGCGTCCGCGCCTTGCAGGAAGGCGTCGTTGAGCGATTCGTCGCGCAGCACGAACGGCACGTTCATGCGCGAGCGCACCGGTGCGTGGATGGGATTGCGGTAGAAGCTGGTGCTGTCCAGATAGCCGTACAGCAAATCGGCCTTGGCCTTGTTCGCGGCTTCCATGCCGGCCACGCCGCCATTGGCCTTGACCCACTTGAAGACCAGGCCGGCGACGTAGATGGCGAAGGTGGGCGGCGTGTTGTAGCGCGAATGCTCCGCGGCCACGTTGGCGTAATCGAACGCGGACGGGCAGATCGGCAAGGCGTGGCCGATCAGGTCGCGGCGTGCGATGACCATGGTCACGCCCGCCGGGCCGGCATTCTTTTGCGCGCCGGCGTACATCATGCCGCAGCGCGTCACGTCCATCGGACGCGACAGGAAATGCGAGGACGCGTCGACGACCAGCGGCACGTCGGGCGCGCCCAGCGCGGCGGTGTCGGGCCAGTCCATGAACTCGACGCCGCCGATGGTTTCATTGCTGCACAGGTGCAGATAGGCCGAATCCTGGCGCACTTGCCAGGTATCGACCGGCGGCACCCAGGTCAGCGGCGCCTGCTCGCGGCCATCCAGCTGGATGGCCTGCTCGCTGCTTGCCGCCACATGGGTGCTGCCGTAGCGGCCGGCTTCCTTGTACGAACGCTTGGACCAATGGCCCGTCACGACGAAGTCGGCCGCCGGCGTACCGCGGCGTCCCATGAGATTCATGGGAACGATGGCGTTTTCCCCGGAACCGCCGCCCTGCATGAACATGACGGCGTAGTCCGCCGGGAGTCCGAGCAGGTCGCGCAGATCGGACTCTGCTTCATCGCAGATCTGCACGAAATGCTTGCCGCGATGGCTCATTTCCATCACGGACATGCCGCTGCCGTGCCAGTCCAGCATTTCCGCAGCGGCTTGCTGCAGCACCACCTCGGGCAAGGCCGAGGGGCCTGCCGAGAAGTTCCAGGGGCGGGCCATTATTGCTCCGTAGGTTCCGTCGAATCCGTCGAGTCCGCAGCGCCGTTGTCGTCGCCGCCGTCCGCGTCCTGGCCGTCTTCGCCCAGGTCGCCGTCATCGTCCGCATCGCTTTCCACGACGCGGCGCACGCCGGACAGAGAGCTGCCGTCGTCGACGTTGATGAGCGTGACGCCTTGCGTGGCGCGGCCCATTTCGCGGATTTCAGAGACGCGGGTGCGCACCAGCACGCCGCCGGTCGTGATCAGCATGATCTCGTCCGAAGGCATGACCAGCACCGCGCCCACGACCTTGCCGTTGCGCGAGCTGGTCTGGATGGCGATCATGCCCTTGGTGCCGCGGCCGTGACGCGTGTACTCGGTGATCGGGGTGCGCTTGCCGTAGCCGTTTTCGGTGGCGGTCAGCACGCTTTGCGTTTCGTCGCCAGCCACCAGCAGCGCGATGACGGTCTGGGTGTCTTCCAGCATCATGCCGCGCACGCCGCGGGCGTTGCGGCCCATCGGACGCACGTCGTTCTCGTCGAAGCGCACGGCCTTGCCGGCGTCCGAGAACAGCATGACGTCATGCTGGCCGTCGGTCAGGTCGGCGCCGATCAGGTAGTCGCCGTCGTCCAGGTCCACGGCGATGATGCCGGCCTTGCGCGGGTTGGAGAAGTCAGACAGCGGGGTCTTCTTGACCGTGCCGCGCGAGGTCGCCATGAAGACGTAGTGGTCTTCGCTGAATTCCTTGACCGGCAGCACCACGGTGATCTTCTCGCCTTCGGCCAACGGGAACATGTTGACGATGGGCTTGCCGCGCGAGTTGCGCGTGCCTTGCGGCACTTCCCAGACCTTCAGCCAGTACACGCGGCCGCGGTTGGAGAAGCACAGCAGGAAGTCGTGCGTGTTGGCGATGAACAACTGGTCGATCCAGTCGTTTTCCTTCATGGCCGTGGCCTGCTTGCCGCGTCCGCCGCGCTTTTGCGAGCGGTACTCGGACAGCGGCTGGCTCTTGATGTAGCCGCCGTGCGACAGGGTCACGACCATGTCGGTCGGCGTGATCAGGTCTTCGGTGTCGAGCTCGGTGGCGTTGAGTTCGATTTCCGAGCGGCGCGTATCCTTCGCGCCGGTCGAGAACTCCGCCTTGATGGCCTGCAGCTCTTCGCAGATGATCGTGGTGATGCGCTCAGGACGCGCCAGGATATCCAGCAGGTCGGCGATGGTGGACATGATGTCCTTGTATTCGCCGACGATCTTGTCCTGCTCCAGCCCGGTCAGGCGTTGCAGGCGCATGTTCAGGATTTCCTGGGCCTGCGTGTCGCTCAGGCGGTACAGGCCGTCGCCCTGGAGGCCGAACTCGGCGCCCAGGTCGTCCGGGCGGAAGGCCGCACGGCCTCCCGGCGTGTCGCCGTCGGCGCGCGACAGCATTTCGCGCACCAGCGACGAATCCCACGACTTCGCCATCAGTTCCTGGCGCGCGACCGGGGGAGTCGGCGCCGCCTTGATGATGGCGATGAAATCGTCGATGTTGGCAAGCGCGACGGCCAGGCCTTCCAGCACGTGGCCGCGTTCGCGGGCCTTGCGCAGCTGGAACACCGTGCGGCGCGTGACCACTTCGCGGCGATGCTGCAGGAAGTAGTCGATCATCTGCTTCAGGTTGAGCAGGCGGGGCTGGCCGTCGACCAGCGCCACCAGGTTCATCCCGAAGGTATCTTGCAGCTGCGTGTTCTTGTAGAGGTTGTTCAGGACAACCTCGGGAACCTCGCCGCGCTTGAGCTCGATGACCAGGCGCATCCCGTCCTTGTCGGACTCGTCGCGGATGTCCGAGATGCCTTCGATCTTCTTGTCGTTGACGAGCTCGGCGATGCGTTCCTGCAGCGTCTTCTTGTTGACCTGGTAGGGGATCGCGTCGACCACGATGGCCTGGCGGTTGCCCTTCTCCATGTCCTCGAAGTGGGTCTTGGCGCGCATGATGACGCGGCCGCGACCGGTGCGATAGCCTTCGCGCACGCCGGACATGCCGTAGATGATGCCGCCAGTGGGGAAATCGGGGGCCGGGATGAGCTCCATGAGCTCATCGACCGAGCAGCCCGGATTGCGCAGGCAGTACAGGCAGCCGTCGACCACTTCCTGGAGGTTGTGGGGCGGAATATTGGTGGCCATGCCCACCGCGATGCCCGAGCTGCCGTTGACCAGCAGGTTGGGCAGGCGCGACGGCAACAGCAGCGGTTCTTGTTCGCTGCCGTCGTAATTGGGGCCGAAGTCCACCGTTTCCTGGTCGATGTCGGCCAGCAATTCGTGGGCGATCTTGGCCAGGCGAATTTCGGTGTAACGCATCGCCGCGGCGTTGTCGCCGTCGATCGAGCCGAAGTTGCCCTGGCCGTCGACCAGCATGTAGCGCATGGAGAAATCCTGCGCCATGCGGACGATGGTGTCGTAGACGGACTGGTCGCCGTGGGGGTGGTATTTACCGATGACGTCCCCGACGATACGCGCCGACTTCTTATAGGCGCGGTTCCAATCGTTGTTCAGTTCGTGCATCGCGTAGAGCACGCGCCGGTGGACAGGCTTGAGGCCGTCCCGCACATCCGGTAGCGCCCGCCCGACGATCACGCTCATCGCGTAATCGAGGTAACTGCGGCGCATCTCTTCTTCCAGCGATACCGGAAGCGTCTCCTTGGCAAAGGAATCCATATATATAACGACAGAATCGTGTAAGGAGGAACCCGGGCCGGGTAAACAGGAAATTCTATCATCCGATTCCCGCGACGGTCAGAAGGCGCTCCCCAAGCGGCGCCTCGACCGGCCGGACGGGAAGATATGGGGCGGCGACCAACCGCGCGTCCGCCCGCGTCCCGCGGCCCTGTTGTCAAAAACCAACATGGAAAACCGAAGGAGCGCCGAAAACGTCATATCCAGCGCCAATGCGCCTCTCCAGGGAAGCCAAAGCCCCCCAAATGCCTTAAGATTGTTTCCAGCACGCAGGAAACCCAGTAGCTATTCCTTTGAACCAGCTCTTGGCGTTGCTATACTGGCCCCGTTTTCCTGATATGCGGCGGGGGTTCGCTGCGAGTCACTTATCCAGCTTCAAGCTCAACGAGGAGAAACATGAACAAACCCTCCAAATTCGCTCTGGCGCTCGCCTTCGCCGCCGTCACGGCCTCTGGTGTAGCTTCCGCGCAAACCGTGGACAACTGGCGCAACCCGTTCGGTGACGTTTGGAAGAACGGCACGAACGAACTGTGCTGGCGCGATGCATTCTGGACCCCGGCCACCGGTATCCCCGGTTGCGACGGCGTGCCGGTTGCACAACAGAAGGCGAAGCCGGCCCCGATGGCGGCCAAGGTCGTGTTCAATGCTGACACGTTCTTCGACTTCGACAAGTCGACGCTGAAGCCCGAAGGCCGTCAGCTGCTGGACCAAGTCGCCCAGCAAGCTCGCGGTATCGACCTCGAAACCATCATTGCTGTGGGCCACACCGACTCGATCGGTACCGAAGCCTACAACCAGAAGCTGTCCGAGCGCCGCGCCGCTTCGGTCAAGACCTACCTGGTCAGCAAGGGTATCGACCCGAACCGTATCTACACGGAAGGCAAGGGTGAGCTGAACCCGATCGCTTCCAACAAGACGAAGGAAGGCCGCGCCCAAAACCGTCGCGTTGAGATCGAAATCGTGGGTAGCCGCAAGTAATTGCTGGACTAGCTACAATAAGGGGGCCTCGCATAGCGAGGCCCTTTTTTTCGCCAGCCACGCACCAAAGCGGTGCAGGGCTGCGCCGCCCCTCCCTCGCCCGGCGCGATGGACCCCTCTATATATAGAGTCATAGAGTCGCCTTACGCTGAACCTGCCCATGACTACGCAAACCCACGATACCGCCCGCCCCATCAACGCCGACCAGGCCGAAATCGACAAGTTCGGCGCCCTGGCCAGCCGCTGGTGGGATCCCGAAAGCGAGTTCAAGCCCCTGCACGCCATCAACCCGCTGCGGCTGGAATGGATCCAGGAATGCGCAGGCAGCCTGGCGGGCAAGAAGGTGCTGGACGTGGGCTGCGGCGGCGGCATCCTGTCCGAAGCCATGGCGCGCAGCGGCGCCGAGGTGACCGGCATCGACCTGGCCGACAAGTCCCTGAAGGTGGCTCGCCTGCATGGCCTGGAATCGGGCGTGAAGGTGGAGTACCGCAAGGTTCCGGTGGAGGAACTCGCAGCGGAACAACCCGGCCAGTACGACGTGGTGACCTGCATGGAAATGCTGGAACACGTGCCGGATCCGGCGTCCATCGTGCGCGCCTGCTCGACCCTGGTGAAACCGGGCGGCTGGGTGTTCTTCTCGACGCTGAACCGCAATCCCAAGTCCTTCCTGTTCGCCATCGTGGGCGCGGAATATGTCCTGCGCCTGCTGCCGCGCGGCACGCACAGCTATGACCAGTTCATCAAGCCCAGCGAGCTGTCGGCAGCCGCGCGCGGCGCCAACCTGGAACCGGTCAGCATGCGCGGCATGGAATACAACCCGATCACCCAGATCTACACCCTGTCGTCCGACACCTCGGTCAATTACCTGATGGCTACCCGCAAATGAGCGCCCTGATCCTGTTTGACTTCGACGGCACGCTGGCCGACACCGCCCCCGACCTGGCCGCCGCAGCCAACCGCCAGCGCACCCGCAAGGGACTGGAACCTATGCCGTACGAGGCCCTGCGCCCGGTCGCATCCCAGGGCGCCCGCGGCCTGCTGCGCGTGGCGCTGGACCTGAAGCCGGGCGACGCCGACTACGAGCCCACCCGGCTGCAGTTCCTGGAAGACTACGCCGCCGGCTCCACCGTCCACAGCAAGCTGTTTCCCGGCATCGAAGCGCTGCTGGCGGACATCCGCAACCGCGGACTGTCCTGGGGCATCGTGACCAACAAGGTCACCTATCTGACCCTGCCCATCGTCGAATACCTGGACCTGACGCGCGACAGTGCCGTCCTGGTCTGCGGCGACACCACGGCTCACGCCAAGCCGCACCCGCTGCCGTTGCAGCACGCCGCGCGCGAAGCCGGCTTCGCCGTAGACCGTTGCGTCTATGTCGGCGACGATCTGCGCGACATCCAGGCCGCGCACGCGGCGGGCATGCCGGCGGTCGCGGCCGCTTACGGCTACGTCGGCGAAGACGACAACATCACGGCCTGGGAAGCGGAAACCTGCGCCAATTCCCCCGCGGAACTCTGGTCCGCCATCCAGCCGCTGCTGCCCAGCGACCTGCGGTAAGCCTGCCTGACCGGGCCGCCACGCGGCCCGGCTCCTGTCTTGCTGTTGTTCGTGAAAATTAGTTGAGTTTCCCGAACAATATTTCCGAAACCAGGGCCTTTATCCTGAAACCAAAGTCACTTAAAGTGTGGCTTATGCAAGGCATGCGGGTGCTTCCCGATTGCCTTTTCCGGCTGATGCCGGAGGTTGCGGACACCGCCGTCCGCCACTGATCCCTGCCACGGCGCCCTTCGGCCCCGTTGCTCTGCCCGGCATTCAGGCCGGCGCACACCTGACCTTTTTTAGACCGCCCACAACGCCCCCCGCGCGCCGCCTTGCCGCGTCGCGCCAGAGGAATGCCTATGCTATTGCCCATCCTGTTACTTTCCGCCGCCGGCTTCACCATCCTGACGACAGAGTTCCTGATCATCGGGCTGCTGCCCGGCCTGGCCCGCGACCTGAACGTCACCGTGTCCCAGGCCGGCCTGCTGGTATCGCTGTTCGCCTTCACGGTGGCGGCGACCGGTCCGCTGCTCACGGCGCTCATGGCCAACATAGAGCGCAAGCGCCTGTTCATTGGCGTGCTGGTGCTGTTCGGCCTGTCCAACGCCCTGGCGGCCGTCGCGCCGAACATCTGGGTCATGGCCGTGGCGCGCCTCGTCCCTGCCCTGGCTCTGCCGGTGTTCTGGTCGCTGGCCAGCGCCACGGCCGTGGAACTGGTCGGCCCGGCGCGCGCCGGCCGCGCCATCTCCATGGTTGCCTTCGGCATCGTCGCGGCCACGGTATTCGGCATCCCCATCGGCGTGCTGATTTCCGACGCCTTCGGCTGGCGCGCCGCCTTTGGCGTGCTGTCGGCGGTGGCGTTCGCCAAGGCCCTGCTCTTGCTGTTCGCCTTCCCCAGCACCCGCATCCGCGCCGACAGCGTCAAGCTCATCACGCAGCTGCGCATCCTGCGCAACCCGATCGTGGTCGGCCATGTGCTGCTGTCGCTGCTGGTCTTCACCGGCATGTTCACGGCCTACACCTACCTGGCGGACATGCTGGAGCGGCTGGCCGGTTTCAACGGCCAGATCGTCGGTTGGACGATGATGGCGTTCGGCGCCGTCGGTTTGATCGGCAACACCCTGGGCGGCCGCATGGTGGACCGCAGCCCCCTGGGCGCGACCGCCTTGTTCTCGGCGCTGATGGCGGCAGGATTGGCCGTGATCGCCCCCGTGATGCAGTCGCACGGACTGCTGGCCGTGGCGCTGGGCGTCTGGGGCATTGCGCAAGCCGCGCTCTTCATCGTCTGCCACGTGCGGCTGATGAAGTCCGCGCCGGAAGCGCCGGCCTTTGCCGCGTCCCTGAATATCTCGGGCGCCAACACCGGCATCGGCCTGGGCGCCGTGGTCGGCGGGTACGTCATCGACAACTACGGACTGGCCTCGCTGGGCTGGGCCGCGGCCGTCATCGTCGGCATCTCCGTGGTCCTGGCCTTCGCGCTGATGGCGGCTTCGCGCCCGCGCCGGGAGCCCAAGGCGGCCTGCGCCAACGCCGTGTGACGGCCCGCCTGTATCGTCTGCGCCACGCCCGGGCATGGCGGCGCAGACGATGCAGCAGGCTATGGCGTTTCCCAGTACAATAGATCTTCTTGGGGCCGATCCGGATTCGACGTGGGTCGCGAAACAACTCAGGGCATGCCGAGCACCAGTACGCTCGTTAAACCACTGGAACACTACAAACGCCAACGACGAGCGTTTCGCTCTCGCCGCTTAAGCGGTGAGCCGCTGCACTGATCTGTCCTTGGGTCAGGCGGGGGAAGGCAACTTCCTAGGGGGGCAACCCTCGAACCGCAGCAGCGACATTCACAAGGAATCGGTTTGAACTGGGGTCACACGGTTCAAATTTAAATTACGTGAATCGCTCTGGTCCGGCCTGTCGGTTGGCTAAGTCCAGGGTTAAAACCAAATAAATCGACTACGCATGTAGAACTGGTTGCGGAGGGCTTGCGGACGGGGGTTCAATTCCCCCCGGCTCCACCAAATACCGCAGAAGGCCGGTCTGATTCAAAGTCAGACCGGCCTTTTTTATTTGCCTGCGCCGGCCACCGGCCGGCGCTGTGCTCACACCTCCAGCCTGAACTGCGGCAAGGTGATCTCGTCCGACACCTGCTCGAAACACACCCGCACCCGGCTTCCTATCCGGACCGCCTCGGGCGGGGTGTCGATGATGTTGGCCATCATGCGCACGCCTTCGTCCAGGTCGATCATGGCGACCACATATGGCACTTTTCCGCTCAGGGCGGCATTGCTCGGACGCCGGTTGACGGTGTAGGTGTAGACGGTGCCCAGTCCTGCGGAGTCGATCCACTCGATGCTGTCGGACAGGCAGGTGGTGCAGAATTCGCGCGGATAGAACTGGCGCGTCTTGCAGCAGGCGCATTGCTGGATGACCAGGCGGCTTTCCTTCGCCGCGTCCCAGTAAGGCTGGGTGATCCGGGTCGGTTGCGGCAGCGGGCGTTGGGCGAGTTCCATGGTCAGACTCCGAGTATCAGGGTGGTGTTGCAGGAAAAAACCAGGCCTGGCGCGTGCACCAGGGCCAGTTCGGCGCGGGGCAGCTGGCGCTCGCCGCATTCCTTGCGCAATTGGTGCACGGCCTCGAGCAACAGCAGCATGCCGAACTGGCCGGGATGGTTGTAGGACAGGCCGCCGCCCGAGGTATTGATGGGGAAGTCGCCCCCCGGAGCCAGGCGTCCGTCCGCCACGAAGGCCCCACCCTCCCCGCGCTTGCAGAAGCCCAGTTCTTCCAGCGACTGGATCACGCCGATGGTGAAATGGTCGTAGATCTGCACCACGTCGATGTCGGCGCGCGTGACGCCGGCCATGGCGAGCGCGGCGTCGGCCGTCTGCGCCACATTGGTGTCCAGCCAGTCCGCCGTGTTGAAGGGCGTGTAGTGGTGCGAGAAGGATTCGGCGATGCCCATCACGTAGACCGGCGGCCGCTTGAGCTCTCGCGCTCGCGCCGCGGACGTGATGATGACCGCGCCGCCGGCGTCGGTCACCAGGCAGCAGTCGCGCTGGCGCAAGGGGTCGGCAATCAACTTGGACGCCATGACTTCCTCGATCGAGGTGTCCTCGCGGCGGTAGGCCTTGGGGTTGAGCTGCGCCCATTTGCGCGCCGCCACCGCCACTTCGGCCAGGTCCTTGTGGGTGGTGCCGTAGCGCTGCATGTGCAGCTGCGCCACCATCGCGTAGTAGCCGATGGGGCTCAGCTGCCCATACGGCGTAATGAACTGTCCGCGCGGCATGCGCATGTCTTCGGGCGTGCCGCCCACCTTGCGTGTGCCGTCCGACAGCTGGGTGCTGCCGTAGGCCACCAGCGCCACCTCGCACATGCCGGCCTCGATGGCGGCCATGGCGTGGCGGATGTGCATGACGCTGGACATGCCGCCCACGCTGGTCGAATCCACATAGCGCGGCCGTATGCCCAGGTATTCCGCCAGGTGCAGGCCGGCGAACTTGTCGTCCACGTGCGCGAACACGCCGTCGACGTCCTTGAGCGTCAGGCCGGCATCGCGCAGCGCGCGGGCCGCTGCCTGCGCCTGCAGGTCCAGCGAGGTCATCCCGGGCACTTTCCCCAGGTCGGATTCGGCGGCGCCGACGATGGCAACCGATTTCGAGAGATGCTTGCTCATGTAGGGATCTGTTCCTGTCGAAGTCGAAGAAGAAGAAAGTTCAAAGCGTCCGTGCGATCAGCTCTCGCATCACTTCCGAGGCACCGCCGTAGATCCGGTTGGGCCGCACGTCGGTGTAGGCGCGGGCGATGGGGTATTCACGCATGTAGCCGTAGCCGCCGTGGAACTGCAGCAGGTCGTCGATGGCGCTGGTGGCTTCAGATGCCCACAGCTTGGCCATGGCCGCGCCGCCGGCATCGAGCTCGCCATCCAGGTATTGCTGCACGCAACCGTCGACGAAGGCGCGAGTGGCGGCGGCCAGGGTCTTGATGTCTGCCAGCTTGAAGCGGATGTGCTGGTTGTCGATCAACGCCTTGTCAAAGGCGCGCCTGTCCTTGGTGTAGTCGACGGTCCATTGCAGCGCGCTTTCCAGCGCCATGGCGCAGCGCACCGCGATCATCAGGCGCTCGCGCACCAGTTCCTTCATCAGATAGCCGAAGCCCTGACCTGGCTCGCCCAGCATGTCCTCGTCCGGCACGAACATGTCCTGGAAGAAGAGTTCGGCCGTGTCCTGCGCCTTCTGCCCGACCTTGTCCAGCAGGCGTCCGCGCGTGAATCCGGGCGTCGCGGTATCGACCCAGAACAGGCTGATGCCGCGCGCGCCGGCTGCCGGATCGGTCTTGGCCACCACCAGCACGCGGTCGGCATGGAAGCCGTTGGTGATAAAGGTCTTCTGGCCGTTGATGACGTAGCCGCCCTGCGCGCGGACCGCCGCGGTGCGTATCGCCTTGACGTCGCTGCCCGCGCCCGGCTCGGTCATGGCGATGGACGCCACGATATCGCCCTGGGCCATGCCGGGCAGGTCGCGCTGCTTCTGGCGCTCGGTGCCGAAGTTCAGCAGATACGGCGCGACGATATCGGAATGGGTGGTGAAGCCGGTGACGCCGGTGGCCAGCGCACGGGCGATCTCTTCCACCACGATGATCGTGTGCAGGAAGTCGCCGCCGCCCCCGCCGTATTCCTCGGGCGTGCTGGGCAGCAGGATGCCGGCCGCGCCGGCCTTGCGCCACAGTTCGCGCGGCACCAGGCCTTCCTGTTCCCATTGGTAGTGATGCGGCGTGATCTCTTGCGCGATGAAGCGCGCCACGGTGTCGCGGAACAGGTCATGCTCCGCCGAGAAAAGCTTGCGCTGCCGATTCATGCTGCCTCCTGATCTTTCATGGCGGGCCGCCTAGGCTTGCGGCCAGTAACGTTGCTTGACCAGGCGCTTGAGCAGCTTGCCGGTCTCGGTGCGCGGCATGTCGCTGGAAAAGTCCACGCTCTTCGGGCACTTGATGGGCGAGATCCGGTCGCGGCAATAGTCGATCAACTGCCGCGCCAGGTCGGGGCTGGCCGCGGCCGGATCGCGCAATTGCACGACGGCCTTGACCTCCTCGCCGAACTCCGGGTTCGGCACGCCGACCACCGCTACGTCCGCCACCGCGGGATGCGTGCTCAGCAGGTTCTCGGCTTCCTGGGGATAGATGTTGACGCCGCCCGACACGATCATGTTGGACAGGCGATCGGTCAGGTACAGATAGCCGTCCTGGTCCAGGTAGCCGATATCGCCGTAGGTGGCCCAGCCGCGCGTGTTGTAGGCGCCGCGCGTCTTGGCCGGGTCCTTGTGGTATTCGAAGGAGCCGCCGCCGGAAAAATAGATGACGCCAGGCTGGCCCGGGGGCAGTTCGTTCAGCCCGTCCTCGCTCATGATGTGGGCCTGGCCGAACTCCGGCCGGCCGACCGAGCCGCGGTGCGCCAGCCACTCATCGGAGCCCAGCGAGGTGCGTCCCACCAGTTCGGTGCCGCTGTAGTACTCGTACAGGATCGGCCCCCACCACGCGATCATGGCTTCCTTGACGTCGGCGGGACACGGCGCAGCCGCATGCACGGCGTAGCGCAACGTCGACAGGTCGTGGCGCGTGCGCTCCTCCTGCGGCAGGCGCAGCAAGCGGATGAACATGGTCGGCACCCATTGCGAATGCGTGACGCCATGGGTGGCGATGGCCTCCAGCGCAGCGGCCGCGTCGAATTTTTCCATCATCACGCAGCTGCCGCCCGCCCGCAGCGCCGCCATGTTCCAGCGCACCGGGGCCGCGTGATAGAACGGCGCGGTGGACAGATAGACGGTGTCGCGGTCGAAAGCTTTCCAGGCGCTGCTGGGCGCATCGCCAACGCGGAAATAGCGGTTGGCCACCGACAGCGGGCGCTTGATGCCCTTGGGCAGCCCGGTGGTGCCCGACGAATACAGGAAGTCCGTGCCTTCCGGGGTTTCAGGCAGGGCCACGTCATCGGCGTAGCGGCCGATCCAGTCTTCGTACGGGATTGCGCTGGCGTCCGCGCCGTCCATGCTGACGCGCAGCACGCCGCGCGCATCCAGCTCGTCCGCATCCGTTTCGGCCTGCGTGTGACCGGAATAGAACAGCACCCGCGCGTCGCAGTTTTCGATGATGTAGCGCGCTTCCTCGCGCTTGAGGTGGCGGCTGATGGTGGTGTAGTACAGGCCGACGCGGTGCGCGGCCCACAACAGTTCGAAGAAGCGCGGATGGTTTTCCAGGAATACCGCGATCACATCGCCGGATTGCAGGCCGGCGTCCAGCATGGCCGCCGCGCATTTGCGGCTGCGCAGTTCCAACTCGCGCCAGGTCACCGTGGTGCCGGACGGAATCATGCGGTAGGCGATGCCATCGGGCATCTCCCGGGCATGGGCTTCAAGTACTGACATGGTTCACCTCTGGTTTTCTCAATGCGCCAGGCTGGCGGCGCCGTGGCTCAGCACCACCGTGCCGCGCTCGTGGGCCAGCGCGCGGAATTGCAGGCGGTCGCCGTCGCGCCAGATCTCCACGCGCAGAGTCTCGCCCGGGAAGAACGGCGCGGAAAAGCGCGCGGCAATGGCGCCCAGCCGTTGCGGCGCCGCCGGCGCGCAAGCCTGCAGCAAGGCTCGCGCCGCCATGCCGTAGGTGCACAGGCCATGCAGGATGGGCCGGTCGAAACCGGCGGTGCGCGCCATGTGCGGCAGCGCGTGCACCGGATTGAGATCGCCGTTCAGGCGATAGAGCAACGCCTGCTGCGGCAGCGTGGACAGCAGCACGACCTGATCGGGTTCGCGTTGCGGCGTGGCCGGCAGGGCCTCGGGCGGCTCGTCGCCCTGGCCGAAGCCGCCATCGGCGCGGCAGAACGACACATGCTCCACCGTGGCCAACGGCGCGCCGCTCTCAGCATCCGAAATGTCGCGCACGGTGACTACCAGCGCACCCTTGCTGGCGCCTTTGTCCACGACGCGCGTGACGCGGGTCTGGCTGCGCACCGCGCCGGCCGCGGCCAGCGGCGCATGGAAGGTCATGCGGTGCTCGCCGTGCAGGATCTTGACCCAGTCTATGCCGGTGGCCGGATCGGCGGCCCAGCCATTGGGCGCGCCGATGGTGGCCAGGAAAGTCGGCACCACGGCCGTCCCGTCCTCGTGCACGTAGCGCAGCTCGGCTTCATCGGCCGGATCGCTGCCGTAGCCCAGGCCCAGCGCGTAGATCATGCAGTCGCGCGCGCTGTAGCGGTCGACGCGGTCCTCGAACTTCCAGTTGCGCAGGTTTTGATAATCGATTGCCATGGATCATGCCTCCCTACGCATGCCGGCGGCGCCAGGCCGCCGGCATGCTGGTCATTCCGCCTTGATGCCGGCGGCCTTGATGATTTTTTCCCAGCGGTCTTTTTCCGACCGGATGAAGCTGTCGAACTCGGCCGGCGTGCCGCCCAGCGGAATGCCGCCCTGCTGCGCCAGCTGCTTTTTCACCTCTTCATCGGCCAGGACCGCGTTGAGCTCCTTGTTCAACCGCGCGACCACCGCTGGCGGCGTGCGCGCCGCGACCAGCACGCCCAGCCAGGCGCCGACGTCGACATCGGGATAGCCTTGCTCGGCCAGCGTCGGCACGTCGGGCAGGATCTGGCTGCGTTCGCGGGTGGTGACCGCCAGCGCCCGCAGCCTGCCCGCCTTGACCAGCGGCGCCACGGTGATCACGTTCTCGACCGTGAAGTCGACCTGGCCTGCGACCAGGTCGTTGGTCGCGGGCGCGGCGCCCTTGTAGGGCACGGTGACAGCGGTGAAGTCCAGGCGGTTCTTCAGCAGCTCGCCGCCCAGGTGTCCGGACGTGCCGATCATGGAAACCGCCATGGACAGATTGCCCTGCTTCTTGCGGGCATAGTCGCGGAACTCGGCCAGCGTCTTGACCGGCGCGTTGGCGTTGACCACCAGCGCGTTCGGCATGGTGATGATGCGGATCACCGGGGCGAAGTCGGACATGGCATACGGCAGTTTGCTGTACAGCGTGTAATTGACCGCGTTCGGGCCGCTGCTGCCCATGACCATCGTGTAGCCGTCGGGCTCGGCGCGCAGCAGGCCTTGCATGCCCAGGATGCCGGCCGCGCCTGCCATGTTTTCCACCACCACCGGCTGGCCGAGCCGCTCCGACAGCTTCTTGCCTATCACCCGACTGGTGATGTCCAGGATCCCGCCGGGCGAACTGGGCGCGATCAGGCGCAGGGGCTTGTTCGGATAGTCATCGGCCGCGTGCGACATCTGCGGCAAGGTCATTGCGGTCATCAGGCCGGCCAGCACTGCCAGCGTGTATCGCCTGCGTGTGTTCATGTATGTCTCCTGATTGGTCTTGTGTCCGCGGGCTTGTGGCGCCCGCTGTCTCGAATCCGGCAAACGGACCCGTTGCCGCGCGTCAGTCCACCTTCATGCCGGTGGCATCGACCACGCCCTGCCACTTCTTCACTTCGCTCTTCAGGAAGGCCCGCGCCTCTTCGGGGCCGCCGGTCAGGGGCCGGGCGTAGATCCGGTCCATGAATTCCTGGACATCCGGCTGCTTGTTGATGTCGGCCACGGCATCGGCCAGCGTCTTCAGGACCGGCGCCGGCACCTTGGCGGGGGCCGCCATGAAGTACACCGCTTCCACGTCGTAGCCCTTGAGGCCGGCTTCCTCGATGGTGGGCAGGTCGGGCATCGCCTTCATGCGCTCGCGCCCGGTGACAGCCAGCGCCTTCAGCTTCTTGGACTGCACCAGCGGAATGGCCGTGGAAACGCTGCCGAACATCATGTCCACGGTGCCCGACATCAGGTCCACCTCGGCCGGCGACACGCCCTTGTAGGGCACGTGGGTCATGTCGACGCCGGCCATGACCTTGAACAACTCGCCCGCCAGGTGAATGGACGAGCCCATGCCGGCCGAGGCGAAAGTCAGCTTGTTGCCGCCGGCCTTGGCCTTGCTGATCAGGTCGTCGACACCCTGGATGCTGGAGCCGGGCGGCACCACCAGGATGTTGGGCGTGGAGGCCACCATGCCTATGGGCATCAGGTCGCGCTCCCAGTCGTAGGGGTTGCGCTTCATGGCGGCGTTGGCCGCCACATAGTTGGCCGCCATCGCGATGGTGTAGCCGTCGGCCGGGGCCTGCGTCAGCGCCTGGATCGCGATGTTGCCGCCCGCGCCGGGGCGGTTTTCCACGATGAATGTCTGGTTGAAACGTTCGCCGAGCTTTTTGGCGTACAGGCGGGCAAGCAAGTCCGTGGCGCCGCCGGGCGCGAAGCCCACGTACACCCGCACCGGCTTGTCCGGATAAGCGTCGGCCCCGCTGGCTGCGCCTGCGGCAGCCAGGCTCAGTACCGCGGCCAACAATCCCTTCAACATTGCCATGAGTCGATCTCCTTCCGTTTTTTTAGAGATATGGGAATGTCGGGCCAACTTATTCCGACATGCCGAACAGTATAACGACGTGCCGATATTAATTGTCAATAATTCCGGTGGTGTGTATATTTGTTCGGAACCTCGGAATAAATTCAAACTTGCCTGGCGCCTATCCCGGGATATCGGATTTCGGGCCCAGCGTGCCGGGCGCCATCAGCTACAGAAGGGGAATGGAGATGGACCTGCAACTCACCGGTAAAGTCGCCGTCATCACGGGTTCCGGCCGCGGCATTGGCTACGCGTCGGCACTGGCCCTGGCGCAGGAAGGCGCCCGCATCGTCATTACCGACATCAATCCCGAATCGGTGGAACAGGCGGTAGCCAACCTGAAGCAGGCCGGCCACGAGGCCATCGGCGCCGTGCTCGACGTCTGCGACGCGGAACAGGTGCAGACCATGGCCGAGCTGGCCGCGCACAAGTTCGGCGGCATCGACATCCTGGTCAACAACGCCGGCTTCACGCGCGACAAGTACCTGCTCAAGATGCCGGTGGAGGACTGGGATTCGGTGGTCGACACCATCCTGAAAGGCGCCTACTACTGCACCAAGGCCGCCCTGCCCTCGATGATGGAAAGGAAGTGGGGCCGCGTCATCAACATCGCCTCGCGCGCGCACTGGGGCAATCCCGGCCAGACCAACTACTCGGCTGCGAAGGCGGGCCTGATCGGCTTCACCCGCGCGCTGGCGCTGGAACAGGGCAAGTTCAACATCACCGCCAACGCCATCGCCCCGGGACTGATCGAAACGCCGCTGGTGCGCGGCCTGTCCACCTACGAAACCCTGCGCGCCAATGCGCTGGCGCGCCAGCCGGTGCCACGCCTGGGCGCGGTCGAGGACATCGCCAACGCGGTGGCCTTCCTGGCTTCTGAACGGTCCTCCTTCATCACGGGCGAACTGCTGCATGTGACCGGCGGCCGCTACGCTTCGTAAAACGCTCCTCCCTTCCGGAATCCGATCAGCCATGCAAAGCGCAAGCCCTGCCAGCCCATCCCCGCTTCCCGTCCAGCAGCCGCTGGAGGTCGGCCATTGCTTCGAATCCGCCGGCCGCACCATTACCGAAAGCGACATCGTCAACTTCGCCTGCCTGTCCGGCGACTTCAACCGCCTGCACGTCGACCACGAGTACGCCAGCGCCACGCCCTTCGGCCAGCGCATCGCCCACGGCCTGCTGGTGCTGTCCGTGCTGTCCGGGCTGACCACCCAGTCCAGCGGCTACCGCCAGCTGGAACCCTACGTGCTGGCGCTGATCGACATCAACTGCCGCTTTCCCAAACCCACCTTCATCGGCGACACCATCGTCGTGCGAGTGACGGTGACCGAAAAAACCGGGCAGTACCGGCCGGGCAAGGACAAGGTGGTGTTCCGGCGCGAAGCCGTCAACCAGCGCGGCGAGGTGGTGGTCCAGGCCGACTTCGCGATGGTGCTGCGGTCCATGGAGGGCGCGGCATGAAACCGTTCGCAGACCTGACGCGCTTCGTCAATCCGCGCAATGTGGCCGTGGTCGGCGCTTCTGCCCGCGAATCCAGCCAGGGGCGCCGCCTGTACGACAACCTGGTGCTGCATTCGTCGGTGCCGGGCGAGGTGTACGCGGTCAACCCGGCCTACCAGGAAATCGGCGGCCGGCCCTGCTGGCCATCCATCAGCGCCCTGCCGCCAGCCGAGATCGACGTGGCCCTGATCATGATCAACGCCTCGCTGGTGCTGGATGCCTTGCGGCAATGCGCGGCGCGCGGGATCCCTTTCGCGGTGGTCATGACCTCCGGCTTTTCCGAGGCAGGCGAGGAAGGCCGGCGCCTGGAACGCGAGATCGCCGAGCTGTGCGAGGCTACCGGCCTGCACGTCTACGGGCCGAACTGTCCGGGCTTCGTGAACGTGCGTGACCGCCTGGGCATGACCTTCTCGCCCGCCTTCAAGGACGATCTGAACACCGGCTCCATCGGCTTGGCGACCCAGGGCGGCGGACTCGGCCGCAACCTGCTGCAGGGCCTGTCCTACGGCCAGGGAGTGGGCCTGTGGTTCTCCGCCGGCAACGAGGTCGACCTGGAGATTCCTGACTTCATCGCCCACATGGCGAACGATCCGAAAACCAGCGTGATCGCCTTGCTGATGGAAGGCGTGAAGCACGGCAGGCGGCTGACGGCGGCGCTGGAACTGGCGCGCGCCCGCAACAAGCCGGTGGTGGTGCTGAAGGTGGGCCGGTCGGAAGCCGGCGTACGCGCCGCGCAGTCGCACACGGCGTCGGTGGCCGGCACGGCTGCGGTCAACAGCGCTGTGTTCCGGCAGTTCGGCGCAATCGAAGTGGACGACCTGGACCAGCTGCTGGCGGTCTCGCGCCTGCTGACGCGCATCACGCCCAAGAGCGGCAACGGCCTGTGCATCCATACCTTCTCGGGCGGCACCGCCGCGCTGGCCGCCGACATCGCCGGCGCAGCCGGCCTGCCGATGGCGGTGTTCGCGCCCGAGACCAAGGCCGCCTTGCGCAAGCTGCTGCCGGATTTCGCCAGTATCGACAACCCGGTAGACACCACTGCCGACATCCTGCGCAACCCCGAAGCCTCGGCGGCCTGCCTGCGCGCGATATGCGCCGACCCGGCGGTGGGCACGGTGCTGTTCCCCATCCCCATGGATTACGGTTCCATCACCGACGGCATGGCGCAGGCCATCGCCACGGTGGCGGCCGAAACCGAAACTCTGATCGTGCCGGTCTGGATGAGCCGGCGGTTGGGCGGCGGTTTCCAACTGCTGGAAACCGCCGGCCTGCTGCCGTTCCTGTCGCTGTCGGACGCGATCGCGGCCCTGTCCAAGGCCATACCGTGGAAGCGGCCCGAACGCGCGACGGCGGCAGCGCCCGCGCACGCCGATGCCGCATCCGACCAGGCCCGCATGCTTAGCGAAGCCGCGGCCAAGGCCATGCTGCGCGCGGCCGGCCTGCCAATACCCGAAGGAGTGGTTGCCGCCAGCGCCGAGCAGGCAGCCCGCGAGGCCGAGCGCCTGGGCTTTCCCGTGGTGATGAAGGTGGTCAGCGCCCAGATCGCGCACAAGACCGAAGCGGGCGGCGTCAAGCTGGGCATCGCCAGCGCCGGCGCGGCGCGCGAAGCCTATGCCACCATTCATGAATCGGTCGCACGCCACCAGGCGGACGCCATCATCGACGGCATCCTGGTGGAGCGCATGCTGCCGCCGGGCGGCCGCGAGGTGCTGGTCGGCGTGCATAGCGATGCGGCCTTCGGCCTGGTGCTGACCTTCGGCCTGGGCGGCATCTTCGTCGAAACCATCCGCGACGTGGCCCACCGCATGGTGCCGTTGTCGCGCGACGATGCGCGCGCCCTGCTGCGCGAGATCCGTTACGCCGACGTGCTGGACGGCGTGCGCGGCCAGGCGCCCGCCGACCTTGCCGCGCTGGAGGACCTGATCCTGCGGGTCTCGGACTTTGCCTGGAGCCGCCGCGACACCTTGCAGGAACTGGAGCTCAACCCGGTCTGGGTCGGCGCCGAAGGACAGGGCGCGATGCCGCTGGACGCGCTGATCGGCCTGCGCCCCGGCGCGGATGCCAGCCTGGAGCAACGCCCCTCATGACCGCCGCCGCAACGCCCTCCTCGACCATCTCCGCCTAGGACTCGCATGGACTTCTCACTGGACTCCACCCAGATCGAATTGCGCGACTCGCTGCGCCGCTACCTGACGGCCGAAGTCGCGCCCATCGTCAACCGCTACGAGGCCGAAGCCCGCGTGGTGCCGCAGGACATGGTCCGCGCCATGCGCGACTTCGGCCTGTTGGGCGGCATGCTGCAGGAAAAGGACGGCGGCTACGGCCTGCCGATGACGACCTACGGCATGCTGATAGCCGAACTCGCGCGCGTCTGGCCGTCGCTGCGCAGCATCGTCAGCACCAGCAATCTCGCCGCCTCGGTGCTGAGCGACGGCGGCTCGCCCTACCTCAAGGAAAAGTACCTGCCGCGCGTCCTGTCGGGCGACGCGATCGCCAGCTTCGCGCTGAGCGAACCCAACATTGGTTCGGACGCGGCCCATGTCGAAACGCGCGCGGTGCAGACCGAAACCGGCTGGCGGGTCAACGGCCGCAAGCTCTACATCAGCCTGGGCACGGTCTGCGAGCTGGGCGTGGTGTTCGTGCAGACCCAGCGGGATGGCGGCGAACGCGGCGTGTCCTGCCTGCTGTTCGAGCGCGCCATGCAAGGCTTCTCGTCCAGCCCCATCGACAAGATGGGCATGCTGAGCTGCCCGTTGGGCGAGCTGCTGTTCGAAGACGTGGAGATCCCCGCGGCCAACCTGATCGGCGCCGAGGGCAAGGGCTTCGCGCTGGCCAAGAAGTACCTCAACATCGGCCGCTGCGTGGTGGCGTTTTCCGCGTTGGGCATCGCCGAGGCCGCCTATGAGGCGGCGGTAAAATACGCCGGCGACCGGGTCCAGTTCGGCCGGCCCATAGGCGGCTTCCAGCTGGTGCAGCATATGATCGCCGACATGATGACGCTGGTCGAAACCTCGCGCCTGCTGTGCTGGCGCGCCGCCGACGCGCTGGACCGCAACGCCGCCGACAGCCAGATGCTATGTTCGATGGCCAAGCGCCATGCCACCGACACCGTGCTGCGCGTGGCGGAACTGTCCATGCAGGTGCATGGCGGCGCAGGCTACACCACGCTGTTCCCCGTCGAGCGTCATTACCGCGACGCCCGCCACCTGAGCATTGCCGAAGGCACCAACCAGATCCAGGCCCTGCTCATGGCGCAAAGCGTATTAGGCATTTCCGCGTTGAAATGACCGGCTACGCAAACGCCCGGGCCGGTTCCACTATCCACTCCGACATCCTATGCCGCAAATCCTCCCTACCGCACAGCGCGTGCTGCAAGTCTTCGAAGTCTATGCGCGGGAGCGCCGTCCCCTGACGAATTCGGAAATGGCGCGCTTTCTCGACCTGGCCGACAGCAGTTGCTCGGACCTGCTCTACACGCTGCGCCAGGCAGGCTACCTGTTGCGCACGCCCAAGTCGCGCTACTTCCACCCGACGGGCAGGCTGCTCGACGTGGCCCAGGGCATTTCGGCGGCCGACCCGCTGCAAGCCTTCGCGTCCGAAGCGCTGGAGATCCTGACGCGCCAGTCCGGCGAATCCTCGATGTGCGGCCTGCTCGACGGCAACAAGGTGAAGATCTACGCCAGCCAGGAAAGCCCGCGCGCCTTGCGCTACGTGGTGCAGCCCGGCACCACCTTCGACCTGCAGGTCGCGGCGCTGGGCAAGGCGCTGCTGGGTGAAATGGACGCCGCAGAACGCAACGCCGTGATCGATGCGCTGCCGTTCGAACACGTCACGGCCAGCAGCATCACCGACCCCGGCACCTTGCGCACGCAGATCGAATCCCAGCTGGAAAAGAAGTACTTCCACACCCGCGACGAAGGCAATGAAGGCGTCTCGGCCATCGGCATCGCCGGGCGTGTCGGCGGACAGTTGACTGCCCTGTCCATCGTCGGCCCGACCCATCGCATGGACGCCAACATGGAGAAGTACACCCAGGTCATCCTGGACGCGCGCGCCGAATTCTTCGAATCCTGAGAACCCGACACATCATGGAGTGACGATAGACATGGCTGGTCCCCTGAACGGATTGACGGTGGTGGAAATGGCCGGCATCGGGCCCGGCCCGTTCTGCGCCATGATGTTGGCGGACATGGGCGCGGACGTGATCCGCATCGACCGGCTTGCGCCCGGCTTCCTGGGCGGCGGCGGCACCATCATCGACCGGGGCCGGCGCACGATCGCGCTGGATCTCAAGAAGCCCGGCGCGACCGACATCGTGCTGCGGCTGCTGGACCGGGCGGACGCCTTGCTGGAAGGCTTCCGGCCGGGCGTGATGGAAAGGCTGGGCCTGGGGCCGGACGAATGCCTGGCGCGCAATCCGCGGCTGGTGTACGGACGCATGACGGGCTGGGGCCAGGACGGACCGCTGGCGCAGGCGGCCGGCCATGACCTGAACTACATCGCCATCACCGGCGCGCTGCACGCCATGGGACATGCCGACCGGCCGCCGACGCCGCCGCTGCATCTGGTCGGCGACATGGGCGGCGGCGCCATGATGCTTGCCTTCGGCGTGCTTTGCGGCCTGCTCGAGGCCGGCCGCACGGGCCGGGGCCAGGTGGTGGACGCAGCCATCTGCGACGGCGCGTCCCTGCTGGCGAGCGCCTACCACGGCAAACTGCAAGACGGAGGCTGGATCAACCAGCGCCAGTCCAACATGCTGGACGGCGGCGCCCATTTCTACGGCTGCTATGCCTGCGCGGACGGCAAGTACGTTTCCATCGGCGCGATCGAACCGCAGTTCTACCGCCTGCTGCTGGAGCGTTGCGGCATCGACGACCCGGACTTCCAGCAGCAATGGGAACGTGCGCAATGGCCGCAGCTGCGCGCCAAGCTGGCCGGCATCATCGCCGGCCGCACCCGCGAGCAATGGTGCGCGCTGCTCGAAGGCACGGATGCCTGCTTCGCGCCGGTGCTGGACTTCGAGGAAGCGCCGCGGCACCCCCACCATGTGGCGCGCAACAGTTTCATCGAAACCGGCGGCATCGTGCACCCCGCCCCCGCGCCGCGGCTTTCGCGCACGCCCGGGCAGGCTCGCGCAGTGCCCGCGGCCGGCGCGCACACGGAAGAATTGCTGGCGGAACTGGGCCTGGCGCCAGCCGAGATCCAGGCCCTGCGCGAACGCGGCGCCATCGCCTGAGCGCCCGCGGCAGCTTGCGGCCGGATCCGCATGGCGCGGCCCGGCCATCATGGAAGGCAGACATGGAGACCGATCCGATGCAAGTCATCTCTAGCGAGTTCAAGACCCTGCTCTATGCCGTGGAAGGCGGCGTCGCCACCATCACGCTGAACCGCCCCGCCCAGCGCAACGCGCTGGACATGGTCATGCGCGAAGAGCTGGCCCATCTGGTGGGCGAGATCCGGCGCGACCGCGGCGTGCGCGTCGTGATCCTGGCCGGCGCGGGCGGCGCCTTCTGCTCGGGCGGCGACATCTCCACCATGGGCTCCGGCGGCTCCGCCGAAGAGGCGCGCGAACGCATGGCCAGCCTGCTCCTGACGATAGAAGGCCTGATCACGCTGGACCGGCCGGTGATCGCAGCGGTCGACGGCCCGGCCTATGGCGCCGGGCTGGGCCTGGCCCTGACCGCCGACCTGATCCTGGCCTCGCCGCGGGCGCGCTTCTGCCTGTCCTTCCTGCGGCTGGGGGCCATCCCCGATTGCGCCACCATGTACACGCTGCCGCGCATGGTGGGCCTGCAACGCGCCAAGGAACTGGCCTTCTCCACCCGCGAATTCGAGGCGCAGGAAGCCCGCGACATGGGCATCGTGTTCGAGATCCAGCCGCAGGAGGCGATCCACGAACGCGCGCGGCAGATCGCGCTGTCCATGGCAGAACTGCCCATGGCGGCGCTGGCGATCACCAAGCGCGGCTTCAACGCTTCGCTCAACAGCGACCTGAACGCGATGCTGGACCTGGAAGCCGCGGGCCAGGGCGTGGCCCGCTCCACCGACTACCACCGCGAGGCGGCCGGCCGCTTTCTCGACAAGGTGGCGCAACGCTTCCAGTGGCCGGCGGCCGGCCTCTAGCCCGAGGTCCGCGCGCTTGCCCGCCGCGCCAGCGTGCAGTAGTACTCGGCAGCCGGCGTCAGCGGCAGGCCGGCGCGCTGCACGATGCATACCGGCGGCGCGGGCAGCGGTTCCTTGACGCGGATTTCCTGGAACACGCCTTGCAGCAGCGGATACTGCAGCCATTGCACCGGCAGCATCATCAGCAGGTCGGAATTGGTCAGGGCCGTGATGAAGGTCAGCGCGGACTGGGCCTTCAAGGCCAGGTGCGGCGGCGGCAGGCCATGCTTCTCGAACAGCGGACCCAGCTCTTCTTCGGCCTTGTGCGTGATGGAGGTGGTGATCCATTGCGCCCCGGCCAGGTCGCGCAGGGAACGGGCGCGCGCCAGCGGATGGCCCTTGCGGCCGATGATCACGCGCGTGTTGTCGAAGAGCTTTTCCACCTGTAGCTCGCCAGGCGTGCGCGCGGGCACCGGCCCGATGTAGAAGTCCACGGTGCCATCCAGCAGGGACGCCTCCACCAGCGGGTAGACCCCGTCGATGATCTCCAGATGAGTATCCGGGTAGCGCGCCCGGAACTCGCGCAACACTTCGGCGAACAGTCCCAGATGCGGCGCGGTCGACATGCACAGCGTGACGCGTCCGCGGGACGCGCCGTTCAACTGGCCGATCTCGTCGCGCGCACGCTGCAGCTCATGGCGGATGGCGTTGGCCCGCCTGAGGAACACGGCGCCCATGGGGGTCAGGCGCACGCCCTTGGCATGCCGTTCGAACAGCACGCACCCCAGCTCTTTCTCGAGTTCGCGGATGCTGCGCGAGATGGCCGGCTGAGGCGCGTCCAGATGGCGGGCCGCGGCCCTGACGCCGCCGCGTTCGGCCACGGCCAGGAAATCCCGCAGGGTGTTGAGCTTCATGGAAGTGAATCAAATTTGATATCGGCAAGCCAATTCTGCCATCTTTCGGCATCATGGACATAGGCCTAGGATGCTTCCAAAGCCTGCAGATGAGCAGGCAACCGAGGAGACCGAAGGTGGAGAAGCGAGCCTCGCCCCGCGTGCTGATCGTGGGCGCCGGACCGGCCGGACTGAGTCTGGCGATCGAACTGGGGCACAGAAGGATTCCGTGCCTGCTCATCGAGCGCAACGACCGCGTGGGATACGCACCGCGCGCCAAGACGACCAATGTGCGCACGCGCGAACACCTGCGCCGCTGGGGCATCGCCGACCGATTGCGCGCGGCGTCGCCGCTGGGCGCGTACTACCCCTCCAACGTCGTGTTCTGCACCCGCCTGGCCGGCGTCGAACTCGGGCGGCACGAGAACGCCATGTACTGCGCCCCCGGCCGCAATCCGCTGTACTCGGAACACGCGCAGTGGATACCCCAGTACACCGTGGAAGAGGTCTTGCGTTCGCATGCCTCCTCGCTACCCGACGTGGAGATACGGTTCCGCTCCGAGCTGCTGGACCTGACGCAGGATGCCGGCGGAGTGCACGCGCGCTTGCGCGATCTGGCGCAAGGCCGGGACATCGAACTGGAAGTGGATTACCTGGTGGGCGCCGACGGCGCCCGCAGCCTGGTGCGGGACCTGATCGGCACGCGCATGGAAGGCAGCTACGGGCTGTCCCGCAACTACAACATCGTGTTCCGCGCCCCCGGACTGGCCCAGGCCCATCGGCACGGCCCCGCCATCATGTACTGGCAGATCAACGGCGACGCGCCCAGCCTGATCGGTCCGATGGACAGCGGCGACACCTGGTTCTTCATGCCCACTCACGTGGACCCGCAGCAACGCGCCAGCGACATCGACGCGCGCGCCATGATCGCCCGCGCCACCGGCATCGACCTGCCATACGAGGTGCTCAGCAGCGACGAGTGGACCGCCAGCAAGCTGCTGGGCGACCGCTACCGCCAAGGGCGCGTCTTCCTGGTGGGCGATGCCTGCCATCTGCATCCGCCCTTCGGCGGCTATGGCATGAACATGGGGGTGGCCGACAGCGTGGACCTGGGCTGGAAGCTGGCCGCGGCGCTGCAAGGCTGGGGCGGCCCCGCCCTCATCGACAGCTATGAACGGGAACGCCGGCCCGTGCACCAATGGGTGCTCGACGAAGCCGAACACAACCATTCGATCCTCGGCAATCATTTGCTGGCGGACCATCTTGAAGACGCTGGCGCCGCAGGCGAGCAGGCGCGCCAGGCAGCCGGCGCGCGCATCCGCGCGGCGAAGATGCGCGAGTTCTCCACCCTGGGCGTGGTGCTGGGCTACCAGTACGCGGACTCTCCCGTCATCGTGCCCGACGGCAGCCCCGAGCCGGCCCGGGACTTCATCAACTACACGCCCTCGTCCCGTCCCGGCGCCCTGGCGCCGCATGCCTGGCTGCATGACGGCAGCTCACTGTACGACCATTTCGGCCCGGGTTTTACCCTGCTGGCCTTGCCCACGGCAGCCGCCCGCGACGTCGATGCCGCCGTATCCGCAGCGCAGGCTGCGGGCGTGCCCTTGACGCTGATCCGTCCGGACGAAGGCGGCGTGGCCAACCTCTACCCCGCCCCGCTCACCCTGATCCGGCCCGACCAGCACGTCGCCTGGCGCGGCGCCGCGTGGCCGGATACCGACCTGTACGCCCGGGTGACAGGGCGCAACTGAAACCACAGCCGGCGCTGCGCTGCCCCGCGCCGCCGCCATCCCAGCCTAGAGAGATCCGCCACCAAGGCGGACGACAGGAGACCTACCATGATCCGCAATGAAGATCTGGCGCATGCCGAACAGGCTGTCGCCGGCTTTCGCAACCGCGTCCTGCCCTTGCTGTTCGCAGGATATCTGCTCAACTTCCTGGACCGCACCAACATCAGCTATGCGCAGCTGCAGATGGGCGCGGACCTGGGCATCTCCCTGGCGGCCTACGGGTTCGGCGCGGGCCTCTTCTTCATCGGCTATGCCAGCGTATGCGTGCCCGCCAACCTGGCGCTGCAACGCTTCGGCGTCAGGCGCTGGCTGGCCTGCATGTTCCTGGCCTGGGGCCTGGTCTCCTGCCTGATGGCCGCGCTGCACGGTGAAAAATCGTTCTACGCGCTGCGCTTCCTGCTGGGCGTGACGGAAGGCGGTTTCATTCCCGCCGTCAACTTCTACATCGCATCCTGGATTCCGCCGCGCTACCGCAGCCGCATCAATTCGATCTTCATCATGGCGCTGCCGCTGGCCATGATCTTCGGCGGGCCACTGGCGGGCGCGCTGCTGAAGATCGACGCCGGCATGCCGGGCTGGCGCTGGCTGTTCCTCATCGAAGGCCTGCCCACCATGCTGCTGGGCTTGCTGATCCTGCGCTACCTGCCCGGCACGCCGCAGGAGGCCCGCTGGCTCAGCGACGGCCAGCGCCAGGGCTTGCGCGCCGTCATGGAACACGAGGCTCCGGCCCGCACGGCCTTCCCCTCCGCTTCCTGGACGCACGGATTCGCCGTCTTCCGCCAGCCCATGCTGTGGGGCCTGCTGTTGATCTTGCTGGCCGCGTATGCCGCGACCTTTGCCCTGGCGTACTTTCTTCCGACCATACTCAAGCAGCTGTACGGCATCACGCCGCTGGAAATCGGCGCGCTGCTGATGATTCCCAACGTCGTGGCGCTGGTGTTCAGCTACGTGGTCGGACGCAGCAGCGAACGCACCGGCGACATCCGCTGGCACCTGGCGGTCGTCTGCCTGGCGGGCGCGGGCGGCTTCCTGATGCTGCACGGCGCGGCGACGGTGTCCCTGGCGGCATTCCTGGCCGTGGTGTCCATCATCACCGGCTACACCATCGCGTACTACGGTCCGCTCAATGCCGCGGTGCAGAACTACATCGGCGCGAGCGCCGGCCCCCTGGCGCTGGTTACGACCATCGGCTCGCTGGGTGGCTTCTTCGGCCCGACCCTGACCGGCGCGGTCATGCAGGCCAGCGGCGGCGAATGGGAACTCGCGGCCCAGGTGTTCGCCCTGGCGACGCTGGCGAGCGCGGGCCTGGCGATCCTGTGCTTGCGCAACCGGCGCGCGGCGCCGGCCGCGCAAGCAGCGGCCTCCGGCACCTGAAATCGACACAACCTACATAGCGAGTCAGACATGAGCACGAACACTCAAGCAAGGACCGCCGTCGTCACCGGCGGCGCAAGCGGGATCGGCCAGGAATGCGCGCGGCAGCTGCGCGCCGAAGGCTGGCAGGTCGTGGTATGGGACCGGAGCGCCGCGGATGACGCCGTGGCCGTCGACGTTTCGGACTACGCCAGCGTAGCCCGCGCGGCGGCACAGCTGGACGGCGTAGACCTGCTGATCAACGCCGCCGGCATCGCCGGCAGCCGTGCCCCGGTCGCGGAAAAGGACCCCGCGGAATGGGCCCAGGTCCTGGCCGTGAACCTCAACGGCACCTTCCATTGCGCGCATGCCCTGTATCCGGCGCTGCGCGCCCGCGGCGGCGTCATCGTCAACATCGCGTCGGTGGCCGGCATGGTCATGATGAAGGGCCGCGCCCACTACGCCGTATCGAAGGCCGGCGTGGCGACGCTGACGCGGTCGCTGGCCAATGAATGGGCCGAGGACGGCATCCGGGTCATCGCGGTGGCGCCGGGCTACGTCAAGACGCCCTTGATCCAGCATTCCATCGACGCGGGCGAACTGGACGAAGCGCGGCTTGCGGCCATGCATCCGATGAACCGCCTGGCGACTACCCAGGAAATCGCGGCGTCGATCATCGCGTTGACCAGGCCGCCGTTCCTGTTCATGACGGGTTCGGTCGTCACCATCGACGGCGGCATGACGCTGGGTAAATAGTTCGGGGTATCGCGCGAAAGCAACAGTTTGTCCCCAAATTTTCCGGCAATCCCCTTTTATTGAAATAAACCGTCACATATTACGATTACTTTCAATCCATAATCTACGCAAGAAAATGCCACCGGCGTAGGGGGCCCGCTCTTGCGATGAAAGTCCTTTCCATATTCGGGACCCGTCCCGAAGCGATCAAGATGGCGCCCCTGGTGTCCGCGCTGCAAGGCGAACCCCGGATCCAGAGCGTCGTCTGCGTGACGGGCCAGCATCGCGAGATGCTGGATCAGGTGATGGCCCTGTTCGACCTGCGGGCGCAGCACGACCTGGACATCATGGTGCCCAACCAGACGCTCAACGGCCTGTACGCGCGGCTGATCAGCCGGGTGGACAGCGTGCTGGAGGCGGAGCAGCCCGATTGCGTGCTGGTCCACGGCGACACCAGCACCGCATCGGCCTGCGCGCTGGCGTCTTTCCACCGCCGCGCGCGCATCGGCCACGTCGAAGCCGGCCTGCGCACCGGCGATCTGGCCAAGCCCTTCCCCGAGGAAATGAACCGCCGCGTGGTCGACGCGGTGGGCGACTGGCTGTTCGCGCCGACTGCGCAATCGCGCGCCAACCTGTTGCGCGAAAACCTCTCGGGCCGCATCACGGTCACAGGCAATACCGTGATCGACGCGCTGGCCATGACCTGCGCCAAGCTCGCGCCCGAAGGTGCGCTGGCGCAGCAATTGGCGGCACGCTACGGCTGGCTGGATCCGCAGCGCCGCCTGCTGCTGGTGACCGGACACCGGCGCGAGAGCTTCGGCGAGGGCTTCCGGAACATCTGCGCCGCCCTGGCCGAACTGGCGCGGCGCGAAGACCTGCAGATCGTCTACCCCGTGCACCTGAATCCGCAGGTGCGCAACGTGGTGATGGCTCAACTGGACGGCCTGTCGCGCGTGCATCTGATCGCCCCGCTGGATTACCTGGACTTCGTCTGGTTCATGCAGCGCGCCTACCTGATCCTGACCGACTCGGGCGGGGTGCAGGAAGAAGCGCCCTACCTCGGCAAGCCGGTATTGGTGATGCGCGACGTCACCGAACGCCCGGAAGCCGTGCAGGCCGGCACCGTGACGCTGGTCGGCACCGATACGCAGCGCATCCTGGCCGAAGTGAACCGCTTGCTCGACAACCCGGAACTGCACGCTTCGTTCTCGCGCCGCATCAATCCCTATGGCGACGGCCTCGCCAGCCAGCGCATCGTCGATGCGCTTTGCGGCCGCGCCGTATCCGAGTTTGCGCCTCAAGCACCGGCCGCGGCCCGTTAGCCGCCCCATGCCCCTCACCACCGGAGCCCTCATGCCCCATGCCCCGCATTCCCCCGCCGCCCGCACCCTCTGCCGCGCGCTGATCGCCGCCGGGTTGCTGCTCCCCTTGGGAGCGATGGCCAGTCCCGCGGGCGACGCCTTGCGGCGCTTGCTGGGCGACGACTGGGTCACGCGCGACACCAGCCTGGAAGACCTGGGCATCCGCGAACCGGTGGTGCTGAGCAACAGCGATGCGCGCCAGGAGTTCTACCTGCCGGTACCCCGCGGCGTGCCGATAGCCGACGCCACGCTCGATTTCGACGCGCGCTACATCAAGGGCGAACCGGGCCGCGCCAGCATGGTGTTATGGGTGGACGGCGTGCCGCAGACGGCGCAGCGCATCGCCGACGGCGAGGGGTCGGCCACGCGCAAGCTGAACGTGGAGCAACGCGTGCGCGACACCGGCTTCGTGCGCCTGGCGGTGGACTGGCAATCGGACATCGCGCAGCGCCAGTGCGAAAGCAACCGCGCCACCGCCAACGCCTTGATGGTGTCGCCGCGCACGCGCCTGAGCTACCGCTACGACGCCTCGGCCATCGGCAGCCTGGACGAAGCCTGGAGCACCCTGCCCGGCAAGCCCGTGCTGATGGTGGCGGGCGCCAAGCTCGACCAGCAAGCTTTCGACAGCGCCTGGCGCATGGGCGTGGCGATGGAGCGCAGCGGCAAGCGGGTCGCAGTCCGCGCCTTCCCGGCGGTGGGCGACGAGATCGACACCCGCGGCCTGCAGGCCCCGAACGGACTGGGGCAAGTGCAGGCGTTCGCAGCCCTGGCGGGCAAGGACAAGCACAAGCTGGCCAACGCCGCGGAGATCGGCGCGCTGCTGGTCATGGGCGCCCCCGCCGTCAGCGGCGACGTGGTGATCGCCGACGCCGCGCTGCGCGCCCGCTACAACGAGGCGCTGGACGCCTTGCAGGCGCAATTGGCGCAGGACGGCGACGCCGCCGAGGCCTTCCAGGCCTGGCGCCAGCGGCGCATGCCCCTGGCCGGCCAGGACCTGCCCTCCAAGGAGATCCGCCTGGCGCCGCTGGGCCGGCAGGCGGTCATCGCCGTGGCCGCCGACGCCGGCGCGCAAGGCGCGGGCGCCTTCGACACGGCTTGGCGCCGCATCCTGGTCACGCGCCAGGCGCAGGTCAAGACGGCGGAGCCGCCGCAGGCTTCGGGCGAAGATGGCATGCGCCTGACCGCGTTGGGCGGATCGTCCGCCAGCTTCGACGTGGTCGCGCGCGGCGACTGGAACGCCACGTTCGCGCTGGCCGCGGTGTCGGCGGACGGCAGCATGCCGGACGAACTGGTCATGGACCTGGCCGCCGCGCCGGGCGCGTCCGCCACCCGGCCGGTCGCCTCGGTATTCTGGAATGGCATCCTGCTGGCCGCCAAGCAGATGGACGCCGACGGCCATCCCGAACGCCTGACGGCGCGCGTGCCCGGCTACGCCCTGGGCCTTACCAACGCGGTGCGCGTCACGTTCCAGCGCCAGCCGGTATCGGTGGATTGCAATGAAATCCCGCAAGGCTACCCCGTCAACGTGCTGCCCACCAGCTATGTGAAGCCGGGCCGCGCGCAGCCGGACGGCACCTTCGTGGGGCTGCTGCCGCTGTTGGCCGGCAGCCCCCAGTTGCTGATCCCCGACGGCTATCTGGCCGACGCGCCGGCCAGCCTGCAACGCGTCATCGGCATCGCCACGGCCAGCGGCCTGTCCGCCACGCGCGCGGCGCTGTCGCTCACGCCGGCGGGCCAGGCGGCCAAGCCCGGCGGCCCCTTCGTGGCGATGGAGGTCGCGGTGGACGGCGCCAAGCCCATGGTCAAGGTCACGGACCGCAAGCAGCTGACGGTGGACGGCAAGAGCGCGCCCTGGCTCGACGTTTCCGGCCTGGACAACCTGAGCACGGCCGAAGTGGTGCGCGCCGGCGGCCAGGACGGCCTGCTGTGGCACACGCTGGGCCAGCGCCCGGTCATGCCGCAGGCGCCCTTCGTGCTGAACCGCGGCAACATCGCCATCATCGGCGCGGCAGGGCCGCTGGCCTGGATCGACAGCGCCAATCCCGCGGCGGGCCAGCCGCCTGGGGCGGGCGCAAGCGCCTTCTTCGAATGGCGCAACTACCTGTCGTGGAGCGTCCCGGCGCTGAGCGTGGGCCTGCTGGTCCTGCTCCTGATCCTGATCGCCGCATTGCGCGTCACCCGCAGGAAGAACAAGGACAGCAAGTAACCCGGAGGCGCCATGTCCTCGCTTTACTGGCCCTACCTCATCGCCGACTACTACCGCGGCCTGGAGATCGTGACGGCTGTAGTCGGCGTCATCATCCTGCTGTCCAGCCTGGACGACCTGTTCATCGACGGCTGGTTCTGGCTGCGCGAACTGCGCCGCGGGCTGACGGTCAAGCGCCAGTATGCGCCGCTGACCGCCGAGCAGTTGCGCGCCAAGCGGGAACAGCCGCTGGCGATCATGGTGCCGGCCTGGCTGGAGTACGACGTGATCGCGCCCATGCTGGAGAACATGGTGTCGACGCTGGAATACAAGAACTACATGATCTTCGCGGGCACGTACCAGAACGACGAGCGCACCATCAAGGAAGTGGAACGCATGCGGCGGCGCTACCGCCAACTGATACGGGTGGAAGTGCCGCACGACGGGCCGACCTGCAAGGCCGACTGCCTGAACTGGATCGTGCAGGCCATCTTCGCCCAGAATGCCATGCAGCCCGAGCCCTTCGCCGGCGTGATCCTGCACGACAGCGAAGACGTGCTGCACCCGCTGGAACTCAAGTACTACAACTATCTGCTGCCGCGCATCGATTTCATCCAGTTGCCAGTCACGTCGCTGGAACGGGAGTGGCACGAGCTGGTCGCCGGCACCTACATGGACGAGTTTGCCGAATGGCACACCAAGGACCTGGTGGTGCGGGAAAGCCTGTCCAAGATGGTGCCGTCCGCCGGCGTCGGCACCTGCTTCTCGCGCCACGCGCTGGAGGTGCTGGCGGCAGAGACCAACAACCAGCCCTTCAATACCGACACGCTGACCGAGGACTACGACATCGGCGCGCGCCTGGCCCAGCGCGGCATGCGCCAGATCTTCGGCAAATTCGAGGTCGAGTACGTGACGCGCCGCCGCTCATGGTTCGGCCTGGGGCGGGAGAAGATCTCCGCCATCAGGATGCCGCTGGGCGTGCGCGAATACTTCCCCAACACCTTCCGCACCGCCTACCGGCAAAAGGCGCGCTGGACGCTGGGCATCGGCCTGCAAGGCTGGCAGCAGGTGGGATGGACCGGCTCGCTGGCCACCAAGTATCTGCTGTTCCGCGACCGCAAGGGACTGTTCACGTCGTTCATCGCAATACTGGCCTATCTGCTGCTGGCCAACTTCTTTCTCTTCTATCTGGCCGACCGCTTTGGCTGGTGGAAGGTTTATTACCCTTCCTACTTCCGCCCCGGCGGCTGGCTGGTGACGCTGATGTGGCTGAACGCGGGGGCCCTGCTGCTGCGCGTGGTGCAGCGCGCGTACTTCGTCGGCCGCATGTACGGCTGGGAGCACGCCCTGCTGTCCATGCCGCGCATGATCGTCGGCAACTTCATCAACGCCATGGCGGCGGCGCGGGCCTGGCGCCTGTTCATCGGCCACCTGATCACGGGCAAGCGGCTGGCCTGGGACAAGACCATGCATGACTTCCCCTCCACCGACCAGTTGGCGCAGCAGCGCCAGCGCCTGGGCGACCTGCTGCTGTCCTGGCAGGCCATCGATCATCAGATGCTGGAGCAGGCGCTGGAGATCCAGGCGCGCGAGAAGCGGCCGCTGGGCGAAATCCTGATGGAGCGGGGCTGGCTCGACGAAAAGACGCTGCACGAAGCGCTGTCATTCCAGCAAGGCGCCCCGACGCAAACCGAACACCCCGCGGACCCGCTATCGCACAGGCCCACTCCTCCATGACCGTCCTTTCCCGTACGCTGGCTTTCAGCGCCCTGCTGTGCGTGGCCGCAGTCCCTGTAGCGGCCGCGCAACCTGCCGCCGCAGCCGAACGTCCGCTGGAAGGCGACGCCTACCAACTGGCCGACCAGGCCTACAAGCAGTACGACGCCGGCCATTACGAAACCGCCCAGATCATGGCGGAGAACGCCATCCGCCTGCGGCCCGACGTGGCTCGCCTGCGCCTGTTGCTGGTCTATGCCTTGGAAAAGCAAGGTAAACGGCAGGAGGCCGCCCGTGCGGCCGACGCGGCGATCGCCGACGGCCTGGGCACCCCGGAACTGCGGCAGGCCAAGGCCAACCTGCAGCGCCCGCCTGCCGTGGCCGCCACGCCCACACAGCCCGCGGCGCAAACGCCTGCGCAAGCTTCCGGGCAGACGCCCGTGCAGACGCCCGCCCCTGTCCGCAAGCCCGCGCCGCAAACCCCGTACCAGCGCGCCTATCCCGTGGCGGCGCGCGCCTATGCGGACTATGGACGCCAGGATTACGCCGCGTCCGCCGCAGGCGCCGAACGCGCCTTCCGCGCCGTGCCCAGGCAAGGCGAATGGGCCTTGCTGTGGGTGGAATCGCTGGGCGCGCAACAGCGCTACGAAGCCGCCAGCCAGGCCGTCGACACGGCGCTGGCGCTGGGCGCGCCCAACAAGGCGGCGCTGCAGGCGAGGCAGCAGGCCTATCAGAAGCAGATCGCCGCAAGCCAGGCGCCCGCGGCGCCGGCTCCGGGTAGCGAGGCCGCCACGGGCGCCTATGCCGCCTACGACAAGGGCGCCTACCAGGAAGCCATCACGCTGGCCCGCCAGGCCGTGGCGCAAGCGCCGGACAATGAGAGCTATGCCCAGCTGCTGACGACCGCGCTGGCCGCGGGCAACAAGGCGCAAGCCGCCGAGGCGGAAGCCCGGCTGAGCGACGCCATCGCCCGCCAGCCGGACTCGGCCCAGCTGCTTGCGCAGCGCGGCTATGCGCGCCAGCGCCTGGGCCAGCCCGCGGGCGCGGCGTCCGACTTCGCGGCCGCGCGCGCCACCGGCCAGGCGCCGCCGCGCCTGATCCTGGACCAGGCCTATGCGCAGTCGGCAATGGGCGACAACCGCGCCGCCACCGACTCGCTCAAGCAAGCCATCGACATGGACGATGCCGGCCAGTTGGGCCTCACGCCGCTGGAGCGCTACAACACGCGCAGCGGCGTCGCCGCCCTGTCGCGCGAATGGGGCGGCTCGTTCTCCGCATCCTATCGCGGCGCACGGCCGGCCAGCTCCAGCCTGGGCGGGGCCGCCATCAACACCCCTGGCGACGTGATCTTCAGCACCGCGGAAATCTTCTGGCGTCCGCCGCAACTGAACAACCGCTGGGGCATGCTCGAGGCGTACGCGCGCAGCTCCAACACGCTGTACGACAGCGGCAGCACCTACGAGTCGCGCAGGAATGTCGACCCTTGCACCGGGGAAAGCACCCCGGACGAACGCTCTAACGAAGAACGCTTTCGCAACAACAGCACCTCATCCGGCATCCCCAGCACCATCGGCGCGCTGGGCCTGCGTTATCTGCTGGCCGATACCGGCATAACTTTCGGCATCGAACGCCGCTTCTTTCTGGGATCCGCCACCCGCCAGGGCTATGCCTACCCCGAATCCAGCGCGGTGCAGTGCGCGGCGCAGCAGGCCTTCCACAACGCCTATCCCAATCTGCAGGACCAGAGCGCCGTGGCGCGCTACAAACTCAACGGCAATGCCGGGGGCTGGATGTCCTACGTCACCTACGGCTATTACCAAGGCCGCGAATTGCGCGTGGACGTACCCAGCTGGCTCACGATCGAAGGCTATGCGCAGGCCGGCTACGCCTGGGACGACAACAGCGCCCGCTATACCGCCTATTCGGTGGATTCCAAGGGCCAGCGTCAGCAGGATCTGGGCAGTTCCTCGGGCCGCCTCAAGCGCGACCAGGCCTTCCTGTCCGGCGAACTGCGCGTGGGCCGCAGCTTCCGCGCCACCAGCATCAGCGACAAGCTGGTGCTGTTTCCGTACGCGGTGGTCGGCGCGGACTGGCTGTGGCAGAAGAGCGTGGCCAAGCTGGACGACCTGCCCGGCTACGGCAGCCAGTCGGTGGTCCTGTCCGACCACGGCACTTCTTGGTCGCTGGGCGTGGGGCCGGGCTTCAACGTGCGCTACTGGTTCCGCGAAGACCACTACAACGCGCCGCGCTCTTACCTGGACTTCGGCGTCCAGTACCGTACCAGCCTGGGCGGGGGCGAGAGCGACCGCGCCAAGGGTTGGTTCATGAACATGACGCTGTCGTACTGAGCCGCTGATACACACGATTACATCGGTTCATAAGCCTATAACAATGAATCGGGCATAGTGCTCCGCGCCACGCAGGCTGCGCGATCGCCAGGCGTGCAAACCTCATCCCTCACCGCGTTGGAGATTGAATTGCCGATGTTCAAACAAGCCCGTATCGCCCTGGCCGCCGCCGCCCTGACCCTGGCCAGCGGCGCCGCCCTTGCCCAGCAGACCATGCAGGGCCAGATGCCCAACCTGGCGGCCGTGAGTGGCCAGATGCATGCCGCCGCCGAGTACTGCGGCGCCTACACGGCAGCGCAGCTCGAGCAGATGAAGCAACAACAGAAGACTGCGACCAGCGCCCAGGGCATGTCGGCGGCGGACTTCGACGCCGCTTTTTCGAAGTCCTACAGCCAAGCCAAGGTGCAACTGGGCACGTTGAGCGCGGCCGACAAGGAAAAGACCTGCGCGCAGCTCAAGGCCATGGCCGCGGCGCAACCGCGCTAACCATTCCGCGTCAGACCGCTGATCGGCCGCCTAGAGCGGCCATTCCCGCTTCAGGCGCTCGGCCTCGGGCGTAGGCCCGATCAGCCAGGGATCAGCCGCAAAGGCGACCACGCGTTGCGCGCGGTAGCGCCGCGCGATGCGCAACTGCCGGCGCACGCGCGCCGCGTCGGCGGAGCGGGCATTGAAGGTGGTGCCGTCCTGGCGTTCGGACGGCAGTTCCTCGAATAGTTCGACGATCAGGTCGAACGGCGCACGACGCGCCAGCAGCATGCGATGCAAGGGCTCCAACGCCTCATACGCCGCCATGCCGGACACGCCCACTCCGTCCTGGAGCATGGGCCTCAGCCTGACCACATCCAACAATCCGTTCCACAGGTCGGCCAGGCTCAGCGCTCCCGGCAATTTGCTGTGATACGTGGAGATGGCGGGCACGCGTCCCGTCTGTTGCACGAGCGGATCGGACAGCTCGCGCAGCCATTGCGCCAGCAGCGCCTGGCGGCCGGGCGCGGCCCAGCTGTGCTGCTCGATCTCGTAAGGGATGTACCAGCCGCGGAAAGCGGCAAGCCGGGTTGCGTTCGACGCTTGCGCATAAGCCAGCGCCTGCGCCTGCGTGGCCTGCAGGAATGCGGCCAGCGCGGCGTCATCCGGATTGCCCAACTGTCGCCACCAGCGCTCGTCGTAGGGCAGGCCCAACTGCAGCCCCATGCCCAGGCGCTCGGCCTCGTCGAAGATCAGCGCCAGCGTGGACGCGGGCAGTTGCCAGGGCTGCGCCCCGCCGCTGGCGCCCACCCACTGAATGATGATCTCGCGGAATCCCAACGCGTGCATGGCGGCGATGCGTTCGCGCCACGCCTGCGGGCTCAATTCCAGGTGGCTGGGCCAAAGCTGCCAGAAGGTGCTTTGCACCGACCAGGCCGGCGCGCAGGCGGGCAGGCTGGCGGCCAGCGCCGCCACGCCCAAGCCCTGCAACAGGCGTCGCCGGCCGGTGGAAGGAGGCGCAGACGCCTGCATGGGCTGCCTGGCGATAGGATTTACCCGGCGCGGTTGCCGAAGATGCCCGACAGGGACGCCAGCAGGTCGGCAGGGTTGAATTGCTGTTCGCCCTGGACCTCGCCGTTGGGCGTGGCCTTGTCCACCAGTTGCGGCAGCAGCGAGGACAGCGAACCCAGCACGGAGTCCGTGTCCTGACCGGTCTTGGCGGCCAGTTCGTTGACGACGCCGGGATCCAGCACGGAACCGAGCTGATCGGCGCTGACCGGCATGTTCTGGCCGGTGCCCACCCATGACGCCACGATCTCGCTCAAGCCGCCCTTCTGGAAGCTGGCGATCAGGCCGGTCAGGCCGCCCGGGTACTTGTTCAGTTGCTCGATCAACGCGGGCAGCAGCGAAGCCGAGCCCCCTTGCTGACCGCCGCCGGCCATCGAGGCCAAGGTATCCAATAGGCTCATCATCGTGCTCCTGAAAAAACGGAGATCCAGTATAGGCCCATGCCTGCCGCCCCGCCTGTCATCCGATGGATGACACCCGGCATCTTTACAAAGCTTGTCGATTGCATCCCGTCAGTCGACGGCCTTTCCCGCCTGCAAGGCCTGCAGCGACTTCAGGCCGGCGCGGCCGTCCGGCCGCAGGCCCAGTTCGCGCTGCACCGTCTGCAAGGCCTGCCGGGTGCGGGCGCCGATCATGCCATCGGGTTCGCCGATCTCATAGCCGCGGGCAATCAACAGCCGTTGCAATTCCCGCCGCTGCGCCCGCGACAGGCCTGGATCGTCGGTTGGCCAGGCTTGCACCAGCGGGCCGCCGCCGCGCAGCCTGTCGGACAGGTGGGCGATGGCCAGCGCGTAGCTTTCGGCTGCGTTGTAGGAATACAGGGCGTCGAAATTGCGCGTGACCAGGAAGGCAGGACCTTTGCTGCCCGCCGGCAGCAGCAGCCCCGCCGGCGTGTCGCCCGCGGGCAGCGGCTGGCCGTCGGCGCGCGTCACGCCGCGCCCCGCCCAGTACGACATCGCGCGCTTGTTCTTGCGGCCCGCGCCTGAAGTGTCCAGACCCGCCGGCAGGCGGACTTCATAGCCCCATTGCAGCGCGCTGTTCCAGCCCGCGCGCTTGAGGAAATTGGCTGTCGATGCCAGCGCGTCCGGCACGCTGTCGACCAGGTCGCGGCGGCCGTCGCCGTCGAAGTCCACCGCCAGCCGCAAGTACGTCGAGGGCATGAACTGGGTCTGGCCGAAAGCGCCCGCCCAGGAGCCCGTCAGGCGTTCGGGCGCGATGTGCTCGTCCTGGATGATCTTCAGCGTGGCAAAGAATTCGCCGCGGAAATATGCCTGACGCCGGCCGAAGCAGGACAGCGTGGACAGCGACGTCAGCAGGGGCCGGCCGCCCAGTGTGCGGCCGTAGTTGCTTTCCACGCCCCACACCGCGGCGATGGTGGCTGCGTCCACACCGTAGCGCGACGCGGCGCGGTCCAGGTCAGACTGCCAGCGCGCCATGCCGGCCCGGCCGTCGGCCACGCGCTCGTCGTCGACCAGGGCCGCCATGTAGTCCCAGATAGGCGTCTTGAATTCCGGCTGGGCGTCCAGCAGATCCAGCACTGTCATGTCCGGTGCAAGCCCGGCGGTCTGGGTGTCGAACGTGGCGCCGGACACGCCGGCCTTGAGCGCCGCGCCGCGCAATTGCGCGAGGCAGGCCGCGAACGCGTCGGCGGCCGACGCCGCGGGCACCAGCGAAATGAGGGCGCCGCCGGCCAGGGCGCAGGCCAGCGCGCGCAGCGGGCGGGCCCGCAGCGTCTTGAAGAAGTTATGGTTGTTCATGTCGTCCAGTCAGCCGGCCTGCAGCGCGGCAAGCTCGGCGTCGTCGAAGCCGGCGGCGCGGCGCGCCTCCAGGTTGAAGGGACCGCGCAGCCGGGGCGCGTCATAGCGTTGCGCCAGTTCGGCATAACAGGACACGGGATCCTTGCCCGCCTGCGCGCACAGCTGCTTGTACCAATGATTACCGATGGCCACGTGGCCGATCTCGTCGGCCAGGATGATGTCGACGATGGCAGCGCTTTCCGCATCGCCCGCTCCCGCCAGCTTGGCACGGATCGCGGGGGAAGCATCCAGGCCGCGCGCCTCCAGCGTGCGCGGCACCAGCGCCAGGCGGGCCAGCAGATCGTCTTGCGTGCGCTGCGCCATGTCCCACAGCCCGTTGTGGGCGGGGAAGTCGCCATAGGCGTAGCCCATGGCGGCCAGACGCTGCCTGAGCAGATCGAAGTGATAGGCCTCTTCGCGCGCCACGCGCAGCCAGTCGCGGTAGAAGGCTGCCGGCATGCCGGCAAAGCGCCACATGATATCCAGAGCCAGGTTGATGGCATTGAATTCGATGTGCGCCAGCGCGTGCAGCAGCGCCGCGCGCCCTTCCTCGGTGGCCATGGAACGCTGCTTGACCTGGGCGGGGACCACCAGCTCAGGCCGCGCCGGGCGGCCCGGCAGTTCCGCCGTGGGCGTGTAGGCCTGCTCGCAGTCCAGCACCGTCTCATCCGACATGGCGCGCACTGCCGCCAGCTTGTCCTGCCAGGCCGTGGCGGCCAGGGCCGCCAGCGCCTGCCCACGCAGGCAATCCTGGCGATGCCCGGCCGCGTCGGGCGTCGTGTTGCTATCCATATGCTTCTCTGTGCCGGGCGGCCTCGCGCCCGCCCGAAATCCCTTGAAAGCGCCGTGGCCGCAGGCCTCGCGCATACACGGAGACTTTATCATTCACCCATGGATTCCCTGCGCCTGACCATAGAGACCGACCTGTCCCGCATCGACGCCCAGCAATGGGACGCGCTGGCGGGCGACCAGCCCTTTCTGCGCCATGCATTCCTGCGCGCGCTGCACGAGACCGGCTGCGCCGCGCCCCAGACCGGATGGGCGCCGCATTACCTGGCGCTGTGGCGCGACGATGCGCTGGCGGCTGCTGCGCCGCTCTACCTGAAATCCCATTCGCGCGGCGAATATGTATTCGACTACGCCTGGGCCGACGCCTTCCAGCGCCACGGGCTGCGCTACTACCCCAAGCTGCTGTCGGCCATTCCCTTCACGCCGGTCACCGGCCCCAGGTTGCTGGCCGGCAACGATGAGGATCGCGCCACGCTGGTGCGCGGGCTGGTCGCCTTCGCCGAAGAGATCAAGGTGTCTTCGCTGCACCTGCTGTTCCCCGCCGAGGCCGACATGCGCGCGCTGCGCGAGGCCGGCTTCATGATCCGCGAAAGCGTGCAGTTCCACTGGACCAATCCGGGCTACGCGGACTTCGACGCCTTTCTGGCCACGATGAGCCACGACAAGCGCAAGAAGATCCGCCAGGACCGCAAGAAGGTCGCGGCCGCCGGGCTGTCGTACCGCTGGCTGCGCGGGGCCGAGATCGGCGCGGTCGAGCTGGACTTCTTCTACGAATGCTATTGCCGCACCTACTTCAGCCATGGCAATCCACCCTACCTGAGCCACGAATTCTTCCGCCGCGCGTATCGCGAACAGGCCGGTGCCTTCGTGCTGATCCTGGCAGAGCGCGACGGCCGGCCGGTGGCGGCCGCGCTCAACCTGGCGGGCGGCGACGCGCTGTATGGGCGCTACTGGGGCGCGACCGAATACGTGCCGGGGCTGCACTTCGAGACCTGCTACATGCAGTCCATCGCCTATTGCATTGCCCACGGCATCGCGCGCTTCGAGGGCGGCGCGCAAGGCGAACACAAGATGGCGCGCGGGCTGCTGCCCACGCCCACCTGGTCGGCGCACTGGGTCGCGCACCCCGGCTTCGCGGACGCGATCCAAAACTTCCTGGACGAGGAAACCGCGGCGGTGACGGACTATCTGGGAGAACTGGAAACGCACTCCCCGTTCAAGCGGCCGCGGGAAGGCTGAGGGCTAGAGGAAGCGGTCCAGCAGCTTGCGGCTGTGCTTGTCCAGCAACTGGATGTCGCGCACCAGATAGAAGATGCCGTGGCTGTCGGCGATCAACAGGGTCTGCGGACTCAGGCGGCGGATGTCTTCTTCGCCGCGCAGCGTGAACGAGGTGGGGCCGCGGTCGGTATCGACCTGCCAGGTGCTGGGGGTGGCGAAAGTGGAGACGCTGGCCAGCTTGCGGATCTCGGGCATGAATTCCCGGCTTGCCAGTTCTTCCTCGATCAACTCGCGCTGCGGAGCCGGCACATCGGACAGGTGCTCGATCCAGAGCAGTTCGCGCCCGTCCACTGTCACGAGCGACAGGCCGCGGCCCGGTTCGCTGATGGGAAAGGCGCGCACGGGCAGCACGCCCTCGTGGTTCTGGCCATCGGCGGACTGGAACTCCAGGCGCCCGAAGGCATTGCGGCGCAGCTGAAAAGACGGCAAGGTCATGACGATAATTCCGGTTCCGCGTCAGGCCACGGCGGCCATGTCTTCGCTGCCCGACGCCTGCGCGTCGGCCTCGGCCTGGCGCGCCTGCGCCTGGTACAGGCGGTAGTAGGCGCCCTCGCGGGCCATCAGTTCTTCGTGCGGGCCCTGCTCCACGATCTGGCCGCGGTCCAGCACCACCAGGCGGTCCGCCTTGCGCAGCGTGCTCAGACGGTGGGCGATGGCGATTGTGGTGCGGCCACGCACCAGGTTGTCCAGCGCCTTCTGGATTTCCTTTTCGGTGGTGGTGTCCACCGACGAGGTGGCTTCGTCCAGAATCAGGATGCGCGGATCGATCAGCAGCGCGCGCGCGATCGAGATGCGCTGGCGTTCGCCGCCGGACAAGGCCTGGCCACGTTCGCCGACCAGCGAGTCGTAGCCGTGCGGCAGCCGCAGGATGAATTCATGCGCATGCGCGGCGCGCGCCGCAGCCACGATTTCGTCACGGGTGGCGTCCGGCTTGCCGTAGGCAATGTTCTCGGCGATGGTGCCGAAGAACAGGAACGGCTCCTGCAGCACCAACCCGATGTTGCGGCGGTAGTCCGCCACGCGCACCGAACGGATATCGGCGCCGTCCACCAGCACCGCCCCTTCGGATACGTCGTAGAAGCGGCAGATCAGGTTGATCAGCGTGCTCTTGCCCGAGCCGCTGTGGCCCACCAGGCCGATCATCTCGCCCGGCGCGATGTTCAGGTTCAAGCCGCGGATGACCTGGCGGTTGCCGTAGCGGAAGCCCACGTCGCGCAACTCGATGCGGCCGTTGATGTGCGGCAGCTTGGCGGGATTCTGCGGTTCCGGCACGCTGGAGACATGGTCCAGGATGTCGAAGATGCGCTTGGCGCCAGCCGCCGCTTTCTGCGTGACCGAGACGATGCGGCTCATCGAATCCAGACGCATGTAGAAGCGCCCGATATAGGCCAGGAAGGCGGCCAGCACGCCAACGGTGATCTGCTTCTGCGACACCTGCCAGATGCCGAAGATCCACACCACCAGCAGGCCCACTTCGGTCAGCAGCGTGACGGTGGGCGAGAACAGCGACCAGGTGGTGTTCACGCGGTCGTTGACTTCCAGGTTGCGGTTGTTGGCTTCGCGAAAGCGCGCGACTTCACGCTTTTCCTGCGCGAAAGCCTTGACCACGCGGATGCCCGGAATGGTGTCGGCCAGGACGTTCGTGATCTCCGACCAGATGCGATCGACCTTTTCGAAGCCATGGCGCAGGCGGTCGCGCACCGCGTGGATCATCCAGATGATGAACGGCAGCGGCACCAGCGTGACCAGCGCCAGCCACGGGTTGATGGACACCAGGATGACCGCGGTCATGCAGATCATCAGGATGTCGTTGGCGAAGTCCAGCAAGTGCAGCGACAGGAACACGCAGATGCGGTCGGTTTCGCTGCCGATGCGGGAAATCAGATCCCCGGTGCGCTTGCCGCCGAAATACTCCAGCGACAGCTGCTGCAGGTGCTCATAGGTGGTGGTGCGCAGGTCCGCGCCGATGCGCTCGCTGACCCAGGCCAGGATATAGGTCCGGGCCCAGCCCAGCCCCCAGGCCAGGAAAGCCGAGGCCAGCAGCCCGCCCAGATAGAGGCGGACCTTGTCGTAATCGATGGGCGCGCCGTTCTGGAACGGAATCAGCACGTCGTCCATCAGCGGCATGGTCAGGTACGGCGGCACCAGGGTGGCGGCGGTGCCCAGCAGGGTCAGCACGAAACCCGCCAGCAGCGGCCCGCGGTAAGGGCGGGCGAAACGCCACAGGCGCAGCAGCGCCCAAGTGGTGGATGGCGCTGCCTGTTCCTGGTTGCAGGTCGGGCATTCTTCCTCGCCCGCCGGGATGACGTTATTACAGACGGTGCAGGTGCGCTCCGCCAGATCCTCGTCCTGATGGCCGGACAAACGGATGGCCTGCTGCGTTTCGAACTGCGCCAGCAGCCGCAACGCGGCCGGATTGCGCGCCAGCGTGAAACGCCACGCGCCCAGGCGGGAGCCGTCGTCGTGCAATTCCAGCAGCGCGGCGCCAGCGTGGTCGGTGAGGCTTAGCTTTAATTGGGGGCCATATGCCCAGGATTCCCAGCGCGGTTCGTCGGGATGGCGCGCCAACAGCCGGCGGTCGGTGGCGGCGATAAGCCCCGGACGGAACTTCAGGCGCTGATCCAGGTCTATTTCAACCCAGGCCAACAAGGTTTCGCCGTCCGCCAGTTCGGCGCTGATTTCATCGCGCCAGCGGGCAGGAAAGGCTTCGGCAAGGCCGGAAAGCAGGTTTGGTTTTTTCATTGGTACGCATGCCGGGCCAGGACTCTGCCCTACTAGGCGGCAACCGGTTCGCAACCAGGACTGGCGGCAAACGTGTCCCTTCCTTACAACATAACGATTTCACGCCTTGAAGGCGTCGTATAGTAGCAGCCGATTTTTCTAATTAGGAATATCTGGGATCCCCCACTCGTTGGCATTATTCTAAAGGCGCAACCCCAATAAATTCGCGGTCTTGCATAGGGGCGTCCGCGCGTGCCAACCTGCTTCTCTCGTAAATTAAAACATGAAAAAGAAAGACATTGAATTTCTCGATGTCGTGGCTTTGCGCGGCCCGAACATTTGGACGTACCGTCCGGTACTCGAAGCGTGGGTGGATATCGGTGAACTGGAGGATTATCCCTCCAACACCATTCCCGGCTTTTACGAACGCCTGACCGAATGGCTGCCGACGCTGATCGAGCACCGCTGCAGTCCGGGAGTCCGGGGCGGTTTCCTGTCGCGCCTGAAAGAAGGCACCTGGCCCGGCCACATACTTGAACATGTCACCCTGGAACTGCAGAACCTGGCCGGCTTGCGCGGCGGTTTCGGCAAGGCCCGGGAAACCTCCACCCGCGGCGTCTACAAGGTCGTCGTGCGCGCCTGGCAGGAACAGGTCACCCGCACCGCCCTGAACGAAGCCCGCGACCTGGTCATGGCCGGCATCGAAGACCGCCCCTTCGACGTGCCCGCCGCCATCGCCAAGCTGCGCAGCCTGATCGACAAGCACTGTCTCGGCCCCAGCACCGCCTGCATCGTGGATGCCGCCGACGACCGCGACATTCCCTACATCCGCCTGTTCGAGGGCAACCTCGTGCAGTTCGGCTACGGCTCGGCCCAGCGCCGCATCTGGACTGCCGAGACCGACCGCACCAGCGCCATCGCCGAAGGCATTTCGCGCGACAAGGACCTGACCAAGGAACTGCTGTCGACCTGCGGCGTGCCCGTGCCCGAAGGCCGCCTCGTACGCAGCGAGGACGACGCCTGGGAAGCTGCCGAGGACATCGGCCTGCCGGTGGTCGTGAAGCCCTATGACGGCAACCACGGCCGCGGCGTGTTCACCAATCTGACGACGCGCGAGGAAGTGGTGTCGGCCTACCGCGTGGCCGTGGACGAAGGCAGCGGCGTCATCGTCGAACGCTTCGTGCTGGGCAACGAACACCGCCTGCTGGTCGTGGGGGACCGCATGGTGGCCGCCGCCGCCGGCGAACCGGCCTGGGTGACGGGCGACGGCAAGTCCACCATCACCGAACTCATCGACAGCCAGATCAATACCGACCCGCGCCGCGGCCGCACCGAGAACCACCCGCTGAACCCGGTGCGCCTCGATTCCGCCGCGCGGCTGGAAATCGCCCGCCAGGGCCTGTCGGAAGACAGCGTTCCGCCCGAAGGCCAGCGCGTGCTGGTGCAACGCAGCGGCAACGTCGCCTTCGACGTCACCGACCGTGTGCATCCCAGCATCGCCGCCACCGTGACCCTGGCCGCGCGCATCGTCGGCCTGGACATCGCCGGTGTGGACCTGGTGGCCGAGGACATCTCGCGCCCGCTGGAAGAACAGCGCGGCGCCATCGTCGAAGTCAACGCCGGCCCCGGCCTGCTGATGCACCTGAAGCCTGCCGACGGCACGCCGCGTCCGGTCGGCCGCGCCATCGTCGACCACCTGTTCCCTGAAGGCGATGCGGGCCGCATCCCCATCGTCGGCGTTACCGGCACCAACGGCAAAACCGTGGTGGCGCGCCTGGTGGCCCGCCTGCTGAGCCTGTCCGGCAAGCGCACCGGCCTGGCCTGCAGTGAAGGCCTGTACCTGGACCGCCGCCTGGTGCAAAAGGGCGACCGCGCCGATTTCGCTTCCGGTACGCGCCTGCTGATGAACCGAAACGTGGATGCTGCCGTCATCGAGAACGACAGCGGCGTGATCCTGGGCCAAGGCCTGGCCTACGACCGCTGCCAGGTTGGCGTGGTCACCAACATCGACGACGCCGACCACCTGGGCGACTTCGACATCAATGAAACGGAGCGCATGTTCAACGTGTTCCGCACGCAGGTGGACGTGGTGCTGCCCGGCGGCTCCACCGTGCTGAACGCGCGCGATCCGCGCGTGGTGGAAATGGCCGAGCTCTCCGACGGCGCCGTGATCTTCTTCGGCATCGATCCCGCCCTGCCCGCCATCGTCGCTCACCTGCAACAAGACGGCCGCGCCGTGTTCGTGCGCGACGGCGGCATCGTGCTGGCGCATGGCACCCGCGAGGAGCGCCTGGCCACGGTGGCCTCGATCCCGCTGACCCATGGCGGCCGCGTGGCCTTCCAGGTCGAGAACGTGCTGGCCGCGGTGGGCGCGGCCTGGGCGCTGGACATACCCGTGGAGCTGATCCGCGCCGGCATCGAGACCTTCGACATCGACCAGGCCGACGCTCCCTGGCAGTTCACGCTGTTCGAACGCAACGGCAGCACCGTGGTGGTCGACGACGTGCACAACGCCTCGGCGTTGCGCCCCCTGATCGCCGCCATCGACCAGTTCCCGTCGACCACGCGCGCCGCCGTCTACTCGGCCGGCGCCGACCGCCGCGACGCGGACCTGATCGAACAGGGCAAGCTGCTGGGCGACGCCTTCGACCGCGTGGTGCTCTACGACGACCTGACCGTGCGCAGCAAGCGTCCCGAAGGCGAGGCGCGCGCGCTGTTGCGCCAGGGCCTGGCGCAAGGCTCCCGCGTCAAGGACATCCAGGACGAACCCGACCACGGCAAGGCCATCCAGAGCCAGCTCGACGCCATCGCCGCAGGCGACTTCGTCCTGCTGCAGTCCGACGAAGCCTTCTCCGGCCCCACCATCGACCTGGTCCGCCGCTGGATTCAGCAATACTGACAATATCTGCGCGCGCCCTCGCACTAGCGGGGCGCGCGTGAGCTAGACAGGAATACCTGCCATGGAAGTTTCCCGTATCCGAGCACTGCGCGGCCCCAATCTGTGGAGCAAGAACACCGCGATCGAGGCCATCGTTTCCTGCGCCGACGCCGAATGCTCCATCGACAACCTGCCTGATTTCGAAGCGCGCCTGCGCGCGCGCCTGCCGCAGACCGGGCTGCTGCGTCCGGAAGGCCATCAGGGCGCGGTCTCCATCGCGCACGTGCTGCAGATCGTGGCCCTGACGATGCAGGCGCATGCCGGCTGCCCCGTCACGTTCGGCCGCACCGCCTCCACCATCGAGCCTGGCGTGTTCCAGGTGGTGGTCGAGTACAGCGAAGAAGAAGTCGGCAAGCTGGCGATGGAACTGGCGCAAGTGCTGGTGCGCGCCGCGCTGGACGACACCCCCTTCGATCTCGCCGACGCCTTGAAGCGCCTGCGCGAACTGGACGAAGACGTGCGCCTGGGGCCCAGCACCGGCTCCATCGTCAATGCCGCCACCGCCCGCAACATCCCCTACCGCCGCCTGACCCAGGGCAGCATGGTGCAGTTCGGCTGGGGCAGCAAGCAGCGCCGCATCCAGGCCGCCGAAACCGACCTGACCAGCGCCATCTCCGAGTCAATCGCGCAGGACAAGGACCTGACCAAGATGCTGCTGGACGCCGCCGGCGTGCCGGTGCCCATGGGCCGTTCAGTGACCACCGCCGAGGAAGCCTGGGCCGCCGCCGAGGAACTGGGCGGCCCGGTCGTGGTCAAGCCGCGCGACGGCAGCCAGGGCCGCGGCGTCGCCGTCAACATCGAATCCCGCGAGCGCGTGATCCAGGCCTTTGAAGTGGCCGAGGAAATCAGCTCCGAGGTCATCGTCGAGCGCTACATCCCCGGCCACGACTTCCGCCTGCTGGTGGTCGGCGGCGCACTGGTCGCGGCCTCGCGCCGCGACCCGCCGCAGGTCACGGGCGACGGGGTGCAGACCATCCGCCAACTGGTGGACCAGGTCAACGCCGACCCGCTGCGCGGCGACGGCCACGCGACCTCGCTGACCAAGATCCGCTTCGACGACATTGCCCTGGCGACTCTCAAGAAGCAGGGTTTCGAGGCCGACTCCGTGCCGCCGTCCGGCACCCTGATCTTCCTGCGCAACAACGCCAACCTGAGCACCGGCGGCTCGGCCACCGACGTGACCGACGAAGTGCATCCGGAAATGGCCGCGCGCGCGGTGTCGGCGGCCCGCATGATCGGGCTGGACATCTGCGGTGTGGACGTGGTCGCCGAAAGCGTGCTCTACCCGCTTGAAGACCAGAACGGCGGCGTGGTGGAAGTGAACGCCGCCCCCGGCCTGCGCATGCACTTGAATCCGTCCTTCGGCAAGGGCCGCGCCGTGGGCGAGGCCATCATCGCCAACATGTACGCGGACGGCGACGACGGCCGCATCCCGGTCGTGGCCGTGGCCGGCACCAACGGCAAGACCACCACCGTGCGCCTGACCGCCCACATCCTGGGCGTCGCCGGCAACCGCGTCGGCATGACGAATTCCGACGGCGTCTACGTCGACAACCTGCGCATCGACACCGGCGATTGCAGCGGCCCGCGCAGCGCCCGCAGCGTGCTCATGCACCCGGACGTCGACGCGGCCGTGTTCGAAACCGCGCGCGGCGGCATCCTGCGCGAAGGCCTGGCCTTCGACCGCTGCAACGTGGCCATCGTCACCAACATCGGCATGGGCGACCACCTGGGCCTGGGCTACATCAGCACGGTCGAGGACCTGGCCGTGGTCAAGCGCGTGATCGTGCAGCACGTGCACCCCAGCGGCACCGCGGTGCTGAACGCGGCCGATCCCATCGTGGCTGAAATGGCGGCGAGCTGCCCGGGTTCCATCACCTACTTCGCCGAAGACCGCAATCATCCCGTGCTGGCCACGCATCGCGCGCAAGGCCTGCGCTGCGTGTACCGCGACGGCGACTCCATCGTCACCGCGCAGGGCGGCGAAGAAACCCGCTACCCGCTGGCCGCCATTCCGCTCACGCGCAACGGCACGATCACCTTCCAGGTGGAAAACGCCATGGCGTCAATCGCCGCGGCCTGGGCGCTGGGTCTGGACACGGACATCATCCGCCGCGGCCTGGCCAGCTTCGTCAACGACGCCCAGACAGCGCCCGGACGCTTCAACGTGTTTGACTACCGCGGCGCCACGGTGATCGCCGACTACGGCCACAATCCCGATGCCATCCTGGCCCTGGTGCGCGCGGTGGACGCCATGCCGGCCAAGCGCCGTTCCGTGGTCATCAGCGGCGCGGGCGACCGGCGCGACGAAGACATCCGGATGCAGACCGAGATCCTCGGCGAAGCCTTCGACGACGTGCTGCTTTACCAGGACCAATGCCAGCGCGGCCGCGCCGACGGCGAAGTGTTGGCCCTGCTGCAACAAGGCCTGGCCAACGCCACGCGCAGCAAGCACGTCGAAGAGATCCACGGCGAGTTTCTCGCCATCGACACTGCGCTAGCGCGCCTGGGCGCAGGCGACCTGTGCCTGATCCTGGTCGACCAGGTCGAAGAGGCGCTGGATCACATCGCGCGCCGCATCGCGCAAGCCTGAGCCGTACGCGGTTCCTGAAGTGCAAACGGGGCGCCCAAGGGCGCCCCGTTTGCTTCGGCGCGCGCCGATCAGCTGCTGGACGACACCACAGGCGCAGCGGCCTGATAACGGTCCGTCACGTGCGTGCATCCGAGCGCGGCCATCGCGGTCAGCGTCAGCAAGATAGCGCGGCAAAGTCGTTGCGTCATGCGAGTTCCTCTTTCCATATTCTGTGGCCGAACCTGCTTGCGGGTTCCGCGGACACTATACCGGCGCGCGCGTCGGCAAGCCAAGCGCGCATGCCCGCATCCAGACTTGCAGATCCAGTTACCAGCCTCCCTCAAAAGGGGACAAGACATTGCCGGAATGTAACTGCGGCACCTAGTGCGCCTGCAATCTCCTCCCGCCGGAAACCAGGCCATTTTGCCGCCGCCAGGCCGTTACATTTGCCCACAGCCAGGTTTGACGGCCATGCCGCAGGCTCGTACGGTAAGTACATGGCCTGCACGGCAACTTCTTGAACCGGCAGGCCCTAGCTGATCAGTGTCCCACTCAACCGCGACAACCCGGTTTACAGGCCGCAAACCGGATGCCGCTAGCAACAGGAGAGGTCACCATGAACAACGACATCATCGCTGGCAAATGGAAGCAACTGACGGGCAAGGCCAAGGCCGCCTGGGGTGAGCTCACCGACGACGAGCTGACCCGCACCGAAGGCAACGCCGAACGTCTGGCGGGCCTGATCCAGGAGCGTTATGGCAAGACCAAGGAACAAGCTGAAAAAGAAGTCCGCGACTTCTTCGACCGCAATCCTTGATCCGATAAACCACCAGGAGAAGCTGACATGTTGCACTACGCCGTAGTTTTCTTCGTCATCGCCATCATCGCGGCTGTCCTGGGCTTCGGCGGCATCGCCGCCGGCGCTGCCGGCATCGCCAAGATCCTGTTCTTCGTCTTCCTGGTACTGGCGCTGCTGTCCATCCTCGGCGGCGCTTTCCGCAAAAAATAGAACTCGGACCCAAGACACCACACAATCCTCGCGTCCCGACGCGCTGAACCACTAACAAGGAGCATGACTATGGAATTCCGCAAGCTGATCGCCGCCGCTGCACTGGGCACGGGCGCCGTCTTCACTTCCATGGCTTTTGCCGCCGATGACGGCAAGCCGAAACAGTCCGTGGGTGAGTACGCGTCCGACGCCACCGTGACCACCAAGGTCAAGGCTGCCATCGTGGCCGACAAGCAGCTGAGCGCGCTGGACATCGCCGTGGAGACCAATGCGGGCGTCACCAAGCTGACGGGTACCGTCGGCACCGCAGCCGAAGCCGATCATGCCGCCACCGTGGCGCGCGGCGTCGAAGGCGTCAAGCAGGTGATGAACAACATCAAGGTCGACCCGGCCAAGAACAAGAAGTAAGCCCGACCGGGCCGCTTCGGCCCGGTCTTGAAAACAAGGCGGCGCCTGTGTCCGACACAGGCGCCGCCTTGCTTTTGCGCCGCGTCCCGCGCGGCGGTCCTGATCAGACGTCCACTACGCCCCGGCCTATCTCCAGGGCGCGTCCGCCCACCTGGATCCGGCCATCGGCCTGGACGTCCAGCAACAACCGGCAGGGCCTGCCCATCTGGTCGCCCTGCTCCACCAGGATGCTGGCGGGCAAGGGTCGCTTTTGATGCAAAAGCCAGCCGCCCAGATTGGCGCAGGCCGAACCCGTGCCGGCGTCTTCGTTCACGCCGCCGCCCGCCTTGGCGTAGAAATAGCGCGCGACCACCACCTGGCGCCCATCCTGCTGGCGGCTGTCGTCGAAAGCGTAGGCATACATGACCTTGCGGCCCAGGCTGTTGGCCTGCCAACGGTCCAGCCGCGAGGCATCGGGCGCAACGCGGCGTACCGCGTCCACGCTGGCCAGCGGCACCAGCAGTTGATCGGCGCCGGTGTCCAGCCAGATCGGATCGTCCAGCAGATCGCTCGCATCCAGACCCAGCAGGCTGGCGATTTCGCCTCGCTCCAGCTCGGGCGCGGCGGTGCGCACGCCATCCGGGCACGGCGCGGTAAAGGTCCAGGCATCGCCGCGCGCCGTCACCGGCACCACGCCGGCAGCGAACTCCAGGGTCAATGCATCGCCCGTCTGCCGCAAGTCACGCACGACCTGCGAGGTGCCTATGGTGGGATGGCCCGCGAACTTCATCTCGAAGCCCGGCGTGAAGATGCGCACGCGCGCTGCCGCCTTGTCGGAGGGCAGGATGAAGGTCGTTTCGGACAGATTGAATTGCGCCGCCAGATTCAGCATGGTGACGTCGTCCATGCCGCGCGCGTCTTCGAACACGCAGAGCTGGTTGCCGCTGAAGGTGGAGGAAGCGAAAACGTTGAGCAGGCGGAAAGCGTAGGTGGCCATGGCGGTAGCGATAGTTGAAAACATTGCGCCGGCTTGAGCCGGCGCGTTCCCTACTTTATCGCAAGCCTCGGGCCCGGACTACCAGACCGCGAAGAACAACACCCATGCCAGGCAGAACGGCGCCAGGCCGGCTGCCAGCACCAGCCAGGCCAGCCCCTTGCGCCAACCGCTTGCCGCGCGCGGCTTGAGCAGGCGCGCATACAGGCGCAGCGTCCACAGCACCGCCAGGCTTAGCAGCGTGAACCGCACCGGCGCGGCCCAGGCGGCCTGCATCCCTTCGTGCTTGAGCAGATTTACGGTGGTGGCCGACAGGCCCAGGAACACGCCGATGCCGGCGGAAGGAATCAGGGCCTGCGCCAGTTTGTGCAGGCCAGGACGGCCCCAGCGCGTCGCGGGTTCGCCTTCCACCGGCGCGGCGGGCGCCAGGCGGTCGGCGATCCACAACGACAGGAAGGAAGCGCCGCCGACACAGATCGTGGCGCCGACGACGAACATCAGGATGCCGGCGCCGTCCAGCCACGAGAAGCTGTCGTTCACTTCCGGGTAATGCGTCAGGATGAACCAGGGCGCGTTGTCCAGCAGCGGCCACATGATGTCGTGTTCGACCAGCCAGGTCGCGGCCCATTGCTTGGCGGTCACGTACCAGGGGCTGGCGCTCCAGAGGAAGGCGCCGATCGCGATGCCCATCAGGCCGAAGCACAGCAGCGCCGTCTGCCATGGATCGCCATGGGTGACATGCACGATTTCTTCTTCGGGCGAACGCGGCGTCAGCTCGATCGCACCGCGATAGCCGCTGCAGCGTCCGCAGACATGGCAGTCGCCCGCGCCCTTCATGTGGCGCAGCGGTACCAGCGGCGCACAGTTGATGGGCTCGATGCGGATGACAGGATGACGCCACTTCTCTTCGTCGACCTTGAAGTGCCAGGGAGCCAGCTTGGCCAACAGGTTGAAGACGCCGTTGACCGGGCACAGGTACTTGCACCACACGCGCTTACTGCGGCCGTAGCGCCAGCCGACGATCATGGCCGCCACCGTGGACCCGCCCAACACCGCCAGCACCGCCAGCGGATATTGGTAGACGCTGACCAGTTGACCGTAGACGGTCGTCAACGCGAACGCGACGAAAGGCCAGCCGCCCCAACGCATCCATTTCGGAATCGCATGGCCCTGGCCGCGCTCGCTGGCCCATTCGGTCAGCATGCCCTCGGGACAGAGCCAGCCGCACCAGGCCCGGCCCAGGATGGGCATGGAAATCAGCACGAACGGCCACCACACGCCCCAGAACGCGAACTGAGCGACGATGGTCAGATTGTTGAAGACCGAGGCCGCGTTGTCCGGCAAGGGCAGGATCGCGGGCACGATCAAAAGGAACGCGTATATCGCAACAATGCCCCACTGCAGCTTGCGCAACAGCGGGGCATGGTCACGGAGAAAGTCGGCGATACGGGAGGTCGCCCTCCCGAGTGCAGCTGCCATGGTCAAACCTTCAAATATTCAGTCCGGCAACAGTCGGTTCAGGTGGCGCTGCGGGCGGCGGTGGCAGCGCCTGCCGGCTTGCTCCCCACCCAGCGCAGCAGCGCCCACACAATGATCCAGTAAGCCACCCACAACAGCACCGAGATCAACGCAGGCAGCGCGCGGTAGCCGGCGAAGTCGGCCAGGACCTTGCCCACGCCGGTGCTGTCGCTCAAGAGCCACGAGCTGTCCCAGACCGGATCCACGATGGTCGGCAGCACGTCCAGCGAAATCAGGTGATCCAGGCCGCCCACCAGCAGCGAGCCGGCCAACAGCAGCAACAGGATTTCGGTCACGCGGAAGAAGCGGCGCCAGGTGATGAGCTTGCCGCCCAATTGCAACAGCCAGAACGTCAGCAACGCCACCACAAAACCGGCCACGCCAGCCAGCGCCAGCATCAGCATGTCGCTGCCGCCCTCGCCCGCCGACACGGTGCCGTACAGGAACACCACGGTTTCGCTGCCTTCGCGCGCCACGGCAATGGCCACCAGCACGAACAGGCCCCACCAGTTGTCGCTGGCGACGGAAGCGCGGGCTCCGCCTTCGAGTTCGCCCTTGAGCGTGCGGCCGTGCTTCTTCATCCACACGACCATCTGCACCACCAGCGCGCACGCGGCCAGCGACATGATGGCCTGGAACCATTCCTGGCCTTCGTCGCTGAGCCAGGAGGAGACGCCCAGCAGCACCAGCGCCAGTGCCACGGCCAGCGCCAGGCCTGCCGCTACGCCACCCCACAGGTAGTTCAGGCCGCGTTTGCCCTCCGGCGTGGAGCGCAGCCAGGTGTAGAGTATGCCCACCACCAGCATGGCTTCGACGCTTTCACGCCAGACGATAAAGAGGACCTGTTCCATATATTGCTACCGCTTATTCCTTGGGTTTGACGACCAAGGTGCCTTTCACGCTCTGGTGAAAGTCATCAAAAAATGGATACTCGCCGGGGCGGGAAATGGTGATCACCACGAAAGACTTCACACCCGGCCCCAGGACTTTTTCCTTGCGCAGCGGAATGCTTTCGAATTCCACCGGCTCGTTGCTCTCGTTGATGAGCTCGATCTTGAAGCGGCCCGCCGGCACTTCCAGCGTGGCGGGCTCGAACGTACCGTTCGGCTTGAAGGTCAGCGTGAACGTGGGTAGTTCGTCAGCCTGCGCGGGCGCCCCGCCGGCCAGGCCGGCCAGGCCGATCAGCAATGCGGCGGCAACGCGAAGCAGGCTGCGCACGATCAGTAACCGCCCTTCTTGCCGGTGCCGGCGTAGACGAATTCATATTCGAGGTCGAAGGGCTCGAACCACGGCCCCACGCCGGTTTCCTTGTCGACGTGACGGCCGAAGTGACTCATCTTGTCCGCGGTCGGCGGCAGGATGGAGTACTTCAGCTTGTACTTGCCCGGACCTTCCAGCTTGACGTTCTCGCCGTAGTGCGGACCGTCGTTGGCGACCATCGGCATGAAGGTGCCCTTCTGCACGTTCTGGCTGCCGACCTTCTGGATTTCGTACTTCACGACCAGGTAAGGCACCCACTCGCCTTCGGGGAAGCCCGTCTTGTTGCCGGCGGTGGCGTGAATGTCGGCCTCAAGGTGCACATCCGAATCCTTGGCCGGGCGCATCATGCCCGGGGGGTCCATTTCGATCGGCTGCAGATACACCGCGCCGATTTCCATGCCGCCCTTTTCCACCGGTTTGCCGATGGGGTATTCGGCCGCGTTCGCGGCGGAAACGCTCAGGGCGACAATGGCCAGGGCCAAGGCTTTCTTGATCATGTGCATAATCCTTGAGACACAAATGAGACGACGGCTCCTAAAATACAAACAAGAACCGTTTTCATTAATGTAACCAAATCAACTGACAGAACCCTGAACCTCGGATCAGGAAAATCTGCGGATCATTGCGTTTGATCAAGCGGCGAAAAAGGCCCTGACCTTTTTTCAGAGCCCGAGAAACTTGAACGGCGCCGCGGGCTGGAAGTCGCGCGTGGCGTCGCCCGCAAACGTGTGGCGCTGATCCGGCCCCAGGTCCAGCTTCAGCACCTTGCCGGTTTCCGGACTGAAGTCCAGGGCCTTCAGGTCCACCCAGAACGTGTTGGGCGTCAGGGCCGATTCGAAGAAGTACAGCTTGCGCTGGTGGTCGAAGACTGTGCGCCAGCGGGTGGACGAGAGATTGGGTTGTCCGGGCGTGCTGATGCCATAGGGTACGGAGACGTTGCGTATCACGCTGAAGACGCTGGCCAGCGCCTTGTTGGGATCGGGATCCTTGGGGATGGCGTTGATGTAGAACGATGCGCGCACGAAACGGTCGGCTGCGCGGTTGGTGCCCGGCAGCATGGTGGTGCCGCCGATCTGCTGCCAGTAGGCATCGAGCGCAAGCTGCTGCTCGAACTGAGGCGAGTTGGTCATCACCTGGTAGTCGCGGCTATGGTGGATCACCTGGCGTCCGCCGATGTATTCGATGATGGCGCTGTCGCCGCTGGCGTCCGAGATCGACAGGTGCAGCGTCGTCAGGCGGTCCTCGCCCGGCACGTTGTCCGAGACGATGGTGTAGGGTTCCTGCTCCAGCGCCGCCACGGCCTCCTTGACGGTGGCGTAGTTGTCCAGCACGTATTGCGCCCACGCCGCGATGGTCAGGCCGGGCTTGCTCTTCGCATCGAATTGCGGGTACTGCGATTCGGCCAGCCACAGCAGATTGGCGCTCAGGCCCGCCTCGTTCACGCCATCGGTGGTGGAGACGTCATAGCCGGACGTGACCACGCTGCCGTAGCGCGAAGTCCAGCGCAGGGAGTTCGGGCCGGCCTCGCCGCTGCGCGCCATGCCGCGCGGCAATACCCACAGGTTGCTGGTGATGTCGTTCTTCCAGTCCATGGAGCGTGCGGTAACCACCTGCTGGTTGGCGCCATGGAAGACCACGCGTGTGCAAGCCCAAGCGGCGGGCGACGCGGACATGGCCGTCAAGCCTGCCAGTGCCGCGCAGGCCAGGCGGGAAAACGCCTTGTTCAGTCTCATGCTTGCTCTCCGAGGTATCTGTGCTTGCTTGCCGCGCGAGCAGAACCTGCACGCGGTGATGAAAAAACACCCCAAGAACCAGATCTCTGTCCGGCTTTTGGGGTGCTGATCGATGAGGCCGCGCCAGGCACGGCCCCGCCATTACTTGCGGCCGGGACCTTGCGTGCCGCCAGGCGTGAACGGGAAGGTCGAGAACATGGCGCGGGTCTGATCCTGCATCTGGTCCTGCATCTGCACGAACAGATTCTTGCTCTGGTCGATGTAGTTGTTCATCATGTTCTGCAGCATGGGCGTCTGCACGTTCATGAACTGGGCCCAGGCCTCGGGGCCGAACTGGCTGCCGTACAGGCCCTTGGATTGCTCCGCCATGCGCTGCTGGATTTCCATGAAGGCCTGGATGTTCTTTTCCAGGTAGGAACCCATGATGCCCTGCATGGCATGGCCATAGAAACGGATGATCTGCGACAGCATGTTCGAGGAGAACATGGGCATGCCGCCGCTTTCCTCTTCAAGGATGATCTGCAGCAGGATGCTGCGCGTCAGGTCTTCGCTGCTCTTGGCATCGACGACCTGGAATTCTTCGTTTGCCAGGACCAGTTGCTTGACATCTGCCAGGGTGATGTAGGTGCTGGTCCGGGTGTCGTACAGGCGACGGTTGGGGTACTTTTTAATCAGGCGCAGGCTGGCGCCGGTTTGTGCTTGCGTCATGGTTGTCCCCGGATCGGGCGATCTCTAAGGCTTCGGATAGGGTTAGTGTAATCCGGAGGGCCCTCTCCCCGAGGCCCTCCGGCGCCGACGGGCCGCCCGCTGGCGGCCCGCGATGGGTCAGCCCATGTGCAGGCCGCCATTGAGCGAGAAGTCCGCGCCCGTCGAAAAGCCGGACTCGTCCGAGGCCAACCACGACGTCATGGACGCGATTTCTTCCGGCGTGCCAAGGCGGCGCACCGGGATGGTGGCGACGATCTTTTCCAGCACGTCGGGACGGATGGCGCGGACCATGTCGGTGCCGATGTAGCCGGGCGAAATCGTGTTGACGGTGACGCCCTTGCTGGCGACTTCCTGGGCCAACGCCATGGTGAAGCCATGGATGCCGGCCTTGGCGGTCGAATAGTTCGTCTGGCCGAACTGGCCTTTCTGCCCGTTCACCGAGCTGATGTTGATGATGCGCCCCCACTGGCGTTCGACCATGCCGTCGATCACCTGTTTGGTCACATTGAACAAGCTGTTCAGGTTGGTGTCGATGACCGCGCGCCAATCGTCCGCGCTCATCTTGCGGAACAGGCCATCGCGGGTGATGCCCGCGTTGTTGACCAGCACGTCGACCGGGCCCAGCTCCTTCGTGACCCGTTCGAAGGCTTCTACCGTGGAGTCCCAATCGGACACGTTGCCCACGGACGCGTAGAACGTGTAGCCCTGCGCTGCCTGCTCATCCAGCCACTGCTGGTAGTTGCGGCTAGGGCCGCAACCTGCCACCACGCGAAAGCCATCCTTGGCCAAGCGCTGGCAAATAGAGGTGCCGATACCGCCCATCCCGCCTGTAACGTAAGCCAGTTTTCCGCTCATTGGACTTCCTCCTGTGTGCGACGGACGCCTCGTTGATTAACCTTCTTCTCGTCTGGGCCTAACCGCTGGTCGCGGCTTCAGGCTGCCCGGACTTTCACATATCTGCCAGGCGCCGGCTCTATCGGCCGGTACTTGGCATTGCCCAATTTTTCACGCGCCTTGACCTGCTTGCCGGAATGGCCCGACAGCCAGCCGGCCCAATCGGGCCACCAGCTGCCCGGCGTCTCGACCGCTTGCGCGAACCAGGTGTTCGGGTCGCCAGGCAGATGATGGCCTGACTGTTCAAGCTTGTCAGCCGCCCAGTAGCTGCGGCGCTTCTTCGCCGGAGGGTTCACCACGCCGGCGATGTGGCCGGACGCCCCCAGCACGAAGCGCTGCGGTCCGCGCAGCACCTGGGTCGACGCATACGCCGAAACCCAGGGCACGATATGGTCCTCGCGTGACCCGAAGATGTACGCAGGCATTTCCAGGCGCGTCAGGTCCAGCGGCAGGCCCGCGGCCTGCGCGCGGCCCGGCACCTTGAGGTTGTTCTCCAGATAGGTATTGCGGAAATACCAGGAGAAGAACGGGCCGGGCAGATTGGTGCTGTCGCCATTCCAGAACAGCAGGTCGAACGCGGGCGGCTTCTGGCCTTTCAGGTAGTTGCCGACCACATAGTTCCAGACCAGCTCGTTGGGCCGCAGGAACGAGAACGTGGTGGCGAGATCGCGCCCGGGCATCAGTCCGCCCTGCCCCAACTGGTGGTCGCGCAGCAGCGCGTGCGCTTCGTCGACGAAGACGTTGAGGATGCCGGTATCGTGGAAATCCAGCAGCGAGGTCAACAGGGTCAGCGACGCGACCGGATGCTCGCCGCGCGCCTCGGCCAGGGCCAGCGCGGAAGCCAGCATCGTGCCGCCCACGCAGAAGCCCAGCGCATTGACCTGCGGCTGTTTGGTGATGTCGCTGGCCACGCGCAGCGCCTGCAGCACCGCGTCGTCCAGATAATCGGACCAAGTCGCGCGGTCCACGCCATCGGTGTCGCTGGACACCGGATTGCGCCAGGAAATCAGGAATACCGTATAGCCCTGGTCCACCGCGTGCCGCACGAAGGAATTTTCGGGCTGCAGGTCCAGGATGTAGAACTTGTTGATGTTCGGCGGAACGATGACCAGCGGCCGTTCGTGCACGGTGGCGGTCGACGGCGCGTACTGGATGAGCTGGAACAACCGGTTTTCAAACACCACTTCGCCCGGCGTCACGGCGACGTTGCGGCCGATCTCGAACTGCGATTCGTCGGTCTGCGTGATGCGGCCTTTCTTGACGTCCCCCAGCAGATTGGCCAGCCCTTCGTTGAGCGCGCGTCCGGCGCTTTCGACGATGGATTGCTGGGCATCCGGGTTCAACGCCAGGAAGTTCGACGGCGACAGCGCGTCGACCCATTGCATGATGGAAAAGCGCAGGCGATCGCGCATGGGCTCGCTGACCTGGGCCGCGTCGACCATGCGCGACATGGCGCGGGCCGACAGCAGATAGGTATGCGCCAGCAGCAGGTGCGAATGATTGGAGGCCCAGGCATCACCCGAAAAACGGCGGTCTGGCGGCGGCGCAAGCGCGCCACGGCGGGCGTCATCGCAAAGGCGCTGCCACTCGCGGGAGAATTCGGCCTGAATGTCGGCCAGGACTTCCGGTGCCACGCTCACCGGAATGGGCCCTGCGGAGAGATTGGCATTCACTTCGACACCTTGTTATCGAAACTACGCGATTGATGTTGCATTCCGGGTCCGGGACTGTCAATGCGGGTATACAAGGAGGCCTGACAGGGTATGACGCAAGGCCGGCTGCGGGCCTTGCGCCAGATCAAACCGGGCCTAGCCAGGCCAGCAAAGCCATGCGTCCGGTTTCGCCGTCGCGGCGGTACGAAAAGAACCGGTCCGCCCCGGCCACCGTGCACATCCCGCTCAAGGACACTTCTTGTACTCCGGCGCGGCGCAGGCGGAAATCAGCCAATCCGGCGAGGTCGGCCAGCCATTTTCCGGAAATGCCCGGCCGCGGCGTGAAGTAGCGCAGGGTTGCCGGATCGTCCTTGGTGAACGCGTCCAGTACGTCCTGCCCGACCTCGAACGCCTGCGGGCCGATGCCGGGGCCGACCCAGGCGCGCCAGCCCGAGGCCTGCGGCGCCTTGGCGCGCATGGCCGCGAGCGTGTTCTCCAGCACGCCGCCCGACAGGCCGCGCCAGCCGGCATGCGCCGCGCCCAGCACCGTGCCTTGCGCATCGGCGATGACCACGGGCAGGCAATCGGCAACCATCACGGCCAGCACGCGGCCGGGCTGCGCCGTGACGCTGGCGTCGACCGCCGGCTCGTCCGGCAGGTCGGCCTGATCGGCATCCACCACTACGCTGCCATGGACCTGACGCAGCCACAGGGGTTCGGCCGGCAGCGCAGCGCGCACGCGGCGCCGGTTCTCAGTCACCGTGTCCGGATCGTCCCCGGCGCGGCGGCCCAGATTCAAGGTGTCGTGCGGCGCGACGCCCACGCCCCCTGCCCGGGTCGTGCAGAAGTAGTTCACGCCCGGCCATTGCGGGCCCGTCACCACCGGCAAGCCTGCCACTACGCGTTCCATGCAATCTCTTCCTGGACCAAGCTCATGTCGGGAGGCACGGCCGCGGTGAAGTCGACTTCGCCGCGACCGCCCGGATCTTCGAAATGCAGCGCGCGCGCATGCAGCATCTGCCGCTGCGCGCCCGCAATGTTCTTGCCGCCGTAGATGGTATCGGCCAGCAGCGGATGCCCCAGGCTGGCCATGTGCACGCGGATCTGATGGGTGCGGCCGGTTTCCAGGCGGCACACCACTTCGGTGACGCGGCCGCCGGGATCCGCCTCGCCGCGGCGGGCGGGCATGTAATGGGTGATGGCGGGCTTGGGCGCCACCGGGCGCTCCACGCTCATGCGGACCGGCACGCGCGCATCGCGGCCGATGGGACGATCGACCTTGCCGGCCGCGGCCAGCCAGCCGTGGACCAGCGCCACGTACTCGCGGCCCATGCTGCGCGCCTGCAATTGGCGCACCAGGTGGGTCTGGGCGGTTTCGTTGCGCGCCACGACCATCAGGCCGGAGGTGTCCTTGTCCAGGCGGTGCACGATGCCGGCGCGCGCCACCTGCGCCAGTTCGGGATAGCGGTACAGCAGGCCATTGAGCAGCGTGCCGCTCCAGTTGCCGGCGCCAGGATGCGTCACCAGGCCGGCGGGCTTGTTCACCACGATCCAGTCGGGGCTTTCGGCCACGACCGCGAACTCCACGGGTTCGGGCGCGAAGGCCAGGGTTTCGGGCGCGGGCTGGGGCCAGACGGTGAGTTCGTCGTCGGGTCCGACCGTCTGGCGGATCTTGCCGGGCTTGCCGTTCACGTGGACGTTGCCGGCCTCGATCCAGCCCTGCAGCCGGCTGCGGGAATGCTCGGGCATCAGCCCCGCGAGCACCTTGTCCAACCGGTCGGCGCGCGTGCCGGAAGGCACTGTTACAAATTGCGGTTCCCCCTGCGGGTTTTCTTCGGAAATACCCAGGAGTTCGTCGTCGGAAACGAGATCCGCGCCGGAGGCTGTATCAGACATGGAGACAAATCATATAATCAGCCTTGCATGCTAACACCAAGGATACGATTCTCGTGATTCACCACTCCGCAGCTCCCTCGAATCCCGCCTCCCGAAGCGGGCCGGTCTTGCGCGTGGTTATCGCGCTGCTCGCCGTGATGGTCATCGCCGGTTGCGGCTCGAGCAACAGCAAGTACGACAAGACCACCAACTGGAGCGCCGAACAGCTCTACGCAGACGCCAAGGCGGAAATGGCCTCGGGCGGCTGGAAAGAAGCGCGCGAACGCCTGACCGCGATCGAAAGCCGCTACCCCTTCGGCGTCTACGCCCAGCAAGCCCTGCTTGAGCTTGCCTACGTCAACTGGAAGGACGGCGAAAACGAGCAGGCCCTGGCCGCCATCGACCGCTTCCAGCAGCTCTACCCCAATCACCCCGGCACCGACTACGCCCTTTACCTGAAGGGCCTGATCAACTTCACCCCGGCCAGCGCCTTCATGAGCAGCATCACCGGCCAGGATCCCGCCGAGCGCGATCCCAAGGGCCTGCGCGCGTCCTACGACGCGTTCAACGAGCTGATCAAGCGCTACCCGGACAGCAAGTACACGGTGGATGCCGAGAAGCGCGTCGCCTGGCTGGTCAACACCATCGCCATGAACGAAGTGCACGTCGCCCGCTACTACTACGAGCGCGGCGCCTACGTGGCCGCGGCCAACCGTGCGCAGACCGTCATCACCGACTTCGAAGGCGCCCCCGCCACCGAGGAAGCGCTCTATCTGATGGTCGAGTCCTACGACAAGCTCGGCCTGACCGAACTGAAGAACGACTCGCAGCGCGTATACGACAAGAACTTCCCCAACAGCGAATTCAAGACCAAGGGCCTGAAGGCCGACAAGAGCTGGTGGAACCCGTTCAACTGACGTAACGCCCGCCGCACCAAGCAAAGCCCCTGCCACGTAGGGGCTTTTTCATGCCGGCGCGCCGCGCCGCAGCGCTTGCGGCGGCTGCCCGTAGATGCGGATGAAGGCGCGGCGCATGCGCTCCGTATCGCCGAAGCCCACCCGGCGCGCGATGGCATCCATGCCGGCCTCGCCTTCCTCGACCAGTTCACGCGCAGCCTCGGCGCGCACGCGCTCCACGGCCTTGGCCGGGGTCTGCCCGGTTTCCAGCTTGAACTGGCGGCAGAACTGGCGCGGACTCAGGCAGGCCACGCCGGCCAGGCGCTCGATGTCCAGGACTTCGTCCAGGTGCTGGCCCACATGGGCCAGCACCTCGCGCATGCGTCCGCTGGCTGGCGCCAGGTCCTGCAATGCAGAGAACTGCGACTGCCCTCCCGTGCGCCGGTGATAGACCACCATCTCGCGGGCGGTGGCGCGGGCGACCGCCTCGCCGTGGTCCGCCTGCACCATGGCCAGCGCCAGGTCGATGCCGGCCGTGATGCCCGCCGAGGTCCAGACCGCGCGGTCCTCGACGTAGATGCGGTCCGCTTCCACCGCAAGCGCGGGATGGCGCTGCTGCAGTTCGGCGGCATGACGCCAGTGGGTGGTCACGCGGCGCCCTTGCAGGATGCCGGCCTGCGCCAGCACGAACGCGCCGGTGCAGACGCTGGCCACGCGCCGGCCGCGCGCATGCGCGGCGCGCAGATAGGCCAGCATGGCCGGGGCCGCCTGGGGTTCGCGCGCGCCCTGGCCGCCCGGCACCAGCACGGTGTCGGCGCGCAGACCGCGCCAGGGCCGCGTCAGCACGGGCACGCCGGCCGAACAGCGGACCAGGCCGCCTTCGGCCGACGCCACGGCCACTTCGTAGGCGCCCGGCACCAGTTCGGCAGCGATCTGGAAGACCGACAGCGGGCCTGCCATGTCGAGCAGCTGGAAGTTGGGTACGGGCAGGATGCAGACGCGATGGGTCATGGCATGAAATGAGGGAAAATAGTCATTCTTGCCATAGTTTCCGGCGCTAGAGTGGGGCCTGTCAATCCTCCGGACTCCCACAGCCATGACCTCCTCCACGCGCGGCCTGCGCAATGCCCGCATCCTCGCCGTCTGCCAGGGCCTGTACATCGCGGCGATCTCCATCGACCTGACCCTGACGGCGCTGACCGGCCAGATGCTGGCGCCGCATCCGGCCCTGGCCACGCTGCCGTTCGCGCTGATCACCGTGGCGGGCGCCGCGGTCACCTGGTATGCATCGCTGCTCATGCAGCGCATCGGCCGCCGTGCGGGCTTCATGCTGGGATCGCTGGCGGGCGCGGCCGGCGGGCTGATTTCCGTGGCCGCGGTGTTCGCCAGCGACTTCTGGCTCTTCTGCCTGGGCACGGCGCTGGTCGGCGTGTTCCAGGCGTTTGCGCAGTACTACCGCCTGGCCGCCGCCGACGCGGTACCCGCCGAGGCCAAGAGCCGCGCCATATCCGTGGTCCTGACGGGCGGCGTCATCGCCGCCATCGCGGGGCCGGCGCTGGCGGCCTGGGCCAAGGACATCTTCCCCGCCGCGATCTTTTCCGGCGCCTATCTGATGGTGGCGCTGCTGGGAGCCGCCAGCGCGCTGCTGCTCATCGCCTACCGCGATCAGGAAGGCGAAGGCGGCCAGCCCGCCGACACGCAGGCCGCAGGCCTGCCGGCCCGTCCTTTGGGCGAGGTCATGCGGCAGCCGATTTTCGTGGCGGCCCTGGCCAACAATGTCGTGGGTTCGGTGTCGATGATGTTTGTCATGACGGCCGCGCCGCTGGCCGCGGTCGCCTGCCAGCACAGCATCGCCGATGGCGCCAGCATCATGCAGTGGCACCTGATCGGCATGTACGCCCCGGCCTTCTTCGCCGGCGCGCTGATCAACCGGCTGGGGCTGCCCCGCGTGCTTGGCATGGGCATGGCGTTGAACGCGGCCTGCTCGCTGATCGCGATGCAATCGACTTCGCTCACGGCCTTCCACGCGGCATTGTTCTGCCTGGGCGTGGGCTGGAACTTCATGTTCGTCGGCGGCACCACGCTGCTGGCGCAGTCCTACCGTCCCGCCGAACGGGCGCGCGTACAAGGAGCCGCCGAAATGCTGCGCTACGCCACCACCGCCCTGGCCACGCTGGCCGCGGGTCCGGCGCTCGCGCGCATGGGCTGGGAAACGTTGAACGCCGCCATGCTGCCCATCGTGGGCCTGGCCGCGGTCATGACCGGGTGGTGGGCGATGTCGCGGCGGACGGAACGGGTCGCGGCCTGAGGCGGCTGGCAGGGGCGCCCGCTGGCGCGGGCAGCCCCCAGGGCTGGCTGATTGTGGCGTGAACGGCCGCTAGTCCTGCGGTTCCTGCTTGCGCCGGTAGAACGCCAGTACTTCTTCCAGTTCGCGCGTCCGCGCGAACGGCGGCAGACCGCGCCACAGGCGCTTGCCATAAGGCTTTTCGACCAGGCGCGCGTCGCCCACCATGAGCACGCCCCAGTCCGATTCCGTACGGATCAGACGGCCCGCGCCCTGCTTGAGCGAGATCGCGGCTTCGGGCAGTTGGTATTCCGCAAAGGGATTGCCGCCATGCGCACGGCAGGCGCGCAGGCGCGCCTCGATGACCGGATCGTCGGGCGGCGCGAACGGCAGCTTGTCGATCGCCACCAGGGTCAGCACGTCGCCGGGCAGGTCTATGCCTTCCCAGAAACTGGCGCTGCCCACCAGCACCGGATGCTCCAGTTTGCAGAAGCGGTCCAGCAGATCGCGGCGCGTGCCCTCGCCCTGCTTGAGCAATGGCCATTCATGGCCGGCATCGTCGAAGGCGTCGGCCAGCAGGTTGGCGACCTTGTCCACCGCGCGCAGCGTCGTGCACAGCACCAGCGTGCCGCCGGGGCTGGCCTCCAGCAGCGGCAGCAGGGTCTGCACGAAGCGGTCGAGGAACTGCGGCGATTGCGGTTCGGGCATGCCGCGCGGCACGAACAGCAAGGCCTGTTCGGGATAGTCGAAGGGCGATTCCCATTTGCCCGTGCGCGCCTTCTCCAGCCCCAGCTGGCTGGTGAAGTGCGTGAACTCGCCGTTCACGGACAGCGTGGCCGAGGTCATGATCCAGGCCTGGCCCGGCTTGCGGTACTTGGAAAAAGCCTGGGCCACCGACAGCGGCGCCGAATGCAGGCGCACGTGGTGCTGCCCGTGTTCGACCCAGCGCACCGCCGGGCCGGTCCATTGTTCCGCCGCGGCCGCGCCCTCCAGGATGGCGGCAGGCGTGGGCAGTCCGTCGCCCAGCGCCGATTGCACGACGGGTTCGGACGCCTGGTCGTCGCGGCCCCAGCCTTCGTCGGAATGGTCTGCGCCCGCCCGGCCCGGCGTGGCCCAGCGCTTCAGCCGCACCGAAATCTCGGCGCCGCTGCGCGCGGCCGCCATCAGGTCCGGGTGCTTTTCGGCCACCGCGCCCAGCGCCTTGGCCGCGCCGTCCACGGCCTCGCGCAGCGCCAACAGCGCTTCGTCGAATTCCTCGGGATTGGGGATGGCCTCGAAAGTCGCCTTGCGGCCGGGCATACGGTCCAGCGGCGCACAGACCAGGCGCAGCTCGCGCGCCGCCGTTTCCACATGGCGGCTGACGTCGCTCCATTTGGCGGCTTCGCGCGCGTAGGCCAGGCCGGCCGCTTCCAGCGCGCGGCCGAAATCCAGCAACTGGTGCGTGGACACGCTGCTGCCCAGAAAGCGGGTGGCCGTGTCCGGCAACTGGTGCGCTTCGTCGAAGATCACGGTGTCCGCTTCGGGCAGCAGGTCGGTCACGCCCTCTTCGCGCAGCACCAGGTCGGCCATGAACAGGGCATGGTTCACGACCACCACGTCGGCTTCCTGCGCCTGGCGGCGCGCCTTCACCACGAAGCAGTCGCGGATGCGCGGGCATTCCTGGCCCAGGCAGTTCTCGCGCGTGGAGGTCACGCGCTGCCAGATGTCGGCGTCTTCCGGTACCTGCGCCAGGTCGCCGCGGTCGCCCGTCTTGGAAATGCCCGCGAACACCTGGATCTGGCGCAACTGCTGGATTTCGGTGCGCGACTTCAGCGCGCGCTCGTCGCCCTGCAGGCGATCCAGGTGGTAATGACAGACGTAGTTGCCGCGGCCCTTGAGCAGCGCGGCCGTCACCGGCGCGGCCAACGCCGCGCGCACGCGCGGCAGGTCACGGGCGAAAAGCTGGTCCTGCAGGGTGCGCGTACCCGTGGAAATCAGCACCTTGCCGCCCTGGATGAAGGCGGGTACAAGATAGGCCCAGGTTTTGCCGATGCCGGTGCCTGCCTCCGCCACCAAGGTGGCGCGGTCCTGGATGGCCTGCCCTATGGCCTGCGAGAGTTCGACCTGTGAAGGCCGGGGCTTGTAGCCGGGCAAAGCCGTGGCCAAAGGCCCGTCGGCGTCGAAGAATTCGGAGATATCCAGGTCCAGCATAGCGAGTCAACGGTGAACCGGTGCCGGTTGCGGTTCGGGCGCCAGACACTTGGGTGGGAAAGGACCAAATGATACCCGCTGCCGGGCCGCGGATTGGCCGCCAGGCCGTCGCGAGGGGGACATATCCGTCCACCCTGGCACGTTTTGTAACAGCGGCTTATGGCACAATCCGCCCCTTGTTTTTCCTTTTTGTCGTCGTATCGAGATGTCTGAAACTTCCGCTATCACGTACGTCGCCGCCGGCGTCGACAACGCCCGCATCGTCGCGCAGCTCGCCACCGAGCTGGGCACGCGCGCCTCCCAGATCGCTTCGGCGGTGGAACTCCTGGACGATGGCGCCACCGTGCCCTTCATCGCCCGCTATCGCAAGGAAGCCACGGGCGGCCTGGACGATACCGTGCTGCGCAATCTCGAAGTGCGCCTGGGCTATCTGCGCGAACTCGAAGAGCGCCGCGGCTCCATTCTTGAATCCATCTCGCAACAGGGCAAGCTCACGCAAGCGCTGCAGCAGGAAATCGCCACGGCCGACACCAAGCAGCGCCTGGAAGACTTGTACGCGCCGTACAAGCCCAAGCGCCGCACCCGCGCCCAGATCGCCCGCGAAGCGGGCCTGGAGCCGCTGGCCGACGGCATCCTCGCCGATCCCGCCTGCGACCCCGCCGCGCTCGCCGCGCAATACCTGAATCCCGAAGCGTCCATCAACGACGCCAAGGCCGCGCTCGACGGCGCGCGCGACATCCTGGCCGAGCGCTACGCGGAAAACGCGGATCTGCTGGCCGACATGCGCGAGCACCTGTGGTCCACCGGCCTGATCCATTCCAAGGTGGTCGACGGCAAGGAAACCGAGGGCGCCAATTTCCGCGACTGGTTCGACTTCAACGAACCGCTGCGCACCCTGCCCTCGCACCGTATCCTGGCGCTGCTGCGCGGCCGCCAGCAAGGCGTGCTGGAACTGCGCCTGGGCCTGGAAGCCGAACTGGAAGCGCAGACGCCGCATCCCTGCGTGGCCCGCATCGCCGGCTTCCTCAAGCTGGGCAACGGCCTGTTCGCGCTGGACGCCACGCCGCGCGCGCGCTGGCTGGGCGAAGTCTGCCGCTGGACCTGGCGCGTGAAGCTGCTGACGGCGTTCGAAAGCGAGCTGATCGGCCGCCTGCGCGAAAGCGGCGAAGCCGAAGCCATCCGGGTGTTCGCCGCCAACCTGAAGGACCTGCTGCTGGCCGCGCCCGCCGGCCCCAAGGCCGTGCTGGGCCTGGACCCCGGCATCCGCACCGGTTGCAAGGTCGCCGTGATCGACCAGACCGGCAAGGTCGTGGACACCACCACCGTCTACCCGTTCGAACCGCGCCGCGACCGCGACGGCACCATCAACACGCTGGCCGCCCTGGTGGCGCGCCACAAGGTCGACCTGATCGCCATCGGCAACGGCACCGCCTCGCGCGAAAGCGAGAAGCTGGTGGGCGACATGATGGAACGCTTCCCGGACCTGAAGGTCACCCGCGTGGTGGTCTCCGAGGCCGGCGCTTCCGTCTATTCGGCGTCTGAAACCGCGGCCCAGGAATTCCCCGACCTGGACGTGACGCTGCGCGGCGCGGTGTCCATCGCCCGCCGCCTGCAGGATCCGCTGGCCGAACTGGTCAAGATCGATCCCAAGGCCATCGGCGTGGGCCAGTACCAGCACGACGTCAACCAGCGCGAGCTGGCGCGTTCGCTGGACGCCGTGGTCGAGGATTGCGTGAACGCCGTGGGCGTGGACGTGAACACCGCGTCGGCCGCCCTGCTGGCCCGCGTGTCCGGCCTGAATTCGCTGCTGGCCAAGAACATCGTCGCCTGGCGCGACGAGAACGGCGCCTTCCCGACCCGCGAGATCCTGCGCAAGGTGCCGCGCTTTGGCGACAAGGCATTCGAACAAGCCGCGGGCTTCCTGCGCATTCCCAACGGCGACAACCCGCTGGACGCCTCGTCGGTCCACCCCGAAGCCTATCCGGTGGTCGAACGCATCGTCGCCAAGATCAAGGCCGAGGTGAAGCAGATCATCGGCCAGCGCGAAGCGCTCAAGGGCGTGTCGCCGTCCGACTTCACCGACGAGCGCTTCGGCCTGCCGACGGTGCGCGACATCTTCGCCGAACTGGAAAAGCCCGGCCGCGATCCGCGTCCGGAGTTCAAGACGGCGCAGTTCAAGGAAGGCGTCGAAACCCTGAACGACCTGTACCCGGGCATGGTGCTGGAAGGCGTTGTGACCAACGTGGCGAACTTCGGCGCGTTCGTGGACATCGGCGTGCACCAGGACGGCCTGGTCCACATCTCGGCCCTTGCCGAAAAGTTCGTGAAGGATCCGCGCGACGTCGTGCGGGTGGGCCAGACGGTCAGCGTGAAGGTGCTGGAAGTGGACGTGGCGCGCAAGCGCGTCGCGTTGACCATGCGCCTGAACGACACCGCAGCTCCCGCCCGCCGCAGCGGCGACGCCCCCAAGGGCGGCGACCGCAACCGCCGTCCGCAGGGCGACGGCAGCCGCGGCGGCGCCGGGGCCGGCGCCGGCATGAACAGCGCCATGGCGGACGCGTTCGCCAAGCTCAAGCGTTGAGCGAGACCCGCCCCACGGAAAACCGGCGCCTGATGCGCCGGTTTTTTTTGCCTAGGGCTTACCCGTAAAGAGGCGGGTTACTTGTCTTCTCTCAAGCCAAACCTATCAAAAATGATAGAAAATATCTAATTGTGTCCAAATAATAAAACCCGGCGGCGCCAGGCCGCAAGGCGGCACAAGCCCCCCGCGAGCAGGCGAGCCAAGGCGCGTAGCGCCTGCCGGGGAGCAGCACAAGAACAACAGCGCCCTGCCCCGAACGACCGGAGATCCGCCCAGCCATGTCCCATACCATCACGCTTGCCGCCAATGAAACGGCAACCCTCACCGCCAAGGAAGCCAACGCCAGCGGCGTCTACAGCGAAATCACCCTGGGCCAGTATTCGCACCTGCTTGTCGATGGCGCCGAAGTCAGTTTCAAGCACATCACGCTGGAGCGGCTGGGCAGCCGCATCATCGAATTGAGCAATGGGGCGCAGTTGCACGTCGGCGCACTGGGATTCGCCAGCATGGGCGCCAGCATCACCTACCGTATCGGCGCGGGTTGCGCGCTGACTTTCGATGCCAGCCAATGGGATCCGGAAGTGGTCGCCAACACCACCTTCGATTTTGCCAGCCAGGGCAGCGGCACGCTCAAGTACTTCCCGTTCATCAACCCCGAATGGCTGGACTGCCCGAATGTCACGGGCTACACGGAAGGCGACATGCTGGAAATCGCCGGACAGGGCAGCGCCCAGCGCTTCCAGGTGCGCGACGGGCGCATCGTAGCCAGCGCCCGCGCGGCCTGAACCGCCGGGCCGGCTGCGCGCCGGCCCCTTGGGTTTATTCCTGCGACAAAGACGACAGCGCGGCGCGCGCGCGTTCCAGCAAGGCGCCGGATTCGTCTTGCGCGCCAGCCGGCGCGGTGGCCACGGCCACGCCGTCGATCATCGCGGCATAGCCTTGCCCATCGGCCTTCAGCACCGCATCGGCCGGTTCCGCTTGCAGACGGCGCATCAACGCGCCGGCTTCCTTCGGATCGGCGAAACGCTGCGACAACAGCAGTTCCTCGCCATCCGCTGCCAGCAGGCGGAAACGGAAGCTGCCGTCCTCGTCGCGGAAGCTGACGAAGCGCGCGCCCTTGCCCTTTTCCTTCTTGGGCTGCGCGGCCTTGGCGCCCGAGCCGGCTTCCAGGTTGCGCAGGCCCACGGCCTGGCGCAGTTCCTGCATGAAAGGCGTGGCCAGCTTGCGCGCCTTGGCGGCGCCGGCCTGCAGGATGTCTTCGATGCGGCCAGGGTTGGCCATCAGGTCGAAATACTTCTCGCGCATGGGCGCCAGCAGGTTTTCCAGGTGGTCGTACAGCGCCTGCTTGGCTTCGCCCCAGCCCATGCCTTCTTCGAGCTGCTTGCGCAGCGCGGCAGCCTGTTCGTGCGTGGCGAAGGCGCGGTAGATGGTGTACAGGTGCGAGTTCTCGGCGTCCTTGGGTTCGCCCGGCGCGCGCGAATCGGTCACGATGCGCATCACCGCCGCGCGCAGCGCGCTGGCGCCGCCCTCGAACAGCGGAATGGTGTTGTTGTAGCTCTTGGACATCTTGCGGCCGTCCAGGCCCGGCAAGGTCGCCACGTCTTCTTCGATCACCACTTCCGGCAGCGTGAAATAGTCGCGGCCGTACAGGTGGTTGAAGCGCTGGGCGATGTCGCGCGCCATTTCCAGATGCTGGATCTGGTCACGGCCCACCGGCACCTTGTTGGCGTTGAACATGACGATGTCAGCGGCCATCAGCACCGGGTACGAGAACAGGCCCATGGTCACGCCATCGTCCGGTTCCAGACCCTTTTCCGTGTTCTGGTCCACCGACGCCTTATAGGCGTGCGCCCGGTTCATCAGGCCCTTGGCCGTGACGCAGTTCAACAGCCAGGTCAGCTCGGGGATCTCGGGGATGTCCGACTGGCGGTAGAAGGTCACGCGCTCGTGGTCCAGGCCCACCGCCAGCCAGGTCGCGGCGATTTCAAGGCGCGAGCGCGCCACGCGGGCAGGGTCGTCGCACTTGATGAGGGCGTGGTAATCCGCCATGAAGAAGAATGCGTCCACGCCGGGCTGCGCGCTGGCCTGAACGGCGGGACGGATCGCGCCCGCGTAGTTGCCGAGGTGGGGAGTTCCAGAGGTGGTGATGCCGGTGAGGACGCGGGTATTCATGAGGCGAAGAGGCGTTTGCTGGGGGAAACGCCCAGTGTAACTTGCCGGGCGCGCGGCTACAGGACGGCCAACACTGGCGCCGCCAGCGCGCACAGCCCGCCCGCGGTCAGCGCGGCGCGCGGCCGGAACGTCAGGAACCAGATCAGCAGCAGCCCGGCGATGCTCAGAATGCCGATCCATTCCACCGTGCCGTAGCTCCAGCCCCAGACCGCCGCCGAGGCGCACAAGGACAAAGCCAGCGCCCCCCAGCCGAACAGGCGCAAAGGCAACCTGTGACGCCGCGGCAGCGCGCGGTCGAACAGGTCTTCGTAGTGGCGGTCCATGCCCAGGCACAGGGCGGAAAAGCCCGCGTAGGCCAGGCAGAAGGCAGCTAGCGTCATGGCGTATCACCTCTAGGTTCGTAGGCGGGCTGGGACGGCTTGGATGCGGCGCGGCCCTTGGCGGGCGCTTTGGCGCCCGCTTTGCTGGCGCGGGCCGCCTTGCGCGCCATCCAGGCCAGCAGCAGCGCCCCGGCCAGGCAGGTCAGGTCAAAACCAGCCATGACCCAATCGCCCGCAGGCAGCGACACCCCGAGATGGCGCGAGGTCGTCAGGGCGTTGACCACCGGCACCAGCGCCAGGGAGGCCGCGGCCGCGGCCAACAGGTCGCGCCACTTGCTGCGCTGGAACAGGAAGGCGTAGACCAGCGACAAGCCCCAGACTGCGAAGAAGGCGCGCGATTCCCAGAACTGCCTACCCGCCAGGTCGATCGGCAGGAGGCGGTTGGCCCAAAAAAAGGCGGCGATCGAGATGAACAGGCCAGCGACCGTGCCGGCGTTGAGCGCATCGACCAGGCGCAACGAAAACGCTTCGCGCGCCCCCGGACGCGCCTTCTGCCGCCGCTTGGCGATCCACAGGACCAGGCCCGTGCCCACCATCGCCGTGCCCGCCATGCTGACCAGGAAATAGAGCCAGCGCAAAAACGGTTCGGCAAACAATCCCAGGTGCAGGCCGACGATGACGCCCGCCGTACGCGCCGTGGCGCCGAGCTCGTCCTCGCCTTCCTGGAATGCGCCCGTGACGCCGTCAAAACGCATGTAGGGCGCCAGCTTGCCGAACGACACGCCGTCGGCAGCGTCGCGCACCAGGGTCACGGTCGCGCCAGCATCACCGGGGTGGTTGACGGTAATGCGCCCCACCCGGCCGCCTTGCCAGTGTTGCTGCGCCTGCTCCACCAACGGCGCAAGCGCGATCAGCGGCGCGGGCTCGTTGCGCGCGGGAGTGATCCTGAAGGACTTGAAGACCTCGTCGGAATACTGCCTGGGGCTCTCGTAGACGGCCAGTATGCCGGCCGGCATCAGCATGGCCATGAACAGCACCAGCCCGCTGAACGTGATCATCAGGTGGAACGGCAGCCCCAGCACGGACAAGGCGTTATGGCCGTCCATCCAGGCGCGCTGCCCGCCTTTCCCGGGCCGGAACGTGAAGAAGTCGGTGAATATCTTCTTGTGGGTGATGATGCCGCTGATGATGGCCACCAGCATGAACATGCCGGCGATGCTGGCCAGCCAACGCCCCCAGGGAAACGCGGTTTCCAGTTCGAAATGGAAGCGGTAGAAGAAGTCGCCGCCACGCGTCTCGCGCGCGGCCAGGGCCTGGCCGGTGGCGGGGTCCAGCTTCACGCGCACGAAACCGCGTTCGCCCGGCTTGGGCTTGGGCACTTGGTAGAGCAGTTGGATGAGCGGTTCGCGGTCGGACGGCGGCGTGATGAACCAGCGCGTGGCGTCGGGCGCATGTTCCGCCAGGTAGTTCTGTGCAGCAGTCACGGACTGCGCCGCAGGCGCGGGCCGCGTCTGGATCTCGGGCTGCATCCAGGCCGTGATCTCGGGGCGGAAGAACGCCAGCGTGCCGGTCAGGAACATCGCGAACAGCACCCAGCCGAAGATCAGTCCCGACCAGGTGTGCAGCCAGGACATGGATTGGCGCAGGCCTTCCTCGCCCGGCGCCTTTTCCACTTTCGCCTTCATGCCGCCCCCATCGCGCGGCCGATCGCGAACAGCCCGCCCAGGAGCGCGGCGGGCGCCAGCACGCCAGCCCAGGCGCGCCAGGCATTGCGCGTGGCAAAAACCCAGATCACGCCGCAGGCGTAGAACACAAAGGACAGCATCTGCGCCGTGACCACGGCGTCCGGCCGCCGCATGGGCAGCCAGATCGCCAGGCAGGCGGCTGCCGCCGACGCCAGAACATAGCCGCCCAGGATGGCGGCCGCCGCCCTGGAAAAGACGGCCAGACGGTAGCGCATCATGCCTGCGCCGGCAGCGGGAGCTTTCACTGGGACACGTTGAAGGTAGTAGTGGAAACGTAGCGGATCTTGGCGTATGCCTTGCCGTCGGCCTCGCCCGCCTTGTCTTCGACGTGGGCGGCTTCGAGCACGTACTGGCCGGGCCACGGGGTGGTGATTTCGATGCGGCCGTTCTCATCGCTGTGGAAGCGCTTCTCCCACTTGGGCGGGCCGAATACGGTGACTTCCGTCTTCGCCAGCGGCTTGCCCTTGAACTGCAGCACGAAAGCGTTGGTCCCGGCCGCGACCGGCACGAGTTCCAGGTCCAGCTTGCCCTCGGTGTCCGCGCGGCCGGCCTTGGCGCCGTACTGCACCAGGGTGTCCTTGAACTGGTAGGCCTGGCGCAAGCGCACGTCGCCCTTGCCCGCCGCCGCGAATTCGAGGAAGTCGGCGCCTTCGCCCGAGGCCTTCAGCGGCTTGCCATCGGCGCCCGTAACGACGGGCGCGACCATGATCTTGCCGAGCAGGCCGTCACGCTTTTCGCGCACGTCATCCGCCCATTCCCCGAAATACGCCTTGGCCGGTCCCTCGGCGCTGCGTTCCAACCAAACGAAATGCGCCTGCGCGGCGCCCGCCGTGCCCAACAGGGCAATGGCGGCCAAGGTTCTTGCGAATGTCATTATTGATTTCCTTTAGAGGACCGGATCGGACCAGCCCCGCGGCCCAAGCCCGATTCGGAGGGTTTTAAATTATAACCATTCTCACTTCGAACTAGCAGCAAGACTTACCAGCGATAGCGCAGGCTGGCCTTGATGGAGCGCTGGTAGCCGTACCAGCACCAGGAATCGCCCGAGCACGACGCGATGTATTCCTTGTCGAACAGGTTCTGCACGTTCAGCGCCACCTGCATGCCCTTGAGCGACGGCGACGCGCGGCCCAGGTCGTAGTCCAGCATCAGGTCGAACAGCGTGACCGACGGCACCTTCAGGGTGTTGGTCTCGTTGGCATACGAGGAACCGATGTAGCGCACGCCGCCACCCACTCCCACGCCCGCCAGCGGACCGTCCTGCAACTGGTAGCGGGCCCAGGCGGACGCCTGTTGCGAAGGCACGCCCACCGGCGTCTTGCCCTTCAGGTTCATGCCCGCGGCGTTGGGATAGCCCTTGGAGTACTCGTTGTCCATCAAGGAGTAAGCAGCCACCAGCGTCAGGCCGCGCAGGGGCTCGGTCTTGGCTTCGAGCTCGATGCCCTGCGTGCGCAGCTCGCCCGCCTGGATCGAGCAGCGTCCGCCCGCCGTGCCGCAGATGTGGGTCGGATCCGGATCGGTGGTGGTCATGTTCTCGCGGCGGATGTCGAACGCCGCAAACGACAGCAGCGTGGCGCTGCCCGGCGGCTGGTACTTGATGCCGACCTCGTACTGGTTGCCTTCGATCGGCTTGAACGGCTTGTTCTGCCAGCCCGTGCCAGACTGCGGCTCGAACGATTCCGAATAGCTGAAGTACGGCGCTACGCCGTTGTCGAAGTTGTAGATCGCACCCAGGCGGCCCGTGAACTTCTCCGCATTCAGCGAGGACGGCGCGACCCGTCCGGTGGCGATCGTGGTGGTCTCGCCCACCGTGCGCGACCAGTCGTAGCGGCCACCCAGCAACACCGAGAGGCGATCGATCTTGATCTGGTCCTGGAAGTACAGGCCGGTCTGGTACTGCTTGTTGGTCGCATCCGTCGAGAACGCCGGCGCCGGGATGTTCTGATGATTGTTCGGGTTCAGCACATCCAGCGCGGGCGCGGTGCCAAAGCCGGACAGCGTGTCGGTCTTGACGTGCTGATAGTCAAAGCCCAGCAGCGTGGTGTGGGCGAAGGGGCCGGTGTTGAAGCGCGCCTGCACATTGTTGTCCAGCACCAGCGCGCCCACGTCCACATCCGTCGCGATCGACGCGCGCTGCTGGTAGCGGTAGGTCTTGTCGGTATAGCCGTAGTTATTGGTCATCGCGCCGTAGATGCTGCGGTACTGCGCTTCCGCGCGCGTCCAGCGCAGGCTTTGCGATGCCTTGATGTTGTCGTTGAAGCGGTGCTCCAGCACATAGCCCAGCGAATAGCTCTTACGGTCGCTCTTTTCGAAATTGGCGTCGCCGTCGTAGTAATCGGCCGGCAGGCGGATGCCGTCGGGCGCGGAAAGCAGCGTGCGCATGGCCGGCACGCTGCCATAGGAACCCATGTCGGGATCGCGCTGGAAGTTGGTCAGCACCGTCAGCGTCGTGTCGCTGCTGGGCTTCCAGGTAAAGGCCGGCGACACGAAGTAGCGGCGTTCCTTGGTGTCCTTGACCTGGCCGTCGGACATGTAGCCCGAACCGACCAGGCGGTACAGGAACTTGCCGTCTTCATCGACCGGACCGCCGAAATCGAAGTTGGCGCGACGGTAGTCATAGTTGCCGACCTGCACCTCGACCTCGCGCAGCGTCTCTTCCAGCGGGCGCTTGCTGACCTGGTTGACCACGCCGCCCGGGCCGCCCTGCCCGTACATGACGGAGGCCGGTCCCTTCAGCACGTCCACGCGCTCCAGGCGATAGGTGTCCACCTGCGGCAAGGCGTCGCGCCCGCCGAATACTCGCAAGCCGTCCAGGTAGGACGAAGCCTGAAAGCCGCGCACGCTGAACTGGTCCAGGCGCGTGGCGGTGGCGCCGCGCGATTCGGTGGCCACGCCCGCGGTGTAGCGCAGCACCTGGTTCAGTGTCTGCGCGCCCTGCTCCGTGATCTGCTCGCGCGTGACGACCGATACCGACTGCGGCGTTTCGATCAGCGGCGTGTCGGTCTTGGTGGCGCTGGCGCTCACCGTGGCCACGTAGCCCACCGTCGTGATTGCGCTGTCGGACATGCCCGACACGGTCACCGGCGCCAGCGTGGGCGTGTCGCCCGCGGGCGCGGCAACCTGCAGCAGCGTCCAGGTATTGCCCGACTGCGCACGCGCCTGCAAACCGCTGCCCGACAGGATGCGGGCGAATCCCGCGCCCACCGAGTAGGCGCCGTCCAACCCGTCCGAGCGGCGTCCCCGCACCAGCGCCGGATCGAACGACAGGACCACGCCAGCGCTGCGCGCGAACTGCGTCAGGGCATCGGCCAAGGAGCCGGCAGCGATCTGGTAGCTGCGCGGCGCGTTCGCGGAAGCGGGCGCCGGCTGCGCCCAGGCCTGCGGCATGCCGGCGGCAAGCCCGCCCGCGCACATGGCGGCCAGCAGGGCCATGCGGCCGGCAGACAAGGGGGCGCGCAAGCGCGAGTGAGATGAAGCGGACACAAAACTCTCCCTGTACGGTGGTATCTATCCCTGCCTTCCGTACGGGATCGGAAAACCTGCAAGCCGCAGGCAAAAAAATTTGTAACGCTCAGGCCTCGCGCGGACCGACCTGCAGCCAATACTGCGTATGCCGCGTCACGCGGATGGGCAAGGCGGGCTCCAGTGCCTTGAGCGCACGCTCGGCGTCGTCCAGCGGAAATACGCCCGACAGCCGCAGACCGGCCACCGCCGGATCCACCCGGATCATGCCCAGGCGCTGGCGAGCCAGGTATTGCGCGAAGTAGTCCAGGCGCCAGTCCTTGGCCACCACCAGCCCGTCGGTCCAGGCCAGCCGGTCGGGATCGGAGGCAAGACGGCCGACTTCGCCATGCTCGGAGAATTCCAGGCGCTCCCCGGCTTCCGCATGCGTAGCCACGCCGCCGCGCAGTAGCGTCACGCTGCCTTCGTACACGCCCAAGCGCGCGCCTGCGGCGGTGCGCCGCAGGTCAAAGCGCGCCCGTTCGGCGCGCAGTTCGCCATGCCCGGTATCCACGCGCAGAGCCGCTATAGCGGGCCGCATTTCGGTCCGCACCAGCACTTCGCCGCGCAACAGGTCCAGGCCGCGGGCATCGTCCTGCAAGTGCAGGCGCACCGCGCTGTCGCTGTTCAAGGTGATGTGCAATCCATCAGCCACCGCAACGGCCAGCCGTTCGCCTGTGCCGGTGCTGAGGTCCGCCGCCAGTCGCTGCCACGGCGTATGCCGGTAGCCCGCCCAACCGGTAAAAGCCGTGCCGCCAACAGCCAGCAATCCGCGCAATACCGTGCGACGGCCGGCCGATCGGGGCGAGGACGATGCAGAACGCGTCAGCGCGTCATGCGCCAACGCCGCCGGCACGCGCCGCGCATCCTGACTGATGCGCTGCAAGCGATCCCACGCGCAGCGATGCGCGGGATCCTGCGCCAGCCATGCCTCGCAGGACTGCCGCTCTGCCGCACCGGCCAGGCCGGATTGCAGCCGCACCCACCAGGCGATCGCCTGGTCGGCGACGGGGTCCGCGGCGCTAGTCATCAAAGGCCGCGTAGCACGCGGTCATGGCGCGCACCATGTATTGCTGCACCGAACTCAAGGAGACTTCAAGCCGCTGGGCGATCTCGGGATAGGTCAGCCCGTCGAGCTGCGACAGCAGGAACGCGGAACGCGCCTTGGGCGGCAAGCCGTCCAGCAGGCGATCCAGCCGCGCCAGCGATTGCAGTTGCTCGGTCTGCTCTTCGGGGGACGGCGCATAAGCCTCGGGTATGGCGGCCAGGTAGGCGAGATAGGCCCGTTCCAATGCCGCATGCCGCTGGTGGTCCACCACCAGGCCCTTGGCAATGGTGGTCAGCAGTCCGCGGGCTTCGCCGGCGCGCACCGCCTTGCGGCCCTGGATCACGCGCAGAAACACGTCTTGCGCCAGGTCTTCGGCCCGGTGCTCGCAGCCAAGCCTGCGGCGCAGCCAGCCGAACAGCCAGGGGCGGTGATCGCGGTACAGGCCATCGACGGGCGCGGCGGAAGGGTCGGTGCGCGCGGCCGATGCGGACAAGAGGGTGGAAGACACGTTGGAAACTGCGGTGCTGGACCAGAAGTCTCCAAATCTTAATTGATAATGACTTGTATTACCAATTTCAACCGCGATCTGCCCGGAAAATTCGGACAGATGCGGCGCGACTACAACGACACGGTGTGGCGGCGTTCCGATTCCAGGTACTCGCGCGACTGCATTTCCAGGATGCGCGAGACCGTGCGGTGGAATTCATTGGCAAGCGCACCTTCCGTGTAAATCTCCTCGGGTTCGCACTCGGCGGACATGATGAGCTTGACGCGGTGGTCATAGAACACGTCGATCAGCCAGGTGAAGCGGCGCGCCTCCGAAGCCTGGCGCGGTCCCATGCGCGGCACGCCCGACAGGATCACCGCATGGAAGCGGTTGGCCAACTCCAGATAATCGTTCTGCGAACGCGGCCCGCCGCAAAGCGTGGCGAAATCGAACCACACCACCGATCCGCCCAGCGCCAGCGCGCGGATCTCGCGGTGCTCGATATGCAGCACCGGATCCTGGGGCGGCGTGTCGGCCAGGCTGTCGAATGCTTCCTGCAATGCTTTCTGGGCGCGCTCGTCCAGCGGCGTGTGATAGCACTGCACCTGTTCCAGCGAGCGGCGGCGGTAGTCCACGCCGGCGTCCACGTTCATGATGTCCATGCGCGCCTGGATCAGCTGGATCGCGGGCAGGATGCGGTCGCGGTGCAGGCCGTCCGGATACAGGGTCGAGGGCTCGTAGTTGGACGTCATCACGAAGGACGTGCCGTACTCGAAGAGCTTGAATAGCAGCCGGTGCAGGATCATCGCGTCGGCCACGTCGGATACGTGGAACTCGTCGAAGCAGATCAGGCGGTAGCGTTTGGCCACGCGCCTGGCCACTTCGTCCAGCGGATCCTGCATGCCCTTCACTTCTTCGAGTTCGCGGTGCACGCCGCGCATGAATTCGTGGAAGTGCAGGCGCGTCTTGCGCACCACGGGCACGGTGGCGTAGAAGGCGTCCATCAGGAAGCTCTTGCCCCGCCCCACTCCGCCCCACAGGTACACGCCGCGCGGCACGTCGGGGCGGTTCAGCAGCTTCTTCAGCGCGTTCGAGCGCATCGACTTGAACTTGACCCATTCGTCGAAATAGCGCTGCAGCCGGTCGATCGCCTTTTTCTGGGCTTCGTCGGGCTTGTAGCCGCGTTCGGCCAGGGCGTGTTCGTAGTATTCGCGGACGTTCATGTGGGAGCAGGAAAAGCAGAATGAAAAAAGGGCGGATCCGTGAACCCGCCCCCGTCTTGCCTCGGCTATGCGCGTATCAGAAGTTCAATGCGCGCTTGTCCACGGCCAATGCGGCTTCCTTCACGGCTTCCGACAGCGTCGGGTGCGCGTGGCAGATGCGGGCGATGTCTTCGGCTGCGCCACGGAATTCCATGATGGTCACGGCTTCCGAGATCAGTTCCGAGGCCATCGGGCCCACGATGTGCACGCCCAGGACCTCGTCGGTCTTGGCATCGGCGATCACCTTGGCAAAGCCGGTGGTGTCGCCCAGCGCGCGGGCGCGGCCGTTGGCCAGGAAGGGGAAGCTGCCAGCCTTGTACTCGCGGCCCTCGGCCTTGAGCTGCTGCTCGGTCTTGCCGACCCAGGCGATTTCCGGCGAGGTGTAGATAACCCACGGCACGGTGTCGAAGTTGACGTGGCCGTGCTGGCCGGCGATGCGCTCGGCAACCGCCACGCCTTCTTCCTCGGCCTTGTGCGCCAGCATGGGGCCGCGCACCACGTCGCCGACTGCCCAGACGTTCGGCAGGTTGGTCTTGCAGTCGCCGTCCACGGCGATGAAGCCGCGCTCGTCCAGCTTCAGGCCCACGGCGTCGGCGTTCAGGCCGCCGGTGTAAGGCACGCGGCCGATCGAGACGATCAGCTTGTCGACCACCAGCTTCTGCTCGGCGCCCTTGGCGTCGACGTAGGGCACGGTGACGGACTTGGCGGTCGCCTTGATCTCGCCGATCTTGACGCCCATCTGGATGTTCAGGCCTTGCTTGGTGAAGGCCTTCAGGGCTTCCTTGGCCACCTGGCCGTCAGCGGCTGCCAGGAATTCCGGCATGGCTTCCAGGATGGTGACTTCGGAACCCAGGCGGCGCCACACGCTGCCCATTTCCAGGCCGATCACGCCGGCGCCGATCACGCCCAGCGTCTTCGGCACGGCGCCGATGTTCAGCGCGCCGTCGTTGGACAGCACGACCTTTTCGTCGAACGGCAGGCCGGGCAGCTCGCGCGCCGACGAACCGGTGGCGACCACCACGTGCTTGGCAACCAGGTCTTCCTCGGCGGTGCCGGTGACCTTGATGGCCCAGCCGCCTTCCACCTGGCCGGCGAACGCGCCCTTGCCATGGAAGAACGTGACCTTGTTCTTCTTGAACAGGTACAGGATGCCATCGTTGTTCTGCTTGACCACCGTGTTCTTGCGGCCGATCAGCGTGTCGAGCTTCAGGCTGACGCCCTTGACTTCGATGCCGTGCTCGGCGAAGTGGTGATTGGCTTGTTCGTAGTGCTCGGACGATTGCAGCAGCGCCTTGGACGGGATGCAGCCGACGTTGGTGCAGGTGCCGCCGGGAGCCGGGCCGCCTTGGCCGTTCTGCCAGGCGTCGATGCAAGCCACCGACATGCCGAGCTGCGCGGCGCGGATGGCGGCGATGTAGCCGCCGGGGCCCGCGCCGATGACGACGACGTCAAATTGTTTGGACATAGTGTTCTCGCGATGAGGTATTGAGTGGAGCACGCCCCGCCCTGCGGGCCGGCAATAAGCCGGCCAGGGCGCCGCAAGACCCAGGGGTCGGGTGGGCGCCGGGCCGGGGCGTCGAGATTACAGGTCCAGCAACAGGCGCTGCGGATCTTCCAGGGCGTCCTTCATGGCGACCAGGCCCAGCACGGCTTCGCGGCCGTCGATGATGCGGTGGTCGTAGGACAGCGCCAGGTAGTTCATCGGGCGGATGACGATCTGGCCGTTTTCAACCACGGCGCGATCCTTGGTGGCGTGCACGCCCAGGATGGCCGATTGCGGCGGGTTGATGATCGGGGTCGACAGCATCGAGCCGAACACGCCGCCGTTGGAGATCGAGAACGTGCCGCCGGTCATTTCTTCAATGCCCAGCTTGCCGTCAGCGGCGCGGCGGCCGAAGTCGGCGATGGTCTTTTCGATGTCGGCGATCGACAGCTGGTCGGCGTTGCGCAGGATCGGCACAACCAGGCCGCGCGGGCTGCCGACAGCAATACCGATGTCGAAGTAGCCGTGGTAGATGATGTCCTTGCCGTCGATCGAGGCGTTGATCAGCGGGAACTTCTTCAGCGCGGCAACGGCGGCCTTGACGAAGAACGACATGAAGCCCAGCTTGATGCCGTGCTCTTTCTCGAACTTGTCCTTGTACTTGTTGCGCAGGTCGATGACGGCCTGCATGTTCACTTCGTTGAACGTGGTCAGGATCGCGTTTTCCTGTTGCGATTGCAGCAGGCGCTCGGCGATGCGGGCGCGCAGGCGGCTCATCGGCACGCGCTGTTCCGGACGGCCGTCCAGCGACAGCGTCGGGGGCGCGACCGGAGCGGCGGCCTTGGCCGGAGCGGCCTTGGCGGGCGCGCTGGCGGCCAGGGCATCGCCCTTGGTCACGCGGCCGTCGCGGCCGGAGCCAGCCACGGAAGCGGCGTCAACGCCCTTCTCGGCCAGGATCTTGGCAGCGGCGGGCGAAGCCACGCCGGCGGCAGCCGACGAAGCGGGAGCGGCGGCCGGAGCGGCAGCGGCTTGCTCGGCGGCCTTGGGCGCTTCGGCGGCGGGCGCGGCGGCGGCAACGGCGGCCTTGCCGGCGGTGTCGATGCGAGCCAGCACTTCGCCGGAGGTGACGGTGCTGCCGTCGCCCTTGACGATTTCAGCCAGCACGCCCGAAGCGGGAGCCGGCACTTCCAGCACGACCTTGTCGGTTTCGACTTCGATCAGGATTTCGTCCGCTTCAACGGCAGCGCCCGGCTGCTTCTTCCAGGTCAGCAGCGTCGCTTCGGAGACGGATTCGGAGAGTTGGGGGACGACGACGTCGGTAATAGCCATTTTGTTTGTTCCGTAAAGTTTGTGTTCTGGTCGCGCTGCGCGGCAAGCTTCGAATCGGAATTCCAGAAACCTGCGCGCGCGGCGCGTGCATCAAGCGAGTGTTACTTCGTCAACATGACCTTGAACTTGGGCGCGAAAGCCGTTTCGATCAGGGCCTTCTGCTGCTCCTGGTGCTTGGCCAGGTAGCCCACGGCCGGCGATGCCGACGCGGCGCGGCCGGCGTAACCCAGCTTCTGGCCTTCGACCATGTTCTCGTACACGTGATGCTGAACGTAGAACCAGGCGCCCTGGTTCTGCGGTTCGTCCTGAACCCAGATCACTTCGGTTGCCTTCGGGTACTTGCGCAGTTCCGTTTCGAACGACTTGTGCGCGAACGGATACAGCTGTTCGACGCGGACGATCGCAACGTTGTCGGCGCCACGCTCGCGGCGGGCATTGACCAGATCGTAGTAGACCTTGCCCGAGCAAGCCAGCACGCGCTTGACCTTGCTGGCGTCGATGGCCTCGTCGACCTCGCCGATGACCGGGCGGAAGCTGCCGCCGGCCAGGTCGGTCAGGGGCGAACCGGCGTCCTTGTTGCGCAGCAGCGACTTGGGCGTGAACAGCACCAGCGGCTTGCGGAACGGACGGATCATCTGACGGCGCAGCACGTGGAAGATCTGCGACGCGGAGGTCGGCTGGACCACTTGCATGTTGTTGTCGGCGCACAGCTGCAGGAAGCGCTCGATGCGGCCCGACGAGTGCTCGGGACCCTGGCCTTCGTAGCCGTGCGGCAACATCAGGGTCAGGCCCGACTGGCGGCCCCACTTGGCTTCGCCGGAGCTGATGAACTGGTCGATCACGACCTGGGCGCCGTTGACGAAGTCGCCGAACTGGCCTTCCCAGATGGTCAGCGTGTTGGGTTCGGCGCTGGAGTAACCGTATTCAAAGCCCAGCACAGCCTCTTCGGACAGCACGGAGTCGATGACGGTGAACGGAGCCTGGCCTTCCGAGACGTTCTGCAGCGGAATGTAGGTGCCGTCGTTCCAGCGTTCGCGGTTCTGGTCGTGCAGCACGGCATGGCGGTGCGTGAACGTGCCGCGGCCCGAGTCCTGGCCGGTGATGCGGATGGCGTAGCCCGAGGACACCAGGGTCGCGAAGGCGAGGTGTTCGCCCATGCCCCAGTCCAGGTTCATTTCGCCCTTGGCCATGGTGCGGCGGTCGTTCAGCAGCTTGGCGACCAGCGGGTGCACCGTGAAGCCTTCCGGCACGCTGGTGATGCGTTCGCCGATGCGCTTGAGTTCGGCCAGCGGCACGGCGGTGTCGGCCTGGTCGGTCCACTTGGCGCCCAGGAACGGCGACCAGTCGATGGCGTACTTGCTCTTGTAGTCGGTCAGCACCGGTTCGATGGTGCGCTGGCCGTCTTCCATCAGCTGGCGGTAATCCTTGACGAGCTGATCGGCTTCGCCGTCGGCCAGCACGCCTTGCGTGGTCAGCTTGTCGGCGTACAGCTTGCGCGTGCCGGGGTGATGGCCGATGCGCTTGTACATCAGGGGCTGCGTCAGCGACGGGGTGTCTTGCTCGTTGTGGCCCAGCTTGCGGAAGCAGACGATGTCCACGACCACGTCGTGGCGGAACTGCAGACGGTAGTCCAGCGCCAGCTTGGTCACGAACACGACGGCTTCGGGATCGTCACCGTTGACGTGGAACACCGGCGCTTCGATCATCTTGACCACGTCGGTGCAATACAGCGTCGAGCGCGAGTCGCGGGGGTCGGACGTGGTGAAGCCGATCTGGTTGTTGATGACGATGTGCAGCGTGCCGCCCGTGCCGTAGCCGCGGGTCTGGGCCAGGTTCAGGGTTTCCATGACCACGCCCTGGCCGGCGAAGGCCGCGTCGCCGTGCACCAGCACCGGCAGCACTTGCTTGCCTTCGGCGTCGCCGCGGCGTTCCTGGCGGGCGCGCGCGCTGCCTTCGACCACGGGGTTGACGATTTCCAGGTGGGACGGGTTGAACGCGAGCGACAGGTGGACCGGGCCGCCACGGGTGGACAGGTCGCTGGAGAAGCCGTTGTGGTACTTCACGTCGCCGTCGGTCAGGCCTTCGGCGTGCTTGCCTTCGAACTCGGCGAACAGGTCGCCGGGCATCTTGCCCATGATGTTCACGAGCAGGTTCAGGCGGCCGCGGTGGGCCATGCCGACCACGATTTCCTGGACGCCATTTTCACCGGCGTGGTTCACCACTTCGTCCATCGAGGCGATGAAGCTTTCGCCGCCTTCCAGCGAGAAGCGCTTCTGGCCGACGTACTTGGTGTGCAGGAAGCGCTCGAGGCCTTCGGACTCGGTCAGCTGCTGCAGGATGTGGCGCTTTTCTTCGGCCGAGTAGGCGGGCGCGCCCAGGGTGGCTTCCAGGCGTTCCTGGATCCAGCGCTTGGCGGCGGGGTCGGAGATGTGCGTGAATTCGGCACCGATGCTGCGGCAATACGTGTCGCGCAGCGCCTTCAGGATGTCGCGCAGCGTCATCGTGCTGGCGGTCGTGAAGTAGGTGTTGGTGGCCGAGTAGGTCTGGTCCAGATCGGCTTCGGTCAGGCCGTAGAAGGCCGGATCGAGTTCGGGGATCGGGGGACGTTCCTGGCGCTTGAGCGGATCCAGGTCGGCCCAGCGCGAACCCAGGGAGCGGTAGGCCGCGATCAGCGACTGCACCGAAACCTGCTTGCTGGCCACGGTCAGGTCGGGTTCGGCCGCGCGTTGCACGAAGGCATTGGCCTTGGCGCGCTGGGCGAACGATTCGACGATGGGAGCGTGGGCCTGGTCGCGGGTGGATTCCTGGCCGTCGGTAGCGGGAGCGTGTTGCAGCTGGTCGAAGTATTCGCGCCAGTTGTCAGGTACCGAACCGGGATTGTCGAGGTAGGCTTCGTAAAGCTCCTCAACATAAGGGGCGTTACCCCCAAAGAGATAAGACGTGGATAGAGATTCTATTTCCGAAGACATATCGCTTCACCTTTACGAGTGCTTCACTCGACACGATGCAGGAAAACCTTCCGCGACACGGGCTTCCCGTTAGGCGGATAGCAGGGGCAGAAGGCGCGTACAAGCCTTAAAAGCCGTATGGGATAAGAGTATAGCCCTTTGAGTTTAAGGACGTCTTCTTGCGTTTGCGTGACGCAAAAGCGCATTCGGAATGCCGTCATGCAGCATTGGAATGTCCAGGCAACCCCTTCCATTGCGCCGTCTACTCGCATTCAATTTCCGGCAACCCAAAATGCCGCGCCGCATCATTTTCACTGGCAGAAATTGCAGTGTTGCGCATTAGCCTCGTTCATACGGGCAATTCGGTGGTCGACAGGATCTCTTTCAGGACGAAAAAGGTGCGGATCTGGCGTACGCCGGGCAGCTTGATGATCTCGCCCGCATGCAGCTTGTTGAAGCGTTCCAGATCACGGATGCGCAGCATCAGGAAGTAGTCGAACTCGCCGGCCACCAGGTGGCATTCCAGGCAGCCGCTGATGCCGCGCGCCGCGGCTTCGAAATCGGTGAAGGATTCCGGCGTGGAGCGGTCCAGCACCACGCCCACGATGACCAGGGTGGCCATGTCCACTTCCGCCGGCTCCAGCAGGGCGACAGTCTTGCGGATGACGCCCTCGTTCTTGAGCTTTTCCACGCGGCGCAGGCAGGCGGCCGGGCTCAGGTGGACGCGCGCGCTCAGCTCCAGGTTGGTGATCTGCGCGTCCTGCTGCAGCACGCGCAGGATGTGGCGATCAATGCGGTCCAGCTCAGAATTTGCCGGCATTTGATACGTCCCTGAAAATTAAATTTCGATCAAAAAGCCAATCAGGAAATATTAAATAGAAACCTGGACGTTTATTTAATTATTTTCCTTTTAAATAATAAAAATACGCAATTGACGGCAAATCCTTGAAATTCCTATGATTTTTCCATCCGCGCCACCCGGCCCGGCCCAGGAGAGTCCCATGGATCTGCAACGATTTCCGCGCCATCGCCTGACCTTCGGCGACACCCCCATCGAAAAGCTCGAGCGCCTGTCCGCACATCTGGGCGGCAAGGTCGAGATCTATGCCAAGCGCGAAGACTGCAACAGCGGCCTCGCGTTCGGCGGCAACAAGCTGCGCAAGCTGGAGTACCTGATCCCGCAGGCGCTGGAACAGGGCTGCGACACGCTGGTCACCATCGGCGGCATCCAGTCCAACCACACCCGCATGGTGGCTGCGGTGGCCGCCAAGCTGGGCCTGGCCTGCGTGCTGGTGCAGGAAAACTGGGTGGACTATTCAGACGCGGTCTACGACCGGGTCGGCAACATCATGATGAGCCGCTTGATGGGCGCCGACGTGCGCCTGGTGGACCAGGGGTTTGACATCGGCTTTCGCCGCAGCTGGGAAGAGGCGCTGGAAGACGTCCGCAAGCGCGGCGGCAAGCCCTACGCGATTCCGGCCGGCGCATCCGACCATGAACTCGGCGGCCTGGGCTACGTCGGCTTCGCCGAGGAAGTGCGGCGCCAGGAAGCCGAGCTGGGCTTCAAGTTCGACTACATCGTCGTCTGCGCCGTCACGGGCAGCACGCAGGCCGGCATGGTGGTGGGCTTTGCGGCGGATGGCCGCGCGGACCGCGTCATCGGTATCGACGCTTCGGGCACGCCCGAGCAAACCCGCGCGCAGATCCTGCGCATCGCGCGGCGCACGGCCGATATGGTCGGACTCAGGACTGCCATCGAAGAGCGCGACGTGGTGCTGGACACCCGCTATGCCTATCCGGCCTACGGCCTGCCCTCGGCCGAGACCAACGAGGCCATCCGCCTCTGCGCCCGGCTCGAGGGCATGATGACCGACCCGGTCTACGAAGGAAAATCCATGCAGGGCATGATGGACATCATCCGCCGCGGCGAGATTCCGGCCGGTTCGCGGGTTCTGTATGCGCACCTGGGAGGGGTGCCGGCGATCAACGCCTACAGCTTTCTCTACCGCAACGGATAAGGGCGCCTACGGCGCCTTCGGCTGGCCTTGCGGCGACTTGCGCTGAAAGTCCAGCCTTGCCCCAGGGCTTGCCAGCCCTGGCCGCCAGCGCCCATGATGAGCGCAGGAAGCGCAGCCCAGCCGGCGTGTCCGCCGGCTGGGCTTTTTTCCGTGGCCGGACCTTCCCGACACATCGCCTCCGCAAAATTATGTACATAGTTTGTATACAAAGCCAGGATTTCCAGCTATGGTGCTGATCATCAGGAAGTCGTCCGCCCACCCACGCCCGGCCGCCGCGCGCCGTTGCACTCCGCCCGCCTGTCCATGACCGTCTACGATTCCACGCTCCCCTACCCCCGCGACCTGGCCGGCTACGGCCGCAATCCGCCGCATGCCCGATGGCCGGGGCAGGCGCGCATCGCGGTGCAGTTCGTGCTGAATTACGAGGAAGGCGGCGAAAACAGCGTGCTGCATGGCGACGCCGGGTCCGAACAGTTCCTGTCGGAAATGTTCAACCCCGCCAGCTATCCCGAGCGCCACCTCAGCATGGAAGGCATCTACGAGTACGGCTCGCGCGCCGGCGTCTGGCGCATCCTGCGCGAATTCGAGAAGCGCGGCCTGCCGCTGACGGTGTTCGGCGTCGGCATGGCCTTGCAGCGCCACCCCGAGCTGACCGCCGCCTTCGTCGAGCTGGGACACGAGATCGCCTGCCACGGCTGGCGCTGGATCCACTATCAGCACATCGACGAGGCCACCGAGCGCGAACACATGCGCCTGGCCATGGACGCGATCACGCAATTGACCGGCAGCCGTCCGCTGGGCTGGTACACCGGACGCGACAGCCCGCGCACGCGGCGTCTGGTGGCCGACTACGGCGGCTTCGAGTACGACAGCGACTACTACGGCGACGACCTGCCCTTCTGGATGCGCGTACAGAAAACGGACGGCAGCGTCGTGCCGCAACTGATCGTGCCCTACACGCTGGACTGCAACGACATGCGCTTCGCGCTGCCGCAGGGCTATTCGCACGCAGATCCCTTCTTCCAGTACCTGAAGGACAGCTTCGACGCGCTCTACGCCGAAGGCGACGAGGCCCCCAAGATGATGAGCATCGGCATGCATTGCCGCCTGCTGGGCCGGCCCGGCCGCATCACTGCGCTGCAGCGCTTCCTGGACCACATTGCCAGCCATGACCGCGTCTGGGTCTGCCGGCGCCTGGACATCGCGCGCCACTGGAAGACGGCGCATCCCTACACCCCCAACGCCTGAACAGGACGGCCATGGCCCACACCCTAGCCCAACTCAATGCGGCAGCGCCCGCGGACGCCGCCGCCATGCTCGACGGCCTGTACGGCCGCGCGCCCTGGATCGCCGAACGCGCGCTTGGCCACCGGCCGTTCCGCTCGCTGGCCGACCTGGCGCAGCGCCTGCGCCGCGCCGTGAACGACGCGGATGCCGATGCCCGGACGGCGCTACTGCGCGCCCATCCCGAGCTGGCAGCAGGGACGCCCCAGGACGCGGATTCGGCGCGCGAACAGGACCTGGCCGGATTGGCCGCGTGTACGCCCGCCGAATCTGCCCGCCTGCAAGCGTTGAACGCCGACTACCGCGCCAGGTTCGGCTTTCCCTTCGTGCTGGCCGTGCGCGGCCCGCGCGGCGCCGGCATGACGCGCCAGCAGGTGATCGACGAGTTCACCCGACGCCTGGACAACCCGCCGGACCTGGAGTTCGATGAGGCCCAGCAGCAGTTGCACCGCATCGCCGAGATCCGCCTGCGCGATGGCTTCGGCGCCGAACCCGCCATCGGCAACGACATCTGGGACTGGGGCGAGCAACTGGCCGTCCACAGCGATCCCGGCTACGCCGAAAAAGGGCAGCTCACCGTCACCTACCTGACCGAAGCCCACCGCGCCTGCGCCGGACTGTTGTCGCAATGGATGCGCGACTGCGGCTTCGACGAGGTCGGCATCGACGCGGTCGGCAACGTGGTTGGCCGCTACCTGGCCGCCAGCCCCGACGCCCCCACGCTCATGACGGGCAGCCATTACGACACCGTGCGCAACGCCGGCAAATACGACGGCCGGCTGGGCATCTTCGTGCCGATGGCCTGCGTGCGCGAACTGCGCCGCCAGGGCAAGCGCCTGCCCTACCACCTGGAAGTCATCGGCTTCGCGGAAGAGGAAGGCCAGCGCTACCGCGCCACCTTCCTGGGCTCGGGCGCACTGATCGGCGACTTCAAGCCGCAATGGCTGGACCAGCAGGACGACGACGGCGTCAGCATGCGCGACGCCATGGCGCAAGCCGGCCTGCGCAGTGAAGACATTCCCACGCTCAAGCGCGACCCTGCCCGCTATCTGGGCTTCGTCGAAGTCCACATCGAACAAGGGCCGGTGCTCTACGAAATGGGGCTGCCGCTGGCCGTGGTCACGTCCATCAACGGCTGCGTGCGCTACCAGGTGCGGATCCACGGCCTGGCCTGCCACGCCGGCACCACGCCCATGAACCGCCGCCGCGACGCCGCCACCGCCACGGCCGAACTGGCCTTGTACGTGGAGCAGCGCGCCGCCCGCGACGGCGACTCGGTCGGCACCATGGGCATGCTGGAAGTCCCGGGCGGCTCGATCAACGTGGTGCCGGGAGAATGCCGCTTCAGCCTGGACCTGCGCGCGCCCAGCGACGCGCAGCGCGATGCGCTGGCGCATGACGTGCTGGCCGAACTCGAAGCCATCTGCCAGCGCCGCGGCCTGCGCTACACGCTGGAAGAAACCATGCGCGCCGCCGCCGCGCCCAGCGATCGCGCCTGGCAGCAGCGCTGGGAACGCGCCGTCGACGCGCTGGGACTGCCCGTCCACCGCATGCCCAGCGGCGCCGGCCACGACGCCATGAAGCTGCACGAGGTCATGCCCCAGGCCATGCTGTTCGTGCGCGGCCAGAATTCCGGCATCAGCCACAACCCGCGCGAATCCACCTCCAGCGACGACATCCAGCTTGCCGTGCTGGCGTTCCTGAACCTGCTCGACGACCTTGCCCACGACACCCAATAGCCGACCATGACCGACTACGCCCGACTCGACGCCTGGATTGACGCCCACTTTGACGAGGAAGTCCGCTTCCTGCAGGAGCTGGTGCGCGTGCCGACCGACACGCCGCCCGGTAACAACGCACCGCATGCCGAGCGCACGGCCGAGCTGCTGCAAGGCTTCGGCCTGCAGGCGGAAGCCCATCCCGTGCCCGCCGAGGCCGTGCGGGACTATGGCCTGCAATCGATCACCAACCTGATCGTGCGCCGCGAATACGGCGCGGGCGGCCCGCGCGTGGCGCTCAATGCCCACGGCGACGTGGTGCCGCCGGGCGAAGGCTGGGAACATGACCCCTACGGCGGCGAGATCGACGACGGCAGCCTGTACGGCCGCGCCGCCGCGGTCAGCAAGAGCGACTTCGCCAGCTACACGTTCGCCCTGCGCGCGCTGGAAGCCGTCGCCCGCCCCAGCCGCGGCGCCGTCGAACTGCACTTCACCTACGACGAGGAATTCGGCGGCCTGCTCGGCCCCGGCTGGCTGCTGTCCCAAGGACTGACCAAGCCCGATCTGCTGATCGCCGCGGGTTTCAGCTACGAGGTCGTAACCGCCCACAACGGCTGCCTGCAAATGGAAGTGACGGTCCACGGCAAGATGGCGCATGCCGCCATCCCCAGCAGCGGCGTGGACGCGCTGCAAGGCGCGGTTGCCATCCTGAACGCGCTGTACGCGCAGAACGCACGGTACCGGGAAATCCGCTCCAAGGTGCCGGGCATCAGCCACCCCTACCTGAACGTGGGCCGCATCGAAGGCGGCACCAACACCAATGTGGTGCCAGGCAAGGTGGCGTTCAAGCTGGACCGGCGCATGATCCCCGAAGAAAGCGCGGCCGAGGTCGAGGCCGACATCCGCTGCATCATCCGGGAAACCGCTGCTGCCGTGCCCGGCATCAGCGTGGACATCAAGCGCCTGTTGCTGGCCAATTCCATGCGCCCGCTGCCCGGCAGCCAGCCGCTGGTGCAGGCCATTCAGAAGCATGGAGAGGAATTGTTCGGCGAGCCCATCGCCGCCATGGGCACGCCGCTCTACACCGACGTGCGCCTGTACGCCGAAGCGGGCATTCCGGGCGTGATCTACGGCGCCGGACCGCGCACCGTGCTGGAATCGCACGCCAAGCGCAACGATGAGCGGGTAGTGCTGGAAGACCTGCGGCGCGCCACCAAGGTCATCGCCCGCACGCTGGCCGACCTGCTGGACGCCGCCTGAGGCGGCCGCCCGGCAGGACCGGCCGGGCGCTTCACGCCAGTTTCATCACCCGGCGCCAGAACAGGATCGCCACCGCCACGAAGACGGCCAACCCCAGGAACGAGGCCGTGTGCTCGAAGCCCGCGCCGGCGATCGCCAGCGGCGCTTCGGTGCCGGCCGCGCCGATGATGCCGGCCATCAGCACGCCGACCAGGCTTTCGCCCACGATCAGGCCCGAGGCGATCAGCACGCCGCGGCGATTGGCTGCGTCGGCGAACTGCTCGTAGGGCTTGCCGGCGGCGGCCGCGCGGCGGCGCAGGGCGCGTTCCAGCAGCCATGCCAGGACCGCGCCGACCACGATGGGCGCGGCGACGGTGGGCGGCAGATAGATGCCGATACCCACGGCCAGCACCGGAATCCGGGCCACGCGGCAGGTGCGCTTCATGATCTCGTCCACCACGATCAGGCCCACGCCGACCGCCATGCCGATCAGGATCATGGTCCAGTTGAGCTGGTGCGTGAAGATGCCGCGCGCGATCGCCAGCATCAGCGTCGCCTGCGGCGCGGACAGGGCCTGCGCCGGGTCCATGCCCTCGCGCGGCATGGCGTCGGCAAAACCGTAGGCGTTGTAGAGCAGTTCCAGCACCGGCGAAATCACTGCCGCGCCGGCGACGCAGCCGATCAGCAGGGCCACCTGCTGACGCCAGGGCGTCGCGCCCACCAGCCAGCCGGTCTTCAGGTCCTGCAGGTTGTCGTTGGAAATGGAGGCCACCGCCACCACCGCCGAGGTGCTGAAGATCGACAGCGCAATCGCCATCTGCACGCCGTTCTGCGCGCCCAGCAATTCGCCGCCCAGCGCCAGCATCAGCAGCGACACCAGCACGATGGCCACGATGCCCACGCCCGAGATCGGGCTGGTCGACGACCCCACCAGGCCGGCCATGTAGCCGCAGGCGGCGGCCACCAGGAAGCCGAAGACGAAGGCAAACAGCACGGCGTAGGCCACCAGCTTCCAGATGCCGGCAGGCGACAGCGGCGCGCCGGACAGGAACACCTGGAAGGTCACCACCAGGACCGCCACCAGCACCAGCGTCACGGCCGAGATCCAGCCGGCCGACAGGTCGCGCTCGGTGCGCGGCGCGCGTCCGGCGCGGGCCGCGCCCGCCTTGGTCAGCGCCGCGAACGAAGCCTTGACGCCGCGCGCCATCGGCATGAACAGCGTGGCCAGCGTCCAGATGGCGCCCACGCCGATCACGCCGGCGCCGATGAAGCGCACCTGCGAAGCCCACAGGCCGGTGGCGTACTTCGCCAGCGACGTGCCCGCCGGGATGTCGCCCATGGCGGTGAGGATGGGCACGGCGATGCCCCAGGAAATGATCAACCCGGTCAGCATGGCCAGGCCCGCGACGATGCCGATCAGATAGCCCGCGCCCAGCAGCGCCAGCGAAAAGCCCATGGGCAGCCGGAACACCGCGCCGCCCAGCGCGAACCAGCCGCTGACGCTGTCTCCCAGCACGCGCAGTCCGCTGGCCGCGAAGCTGACCGCGGCGGCGACCACGCCGCCGGCCACGATGTCGCCCATGCCGGTCTCGACCTTGGCTGGCGCGCGTCCGGTGTCCGCGGCCTCGTCCTGGGCGCGCTCGGCGCTGCCCACCCGCAGGATTTCAGCGGCAGCCACGCCTTCCGGATACGGCAGGTCGCTCTGCACCACCATCACGTGGCGCAGCGGAATGGTGAACATCACGCCCAGCATGCCGCCGGCGGCGCAGATGCCCAGCGTCTGCCAGAACGGGAAGCCCTGCCAGTGCCCCATCATGACCAGGGCCGGCAGGATGAAGATGATGGACGACAGCGTCCCGGCCGCGGAGGCCTGGGTCTGCACCATGTTGTTTTCGAGGATGTTCGCGTCCTTGAACAGGCGCAGGACGGACATCGAGATCACCGCCGCCGGAATGGCGGATGAGAACGTCAGGCCCACCTTCAGTCCGAGAAAGACGTTGGAAGCCGTGAAGATGACGGTGATGATTGCGCCCAGGAGGATGCCGCGGAACGTAAGTTCGGGCAACGTGACCTCTGCCGGGACGCTGATGGGTTGGGTCATTGCAGTTATTCCTATCTTGCCAGGCGCGAATTCTAGCGCCTTCGCGTCCACCTGGCGGTCACCCCTCTGATACGACCACCAAGCATATCCTCGGCAGAAGCTGCCGCAAGCGGTAAAACTTGCAAAAGATTATGCTGAATTTTCCGAAGTTTCCCCAGAATTTTGATCACCCATGCCAGGGGCTAGGGTCTAGCATGGACGTCAAACCAGGAGACGACAAGACCATGCGCGACGCCAGTTCCGCCCGCCCCGGGCAAGACATCCAGCACGACGCCGACCCTGCCGAAACCGCCGAATGGCGTGAGGCGCTGGAATCGCTGGTACAGGCGGAAGGTTCTGAGCGCGCGGGCTACGTGCTGGACAATCTGCTGGGTCATGCGGCCTCGCTGGGCCTGCGCGCCAACAGCCAGACCCGCACCGCCTACCTCAACACCATCCCCGCCGATCAGGAGCCGCCCTTCCCCGGCAACCTCGCCGTGGAGGAACGGATCGCCCGCATCAACCGCTGGAATGCGCTGGCCATGGTGGTGCGCGCCAACCAGGCGCATGGAGAGCTGGGCGGCCACATCGCCAGCTACGCCTCGGCCGCCGACCTGTTCGAGGTCGGCTTCAACCATTTCTTTCGCGCGCAGAGCCCGGACGGCCCCGGCGACCTGGTCTACATGCAGCCGCACTCGGCGCCCGGCGTGTATGCCCGCGCCTATCTGGAAGGCTTTCTGGGCGAAGAGGACCTGGCGCATTTCCGCCAGGAGATCACGGCTGGCGCGCGCGGCCTGCGCGGGCTGTCGTCGTATCCGCACCCGTGGCTGATGCCGGATTTCTGGCAATTCCCCACGGGCTCGATGGGCATCGGCCCCATCAACGCCATCTACCAGGCGCGCTTCATGCGCTACCTGGAGCACCGTTCGCTGATGCCCGGCGGCGACCGCAAGGTCTGGGGCATCTTCGGCGATGGCGAAATGGACGAACCTGAATCCATCGCCGCGCTGACGCTGGCCGCGCGCGAAAAGCTCGACAACCTGGTGTTCGTGGTCAATTGCAACCTGCAGCGCCTGGACGGCCCGGTGCGCGGCAACGGCCGCATCATCGACGAACTGGAAACGCTGTACGCGGGCGCCGGCTGGAACGTCATCAAGCTGGTCTGGGGCAGCGACTGGGACGCGCTCCTGCGGCGCGACACCAACGGCGCCCTGGCGCGCGCCTTCGCCAATACCGTGGACGGACAGTTCCAGACCTTCGCGGCCAACGACGGCGCCTTCAACCGCGCCCACTTCTTCAACCAGAATCCCGAACTGGCCGCCCTGGTGGCCGACTGGAGCGACGAAGCCATCGACCGCCTCCACCGCGGCGGCCATGACATGGTGAAGATCCACGCGGCCTACCACCGCGCCGTGCGCCATCGCGGCCAGCCCACGGTGATCCTGGCGCAGACCAAGAAGGGTTTCGGCATGGGCTCGGCCGGCCAGGGCAAGATGACCACGCACCAGCAGAAGAAGCTGGATGACGAGGCGCTGCTGGCCTTCCGCGACCGCTTCGCGCTGCCGATCTCGGACGCCGATTGCCTGGCGCTGAAGTTCTACCGCCCGGCCGAGGACAGCGCCGAACTGCGCCACCTGCAGGCGCGCCGCGCCGCGCTGGGCGGCCACATTCCCCGCCGCAATACCGAGGCGCCGCGCCTGGCGCCGCCGGACGCGGAGCACTGGGCGCGCTTCGCGCTGGCCGCCGACGGCAAGGAAATGTCGTCCACCATGGCCATCGTGCGCATGCTCACCGCCCTGCTCAAGGACGCCAACGTGGGGCCGCGCATCGTGCCCATCGTGGCGGACGAGGCGCGCACCTTCGGCATGGCCAACCTGTTCCGACAGATCGGCATCTATTCCGCGCAAGGCCAGCTCTACGAACCCGAGGACATCGGCTCGGTGCTGTATTACCGCGAGGCGCGCGACGGCCAGATCCTGGAAGAAGGCATTACCGAGGCCGGCGCGATTTCCTCGTGGACGGCCGCGGGCACCAGCTATTCGGTCAACGGCCTGCCGATGCTGCCCTTCTATATCTATTACTCGATGTTCGGCTTCCAGCGCATCGGCGACCTGATCTGGGCTGCCGCCGATCAGCGCACGCGCGGCTTCCTTGTCGGCGCCACCTCCGGCCGCACCACACTCGGCGGCGAGGGGCTGCAGCACCAGGACGGCTCCAGCCACATCATGGCCGCCGCCGTGCCGAACTGCCGCGCCTATGACCCGGCCTATGCCTACGAGGTCGCCATCATCGTCGAGCACGGCATGCGCCGCATGCTGGACGAACAGCGCGACGAGTTCTACTACCTGACCGTCACCAACGAGAACCTGGCGCAGCCGGACATGCCGGCAGGCGAAGACGTGCGCGAGGGCATCCTGCGCGGCATGTACCGCCTGCGGCCCGCGCGCGGGCAGGCCCAGGTGCGCCTGCTGGGCGCGGGCCCGATGCTGCGCGAGGCCGAACTCGCGGCGGAGCGCCTGCAGGCCGATTACGGCGTGGACGCCGAAGTCTGGAGCGTCACCAGCTTTTCCGAACTGGCCCGCGACGGCCGCGAAGCCGAACGCGCCCGCGTGCTCGGCCTTGCATCCGGCGCCGACTGGGTCCGCAGCTGCCTGGGCGCCAGCAACGCCCCGGTAGTCGCCGCCAGCGACTACGTGCGCGCCGTGCCGGAACAGATCCGCGCCTGGGTGCCCGCGCCCTACCGCACGCTGGGCACCGACGGCTTCGGCCGCAGCGATACCCGCGCCCAGCTGCGCGACTTCTTCGAGGTCAGCGCGGATTGGATCGTGCTGTACGCGCTGGACAGCCTGGACCGCCAGGAAGATGCCCAGGCGTTGCGCGCGCGCCTGAATGCCGGCGCGCGGCAAACGCCGCCTTGGGATAGATAGGATTGCAATCCGCAATGCAGCGAGGTTTTGCGCAAAATCGTCCATTCGCTGCAGCGCAACAACCAAGCACCCGCGCTTTCTGTTGAAATACGGGTGTTCCCAAGCATTTCCCAGAAAATACGGCGGGCCGCGAGCCCGCTTTTTGCAATCCCATTTCCTTTCCATTTAGCGCCCGCAAGGCCTGTATCCCATGGACGAAACCCTCACCAAAATGGCGTTGGACTACCACGCCTACCCCACCCCCGGCAAAATCTCGGTCACTCCGACCAAGACGCTGGCCAACCAGGACGACCTGTCCCTGGCCTACTCCCCCGGCGTGGCAGCCGCCTGCATGGCCATCTTCGACCAGGGCGATGACGCCGCCTCGAAGTACACCTCGCGCGGCAACCTGGTGGGCGTGATCACCAACGGCACCGCCGTGCTGGGCCTGGGCAACATCGGCCCGCTGGCCGCCAAGCCCGTGATGGAAGGCAAGGGCTGCCTGTTCAAGAAGTTCGCCGGCATCGACGTGTTCGACATCGAACTGGCCGAGAACGACCCCGACAAGCTGGTCGACATCATCGCCGCGCTGGAACCCACGCTGGGCGGCGTCAACCTCGAGGACATCAAGGCGCCCGAGTGCTTCTACATCGAGAAGAAGCTGCGCGAGCGCATGAAGATCCCCGTCTTCCACGACGACCAGCACGGCACCGCCATCATTTCGTCGGCCGCCATCCTGAACGGCCTGAAGGTCGTGAACAAGGACATCGGCAAGGTCAAGCTGGCCTGCTCCGGCGCCGGCGCCGCCGCCATCGCCTGCCTGGACCTGCTGGTCCACCTGGGCGTCAAGCGCGAGAACATCTACGTGGTGGATTCGCGCGGCGTGATCTGGGACGGCCGCGATGAAAACATGGAAGCCAACAAGAAGCGCTACGCGCAGAAGACCGACGCGCGCACGCTGGCCGACGTGGTCAACGGCGCCGACGTGTTCCTGGGCTGCTCGACCGCCGGCGTGCTGACCGCCGACATGGTCAAGACCATGGCCGCCAGCCCGCTGATCCTGGCGCTGGCCAATCCGGAACCGGAAATCCGTCCTGAAGTGGCCAAGGCCGCCCGCCCGGACTGCATCATCGCCACCGGCCGTTCGGACTACCCGAACCAGGTCAACAACGTGCTGTGCTTCCCCTTCATCTTCCGCGGCGCCATGGACGCCGGCGCGTCGCGCATCACGGAAGAGATGAAGCTGGCTTGCGTGAAGGCCATCGCCGAACTGGCGCAAGCCGAGCAGAACGACGAAGTGGCCCGCGCCTACGCCGGCCAGGAACTGTCGTTCGGCCCGGACTACATCATCCCCAAGCCCTTCGACCCGCGCCTGATCGTCCAGATCGCCCCCGCCGTGGCCCAGGCCGCCGCCGACTCCGGCGTGGCCGCCCGCCCCATCGAGGACATCGAAGCCTACCGCCAGAAGCTGATGGGCTTCGTGTACCACTCGGGCCAGCTGATGCGTCCGCTGTTCGCCCAGGCCAAGAAGGCGCCCAAGCGCGTCATCTACGCCGACGGCGAAGACGAGCGCGTGCTGCGCGCGGTGCAGACCGTGGCCGATGAGAAGCTGGCGTTCCCGATCCTGATCGGCCGCCCGGCCGTCATCGAAATGCGCATCAAGAAGTTCGGCCTGCGCCTGGCGGCCGGCCAGGACTTCGAGATCGTGGATCCGGAAGACGACAGCCGCTTCAACGAAACCTGGAACGCGTACTACCAGCTGAAGGGCCGCGAAGGCGTGACGCCGGCCATCGCCAAGGCGATGATCCGCAAGCACAACACGTTGATCGGCGCGATGCTGCTGCGTCGCGGCGACGCGGATGCCCTGCTGTGCGGCGTGGCCAGCAAGTACGACAACCAGCTCAAATACATCGACGAAATCATCGGCAAGAAGGAAGGCCAGACCTACGCCGCCCTGAACGTGCTGATGCTGCCCGACCAGACGCTGTTCGTCACCGACACCCACGTCAATGAGAACCCGACGGCCGAGGAAGTCGCCAGCATCACCATCCAGGCCGCGGACGAAATGCTGCGCTTTGGCGTGGTGCCGAAGATCGCCCTGCTGTCGCACTCCAACTTCGGCAGCCGCGTGACGGAATCCTCGCGCAAGATGGCCGCCGCGCGCCAGATGGTGCAGGACCGCGCTCCCGACCTGGAAGTCGACGGCGAAATGCACGCCGACGCCGCCCTGTCGGAAAAGATCCGCGTCCTGGCCTACCCGGACAGCACGCTCAAGGGCCGCGCCAACCTGCTCGTCATGCCCACGCTGGACACCGGCAACATCACGTACAACATGCTGAAGATGACTGGCAGCAATGGCGTCGCGATGGGCCCGATCCTGCTGGGCGCGGCGCGCCCCGTGCACATCCTGACCACCAGCGCCACCGTGCGCCGCATCGTCAACATGACGGCGCTGGCCGTGGTGGACGCGCAGCAGGAAGCCGCCGAGGCCGCCAAGAAGCGCCGTTGATGATAGTCAGCCGCTGAGCAATGGGCGCCCCTCGGGGCGCCCATTTTCATTGCGCGGGCTCCTGCCGCCGCGATAGCCCGCCGGCGCGGGCTGATGGTAAAAACCAAGTTCAACCTTGTTTTCTGGAGTCAACATGCTGGCCGACGCCTTGTATGCCTGGTTTCACTACCTGGCCATCTTCCTGCTGGTGGTGGTCCTGACCGCCGAAGCCGTGCTGCTGCGGCCCGATCTCACTGCCGCCGGCCTCAAGCGCCTGGTCATCTATGACCGCCTCTATGCGCTGAGCGCCGTGGTGGTGCTCATCACTGGTGTGCTGCGCCTGACGCTGGGCATCAAGGGCGCCGCGTTCTACATGAGCAATCCCTGGTTCCATGCCAAGATCACGCTCTTCGTCATCATCGGGCTCTGTTCGATCGCGCCGACGATGACCTTCCTGCGCTGGGCCAAGCAGTCGCGGCAGCAGCCGGGCTTCTTGCCTGCGGCCGCCGACATCAAGCGGGCGCGGCGCTGGGTCATGATCGAATCGCACCTGTTCATCTTCCTGCCGCTGTTCGCCGTGCTGATGGCGCGCGGCATCGGCGCGTAACACCCGCCCGCGAGGGCCGTGCGCTCAAGGGCAGGATGCGCGACGGGGGGCCTCGGGTTCCTCGTCGCCCACCACGAAGGTGGCGAAGTGGAAGACGCCCACCGTGTCGTTCCGGACCACGTCCACAACCTCGCCAGCCAAGGTCTGCATCACCGACATGCCTTCCGGCACGTCCGCCTGGCCGTCGCGTGTGGCGGCCTGGCCATTCCAGGGGCTCAGCACCAGCACGCCCGGGAACGGCTCGCGCGCATCGCCGCGGCCGCGGCGCATCGACTTGACCTGGGTGCCGGCGGCATAGCTCACGCCGCCGAATCGCGTCGGGCAGGCCAGTTCCGCATCGCTGACCCGCAGCAGGCGCCGCGCCTCGTCCAGGTACAGCCGGGGCTCGCTCAAGGGCAGCCCGAATATCCGGACCGCCATCGGATCCTTGACCTCGATGCGCCAGCGGTCCGGATCGCTCGAGCCATCGGTGTAGACCGTGCCGCTGGAGTTGTAGACGATGGAACCCGGCGCAAGGTCCAGGGTTTCGGCGCGGTTGCCCGGCCCCAGCACGCACTTGTCCAGCGCCCTCATCGCGCCATCGCGCGCCACCTCGAATTCGATATCCTGCGTGGCGTCGCACTGCCAGCCCAGCACGGTCTGGCTGCCCGCGCCACGCAGGATGACGTTGCGCGGATAGCGGCCCCGCAAGGCGTAGGTTTCGTCGTCATAGTCCGAATTGAGATAGCGCCGCGCGCTCGACGCCTGCACGCCATACATGGCCACGGGCTGCGGAAATTCCGCTTCGAGATAGGTCTCCAGCTGCCCTTCGTCCTGCAGCTTCAGTCGAGTGCCCGCGGGCATGGCGATGCCACCGACGGTCGTGACTTCCTGCAGCGTGACATTGCGGGCTGCCTCGGCACGGGCGCCCTCTCGCTCGATTTGCCAGATCACCGTCTGCACCCAGGCATAGAAGGCGAACGGCACGGCCAGCACGACGAACACCAGGGAAGAAGTCTTCCAGTACTTGCGCACCGTGCGGCGTGCGCCGCCGCTGGCGACCAGGACCACGGCCCAGGCCAGCAGCGCCAGACCGGCAAGAAAACCCAGGGAAACAAAAATGTAGAAGCCAGCAGAAGGCAGCGCTATCGGAATCATGGCAAGGATGGTACACGCCAAACCATCGCGCCGCGGCCACACGGCGTACAGGCAACAAAAAACCGCCCGAAGGCGGTTTCTTGTTCAAGCCAGACTGCGTATCAACGCTTGTCCATCGGGGGCACGTCGCGCGTGACCGAACCGGTGAACAGCTGGCGCGGACGGCCGATCTTGTAATCGGGATCCGACAGCATTTCGTTCCACTGGGCGATCCAGCCCACCGTGCGGGCCAGCGCGAAGATGGCCGTGAACAGCGAAGTCGGGATGCCGATGGCGCGCTGGACGATACCCGAGTAGAAGTCCACGTTCGGGTACAGCTTGCGCTGGACGAAGTACGGATCCGACAGGGCGATGCGTTCCAGTTCCATGGCCAGCTTGAACAGCGGGTCGTTTTCCAGGCCCAGGGCCGAGAGCACTTCCTTGCAGGTTTCCTGCATCAGCTTGGCGCGCGGGTCGTAGTTCTTGTAGACGCGGTGGCCAAAGCCCATCAGGCGCACGCCCGAGTTCTTGTCCTTGACCTTCTCCATGAACTCGCCGACCTTGGCGATGCCGCCGTTGGCTTGCAGCTCTTCCAGCATCTGCAGGCAAGCTTCGTTGGCGCCGCCGTGAGCCGGGCCCCACAGGCAAGCCACGCCGGCCGAGATGGCGGCGAACGGGTTGGTGCCCGACGAACCGCACAGGCGGACGGTCGAGGTCGAAGCGTTCTGCTCGTGGTCGGCGTGCAGGATGAAGATGCGGTCCAGCGCGCGCTCGACGACTTCGTTCACCTTGTAGTCTTCGCACGGCGTGGCGAACATCATGCGCAGGAAGTTGCCCGTGTAGGACAGGTCGTTCTGCGGGTAGATGAAGGGCTGGCCTTGCGAATACTTATAGGCCATCGCGACCAGCGTTGGCATCTTGGCGATCAGGCGGATGGCCGAGATGTGACGATGCTGCGGGTTCGTGATGTCGGTGGAGTCGTGGTAGAACGCGGACAGCGCGCCGACCAGGCCGGTCAGCACGGCCATCGGGTGCGCGTCGCGACGGAAGCCGCGCAGGAAGAAGTGCAGCTGCTCGTTGACCATCGTGTGATGGGTCACTTGCGAATCGAAATCGGCCTTCTGGTCCTTGTTGGGCAGTTCGCCGTTCAGGATCAGGTAGCAGATGTCCATGAAGTCGCAATTGACGGCCAATTGCTCGATGGGGTAGCCGCGGTACAGCAGTTCGCCCTTGTCGCCGTCGATGTACGTGATGCCCGATTCGCAGGCAGCGGTGGACATGAAGCCGGGGTCAAACGTGAACATGCCCGTCTGGCCGTACAGCTTGCGGATGTCGATCACATCCGGACCAACCGTACCCTTGTAAACAGGGAACTCAATGGGGGCGCTGCCATCCGAGAAGGATAGAGTGGCTTTTTTGTCAGACAGGTTCATGTTCATTCCTCTCAATTAATCAGAGCGCGCGCATCTGGCCAATGATGCTCCGAAGCCTGGGCGTGTCCAGCGCGCCCTCAAGCTCTTTGCGGGCCAGCAGCAAATCGAGAAGGTCGTTGTCTCCCATCTCGAAAAGCTGCGTCAATGCGGCTACGTCATCATCGGTAAGCTCAGCCTCGTGGGCATCCAGATACCGGGTGATGATCAAGTCGTTTTCGAGCAAGCCGCGGCGCGCCCGCCAACGCAAGCGCGCCCGCTCCAATTCAGTTAGCTTGCTCATCCTTCTTTACACCTTTAAAAGCCCCCACGCCGCACCCGCTACGCGGGCTTGCTGCCCCCCTTGGGGGCGTTTTTGCCTTGGGACGGCCCGGCGGCAAAAAATGCCGCCGGAGGCAAAATGCGCTTAATAAAAACTAGACCGTACGGCGAACCATCAGTTCCTTGATCTTGCCGATCGCCTTGGTCGGGTTCAGTCCCTTGGGACAGACGTCGACGCAATTCATGATGGTGTGGCAACGGAACAGGCGGTACGGATCGTCCAGGTTGTCGAGGCGGCTGCCCGTGGCTTCGTCGCGGCTGTCGGCGATGAAGCGGTAGGCTTGCAGCAGGCCGGCCGGGCCGACGAACTTGTCCGGGTTCCACCAGAACGACGGGCAGGAAGTGGAACAGCACGCGCACAGAATGCACTCGTACAGGCCATCCAGTTCTTCGCGGGCCTCGGGCGACTGCAGACGTTCCTTTTCGGGCGGCGGCGTGTCGTTGATGAGGTACGGGCGGATCGAGTGGTACTGGTTGAAGAAGTGCGTCATGTCCACGATCAGGTCGCGGATGACGGGCAGGCCCGGCAGCGGACGCAGAACGATGGGTTCCTTCAGTTCGCGCAGGTTGGTCGTGCACGCCAGACCGTTCTTGCCGTTGATGTTCATGGCGTCCGAACCGCACACGCCTTCACGGCACGAGCGGCGCAGGGCCAGGCTGTCATCGACGTCGTTCTTGATGCGCACCAGCGCATCGAGCAGCATCTTGTCGGTCGGCTGGAGTTCGACTTCCAGCTTCTGCATGTACGGGCGCTCGTCCTTGTCCGGATCGTAGCGGTAGATTTCGAACTTGACGATTCTCTTGGTGCTCATAGTGGGCTCAATCCGGACTTAGAAGGTACGCGCCTTGGGCGGGAAGGACTCGACCGTCAGCGGCTTCATCTGCACGGGCTTGTAATCCAGGCGGCTGCCTTCGGAGTACCACAGCGTGTGCTTCAGCCAGTTCTCGTCGTCGCGCGTCGGGTGGTCGTCCAGCGCGTGCGCGCCGCGGCTTTCGGTGCGGTTGGCGGCCGACTTGATCGTGGCGCGGGCCACTTCGGTCATGTTCGCCAATTCCAGCGCCTCGACGCGCGCGGTGTTGAACACCTTGGACTTGTCCTTGAAGTAGATGTTGTCGGCTTGCTTGGCCAGATCTTCGATCTGCGTCACGCCTTCGTTCAGCAGTTCCAGCGTGCGGAACACGCCGCAGTGGCGCTGCATCGAGAAGCGGATGGCGTTGCCGATGTCCTGGGTCTTCTCGCCCGAGGTGCGCGATTCCAGCTTGTTGATGCGGTCCAGCGAGAATTCGACGGCTTGCTGCGGCACGGGCTGGTGCGCGTGCTGGCGTTCCGGATGCGAATTGACGATGTGGTTGCCGGTGGCGCGACCGAACACGATCAGGTCCAGCAGCGAGTTGGTGCCCAGGCGGTTGGCGCCGTGCACCGACACCGCGGCGCATTCGCCGATGGCGTACAGGCCGTTGACGATCTTGTTCTCGCCGTTTTCGCGCGTCAGCACCTGGCCGTGGTAGTTGGCCGGAATGCCGCCCATCTGGTAGTGGATGGTCGGAACGACGGGGATCGGTTCCTTGATCGGGTCCACGTTGCCGAACTTGATCGCGATTTCGCGGATCGAGGGCAGACGCTTGTTGATCACGTCGGCGCCCAGGTGATCCAGCTTGAGGACCACGTAGCTGCCGTCCGGACCGCAGCCGCGGCCTTCCTTGATTTCCTGGTCCATCGAGCGGGACACGAAGTCGCGCGGGGCCAGATCCTTCAGCGTGGGCGCATAGCGCTCCATGAAGCGTTCGCCATCCTTGTTCAGCAGGATGCCGCCTTCGCCGCGCACGCCTTCGGTGATCAGCACGCCGGCGCCGGCCACGCCGGTCGGGTGGAATTGCCAGAATTCCATGTCCTGCAGCGGAATGCCCGCGCGGGCGGCCATGCCCAGGCCGTCACCGGTGTTGATGAAGGCGTTGGTGGAAGCGGCCCAGATGCGGCCGGCGCCGCCGGTGGCCAGCACCGTGGTCTTGGCTTCCAGGATGTAGATTTCGCCCGTTTCCATTTCCAGGGCGGTCACGCCCACGACGTCGCCCGCTTCGTTGCGCAGCAGGTCCAGCGCCATCCATTCGACGAAGAACTGGGTGCGCGCGGCGACGTTGCGCTGGTAGAGGGTGTGCAGCAGCGCGTGGCCGGTGCGGTCGGCAGCGGCACAGGCGCGCTGGACCGGCTTTTCACCGAAGTTGGCGGTGTGGCCGCCGAACGGACGCTGGTAGATGGTGCCGTCGGGGTTGCGGTCGAACGGCATGCCGAAGTGCTCGAGCTCGTACACGGCGTTCGGCGCTTCACGGCACATGAATTCGATGGCGTCCTGGTCGCCCAGCCAGTCCGAACCCTTGACGGTGTCGTACATGTGCCAGTACCAGTTGTCTTCGCTCATGTTGCCCAGCGAGGCGCTCACGCCGCCCTGTGCGGCAACCGTGTGCGAACGCGTGGGGAACACCTTGGACAGCACTGCAACGGACAGGCCCGCTTGGGACAGTTGCAGCGAACAACGCATGCCGGCTCCACCGGCGCCAACGACCACCACATCAAACTGGCGGCGCGGCAGGGATTTCATGACAGAGACCACGGCTTAAATGCTCCAGAGGATTTGCGCGAAGTAAACGACCGAACCGACCAGCCAGAGGATCGTCAGCACTTGCAGCAGCAGGCGCACGCCCACCGACTTGACGTAGTCCATCCAGATGTCGCGCACACCAATCCAGGCATGCCAGGCCAGCGCAATGAATGCAAGGGTGGCCAGGATCTGGCCAACCGGAAGAACGCCCACGTAGAAGTTGAACAGCGCGGTCCAGTGCTCGTACGTGAAGGCCGGCATCATCAGGATGCCGATGAGCAGCACCAGCGTATACACGGCCATGATGACGGCGGTGATGCGCTGGATGATGAAATCCATGACGCCGTAATGGGCGCCCACGACCAGACGCTTGGGTCCGTAGTTTTTGACGTCGGCCATTACAGCACTCCGAACAGTTTGAGAGCGAACACCAGGGTCAGCGCCAGGCTCACCCCGAAAACCACGCCGGCGCTCTTCTTGGCCGACAGCTTGTCGATACCGATGTGCAGGTCCAGCAGCAGGTAGCGGATGCCGGCACAGAAGTGGTGCAGATAGCCCCAGATCAGGACCAGGAAGACAAGCTTGACGATCGGGTTGCCGGCGTACGCGGCCACGGCTGCGAACGTCTGCGGTGCGGCCACGCTGGCCGCGAACAGCGGCAGAATGACCAAGGGAAGACAGAGGAACAGCAGCGCACCGCTGACGCGGTGCAGGATGGACAGCTTGCCGGCCAGGGGCAGGCGGTAGCTGGCGAGTTGCGCAATACCAATATTGCGAAACTGCGGACGTGGCTTGGCAGCGGTGTCGGACATGACGGCCTCGGTGTTTCGGAACTAGGGAATCGTTACGGCGGAAATGCCGTAGCCCTTGCGGGCAAACACGGTATTTTCGCCCAGAGATAGGGTCGGTATCAAATCGTAGGTAAAAAACTCATCAATTCAGACTATTGCGGTAGTGGTATCGATCGGTCAAGTACAACCCCCGGCGGATTTCCATGGGGCGGTCACCATACGTATAAGACACCCTATCAACCTGCAACAACGGCGTCCCGGCGGGAACGTTAAGCAGCGGACAGACCTCGGCCGGCGCGATCACCGCGCGCAGCTTTTCGTCCGCGCGCACCATGCTCACGCCGAATTCGGATTCGAACAGACCGTAGAGCGGCGCCTTGTTGGCGGTCAACAGCTCCAGGGTCAGTCCACGGAAAATGGAACCGGGCAGCCAGATGTCGTCCACGACGGTGGGCGTCTGCCCCATGGACAGCAGGCGGCGGATCATGACGACGGTTTCGCCGGCACGCAGGTCCAGGGCGCGCGCGATCTCGGCGGGCGCCCGCAGGCGCCGGCATTCCAGGATGCGGCTTTCGGCCCGGCCGGCCTCGCCTTCGTCATCGGCGGCCAGGCGCAGGAAGCGGTAGCGCACGCGCGCTTCGTGGTGGGTGGCGACGAAAGTGCCCTTGCCCTGGCGGCGCAGCAGCATGTGCTCGGCAGCCAGCTCATCGACCGCCTTGCGCACCGTGCCCTGGCTTACCTGGAAACGGGCAGCCAGATCGATTTCGCTGGGGATGAGTTCGCCGGGCTTCCATTCGCCGCGTTCCAGGCTCTGGACAAGCAGATCCTTGATTTGCCGGTAGAGCGGACTGAAAGCGGCCCCCTCGCCCGCCGTGCGGGCGGCGCGAATGCGTAAGGAGGTTTCGGGCCGGGGCTCTGCCATGGATCTTTTTGATTGGGTCATGTTTATCCGGGGAAATGGGAGGGCGGCGCAAGGCAGCGAACCCATCCGCAATGCGCTGCCGCCGCCAGTGTTCTGGCTTGATACAGGCGCGCAACCGAAACCGGGTTGCGGCGCATTCGAATAAACGCTCTATTGTGGCATATTGGCCGGGCGGCTGTCCAACGTCTTATGTCTTATATAAGATAGAAGAGCAATTGACGGACACGTAAATTCGATCTAGGATTCAACGCTGCCCGGGCCCCGCGCCTGCCACTGCGCACGCCGTTGCACACGCGTTGATTTTCACGCCCAACGATTACACTGCTTGGTGAGATTTTTTCTCGCCAAACCATTACGGAGAACGTCCATGTCCAAGCCTGCCTTGCGTGTCGCCGTCACCGGCGCCGCCGGCCAAATCGGTTACGCACTGCTATTCCGCATCGCCTCCGGCGAAATGCTGGGTAAAGATCAACCCGTCATCCTGCAACTGCTGGAAATCCCCGACGAGAAAGCGCAAAAGGCCCTGAAGGGCGTCATCATGGAACTGGATGACTGCGCCTTCCCGCTGCTGCAAGAAGTCACCGCCCACAGCGACCCGCGCACCGCCTTCAAGGACGCCGACGTGGCCCTGCTGGTTGGCGCCCGCCCGCGCGGCCCCGGCATGGAACGCAAGGACCTGCTGTCGGTCAATGCCCAGATCTTCACGGCTCAGGGCAAGGCCCTGAACGACGTCGCCAGCCGCAACGTCAAGGTCCTGGTCGTCGGCAACCCGGCCAACACCAACGCCTACATCGCCATGAAGTCGGCGCCGGACCTGCCCGCCAAGAACTTCACCGCCATGCTGCGCCTGGACCACAACCGCGCCCTGTCGCAACTGGCTGCCAAGTCCGGCAAGGCCGTCGCCGACATCGAAAAGCTGGTCGTGTGGGGCAACCACTCGCCCACGATGTACCCCGACTACCGCTTCGCCACCGTCGGCGGCGAATCGCTGTCCAAGCTGATCAACGACGACGCCTGGAACCGCGACACGTTCATCCCCACCGTGGGCAAGCGCGGCGCCGCCATCATCGAAGCCCGCGGCCTGTCCTCGGCCGCTTCGGCTGCCAACGCCGCCATCGACCACGTCCGTGACTGGGTCCTGGGCAGCAACGGCAAGTGGGTCACGATGGGCATCCCGTCGGACGGCTCCTACGGCATCCCCGAAGGCATCATCTACGGCGTGCCGGTCACGACCGAAAACGGCGAATACAAGCGCATCGAAGGCCTGGAAATCGACGCCTTCTCGCGCGAGCGCCTGGACTTCACGCTGAAAGAGCTCCTCGAAGAGCGCGACGGCGTCAAGGACCTGCTGAAGTAAGCAGCGCATGAGTAAAGAATTGGGCCCGTTTGCGCGGGCCCAATTCCTAGGCAAGACCGAAACATAAACCTGTCCCTTTGCCCCTGCGCAAAGGAATGTCGCGAAGGGGACAGATTTATTTTCCGGGCCCGCGGTAAGGTCAGGAACCAGGACGGGACGCATCCCGGCCTGGCCTGCAACGCGCCAGTCCGCAGTCCAGTCGTTTCATCCGGGGCCCACGAAAACACCCGGTCCAAATTACGGAGACCACCCATGTCCAGACCCGAATCCGCCGGCGCCCTCTTTCGCCGCGCGCTTGCCGAAGAAAGCCCCCTGCAGATCATCGGCGCCATCAACGCCAACCACGCGCTGTTGGCCAAGCGCGCCGGCTACCGCGCCATCTACCTGTCCGGCGGCGGCGTCGCGGCTGGTTCGCTGGGCCTGCCCGACCTGGGCATCAACACCATGGACGACGTCCTGACGGACGTGCGCCGCATCACCGACGTCTGCGACGTGCCCCTGGTGGTCGACATCGATACCGGCTTCGGCCCGTCGGCGTTCAACATCGCCCGCAGCGTCAAGAGCCTGATCAAGTTCGGCGCCGCCGCCTGCCACATCGAAGACCAGGTCGGCGCCAAGCGCTGCGGCCATCGCCCCGGCAAGGAAATCGTCTCGACCGAAGAAATGGCCGACCGCGTCAAGGCCGCGGCCGACGCCCGCACCGATACGGACTTCTACCTGATCGCCCGCACCGACGCGATTGCCTCCCATGGCGTGGACGCCGCCATCGAGCGCGCGCTGGCCTGCGTGGAAGCGGGCGCCGACGCGATCTTCGCCGAAGCCGCCTACGACCTGCCTACCTACGACCGCTTCGTCAAGGCGGTCAAGGTGCCGGTGCTGGCCAACATCACCGAATTCGGCAAGACGCCGCTGTTCTCGGTGGAAGAACTGAAGAGCGTGGGCGTGGGCATGGTGCTCTACCCGCTGTCGGCCTTCCGCGCCATGAACAAGGCAGCCGAAGCGGTCTACACCGCCATCCGCCGCGATGGCCACCAGAAGAACGTGGTGGACCTGATGCAGACGCGCGAGGAACTGTACGACCGCATCGGTTACCACGAATTCGAATCGAAGCTGGACGCGCTGTTCCAGAAGGGCAAGGCCTAAGCCAGCCCACGGTTTCCGGCGTCGCGGCAGCCGCCCGGCGCCTTGCATGCCCACCCCCAATAGCAACGACCATCGCGAAAGGAAGGAGTAGAGACATGAGCACGGCTCCCAAGAAGCAAGTGGCCAAGACGGACGCCCAGCCGGAAGAAAAAGCCGGCTTCAAGCCCAAGAAGTCGGTTGCGCTGTCCGGCGTCGTCGCCGGCAACACCGCACTGTGCACGGTCGGCCGCAGCGGCAACGACCTGCACTACCGCGGCTACGACATCCTGGACATCGCCGACGCCAGCGAGTTCGAGGAAATCGCCCACTTGCTCGTCCACGGCAAGCTGCCGAACAAGGCCGAACTGAAGGCCTACAAGGAAAAGCTGCGCAGCCTGCGCGGCCTGCCCGCCCAGCTGCAAGCCGCGCTGGAAGCCTTGCCCGCCGCCAGCCACCCGATGGACGTGATGCGCACCGCCGTGTCCGTGCTGGGCTGCGTGCTGCCTGAAAAAGACGACCACAACACCCCGGGCGCGCGCGACATCGCCGACCGCCTGATGGCCAACCTGGGCTCGGCGCTGCTGTACTGGTACCACTACAGCCACAACGGCCGCATCATCGACGTGCAGACGGACGACGACAGCATCGGCGGCCACTTCCTGCACCTGCTGCATGGCGAAAAGCCCAGTGACGAGTGGGTCAAGGCCATGCACATCTCGCTGAACCTGTACGCCGAACACGAGTTCAACGCGTCCACGTTCACGGCCCGCGTCATCGCCGGCACCGGCTCGGACATGTTCTCCGCCATCTCGGGCGCCATCGGCGCGCTGCGCGGCCCCAAGCACGGCGGCGCCAACGAAGTGGCCTTCGACGTGCAGAAGCGCTATGAAACCCCGGACGAGGCCGAGGCTGACATCCGCCGCCGCGTCGAAGCCAAGGAAGTTATCATCGGCTTTGGCCACCCCGTCTATACCGTGTCCGACCCGCGCAACAAGGTCATCAAGGAAGTGGCCAAGAAGCTGTCCAAGAAGGCCGGCAGCACCAAGATGTTCGACATCGCCGAACGCTTGGAAACGGTCATGTGGGACATCAAGAAGATGTTCCCCAACCTGGACTGGTTCTCGGCCGTCAGCTATCACATGATGGGAGTCCCCACCGCCATGTTCACGCCGCTGTTCGTCATCGCGCGCACGGCGGGCTGGTCGGCCCACATCATCGAGCAGCGCATCGACAACAAGATCATCCGCCCCACCGCCAATTACGTGGGCCCGGAAGACCAGAAGTTCGTGCCGCTGGAAAAGCGCAAGTAAGCCACGACACCAGGGCGCGGACGAGGGCACGGCATGGCCACCTGTATTCATTCCATGGAGAGGTACCGCTATGTCTGCCCCGATCTCCAACGTCCGTCCCGATCCCGACCTGGTTCTGGTCGATATCGCCGACTACGTCCTGAAGTATGAAATCCAGAGCGGCCTGGCGTACGAAACGGCGCGCAACTGCCTGATCGACACGCTGGGCTGCGGCCTGGAAGCGCTGGAGTATCCAGCGTGCAGGAAACTGCTGGGGCCCATCGTCCCCGGCACGACCGTGCCCCACGGCGCCAAGGTGCCGGGCACGCAATTCCAGCTCGATCCCGTGCAGGCCGCCTTCAACATCGGCACGATGATCCGCTGGCTGGACTTCAACGACACCTGGCTGGCCGCCGAATGGGGCCACCCGTCCGACAACCTGGGCGGCATCCTGGCCACCGCCGACTGGCTGTCCCGCACGGCGGTCGCGGCCGGCAAACCGCCCCTGCTGATGCGCGACGTGCTGACCGGCATGATCAAGGCGCACGAGATCCAGGGCTGCATCGCACTGGAAAACTCCTTCAACAAGGTCGGCCTGGACCACGTCGTGCTGGTGAAAGTTGCCTCCACCGCCGTGGTGGCGCAGATGCTGGGCCTGAGCCGCGATGAAGTGATCAATGCGGTGTCGCTGGCCTGGGTCGATGGCCAGAGCCTGCGCACCTATCGCCACGCGCCCAATACCGGCAGCCGCAAGAGCTGGGCCGCGGGCGACGCCACCAGCCGCGCCGTGCGCCTGGCGCTGATCGCCCGGACCGGCGAAATGGGCTATCCGTCCGTGCTGACGGCCAAGACCTGGGGCTTTTACGACGTGCTGTTCAAAGGCCAGCCGTTCCGGTTCCAGCGCCCCTACGGCAGCTACGTGATGGAAAACGTGCTGTTCAAGATTTCGTTTCCAGCCGAATTCCATGCGCAGACCGCCGTCGAGTGCGCAATGGAACTCCACGCCCGGCTGCAGGCCGCCGACAAGAACGCCGACGACATCGCGAAAATCACAATCCGCACGCACGAAGCCTGCATCCGCATCATCGACAAGAAGGGACCGCTGGCCAACCCGGCCGACCGGGACCACTGCATCCAGTACATGGTGGCGGTACCGACGCTGTTCGGCCGCCTGACCGCGGCCGACTACGAGGACGCGGTGGCGCGGGATCCACGCATCGACGCGCTGCGCGACAAGATTGTGTGTGTCGAAGACCCGGCTTACACCCGCGACTATCACGACCCCGACAAGCGTTCGATCGCCAATGCGCTGACGGTGGAATTCAAGGACGGCACGCGGCTGGACGAGATCGTCTGCGAGTACCCCATCGGCCACAAGCGCCGCCGCCCCGAAGGCATACCGCTGCTGGAAACCAAGTTCCGCACCAATCTGGCGCGCATGTTTCCAGCCCGCCAGCAAGACCGCATCCTGCAGGCCTCGCTGGACCAGAAGCGGCTGGAAGCCATGCCGGTCCACGAGTACGTCGACCTGTACGTGATCTGAGCCGCCTCCTCGCAAAGCCCTGTCCGCGGGGCTTTGCCTCTTGGCCTGAACGCGTAGTGGCGCAGCTTACAATGCGGCTTTCCTCGACTGGATCGCGCCATGGCCATGCTTTGGGTCAAGACCTTTCATATTGTCTTTATCGCTTCCTGGTTCGCCGGCCTGTTCTACCTGCCGCGCATATTCGTGAATCTGGCGCAGCAATCGGACCCCGCGGTCCAGACCACCCTGCTGGGCATGGCGCGCCGCCTGTACCGTTTCACCACCATCCTGGCCGTGGTCGCGGTGGTATTCGGCATGTGGCTCTATCTGGGTTATCGCATCGGCGTGGGCCCCGGCAACGGCTGGATGCACGCCAAGCTCTTTTTCGTCCTGCTCGTCATCGGCTACCATCACGCCTGTGGCCTGATGCTGCGCAAATTCGAACAGGGCAAAAACACCCGTTCGCACAAGTTCTATCGCTGGTTCAACGAAGTTCCCGTCTTGCTGCTCTTGGTGGTGGTGGCGCTGGTCGTCGTCAAACCCTTCTGATACCCCTACCTCTGCACATTCGCCAGGATTCGTATGTCCTCTGATGAACAGGACCGCCCGCGCAAGACGCTGACGATCAAGAAAACGGCGCGCGACGCCTATGCCGAAGACGCCCCCAAGCGCACCCGCAGCGGCGCCCGCGCCCGTCTGGTCGCGCAACAGGAGCGCACCAAGGAAAGCATCGAACGCCAGAAAGATCCCGCCGCCTATCAGCGGCGCAAGGACGAGGAAGCGCGTGGCCCGCGCGGCGCCGGCCGCGGCCAGTCCGCGCGCGGCGCGTCGGACCGGGCGGCGCCGGGAC
>NZ_CADIJY010000010.1 GCF_902859735.1 Achromobacter aegrifaciens | reverse complement strand
CGCAGGCGCGGCAACTGCCGCCGGCGCTGCGGCCGCATCGGCAGTCTGACGGGCCGGCGCGGCGGGCGCTTCGAGCGCGGTCTGCGGGCCGGCGTCGCCATTGAGCGCCAGCATGCGCAGGCAGGCCATGATGAAGCCCGCGTACTCGTCGGGCGCCAGGGTCAGTTCGCTGCGGCTGTGCACCGCCACGGAATAGAACAGCTGCACCGCGTCCGGGTGCAGAGCCAGCGCCAGCCGGGCAATGTCGCCGGCCAGCGGATCCTCGGCGGGGGTCACGCCGCGCACGCGCTGCTCGATGGCGACGCGCGACAGCAGCACGGCCAGGTCGGCCAAGGCGCCAGCATAGGACAGGCCGCGGATGGCCAGTTCATCCGCCACCGCCAGCACGCCCTTGGCGTCGCCAGCGGACAGCGCATCCAGCAGGCGCACCAGATGCCGCTGGTCGATGGTGCCGAGCATGCCGCGCACGGCGTCCTCGGTCAGGTTGCCAGCGCTATAGGCAATGGCCTGGTCGGTCAGCGACAGCGCGTCGCGCATGGAGCCCGCGGCCGCCTGCCCGATCAGCCGCAAGGCCGGCACGTCGAAGCCCACCGCTTCCTGGCCGAGCACGGCCTGCAGATGGCCGACGATGGAATCGGCCGGCATCTGCTTCAGGTTGAACTGCAGGCAGCGCGACAGCACCGTCACCGGAATCTTCTGCGGGTCGGTGGTCGCGAGGATGAATTTGACGTGCGGCGGCGGCTCTTCCAGTGTCTTGAGCATGGCGTTGAACGCATGCCCGGTCAGCATGTGGACTTCGTCGATCATGTAGACCTTGAAGCGCCCTGCGCCCGGCGCGTACACCGCCTGCTCCAGCAACTGCGTCATTTCCTCGACGCCGCGGTTCGAGGCCGCGTCCAGCTCGAGGTAGTCGACGAAACGCCCGGCATCGATCTCCGTGCAGGCGCGACAGACGCCGCAAGGCTTGGACGTGATGCCTGTTTCGCAGTTGAGGGACTTCGCCAGGATGCGCGAGAGCGTGGTCTTGCCGACGCCGCGGGTTCCCGTGAACAGCCAGGCGTGATGCAGGCGTTGGGTGTCGAGCGCATGCGTCAGCGCGCGCACCACGTGATCCTGTCCCACGAGGGTATCGAACGATCTCGGCCGCCACTTGCGGGCCAGTACCAGATAAGTCATGGGTGGATTGTAGAGCCTGTTTCGCAAGCTGGCCCGAAATGGCCGGTCCAGCTGCCGGGGTTCGGCGCTGAGCATGGCATCCATGCTCAGCGCGGCCTGAAACGCAAAGGGGACGGGCTTATTCCCGTGGAACGTATCCTTGGAAAATAACCCCGTCCCCCTTGAAAGCGGCGACATCATGGATAGTCATGACGCGCTGCTTTGAAGAATCCGGTTGGCGAGCCTTACTCCGGCACTGACCCTAAACGACTATGGCTGCTTCGTTCCCGACCTGACCAGGTTCACCGCCGAACCATGCGGAGGGGCCCGCCAGCCGAGATTCTAGCAGAGCTGCGCTTCGCTTGCTTGCTAGCCTCTCGGCTGGCGGGCCCCGGGGGGCTGAATGTGCGCCCCCTCCCCAGCCCTCCCCCCGAGGGGGAGGGGGTTGGGACGTCGCTTCGCTGGTCCTTTCGGCTCGCTTCGCTTTGCCTCTCTACACCCTCTCTACTCCTTTTGTCTCTGCGCTATTCCTTCAGGTCGATCCAGGCGCGTGCTCTTGGGAAGTAGAGGGCGGCGCGGGCGGTGCGGCCGTCGAGGGCGGTGACTTGGGCGCAGTAGCGCAGGAGTTGGTCGCCGTGGCGTTGGCGCATGCGAGCGGCGAAGGCGGTGGGGGTTTCGCCGGGGTGCGGGCGGCCGGTTTTGTAGTCGACGATGAGCCAGCCGTCTTCGGTGCTGAGGGCCAGGTCGATGACGGACACCTTGCCGGCGGCGTCGATCAGGGGCCATTCGCGGCGGGCGCCGGATTGGGACAAAAGCCACAGGCCACGTTCGTCGGCCAGGGTGGCTTGCAGGGTTTCGAGCACGGCCTCGGAGGCGGCGTCGGCCTGGCTGGCGGGGATGCCGGCGCGCGTGAGTTGGCGGCGCATGGCGGGCAAGCGTTCGGCCAGCGCGTCGGCGGACCAGGCCTGAACGCCGTCCTGGCCGATGCGCGCCAGCCAGGCATGCGACAAGGTGCCGATGGCAGCGTCGTAGCCGGCCTCCAGTTGCCAGGCGGGATGTTCGCCGCCATCGCCCCAGGCGCCGCGCGCTGCGGCGCCAAAGCCGGGGCTGACCGCCACGTCCGCCACGCGCGCCAATTGCGCCAGGCCCGCGCGGTCCACGCGCCGCAAGGGTTCGCCCTGCCACTCGGGACCGTCGGCTTCCTGCACCACCGTTTCGCCATCCAGCGACGGCGGTGTCGGTGTGGCCAGGCAGGGCCACAAGCGGCCCAGCAGGCTGGCGGAGGACGGCGTCTTGACCTGACCGCTGGCTTCGTCCACCGACACGTGGCCCACGAGGTGCAGGCGCTTGCGCGCCCGCGTCGCTGCCACATACAGCAGGCGATCGATTTCGTAGGATGCGCGGCGCGCCTCGCGCGCGCCCAGGTAGCGCGACAGGGGGTCGGCCTCGGTTTCGGCGCGCGGCTTTACCGGACCGAACAGCACGCGGCCGCCGCTCTGCTCAAAGCGCACGAGCGGCGCCTGATCGCCGCGCGGCGCGCGGTGCAGGCCGTACAGGATGACGGTTTCGAACTGCAGTCCCTTGGACTTGTGCATGGTCATGATTTCGACCGCGCCCGTGTCTTCGTCCGCCGCGTCCGGCGCGGCGAACAAGCGCGCGATGCCGGCGTCCAGGGCCGCGACGTCGATGGCGCCGTGCGGCGCCAGGCGCTCGACCAGCTGGAACAGGCTTTCCGCATCGTTGGCGACAGACAGGCCGGCGTACAACGCCGGGCCGCCCAGGCGGCGCCACAGCGACTCCACCCACGCCGCGAAAGGCATGGCGCCCGAGGCGTTGCGCTTGTCGAGCAGGATGCCCGCCACCTGACGCAAGCGCTCGAACTCGTCGGCGCCGAGCACGCTTTGCGCCGATGGCGTGTCCGGCGCTGCGGGCGCCGCGTCGAACAATGACCCCTGAGGCGCGCTGGTGGCGGATGAAGGTACGGTCTGCGGCGCGATGCGCAGGGCGCGCTCCAGCAGCACCGGCACCGGCGTGATGTGGTCGTCGCCGAATAAGCGCTGCAGGGATGTCAGCGTCAAGCCGCAGTACGGTGCGCGCAGCACCGACAGCCAGGCCAGACGGTCGCCTGCATGCGACAAGGCCCGCACCAGTTGCACCAGGTCTGCCACCACCGGCCGCAGCGCCAGCGGCACCAGGTCCACCGCGCGGCAGCGTATGCCTTCCTGCGCCAGGCGGCGGGTCAGGTTGCCCAGATGGCTGCGTGCCCGCACCAGCACGGCGACGGGATGCTTGGCCCCCTTGTGGTCGATCAGCGCCTGGCGTACCAGGTCCACCGCAATGTCTTCAGCCTGCGCTTCCGCGGGGGCCGCGCCCTCGCGCGACCAGGCCGGGTGAAAGCGCACAGCGGGTTCCGGCAGCGCTTCATGGAAAGCGGTGGACGGGCTGTAGGCGATGGCTCCCGCCGCCGCATCGCTGCGCCGGGGCAGCAACTGCGCAAACGACTGGTTGACCCATTCGACGATACCCGCCTGCGAGCGGAAGTTGTCGGTAAGGTTGAGGAAATCCGGCTGCAGTTCGCCTACGCCGATGTCGGCGACTTCCAGGAACAGGCCCACTTCCGCCTTGCGGAAACGGTAGATGGACTGCATCGGGTCGCCCACCAGGAACAGACTGCGGCCGTCGCCCTGCTGCCAGCCCGAGGTCAGCGTGCGCAGCAGGTCCAGCTGGGTCTGGCTGGTGTCCTGGAATTCGTCGATGAGCAGATGGCGGATCGAGGCGTCCAGCTTCAGCAGCAGTTCGCCCGGATCGTCGGCGCTGCCCAGCGCGGCCGCGGCGCGCTGCGAGATTTCGATGAAATCCACCTCGCCCGTGTCGGCGAAGCGCAGCCGCAACTGCGCCACCGCCAGCGCCAGCGTCATCAGCTGCGCGCCCAGCACCTCCCATTGCGCATCGGTGAAATGTGGCGCGGGCACGTCGCGCACCGCATGCAGGCGGCGCACCCAGACTGCGTCCGGGTCGGCGGCTTCCAGCCACGCCACGAACGGGTCCTTGTGCGCGCACTTGGCAGGAAAGCCCAGGTTCTTGTTGACGGTCTTGCGCAAGGTGCCGGTGCCCGTCAGCAGCAGATGCGCCACGGCTTGCCAGAGCTCCAGCGCTTCGGCGTCAGGCGGCGGCTCTTCTGTCCAGTCCAGCAAGGCCAGCAGCTTGTTTTCGGCCTCTCCATCCTGCAGATTGGCGGCAGCCAGCCGCGCCGGGCCGCATAGCGCTTCGGCCCAGCCATAGGGCATGGCCTCGCTGAGCGCGTCCAGGTCTTCGCCGATGGCCTCGGCCAGCATGGCTTCCATGCCCTCGCGGTCGGAGCCGTGGCGTAGCAGTGGCAGCCACTGGTCACGCTGACCCAGCATGTCGGCGATGGCCTCCTTGGCGGCCTGCACGTCCACGTCCAGATGCTTGAGGAGGATGCGCACGGCCTCGTAGTCGTCGGCAAGGTCCAGGGTGGCGCGCGCCGCCGCCTCGTAGTGGGTGCGCGCATCATCCGTGATCTCGGGCATGCCGCCCAGCTCCGACAACCAAGGCATGCTGCGCACCAGGCCCGCGCAGAAGGAGTCGATGGTGCGGATGGCCAGGCGCGCGGGATGGTCCAGCAGATGCCAGCCCTGCTCGTCGTTGCGCGCCAATGCGGCGCGCGCGAGTTCCCAGCTGCGGCGCTCGTGCATGGCTTCGGGCGGGGCATCCAGTCCGCGGCGCAGCTTGCTCAGCACGCGCGCGTGCATCTCCGACGCGGCCTTGCGCGTGAAGGTGATGGCGACGATTTCCTCCGGACGGTTCACAGTGGCCAGCAGCGCCAGGATGCGGTCCGTCAGCAGCTCGGTCTTGCCCGAGCCGGCGGGCGCCTGCACCAGAAACGAACGGGTCGGATCCAGCGCGTCGGCGCGCGCCATATGGTCATGCGGCAAGCGTTCTTGTTCAGCCATGGCTCATGCGTCCTCGTCGTCCAGATGCAAACGCAGGAACGGCAATGCATCGCAGTATTTCAGGTCGTCGCGGCGATACGCGACGTTGGCCGCGTAGCCCGCGGCGTACTCGTCGGCCAGCGCTTCGATGGCACTGCGCCAGCGCTGCCGGATCTCCGGCCAGGACAGCCCGTCGAAGTACTTGCTGTCGCTGGCCAGCGTAACGCCGGGCACGCCCAGGTCCTCGTCGGCCAGGCCTTGTGCGGCGACCTGCCGCGCATGGATCTGTGCCAGCACCAGGCCCGCCACTTCGCCGCCCGCGGCGTCCGCCAGCACCGAGGCATAGAACGGCAACTGCACGTTCACGGGGCGACTGCGCGACCAGTCGGGTTCGGGCTTGGCCGCCGCCACGCCGGTCTTGTAATCGACGATGACATTGCGGCCATCGCCGAGGGTATCGATGCGATCCAGCCGCAGCTTCAGGTTGAGCGCGCCGCGCTGCCATTGATGGTTCTTTTCCACCTGCGCCACCGCGAAGGGCAGGCGCTGCGCTTCCATATCCAGCCAGGACGCCAGCACGGCCTGGGCGCGCTGGCATTCCAGCGTGCGCAAGGCGGGCGCGTAGTCTTTCAGTTCCTCGTCCGCGGCTTGCGCCACCGCCTGCTCCAGCAAGGCAGGCAGGCGGCCCGTGGCCATGACTTCGTGTAGCGCGTCCTGGTCGGGCATCATGCCCCACACCAGTTCCAGCGCCTTGTGCAAAAACTGGCCGCGCACGTTGACCGTGGCCGCATCCGCATAGGGCGCCATTTCGCGGCCGCCCAGGCGATGCCGCACGAAGGCCCACAGCGGATTGCGCGCCTGCGTGTCCAGCACGTCCAGGCCGCCGCCGCCACGATTGCCGGCCGCCAGAGCGGGCCCTTGCGCGTCGTCCAGCGATTCCTGCGGCAAGGCCGGCAACGCTTGCGCCGCCGCGGGCGTCCAGTCCGTCAGCGCTGCCGCCGCGATCAGCGGCGACGGACGCAGCTCGCGTTCGCCGTCCATGTGCGCGTGGCTGACGATGATCTCGGGCGCGCAGCGACACAATGCCGCGTACATGCCTTCGGCCCATTCGCGTTCGCGCTCGGGCGTGGCGCGCGGCGCCTTGGCCTGGCGCAACACTGCCAGCGGCAACAGCGGATTGGGCTTGGGCGAGGCCGGCAACACGTCATCGGTCAGGCCCAACACCCAGACGCCGTCCCAATAGCCGCCCTCGGCTTCCAGCAAACCCAGCACGTCCAGGCGCGCCTGCGGATCGCGTTGCGGCTGGAACGAGGCGGAACGCGCCACGCTTTCCAGCAGGTTCACGGCGGCCACGCCGCCCAGGCGCCCGGCGGCCGGCGCCAGCGCCGAAAAACTGCCCAGCGCATCGCCCAAGGCGCCCATCACCTGATAGCCGACGCTGTCCAGCACGCCTTCGCCGGGAAAGCCCAGCGCCATCAGCGCGGCCTTCATGCGCAACATCCACACGTCGCAAGTGGCCTGGCGGCCGCCCTGCGTCCAGATTTCCATGGCCTGATTCCAGGCCTGCGCCAACGCTGGCAAGTCCGCCAGCAGCTTGCGCCAATCCTGCGGGCCGACATGCAGTTGCGCCTGGCGCCGCCAGCGCGCGTCGATCGAGGCCAGCCGCGCGCGGTCGCGCACGTCGCCCGCGCAATGCCCGCCCAACAGGGCCGCGCCCAGCACCTCCACGCCACAGCCCTTGCCCGGCGCGCATTCGGCCAGGGCGCGCAACCAAGCGAGCGCGGCGCGCGCCATCGGCCATTCGTTCAACGGCCGCCCCACCGCCACGTTGAAGGCGTACGCGGCTTCGCCGCCACGCCCGGCCAGGGCCTGGCTCAGCACCCGCCGCGCGAACGGCGATTCCGCCTCCAGTTGGGGCGAGACGATGGCGTAGCGGCCATGGGGATGCATTTTCAAGCGCTCGGCCGCCCAGGCCGCGGCAGCGCGCCATTCCGCACCTTGATCGGCGGCCTCGAACCTGCGCGCCGGCGTTTCAATGCGCTGCGCGTCGCGCCACTGCGCAACGGCCGCGCCCTGCTCTTCAAACGCCTGCAGCAGCCGGCGAAAGCGCGGCGACATGTCCGTGAATCCGGCCAGCACAAGTTGGCGCGGCACGGGCAGGCGTCCGTCCTCCAGCGCCCGCAGTACGCGCGCATAGCCCTGGTTGGCATCCTCGGCATCGATGCCGGCCAGCGCCTGGCGGTAGCGAACCCGCCATTTCGCGAAGCCGCGGTATTCGTCGGTATCCGCGCCCGAAGGCACGTGCAGTTGCCATTCGTCCATCAGCAGGTCTGCATCCATCGACAAGCGCGCGGCCTGGCTCGCATCCAACAGCACGCGCTCGGCTTCTTCAGCGCGTATCGCCTCGGTCCACACCAGTTGCGTGGCGAAACTGTCCAGCCGATAGGCAGGCACATCGCCATCCGTCTCGAACGCGAGTTCATTGGCGGCATCGGCCAGCCAGGCGGACAGCGGCAATATGCGCGGCAACTCGCTGACCTGGCGCTCCTGGCGCAGCAGGCCCGCCAGCTCCAGCGTAAGCCGGCGCGACAGGCGGTTGTTCACCGTCAGCACCAGCGTGTCGGCGGCAGGCATGCCGCCGATGTCCGGCAGCGATAGATCGGGATAGGAGGGCGATGAGTCCTGCATGGGCATCCGTTGCGCCCGCCCGCAGGCGGCGCGCGATGAGGGGAGAAATACCGCCGTAGGATACCGCGAGGCCGAGCGGAAAAAGCGCCTAGAAGCCGCAGAGCGCGGCCAGGTTTTCCCAGTGGATCTGCATTTCCGGCGTGGTGTAGCCCCAGAAAGCCAGGCCCAGGACGGCAACCAGGGCCAGCGCGCCAATCGCGCGCCAGCCGCGATGGCGGCGGGCGGCTGGCGCGGAACGATTGGCCGGGTTCATGAACGTCTCAGGCCGCGGCCGGCTGGGCAACCGGCTGTTCGCGCACCGGCAGGCACAACAGCGCCGCGATGACGGCCAGGGCCACGCCCAGCCACCAGACGGCGTCGTAATTGCCGGTCTTGGCATAGGCATATCCGCCCAGCCATACGCCGATGAAACTGCCCAGCTGGTGCCCCAGGAAGACGATGCCCGACAGCGTGGCCGCATAGCGCAGGCCGTAGATCTGGCCGATCAGGCCTTGCGTGAGCGGCACGGTCCCCAGCCAGAACAAACCCATCCACGCGGCGAAGGCGTACAGCACCCATGGCGACAACGGCATCCAGAGCAACAGCAGAATGCCGAAGGCGCGCATGCCGTACACCACGGCGAGGAGCCGTTTCTTGCTGTACTTGCCGCCCAGCTTGCCGGCATAGAACGAGCCCAGCACGTTGAACAGGCCGATCAGCGCAATGGCGGTCGCGCCCTGCCCCGCGCTCAGGCCGCCGTCCGTGACATAGGCGGGCAAGTGCAGCGTGATGAAGGCGGTGTGGAAGCCGCAGACGAAGTAGCTCCAGAACAGGAAATGGAACGAGGGGTGGCGTACCGCCTGCTTGACCGCCGAGGCCAGCGATTGCTGCGGCCCGGTGTGGGCCTGCGGACGTCCGCGCAGGAAGTACGCCAGGGGCGCGCCGCAAGCGACGAACAGCGACAGCACCCACAATGCGCCCGTCCAGTCCAGGCCGCTGATCAGCACCTGTCCCGTGGGCACCACGGCAAACTGACCGAGCGAGCCGCCAGCGCTGGCGATGCCCATCGCCGTGCTGCGGTAGGCGGGAGGAACCGCGCGGGCCACCACGGGCAGGATCACCGGAAAGGTCGTGCCGGCCTGGCCCAATCCGACCAGCACGCCGGCCGTCAGATAGAGCGTGGCTTCATCCGTGGCGAAGCGCGTGCCTATCATGCCCAGCATGTACAGCAGCGCGCCCAGCGCGATGGTGCGGCCCGAACCGTAGCGGTCGGCCATGATGCCCATGAAGATACAGGCCACGCCCCACACCAGGTTCTGCAAAGCGAAGGCCATGGAGAACACTTCGCGTCCCCAGCCTTGCGCCAGCCCCATCGGCTGCATGAAGAGCCCGAAGGTGGCGCGCACCCCCATCGCGAGCAGCACCACCAGCGTACCCACGATCAGGGTACGGATGAAATTCGTATCGGTTTGGTTAGACATGAAACCCGTTTTTCGTTGTTTTGTTCGTCGCCCCCTCCACGGGACGGTCCGGCGCGCAGCGCGGGACCCGGTCATCATATACAAATAGCCTCCGCGCTCCGGCAATAGCCACGTTGGGCGTCGGGTCCAGCGAGCCGGGTTGCAGGGCAACGGATTTGGGGCTTGCGCCGCCTGCTGATAGACTTGCGTCCTGCGCCGAAACCCGTGCCCCCAGTGATAAACTCAGGGCCGACAGAATCGTAGCGATATCAAGGCCTTAGCAAGCAAGCGCGATCACTCGACCGACGCTGCCGCCTGATCAGCAATAGTCTCGCCGTAGTTAAATGGATATAACCGGCCCCTCCTAAGGGTCAATTGGTGGTTCGATTCCACCCGGCGAGGCCATCTCTGGCGTCGGTTCCGACGCCCCCCTTCCCTGCATCCCCCTACGCGCCCGAAGCCCTGCGCTTTTGTGAGCGCGGTTTGCCTGCTCCGGCATGGACAAAAACCTCGCGCGTTCAGCCGGATGAGGGTTAATCCGGGCTACGCTCACGCGCGGCCTGCCGTTAGCTTCTCGCACTTGTCTTGTGACGAATTGAAGCTGCGTCAATACGTCACTATTATTTTTTTGGACGATGATAGCGAATCGCCTTGCGCGCAACTTGAAATTGCTGTTTAAATTCGACGCGTAAGCCTCTAATTCATCTGGACTTTTTCTGGCCCGACGAAACGCCGGCTTAAGAAACATTTACTGACAGACTGACAAGCCAGCTCAAACCATGGCATTTCCCTGGAAACGTGCGATTGCGAACGCGATAGCGCCTGTGGCGCTGGCGGTGTGCGCGCTCCTGCCCCCCGCCGCCCAAGCCGCGAAGAATACGGATCCTTGCAAGACCAACGCCAAGTCGTCGGCCTGCAAGGCGCAACAAGCAAAGAAGGCTCCGGCCCCCAAAGCCAGCTCCGGCAAGAGCGCCTCCGGCAAACAAGCCGCCTCCTCCGCCAAGAAAGCTCCCCCCAAATCCTCATCTGGCAAGAAAGCCGCCGCCCCCAAAGGCGGCAAGCAGGTCGCAGCCAAGGGCACGCCGCCCAAGAAGGGCGCGGCCGCCGGCAAGAACGGCAAGCCAAACAAGCCGTCGCGCGCGCAACGGGCCGCCGCTGCCGCCGCAGTCGGTTCGGCCGCCATGCCGCCGCCCGCCTCCTCGGTGCGCGCCGAAGCCGCCGCCCTGCGTTCCAGCACCGCCTACGTGCAGGATCTGGAAACGTCCACGGTCATCTTCGCCAAGAACGAAAACGTAGTGCGCCCCATCGCTTCGATCTCGAAGCTGATGACGGCCGTCGTCGTGGTCGACGCCAACCTGCCCATGGACGAAATGCTGGAGATCACCGACGAAGACGTCGACGGCCTCAAGCACACCACCTCCCGTCTGCGCGTGGGCACCAAGCTGTCGCGCGGCGACATGCTGCACCTGGCTCTGATGTCGTCCGAGAACCGCGCCGCCAACGCGCTGGGCCGCCACTATCCGGGCGGCCTGCCGGCTTTCGTGGCCGCCATGAACGCCAAGGCGCAGGCGCTGGGCATGACCAGCACCCGCTTCATCGAACCCACCGGCCTGTCCAGCGACAACGTCTCGTCGCCGCACGATCTGGCCCGACTGCTGCGCGCGGCCTCCCAGCGCCCGCTGATCCACCGCTACTCCACCGATACCGAGTACGACGTCGAGGTCAACAACCGCACGCAGACCTTCCGCAACACCAACCTGCTGGTGCGCAAGCCCGACTGGGACATCAAGGTGTCCAAGACCGGCTACATCAACGAAGCCGGCGAATGCCTGGTCATGCTGGCCCGCATCAACGGCCGCGATCTGGCCATCGTGCTGCTGGATTCGCAAGGCAAACTCTCACGCATCGGCGATGCGGTGCGCATCCGCCGCATCGTGCAGAACGAAGTGGCGATGGCGTCGATCCAGTCTGGCGGCTGAACGCCTGCTGCGCTGCCTCCACATGAACAAAGGGCCCGAGAATTCGGGCCCTTTGCTTTTTGCCGTGGCGGCGGCGCCAGTGTTGACGGATTAGGCAGCCTTGCGTTTCGGGCGCAGAGGCTGGGCGTCGTACAGCGTGGGCGGCAAGCCTTCCAGCACGGCCTGCGGGTTGAGCGAACGGATCGGCACGGCCGCATCCAACGGAATGCGGCCCTCCGCCTGCAACAGTTGGTAGCGCAGGCAGCATACGCGCAGGAACGACGTGAAATTGGCGGCCTCGCCGCGATACTCGATCAGTTCGTCGTACAAACGTTCGATCAGCTGCGTCACGCGCATGCCGTCCCGGCCGGCGATTTCTTCCAATACCTGCCAGAACAACTGTTCCAGCCTCAGGCTGGTAGCCACGCCATGCAGCCGCAGCGAACGGGTTTCGGGCGCGTAGGACTGTTCGCTGGCGCGGATGAAGATTTCACACATGGGAGCTCCTGGAACTCGGGACTGGGCGCGAGGCCTGGGCCGGGAGGCCTACGGCTGACTGTACGCCGTTTGCCGCGGCCCGGGCAAGGGCGCGGCGGCCGGCCTCTTTCTGCAACCACACGTTTCCGGCATCGGCGGGCAGCCCGCTCGGTTGATATAAATCATGGTCGGGAAAGCGTCCACGTTCGAGCATAAGGAATCTTGATCAGACTTCGGAGGCAGTGATGGATAAAACCATGAAAGCAGCGGTTGCACGAGCATTCGGCAAGCCCCTGGCAATCGAAGAAGTCGCGGTGCCGCGCCCGGGTCCGGGCGAATTGCTGGTAAAGATTGAAGCCTGCGGGGTCTGCCACACCGACCTGCACGCGGTCGAAGGCGACTGGCCCGTCAAGCCCAACCCGCCCTTCATTCCCGGTCACGAGGGCGTCGGCCATGTGGTCGCGGTGGGCGCGGGCGTGACCCATGTGAAGGAAGGCGACCGCGTCGGCATACCCTGGCTGTATTCCGCCTGCGGGCATTGCGAGCATTGCCTGGGCGGCTGGGAAACGCTGTGCGAAACACAGAAGAACGCCGGTTACTCCGTGAACGGCGGCTTCGCCGAATACGCGCTGGCTGACGCCAACTACGTGGGCCTGCTGCCCAAGAACGTCGGTTTCGTCGAGGTCGCGCCCGTGCTGTGCGCCGGCGTGACCGTCTACAAGGGCCTGAAGATGACGGACACCCGTCCGGGCAACTGGGTAGTGATCTCGGGCATTGGCGGATTGGGCCACATGGCGGTGCAGTACGCCAAGGCCATGGGCCTGAACGTGGCCGCGGTGGACATCGACGACGCCAAGCTGGACTTCGCCCGCCGCCTGGGCGCCGAGGTCACGGTCAACGCCAAGACTACCGACCCGGCCGCCTACCTCAAGCGCGAGATCGGCGGCGCGCACGGCGCGCTGATCACGGCGGTATCGCCCAAGGCCTTCGAGCAGGCGCTGGGCATGGTGCGCCGCGGCGGGACCGTGGCGCTCAACGGCCTGCCGCCGGGCGACTTCCCGCTGTCGATCTTCGACATGGTGCTCAACGGCGTCACCGTGCGCGGCTCCATCGTGGGTTCGCGCCTGGACCTGCAGGAATCGCTGCAGTTCGCCGAAGAGGGGAAGGTGCACGCCACTGTCGCCACCGAAAGCCTGGAGAACATCAACGACGTGTTCGACCGCATGCGGCGCGGCCAGATCGAAGGCCGCATCGTGCTCGATTTCGCCTGATTTCCAAGCCGTAAAGGAAAAGCGCCAGGGCCGCATGTTTGCGGCCCTGGCGCTTTGTGGCGGTGAAGATCAGGGCGTGATCTTCGTGCCCAACACCGCCAGGAATTGCGACATCCAGGCCGGATGCGCGGGCCAGGCCGGCGCCGTCACCAGATTGCCGTCGGTGTAGGCCTGGTCGATGCCGATCTCGGCATAGGTGCCGCCTGCCAGGCGCACTTCCGGTGCGCACGCCGGATAGGCGGAGCAGGTGCGGCCCTTCAGGATGCCGGCCGCGGCCAGCAGTTGCGCGCCGTGGCAGACCGCCGCGATGGGCTTGCCCGCCTTGTCGAAGGCGCGCACGATGTCCAGCACCTTTTCGTTCAGGCGCAGATACTCCGGCGCGCGGCCGCCCGGAATCACCAGGCCGTCGTAGGACGACGGCTCGACGCGATCGAAGTCATAGTTCAGCGCGAAATTGTGGCCGCGCTTTTCGGTGTAGGTCTGTGCGCCTTCGAAGTCATGGATCGCAGTCGCGATGGTGTCGCCCGCCTTCTTGTCCGGGCATACCGCATGCACCGTGTGCCCCACCGTCAGCAGGGTCTGGTACGGCACCATGGTCTCGTAGTCCTCGGCGTAGTCGCCGACCAGCATCAACAGTCGCTTGCTCATGTTTGTCTCCTAGGGATGGCGGAAAGCCGGTTCAGCGCCCGTGGCCGGGCTCCGGTTCTTGATCTACGCCCCTATTGTGACGCCGCCATCGGCTTGGGTGGTGGTATGGGAATACCACGCCCACGCCAGCCCGCCCTATTCCAGCGCGACGGTTACGCCCTTGGCGCCCAGCAGCGTGACCAGTACCTTGGGGTCTATGCCGATCAGATACCCGCGCCGCCCGCCGTTGATGTAGACCACCGGGTAGTCCAGCACTTCGGCCTCGACCCACACCGGCATCTTCTTGCGCGTGCCGAAGGGCGAGGTGCCACCCACCTGATAGCCCGAATGGCGCTGCGCGACCTCGGGTTTGCAGGGCTCGACGCGCTTGAGCCCGGCCTGGCGCGCCAGGTTCTTGGTGGAAACTTCGCGGTCGCCGTGCATGACCACGATGAGGGGTTTGGCGGATTCGTCCTCCATCACCAGGGTCTTCACCACCGCATGCGGATCCAGGCCCAACTGGCGCGCGGCTTCGCCCGCGCCGCCATGGTCGATGTAGTCATAGGTATGTTCCGTGTACGTCACCTTGTTCTGCTTGAGGAACTGGGTGGCGGGCGTTTCGGAAACGTGGCGGGCTTTGCTCATGGTTATGCGTGAAAGAAGAATTTCGAAGCGGCGCGCGCCGGCTAGCCGCGGGGATGGTGGGTCGCGTGCAGCGCCTTCAGGCGTTCGCGCGCGACGTGCGTGTAGATCTGCGTGGTGGAAATGTCGGCATGCCCCAGCAGCATCTGCACCACGCGCAGGTCGGCGCCGTGGTTCAGCAGGTGCGTGGCGAAGGCGTGCCGCAGCACGTGGGGTGACAGCGGCGCGCGCACGTCCGACAGCAAGGCGTACTTCTTCACCAGTTGCCAGAACGCCTGGCGCGACATCGCTTCGGCCCGGCCGGTGATGAAGAGCGCATCGCTCACGCGCCCGGCCGCCAGCTCTGGCCGCGCGGACTTCAGGTAGCGGTCGATCCAATGCGCAGCCTCGGCGCCCAACGGCACCAGTCGGTCCTTGCCGCCCTTGCCCAGCACCACCCGCACCACGCCTTCGTTCAGGCTCACGTCCAGCGTGCGCATGCCCACCAGCTCGGACACGCGCAAGCCCGTGGCATACAGCGTTTCCAGCATCGCGCGGTCGCGCAGGCCACGGGCCTGCTCCAGGTCGGGCGCGCGCAGCAAGGCATCCACCTGCTGCTCGGACAGCGTCTTGGGCATGCGCGGCGGCTGCTTGGCCGCGATCAGCGTCAGACAGGGATCGCGTTCGGCGCGGTGCTCGCGCAAGGCCCAGGCGTAGAAGCGGCGCAGCGCGGCCAGCCTGCGGTTGGCGGTGGTGGCGCGGGTTTCCTCGTGGCGGAAGGCGAACCAGGCTTCGATGTCAGCCTTGCCGGCATCGCGCAAGGGCTTGGCGGGTCCAGCAGGCAGCGCGTGGGCCTGTGCCGCATCGCCATGGCGGTCGGCCATTTCGCGCGCATAGGCTTCGGGGTCTTCCAGCCAGCGGGCAAAGCCCGTCAGGTCGCGCCGGTAGGCAGCCAGGGTGTTGGCCGACAGGCCGTCTTCCAGCCAGACGGCGTCGATGAAGGCGTCGATATCGGCCTGGGATTCAAGCGGGGGGCGGGTCGCGGGCATGCCAGGATTCTACGGCTCAGCGTCCGCCCACGCCCGCGGCGGCGGACTTCAGCCAGCTCTCGAAGAGCTTGAGCGCCTCGGAGCGTTCGCTGCGCTGCGGATAGCCGAAGTAGTAGCCCTGGCTGACCGACAGCGATTGCGGCACGGGCATCGCCAGCGTGCCCTGGTCCAGCGCGGGCTGGGCCAAGAAGCGCGGCATCAGCCCGACGCCCAGGCCGGCCTGCACCGCCGCCATCACCATGGTGAAGAGTTCGTAGCGCGGGCCGCCGGCGGCGTGCGGACCATAAAGATGGCTATTGGCCGCGTACCACTGGCGCCAGGCGTCGGGCCGTGACACCAGGTGCAAATGGGTCATGCCGGACAAGGCGCTGGCGCCCGGCTCCGGCGTGCGCGCCGCCAGCTCCGGCGCGCACACGGGCACCAGTTCGCGCTCGGGGAACAGCAGCACGCCCTGGGTGCCTGGCCACAATCCGTCCCCGTGATACAGCGCTCCGTCGAAGGGCTGGTCCTTGAACTGGAATGGCAACGTGCGCACGGACAGGCTGACCGTGATGTCGCCATGCTCGCGCTGGAAATCCGCCAGGCGCGGGATCAGCCAGGTCGTCGCCAGGGTGGGCACCACGGCGATATGGATGCTGCGGCCCATGCCGGTGCGGCTGACCAGGCCGAAGGTGTCTTTTTCGATCTGGTCCAGATGGTGGCGGATGCGGCCGGCGTACTCGGCCCCATGGTCGGTCAGCACGATGCGCCGGCGTACCCGGGTGAACAGCTGCACGCCCAGGCGCGCCTCCAGGCTGGCCACCTGGCGATAGACGGCGCTGTGCGTCAGGGACAGTTCCTCGGCCGCGCGGGAAAAGCTGCCCAGACGGGCTGACGCTTCAAACGCCTGCAGGGCGCTCAGGTTGGGAATGCCGTTTCTCATATCGAGGGAACCGCCAGGTGCCGGCGGGCGTCCCCGCCGCTCGGCCGGGCGGATCTTGCCGCGGCGCAGCATGGCAGGTCGTGCCGGTGGGTCAATAGATTGTGCAATTTTATCAATTGCATTGTGCGATCAAGGAACATTATGCTCGGATGTCCTAACCTCGGCTCATCATGACTACCACCCCCATGTCCCAGCAAGAATCCCGCCTTGGCGGTCACATCCTGGTCGACCAGCTGGTTGCGCAGGGCGTCAAACATGTTTTCTGCGTCCCCGGCGAAAGCTATCTGGCAGTGCTGGACGGCCTGCACGATGCGGACATCAAGGTCACGGTGTGCCGCCAGGAAGGCGGCGCGGCCATGATGGCCGACGCCCACGGCAAGCTGACCGGCGAACCCGGCATCTGCATGGTGACCCGTGGCCCGGGCGCGTCCAACGCGCTGGCCGGCGTGCACATCGCCAAGCAGGACTCCACCCCCCTGATCCTGTTCGTCGGCCAGATCGAGCGCGGCATGCGCGAACGTGAAGCCTTCCAGGAAATGGATTACCGCGCCGTGTTCGGCACGCAAGCCAAGTGGGTCACCGAGATCGACCAGGTCGAACGCATTCCCGAACTGGTGTCGCGCGCCTTCCACATTGCCACCTCGGGCCGTCCCGGCCCGGTCGTGATCGCGCTGCCCGAGGACATGCTGGTCGAAGCCGCCAAGGTCGCCGACGCGCCGCGTTACGAAATCATTGATTCCGCCCCCACGGCCGGCCAACTGGCCGACCTGGAAAAGCTGCTGGCCGAAGCCAAGAATCCGGTCGCCATCCTGGGCGGCACGCGCTGGGACGCCCGCGCGGTGCAGCAGTTCGCCGATTTTGCGCAGCGCCATGCGCTGCCCACGGCCGTGTCTTTCCGCCGCCAGATGCTGTTCCCGGCCGACCACCCCTGCTTCATCGGCGACGTGGGCCTGGGCATCAATCCCGCGCTGCTCAAGCGCGTCGCCGACGCGGACCTGATCCTGCTGGTGGGCGGCCGCATGTCGGAAAACCCCAGCCAGGCCTACACGCTGCTGGACATTCCGGTACCCAAGCAGAAGCTGGTGCACGTGCACCCCGATACCGCCGAGCTGGGCCGCGTCTACCGCCCCGCCCTGGCCATCAATACCTCGCCCGCCGCCTTCGCGCAGGCGCTGGCCGGCCTGAAGGCGCCGGCTCAGCCCGCCTGGGCCGCCGGCACGCAGGCCATGCGCGAGTCGTACCTGAAATGGAGCGACCCCAGCACCATCACGACGCCTGGCGCGCTGCAGATGGGCCAGGTCATGGCCTACCTGGAAAAGACGCTGCCGGCAGACGCCATCATGACCAACGGCGCCGGCAACTACGCCACCTGGCTGCACCGCTTCCATCGTTTCACCCGCTACGGCACGCAGCTGGCGCCGACGTCGGGCTCCATGGGCTACGGCCTGCCCGCCGCCGTGGGCGCCAAGCGCGTGTCGCCGGACAAGACCGTGGTCTGCTTCGCCGGCGACGGCTGCTTCCTGATGCACGGCCAGGAATTCGCGACCGCGGTGCAGTACGACCTGCCCATCGTCGTGGTGCTGGTGGACAACGGCATGTACGGCACGATCCGCATGCACCAGGAAAAGCACTACCCCGGCCGCATTTCCGCGACCGAGCTGAAGAATCCGGATTTCGCCGACTACGCGCGCGCCTTTGGCGGCCACGGCGAACGCGTCGAAACCACCGAGCAGTTCGGCCCGGCCTTCGAACGCGCCCTGGCCAGCGGCAAGCCGGCCATCCTGCACTGCTTCATCGATCCGGAAACCATCACCCCGGGCACGACCCTGGAAAAAATCCGCGACGCAGCGCTCAAGGCGCAGCACTGAAGGCGGGACGGAACGGCGCCGCCGCGCGCCCGCCGTTCCATTCGCCGCTTGCCGCCTGAATTATTTTAGGTTTAAACTTTCTAGCATTCCGAAATCCATAGCGGAGACCCAGCATGTCCTCGAATCCTTCCTTTCACTGGCAAGACCCCCTGTTGCTGGACCAGCAACTGACCGAAGAAGAACGCATGGTGCGTGACGCAGCCTACGCCTATGCGCAGGACAAGCTCGCCCCGCGCGTTCTGAACGCGTTCCGCAACGAACAGACCGACCCGGCCATCTTCTCCGAAATGGGCGAACTGGGCCTGCTGGGCGCCACCATCCCCGTCGAATACGGCGGCGCCGGCCTGAACTACGTCAGCTACGGCCTGATCGCCCGCGAAGTCGAACGCATCGACTCCGGCTACCGCTCCATGATGAGCGTGCAGTCGTCCCTGGTGATGGTGCCCATCAACGAATTCGGCAGCGAAGCGCAAAAGCAGAAGTACCTGCCCAAGCTGGCTCGCGGCGAATGGATCGGCTGCTTCGGCCTGACCGAACCCAACCACGGCTCCGATCCCGGCGGCATGGAAACCCGCGCCGTCAAGACGTCCGACGGCTACAAGATTTCCGGCAACAAGATGTGGATCACCAACTCCCCCATCGCCGATGTCTTCGTGGTGTGGGCCAAGTGCGTCGGCGGCGACTTCGACGGCAAGATCCGCGGCTTCATCCTGGAAAAGGGCATGAAGGGCCTGTCGGCCCCGGCCATCCACGGCAAGGTCGGCCTGCGCGCCTCGATCACCGGCGAAATCGTCATGGACGAAGTGGAAGTGTCCGCCGACCAGATGATGCCCGGCGTGTCCGGCCTGAAGGGTCCGTTCACCTGCCTGAACTCCGCCCGCTACGGCATCGCCTGGGGCGCCGTCGGCGCCGCTGAAGCCTGCTGGCACACCGCCCGCCAGTACACGCTGGACCGCAAGCAATTCGGCCGCCCCCTGGCCGCCAACCAGCTGATCCAGAAGAAGCTGGCCGACATGCAGACCGAAATCACGCTGGCCCTGCAAGGCTGCCTGCGCCTGGGCCGCATGAAGGACGAAGGCACCGCCGCCGTCGAAATCACCTCCATCATGAAGCGCAACTCCTGCGGCAAGGCACTGGACATCGCCCGCCTGGCGCGCGACATGCTCGGCGGCAACGGCATCTCCGACGAGTTCGGCGTGGCCCGCCACCTGGTGAACCTGGAAGTAGTCAACACCTACGAAGGCACCCACGACGTGCACGCCCTGATCCTGGGCCGCGCGCAGACCGGCATCCAGGCGTTCTATTGATCGCTTGTTCGGTTCCGACGAAACCGCCCTACGGGGCGGTTTTTTTTCGCGCGACTCAACACAGGGCGGCGCCTGCTGCCCCTGGACAGCGAGCGCCGCGCCCGCCTTCCTGATACCGGTGCCGTTGAAAAGTCGTTAGTCAGACGGGGGGAGATTCAGCAACTGTTCTGCAGTACGCGCAAAGACCGCATAGCAGGTCTCGAATTCCGGCTTCCGCGCAGCGTAGAGCAGTGGCTTCAGACTTTGCTCGAAGTTCGTCTTCAATCCTTCATGAACGGCAGCAGACGCCAATGTGCGCCTCAGCACCGAGTATGCGTCTTGATCAAACCCAGGATGCTGGCCGCGGAATTCCTCTACCTCTTTTCGGACCAGTTCCGCAAAGATCTGACGGGCTGCCGCCAAGGCATCGGGCCGGATTTCTGCAATACGCCAGACGTCATAGACATGGCGCACCAAGGCGGCGTCGTACTCCCCGCGCTGATGCCCATCCCAATTCCAAGCGCAGCGCCGCAGCAGTGACAACACCTTCTCCGCGAGCGTCTCCGCGACCGTGATGCATGCCATCGAAAAACGCAGGGGCGCTACGCGCGGAACAAGGCCGTCGAACATGTAGCCCATGTCGCGCATTTCAGCCGCCAACACGGTAGAACGATGTATCAGCTCAAGCTTGAGCTCGGGACGCAGCGCACCAGATACGTCCTGAAAATGCGCCGCATATGAAATCGAAAGACAGTAGTAACGACGGCTGTCCCGCGCAACGGGGTTATCCTCATCGTCACGGGTCACAAGTTGGAAGCCGATATCCGTGAGAAGCCGCTCCACCTGCCGATGCAGATTGCCTAGCCGAGCCCGGTCTGTGTGACCGTCTTGCAGCACATAGCCTTCCGGCACATTGTCCAGCACAACCTTGATGTCTATGTCCTCGGACATCCGCTCAACCAGACCATGCGCTTTCGAAAGGCAGGTCCCGCCGGCGAAGACCAAGCGCGTAGCCACGGGGATGGACGCCGGCCTGGGATCCCCCTTCTTGCGGCCTTTCTGATGCGCAATGTGCGCGACCTCGATCTGGGCCAGAATTCGTAGCACATCAGTGATGTGCAGGTCTTTCTCAACGACGGCAGGCGGCAAGGCGCCCAGCAGGCCTGCCGTGGCGGCGTCTTCAACATCAGACTTCTGTTCGTCTGAGATCCTTTTCATACGTCAGCGTGCTGCTCCCTACAGTCACTTTTCGAGTGATGCGCCGGCGTCCCGTACTGACAGTCGCCCCCATGGGAATCTGGGTCGATTTGCCGCAGTTGTATTCGGCTACGAACGCGCTAGGTTTCACAGAGATCTTGAGCTTGCGAAAAAGCTCCGCAGCAATCATTTCCAGCGTTCCTGCAGCGGTCGGCTTGCCCGTGAACTGGTTGACGCGGGTCTTGGCAAAAGCCCCTTTGCTGATGCGTACAAGCATCCCGTCATCGACGAAGCGGGCCAAGACTCGCCCGACCTGTGAGTCGCTCGCCATATCAGCAAAGTCCGAGCGCAAAACGACAACCCCTGCGCGCTGCTTGATCGAGCGACTCATGCGGTCTTCCAGCTTCATACTTTACCTCCGACGGAGCATTGAATTCCATAAGGTCACTGTACTTTATAACTGGCAATTCTTCTAGTAATTACAGCATATTACGTAGCAATATCCATGCATTAATGCGCAGTTTTTGCTAGGCCGAGACGGCTGTGGCCGCGCCACCCAAATTTCGTTTACAACGTAAGTCCCCCCAAAAAAAGGAAGCACACATGACTCCGCGGCAACTGGTCGAAGAATGGGTCCTACGGTTCAATGCCGCCGATGCCGCTGGCCTGGCGGAGCTTTACGATGAAGCGGCGGTGAACCATCAGGTAACCCAGGAGCCCATCGTCGGACGCGAGGCCATACGAGCGATGTTTGAACGGGAGTTCGCCCAGGCCGACATGACCTGCATCGTGGAGACGATCCATGAAGCCGGCGAGGTTGCTGCCCTGGAATGGCGCGATCCCCTGGGACTGCGCGGCTGCGGATTCTTTACGGTGCGCGGCGGCAGGATCGTGTTCCAGCGGGGTTACTGGGACAAGCTGTCCTTCTTGAAGATGCACGGCCTGCCCATCCAGTAATTGCCGCCAGGCCGCTCTCGTCCCCGCAACAACCCGCGCATTGCCGAAAGCCCGTATAGGCGAGCCCTTGCACTCGCCGTACGCTTTGCAGCATCGGCCAGGCACAGGGCCGGGCGCTCCCGCGCCCTGCCGCGTGTCCCGACCAGGTTTCCCCCCGAGCCCAGGAGCCGCGCATGCAAGGCTGTCCCACCCTCCGCCTGATGACAGGCATTGCCATGGCGTTCATGGCCCATGGCGCCTACGCCGTCACCACCCTCACGATGGCCACCGAGTATCCGGCCACCTCCATGCCCGGACAAGGCGTATCCACGTTTGCCGAACTGGTCCGCGCCAAGACCGCGGGCAACGTGGTCATCGACGCCAGCTATGACGCGTCCAAGGGGATCAAGTCGGCCGACATGATCGATGCGGTGCAAGCGCGCAAGGTGGATGCGGGCGATGCCTTCGCCGGCGCACTGGCGGCCAAGTATCCCTTGTTCGGCGTGTCGTCCCTGCCGTTCCTGGCGGACTCGTTGTCCAAGGCCCGCAACCTGAACAAGGCCGCCCGCCCCGCCTACGAGAAGCTGCTAGCGGCGCATGGGCAGAAGCTGCTGTACACCACGCCGTGGCCGGCGTCCGGCATCTGGTCCAAGCAGAAGCTGGACAGCGTCGCGGCCTTGAAGAAGCTGAGCATCCGCACCTACGACGCCACGTCGCAGGACGTCATGCAGAAAGCCGGCGCCCGCGCGCAGAACATTTCCTTCGCGGATGCGATGCCGCTGATCGCCTCGGGCGAGGTGAACGCAGTACTGTCGTCAGGCGACGGCGGCGCGGGCCGCAAGCTCTGGGAGCACCTGCCCAACTTCGCGGAAATCAACTACGCGATGCCGATCTCGGTGGCGACGATGAACCTGCAGGCGTATCAGGCGCTGGATGCGCGCACGCGCCGCGCCATCGACCAGGCGGCGGCGCAGACCGAAACCGAACAATGGAAGCGCATCGACGGCCGCCTGCAGCAGAACTACGCCAACATGCGCAAGAACGGCGTGGCGATCAATACGTCGGTGCCGCTGCCCGTGCAGCGCGCGCTGAAGGATGCCGCGGCGGACTCGGTCAAGAACTGGAAGGCAGCAGCCGGTCCTGAAGCCGCCGCCATCCTGAAGCAGACAGGCAAGCGCTAGACGGCCAGCCTCAGTTTTCGCCGGACAGATCGAACAGGCTGGTCGCGTCCAGCTCCAGCACGCCTTCGTCGTGCTGGTTCAGGACCGTCCAGGCCCAGGTAATGATGCCCAGGTCGGGACGCGACGACGAGGTGCGCACGCCCTGCACGCGCGCTTCGAGGCGCAGGGTGTCGCCCGGACGCACCGGCGTGCGCCAGCGCACCTCGCCCAGGCCGGGCGAGCCGAAGGATTCGGAATCGTGCAGCGCCGCGTCCACGGCCATGCGCATCGCCAGCGCGCAGGTATGCCAGCCGCTGGCGATCAGGCCGCCCCAGCGCCCTTCGGAGGCGCGCTTGGGATCGGTGTGGAACCACTGGGGATCGAACTTGCGTGCGAACTCCAGGATCTCGGCTTCCGTCAGGGTGACCGGACCGCCCTTGATGACCATGCCGTCCTTGAACTCGGCGAACTTCATTTTGTGGATTCCCCCCGCAAATGCAATCGGCGCGCCAGCGCGCGCCGATTGCCACGCATGTTTGTGGATTCAGTACGTTTCGAAATGCAGGCGCCCTTCGCGGCGCAATGCATCATGCAGGATAGACCAATCCTGGCCCGCTTGCACCGTCACATCGCGCAGGGCGTCCAGCACGCCTACTTCCATGCCCTTCAGCCCGCACACGTAGATGCAGGTATTGCGGTCCGCCAGCAGTTCCCGCACCGCGCCTGCGCGGTCGCGGATCAGGTCCTGCACGTAGCGCTTGGGTTGCCCGGCTTCGCGCGACAGCGCCAGGTTGATGTCGATGAAATCTCGCGGCAGCTTCATCAGCGGCCCGAAGTACGGCAGTTCACGCTCGGTGCGCGCGCCGAAGAACAGCAGCAGCTTGCCGTTTTCGCCGGTCTCGATGCGGCGGCGGTAGCGCTCCGTCATCGCGCGCATGGGCGCCGAACCCGTGCCGGTGCAGATCATGATGAGATTGGCGCGGGGGTGATTGGGCATCAGGAAGGTGTGGCCGAACGGCCCGATCACCTGCACCTTGTCGTTCTTGGCCAGGTCGCACAGGTAGTTCGAGCACACGCCATGCGCGGCGGCGCCCGCATGGTCCTCGGTGACGCGCTTTACGGTCAGCGAAAGATTGTTGTAGCCGGCCCGCTCGCCGTCGCGCGGACTGGCCAGCGAGTACTGGCGCGCGTGGTGCGCCCGGCCCTGCGCGTCCACGCCGGGCGGCAGGATGCCGATGGACTGCCCTTCCAGCACGGGAAACGGCAGCTCGCCGAAGTCGAGCACGATATGGTGGATGTCGCTTTCCGTGTCGGCGCCGGTCACGCGGTAGTTGCCGACCACGGTGGCCGTCATCGGCGTCTTGTGCGTGTACAGGTTGACGTATGGATGGGCGGCGGACCAGGGCGGGACCGTTGCGCCGGGCGCGGTGGACGGCGCGGGCGCGGCAGGCTGCGGCGTATCCGGCTCATCGCCGGCCGGCGCGGCGGCAGCCGTTTCCGGCAGCGCCTTCTCGCCCGGCAGTTCTTCCCAGCCCAGTTGTTCCTGCACGCCATAGGCTTCGGCGCGTACCATCAGCCGCCAGTTGTCGATCGCCCCCGTGGGGCAAGGCGGCACGCAGGCCATGCAGCCGTTGCAGATCTCGGGGTCCACCACGTAGTTGTTCGAGTCGTGGGTGATCGCCTTGATCGGACAGGTTTCTTCGCAGGTATTGCAGCGGATGCAGATCTCGGGATCGATCAGGTGCTGCTTCAGGACTTCTGCTGGTAAGGGAGCGTTCATCTCGGTCTTCCCCATGCTCCGGTAGGCGGCCGTGGAAACAGCCGCCGCCCCGCTTTAGTTGAAACGGACGTACTCGAAATTCACCGGCTGGCGGTTGACGCCCATGACGGGCGGCGCGATCCAGTTGGCGAACTTGCCCGGCTCGGTGACGCGGCCCATCAGCGATGCAACGAAGGCGCGGTCCTCGGGCGTCGGCAGCCATTTGTGACTGTTGGCCTGCCATTGCGATTCGGACAGGATCTCGCCTTCGGGCGACATGCGGATGCCTGCCAGCGTGCCGATCTGGCGGTTGAAGGCCTTGTGCGGCACTTGCAGCCGGAACGGCAGGCCGCTCTTTTCGATGACCTTGTTCCAGCGCCCGATTCCAGCGACCGAATCGCGGATGAAGTCGTCGCGCAGCACTTCGTTCAGGGCGTTCAGCATCGGCACCTCGATCTCGCGCAGCCTGCCGTTTTCCACGGTCAGCACGCGGTAGGTGTCGTTCTTCAGCTGGTGGTCGTCGGTGCGCTTGCTTTCCTCGTAGCGGCCCTTCAGGCCCGAACCGTAGAAAATGGCCGCATTGGAGGACTGATCCGCGCCGAACAGGTCGATGGTGACGCTGTAGTGGAAGTTGAGGTAGCGCTGGATGGTGGGCAGGTCGATCACGCCGGCCGCGCGCACCGCTTGCGGGTCATCGGTCTTGAGCTGGTTCATGACCTCGCAGGTGCGCTGGATGACGCGCGAGATGCCGGATTCGCCCACGAACATGTGGTGCGCTTCCTCGGTCAGCATGAACTTCGTGGTGCGCGCCAGCGGATCGAAGCTGGACTCCGCCAGCGCGCACAGCTGGAACTTGCCGTCGCGGTCGGTGAAATAGGTGAACATGTAGAAGGCCAGCCAATCGGGCGTCTTCTCGTTGAACGCGCCCAGGATGCGCGGATTGTCGGAATCCCCCGAGCTGCGCTGCAGGAGCGCGTCCGCCTCTTCGCGGCCATCGCGGCCGAAGTAGCGGTGCAGCAGATAGACCATGGCCCACAGGTGGCGGCCTTCCTCGACGTTGATCTGGAACAGGTTGCGCAAGTCGTACTGCGACGGCGCGGTCAGGCCCAGGTGGCGCTGCTGCTCGATCGAGGCCGGTTCGGTGTCGCCCTGCGTGACGATGATGCGGCGCAGGTTGGCGCGGTGCTCGCCGGGCACATCCTGCCAGACGTCGCGGCCCATGTTCTCGCCGAAATGGATCTTGCGCTGCCCGTCCTGCGGCGCCAGGAAGATACCCCAGCGGTAGTCCGGCATCTTGACGTGGTCGAAGTGCGCCCAGCCGTCGGGCTGCACGCTGACCGCCGTGCGCAGGTAGACGTCGAAGCCGTGGGAGCCGTCAGGCCCCATGTCCTGCCACCACTGCAGGTAGTTGGGCTGCCAATGCTCCAGCGCGCGCTGCAAGGTGCGGTCGCCGGACAGATTGACGTTGTTGGGGATCTTATCGGTGTAGTTGATTCCAGACATGTCTCGCTCCTGTTCCTTTGGGGTGGCCGCGTTCACGCGGCGCGGTGACGCGGGGCCGTCAGACCCGGTTCCAGTCGAATGCGGCTTGCTCGCCCTTGCCGTAGAGCTTGAGCGCGCCCTTGTCGCCGGCGGCGTTGGGGCGGTTGAAGATCCAGTTCTGCCAGGCCGTGAGGCGGCCGAAGATGCGGGTCTCCATCGTTTCCTGGCCGCCGAAGCGCAGGTTGGCTTCCAGCCCGGTCAGGGCGTCGGGCGACAGCGCGCGGCGCTCTTCCAGCATCATGCGCACCTCGTCGTCCCAATCGATGTTGTCGGGCGCATAGGTGACCAGGCCCAGCTCCAGCGCGTCGGTGGCCGACAGCGGCTGGCCGGCGCGCGCGCGCACCGCTTCCAGGGGCGCTTCCTCTTCATAGAAGCGGCGCTGCAGGCGGCTCTGGCCGTTGACCAGCGGATAGGCGCCGAAATTGCGCTCGCCCACCACGATCTGCGCGGGCGCGGATTCGTCTTCGTTGTCCAGCATGTAGCTGCGGTCGGCAGCCAGCGCCAGTTCGAGCAAGGTGCCTGCAAAGCAGGAGCCGGGTTCGATCAGCGCGAACAGGCTGCGCGAGGTCACGTCCAGGCGCGCCAAGGTGCGGCGCAGCATGCCGGCGGTTTCGCGCACGAACCAGTGGTCCGCATGCTGTTGGAGCGCGGCATCCGCGGCCAACACCAGCGCGGCGTCGCCTTCGGTCTTGATGATCCAGGTGCCGATGTCCAGTTCGTTGGTGCGCATCGACAGGATGGCATCGTCCAGTTCGCGCGCCATCTGCAGCGGCCACCAGGCCGCGCCGGCCGCGACGATGTCCTGCAGCTCGGTTTGCACCGCGCCCTCGGGCGCGCGCACCGTCCAGGTGGCCTGGCGCTTCTCGCGGTCCAACTTGATGTCCACATAGCGGTAGGACAGGCCATCGGCGCTTTCCGTGCGCTGCACCGGCGTCAACACGATGCCTTGCTCGCCTGCCGGGCGGTCGCTGCCCTGCGCCAGCGCCTGCGCGCGCTCACGCACGGCCTCCTCGAAGCGGGCCGGCTTGACCACTTCGTCCACCAGGCGCCAATCCTTGGCGCGCTGGCCGCGCACGCCCTCGACCAGGGTGCAGAAAATGTCGGCATGGTCGTGGCGCACGCGGCGCTTGTCGGTCACGCGGGTCAGGCCGCCGGTGCCGGGCAGCACGCCCAGCAGCGGCACCTCGGGCAGCGCGACCGCCGACGATCGGTCGTCGATCAGCATGATCTCGTCGCAGGCCAGCGCCAGCTCGTAGCCGCCCCCGGCGCAGGCGCCGTTGAGCGCGGCGATGAACTTCAGGCCGCTGTGGCGGCTGGAATCTTCAATGCCGTTGCGGGTTTCGTTGGTGAACTTGCAGAAGTTCACCTTCCAGGCGTGCGAGGACAGACCCAGCATGAAGATATTGGCGCCGGAACAGAAGATGCGGTCCTTCATGCTGGTCACGACCACGGTGCGCACTTCCGGGTGTTCGAAGCGGATGCGCTGCAAGGCGTCATGCAGTTCGATGTCCACCCCCAGGTCGTAGGAATTCAGCTTGAGCTTGTAGCCCGGACGCAGGCCACCGTCCTCGGCAACATCCATGGCCAGCGTGGCGACCGGGCCGTCGAAGCTCAAGCGCCAGTGGCGGTACTGCTCGGGGTCGGTCCGGAAATCAACCCGGTTGAGGGTGCTGCTCATAGTGTGTCTCCTCGTACGCCTGCCAAAACAGGAAAAATACTGCACTACATGAATTATTGTGCAGATTAGAGGACAAAAAAAGCCCCGTCAAGCGGGGCATGCACAAAAATGCATATTGCCGGCGCTGCCGGCATCGAATCCAGCTATAGCGGCAGGCCGCAGGCCTTGCGCACCTGGGTGCGCAGGCCGGCAAAGCTCTCCTGCACGTCCAGGTTGCTGGTGACCCAGGTAAGGTCGGCCTTGGCGTAGAAGGCTTCGCGTCCGGCGAGGATGCGCTTGAGGTCCGCCATGGCCTCGTTGTTGCCCGACATGGGACGGAAATCCCCCTGCGCCATGACCCGGCCCATATGCTCCTCGGGCGTGGCGCGCAGCCATACCGTGTAGCAATGCGCCAGCAGCAGATTGAGGGTGGCGGGCTCGGACACCAGCCCGCCCGGCGTGGCCAGCACCATTTCCGGGTAGATCTGCACGGCCTCTTCCAGCGCCCGCCGTTCGTAGCGGCGGTAGGCATTGGGGCCGTACAGATTGTGGATTTCCAGGATGCTGCAGCCGGCCACGCGCTCGATCTCGCGATTCAACTCCACGAACGGATAACCCAGGTCATCGGCCAGCATCTGGCCCAGCGTGGACTTGCCCGCGCCGCGCAGGCCGATCAGCGCCACGCGCTGGGTGCGGTTGGGGCGCTGCGCCCCCGCCCCTACGCCGAACAGCTGGGTCAGGGCCTCGCGCGCGCGCTGCAGGTCGGATTCCGTGCGGCCGCTGAGCAGCTCGCGGATCAGCAGCCAGTCGGGCGATTCGGTGGTGACGTCGCCCACCAATTCGGCCAGCGCGCAGTTGAAGGCCCGTGCGATCTGCAGCAACACCAGGATGGAGGCATTGCCCACCCCATGTTCCAGATTGGCCAGATGGCGCTCCGATACGCCAGTCACCTGCGACAGGCTCTTGCGGGTCATGCCGCGTATGGCCCGCAGGCGGCGCACCCGCTCGCCCAAGGCCACCAGGAACGCTTCCCGCCTGGGTTCGGATGGCGCCGCATCTAGCGCTTGATTCATGTTTACGTGACTCCGCAAAAACCCTGATTACCACGTTTTATGCACTATAGTGCTTGACCATAATCAATGGAAGCACTATTTTTCCATTCAATCAGTCCAAAGCGCCTCATGTGCAAAAAAGCAGCAGTCGATTTCATGTCGATTCTGAAGCGCCGACAGTGTAAAGGAGGAGCCCGGTGAGTACGCCTGATCAATTCCATGCCCTGATGCGCGAGGTCACGCGCCTGACGCAAGGCCAGCCGCTGGACGCGGCGCTGCAGGAAAGCCTGAACCGCGAGGCCGGCCCGCAAAGCGCCCTGTTCCAGGAGATCTACGCCACCTGTAGGCAGGGCGTGGCCGAGGGCTGGATGTGCAGCCGGGAAGGCGGCGGCATCCGCTACGGCCGCGTCATCAAGCCCGCGCCAGACCTGGCGGACTGCTCCGTGGACGTGGTGGACATGAACGATCTTGCCGGCCCCCACCACGCGCACCCCAATGGCGAGATCGACATGATCATGCCGCTGACCGAGGGCGCCCGCTTCGACGGCCACGGCGCCGGCTGGCTGGTCTATGGCCCCGGCAGCGCGCACAGCCCGACCGTGAGCGGCGGCCGCGCGCTGGTGCTGTATCTGCTGCCGGGCGGCGCCATCGAATTCACGCGCACCTGAGAGGCCCCGCCCCACCCGCCGCCAGAAAAACACACACAGCGCGGCTCCCCCCACAGGACATCAGGAGACAACCGTGAACGCCTGTCCCGACGAACTCAACTTCGCCAGCCACCTGGCGGCGCTCAATGCGCCGCGCGCCGCCAAGCCGGCCTACATCGACGACACCCGCCAGATCAGCTACGGCGAACTGGCGGAGCGGGTGGCGCGCATGGCCGGCGCGCTGCGCCAGCTGGGCCTGCGGCGCGAGGAGCGCATCCTGCTGCTGATGCAGGACACTGTCGACTGGCCGGTGGTATTCCTGGGCGCGCTGCATGCGGGCGTGGTGCCGGTGGCCGTGAACACCCTGCTTACCGCCGATGACTACGCTTACATCATTGGCCACAGCCGCGTGCGCGCCGTGTTCGTATCGGGCGCCTTGCTGCCAGTGGTGCAGACCGCGCTGGGGCAGGCCGCCGCCGATGTCGAACACCTGGTGGTTTCCCAGCCCGCCGGCCCCTTACCCGAAGGCGGGCGCGAATTCGAATCGCTGCTGGCCGCCGCCCCGCTCGCGCCAGCGGCGCGCACCCTGTCCGACGAGATCGCTTTCTGGCTGTATTCGTCGGGCTCCACCGGCAAACCCAAGGGCGTGGTCCACACCCATGGCAACCTGTGGCACACGGCCGAACTCTATGCCAAGCCCGTGCTCGGCATCCGCGAGGACGACGTGGTGTTCTCGGCCGCCAAGCTGTTCTTCGCCTACGGCCTGGGCAATGGCCTGACCTTCCCCCTGTCCGTGGGCGCGACCGTCATCCTGATGGGCGAACGCCCCACGCCGCAAGCGGTCTTCAAACGCCTGACGCAGCATCGGCCCACCGTGTTCTACGGCGTGCCCACGCTGTACGCCAGCATGCTGGCATCGCCCGACCTGCCGGCGCGCGAACAGGTCGCCATGCGCATCTGCACGTCCGCCGGCGAAGCGCTGCCGCGCGACATCGGCGAACGCTACACGCGCCACTTCGGCTGCGAGATCCTGGATGGCATCGGCTCCACCGAGATGCTGCACATCTTCATCTCCAACCAGACGGGACAACTGCGCTACGGCACCACCGGCAAGCCCGTACCGGGCTATGAGGTGCAGTTGCGCGACGAGAACGGCGCCCCGGTGCCGCCCGGCGCCATCGGCGACCTCTACATCAAAGGCCCCAGCGCAGCCCTGATGTACTGGAACAACCGCGACAAGACGCGCCAGTGCTTCCTGGGCGACTGGCTCAAGAGCGGCGACAAGTACACCTGCGACGCGGACGGCTACTACACCTATGCCGGGCGCAGCGACGACATGATCAAGGTCAGCGGCCAGTACGTGTCGCCAGTGGAGGTCGAGAACATCCTGGTGCAGCACGAGGCTGTGCTGGAAGCGGCCGTGATCGGCGTGCCGGACCACGACGGGCTGGTCAAGACCAAGGCCTACGTGGTGCTGCGTCCCGGCTTCGAGCCCGACGCGCAGACCGGGGCTGCGCTGCAGAATTACGTGAAGCAGCATCTGGCGCCGTTCAAGTATCCGCGCCAGATCAATTTCACGGAAGAACTGCCCAAGACGGCCACCGGGAAGATACAGCGCTTCCGCCTGCGCCAATTGGAAGAGGCCACGCTATGAGCGCCTGCGCCGTGGCCGAGACCGTGTTTGCCGAGTTTCATGCCGGCGGCCGGGATCTGCGCCTGGAATGCCGGTGGATCGGGTCCGACCGTTCCGGCGCCCCGCTGCTGGTCTTTCTGCACGAAGGGCTGGGTTCCGTGTCCATGTGGAAGGACTGGCCCGACCGCGTCTGTGCGGCAGCCGGCTGCCGTGGACTGGTGTATTCGCGCTATGGCTATGGGCAATCGACGCCGCGGCCGCCTGAAGAAAGGCGGCCGGTGGATTTCATGCACGTCGAGGCGCGCGAGGTGCTGCCCGCGCTGCTCGCCGCGTTGGGCGTGGACGCCAGGCGCGACAAGCCGGCGCTGTTCGGCCACAGCGACGGCGGCTCCATCGCCCTGCTGTATGCGGCCATGCATCCGGACGCGGTGGCCGGCGTGGTCGCCGCCGCGCCCCATATCCTGGTCGAAGACGTGTCGGTCGCCAGCATCGCGCAGGCGCGCCAGGCCTACCTGGACACTGACCTGCGCGCCCGGCTGGGGCGTTATCACGCGGACCCGGATTCGGCGTTCTGGGGCTGGAACGATATCTGGCTGGACCCGGCGTTCCGCCGCTGGAACCTGCACGACTACCTGTCGCGCATCGCCTGTCCGGTGCTGGCCATCCAGGGCCTGGACGACGAATACGGCACCTTGGCGCAGATCCGCGGCATACGCAGGCTCGCGCCCCAGACCGAACTGCTGGAACTGCCCGACTGCGGCCACTCTGCGCACAAGGATCAGCCGGCGCTAGTCATCCAGGCCGTCGCCGCTTTCGTCGGCGGCCTGGCACAACCCCGCTGACCTCACGTCGGCCCATAACAAGCACGGAGACTAACCATGAACCACGCCCTGACTCGGGCTGCGCTCGCCGCGGCTCTGACGCTCGCCGCCACCGGCGCCCAGGCCGCCGACAAGATCAAGGTCGGCTTCATGCTGCCCTACAGCGGCACCTACGCCGCGCTGGGCAACGCCATCGAGAACGGCTTCAAGCTGTATGTCGCGGAACAAGGCGGCAAGCTGGGCGGACGCGAGATCGAATACTTCAAGGTGGACGACGAGTCCAACCCCGCCAAGGCCGCCGAAAACGCCAACCGCCTGATCAAGCGCGACCAGGTGGACGTCCTGATCGGCACCGTGCACTCGGGCGTGGCGATGGCGCTGGCCAAGGCCGCCAAGGATGCCGACACCACACTCATCGTGACCAACGCGGGCGCCAACGCCATCACCGGTCCGCTGTGCGGCCCGGGCATCTTCCGCACCTCGTTCACCAACTGGCAGCCGGCCTACGCCATGGGTCCAGTGGCCTTTGCCAAGGGCCACAAGACGGCCGTCACCATCACCTGGAAATACGCGGCCGGCGACGAGGCCATCGGCGGCTTCAAGGAAGGCTTCGAGAAGGCCGGCGGCAAGGTCGTGAAGGAACTGAGCCTGCCGTTTCCCAACGTGGAATTCCAGCCGCTGCTGACCGAGATCGCGGCGCTCAAGCCCGACATGGTGTTCACGTTCTTTGCAGGCGGCGGCGCCGTGAAGTTCGTGCAGGACTATTACGCCGCGGGCCTGGGCAAGACCATCCCGCTGTACGGTTCGGGCTTCCTGACCGATGGCACGCTGGAGGCCCAGGGCGCTTCGGCGCAAGGCCTGCTGACGACGCTGCACTATGCAGACGGCCTGAACACGCCGCGCGACAACGCCTTCCGCGCCGACTACAGCAAAGCCTACAAGGCACAGCCCGACGTCTACGCGGTGCAGGGCTATGACGCCGCGCAGCTGATGCAGTCGGGCCTGGCCGCGGTCAAGGGCGACTTCGCCAAGAAGGAAGACTTCCGCAAGGCCATGCGCGGCGCCACGGTGGACAGCCCGCGCGGCCCCTTCACGCTGTCCAGCGCGGGCAACCCGGTGCAGGACATCTACCTGCGCCGCGTCGACGGGCTGGAGAACAAGGTCGTGGATATCGCCGTGAAGAAGCTGGCCGACCCGGCCCGCGGCTGCAAGCTCTGACCGCAATCCGCCACAGGGAGGCCCCATGGACATCAGCATCCTGCTCATCCAGAGCCTGAACGCTTTCCAGTACGGCTTGCTGCTGTTCCTGGTGGCCAGCGGACTCACGCTGATCTTCGGCATCATGGGCATCATCAATCTTGCCCACGGCAGTTTCTACATGATCGGCGCCTACATGGCGTTCGCGCTGGGACCGGCCGTCGACCGCTGGCTGGGCGGCGGCTTCCTGGCCACGCTGGCGGTCTGCGTGCTGGCCGCCGGCGCCCTGGGCTATCTGCTGGAGGCCGCTTTTTTCAGCTACCTGTACAAGCGCAACCACTTGCAGCAGGTGCTGATGACCTACGGCCTGATCCTGGTCTTCGAAGAACTGCGCAGCATCCTGGTGGGCAACGACGTGCACGGCGTGCCCCTGCCAGCCTGGCTGCAGGGCAGCATCGCGCTGGGCGACGTCATGACCTATCCGGTCTACCGGCTGTTCATTTCCGCCGTCGGCATCGCGGTGGCGCTGTTGCTGTACTGGGTCATCACGCGCACGCGGCTGGGCATGATGCTGAGGGCCGGCGCCAGCAACCGCGAGATGATCGGATCGCTGGGCATAGACATCAACAAGCTCTACCGCCTGGTGTTCGCGGCAGGCGTGGCGCTGGCGGCGCTGGCAGGCAGCATCGCCGCGCCGGTGTCCTCGGTCTATCCCGGCATGGGCAACGGCGTACTCATCATCTGCTTCGTGGTGGTGGTGATCGGCGGCATCGGCTCGATCCGTGGCGCCTTCCTGGCCGCGATGCTGGTGGGCGTGGTGGAAACCTTCGGCCAGGTGCTGTTCCCGTCCGCGGCGGGCGTGCTGGTGTACCTGCTGATGGCCTTCATACTTCTTTGCAAGCCCGAAGGGCTGTTCAAGCAGGGCTGACCATGTTGAACCGACTCTTGCCCATTGCGGCGCTGCTGGCGCTGGCCGTTTTCTCCTGGAGCGGCAGCGACTACTACACCGGCCTGGCGATCAAGATCATGATCTATGGAATCTTCGCGCTCAGCCTGCAGCTGCTGGTGGGCGGCGCGGGACTGGTCAGCCTGGGCCACGCCGCCTTCTTCGGCATCGGCGCCTACGTCGCGGCGCTGCTGTCGCCGGAATCCGAAGCCGCCGGCCTGTGGTGGCTGCTGCCGGCCGCCCTGCTCGCCGCCGCGGCCTATGCGTTGGCGACCGGCGCGCTGGCGCTGCGCACCCGCGGCGTGTACTTCATCATGGTCACGCTGGCCTTCTCGCAGATGGCCTACTACGTGTTCCACGACACCAAGATCGGCGGCGGCAGCGACGGCATCTACCTGTACTTCCGGCCCGAACTGTCCCTGGGCGGCTGGCTGCCGTTCGACCTGGGCGATGCCCGGACCTTCTACTTCTTCGTGCTCGCCTGCCTGGCGCTGACCTGGGGCTTCCTGGCGCTGCTGCGGCGCTCGCCTTTCGGCGCCGCGCTCGCCGGCATCCGCATCAACGAACAGCGCATGCGCGCGGCCGGCTACTCGACCTATCCCTACAAGCTGGCCGCCTATGTCATCGGCGCCACGCTGGCCAGCCTGGCGGGTTTTCTGTTCGCCCTGAAGGACGGCTTCGTCACGCCCGAGCTGCTGGCCTGGGAACAATCCGGCCTGGTACTGCTGATGGTGATCCTGGGCGGCATGGGCAGCCTGGGCGGAGCGGTGCTGGGCACTGTGGCGCTGGTGCTGATGCAGGAACTGTTCCAGTCGCAGGAGATTTTCGGCGAATACGCGCGCCACTGGCACCTGCCGCTGGGCGTGGCCATCATCGCGCTGGTGGCCTTGCTGCCCAACGGCCTGGCCGGGCTGCCGGCTCAGCTGCGCCAGCGCCGCGCGGCGCACGTTGCCGCCCCCAGCCTGGACGCCGACACCGCCCGCGCCGCGCCCAAACCGGATGCCGCGCATTCCAGCCGTCAGCAGGCCCCCGCCCGCCTGCCCATCCAGGGAGAGCCCCATGTCTGATGTCCTGCTGGCCGCAAGCGCGGTCACGCGCCGCTTCGGCGGCCTGACGGCGGTGAACGGCGTGTCGCTGGAATTGCAGCGCGGCCAGGTCCACGCCGTCATCGGCACCAACGGCGCAGGCAAGTCCACGCTGATCAACATCCTGTCGGGCGAACTTGCGCCCAGCAGCGGCCAAGTCATGCTGGGCGGCCGCGACATCACGGCCTGGCGCCAGCCCGAGCGGGCGCGCGCGGGCCTGGGCCGCAGCTACCAGCGGTCCACCATCTTTCCCGAACTGAGCGTGTTCGAAAACTGCAGGCTGGCCGCCCAGGCTCGCCGCCAGCGCTTCTGGCACTGGTGGCGGTCCGCCGCCGAATGCCGCCACAGCGCGGAGCTTGCGCGTCACGCGCTGGAGCGCACCGGCCTGGCGGACGACGCCGCGCGCGACGCCGGGCTGCTGCCGCATGGCCGCAAGCGCCAGCTTGAGATCGCCATGTGCCTGGCTGGCGAACCGCAGGTGCTGCTGTTGGACGAACCCCTGGCCGGCATGGGCCCCGAGGAAACCGACCGCATCCTGGAGCTGCTGGAAGCGCTCAAGCCCGGCCACGCAATCCTGCTGGTGGAACACGACATGGACGCGGTCTTCCGCGTCGCCGAAACCATTACCGTCATGGTCAACGGCGCCGCCATCGCCAGCGGCACGCCAGACGCGATCCGCGCCAACCCCGACGTGCGCACCGCCTACCTGGGCGAAGACAGCCATGGAGCCAGCGTATGACCGCATTGATCGAAGCAGGCGGCCTGCACGTTTACTACGGCGCCAGCCATGTGCTGCGCGGCATCGACATGCATATCGCGCCCGGAGAATCCGTAGGCCTGGTGGGGCGCAACGGCATGGGCAAGACCACGCTGATCCGCAGCCTGATGGGCCACGTCAGAAGCGCCCAGGGCAGCGTGCGCGTGAGCGGGCGTGACTGCACCCGCGCGCAGCCCCACGCCATCGCCCGCATGGGCGTGGCCTATGTACCCGAAGGGCGCGGCATCTTTCCCAACCTGAACGTGCGCGAGAACCTGCAGGTGGCAGCGCGCGCCGGCCGCGACGGCCGCCAGGACTGGACCTACGCGCGCGTGCTGGAGGTGTTTCCGCGCCTGCGGGAACGCCTGGGCCATGGCGGCCAGCAGCTATCGGGGGGCGAGCAGCAGATGCTGGCCATCGGCCGGGCGCTGATGACCAATCCCGAACTGCTGATCCTGGACGAAGCCACCGAGGGCCTGGCCCCGCTGATCGTGGCCGAGATCTGGAAAATCATCCGCCAGATCCGCTCCAGCGGCATGTCCACGCTGATCGTGGACCGCAATTACCGGGCGGTGCTGGAACACACCGACCGCTGCCTGGTGATGGAAAAAGGCCAGATCGTGCAGGACGGCGACAGCGCGTCGCTGGCCCGGCAGCCCGAGCAGTTGACGCGCTATCTGGGGGTTTAGATCACCGCTTCAATCAGGAACGGGCCGCGGCGCTTCAAGCCTTCCTGCAGCGCGCGCGCGAAGCCTTCCACCGTATCCACGCTGACCGCTTCCACGCCCATGCCGCGCGCCAGATGCGTCCAGTCCAGGTACGGTTCTTCCAGATCCAGCATGCGGCGGGCGTTGCGCCCGGGTTCCTGTACGCCGACGTTCTTCATCTCGCCGTGCAGGGTGGCGTAGGAACGGTTGGCCAGGATCACGGTCAGGCAATCCAGGTTCTCGCGCGCCTGCGTCCATAGCGCCTGCAAGGTGTACATGCCGCTGCCGTCTGCCTGCAGGGTGACGACCTTGCGGTCCGGGCAGGCGACGGCAGCGCCGGTCGCCAGCGGCAGGCCGATGCCGATGGCGCCGCCCGTCAGCATGAGCCAATCGTGCGGCGCGCTGTTGACGCTGTAGAGCGGGAATTCGCGGCCCTGGGTGATGGACTCGTCGCAGACGATGGCCTGCTCCGGCAGATGGTGCGCGACCAGGATGTTGACGGCGGCGCCAGTCAACTTGCCGGACTGCGGCACCTCGTAGTTGGCGGGGGCAGCGGCCAGGCGCGGCGCGTCCTGGGCGATGCCTAGCTCATCGGCCAGCCACTCCAGCGCATGCGCCAGGTCCTGCTCGGGCGTGCCCAGCACCACCTGCTTGCAGTCGGGCGGCGCCAGCAGGCTGGGCTTGCCGGGATAGGCAAAGAAGCCGACCGGCGCTTTCGCGCCCACCAGCACCAGATGGCGCACGTCCTTCAGCTTGGCCACCGCCAGGTCGATCGGATACGGCAGGCGGTCCACCGGCGTGCGCGAGCCGCCGCGCTCGATGCGGCGGTTGGAGGTTTCCGACACCAGCCGCACGCCGGTGGCGCGCGCGATACGGCCGGCGGCGTTCAGCGCGCGTTCACGCAGCGCGGAACCGCCCAGCATCAGCGTCGTGACTTCGCCCGAGCGGATCGCGGCAACCGCCGCGCGCACCGCGTCGGCCGAGGTCTGGGCCAAGGCCTCGCTCTTGGCCAGCACCGGCGCGGTGTTTTCCGGCAAGTCCGTCCAGGCCGCGTCGGCGGGCAGGATCAGCGTGGCGATGTTGCCCGGCGAGCGGCGCGCCACGCCCACGGCCTCAGCGGCGTCGGCGGACAGGTCGGCGGCCTTGGTGGTGCGCTTGACCCAATGCGACATCGGGCGCGCGACGCCTTCGACGTCGCTGGTCAGCGGCGCGTCGTACTGGACGTGATAGGTGGCGTGGTCGCCCACGATGTTGACCATGGGCGTGCGGGCGCGCTTGGCGTTGTGCAGGTTGGCCAGCCCGTTGCCCAGGCCCGGGCCCAGGTGCAGCAGCGTCGCGGCAGGCTTGTCGGCCATGCGCGCGTAGCCGTCGGCCGCGCCGGTCACCACGCCTTCGAACAGGCCCAGCACGCAGCGCATCTTCGGCTTGCGATCCAATGCCGCGACAAAGTGCATTTCGGATGTGCCGGGGTTCGCGAAGCAAACATCCACGTCGTTGGCCAGCAAGGTATCGCAAAGACTATCAGCGCCGTTCATCGTTTTTCCCTGATCATTTTCCATTGGCGGTGCATGGGCGCATGCGCGCCCGCGTGACATGCATGATAGGTAGCGTAGCCGAAACCGGCTAGAGCCATTTCAGGCCGCCGTCATGGAACCATTCCACAGGTTCCGCCAAACGGAATTTGAAAGGCCCGATCAACCCAGTATCTGCCCCAGGAAGGCCTGCGCGCGTTCGGTGCGCGGCGCGCGGAAGAAATTGTCCGGCGTGTCGGCCTCGACGATGGCGCCCTGGTCCATGAAGACCACGCGGTCGCCGACCTCGCGCGCGAAACCCATTTCATGCGTCACGCACACCATGGTCATGCCGTCGCGCGCCAGCGCCACCATGGTGTCCAGCACTTCCTTGACCATCTCGGGGTCCAGCGCGGATGTGGGCTCGTCGAACAGCATGATCTTGGGCCGCATGCACAGCGCCCGCGCAATCGCCACGCGCTGCTTCTGGCCGCCGGACAGCTGGCCCGGGTACTTGGAGGCGTGCTGCGGAATCTTGACGCGCTCCAGGTATTCCATGGCGCGGGCCTCGGCTTCCTCGCGCGGCACGCCCTTCACCAGCATCGGCGCCAGCGTGCAATTGTCCAGCACGGTCAGGTGCGGAAACAGGTTGAAGTGCTGGAACACCATGCCGACCTCGGCGCGGATGCGCTCGATGTTCTTCAGGTCGTCGTTCAGCTCGATGCCGTCGACGACGATGCGGCCTTGCTGGTGTTCCTCGAGCCGGTTCAAGAGCCGGATGGTGGTGGACTTGCCGGAGCCGGACGGCCCGCACAGGATCAGCTTTTCGCCTGGCAACACCTCCAGCGCCAGCTCGTCCAGCACCTTGAAGTCGCCATACCATTTGCATACGCCCTGCATCGTGATGATAGGGGCGGCGTAGTTCAATCCATCCATCGCATCAGGCCTTGGAAATGTCATGGTTTTCGCCCGCGCCGCTCCAGTAGCCCGGCACGGTCAGGCGCTTTTCGGAACGGCGGAACACGTAGGACAGCACGCTGCACATGGCGAAGTAGATGACGCCCACCATGGTGTAGACGGTCAGCGCCTGGAAGGTGGCGCCCGCCAGCATTTCGCCCGCGCGCATCAATTCGTAAACGCTGATGACGGCCACCAGCGAGGTTTCCTTGATCAGCACCAGCGCGTAGTTGCCCAGCGCCGGGAACACCGTGCGCAAGGCCTGCGGCAGCACGATGCGGCGCAGCCGCTGCATCTTGCCCAGGCCCAGCGCGCGCGCAGCCTCGTACTGGCCGCTGTCCACCGACTGGATGCCGCTGCGGAAGAGTTCGGCCAGATAGGCGCCGAAGTTCAGCGTCAGGCCCAATACGCCGGCAACGAAGCCGTTGATGACCACGCCCATCTCGGGCAGGCCGTAGTAGATGTAGAACAGCTGCAGCAGCAGCGGCGTGCCGCGTATCACGTCGATGTAGAAACGCGCGCCGCGGCTGAGCAGCCGCGACGGCGACAGGCGGCACAGACAGACGACCAGGCCCAGGGCCACCGCCAGGAATGCCGAAGAGAAAAACAGCGCCAGGGTCCAGACCGTGCCCTCGGCGAGGGGGGTAAGGTACATGCGCAGGGTCGCGAGATCCAAGTCGTACTCCTTATCCGTGCCGGTACGGCGTCACTTGCTCATCAGGTCGGCCACGCCCCACTTCTGCCCGATGGCGGCGAGCTCGCCGTTCTGTTTCATCTGTGCCAGCGCGCCGTTGACCGCCTCCAGCAGCGCGGCATTGCCCTTCTGCACCGCCATGCCCACCTGCCACTTGCGCTGCGGCTGATAGCCCGTGTCCAGCTTCACGCCGGGGATGTTCTTGGTCTTGATCTGGTAGATGATGCTGGGCGGATCCACGATGCCCAGGTCGATGCGGCCGGCGCGCACGTCGGCCAGCAGCGTGGAATAGTCCTGGTACGTCGACACCTTGGTGCCGGGCATGTCCTTGATCATGTTGAACTGCACCGAGTCCACCAGCACGCCTACGCGCTGGCCCTTCATGTCTTCGAACTTGGCGTACTTCTTGTCGGCCTTGTCGCTGACCACGATGCCCTCGCCCCATTCATAGACCGGCGCCGAGAAATCGATGGCGCGGGCGCGTTCCTCGGTGATGAAGAGCGGCGCGGACATCACGTCGGCGCGGCCCGAGGTCAGCGTGGGAATCAGGCCGGAGAACGGCACGTCGGACAGCTTGTCCGACACCTTCAGGTGCTTGGCCACGGCCGCGGCCACGTCCACCATGATGCCCTCCAGCTGGTTCGACTTCGGATTCTTGAAGCCGTGCGGCGGCGCGGACGCCGTGGTGACGACGTTCAGGCTCTGGTCCGCGCGGATCTCGTCCAGCGTGCGCGCCTGCGCGCCGCCCTGGGCCAGCAGGCCGGCTACAGCCAGGCCCAGCAGAATGGATTTGAGTTTCATCGTTTTCCCCTTGGATGAATTGGTTGGCGTGGCGCTGCCGGCTCAGGCCGGACGCCCCTGCGGATACTGCTGCACCGCTACCGCCGCCAGCGCGCAGAATTCCTGCATGACGGTGGCTGCCAGGAAGGCCGTGGCCCCCTGCACGTCTTGCGGCGGCGACACGGTGTTCACGTCGAACGCCACGAAGTTCAGGCCCGCGAGCTGGCGCAGCAGCGCCAGCCCTTCCTTGGCCGTAAGTCCGCCCCACTCCGGCGTGCACACGCCCGGCGCGCAGGAAGGATCGAAGATGTCCATGTCGAAGCACAGGTACACGGGCCGCTGGCCGATGCGCTGCTTGATGTTGGCCAGCGCGCCCTTCTGGTCCTGGTCGAAGTCGTCATAGGGCAGGATCGTGTAGCCGACCTCGCGGCCGAATTCCAGCACGCCCGGCATGAAGGAACTGCCGCGCGTGCCCACGTGAAAGCTGGAGGCCACGTCCAGCAGCCCTTCTTCGGCGGCACGCGTGAAGGTGGTGGCGGTGTTGTAGCCGGGGATGGGATAGGTGTCGGTGTGCGAATCGAAATGCAGCACCACGAAATCCGGATGGCGGCGCGCCACGGCGCGCAGCTGCGGCAAGGTGACCGCGCCATCGCCTCCCATGGAAATCGGAATGGCGCCCGAATCCAGGATGGCGCCTATGCCGGCCTCGATCAGCGGATAGGAGGCGTCCGGATCGCCCGGATGGCAGGCCACATTGCCCACGTCGATGGCGCGCAGGAACTCCGGCGGGTTGTCGATGCCGTGGCGCCGGAAGATATCCACCGGCCGCAGCAGCCTGGACTGCTCGCGGATCGCGTCCGGCCCCTGGCGCGATCCGACCCGGAACGGATGCGTGCCGCAATCGAAGGGAATGCCGACCACGCAGGCGCGCGCCGCGCCCATGCCCGCGGCGCGGACGGCAGGCAGGCCCATGAACCCGGCGACGGGATGAAAACAGACTTCGGCTGGCTGCTGCACAACTCGGCTCCTGGGTGACGACCGCTGCCCTGATAAGGCTGGGATCACTATTTAGATTCAATCAAATCGCTGTGCGATATGATCGTGTCGAAATAAGAGTAGCGTGCGTACAAGCATCCGGCCAATTAGGGAGTTTCCCCTAATCAGCAGTTTTATATCCGACTAAATTAGTATGAATAACGAACGCACGTGGTCGGCGCGCCCGGGACCCGGGCCCCCTGGAATCAGGCCTCGTCGCCCGCGAACGGCATCGCGTCGCGCAGGGCGCCGCCCGGCGGCTCCATTTCATAGAAGGGGCGCGACCGCCCCAGCGTGCGCGACGCGCTGATGGCGTGCGCCGTTTCCACCACTTGCGGACCGAACACAGCCTGCGCCTGCTCGAACGACCAGCGGCTGGACGGCACCGATACGTTGACCGCGCCTACCGGCGTGCCACCGGCATCCAGCACCGCGGCGCTGACCGTGATGTCGCCCGGATAGAACTCGCCGTTGGAGCGCGCATAGCCGTGCCTGCGGGCAAACTCCAGCTCGGCCAGGAGCACGTCCATGCTTGTGATGGTGGCGGCCGTGTAGGCCTTGCGGTCGCACCGTTCCAGGAGACCGCGCGCGACCGCGGGATCCAGCCTGGCCAGCACCGCCCGGCCCGCCGCCGTGCAGTACAGCGGCAGGCGCATGCCCACCGGCATGTTCACGAACATTTCCTTGTGGGTGGCAAAGCGCGCCACGTACACCATGTCCAGACCGTCGGGCTCGGCCAGGCTGCAGGTTTCCTGGCTGTTGCGGTTGAGCGTGTGCAGGAAAGGATTGCCGCCCAGCACCAGCGGGCTGGTCTGCACGTACTTCATGCCCAGCTCCAGCGACCAGGGCCCCAGCGAGAACTTCTTGCTCAAGGGGTCCTTGCGCAGATAGCCCAGCGTCCACAGCGTGTGGGTGAAGCGCTGCACCGAACTCTTGCTCAGTCCGGTCGCTTCGGCCAGCTCCGGCAAGGTCATGGCGGGCTGCCCCTCGCTGAAGGCCCGCAGGACGGAGACGCCGCGCGCCAGCGCGGCGATGAACAGTGGGGAATCCTCGGCGTTTCGGGTCTGCGTCATGGCGCGTGGGCCGTCCAGTGGAAAGCGCATAGCGTACCGCAATACGGTGCAGACGTATCGCGTGGCGATGCCATAAAAAAACGGCCCGGAAATCCGGGCCGTCCAGGCTGGCGCGAACCTTAGCGGATCGGCCAGGGATACATGGCGCCGCCCTTGTTCCACAACGCATTGGTGCCGCGTTGCAGGCCGAGCTTGCTGTCCTTGCCCACGTTGCGCTCGAACACTTCGCTGTAGTTGCCCACTGCCTTGATGGCGTTGTAGGCCCACTTCTCATCCAGCCCCATGTTCTTGCCCGCCCCCGGCGTCACGCCCAGGATGCGGGCGATGTTGGGGTTGTTGCTCTTCAACATTTCGTCGACGTTCTTCTGGGTGATGCCGTATTCCTCGGCCTCCATCAGCGCGAACAGCGTCCAACGCACGATGCCCAGCCAGTTCTCGTCGCCCTGGCGCACCATGGGACCCAGCGGCTCCTTGGAGAAGCGTTCCGGCAGGATCTCGTAGTCGTCCGGCTTGGCGACCTGGGTGGCGCGCACCGCGGCCAGTTGCGAGGCGTCGTCGGTGAAGGCGTCGCAGCGGCCCGATTCGAAGGCGCGCACGACCTCGGTCACCTTGTCGATCACCACCGGCTTGAATTCGATGTTGTTGGTGCGGAACCAGTCGGCCAGGTTGAGCTCGGTGGTGGTGCCGGGCTGCACGCAGACCGTGGCGCCGTTGAGTTCCTTGGCGCTCTTGACGCCCAGCTTCTTGCTCACCAGGATGCCCTGGCCGTCGTAGAAGCTGGCCGCCACGGCCGCCAGGCCCAGCGACGTGTCGCGGGTCTGCGTCAGCGTGACGGTGCGCAGCAGCACGTCCACCTCGCCCGATTGCAGCGCCGTGAAGCGTTGCTGGGTGGACAGCGGCGTGCCCTTGAATTTGGTCGGATCACCGAACACCGCCGCCGCGACCGCGCGGCAAATGTCCACGTCCATGCCTTCCCATTCGCCCTTGCTGTTGGTCGCCGAAAAGCCGGATACGCCGTCGGTCAGGCCGCACTGCACGAATCCTTTTTTCTTCACGGCATCGAGGGTGGGCCCCGCCACCGCCGCCTGGGATGCGCAAGCCAGGGCCAAGGCGCCGGCTGCAAACAAGATGGACCGCTTCATGATCACTTCTCCTGAGTATGGATGCCGCGCCGGCTTGTAAGCCGACTGCGGTTGAAACCGAGCCCTGCCTTACTGGGCCGGCCGCCAGATTAAGCCATGTCCACGGCGTGAACAACGCGAAGGCGCCTAGTGGAAACCCGGAGGACGGGGCGCGATTCCTGAAGGTTGCAGACCTGTCCGGTGAACGAACTTTATCCGCCCGCCAGACCGCGATGGCCGCTTGCCTTGGTGCCATACTTTTTTCGCGTCCCGGGCCCGCCGCTGCCGGCGCCGCGATCTCTCAAAAAATAACGGCCGCGACTACGCGAGCGGCCGATTCATGGAGGAGACCCAACCCATGACCCATGCAAGCCACTTGCAGTCCCGCCGCAGCACCCTCAAATCCCTGCTGGGCACGGCCCTGGCGGCCGCCGGCCTGGCCGCCGGCGCTGGCGTTCACGCCGCAGACGACTGGCCCAGCAAGCCGATCAAAGTCATCGTGCCGTACACGCCAGGCGGCTCGACCGATATCGTCACGCGCATCGTGATGGACAAGCTCGGCCCGCGCCTGAAGCAGACCATCATCATCGAGAACCGCCCCGGCGCCAACAGCAGCGTGGGGGCCGCCATCGCCGCGAAGGCGGAGCCGGACGGCTACACCTTTCTTTCCATCCTGCCCGCCTACATCATCAATTTCCATCTATACAAACTGGGCTACAAGCCCGCCGACCTGACGCCCGTGGTGCAGATGGCGGACCTGCCCCTGTTCCTGTTCGTGGCCGAAGACATTCCCGTGAAGACGGTGGCCGAACTGGTCGACTATGCCCGCAAGAATCCGGACAAGCTCACCTATGCCTCCAGCGGCAACGGTTCCAGCGCGCACCTGACCGGCGCGGACTTCGCGCTGCAAAGCAAGATCACCATGACGCACGTGGCCTACAAAGGCAGCGCCCCCATCCTGGCGGACCTGCTGGGCGGCCGCGTGTCCATGGTCTTCGATCCGATCCTCGTGCCCATGCAGTACGTCAAGCAGAACCGGCTGAAGGCGCTGGCGTTCACCGGCAAGCAGCGCTGGCCGACCGAGCCCTCGATCCCGACCATGGAAGAAGCCGGCCTGCCCGGCTTCGTCACCGGTTCGTGGGCGGGCCTGATGGCGCCGGCCGGCACGCCCACGCCGGTCATCGACCGCATGGCGCGCGAGATCAGCGAGATCGTCAAGGAGCCCGACGTCAGGCAGAAATTCCTGGACGCGGGCTTCCTGCCGGTCAGCGGCACCACCGCGCAATTCGCCGACCTGATGAAGACGGACTCGACGCGCTACGCCGGGATCATCAAGCAGGCGCGTATCACCGTGGACTGAAAGCGCAGGAGCCCCGCATGATCGACAAGTTCTACGACACTCCCGAGACCGCCGTTGCGGACGTGCACGACGGCGCCACCGTGCTGATCAGCGGTTTCGGCGGCGCCGGCATGCCCACCGAGCTGATCCACGCGCTGATCGCGCAGGGCGCGCGCGAGCTCACCGTGGTCAGCAACAACGCCGGCAACCACGAAACCGGCCTGGCGGCGTTGATCAAGGCCGGGCGCGTGCGCAAGGTGATCTGCTCGTTTCCCAAGGCCTCGCACTCCTGGGTCTTCGACGAGTTCTACCGCCAGGGCCGCATCGAACTGGAATGCGTGCCGCAAGGCACCATCGCCGAACGCCTGCGGGCGGCCGGCGCCGGCCTGGGCGGGTTCTACACGCCCACAGCCTACGGCACCGAACTGGCGCGCGGCAAGGAAACGCGCATGATCGACGGCCGTGGCCACGTCTTCGAACAGCCCCTGCATGGCGACTTCGCGTTGGTAAAGGCCGACCTGGCCGACCGCTGGGGCAACCTCACCTACAACAAGAGCGCGCGCAACTTCGGCCCGGTCATGTGCATGGCGGCCAAGACCGCCATCGTGCAGGTGCGCGCCAAGGTCGCGCTGGGCGAGCTGTCGCCCGAGGCCGTGGTGACGCCGGGCATCTTCGTCAAGCGCGTCACCCAGGTCGCCAACGCCGCCTTTTCCAGCTAGGGCTGGCCGAACCGCAAAGGAATCCGCATGTTCCAACCCCTGACCCGCGAGGCCATGGCGCGCCGCCTGGCCCAGGACATTCCCGACGGCAGCTATGTCAACCTGGGCATCGGCATGCCGGTGCTGGTGGCCGCCCACCTGCCCGCCGGCCGCGAGATCGTGCTGCACAGCGAAAACGGCATCCTGGGCATGGGCCCGCCACCCGCCGAGGCCGACATCAACCTGGACCTGATCAACGCCGGCAAGCAGCCCGTGACCCTGCTGGAAGGCGGCGCGTATTTCCATCATGCGGATTCGTTCGCGATGATGCGCGGCGGCCATCTGGACATCTGCGTCATGGGCGGCATGCAGGTCGCCGCCAACGGCGACCTGGCCAACTGGTCGCTGGCCAAGGCCGGGGAAGCGCCGGCCGTGGGCGGCGCGATGGACCTGGCGGTGGGCGCGCGCAGCGTCTACATCATGATGGAACACAACAGCAAAAGCGGCGAGCCCAAGATCGTCGAGCGCTGCACCTATCCGCTGACGGGCGCTGGCGTGGTGGACCGCATCTATACCGACCTGGCCGTCATCGAGGTCACGCCGGACGGGCTGCTGGTTCGGGATATGATCGACGGCATGACCCTCTCAGCCCTCCAGGCGCGCACCGGCGCGCCATTGCGCGCAGCCTGATGCGGCCCAATCTTCCGCCGCCCGGCTACGCCGCGCCGCTCGCAGCGGAAGACCATCCCGACCAGCTGCGCGGCGATCCGGATTACATGCTGACGCTGGCGCGCGGGCTGCATGTGATCCGCGCCTTCGGCACCCGCCGCCATCCGCAGACCGCGGCCGAACTGAGCCGCCGCGCCGGCTTGCCGCGCGCCGTGGTACAGCGCTGCCTGCACACGCTGATCCTGTTGGGCATCGCCGAACAGCACGGCAGGCTCTATGTACTGACCCCGCGCATCCTGGGCCTGGGCTACGCCTATTTCTCGTCCACGCCCTTTGTGTCGCTGGCGCAGCCGGTGCTGGAAGAACTCAGCGCCACGATCAACGAGACCTGCGCGCTCGCCATCATGGAAGGCCACGAGATGCTGTACCTGGCGCGTTCCGAGGTGACCCGCCTGCTGGCGACCTCGATGGGGCTGGGCAGCAGGCTGCCGGCGTACTGCACCTCGATCGGCCGGGTGCTGCTGGCGCAATTGCCCGAACCCGCGCTGGCCCGCTACTTCGCCGCGACCGAGCTTCAGCCGTACACGGAATTCACGCTGGTCACCGAGGACAAGCTGCGCGCCGAACTCGCGCGCATCCGCGAGCAGGACTACGCCGTCGTCGACCAGGAACTGGAACTGAACGTGCGCGCCATCTCCGTGGCGGTGCGCTCGGCCAGCGGCAAGGCCTGCGGCGCGGTCAACGTCAGTGTCAAGGCGGCGCGGGTGCCGCTGAACCGGCTGACGGAGGAGTTCCTGCCGCCGTTGCGGCAGGCGGTGGAGCGGATCGGGGAGTTCCTGGCGGCCTGAGGCGCAAGGCCTACAGGTCCGTCGTATCCAGCGTGAAGGCAGCGGCGGCGCGGCCGATGCGGTCGTTGACCGCGTGCCAGTCATCGGTGGCAGGGGGCGCCTGCACGATGATGCGCGCATAACCCTGCTTGTCCAGGTCGCGCAGCAGGCCGTAAAGGGCCTGCGCATAGCGCGCCGGATCGGCTGGCACGCCCTGCCACTGCACCCGGGCGTCGAGCGCATCGGGGCGCTCGCCGTAGGCGACCACCACGACCTTGCCTTCGGGCAGGCCCTGCCCCTGCACCACGTCCCGCAGGCGTGCGTCGGAAGCCAGTTCCAGCGCCGTGCGCGGCGCGTAGTGCGCCTTCAGCGTGCCCGATGCCCTGGGCGCGGCGGCGTCGGGCGCGAAGACCTGCACGCCCAGCACGGCCTCGATCTGCGCGGCGCTGATGTGGCCGGGACGCAGCAGCACGGGGCCGGCGCCGCGGTCCAGGCGCGACAGGTCAAGGATGGTGGACTCGATGCCCACTTCCGAGGCGCCCCCTTCCAGCACCGGCATGCCGGCCGCGACTTCCTCGGGGAACTCGCTGCGCACGTGCTCGGCGCGCGTCGGCGACACCTGGCCGAACTTGTTGGCAGATGGCGCCGCGACGCCGCCCTGCCCGTTGGGCTTGCCCGCGGCAAAAGCCGCCAGCAGCGCCTGCGCCACCGGATGCGAGGGGCAGCGGATGCCGATGCTGTCCTGGCCGCCGCTGACCGTGTCGACGATGTGCGGCGCGCGCTTGAGAATCAACGTGAGCGGACCGGGCCAGAAAGCGTCGATCAGCAGGCGCGCCTCTTGCGGCACTTCCGCCGCCCAGTACGACAGATCGCCTTGCGGCGCGATGTGCACAATGACGGGATGGTTGGAAGGCCGGCCCTTGGCGGCGTAGATCTTGGCGACCGCTTGCGGGTTTTCCGCGTCCGCGCCCAGGCCGTAGACGGTCTCGGTGGGAAATGCGGCCAGCTCGCCGTCCAGCATGCGCTGGGCGGCGTGGGCGATCTCCGCGGCGGTGGCGGACGCTGACGGGGACAAGGAAGTCATGGAATCCGCGCTTTACTCGGGAGCCTGCATGCCCAGCGCCGCCGCCACGCGGGCGGCGTCGTCGCGAGCCTGCTGCAGCGTGGGCGCCACGATCGTGATGTGGCCCATCTTGCGGCCACGGCGCGCTTCGCGCTTGCCGTACAGGTGCAGCTTGGCGGTTGGCACGGCCAGCGCGGCGGCCCAATCGGGTTCGCGCTGCGCCGTGGCGGTGGCCGACGGATACCAGATGTCGCCCAGGATGTTCAGCATGACGGCGGGCGCCAGCAGGTCGGAGCCGCCCAGCGGCAGGCCGGCCATGGCGCGCGCCTGCTGCTCGAACTGGCTGCTGAGGCAGGCATCCATGGTGTAGTGGCCGCTGTTGTGCGGGCGCGGCGCGATCTCGTTGACGATCAGGCTGCCGTCCTTGAGCACGAAGAATTCCACGCACAGCACGCCGTGGTAGCCCAACCCCTGCGCGATGGCTTGCGCGGCCTGCGTGGCGCGGGCCTGCCTTTCGGCATGGGCTGCGTCCTGCTGCACCGGCGCCGCGGTCGACACCGCCAGGATGCCGTCGCGGTGCACGTTGCGCGCCACCGGGAACACCACGCTCGCGCCATCGAAGCCGCGCGCCAGCACCACGGAAATTTCGTAGTCCAGCGGCATCAGCGCTTCCAGCACGCAGGCCACGCCGCCGAATTCGGCGAAGGCCGCCAGCGCTTCCTCGCGCGTGTTGATGCGGGCCTGGCCCTTGCCGTCGTAACCCAGGCGGGCGACTTTCAGGATGCCCGGAAACAGCCCTTGGGGCGCTGCGCGCAGGTCGGCTTCGCTGCGGATCGCGGCGTGCGGCGCGACAGCAATGCCTTGCGAGGCAATGAACGTCTTTTCGGCGATGCGGTCCTGCACGATGGCCACGGCGTCTCCGGCCGGGCTGACGCGGCAGCGCGTGGCCAGCGTGCGCAGGCTGTCCGCGGGCACGTTCTCGAACTCGGTGGTGACGGCCTGACAGGTCTGGGCCAGGCGCTCGAGGCCGGCCTCGTCGTCATAGGCCGCCTGGATGTGCAGGTCGGCCACCATGCCCGCCGGGCATTCGGCGGCCGGGTCCAGCACCGCGACCTTGTAGCCCAGGCTCTGGGCCGCGTGGCAGAACATGCGGCCCAGTTGGCCGCCGCCCAGCAATCCCAGCCAGCCGCCGGGAGCGATCATGAAAGCAGTCGATTGAGTCATTCTGATCAGGCCTCGGGCGGAACCTTCATGTCGCGCGCGGCTTGCGTCTGGCGGGCGCGGAACGCCACCAGCTTCTTGTGCAAGCCCGCGTCCGTGCCGGCCAGGGTAGCGATCAGGTGCAGCGCGGCATTGGCCGCGCCGGCTTCGCCGATCGCGAAAGTGGCCACCGGCACGCCCTTGGGCATTTGCACGATGGACAGCAGCGAATCCTCGCCGCGCAGGTACTTGGACGGCACCGGCACGCCGAACACCGGCACTTCGGTCAGGGCGGCCATCATGCCCGGCAGGTGCGCCGCGCCGCCGGCGCCGGCGATGATGCCGCGCAGGCCGCGGGCATGCGCCGCCGCGCCGTACTCGGCCATGTCCTGCGGCATGCGGTGCGCGGAGATCACGCGCGCCTCATGGGGAACGCCAAAATCCTCCAGCATCGTGACCGCGTGCTTCATGACCTCCCAATCGCTGGAAGAACCCATAATCACGCCCACCACGGGGGTGGCCTCTGCCGCTGCGGAAGTCTTGGCTGTCATAACCGGTGTCGTAGAGTTGAGACCGCGGCGCAGGGCCGCGGAAAGTCAAAGGACCGCGGACGGATGCCGCGAAACCCGGTATTTTACCCGGCGCCGGCAAGGGCTATGTCGCGGAGGCGGAATCCAGCCATTGGTAGCTGGCGGGGTTGTCCGGACAAGGCCCGAAACCGCACTCCAGCGTGGTGCTGCCCACATTGGCCAGCGCCACCAGGAAAAACAGGGCCATGACCAGCACGCCCAGCACCGACACCGGCTTGCGCAGCATGTTGTCGCCCCATTTGCGGTCGACTGCCAGCATCACGGCGCAGAACACGATGATGGCGGCAAAGGCGATGAACGCCCAGGTGTAGAAGTGCAGGCCCAGGAAGGGCGAGCCGTAGCCCGGATCGCCCGGCGCGATGTGCAGCAGCACTTGCCGGCCGGCGGCCAGCATGCCGCCCAATGCGGCCGCGATGCTCATCGCATAGTGCATGGGCGAAGGCCCCAACCGCATGTTCAGCAAGAAGCCCACGCCCGCAAGCAGCAGCGCCACGCGCTGCAACAGGCACAGCGGACAAGGCAGCTCGTCGTAGGCGATCTGCCAGAAGAAGGCCATGCCCAGGGCGCTGGTGACGCCCAGCAGCGCCAGGCCATTGAGGACGCGCGAGCCGCGCGCGGGATTGCGGGAGAAGATCATTGCCCCGCCCTCAGAACGACAAGGCCAGAGGGCTGGTCATGTGGTACTGGCACCAGCCGGCGAACAGCGCCAGCGTCAGCAGCCAGAAGGTCACGCAGGGGCGGCGCCTGCCTAGCATGCCGAACCACACCGCGATCAGGCCAGTCAGGAAAGGCAACATCATTACCATGCTGGGAGCTCCTTTCTGGGGAACGTCCCCATGCAAGCAGCCGGGAATTATAACGTCACAATTCGCAATAAATCCTATCGAAAGCCCTGATAACACTTGCAGGGCAAGCGCTTTTCGGGTCGAAAAAACCGCTCCATCTGGACCGCCCGCGGTAAGTTGGACGTAAATCCAACTTGCTGGGGGCGAAGCGGTAGGGCTTCGAGCTTGCGGGCGTCAGGGTTCTTTAGCCGCCGAGGCTGCCCTGCGCCATTCCGATGCTCGCCCCGGTGGGGCTGCGCTTCGGATGGCTCCGGGGTCCTCGGCTGGCGGTCGCCTAATGCGTTGGCCTCGGACCCCGTTCATAGGTAGATGCTGTAAGCCGGTGTCCGGGCGGAGGGATCCGAAGCGCAGCCCCACCGGGGCGAGCATCGGAATCCCGCAGTCCGGACGCCGGCGACTCAAGAACCCCGCCTCACAACACCGAAGCGGCAGAGCCTCGAGCTTGCGGATGTCGGAGTTCTTTAGCCGCCGAGGCGGCCCTGCGCCATTCCGATGCTCGCCCCAATGGGGCTGCGCTTCGGATGGCTCCTGGGTCCTCGGCTGGCAGTCGCCTAATGCGCTGGCTTCAGACCCGTTCATGGGTAGATGCTGTAAGCCGGTGTCCGGACGGAGGGATCCGAAGCGCAGCCCCACTGGGGCGAGCATCGGAATCCCGCAGTCCGGACGCCGGCGACTCAAGAACCCCGCCTCACAACACCGAAGCGGCAGGGCCTCGAGCTTGCGGATGTCGGAGTTCTTTAGCCGCCGAGGCTGCCCTGCGCCATTCCGATGCTCGCCCCACAAAACCGAAGTGCGATCCGGATTTTCTTCATCCAGACGCCTTGGGAGCGGGCTTTCCTTACCCGGCAGCGTTCAGGCGACCAGGCGGTCCAAGGCTTCGCGGTACTTGGCGGCGGTCTTTTCCAGCACGTCCTGCGGCAAGCGCGGCGCGGGCGGGGTCTTGTCCCAGGTCTGGGTTTCCAGCCAGTCACGCACGAATTGCTTGTCGAACGACGGGGGGCTGATGCCCACGCGGTAGCCGTCGGCAGGCCAGAAGCGCGAGGAATCCGGCGTCAGCACTTCGTCCATCAGATACAGCGTGCCGTCGTCGTCCAGCCCGAATTCGAACTTGGTGTCGGCGATGATGATGCCCTTGGTGGCCGCGAACTTGGCGGCTTCGGCATACAGTTTGAGGGTCACGTCGCGGATGCGCTCGGCCATTTCCTGGCCGACTTCCTTGACCACGTGGGCAAAGTCCACGTTCTCGTCGTGCATGCCGAACTCGGCCTTGGCGGCGGGCGTGAAGATCGGTTCGGGCAGCTGGCTTGCCTGTTGCAGGCCGGCGGGCAGCTTGATGCCGCAGACGGCGCCGGTGGCCTGGTAGTCCTTCCAGCCCGAGCCGATCAGGTAGCCGCGGGCGACCGCTTCCACCAGGATGGGCTTCAAGCGCTTGACCACCACGGCGCGGCCGCGCACCTGGTCGACTTCGTCCGGCGCGACCACGTCTTCGGGCTTGATGCCGGTGGAGTGGTTCGGCAGGATGTGGGCCAGCTTCTGCAGCCAGAACTCGGTCAGTTCGGTCAGCACCTGTCCCTTGCCTGGGATGGGGTCGTCAAGAATCACGTCAAACGCGGAGATGCGATCCGATGCGACGATCAGCAACTTGTCGTCGCCCACCGCGTACATGTCGCGCACCTTACCGCGGCCCAGCAGCGGCAAGGACTTGATGCTGGATTGATGCAAAGCAGAAGTCACGGGAATGGCCTATGGCAATAATGAAGATTCCCGCCTCGGGCAAGCGCCAGGGCGGGAAGTAGAACGGAATCCGGGAACTGCGGGCAAGGCCGGCGCGGCGCGCGGGTCCTGCGAAGCGCATAGGTTACTGCAAATGGGCAGGTTTTGCCGGGCCTCCCCTCGACGCCACCCGGCGGCCGGGTTAGGCTCTTGCCTCCCCTATGATGCGCGCCGGCCGCCTCTGGCGTCACGGCGCTGACCCCAGCCGGAGACAAAGCCGTATGCAGGATGCTTCCCCCAAACGCAGCGCCCACGCCGACGCGCAGGTACACCTGACCGGCGGTTGCCAGTGCGGCGCTGTCCGCTACGCCATCACCGATGAACCAATCATGGCGGCAACCTGTCATTGCCGGGACTGCCAGTACTCCAGCGGCGGCGCCCCCGCCCATGCCCTGATCTTCCCGACCGGCTCCATCACGCTGTTGCGCGGCAGCCCCAAAGAGCACCGCTACCGCGGCGAATCCGGCCATACCGTGATGCGTAGCTTCTGTGCGGACTGCGGCACTCCGCTGTTCGGCAATTCGGCGGGCATGGGCTATGACATCGTGCGGGCCGGTTCGCTGGATGATCCGGAAGCCTTCCGCGCCCGCGCCACCCTCTGGACCGAGTCGGCCCCGTCCTGGCACCACGTGGACCGTACCGTGCCGCACTTTCCCCGCAACTCGCCGGCGCCCTAGCGGCGGCGCAGACAAAAAAAGGGCGGTCCACCTGGGTGGACCGCCCTTTTTTCGCTTTGGCGCCAGACGCCTTTTGGCGTCATGCGCCTGCGGCAGATGCTTACTGCACCACTTGAGCCAGCTTGCCCGACGCGTATTGCGCGGCGATTTCGGTCAGCGGCAGGGCCTTGATCTTGCTGGCGTTGCCGGCGGTGCCGAATTCGGTGTAGCGAGCCACACAGATCGCCTTGGCGGCGGCGCGGGCCGGCTTCAGGTATTCGCGCGGGTCGAACTTTTCCGGGTTTTCAGCGAAGAAGCGGCGGATCGCGCCGGTCATGGCCAGACGGATATCGGTGTCGATATTGATCTTGCGCACGCCGTACTTGATGGCTTCCTGGATTTCCTCGACGGGCACGCCGTAGGTTTCCTTCATGTTGCCGCCGAATTCGCGGATCTCGGCCAGCAGTTCCTGCGGCACGCTGGAGCTGCCGTGCATCACCAGGTGGGTGTTGGGCAGGCGGGCGTGGATTTCCTTGATGCGGGAGATCGACAGGATGTCGCCGGTGGGCTTGCGCGTGAACTTGTAGGCGCCATGGCTGGTGCCGATGGCGATGGCCAGGGCGTCCAGCTGCGTGCGGCGCACGAAGTCGGCGGCTTGTTCCGGGTCGGTCAGCAGCTGATCCATGGTCAGCTTGCCGTCGGCGCCGTGGCCGTCTTCCTTGTCGCCTTCCATGGTTTCCAGGGAACCCAGGCAGCCCAGTTCGCCTTCGACCGTCACGCCCAGCTTGTGGGCGGTATCCACGACCTTCTTGGTCACTTCGACGTTGTAGTCGTAGTCGGCGATGGTCTTGCCGTCTTCCTTGAGCGAGCCGTCCATCATGACGCTGGAGAAGCCCAGGTCGATGGCGCCTTGGCAGATCTTGGGCGACTGGCCGTGATCCTGGTGCATGACCACGGGGATGTGGGGATAGGTTTCCACGGCGGCCTGGATCAGGTACTTCAGGAAGCCTTCGCCCGCGTATTTGCGCGCGCCGGCCGAGGCCTGCATGATCACCGGGCTGTCGGTCTCCGCAGCGGCTTCCATGATGGCCTGGACCTGCTCCAGGTTGTTGACGTTGAAAGCGGGAATGCCGTAGCCGTGCTCGGCGGCGTGGTCGAGCAACTGGCGCATGGAGACTAGGGCCATGAGTGGTCCTCCTTAGGTACTGTCTATTGAAAGATGATTGAAGACTTGCTGAATGGGGTGATTTTACGGGGGATTCGACGAAAGGTCTTGCAACCGCCCGTATCCGGTCCATTCAGATGAGCACGAAAGGCTCAGGCCAGCCTTCGGCTCCCCCGAAGGACCGATGGCGCGGCGGCTTGCGCCGCGCCAGAAACCGCAGCGCCTACGGCCGACCGGCGTGCGGCACGTCCACCCGGGTCATCAGGATGCAGCCTTCGTGCCTGGCCCGGCGGTTGGCCTCGATGAAGTCGGGCGCGGCCGCCATGAACAGGGTCCGGCCGTCCGGCCCGCCCAGGGCGGCGGCGAAGATGCCGAATTCGCCGGTGTCGATCTGCTCCAGGATCTTGCCGCCGCGCGCCACGCGCACGATGCGCTTGCCGATGGCGTCAGCCACCCACAAGGCCCCTTCCGCGTCCAGCGCGCCGCCGTCCGGTCCGATGGCGGAGGCGGCGATCAACACGCCCAGGTCGTCGCTGGCCGGCAAGGGGCCGAAATCGGCCCAGTCGCGGCGCGGCCCCAGCCCGCCATCGGCCAGGATGTCGAACTCGGAAATGCGGTTGCCGAAGGTTTCGTTGACGATCATGGTCTTGCCGTCCGGCGTGATGAACGAACCGTTGGGAAAGCACAGTCCGTCGGCCACCTGGCGCGCCGAGCCGTCGGGATCGACGCGCACGATGCCGGTATTGCGGACCGGCTCGCCCGCCATCAGGTCGAAACCGAAATTGCCCACATAGGCCCGACCCTGCGCATCCACCACCATGTCGTTGACCGGGCCTCCGGTGTACGCCGACAGGTCGGCGTGCACGGCCAGCGTGCCGTCCGTCTCGCGCCGCAAGAGCTTGCGGTCCTTCATGGACGCGATCAGCAGGCGGCCGTCCGGCAGCCAGCCCAGCCCGGACGGCTGCTGCGGCACCTTGCAGATCTGCTCGACCGTGCCATCCAGGTCCACGGCGATGACCTGCTCGGTATAGAAGTCCGACGCCCACAAGCGGTTTTCGTGCCAGCGCAGCCCCTCCAGATAGGTGTATCCGGACGCCAGCACGGACAATTCGCGTTTCGGCATTGCCTGGTCTCCTTGTGCGGCCCCGCGCAGGGGCCTGTTGTTCGTGTTGCCCTGCGCCGCTGCCGCGCACGCCGGGATCGGCCCATTCTGGCATGAGCGCGAGCGATAGCGCAGCAGTTCCAAATTGATACAACTTCGACATCGCCGGTCCCGAAGCCGCTCCCGGGTAAGCCGCCTTATCCGTCCCCGATCTGACAACTACGTGTCAGGTGCGCGGCGTTAAGATCGCGCCCCAAGGGTAAACCCGGACCTCTCGGCCTACCCTGGCATTCCCTCTCCGGATCCTCTTGCCCGCCTCTTGCCGGCGCGCCCGCCCTGCCGGGCCAGGCAAACGATCCCTGTTTTCCGTTTTGATCATGAACACTAAGAAGCTGACGCGTTACATCGGCATCGCCATGGTGCTGGGCATCGTGGTGGGCTATTTCTGCCACAACTACGCGCAGAACGAGAAAGAGGCCTTGCAGATCGCCTCGTACTTCAGTCTCGTCACCGACATCTTCCTGCGCATGATCAAGATGATCATCGCGCCGCTGGTCTTCGCCACCCTGGTGACCGGCCTGGCCAGCATGAGCGACGCCAGCGCCGTGGGCCGCATCGGCATGCGCGCCATGGTCTGGTTCATCGCCGCCTCGGCCCTGTCGCTGCTGCTGGGCCTGGCGCTGGTCAACATCTTCCAGCCCGGCGCGCACATGAACCTGGCGCTGCCGGACGCGAACCTGACCTCAGGCCTGAAGACGGGCGACTTCACGCTCAAGGCCTTCATCACGCACGTATTCCCGCGCAGCATCGCCGAGGCCATGGCCAACAACGAGATCCTGCAGATCCTGGTGTTCTCGCTGTTCTTCGGCGCCGCCCTGTCCTTCATCCGCGGCAAGGGCCACAACACCATCTACAACCTGATCGACGAGCTGGCCAAGATCATGTTCCGGGTGACGGACTACGTGATGCGCTTTGCGCCCCTGGGCGTGTTCGCCGCCATGGCCGCCGCCATCACCACCGAGGGCCTGGGCGTGCTGGTGAGCTACGGCAAGCTGATAGGCGAGTTCTACCTGGGCCTGGCGCTGCTGTGGGCCATTCTGTTCGCCGTGGGCTATCTGTTCCTGGGCAAGTCGACCTTCCGCCTGGGCGGTTTGATCAAAGAGCCCACGCTGCTGGCGTTTTCCACGGCCAGCAGCGAATCGGCCTACCCCAAGACCATCGAGGCGCTGACGCGTTTCGGCGTGCCCAAGCGCATCTCGGGCTTCGTGCTGCCGCTGGGCTACTCCTTCAACCTGGACGGCTCGATGATGTACCAGTCCTTCGCGGTACTGTTCATCGCCCAGGCCTACAACATCCAGATGAGCTTTACGCAGCAGCTGACCCTGCTGCTGGTGCTGATGGTGACCAGCAAAGGCATGGCCGGCGTGGCGCGCGCCTCGCTCGTGGTGGTGGCCGCGACCCTGCCGATGTTCCATCTGCCGGAAGCGGGCCTGCTGCTGATCATGGGCATCGACCAGTTCTTCGACATGGGCCGCACCGCCACCAACGTGGTCGGCAACAGCCTGGCCACCGCCGTGATCTCCAAGCTGGAAGGCAATCGCGAGGACACGGCCGATACCGAGTCCGCCGCAGCCGGGGAAGCCCCCGCGGGCCAGGCCGCACGCCAGAATGCCTGACGCAGCGGGCAATGAAAAACGGGCCGCATGGCCCGTTTTTTTCATGGCTAGCGCCAGCTTGACCGGCGCCATGGCGGGGAGCAACATATAAGCCCTTCGCTTCCCATCCCGGCGCGGCGCGCATGGGCGCCACGCTCAGTCCTCATGCCATGAAACGCCTTAGCCTGCGCTGCGCCCTGGCAGCCGCGGCCCTGATGTCCGCCGCGCCCGCCTCCCACGCCTGGACCCGCATTTCCTGCGAGCTGGGCGGCACCGTGGCCAACCTGCCCGTGGTGATGCGCCAGTACCGCACCGACGGTACGGAACTGACGCAACTGATATTTCGCTTGAAGGTCAGGAACGCGGACATCCCCGATGGCGCCCGCGCCGATACCGACTGCACCGAATTCGTCGGCCGCGAGATCGACGTGGTGCTGGAGAACACCGCCGCCAACACGGTCCGCAAGGGCAAGACCCTGAAGATGCTGTACCGCTATGACGATTCGCTGGGCCAGAGCCAGGCGACGAAGTTCGAGCTGGACCGGCCCTAGGCGCTGTACGCCCTAGTCGTTGACCGAGCACGAGACGGGCGCGCCGTCCTCGAATTCCACGTCGTAGGTGTGCACCGGATCCCAGGGCAGCGTGAACCACAGTTCATAGCCGTCGCCGTCTTCGTCGAACAGCCACAGCGCGCGCAGCACGGCATGCTGGGCCATGGCTTCGGGGGTTTCTTCCTGCAGCAGCTGGTTGTCGTCCAGGCCGAGCTTCTTGTAGTGCTCGTAGGAGTAGTTTTCCAGCAGGAATTCGGCCGCGGCCAGGATCTGGTCATCGAGGTCGTCGATGATGGCCTTGACCACCTTGGACGCGCTGCTGTCGGGTTCTTCGCCGTCAGTCTGGATCATCACGTGGATGGACGGACGGCCCTTGCCGGCGGCGACGTTCTCCGCCGCCCACAGATCGGGTTCCTCGGGATCCTGGGTGAAATTGAATCGTGCCATCGCAAACTCCGGAAAAAGGGCCGGCGCGCCGCGGAAATCGCGGCCGCGCCTTTCCCGTCATTTAACCAGATGCACGGCCTCCCGGCTGCGCATATCGGCGATGTTTTTGCGACAGGCCGGCCTTGCGCGGACGGCGTTCAGACACGCTCCAGCGGCAGATGCGGCAAGTCGGGCAGCGCCACGAGGATGGGATCGCCGGCGCTCACCGTGCCGCCTTCGATCACGATGCCCATGATGCCGGCGCGGCGCATCAGGCTGCCGTCCGGATGGCGGCCCAGCACAGCGGCGGTCAGGCCCTGCTGGTAGTTGTCGAGCTGGGAGCAGGGATTGCGCAGACCGGTGATCTCGACCACCGCATCCGCGCCGATATGCAGGCGCGCCCCGCGCGGCAGGCCCAGCAGGTCAATGCCGCGGGTGGTGATGTTCTCGCCCATGGTGCCTTCGGCCACGTTGAAACCGGCAAGCTGCAGCTCGTCGTGCAGCTCGCCGTGGATCAGGTGGACCTGCCGCAGATTGGGCTGGGCGGGATCCGCCTTGACGCGGGAGCGGTGCTTGACCGTAACGCCCATGTGGGCGTCGCCTTCCACGCCCAGCCCCTTCAGCAACATGATGGCCCGCACCACCGGCTTGCTGAACCCGTGCGTGGGGCTGCAGGCCACGGCTGTCACGATGGGATGCAACACATCTCTCTCCAGGAACCGGTTCAGGCCGCCACGGCCTGCTTTTCGGACGCCCGCTGCTCGCTCGCGCGCACGGGCGGATAGTGCGCCGAGAATACCAGCCGCCCCGCCGACCAGGTATGGCTGATCAGCGGCTGCGTGCCCACTTGCGCCACCGCCACCAGGTCCGCGCGCAGCCCCGGCGCGATGCGCCCGCGGTCGGACAGGCCGCAAGCCTGCGCCGGATTCAGCGTCACCAGCGCGACCGCCTGTGGCAGCGTCAGGTCGGTCTGAGCCGCCACCGTGTAGGCGGCGGCGATCAACGCCGACGGCTGGTAGTCCGAACACAGGCAGCTGGCCACGCCCGCGCGTATGGCATCGATGGCGCGCATGGAACCGCTCTGGCTCTGGCCGCGCAGCACGTTGGGCGCGCCCAGGATGGTGGGCAGTCCGCAGGACACCGCGGCGCGCGCGGTATCCAGGGTGATCGGGAATTCGCTCATCGCGACGCCCAGGTTGCGCATGGTGGCGATGCGCTGGATCGAATCGTCGTCGTGGCTGGCGGTGGGGATGCCCAGTCCCTGCGCATGCGACAGCAGCGCCTCCACCCGCGCCACCGCGCCATCCTTGGCGCGCGTCTTGGCCTGCGCGGCCTCCTCGGCCTGCTCGCGGCTCATGGCATGGTTGCCCATCATGTACTGCAGATAGGACTCCAGCGTCTTGAACTGGCCCTGCCCCGGAGAATGGTCCATCACCGACAGCAGGTCCACCGCGCCCTCGTCCATCAGCGCGCGCAGCACGTCCACCGAGGACGCGTCGGTGACTTCGTAGCGGCAGTGGACGCGGTTGTCGACCAGGCTGTGCTGGCCGAAGGCGCGCACCGTGCGCACCACTTCCGCCGCCGTCTGGTTGTTGCGCACGCCCCACTCGCTATTGGCGAAGGACAGCGCGTGATACGGCGTGGTGATGCCGGCCGCGGCATTGCGGCGGTCCACCTGGGCCACGGCAAAATCCAGCGGAAACAACACGCGCGAACGCGGCTCGGCTTCCTTTTCGATGGCATCGCAATGCAGGTCGATCAAACCAGGCAGCAAGGTCTGGCCACGGAGATCGATCTCGCGGTCCGCGCGCGCGCCGGCAGGTTCGATGGCGACGATGCGGCCATCGTCGATCAGCACGGCGCTGTCCTCCAGGATGCGGTCCTGCAGTACCACGCGGGCATGGGTGAGATAGGTGCTCTGCATCATTGCTCCAGGTCGGCCAGGGCGGGTTGGGCGGGACGCAAGGCCAGCGTCTGCGTGGCGACTGCATCGCGCACTTCGGCGTCGTGGAAGATGCCCAGCAGGCAGCGGCCTTCTGCCATGGCCTCGCGGATCAGCGCGATCACGACCTGGCGGTTGTCCGCGTCCAGCGACGCGGTGGGTTCATCCAGCAGCAGGATGGGATGGCGCGCGATGAAACCGCGTGCGATATTCACGCGCTGCTGCTCGCCGCCCGAGAACGTGGCGGGCGCCAGTCCCCACAGGCGCGGCGGCACGTTCAAGCGTTGCAGCAGGGCTGCTGCGCGGGAGCGGGCTTCGTCGGCCTCCACGCCCGCTGCGCGCAGGGGTTCGGCCACCACGTCCAGCGCCGACACGCGCGGAATCACGCGCAGGAACTGGCTGACGTAGCCGATCACCTCGCGCCGCAAGGCCAGAATGCGTTGTTCGGGGGCGCCGGCCAGCTCCACCCATTCGTCGTTCCAGCGGACCCGGATGCTGCCTTCGGTCGCCAGATAATTGCCGTACAGGCAGCGTAGCAGGGTGCTCTTGCCGGTGCCGGACGGTCCCGCCAGCACCAGGCAGTCGCCCGCCGCCGCGTCGAAGTCGACCGACTCCAGCACGGGCAGGCGCATGCCCCCCTGGTTATGCAGGGTGAACATCTTTCCGAGGCCCCGCACCTCGATCATGGGAGTCTTTTCAGGCATGCTCAGCTCTGCAAAATGGAGGACACCAGCAACTGGGTGTAGGGATGCTGCGGATCGTCGAGGATCTGGTCGGTCAGGCCGCTTTCGACCACTTCGCCGCCGCGCATCACCAGGGTCCGATGCGCCAGCAGGCGCGCCACGGCCAGGTCGTGGGTCACGACGATCGCAGCCAAGCCCAGATCGGCCACCAGCTGACGCAGCAGGTCCAGCAAGCGCGCCTGCACCGACACGTCCAGCGAAGCCGTGGGTTCGTCCATGAACACCAGGCGCGGGTGCGTCACGAGGTTGCGGGCGATCTGCAGGCGCTGCTGCATGCCGCCCGAAAACGAGGTGGGCCTGTCATCCAGCCGTCCCGCGTCGATCTCCATCTTCTGAAGCCAGTTGCCAGCGGCCTGACGCAAGTCGCCGTAATGCCTGTCGCCCACGGCCATCAACCGCTCCGCGATGTTGGCGCCCGCGCTGACCTGCATGCGCAGGCCGTCGCGGGCGTTCTGCCGCACGAAGCCCCAGTCGGTGCGCGACAGCAGGCGCAGGCGTGCGCCGGGCAGCGCGGCCAGGTCGGTAAAGCCCTGGTCGCGGGTGTCGTACCAGACGCTGCCCGCGTCCGGCCTGGTCTGGTACGACACGGCCGACAGCAGCGTGCTCTTGCCGGAACCGGACTCGCCGACCACGCACAGGACTTCGCCCGGATACAGATCGAAGTTGACGTTGCGGCAGCCGTGCACGCCGTCCCAGGTGCGCGTCATGTTGCGCACTGAAAGCAAAGGTTGGGCGTTCATGCCGCGGTCTCCTGGTTGGCTTGCTGTTGCGCCTGCCGGTCGTTGCAGTACTCGGTGTCGGAGCAGACGAAACGGCGCGTGCCGGCGTCGTCCAGGATGATTTCATCCAGATAGCTCTCGCGCGATCCGCACAGGTCGCAGCATTCGTTCCAGGTCTCGACCCTGAACGGATGGTCCTCGAAGTCCAGGCTCTTCACCTGCGTGTAGGGCGGCACCGCGTAGACGCGCTTTTCGCGGCCCGCGCCGAACAGCATCAGCGCAGGACTGCGGTCCAGCTTGGGGTTGTCGAACTTGGGGATGGGCGAAGGCCGCATCATGTAGCGTCCGTTCACGATGACAGGATAGTCATAGGTGGTGGCGATATGGCCGTGCTGCGCGATGTCCTCGTACAGCTTGACGTGCATGCCGCCATATTCGGCCAGCGCGTGCATGGTGCGCGTCTCGGTTTCGGAAGGCTCCAGCCAGCGCAGCGGTTCAGGAATGGGCACCTGGAACACCATGATCTGCCCTTCCGCCAGCGGCGTCTCGGGGATGCGGTGGCGGGTCTGGACGATGGTGGCGGCAGAAGTGGATTCCGTCGTCGCCACGCCCGTGACACGGCCGAAGAAGCGGCGGATGTTGATCGCGTTGGTGGTGTCGTCCGAACCCTGGTCGATCACCTTCAGCACGTCGTTTGCGCCAATGATGGACGCCGTGACCTGGATGCCGCCAGTGCCCCAGCCATAGGGCAGCGGCATTTCGCGGCTGCCGAAAGGCACCTGGTAGCCGGGGATGGCGACGGCCTTGAGCAAGGCGCGGCGCAGCATGCGCTTGGTGGATTCGTCCAGATAGGCGAAGTTGTAGTGGTCGTCGCGTTCGACCGTTGCGTGTTGCGTAGTCATGGGGAAACCGCCTCGTCCATCAGATCGTTGCGCGCGGCCTCGGGCGCGGCGCGTTCGGCGCGCATGCGCCGCAACAGTTCAAGATTGGCCTGGAAGTCCACGTAGTGCGGCAGTTTCAAGTGCTGCACGAAACCGGAGGCTTCGACGTTGTCGCTGTGATAGAGCACGAACTCGTGATCATTGGCAGGCGAATCGGCGCGTTCGCCCAGGTCGCGCGCCTTCAGCGCGCGGTCCACCAGCGCCATCGACATGGACTTGCGTTCGCCATAGCCAAAGGTCAGCCCATAGCCCCGGGTGAACTTCGGGCCTTCCTCGGCGCTGCCCGCGAACTGGCTGACCATCTGGCATTCGGTGATCTCGATCTCGCCCACGGTGACGGCGAATCCCAATTCCTCGATGTGCATTTCCACCTCGAGCGCGCCGTAGCGGATCTCGGCGGCGAAGGGGTGGGTATTGCCGTAGCCGCGCTGGGTCGAATAGCCCATGGACAGCAGGAAACCTTCGTCTGCGCGCGCCAGGTTCTGCAGGCGGGCCGCGCGCGAGGCCGGGAAATCCAGCGGCTGCCGGGTCAGGTCGAAGGGTTCGGGATCGCCTTCGGGCACGGCTTCCGCGTCGATCAGGTCGTCATGCGCCAGCAGGTCGGTGACGCGCGGCATCGCGCTGTCCAGCGCCTCGCCGCCCGGCGGCAAGGCGTCGGCTTCGCGCTGCGCTTCGAGCGAGAAGTCCAGCAGACGCTGGGTGTAGTCGTAGGTCGGTCCCAGGATCTGGCCGCCAGGCACGTCCTTGAAGGTGGACGAGATGCGGCGCTGCAGGCGCATGCGGCCGGTGTCGATGGGCTGGGTATAGCCAAAGCGCGACAAGGTGGTGCGGTAGGCGCGCAGCAGGAACACCGCTTCGATCAGGTCGCCCGCGGCCTGCTTGATGGCCAGCGCCGCCAGTTGCGGATCGTAGAGCGAGCCCTCCGCCATGACCCGCGATACCGCCAGCGGCATCTGTTCGCGGATCTGGTCCAGGCTCAGCTCGGGCACTTCGCGGTCGCCGCGCCGGTAGTCGTCCAGCATGCGGTAGGAATTGAGGATGGCGCGTTCGCCCCCTTTTACGGCTACGTACATGTCAGTTCTCCTTGCGCGTGCTGCGCGGCAGTGCGCAGATCCGACGCTCGTGCGTCAGGAACACGTCGACACCGAGCGGAAACCGTTGATGATTGAGACGCCACTCGCGCCAGAAACCCTCGGGCAGCCCTGCCGCATGCAGCAGCTGCTGGCTCTTGATACCCGGGCCGCTGAGGATGGCGGGTTCCCCGCCCGACAGGGATTCGACCTCGATCAGCAAGGTGGTAGACAGATCGGGATAGGCCGGATCGCCCTGGTGGCAAGCCGAAAGCGCCGGCGCCTTGCTGCCAGCCGGCACCGCGGCGAAACGCGCGAGCGAGGGCGATGGCACGATGGGGCAGGCGCAATGAAATCGCAGAAACGCGATCGCGTCCGCGCTGACGGTTTCAGGCAGCCAGAGCGGCGTGTCCACGTCCACCAACGTCAGCAGCAGCGCGGTCATGGCAGGCGACAGGCCCGCCGGCACGCCGGTTTCGATCAGGATTTCATGGATGCGACCCGGGTGGGCCATGGCGTCCAGCGCGGCGCGGAACGTGGCCTGCGCGTCGCCGACGGGATCCGCGAATCCGGGGAGCAGCGCCCGGCCCGAGGCCGCGGCGGCTTGTATCTGTTGCTGCATGTCAGTCCTCGCCTCGCACCATCGTGAAGAATTCCACCTTGGTCTGCGCCGCCACGCGGGCCTGGCGCTCGACCCGTTCGGCATGCAGGCGGGCCAGCGGCTGGATCAGCTGTGCCTGCACCGTGTCATGCCATTCCGGCAGTTGCAGCAGGGCGTCGGCCACGGCCGCCTGCTCGGCATGGCGCTGCGAGCGGCCCTGCACATAAGCCACGCCCACCACGCCCTCGCCCATCGTCACCGCGCAACGTGTCACGCTCATTTCGCCCAGGTTGAAGCGGGCCCCAGTGCCGCCGCTGCGGGCGCGCACCATGGCCATGCCGGTTTGCGCGGGGCGCAACGTCTGGTGTTCCGGCTTGCCCGCCAGCGCGCAAAAAGCGCCATCCAGCGCGGCCGGATCGGCCAGCGCCAGCACGCGCATCCAGGCGGCACGTTGCGCGCCCGCCGCATCCTGCCCTGTCTTGGGGTGATCCATCTTTTTCCTCTAAACGTCTAGACGACCGGATGGAGTATGATCGCTCCGAAATGGAAGTTCAACAGCCTGGCGTGAATTTTTGATGACAGTTGCAGCGCGTCCGCAGCGCCTTTGCGGCCGCCGCAGCATGGTGCACAATCACTGCCATTCTTCATGAAGCTGATGTGACAGCACGAGCACACCCTATGGTCGAAAGAGGTTCCGGCATCGCCGTCTGGCGGCAAATCGGCGAAGCGCTGGCGGACGATATCCGCAACAAGCTCTATGCGGCAGGCGAACAGCTGCCGTCCGAGCCCGAGCTGGCCGCCAAGTTTTCCGTCAACCGCCACACCATCCGCCGCGCGATGGGCGAACTCGAACAAGGCGGCCTGGTCCGCATCGAACAAGGCCGCGGCACCTTCGTCCAGGAACACGCGATCGACTACGCCATCGGCAAGCGCACGCGCTTTTCCGAGAACCTGCGCAGCCAGGGCATGCTGGGCCACCAGGAAGTCCTGGGCAGCCAGAGCCTGCGCGCCGGCGACATCGCCAAGCACCTGGGCCTGACGCGTACCGCGCCGCTGTTGCGCGTGCAGATCGTAGGCAAAGCCGAGAACCGCCCGATCAGCGTCTCGGAACATTTCTTCGACGAAAAGCGCTTCCCCGACTTCGCCGACCGCCTGGCGTCGCTGCGCTCGATCTCCAAGGTCTATGCCCACTATGGCATCGGCGACTACACGCGCAAGTGGTCGCGCATCACCGCCGCCCTGCCCACGCCCGAAATCGCCCGCCTGCTGGGCCAGCCCAAGACCCGCCCCATTCTTCAGGTGGAGGCCTTGAATGTGGACCAGGAAGCCTCGCCGCTGCAATATAGCGTGGCGCGCTTCGTGGGCGACATGGTCCAGCTGATGGTGACGGACGACAGCTGACGCAAGGCCGCCGCCTGCGCGCGCAGGCGGCGCGGAAGACTCCGGCCAACGGATTAACTCATCTAGACATCTGGTTGTAATGCAATCCCGCTAACGTCACGCCATGAACACACACACGCACGCCCCCTCGCCCTTGGCCGGTGTCACAGGCCAACGCATCCTGACGCCGCGCGGCGTCGAACAGGCCAGCCTGCGGTTCCATGGCGGACTGATCGAAGGCTCCGCCGCCGCGGCGCCGCGGGGCGCGCCCTGGTTCGACGCCGGCGATCTGCTGGTGTTGCCCGGCATCGTGGACCTGCACGGCGACGCCTTCGAGCGCGCAGTCATGCCGCGGCCCAGCGTGACCTTTCCGTACGACAGCGCCCTGTTCGACGTGGACCGCCAGCTGCTGGCCAACGGCATCACCACCGAGTTCCATGGCGTGACCCTGTCCTGGGAAGGCGGGCTGCGCGGCGAGGCTTACGCCGAACGCATGTTCGACGCGCTGGAAAGAATGCGCTATCTCATGGGCGCGCGGCACTATGTGCACCTGCGCTTCGAAACCCATCACGTGGGCGGCCTGGATATTGCCCAGCAATGGATACGCGACGGCCGCGTGCGCTTCCTGGCGCTGAACGACCACCTGCCCAGCATGGCGCGCCGCCTGGGCGACGAGCGCAAACTGATGCAGTACGCCAACCGCGCCGAGTGCGACCTCGACGTCTTCCAGGACCGGATCCGCGCCGCTATGGCCGCCGCCGATTCGGTGGCGGACGCCATGCGCGAGCTGACCGGCTGCGCGCAGGAAGCGGGCTTGAAGGTGGCCTCGCACGACGATCCGGACGCCGCCACCCGCCGCTACTACCACCAGCTGGGCTGCGGCGTGGCGGAGTTTCCGCTGACCCGCGAGGCCGCCGGCGTGGCCCGCGACCTGGGCGATTCCGTGGTCTTCGGCGCGCCCAACGTCGTGCGCGGGGGCAGCCACACCGGCGCGCCCAGCGCCACCGAAATGGTCCGCGCCGGCCTGTGCGACATCCTGACATCCGACTATTACTACCCCGCCCCGCTGGCCGCGGTGATGAAGCTGGCCAACGACGGCGTGCTGCCGCTGGCGCAAGCCTGGGATCTGGTGTCCTTGAATCCGGCCCGCGCCGCCGGCCTGAAGGATCGCGGCGCGCTGGCGCCCGGGCTGATCGCCGACGCCATCGTGGTGGATGACCAGGTGCCGGGGCTGCCCCGCGTCTGCGCCGCGATCGTGGGCGGCGAACTGCGTTACGCCACGCGCGCCTTCGACGACAGCCACAGCCAGCGCATGGCGGCCTGACCATGCCCCTCGCCCATCGCTACGCCCTGTACCTGGCGCCCACCGGCCCCTGGCGCGAACACGGCAGCCGCTGGCTGGGCCGTTGCGCCGACACCGGCCTGGCGCTGCCGCCGCGGCCGGGCCAGAACGCGGAAGCGCGCAACTGGACCGAAGCGCCGCGCCACTATGGCTTGCACGCCACGCTGAAGCCGCCCTTCCGCCTGAACCCGGGCGCAAGGCCCGAACAGGTCGACGCGGCCGCCCGCCAGTTGGCCGCAGGCGGCACGCCGTTCTCGTTGGAACTGGAATGCGAACCGCTGCGCGGCTTCCTGGCCTGGCGCATCGCTGCGTCCGACACGCAGGGACGCGTGCGGATCCAGGCCCTGGCCGAAGCCGCCGTGCGCGACCTGGATCCCTTGCGCGCGCCGCCCACGCCCGAGGAAACCGCGCGCCGCCAACCGCAATCGCTCAGTCCGGCGCAGCAAACCATGCTGGCGCGCTGGGGCTATCCGTACGTATTCGATACCTACGTCTTCCACATTACGTTGACCGGCAAGCTGCAAGGCGAGGCGCTGTCGCAAGCGCAGGCCGAAATCGCCGCGTTCGCCGATCCCTTGCGCGGGCAGCCCATGGCCGTGCCCGGAGTCAGCGTCTACGTGCAGCCCGCGCCGGGCGCGGACTTCGTCGCGGCGAGGCACTACGGTTTTGATGGTTCCAGCATCGATGCGGCTGGAGCCGGCTATCTGCAAGGACCGGCGGCGGCATGAGCGCCTCGGTTCCCGCCGACGGCGCCAGGCTGATCTACCTGATGGGCGCTTCGGGCAGCGGCAAGGACACCTTGCTGCGCCTGCTGCGCGCCGAGCTGCGCGGCGATGAGCCCGTGCTGGTCGCGCATCGCTACATCACCCGCGACAGCGGCGCCACCGAAGACGCGCTAAGCCTGACCGAAGACGAGTTCGGACGCCGCGCCGCCCTGGGCTGCTTTGCCCTGCGCTGGGCCAGCCACGGCCTGCACTACGGCATCGGCATCGAAATAGACGCCTGGCTGTCCTGCGGCGCCGCGGTCATCATCAACGGCTCGCGCGCGCACCTGGAACAGGCGCACTCGCGCTACCCGGCCTTGACCGCCGTGGAAGTCACGGTTGATCCCGGCCAGCTCGTCCGCCGCCTGGCGGGACGCGGGCGGGAAAGCGCGGAACAGATCGCGCAGCGCCTGGCGCGGGCGACGCAGGCATTCCCCGTACCGCCACAATGCCGCTTGCTGCGCGTCAGCAACGATGCCGCCCCGGAAACCGCTGCCGCCGCACTGTTGAACATCGCCCGCGACAAGCTCAACGCCTAGCGCCGCCGTTCAACGCGGGTCGCCCTGGCCCCAGGGCGCGGCGGCGTCTCCGCACAGATCCAGCAGGATCTCCGAAAAGCATTCCTCCGCTGCGAGCGGCTGTTCGCGCTTGCGCCGTATCAGGTTGATCGGCGGCAGTTCCCAGCCGAAGTCCCAGGGCACCATGCCCAGCTTGCCGCGCTGGCAGAGTTCGCGCGCGATGTCTTCCGGCACCACGGAGATGAGGGTCTCGTTCATCGTCAGCATGCCTTCGATCACGTCGGTGGAGTACGCCTCCAGCACCGGCGATGGCGGCTGCAATTCGGCGCGGATGAAATGCTCCACGATCAGTTGCCGCGTCGGCGTGTTGGCCGCCGGCAGCACCCAGTCCATCGCCGCCACAGCGGCCCAGTCCGGCTTGCGCCGCGCCAGCCGCTGCGCAAGCCGGCCATGCGCGATCAGGCGCGGCCGCTGGCGGTACAGCACGCGGTGGATCAGATCCTCCGGCGCCACGGTCGAGGTGGCGCGGCTGATGATGCAGTCCAGTTCGTGCCGGCGCAGCATGGGCACCAGATGGTCGGTGGTGGCGCGGTGCAGGCTGAGCGTCACGCCGTGGCGCTGGTGCAGGCGGCTGATGGCCGCCGTCAGCAAGGCGCTGGACACGTAGGGCACCACGCCCACCTGCAGATGCGCGGAACGGCCGGCGTGCAGGGCCTCGACCTCGCGCGCCCACAGGTCCAGGTCGCTGAGCATGTGGCGCGCGCGCACCAGGGCCAGGTCGCCCAGCGGCGTGGGTTGCAGGCCGCGACCGGTGCGCGTGAACAGCGGCGCGCCGAAGATGTCCTCGATCTCCGTGAGCGCCTTGGTGACGGCGGGCTGGCTGATGCCGGCCGCGGCGGCCACGCGCGTGAGCGAGCCGTGCCTGGCGATTTCGATCAGCAGCGCCAGGTGGCGATGCTTGAGACGGTTGGCGAGACGGGCGGCATCCCAGGTCACGATCTTTCCTATAACCAATTGGTTATTCAATTATGCCAACAAAGGAAAAATCAGTTATTTCATGACCCTATACTGCAAGCATCCCCTGCTGCCCGGACCGGCCTCATGAGCGCATCCTTCACCACCCGCCCCGAAATACGCGGCACTTTCGGCGTGGTCTCTTCCACCCATTGGCTGGCCTCGCAAGTGGCCATGAGCGTGCTGGAGCGCGGCGGCAATGCCTATGACGCGGCGGTCGCGGGCGGCTTCACGCTGCAGATCGTGGAACCGCACCTGAACGGTCCCGGCGGCGAAGTGCCCATCCTGCTCTGGAGCGAACGGGAACAGCGCATGCGCGCGCTCTGCGGCCAGGGCCCCGCGCCCGCGCTGGCCACGCCCGCCTATTTCCGCGGCCTGGGCCTGGACCTGGTACCCGGCATCGGCCTGCTGCCCGCCACGGTACCCGGCGCCTTCGGCGCCTGGCTGACCCTGCTGCGCGACTACGGCACCTGGGAACTGGCCGATGTGCTGCGCCCCGCGATCGACTATGCGCGCAACGGCTTTCCGCTGGTGCCGCGCATCTCGCAGGCCATTCTGGCGGTGCAGGCGCTGTTCCGCGACGAATGGACCAGTTCGCGCGAGGTCTGGCTGCCGGACGGCCGCGTACCTGCGCCCGACGCGCTGTTCCGCACGCCCGCCATCGCCGCCACCTATACCCGCATCCTGGACGAGGCGCACGCCCGCAGCACCGACCGGCGCGGCCGCATCGACGCTGCGCTGGAGGTCTGGTACCGCGGTTTCGTGGCCGACGCGATCGACGACTATTACACGCAGGCCGAGGTACGCGATACCACGGGCCAGCGCAACCGCGGCCTGCTGCGCAAATCCGATCTGGCCGATTGGCGCGCCACCTACGACGAGCCTCTGACTGTCCAATACGGCCGCTACACCGTGGCCAAGTGCGGGGTCTGGTCGCAAGGCCCGGTCCACCTGCAGCAACTGGCGATACTGCGGCACCTGGGCCTGGACGGGCTGGAGCCGACCTCGCCGCAATTCGTGCACTACGTGGCCGAGGCGGCCAAGCTGGCCTTCGCCGACCGCACCGCCTGGTACGGCGACCCTGCCTGCACGCAGGTGCCGCTGGCCGCTTTGCTCAGCGATGAGTACGCCCGCTCCCGCGCGGCAGGCATCGGCGCGCACGCTTCGTCCGAGTTCCTGCCGGGCAGCCCTGGCGGCCAGACACCGCGCCTGCCCGACCTGGACGCAGCCGTGCGCACCCTGGCTGCCTCCGACACCCGCTTCGGCGTGGGCGAACCGACCTTCGCCGCACTGCCGCCGGTAGCCGAATGGGCGGCGCGCGAGATCTTCGTGGGCGATACCTGCCAGATCGACGTCATCGACCGCGACGGCAATATGGTGGCCGCCACGCCGTCGGGCGGCTGGCTGTCGTCCAGCCCCGTCGTGCCCGGCCTGGGCTTCCCGCTGACCACGCGCCTGCAGATGACCTGGCTGGACGAAGGCGTGCCGGGCCAACTGCAACCGGGCAAGCGTCCCTGCACCACGCTGTCGCCCGGCCTCGCGCTGCGCGACGGGCAGCCTTACATGGCATTCGGCACGCCGGGCGGCGACCAGCAGGACCAATGGACGGTGGCATTCTTCCTGCGCCATGTCATGGGCATGAATCTGCAGGAGGCGATCGAAGCGCCCTCCTGGCATATCGATCACTTCCCGGGCTCGTTCTGGCCGCGCAGCCTTACCTTGAACCGGCTGACCGTGGAATCGCGCATGCCGGCCGCCACGCTGGAGGCGCTGCGCGCGGCGGGCCACGAGGTCAAGGTGGGGCCGGACTGGTCCGAAGGCCGCATCAGCGCCTGCACCCGCGAGCCTGCCGCGGGCGGCGGCCTGCTGCTGCGCGCCGGCGCCAACCCGCGCGGCATGCAGGGCTATGCCGCCGGCCGCTGAACCTGTTTCATTCAACCGGCATGCAGACCGGATATCAAGCAAAGGGGTAAACACCATGAAACTGCAATTCAAACGACTGCTGCGCTCGTTCGCGCTGGGGTTGGCGCTGGCCGCGCCCGCGCTCACCCACGCCGCGTGGCCCGAAAAACCCATCACGCTGATCGTGCCGTGGGCTGCGGGCGGCTCCACCGACATCCTGGCGCGCGTGCTGTCCGAAGGTTTGACCCAGTCGCTGGGCCAGCCCGTCATCGTGGAAAACCGCTCGGGCGCGTCCGGCAACATCGGCACCACCTTCGTGGCGCGTGCCAAGCCGGACGGCTACACCTTGCTGGTGGGCTCGATGAGCACGCACACGATGAACCAGGCGCTCTACTCCAGCATGCCGTTCGACGGTGTGAAGGACTTCACGCCCATCGCCGAGCTCGCGCTGGTCACCAACACCCTGGTGGTGAACCCGTCGGTCCCCGCGTCCAACGTGAAGGAGTTCATCGCCTACCTGAAGGCCAATCCCGGCACCGTGGCCTATGCCTCCGCCGGCCAGGGCTCCACCAACCATCTGAGCGCCGCGCTGTTCGAGAAAGCCGCCGGCGTGAAGATGATGCACATCCCCTATCGCGGCGGCGCGCCCGCGGTGCTGGACACCGTGGCCGGCCGCACGCAGGTGCTGTTCAGCGCCGGCACGCAGACCCTGCCGCATGTGCAGAACAACAAGCTGAAGCTGCTGGCCGTCACCGAGGAAGCGCGTTCGCCGCTGTTGCCCGAGGTGCCCACGGTAGCCGAGACCTTGCCGGGCTACGAGCTGTCGGTCTGGTACGGCGCCTTCGGCCCGGCAGGCATGCCGCCCGAACTGACCGCACGCCTGAACCGCGAGATCAACCTGATCCTCAAGCGTCCCGAAGTCATCAAGAAAATGGGCGACATGGGCGTGCTGCTGACCGAGACCACGCCGGAGCAATTCGGCCAGATCCTGGCGCGCGACGCCGACAAGTACGGCAAGCTGATCAAAGAACTGGGAATCACCGCCGAATGACCGTGAGCATCCAATCCTCCGCGCCGGCGCAGGCCGGCGTGGCCGCCATCGCCCGGGCCTATGCGGCCGCCGATCCGGTCGCGGCCTTGCGCGCCATCGACGCCCATGCGCACGCCGCGCTGGCGCACACGCTGTGCACGGTCAACCGCTATGACGCGCAGGCCATGCGGGTGCTGCGGCTGTATAGCTCCAACCCCGAGGCCTATCCGCCCGGCGGCAGCAAGGACAAGAGCGGCACCGCCTGGGGCCGCCACGTCCTGCTGGAGCAAAAGCTGTTCGTCGGCGAAGGCGAGGACGCGATCCGCGAATTCTTCGACGACCATGACGCGATCCAGCGTCTGGGCCTGCGCTCGGTCATCAATGTGCCGGTGGTGTACGGCGGGGTCTGCCTGGGCACCGTCAACTTCCTGATGCCGCGCGCGGCGGTTTCGGATGCCGATGTGCAGGCCGCGCAGCTGGCGGGCCTGCTGGCGCTGCCTGCGTTCCAGGCGCTGCTTCCGCAGGCCTGAGGCCGCGGGGCCCGCCCGGGCCCCGCGCATGCTCAGATGAGCGCGCGCCGGATGCGCGCCGACGCCATGTCGATGATGACCACGAAAGCCACGATGATGATCATCACGGCGCAGGTTTCGGCGTAGCGGAAACTGCGGATGATCTCCCACAGCACGGTGCCGATGCCGCCCGCGCCGACGATGCCGACCACCGAGGCCGAACGCACGTTGGATTCGAAGCGGTACAGCGAATACGAGATCCACAGCGGCAGCACCTGCGGAATCACGCCGTAGACGATTTCCTCCAGCGCGTTCGCGCCGGTGGCGCGCACGCCTTCCACCGGACGCGGATCGATAGCCTCGACGGCTTCCGAGAACAGCTTGGCCAGCACGCCGGTGGTGTGCACCCACAGCGCCAGCACGCCGGCGAACGGGCCCAGCCCGACCGCCACGATGAACAGCATGGCGAACACCATTTCGTTGATGGCGCGGCACGCGTCCATCAGGCGTCGCATGGGCTGGTACACCCAGGCCGGCACCATGTTCGACGAGCACAGCAGCCCCAGCGGCACGGCGACCACGATGGCCAGGAAGGTGCCCCAGACCGCGATCTGCACGGTGACGATCATCTCGTCCAGGTACATGCGCCAGTCGCGGAAATTGGGCGGAAAGAAGTCGGCGGCGAACTGGGCCATATTGCCCGAATCGCGCAGCAGGTCCAGGGGCCGCATGTCGGCGCCCTTCCACGACATGACCAGCAACGCCAGCACGACGGCCCATACGAGCAGGACTGGCAGCGAGGAGCGCGGCGCGGCGGAAAGGCGGGAGGTCTGCATGGCTACGTTCATAGAAAAGGCGATCCGCTAGTTGGGTTTCAGTTGCGGCAAGCCGGCGCGCCCCGCGGCGCGCCGGCTTGCCGCTTGCAGGCTTATTGCTTGGCGGCGGGCTGGCCCAGGCTGGCCAGCTTGCTGTCCAGCTCGGCCAGCTGTTTCTGCTTTTCGGCCTGGCCCAGCGTGGCGTCGGCTTCGACCTTGGCCTTCTCGCGCGCCAGTTCGATCTGGCGGATCGGCACCAGCTGCTGGTTGTCGGAGGCGCGGAAGCCCTGGTAGGTCAGCGCCTTCAGGTTGGCCAATTCGCGCTCGGCGTCCTTGCCCTTGCCGTAGTTGACGAAGAAGTCGCGGATGCGGACCTTCAGGTCTGCCGGCAGGTCGGTGCGCATGACCAGCGGATCGGCGGGGATCAGCGGCGACTTCCACAGCACGCGCACGCTGTCGTTGGCATCCTTGCCCGTGTTCAGGCGATAGCGCTCCAGCGCCTCGGTGTTGTTGACGGCCACGTCGACCTGCTTGTTGATGACCGACAGCAGATTGGTTTCGTGGTTGCTGGCGCGCACCGTCTTGAAGAAGGTCTTGGGTTCGATCTTGTTGGCGGCCCACAGGTAGTAGCCGGGCACAGCCGTACCCGAGGTCGAATTGGGATCGCCCGCGCCGTAGCTCAGCGTGCCGCCGCGCTTGAGCACGTCGTCCAGGGTCTTCAGGTTGCTGTCCTTGTTGACGATCAGCAGCGACCAGTAGCCGGGGTTGCCGTCCTTGTCGATGACGGAGGCGAACACCTCGCCCTTGGCGCGGTCCACCGCCTCGATTGCGGACTTGTTGCCGAACCAGCCCATCTGCACCTTGTTGAAGCGCATGCCTTCGATGATGCCGGCATAGTCGGACGCGAAGAAGGGCTTGACCGGTACGCCGATCGCGCGGCTCAGGTCGTCGATGACCGGCTGCCATACGGACTTCAGGTTGGTCGACGATTCCGTCGAGATGATGCCGAAGTTCAGGGTCTTGGCGTCTTGCGCGTAGGCCTGCGCGGACAGGGCCGCGGCGGCGATCAGGGTGACAAAGGTTCTGCGTAGCATGGAAGGCTCCGGGGGGAAATGGGTCGGGATATCAGGCGGCTTGCGCCAGGCGGGACAGCGGCGCCATGCCGGGCATGGCCGGCGCTTGCGGCGCATATTCGGGAAGGAGTTCGCTCAATTCGGAGCCATACAGGTCGCTCAGCATCGAAGGCGTGAGCGCGGCGGAGGGGCCGTCATAGACGACCTTGCCATGGCGCAGCGCCACCACCCGCGGGCAGTAGCGCAGGGCCACGTCCACCTGGTGCAGCGACACCACTACGGCCACCTTGCGGCCGCGGTTGATCTGGGCCAGCGTGTCCATCACGCGGCGCGAGGATTCCGGATCCAGCGAGGCGATGGGTTCGTCGGCCAGGATGACGCGGGCGTTCTGCACCAGCGTGCGGGCGATGGCCGCGCGCTGCTGCTGGCCGCCGGACAGCGTCGATGCGCGCTGAAATGCGTAGTCGTCTATACCAACCTGGGCAAGCGCTTCGAGGCCTTGCTGCACTTCGCCGCGCAGGAACCAGCGCGTCAGGCTGCGCCACAACGGCACGCGCGGCAGCAGCCCGGTCAGCACGTTGGTGATGACCGGCAGGCGACCGACCAGATTGAATTGCTGGAACACGAAACCGATGCCGGCGCGCGCGGAGCGCACGTCGCGGCTCAGGCGGCCATCGCGCTGGATCATGCGGCCGTTTACGGCCACGCTGCCCGAGTCGCCGGCCACGAAACCCGACAGATGGCGCAGCAGCGTCGACTTGCCCGAACCCGAGGCGCCGAGCAAGGCCACCATCTCGCCGTCGGCCACTTGCAGGTTCACGCCGTCCAGCGCCTTGGCGCCGGCGTGGAAGCTCTTGCTGAGCCCTTGTACTTCGATGGCGTAGGTCATCGTTGAATCCCCTTGGATGTGTTCATGGCGGCATTCTGTTTTCGCGGCATGACAGCACGATGACCTGGGAATCGATTCATTTGGCTGAAAATAGGGACACTGGAACGATCTGAAAGACGTTCGTCACAAAGGCCGTCTCCAGCCCGGCGCGCCGCAGGTATATTGGGGATATTCCCCACCAGCCTGGCGTTCATCATGATCAAAGGTTCCTGCCTGTGCAGCCGCGTCGCCTACGAGATCACGGGTCCGCTCACCGACGCCCTCAACTGCCATTGCACGATCTGCCGCAAGGCGCATGGCGCGGCATTCCGCAGCCGGGCGACGGTCCAGGTCAAGGACTTCGCCTGGACCCGCGGAGAAAACCACGTCACCTGGTACTGCTCGTCCCCGGGCAGCTACCGCGGCTTTTGCGAAGCCTGCGGCACGCCCCTCCTGACCCGCTTCGACCAGACGCCGGACGTCTACGGCCTGCCTCTAGGTCCGCTGGACGACGACCCGGGCATCAAGCCGGCAGCCCACTGCCACGTGGCCAGCAAGGCGCCCTGGTTCGACATCACCGACGGCCTGCCGCAGTACCCCGATGCGTATGGGGCGATGGAAGAAGACCATCCGCAGGCGGTTACATAAAAATTCAACCGAGTAGTTGAATTTTTTGGCGAGGCCAGACTATATTCAACCTCATGGTTGAATCTATTCCCTCCCCCGTCCTCGATGCCGTCTTTCGCGCGCTGGCCGACCCCACGCGCCGCGACATGCTGCGCAGCCTGGCCGGTGGCGAGCAGACCATCGGCGAACTGGCGGCGCCCCACAGCATGAGTTTCGCGGGCGCCTCCAAGCATGTGCAGGCCCTGGAACGCGCCGGTCTGGTGCGGCGCTCCATCCGCGGCCGCACGCACGTATGCAGCCTCAATCCCGAACCCATGGCCGACGCCATGCAGTGGCTGCGCTTCTATGAGCAATTCTGGTCGGGCAAGCTGGGCGCGCTGGAAGCCGCGCTCGCCGCCAGCCGGTCCCCGGCCGCGTCTTCTGGAGAACCACATGAGTGATCACGGCGTCGTTCTGGACCCCACCTCCATCCGCTTCACGCGGATACTGCCCGCCAGCGTCGACGAGGTCTGGGCTTTTCTCACCGAATCCGAAAAACGCGGGCGCTGGCTGGCATCCGGCGACATGGAACTGCGCGAAGGCGGCGGCGTGACGCTGCGCTTCGTGCATGCGGACCTGTCCTCGGTAGCAGAACCGGTGCCTGACGCCTACAAGCCGTACGAAGGCGGCGTCACCACGCAAGGCGTCATCACCCGCTGCGAACCGCCGCATTTGCTGGCTTTCACCTGGGGCGGCTCCCCCGGCCATCCTTCCGAGGTCACCTTCGAGCTGTCGCCTCAGGGCGAGGAAACGCGCCTGGTGCTGACCCACCGCAAGCTGTCCTCGCGTGACGGCATGGTGGACGTGGCTGGCGGCTGGCATGTGCACCTGGGCGTGCTCGAAGCCCGCCTGGCCGGCCGTGCCCCCGGTCCGTTCTGGTCCGTGCTTAACCGGGTGGAAGCCGAATACCGTGAACGGATCCCGGCTCGCTAGAGTCGTTGAACAGCAACTATCGCAGCGCGGCTACAGATAAATACTGGCTAAATATTGCGCTTTGCAGTACCATAAGTCCGTGATTTTTCCGCAAAAACCGGGCTTCGGTCACTCTGCGTGCCAACCTGTACCGCCTGCGGGCAATGCTCCGGGGCAACCCAGGACGTGCCTGATTTTTCCGGAAAAACCCCTCCGCCACCGGGCGCGCCTCCACCTCCATAGTTGCGCGGCCTGGCAGCACAAGCTCCACCCCGCTTCTTCCGGCGATTTGCGCAAAACGCGCCGCCGCGACCAAGCCGCGCACCGCGCGCACACTGCCCACGCGGCGCGAGTATCCGTCATTTCAGACATCCGCTTCGGATGCCGTGGCCCTTACCCGCGCTTGCCCGGACGTTTTACGTTCAAACCGCTGGACCCGCCCGTTCGGGTCCGACGCGCTTGCCGCCTCGCGCGGCGCGCCATGCCGTCGGTATGGCTGCGCGTTTTGATAGGAGAAAAGAATGGCTAAAGAAGAACTCATCGAACTGGACGGCATCGTTGACGAAGTGCTGCCCGATAGCCGCTACCGTGTGAAGCTGGACAACGGCATCGAAGTCGGCGCCTACGCCTCCGGCCGCATCCGCAAGCACCGCATCCGCATCCTGGCCGGCGACCGCGTCACCCTGGAAATGTCGCCGTATGACCTGACCAAGGGCCGCATCAACTTCCGCCACAAGGACGAGCGCGGTCCCGCGCCGCAGCGTCCCCAGCAATTCCGCCGCTAAGCCAGGGCGACAGGGCCGGCCCTGCGCCGGCTCCCTTTTTCGCGCCAGCCTTAAACCTGGGCCGCGCGATGCCGTAATGCGTGGAGCGCCCGTTCATGAAAGAATGGCGCCCTCTGCCCGGCGCGACGCCCGGCAGGATGAGCATGAAGCAAGATGGACCTGACACAAGATCTGCAAGCCGCCGCTGACCAGCTTGCCCTGGCGCGAAGAAAATTCGTCAAGGGCGAGGAAGGCCTGCGCCTGCTGCATCAGTCGCGCGAGGCCTTCATCAACAGCCTGCGCAATACCGGCCTGACCTACGCCGAGGCCAAGACCAAGTACGACAACTGCCTGGACGAGCAGGAAGCCGAGCAGCTCGAAGTGCGGCAGCAGATGGACTATGCCGAGCGCGTGCATCAGCACGTGCTGCAACTGATCGCGCAGCAGGCCGCAACGGCCTGAGGGCGCGGGTCCGCGCCCCCATCCCGGGACAGGATCAGGGCTTGAACGCCCCGATGAAGATGGCCGGATCGACGCGCGCGTCGTTCAGGCTGACGTTCCAGTGCAGGTGCGGGCCAGTGGCGCGGCCGGTGGCGCCCACCTTGCCCACCAATCCGCCGCGCGGCACTTCGTCGCCGACCTTCACGTCGATCGCCGACATGTGGCAGAACATGCTGACGAAGCCCTGGCCATGGTCCAGGAACACCGTCTTGCCATTGAAGAAGTAATCCCCCACCAGCACGACCACGCCAGCGGCCGGCGCCTTGATCGGCGTGCCCGAGGGCACTGCGAAATCCAGGCCCGAATGCGGATTGCGCTCTTCGCCATTGAAGAAGCGGCGCAGGCCGAAGGGACTGGACAGGCGGCCGCCGTTCACCGGGCGATCCAGCAGCAGGTTGCTGGGCGTGATGCCAGCGCGGTAGGCGCGGTTGGCGGCGGCCTGCTCGGCCTGCTCGCGTTCGATGCGCTTCATGTCGTCCGGATCCGGATTGACCTGGCGCGGATTCTTCAGCGTGATGTGCTGGGCCTTGTATTCCTTGGCGCCGACCTTGAAGGACACTGAACGCTTGCCTTGCGCGTCCTTGATATCCACCTGCTGCTCGCCCGGCTTCACGCTGAGCGGGATGCCGACCACGGCGATCCACTGCTTGCCCTCTTCACGCACGACCAGCACGCGCCGGCCCAGGAAGCTGACCTCGGGCGCGCGTTCGGCATTGCCCAGGCCCAGGACGGCGACGCCGCCAGGCACGGGAACGTTTAGCTTGCGGCTGATGAAACCGCTCTGCTGCTGCGCGCGGGCCGGCAGGCCCAGGCAAAGGGCGGCCGCGGCCAGGCCCAGCCGCAGGACGTCGCGACGATGCTGCATGGCGTTCACAGGCACAGGTTGGCGGGCTCGATGATGCTTTGGTCGCGGCGGGCGATGCGCGTGGACAGGCGCGCTTCGGTCTTGCCCTTCCAGTGCGTGGTCGTCAGCACGGCTTCGACACCCAGGCTGTCCTCCTGGATCAATTCAAAGCCGTTGCGCACCGCCTTCTGCTGGAAATTGATGCCCAGGTTCTTCCAGGATTCGGCGACGCAGGCCGTGTAGTCCTCGGGCGTACGTTGGGTGGAACCGTAGAAGACCGGATCGCGGTCGCGCACGTCTTTGACGTTGGCGCAGGCCGACAAGGCTGCCAGGACAGTAAGGGACAAAGCGGTGCGGACCTTCATGGCGATGGAACTCTCGAGCGGTTGGAGGTGGATGGGGCGGCCAATATAACGCAGCGCCAGGTCAAGCCTGCGGCGCGCGCCGGGCCGATTTGGGACGGAAGGCCGCGATGACTTCCGGCCGGGTTTCGGCGTATGGGCCGCCGATAAGATCGATGCAATAGGGAATGGCGGCGAAAATCCCCGGCACCAGCACGGCGCCGTCCTCGCCCTTCAGTCCTTCCAGCGTTTCGCGGATGGATTTCGGCTGGCCGGGCAGGTTCACGATAAGGGCGGCGTGCGCGGGCGTTTCCCGGATGACCGCCACCTGGCGCGACAGGATGGCCGTGGGCACGAAGCGCAGGCTGATCTGGCGCATCTGTTCGCCGAAGCCGGGCATTTCCTTGGTGCCGACGGCGAGCGTGGCCTCGGGCGTGACGTCGCGGCGCGCCGGACCGGTGCCGCCGGTGGTCAGGACCAGGTCGCAGCCGCAGCCGTCCACCAGTTCGATCAGCGTCTGGGAAATGCGTGCGGGTTCGTCGGGGATCAGGCGGTCCACCGCCTGCCAGGGCGAGGCCAGGGCGCCGCCCAGCCATTCGCGCAGCGCGGGCAGCCCCAGGTCCTGATAGGTGCCGCTGGAGGCGCGATCGGAAACGGACACCAGGCCCACGATCAGTTCGTCGGGGTGCTTGCGGGCGATACGGGTAGTGGCGGTCATGGGCTGCGCAATCTTGGTAAGAAACTGTCGGGCGGCGCGGATGCGGCCGTGGGCGAGGTCAATCATGGAAATCCAGAAGAGGCCCGCCAGAGCGATGCTATCGCATTCCTTCCCTGCGGGAATCGCGTCAGCAGGCAGCGCGCCGGCGGCGGCCCCTGTCGCAAAAAGGCGAATCGGCTTTGGCCCCGCTTTCCCGCGCTTGTTCCAGACATGTCCGCTCGATAACATCCGCTAACAAACCTATCCCAATAAAGAGGGCCCCGAGCGGCATTGGTTCCCCATGTTCAAACGCACACTACGGCAGCATGCGCTGGCGGCGGCGCTGGCCCTGGCCGCGGCGGCGGCCGCCGGATGGGGCGCCCTGCACTCCCTGGCGCTGAAGACGGAACCCGTGCCGGCGGCCGCTCCGGGCATCTACATCCCCAACCTGGGCAATACGCTGGAGGAACAGACGCGCAACCTGTCCCGCATGAGCCAGGCCTTGCGCACGGGCGACAGGCTGGTGATCCTGGGTTCGTCGGAGCTGACCAGCAACGACCTGCGCTTCGTGCCGTACCGCTACCTGGCCGACGAATTGCAGATGCCTGTGCTGGCCTATGGCCATTCGGGATTCCAGTCTCTGGGCATGCAGCTGGTGCTGGCGGCGATGGCCGAGGACCTGTCGCCGGCCTCGCGCGTGGTGGTGATGCTGTCGCCGGGCTGGTTCGACGGCGACGGCGGGCTGGGTCCGGACGAATTCAAGGAACACGCCAATCCGCTGCTGCCCCGCCTGCTGCGGCAGCCCGAGGGCCGGGCGGAGGTGGTCCGCTGGCTGCAGGCCAAGGGCGACGCGGGCGTCGCCTGGTCCATGGCGGCCGAGCAGGCCTACGTCTTCCGCCAGCGGCTGGTCAACCTGTGGGCGCCCGTCCACGCAGCGCCTGCCCCCGAGCGCGAGCGCGAGGGGCCGCCCGCGGCCGCCCGGGTGGTGGACTGGGAGGCGCTGGCTGCCGAAGCCCAGGGCGCAGAACAGGCCCTGATGGGCGGCAACCGCTACGCCGTGCGCGATGAATTCTTCAATAAATACCTGCGCAGCATTCCCGAGGGCGGCAAGACCGCCTATCTGCCCCAACCGCTGACCGGCCGGGACGAGCTGCGCGAACTGGACGCGCTGATGGCGCTGCTGCGGCAGCGCGGCGTCAATGCCCTGTTCGTCATGCAGCCGCTGCATCCGCTGGTGTTCAAGGACCTGGACCGCTTCGGGCCGGTGCAGCGGGAAGTCGCGGCGCTGTGCCAGCGCTATGCCATGCGCTGCATGGACATGTACAGCGCCCCCTTCGAGGTGGGGATGCTGCGGGACGTACAGCACCTGGGGGAACTGGGCTGGCTGCGCGTGAACCAGAAGATCGCTGAAGTGTTCTACCCATGAAGGATGGCCGGCAATGAAACGAACCCTGTGGCTGTGCCTGCTCTACCTGGGCGTCCTGGCGGTGATGGTGATCCAGGCGGATACCTCGGCGAACCTGGGCAAACCGATGGAAATCGAGTTCCAGTATTCGAAATTCTGACCCCGGGCGGGGTCAGCTGGCCGCACTTGGTAGCCGCAAGCAACCAGTGACAGGTCACAAATCTGCAATAATCGGCTCCTCTCGCCGGAACCTCCCCCGCCTCCATGTTCGACCTCTTCCACGGCCTAGACCTCTGGGTCGGCCTCAGCCTTGCGCTGGCCCTGACATTCGTCCTGGCCTTCGAATTCATCAACGGATTCCATGACACGGCGAACGCCGTGGCCACGGTCATCTACACCAAGGCCATGCCGCCGCATCTGGCAGTGGTGCTTTCCGGCATATTCAACTTCCTGGGCGTGCTGCTGGGCGGGGTGGGCGTGGCCTATGCCATCGTGCACCTGCTGCCGGTGGAGCTGCTGATCAACGTGGACACGGGCCGCGGGCTGGCCATGGTGTTCGCCATGCTGGCCGCGGCCATCGCCTGGAACCTGGGCACTTGGTACTTCGGCATTCCGGCGTCCAGCTCGCACACGCTGATCGGCTCGATCCTGGGCGTGGGCCTGGCCAACGCGCTGATCACCGACCTGCCGCTGGCGGACGGCGTCAACTGGGGCAAGGCCATCGACATCGGCCTGTCGCTGGTGGTGTCGCCGGTGGCCGGCTTCCTGGTGGCGGGCGGCCTGCTGCTGGCGCTCAAGCGCTGGCTGCCGCTGTCCAAGATGCACAAGACGCCGGAACAGCGCCGCGCCATCGACAATAAAAAGCATCCGCCCTTCTGGAACCGCCTGGTGCTGGTGCTGTCCGCCATGGGCGTGAGCTTCGTGCACGGCTCCAACGACGGACAGAAAGGGATTGGCCTGATCATGCTGGTGCTGATCGGCATCGTGCCCGCCAACTTCGTGCTGGACACCAACAGCACCACCTACCAGATCGAGCGCACCCGCGACGCCGCCAACCACCTGAACGTGTTCTACCAGCGCAATGAAGCCATGCTGGGCGAATACCTGGCGCTCAAGCGCGTGGACGCGACCACCGAACTGCCGCGCAACTTCCGCTGCGACCCCGAACTGACCATGCCGACCATCGCCGCGCTGCAGGCCGATCTGCACGGCGTGTCCAACTACGCCGACCTGTCGGCCGAGAAGCGCATCTCCGTGCGCCGCTACCTGCTCTGCCTGGACGACACGGCCAAGAAGGTCGCGCGCATCGAAGGGCTGCCGGCCCGCGAACGCGCCGACCTGCAACGCCTGCGCGCCGACCTGACAGCCACCACCGAATACGCCCCCTTCTGGGTGATCGTGGCAGTCGCCCTGGCGCTGGGCGCGGGCACCATGGTCGGCTGGCGCCGCGTGGTGCTGACGGTGGGTGAGAAGATCGGCAAGCAGGGCATGACCTATGCGCAGGGCATGTCCGCACAAGTCACCGCCATGGGCGCCATCGGCATCGCCAACGTCTTCAGCCTGCCTGTTTCCACCACCCACGTGCTGTCCTCGGGCGTGGCCGGGACCATGATCGCCAACAAGAGCGGCCTGCAAGGCAGCACCGTACGCAACATCCTGATGGCCTGGGTGCTGACCCTGCCCGCCTCGATGCTGCTGGCCGCCGGCCTGTTCTGGATCGGCGTGCAGATCGCTGGCTGATGATTCGCGGCCGTGCAGGCAATCTGCACGGCCGATGCAACACTCTGGCTATCCCGCCAGGCTTCCTGCCAGCCGTGCCCGCGTCTACCATGGCGCCATGGCTACCTCAAATCCCACCCTGCATTACATTTTCGACCCGCTCTGCGGCTGGTGCTATGGCGCCGCGCCGCTGGTGGAGGCGGCTCGAGCCGTCTCCGGGCTGGACATCGCGCTGCATGGCGGCGGCATGATGACGGGCGGCAACCGCCAGCCGGTCACCGACAGACTGCGCCGCTACGTCATGCCGCATGACGAGCGCATCGCCGGCCTGACCGGCCAGCCCTTCGGCGAAGACTATTTCAACGGCCTGTTGCGCGATGAGGGCGCGGTGTTCGATTCCGAGCCGCCCACCACTGCCATCCTGGCCGCGCAGACGCTGGCCGGTCGAGGCCTCAACCTGCTCAAGCGCATCCAGCGCGCCCACTACGTACAGGGGCTGCGCATCGCCGATCCGGCCGTACTGGCCTCCCTGGCGGCCGACATCGGCCTGGACCCGGCAGCCTTCCGCGCAGCCTATGACGCAGCCCAGGGCGCCGAAACCGCCACGCACATCGCCGCCAGCCGCAGGCTGCTGGCGCAGGTCGGCGGTAGCGGTTTTCCCACCCTGGCACTGGAGCGCGATGGCGTCTACGAGATGCTGGAGCCCAGCCGCTACCTGGGCCGTCCGCAAGAATGGCAGGCGGACCTCGGCGCGCGCATCGGCCGCGCTTGAAGGCGGGAGCCCCGCGTCAGGCTTCCTCGATGTCCCCGTCGCGCTGCAAGGCGCGGTGCATGGCCGGACGGTCGCCCAGCCGCTCCGCGTAGGCGGTGAACACAGGGGTCTCGGGCAGAACCTTCACCTGCATCATGTATTGCAGGGTGCCGCCCAGCACGATGTCCGCGGCCGAGAACTTGTCGCCCAGGAAGAACGGCCGCGCCTGCAAGACCCGGGTCAGCACCTGCTCGACCTCCTCGGCCGAACCCCAGCCCAGCGCGCCGCCCGGATGCGGCGTCTTGAAGGCGCGCTCGGCCATGGCCGGTTCGAACACGCCGGTGGAATAGGCCAGCCAGGTCAGGTAGGGCCCGCGCAGGGGGTCGCCCACCACCGGACCCAGCCCCGCTTGGGGGAACAGGTCGGTCAGGTAAAGGGCGATTGCCGGCGTCTCGAACACGGGCACGCCGTCGTGCACCAGGGCCGGCACCTTGCGATGCGGGTGGATGTCGATGTAGTCCGAGGGCATGTGGCCCGCGCTGTCGGTGCCGCGGATGGACACCATTTCGGTGTCGTAAGGCACGCCTAGTTCCTCGAGCAGCCAAAGTATCCGGAACGAGCGCGAACGCGGCGCATGATAAAGCGTAAGCATGGTCGGTCTCCGTGGAAGTCCGACCATTTTGCCCCGCGGGTCTTACGCCGCCAAGGCCAGCAACACCCCGTATCCCGCCATGCCCAGCAGCACCGCGACGCCGGCATTGCTGACCAGGCGGGCCGCCACGGCGGTCACGACCAGGCCGCCTGCGTAGGGGCCGAGGTTCGCCGCCTGGTCGCCGGCGGCCAGCAGGTCGGGCACGATCACCGCAGCCGCGATCCCAGCCAGCAGCGACGGCCCCAGGGCGGCCAGCGCCGAGCCTTCGCGCGACAGGTGGCGCAGCAGGCGGCTGCGCTCGGACAGCATGAAGGGCAAGGCGCGCGTCAGATAGGTGATGGCCGCCATGGCGATCACCGCGCCCCAGAAACCCAGTCCGTCGGTGTTCATGCGGGCCTCCTCATTCGATACGCCACGCAGCCGATGATCGCGCCGGCCAGGATGGCCAGGCTGGTATGGCCCAGCGCGGCCACGGCCCCGGCTCCGGCCACCGCCGCAACGATGGGCAGGCCCATGCCGCGCTTCGCGCTCTGGCACACCAGGGCCATGAACAGCGCCGGCAGCGCAAAGCGCATCACCTGTGACAGCATGGGGTAGTGGCGCTCCAGGCCGTCTCCCGCATAGACGCCGACGGCCGTGCCGGCGATCCAGGTCAGCCAAGCGCCCAGCCCCAGCGCGATCATCCAGCGCTGGCGGCCCGCGGGCTCCACGGTCTGCAAGCGGTTGAAAGCCGTGGCGAAGACTTCATCGGTGAGCAGGAAGGCGACCTTCAGGCGCTCATTCAGTCCCGCCGGCAGGAACCGCGACAACAGCGGGCCGTACAGCAGATGGCGAGCGTTGAGCAGCGAGCACAGCGCCACCACCCACAGCCACGGGGTGCCGGCCTTGATGGAAGCGAGCAGCAGGAACTGGCTGGCGCCGGCATAGACCAGCACGGAAATCAGCACCACCTGCAGCGGAGACAGGCCCGCGGCCACGCCCGCGATGCCGAAGGTCACAGCCACCGGGAAGTAGCCGATCATGACGGGCAGGCAGGATTTCAGGCCGTCGATGCGGGCGCTGCCCGCCAGAGCGGGCGCATGGGCTGGAGGGGTCTGCAAGGTGTTCCGCTGGTCTCTTCAACAACCAGCTAGTTTACCCACCCGCGCACAGCCTACTTGTCCTCCAGGCCCAGCGCGCGCAGTTGCGCCTTCAGGCGACGGACTTCCTGGCTCAGGTCCAGGATCAGCGCCGCAGCGTCCAGGCCGGCGCCGTAATCCCGCACCAGGCGGCGGGCGTCCAGCGCGCGTTGCAGGTCGGCGCTGTAGAAGCGCCATTCAGCGGGCCTGGGACCGCTGGCATTGACGATGCCGACCTCGACCAGCCTGACGACCCATTCGACTTCCTCGCCGCAGGCGCGGGCCAGGTCGTCGGCGGAAAGCGGCCGGGACTTGCCCACGACCGTGGCGGTGGTGACGACTATTTTTTTCATGGTCATACCCCCAGGTGGCGCCGCGGATTGAAGGGCAGGTCCTGCTGCAGCTTGCGGTAGGCCTCCTTGGCCGCTTCGCTATCGGCGGGCGGCAACACCAGCTCCAGCACCAGGTAGAGGTCTCCGGGCGGATCGCCCGGAATGCCGCGGCCGCGCAGGCGCAGCTTGCGGCCGTTGGCGGACCCCGCGGGGATCGACACTTCGACCGTGCCGCCCGGCGTGGGCGCATGCACGCTGGCGCCGAGTGCCGCTTCCCACGGCGCCACCGGCAGCGTCATGTAGAGGTCGCGGCCGTCGGCGCGGTAGCGCGGATGCGGCTTGAAGCGGACTTCCAGATAGAGATCGCCGTTCTCGCCGCCGCCGTAGCCGGGCATGCCCTGCCCGGCCAGCCGGATGTACTGGCCTTCGCGCACGCCGGCGGGGATGCGCACGCTGAGCGTGCGGGTCTGCATGTGGGGGCGGCCCTGCTCGTCCATCTGCATGGAACGCAGGCTGATGTCGCGCGTGGCGCCCTTGAGCGCGTCTTCGAGGTCCACCTCGATCGCGGCGTGGTGGTCCTCGCCGCGCGCGCGGAATTCCTGTTGCTGCTGCGCCCCGCCGCGCCGGTTGCGGCCGCCGAACAGCGAAGAGAAGAACTCGCTGAACTGGGCCTCGTCGCCGGGCGCGGCGCCGCGGTGGAACTCGAAGCCTTCGTCCCAGCCGGGCGGCGGCTGGAAGCTGCCCTCGGGCGAGACGCCTGCGGCCAGATTGTCGTAGGCCTGGCGCTTTTCCTTGTCGCGCAGCACGTCATAGGCTTCGTTGACGTCGCGCATGCGCGTTTCGGCGTCGCTTTCCTTGCTGACGTCGGGATGGTATTTGCGGGCGAGCTTGCGGTAGGCGCGCCGGATGTCGTCTTCGGAGGCGTCCCGCTCCACGCCCAGCATGCTGTAGTAGTCCTTGAACTCCATGTGCAGCCCTTGGCAAAGCGTTGCGGCCGCTTCCGGTTGCGCCGGGTCCGGCCTGGGATATCAAGAAGATAGGGGTTATGGGGCGATTTTTCAATGCGCCTTGTCAGGCGTCGGGCATCGCGCATAATGTCCGGTTGGCGCCCGGATGCGCCAGCCCCGACCACGACAGGCCCACAGGAACAGATCGTGCTGGAAATCATCGACGCAGACTTCAACAATCCCGAACACGGCCGCCAGGTGCTGGCCATGCTGAACGAGTACGCCAGCGGCCCCATGGGGGGCAACGCTCCCCTGCCCGCCTACGCACAGCAGAACCTGATCGCCGAACTGGCCCGCCGCCCGACGGCGCGGGCGCTGCTGGCCCGCATCGACGGCGAAGCCGCCGGCGTCGCGGTCTATCTCGAAGGCTTCTCCACCTTCGCCTGTCGCCCGCTGCTCAATCTGCACGACCTGGGCGTCGCGGAAAAATTCCAGGGCCGCGGCGTGGGCAAGGCCCTGCTGTCGGCGCTGGAAGAGCGGGCGCGTGACCTGGGCTGCTGCAAGATCACCCTGGAAGTGCTGGAAGGCAACGCGGTCGCCCAGGGGCTGTACCGCAAGCTCGGTTTCGAAGGCTATGCCCTGGACGAAACCACCGGCCGCGCGATGTTCTGGCACAAGAAACTGCCCGCGCTGGCGTAGTCTCCATTCTTTGGCGGACGCCATTGCGTCCGCGTCACAACGCAGGAATCACCATGAAGATGAGCAACATCCCCTTCGGCACCACCGACTGGTCCGAGGTCGAGCGCACCGAACACGCTGGCGAGACCGGCATGGCCTATTGGCGCACCCGGCAGTTCGGCGACCTGCGCGTGCGCATGGTCGAGTACACGGCCGGCTACCTGGCCGACCACTGGTGCAGCAAGGGCCACATCCTGTTCTGTCTGGAAGGCGAACTGCACACCGAGCTGGAAGACGGCCGGCAATTCGTGCTGACGCCGGGCATGAGCTACCAGGTCGCCGACCAGGCCGAACCGCACCGCTCATCCACCGCGACCGGCGCCAAGCTCTTCATCGTCGACTGAAGCCCCCCGGCGCGACAGCCCGGCCGCAGATGCGTTACGCTTTGACGTATCCGCGGCCCGCCGCCGCGGCACATGCCGTTACCCGTCAAACCGGAGACTAGATTTTGGGCGCCCCGCTTACGCTATTCGTCGATTCCCTGTTCCTCAGCCCCTACGCCATGTCGGCCTATGTGGCGCTGACTGAAAAACAGCTGCCGTTCGAGGTGCGCCCCATCGATCTGGAAGCGGGCGAGCAGCGCATGCAGCCCTACCAAAGCCGCGCGCTGACCTCGCGGGTGCCGGCATTGACCCACGCGGATTTCAGCCTGACCGAATCCAGCGCCATCACCGAATACCTGGAAGACGCCTTCCCCGCCCCCGAGCACCCGGCGCTGTATCCGCGCGACCTGCGCCAGCGCGCCCGCGCCCGCCAACTGCAGGCCTGGCTGCGCAGCGACCTGGGAGCGCTGCGTCAGGAACGCCCCACGGAAACCGTGTTCTACGGCGCCGCCGGCCTGCCGTTGTCGGACGCCGCCCATGCCGCCGCGGCCAAGCTCATCCACGTGGGCGCCCATCTGCTGGGCGCGGACCGGACCTCGCTGTTCGATGAATGGTGCATCGCCGATACCGACCTCGCGGTCATGATCAAGCGCTTGTTCCAGGACGACCTGCCCGACGCCCTGCGCGCCTACGCCGACGCCCAGTGGCAGCGCCCCTCCGTCCAGAAATGGCTGGAGCACAACGCCGCCGCGCGCGCCTGAACCGCCCGGGAGCCGCGATGCAACTGCTGGATCACGTCTCCATCACCGTTTCCCGCCTGGACGCCGCCCGCCCCTTCTATGACGCCGTCATGCAGGCCTTGGGCGCGGCCAAGGTCTATGACCGCCCCGACGCGCTAGGCTACGGCGAGCGCTGCCGGGCAGGCAGCAGCCAGCACAGCTATCTCTCCGTGTTCGCCGATGACGCAGCCGTCCCCGCGGCGCGCCGGCACTGGTGCTTCAAGGCGCCCAGCCGCGCCGCCGTCGACGCTTTCCATGCCGCCGGCATGGCCCACGGCGGACGCGACGACGGCACCCCGGGCTTGCGCGAGCACTACCACCCGCAGTATTACGCGGCCTTCCTGCTGGACCCTTCCGGCAACCGCATCGAAGCGGTGTGCCACGACCCTGACTGAACCGCTGCCCGGCTGACCAGTCCTAAAGGGGACGGATATATCGGCCACTGCTTGACCTGCATCAAGACGCTTGATGTTGCACCGCAACATCAGTTGCGGTGTAATGGGGAGGTCAACTCGGCCGGTTCCACTCTGAATCGGCGCGGCGGCCCGCCGCCGCAAGCAACCTACAGGAGATCGCCATGGCCGGATCTGGCAACGATCGCGTACCCGCCCCGCCCTTCAACCCCTGGACTGCCGCCTACGAATACGCGGTGGACGCCTGGCAGCGCGGCGTGCTGTACGCCGATGTGATGCGCCAGCGTGGCAACCAGTACCACGAGCACATGGCCAAGCGCGCGCCCAACGTGCTTAGCATGGAGTCCGAACTGGTCATGGACGGCCGCTGTCTGCCGCGCCCCGTCAATTACGGCCTGCTGCGCATCAAGCCGCCGGAAGGCGTGGAAACCGACCCCATCAAACGGCCCTTCCTGGTGGTCGATCCGCGCGCCGGGCACGGCCCCGGCATCGGCGGCTTCAAGCCTGAAAGCGAGATCGGCGTGGCGCTGCGCGCCGGCCACCCCTGCTACTTCGCCACCTTCCTGCCGCAGCCCATGCCGACCCAGACCGTCGAGGACGTGATGATGGCCGAGGCGCGCTTCCTGGAAGAGATCATCGCGCTGCACCCCAACGCCGAAGGCAAGCCGGTGGTGGTCGCCAATTGCCAGGCCGGCTGGCAGATCATGATGACCGCCGCGGTCCGTCCCGAACTGTTCGGCCCCATCATCGTGGCGGGCGCGCCGCTGTCCTACTGGGCGGGCTGGCGCGGCATGAATCCCATGCGCTATGCCGGCGGCCTGCTGGGCGGCAGCTGGCTCACCGCCCTGACCAGCGACCTGGGCGACGGCAAGTTCGATGGCGCCTGGCTGGTGCAGAACTTCGAGAACCTGAATCCGGCCAACACCCTGTGGTCCAAGCAGTACAACCTGTACTCCAACGTCGACACCGAGGCCAAGCGCTACCTCAGCTTCGAAAAATGGTGGGGCGGCCACGTCTTCCTGAACGGCCCGGAAATCCAGTACATCGTCGACAACCTGTTCGTCGGCAACCGCCTGGCCACCGCCGGCCTGGTGACCTCGGACGGCATCCGCATCGACCTGCGCAACATCCGCTCGCCCATCGTGGTGTTCTGCTCCAAGGGCGACAACATCACGCCCCCGCCGCAGGCGCTGGGCTGGATCCCCGATCTGTACCAGGACGAATCCGAAGTGCTGGCGCACGGCCAGACCATCGTCTATGCGGTGCACGAAAGCATCGGCCATCTGGGCATCTTCGTGTCCGGCAGCGTGGCGCGCAAGGAGCACCAGGAATTCACGTCCAACATCGACATGATCGACGTGCTGCCGCCGGGCATCTACCAGGCGGAGATCGCAGACAAGACGCCCGACACGCCGAACGCCGACCTGGCCTATGGCAACTACGTGCTGTCATTCGAGCAGCGCACGCTGGATGACGTGCGCGCCATCGTCGAGCGCAACGAAGAGGACGACCGCCGCTTCGCCGCCGTCGCCCGCATTTCCGACATCAACCTGGGCATGTACCGCAGCTTCGTGCAACCCTGGCTGCGCGCCCTGGTGACGCCGCAATCGGCGGAATGGTCGCAGCGCCTGCATCCGCTGCGCCTGCCCTATGAACTGATCTCCGACCGCAATCCGGCCATCGCGCCGATTGCCCAAGTCGCCGAACAGGTGCGCGAACACCGCCAGCCGGTGTCGGCCGACAACCCCTTCCTGATGGCCCAGGAAATGTTCTCGAACCTGATCGAGACCAGCCTGAACATCTGGCAGGAACTGCGCGATTCCGCCGACGAACGCACCTTCATGGGCGTTTACGGTTCGCCGCTGGTGCAGGACCTGGCCGGCCTGGGCGCGCGCTCCGGCCCGCCGCGCAAGCATCCGGGCGTGTCGCCCGAGCACCGCCGCTTCATGGAAGAGCGCGCCGCCGAGTTGCGTTCGCTGATGCTGGAAGGCGGCCTGCGCGTTGCCGCGATCCGCATGCTGCTGTATGTGTCGGGCGCCGAAGGCGGCCTGGACGAACGCAGCTACGCGCTGATCCGCAAGATGCGCGCCGAATCGGACACCGCGCTGTCGTTGCAGGAATTCAAGGACATCATCCGCGACCAGGCTTTGATGATGACCCTGGACGCCGCCGGCGCCATCCAGGCCATACCGCACCTGCTGGACAACGCGCCCGCCGCCGCAATCCGCGAAACGCTGGACACCATGAAGCATGTGCTGGAAGCCGCCGAGCCCCTGAGCGAGGCCGCCCGCATCAGCCTGGACGAAATGGAACGCATCTTCGAGTACGCCGAACGCCGTGCGCAGAAGCGTGAGGAGGCTCAACAGCCGGCGCCCAGGAAAACGGCGACCGTTGCGCGCAAATCGGTGCGCGCTGCGGCGGCCAGGCCCGAAGCGGCCTCGGCCGCGGCCGAGCCTGCCGTCCCGGTGCGCGCCAAGAAGCGTAGCGCCTCCGCCAAACCCGCCGCGCGTCCCGCGCGCAAATCCGCCAAGGCGAAATCCGCATGACGCTGCCTCCCACCTCCCACTACGACAGGCTCATCGCGCGCGCGCAGACGCTGGCGCCGGCGCATTGCGCCATCGCCCACCCCTGCGACGAACCCTCGCTGTCGGCCGCGCTCGAAGCCCGCGACCTGGGCCTGCTCAAGCCCATCCTGGTGGGCCCCGAGCAGAAGATCCGCGCCGTCGCTGCCGAGCACAAGTTCGACCTGGGCGATGCGCGCATCGTCGACGCGCCGCACAGCCACGCGGCAGCCGAATGCGCGGTCGCCCTGGTGCGCAGCGGCGAAGCCGAACTGCTGATGAAGGGCAGCCTGCACACGGACGAACTCATGCACGAAGTGGTGGCGCGCAACACCGGGCTGCGCAGCAGCCGGCGCATCAGCCACGTCTTCATCATGGAAGTGCCGACCTACGCCGAACCGCTCTTCATCACCGATGCGGCGATCAACATCTTTCCCGACCTGGAAACCAAGGCCGACATCATCCGCAACGTGATCGACCTGCACCACGGCCTGGGCCTCGGCGAGCCGCGCGTGGCGATCCTGTCGGCGGTCGAACAGGTCAACCCCAGCATCCCCAGCACCATCGAAGCCGCGGCGCTGTGCAAGATGGCCGACCGCGGCCAGATCGAGGGCGGCCTGCTGGACGGCCCGCTGGCGCTGGACAACGCCATCAGCCCCGACGCCGCGCGCATCAAGGGCATACGCTCGCCGGTGGCCGGCGTGGCCCAGGTGCTGGTGGTGCCCGACCTGGAAGCCGGCAACATGCTGGCCAAGAACCTGACCTTCCTGGCCAATGCCGAGGCAGCCGGCATCGTGCTGGGCGCGCGCGTGCCCATCATCCTGACCAGCCGCGCCGACAGCCCACGCTCGCGCCTCGCGTCCTGCGCGGTAGCCGCCATCTACGCCCACCACCTGGCCCAGCAACAGGCCCGCCCGCTCGCTTGAAGCGCCCCTCGGAATCCGGAATCACAGCGCCATGACCGACACCATCCTCGTCATCAACGCCGGCAGTTCCAGCATCAAGTTCTACCTGTACGACATCGACGGGGCGCAGGAGCTGGCCCCGCGCCTGGGCGGCCAGCTCGAAGGCATAGGCACCTCGCACCCGAAGCTGAAGGTGCGCGACGCCGCCGGCCAGACCCTGGTCGAACGCGAAATCGCGCCCAGCCACGCGCCCGACGTGCCCAACGGCCAGGAAGTCGTCGGCACCTGGCTCAGCGGCCACCTGGGCGGCGCCCCGCTGGCGGTAGGCCACCGCGTGGTGCACGGCGGCCCCGAGCTGTCCGAGCCGGTGCTGATCGACGACGCCATCCTGGCCAAGCTCGACACCTTCACGCCGCTGGCGCCGCTGCACCAGCCGAACAACCTGGCGCCCATCCGCGTGATCCGCGAGCGCCGGCCCTGGATTCCGCAGGTCGCCTGCTTCGACACCGCGTTCCACCGCAGCCACTCCGACGTGGCCGACCGCTACGCGCTGCCGGAACGGCTGTACCAGGAAGGCGTGCGCCGCTACGGCTTCCATGGCCTGTCCTACGAGTACATCGCGCAGCGCCTGAAGAAAGCGCTGCCGGACATCGCCGACGGCAAGATCATTGCGGCCCATCTGGGCTCGGGCGTTTCCGCCTGCGCCATGCATCACGGCAAGAGCGTGGACAGCACCATGGGCTTCACCGCGCTGGAAGGCCTGCCCATGGGCACCCGCCCCGGCCGCCTGGATCCGGGCGTGGTGCTGTGGATGATGGAACGCGGCATGACCCATGACGAGATCGAGCACCTGCTCTATCACGACTGCGGCATGAAGGGCCTGTCCGGCATCAGCAACGACATGCGCGAACTGCTGGCCAGCGACGCGCCCTCGGCCAAGCTGGCGCTGCAGTACTTCGCCTGGCGCGTGGCCGAGGGCATGATAGGCCTGGCCTGCGCCATGAACGGCGTGGACGGCATCGTCTTCACCGCCGGCGTGGGCGAGAATTCCGCCGAGATCCGCCAGGCCATCAGCGAGCACTGGGGCTGGCTGGGCATCAAGCTGGACCCCGAACGCAACGCCCGCCATGGCCCCCGCATCTCGGCCGACGACAGCCGCATCGGCGTCTACGTGGTGCGCACCAACGAAGAACTGATCATCGCCCAGCACACGCTGGAACTGGTGAGGCAGCGATGAGCGCGCTGCTGCCGCTGGCGGGCAAGCGCGGCCTGGTGACGGGCATCGCGAATGCGGATTCGATCGCCTGGGGCTGCGCCAAGGCCTTCCACGCCCTGGGCGCGGAGCTGGCCGTGACCTACCTGAACGACAAGGCCCTGCGCCATGTGGAGCCACTGGCCCGCCAGGTGGAGGCGCCGCTGCTCTTGCCGCTGGACCTGATGCGCGAAGGCCAGCTCGAAGCCGTGTTCGACAGCGTCGCCGCCGAATGGGGCCAGCTGGATTTCGTGCTGCATTCCATCGCCTTCGCCCCGCGCGACGACCTGCATGGCCGCGTGACCGACTGCTCGCGCGAGGGCTTTTTGCAGGCCATGGACGTGTCCTGCTGGTCCTTCATCCGCATGGCCAAGCTGGCCGAGCCGCTGATGCGCAACGGCGGCGCGTTGTTCTGCATGAGCTACTACGGGTCGCAGATGGTGGTCGAGCACTACAACATGATGGGGCCGGTAAAGGCCGCGCTGGAGTCCGCCACCCGCTACCTGGCGGCGGAACTGGGCCCGCAGGGCATACGCGTGCACGCGATATCACCAGGGCCGCTGAAGACGCGCGCCGCCTCGGGCATCGCCGAATTCGATACGCTGCTGGACCGCGCCCAGTCCAAGGCTCCCGCGCGCAGCCTGGTGTCCATCGACGACGTGGGCGAAGCCACCGCCTGGCTCGCCACCGACGCCGCCCGCCGCATGACGGGGCAGACGATATACATCGACGGCGGCTACCACATCATCGATTAAGCCAAGGCGCCCAGCCGGGGCGCCTTAGCCCAGCGCCGCGGGCGGCGCCTGGCGCCAGCGTTCGATCGCTTCCACGGCCTGCTCGGGGCTGCCGAAGATCTTGTCGCGGCCGATCTTCTTGACCAGGCCGGAGCGCTCCAGCGCGGTGCGGAACTGGCCGTGTCCGCCCGCCACCAGCAGCGCGATGCCGCGCTCGTCCAGCACATGCTTCAGTTCATACAGCGCCTCGACCGCGTCGGCGTCTGCCTGGGTCATGGCTTCGGCGTCCAGCACGAACCAGCGCACGTCGCCTGCCTGCTCGATGACCTCGCGCGCACGCCGGCGGAAGGCGTCGGCGTTGAAGAACCACACCGAAGACTCGAACAGCCAGATCACCGTGCCCGGTACCGGCTGGGCCTCGGGATTCAGGTGCAGCTTGCCCAACACCGTTTCGCCGGGCAAACGGCCCAACAAGGCGTCGCGCGGATTGCCCGACACGTACATCGCATACAGCAGCGTGGCGCCCACCGACACGGCCACGCCTTGCAACACGCCAAAGCCCACCACGCCCACCGCGGCCAGGATGCCGAACGCCAGCTCGATGCGCGAGATGCGCGCCAGGCGCATGAAGGCGTGCCCATCGAACAAGCTGATGGCGGCCAGCAGCAGGATGGCCGACAGCACGGCCTGCGGCAGCCAGAACAGCGGCCCGCTCAAAAGGCTCACCACCACCGCCAGCGCCAGCGCCGCGGTGACGCTGACCAGCGGCGAAGAACCGCCAGCCACCAGTCCCACCGCCGTGCGCGAGTCCGCGCCCGTCACCACGAAGCCCTGGAACAGGCCCGCCGCCATATTGGCCGCGCCAAAGCCCACCAGCTCGCGGTTGGGATCCACGTGTTCGCCCGTGCGTGCGGCGAAGCTGCGCGCCGTCACGATGCCGCTGGAGAAGCTCACCACCAGCACACCCGCCGCGCCCAGCAGGATGCCGTCCACGCCCTCCAGGCGCACCGGCAGGCTCAGGGCCGGCAAGCCGGCAGGCACTTCGCCCACGACGGCGATGCCCAGGCCGGGGAAGTTGAACAGCCAGGACAGCACGCAGGCCAGCACCACCAGCAGGATGGGGCCGGGCCAGTTCGGCCGCCAGCGCTTGACCGCCACCAGCAAGGCGCAGGACGTCAGGCCCAGGATCAGGGTGGGAATCTGGATTTCCGGCAGGCGCCGCGACAGCTCCAGGAACGGATGCACCAGTCCGCTGTTACGCAGGCCCACGCCAGTCAGGCCGCTCAACTGCGACAACGCCAGCGTGATCGCCACGCCCGCCATGTAACCGATCAGCACTGGCCGCGACAGCAGGTTGGCCAGCACGCCCAGCCGCAGGGCGCGCGCGATCAGGCAGCCCACCCCCACCGTCAGGGCGATGCCGGTGGCGGCCACCAGCCGGTCTTCCGGCGTGGTCAGCGCCATGCCGGTCAGGGTGGCGGCAATCAGGGTGCAGGTGGCAGTATCGGGCCCGACGATCAAGGTGCGCGACGAGCCGAACAAGGCATAGCCCAGCATCCCGGCGATAGCCGCCCACAGGCCCGCCACCGGCGGCACGCCCATCATGGCGGCATAGGCCAGGCCCACCGGGAGCGCCACCGCCGCCACGCTCAGGCCGGCGGTGATGTCACGCCGCGCCGATTCCCGGGTGATGCCGCGGAAATTGTTGAGGCCGGGAATGAAGCGTAGGTTCATGGTGCTGCGGAGAAATCGGGGATGAAGCGAGCCCGGGGCGCGCCGGTTTGCGCCAAGGCTACACCAAGCCAGCCAAACCTGGGCAGCCTGGATCAAGGCGCCGGCATAAAAAAAGCCGCCCCATCGGGGCGGCTTCGGCCTTGCATGGCAAGACGTATTACTTGGCGTAGCGGGCTTCCAGCACGGCCACGGCAGGCAGGGTCTTGCCTTCCAGGAATTCCAGGAAAGCGCCGCCGCCGGTCGAGATATAGCCCACCTGCTCGCCGATGCCGTACTTGGCAATGGCGGCCAGGGTGTCGCCGCCGCCGGCGATCGAGAAGCCTTCCGATTCGGCGATCGCCCGCGCCACCACTTCGGTGCCGTTGGCGAACTGGTCGAATTCGAACACGCCGACCGGGCCGTTCCACACGATCGTGCCGGCCTGCTTCAGGATCTCGGCCAGTTGCGCCGCGGTCTTGGGACCGATGTCCAGGATCATGTCGTCGTCGGCCACGTCTTCGGCCGCCTTGACGGTGGCTTCGGCGTCGGCGCCGAAGGACTTGGCGCACACCACGTCCACCGGAATCGGCACGGCCGCGCCGCGCTGCTTCATGATGTCGATCACGGCGCGCGCCTGGTCGACCTGATCGGGTTCAGCCAGCGACTTGCCGATGGACAGGCCGGCAGCCAGCATGAAGGTGTTGGCGATGCCGCCGCCCACGACCAGCTGGTCGACCTTGTCGGCCAGCGATTGCAGGATCGACAGCTTGGTCGACACCTTGGAGCCGCCCACGATGGCGACCAGCGGACGCTTGGGCTCGTGCAGCGCGCGGCCCAGGGCTTCCAGTTCGGCGGCCAGCAGCGGGCCGGCGCAGGCCACGGGTGCGAAACGCGCGATGCCGTGGGTGGTGGCTTCGGCGCGGTGGGCGGTGCCGAACGCATCGTTGACGTAGACGTCGCACAGCGCGGCCATCTTCTTGGCCAGCGTTTCGTCGTCTTTCTTTTCGCCGACGTTGACGCGGCAGTTTTCCAGCAGCACGACCTGGCCGTGATCGACCTGGACGCCGTCGACCCAGTCGCGCACCAGCTGCACAGGCATGCCCAGCAGTTCGGACAGGCGCTGGCCGACCTTGGCCAGCGAATCGGCTTCGGTCAGCACGCCTTCCTTGGGACGGCCCAGGTGGGAGGTGACCATGACGGCGGCGCCGGCGTCCAGCGCCATGCGGATGCCGGGCACCGAGGCGCGGATGCGGGTGTCTTCGCTGATGCGGCCGGCGTCGTCGAACGGCACGTTGAGGTCGGCGCGGATGAACACGCGCTTGCCGGACAGGGCGCCGGACTTGGCCAGCGCGGACAGAGTGTTGACCTTGGACATATTTGGATTCCTACGATGGGCGTACAAAGGGGACGAACCCATTTTCCGCATACGCGGAAAACAAATCCGTCCCCTCTATCTAGCCGTGTTGCTTACTTGGCCGACATCAGCGCGACGGTGGTGTCGAGCATGCGGTTCGAGAAGCCCCACTCGTTGTCGTACCAGGACGAGACCTTGACCAGACGGCCCGAAACCTTGGTCAGCGACGCGTCAACGGTGCTGGAGGCCGGGTTGTGGTTGTAGTCGACCGAAACCAGGGGCTCGGTGTTGTAGTCCAGGATGCCCTTGAGCTCGCCTTCCGAGGCGGCCTTCAGGATGCCGTTCACTTCTTCGGCGGTCGTGTCGCGGCTGGCCACGAACGACAGGTCGACCAGCGACACGTTGATGGTCGGGACGCGGATGGCGTAGCCGTCCAGCTTGCCGTTCAGTTCCGGCAGCACCAGGCCCACGGCGGCGGCAGCGCCGGTCTTCGTGGGGATCATGCTCATGGTGGCCGAACGCGCGCGGCGCAGGTCTTCGTGGTAGACGTCGGTCAGGACCTGGTCGTTGGTGTAGGCGTGGACGGTGGTCATCAGGCCGTTTTCCAGGCCCAGCTTGTCGTTCAGCGGCTTGACCAGGGGGGCCAGGCAGTTGGTGGTGCACGAAGCGTTGGAGATGACGGTGTCGGTGGCCTTCAGCACGCCGTGGTTCACGCCGTACACGATGGTGGCGTCAACGTCCTTGCCGCCGGGGGCCGAGATGATGACTTTCTTGGCGCCGCCCTTGATGTGCGCGCCGGCCTTTTCCTTGGTCGTGAAGAAGCCCGTGCACTCCAGCACCACGTCGACCTTCAGCTCGCCCCAGGGCAGCTCGGCCGGGTTGCGGTTGGCCAGCACGCGGATCTTGTCGCCGTTGACGACCATGAAGTCGCCGTCGACTTCGACGGTGCCCGGGAACTTGCCGTGGGCGGTGTCGTAGCGCGTCAGGTGCGCGTTGGTCTTGGGATCGCCCAGGTCATTGATGGCGACGATTTCGATATCGTGCTTCTTGCCACCTTCGTAGTGGGCACGCAGGATGTTGCGGCCGATGCGACCGTAACCGTTGATGGCGACGCGAATGGTCATGACTAAGCTCCTTTTTACAAAACTTGCTTGACGGTCTCGGCCACCTTGTCGGCGGTCAGCCCGAAGAACTTGAACAGTGCGCCGGCCGGCGCGGATTCACCGTAGCGGTCGATGCCGACGACGGCGCCTTCCAGGCCCACGTACTTGTGCCAGAAGGCGGTAACCCCGGCTTCGACGGCCACCCGCGGCAGGCCCTTGGGCAGCACGGATTGCTTCCAGGCGGCGTCCTGGCGGTCGAACACGTCGGTGCTGGGCATGGAGACCACGCGCACGGCGATGCCGTCCTTGGCCAGCTGCGCCTGCGCGTCCAGCGCGATGGCGACTTCCGAGCCGGTGGCGATGATGACGGCGCGGGCGCCTTCGGCATCGCGCAGCACATAGCCGCCGCGGGCGATGGCCTCGACGGTGGCGGCGTCGCGCTGCACGAACGGCAGGTTCTGGCGCGACAGCAACAGGGCCGTCGGGCCGCCGTCGTGCACGTCCATGCCGATGCTGGTCGGGCGCGTCACGGCCGCGTTCCAGGCCACGGCGGTTTCAGCCGTATCGCAAGGACGCCACAGCGACAGGTTGGGGATCAGTCGCAGGCTGGCTGCGTGCTCGATCGACTGGTGGGTCGGGCCGTCTTCGCCCAGGCCGATGGAGTCGTGGGTGAACACGTGGACCACGCGCTGCTTCATCAGCGCAGCCATGCGGATGGCGTTGCGCGAGTAGTCGGAGAACGTCAGGAACGTGCCGCCGAACGGCAGGTAGCCGCCGTGCAGGGCCACGCCGTTCATGATGGCGGCCATGCCGAATTCGCGCACGCCGTAGTTGATATGGCGGCCGAACTGGATGCCCTTGTCGCCGGCGCGGACGGCGGCAACGCCCTTCCAGTCGGTGAAGTTGGAACCGGTCAGGTCGGCCGAGCCGCCCAGCATTTCCGGCAGCAGCGGCGCCAGCGCGGTGATGGCGAACTGCGACGCCTTGCGGGTGGCGACGGTTTCGGCCTTTTCCAGCGTGGCGTCCAGGAACGCCTTGAACTGTTCGGCGTAGCCGGCGGGCATTTCGCCCTTCATGCGGCGCTTGAATTCAGCGGCTTCGGCGGGGAATTCGGCGGCGTAGGCGTCGAACGCCGACTGCCATTCAGCCTGGGCGGCGGCGCCCTGCTTGCGGCCATCCCAGCCGTCATAAATGTCTTGCGGAATCTGGAACGGTTCCGACGACCAGCCCAGCGCGGCGCGGGTGGCGGCGATCTCGTCCTTGCCCAGCGGCGCGCCGTGCACGTTGTGCGTGCCGGCCATGTTGGGCGAACCCTTGCCGATGACGGTGCGGCAGACGATCAGCGTGGGTTTTTCCGATTGCGAACGCGCGGCCTTGATGGCGGCGTCCACGGCGGCGACGTCATGGCCGTCGATGCCGCGGATCACGTTCCAGCCGTAGCCTTCGAAGCGCTTGGCGGTGTCGTCGGCAAACCAGTGTTCCACGTGGCCGTCGATGGAAATGCCGTTGTCGTCATACAGCACGACCAGCTTGCCCAGCTTCAGCGTGCCAGCCAGCGAGCAGACTTCGTGCGAGATGCCTTCCATCAGGCAGCCGTCGCCGGTGAAGGCGTAGGTGTGGTGGTCGACGATGGTGTGGCCGGGCTTGTTGAATTCAGCAGCCAGCAGCGCTTCGGCCAGCGCCATGCCCACGGCATTGCCCAGGCCCTGGCCCAGCGGACCGGTGGTCGTTTCCACGCCCGGGGTGATGCCCACTTCGGGGTGGCCTGGCGTCTTGGAATGCAGCTGGCGGAAATTCTTCAGTTCTTCGATCGGCAGGTCGTAGCCGGTCAGGTGCAGCAAGGCGTAGATCAGCATCGAGCCGTGGCCGTTGGACAGCACGAAGCGGTCGCGGTTGGCCCAGGCGGGATCCTTGGGATTGTGACGCAGGTTGCCGGCCCACAGGGCTTGGGCGATTTCCGCCATGCCCATGGGAGCACCCGGGTGCCCGGAGTTCGCTTGTTGCACGGCGTCCATCGCGAGGGCGCGGATGGCATCCGCCAAGGCAAGTTTAGGGGCGGTCGGATTGCTCATTCGGAAGGCTCTTTGAAGCTGGCGGGCCTACGGTCAAAATAGGGGCCAGTTGAGTAGGTTGCGAAGCATGGGATTTTAGCATCCAGGGGTTTCCCCGACGCCATCGGCCATAAGGCGGCCCGTGCTAGGCTAGCTTTCTGAGGACAAGTGCCCCCACGCCGCGCCCGCTGCGCGGGCTAGCTGCCCCCCAAGGGGGCGTTTTTGCCTTGGGACGGCCCGGCGGCAAAAGTATCCTTCTCCACATCAAATCAGTTCTCGCACATTTATGTCAGCCCCCCGCTTCTTCTGCGATATCCCCCTGAGTACCGGCGCCCGCGTGGCGCTTCCCGAAGCCCTGGCGCACCATGCGCTGCGCGTGCTGCGCCTGCGCGCCGGCGAGGCCGTGGCGCTGTTCAACGGCCAGGGCGGCGAGTATCCCGCCACGCTCGAAGTGGAAGGCAAGGCTGGTTTTGCCCAATTGGGCGAATTCCAGCCGCGCGAGGCCGAACTGGGCGGACGCGTCACCCTGGTGCAAGGCCTGCCTTCGGGGGACAAGATGGACTGGGTGGTGGAAAAGGCCGTGGAGCTGGGCGCCGCGCGCGTCAGCCCCATCGCCGCCCAACGCAGCGTGCTGCAACTGTCGGGCGCCCGGCTGGACAAGCGCGTGGCGCATTGGCAGCGCATCGCGCAGTCCGCCAGCGAACAATGCGGCCGCAACCGGCTGATGGCGGTGGACGCGCCGCTCACCCTGGCCGAATGGCTGCAGCAGCCCGCGGACGGCCTGCGCCTGCTGTGCCACCCGGAAGCGCAGGACGATCTGGCCGGCGCGCTGCGGGCCGCGCCCGGCGTGCAGGCGCTGACCCTGCTGGTGGGACCGGAAGGCGGATGGTCGGACAAGGAGTTGGCGCAAGCCCAAGAGGCCGGCGTGCAGGCCGTGCGCTTCGGCCCCCGGGTGCTGCGCACCGAAACCGCGGGGCTGGCGCTGCTGTCAGCGGCCAGCGCGCTATTGGCCTGGTAGAACGGCCGGGTCAGTGGTCTTCGCCGTAGGGCGCTGCCGCTACCCCGGGCTCGGGGTCCGGATGGCGTCCGGCGTGTTCGATGACATACGAAAAAACGCGGCCGTTTTCGCGGGCGAAATCGGCCGCGTCGGAGCAGACGGTTTCGATGCGGCCCGAGTCTTCTTCCAGTGCCGGATCGCCCGAATGCAGCTTGTACAGCCACAGCACCACGCCGGTCTTGTGGTCCAGCACGGTATCGCACAGGCAGTCGTAGAGGGCGTCCAGGTTGCCGCCGAAGTATTCGGGGAAATCCACTGCCTTGACGATGGCGCGCAGCACCGCGGAACGGCTGCGGGCAGGATCGCAATTGGCGACGAACAGGGCCAGGCCAAGCTCATGGGCGGCGTCCACCACGGCCTTCTTGTCCAGCCCGTCATGGGCCAGCGCACCGCCGCGCATCAGTTGCCGCTGCAGAGTAGATTGGCCATTGCGCGTCATGCCTGAGCCCCCTTGAAAAAGGCGATCACTTCGTCGTTACGCTGCATCGTATCGGCATAACCCAGTTCAATCAATCGCTTGGTGTAGCTGGATTCAAATAAGAGGTAGGACATCAGCGAACCGCCGCCGGGACGGTCTGGATCGGACGATACACCGAGTACGCGGAAAAGAGCACGGGCCTGGGCCGGCATATCCTGCAAATGTTCCAGCGCCATGACGTCCAGCGACTGGCTGGGCGTGATCGTCAGGACCTCGATGCGGCGCGCATGCCCGTGCTGCGCGCCTTCCGGGCCGGACTGATCCATCAGGAAGTTGATGCGCTCCAGGCGCTCGACGTCGGCCGACAGGCCGTCCAGGAAGATGCTGGCCAGCGCATGCCCGCCGACCTGGGCCAGCGACGGGTAAGGCGGCGAGTCTTCGCGGTTTTCCGGGTGGGTTTCGTCGCGGAAACCCGTGCCGATCACCAGCACGCGATGCGCGCCCAGGTGAATGGCCGGACTGATGGGCGCGAGCTGGCGCATCGAACCGTCGCCGCACCACTCCCCCTTGCCGTGCACCTGCACCTGCCGGGCCGGAAAGACGAAGGGGATGGCGGACGAAGCCATCAGGTGGTCGATGCCGATGGGCGTGGGCAACGCCAGGCGCAGATAGCGGTGCCAGGGCTCGATGGGCGTGTGCGCCTGGTAGAAGGTCAGGTGCTCGCCACTGGTGTAGCCCGAGGCCGTGATCGCCAACGCCGACAGCGCGCCGGTTTCCAGGTTGGTGCGCAGATGCTGGAAGTCCAGCACCCGCTCCAGCAGAGCCTGCATGGGACTGTTGTCCAGCAGCGAATGGGGCCGCTTGCGCGTCAGGCCCGAGTACATCCACCCCAGCGACAGCAGGCCCAGCCAGCGCACGCCGGTACGGATCAGGCCGGGCGCGTCGGCCCGGTAGATCATGTCGGTATTCAGGGAAGACCACAGCCGGCGGATGCGGCGCACGCCCAGATGGGGCCGGTCGGCGCGGCAGGCCAGCGCGGCGGCATTGATGGCGCCGGCGGACGTGCCGCAGATGATGTGAAAGGGATTCTGGAAACGCGAATGCCAGTCCGGATCCAGCAATTCCATGATGGCGCTGAGCACGCCCACCTGATAGGCGGCGCGAGCGCCGCCTCCGGTCAGGACCAGGCCGGTCGGCGTGCGCGGGCACGCCGGACCGGGTGGCGTCACGTCAACGCGGCGTATTGACATCGACCACCGTCATCGCGGTCATGTTGACGATGCGGCGCACGGTGGAGCTGGAGGTCAGGATGTGCACCGGTGCGTTGGCGCCCAGCAGGAACGGACCCACCGCAACGTTGCTGCCTGCGGCGGTCTTCAACAGGTTGTAGGCGATGTTGCCCGAGTCCACGTTCGGGCACACCAGCAGATTGGCCTGACCCTTGAGCGTGGACGACGGCAGGATGCGCATGCGCAGCGCTTCGTCCAGCGCGCAGTCGCCATGCATTTCACCGTCGATCTCGAGTTCCGGCGCGGCCTGGCGCACCAGTTCCAGCGCGCGGCGCATCTTCGCGCCCGAGGCCGAACTGCCCGAACCGAAGTTTGAACGCGACAGCAGCGCGACCTTGGGCGCCAGGTACATGCGGCGCATCTCGTTGGCGGCGGCGATGGTGAATTCGGCGATTTGCTCGGCCGAAGGTTCATCGTTGACGTGCGTGTCCACCAGCACCACCGTGCGCTCGTTGAGCAGCAGGATGTTCATGGCGGCATACACGTTGTGGCCGGGGCGGCGGCCGATGACCTCGTCCACGAAGCGCAGGTGATCATGGTAGGCGCCGACCGAACCGCAGACCATGCCGTCGGCGTCGCCCAGGCGCACCATCATCGCGCCGATCAAGGTCATGCGGCGGCGCATTTCCACACGCGCCATTTCCTTGGTGATGCCGCGGCGGCACATCAGCTCCCAGTACGTGGTCCAGTACTGGTGGAAGCGTTCATCGTATTCGGGATTGGTGACTTCGACGTCTTCTCCGAGGCGCAACCGCAGGCCCAGCTTTTCGATGCGGGTCAGCAGTACCGACGGACGGCCCACCAGGATGGGACGGGCCAGGCCTTCATCGACGATCACCTGCACCGCGCGCAGCACGCGCTCGTCTTCGCCTTCAGCGAACACGATGCGCGCTGGGCCGCCCTCGCGCACGATGCGCTTGGACGCCGAGAACAGCGGCTTCATGAAGGCGCCCGAGTGGTACACGAACTGCTGCAGCTGCTCTTCGTAGGCTTCCAGGTCCGCCAGCGGACGCGTCGCCACACCGCCTTCCATCGCGGCCTTGGCCACCGCCGGGGCGATGCGCACGATCAGGCGCGGATCGAAGGGCTTGGGGATCAGGTATTCGGGGCCGAACGAAATATCGAAGGTGCCGTAGGCCGCGGCCACGACTTCGTTCTGCTCTTCTTCCGCCAGCTCGGCGATGGCGTACACCGCCGCCTTTTCCATTTCACGGGTGATGGTGGTGGCGCCCACGTCCAGCGCGCCGCGGAAAATGTACGGGAAGCACAGCACGTTGTTGACCTGGTTCGGATAGTCCGAACGGCCGGTCGCCATGACCACGTCGTCGCGCACCGATTGCGCCAGTTCCGGCAGGATCTCGGGCGTGGGATTGGCCAGCGCCAGGATCAGCGGGCGCGGACCCATGGCCGCGACCATTTCCGGCTTGAGCACGCCGCCCGCCGACAGGCCCAGGAACACGTCGGCGCCCTGGATCACTTCGGCCAGCTTGCGGGCGTCGGTCTTTTGCGCGAAGCGCGCCTTGTCCGGATCCATCAGCGCCGTGCGGCCTTCATAGACCACGCCTTCGATGTCGGTGACCCAGATGTTTTCCAGCGGCAGGCCCAGGTCCACCATCAGGTCCAGGCAGGCCAGCGCGGCGGCGCCTGCGCCCGAGGTCACCACCTTGACCTGCTTGATGTCCTTGCCCACGACCTTCAGGCCGTTGATGAAGGCGGCGGACACACAGATCGCGGTGCCGTGCTGGTCGTCGTGGAAGACGGGGATCTTCATGCGCTCGCGCAGCTTGCGCTCGACGGTGAAGCACTCCGGTGCCTTGATGTCTTCGAGGTTGATACCGCCGAAGGTGGCTTCCAGGCCCGCGATGATCTCGACCAGCTTGTCCGGGTCGGTCTCATTGATTTCGATATCGAAGACGTCCAGGCCGGCGAACTTCTTGAACAGCACCGCCTTGCCTTCCATCACCGGCTTGGAAGCCAATGCGCCGATGTTGCCCAGGCCCAGCACCGCGGTGCCGTTGGTGATCACGCCCACCAGGTTGCCGCGCGCCGTGTAGCGGTACACATTGGCCGGATCGGCCACGATTTCTTCGCAGGCCGCCGCCACGCCAGGCGAGTACGCCAGGGCCAGGTCCCGCTGGTTGGTGAGCTGCTTGGTCGGCGTGACCGAGATTTTGCCGGGGCGTCCAAGCTCATGATATTCAAGGGCGGCTTTGCGGAGATTGGCATCCATAGGGGCGGCTACTGGCTAGAGTGTGTGACACGAAAGGGGGGAATTCTATTCCGATGGCGGGCGCCGCGATACCTCGGCAATGCCCGCCTGCCCCTTGGATAAGCGGGCTCGTCCCATGTTAGCGCTGGCTTACAAATTGTCGCTATTCCGCGATGTGGAATGAGAGAAAACGTCCATCGGGGTCGAACAGGGCCTTCACCCGAGAGTCCAGGCGGGTGGTAGCCAGCCCCGGCGGCTCGTTCGGGCAGGCAGGAGCGTGCGGCGCCGGCCCGGCGTCTGCCAGTGTCACCGACTGCACCCAGGCCAGCGTGCCGCCGTGCCCCAGCAGCAGATGCGCCAGGTTGACGGTGGCGGGCGCTTCCGGCTTGAGCGCGTCCAGCCGGTAGCGGCCCAGCCAATGCTCGCCGTCCCGGGTGGCGAAGGCGTCCCCCCCCGACGCCAGCTGGAACAGCGCCGGCACCAGGCGCTGCACGGTGGCGGAACGCAAGGGCTGGACGTCCGACTCGCCGAACGGCCCCAACGTTTCCTCTATGCCGTCAGCCAGCATCACGTCCAGCGCCACCACGCCGGAGTCGGCGCAGCGCCCGGCGGGCCAGTGGGCCTTGGCCGCCAGCCATGCAGCCAGCGTCAAGCCCCCGGGCAGGCCGGCGAACTGGCGCAGCCCGGCCTGCGCCAACATCGCCAGCGGCGTGCCCGGCTGCGCGCGCCAGCGCCCGGTTTCGCCGGACAGGCGCACCAGGCCGGTCATGGCGGACGGGTCCACCGTGAGGAGCGGACCATGGACGGTCTCGAAAGGCCCTTCGGCGCCCGCCAGCGCCAGCGTCACGCGGTACTCGGCGCACAGCGTGCGCGCGTGCGCCACATCCGCGTCGCGCGCCGGCGTCAGCAGGCCCCGCGGGCCGCCCTCTCCCGCCTCGCCCGAATCTCGGACAGATCCCTGACAGAGCAGGCTCAACCGCTCCATGAAGGCCGACCACGGGCTGCGGGCCGGACGACGGCCCAGGAGGAAAGCGCGCCGGGATGGCTGCATGACTACAATTCCTTTTTCGCTACAAACGCCTTCGAGAATCCGATGCCCCGCCTTGCCCATCGCACCAATGACTTCCTGACCTTTCAGGTAATGGAACTATTCAAGCAGGCGCAAGCGCTGCAGGCGGCCGGCAAGGACATTATCAGCCTGGGCATCGGCGAACCGGACTTTACCGCGCCCCCCCAGGTCGTGGAAGCGCTGGAGCGCGCGGCGCGCGCCGGCCTCAGCGGCTACAGCCCCTCGGCCGGCCTGACGCCGCTGCGCGAGGCCATCGCCCAGTTCTACCACGAGCAGTTCGGCGCCAGGATCAACCCGGCTCGCGTGATCGTCACCGCGGGCGCCTCCGGCGCCCTGACGCTGGCCTGCGCGGCGCTGGTCAACCAGGGCGGCGAAGTGCTGATGCCGGATCCGTCCTACCCCGCAAACAGCAATTTCGTGCTGGCGGCGGGCGGCGTGCCGCGCCTGATCCCCAGCACGGCGGCCAAGCGCTTCCAGCTGTCGGCGCAGGACGTGGCCAGCCACTGGACGCCCGCCACCCAGGGCGTGCTGGTCGCCTCGCCCAGCAACCCTACCGGCACCTCCGTCGACCATGGCGAGCTGGCCGAGCTGCTGGCGCAGGTCCGCGCCCGCGACGGCTTCGCCATCGTCGATGAAATCTACCTGGGACTGTCCTATGAAGGCCAGCCGCGCTCGGCCCTGACGCTGGACGACGACGTCATCGTCATCAACAGCTTCTCAAAGTACTTCCACATGACGGGCTGGCGCCTGGGCTGGATGATCGTGCCCGAGGACATGGTGGCGCCGGTGGAGAAAATAGCCGCCAGCCTGGCGATCTGCGCGCCCACGCTGGCCCAGCATGCCGCGCTGGCCTGCTTCCAGCCAGGAGCAATGAAGACCTTCGAGCACCGCCGCGAGGCCTTCAAGCAGCGCCGCGACTACCTGCTGCCGGAATTCGAGCGCATGGGGATCCAGGTGCCGGTGAAGCCCGACGGCGCCTTCTATATTTATGCCGACATCGCCAACCTGGGCATGGATAGCGCCGCGTTCTCGCAGCGCCTGCTGCTGGAGGCCGGCGTGGCCGCGGTACCGGGCCTGGACTTCGGTCCGGCCCACGGCAAGCACACCATGCGCTTTTCCTATGCCACGGGCCTGGACCGTCTGGAAGAGGCCGTCGCCCGCATCGGCCGGCTGCTGCAGGGCTGAGTCCGACAGCCAAACCGCGAAAAACAAAGCGCGTCCCTAGGGACGCGCTTTGCATTCAGGCCAGGACGGGAATCAGTCGCGCGCCAGCGCGATCCCGGAGGCCAGCGCCAGGCGGCGGCGTTCCGCCTGCACCTTGGCGCCGTAGCCGTTGTCGTCCGGTCCGGTGGCGCCGACGTAGCATGCCAGGCCGCCATCGACCGAGCCGCGGCGATTGATGCAATCGCGCAGGATCGTGGCTCCGACCCCGATATTTGCGGCCGGGTCCAGCGCGGTCTTGCCGACCGCGTCGAATTTGTCCTGGTGCACGCTGGTCATCACCTGCATCAGTCCCTGGGCGCCCACGTGGCTTTCGGCCAGCGGGTTGTAGCGGGACTCGATGGCGATCACGGCCAGCACCAGCAGCGGGTCCAGCTTCTTTTCGCGGCTTACCTTGTACACGGTATTCAGCAGCGGGCCGGTGGCGTCATACGCGACCTTGTACTTGCGCGAAATATAGTTGCGCAAGGCTTCTGCCTGCGGGCCAGTGGCGCTCATCGCAACGGGCTTGGGCGCCGCAGGCGCGACACGGGCGGGCCCCAGCATGCCGGTGGCATTGCTGGCGGGAGCAGAAGGAACGGCCATGGCAATTGCCGACGACATGTCGGAACCCAGTTCGGAACCGGCTTCGGATTCGGTGCCGGTTTGCATGGATGTAGGCGCTAGGGCGGTCAACAAGGCTTTGTGCACTTGCAATGCCTGGTCGCGCAAACCAGGCAGGGCGAATCCCATGCTTACCGTCACAATGACCGCAATGCCCAGATAAACGGAGCAAATGCGCAGGGACTCGGCAAGATATTGGTGCACTCCTTGGGCCAGGCTTCGGAACAGGCTGGCCACTGACGCATCGGGCATAAAACCTCCTGCGTTAAAAAGAGGGAGTCAATGTTAACCTCTCTGTCTACCCAATATGTAACCAAATAGCTGGGATCTGTAGTGAAATACCGCGACCTTAGAGACTTCATCGCCCAACTTGAACGCATGGGCGAGCTCAGACGCATCGCTGCGCCGGTGTCCACCCGGCTGGAAATGACTGAAATATCCGACCGCGTCCTGCGTGCGGAGGGCCCTGCCCTGCTGTTCGAAAACGCGCAGCACAATGGCCAGACGGCGCAGATGCCGGTGCTGGCCAACCTGTTCGGCACCCCGGCCCGCGTCGCCCGCGGCATGGGCGCCGACGACGTCAGCGCCCTGCGCGACATCGGCGAACTGCTCGCTTCGCTGCGCGAGCCCGAAGCGCCCAAGGGCCTGCGCGATGCGTTGGCCAAGGTCTCGATGCTGAAGTCCGCGCTGTGGGACATGAGCCCCAAGAACGTCAAAAGCCCCGCCTGCCAGGAAATCGTCTGGGAAGGCAAGGACGTCGACCTGAACCGCCTGCCGATCCAGACCTGCTGGCCCGGCGACGTGGCGCCGCTGTTGACCTGGGGCCTGGTGATCACGCGCGGCCCCAACGCCCGCCGCCAGAACCTGGGCATCTACCGGCAGCAATTGCTGGGCCCCAACAAGCTGATCATGCGCTGGCTGTCGCACCGCGGCGGCGCGCTGGATTTCCGCGACCACGCCCTGGCGCATCCCGGCACGCCCTTCCCCATCGCCGTGGCCCTGGGCGCCGACCCCGCCACCACGCTGGGCGCGGTCACGCCGGTGCCCGACAGCCTGTCCGAATATCAGTTCGCCGGCCTCTTGCGCGGATCCCGCACCGAGGTTGCCAAGGCGCTGGGCAGCGACCTGTCCGTGCCGGCCTGGGCCGAGATCGTGCTGGAAGGCCACCTGCTGCCGTCATCCGACCCGCGCGCCATCGCACCCGTCGTGCCCGAAGGCGTCAACCCGCCGCCGAACACCGATTACGAAATGGCGCTGGAAGGTCCCTACGGCGACCACACCGGCTACTACAACGAGCAGGACTGGTTCCCCGTCTTCACGGTGGAGCGGATCACGATGCGGCGCAATCCCATCTACCACTCCACCTACACCGGCAAGCCGCCCGACGAGCCCGCCGTGCTGGGCGTGGCGCTCAACGAGGTCTTCGTGCCGCTGCTGCGCCGCCAGTTGCCCGAGATCGTGGACTTCTACCTGCCGCCGGAAGGCTGCAGCTACCGCCTGGCAGTGGTGTCGATCCGCAAGCAGTATGCCGGCCACGCCAAGCGCGTCATGTTCGGCCTGTGGAGCATCCTGCGCCAGTTCATGTACACCAAGTTCATCGTGGTGGTGGACGAGGACATCAATCCGCGCGACTGGAAGGAAGTGGTCTGGGCGATGACCACCCGCATGGACCCGGTGCGCGACACCTTGCTGGTGGAAAACACGCCCATCGACTACCTGGACTTCGCCTCGCCGGTCTCCGGCCTGGGTGGCAAGATGGGCATGGACGCCACCAACAAATGGCCCGGCGAGACCAATCGGGAATGGGGCACCCCCATCACCATGGATGCGGACGTCAAGAAGCGGGTGGATGAGATGTGGGGGCAGCTGGGGCTGTAAACAGCGGGCGGGCGCAGCGCCCCTCCGATATGCAACCTGGATTTCAGCGGGGCAGGATCAGAAAATGCTGATCCTGCCCTGGATCCAGCCGGGCGACCAAGGCACTGTTCTCCTGCGCACTGCGCGCAACCAATCCCGTCAGCACGGCCAACGAATTGATCCGATGCGTCTGCGCCAGATGCTGAAAGCGTCTGATTTCAGCCGACGAGCAAGCCCGTCGCGCATTCCGCAATAGGCCATTGGCCTGCAATAGCCGCAGGTTTTCCGGGTGGATCAGTTCCAGCAGACGTTCTGCCTTTGCCGCCTTTTCCTCCAAGTGCTGCACGGCATCCGTCTCGGTCAGCACGCCATAGCGCTTCCAAGCCGGCTCATGGTGAAACAGGCGATTGCGGAAGTCGCGCAGCGTGGCGACCAGATCGTGCACATGAGCAAGCATCGCGCCAGCCTGGCGTAGCGGCCATTTTCCACGAAACACGGCGGACAAATGCCTGGGCCAGATCAGTCCGCGCCCCATGAACTCCCCGTCCAGCAGAAACTCCCAGGTCGAGAATTCCGTCTTGGCGATGATGCCATGGTGCTGCGGCGTCACGTTGCCGCGCGCGGCATGGCGACGGCGCTGCTCGGCAACATGGTTGCGGGTCGCCTTGGCGAAGTTCTCGCGCACGGCCTGCACCGCGTGCGGCGCGTCCACGCCCGCTGCGAAGGAGCGATAGCGTAGTTTGCCGCCCGCCCACCAGAATCGTCCCAGGTCGGCCACCAGCGCCTGGTCGATGGCGTTGCGCAGGGTGACCTCTACCGCGCCCATCAGGGGGTACAGGGCACCGCAGGCATGCGCATTCCATAGATACGCCCCCACCAGCTCCATGTCATTCGCCGGCTGGAATACGCTCTGATAGCTGCCGATGCGTTCGTTGGTGATGAGCGTATCGATCAGCAGTGGACGGTACTGCAATGTATGGGGCATATCGCCGAACCTGGAAGAAGGGTCAGGCCGTCGCCGTTGACGGTGGCCGATGGAAATACATACAATCTTCGTAAGGTTGGTGATGGCTTCCAATGGGCGCAAGCCTACGACCCATCATGTAAGACCTGATACCCACCCCGGCCTGGAGCCGGGGCTTTTGCTTTCTGGCTGGCCCGAATCGGCAAGCAGAACGTTGCGCCAGCCCCAGCATAAAAAAACCCGCCAAAAACAATGGCGGGTTTTTTGTTGGGCGAAGCCGCAGCCTCAGCGCTTGCCAGCGTCCAGATCATCATCACGGCGCGAGTTCTGCCAGGCCTTGAACAATTGCCAGCCGACAAAGGCGCCGCCGGCGATCTTCAGAAGCTTGGAGCGCTTGCCGCCGCGCATGATCATGGCGGACAGCGATGAACTGACGATGGGATAGCGACGCGCCAGGCTGATTGCCTGCAAGGCCCAGCGCGATGCGCCTCCGGAAGCCAGACCCGGCAGCAGCCCCCTGAGGAGCGCGGCCGGTTCCAGCTTGCGTCCGGTGGACGCGATGCTCTGCGCCAGCGATTCGCGTTCGATGGCGGCGCGGGCGCGCAGCAGTTCGATGCGCACGGCGCGGTCGACGGTGGGAGACCTTTTCGTCATGCTTCAGCCCTCCTCGCGCCGGCGCGCCTGCGCTTCGTCGTCGTCCTGCGCGTCGCGCACCCGATCCAGCAATTCAGCGTCGCGCCCAAGCTCTTCGAGCGTGGCCGCGAACGGCGGCGCGCCGTAGACCAGCCCGCGGCGCACCGCCACCAGCAAGGCCACGCCAACCAGACCGTAGAAACCCGCCAACAGGCCCAGGGCCAGATAGCGGTCTTCAGTGGGCCAGAACGCCACCGCGACCGTGACGGTGAAGACCAGCACCGCCAGCGTCAGGAACAGCAGCGCAGCAAACGCCATGCCCAAGAGCTTGAGCAGGCGCGCCTTTTCGTCCGCTGCTTCCAGCGCCAGCAATTCCAGGCGCGTGCGCAACAGCCCGACCACGCTGGAGGCAACGCCGAAAACAGATTTTCGTAGACCCATGGCTGAGAAGGACGCCGGGCGGGAAGCACGGCCTTGCGCCCGCGCCGCCCGCCCGGATGTCCTGCCCTATCAGCGGCGGCTGATCAGCAAGCCGAGCAGCAGGCCGGTCACGCCTGCGATGCCGATGGCTTGCCAGGGATTGTCGTGCACGTAGTCATCGGTCGCGCGGGCAGCCTTGCGGCCGCGTTCCAGCACGGCGTCCTGCGCTTCGTACAGGGCTTCACGCGTGCGCTTCAGGGACGTCAGCGCACGGTCGCGCAATTCGTTGGCCTTGTCGCCCGTGCTGCTGGCAGCTTCGCGCAGCAGGCTTTCGGCGTCATTCAGGCTGGACTTGACACTGTCGATGAGTTTTTCTTTTGCGACTTCTTCGGATTTTCTCGTGGCCATTATTTGAGCTCCTGTTGTGTGTCAATGACGGAACCATCATACCAGCCGCCATGCGGGAGACACGGCGCGCTTGCTACGGTGTGCTACTTGATTTGCGTAATCTCAACGGCGGATTTGACGCCGCCCTGATCGATGTCCTGCTTCATCACCAGATTGATCGCCGGACAGTACCAGTCCGTCACGGTGGTGTTCATGCCGGGGATGGGAATGGTCAGGCCCTGGAACGTGGCCATGGTGGGATCCGAATTGCGGGTGTAGGTAATCGGATGGCAGGACTGCGCGCCCAGCGCGGTGCTCACCGAAGTCTTCTGCCCCACGGTTTTCTCGCCGATGCGCACCGTGGTGCTGGGCTGGCCGCCGACGGGCGCCTCTTTGCCGATCTTCAGGCGGAACGACGAGCCAGGCAATTTCTGGCCGGCGCTGAGTTTGCCGTCATAGGCGAAGAGACCCAGCATGCGCAGGTCGAACTGGCCTTCGGAAGGCTTGGGCGCTTCGCCCGCGGAGGCATAGCGCAGGAAGGTAGCCTGGCCGCCCTTGACCGTCATCAGGTAATCCAGCTTGGACTTGCCCGGGGGCAGGCCCGCATAGCTGAACGTGGCCACGCCCTGCACGCGCGCGCGGCAGTTGTCGCCATTGCTTTTTGTAACTTCGGCGAAAGTAAGGTCGGCGCCCAGCGCCAGATTGCCGCTGCCGGTCAGTTGCACCGCGCCGCCGTCATGCATGAACTGCGCATCGCACACGCCGGCCTGCGCCGCAGCGGCCGCGCCCAGCGCGCCCACCGTAAAAACCAGGGATGCCATTTTTCGCATCGTCACAAGCCACTCCATGAATCCGGATAAAAACCGCCCGCGCCTGGCGCATGGCTGGCTTGATACTACACCGGTTGCGAGACGCGGCGCGTGTCGGAACGTGTCGGCCGCAGCCAAGCTGGCGGCGGCTATGCCGGTGCGGCGGCGCGCGCGGCGCGGCCGATCAGGGCCTGGATCTCCGGCACGCAGGAACCGCAGCCGGTGCCGCAACCCAGCGCAGTCTTCAAGGCCGCCAGATCGCAGCCCCGGGCGATGCCGGCAAGGATCGCGGCCTCGCTCACGCCATTGCAGACACAGACCGTGCGCGAGCGGACCGCGCCCGCAATCCGTCCGGTCAGCAGCGCCGCCACGCTGGCCGGCGCATCGCCGCCGCCGGCCCAGGACAACAGCGCATCCTGCGCCCGCAGATCGCCTGCCAGCAGAAAGCCGCGCAAGGCGCCTTGCTCCACCTTCACCCTGCGCATCTGGCCGCGCGCGGGATCGTCGAAAGCCACGTCGGGCAGGCGCAGGTCCAGCGCATCCGCCATCGCATCCAGGACCTCTGCCGACGGCGCGGCGGGGGCTGCCAGACGCATCCGCACGCCACCCGCGCCCGCCGGCAGCACGACCGCGTAGTCGAAGCGCCGCAGCCAGGGCGCCAGCCGCGCGCGCAACACGACGCTGTCGCCCTGCAGCCAGCCCGCAGCCTGCCACGCCAGGCCGGCCGGTTCGGCGGACACGGCGCTGTGCTTGAGTTCCGGCTGGCGCGACAGGGGATCGGCAGCCGGATTGGTCAGCGCGTTGACCCCATGTCCCGCCATGTAGGCGCTGCCCCAATGCATGGGCAGGAACACCAGTCCCTCTGCCAGCGAGTCGTCTTCCTGCACGGGTAGCACCACACTACCCCGGCGCGATGCCAGCCTGGCCAGCGCGCCGGCTTCGAGCTTGAGCCGGCGCATGTCCTCGGGATGCATGGACACCCAGGGTTCCTCGACATGCTGCGTCAGCGCGCGGGCCAGGGATGTGCGCGCCATGGTGTGCCAGTGGTCGCGCAAGCGGCCGGTGGTGAGCCGCAGCGGATATTCCTGCGTAGCGGCTTCGGCGACTGGGCGGTAATCCACATCGCAGAAACGGGCGCGTCCGCTGGCGGTGGGGAACATGCCATCGGCATACAGGCGCGCAGTACCCTGCCCTTGCCGATACGGCCATTGCTGCGGTCCGTGCGCATGCAGCGCCGCGTAATCCAGCCCGCTGTAATCCAGGTCCCGGCCCGCGGTTGTGCGGGCATGTTCGGCAAAGACCTCGCTTTCATCCCGATAGGCGAATAGCGCCGCCTTGGGCGGGGCCATGCGGGCGGCCAGGCGCAGCGCGACCTCCTGTGCCAGCCGCCAGTCCGGCAGCGCGTCGCCAGGCGGATCGATCGCGGCGTGCACCCGGCTGATGCGCCGTTCCGAATTGGTCACGGTGCCGGACTTCTCGGGCCAGGTCGCGGCGGGCAGCACCAGGTCGGCGTAGGCCAGGGTCTCGGTGCCTGCATACGCCTCCTGCACGATGACGAAGTCGGCGCGCTCCAGCGCCGCGCGCACCCGGGCCTGGTCTGGCAGGGACTGCGCCGGGTTGGTGGCCGCGATCCACAGCACCTTGATGCGCCCATCCAGCGCCGCGTCGAACATCTCCAGCGCGGTGACGCCCGGCGCCTGCGGCAAGGCGCCCACGCCCCACAGTGCGGCCGTCGCCTCACGGTCGGCCGCGGACGCGGGATCGCGGTGGCCCGGCAGCAGCGTGGCCATGCCGCCCGCCTCGCGCCCGCCCATCGCGTTGGGCTGCCCCGTCAGCGAAAACGGCCCCGCCCCCGGCTTGCCGATCTGCCCGGTCGCCAGATGCAGATGTATCAGGGCGGCGTTCTTGTCGGTGCCGCTGGTCGACTGGTTCAAGCCCATGGTGTAGAGCGACAGCGCCGCGCCGGCCGCGCCGAACCAGCGCGCCGCCTGGACGATGTCCTCCGCCGGCACGCCGCAGATCTCTTGCGCCGCTTGCGGCGTGTACCGCCGCGCGCGCGCCATCAAAGGCTCGAAGCCTTCCGTATGCCGCTGGATGTAGCCGTGGTCCAGCAACCCCTCCTGCTCCATGACATTGAGCATGGCGTGGAACAAGGCCACATCCGTACCCGGCGCCAGCTGCAGGTGCAGATCGGCGAAGGCCGCGGTATCGGTGCGCCGCGGATCCGCGACGATCACCTTGATGCCAGGACGCCGCGCCCGCGCGGCCTCCAGCCGCCGGAACAGCACGGGATGCGCATAGGCCATGTTGGAGCCGGCGATCAGCACCGTGTCCGCCAGGTCCAGGTCCTCGTAGCAGGCCGGTGGCGCATCCGCGCCGAGCGTGCGCTTGTAGCCCGAGACCGCGCTGGACATGCACAGGCGCGAATTGGTGTCGATGTTGTTGGTGCCGGCCAGCGCGCGAGCCAGCTTGTTGAAGACCGCGTAATCCTCGGTCAGCAACTGCCCCGACAGGTAGAAGCCCACCGCGTCCGGGCCATGCTGCGCGATGGCGTCGGCCAGCCTGGCCGCGGCGATATCCAGCGCCTGGTCCAGCGCGATGGCGCGCCGGGGGTGGGCACGCGTCTCGCGCCATTGCGCCGACAGCACACGCGCGCCATCGCGCCGCACCGTGTCCGCCAGCGCCAGGCCCTTGCTGCAGAGCCGGCCATGGTTGGCGGGATGCTGCTCGTCGCCGCGCACGCGCAGCACCGCGCCATCGCGCGCTTGCACCCGCACGCCGCAGCCGGTGCCGCAATAGCAGCATACCGACGCCACTTCGCGCACGCCTTGCGGCGCCGCGTCCGCGATATCGATCCGGCGAATCATGGGCGCGTCCATCCCTTATTCCTCCGCCGCGCCTTCGCCGTGCATGAGCCGCTCGCGCAATGCGCCGATGCGCCGGCCCTCGCGGATCAAGCGCACATACCAGGCGCTATCCGCCGTGTCGCCGTACAGGCAGGCGCCCACCAGCTTGTCGTCGCGGATCACCAGTTTCTTGTAGACGCCGCCAGGCGTATCGGCCAGCGTGATCGACTCGGTCTGTTGCCCTCCGGCGAAATCGCCGGCGGAAAACAGGTCGATGCCGGTGACCTTGAGCCGGGTCGACGTCACGCTGCCTTCGTAGCGGCCAATGCCGTGCAGCGCCAGATGGTTGGCCGCCACCTTCGCCTGCTCATACAAGGGCGCGACCAACCCATAGGCGGTGCCGCGATGGCTCACGCACTCACCCACCGCGTAAATGCGCGGGTCATAGGTCTGCAAGGTGTCGCTGACCACCACGCCGCGGTTCACATGCAGCCCGCAACGTTCGGCCAGTTCCGTGTTGGGTCTGACGCCCACCGCCATCACCACCAGGTCCGCCGGAATTTCTGCGCCGTCCGCGAAGCGCAGCGCACGCACCCGCCCGTCGGCCCCGCCCAGGATCTCGCGGGTCTGGCGCCCCAGCAGGAACTTCAGGCCGCGCGCCTCCAGGCCGCGGCGCAGCATGGCCGCGGCGCCGCCGTCCAGCTGCCTGTCCAGCAGCGCTTCCCCCAGATGCACCACGGCCACGTCCATGCCGCGCGCGGCCAGGCCGTTGGCGGCCTCCAGGCCCAGCAGGCCGCCTCCTATCACCACTGCGTGCCGGTAGCGCGAGGACGCCTCTATCATCCGGTTCACGTCGCCGATATCGCGAAAGGCGACGACGCCGTCCAGATCACTACCGGGCACCGGCAGAATGAACGGATTCGAGCCCGTGGCCAGCAACAGCCGGTCATAGGGCGTCTCTGACCCATCGTCCGCCAGCACGGTACGACGGGCGCGGTTGACGCCCACGACCTTGCGGTTCAACAACAGGCGGATGCCGTGGCGGACGTACCAGTCCTCATCGTTGAGCACGATATCCTGCAAGCTCTGTTCGCCGGTCAGCACCGGCGACAGCAGAATGCGGTTGTAGTTGGGATGCGGCTCGGCGCCGAATACCGTGATCTCGTACAGGTCGGGCGTCAGCTTCAGCAGCTCTTCCAGCGTGCGTATGCCCGCCATGCCGTTGCCGACCACCACCAGCTTCTGCTTCGCATCCATGGCGGTCCCTACGCGGCGGCGCGCGACGCCCCGGCCTCGGCCAGCGGCTGCGGGTCCGCATCCAGCGCCGCGTTGGCCTGGAGCGCCGCCTGCGAGCGCTCGGGATTGCCATGGCGGCGATGCAGGAAGTCGACCACCGCGGCCCGGCACGCCAGATAGGCCGCGTCATTGGCCAGCCGTACGCGGTCGCGCGGGCGGGACAAAGGCACGGGCAGGATTTCGCCGATGGTCGCGGCCGGGCCGTTGGTCAGCATCACGATGCGGTCGGACAACAGTACGGCTTCGTCGACGTCGTGCGTGACCATGACGGTGGTGGTGTGCGTCTTGGCGACGATCTTCAGCAATTCGTCCTGCAGGTGCGCACGGGTCAGCGCGTCGAGCGCGCCAAAGGGCTCGTCCATCAGCAGCACGCCCGGCTCGATCGCCAGCGCACGCGCGATGCCGACGCGCTGCTTCATGCCGCCGGAAATCTCGCGCGGCAGCTTGTTCTGCGCTGGCAGCAGGCCCACCAGGTCCAGCGCCGCGCGTGTGCGCTCGACCAGCTGCGGGCGCTTCTCCTTGGCGCCGAACACCCGCTCCACCGCCAGGTACACGTTCTGGAAGCAGCTCAGCCAGGGCAGCAGCGAATGGTTCTGGAACACCACGGCGCGGTCCGGGCCGGGGCCCGTGATCTCGCGCTCCGCGCACAGCAGCACGCCGCTGGTGGGGCGGGTCAGGCCGGCGATGAGATTGAGCAAGGTCGATTTGCCGCAACCGGAATGGCCGATCAGCGTGATGAACTCGCCCTGCTCCACGGTCAGGTCGATGTCGCGCAGTGCCACGAAAGCGCCCTTGCGGGTGTTGAACGTCTGGCCCACGCGCTCGATGCGTACGTATTTCTTCATGGCGCTATTCCTCGGTATAGGTGTAGCGGCGGGCCAGGGCGACCAGCAGGGTTTCCAGCAGCAGCCCGACGATGCCGATCACGAAAATGGCGATGACGATGTGCTCCACCTTCAGGTTGTTCCATTCGTCCCAAAGCCAGAAGCCGATGCCCGTGCCGCCGGTCAACATTTCCGCCGCCACGATCACCAGCCACGCGGTGCCGATCGACAGGCGCACGCCGGTCAGCATGTAGGGCAGCACGGCGGGCAGCAGCACCTTGGTGGTCACCTTCCATTCGGACAGGTTCAGCACCCGCGCCACGTTCAGGTAATCCTGCGGCACGCGCGCCACGCCGACCGCGGTGTTGATGATCATCGGCCAGATCGAACAGATGAAGATGGCCCAGATGGCGGCCGGGTTGGCCGCCTTGAACAGCAGCAGCCCCAGAGGCAGCCAGGCCAGCGGCGACACCGGCCGCAGCAGGCTGACGATGGGCGAGAACATTGCCCGCACCGCCGCATAGCGGCCGATGGCGAAACCCGCGGGGATGCCGACCAGCGCGGCCAGGCCGAAGCCCACCGCCACGCGCTGCAACGATGCCAGCAGGTTCCAGCCTATGCCTTTGTCATTGGGGCCGTTGTCGTAGAACGGATCGGAAAACAGCTCGACGGCAGCGCGCCAGGTCACGCCTGGCGTGGGAATCTCCGGTATCCGCATCGCCACCACCTGCCACACCAGCACAAACAGTGCGAAGCCCGCCACGGGCCCCACCACGGCCCGCAACGCGGATTCCAGGCGCTCGCGCCAGAGGGCGAGGAGTTCATCGCCGCGGCTCATACTCGTTGCGTCAGACATTGCATGCCCCTTTCGTATCGGCGCTCAGGCCTTGACCTTGAATCCGTCGGCGTAGGCGGCAGGGTTGCTGCCGTCCCAGACCACGCCGTCGATGAGTTTCGAAGTGCGCATCTCGCTGGCCGGCAACGCCGCGCCAGCGGCCTGCGCGGCCTGCTTGTAGAGGTCTATCCGGTTGATCTGTTTCGCCATCGCCAGATAATCGGGATGTTCCTTCAGCAGCCCCCAGCGCTTGTGCTGCGTCAGGAACCACATGCCGTCGCTCAGATACGGGAAATTGGCGGCGCCGTCGGCGTAGAAGCGCATGGCGTGCTCGTCCGTCCAGCTTTTCCCCAGCCCATCGTCATAGCGGCCCAGCATGCGATCGACGATGCCGCTCGCGTCCGTGTTGACATAGGACTTGGCCGCGATGGTCTCGGCGGTTTTCTGGCGGTTGGCGGGCGAGGCGTCGATCCATTTGCTGGCCTCCAGGATGGCGGCCGTGACTGCGCGCGCGGTGTTCGGGTGGCGCGACACGAAGTCCGCGCTCGTGCCCAGCACCTTTTCGGGATGGTCGGTCCAGATGCCCTGCGAAGTGACGGCGGTGTAGCCGATCTTGTCCAGGATGGCGCGCGCCCCCCAGGGTTCGCCCACGCAGTAGCCGTCCATGTTGCCCACGCGCATGTTGGCGACCATCTGCGGCGGCGGCACGGTGATGACCTTGGCGTCCTTCATGGGATGGATGCCGTAGGTCGCCAGCCAGTAGTAAAGCCACATCGCGTGCGTGCCGGTGGGAAAGGTCTGCGCAAACGTGTACTCGCGCTTGTCGGACGCCATCAGCTTGGCCAGCGATTCGCCGTCGCGCACGCCCGCCGCCAGCAGCTTGTTCGACAGCGTGATGGCCTGGCCGTTCTGGTTCAGGCTCATCAGCACGGCCATGTCCTTCTTCGGCCCGCCTATGCCCAGGTGCACGCCGTAGACCAGGCCGTACAGCACGTGGGCCATGTCCAGCTCGCCGTTCATGAGCTTGTCGCGCACGGCAGCCCAGGACGCTTCCTTGGACGGCGTGATCGTCACGCCGTGCTTCTTGTCCAGGCCCAGCACCGAAGCCATCACGACCGAGGCGCAGTCGGTCAGCGGAATGAAGCCGATCTTGACCTCGGTCTTCTCGGGCGCGTCGGTGCCGGCGGCCCAGGCGCCGGCACGCACCAGCGGATCGACCAGCGACAGCAGGCTGGCGCCGGCCACCGCGCGCGCCGTGCCGCAAAGCCATTTACGGCGTGCGGCGTTGGCGCTGAGATCCCCGGCCGCGGCGGCTTCTGTGGAGGGGCTACGGGTCGATGGCGTCATGCATGGCTCCTGGCAAAAAAAAACGTCCCGCGCGCCCCGGATTCCCATCCGGTGGCGCTGCGGAACGTCGTTGTCCCTTGCCGCAGGTCGCGGCGCGTTGCGTCGGGCAACCTTCGTTGGCCGCCCGCTTTCACTGAAGCAAACGCTGTGCCAGAAAGAAAAAAACATGGCCTGAAAGGCCGCCAGCCCGCGCCCCCGCTGACGCTGCCTCGCCAATCGGCGCGCACTCCGCGTTGACGGAAAACAGGGTGCGAACCAACTTGGTGCACCTCCGGTTGCGGCAGCGCACCATCCGCGTGCGGAGTGCGCTCCGCGGCTGTGCGCGACTGGCGGCCGGCGCGGCGCAACACGATGGCATGGAACTTGCGTGACTGAAAGCATCAGGGGGAATCTCATGCTCAAGGTCATGCTGCTCAACGATGGCGAGGGACGCGCGGCGTCGCTGCGGCAAACGCTGGCCGCAGCGGGCGTACATGTCGTGGCCGAAATGGCGCCGGACATGGATCTGGCCGCCGCCATCGCCCAAGCTGCACCCGATGTGGTGTTGATAGACAGCGACGCCCCCGGCCGCGACACGCTGGAGAACGTATGCGTGGCCAGCGAACACAGCGACCGCCCGGTCGTGATGTTCACCGACAACGGCAATCGCGAAACCATACGCAGCGCCTTGCGCGCAGGCGTCGCGGCCTACGTGGTCGGCGACGTGCCTGCCGGACGCATCGAGCCGCTGCTGACGGTGGCGATCGAGCGCTTCGCCATGGAGAAGTCGCGGCGCGAAGAACTGCGCGAAGCGCAATTGCGCCTGGCCGACCGCCAATGGGTGGAAAAGGCCAAGGGCATCCTGATGAAGGCGCGGGCGATTTCCGAGGATGAGGCCCACGGCCTGTTGCGCCAGCGCGCCATGCAAAGCCAGAAGCGGCTGGGCGAAGTCGCGCGGGAGGTCGTGGAAATGAGCGCGTGGCTGGGCAAGGCCACTTAATAAGCTTTGGTTATATGGAACAAAGAAATCAAAAGTTGTGGGGATGAAGCCCCCTTCCTATGATCCAACGACACTATGCCGGGTACGCCCGAGGCTGGCATTCATGAAGCTTTTCCCGATTTTTGCCGATTTGAAAGACAGGCTGGTCCTGGTGGTGGGCGGCGGCGCCGTCGCCGAACGCAAGACGCTGTCCCTGCTGGAAGCCTCCGCCGACGTGCTGGTGGGAGCGCCGGAACTGACGCCCGCCCTGGCCGCGCTGGCCGCCGAAGGCCGCATCCGCCATTTGTCCGGCCGATTCGATCCCGCCTGGCTCGACGAAGTCTGGCTGGCGGTCGCCGCCACCGACGACCGCGAGACCAACGCCGCCGTCTCGGAGGCTGCCGGCGCCCGGCGCATCTTCAGCAACGTGGTGGACGATCCTGAGCTGTCGTCCTTCCAGGTGCCCTCCATTGTCGACCGCTCGCCCGTCATCGTCGCCATTTCCTCGTCCGGCGTGGCGCCGGTGCTGGCGCGGCGCATCCGGGAACGCATCGAATCGCTGTTCGACCATACCCTGGGCCAGTTGGCCGGACTGGCCGCGAACTACCGCAAGCGCATCCGCGCCAGCCATCCCGACCTGGGCGCGCGCCGCCGCTTCTACGACTGGCTGCTGGACGGCCCGGTTGCCGGCTTCCTGCGCCAGCAGCAGCCGGCCCAGGCCGAAGCCGCGTTGGCGGGGGCCTTGGCGGCGCCGCGAACGCCCGACGCCGGCAGCGTGGTGCTGGTGGGCGCCGGCCCCGGCGACCCCGGCCTGCTGACGCTGAAGGCATTGCGCGCGCTGAACGAGGCCGACGTCATCCTGCACGACCGTCTGGTCAGCGCCGACGTCATGTCGCTGGCGCGCCGCGACGCCGAGCGCGTATCGGTCGGCAAGCTGCCCGGCGAAGACCATAACGCCACCCAGGCCCGCATCCACAGGCTGATGGTCGAGCACGCGCGCGCCGGCCGCCGCGTGGTGCGGCTCAAGGGCGGCGACGCCTTCATCTTCGGCCGGGGCGGAGAGGAACTGGAATACCTGCGCGCGCACGGCGTGCGTTATGAAGTGGTGCCCGGCATCACCGCCGCGCTGGCCTGTGCGGCCTATGCCGGCATCCCGCTGACGCACCGGGAACACGCCCAGTCCGTCCGCCTGGTCACCGCGCATTGCCGCGAAGACGAGGACAACCTGGACTGGCCTGCCCTGGCCCGCGAAAAGCAAACCCTGGCTTTCTACATGGGCGTGGGGCAACTGGATCTGCTGACCGGCCGCCTGCTGGCCCACGGCCGTTCGCCCGACACGCCGTTCGCGCTGATCGAGAACGGCAGCCGGCCCGAGCAACGCGTGCTCTCGGGCACGCTGGAACAGCTGCCGGCCCTGGCCGCCGAACACGCGATCCGCTCACCCGCGCTCTTGATCGTGGGCGAAGTGGCGGGATTGGCTTCGCAATTGCAGTGGTTCGGCCAGCACCTGGACGGACGCCTGGAGCGTCTGGCAGCCTGAGGGGCCGGGGGCCCAATGCAAAACGCCAGCCTGCGGGCTGGCGTTTTTGTTCGTGGCCGTACCCCGGCCGCTATTCCGTCTTCTGCGTGGTGCCGAAGATGCGGTCGCCGGCGTCGCCCAGGCCAGGCATGATGTAGCCGTGTTCATTCAGGCCGTCGTCGATGGACGCGGTGTAGATGTGCACGTCGGGGTGCTTGGCCAGCACGGTATCGATGCCCACGGGCGCGGCCACCAGCACCAGGGCGCGGATTTCCTTGCAGCCCGCGCGCTTGAGCAGGTCAATCGCGGCGACCATCGAACCGCCGGTGGCCAGCATCGGGTCGACGATCAGCGCCAGGCGCTGGTCCAGTTCGCCCACCAGGCGTTCCAGGTAGGTATGCGCTTCCAGCGTTTCTTCATTGCGGGCCACGCCCACCACGCTGACCTTGGCGCCCGGAATCAGGCTGAGCACGCCGTCCAGCATGCCGATGCCGGCGCGCAGGATGGGCACCACGGTGACCTTCTTGCCGGCGATCTTTTCGACTTGCACCGAACCGCACCAACCTTCGACGGTGGCCGGCGCCAGCGGCAGGTCCTTGGACGCTTCATAAGTGAGCAGCGCGCCCACTTCCTGGGACAGCTCACGGAAGCTCTTGGTGCTGAGGTCGGCGCGGCGCATGATCCCGAGCTTGTGGCGGATCAGCGGATGGCGGATTTCGTGCACGGGCATGTGCGTAACTCTCCAGAGTATTGATAGACAGGGTATTCGCCTCAGGCGGAACCATGACGGCGCGGCGCGCTTTGCATCGCCCAGCCGTCGAGCCACATTTGAGGATCGTAATCGGTTTGGAAGGGAATTGTTATTGACCGCCCGCAGGATGATCCGAAGATACTCGCCGGCGAGGCGGAGGCATGTTTATTGTTCAGTGAGCCAGGCGATCAGGGCGTCGTCGAAGGCCCGCACGGCGCCCGCCTGTTCATGGTTGACGATGCTGACCACCACGTAGCGCTTGCCGCTGGCGCCCAGCACGTAGCCCGCGATGGAACGCACGTCGCGCAGCGAGCCTGTCTTCAGGTGGGCCATGCCCGCCGTGCCGTCGCCCTTGAGGCGACGACGTACCGTGCCGTCCACTCCCGCGATCGCAAAGGATGAAATGTACTCGGGCATGACCGGCGAGTTCCAGGCCACGGTCAGCATCGACGCCAGGCTGTCGGCCGACACCCGCGCGTCGCGCGACAGGCCGGCGCCGTTGTCGATGACCAGCTCGGGCATGTCCAGGCCCTGCCTGGCCAGCAGCCCCTTGGCCACGGCTTCGCTGCTGGAGACCGTGGCGGGCCGGCGGCCGCGCTCGGCGCCCAAGGTCAGCAGCAAGGTGCGCGCCATGACGTTGTTGCTGCGCTTGTTGATCTGGCGGATCGCCTCGGCCAGCGTGGGCGAATCATGCGAGGCCAGCACCACCGCGTCGGGCGGCACCATGCCGGAACGGACCTGGCCCTTGAACGTGCCGCCCAGCTCCTTCCAGAGCATGCGGAACACTTCGGTGGCGTACTCGGGCTGGGACAGCGCCAGGCGATACAGGCTGAATTCGCCGCAGGAGCCGGCCACCTTGCCGTTCACGCGGATGGTCACGCCCTGCTGGGTGATCACCGGCTCGGTCGTCACCACCGGGGGGCCCGGGCAACGGGCATCGCTCCATTCGACGCGGCCCTCGATCTTCAGGCCCGGCAGCGGCGGATCGATCAGTGGCACCCATTTATTGGCGGCGGGGTCCGGCGTGAAGAGCAGCCGCATCGCGCCAAAACCCACCATCAGGGCGTCCGGACTGGCGTTGTAGGCCCGGTCCGGGGCGCCGTCGAAGGCGCCCGGGTCGGTCGCGACCTGGCCGAAGATGCTGCGGTCGATGATCAGGTCATTGATCTGCTTGACGCCGCGCAGGCGCAGTTCGCGCAGCAGCACCCACAGGTCCTGCAGCAGGAATTGCGGATCGCCGCCAGCCCGCAGGTACAGCGGGCCGCTCAGCACACCCTTGGCGTCGGGACGCGCGCCCGGCGCCGTCATGAATTCGGTGCGCCAGACGTAGTTGGGCCCCAGCTCGGACAACGCGGCCCAGGTCGTGACCAGCTTCATCACCGAGGCGGGATTGCGCGACTCCTTGGCGTTCAGCGCCACCAGGCGCGGCCCGCCCACCTCCTGCACCACCAGGGACAGGGAACTGTCGGGCAGCTTGCTGGCTTTCCAGGCATTCACCACGTTGGGCGGCAGGCCGGGCACCTGCGCCCAGGCCGCGCCCGCCACCGCGGCCAGCAGCCCGCCGGCCAGCCATCGCTTCAGCCCGCCCCTACGCTTATACGCTTGTCCCGTCATGCCACGCTCACCCGGTTGCTCGTCCTGCAAAACCGAGAGCATACAAAACCTGGACGAATTGCGGCGTGGGAGGCCCTCCCACCGCCAGCCCCGAACAAGCAAAAAGGCCTCTTGAGGACGCAGCAGATACATATTGCATGCGCAACGCCGGGGCCTTCCTCCTTATTTCTGCAGCCTCCACTTGCCGGAAGCCACGGTCGCCATCACCAGCGCCCGCTCATCCAGCCCGTTGTGGTCGGTGGGACTCATGTTGACCACGCCGGTCGCGGTGGGCAGGTTCTTGACGTTCTCCAGCGCATCGCGCAGCGCCGCCCTGAATTCGGGCGTGCCGGGCTTCGCGGTCTTCAGTGCCACCGGGATGGCCTGCTGCAGCAAGAGGCCGACGTCCCAGGTATAGGCGGCGAACAGGGACACGCTGCCCGCCCCGTTTGCCGCTTCATACTTCTTGGCGAAGGCCTGGGCGGTGGACTTGACGGGGTTGGTATCCGGCAGCAGGTCGGCCACCATCACCGGTCCCACCGGCACCCAGGCGCCCTCGCAGGCATCGCCGCAGACCCGCAGGAAGTCGTTGTTGGCCACGCCGTGGTTGAAATAGATCTTGCCCTTGTAGCCGCGTTCGCGCAGCGCCCGCGCCGGCATCGCGGCGGGCGTGCCGGAGGCGCCGACCACCACGGCGTCAGGCGCCGCGCCGATCACCTTCAGGGTCTGGGCCACGGCGGACGTGTCGGTGGGCGCGAAGGCTTCCTTGCCCACCACCTCGATGCCATGCTTCTTGGCCGCCTTCTCGATTTCCACCCAGAAGGTTTCGCCCAGCGCGTTGTTGAAACCGATGAAGGCCAGCTTCTTCACGCCGTTGGCCGCCGCATGCCGCGCGATGCCCTCGGCCATCAGCGAATCGGAGTGCGGAGTCTTGAACACCCAGCGGCGCTTGTCGTCCATGGGCTCGATCAGCCGCGCCGACGAGGCCAGCGTAATCACCGGCGTGGCGCCGCTGGCCACGGTGTCCAGCATGGCCATGGTGTTGGGCGTGGTGGTGGACCCGACGATCAGGTCCACCTTGTTCTCCGAGATCAGCTTGTGGGAATTGCTGACGGCGCGAGTGGTGTCGGAAGCGTCGTCCAGCACCACGTACTCGACCTTGACGCCCCCGATCTCGGTGGGCAGCAGGCTGATCGTGTTGCGTTCGGGGATGCCCAGCGAGGCCTGGGGACCGGTGGTGGACAGGGTGGCGCCGATTTTCACCTGGGCCAGCGCGGGCGCGGCGCCCGCTGCCAGCAGGGCGGCCAGCGCGGCGGCCATGAGGGTACGACGAGGGGTCATGCGGAGTCTCCTTGGATACGCGGATGTCTTATGCTTTGCGCCGATCCGCTACGGCGTGGAACTCTGTTTATACGGCGGGGAACCCGGCTGGCGGGCGCCTCGGTGGCCCGCTGCGGGTTTGTCCGAACGGCCTCGCAGCGCGGCGCGGCTGCGTTCTTGCTGGTCTCCACGTTGCCAGTGACTGGCAAGCGCTGTATTTTTTAGTGATACACGTATTCTAATAAGAGACAAACTCATGTCAACAGATAGCAGCACGGGGATCCAATCAGCCGAAATCGCCCTGGACGTGCTGACGCGGCTGGCCGAATTGGGCGGCGCCCTGTCCGTTTCCGAGCTCGGCCGCAGCCTGGACATGCCGCGCGCCAAGGTGCACCGTTACCTGGTGTCGCTGGAGCGGCGCGGCTATGTGGAGCAGGACGCGGCCAGCGCCCGCTACCGGCTGGGCCCGCAGGCGCTGCACACCGGACTGGCGGCGCTGGCCGAAGTGGATTTCGTGAAGCTGGCGGCCGGCAGCCTGGACGGCCTGAGCGCCGCCATCGGCCAGACCGTGTTCATCTCGGTCTGGGGCCAGCACGGTCCCACCATCGTGCAATGGCGCGACGCGCGGCTGCCGGTGACCGTCAACGTGCGGGTGGGCTCGGTGCTGCCGCTGCTCAACAGCGCCACCGGCCGGGTCTTCGCCGCGTGGCTGCCCGAAGCCCTGGCCCTGCCGCGGGCGCTGTCCGAATGGGAGGCGCTGCAGGCGCATGATCCCGAGGCCGCCCGCAAGCTGGATGCGACTGAACCGCCCGCCGATCTCGCCGCCGCGCTGCGCCGCCAGTGGCAGGCGACCCGCAAGCGCGGCTACGCCAGCGTCAGCGGTCACCTGCTGCACGGCATCAATTCGGCCTCGGTGCCGGTGCTGGATGCCCAGGGTCATCTGGCCGGCGCCATCACCAGCCTGGGACTGCACGGGGGATTCGACCTGTCGGCCGACGGCGAACCTGTGCGGGCGCTGACGGCGGCGGCCGCGGATTGCTCGCGCCGGCTGGGCTGGAGCCCGGCGCGCTGAACCCAGCCGGGAGGCCCATCCGTCCCCAGGACCGGCAGCCCGATCTTGCGGGCGCTTTACAATACAGGGTTGCCCCGGGCCTGCCTGGCCCGTTTCCGCCCTCTTTTTGCCGCCCTTGCCGGACGGATAGCCGCGTGTCCCAGCCCCTCACCGTCGCCGATTTCAATTACGAACTGCCGCCCGAGCTCATCGCCCAGGCGCCCGCCGCCGAACGCACCGGCAGCCGCCTGCTGCACCTGGACGGCGCGGGCCAGCTGCACGACCGGCAGTTCGCCGACCTGGCCTCGCTGCTGCGTCCGCAAGACCTGCTTATCTTCAACGACACCCGCGTCATCAAGGCGCGGCTGAACGGCCACAAGATCACTGGCGGCAAGATCGAGGTGCTGGTCGAACGCATCACCGAACCCGACCGCGTCCTGGCCCATGTGCGCGCCAGCAAGTCGCCCGGTCCGGGCATGGTGCTGCGCCTGGCCGACGCCTTCGAAGCCACCGTGCTGGGCCGCGAAGGCGAACTCTTCGACATCCGCTTCCCAGGCCCCGTGCTGGACCTGCTGGACGCGCACGGCACCACTCCGCTGCCGCCCTACATCACGCACGAAGCCGACACCGGCGACGACGAGCGCTACCAAACGGTCTACGCCCGCGAGCCCGGCGCCGTGGCCGCGCCCACCGCCGGCCTGCATTTCGACCAACCCACGCTGGACCGCCTGGCCGCGATGGGCGTGGAACGCGCCTTCGTCACGCTGCACGTGGGCGCGGGCACCTTCCAGCCGGTGCGCGTGGACAACCTGGCCGACCACGTCATGCACGCCGAATGGTTCACCGTGCCGCAAGCCACGGTCGACGCGATCGCCGCCGCCCGCAGCCGCGGCGGCCGGGTCATCGCCGTCGGCACCACCAGCGTACGCGCCCTGGAATCCGCCGCCGCCCAGACCGAAGGGCGCACCGCCCCCGGCCTGCCGCTGGCCGCCGCCCAGGGCGATACCCGCCTCTTCATCACCCCCGGTTACCGGTACCGCGTCATCGACGCCCTGGTCACCAACTTCCACCTGCCCCAGTCGACCCTGCTGATGCTGGTGTCGGCGCTGGCCGGCGTAGAACCGATACGCCGCGCCTACGCCCACGCCGTTGCCGAGCGCTACCGCTTCTTCAGCTATGGCGACGCCATGTTTATCGAGTCCCCCGCCCCATGACCGGACTGAATTTCGAACTGCTCGCCACCGACGGCGGCGCCCGCCGCGGCCGCATCACGCTGAACCACGGCGTGGTCGAGACGCCCATCTTCATGCCTGTGGGCACCTATGGCAGCGTCAAGGCCATGATGCCGCACGAACTGAAAGAGATCGGCTCGCAGATCGTGCTGGGCAACACCTTCCACCTGTGGCTGCGCCCGGGCACGGAAATCATGGAAAAGCATGGCGGCCTGCATGGCTTCATGCAGTGGGACAAGCCCATCCTGACCGATTCCGGCGGCTTCCAGGTGTTCAGCCTGCAAGGCATGCGCAAGATCACCGAGGAAGGCGTCAAGTTCGCGTCCCCGATCGACGGCGCGCGGCTGTTCCTGACGCCGGAAGAATCCATGCGCATCCAGCGCTCGCTGAATTCCGACATCGTCATGGTGTTCGACGAGTGCACGCCCTATGAAATCGACGGCCGCCCCGCCACCGTCGAAGAGGCCGCCCGCTCCATGCGCATGTCGCTGCGCTGGGCGCGCCGCTCACGCGAGGAGTTCGACCGCCTGCAGAACCCCAACGCCCTGTTCGGCATCGTCCAGGGCGGCATGTACGAAGCCCTGCGCGACGAATCCCTGGCCGGGCTGCAGGAGATCGGCTTCCACGGCTACGCCATCGGCGGCCTGTCGGTCGGCGAGCCCAAGGAAGACATGATGCGCATCCTGGCGCATGTCACGCCCAAGCTGCCGGCCCAGGCGCCGCGCTACCTGATGGGCGTAGGCACGCCGGAAGACCTGGTCGAAGGCGTGAGCCGCGGCGTCGACATGTTCGACTGCGTCATGCCGACCCGCAACGCCCGCAATGGCTGGCTGTTCACGCGCTTTGGCGACGTCAAGATCCGCAACGCCAAGTACCGCGACGACACCCGACCGCTGGACCCCAGCTGCAGCTGCCATACCTGCGCGAATTTCTCGCGGGCCTACCTGCACCACCTGCAGCGCGCCAACGAAATCACCGGCGCGCGCCTGAACACCCTGCACAACCTGCATTTCTATCTGACCATCATGAAGGAAATGCGCGAAGCCATCGCCGAAGGCCGCTTCGACGCCTGGCGCGCGCAGTTCGCGGCAGACCGGGCGCGGGGGGTGGATTAGAATTTCAGGACCTATATACAATAGTCGGCTTGCCCTATCCATGGCTCGCGCGGGGATGGGCGCAGAAAAACACTAGATACAAACACCCAAACAGACTAAACGCAGGAGAATTCAATGTCCGTTATCGATACCGCCAGCCTCGTCGTGGCTCAGGCCGCCGCCCCCGAGGGTAACGCGCTGATGGGCATGCTGCCCATCATCCTGATGTTCGTGATCCTCTACTTCCTGATGATCCGTCCCCAGATGAAGCGCCAGAAGGAACACCGCAACCTGATCGCCGCCCTGGCCAAGGGCGACGAAGTGGTCACCGCCGGCGGCATGCTCGGCAAGGTCACCAAGGTCAACGACAGCTACGTCACCGTCGAAGTCTCCGAACTGGCCGACAAGCCGGTCGAAGTGATCATGCAGAAGTCCTCGGTCTCGACCGTGCTGCCCAAGGGAACCATCAAGGCCCTGTAAGCGTCCCACAGGAGCCCCCATCGGGCTCCTGTTGCTTGATGGCCCTGTCGCCGCCCGCCGCGCTTGCCGCCCGGGCGGCCCTTTCATCACTTTTACATGAAGTAGCCGGCAATGAACCGCTATCCCCTTTGGAAGTACATTACGGTCCTGGTCGCGGTCATCATCGGCCTGCTGTACACGCTTCCCAACTTCTACGGCGAATCCCCGGCCGTCCAGGTTTCCAGCGCCAAGGCCACGATCAAGGTCGATCCCGCCATGCTGAGCCGGGTCGAACAGATCCTGACCGACGCCAAGATCCCCAATGAAGGGGTCTATTACGAACAGAACGGCACGCTCGGCACCGTGCGCGCCCGCTTCACGTCGACCGACCTGCAGCTGCAGGCGCGCGACCTGATCGACAAATCCCTCAACACCGTCGCCGGCGACCCCCACTACACGGTCGCGCTGAACCTGCTGCCCGCTTCGCCCGCCTGGATGCGCGCGCTGGGCTGGTTCGCGCCCAAGCCGATGTACCTGGGCCTGGACCTGCGCGGCGGCGTGCACTTCCTGCTGCAAGTGGACATGCAGGGCGCCCTGACCGCCCGCTACGACTCCCTGGCCGCCGACGTGCGCTCCGTGTTGCGCGACCAGAAGGTCAACGTGGCCGGCGTCGAACGCTCGGGCATGGCCATTGCCGCCACCTTCGCCAATACGGACGACCGCGACCGCGCCATTTCCACGCTGCGCAGCCGCCTGCCCGACCTGGAATTCACCGAGCGCATGGAAAACGGCAAGCCGCTGCTGATGGCTGCGCTGAACCCGGCCGCCGTCACCCGCGTGCAGGATTCCGCGCTCAAGCAGAACATCAACACGCTGCACAACCGGATCAACGAACTGGGCGTGGCCGAACCGGTCATCCAGCAGCAAGGCGCCGACCGCATCGTGGTGCAGCTGCCCGGCGTGCAGGACGTGGCCAAGGCCAAGGAACTGCTGGGCCGCACCGCCACGCTGGAAATCCGCATGGTCGACGACTCCCCCGCCGCGCAGGCCGCGTTGCTGGGCGGCAGCGTGCCCTTCGGCCTTGAACGCTACAACGACCGCGACGGCCGTCCCATCCTGGTCCGCCGCCAGGTCATCCTGACCGGTGAAAACCTGCAGGATGCCCAACCCGGCCGCGACTCGCAGACCCAGCAGGCCGCCGTCCACCTGACCCTGGACTCCAAGGGCGCCCGCATTTTCCGCGACGTCACCCGCGACAACATCGGCAAGCGCATGGCCATCCTGCTGTTCGAAAACGGCAAGGGCGAAGTGGTCACGGCTCCGGTCATCCGCGGCGAAATCGCCGGCGGCCAGGTGCAGATCTCGGGCAGCATGAGCTCCGAAGAGGCCGCCGACACCGCGCTGCTGCTGCGCGCCGGCGCCCTGGCTGCGCCCATGTCCATCATCGAGGAACGCACCATCGGCCCGAGCCTGGGCGCGGACAACATCGCCAAGGGCTTCTACTCGACGCTGTACGGCTTCCTGGCCATCGCTGCCTTCATCATCCTGTACTACCACCTGTTCGGCGTGTTCTCCACGATCGGCCTGACCATGAACGTGCTGCTGCTGCTGGCGCTGCTGTCCATGCTGCAGGCCACGCTGACCCTGCCGGGCATCGCGGCAATCGCGCTGACGCTGGGCATGGCCATCGACTCGAACGTGCTGATCAACGAGCGGATACGCGAGGAACTGCGCGCAGGCGCAAGTCCGCAGCAAGCCATCCATCACGGCTTCGAACGCGCATGGGGCACCATTCTCGACTCGAACCTCACCACGCTGATCGTGGGCCTGGCGCTGCTGGCCTTCGGTTCCGGCCCGATCCGGGGCTTCGCCGTGGTGCACGTGCTGGGCATCCTGACCTCGATGTTCTCGTCGGTGGTGGGTGTGCGCGCGCTGGCCAACCTCTGGTACGGCCGCAAGAAGAAGCTCACGTCGATCTCCATCGGTGAAGTCTGGAAACCGAAGACCAACTGAACATGAGCGCGGGCGGCCCGGCCGCCCGCCACAGATAAAGCCTAAGGCGAAAAATGGAATTTTTCCGTATTCACCGCACCATCCCGTTCATGCGCCACGCGCTGGTGCTGAACATCATCAGCCTCGTCACATTCCTGGCGGCTGTTTTCTTCATCGTCACGCGCGGCTTCCTCCTGTCGATCGAATTCACCGGCGGCACGGTCATGGAAGTCAACTACGCCCAGACGGCGCAGCTTGAAAACGTGCGCGGCGTGGTCTCCAAGCTGGGCTACACCGACTTCCAGGTGCAGAACTTCGGCACCTCGCACGACGTCATGATCCGCCTGCCGTTGCAGGAAGGCCAGACCTCGGCCACGCAGAGCGAAACCGTCATGGCCGCGCTGAAGACCGCCGACTCCGGCGTCGAACTGCGCCGCGTCGAGTTCGTGGGCCCGCAGGTGGGCCAGGAGCTGCTGCACAACGGCCTGATGGCCCTGCTGGTCGTGGTCATCGGCATCATGGTCTACCTGGGCTTCCGCTTCGAATGGAAGTTCGCCGTCGCCGGCGTGATCGCCAACCTGCACGACGTGGTGATCATCCTGGGCTTCTTCGCCTTCTTCCAGTGGGAATTTTCGCTGTCGGTGCTGGCGGGCGTGCTGGCGGTGCTGGGCTACTCCGTGAACGAATCCGTGGTCATCATGGACCGGATCCGCGAGAACTTCCGCAAGTACCGCAAGGCGGACGTGCATGAAGTCATCAACAGCGCCATCACGCAGACCATCTCCCGGACCATCATCACCCACGGTTCCACGCAGATGATGGTGCTGGCCATGCTGTTCTTCGGCGGCCCCACCCTGCACTACTTCGCCATGGCCCTGACCATCGGCATCTGGTTCGGCATCTACTCGTCGGTGTTCGTGGCCGCGGCCCTGGCCATGTGGCTGGGCGTCAAGCGCGAAGACCTGGTCAAGCCGGTCAAGAAGGAAGGCGAGGAAGGCGAAGCCGCCTGATCCGTTTCCGCTTGAAGACAAACCCGCCGCAATCACGGCGGGTTTTTTATTGCGCGGCGCTTGCCGTCTTACGCCTGGCCAGGAACCGCAGGGCCAAGCCGCTCGGAACCACGGCGAACTGCAGCAAGCCGGCGTAGAGCCAGGCCCAGGTCCAGCGGAAACGCCACGGAATGAATTCAGGCACCCCGTTGTCGTCAAAGTACGGGTCATGAATGACCAGCGCCAGGCCGACCAGATACGAAAGCACAAGGCATCCCGCCACGAACAGCCACCGCCGCGTAGCCGGGGCCTTCCAACCAAGACGCCGGCCATGCACGGCGCCGGCCGCCAGGCTGATCAGCAGGCTGGCCGCGAACAAGACGGGGAATAGAAGAAAAGCCACGGCGTCGCTCCCGACTGCAGGTCCGGCGCCATTGTGCCAGCCGCGATCGCAAATGGCTCTCGGACGCGCACAGGGTGCTTTCCGCTTGACCAATACATAAGTATTGACTAATGTATTGTCATGCTCGAAACCGACATCTTCAAGGCCCTGGCCGATCCGACCCGCCGTGCCATCTTCGAAAAGCTCGCCGCCGGCGGCATGAACGCCAGCGCCCTGCGCGTCGGCATGGAGATCAGCCAGCCAGCCATGTCGCAGCACCTTGCGGTGCTGCGCAAGGCCCGCCTGGTGCGCGAGGAAAAACAAGGCCGTTTCGTGAACTATGAAGTCGACCCCGACGGGCTTGCGCTCATCGCCGGATGGCTGGCGAAGTACCGCGCCTACTGGCCGGCCCGCATCGAAGCCCTGAACGCCCTGCTCAAGGACATGGACCAATGAAGCCGACCGCGCCGCAAGACCCGCCCCAGGACATCGTGCTCGAATACGAACTCGACGCGCCGCCCGAAAAAGTCTGGCGCGCCATCAGCATCCCCGAATTCCGCGAGCAATGGCTGCCTGGACGGGCGCTGGCCAGCGCCGAACCCGCGGACGCGACGCCTGCCGAAGAAATCCAATACCGCATGCGCGACGAGGAGCCGCCTTTCCTCGAAAGCCTGGTGACCTTCCAGATCCGGCCCGTCGCCGACGGCCGCACGCTCCTGCGCATCATCCACGCGCTGGACGACGCGCGGTTCGAACGCCGCGGGCGCCCAGCCGCCAACGACGCCGGCCCCTTCCTCATGCGCGCCGCCTGAACCCGGCCCAAGCGCAAGGCAATCGCAACCCAGGAGATTCGTCCATGCAGGACGTGATGCAATACGTACCCATGGTGGTCGAGCAGTCCGGCCGCGGCGAGCGGTCCTTCGACATCTATTCGCGACTGCTGCGCGACCGCATCATCTTCCTGAACGGCGAAGTCAACGACTCGGTGTCGGCGCTGGTCTGCGCCCAGCTGCTGTTCCTGGAATCCGAGAACCCCACCAAGCCCATCCATCTCTACATCAACTCCCCTGGCGGCGTCATCACCAGCGGCCTGGCCATGTACGACACCATGCAGTTCATCACTGCGCCGGTGCACACGCTGTGCATGGGCACGGCGCGCTCCATGGGCTCGTTCCTGCTGATGGCGGGCGAACCCGGCGAACGATGCGCGCTGGCCAATGCCAGCGTGCACGTGCATCAGCCTTTAGGCGGCTTCCAGGGCCAGGCCTCGGACGTGCTCATCCACGCCGAGGAAATGCGCAGGACCAAGGACCGCGTCACGCGCGTCTACGCCCAGCACTGCGGACGCAGCTACGAAGACGTAGAGCGCACACTGGACCGCGACTGCTACATGAGCGCGGAGGAAGCGCTGGAATGGGGCCTGATAGACCGGGTGCTGAAGCGCCGGGACCTGGGCGTCTGACACTGTACCGCCCGCCCCCGTCGCGCTGTACGGGTACGGATCCGCGCGGATTCGCTACCATAGCCGGACCATGAAACTCGTCATCGATCACCTCGTCATCGCCGCCGCGGACCTGGACAGCGGCACCGAATACGTCGCAGCACTGCTCGGCATCGCCCCCTCGGGCGGCGGCGCGCATCCGCGCATGGGCACCCACAACCGGGTGCTGGGCATGGCCGGCGGCATCTACCTCGAAGTCATCGCCATCGATCCTCAGGCCCCGGCGCCTGCGCGGCCACGTTGGTTCGGGCTGGATCAGGACGCCGTCCGCGCCCGCATCGCCCAGGGTCCCTACCTGGCGCATTGGGCGGCGCGGGTCGAAGCGCCGCTGGATCTGACGCGTATGCAGGCGGAGCATCCCGCACGCATCCCGCCCGCCATTCCCATGGAACGCGGGCAGTTGCGCTGGCGGCTGACGGTGCCCGACGACGGCAGCCTGCCCGCCTGGCGCGAAGCGGGCCATGCGGCCGGCGACGGTCTGCTGCCCACGCTGATCCAGTGGGACGTGGCCGACTACCCCGGCGTCAGCCTGCCGCGCCAGCACCTCACACTCAAGCAACTGTCCGGCAGCCATCCGCAGGCCGGGCTGCTGCGCCAAGGGCTGGCCTGGCTGGGCGCGGACCACCTGATCCAGGTGGAACAGGTCGACGGCCCGCCCCGCCTGAGCGCACAGATCGAAACGGCCGGTGGCCTGAAGATCCTGGCCTGATCGTCCGCCCCGCCTTGCAAAAAAAACCAGAACATCCGGAGACCCTTTACATGAATGCCACCCGCAAGCGATTCGACGAAGACCCTTACCTGGACCGATGCGAGGCCACCGTGATCGCGGTCAGCCCCGAGGGCGTCGAACTGGACGAGACTGTCTGCTACGCGCGCAGCGGCGGCCAGGCGGGAGACAGCGGCACTTTGACGCTGGCCGACGGCCGCGCGCTGACGCTTGCCGACACCGTCTACGCCGAAGACCGCAAGCGCATCCTGCACGTGCTGGAAGGCGGCATCGCACCGCAAGTGGGCGACCGCGTCTCGGTGACCATCGACTGGCCGCGGCGCCACCGCCTCATGCGCCTGCACACCTGTCTGCATCTGCTGGGCGCGCTGGTGCCCGCCCCCGTGACCGGCTGCAGCATTTCACCCGACTCCGCGCGCGTCGACTTCGACCTGCCCGAATCCACGCTGGACAAGGCCGACCTGACCGAACGCCTGAACGCCTTGATCCAGGCCCGCACCGGCGTCAGCATCAACTGCATCACGCCCGAGGAACTGGCCGCCGAACCCGACCTGGTGCGTACCGTGGGCGCTGCGCCCCCGGCCGGCACCGCCAGCATACGCATCGTCGAAATCCCGGGCGTGGATCGCCAGCCCTGTGGTGGCACGCACGTGGCCAACACCGGCGAGATCGGCGCGGTGATCGTTACGAAGATCGAGAAAAAGAGCCGCACCAACCGGCGCGTGGTGGTGAATTTCGCGTAAGGCGTAGTCTGGAGCCCGCCCCTGGCCGGAATCATGTATGTGTTGTTCGGCCGCCCGCGCGGCCGAACAACACGGGCAGCCCACGACTCGCCCCCGACCACAGCTCCAGCAGCGCAACTAGCCAAGACGCACGTAGCCCGTCGTCGCGGGCGACCTACGAAGCACAACCCAACGTCCGCAACAGCAGACCTTATTTCTTCCACCAGCGCCAGGGCGCGCGCAGAGGCCACTGATATCCGGCGCCCAGCACACGGGGCGCCAGCACGTGCCCGACCAGCACCGCAATGCCCGCGGCCGTCATCACGTCCGACAGATAGTGGTCCAGGTTGACCAGCCGGCTCATCGCCACCAGCGCCGCCAGCAGCAGGAAGACCCAGCGCCAGCGCGGCGCCAGGATGCCCAGCACCACTGCCACGGCAAATGCCGCATAGGTGTGGCTGGAGGGGAAGGAGTTGTACAGCTGGGCGCGCGAGAACGACTCGCCCACCCCGTAGATGCCTTTTTCGAAGAACAGCTCGGGACGCGCCCGCGCCACCGAACGCTTGAGCACCAGCACCACCAGTCCGCCGACCGCCAGGGTCGACAGCATCAGCAGGCTGCCGCGCGCCATGCTGGCGTAGCTCATGCGCACAGGATTGCGCCAGCCGCGCGCCAGGCCGACCAACCCGATCACGTAGAAGGCCAGCGCCACGCCGATATAAGGGCCGCTTTCGCCGAGTTCACCGATCCATTCGAAGGATTCGTTCACGCCTTCAGATACCGACTGCTTGATCCACACCGCCAGCGGCAGGTCCACCCACAACGCGCACGCGCTGGCGGCCAGCGCCAGGGCGCAGCCCAGCAGCACCCAGGTCAGCGCGGAAAAGGGGTTGCGGAACTGGTCCGGCGTGAGGCTGGCTGAGGCGTCGGATACGGGAGCGGCCGCCGAAGGCGTCAGGGGATTGCTGTTCATCGATACCGCTATCGGGAAATGAGAAACGTTCCTGGGCTGCAAAATCAGCCCAGCACGCTATCGTAACGGCCTGCGCGCGCCAGACCAAGAAGCAAATGCGGGCAAGGGTTAAAATCCCGGGTTTCCTACCATTCTCTGCCCCCGGGATCTACACCCGTCACGGCGACCATCATGCAAGAAACCACCCTCAAGCGCGCCGACGCCGCGCCCGACGGCGCCAGCGCCGCCCTCCCCGCCGCGGACGCCGGCTCCCCCCGCAAGCTGTACATCCGCACCTTCGGCTGCCAGATGAACGAGTACGACTCGGACAAGATGGCCGACGTGCTGCGCGGCGACCAGGGCCTGGAACTCACCGACAACCCGGAAGACGCCGACGTCATCCTGTTCAACACCTGTTCGGTGCGCGAGAAGGCGCAGGAAAAGGTCTTCTCGGACCTGGGCCGCGTGCAGCACCTGAAGAAGACCAATCCCAACCTGGTGATCGGCGTGGGCGGCTGCGTGGCCAGCCAGGAAGGCGAAGCCATCGTCAAGCGCGCGCCCTACGTGGACGTGGTGTTCGGTCCGCAGACGCTGCATCGCCTGCCCGACCTGATCAAGCGCCGCCGCGACGAAGGCCGCTCGCAGGTGGACATCAGCTTCCCCGAGATCGAAAAGTTCGACAACATGCCGCCGCCCCGCGTGGACGGCGCCACGGCGTTCGTCTCCATCATGGAAGGCTGTAGCAAGTACTGCAGCTTCTGTGTCGTGCCCTACACGCGCGGCGAGGAAGTCTCGCGCCCCTTCGAGGACGTGCTGGTGGAGGTCGCCGACCTGGCCGACCAGGGCGTGAAGGAAGTGACGCTGCTGGGCCAGAACGTCAACGCCTACCGCGGCCGCATGACCGACAGCGACGAGATCGCCGACTTCGCCATGCTGCTGGAATACGTGCACGAAATCCCGGGCATCGAGCGCATCCGCTACACCACCTCGCACCCCAAGGAAATGACCCAGCGCATGGTGGACGCCTACGCCCGCCTGCCCAAGCTGGTGTCCTTCCTGCACCTGCCGGTGCAGGCCGGCAGCGACCGCGTGCTGGCGGCCATGAAGCGCGGCTACACCACCCTGGAATTCAAGTCGGTGGTGCGCCGCCTGCGCGCCGCCCGCCCCGACCTGACGCTGTCCTCGGACTTCATCGTGGGCTTTCCCGGCGAAACCGAGGAAGACTTCGAAAAGACCATGAAGCTGATCGAGGACGTCGGCTTCGACACCTCGTTCTCGTTCGTGTATTCGCGCCGCCCGGGCACGCCCGCCGCCGACCTGCACGACGACACGCCGCAAGACGTGAAGCTGCGCCGCCTGCAGCGCCTGCAGGCGCTGATCAACGAGCAGGCGGCCACGATCGCCCGCAACATGGTCGGCACGCGCCAGCGCCTGCTGGTCGAAGGCCCCTCGCGCCGCGACCCGAACGAACTGATGGGCCGCACCGAGAACAACCGCATCGTGAACTTCGCCGCGCCCGCGCGGCTCATCGGACAAATGGTCGACGTCATCATCACCGAAGCGCACACCAATTCGCTGCGCGCCCGGGTCGCCGACGTGGACCGCACTCCCCAAGAGGCCGAATGACCACTCCCCGCTCCCGCGCCCGCCGCAGCATGCCCATCGTCGTCACCCTGGACGGCGACAACACCCATCTGGCCAATCTCTGCGGCCCGCTGGACGAAAACCTGCGGCAGCTGGCCGACGGCATGAACGTCAAGCTCTCGCGCCGCGGCAGCCGAGTCACCATCGAAGGCGAACTCGCGGAACTCGCCGGCCGGATACTGCGCCGCTTCCACGAACAGGCCGTGCACCGCGCCCTGTCGGTCGACGACATCCAGCTCGGGCTGGTCGAGATCGGCGTCGGGCGGCAGGAACAGGAACTGAAGGAAGAGCAGGCCCGCGAGGCCGACCCGCTGCCCGCCCTGGACGACGAAAGCGACAGCATCGCCCTGCGCACCAAGCGCAGCGACCTGCGTCCGCGCACGCCGCGCCAGCGCGACTACCTGAACAACATCCTCAAGCACGACATCACCTTCGGCGTCGGTCCCGCCGGCACCGGCAAGACCTGGCTGGCCGTGGCCTGCGCCATCGACGCAATGGAGCGCGACACCGTGCAACGCCTGGTGCTGACACGCCCCGCGGTCGAAGCCGGCGAACGCCTGGGCTTTCTGCCCGGCGACCTGGCGCAGAAGGTGGACCCGTACCTGCGCCCGCTGTACGACGCGCTGTACGACCTGATGGGCTTCGAAAAGGTGCAGCGCCTGTTCGAAAAGCAGACCATCGAAATCGCGCCGCTGGCCTACATGCGCGGCCGCACGCTCAACCACGCCTTCGTCATCCTGGACGAAGCGCAGAACACCACGCCGGAACAGATGAAGATGTTCCTGACGCGGATCGGCTTCGGCAGCAAGGCGGTCATTACCGGCGACCCGTCGCAGGTGGACTTGCCGCGTGGCCAGGACAGCGGCCTGGCGCATGCGGTGAAGGTGCTGCACGACGTGCAGGGCATCGCCACCACCCGATTCACCAGCCGAGACGTCGTGCGCCATCCCCTGGTCGCCCGCATCGTCGACGCCTACGACCGCGCCGCCGAAGATGAAACCTGAACTGTCCCTGTCCGTGCAATACGGCGTCGAGGAAGCCCGCCTGCCCCGCTGGCGCCTGCGCCGCTGGGCCGAACGCGCGCTGGCGGGCGCGGCCGACGACGGCCTGGTCGCGTTTTCCGCGGCGGAGCTGAGCTTGCGGCTGGTTGGCGCGGCCGAAGGCCGGCGCCTGAACCGCGACTTCCGCGGCCGCGACTATGCCACCAATGTGCTGACCTTCGAATACGGCGTGGATCCGCTGGGCGTTGCGCGCGGCGACATCGTCATGTGCGTGCCGGTGCTGGTGCGCGAGGCCCGCGAACAGCGCAAGGCGCTCCTGGACCACGCCGCCCATCTCACCATCCACGGCGTGCTGCACGCGCTGGGCTACGACCACATCAAGGCCCGCGACGCCAAGCGCATGGAGGCCCTGGAGACCGCCACGCTGGCCGCCATGCGCATCGCCGATCCTTACGTGGCAGCCTGACGCGCGGACTCGGGTCAACCCTGAGAAAAATTGGCCCCCACGCTGCGCGCCTTAGGCGCTTGCTGCCCCCCGAGGGGGCGATTTTTGCCTTGGGGCGGCCCGGCGGCAAAAATTGCCGCAAAATGGCGTCCAGCAAGGCGCAGATGGCGGCGGTTCCCCTCATTTTGAGGGCCGCCGTTACAAATTGCAGGCCAGTATCGGTTATGCTGGGCCCTCCATAACTTGTCCTCCCGGACGATGTCTGACCCTTATCCTGCTCCCGAAGCGACGCCTGCTCGCTCCTCCAAACCTGCCGCCAAATCCCTTCTAGACCGCCTGCTTTCCCTCGTGCGCCGCGAGCCTGAGGACCGCGAAGGCATCAAGGCCGTTCTGGAAGCCGCGCACGAACGCCAACTGCTCGACGCGGAATCCTACAAGATGATCAAGGGCGCGCTCGCCGTGTCCGAAGGCACCGTGGGCGACATCATGGTCCCGCGTTCGCGCATGGATCTGCTGGACGTCACGCAGCCCATTCCCTACCTGGTCGCCTCGGTCATCGAGACCGCCCACTCGCGCTTCCCCGTCTACGAAGGCGATCGCGACAACATCATCGGCATCCTGCTGGCCAAGGATCTGCTGCGCTGCATGCTGGAACCCGGCATCGAGGTGCGCACGCTGGTGCGGCCCGCCGTCTTCATCCCCGAATCCAAGCGCCTGAACGTGCTGCTGCACGAGTTCCGCGCCAGCCGCAACCACCAGGCCATCGTCATCGATGAGCATGGCGGCATTTCCGGCCTGGTGACGATGGAAGACGTGCTGGAACAGATCGTCGGCGATATCGAAGACGAATTCGACGAAACCGAGGAAGACTCGATCTTCCCCGAAGGCGAAAACCAGTGGCGCGTCCTGGCGGCCACCGACATCTCGCACTTCAACGACGTGTTCGGCTGCCAGTTGCCCGACGACGAGTACGACAGCGTCGGCGGCTGGATGGGCGGACAGCTGGGCCGCATCCCGCGCCGCGGCGACATCGCCGAATTCGACGGCCTGCGCCTGGAAGTGGCCCGCGGCGACGCGCGCCGCGCCATCTGGCTGCGCGTCAAGCGCAACGCCGCACCCCAAGCCCCCCGCTCCTCCGAAGACGCATGACCCAGTCCCCGCGCAGCCATAAACTGCGCGGCGCCGCCGGCCTGGTGCTGGCGGGCGCCGCGCACGCCCTGACTTTTTCGCCCGGTCCCCTGCCGGATTGGGCCTTGGCGGCCACACAGGTCCTGATGCTGGCCATCGTTGCGCGCGTGACCCTGTATGCGCCCTCGGCGAAACAGGCCTGGCTGCGCGGCTGGCTGTTCAGCTTCGCCAGCTACTCGCTGGGCCTCTACTGGATTTTCATCAGCCTGCACCGCTACGGCGATCTGGCCGCGCCGCTGGCCGTGGCCGCGGTGCTGGCGCTGTCGGCCTTCCTGGCGCTGTTCCCGGCCACGGCCAGCGCGCTGGCGCGCCGCTACGCGCCGCTGGAGCCGGGCTCTCCGCCCTCCCGCATACTGTCGGGCACGCTGGCCTGGGCTGCGATGTGGGCGGCCTTCGAATGGCTGCGCGCCGTGCTGCTTACGGGCTTTCCCTGGCTCAATATCGGTTACGCGCAAGTCGATAGCCCCATCGCAGGCTGGGCGCCGTTGCTTGGCGTGCACGGCATGGCCTTCCTGGCCGCCTTCGTCGCCGCGGCCCTCGCCAGCCTCTGGCAGCCCTCGCGCAAAAGCGGGACTGGCTCGCGCCACGCCCTGGCCGCCGGTATCGCGCTGGCCCTGGCCGCCGCTGGCTGGCCGCTGTCCCGCATCGACTGGTCCACGCCGTCCGGCGATCCGCTGAACGTGCGCCTGGTCCAGGGCAACATCGAGCAGTCGCAGAAGTTCGACCCCGCCCTGCTCGACCAGAGCCTGGTGCGCCACCTGGACCTGGCAGCCATGCCGCCGGCTCCCGGCGTGCCCGAGCCGCAGTTGATCATCTTGCCGGAAACCGTGCTGCCCATCTTCCAGGACCAGCTGGATCCGCGCGTCTGGGCGGTCTGGCGCGACCTGGCCGCCCAGCGCAATACCACCATCGCCATGGGCGTGCCGCTGCACGACCGCGTCAATGGCCGCGAGCGCTACACCAACAGCGTCATGGGCTTTGACGGCAATACCCCGGTCGAACAGCTCGTGGCCGGCACCACCGCCATGCGCTACGACAAGCGCCACCTGGTGCCCTGGGGCGAATACGTGCCGCCCGGATTCCACTGGTTCGTCGACATGCTGAACATTCCGCTGGGCGACTTCGATCGCGGCGCGGTACGCCAGACGCCCTTCGCGGTCGGCGGCCAGCACATCGCGTTCAACATCTGCTACGAAGACCTGTTCGGCCCCGACCTGTTGCCCGCGCTGCAACCCGGCCCCAACGGCGAACCGGGCGCGACGATACTGGTGAACGTGAGCAACCTGGGCTGGTTCGGCGACTCCTGGGCCTTGCGCCAGCATCTGCAAATCGGCCGGCTGCGCACCATGGAAACGGCGCGGCCCATGCTGACCTCCACCAACACCGGCATCACCGCCGCCATTGACGCCAAAGGCCGCGTCGCGGCCCAGCTCGCGCCGCTGCAGGCCGGTGTGCTGCCGGTGGCCGTGCAAGGCATGACGGGGCTGACGCCATACGCCCGCTTTGGCGACAAGACGGCACTGGCCCTGATCGGCCTGGCGCTGATCGCCGCGTTCGGCAGCGGCCGCAAGACGCGTCGCGCCTGAGGCGCCCTCAAGCGAACAGATTCGCCGGCAGCGCCCCGCTCTCCCCGGGCGGGCGCAGCGGCCCGCTTCCGGCGCCGGTACGCTCGATCGCGTCCGCGATGGCGTCCATGTCATCGCCATCCAGTTCCAGCGACGCTGCGCCCAGCAGTCCATTCACCTGAGCCGCGCTGCGGGCGCCCACGATCGCGCCCGTGACGCCCGGCCAGGCCAGCGTCCAGGCCGCCGCCACGGCCGCCACCGTGGCGCCGTGGCGTTCGGCGATGGGCTTGAACGCATCGGCCAGCGCCAGGTTGCGCTCGATGCCGGGCGAGGCGAACTCCGCGTTGCGCGCGCGCCAATCATCCGCCGGCAGAGCATGGGCGCGCTCCACGCTGAAGGCGCCGGTCAGCAGGCCGGACTGCATCGGGCTGTAGACGATCACGCCCGTGCCGTTACGTTCGCACCACGGAATCAGCTCCGCGCCCGCGGCGCGCTGAATGGCCGAAAACGGCGGCTGCAGCGTATCCACATGCCCCAGCGCTTCTGCCTGCTGCAGCTGGGCAAGATTGTGGTTGGACAGGCCCACCGCCCTGACCTTGCCCTCCCGCTTCAGATCCAGCAGTTCCTGCCAGTACACCTCCAGCGGCGTGCCATCGCCCGCCGGCCAGTGCATCTGATAGAGATCGATGCGTTCGACGCCCAGCCGGCGCAACGAATCTTCGATTTCGCGCCGGATGCTCGCCGGCGCGCCGGTGCGCCGCGGCATCGCCTGCGGCTGTTCCGCAGACCAGGTCAGGCCACATTTGGTGAACACGTAAGGCCGGGCGTCAGGCGCCATCTGCGCCAGCGCGCGGCGCACGATCTCCTCGGAATGCCCCAGGCCGTACACCGCCGCGGTATCGATCCAGTTGATGCCGCGCTCGACGGCCCGGCGGATCGCCGCCACCGAATCGGCGTCGTCCTGCGGCCCCCACCCCACCGCCCAACCGCTGCCGCCGATGGCCCAGGCGCCCAGCCCGATGCGGGTGATGTCCATGCCGCTCTGGCCCAGCGGGCGTGTGGGGAACGAAGTCTTGCTGCTCATGGCGATGTCCGTGTGTGCGGGTCCGGCGCAAAAAATGCCGGATCGACGAAAAAAATTTCCGCTCACGATAGCATTCTCACAAGTCTTTGATTTACTTGATTTCTGCATCAATCACGCTAGCTCAAGCTGAGCAATAAAAGCGCAAAATCGGCCCTAAAATGCCTTCCAGCCCCCTTTTTTTCACGACTTTTTAGCTTTTTGCCTCATCGCGACTTGCACACCCAATTTAGTTCGTGCATAATCTCGTTTCTTCGCCAACGGCACTAAACAAAACCGGCAACGAACTACGAAAAAGCACTCGGTAAAACGTGTGTTCGGTTTCGTAAAACGTTGAACGGGCTGATTAGAAAGACGGGGGTATAGCTCAGCTGGGAGAGCGCTTGCATGGCATGCAAGAGGTCAGCGGTTCGATCCCGCTTACCTCCACCAGTCAACGGCGAAGGATGCAGTACCAGTTTGCAAGTCCAAGTCCCCTTCGTCTAGAGGCCTAGGACATCACCCTTTCACGGTGAGTACAGGGGTTCGAATCCCCTAGGGGACGCCAGTTCTTCTGGCAGCAGTATGTAGTGATGCAGTTGAAGTGACAATGTAGTTGAGTACGCCGCTGCGGAGCGGTAGTTCAGTTGGTTAGAATACCGGCCTGTCACGCCGGGGGTCGCGGGTTCGAGCCCCGTCCGCTCCGCCAAAGCTCTCGCTCAGAGTCTTTCAAGAGCTCCGTTTTCGGGGCTTTTTTGCTTTATATAGTGTGAGACCTTGTTGTCTGTAGTTTGGGGCATCGAGGATCCTGGGGGGTATAGCTCAGCTGGGAGAGCGCTTGCATGGCATGCAAGAGGTCAGCGGTTCGATCCCGCTTACCTCCACCAGTAAGCAGTACGGTAGTAAAGTAGTTCTGTTTTGTTCAGGTCCCCTTCGTCTAGAGGCCTAGGACATCACCCTTTCACGGTGAGTACAGGGGTTCGAATCCCCTAGGGGACGCCAGTCTTTCTGGCATGTAGTACCAAACTGCCTTGACACCGCAGTGCATTGAAGAAGTCAGAGTAAACCGCTGCGGAGCGGTAGTTCAGTTGGTTAGAATACCGGCCTGTCACGCCGGGGGTCGCGGGTTCGAGCCCCGTCCGCTCCGCCAAGCACATCACGCAGTTCGCAAGCGCCTCGGCCTTGCCAGCCATAGAAAGCTCCGGTTTCCGGAGCTTTTTTGCATTCCGGCCCGCATCATCTAGCGGCAGCCATCTTCCCCGCCATTGCCCCCTACGCTCAGACTCGTCCATTTCGCCATCTGGACAGCCTTTCAGTGCGCCTTCATTCTCTTTGCGTCGTGCCCTGCGAAAAGAAGAGGACTACGTGACCGCGAACGCCGCCGCTCCCCATCCGCACCGCCAGCATCTGCAACGCATCATCGCAGGCCTGAACGAAGGCATCATCCTGCTCGAAGCGGACGGCGCCATCGCCTGGGCCAATGCCAGCGCGCTCAAGCTGCATGGCACCGATAACCTGGATGAACTGGGCGGCACGCCAGCCGGCTACCGCAAGCGCTACAGCCTCAGCTACCGCAATCATCACCGCGTGCCAGCGCGCCAATATCCGCTGGACCTGCTGGCCGCGGCCGAGCCGTTCGACGAACTGCTGCTGGACCTGGAACGCAAGGACGATGACGCGTTCCTGCGCAACATACGCGCCAGCGGTCTGAACCTGGACGGCAGCGACGGGACCGACTACCGCGTCCTGATCCTGCATGACCAGACTGAGCAGATCAATGCCGAAGTACGCTTCGAGCGCGCCTTCGGCGCCAATCCCGCGCCCGCCCTCATCTGCCGCCTGTCCGACCTGCGCTATGTGAAGGTGAACCAGGGCTTCCTGGAGATGACCGGCTATGCACGCGACGCCATCGTGGGCAGGTCGGCCTATGAGCTGGACGTGCTGGACGGCGGCGACGACAAGGACAACGCGATCGCCAGCCTCAACGAGGGGCAGACCATTGCGCAGCGCGAGGGCGCGTTGAAACTGGCGGACGGCAGCGTGAAGTTCGTCATCGTCGCGGGCCAACCCATCGACATGCAGGGCGAGCCATGCATGCTGTTCACCTTCATCGACCTCGAGGCCCGCAAGCGCACCGAACTGGCCCTGCGCGAAAGCGAGGAACGCTTCTCCAAGACATTCCGCCTCGCGCCCGTGCCCATGGCCGTCTGCGAGGGCGAGACCCTGCTGGCGCTGGACCTCAACGACGCTTTTGCCACGGCCGCCGGCGCCTCTGCGCAGGACGGCATAGGCCAGACGCTGACCGGATTGGGGCTCCAGCTCGCCGAAGATCTGGAGGCCAGCCTCAAGCGCGGTGAAAGCGCCCGCAACCGCGAGGTGGCATTGGCTGCCCGGGACGGCAGCCGGCTGGATTGCCTGCTGTCGGCCGAACCCGTGACTATCGGCGGGCAGCCGCGCGTACTGCTGGCGGTCCAGGACATCACGGAACGCAAGCGCTCCGAGGCGGAACTGCTGACGGCGATCGAGGCCGTCATGCAGGACACTTCCTGGTTCAGCCGCAGCGTCATCGAAAAGCTGGCGCAACTGCGTGAGCCGGCGCCCGCCACCCGCGACGTGGCAGAACTGGCGCAGCTCACTTCCCGCGAACGCGAGGTGCTGGGCCTGATGTGTCAAGGCCATGACGACGAGGGCATTGCCCGGCAGTTGAAGCTGTCGCGCAACACGGTGCGCAACCACGTGGCCACGATCTACAGCAAGATCGGCGTGCACCGCCGCAGCGCGGCCATTGTGTGGGCGCGCGACCGCGGCATCACCGGGCATGAACAGGCGCAGACGCGAAACAAGCGCGCCAAGGGCTGACACCCCCCGACTATTTACAATTTGATTCAAAATAAACGACTGCCCGGCGTCCCCGAAGATGTGCGCCACTTAGAAGTCGACGCCCCTCAAAATCTTCCATTTCCCACAAAAATCACAGCAACAGGCCGTTAATTTCGGCCACGCAGCCTGCATTGCGCAAACCCTGCGCAGCTTCTTACGATCCGCCGATCCTGCCCTTGCCCGACAAGCGGCGCGATCCCCGCAAGACCGAAAGGAGCCCATCCGTGCAGACCGCCTACATTCCCGTCCCGACCGTCGCCAAACCGACCGCCGCCCCCGCCTGGAGCGCCGCCGACATCATGGCGCTCTACGAGTTGCCGTTCATGGATCTGGTGTTCCGGGCGCAGCAGACGCACCGCGCTCATTTCGATCCCAACGCCATCCAGCTGTCCAGCCTGCTGTCGATCAAGACCGGCGGCTGTCCCGAGGACTGCGCCTACTGCCCGCAGTCCTCGCACTACGACACCGGCCTGGACGCCGACAAGCTGATGCCCCTGGCGGACGTGGTGGCAGCGGCCCGCAAGGCCCAGGAAGGCGGCGCACAGCGCTTCTGCATGGGCGCCGCCTGGCGCAGCCCCAAGCCGCACCACCTGGAGGCGGTGGCCGAGATGGTCAGCGCGGTGAAGGCCCTGGGCCTGGAGACCTGCGTCACGCTGGGCATGCTGCGCGAGGGCCAGGCCGAACAGCTCAAGAGCGCCGGCCTGGATTACTACAACCACAACCTCGACACCTCGCCCGAGTTCTACGGCAAGATCATCTCCACCCGCACCTACCAGGACCGGCTGGACACGCTGGACCGGGTGCGCGACGCCGGCATCAACGTGTGCTGCGGCGGCATCGTCGGCATGGGCGAATCGCGCCGCGAGCGCGCCGGCCTGATCGCCCAGTTGGCCAACATGGAGCCCTATCCCGAGTCCGTGCCGATCAACAACCTGGTGCAGGTGGAAGGCACGCCGCTGGCCGGCGTCGAAGCCCTGGACCCGTTCGAGTTCGTGCGCACCATTGCCGTGGCCCGCATCGCGATGCCGCGCGCGGCCGTGCGCCTGTCCGCCGGCCGCGAAGCCATGGATGACGCGTTGCAGGCCCTGTGCTTCATGGCGGGCGCCAACTCCATGTTCTACGGCGACGCCCTGCTGACCACGGCCAATCCGCAGATGGAAGCCGACCAGCGCCTGCTGCAGCGCCTGGGCATGCGCATCGACGCCGCCCAGCACACGCACCACGACGCCACGGCATGCCGTTGACTCCCGGCCTCCTCTACCTGCTGGCCAGCGTCGCCTGCAGCGTCACCGTGGCCGTGCTGCTGAAGCTGGCGCGGCGCTATCAAGTCGACGTGCGCCAGGCCATCGCCATGAACTATGCGGTAGCCGCCCTGCTCTGCTGGGCCGTGCTGCGCCCGGACCCGACGGCGCTGCTGACCCCACAGACGCCGTGGCTGGTGCTGGCCGCGCTGGGCGTACTGCTGCCCAGCGTGTTCCTGGCGATGGCGGCGGCCGTGCGCCATGCCGGCATCGTGCGCAGCGACGCGGCGCAGCGCCTGTCCCTGTTCATCCCGCTGCTGGCGGCCTTCCTGCTGTTCGGCGAACCGGTAAGCGGCCGCAAGCTGGCCGCGACCCTGCTGGCCGCCAGCGCCTTGTACTGCCTGCTGCGCCGCGCCCCCCGCGCGCAGACGCCGGGCGAGGACACGGCCGCAAGCAGCCGCGCCATGTGGCTGTGGCCGCTGGTGGTCTGGGTGGGGTATGGCGTCATCGACATCCTGTTCAAGCAGATGGCGCGCGCGGGCACCGCTTTCGCGGGCGGGCTGCTGCTGGCCTTCCTCATCGCCGGGGTGCTGATGCTCTGCTACCTGCTGTGGCGCCGGGTGCGCTGCCAGCTTCGGCACCTGGCCGCGGGTGCGGCGCTGGGACTGGCGAACTTCGGCAACATCCTGACCTACATCCGCGCGCACCAGTCGCTGCCCGAGCACCCCGCGCTGGTGTTCGCGTCCATGAACATGGGCGTGATCACCCTGGGCACGCTGGTCGGCGCACTGGCCTTCCGCGAACCGCTGACCCGGCTGAACCTGCTGGGCATCGCGCTGGCGCTGGCTGCCATCGTGCTGATGGCGCCCTGGTAAGGACGCGACCCCGGCCTCAGGTGCCGGTGCGCCTCTGGCGGCCGTCTTCGGCCGCGTCGTCCGCCACATCCGCCGCGGCATCGCCAGGCGGTTCCGCAGCGGGCGGCTCAGTGGCTGCCACCGGCGCCACTTCGGGCTGCACCATTTCCATGGCGATGTCGGTTGCTGGATCCACGCGCGGATCCAGCACCGCCGCGGCGGGCGAGCTCTGCAGCGTGTCCGGCATGGGCACGAAATGCGTGGGCGCTTCTTCCACCTGATGCGCACCGGTGACGCGCGTGGGACGCACATGCCAGACCAGGATCAAGGCGCAGGCGGAGATGAACACGTAGTACATGCTGGGGCCGGCCAGGGACATCAGCACCCCGGCAATCATCGGCCCCACGCATGCACCGACCCCGTAGGTCATGAGCAGCACGGCCGACAGGCTGACCCGGCGCTCGGATTCCACGTGATCGTTGGCGAACGCCGCGCCCAGCGGGTACAGCGTGAACTGCAGCACGCCGAAGACACAGGACATGGCCACCAGCGCCCAGTACGGCAGCACGATCCAGCCCCACATGACCACCGGCAGCAGCACCAGCAGCAGCGCATTGAAGCGGATCAGACCGGCGCGGTTGATGCGGTCGGAAAGCCAGCCCATGGGCCATTGCGACAGCAGGCCGGCGGTCACTGCGGCGGCCACGAAAATCGCCGCCTGCGAGGTGGACAGGCCATGCTTGGCGCCATAGACGGCCGCCAGGCCATAGAACGCGCCGGAAAGGTTGCCGGCCACGAACAACACCGTCATCGACAGCGGCACGCGCCGCATGAAGAAGCGTATGTCCAGCGGCGCCGGCAGCGGCGTGGGCGGGTGCGAGCGCGCGGTGACGGCGATAGGCACCAGGCACAGCACCAGGCACATGGCCACCAGCGTCAGCGGCCGCAGGTCCAGCGTGGCATAGGCCGTCAGGGCCAGTTGGCCCAGCACGGTGCCCAGGCCGGACACGACCATGTAGACGGAGAAGACGCGCCCGCGCTGGTGATTTTCGGTCTGCTCGTTGAGCCAGCTTTCGATGACCATGAATTCGGTCACCATCACGATGCCCGAAATGACGCGGAACACCAGCCACAGCGGCATGGATTCGACCAGCGTCTGGGCCAGGATCATGCTGGTGGCCACCGCCGCACAGGCGACAAACGCCCGGATGTGGCCCACGCGGATGATGAGTTTGTGCCCCAGGCGGGCGCCGCACACCAGGCCCAGGTAGTAGCCGGCGATCAGGGCGCCGATCCACACCTCGCTGACAGACTGCGCTGTCAGCCTGAGCCCCATATAGGTGTTGAACAGACCCGTGCCGATGAGCATCAGCAAGGTCGCGAAGTAAAGCGACGAAAAGGAGGAAATGGTGGCGAGCATGGCGTCGGCAACCGCTGCTGGCGGCAGCGCAACAGGCCACGAAAGCGGCCCGCTGCGCTAAGCGGTAAAACAGGAACTGCGTGGGATCAGACTTGCGACAGCATCGTGGCGGCGTCGCTGACTTCGAACTTGCCGGGGCCTTCGACGTTCAGCTGCTTGACCACACCGTCGACGATCAGGGCCGAGTAGCGCTGCGAGCGCACGCCCATGCCGCGCTGGATCAGGTCCAGCTCCAGGCCCAGTTCCTTGGTCCACAAGGCGGAACCGTCGGCCAGCATGCGGACCTTGCCTTCGGTCTTCTGCTCGCGGCCCCAGGCGCCCATGACGAACGCGTCGTTGACCGACACGCACCAGATTTCATCGACGCCCTTGGCCTTCAGGGCCGCAGCCTGTTCCACATAGCCCGGCAGATGCTTGGCCGAGCAGGTGGGCGTGAAGGCGCCCGGCAGGGCGAACAGCGCAATGGTCTTGCCGCGGGTCAGGTCGGCGACCTGGAACGCGTTGGGGCCCAGCGAGCAGCCGGCGGTTTCGGTTTCGATGAATTCGGTCAGGGTGCCGTCCGGCACGCGATCGCCGACTTTGATCGTCATGTAGATCTCCAGGAGGAATAGGGGCAATGCATTGGGGCAGGAGCGCCCCACAGGCTCCATCATAGTTCCTGCGCGGCCGCCTTGCTGGCCAGCCAGCGTCAGGGAAAGAAAGATGCACAGTCTGAAACGACTCCACACCAAGGCTACACGGGCGCGAAACGGCTGATTGCCATAATGTTGTGGTTGCAATCACCGCCCGCGCACGCCGCGCTGCCGGCTGGCGGGCATCTAGCGGAGATTCATCGATGCGCAAGATCTTGACCGGCCTGGCCCTGGCGCTGACCTCGGCCGCCACGGCCTGGGCGGCTCCCGATGCCGCCGAACAGGCCCAATACGACTCCTTCGTCATCGCAGCCGGCGCCTCCAACGGCGCCGCCCGCGCCTGCGGGGCTTCCGAACCCGATCTGGCCCAGCACCAGGCCACGGCCCGCAAGAACCTGCTGCAGTATGCGCAGGAATATGGCTTTCCTTCGGGCGGGTATGACGGGCTGTTCCAGAAGGGACAGGCGCAGGGAACGGCGATGATGGAAGAGATGAAGCGATCGGGGGTGGACGGGTGCCGGGGGGTGTTGGGCGGGTTTCAGGGGGAGAGGGTGATGGAGTATGAGGATATGAAGAGGGCGTTGGCGGAGGTTAGTGATGGGTTGCCGGGGGAGAAGGCGCAGTAGCAGGTTCTGTTTCTGTTTCTGAAGGTTCAGCTTCTTGAGACGCCAGTCGCGGCGGCGGGGCCAGAGCCGCGGGGCAACGATTGCGGTCCGGAGCCTTCGCTCCGGACTTCCCCTTCGTCATCTTCGTCACCGCCTTCGGCGGTTCCTTCAGATTCCCTCGGGCTTATCGACGCCCCGCGCCTCTGGCCCCGCCGCCGCGACTGGCTCTGCTGGTTGAAACTTCCTGGCCCCGAGGACGAACGGTGTGCTTAGGGTTCTCGCCGCCGGTGGGGTTTGGCGATGGATCTTGCGGGGCCCGCCCCCGGCCGGCCGCGCGGGCGGCCTCTGGGGGCTTACGCGGTGTCTTGCGATTCCCGATGGCGCTGCGCGCTGGTGGGGAGTGATCGTGGATATCACGGGCACTTTTTCATGACGGCCCATCAAAGCCCGTTGGCAAGTCAATCGCCACTTGAACTCCAAAGCCGGATGGGTGGCGCGCGTACGGGTCTTCATGCGCAAACGGCTGCCCGCCGCGCGCCACCCATCACCGCCCCTCCCCCCTGACGGCGACGCCAGAAGAAATCCAATCGAGGCATGCGCGCCAGCGATCACAATCACACTTCAAATAATGACGTATGTATTAATCGGCCGCCCGCGCGGCCGATTAATACGGGCAGCCCAAGACTCTCCGCCGACCACAGCTCTAGCAACGCAACAAGCCAAGACGCACGCAGCCCGTCGGCGCGGGCGGCGTGGCGGCTCGCAACCTCGATGCGCCCAAGGGAATCTGAAGGAAAGGCCGAAGGCCTTGACGAAGATGACGACGGGGGAGTCCGGAGCGAACGCTCCGGACCGCAATCGTGGGCGCGAGCCGCCACGCCGCCCGCGACGACGGGCGACCTACGAAGACTCGTGGGACCTACGAAGACTCGTGCGCACTCATAGCGCCCAACAAGCCCCAAGAAGACCCAAACGAACCCACGAAGATCACAGCCCGTTCTGCTTGAACCAATCCAACATCCGCGTCCAAGCCTGCTCCGCCTCAGCCTTCCGATAAGAAGGCCGATAATCCGCATGAAACGCATGCGGCGCGTCCGGATACACATCGATCCGCGAAGCCTTCGCCGCCGCCGGCCCCTGCGCCAGTTCCAGCCGCATCTTGTCCACGTCCGCCATCGAAATCCCGGCGTCCTTGCCGCCATAGGCTCCCAGCACCTTCGCCTTCAGGTCGTTCACCTGGCTCAGCACCGATTTGGGCTTCAGTTCCGAAGGCTGCCCGCCCAACTGGCCGTACCAGGCCGCGCCGGCCTTGAGCTTCGGGTTGTGGGCCGCGTACAGCCAGACCTGGCGGCCGCCCCAGCAAAAGCCCACGATGCCCAGCCGGTCCGGATTGCCGCCGTTGGACGTGGCCCAGGCCGCGGTCGAGTCCAGGTCGGACATCACCTGCGCGTCCGGGACCTTGCCGATGATTTCCGCCTGCAACTTGGGGATCTCGGTGTACTTGGACGGATCGCCCTGGCGCGCGAACAGCTCGGGCGCGATGGCCAGATAGCCCTGGTGGGCCAGCCGCCGGCACACGTCCTGGATGTACTCGTGCACCCCGAAAATCTCCGACACCACCAGCATCGTGGGCAGGTCCTTCTTGCCCTTGGGCGCCGCGCGGTATGCCGGCATCTTGCCGTCCTTGACCGGGATGTCCACCTTGCCGGCGACAAGGCCGTTGACGTCCGTGGTGATCGTGGTCTGCGCCACGGCCTGTCCGGCCGCCAGCGAAAACCCCGTCGCCACCGTGGTGGCCATGAAACCCCGCCGGTTCAGCCGCAGGGGCGGCAGCAGGCTGTCGAAGTGCGCGTCCTGGTCATTCATCGAGAATCTCCTGGCAAAAAGCTGGCAGGGGCGGCTGGACGCCGCCTTCCGGACCAGCCTGGTTCACTTCAGGGAGAAGTCCACGCGCGAGGGTTGCCCCTCGTCCTTGATGCCATCCGCGTCCAGTTGCGGCGCAACGATGAACACGCGATCCGCGAGTCCTTCCTGGGCTTGCAGCTTCTCATAAACCGCCTGCGCGCGCGCATCGGCCAGTTGGCGCAACTGCTCGTCGCCCACCGGCGCCACGCTGCGCAGCATCTCCTCCATCTGCGCCGCCGGCACGGATTTGGACATGCCGATGAAGTTGCGCGGCTTGTCCTTGATGTCCGTGTCGTCGTAGACCTCTTCCAGATACTTGGCGCGCTCCGCACCCGAGACCTCGACGCCGGCCGGGTTCGGCTTCTTGCCGCGCGGCGCGACGTCCGCGGCCTTGGCGGCGCGGATCTTGGCGTCGACCCAGGCCTGGCGCAGGCCTTCCATGTCGGTCTTGGGATCGGCGCGGCCGCTGATGTCCATCTTCAGGGCCGGACGGTCCGTCAGCGCCTTGGTCAGCGTGTCGATGCGCTGCAGGCTGTCCTCGGTCAGCGCCGCGCTGCCAGGCGCAAATTCCACGTAGGACAGTTCTTCCCCGCCGCCGAAGGCCGAGGCCAGCAGACTGAAGGGCGAAGTCACCGCCTTGACCACCAGGTTCAGCAGCACGCGCACCACGATGCCGCCCACCGAGAACTCCGGATCGTCCAGCGAACCGGAAATCGGCAGGTTGATGTCGATGTTGCCGCGCGAGTCCTTCAGCAAGGCCACGGCCAGCAGCACCGGCAGCTTGGTCGCGTCGGGACTGTTGGTCTTGTCGCCGAAGGTCAGCTGGTTCAGCACCACATGGTTGGTGGCTTGCAGCGCGCGGTCCTTGATCTTGTATTCCAGGTCCACCGAGAGCTTGCCGCGCTTGATGGGGTAGCCCACGTACTTGGCCGAATAGGTGTTGAAGCGCGGCAGGTCCACGCCCTTGGCCGAAGCCTTCAGGTCCAGCGACAGGTACTTGGCGAAAGGCTGCACCACCCCGCTGATCGACAGCGGCGCGGTGGTGTAGACGCGCCCGGTAACCTTGACCTTGGCGGGCTGGGGATTGGTGGACGACACCGCCGTGATCGAACCTTCGATGCTGGAGAGCTCGGCCACGTAGTTGGGCTTGACGAAGCGGTCCGTGAAGGTCATGCGGCCGCGGTTCAAGGTGACGCTGTTAACCGAGATGTCCGGCATGCCCCCGCCCCCCTTGGCGGCGGGCGCGGCGGGTGGCGGCGCGGCGCTGCGGCCGGGCGTCTGGGTGTCCTGGGTGATGGAGCCCCCGGCCTGGCCGGGAGCCGCCACCAGGTCCATGACATTCAGGCGGCCTTGGGCGTTGAGCAGCACGCGGCCGTAGAAATCCTCGAGCGCGATGTCGCCCAGCTTGGCGCCGATCTTGTCGCCCGCCACCGAGATGTCCATGCCGGTAAAGCCCAGGCGCTTCCAGTTCAGGAAGTCATCCTTGTTGACTCGGTCCTGCAGGTCCACGCCGGTGACTTCGACGCCGCCCTTCCAGCTGGCCTTCATCGGCGCCGAACCGGCCGCGGCGGCGAACTCCGCGTTGCCCTTGGCGCCCAGCGTGATGGCGCGCACCGTGGCGTTCAGGCTGGAGGCCGCATAGGGCGCAAAGGACGCGACGTTCAGTTCCGACAGGTCCACGGAGGTTTTCACCGTCAGCGGCTGCGGCGTGAACGCGCCCTTGAGATCGAGCTTGCCATTGCCCTGGATGCCGGCGGCGGCCAGGGTGAAATTGCTCTGGCCCGGACCCATGGCCAGGCGGTCGGCGGTCACGCGCAGGCTTTGCAGCGCGATGTCCACGGCGGGCTTGAGGGATTCGTCTCGGGCCTTGAATTGGGTCAGGTCGGCCTGCACGGCGCTGGCGGATGCATCCACCGCGCCGTTCGTTTCCTTCACATGAACTTGCGCGCTGGCGGCCAGGCGGCCATCCAGCAGCGCGATCGGCGCCGCGTTGCGCACGGCCGGCGCCAGGGGCGCCAGCGCAATGTTGCCCAAGCGCACGCCCAGTTCCAGCGACAGCGGCTTCAGGACCAGCGGCCCCTTGGCGCGCAGCCAGCCGCCGTCGGTGCTGTTGTCCATGGTCAGCCACAAATTGATGGGCTGGCCGGACACCTGCGGCAGGGCCACGCCCTCGACCGTCGCGGCCAGGCCGGTCATCACGTAGTCCAGCTTGCTGACCGCGTCGGTGACGTAGACCTCGCCTTCGTGCAGATTGAAGGCATCCAGCTCGACCTTCCATTCAGCGGGCGCGGGCGCCGGCTGAGGCGCGGCGGCGTCCACGGCCGGGGTTCCTGCCGGAGTCGTGGCGGGCGGAGCGGCGGGCGCTCCCGCGGCGGGCGTTCCCGCAGCGGACGCTCCCGCGGCGG
>NZ_CADIJY010000009.1 GCF_902859735.1 Achromobacter aegrifaciens | reverse complement strand
CCTGGCGGACGCGCGCGTGCCGCCCCGCCTGCTGCTGGCCGCCGCGCGCCAGACCGTGCTGTCGCGCAAGGCGCCACGCCGCGCGCGAGGCTTCGGCGCCTGGGCCAACCGCTGGCCGCTCAAGGCCATCGTCGCCAACCGCGCCCGCAAGCAGATCGCGGCCAAGGATCCCCTGGGCCACTATCCGGCCGCGCCCGCCATCGTCGAGATCTGGGAAAAGCACGGCGGCAACGCCTTGCAGGCGCCTGCGCTGATCGAGCGCATCATTTCCTCCGACACCGCCCGCAACCTGCTGCGGGTGTTCCGCCTGCAGGAACGGCTGAAGGCCAACGGCAAGCAGGCCGGCATTGCCCCCGCGCGCCACGTGCACGTGGTCGGCGCCGGCGTGATGGGCGGTGACATCGCGGCCTGGTGCGCGCTCAAGGGCATGACGGTCACCTTGCAGGACCAGGACATGGCGCGCATCGCGCCCGCCATCAAGCGCGCCGCCCAGCTGTTCTCGCGCCGCCTGAAGGATCCGCGACTCGCGCGCGCGGCGTTCGACCGCCTGGTGCCGGATCCCGCAGGCGGCGGCGTGCCGCTGGCCGACATCGTCATCGAAGCCATCAGCGAACAGCCCGAAGCCAAGCGCGCGCTCTACCGCGCGCTGGAGCCGCGCATGAAGGCCGATGCGCTGCTCGCCACCAACACCTCCAGCCTGTCGCTGGAGACCTTGCGCGCGGATCTGGCGCAGCCCCAACGGCTGGTTGGCATCCACTTCTTCAATCCCGTGGCCAAGATGCCGCTGGTGGAGGTCGTGCACGCCGACGGCGACTCGGACGAGGCGCAAGCCCGCGCCTGCGCCTTCGTCGGCCAGATCGACAAGCTGGCGCTGCCAGTCAAGAGCGCGCCGGGCTTCCTGGTCAACGCCGTGCTGGCGCCCTACATGCTGCAGGCCATGCGCAGCGTGGACGAGGGCCAGGCGCCCGAAGCCGTGGACGCGGCCATGGTCGCATTCGGCATGCCGATGGGGCCGCTGGAGCTGGCCGATACCGTGGGGTTGGATATTGCCCGTGCGGCGGGCGCGGAACTTGCTGGCGGCGCCGAGCCGCCGCGCTGCCTGGCCGAGCGCCTGGCGCGCGGCGACCTGGGCAAGAAAAGCGGCCGCGGCTTCTACGCCTGGCGCGACGGCAAACCGGTCAAGGGCGCCAGCCAGTCCGGCGCGCCCGCCGGATTGGCGCAGCGCCTGATACAACCGCTGATCGACGCCACCCGCCAGCGCGTGGATGCGGGCATCGTCGCCGACGCCGACCTGGCCGACGCGGGCGTGATTTTCGGAACGGGGTTCGCGCCATTCACGGGCGGTCCCTTGCATTACCAAAGCAGCAACGCGGTGCGGAGTATAAGACCGGCTGAGGCCGATTAGGACCTGTACAACCTAAACCGGAACGACAAGACCGGCAGTGCCATAGAGACATCATCCATCACGAGGAGGCAGTACCATGAGCAGACGTTCATTGTCCCTGAGCACCTTGTCGGCCCTCGTGGTCGGCCTGGGCGCATCCACGGCAACGCACTCGGCCGGCTTTCAGCTCCTGGAGCAGAACGCCAGCGGCCTGGGCAACGCCTATGCAGGCTCTGCGGCGAATCCGGAGAACGCCAGCATCATCTATTACAACCCGGCCGGCATGACCTACCTGCCCGGCTTCAATGTGTCCGGCGGCGTCAACCTGATCAAGCCGTCATTCAAGTTTTCAGACAACGGCGACAGCCGCAACCCCAGCATTCCCGGCCTGCCGGGCACCGGACTGGGCGGATCGCGCCCGACCGGCGGCAACGGCGGCGACGCGGGCAACCTCGGCGTGGTGCCCAATATGTACGCCTCCTGGCAGTTGAACGAGCAATGGTTCATCGGCCTGGGCGTGGGCGCCCCGTTCGGGCTCATGACCGAGTACGACGACGGCTGGGTGGGCCAGTACCACTCCAACAAGTTCGAGATCAAGACGATCAACGTCAACCCCTCGATCGCCTACAAGGTCAACGAAAAGTTCTCCATGGGCTTTGGCGTGAACTGGCAGCACATCGACGCCAATTACAAGAAGAAGACCGTGCTGCCGGTTCCCGGCATGCCGCTGGGCACCACCGGCGACGCCGACCTGAATCTCAAGGGCGATGCCTGGGGCTGGAACGTGGGCTTCATGCTGCAACCCACCGAAGACACCCGCATCGGCCTGTCCTACCGCTCGAAGATCAAGCACACCGCGAAGGGCGACACCGACATCACCAGCATCTATCCGCGCGGCAACTCGGTGTCGTTCGACGCCAAGGCCACCGTGTCCCTGCCCGACACCCTGATCCTGAGCGCGGCGCACCAGCTGAACGAACGCTGGGAACTGCTGGGCGACGTCTCGTGGACCGGCTGGAGCAGCATTCCCAATCTGAAGATCCGCAACTCGGGGCCGGGTGCGCGCGACGACGACCTGCCGCTGAACTTCCGCGACAGCTGGCGCGTCGCGCTGGGCGCCAACTACAAGTTCGCGCCCAACTGGAAGTGGAAGGTCGGCGTCGCCTTCGACCAATCGCCCGTGTACAAGGAAGCCGACCGTCCGACCTCGCTGCCGGACAACGACCGCTACTGGCTTTCGACCGGTATTCAGTGGCAGGCCACCAAGGACACCACGCTGGACGTGGGCTATACCTATCTCTACCTGCGCAAGACGGACATCGACACCACGTCCGGCAACCAGCTGACCAAGGGCCGCGTGGCGGGCACCTATGACAGCAATGCCCACATCCTGGGCATACAGCTGTCGTCCCGCTTCTAACCCGCCCCGGATGGCGGTCCGGCCCGGTCCGGCCCGCCATTCGTTTTTTTCAGGAGACTGCCTTGAGCAAGTTCGTCGTCAAACACGTCGCCGTCCTGGGGGCCGGCGTCATGGGTGCGCAGATCGCCGCCCATCTGGCCAATGCCGGCGTGCCCGTCACGCTGTTCGACCTGGCCGCCCCCGAAGGCGACCGCAACGGCACGGTCAAGAAAGCGATCGCCGGCTTGAAGAAGCTGGAGCCCGCGCCCCTGGCCGGCGCGGCGCGCCTGGCGTACATCACGCCCGCCAACTACGACGACGACCTGGAACAGCTGCGCGGCTGCGACCTGGTCATCGAGGCCATCGCCGAGCGCATGGACTGGAAGACCGCGCTGTACGAGCGCATCGCGCCGCACCTGGCCCCGGGCGCCATCATCGCCTCCAATACATCGGGCCTGTCGATCGACGCGCTGGCCAACGCCCTGCCCGCGGGCCTGCGCGACCGCTTCTGCGGCATCCACTTCTTCAATCCGCCCCGCTACATGCGGCTGGTGGAAATCATCGCCACTTCGCACACCCAGCCCGCCGTGCTGGATCAGCTCGAAACCTGGCTGACCTCGACCCTGGGCAAGGGCGTGATCCGCGCGCTGGACACACCCAACTTCGTTGCCAACCGCATCGGCGTGTTCTCGATCCTGGCAGCCATGCACCACACGGCCCGCCTGGGCCTGGCGTTCGATGAGGTCGACGCCCTGACCGGCCCGAAGATCGGCCGCCCCAAGAGCGCCACCTACCGCACGGCCGACGTGGTCGGCCTGGACACGCTGGCCCACGTGGTCGGCACCATGGAAAAGAATCTGCCGGACGACCCCTGGCACCGCTATTTCAAGCTGCCCGAGTGGCTCTCCGCGCTGATCGCCAAGGGCGCATTGGGGCAAAAGACCGGCGCCGGCGTCTACCGCAAGCAGGGCCGCGAAATCCAGGTGCTGGACCTGAAGGCGCAGGACTATGTGCCCAGCGCCGGCAAGTTGGCCGACGAAGTCGCCGCCCTGCTCAAGGAACGCGACCCGGGCAAGCGCTTCGCCGCGCTGCGCGCGAGCAGCCATCCCCAGGCCCGGTTCCTCTGGAGCCTGTTCCGCGACATCTTCCACTACAGCGCCGTGCAACTCGAACACGTGGCCGACAATGCGCGCGACCTGGACCTGGCCATGCGCTGGGGCTTCGGCTGGGCCCAAGGTCCGTTCGAAACCTGGCAGGCCGCCGGCTGGCAGGCCATCGCCGCCGCGGTGGCCGAGGACATCGCCGCCGGCCAGGCCATGAGCGACGCGCCGCTGCCGGCCTGGGCGCTGGAACCCGGCCGCAATGGCGCGCATGCGCCCGAAGGCTCCTACTCCGCGCGTACCGGCCAGCTGAGCCCGCGTTCGACGCTGCCGGTGTACCGCCGCCAGTTGTTCCCCGAGCGTGTGTACGGCGAAGGCGCCAGCGAGCGCGGCGTCACGATCTGGGAAAACGAAGGCGTGCGCCTGTGGAACCTGCCGCAGGTCGACGCCGGCGTGGCCATCCTCTCGGTCACCTCCAAGAACCACACCCTGGGCGCGGAAGTGCTCGACGGCATCCTGCAGGCGGTGGCGCGCGCCGAACGCGAATACGACGGGCTGGTCATCTGGCATGACGCGCCCTTCGCCGTGGGCGCCAACCTGCAGCAGGTCGCCGAGGCCTGCGCCGCCGGGCTATGGGACATGCTGGAGGCCACGGTTGAAAAGTTCCAGCGCGCCTCGCAGTCGTTCAAGTACGCGCAGATTCCCACCGTGGCGGCCGTGCAGGGCATGGCGTTGGGCGGCGGCTGCGAATTCCTGATGCACGCCTCGCACCGCGTGCTGGCGCTGGAAAGCTATATCGGGCTGGTCGAGGCCGGCGTCGGGCTGATTCCGGCGGGCGGCGGCAGCAAGGAATTCGCCGGCCGCGCCGCGGCGCTGGCCGCCAAGACAGCCACGCCGGGCGAGGTCTTCCCCTATCTGCAACCGGTGTTCCAGACCATCGCCACGGCGCAGGTCGCCAAGAGCGCGCTGGAAGCCATCGCCACGGGCTTCGCCCGCGAGCATGACATCGTCGTGTTCCATCCGGACGAGCTGCTGTACGTCGCCATCGGCCAGGCCCGCGCCGCGGCCGAGGCGGGCTACACGCCGCCGCCCCGCTTGCGCGACATTCCGGTCGCGGGCCGCAATGGCATCGCCAACTTTGAAATGGTGCTGGTCAACATGCGCGAAGGCGGCATGATCAGCGCGCACGACTACCGCGTGGCGCGCAGCGCCGCCGTGGCCCTGTGCGGCGGCGAGGTCGACACCGGCGCCAAGGTGGACGAGGAATGGCTGCTGGCCGTGGAGCGCAAGGAATTCGTGGCGCTGCTGCGCACGCCTGAAACCCAGGCCCGCATCCGCCACACTCTCGACACCGGCAAGCCCCTGAGGAACTGACATGAGCAAGCAGATTCAAGACGCCTACATCGTCGCCGCCACGCGCCTGCCGGTGGGCAAGCGCAACGGCGCCTACATCACCACCCGTCCCGACGACATGCTGGCCGCCGCGCTCAATGGCGCGCTGGCGCAGGTCCCGGGCCTGGATGCCGCGCGCATCGATGACGTCATTGCCGGCTGCGCCATGCCGGAAGCCGAACAAGGCATGAACGTGGCCCGCATCGGCCTGTTGCTCGCCGGCCTGCCGCAAAGCGTGGCCGGCGTCACCGTGAACCGCTTCTGCGCATCAGGCCTGCAGGCGGTGGCCGATGCCGCGGCGCGCATCCGCACCGGCGAGGCCGACATCATGATCGGCGCAGGCACCGAATCCATGAGCGCCATGCCGCAGATCATGGGCAACAAGGTGTCGATGAACCCCGCCATCTTCGAACACCAGGAAAACATCGGCATGGCCTTCGGCATGGGCCTGACCGGCGAGAAGGTCGCCGAACGCTGGAAGGTCTCGCGCGAGGACCAGGACGCCTTCGCCCTGGCCTCGCACCAGAAGGCCTGCGCGGCCATCGCCGCCGGCCACTTCCGCGCCGAGATCACGCCTTATGAAACGGTGTCGCGCCAGCCCGGCGACGCCAGCGGCACGGTGCGCGTCGCGCGCCGCCTGGTCGAGACGGACGAAGGTCCCCGCCCGGACAGCAGCGCCGAGGCGCTGGCCCGCTTGAAGCCGGTGTTCGCCGCGCGCGGCAGCGTCACCGCCGGCAACAGCTCGCAGATGTCCGACGGCGCCGCCGCCGTGATCCTGGTGTCCGACCGCATCCTGCGCGAATTCAATCTGAGCCCGCTGGCGCGCTTTGCCGGCTTCGCCGTGGCCGGCGTACCGCCCGAAGTCATGGGCATCGGCCCGGTCGCCGCGATCCCCAAGGTGCTGCAACGCGCCGGCATCGGCCAGGACGCGCTGGACTGGATCGAACTGAACGAGGCCTTCGCCGCCCAATCGCTGGCGGTGATCCGCGAGCTGAAGCTGGATCCGGCCAAGGTGAATCCGCTGGGCGGGGCAATCGCGCTAGGCCACCCGTTGGGCGCCACGGGCGCGATCCGCACGGCCACCCTGACCCACGGCCTGCGCCGCACCGGCGGCAAGTACGGCCTGGTGACCATGTGCATCGGCACCGGCATGGGCGCGGCCGGCCTGTTCGAGGCGATGTAGGCGGAGCGGCGCGGAACATGAAGCCCTATTGGTTCAAGAACCTGTCGCCGACCTGGCGGGCGCGCCTGATGCGGGTGGGCTTCAACCTGCATCCCGCGTTCCGCGCCACCGGCGGCAAAGTGGTGCATGTATCCGCGGATTTCCATCACATCCGCATCAAGCTGCCGCTGCTGCGGCGTACCCGCAATATCGTCGGCTCGATGTACGGCGGCTCGCTGTTCGCGGTGACCGACGGCGCCCACCCCACGATGCTGATGTCCGCGCTGGGCGCGGACCACATCGTGTGGGACAAGGCGGCCACCATACGCTTCCGCAAGCCGGCGTACGCCACGCTGTATGCGGACTTCCGGCTCCCGCCCGACGAAATCGCGGAAATCCGCGCAATCCTCGCGCGCGACCATGAAACCACCCGGACCTATACGGTGGAACTCAAGGACCGCGACGGCGTGGTCTACGCCGCCGTGGAACGCACGATCTATATCGCAGACAAGAAGTTCTACAAGCAGAAGAACACTGGAGGAGAATCATGCGTCGCATCCCCGGAGGGCGAATCGCCGCCCTGAGCCTCATGCTTGCCGCCTGCCTGGCCGGCGCCCCCGCACAGGCCGCCGACGTCGAAGTCGCCGGCCTGCGCGTTCCGGACAGCCTGTCGGAAGGCGGCCGCGCGCTGGTGCTGAACGGCGCCGGCGTGCGCACCAAGTTCGTCGTCAAGGTCTACGTGGCGGCGCTGTACGCCACCGCGAAAAGCGGCGATGCGGCTGCGCTGGTCAACAGCGACGAGCCGCGCCGCATGCGCCTCTTGCTGCTGCGCGACGTCGACAGCAAAAGCCTGGACGAAGCCCTGCAGGACGGATTGCGCGACAATACATCAGCGCAAGAGCTGGCCGAGCTGAAGGCGCCGGCCGCCCGCCTGTCCGCCCTGATGGCGGAAATCGGCGCGGTGCGCGAAGGCGACGTGGTCGACCTGGATTTCGACGCCCGCGGCGTCGCGGTCACCGATAACGGCAAGCCGCAAGGCCGCATCGACAGCCCCGCGTTCGCGCGCGCCCTGCTGAGGGTCTGGCTGGGCGACAAGCCCGCGCAAGCCTCCCTGAAAAAAGCCCTGCTGGGCGGCTAGGGCCCAAAGGCTCTCTTGCTGTACAGGCCACACACGGAAATCCGGCATATGGAACGAATCTGGCAGAAAAGCTACCCCGCGGGCGTGCCTGCGGACATCGAAATGGACGGCGTGACAACGCTGGTGTCGGTCGTGCGCGAAAGTTGCCGGCGCTACGCCGACAAGACCTCGTACATCAGCATGGGCAAGTCCCTCAGCTACGCCGAGCTCGACCGGCTGACGCGCGACTTCGCGGCCTGGCTGCACGCCAACGGCCTGGGCCGCGGCGACCGTGTCGCGCTCATGATGCCCAACCTGCTGCAATACCCCGTATGCCTGTTCGGCGCATTGCGCGCCGGCTGCGTGGTGGTCAACTGCAACCCGCTCTATACCCCGCATGAGCTGCAGCACCAATTGGTCGATTCGGGCGCCCGCGTCATCGTGGTCGCCGACAACTTTGCCGCTACCGTGCAGAAGGCCCTGGACGGCACCGCGATAGAACGCGTGGTGGTGACGTCCATCGGCGAGCTGCTGGGACCGCTCAAGGGACGCCTGGTGGACTTCGTGGTCCGCCGCGTCAAGCGCATGGTGCCCGCGTGGTCGCTGCCCGGCGCCATCCGGCTGGGCGATGCGCTGCGCGCCGGCGCCGCCGCGCCCTTCACGGAAGTGGAACTGGACCAGCGCGACCTGGCCTGCCTGCAATACACCGGCGGCACCACCGGCGTGGCCAAGGCGGCCATGCTCACCCACGGCAATCTGGTGGCCAATCTGAGCCAGGCCTATGCCTGGGTCCGGCCGCTGGTGACCGAAGGCGAGGAGTGCATCGTGACCGCCTTGCCGCTGTATCACATCTTCGCGCTGACCGCGAACTGCCTGACCTTCATGAAGATGGGCGCCAGCAACTTGCTCATCATCAACCCGCGCGACATTCCCGGGCTGGTCAAGGAAATGCGCAAGGTGCCGTTCTCGGCCTTCACGGGCGTGAACACGCTGTTCAACGCCCTGCTCAACAACCCGGATTTCGCGCGCCTGGATTTCTCGCGGCTGCGCCTGACGATGGGCGGCGGCATGGCGGTGCAGCGCTCGGTGGCCGACCGCTGGCGCGCCGTCACCGGCCGCTCGCTGGCGCAGGCCTATGGCCTGACCGAGACCTCGCCCGCGGTCACGATCAATCCGCTGGACGTGCAGGAGTTCACCGGTTCCATCGGCCTGCCCGTGCCATCCACCGACATTTCCATCCGCGACGATGCGGGCCAAGAACTGGGCGTGGGCGAGACCGGCGAAATCTGCGTGCGCGGTCCCCAGGTCACACAGGGCTACTGGCAACGGCCCGACGAAACCGCGCTGGTCCTGTATGCCGACGGGTTCCTGCGTACCGGCGACGTGGGTTACGTGGACGAAAAGGGCTATGTGTTCCTGGTGGACCGCAAGAAGGACATGATCCTGGTGTCCGGCTTCAACGTCTATCCCAACGAGGTCGAGGACGTGGCCGCGCTGCATCCCGGCGTGCGCGAAGTGGCGGCGGTGGGCGTGCCCGACGAGCGCTCAGGCGAAGCCGTGAAGCTGTATGTGATCCGCAAGGATCCGGCGTTGGACGCCGAGACCCTGATCGCGCATTGCCGCAAGCAGCTGACGGGCTACAAGGTGCCCCGCTACATCGAGTTCCGCGATGACCTGCCCCGCACCAACGTCGGCAAGATCCTGCGCCGCGAGCTGAAACCGGCGGCGCAGGAAGCCGTGCAGGCGCAAGTCCGCCAGCCGGGTTAAGACTGGACAGCCGCCGGCTCGCGCCGAACGCGGGCCGGCGGCTGGGGCCAGCCCGGCCTACCACTGCCCGAAAAACACTCCGGCCCGCTTGTGGGCGTTGGTCGCCTTTTCCACGGCCTCGTCGCTGATGGTGGTACGGCGCTTGCCGCGCAGCATCCATTCCAGCAGCCGCTGGCGCAGCTCCAGGCGCGTTTGCGCATGCGCGCTGCTCGCGCCCAGGTCCTGGAACTCGTCCGGATCGGCATGCAGGTCGAAAAGTTGTTCACGCTCGTCCAGCCAGTACACGTAGCGCCAGCGGTCCGTGCGCACCGACCAGGCGCGGGCGTTCTGCGGCGTCTTGCCGCACAACAGGCGGGCCTGGCGGAAGCTGTAGTCCAGCTCCGAATACACGCAATCGCGCCAAGGAGTCGCGCCATCGCGGCCGTGCAGCAAGGCCTGCAATTCGCGGCCTTCCAGCCGATGGCCGGGTCCGGGCTTGCCCAGCGCGCGCAGCACCGTGGGCACCAGGTCCACGCTTTCCACCATGTCGTCCAACGCGCGGCCGCGCGTGGCGTCGGCCGCAGCCGACGGGTCCATGACAATGAAGGGCACGCGCTGCACGGTGTCGTAGAACAACTCCTTTTCGCCCAGCCAATGGTCGCCGAGAAAATCGCCATGGTCCGCGGTGAACACGATGAGCGTGTTCTTCATCAGGCCCGCGCCTTCCATGTAGTCGAACAGCCGGCCCAGATGGTCGTCCAGCTGCCGGATCAGGCCCTGGTAGGCGGGACGCACCACGCGCACGCATTCGTCGGTCGAAAAGCTGACGCTCTCTTCCTGCTGCCGGTAGGCCGCGACCACCGGATGCGCGTTCTCCAGTTCTTCATGGTTGCGCCGCACTGGCAGGCATTGGTCCGGGGTGTAGCGCTTGTGGTAGGGATCCGGCGCCATGTAGGGCCAATGCGGTTTCACGTAGCTCAGGTGCAGCACCCAGGGCTGGCTGCCGCGCCGTTTCATGAAGTCCAGCGCCTGGTCCGTCATGTAGGCGGTCTCGGAATGCGGCTCGGCCACGCGCGCCGGCAGGTGTGCATTGCGCATGTTCCACCCGCTGACCACCTGTCCCGCGGCGTCGACCGCGGCGATCACGTAATCGGTCCAGGGGTCCGCGCTGTCGTAGCCGTGGCGCCGCAGAAAGGCGGGATAGCCGCTTTCGTCGCCCGGCGTGTGGTGGCCGTCGTAGCGGTCCAGTTCGGTGAAGCCGCCGCGGCCAAGCAGCGCGCCCAGCTCCGAGGAACCATCGATCGACAGCCGCTCCATGCCGGCCTTGTCGGGGATGATGTGAGTCTTGCCGGCCAGAGCCAGTTCGCGGCCCTGCCCCGCTAGGTATTCGCCCAGCGTGATCTCGTTGACCGACAACGGCACGCGGTTCCAGGTGGCGCCGTGGCGCGAGGGATAGCGGCCGGTGTAGTAGCTCATGCGCGAAGGCCCGCACACGCCCGAGTTCACGAAGGCGCGGTCAAAGCGCACCCCGCGCGCGGCCAGCGCATCCAGGCTGGGCGTCTGCAGATAAGGATGGCCATAACAGCTCAGGTGGTCGGCCCGCAGTTGGTCGGCCATGATGAACAGCACGTTCTGCACATCGCTCATCGTCGTCCTCCTATTGCGTGGCCGTGAAGCCGGATGCACGCACCACGGGCTCCCACTGCTCGCGGTACGCAGTCAAGGCGTCGGCTGTGCCGCGCGCATCCAGCGATACCGGCTCCAGGTAGGCTGCGCGCACGGCCTCCTGCATGGCGGGCTCGCGCAACACCGCCGCGATGTCCGCGCCCAGCCTGTCGGCCTTGGCCTGCGGCATCGCTGCCGGTGCGAAGAAGGCGTTCCAGCCGTTTGCCGCAAGGTTCACCCCGCTTTCCTTGAAGGTGGGCACGTCCTTGAGTTCGGCATCGCGCGCCTCGCCGGACACGGCGAGGATGCGGATCTTGCCGGCGCGGTGCTGCGGCAGCAAGGTGTCCAGCGTGTCTATGCCCTGCGGCAGGATGCCGCCTATCAATTCGGAAATCAGCGGCGCCGATCCGCGGTATCCGACCACTTCCGGCTCCTGGCCCAGTTCACGTCCCAGCATCAGCGCAAAGAAGTGCGGCAGGCTGCCGGTGGCCGGCACGCCGACGGCGAACTGCTTGGGGTTCGCCTTCAGCCACTGCCGCAGGCCAGCCAGGTCCTGGATCGGCGAATTCGCCGCCACCGCCATCGCAAATTTATAGCTGCTGACCAGCGACACGGGCTTGAAGTCGCGCTGCGCGTCGTAGCCCGGTTGGGCATAGACCAGCGGCGCCACCACCATCACGGCCGGGTTCGCGAGCATCAGCACGTTCTGGCCGGCCGGCGCCGTGTGTAGCGCCTGCGCCGCGATGCGGCCGCCCGCCCCCGTCTTGTTCTCGACCACCACGGGCACGCCTACCCGATCCTTGAGCCGGTCCGCGACCAGCCGCGCAATGCGGTCCGAACTGCCGCCTGGCGGATAACCCACCACCACCGTCAGCGTCCCGTCCAGCGGGGCCTGCTGCGCGCCGGCCAACGGTGCGGCCCCCGCAAGTATTGCCGCCGCGGCAGCGCCCGATATCCATTTACGCATGGTCAACTCCTGGAGACAGCGGCCCGCTGTCGATTATGGTTGTCACTGCCTGGCCGATACTCAAATAGGAAAATTGACTTTAGCAACGCCCGTATTTGTTGATCTAATCCAGGACTTCCCATAACGATATGCAGCGCGAACTGCAACACCACCAGGAGGAGACGCCATGCCGACCGATTCCGCGTCCGGGCAGCGCCAGCTTTCGGACATGCTGATGTACCGGCTATACCAGGCATGGTCGCAATCGAATCCCGTATTCCTGCGCCTGTGCGAAGGACGCTTCGGCATCACGCGGCGCGAATGGCGGGTGCTGGCCTGTGCCGTCGAGGGCGGCATCATGAGTTCGGCTGAACTGGCGGCCGCTGCAAAACTGGATCTGGCGCGCACCTCGCGCACCCTGGGCGCGCTATGCGAAAAAGGCTGGCTGCGCCGCCTGCACGACAGCGCCGACCGCCGCGTGGTGCGTGTGGAAGCCACGGCCGAAGGCAGCACCCTGTACGACGCCTTGCTGCCCGAAGTCTCGCACCTGAACGACCTGCTGGTGCAGGACCTGAGCGCCGACGAGGTCGCCTTGCTGCGCGACCTTCTGGGCCGCATCGAACAGCGCGGCCGTCGCATGGCCGAGGGCAATATCGTCTCGGAAAAAGCCAGCCGGCGCGACGGCGGCACCCGCCGGCCGCGCCACGCCTGAGCCGTTCTGTCGCGCCTCGCCAACAGGCGAGCGGCTCCCGCGCGCCTTTCCCTGACCTCGCCAAGCCACTGATAGGACGGCGTTTTTCGTCGTCCACCTTACCGCCCGGCAAGCTTTGCACGGCTTTTTTACATCTGCGGATCGCGGATTTTCTGACATCCTTGATCTATTAAATTAATAATAGTTATCGTTGTCATTTACATCCAAAATCGGCCGAACTCAGGCCGAAGGGGAAATCCGTTGAAACGCCACCCTGATCCCGCCGCCCGGCGCGCGCGGCCGCTGGTCCTGTTGCCTGCTGCCGCCGCTCTTGCCGCCTGCATGGGCGCCGCAGCGCAGGCCCAGCCCGCCGCATCCGGCGAACCCGCCACCATCCTGCCCGCCGTGCAGGTCACCGGCACCGGCGAAACCGCGACCAGTCCGGTAGAAGGCTACGTCGCCACGCGCAGCGCCACCGCGACCAAGACCGACACGCCCTTGTCCGAAACGCCGCAGGCCATCACCGTGATCCCGCGTGAACAGATCGTGGACCAGGGCGCGCAGAACATCCAGGACACCATGAACTACGCGGCCGGCGTGCGCCCCAACGCGTATGGCGTGGACAACCGCGCCGACTACGTGCGCGTCCGGGGCGTGGAGCCGGTGCAGTACCTGGACGGCCTGCGCCAGTACTTCAGTTTCAACAACCCGCGCACCGAGGTCTATGCGATGGAGCGCGTGGAAGTGCTGCGCGGCCCCGCCTCCATGCTGTACGGACAGGGCAGCACGGGCGGCATCGTCAACCTGGTCAGCAAGCGCCCGCAGGAGGAAACGCAGCGCGAAATCGGCGTGGTGCTGGGCAATCACAACCGCCGCGAAATCCAGGCCGACCTCACGGGCTCGGCCAGCGAGGACGGCCAGTGGCTATACCGCGTGATCGCCGTGGGACGCGACAGCGATACCCAGGTCCAATACGCGCCGGACGACCGCCTGATGCTGGCGCCGTCCCTGACCTGGCGCCCCAGCGCAGCCACCTCGCTGACATTGCAGGCCACCTGGCAGAAGGATCGCGCCGGCACCACGCAATCCTTCCTGCCGTGGAGCGGCTCGGTGCAGGAAAATCCCAACGGCCGCATCCCGACCCGGCGCTTCGCCAGCGAACCGGGCTTCGACGCCTACGACACGGAGCAGTTCAGCGTCGGCTGGCTGTTCGAGCATCAGTTCAACGACACCTGGAAGGTGCGGCAGAACTTCCGCAATACGGTCAGCAGCGTCGACTACAAGACGCTCTATCCCAACGTCTACGGCGCGCGCCGCGGCGATTCCTACATCGATCCGGAACAGACCACCGTCGACCGCATTTTCTATGTCAACAAGCCGCGCATGCGCACGTTGCTGGCGGACCAGAACGTGGAAGGCAAGCTGAACTGGGGCCGCACGGAGCACACGGTGATCTTCGGCATGGATTATTCGCGCTACCGCGAGACCAGCCAGACGGCCAGCGGCGCGGGCTCGCCGCTGAATCTGTACCACCCCGTGTACGGCAACGTGCCCGAGTACGAACTGTCGGACAACCCCAAGATCAATCAGCAGCAGATCGGCTTCTACGCGCAGGACCAGATCAAATTCGACAAGAACTGGATTTTCCTGGCCGGCATCCGCCGCGACCGCGCCGACAGCACCACCGAAGGCCAGGACCGGGAAACCGACATGGCCACCACCAAGCGTTTCGGCCTCATGTATGCCGCTGACAACGGCTGGTCGCCCTACCTCAGCTACAGCGAATCGTTCACGCCCATCGCCGGCGCCGACTTCTACAACCAGCGCTGGAAGCCCATGCGCGGCAAACAGGTGGAGGCTGGCATCAAGTACATGCCGAAGGACGCCGACATCGAATTCACCGCGGCCGCCTATGACCTGCGCGAGAAGAATCGCCAGACCAACGACCCGGACAATCCCAACAACCAGATCCAGGCCGGCAAGACCCGTACCCGCGGCGTGGAGCTGGAACTGCGCGGCCGCGTCACCAAGGAACTGGACGTGATCGCCAACTATATCTACACCGACCTGGACCCGCAGCTTGAGGCCCAGCCCAAGCACATCGCCTCCATGTGGGGCAAGTACCGCTTCGCGCTGGCCGGCCAGCCCGGGTTCGCGGTGGGCGCGGGCGTGCGCTACCTGTCGGCGTTCCGCGACGGTGGCGCCCCGGAAACCCCGGCGGTCACGCTGTTCGACGCCATGCTCAGCTACGACAATGGCCCCTGGCGCTATGCGCTGAACGTGAACAACATCGCGGACCGCACTTATGAGGTGGTCTGCCTGGATCGCGGTGACTGCTTCTACGGCGCGCGCCGCACCGTCATGCTGAGCGGCGCCTACCGCTTCTAAAATCGGAACTGCCTCCGGGCCTGGGAACCTGTACGTACATGCTGTACGTACAGGTGTACACTACGGTTTTTCATCCCTGTTCAACCGTCTGACAGACGCGCGCTCGAACGTCTGCAACCTAGAAAAACCGTCCTGGAGACTCCGATAGTGTCGACCGAAACTTCCCGCTCGCCCTTTTTTGGCACGATGCAGAAAATCCCCGGTGGATTGATGCTGGTGCCGCTGATCCTGGGTTCCCTGATCGGCACCTTCGCTCCCGACGCCCTGGCGATCGGCGGGTTCACCACGGCACTGTTCAAGAACAGCGCCCTGCCCCTGATCGCGCTGCTGATCTTCGCCACCGGCACCCAGGTCAATGCGCGCACCGGCGGCCCCATCCTGGCCACCGCCGGCACCATCCTGCTGATGAAGACGCTGGTGCCCGCCACCCTCATCATCATCCTGGGCAGCTACGTCGGCCTGGACGGCGTGCTGGGCGTCTCCATCCTGGCGCTGCTGGCCGCCTTCGACAACAGCAACGGCGGCTTGTGGCTGGCCTATACCGGCCAGTACGGAGATGCCCGCGACCGCGGCGCCTATGTGGCCAGCGCGGTCAACGACGGCCCCTTCTTCAGCCTGCTGTTCCTGGGCGCCTCGGGCCTGGCCGACATCCCCATGATCGCCCTGGTGGCGGCGCTGGTGCCGTTCCTGCTGGGCGTGGTGGTCGGCAACCTGGACCCCAAGTGGCGCGACGTGCTCAAGCCCGTGCCCAACATCGTCATCCCGTTCTTCGCCTTCGCGCTGGGCACCGGCATCAACCTGGGCGCCGTGGTTTCCGGCGGCGTCAGCGGCCTGATCCTGGGCCTGATCATCAGCCCCATCACCGGCGGCCTGGTCTACCTGGGCTATCGCTACATCCTGCGCCGCGGCGGCAAGAGCGGCCTGGGCTTCGCAGCCGGCACCACCGCCGGCAACGCCATCGCGACCCCGGCCGTGGTGGCGGCCGCAGACCCCAACTTCCAGCAGTACGTGTCGACCGCCACCGCGCAGGTCGCCGCCTGCGTGCTGATCAGTTCGATCCTGGCGCCGATGCTGGCCTCGTACTTCCTCAAGCGCGCCGGCGAACTCAAATCCGAGGACGCCGACCCCACGGTCGCGCCCGCCCTGCGTGAAGCGCGCGGAGAGGCGCTTTGAATCCCGCCATCGCCATCGTCGCCGATGACCTGACCGGGTCCGGCGACACGGCGGTGCAGTTCGTGCGCGCCGGCTGGAACACCCATCTGTCCATCGGCGGCGCCGACGAGGCGCTGTCCGGTCCTGGCGCCGCCGGCGTGGAAGTGCTGGCGGTCACCACCAACAGCCGCCCCCTGTCGACCGCCGACGCGGCCGAAGTCGTCTGGCACAACGTGCGCCGCCTGCGCGCGGCCGGCGTCACACGCCTGTACAAGAAGGTGGATTCCACCTTGCGTGGCGCCTTCAAGGCCGAGATCGATGCGGCGCGCGAGGCCTGGGGTCCGGACACCATTGCGGTGATATGCCCGGCTTTCCCGGCCACCGGCCGCACCGTCGAACAAGGCGTGCTCTACGTCAATGGCAAGCCGGTCACCGAGACCTCGGCGGCCACCGATCCGGTCACCCCCGTGACCGAAAGCCATATCCCCACCCTGCTGGGCTGCGCCCATGTAGCGGCGCAGGCAGGCGACACGCCGCAAACGCTGGCGGCGCGCATCCGCGCGGCCGGCAACACCGTGGTGGTTGACGCCGCCACCGAAGCCGACCTGGAACGCCTGGCGCGCGCCATCGGCTTGCTGGGCATGCACGCCCTGCCCGTGGGCGCGGGCGGCCTTGCCGTACCGCTGGCCCGCGTTTGGGCCGGCGCCGACCAGACCGCGCCGGTCGTGGTGGTGGTGACCTCGCAGCACAGCGCGGCACGCGCGCAAGCCGCGGCTCTGCAAGCCTCGGGCGCCGACACCTGGACGCCCTCGCTGGCCCAATTGGCCGACGACGCAGCATGGCAGGCCTGGCGCCAGCCGCTGCTGCAGGCGCATGCCCGGTCGCCCGCGCAAGCCGGCACGGTGCTGCTGCTGGCGCCCGAAGGCCAGTTGGACGGCCTGGATTCCGAGACCGTCGCCGAACGCCTGGGCGGCCTGGCCGCGCAATTGATCGCCAGCGCGAACGCGGCCGGCGTGGTCGCCACCGGCGGCGACGGCGCGCGCAGCGTGCTGGTGGCGCTGGGCGCCCGCGGCATCGCGCTGGTGGATGAAGTGATGGGCGGCGTGCCTTTGGGCACGCTGACCGGAGGCACGGCCGCCGGCCTGCCCGTGGTGACCAAGGCCGGCGGCTTTGGCACCGAAGATGTACTGGTTCGCGCGGTGCGCGCGATCCGCGACAGGAGATTCAAGCGATGACACAACCCCAACCGGGCAAACTGCCCCTGCTGGCCGTAACCCTGGGCGACGTGGCGGGCATCGGGCCGGAAATCACGGCCAAGATGCTGATGGGCCATGACGAACTGCGCCAGAAGGCCCGCCTGCTCGTGGTCGGCGACGTCGACGTGATGGCCAACGCCGTGCGCGGCCTGGGCGGCGACCCCGCCATCGTGCGCAAGCTGGACCGCGCGGCCGACTGCGCCAACACGCCCGGCACGATCGAAGTGCTGCAGGCCGGCCCGTCGCTGGCCCATGTAAAGCTGGGCGAGATCAGCGCGGACGCGGGCGACGGCTCGGTGCGCTTTGTCACCACGGCCTGCGCCCTGGCGCGCGCCGGCGAGGTCGACGGCATCGTCACCGCCCCGCTGAACAAGGCGGCCATGCACGCCGCCGGCCACAAGTGGCCCGGCCACACCGAACTGCTGGCGCACGAGTTCGGCGTCAAGACCTTCTCGCTGGTGCTGTCGGCCGGCGACCTCTACATTTTCCACGCCACCACTCACGTGTCGCTGCGCCAGGCCATCGAAGACCTGACCCCTGCGCGCATGCGCGCAGTGCTGCGCCTGGCCGGCTCGTTCGCCAAGGCGCTGGGCCGCGGCGACCAGCCGGTGGCAGTCTCGGGCCTGAATCCGCATGCCGGCGAAAACGGCATCTTCGGCACCGAAGACGCCGACATCCTGGCGCCCGCGGTGGCCGAAGCCAATGCCGCCGGCATCCTGGCCGCAGGTCCGATTCCGGCCGACGCGCTGTTCCCGCAAGCCGTGCGCGGCAAGTGGAAGTTCGTGATCGCCTGTTACCACGACCAGGGCCACGCGCCCTTCAAGGCGGTCTACGGCGACGACGGCGTCAACATCACGGTGGGCCTGCCCGTCGTGCGCGTGTCCGTCGACCACGGCACCGCCTTCGACATTGCCGGCCGCGGCATCGCCCGCGAGGACAGCCTGATCCTGGCCGCCGAGCGCGCCGCGCATCTGGCCCCGGGCTGGACGCATGTGTGGGAAACTGCGCGGGCACAAACCGGAGGTTGATTCCCATGGCGCCCGCCACGCACGACGCATTGCCCGTACTTGATCGCTCCGGCGATATCCCGCTGCACGCCCAGGTGGCGACCCTGCTGCGCGGATACATCCGCACGAACAAGCTCGCGGCCGGCGCCGTGCTGCCCAGCGAGGCGGCGCTGTGCGAACGCTTCGGCGTGGCGCGCAGCGTGGTGCGCCAGGCGCTGGCGGCCCTGGCCACCGAAGGCCTGATCCAGCGCGAAACCGGGCGTCCCGCCAGCGTGGCCGCGCCCCAGGAACACCGCCGGCTGGTACAGCGCTCCACCGGCCTGTACGAGCAGTTCGCGCAGTCCGGCGTGTCCCTGCAGACCCGCGTGCTCGCGTTCGCGCGCGCCGAGCCGCCCGCGGACGTAGCCGCCTTCTTCGGCACCACGCAATTGCTGATGCTGGAGCGTCTGCGCCATGTGGCCGACGCGCCGCTGGCCTACGTGCGCACCTGGCTGCCCGCCGACGCGGTACCGGGCCTGCGCGCCGAAGATCTCGCCGACGCGTCCCTGCATGGCGTGCTGACGCGCCGCTTCGGCCTGCGTCCAGGCGCCGGGCGCAATCAGATCCGGGCGGTTGCCGCCGACCAGACGCTGGCCGCACTGCTGGGCACGCAAGCCGGCACGCCGTTGCTGATGCTGCAAGGCCAGGGCATGGACCAGCATGGCCGCCCCCTGGAATGGTTCACCACCTGGCACCGCGCCGAACAACTGGTGTTCGACGTGGACGTCAGCATGGGTCATGAAAGCGTGCAGCCCCGGTTGCAGACGCCCGACACGCCCGCGGAGCCCTCGCCCGAGGGCCACGATCCGCTGGCGCGCGCCCAGGCCCTGGTGGCCGAGCTTTCCGCCGAACTGGCCAGGCTGCGCGCGCAGCCCTGAGGCGCGCAGCCCGCGCCGGCCGCTCTTGCTGCGGCCAAGACCCGGCCGCGCCGCAGTCCCCTGCGGCCTGCGGACGCTGCGACCCCTAGCCCAGCAGGTTGTCCCTCACGTGCAGCAGATGCCGCCGCACGGCCTCCATGGCCCGTTCGGCGTCCCGGTCATGCAGCGCATCGACGATCTCGCGATGCTCGACCTGATAGGCCTGGCGCCGCTCGGGCGTCAGGCTCCTGCGCTTCAAGGCGCCCCAGGTCGCCTGCGAGCGCGCCGCCGTCATCAGGGCGAACACTTTTTCGATGAAGAGATTGTGCGTGGCCGTGGCCATCAATTCGTGCAATTTGGCGTCCCAGATCTCGAACGCTTCGAAGCTGTCGGCGGCCTCGGCCCGCGCGCAGGCGTCCTGCATGGCGGCGAAATCGGCCGGGCTGCCGTGCTGCACCACCAAGGCCGCAATCGCCGGTTCCAGCACCAAGCGCGCCGCCATCAGTTCGGCCGGGCTGGTGGACAGCACTTCGGTGCGCAGCAGCCCTTCGGCCTGCGCCAGGACCGAGGGCGGATTGGCGTAGGTGCCGCTACCCACGCGCTGCGAAATCAAGCCTTCGACCTTCAAGTCGGCCAGGGTGCGGCGCACCGTTGAACGGCTGATGCCGAATTGTTCGCTCAGGGCGCGTTCCGTGGGCAGGCGATGGCCGGCGGGCCAGGCGCCGGATTGCAGATTTTCAATGATGACCGCGCGCAAGGCGGAAGCTTTGTCCATGGACCGTCCCAGAATGGCTAGCGGCCAGATGATACCAAAACAGACCAATACACGCCTAAAAAACTATTAATCCTGTTAGGAAAATTGGTTTACTTGGTATATCCTTCTCCGCAATTGGGCCTGATTACTCACTCAATTGGTACTTTTTGGTATTAAGCACGGGCGGCCGGACCGCCCAGGGAGCAAGCATGAAGATTGCAGTATTCCGGATCAACGGTGAACGCCGCATCGGCGTGGTTTCCGACGACGGCGGCAGCGTGACCGCCCTGGACTTCCCGCGCGAACTCGCAGCGGCCGGCGCGCTGACCGCCGTGGAGTGGCTGGCCGAAGGCCGCGCCCTGCCGGGCAAGATCGGCTCGTCCTACGGTTGGGACCAGGTGGAACATGAAGCGCCGCTGCCGGCGCAGCGGCGCAACCTGTTCTGCGTGGGCCGCAACTACCACGCCCACGCCAAGGAACTGCGCGACTCGGTTTTCAAGGACAACGACGCCAATCCCGAATCCTGGCCCATCGTGTTCACCAAGGTGCCGCAGACCGTGGTCGGCCCCTGGGCCGACGTGAAACTGCCCGTGGGCGTGTCCGACAAGATCGACTACGAAGCCGAACTGGCGGTGGTCATCGGCAAGGGCGGTCGCAACATTTCCCGCGCCGAGGCCATGAGCCACGTGATCGGCTACACGGTGGTCAACGACGTCACCGCGCGCGACGTGCAGATGCGCCACCAGCAATGGGATCTGGGCAAGTCCTTCGACACCTTCTGCCCCATGGGCCCCTGGCTGGTGACGGCCGATGAGCTGGACGGCCAGAAGACCCGCGTGCGCTGCTGGGTCAACGGCGAACTGCGCCAGGACGGCAATACCGAGGACCTGATCTTCGACATCCCCACGCTGATCGAAACCTGCTCGCGCGGCATCACGCTGTATCCGGGCGACGTCATCGCCACCGGCACGCCGGCCGGCGTGGGCCAGGGCCTGAACCCGCCTCGGTTCCTCAAGCACGGCGACGTGGTGCGCGTGGAAATCGACGGCATCGGACATATCGAAAACCGCTTCGTCTGAGTACAAGCCCCGGAATGAACACGGGGCGGCTCGGCAGCAGGAAGCACAAGGAGTGAGACATGAATCTGCGTTGCTACCGGGCGGCCGCGGCCGCCTTGCTATGGCTGGGAGCCGCGAATGCGCTGGCTGCCGGCTACCCTGAACGACCCGTGACCATGGTGGTGCCCTTCCCGCCCGGCGGCGTCGCCGACACGATCGCGCGGCCGCTGGCCCAGGCCATGGGCGACAAGCTGGGCCAGGCCGTGGTCATCGAAAACAAGGGCGGCGCGGGCGGCGCCATCGGCATCGGCCAGGCCGGGCGCGCCAAGCCCGACGGCTATACGCTGCTGATGAGCCTGTCGTCGATTTCCATCCTGCCCGCAGCCGACCGCCTGCTGGAACGCAAGCCGGCCTATCAGCTGGACCAGTTCGTGCCGATTGCGCGCATCACCGCCGATCCCACCGTGCTGGTGGTGCGCGCGGACGCGCCGTACAGGACGCTGCAGGAATTCGTCGACGCGGCGAAGAAGCAGTCCGGCAAGTTCAGCTACGGCTCTTCCGGCATCTACGGCACCATGCACGTGCCGATGGAAATGCTGCAGAGCGCGGCCGGCATCAAGATGATGCATGTGCCCTTCACCGGCGCCGGCCCCGCAGTGCAGGCGCTGGTAGGCGGCCAGGTCGATGCCCTGGCCACCGGGCCGTCCAGCGTCATGCAGCTGATCCAGGCGGGGCGCGTCAAGGCGCTGGCGCATTGGGGCGACGGCAAGCTCGACAGCCTGCCGGACGTACCGTCCTTCAAATCGCAGGGCTACGACATCAGCTTCGTGCAGTGGTCAGGCGTATTCGCCCTGGCCGGCACGCCGCCGGCCGTCATCGACAAGCTGCGCCAAGCCGTCAAGGACGTCGCCAGCAATCCCGAAGTCCAGGCGCGCATCGCCGGCACTGGGAGCCCCGTGCAGTACCTGGACGCGCCCGCGTTCGACGCATACTGGAAGCAGGACACGGCCTCGCTGGAGACAGCGGTCAACCGGATCGGCAAGGTCGAATAGCGTAACGGGACGCCCGAGGCGTCCCTACGCTTCATGAACGCAGGCTGGCGGGCGCGAGCTGCCGCGCCAGCGCCTTGCGGTCGACCTTGCCCACCGCGTTCTCGGGCAGGCGCTCGATCCACAACACCTCGCGCGGCACGTAGATGCGGCCCAGGCGCGCCAGCACCTCGGCCTGTATGCCGGGCGCATCCGGCGCGGCCTCGCCCGCGCGCTGCACGAAGATCACGGGCACTTCGCCCAGGTCCTCGTCGGGCGCGCCCACCACGCAGCAGGCGGCCACGCCCGGCAGACCCGTCACTACCCCCTCGATCAGCGCCGGCGATATGTTCTCGCCGCCGCGGATGATCACGTCCTTGATGCGGCCGGTGATGCTCAGGAAGCCCTGCTCGTCGAAACGCCCCAAGTCTCCAGTGCGCAACAGCTGCGGCGCGCCCGCGTCGGCGCTGTCCACGCCCACATAGCCCAGCATCAGGCTGTCGCCCGCGATGCAGATCTCGCCTTCGCCGCCCGGCGCGGCCTCGCTGCCATCCGGCAGGCGCAAGGTCACGCTCTGGCCGGCCAGCACCGTGCCCACCGACCCCACGCGGCGCGCGGCGGGCGGGTTCATGGTCGAGGTGCAGGTGGCCTCCGAGAGGCCGTAGGACACCACCAGCGGGCAGCCCAGGAAGGCTTCGATGCGCCGGTGCAGCGCTTCGGTGATGGGCGCCGAACCGCAGCGCGCGAAGCGCAACGCGGCCAGGCTTGCGGAGTCGAACTCCAGTTCCAGCATGCGCGCATACATGGTGGGCACGCCGGTGATGAGGGTGGGCCGGAACGCGCGCAGCAAGCCCGGCATGTCTTCGGCCCGGAAGCGCCCCGCCAGCGCCACGCTGGCGCCCGCCAGCAACGGCGCGAAGATCTGGTTGTTGAGCGCGTTGGTGTGATGCAGCGGCATCACGTGCAGGAGCCGGTCTGCCGGCGTCAAGCCGGTGTGCGCCAGCACCCCGCGCGCGTTGTTCGCCAGCCCGCGGTGGCTCAACAGCACGCCCTTGGGATTGCCGGTGCTGCCGGAAGTGAAAAGCAGCAGGCCCGCGTCGCCGGGCTCGGCCTCGCCGCTGCCCGTCCAATCCAGCGGGCCTTGCGCCACGGCGGCGGCGTCCAGCAGGTGTTGCGGCGCCAGGCCGCTGGCCCGGGCCGTGGCCGCGTTGGCCGCGTCGTGCAGCATCCAGCCCAGACCCACCGCCGCCACGCGCCTGGCGGTCTCGGCGTCCGACAGGCGCGGCTCCAGGGGACACGGGCAGGCGCCCGCCGCCATCACGCCCAGGATCGCCAGCACCTGCGCCTGCGACCGCTCCATCGCGATCGCCACCTGGCTGCCGCGCGCCACGCCGGCGGCGCGCAAGCCGCCCGCGATGCGCCCGACCTCGCGCTGCAGGCCCGCATACGTCAAGGCGCCGTCCGTGGTCACGATGGCTGGCCGCCCGGCCCATTGCGGCTGGCTCCACAGGCGCGCGAACGCGGCCACCAGCGTGGCATCGGCGATCGTCATGGCAGTCTCCTAGCGCAGCGCGACGGCCGCGTCGCGTTCGAACTGCCCGTCGGGATCCAGCTCGCGCAAGGCGCGCGCCTCGGCTGCGCTGGGCAGCGCGGACGGCTCGGCGCCCGTCGCATCGAATTCGAACCCCGTGCGCTCGCGCACTTCAGACAGGCTGGATTCCGGGTGCCAGGACTGCAAGGCCAGCCGGCCGTCGCGCTTGACAAACACGGCGATCGGCGTGACCACGCCGTGGAAGCCGCCCCAGGAAGTCATGAAGTCCAGCTTCGGCACGAAGGTGCGCCGCGAGTGCTCGGTGCGCCAGGTGCAGGCGCGCCTGGCCGTGGGCAGCATCACCGCGCCGCCACCGCCGCCCGGCAGGCGCACCTTGGGCTCATGCCAGTCGCCGATGCAGGAGTTGTTGGCGCAGCCCGCGCCGTCGATCTGCGCCGCGCCCAGAAAGGTCAGATCCATACGGCCGCGCGTGCACAGGTCGTAGAAGTCTTCGTTGGAGAAGATCGACGCGGTGTGCTCGGCCAGCACCGGGTCGGAACTGGAGATCGGCACATGCGAGGGCCGCGGGTTCACGCCGCCGGCCACGTTGATGTAGACGAAGTCCCAATCGTAGGCGCGCTTGGCCAGCAGGCAGGCCAGCATGGGCATGGTGGAATTCACGCCGCTGAAGGTGATCTCGTCCGGCCGGATGAAACGCGCCAGATTGGTGACGATGTAGGAAAAACCCGACCATTGCTCAGCCATGCTGCACCTCCCGCGCTTCGGGCGCCGCAGCCATGTGCGCCTGCAGATCGCTGTGTTTGTCCATGTATGCCTCCACTGCCGGATAGTCGATGGCGTAGTCAGGCCAGCAGGATCCCGGCCATGCGCCCTGCGGCGCCACGGCATAGGCCTGCACCATGAAGAACGGCACCAGCGTGGATTCCGGATTGGCCTCGAACACCGCGCTGTCGACCACCTTCTCGGCCACCACCAGCACGCTGCCCGCGGCGCGCGACATGATGCGATCCCAATGCGCCGTGCCATGCACCCGCACATTGCCCAGCGCGTCCACCTCGGACGCATGGATCACGGCGAAGTCCGGCCGGATCGCCGGCACCACCCAGGTCTTCTGACCGCTGCCGTAGGGATCGTCCAGGCATTTCCAGCCATTGAGTTCGGGCAGGCCGCTGCCATGCAGGCCGCCGCAAGGCTGGAACGGCACGCCGAAGGCCGCCGCACGCAGGCCGGCCGTTAGGCTGGCGCACGCGTGTTCCTCAAGTTCGATTTCGCGCCGCTCCACCGCCTTGCGGTACCAGGGCGCCAGGCCAAAGTTCCCTTCCATGGCGACGATGCCGGCGCGCACGCGGCGCAGCGCGCCCGCGCGGCACAGGATGTCCACGTCGTAGCCTGGCGACTGCTTGACCAGTTCCAGGTCGCGCCGGCCCTGCCGGATCAGTTCGCGCACGAAGGCGAACGGTCCGCGGTGCAGGAAGCTGCCGCCCAAGGCGATCGACGCGCCGTTGGGCACCAACGCCGCCAGCTCCGCCAGCGTGCACTGCTTGTTCTTCTGATTGAAACCCGATGCCATGATGTCTCCTTCCCTGCGTGTTCTTCTTAGGTCAACGCGCCTGCAGATAAGCCGCCACCCGCTCCTTCAATCCCGGCAGGGCGGCTGAGCGCACCAGGCGGGCGAGATCGGTATCCGGCGTTTCAGAGGACAGCGCCGCATACAGCTGGACACGGCTGGCGCAGCTCAGCGCTGACGCCGCGTCCAGCGCCTCGCGTTCGACGGCATGCCAATCCTGAGCGTCGGAAAGTCGGCTGGCGAAGCCGTCGCGCAAGGCTTCTTCCGCGCTGAACGTGGCCGCCTGCTCCAGCACCGCGCGCGCCCGCTCGGCGCCGACCAGGGCCGCGTAACGGCGCGTGCCCAGCACCAGGCCGAACTTCAGCCCAGGCATGCGGAACGTGGCGTCGGGCGCGCTGACGCGCCACTTGCAAGCGCCGAACAAGTCCACGCCCGCGCCGAAGTTGCGGCCATGCGCCAACCCCAGCGTCAGGCACGGCGAAGCCGCCAGCCGCTGCAGCAGCATCTCGATGCGCACGAAGCGCAGCAGCAGGTCGCCTTCGCTCTGTTCCTGCCAACCTCCGAAGTCGAAGCCCGCGCTGAAATTCCTGCCCTCGCCCTTCAAGACGATGAGCTGGGCGCCGCCTGCCTCGGCCTCGTCCAATGCGGCGATCAGCGCCTCCACCAGCGGCGCCGAGAGCGCATTCATCTTGTCGGGCCGCGCCAGCGTCAACACATGCGCCGCGCCCTGTTTGTCGATGCGCAGGACCTCGCTCATGCCGCCGTCTCCTTTCTGGCGGCGCGCAGCGCGCCCAGCACTTCATCGTTGTGTTCGCCCAAAGCCGGCGGCCGGCGGCGCAAGGCCGTGGTCTGGCCGTCAAAGCGCACCGGCAGGCCGAAGGTGCGCGTGCGCACGCCGTTGGGCAGGTCCACGGGCTGCACCCAACCCATGTGCTCGACCTGCGGATCCGCCAGCACCTCGGAATAGGTGTTGATGGGCGCACAAGGCACGCCCGCCGCACGGAAACGCGCCAGCCAGGTCTGCGCGTCCTCGGCTTCGAAGATCGCCTCGAGGATCTCGCGCAACGCCGTCTGGTTGCGCGCACGGGCGCTGGTGTCCGTAAAGCGCGGATCGGCCAGCAGGTCCTCGCGGCCTACCGTTGCGCAGACGCCCTTCCACAAGGCCTGGTTGCCCGCCGCCATGCCGAAGTAGCCGCCCTTGCAGCGGAATGCCTGATACGGCGCGTTGCGCGGATGGGCCGACCCCAGCTTGACCGGATCCTTGCCGCTGCCGAAGAACTCCGAGGTCTGCAAGGCCGCGATGCCCAAGGTGGCGCCCAGCATGGGCACGTCGATATGCGTGCCCTGCCCGCTGGCCTGGGCCGCGCGCAAGGCAGACGCGATGGCGAAGGCGCCGTACAGGCCGGCCGAAAAGTCCGCCACGGGCACGCCGCACTTCACGGGTTCGCCGCCCGCTTCGCCGGTCACGCTCATGATGCCGCTCATGGCCTGGATGGTCAGGTCGAAGCCGCCTTCCTGCGAACGGGGCCCCGACTGGCCGTAGGCCGAGATCGAGCAATAGACCAGTTTGGGATTGGCCTCGCGCAGCTGCGCATAGCCCAGGCCCAGGCGGTCCATCACGCCCGGCCGGTTGTTCTCGATCAGCACGTCGGCGGCCAGCGCCAGATCGCGCGCCAAGGCCAGGTCGCCGGGATCCTTCAGGTTCAAGGTCACCGAACGCTTGTTGCGATTGAGGGACGCGAAGTTTTCGCTGTAGCCGTCGGAAATGGGCGGCCAGCTGCGCAGCGTGTCGCCGCCTTCGGGGTTTTCGATCTTGATCACGTCGGCGCCCATGTCCGCCAACAACATGCCGCAAAAAGGCCCCGCCGCGACATTGCAAATCTCCAGCACCGTGATGCCGGCCAGCGCCGAACTGGGTGTCATGTCTGACCTCTCGTTATGAAAATTCAATATTTGGGACAAAGAAAACATTATAAGAGCTGACCTTCAAGACTGGCATCATCCAGCCCATCTCTGGCGCATGCTTGTGTATTTTGGCGTCAATCCTAGTGCATTCCCTAGGTGATGTGCTTAATTGTTGACCAGCATAGCACCGTGTGGAATTCTAAGTAAGTCATTTATTGATACTTGAATCCTATATTTTAGGATTTTAAAAAAAGGGCCGAGACGCTGCATAGGACGGCCCGCACCGACACCAAGGAGACTTCCATGAAAAAAATGTGGCGCATTGCCCTGACGGGCATGGTGCTGGCTTTGGCAGGCGGCGCGGCCGCGGCCGACAACTGGCCGACGAAACCCGTGCGCATGGTGGTCCCTTTCCCGCCCGGCGGCGCGACGGACGCGGCCGCGCGCATCTATGCGCAGCACCTGGGCGACTACCTGGGACAGAGCGTGGTGGTGGAAAACAAGGCGGGCGCGGGCGGAGAGATCGGCGCCGAGTACGTGGCCAAATCGCCCGCCGACGGCTACACCCTGCTGATGGGCGCCGTGGGCAGCCACGCAATCCATGCCGCCATGCCCGACAAGCCCGGCTACGACTTCGGCACCGCCTTCGTCGGCGTGTCGATGGCCACCAGCATGCCCATGGCCGTGGCGGTGAACAGCAGCAAGATTTCCGCGAAGAACGTGCAGGAGCTGATCGCCCTGGCCAAGAGCAAGCCCGGCACCATCACCTTTGGTTCGGCCGGCCCCGGCACGTCCCAGCACATGGCAGGCGAACTCTTCCAGGTCGTCACCGGCACCCGGCTCATGCACGTGCCGTATCGCGGCAGCGGCCCCGCCATCACCGACCTGCTGGGCGGGCAGATCGACATGGTGATCGAAACGCTGCCGGCGCTGCTGCCCCAGGTCGCGACCGGCAAGATCCGCCTGCTGGGCGTCACCACCGCCACGCGCGCCACGGCGCTGCCGGACCTGCCCACGCTCGCCGAGCAGGGCGTAAAGGACTACTCGGTCGCGACCACCTACGCGCTGCTGGCTCCCGCGGGCACGCCGCCCGCCGTGGTGGAGAAGCTCTCGGCCGGCATGCAGAAGGCGGCGGCCATGGCTTCCGTGCAGCAGGCCGCACAGAAGCTGGGCGCCGACGCCGTGGCCACCACGCCCGCCGATACCAGCCGCGTGCTCAAGCAGGAAGTCGCCCGCTGGGCCGACGTGGTGCGCTTGTCGGCGGCCAAATGACGGCGCCCGACACGACACCGCAAGCGGCGGACCTGGCCATCGTCGGCGGCGGCTCGGTGGCGGTCAGCTTCCTCTATCAATTCCTGCTTTCGCTGGAACCTGCCGCTGGACGAGCGCTGACGATCGCGCTGTTCGAGCCGCAGGCCGAACCGGGCGCGGGCGAGGCCTACCAGGAGGATCTGCCCAGCAACCTGCTCAACATTCCCGCCGGCAACATGTCGGCGCGGGCCGATCACAGGATGGATTTCGTGGACTGGCTGCGCGCCCAGGATCCCGCCTGGCTGCGCGCGCAGGGCGCGGACTCGATAGCGCCGGCGGACTTCCTGCCGCGCCCGCTGTTCGGCGCCTACATGCGCGCAGTCTACGGACGGGCTTGCGGGCTAGCCCGCGCGCTGGGCATCACGCTCACGCACGTGCGCGGCCGGGTCCGCCGCGTGGCGCCGCTGCCTGGCGGAGGCGTGGGGGTCGAAGCGGAACCGGGTTCGCCCTTCCTGGCGCGTTACGCCGTGCTGTGCAACGGCAACCTGCCTTCGCAGGCGTTTCCGGAATTACGCGATGCGCCCGGCTACTTCAACAGCCCCTACCCGGTCCAGGCGCTGACCCGCGGCATCGCCGCCGACGCGCCGGTCTGCATCATCGGCACCAGCCTGAGCGCCGTGGACGCCATCGCCGCCTTGCAACAGACGGCCCATCGCGGCCCCATCCTGTGCGTATCGCGCAATGGCCGCCTGCCTTCCGTGCGCAGCCCCAACAACCGCGCGCCAGACACGCTGCAACAACTGAGCCCGAAGGGCGTTCCGCGCCTGGCCGCGAGGCATGGAGGCGCACTGTCACTGGACATCATCGTCACCGCGCTCCAGGAAGAAGTCCTGGCGCTGGGCGGCAGCCTGGAAGCCGCGGACGTGTTCGGCATGGAGGCCGAGGCCCACGTCGCACTGGACGAGGAGATACGTCGGTCCGGACAGGCCCCGCGCCCGTGGCAGGCGGTGGCGGCCGCGACCAATGCCGCCGTCGACCTGATCTGGCATCTCCTCCCGCAAGCCGAGCGCGGCCGCTTCCAGTCGCAATGGCGTTCGCTGTGGATGGCGCGGCGCGCCACCTTTCCGATGAGCAACGCATTGAAGCTGCAAGCCTTGTTCCAGAACGGCCAGCTGCAGGTCTGTGGCGGTTATCTGGACAGCCGCCACGATAGCGTCAGCGGCCTGTTCCACACGCGCTTGCGCGACGCGACGGGCGCCGTCTCCACTCATGCCAGCCGCTATCTGATCAATGCCACCAGCTTCTCGGTGGACACGCCGCGCACGCAGGACCCGCTGGTGTCCGCGCTATTGCGCGAGGGCCATGCGCAGCCCGATCCCCATGGCGGCCTGGCGCTGGACTATGCCACGGGATGCCTCAAGAACGCCGCAGGCGGGATCGAGCCGGATATCTCGGTGTTGGGTAGCCTCGCGGGCGGCACGTACTTCTGGACTACGTCCATGGATGTCAATGCGCGGCTGGCCCGCGATCAGGCGCGGCGCATCAGCGCGGCGCTGGCGCGGCCCGCTACTGGTCCAGATAGCCCCGGCGATAGCCCATCCCCTGCGAGATGGACTGGGCACAGGCAGCCACGTCCGGCGCCAGCTGCTTCATCCTAGCGGCGCTCAGGCGGTCCAGCGGACCGGAGATGCCGATGGCGGCCACGGGCTGGTCCAGGCTGTTGAACAAGGTCACGGCCAGCCCGCCCACGCCTTCGCGCCATTCGCCGCGATTGACCGCATAGCCGGTGCGGGCGATCTTGCGCAGTTCGTCCTTCAAGAGCGGCATGGACACGATGGTCGACGGCGTATGACGCACGAGCTTGTCGGCGTAGCGCTCGACATAGCCTTCCGGCTGGTAGGCCAGCAGCGCCTTGCCCGTGGCGACGGCATAGGCGGGCGCTCGTCCGCCCACCATCGAATAGGCGCGTATCGGCTGGGGACTGTCGATCTTGTCGACGTAGACCACGTCGAAACCGTCGAGCACGGAAAGGTGCACGGTTTCGCCGGTCTGGTCGGCCAGCGTACGCATGTAGGGCGCGGCCAGCTTGCGCACGTCCAGTTGGGCAAGCTGACGCGCCGCCAGCTCGAACAGCCGGACCGCGCCGCGATAGCCGCCGCCGTCATCGTCCTTGGTCACATAGCCCGCATGTATCAGCGTCTGCAAGGTGCGGTGCGTGTTGCTGCGAGTCAGTCCGACCCGGGCGGCCAGCGCATCGATGGTGCGCGGCGGATTGTCCACGTCGGTCACCGCCTCCAGCACCATCAGACCTTTGAGCAGCGTCTTGTCCATTTTTTGTTTTCCTAATATTTAGGACAAGAAAATAGCATGGGACGCCGCGCGCGAACAGACCCTAGCGTGCGCCCCCGGCAATGGCGGCCCGCACGGCTTCCGAGCGGTCCCACAGGTTCGGCAAGCTGGCCGACGAATACCCCGACACGAAAGGCTTGGTCTGCCCGGTCGCGGGGTCATACACATGGCGCGACACGGCGCCGATGTTGCCGCCGTAGAGATGCACGCTGATCGATACGCGGTCCGCGTGGGCGTTGGAGACCCGGTGGATGTCGCCTTCGGCGGGCGACAGGCATTCTATGTCGCCCGGCTGCAAAGTGGTCGCGGCGCCCGCGGGCGCGACGCTGCCGTCCTTGCCGCGGACATAGCGTTGATTGACCTCGGCCCCGCGCAGCATGCCCACATAGCCCCAGACCTCGTGATCATGCACCGGCGTGAACTGGCCCGGCCCCCACACGAAACTCACCAGCGAAAAGCGCTCCAGGGGATCGCAGTGCAGCAGATACTGCTGGTAGTACTGCGGATGGGGCGCGGTACAGGCCTCGGGCAGCCAATCGTCATGGCGCACCAGGTCGGCGAATGCGGCCTGCAACTCCGGCGTCTGCGCCAGGCCTGTGGGCGTGGCCAGCCGGGTCGCCGCGGCGATGAAGCGGCGCAGCCTGTCCAGGCCGCCTTGAGATTCGGGCATTGCGTCTCTCCATGAATTCTGGAAATCCCAGATTGAAAAAATAGTATCCACGATTCAGGACAGACGCGCATGCTTGCCCCTGCCGCTACCCAGGTAATCGCGCTTGGCTATTCTTGACAGGCCCCGGGCCGCGCGAGCAGCGTATCGGACTGGCGGCAAGATTGAAAATGAAAAGCACGCATCTCGATATTCCTCCAGCGCCGCCGCGGCGCGCGTGCAGGCAGCGAGGGCTTCGGCGTCACCACTTGCAGCCCCGATCCGTAACGGTATCCGCCAACAGAAGCGGCAAGGCCAGCAAGCCCATGTCCGCATGGGCGTTCTTGCATGGCGGCCGCGCGCTCTTGGCGATGCCGCGCGCGATCTCGGATTGTTCGACCGGCGCTTTGGGTCCGAGTCGCACGACGGGCTCGCCACGTGCGCGCGGCATGCCCGCCGCTTGCGCATCTTCGGGGCGCCAACCGAAATCGCGCGAAAGATCCGCAGCGCCCGACGGTGGCACGGGTGTCCTGTCCAGCCTCGGCGCGGATGGCGCGGGTGTCCTGCGCGCGCCGGATCGTTGCCCTGCAGCCACGGCCGGCGACGGCGTGTCGACGCGGGCAGGCTGAGCAGGCGCCGATCCGGACGCAGGCTCGTCCTTCGCCGGCTGTTCCTGTGGCAGGGGCGGCGACCGGGCGGGCAACAGATCCACGTAGAACGGCAATTCCGGCGCGCGCGCTGCGGGCTCTATCCGGTCGCGCCACCACAGCCCCGCCACCATCGCATGCAGCGCGCACGACGCCAGCACGGCCCACCACGCCGCCCTGCTCGCGCGCGGTCGCGCATCCACGATTCCAGCCGCGGCCAGAGACATCGGCAACACTCGGACAGTACGCCCAAAACCCCAGGCAACGCGGCGATGATAGCCTCGCGCGGCGTGAAGATTTGTGAAGATGTTGAGGGCTGATGTGGCGCACAATCATCCGCTCAAGTCAGGCGAGGGGAAACCCCAAATCCCACCACCCGCACCCCGGGATACAGTGGCGGGATAGGTTTGGCCGTGGAGATTATCATTCCGTTTTCCTGGAGACTTCCCGACGTATTCGTGCGCTCGCCAGACGGTGTCTTGCACCGCGTGGTGCGCCACGCCACGACCGCGGAAACCATCGCCCAACTCGAGAGCATGCCCAGCAACTATCACCTGGACTGCGAGTGCATGCTCGACAACGGTGAAGCCCTGCATTGGATCGGCGACAACCAGTATCGCCAATTGAACGGCGGCGCCATTTTCACCGCCGAAATCGCTACCACCACGCCTCGCGGCGATTCCCGCAAGAGCGCTGCCGCCAAGAGCAGCCTGCGCGACGCCCGCAGAAAATCCGCCCCGCGCAAAACACCCGCGCAGGGACAGAGTCATTTACCATTAGCTGTCGTCAATCTAAAAACCGGCAACGACTGGAGCCTGATACGCGCCTGGCGTGAGCATCTCAAAATCAGCACCGCTGATATGGCTGCACGACTGGGGGTGGACCACTCCATCTATATCGAACTGGAACGGCCGCGCCCGCGGCCCAGGCAGGTTATCCTGGACCGCGTATCCGAAGCCCTGGGCGTCACTCCCGACCAGCTCGACGATTCATTGTTTGGAGGGCACCTTCATTAGCGCCTGATGCGGGAACATCAAGCTTCCCGCCCTGGCATACTGAAGTGCCTGAACGACTTTGGCGCCGTATATCCAATGGCCCGCGCATGGAGGTATCGCATATGCTCGGCACCGCAAGACGATTGACCGACGTCCTCGCCACCGCGCCGGACGGCACGCTCTACCGCATTGAACGATTCGTCTCAGACCCCGACGCGTATTCCGCGCTGGGCACCTCGCGCTTCGATCCGAAGACGCATTGCGTATGCCGCACCAGCACGGGCGAAAAAGTCGCGTGGCTGGGCGGACAGACTTACCAGCTGCTCAAGAGCGGCACATCCTTGACGGCGGTGGACCGACGACGCCATTAGGCGCATGAGACCGGCGCCGCGCCTCACCGGGCGGCGCTTTCTCCACCCCAATTCCCCAGAACCGCGGCCCGACGCGCAATACTGCGCGCATCGGGCCGCAGGCTCTGCGTTTGAGCCAGATCAAGGAATTTCGGGCGCGCCCGGCAGTACGCTGGACATATATCCGGAAAGATCGGCGCCGCCATCGCGGCGCCCTCCGTCAACAGGCATTTCGCATGGCCAAGAAGTTTCCCTTGCACCCGAAGCACCCCGAACGCATATGCTGGGGCTGCGACCGCTATTGCGCCACCGACTCAATGGCCTGCGGCAACGGGTCCGGCCGCACCATGCATCCCGCAGAGACCCTGGGAGACGATTGGTACACGGTTGGAGACTGGGGATTCGACGACGAAGATGACAAGGCCCGAGACCAGGTCCGGGCCGCGGAACCAGCCTCCACGCACTGAAGCGCAATCCGCGCAGCAAAACAAAAAGGCCTTCGATCGAAGATCAAAGGCCTTTCCGTTTTCTTTCCATTTCATCCAAGCAAGAAGCTTGGCGCGCCCGGCAGGATTCGAACCTACGACCCCCTGGTTCGTAGCCAGGTACTCTATCCAGCTGAGCTACGGGCGCTCCGAAAGAGGCGTGTTTATACCATGAAAAATTAAGGGTGCGCAAATCGGACAGGCCGAAGCCTGTGTCCGCGCCGCGTTCGAATCACGCGCCCGCGATTCGTGGCCCGCCTCGGCCGCGCGATTCCTTCCACAAAACGCGCACAAAGGGAATAGTTCAGAAAGCCCGGTTCACTCGTCCGCGTTGCGAAATTTCACGCTTGGAAAAATAATTGGTTTCCTGTGCATATAGGACAAAAAATGCGCCCACGAGCGGAGAAGCAGCTTTTGCACAGGACCTCTCGCCGACGCCTGCAGTCGGGGCTCTCCTGCCCCCCATCTGTCAGAAGGAACTTGCATGGACACCAAGAATTCCTCGGGCGCGTTCGTTCTGGGCCTCGCTGCCGCGATCCTGGCCACAGGCTGTTCCACCGCACCAAAAACAACGGAGTCCGGCTTCCTGTCGGATTACTCGCTTCTGCACCAGATGCCCGCCCCCGACGGCGGAACCCGCCTGGTCTACCTGAATCCTGATTTCAACGCGTCTCGCTATACCGCGGTGTGGCTTGATCCGATCGAGTACTACCCGGAGCCTCAGCCATCCGCGGACGTTTCCATGGAAACCCTCACGGAGATACGCGTAGCGGTCAACGAGACGCTGCGGCGCAAGGTCGGCGAACAGGTGAGGCTGGTCGATCGCGCCGGGCCCGGCGTCGCCCGTATCCGCATCGCCATCACCGCGGTGGGAACCTCGGAGCAGGCGCTGCGAGCCTATCAATACATTCCCGTCGCGTTGGTAATGACCGAGGCCCGCGCCGCCATGGAAGGAGGCATGGCGCGCGACGCCAGCGTCGCCATCGAGTCGCGGGTCACGGACAGCATGTCGGATGAATTGCTGTATGCGTCCGTGCGGGGTGGCACGGGCGAAAAGGTCGCCAACGCCACCCAGGGCGCGGGCGGCGTCCGCCTGTCCAAACTGCAGCCGCTGATCGATGAATGGACCTCGGGCGCGGCCCGGGAAATCGGCAAGTACGTACGACAACGCTAGAGCAAGGCATCTCGCGGCACAGCTTGGCCTGTGCCGCGGCACTTCGTGATTTTCAACCCATGAGTCCGTTGGAGTGATCCTATGAAGCTAACGCGCCGCACATTGAATGCAGGTGGTCTTGCTCTGCTCGCAACCAGCGCCCTGGGCGCCGCCGCCCGGGCCGCCGATGGCCTGATCGCGGATCTGCCCGAAGGCGACGAGCAGTTCGGACTGGCGACCGATGTCTACATCTACGCCTATCCCCTGGTGACCATGGAGATGACCAGAAGAGTCATCACCAACGTTGCGGAGCCCAAGGGCACGCGAGCGCCGATGGGGAATCTCATCAAGCTGCGCCAGTATCCCGACGCCAAGTTCCGCGACGTGACCGCGCCGAACGCCGACACGCTGTACACCACTTCCTTCTTTGACGTCGGCGACGAACCCTGGGTCGTCAGCCTGCCCGACATGAATGGACGCTATGCCCTGTTTCCGATGCTGGACGGCTGGACGACGGTGTTCGATGTGCCTGGCAAGCGCACCACGGGCACGGGTGCGCAAACCTTCGTGGTCAGCGGCCCTGGATGGGAGGGCTCGATTCCGCAAGGCATGGTCCAGTACAAATCTCCCACCAGCATCGTGTGGCTGCTGGGCCGCATCTACTGCACCGGCACGCCGGAAGACTATGCGCAAGTGCACAAGCTGCAGGACGAAGTGAAGCTCTGTCCCTTGAGCGCATGGGGCAAGGACTGGACTCCGCCCGCGGGCAAGGTCGACCCTGCGATAGACATGAAGACCTCGGTGCGCGAACAGGTCAACAACATGGACGCGGTCGAGTACTTCAGCTTGTTTGCGCAGCTGCTCAAGCGCAATCCGCCCAGTGCCGCCGACGCGCCCATCGTCGCGAAGATGGCTTCGATAGGCATCGTGCCAGGACAGGACTTCGACAAGAGCAAGCTCGACCCCGACATTGCGAAGCGCGTTCCGCAGGTGGGCTTCGGACGCATCATGACGCACTTCAAGTCCAGCGGTGGCGACATCCAGGACGTGGATGGCTGGGGCTTCACGACCAAGACGGGCATATACGGCACCAACTACCTCCAACGGGCGCTGGTCACCGCGATCGGCCTGGGCGCCAACCGCCCCCAGGACGCCGTTTATCCCACGTCCCTGAAGTCAGACACCGGCGCCATCAAGCGCACCTACAACGGCTCGGAGAAGTACGTGCTGACCTTCAAGAAGGGGCTTACGCCGCCAGTGTCGGGCTTCTGGTCGCTGACGATGTATGACGCGCGCTACTTTTTCGTCGACAACCCGCTGAACCGCTACTCGATCAGCGCGCGCCAGCCCCTGAAGGCCAAGCCCGACGGCTCGATCGACCTGTTCATACAGCATGAATCGCCCGGACCGGACATGGAGTCGAACTGGCTGCCTGCGCCCAAGGGCCCATTCATCCTGATGATGCGTCTTTACTGGCCCAATGAAAGCAACCCGTCGATCATCGACGGCTCCTGGACCATCCCTCCCGTAAGACGGGTCACCTGATACCTGGGTTACGCCGCACCGGCCCCTGGCCGGCTTTGCGCTCACCGCAGGCGTGATGGATGCGATTCATCACGCCTGCCGTTTGGGGAGGGTTTGCAATGAAAAAGAAAATCATGGGCTGCCTGATCTGCGGGCTGCTGCAAGCCGGGACTGCGCTAGGCGCCGAAGCGGAGCCCGCTTCCGCAGCGGGTACCGTGCCTTCGAACGAATGGCAATTCTCGGTCACGCCCTACTTCTGGGCTGCCGGCCTCTCCGGCAAGGTATCCCATTCGCGCTCGCCCGTCATCGACATCCACTCGGACTTCGACGAGCTGTTCGACAACCTCGACTTCGGCGCGATGCTCATCGGCGAGGCGCGCAAAGGACGCTACAGCGTATTCGGCGACCTGATCTACACCAAGATCGGCACACAGGGAGATACGCCGCGCGGCATCCTGGCCTCCAGTGCGGACGTAAAGGCATCCACGTTCGCGGGACTGCTCGGCGTCGGCTATTCCTTGCTGGAAAAATCACCGCATCAGCTGGACGTCGTCGCAGGCCTGCGCGTCTGGTCGGTCGACACCGACATCACGCTCAAGGGCTCGCACCTGAACGGCAGAACGCGCAGCGACGGCGCCACCTGGGTCGACGGCCTGGTGGGCGTGCGCGGAAACTACATGCTGAGCTCGAAGTACTACATCACCGGCTGGGGCCTGATCGGCGCGGGCGGCGCAGAAGCGGATTGGGATGTCGGCCTGGGTCTCGGCTACAACTTCAGCAAGAATGTCTCGGCGGCGATAGGCTATCGCGCAGTGGGCGTGGACTACAGCAGCGGCGGCTTCAAGTTCGACGCCGTGCTGCAAGGGCCGATGGCGGGCCTGACGATCCGCTTCTAGATGGCGGCGCAAAACAAAAAGGCCTTCGATACGAGATCAAAGGCCTTTCCATTTTCTTTGCTGTATTGGCCAAGTGAACTTGGCGCGCCCGGCAGGATTCGAACCTACGACCCCCTGGTTCGTAGCCAGGTACTCTATCCAGCTGAGCTACGGGCGCTCCGGCAAAGAGGCAAAATTATATCAGAAAATCTTGCCGTTTTTACTGCGTTTTCTACTGCACTTACTTCAAACTTGGCGCGCCCGGCAGGATTCGAACCTACGACCCCCTGGTTCGTAGCCAGGTACTCTATCCAGCTGAGCTACGGGCGCATTCGCGTTTGAAAGCAAGCCTTGAATAATAGCGTTATTTCGTGAAGCGCGCAAGTTGGGCACCGATTTATCCGACCACGGCGCCCGCGATGAACCGCAGTCAGGCGGCGTCCGCCCTTGCATCCATTCTTGCCAGCAACGCCCTCGCCTGCTCCACGACGTCGCCGTCATTGGGCCTGAATTCCAAGCTCAGCGCCTGCGGCAATTGCGTGAAGTGCGCATGGCAACTGCGCGCATAGGCCGGATCGTAGTGCCGGTCTATGAGTTCCTGCGCCAGCTCGGCGCGCGCGCCGCTGTCGACCAAGGCCAGCCAGCCGTTCACGCGCTCGCGGCTGTGCAGGCCGATCATGCGCTGAAGCTGCGCCTTGAACGTTGCAGGGTCGTCGAACAGATGGGCGTAGTCCTGCTGCAGAAAGGCCGCGCGATCCTCGCGGCTGGAACGGACCTCGATGCAGGGGCTCGCATGCACCGCCTTCAATAGCGCGGCAGGCAGCGCTACCGCGCCGATCTTGCGGCTCTCCGCTTCGACGAACACCGGCCGCGACGCATCGAACGCCCGCAAGCTCTGAGCAAGTCGCGTGTCGAAACCCTTTTGCGAGGGCTGCGCAACACCGGCCCAGGCGCCCAGCAGCGACCCGCGATGCGCGGCCAGGCGCTCCAGGTCCAGCGTCTGCGCGCCGGCCTCTCCCAATGCATTCAACAAGCGCGTCTTGCCGCTGCCAGTGGGCCCGGCCAGCACGATGTAGCGCAAGCCCGCGGGCAGGCTTTCCAGCGCGTCCAGCGTGGCCTGCCGATAGGTCTTGTAGCCGCCGTCCAGCTGCCGCGCGCGCCACCCTATCATGTTGAACATCGTCGTCATGGAGCCGGAACGCGTGCCCCCGCGCCAGCAATAGATCAACGGCCGCCAACCCTGGCGCCGGTCGGCGAAGGTCGTGTCCAGATGCGCGGCGATATTGCGCGCCACCAGCGCCGCGCCGACGCGCGAGGCCTCGAAGGGCGAGACCTGCTTGTACAGCGTACCCACCACCACGCGCTCTTCATTGCTCAGCACCGGCGCGTTGATCGCACCGGGAATATGGTCATCGGCGAATTCGAGCGGCGTGCGTACATCGATGACTTCATCGAAATCGTTCAGCCGGTCTAGCGTGGCAAGCAGGTGTTTCAAGGAATCTGCGCCTGGAAGGGAATCAGCGATTTTCTCATGCGGCGCAGACCCGCCGCGAGCCCATGAAAAAACCCGCAATCACTTGCGCGATTGCGGGTTTTTTATCTCCGGTGCTGACCGAAGCCAGATCGGAGAGAATCTGGCGGAGATGGTGGGATTCGAACCCACGATGCAGTTTTTAGCCACATACTCCCTTAGCAGGGGAGCCCCTTCAGCCTCTCGGGCACATCTCCGAAGAGAACGAGATTCTAGCACGACTTTTTTCACTCTTGCCCGCTATCGGGCACTCATTGCAAAAAAAATCGTGCCGGAGTCTTGAATCAGGCCTTTTCGGCAGGCGCCTGGTCCAGGCCGAAGGCCTTGTGCAGCGCGCGCACGCCCAATTCCATGTACTTGTCGTCGATGATCACCGAGGTCTTGATCTCGCTGGTGCTGATCATCTGGATGTTGATGCCTTCTTGCGAGAGCGTCTGGAACATTAGGCTGGCCACGCCCACGTGCGAGCGCATGCCGATGCCGACGATGGAGACCTTGGCGACCTTCTCGTCGGTGGACAGTTCACGCGCGCCCACGGCGGGGATGACTTCGCGCTTGAGCAGATCAACGGCGCGGGCGAATTCGTTGCGGTTGACCGTGAACGAGAAGTCGGTCGTGCCAGCCACGGACTGGTTCTGCACGATCATGTCGACGTCGATGTTGGCGGCGGCGACCGGGCCCAGGATGGAGAAGGCGATGCCGGGCTTGTCCGGAACGGCCAGCAAGGTGATTTTGGCTTCGTCGCGGCTGAAGGCGATGCCGGAGACAACGGCGGCTTCCATTTTTTCGTCTTCCTCAAAAGTAATCAGCGTGCCCGAGACCATTTCTTCTGCGAGCGGGATAAGCGGGTCGGTCAGCGAGGACAGGACCCGGACCGGCACACGGTATTTGCCGGCGAATTCAACCGAACGGATCTGCAGGACCTTGGAGCCCAGCGAAGCCATTTCCAGCATTTCCTCGAAGGAAACGACGGCCATGCGGCGCGCTTCGGGCACCACGCGCGGATCGGTCGTGTAGACGCCGTCCACGTCGGTGTAGATCAGGCATTCGTCGGCCTTGATGGCGGCCGCCACGGCCACGGCCGAGGTGTCGGAACCGCCGCGGCCCAGCGTGGTGATGTGGCCTTCCGGGTCAACGCCCTGGAAGCCCGTGACGATGACCACGCGGCCGGCGTCCAGATCGGCGCGGATGCGCTCGTCGTCGATCGACGAGATGCGCGCCTTGGTGAACGACGAATCGGTGCGCACGGGCACTTGCCAACCGGCATAGCTGCGCGCCGGCACGCCTTCGGCCTGCAGCGCGATGGCCAGCAGGCCGCTGCTGGCCTGTTCGCCGGTGGCGGCGATCATGTCGAGCTCGCGGCTGTCGGGCTGCGGCGTAATCTCGCGCGCCAAGCCGAGCAGGCGATTGGTCTCGCCCGCCATCGCCGACGGAACAACGACAACCTGGTGGCCGGCAGCGTGCCACTTCGCGACGCGACGCGCCACGTTCTTGATGCGCTCGACCGAGCCCATCGAAGTACCGCCATATTTGTGAACGATCAGGGACATCTCGTACTCTGGCTGGGAACCCGCCGCAAAAGGTTGACGGGCAAAGCCGTATATTCTAGCGCGGCGGTAAAAATTTGCGCAGCTTGTGCAAAATTCTGTCCACAGCGCGATTATTTGGGGACATTGGCGGCGCTGATCCGCTTATTCCCGGGGTTCGACCCAGACCCTGCCCCGGTGGCAGCGGATGACGTGGCCAGCCTGTTCCACCCGCAACTGGCGGTCATGGCCCAGGCTGTGCAACCCGCGCAGCTGACGCAGCAGATCGCGCATCCTGGCGTCGGTCGGCATGCGGGCGCCATTGCGTTCCAGCCAATGGCGCAGCACGTGCGCCTGCCGCGCCTCGGACAGCCCGCGCCACGCCTGCAGCGAAAAGCCGGCGCCGTCATCAGAAGGATCGAGCGCGGCGAAATCCTCCCGCGCCACCTCATCCAGAATCTCGGCCGCCTCGCCCATGTGGCGCGCGTGGCGCGCGACGATGGCGCGCCACCCGGGCCAGCGGGCATCGAGCGCCGGCGCCAGCAGTTCGCGCAGGGCAGCCCGGGTGTAGTGCGGATCGGTATTGGTGGGGTCCTGCACCGGACTCCAGCCGCTGGCTTGCGCCACCTCGTCCGCCGCATGCAGGATCGCCTCGCGGCCGATTTCCAGCCAGGGTCGCAGGTAGACCAGCCCATCGCGCCGGGACAGCGGCGCCATGGCTGCCATGCCGACCAGCCCGGTGCCGCGCAGCAGACGCAGCAGGACGGTTTCGGCCTGGTCGTTGCGATGATGGGCCAACAGGATATGCGTCACGCCCTGCTCTCGCGCCAATTGCGCCAGTGCGGCGTAGCGGGCGTCGCGCGCGGCCGCCTCGATGCCCTTGCCCGCGGCCTGCGCCACCTCTACGCGCGCCACCGACAGCGGCAGCGCGAGCATGTCCGCCAGCGTGCGCGCATGCTGCGTCCATGCGTCGGCGGCGTCCTGCAAGCCGTGGTGCACATGGAACAACGCCAGATCCATGTCGAGTTCTCGCGCCACGGGAGCCGTGTGCACGGCCAGCATGGCCGAATCGGCTCCGCCGCTCAACGCCACGGCGATGCGCGCCGGACGCTCGGGCAAGGCCAGCAAGGCGCGGCGCAAGGCCGCGGCAAGCTCGGCCGACACGGGAAGGGAATGAACTACGCCCGCCGAGGCCCGATGCGGAGGATCGGACGCTGGGCGGGCGTTCATGGCGGGATGGCGCGTGGCGCTAGGCCGCGGCGCCGGCGGGAATGCCGGCGCCCTGCCTGCTTCAGGCGCGCACTTCCTGGTAGGCGCCGTAGGACAGCAGGCGCTGGACGCGCTGCTCCACGAGCTGCTCGGGCGTCATGCCCTGGAGCTGGCGCAGGGCATCGCCCAGCGCGCGGCGCAACAGGCGGGCCATGACGCGCGGGTCGCGATGGGCGCCGCCCACCGGTTCGTTGACCACGCGGTCCACCAGGCCCAGGTCCTTCAGGCGCGGCGCGATGATGGCCAGGGCCTCGGCGGCTTCGGGCGCCTTGTCGGCGCTGCGCCACAGGATCGAGGCGCAGCCTTCCGGAGAAATCACGGCGTAGGTCGCGTACTGCAGCATCAGCACGGCATTGCCCACGGCGATGGCCAGGGCGCCGCCCGAGCCGCCTTCGCCGATGATGGTGCAGATCACGGGGACCTTGAGCTCGGCCATGGCATAGAGGTTGTGGCCGATGGCTTCGGACTGGCCGCGCTCTTCGGCGCCGATGCCGGGATAGGCGCCCGGGGTGTCCACGAACGTGAACACGGGGATGCCGAATTTCTCGGCCAGGCGCATCAGCCGCAGGGCCTTGCGATAGCCTTCCGGACGCGGCATGCCGAAATTGCGCGCGGCGCGTTCCTTGGTGTCGCGTCCCTTCTGGTGGCCGATGACCATGCAGGGCGTGCCGTTGAAGCGCGCCAGGCCGCCCACGATGGACTGGTCGTCGGCGTACATGCGGTCGCCGTGCAGTTCATGGAAGTCGGTGAACATTTCGCGCACGTAGTCCAGCGTGTAGGGACGCTGGGGATGGCGGGCGACCAGGGCCGTCTGCCAGGGCGTGAGCTTGGCGTAGATTTCCTTGGCCAAGGTCTGGCTCTTCTGCTGCAGACGTCCGATCTCGTCGGAGATGTCTACGGCCGAATCGGCCTGCACGTAGCGCAGCTGCTCGATCTTGTTTTCAAGCTCGGCGAGCGGTTGTTCGAATTCCAGAAATGTATTGCGCATGTAGTGTGGTTCCGTAGATGGGCTGCCTGGCTTGCGTCAGTATTGGACCGGAGTCGGATCCAGACTGCGCCACAGATACCAGGTCGCCACGGTACGCCAGGGTTGCCACGCCAACGAGACTTCGCGAGCCTCGAAGCGAGAGACAGGCTCGCCGCTGAAATAGTGTAGCGAGATTGCCTTGAGCAACCCAGGATCATCCAGCGGCAGGACATCAGGCCGCTGCAGATTGAAAATCAAAAACATCTCCGCCGTCCAGCGGCCTATGCCGCGGATGGCGGTCAATTCGGAAATGACGGCTTCGTCGTCCATTGCCGCCCATTTCTCGGGATGGACCCGGCGTTCGCCGAAATGCACGGCCAGGTCCAGCACGTACTCGGCCTTGCGCTGCGACAGCCCCGCCGCGCGCAGGCCCTCCAGGCCGACGCGCAGCACGGCGACGGGCGTCGGGCGCTTGCCCACGGCCTCGATGAACTGGGTCCAGACGGTGTCGGCCGCCTTGCTGGACACCTGCTGCCCGATGATCGCCCGCGCCAGCGTCACGAAAGGCGTGCCGCGCGAAGTCAGCCAGACTTCGGGATGCTGGGGAATGATCTTTTTCAGGATGCGGTCGCGCCGCATCAGGTGGGCTACGGCGGCTTCCCAGTACTCGGGCTTGGGAATCTCGAGGTCGACGGTGGACATGGCGGGCGGGTCCTGCGGGTTCAAGCGCGACGCCATTGCGTCACGCCGCCCGGCTTGTCGTCGAGTTCAATACCGGCTTCGCGCAGTTCCGCACGGATGCGGTCGGCTTCGGCGAAGTTGCGGGCGGCCTTGGCGGCCGCGCGCGCGTCGATCAGGGACTGGATGGCCTCGGCGTCCAGCGCACGGCGCTCGCCCTGCTCCATGGCGGCCGCCGAATAGCGGGTGGGGGACTGGAAATAGGCCGCGGGATCCTGCTGCAGCAGGCCCAGCAGGGACGCCAGCGCCTTCAACTGGCCGGCGCTGCGCGCGCTCTTGTTGCGGTTGGCGTCGGAGGCCAGTTCGAACAAGGCTGCGACCGCGCCCGAACTGTTGAAGTCGTCGTCCATGGCCGCCTTGAAGGCCTGGGCCTGCGGCTCGTCCCAGTCGATGCCCTGCGTGTCGGCGGGCACATTCTGCAGCGCCTGGTACAGGCGGTCGAGCGCGTTCTGCGCGTCGATCAGGTTGTCCGGCGTGTAGTTCTGCGAGCTGCGGTAATGGTTGCGCACGATGAAGAAACGCACCATCTCCGCTTCGCGCGGGTTGACGCGGTAGACGGCCTGATCGGCCGCCGGTTCTTCCTGGGCGATGGTCTGGCGGATGGTGCGGAAATTGCCCAGGGACTTGGACATCTTGTCCGAATCGACCATGAGCGGGCCGCAGTGCATCCAGATGTTGGCCAGCGCGCCGCCGAAAGCGCCCTCGGTCTGGGCGATCTCGTTTTCATGGTGCGGAAATTTCAGGTCCGGACCGCCGCCGTGAATGTCCAGCGGCAGGCCCAGCAGCGACTTGCTCATGGCCGAGCACTCGATGTGCCAGCCCGGACGGCCCAGGCCATACGGCGATTCCCACTTGGTGTCGGCAGGCTCGTCGGCCTTGGCGGACTTCCACAGCACGAAATCCAGCGGATCGCGCTTGGCCGAACCCACGGCCACGCGCTCGCCGGCGCGCAGGTCATCCAGCGTCTTGCCGGACAGCTTGCCGTAGCCGGGAAAGCCGCGCACGGCGTAGTTCACGTCGCCGTCGTCGGCCTGGTAGGCCAGGCCGTTCTGCTCGAGCTTGCCGATGATGTCCAGCATCTCGCCGACGTACTCGGTCGCGCGCGGTTCGCGGTCCGGCGTCTGGACGCCCAGCGCACGCTCGTCGGCGTGCATGGCGTCGATGTAGAAGTCGGTGACTTCGCCGATGCGGCGGCCGGTCTCGACGGCGCGGCGGATGATCTTGTCGTCGATGTCCGTGATATTGCGCACATAGTCGACCGCCAGTCCGCTGGCGCGCAGCCAGCGCTGCACGACGTCGAACGACACCAGCATGCGGGCGTGGCCCAGATGGCAGAAGTCATAGACGGTCATGCCACACACGTACATGCGCACCTGACCAGCCTGGGCCGGCTTGAACGGTTCTTTGGTACGCGACAACGTGTTGTAGATTTGCAGCATGGCGCTTATAGGCTTTATCTAAGTTTTCCGTGGCGGTTGCGGAAAGTTGCTGCCGAAGGAAAATACCTTCGGCGCGTGCCGCCGGGTCGGATTCCAATCCCGCCGATTTCGGTACTGCGATTTCGGTCCCGCGGTTTCGATCCCGATCTCGGCCTCGGGCCATAATCCCACTGGCGCCGACCGCCCCGAACCCGCATTCCGAGCCCGCATTCCATCAACGATATCCCGGGGCTTCGTCCCCGATGTCGAGCCAAAACTCAACCGGGGCTAAAATGGCGGTCGTCAAGTATAGCAAGCGGCCCGGTCGCGCGCGTAAGCGTCGGCCTGCCAAGACTTTTAACGGATGCCCAAGTGACTATCAAGCCGCGCTTTCGCGTCGCCCTGCTCGCCCTGGCCCTTGCGGGCGCGCCGGTTGGAGCCTCTCTGGCCCAGTCGATGGCCGGCGGCGGGGGAACCAACCCCAACGCCAGCCGCACCACCCTGGACCCCATCCCGCCCGAGGGTGGCTGGGACAGTCTGGCCAAGCTGCTGGAAGCCGCCAAGCCCAGCGTCGACACCCGCCTGACGCCCTCGGCCTCGCAGATCACGACTTACATCGAGCGCCTGCTGAACCACGGCGACAACGAAGAAGCGCTTGCCATGATCGAAAAGCGCCAGGAACAGATCAAGGACCAGCGCGGCACCGACGTGCAACTGATGTTCCAGCACGCCCGCGCGCTGGCGGCCCTGAACCGCACCAACGAAGCCATCGACGTCTACACCGAGATGACCAACCGCTTTCCGGAGCTGCCGGAACCTTGGAACAACCTGGGGGCTCTATATGCAGGGCGCGGCGAACTCGACCGCGCGCAGGACGCCCTGTCGATGGCCCTGCGCGCCGATCCCAACTATGCCGCCGCCCGCGCCAATATGGGCGATCTGCAGCTTCTGCAGGCCTTGAACACCTACAAGAAGGCCGCCCGCGATGGCGTGCCCGGCATGCAGGAAAAGGTCCGCGAAGTCGAAACCATGCTGAAGGATAAACACGGCAAATGATGTCCCGCTACTCCCCCCTACACCTGCTGCGCCTGACGGCGTGCTCGTTCGCGCTGGCTGCATTCGCCCCAGCGCTCGTCAGCGCCGCCCCCGCGGCCAATTCCTCCACCTCCACCTCTGAAGGCACAAAAGCCATGAGCACCAACCCCCGCGTCAAGCTCCAAACGAACCAAGGCGACATGGTCATCACCCTGGATGCCGCCAAGGCGCCCAAGACCGTCGAAAACTTCCTGACCTACGTCAAGGAAGGTTTCTACAACGGCACGGTGTTCCATCGCGTGATCGATGGCTTCATGATCCAGGGCGGCGGCTTTGAGCCCGGCATGAAGCAGAAGCAGACCCATGCCCCCATCGAAAACGAGGCCAACAACGGCCTGAAGAACGACAAGTACACCCTGGCCATGGCCCGCACCAGCGATCCGCACTCGGCCACGGCGCAGTTCTTCATCAACGTGTCCAACAACGACTTCCTGAACTTCACCGCGCCCACGCCCAACGGCTGGGGCTATGCCGTGTTCGGCACCGTGACCGAAGGCACGGACGTGGTCGACAAGATCAAGGGCGTGAAGACCGGCAACAAGGGCTTCCACCAGAACGTCCCGAACGAAGACGTGATCATCGAGAAGGCCGAAGTTCTTGAATAAGATCGCGCTGTCCGGCCCCATCTGGCTGGCATCCGACCTGCATCTGGGACCGGCCACGCCGGCCACCTCGGAGGCCTTTCTGGCCTTCCTGGAGGCCGCGCGGGAGGAAGCCGGCGCCCTGCTGCTGCCGGGCGACATCTTCGACGCCTGGATCGGCGACGACGTGATCCGCGCCGCGCCGCCGTGGCTCGCCACGGCGCTGACGGCGCTGCGCGACACCGCCAGCCGGATTCCGGTCTGGCTGGGCCGCGGCAACCGCGACTTCCTCATCGGGGAAGAACTGGCCCAGGCCCTGGGCGCCAAGCTGCTGCCCGAACCGGCGCTGCTGGAAACGGATTACGGGCAAATCCTGCTGACCCATGGCGACGAGTTCTGTACGGACGATGCCGCCTACCAGCAGTTCCGCAAGATGGTCCGCGATCCGCGCTGGCAGGCCGAATTCCTGGCCAAGACGATCCCCGAACGCCTGGCGATGGCGCAGCAGGCCCGCGGCGAAAGCCAGGCCGCCAACCAGATGAAGTCCATGGAGATCATGGACGTCAACGCCGCCGCCATTGAATCCGTCTTCCGCGAGACGGGCGTGCGCGTGCTGGTGCATGGCCATACCCATCGCCCCGCCCGCCACGTGCTGGAAGTGGACGGCAAGAAGCGCGAGCGCTGGGTCCTGCCCGACTGGGACTGCGACCACGTGTCGCCCGCCCGCGGCGGCTGGCTGGTCATCGACCAGGACGGCCTGCAGTTCTACGACCTGGAAACAGAAGCGTAGCCCTCGGGCGCACCGTGACGGAAAACAGCAAGGGCCGCGCAAGCGGCCCTTGTCATTGCTGCTGCCGGCGAACCGCCGGCCACGCCATCATCAGCGCGTGAAGATCCAGGCCGCGACGACGCCGCCGAAGATGATCCGGTACCAGGCGAATACGCGGTAGGTATGGTTGGCGACAAAGCGCAGCACCGCGCGCACCACCACCATCGCGCTCAGGAACGCGGCGATGAAGCCCACCGCGATGCCCGACAGGTCGTGCTGGGTGAGCACGCCGAAGTTCTTGTACATGTCGTACACGGCCGCCCCCAGCATCGTGGGCATGGCCAGGAAGAACGAGAACTCGGTGGCCGTCTTGCGCTGGATGCCGGCGATCATGCCGCCGATGATGGTGGCGCCCGAGCGCGAGGTGCCCGGGATCATGGCCAGGCATTGCGCCACGCCCACGCCGAGGGCCTGCTTCCAGGTGATCTGCTCCAGCGTGCGGGCCGTGGCGCGCTCATCCGAGGCGGTATCGTCGGCCGCGCCCGGCATGTCGCCCGGCGTATGGTGCGTCTTGCGCTCCACGTACAGCATGATCAGGCCGCCCAGCACCAGGGTCACGACCACCACGGCCGGGTGATAGAAGATGCTCTTGATGGACTTGATGAAGATGGCGCCGACGACGGCGGCCGGCAGGAAGGCGATGATCAGGTTGCGGGTGAAAGCGACCTCGGTGGGCACCCCGGTCAGCGTGCCGCGGATCAGCGTCAGCAGGCGCGCGCGGAACACCCACATCACCGCCAGGATGGAGCCCAGCTGGATCACCACCTCGAATACCTTGCCCTGGCTGGATTCGAAATTGATCCAGTCGCCCACCAGGATAAGGTGGCCGGTGCTGGACACGGGAATGAATTCCGTCAGGCCCTCGATGATGCCCAGGACGAAAGCTTTGATCAGATATAGGGTGTTTTCGGTCACGATGACAGGTCGGTCCAGTTAGTCGTTGGCTAGGGATTCGTCGTCCGCAAGCATTTCCTGCGGCCGCTTCTCGACGCGCACCAGCGCGATGCGGCGGCCGTCCATTTCCAGGACTTCAAAGCGGAAATGCTCATGGTGGATCTCGTACTCGCAGACGTCGCCCGGCTTGGGCAGGTGCCCGAAGCGCGACAGCAGGTACCCCGCCAGGGTTGAAAAATCCTGGGCGTCATCGACCAGGCCCTCGGTTTCCAGCACCTGCTCGACATGGTGCAGATCAGCCGCGCCGTCGATTTTCCAGGTGTTCTCGCCGTCGGCGACGATGTCGGGAAGCTCATCTTCGTCGGGGAATTCGCCGGCGATCGCCTCGAACACGTCGATCGGCGTCACCAGGCCCTCGATGGCGCCGAACTCGTCGGCCACCAGCACCAGCTGGCCGCGCGAACGCTTGAGCGTGTCCATCAGGCGCAGGATGCCGATGGACTCGTGCACGATGATGGGGTCGCGCAGACGGTTGCGGCGCACCCTGCCCTCGGTGATCAGGTCGGCCACCAGATCCTTGGCGCGGCCGATGCCCAGCACCTCGTCCAGGGAACCCCGGCAAACGGGGAAAAAACTGTGCGGCGCCTCGGTCAGCTGGCGGCGGATGGTTTCCGGGTCGTCGTCGATGTTGATCCACGACACGTCCGTGCGCGGCGTCATGATCGAACGAATCGACCGCTCGGCCAGGGTCAACACGCCGCTGACCATATTGCGCTCCTCGACCCCGAAAGCCGGGATGGCCGGGCCGTTCGCGCTGGGCAGGTCGGGTTCGTCGGCAGGCGGACGCTTGCCCAGCATGCGCAGCACTGCGGAAGCGGTACGTTCGCGCATCGGCCGGCGCGCATCCAGCTTGAGCAGGTTGCGGCGCGCCACCTGGTTGAGCGCCTCGATGGCGACCGAGAAGCCGATAGCCGCGTACAGGTAGCCCTTGGGCACCTTGAAGCCGAAGGCTTCAGCCAGCAGCGAAAAGCCGATCATGAGCAGGAAGCCCAGGCACAGCACCACCACCGTGGGGTGGGCGTTGACGAAGCGCGTCAGCGGCTTGGACGCCAGCAGCATGATGCCGATGGCGATGATCACGGCAATCATCATGATGGCCAGGTGGTCCACCATGCCGACCGCCGTGATGACCGAGTCCAGCGAGAACACCGCGTCCAGCACCACGATCTGCGTGACGATCACCCAGAAGCTCGCGTACACGCGCGGCCCCGATGAGCCGCCGTGCTGGGAGCCCTCCAGGCGCTCATGCAGTTCCATCGTGCCCTTGAACAGCAGGAACAGGCCGCCGATCATCAGGATCAGGTCGCGGCCCGAGAACGACAGCGGGCCGATGGAAAACAGGGGGGTGGTCAGCGTGACCAGCCATGACATGACCGACAAGAGGCCTAGACGCATGATGAGCGCCAGGCTCAGGCCCATGATGCGCGCGCGGTCGCGTTGCGCAGGGGGCAGCTTGTCCGCCAGAATGGCGATGAAAATCAGGTTATCGATCCCCAGGACGATCTCAAGGACGACCAGGGTAAGCAAGCCGACCCACGCAGTAGGGTCCAGCAGCCACTCCATCAGGAGCTCCAGAAGTTACACGACCGGTAATCGTACATGGAAAATCCGTGACACGCCGGTGACGAACCCCGTCCTTATGCCTGAGGCGCACGCGGTTTAGGCCTGTAGAACCAGGACATCCGGGGTCTGGCGCCATTGTCGGAGCGGACAAAAAAAAACCGGCTTGCAGCCGGCTTTCAGGTCCAGGACAGCCAATCAGTCGCTGAGCTTGAGCGTGCCCTTCATCATGGCCCAGTGGCCCGGGAACGAGCAGAAGTAGGCATAGGCCTCGCCCGGGGTGAGCTTGGAAACGTCGAACGTAACCGAATCCGACTCGCCGCCGCCGATGACCTTGGTGTGGGCAATGACGCGGGTGTCTCCCGCCTTGACGTAATCCTGCGGCAGGCCGGCGTTCATGCCGTCGGTGGCCACGGCCGTCTTGTCGGCTTCCTTGGTCAGCACCCAGTTGTGGCCCATGGCGACCTTGGCCATTTTGCCGACGTGCTTGAGATGCACGGTGAATTGCTTGCAGCTTTTGTCGACAACCATTTCCTTCAGGTTGTACTGCATGGCGTCGTTGCTTTCTATGGTTGCTTCGCACTGAGCGGCCAACGCGGGCAGGCTGGCTGCGGACAGGGCGATGGCGAGGGTGGCTTTTGCCAGCATGGAGATTCTCCGTAAACGTTGGCGGCTCTTCCGACACGCGCGAGGCACATGCCTAGCGTCGCTGCCGCCACGCACAAGTCTATGGCGCAGCGCAAAGCGCGCTATTGACCGGCATCAATAGCGCCTCGTTCAACCTCTCCAAAACGGGGATATCCCCTACAAAACGCAGGGGCATTGCCTCCGCACGGTCCGCGCGCGTACGCCGATTGACAAACCGCAATACGACCGATGCCAAGCATTCTTAGGATGCCTGCAAACAAACACAATCAGCAGAGTACGAAAATGCAAGGCAGCACAGCGGCGGGGCGCGGGTTCAGTCGGTACAAGTGGTTCGTGCATGCAGTCTTTCTTTTCTTGCTGCTGCTGTGCTCGGGGGTCTTCAGCGCCGCTCAGGCCCAACGCCTGCCGGATTTCCTGGGTAGCATCCCCATCGGACAGATCTTCCCCGGCGCGGACCGCGCCGACCCGCCCGCCGGCAAGCCCATGGTTGCCAAGGTGTATGCGGGCGCGCGCCAATTGGGCGTGGTCTATCTGACGTCCGACGTCGTCAACACCCGCGGCTACTCCAGCAAGCCCATCGACGTGCTGGTCGGCCTGGCCAATGACGGACGCATCGTCGGCGCGCGCCTCGTGGAGCACCACGAGCCCATCGTGCTCATCGGCATTCCGCAGTCCAAGGTCGACCATTTCATCAGCGGCTACGTCGGGCTGAACTTCGTGGACTCCCCTCCCCGCCATGGCGCCCCGCCGCCCGTGGACATCATCAGCGGCGCGACCGTCACGCTGATGGTGATCGGCGACAGCATCACGCGCTCGGCCATCGCCGTGGCGCGCGCCCATGGCATCGACAAGACCGCCACGGTGGCGCCGTCGGCCGCGCCCGTTGCCGCCCGCGTCGTGGACGATGCGCGCGATGCCGTCCAGTCCTGGCAGGACCTGCTGGATGCCGGAGCGGTGCGCAATCTGCGGCTGAACCCCGAGGACGTGAACCAGGCCTTCCGCGCGTCGGGCAGGAACGACGCCGCAGCCAATACAGAAGGCAGCACGGACGCGGACGGCTTCATCGACCTGTACGCCGCGCTGGTCAGCGTACCCGCGATCGGCCGCAGCCTGCTGGGCGACACGGAATGGCAGCGCCTGAAGGAAAGGCTCAAGCCCGGCCAGCAGGCCGTGCTGGTGGCCGGCAACGGCGCCTACTCGTTCAAGGGCTCGGGCTACGTGCGCGGCGGCATCTTCGACCGCATCGAGATCATCCAGGACGAAAGCAGCTTCCGCTTCCGCGACCGCAATCACCAGCGCCTGGCCGACGTGGCCGCGCAGGGCGCGCCCGCGTTCCGCGAAGTAGCCCTGTTCGTCGTGCCCGAGGACGCCGCGCTGGATCCGGTCGCGCCCTGGCGCCTGCAGCTGATGGTGCAACGCGTGCTCAGCGTCAGCGACAAGGCCTTCGTCACCTTCGACCTGAGCTATGAACTGCCGGCGGCCTATACCCGGCCGGTGGCGGGCGCGCAGGCATCCACCGCGCCCCCGCCGACTGCCGATCAAGCCGCCCCTGCCCAGACTGCGCAGGAAGAAGACGCCGCGCCCGCGCTATGGAAACAGATCTGGCGCGGCAAGGCCGGCCAGGTCGCCGTGCTGACGGTGGCGCTGCTGGTGCTGGTGGGCGTCTTCTTCTTCCAGGACCAGCTCGCCAGCCGTCCGCTGCTGCACGACCGCCTGCGGCTGGCGTTCCTGGCGTTCGCACTGTTCTGGATCGGCTGGTACGGCCAGGCCCAGCTCTCGGTGGTCAACGTTCTGACTTTCTTTTCGGCCATGCGCAGCGACTTCCGCTGGGAGTACTTCCTGATGGACCCGCTGGTGTTCATCCTGTGGTGCGCCACGGCCATCTCCATGGTCTTCTGGAACCGCGGCGCCTTCTGCGGCTGGTTATGCCCCTTCGGCGCGCTGCAGGAACTCAGCAACCGCGTCGCCCGCCGCCTGGGTGTGCGCCAGCTCAAGATCAGCCACGGCGTGAACCAGCGCCTGTCGACCCTGAAGTACGTGATCTTCCTGCTGCTGTTCGGCTTCTCCTTGTACGACCTGGCGCTGGCCGAACAGTTGTCCGAGGTCGAACCCTTCAAGACCGCGATCATCCTGCGCTTCATGCGCTACTGGCCGTTCGTCGCATTCGCCGTGGCGCTGCTGGCCGCCGGCCTGTTCGTGGAGCGCTTCTTCTGCCGCTATCTCTGTCCGCTGGGGGCCGCGCTGGCGATCCCTGCGCGGCTGCGCATCTTCAACTGGCTGCGCCGCTACCGCGACTGCGGCAATCCCTGTCAACGCTGCAATCTCGAATGTCCTGTACAGGCGATCGACCCCACCGGCGAGATCAATCCGAACGAGTGCATCCAATGCCTGCACTGCCAGATGCTCTACCACCACGAACAGAAGTGCCCACACCTGATCCAGAAGAAGGCCAAGCGGGAGCGCCGCCGCGCGCCCGCCGCCGAACCCGCCGAGCAGGTCATCGTCATGCACCGCGCGCCGAATCCGAATAGCGAACCTGGCGCCTGATCCCGCTTTCCGCACCGCGGCGCCCGGGGCGCCGTCCCTACCAAGGAGTTATCCATGTCAGACAAGAATCCCGACAAGGCCGGCCTCACCCGCCGCAGCTTCCTCGGCACCGCAGCCATCACGGGCGCCGCCGGCCTGGTGGCCGGGGCGCAGATCTCCACCGCCCACGGCAAGGATGCAAAGGGCGGCGCGAACGGCGTGCTGGGCCACGTCGCGCCCGGCGAGCTGGACGAATACTATGCCTTCAATTCCAGCGGCCAGTCGGGCGAGGTGCGCGTGCTGGGGCTGCCCTCCATGCGCGAACTGGTGCGCATCCCGGTCTTCAACCATTGCAGCGCCACCGGCTGGGGCCGCACCAATGAAAGCCGCAAGATCCTGACCGAAGGCCTCACGCCCGAAACCCGCGAGTACCTGAAGGACAAGGGCGGCGTCTTCATCAACGGCGACGCGCACCACCCGCACCTGTCCTTCACCGACCGCACCTACGACGGCCGCTATCTGTTCATCAACGACAAGGCCAACAACCGCGTCGCGCGCATCCGCCTGGATGTAATGAAGACGGACAAGATCACCGAGCTACCCAACGTCTCCGGCGTGCATGGCCTGCGGCCGCAGCGCTACCCGCGCACGGGCTACGTTTTCGCCAACGGCGAGCACATCATCCCGCTGCCCAACGACGGCAAGGTGACGGACGATCCCAAGAAGAACTTCTTCGCCATCTACACCGCCCTGGACGGCGACACCATGAAGGTCGCCTGGCAGGTGCTGGTCGACGGCAACCTGGACAACGGCGACGCCGACTACCAGGGCAAGTACTCGTTCTCCACCTGCTACAACTCGGAGAAGGGCGTCACGGTGGAAGAAGCCTCGGCCAACGAGCAGGACTGGGTCGTGGTGTTCAACATCAAGCGCATCGAGGAAGCCGTCAAGAATGGCGACTTCAAGATGATGGGCGGCGTGCCGGTCGTCGACGGACGCCACGGTTCCAAGTACACCCGCTACATCCCCGTGCCGAACTCGCCGCACGGCTGCAACGCCGCGCCCGACGGCATCCACCTGGTGCTCAACGGCAAGCTCTCGCCCACCGTCACGGTGCTGGACGTGCGCACGCTGGACGATCTGTTCGACGACAAGATCAAGCCGCGCGACTGCGTGGTAGCGGAGCCGCAGTTGGGCCTGGGGCCGCTGCACACGGCGTTCGACGGCCGCGGCAACGCCTACACCACGCTGTTCATCGACAGCCAGATGGTCAAGTGGAACATCGACAAGGCAAAGCGCGCCTACAAGGGCGAAAAGGTCGACCCGATCATCCAGAAGCTGGACGTGCACTATCAGCCCGGTCACAACCATTCGACCATGGGCGAGACCCGCGAGGCCGACGGCAAATGGCTGGTGTCGCTGAACAAGTTCTCGAAGGACCGTTTCCTTAACGTCGGCCCGCTGAAGCCCGAGAACGACCAGCTCATCGACATTTCCGGCGACGAGATGAAACTGGTGCATGACGGCCCCAGCTTCGCCGAGCCGCACGACATGTGCCTGGTGCACCGCTCCAAGGTCCATCCGGTAAGCGTCTGGAAGCGCGACGACCCGATGTGGGAAGACGCCCGCCAGATGGCCAAGAAGGACGGCGTTTCGCTGGACGATGCGGCCAAGGTCGTGCGCGACGGCAACAAGGTGCGCGTGTACATGATGGCGGTCGCGCCCATGTTCAGCATCAAGAAGTTCGAGGTCAACCAGGGCGACGAGGTCACCGTGGTGGTCACGAACATGGAAGTGATCGAGGACCTGACGCACGGCTTCACGCTCGAAGGCCATGGCATCGCCATGGAGATCGGGCCGCAGGCCACATCCTCGGTCACCTTCACGGCGGACCGGCCGGGCGTGTATTGGTACTACTGCCAGTGGTTTTGCCACGCCCTGCACATGGAGATGTCCGGCCAGATGGTCGTCCATCCCAAGAAGACCGCGTAGCGCATATGAAGCTCGCCGCAATCCTTGGGATGAGCGCAAGCAGGACCACCGGCGCCGCGCTGCTGGCGGCCGCCGGGCTGGCGCTGTCGGGCGCGGCGGCCGCGGCGACCGTGGAGATCGCCGCGGGCGCCGACCTGACGGCGGCGATCGCCTCTGCCGCGGCCGGCGACGTGCTGCGGCTGGCGCCCGGCTCCTACGCCGGCGGCATCGTCATCGACAAGCCCCTGACGCTGGAAGGCCCCCAGGACCGTTCGGCCGTCATCGCCGGCACGCGCCAGGGGCGCACCGTCTGGGTCACGGCCGCGGACGTGTCGCTGCGCAACCTGACCGTCACGCGCTCCGGCCTGAGCCTGTCCGACATGGACGCCGGCATCTTCCTGGACCGCGAGGCACACCGCGCGCTGGTGGAGCGCAACGACGTCCTGGACAACCTGGTCGGCGTGCACGTCTGGGGGCCAGCCGACGCTACCGTCCGCGGCAACCGCATCGTGGGCAACAAGGAGCTGCGCGTGGCCGAGAGAGGCAACGGCGTGACGCTGTGGAACACGCCAGGCACGCGCGTGCTGGACAACGACATATCCGCCGGTCGCGATGGCATCTTCGTCAACACCAGCAAGCTCAACACGTTCAGCGGCAACCGCTTCCACGACCTGCGCTACGCGGTGCACTACATGTACACCAACGATAGCGAGATCAGCGGCAACGTATCCACTGGCACCGACATCGCCTACGCCATCATGTATTCGCACCGGCTGGTGGTGCGCGACAACGTCGCGCTGGACAGCCAGGAGCAGGGCCTGATGTTGAACTACGCCAACCATTCCACGATCGCCAACAACACGGTGGACCGCGCCGGGAAATGCGTGTTCATCTACAACGCCAACCGCAACACCTTCCTGGACAACCATTTCTCCAACTGCGACATCGGCGTGCATTTCACGGCCGGGTCCGAAGGCAACCGGATCTCGGGCAACGCCTTCATCAACAACCGCAACCAGGTGAAGTACGTGGGCACGCGCACACTGGACTGGTCGGTGGACGGGCGCGGCAATTACTGGAGCGACAACACCGCGTTCGACCTGGACGGCGACGGCATCGCCGACACCGCCTACCGGCCGAACGACGTGGTCGACCAGTTGCTGTGGCGCGCGCCGGCGGCCCGCATCCTGCTGAACAGCCCGTCGATTTCCATCGTGCGCTGGGCCCAGTCGCAGTTTCCCGCCATCCTGCCAGGCGGCGTGATCGACAGCGCCCCGCTGATGCAGCCTCCGCCCACCGCAAGCACCAAGGAATCCCCATGAGCACCGACCTGGTGGCGCTTACCGGCGTCAGCAAGCACTATGGCGCGCATCAGGCCATCGACGGCCTGGACCTGCAGCTACGCGAAGGCGAATGCGTTGCGCTCGCCGGACACAATGGCGCCGGCAAGAGCACGATGATCAAGCTCATCCTGGGCCTGATACGTCCCACCCGCGGCCGCGTCGCGATCTTCGGCCAGGACGCGCACAGCCCCGCCGCGGCGCGCCTGCGCGGCCGGATCGGCTACCTGCCCGAGACCGTGGCGCTGCATCCCTCGATGACCGGCGAGGAAACCCTGGCGTTCTACGCCAGGCTCAAGCGCCAGCCGCTGTCGGGCAACGCCGCGCTGCTGGAGAAGGTCGGCATCGCCGGCGCCGCGCGCCGCCGCGTGGGCGGCTACTCCAAGGGCATGCGGCAGCGCCTGGCGCTGGCGCAGGCGCTGCTGGGCCAGCCCCGCGTGCTGCTGTTCGACGAGCCCACCACCGGCCTGGACCCCGCCTCGCGCCTGATGTTCTACGACATCGTCCACGAACTGCGCGCGGCCGGCGCCACGATACTGCTGAGCACGCACGCCCTGTCCGAACTGGCCGGCCATGCGGACCGCATCGTCGTGATGAAGGCCGGAAAAAAGATCGCCGACGGCGCGATGTCGGCGCTGCGGCGCTCCACCGGGCTGCCCATCCGCATCCGCCTGACCTTTGCCGATGCCAGCGCGCCGCCGCCCGGCGGCGATTGGCGCCGCATCGATGCCGGGCGCTTTGAACTGGCCTGCCCCGAGAGCGGCAAGGTCGAAGCGATCCGCGGCATCGGCGCGCTGTCGTCGGCCATCGCCGACCTCGACATCCAGGTCCCGGGCCTGGACGACATCTATGCACATCTGCTTGAACGGGAAGACGTATGAACGCGGTATGCACCATCATCGGCAAGGAAATCCGCGACGGCCTGCGCAATCGCTGGGTGCTGGCGACCGCCCTGCTGCTGGCCGCGCTGGCGCTGGCGCTGGGCCTTTTGGGCAGCTCGCCCACGGGCACCGTCAAGGCCGAGCCGCTGACCGTCACGGTGGTCAGCCTGTCCAGCCTGTCGATCTTCCTGGTGCCGCTCATTGCCATGCTGCTGGCCTATGACGCCGTGGTCGGCGAGGTCGACCGGGGCACGATGGCGCTGCTGCTCAGCTACCCGGTTTCGCGCGGCCAGGTATTGATCGGCAAATTCATCGGCCACCTGGCCATCCTGGCGCTGGCCACGGGCGCGGGCTACGGTTCCGCCGGGCTGGCGCTGCAATGGGCCTACGGCGGCCTGGACCCCAGCGCCTGGCAGCCGTTCGCCCTATTGATCGGCGCCAGCGTGCTGCTGGGCGCGAGCTTTCTCGCCATGGGCTACCTGATCAGTTCGCTGGTGCGCGAGCGCGCCACGGCCGCCGGCATCGCCGTCGGCGTCTGGCTGTTCTTCGTGGTGATCTACGACATGGCGCTGCTGGGCGTGCTGGCGGCCGACCAGGGCCGCCACGTCAGCCCCGGCCTGCTCAACGCGCTGCTGCTGCTCAACCCGTCCGACGTATACCGCCTGCTCAACCTGACGGGCTTCGAGAACATTTCGCTGTATGCCGGCATGGCGGGCGTGAGCGACCAGGCCAGCCTGCCGCTCGCCGCGCTGGTCGCGGCGCTGCTGCTGTGGATCGCCGTGCCGTTCCTGCTGGCGACCGCCGCTTTCAGGAACAAACCGCTATGAAATCCCTGCGACTCATGCTGGCCACCTCCATCGTGCTGCTGGCCGCGGGCTGCGGCAGCGGCGCCGCGCCCGAAACCGCGCCTCCGCCGCAGGCCGTGACGACGGAGTCCGTCGGCCATTACTGCGGCATGGCGCTGAGCGAACACAACGGTCCCAAGGGACAGATATTCGTCAAGGGGCAGGCCGCGCCCGTGTGGTTCTCCTCGATCAAGCAGGTCTTCGCCTACACCCTGCTGCCCGAAGAACCCAAGGGCATCAGCGCCATCTACGTCAACGACATGTCCACCGCGGGCGCGGGCGGCGCGCCGGACCCGGCGGCCTGGATCGACGCGCGGCAGGCGTACTACGTCATCGAAGGCCGCTACATCGGCGGCATGGGTGCCGAAGATGCCATCCCCTTCTCCCGCCGCGACCATGCGCAGGCTTTCGCCGATACCCACGGCGGCCGCGTCGTCACCTTTGCCGACGTGCCGGAAAGCTATGTCTTCGCCCAATAGCCCGCGCCTCTACAGGCCTATCGCCATGAACCCTACCCGCCGCCGTTTCATCGGCATCGCCGCCGCAGCCAGCGCGCTGGCACTGGCCCCCGTCGCCGCGCGCCGCGCCGCCGCCTCGATTGCACCCGTCACCTGGCAAGGCACGGCGCTGGGGGCCGATGCCGAGCTGCGTCTCTACCATCCCGACGCCGCAGCGGCCCAGCGCCTGATCGCTCAGTCCTTGCAGGAACTGCGGCGGCTGGAAGCCATCTTCAGCCTCTATCGCGACGACAGCGCGCTTTCGCGTTTGAACCGCCAGGGCTTCCTGGACAATCCGCCGGCCGACTTGCTGCGACTCTTGAGCGAAAGCCGGCGCTACAGCGAATTGACCTCAGGCATGTTCGATCCCACCGTGCAGCCGCTGTGGCAGCTGTATGCCGAACACTTCTCGCAGCCCGGCGCCGCCGCCGACGGTCCGCCGGCCCAGGCCATCGCGCAGGCGCTATCGCGCGTGTCGCATGCCGACGTGATGCTGGACGACAGCCGCATCGAACTGCTGCGGCCCGGCATGGGCATCACGCTCAACGGCATCGCCCAGGGCTACATCACCGACCGCGTCACCGACCTGCTCAGGCGCGCTGGGCTGGAGCGGGCGCTGGTGGACATGGGTGAAATACAGGGGCTGGACAGTAGCGCTACGCCGCAGCCCTGGAAGGTCGGCATCGCCGATCCGCGCGACCCGGCGCGCCAGCTGGCAAGCGCCAGCATGACGAACCAGGCCCTGGCAACTTCCGGCGGCTATGGCACCGCCATCGACCCCGCGGGCCGGTACACGCATCTGTTCGATCCCCGCACCGGCCGCGCGCGGCCGCGATACCTGAGCGTGTCCGTCATGGCGCCGTCCGCGACCATGGCCGATGCCCTATCGACGGCTTTCTCGAACATGCCGCTGGAAACGACGCAGGCGGTGGTGCGGGAGCTGGGGCTGCGCGCGTGGTTTGTGGCGGAGGATGGGCAGTTGGTATTGCAGGGTCAGGCCGGCTGAGCCTGCGCCCGCGCATGAAAAAACCGGCCATGGCCGGTTTATTTCATTCTGGCGGAAGCGTTCCGCCTCAAGCCGCCGAAGGCGGATTCAGCGAGGACAGCATCTGCGTGAAGATCTTGGGGCTGGCGGCCAGCACGTTGCCGCTGTCCATCCAGCCTTGCTCGCCGTCGAAGTCGGCCACCAGGCCGCCGGCTTCCAGCACCATCAGGCTGCCTGCCGCCAGGTCCCAGGCCTTCAGGCCCACACCGCAGAAGCCGTCCAGGCGGCCGCAGGCCACGTAGGCCAGGTCCAGCACGGTGGAGCCCAGGCGGCGCACGCCAGTGCTGCCTTCGGCCATCTGGCGGAAACGCGCGGAGCCTTGTTCCGGATCGCCGGAGTTGGGCCAGTGCGCGCCCAGCAGGGCCTCGTGGTAGCGGGTACGGCCCGAGACGCGCACGCGGCGGTCGTTCAGGAAGGTGCCGCTGCCACGGCTGGCCGTGAACAGTTCATTGCGGGTCGGGTCATAGATGACCGCCTGCGTGACCTGGCCGCGCTGCGTCAGCGCGATCGACACGGCGTAGTTGGGCAGGCCGTGGATGAAGTTGGTGGTGCCATCCAGGGGATCGATGATCCACTGGAATTCCGCCTGCTCGGGGCCTTGCAGGCCGAATTCCTCGCCCAGCACGGCGTGGTCCGGGTAAGCCGCGCGCAGCGTCTCGACGATCGACTCCTCGGCGGCGCGATCGACTTCCGTGACATAATCCCGCGGCCCCTTGCGAGCCACGCTGAGTCGTTCCAAATCCATGCTGGCACGGTTGATAATGGTGCCGGCACGCCGGGCCGCCTTGATGGCGATGTTGAGCATCGGGTGCATAAAATTCCGTACGAATGCGATGAGTTGGCTTGATGATAGGCCGCTTGCCGCCCCCCGGTCCGCCGTTCCCCAACAGGGGGAAATCGACCCAAAAAACCAGGAAGGCACTAAGCCAAACGTGCCATTTTAAATGACTCAAGCATTTTCACGTGTTCGCTTCGTTATGGTGAACCCCAGCCACCCCGGAAACGTGGGTTCGGCGGCCCGCGCCATCAAGACGATGGGCTTCTCCGAACTGGTTCTGGTCGAGCCTAAATTTCCAGATGTAACAAGCCAGCCGGAGGCCGTGGCGCTCGCCAGCGGCGCGCTGGACGTGCTGGAAAATGCCCGCATTTACGGGTCCCTGGAAGAAGCGCTGGCCCCGGTCACCATGGCATTCGCGCTGACCGCGCGGGTACGCGACCTGGGCCCCCCGCCCTGCGACATCCGCCAGGCGGCCGAACTGGCCCGCGCCCACCTGGGCGAAACGGCCGAAGGCGTGGCCGCCGTGGTGCTGGGCACCGAACGCGCCGGGCTCACCAACGCCCAGATCGCGCTGTGCCATCGCATCTGCCATATCCCTGCCAATCCTGAGTACAGCTCGTTGAACGTGGCCCAGGCCCTGCAGCTGGCCGCCTGGGAGCTGCGCTACGCGCTGCTGGTGGACCAGGGCGCGGCGCTGCTGCCGGCCTCCACCGCGCAAGAGGCGCCGCGCGGCGCGGCGCCGGCTTCGGGCGAGGCGGTACAGGCCTTCCTGGCGCACTGGGAAGAAGCGCTGGTCGGAGTGCAGTTCCTGGATCCTGCCCACCCCAAGAAGCTGATGCCGCGCATGCGGCACCTGTACTCCCGCCTTGCGCTGAGCCGCGACGAGGTGGACATGATGCGCGGGGTCTGCACGGCCATGCTGGCCACGGCGCGCCGCAACGGCGGGGCAAAAAAATAGGGGCGCAGGCTTACGCCTGTCCCCCAGCAAGGTTTGCCGGGCGGCTTGCCGCCCGGAAATCGAACATCAGTCCACCTTGGCGCCCGAGGCCTTGACCACGGGGGCCCAGCCTTCCACTTCCGACTTGATGAACTGGCCGAATTCGGCCGGCGTCGTCTTCACGCCCACGGCGCCCAGCTTCTCGAAGCTGAGCTGCACTTCGGGCTTGTCCAGGGCCTTGACCATGGCGGCGTTGAGCTTGTTCACGACTTCCGGCGGCGTGCCGGCGGGCGCGATCAGGCCGAACCACGAAGACACGTCGAAGTTGGCGAAACCGGATTCCTTCATGGTCGGCACGTCAGGCGCGCTCTTGGAGCGCTCGGTCGTGGTCACGGCCAGGGCGCGCAGCTTGCCCGACTGCACGTGGGGCCAGGCCGACGGCATGTTGTCGAACATGAACTGCACCTGGCCGCCGATCAGGTCGGTCACGGCCGGCGCGCTGCCCTTGTAGGGCACGTGCAGCACGTCGATGCCGGTCTGCATCTTGAAGAGCTCGCCCGCCATGTGGATGGACGTGCCGCTGCCGGACGAGGCGAACGCCAGCTTGCCGGGATTCTTCTTGGCGTAGTCCACCAGTTCCTGCACCGATTTCACAGGCACTGTCGGGTTCACCACCAGGATGTTCGGCACCTTGGCGCCCAGCGCCACCGGCGTGAAATCCTTGGTCAGGTCGAAATTGACGTTCTTGTACAGCGTCTGGTTGATGGCGCTGGTCACGGCCACGAACAGCAGCGTGTAGCCGTCGGGGTCTGCGCGCTTTACCTGGTCGGTGGCGATATTGCTGCCGGCGCCCGGCTTGTTCTCGACCACGAAGGACTGGCCGAGGCTTTCGGTCAGCTCCTTGGCCATGATGCGGGCGATCACGTCAGTGGTGCCGCCGGCGGAAAAACCGACCACGATGCGGACGGGCTTGTCGGGATAGGCGGCATGGGCCGAACCCATTGCGAATGCGCTTGCGGCGGTAGCCAGAAGGGTGGCGGCAATGCGCCGCAGTCCAGGCTTTTGACCTGTAGTCATAGAGTCTCCGTGCAGGTACTGTCCATTGAATGGACGATTTGAATTGTTCGATGCAGCATTCTGAGCTATACACATGCACTGCATCAAGGTAGAGTCCACAGCACGGACAGTGGTTTTCCCTTGAATATTCCGTAATAACCCGAGTTTTCAGAGATTTTCATGCAAGATAGCGACGCCGCGGCCGCGGGCCCACGCACATTGCGGCGCGGATTGGCCGTCCTGGCCGCCCTGCGGGACCAGGGCCCTGACGGCCTGAGCGTGACCGATATCGCCCGCCTCACGGGCATACAGCGTCCCACCATCTACCGCCTGCTGGCCGCCCTGCTGGATGCCGGGCTGGTGCTGGCCGTGACCGGCACCAAGAAGTACCGCGCCCAGTTGGCGGTGGACCCGGACACGCGCTCGCGCGACCCGCGCGTGCGCCAGTTGCTGCCCGTGCTGCGGCGCCTGGCCGATCGCACCGGCGACGCGGTATTCCTGGTAGTGCGCGAAGAGGACGACTCCATCAGCCTGCATCGCGAGATCGGCAGCTATCCGGTGCAGATCCTGGCCACCTACGCCGGCAAGCGCCAGCCGCTGGGCGTGGGATCGGGCGGCATGGCCTTGCTGGCCGCCCTGCCCGACGACGTTGCGCGCGGCATCGTCGAGCGCAACTCGGGACGGCTGGACGAATACGGCGGCATGACGCCGCAGGAAATGTTCCGCCTGATCGAAAACACCCGCGCCCGCGGCTATTCCGTGGTGGGCAACCACGCGGTGCGCGGCGCGCTGGGCGTGGGCTGCGCGCTGCTGGACGCGCAGGGCGCGCCTATCCTGGCAGTCAGCGTCACGGCCATCATCGACCGCATGCCGGCCCAGCGCCAGCGCGAAATCGCCGGTTGGATCAAGAACGAACTGGCGCGCCTGTCGATGCAGGCCTGAGGCCTGCTTGCCTCCGGCAAAAAAAAGGGGCGCCCAGCGGGGCGCCCATTGTCATTCCAGGGAAGGCCACCTGCTTCAGGCCGCGGCTCCCGGCTTGGCGTTCTGGATCTCGCGCATGGGGATCGGCGGCTGGAAGCCCGCGTCTTCCAGCGACTTGCGGATGTCCTGGTACAAGCCCCAGCGCAGGTCCCAGTACTTGGCCGACTCGGTCCATACCCGCACGTTCACGACCACGCCGTTCTCCTTGTAGTCGACCACCTTCACCAGCGGCTCAGGATCCTTCAGCGTTTCCGGCCGTGCGTCGACGATGGCGCGCAGCTTGGCCACCACCACTTCCAGGTTGTCGCCATAGCGCACCGGCACCGGGATATCCAGGCGGCGCGTCTTGTTGCGGCTGTAGTTGGTGATCGTGGCGTTCCACACCGTGCTGTTGGGCAAGGTCAGATGGATGCCGTCGACCTGGATCAGGCGCGTCAGGAAGAGGCCGACCTCTTCCACCGTGCCGTCCACGCCGGTGCTGAGCGCCACGTATTCGCCCGCGCGTATCGGGCGCAGGATCAACAGCATGATGCCGGCGGCGATGTTCTGCAGCGTGCCCTGCAAGGCCAGGCCCACGGCCAGGCCGGCTGCGCCCAGCACGGCGATCAGGCTGGCCGTCTGCACCCCGAAACGCGCCAGCACCGCAATCACGGTGAAGATGCGCACCGTCCAGACCACCGTGCTGTAGAACATGGGCACGATGGTCGGATCGATCTTCTTGGAGCGCGTCGCGGCGCGGCGGACCCAGCTGCCCAGCAGCGACGACACCCACCAGCCGATGATGAGGATCAGCAGCGCAACCGCCAGATTGAGGCCCAGGTCGACCAGCTTGGGAGCCCAGGCGTTAAATTCTTTCAAGGCTTCTTCCATGGATACTCCTGCGGAAAAGTTGAGGCCGCGCAGCGTCCCGGCAACGGACGCCTGGCGGCCTGAAAAAAGCAGCCGAAAACTTTATCAGATGGCGCTTGCGATAAGGGCCGCATCGCGGCCCCGTTGTGTCAAGCTTTGTAAGCACGCGGGTTCAGGCCCGCGCCGGAACTTTGCGGAAATGGTTGTCCCAGGAGACCTCGCGCGACGGCGCCAGCACGGGCTGCTCCTTGCCGGACGCGTCGGTGCGCAGCATCGCTCCCAGGCCGCTGCTCAGCAGGAAGCCGTCTCCGGCGGCCGGCGCCACGCCGCAGCCATCGGCCAGTTCGGTCGTGCCCAGGCAACGGCCGCTGGCCGCGTCCCAGTAGATCACCTGCCCGCCCACCGGGCTGGACGTCGCGACCACGGCGCCCGCGGCATCCACCGCCACCGAGCCGATGTAGTTGCGCATCTGGCGCAGCGCCTGCGTGGGTCCTTCGAACAGTTCCAGCTGCGCGCCGCGCCTGTGCCGTCCCACCAGCGCCGGCCGGTCGGAGGCCGGACCCATGTACTGGCAGCCAAACCAGACGCAGCCGTCGGCGGCCAGCGCCAGGTGGCGGATGGACAGGCGGTGCAAAGCGGGCTCCAGCTCCACTTTTTCCAGCAGCTCGCCGCTGGCCGCGTCGATGTATGCAAGCGAGGGCCGCATCGTGTCCAGGTTGAGTTCCAGCTTGCCATAGTCTGGATGCGTCAGGATGCCGCCGTTGGCGACGCACAGCGTCTTGCCGTCGGGCATCAGCACGACTTCATGCGGACCGATGCCGCCGCTGTCGAATTCGCCGATACGGCGGTATGCGCCGCCGGGCGAGGCGTCGTACAGCCCCAGCACGCCCCGGCCCGCTTCAAAATCGTTTTCGGTGGCGGCCAGCAGCCGGCCGCCGTCCACGTAGGCGCCATGGCCGAAGAAGTGGCGTTCCTCGTGCATGGGCAAGGCCTGGGGCTCGCCGCCGCGCAGCGAGAAGGCCAGCGCGAAGAAGCCCGGCTGGCGGCCGAAGACGACCGCGCGTTCCCCCGCGGCATCGATGGCGAAGCTGTGTCCGCGCGCGGGCATCGGCACCACCAGCCGGTCATGCCCGGCCGCGTCCAGCAGCGCGGTTTCGTCGCGCCCGCCGCGTTTGCGCGCGCTCAGGTACAGGACTTCGCCGTCTTTGGGCGCAGCCGCCAACGCCGCCGCCGGAGCCAGGCCCAGCGCGGCCGCAAGCGACAGGAAGCGGCGCCGGTCAATCGCCATCGAGCGCATTGAATCCGATCGTGACGCCCAGGGCCGGCGCCAGATTCTCGTCGACGATGGCCTTGGCGTTCTTCAGGGTCAGCGCCGCCAGCGTCAGTTGCCTGCGCCCGTCCTCCTGAGCCAGGGCCTGCTCCAACGGCGTTGGCACATCCAGCAGCGTGCGCGCCGCGCTGGCCAGTTCACCGCGCACGGACTCGGCCATCCAGGCATCGCCCTTGGGCAGCGCATAGGCGCCCGCCTGGTAGAAGGCCTGCAGCCCTTCCAGGTTGGCCGCCAGCAGGCGCGTGGACAGCTGGCTGCGCCAGAATGCGGCGCGCTTGGGCCGCGCCGCTTCCGGCGTGTCGCCCAGCACCGGCAGGATCTTCACGTCGCGTGCGAACTGCAATCCCGTGGAAAGCGACTTCATGGCCTCGGCCGCGATTTCCTGCTGGTCGCGGTACAGGTCGTTGCCGGCCTTGGGTTGCGCAAACTGCCGGCCGAAATCGCCTTCGGCGCTCCAGGCCTGAGCTACATCGCGCGAGATCTGCCTGACGTTGGCGACCACCGCCCGGGCGTAATCGCAGGCGTAGGTGCCGACCTGTCCGCCATCCTGCCGCAGCAAGGCCGGCTCGCCGTACAACACGTATTCCAACGCGGGCAGGCCCTGCACGGCCACGCTGCGTCCCGCTAGTGCACCGGGCACGAGCAAGGCGCCGTCCTGGGCGGTGATCAGCGCCTGCACCTGCTTGGGCATGACGCCGCGCGTATCGGGCCAGAACGCCAGGCGCTCGTAGCGGTTGGCCTGCACCAGCGGGCCGAAGCGCAGGAACTCGATGCCGGACCACGCCAGGGCCAGATTTTCGAAAGCCTCTTTGACGCGCTTCGCGTCGGCTGCGCCGGGCTGCGCGCACCAGCCGCCCAGCGCGCCGTCCAGCGCCGACGCCGCGTCAACCATCCTGGCCACGGCGGGACGGGCGTAATCGCGCGCGAGGCGCTCGCCCAGGTCGGAGGGCGGCGCGGCCAACGCGGCCGAGGGTGCGGCCAGGACCAGCGTCGCGGCCGCGGCGCGCTTGAACATCAGCTTTGCAAATCCGGCCATCACAGCGACTCCAGGAAACGAATGAGATCGGCGCGTTCTTCCGGCGTCATCGCCACCACGCGATCGCGCGCCGGCTTGGCCTCGCCGCCATGCCACAGCACGGCTTCCAGCAAGGTGCGCGCGCGTCCGTCATGCAGCCAGGTGGCATTGGGGTTCACGGTCTTGGTCAGGCCGATGCCCCACAGCGGCGGCGTGCGCCATTCGCGGCCATTGGCCAGCCCGTCCGATACGCCGTCGGCCAGATCGTCGCCCATGTCGTGCACCAGCATGTCGGTGTAAGGCCAGATCAGCTGGAAGCGATGCTCGGGCTGCTTGGCGTTGCGGCTGGTGACGTACTTGGGCACGTGGCAGGCGACGCAATTGGCTTCGTAAAACAGCTTCTTGCCGGCCAGCACCCGCGCATCGTCGGCGTCACGGCGCTGCGGCACGGCAAGGTTGGTGGAATAGATGGTGACGAAGTCCATCAGCTTGGCCGGCACTTCCTCGGGGCCGAAGCGTGGCTGCGCGCCGTGCGGCATGTCCAGGCACTGCTTCTGAGAAGGCGTGCAGTCGCCGGAATGCTGAGGGAACAGAGGCGTGGACAGCCCCATGTCGTTGGAGAAGGCGGCTGCGCTCTGCTGCTCGACCGTGGGTTGGCCGGCCTTCAGGTTGAAGCGGCCCAGTACGCGCGCGCCAGTGCGCGCGTCGGTGACCCAGTTGGCCTTGCCGACAATGCCGTCGCGCTTGTCCGCGCCCACGTTGGCCAGGATGTCGGCTTCGTGGATGGATTCCAGCAGGCCCAGGCCTATCATGGGCGGCGCCAGGCGCGGCGAGATCTGCGTGTCTGCACGCATCGGGCCATAGCCCAGGTTCTCGATGCGGTAGGCCGGCTTCATCAGGGTGACGGTTTCACCGCCGTTGAGCGCGACCGGGACCGGCTGGTATTCGATCTCCATGCGGCCTTCGGCGGGCAGGCCCGCGACCGCGAAGTTCTGCAGTTGCACGCCGTAAACGGGTTCGGGCAAGGCCGCGATCTCGCCCGGCGCGAGCTTGGGGTGGCCGCGGTCGGCGCCCTGCGGCACCGCCAGGCGCAGCAACAGCGCTACCGCATCGGTACGTTCCAAAGGATCGAAGCCCGGCACCGTGCCGCGTCCGTCCTTGGTATGACAGGCCTGGCAGGAACGCGCATTGAAGAGCGGGCCAAGGCCATCGGACGCCTGCGTGGAAGCCGGCGCCGAGACCCAGTCCTTGCGGAACAGGCCGTTGCCGACCTGGAATTCCTGGCGCCCTTCGAAGCTCATGTTGGCCGACGGCTGCGAAAAGATGTCGGCGTTGATGAGTTTGTTGGTGGTGGCGGCCCCAGCCTGCATGGTCTCGAAGGTCTCGACCTTGGAGAAATCGCGCGTGGGCGCCGTGATGGCGGTCACGCGTTTCAGATCTTCGGGCGTGAGGTCGTCACGCCCGGTTGGAGCGGCGGCGGCGCCGGCATGGGCCGACGCCGCCAGTACGGCGGCTAAAACGAGTTTCACTTGAATACGGCGTCAGGTTTGTCCAGGCTGTCGGAACCTTCGATGGCCACCTTGCCCAGGTCCAGCAGGGCGATCACGCGCTCCAGGCTGCGGGTCTGGTCGACCAGGCGGTCGATGGCGGCCTGGACCACGGCATTGCCTTCCTTGTTGCCGTCCGAAATCATCTGGTCGTAGGTTTCGACCGTTTCGGCGCGCGTCTTCATCGCCTGCATGGCGGCCACGGTGGCGTCCAGCTTGGCGCGAACCTCGGCGTCCAGCTTGGGATCGCGGGCCTTCACCAGTTCCGACAGGCTGGCGCCCGAGACGGTCTTGCCGTCGATGCGGGTGTAGCTGCCCAGGTAGACGTTGCGGATGCCGATCTGGTCGTAATAGTGCGAGTTGTGCGTATTGTCCGAGAAGCAGTCATGCTCTTCTTCGGGGTCATGCAGCATCAGGCCCAGCTTCATGCGTTCGCCGGCCAGCTCGCCGTAGGACAGGCTGCCCAGCCCGGTCAGCATGGCGATCAGGCCGGCCTTCGGATCTTCTTCGACGGCCTTGCGCGCGGCGCCGTCCTTCTTCCAGTTGCCGACCATCTCTTCCAGGTCCGTCACCAACAGATCGGTCACGGCCTTCAGGAACTGCACGCGGCGTTCGCAGTGGCCGCCCGTGCACTGCTTCGGATCGAAATCGGTGTGCGGACGGTTGCCGGCATGGCGTTCCTGCGGCGTGCCCTTGCGGTCTGCCGGCGCGGGGCCGGTGCCGTTCAGATCCTGGCCCCACAGCAGGAATTCGATGGCGTGGTAGCCCGTGGCCACGTTGGCTTCGTTGCCGTCGGCTTCATGCAGCACTTCGGACAGCAGCTGGGGCGTGATCTTGCTGACGTCGACGGTCTTGCCGCCCACCGAGATCTTGGAATTGGCGATGACGTTGACGGCGTAGTAGGCGTTCTCGTCGTTTTCCGTGCCGTAGGAGGCGTCGACGTAGTCGATCAGGCCTTCGTCCAGCGGCCAGGCGTTCACACGGCCCTCCCAATCGTCGACGATGGGGTTGCCGAAGCGGTACGCCTCGGTCTGCTGGTACGGCACGCGCGCCGCAAGCCAGGCCTCGCGCGCGGCCTTCAGCGTTTCGGCGCTGGGCTTGGCGATCAGGGCGTCGATGGCTGTGCGCAGGGCTTTGGCGGAAGTCAGCGAGTCTTCGTAGCCGGCCAGCGCCAGATCCGAATACGTGGCGACCACGGCCTTGGGCTCGGCCGCAGCCTGGGCCGTCCCCCCGAACACCGCAGCGGCCAACACCGCTCCCAACAGCAACTTGCGCATCGACTCTCTCCCGTAACAGGAGCGGATCCCGCCCCCACGGCGGCCCGCTCAACCTCGAATTTTGAGGATGAGAGTGTAAACAATTTTCGTTTGGTGTTCAGAATAAAGTCAGATACCTGACATTTCTTTGAACCACCAGGCGCCGTCCGGACTCCAGTCCGGGCGGCGCCTGGCCGGCCTAGATGCGCCTCAGCGTTGCAACGGAGATTTCGCCGTTTCCCTGGCAGCCAGCACCGCCACCGCCGTCACGATCAGCGCCGCCGCCACGTACAGCGATATGGCAAAGGTCGAGTTCCAGGACTTGAACAGGCTGGCGATGATCAGCGGCGCGAACCCGCCGCCGACGATGCCGGCCAGGGTGTAGGCCAGGGACGAACCCGCATAGCGCACACGGCCCGGAAACTGCTCGGTGATGAAGGCGGCCTGCGGGCCGTACATCAGCGCGTGGATCAGCAGGCCCACCACGACGGCAGCGCAGATGGCGATGGGATGCGCGGTGTCCATCAGCACGAAGAAGACGAAGGCCCAGATCATGCCCAGTACCGCGCCCGCCAGATACACCGGACGGCGGCCGATCTTGTCTGACAGATGCCCGCACAGCGGCACCGCTATCGCGTTGAGCGCGGCGCCCAGCATGGTCGCGGTAAGCGCCATGGGCCGCGACAGGTGCAGCACCGTGGTGACGTAGGTCAGCGTGAACACCACCACCAACGCATAAAGCACGTCGGAGCCGATGCGCGAGCCACCCGCGATCAGCAGCTGCCGCCAGTACTGGCCCAGCACTTCCTTGATGGGCGTGGCGGCGGTTTCGCGCTTCTGCTCCATTTCCAGGAACACGGGCGTTTCCTCCACCCCGCGGCGCAGCCACAGGCCGAACAGCACCAGCGCCACGCTGGAGACGAAGGGCACGCGCCAACCCCAGGCCTGGAAGTCCTCGGGACTCAGGAAGGCCGAGACCGCGGCGATGAAGCCCGTGCCTATCAGCGTGCCGCAGGACGGACCGATCTGCGTGAAGGAAGCGTTGCGCCCGCGCTGGTCCGGCTTGCCATGCTCCATCGACAGCAGCACCGCGCCAGCCCATTCGCCGCCCAGCGCCACGCCCTGTACAAAGCGCAAGGCCACCAGGGCCACCGGCGCCCACACGCCCCAGGACGCGTAGGTCGGCAACAACCCCATCAGGCCGGTGGACACGCCCATGATGACCAGGGTGGCGACCAGGACGAACTTGCGTCCCAGCCGATCACCCAGGTGGCCAAAGACGAAGCCGCCCAGGGGCCGCGACACGTAGCCCACGGCATAGGTGGAAAACGCCAGGATCGTGCCCGTCAGCGGGTCGAAGGACGGAAAGAAGATGGCGTTGAATACCAGCGCAGCCATCAGGTTGTAGATGGTGAAGTCGTACCACTCCAGCGTGGTGCCGACCGAGCTGGCCAGGGCCAGCCTGCGCATCTTGTTGGGCGCTGCCGCGGTCTTGACCGCCGCGGCGCCGTATAGCGTTTGTTCAGCCATGGGATTCCCCTTGAATCGGATGTTTGGTGACTGGCCGCAATGGGCTCAGCGCAGGTCGGCGGCCGTCAGCTTCCAGCCCAGTTGCAGCAGCCAGGCGCTGGCCGGATCGGCATCGAAGGCGCGGCAAGCATCGTCGCGCAGCGCGCGCGCGGCAGCGGCGGAACTCGCTTCCGCCACGAACAGCGGCGCCAGCACGCGGTTTTCGGCGGACTCGCGCGGCAGCGGCGTGCTGAGCGCCACGTCCGGCACCAGCAGGTAGGACTGCACGAAGCCGTCCGCCTGCGCCAGTTCGGCGCCCAGCGCCTGCGCCCGCGCCACCAGCGCTTCGCTGTCATTCGTCGCCGGCAGAGGCAGGACCGCGATCTCGCTGCCGGAGCCAAAGCCCGTCACGGCCCGCACGGCGCACACGCGGCGCATCGGGTCGCGCATGCGGTCCAGGTTGGTCACCGACCACTCGGTCTGGCGCTCGAACGCCTTGCGATAGTCCGCCGTGGTGAAGGCGGCCAGCGATTCGGTGCGATACAGGCCCAGATACTTGCGGCCGCCTGCGCGCGACAGGTAGCGCGCGCCCGACAGAAAGCCGGGGATGCGCACACGTTCTTCCACGTGTTCGCGGTCGTACCAGCGGTTGAAATCGGCTTCGTGGGCGGGGTCGGCGTCAGTGGCGACGAACAGCAGGCCGTGCGGCGGGAGAGTGGATTCGGTGCGCGTGCTCATGGGCGGAAGACAGGAAATTCCTTCGATTACGGAAGGCTCCATCTTCAGCCGGCCGGCTGCCCCGGGACAAACGAGTAATTCTTCTGCGCGGCAACAAAATTACTGAAAGACGCCCTAGGGATAACACTATTGCGCCGAACCCAATCGCGGCGCAGTGACCGACGACGTGAACTGGTCCGAAGCGCGGCTGGCGAGTTCAGCCACCAGGCGGATCGCGTCCGACCCGGCGCTTTCCAGATAACTCACCACCAGCAGCTGGGGCGGCACGGGGATGTCGCAGCGGATGATCTGCACCTCGCCTCGCGCCACATATTCATAGATGGGCGGCAGCGGCACCAGCGCCCGGCCGAAGCCGCTGCGCACCAGCCGCGCCAGCGCGGAGATCGAGCTGACGCAGTGCACTTTGCCCTGCGGCATGCCGACTTCGCGGTACAGGGCCTTGAGCGCTTCGTGCGGCTGCGATCCCGGGCTCATGGTCAGCACCGGCTCGCTCAGCAGCTGTTGCGCGCTCAGAGCGTCCTCGTCGCCGGCCGGTCCGACCCAGCCCATCTCCATTGGCAGGCAGGCGGTGCTGATGATGCCGCTGTCGTTCAGCAGGTCCGTCTGCAGCGCGATATCGAGCGTGCCCTCGCGCAAGCCCCGGTGCAGCGCGCGCGTAGTTTCGGAGGTGAGCTGGACCTCGATGCCCGGGTAGGTGGAGCGCAGATTGGTCAGGAAGCCGATCAGCCAGGTGTGCACCACGGTCTCGATGGCGCCGATACGCACCAGGCCGAAGACCTCGTCGCCGCCCTTGCCCAGCGACAAGATCTGCTGGCGGATCTCCAGCAGTCGTTCGCCATAGTCCAGCAGCCGGGTGCCGGTGGCCGTCAGCCTGAGCTCCTTGGCGTCGCGCTCGAACAGGCGCGCGCCTATGTCCTCTTCGAGCGACGCGATGCGATTGGCCACGGCGGCCTGGGTAATGTGCAGACGGTCGCTCGCCGCCCGGAAACTGCCCAGGCGCGCCGACCACAGAAAGGCTTCGACAAAACGCGTATTCATCTCGGTATGACGCAGCCAGGGCGTCGCGCAAGGGTTCACGAACCCGGAGCAGCACGCTCCGATCCGCCCACATGCTACGCCATCGCGCGCAGCGCGACACAGGGCCGGTTATGTCCCCTTCAATGGTGCGCCGTGCACCAATGTGGTTCAGGCGAGGCACCAGCGCGAGGCCGGCCCGCCACGCTCCCTGGGCGCCTGCCGCCCCGGACGAAGTTGGCACGGCTCTTGCTTGATGCCTGGTATGCCAGCTTGTCTACAAGCGCCACTTTCCTTGCACACCAGGAGCTCCCTCATGATCTACCGCAACGCGCCCCATGCCTTCAACGCCACCCGCCGCCGGCTGATCCAGGGCGCCGCGCTGGGCGCCGCGACGTTGGCCGCGCCGGCGCTGACGCGCGCGCAGTCGGGACCCGTCATCCGCATCGGCTTCTGGCCCGTGGCGGCCGGCCTGCCGTTCTACGCGGCGCTGGAAAAGGGCTATTTCAAGGAGGCCGGGTTGAACGTCGAGCCGCTGAAATTCGCGGGCGCGCAGCAGGTCATGGAAGCGATGCTGGCCGGCCGCGCGGACGGCAGCGCCAACGGCACCGGCTCGGCCAACCTGGCCATCGGCGAGATCGCCTCGCCCGGCCTGTTCAAGATCTTTGCGTCCAATCCCAGCAACGCCAAGCACGTGCTGGACGAGTTCATCGTCGCGAAAGACAGTCCCATCAAATCCATCGCAGACCTCAAGGGGAAAAAGGTCGGATCTGGACCCGGCATCCAGAACGCCACGCTGGCCAAAGCAGTGCTGGAGCGCGCCGGCGCAACCGGGGCGACCGTGGTCGAGCTGGCGATAAGCCAGCACGTCGCCGCGGTCGCCGCCGGCCAGTTGGACGCCTGCTACACGCTGGAGCCCACGGGCACGGTGGGCAGGCTGAACGGCACCACCCGCGTGCTGGAATCGGGCGTCATCGCCAAGTACGTGCTGGGCGATCCGATGGCGCCGTGGTTCGGCGGGTCGGCATCGCTGACCACCGCCTTCCTGAAGAAGCATCCCGAGGAAAGCAGGAAATTCATCGCCGCCTATGCACGCGGCATCGAACTGATCCGCAGCAAGCCCGAAGAGGCCCGCCCCTACCTCAAGGGCTACACCGCCATCGAAGGTCCGATGACCGAGGAAGTGCCGCTGGCCGCCTACACCCTCTACAACGAGTTCACGCCCGGCGACATCCAGCACTTCCAGAAATTCTTCGACCTGTTCGCAGACAAGGGCGTCTTCGCCCAGAAGGTCGACGTCTCGACCATGCTCTACAAGGGCTAAGCCATGACCGCAACCACTGCAACAACCGCGGCCGGCCCGGCCGCGACAGCGCGGCCCCTGCGCAAATTCGACACGAGCCGCCTGCTGCCGCTGATCGGCCCGCTGGCGCTCTTCGTGGTGTGGGACCTGGTGGTGCGCCTGCAACTGGTCAGCCCTGTGCTGCTGCCCACGCCCAGCGCGGCGCTTGCGGCGCTGGTCAAGGGCATGGCGGGCGGCCCGCTGCTGGCGGACTTCCTGGCGTCGCTGAACCGCACACTGCAGGCCTTCCTCATCGCGGGCGTGATCGGCGTGCCGCTGGGCGTGCTGCTGGGCAGCAACGAAAAGGCTTATCGCAGCGTGGAGTTTCTGATTGATTTCTTCCGCTCCACGCCCTCTTCCGCGCTGATTCCGCTGTTCCTGATGATCTTCGGCGTCACCGACATGAACAAGATTGCCATCGCGGCCTTCGCGGCGGTGCTGGTGATCCTGTTCAACAGCGCTTACGGCGTCATCAACGCCCGCAAGCAGCGTGTCATGGCGGCGCGCGTGATGGGCGCGTCGCGCTGGCGCATCTTCAAGGACGTGCTGATCTGGGAAAGCCTGCAGCCCACGTTCGTGGGCCTGCGCAGCGGCGTGTCGATGGCGCTGGTCATCGTGATCGTGGCCGAAATGTTCATCGGCTCCGACAGCGGCCTGGGCAATCGCATCATCAATGCGCAGCAGGTGCTGAACGTGCGCGACATGTATGCGGCCATCCTCGCCGCCGGCGCGCTCGGCTATGTGCTGAACATTCTTTTTCTCGTGCTGGAAAAGCGCGTGGTCCACTGGAGCGGCCGCTGATGTCCACCGTCCTCAATCCCGTCATCGCCCCCGGCCCTGCCGCCGCGCCGTTCGAGCCCGGCCCGCTGGGCACCCACATCACCATACGCGGGCTGACCAAGTACTTCGCCGGCTGGCCGCTGTACGAGGACTTCAACCTCGACATCCCCAAGGGCAAGATCGTCTCGGTGTTCGGCCCCAACGGCTGCGGCAAGTCGACGTTGATCAACATGATCGCCGGCCTGATTCCGATCGACTCGGGCGAGATCCTGTTCGACGGCAAGTCGCTGGCTCAGACCAAGATCGGCTACGTCTTCCAGAACTACCGCGAGGCCATGTTCCCGTGGCTGCGCACCATCGACAACATCGCCTACCCGCTGCGCCTGGAAGGCCGCAGCAAGGCCGAGGTGGATGCGCGGGTCGCCGAGCTGGTGGCCTCGTTCGACGTCAAGTTCGACCTGAACCGCTACCCCTATGAACTGTCCGGCGGACAGCAGCAGACCGCCTCGATCATGCGCGCGCTGGCGCCCGGACCGGAGGTGCTGTTCCTGGACGAGCCCTTCTCCGCGCTGGACTTCGAGATGACGCTGTTCATCCGCGAAAAGCTGCAGGAGGTCTTCATGCAGACCGGCACCACCATGCTGCTGGTGTCGCACGACCTGGAGGAAGCCGTGTACCTGGCCGACCAGGTGCTGCTGCTGACCAAGCGGCCCACCCGGGTCGCGGAGATCCTGGATTACCGCGACGCGCGCCCCCGCACGGTGGCGACGCTGTCAGAACCCAGCTTCATCGAAATGAAGAAGCTCAGCCTGGAAATCTTCCAGCGCGAAGTGCGCAAGTAAATCACCCGTACCGGAGAGTCCGCCATGACCCAGGAAACCATCGACCAATACGTGCGCAGCGCCCTGGCGCTGGCCGGCTATGCCTTGCGCGAGCAGGCCGTGGCCGACGTGGCGCAGCAGTTCGCGCGCATCCAGGACATCGCGGCCGGCTTCGTCGATGAGCCGCTGGCCGTGGAGCTGGAATCTGCCGCGGTGTTCCGCCCGTGAGCGGCCCCGCGCAGGATATCGCGCGCCAGGTCCGCGCCGGCGAACGCAGCGCAATGGCGGTGCTGGACGCCACGCTGGCGCGCGTGCGCGAGCGCGATCCGCGCTACAACTGCTTCACCGCCATCACCGAAAGCCGGGCGCGGCAGGAAGCGGCGGCCATCGACGCGCGCCGCGCCCGCGGCGAGCCGCTGCCGCCGCTGGCCGGCGTGCCCTATGCGGTCAAGAACCTGTTCGACATCGCCGACCAGGTCACCCTGGCCGGCGCGCGGGTCAACGCCTCCAACCCGCCCGCGCGGCGCGACGCCAGACTGGTCGAACGCATGCGCGAGGCCGGCGCGGTGCTGGTCGGCGCGCTGAACATGGACGAGCACGCTTATGGCTTCACCACGGAAAACAGCCACTACGGCCCCTGCCGCAACCCTCACGACACCACCCGCATCGCCGGCGGCTCGTCCGGCGGCAGCGCCGCCGCGGTCGCGGGCGGCCTGGTGCCGCTGACGCTGGGCTCGGACACCAACGGCTCGATCCGCGTGCCCGCCTCGCTGTGCGGCGTGTTCGGCCTGAAGCCCACCTTCGGCCGCTTGTCGCGCGCAGGCTCGTTTCCGTTCGTCGGCAGCCTCGACCACCTGGGGCCGTTCGCGGCCAGCGCCAGCGACCTTGCCGCCGCCTACGACGCGCTGCAGGGCATGGACGCCGACGACGTGGCCTGCGCCCAACGCCCGGCCGAACCCACGCTGGCGGCGCTGGCCGGCGGCATGCGCGGACTGCGGGTGGCGGTGCTGGGCGGCTACTTCGCCGAATGGGCCGGACCGCAGGCCCGCCGTGCCGTCGAGATCGCGGCGCACGCGCTGGACGCCACGTCTGTCGTCGAACTCCAGGGCGCGGCCCAAGCCCGCGCCGCGGCCTTCGTCATCAGCGCGGCGGAAGGCGGCGCCTTGCACCGCCGCAAGCTCGTTACGCACTATGACTACTACGAACCGCTGTCGCGCGACCGGCTGGTCGCAGGCAGCCTTGTGCCCGCAACCTGGGCGCAGCAGGCGCAGCGCATCCGCCATCGCGTCTATCGCGAAGCGCTGACGCTGTTCGAGCACTACGACGTACTGATCGCCCCCGCCACGCCGGTGCCGGCCACGCCCATCGGCGCAGACTGGCTGACACTGGCCGGCCAGCGGCTGCCGGCGCGCGCCAGCATGGGCATCCTGACGCAGCCGGTGTCGTGCATCGGGCTGCCGGTCTGCGCCGCGCCGGTCTGGCCCGAAGCCGGACAGGACGATCACCTGCCGTTGGGCGTGCAACTGATCGGCGCGCCGTGGCGCGAAGCCGATTGCCTGCGCGCCGCACATGCGCTGCAGCAGGCCGGCATTGCCCGCCTACGCTCTCTTTAACCACCGCTCCGAGGCCACCACATGGGAACCGCCTTCGCCGTCATCGACATACCGCGCACGCTGGCCGACACCGCCTACGGCACGCTGAAGCGGGACATCCTGGACTTCCGGCTGGCGCCGGGCGACCGCTTCACTGAAACCGAGATCGCCGACCGCCTGCAGGTCAGCCGCACGCCGGTGCGCGAGGCCCTGTTCCGGCTGGAGCGGGAAGGCTATCTGGAGGTGCGCCAGCGCAATGGCTGGCTGGTAAAGCCATTGGACTTCAACACGCTGGACCATTTCTACGAGCTTCGCAGCGTGCTGGAGGCGGCCGCGGTGCAGTCGCTGTGCGCAACGGCCAGCGCCGCCGAACGCCAGCGCGCGCTGCGCCCGCTGGCCGACATCTGGCTGGTGGACCCAAGCGAACGATCCGCCGACAGCGAGCGGCTGGCGGACCTGGACGAGCGCTTTCACATCGATCTGGTGGCCGCCGCAGGCAACCCCGAGATCGCGCGCGTGCACCGCGCAGCCACCGAGCGCATCCGCATCGTGCGGCGCCTGGACTTCACGCTACCCGAACGCATCGGCAAGACCTACGAAGAGCACGCGGCCATACTCGACGCGGCGCTGGCCGGCGACGCCGCACGCTCGGTTGCGCTGCTGAACGCGCATATCCAGGGCAGCCAGGCGGCGGTGCGCAAGATCACGCTGCACCGGTTGTATTCCTCCCGCAGCGCGCGCGCGGCCTGAACCGGCCGCGCATGCCTGCTTCAGCTCGCCCGCAGCCAGCGCTGCAGCATGCGCGCCACCAGGGGCATGCAGATGAATACCATGACGGGCGTCAACGCTACGCTGGTGATCAGCACCCGCCAGAACACCGGCAAGAGGCTCAACGGTTCGCTGGCCAGCACGGAAAACGCCAGCAACACCGGAAAGTAAGCCAGCCAGATGCTGACGGCCTGCTTCCAGCGCGGCGGCGCGCTGGTCCTGGGCGCGAACCAGTCATCCGTGCCGCTGACGCGGCGCTCGTGGCTGGCGCGCACCAGCGACGCGCCGCGTTCGAGCCACATGCGGCGCGGCAAGGAGTTTTCCCAGCGGGCGAGGCTGGCCGCGTCGGCAAAACGCAGGACTATCTGGTACTGGTCGCCGCCTTCGGCGGGCTGCAGCACACCGGACCCGAGAAAGCCCGGGAAACCTGCCGCGAGGATCTCCCCCTGGCGCATCCAGGACAGGAAATCGCCATAGCGTTCGGGTGCGATGTGCCGGGTGACCAGCATGGTGACCGGGGCGGGAACGGTGGAACGGGACATGGCGGAACTCCTGGATCGGCGCGTAGCTTGTTATGCAGTATTAACCCTAGCAAGCGGCATGCCAGGATCGTCGCGCCGCGCTCCCCCGACGAGGCCGAAAGACCGCGGCCGCGGAGATGGGTGCGCCGCACCGCAAGACACACCACATTGGTGATTACCCCTATATTTCGCACCAGAACGGTGCCAACTGGAGCAGCAAGCATGGATATCAATCTGCCCGACGTCGTGGCGGAGGTCACAGCCGCCCTGGACCGCTACGAAACCGCCCTGGTGAACAACCAGGTGGAAGTGCTGGATGCGCTCTTCTGGAACAGCCCTCACACGCTGCGCTATGGCGCGGGCGAAAACCTCTACGGCTACGATGCCATCCGCGCCTTTCGCGCGGCGCGTTCGCCGCAAGGCCTGGCCCGCCGCGTGTTGCGCACGGTCGTCACCATCTACGGCCAGGATTTCGCGACGGCCAATCTGGAGTTCCAGCGCGACGGCAGCGACCGCATCGGCCGGCAAAGCCAGACCTGGATGCGCACGCCTGAAGGATGGCGCGTGGTCGCTGCCCATGTCAGCCTGATGAGCTGATGCGCCAGCCCGCGCGCAGCCGACATCAGCGCGTCATGATCATGAATAAACATATCCGCGATCGAGATTGAGCGGGCTTGCTTACAGGTCTACACTGACATTCCCGTCCACCCCTTGGAGCCTGCGCCCCATGAGCACCTACAAGATTGCCGTTTTCGTCGGAAGCCTGCGCGCTGCCTCGTTCAACCTGCGGCTGGCCCGCGCGCTGGAAAAGCTGGTGCCCGCGGACTTCAAGTTCGAATACGTGAGCCTGGGCGACGTGCCGCTCTACAACCAGGACAACGAAAACAACCTGCCCGGCCCCGCCGCCAAGCTCAAGCAGCAGATCGCCGACGCCCAGGGCATCCTGTTCGTGTCGCCCGAGCACAACCGCTCCGTGCCCGCCGCCATCAAGAACGCCATCGACTGGGGTTCGCGTCCCTGGGGCCAGAACTCCTGGACCGGCAAGGCCGTCGGCATCGTCGGCACTTCGCCCAGCGCTGCCGGCACCGCGTTGATGCAGCAACACCTGCGCAACATCCTGGCCGCCGAGGGCGCCAACGCCCTGACCACGCCCGAGGTCTTCCTGCAATACACGGAAGGCCTGGTCGATGACCAGTACAACATCACCAACGAAGGCACCCGCAAATTCCTGCAAGGCTGGGTGGACCGCTACGTGGACTGGATCAAGAAGTTCAACCCCTGATCGCCGCCGCTGCCGGCGCGGGCTCCTCCCGGCCGGCAGAGATCGCCCGTCTACCTCCGGGCGATCCAGCCCCCCGATACGTCGGGGGGCTTTTTTTTTCAGCGACGACGGTCGCCGCTGGCGCATCCAATGCCGCCAGGGCACCGGCCCGCCGCCGGGCCGCCCCAAGGCGGGCCAGCCCCCTCGGGGGGCAGCAAGCGAGCGCAGCGAGTGCGGCGTGGGGGCTCACACTTATCCCCGCCAACTGTGGAGAAGGTTGAGGACAGCCTTGGGGCAGAATGAAAAATCCGTGCCCCGCCAAGCACTTGCAAGGGCCGGTCAAAAATTGCGCAATCATCCTTTTGGATGATTTTTGACGCACTTATCCACTGAAATCAGGATGCCCGGGCAGACTTCCGCGGCGGTCTCGCCTGAATGTGGATTTGTCCCCGCGTTCTGTGGAGAAGCATGAGGACAGTATGAGGGCAGGTCGGAAATTCCCTTGCATATCAAGCGCCTGCAAGGGGTGGTCAAAAATGGCCCAAATGCTGTATCGAGGCGCCGAGGTTGTCCCCGCCAAATGTGGATAAGCCTGAGGACAGTATGAGGGCAGGACGCAAAAAGCCTTGTGGGCCAAGCACTTGGAGGGGCCGCTCAAGAAACGCCCACAGCCGGCGGGTTCACGATGCCACGTCGGACCTTGAGCGCCGCAGCCACAAGCGAGACAGGCTTGTCCCCACCGAATGTGGACAAGCCTCTGAACAGTCGGATAACAAGCTGAAAAACTCCTTATCCGACAATCACTTGGAAGGCGTGCTCAAGAAAGAAGCAGCAAGCGGACTCACTCGTTCCCTTCCAGCCGCATGCCTATCTTCAAGCCGACCTGCCAGTACGCCACCTTGCCATCCTTGATATGGCCGCGCACTTCGGTGACTTCGAACCAATCCAGGTTGCGCAGCGTCTCGGAAGCGCGCGCGATGGCCTGCGTGATGGCGTCGTCGGTGGACTTGGTGGAAGAGCCCACCAGTTCGATTTGCTTGTAGACATGATTCGACATAGCTCGTCTCCGCTTAGGGGGGTGAGTCGTGCATCGTCGGTCTGGCGGCGGTGTTCCGGCGCTTACGACCGGCAATCCATTCGAACACACAGCATACGCCCACGGCGTTAGAGTGGTGTTACGAGTTCCGTCGCACCGGCCTCGGCGCGGCGGAGCCCGTTCCCGCAACGCAAGCAAGGAGGTGTCGTCATGCCTGAACGAAAAACCCTGGAACGAGCGGCGCGCGACAAACGGCAAGGAAAATCCGCTTCCACGCAGGCCGGAGAATTCGTGCGCGAGGAAATCGACCACGTGCGCGAAGGCAAACATGGCGTGCGGTCCACCAAGCAGGCCATCGCGATCGGGCTGTCCAAGGCGCGCCGCGCCGGCGTGGCCCTGCCTACGCCGAAGAAGGCCAGCGCGGCGACCAAGCGCAAGGCGAAGCAGGACAGCGACGCGTCTCATGATGGGCATGCCAAGTCCACCAAACGCGCCAAGGCCACCACCACCGCCCTGAAGAAGGAAAGCGCCAAGCCCGCTTCGCGCACCGCATTGTCGCGGCAGGCCAGCGCATCGGCCTCCAAGCGCAGCGCCGCTGCCCGCTCGGCCGCCGCCAAGAAGGCTGCCGCCACCAAGGGCGCTGCAGGCCGGTCCGCTGCCGCGAAGAAAGCCGCCCGCACGCGCGCGGCAAACCAACGGGCCAGCCACGCGCATTGAAGCCCCAGAAGACCGGCTAGCCCGCCTCGAAGGCCTTGAAGCGTTCGTGCAGGAATTCGCGCAGCCGCTTTACCGCCGGCGAGAGCAGCATGCGGTGCACGCACAGCAGGTATAGCGGCGAGGGCTCGCTGGTGTAGTCGGCCAGGACTTCGATGAGCCTGCCCGCCCGCAGGTCGGCCAGCACGTCAAATCGCGACTTGTAGGCCAGGCCATGGCCAGCCAGGGCCCAGCGGCGCACCAGTTCGCCGTCGTCGCCGACGCGGTCGCCCTTGACCGGTATGGTGAGCGCGGCGCCCTCGCGCCGGAAGGCCCAGCGGTCGTGCAGGGTTTCGCCCAGCACGAAGGACAGGCAATTGTGGCGGCGCAGGTCATCGGGCACCTGCGGCACGCCATGGCGCGCTAGGTATGCGGGCGAGGCGCACACCACGCGGCGGTTGTGCTCGGACAGCGGCAGGGCCACCAGTCCCGAGTCGTTCGGCGTGCCATAGCGCACCGCCAGATCCACCGGCTGGCGGTACAGGTCGGCCAGGCGGTCGCTGATGCGCACCTGGAAATTGACGCGCGGATGCTGTTCCTGGAATTCGTCCAGCCACGGCAGCAGCACGTGGCGGCCCAGGTCGGACGGGATCGACAAGGACAGCGTGCCGGAGATCTCCGTCTTGTTGCGCGCTACGGCGTTCCTGCCCGCGTCCAGCGCCGACAGCGCCGCGCGGGCATGCTCCAGATAGCGTGCGCCGTCGCTGGTCAGCCTGAGGCTGCGCGTCGTGCGCACGAACAGGCGCGCATCCAGGGCCTGCTCCAGCCGCTTGAGCGCGGCGCTTGCGACTGCGGGCGTCAGGTCCAGTTCGCGCGCGGCGGCGGAAAAACTGCCTTGGTCCGCCGCCGCCATGAATATCTTCAGATCTTCGAACCGCACCATGCCGGCCTCATTTTCAAAAAATTATTGAAACTGACTGCGATGCTAGCCGCTTTTTCGCTGGTTTGGGCTGGGTAATCATGGCTCCATTCCCCGACACGCAAGGAGTCCCCTTCATGAAAATCGAATTGAACGGCAAGAAAGCCCTGGTTACTGGATCGTCCGGCGGCATTGGCCTGGCCATCGCCGCGGGCCTGGCCGAGGCCGGCGCCGAAGTCGTGCTGCACGGCCGCAACGCCGACAAGCTGGCCCAGGCCGCCGCGTCACTTGCCAAGCAGTTTCCCGCTGCGCGCGTGAGCACCGTGCAGGCTGATCTCGCCACTGCCGACGGCGCGGCCTCGATCTCGGCCGCCCATCCCGACGTCGACATCCTGATCAACAACGCCGGCTATTTCGCGCCCAAGTCCTTCACTGAAATCACGGATGACGACTGGCAGTACATGCTGGACACCAACGTCATGAGCGGCGTGCGCCTGTCGCGCTACTACCTGCCGCGCATGCTGGCCGCCGGCTGGGGCCGCATCGTGTTCATCTCCAGCGAGTCCGCGGTGCAGATCCCCGCGGAAATGATCCACTACGGCGTCAGCAAGACTGCCTTGCTGGGCGTGTCGCGCGGCCTGGCCGAACTGACCGCCGGCACCGGCGTCACGGTCAACGCGGTGCTGCCCGGCCCCACCCGCTCGGAAGGCGTGTCGGACTTCTTTGCCGAAATGGCCAAGGAACAAGGCGTCACGCAGGACCAGATGGAGCGCGACTTCATCGCCCAACACCGCCCCACTTCGCTGCTGCGCCGCCTGGCCACCGTGGAAGAAGTGGCCAACATGGTCGTCTACACCTGCTCCACGCAAGCCGCCGCCACCAACGGCGCGGCGCTGCGCGTGGACGGCGGCGTGGTGCGTTCCATCATCTGATCCGGACAAGCCGCCATGAAAGCCATCGCCTATTTCAAGAACCTGCCCGCCGATCACCCGGAGGCGCTGCAAGACATCACCGTCGCCGACCCGGTGCCCGGCGACCATGACCTGCTGGTCGAAGTCCGCGCCATTTCGGTGAATCCGGTGGACGTGAAGATCCGCGCCAACCGCAAGCCCAAGGACGGGCAGCCCGAAGTCATAGGCTGGGACGCCGCCGGCGTGGTGCGCGCCGTGGGCGCAAAGACCAGCCTGTTCAAGCCGGGCGACCGCGTCTGGTATGCGGGCGCGCTGAACCGCCCCGGCGCCAACAGCGAGCTGCACGTGGTAGACGAACGCATCGTCGGCCGCATGCCCGACAGCCTGGACTACGCCCAGGCCGCGGCGCTGCCGCTGACCACGATCACCGCGTGGGAGCTGCTGTTCGACCGGCTGCGCGTGCTGGACAACGCCGCGCCCAGCCAGGGCAGCCTGCTGGTCATCGGCGCCGCGGGCGGCGTGGGATCCATCCTGGTGCAGCTGGCTCGCCAGCTGACCGGACTCACGGTGATCGGCACCGCCTCGCGTCCGGAAACCCAAGCTTGGGTGCGCGAGCTGGGCGCGCATCACGTGATCGATCACAGCCAGCCGCTGGCCGCCGAACTCAAGCGCATCGGCTTCGAACACGTCAGTCATATCGCCGGCCTGACCCAGACCGACCAGCATTTCGCGCAGATGGCCGAAGCGATTGCGCCGCAAGGCAAGATCGCCCTGATCGACGACCCCGCAGCCATCGACGTGCGCCTGCTCAAGTCCAAGTCGGCCTCGCTGCATTGGGAGTTCATGTTCGCGCGTCCGCTGCACGGCACGCCCGACATGATCGCGCAGCATGAACTGCTGAACCAGGCCGCCCGCCTGATCGACGAAGGCACGCTGCGCACCACCCTGGGCGCGCACTACGGCAAGATCAATGCCGAAAACCTGCGCCGGGCGCACGCCTTCATCGAAAGCGGCAAGGCGCAGGGCAAGATCGTGCTGGAAGGGTTCTAGGACCCGTGGGCCATGCCTCGCCGCTCGCGGCGGCGGGGCATCTCGCAATTGCAAGCAGAAAGCAGTACAAACTCGACTGCGCGCAAACGCATGCGCGACCCAATCGGGAGTCTCTTCTGCTCGACCACATTCTCAATCAGGCGCTTGAACCCGTGCTCTGGGGGATGGTGGCCTTCACCCTGCTGATGCTGCGGCTGGCTCCCTTGCAAGGATGGAAGGCCGCCATCGTCGCCGGCATCACGGCCGGACTGGTCTTCGACACGGTGCAGTTCCGCGTAGGGCCGCCGCGCCTATGGGACTCGCAAGTGCTGGGTTCGGTGCTGGCCGCCCTGCTGGCGGCCGCCGTGTTGGAGACGCTATTCCTTCTGTTGCGCCGCTCGCGAGCCGAGCGGGCCTGAAGCGCCCGGCCGGCATCCGGTCCGGACTGGACGCTGGATGCGCGGGCAATGCACCGGTCTAGGCGCGCCCTTCCCGCTTGGCGCGGGCGTGGGGATCATTGATCTCGGCTTCCAGTTCGGCGATCAGCCATTCCAACCAGCCATTTTCGCTGCGCGCGTAGACCACCGCGGCGGGCGTCTTGCCCGTGCGCCAGCCTGGCTGGTGTGCGTCCATCCACGCCCCCAGGCTTTTGTGCGGAGCCAGCAGGCCTGACAGCCACGACCACAGATAGTCGGGCACGTTGCGGCGGAATCCTTGCGCGCAGGCATAGAGGGTGGGCTCAAGCGGCAGATTGCCGGCGCGCGCCAGCCTTGCCTGCACACGGCGCAGCGTTTCGGCCGCGGCCTGCAATTGTTCGGTGCTGAGCTTTTTCATCGAAGGACTCCTGGACTTGGTTTGCCCGGATTATCGCCGCAGGCGGCGGCGCTTTCAAAGCGCCGCTTGCGGGCGTCAGGAACGCGCGGCCCGGGGCGGCTCCAGGCCAAACAACGCGGTCGCGGTAAAGCGCGCGCCGGGCTCGAGCGTCCGCATGCCGGTGCGGGTCTCGCCGCCCGCCGCCAGGTTGAACGCGTCCGCCACGTTGGTGACCGGCTCGACGCACAGGAACTCCGACCCGCCCGCCGTATAGACCACCAGGTGCGCAAACGCCGGGTCGGCGTGCAGCGATAGCTGATGTCCATCGGGCCAATGCAGGGTGGCTCGCCCCTCCCACTGCGACAGATAGGTATCGCAGCCGCTGGCCGAACGCCGCAGCTCGCGCACATGGACGGACTTGCTGCCATTGGGCAGGCCGTCGGCGTCCGCCGTCCACTCGCGGCGCGCATGCAGCGTGACGCGCTCGGCCGTGAAGTAGGGGTGCAGGCCCAGGCCGCAAGGCATGGGCGTGTCGCCGAGATTGACGATGGCAAGCGCCACGCTCAGGCCGCGCGCGTCCAGCTGATAGCGCTGCACGCATTCGAAAGGCCAAGGCCAGCCCAGCACGCCGGCGGGCTGCTCCAGCACCAGGTCGACGTTGTCCGGGCCGTGGCTGCGCACGCTCCATGGCTGGTACAGGCCCGCGCCATGGATTGCATGGGGCCGGCCGGCTACCGACTGCAGCGCGTGCCTGGCGCCGTTGAAGGTGAACACGCCATCGCGGATGCGGTTGGAGTAAGGCGCCAGCGGATAGGAGCCTGCCCGCGGCCAGCGTCCCGCGGGCCACTGCGTGTCGGTCAGGGGCACGATCCAGTCATGGCCGCCGGTGGACAACCGCGTCAGGCGGCCGCCGCCGCCCGGCGCGAATTCGGCCTGGTGCGGACCGCTGGAGATGGTGATGCGCTCGCTGGCGTCCAGCGTGGCCGGGACGGATAGAACCTGCATGGATAAGAAACTCCGGCGGCGGAAACAGGGCCGCGCGCTGCGATTGTGCCGTTTGCGGACGGGCGCGGGCAAGCAGGCCGGCCTGCTCATCCTGCCGCAGCGGCAACGCCGCACAATGCCAGCAGCCGCCCCAACGCCGGATTCTGGTTGGTCTGCAGCCACGCAATGCCGTGCTGCAGCTTAGGGGCGTCCGCGGGCAACGGCCGGAACACCACGCCCTCCATGTTGAAGGATTCGATGTCGCGCGGAATGATGGCCACGCCGGTGCCGGCCGCGACCAGGCACAGCAAAGTCTGGGAAGCCTCCGTTTCCCGCACCACGCGCGGCAGGAAGCCCGCCTCCAGGCAGATCGCATCCATGGCGCCGCGCAAGTGGAAGCCCTTGCCCGAGGGATAGGCAATGAACGGCTCCTGCGCCAGATCCGCGACACGCAATTTGGCCTTGGCGGCCAATGGATGCGCGTCGGCCAGCGCAATGGAAAACTCGCTGAGCATGAACTCGTGCGACACGATGTGCTTGCCCTCCAGCGGCAGAAAACACAAGGCCGCGTCCAGCGTGCCGTCCAGCAGCTTCAGGCGCAGTTCACCCGTGGGCAGCGGCCCCTGGATATCCAGCGCGATATCGCTGTAATGGCGCCGGCAATCGCGCACCAGCCCCGGCAGGCGCACATGGCTGGCGCGTCCGGTATAGCCCAGCCGCAGGCTGCCGGTCTCGCCCCGGCCAGCCTTGCGGCAGGCCTCCACCGCGCCATCGAGCTGCCGGAACATGGGCTGGATGCTATCCAGGAACACGCGGCCCGCGACCGTCAGCGTCACCTTGCGCGTACTGCGGTCGAACAGCTTCACGCCCAGCTCGTCTTCAAGTTCGCGGATGCGCTGGCTCAAGGGCGGTTGGGCGATGTGCAGGCGCAAGGCGGCCCGTGTGAAATTCAGTTCCGTGGCAAGGACCACGAAGCTCTGCAGGTGGCGCAATTCCATGAGTGGTTCCAAGGCTGCTGGCTATTTATATCTACCAAATATAAATCATGCATCGATAATAAATTGGACGACTCAATCTCCACGTCCTAACCTGCCACGCATTCCATAACGACACAGCGTGGAGACAAGCATGGCTGATCTTTCGGGGCGCGTGGCCCTGGTAACCGGTTCGACCAGCGGCATCGGCCTGGCGGTAGCGCGGCGCCTGGCGCGCTCCGGCGCGACCTTGGTGCTCAACGGCCTGGCCGACGCCTCGGCGGCCGACGCCCTCTGCGCCGAATTCCGCGATACCTATGGCGTTCCGGTCCGTTTCCAGCCCTGCGACCTGCGCAAGCCAGCCCAGATCGAGGCCATGATGGCCGAGCTGAACCAGGCCTACGGCGCGCTGGACATCCTGGTCAACAACGCCGGCATCCAGCACGTCAGCCAGATCGAAGCCTTTCCGGTCGACAAGTGGGACGACATGATCGCGGTCAACCTGTCCGCCAGCTTCCACACCATACGCACCGCGTTGCCTGCCATGCGCGCACGCAACTGGGGCCGCATCGTCAACATGGCGTCCATCAGCGGCTTGCGCGGCCGCGCCGGCAAGACCGGCTACAACGCCACCAAGCATGGCCTGATCGGCCTGACCAAATCGGTAGCGCTGGAAACCGCGCAGACCGCCATCACCTGCAATGCCATCTGCCCCGGCTGGGTGCATACGCCGCTGGTGCAGAAGCAGATCGACGCGCTGGCCGAGCGCGAAGGCCTGGACAATGCCGCAGCCACCAACAAGCTGCTGGGCCTGCGCCAGCCTTCGGGCAAGTTCGTCACCCTGGAGCAGATCGCCGGGCTGTGCGAATTCTTCTGCTCGCCCGACGCCGACGAAGTCCGGGGCGTGGCCTGGGCCATGGACGGCGGCACCACCGCGGCCTGAAGCCGCAACGACGGCCTTAGTTGAATATGCGCGCAGGCCGGGCCACAGCGCGCAGCGATACCGATAACGCCCGCGAGGAGTACAAGATGCTGGACCACACCCACGCGCCCACCGCCCAGAGCTGGGTCGACAGCGCAGACGGCCATCCGGATTTTCCGGTGCAGAACCTGCCGATGGGCGTGTTCCGCCGCGATGGCGGCGCGCCACGAATCGGCGTCGCCATCGGCGAGCAGGTGCTGGATGTCCGGGCCGCCGTGGAGCTGGGCCTGCTGGAAAGGCTGGACCCGGCCACGCGCCAGGCGCTGTCGGCGCGCAGGCTCAACGATTGGATGGCTTTGCCCGCCGCCACCCGCAAGGCCGTGCGGCACGCGCTGTTCGCCCTGCTGGACGCCGCAAACCCCGGCCGCGCGCGGCACGAGGCCCAGGGCGCGCGCCTGCTGCATCCCCAGGCGCAGTGCGAACTGCTGCTGCCCGCGGACGTGGGCGACTACACCGATTTCTATGCCGGCATCCATCACGCGAGCCATGTGGGCAAACTGTTCCGCCCCAACAACCCGCTGATGCCGAACTACAGGCATGTGCCCATCGCCTATCATGGCCGCGCATCCTCCATCTGCCCGTCCGACACGCCCGTGCGGCGGCCGCGCGGCCAGGTCAGGACCGCCGCCGGCATCGATACCCCGGCCTTCCGGCCCTCGGCGCAACTGGACTTCGAACTGGAGCTGGCGATCTGGATCGGTCCCGGCAACGCGCTCGGAGAACCGGTGCCGCTGGAACTCGCCGCTGGCCACGTGGCCGGCTACGGCTTGCTGAATGACTGGTCCGCGCGCGATATCCAGGCCTGGGAATACCAGCCGCTGGGCCCCTTCCAGGGCAAGAATTTCGCGTCGACGGTTTCGCCCTGGATCGTGACCAGCGAGGCGCTGGCCCCGTTCCGCCGCGCCGCAATGGCGCGCGGCGACGCCGATCCCGAACTGCTGCCCTACCTGCGCAACGCCGAGGACGCTGCCACGGGCGGGCTGGAGATCGCACTGCAAGCATGGCTGTCCACGCCGCTCATGCGCGAACGCGCGCAGGCGCCGCGGCAGTTGTCCGCATCCAACGCGCGCCACCTGTACTGGACGCCTGCGCAGATGGTCGCGCAGCACACGCTGGGCGGCTGCAACCTGCGCCCGGGCGACCTGCTGGGCTCGGGCACCATCTCCACGCCCGACGAGAGCGGCCACGGCAGCCTGCTCGAACTGACGCACGGCGGCACGCAACCCATTACCCTGCCCTCGGGCGAAACCCGGCTGTTCCTGGAGGCCGGAGACGAAATCACCCTGACGGCCCATTGCAGCCGCGAGGGTTTCCAGCGCATCGGCTTCGGCGCAAGCCGCGCGCGCATCACCGATTGACGTTCAATACCAGGCATCCCGCTAGACCTGGAGACGGCCGGCAAGCCGGCGGCACACAAAGGAGGAATGACATGAAGAAGATCCTGGCAGCAGGCATGATGGTCCTGGCAAGCGCAGGCAGCGCCCCCGCGCTGGCGCAGGACTTTCCCAACCATCCGATCCGCCTGATCATCCCGTACTCCGCCGGCGGCGTCACCGACGTGGTCGGCCGCGCCCTGGCCGAGCAGTCCGGCAAGCGCCTGGGCCAGACCGTGGTGGTCGAGAACAAGACCGGCGCCAACGGCACGCTGGGCGCGACCCAGATGCTCAACACCGCACCCGACGGCTATACCGTCACCATGGTGCCCATCGGCATCTTCCGCATGCCGCACATCACCGGCACGCGCTACGACCCGGTCAAGGACCTGACCTACATCTCGATGATCGCCGGCTACAACTACTACGTAGCGGTCGCCGCGGACTCGCCCTGGAAGACGCTGGACGACCTGGTCGCCTACGCCAAGTCCAAGCCCGACACGATCTCCTACGGCACGCCGGGCGCCTACAGCAGCCAGCACATCGCCATGGTGCAACTGGGCGAAGCCGCCCAGGCCAAATGGACCCACGTGCCGTACAAGGGCGACGCCGACGCGCTGACCGCCATGCTGGGCGGCCACATCCAGGTGCTGGTCGGCGCCAGCACCATCCTGCCCTACGTAGCCTCGGGCAAGGTCCGCATCCTCGCGTCGCTGGGCGACAAGCGCTCCCCCGACCTGCCGGACGTCCCCACCCTGAAGGAAGCCGGCTATCCCGTGGTGCACACCTCGCCCTTCGGCATCGCCGGCCCCAAGGACATGGACCCGGCCGTGATCGCCAAGCTCGACGGCGCCTTCCGCGACACGCTCAAGGATGAAGCCTTCCTGGCCCTGTTGCGCCAGTCTGGTGTGTCGCCGCAGTACATGGATACGGCTGCCTACACCAAGGCCGCCCACGCCAGCGCGGAGACGGAGCGCGAGGTAATCAAGAAGTTGGGGAACATCATGAACAAGTGAGGTTCACGCCGCGCCAGCCTGCAACGGGTGTCCACGATAAGCAACACTATTTCAAATAGTTGCACATCCCATGAGAGCCCCCGTGCTACGTTGAGTCGCAAGCCATTACACGGGTGATTCGTATTTGAATCTCCGATTGTCGGTTGCCTAGTTCCTACCCAGGTTGTTTCGCGAGTGCCCCGATGGAGGCGTGAATGCGTAACAGGCAGATGGAAGGATGCAATAGCGGCGCGGCGCCACTCCCTGCTGAGACATGGATGACGGCTCGCTGGCTGCTGCTGGGGTCGCTGTCATTGGGCGCGGCGGATGCCGTGGCGCAAACGACATGTCCGGCGGGACCCGTCACCCGCTCGGGAAGCGCATGCACGGTCACGCCAGGCAGCACCATCAATGTGCTTAGCGCGACCCAGCCCGGGCTGGACGCCGAGAACACCGGCGGCGCGATTACGGCCAGCGGAGTGCGCCTGAACCTGGGAGGCCCAGGGTCGACCACGCCACGCAACTATGTCGGCGCCATCGCAGGCAATGGCGGTCGCATCACTTTCAACAGCGGCACCATCGTCACGGTGCAAGCGGCGACAGGACAGCAAGGTCTGGTCGCATCGGGTGGCGGCAGCATCGCCACGGCCACGGGTTCCAGCATCACGCTGGGTCTGACCACCACGGTCAATGACAACATTGCCGTCCTTGCGACTGCTGGAGGCACCGTGCAAATGATCGCGTCCAGCGTCGCGACACAAGGTGCGGGCGGCGCGGGTAATCATGCGCTCTATGCCTCCGGCCCGGGAAGCTCGATTGCATTTACGGGCGGAACCGTCAGCACAGCCGGCCGAGGCTCATTCGGAGTCCGCGTCGACGCGGGCGCCACCGCAACCATCGGACCGGGCACATCGATCACAACCACCGGCACCATCACCTCCGGCGGTTCAGCCATCGGCAGCCATGGACTGTGGGCAAGCGGCACGGCCGTAGCCGGCGCTACGGTCGTGCCGAGCCGCATAGACGCGACCGGCGTCTCCATCGTCACCGGAGATCCCGCCGTCAGCACGGCCAGCGGCACCAGCGCCGCGGGGGTCCGCATCGAAAATGGAGCGGCCGTGTCATTGACCGACGTATCGATCAGCACACGCGGCTCCGGCACCACGATCAATCCGGCTGCCGGTGTTCTTGTCATGTCTGGCAGCAGCGTGCGCATGCAGGGAAACAACGTCATCACCGCGGCGGGACAATTCGGGCATGGCCTGTCGGTACAAGGAGCGGGCTCCACTGCGATCGTCAACGGCGGCTCGTTCCAGGTGAATGGCACACGCTCCATTGCGCTGGATGTCTCGGCTGGCGGCGCGGTTACGGTGGATACAGCCAGCATCGCGGCGGGTAGCGGCGCTTCGATTGGCGCGCAGATCGACGGGACCGGCTCCACGTTGAATGCGACGAACACAACGATATCCGCATCGAACGCAACGGCGCACGCCCTACGAGCCAGCGCTGGCGCCACGGTCAATTTGTCGCAAGGGACGGTCACCAGCCGCGGGATAAATGCCAACGGAATCTTCGGCGCAAACTCGACGGTAGCCGTAGATAACGTCGGGGTGCTTACTACAGGCGACGGCAATGCAATGGGCGTCCTGGCCGACCTGGGCAGCGCCATAACCGTAACGGACTCATCCGTCGCTACTCAAGGAACCGTTTCTGCCGGCGACCGGCGTCCGCACGCGCTAGCAGCGCGCAATCCGGGCGCACAGCTCACAGTGCGAGGCAGTTCGGCTCAGACCGTGGGCGACGAAGCCATGGGGGTTGTCGCCGACGACGGCGGTTCGGTCAACCTGGAAAATGCGTCAGTCACCACCGCCGGTACACTGGCGCTCGGCGCCTACGCTGTCGTTGAGCAGGCCGGGCCCCAATTTCCCGCCGCCATTTCGGCGCAAGGCTCCGCTATCAGGACCTTGGGCTCGCGCGCCTACGGCGCGATGGCTCAGCGCAGCTTCCTGGAAGCGCCGGCAACAATCAGCCTGCTCAACACCACAGTCGCCACCGAGGGCGCGGGCGCCGTGGGCCTGCGCGCGATCAGCGGCGGTGTCATCACATCCAGCGCCAGCAGCGTCGCCACATCGGGAGCCTCGGCGCACGGCGCCCTTGCCCGTGACGCCGGCAGTCTTATCACGATTGGGCAAACCCCCGTGACGGTGACGGGGCCGGAGGCTCATGGTGCCGTTGCGCAGAATGGCGGCCGGATCGTCGGCGACGGCGCCGTGATTCGCGTGAGCGGCGCCGCTGGCATGGGCTTGTTCGCGTTGGGAGATCCTGGACCGGCAGCGGAAATCGAACTGGCGCGATCCAGTGTCACCAGCGCAGCTGGACCGGCAATAGGCGTTGCCGGTCTGGCCAACGTCACGCTTACCGATACGGTTGTCTCCGGCAACGGCAACTGGCTGCGCGTCGCCACCATCGACGACTTTCCCTTGCTGGCGGGCCCCGACGCGCCATTGGGCGGAATACCCGATCCAGACACGCTGCTAAACAATCCGGTTGCTGCGCCACCGCCAATTCCGGCCGCCTCAATCCCGGGTCAAGCAAACATCACTGTCGTCGGTTCAACCCTGACCGGAGCCGCAACCACCGCGCCGGGCAGCGTATCGAACGTCGCGCTTCAGTCGAACACGCTATGGACGATGACTGGCAACTCCAACATTACCAACTTGACCAACACAGCAAGCCAGATCGTCTACTCGCCTCCCACCGCCAACGTCTACAAGACTCTGACAGTCTCGAACTACGTTGGCGGCGCGGGCAGCGTCGTCGCGCTGAATACCTTTCTTGCAGGCGACGGCGCGCCATCCGACCTGATCGTCATTTCAGGCGCGGCAACCGGACAGAGCGCCCTGCGCATCAGCAATACGGGAGGCCCGGGGGCTCTTACCCAGGCCAGCGGCATCAAGGTGGTCGACGCGGTGGGTGGCGGGACTACGGCGCCTTCCGCATTCACGCTTGCCGGCCGGGCCGTTGCAGGTCCTTACGAGTACCGGCTCTTCCGCGGCGGCGCGACGGCGGGAGAGGCCAATAACTGGTATCTGCGCTCTGAAAAAGATCCCGAGCCTCCACCCCCGGTTCCTCCCGACCCGGTTCCTCCGGATCCAGGTCCTCCGGGTCCTGTACCCCCGGGGCCTCCCCCCGAACCGCCAGCCCCTCCAAAGCCTTTGTATCGTCCGGAAGTGGCGGCATATCTCGCCAACCAACGGCTGGCCGCGCAGATGTTCGTGCACAGCATGCACGATCGGCTGGGCGAACCGCAGTACATCGAAACCCAGCAGTTCGCCGCCGACGACGACAAGCGGCGAGCACTGTGGCTCCGCATGACCGGAAAGTGGGACCGGACGCATAGCAAGAACGGAGAATTCGATGTCAGCAGCGACATGTTTCTCCTGCAAGGCGGCGGCGATCTCGCCCAATGGAAGCTCGGTTCGGAAACGGACCGCCTTCACCTGGGCGCGATGGCCGGCTTCGGCAACAGCCGCAGCACCGCGCGGGCTGACGGCAACCCCTACAAGGCCCGAGGCAGCGTCGAAGGCTACAGCGTCGGGCTTTATGGAACCTGGTTTGAAAACAACGAGACCAAATTGGGAACCTACGTCGACACCTGGTTCCAGTACGGCTGGTTCAAGAACAAGGTCGAAGGGGATAGTTTGCCGGACGTAAAGTACGACGCCCGAGGATGGGCGGTGTCGGGAGAGGTCGGCTACGCCTTCAAACTGCGCAACGATTGGGTTCTGGAACCGCAAGCGCAGTTGATCTACGTACGCTACGACCAGGACAGCGTTGCCGAATCCAACGGCACCAGCGTGGGCAGGGCCGACTCCAACGGTACGATCGGCCGTCTGGGTGTGCGCGCCCACCGCACCTACGAAATGAAGAATGGCCGGAAGGTCCAGCCTTTCGTCACGCTGAACTGGTGGCATACGGACACGGACAGCTCGGTGTCATTCAATCAATTGCCCGTCGGCAGCCTGTATCCCCGTGACCGGTATGAGTTGAAGCTCGGTGTGCACGCGGATTTCACCAAGGGGTGGACCGGGTGGACAAACGTTGCGGCCTCCTGGGGCGCTCAGGACTACCGCCAATATGCGGCCAGGATCGGGGTCAAATACACATGGTGATGCGGCCTGGCCCCAGATTTTTCCGACCTGGCGGAATAGCTGGGCGAACATGCCGCAGCATGTGTCGCGCGATCGTAGCGGAAACAGACCAGCCGAACGCAGCAGTATGGACAATTTGATCGCACCCATCCCCCACCCTGTGCCCGCCCGATACAATCACGGGCATGAATTCCGCAACGCAAAACACCGCCGCCGACGCCCACCCGGGCCATACCCCCATGATGCAGCAGTACCTCCGCCTGAAAGCGGAGGCCGGTCCCTTGCTGCTCTTCTACCGCATGGGGGACTTCTATGAAATGTTCTACGAAGACGCGGAGCGCGGCGCGCGTCTGCTGAACCTGACGCTGACCAAGCGCGGTTCGTCCAACGGCACGCCGATCCCGATGGCCGGGCTGCCGGTGCATGCCATGGAGCAGTACCTGGCGCGGCTGGTCGCCATGGGCGAGTCCATCGCCATCTGCGAGCAGATCGGCGATCCGGCGACCTCCAAGGGTCCGGTCGAGCGCCGCATCGTGCGCATCGTCACGCCCGGCACGCTGACCGACGACGCGCTGCTGCCGGCCAAGGCGGACCGCGCGCTGGCCGCCGTGTTCGTGGGCGGCACCGCGCGCGCGCCGCGCGCCGGGCTGGCCTGGCTGAACCTGGCCAGCGGCGAATTCCGCGTGACCGAATGTGCGCCGGCGCAGCTGGAATCCGAGCTGCACCGCATTGCGCCGGCCGAGATCGTCTGCGCCGACAGCGCAGAGTTCGACTTCCCCTTCGAAGGCGCGCGGGCCCGCGTGCCCGACTGGCACTTCGAAGCCGACAGCGCCCGCGCCCACCTGCTGGCGCACTTCAAGACCGATACGCTGGCGGGCTTCGACATCGAAGACATGCCGGCCGGCATTTGCGCCGCGGGCGCGCTGCTGCGCTACGCGGCACGCACCCAGTCGCAGGCCCTGGCCCACGTGCAGAGCCTGTCGGCGGAACGCCCCGGGCAGTACGTGCTGCTCGATCCGGTCACGCGCCGCAACCTGGAGCTGACGCAGACGCTGTCCGGCGAAGATTCGCCGACGCTGTTCTCGCTGCTGGACGGCTGCCGCACGCCCATGGGCAGCCGGCTGCTGCGCCGCTGGCTGCACCATCCGCTACGCGAGAACGAACAGGCGCTGGCGCGCCAGCAAGCCATCTCGGCGCTGCTGGCGGGCCGCATGGACATGGAACAGACCTTCGGCGCGGCCGGCTTCGGTTCGGCCGGGCTGCTGGAGTCCTTGCGCAGCGCATTGAACGCCTTCCCGGACATCGAACGCATCGCCGCCCGCCTGGCATTGCGTTCGGTGCGCCCGCGCGAACTGGCCAGCCTGCGGGACGCGCTGCAGGCCCTGCCGGCGCTGCGCGACCAGGTCGAGCCGATGGCGGATTCGCCGCGGCTGGGCGAACTGGTCTCGCACCTGTCGGTGGACCCGGCCCTGGCCGCCCTGCTGGTGCGCGCCATTGCCGCCGAACCGGCTGTCGCCATCCGCGACGGCGGCGTGCTGGCGGCGGGCTTCGACGCTGAACTGGACGAACTGCGCGGCCTCGCGGCCGACGGCGGCGACTTCCTGGTGCAGCTGGAAGCCCGCGAACGCGAACGCACCGGCATCAGCAACCTGCGCGTGGAGTTCAACCGCGTGCATGGCTTCTACATCGAAGTCACCAAGGGCCAGACCGCCAAGGTGCCGGAGGATTACCGCCGCCGCCAGACGCTGAAGAACGCCGAACGCTACATCACGCCTGAGCTCAAGACCTGGGAAGACAAGGTGCTGTCCGCCCAGGACCGTTCGCTGGCTCGGGAAAAATGGTTGTTCGAGCAATTGCTCGATGTGCTGGCCGAACACGTGCGGCCGCTGTCGGACTGCGCCGCCGCGTTGGCCGAACTGGACGCGCTGGCCGCGCTGGCCGATCACGCGCGCCGCCACGACTGGATCGCGCCCGAACTGTCTGAGCAGGCCGACATCGACATCGATGCCGGCCGCCACCCGGTGGTGGAACACGCCATCGAGCGCTTCACGCCCAACGGCTGCCGGTTGGAGCCAGCGCGTCGGATGCTGCTGATCACCGGTCCGAACATGGGCGGTAAATCGACCTATATGCGGCAGGTGGCGCTGATCGTGCTGCTGGCGCGCATCGGCAGTTTCGTGCCCGCTTCGCGCGCCCGCATCGGCAAAATCGACCGCATCTTCACCCGTATCGGAGCGGCCGACGATCTGGCGGGCGGCCGCTCGACCTTCATGATGGAAATGACCGAGGCGGCCGCCATCCTGTCGGCCAGCACGCCCAACAGCCTGGTGCTGATGGACGAAATCGGCCGCGGTACGTCCACCTATGACGGCCTGGCGCTGGCCTGGGCCATCGCCTGCCGCCTGCTTGCCCACAATCGCGCGCTGACGCTGTTCGCCACCCACTATTTCGAGCTGACCCGCCTCCCCGCGGAACAGCCGGCCTCGGCCAACGTGCACCTGGCCGCGGCGGAATCGGCCGGCGGCATCGTGTTCCTGCACGAAGTGCGCGAAGGTCCCGCCAGCCGCAGCTACGGGATCCAGGTGGCGCAGCGCGCGGGCGTGCCCGCCGCCGTGATCCGCCAGGCCTCGCGCGAACTGGAACGCCTGGAGGCGCAAGGCGCCCCCACGCCGCAGCTCGGCCTGTTCGCGGCCGCCGCTGACGCCGACGCCCAGGCCTATGCGGAAGCCGACCGTTCCGACGACCTCGAGGCCCTGGACGCCCTGCGCGAGGAACTCGCCGCCATCGACCCCGACAGCCTGACCCCGCGCGAAGCGCTGGACGCCCTCTACCGCCTGAAGAAGCACCTGCAATGAACCTCGACCATCCCTTGGCCCTGCTGGGCAACCAGAGCCCCAATGACTTCATGCGCCGCTACTGGCAGCGCAAGCCTCTCTTGATCCGCCAGGCCATCCCCGGCTTCAAGCCGCCGGTCACGATCGCCGCCATCAAGAAGCTGGCGCGCCGCGACGATGTGGAATCGCGCCTGATCTGGCGCGAGAACGGCGAATGGCAGATGGAGAACGGCCCCTTCGCGCGCCTGCCCAAGGACAATGAAGGCGACTGGACCTTGCTGGTGCAAAGCGTGGACCTGCACAGCGATGCCGCGTCCGAACTGATGCAGCTGTTCCGCTTCATCCCCGATGCGCGCCTGGACGACGTGATGATCAGCATCGCCAGCCATGGCGGCGGCGTGGGTCCGCATTTCGACAGCTACGACGTGTTCCTGCTGCAAGCGGCGGGCGAGCGTGAATGGCGCTATGGCCGCCAGAAGGACCTGTCGCTGGAACCGGGCCTGCCGCTGAAGATCCTGAGCCGTTTCGAGCCCGAAGAGACGGCCGTGCTGACGCCTGGCGACATGCTCTACCTGCCGCCGCAGGCGGCCCACGACGGCGTCGCCGTGGGCGACGGCTGCATGACGATTTCCATCGGTTTTCGCGCACCCACGCAGGCGACGCTGGCGCGCGGGCTGCTCGAAGCGGCCGCGGATCAGGTCATGGCGCGCGTCGGCCTCTTGGGCGGCCCCTATGGCGAGCCCGCCCTGCCCGGCCCGAAGCTTTCGGCCGTCTATCGCGATCCCGGCCAGCCCGCGGTCGACACCCCCGCCGCGCTGCCGGACGCGCTGGTGGCCGCCACGCTGGAAACCGTGGAAAAGCTGCGCTTCGACGATGCGCTGGCCTCGCGCTTCCTGGGCTGCTGGCTGACCGAGCCCAGCAATCTCAGCGTGTTCGACGCGCCCGAAGGCATGGACGTGGATCTGGAAGAAGACTGGCCCACCGCAGGCCGGCTGGTGCTGGACCGCCGCAGCCGCATGCTCTATCGCGGCAAGCAGCTCTTCATCAATGGCGAAACCGCCATGGTGCCCGCCGACGCCGCCCTGCGCACGCTGGCGGATGCGCGCAGCCTGGATTGCTCAGACCCATCCTGCGCTCGGTTGAGCGACGAAGCCCGCTCCTGCCTGGCGGATTGGCTGGATTCCGGCTGGATCCGCTACGTCGCGGCGTAGCATCCCGACACGGCCCCGTATCAGTCCTGTACAGAAGGAAATCAGGTCTGATACGCGGGACACATCAAGAAAGAGATAACACGAAGCTGAAAGGTTTGTTGCCGTTAGGATGCGACCTTTTTAACTTTCATACGCGTTGCGCCCGCGTGTTCCTGTAGCCTGACCTCTGGTTTCCCCTAATGGGGTTTCAAGAGTCGTCATCTACAGGAGTCTAAAAATGATGAGCAAAACCTTGATTATTGCCTCGGTGCTGGCCGTCGCGCTGAGCGCCTGCAACAAGAAGGAAGATGCCCCGGCGCCCGCGACCAACCCCGCTCCGGGCGCAAGCACGCCTGCCCCCACCACGACGCCCCCGGCCACTTCGCCGGCTCCGGCGCCCACGCCCAACACCACGCCGGGTGGCGGTTCGACCACCCCGGGCGGCTCGACCACCCCCGCGTCCTAATAAAAACTCAGCGACGAACCCCCGCTCTGAGGACGCAAGAAAAAGCCCTGGCTGCTGCAGCCGGGGCTTTTTTGCGTCCAGAGGGCATATGCGCAAGGCGCAGCAACCACAAGCCTTCGCGGCGGGAAGCTCGCCCTTCCTGCCGGCTCGCAAGATCTTCAAAGCGCCCAACAAAAAAAGAGGCCCCCGCAGGGGCCTCTCTTGCGCGGTGCTGCGCGTGAGCGCAGAACCGTCTGGTCTTACATCTTGTCCTTCAGCACGCTCAGCAGACGCTGGGCGGTGGCGCTGTTGTCGCGCGCGCCATTGGCATCCAGCACGGTCACCACGGTCTGGTCGCCGTTGGCAGCCAGGTGGATACGGTACTGCGGCGCCTCGGCCTTCTTGTCGCCCGAGAACATGCGGCTGAAGAAGCCCGGCTGGTCGATCTTCTCGCCCGTGTCGGTATCGACATAGCGGACGAAGTAGTCGCCAGCGGAGCGATCGCGGTCGTCCACGGCGAAGCCGCCGCCGTCCAGCGCCACGCCAACACGGCGCCATGCGCGGTCGAACGATTCGCTGACGAGCAGCGAGGCGCCCTGTGCGCGGACGTCCTGCTGCACGGCAGGCTTCTGCGGCGCGGCCTCGGCCTGCTGCACCAGCTTGCGGGCGTTGTCGACGTCGGAACCCAGGTAGACCATCATGCGGGCCAGCATGGCGGCGTTCAGGCCCGGATCTTCCTTGCCGTTCTGCCACTGCACCTGCATGCCGTCGCTGCCCACGCGCTTTTCAAGCATCTGGCGGTGGCTGACATAGACCTCGGTATGGCCATTGACGCGTTCGACACGGGTACGGAATTTCTCGCGTTCGCCGCTGTCCCAGGCCGATTCGAGAATCATGCCCAGCGCCTGACGCAGCCAGCTTTCCGGAATCTTGGCCCGGTTTTCAGCCCAGTCGGTTTCGATCAAGCCAGCGCCAGGATTGTTGCTGGCGACGGTAAAGCCGTTTTCGGTCCAGAAGTCCACCAGTCGCGGGAACACGTCTTCCGGCGGACGGTCCACCACCAGCCAACGCAGGTCGCCGTCGCGCTCGACGCGCATGTCCTGGCGGCCGGGCAACACGTTGCTCGTCTTGGGCTGGGTGGCTTGCGCCTGGCCCTGCTGCTGGAACTGCGAATAGGTGGTCGAGCCCGAAGCCGGCGCGCGATAGCGCGGATCGCTGTTGGCCTGGGTCAGGTCGGGCGGGATGCTGAGGGGCTCTCCACGCTGGGTGACTGCGCTCTTGTAATTGACGGACTCTTCATTGCCCAGGAATTGATTGACCTCGCTGCAGCCGGCCAACAACACCAGAGACATCAATGCCGACAAACCGGCATGACGTTTGTTCATACGTATCCTCACGATATTTAGAGCAGGCCCGTTTCCTGGAGCGCGGCACGCACGGTTGCGTGGTGCTGCGATCCCAGTTCAACCAGCGGCAGCCGGTAACCCAGTGCGCTGCGGCCCATTTCGGCCAACGCCCACTTCACGGGGATGGGGTTGGCTTCAACGAACAAAGCCTTGTTCAGACGCGCCAGGTGCGCGTTAAGTTCACGCACCTTGGGCACATTGCCGGCCAGGGCGGCGGCACAGAGCTCGCGCATGAGCTTGGGCGCCACGTTGGCCGTAACGGAAATATTGCCGCGCGCACCCAGCAGGATCAGGGCGGCGGCGGTGGGGTCATCGCCGCTGAAGACCTGGAAGCTGGCCGGCGCTTCGCGCAGCAGCAGGCCGCCGCGGGCGATGTCGCCCGTGGCGTCCTTGATGCCGATGATGCCCGGCACCTGCGCCAGGCGCAGGACCGTTTCGTTGCTCATGTCGGCAACAGTACGGCCCGGCACGTTGTACAGGATGGTGGGCAGATCGACGGCTTCCGCAATGGTGCGGAAGTGACGGTACAAACCCTCTTGCGAGGGCTTGTTGTAATAGGGAACGACCGACAGGCCGGCCTGCGCGCCCACGGCCTTGGCGTGGCGCGTCAGGTGGATGGCTTCGTCGGTGGAGTTGGCGCCCACGCCGGCGATGACCGGAATGCGGCCCGCAGCGTGTTCGACCGCGACGCGGATCAGCTCCGCATGTTCTTCCATGGAGACCGTGGGCGACTCCCCGGTGGTGCCGACCACCACCAGTGCGTCGGTTCCTTCCTGGATATGCCAGTCGATCAGCGACCGGTAGGCCGCGTAGTCCAGACTGCCGTCGGGCTGCATGGGAGTGACCAGAGCCACCATGCTGCCTTGGAAATTAACGCCTGCGGCGGTTGCAGGGGATGCCATAAATGTAGGGCTCCAAAACCCCGCGGCGGGATGCCCCGGGGCCAGAATCAATGAAACCGATGAGTTTAACGGATATTGGCTGAAATCCTACAGAAACCACTGGACGATGGTCGTCCCCAGAGAGAGTACCGGCCGCATCAATAGCCAGAGCACATCCGTCACCAGCAGGATGACGACGATCACCAGGCCATAAGGCTCGATTTTCGAGTATTGCCAGGCCAGGCGATTGGGCAGCAGGCTGAAAAGGATGCGTCCCCCGTCCAGCGGCAGGATGGGCAGCAGATTCAGGGCCATGAGCACGAGGTTGACGTTCACGCCGGCCACGGCCATCTCGAACCAGAACGATTCCTGCAGGCCGGACTCCAGGAAGATGCGCAGCGAAAACGCCCACAGGACCGCCATGAACAGGTTGGCGGCAGGCCCCGCCAGCGCCACCCACAGCATGTCCTGCTTGGGCCGGCGCAAGCGGCCGAAATCCACCGGCACAGGCTTGGCCCAGCCGAACAGCATGCCCGGACTACCCAAAAGCTTGGAGGCCAGCAGGATCGCCACCGGCACCAGCAGCGTGCCGACGGGATCGATATGCCGCGCAGGATTCAGGCTGATGCGTCCGGCCTGATAGGCCGTGGGATCGCCGAACATCCGCGCGACGTAGCCGTGCGCGGCTTCGTGCAAGGTGATGGCGAAGATGACCGGTATCGCGTAGACCGCAATGGTTTGGATGATGTCATTCATGGCGAACCGGATTGTAGATGAGCCACGCGCCGGCGCATGCCGGCGTGCAGGTCGGCGCGGCGGGCGCGCTAGGCAAGACCGAGGGTGGCAGGATCGCCGCGTCCGACACGCACGACCACAGGCTCGTCGCCGGTGAGGTCTATCACGGTGGTGGGCGATTGCGGGCAAGCGCCCGCGTCGATGATGGCCGCCAGGGAGTGTTCGTAGCGTTCGCGGATTTCTTCCGCGTCGTTCAACGCTTCGGTCTCGTCCTTGGGGATGAGCGTGGTGGACAGCAAGGGCGCCCCCACCTGCTCCAGCAGGCCCAGCATGACGGGATGGTCCGGCACACGGATGCCGATGGTCTTGCGCGACGGATGCGACACGCGCCGCGGCACTTCCTTGGTCGCTTCGAGGATGAAGGTCCAGGGTCCCGGCGTCGCGGCCTTCAGCAACCGGTACTGGCGGTTGTCGACGCGCGCGAAGTGGCCGATTTCAGCCAGATCGCGGCACAGCAGCGTGAGATGATGGCGTTCATCCAGGCCACGCAGGCGGCGCAGTCCGTCAGCGGCGTTCTTGTCGTCCAGCCGCGCGACCACGGCATAGCTCGAATCGGTAGGCACTGCGACCAGCCCGCCATCGGCCAGCCATTGGGCCGCCTGCTTCAGCAGGCGCGGTTGCGGATTCGCGGGATGAATATCGAAATACAAGGCCATGGGTTTATCCTAACACTCTTGAAGGCCGCTCAGTACAGAGCGGCGATGCAAAATGGCGGGAACGCCGACCCGCCCGGAGAAACAGTATGCGCCTTGATGACTCGCGCGAAAGCGACAATGTGGAAGACCGCCGTTCCAGCGGCCCACGCATCGGCGGCCGCGGCACCATCGGCATAGGCACGATCGTGCTGGCCCTGGTCGCCATGTATTTCGGCGTGGACCCCAGCGTGGTCCTGCAGATGGCCGAAGGCCCGCCCGTGCAGCAACAGCAGGGGCCCGCCACGCGTCCGCCCGCCAACGACAAACAGGCAGTGTTCGTCTCCAAGGTCCTGGGCGAAACCGAAGACACCTGGAGCGCCATTTTCCAGAAGGACCTGAACCGCCAATACGTGGCGCCCAAGCTGGTGCTGTTCCGCGGCGCCACGCCCACGGCCTGCGGCACCGGACAGTCGGCCATGGGGCCGTTCTACTGCCCGGGCGACAGCAAGGTGTACATAGACCTGGCGTTCTTCGACGAATTGCAGAACCGCTTCAAGGCGCCGGGCGATTTCGCCCAAGCCTATGTCATCGCGCATGAAGTCGGCCACCACGTCCAGCATCTGCTGGGCATCTCGGACCAGGTGGACAACCTGCGCCGCCGCAATCCTGCGCAGGCCAATGCATTGTCGGTGCGCATGGAACTGCAGGCCGACTGCTTCGCCGGCTTGTGGGCGCAGCGCGCCAACGCGGCCCGCAACATCCTGGAAGGCGGCGACGTGGAAGAGGCCCTGACCGCCGCCACCGCGATCGGCGACGACCGCCTGCAGAAGCAGAGCCAGGGCTATGTGGTGCCCGATTCCTTCACTCACGGCTCCTCGGCCCAGCGCGTGCGCTGGTTCAAGCGCGGTCTGGAGAGCGGCAGCATCAAGCAGTGCGACACGTTCGGCGCCAACTCGCTATAGACGCGACGCGCCGCTCTTGCACTGTACATCCATACAGCACAACGGGCGGCGCAGTCTTCATCTTGTAAGATTACGCCCCCTCGCAGTGTTGCGCGTGCGCCCGCCGCCGCGCGGTGCTTGCCAGGCGCGCTGCCCGGCGCGCGCATTTCCAAGACCCTAGATCAGTTCCATGGCCAACAAGTTCGAACCGCTAATCACCGTTGATGAGGTGCAAGAGATTCTTGCCGAACCCAAGGAAACCGTAAAACCGATCGCCTGGGTGCCCAAGCCCGCCGCCAGCAATCTCCAATGGATGGAATTCGCCTGTGCCTGCCGGGTCAAGGGCGAAGTGCGTGAAGACGTGATCTTCCGCGCCACCTATCGCGGCGCGCGCACGGCCGTGCACGGCCAGGCCACGATTTTCCTGGCCGAAGCGTTCTGCGCCAGCCTCTTCGTAGGCCCGCACCGCGTGTTCGGCGTGGACACCGACGACTCCTTCCACACCAGCCTGGTGGGCGAAGGCCGGCCTCAGTACCGCAAGCCGCTTGCGGACCGCAGCCATGAACACATCTGGGTGGATGATGGCGAAGGTTATGCCGAGCCCATCGTGCCCGCCCTGCAGAATATCGGCGCGCTGATGCAGTACTTCCTGCCGCGGGCGAACCTGACGCTCACCGGCGGATTCGCGCATCCCCTCAAAGGCCGCCAAATCGAACTGATCCTATGAGCACTTTCCTGGAAGCCTCCGGCTGGACCGTCCTGCCGGCGGGCGAGCACGCCATCCGTGCCATATCGCCCATGACACTGGGCCTGGACGGGCAGCACGCGGCCTTCTTCATCGCGCATCCCGACGAGTCCACGTTCTACCTGACCGACGCCTGTGAGACCGCGATGCACGCGTCCAGCTACGGCATCGACCTGGCTGCCAAGCGCATCGACATCCTGAATGAAACCCCGGGCGTCAGCCTGGCGCACTTCGACCGCGACGGCGCCATCGTCGCCAGCGGTCCCAACGAGCAGCTGCAGGAAGCGCTGTGGGACGCGGTCAAGCTGGCGATGGCGCTGTCGTTCCAGTGCGCCAAATGGATGCCGAAGTTCAGCCAGTTGCGCTTTCGCGCCCAGGTCGGGCGGGCGCTGGCGGCGGGCGTGGGCGTGAACCGCATGGTCAAGGGCGCGCGCGCCAAGGGCAGCAGCGGCCACACGGCCGATTTCGCCTTCGCGGTACGCGCCGCCAGCAGCACCGCGTTGACGTACATCGAACCGATCGCCCTGAAGGCCGGCAAGAAAATGGACTGGACGCAGGTCTACCAGACCCACGGCAAGATGTCGGACGTGAAGATGGCGGACGCGCGCAACTCGCGCATGGTCATCCTGGAGGACGGCGCCTCGGCCGAGGAATTCAAGAAGGCCGTGACCATCCTGGAACAGTCCGCGACCGTGCAGACGCTGGCCAAGACGCGCGATTGGCGGGAAGTCTTTTCCGGCTAGGACGGCGTCAGGCTGGCAGGTTGGTCAGGCCGTCGACGATTTCGCGGCCGTGCAGGATCGCTGCATGCACCGCTTCACGCGGACTGTAGACAAAACCGCCCTCGGCAAAACGCGGAACCGGATATTCGTCGCCGCCTTCGAGCACGGCGCCTGCCTGGACCACCATCACCGACGCTATGAATACGGGGCCGCTGGATTGCGCCTGAACCTCGGCGTCTGCGCCCCGGGACACTTTGGCCGTCAGCCGGTATCCCTTGTAGATCAAGTTGTTCTGATGCACTTCGGATGCCCTCTTTGTGCGATCCAGCATACCCCGCTTGACTATGACAGTTCGGATATGTTTTGTAACGATGGCAGAAAATAGAAACACTGTTGCATCGCGATAGGTGCGTCCCCGTTTCCCAGGAACGCTACGCGCGGCCCATCCGCGCGCCGCATGTCCAGGGTTGACGCGGCTTGCGGCGCAACGCGGGGCGCTGCCGCAACCCGTCCCCACCCGGGTTCACGGGGATTTCCCTAGATCTGTTGCATATGCACACCTTATTGCAGGCTCATGCGGCGACATTCCGGTCCCGGCGCGGAGCGCTCGCGGCGGACTGCTCATCCGCTGGCCCGAAGAAGGCGGGAAACTGCTTTTCGCCCTTCTTCGTCACGCTCAACGCGCGCGAATCCAAGTCCTTGCTGATCCAGTCGCGGCGCGTCAGCGCCTCCAGCAGCGCCGCGCCCAAGGCGCCGCCCAGATGCGAGCGACGCTCGCTCCAGTCCAGGCAGGAACAGGCGAAACGCCGCCGGCGTTGGCGCGCCTGCATCACGTCCACGCCTATCTGCGCCAGGGCCGCCTCGCCCAAAGGCGTCAGCAGGTAATCGCGCCCGTCCGCCGTCAGCCATTGGCGCGACAGCATCGCGTCATGGATGCGTACGGCCAGGGTGCCCGCCATGTGGTCATAACAGGTACGCGCCTCGCGCAGCGCCGAGGGCGTGCTGGGTTTGAACGGCACGCGCTCCGCGCCGGCCACCACCAGCAAGGCCTCCAGCGCATGTCCGACCTCGCCATTGGCCAGGCGGTAGTAGCGGTGCTTGCCCTGCACGGCCATTTCCACCAGCCCTTGTTCCCGCAGTCGCAGGAAATGGCTGCTGGCGGTGGAGGCGCCGATGTCGGCGGCGGCCGCCAGTTCGGTCGCGGTGCGGGCGCGGCCGTCCAGCAGCACGCACAGCATGCGCGCCCGGGCCGGATCGGCGATGGCGCCAGCCACGGCAGAAAGATTGATGTCGGCGAACTCGGATTCCATGATTCGTCACAGACCAAAGTGTTGTGTGCAGAGTCAAGCATACTGCGACTCAACGCAACAAGACAGCGGCCGGCCTGCCCGGACACCCATGCGCGCATCCCGGAAATTCTTTGGCTGGACAGTGCTTTACGCCACCTTCGTGCTGGCGATCTTCGGCTGGGGCGTCGGCTTCTACGGCCCGCCCGTGTTCCTGCATGCCGTGACGCAGCGTACCGGGTGGGGCGTGGCCCTGGTATCCGGCGCCGTCACGCTGCACTTTCTTTGCGGCACCCTGGTGGTCGCCAACCTGCCGCGGCTGTACCGGCGTTGCGGGGTGCCGGCGGTCACGCTGGGCGGCGCCGTGCTGCTCGCGTTCGGCGTGAGCGGCTGGGCCGCGGCCGCACAGCCCTGGCAGCTCTATGCGGCGGCGCTGCTCTCGGGCATGGGCTGGGTGACGCTGGGTGCCGCCGCCGTCAATGCGCTGATCTCACCCTGGTTCGTCCGCCGCCGCCCCGCCGCGCTGGGCATGGCCTACAACGGCGCCAGCGTCGGCGGCATCGTCTTTTCGCCCTTATGGGTTTACCTGATCGGCCAGGCAGGATTTGCCCAGGCGGCCTTGTGGGTAGGCGCGGCGATGGTGGCCGTGATCGCCGTGCTGTCGCGCAAGGTGTTTGCCCTGACGCCGCAACAGCTGGGCCAGGAGCCTGATGGCGCTTGCGCTGCAGCGCAGGCGCCGGCGGCCACGGCAGGCATCGCCTCGCCCGCGCCGCTGGCGGGCCTGTGGCGCAACCGCGCCTTTCTCACCCTGGCCGCCGGCATGGCGCTGGGCCTGTTCGCCCAGATCGGCCTGATCGCGCATCTGCTGTCCCTGCTGGCGCCGCTGCTGGGCGCACAGACCGCAGGCCTGGCAATGGGCCTGGCTACGGCCGCGGCCATCGGCGGGCGCACGCTCGTCGGTTGGCTGATGCCTGCCGGCACCGACCGGCGCAAAGTGGCCTGCCTGGCCTACGCCATCCAGATCGCCGGTTCATTGGTTCTGATGCTGGCCGCAGAGCACGCCTGGGCCATCTGGCTGGGCGTACTGCTGTTCGGATCAGGCATAGGGAACGCGACCTCGCTGCCGCCATTGATCGCGCAGACTGAGTTCGCCCGCGAAGACACGCAACGCGTGGTCCCGCTGATTGTCGCCATGTCGCAAGGCGCCTACGCCTTCGCGCCCGCGTCGTTCGGCATGCTGCGGGCATGGTCCGAACAGGCCGGGCAGCCACTGCTCTGGTTCCTGGCGGCGGCGGCCAGCCTGCAGGCCGCCGCCATCGCCTGTTTCGCGTTGGGGCGCGTTACTCCAGCCCGCCGCGGCGGGCAACCAGCCCAGCCATGACGGCATCGCCGTTTTCGCCGGCCAGGCCTTCGGCCACGCCGCGCCTATCGGCAACCGTTCGGTTCTGGCTGACCTTCCATTTGCCTTCGATGCGCGCAATGGGAATCTCCACGCCGACGATGGCGCGCATCTGGGCCGCGATGAAATCCGCCGGCGCGTCGGCCACGCGCCAGGGCTGCGCGCGCGCTTTCTCCTGGCTGTCGGTCAGCGCATCCAACTGGGCGCGCAGCCAGGCCGGATCATCCTGAATCACCGGCGCGCCCCAGACGTGCACGGCAACGAAGTTCCAGGTGGGCACGACCTTGTGCGTCTCGGCCTTGGTCGGGTACCACGACGGCGTGACGTAAGCCTGCGGTCCGTGGAATACGACCAGGCATTCGCGGCCCGAAGCAAGGTCGGCAAGCTGCGGGTTGGCGCGGGCCACATGCAGGCGCAATAAGCCATGCGGTCCTTCCGGATACAGCAGACAGGGAATGTGGTTCGCCATCAGCCCGCCCTCCCCGCTGGTCGTGAGCACGCCCAGCGGATGGGCGCGGATGAAATCGTGCTGGACTTCGAGCGAGTCTTCGCGAAAGGCGGACGGCAGGTACATGGCGGGTTCGGCGGTAGCGGCTGAAAACCACAACATACCGCCATCGTGGCTCCATTTCCAGGACCAGCTCAGGTTCTTTTCATGGAGCCAGCGGAATCAGGCTGGCAAGCGCTTTTCCAGCAGGATGGTGGTGAAGCCGCTGTCCCATTCCTCGTCAGGATAGGTATCGATCTCGGCATAGCCGTGCTTGCCGTAGAACTGGCGGCTGCGCATATTGAAGGAATCCGTCTCCAGCCGCGCCTGAGCAAATCCCGCAGCGCGGATGGCCGTTTCCATCCAGGCCAGCAATGCGCCGCCGACACCCTGCCCTTGCCTTGCGGGATGCACATGCAAGGCCCAGATGAAGTCGTTTTCCCAATCCGCCATGCCCGCCAGCACGCCGTCGATTTCGCACACCATGAAAAGGCTGCCCCTGGCGCTCACATACTGGCCCGTCTTGCCGCTTGCGCGAAACTGGGCGTCCCTTTCCGCCGTCATTTCCGGCATCCACGTGCTTTCGTAGGTGCGCATCAGCAGGTCTTCAAGCAAGACTGCGTCCTCAGGCCGGCTCGGCCTGATCATGAATTTCTGTTGTTGGTCCGTCATGCGCGGCAGTGTAGCAATGCCGCTCCCAAGGAGATGCGCGCGCTTATCGTCGCACGCGTTCGTATGCCTGGTTCATGCGATCCCGCGCCCCGGTTTCGTTGGCGTAGGCGCGGTCATAGTTGTCCAGGCAATCCTGGGTGGGATTCGGCCACTTGATCGCGGCGATCGCGGCGGTGAGCTCGTCGCGGGCCCGCTGCCAGTCCTTGACGGCGGCATACCATTGCTTGGCGGTGTCCATAGTTGTCTCCCTATGTTCACTCGTCCATCGTAGTCCCGCGGCGGCTTTCCGCGGCAGCTATTACGGCTTACCCGCAATGGAGTCTTCCACGCCCCGCCGATCTTTCGTTTCAGTTTTCCCAAAATGGAATTCTGCTTTGCAGCGAAACGGGGCTTCCACCCCTGCCAAAGCGGAAAATGCGGCGCGAAACGGGGCAATAATTGGGCCGCCCGCGACACGCGCACGGCCTTTCCATCTGCCGCGCCGGGCGCCATTTTCAGGAAGAGAAGAATATGAAGATCCGTCTCGCTCTGGCCGCCTGCTGTGCAGTGATCGGCCTTGCCGGCTGCACCAACCTGCCCAAGCCGCAGAACTATTCCACGTCCCTGGGTGAAAACCAGAGCCGGCTCAAGCAGGATCCCGACTGGAGCGCTGGCATGGTCTGGGTGCGCCCCGGTCCGCCCATCGGCAGCCAGTACCAGAAAAAACTCATTCTGGAACCGGTGCAATACATCCAGGGCGACCGACCGGACGAGCTGGACATGAAAGCCGATAGCGCCATGCGCGAGCGCGCGCTGGCCTACCTGAACGAAGCGATCCGGCGCGAGTTCGAACAAGCCGGCTACCAACTGCTGACACGGCCCGCGCCACACGCAATGCGCCTGAGCGCCGCCATCACCGGCACCTTCCGCAACGAGCGCGACCCCAGGATGATGGAATACATCCCCATCGGCTTCGTGATCGGCCAGACCGTCAAGGCGGCCGGCTACCGCGACCAGTCGGCGCGCCTGCTGCTCGAGGCCGCCCTGCGCGACGCCAATACCAACGAGCTGCTGATCACTTCGCTGGGCACGGTCACGGGCGGCAACCTCCCCGCTGACCGCAAGCCCACCGCGGACGACGTGCGCAGCGCCATCGACGACTGGGCGCGCAACGCGCGCGAACAGTTCGACCGCATCTGGCAGGAAGACCAGCCGGAAGCCGGTTAGAGGCTGCGCTCGCACCGACGGGAACTTCCTGTCAGAGTTGACAGGTCTTGATCCATCAAGGCGGAACAGAACGGGCCAAAGCGGGTCGAATTCATCGCGTTTTTCAACCGAAAATCACGATGTGATGAATATTGACGTCAACCCTCACTTACCCAGTGCCACGGCTAATGCTACTGTTCCGCCTGTGCAAGGAGTACATGCAATGGATCAGAAAACCAAGCCCTGGGCTTTTCCCAAGCCGCATCCGGAAAATACCCCGCGGGGCGAACGCAACAAACAGGAGTTCGACGCTCCTGCCCAAGACCCGAAACCCGCGCCCAAGCCACGCGCGAAGAAGGAGACGCCGGCCGCCAGCCGGGCTCGCACATGAGCCCGGCCGGGCGCCCCGGCCTGCTCCTCGAATAAGCTTATCCCGCCTGCCCATGGCCCAGCGCCCGCATTCGCGATCAATGGCACGCGTCTCGCGGAAACCAGCATGGCCATGATCGCCGATCCGCCGCTGCGAGGCAGCGGCAAGATTACCGGAGTGTTCTTCGACCCTGCGGGGGAAATCGCGGCCGTGGCCTCCGAGTTTCCCCTGCTCGCGAACCCTCGCGCCCGCGCGGCGTATGGCGGCCAGACGTTGCGCTATCGCGTGGCGCTGTACCGCCGCGGCAGTCCCATCCCGTTCGCGGCTTTCGACCAACTGCGCCATCCCGTCAACCACATCGCTTTCCATCCCACCCAATCCGTGGTCGCGATCGGCGCAGGCAGTTATGACGGCGGCTATCTGTTCGAAGGCGACCTGCTGGTCTGGGATTGGCGCAGCGGGCTCTCGCGCCGGTTCTTCCGCAACATCCCCGAAGTTGCGCATTGCGCCTTCACCCCCTCGGGCGACGGGATCGAGGCGTGGGTGCGGCCCTGGGACGAAGAATGGGAAGGGCTGCCCGACGATCCGCCCGACGCCGCATTCAACACCTTGTTCGTCGTGCGCACGCCCTACGACGCGGCGACCTGGTCCGATGCCGGTCCCGGCGAACTGGAACTGTCAGGCAACGACATCGCGCCGGCAGAAGATCCCCCCGCGCCGGCGCCAGAGTCCCGCCTCGCGCAATGGCTAGGGCTGCCGCAACTGGGAAGCCGCAAGGCCATCCATGATCTTGCGTGGTTGGACGCCAAGCGCATCGCGGTAGCGCATGGCGGCTGCCTGCTGGAAATCCAAGACGTCGAAGACGGCCTGGTCGCCGCATACGCCGGCGCCGGCCATGGCGCCGAGATCATCCGGGCGGCGGGCATCCATGTACACGTCGTGGAACCCTCGAAGCGGCCCGACATGAAGTGGCACCAGGATTCCCGGCTGTATACGCTGACGGATGACCGGCTGGACCTCGTCGGCGAGTACGACGGCGAATACACGTTCTCGGCCTCCTCGCAAGGCGTATTGCTGGGCCGCAGGAACCGCAACCCCGCAACCCGCAACGCGTGCGACCTGCTGCGCGACCTGGGCTCGGGCGCCGAACGGCGCGTGGACCTGGGCCACTACGACTGCTTCAATCACTACATCCGCATCAGCGGCGCGCCGTCGCCGTTCTGCGTCCAAGGCACGCCTGCAAGCTCCCACGAGGCCAAACGCCTGTGCATGGTCATGCCCGACGGCCGGACCAAGCCGCTGTGGCCGGTGCTCAAGGCCAACGGCAAGCCCGACAGCCACGCCATGGAACTTGCCGGCTGCTACGTCGACGACGCGCAAGGCGCTGGCCTGGTCATCAGCGGGCGGCACTACGCTCCCGCCGTCAACGTCGCCTGCGCCGGCTTCATTTACCGCAAACCGCTGGACCGTGACCGCGAACTCTGGCGACATTCCACCACTGCCTCCGCCAGCGCGGTCGTCTTCATGCCCTGCCCCGGGCTGATCGCCGCCGCGTTCCTGGACGGCGGGCTGCTGTTGCTGGATGCCGCGTCGGGCGAGATCCGGTTGCGCGCCAGGATGCGGCTGGAAGGCCTGCCTGCATTGGTCTTCGCGCTGGACGCCCATGAGGAAAAACTGGCTCTGGGAACGGCAGATGGCCGGATCTCCATCATCGCGGTCGACGAACTGCTGGCGCGCGGCGCGGCGCAGGAATGGGTGGAAATCGGCTAAGCGTAATCCCCTAGGCCCGCGGCCCGCGACTGCCGCTATCCTCGCGGACGTATCTATCCGCGACTTCCCATGACCCCTCGTCTGGATCTGTATACCCTGCAGGTGTTCCTGGCCGTGCTGGAAGAAGGCAGCATCGCCGCGGCCGCCGCGCGCGAACATATCGCGCCATCGGCGCTATCGAAGCGCCTGTCCGAACTCGAACGCGTCCTGGACGTCCCACTGTTTCAGCGCCATGCGCGCGGCGTCGAACCGACCAGCGCCGCACACGCGTTGGCGCGGCGCGCACGCACGCTGCTACATCAAACCCAGGACCTGGCCGCCGAAATCCGCGACTACTCCGCCGGCCTGCGCGGCCGCGTGCGCGTCGCGGCCAACCTGTCTTCCATTGCGCAGTTCCTGCCGATGGAACTGCGCCGCTTCCTGACCCAGCACCCCAACGTGCAGATCGACCTGGAAGAGTCCGTCAGCGCCGGCGTCACCCGCGCGGTGATCGACAACGCCGCCGACATCGGCGTCTACACCCAATCCGACGACGAAAACGGGCTGGACATATATCCCTACCACCGCGACGTCATGGCGCTGGTGACGCCCTCGGGACACCCCTTGTCGCGACACCGGCAGGTATCGTTCGCCGATACGCTGGACTATGACCACGTCGGTATGCACCGAGGCAGCGCCGCGAACTACCTGTTCACGCGCGAAGCCGCGTCCATGAACCGTTCTCTGCGACTGCGCTTCCAGGTCACCTCCTACGACGCGCTGGTGTCCATGGTGCGCGCGGACCTGGGAGTCGGCATCGTGCCCACCAAGGCCCTGTCCGCCTATGTGTGCGACGCGCTCTGCATCATTCCGCTGACTGACGCCTGGGCGCACCGCCAGCTCAAGTTGTGCGTGCGCAGCAATGAATCGCTATCGGGCGCCGCCCGGTTGCTGCTGGATCATCTGATCGCCGAAGCCGCAACGCAGCAATAGGACGCGCGAGCCTGCCCATGCGCGACGCCTGGCCCCCGAGCCATCGCGTTTCGCGATCCCCCGCCGAAGATTGACGATTTGTCCTGCCCGGGTCCATCGCAGAAGATGGTGGCCGACCACCCATGTCCCGGACATCGCCGCGCAAAGCCCTCGCGGGCGCAGGATCCGGGCGCCAGGAGACGACAAGCCATGAGCCTTCCAGACCGAGTCGAAATCGTGGAAGTCGGCATGCGCGACGGACTGCAGATCGAATCCGAGTTCGTGCCCACCGACACCAAGATCCAGATCCTGAACGCGCTGATCGACGCAGGCGTGCGGCACTTCGAAGCCACCTCCTTCGTTTCACCCCGCGCCGTGCCGCAGATGCGCGACGCGCAGGAAGTCCTGCAGGGCGTGCGCAAACGTCCGGGCGTGGTGCTGGGCGCGCTGGCGCCCAACCGCAAGGGCGTCGAACGCGCGCTGCAGTCGCAGGCCGACGAGATCGTCGTGTTCCTGTCGGCCACCGAGAGCCACAACACCAAGAACCTGAACCGCCCGGTCGAACAGTCGCTGCGCGACATCGAGGACATCGCGCAGCTGCTGAAAGACCACCCCATCAAGCGCAAGGGCGCCATTGCCGTCGCCTTCGGCTGCCCCTTCGAGGGCGACGTGGACCTGGGCCGCATCCGGACCATCTTCGACCACTTTGCACGCCAGGGCTTTGACGCCGTGACGTTGGGAGACACCACCGGCATGGCCACGCCCCGGCTGGTGCGCGACACGGTCGAGACGCTGCGGGCCGACCATCCCGGCGTCAAGATATCGCTGCACTTCCACAACACGCGCGGCATCGGCCTGGTGAACGTGGTGGAAGGCCTGCGCGCCGGCGTCACCTCCTACGAATCCTCGCTGGCTGGGTTGGGCGGCTGCCCGTTCGCGCCGGGCGCCACCGGCAACATCTGCACCGAAGACCTGGTCTACCTGCTGGACGAGATGGGCGTGGACAGCGGCATCGACCTGGGCGCGCTGATCAAGGTAGCCCAGCGGCTGGAAGGCATCGTCGGCCGTGGCCTGCCCGGCCAGCTGATGAAGGCAGGGCCGCGCCTGCGCCTGCATGACTATGCCGTAGCCGCCGGCGCGATCGGCTGAGGAGCCCCCATGGACAGCAAATCGAATGGCGGCGCGGTCCTGGACCTGTCGGCGGTGCGCGAGACCGGCGTCAACTTGAACCGCCCCGAATGCGTGCTGAGCACGGCCGCGGGCGATCTCTACGTGTCGGACAAGGCCGGCGGCATAAGCCACATCCTGCCCAACGGCGACGCGCGCCTGATCGGCGCCCAGTCCGGACTGATACCCAACGGCTTCGCCCTGTTGCGCGACGGCTCGTTTGCCGTCGCCAACCTGGCCGACGACGGCGGCGTCTGGCGCGTACAGCGCGACGGCACGGCGGAGCCCTACATCATGGAGATCGACGGCGTGGCCCTGCCCGGCGTCAACTTCGTCTGGCTGGACGAGCGCGAACGCCTGTGGATCTGCGTCAGCACCGTGCGTCGCGGCGACCATCAGTTCCGCCGCGACATCGCCGACGGCTTCATCGCCGTGCGCGACGAGCGCGGCACCCGCGTCGTGGCCCAGGACGTGCATTGGACCAACGAATGCCGCACCGATCCGGACGGCACGCACCTGTACGTCAACGAAACCTTCGGCCGGCGCCTGCTGCGCTTTCGCATCGGCGCCAACGGCGACCTGAGCGAACGCGCCGTCATCACCGAATTCGGCAAGGGTACCTATCCCGACGGCATGGCGGTCGATGAAGAGGGCCACATCTGGGTGGTCAGCGTGGTCTCCAACCGGGTCATACGCGTCAGCCCGCAAGGGCAGCAGCAGCTCATGCTGGAGGACGGCGACGCCGCGCACATCGACAGGCTGGAAGCCGAATACCTGGCCAATCGCCTGAGCCGCCCCATGGTTTACGACAACCATAGCAAGCGGCTGCAGAACATCACCAGCCTGGCGTTCGGGGGCCCAGAGCGCAAGACCGCCTACATGGGCTGCATCAATGGGTCCCGCCTGGCGGTGTTCGATTCGCCGGTCGCCGGGCTCAAGCCCGTGCACTGGAACTGGTAGGCCGGATCCGCATCCCGGAGGAGACATCATGCACAAGAAAATATCGCAGCAACTGGTCCGCGCCTCGGCAGCCCTGCTGGCGCTTTCGATCACCGCCGCCGGCGCGTTCGCGCCCGCAGGCCAGGCGCAGGCGCGGGAAATGAAGATCGCGACCATCGCCGCCTCCAACAGTCCCTGGGACCATGCCATGCGCGCCTTTGCCGAAGAGGCCGCCAGGCAATCCCAGAACGAACTGCAGGTGCACGTCTACACGGACGGGCAATTGGGCGACATCAGCAAGATCCTCTCATCCATGCAGCTGGGCACGCTGGACATGGGCTACTTCGGCCTCGGGTCCGTGGTGTTCCTGCGCGGCGCCCAACCGCTGAACATCCTGTATGCGCCCTATCTGTTCAAGAGCGGCGAGCAGGCCGAGCGCATCATCAACAGCGACGAGTTCGCGCAGATCTTCGACGACGTGGCCAAGAAATCCGGCGTGCGGGTGTTTGCGGCCTTCGGCATACGCTCGCCGCGTGCGCTGCAGACCGTATCGCGGCCCATCAACAAGCCCGAAGACGTCAAGGGCCTGAAGCTGCGCATTCCCGCCATTCCCATCCTGAAGTCCACCTTCGAAAAGCTGGGTGCGCAGGTCGTGCCGCTAGGTATGACCGAAATCTACACCGCGCTGGGCCGCGGCATGATAGACGGCCAGGACAACGGCTTCGACCTGTCGATCCCGTTGCGCTTCCACGAGGAAGCCAAATACTGGGCGGCGACCGACCACGCCTATGAGCTGACCGGCTGGTTCATTTCCGAACGCGTCTGGCAAGGCCTGGACGCCAGGCAGCGCCAGGCGCTGACCGAGGCGGCCAAGGCGGGCGGCAAGGTCGCCACCCGCCTGGACCAGGAGCTGGACGACAACGCAGTCAAGCTCCTGAAGGAAGCCGGCGTTACCTACACGCAGCCCGACAAGGCCGCGTTCAAGGCGGCGCTGGCTACCGTCTACCAGCAGTACGAAGGCAAGGATTGGCCGGCCGGCATGGTCGAACGCATCCAGAAGATGCAGGAGTAAGCCATGGCCGCGCCCATGCCCGCGCCGACCGTGCGCGCCTCGTCCCACGCGGCCTCCGGCTGGCGCGGCCTGGCGCTGAGCGCCGACTGCGCCGTGTGCTGGATCGGCCGGCTGGCGGTCGCCCTGACCCTGGCCATGGTGCTGGTGTTCTGCTTCGCCCAGGTTCTGGACCGCTATCTGCTGAAGACGCAGTTCGACGCCTGGGACCAGGTCGCGCGCATCGGCATGCTGTGGTGCGCGTTTGTCGGCGCGGCCATGGCGTTGCGCGAGCGCCGCAACGTGGTCATAGACATCATCGACCGCCATCTGCCGGAACGCGTGCGGCGCGCGCGCGACCGCCTGTTCGACACCTGCCTGCTGGCGCTGGCCGCCACCCTGTTCTACAAGGGCCTGGACGTGGTCGCCGTGGGCAACTTCCAGGACATCGTCGGAACGCCTTTCACCTACGCCGTCAGCTACGCCTCGCTGACCGTGGGCATGGTGTTCTTCATGCTGTTCCTGGCCCTGCGTCTGCTCATCCCCGACGCCCCCGCGCCGCAGGACGCCTTCGCGCGCGGCGAGTCCGACACCCCGGGAACGCATCCATGATCCTCTTCTCCGTCGTGCTTTTCGTCGTGCTCATCCTGGCCGGTCTGGACATAGGCTTCGCAATGATCACCGCCGCCCTGATAGGTATGCTGTTCAAGGGCGGCGGCGGGGTCGATATCGCCCAGGCGCCGCTGTCGATGCTGGGCGGCATAGACGAGACCGCCCTGGTCGCGATCCCCCTCTTCATCCTGGCCGGCGAACTGATGAACCGCGGCGGCGTCACGCTGCGGCTCATCAACTGGTCCATGGCCATGGTCGGGCATATGCGCGGCAGCCTGTCGCAAGTCTCGCTGACCACCAACCTGGTCATGGCAGGCATCAGCGGCTCCGCCGTGGCCGACGCCAGCGCCATCGGCACCGCCATGATCCCTTCGATGAAGCGCGAGGGCTACCGGCGCGGCTACCCCGAGGCGGTCATCGCCTGCGGGGCGATGCTGGGTCCCATCCTGCCCCCGTCGATCCCGATGATCGTCTATGCGGTGCTGGCCAACCTGTCCATCATCCGCCTGTTCCTGGCGGGCATCATTCCCGGCTTCATGCTGCTGGCGGGCTACATGGCCATATGCGCCTGGCAGGCGCGGCGCCACGGCTACCAATCGCGTCCGCGGGCCAGTTGGCCTGAGCGCGCCAGGGTGACGCGCGCGTCCATCTGGGCCTTGATGATGCCCGTCCTGATCATCGCCGGCATACGCTTCGGCCTGCTGACGGATACAGAGGCCGCGGCGTTCGTGGCCGTGTACGCCCTGCTCGTGGGTCTGGCCGTGTACCGGGAACTGAAGCCGGGCGAGCTGGGATCGGCGTTCTACTCGGCCGGGCGCACCATGGCCGTGGTGCTGTTCCTGCTGGCCGCCGCCGGTCCCTTCAGCTGGCTGATCAGCGAATCGCGCGTCGCGGCCACCATCGCCAAGGGCATCCTGGGCATCTCCGACCAGCCCTGGGTGGTGCTGCTGACGGTGAACGTGTTCCTGATCCTGGTGGGCAAGATCCTGGAGCCGCTGCCGGCCATGATCATCACGCTGCCGGCGCTGCTGCCTATCGGCGCCCAGCTCGGCATGGACCCCATCCAGTACGCCATGATCCTGATCCTGAACCTGATGACGGGCATGCTGACGCCGCCGGTCGGCATCCTGCTGTTCGTCACGTCCGCCGTGGGCCGCACGCCGATAGGCCCCATCGTGCGCGAAATCGTGCCCTTCTTCATCTGGTCGCTGATCGTGCTCGCGCTGATCTGCGCCTTTCCTCCCCTGACCTTGTGGCTGCCGCGACTGGGCGGCTGACCAAAATCCAAGCAGATGCAAACCATGCCACTTACCGGAATCCGCGTCCTGGACCTGACCCGCATCATCTCCGGGCCTTACTGCACATCCATACTGGCCGACATGGGCGCCGAAGTGATCAAGATCGAAGCGCCCGGCGAAGGCGATCCCATTCGCCGCCAGGGCGTGCTCAAGGACGGCCTGAGCTGGTACTTCGCCAACTACAACCGCAACAAGCGGTCAGTGACACTGGACCTGTACAGCGCCGAAGGCAAGGACATCCTGCGCCAGCTGATACCCCACTGCGACGTCGTGATCGAGAACTACCGGCCCGGCATCATGGACAAGATGGGCTTCGGCGATGAAGCGCTGAAGGCGTTGCGGCCGGACATCATCCATTGCAGCATCAACGGCTTCGGCGCGTCCGGTCCCTATCGCGACCGGCCCGCCTTCGACTTCATCGCCCAGGCCATGAGCGGCTTCATGAGCCTGAACGGCGGCGAAGACGATCCGCCCATGCGCGCGGGGCCGCCCATCAGCGACCTGGCCGCCGGCCTGAACGGCGCGCTGGGCGTGGTGGCCGCGCTCTTGCGCCGCGAGCGCACCGGCCGCGGCGACTCCATCAGCGTCAGCCTGCTCTCCAGCATGATAGGGTTGCTCAGCTTCCAGGCATCGAACTACTTCGCCAGCGGCGAGCTGCCTCCGCGCACCGGCAACGACCACGGCATCGTCGCGCCCTACGGGCTGTTCGAGACGGCCGACGGCCAGGTCGCGATCGCTCCGTCCAACGATGCCATGTACGAGAAGCTGCTGGACGCGCTGGAACTGCCCGAACTGCGCGTGCATCCGGAATTCCAGGCCAACGCCGACCGCATGCTGAACCGCGCATCCATCAAGGCTGCCATCGAGGCCCGCACTCGCCAGAAGGACAGCCACTACTGGATCGAACGCCTTAACCAGTACGGCGTGCCCTGCGGGCAGGTGCTGAACCTGCAGGAAGTATTCGACGACCCGCAGGTAGCGGACCAGCAGATGGCCATGGACGTCGCCCATCCCGATGGCCAGCAGGTGCGCATGCTGGGCTTTCCGATCAAGTTCGCCGAAGCGCCCTGCCAGGTCCGCAGCGCCGCGCCCGCATTGGGCGCGGACACCGATGCGGTGCTGGAGGAATTGGGCCTGTCGCGCGACCGAATCAGGGAACTACGCGAACAAGGAACCGTCTAGCCAAACAGGGAGCTTGAAACCGCCCGCCGCAACCGAATCCGCAGTACGCGTCAGCAGCATCCGCAGCAACCGACGTCTGGCGATCACGACCGGACGCGCCCACCAAGGAATGGAGACTACAACCATGCTACGTGCCCTAATGTTCTCGGCCTGCGCGCTCGCCGCCTGCGCCCCCGCCGCCGCGCAGCAGTACCCGAACCAGCCCATCCGCGTCATTGTGCCGTTCACGCCTGGCGGCGGCACCGACTTCCTGTCGCGCACCGTCGCCGCCAAGCTGTCCGACTCGGTCAAATGGAACGTCGTCGCCGAGAACCGGCCCGGCGCGGGCGGCACCATAGGCATCACCACCGCCGCGCGCGCCAAGCCCGACGGCTACGAAATCGTCATGGGCCAGGTCGACAACCTGGCCGTGGCGCCTTCGCTCTACACCAAGCTGGCCTATGACCCGGTCAAGGACTTCGAACCCATAGGCATCGTCGGCGAAGCCCCCCTGGTGGTCGTCGCAAGCAAGAACGGGCCGTACAAATCCCTCAAGGACCTGATCGCCGCCGCCAAGAAGGCGCCCGGGACCATCAATTACGGCTCGCCCGGCGCAGGCACCATCACGCACCTGGCCGCTGAACTGCTGCAGCTCCAGGCGGGCATCAAGCTCGTGCATGTGCCTTACAAGGGATCGGGTCCGGCCATGGCCGACCTGCTGGGCGGGCAGGTCCCCGTCATTTTCACGTCCATCCCCTCGGCCGCGCCGCAGATCAAGGCCGGCAGCGCCGTCCCGTTGGCCGTGACCTCCCTCAAGCGCAGCCCCGCCATGCCGGATGTGCCCACCGTCGCAGAATCCGGCTATCCGGACTTCGACGTGCGCGTATGGTACGGACTGCTTGCACCCGCCAACACGCCCAAGCCCATCATCCAGACGCTGAACACGGAGCTCAACAAGATCCTCGCAATGAAAGACGTCCAGGATGCGCTGGCCGCGCAAGGCGCAACCGCCATGCCGACCACCCCCGCGCAGTTCTCCCAGACCATCGCCGCGGATTACAAGAAGTGGCGCGGCGTCATCCAGTCCGCCAACGTGAAGCTTGAATAGCCTTTGATCCAGGTCTTGCTGCGGCCATCGATCAATACCTCAAACCGCCGCAGCATTTCAACGCGCACGCGGCCTCGAAAATAGCCTAGACCATACGCATGCATCGCCTCATGCTTTTGCACGACGCTTCCCTGGGACGCGCCGCGCATGCGCTTGGATGATGGGCCGCAGCAGCATTGACAGGAATTTTGCCAGTCGAGACGATGACCTCAGCGCCACAGGTTTCAACGTGGCGCCAGTGAAGGAGGCTCATCATGTCAATCTCATGCAGACGACTGGAGGATGTGATTGCGGTCTCGGCAGCAGGAGACCAGTACCGGATCGAGCGACATATCATTCAAGAACCCGCGACGGACGAAAGTCCCGATCCACACATAGTGCTGCAATGCCGCCTCTCCACCGGCGGCGCCGTGATCTGGGAAGGGAAAGATGTGTACCGGCTGAAGTCAGGCGAAATCCTCAGACCAGTGAATCGGCGGAAGAAAAAGAGTCCTTTTGAAGGGTAGCGAAGAAAAGCCCGCGGCTTGCGCCTGCGGGCTTTTGTTTGGGAGGCGGGCAACTGCCCGCCACAACGTGGCACTCAGGCCATGCTCAAGCCCGCGTGGTGATGACGAAAGTATTCCCAGCGGCCGGCGTACCGTAGTACGTGGCTCGCCACTGCCCCGACGCGGTGCTCTGTTCGCCCCAAATCTGTCCCAGCGTTCCGGTGGTGGTCGTAATGTCGGCCTTGACCATTGCGGGTTGCTCCGCGCTGTCGCAGATAGATTCGGCCAGTGAGGTTACGAAAGGATAATCGACTTGGGCGGCCGACAACGTGGCGTAACGCTCCGCGAGCGTATGGAGCGTGCCATCCGCGATCGGGCCATGGTCCTGGACTTGAACAGAATACCCAGTCATGTTGCCCGGAGCACTGGAAGTGCGAGGTTCCGCAAGAACGGTTGCACCATCATCGACATGATGCTTCATTGCTGCCGAATTCTCGGCCGAGCGCTTCAGTTGCTGTAGGGAAAGAGTTCTGATCGTCATGTGATATCTCCGGGAAATTTGCCGCTGCTGGGCCAGGGGGCATTCTCTGTTCGCGTATCCGGTCTACATGGCTTTCTATTGGATGGACGAAAAAAAGCCCGCGGAGTGCGGGCTATCTGTTGCAGCATGACCTAGCGGATCGCAGCCTCGCGACGGGCCGAACCGGGATTTCTCCCAGCTCTGCACCGCCGCACGTTGCCGTGCCGCACACTCTCCGTACAACGCAACCAGCGCGATATAGCTGCGCGCCAGATCGTCCCAGCTATCGCTCGTCACCTCGGGCACTGGCGGGCACGGCTGCGCCAGGTTGGCCGGCAGAATTGGCCAGGCGGCCGGCCTCGTTGATGTGGCGCAGCCGCTCAGCGTCAATGTGGCAGCCAGCAGGTAAGGGACTCTGGACTTCGACACGGGTGTACCTTTCGATGATCTTGGGCCTGGCGTCGCGCAACGCGGCAAGCGCGACTTCCAGGGATTCGGAGATTCCGCCCAGGCGCGCGGTCTGGCGCTGGAACTCGGTGAGCTCGGCCAGCGTATAGTCGGCGTTTGCCTGATCGACTCCGGCGCGGTACTGAACGGCGCCATACCAGCGCACACACAGGAAGGCGGCGGCCACCAGGACGGTGCCGATCAGATACGGCGCCAACGCGCGCAGCGATGCGTTCATGCGCGACCCTTCCAGTTGCGTGGAATCTGGAAATGCGGGCCGTCTTTGAGCGTCTTCCAGTCGCCGCCCCACTCCACCGGAACGCCGAGTTCGGCCGCGCAGGCCTTGACCACCTGAGCCAGATCGGCGAAGGCCTGCCAGTTGTTCCAGGGAATCGCTCCAGCGATCAAAGGCGCCAGGTCGACGGCATGGCTCAAACCATCCGCCTGCGGCAAGTGGTAGCTGGCCAGCGTCTGGCTGGCACCCTTGGCTACGTTCTCGCGCTGTCGCGCGAGGGTTCGAACGCCTTCCACCACGGTGAAATCCATCGGCGTGCGCTGAATCGCCAATTTGACGATTGCGGCCAGGTCAGGATGTACGCCAACCAGACGGCTCAAGCTACGTTGGGACAGCTGAAACATGCCCACGGATGTAGTCTCCGGACGAATGGAACCATGCACCTCAAACCCCTTTTCCGCGTACCCGGTCGATTACAGCCTGCCACAGCGCGCCGATGGGGACCGTCTGTACCACCTCCCATCCGCGGGAGACGATGGCCATGCCGAACATGCCGGTCAGAAAGCCGGCCAACCCTTCTGGGATGCCGAGCAGCAGTGCCAGATACGGCGATGAGTAATAGGCGACCAATGAGCCGCTACCCGCCATGCTTAGACGCGCCGGCCACGACCCCTGCAGGTAGCGCATGGATACCACCGCGCCCAGCACGCCTGCGAGTTTTGCCGCAAGGGCGTCGAAATCTTGGAGGTCCAATTTCGCCTCCCTCATGGAAAAAAGCGCCTTGCGGCGGACTGGCATTTGATACCGGTTGAACCTGAACGACGCAGCTACGCATCCGTGATAGTGAATGAGCTGCCGGACTTGGTAATGGTTTTCACGTCCCTTTCCGGGTCATTCATATATGCATGGGCCGATTCTTCCGGTACCGGCAGGCCGTCTACGGGCCAGGAACCCGACTCCCGATAGCGGGACCGAAGGACGAATGCATAAAGCGCTCGGGTGTTGGCATCAAAGACATTAGGGAGAGCGGGATCGTAGTCCAGGAATTCGGTCTGGATTGGTTGGAAGGTCTCGGCCATGCTAGTTTCCTATGGCGATGAAATAGAATTCCGGCGCCTGTCCGGTTTCATAGCTGGTGCACCCGACTACCTGCAGCGAGGAGTTGGTGAAAGACGCGACGCTGATGCTATCCATGACATTCGGACTGTTTTGGATTTGCGGTATTGCCACCCAAGCGGCCGTCGGAAATGCCAATGGAAACGAGACAGAAGCAGATCCGGAGTAGTAGCTGCCGGTCGCAGTACCCATGTTCACGCTACCGCGTCCCCACTGGATAATGACACCACCAAGCCAGGAAGGCAGCGCCAGGTATCCGTTGATGCCCAGCGACATCGCCACGCCGAGCCGTAATTTTCTCGGCGTCACAATGGTCGCGTCATCGGCACCGGCATTCGTCTGCGCCGGCGTGGCAACCTTGGCGACGCCTATCACGCTTTCGGTGGCTTGCACCACCTTTCTTGCGATGGCCTGGAACACCTTGAACGGCGTCATCGCTCTTGTGTCATCCGTGCCTACCTCTGCTTCCGCGGTGGAGGCTATCCCCGCAGGCAGCGCGATCCAATTCGCCCCACCCGCATCCGGGTTTGCGGTGTTGTTCTCCACCAGGTTCAGCCAGTAGCCTGCGCCGACCGACTTTCTCAACATCGCGCCCTGCGGATACCCGCCAACGGCTGTGCTGAATGCAGAGTCATAGGGATACGCCCCTCCTGCCTGTTGCCATCGTGCGGCAGCGCTAAGAAAGTTCAGGATGCCATTGAAGTCAGCACCGTATGGCGGGACGCCACCCGCAGCCAACGGTGTCATCGTCAGCGGCGGAAAGCCATCCGTGAAAGACGCCGCCCCCGGCGTCACGCCAATCTGCGACTCAACCGGAATAGTGTTCTTCGTCCCGCTTTCCGCAAACGGGACGGCCGATTTGATAGGTGCATTGCTAGCTTGCATTGATAAGCCCCGAAGAAGTGAAAAGTACGCCCGAGCCGAACGGCTGCATCAGCGCCTCGTTGAATCCGAACGTAGTAGAAAGATCGACCTGCAGGATGTTCGCCAGCACCGCGGCCGGCTTGGGAATCGCGCCTGACTGAGTCAGGATGGCGATTTCGTGCGGCGCCAGCGCGAACTCGAACACGTAGCGGAATTCCATCCTCCCGGTGTCCGACACGTAGCAACGCCCCCGCCCGGCAAAGAGGTTCGACAGCAGCCGGTTCAAACTGGGCGAAGTGCAATCCGAGATATTGGCCAGCGCCTTGACCAGGATCAGCGTGCGATACGCGTCATCGGCAAGCCGATATGTCTGCGTGGCCTGCTCGCCTGTGTAAAACGGCGCCTGATTGAAGGGCTGCCAATTCAGCGCCTCGTCAAACCCCAGATAGGTGACGTCTCCCGGTATCGTCAGCATCCGGCCGACGTCCACGATCCTGCCCCAGATGTCCAGCCCGAAGCCCTGCGCGGTCTCGACGTTCCAGACGAAGTCATGGAACGCGTCGAAATCGGCGTCGGGATTGATGTAGTCGTCCATGTTGTTGATCAACTGGACGAGCGTGGGGCTGTTGGCGTATTGACTGATAAGGGTCCGGGCCGCCAGCCCCGGCTTAGGCACGACGCTCATATCAATGTCACCGCAATGTCGTTGGCCGTGATCGTCGGCCGGCGGTTGATCGGAACGGCCAGGCTGGCGGCCGATGGCGTGTCGGAGCCCAGCAGCAAGGACAGGATGGAGGCCACGGGGCTGAGCACCGAAATGGGCGCGTAGAACCGGCTGGCATAAATGGTCGATCCGATGCGTGCGCGCTGCCCGCCATCTCCGCCGTTGAAGGCGTCCATGATCGCCTGCTTAGTCAAGGCAACGATGTCCGATGGCAGGGCTGGGTTGTCCGCGAGCTGCACCGCGAAACGCACGGGCAACGCGGCAGGGGTTTCCCATGTCACGACATACGACGGGTAGGGATAGGCATATCCCTCCTTGTCCTCCACGGTGTACGAGGTGTTGCCGTTGTAGTCGGAGCCATTGCTCTTCTTGCGCCAGATGGCGTCCGCGATGTCCGCCGCCTCGCCGCCCGTCACCGCGACCCAGATGGAGTGCGGACGCAGGACGACGCCGCCTACCGTCTTCGGCACGGAGAGATCGTTCTCCGTCACGTAGGCGTCGATGACGCCCTCCACGTTCGCCACGTTGGCGTAGATTGCGGGGATCGAGCCACGGGCGTTCAGCGCCACCGACTGCCGCCGGCGCTCCTCGAACTCGGCCCGGCTTTCCACATGGCTGCCCACCGTCCCGGCATCCGCGTTCGACACCGAGTCCCAACCGGGAATGGCCTGATAGATCTGGTTCAGTGCGCCAGGCGCGCAATCCACCGGCCCGTCGACCGAGCAGGCGAATGGCAGGTCGACGCGTCCGCTGGCCGGTATCGTTCCCGCCTGCGTGCACAGGTACAGATTGCCATCCACCGCCTGCGCGCGCGCGCCCACCGGTATCGTCACGCCCGCCAGGCCCGTGCAGGTGGCGATGACGGCGGTGGGCGTACCGGGCTTGCGGTCCAGGAAGTAGATCCGTCCGATGGCGTCCTGCATCCGCCCTTGCGCATAAGCCGGGTCGACCTGATTCACGTAGGACGCGAACTCGTTGTTCTTGTCGCCGATGATGGCGGTGGTGCTGGAGGCCAGCTGGCCCTGGGGCGTTTCCAGCGCGGGATTCAGCCCGCCACCGAAGGCCGAGTCCATGTCAGACAGGACGCCGGCAAGGATGGCGGATTCGTTGGGCAGCACCAGCCCTTCCGGCGTGAACTGCACGCGCGGCACTTTCGAGATGTTCGGCATGGTTTCCTCAGAAGCTGACGGTTTGCGTCGTTCCGTCTTGCAGGGTGATTGCGACATAGCCCGCCAGGGCGCGGTCGGTATAGGAGGTCAGCGTGCAGCCCGCGTCGGCCACGTCCGGGACAGTGAGCGCGGCTCGCCGGACGTGTTCCCGCACCAGCGCCAGCGGCGGCTGATGGCCCAGGAATTCTTCCCAGTACGGAACGCCCGAGGCGGTGTTGTAGAACAGCTCCCCCTTGAAGAGCTTGATGGCGCTGGCGACGTCTTGCGCCACGGCGTAGGGCTTGGACGCCAGTGCGATATTCCCCGCGGCATCGAGCACCAGGTCCCAGGCCGTCCGGTCTAGCAGCATCGTGTTCAATTGGGCGCTCCTGTGTTTGCCGGCCCGCTCTGCACGCCGGAATGCGTGTGGGTGCTGCCCACGTCCTTGCCGTTGTTGCGCAGCGTACCCAGCGTGTGCATGTCGCCCTGCCAGGTAGACGTGCCGCCGAAGGATCCACCGCCTTGTTGCACCGTCCCGTTCAGCACGATCCGTGGAGAATTCAATGCGCACTGCGCGCTGGCGTTCAGTTCGATATTGGGCGCGGCCACCGTCACCTTGGAGGGCGACACGATGTGTATGCCGTCCGCCGTGAACTGCACGTACTGCACCGGGGTTCCATTCAACAGACCGCCGAAATACAGCCCGTCCGCCATGTCGTGGGAACGCCAGGAACCGGGGTTGTTCTGCGCCTTCGAGGTCTTCACCAGCGAGATGTCCCGATTCGCGAAAGCCGCCATCCCGATGTCCCCGACCTTCGGATCCAGGATGATGGCGTCCGCTCCGCCCTGAAGGCGAAAGTAGGGAAGACGATGCAGGACGCCATGCGGCACGGCATTGCCGGCGCCATCGAGCTGGTTGACAAGCGGCTGCACATCGACGAAGCCCACGGGCGATAGCCCGCCTGCATTCGTCACCGACACCACCTTGACCAGCGTCGCGGTACTGACTCGATTCAGGGCCTGGCTGATCAGGAACTGCAAGGCGCCGAACTCGCTGTCACCCTGGCCGGCTTGCGCCAGCCCTGCGTATCCGTATTGCTCAGGCATTGAGGTTCCTTTTGCACACCGCCACCGACTGCCAGACGCCGCCGGGGACCTCCGCATCCAGCTTGTGGGACAAGCTCACAATGATCCACTCGCCATGCGCGGGTTCGACGGTGCTGATGACCTGCACTCTTTTTCCCAATCCGAGATGCGGGTTGTAGAGCGTCGTCAGTTGGAGCCCCTTGCTCGTAAAAGCCGGATATCCGCTCAACCCCGTTTCCGGGGCCACGAGAATCGGATCGCCCTTTCTGTATCCGCGCTCCGGCCAGACTGACAGGACGCCGCGGTCTATCGTGAAGTTGACCCGGGCGGCCTTCGCGCAGCTGCGCAATTGGTCCATGTCGGTTCCGGAAAAATAGGGATCGGCCAACACATAGTCCTCCCCGCTTTTTTCGCCCTTGTATCCCATCGATTCAGCGATATCGCACATGATTTCTTGCGCTTTTTTCGCACCGGGAAACGACCTGGCGGATGCGGGCTTCACCTGCCTGGCCCCGGCCACCTCGGCCTTGACCGTGAATACGCCCCCTGCGGCCGCCTTGCCCTCTGCACCCATTCCGTAGCCAGCCCAGGCCTCAACGATGTCCCCCTCGTAGACCAGGCAGGGAGCACCGGATTCCCCCCCTGCGTCGATCCGGACAAGATTCTTTCCCCGGCGTTCCGTCATGACGGGCCCTATCGTCGTCAGCTTGTTCATCAGGTCTTGATTCAGTCCGTGGATCAGCAGGGTCATCGGACTGTTTTCGAAGGTCGTATAGGCAGGAATGGTCACCGACATCCGGTAGCCGCTGAGCGTTACGTCCGGCCCCTGCTCGTCGCCGAACTTTCCTTTACCCAGGCTGATGGTCACGTCCAACCGGCGCTTGATGAAGCTCATAGTTCCAGCGGCTCCAGGTAGGCCAGGACGAAGCGCGATCCGAGATCCTGATACTGCGGGTCGGCGTGGCCCTGGGTGTCCACAAAGGCCAGATCCCCAACGAAGCCCAGGTAAGCAGACCGCACCAGCCGTACTCGATCATGGCAAAGCACCGTCGTCACAATGGGCGCATTGTCGAGTTCAAGATCCAGATAAAGTCCGGTCGACTTCTGGTAGACGGCGATCTGGCAGTTCTGCCCGGACAGCACGACGCTGAGCGTTTGCGCGGGAACGGGCCTCAAGGGAATTCTCTTCATTGGATCGGCTCCAGATCGGCCACCTTGTTCTGATCGCGCCGGGGATAGGCGTCAATCTCGAACGCCTGTACCTGGCCATTGCTAACTTCATTCGCGCCGCTGGGGTCCTGCGTGGCCGGCGATAGCTGGACGGCCGTCTGCCGGACTTCCTGCAGAGTCAGTTCAACGATCAGGAGGCTGGAGCCGTTCTTGTCGGCGCGGGTGTATGAGTACTTCACCAGGTTGGCCGACGGATAGACGATCTCTGGCGTCGCCACTGAATACAGCTCCGTGCTGCCGACGATGCGCTCCAGCACGGACAACATGACTTTGCGCGACACTGGATCGCCGCCATGCGCCAGCTTGATGGTCGCTTCGAACGGCGCATCGACCTTGTTGAAGGACGAGAATCCGCCCTGCTCAACCGGATAGCTGGATATCTGACCGCTCTGATTGAAGGTAATTCCAAGGAATGTCTCGAAGACCAGCATCTGCTGCCCATCGACGCCATACAGCCCCCAGCGAGGAGGACCGAAGATCCTGTCGGTCAGCGCCGCAAGTTCGAAGCTTGCCGGTTCGGAGACCGAAGAAAGGAACGCGGCGCGAAAGACTGCGGGGACGCCCGGACTGCTCGGAACATCGGGAAAAGGAATAAGCGGCATCAGAACATCCCCGTATTGCCTTGTTGGACGAGATTCTGGGAGCGCCCCACACGCCCCAAATCACGGGCGACTCCCTCGCCGTCCGTCGCTTGCGTCATAACCGTAATGGGGCCGTGGATATGGGTTTCGGACGTATTGCTGGTGGTTGCCGTGCTGCTCGGGATGGCGGCAGCGCTGGCTTGGGCGACTGCGGCCGTCGTAGCCGCAGTTGCGGCGCCTCGTTCCTGATCTTCGAGGAAAAGCGTCCCATAAATTGCCCCGGCAGCGGCGGCGAGCTTGCGCTCTTCGCTTGAGCTGGCCCCTTCGGACTTGTTCAATCCGAAGTGGCGGTACACGGCCACGCTGGCCTGGGCCGGGGTGGTGGCAGCGGCCAGATGTACTCCCGCCCTGCGCTTGGTGCTTTCCAACTCATTGGCGACGAAATCCAGTTGCTGTTCAACCGTGGACTCGCGCAGGTCCATGCCATATATGCGCTTGAAGTCGGCCTGGCGTCGCGGATTCCATAGTCCGATGCCGGCGGAAACGCCATCAGCGCCCACGGCCCTGGGGTCCAGGTTGCTTTGGGCCTGCAGGTTGGCCACCACCCCCACGGCCGCCTCCCGGGTGTAGCCCTTGGCCTCGAAGTACCTGACTGCGTCGAGAACTTCCTTGCGCTTCAGCGCGGGATTTCTCATCGCGGCCAGGTCTTCTTGCTCGCCCCCATTCAGATCTTCGCTAAACAGGAACAGCGCAGCGCCAGCCGCCGCACGCCCAGCCAACTTCAACGCCGCAGGTCCCAAGCCTCTCAACGCACCCAGTCCACGCGCCGCGCCTGCGCCACCAAGGGTTCCGAGAGCCGTAGCCACGGCCCCCAAGGCAGATGCCAGGCTCAGCAGCGAATTTGCCCAGGAAAGAATCTTGAGCGCCCCCAGCGCTAGCAGGACGTTTTGCCATCCTCCCACCGCCTGCGCCGCCGAATCGACTGCATCAATGAACTTCACGATGGCCTGCGCCGCGCCGTCGACCCACTCGACGATTTCGTCTCGGTTCTCAAGCAGATAATCGCCCCAGCCCTGTGCGAGCGAGATAAGCCGCTCGAACGCCGGCATGAGCGCCAGCAGCACCTTGACGCTCACCGATTCAAAGGTATCGCGCAGATCCAGGTAACGGTCGCGCAGCTGCGAGGCAGCTTGCGCATCGCTACCGGAGATGGCTGCGCGCTTCTCCTGGACCTGAAGCAACCGCTCGAGCTCATCGGGCCCGCGCTTGAACAGATTGAACAGGCCCTCGTTGATACCCATGTCCTGGGCGGCCAGCGCGGCCTGGGCCCTGTCCTTCTGGTAAAGATCAGCAATGATCCTCGACCTGGCCAGAAGGTAGGTGTTCCCGTCCTTGAGGTCGCCGACATTGCCGCCGTTGCGGAAGAACCCGGGTAGCGAGTCCGCGGCGGATCCGCGGTTGAATCTGGCTACCTCGACCGAGGATTCCCTCAATTGGGCGGAAATGGCTTCCGCAGTTCCGCCTGCCCGCTCGGCCGCCTTCTGCCACGCGGACAGCCGCTCGGTACTCATGTCCAGATTCTGGGCCGTTTGGCTCAGACCGGCCGCACCGGAGTAGCTATCCGCCGCAAAACGCTTCGGATCGAAACCCGCGGTGACGAGCAAGGCGTCGATGATGGTGGCCATGCAATTACCTCGGTTCAGCTAGGACGCGCCTGTTGTGTGCGTCCACCGCAATCACCTCAAGCAGGTTGTACAGGTCTTCGGCACCGTAGACCGTCTGCAGGTCGTGCAGCAGGCCCGGGTGCCGGGAAATCACCACGCCAATGATCCGGGGGATATTGGCGTAGCGAATCAGGCGCGCGCCGCCGTCGTGGACTTGGAGCCCGAAGTCGATGGGACGGCGGCCGTAAAAAAATCCAGGTGCAAGCCCAGGACTTTCTTGCGCAACGCGAACAGCGTCGCCACCTCCTCGACATCGCCTGACATGAGCTCGCGCGTCACGTTCGGGCTGGGCTGGATCTGGACGCAATCCATCATCTTTTCCAGCAGCGGCTTGGCGCTCTCGAAAGGCAGCTTGGCGATGGCCTTCATGCCCATGGCGGCCACGCCGGCCAGCCCGGCCTCTGCGATGTTGTCCGGGATTTCCACCCCGGCGTTCATCAACGAAAACAGCGCCCGACCGGCCCATTCCTCGGCGTCGTAGGCAGAAAGCTCCGTCAGGATGAACACCTTGCCCTTGTCGCGCCCTTCGGCGCCGATGGTCAGGGTTATTTGCTTTCTGGCCATGTCACACCAGCGCCGGAGAGACGTTCTGCCAGGTGATCTGGAACGCCATGGGTTGGAGCATCGCCTTGGCATCCGGCGCCGGCGGAATCTGCGTCAGCACGCCGCGGGTCAGCGTGTACTTGCGGTCGATCGACGGGATGTTGAGGGTGCCGTTTGCATAGAACACTTCGCGGGCCGTTTCACTGGCTGCCATCCAGATCTCGAAGACGCGCATGGACGGGGAGTCGGGCTGGATCGTGATGGTCTGCACGCGGGGAACCGGCACGTAGCCGGCCGACATGCGGCCGTCCACGCCCATGGTTACCTGCGCGGGCTTGGCAGCCTCGAAGGTGAAGGCGCTGTCGGAAGCGTAGCCCTCGATTTTCTGCGGCACCGGAAAAACGCCGCCCACCGCAAGCATCAGAACCGAGTTGGCACTGGTCAAAGTCGCCATGTTGAATCCTTAAAGAATGGCCAGCGAGGCCAGGGTGATCTGCTGGACGGAACCGCCGTCCAGGTACCAGAACGTCATGGGCGGGGTGCCGCGGGCCTCTCGCACCTGCGGCGTCGCGTCCTTGATCTGCAGATACCAGCCGCGGGTCTGGAGCGTGTCGGAGATATCCACGCCGGCCTGGCTGTTGATCTGCGCCTTCTGCTGGCTCGACAGCGTCACGCCGGCGCGGATGGCGCCGAAGTTGACCGCGGCGTTGATCGGGTCCAGGCAGGCAGCGTCGATCAGCGTGTAGCCGTCGATGTTGTAGGGAATGGCGTTCACCTGGGTCAGCAAACTCATCAGCGCCTGCTGGAACGCCGCGTTCAGCCAGATCTGGTTGACGTAGGTGTCGACCCATTTCCAGTTGCCGCTGATCTGGCCCGGGTACAGGAAGCGGAAGCGGTCGTTGCTGGTGGCGTAGTCGCCGTAGAAGTTGTAGCCGTTGTCGATCAGCGTCTGAGCGGTGGTCGCGTCAGTCACGGAGAACGCGAGGCCCGACTGGCCCTTGAACGCCAGGGTGGCGCGGCCGTTGGTACGTTCGAAGTCGAGCGATGCAACGGCGCCCAGGACGAAGGCTGCATGCAGCACGTCCTTGTAGACCGGCACGGAGCCCGAGTATTCATTGGCGCTTACGACAGCCGCCCAGTTGGACGTGTTGCCCTGCTGGGTAGCGGTGATATCGGTGTCCCAGCCGACGTAGGCGTAGCGGTCGCCCTGGGCATTCGTCCACGCCGAAAACGCCACTTTGCCGGCCGTATCGGGCTCGAAGGTCGTCATGAACGCCGCCCAGTTCTGGGTCAGGTCGGTAATCCGGCCCATGTCCACCGCTGGAATGCCGGCCGCGGCACCCAGCGACACCTTGGCGCCAGCGGCCTGCGTCAGCTTCAAGCCCGACGCGAGGGTGCCGCTGCCATAGGAGATCGTGCTGGCGACGCCATCGGTGGCCGAGACGATCACGAAAGCGGCACGCTGCGCATCGTAGGTGCAGGTGGCGCCCATGGCGGTGAACCCGGCTTCGATGATCGTGGCGGCGTTCGAGAAGCTCGTTGCCGTCGACAGGTCGATGCTGGCGGAGGTCTTCGCCACGCCGTCCACGGCGACCGTCAGGATGCCGGACAGCGCCTGCAGCTGGGTCAGCGTTACCGCGGCCATCGAGCCGCCGCGCAGATAGGCGGAAACCGCTGCCGCCGGATACTGGGCATACAACAGATTGCCCGGCTTGCGGGTCGAGTTGTCGAAGCCGTTGAAGTAGACGTCGGCCAGGGCGGCCTCGGTCGAGGTCGGACCGAAGAAGCGCTGTACGTCGCGCGGGGTCGCGAAACTCTGGACGGTGCCGATGGGGACGGCGGTATCGTGGGTCAGGATCAGGCCGTTCAAATCGAGCGCCGATCCGCCGGCGGAGATCACGCCAGGCACGACCTGGACGATTTCACTGGCGGGAATGGACATAGGATTAAGCTCCCGTAGGGTAGGTGGTGTCGGCCTCGATGAGGCCCACGTGAAGGTGATCCGCAAACTGCTGCGGCATGCTGATGGAAGGGTTGAACTGCAGGACGGCGTCGAACCACCACCGCTCGAAGGTCTGGCTTTCCCCGCTCTCGAAGGGCACTTGCTTGAGCTCGCCCGCGTACAGCGGCTGAGTTCGCCCCAGATTCCCCAGGAACTCGCACCCGTACTGGCTGCGCAGGGCGATCGAGAGCGTGAGCGCCAGGTCCAGGGCCCGCGCCCCGTAGCCATCCACGCGGGCAGACCATTGCGAGGCCTGGGTCATGATCCGCTTCCCCGCCGCGGGCGACGGATCGGCATAGGCCATGACCGGCACGGAAAGTCCCTGCGCCGCCAGCGGAGTGATGACGACGCACTCGCGCGGTGGCGCGGGAACCCAACCGGGTAGACCGCGGACTACGTCGCAGTCGACCAAGGTCTTGAAGAATGCGGCGAGGTCCTCTACCAGCTGGTTTTCAGTGATGCTGATCTGAACGTTCATGGAGTTGGATTCCTGCTGAAGAAGACTGGCGCCGAAACATCGCGCCCAAATGCAAAAGCCCCGGCACGTGGCCGGGGCTGCATTTCGGGGTTGCATTTGTCAGGGGCGCAATGCCCCGGACAAATTGTGACCGATTGCGTGACCGTTGGGGCGGGGTCTTGTGACGGTTCCGTCACATGCAGTGCAAAGAAGTTCGCCCCCTGCCCCAGCAGTGAAAAAGCCGGGGCCACGCGCCCAAAACAAAAAGCCCCGGCGCGTGGCCAGGGCTGCATTTGCTTGGGGCGCAATGCCCCGGACCCATTGTGACCGATTGCGTGACCTATGGGGCGCGGTCTTGTGAGGGAACCGTCACACGCCACGCGTAGGTGCGCCCGTGCCCGCCTTTCTCGGGCTCTTGAATCAGCACGCTGCCGGTATCCTGCAGCGCATCCATGGCCCGCTGGATGCCTCTTTGCAGGCGCGTCTTTTCGGGAACAGACAAAGGCCGGCCGCGCGACACATGACGGACCAGCTCCATCAAACGGAATGAGCGGCCGGGATAGCAGGCCATCAGATCCATCACCTCGTGTGCGTACTTCACGCCAGCCTCCTTTCCACCAGGCTGCGGAAAAGACCCAGGTACAGTTTGTATTCGGTTTCGGTCAGGGCCACGCCGGTCGTATCGGCAATCCAGTCCAGCGCCTTGGCGCGGCGCGCGCGGCCATCCAGCTGGCCGAACATCACATTCTTCTGCGGGTATTCGGCAATGATGATCATGCGCTCGTGCCAGGGCAGCGCGGCATGCATCGCCTCGACCTCCATGGCGTGGTGATGGTTGATGGGCCGGTAGTCCTCCTCTTCGGAAAGGTACACCTCCATGTTTCCCACCGTAGCGCCGGACCAGGTCCAGCGGGCCCAGTTCCAGATCAGATCGTCACCCGTCAATTTACTCATCAGCCACCTCGCATTGTTTACCTGTCTTGCCGCTGGAACCGTTCTGCAGACGGCCCTCCGTATCCTGGCTTTCGCCCTTGGCGCGCTTGAGCATGTCGGCGATGCCTTTGCTCGGGTGGTCGCCGCGCGCGATGCGCGCCTCCCACTTTTCGATCCAGCTCCGAGGCGGGCACCCACGGTCCCGCAGCACCTTCTGCGCGCCCATTTTCTTGAGCGCCGCCTCGGCCTCTGCGCGCGTGGCCAGCGTCTGGCCGGGCGCGGGCAGCGCCGGACGAGGCAGCGGGATATCCGCCCACACGCCCTTCGCCAGCTCCTCGTTCAGCGTCTTCTCCCAGCGCGCCTTGATGGCGCCGTAGGTGCAGCCCAGCAGATCCACCGTGCTGACGCCCACCGCGGCCCAGTACACCGCCGGATGCGACCAGACACCGGGCTCGCCGCGCCTGCGCGCTGACAAGCCACGCACGGCCTCGTGATAGGCCACTTCGGGAACCATCCACGGGCAACATAATTTGATGAACTGCGGCAGCGTCGGCGGCCATTCCTGGGTCAGGCAGGCGACCAGGCCGCGACGCACCTGCACCTCGTCCAGGCCCGCCAATTTCTGGTTCCATGAATCCTTCAGTTCACGGGCAGTCAGGCCCTGCCATTGCTGCGCGAACTTGGCGCCGTACATCAGCAGCATTTCATTGACCACCAGCGCGCCCATGGCGGCGGAAGGGATGTCAGCGGGTTGCATCTATCGTCCCCATGAACCGCTCGCGCGGCCGGCCGTCGTCGGCCAGTACTTCTCGCAGCTCCTCGGTCCAGTCGGCCAGGCGTTGCGCCCTGCCTGCCGGATGGCCCGCTGTAGCAGGCGTGCGCGGAGGGAAGAGGCCCTGGTACCCGCCCGCGATGCTGTTCGCGATCACGGCCCCTGGCGGATGCCCTGCGGCCAGATAGGCGGCAAGCTGTTGCAGCTGACGCCTGGCGCCCTCCTGCGTCACCGGCTTTTTGCGCGCCTTGCGGTCGGCAATCCAACTGACCCAGTCCTCGCGGTCCAGCCAATCCGGCAGTTCGATCACGGACGCGTCGAATCCGGTCCCCCGCTTGCGGGAGGTGTGTTCTTTTGGTTCCTGGTTCTTGGTTCCTGGTTCTTGGTTAGCTTCCGATCCGCCATCTGCCGGGCCATGGCCGGGTTTCTCGTCGAAACCCATGGGAAACCCGCTTGGTTGTTCCGGATTGCGCTCTGCCAGCCTGGGCCGGCCGCCTCGCCGGCCGTTGGCCTTGGCAGTCTCGGCCTTGACGTGATACGCGGCAATCTCCACGTCCGCCCGTTTGTTGTGCCAATGGCCATCGCGCAACACGAAGAACTCGGCCAGCACCTGCGCGGCCGCCTCTCTTTCTTCTTCGCTACGGGCCCCCACCCACCGGAATACCTGCTGCAGGTTGTCCACGATGGGCTGCTCTTCGGCGTAGTACCGGCGCAGCAGGCGGCTGTAGATGGCATCTTCAAGCAAGCTCAGATGCGCCGTGGCCTGCGCATAGTCACCGATGTTGTGGCTGTAGTAGTTCATGCGTGTTTTTGCATCCCCGCCAGTCTTACCTCGCTATCATTTTTAAATCTTAGAATGCTAAGATTATAAATGCAAGCCAACTAAGATTGTTTTTGTTTAGCATCCTAAGATGACCTTTCAGAAGCGAATCACACAGGCGTTCAACGAGGAAGCGGCCCGCCGGGCGGACGCGGCCGAACCGCGCCTTACCAAGACAGACCTATGGAAGGCAGCCGGCGCCTCTTCCGGCGCGGCGACGCATTGGTTCAATGGGTCCAACGGCATGGATATGGCGACCTGCATCAAGGTCGCCCCGCTGCTGCGCGTGAACGCGCAATGGCTATATGACGGCACCGCCCCGAAACTGCCTGCGAGCGATGGATCCCTGGCCGCAGCGGTGCTGGCGCCCCCTCCGTGGCCCTTCCCCGGCATCCCGGAAGAACAGGTGCGGGCATTGCCCCCGGATCAGCTGAACAAATTACAGGGCGCGATTGCGTTGGCGATCGCGCAATTGAAGCTGGGGATTGACGTCTCCCCTGCTACCGCCGCGCCACAAATGCCGACGGTCCTGCGCAGCGACTCGCTGGTGGACACCTATTTGGCCCGGGACGAGTTCCCCATGCGCATCGATGGCCTGCCTGCGGCGCCCTGGGAAGGCGGCAAGACCACGCGCCAGGCCGAACGCGAAGGCAGGGTCCGGATCAGCACCCAGAAAGGCGTGGTCGCCAATGTGGGCGTGGGCGAACCGCCCGCGGCCAACGACAGGTTCGAGAAGGTCCCGGAACTGGCCGACGTGCGCCTGGCTGCGGGCGACCCCATCGAAAACCATGCCGAAGAACAGACCGGCATGATCCAGTTCCGCAAGTCTTTCCTCAGGTCGGTAGGCGCGGACAACGGCCGAGGCCGCGTGGTGTATGCGAAGGGCGACAGCATGGAGCCCGTCATCCGCGACGGCGCTGCGTTGCTGGTGGTTCCGAATGAAAGCCTGACGCTGCAAGACATCGCCGCCGGCGGGGTCTATGCCATCAACTACGACGGCAAGATGATCGTGAAGACGGTGGCCCGGGAACGGCTAACCGGGCAATGGGTGGCGCGGTCGTTCAATCCCTTGCACGATGACATCCCGCTGGAGAACGGGGCATCGGTGCGGGTGTTGGGGCGGGTTGTGTGGGCGGGGGCAAGGTTGCGGGATGATGAGGCGGGGCAGTGGCGGGCTGAGTGATGGAAAGTCTCGGGGCCTCGCCTTGCGGGTAGTCGTAGAAGCCATCTCCGGATGGCTTTTTCTTGACTGGAATTCAGCCCGCGCTTGCTGAGCAAGCGAAGCACAAGATGCGCCGAAAGCGTAAAGCGCCAGCAAATGAAAAAAGGCACTTCGCTTTCGCGAAAGTGCCTTATCTTCATTGAATTCTTTGGGGTGGCTGATGGGGCTCGAACCCACGACAACCGGAATCACAATCCGGGACTCTACCAACTGAGCTACAGCCACCTCTGATACTGCTTTTCTTCCTTGCCGCGCTGCTTTTGAAAGCTGCTCAACAACGAAGAGGCCGAATTCTAGCACGTTTTTTTAATCCGTGTGAAACCGGCCCCGCCGGCCCACTTGCCAGCGCGGGCCACCTTGCTATCCTTCGCCATTGATCATCTACGGAGGCCGCGCTTACGCCATCGCCATGGACCGCATACATGCAATCTTGATCGATTACTGGCCCCATCTGGTGTTTGCCATCAGCATCGTGGCGGGAACGGGCGCGGCGGTGCATGCCGCGATGACCAAACAGGACGTGCGGGCGGCCATAGGCTGGGTGGGGGTGGCGCTGTTTTCGCCGCTGTTCGGCGCGTTGTTCTATTTCGTGGCGGGCATCAACCGGATCCGCAAGACGCGGCTGTCGCAGCAGCGCGATGAGGCGATGGTGGTGGATGCGGAGCAGGTCGAGACCGCGCCGGTGGACGTGGCGCCGATCTCGGGCCAGCAGTTCGCGTCGCTGAAGGTGCTGGGCGACCGCGTCAGCCGTTTCCGCCTGCTGGGCGGCAACGCGGTGCGGCCGCTGGCCGGCGGTGACGAGGCCTATCCGGCGATGCTGCAGGCGATCCGCGAAGCGCGCCACGCGGTGGCGATGCAGAGCTATATCTTCGACAACGACGCGATCGGGCGGGAGATGGCGCAGGCGCTGATCGAGGCGCGCGAGCGCGGGGTCGAGGTGCGGGTGCTGATCGACGCCATCGGTTCCAAGTATTCGCGCCCGCCCATCGTGCGCATGCTGTCGCGCGGCGGGGTGCCGGTGGCGCGCTTCATGACCAATCCGCTGGGCGTACTGCGCATGCCCTATGCCAACCTGCGCAGCCACCGCAAGGTGCTGGTGGTGGACGGGCGCCTGGGCTTTACCGGCGGAATGAACGTGCGCGCGGCCTTCGTCAGCGCGCTGGCGGGCGATGGCACCAACCGCGATACGCACTTCCGAGTGGAAGGACCGATTGTGACGCAGCTGATGTCGGTGTTTGCGCACGACTGGAACTTCACGACGCACGAATCGCTGCCGGCCAGGCCCTGGTTCGATCCCGAGGCCTTGCCCCCCACAGGCGACGTGCCGATGCGCTGCGTGCCGTCCGGTCCGGACCGCGCGCTGGGCAGCACGCACAATATGCTGTTGGGCGCGCTGGCGGTGGCGCAGCGCCACGTGCGCATCCAGTCGCCCTACTTCCTGCCGGACCAGACGCTGATCGGCGCGCTGGCCACGGCCGCGCGGCGCGGCGTGGTGGTGGACATCGTGATTCCCGGGAAGAACAACCTGCGGCTGGTGGACTACGCGATGACGGCCCAGCTGGACCAGGTGGTGCGCACGGGCTGCCGGGTCTGGCGTTCGCATGGCGCGTTCGACCACTCCAAGCTGATGACGGTGGACGACGCCTGGGCCTATGTGGGTTCGTCCAACCTGGATCCGCGCAGCCTGCGGCTGAACTTCGAGCTGGATACTGAAATCTACGATCCCGGCGTGGCGCGCTGGATCGGCGCGCGGGTCGACGGCTTGATCGCGCAGGGCCAGCGCGAGACGCTGGAGAACCTGCTGCGCGCGCCGTTCGCCAAGCGCCTGCGCAACAAGGTGATCTGGCTGGCTACGCCTTACTTGTAGACCCGCAAGAAGCTCAACCGTCGGAAGCCGGTGCGGGCGCGGCGCGCACCGCGAAGACCGCGTTGGCCTTGAGCATGACGCGGCCTTCGACCTGCAGCAGGCAGGTGGCGTAGATCAGACGGCGGCCCTGCTTGTCGATGCGGACATGGGCTTCGAGCCAGTCCCCGGGCTTGACCGGATTCAGGTATTCCACCGACATCTGCACCGTGACCACCGAGGCCTGCGCCTGCTCGGCGATGGTATGGCCCAGCGCGCTGTCGGCCAGCGTGGCGAGCAGGCCGCCGTGGGCGATGGCGTGCATATTGGTGTGCGCCATCCCCACGCGCAGGGCCAGGACGCAATCGGCATCGCGCTTGTAGAGCGCGCCGAGGTCGGCCAGATGTTCCATGAAGGGGCTGCTGGGGCGCCAAGGCGCGAAACCGGAAGGAATGGAGTCTGTCATGCTCAAGCCTGGTTTTTTCACGCGGAATACCTCGAGTATCGCAAAGAAGTCTGCTGCCGGCACCGCTATCCGCATACCTGTGATCGCGGCGCGGACGATCCGCAAGTCAGAGTAAGATTTACGCCATAACAAACCCCTACATGGCAGGAGCAGTGGAAGATGGCGAAAGTCGGCATGGTTGGTATCGGCCTCATGGGCCATGGCATTGCAAGCAATCTGGTCAAGCACGGGCACGCGCTGACCGTGCTTGAGCACCCGGGCAATCAGCCCCTGGACGCGCTGAAGGCCGCGGGCGCAACCAGCGTGACCGATGGCGCCACGCTGGCGGCCCAGTCTGACGTGATCATCCTCTGCGTTACCGGCAGCCCGCAGGTCGAGGCCGTGCTGCTGTCCGAGGGCGGCGTGCTGGCGGGCTTGCGTCCCGGTACGGTGATCATCGATTGCTCGACGGCGATCCCCTCTTCCACCGTCAAGGTGGCGCAGGCCGTAACGGAATCCGGCGGCCGCTTCCTCGATGCGCCGATGACGCGCACCCCCAAGGAAGCCGCCGAGGGCCGGCTCAATCTGCTGGTGGGCGGCGACGCCGCGCTGTTCGAGGAATGCAAGCCGCTGCTGGCCTGCTTCGCCGAGAACATCACGCACGCCGGCCCGATCGGCGCCGGCCATCGCATGAAGCTGCTGCACAACTACGTGTCGCTGGGCGTGGTCGCGCTGCTGTCGGAAGCCGCAGCTTGCGCGCTGCGCGCGGAGATCAATCCGGCGGTGTTCGCCGACGTGCTGGCCAAGGGCGGCGGCGGCGGCGTGGCGCTGGAACGCATCAAGCCTTACCTGCTGGAACAGGATCCGTCCTCGCTGCGGTTCTTCATGTCGAATGCGCAGAAGGATTTGTCCTACTACAACACCATGGCCGCGGAAACGGGCGCGGTACGGGAAATCGGCGCGGCCGTGCAGCACACGTTCGACCAGGCCGTCACTCAGGGCGGCGGCGACCGCTACGTGCCGGAACTGGTATCGCTGCTGAAGGACCGCTAGGACGGTCCTGGAGACCATCGCATCCGGCGTCACGGATGCGATGGCAAACGCTGCGGACGGCATCGCCCACAGTCCGCGGGGATCAACGGCCGGCCACCGCTACCGCGCGCGGCAGGCCCCGCGCCGGCAGGCGCAAGGAAATCAGGGCCGCCGCCAACAGCAGCGCGCCCGCTGCCCCGAAGGCCACCCAATGCGTGCCGAAGGTCTCGTAGGCCCAGCCGCCCAGCCATGAGCTGATCATGCCGCCAACCTGGTGGCCCAGGTAGACCAGTCCGTAAAGCACGCCCACCAGCCGCACGCCGTAGACGTCGGCAAGAATGGCCGACGACAGGGCGATGCTGCCAGCCCACGCGATGCCGCCCAGAGTGGCCGCTGCGTACAGTTCCCAATGCGCGCCCACCATGACCAGCGCGAAGAAACCCAGCCCGCGCACCAGATAGATCGCGGCCAGGATGGCGCGCCGTTCGACCTGGTCGGACATGCGCCCCAGCACCAGGGTGCTGAAGATGGCGACCAGGCCGATCAGGCCTATGCCCAGTGAGCTGGTGGTGGCGTCAAAGCCATGGTCCATCAGCATGGGCACGCCATGCGTGCCCAGCAGGTTCATGCTGAAACCACAGGCGAACAGGCCCAGCGCCACCTGCCAGAACGGCAGCGAGTTCAGCGCTGCGCGCACATTGGGCGCCGGCTGCTTCGCCGCAGCTTTGGCCGGCCCCGCCTTGTCGATGATCTGGTGCGGCAGCAGGTCGGTGTGCTCGGGCGCCTCATCGCGCATGACGAAGAGCGCCATCGGCACGGTCAGCAGCGCGAACAGCGCGGCGAAGCCCAGCAGCGTTTCCTGCCAGCCCACGGCCGAGATCGCGAAGGTCAGGGTCGGCGTCATCAGCGCGATGCCGGCCATGGAACCGGTGGACAGGAAGAACAGCGCCATGCCGCGCTGGCGCGTGAACCAGCGGCTGATCACCGGCGTCAACGCTACCGGGCTGGTGAAGCCCAGGCCGATGGACAGCGCCACGCCGAAGGACAGCAGGAATTCGATGGGGCCGCGCGCGTAGACCGTCCAGATGATCGACAACACGACGATGGCGGTGCCGGTCAGCAGCACGAAGCGGGTGCCGCGCGTGCCGACCAGATAACCCGCTACCGGCATGGCCAGCCCATAGCAGAGCATGCCGATCGCGACGATGCCGGACAGCGTACTGCGCGTGAAGCCCAGGGCGTCGGCGATGGGCAGGAAGAACGGCCCGACCCCCATGCGCAGGCCGACCGTCAACAGGGTGAGTACCGTAGCGGCGCCTACGATGTTCCAGCCGAAATACCAGCCGCCCGACTCTTGCTTCTCCACTTGCGCTTCTCCTCGATATCTTCTTGTGGCCGCTTGGCGCGCCCAGGTTCGCCAGCGCCGCCCAAAAAGGCGCGGCGGGAGCGGGAAGAACGAGGCGTGCACCGGCTTGTCGTCTCCGGCGGCCTGACGACGCCGGACGCGTCATATTACTCCTGGCTATATGCCTGCTCCGCCCGGAATCCGGGAATCTGTTCGGTGAGCGGTCACCGAAGCGCTGTATAGTGCTCGCCATTTCGTTGCGCCCGAAGCAGACCGTGAAGTCCAAGACCTCGATGTTCGCCCTGTCCCGCCAGGAAATCGCGCTGGTGCTGGTCACCATGCTGTGGGGCAGCACCTTCCTCATCATCCACATCGCCATGCAGCACAGCGGACCGCTGTTCTTCGTGGGCGTGCGTTTCACCATCGCCGGCCTGATGGCGCTGCTGATGTTCCGCAAGCACATGGCTGCGATCACCCGCCAGGAGGTCGGCGCCGGCATCGCCATCGGCTGCGCCTTGTTCCTGGGCTACTTCCTGCAGACCTACGGCTTGCAGACCATCACCAGCAGCCAGTCCGCCTTCATCACGGCGATGTACGTGCCCATCGTGCCGCTGCTGCAATGGGCCGTACTGAAGAAGCCGCCAGGCCTGATGAGCTGGGTGGGTGTGGCGCTGGCCTTCGCGGGCCTGATCCTGCTGGCGGGTCCGCAGGCAGGCGCGCTGAATTTCAGCGTGGGCGAAGCGGCGACGCTTGCCGGGGCCGCGGCGATCGCCGCGGAGATCATCCTGATCGGCCACTATGCCAAGAAGGTCGACAGCCGCCGCGTCACCTTCGTGCAGTTGTTGACGGCAGGCCTGGTGTCGTTCGCGCTGATGCCCGTGTTGGGCGAAGCGGTGCCCGAATTCTCATGGCTGTGGGCGGGCGCGGCCATCGGCCTGGGACTGGCCAGTGCCATCATCCAGCTGACCATGAACTGGGCGCAGAAGTCGGTGTCTCCAACCCGGGCCACGGTCATCTATGCTGGCGAGCCTGTGTGGGGCGGCATCGTGGGACGCCTGGCCGGCGACCGGCTACCCGCGCTGGCGTTGGTAGGCGCCGGCCTGATCGTGGCGGGCGTGCTGGCAAGCGAGGCCAAGTTCACCCGCAGGAAAAAGCCGCAAGCACAGGGCGCCGACTAGCGGGCCAGGCGCGCGATCAATCCGGCCTGCGCGGGGTACAGCCGTTGCAGATCGGCGGCGTCGGCCAATTCGAACTCGTTGAACTCGAAGCCCGGCGCCACCGTGCAGCCGGCCAGCGCATAACCGGCCGGGTCGGCCAGCTCTGCCGCGAACCAGCTGCCGGCCGGCACGACCGCCTGGAACGCGGCCTCAGGGTCCTTCAGCGCGTCGCCCAGCCGCAGGCAGCGGTAAGCGCCGTCCGGCGCCAGCACGTGGACTAGCAGCGCCCCGCCCGCATGGAAATGCCAGAGTTCGTCGGACCGGATGCGGTGCCAGGTCGACCAGGCGCCGTCGCATAGCAGGTAGTAGATGGCGGTGCTGGCCGAGCGGCGCGCGCCGTCGCCGCGCGTCACGGCATCGGCGGCGCGATAGGTTTCGCGGTAGTAGCCGCCTTCGGGGTGCGGCAGCAGGTCCAGGCGGCGGATGAGATCGGCGGATGCGGTCATGACGGGACGGGCGCGTAGAGGATGGCGCCAGTCTAGAGCAAAGCCGCGCGTCCTAGGCCGCCTGCTCCAGAAACGCCTGCAGGGCGGGCACCGTGTTCAGCACATGCTGGCGCATGGCCGCTTCGCAACGCGCCGGGTCGCGCGTCTGCAACGCGGCGATCAATTCCTGGTGCGATTCGCGCACGCGCAGGACGCGGCCGGGCTGGGCCACCCACAGGCGCATATAGGGCTCGACGACGGAATGCAGCTCCGAGATCTGGCGCAGCAGGCGCGGCTGCTGGCAGAAGCTGCACAGGTATTCGTGGAATTCGCGGTGCGCGGTGATCCAGTCCAGGTGTTCGCCCGGCCCCTGCTCCAGCTGTTCCAGCAGCAGCGACAGGCGGCGGATATGCTCGGCGCCCATGTGCAGCACCGCGTTACGCATGGCCAGGCCTTCCAGCACGGACCGCATTTCGAACACTTCCAGCATTTCCTGCTGATTCAGGCCGCGCACCACCGCGCCGCGGTTGGCGCGGATCTCGACCAATCCTTCCGAGGCCAGCCGGCGCAGCGCGCCGCGTACCGGCATGCGGCTGGTACCGATTTCGGCCGCGACCACCTCGGGCACCAGGCGCTGGCCGGGCGCGTAGCGGCCCAGGCGGATTTCGCGCTGCAGATGCAGGTAGGCCTCGTCTTCGGCGCTGATGGCTGTCTTTTGGAATTGCAGCATTGGAGTCCCGGGGCTAGGGCCGACGGATAGGCCCACGAAAGCCGCCATGATAGATAACCGCAAAAATAACACAAATTGGATCCAGTGATCCATGGATGCAAATCCTAATGGTCTTGCAGCGCCCGCTTGCGTCTAATCCCTGCACGCACTCCATAACGCGATCAAGGGGAATTCATGAAGTTTCGTTTCATCCGGGCGCTGGCAGGCGCCGCCGCCGTGGCCTTTGCCGCCCAAGCGGGCGCCCAGGCGACCGACTGGCCGCAGCATCCGGTGCGCATCGTCGTGCCCTTCCAGGCCGGTTCCGCCACCGACCTGATTTCGCGCCAGCTGGGCGCCGCGCTGTCGACGGAACTGGGCCAGCCCTTCGTCGTCGAAGCCCGTCCGGGCGCCGCGGCTGCTATCGGCAGCGCTTCGGTGGCACGCGCAACGCCCGACGGTTACACGCTGTTGATGGGCGGCCCTGCCGCCATCGTCACCAACCGCTTCCTGCAAAAGCGCCTGTCCTACGACCCCGACGCCTTCGCGCTGGTATCCATGGTGGCGTACACCCCCAACATCCTGCTGGCCAATCCGTCGCAGCCGTTCAAGACCTTGCCGGAAATGGTGGCCTACGCCCGCGCCAACCCGGGCAAACTGACCTACGCCTCGTTCGGCACCGGCACGACTTCGCACATGGCGGGCGAAATGCTCAAGTCCGTGGCCGGCATCGACATCCTGCACGTGCCGTACAAGGGCGCCGGCGAAGCCATCCCCGCGCTGCTCAGCGGCCAGGTCTCGATGTACTTCGACACCATCATGACCGGCCTGCCCCAGGCCAAGAGCGGCGCGCTGCTGGCGCTGGGCATGTCCAACGCCAAGCGCTCGGCGCTGGCGCCCGAGATTCCCACGATCGCGGAACAGGGCTACGCCGGCTACGACATCGCGCCGTGGTACGGTCTGGTCGCGCCCGAAGGCACGCCCGCTCCGGTGCTCGACAAGCTCAACCGCGCCGTCAACAAAGTGCTTGCCGATCCGGCGCTGCGCAGTAAGCTCGCGGAAGCTGGCGCGGAGCCCCGCGGCGGCAGCCGCGAGGAATTCGCCGCCTTCATCAAGGCCGAAATCCCGCGCACCAAGCAGCTGATCGATCAGGCCGGCATCACGCCGCAGTAATTTTCACTACGAGTTCCCCGTTTCCATGTCCTTACCCTTCGATTGGTCTTTCCCCTACGCATCCCGGAAGATGCCGGTCCTGGCCGCCAACGCGGTCGCCACCAGCCAGCCGCTGGCGGCCCAAGCCGGGCTGCGCATGCTGCTGGCCGGCGGCAACGCCGTGGACAGCGCCATCGCCACCGCCATCGCGCTGACGGTGGTCGAACCCGTCATGAACGGCATCGGCGGCGACATGTTCGCGCTGGTCTGGCATGACGGCCAGCTGCATGGCCTGAACTCCAGCGGCTGCGCGCCCGCCGCGTGGACGCCGGAGTACTTCGCCGGCCGCGACGCCATGCCCGGCACCGGCTGGGGCACGGTGACCGTGCCGGGCCAGGTCGCGGGATGGAAGGCGCTGTCGGAGCGCTTCGGCAAGCTGCCTTTCGCGCAGTTGTTCGAACCCGCCATCGCCTATGCCGAGGAAGGGTTTGCGGTATCGCCCACCATCGCCCGCCAGTGGGCCACGCAAGCGCCCAAGCTGGCGCAGGAGCCAGGCTTTGCCGCCGCCTTCCTGCCCGAGGGCCGTGCGCCGCAGGCCGGCGAATGGTGGCGCTTTCCCGCGCAGGGCAAGACGCTGCGCGCCATCGCCGAAAGCGGCGGCGAGAGCTTCTACCGCGGCGAGCTCGCCCGCAAGATCGCCGACTTCGCGCGCCAGACCGGCGGCGCGCTCAGTGCCGAGGACCTGGCGGAGCACCGTCCCGAATGGGTCACGCCGATCTCGCAATCGTTCCGCGGCTACGAACTGCACGAGATCCCGCCCAGCGGCCAGGGCATCTCGGCGCTGATGGCGCTGGGCATGCTGGAACAGTTCGACCTGGAAAGCATGGGCCGCGACAGCGCGGACTACTACCACGTCAGCATCGAAGCGATGAAGCTGGCCTTCGCGGACCTGCACCACCACGTCGCCGATCCGCGCCACATGCGCACCAGCGCCGCCGCCCTGCTGGACCGCAGCTACCTGGCCGAGCGCGCGCGCCAGATTTCCATGGACCGCGCCAGCGTGCCGGTCGCGGGCACGCCCGCCACCGGCGGCACCGTGTACCTGACGGCGGCCGACGCCAGCGGCACCATGGTGTCCTTCATCCAGTCCAACTACCACGGCTTCGGTTCCGGCGTGGTGGTGCCCGACACCGGCATCAGCCTGCACAACCGCGGCCTGAACTTCGTGTTGACGCCCGGCCACGCCAATCAGGTCGCGCCGCGCAAGAAGCCGATGCACACCATCATCCCCGCCTTCGTCACGCGCGGCGGCCAGCCGCTGATGTCGTTCGGCGTGATGGGCGGATCGATGCAGGCCCAGGGCCATCTGCAAATGGTCACGCGCCTGGCGGCGTTCGGCCAGAACCCGCAGGCCATGAGCGACGCGCCGCGCTTCCGCGTGGAAAAAGGCCCGGTGGTCAATGTGGAATCGCACTTGCCGGCGAACGTGGTCGACGCGCTGCGCGCACGCGGCCACAACGTCGCCGTGGCGCCCGCCGACAGCCTGGAATTCGGTTCGGCGCAGCTGATCTGCCGCCTGCCGCAAGGCGGCTACGTGGCGGCGTCCGACTCGCGCCGCGACGGCCAGGCCGTGGGCTTCTGAGTCTGGCCGGGCCCGGATCCAGGCCCGGCCCTTGACGATAAAGCCATCGCCGCCGGCCTCCGGCGGCGTTCTGCCGGCGTACCGGCGATCACCAAGACGTAGCGCCGGCTGGTGTAGACCGGCTCAAGCTCCACTCCCGTCTGCTCGCGCACCCGCCGCAGATCCGCTTTTTCCACTGCCAGGAATACCCTGCCGTCCTTGGGCAATACGGCCTCCAAGCCTTCCAGCGGCACCCGTGCGGCCGCGCCCCGCGAGTAGTAGCGCGCCGAGAACGGCAGGCTGTCGACGAAGTAGAGCTTTTCGCCGGGCGCCATCAGCGCATCGGCCCGGGCGACAAGGTGTTTTTCCGTTTTGAGCCGCTCCGGCTGGGCCAGCAGCAAGCCGCAGAAAACAATCACCGCAATCGGCCCCAACGCCATGCAGGCCGTCGCCACGCGGGCTGGCGCCAGGGCGCGGGCGCGGCTCAGGCATGCGCCTATCGCCAAGGCCAGCGGCGGCAAGGCCGGCAGCGCGTAGGTCCACAGGATGTTGCCCGACAGGGTGAAGAAGAGCGGCGTGGCCGCGCCCCAGGCCAACAGATAGGTCCAGCGTGGCCGGCGCAGCCATCTGCCGGCCCGCCGCACCGGCCCGCGCCAGCGTCGGGCAAGCAGCCAGACGCCGAACACTCCCCAAGGCAACGACGCCACGATCCCGTCCAGCCAGATGGCGCCGTAGGGCCGGCTGTGCGCCGAGCCGTAGAGATCCCCGGTCCAGCCCGGATCCACGAAGCGCAGGAAGTGCTCGCCTACGATGAAGTACTGGATGAAGCCCGGCGTCTTGATCTCCGCCGCCACGTACCAGGGCAGCACCAGGACCGCCGTCATCACGCTTCCCGCTGCCCATGGCAGGCGCCGCAGGCTGGCCCGGACGTTCCCATGCCAGAGCATCCAGGGCACGATGGCGCCCGCCACCAACACCACGGCCAGCGGTCCCTTGGACAACAGGCCGATCGCCAGTCCCAGGAAAAATCCGTAGCGCCAGAACCCCGCCGCCGGCCCGCGCGCCAGGATGAATGACGCCATGCTCAGCGTGACGCCCAGGGCAAGGAACGGATCGGTCAACACTGCCCCGGCCGCGACCAGGGGCAGGAACATGGATGCGTACACCAGCACGGTCCATCTGGCGGCCTGTAGCGTAAACAGGCGGCGCCCCAGCGCATGAAGAATGGCAAGCGTCGCCGCCGTGGCCAGCAGCGACGGCAGCCTGATGCTGAATTCGCTCAACCCCAGCAACCGGATCGACAGCGCCTCGGCCCAGAACCCCAATGGGGGCTTGCCCCAGAACGGCACGCCCGGTGCGAACCAGGGCGTGATCCAGTCGCCCGTTTCCGCCATCAGCCTGGCGATCTCCGCATAGCGCGGCTCGGACGTGTCGGCGAATGGCACCAGGACCATCGCCAAGAGGCGCACGCCCAGTATCGCCGCCAGCCCGGCGGCCATGGTCCGCGCGCTCAGCTGCAAGCCGCATCCCTCCCATGGCCCGATGCCGCCATGCCCGCCGCTCCGCTGTGTTGCACGTCGCGCACCAGATAGACCGGCCGCTGTTTGCTTTCCATATAGGTCTTGCCCACGTACTCGCCCAACAGACCGATGGTGATGAGTTGCACGCCGCCCATGAAGGTCATCATCGCCATCAGCGAGGGATAGCCGGCGACGTCATCGCCGAACATCAGGGTCTTGAAGATGATGGCGGCGCCGAAGACCGCGCCGCCCAGGGCCGCGGCCGCTCCCAGCCCCGTCGCCCAGCGCAGGGGCGCGGTGGAGAACGAGGTGATGCCTTCCATGGCCAGGCGGAACAGCGCCAGGTAGCTCCATTTGGTGACGCCAGCGGCGCGGGGCTCGCGGTCGTAATCGATGATCCGGGTCGGCATGCCCACCCAGGCGTACAGGCCCTTCATGTAGCGACACCGTTCGGGCAGCTGCAGCAGCGCCGTCACGGCGCGCCGGCTCATCAGCCGGAAATCGCCGGTGTCGGGCGGGATCGCGGCCTTGCTCAAGCGGCTCAGCAGCCTGTAGTAGGCATAGGCGGAAAACCGCTTCAGGACGCTTTCCCCCGCGCGGCTGCGTCGCCGCATGCTGACGACGTCGGCGCCCTCTTTCCAGGCCCGCACCATGGCGGGGATGGCCTCGGGCGGATCCTGCAGATCGGCATCCAGCATGATGACCGCGGCTCCGGCCGCATGTTCTATCCCTGCTGTCATCGCGGCCTCCTTGCCGAAATTCCGGCTCAGCCTGACCAGCTTGATGCCGCGTTCCTCGCGCAGCAGGGTCTGCAGGTATTCGGCGCTGCCGTCGCTGCTGCCGTCGTCGACGAACACGATCTCGTAGGACAGCCCCAACGTCTTCAAGACCCGCCGCAGGCGTTCGTGGCAGGCCGGCAGCACCTCCATTTCGTTGAGGAATGGAATGATGACGGATAGCTGTATCGGGCTGATTGCGCCCAGCACAGCGATATCGAGATCGGGTCTGGCATTCATCGGATCGCCTCCGTAACGGACCTACTCCCGGGCCAAGGCCGGTTTCGACAGTTCAAGTTCGTCGGCGTCGTCGTTCCTGTGCGCCAGGCGGTAAAGGGCCGGCAGTACCAGCAGCGTGAGGATGGTGGAAGAGATGATGCCGCCGATCACCACGGTGGCCAGCGGACGCTGGACCTCGGCGCCCGTGCCGGTGGCGATCGCCATCGGCACGAAGCCCAGCGAGGCCACCAGCGCCGTCATCAGCACCGGACGCAGGCGCGTCAGCGCCCCGATACGCACGGCCTCGGCCACGGACTTGCCTTCCACGCGCAGGCCGCTGATGAACGACAGCATCACCAGGCCGTTCAGCACCGCCACGCCGCACAGCGCGATGAAGCCCACCGCGGCGGTTATGGACAACGGTATGCCGCGCATCCACAAGGCGATCACGCCGCCGGTCAGTGCGAAGGGGATGCCGGTGAACACCAGCAGCCCGTCCTTGACGTTGCCGAACATCGCGAACAACAACGCGAACACCAGCACCAGCGCCGCCGGCACCACGATCTGCAGGCGCTTGGCCGCGGATTGCAACTGCTCGAAGGTGCCGCCCCAGGAGGTCCAGTAGCCCGCCGGCACCTGCACCTTTTGCCCGATGGCCGCGGTGGCCTCGGACACGAACGTGCCCAGGTCGCGGCCGCGCACGTTGGCGCTGACCACGATGCGGCGCTTGCCGTCCTCGCGCGAGATCTGGTTGGGGCCCGGCGCCAGATCGAAGGTGGCGACCTCGCTCAGCGGGATGTAGGCGGCCTGCACCTGCCCGTCCTGCCTGGGCAGGGCAATGGGCAGCTTCTTCAACGCGGACAGGTTCTCGCGCACGGTTTCGGGCAGACGCACCACGATGTCGAAGCGCCGGTCTCCCTGAAAAAAGGTCCCCGCCTCTCGACCGCCCACGGCGATGGCCAGCGTGTCCTGCACGTCCGCCATGCTCAGCCCGTAACGCGCGGCGCGGGCGCGGTCGATGTTGACCGTCAGCATCGGCAGCCCGGTGGTCTGCTCGACTTTCACTTCCGAAGCGCCCGGTATCGTCTGCAAGACCTCGGCGATCTCTGCTGCCGTACGATTCAGCACGTCGTTGTCATCGCCGAACACCTTCACCGCCACGTCGCTGCGCACGCCCGAGATCAGCTCGTTGAAGCGCAGCTGGATGGGCTGGGAGAACTCATAGTTGCTGCCGGGAACCTGGCTGGCTTCCTCCTGGATCGCCGCCAGCAGTTCGGCGCGGGTCTTCCTGGGGCTGGGCCACTGGTCCATCGGCTTGAGCATGATGTAGCCGTCGGAAATGCTGGGCGGCATGGCATCGGAGGCGATCTCCGCCGTGCCGGTGCGGGCGAACACGCGCTCGATTTCCGGGAACTTCTGCTTCAGCCTGGTCTCCAGTTGCTTCTGCATCTCGACTGACTGCGTGAGGCTGGTGCCCGGGATCCGCAGCGCCTGGATCGCCATGTCGCCTTCGTTCAGGTTGGGGATGAACTCGCTGCCCATGCGCGCCGCCAGCACCCCGCTCAACACCACCAAGACGGTTGCTCCCGCCAGGATCAGCGGCGTGCGGCGCAGCGCGACGTCGAGCAGGGGCTCGTAGCGGCGCTTGGCCCAGGCCATCAGGCGATTCTCCTTTTCGGAGACGTTGTTCCCCATGAACAGCGCCACGGCGGCCGGCACGAAGGTCACGGACAGGATCATCGCCCCCAGCAGCGCCAGCACCACGGTCAGCGCCATGGGATGGAACATGCGTCCTTCCACCCCGCTCAGGGCGAAGATCGGCAGGTACACGACCATGATGATCAACTGGCCGAACAGCAGCGGCCTGCGGGCCTCGCGCGCGGCCGCGAACACCTCGTGGAAGCGTTCGCTGCGCGTGAGCGGCCTGCCATGGTGCTCCCGCGCGTGGCTCAGGCGCCGCACGCAGTTCTCCACGATGACGACCGCGCCGTCGACGATGATGCCGAAGTCCAGCGCACCCAGGCTCATCAGGTTGGCGCTGACCTTGTAGGTCACCATGCCGGTGAAGGTGAACAGCATGGACAGCGGGATGATCATCGCCGTGATCAGCGCCGCGCGGATGTTCCCCAGGAACACGAACAGGATGACGATGACCAGCGCCGCGCCTTCCAGCAGGTTCTTCTTGACGGTGGCGATGGCCTTGTCGATCAGGGTGGTGCGGTCGTAGACCGTCACCGCCTGCACGCCCGCCGGCAGCGATTTATTGATGGCTTCCAGCTTGACGGACACGGCTTGGGACACCGCGCGGCTGTTCTCGCCTATCAGCATGAACACCGTGCCCAGCACCACTTCCTCGCCGTTGCTGGTAGCCGCCCCCGTGCGCAGCTCGCGCCCGATGGACACCTCGGCCACGTCGCGTATCCGGATCGCCTGGCCCTCCACGGTTGCCAGCACCACGTCGCGGATGTCGTCCATGGACCGGACCTGCCCGGGCGCCCGGATCAGGTACTGCTCCCCCTTGCGTTCGATGTAGCCCGCACCGGTGTTGGCGTTGTTCCTGTCCAGCGCGGCCATGATGTCGGTCAGCGCCAGTCCGTAGGAGGCCAGCTTCTCGGTGCTGGGCGCTACCTGGTACTCCTTGGCATAGCCGCCGATGGCGTTGATCTCGGTGACGCCGGGAATATTGCGCAGCTGCGGCTTGATGATCCAGTCCTGGATCTCGCGCAGGTCCATGGGGGTGTAGGGTGTGCCGTCGGGTTTCCTGGCATCGTCCTGCGCCTCCACCGTCCACAAGTAGATCTCGCCCAGGCCCGAGGATATCGGCCCCATCATGGGCGTCACGCCTTCGGGCAAGTTTTCCTTCGCTTCCTGCAGGCGCTGGTTCACCAGCTGGCGGGCGAAATAGATGTCGGTGCCGTCCTTGAAGATAACGGTCACCTGCGACAGGCCATAGCGCGATAGCGAGCGCGTCTGCTGCAACCCCGGCAGGCCGGCCATCACCGTCTCTATCGGATAGGTGATGCGCTGCTCGGTCTCCAGCGGCGAGTACCCAGGCGCCCCGGCATTGATCTGGACCTGGACGTTGGTGATGTCCGGCACTGCGTCGATGGCGAGCCGGGAATAGTTGTAGACGCCGATGGCGGCCATGCCCAGGGTGACGAACAGCACCAGCCAGCGCTGCTCAATGGCGAAACGGATCAAGCGTTCAAACATGTTCCGCCCCGGCTCAGTGTGCGTGCTCGGCGCCGGCCTTGCCCAGCTCCGACTTGAGGACGAAGGTGTTCTCGACGGCATAGCGCGTACCGGGGGCAAGCCCAGACAGCACCTCTACCCGGTCATTCGAAGCCTTGCCCAGCTTCACCGGCTGCACCACAAAGCCGCCGGGCGCCTCCACGAACACGGCAGGCTGGTTGTCGATGGTCTGGACCGCGTCGGCCGCCACCGTCACCGCGGCGTCCGACATCCGCGTGACCACGTCGACGGAAACGAAAAGCCCTGGACGCCAGGCCATGTCCGGATTCTCCAGCGTGACGCGCGCAGTGGCCGTGCGCGTCTGCTGCCCCAGCAACGAGCCGATGTACGAGACCGTGCCCTCGGCCCTGCCGGCGAACGCGGCGGAGCTCACGCTGGCCGCTTCGCCTACGCGTACATCCTGCAAATCCTTGGGCGCGATCACGAATTCGGCCCAGACGGTGCGCAGGTCCGACAAGGTGAAGATGCTGGCGTTGTCGGGCAAGGCTTCGCCCAGCGCGATGTGCTTTTCCACCACCACGCCGTCAAAGGGCGCGCGGATCTCCAGGCTGCCCAGGTCCTTGGAGCGCGGCTCGGCGCCCACGGTGCGCAATTTCTGCTCCGCGTTCTGCACGGCGATTTCCGCCTCCTGCAGCGCGGTGCGGGCCGCCTGGTAGTCCTGTTCCGCTGATACCTTTTCCTGCCACAGGCGCAGTTCGCGCCTGTGGGTCTGGGCGGCCAGGTCGCGCCGCTTGGCCGCCGCCAGCCATTCGCTGCGCAACTCGGACAGCGCCGAGCTGGACAAGACGGCCAGCAGTTCGCCCTTCTTGACCTGCTGGCCCAGGTCGGCCGACACGCTTTGCACCACGCCGGCCATGCGCGGCACCACGTGCGCGGTCCGGTCCGCATTGAACTTGATCTCGCCGGGGAACTGCGCCGATGTCGCCAGCGCGGCGGGCGCAGCAACCTCGGACTTGATGCCGGCCACCGCGATCTGCTCGGGCGTGAGCGCGATTTTTTCCTGTTCCTTCTCGGCCTGCTCGCCCTGCCCGGTCTCGGCATGTCCGTGCTCCGCCTCGCCTGCCGCCTGCGCCGGATACACGGACGCCAACAGCAGCGCCGCGCACAGGCCGGCCGCGGTCCACATCTTGGGGGGTTGCTTGCTCTTGTGCTTTGCCATTTTCTTATGCTCGTTTCAACGTCCGAGAATGCGGTCTATATCCGCGGAAGCCTGGTACACGGATGCCAGCACCGTCAGGTAGGCGATGTTTCCGTCGGAGAGGGTGCGCTGCGCGTCCAGCACTTCCAGGAAGCCGAACTTCCCCGCCTCGAAGCCTTTGCGCGCAGCCTCATAGGCCTGGGTGGCCCCCGGCAGCACGGCGCTCCGATACTCGCGCGCGGAACCCGCTGCCAGATCGAATCGGGTCACGGCCTGCAACAGCTCTCCCATCAGGCCGGATTCCAGCTCGCGGTATTGGTCCCGCGCCTTGTAGGCCTGCATGGTGGCGGCGTAGACATTGCCCTGGTTGCGGTCGAAGATCGGCAGCGGAATGGACACGCCAAGCTGGGCCTTGTCGCGGCCCGCTTCGTTGTCGCGGGCCACGCCGGCGCTCAGCGTGATGTCGGGATAGCGCTTGCTCTTCTCGACTTCCAGCTGCGCCTGCCCCAGGTCGACGGCAAGCTTGCCGCCCTGCATCCTGGGCGATGCGGCCAGGCCTGCCCGCAACTCGTCTATCGACGCCCGTTCCGGCAATGCGTTCAGATCCGCGCCCACGCTGGCAAAACCCGGCTCTGCTTCGCCCCACAGCAGGCCGAGCTTGCGGCGTGCGCCCAGCAGCGCAGCCTCGGCCGCGCGCGCCTCGATGCGCGCGCTGGCCAACGCGACCTGGGCCTTGCTGCCCTCCAGCGGCGGCGCCTTGCCCGCGGCCACGCGCCTCTCCGCCAGCCGCAAGGCGCCGCTGGCGATATCCACGGTGCCGCGCGTCACGCGCACGGACTCCTGCGCCACCGCCACATCGAAATAGGCCGCGATGACTGCCGCGCGCAGGCCGGCCCGCGTGTCCGCGACGCCCTGGCGCGCCATGTCCCTGGACAGCTCAGCCGCCTTGACCCGCGCGGCGCGCTTGCCGCCGGTTTCCAGCGGGACGTTCAACATGGCGGTGGTGGTGCGCGTGGCCGATTGCGTGTCGTCCACGCTCACGTCGATGGAAGGGTTGGGCAGCACGCCCGCCTGCGTGAGCAGGCCCTCGCTCGCCGCGGCCTCGTTCTTCGCCGCGGCAAAGCCGGGATTGCGTTCGAGCGCCGCGGCCAGGGCGCGCTCCAGCGTCAGCACGACGCCGTTCTCGCTCTGCGCCGTGGGTACGGAAGTTCGGGCTGCGCCCGCGTTCTGCGCGGATGCGGCAGCAGACGCGGCGATCATCGAGGCCGCCAGGATCAGCGGCATAGCGGATACATGCATGGTTCAACCAGGAAAGGGGCGAGCCGGCAATGTATCCAGACGGGTTCGTCAATCGAGCGACAGAAAAATGACATTTCCGTAAGGTTCGCGGCCTTACGAAAACGTAATCAGGGCGTCGGCGAATTGACGGGCATGGGTCCGTAGAGTGTCACCGTCGCTACACAAACAGCGTGTATGCGCCTGACGCAACACCGCGACCGGCGCCGCGCTCAACCTGGGAGATATCCATGAAGATCAAGACCGTTACCGCTGCCCTCGCCCTGGGTTCCGCCCTGGCCCTTCCTTTTGCCGCCAGCGCATCGAGCACCTGGCACCAGACCAACACGGAGATCGGCTACGCCATCGCGCCGGACCACGCCGTCAGCGGCAAGACACGCGACGAAGTGAAGACCGAATTGGCCGTGGCCAAGTCCGACCCGAAGCAGTGGTTTCTGACCAATCTGAACGCCGCCAAGCCGGGCTGGGCCAAGCAAGGCACCTCCCGTACCCGCGCCGACGCGATGGCGGAGCTGGAAGCCATGACGCCGGCCGAACGCGCCCGCCTGGACGAGATCTACACCCCGGGCTGAGCGCCGGGCCCGTGGCGCACGCGCCCCGCGTGCCCGCCGGCGCTGCGCAGGGCGGCTGGGCCGCCCTGTTTGCGTTTATTCCCCAGAACGATTCCGCCTAGAATAGACGCAGCATCCGAGGACTTCCGCGCACTCTTTTTATTTCCGCTGACATGAAAGTACTCGTAATCGAAGACGAAAAAAAACTCGCCGAGTACTTGCGGCGAGCGCTGACCGAACACAACTACGTGGTCGACGTGGCCCAGGACGGCGTCACCGGACTGCATCTGGTGCGTGAAAGCCAGTACGACCTGGTCCTGCTGGACGTGATGCTGCCCGCCATGGACGGCTTTTCGGTGCTGGCCGAGATCCGCAAGACCAGCCGCGTCCCCGTCCTGATGCTGACCGCGCGCGACAAGCTCGAAGACCGCGTCAAGGGCCTGCGCGACGGGGCCGACGACTACCTGGCCAAGCCTTTCGCCTTGTCGGAACTGCTGGCCCGCGTGCTGGCGCTGGGCCGGCGCAGCGGCCACGGCCAGACCGAGACCATCGCCCAGAACGTGCTGCGCATCGACGGGCTGGAACTGGACCTGCTGCGCCGGCGCGCCAGCCGCGACGGCGTGCGGCTGGACCTGACCGCCAAGGAATTCACTCTCCTGGCCCTGCTGATGCGCAAGCAAGGCGAAGTCCTGTCGCGGCTGGAGCTGGCCGAACAGGTGTGGGACATCAACTTCAACAGCAACACCAACGTGGTCGAAGTCGCGATCCGCCGCCTGCGCGGCAAGGTCGACGAACCCTTCGACAAGAAACTGCTGCACACCGTGCGCGGCATGGGCTACGTGCTGGAACCGCGGAGCGACTGATGCCCGGGCAGCGCCCCAAATCGCTGCACCGCTGGCTGTCGCGCTGGCTGGCGATCCAGACTTTCATCGCGCTCGGCCTGGTGTGCGCGGTGGTCTATTACGCGACCAACCTCAACCTGGCCAGCCGCCAGGAAGCCTTGCTGCAGCAGAAGGTCGAGGTCGTACGGCACCTGGTCGAGGAAAACGCCGCCAGCCAGGACTCCACCCGCTTGCGCCACAAGCTCAGCGACTTCTTCTATGGCCGCCCCGACTTCTCGCTGGTGTTGGAGATCGACGGCGAAAAGGTCTATTACGGCAGCCCCATCGCCGGCGACAACGACTTCAAGCATGAGCGGCGCATCGCTTTCACGCTGCCCTTCCCCGGCGCGCCCGGCGACGCCATGAACGCCGAACTGGTGCTGGACATCTCCAGCGACATCCGGCTGCGCAAGGCGCTGGCCTGGACCCTGTTCGCCTGCGCGCTCGCGGGCGCCATCGTCGTGGCCGCGGTAGGAACCCTGCTGGTGCGCCGCGGACTGGCGCCGCTGGATGCGCTGGGCAAGCAGGCCGCGCAGCTGTCTCCGGACCGCATCGGCGAACGGCTGGACGAAAGCGGCCAGCCCTGCGAGATCCGGCCCCTGGTGCGCCAGTTCAACGCCGTGCTGCAGCGGCTGGAGCGCGCCTACGTGCAGATGGAGGGATTCAATGCCGACGTGGCCCACGAGATGCGCACGCCACTCGCAACGCTGATCGGCGAGACCGAGCTGGCGCTGAGCACGCGCCCGTCGCCGCAGGCCTTGCGCGAAACGCTGGGTTCCAACCTGGAAGAACTGCAGCGCCTCTCCAGCATCGTCAACGACATGCTGTTCCTGTCGCAGGCCGACCGCGGCGCGCAGGCCCGTGGCAGCTGGCAGGCCAGCCTGGCCGCCATCGTCCAGGAGGTGACGCAATACCACGAGGCCGAGGCCCTGGACGCGGGGGTCGATATCGCGGTAGTGGGCGATGCGTCGGCCCAGGTCGATCGCGCACTGTTCCAGCGCGCCGTGTCGAACCTGGTCTCGAACGCGGTGCGCTATGCCGCTTCCGGCAGCGTGATCGAGGTCGATATCTCCCGCGGCGACGCTGGCGAAATCCTGATCTCCGTGCGCAACACCGGCGAACCCATACCGGAAGAACATCTGCCACGGCTTTTCTACCGCTTCTACCGCAGCGACACCTCCCGCGAATTCGATGCCAACCATCATGGACTGGGATTGGCCATCGTCGCCGCCATCGCCCGCATGCACGGCGGCCGCAGCTACGCCAGATCGGCCAACCGGACCACCACCATAGGCTTCAGCATCGCGGCGGCCGACAGTACAAAAACCTGATTGGCGCTGTGGAAGCGCCCGGGCATGGACAATCTGTACCGCGGATCGCAGGAGCCGGACGTCTTCAGCCTAAAGTACGGCCGGTCCCCCGAAAGGCGGAAGCGGCCCGGCCTCAGTCCTCTTCGACGAACGCTTCTTCGCGCTTCTTGCGGATGTTCGGCAGCGCGACCAGCACGACCAGCACCACTGCCGCGCCCAGCAGGGAAGCAGATAGCGGCCGCTCAATGAATGTCGTGAAATCGCCGCGCGACAACAACAGCGCGCGGCGGAAGTTCTCTTCCATCATCGGGCCGAGCACCAGGCCAAGCAGAAGCGGCGCGCCCTCGCAGCGCAGCTTGCTCCAGATGTAGCCGACGACCCCGAAGAAGGCCGTCATGTACAGATCGAAGGTGTTGTAGTTAAGCGAATACACCCCAATCGTGCAGAACACCAGAATCGCCGGAAACAGGACGCGGTAGGGAACCTTGAGCAGCTTGACCCAAAGCCCGACCAGCGGCAGGTTGAGGATGACCAGCATCAGGTTGCCGATCCACATCGATGCGATCAGGCCCCAGAACAGGTCGGGATGGCTGGTCATGACCTGGGGGCCGGGCTGGATATTGTGGATGGTCATCGCGCCCACCATCAGCGCCATCACCGCGTTGCCCGGGATGCCCAACGTCAGCAAGGGGATGAACGACGTCTGCGCCCCCGCATTGTTGGCCGACTCCGGCCCGGCCAGGCCGGCCGGGTGGCCTTTGCCGAAACGCCCGGGTTCCTTGGACAGCTTCTTTTCCAGAGTGTAGGAAGCGAAGGCCGACAGCACCGAGCCGCCTCCGGGGAGGATGCCCAGCATCGATCCGACCGCGGTGCCGCGCACGATCGCGGGCGCCGCCTCGCGGACCTCCTGCCGGTTGGGATACAGCGAACCCACCTTGTCCGTGATCTCGACCCGCTTGTCCTTCAGTTCCAGGTTGTTCATGATCTCGGCAAAGCCGAACACACCCATCGCCACGATCGCGAAATTGATGCCGTCCTGCAGCTCCGGGATGCCGAAGTCATATCGGGCGACGCCCGAATTGACGTCCGTGCCAACCAGGCCGAGCAGCAGCCCCAACAGGATCATGCAGATCGCCTTGACCAGCGAGCCCGAAGCCAGCACCACCGCCCCGACCAGGCCCAGCGTCATCAGCGAGAAGTACTCGGCCGGCCCGAACTTGAACGCGACCTCGGCCAGCGGCGGCGCGAATGCCGCGATCAGCATGGTGGCCACAGAGCCCGCGAAGAAGGAGCCGATGGCGGCCAGCGACAGCGCGGCGCCGCCGCGGCCGTTGCGGGCCATCTGGTGGCCGTCGAGCACGGTGACGACCGCCGATGTCTCGCCTGGCAGGTTGACGAGTATGGCGGTGGTCGAGCCGCCGTACTGTGTCCCGTAGTAGATGCCCGCCAGCATGATCAGCCCCGCAACGGGCGGCAGCACATAGGTGATCGGCAGCAGCATCGCGATGGTGGGCACAGGGCCCAAGCCAGGCAACACGCCCACCAGCGTGCCCAGGACACATCCCAACAGCGCATACAGCAGGTTCTCCGGCGTGAACGCCACGGAGAACCCCAGCATGAGGTTATCGATAAGTTCCATCCCCGCTCCTTGGTATTTTTATCGTCATACGAAAATAGATCGTAGTACGATATAAAAAGCCAAGGAACCCGGGTTTTTACGGACTGGAGATCGGTGAGATCAGGGCGGATCGGCGCGCTTGAACGCTGCGCGCGCCATCCGCCGTGGCGCGCAAGAAGGCCATGCCGCTGACGCGGCAAAGCCGTCCCGTCACATCGGCTTCAGGTCGACCTCTTTGGCGATCTTGCCAAAGGTTTCCAGGTCGCTCTTCACACGGGCCGTGGTCTCGGCCGGCGTGGACACGCGCGGAATCATCGCCAGGTCCAGCAGGCGCTGCTTCATTTCCGGCTTGGCGAACTCGCGCGCCAGGGCCTGCTGGATCTTGTCGACGATCTCGTCCGGCGTGCCCTTGGGCGCGGCCAGGCCGAACCAGGCGACCGCGGAGAACCCGGGCAGGCCGGCTTCTGGCGCGGTGGGCACATCGGGCAAGGCCGCCACGCGTTCCGGGTTCGTGACGAACAAGGGCCGCACCTTGCCTGCCTTGATGAAGGGCGTCTGCACGCCGGTATTGTCCAGCACCGCGTCGATATGGCCGCCCAGCAGGTCGTTCATGGCCGGGCTGCTGCCCTTGTAGGGCACGATGTTGACCTGCATGCCGGCGGCGCGCGCAAACATGAGTTGGGTCAGGTGTTGCTGGGTGCCCAGGCCGGCATTGCCGAAGGTGATCTTGTTCGGGTTCTTGCGGCCGTAGTCGATGAATTCCTTGAGATTCTTGGCGGGGAATTCATTGTTCGTGACCACCACGAAAGGCAGGTCGACCAGTACCGTGATCTGCTTGAAGTCTTCCAGCGGCTTGTAGCGCAGCTTGTAGACGTAGGGATTGACGGCCATGGTGCCGCTGGCGGTCAACGCCAGCGTGTAGCCGTCCGGCTCGGCGCGCGAGACGAACTCGGTGCCCAGCACGCCGCCCGCGCCCGGCTTGGCCTCGACGATGGCCGGCTTGCCCAGTTCAGTCTGCAAAGCCTGCGCGGCGAAGCGCGCCAGCATGTCGGCGGACCCGCCCGTCGCGTAGGGCAGGACGATCGTGATCGGCTTGCTGGGATAGGCGTCCGCGGCCATCGCGGGCGCGGCGATCCCGGCCGCCAGACAGGCAGCGGCCAGAGTTTTCAGATGCTTGACCATCAATGATTTCCCCTCGTGGTGTATCGACTGCGCTTGCACCGGGGAAGATTAAGCGGTCCCGCGTTATATGGCTAATCAACAATTAAAATAGATCTCTATCACCAATGTTGATAATCACCCAGGACTGCGATGCTGACCTCGATGGACTTGAACCTGCTGCGCATCTTCGATGCGGTCATGACCGAACGCAACGTCACGCGCGCGGCCTCCGCGCTGCACATGACGCAGCCCGCGGTCAGCAACGCCATCAACCGGCTGCGCCTGACCTTGAAGGATCCGCTGTTCGTGAAGATCCAGGGCGGCGTGCTGCCCACGCAGCGCGCCGAACTGCTGTGGCCCCCGATCCGCGACGCGCTGGCCCGCATCGCCGACACGCTGGAGCGCAACGATTTCGACCCGGCGCGTTCCGAGGCCGTGTTCCGCATGGCCATGTCCGACTACGTGGCGGACCAGGTCATCCGGCCGCTGTTCGTGGAGCAGCAGACAGTGGCGCCCAATGTCCGCATCCATCTGCATCCCTACTCGCTGGACAACGCCGGCGTGCTGCTGGAAAAAGGCGAAGTCGACATGGCGGCGGGCGTGTATTCGAACTTCGGCTCGTCCCTGCGCACCCTGCCGCTGGAAACGCTGACCTACGTCTGCGCCATGCGCAAGGGCCACCCGCTGCTGGCGCAGCCACGCTTCACGCTGGACAGCTTCCTGCGCGCGCGCCATCTGATGGTCAGCCTGCTGGGCACGCCGACCCTGATCGACCATGAGCTCGCGCCCCACGGCTACAAGCGCAACGTGGTGCTCACCATCAACCAGTTCGCCCTGGCGCCGCGCCTGCTGGCCGAAACCGACCTGATCTGCGTGGTGCCGCTGAACACCGTGCGCAACAGCCCCTACAGCCATCTGCTGGAAGCCGTCGAGGCGCCCTTCCCGTTCGCGCCGCGCACGGTCAACCTGATCTGGCATGAACGCTCGGACAACATCCCCGCGCATCGCTGGCTGCGCGAAGAGATACTCAAGGTCTGCCAGGCGCAAGGAATGGTGTTCGACCAGGCGCAGCCGGCAGAGTCCCATCCGTACTGATCCGTACCGACAAATCATTCACAACAGTGATAATCACTGATACCAATCTTTGATTGGACCGAATGATGGTGCGTCAATAGCATTCTGGTCATCCCACTCCCGGCGCCTTGCGCGCCAGCATCCTGGAGACCAGCGTGACCCAGACCGCATCCGCCCCGGGCGCCCGCCGTTTTCGCGTCGGCTTCGACGTAGGCGGCACGTTCACCGATTTCACCCTGCTCGCCGAGCACACCGGTGAACTGCATTATTTCAAGGTGCCTTCGACACCGCACGATCCGTCCGAGGCCATCCAGACGGGCCTGGCCCATCTGATCCGCGAACACGAGATCGCCGGCTCCGAGCTGGCGCACGTGGGCCACGGCACCACGGTGGCCACCAACATGGTCATCGAGCGCAGGGGTTCGCGCTGCGCGCTGGTCACCACCCGCGGCTTTCGCGACGTGCTGGAGATCGGCCGGCAGACACGCCCCCATCTGTACGACTACAACGTCACCAAGCCGCAACCCCTGGCGCCGCGCGAGTGGCGCTTCGAAGTGACCGAGCGCGTCGGCGCCGACGGTTCCGTGCTGCAGGCGCTGGACGAAGACGAGGTGGTGGCGGTGGCGCGCGAGCTGGCCGCAGCCCGCGTCGAATCGGTCGCCATCTGCTTCATGCACAGCTACCGCAACGATGCCCACGAACGCCGCACCCGCGACATCCTGGCCGAACACCTGCCGGGCGTCTATCTGAGCGTGTCCAGCGAGATCCTGCCGGAGTTCCGCGAATATGAACGCATGTCCACCACCGCGCTCAATGCCTATGTCGGCCCGCGCATGGCTGGCTACATGCGCAACCTGGTAAGTTCGGTGCGCGCCATGGGCGTGGCGGCCGAGCCGACCACGGTGCATTCCAATGGCGGTCTGATGTCGGTGGAATCGGTGCTGACGGCTCCGGTGCGCACCTGCGTTTCGGGCCCCGCCGCCGGCGTGATCGGCGCGACCGAACTGGGCCGCGTGGCTGCGCTGCCCAACCTGATCACCTTTGACGTGGGCGGCACCAGCACCGACGTGTCGCTGGTGGCCGAGCTGCGGCCGTTGTTCACCTCCAGCCGCCTGGTGGCCGACTATCCGGTCAAGACCCAGATGGTGGACGTGCACGTCATCGGCGCGGGCGGCGGCAGCATCGCGCGCATCGACGACGCGGGCGCGCTCAAGGTCGGCCCGCAGAGCGCGGGTGCGGTGCCCGGCCCCATCGCCTACAACCGGGGCGGCCAGGTCGTGACCATCACCGACGCCCACGTCGTGCTGGGCCGGCTGAATCCAGTCGCGCTGCTGGAAGGCCGCATGGCCGTGCATGCGCGCCAGGCGCGCGAGGCGCTGGAGGCGCAGATCGCCCGCCCGTTGGGACTGAGCGTGGAAGAAGCCGCCTACGGCATTCTGCGCATCGCCAACTCCAACATGGCGCGCGCGGTACGCGCGGTCTCCACCGAACGGGGCCATGACATCCGCAAGTTCGCCCTCTGCGCCTTTGGCGGCGCGGGCGGCCTGCATGCCGCCGAACTGGCGCGCGATTGCGGCATCGGCACCCTGCTGATTCCGCAGGAGCCGGGCACCATGTGCGCGCGCGGCATCCTGCTGTCCGACATTTCCATGGACTTCGTGCAGACGCTGATGGCGCACGCCACCGCGGACGGCTGGACCGCCGTGCGGCAGGCGCTGGAAGCCCTGGCCGGCAAGGCGCGCGCCTGGCTGTCCAGCGAAGGCGTGAACGACTCGGAGCAGCGCCTGTCCGCCGTGATCGACGCGCGCTACCAGGGCCAGAACTTCGAAATCGCCGTGCCGCTGGATGGCATGCAGCTGATGCCGCTGGATGAGTTCGTCGCGGCATTCAGCGCGGCGCACGTGCGCGAGTATGGCTATGACGCCGCCGGCCGTCCGGTGGAGATCGTCAATTGCCGGGTGCGCGCCATCGGCCTGGTGCCACGCGCGCCCCTGGCCCGCGTGCAAGGCGGCGAAAGCGTGGCCGGCGCCGTGAAGGAACGCCGCAACGTGTACTTCGAAGGGGCGGGCTGGGTGGACACGCCCATTCTGCGCCGCGCCCTGCTGCCGGTGGGCGTGCCCGTGGACGGTCCGGCCGTGATCGAGGAAATGAGCTCGACCACCGTCGTGCTGCCGGGCCAGCAGGCGCGCGCCGACGAATACGGCAACCTCGTCGTCAACCTCAACAGCTAAGGCGTACGCCATGACCAATCGATCGACTTCCGCTGCCGGCACGGACACCTTCGACCCCATCGAAATGGAGGTCTTCAGCAACCGCCTGCTGTCCATTACCGAGGAAATGGGCAACACGCTGATCCGTTCGTCCTTTTCCACCAACATCAAGGAACGCAAGGATTGCTCCGTGGCGCTGTTCGACGCCGCCGGCCGCCTGGTAGCGCAGGCGGCCCACGTGCCGGTGCACCTGGGATCGTTGTCCGGCGGCATAGACGCCGTGCTGCGGCGCTACGGCGCGGCCGGCGTGCGCCCGGGCGACGCGTTCCTGTGCAACGACGCCTATCTGGCTGGCGGCACGCACGCGCCCGACATCACCGTCATCACTCCCATCTTTCACGAAGGCGTGCTGCGTTTCTTCGCGGCAAACATCGGCCACCATACCGACGTCGGCGGCGCCGTTCCCGGCTCCACGTCGCACCATCTGAAGACGGTTTGGGAGGAAGGCATCCGCCTGCCGGCCATGCGCATCGTGCGCGAGGGCGAGCTGGACATGGACCTGCTGGAGATGATTGCGCACAACACGCGCGAACCGGACAACCGCATGCACGATATCCGCGCCCAGATCGCCACCAACGACAAGGGCGCCAGGCTGATGCTGGAACTGGTGCAGCAGTCGGGCCTGGAGACCGTGCTGTCCGCCATCGACAGCATCATGGTGTACACCGAAAGACGCCTGCGCAACCGCATCGCACAACTGCCGACCGGGACCTATACCTTCACCGAGCGCATGGACGACGACGGCATGGGCGGCGATCCCGTCACCATCCAGGCCAACGTAGAGGCGCGCGACGGCCAGCTCCATGTCGATTTCACCGGCACCAGCAAGCAGGCGCGCGGCGCATTCAACCTGCCCGCCAGCGCCCTGAACGCCAGCGTCTACTTCGCGGTGAAGGCCATGCTCGACCCCGAGCTCATGCCCAACAACGGCCTGTTCCAGCCCATCACCATCACCGCCCCCGAGGGCACCATTACCAACCCGCGCTTTCCGGCGGCGGTGGGCGCGCGCGTCACCACCGCGCAGCGCGTGGCCGGCACGGTGATCGGCGCGCTGGGCCAGCTGTTGCCGCCAGACCGCGCCATGGCTTCGTGCAACGACGTCATGCCTTCCATGCTGTTCTCCGTGCCCATGCAGGACGGCAAGGGCACCTTCGTCTACCTGGAAACGCTGGGCGGCGGCGCGGGCGGACGCGCGCAGGGCGACGGCATGGACGGCATCCAGGTGCACGTGACCAATACCTCCAACCTGCCCGCCGAAGCGCTGGAGATCGAGTACCCGCTGCTGGTCGAGGAGTACGCGCTGGTCAACGACAGCGGCGGCGCGGGCCGCCACCGCGGCGGCATGGGCATCGCGCGCCAGATCCGTTCGCTGCATGACCAGCTGATCTGCACCATCCGCTGCGACGCCGCGCTGTTTGGCGCGGCCGGCCTGAACGGCGGCCTGGAGGGAGGCACCTCGCGCGTGATCCAGAACCCCGGCCGCGCCGACGAGCAGCGCCTGCCCAACAAGATCGCCGGCCACGGCCTGGCCAGCGGCCAGTCCGTGCGCCTGGAAACGCCCGGCGGCGGCGGCTACGGCGCGCCCGCTGACCGTAGCGCGACCGCCATCCGCAACGACGTGCTGGGCGGCAAGGTCAGCCGTGCCGCGGCCGAACGCGACTATGGCGCGGAACGCGTGGCGCTGGCGCTGCAAGGAGACGCGGCATGAACGCGCCTGCCCCCGGCGCCCGCAGCGGCGGCGAACTGCTGGTCGCGCAGCTGCAGGCCTATGGCGTGGAGCGCGTGTTCATGGTGCCGGGCGAAAGCTTCCTGCCATGCATCGATGCGCTCTACGCCCGGCGCGACGCGATCGAAGCGGTGGTCTGCCGCCAGGAAGGAGGCGCCGCCTACATGGCCGAGGCGCATGGCAAGCTGACCGGCCAGCCGGGCATCTGCTTTGTCTCGCGCGGCCCGGGCGCCACCAATGCGGCGATCGGCGTGCATACCGCAAGGGAAGACTCCACGCCCATGATCCTGTTCATCGGCCAGGTCGGCGGCGACACCGCCGACCGCCAGTGCTTCCAGGAAGTGGACTACCGCGCCATGTACGCGCCGCTGGCGAAATGGGTCGCGCAGATCGAGCGGGCCGACCGCATTCCCGAATACCTGGCGCGCGCCTGGGCGATCGCCACTAGCGGACGCCCCGGGCCAGTGGTCCTCTCCCTGCCCGAAGACATGCTGTCCAGCGTCGCCGACGTGGCTCTGGCCGCTACGCCACAGCCGCCCTGCGCCCGTCCGGCCGACGCCGACATGCTACGCCTGCGTGACCTGCTGGAAGCGGCGGAGCGGCCCTTGCTGCTGCTGGGCGGCTCGCGCTGGCCGCAAGCCGCGCGCGAGGCCGTGCGCGACTTCGCGCTGCGCTTCGACCTGCCCGTGGCCACCGCCTGGCGACGCCTGGAGCTGTTCGACAACGACCATCCCAATTTCGTGGGCCAGGTCAGCGCCAGCATGCCCCCGCACCAGAAGCGCGCCGTCATGGACAGCGACCTCGTCATCGCGCTGGGCACCCGCCTGTGCGAACCGACGACCATCAACTATGAATGGCTGGCCTCGCCCACGCCGCGCCAGACGCTGATCCACATCCACCCGGACGCCAACGAGATCGGGCGGCTGTGCACGCCGGCGCTGGGCATGGTCGCCAGTGTGGACGGCTTCGCCCAGGCCGCATCGGGACTGGCGCCGACGCCGGGCTGGCAGCCGCGCCGCCGGGGCGCTGTAGCGGCCGCCGCAGCGCCCGCGCT
>NZ_CADIJY010000008.1 GCF_902859735.1 Achromobacter aegrifaciens | reverse complement strand
GACGGCAGCGGCCGGAGCCGCCGCGGGCGCAGGCAAGGTCGCGGGCGCGGGCAAGCTTGCCGGCGCGGGCGCAGCCGACCTGGGAGGCAACACCTGGCCGGCCCGGTCATCGGCCGGAGCCGCCGGCGCGGTGGCGGCTGGCGCGGGAGCGTCGTCGAAGCTGCGTTTGGGCGTCAGGGCCGGCAGGGTCTGCACCGGCACCGACGGCTGGGCGCGCGATCCAGTGGCTGAAGCAGGCCCCTGCGCCTGAGCGGCGCCGGCTGCGGCGGCGGCAAAAGCCGCGGCCAGCAGCACACGGGAGAAGGTGTCGATTCGAAGGCGTACGGAACGCTGACGCATGGCAATCCTGAAAAATCGAAGTCAGCCGGGATCGTACCGCGACCGGCCGTCAAAATCGAACGGCCTCCTGGGCAGGCCCGCCCGCATTGCCGCCCAAACGCCTTGCAGGCTGGAAGCGACTTCGCGGCGCCCTAGGCGACTCTCAGCCGAGGCTGCCCGGAGCCATCCGAAGCGCAGCCCCACCGGGGCGAGCATCGGAATGGCGCAGGGTGGCCTCGGCGGCTAAAGGACTCTGACATCCGCAAGCTCGAATCCCTGCCACCCGCACTTCGGTTTTGGGAAGCACGGTTCTTGAGCCGCCGGCGTCCGGACTGCGGGATTCCGATGCTCGCCCCGGTGGGGCTGCGCTTCGGATCCCTCAGCCCGGTCACCGGCTCACGGCATCTACCCATGAAGGGGATCCGAAAACAGTGCATTAGGCAGCCTGCCGCGCTTGCGCCGCCGCGCTCGCGGGCGGCGCGCGCAGCACGCGCCGGCACAGCAGCATGGCGATCAGGCTGAACAGGGCAAAGCCCACGGTCTGCCCCGCCAACACGCCTTCCGGGCCGCCGTAATGCGCGCCCAGCCAGACGAAGGGCAAGGTGCCCACGGTAGCGCGCAGCCAGCCGATGGCGGTGGAGTACGTGGCATAGCCCAGGTTGTTGAACACCGCGACGGCGACGAAGTACAGGCTGTTGAGCGCCCAGGCGAAACTGCCGTAGCGGCAGAAAAAAACGATCAGGTCGCGCCCAGGTCCGGTCACCTGGAACAGATCCGGCATCCAGGGCGCCAGCAAGGCCAGCAGGACCGCTACGCCGAAGCCATACGTCAAGGACCAGCGCGCGGTCACGCGCGCCGTCTCCTGTACGCGGTCCCATTGCCCTGCGCCCAGGTTCTGCCCCAGGATGGGTCCGATGGCGCCGGGCAGTACGAAGAACAGCGCGTAGGCCAGTTGCAGCACCCGGTCCACCACGGTGGCGCCCGCCATCACGCTGGAGCCGAAGCCGGCGTATGTGGACAGGGTGAAGATGACTGCCGCGGGCGTGGCCAGCGTGGTCAGCGCGGCAGGCAAGGCGATCCGCCCAATTGCGGCCAGGTGCGCGCGCAGCGCGGCGCCGGCGGGCCAAGTCACCAGGCGATGCTTGCCGAACACCAGCCAGGCGCCCAGCGCCACCGTGACCAGGCGGCCCATGCCGCCGGCCCAGGCCACGCCCTCCATGCCGCCGTCCAGCACGAAGATGACCAGCGGGTCCAGCGCCGCGACCGCCGCCGTCCCCGCCAGCAGCACCCACATGGACTGGCGGCCATGGCCGGCGGCGCGCAACAGGTTGGACAGCATCATGCCCACGCCCATCACGACCGCGAACGGGGTCGTGATGAGCACGTAGGGCAGCAGATGCGCGCGCACGTCCTCCGCCAGGTCGATGGCTGCCGTGTAGGGGCCGATCACGGCCAGGAACAACGCGCCGGACACGAGCGCGGCGGCAACCATCAGCACCAGCGAGGCGCCCGCCAGCGCGCGGGCGCGCGGCGCATCGCCCGCCCCCAGCGCGCGCGACACCAGGGCAGTGCCGCCCACGCTCACGCCGATGCAGACCGAGATGATGGTGAACTGCGTCATCGATCCGAAGCCCACCGCGCCCAGCACCGCCTCGTCCTTGAGCGTGCCCAGGTACAGCAGCGACAGGAACTCCACCGCGAACACGGCCAGCATGCTGGCCCAGCCGGTCAGGACCATTTCCAGCACATGCGGGCCCATCGGCCCGGAGACGAAGCGGGCGCGCGGGTCGGATGCGGCGGAGGACAGGTTTTCAGAGGTCATGAGGCTCGTGGATGGAGCGCGGTCAGACCGCGCGGTGAATTGCCAGGCCCGCGTTCAGCGGCCCGCGGGCGCGAACCAATACTGGTACACGCTGCCCTCATTCGAATACCAGGGCAACAGGCCGATGGTGTCGGATTCCCGGCCCACCGTCACCAGCAGGCCTCCCGCCTCGGGCCGCAGCAGCGCCACGTGGCGCCGCACACCCATGGACTCGTACTGGCGCCAGTCGTGCCGCACGCTGATCCACAGCCGGCCCTGCGTGCAACCGCCACGGCGCCGGATGCCATCCGGCCTGGAAGGCTGGGCCGCGCCAGGCAGGGCGGCAGGATCCTGCTCGCCGTTCAACTGCGGCAGGCGGCCCAAGGCGCGCGCGCCCTGCCCGTCCAGCGCCAATATCTCCCATCCGTCCGCGGCGGCCGTGAAAGCCACAGTGACCTCGGGTCCGGAACGCCATTCCGGCAACGGGTTGTCGGACATGCCCGGAAGGTCCAGGGGATACTGCAGGAACTTGCGCAGGTCCATCGATGCGCCGGCCTCGCGGTCGCCAGACACGAACTCGCCTTGCGCCCGATAGAAGCCGGCCAGATCCGGGCATTGGGCCGGATCCGATGGCAGCGCCGCAAGCGTCCCGTCCCGGAACGGAGGCCAGGCAACCGACACCCCGTCGACCCGGGATGCGCCGCAGCCGCTCAAGGCCAGCGCAGCCAGCGCCGCCGCTGCAAGCCTGCTCACTCTCCACGCGCCGCACACCGCTGCCTTCATGCCTGCCCTCTGCTCTTGCCGGCCGCCGCGCTGGCCCAGGCCGCGCGTCCGACTATCGGTCTGGCGCGAACTATATCCGAATCCCGGCCGGCCGAATCCCGCACCGCGTTGCCAAGCGCGCGCCGGGAGAGAATAATCGGCTACTCCCCTCCGACCCGCGCCATGACACCGTTCCGAGGCAAGCTCCGCATCCGGCATCTGGAAATCGTGCTGACCGTCGCCGAATTGGGCAACCTGTCCAAGGCCGCCACGCAATTGCACAGCACACAGTCGGGGCTGTCGCGCGCCATCGCCGAGATCGAAGAGCTGGTCGGCGCGCGGCTGTTCGAACGCACCGCCCGCGGCACCACCTGCACGCCGCTGGGCGAAACCATGTGCCGCCATGCCCGCCTGCTGCTCACCGACTTCCGCAAGGCCGAGATCGATCTCGCCGCGGTCTCGCGCGGCGACGAGGGCAGCCTGACGGTAGGCTGTTTTTCGATGTTCGCGGGCTGGCCGGTGGCCGAGGCCGCGCGTGCCTACCGCCAGGCTTATCCGCGCATCACGCTCACCATCGAAATCGGCACGCATGAACGGCTGATCGAAGACCTGGACGCCGGCGCGCTGGACGTGCTGATCAGCCGCTTCTCGTCCACCGTCAATCCGCAGGTCTACCGCTCCACCACGCTGCTGGAAGATCCGGTAGTGCTGGCCTGCGCCACGCATCATCCGCTGGCCGGCCAGCCCGGCGCCACGCTGGCCGACTACGTGGCCTATCCCTGGATCACCGCCCTGCCCGGCAGCCGCATCCGCGGCGAACTGGAAATGTCGCTGCGCCAGGCGGGGCTGGCGATTCCGGATATGATCGGCGCCCTGTCGCTGGAATTCGGCCGCGAAATGCTGCTGGACGGCCTGTATCTGTGGATGCTGCCCGGCAGCGTGGCCGCTATCCGGCAGGCGCGCGGCGAGCTGGTGGTCCTGGCCGACCGGCCGGTCCTGCGCAAGTCGCCGCTGGCGGCCATCTGGCGCCGCGACCGCCCCAGCACGCGGCAGGCGCGCGCCTTCGCCGCCCAGCTCCAGCTCGCCATCCAGGCCGACGCCGTCGCATTGACGGCCTGAGCCTGCCGGCGCGTTGCGCGTTATTCTGGACAGGCAACACTTTTTGATCGGAGCACCCATGTACGACTGGCTCAACGCACTGCCCAAGGCGGAATTGCACCTGCACCTGGAAGGTTCGCTCGAACCCGAGCTGCTGTTCCGGCTGGCGCAGCGCAACGGCGTGGCGCTGCCGTGGCCGGACATCGAGTCCCTGCGCGCGGCCTACGACTACGGCAATCTCCAGGAATTCCTGGACCTCTACTACCGTGGCGCGGACGTGCTGCGCACCGAGCAGGATTTCTACGACCTGACCTGGGCCTATCTGCTCAAGTGCCGTGAGCAGAACGTGGTGCATACCGAGCCGTTCTTCGACCCGCAGACCCACACCGATCGCGGCGTGCCCTTCGACGTGGTGTTGACCGGCATCAGCCAGGCCCTCGAAGACGGCCGCAAGCAGCTGGGCGTAAGCAGCGGACTGATCCTGAGCTTTCTGCGCCATTTGCCCGAAGAGCAGGCCATGCGCACGCTGGAAGCCGCCCTGCCCCACCGCGACGCCTTCATCGCCGTCGGCCTGGACAGCAGCGAAATGGGCTTTCCGCCGCGCCTGTTCCAACGCGTGTTCGACCGCGCCCGCGCCGAAGGACTGCCGGGCGTCGCGCACGCCGGCGAGGAAGGCCCGCCGGAATACATCTGGGAAGCGCTGGACCTGTTGAAGGTGCTGCGCATCGACCACGGCGTGCGCGCCGCCGAAGACCCGAAGCTGATCGCGCGCCTGATCGACGAGCAGATCCCGCTGACGGTCTGTCCGCTGTCCAACACCCGGCTGCGCGTGTTCCAGCACATGCGCGACCACAACATCCTGTCGCTGCTGGACGCGGGCGTGAAGGTCACCGTCAACTCCGACGATCCCGCGTATTTCGGCGGCTACGTCAACGAGAACTTCCACGCGCTGTACGAACATCTGGGCATGTCGCGGGCGCAGGCCCAGGCCCTGGCTGACAACAGCCTGGACGCGCGCATCCTCAAATAGCCAACGCTGCGTGCCAGCCATGCGGATTGCGCATGGCAATCTTCAAAACCTGCATGCCTGGCGCGGCCCATTCCTCCCTACCATAGTCCGACCGCCGCGGCGTCTGCCGCGGCCGTGCTACAGACCAGAAACAAGGGGCAGGATATGAGTCAGTTCGTGGAAGCGTCGCTGCAGGCTGGCACGCTGACCGGCGTGCAGCAGAGCGGCGTTTGCCGCTACAGCGCCATTCCCTATGCGCAGGCGCCCGTTGGCCGCCTGCGCTTCGCACCACCGCAGCCCGCAGCATGGCGCGGCAAGCTTGACGCCACCCGGCCGGGACCGGTCGCGCCGCAACTGCCCTCGCGCTTGCGCGGCGCCATGGGCGACTTCGACGCGGAACAATCCGAGGACTGCCTGCACCTGACGGTGTGGACGCCCGCCGCCGACGGCAAGCGGCGGCCGGTGGTGGTGTGGCTGCATGGCGGCGCCTGGCAAAGCGGCGGCGGCGCGCTGGACTGGTACGACGGCGCCAAGCTCGCGCAGCGCGGCGACGTGGTGGTGGTCGCGGTCAACTACCGGCTGGCCGCGCTGGGCTGGCTGTACGTGCCGGGCCAGACGGCCAACGCTGGCTTGCTGGACCAGGAAGCCGCCATCGATTGGGTGCTGGACAACATCCAGGACCTGGGCGGCGATCCCGGGCAAGTCACGGTCATGGGCCAGTCGGCGGGCGCGTCGTCGATCTGCGCCATGCTGGCACGCCAGCCGCGCTTCTCCCGCGCCATCCTGCAAAGCGCGGCGCTGGGCCGGGGGTTTCGCAGCGCAAAGCAGGCCGATGCGCTGGGACAGGCCTTCCTGCGCGCCGCGGGAGCCGATTCCCTGGAAGCCGCGCGCGAACTGCCCGTGGCGGCATTGCTGGCGGCGCAGCAGGCGCCCGCCGTCGCCGAAACGCTGCGCGCCGAAGGCAGCAGCCGCAGCCAGTTCGCGCCGGTGCTCGACGGCGCAATACTGCCGCACGATATCGCCCCCGCGCTCAAGCGGGCCTCGTCCCGCGCGGACGTGCTGGTCTGCTACACGCGCGACGAAATGGCCGCCTTTCCCGGCAATGGCCGCACAGCTGCCGACCAGGACCTGGGCGACGAGGTATTCGGCGCGCCCTCGCGCCAGTGGGCCGCCGACGCCGCGGCCCAAGGCCGCCAAGCCTGGCTGGCGCGCTTTGACGTGGCGCCCACGGCGGCCTTCGGCGCCTGCCATTGCATCGAGCTGCCCTTCGTCTTCGACACGTTGGCGGCATTCGCCGGCGCGCCCATGCTTGCCGGCCTGCCGGCGGAACAGGCGCGGCAGCTTGCTCACGCCACGCAGCAGGCGTGGATCGCGTTCATCCGCGGCGACGCGCCAGGCTGGCCGCCGGCCCCCCACATGCAGATCCTGGCCTGAACCGGGACGGCATGTGCGGGGCCGCGGGCGGACGCTGCCCGCGCATCAAACACACCAAAACAAGGGGAATTCCATGTTCAAGCAAACCGCGCTCGCGCTGGCGCTGCTGGCGCCGCTGGCGGCTGCCGCCGCCTATCCCGACAAACCCGTCAAGATCATCGTGTCCAACCCGCCCGGCGGTCCCGTGGACGTCATGCTGCGCGTGCTGGCCAGCAAACTGGGCGCTGCCTGGGGCCAGCCCGTGGTGGTGGAGAACAAACCGGGCGCGTCCGGCATCATCAGCACCGGCGCGTTGGTCAAGTCCGCGCCCGACGGCTACACCTTGGGCATGGTCGTGGCCTCGTCCGTCACCATCGTGCCCTTCGCGGTGGACAGCCTGCCATTCGATACGCAGAAGGACCTCAAGCCGATCTCGCTGGTGGCGCGCACGCCCTTCATCTTCATCGTGCCCAAGGACAGTCCGCTGAAGACCTGGGAAGACTTCGTGCGCGAAAGCAAGACGCGCAACCTCAGCGTGGGCTCGTTCTCCATCGGCACGGCGTTCCACCTGGTCTGGGAACAGACGGCGCGGCGCGCCGGCATCAAGGCCTTGTACGTGCCCTCGTCTTCGTCGGGCAAGACGCAGAACGACCTGATCGGCGGCCAGCTCGACGTGGGCCTGGACGCGCCTTCGAGTTCCAAGGGCCTGATCGACAGCGGCCGCCTGCGCGCGCTGGCGATCACCAGCCCGGAGCGCTTCGGCGGCCTGCCCGACACGCCCACGCTGAAGGAATCCGGATTGAAGGACTACGCGCCGCAGCCCTGGATCGGACTGATGGCGCCCGCCGGCATTCCGGACGACCGCGTGGCGCTGATCCAGAAATCAGTGGCGGACATACTGAAGGAACCCGCGATGCGCGCGCAGATGGAAACCCTGGGCATGATTCCCATTGGCAGCACGCCAGAGGAACTGGCCGCGACCATCGAAGCCGACCGCGCCGACATGGGACCGCTGATCAAGGAGCTGGGCATCAAGCTGCAATAGCGGCGCATGCGGCGGCGCGGGTCTGAAGCCGCGCCCCTCAGCTCGCGCCCAGCGTGCGCAGGAACATCGCCGACAAGGGGCCGGACAGCGCTTGCGCGTCCCGCCGGCCCTGAGCGATGGAAGCGTCCACCGCGCCATGCATGCCGTGGTACAGGACGATGGCGGCCAGCGCCGCGTCGTCCAGCTTCCAGCAGCCGGCGCGCGCGCCGGCCTCGAGTATGGCTTCCAGCTGTTCCAGCACGGCGCTCTTTTCGGCCACGCCGCGGTCGGGATGCTGGGCGTCGTGGAACACCACATCATGCAGTTCGTAGCCGTCGAAGTAAGCCTCGACGCCGGCGCGAGTCCAGGCGCGCAGGCGCGCCACGCCATCCTCCGGCGCACAGGCCTGCACTTCGCGGTCGATATGGTCCAGGAACCCTTGCGAGAACTTGGCCCGCAGCGCCGCCAGCATGTCGTTCTTGGACGTGAAGTAGTGATAGAAGGTGCCCTTGGCCACGCCGGCGCGTTCCACGATCTCGTTGATGGTCGTGGCCTCGACGCCCTTCTGGATAAAGAGCGCTTGCGCGGCCGCCATCAACTCGTCCAGCCGCACGGCGGCCGGCTTGGTGCGGGGCTTGGGAGCGGCGTCCGGGCCAGGCAGGGAAAGCGGGTCGGCGGGAGCAGCGGGCATATCGTCCAGGGGTCAGGTCAGCAGCAAGGCGCCAGTGTAGAGGAGGCACTGGGCCGGAATCAAAAGCTGAGAATCGTTCTTCTTTTCATTGACCGACGGTCGGTCGATGCATAGAATACCCCTTCCCCCACTCTGCGTCCCGCCATGCATCCCGCACGCCGCCGCGCCCTGGTCCTTGCCGTCAACCTGGGCAGCTTCATCACCATCCTGGACATCAGCATCGTCAACGTGGCGCTGCCCACCATGCAGGCGGCCCTGCGCATCGACATGGCGGGGCTGCAATGGGTGGTGGACGCCTACGCCCTGTTCCTGTCGGCCTTCATGCTGTCGGCGGGACCTCTGGGCGACCGCTATGGCCGCAAGCGTTCCTGGCTGGCGGGCGTGCTGCTGTTCACGGCGGGCTCCGCGCTTTGCGGGCTGGCGGACAACCTTACAGCGCTGCTGATCGGCCGCGCCGTGCAGGGCGTGGCCGGCGCCCTGCTGGTTCCAGGCGCGCTGTCGCTCCTGACCCAGGCTTTTCCCGATCCCAAGGAACGCGCCCAGGCCATCGGCATCTGGGCCTCGTGCAACGCAATTTCGCTCATCGTGGGGCCCATGCTGGGCGGCGTGCTGGTCGCCCACTTCAACTGGCAGAGCATCTTCCTCATCAACCTGCCGGTGGGCGCGCTGGCCATCGCGCTGGGCGCCTGGAGCATCACGGAAAGCGCCCATCCCGAACACGCAGCCTTCGATCCCGCGGGCCAGGCGCTTAGCGTGCTGTGGCTGGGCGCGCTGACCTATGGGCTGATCGCCGCCGGCGAACACGGCTGGGCTGCACCGCAAGCCACGGTCGCGCTCGCCATCGCCGCCGCCGGGCTGCTCGCCTTCCTGTGGGTCGAGCACCGCGCCGCGCGGCCCATCCTGCCGCTGGGGCTGTTCCGCGACGCAGGCTTCGCCATCACCAACTTCGCCTCCTTCGTGCTGGGCTTTTCCGCCTACAGCAGCCTGTTCTTCTTTTCGCTCTATCTGCAACACGTTCAGGGGTTGTCGCCGCTGGCCACTGGCTGGCAGTTGGCGCCGCAGTTCGCCGCGGCCGGGCTGGTGTCGCTGGTGTTCGGCCGGCTCAACCTGCGCTTTGGCCTGCCGCGCCTGATGATCGCGGGCTTCGCCTTCATCGGCCTGGCCATGCTGGGCATGACGCGCTTCGAAGCGCACACGCCTTACCTCGTGTCCGGCTCCCTGCTGGTCCTGTTGGGCCTGGGCACCGGCCTGGCCGTGCCATCGACCAGCATGGCCGTGATGGCCACGGTGCCGCGCGAGCGTTCCGGCATGGCCTCGGCCACCATGAACGCGCTGCGCCAGACCGGCATGACGATAGGCATCGCGCTGCTGGGCGCACTGATGAGCGGGCGTGCGATCGTAGCGCTGACGGCTTCGTTCTCGCAACAAGGCGCGCCCGACGCGCAGGCCTTGGCGCGCGCCGCCATCACTTTGCATGAACTGCCGGCGCAACCCGCCAATGCGGCCGAACTGGCCGCGGCCGCGCTGGCCGGCGGCTTCCATGCCGCCATGCTTTTCGCGGGCGCCGCATCGTTGCTGGCGGCACTGTTGCTGCTGTTCCTCGCGCGCGGCGCAAAGAACGTCCTGCACGCCGCATGACTCGCGGATTCCGGCGCGCGGAATTCCATCGGCCGGAATCAAAACAGCCTGTTTTTAAGCGTTGGTAACAAACGCTCGCGCCGTCTTGCGCTTCGGTAAGATCCTCGTCCAATAACAGGTTAACAACCACGAGGAGAGCAAAGCATGCCTTACCGCAAACCCCTGTTCCGCCTGGCCCCGCTGGCGCTCGCCGCCCACCTGCTGATGGCGGGTCCGGCCGCCGCGCAAAGCGCGCCCGGCACGCAAGGCCCGCTGGTCCCCGCGCCCAATCCGGCATTGGCCGCGCAGATCGATCAACGCGCCAAGGCCATCGAAGACAAGCTCATCGCCTGGCGCCGAGATATCCACGAACATCCCGAACTGGGCAACCAGGAAAACCGCACCGCCAAGCTGGTCGCCGATCACCTGCGCGCGCTTGGCATGGAAGTGAAAACCGGCGTTGCCGGCACTGGCGTGGTCGCCGTGCTCAAGGGCGGCAAGCCCGGGCCGGTGGTGGCGCTGCGCGCCGACATGGACGCGCTGCCCGTCAAGGAGCAAGTGGACCTGCCCTTCGCGTCCAAGGCCAAGGGCACCTACCTGGGCAAGGAAGTGGACGTGATGCATGCCTGCGGCCACGACACCCACACCGCCATCCTGATGGCCACGGCCGAAGTCCTGGCCGGCATGAAGGACCAGCTCCCCGGCAGCGTGAAGTTCATCTTCCAGCCCGCCGAGGAAAGCCCCGCCGACTTCGAGCCCGACGGCAAGAAGATCTGGGGCGCCAAGATGATGGTGCAGGAAGGCGTGCTGGAGAATCCCAAGGTGGACGCCATCTTCGGCCTGCACGTGTCCAGCGCCTATCCGGCGGGCAAGCTCAGCTGGCGCAGCGGCCCCGCCATGGCCGCCGCCGACCAGTTCTGGATCGACGTCACCGGCAAGCAGACGCACGGCGCGCGGCCCTGGTCCGGCATCGACCCCATCGTGGTCAGCTCGCAGATCATCCTGGGCCTGCAGACCATCCCCAGCCGCCAGATCAACAGCATGCTGGAGCCGGCGGTCATCACCGTGGGCGCCATCCACGGCGGCAACCGCATGAACATCGTGCCGGACAACGTGGCCATGACCGGCACCATCCGCACGTATGACGAAGGCATGAAGAAGGACATCCACCAACGCATCGCGCGCACCGCGGACATGATCGCGCAGAGCGCGGGCGCCAAGGCGGACGTGCGCGTGGTGGAGCTGTACAACGCCACCGTCAACAATCCCGCGCTGACCGAGCAGATGGGCCCGACGCTGCGGCGGGTGGCGGGCGAAGGCAACTACGGCCTGCAGCCCAAGTCCACCGCGTCGGAGGACTTCTCGTTCTATCAAGAGAAGGTGCCGGGCATGTTCTTCTACCTGGGCGTGACGCCCAAGGGCACCGACGTCGAGAAGGCTGCGCCGAACCATTCGCCGCGCTTCTACGTCGATGAGTCCGGCCTCATCAACGGCGTGCGCGCGCTGTCGAACCTGACCGTGGACTACATGGCGCAGGCGCAGAAAGGCAGCTGATCCGCGCGCCCCGCGCGCGTTTGAAAAATGCCCGCCGCGCGATGCGGCGGGCATAAGCAAACGGCTACAAATTCTTTGTCAGGCCCGGCCCGGCTTTCTACAGTACGCCCCTTTGCCGCCCCCGCGGCAGTCACGTAGAAGCCACGCCATGCCGATCTCCCGTCGAACCTTCATGCTTGCCGGCGCACTGGCGCTGCCGCTGGCGCGGCCGCGCATCGCGCGCGCATCCGCCTGGCCCGAGCGTCCGATCCGGCTCATCGTCACCTTCCCGCCCGGCGGCGCGAGCGACATCGCCGCGCGCCTCATCGCGCCCACGCTGGCCGAACGGCTGGGCCAGCCCATCGTCATCGAAAACAAGCCCGGCGCGGGCTCGACCATAGGCGCGAGCCTGGTCGCGCAGGCGCCCAACGACGGCTACACGCTGCTGATGTCGAACTCGGCGCCGCTGTCCATTTCTCCCGCCCTGATGCCGCAAGGCGGATACGACGCGCTCGCCAGCTTCGACCATATCGCGTACCTGGGCGCGGTGCCCACCGTGTTCGTCGTCCATCCTTCCGTGCCTGTATCCAGCTTTGCGGAGCTGACCGCCTGGATCCGCGCGCAGGACCAGCCGGTGCAGTACGGCAGCGGCGGACTGGCGTCGGTGGGCCAGATCGTGGGAGAGCTGTATGCCCGGCAAACCGGCGCGCGCCTGCAGCACATTCCGTACAAGGGATCTGGCGCCATGCGCAACGATTTGCTGGGCGGCCAGATCCGCTTCGCGGTGGACGCGCTGCCGCAGAACCTGCCCTTCCTGCGATCCGGCCAACTGCGCCTGTTGGCGGTCACCACGAGCAAGCCGGTGCCGCAGGCGCCCGACATCCCCGCGGTGGGCGAGCTGGGGTATCCGGGCCTGATCGCCGAGAACTTCATCGGCCTGTCCGGTCCCGCCGGCTTGCCGGCCGCGGTCTCGCAGCGCTTGAACGACGTCATCGCGCAGACGCTGGCCAGCGCGGACATCCGCGCCAGGCTGGAGGGACAGGGCTTCGTGCTGGCGCAAAAATCCCCCGCCGAGTTCACCGACTTCGTCCGCCGCCAAGCCGCAGCCTGGGGACCGGTGGTGCGCGCCACGGGAGCCAGCCTGTGAGCGCCCGCCGCACGCTTGTGCTGTTCGGCCATCCGGGCCGCGGCGGCTTCAACGAAGCGGCCGTGCGTGGCGCGGAACGCGCCGCGCAGGCGGGCCAGCCCTTGCAGCTGGAATGGATCGCCGACCACGACGCCGCCGCGCGCGCCGAGCGCCTCGCACAGCTTTGCGCCACCGCTCCCGACCTGGTCATCGTGCATGGCGGCCAGGGCGATGCGCCCGTGGCCGAGGTGGCGCCACGCTATCCGCGCACGCAGTTCGCCATCACGCAGGGGCACCACACCGCCGCCAACGTCGCGTCATACGAGATCCAGCAAGAGCACTCGGCTTTTCTTGCCGGGGTGTTGGCGGGCCTGCGCGCGGCCAACGGGCGGGCCGCCCATCTGTCCGGCGAAAAAGTGCGGCCCGGCCTGAAGGGCCGCGCCGCCTATGCCGATGGCGTGCGGCGCGTCACGGGCCAGGATCCGCTGACCGCCTTCTGCGGCAACCAGCACGATCCGGCGCTGGGCGCGGCCTGGGCCCGCGCGCTGTCCGCACGCGACGCCCGCGTACTGTTTGCCATGATGGACGGCGGCCGCGATGGCGTGACGCGCGTGTGCCGCGAAACGGGCGTGTGGCAGATCGGCAATGTGCTGGACTGGGTGGCGCGCGACCCGCAGGTCTATCTGGCATCGGCGCTGGCCGATTCGGGACTGTGCGTGCAGCGCGCCGCCGCCGACCATGCCGCGGGCGCGCTGGCGGTGAGCCGCGTGACCCGTTACGGCCTGGAGGAAGCCGCGTCGCTGCGGCTGGTGCTGGGCACGAAAGTCGGCGCGGAAGAACGCCGTATTTTGGATGAGTGGGCGGGCCGGCTCGCAGCGGGAACCCTGGACATTGCATCCGACTACGCGGGGCCGGAATTCACGCTGCCGCCCCCTGCCCGCGCCGGCTACGCGGTCGCTTCGAACGCCTGGTGATAGGAAACGTCCCCATGCGCCGCACCCGTGTAGACCTGCGCCATGAAGTACTCCGGCGGCACGCCGGGATACGTCAGCGCGGGCGTCTGCGCAAAACCGAATCGCGTGTAGTACGCCGGATCGCCCATCACCACGCAGCCCGCCGCACCCAATGCCTTCAAGCGCGCCAGACCGTCCCGGATCAAGGCCGCGCCTATGCCCCGGCCTTGCAGTTCCGGCAGCACCGCGACCGGCCCCAGGCCGTACCAGTCCGCCGAACCGTCGCTGATCGTCACCGGAGAAAACGCGACATGGCCCGCGACACGCCCGTCCACCCGCGCCACCAGCGACAGCGTCAGCGCGCCGGCCTCGCGCAGCGCGTTGGTGATGTGGCCCTCGGTCTGCTGGCTGTGGGGATTGTCTTTGAAGGCGGCCTGCGTCAGCGTGAAGATCGCCTCGCGGTCGTCCGGTGTTTCGGGAAGGATGTGCATGCCTCGACTCCTGTAGGCTCAAGCGCAAAGTGTAGCCGGGCATAGTCGTCATTCCGCATTGACGCCTGCCGGCACGGTGGCTACAGTGGCCGGCAGCCCGGCGCCGCGTCATCGCATCGGCGCCCAGCCCCTTTCCGAACCGCCCGCGGCGCGCCGCGGCCCTACTCTGGACCCCTATGAACAGCTACCGTGTCGGCATCGCCGGCTTCGGCGCCATCGGCCAGGCCGTGGCGCAATCCCTGGATGCCGGCGTGCCCGGCCTGACGCTCACCGCCGTCGCGGTGCGCGATCCCAAGGCTCCGCCGGCCTTTGCCTGGACTCAGGCCGCGCCCGCCTACACCACCATAGATGCGCTGCACGAACACTGCGACGTGGTCGTGGAATGCGCCCCCGCCGCGGTGTTCCGCGACATCGCCGAACCCGTGCTGCGCGCCGGCAAGAAGATGGTGGTGCTGAGCTCGGGCGCGCTGCTGCGCCATGACGACCTGATCGAACTGGCCCGCCAGCACCACGGCCAGATCCTGGTGCCCTCGGGCGCCATCCTGGGCCTGGACGCCATCACGGCCGCCGCCGAGGGCGTCATCCATTCCGTCACCATGATCACGCGCAAGCCGGTGCGCGGCCTGCTGGGCGCGCCCTACCTGACGGACAACAACATCGATATCGCGGACATCACCGAGCCACGCCTGATCTTCCGCGGCTCGCCACGGGAAGCGGCGGTGGGCTTTCCGGCCAACCTGAACGTGGCGGTCAGCGTGTCGCTGGCCGGCATCGGCCCGGACAAGACCACGCTGGAAATCTGGGCCGATCCCTCGCTGGAACGCAATCTGCACCGCGTCGAGGTCGTGTCCGACTCGGCCTCGTTTTCGATGGAAATCCAGAACATTCCCTCGGCCAATCCCAAGACCGGCCGCATCACCGCGCAAAGCGTGGTCGCCGCGCTGCGCAAGCTGACCGGTCCGCTGCGCGTGGGTACCTGAATCGCGGCGGGCGCCGCGCTAGGCCGCCGCCCGCCGCGGCCCGTCCACCGGGCGCAAGCGCTCTACCGGAGCGCCCGCCCGCGCCATCGGTCCCGCCCGCCAGTTCCCGGCGCCATCCAGGTCCAGCCTGTGCGTATGGAACACGTCCAGCGTGCTGCGATGTCCCACGCTGACCAGCATGCATGAGGGCAGCGCCTCGCGCAGCAGACTGTACAGCGCATGCTCCAACCCTTCGTCGGTAGCGGACGTGGCCTCGTCCAGGAACACGATGGCGGGCCGGTTGTAGAGCACGCGCGCGAACGCCACGCGCTGCTGTTCGCCGATGGAAAGCATGCGCGACCAATCCGCGACTTCATCCAGGCGCCCGGCCAGATGTCCAAGGTTGACCAGCCGCAGCGCGTCGGCCAGGCGAGCATCGTCCTCGGGCTGCGCCAATCCCGGATACGCGACCGCGCCGCGCAAGTCGCCCAGGGGCAGATAGGGCCGCTGCGACAGGAACAAGGCAGAGGCGCCCTGCGGCCGGCGCACCGCACCCTGCGCATAGGGCCACAGGCCCGCCAGCGCGCGCAGCAAGGTGGTCTTGCCGCTGCCCGACGGTCCCTTGATCAGCAGGGCCTGGCCCGGCCGCAAGTTCAGGTTCAGGTCGCGCAACAGCACCGTGCCGTCGGGGCGCGACACTTGGACGGATTCGATATCCAGGCCGTCCGGCAGGCTCTCCGTCCGCACCGAAGGCAACACGCGCGCAGCTTCGTTGGCGTCCAGAAAACCGTTCAACCGGTCCAGCGTCGCGCGGTACTGCGCGAAGGTGTCGTAGGAGGTGCGGAAGAACGACAAGGAATCCTGCACCTGCCCGAAGGCCTGCGAAGTCTGGATCACGTCGCCCAGCTTGATCGCGCCGCTGAAAAAGCGCGGCGCCTGCAGGATGAATGGGAACACCACGGCCACCTGGCTCACCGACAGGTTGAAGCCGTCGAACTTCAGCCCCCGGTACACGCGCGCCCACAAGTTGGCGATGTAGGCCGAGAAACGCGTCCACAAGGTGGCACGCTCCACGTTCTCACCCTGATAGAACGCCACGTTCTCGGCGTTCTCGCGCAGGCGCACCAGCGCGTAGCGGAAGTTCGCCGTCAGGCGCTCGGACAGGAAATTCAGCTTGATCAACGGACGCCCGATCTTGAACGCGAACAGCGTCGCCACGATCACGTACAGGTACACCACGAACACCATGGCGCGCGGGATCTCCACGCCCGCCACCGTCAAGGCGCCGGACAGGCCCCACAGGATGGACGTGAACGCCACCAGCGAGACGACCGCGCTCAGCGCGCCGATCGCCAGCGTGCGCGACCCCGTCACGAACATGGCGATGTCCTGTTCGATGCGCTGATCGGGGTTGTCGACCGGAGAGTCGACGAAATGGCCGCGGTAGTAGGCGCCCGCGCCCAGCCAGTCGCGGGTCAGCCTGTCGTTGAGCCACACGCGCCAACGGATGTCGAAAGCCTGCCCGGCATAACTGTCGGCCAGGGTGCGCATCACGTGCACACAGGCCAGCACCGAGAAGATGCCCAAAAAGCGCCAGAAGGCGCTCTGATCCAATGCCTGCAACGCGCTGTAGAAGCCGTTGTACCAAAACGAAAACAACACCGTCATGCGCACGGCGAACATCGCCAGGAACAACAGCAGCGCCAGCGTCAACAAGGGCCGCCAGCTGCGCCTGGGATCGAGATACGGCCGCGCCAACCGCCAGAACTTGCGTCCCCAGTCCGTGTAGCGCGCAAGCAAGCCCCCGACCAGCACCAGCGCGACGGCCGAAATGCCGAACGCGCGCGCCAACCAGAGCCCGCTTTCCGCCAGTTGCTGCTGCCAGTTCAGGTCCATGAGTCGATTGCCCTCCGATACGCGTTTCTGGTTAGACGAGACGCACGCATCGAGTTCCGGCGCAGGAGCCGTTTTAAGCCTGGCTTAAGCGTTCCGGCGGGGCGATCGAAAGCCGTCGGACAGCAAGACGGGCCACGGCGGCTATCATGAGCGCCTGAGCAGCAATACCGGCAGGTAAGGAACCATGGACAAGATCCGGCTAGACAAGTGGCTATGGGCCGCGCGCTTCTACAAGACGCGCAGCCTGGCCGTGCAGGAAATCGGCAAGGGCCGGGTGTTGGTGAACGACCAGCCCGCCAAGCCCGCGCGCGAAGTCGCGCCAGGCGATCTGGTCACAGTGCGCAAGGAGGACCCGGCGCTGCATGTACGGGTGATGGCCGTCAGCGGCGTGCGCGGCCCCGCCCCCGTCGCGCGCCAGCTCTACGAGGAAACGCCCGAAAGCGTGGCGGCGCGTGAGCGCGCAGCGGAAATGCGCCGCCTGGCGCCCGAGCCCGCGCTGGGCATAGAAGCCGGACGCCCGACCAAGCGCGACCGGCGGCTGATAGACCAGATGCGGGGCAAGTAAGTCCCCGGGCGCCGCCGGAACGCGTACGTATGTCCCGGCCGCCTTCCACGGCGCTCAAGCAGCCTCGTCCGCCAACACCGCCACTGTCTGCACGCTGGTGTACTCCAGCAGCCCTTCCAGCCCATTCTCCACGCCCAGGCCGGACTGCTTGCGCCCGCCGAACGGCACGTCCGGCGACATGGCGTGGATATGGTTGATCCATACCGTGCCGGTTTCCAGGCGCCGCGCGATGGACCGCGCCAGCGCCAGGTCCTTGGACCACACCGACCCGCCCAGTCCATAGTCTGTGTCATTGGCGCGTTGGACGACCTCGTCGATGTCCCGGTATTTCAGCAAGGGCAGCACCGGTCCGAACGCCTCTTCCACCACGCTGCGCGCGTCGTCCGGCGGATTGTCCAGGATGGCGACCGGCACGAAATAGCCCTTGCCTTGCGGAATGTCGCCACCGGCCAGAAAGCGCACGCCGTTGCGATGCGCATCCGCAATGAGATCCTTGACCCGCTCGTACTGCGGGCGGTTCTGGATTGGCCCCAGGCCAGTCCCCGGCTGCGCGCCATCTCCCATGACCACGCCCCGGGCGTGTTCCACCAACGCCGCGGCGAACTCGTCATAGATGGATTCATGCACATACAGCCGTTTGGTGGCCAGGCAAAACTGCGAGGAATTTCGGAACGCTCCCCAGAACAGCTTGGCGGCCGTCTCGCGCACGTCCACGTCCGGCAGCACGATGGCGGCATCGTTGCCGCCCAGTTCCAGCGTGATGCGTTTGAGCCTGCCGGATGCGCTCTGCATGACGCGCCTGCCCGTCGCGGTCGAGCCGGTAAAGGCGATCTTGTCGATGCCCGGATGCTCGGTCAGCCAGGGCCCCAGCCGGTCTCCGCCGCACACCACGTTCAGCACGCCTGGCGGCAGCAGGTCGCGAAACAGTTCGCCCATCTTGAGCGAAGTCAGCGGCGTGAATGGCGACGGCTTCAACACGACGGTGTTGCCCGCCAGCAAGGCCGGGGCGATCTTCCAGATGGCCAGCGTCATCGGAAAATTCCAAGGCGCGATCGCCGCCACCACGCCGATAGGCACATGGCGAGTCTCGAACACGCGGCCGGCGCCGTCGTCCAGCCGCGTGGCGGGCAGATCGCGCGCCGCGGTCGCGCGCAGCCAGGCGACGCAACGGCCGACCTCGGCGCGCGCGTCGGCGTGAGGCTTGCCCTGCTCGCGCGTGAGCAGGCGCATGAAGCCTTCGGTGTATTCCTCCAGTCTGTCAGCCATGGCAAGAAGCGCTGCCTGGCGCCGTTCCAAGGGCGTCTCGCTCCATTGCGCAAATGCGCGCGTCGCGGCCGCGACTGCTTCGTTCAACTGCGCCAGCGACGCGTCCGGCACGGTGGCAATGCGTTCCTCCGTGGCGGGATTGAGCACATCGAAGGTTTGCACCGACGTTTCCGCGCGGCCATCCACCGTCATGGTGTAACCGGAATCCAGATTCAGCTGCATGGTTCTATGCCTGTTTCGCGTTGGGTTGTTCGGGACAAAGGACCTGGCGCCCCACCACGCGGCCAGCCGCCAGATCGAGTAGCGCTGCCTGGGCGTCCTGCAGGCAGCGGCAGGAAATCGGAATGGCGCGCGGCCCGCGTTCCCGCACCAAGGTCATGAGTTCCTGCAATTCGGCCAGCGTGCCGATGTAGGACCCTTCGATGCTGATGGCGCGCATGGGCACCAAGGCCGGCGACAGCGGCAATTCCCCGCCGAACAGCCCGATCAAAATCAATTGCCCGCCTTTGGCCAGCAGATCCATGCCCTGCTTCACCGTGCCCGCCGCGCCCACGCAATCGATCACCGCCCAGATCTCGCCAGCGGCGCGTCGAACCTCGTCCAGCGCGTTTGCGGCATGCGCGTCCACCGCAAGGCTGGCGCCGGCGGCCAGCGCGGCGCCCCGGCGCGCGCCATCGGGTTCCAGCACGATCACCTGCGGACACCCCAAGGCGCGCAGCAAGCTCACGCACATGAGGCCCAGGCCGCCTGCGCCGACCACTACGACCGTTTCCGCCTGCAGCACCTCCGGCGCAATCTTGCGGATGGCGCTGTAGGATGTCAGGCCCGAGCATGCGTAGGGCGCGGCCTGCTCTGGTCGCAGGTCGCCGATATCGATCAGGTAGCGGGCGTCCGGCACCAGGATATGGTCGCTATAGCCGCCCGGCCGAAAGATCCCCAGGAAGCGCGGTGCGGCGCACAGGTTTTCGCGACCGCGCCGGCAGACCTTGCAGTCGCCGCAACCGATCCATGGATACACCAGAAAGCGCTGTCCCGCGACAACCCCATTTGCGTCTGGCCCGGCGGCGACCACCACGCCCGCTGTCTCATGGCCCAGAGTCAACGGCAGCGTGACGCCGCGCTGCTCCACGCGCAGGCGCTTGTCGCCGCCCAGATCGTAGTAGCCCTCCCACGTATGCACGTCGGTATGGCATACGCCCGCGGCAAGCACCCGCAGCAACACCTGCGCGCCTTGCGGTTCGGGCGCCGGGCGCTCGATGGGAACCAGCGGCTGACCAAAGTCGGTTACGTCATAGCTGATCATCGCATCGCCTGCTTGATCAATGGGCAGCCGCCGCGGTCTTCGGGCCGGAATGCGACGTCGCCCGGGATGACCGCCACCTGTTTGTACAGATCCCACTCGCCGCGGGATTCCTCCGGCTTCTTCACTTCGAACAGATACATGTCGCGCACCACCCGCCCGTCCGCGCGCAGTCGTCCGTTGCGCGTCATGAAATCGTTGATGGGCGTCTCCCGCATCTTGGCCATCACGGCGTCGGCGTCCTTGGTGCCGGCCGCCTTGACCGCGTTCAAATAATGCAGCACCGCGCCGTAGGTACCGGCCTGGGTCATGGTCGGCTTGCGCCCGACCTTGTCCTGGAAGCGTTGCGACCAGGCCCGCGTGGCGTCGTTCTGGTCCCAATAGAACGCCTCGGTCAACAGCAGCCCCTGGCCCAGGGGCAGTCCGATGGACTTCACGTCCGAGAGGAACGCCAGCAGCGCCACCAGCTTCTGCTGGCCGCCCGGCCGGCCGATACCGAAGTCCGCCGCCTGCTTGATCGCGCTGATCACGTCGTTGCCGCCCAGCGCCAGGCCGATGATGCCCGCTTTGGAAGTCTGCGCCTGCAGCAGATAGGAACTGAAGTCCGGCGTATTCAGGGGCGAACGCACAGCCCCCAGCACCTTGCCGCCGTTCTTCTCGATGACCGCGGAGGCGTCGGCCTGCAGCGCGTAGCCGAACGAGTAATCCGCAGTCATGAAATACCATTCCTTGCCGCCCTGTGCGGACACCGCCGCGCCCGTACCGTTGGCCAGCGCGTAGGTATCGTAGGTCCAATGGACGGTGTAGGGCGAACACGCCTTGGCGGTCAATTCCGAGGTCGACGCGCTCGTCACCATGACGATCTTTTTCTTTTCGCGGCCGAGTTCGCTGATGGCCAGCGCCAGCGCCGACGTGGGCAAGTCGGTGACCATGTCCACGCCATCCTGGTCGAACCAGCGCCGCGTCGCCGCGCTGGCGACGTCGACCTTGTTCTGGCCATCGGTGTACACCAGCTCGACCGGCTGGCCCAACACGCTGCCGCCGAAATCCTGCACCGCCATGCGCGCGGCCTCTACCAGGCCCTTGCCGCCGATGTCGGAATACGCCGAGCTCATGTCCGCCATTACGCCGATCTTCACTGGGCCGCCGGCTGGCTGCGCTTGTGCGCCTGCCGCAACGATAGCGGCGCCCGCCAACGCGTACACCGTTTTCACGATTGCCATCGATATGTCTCCGTTATGAGTAAACGCCATTTGCGCAGCAACTGGCCTATTGCCCCGGCCCGAGTCCTTTTGTATCGTAGGCACGCATTTTTCAGCTTCGTCCAAAGCGACGATTTTCGTGTTGCTTGCGGGTTTCCCCCGAGCCGGCGCGCAGTCGTTCCTCACCCAACAGGCAGATCATGCGCCCTCTGTTTTCGCCCGGACATGCGCTGGCCAGCGGCAAGCTCGGCATCCCCGCTGCCCACGCCGACCACATCCCGCGTGAATCGCTGTGCGCGCTGGTCTGTGCGCCCGGCAGTCCCAAGATCGTCCTCGCGCGCGGCCCCGCCGGCTATGGCAAGACCACGCTGCTAGCCCAGTGCCTGGCCCGCTTGAGCGCGCAATCCGTGCGCGGTGCGTGGCTGACGCTGGACCGCGGCGATAACGATCTGCCGCGCTTTCTGCGATGCCTGACCGCCGCGCTGGAACCCTTGGCCGCACCGCCCGGGGCGCTGGCGAACATGGAGGCCGACGACGCGCTGGCGCTCGCCCTCATCGAAGCCATCGCTACGCAAACCGCCCCCTTTGCGCTGGTGCTGGACGAGTTCGAGTCCATCGTCGCGCCAGGCGTGCTGGACTTCGTGCAGAACCTGATCAACCGCCTGCCGCCACAGGGCCGGCTGCTGATCGGGTCGCGTCACGCCACCGGCCTGGAACTGGGACGCTTGCGGGCCGACGGCCGGCTGCTGGAAATCGACGCCGCCCAGCTTTGCTTTTCGCTGGACGAGACCACCCTGTTCTTCGCCCGGCGCAACCCTGCGATCACGCGCGCCGAAATCGGCCAGCTTCATCACAAGACCGAAGGCTGGATCGCCGCGCTCTGGCTGGCCTGCGCCTCGCTGGCGCGACAGGACTCCGCCTCGGCGTTCATCGAACGCTTTTCGGGCAGCGACCAGTCCGTCTCCGACTATCTGGCCCAGGATGTGGTCGCCGGACAGACGCCCGAGTTGCGGCGCTTTCTGTTGCGCACCAGCATCCTGAAGCAACTGAACGCTGCGCTATGCCAGGCTTTGCTGCCGGACCTGGACTGCGGCAGCATCCTGCGCGAACTCGAAGACGGGCAGATCCTGCTGTCGCGCTCCTCCGCGGATGCGGCTCAATACCGTTACCACGGCCTGTTCGCGAGCTATCTGCAATCCAGACTGCGGCAGCAGGATCCAGCGGACATTCCCGCGCTGCATCTGGCGGCCTCCCGCTGGTACGCCGAGCAGGGCCGTCCTGTTCCTGCCATCGATCATGCCATCGAAGGCGGCGACTTCGATCAGGCCCTCGCCTTGCTGGCGACACACGCGGAAGCGCTGCTGGCCGAGGGGCGCATGCGGCTGCTCTCCCGCTGGTTCACGCAATTGCCCGCGGCCGTCCTGGCCCGCCGCCCGGCGCTGCAGGCGGTGCAGGTGTGGGCAACCTGTTTTACGCGGGGCGCCAGCGAGGCATCGCTGCAGATGGACGAGCTTAGGCTGGCTTGCAGCCCCGATCCCGACGTCCGCGCGCACGTGCAGGCCCTGCGGCCCTTGCTGCTCTCCATGACCGATCGCCACGAAGAGGCCTACGCGCTCGGCATGCCCGGCATCGCCGCCGCGGCGAACGCATCCACCTTCGCCGCGACTGCCTTGGCCAATGCCATGGCCAACGTCGCAGCCGTGCTTGGCCGCTACCAGGAAGCGCAACAACTGCTGGATGCCGCCCGCCGCGCGCAGAGCCTGGCCGCCAGCGCCTTCAATCAGATGTATTCCGAAGCGGTGGAGGGCATCATCGACCTGCAGGAGGGCCGCATGCGTCAGGCTGGCGCGCATTTCCGCATGGCGGTCCACTCCACCCGCAAAGGCGCGTACGGCCAGGCCAACGGCAACGCCTGGGCCGGCGTGCTGTACGCGGCCGGGGTATACGAAGCCGGCGATCTGGAGCAGGCTGCCCGGCTGTTGCGCGTCTACGTGCCGCTGGGGCGGGACACGGGACACCCGGACCATCTGATACTCGGTTATGTGATGCTGGCGCGCATCGCCTTTCTGTCGGGCGACATCGTGCAGACCTTTTATCTGCTGGGCGAACTGGAGTACCTCGGCCATCAACGCCGCCTGCCCCGGATTGCAGGCAGCGCTCGCGTGGAGCGCGCGCGCGTGCTGCTGCTGCAAGGACACCCGCAGGCCGCGCACGACGAGCTCAGGCGCGCGGAAGACGACGATCTGTGGGCTCGCATCGAAACGCTGCGCCTGCCTTCCAACGACTTGCTGTACCCGCGGCTGGGGATGCTGCGCGTGCAGTCCTACACGGGCAGGCCCGGGGATGCGTTGCGCCAGCTGGATGCGGACATTGCGCGCGCCGTATCGGCCCGCCGCGTCCGGCGCGCCTACAAGTTGGGGATATTCCGCGCCGTCGCCCTGGCGCGCGCGGGCGATGAAGCGCAAGCCCACCAGCAGCTGACAACCTTGCTGGACACGGCGCAGCGCGAGGGACTATGCCGCGTGCTGGCTGACGAAGGCAGCGCCTTCCTCTCGCTATTGCCGCGCTTTTTCTCCTCGCCAGTCGGCTGCGCATGGTTGAATGGCTGCGCGTCAGCCCAGGCCTGGTTCAACCGTTTCCAACGCCATGCCGGGATGCCCGTGGACGCCAGCCCGGCCGCGCCAGCCGCCGAGCGCGCGCCGGCCGACGCCTTGACGGCCAAGGAACTGAACGTGCTGCGCCTGGTCGCGGACGGCCATTCCAACAACGCCATCGCCCAGCGCCTGTTCGTATCCGAAAGCACCGTGCGCACCCATCTGCGCAACCTGAACGTAAAACTGTGCGCCGACAGCCGCACCCGCGCCGTGGCCCTGGCGCGCGAAGCCGGTCTGCTGTAAGGCCGGGACTGGCTGGCCTGCCGGCGATTAAGATAGGGACTTTTGCGCGTGTCCATCATGAAAAGCAGTTCTACAGGCGGCCTGGTCTATTCCACAGACGGCGGCCGCATGTGCCCCGAATGCCGCAAGCCGCTGGCGCAGTGCCTGTGCAAACAGGCACAGACGATTCCCGCCGGCGATGGCGTGGCCCGCGTGTCGCGCGAAACCAAGGGGCGCGGCGGCAAGAGCGTCACCGTGATCAAGGGCCTGGCGCTGGACGGCGCGGCGCTGAATGCGCTGGGCAAACAGCTGCGCAACGCCTGCGGCTCCGGCGGAACGGTAAAGGACGGCGTGATCGAAATCCAGGGCGACCACTGCGAGCGCGTCATGGAATCCCTGCAAAAACAAGGCATCCGCGCCAAGCGCGCGGGCGGCTGACACCGACGGAGCACCAGCAATGACCGAACCCCAAACCAGCGCCGTCGCCAGTTGGCACGCCCATGTCTATTTCGACGCCGCCAGCCGCGACGCCGCCCACGCCCTGCGCGAACGGATCGCCGCGCGCTTTGCCGGCCAGATGGAACTGGGGCGCTTCCATGAGCGCCCCGTCGGCCCGCATCCCCAGTGGAGCTACCAGATTGCCTTCACGCCCGAGCGCTTCGCGGAGATCGCCACCTGGCTGACGCTGCACCACGGGGCGCTGGATGTCTTCATGCATCCCAACACAGGCGACTCCCTGCGCGACCACCGCGACTGCGCGGTGTGGATCGGACGCAGCTACACGCTTAACCTGCAGGCGCTGGGCGCCTGAGCAGCTACAGCGCGCGGCCCACGATCAGCGAATCCAGCGCCATCATGGGATCGCTGCTCTTGCCTTCGTACGGCAGGCGGCTGAGCACGTAGCGCATCGCGTTGATACGCGCGCGCTTCTTGCAGTCGGACTTGACCACCACCCAGGGCGCATCGGCCGTGTCGGTGTGCGCGAACATCGCCTCCTTGGCCCGGGTGTAGTCGTCCCATTTGTCCAGCGAGGCCAGGTCCACCGGGCTGAGCTTCCACTGCTTGAGCGGATGCACCTTGCGCTGCAGGAAACGGCGGCGCTGCTCTTCCTGGCTGACCGAGAACCAGAACTTGATCAGGTGAATGCCGCTGCTGACCAGATGGCGCTCGAAATCCGGCACCTGGCGCAGAAAGTCCAGGTATTCGTTCTGGGTGCAGAAGCCCATTACGCGCTCCACGCCGGCGCGGTTGTACCAGGAGCGGTCGAACATGACGATCTCGCCCGCGGTGGGCAGATGCTGCACGTAGCGCTGGAAGTACCACTGGCCCTTTTCCGTATCGGAGGGCTTCTCCAATGCGACCACGCGCGCGCCGCGCGGGTTCAGGTGTTCCATCATGCGCTTGATGGTGCCGCCCTTGCCGGCGGCGTCGCGGCCTTCGAACAGGATCACGACGCGCTGGCCGGTGGCCTTGACCCAGGCCTGCAGCTTCAGCAGTTCGACCTGCAGGTTGTACTTCTGCTTTTCGTAGTTACGGCGCAGCATGCGGTGGCGATAGGGATAGATGCCTTCGCGCCAGTCCGCGGCCAGTTCATCGTCAGGATTGCGGCGCGTGCGCGGCGCTGCCGAATTGGCTTCCAGCAGCGCGCGATGCACGGCCTGCGCGTCGTCCGGCGACAGTTCCTCGATGACCGAGCGCAGCGCCTCGCGCGCCTGGGCCGGTGCGCTGACGTTGTAGCGACGGGCGATATCGGCCAGCACGGCCACCGTCTCCTGACGCGCGGCGTCCTGGCGCGCGACGACGCGCTTGCGCACATCGAGAGCCGGCTCGGCGGCGGCCGCGGCCGACACGGCGTCGCCCGCCGCGGGCGTCTTGGCCGCGCGCGGCTTGCGGCTGGTGGTCACTGGCGTGACGACGGTCTTGACTACCGTCTTGACGGCCGGCTTGGTGACCGCCCTGGTGTCAGCGCCTGCGGTCCGCTTGGCCGCGCGCTTGCGCGGCGTCTCGGCTACGGCTTGTTCGGTGGCTGGCGTTGTCTTGTCTGTCATCGATCCTGTCCTCGCTACGCTGATCGTCCTGTCCGCGCCTGTCAGGCTTGCGCCTGGGGCCGCTGTCGGGAAAAGCGCAAACGCTACTCCGAGCCCTGCCCTGCGGATTTGACTTCGATCAAACGTTGTAACATTTTTGCAGAGCGCACGGCCGCTACACTGGTCTCCCGTCACCCGCCCCTGCGCCATGTGGTCATTCATCAAACGGCTATTAGCCGGCCCGACGCCGCCCGAAGATCCCCTGCGCGAAACCCTGAGCTTCGATGAAGCCGGCTTCACGCGCAGCAGCGAACTGGCGCGCGCGCTGGGCCAGCGGGAATTCTGGCCCTGGAGCGAGATCCATGAATTCGGCTTCCGCTATACGCAGGCCGTCTTTCCCGACCCCTGGTCGGGCGACTACATGGAAGGCCTGTGGTTCCTGCGCGTGCCCAGCGACGGCGGCGGGCTGATGGCCATGGAGTTCGACGAGGCCACGCTGGACGCCGAACGGCTGCCTCCCGCCCTGCAACGGAACATGCCCGGGCTGGACATGGGCGCGCTGCGCGCGGGGCTGGCCGCCGCCGCGCGCGGGCCACGCAACTTCGAGGACAGTGGGGAATGGGTGGCGTGGCGGCGCGCAGCCGCTACACCCGGTCCAGGCCCTGCTTGAGATCGGCCAGGATGTCCTCGGGCGTCTCCAGGCCCACCGACAGCCGCAGCAAGCCCTCCGACAGCCCGTAGCGTTCGCGATCCTCGGCCGAGTAGCTGGCATGCGTCATGGACGCGGGATGCTGGATCAGGGTTTCGGGATCGCCCAGGCTGACCGCGATGCGCGCGAGCTTCAGGTTGTTGAGCAGCGCGCGCCCCGCCGCCAGTCCGCCCTTGAGTTCGAACGCGACCAGGCCGCCGCCGGCCGATTGCTGGCGACGCGCGATCTCCGCGCCCGCCGTATCCGCCAGGCCGGGATAGAACACGTCGGCCACCGCGGAATGCTCGCGCAACAGCCTAGCCACCTTCAAGGCGGATTCGCTGTGGCGCGCCACGCGCAGCTCCAGCGTCTTGATGCCGCGCAGCACCAGGAAGGCGGTGAACGGCGACAAGGTGGCGCCCGTGAAGTAGCGCAGCCCTTGCAGCCGGATGGCGTCGATGTGTTCCTTGCGCCCCAGCACGGCGCCGGCCAGCAGGTCGCCGTGGCCGCCCAGGTACTTGGTGGCCGAATGCAGCACAATGTCGGCGCCATGCTCCAGCGGACGCTGCAGCACCGGCGTCGCGAAGGTGTTGTCGACGATGGTCAGCAGCCCCTTGCCGCGGGCGATGGCGGACACCGCCGCGATATCCACCAGGCGCAGGTTGGGATTGGCCGGCGTCTCGAAATAGACCGCGCGTGTCTTGGGACCGATGGCCGCGGCTACGGTCTCGGGGCGGGTGAAGTCGGCGAATACCGCGCGCACGCCAAAGCGCGCCAGTCCCTGCGTGAACAGGGTGAAGGCGGTGCCGTACACAATCTGGTCCACGACGATTTCATCGCCGCTTTGCAATAGCGAGAACAGGGTCGCCGAAATCGCCGCCATGCCGGACGCGGTCACCACGCCGGCTTCGGCGCCTTCCAGCGAAGCCAGGCGCTCTTCCAGCAGCGCCTGCGTCGGATTGCGGGTGCGGCCGTAGACGTAACCCTGCTTTTCGCCCAGGCGGATCTGGTCGAAGGATTCGATGCTGTCCTGGGTGTATGTGGAAGTCAGGTAGAGGGGCGGAGACAAGGCGCCCTGCTCGTCCAGCGGGTCATAGCCCAGGTGGATCGCGCGCGTGGCAAAACCGTGTTGCGGGGACTCGGACATTTCAGCGTTCCTGTATGTTCGGGTAAGGCCGGGGCGCACAGCCCCGGCGCGGAATCAGCGTTTGTGGTCGGCGCGGCGCGACAGCCATTCACCGGTGAATTGCACGATGGAGACCAGCGCGATCAGGATCACGATCACCTCGAACATCACGCGCGTCTCGTAGCGTTCGTAGCCATAGCGGATCGCCAGATCGCCCAGGCCGCCGGCGCCTACGGCGCCTGCCATGGCCGAGGCGTTGATCATTGCGATGACGCTGACGGTCATGCCGCCGATGATGCCCGGCAAGGCTTCCGGCAATAGCACGTGGCGCACGATGTGCCAGCGACGGCACCCCATGGCCCTGGCGGCCTCCACCAACCCGTGGTCCACGTCGTTCAGGCTGACCTGGGCGATGCGCGCGAAGAACGGCACCAGATTGGCCGACAGCGGCACGATGGCGGCCCACGTGCCCAGCGTGGTACCCACCAGGAAGCGCGTGAACGGCAGCATCGCCACCAGCAGGATGATGAAGGGGATGGCGCGGAAGGTATTGACCGTCACCGACAGGACCTTGTTGAAGCGCGGCCTGGGATAGAGATTGCCCGGCGCGGTGACGGTCAGCACCACAGCCAGCGTCAGGCCCAAAACGATGGCGATGACGGCAGAGACGCTCACCATCGCCAGGGTCTGCAGGAATGCCTGCAGGTATTTATCAAGCATCGGCAGCGACATAACCCAGCACCTTGATCTGATCGGCCACCAGCGCGGCGCGCGCGGCCTCTTCCTGTAATGCGTCCGCAGGCACGGACACCAGCAGGCTGCCCTGCGCATGGCCGCGCAAGCGGTCCAGTCCGCCATGCAGCAGCGTCGCACCGGCGCCGAGCGCGGCCAACGCCTGCAGGGACACGCCATCCGGACGCCCCTGCCCCGTAAAGCGCAGCCGCAGCACCGCTATGCCCGCGCGGCCCTGCAGGTCGGGCACCAGCCTGCCGGTAAGATCGGCGGGCAAGTCGTGCTGCAAGGGCCGCAGCAAGGCCCGCGTGGCATCGGCCTGGGGATTGCCGAACACGCGCCAGACCTCGCCTTCCTCGACCTTGCGGCCGCCATCCAGCACCAGCACCCTGTGGCAGACCTCGCGGATCACCGCCATGTCGTGCGTGATCAGCACCACCGTCAGGCCCAGCTTGCGGTTGATGTCCAGCAACAAGGCCAGGATCGACTGCGTGGTTTCCGGGTCCAGCGCCGACGTGGCTTCGTCGCACAGCAGGATCTCCGGTTCATGCACCAGCGCGCGGGCGATGCCCACCCGCTGCTTCTGGCCGCCGGACAGCTTGGCCGGATAGACATCGGCCTTGTCGCGCAGCCCCACCAGTTCCAGCAGTTCCTCCACCCGAGCCCGCGCCGCGGCGGGCCTGACGCCCGCCACGCGCAAAGGCAAGGCCACGTTCTCGGCCACGGTCTTGGCCGACAGCAGGTTGAAGTGCTGGAAGATCATGCCGATGCGACGGCGCAGCCCCACCAGCGCGTTCTCGTCCAGGCCGCCCACATCCACGCCGTCCACCCGCACCCGGCCGGCGCTGGGCCGCTCCAGCATGTTGATGGAACGCAGCAGCGTGGACTTGCCTGCGCCGCTGCGTCCGATGATGCCGAAGACCTCGCCGCGGGCGATGGAAAACGACACATCGGACAGCGCGGCCACCGGCCCCTGCGCGCCCTCGTAGCGCTTCTGCAGCCCTTCGAACACGACGTGCGCATCAACGGCCTGCGGTCGCGGTGCGGCGTCGGCCAGCTCGGCCATGGAGAATTCGTGTTGCATCATTGCCCGATTCCGATCTCAGAAAACCGGAATCACCGAGCCTTCGTACTTGCTCAGGATGAACTGGCGCACTTCCTCGGAGTGATAGGCCTTGACCAGTTCAGGCACCCAGGGCGCGTTCTTGTCCTGTTCGCGAACCGCGATGATGTTCACGTAGGGGTTGTTTTCCTTCTTCTCCACCGCGATGCCGTCGCGCGTGGCGATCAGCCCGGCCTGATAGGCGAAGCTGTTGACGATGGCCGCGGTGTCCACGTCCGGCAGCGAGCGCGCCAGCACCACGGAGGCGCTTTCCACGAAATTGAGCTTCTTGGGGTTGGAGGTCACGTCCGCCAAGGTCGCCGTGCCGGTGGCCGGATCGAAACCGTCCTTCAACGTGATCAGGCCCTGGTCGCGCAGGATGACCAGCGCGCGCGTCTGGTTGCTGGGGTCGTTGGGAATGCCGACGCGGGCGCCTTCCGGCAGCTCATTGAGCGACTTGTACTTCCTGGAGTAGAACGCGATGGGCGAGATCAGCGTGTTGGCCACGGATACGAGCTTGTAGCCGCGCTGCTTGATCTGGTCGTTCAGGAAGGGGATGTGCTGGAAGGCGTTGGCGTTCAGGTCGCCGTTGTTGAGCGCCTCGTTCGGACTGGCGGTGCCTGTGATCACCACGGGCTCCACGGCCAGGCCGTTCTTCTTGGCGACCTGGGCCACCACCTCCCAGATCTGCTCGTCGACGCCACCGCGCACGCCCACCTTCAGGGGTTTGGGATCGGCCGAGAAAGCCGGGCCATGGAACATTGCCGCCGAAGCCAGCACCGCGCCCAGCAGGCGCTTGAAGAAACGGGAAGTCATGTTGGAATCGCCTCTCAGGTTATGCGGTTATGAGAGAAACGATTCTAGGGAGGGGGACGGACCCCGCGAACGAATAGTTCGTTGAGTCCTTATTACAGGGGCGTTTGGTTATGGCGGCTGGGCATATGGTCCCGGCACATGCGCCGCCGCGCAGATCAGAAGGGTTTGACGACCACCAGCGTCACGATGGCCGCGGAAGCGATGACGGTGAAAGGCGCGTACAGGTCCACCAGCGGCGGACGCTTGGCGCTGCCATTGGCCATGCGCCGCAATGCCGCGCTCTGGATGCCGAGCAGCGCCGACAGCGCCAGCGCGAAGCCAACCTTGACCCAGATCCAGGTCATCGCGAACCAGCCGAAAGTCATGGCCAGGTGCAGGCCGACCAGCCAGGTCAGCACCATGGCCGGCGTGGTCACGTAAAGCGTCCAACGGCGCAAGGCGCCCAGCATCTTGCGTTCTTTGGGCGCTTCTTCGCTGTCCTGCGGCTGCGAGGACAGCAGGAACAAGGACACGAACAGCGATCCGCCCAGCCAGGCGACCACGGCCGCCACGTGGAGCATTTTCAGGAGTTGATAGGTCATGATGCCCGCGATTATCGCCGGATGCGGACCGCGCCGCGAGTCGGCGCGGCGCATCCGTTTGCGCTACGGCAAGCGGTGCCCCGCAAGGCTGCCTTACTTGGCCGCCTCGGGGCTGGCCGGGGCGGCCGCGCCGGATGCAGGGGCCGACGCCGGAGCGGGAGCGGTCGAAGCGGGCGCGGCGGATGTCGGCGCGGCGCTTGCCGGCGCGGCGCTTGCCGGAGCGGCGCTTGCCGGAGCGGCGGACGCGGGCCCACCAGGTGCAGGCGCTTTTGGAGATTCGCTACCGCCGTTGGCCGCGGCCGGATTCAGGGTATCGGCTGGCTTGTCCGGAGATTCCGCGGGCTCGGCCGGCGCGGCCTTGGGCTGCGCCTTGGCACGGCTCGCGGGCGGATGAGGCGCGGCGGCCGCCTGCGCGTCCGGCAGGAAACGCTGCAGCAACTGGAAGAAACCTTCGTAGAACTTGGGTCGCGCAACCGTCTGGCTGCCCGTCTTCACCAGCGAATCGTCGCTGGAGCCGAACGGCATGGACACCTGCCCCAGCACGCTCACCCCCACACTGGCCGAGCTGTTGGTTCGCTTGATCGAATAGCGGTCCTGCACCGCGTTGGCGAACACCGTGGCGCGCTCGTTCGCGCTGCCGTCGGAGGCGCATTCGATGTTGAAGGCGATCTGCGTATGCTGGCCGTTCTCGTCCTGGAAATTCTTGTGCCCCGTGACCCGCGAACCCTCGAACTTGTCGATGTTGTAGCCCTGGCTCAGCAAGGCGCGGCGGCCCGCGTCGCAGGCGGCGACGTTACTTGCTTCGACGGTGCGCGAGTAGGTGTTGTTCTGGGTGAAGTCTTCTTTTTCGAACTCTGGCTTGGGGGATGAGCATCCCGCCAGGACGCCCACCAGGGCAACGGACAGGGCCAGCGACGAACTGCGGGAAAAACGGGGCATGAATTGGAGGAACAGTAATGCGTCAAGCGTCCGTTATAGCGCATCCCCGGCACCATTTCTTTTACGAGGAATGTGCAGTTCAACGGAGAGGTAACAGAGTTCAAAAAAGGGCCGCATCGCGACCCGGGCAGCCGCGTTCAGGGCGACACGCGCGCCGGCGCAAGCGGCGGCGCCTCCTGCGCCTCCAGGTTCAGGCTGCGCCGGTAGTGCTTGCAGCCAGCGGCGAGCAGGCCGATGCACAATACCGCGGCCACGCCAATCAGGACCGAGATGGATTGCCCGACTGCCGCCGGGTTCTTGAACAACCGATCAGTCAGCATGGCCACGGCGGTGGTGCCCAGGCCCAGCCCGATCAGGTTCGAGATCAGCAGGAATAGCGCCGACACCTGGGCGCGCAGCTGATTGGGGGGCAGGATCTGCATCGCAGCCGTCGAGGTCGGCATGGGGAACGAGGCGAAGAACATGGCCGGCAGCAGCCAGCCCACCGACCACCACAGGGAATCGACCTGGGTGAAGATCACCGCCGGCAAGGCCATGCCGGCCGCGCCGATCACGCCGGCGCGCAGCGGCGCATCGCTGTAGCCGCGCCTGGCCAGCCAGTCCATCAGCCAGCCGCCGCAGAACACCCCGGCGGTGTTGGCGACGAGCACCACCACGCCCAGCATGTAGCCGGCTTCGGAAGGCGACATGCCGAACTTGCGCATGTAGAACGCCGGCGTCCAGCCCAGCAGCGCGAACAGCACCATCGCATAGAACGAGAAGCCCAGGTAGTGGCAGAAAAAGGTGCTGCGGTGGCGGCCCAGGAAGCGGAAAGTATCTTTCATGGCAGGCTTCTGCACCTGCCCCGAGGCATTGCGCCGCAAGCCCAGCCGCTGCGGATCTCGCACCGTCAGCAGGATCAGCAGCGCGATCAGCAGGCCTGGCAATCCCACAATGAAGAAGGTCACCTGCCAGGGCCGCATCGCGCCTATCCAGGGCAAGGCAACGGTATCCACGCTCTTGAGCAGGTTGATGACGTAGCCGCCGATCAGGAATGCCATGCCGCCGCCGATGAACGAGCCGATCGAATATATCCCGACTGCGCGCCCCAGTTTTTCACGCGGAAACATGTCGCTGAGCATGGAGTACGTGGCAGGTGACAGCGCCGCCTCGCCCACGCCCACGCCGATCCGCGCAAGAAACATCTGCGCGAAATTGCGCGACAGGCCACAGGCCGCCGTGGCCAGGCTCCAGAATGCGACGCCGATCGCGATGATCTTGGGCCGCGAATAGCGATCCGCCAGCAAGGCGATCGGTATGCCCATGAAGGCGTAGAACAAGGAAAACGCCAGGCCGTGCAGCAAGCTGAATTGCGTGTCGGACAGCTGCAGGTCATGCTTGATGGGCTCGATCATCAGCGCCAGGATCTGCCTGTCGACGAAGGAAAATATGTACGCTAGCATGCATATCACCACGACATACCACTCGTAGGCGTAGCTAGGTTTTGATCCGTGCCGCGGGCTGCCGTCAGTCATGGTTTGTTTCCCTTGTATGGTGGTGAGATCTGCCCATGCCCAAGGACCGGGTCGCGTCTCACTTGCTTGCAGGCCCATCTTTTGTAGGTCTTTGCGCAGCCAGCCTCTATACGCCTGACGCAATGACTGTTCTCGCTGCGCAGGAAAGCATGTTCAACGACACCAATCCGCTGGACCGCCATTGCTTGCTGGACTCGGGCAACATCGCCGAGATCAAGGACCAGGTCAGCCAGCACCTCTGGTCGCACCGCATGTGCGTCCCCCCGGGAAAACCCCTGCAATCCCGCCTGTACGGCGTCTTCTTCGGCAATGCGGCCTTGTTCGATCTGCACTATGGCGCGGAAGTCGAGATCGACGCCGGCGATATCGCCAGCTACTACCTGATCCGAATCACGCTGCAAGGCTCCGGGCTGATCACGCTGGGCAAGCGCAGCGCGTCGATGAGCGCGGGCAGCCTGACCATTTCCTCGCCGTCCGAGCGCAGCGTGATCCGCATCGGCCGCGACTGCCGCAACCTGATCCTGCGCATCGAGCGCGAGGCGCTGGAGCGCCAGCTGCAGCGGCTGCTTGAACGCCCTATCAAGCAGGCGCTGGTGTTCGACCTGCAAATGGATGCCGACGCTCCCGGACCGGTGGCGGTGCGCGAAACGCTGGACTATCTGTGCCGGCTGTACCGCCATCCCGCCATTGAAGGCGTCACGCAAACGCTGGCCGCCGGCTTTTCAGACTACCTGCTGACGCTGCTGCTGACCCAGCTGCCGCACAACTACTCCGAGGCTTTGCAGGCAGACCGCCGCCAGCCGTTGCCGCTGCACGTGCGGCGCGCGCGCGATTACATAGAAAGCCATCTGGACCAGCCGCTATCGCTGATGGACCTGGCGGCCTACTGCGGCGTCTCCGTGCGCACGCTGCAAAACGGCTTTTCGCAGTTCCTGAAGCAGAGTCCCAGCGACTACGTGCGCAACCAGCGGCTGGCCCAGGTGCACGCGGCGCTTGCGCAAGCCGGCGAAGGCGATAGCGTCACCGACATCCTGCTGCGGCACGGCATTTCCAGCTTCGGGCATTTCGCCACCCACTACCGCAAGCGCTACGGCTGCCTGCCGTCGGACACCCTGCGCCAAAGCAGGCATTAGGCATCGCACGGCAGCGCCGGATTCGCTTGCCGGATCGGAACGCCGCTTGCGCGTTCGGCGCAGCCCCGCCTGCACGCCGCCGCTAGGATCAAGGCTCCATCTGACGGAGCTTGACCATGAGAATCAGCGTCATAGGCGGCGGCCACGGCTGCTACGCGGCAGCGGCCGAGCTGTTTGAGAAAGGCCATCACGTGCATTGGTGGCGCAGGGACTGGTCGGCCTTCCAGGGCTTGCGGGATGCGGGCGCGCTGACGGTCACCGACTATCGCGGCAGCCGCCAGGTTCCGCTGGGCGACGGACCGCGGCAGTTGCAGCTGGTGCGCGACCTGGCCACAGCCGTGGAGCATGCGGAGCTGCTGGTCATTCCGCTGCCTTCCACCGCCCACGAAGCGCTGGCGCGGGAATTGGCGCCGCTGCTGCGCGACGGCCAGGTCGTGTTCCTGCCGCCTGGCACCTTCGGCTGCTACGTCTTCGCCCGCGCCATGAAAGACGCGGGAAACGTCGCGGACACGGCCTTCGCCGAAACCGGCACCCTGCCCTATCTGGCCCGCAAGCATGGCGAAAAGGTCGTGATCAGCGGCTACGCCACCCGTCTGCCCACCGGCGTCTTTCCGCGGCGGCTGTCGAAGCAGGCGCTGGCCGTGGTCCAGCGCGCCTACCCCAGCATCGAACCGATAGAGGACGGACTTTCGGGCGCACTGATGAACGCCGGCCCCATCATCCATCCGCCGCTCATCATGATGAATGCAGGGCCGCTGGAACACTTCGACAAATGGGACATCCACAACGAAGGCACCCAGGCCTCCATACGGCGCGTGACCGACGCGCTGGACGCGGAGCGCATCGCCATCCGTGTGGCCCTGGGCTATGCCGCGCCCCACTTCCCGTTGGCCGACCACTATGCCGCCGAAGGCGATGAATGGATGTACGGCCGCGGCGCCCATGGCAAGCTCACCGACAGCGGCGACTGGCGCGAGGACATAGACCTGCACACGCACCGCTACATGCTCGAAGACACGCGGCTCGGCCTGTCATTCCTGGTGTCCGCCGGCCGCTGGGCGGGCGTGCCGACGCCGGTCGCGCAAGGCCTGCTGAGCCTGGCCAGCGCGGTCACCGGCCGCGACCTCTACGCGGAAGGACGCACATTCGAACGCCTGGGCCTGGACCGCCTGTCGCACGCGGACATGCGCCAGCTTCTGGCCGAAGGCTGCTGACACGGAGATGCAAGCCATGAATGAAAAAATGTGCGTAGTCGGCGCCGGCCGCATGGGCGTGGGCATCACGCTGTCATACATCCATGCCGGACTGGACGTCACGCTGATAGACATCAAATCGCGCACGCCCGCCGAGCAAGCCGGGTACTTCGCCCGCGTGCGGGACGATCTGCGCCGCGAGCTCGGCATCCTGTGCAGCCTGGGCTTGCTCGACGCCGCGCAGGCGGAGGTTGCGCTGGCGCGCGTGCGCCTATGCACGCGCGAGGATGCGGAGGCAGACCTGAGGCAGGCGCGCGTGGTGTTCGAAGCCGTGCCTGAACGCCTGGACGCCAAGCGCGATGCCTTTGTATGGCTGGGAGCGGCCTGCGCGCCGGACAGCATCATCGCGTCCACCACGTCCACCTTTCTGGTCACCGAGCTGGCGGAACTGGTGCAAAACCCGCAGCGCTTCCTGAACGCGCACTGGCTCAACCCCGCCTACCTGATACCGCTGGTGGAAGTGAGCCGCGGCCCGCAGACCAGCGAGGCCGCGACGCAAGGGCTGCTGGCAGCGCTGCGCCTGGCGGGCAAGAAGCCCGTGCAGTGCGCCCCCGCCGCGGGCTACATCGTGCCCCGCATCCAGGCCCTGGCCATGAACGAAGCGGCCCGCATGGTGGAGGAAGGCGTGGCCAGCGCCGAAGACATCGACACGGCCGTGCGCCTGGGCTTCGGCCTGCGTTTTTCGGTTCTGGGGCTGCTGGAGTTCATCGACTGGGGCGGCGGCGACATTCTCTACTACGCCTCGCGCTACCTCGCCGATGCCATCGATCCGCGCTTCGCCTCGCCTGCGGTCATCGCCCGCAATATGGAACAAGGGCGCAACGGGCTGCGCGACGGCCAGGGCTTCTATGACTACGCCGGCATGGACGTGAATGCCTACAAGATGGAGCGGCTGGCGCAATTGTGCAAGCGCCTCGAAGTGATGGACCTGCTGCCCCGCTACGACGCGGCGAGGCAGCCGCCCGCGCGATAGCGGGCCTATTGCTCCAGCTCGCCCAGGATCCGGTACGCCAGCCGGACCCTGGCCTCGTTGGGATAATTCCGGTTGGCCAGTATCACGATGCCCAGCTTCTTCGACGGCACGAACGCCACATAGCCGCCGAAGCCATTGGTCGAACCCGTCTTGTTGATCCACACGGTCTCCTGCGGCGGCAGCGGCGGGTTCAACGCCGCCACGGGCTGGCTCTGGCTGTTGTAGTTGCCGGCATTGGCCGTCAACAGCGCGTCCAGCGTTGCCGGATAGCGCAATTGCTCCCAGGCCAGATCCTGGGTCATGTCGCCCAGCTGGTAATAGCCGACGTGCGTCTGCGCGATTGCGCCGCGCAGTTCGGCATCCGCGAGGTTCAAGCCCATGTTCGCGTCGACGAAACGGATCAGGTCGCGTGCGCTGGTCTTCACGCCGTAGGCTTCGTCGGCCAGCACGCCCGGATTCACGCGCACGGGCGCATCCTGCTTGTTGTAGCCCTGCGCGTAGTCCGCCATCCTGGCGGCGGGCACGTCGATGTAGGTGCTGGTCAGGCCCAGCTTCGGAAACAGGTCCCGTTCCATGGCCGCCTTGAACGGCCGGTTCAGGCTCTTGGCCGCCACCATGCCCAGCATGCCGATACTGGGGTTGGCGTAGGTGCGATACGTGCCAGCGGCATGCTCGGGCTTCCAGGCCTTGAGATAGGCCATCAGCTGCGCCTGGTTCTTGATCGCGTCGGGCACCTGCAAGGGGAAGCCGCCGGTCGTGTGCGTCCCCAGGTTGATCAGGCTCAGCTTGGCGAAGTCGCTGCCGGCGAGCTCCGGCAGGTACTTGGCCGGACTGTCGCTCAAGGCCAGGCGGCCGCGCACCTGTGCATAGGCTGCCAGGGTTGCCGTGTAGGTCTTGCTGATGGAGCCGATCTCGTACAGCGTATCGCTGCCGGCAGGCCTGCCGGTCTGCCTGGACGCCACGCCATAGTTGTAGAAATGCTGTGCCCCGTTGCGGGTCACGGCGATCGACATGCCCGCAATGCCGTGTTCGCGCATGACGGCCTGGACCGCCTCGTCGACCTTGCGGTCCGTCTCTGCCTGGCCGGCCTGCGCCAGCGCGCAGCCTGCGGCCATCAGCGCAAACAATCCCGTGCGCAGCATGCTGTTCAAGCGCATTCTCGTCATTCCCTGTCGTGTCGGATCCGTGGCGCCGCGACGGCGGCGCGCATGCATCGTAGCGCGATGCGACGCCTTATTGGTACTAACCCTTGGTCTCATCCCAGGGGAATTTGGCTATTCTCGCCTCGTCGATCCAAAACCCCGCAGAAGAGACCTGCCCCCGCGGCAGGCGCCGACGGAGCAACCGCCCCGGAAACTCTCAGGCAAACAGGACTGCGCGGTCTAGACAATCTGGAGAGAGGCGCCAAGCGCGCCCACCGAAGGGGAACCCGCCGCCGTCTGCGCCGCGGGTGAAGCTCTCAGGTACAGAGACAGATGGGGTGCTGCGGCCGGGTGGCCGCGGCCACTCAATCTGGAGCCATCATGCCCCGCATCGCCATCATTGGCGCCGGTATCACCGGCGTCACGTCCGCCTATGCCTTGAGCAAACTGGGATATCACGTCACTGTCTATGACCGCCAGCGCTATCCGGCCATGGAGACCTCCTACGCCAACGGCGGCCAGTTGTCGGCCAGCAACGCCGAGGTCTGGAACAGCACCGCCACCATCATGAAAGGCCTGCGCTGGCTCGGCCGCCACAACGCCCCGCTGCTGCTCAATCCCCGCTTCAGCTGGCACAAGTACTCCTGGCTGGCGCAGTTCATCGGACAGATCCGCAACTACCGCCGCAACACGATCGAGACCACCCGGCTGGCCATCGCCGCGCGCCAGCATCTGTACGCCATGGCGGAAGAAGAAGGCATAGATTTCGACCTGGAGCGCCGCGGCATCCTGCACATCTACCACGACGCCGCCAGCTTCGAGACCGCGCGCCGCGCCAATGCCCTGCTGCAGGAAGGCGGGCTGGAGCGCTACGCGGTGTCGCCCGAGGAAGCGCGCAGCATCGAGCCCACGCTGCAAACCGCCTGCCATGGCGGCTTCTACACGCCTTCGGACGCCACCGGCGACATCCACAAGTTCACCAGCGGCCTGGCCCGCGCCTGCGAACGCCGCGGCGTGCGCTTCGCGCAGGACGCGGACATCCGCAACATCAGCCTGGACGGCGCGCCCTACGTGCTCGACGTCGTACGCGAAGGCGGCACGCGCCGCGAACAGCACGAGGCCGACGCCATCGTCGTCTGCGCCGGCGCCGTCAGCCGGCAGTTCGCCAGGCAGCTGGGCGACACGCTCAACATCTACCCGGTCAAGGGCTACTCCATCAGCGTGCATCTGGACGACGCCGCCAGCCAGGCGGCCGCGCCGCGCGTCAGCCTGCTGGACGAAGCCGCCAAGATCGTCACCAGCCGCCTCGGCGACCGCTTCCGCGTGGCCGGCACGGCGGAGTTCAATGGCTTCAACATGGACATCCGCGCGGAGCGCGTGCAGCCCCTGGTGGACTGGACCCGCAAGCACTTCCCCGGCATCCGAACTTCGCGCGTGGTGCCGTGGTGCGGGCTGCGGCCCATGACTCCGAGCATGATGCCCCGGGTCGGCCCGGGCAGGCGGCCCGGTGTGTTTTACAACACGGGGCATGGGCACCTGGGCTGGACCTTGTCGGCGGCGACGGCGCAGATGCTGGCAGCTAGCGTGAGGGAGGGGGTGGGAGAGGCTTGAGCGGGTGAACGCGGCGCCTGGAAAGGCGCCGCCAGACTCACAACACCAGCGCAGCTTCCCTGCCCGCCTCGGCACGCAGCGGCTCCGCATCCAACCCCTGCCGGGAAATGTCCTTACACACCTCCCCATCCTTCATCACCAGCAAGATCCGCTCCGGATCCACCAGCAACGACAGATCCTTCAGCGGATCCCCATCGACCATGACCACGTCCGCCAGATAGCCAGGACGCAGCATGCCCAATTCGTGCGGACGTTGCATGATCTCGCCGCCCAACCGGGTGGCGGACACGAGCGCTTCGGTCGGGGTCATGCCGATGTAGTCCACGAAGTACTGGAGGTCGCGGGCGTTGGTGCCGTGGGGCATCCAGGCAAAACCGTAGTCGCCGCCGGGCAGGATGCGGATGCCGCGCTTGTGCATCTTGCGCAGCGACTCCGAGGCGATTTCCAGCTCGCGCTTGTAGCCCATCTGTTCGGCTATGGCGGGCGTGATGCCGTATTCGGAAGCGTTGAAGGCGGTGCGGATCAGCCAGCCTATGCCGGGCGCAACGAAATGGCGGTCCTTGTTGGCTTCCAGCATGTCGAGCGCCTCTTCGTCGGCGAAGCTGGCGTGGTAGATCATCTCGATGCCATGGCGCACGCATTGCTTGACTGACTCGCTGGAGCGCGCGTGCGCCGCGACCCGCTTGCCATAGCGCTTGGCCTCGTTCGCCAGCATGGCGATCTCGTCTTCGGCGAAGGGCGACATCTCGGCCGGCAGGCCGGCGATGTACTCGCCCGACAGGTTGATCTTCAGGTGGTCGACGCCGTACTTGATGAAGGTGCGCGCCGAGCGCCGGATCTCTTCGGGGCCACAGCACACGCTGCCGAAGCTCAGTTCGTCGAACGGCATGTGCGGCAGCGAGTTGTCGCCCAGCGCGCCTATGGTGGTGATCTCCTGGCTGCCCGCCAGGTAGCGCGGCCCCGGGCATTCGCCGGCATTGATGGCATTGCGCAGCACCACGTCCAGGCGCGGCTTGGCCGCGGCCGCTCCGATGGCCGAGGTCCAGCCCATTTCCAGATAGCGTTTGGCCACGCGCACGCACCAGAGTATGTGCTCTTCCGGCGGCATGAACTGGATCGCGGCCAGCGTGGGCTGGTCGTTCCAGGAAAAATGCGTATGCGCTTCCGTCATGCCCGGCATCAGGAAGCGGCCGCGCCCATCGATGATGCGCGCGCCCTCCCGGCTCACCTGCTCGGGCGTGCGCGCGACCTGCGAAATGCGCGCGCCGTCGATCAGCACCTCGCCTTGAAAAGGCTGCTTGCCGCTGCCATCGAAGATGACGACGTTGGTAATGGCAATTCTGGACATGACAGGTCTCCTCCGGCCCGCGTTTGGGGGCCGATTTCTTATGTTGAAACGCCAGGAAAACGTGGCTTAGCGCAGCGCCGCGTGGAACTCCCGCAGGGCCTCGATGCAGGCCTGGGGCTTTTCGTAAGTGGTCCAGTGGCCGCATCCGTCCAGCACGATGCGGCGGCTGCCTGGCATGCGCGCGGCCAGGGCCTCGACATTGCCGGGCGGCGCCACGCCGTCCTGATCGCCGGTGACCAGCAGGGCCGGCGCGCCGATAGTCTCGACGGCGGCCGGCTGCGCATCCGCCAGCGCCTCGCAGCTCTGCGCATAGCCTTGCGGCGGTTGGCGCATCACGCTCTCGCGCACGAGCGCCAGCACGGCGGGTTGATCCTGCTTGGTCTGGGCGCTGGTCGCGCCTTTGACGATGGCGTCGGCGATCTCCTGCATGGCCGCGTCGCCGCCGCGCGCCAGCTCCGCACGCGCGCGGATGCCGGGCCGGCCCGCGTCGGGCGGAGCGGCCAGCGGGCCGAACAGGGCCAGCGACTTGACCCTGCCCGGATGCGCCACGGCAAGATGCTGGGCCACGACGGTTCCGAGCGAATGGGCGGCGACATGCGCCACATCGATATCCAATGCGTCCAGCAGTCCGACCAACGCGTCCACGTAGGTAGCGATGGACAGGCGCTTTTCGCCCAGCGGCGAACGAGCGCTGCCCGGTAGATCAGGACGGATCACGCGGAAACCGTCGAAGGCGCCCATGATGGGCGTCCAGGTATTCGAGGAACCGCCCAGGCCGTGTATGCACAACAGTGCCGGCCCCTCGCCGTCGATTTCCACGGCCATGCCGTTGACGTGTTGCGTGCTCATGCTGCCGCCTCCCTTTATCTGAACAGTCGCTGTTTGCATCGGCACCGCGCCGGCAATTTTTCAGGACTGTATCGGCGCAGGCGGTGGCGCGCTTATCGCTGCGTGCGCGGACTTATCGCAGAGTCAGATTTTGTGCCTAGTGAATACACCTAGCGCGGACAAACGCGTAAACGCCCATAAAATTCCCTGAGCGCCGCACCCGCCCGCACGCAGGCCCTGGCTTGCGCGACGAGGCGATAAGAAAAACGGGAGACAGACATGCAGGAGACCTACGCCTTGCACGAAGGCGCGTTCGGCCGCGCCGTTGTGCTGGAACTGCGCGACGACCTGATCGCGCACGCGCATGCGGAAGTGCAGCTGGCCCTGTGGCTGGGCGGCGCGCGCGTGCTGGGGCATGTCGGCCAGACTCCGGTCCCCTACAGCGAACACCTGGCGCTAGGCACCAATACGTACGAATCGCACGACGCCAGGCTGCTCGAACGGTCGGGCCCGGCCATCTTCCTGGTGCTCTACATCGCCAAGCCCTGGCTGGACGAACGGCGGGCCGCCACGGGGCGGCCATTCCACTTCGCCGCGCCGGGCGTGCCCATCGACGCGGCGGTGCGCCAGGGCTGTTGGCGCTTGCTGGACAAGATCGTGGCGCCGCAGGACCACCCCGGCGCGGACCTGGATGCCGAAGTCGAGGCCTTGCTGCAAGCGGCAATCGAATCGTCGATCGAACCGGAGCGCCCACGCAACCAGATGCCCGCGACGCCGGCGCTGGACCGCCGGCTGCGCGCGGCGATCGCCTACATGCGCGAGCACGCCCATGAACCCATCACGGCCGAAGAAGTCGCCAGCCGCGTGGGCCTGTCGCGCGGCCATTTCTTCGCGCTGTTCCGCGATCAGCTCAACACCACGCCGCAAGTTTTCTGGAGCGCCGTGCGCGTCGAAGAAGCCGTGCGCCTGCTGGTACACCAGGAGCAGCCCCTGACCTCCGTAGCGCTGGACCTGGGCTTCTCCACGCCCGGCAATTTCTCCCGCTTCTTCCGCGAGCACATGGGCGTGTCGCCGTCGCGTTTCAGGCGCGCGGCGACGGGCGCCGCGCAGCATCTGCTGACCGGGGTTTCCTGAGCCGCTGGCCGGCCGGACACTGCCCTGCCCGCGCCTAGGCGGTTGCGGCAGGCGCGCGCAGCCGCAAATCCACGGCGTCCTGGCCCGGACGATCGCGGTTGAAATGCGCCCCGCGGCTTTCACCCCGCGCACTCGCCGCCCGCACGATGAGATCAGCCGCCAGAGCCAGGTTGCGCAGCTCCAGCAGTTCCAGGCTCAAGCCCTCGCGCAACAGCCGCGCTTCCGTCTGTGCTCGCAGCGGACCAATGAAGGCAGCCGCACGCGCCAGCGATGCATCGCTGCGCAGCACGCCCACGTCCCGGCTCATCAGTTGTCGCAGGTCGCGCCGCAGCCGCGCCAGATCGGGCGACGCCGGCACGGCGATTGCGTCGGGTGCCGGAGTTCTGCGGGAAACATCGGCCCGCTTCTGCCCGAGTATGTCTTGCGCCGCAGCCCGCCCCGTCACCACGCATTCCAGCAACGAATTGCTGGCCAGGCGGTTGGCGCCATGCAGCCCGGTGCAGGCGGCCTCGCCCACCGCGTACAGGCCGGGCAGGTTGCTGCGCCCGGCCATGTCGGCGGCGATGCCGCCGCAGGTGTAATGCGCGGCGGGCGCAACCGGGATGGAAGCCGTCGTGATGTCGATGCCCAGCGCCAGGCAGCGCGCCTGGATGGTGGGAAAGTGTTCCCGCAGGAATTGCGGCGATTGGTGGCTGATGTCCAGCTGCACGCATTCCAACCCATGGCGTTCCATTTCGCCCTGGATCGCGCGGGCCACGATGTCGCGCGGCGCCAGTTCGGCGCGCGCATCGTGCGCCGGCATGAAGCGCGCGCCGTTGGGCAGGCGTAGCACACCGCCCTCGCCGCGCACGGCCTCGGAGATGAGGAATCCGCCCGCCTGCGCGTGGTGCAGGCCGGTAGGATGGAATTGCGTGAACTCCATGTTGGCGATCTGGCAGCCCGCGCGCGAGGCCATGGCGATGCCGTCGCCGGTCGCGGCCGGCGGCGCGGTCGTCGTCTGGTATGCCTGTCCCGCGCCGCCCGTGGCCAGCACGACATGGCCGGCCGTTGCGTCGAAGATCCGCCCGCTGCGCAGGTCCAGCAGGCGCACGCCGCGGCAGCGCGCCGCGGCCGTACCCGCGGCGCCGTCCAGAATCAGGTCCACGGCGCAATGCGCCTGCAGCAGCGTGATGCCGGATTGCCGCCGCACTCTGTCCCCCAGCGCCGCGACGATGGCGCTGCCGGTCGCGTCCGCCGCGTGCGCGATGCGGCGCAGGCCGTGCCCGCCTTCGCGCGTCAGATGCAAGCCGCCTTGCTCCAGCGTGAACGCGACGCCCTGCTCCTGCAGCCAGGCGATCGCGCCGCAGGCCCGGGAGATGATGTGCCGCGTGGCCGGCAAGTCGCACAGGCCTGCGCCCGCGACCAGGGTGTCGCTGACATGCGCCTCGATGCTGTCGTCCGCGCCCAGCGGCGCGGCGATGCCGCCCTGGGCGCGGTTGCTGGCGCTGTCGCGCAACTCGCCCTTCGACACGAGGGCGACCCGCCTGCGCGGGGCCAGTTCCAGCGCCGCAGCCATGCCGGCCAGCCCGCTGCCGATGATGATGACGTCGAATTCCATGAGCGGACCTCCGGTAGTCCTTAGGCCGGCCCGACGCTGGCGTATAGCGCCGTGTCGCGTGCGAAGTCGCCGCTGGCCTGCACGCGGCGCTTGCGCTGTTCCGCGAAGTCCAGCATGCGGTCGATCGGCGCCTTGGCGCGCAGGCCCAGCGCGGGGTCCAGCGTGATCTCGTTGCGGCCGTGCTCCAGTGTCTCGGCAAGGTTGCCCAAGGCGTTCATCGCCATCCAGGGGCAATGCGCGCAGCTCTTGCAGCTGGCGCTGTTGCCCGCGGTGGGCGCGGCCAGGAAGGTCTTGCCGGGCGCCTGCGCGCGCATCTTGTGCAGGATGCCCTGGTCGGTCGCGACGATCAGCAGCCCGGCGTCGAACTTGCGCGCGGCCTCGATCAGCTGGGTGGTCGAGCCCACCACGTCCGCCTGCGCCAGCACCGCCGCGGGAGATTCCGGATGCGCCAGCACCTTGGCCTGGGGATGCTCGGCGCGCAGCAGCTCCAGTTCGGTGCCCTTGAACTCGTCATGCACCAGGCAGGACCCCTGCCACAGCAGCATGTCGGCGCCGGTCTGGCGTTGCACGTAGTCGCCCAGATGGCGGTCCGGCGCCCAAAGGATTTTCTCGCCGCGCGCATGCAGGTCGGCGATCACGTCGAGCGCGATCGACGAGGTGACGACCCAGTCCGCGCGCGCCTTCACCTCTGCGCTGGTATTGGCGTAGACCACCACCGTCCGGTCCGGATGGGCATCGCACCAGGCGGCGAAATCGGCGGCCGGACAGCCCAGGTCCAACGAGCAGGTGGCGTCCAGGTCCGGCATCAGGATGCGCTTGTCCGGGCTCAGGATCTTGGCGGTCTCGCCCATGAAGCGCACGCCGGCCACCACCAGCGTGCGGGCCTCGTGGTCGCGGCCGAAGCGAGCCATTTCCAGCGAGTCGCCGACGCAGCCGCCGGTCTGTTCGGCCAGCTCCTGCAACTCCGCATCGACGTAATAGTGGGCGACCAGCACGGCGCGTTCACGCGCCAGGAGTTCGCGTATGCGCGCCACGCAGGCGGCGCGTTCATTGGCTGGCAAGGGTTCGGGCACGCGGGCCCAGGCCTGGCCGACGGCGCTGGGGCAGCTAGTCGTGGCAGGCAGATCGAATTCGACGTACCGGCGGTTGGGGGTGTCCATGGACGCGTCTCCTCGCGAAATATTATGCTCATGTTGAGCATTTAATGGTCAAAAAAAGAGCACGGTTTATGCTAGTGTTGAGCATAAACCGTGTCAACGTCTCTTTTGTTACGCCGCCGCGCCTGCGCCGCGGCCCGCCAGGCTTCAGATGAAGATCGAGCCGCGCAGGTACAACGCCGCCTGGCCGCTGATGATCACCCGGCCGTTATCCAGCACCTCGCATTGCAACTGGCCCTTGCGCGCCCCGCCCTGCTGCGCGCTCAGGCTGCGCTTGCCCAGGCGCTGGGCCCAGTACGGCGCCAGCGAGGTGTGCGCCGATCCGGTCACCGGATCCTCGTTCACGCCCACCCGCGGCCCGAACCAGCGCGTCACGAAATCGAATTGCGCCGACGGCGCCGTCACCGCCACGCCGCGCGTCTCGAAAGCCGCCAGCGCGGCGAAGTCCGGCTTCAAGGCATCGATCCGCGTTTCATCGTCGATCACCACCAGATAGTCGTCCGTCTTGTAGAACGCCTGCGCGCCCGGCAGGCCCAGCGCCTGCAGCAGACCCGGCGGGATCTCCTGCGCTTCGGGCCGCTTGGCCGGAAAATCCATCGCCAGCCGGTCGCTCGCGCGGCGCACCTGCAGTTCGCCGCTGCGCGTGGCAAAGCGCAGCACGTCTTCCGTTGCGCCCAGCTGTTCGAACAGCACCCAGGCCGACGCCAGCGTGGCATGGCCGCACAGGTCCACCTCCACCGCGGGCGTGAACCAGCGCAGCTCGTAGACATCGCCCTTGCGCACGAAGTAGGCGGTTTCGGACAGGTTGTTTTCTTCCGCGATGCGTTGCAGCGTTTCGTCCGGCAGCCATGCCTGCAGCGGCACGACCGCCGCCGGATTGCCGCCAAAGGGCGCGGCGGTGAAAGCGTCTACCTGATAGATGTCGAGTTGCGGCATGGCGGATCCTGGTTGATGGCTGAGGTTACGCGTCGGAACGCAAGCCGGCATTTTCCTATGAAAACGCCGGCTCCGGCCGTGGCGGCCCGCCCGCTACACCGTCCGCACGAACAGGCCGCGCAGCTTGCTCCAGAAATCCCCGCCCAGCACGAAGAAGCTGGCGATCAGCATGATGTCTCCGACCAGCTGGGCCTGCCATAGATTGGGCCGCAGGCCCGGCCACATTTCGTCGATGTAGGGTTCCAGCACCGAGGTCAGGATGGGCAGGAAGAACATGACCAGGCCGATGGCATGGCGCACGGGGCCGACCTTCTGCACGGGTGCCAGCTTCTTGGCATGGCCGAACACGATGGACTTCAGCCGCTGAAAGCCTTCCTTGCCCATGACGGCGATGCAGCTCAGCAGCAGCACCTTGTTGGCGATGAAGATGGTGCCGGTCAGCGCGGCGATGCGCGGGCCTGGCACGTCCAGGTAGCCCGCCACCGGGATGAGGAACCACAGGGCGAAGGCGATGATGAACAAACCTATCCCGCATTTGAAGCGCCAGCCCGCTGCGGGCGCGGGTTGGACCGGTTCGTCTGGCAATGGCATGGCTGCCTCCTGGTCAAGCGTTTGAGGGGACTGCGGTTGAAGGATTCGCCCCAGGCTTCGGGCTGCCCGACGCCCGCGATTCGAGCAGGCGCAGCATCAGGCAGGCGTAGAGCGTGACGCCGATGAACAAGCCCATGCGCACCGCGAACGCGGTATAGACGTCCTTGCCGGCGGCGCTGTCCTGCACCGACTGGCCCAGCAGGATGATGAGCGTCACCAGCGTGTTCAGCCAGAAGCTGGGGGGATGGCGGGTCGGACTCAGCCGGTAGAGCTTGCGCGCGGCGATGAGGCCGAACAGCAGCATCCAGAGAAAGAACATCCAGAGATTCACGAACAGGCTGAGGGCGCACCAGAAAGCCACTGCCAGCGCGCCGCCCAGCAGGGTCGAGCCCAGCAGTTCGCGGGCCGCGCCCTGCGCGGCGGTGACGCAGCTCTGCCGCCCCAGGCTGACCGATTTCAGGATGATGGGCATGTAGCCCAGCGGGTCGGTCAGCGCCAGCAGGAACGCCGGCATCACAACGAGCGAGGCGCGCAAGGCCAGGCGGCTGGCCTGGTCGGGCGGCAGCACGGGCGCCGCCGGCGGCGCGGGCGCGGCCGCCGGCTCGGGAAACAGCAGGTGGCAGCCGCCCAACACCAGGACCGCGACCAGCAACCCTTTGCCCAGCGCCTCGATCACCTGGGAAGCCAAGGCGAAGTCGACGGTGCCGGCGGCGGAGATCATGGTCAGCCCGATGATGAGGAAGGTCGACAACAGTCCATTGCCGCCGCGCAGCCCGTGGCGGAAAGCGAAAAAAAGGCAAAGCGCGATGAGCAGCACGCCGCTAAAGGGGTAGTAGCGCAGCAAGGGACTCAGCAGCAATCCGATCGCGGTGGTAAGAAGCGCCATCAGCATCAGGCCCAGCCCGCTCTTGAACGAGAGGGGCCGGTTCATCGACGCCAGCAACATGACGCCCAGCACCGGCGCGACCATGGCGATGGGCAGGTCCAGGCCATAGCTGATGGCCGTGCAGAAAGCCGCGCCCGCGCCCACACGCAGCGCGCGGCGTCCGCGAGGATCGGGATCAGTACGCATAGGAAAGCCAGCTCATCAGCCGCATGTACGCGCGGCCCAGCAGGTTGAGCGGATTGCCGGAGCTGGGAAACGCCATGACCTCGGCCTGGCCGCCCACGCGCACGCCGCTCAAGGCCGGCAGGTCGTCGCGATCGAATTCCACGATCACGGGGAAGCGCTGCGCGGGCCGCAGCCAGTCGCGGCTGTTCTGCACCGTGGGCAAGGCGCCGGGCGGCGTGCCCGGTCCCACATTGACGCCATACCCAACGCTGCGCACGCGGCCCTTGAAGATTTGCCCGGGCAGCGCGTCCAGGATGATGGACACCGGCGTGCCGGGCTCTACGTGGCCCAGGTTGTTCTCGGTCATTTCAGCGCTGATCCAGACGTCGTGGATCGCGATCAGCGTCATGACGGGGTTGCCGGCGGCCGCGAACTGCCCGGTGTCGGTGCGCAGGTCAGTGATCAGGCCCGCCGAACGCGCCCGCACCTGCGTGTTGGCCAGGTCCAGCTCGGCCTTTTCCAGGGCAGCGGCGGCGCTGCGCAGCTTGGCGTTGTCTTCCTCGCTGCCGCCTTCCTGTTCGCGCGCGCGCTGCACCTCGGCGCGCGCGGCCGCGACCTGGCTGATGGCCTGCGTCAGATTCGCCCGCGCGATTTCCAGCCGCCGCAGCGATACGGTGCCCTGGTCCTCGCGGTACAGCCGTTCGAGCCGCGTGCTGTCCTGGCGGGCCTTCAGCTCATTGGCCTGCGCCGCGCGCAAGGAAGCCTGTGCCGAATCGATGCCCGCCGTGCCGGCGCCGATCTGCCGGCGCGTGGACTCCAGGTCGGCGCGGGCGCGATCCACGGCGATGCGGTAGTGCTCCGGGTCGACGTCGAACAGCGTCGCGCCGGCCTCGACATCCTGGTTGTTGCGCACGTACACCCGCGTCACGCGCCCCGATACCTCGGAAGCCACCGGCACGACAAAGGCCTGCACCCGCGCCTGCTGCGTGTAAGGCGTATAGCGGTCGGCCAGCAGATACCAGGCCAGGCTCAGCACGATGAACAGAACCGTCCATCGGACGCCCTTTTTCGCGGGATCCGGCGCGGGGGCTGCGGCGGGCTGGGACGGCGAGTCACTCATCGGGTCGCACCTTTTGCGCGGACAGGGCAGTTGGGGAAGCAGGCGCCGGCTCGGATAGCAGATCGCCCCAATCGGTACGCTGCCGCATCTGTTCGCGGGTCGCCGGGTCGAGCACCGGTTCCGCGCTATACCAGCCGCCACCCATCGCCTTGTACAGCGCGATGAGATCGCTTACGGCGCCGCCCCGGTTCACGACGTAGGCGTCCTGCTGGACGGCCAGTGCCTGCTGCGCGTCCAGCACCCGCTGGAAATCGGTATAGCCTTCGCGGTAGAGCGCGTTGGCCAGCGTGAGCGAACGCCCCGCGGCCTGCGCCGACTGTTGCAGGATGCCGTCGCGCTCCAGCGCCTTGATCAGGCCGCTGGCCGCGTCGTCGGCTTCGCGCGCCGCCTGCCGGACGTCGTCCTGGTAGGCCACGATCAGTTGCTGCAGGCGGGCATCCTGCACCCGCACATTGTTCTGCAGGCGGCCGTGGTCGAATACGTTCCAGCTGAGGACCGGGCCGGCCAGCAGCGCCGCGCCGCCCGCCGTGCCCGCCAGCGACGTGGCGGACCAGGCGATGCTGCCCAGCAGGGTCAGCGAAGGATAGAGGTCCGCCGCGGCCACCCCCACCTGCGCCGACTGTGCGGCGATGCGCAGTTCGGCTGCGCGGATGTCGGGACGGCGCAGCAGCAGGTTGGCGGGCACGTCCTGCAGCACGGCGCGGTCGATCAGCGGCACCTCCGCCGTCTTGTTGTCCAGTTCCGGCATGGGTCCGGGCGGCCGGCCGGCCAGGACCGCCAGGGCGTTGCGGGTCCGCATGATCTGGCTTTCGAATTCGGGAATGGTGCCCAGCGTGCTCAGGTACTGCGTGCGGGCCTGCTGCAGGTCCAGTTCGTCGGTCTCGCCGCTGCGGAACAGCTTTTGCGTGATCTCGTAGCTGCGCTTCTGGATGGCGGCATTGTCGCGGGCGATCCGCAGCCGCGCCTCGGCGGTGCGCAGCGCGTAGTAGCTTTCGGCCACCTGGGCGTGCAGCAGCACCAGCACGTCGTCGCGATTGGCCTGGGCCTCGAAGTACAGGGCGTCGGCCGACTCGATGGCGCGGCTGAACCGGCCCCAGAAGTCCAGCTCCCAGCCTATGTCGAAGCCGGCGCTGTATTGCCAGAAGCTGCTGGGGCGCGGATTGCCTTCGGCCGAGCGCGAGGACCGGTGCTGATACAGGGCATTGGCCCCGATCACTTGGGATTGCGGGTAGCGTCCGCTTTGGGCGATGCCCAGCTGCGCGCGCGCTTCCATGATGCGCAGGCCGGCGATGCGCAGGCCCGCGTTGTTGGCATCGGCCTGGGCGATCAGGGCTTCCAGGACGGGGTCGCCGAAAATCTGCCACCACTGCCGGGCGTCCGGCTGCTGTTGCTGGAGGCTGGCCTGCTGCAGCGCGGGAGTGCTCCAGTCCGCGACCCAGCTGGTGCGCTGGGGCTCGAAGTCCGGCCCCACACGCATGCAGCCGCCCAGGCAGAGCATGCCGATCAGCAACAGCCGATTCAAACAGATCAGCGGCGACATCGGTTATCGGGTCCGTGTAGAGCCTGACCGCCATGGTCCACGACGCAGCTCCGACCTTGCCGGAGCGCTGTGCGCGAATTGATTCTATTGGCCTTTTCCGCTTCTCGCCAGAGGATAGTTTCGACGCAAGCACTAAATAAAACGAACTGCTCCTACCTGCCTGTGTACAAGGGGCAACGGTCGGCGCTAAAGTGAAAAATTCCAACGTTCCGACCGTTTCCCCGCAGCATATTCTGGAGTGCCGTCATGAACGCTCAGAAGAAGGCAGCAGCAGAGGACAAGCAGCCGGCGCAAGCCAAGCTTTCGGGAAAGCAATACGCCGAGGAACTGGCCCGGCTGCACGTGGAGCTGGTCAAGCTCCAGGAATGGGTCAGCCAGACGGGCGCCAAGGTCTGCATCATTTTCGAAGGACGCGACGGCGCCGGCAAAGGCGGAACGATCAAGGCGATCACGGAGCGGGTCAGCCCGCGCGTCTTCCGCGTGATCGCCCTGCCCGCCCCTTCGGACCGCGAGAAAACCCAGATGTACATGCAGCGCTACCTGCCTTACCTGCCGGCGGCGGGCGAGGTCGTGATCTTCGACCGCAGTTGGTACAACCGGGCCGGCGTCGAACGGGTAATGGGGTTCTGCTCCAAGGACGACGTCAAGATCTTCCTGAAAGGCGTGCCGCTGGTCGAACGGGCCATCGTGGGCTCGGGCATCATCCTGCTCAAGTATTGGCTGGAAGTCAGCGAAGAAGAACAGACCCGCCGGCTCCAGGCCCGCATCAACGACGAGCGCAAGATCTGGAAGCTGACCAAAATGGACCTGGATTCGTACAGCCGCTGGTACGACTACTCGCGCGCCCGCGACGACATGTTCGCGGCCACCGATACCGGCGTGGCGCCCTGGTATGTTGCGCAATCCGACGACAAGAAAAAGGTGCGCCTGAACATCATCAGCCACCTGCTCGCCCGCATCCCGTACAAGCGCATGCCGCGGGCCAAGGTGAAGCTGCCCAAGCGGCAGAAAGCCGGCGGCTACCGCGACCCGGGACATCCCTTGCGCATGGTCCCCGCCAAATTCTGAGCGGTGCGCCTCTGACGCCCGCAGGCTTCCAAGGAGAACGCTCATGGCCGCCCTGCTGATCAACCATGTGGAAGAAAGCACCTCCGACGAGGACATCCGCGGTTTTCTCATGAAATACGGCTTTCCATCCTGCGACCGCATCCAGCGGGTGCCTAGCGAGGGCGAACGGCCCGCGGTCCTGGTGACGTTCGATGGCGCCGGGCCCGAGGAGCTGCGCGCGCTGGCGCCCCGCATACACCAGGTGTTCTGGAAGAACCATACGATCGCCGTGCTGGTGATGCGCGAGCCCATCGAATAAAGGTCCGCATCGGCCCGGCCAATCGTGACCGGATGTGCCGTTTAAGGGTTTCCCCCAGGATTTCGGTTGTCGATTTCCGGTCAACTCGTACGTCGTGTCAGTACGCACAACTTTCCTGAAAGGCGGACTTACCATGACTACCGGAACCGTAACCCTGCATCGCGTCATGCGCGCGCCGGCCGAACGCATCTATCGGGCCTTCCTGGAACCCGACGCGATCGCGCGCTGGCTCCCTCCTTACGGCTACACCTGCCAGGTCCATCAACTGGATGCAAAGGTCGGCGGCATGCACAAGATGTCGTTCCGCAACTTCGGCACGGGCCACAGCCACGACTTCGGCGGCGAGTACCTGGAATTGTCGCCGGGCCAGAAGATCCGGTACTCGGACCAGTTCGACGATCCGAACCTGCCCGGCCGCATGCAGACCACCGTTACGCTGCGGCAGGTCGCCTGCGGCACGGAGGTAAGCATCGTGCAGGAAGGCATACCGGCGGCGATACCGCCGGAGATGTGCTACCTGGGCTGGCAGGAGTCGCTGGCGCAGCTGATGCGGCTGGTCGAACCGGAGATTCCCGATTGAGGAGTGGGCCTGGCCGCCCTCACGTCTTTCTGGCGATGAACTGCACCACGCATGCCGGACCCGTGTGGAATATGCCTTCGACCACGTCGCGTTCGATTTCCTGCGAAAGCAGCACCTGGCAATTCGGGAAGTCCTGCTCCAGGTCCTCGCGCGCCATGAGCATGTCCGCATCTGGAGGCCCGCCCGTGCCGCGACCCAACTGCGCTTTCCGGTATGCCTCCAGCAGGATGATGCCGCCTGGCCGCAGGGAGCGTTCCGCCAGGCGGTGCAGCCTCCTGCGCACGTGGCTGGGCATGTGGGCGAAGATCGACACCACCGCGCCGAAGGATGCCGGCGGCGGCTCGTACCCGGCGAAGTCCGCCGTTTCGGTGCGGATCGATACGCCCTTCGCCCCCGCCAGCCTGCGCGCCTTGGCGAGTCCAACGGCGGAGCCGTCCACACCAAGCACGTCCAGGCCCAGCGAGGCCAGGAAGACGGCGTTGCGCCCCTCTCCCTCGGCCAGGCTGAGCACCGGCCCGGACAGCAAGCCGGCGTTTTCCGCCAGGAAAGCGTTCGGCTCGGTTCCATACACGTATTCGTCGACGGCGTAGCGTTCATCCCACATATGCTTGAACTCCCAGGTTGTTGGTCACGGCTCAGGGCAAGGGAACACTCCCGTCCGTCTCGTGCCGGAATGCAGATAGTCTTTCACTTCAAGTCGACTTGAGGTCAAGCGAAAGGAGCCCACGCATGGCAGAAAAATCCACGGCGAAATCCGTGAAGGCCACCAAGAATGCAGGTTCGCAACCCGTCCTGCTGTCCGGCGGCAATCCGCAGATCGCCAAGGGCGCGGGCGACGCGCCGGTGCAGGCCTATATCGCGGCCATGCCTGGCTGGAAGAGCGATCTCGGACGCCGCCTGGACGCCTTGATCGAGCGCGCAGCGCCCGGCGTGCAGAAGGCGGTCAAGTGGAATTCGCCGCTGTATGGCATGGACGGCCAGGCCTGGTTCCTGAGCATCCATTGCTTTACCAAGTACGTGAAGGTGGCGTTCTTTCGCGGCGCGCAGCTGCGGCCCGTGCCGCCCGCACCGTCCAAGAGCCAGGACACGCGCTATCTGGATATCCGTGAGGACGATGAGCTGGACGAAGCGCAGTTCATGGACTGGGTGCAGCAGGCCAGCGCGCTGCCCGGCGAGCGGATGTAGGCGCGGCCCCTGGCATTCAGCCCCCTTGGGCCGCGACGCTAGCGCCGCGCCCGGCGCGTTTTCCCGGAGACGGCCTGCGGCGCGGCCGCGCCCGACAGCAGGTCCTGCACCAGCTCGATGACCCGCTCGGCGGTCGGGGACAGGGTACGGCGCGCGCGGTGGATGACGCTGTAGGTCAGCGGGCCGGCGGCGGGATAGGACAGCGGCAAGGGCTCCAGCACACCCTGCGCAAGTTCGGACGCGATAGCCTCGCGCGTGCAGAACAGCACCACGTCGCTGCCCAGCGCCACCTCGCGCAACGTCGCGACGCTATCGCATTCGAAGGCGATGGGCAGGTCTTCCGGCCGTGCCACCTGATACAGCCGGGCCAGGTACTCGCGCGCCCGCAGCGGCAGGTCGGTGGCGGCCAGCCGGTACTGCGCCAGCGCGGCGCGCAGGCGCGGCTTGCCCAGGCCCTGCAGCGGATGGCCGGCGCGCGTGAACAGGCCGCCATGCTGCGGAGGCAAGGGCCGCACCGCAAAGTCGTCGGGCGGCGGCAGGCTGTGCGTCACGGCCACCGCGAAATCCAGCTTGTCCTGCAGCAGCTTGTCCAGCAGGCGCTGCCAGCTTTCGATCTCGACGTGCACGCTCAGGCCCGGATGCTCGCGCGCGATGCGCACCAGCAGCGGCGACAGGAATCCGGCCGCCGGAAACGCCCCCACGCCCAGGTTCACCCGGCCGGTGTCGTGGCCGCGGATCAACTCGGCTTCGCGCCGCAGGTCGCGGGTTTCTGCCAGGATGCGCTGCGCGCGCTCCAGCACCATGCGCCCGGCCTGCGTGGGCGTGACGCCCGTGGACGCCCGGTCCACCAGCACCAGGCCCAGCGAGTCCTCCAGCGACTGGATGCTGCGCGTCAGCGCGGACTGCGTCAGATGCAGCCGCTGCGCCGCGCGGGAGTAGTGCTTTTCCTCGACGAGCACGGCGTAGTGCTGGAGCGACCGTATTGTGAGGCTCATGTATTTTTCTCATCAATATTGCGCCAAATATGCATTTGATTGACCGCAAAGGCAAGACTACAAAAGACTTGCAGCGACGGAAGATTGCAGCACCGGCGCCCTGTGGTGAACCTCATTCCAGAGCAATGCCAGACATTGCCTACCCCCAGGAGGAGACAAGATGAACCGCAAGTCGTTCTTGAAGCTGTTGGGTAGCGGCGGGGCTGCCATGCTGGGCGCCCTGGCCTGTCTTTCGGCGGCCGCCGCCCCCGTCACCCAGGCGCCGCCCTGGCCTGGCGGCGGCAAGCCCATCCGCCTGGTAGTGCCGTTTCCGGCCGGGTCCGGGTCCGACGCGCTGGCGCGCATGCTGGCGATGAAGGTCACGCAACGCACCGGGGCGCCGGTCATCGTCGACAACAAGCCCGGCGCGGGCACGATGATAGGCGCGCAGGAAGTGGCCCGCGCCAACCCCGATGGCTACACCCTGCTCTACACCATCGTCGTCACGCACACGCAGAATCCGCATCTGTACAAGAAGCTGCCCTACGACCCTGTCAAGGACTTCACTCCGGTCATCCAGGTGGTGCGCTCGGCCACCGTGCTGGTCGCCAACAAGGACGCGCCCTTTTCGACCACGGCGCAGATGATCGACTACGCGCGGGCCAATCCTGGCAAGCTGAACTTCGCTTCCTACAGCCCGGGGTCCACCTCGCATCTGAACGGCGAAATACTCAAGCAGCAGACCGGCATCGACATCGTGCACGTCCCCTACAAGGGCACGGCCGACGCCAGCCGCGCGCTGCTGGCGGGCGAGGTCCAGGTCTATTTCGACGGCACGGCCACCGCCGTGGAAAACGCGCGCGCCGGCAAGGTCAAGCTGCTGGGTCCGGCCACCGACCGCCGCCTGAGCGTGCTGCCGGACCTGCCGACCCTGAAGGAACAAGGCATACCCGGGCTGGACATCGTCGGCTGGCAAGGCATCTTCGGCCCCGGCGACATGCCGCCCGCGCTGGCCGAGCGCGTGGCCCAGGTGTTCCGCGAGGCGTTGGACACGCCCGAGGTGACCCAGAGCATCGTGTCGCAGGGCAATGAGGTCAGCGGCGCGGGACCGAAGGAATTCTCGCAGATCGTCCAGCAGGACAGCGAACGCTGGGGCGCGGTGATCAAGCGCATCGGCCTGGTCCTGCAATAACCCGGCGCGTATCGAAAGGAGAGCGCAATGCATGATCTGGTCATACGCGGCGGCACCATCGTCGATGGGTCGGGCCGGCCCCGCTACCAGGCGGACCTGGCGATCGAGGAGGGACGCGTGGTCCAGGCCGCAGGCCGGGCCGGCGCGGCGCGCCGCGAGATCCGCGCCGACGGCTGCCTGGTGGCGCCGGGCTGGGTGGACATCCACACCCACTACGACGGCCAGGCCACCTGGGACCCGTATCTCAGCCCATCGACCTGGCACGGCGTCACCACGGCCATCATGGGCAATTGCGGCGTGGGCTTCGCCCCCGTCAAGCCAGAGCGGCGCGAATGGCTGATCAAGGTCATGGAGGGCGTCGAGGACATCCCCGGCTCGGTGCTGTCCGAGGGCATCCAGTGGGACTGGGAGACCTTTCCCGAATACCTGGACGCGCTGGACCGCCGCCCCAAGGCGCTGGACGTGGGCGCCCAGATCCCGCACAGCGCCGTGCGCGCCTACGTGATGGGCGAACGCGCCATCCACCACGACGAGGCCTCGCCCAGCGACCTGATCGCCATGCGCGAAGTGGTGCGCGAAGCGCTGACCGCCGGCGCGGTGGGCTTCTCCACCTCGCGCACCTTCCTGCACAAGTACGACGAACGCAAGTATCCGCCCGGCACCTTCGCCACCGGCGAGGAGATCACCGCCCTGGGCTCGGTCATGGGCGAAGTCGGGCATGGCGTGTTCCAGATGACCGCCAACCATCCCGCCATGGAAGGCGAAATGCCGTGGCTGGAGCAGCTGGCGCGCCACAACCGCCTGCCCGTGCTGTTCAACCTGCAGCAGACCGACGCCGCGCCCGACGTCTGGAAGCAGATCGCCGGCAGCCTGGACCGCGCGCACCGCGCAGGCGTGCCGCTGCTGGCAGGCATCAGCGGACGTCCGCTGGGCATCCTGTTTTCGTGGCAGAGCACGCTGCACCCGTTCATCGCGCATCCCAGCTATCAGGCGCTGCATGCCCTGCCGCTGGCGGAAAAGCTGGCCCGCCTGCGCGACCCCGCCACGCGCAGCCGCATCATGAACGAACAGCGCGGCCTCCTGGACCGCCGCGCTGAAACGCTGTTCAGCAGCTTCCACAAGATCTTCCGCCTGGGCAGCGATCCCGACTACGAACCGCTGCCCGGGGAAAGCGTGGCCGCAATGGCGCAACGCAGCGGCCGCGCGCCGCTGGAGATCGTCTATGACCTGATGCTGGAGAACGAGGGCCAGGCGATCCTCTACTACCCGTCCTTCAACTATTCGTACGAGAACCTGGACCACCTGCACCAGCTGATGCAGCAGCCCTACACGGTCAACAGCCTGTCCGACGGCGGCGCGCATTGCGGCTACATCTGCGACGTGAGCATGCCCACCTTCATGCTCAGCCACTGGACCCGCGACCGCCGCCGCGGCCCGCTGCTGGAACTGGAGCATGTGGTCAAGCGCCAGACGCGCGACACCGCCAGCGTGTACGGGCTGCTGGACCGCGGCCTGCTGCAGCCCGGCTACAAGGCCGACGTCAACATCATCGATCCCGATGCGGTGCGCGTGCACTGCCCGGAGATGGTGTTCGACCTGCCGGGCGGCGGCCGCCGTTTGATCCAGCGCGCCGACGGCTACGTGGCCACGCTGGTCAATGGCCTGCCGATCTTCGAAGGCGGCGCGGCCACCGGCGAACTGCCGGGCAAGCTGCTGCGCGGAGCGCGCAGCCAGCAGGCTTGAAAGACGCGAAGCCGGCCCGCGCCGCGCGCCAGTCTCAGGCGCGCGGTCGGTCCGGCGTGTACTGCCCCAACAGCCCGGCGACCCAATCGATGAACACGCGCAGCTTGGCGCTCACGTGCCGGTTGGGCGGAAACGCCACGTACATCGGCATGGAATCCAGGCGCCAGTCCTGGAACAGCGGCACCAGCTCGCCGCTGTCGACGTGAGCGCGTGACATGTAGTCCGGCAACCACAGCACGCCCAGCCCGGCCAGGCCGGCCGCCAGATAGGCGTTGCCGTCGTCGACCGCCAGCACGTAGCGCCCGTGCACCTTGAGGCTTTCGCCGCCGCGGCGCATGGCGTAGGGCAAAGCCTTGCCGTTGCGCGCCCACAGAAAGCCCACGATACGGTGATGCGTGTCCTCCAGCTCGCGCGGATGCGCCGGCGTGCCTGCGCGCTTCAGGTACTCCGGCGCCGCGTACACGCCAAGCAGCAAGTCGCCCACGCGCCGTGCCATCAGCGACTGGTCGGTGAGTTCGCCGCCGCGCACCACGCAGTCGACGTTCTCGCCGATCAGATCGACGATCCGGTCGCTCACGCCCATGTCCAGCTGGATGTCGGGATATTGCGCATGGAACGCCGGCAAGGCCGGCACCAGGATCATGCGCGCCAGCGGGCTGGGCACGTCCACGCGCAAACGCCCCCGCGGCACCGCCGACGCCCCGGACAGGCTGGTCTCGGCATCGTCCATGTCGGCCAGCAGCCTCAGCACGCGCTCATAGTAGGCGGCGCCGTCGGCGGTCACGTTGACCTTGCGGGTGGTGCGGTTCAGCAGCTTGACGCGCAAGCGCGCCTCCAACTGCTGCACCAGTTGCGTCACGCTGGTCTTGCTCATGTGCAAGGTCTCGGCCGCCTTGGTGAAGCTGCCGGTTTCCACCACGCGGACGAAGGCCTGCATCGCGTCGAAACGGTCCATCTCTGCTCCCGCTCTCCCTGATTATTTGGATTCTACAAACAGTGATGGACGGACTTGCCCGTTTATCGCGGCAACGGGGGCACCTAAAGTGCCTACATCGTCAATCCCGGGCCGGATGCGGCCCATAGATGGAGATAGCCATGACCCAACGCGACGTTGTTTTTCCCCCGGGGCGTCACGCCTTGTATGAGCGCGACCGCTATTCACCCGCAATTCGTTCCAATGGATTCCTGTTCGTCTCGGGACAGGTGGGCAGCCGCGAGGACGGCACGCCCGAGCCCGACCTGCAGGAGCATGTGCGGCTTGCGTTCCGCAATCTGCAAGCCATCCTGGCGGCGGCCGGCAGCAGCTTCGATGACGTGGTCGACGTGACGGTGTTCATGGTCGACCCGGCATCCCGGTTCGAGACGATCTGGCAGGTGGTGCCGGAATTCTGGGGCGTGGCGCCGTACCCGGCCCTGACCGCGGTGGGCGTGACCTGGCTCAATGGTTTCGACTTCGAGATCAAGGTGATCGCGAAACTGCCGCAGACGGCCCAGGACTGATCCGGGCCGTCGCGCTCACACCACGCCGACCCGGATCACACCAGCGATGGTCTGCGCCGCCTGTTGCAAGGCGGGCACCATGTCCGCTTCCAGCCGGTTCCCTGCCACTTCCGGGGCGGCCACCGAAATCCCCACCGACAACAGGCGCGAGCCGGCCTGCGGCACGGGCACGGCCACCGACACCTGGTTGCTGTCCGGATAGTCGAACCGGGTCCACTCCCCCGGCCCCAGGCGCAAGCCGCCGGCCAGCGCGCTCGCCGGCGGCAGCACGCTGCCCACGCGCAGGTTCATCACCACCAGGCGGCGGCGCTCGGCCGGCGCCATGGCGCGGCCGATGATGATCACGCCTTCGGGGTTGGCCTCGCCCAGGTTGGACGTGCCTGAATAGGCGTCGGCCAGGTTCTGCAGGATCTCCTGCACGGCGTCCGTCACTCCCAGGCTCTCCATGGCCGCGAACCCCAGCTCGAAAACCAGCGGCGTAAGCCGCCAGCGGCTGTCTTCGCGCGCCGCGTAGCCCTCTTCTTCCAGCGTCTGCAGAAACCGCAGCACGGTCGCGTGCGGCAGGTCGACCGCGCGCGCAAGTTCGGCCAGCGTGGGTCGGCCGTTGCCGCGGAAGGCCCGCATGATGGATAGACACCGCTGAATCGATCTATTATTCTTCAATCGTTCACCTGATAAACGTATTGATCACTAGGTGAACAATACACATAAACGATGCTCCCGGCAAGACCGGCGAGCCCGGGAAGGAGACATAGCTATGAAACGCATCGCACTCGCCTTGGCGGCGGGTCTCGTGTTCTGTACGGGATCCGCCGCAGCGCAAGCAAGCTGGCCCGCGCAGCCGGTCAAATGGATCGTGCCCTACCCGCCGGGCGGATCGACCGACATGCTGGCCCGCTTGGTCAGCCACAAGCTCGGCGAACGGTTGGGCCAGCCAGTCATCGTCGAGAACAAGGCGGGGGCCGGCGGCAACATAGGCACCGATTTCGCGGTCAAGCAGCCGGCCGACGGCTACACCATCGTGATGGGCAATATCGGCCCCATTTCCATCAACCCCGCCCTCTACCCGGACCTGCCCTACAAGCCGCAGCGGGACCTGGCGCCCGTCACGATGCTGATGAGCGTGCCCAACCTGCTGGTGGTCAATCCCGCGTTGCCGGTGCGTTCGGTGCAGGAACTGATCGCCTACGCGAAGAAATCGAAAGCGCCGCTGGACTACGCCACCCCCGGCGCGGGCACCTCGCTGCACCTGGCGGGCGAATTGTTCGCCGCGTCGGCGGGCGTGCGCCTGACCCACGTGCCCTACCGCGGCAGCGCGCCGGGCTTGAACGACACCGTGGCGGGCCACGTGCCGATGATGTTCGACAACATGCCCTCGGCGCTGCAACTGGTGAAGGCCGGCAAGCTGCGCGCGCTGGCGATCACCAGCACGGCGCGCTCGCCGCAGCTGCCCGACGTGCCGACGATGGCCGAGGCAGGCCTGCCGGGCTACGAGATCGCCGGATGGTTCGGCGTGCTGGCGCCTGCCGCCACGCCCAAGCCCATCATCGAACGCCTGAACAAGGAACTGCTGGCCGTGCTGGCCATGCCCGACGTGCGCGAACAGATAGGCGCCATGGGCGGCATCATTTCGGCCGAAGGGCCGGCGGACTTCGGCCGCTACATCGCGGCGGAAACCGACAAGTGGGGCGCGCTGGTGAGCAAGGCGCAGATCAAGCTTCAATAGGCAAGGAGACAAGCATGACCACGTATCGCCATCTGGAAACCCAACCGATAGCCGGCGCGCTGGGCGCCGAGATCCGCGGCATCGACCTGTCGCGGCCGCTATCGGACGATCAGTTCGACGAAGTGCGCAACGCACTGCACGAGCACCTGGTGGTGTTCTTCCGCGACCAGCAGTTGACGCCGCAGCAGCACATCGATTTCAGCTCGCGCTTCGGCGAGCTGCTGGAAGTGCCCTTCGTGCGGGCGCTGGAAGGACACCCGACCATCCTGCCCGTGATGAAAGGCCGCGCGGAAACCACCCGGCGCCTGTTCGGCGGCCTGTGGCACACGGACATGAGCTATGCCGAAGAGCCGCCGCTGGGCTCGGCGCTATACGGCCGCGTCATTCCGCCCTACGGCGGCGACACCATGTGGGCGAACATGTACCGCGCCTACGACGCGCTGTCGGACCGGCTGAAGCAGATACTGGACGGGCTGGGCGCTGTGCACAGCGCGGTGCGCTCCTATGGCGCGGGTGGCGCGGTGGTGAACAACGGCGACCCGGCCCACAAGATGGACGTGCGCACCGACGACCGCGCCGCCAGCGAAGTGATCCACCCCGTGGTGCGCGTGCACCCGGCCACCGGCAAAAAGGCGCTGTATGTGAACAGCACCTATACATTGCGCTTTGACGGCATGACCCAGGAAGAAAGCGAACCCCTGCTGCAGTTCCTGTACCGCCACGCGGCGCGGCCGGAGTTCACCTGCCGCTTCCGCTGGGCGCCGGGCTCGCTGGCGCTTTGGGACAACCGCTGCACCCAGCACCTGGCCATGAACGACTATGACGGCTTCGACCGCGAGATGCACCGCACCACGATCTCGGGCGACCGGCCGATCGCGGTCGCGCGCTGAACGGTCGGGCCGGTCAGGCGGGATGACTCAACGCGGCGGCTTCAGCGGCAAGAGCCGCCGGTAGCCCGCCGGCAGCGGCTGTGCGGCGTGCTCCGTGACGGTGCGCGCCAGCCGCTGCGCCAACTCCGGCGGAAACGGCTTGGCGCGCCGCGTTTCCAGATCCACATGCAGCGACAGCTGCTCCATGGTGGCCGCGACGTAACCGTCGCGGGTCTGCATCAGCTCCATCAGACACAGCAGGCGCTTGTCGTCCGCTTCCAGCAGCCGGATGCGCAACGCGAGCGGATCGCCCGCCAGCACTTCACGCAGATAAGCCACGTGCACGTTCATCGTGTAGATGCCGCAGCGCGTGGCCTCGGTGTAGTCCAGCCCCACCCCGACCTCGCGCAGCAACTGGAAGCCGACGCGGTCGAAGATGCCCACGTAATGGGCGGCATTCATGTGGCCGTACTCGTCGATCCAGGCGGGATCCACGCTCAGGGTCGTGGACGGAAGGGCTGATGTCATGGTTTCCTCGGCGGCGGGGTTGTAATCAGCCCATGACCTTAGCCGACGTCCGCTGGCGGATCAACGTCTGCGTCGTCGCGGCGGAAGGTCCGCCGAAGGTGGTCCGTCCTGTGCGCCGCGCGCCAGCCGGCCATCGCCCATCGAACTACTTCTTTGCGCCAGCCGGCGCCGGCCAGACGGCCGATGCATCGCTGCGCCGCCGGAACAATAGTCCATACGTGCACGGTCACCTTGCCGATAGGCGAACGGCGTCATATCCCGCACCCTGGCGGACAGGCGTAAATAGACAAGTTCGCGTCTTGATTCTCAAGGCGACGCTGACAACGCGCGGGGGCGCGCGCTCGAGGTCGGGGAACCAAGATGAATATCCTGTTGGCGTTCGCGCCGTTCATCGTGTTTGTCATCATTGAAAGAACCGTCGGTGTGCTGGAAGGGCTTGCTGCCGGCACCTTCGTATCCGCCGGGCTGGTGCTTCGCGACTGGCTCAGCCCCGAACGGCGCATCAAGATCCTGGAAACCGGCACGCTGCTGCTGTTCACAGGACTGACCCTGTATGCCCCGATGGCGGACGGGGATTCCTGGACGATCGCCCAGGCGCGCCTGCGGGTCGACGCCGGAATACTGGTCCTGGTGTTGCTGACCCTGGCGCTGCGCCGGCCGTTCACACTGGAATATGCGCGGGAAAAAGAGCCGGAATACGTCTGGAAGAACCGCCGCTATGCCCGCATGAACTATGCCGTGGCCACGGCCTGGGCGCTGGCGTTTGCGAGCATGGTGGCGGCCGACGCGCTGCTGCTGTACAAGCCCCAATTGCCGCAGGCGGTCGCCATCGCAGTGACGGTGGCGGCGCTGGCCGGCGCAATGAAATTCACCGCTTGGTATCCGGACAGGGTGTCGGCGACCACGCTAAGGTAGCGCGCCCGAACCCGCAGATGTCGCGGCGCGCGATACCCGGTCGCACCGCATTGCGCTAAAGCCGCTACTGGAAGTGGTAGCGCTCGCGATAGCCCACCGGCGACATGCCGCAGTACTTGTTGAAAATATCCCGGAAGGCCTTGGTGTCGTTGTAGCCGACTTCGTACATGACTTCGGCCACGCTCTTGCGCGAGGTCTCCAGGCGCTTCTTGGCCGCTTCCACGCGCACCCGCTGCACGTACTCGACGATGCTGTTGCCGGTTGCCTGGCGAAAGCGGCGCTCCAGCGTGCGGCGTCCCATGGCGTGGCGGTCCGCCAGTTCCTCGACGGTGATTTTTTCCGTGTAGCGGCCTTCGATGTAATCCTGCACCGCGCGCACGACCTCGTCTGCGTGGGCCTTCTGCCCCACGAACACCGCGAATGGCAACTGGCTCTGGCGGCTCCAGTCCAGCTGGAAGTACTTGGCGCACCAGATGGCGGTGTCGCGGTCGGTGTACTTTTCGATCAGATGCAGCACCAGGTGCGCGGCTGAGAACGCGCCGCCGCTGGTGTAGATACCGTTGTCCGCCATGACGACGCGGTCGCTGACCCATTGCACGTTGGGAAACAGGCTGGCGTAGAGGTTCTGCGCCACCCAGTGGACCACCGCCTGCTGGCCGTCCAGGACGCCGCCCGCCGCCAGCAACGCGGCGCCCATGCACAGGCTGGCGACTTCGCCGCCATCGCGGTGATGGCGTGACAGCCATTCGATCAGTTCGCGGTTGGACAACACCGCGTCGGACACCGAGCCCAGCAGCGGCGGCGCGATGCAGATGTCGATGTCGTGGGCATCGGCCAGGACCATGTCGGCCTGCACCGTGATGCGGCCTTGGTCCAGGCGGACTTCGCGGTTCACGGCCAGGGTGCGCACCGTGAACCGGGGTTCGCGCCCGTGCGCAGCCAGGTATTCGTTGGCGACCAGGAAGCCATGCCTGGCGGTTTCCAGCGAGGCGATGTTCGCCCCCAGGGGCAGTAGGAAGGCGACGTTTTTCATCCTGCAAAGCATACGCCTGCCAGCTGTCGCAATCCACCCTCAAGATTGTCGCAATCGCCTATCTGAGATCGCCGCCGATCCCGATACAGTGACACTTACCGGAATGAGATCCGGGCAGCGCCAGGGGCGGCTTGCGGGGCGTCCTGGCGCGGAACAGAACAACGTGGATCAAGGAGTTACTGATGGAAAAGTATGTAGACGGCTTCCTGCTGCCCGTGCCCAAGGCCAACCTCGAAACCTACCGGAAGATGGCGCAGCAGGCGCAGACAGTGTGGCTGGAGCACGGCGCCCTCGACTACCGGGAATGCGTGGCCGAAGAGATCGACAAGGAAGGTTTCGCCGCATTCAGCGCCGCTGCCGGCGCGCGCGAGGACGAGACGGTAGTGTTCGCCTGGATCACCTACGCCAACAAGGCGGAGCGCGACCGGATCAACGCCAAGGTCATGTCGGACCCGCGCCTGGCCGAGAACTGCTGCGAAGGCGTGTTCGATTTCAAGCGCATGTGCTGGGGCGGCTTCGCCACACTGGTAGGCAACTGAGGCGGCAGGATCTTTCCCGCCCGTTCAAACGCAACAATCTGGAGATACCTCATGGCTAACCCTGCAAGCAAACCCATACCCGAAGGCATGCATACGCTCACCCCGCACATCGTGTGCGAAGGCGCGGCGCAGGCCATCGACTTCTACAAGAAAGCCTTCAACGCCGAGGAGCTGGCCCGGCTGCCCGGCCCCAACGGCAAGATCATGCATGCCGCCATACGCATCGGCGATTCCGTCATGATGCTGATGGACGACTTCCCCGAATGGGGCAGCCTGGGCCCGAAGGCGCTTAAAGGCACGCCCGTCACCCTGCACCTGTACGTGGCCGACGTGGACGCGGCGATGAAACAGGCGGTGGCGGCCGGCGCCCAGGTGACCATGCCCGTGGCGGACATGTTCTGGGGCGACCGCTACGGCCAGGTGGTGGACCCTTGCGGACACCGCTGGTCCATCGCCACGCACAAGTTCGACCTGACGCCGCAAGAAGTCCAGGAGAACATGGCGAAGATGGGGCCGATGGAAGGCTGCGGCGACGCGTCCAAGAAACAGAGTTAGGCGGCCGGCTGCGGATACGGCCCCAGGAAATCCAGCTTGCCGATCTTCACGCCCGCGTGGCGCAGGATGGCGTAGGCCGTCGTGACATGGAAGTAGAAGTTCGGCAGCGCGAACGTCAGCAGGTAGTCGTCGCCGCGGAATTCCTGCTTGACGTCGCCGAACGCCAGCGAAACCTTGCGGCCTTCGGCGCCATCCAGCCGGTCCGCCGGCACGTCCTGCAGATACGCGAGCGTGGCGGCGATGCGCTGCTGCAATTGCTCGAACGTGGTTTCCTCATCCGGAAACTTGGGCGCTTCCACCCGCGACAGGCGCTGCACCGCGAACTTGGACGCGTCGCTGGCGCGCTGGATCTGGCCGCTCAACGGATACATGTCCGGCGCCAGCCGGGCATTGATCAGTTCGGCCGGATCCATGCCGGCGGCGGCCGCGTGGTCGGCGGCCTTTTGCAGTAGCGCGGCCAGCACCTTCAGGCCGCGGACGAAGGCAGGCACGCTGGCCTGATACATGGATAGTGACATGTCGGAGCTCCCTACAGGGACGAGGCGGTTGGCGCGGAATACGCCGGGAACACGCTGATCTTACTGCCGAGGCGGTTACGGAACCGCCACCCGCTGCGCGGGCTGCCCCAGGCCTATTCCGCCTGCCCGCGCGCCACGCGACGGTGCGTCTGGAAGAAGCGCCAGATCAGCGCCGAGGCATCCGGCCCGCTGCGCGCGTGATAGCGCACCGAGGCGTCGCCGCCGCTCCAGGCGTGCTCCACGAGCGTGATTTCGCATAGCCGCAGCAGCGTGCGGCTGCCGCGCAGCATGTCGACGCGGCGGTAGGACTTATCCGTGCCCAACCCCAGCACGCGCTCGACCGGTACGCTTTCGGGCGGCAGATCGTTCACGGCGCGAAACTGTTCGAACAACTGCCGCGCGTTGCGCGGCGCCACCGTAGGATCCAGCTGCCCCTGCAGAATCATGGCGGGCATGCCCAGGCGGAACACCGCCGGGTCCGCGACCTTTTCCAGCAAGGGCAATAACGGCTTGAGCGCGCCGCGCCGCATGGTGCCTATGCCCCCGGTGGCGCTGTGGGCGTCCCCCGCGACCGGCCCGGAATGCATGGCCACGGCGGCAATCAGGCGCGGATGCCGCAATGCCACCAGCGCGGCCATGCCGGCCCCGGCCGAAAGCCCCGCGATGTAGACGCGTTCGGGGTCCAGCGCATGCCTGGCGCACTCCGCGCGGATCAGGGCGGCAATCAGGTCGGCTTCCGCCCCGCCGTGCGCGTCGTCGGGCTGGAACCAGCGCCAGCAACGCTGCACCTGACGGGTCATGGATTGCTGCGGATACAGCACCATGAAGCCGCCCGCGTCGGCCCATTGATTCATGCGCGAACCGCGGGCGAACGACAGCGCCGTCTGCCTGCAGCCGTGCAGCATCACCACCAGCGGCATGCCGGCGCGCGGCGCCGCGGCGGGCGTGTAGCGCGCAAAGGTGAGACGGCGGCCCTGGGCGTCGGAGAATTGCCGGGAGGCTTCCCAGCGGCCCGTCCCCAGCGAAGGCGCGGCGGCGCTGCGGGAAGCGGAGGCCGCAGCGGGCTTGGCGGCCCGGCGCTTGGGCGCGCTGCGCTTCTTGGCGGCCTTGGGCGTGGCCATGCGCATGGCGGCGCGCTGCAGCTTGCCGATTTTCTTCGCGGCCTTGAAAAACAAGTTGGTGAAACTGCGCGCCATTGCTGGGCCTCGGCCAGTAAACCTGCGTTTGCTTGCGCGCTGAATGTATCACAGAGTAACTTCCAGGCAGCGCTTTCGGGACGCCGACGCGCAGGTCGATTTGCAGTAGATCAAACGGATACCGCCTCGACCGCGACCAACCGGCACGCCGCCTTGAGCCACCGCCCCAAAGCGCCTAAGGTGTAGGCTAAACCAACCTAGACGCATTCATGTTTCCCAACGACAGACCCCAGACCCTGGGCGAGGAAATCGCCAACGCCATCAGCCACGGCGTCGGCGCCGCCGGCGCCGTGGCCTCTGCCCCCATCCTGATCCTGGCCGCCGTGCGCCAGGGCGATGCCGCCTTCATCGCGGGCGCCGCGGTCTTCGCCGCGACGATGTGCCTGCTGTACCTGGCGTCCACCATCTATCACGCGCTGCCCAGAAGCCGCGCCAAGCAGCTTTTCAACGTGCTGGACCATTCCGCCATCTATCTGCTGATCGCGGGCACCTACACGCCCTTCGCCCTGGGCGCTTTGCGCGGCCCCTGGGGCTGGACCCTGTTCGGCCTGGTCTGGGGCATGGCCCTGCTGGGAGTCGGGCTGAAAGCCAGCAAACGGCTCAACCGCCCGGCCATCTCCACGGGCCTGTATCTGGCGATGGGCTGGCTGGTGATCATCGCAGTCAATCCGCTGATCGAGCGCGTGCCCACGGGCGGCCTGTGGTGGCTGGTGGCGGGGGGACTGGCCTACACCGGCGGCGTGGCCTTCTTCGTGCTCGACAACCGTTGGCGCTACAGCCATTTCATCTGGCATCTGTTCGTGCTCGCCGGCACCGTGTGCCACTTCTTCGCCGTGCTCTGGTACGCGGCCTGAGGGCCGCCGCGCGGCCGCTCAGCCGCGGCCCGATTCCCCCGGCTGCGGCATGGCGAGCAGGCCGCGCTTCATCAATGACTTCATCCCCGGCACGAGCAGCCCGCCGCCGAACAGCAGGTCGCGCCACAACCCCGGCCCTGAAGCCTGGAAGCACGGTGTCAGCGCCCGGCTGAGGCTCTGGTACAGGCGCGAAGGCAATAAGCGGCTGCGGGCGTAGCGCGCGGGTCCCGCGGCGGCGCCATGCTGCCCCAGGGCCCGCGCCAGCGCCATCGCATCCAGCACCGCCAGCGTCGTTCCCAATCCCAGCTGAGGACTCATCGCGTGGCCCGCATCGCCCACGGCGCAATACGGGCCCGCCGCCAATCCGCGCGGCCAGGTGTGCCGGTAGGTGGCCACCGCCAGGTCGTCGTGCCGCGAAATCTGATCGACCACGGGCGCGGCCTCCGGCCACAGGGACAGCATGCGGTCCTTCCAGGCGCCGATGGGCGCGGCGCGCCAGGCCGGCAAGGCGTCGTGCCGGATGCTCCAGAACAGCGACAGCCGCACGCCCTGCGGGCCGATCTCGGTGGGCAGCAAGCCCATCATTTCGCGGGTGCCGCGAAAGCGCTGCAACAACTGCGTCACGCCGCTCCATCCGGGCGTCCAGAACTGGCCCCACAACGCGCCCCAGGCGTAGGCGCGCGAACTTGCCGCCAATCCGACCTGCTCGCGCAGCGCGGACGCGGCGCCGTCGGCCACTACGAACACATCGAAACTGGACTCGGCCCGGGCTGCGCCCGCGCCATGCGTCACGTGCGCCCTGCCCTCGCGGGTCGCAAGCGTCTCGACCGGACAGCCGAACGAGAACTCGGCGCCCGCGCGCCGCGCGGCCTCGAACAGCACCCCGCCCAGCGCCGCCCGCGTCACGGCCCGCGCGCCGTCGCCCACGTAATCGATGTCCACGACCCGCCAGCCGCGATGCGACAGGCCCAGCAGGCGATCGATCGGCGCGCCTACGTTCAGCGCCGCGACGTCGACGCCCAGCGATTTGAGCGCGCGCACGCCGGGCGGCTGCAGCAGCAGCCCCGCGCCCAGGGTGGTGAACCCCTGGTGCTTTTCAAAGACGCGCACCTGATGGCCAGCTTGCGCCAGCGCCAGCGCGGCGGCCAGTCCGGCGCTGCCCGCGCCGGCGATGCCGATGGATAGCGGCGTATGTGTAATGGTCATGGAATGGCGTGGCCCGGCGGCCCGAAGGGGCCGCCACGGGAGCCGGCATAGTACCAACTGCCCTCAGCCCTCGCGCAGATACTCCGTGGGCGGACGGCCCAGCACCCGCCGGAACATCGTCGAAAACGACGCCGGGCTCTGGTAGCCGAAATCCAGCGCAATGGCGGTCACCGACTCGCCCGAGGCCAGGCGGGCCAGGGCCAGCACCACGCAGGCGCGCTGCCGCCATTCCGAAAACGCCATGCCCGTCTGCTGTCGGAAATGGCGGCTGAAGGTGCGCGGACTCATGTGCAGGCGCTCGGCCCAGGCCTGCGGCGCCGCGCGCGCGTCAGGCGCGGCGATGAAGGCCTTGCACAAGGGCGCCAGGCGCCTGTCGCGCGGCAGCGGGATATGCAGCGGCAGCACCGGCGCGCGCTCGACCTCGTGCAGCAGCAGCGCTGCAAGCGCGCCGTCACGCCCCGCCAGATCGTAGGCGGGTGGCATGTCGACCGCGTCCAGCAGCAGCTGCCGCAGCAGCGGCGACACCTCGATCACTTCGCAGGCCTCGCGGTCCGCGCGCGCCGCTCCCGGCTCGATGTAGGCGCTGCGCGTGCTGACGTCCAGCATGCGGACCTGGTGCGTCACGCCCGCCGGGATCCATACCGCGCGCTGCGGCGGCACCACCCAGTTGCCGTCGCGCGTGACCACGTGCATGACGCCGGTGGCGCCATACAGCAGTTGCGCGCGGCGGTGCGCGTGGGCCGGCAGCAGCCGGCCAGGCGGATAGTCGTTGCCGATGGCGACGACGGCGCGGTTCAGATGGTCGTAGCGGTCGATGTGGGTATTGCGCATAGCCTGGGGCGCATAGCCTGGGGCGCGTAGCCTGGGAATCATGGCCCGTTCAAGCGCCTTCACGGCGGGTCGATTGGCCGAAACTCGAACATTATTGTCTCATCCTCGAAAGCGGGCCAAGGCCGGCCGCCGTATCGTGGCGTTTTCCCCTGGAAGGACGCAGCAATGCTTTATCTGGTTCTGGCCCTGTTCGGCTGCTTGAGCGGCGTGACGACCGTGCTGTTCGGCTTTGGCGGCGGCTTTGTCGTGGTGCCTGTGCTGTATGCGGTGTTGACGGCCGCGCACGGCGCGCACGACGCCATCGGCCTGGCGGCCATGCACATCGCGGTGGCCACTTCCACCTGCGTCATGATCGTGAATTCGGTGGCGGCCACGCGCAAGCACCAGCGCGCCGGCAACATCCTGCGGGCCTATGTCTGGCCCCTGGCCGGCTTCATCGCCGCAGGCGCGGCGCTGGGCGCGCTCGCCGCCACGCGCGCCAGCGGCGACTTCGTGCGCTACGCCTTCATCGCCTACCTGGGCGTGACCATCCTGGATTGCCTGCTGCGCCAGGGTTTCATGGCGCAGCAGGACGCGTCTCCCCAGCCCCTGGACCGTGGCGTCCTGGTCGGCGGCGGCGTGATCATCGGTGCGGTGGCGGCCTTCCTGGGCGTGGGCGGCAGCGTCATGACGGTGCCGTTGCTGCGCCGTCGCGGCCTGCCCATGGCCAAGGCGGCGGCAATGGCCAACCCGCTGACGCTGCCGGTGGCGGTGGTGGGAACGCTGGCCTACATGGCTGCGGCCGGCGGCCTGGCCGAACCGCTGGCGCCCTGGATCGTGGGCTATGTGGACCTGCTGGCCTTCGCCGCGCTGGCGCTGGGCTCGCTGGTCGGCATCTGGTTGGCCGCGCCGCTGATCCCGCGCATCCCCGACCGCCTGCACGCCCGCGTCTACGTGCTGCTGCTGGCGCTGGTAATGCTGAGCATGCTGATCGTGTAGACCCGTCCCGCATAAATTTAAGGAAACATCGCGGCCAGCAGCGACTACGAAACCGCGCAAAACGTTTCCGCCGCGCCCCGGGGGACTCCCTCCCGGGGCGCGCGCCGATCCCGTGGCCTGCCGAAACAGGAAAACACATCGCGAAACTTGCCCCCGCACCGCCCCGGTCGTCATCATGGCCCGACATTCAACCGGAACAAGGAGGTTTCATGCAGCGTTCCACTTATGCATTCCTGTCCGCCGCCGTGCTGGCGACGGCGCTGTCCGGTGCTCCCGCCTTTGCGCAGCAAGCCAGCCAGGCGCAAGGCCAGGCCCAGGCTCAACCGCGCATGGCGCCCCCACCCGCGATCCAGCCGACCGACCAGCAATTGCAGCGTTTCGCTTCGGCTTCGCAGAAGATTTCCGGCGTCGTCGACGAATACCGTCCCAAGGTCGACGCCGCCAAGACAGATGCCGCCAAGCAGAAGGTCGTCGAGGAAGCCGACGCCAAGATGGTGAAGCTGGTGCAGGCCGACGGCCTGAGCGTCGAGGAATTCAACGGCATCGGCCAGGCCATCCAGCAGGACCCCCAGCTCAAGCAACGTTTGATGAGCATGGGCAAGGGCGCCCCCGCCGCGAAGTAGGGTAAGGCTCTCCGAGAGCTAGTGTTGGCGCCATCCGTCCTCAGGAACGGATGGCGTTTTTTTTCCTTGCGGCGGCCGGAGCCGTTCTGCTTTGCTTCACCCTGCCGGAAGCCGCCTTCAGCAAGCGCTGGAAAGTCGGGCATTGCGCATGGTTGGCGGCAGGACATACCGCCGCATGGCGCAGGCCCTGACTCATCGCCCGCAGGCGCTTGATGGTCGCATCTATGCTGTCGGCCTTGTCCAGCAACAACTGCCTGTCCACCCGCAACGCGCCGTCGGGCGCAAGCATGGCCTGGATCTCGTCCAGCGACAGGCCGCCGGCCTGCCCCAGCGCAATCAGCGCCAGTTGATCCAGCACGCCGGGCGCAAAGCGCCGGCGCTCGCCGGCGGCGCTGACCGCTGCGATCAAGCCCCTGTTTTCATAGAAGCGCAGCGTGGAGGCCGGCAGGCCCGTGCGCCGGGCGACTTCCGAAATATCCATGGCGTCCTCCTTGACTTGAAGTTGACTTCAACTTCTATCATGCCTGCAAACAATGCGGTCATCAACGGAAGGAACAGGACATGGAATCGATGGAATTGGCGGCGAAAGTGGTTTTGATCGGGATCGGCGCGACGGTCGTGATGGACCTGTGGGGCATGCTCCAGAAAGCGCTGGGCATGCCCACGCTGGGCTACGCGCTGGTCGGCCGGTGGGCCGGCCACCTGTGCCGGGGCAAGCTCGCCCACGCCAATATCGGCCGGGCCGAGCCCATCGCGGGCGAATCGGCGCTGGGGTGGACGATCCACTACGCCGTGGGCGTAGCCTTCGCCGCGCTGCTCGTCGGCGTCCAGGGCGCGGCATGGTTGCGTGATCCCACATGGCTGCCCGCGCTGGCCGTGGGCGTGGCAACCGTCGTCATGCCGTTTTTCGTCATGCAGCCCGCCATGGGCGCGGGGATTGCAGCGTCCCGCACGCCCACGCCCTGGAGGAACCGCCTGCGCAGCCTGGCGACGCATGCGGTGTTCGGCTGCGGCCTTTATCTGTCGGCGGCGGCGCTCAGGTTGGTGTGGGCCTGACTGACGCTACTGGCGGTCGCATCTACGATGAAGCCTGTCGGGATACCCTTAGCAATGCAGACGTGGAGGAATTGTGACCTTGAAGGCAAAAGAAACGAACGAGCTGACGATCCGCCGCGCGCGCGTGGAGGATGCGCCCGCGGTGCTGCGGATCTTCGACCAGGTGATAGCCTGGTTTGTAAGCATGGGCAACGAGGGGCAATGGGGCAGCGAGCCCTGGTCCACCCTGCCCAAGCGCATCGCGGGCGTGACCGAAGCCTGCGCGCTGCCCGGCGCCTGGGTCGCCGAGGACCCGGACGGCGGCATCCATGGCGCGCTGGTGTTGGGCGCATCCATGCCTTATGTGCCCGCGGCAACCGAGCCGGAAATCTACGTGCGACTGCTGGTCGCCTCGCGCGACGAGCGCGCGCGCGGCCTGGGCCGGCGCTTGCTGGCCTTTGCCGATGACCAAGCGCGCGCCGCGGGCGTGGATCGCTTGCGCGTGGACTGCTATGGCGGCGGCAATGGCGCCCTGGCGCGCTTTTACGAATCCTGCGGCTACCAACGGATTTCCACCTTCGACGTGAATGGCTGGCCCGGCCAATTGCTGGGCCGCACTCTTGGTGAACTTGAATGACCGCAACTCCAGACCCGGCGTTCCTGGCCCGCTATTTTGGCCGCATCGGCTATCAGGGCCCTGCCGAGCCCACGCTCGACGTCTTGCGGCAGCTCCATCTGCTGCATCCGCAAGCCATCCCGTTTGAAAACCTGGCGCCGTATTCTGGCCGCAGCGTTGCGCTGGATCTGGAGGCCATCGCCGACAAGATGTTCACGCAACGGCGCGGCGGATACTGCTTCGAGCACAACACGCTGCTGCTCGCGGTGTTGCGGCAGATGGGCTTTCATGTCACTCCGCTGATCGCACGGGTGCGCTGGCAAGTGCCGGCGAAAATCCATACGGGACTGACCCACATGCTATTGCGCGTGGAACTGGAGGGCCGCAGCTGGTTCGTCGATGTGGCCTTCGGATCCACCACGCAGACCGCCCCCCTGGAATTGCTGCCTGACGTTCCCCAAGCCACGCCCCACGGCACTTTCCGCATCGCCCAGGCCGCAGGCGAACTGAGCCTGGACTTTCAGACCGTGAGCGGCTGGCAGACCGTGTATCGCTTCAAGCTGGAGCCCGCGGCGGATGTGGATTTCGAAATCGGCAACTGGTACACCTCGACGCATCCCCAGTCCGTCTTCCTGAACAGCCTGCTGGTCAGCCGCACCCAGCCCGGCGCCCGCGAACTGATGGTGAACGACACCTACACCCGCCGCGACAACGCCGGCGATCTGCAGAAACATCGCTATGCCAATGCCGCCAGTTGGGCGGATTGCCTGCGCGCACGTTTTGGCCTCGATCTCGGCCGGGACGAGGCCGCCGGCCTGTTCCAACGCGTGCTGACGCAAAGCCATGGCGCAACCAGCGCCGAACTCGCGCCAGGCTGAGCCACCGGACGGCGAAGGCGCGGGGCCGGCCCCTGCCGCCATGGGTCCCGCGCAACCGGTTATCCTGTTCCGGATTCCCTCACCGACACGTAGAAGGAGCGCAGTATCTTGACCCCGGATCTCACTCTCTATGACCTGGCGGGCGCCGACGCCTCGCTGCGCTTCAGCCCGCATTGCTGGAAGACCCACATGGCCCTGGCCCACAAGGGCCTGACCGCGGCGACCGTACCCTGGCGCTTCACCGAAAAGGAAGCCATAGACTTTTCCGGCCAGAAGCTGGTGCCGGTGCTGGTGCACGGCGACCATGTCGTCAGCGATTCCTGGCAGATCGCGTGCTACCTGGAAGACACCTTCCCCGAGCGGCCCTCGTTGTTCGGCGGCGCCATCGGCCGTGCGCTGAGCCTGTTCGTGAATTCATGGTCGGACACAACCCTGGTGCCGACGCTGGCGCGGCTGCTGCTGCCCAGCATCCACGGCCTGATCCATGAAAAGGACCGGGACTATTTCCGCGCCACGCGGGAGAAGCGCTTCGGCCGGCTGGAAGACCTGCCGGCGGGCTATGAAGACCAGATCGCCGCGCTGCGCGCGGCGCTGCTGCCCTTGCGGCAGATGCTGGGCAAGCAGCCCTATCTGGCGGGCGCGCAGCCGGCCTATGCCGACTACGCGGTGTTTGGCATGTTCATGTGGGCGCGCTGCACCAGCACGCTGGAACTGCTGGCCCAGGACGATCCGGTCCACGCCTGGCGCGAGCGCCTGCTCGATGCCCATGACGGCCTGGCCCGCCGCGCGCCGGCGGCCCAAGCCTGAGCCACCGTCCCCCTGTCCGTCTGCGCTAGGTCTTCAGCCGGTAGCCGGTCTTGAAGATCCAGCGCACGCCGATCAGGCAGGCCAGCAGGAACACCAGCGTCATGCCCACGCTGACGCCGACGCTGACGTCCGCCACGCCATAGAAGGCCCAGCGAAAGCCGCTGACCAGATACACCACCGGATTGAACAGCGTGGCGGTCTGCCAGAACGGCGGCAGCATCTTGATGGAATAGAAGGTGCCGCCCAGGAAGGTCAGCGGCGTGATGATCATCAGCGGGATGATCTGCAGCTTTTCGAAGCCATCCGCCCAGATGCCGATGATGAAGCCGAACAGGCTGAAGGTCACGGCCGTCAGCACCAGGAAACCCAGCATCCAGAACGGATGCGCGACCTCGAACGACACGAACAGGCGCGCCGTGGCCAGCATGATGAGCCCCAGGATGATGGACTTGCTGGCGGCAGCGCCCACATAGCCCATGACGATCTCCACGTAGGAGATGGGCGCCGAGTGGATTTCGTAGATGGTGCCCGAGAAGCGCGGCATGTAGATGCCGAAGGACGCGTTGGCGATGCTTTGCGTCAGCAGCGACAGCATGATCATGCCGGGCACGATGAAGGCGCCGTAGCTCACGCCGTCGATCTCGACCATGTGCGAACCGATGGCGGAACCGAACACCACGAAATACAGCGAGGTGGAGATCACGGGCGACAGCACGCTCTGCATCAGCGTGCGCCACGCGCGGGCCATTTCAAACAGGTAGATAGCGCGGATGGCGTAGAAGTTCATGATTGACCGTGCACCAGGCTGACAAAGATATCCTCGAGCGAGCTTTCCGACGAATTCAGGTCGGTGAATTCGATCTCCAGGCGCGAGAGCTCATGCAGCAGCCGGGAGATTTCCCCGCCGCCCTGGTTGTCGTAGGTGTAGACCAGCTTGTGGCCGTTGTCGGACAGGTCCAGCTGGAAGGCGTCCAGCGCCGTGGGGATGCCCGGCAGCGGCGCCTTCAGCGTCAGCGCCAGCTGGCGCTTGCCCAGCTTGGCCATCAGCGCGTGCTTCTCTTCGACCAGGATGATCTCGCCCTTGCGGATCACGCCGATGCGGTCGGCCATTTCCTGGGCTTCCTCGATGTAGTGCGTGGTGAGGATGATGGTGACGCCGCTTTCGCGCAGGCGCCGCACCATTTCCCACATGCCGCGCCGCAACTCGACGTCCACGCCGGCGGTGGGCTCGTCCAGGAACAGGATCGCGGGTTCGTGCGACAGCGCCTTGGCGATCATGACGCGGCGCTTCATGCCGCCCGACAGCGCCATGATGCGGCTGTCCTTCTTGTCCCACAGGGACAGGTCGCGCAGCACCTTTTCGATGTAGGCGTGGTCGGTCGGCTTGCCGAACAGGCCGCGGCTGAAGTTGACGGTGTTCCAGACGCTTTCGAACGCGTCGGTGGAAATTTCCTGCGGCACCAGACCGATCTTGGCGCGGGCCGCGCGGAACTCCGTGAGTATGTCGTGGCCGTCTGCCAGCACGCGGCCGGCGGTGGGATTGACGATGCCGCAGATGATGCTGATCAGCGTGGTCTTGCCCGCGCCGTTGGGCCCGAGCAGGGCGAAGATCTCGCCGCGCCGGATGTCCAGGTTAACGCTCTTGAGCGCCTGGAATCCGGATGCGTACCGTTTGGATAGATCCTGAACTGAAATGACCGGCTGCACACGCGCCCCCGACTGGATGGATAGCCAGGGATTTTAACCGTCACGCGTGACAGGCTTGTTCGCCGTGACGGAACAGTGTGTTTGGCAGGCTGATCAATCCCTGCTCAGCGTGCCCAGCGCAGGACCAGCGGATCAAGGCGGCTCGCGGTCTCCAGCAGGCCCTGCCGGACCTCCGCGCGCATGGCCGGCCAAGGGTGGCGCGGCGCATCGCACGCGATCACGCCGCCGGCCTTCATCAAGGCCTTGGCCGTGAGGATGCCGCCCTGCCGGTTCTCGTAATTGATCAGGGGCAGCCAGCGCTCGTACAGGCGGTAAGCCTCGTCGCGCCTGCCTGCGCGATGGGCCTCGATGATAGGCCGCAGGCCATCAGCGAAGCCGCCGCCGGTCATGGAGCCGGTGGCGCCGGCATCCAGGTCGGGCAGCAGGGTGATGGCTTCCTCGCCGTCCCAGGGCCCTTCCACGGCCTCGCCGCCCAGCGCGATCAGGTCGCGCAGCTTGCTGGCCGCGCCCGCGGTTTCGATCTTGAAGTAGGCGACGTGCTCGATCTCGCGCGCCATCCGCGCCAGCGCCGCCGCCGACAACGGCGTGCCTGCGACCGGCGCATCCTGGATCATGATGGGGATATCCACCGCGTCCGACACGCGCTGGAAGAATCCCGCCACCTGTTCCTCGGACACCCGGATCGTCGCGCCGTGGTAAGGCGGCATGATCATCAGCATGGCGGCGCCCTGCTCCTGCGCGCGCCGGCTGCGCGCGGCGCAGACCTGGGTGCTGAAGTGCGTGGTGGTCACGATCACCGGCACGCGGCCGGCGACGTGCTCCAGGATGGTCCGCGTCAGGATTTCGCGCTCGTCGTCCGACAGCACGAACTGCTCGGAGAAATTGGCCAGGATGCAAAGGCCGTCCACGCCCGAGTCGATCATGAAATCCACCGCGCGCTTCTGGCTGGGCAGATCCAGCTCGCCGGATTCGGTGAAGGTGGTGGGCACGACCGGGAATATGCCGCGATAACGCGGGTTCTGGTAGGTAGCCATGTTCATTCGATGATGTTGAAGTCTTTGAGGTATTCCGTCTTCAACGTCAGGCCCAGGCCGGGCTTGTCGTCGTCCAGGTCGATGAAACCTTCCTTGGCCACCGGCTCGCCGTCGAAGATGTAATAGAACAGCTCGTTGCCGACCTCCACGTCGAACATGGGGAAGTACTCGCTCATGGGCGAGGCCAGCGTGCTCATGGTCAGGTGGTAATTGTGCATCTGGCCGGCATGCGGCACCACCGGCACGCTGTAGGCCTCGCACAGCGCGTTGATCTTGTGCGCCGCCGTGATGCCGCCCACGCGGTTGGTGTCGTACTGCACCACCGACACCGCCTTGCGGTCCAGCAACTGTTTGAAGCCATAGAGCGAGAATTCGTGTTCGCCGCCGGAGATCGGGATCGAGGTCAGCTGGTTCAGTTCCGCATAGCCGTCGATGTCGTCGGCGATGACGGGCTCTTCCAGCCAGCGCGGCTCGAACTTTTCCAGCTTGGGCAGGATGCGCTTGGCGTACTCCAGGTTCCAGCCCATATAGCACTCCAGCATCAGGTCGGTGTCGTAGCCGATCACCTCGCGCACCGCCTCCACCGACTTCAGGTTCTCCGACACGCCCTTCTGCAGGTGCGCCGGACCGTAGCCGAAGCGCATCTTGAAGGCCGTGAAGCCCTGGTCCAGATAGGTCTGGGCCTCTTCCTGCATGGCCTTCAGGTCGGTGCGGTAGAGCTTGGAGTAGTAGACCGGGATCTTTTCCTTGGTTCGGCCGCCCAGCAGCTTGAAGACGGGCTTGTTCACCGACTTGCCCAGGATGTCCCAGATGGCCAGGTCCACCGCCGAAATCGCGGCCATGGTCACGCCCTTGCGGCCCCAGGCGTGGGTGGAGCGGTACATGCGCTGCCACAGGTATTCGTAATCCCAGGGATCCTGCCCGATCACCAGCGGGGCCAGGTACTGGTCGATGATGGCCTTGGCCACGCGCGGCGCCAGCGCCACGTTGCCCAGGCCCACGATGCCGTCGTCCGTCTCCACCTCGACCACGGTCCAGCCGTGGAAGCGGAAGGTGCTCATGGTTTCCTGCTTGGAATACAGCAGGTCCATGGCGTTGGAGCAGAAATTGCCCTGCGGCGGCACGGTCTTGCCGGTCCACTCGTAGACGCGGGCGCGGACGGATTTGATCTTCATGAGGATATCCTGCTTGGAATAAGGGTATGGAATGAAAGCGGCGGATCAGCCCGCCCGCGTGCGCGATGCGCGGTGCGACAGGCCCATGCGGCAGGCGATGAGAAAGGCCTGCCAGGTGGCGTCCAGATTGGCGCGGCCCTGGCCGGCGATGTCGTAGGCGGTACCGTGGGCCGGCGTGGTGATGGGAATGGGCAGGCCGCCCTGCACCGTCACTCCACGCGAAAAGCCCAGCAGCTTGATCGCGATCTGGCCCTGGTCGTGGTACATGGTGACGATGGCCTGGAACTCGCCGGCCTGGGCCTTCAGGAAGATGGTGTCGGCGGGGAACGGGCCCTGCACCGGCAGCCCCTCATCGTTCAGTTGCCGCACGGCGGGCGCGATGATGTCCACCTCTTCGCGGCCGCAGGTGCCGCCGTCGCCGCCATGCGGATTGAAGGCCGCCACCGCCACGCGCGGCTCGGCAATGCCGTTGGCCTGCAACGAACGGTAGATCAGCCGGGTAGCGTCCTTGATGCCGTCGATGCTTAGCGCCGCCGCCGCGTCCTTCAACGGAATATGCGAGGACACGCGCGAAGTCCACAGGTCGCCCAGGGTATTGAACTCGCAGAAGTAGCCGGTCACGCCCAGGTACTGCGCAAAGTGGTGCAGTTCGTCGTCGTGCCCCAGGCCGCCCAGCTTCATGGCGTACTTGTTCAGGGGCGCGAAACAGATGGCGTCGACGTGGCCGTCGCGCGCGGCGTCCATGCAGGCGTTGAGCACCCGCAGCACCGACGCGCCGCCCGCGGCCTCGGCCTGGCCGACATGCACCTGGCCGGGGTCGATGGTATCCATCCCCAGCCAGGCGGGCGCGCCGGTGTCCGGCCGGCCGCGCACCGCCTCGATGCTGTCCACGGGCTGGGTGGCGACCTGCACGCCTGCCACCCGCTGGCCTTCGCGCCACAGCCACTCGTCGCCCACCAGCACGATGTTCGCCTGTTGCATGGCTTCGGGTCTGGCCAGCAGGCGGGCGATCAGTTCGGCGCCGATGCCTGCGGGGTCGCCCAGGGTCAGGGCGATGACGGGTTTCTGCTGCTTGCTCATGTCTGGGTCATTCCACGGAAATGTTGTTCTTCTTGATGACGCCGGCGTAGCGCTGGTTTTCGCTCTTATGGAACTGCGCGAACTGCTCCTGGCTCATCGGGTTGATGTCGGCGCCGATCGCCTGCAGGCGGGCCTGCGTGTCGGGCAGGGCCAGGATGCCGTTGACGGCGTCATGGATGCGCTTCTGGTTGGCAGCGGGCGTGGCGCTGGGCATGTAGATGCCGTACCAGGCGCTCATTTCCACGCCTGGGACGCCGGCCTCGGCCATCGTCGGCACGTCGGGCAACTGGGCGTTGCGCTTGGCGCTCAGCACGGCCAGCGCGCGCACCTTGCCGCTCTTGATGTGGGGGATCACGGAAGACGCGGTCTCGAACGCGATCTGCACTTGCCCGCCCATCAGGTCCACCAGCGCCGGGCCGCTGCCGCGGTACGGGATGTGGATCATCTGCACTCCGGTGGCGTCCTTGAACAGCTCGGCGGCGATGTGCTGGGTGCTGCCCGAGCCGCTGCTGGCAAAGTTGTAGGTGCCAGGCTTGCTCTTGAGCAGAGCGATCAGTTCCTGCACCGACTTGGCCGGCACGTCGTTGTTGACCACCAGGATGTTGGGAACGGCGCCCACGAACACCACCGGCGTCAGGTCGCGGTCGTTGTCATAGCCCAGCTTCAGCAGGTGCGGCGCGATGGCATGGGCGGTAGAGACCCCCATCACCATGGTGTGGCCGTCCGTGGACTTGGCCGCCAGGTCGGCCGCCAGCGTATTGGACGCGCCCGGCTTGTTCTCGACCACCACGGTCTGCTTGAGCAAGGGCCCCAGCTTGTCGGCCACGGCGCGCGCCATGGCGTCGGTGCCGCCGCCCGGCGCGGATCCCACCAGCAGGCGCAGGGGCTTGTTGGGCCAGTCGGCGGTCTGCGCCTGGACGGGCGCCAGGGCCGACAGGCACAGGGCGCCGGCCGCCATCGCGGCCAATAGCCTAGTCTTCATGGTTGTCTCCTTGGTTGGTTTTTTGCCCGTTGAAGAGGCAATCTTTTGTGAGTCCATCTTAGAAAGAAGCGCTGTTTCCGTAAAATGAAACTTTTGCACTAATCGTTCACCTGAGGCGATCAATCATGGAACGCGCGATCCACGTCCCTTCCCTGTTGGCCCGGCTGCGCATGCGGCAGATCGTCCTGTTGCTGGCGATCGAGGAACGCGGCACGCTGCGCGCCGCCGCCAGCCAGCTCAACATGACCCAGTCCGCGGCCAGCAAGATGCTGCACGAGCTGGAACTGGCCATCGGCCAGCCTCTATACGGACGGGTCGGCCGCGGGCTGGCGCTGACCGCGGCGGGCGAATGCGTGATGGGGTACTTCCGGGGCATGCGCGGCACGGTCTCGTCGCTGGCGCGCGAACTGGAGGAGCTGCGCCTGGGCAGCGCGGGCAAGCTGTTCATCGGCAGCATCATGGCCGCATCGCCCGGCCATCTGACCGACGCCCTGCTGCGCCTGAAACAGACCTATCCGCTGCTGGCGGTAGAAATCTCCACCGGCACCAGCGACCTGCTGATCGGCCGCATGAACGAAGGCAAGCTGGACGTGGTGATCGGCCGCATGCTGACCCTGTCGGACAGCCAGTACGTCTTTCGCCCGATCGGCGACGAGGCGCTGTCGGTGATCGCGTCGGTGGACCATCCGCTGGCCGGCCGCAAGCGCGTGAGCTTTGACGCCATGCTGGACTATCCCTGGGTGCTGCAGCCGCATGGCAGTCCGATGCGCGACGTCATCGAACAGGAGTTCCGTTCGCACAACGCCTCCACGCCCAGGGGCCTGATCGAATCAGCGTCCATCCTGACCACGACGAACCTGGCGATGAAATCGACGATGCTGGGCGTGATTCCGGAATCGGTGGCCAGCCGTTACGCGGCGCATGGCCTGCTGGCGATACTGCCCTACCAGATCCGGCAAAGCCTGACGGCCTTCGGCAGCATCGTGCCGCGCGACCGTCCGCTGAGCGCCGCCGCGCGGCATTTCGTGGGCTTGCTGCATGGCGACGCAACAGCTTGAGAGCGCGCAATGCAAAGGGGGAAAACTCTCGCGGCACAGGGGAAAACAGCATGCCGCGCAGTACAATCGCGTGTTGCGCATCGCGCGTTTTTTACACTGAGGTCCACACGTGAGCGCACTGCCCGCCTGTCCCAAATGCCAGTCCGAATACACCTATGAAGACGGCGCCCTCTACGTCTGCCCGGAATGCGCGCATGAATGGCCGGCGCAGGCCGCGGAATCTGCCGATGAAGCCGCGCGCGTCTACCGCGACTCGGCCGGCAATGTGCTGCAGGACGGCGACACCGTCACTGTCATCAAGGACCTGAAACTCAAGGGTTCCGGCGGCGTGGTCAAGATGGGCACCAAGGTCAAGGGCATCCGCCTGGTCGATAGCGACCACGACATCGATTGCAAGATCGACGGCTTCGGGGCGATGAGCCTGAAGTCGGAGTTCGTGAAGAAGGTATAGGCCGCCGCTTGCGACGGCCCCGGGCCGCGGCCACGCCGCGCCCCGGCTACAGGTCCTCGGGTTCCTCGGCCTTGGGCATCAGGTAAGCGGTCAGCGTGCTGGACAACCCCGCCATCACCCACAGCACGAAGAAAGACACGGTGTAGAAGCCGGTGCGTCCGGTAGGCACATGCCCGAAGATCGCCACATCCAGGGGGTCGATCAGGGCGAAGATCAGCGCGCTCCCCGCCGCGGCCGCCATGAAGGACGGCCACAGGATCCACATCAATGATCGCAAGCCCATCTGTGTTCTCCCCGATTACGGATTGGCGCTGGACGCCGCCTGCTCGATGACCAGGCCGCGCTTGACCACGCCCTCCTGGATCGGCTGATTGCTGAAGTTGGTGAAAGCGAAATAGATCGTGACGAAGCAGCCTATCATGGCCACGAACGGGCCGGCCATCAGGATCCAGGGCCAGGGCTCGCGGTACCAGGGCTTGGCGGTCTTGGCGGGTTGGGCGGCGGTCATGGGCTTGTCCTTTTCAGTATTCAATCGGGTACGTAGAAGCTGGCGGGCTCGTCGGTCTCGACCGGACGGCTCTCGCCGTCCTGGCCGCGCGCGCGCAGCGTGATGGCATGGGCGCCCGGCTCGGCGCCAGCCGGCGCGCGGATCACCATGGGCACCAGCTTGTTGGCAGCCGCCTCGACGTCGACCGTGTCCGAGCCCTGCTGTCCCATCATCACCTTCAGGCCGGGCATGCCCTCGACCGAGAGCTGCAGGCGCATCGGCTGGTCGGAAGTATTGATGATCTGCAGGCGGTACACGTTTTCGATCATGCCGCCGGCCACTTCGCGCCCCAGCGCGCCGCGGTCGCGGATCACGTCCACCCGCAAGGGGTTGCGCATGGCCAGCGACGCCACGAAAGCGATGGCCAGCGCCAGGATCAGCGTGCCGTAGATCAGCACGCGCGGACGCAGCAGATGAGAGCGGGCGCTCTTGGCGGACAGCCCGTCCAACATGGCGCGTTCCGAGGTATAGCGGATCAGGCCGGGCTCGTACTGCATCTTGTCCATGACCTGTTCGCAGGCGTCGATACAGGCGCCGCAGCCTATGCACATGTATTGCAGGCCGTCGCGTATGTCGATGCCGGTCGGACAGACCTGCACGCACAGGCTGCAATCGACGCAGTCGCCCAGCCCGGCGGCCTTGTGGTCCACCTTGCGCGAGCGGCCGCCGCGCGGATCGCCGCGGCGCTTGTCGTAGGTGACCACGAAGGTGTCGGGGTCCACCATCACGCTCTGGAAGCGCGCGTACGGGCACATGTACTTGCACACGGATTCGCGCATGAAGCCGGCGTTGCCCCAGGTGGCGAAGCCGTAGAACAGCATCCAGAACCACTGCCAGGGGCCGAGTTGCAGCGCGAACAGCTCATGGCCCAGTTCGCGGATGGGTGCGAAATAGCCGATGAAGGTGGAGCCCGTCCACCAGGCCAGCGCGATCCACAGGAAATGCTTGGTGAGTTTCAGGCGCACCTTGCGCCAGGTCCAGGGCGATTCGTCCAGGCGGATGCGCGCGACGCGGTCGCCTTCGACCTTGCGCTCGATCCACATGAAGATCTCGGTGTACACGGTCTGCGGACAGGCGTAGCCGCAGAACAGCCGCCCCGCCACCGCCGTGAACAGGAACAGCGCCAGCGCCGAAATCACCAGCAGCACCGCCAGGTAGACCACGTCCTGCGGCCACAGCACCAGGCCGAAGAGATAGAACTTGCGCGCGCCCAGGTCGAACAGCACGGCCTGGCGGCCGTTCCATTGCAGCCATGGCAGGCCGTAGAAAATCAGCTGGGTCAGAAAGACGAACGCGATGCGCCAGCGCGCGAAGATGCCGCTGACGGACCGCGGGTAGATCTTGCTGCGCACGCCCGCCAGCGTCTGCTCCAGGGTTTCCGTCCCCGGACGCGGCGGCCTCACATGCGGCCGCCAGGGCGGCGGGTCACCGTCAGGCGTAGTGCCGACCCTTGCGGCTGACCCATCTTCCATTTCCTGCTCCCTGCTGTATGTCCAGTGATATGGGGGCCACGCCAGGCGCGGCCCCCAAAAACGCGCTGTAAAGCCTTTACTTCGTTGCCGTGCCCGGCGCGGCGCTGGCCGTCGCTTCGGGCTTGTTCGACAAGCCCCAGACCCAGGCCGTCAGGATCTTGATCTGCTCCGGCGTCAGGATGTCGCCATGCGCCGGCATGCGATTGTCGCGGCCATCCAGGATGGTCTTGACGATGGTCGCTTCAGAGCTGCCGTAGAGCCAGACGTCGTCCGTCAGGTTGGGCGCGCCCAGCGCCTGGTTGCCCTTGCCGTCGACGCCGTGACAGGCCACGCAGTAATTGGCGAACTCGCGCTTGCCGCGGAACACGCGGACCGGATCCGCCGTCAGGCCCGACAGCGAGCGCACGTACTGGGCGATATCGGCAGCCGTCTTGGCGTCGATCGCGGCCTTCCAGGGCGGCATCACGCCCACGCGGCCCTGCGTGATGGTCTGCATGATGGCTTCAGGCGAGCCGCCGTGCAGCCAGTCGCCGTCGGCCAGGTTGGGAAAGCTGGGGCCGCCCTTGGCGTCCGAGCCATGGCATTGCGCGCAGGTGTTCAGGAACAGGCGCTGGCCGATTTCGCGAGCGCCTGGATCCTGGGCGATCTGCGGAATGTCCATGGTCTCGAAGCGCGCGTAGATCGGACGCACGGCTTCGGCCATCTTGGCCTGCTGCCTGGCCACTTCCTCGGTGCTGCTGTAGCCCAGCTGGCCCTTGTACTCACCCAGGCCCGGCATGAAGAACAGATAGCCCAGCGCGAAGGCGCAGGCCAGCAGGTACATCCAGGTCCACCAGCCCGGCACCGGGTTGTTCAGCTCGGTCAGGTCGCCGTCCCAGACGTGGCCCGTGTCCTCGACCTTGCCGTTGGCCGGCTTGGTGCTGAGCCAGCGGCGCTGCGTGTACAGCAGCCACACGCACCAGACCACGCCGCCCACGGCGACGATCGAGATGAAATACCCCCAGAAGCCGCTAACGAAATCGCTCATGACCGATTCGCTCCATCTTGTTGTCCCTGCCCGAACTCATCGGGCAGTGCGAACGGCAGCATGGCCGATTCGCGGTTGGCGCTCTGGCGGCCGCGCGAGCAGGCCCACCAGACGATGCCGAAGAAAGTTGCCATCGAAATGGCGGTGACGACGGCGCTCAGATAGCCCAGCATGGTCAGCCTCCCGCGGCCGCGGGCGCGGCGGCTTGGGTGGCGGGTTGCGCCGCAGGTTGTGCGGCGGCCTTCTTGGCCTCTTCCGCCTTCTTGGCCTGCTCGGCCTGCTTCGCCTTGCGCACGCCCACGCCCAGCCCTTGCAGGTAGGCGACCAGCGCGTCTTCCTCGGTCTTGCCTTCGATGGCCTTGGGCGCCTCGGCGATCTCCTCGTCCGTGTAGGGCACGCCCAGCTTGCGCAGGGCGCGCATGCGGTCGCTCACGTTCTCGCCAGTGATGACGGTCTTTTCCAGCCAGGGATAGGCGGGCATGTTGGACTCCGGCACCACCTTGCGCGGGTCGCGCAGGTGGATGCGGTGCCAATCGTCGGAATAACGTTCGCCCACGCGCGCCAGGTCGGGACCGGTACGCTTGGAGCCCCACAGGAAGGGATGGTCAAAGACCGATTCCGAGGCCAGCGAGTACGAACCGTAGCGCTGCACTTCGGCCGCCAGCACCCGCACCTGCTGCGAATGGCAGCCGACGCAGCCTTCGCGGATGTAGACGTCGCGGCCCATCAGGCGCAGCGGGCTGTAGGGTTCCACGCCCGCGATGGGCTGGGTCGTGCTGTGCTGGAAGAACAGCGGCACGATCTGGACCAGGCCCGCGAAGGACACCACCAGGATGCTGGCGATGATCATCCAGCCGATGTTCTTCTCGAGCGTCTGGTGCGAAAAGAAACCAGATTTATTGTTGGCCATGATGTCCTCGTCAAACAGTGGCCGGCACAGCGGTCGCGGGAACCGGCTGGCGTGCGGCATGGGGATCGTCTTGCGGAATGGCGGGGTTGACCGGCTGCGCCCCGCGCACCGTCATCCACACGTTCCAGGCCATGACGAACACACCCGACAGGAACAAGGTGCCGCCCAGCAAACGGATCAGGTAGTACGGGACGCGCGTCTTCAGCTCTTCCACGAAGCTGTAGACCAGCGTGCCGTCGCTGGCGGTGTCGCGCCACATCAGGCCCTGCTGCACGCCGGCGATCCACATGGCGGCGATGTACAGCACCACGCCGATGGTCGCGATCCAGAAATGCAGTTCGATGGCCTTGACGCTGTACATCTTCTCGCGGCCGTACAGGCGCGGGATCAGGTAGTAGAGCGAACCGAAGGAGATCATGGCGACCCAGCCCAGCGCGCCGGAGTGCACGTGGCCGATGGTCCAGTCCGTGTAGTGCGACAGCGCGTTGACCGTGCGGATCGACATCATCGAGCCTTCGAAGGTCGACATGCCGTAGAACGACAGCGCCGTCACCATGAACTTCAGGATCGGATCGGTGCGCAGCTTGTACCAGGCGCCCTGCAGGGTCATGATGCCGTTGATCATGCCGCCCCAGGACGGCGCCAGCAGGATCAGCGAGAAGGTCATGCCCAGCGACTGGGTCCAGTCGGGCAGCGAGGTGTACAGCAGGTGGTGCGGGCCCGCCCACATGTAGGTGAAGGCCAGCGCCCAGAAGTGGACGATGGACAGGCGGTAGGAATAGATGGGACGGCCGGCCTGCTTGGGCACGAAGTAATACATCATGCCCAGGAAGCTGGTGGTCAGGAAGAAGCCCACGGCGTTATGGCCGTACCACCACTGCACCATGGCGTCCTGCACGCCCGAGTAGGCGGAATAGGACTTCCACATCGACACCGGCATTTCAATGTTGTTGAAGATGTGCAGGATGGCGATGGTCAGGATGTACGAGCCGAAGAACCAGTTGGCCACGTAGATGTGCTTGGAACGGCGCTTGATGATGGTGCCGAAGAACACGATGGCGTAGGCCACCCAGACCAGGGTGATCAGGATGTCGATGGGCCATTCGAGTTCGGCGTATTCCTTGCTGCTGGTGAAGCCCATGGGCAAGGTGATGGCGGCGGCGACGATGACGATCTGCCAGCCCCAGAACGTGAAGGCGGCCAACGGGCCGCAGAACAGGCGCGCCTGACAGGTGCGCTGGACCACGTAGTACGACGTCGTAAACAACGCGCTGCCGCCGAAGGCGAAGATCACCGCGTTGGTGTGCAGCGGGCGCAGGCGGCCGTAGCTCAGCCATGCGGTGTCAAAGTTCAGCTGCGGCCAGATAAGCTGCGCAGCGAGAAAAACGCCCACAGCCATGCCGACGATGCCCCACACTACCGTCATGAGCGCGAATTGCCTCACGATCTTGTAGTTGAAGGTATCGGCCTTGCTTGCGATTGCGGCGCAATCGTTCATCGCCCTTCCCCTAAAGTTACAGATAGCTCCAGGCTGCAATGATGGGACTAGTCAAACAAGGCAGCGTTGATCTGGATCAAGCATCTGGTTACACGGCGGGGAACGCGGCGCCGGCGCAACGGGTCCAGGCGCGAAATCAAGCGCGCCGCTCAGCCGCGGCTGGCGGGGCCGCTGTCGTCATCGAGCAGGATGGCGCGGCCGGCGTCATCGGTGTCGTCATACTGGCCGTTGAACACGGCCCACCACAACGACACCCCGATGGCCAGCACGAACAGCAGGGACAGGGGCAGGAGCAGATAGAGGATGGTCATTGCGCCGCTTCCAGCGCGGCGGCGGGCGCGGGCGCGCCAGCCCAGTCGCGGCGGCACAGGCGCCACGAGTTGTAGGCGACCGCCAGCGAGGACACCAGCATGGTGATCGCGGCCAGCCATGGCGTGACCCAGCCGACCAACGCCAGCGGGGTCATCAGCAGGTGCCAGACCACCGATCCGTTCAGGTTCTGGCGAGCGCGGCGGCGCGCCTCGCCCAGCAGTTCGTCCAGCGCCGCATCGGACATGTTGGGATGGGCCGCCAGCGCCGAATGGGCGGAGGCCATGGCGGTGGGCACCGCCATCGACATGGCGCAGGGACAGCTCATCACCAGGAGCGCCACCATCACCGGGATACTGTGCGCCGGATCGATGTAGGCCCAGGCGGCCGCGGCGGCCAGCGCCAGCGCGACCTGGACCATGACGAAGCGCGAGGCCAGCCGGTCGGCGCGCGCGCCCAGTTCCAGGCGCTGCACCTCCACGCGCTCGTGGCGCAAGCCGCCTGCCGCGCCGCCGAAGGACTGGCGGGCGCACAGTTCCAGGTAGCGCGCGGTCAACAGGAAGGCCACGAACATCGTGACCGAATCGAAGTAGACCTCGCCGCGCCCCGTGTAGGTGGCGTGGACGCTGGGAATGAAGGCGGCGACGATGCCCAGGGCCACCGGCACGTCCATGCCGGCGCGGCCATGGCGCAGGTTGTCGCCGGCGTGGCGCCAGATCGGCCAGGCCGAATACACTACGACCGGCACGGTCAGCGCAAAGCTGGCCCAGTTCATCAGCACGATGGCCCAGTCCAGCGTTTCCAGCGCATCGGCGGGCATGCTTTCATGCCGCAGGTAGCCGGGCCAGGCGAACATCATCACCTGCATCATCGCCAGCCACGCCAGCGACAGGCGCACGAGCGCATGGCGGCGCTGCTGGCGGTCGGCGTCGGACAGGCCGGCCGGGACGGCGAAGATCGATTTTGCTCGCATGCGCCGATGTTACTCAGCGCGTTACAAAGCCGCCTTGATCTGGATCAAGGCGGATCTGGCGGGTTTGCCCCGGCAACGCCGACCGGGCGCGATCCGGCTCAGGGACGCTGGCGGCGCAGCACGTCCACTACCGCCCGCATCAGGCTGGCGAGTTCGCCGTCGGCGATCGTCAACGCCGGCGTCAGGTAGACCACATTGCCGAACGGCCGCACCCACACGCCGGCTTCGACCAGGCGCCGCTTCAGGCCCTCGCGGTCGGCGATGCCGTCCAGTTCCACCACGCCGATCGCGCCCAGCACGCGCACGTCGCGCACCCAGGGCAGCTCGCGGCACGGTTCCAGGCCGGCCGTCAGGCTCGCGGAGATCGCTTGCGCCTGGGCCAGCCGCGGTTCGGTCTCAAAGAGATCCAGCGAGGCGTTGGCTGCGGCGCAGGCCAGCGCATTGCCCATGAAGGTGGGGCCGTGCATCAGCGCGTGCGAAGGATCGTCGGACCAGAACGCCTCGAATACCCGGCTGCTGGCCACCGTGGCGGCCAGCGGCAGGGTGCCTCCGGTCAGCGCCTTGGACAAGGTCACGATGTCCGGCCGGATGCCGGCCTGCTCGAAGGCGAACATGGAGCCAGTGCGGCCGAAGCCGGTGAAGATCTCGTCGAAGATCAGCAGCAGGCCGTGCCGGTCGGCCAAACGGCGCAGACGGCGCAGTACTTCCGGGTCGTGCAGCAGCATGCCGCCCGCGCCCTGAACCAGCGGCTCGACCAGGATGCCGGCCAGCCGCGAGCCATGGGATTCCAGGTGGGCCTCCAGCGCAACCAGCTCCGCTTCGCCGCGCGGCAGGTCGACGATGTCGTGTTCGGCCAGCATGCCGCGGTACAGGCTGTGCATGCCCTCGTCAGGATCGCACACCGCCATGGTGCCGAAGGTGTCGCCGTGATAGCCGCCGCGGAACGCCAGGAAACGGCTGCGGCCGCGTTCGCCCTGGTTGAGCCAGAACTGCAACGCCATCTTCATGGCGACTTCCACCGCCACCGAGCCGGAATCGGTATAGAAGACGCGGTCCAGTCCCGGCCCCAGCATGCCGGCCAGGCGGCGGGCCAGGGTCAGTGCGGGTTCATGGGTCAGTCCGCCGAACATGACGTGCGGCATGGCGTCCAGCTGCGCGCGCACCGCCTGGGCGATGTGCGGGTGGTTGTAGCCGTGGCAGGCCGTCCACCAGGACGCGACGCCGTCGATCAGGCTGCGGCCGTCGGCCAGCTCAAGCCGGCTGCCATGGCTGCGCACCACGGGCAGCGGCGGCGTGGCCGTCTTCATTTGGGCATAGGGTAGCCAGATATGGGGCTGGCCCTGGGCCAACCAGTCGGGCGTGTGCATGATTCACCTCTCGATACCGGCGGCGCGAGCCGGGTCCGCCCGGCGCATCCGGCCGGAACGGGGGCAGCGTCCGCCTCCACTACAATGGCCCGCATTCTACGGCCTGGCGCGGCCTCCCCCTGCCCGGCCGCTGCCGGAAATATAGATGTCCAAGCTGGATCCGCTTTTCTCCTCCGAGCTGGCGCGCGCGGAAGCGCGCCGCGTGCGCCGCCGCCTGCGCACGGCCTCCGCCGCCGCCCCGGGACGCCTCGTCCTCGAGGGCGAGCCGGTCCTGAACTTCTCCAGCAACGATTACCTCGGCCTGTCGCGGCATCCGCTGCTGGTCGAGCGGTCGCGCGAATGGGCAGCCCGCCACGGCGCGGGCGCCCAGGCGTCGCGCCTGGTGACCGGCAACCTGGACCTGCACGAACAGGTGGAAGCCAAGCTGGCCCGGCTGAAAGGCACCGAAGCCGCGCTGCTGCTGGCCTCGGGCTGGCAGGCCAACGCCGCCGTGCTGCCCGCCCTGCTGCGCGCGGCCGCCAGCCAGGGCGAGGTCGAGCTGTATGCCGACAAGCTCAACCACGCCAGCCTGCACCATGGCTGCCAGGCGGCGGGCGTGAAGCAGATCCGCTTCCGGCACAACGACCTGGACCATCTGGAAAGCCTGCTGGCCGCCAGGGCGGACAGCGCGGCCGGCCAGCCCGTATCGCGATTCATCGTCACCGAAAGCGTGTTCAGCATGGACGGCGACCGGACCGACGTGGAACGGCTGGCAACCCTGGCCGACCGCTACCGCGCCTTCGTCTACCTGGACGAAGCGCACGCCACCGGCGTGCTGGGCCCCCGCGGCATGGGGCTGGCAGGGCTGGCGCCCGGCCGCATCGACCTGGCCATGGGCACGTTCAGCAAGGCGCTGGGCGGATTCGGCGCCTACGTCGCCGGTTCGCGCGCGCTGTGCGACTACCTGGTCAACGCCTGCTCGGGCTTCATCTACACGACGGCGCTGCCGCCCGCGGTGCTGGGCGCCATGGACGCGGCACTGGACCTGGTGCCCACGCTGGACGCCGAACGCGCCCGCCTGGCGGCCGCGGGCGACAACCTGCGCGCCGCGCTGCGCGGCATGGGGCTGGACACGGGGGCATCCTCCACCCAGATCGTGCCGGCCATCGTGGGTGACGAAGCCCGCGCCCTGGCGCTGGCCTCGGGACTGGAACAGCGCGGCTTGCTGGCCGTGGCGATCCGCCCGCCCACCGTCCCCGCCGGCACCAGCCGCCTGCGCGTCACGCTGAGCGCCGCGCACCGCGACGTGGACGTGGCGCGGCTGATCGACGGTTTCGCCGCCGCGCTGGCGTGATGGCCGCCGTTCCCATGCAAGCCGGCATGCCCCGTCCCACCCTGCTGTTCGTACACGGCTGGGCCTTCGACGCCTCGGTCTGGACGCCGCTGCGCGCCGAACTCGCAGACTGGCCGCAAGCCGCCTTCGACGCGGGCTACTTCGGGCCGGCGCAGGAGCCTGCCATGGCCGGCCCGGTGATCGCCATCGGCCATTCGCTGGGCGTGTTGCGCCTGTTGCGCGAACTGCCGCAAGACTGCCTCGGCCTGGTGTCGATCAACGGCTTCGCCCGCTTTTCCGCCGGCCCCGGCTTCGAGGCCGGCGTGGCGCCGCGCGTGCTGGATCGCATGTCCAGGCGCCTGTCCTCCGACCCCGCGGCGGTGCTGGGCGACTTCCGCCAGCGCTGCGGCGACGCGACCGATTTCAGCGAGCCGCAGCTGGCGCCGCTGGCGCGCGACCTGCAGGACCTGCGCGACGAAGACCGGCGCGAGGCCCTGGCGGCGCTGCCCGTGCCGCTGTTGGTCCTGGCTGGCGCGGACGACCTCATCGTGCCCCCGGCCATGACGCAGGCAGTTTTTGCCGGCAAGGCCGACACGGAGATCCATGAGCGGGCTGGCGGCGGCCACCTGCTGCCGGCGTCGGATGCGCCCTGGTGCGCGGAGCGGATCCGCGCCTTCGTTGCCAGACTGGCGCACGCCGCATGACGCAAGCTCCCCGCAACGCTGGCGTCGGCGCGCGCTTTGGCGCCGCCGCCCCCGCCTATGAAAACCACGCGTCCGTCCAGCGGCTGGCAGCCGAGCGGCTGGCCGGCGATATCGCGCTGCTGCCCCTGCCATCCCGCCCGCGCATCCTGGAGATCGGCTGCGGCACCGGCCTGCTGACCCAGGCGCTGGCGCGCCGCATCGGTCCCGCCGACTGGACCGTCACCGACATCGCTGCCGGCATGCTCGCGGCCGCGCAGCGCGGCCCCGCATTGCCAGGCCAGGCCCGCTATCAATTGCTGGACGGCGAGCACCCCGCTGGGCTCGAAGGCGGCTACGACCTGATCTGCTCCAGCCTGGCGGTGCAATGGTTTTCCGACCTGAATGCCGGGCTGGGCCGGCTGGCCGCGTTGCTCGCCCCGGGCGGCTGCCTGGCCGTGGCGACGCTGGCGAACGGCACATTCCAGGAATGGCAGGCCGCCCATGCTGCGGCAGGGCTTGCCGCCGCCACGCCGCGTTACCCGGCCGCCGCCTCCATCCATCCGGACAGGGGCAATCTGGCGGGTGACGTGCGCAGCGAACGGCTGATACAAAATCATCCTGACGGGCTGCATTTCCTGCGCGCCCTGAAAGGCATAGGCGCCACCACGCCCGCTCCAGGACGCGCGCCGCTGAGCGCGGCGCAACTGCGGCGGGTGCTGGCGGCGTTTGACGAACAAGGAGCCGGGGTGACCTATCACCTGGCCTACGGTATGTGGAAAAAATCGAACCAGTCCCCCGCCGGCGTTTTCGTGACCGGCACTGATACCGGCATCGGCAAGACCCTGGTGTCCGCGATCCTGGCGCGCGCCTGGAACGCCGACTACTGGAAGCCCGTACAGACGGGCGTGGCGGAAGAACCCGGCGACACCGAGACCGTGGCGCAACTGGCCGGGCTGCCGCCCGAACGCCTGCACCTGCCCGCCTACGTGCTGCAGGCGCCGCTGTCGCCCTGGGCCGCGGCCACGCTGGAAGACACCATCGTCGACGCCACCAGCATCGTCCCGCCGGCCACGCAGGCGCCGCTGATCGTGGAAGGCGCGGGCGGCCTCTACGTGCCGATCGACGACACCCACATGATGATCGACCTGATCGCCAGGCTGGATATGCCGGTGGTGCTGGCCGCCCGCAGCGGACTGGGCACCATCAACCACACCCTGCTCAGCCTGGAGGCCCTCAAGCGCCGCGGCATTCCGGTTCTGGGCGTGATCATGAGCGGACCGCTTTCGGCGGGCAACAAGGAAGCCATCGAGCGCTTTGGCGACGTCCGCGTGCTGGCCGAGATTCCGCCCTTGGCCCGGGTCGACGCGCAAACCGTCCAGGCCCTGGCCAGCGCCATTCCTCCGCTGGCGGAATGCCTGCAGGCGCTGGGCGGTGCGCCCGCGGTCGCCAGTTGAGATCCTGGCGCGGCCGCGGATGGCGTAATTTCCGGGGCCGTAGCCGTTACGCATTCGTACAAAATAAATTCCGCTGACGGCCACCCGTCCCCCACACGGACAGGTACCGCCGCAGCACTTCGCGTGGCTGAGGATGGTGGCAAAAGTCTCATGCAAAGCATGAACTTCCCCCGCGTAAGCATGCCTCTCCTACATCTTTCAGCCACATCCGGATTCTCAAGCCGGCGCGGCCGCGGCGACGGCGGCCGCATGCTCGTGCGTTGTTGACTACTAACGCAACACAACGATAATTTTCGCCACATTGGCAGTTCGATTCGCAGGTAGCTGGACGTGCAGGATTTCGTTCCTGGGTTTCCTTATTTGCAGGAGAACTGGCATGGTCACCAGAAGGCTGAACATTCCTGTTTTGGCCCCCAATCCCAACCGTAATTTCTTCGACGGCACCCGCCCCGGCCATGCCGTGCTGCGCCCGGCCGATCTGCTGGCCTTGCGGCTGGAGCTGCGCAACCTGACGGTCACGCCGGGCCAACCTCCTCGCCTGAAAAAGGCTGGCGACGGGGCCGCCGCGCTCATCGTCCACTTCCCGCCGCAGTCGATCAGCGAAGAGACGTTCTTCGAACGTCCGCCTCCCGGCACTGCCAACCAGCCGCCGCCCCGTCCTACGCCGGGCAAGCCGGAACCAGGCGGCGTGGAAGATCCCACCGGTCCGCCGGTGCGCGCTCGCATCGCCGGCGAATCGCGGCTGGCCTTTGACGTTCCCGACGGCTTCGACGTGCCCTACACGCTGGAAGGCGTGCTGGCCGCGATGGAGTCGCTGCCGTTGACCGTGGCCGCCAATGCGCGCCCGCCCGGGCCCAGCGCGCCGCGCCTGAACCTGCGCGATCTGTTCGACACCCGCATCGACAAGCTCTCGCCGGTGCAACGCGCCGCGCTATCGAGCTTCGCGCTGCGCAGCGCACGCATCGCCACGCAGCAGAACGCGCCCGGTGCGCTGTTGCTGCGGCAGGCCGGCGGCGCGCCAGGCCTGCGCGCATTGCGCCTGGGCGGCGGCGCGCCGGTCCGTGAGGTTCAGCGCACCAGCGCCCTGATCGAAATCCTCAGGCGCGGCCCCAAACCCGCGCTGCCCGCCGCGCAGCAGACGGCGATAGAACTGCCGTGGCGGCTGATCCTCAGCCCGCATGCGGACGAACGCTGGCGCCACGCCAAGGCGCCAGCGACTTCCGCCGCCACGCAGCACACCGAGCTCTGGCATACCCAGCTGCTGGCCGCGCAGCCGGAGAACAGCGCAACGGCGCCGCAGGCGGACGATCCCAAGCCGACCCTGCGCGCCATCTGGGCGCTGGGCGGCGAAGGCACGACCAAGCCCATGCAGGCAGCGTTTCCCGTGCCGGCGACGACCTATCTGCCGCAACCGAACACCTCGCCCTTCCGCATGCCGATGGACGATTTCGACCGGTTCCAGATCGCGCACCTGTCGTCGAATTTTTCCGTCGCCAACTACACGCCGCAGCCGGTGGACGCCAAGCTGCTGATGCTGTCCGCGCTGGGCGCCTGGCTGGACTCGCGCGGCAACTGGGACGCGCCCGGGCTGTCGCTGGAAGAATGGACGCATCGCGGCGCCATGGGCCGCGACCACTACGTCCGCGTGGTCTACAAGGGCCTGCTGTTCCCCTTCGGCCACCGCGCTTCGCTGGTGAAGGTCAGCGAACGCAAGTTCCATACGGCCAGGGCGGGTAACCCGGCCTACCTGCGCCAACGCCTGTTCATCATCGTGCGCCAGCGCGAACGCGTGTATGCCGATCCGCAGCTGCAGGCGCGGGACGACTCGGGGAACATGATCTTCCTGCATCGGCAGATGCCATTCTCCAGCGTGCGCATCCTGACCACCGTCACGCCAAGTTTGGATGCCCCTACCTCCCAGGCCAGCAACATCGATGGCCTGGGACAATTGCTGTTCTGGCCGTGCATAGGCGGAACCCCCTTCCGCTTCGCCTGTTCGGCCACCGACATCGATGGCCGCATCGTGCAGTTCGACCTGCCCATGATCTTCATGGACGGCGGCCATGCCTGCCCGCGCAAGCTCAGCGGCCAATGGCTGACGCCGGACTACGTGAACGCGGAGATTTTCGCGAAGCAGACGCGCAAGGCCTGGCGCGATGCCGAATCCGGCCGCCGCACCGCGCAGTTCAAGCAGCAGCGCGTCACGTTCGCCTCCCCGCTCAAGCCCGGCGATACCGCCGCGCAAGCGGAGACGATCGAGTTCGACGGTTTGGTCGATCCGGGCAATACCCAGCTGCGCGCCTACAGCGACTCCTTGAACGGCCCGCTGTTCTATCCCGGCATCAAGCGCGCCGAGATCCGCATCGCCGCGCTGGCTGAACTGACCGGCAGCGACAGCAACAGCGTGCTGAGCTGGAACGACCATTACCTCCGGTTCGGATTCGATTCCGGCAACGTCGGCCAGGTCTTCGGCAACATAGACGCCGAGCCCGGCTATCGCGGCGACGCGGTGCTGAACTTCTCCGCGCAGGGCGACCGCGCGGGCGGCTTCGTCCAGCCGAATCTGCGCCCCACGGCGCTGTCGCGCATGGCGGGTCCGGTCAGCGGCAAGGTCTCGGACTTCGTCGCCGGCAAGATGAGCGGCCCGGATATCTTCCCCAAGGTCATGTCCTCGGACCTGCCCTTTCCGCTGCTGTTCGGCTGCATACCGCTGGGCGACGTGATTGAAGCGGTGTCCAACGCCGCCGGCACGCCGGAGCGGGTGCCGCGCTTCGTATCGGAAGCCTGCTCCCAGCTGGAAAGCCTGGTCAACGAAATGGGCCGGCTCTACGCCCTGGTGGCGGACCTGGCGCAGCAACCAGGCCGCATCGCCGAGGCCGCGTTGCAGGTGTTGAAAGACACCTTGCAGGATCTGCTCGGCCAGGCGCAGGCCTACGCGCAGAACCTGGTGCAGGACGCAAAGGCCCGCGTCAACGATCTGATCGCCGCGCTGGACGCCGTGCGCGCGCAGGTCGCGCTGCTGGCCGGACTGTCCTTCGACGCCGCGCCCGCGCTGCCGGGATTGCCCGCCGTGCTCACCGCCGCGCGCGATGCCGCGCGGGCGTTGAGCACCGCGGCGGACGCGCAGGTGAACGGCGCGCACTTGCCTGATGGCCTGCGGCAATCGCTGCGCCAGGCCGCCAACACCGCCCAGACGCTCCTGGACAGCGTCGGCGTCGTGCCGGCGCTGCTGGTGCAGGGCAAGGCGCTGTACGACGCGCTCGACGCGGTTGTGGGCCACCCCGACCAGCTGGACGACCTGTTCGCCGACGCCGCGACGCTCAGGCCGCGTCTGCAGGCCATCACGGCCGCGGTCGATCCGCTGTCCGGCACCATAGGTGGCGCACGCCTGCTGGAAGGCGCGCCGCGCCAGATCGCGCAGACAGCGCTGCAGGCGGTCAAGCTGGCGGTCGATGCGGTGCTGGCCAGCGCGGAGCTGCTGGAACTGCTGACCGGCGATGAGCTCACCCTCCGCTTCGACTGGAATCCGGTGATCAAGAGCTGGTCGATCAAGCCTGGCGACCCGCCGCTGTTCCGCGTCAACGATACGCATGGCTTTCGCGTGGCGGTGGAAGCGCGTGTGCGCAAGAACGGGCAGAGCGCGCCCAAGATGTCGGTGGTCTGCTCGCTGAAGGACTTCGACCTGGTCCTGATCGCGCCTGCCAGCTTCATGGAGCTGAACTTCGAGAAGATCGAGTTCCGCATCGACACGGCCGCGAAGATGGACGTGGACGTGCTGCTGACAGACATCAAGTTCGTGGGCCCGCTGTCCTTCGTCGAAACGCTGCGCGACCTGATCCCGCTGGACGGATTCTCCGATCCGCCTTATCTGGATATCTCGGCCAAGGGCGTGGACGCCGGTTTCGACCTGGCGCTGCCGGCCGTCGCCATCGGCGTCTTCAATCTGTCCAACCTCAGTCTGGGCGCGGGCTTCACCGTGCCCTTCATCGGCCAGCCCCTGTCCGTGCGCTTCAATTTCTGCACGCGCGAACAGCCTTTCAACCTGTCGGTATGCATGTTCGGCGGCGGCGGGTTTTTCGGCATCACCCTGGATCCCAGCGGCATCCAGCTGATGGAAGCGGCCTTCGAGTTCGGCGCCAGCGTGTCGGTGAATCTGGGCGTGGCCTCCGGCGGCGTGCACGTCATGGCCGGCATCTACTTCCGCATGGAAAAGAACGCCTGCTCGCTGGCCGGCTACTTCCGCATGGGCGGCTGCGTCAGCGTGCTCGGCATCGTCAGCATTTCCATCGAGATCTACCTGGAACTGCGCTACGAGTTCGAAAGCGGCAAATGCGCGGGGCGCGCCACCATCACCGTCGAGATCGAAGTCTTCATGTTCTCGATGAGCGTGTCGCTGTCATGCGAACGCAAGTTCGCCGGGTCCAATGGCGACCCCGGCTTCCGCGACCTGATGGGGCCGCATCCCGACCTGCCGCTGGCGCAGGAACTGGCGCAGATCGACGACAGCAGCGAGTACGCCTGGCGCGAATACGCCGAAGCCTTTGCCTGAGGAACGTCCATGGCCAAGCAAACGATAGTCTGGACCGCGATCCCCAACGGCCGCGTGCCCGCCGGCCCCGACGCCGGCCGGCTGCGCATCTCCATCGTGGCCTCGCCGCGCCTGACGCCGCAGGCCGTCAACGAGCAGCAGTTGCACGCGTTCGCCGACTGGGTCAACTGGCCGCGCACGCTGGAGCGCGTGCGCTTTGCGCTGAACACCGGCGCGGCGGAGATCGAACTGGAGCCGCAGGCGCAGGCCGACGCGGCGCTCTGGGAACGGCTGCTGCCCAAGACCACGCCGGTCGCCGGCTTCGTGTTCCGCGACATGAGCAAGGTCAACCTGTTCTCGTATTCGGTGGCGGGTGTGCTGGGCCTGGCGCGCAAGCACTACGGCAGGCTGGCGGTGCAGGCCACCGGCACGCCGCCCACCCTGCTGCCCTGGCGCGACGCGCATCCGGGCCTGAAGGACATGCTGGGCGACTGCGGCACGCGCACGACCTTCATCTCGCTGGGCGACCGGCGCGTCGAAATGCCGCTGCCTGGCTTCGACCGCTTCTTCGACGACGGCGGCGACGGCGCCGAGCGCGTGCTGCGCTCGCAGGTCTACGGCCCGCACAGCGTCTACGAAGGCCACGCCGCCGCGCCGGGCGTGAACGCCGAAGGCAATCCCCAGCCCGGGGTGAGCTTTCCGCTGCGCGCCCTACCCACCCGCTGGAACGACGGCGGGCTCGCCGGCCCCGACCAGAACCTGATGAAGCTATGGAACTCACAGGCCGAGTACACCCTGTTCCAGGCCAACCGCTTCTATCGCCGCGATCCGCCCACGGCGCAACAGCGCAGCATCCGGCGGCCGGACGGCGAGAACGTACCCGCGCCGCCCGTCCAGCCGGAAATGGATTTCCACGCCATCGTGGCGTCCTACGGCGATTACCCGGCGCTGCTGCGCCAGCTCGGACTGGTCATTGATTGCCTGGTCCCGGCGGGCTCGGCCTTGGAGCAGCAGTTGGCGGCGGCGCCCACCGCGCAGGGCTATTTCTTCCTGACCCTGCGGTGGGAGGACGGGCACGACGCCGGCGATGACGCCTGCCCTGCCACCGCTTGGACGGGCGACGCGGAACGCTTCACCACGCGTCCGCGAAACCCCGCCGACCATGAGCGCGGCATGCTGAAGCTGCGCCGCGCCGACGACAGCTGGAACCTGTACGAACCCCGCACGCCGTTCGACGTCTACCAGGTCGACGCCGACGGCGCGGCGCTCAAGACTGTGGACTTCGTGCTCAGCGCACAAAATCTGATCGCCAGGAGCCTGGCGCTGGGCGCCGACGGCGCGGTGACCTACACCACCGGCGACAAACAGGGCGTGGCCGCGCTGCGCTCGGGCGGCCTGGGCGTGGCGCGGCGCGGCCGCGCCTGGGAAGTGGCGCAGAACGCGGCGGCCGCGGCCCTGAAGAATGCCGCCCTGTCGGGCGCGCCGGGCAGCATCGTGCTCTATGCCGAGGATCTGCTGCGCGGCTATCGCGTGGATGCGCAAGCGCAGGCTCCAGGCGATTCCCCGAAATGGCGCTCGTTGTGCCAGCGCGCCGGCACCTACCGCTGCACGGACGGCGGCGCGCCGCTGCAATTTCCTGATGACGAGGGCTATGTGAAAGGCGCCTCCACCAGCGGCGGTGAGAATCCGGACGACCAATACCTGCATGAATCCCTGTTCCGCTGGACTGGCTGGAGCCTGGTGGCGCCGCGTCCGGGACGCACCCTGCGCGACCGCGTGGATCCGGACAGCGGCGTGCAGGGCGAAACGCCGGAAGACGTGCAGGACACGGCCACGGAAAAAGGCAACGGCCTGGCGGTCAGCTTCGCGGCGGCCAAGGGCAGCCTGCCGCGCCTGCGCTTCGGCATGCCCTACCGCTTCCGCGCGCGCCTGGTGGACCTGGCCGGCAACAGCCTGGCGCATGACGATCCATCGCTTGAGCGCGACGACAACGCCACCCAGCCGGTCGTCTACTGGCGCTTCGAACCGGTGGATCCGCCCGCACTGGTGCAGCGCGCCCGCCTCAGCGAAGGCGAATCGCTGGAACGCATGGTGATCCGCAGCAATACCGGCATGGACCCGGCGGCCTACCTCGACAGCCCCGATTTCAAGGCTGCACGCCAGGAGGACGCATCCAAGGACTACGCGTATACCGCCATCAATGAACGCCACGTGGTGCCGCCCAAGGCCTCGCAGCTGCAATGCGAAACACACGGCCTGTTCGACGGCATGATGGGCAACCCCGCCAACATCAAGCAGGCCTATGAAATCTCGGCCCGCGACGCGGGCACGCTCTACGACCAGGGGCCAGGCACGGACATAGAACTCGTGACGCCGCAGGCGTTGGACCAGGTCGCCACCACCGCACAGGTGCCGCCGAAAGAGCCCTCGCCCGAGCACCCCACCGGCGAGCGCCTGGCCGCCGGGCAATATGTCATCCACCGCGAAGCCCAGGTGCTCACGCCCTATTTGCCGGACCCCGCTGCGGGCGGCATCGCGCTGCGCGCCCAGCCCGGCCATGCCCTGCCCGGCGTCACGGGACCGAAGGTGCTGGGACCCAGCGCGGTGATCGCGCTGACGCCCGCGCAAGAACTTGTGCTGCTGGTGGCGCATGCGTCCAAGTGGCCGGACACGCTGGGCTTGCGCATCGTACTGGAAGAGCGCCGCGCCACCCTGGCCGATCCGCCCTGCTCGGAGGATTTCCTCGACGACGGACTCCCAAGCTGGGACGAAGCCAAGCGGGTCCTGACCTTCTACCTGCCCAAAGGGCGCATTGCCCGCTTGCGCTATTCCAGTTTTGTGAATCCCGGCCTGGCCAACACCTTCGGCATCCCCGCCTGGGCGAGCAACGAAGGCGAGCGCGCGACGCTGCGCCTGTCGTCCGTGCTGGGCGGCTGCTGGATGGTCACGCCGTACCGCTCGCTGGTGCTGGTCCATGCGACCCAGCAGCCGATCTGCGAGCCCCTGCTGCTGATGGCCGAGGAACCGCAGCGCGGACCTGGCGATGCCCATGCAAACCTGTATGCCCGCGTGCGGTTGCACGGCCCCACCACCGGCAAGGTCGAGATCGAGGCCGACTGGCACGAATGGGTGGATGACCTGCAGAAGCCGCGTCCGGAACGCCAGGCCGGCCATGGCGTGCTGGCGGAGGTTCCCTTGTCCGAGAACTACGCAAACCTCTTCACCCTGAGCAATGCGGTGAAGGAACAACTGAACGCGGACGGCAAGCTGCGCGCGCGCGGCGACCGCCATGAATTCGGCGACACCCGCTTTCGCCTCATCCGCTACCGCCTGCGCGCGGCCACGCGGTTCCGCGAATACCTGCCGCCCTCGCTGTACGCGCAGACGGACAAGGTCACGCGGCTGGGGCCCGTTGCCGACGGCCCGCTGGTGGAAACAGGAGCGGACGATGACCCGGGCGCTCCGGTGCTCAGGCGCGACGGCACGGCGCAGAACACCATCGTGCGCGCCAGCGCGCCGCCGGACGCCCCCGTCCTGACCTACGTCGTGCCGACCTTCCGCTGGGAGGAAACGGCGAGCAACGGCAAGCTGGACGTGACGCGACTCGGCAACGGCCTGCGGGTCTGGCTGGAGCGGCCCTGGTTCTCCTCCGGCGACGGCGAGCTGCTGGGCGTGGTGATCGCGGGCGACGGCCAGAACTTCACCGACATCACCAACCCGCTGACGCCGTTGGTGACGCAATGGGGCATGGATCCGCTCTGGGAGACGCCCCCGCCCAAGCACAAGGCGCGCGTGTCGGACTTCTCGGCGCGCGTCACCGACGAGCAGGTCTATCTGCAGGAAATCCCGGCCCAGCTGGTCCACGTGGTCGGACACCGCGTGCGCTGGAGCGAGGAACGCGCGCGCTGGTATTGCGACATCGAGCTCGATCCCGGCCGGACCTACATGCCCTTCGTGCGCCTGGCGCTGGCGCGCTATCAGCCCAACGCCATCGGTTCGGCCAAGCTGTCGCGGGTGGTGCAGGCCGAGTTCTCCCAGGTGCTGCCGCGCCGCCGCGCGGTGTTCGAGGTCAAGCGCGGCCGGCTGGCGTTCAGCCTGCGCGGCGTGGTGCCCAAGCATGGGCCCATGAAGTTCCCGCTGGACTCCGAGTACCTGAACATCTCCTTCATCCCTGGCATAGGCCAGACCGCCGAAAGCGGCCGCAACCGCGTAGAGCTGGTGCTGCAGACGCGCGACCCGGCGCTGGACAGCGACCTGGCCTGGAGCGACGCCGCCGTGCTGGCGTCGGGCCTGCTGGACCCGTCCGGGCCGGCGCCCCAGCCGCCCGGCCCGATACCTGGCCCCATACTGATAGACCGCATGCGCGAACTGCCCATCCTGGAAACCGCCACGCCCGCGACGCTGGCCGATCTATCGCGCCTGGGCAACGTGGCGGTCGGCCCGGTGGTGCGTTTTCCGCCGGTACTGGAGGGGCCTCTGCTGGGCGAACTGCTGGACCCGGTCATCTGGTCCGCCAGCGTCACGCTGCCCGACCGCGGCGGCAAGCCCGCGCGCATCGCGGTGCGCGAGTATGAACGCTATTACACCGACAACGCCGTGCCCGAACGGCGCGCCGGCGCCATCCAGCAGCGTCGCGTGGTGGAGGAAAGGCTGGTGTATTCGGCGTTCTTCGGGCTCTAAAAAAAAGGGTGCCCGAAGGCACCCGAATCCACCCTACAACAGCAACTACAACTGCATAACTCTCCTGCGGTGCTTACGCGGCCTTCTGTTCCTTGCCGTGTTCGAACTGCGCTTCCTCCGTCGAACCGGTCAGCGCGGTGGTCGAGGACTGGCCGCCTTCGATGGTCTGCGTCACGGCGTCGAAGTAGCCGGTGCCGACCTCGCGCTGGTGCTTCACGGCGGTGAAGCCCATTTCAGCGGCGGCGAACTCCTTCTGCTGCAGTTCGACGAAGGCGCTCATCTGGCGGCGGGCGTAGCCGTGGGCCAGTTCGAACATGCCGTAGTTCAGCGCGTGGAAGCCGGCCAGCGTGATGAACTGGAACTTGTAGCCCATGGCGCCCAGCTCGCGCTGGAACTTGGCGATGGTGCCGTCGTCCAGGTTCTTCTTCCAGTTGAACGAGGGCGAGCAGTTGTAGGCCAGCAGCTTGCCCGGGAACTGGCGATGGATGGCCTCGGCGAACTTGCGGGCGTATTCCAGGTTGGGCGTGGACGTTTCGCACCAGATCAGGTCGGCGTACGGCGCATAGGCCAGGCCGCGCGAGATGGCCTGGTCGATGCCGGCCTTGGTGCGGAAGAAGCCTTCGACGGTGCGCTCGCCGGTGATGAAGGGACGGTCGTTCTCGTCGACGTCGCTGGTCACCAGGTCGGCCGCGTCAGCGTCGGTGCGGGCCAGCAGCACGGTGGGCGTGCCCATCGTGTCGGCCGCCAGGCGCGCCGACACCAGCTTGGCGACGGCCTCGCGGGTCGGGACCAGCACCTTGCCGCCCATGTGGCCGCACTTCTTGACCGAAGCCAGCTGGTCTTCGAAGTGCACGCCCGAAGCACCGGCCTCGATCATCGCCTTCATCAGTTCGAACGCATTCAGCACGCCGCCGAAGCCGGCTTCGGCGTCCGCCACGATCGGGGCGAAGAAATCGATGTAGCCTTCGTCGCCCGGATTCTTGCCTTCCATCCACTGGATCTGGTCGCAGCGGGTCAGCGAATTGTTGATGCGGCGGACCACTTGCGGCACCGAATTGGCGGGGTACAGCGACTGGTCGGGATACATCTCGCCGGCCAGGTTGGCGTCGCCGGCAACTTGCCAGCCGGACAGGTAGATCGCCTTCAAGCCGGCCTTGACCTGCTGCATGGCCTGGTTGCCGGTCAGGGCGCCCAGCGAATTCACGAAAGGCTCGCTATGCAGCAATTCCCACAGGCGGGTGGCGCCGCGGCGCGCCAGCGTGTGTTCCACGCCGATGGAGCCGCGCAGGCGGATGACGTCCTCGGCGCTGTAGTCGCGCTTGATGCCTTGCCAACGGGCGTTTTCAGCCCAGTCCTTCTGCAGATTGCGGATTTCGGTTTCGCGGTTGCTCATGTTGATGCTCCTGGTCAGTGATGGGAAGACTTCAAAAGATTCGCGTCCTGCGTTGCGTGAATCGTTGGACAAAGTCTATGCCTCTGCTGCGGAGCAATGTGGACTGATGTCTTATAGAAGACGAAAAATATTATTCTTATAAATCAACTAATTGCAAACTTGATTTCGTATTGCGGAACGCAATTATCATCTGTGAAATGGGCTCCCGCTGCTGCGCAGCAGTGGCTTTCACATGACGAAGGTTACATTTCACAATGTGGAAAATCGGCCTTTTTTTCGACCGCCTACAATGCGTTCATTCTTCAAGTTTCCGATGACTCCGCTATGACGCTGTCCCACGGCCCGCTGGGCCAGAGCGTGGCCTACGCCTCGCAATACGACCCCTCCCTACTCTTCCCCATCGCGCGTTCGCACAATCGCGCGGCGCTGAACCTGGAAGCCGGCAAGCTGCCCTTTACCGGCGTGGACCTGTGGAATGCCTATGAGCTGTCCTGGCTGGACGCCAAGGGCAAGCCGCGCGTGGCCATGGCCACCTTCTCGGTGCCGGCCGACAGCCCCAACATCATCGAGTCCAAGTCCTTCAAGCTCTATCTGAACTCGTTCAACCAGACCCGCCTGGTCAATTCGGCCGCCCTGCGCGGTCGCCTGGAGCGCGACCTGAGCGCCGCCGCCGGCGCGCCGGTGGGGCTGGATTTCTTCCTGCCGCAGCGCTTCTCCGAATTGCAGATGGGCGAAATGGATGGCGTCTATATAGACAAGCTGGATATCGAAATCGATACCTACGAGCCCGCCCCCGAAGTGCTGCGCACCCGCGCGGGCGACGTGGTCGAGGAAACGCTGGCGTCGCGCCTGTTGAAATCGAACTGCCCCGTCACGGGCCAGCCCGACTGGGCCAGCGTGCAGATCCGCTACCGTGGCGCGCCCATAGACCGCGAGTCGCTGCTGCGCTACGTGATCTCGTTCCGCCAGCATGCGGAATTCCACGAGCATTGCGTGGAACGCATCTTCAGCGACATCATGCAGGCCTGCCGGCCGGAGCAACTGACGGTCTACGCGCGCTATACGCGCCGCGGCGGGCTGGACATCAACCCCTGGCGCAGCAATTTCGAAGCCGGGCCGCCGGCGGACGTGCGTACCGTCCGCCAGTAGGCGCCGGAAACCGCGTTACTTCACAAAAGGCTCGGGCCGCGGCGTATCGTCCGCCGACGGCGGCAACACCGGGTACTGGATCGCCGGCTGATCGCCCGTCAGGGTCTTCAGGAACGCCACGATCTGCGCGTTCTCGTCGGGCGTGAAGGTCCGGCCCAGCTGCAACCGGCCCATCACGTCCACGGCCTGCGTCAAGGTAGCTGCCTCGCCATCATGGAAGTACGGATAGGTCAGCGCCACGTTGCGCAGCGTCGGCACCTTGAAGTTGAAGCGGTCGGCGTCCTTGCCCGTCACCGCCGCGCGGCCCTCGGCCTTGTTCTCGGTAACGTAGGGCGTGACCAGGCCCATCTTCTGGAACGAATTGCCGCCCACCGCCACGCCGTTGTGGCAGGCCACGCAGCCGCTGTTCTTGAAGAGTTCGTAGCCGGCCAGCTCGCGCACCGTCAGCGCCTTCTGGTCGCCGCGCAGCCACTGGTCGAAGCGCGAATTAGGCGTCACCAGCGTTTCCTCGAACGCGGCCAGGGCGCCGGTGACCTCGTCGATGGTGATGTCGTCTTTGCCGAAGACCTGCTTGAATTCCGCCCGGTAGCCGGGAATGGAATTCAGCACCTGCACCGCTAGTTCGTGAGTGGACGCCATCTCCATGGGATTGGCGATGGGGCCGCCCGCCTGCTCGCGCAAGTCCTTGGCCCGGCCGTCCCAGAACTGGGCGATGTTCAGGCTGGAGTTGAGCACCGTCGGCGAATTGATCGAGCCCTGCTGCCACTTGTGCCCGATCGAGGCCTTGAGATTGTCCGAACCGCCCATGCCCAGGTTGTGGCAGGAATTACAGGAAATCGCGCCGGAACGGGACAGGCGCGGATCGAAGAAGAGCTTTTTGCCCAGTTCGACCTTGGCCGGCTCCTTGATGACCGCCGGCTCCACCGGCTGTATCGGTTCCTGCGAAGCCGCCTGGGCCAGACCCATCCAACTGCCCAAGGCGACCCCGGCCGCCAGCAACGCGCTTGCCCTTCTCATTTCGCTTCTCCTGTGAATAACCTTTATCCCATAAAGGTCATTACATCAGAGGGAAACGGGTCGAACCTTGCGCCGGGTCAAACCGCCGGGCCCGTGCAGGGCCCGCCATGATCAGGAACGCACAGCCGCCGAAGCCGCAGCGGCGGGTTCCGCACGCCGCGCCTGCACCGCGATCCATTGCGCCAGGAAGGCGGCGGCAGCGAATGCGACGCCCGCGCCCACCCAGGGACCCTGCCGCAGCCCGGCGTCCAGCAGCAGGCCGAAGGCCAGCGGCCCCAGGGCCGAGCCCACGTCCATGCCGGAGTACACCAGTCCGTAGACCGAGCCGGTGGAACCCTTGGGCGTGACGCGGCGGATCAACATGTCGCGCGACGGCGCCGCGACGCCGGAGCAGAAGCCCGCCAGGGCCACCACCGGTGCGGCCATCACAGCCGGCACCAAACCCAGCGCCAGCACCACCAGCGTCAGGCCCGCCAGGATCAGGGCCACCATCACGGTGCGTTCGGTACGCGGATTGGCCGACACCAGAAAGCCGCCCGCGGCCATGCCGACGGCCGAAGCCACCATGTAGCCGGACAGCGCCGAACTGGCCGCGACCTTGGACAGGTCATACAGCTGGCCCAGCAAGGGGATGGTGTAGTTCTGCACCGACGACAGCGCAATGGAGGTGCAGGCGAAGAACAGGAACGCGCCCCACAGCGCCGGCTTGGACAAGAGCGTGGTCAGCGTCGTCAGCACGCTTTCCTGCGGCTTTGCCGCGGGCTTGGGAGCGGCCTTGCCGGCTTCCACGTCCGCGTGGCCTTCCAGCGGCGACGGGCCGCCGATCAGATCGCGACCCAGAATCGTCAACAACAGCACCAAGGCCACCAGCCCGGCGGCGCTATAGGCCGCTACGCGCCAGTCTGCGAGCAAGGTGATGCTGGTCATGAAAACCGGGGTAAGCGCCCAGCCCAGATTGCCCGTCAGCCCGTGCGTGGAGAAGGCATGTCCCAGGCGCGGCGCGGAAATGCGATGGTTGATGATGGAATAGTCGGCCGGGTGGAAAACCGAATTGCCGATGCCGCCCACCACAGCCGCCGCCACCAGCATGGCGTAGCCGTTGGCCGATCCGATCAGCACGCCGGACAACACGAAGCACGCCAGCCCGAACCACAGCACCGGCCGCGCGCCGATGCGGTCCACCACGAAGCCCGAGGACGCCTGGCCGATGCCGGAAACCACATAGAACGTGGACACCAGCAGCCCAAGGCGGGCAAAGTCCAGGCCGAACTCGTTGCCCAGCGAGACATAGAGCGAGGGCAGGACCAGTTGGAAGAAGTGGGAGGAAGCGTGGGCGACCCCGATCAGCAGAATGATCTTCCAGTCGCGCCGGCGGGCGGCGGCGTCCAGGGCCAGGGTATTCGCAGCGGTGTTCATTGCAGGCGGCCGCGGTCAGCGGCAGGTGGCGCGGCGCCGATGCGGCGGTGCGCGGGTTGTCTCCGGCAACGTCCGGATGTTCCGGGCGTTGGACTCTAGGCGCCGTCCCGGACACGCCGGCGGATCGCTCTTGGTATGTAAGGGCGGCCGCCTTGCGCGAGCCGTGCCGCCGCTCTGTCAAACAAAAATACGGACTCTGGACTACATGGCCTTTTCGCGGATGGCGGGCCACGCGCGCTGCAGGTAATACAGCATCGACCACACCGTCAGCACCGCCGCCACGATGATCAGCACATCGCCCAGCAGGCGCGAGCTGACGCCGTAGATCGGCTGGTTGTACAGCAGGCACGGAATCGCCACCATTTGCGCGGCCGTCTTGAACTTGCCCAGCCGGTGCACCGCCACGCTGGCGCTGGCGCCGATCTTGGCCATCCATTCGCGCAGCGCGGAAATCGTGATTTCACGGCCGATGATGATCAGGGAAATAAAGGCGTCGACGCGGCTGAGGTCCAGCAGGACGATCAGGGCCGCGCAGACCATCAGCTTGTCGGCGACCGGATCCAGGAAGGCCCCGAACGCCGAGGTCTGGTTCCAGCGGCGGGCCAGCCAGCCATCGAACCAGTCGGTCAGCGCCGCAATAATGAAAGCCCAGGCGGCGAAAGTGTCGCGCACAGGGACCGACATCCAGCTTTCGGGCAGGTAGAACAGCCCGACCACCAGCGGAATCATGGCGATGCGCAGCCATGTCAGGATAATGGGTACATTAATTGGCATAGTGTCCGTATGCTAACAGTAAGACGCCCCCCCGAAGCGCCGGAGGCGCTTCCCCCCCAGGGGGGCGCCGCTGCGGACCGGCGGAGCCGGATCCGCGCGGCCCGGCGGGCGCTACGCCGGTTGCTGCGTCTGTAACCGAGCAGAGGGTGAGTAACCGCCGGCATTTATGCATGGCGGCTACCGCAGGGCTTCATAGATGCGGATCGCCAGGTCTTGGGAGATGCCGTCGACCGAGGCCAGGTCTTCGATGCTGGCCGAAGCCACGCCCGAGAAGCCGCCGAAACGGGCCAGCAGGCGCTGGCGGCGGCGGGCGCCGATGCCTTCGATTTCTTCCAGGCGAGAAACGTTGCGGGCCTTGGCGCGGCGGGCGCGCATGCCGGTGATGGCGAAGCGGTGCGCCTCGTCGCGCACTTGGGCGATCAGCATCAGCGCGGCGGATTCGCCGCCCAGCGCCACCGGCGGGCGGGCGTCGGCGAACACCAGGGTCTCCAGGCCGACCTTGCGCCCTTCCCCCTTGGCCACGCCTACCAACGTCTGGATATCCAGGCCCAGTTCCACGAACACCTGGCGGGCGACTTCCACCTGGCCCTTGCCGCCGTCGATCAGAACCAGGCCGGGCATGGGCGCCTCGCCGTCCGCCACCTTGGCGAAGCGGCGGCTCAGTACCTGGCGCATCGCGGCGTAATCGTCGCCCGGCGTGATGCCGGCGATGTTGTAGCGGCGGTACAGCGACGGCTGCATGTCGTGGTGTTCGAACACCACGCAGGACGCCTGGGTTGCTTCGCCCGCCGTGTGGCTGATGTCGAAGCATTCGATGCGCAACGCGTCGAGCGCGGCTTCGTCCGTGTCCAGGTCCAGCGCCTCGGCCAACGCCAGTGTCCGGGCGGCGCGGGCGCCGGACTCGGTCAAGGCGCGGGCCAAGGCCATTTCGGCGTTCTTGGCCGCCTGCTCCAGCCAGGCGCGGCGCGCGCCTTGCGGACGCGTCAGCACCCGCGACGGGCGTCCGCCCGCCTGTTCCACCAACAGGCCGATCAGGTCAGGATCCGGCAAGGCGTGCGAACAGACCAGCACCGGCGGCATGGCATTGTCGGTGTAGTGCTGGGCCACGAAGGCTTCCAGCACCTGCGGCGCGGCCTCGCCCTCGGCATGCGTGGGAAAGAACGGCTTGTCGCCCAGATGGCGGCCGCCCCGCACCATGGCCAGATTGACGCAGACCTTGCCGCCCGCGATCGCCACCGCAATGATGTCGGTGTCCTCGCCGCTGACGTTTTCCATGGTCTGCTGGTGCAATACGCGCGCCAGCGACCCCATCTGGTCGCGCAGCGCCGCCGCTTCCTCGAAGCGCAGTTCGCTGGCCGCCTGCTGCATCCGGCTTTCGATTTCGCCCATCACCTCCTTGGCTTCCCCGTTGAGGAAGCGCACGGCGCGCTGCACGTCGCGCTCGTAGTCGGCGGCTTCGATCGCGCCGACGCAGGGCGCCGAGCAGCGCCCGATCTGATGCAGCAGACAGGGTCGCGAACGGTTGGCGAAGACCGAGTCCTCACAGGTCCGCAGGCGGAATACCTTCTGCAGGATCTGGATGGTCTCGCGCACGGCCCAGGCATTGGGGAACGGCCCGAAGTACTGGCCGCGCTTGTTGGTAGCGCCGCGGTAATAGGCAATGCGCGGCCATTCGTGGCCGGTGATCAGCAGGTAGGGATAAGACTTGTCGTCGCGGAACAGGATGTTGTAGCGCGGCTTCAGGGTCTTGATGAGGTTGTTTTCGAGGATCAGCGCTTCCGCTTCGGAGCGCGTCACCGTCACCTCCAGCCGCGCCACCTTCGCCACCATCTGGGCGATGCGGGGGCTGGCCAGGTTTTTCTGGAAATACGACGAGACGCGCTTCTTCAGGTCGCGCGCCTTGCCGACATACATGACCTCTCCGGCCGCATCCAGATGCCGGTACACGCCCGGCAGATGCGGCAGGTCAGCCAGGAACGATTTGAGATTGAAGTCGTCGGGCATTCTGATAACGGCTTTCAGCCTGCAAGGTATCCCAGTCCGGCGCGTCAAAGCGCGGCATCAGGCGGCGGATGCGCGCCACGGACTCGGGCGCGTGCTCGAACTTCAGGCGTTCGAGCAATTCGTCCGCCAGGTCCGGCCGGTTGCACACCAGCACCATATCGCAGCCGGCGCCCAGCGCCGCGTTGGCGCGGTCCAGGATGTCGCCCGCGACCGAGGCCCCTTCCATGGTCAGGTCGTCCGAGAACACCACTCCATCGTAGCCCAGGCGGGTGCGCAGGATGTCCTGCACCCAGCGCTTGGAGAAGCCGGCCGGGTGCTTGTCGACCTTGGGATAGATCACGTGCGCAGGCATCACCGACGGCAGCACTGCATCGCCCAGCCAGGCGTACGGCGCGGCATCGTCCTGCAGGATCTTGTCCAGCGGACGCGGGTCCACCGGGATCTCGTGGTGCGAATCCGCCTCCACGAAACCATGGCCGGGGAAATGCTTGCCGCAGGCCGACATGCCCGCCAGCTGCAAGCCCTGGATCAGCGCGCGCGACAGCATCGTGACCACGCGCGGGTCTTGGTGGAAGGCGCGGGTGCCGATCACCTTGCTGACGCCGTAGTCCAGGTCCAGCACCGGCGTGAAGCTCATGTCCACGCCGCAGGCGCGCAGCTCGGCGGCCAGCACGTAGCCGGCTTCGGTCGCAAGGCGCATGGCCTGCAGCGGATCGCGGTCCCACAACGCGCCCAGGTCGCGCATGGCGGGAAGCGCCGTGAAGCCGTCGTCGCGGAAGCGCTGCACACGGCCGCCTTCGTGGTCCACCAGGATCAAGAGCGGCTCCTTGCGGGCCTTGTGGATCTGGCGCGTCAGCTCGGTCAGTTGCTTGCGGCTTTCGAAGTTGCGCGCAAACAGGATCACGCCGCCCACCAGCGGATGGCGCAGGCGCTTCTTCTCCGCCTTCGTCAGCGAGTATCCCGCCACATCGACCATCACGGGGCCGGGCGGCAGGACCGCCCTGGATTTCTTCTTGGCCATGTCAGGCTGTCCTTCTGTCTAAGTCTGGCAAGCCGGCGGCGGACACGAGTCCGCCGATCAGGGCTTGCGTTCGACCACCACGTAAGCGGCGGCCATGTCGGATTCGTCGGTAATGGAAACGTGGGCCGCACCAAAGCGCTGCTCGTACCATTGCAGCAGTTCGGGCGCGATCACCAGCACGGGACGCCCGCCGGGCGCATTCAGCGTCTGCACGCGCCGCCACGTCATGGGCATGCGCATGCCCAGGCCTATGGCCTTGGAAAACGCCTCCTTGGCCGCGAAGCGCGTAGCCAGGAAACGCAGGCCGCGCACCGGGTCGCGGGCGCGGCGCGCGTGGAACTTCTGCAGTTCTTCGACGCCCAGGATCTTTTCGGCAAAACGGTCGCCGTGGCGCGCCAGCGCGCGCTCGATGCGGTCGATGCGCAGCAGGTCCATGCCGATGCCGGCAATGGCGCCTGCGGGCGCAGCGGGGCGGGAAGCGTCAGACATGGGAATCAGCGCGCGGCCGCAGGAAAAAACGGGATAACGGGCTCGCGGTCACAGCCCGCGCAGCGCTTGCAGGCGGGCCTGCACCATCAGCGCCTTCATGTCGCGCACCGCTTTTTCCCAGCCGTCGAACACCGCCTGCGCCACGATGGCGTGGCCGATGTTGAGTTCGGAAATGCCTTCCAGCGCGGCCACCGGCTTGACGTTGCCGTAATGCAGGCCGTGGCCTGCGTTCACGCGCAAGCCGTGGCGCAGCCCTTCGGTCACGGCCAGGCGCAAGCGCTGCAGTTCGGCCTCGGCGGCCTCGCCTTCAGCTTCGGCGTAGGCGCCGGTGTGCAATTCGATCACCGGCGCGCCGGCCTTGGCCGCGGCCGCGATCTGCACGGGATCCGGATCGATGAAGAGCGACACGCGGATGCCGGCCTCGGCCAGCAGGCCCACCGCATCCGACACCGGCCCCATGGCGCCCGCGACTTCCAGGCCGCCTTCGGTCGTCAGTTCGGTGCGCTTTTCGGGCACCAGGCAAACGTCGCTGGGCTTGACCGCGCAGGCGATCTCCAGCATTTCCGCCGTCACCGCGCATTCCAGGTTCATGCGCGTACGCAATTGCGGACGCATGGCGTAGACGTCCTTGTCCTGGATATGGCGCCGGTCTTCACGCAGATGCAGCGTGATCAGATCGGCGCCGGCGTCCTCCGCGCGCAGCGCGGCGAGCACCGGGTCCGGATAGGTCGTGTGGCGCTGTTGCCGCAGCGTGGCAACGTGATCGATGTTTACACCAAGTTCTATCATTGCACTTTCGTTGTTTCTTCCCAGCCGCCGCCCAGGGCCTTGTACAGCTCCACGCGGTTGATCAGCGCGGCCAGGCCAGTCTGGACCAGGGCGAGCTGGGCATTGAAAAAGTCCACCTGCGCGGTCTGCACCTGCAGGTAGCTGTCGATACCATTGGTATAACGCAGATTCGACAGTTCCAGCGTGCGGCCGGACGCGTCCTGCAGGGCGCGCTGGGCATCCAGTTGCGCCCCGTAGGTGGCTTCGCCGGCCAGCGCGTCCGACACTTCGCGGAACGCCTGCTGGATGGACTGTTCGTACTGCGCCACGGCGATATTGTCGCGCGCCTTGGCCAGGTTCAGCCCTTCGCGGATGCTGCCGCCGGCAAACAGCGGCGTGGTGATCGACGGCGAGAAGCTCCAATAGCCCTGGCCGCCCTTGAACAGGTCGCCCAACGAGGGGCTGGCCACCCCTAGCAGGCCGGTCAGCGAGATGGTCGGGAAGAACGCCGCGCGCGCCGCGCCGATATTGGCGTTGGCGGACAGCAGCTGGTTTTCCGCGGCCATGATGTCCGGACGGCGCTCGAGCAGATCGGACGGCAGGCCGGCTGGCACCGTCGCCAGAAGCTGGTCGCGGCCGAACACGGCCGGCGCCGGCAGGTCCGGCGGCAAGGGCGTGCCGACCAGCAGCACCAGCGCGTTCATGGCCTGGGCCTGGGCGCGGGCCAGTTGAGCCAGATCGGACGAGGCCGTATCCAGCAGCGACTTGGCCTGGTTCAGGTCCAGCTCCGAAGCCACGCCGCCGTCGAAACGCCGCTTGACCAGGTCATAGGATTCCTGGCGCGACGCCAGGGTGCGCTGCGTCAGGTCCAGCTGGACCTCGGCGGCGCGCAGGTTGAAGTACGACTGCGCGACCGCGCCGACCAGCGTGATCTGCGCACTCTTCTGCGCCTGCTCGGTCGACAGGTACTGCTGATACGCCGCCTCGGAGAGGTTGCGCAGGCGGCCGAACAGGTCGATCTCGAAGGTGGTCAGGCCGATGCCTGCCTGGTACGAGCTGCTGATCGAACCCGCGCCGGGCTGCCGCATGTTCTGGGGCAGATGCTGACGCTGGCCCTGGATGCCGGCGCCGATGCTGGGCCATTGCGCGCCGCGCTGGATGCCGTATTGGGCGCGAGCCTCTTCCACGCGTTCCACCGCCACGCGCAGGTCGCGGTTGTTGACCAGCGCCAGCTCGATCAGGCTTTGCAGGCGCGGATCGCGGAAGAACTCGCGCCAGCCCAGATTGGCCGCCGGCGTGCCGTCCTGCGGCATGACCGCGGTGGACGGCTGGGTGCCCAGCGAGGTGGGCTTGGCGTAGCCGCCATACTGCACCTTGGGCTGATCGGGCCACGTACCGGAAACCGGCGCATCGGGGCGCTTGTAATCGGGCGCCAGCGAGCAGCCGGCCAACGCCACCGCCACGAAAGCGGACAAGGCGGTCTGTTTGAACTTCAGGGCTTTCATTCCTTGCCCTCCTGGCCACCGTTGGGTTGTGCGGGATGTTGCGCGGGCGCGTCCGGCGCAGCCTGTCCGGCTGCGGCCTTCTTGGCCGCCTGCTCTTCTTCGAAGGCGCGCAGTTCAGCGCCCAACAGGCGCGGACGGGTCTTGAACAGGCCCAGCACCACCACGAAGAAGGTCGGCACGAAAATCACCGCGAACGGCGTGGCGGCCAACATGCCGCCCAGCACGCCCAGACCCACGGCGCGCTGGCTGGCGGCGCCTGCGCCGGTCGCCATGGCCAGGGGCACCACGCCCAGGATGAAGGCCAGCGACGTCATCAAGATGGGACGGAACCGCAGCCTCGCGGCTTCCACCGCGGATTCATACAGCCCCATGCCGCGGGCGTACTGGTCCTTGGCGAATTCCACGATAAGAATGGCGTTCTTGGCCGCCAAGCCGATCACGGTCACCATGCCCACCTGGAAGTACACGTCGTTGGACATGCCCAGCGCGCTGATCAACGCCACCGCGCCCAGCATGCCCAGCGGCACCACCAGCATCACCGAAATCGGGATGGCCCAGCTTTCATACAGGGCGGCCAGCACCAGGAACACCACCAGCAGCGACAGGCCCATCAGGATCGGAGCCTGGTTGCCGGCCTGGCGTTCCTGGTAGGAAAGGCCGTTCCACTCGTAGCCGAAGCCCTGCGGCAACTGGCCCACCAGACGCTCCATCTCGGCCATCGCCTCGCCCGTGGTGTAACCAGGGGCGGCGTCGCCGCCGATACGCATGGACTCGTAGCTGTTGTAGCGCACCACCTGCACCGGACCCTGCTTCCACTCGGCCTTGACGAAGGTGGACAGCGGCACCATGCCGCCCTGGCTGTTGCGGGCGTTCAGCTGCAGCACGTCATTGAGCTGCATGCGGTACGGCGCGTCGGCCTGCACCCAGATGTTCTGCATCCGGCCCAGGTTGGGGAACTTGCTCAGGTAGGCGGAGCCGACCGCGGTGGAAATCAGCGAGGCAGCCTCGTTGAAGTCCACGCCCAGCGCAGCCGCTTTCTCGCGGTCGATGGTCAGGCTGAGCTGCGCGCCCGGCCCCAGGCCGGTGATGCGCACCTGCGACAGCACGGGGCTCTTCATGACCAGGCCCATGAGTTCGCCGGTGGCCGCGGCCAGGGCGGCGGAACCCGCCGCGCCGCGATCCTGCAGGCGGAAGTCGAAGCCGGTCGCGTTGCCCAGGGACGAAATGGCGGGTGGCACCAAGGTGAACACCTGCGCGTCATGGATGCCCATCAGCTGCTTTTCGAAGGCATGGAAGGCAATGGCGCCCGCCGAGTCCTGGCGCGACTTGCGCTCGCTGAAGTCCTTCAGCGTGACGAAGGCGATAGCGGCGTTCAGGCCGTTGCCGTTGAAGCTGTAGCCCTGCACGGCGATGATGTTCTCGACCGCGGGCACGTCCGAGAAGTACTTCTCGACCTGCTCGATGACCTCGACCGTGCGGTTGGCGGTAGCGCCGGTGGGCAGCTCGATGTTGCTGACCACGTAGCCCTGGTCTTCCTCGGGCAGGAAGGACGAAGGCAGGCGCAGGTACAGCCAGCCCAGCAGCACGACCAGCAGCAGGAACGCCAGCATCATGCGGCCGCCCTTGTGCAGGATGCGCGACACCCAGTTCTGGTAGTTGTGGGTGGTGGCGTCGAACTTGCGGTTGAACCAGCCGAAGAAGCCCTTCTTGTCCTCGTGGTGGCCCTTGGGCACCGGCTTGAGGATGGTGGCGCACAGCGCCGGGGTGAAGGTCAGGGCCAGCAGTGCCGAGAAGAAGATCGACACGGCCATCGCGATCGAGAACTGGCGGTAGATCACACCCACCGAACCGCTCATGAAGGCCAGCGGCAGGAACACCGTCACCAGCACCAGCGTAATGCCGATGATGGCGCCGCTGATCTGCGGCATCGCTTTCTTGGTGGCTTCCTTGGGTGGCAAGCCCTCTGTGGACATGATCCGCTCGACGTTTTCCACCACCACGATGGCGTCGTCCACCAGAATCCCGATGGCCAGCACCATGGCGAACATGGTCAGCACGTTGATGGAGAACCCGAGCGCCAGCATCACCGCGAACGCCCCCAGCATGGCCACCGGCACCACCAGGGCCGGGATCAGGGTGTAGCGGACATTCTGCAGGAACAGGTACATCACCAGGAACACCAGCACCATGGCTTCCGCCAGGGTGTGGACCACCTGCTCGATGGACACCTTGACGTAGGGCGCCGTGTCGTACGGAATGGAGTACGTGATGTTGCCCGGGAAGTACTTGGACAGCTCTTCCATCTGCTGGCGCACGCCCTGGGCGGTGGCCAGCGCGTTGGCGTTGGGCGACAGCACGATGGCGAATGCGGCCGTCGGCTTGCCGTTCAGGCGGGCGCCGAACTGGTAGTTGTCCGCGCCGACTTCGATGCGGGCGACGTCGCGCAGCAGCACCTTGGAGCCGTCGGTGTTGGCGCGCAGGACGATCTTGCCGAAGCCCTCCACCGTGCTCAGCTGGCCGTTGGCCGTGACCGTGGCGGTGATGCGCTGCGAATCCGGGTTGGGCGGCGCGCCGATGCTGCCGCCGGAAATCACCACGTTCTGCTGGGCGATGGCCTGGTTGACCTGCGACATGCTCAGGTTGAACCCGACCAGCTTGGCGGGATCGACCCACACGCGCATGGCGCGCGGCGCCGCGAACAGCTGGAACTGGCCCACGCCGGGCACGCGGGAAACCGGGTTCTTGATGTTGCGGGTGATGTAGTCGGCCAGCGCCGTCTGGTCCAGCGAACCGTCCGTGGACGACACCGCCGCCACCATCAGGAAGCCGGTACTGGTCTGCTCATATTGCAGGCCCTGCTGCTGCACGGCGGTGGGCAACTGCGCGACCACGTTGGACACGCGGTTCTGCACGTCCACCTGCGCCAAGTCTGGATTGGTGCCCGGAGCGAAGGTCGCGGTGATGGTCGAGGTGCCGTAGGAATCGCTGACCGACTCGTAGTAGATCAGGCCCTTGGCGCCGTTGAGCTGGTCTTCGATGATACTGGTGACCTGCTCGGCCACTTCGTTGGCCGACGCGCCGGGGTACGTGGCCGTGATCGTGATCGCGGGCGGCGCTACGTCCGGGTACTGCGAAATCGGCATGTTCGGGATCGCCAGCACCCCGGCCAGCAGGATGAACAGGGCGACTACCCAGGCGAAAATCGGTCTATCAATAAAAAATTGCGGCATGTGGGCTGACTCTGAAAGCGATGCTCACCAAAGAGGAACGCGGCGCTTGCGCCGCGTGCCGCTTAAGATTTCTGGCCTGCGGCCTTGTCCTGCTGCGCAGGTTCGGCCGGCTTGGCGCCAGGCTGCGGGGCGGATTCCGCTGGCTTGGCACCCGGTTGCGCGGGCGCCTGGCCGCCCGGGGCGGGCGTGCCGTTCTTCCATTCGCTGGCCTGAACCGGAGCGCCCGGGCGAACCTTCTGGAATCCTTCCACCACGACCACGTCGCCGGCCTTCAGGCCGCTGGTGACGATCCAGTTGCTCTTGAGGGCGCCGCCGGTGGTGACCGGAATCTGCTCGATCTTGTTGTCCTTGACCAGCATCAGGCTTTGCAGACCGTCCGCGGTACGCTGCAGCGCTTGCTGCGGCACCATCAGGGCCTTGTCGTCCACGCCCTGCTCGAGGCGCACGCGCACGTACATGCCGGGCAGCAGGATGCCATCGGGGTTGGGGACTTCGGCGCGCAGGTTCACCTGGCCCGTGGTCGGATCCACGGTGATGCCGGTGAACAGCAGCTTGCCCGGCTGGCCGTATTCGGAGCCGTCTTCCAGCACGATGGTGGCGCGCGCCGTATCCTTGCCGACCTGTTGCAGTTGGCCGCTGGCGAAGGCGCGGCGCAAGGATGCGAGTTCCGCGGTGGACTGGGTGAAGTCGACGTAGATCGGATCCAGCTGCTGCACCGTGGCCATCTGCGTGGCCGAAGTGGCCTCGACCAGCGCGCCTTCGGTGACCAGCGGCTTGCCGATGCGGCCGGTAATGGGCGAGGTGACGTCGGTGTAGCCGAGGTTGATGGCGGCATTGTCCTGCGCCGCCTTGGCGGCGGCGACGGAGGCGTCGGCCTGGCGGTACGAAGCCACGGCGTTGTCGTATTCCTGCTTGCTGACGGCGTTGGCCTTGACCAGCGGGGCGTAACGGTCGGCCAGCAGCTTGGCGCTGAACAGGTTGGCCTGCGCCTGCTTGAGCTGCGCCGTCGCCTGATCGTAGGCAGCCTTGTAGGGCGCCGGATCGATCTTGAAGAGCAGTTGGTTTTCCTTGACGTCACCGCCTTGCTCGAAGGCGATCTTCTGGACGATGCCGGTGACCCGCGAACGGATCTGCGCATCCCGGACGGCGTCGACGCGGCCGGGCAATTCGGACACGATGGGCGCGCGCTGCGGCTGGATCGTAATGACGCTGACCTGGGGCATGCCTGGATTCATGTGCGGCTTTTCGCCGCAACCAGCCAATATCAGTGCGAGGACCCCGCCGGAAAAAGCCAGCCCTGAAACACGTTTAGGCGAAAACCGCATTGAAACCCCCGCGTAGCGTAATTAACCGTAATCGCGTCATGTAATCGCAGTATTTAAGCGCGGCATTGGCCACGTTAAATAAGAAGCATGCGTCATCAAGGCACGTAATCAGCCCAGTAATGTAACTCAGTTATTGGGGAAATCACTGATTTTTAGTGCTTCAAATGCCACGCGCGCGGGGATTTCATACAACAGATCAGCTCTCGGAAAGCTCCCGCAACTTGCCCAGGAACACATAGCCCATGCCGTGCACGGTATGCAGCGGCAGCCTGGCGCCGGCCAGCAGGACCTTGCCGCGCAGGCGGCAGATCGCCACATTCAGTGTGCGCATGGTGGTGCGTTTGCGCACCGCCATGAATTCATCGCGCCGCAATTCCCTGGCGGGATTGCCCGCCAGGCAAAGCAGGCAGGTACGCTCCAGGGCTGTCAGGCCGATGCGGGCTCCATGGGGCGTAAGCAGTGTCCAGCCCTGGTAGACCAGGGACCACCAGCCGTCCATGGCGTAAGAAGTGTCGGCCGCGCGGGCGGGCGCGACCTGTGCAAGGCGAGCGGGGGCATTCACGACGGATCTCCACCAGGAAGGCCCGCGCCGCACGGGGTGGCGGCCGGTTCCCGGAACAAGGTTGCAATTGGCCCCGAAAGCCTACCGCTGGAACCCGTGGGCGTTGAAATTGCAAGGCATCTATAAGACCAATCCGGCAGGAAATCCGTCCGGACTTTGTCCAGATGTGCCGCACTCGCCCCCCTGCCCGCCAGCTCAGGTGCGCTTGCCGTTGCGATGGATATCGTGAGTGACGAAACAACTGTCCTGGGTCGGACGGGCCAGGATCCCGGGCTTGGCGAGCGTCGCGCGGATGTCGGCCAGGCCCGACTCCCAGTGCTCGCGCATGGCCTCGGTGCCGAATTCGTAGTCCTTGGAAAAGCGCTCGCGGTGCTTGGACTCGTAGATGAGGTTGATGATGTTGGTGGCCGGCGTATGGGACAGCTTGCGGATCTCGGCGAACTCCGCCGCGTTGCGCTCGGCCGCCGGCAGCTTCGCCAGCAGGCGTTGCAGGCCGTGGCGCAGCTTGAGCACGCGCCGCAGCTGGTCCGTGACCAGGCGGGTGCGGCTGGAGTACTGGATATCCTTCTGGCGCTCGGCCACTTCCTCCAGGTTGCTCGGCAGGCCGCCGCGCGCTGGCCACAGATCGACCTGGAACGCCAGCGTGTCCCGCATGCTGTCGGTGGTCAGCACTTGTGCCAGCGGCGTGTTGGACACGACGCCGCCGTCCCAATAGTGTTCGCCGTCGATCTCGACGGAAGGGAAGCCTGGCGGCAAGGCGCCCGAGGCCATGATGTGCTCGGGCCGCAGCGTGTCCTTCAGGCTGTCGAAGTAGGCGAAGTTGCCGGTCCGCACGTTGACCACGCCAAAGCTGGCGCGCACGGCCCCGCTATTGAGCAGGTCGAAGTCCACGAACTCCCGCAAGGTCGCAGCCAGCGGCGTGGTGTCGTAGAAGCTGGTGGACGCCGCGCCCCTGCCATGCACCAGGTAGGGCGGCGGAAAACGCGGTTTGAAGAAGCCTGGCTGGCCCGAGAACAAGGCCTGGAAGGCTGACACATGCCCGTTCATGACCGGCGAACCAAAGCCGAACGGCAAGCCTTCGAACATGGGACCGAGCGTCTCGCCCCAGGGTACCGAAGCGAAACCCGCCGGCCGGCAGATGGCTTCCCAGAAGCCGCGCAGGCGCTCCACGCGCTCGTCCTCGGGCGACCCCGCGATGATGGCCGCGTTGATCGACCCGATGGAAATGCCGGAAATCCAGTTGGGCCGGATACCCGCTTCGTGCAGCCCCTGGTACACCCCGGCCTGGTAGGCCCCCAGCGCCCCGCCGCCTTGCAGCACCAGGGCGACGACTTCATAGGGCGGCGTATCGCCGGTGTCTTGCTTCGGAGCCTTGCGGCGAGTACTCATGCGGCTTCCTCTAGGCAGGGCCGGCGGACCGCCCTACTTGCTTTTGTCCGGCAACTGCGGCGCAGCCACGCCGGCGCGGAACGGATACTTGGAGAAGATCTGCGCTACCACCTTGTCCGTGTTCTCGGGCGAGGCGCTGGCATCGGGCTGGACCTCGCCCACCGCCACGCCTTCCCACACCAGCTGCCTGCGGCGCGCGTCGACGAGGTCGATGTTCAAGGTGCCCTCAGTATATTGGTAGACGTCATCGCCCCAGCCGTAGCCGGGCCAGCCGCCATAGAAGCCGGCGCGATAGCCGTAGTACGGACCCATGGGCGGCGCGGCCGGAGTGACCTGCACCTTCTGCTGCAGCTTGGCGCTGAAGTTGACCAGCAGGTCGGGATTTGCTGCGCTATAGGTATAGCCGCGCATTTCCATCTGGCCGCGCGTGGCGTTCTTCAGGCGCTCGGTCAGCAAGGTGCTGTAGCCGGCCTTGTCGGTGCCCAACGGCGTCATGTACCCGAAGGTTCGGTACTGCGCGAAATTTGCCTGATGATCGTAGTCGCTCTTGACGTCAGGGCCAGTGGCGCAGGCCGCCAACAACGCCGTCATGGAACCCGCAGCCAGCAATTTGAACGCTTTCATGTCGTTTTCTCCGTGAGCCCGATGCCTGAACATAGTGCCGCGAAGCCTGCAAAATTTCAACAGAATCTCATTCGCATCGCGTCCGCCGTGAACCACGGGCACAGCCCCCGTCCATTACACTTTCAGCTATCCCATACCCTGACCACGGCACGACAAAGATGTTGGAACTCGACGGCTCGATTTGGTTTCGCTCCGGCGCCCAGACCTGGGGCGGAAAAAACCGCATAGACCTGCTGGCGCAGATCGACGCCACGGGATCCATCACGGCCGCCGCGCGCGCCGTGGGCATGAGCTACAAGGGCGCATGGGACGCCATCGACGCCATGAACAATCTGGCGGGCGAGCCTTTGGTGATCAGGGCCGCCGGCGGCAAGGGCGGCGGCGGCACGCGCCTGACGGACCGCGCGCGCGGCCTGATCGGCACCTTCCGCGCCCTGGAAGCCGAACACCGCAAGTTCATGGAAAACCTGACCCGCGCTGGCGTGAACGCCAGTGGCGACATCGATCTCATGAGGCGTTTCATGCTCAAGACCAGCGCACGCAACAAACTGCTAGGCACCGTCATCCAGATCCGCGCCGGCGCCGTCAATGACGAAATCGTGCTGCGCATCGCGGGGGGCCTGACCATCACGGCCACCATCACCCGTGAAAGCACGCAGGAATTGGGGCTGGCGACCGGCAAGGAAGCCATCGCGCTGATCAAGGCGTCGTCCGTCATCGTGGGCGCGCCCGGCCCCGGCCTGCGCCTGTCGGCGCGTAATCAGCTGCCGGGCAAGATCACGGCATTGCGCCCGGGCGCCGTCAATAGCGAGATCCTGATCGGACTGGACGGCGGCATGACGCTGGCGGCCATCGTCACCAATGAAAGCGCGCAGGACCTGGGATTGGACGCAGGCGCCGACGCGGTGGCGATCTTCAAGGCTTCCAGCGTGATTCTGGGCGTGCTGGACTGAGCCGATCAGACGCCCACGTCTTCATCGTGGCGTCGCACCCTGCCCTCGCGCACTTCGAACACCTCGTCGGCCAGCGCATCCACATCCGCCGGGTCGTGCGTGATCAGCAGCATCGGCACGTCCAGCTGGCGCTGCAAGGCATTCAGTTCCAGCCGCATCTTGCCGCGCAACTGCGAATCCAGCGCTGAAAAGGGCTCGTCCAGCAGCAGGATGTCGGGCCGCAGCATGAGGGCTCGAGCCAACGCCACCCGCTGCTTCTGGCCGCCGGATATCTCGCTGGGATAGCTGCCCACGATGGAACCCAGCTCGAACGCGTCCACCCAGCGCTGCGCCTCGGGCCCAACCTCGCGCCGGGGCGGGTTGCGCCAGCCGCGGCGCAGCCCGAAAGCGATGTTCTGCGCCACTGTCAGGTGGGGAAACAGGGCGTAGTCCTGGAACAGGTAGGCCACCCGGCGCGATTGCGCCGGCAGGTTGACGCCGGCGTCCGTGTCGAACAGCACGCGGCCATTGATCTCGATGCGGCCCGCGTCAGGGCGCAGCAGGCCCGCCACCGCGCGCAGGGTCAGGCTCTTGCCCGCGCCCGAGGGGCCGAACAGCGCTATACGCTTGGCTGACGAATCGAATGCGACGTCCAGCGCGAAGCGCCGGTCGCCGGACACCATCTGCTTGCGCACCTGGATGCTGACGCTCATAGCGCGCTCCCGTTGCGCCGGCCGCTGCTGACGGGCACCAGCTTGCCGGCCAGCAGCAGGACCACCACGCAGGTCACCGAGGTGACCAGCACCAGCATGTTGGCCGTGGCGTCGTCGCCCGCCTGCACCGCCTCGTAGATGGCGACCGACAGAGTCTGTGTCCGTCCCGGCAGGTTGCCGGCGATCATCAGCGTGGCGCCGAATTCGCCCAGCGCCCGCGCGAAGGCCAGCAGCACCCCGGCGGCGATGCCGCGCGCGGCCAGCGGCAAGGTGACGCGGAAGAAGACCCCCGCTTCGCACACGCCCAACACGCGCGCCGCGCTTTCCAGTTGGCTATCAACGTTCTCGAAGGCGGCCCGGGCGGATTTGAACACCAGCGGAAAAGCCACCACCGAAGCCGCGATCACCGCGCCCTGCCAGGTGAAGACCAGTTCGATGCCCCAGCCCGCCAGCGTCTCGCCGATGATGCCGCGGCGCCCCAGGAGCACCAGCAGGTAGTAGCCGAGCACCGTGGGCGGCAACACCAGCGGCAAGGTCAACAGCGCGTCCAGCAGGTCGCGCCCCGGCCAGCGCCAGCGCGACAGGCCATAAGCCGCGGCGGTGCCCGCCACGGTCGCCAACAGCGTTGCCCAGCCCGCCACTTTCAGGGAAAGCAGCAGGGGCACCCAAACCGGATCACTCATCAATGCCTACGATTCAACGGATATCAGGGCTTCTGGAAGCCGTAGCGCGACAGTATCGCCTGACCTGCGGGAGACAGCACATAGGCAACGAAGCTTTCGGCTTCCTTGGCAGCGGCTTCACGGGTGGTGACGGCGATGGGATAGGTAACCGGCGTCTGCGAAGGCACGCGTACCGCGACCTTGACCTTGTCCGCCATGATGGCCGCGTCGGTCGCGAACACGAAGCCCGCATCGACCTCGCCGCGCGCCACGTAGTCCAGGCTCTGGCGCACGTTCTGGGCCAGCACGCTCTTGGCCTGCACCGCGCTCCAGAGGCCGGCCGTCTCCAGCGCGCCCTGCGTGTAGCGGCCCACCGGCACCGATGCCGGGTTGCCATAGGCGATGCGCTTGATGTCGTCGCGGGTCAGGTCCTTGAGCGCGGTGATGTTGGCCTTGCTGTCCGTCGGGACGATCAGCACCACCTGATTGGCGGCAAAGTCCACGCGGGAGGCCGGCTTGACGGCCTTTTCCTCGACCGCCTTGTCCATGGCCTTCTGGTCCGCCGAGGCGAACACATCGGCCGGCGCGCCCTTGACGATCTGCTGCAGCAGCACGTCGGACGCGCCGAAGTTCAGGATGACCTTGGTGCCGGCATGCTCTTTTTCGTAGCCTTGCGCGACCTCCTTGAAGGCGTTGGTCAGGCTGGCGGCGGCCGACACCACCAGGTCGCCGGCAGTGGCGTTGGCGCTCCATGCGGCGGCCAGCGCCAAGGACAGCGCCACGATCGGACGTTTGCGGAACATGTTCTTCTCCCGGGGAAATCGCTAAGTCGGTAACGAAATATATATAGGTATATAACGCTCGTCAATTTGGCTGCCCAGGGAGCATTGAGCAATATCAAGGAGTGGCGGGCGCGGGCTTCAGCCGCGCGCCACCGTGGTCGCGTGCACCGCATCGGGCGCCAGCCGCGCCTGCAGGTGCTCCAGCGCCAGCTCGGGCCGCGCCGCGCCGCACATGAAGATGTCCAGCGCCGCGAACGCATGCTCGGGCCAGGTGTGGATGCTGATGTGGGATTCGCTCAGCAGGACCACGCCGGTCACGCCCGCGCCCTCGCCGAAATGATGGAAGTGCGCGCTCAGCACGTGCGCGCCCGCCGCCTGCGCCGCGGCGATCAGGTCGCGTTCCAGCGCTTGCGCGTCTGTCAGGCGATCCGCCGGCACGCCGCGGAAATCCGCCAGCACGTGGCGGCCGGGTGTGGCGTGCGGGGTCACTTGTGGGACCCGCCCGAGGACCAGCCCGATCCGCCCGAAGAACTGCTGCCCCAGCTGCTGCTGGAGCCGCCGCTGGACATGCGCGCACCGGGGGTGTTGAAGCCGGTGGCGAAAATCACCACCACGATGGCGTAGACGGTGTAAAAGAGCTTGCCCATCCTGTTATTCGTCCTTGCCAGATAATTTGTCCGCCACCGCCGCCGGAATCCACAGGAACGCCGCGCCGATCAGGATCGGGACGATGCCGCCACTGAAAATGGTGTCGATATTCAGGAAGGCCAGCACGATCATGGCCGTCCAGGCGAACTTGCGATAGCCCCCGGGCTTGCCACTGAGCGGCATGGCCTTCTGCTTGGCAAGTTCGGGATCGCCGAACCATTCAGCCAACTGCGCCGGCGCCACCGGCCCCGAGGCGGACCAGCCCAATTCGGACTCGCTCAGTTCGCGGGTCAGCTTGAGGTTGCCGGCCTTGTAATCCGTGATCTTGGTGCTGTCGCCGACCTTGACGCGCCAGTTGAAGGCGCCCAGGGCCAGTTCCACGCGCGAGGTGTAGTCGTACAGCTTCTGATAAAGCTTGGAGCGCCAGCGCACGCTGCTGGCGTTGTTGTGGCTGGGCCAGGTGTCGCATACCTGCACCCGCTCCCAGCCCTCGTCGGTTTCCACCAGCCAGATGAAACCCTTTGCGGGATTGAACAGCAGGTATTCGATCCAGTCGGACGGTTCCTCGGGATCCGGATCGGCGCACTTCATCAGGCCGATGAGCGTATAGGACGCGCCATCGATCTTGGCCACCGCGCCCAGCGACAAGGTGGTCTTGATGGCTTTGACCTTGCGGGCCTTTTCGATGACCTCGGCCGTGGGCCCCGAGCAGTCGACCGCGGCGGCGCACGAGGGGCAGACCACTTGCGTGGCCATGGCGGCCACGAAGCTTATCGGGCCGCCGCAGTTGGGGCAGTCCAGCGCCTTGATCTGGCCGCGGAAACGGCCGGCGGTCTCCTCGACCTGCTCGTTGGTCCGCAGCGATGCCGCCTGCATCGCGGACAGGTCGAATGCCTTGCCGATGTACAGCTCGGGCTCGGGCCCGTCGGAAAAGTCCAGCGTCAGGAACGCGTCCAGGCAGCGGTAGTCGGCCACCTTGGCCAGCCAACCTTCGCCCGGCACGAAGGGCAACTCGCCTTGCGTGCCGCCCGCCTGGCAGGCGCGCACGTCGGCGGCCGTGAAGCGCTGGCCGTCCAGCTTCAGTTCATCGCCGGGCGCGATGTCGTCGAACGCCGGCATGCCCTGCGTAGACTTGACCTTGCGCCGCCGGGTCACGGCGTACTGGCCCGACGCGTCCGACAGCCAGCCGTCGGAACCGTCCTCGAACCACAGGTACCACTCGTTCCAGAAGCCGTCGTCGTAGCGCAGCTGGACGCGGCCGATCAGGTCGAAGCGCTTGCCTTCATAAGTGCCGGCCGCGCCCAGGCACAAGGGCGAGTAGTCCTCCAGGACCTCGGCCGCCTCGCCGATGCGCTTGACCGACTCGGCGTCCTTCAGCAAGGTGCTGCGGCAGGCGCCGCAGACCGCCATGACCGATGCCGCGGACGTGAACTTGACTGGGGCGCCGCACTGCGGACACAGAACCTGCTGCATGGAGCCTTAGCTGGTGAGTTTCTTCAGCACTTCGGCCTTGGCCGAATCGTAGTCCGCGGCCGTGATCAGGCCCTTGTCCAGCAGATCCTTGAGCTGCTGCAGCCGTTGCGCCGGATCCGCGCCCGCGGCGGCGGGCGCCTGCTGGGCGGGCTGCGGCGCGGCCTGCGGCTGCCCCTGGGCGCCTGCCAAGCCCGCGGCCATGGTCTGGCCCAGCGCCGCGCCGGCCGCCAGGCCCGCGCCGATGCCGGCGATGCCGCCTTCGTTCTGCGCGGCCATCGGTATGGCCGTGGCGGTCTGGTACTGGGTGAACTTGCCCAGGTCGCCGGCCATACCCATGGAGATCCGCGTGTCCAGCGCCTTCTGCAGCTCTTCCGGCAGCGACACGTTCTCGACCGTGAAGTTGTCCAGCTTGACGCCGTAGCGGTCGAACACCGGCGCCAGCTGTTCAGCGATGCTTTGCGACATCAGCCCCTGGTTGCCGGCCATGTCCAGGAACGGCACCTTGGAGCCGCCCAGCGCCGTCGTCATCGCCGCGACCACCATGTTGCGCAGTTGCGCTTCCAGGTCGTCGACGGTGTATTCGTCGCGCGTGCCGCTGATCTCGCGGTAGAACTTGGCGGGATCGGAGATCTGATAGGAATACACGCCGAAAGCGCGCAGCCGCACCATGCCGAATTCGCTGTCGCGCAGCGTCACCGGCTGCGCCGTGCCCCAGCGCCGGCCCAGTTGCAGGCGCGTGCTGAAGAAGATCACATCCGACTTGAAGGGAGACTCGAACAGCTTGTCCCAGTTCTTCAGGTAGGTCAGGATCGGCAGCGTCTGCGTGGTCAGCTTGTACATGCCGGGGCCGAACACGTCGGCCACCTTGCCTTCGTTGACGAACACCGCCATCTGCGATTCGCGCACGGTCAGGCTGGCGCCGTACTGGATTTCGAAATCCTGCATGGGATGACGCCAGGCGAGCACGCCGTCGCGGTCCTCGTTCCATTGCAGGATGTCGATGAACTGCTTGCGGATGAATGAACCGAGACTCATGAGTCGTTCTCCTGTCAGATCGAGTGCGGCGCGCGGCCGCGTCAGGTCAGGCTGGCGGCGTTGACGATGCCCGCGGCGATGGAAATCGAGCCGATCAGCCCGCCCATGGCGATGTTGTTTTCTTCGATGGCCTCGTTCATGCCGCGCACGGTCTGGGACACGCCCACGTACACGACCAGCTGCACCAGCATGGCCACCAGGCCCCACAGCAGGAACATGGCATAGCTGGCATGGATCGCGATGCTGGAGCACAAGGTGAAGCTGAAGCCGACCAGCGCGCCGCCATACGACAGCGCGGCGGCGATATTGCCTTCGCGGATCAGCTCGAATTCCTTGTAGCGCGTGACGGCCGTGTAGACCAAGGTGAAGACACCCAGCATGGCAAGCGCAGATGCCATGTAGATAAGATAGGTCACCACCGGATGCATTGCTTCTCCCATTGCCGCCCTCCTAATTGCGCGCAGTATATACGGCGCGTTCGATATACTGCGAACGCATTTTTCGTGTCGGACACCTCATGCGCGACCGCGTTCTCATCCTTTCGGTATTGATCGTCGCCTCCTGCGGTTTGGGCTATGAGCTCATCAGCAGCGCGCTGGCCAGCTATTTGCTGGGGGATTCGATACTGCAGTTCTCTTCCGTCATCGGCTGCTATCTCTTCGCCATGGGCATAGGTTCGTGGTTGTCAAAATATGTAAGAGACGAAGACGTTTTGAATCGCTTCATCGACGTGGAGCTGCTGGTCGCCCTGTTGGGCGGCGTCTCCGCCGCGGTGCTGTTCCTGGTCTTCGCCTGGCTTTCCGCGCCCTTCCGCGCCGCCCTGTATGTCGGCGTCTTCGTCATCGGCCTGATGGTCGGGATGGAGATTCCGCTGGTGATGCGAGTGTTCAATCAGCGCAAGGCCGAGTTCCGCGAAATCGTCAGCCGCGTGCTGACCTTCGACTACCTGGGCGCGCTGGCCGTGTCGCTGGTGTTTCCCCTGCTGCTCGCGCCCAAGCTCGGATTGCTGCGCACCAGTTTCCTGTTCGGCATCATGAACGCCAGCGTGGCGCTGTGGACCACCTGGCTGTTCCGCGCGGAACTGCGCAGGCCCGGCGAAAAAGCCATCCGCGCTGGGGTGGTGATCGGGTTTTTGGGGATGGGCTTCATCTATTCCGGCAGCATGACGGCCTGGGCCGAGAAAGGCCTGTACGGCGACGACGTGGTGCACGCGGAAACCACGCAGTACCAGCGCCTGGTGGTCACGCGCTGGCACGACGACCTGCGCCTGTACATCAACGGCAACCTGCAGTTCTCGTCGCGCGACGAGCACCGCTATCACGAAGCGCTGGTGCACCCCGGCCTGCAAGCCCTGCCCTGGGCGCGCAATGTGCTGGTGCTGGGCGGCGGCGACGGCCTGGCGGTGCGCGAAATCCTCAAGTACAAGAATATCGAACATGTGACGCTGGTGGATCTGGATCCGGCCATGACCGGCCTGTTCTCCCGCTCCGAACCGCTGGTCAAGCTGAACCAGGGGTCGCTGAAGGATCCCCGGGTCACGGTGATCAATGACGACGCCGGCCGCTGGCTGGAAACCCACGCCGAGGTCTATGACTACATCGTGGTGGATTTTCCGGACCCGTCCAACTTCGGCCTGGGCCGCCTCTACTCGGTCCCGGTCTATCACCTGATGGCGCGCCACCTGGCCGAGAACGGCTATATGGTGGTGCAGTCCACCTCGCCCTACTTCGCGCCGCGCTCATTCTGGAGCGTGGACGCCACCTTGAAGGAAGCCGGCCTGAACACCTGGCCGTACCATACCTACGTGCCGTCCTTTGGCGACTGGGGCTTCATTCTGGCCAGCAAGCGCCGCGACTACGAGCCGCCCACCACGATTACCGTGCCCACGCGCTACCTGGACCCGGTCACGACGCGCGAACTGTTCCACTTCCCTGCCGACATGCCCGCGCTGGCGATGCCTCCGAACCGTCTGAACGAGCAATCGCTCGTGCGCTACTTCGACGAGGACTGGCGCAAGGTCATCCGCTGATGCGGCGGCGCAGCTTCCTCTTGGGCGCGGCCACGGCCGCCGTCGCCGGCACCGCCGGGTACTACCGTTCGCGCATCGTCGAGACCACGCCGGAAATCCATTACCCGGGCATGCAGGCAGGCCATGCCTTGCGCGACGCAGCGGCCTGGCCGCAGCCCTCCGCCAGCCGCCAGCGCGACGTCGTGATCCTGGGCTCGGGCGTGGCAGGCCTGTCCTGCGCCTGGAAGCTGGCGCGCGAAGGGCACACGGATTTCCTGGTGGTGCTGGGCCCCGAACTCGAAGGCAACGCGGCCGCCGGCCAGCGCGACGGCCTGGACTACCCCTTGGGCGCGCACTACCTGCCGCTGCCCTCGATGGCCTCCACGCACATACGCGAAATGCTGGCCGATTTCGGCATCATCGAGCGCGGCGCAAGTACCCCCCGACCCTACTACGACGAGACCGCGCTGGTGCACTCGCCCCAGGAGCGTCTGCTGCGCGGCGGCCATTGGGAAGAGAACCTGCTGCCCATGAGCGGGCTGCCGGAAGCGGACCTGGCGCAGCACCGCAAATTTCTTGCGCTGATCGATCGTCTGCACACGCAGACCGGCAACGACGGCCGCAAGGTCTTCAGCATTCCGCTCACGCTGTCGTCGCAGGACCCGGCCTGGCGCGCGCTGGACGCGGTTACGTTCAAGCAATGGCTGGACCGCGAGGGCTATACCTCGCCCGCGCTGCACTGGTACCTGAACTATTGCTGCCGCGACGACTACGGCGCACAGTACGACGCGATTTCGGCCTGGGCGGGCCTGCACTACTTTGCCAGCCGCGACGGCCATGCCGAAAATGCCGGCGAAGGCGCGGTGCTGACCTGGCCTGGAGGCCTGTCGACGTTGATGCAGCGCATGCGCGACGCCATCACGAACAAGCTCGGCCATGCCGACTGGCTGGCCGCCGGCACGGCGGTCCGGGTACAGGAGACGCCTGCTGGCGCGCTGGTCACCTGCCTCGCCTCGTCTTCCAGCGCCTACACGGTGCAGGCGCGCCGCGCCGTGTGCGCGATGCCCTTGTTCGTGGCCCAGCGCATCCTGCCCGACATCCGCTCCTATGGCTACGATCCAGCGGTGCACGCGCCGCCGCACGCGCCCTGGATGGTGTCGAACTTCGTCATGGAAGGCTACCCGGCCGAAGCCCCGGGCGAACCGCTGTCCTGGGACAACGTCGTCTACCAGGGCAAGGCGCTGGGCTATGTCGTCTCCACGCACCAGCTGCTGCGCGTGGCCCGCACGCCGCGCTGCGTCTTCACGGCGTATCACGCGCTCAGCGGGCGGACGCCCCAGGCCGCGCGCGAGTGGCTGGCCCGCGCCAGTCCGGAAGAACTGCGGGCCGAGGCCGCGTCCGACCTGGTCGCGGCCTACGGCAAGGAGTTCTGGCGCCATGCGCGCCAGCTGGAAATCACGGTGCGCGGCCACGCCATGGCCTCGCCGCTATGCGGCTACCTGTCCAATCGGGGATTGGCCGCGCTGCGCGACGTGGACGGTCCGGTGCTGTTCGCGCACTCAGACCTTTCAGGCTATTCCGTATTCGAGGAGGCCTCGTGGTGGGGCGTGGCCGCGGCAGGACGGATCATGGGCCAGAAGCCGCCGCAGGCCTGAAGTTCGCGCGCCGCATTTTCTCCGGCCGCCTGCAATACAATTCCGCGAGCTTGCCGGGCATCACGGCACCTCCTGACCGGACTCAGATAAAAAGACATGGGAAAGCACGTCGTTGTCCTAGGCGCGGGTATCGTGGGCGTCTGCTGCGCCCTGGAACTGCAGCGCCGCGGCCTGTCCGTCACGCTGGTGGACCGGCAGGAGCCGGGCCTGGAAACCTCGCTGGGCAACGCCGGCGTGATCGCGCGCAGTTCGCTGATGCCGTTCAACCACCCCGGCTTGTGGCCGCAGTTGCCGCGGCTGCTGAAGAACGACACCGTGCAGTTCCGCTACAAGCTGAGCTATCTGGCGCGGAACCTGGGCTGGGCCGCCCGCTTCCTGCTCAACGCCCGGCCGGCGGTGTTCAGGCAGACCGTGGAGGCGCTGGATGGCCTGATCCGGCTTTCGGCGCCCGAGCATCTGCGGCTGCTGAACGAATCGGGCGCGGCGCACCGGCTGCGCGATACGGGTTGGGTTTTCCTGTACCGCTCGGAACAGGGCTGGAACAGCGGCGAACTGTCGCGCAAGACCTTTGCCCAGTACCAGGTGCCGACCCAGGTCTTGCAGCCCGCGGAACTCGCGGAGATCGAACCCGCGCTTGCGCCCATCTTCCACCGCGCCCTGTGGATCCAGGGCTCCTACTCTGTCGATGACCCGCACGAAGTGGTCGCGGCCTATGCCGCCCTGTTCCGGCGCTCGGGCGGCGCGTTCCAACGCCTGACCGCCAGCGCCATCCGCCGCGAGGGCCAGGGCTGGATCGTGCAAGGCGCGCAGGGGTCCGGCGGATCAGTGGCTGCGGATCGATTGGTGGTGGCGCTGGGTCCCTGGTCGAAGGGCCTTTTGAAAACGGCGGGCATAGACCTGCCCATGGCGTTCGAGCGCGGCTACCACATGCATTACAGCGGCGCAGACGGCGCCAGCCTGACACGCCCGGTCTACGACACCGGCGGCGGCTACGTGCTGTCGCCCATGGCACGCGGGCTGCGCCTGACCACGGGAGTGGAACTGGACGCCTGCGAAGCGCCCGCCCGGCCGCTGCAGCTGGACCTGGCGGAGGCGCGGGCCCGCGAGGCGTTTCCGCTGGACCGGCGGCTGGACGCCGAGGCGTGGCTGGGGCGGCGTCCGACGCTGCCCGACAGCCGGCCGATGATAGGCGAAGCGCCGCGCCATCCCGGCCTGTGGCTGGCGCTGGGCCACCAGCACATCGGCTTCAGCACCGCGCCCGGCACGGCCAGGATACTGGGAGAACTGATGTGTGATGGCGGCGCTGCCTCGCGCCACGAGGCCTTCCGGCCGGGTCGGTTCATCTAGGGCGGCAGGAAGCCGCCGGCTGTGGTTCACACAACCGGCGCCTGGCGCTTACCCCAGCAACAGGGCGTCGTCCGAGATCTTCTCGCCGCGCACGCGCTCGAACATGGCCAGCAGATCCGGCACGTCCATGCCGCGGCGCTCGTCGCCCGACACATCCAGCACCACCTGCCCTTGATGCAGCATGACGGTGCGGTCGCCCACGTCCAGCGCCTGGCGCATGCTGTGGGTCACCATCATCGTGGTGAGCTGGCTTTCGGCCACGATGCGCGCGGTCAGCTGCAGCACGAAGTCCGCCGTGCGCGGGTCCAGCGCCGCGGTGTGCTCGTCCAGCAGCAGGATGCGCGAGGGCTGCAAGGCCGCCATCAACAGGCTGACCGCCTGGCGCTGACCGCCAGACAGCAGGCCGATGCGGTCGGTCAGGCGGTTTTCCAGGCCCAGGCCCAGCGTGGCCAGGCGCTCGCGAAAGCCCTCCTTCATGGAGGCCTTGACCGCGCGGCTGTAGCCGCGGCGCGCGCCGCGCATCTGCGCCAGCGCCATGTTCTCTTCGATGGTCAGGTCTTCGCAGGTGCCGGCCATGGGGTCCTGGAACACGCGGGCCACACGGCCCGCCCGCGCCCACACCGGCTGGCGCGTGACGTCGACGCCATTGATGTCGATGCGGCCGGAGTCGACCGGCAGGTCGCCCGACACTGCATTCAGGAAGGTGGACTTGCCGGCGCCGTTGGAGCCGATGACGGTCACGAACTGGCCCGAGGGGATCTCCAGCGACAGGCCGCGCAAGGCGCGGGTTTCGATGGGCGTACCCGCGTTGAACGTGATCTTGAGGTCTTTTGCGGACAACATATTTCAGTACTCCATTGTGCAATCGCAGCACACAGGCCACATCAATTCCATACAGCCCGATCGGGGCCGCCGCGGAGCCGGCTTTGCCGGTCCGCGCGCGGCGCCCCCTTGAGGGGGAAGCGCCGCAGGCGCTTCGGGGGTGGGCCTCATCCTTTCTTGCCGACCAGGCGGCGCTTGAGCATGGGAATGACCAGGGCAAACGTGACCAGCACCGCAGTGACGAGGTTCAGGTCTTGCGCCTTCAGGCCGATGAAATCGCTGTTCAGCGCCAGGGCGATGAAGAAGCGGTAGACAATGGCGCCGATGATGACGGCCAGCGTGGCCAGCACCAGCTTGCGCGACGGCAGGATGCTTTCGCCCACGATCACCGCGGCCAGGCCGATCACGATGGTGCCGATGCCCATCGAAATGTCCGAACCGCCCTGGGTCTGCGCGAACAGCGCGCCCGCCAGCGCGACCAGCGCGTTGGACAGCGCCATTCCGCCCAGAATCATGCGGCCGGTGTTGACGCCCTGGGCGCGGGCCATGCGGCCGTTGGAACCGGTGGCGCGCACCGCCAGGCCGGTCTGCGTGGCGAAGAACCAGTCCAGCGCCAGTTTGGCCAGGATCACGATCACGATCAGGATCAACGGGCGGGCGACGTAGTCCGACAACCACTCAGGCTGCAGGATGGTGAATACGGTGGGTTCGGTGATCAGCGGGACATTGGGCTTGCCCATGATGCGCAGGTTGACCGAGTACAACGCGATCATCATCAGGATGCTGGCCAGCAGATCCATGATCTTGAGCTTGACGTTCAACCAGCCGGTGACCAGCCCGGCTGCGGCGCCAGCGATGGTGGCGATGACGGTAGCCATGAACGGGTCGGTGCCCGAGGCGATCAGCGTGGCACAGACCGCGCCGCCCAACGGGAAGCTGCCGTCAACGGTCAGGTCCGGGAAGCGCAACAGGCGGAACGAGATATACACGCCCAGAGCCACCAGGCTGAAGATCAGGCCGATCTCCAACGCACCTAACAACGAGAACAATGACATGGGTCAAATCCAATCAGTAAGAAGCGGGCATATTAAAAACTTGCACGAAGGCAAGAAACGAGCATATTAAAGAGTTGCCGCGTCGGATATCTTGCGTTTCGGGGTCAGTTTTACCCCAGCTTTCGCAAGAAACGTTTCCCTGCGAGGGATTTTCTCCGGTTTCCTGCCAAAGCCTTCCCGTGCCGGACGGCCGGGCCGCCAGCATGAGTCTGCAGGACCATTCAGGGAGCAAAAACGCCGGGCGGGCACAACGCCGTAAGGCGGGCCGCCGGCCATTCAAGACCAGCACATTGCGCCGGGCCGCGAGCATCTTGTGAATGCTGCCGCCCTGAAGACCATGGGGTAAGGCAAGACACCAGAACATAAAACAAGCCCCGCTCACGCCGGGTAGGCATGGCGGGGCGGGTACGGCTGATTATTACTTCACAACCACCGCGGCCGACTTGATGATCGCATCGGACAGGGTCACGCCCTGCTTGGCGGCAGCGCCCGGGTTCACGTAGAGCTCGAGCTTGGAGATGGTTTCCGAGGGAATGGCGCCGGGCTTCTCGCCCTTCAGGATGCGCACCACCACCTTGCCCGTCTGCACGCCCAGGTCGCGGTAGTTGATGCCCAGGGCGGCGATGCCGCCGCGCTTGACGCTGTCGGTGTCGGAAGCGATCAGGGGGATCTTGGCGTCGTTGCCGACCTTGACCAGCGACTCATAGGCCGACACGACGTTGTTGTCGGTGTTGGTGTAGATGACGTCGACCTTGCCGATCAGGCTGCGGGCGGCGGAAGCCACGTCCACCGAGCGCGGCGCTGCCGCTTCGACCAGGCTCATGCCAGACTTCGGCAGGATTTCCTGCAGCTTCTTCACGACCACGACCGAGTTGGCCTCGCCCGGGTTGTAGACGATGCCCACGCGCTTGGCGTTAGGGACGATTTTCTTGATCAGTTCGACCTGCTTGTCCAGGGCCAGCAGATCCGACACGCCGGTCACGTTCGTGCCCGAGGCGTCCATGCTGGCGACCAGTTGGGCAGCGACCGGATCGGTCACGGCGGAATACACCACCGGCACGTCCTTGGTAGCGGCGACGACGGCCTGTGCCGACGGCGTGGCGATCGCGACGATGGCGTCGGGCTTGTCGCCGACGAACTTGCGCGCGATCTGGGCGGCGGTGCCGTTGTTGCCCTGGGCGCTCTGGTATTGCCACTTCAGGTTCTTGCCCGGCTCGTAGCCGGCCTGCTTGAGGGCATCCTGCACCCCGTCACGCACGGCGTCCAGCGCCGGATGCTCGACGATGGCGGTGACCGCCACGGATTTCTGCTGCGCGGACACAGGCGCGGCGATAGCCATCGCCAGCGCCATGGCGCCAACCGTCAGAAAATGTTTTTTTCCGATCAGCATAGATAAGCTCCTTGAACCCTTGTTTTTGCTCATTATTACGGCGCCGCTGGCGGCTCCCCGCCGGCCGGACTAGCCATAAAGCCGTATAGTCTAACTTGCCGCCCACCCAAAGCGTTTCGGGGGAATCCCTGAAATGGTGCATGCCGCAACAGCATGCCCCGCAGCGGGGCGCAGCGGCGTCAATATACTGAAAAGCCCGGAATCGCAGCGGCCGGATCCGCAGAAACCGGACTTCTTTCGCGCCGCCAACCGCAGCATCCAGAGGCCTCACCATGATCAAACGCGCATTGGGCCGTTCCGGCCTGCAGATTCCTCCCCTCACCTTCGGCGGCAACGTCTTCGGCTGGACCGTGGACGAAGCCGGCACGTACTCGCTGCTGGACGCGCTGGTTGACGCCGGCCTGAACTTCATCGACACGGCGGATGTGTATTCGCGCTGGGTTCCGGGCAATCAGGGCGGCGAATCCGAGACCCTAATCGGCAAATGGCTGAAGCGCTCCGGCAAGCGCGACCGCGTGCTGATCGCCACCAAGGTCGGCATGGAAATGGGACCCGACGCCAAGGGCCTGGCGCCCGCCTACATCCGCCGTTCGCTGGAAGCCTCGCTGGCCCGGCTGCAGACGGACCACATCGACCTCTACCAGTCGCACCAGGACGACCCCGACACACCGCTGACCGACACCCTGGCCGAATACGCCAAGCACATCGAGTCCGGCAAGGTGCGCGCCATCGGCGCCTCCAACTACACCGCGGTGCGGCTGTCCGAAGCGCTGATCGCGAGCGAACGGCACAGCCTGCCGCGCTACGAGAGCATCCAACCGGAATACAACCTGTACCGCCGCGAACCCTTCGAGTCCGGGTTGCAAAGCCTGGTGAAGACGCAGCAGATGGGCACGATCAACTATTACGCCCTGGCCAGCGGATTCCTCAGCGGCAAGTACCGCAGCCCCGCGGACGCGGGCAAGAGCCCGCGCGGACGCAAGATCGTCGACACCTATCTCAACGACCGCGGCTACCGGATCCTGAAAGCGCTGGACGAAGTGTCCGAGGACGCCGGCTGCACGCCCGCCCAGGCCGCGCTGGCCTGGCAGATCGCGCAACCCGGCATCACCTCGCCCATCGTCAGCGCGACCTCGCTCGAGCAACTGGACGAACTGGTCAAGGCGGCCAGCCTGGCGCTGACGCATGATCAGTTGGCCAAGCTGAGCCAGGCGAGTGAATGGCGGTGAGGGAGGGCGCGCGCCACGTGGCGCACGCCTGACTCGCGGCCATCAATCCAGCTTCACCCCCGAGTCCTTCACCACCTTGGCCCAACGCCCAACCTCGCTATCGACGAACTTGCCGAACTCGGCGCCGGTCAGGGTGGGCACGGCCGAGCCGTTGCCGGCCCAGGTTTCCTTGATCTTCGGCGCATTCAGGGCCTTGGTGATCTCGGCGCTCATCCGATCCACCGCTTCCTTGGGCGTGCCAGCGGGCGCCCAGATCGCGTACCAGGTCGACACCACGTAGTTCGGTACGCCGGCCTCGGCGGCGGTGGGCACGTCGGGCAGCGATTGCGAGCGTTCGGTGGCAGCCACGGCCAGGGGCTTGATCGTGCCGGAGCGTATATGGCCGGCGGACGAACCCAGGCCGTCGAACGCCAGGTCCACCTGTCCGCCGATCAGGGCCGACAGCATGGGTCCGGCGCCCTGGTAGGGCACGTCCACCAGTTTGATGCCGGTCTGCATGGCGAACAGCTCGCCGGCCAGGTGATGCGTGCTGCCCTTGCCGGCAGTGCCGAAGTTGATTTCTCCGGGACGCTTCTTGGCGTAGTCGATCAATTCCTGCACCGTCTTCACCGGCAGCTTGGACGGATTGATGACGATGACCTGCGGCGGCTGGGCGACCAGCGCGACCGGCACGAAGTCCTTCTGGATGTCGTAGTTCAGGTTCTTGTACAGCGAGGGGGCCAGCGCATGGTGCGCGCCGCCCATGAAGAAGGTGTAGCCGTCAGGCCTGGCCTTGGCCGCGACGCCCGCGCCCACGGTTCCGCCCGCCCCGCCCTTGTTGTCGATGACCACGGGCTGGCCCAGCTGCGTGGTCAGTTGCTGGGCCAGCGGACGGGCAAAGGTGTCCGTGCCGCCGCCTGCGGGGAACGGGACGATCAGCGTGATCGGGCGTTCGGGCCATTGTGCGGCGGCGACGCCGCCAAAGCCCAGGGCGGCCACGGCGAATACGGCCGCGGTGGTGGTGCGATATTTCATATTGTCTCCTCTTGCTGCAGCATGGGGACGGCGCGGTTATGTGCGTCTCGTCTCTTAAAGTTTTTGTATGGAATGGGCTGCTGGGACTTGCGGTTTTTTTGGGGGCGAGCGCTCCTGAAAGATGGCCTGCGCATCACACGCTGGGCCTGAAGAAAACCCGCTCCCCAGATCGGGGAGCGGTCGGCGCGTACGTCAGAGCGCCTTGTAGGTTTCGCGCAGCACGTTCTTCTGCACCTTGCCCATGGTGTTGCGCGGCAGTTCGCCGATGATGTGCACGCGCTTGGGCACCTTGAAATTGGCGATGCGCGATTTCAGCTCGGCCTGCATCGCGTCCGCGTCCAGCGCCGCGCCGTCCTTGGGCACCACCACGGCCACCACGGCCTCGCCGAAGTCTGCGTGCGGCACGCCGATGACCGCCGATTCGGCCACGCCGGGCATGTCGTCGATCAGCGTTTCGATCTCCTTGGGGTACACGTTGAAGCCGCCGGAAATGATCAGGTCCTTGCTGCGGCCCACGATGGACAGGTAGTCGGCGGGCACGTCGCGTCCCGCGGACTCGCCGCCCCAGCGGCCCACGTCGCCCGTCTTGAACCAGCCGTCGGCGGTGAATTCCTCGGCGGTCTTTTCCGGCATGCGCCAGTAGCCCGAGAACACGTTCGGCCCGCGCACCTGCACGTTGCCGATCTCGCCCGGCGCCAGCGCGATGCCGGCATCGTCGACCACCCGCACCTGCACTTGCGGCAGAGCGCGGCCCACGGTACCCGCCAGACGTTCGCCCAGCTTGGCGTCATAGGGATTGGAGGTAAGCATGACCGTCTCGCTCATGCCATAGCGTTCCAGGATGGCGTGGCCGCTGCGTTTCTGGAAGTCCGAGAAGGTCTCTGCCAGCAAGGGCGCCGAGCCCGAGATGAAGAGGCGCATGTTGGCGCAGACGCTGCGGTCAAAGCGCGGGTCGGCCAGCAGACGCACGTAGTACGTTGGCACGCCCATCATCACGGTGCTCTGCGGCAGGTAGTGCAAGGCCTGCTCGACGTCGAGCTTGGGCAGCCAGATCATCCTGGCCCCTGCCAGCAAGGCGCCATGCGAGGCCACGAACAGGCCGTGCACATGGAAGATCGGCAGCATGTGCAGCAGCACGTCGTCCGGGCGCCAACCCCAATAGTCGTGCAGCACGCGGGCGTTGGCGGCGAGGTTGCCGTGCGACAGCATCGCGCCCTTGCTGCGCCCGGTGGTGCCGGAGGTGTACAGGATGGCGGCCAGATCGTCGGGCTTGCGCGCCACGGTCTTGAAAGTCTGCGGCAGGCCGCCCGCGGCATCCAGCAGCGTGCCGCTGCGGTCTTCATCCAGCGTGTACACGTGCGCGGTGCCCGCCTTGTCTGCCGCGCGCTGCACCCAGTCCAGGTTCTTGCTGGCGCAGACCACCACGGCCGGCTCGGCATTACCCAGGAAGTACTCGATTTCCGATTCGCGGTAGGCGGTATTCAGCGGAAGGTAGACCAGGCCGGCACGCAAGGTGGCCAGGTACAGCAGCAGCGCTTCGGGCGACTTTTCGACCTGCACCGCCACGCGCGAACCGGCCGGCAGATCCAGCGAGGTCAGCAGATTGGCCAGGCACGCGGTGGCGCGATCGATGTCGTCCCAGGTGTATTGCAAGTCGGGCGTTTCCAGCGCGACTTTGCTGCGGTCTTTGGGAAAGCCGCCTTGCAGGACAGCATATAGATTAGCGTTGGTCACCTTGTCTAGTCTCCGGAAAAGGAAGGGTCCACGCCGGCCAGGAAGGCGCGCACGCCCTCCTTGTGGTCCCGGCTGTCGGCGTACGAGAAATAATCCTGGTATTCGTCTTCGGTCAAGGCGCCGCCGGCGGCGAGCCTGCGCGACAGGCGCTTGTTGATGCGGGCGGCCAGCGGCGCGCCAGCCGCGATGCGCTCGGCGCTGCGTTTGGCCGCGTCGACCACCTGGTCGTCGGGAACGACGCGCGTCAGCAGGCCCAGCTCGCGGGCCTCGGCCGCGCCGAACACGCGGCCTTCGAGCAGGATGGCCAGGGTGGCGGCGCGTCCGACCAAGGCCAGCAGGCCGCTCATTTCGTCCGGCGCCATGGGAAATCCCAGGCGGTTGATCGGCACGCCGAAACGCGCGGATTCGCCCGCGATCCGCAGATCGCACTGGCTGGCGATCTCAAGCCCCCCGCCCACGCATACGCCTTCGATCTGCGCGACGACCGGATGCGGACACAGGGCGACCGCCTGCAAGGCAGGCGCCAGCACCTGGCGGTGGTAGCGCTGCACGCCGGCCATGTCGCCGCGCTGCGCGGGGAACTCGCGAATGTCGGCGCCGGCGGCGAAGTTGCCGCCCTCGCCGCGCACGATCACGCAGCGCACGGTATCGTCCTGCGCAATGCGCGTGAATACGTCCCGCAGTTCATGCCACATGCCCACGGTAATCGCGTTCAGGCGCCCCGGGTGCGATAGCGTCACCCGCGCCAGATCGCCCTCGCGTTCCAGCAGCACGCGGCCGGCCACGTTGTCCGTCATGTCTCCTGCCCTCTTTCTTATGTAGTTGCGCCGCGGGCGCGACGCCTATGCCACCCGCCCCACGCCGCGGCTGACCTGGGGCTTGCCCTCGCCCAGCCGGGCCAGGTTGTCATCCAGCTCGTCGAGGTCGTAGAGGTAGTTCACCATCAAGCCGCAGGACTGCTTGAGTCCCTTGGGCGAGGTATCCGCGGCCCAATTGAGCCGTTCGATGCGCGCGCCATTGCCCAGGTGGAAACGCGCCACCGCGTCCACCGGCATGCCGTTCTTCATGGACTGCAGATAATTGGCTGTCAGGCGGAAACCCGCGCGCTTGACCACGTCGGCGGCCTTGCCCTGGGCCGCCTTGGCCAGGCGCGCAACCCAGCGCCGCCCGTCGGGCACGCCCTCGCGCTTGCGCGCCTTGGCGCGCACCTTGTCCTCGCGCACGATGGCCTCCACCGCCTCGGCGTCCAGCTTGCCCAGCCAGTCGGCGAAGCCCGGGATGGGCGACAGCGTGGCGAAGGACTTCAGCTTGGGCAGTTCATGCAGCAGCTGCTCCACCACGCGCTTGAGCAGGAAGTTGCCGAAGCTGATGCCCTTCAGGCCGGGTTGCGTGTTGGAGATGGAATAGAAGATGGCCCAGCGCGCCTTGTCCAGGTCCTGCGGCGGCAGGGTGCTGTCCAAAAGCACCTGCACGTTGTCGGCCATCTGGCTGGCGAAGGCGACTTCCACGAAGATGAGCGGCACGCCCGGCATCTGCGGATGGAAATAGGCGTAGCAGCGACGGTCCGGCGAAACGCGGCGGCGCAGGTCGTCCCAGGAGGTGATCTCGTGCACGGCTTCGTAAAGGATCAACTTTTCCAGTAGCGATGCAGGCGAATCCCAGGTCAGCGGCCGCAGTTCCAGCAGGCCCACGTCGAACCAGGCGGACAGCAGACCCTCGAGGTCCTTGTCCAGCATCTGAATGCCCGCCACCTGCTTGCGCCAGCGCAGCATGTCCGCGCGCAGCTCCACCAGGAAGCGCAGGCCCTGGGGCTGCGCATTGAAGCGCTTGAAGAGGCGCGCGCCCTCGCCGCCTTCGCCAGCGTAGCTGCCGCGCGCCTGCGCCAGCGCGGTCAGCATCAGCCGGCGGTCCTTGCCGTCCGCGGCGCTGTACTGCTCGCACCAGCGGCGGGCCAGCTTGTTGGCGGCCACGTCGGTCAGGCGCGCTTCGAACAAGCGCCGGACTTCGGATTCACTGGGCAGCCGGCCGCGTTCCCACAGCTTGCCCAGGCGGGACATCAGGCCCGCGCTTTCGGCGGCGGCCGCTTCATCGATGGCCTCGGCCTCGGGCTCAGGCGTGCGTGCGCCGCGCGCGGGCGCGAGATTGGCGGGTGCGGACATGGGCGGGCTCCTCGATGACGATGGGATCGGACGGCGCCGCATCGGCGGCGTCCGCATGGCTCAATGCGCGCAGCGCTTCCAGCTGGCGCATCAGGTGGTTGTGCGCGAGCGCCTGCGCGGCCTCGCTGTCGTGCGCCTTGAGCGCTTCGAATATGGCCAGGTGCTCGGCGCAGGACTGCTGGATGCGGCCGGGCTGGGACAGGCTGCGGTGGCGCGACAGGCTCAGCACCTTGCGCAGATTGCCCACCATGTCCGACAGCCATTGGTTGCCGGCCAGGGCCTGCACCGCTTCGTGGATCAGGTAGTTGGTCTTGTAGTAGGCATCGATGCGGCCAGCCTGGGCATGGCCCGCCAGCGCCGCGTGCAGGGGTTCAAGCTCGGCCAATTGGGCATCGCTGGCCTTGCGCGCGGCCTCGAAGGCGCAGCGCCCTTCCAGCATGGCCATCAGCGGGAAGATGTCTTCCAGGTCTTGCGCCGAGAGTTCATTGACGAAGCAGCCGCGGCGCGGCTCCAGCCGCACCAGCCCCTCGGTGGCCAGCACCTTGAGCGCCTCGCGCAAAGGGGTGCGGGAGATGCCCAGCTCGCCCGCCAGGCGCAATTCGTCTATCCATTCGCCGTTGCGCAGGGAACGCGCGTGGATCATGCCGCGCAGGCGATCCGCGACTTCCAGGTAGAGGGCTTGCCGGACGATGGGAAGGGTCATGGGTCAGCGGCCTGGACTGCACCGTAATTCATAATTATGAATAAGACCATGATAGTGCTGGATGCGGGAAAAAGAAAACCCCTTGCTCCTCGGTAGCTACCCTAGGAATAAAAAGGGCCTCCGGCATCCGGAGGCCCTTCGATTCATCCCGAAAAAAGGGGACAAAATCAGAAGTGCAGCACCCCATCGACCGCGTGGCGGGTCAGGGAGCGGGCCCAGCGGCGCGCCGGCAGGCCGTATTTGGCCTCCACCACCTCGGCCCTGGCCAACAGCTCGGCGGGGGTGACTTCCAGGCGCGGGCCGGAGAACGCCAGCACGATCTGGTTGCCCGCCTCGACCTCGGGCAGCAGCACGATGCGATCGTCGAAGGCCTTGGACAGGTTGTCGATGTTCTTGCCGAAGCTCTCGTGGCGGCCGAACAGGTTCACCGCCAGCACGCCGACCTCGCCCAGCACGCGGCGGCAGTCGCGGTAGAACTTGACGCTGTCGCGCACCGGTCCCTCGGCCATGGCGTCGTACAAGTCCACCATCAGCACCGGGCAACGCCCCGCGTTGAGCGGATCGGCCACCCAGGCGCCGGCGTCGGCGTGTTCGACTTCGAGGCGGTTCGCGCCGGGCAGGCGGAAGAACATATGGCAAGCCGCCGTCACCCGCGGATTCCATTCCACCGCCAGCAAGGGGCTGCGCGTGTGCTTCACGCAGTAGCGCGCCAGCGAGCCGGCGCCCAGGCCCAGCATGCCGATGGCTTCGTCCTTGGGCGGCTCCAGGAACAGCAGCCAGGCCATCATCTGGGCGGTGTACTCGAGCACCAGCTCCGACGGGTTCTTGATGCGCATGGCGCCCTGGACCCAGACGGTGTTGAAGTGCAGATAGCGGACGCCGTCCACCTCGGACAGGGTCGGCTGGTCCAGCTCGGAAGGAAAGTTCGATTTATGCATGGCGGCGATTGTAGGTCGGACGCCGCCTCTGCGTCAGGCGGCCAGCCGGCCGTCCCCGCTCTCCCAGATGCGTTCCAGCAGTTCCGCGCGGGACGTTTCGGCTTGCAGGCCGGCCGCCAGCCGCAGCACCCGCTTCAGGTAAAGGTGCGCATCGCACTCCCAGGTGACGCCCAACGCGCCGTGGACCTGGATGGCGTTCTGCGCCGCGCGCCGGCCCGCCTCCACCGCAAGCAATGGCGCGAACAGGCTGTCGCGTTCCGCCGAAGCCGCGCCCGCGTCATGCGCCGCAACCGCTGCCACGCCCGCCAGCCTGGCGTCGTCCAGGGCCATCCAGTCTTCCGCCAGCCGGTGCTTGATCGCCTGGTTGGCGCCGATGGCGCGGTCGAACTGCCGGCGTTCGCGTGCATGGGCCGCCGCCATGTCCAGCGCGGCCGAGGCAGCGCCCAGCAGCTCCGCCGAACGCAACAGGCGCAGGCGCGTCCGCAGGCGCTCCCAGGTTCCCGCCTCGACCTCCAGATCGACGCTGTCCAGCAATTGCGGGCGGGTCACACGCGCCACCGGCATGGTGGGATCGAGCCGCGCCTCGCCGGATACGGGCGCCAGCGCCTCCAGGCGCAGGGCGGTGGCGCTCAAGCGCCGCACGGCCAGTGCACGCACGCCCTCGCCCGCGCCTTCGATGAAGACCGATCCGTCGGGACGCACGGCAGCGTCAGCAAAGTAGGTGTCGCCCGCCATCACGGCGGCAGCCCATCCCGCGGCCGGCCCCGCCGCGCACAGGGTCGGCAGTATCGCCATGTTGGCCGCCAGCGGCAGGCTCAACAGGTGCCGCCCGGCGGCTTCGGCCACGATCCAGGCTTCGCGCATGCCCAGCCCCAGTCCGTCCTGCGCGGCCGGCGCCAGCAACGCCGGCCAGCCCTGGGCGGCGATCTCGCGCCATTGCGCCAGGCGCGCTTCATAGGGTTTGCCGGCCGCGGCGCGTGCCGTGGCGGGCGGATGGCGGTCGGCCAGAAAGCGCCGGGCCGCGTCGTCCAGCATGCGCTGGTCTTCGGTCGGATGCAGATCCATGAGGTTCAAGCCTTGGGCAGGCCGAGCATCTGCTCGGCGATGATATTGCGCTGGATTTCGGAGGTGCCGGCCAATATGGTTTCGGCGCGCGACCACAGATAGGCATGCGTCAGTTCGGCGGCATGCGCGTCGCTCGCGTCGTCCGCCAGGCAGGCATCCTCGCCCAGCAGTTGCAGCGACAGTTCCAGCAGCCGCTGATGCGCTTCGCTCCAATGGATCTTGGTGGAAGACCCCTCGGGCCCCGGCGGATCGCCGCGCATCGCGCCGGCCAGCGCGCGCTGCGACTTCAACGCCAGCACATGGCTGTCGGCCGCGAGCCGCGCCCACTGATGGCGCACCGCCGCCGAGGACGCCGGAACGTGGCCGTAGGCGTCGGCGCGCAACGCCAGTTCGCGCACCTGGCGCAGTTCCTGCGCGAAGCGCACCAGCCGCGGGATGAAGTAGGTGCCGCGCTCGAAGCTGGCCGCGGCCATGGCGATTTTCCAGCCCTGGTTCGGCGCACCTAGCAGGCAGTCTTCAGGCACGAACACATCCTCGAAGAACACCTCGCAGAATTCGGCCTCGCCCGTGATCTGCCGGATCGGTTCGACCCGCACGCCCGGGCTGCGCATGTCCACCAGCAGGAAGCTCAGCCCCTTGTGCCTGGGCGCCTGCGCATCGGTGCGCGCCAGCACGAAGCACCATTGCGCGCGGTCGGCGAACGAGGTCCAGATCTTGTGGCCGTTCAAGCGATAGCCGCCCGGCGCCGCCTCCGCCCGCGTGCGCACCGACGCCAGGTCGGAGCCGGCGCCCGGCTCCGAATAGCCCTGGCACCAGACCTCGCGGTTCGACAGGATGCCGGGCAAAAAGCGGCGCTTCTGCGCCTCGGTGCCGAAATGCAGCAGCGTCGGCGCCAGGATGCCGTGCCCGATCAGGTTCACGCCCAGCGGCGCGCCGCAGCGCGCGTGCTCTTCGTGGAACACTGCCTGCCGCGACAGCGGCAGGGCGCGGCCCCCGTGCTCCTTGGGCCAGCCCAAACCGGACCAGCCGTTGGCGCACAGGGTGTCTTCCCATGCCCGCCGGAAATCAAGGTTGCGCGGCTCGGCCCCGCCCGGCCAATCCTTGACGAAACCGGCGTAGGCCGATGCCAGCCAGCCGCGCAAGTCCAGGCGGAACGCCTCGTCTTCCCGCGCGGCGCTTTCCAACTGCGTCATGCCATTACTCCAGGCGGATGTTCGAATCGCGCGCGACCTTGGCCCACGTGGTCACGTCCTGGCGGATGAAAGCGGCGAAGGTCTTGGGATCGCTGCCGATGATGTCCAGGCCCAGGCCCGTGAATTGCGCCTTGACGTCGGGCTGCTGCAGGATCTGCGCGAGATTGCTGTAGATCTTGTCCACCACCGGCTGCGGCGTACGCGCCGGCGCCACCAGGCCCAGCCAGGGCATGGCGGAATAGCCCGGCAGGCCCGAGGCCGCGACGGTCGGCAGGTCCGGCACCGAGGCCGAGGGCTGGGCGGTAGTCACCGCCAGCACGCGCAGCTTGCCGTCCTTCACGAAGGGGCCGGATGAGGCCCAGGCGTCGAACATGACCTGCAGGCGGCCCGCCACCAGATCGTTGAGCGCTGGCGCGCTGCCCTTGTACGGGATGTGCGTCATCTGCACGCCCGCCATGCTGTTGAAGAGTTCAGCTTCCAGATGGGTCGAGCTGCCGGTGCCGACCGAACCGTAGCTGACCTTGCCCGGATTCGCCTTCAGGTAGGCGATCAGCTCGCCCACGTTCTTGGCCGGCACCGAGGGATGCACTTCCAGCACGTGCACCACCGAGGCCACCTGGCTGATGGGCGCGAAGTCCTTGATCGGGTCGTAGTTCACCTTGGCGTAGATGCTGGGTGCGATGCCCAGCGACGAAGCCGCCATCAGCAAGGTATAGCCGTCGGGTTCGGCGCGCGACACGTAGTCGGACGCGATCATGGTGCCGCCGCCCGGCTTGTTTTCCACGATTACCGGCTGGCCCAGCTTGCCGCTGAGCTTTTCCGCCAGCAGGCGGCTCATGATGTCGGTCGCGCCTCCTGGCGAGAACGGCACCACGATGCGTATCGGACGGTTGGGATAGCTGTCCTGGGCCATGGCCGGACCCGTGACGCCGATGCAAGCCAGCGCGACGCCGGCCAATAGTTTCTTCATCATGCTTGTCTCCTCCTGGGATGGATTGCGCGCTAGGCGCTACGGGTTGCGGGCAGGATCAGCGCGTCCAGTACCGCAACGCCCTGTCCAGCCTCTTTGATCAGCAATGGATTGACTTCGATTTCCGCCACATGCGCGGGCGCGGCAAGCAAGGCATTGCCCACGGCCACGATGCTGCGGCACGCGGCCGCCACGTCGGCCAGGGGCTTGCCGCGATAACCGTCAAGCAGCGCGTAGGCCTTGAGCTCCTGCAGCATTTGCAGCGCAATGTCCTCGTCCACCGGCAGCAGGCGATGGCTGGTGTCCTGGTACAGCTCGGTCAGCACACCGCCCAGCCCCACGGTCAGCACCGGACCGAAGACGGGATCGCGCGTGGCGCCGACGATGATCTCGGCCACGCCGCGCTCCATCTTCTGCACCATCACGCCGTCGATCCGCGCCCCTGGCTGCGCCGCGGCCGCCGCCCGCGTCACCTCGCCGTACGCGCGGCGCACGGCGTCGTCGTCGGCCAGGTTCAGCGCCACGCCACCCGCCTCGGTCTTGTGGGCGATGTCGGCGCTCAGTATCTTCAGGGCAACCGGATATCCGGCCTCCCGCGCCTGCGCGACGGCTTCATCCGCGTTCGCGGCCACCTTGGTCCGCGCTTGCGGCAGGCCGAAAGCAGCCACGTACCCGCGCGCATCCGCTTCATTGCAGGGCACAGCCGGCACCGCTGGCGCGTCCAGTTGCGGCGCCGCCGCGATGCGCTTGGCGCCGCGCGCCTCGCACCACAGCAGGTAAGGCGCCAGGGCCGCGACCGCGAGACCCAAGTCCTCGAACACGGCCACCTCGGCGTCGCGCAAGGCCGCGCGGCTCTGGGCCAGGCCGGTATCGATGGCGACGAACAGGCGCTTGTGCCGGCGCGACACGTCCGTCAGCGCGTCGGCCATGCGGTCCAGCATGTAGCCGGGCGCATACACGACGACCGCGTCGATCGCATCGGTGGTGGCCAGCGCTTCCAGCACGGTATGCACAAAGGCGGGATCGTTGACCACGTTGCCGGTCACGTCCACCGGATTGCCGACCATGCCGTAGTCGGGAATCCCGCCGCGCAGTACCGCCTGCAGGTCCGGCGGCAGATCGGGCAACTCCAGTCCTGCGCCGATGAACTTGTCCGCCAGGATGGCGCCCAGCGCGCCCGACATGGTCAGCACCGCGACGCGCTTGCCCGCCGTGCGGTGGCGCAGCGTGGCCAGGCTGGCCAGATGCGCCATCTGCGCGAAATCGGTGGCCTCGATCACATTCAATTGGCGGAAGGCCGCCCCGTACACGCGCCGGTCCCCGGCCAGCGCCGAGGTATGCGACTGTACCGCCTGCGCGCCCTTGTCCGTGGTGCCGGCCTTCAGCGCGATCAGCAACTTGCCCTGGCGCTCCAGTTCGCGGCAGGCGCGCTTGAAGCGCTCGCCATCGCGCAACTGTTCTATGTAGCCCAGGACGATTTCCGTCTGCGGGTCGGCCGCCAGGTACTCCAGGTATTGCGAGAAATCCAGGCAGGCTTCGTTGCCGGTGTTGATGAAATGCGAGAACGGCAGGTCCAGCCGGCGCGCGATCGCGTACACCGCCGCGCACACGTTGCCGCTTTGCGTCAGCAGGCTGACCTTGCCCGGCCCCGTCTGCGCCGGCGCGGTCTTGAAGACCGAGGCGAACGCCGTGTAGGCCTGCGTGTTCAGGTTGGCGAAGCCCATGCAATTCGGGCCCGCCACGGCCATGCCGCTTTCGGCCACGAAGGCCTCCAGCTCGTCCTGCAGGCGCGCGCCCTCGCCGCCCGCTTCGGCAAAGCCCGCGGCGTAGACGATGGCGGCGCGCACGCCCTTTGCGTGGCAGCGGCGCAGCATGGGCGTGACGTCCGCGGCCGCGATGGCCAGCACCGCCAGGTCCACCGCCTCGGGCACGGACTCGATGTCCGGCCAGCAGCGGCGGCCGAAGACTTCCTGGTACTTCGGATTCACGGGATAGATGCCGCCCGCATAGCCGAAGCGCGTCAGCAGATCCAGCGGCATGCCGCCGATGCGCCCTGCGTCGGCGCTGGCGCCGATCATCGCGATGGAGCGCGGGTTGAGCAAGGGGTCCAGAGTCATGCTGCCTCACCCGTTTTGCCGCCGGGCCGCCCCAAGGCAAAAGGCGCCCCCTCGGGGGGCAGCGCGCTTGCGTCGCGTGGGGCCATTTGCTCGTTGCGCTGGATGGCTTGCGCCAGGCCGCGTGCACGGACGGCCTGGAACTCCTCGCTCAGATGCGACAGCTGGTGCGTATCGAAATGCGCCGACAGAGCGGTGCGGAAACCCTGTGCGTCCGCGGTGCGGTTCAGCGAGCGCTTGATGAGGCGCAGGCCGAAGGGCGGCGCCTGGGCAATGCGCTGCGCCAGCGCCAGGGTCGCGGCGTCCAGCTCGGCCTCGGGCACCACGCGGTTCACCATGCCGATGCGCAGCGCTTCCTGCGCGTCCACCTTTTCGCCGGTGTAGAGCATTTCCTTGGCCTTGCGCAGCCCCATGACCCAGGGATGGATCAGCACCTCGGTGGCGGCGGCCGCCAGCGTGTGGCCGACGGGATCCGAAAAATAGGCGGTGTCGGAGCACACCACCAGATCGCACATATTGGCGATCATGAAACCGCCCGCCACGCAGGCGCCCTGCACCTGCGCCACCGTCGGTTTGGGAAAGTCCCAGATGCGCATGCAATAGCCGTAGTAGCGGCGCGACTCGTAATCCCAGCGCTCCTCCACCGTGAAGTCGGCGCGTTTGGCCTGGGCTTCCTTCAGGTCATGGCCCGCGGAAAAATGCGCGCCGCGCCCGGCCAACACCACGACCCGTACCGAGTCGTCCTGTTCTGCGCGCGTCAACGCGTCATCCAGTTCGTCCAGCATCTGCTGGCTTTGGGCATTGCGCGCGGATTCGCGCGCCAGGCTGATGCGGCATACCGAGTCGTGCCGCTCGACGGCCAGGGTGGCGTATTCCATGGTCTCCTCGTCCTTGTTCCGCCGCGCCTTGAGAGGCGGCGCGGTCGACTGGATTGAATTAACGCACCTGGAATCCTAAAATACAAAATATTCAATCAATATTTCCCACATTATGAACAACAGTGGATCCACAGGCGGTACCCAGAGCATGCGGCGCGCCCTGGGCCTGCTGCGCGTACTGGCGCAGCACCAGGAAGACGGCATAGACCTGCAAGGCGTCATGGCCGAGGCCGGACTGGAACGCTCCACCGCGCACCGGCTGCTCAGTTGCCTGCTGGAAGAGCAATTCGCCGAGCGCGACGCCACAACCCGGCGCTACCGCCTGGGCGTGGACTCCATGCAACTGGGATTCGCGGCGCTGCGGCGCACGCCGCTCCTGGACGCGCTGCGTCCGTTTGCGCAGAAGCTCGCGCGCCTGTCGGGCGACACGGTGTTCCTGGTGATACGCCAGGGCGACTACGCCCTGTGCCTGCTGCGCGAGGCTGGCTCGTTCCCCGTCAAGGTATTCACCATCGACCAGGGGGAGCGGCGTCTTCTGGGCGTGGGCGCGGGCGGCCTGGCGCTGATGGCCACCCTGCCCGACGAGGAAATCGCCGCGCTGTACGCACGGCACTCCGCCACTTACGCGCAGATCGGCGCATCCAGCGCTGCCCTGATGAAATCGGTCAGGCAGGCGCGCGCAGCGGGCTATTCGGAAATCGTGGACACCATCACGCCCGGCGTGTCGGGCGTGGGCGTGGCGTTCCGGGTGTCGGAACTGACCTGGGTGGCATTCAGCTTTGGCGCGATCAGCAGCCGGCTGGACGCGCCGCGGCGGGCGCAGATGGGCGCGCTGCTGCGCGCCGAGTGCCAGGCGTGGGCCCAGGACTACCTGGAAAAATAAAGCCCCCTCGCGCAGCGAGGGGGCAGTCTTGCGGCCGGGCGCCCAGAGGCGCCCCTAGGCGTTTCAGATCCGCTCGAAGATGGCGGCAATGCCCTGCCCGCCGCCGATGCACATGGTCACCAGCGCGTAGCGCCCGCCCACGCGCTGCAGTTCGTGCAGCGCCTTGACGGTGATGATGGCGCCGGTGGCCCCGATGGGGTGGCCCAGGCCGATGCCGCTGCCGTTGGGGTTCACCTTGGCCGGATCCAGCTTCAGTTCGCGCGACACCGCGCAGGCTTGCGCCGCGAACGCTTCGTTGGCTTCGATCACGTCCAGCTGATCCACCGTCAGGCCGGCGCGCTTGAGCGCGGCCTGCGTGGCCGGCACCGGACCGATGCCCATGATGTTGGGGTCCACGCCCGCGTGGGCATAGGCCACCAGGCGCGCCAGCGGCTTGACGCCGCGCTTGGCCGCGACCGAGGCGTTCATCAGCACCACGGCGCCCGCGCCATCGTTCAGGCCCGAGGCGTTGCCCGCCGTCACCGTGCCGTTTTCCTTCTGGAACACCGGCTTCAGGCCCGCAAGGTTTTCGGCCGTGACGTCGCGGCGCACATGCTCATCGGTGTCGAACACCACTTCGCCCTTGCGCGACTTCATGACCACCGGCACGATCTGGTCGCGGAAGTAGCCCGCGTCGATGGCAGCCGCGGCGCGGCGATGCGATTCCGCAGCCACGGCGTCCTGGTCCTGGCGGCTGATGCCGAACTTGGCCGCCACGTTCTCGGCGGTCACGCCCATGTGCATGCGGCCGAACGGATCCGACAGCGCGCCGGTCATCATGTCCAGCATCACGCTATCGCCCATGCGCGCGCCCCAGCGCTGCGCCGGCGCGATGTACGGCGCGCGGCTCATGCTTTCGGCGCCCGCGCCGATGGCGATTTCGGCATCGCCCAGCATGATGGTCTGCGCAGCCGACACGATGGCCTGCAAGCCCGAACCGCAAAGGCGGTTGACGTTGAAGGCGGGGGTTTCCTTGGCGATGCCGGCGTTCATGGCCGCCACGCGCGACAGGTACATGTCGCGAGGTTCGGTGTTGATGACGTGGCCCACGGCGACGTGCCCGACCTCATCGCCCTTGACGGCGGCGCGTTCCAGCGCGGCCTTGATGACGGTTGCGCCCAGGTCGCACGGCGGCACGTCTTTCAGCGCGCCCCCGAAATCGCCGATGGCGGTGCGGACGGCGGACGCGACGATGACTTCATTCATGGTGTTTCCTCCTTGTAATGCGTTCCATCATACCGCCGCCGTCTTGTGCCCGGGGCTGGCGCGGCGTGAATGCCCGATACCGAAGGGATAGCACCAATACCCCTATCGATACGAACTTCATATCATCCATGCCCAATGCCATCTGGAGCGCCCGCATGGATTTCCGTCATCTGCAGCAGTTCCTGGTCCTGGCCGAAACGCTGAATTTCCACCGCGCTGCCGAAAAACTGCACATGTCGCAGCCGCCCCTGTCCGTCTCGATACGCAAGCTCGAAGAGATGGTGGGAGTGCCGCTGTTCCTGCGCGGACGCCAGGGCGTGAAACTCACCGAAGCCGGCCTGGCCGCGCTGGACGAGGCGCGCCGCGCCCTGTTCCATGCCGAACAGTTCCGGCAGGCGGCGCGCGCCGGCGCCGCGGGCGAAGGCGGCACCGTGCGCATCGGTTTCGTGGGCTCGGCCACGCACGGCGTGCTGCCGCGCATCCTGCCGCAGTTCCGGCAACGCTATCCCGGCGTCACCGTGGTGCTGCGCGAAGCCACCTCCATACGCATCATGCAGGAACTCGAAGAAGACACGCTGGAGATCGGCATCGTGCGCGTGCCGGTGGCGATGGGATCGAACGTGCGGCTCGCGCCGCTGACGACCGAGAACTTCGCGCTGGCCGTGCCCAAGACGCATCCGCTCGCGCGGCGCGGCCGCATCCGCCTGGCGGACCTGGCCGACGAGGCCTTCATCATGTACACCGCCACCGAGGCTGCCGGCCTGCGCATGGCCGCCATCAACGCCTGCCAGCTACGCGGCTTCACGCCCCGCATCACGCAGGAGGCGGTGCAGGTGCAGACGCTGCTCAGCCTGGTGGAAAGCGGCCTGGGCGTGGCCCTGGTACCAGCCGGCGGCCGGCGCCTGCCCGGCACCAACGTCGTCTACAAGACGCTGCCCGATTTTCCCGCGGATGCAACGATCGGCATTTCGCTGGCATGGAACCCCGCGACCGAACGCAGCGCCACGCGCAACCTGCGCGAAATGGCCAGTCAGGCGTTCCGGGACAAGAACGCGAAATAAGCGCGCCGCTTGCGGCAACACGGCCGCCAGGCTTAGGATGGAGCATGGGTTTTATCCTCACCAGCGATCCGGGAGCGCATCGTGAAGACAGTTGCTGAGATACTCAGGGAAAAAGCCAATCATTCCGTCGTGACGGTTTCGCCCGACGCGTCGGTTTTCGAAGCCGTCAGAATCATGGCGGAACGCAGCATCGGCGCCGTGGTGGTGGTCCAGGGCGACGCGGTGCTGGGCATGCTGACCGAGCGCGACTACGCCCGCAAGATCGTGCTGCAGGACCGCTCCTCGCGTACCACGAAGGTGCGCGACATCATGACCGATTCCGTCTACTACGTCAGCCGCGCGGACACGCGCGAACACTGTATGGCGATGATGACGGAACGCCACTTCCGTCATCTGCCTGTCATCGAGGACGGCAAGCTGGTCGGCCTGCTTTCCATCGGCGACCTGGTCAAGGACGTCATGAGCGAACAGAAGTTCATCATCCACGAACTCGAACGCTACATCACCGGCGAGCGCGGCTGACGCCGCGCGGTCCATGCGACGGACTCGCGGCTAGCCCGCCGCGAGCGCCTTGAATGCCGGCACGATCAAACCCATGCCGGCCGCCAGCAACAGCACGAACACCATGCGCTTGACGGTCTTCATCGAGCCCGCCGTGCTGTAGCGGCGAGCCACCCAGGTGACGCCGATCACAACCGGCAACGCCAGCAGACTCAACCAGAACGACGAGGCCATGAAGGCCCCCTGCCCGGTCACGAGCGCCAGGCGCACGACCGCGTTAAGCGAAAACAGAATCAGCAGGCTGTTGCGGATGGCGGCCAGCGGCAGGGGCTGGCGGTACAGGTGATAGACCATGGGCGGACCCGCGCTGGAAAACAATCCGCCCAGCACGCCGGAAATCGCGCCGAAGAACACGAACGAACCGCGCGAGGACACATGCGCCAGCGGCTGCGCACGCGCGATCAACAGCACCGCGCAGCCCAGGATGGTGCAGCCCAAAAGCAGTTGCAGCAGCACGCCCATGGAGCCGCTGATCCAGGCCAGCGCCGCCACGCCCGCCCCCACGCCGACCAGGCTGCTGGCCATCGCGGGCCGCATCAACGACCAGTTCACCTGCGGCTTGGCGCGTGCCAGCGTCACGGCGGCATTCACCAGCGACAGCACGCTGACCACGTTGGCCACTTCGGACACGGAAGCCAGCTGGAACACGCCCGACAGGCCCAACAACACCAGCCCGAAGGCGAAGCCCGTCATGGTCTGCGCATAGGTGGCGAGCGCCACGCAGGCGAGGAACAGCAAATATTGGGAAATGCTCATGCTAATGGGAGAGCCTGACCTGCCTCGGCTCTGCCCGGAGCGGCGCGTTGCGCGGCGCGGGAGCGGATCGACGGGGAACAGCGTTAGGGGTTTGGGATCGGGTTTTTTCCGCCGGCGATCATAGCACCGGGATGCGCCGACTCACACTTTGTCACAACTGGATGCGCTCGTGCACCATGACCGGCGCGCCCTGCCGCTATCCTTGCCGCCCTGTAAATCCCTTGCGCCTTGCTCCCGCCGCGCCATCCGCCGCGCCGTCTGGATACGGCGCGCACGGCTGCGAGAATGACGCCCAAACAGACCACGATCAACACGGTGACGCTGACCTGCTCGACCTGCGGCAGCGCCCAATTCACCAAGCTGGACACCAACGAATACCGCTGCAGCCATTGCCACGCGGTCACGCTGGTCGAAGACAACGTCGCCCAACGGCTGGAGAAGATCCTGCGCGGGATGCAGCAGCCGGCTCCCAAGCCGCAGCTCGGTCCGCGCGCCATCGCGGCGGTGGCAGTCGCCGTCGCCGCCGTAATCGCCGTGCCTTTGGTCGCCTCCATGATCGGGTCCAAACCGACCGTCACACGGCAGCCGCCTGCGCCGCCTCCCATCGACGCCTCGCTGGTCAAGCTGACGGACGTGCAGGAGATCCGGGTCCGCGACCGCACGCAGCTGGTCATGATCATGCGCAACGAGACGGGCAAGAAGATCGACGTGCCGCGCGTCACGGCTTCGTTCTTCCAGGGCGACCTGTCGCTGCCGTCGAACTCCGGCTCGGCGCCGGCGCGTTCGCTGCAGCCGGGCGAGTACACACCTGTCATCATCTCCACGCCCAGCCAGGCCTACAGCCGCTATACGCTGCAGGTCTCGCAGCCGACGCTGGCGCGGGACAGGAACAACGACGTGGCCGCCAGCAAGGTGCAGCTAGTGCGCAACGACGGCGCCTACCGCCTGGTCGGCCTCTTGAAGAACAACGGCGCCAACGAGGCCAACAGCAGCCAGATCACGGTGATGCTGTACGGCGAGGACGGCAAGCTGATCGGCACCGGCAACGGCTACGGCGCCGCCAGCCCGCTGGCGCCGAACGCGCTGACCTCCTTTGACGTGCGCTGCGAGATGCTGACCGAGGGCCGGGTCGCCACCTACGACTACATGGTGCAAAGCGAGACCCACACCGCAGCGTCTGCCGCGTCCAAGGCGGAAACGCCCGCCAGCCGCATCGTGCGCGTCAGCCCGGCCGACCCGCGAATCATCGAGCACGTGCGCCTGACGACCGCGGAACTGCTGGATCCGGACTTCGCGCTGTTCGACGCCAGCGCGCTCAAGCTGTCCGCGCCGCGCCGCCTGCTCGACGAGATCGAGCGCCCGGTCCTGTACGCCGAACTGGTCAACACCAGCGACCAGTACGTCGTCCTGTCGCCGAAAGCCAACATTACGGTGTTCGACGGTTCCAACCGGCTGGACCTGCGCCAGAGCTGGAGCCTGCCGGCGCGCCTGTACCCCGGCGAGCGGGTGCCGGTGGCGTTGACCGGCCGCGTCGACCGCTATACCGAGGTCAAGACCGACTGGCTGCCCGCCAAGCGCGCCGCCCTGCCCGGCCCGCGCCCCAAGCTAGCGGTCACGGTCGAGAACACCGAGGCCCAGGTCGGCACCGGCACCCTGAACTTCACCCACCGCTTCCGCTACAAGTACGTGACCGTGCACGGCCGCGTGCGCAATGACAGCCAGGCCGAGGTCGAGAACGTCAAGGTCTGGATCAGCCTTTACGACGCCCAGGACAAGCTGACCGGCGCGGTTTTCCAGGAATTGCGGCTGCCCAAGCTCAAGCCGGAGGAAAGCGCGCCGTTCCAGGTCGACGTCAAGCAATACGGCGGCAACTTCGCCCGGGTGGGCGTGGTGTACGACGCCGGGCCGCGCTAGGGTGCCGTCCTGCGTCGCCCTTAAGCAACAGCTATGGGCTCAAGTCTTATATAAGATATAAGACATTTGCTTGCGTCCCCCTGTTCCCTCTACAATTCGGCGAACAACCCTTCTTCCAACCCGACTTTGAGCAGGCCTCACATGCTGGATAATTACCGCCAACACGTTGCCGAACGCGCGGCTCTGGGGATCCCCCCGCTGCCCCTTACGGCCAAACAAACCGCTGAACTGATCGAACTGCTCAAGAACCCGCCCGCTGGCGAGGAGCAGAACCTGGTCGACCTGCTGACCCACCGCGTGCCCGCCGGCGTGGACGACGCCGCCAAGGTCAAGGCTTCGTACCTGGCTGCCGTGGCGCTGGGCAAGGAAGCTTGTGCGCTGATCAGCCGCGCCAAGGCGACTGAACTGCTCGGCACCATGCTGGGCGGCTACAACATTGGCCCGCTGGTCGACCTGCTGGACGACGCTGAAATCGGCACCATCGCCGCCGATGCGCTGAAGAAGACCCTGTTGATGTTCGACGCCTTCCACGACGTGAAGGAAAAGGCGGACAAGGGCAACGCCAACGCCAAGTCCGTGATGCAAAGCTGGGCCGACGCCGAATGGTTCACCAGCCGTCCGGAACTGCCGCAGAGCCTGACCATCACCGTCTTCAAGGTGCCTGGCGAAACCAACACCGACGACCTGTCGCCGGCTCCCGACGCCACCACCCGCCCCGACATCCCGATGCACGCCCTGGCGATGCTGAAGAACAAGCGCGACGGCGCCGCGTTCGAACCGGAAGAAGACGGCAAGCGCGGTCCGGTCAAGTTCATCGAATCCCTGAAGGAAAAGGGCCACCTGGTCGCCTACGTCGGCGACGTGGTGGGTACGGGGTCGTCGCGCAAGTCGGCCACCAACTCGGTGCTGTGGTTCACCGGCGAAGACATCCCCTTCGTGCCGAACAAGCGTTTCGGCGGCGTGTGCCTGGGCAACAAGATCGCCCCGATCTTCTACAACACCATGGAAGACGCCGGCGCCCTGCCGATCGAACTCGACGTTTCCAAGATGGAAATGGGCGACGTGGTCGAACTGCGCCCCTATGAAGGCCGCGCCCTGAAGAACGGCGAAGTCATCGCCGAATTCGAAGTGAAGTCCGACGTGCTGTTCGACGAAGTGCGCGCCGGCGGCCGCATTCCGCTGATCATCGGCCGCGGCCTGACCGCCAAGGCGCGCGAAGCGCTGGGCCTGCCGGCCTCGACGCTGTTCCGCCTCCCCAAGGACCCCGCCGACACCGGCCGCGGTTACACGCTGGCCCAGAAGATGGTCGGCCGCGCCTGCGGCCTGGCCGAAGGCAAGGGCATCCGCCCGGGCACCTACTGCGAACCGAAGATGACCTCGGTCGGCAGCCAGGACACCACCGGCCCCATGACCCGCGACGAACTGAAGGATCTGGCCTGCCTGGGCTTCTCGGCCGACCTGGTGATGCAGTCGTTCTGCCACACCGCCGCCTATCCGAAGCCCGTGGACGTCAAGACGCACCACACGCTGCCGGAATTCATCAGCACCCGCGGCGGCGTCTCGCTGCGCCCGGGCGACGGCGTGATCCACTCGTGGCTCAACCGCATGCTGTTGCCCGACACCGTCGGCACCGGCGGCGACTCGCACACCCGCTTCCCCATCGGCATCTCTTTCCCGGCCGGCTCGGGCCTGGTCGCCTTTGCCGCCGCCACCGGCGTGATGCCGCTGGACATGCCGGAATCGGTGCTGGTCCGCTTCAAGGGCAAGCTGCAGCCCGGCGTGACCCTGCGCGACCTGGTCAACGCGATTCCGCTGTACGCCATCAAGCAAGGCCTGCTGACGGTTGCCAAGCAAGGCAAGAAGAACATCTTCTCCGGCCGCATCCTGGAAATCGAAGGCCTGCCCGACTTGAAGGTCGAACAAGCCTTTGAACTGTCGGACGCTTCCGCCGAACGTTCGGCCGCCGGCTGCTCGGTGCGCCTGAACAAGGAACCGATCATCGAGTACATCAACAGCAACATCGTGATGCTGAAGTGGATGATCGCCAACGGTTACGAAGACGAGCGCACGCTGGGCCGCCGCATCAAGGCCATGGAAGCCTGGCTGGCCGATCCCAAGCTGCTGGAGCCGGACGCCGACGCCGAATACGCCGCCGTGATCGAGATCGACCTGGCCGACGTGCACGAGCCCATCGTGGCCTGCCCGAACGACCCTGACGACGTGAAGACGCTGTCGGAAGTCGCTGGCGCCAAGATCGACGAAGTGTTCATCGGCAGCTGCATGACCAACATCGGCCACTTCCGCGCAGCCTCCAAGCTGCTGGAAGGCAAGCGCGACATCCCGGTCAAGCTGTGGGTCGCCCCCCCGACCAAGATGGACGCCACCCAGCTGACCGAGGAAGGCCACTACGGCGTGTTCGGCACCGCCGGCGCCCGCACGGAAATGCCGGGCTGCTCGCTGTGCATGGGCAACCAGGCACAGGTGCGCGAAGGCGCGACCGTCATGTCGACCAGCACCCGCAACTTCCCGAACCGCCTGGGCAAGAACACCAACGTGTACCTGGGTTCGGCCGAACTGGCCGCCATCTGCTCGAAGCTGGGCCGCATCCCGACCAAGGACGAGTACATGGCCGACATGGGCGTCATCAACAAGAGCGGCGACCAGATCTACCAGTACCTGAACTTCGACAAGATCGCGGACTACAAGGACGTGGCTGACGTCATCGAAGTCTAAGCATCGGGCAGCGCAGCCTGGCTGCATCGCCTGCAACACGGCCCCGGAGCAATCCGGGGCCGTTTTTCTTTGCCTGGCGCATGTGGCACAGGTCGGAGAATTTCAGGGACGGAACTTTTTTCGCGATACGTTTTCATACAATCGCGGTAACTTGTGACATCCGCCCCCAACCCTGCCCCGATCTCCGGAGGAAGACCGCCAATGACCCGGCTTTTGCTGCCGCCGCTGCTATTGCTGGCGCTTGCCGGCTGCGCCACCGCGCCGCCCTCGAATCCCGAGAACATCTGCGCCATCTTTCGCGAAAAGCCGGACTGGCACGATGCCGCCCTGAAGGTGCAGAAGAAATGGGGTGCGCCCGTGCCGGTGCCCATGGCCATGATGTACCAGGAGTCCTCCTTCAAGCATGACGCCGTGCCGCCGCGCTATTACTTCCTGGGCTTCATCCCCTGGGGACGCGTCAGTTCCGCCTACGGTTACGCCCAGGTCAAGGACGAGACCTGGGACGACTACAAGAAAGATGCCGGCGGCTGGGGCTCCAGCCGCGACGACTTCGCCGACGCGCTGGATTTCATGGGCTGGTACATGAACAAGACCCAGCGCATCAACGGCGTGTCCAAGTCCGACGCCTATGGCCAATACCTGAACTACCACGAAGGCTGGACCGGCTACCGCAACCGCAGCTACGACCGCAAGGCCTGGCTCAAGACCGTGTCGCAGAAAGTGCAGGCACGGGCCCAGAAGTTCGCCGCGCAGTACAAGAGCTGCGAGAGCGACCTCACGCGCGGCGGCTGGTTCTGGTGAACGCCGCCGCCTGAACTCAGAAGTCCATGCTCGCGCTGAGCGAGAAGGTGCGCGGTCCGCCCAGCACCAGATAGCCGTTACCCGGATAACCGCCCACCGACGACCAGTAGTTGCGGTTGGCGATGTTGTCCACACGGGCGCGCAGGGTCACGACGTGGCCGTCCACGTCCATCATGTAGCGCAGGCCCGCATCGAAGCGGGTCCAGCCCGGCACCTTGAGCGTGTTGGCGTCGTCCGCGTAGGACGAACCGGTATAGACCACGCGGCCATCCACCGCCAGGCCCGGCACGCCGGGGATGTCCCATTCCACGCCCATGTTCGCCTGGAAGCGCGGCACGCCGATCACGCGGTTGCCGTCGATGGACGGGTTACCGGTGGAGCGCTGCGTGGCGTCCAGCCAAGTCAGGCCGCCCAACAGGCGCACGCTCTTGACGGGCTCGCCGTACATGGTGAGCTCCACGCCCTGATGGCGGTCCTTGCCGGACGTGGTCAGTTCGTTGCTGGCGTTGTACATGGCGCGCGGCTTGTCGGTCGAGAACAGCGCGAGTCCCGCGCCCAGTCCGTCGCCTTCATACTTCGCGCCGATTTCCTTCTGCTTGGAGACGAAGGGCGGCAGGCTCTGGCCGGCGTTGGGCACCGGCTTGCCGCCGGCATTGGCCGGGGCGGTCGGTCCCGCGACCAGCGCCTCGATGTAGTTCGCGTACAGCGAAACGCTGGGCGCGACCTTGACGACCAGGCCCGCGGCGGGCGAATTATGGCTGGCGTCGTAGGCGCCGTTTTCCTTGCCGGTGTTGTACGCGTAGTCGCGTTGCGACAAGCGCTGATGGCGGATGCCCGCCGTGAGCAGCACCTTGTCGTCCAGGAACGACAGCGTGTCGCCGATGGCGTAGCTGCTCAGGCGGGTGCGGCCTTGCAGCGCCGGATCGTCCAGGTCGTTGCCACGCAGCGCGGTGGCGCTGAATGGCGGCTTGTCATACGAAATCGGGTTGTAGATATTGGTGGGATACGTGTTCTGCCAGTCCATCACATAGGCATTTTTCTTCTTCAGGTCGAAGAAGGATGCCGACACGACGAACTCGTGGCCTACCGGCCCCGTGCGCAGTTTACCGCGCAGGCCCAGTTCGCCCGTGTTCACGCTGTCTTCGCGGGTATTGTCGAAGCGGTAGAAGGTGCCCGCCCCCGTGCTGCCGTTGGTCAGCGTGACGTTGCCCAGCGAATTCGCTTCATCGCTGCGGCGCATGCCAAAGGCCGCGTAGGCGGTCAGCTTGTCGCTGAAATCATGTTCGCCGCGCACGGTGCCGAAGACGTCGCGCTCGTTCGAATACGACCAGGGCTGCGCATAGTTGGAGCTGGCGTCGGGCGCGTCGGGCACCTTGGTGACGCCGGCGCCCAGCGTCACGTTGGGACGCGCGCGCTTGAGCTTGTTCTCCTGCCAGCCGATATCGGCAGACAAACGGGTGTCGGCCGAACGCCAATCCAGGCCCAGCGATACCAGGCTGGTACGGGAATGTTCATCGTCGATACCGGTATCGCCGCTGCGCTGTGCGGCGTTGAGCCGGATGCCGGTGCTGTCGCCCGGGCCAAAGCGGCGAGCAATGTCGGTGGACAACTGGAACTGCCCGCCGCTGGACACGCCGGTGGTAACACGGGTCAGAGGTTCGTTCGGCGCGCGCTTGGGCACCAGGTTGATCACCCCGCCGATGCCGCCGCCGCCGGGCGCCGCGCCCGTCAGGAAGGTGGACGCGCCGCGCAGGACCTCCACGCGTTCGAACAGTTCGGTGGCGATGTATTGGCGCGGCAGCAGGCTGTAGAGGCCGTTGTAGGCCACGTCGTCCGAACCCAGGATGAAGCCGCGGATGAAGTACGACTCCTGGAAGTTGCCGAAGCCGCGGGCCACGCGCACGCCCGGGTCGTTCTGCAGCACGTCGCCCACGCTGCGGGCCTGCCGGTCCTGGATCAGTTCATTGGTGTAGCTGGTGATGCTGAATGGCGTGTCCATCAGGTCCTGCGTACCCAGCAAACCGACGCGGCCGCCCCGGGCGACCTGCCCGCCGGCAAAGGGTTCGGCCAGGCCGCCGGCCGAGGCATCGGCGCTGGCTTCGACCTTGATGGCGTCCATGGAAACGACGGAGCCGGCCTGATCGGACGCGGATTGGGCGTGGACAACGGGGAGATAGCACGGCAGCGCGGCGGCCATGCAGGCAAGAGTTCGGATTTTCATGTCGGGAAGTTCGCAGGCAGAGATCAAAATCCCGATGGGGTCACGCGCGCACTAAGAATTACGGATGCGTCTGGAATGTGCCGGAAGGCCAGGGCCTTGCCGGGCCGGCTGCACCAAAGGGGACTGGAATTGCTGAGCGCCCCATTCTACGGCAAACGGAATCATTCTCATTTATGTTACTTTTTGTTTGAGAATGTTCGTTGCCCGGGCGCCACAGCTGCCGCTTGTGGCGCCCTGCTCTTTCCGGCGGGTCTATCGGCCGCCCGCGCGAGGATCGTAGTCCGCCGCCGCCATGGGTTCCAGCGGGTACAGCGGCCGCGCGCGTCTGCGGAATTCGAACAGCGACCAGTCGGAGCTGGTCACGCCGGGGCTGTCACATTCGACCAGCGCCTGGGAGATCGGCACGAACACCGGGCGGCAGTACATGCGCGACTTCACCAGCACGTAACGGGCGCGGGACGGATCCAGTCCAAGACTCTGGAACACGCCCAGATCCCAGGGTTCGTGGGTCTGCTCGGTCAGCACCAGCTGCGCGCCGCCTATGTCCAGCACCGCGCTGCGGCCCATGCAGGCCAGTTGCCCGGTATAGGTCGGCCCGGTGATCAGGTACTCGCCATTGCTCAGCGCGCGCACGGTGCCGCGCAGCGTGACGGGCTGCGCCTCCCGGCCGATTTCGCCGATGGCGCGCTTGTTGCCTACCGGCAGCTCGACCGTGGCGCCGACGCCGGCGCGGGTCAATTCGGCTACCGCCTCGGGATCGCAGTACAGCCCCGCCTGTATGCCTTCCAGGCCCGCATCCAGCGCGGCCATCAGCACGTCCAGGGTGTCGCAAGTGCCGCCGCTCATGCAATTGTCGCCATGGTCCAGCAGCAGCACCGGCTTGCTTGCGCCTTCGGCCAGGACCTTGGCGCGCGCCAGCGACTCGGCCAGCGGCTCGCTGTCATAGAAGAATCCGTCGCGCTGCTCCCAGATCAGGGAGGCGATCTCGCCCGCCACGCGCTCCGCCTCGGCGCGGTCGCCGTCGGCCACCACGACCACGCTGACGCAGGGATGCGGGATGTCGGCCAGGCCGAAGCCCGCCAGCACCGACACGCCCAGCGCCCCCGCGGCCTCTGCCTGGCGCGCCGCTACGACGGCGGCGCGCATGGCGCCTTCGGCCGTGTTGCTGCGCAGGGAATGCGACACCAGCGGCAACCGGCGCCACGCCATGAGCGGCTTGCATCGGCCGTCGATGCCCGCAAACAGCAGCCTGCCGGCGTGTTCGCCGGTTTCGTACATGTCGATGTGGGGATAGGTCTTGAAGCTGACGATGACGTCGGCGTTGTCCATCATCTTCTGCGTGACGTTGCCGTGCAGATCCAGCGCCACGGCAACCGGCACGCCAGGCGCGGCGGCGCGCAGCCGTTCAAGCAGGTCGCCCTCGCCGTCATCGGTGGTCTCCACCGCCATGGCGCCATGCAGGTCCAGCAGGATGACGTCGCAGCCTGGCGCTGCGGCCACGATGCGGTCGCATAGCTCGGCATAGGCCTGGCCATCGACGCGGCCGCTGGGATAGGCGGTGGCCGACACGGGGGTGACCAGTTCGGCGCCGCGCGCTTCGGCCAGGTCGATGAACGCCGACATCGCGGTGCGCTTGCCCTTGTTCTCTTCATAGGCCGCCGCATCGTAGGCGGGGCCGCCGTTGCCGAAGGCGGACAGCGGCGTGGGAACCGGCGAGAAGGTATTGGTCTCGTGGTTCAACCTCGCGATCAGCGCCTTCATTGCGCGCCCCCATCGGAAAACTGGATGCGCCCGCAGCAGCGCAGCATGGCGTGCAGCAGCACATTGCAGCCCGCCTCCAGGTGCTCGGGCTGCGCGTCCTCGATCTCGTTGTGGCTGATGCCGTCCTTGCACGGCACGAAGATCATGGCGGTGGGCGCCACCCGCGCCATGTAGACGGCGTCATGGCCCGCGCCGCTGATCACGTCCAGCGAATCCAGGCCCAGCGTGGCCGCGCCGTCGCGGATCGCCTGCACCAGGCGCGGCTCGAAGGGCTGCGGCGGGAAGTACACGACCTCCTTGCTGTCGACCTGGAAGCGGCCCGGCTCGGCCAGTTCCTCGCAGACGCGCGCAAACGCCGCGGCCATGCTGTCCAACGTGGCGTCGTCGGCGGCGCGCAGGTCTACGGTAAGCGCCACGCGGCCGGGAATCACGTTGCGCGAGTTCGGGAAGCTGTCGATGCAGCCAACCGTGCCGCGGCCATGCGGCGCATGCTCCAGCGCGATCCGGTTGACCTCAAGCACCAGCCTGGACGCGGCCAGCAAGGCGTCGCGGCGCAGTTCCATGGGCGTGGGCCCCGCATGCGCCTCCTGGCCGGTGATGGCGACGTCGTACCAGCGCTGCCCCAGGGCGCCCTGCACCGAACCGATGGTGATGCCGCGGTCCTCCAGGATGGGGCCTTGCTCGATGTGTGCCTCGAAGTAGGCGCCGACATCCCCGGGCCGCGCGGGTTCCGGACCGGCGTAGCCGATGGCGCGCAGCGCTTCATCCACGCTGACGCTGTCGCGGTCGCGCGCAGCCAGCGCGTGCTCCAGCGTGAAAGCGCCGGCGTACACGCCGGAACCCATCATCACGGGTACGAAGCGCGAGCCTTCCTCGTTGGTCCACACCACCACTTCCAGCGGCGCCTCGGTGGCAATGCCGCGTTCGTGCAGCGTGCGCAGGACCTCGATGCCTGCAAGCACCCCATAGTTGCCGTCGAATTTTCCGCCGGTGGGCTGGGTGTCGATATGGCTGCCGGTCATCACGGCGGGCAAGTCATCGCGCAGGCCGGGGCGACGCATGAAGATGTTGCCGATGGCGTCCACGCGCACACTGCAGCCCAGCTCACGAGCCCAGGCGCAGACCAGGTCGCGGCCCTGCCGGTCCAGGTCGCTCAGCGCCAGCCGGCACACGCCGCCCTTGTCGGTGGCGCCGATGCGGGCCAATTCCATCAGCGAATTCCAGAGGCGGCTGCCATCGATGCGGATGCCGCTGACGGCCTCCAATGTGTTCATTTCCATGGTGTTTCCCTTGCTTCGGTTGCGCGGCGCAGGCGGTCCCTAGACGCCCACGCCCAGGTATCGGTCCTTCACGTTTTCGTCCGCCATGAAGGCCGCGTTGCTGCCTTGGTAGACGATGGATCCCTGCTCGATGATGAAATGACGGTCGGCCAGCTGCGTGCAGACTTCCAGGTTCTGCTCCACCAGCAGGATGGTGACGCCGGCCTGCTTGATGGACTTGATCTGCGCCACGATCTCCTCGACGATCACCGGCGCCAGGCCTTCGACCGGCTCGTCCAGCATCAGCACGCGCGGATGGTTCATGAGCGCGCGCCCGATGGCCAGCATCTGCTGTTCGCCGCCGGACAACTGGCCGCCGCCGTTCCTGCGCCGCTCCTTCAGGCGGGGAAAGATGCGGTAGACGTCTTCCAGCTGCCAGGGCGAATCGCGGCGCATGCCCAGCTTGAGGTTTTCCTCGACCGTCAGCAGCTTGAAGATGCCGCGGTGCTCGGGCACCAGGCAGATCCCCATGGACGCGATCTTGTGCGCCGGCAGCCCGGCGATGTCGCGTCCGCCGTAGCGCACCGCGCCGCCCTTGGGCGCGATCACGCCGGCGATGGTCTTGAGCGTGGTCGACTTGCCCGCGCCGTTGCGCCCGAGCAGCGTGATCACCTCGCCCTGCGGCAGCTCGAGCGACACGCCTTGCAGAATATGGCTCTTGCCGTAATAGCTGTGTACGGCGTCGACATGCAGCATCATGCCCGGCCTCCCGTGATCATGTTGCCCAGGTACGCGGCGCGCACCCGCTCGTCGCTGCGGATCGCGGCAGGCGTGCCTTCGACCAGCACGCGGCCCTGCTGCATCACGGTGATCGTGTCGGAGATATCCATCACGATGTTCATGTTGTGCTCGATCAGCACCACCGTGTGATCGTCGCGCAGGCTGCGGATCAAGCGCTTCATCTCATCCAGGTCGTCCACCCCCATGCCCGAGGTGGGCTCGTCCAGGAAAATCGCGCGCGGCCGGGCGGCCAGCGCCATGCCCACTTCCAGGCGCCGCTGCTGGCCGTGCGACAGCGCGCCCGCCGCCACCTTGGCCAGCCGCGACAGGCCCAGCCGTTCCAGCGCCGCGTCGACGATCTCGCGCTGCGCCCGCGGGCCGGTGGGCGGATGCCAGCAGTCGAAGGCGCCGGCGCGATGCGCGCCCTGCGCCGCCAGCCGCAGGTTCTCCTGCACCGACAGGTTGGCGAACAGGCTGGTGACCTGGAAAGAGCGCGCGATGCCGCGCTGCACCCGTTGATAATCGGCCTCCTGCGTCACGTCATGGCCGTCGAACACGATGCTGCCCTCGCTGGTGCGCAAGGTGCCCGTCAGCGTATGGAACAGTGTGGTCTTGCCCGCGCCGTTCGGGCCGATGACGGAGTGCACCGTGCGCGGCTGCACTTGCAGATCGACCCCATGCAGGGCCACGAACTTGCCGAAGCGCTTGACGATGCCCCTGGCCTGCAGCAGCGGCGCGGAATGTTGCGGATTCATGCGCGTCCCTCCTTGGCGGCCGGCTCGCCGCCGGCAGGCTTGCGCCGCAGCGCCAGCCAGATGCGTTCTCCCAGCCCCCACAGCCCCTTCTGCATGAACAGGCTGACCGCGATCAGCAGGAAGCCCAGCAGCATCAGCCAGCGCGGCCACAAGGTGGAAAGCCAGTCCGCGAACAGCACGTAGAAAGCTGCCCCCAGCACTGAAGCGAACAGGTTGCCGGTGCCGCCGATGACCGTCATGACCAGGATCATCTCGCTGCTGTGGTATTCAATGCTGGACAGCGGCGCGATGCCGGTCATCATCGCCAGGAAGGCGCCCGCCAGCGCGGTGACGGCGCCCGAGATGGCGAAAGCCGCCAACTTGAATAGGCGCACGTTGTAGCCCACCGCCATGGCGCGCGCCTCGTTGTCGCGGATCGCCAGCAGCGTGCGGCCGAACACCGAGTTGGTCACGCGCAGCAGCAGCCAGAATATCGCCAGGAAGCACACCGCCACGAAGGCGTAGAACTGCCAGGGCGTGGCCAGCGGCATGAGCTGCAGGCCCGCCACCGACAGCGCCGGACGCGGCACGTCCAGCAGGCCATTGTCGCCGCCGGTCAGGTCAGGCAGGCTGTACGCCAGGAAGTAGAACATCTGCGCGAAGGCCAGCGTCAGCATCACGAAGTAGGTGCCGCGCTGGCGGATGGCGAACCAGCCCACCAGCGTCGCGCCCAGCGCGCCCACCGCCATCGCCGCCAGCAACGCCAGCGGCATCGGCAGGCCGGTACGCGTCAACAGGATGCCGACGGCATAGCTGCCCAGGCCGAAGAAGATGCCCTGGCCGAACGACAACAGCCCGGTGAAACCCAGCAGCAGATTGCAGCCCAGCACCGCCAGCGCGTAGATCAGCACTTCCGTGGCCAGCGAGCCCGACTGCATGCACAGCGGCAACAGCAGCACCACGGCCAGCGCCAGCAGCAATTGGGCATGAGATTTCAAGCGCGTCATCATCCTCTCCCCATCAGGCCGTGGGGACGCAGCAGCAGCACCGCCGCCATCGCCACATAGATCATCAGCCGCGCGCCTTCCGGCCAGAGCGTGCTCATCACGCTCTGCACCACGCCGATCAGGAGGCCGCCGACCAGCGCGCCGAAGAAGCTGCCCATGCCGCCCACCACCACGATGACGAAGGCGATGCCCAGGGCCTCGATGCCCATGAAGGGTTCGACGCCGCGTATGGGCGCGGCCAACACCCCGGCCAGGGCGGCGGTCGCCGCGCCCAGCGCGAAGACCAGGCTGAACATGCGGAACACATTGATGCCCAGCATGGACACCATTTCGGTCGATTCGCTGCCCGCGCGCACCGCGCTGCCCAGCCGCGTGCCTTCCAGCACATACCAGAGCAGCAACGAGAAGACAGCGGTGAAGCCGATCACGAACAGACGGTACTTGGGATAGATGAAGCTGCCCCACATGACCACGCCCTGCAGGGCCGAGGGTGCGGCGACGTTGTCGCCTATCGGCCCCCAGATCACGATGACCAGTTCCTGCAGGACCAGCGCCAGGCCGACGGTGATCAGGATGTGGAATTCATGCGCCTGCGCGTAGACGTGGCGCAGCAGCACTTTCTCCACGACCCAGGCGCCGGCGCCCACCAGCAGCGGCACGATGGCCAGCGCGAGCCAGAAATTCAGGCCCCACTGGATGGCCTGGAAACAGAAGTAGGCGCCCAGCAGATAGAACGCCCCGTGGGCGAAGTTCACGAAGCGCAACAGACCGAAGACGATGGACAGGCCGACTGCCAGAAGGAAGTACAGCATGCCTACCCCGATCCCATTGATGATCTGGAGGAGATAGACGTTCATGGGTATGCCCGGTGGAGGTAACGGAAGGCCGCGGGGCGCGCGGCGGCCGCGGACGCGACGCGCCCACGGCCGCCCGCCTCAGGGGCGGGCTACAGCTTGCAGCCGGTTTCCGCGGGCGGCAGGAAGGAACGGCCGCTATGCACGATCTCGGCGTAATCGTCCTTGTCCTTCATGTCCTTCTTGGCGCGGCCCTTGAGCAGGTAGTAGTTCTTCAGGACCTGGTGGTCTTCCTTGCGGATTTCCTCCTTGCCCGTCAGGCCCTCGTAGGCCATGCCCTCCATGACGGCGATCACCTTGGCCGGGTCGGCGCTGCCGGCCCGGGCGATGGCGTCCAGCATGATGCGGGTGCAGATGTAGGAGCCCGCCAGGCTGTAATTGGGATTGGCGCGCGTCTTGTCGCGGGACAGCTGTACCAGTTCCTTGTTGAGCGGCGAGTCGATGCCGTGCCAGTACTGCGCCCCGAAGTACACGCCTTCGCACAGGTCCGCGCCCAGGCCTTCGAACTGTTCCAGGCCCGAAGCCCAGGCCACCAGGATGGTGCAGTTCTGCTTCATGCCGAAGCTGACGGCCTGGCGCAGCGTGTCGGAGGACTGCGAGCCGAAGTTCAGGATCAGCAGCACGTCCGGCTTGGCGGCCATGGCGTTGGTGAGGTAGCCGCTGAATTCCTTCTCGGTCAGCGAGTGATAGCTGTTGCCCACATGCTCGATGCCCTTTTCCTTGAAGATCGCCTTGGCCGCGCTGAGCAGGCCGTCGCCGAACACGTATTGCGGCGTGATGGTGTACCAGCGCTTGGCGTTGGGCAGCTTTTCGAGCAAGGGACGCACGGTCTGCTCGATGGCGCCAAAGGTGGGCACGGACCAGCGGAAGGTGGCCCGGTTGCAGTCCTTGCCGGTGATTTCGTCCGCGCCCGCGGTGGTGATGAAGACGCCGCCGGCGCGCTCGACTTCCTTGCCCATGGCCAGCGCTTCGGACGACAGGATGCCGCCGGCGAAGAACTTGACGCCCTTCTGTTGCGAGACTTCCTGGACCTTGCGCACCGCCGTGGCCGGCTTGCCCTCGGTGTCCAGCACGGTATAGGCCAGCGGCCGGTCCAGCGCGCGGCCATACTGCTCCAGCGCCAGTTTCATGCCCAGGTCGGCGTATTTGCCGTTGGCGGCAAAGGCGCCCGACATGGGCACCGGACACCCGAACTGGATGGCGTCGGCTTGCGCCAGCGCGGACCGGGCGGTCCAGAGTGATCCGGGCACGGCGCCAAGCGCGGCCAATTTCAGCAGGTTGCGGCGATTCAAGATGGTTCTCCCTGGCTGCCGCTGGCGGTGCCGCGGCATATTGACGATGTCGAGCGCGCACCATGCGCGTCCCCATTCCGACTCTGTCTGCTCCAAGCTCCCGTGCCAGGGCTGCCGCCGCGTGGGCGTATTCGCAAGTCCCGGCGCTCATGCCTATACTGCGACTACCATCCTATTTATCATGATAAATAGGATTATTATCATGATCAGTTTGGCGAGCCGGCTCTGTCAATAGCGGGCGCATCAGGTATAACCCGGGGTCCGCGCAGAACCCGCCCGGGGCATGCCCCGCGCACACCACGCAGCAACGGAGGAACGCAATGGCGTTCAACAGTCACGACCTACAAGCCGCGGGCGCGTCGAGTCCGCCCAAGCGCAGCGACCTGGTCGCCGAAGAGATCAAGCGGCTGATCACGGCCAAGAACCTGTTGCCGGGCGACAAGCTGCCGCGCGAAAGCGAGCTGCAAAGCATGTTCTCGGTCAGCAAAAGCACCATGCGCGAAGCGCTCAAGTCGCTGGAGGTGCAGGGGCTGGTCAAGGTCAGCACCGGACCGGGCGGCGGCGGCACCGTGGTCGAGGTGCCGCTGGACCGCACCTTCCAGCTGATGCAGAACTACCTGTTCTTCAAGGAAGTGCGGATCGAGGACATCTACCAGGTGCGCAAGCTGCTGGAGCCCGAGCTCGCGGCCAGCGCGGTGCCGTTCCTGACGGACGCGCATTTCGCTGCGCTGGAGGAGAACATCGCCTGCTGCGATCCGTCGGCCGAGCACGTCGATGACCCGCTGGCGCAGCGCCAGGAAGAAATCAATTTCCACGACATCTTCGCGGCGGCCTGCCCCAACCCGTTCCTGCGCTTCAGCTGCGAGATGACCAACGAAATGATCCGGCAGCTGACCGTGTTCGACAACGAGATGCCGCTATCCGAGCAGCAGCGTTTCGGCAGCGCCAATACGGGCTTTCACCGCAAGATCCTGGCTGCGGCGCGCGAGCGCGACGTGGAAAAGGTGCGCGACTTGATGAGCGAACACATGCAGGACGCGATGCGTTCGGTCAAGCGCATGCACGGCAAGCTCGAAGGCCGGTTGATCCTGGACTCCGAGATGTCGCGGCGCAATGTCACGCGCAAGGCGCGCCGCGGCGGCAAGAAGGCCTGACGGCGCCGACGGCCAGGCGGCGTGGGCCGGCCGGCCGTGGCCGCCTCAGTCCAGCTTGATGCGATTGGCTTCGATCACCGCGCCCCAGCGCTGGCGGTCTTCCTGCACGTAGGCATCGATCTCTGCCTGGCTGCGGGGCGCCTGGATCACCAGGCCCAGGGGTTCAAAACGGCCGCGGAATGCCGGATCCTTCAGCACCTTGTCCAGCGCCGCCTGCAAGCGCTGCGCTTCGGCCTGCGGCACGGCGCGCGGCACGGCCAGACCGAACCAGGTGGCGGCGCGGAATCCCGGAAAGCCGCTTTCCGCCACGGTCGGCACCTCCGGCAGCACGGCCAGCCGCTCGCTGGTCGTGACGGCCAGCGCCTTGATCTTGCGTTCCCGCACCAGCGGCAGCGAGGTGCTGATCACGTCCACCATGAGCTGCGTGTCATTGCCCATCAGCGAGGTCAGGGCCGGCGCGCTGCCGTTATACGGGATATGCGCCACGTCCATGCCCGTGCGCGATTTCAGCAGTTCGGTCGCCAACTGCAGCGGATTGCCTATGCCCACGGAGGCGTAGTTCAGTTTGCCGGGCCGGGCCTTGGCATAAGTGACGAACTCGGCCAGCGTGCCCGCTGGGACCTCGTTGTTCGCCACGACCACCAGCGGCAGCTCGGCAGCGATGCCGAACACGCGGAAGTCGCGCGCGGCGTCATAGGCGATGCGTTGATAAAGCATGGGATTGAGCACCATGCTGGCGTTGCTGGCGAGGAAAACCGTGTATCCGTCCGGCGCCGACCTGGCCACCTGGGTCGCCGCGACCATCGTATTGGCGCCGGGTTTGTTCTCCACCACCACGGGTTGCCCAAGGTCGCGCGACATGCCTTCGGCCAGCACCCGCGACAATTGGTCCGCGGAGCCGCCCGGCGTATAGGGCACGACCAGTTTGACCGGTTTGTCCGGAAATGCCGCCAGCGCGGCGGCCGGAGCCGCGAGCGCGACGATCGCCGCGGTCGCGATGCGACGCAGCCTGAGGTTCAGCCTGATTGCCATGCCTGTCTCCCTTGTGGGTTTTGTTGTTGCGGCGATGCGCCGCCCTGCTATACCTGGCGCTGCCTGCCCGCCCAGAATTCGGCGCGCAGCCGGCGCTTGGCGATCTTCCCGTTGTCGTCGCGCGGCAGTTCCGCGCGCAGTTGCAGTTCACGCGGCACCTTGTAGCGCGCGATCCGTTCACCCAACCATAGCCTCAGCGCCTCGGGGTCGGGCGCGGCGCCCGCCGAGGGCTGCACCAGCGCCATCAGCCGCTCGCCGTATTCGTCGTCGGGCACCCCGAACACCGCGCAATCCGCCACGCCCGGATACTGCATCAGCTGGTGCTCGACCTCGGCGGGATAGATGTTCACGCCGCCCGAGATCACCAGGTCCGATTCGCGGTCGCACACATAGAGATAGCCGTCCGCGTCCAGATAGCCCAGGTCGCCCAGACCGATGAGTCCGTCCTTCTCCACTTCGGCGCGGGCCTGCGGGTTGTTGCGATAGGTGAAGTCCGCGTAGGCCGGCTGGCGCACGTAGATCCGCCCGACCTGGCCCGCCGCGCAGGGCGATCCGTCTTCGCCATAGATCCTGACCTGCGCGCCGCCGATAGGCCGGCCGGCGCTACCGGGACGGGCGAGCGCTTCGTGCGAATCGATGACGGTGACCATGCCCGCCTCGCTCGACGCATAGGTTTCATGGATGACCGGTCCCAGCCATTCGATCATGGCGCGCTTGATTTCCGGCGCGCAGGGCGCGCCGGTCGAGGCCACGAAGCGCAGCGACGACAGGTCGTGCGCGGCGCGGGTGGCGGCGTCCAGCTTCAAGAGGCGCACGTACATGATGGGCACCAGATACACCGTATCGATGCGGTGGGCCTCGATCAGGCGCAGGACTTCCACGGGATCGAACCTGTCCGTCAGCACGAAGGTCTCGCAGACCCGCAGGGCGACCTGCGCGAATACGCTGGGCGCACTGTGGTAGATCGGCGCGGGCAGCAGCGCGCGCGATCCCGGGCGCAGGCCGTAGGCCGTCTCCACCACCGCTTCGACCTGGTGCAGGTGGCGCCCCAGGTGTTCCAGCGGGAACGGCGCGCGCACCACGCCCTTGGGCCGACCGGTGGTGCCCGAGGTATAGGCCATATGACCGCGCGGCGCCACGCGCGGGCCGTCGTAGGGCTGTTGGCGGTCGCGCCAGGCGTCGTAGTCGGCATGCCCTGATTGCGCCGCGCCGGGACCGGCCAGCAGCACCGGCAGGCCGGCGGGCAGCGCATCGCGCAGCGGAAGCCACAGGTCGTCGTGCGCGACCAGCAGGCGGGCGCCGCTGTCTTCGATGAGGAATGCCACTTCCGCCGCGGTGAAATGCCAATTGATCGGGCAGTAGTAGCAGCCCAGCCGCTTGCAGGCCTGGATGATCTCCAGATAAGGCAGGCCGTTGCGCAATAGCACGGCGATCACGTCGCCTTCTCGCACGCCCATTGCCGCCAGCCCGGCGGCAACCTGTTCGCCGCGTGCGGCCAGCGCCGCGCCCGACAGGCGGTCGCCGCCCGCGTGGATGGTGCTGCCTGTCATGCGCCCCCCGTGCTGCGCTGCGCCTTGTCCTGCGCGGTGCGCGCTTCGATGGCCTGGCGCGCGGCGGCCCAGTCCGCGTCGCTCCATTCCGCGTACTGCTTGAAGTAAGCGCCGTTGGCCAGATAGTCGCCGCCGTCCAGCGCAATGGTCTGGCCGTTGATCCAGTCATAGCCCGGACTCAGCAGGAAGGCCGCCAGCTCGCCGATGTCATGTCCGGTGCCCAGGCGCCGCATCGGATTCTGCTGCGTCTGCGCGTCCGCGCCCGAGTCCTTGGGCCGCAGCCGCGCGCTGGCCCCTTCGGTCGGAATCACGCCCGGCGCGATGGCGTTCAGCCGGATGCCGTGGCGGCCCCATTCGATGGCCAGCGACTTGGTCATGGCGTCTATGCCGGCCTTGGACATGGCCGAGGGCACCACGAAGGGCGAACCGGTCCAGACCCAGGTCACCACGATGGACAGCACCGCCCCGCCCGTGCCTTGCGCGATCCAGCGCTTGCCCACGGCCTGGGTCGTGTAGAAAGTGCCGCGGAACACGGTGTCGGCAATGGCGTTGAAGCCGCGCGGCGACAGTTTTTCAGTGGGGCTGATGAAATTGCCCGCGGCGTTGTTGATGAGGCCCGTCAGCGGACCGTGCCCGGTCCAGATGGCGTCGACGGCGGCGTCCACGGCCTCGGCATCCCGGATATCCACCGCCTGAACGTGGACCTCGGCGCCGTAACGTGCGCGCAGCCCGGCGGCGGCTTCTTCCAGCACGGCGGCGCGGCGTCCCCACAGGTGCAGCGCGGCGCCCAACGACGCCAGGCGCTCGGCCATGGCGTAGCCCAGGCCGGTGCCGCCCCCGGTGACGAGGATGCGCTCGCCGCGAAATAGATCGGCGCGGAACATGGTTTGCGGGGACATCCCGCCGGACGGGTTTTGGGGCATGGTCTGGTCTCCTTTGCGATGGTGGCCAGAATATCAACCGCCGCCATGCCGCGACAATCCCGCAGCTTGCGTAAACTATGTTTCCTCACAGTCAACAATAGGACTGCGCATGCCCGCCCTGCCCGCGCTGGACCTCAACCTGATACAGCTGTTCGTCACCATCGTCGACGCCGGCACCTTGAGCGAGGCGGCGGTGCGCCACGGCGTGACCCGTTCGCACGTAAGCCGCAATCTGCAGAAGCTGGAACGCGCCTTCGGCGCCCAGCTCATCCGCCGCAGCACCCGGCGGCTGGAACTGACGCAACAAGGCTCTGTGCTGTACGAGCACGGCGCGCGCATGGCGCACGAAGTCGAATCCGCCCGCCATGCGTTGCAGAAGCTCGGATCCGAGCCCGCGGGCCACGTCCGGCTGAGCATCCCCACCGGATTGGGGGAACTGGACCAATTGCGTCCGCTGCTGGTGAGCTTCGCCCTGCGCCATCCGTCGCTGACCTTGCGCGTGCTGTTCTCAAACCGGGTGAGCGACCTGATTTCGTCGGAAATCGACGTGGCATTGCGGGTCATGACGACCCCGCCGCAGGATTACGTGGCGCGCGCGCTGGGCGACGTCAAATGGGTGCTGTGCGCGGCGCCCTCCTATCTGCAGCAGTTCGGCCCGCCGGCTCATCCGCGCGATCTCGGCCGCCTGCACTTCCTGGGCCCGCCCGCCCCCAGGCCCCAGGTCACGCTGCGGCTGCGGCGCAAGGACCAGCTGCATGAGGCCAAGCTCGCGCCGCGGCTGCAATCAGAGTACTTCCCGTTCCTGGCGCAAGCCGCGCGCGCCGGCGCGGGCGTCGCGCTGCTGCCGGCCTACGTGGTGCATGAGGACCTTGCCGCGGGCCGGCTGACGCCGGTGCTGCCCGCATACCAAGCCCTGGGGCCAGGCGACAAGTTGTTCATCCTGACCACGCCCAACCCTTATCCATCGACCGCCCAGCGCGCGGTCGTCGATTTCCTGCGCAGCGAGCTGACCGTGCTGCTGCGCGAATTCCTTGCGTAGACCCGCCTTCCCTCGCAGGGCCGCAACATCCGCGTAGGACTTTCTTGATAAAAGAGGCTTGCGACCCGCGCACGCCTCGGCCAGAGTATCGGTTTGGGCCAACGGCCGCCCGCCCCTGATCGCAGTAGGGGAACTTTGGCGGTTCGCTCAAGTCTTATATAAGATATAAGACATACGGCTGCGCAGGCGCCAGTCTCACATAGAATGACAAATGCGCAAAAACGCCAGAAAATGCCGGCTTCAACCGGGCAAAACCACGGAGTCCATCATGCCGCACAACACCCTAGACACCCTCAAGAATTTCAAGATCGGCAATAAATCCTGTCAGTACTATTCGCTGCCGGCGCTGGGCAAGTCCCTCGGCATCGACGTGCAGCGGCTCCCGGTTTCGATCCGCATCGTGCTGGAATCCGTGCTGCGCAACTGCGACGGCAAGAAGGTCACCGAAGAGCACGTCAGGCAGTTGGCGAACTGGCAGGCCAATGCCAAGCGCGAAGACGAAATTCCGTTCGTGGTGGCCCGCGTGGTGCTGCAGGACTTCACCGGCGTGCCGCTGCTCGCCGACATCGCCGCCATGCGTTCCGTGGCCGACAAGATGGGCAAGAGCCCCAAGAGCATCGAGCCGCTGGTGCCGGTGGACCTGGTGGTGGACCACTCGGTCATGATCGACTACTTCGGCACCAAGAATGCGCTGGACCTGAACATGAAGCTGGAATTCAAGCGCAACCAAGAGCGCTACCAGTTCATGAAGTGGGGCATGCAGGCGTTCGACACCTTCGGCGTCGTGCCTCCGGGCTTCGGCATCGTCCACCAGGTCAACCTGGAATACCTGGCGCGCGGCGTGCACCTGGACAAGAAGAACAACGTCTACTACCCGGATTCCCTGGTGGGCACCGACAGCCACACCACCATGATCAACGGCATCGGCGTGGTGGGCTGGGGCGTGGGCGGCATCGAAGCCGAGGCCGGCATGCTGGGCCAGCCCGTGTACTTCCTGACCCCCGACGTGGTCGGCGTGGAACTCAAGGGCAAGCTGCGCGGCGGCGTCACCGCCACCGACCTGGTGCTGACCATCACCGAAATGCTGCGCCGCGAGAAGGTGGTGGGCAAGTTCGTCGAATTCTGCGGCGAAGGCACCGCCAGCCTGTCGGTGGCCGAACGCGCCACCATCGGCAACATGGCGCCGGAGTACGGCGCCACCATGGGCTTCTTCCCGGTCGACGAGCGCACCATCGACTACTTCCGCGGCACCGGCCGCACCGAAGACGAAATCGCCGCCTTCGAGGCCTATTTCAAGGCCCAGAAGATGTTCGGCGTGCCCAAGGCAAAGGACATCAATTTCACCAAGCTGCTGACGCTGGACCTGTCCACCGTCGCGCCGTCGCTGGCGGGCCCGAAGCGTCCGCAGGACCGCATCGAGATCGGCAACGTCAAGAACACCTTCATCGACCTGTACTCCAAGCCGGTAGCTGAAAACGGCTTCAATCAGCCCGCCGAAAAGCTGGGCCAGACCTTCACCACCAGCGCTGGCACCCAGGTCAAGAACGGCGACGTCCTGATCGCCGCCATCACGTCCTGCACCAACACCTCCAACCCCAGCGTGCTGCTGGCGGCCGGCCTGCTGGCCAAGAAGGCCGTGGAAGCCGGCATGACGGTGCCCAAGCACATCAAGACCTCGCTGGCCCCCGGATCGCGCGTGGTCACCGAATACCTGACCAAGACGGGCCTCCTGCCCTACCTGGAAAAGCTGGGCTTCGACGTGGCCGCCTACGGCTGCACGACCTGCATCGGCAACGCCGGCGACCTGACCCCGGACCTGAACGAAGCCATCACCGGCAACGACCTGATCTGCTCGGCCGTGCTCTCGGGCAACCGCAACTTCGAGGCCCGCATCCACCCGAACATCAAGGCCAACTTCCTGGCCTCGCCCCCGCTGGTCGTGGCCTACGCCCTGGCCGGCACCGTCACGCGCGACCTGATGACCGAGCCCGTGGGCCGCGGCAAGAACGGCGACGTGTGGCTGGGCGACATCTGGCCGACCACCGAGGAAATCGAATCGCTGCTGAAGTACGCCCTGGATCCCAAGGCCTTCGAGGCCAACTACGGCCAGGTCAAGAGCAATCCCGGCCAACTCTGGGAGAACATCAAGGGCGTGACCGGCGACACGTACAACTGGCCTGATTCCACCTACATCGCCGAGCCGCCCTTCTTTGACGGCTTCGGCATGACGCCGGGCGCGATGCCGACGGTCAAGAACGCCCGTGCGCTGGGCGTGTTCGGCGACTCGGTCACCACCGACCACATCTCGCCGGCCGGCTCCATCAAGGAGACCTCGCCCGCGGGCAAGTGGCTGAAGGAAAACGGCGTCATGAAGGCCGACTTCAACAGCTACGGCTCACGCCGCGGCAACCACGAAATCATGATGCGCGGCACCTTCGCCAACGTGCGCATCAAGAACCTCATGATTCCGGCGCTGCCGGACGGCAGCCGCTTCGAGGGCGGCGACACCCTGTTCCAGCCCACCGGCGAACAGATGTCCATCTATGACGCAGCCATGAAGTACGTCGGCGCGGGCACCCCCACCGTGGTGTTCGGCGGCGAAGAGTACGGCACCGGCTCGTCGCGCGACTGGGCGGCCAAGGGCACCCAGCTGCTGGGCGTGAAGGCCGTGATCACCCGCAGCTTCGAACGCATCCACCGCAGCAACCTGGTCGGCATGGGCGTGCTGCCCCTGCAGTTCAAGGGCGCGGACAGCGTGCAGTCGCTGGGCATCACCGGCGAGGAAACCTACGACATTTCCGGCCTGGAAAACGGCATCAAGCCGATGCAGGACGTGACGCTGACGATCACCCGCAAGGACGGATCGAAGCAGGACGTCACGGTGCTGCTGCGCATCGACACCCCGATCGAGGTGGACTACTACCAGCACGGCGGCATCCTGCCCTTCGTGCTGCGCCAGCTGCTGGCTGCCTGATCCTCTGACAGGCAAAGCAATGGCCCGGGAACCGCGAGGTTCCCGGGCCATTTTCATTGCGGCCTGCGCGGCACCGCGGCCGCGCTTGGGATCAGTCCGCGAACTCGTAGGCATCCATCGCCAGCGCGCCGTACGAGATTTCGTCGGTCAGGCGCCGGAAACCGGCTCCGCCTGCACCCAGCGCCACGTACAAGGGCATCAGGTGGTCGTCGTGCGGATGGGCCTGCGCCGCGCCCGGCGCCTGAGCCTCCCAATCCAAGAGCGCCGCCAGGTCATGGCCGCTCAGCTTGTCCGCGTACCACTGCTGGAAAGCCGGCACGTAAGGCAGCGCGGGCGCGTCTTGCGGCATGCGCACGTGGCGCAGGTTATGCGTCAGCGAACCGGAGCCGATGACCAGGATGTCTTCGTCCCGCAGCCGGGCCAGCGCGCGGCCCAGTTCCAGTTGGCCAGCCGCGTCGCGCCCCATGTCCAGGGACAGTTGCACCACCGGCACGTCCGCTTCCGGATAGAGGTAGCGCAGTGGCACCCAGGCGCCATGGTCCAGCGGCCGTCGGGGGTCCAGGTCTGCAGCGATACCCGAGTCGGCCAGCAGGGCCTGCACCCGCGCCGCCAACTCCGGCGAACCGGGGGCCGTGTACTGCAATTCATAGAGTTCCGGCGGAAAGCCGCCGAAATCGTGCCAGGCCACCTGGCGGTCGCGGGTGGACAGCGCCAGGCCCTCGCCCATCCAGTGCGGCGAGACCACCAGGATGCCCTTGGGCTTGCGGCCCTGCTCGGCGCTCCAGGCGGCGAGCGCCGGGCCGGTCAGTCCGGGTTCCACGGCGAGCATGGGGGATCCATGGGATACGAAAAGCGTAGGCCAACGCATGGCGGTGCCTCCTGATATTGAGTAGATGGCTAGATTTTCCGCCGATTCTTCTCAGCAATAAACCACTTGACTCGGCATTATCTGTTGCTTATTTAGCATCAATCACACCGTGGCGCCGTTGTTGCGCCCCGCCGCCGGAGGTGCGCGCCGCCGTCCGCGCCGGGCGTTAAACTACACAGTTGCACACTTACTGGACGCTCCCCGAAGTTATGGCCCGATCCCGCAGCCAATCCGCTCCCCGCCTCACCCGTGACGCCGCCAAACTGGTCGCGCTTGCCCAGGCGCTCAACCGCTCGGGCAGCCGCCTCGAAGACGTGTTCTGGGAGAACCAGCTTGGCGTAGCGATTCCGAAGCTGCTGAAGGCGGGGCAGGATGCCCCCCTGGAAGCGGCCCTGGACCACCTCGCCCAGAGCGACGTGGGCGCATACGAGATCCTGATCGAACAGGCCGAAACCCTGTCCGAATCGATGAAGATCGAGAAAAATGGCGTCCACTACGACATTTTGCTGGTCGTGGCCCCCATCGTCGCCTGGACCCGCTACGCCATTCCGACCGGCCCGATCGCCGCCGGCGCGCAACAGGCCCTGATGGCGCAATTGCATGGGCATGTCCTGTCCAGCAAGGCCCGCAGCTCGCTGATGCCGGTGCTGGTCAGCGTGGACCAGATGCCGCGCACCTTCTCCGAAACCTGGCAATGGCTGCAGCGCCTGGGCACCCAGGCGCTGGGCGCAGAAACCGCCAAGCCCGCCTTGAACACCGAGACCGAAACGGCCAACATGCTGGCCGATACGCGCTACATCGTGGCGGCCGTCGCGGTGCCCGAAGGCGAGCCGATCTTCCGCTGGCAGGAACAGCTGGGCGAAGCCGACGCCAGCCGCGATGCCTGCCAGGAACAATGGGCGGCGCAGGCCCAGCCGACCCTCGCCAATCTGCTGCCGGGCTGCGGTTTCGAAGCCCTGCTGCCCGACGCCTACTATGTCAGCAACCGTGAAGCCGACCGGCGCGTGCGCCCGCTGTCGCTGCGTGCAGCGGTCAGCTGGCTCGAGGGCGCGGTCAGCCTGGAAGCCTCCCAGTTGCGCGCGGTGGTGGCCGGCTGCGGCGAAAGCCGCATCGACGAGTACCGCATCGGCTTCACCGCGCGCAGCAGCAACGACGTGTACTACGGCTGCGTCTGGCCGCTGTATGGGCGCGAGGAAGACCTGCCGGCTGACGAAGGCCAGCCCGACGTGGTGGACGAGATCGCCGCGCTGCTCAAGGAATACGGCGTCACCGAAGTGCGCCGCATCCCCGGCGTGCTGCCTCCCGAGTACTGTGAAGACTGCGGCGCGCCCTACTTTCCGAATCCGCTGGGCGAACTGGTGCACGCCGAACTGCCCGAGGACGCGGAAGCCTCGCCGGCCAAGTTCCACTAGGCGGCAATGCAAGCGGACATCTTCTGCCGGGTCGTCGACAACTATGGCGACATCGGCGTCTGCTGGCGGCTGGCGCGCCGGTTGGCGCACGGCCGCGGCTGGGATGTGCGCCTGTGGGTCGACGACCTGGCCAGCTTCGCCCGCATCCAGCCCGGGATCGCCACGGATAGCCCGCGCCAGCAACTGGCGGGCATCGACATCGTGCACTGGACCGAATCCCCGGATCCGGGGCTCGCCGCGCGCGATGTGGTGATCGAGGCATTCGCCTGCGATCCCCCCGAGGCATTCCTGGAGAGCATGCGGCGTGAGCATCCGGCCTGGGTCAACCTGGAATACCTGAGCGCCGAGTCCTGGGTGGAAAGCTGCCACGGCCTGCCCTCGCAGCGGCCGGACGGGCTGGTCAAGCACTTTTTCTTTCCCGGCTTCACCAGCGCCACCGGCGGACTGCTGCGCGAGCCGGGCCTGTCGGCGGAGCGCGACGCCCTGCAGGCATCGCCGCAAGACCAGGAAGCCTTCCTGCGGTCGCTGGGCGTGCCACAGGACCTGCTGTTGCGCCGCCGCGACGGCGCGCGCACCGTGTCCCTGTTTTGCTATCCGACGGCGCCGATAACGGCGCTGGCCGAGGCTCTGGCGGCGGATCCGCGGCCCACCCTGCTGCTTGCCCCCGAAGGCGTGGCCCCCGGGCTGGAAGCCGCCTGTGCGGCGCCGGGCGCGCCGGCGGTGGCCCGGCTGCCCTTCGTGGCGCAGCCGGATTTCGACCGTCTGCTGTGGTGCTGCGACCTGAATTTCGTGCGGGGCGAGGATTCCTTCGTCCGCGCCGCCTGGGCCGCGCGCCCGCTGGTCTGGCAGATCTATCCCCAGGACGAAAACGTGCATCTGGAGAAACTGGAAGCGTGGCTGGCGCGCTATCCGGCCCCGGAAATCGCCCAGACGCTGATCCGGGCCTGGAACGAGCCGGAAACGGGCGCAACCGCTGCGGCGCTGTCTGCCGCCCTGGCGCCAGCCGCCTGGGGGGACTGGGCCGCCGCCGCGCGGGCCTGGGACGCAAGCCAGGCCGCGCTACCGGATCTTGCCGAAAATCTGGCTGATTTTTGCGCAGACTTGGCCAAGAAACGTTAGAATAGAGAGTTTTCCGAGCGCCCTGTATTTGTCGGGCCTCAACTATGACGCCTCCCGGGGTGTGCACGAAGCCGCTAGAAGCTATAGCTGCGGCGGCTTTTTGCAAGCACGGCGAGTGCACCCATCACCCCCGGAGTTTTATCGATGAAAACCGCTCAGGAATTGCGAGTCGGCAACGTGGTCATGGTCGGCAAGGATCCCCTCGTGGTCCAGAAAGCCGAATACAACAAGTCGGGCCGTAACGCCGCTGTTGTGAAGCTGAAGTTCAAGAACCTGTTGACCGCCTCGGCCAGCGAATCGGTCTACAAGGCCGACGAAAAGTTCGAAGTCGTCCAGCTCGACCGCAAGGAGTGCACCTACTCCTACTTCGGCGACCCGATGTACGTCTTCATGGACGAAGAGTACAACCAGTACGAAATCGAAGCCGAAAGCATGGGCGACGCCCTGAACTACCTGGAAGAAGCGATGCCCGTGGAAGTGGTCTTCTACGACGGCCGCGCCATTTCGGTTGAACTGCCCACGACGCTCGTGCGCGAAATCACCTACACCGAACCCGCCGTGCGTGGCGATACCTCGGGCAAGGTGACCAAGCCCGCCAAGATCAACACCGGCTACGAACTGAACGTGCCGCTGTTCTGCGCCATCGGCGACAAGATCGAAATCGACACCCGCACGAACGAATACCGCAGCCGCGTCAACAACTGATCCGGCAAGCAGGCAAGAAAAAGCCAGACCTTCGGGTCTGGCTTTTTTATTGCCGCGGCGCGTGCAGACACTACTGCAGGCGCTCGTCGTCCAGGAAATCCGGCACCGCCATGACGTCGATGCCATCCTCAGCCAGCGATTCGCGCTCTTCCGGCGTTGCCGTGCCGCGGATGGGACGGTCGTCGGCATCGCCTTCGTGGATGCGGCGCGCCTCTTCGGCGAAGCGCGGCCCGACGTTTTCGGTGTTGCGCAGCAAGGCGCGCACCTGGCGCATGACGACTGCCTGCAATGCGGCCATTTTTTCCGCGTCGGACGCGTTGGCCGGCAACGCCGGCGGCTGGGCGGCTGGCGCGTGCAGGTGGGCGACGTTCAGGCGCGGCGCGGACAGCCGCTTGGTGATGCTGGCCGAACCGCAAACCGGGCACGTGACCAGGCCACGCGCCTGCTGCGCGTCATAGTCTTCGTGCGAACCGAACCAGCCCTCGAAAATGTGGCTGTGTTCGCACTGGAGGTCGAAAACTTTAAGTGCCATGGCGTCTATATGGGGTGCAACTCCCAGAATACAAGAAAGCGCCCCAGGGCAGGCGCTTAGCCCCTGCGTGCGCAATGCCTATTCACGGCCGGCCAAGACAAAGCGGGCCCGCAGGCCCGCTACTCAGCCTGCCCTGAGGGTTACTTGCCGCGGTTCTGGGCCGCCGGGTTCCCCACTTGCGCCTGCTGCGCCTGCAAGGCGTCGATCTGGCGTTGCAGATCGCGCAATTGCTGGCGCACGTCCTTCTGCTGGTCAGCCAGCGCCGTGGCTTCCTGGCGCGACTGTTCCTGGCGGGCCGCGACCTGCTCTTCCTGCTGCAGGCGCACCGCGCGATCGGCCTGCAGGGTGCTCAGTTCGGCGCTGCGGCTGGCCAGCAGCTTCTCGGCGTGCGCGTATTCAGCCTGCATCTTGATGCGCTTGATATCCACTTCGGCCAGCTCGGCGGATTGGGCGACGAAGGCGCGGTAGGTGGCTTCGGCCTGCTTGTCCGACTTGCTCTTCACCACGCGCCAGAAATCCTTCTGCTGGAACAAGGCAACGTAATAGGTCAGGTCGTCCGGCTTGAACAGCAGGCTGGCGCCGTAGGTGCCGTTATAGGCAGTACGCAGCTCCGACACCTGGCGGCTTTGGATCAGGCCTTGCAGCTCCGACAGCGTGGATGCCGGACGCGCGGCGGGCGGCGGCGCGGGGGGAGTCACGGGCGTGGAGGCCGCCTGCGTGTCCTCGACCTGTTTAACCGTGGCCCGGGGCGCTTCGGATTGTGCGCTGGCGCAAGCGGCCAGGCCGGACAGGGCCGTGCCCAACAGCGCCATGCGGGCGGCGCCACGGATAAATTGGACGTTCATGCCTTCCCCAAAAAAATCGTTGCGGAACTATAGCAATTTATTTCGGCCGGGACAGACCCGCTTACATGCGCCGGCTCCGCAACTGTCGCCCACTACGGGGCATTACCTATTGCGTGTTCACATCGTCGTCTCGGCGAGACCATCGGCGGGTTCGCCCTGGCCCGTCCCGAGTTGCAGCTTGCGCATTTTTTCCCACAACACCTTGCGGCTGATGCCCAAGGTGTGGGCGGTATCCTGACGGCGCCAGCCGTTGGCGTCCAGCGCCGCCAGCACGCGCTCGCGTTCTGCGCGCTCGGCATCGGTGAAAGCGGCGGGCTCGACCCTCGCGGCGGCCGAGGCTGGAGCAGAGTGCAGCGGCTCGGCCAATTGGTCGAAGATGCGTTCGATGCGCGGCGGGTCCCAGGCCTGGAGCTGCCGCCGCACGATCGCGACGCGCTCGGCCACGTTGGACAGTTCACGCACATTGCCCTCGTAGCGCGTGCGCGAGACGCGCTCCAGCAACCACTGCGGCGGTTCGTCCTCCACGCCCAGGCGTTGCAGCAAGGCGCGGAAGATCGCCGCCTTCTCCTGCGGGCCGCGCTGCTCCAGGTTGGGTATGCGCAGTTCGATCACCGCCAGCCGGTAATACAGGTCCGCGCGGAACTCGTCCTGCCCCACCAGCACGCGCAAATCCTTGTTGGTCGCGGCGACCAGGCGGAAGTCCACCGGCACTTCCACGGTCGAGCCCAGCCGCGTCACCGTGTTCTGCTCCAGAACGCGCAAGAGCTTGACCTGCTGGTACAGCGGCAGGTCGCCGATTTCGTCCAGGAACAGCGTGCCGCCGCTGGCCTGCTCGAAATACCCCTTGTGCGCGCCGATCGCGCCGGTGAATGCGCCCTTGGCATGGCCGAAGAAATGCGCCTCGAACAGGCCCTCCGGAATGGCGCCGCAGTTGACCGCCACGAAGGGGCCGTCGAACCAGGCGGCCTGCTCATGCAGCAGGCGCGCAATGCGTTCCTTGCCCACGCCGGTTTCACCATGGATCAGCACGTTGCTGCGGCAGTCTGCATACATGTCCACTTCCGCCAGCAGGTCCCGCATGGTCGCGGAGACGGCAATCAGCGGCTGCTCGCGCCGGGGCGCGGCGCGATTGAGTTGATTCAGCGTGCCCAGCAGCTCATACAACAGCTTGCGCAGGTCCGCGGTGGTGAAGGTCAGCGGCAGCGTGTAGGAGTATTCCGGCGGGTAGTAGCGCGGGTCGCGTCCGCGCGCTTCCGCGGCGACCCAGATGACCGGCAGGCCTTGGGCCGCCAGCCAGTCGTAGCCGCTGAAGCGCTTGTCGCCCATCACCGACACCGACACCAGGGCCACCGCGGGCCGCGCCAGGTCGCGGGGCGGCGGAAACGCGGTGCCGGCGTCCGCCCGCAGCAGCGACACGTCCATGCCCGCCAGGCAACGCTCGGCGCGGCTGGCAATGTCGGAGGTGCCTTCCCAGACGTACACGTCGAATTCTTCGCGCGCGAAATTCTGGCTCATCGCTTGGACCATGCGGGGATGGAAAGGACAGGGGTCAGAGGCTTCATCATCAATACACCAGGCGGGGTTTGCCGCAATCCACGGAAATCAGCGCTACGTCGGTCTGGCCCACGCTCAGGCCCAGCACATTAAGCAGTTGCTGCAACGCCACGGACAACGAACTCAGCAAAGGATCCAGCAGCACCATGACGACCGACAGCACGCCGCCCACCTGCCCGCTGCCGTTCAAGGCCAGCGCGCCGACGGCGTTGACGCGGCACTGCCGGATCGCGTCCGGCACCAGCGCCAGCGCGCAGGTCACGTCGCTGAGGGGGGCCAACAAGAGCGAGTTCAGGATGCCGCCAACCAGTTGCAGCGTGCCGCCCAACACCCCCGTCAAGCCACCCGTGGTCAGGCGCGCCCCGAGCTGGTCCATCGCCGTCTTGGACCACTGCATGTCGTTGACGACCTTGGAGATGGTCTTGCCGGCGTTGTTCTTGTCTCCGCCCACCAACTGCGTCGCCAGCTCTGTGCGTTGCGTTTCGGTCAGCGGGGTGCCGGTGTTGAACAAATCCCCCAGGATGCCCCCGATCAGCGCGTCCGTCAGGTTGGAGGCCAGCTTGGACAGGTCCACGTTGGTGGCATTGACGGTGGTGGTGGCGTTGGGCGATGGCGGCGCAGTGAGCGTCACCGACACGGGCGCCGAGGAACTGAACACCGGCAGCGTGACCCGGGCGGTAAGCGGCAATATGCCCAGTACGTTCAAGACCTGATGCCGTCCTATGGCGCCGAATGCGCTGGGCTCGCAGCGGTTCGTGAGCGACTGGAAATTCGCGGCGCTCGGGTCGGTGGCTGACGCCATGCCGGGGAAGCGGCCCAGACAGACGCTGGCCGCAGCCGACGTCACATCGATCATCGCCTGGTTCTCGGCCAGCGGCGCTTCGCACAGCTTGCGCAGCGTACCTGTGGATTGCGCCACGTCGATGATGATGGGCAGATCCACCTTGGTATTCAGGGTGTTGGCCAGCAAGGGCCCGACCAGCGGGATGTTGCTGGTGTTGACGCGCAGATACACGCGTATGCCGGCGCTGATGGCTTGCGCGCCGACACCGCCCACGCCCACGGCAGGCGGCTCGACGATGCGCACCCGGGCGTCCAGGCCCAGCAGCGGCACGCTCAGCCCCAGATTGATCAGGTTGCTGCCGTTGGCGATGGCCAGTCCGGTTTCCAGGATGTTCAGCGCGTTGACCTGGGCCTGCAAGGCAGCGGTGGGGTCGCCGCCCACCAGGTTCAGATTCAGCACGCCGCCATCGCCGAACAGCTTCACAGGCAGGTTCAGCGGCATCAAGTCCAACACCGTGTTGATGGCTTCGCTCAACAATCCGACATCGGCGTTGGCGGTTCTCTGCTTGTCGATGACGCTTAGCGTGGCGCGCAAGAGCTGACCCAGGGTTAGGTTGCTCAGCGCCGTCAATTGCTCGGGCGTGCCCACGCCCGCAGCCACCGACAGCGGCAGGCCCAGCGCCTCCAGCAGGCCGGCCGGCGTAATGCCGACATTGGCCAGGCCGGCGGCGTCCAGCACGTCCAGTTGCGTAGGCGACGCCCCCACCGTGGCCAGCAGCTGCGACAGCAGGCCGCCGCGTTCCAGGCGCAATAGCCGCGACCCCACTGTGAAGGTCGCCACGGGTTGGGTGTTGGTCGCCACCGCCGCCACCGACGCCGTGACGCCGCCCACGCCAGGGATAAGATTGGCCAGTTGCTTGCGCGCCGCTACCCGCACTGCGTTATAGGCCTGCCCGCCCGCCGCGTCGAAGACGTGCATGCCGGAGGGGTCGGACCGCGTCGGATCCCACACCTTGCATTCCACCGTGAAATCGGCGGCCGTGAACGCATCCAGGATGTTCGGCACATTGGCCAGGGCGGAAGCGCGGCCAGCGGCGGCGGCCCGGGCGCAATCCGCGCTGGAGCCCAGGCTCAGCACCTGGACGGCCGACAGCGCCGCCAGGTCCGCCGCCTTCTGCATTTCGCGCTTCATGTAGAAGCCGTAGCCAAGCTGCAGCACGCCGAGCAACACCACCCCCACCAGCACCGCGAAGACGACGGCGACGGTCATGCTGCCGCGTTGACGCGACGGCGAGGAAGGATGTGGACGGCCGGCTGACATGCTCTTGCGACTCCATACCCGCATGCGGCGGGGAATACCAACGCCCGGAACCTATTGGACGTTGGGAATTTCCACATTCCGGTCGAACCACACGGGAATGGGATGCTTGAAGCTCTCCAGATAGCGGTTCCAGGCGGCGGTAGACACCGGCCCCAGCACGGGCAAGGCATTGCCAGCGCGCCGCCCGTCGGCCTGCGCCGCCAGCAGCCCGCGCGTCACGTCGCCAAAGCCTTCTTGCGCCGCAGGCGCGGCGGCGGGCGCCTGCGGCAGCGGAGTCTGCACCTGCTGCACCACGGCCCGCTCCGGCATGGCGGACACAGGTTCCGGCGCCGACACGGCGGCAGGCGCCTGAGCGGACGGCGCGCTGCCCGCGGCGCCCGACATGCTGCCCGTCAACGGCGCATTGGATTGCGCCAGGACGGCCGCGGGCGCCAGCGCCGCAAGCGCGCAGGCCACGATGAACAAGGCGTGCTGGGTCGAATGGGACATGGCAGTCTTCCTCAAAACGGGGTTAGCGCACGATGGGTCCGTTACCCAAGCCGTCCATCAAGGGGCTCATCAACGGCATGACGGCCTGTTCGCCGCTGGACACCCGGGTGGCAGGCGCATAGGAAGCGCCCGCCGCCGGGGCCAGCTGGCCGCGGATCTCGGCGGCCAGGCGCAGCACCTGTCCGCGCGCCTCTTCATTCAGTTGCGCCCGCTCCATCAGGCGCTGCGCCTTGAGCGGATCGCCCTCGACCAGCAGCAACACCGCCAGGTTCGCCAGCACCTTGCCGCTTTCCGGCGTCAGTTCGGCCGCCTGCCCCAGCGGCACGCGCGCGCCCGCCGGATCGCCCGCGCGCAGGCGCGCATAGCCCAGGTCGCCCAGGATGCGCGCGTCCATGGGAGCCAGCTTGGCCGCCCGCGAAAAATAATCGGCCGCCTGGTCGAACTGCCCGCGCGAACCGGCGATCAGACCCAGGCCGTGCCAGCCCTCGGCCGCCTGGTCGGTGGCGGTAAGCGCGCGATAGGCCTGTTCGCTCAGCGCCGCCTGCCCGGTCTGGCGCAGCGCCTCGGCGCGGAGCACGGCCACGCGCGCGTCGTTGCCGTACTTCTGCTGATAGCCGTCGATGTACGCGAGCGACGCGAAATAGCGTTCCTGGCGTTGCGCCTCGACGATCATGGACAGCATCATCTCGGGTTCCTTGGGCCGGCTCTTGCTCTGGGCCTCGTCCTCCTTCTGCCGCAACAGCGCCTGCTCCTGCTGCTGTTGCTGGATCAGTTGCCAGGCGGATTCCGCGTTGTTGGTCTTGCATCCGCTCAAACCCGCGCCCGCCGCCAGCACCGTGACGACAAGCACGCAGCGCCATGCGCGCGAGCTGCTTTCCGTTGCGCCGTTCATTACATCCCCCCCATGCGCGACAAACCGCGCAACACCGCGATGAACCCAGCCCCGCCCGTCACGATCAACAGCGCGGGCAATAGCGTCACGATCATGACCCCGGTCATCTTGACCGTGGTCTTGCCCACCTTCTCCTTCAGTTCCAGGCGCCGCTTGTCGCGCAGGCGTTCGCCGAAGCGGTTCAAGGGCTCCTGCACCGCGCCGCCGTGCTGGTCCACCTGCGCGATCAGGCGGCAGATGGCGGACAGGTCGTCGTTGTCGAAGCCCGTGGCCATCCTGGCCAGCGATTGTTCGCGCGTGCGGCCACGCACATAGAGCTCGGACGCCAGCCGCAATTCGAATGACAGCACCGGCAGCACCTGGCCGAACTCCTTGACCAGCACCTGCAGGCTCTGGTCGATCGACAGGCCCACGCCCTGCAACAGGCGCAACAGGTCAATCAGCAAGGGCAACTCATCGGCCGCTTGCCTGCGACGGCGCGCCAGGCGCCGCTGCACGATCCATTTCGGCAGCATGTAGCCGACAGCGAAAGCCACGAAGGCCACGACAAAAGCGCCCAGCGGCATATCCGGAAGATGCTTGTGCCAGTCCAGCATGACCGCCGCCACGGGCAGCAGGATCGCCAGGCCAAGCCGGATCAGGACGAAGCGCGAACGCGCGGTGCCGGGGTTGGCATAGCCGGCCATGTCCACCAGCTTGCGGTCCTCGGCGGCCAGCAGCGCATCGGCCAGCCGGCCTTCGCTCAGGCGCTTGCCGAACGTGTCGGCCGCCCGCGCGGCCGCCGCCAGCCTGCCCTGCCCGCCTTCGCTGCGCGCGGCCGCCGACGCCCTCGCGCCGTCGCGCGCGGCCAGCGCCTGATCCACCACCTGGCGACTGCGGCCCTGGCTGCGCAGGCGCCGCGCCATGCCCAGGCCCAGCACCACCAGGCCAGCCGCCACCAGCATCAGCGCCATCGCCAGCACGGTGGAAGCGTTCCAGGATTGCAGGATTTGCATGGCGCCCCTCCGGTCAAATGGCCTTGGCCATGCGATAGAGCCAATAGCAGCCGCCGATCTGCAGGCAGACCGCGGTCAGCAGCATCCTGAAGCCTTGCGGGTCCTGCCACAGGCCCATGAACAAGTTGTTGTTGGCGACGATGATGAAGCCCGCGATGCCCACCGGCAGCAAGGCCAGAATCCAGGCCGACAAGCGGACCTCGGCCGAACTGGCGGTCAGTTCATTTCGCGCCTGCGCCACGTCGCGCATGAAGGCCGCCATGCGTTCCAGCACCTGGTCGCTGCGGCCGCCGAAGCGCAGGGCCAGCGACACCACCGCCGCCACCATGTACAGCTCCTTCAGCCCATACAGGCGCGACACGTGCGCCAGGGCCGCGTCGAGTTCCTTGGAGCGGCTAAGGCCGGCCGCCGTCTCCACCACTTCGCGCAAAGGTTCGTCGGCAGCGGCGGCGGCCGTCTGGAACGCGGCGCCCATGCTGTTGCCGATGGTGAGCAGGCGCACGATGTTGTCCAGGAACGCAGGCAGCTGCGAGATCATGCGCCGCTGGCGCTTGTCGGCCTTCAGCCACAGCAGGAAGTAGGCGAACACCGCCAGCAGCAGCAGGGTCACCGCGCCGGAAAGCGCCCCCAGGAATGTCCATGCCAGCGCCGCGCCGACCACGACGGGAAGCGCGATGCGCACATACAAGCCGGCGCTTTGCCGCAGGCCGGCCAGGCGCAGCAAGCGGTCCCAACCGGAAAACCCGCTGCGGAACTCACGTGTGTTCTCAGCGAAAGGCGCGTCGGCGGCGGCCTCGTCGCGGCCCCGCTGCAGCTGGCTCTCCAGAAAGGCGGAACTGGCCGCCCGGCGGGCGCGGCGGTCGGCATGGCGCCACAGCAGCACCGCTCCTATGGCCAGCACCACGGCCAGGCTCGCAAGCGCCAGGGCTTCCTGCATCAGCGCCTCCTGCTCCAGAATCCGCCGCCCCCGCCATCGCGATCGTCCGGCGGGTTGTCGCTGGCGCGCGCCTCGTTGCGCAGCTTGGCCAGCTTGGGCGTGTGAGGATGAATGCCCAGCCAGTTCCAGCGATCTTTCTCCTCGCCATCCTGCGTTGCGTAGGATTCGTGGCGATAGAGTTCCTGGGTGGAGATCACGTTGTCGCCCATGCCCGTGATCTCGGTCACCGACAGCACGCGGCGCTTGCCGTTGGACAGGCGGCCGATCTGCACGATGAAGTCCAGCGCGCTGGCGATCTGCCTGCGCAGGCTGTCCTCGCTGCCCTGGAATCCGGCGAAGCCGGCCAGCATCTCGATCCGGTACAGGCATTCGCGCGGGGAGTTCGCATGGATGGTCGCCATGGATCCCTCGTGTCCGGTGTTCATGGCCTGCAGCATGTCCATGACCTCGGCGCCGCGCACTTCGCCCACCACCACGCGGTCCGGCCGCATGCGCAGGCTGTTGCGGATCAGCTCGCGGATGCTGACGGCGCCGCTGCCGTCAAAGCCGCCCTGACGCGACTCCAGCCGCACCACGTGGGGATGGTTGAGCGACAGTTCGGCGGTGTCCTCCACCGTCACCACGCGTTCCGTTTCCGGAATGAAGAACGCCAGCGCGTTCAGCAGCGAAGTCTTGCCCGAACTGGTGCCGCCGGACACCAGGATGTTGCAGCGGTTCTTCACGGCCTCGTTCAGCAGCCGGTAGATCTCTTCATCGAAGCTGCCCAAGGTCAGCAGGTCCGCCGGCTTGAGCGGGTCCTGGCGGAACTTGCGGATCGACACCATGGGGCCGTCGACCGCCAATGGTTCGATCACCACGTTCAGGCGGCCGCCGTCGGGCAGGCGCGCGTCCACCATGGGGCTGGATTCGTCGAGCCGCCGGCCGATCGGCGCCAGGATGCGGCGCACGATGCGCAGCACATGCTGATTGTCGGTGAAGCGCAGCGTCTCGCGGGCCAGCACGCCGCGGCGCGAGACGAAGACATTGTCATAGCCGTTGATCAGGATGTCCTCCACGGCCGGGTCCGCCAGCAGATCCTCCAGGGGGCCCAGGCCGGCCAGTTCCTTGGTCAGCGCTTCGGCAATGGCGCGCATTTCCCCTTCGTTGATCGGCACCCGGCGCAGGCGTACGAAGCTCGCGACCTCGATGTCCACGAATTCCTGGATCGCCGACCTGGCCCAGCGGCCGAACTCCGCACCCAGCTCCTCGATGCGGGACAGCAGGTGCTCGTACGCCGCCGTCTTCACTTCCTGGTAGCGGTCCGACGCCGAAAAGCCTTTGTCGCCATCGCCGCCGAACTCTATCGTCGCTGTCATGATCATGTCGGATCCCGTAGCCGTCCGTCTGTCTGTCCGTCAACCGACCACCATGCGGCGGTGCACGCCGGGCAGCCAGGTGGCCAGCCAGCCTGCCCGCCCGCCAGGCGAGTTCTCTTCGGCGCACAGGCGTTCCGCCAGCGCCTGCACCGCGCGCACGTAGACATCGCGTTCGGCCTCTTCGTGCAGCAGATGGCCCCGGTTCGTGCACACCATCAAGGGCAGCGTGCGGTCCGGCAGCGTGCCCACCAGTTCCAGCTGGAAGCGTTCGGCGATCTGCTGCGCCGTCATGCCGTAGCGTTCGTCATAGCGGTTGACGATCAGGCCCAGGCTGCGCCGGTCCACGTGCTGCTGCTCCAGCTCCTGCAGTACGCCGGCCAGCGACACCAGCGCGCCGACGCTCTGGTCGGTCACGATCCAGTTCAGCTGCGAGGCGCGCGCCAACCCCGACACGAATTCGGGATTGCTGAAACCGCCCGCATCGGCCACCACGACCGAGAAGTGCTGGCGCATGCGCTCGAACACCAGCAGCGAATCCGACTGCGACACGTCACGCATCTGGCCCAGGTCTCGCGGCAGCGACAGCACGCTCAAGCCGTTGGCCGTATGCGCCATGGCCGATCCCAGCAGCGTCGAGTCGAGGCGGCGCAGGTTGCGGGCCGCCTCGGCGAAATCGAAGTCGCCGCCGATATTCAGATAGAGCTGGCAATCGCCCACGGGCCAGCCCAGGTCCATCAGCGCCACGCGGCTGGACAAGGGCAGCGGTTCGCCGGAAGGCTTGGCCGCCTTGGCTCCCAAGGCAGCGGCGCGCTGGCCGTGCGCAAGCTTCAGGCGGTCCTGCACCATGCCCGCCAGATGCACGGCCAGGGTGCTGGCGCCCACGCCCGGACGCGCGCCCAGCAGCACGACGCTGCGGCGCGTGCCGTCCATGCGGCCATCGGACTGCCGGTCGAGCAGGCGCTGCACCACTTCCTTGATTTCCTGCGGCGCCACCGAGGGATCGACAAAATCGCTGACGCCTGCCCGCAAGGCGGCGATCGCCCCTTCCGGCTGGCTCAGGAAGCCCACCGCCACGCGCGGCAACGTCGGCGCAATGCGGGCCAGCAAGCGCGCCAGTTCGGCGGACTTGAACAGTTTGCCAGGCTCGTCGTCGCTCAGGGTGAAGTCCAGGAACACCACCTGCGGCGCGATCTCCGTCAGGCGCCGCGCCAGTTCCTCTATGCGCGGCGATTCCTGGGTCAGCATCCCCAGGTCGCCCAAAGCCTGTCCCAACTGCGCCGCAACCGCGTTGCCCTGGGAGCAGAACAGGAACCGCGTGCCGTTTTGCAGGCCCACCCATTCGCTGGCATGTGTCTTCATATTGCTCACCGTGAAAAGCCCGGCATCTGCTGGCCGCCCACCGGGCCGGTCAGGTAATAGCCCCAAGCGTTGAATGCCGTGTCCGTCTGTTCCTGCTTGGCTCCCGGCAGCGGCAGGGCCACGCCGCGCGCGATGGGGCGCACCAGGCGCGGCGTCACGACGATGACCAGCTCGGTGTCCTCCTGGGAGTAATCAACGCTGCGAAAGAACGCGCCGATGATGGGCAGGTCGCCCAGCATGGGCACCTTGTTGACCATGGCCTTGGTCTGGCGCGATACCAGGCCGCTGATCACGAAGCTTTCGCCATCGCCCAGTTCCACCGTGGTATCAGCGCGGCGCGTACGCAACGCGGGAATGATGGTGCTGGTGTCCGCGCTGGTATTGATGGCGATGCCGTTGGTGTAGTCGAGTTCGCTGGCCTCGGGCGCGACCTTCAGCGAGATGCGGTCGCGCGAGAGCACGGTCGGCGTGACGGTCAGGCCGATGCCGAAGGGCTTGAAGGTCACATTGACCGTGCCCAGGCCGCCGGCCTGCGGAATCGGCAGCTCGCCGCCGGCCAGGAAACTGGCGCTCTGCCCGGTCAGGGCCACCAGGGTCGGCTCGGCCAGGACGCGCGCCATGCCATTGGTCTGCAGCAGGCGCAGCCGCGCCGCAAAGTTGTTGGAGTCGTAGAACAGCGAGAAACCCGAAGCCAGCGCGCCGCCCAGACTGGCGGGCATCGTGGAGCTGCCGCCGCTCCAGGGGCCGTTGCTGGCCGTGAAGCTGATGCCGGCCGCCTTCATCACCGAGCGCGACACTTCCACGACCTTCACTTCCACCTGCACCACGCCGCCGGCGCCTGCGGTGGACATGTCCACCACATTCTTTTCCCCGCCCACGGCGGATGCTGCCATGGTGGCTGACGCGATCTGCCCCAGCTGCGATTCGGCGTGGCCCGACACCACGGCATGGCCGTCGGCGATGTCCACGTTGGCGCCGCCGCCCAGGCCGCGGCTCGCCAACGCGCCCTGCACGCTCCCGCCGACGCGGACGTTCCATATCTGCGGCGCCGCATTGTTGCCGGACCAGACCTGCAATTGCGTGGTGCCGGGCTTCTTGCCATAGAGCAGTACTGAGCCCGCGCGCTTGCCGGAAGCGGGCAATACCTTCACGTCCGCCACATCCGGGTCGCCGATGGCGATGCGCGTGGGCGCGCCGCCATCCAGCATGAGGGTCTGCTGTCCCTTCACCGCCATCGAGATGTCGCGGGCCGGCGCATTCGCGCCTGCCGCGGGCGCTGCGGTCTGTGCCAGGCCTAGGGCGCCATGCATCATCGCTGCCGCGCCCGACAGCAGGCAAATCATGGTGGTGCGCTGATGTTTCTTCATAGTGCTGGACCCGATGATGGAATAAGTCCGGCTGCGGCCAGCGCCTGGTCCGCCCGCAGCCCCGTTCAATAGCGCACGCGCTCGGATTTCTCTCCTCGGATGATTTCCACAGTCCTGCCGCCGCCGGAACCCTGGGGCCGGCCGGCGGCGCGGGCGGCGGGCGCCAGCGCCGCGGCCGTCGTGCCGTCCAGTTGCACCAGGCTCTCGCCGGCATAGGCGCGGTTCGGTCCCGTCAGCAGCGATTCGCGCTGCGCAGGGGTCAAGTCGGCCCGCACCGGCAGCACCGTGCCGCGCTGGGCGAACAACTGCGCGTCGGGCATGCTGTCATCGCCCACCGGGCGCAAAGCCAACTGCAGGCGCCCGGCGCGGCTGGCCAGCATCAACTCGTTGACGCGATCGACCGGCACGGCCAGCACCGCGGTGCGCGCCGGCTGGCCGGGACCGCCCTGTTGCAGCGCCGACTTTTCGTCCGGCCCTTCCACCGTCGCCTTGCCATACGCCAGCACGCGCACCTGCGACTGCAGCAGGCGGGCCTGGCCGACGGCCACTTCGGCGCTTTTCTCGATCATGAAGAACACGTCCACCATGTCGCCGGGAACGATGCGATTGCCGCCGCCGATCACTTCGTCCACCGCGATGGCGACCGCGCGTTCGCCCGGTTTGAGCTGGCGCGCCAGGCCCTGCGTCAGCAGGCTGGGCACTATCGGATCGCCTGCGGCGATGTCGACCTTCGTCACCGCGCCCTCCAGCGGAGCGACGTCGGCAAACCCGCCGGACAGTGCAACCTGCCACTGCGCCACCGTCAGCATTCTTGCGCTGTCGATGCGCGAACCGGCCGGAATCGGCTCTCGCGCCACCACCACCGGATGGAGTTTGAGCGGTTCCGCCCGCGTCGCCGCGACAGGCGCAGGCGCCACGCTGGCCGGGGGACTCGCGGGCGCCGAGGCCAGCCGCCAGGCCACGAAGGCCAGCACCAGGCCCGCCACCAGCAACATGCCCGCGATGATCTTGCTCAGACTGCTCATGGTGTCCCCTGCGATATCTGCACGACGGCCTGCGAATGCAATCTGTTGGGTATCCAGTTCCGGTTCGTGCCCGGCAACGCCGTGATCAGCCCTCGCACGGTCTCCAATAGCGGCCAGGACTGCGTGTTGTAGGTCATGGCGACGGTGGCGCAATCGGCTGGCCTGCCGCCCGCCCCAGCCCATGCACACGGCGCGCGCGTGGTGCTGCACAGCACCGCCGAGCCGGCGGAAAAGGTGCCCATCGCCGCCAGGCAGGCCGCCGCAGGCACATCGGCCTGACCACTGAAACGGGCGTAGACCGCGGCGCGCGCGCCGTCGGCCGCGGCGGCGGCCAACTGCTGCTGCATCCAGAACAGCGCGCCGAATCCAACCACGCCGCAGATGAAGAGCAGCAGCAAGGTGAGCGTCAGCGAAAACTCCAACGCCGCGATGCCGCGCTGGCGCTTGCGTGAAGTCTGGCCGGCAGGGAGTTGCACGCAGGCTCGCATCTCAGCCTCCCCCGCCCAGGGCATTGCCCAGATGCACCGTGGCGCGCGCACTCAGCACGCTGGAGGCCGGCATCAACGCCGCCTGCAGCAGCGGCACCGAGGGGATGAGCGGATGGGCGCCATAGGCGTAGGACACGGTGACTTCGATCTGGTCCTGCGCCAACGGCATGCCGCTGCAGGCGCCGCCGGCCGCGCTGCTGAGCGCGCCCGCGCTGCCGCAGACCGCCACCTGGACCGGCGCGGCGGACATCGTGCTGATCCACTCCGCCTGGTACAGCGCGGAATCGCGGCCGGCGTCGGCTCGCGCCGTCAGCGACGCGGAACCCGCCTGCCACTGCAGGACCTTGCGCGCGCCATCCTGCGCGGCCAAGGTCACGGAATGCTGCGCGGCGACCACCAGGGAATACGTCAGGATCCCGTAAAACACCAGGAAGAACACCACGAATACCAAGGCGAACTCCACGGAATAAGAACCGCGATGCCGGCGGCGAGGCCCAGATACGCGGCATAGGGGATCTGCCGCGCCCGGTTGCTCAGCGCCCAGACCCGGGACACCGCCAGATACAGCAGGCCATGCAGGCCGGCCAGCACGCTGGCCAGCGCCAGCGTCACCATCAGCGGCGCGAAGCCCAGCAGCAGTCCGAGCACGGCGATGGCCTTGATATCCCCTGCTCCCATGAGACGCCTGCGCCACAAGGGCAGGAATGGCGCCGCGACCAAAAAGCCGGCCAGCGCCATCCACCATCCCGACCATCGCGGCGGATAGGCCCAGCCAGGCGCCAGCAAGGCCGCCAGCAGCCATAGCAATTGGCCCGCAAGTCCCGCGATGATCAGCCGGTTGGGGACGCGGCGATAGCGCAGATCGGCGTGGATCAGCGCCAGAATCCAGCATGTGAACAACAGCCACCACAGCACTACCCCTGGATACAAGGCTAAGACCTTCTGAAAAAACGAATGCGACAACGGGCGCGCCGGATCGGCGCGGACTCCTTCAATCAAGTGATGCGATGTTGCGGGCACGCGCCGCGGCGGCAAGCGACTCACCGCCGCCACGGCGCGAACGGGTTGCGGCTCAGGTCGGAGGCGGGGTGGTGGTACCGGTCTTGGCGTTGTCCAGCTTGGTGCCAAGTTCCTCGAACATGCCCTTCAAGGACCCGGTAAACGCCCCCACTGCGACAATGAGGGCGACCGCCACCATTCCCGCGATCAGCCCGTACTCCAGGGCGGTGATGCCGTCTTCGTCATTCCAGAACTGCGCAAGTGTCGCTTTCATGTCGAGCTCCATGGGTCTCGATTGATGACTGGGGCCGTTCTTCAACATTCTTCAAGAAGCAGGGCCCCCTAAAGCCTGGAACTGCCTGCGCGCCGCCGTGATTCCCGCGGCGCGCGTCCAGGGTCCAGCTAACCCGGCCCTGGCGTGGCTCCGGGCAATCTGTCCGGAGCCGCGCCAGGTGCCGATTCAATGATCGAGTCGATGCGCTGCGCCGTGCGCGCGCGAAAGCGTTCGGAAGCGCGCTGCAAATGCCAACGCATGAGGAACAAGGTGACGATCGAGAGCGCGAAAGCGATGTATGGCAGCTTGGCGCCGCCGATATGCAGGCCGACGGCGTCATTCTGGGTCGTGCAGATGACGGCGCCGGCGGCCGCGCCGGTGTAGTGCATGCCGCAAACCGCGATGGCCATCAAAACGGCTGCGCCGATGCGCTGGCGTTCATTCTGGGTATTGAAGGCAAGCCACAAGGCCGCGGTAGCCGCGATGACGGCGATCAGCACCGACAAAACCACCAGCGGCAGGTTCCAGAGCAATACCGCCGGCATGCGCGCCGCGCTCATGCCGACATAATGCATGGAGGCCACGCCAAACCCCGCCGCGCAACCGCCGACCAGACAGCGGAGAAAGGTAAAGCGTTCGCGGCCGACATACCAGAACGCCCAGCCGGAAAATCCTGCGGCAACCACGAAACTGAGTATCGTCAGGCCGACCTGGTAACCCACTTCAAACGGCAGGTTCTGCGCCAGCATGCCGATGAAATGCATGCTCCAGATACCCACGCCGCCCATCGCCACCGCGCCGATGACGATATAGCCGATGCGGATTTCGCCGTCCTGGGTTTCTGCCCGAATACCGGCTGCGGCCAGCAGGGCCACATACGAACCCAAGGCGGCGATCAGGAACGAAAGCGCCACCAGACCGCCATTGAATGAAAGCGGAACGATATCGCCCGGGCTCATGAATGCCCCGTTTGTGGCGAGCCATGACGGCAATACGCGGCCGTCAGGCAGTTGCAGCAATTCTTGCGGTAATCCCCAGCCATCTTGACCTCCGGGCGGGCCACACATTTTGCGTATTTTTGATACGTATCTTTAGTTTATATATTGCCAAATCATACACATCAGGGTTTTCACTGAATTTCGCTATATTGCGACATAAGATGTGTAACGAACGCTCCTAAGTTTTCGAAAACATTATTAAATCCGGCTGAACGGCGGTTATCTTGGCCCGAAAATAGTTTCCGCAACGGAAGAATATTCCGAAATAATGTCGACGCGATGAGCCGAGGGAGGCGGAATTTGAAATTAATTGTCATTCTGCCGGGATTGCTGGCACCATATGCGCACCGGCAAATGCAACTTTTTCCTAACACTGTTGCAGCCCTTTTCCATCCGATACTCGATCGGGATCAGCTATCCGTTCAGAAGCGCCAGCGGAAATGAGAGACGAAAAAGGCAAGAGACGCATGTTTCCGGCGAGTCCGATTTGCCTCGCCCTCTTGTGCATATTGGCGGCCAGCTCTCAGGCCAGGGCGGAAGGCCCGCTACGCGGCAACCCGGTGGACGCCATGCCGCGGCTGGAGCGTCCGCCCTCGGCAACGCAACCCCCGCCCTACGTCCAGACCGCAACGCCAGAACAACTGGCCTTGCAGGCCCGGCTGGCTCAACGCATCGTGCCGCGCAATTTCGACGTCAGCGGCGTGCGCGCCATTCCATTCGAGGAAGTGTCCGGATTGCTCAGCCCTCTGGCTGGCAAGGAAATCAGCCTGGGCGAGCTGGTCCAGGAAGTCGACAAGATCACGCAGCTCTACCGCGACAAGGGCTTTCCGCTTTCCTTCGCGCTGCTGCAGAACCAGACCTTTGCCAACGGCCTGGTGGTAGTGACAGTGGTCGAGGGCTACATCGCCAACGTGCGGATCGAAGGCGACATCGGCAATGCGCAGGACCGGCTTGAAGCGCTGGCCGCGCCGATGCAGGAAGAAAGGCCGCTCAAGCAGGCCACGCTGGAACGTCAGTTGAACCTGATGCGCACCGTGCCCGGCGTCAAGTTCACGCCCAGCCTGGATTTGCCGCGCCGCGCGGACGGCGCGACCGAACTGGTGCTGGCGGCCAGCCGCCAGCCCGTCAGCCTGACCGGCGGCATCGCAGACCTGGGCACCGGCATGCAGCCCATCGTGAACCTGGCGACCAACAGCCTGACGCCCCTGGGCGAGCAAGTGAAGCTGACAGCCTCGGTGCCCTTCAATACCGATGACGTGAAGTACGTGTCGGGTGAAATCCGCGTGCCGATTGGTGCGGACGGCCTGGCGATCAAGATCGACGGCTACCACTACGACGCCCGGCCCCAGGACGACGCGATCGAAATGCTGGGCTTCGAACGCCGCGTGAAGAACGACCGCATCGGGGTTGGCGTGAGCTATCCGTTCCTGTTGAACAACACCCGATCGCTGACGGGAACGCTGGGCGTATACGCGGCCAATTCGAAGGACCGGTACGAGGCCCACAGCACCGACCGGTGGCTGCAGCAGGATGCGCAGGTGCGTGCGGCGACCGCCGAAATGCGCTACATCCAGGTGTCCGAGACCAAGGCCACCGACGTCACGTTGAGCGTGGCCAAGGGGTTCGACGCGGCGGGGGCAAAGAAGGACATCGCGACCAACTATGGTTATTCCGCCACTCCGCTGCTCGACCTGGACTTCACCCGCTACAACCTCAACGCCAGGCAGACCTTCGTGCTGCCCGCCCAGATCGGCCTGGTTTTCTCGGGTGCGGCGCAGTACTCCAGCAATATCCTGCCGTCGTCCGAACAGATCTCGTACGGTAGCTGGCGTTACGCCATGGGCTATCCGCAGGGCGACCAGAGCGGCGACAAGGGCGTCGGCGTATCGGCGGAAATCAATCGCCGCTTCGGCGTGGGCTGGGAATACCTTTCCAGCGTGCAGCCCTACGCCCTGGTCGACTACGCACGCACTTGGTACAACAACAAGGACCTGCAGACTTTGAACCAGCGGCACCTGTCTTCCGTGGCTCTCGGCTTGCGCTTTACCGACGACAAATACTATCTGTTCGATTTCAACGTGGCCAAGCCGGTGGGATCGGCCACCGTGAACGACAACCGCGACGTGCGCTTCAACGCCAACTATTCGCTGTTTTACGACGCGTTCTAGCCGTCCTGAACAGCGCGCCCGACAAGCCGATGAACGCCCGCCATGACGGGCGTTTTTTCTTGGGTGACGCCACCGGCGTTACGTAACGCCCGCCGTAACGTTACGTCGAATGGGCGGCTTTCCGTAACATTCGCAGGCTCCTGGCGATCGCAAAAGTGAGGATTTTCCAGATTTAAGGAAAACCCTTAATCACCGCCATATCCCATTGATAATGAAGCGATTTATTTTCTCAGAATTTACCGAAGCAGGCGTCTTGAAGCGGGTCTGAAAAATCTTGGCATGGTTTGTGCATGAGGAAGCGTATCGGGTTGTTTCGACGCCTGACTCTTCCAACCAAAGGAGCTCGCCATGCATACCCATTCCGACACGCGCCGCCTGCAACGCGTCCTGACCGCCACCGTCCTTGCCACCGCGCTGGTAAGCGCCCTGGCCGCCTGCGGCGGTGGCGGCGGCGGAAAGAAAACCGCGGGCCTGCCCGGGACGGACATTCCGACCAATCCTGGCGGTGGCGGCCTGGATCCCGGCGGCGGTCTGAACCCCGGCGGCGGTACCAACCCTGGCGGCGGCACCGACCCGGGCGGTGGTACCAATCCCGGTGGCGGGACCAACCCCGGCGGCGGGACCAACCCCGGCGGCACTGACCCCGGAGGCGGCACCGATCCTGGCGGCGGCACCAACCCGCCGCGCGTGAGCGGCCTGCTGGAAACCACGTTGGGCAATACCGGCGCGGCGCTCGACAACACCCTGCCCCTCAATCTGGACACGACCTTGAGCGGCGTGGGCAAGGCGCTGGATCCCACGATCAAGCCGGTCGCCGACACCGTCGTCGGCCTGACCCAGCAGATCGGCGCGACTACCGGTCTGGGGCAGCCGGCCGACGGCATCGTCCGACAGGTAGGCGGCCTGGTCAGCGACCTGGGCGGCAACGTCAAAGGCTCAGGACTGCCCGGGGGCCTGGGTGCCGGCGTGGGCGGCCTGGTGGACGGCCTGGGCAAGACCGTGGCCAGCACAGGCGGCCTGCTGAACGCGAATCCCAACAATCCGAATCCCCTGACGACCGTGCTGGGCAACGCCACCGGCGCGGTAGGCGCCTTGACCGGAGCGCTGTCAGGCCAGGGCGGCCTGTTGCAGCCCATCACCCAGGTGGTGGGCGGTGTGACCGGCGGGGTGCTTGGCGGCCCCACCACCCCGCTGCTCGAGCCCGCGCTGGGCAACGTCGGCAAGACGGTCGACAACGTGCTGCCGCTGGGCCTGCAGCCGGTGCTGGCCGGGGTGGGCGGCGCGCTCGATCCCACCGCCAGTCCGCTGGCCGGCAAGGTCACGGGCCTGACGCAGCAAGTGGGCGATGCAACCAAACTGGGCGCGCCAGTGGCCGGCCTGCTGACCAGTCTGGGTGGCACGGTCACGAATCTGGGCGGCGCGTTGCCGGGCGGCACGCCGGGCTTGAACGGCGTGCTGCAAGGACTTGGCGGCGCTGTCGCCAGCGCGGGCGGTTTGCTGCATGCCACGCCGGGCAACGCCAATCCGCTGGGTTCGACGCTGGCCAACGCCACGGGCGCGGTCGCCTCGCTCACCGGCGGTCTGGGCCTGGGCGGAGTAACGGGCGGCTTGACCGGCGGCGCCAACGGCACGGGTGGCCTGCTGGCGCCCGTGACGGGTCTGCTGGGTGGCGTAACCGGAGCCGTGGGCGGCGCGACTGGCGGCGCCAATGGTGGTCTGCTGGCTCCGGTGACAGGCCTGCTCGGCGGCGTGACCGGCGCCGTCGGCGGTACGGCTGGCGGTGCGGCGGGAGGCGCTGCTGGCGGCGGATTGCTGGGCGGACTGGTCGGCGGATTGACCGGAGCCGGCGGTGCCGCGGCGGGCGCAGGCGCGGGCGCCGCGGCC
>NZ_CADIJY010000007.1 GCF_902859735.1 Achromobacter aegrifaciens | reverse complement strand
CGCCGCTTCCACGTCGCGGCGCACGATGCGGCCGTGCGGGCCGGTGCCGGTCACGCCCAGCAGATCCACATGCCATTGCGCGGCCAGGCGGCGCGCCAGCGGACTGGCGAACAAGCGGCCGCCGGGGATCGGGGCGTTGCTGGCGGCAGCGGCTGCCTGCGGCGCGGCCGCAGTGGCAGGGGCGGCGGCCGCAGGCGTGGGTTCGGCGGTTGGCGCGGCCGCGGGCTGCGCGGCGGCGCCGGCCTCTGCCAGCGCGCGGTCGATGGCCGAAGCGTCCTCGCCCTGCGCCAGCAGCACGCCGATCACGGTGTTCACCGGCACGGAGGCGGCGCCGGCCTGGACCACGATACGGCCCAGCACGCCGGCCTGCTCGGCATTGATCTCGACAATGGCCTTCTCGGTTTCGATTTCGGCCAGTGCGTCGCCCACGGCGACGGTGTCGCCTTCTTTCTTGAGCCACTGGTGCAGCGTGCCGCCCGAGGTGTCGGCCGCAACGGAGGGGAGCTTGATAAGGTGTGCCACGATGTTCGTCCTATTCAGCGGCGCCGGCCAGGTCTGGCCGGTAGGTGGCGGGATCGTCGTATTCGACCAGTTCCAGCACATTGCCTTCCGGGTCGCGGAAGAACGCCAGCCAGGTGCCGGGGCGCACTTCCATCGGCGCGGGCTTGCTGTCGAAAACCACGCCCCGGGCTTCCAGTTCGCGCACCACGCCGGACAGGTCGCGCACGATGAAGGTCAGGTAGGTTGCGCCCTGGCGGTCCAGGATGGCCGCGCCGCGCGCGGCGGCCTCCGGCGCGGCGGCGGGTTGCAGCAGCTTGATGCGTTCGCCATAGCTGGTCTGCAGGCGCGCCACGTCGTAGCCATGGCGCGTGAGGCCGGTGGCCTGGGCCTTGTCTGCCGGCACGCTCACGCGGTTGACGAGCTTCAGGCCCAGGACCCCGGTATAGAAGGCCAGCAGCGCGTCCAGGTCGGCGCAGCAGATGCCGACTTCCATCGGCACGGTCATGTGCAGGGATGCGCTCATGCCTGTTCTCCCAGGTCGGCCAGCACGTCGGCCAGGCCGGCCATGACTTCCTCGGTGTCCGCGAAGGCGGCGCGCTCCAGCACCTTGGAGATGCTGGGCGAGGCTTCGCCGCCGGTCACGCGCTTGACTGGCTGGTCCAGCCAGTCGAAGTAGCGGCGCTGGATCTCGTCGGCCAACATGGCGCCGTAGGAGGTGCCGCGCGCGCCTTGCTCCACGATCAGCACGTTGTTGGTCTTCATGATGCTGGCGCCGATGGTGTCCCAGTCCAGGCTGGCGCGGTCCAGCGTGCGCAGGTCGATGACCTCGGCGTCCACGCCGGCGGCTTCCGCCGCCTTGAGCGCGCGGCTGACCATGGACAGATAGGTCAGGATGGTGACCTTGCCGCCCTCGCGGCGCACGCGAGCCTTGCCAAACGGGATCGCATAGTCCAGGTCGTCCGCGGGCACCTCGCCCGAGGAGGCGTACAGGTCCACGTGCTCGATCACCAGCACCGGGTCCTTGGAGGCCAGCGCGGTGTTCATCAGGCCGACGTACTCGTAAGGCGTGGACGGCGCGACCACGCGCCACCCGGGCGCGGTGGCGAAGATGCCGGCCGGATCCATCGAGTGCTGCGAGCCGTAGCCCGTGCCCATGGCGACCTTGGTGCGCAGCACGAAGGGCACGTCGATGTCGCCGCCGAACATGTGGCGGGCCTTGCCGATCTGGTTGAAGATCTGGTCGGCCGCGACCCACATGAAGTCGGGGTACATGAATTCCACGATAGGGCGGTAGCGGCCGTCCATGGCCAGGCCGCCGCCCAGGCCGGCGAAGGCGTTCTCGGAGATCGGGGTGCCCAGTACGCGGTCGGGATACTTGTCCTTCAGGCCGCGCGTGGCACCGTTGGTGCCGCCCTTCAGGCGGTGCACGTCTTCGCCCAGCACCACCACGCCGGGGTCGGTTTCCATGCGGCGGTCCAGCACGTCGGCCACCGCGTCCACGAACTTGCGCTCGGCGGACTGGCCGGCGTGGTCGGCGGCTTCCTGGTAGCGCAGGCCGGCCAGTTCCGAGCCGTCGCTGCGCAGGCCCACGTCGCGGAAATCCGGGCTGGGCCAGAGGTCGGCGCGCACGCGGCGCTTGCCGCCGTCGGCGGCTTCGGTCAGGCGGCCGGAAACGTCCTTCATGACGTCCTTGCAGCGCTGACGCAGGGCATCCACTTCGGCTTGCGTGATCAGCTTGCGGGCGATCATTTCCGTGGCGATCTTGTCCAGCGGATCGCGGCGGCGCCATTGCGCTTCCTCGTCCTTGCTGCGGTAGCCGAAGGCGCTGCCGGGGAACGGGCCGTTCTGGTGGAAGAAACGGTACACGTCCACTTCGACGATGGTGGGGCCGTTGCCCGCGCGCATGTGCGCCACGGCTTCGGACATGGCCAGGTGGACCGCCAGCGGGTCCATGCCGTCCACCTTCCACGACGGGATGTTGAAGGCCAGGCCGCGCGCCGACAGGCGCGGTTCGGCGGTGGACTCTTCGACCGTGGTGGACACCGCGTAGCGGTTGTTCTCGATGAAGAAGCACAGCGGTGTCTTCCAGGCCGCGGTCAGGTTCATGGTTTCCAGCACCGAGCCAATGTTGACCGCGCCGTCGCCGAAGTAGGTCACGGCGACGCGGTCGGTGCCGGCATGCTTGTGCGCCCAGCCCGCGCCGGCGGCCAGCGGCACGCCGCCGCCGACGATGGCGTTGGTGCCCAGCGCGCCGGCTTCGAGCCAGCGCAGGTGCATGCTGCCGCCACGGCCGCGGCAGTAACCCTGGGCCAGGCCCATGATCTCGGCTAGCGTCTTCTGCAGGACTTCATCGATGGCGGGCGTGAGCGGATCGAGCGGGTCCAGGCCCAGCGGGGCGACGTGCTGCAGCGCCTTGGCCAGGAACTGGTGGTGGCCGCGGTGCGAACCGTTGATCTGGTCGCCGGCGCCCAGCGCCAGCACGGAACCGACCGCGCCGCCTTCCTGGCCCACGGACGAGTGCGCGGGGCCGTGCACCAGGCCTTCGGCGGCCAGGTCGAGCACGGCTTCTTCAAAGGCGCGGATCCAGTGCAGCTGGGTCAGCATGGTGCCCAGCAGGGCCGGGTCCGCCTGTTGCCAGTCCTTGGCGTCTACCGTCAGTTGCCGCCAGGGCGCTTGGGACTCAAGCGGTTGGTGGGTGGCCATGAGTGAATCTCCAGAGATGTGTGTATGCGTTCTTGCGATTAGAGGTAGCTGTAGCGGCTCCAGCCGCCGTCGGCCACCAGGGTGTGTCCGTTGACATAGGCGGCCTGGCGCGAGGCCAGGAACACCGCCAGGTCCGCCATTTCGGCGGGTTGCGCCAGGCGGCGCAGCGGCGTGCGCTGCTTGAGGCGTTCGGGGTCGAGCCGGCCGCGCGCGGCCAGGTCGCGCACCAGGTCCGTTTCCACGTAGCCCGGCGCCAGCGCGTTCACGCGCACGCCCATGGGGCCCCATTCCACGGCCAGGGTCTCGGTCAGCAGCACCACCGCGCCCTTGGTGGCGCAATAGGCGGCGCGGTCGGGCGCCGCCACCACGCCGTACATGGAGGCCAGGTTGATGATGCTGCCGGCGCCAGCGGGCACCATGCGGCGGCCGGCGGCCTGGGCGCACAGGAACACGCCGGTCAGATTGATGTCCACGGCGCGGCGCCACTCGTCCACGGTGACTTCCAGCGTGGGCTTGTTGGCGGAGACGCCGGCGTTGTTGACCAGCACGTCGATGCGGCTCCAGGCCTTTTCGACCTGTGCGAAAGCCTGCTCGACCGCGTCGGCGTCGGTGACCGACGCTTGCACGGCCAGCGCCTCGCCGCCCAGGGCAGTCAGGCCGGCGACGGCTTCGTCCAGCGCCGTGGCGTCCATGTCCAGCAGCGCCACGCGCGCGCCCTGGCGCACGAAGGCCTGCGCCGTGGCCAGGCCGATGCCCTTGGCGCCGCCGGTGATGACGACGCTCTGGCCGCGCAGGTCGGGATGGATGACTTCCGGAGTTTGGTCCAAGATGTTTGCCTCTTAGCGATGTATATGCCGGCGCTCAGACCGCCAGCCATTCCTGGACCACGTCCTGGCGCTCATGCAGCTGCGCGGGCGGTCCTTCGAAAACGATGCGGCCATGGCCCATCACGCTGACGCGGGTGGAGACCTTCAGCGCGATGGTCAGCTTCTGCTCCACCAGCACCACGGACACGCCGCGCTTGTGGATGTCGCGGATCACGTCGGCGATCACTTCCACGATCTTCGGCGCCAGCCCTTCGGTGGGTTCGTCGATCAGCATGACCTTGGGGTTGCCCAACAGTGAACGGCACATGGTCAGCATCTGCTGTTCGCCGCCCGACAGGTTGCCGGCCTTGGTGCCGCGGCGTTCCTTCAGGCGGGGGAAGTAGTCGAACATTTGCTCGGTCGACCAGTAGGGCGCGTCGTCGCGCTTGGGCTGTTCGCCCATGCGCAGGTTTTCGTCCACGGTCAGGTTGGCGAATACCTCGCGCTCTTCCGGTACGAAGCCCAGGCCGGCGCGGGCGATCTCGAAGGGACGTTTGTTGGTGATGTCGCGGCCTTCGATGGCGATGCTGCCGCCGGTCACGTCCACCAGGCCCATGATGCTTTTCATGGTGGTGGAGCGGCCGGCGCCGTTGCGGCCCAGCAGGCTCACGACCTCGCCGCGGCCCACGGTCAGGTCGATGCCGTGCAGGATGTGGCTCTTGCCGTAGTGGGCATGCACGCCTTGCAGGCTCAGCAAGGGGGATTGCGTCGTCATACCGTTTCCTCTCCCAGGTAGGCTTCGCGCACGCGGGCGTCGCCGCGGATGTCGGCCGGCGTGCCGGTGGCGAGGATCTCGCCGTAGACCAGCACGCTGATGCGGTCGGCCAGCGAGAACACCACCTGCATGTCGTGCTCCACGATCAGCAGCGTGCAGTCGCGGGTCACGTCCTTGATCAGTTCGACCGTGTAGTCCACCTCGTGCTGGGACATGCCCGCCATGGGCTCGTCCAGCAGGATGACCTTGGGGCGCGAGGCCAGCGTCATGCCGATTTCCAGCGAACGCTGTTCCGAATAGTTCAGGTCGCCGGCGGCGGTGTCCTGCTTGGCGGCCAGGCGCACTTTCTCCAGCAGGCGGTCGACGTCTTCGTTGACGGCGCGGTTGCGGGCGATGGGACGCCAGAAGTTGTAGACCAGGCCGTGCATGCGCAGCACCGCCAGTCGCAGGTTTTCGCGCACGGACAGACGCGGGAACACATTGGTGATCTGGAACGAGCGCGCCAACCCCAGGCGGTTGATGCGCTCCGGCGGCAGGCCGCCGATGGAGCGCGCACGCAGGCTGATGTCGCCCGAGGTCGGCGCGAACGAGCCCGACATCAGGTGGAACAGCGTGGACTTGCCGGCGCCGTTCGGGCCGATGACGGCATGGCGTTCGCCGGCCTCGACCTTCAGGTTCACGCCGCGGATGATCTGCGCGTCGCCAAAGGACTTGCGCACGTCGGTCAGGGTCAGGATTTCGTGGCTCATTGTGCAGCCTCCAGCGCGGGAGCGGCTTGTTCGTCGTCGCGCCACAGGGCCAGCGCCCAGCGGCAGGCAGCGAGGCCTGCCAGGAACAACACCAACGGAATCAGCCAGGTCGACAGCGCCAGCGGCGCCCAGTCGTGGCCGAACAGCGGAATGTCGGGCCAGCCGGCCTCGGGATTCATGGCCAGCAGCGACCGGTAGTCGCGGGCGAACATGCGTTGCAGCAGCTCCACCGTGAAGACCGTGGCGCAGGTCAGCAGCAGGCCGCCTGCCACCGAGACCGCGGCGCGCGGCAGCCAGTTGCCCAGGCCGCGCTCGCGCAGCGAACGGGCGGCGCCCTGCACCAGGCCGACCAGGCCGTCCGGCACGAACAGCATCACCAGCACGAACAGGATGCCTTGGTACAGCAGCCAGGAGCGCGTGATGTCGGCCAGCGTCTGCGACAGGAAGGTCAGGATGGACGCGCCCAGCACCGGACCGAGGAAGGCGTTGACGCCGCCGATGTAGGCGAACAGCACCGCGTCGGTGGACAGCTTGACGTCGAACAGCACGTAGTTGCCGGCTTCGATGTTCAGCGCCTGCAGGCCGCCGGCAATGCCGGCGAACATGGCGGACAGCGCGAACACCAGGGTCTTGAGCGTGTGGGGCCGATAGCCCAGGTAGCGCAGGCGGTTGGCGTTTTCGCGCAGGCCCAGCGTCAGCCGGCCCAGCGGCGTGCGGGTCAGGCCGTAAAGCGCGGCCAGCGACACCAGCACCCAGGCCAGCACCAGGAAATAGACCTCGATGTCGGAACCGAAGGTGAAGCCCCAGGCCGGCATGCGCATGGCGGACACGCCCGCCTCGCCGCCGAACACGCCCTTGAGGTGCGGCGCCAGCGCATGCAGCAGCTCGGCCAGCGCCAGCGTGATCATGGCGAAATAGACGCCGGCGCGCATGGTGGCGAACCAGCCCGCGACCAGGCCGAACAGCAGGCCGGCCACGCCGCCTGCCAGCGGCATCAGCGGCGTGGGCAAGAGGCCCGCGCCGCCCAGCGCGTTCATGGCATGGATGGTGGCGAAGGTGCCCACGCCGAAGTAGGCGGCGTGGCCGAAGGACAGCATGCCGCCCTGGCCGGCCAGCAGGTTGAAGGCGCAGGCGAACAGCGCGGCGATCAGCATCTGCACGGCCGCCACCAGCTGGGCCGGGGGCAGCAGCCAGGGCAGCGCGCAGAGCGCGGCCACGCACAGGACGAGGAGCAGGAGGACGGAAGTACGGCGGGTCTGGCTCATGCCTGTTCTCCCTTCAGGCCCGAAGGCTTGATCAGCAGCACCACCAGCATCAGCAGGAAGGGCAGGGTGGCCGCCAGGCTGGAAATCTTCACGGTCATCAGGCCGCCCACGCTTTCGGCCCATTTCCCGGCGCCGAACAGGCCAAACAGGGTCGCCAGGCTGGCGTCGATGCCGACCGAGAACGAGCTGATCAGACCGATCAGCAGCGAGGCGATCATCGCGCCTTCGAGCGAGCCCAGGCCGCCCACCACGACCACCACGAACACCAGCACGCCCAGTTCCAGCGCCATGTTCGGATTGGTGGTGTAGAAAGCGCCCGCGACCGCGCCGGCCAGGCCGGCCATGGCCGCGCCCACGCCGAACACGCTCATGAACACCAGCGGCACGTTATGGCCCAGCGCTTCGGCCATGCGCGGGCGGTAGATGGCCGAGCGCACCACGATGCCGACGCGGGTGCGCGACAGCAGCAGATAGATCACGGCGAACATCGCCAGCGACACGCCGCCCATCAGCAGGCGGTAGAAGGGGTAGTCCGCGTCGAACACGCGGAAGGCCGCGAAGTTGAGGAACTGCGGCACGCGGTAGTCGACCGGAAAGTCGCCGTAGAACAGCTTGATCAGCTCCGCCACGATGAAGGCCAGGCCGAAGGTCACCAGCAGTTCCTGCGCATGGCCGAACTTGTGGACGCGGCGCAGGAAGTAGCGCTCCACGCCCATGCCCAGCAGGCCGGCGATGATGGTGGCCAGGACCAGCGCGGTCCAGAAGCCGGTGACGGGCGTCAGGGTGTAGGCGGCATACGCGCCTATCATGTAGAACGAGGCGTGCGCGAAGTTGAGCACGCCCATCATTCCAAAAATCAGTGTCAGGCCTGCCGACACCATGAATAGCAGCAGGCCGTAAATCACGCCGTTCAACAGCGAGACGGTAAAGTATTCCATGTCCGCTCCAGGATTCTTGCGCTAAGACGACGGACGTCTTGCGAGCGATGCGCACCAGGGTTTTTCCGGCCCGCGCCGGGGGTGCGCTTATTGATCTGCGACGAATGGATGGGCAAGCGCGTCCGTGGCGCCATGCGCAAGCTGGCGACGGACGCGCTTGCAACCCATCAGTTCGGCCGCTGCATCTTGCAAGTGGCTTGCGGCGGCGCCGACACGTCGGCCGCGGCCAGCACCTTGACCGGCTCGAAGCCCATGTCGGTGCCGTCGGCCTTGTACTTGGCGTTCTTGCCGACCTTGGACACCACCATCGGCAACTGCACCTGGTGGTCTTCCGCGCGCATCGTGTAGGTGCCCAGCGACGAGGTGTAGGTGACCTTCTCCAGCGCGCCGGCCAGTTGCGGCACGGACAGCTTGCCGTCCTGCGGCTTCACCTGCTTGAGCGCTTCGCCCAGGAAGCGGATGCCGATCACGGTCTGCGGCTCGGTATAGCTGGGGTAGTGGCCCGTCTTGGCCTTGTAGTCCTCGGCGAACTTGGCGCCTTCCTCGCCCGCGGCCTCGATGTTGTACGGATGGGCGATGTAGTGGCCCAGCGCGACTTCGCCGGCGTTGGCCAGGTTGCCCACCTGGTCCAGGAACACGGTGGCGAAACGGACCTTCAGGCCGGCGGCCTGCGTGGCCTTCATCAAGAGCAGCAGGTCGTTGGACCAGTTGCCCGTGATCACGGTGTCGGGCGTGGCCGAGCGGATGCGCGCCACGTAGGGGGCGAAGTCCTGGATCTTGTTGACTTCGTGCAGCGTCTTGCCGACCACTTCATAGCCATACTGCTTGGCAAAGCGCTCGGTGGCGCCTTCCATGTCCTGGCCCCAGGAGTAGTTCTGGTTGATGGCGTACACGCGCTTGCCCAGCGTGCCGTCGGCCGACATGACCGAGGCCAGCGCCTTCACGCGCAGGTCGGCGTTGGTGGTGAAGCGGAAGTGGTAGAAGTGGCACTTCTGGCCGGTCAGTTCCAGCGCCTCGCCGCCCACGTTCAAGAACACGACTTCCTTGCCCGGGTTGCGCAGGTTGTGCTTGCGCACGTCTTCGGTCAGCTGGCCCGAAATGGCCGACGAGGACCCTTGCACCAGGATCTGCACGCCTTCGGCCGCGGCTGCGCGGAAGCGGTCGGACGCGCCCACCGGGCCGCCCTGGTTGTCGAACTCGACCAGTTCCAGCGGCTGGCCGTTCCAGCCGCCGGCGGCGTTGATGCGGTCCAGCTCATACTTGACCGCGGCGCGGAACATCAGGCCGGTCGAGGCCTGCGGGCCGGACAGCGTCTCGATCAGGCCGATCTTGACGGGCGCGGCCTGGGCCGATGCGGCGATGCCGGCCAGGCACAGCAGGCCAGTGGTGAAAGCCAATTTCATGCGTGTCTCCTCCGTGGGACGGGAGTGTGGTGAATCTGTTGATCAGGCAAGCGCGCGGGCGGGCTTGCGCGGCTCTTCTATGCCCAGGAAGCGGGCAATTTCGGCAATCTGCCCTTCCAGCATGTACAGGCCCGGATGCGTGCGGCAGCCGCGCGCGGCGGCGGCGCGCAGCAGGGGTGTGTCGACGCGGCTCATGACGGCGTCGGCTACGACGGTGCCGGCGGCAAGCGCGTCCAGCTGGAAGGGCAGGGGATCGGTGTCGTTCAGGCCCAGCGAGGTCGCGTTGATGGCGATGTCGCAAGCCTGGGGCGCGGCGCTGGCCACGCTGATGGCCAGGCCGGGATATTGGCGGCTCAGATGAGCGGCGAAGGAGAGCGCCTTGTCGGCGCTGCGGTTGTACAGGCGCAGGCTGGCGGGGCCGGCGTCGGCCACGGCACAGGCGATGGCCTTGCCCGCGCCGCCCAGGCCGGCCAGGTAGACGTGGCGGCCGGCCGGATCATGGCCCTGGCTGCGCAAGCCGGCGACGAAACCCAGTCCGTCGAAGTTGCCGCCGGTGAGCACGCCGTCGCGCAGGCGCACCGCGTTGACCGCGCCGCTTAGCTGGGCCGAGGGAGTCAGCGCGTCGCACAGGGCGGCGGCATTTTCCTTGTGGGGCACCGTCACCACGATGCCGCCCAGATTGACCAGCCCGCGGATGCCCGCGAACAGGCCGGGCAGGGCGTCGGGGGCCACATGGAACGGGACCATGACCGCGTCCACGCCGCGCTCGCGCAACAGGGCGTTGAGCCGCTGGGGCGTCTTGACGTGCGCGATCGGGTCCGCCGCGATCGCGAAAACGGTAGTGCTGCCGGTGATTTCCACCTGTTTGTCCCCTGCCTGGGTAGCGGCTTGCCGCCGTGTCGTTCCCGACTCTCTTGCCTGAAAGCGCCAGTTGCTTTACGCTTTCGGAATAAGTTGTCAGGCAACTTTATTAAGTTGTCCGATAAATCATAGGGCAAGCGTTTTTCCCGTGTCAAGCGGCGGTTTCGGGAGTCCAATCGGAATTCCAGGGACCGCCGGAAAGGCGTTCAGCCCGCGTATGAGCGTGCTACAGGAGACAGAATGATTTCGTTCGAAGGAAAGGTTGCCGCCATCACCGGCGCGGGCAATGGCATCGGCCTGGCGACGGCGCGGCTGATGGCGGCGCATGGCGCGCGGCTGGTGCTGACCGACATCGATAACGCGCGCCTGGAAGAGGTGGCGGCCGAGCTGGACCCCAGCGGGCAGCGCGTCTACACGCGGGCGCTGGACGTGTCGGCGTCGGCCGACTGCGAACGCGTGTTCGAGGCGGCGGCCAAGCATTTCGGCGGGCTGGACCACCTGGTGCATTGCGCCGGCATCTATCCGGAGCAACTGGTCAAGGACACCAGCGACGAGGCCTGGCGCACGCTGATGCGCGTGAACCTGGACGGCACCTTCTATGTATGCCGCGCCGCCCAGCGCCATTTGCGCCACGACGGCTCCATCGTGTTGCTGACCTCGCTGGCGGCCCAGCGCGGCAGCTATGCGCACGCGGCCTATTCGGCTTCCAAGGGCGCGGTGCAGAGCTTCACGCGCAGCCTGGCGCTGGAGCTGGCGCCGCAGATCCGCGTGAACGCGGTCGCGCCGGGCATCATCGCCACTTCCATGACGCAGGACCTGATCGGACAGAAGGGCGCGCAGCTGCTGGAAAGCACGCCGCTGCGCCGCTACGGCACGGCGGAGGAAATCGCCGGCTCCATCGCGTTCCTGTGCTCGCCGCTGGCCGGTTTCGTCACCGGCGAGGTCATGCAGGTCAACGGCGGCATCTATATCGCGTAAAGTCCCAGGATGGCGCGCCTGCCCATGCCGCGTCCGGTCCGCCAGGCATTCCCATAAACAAGAGGCGGCGCGTCTGCGCGCCGCCCGCAAGTTTGCACCATTCGACCATGCAGCCCAACCAAGAACAGGATCCGCCGCGCGCCGCGCCCAAGAGTTCGCTTTCGGCGGCGCTGGGCGACGCGTTGGCGGAGCAGATCCGCCAGGGGACGCTCGCACCCGGCGATCGCCTGCCCACGGAAAAGCAGCTGACGGAAACCTATTCGGTCAGCCGCGCCGTCGTGCGCGAAGCGCTGGCGCGCCTGAAGTCCGAAGGCCTGATCACGTCGCAGCAAGGCAGCGGAGTGTTCGTCGATCCGAACTTCCAGAAGAACGCGTTCCGCATCGCCGCGCCCACGCCGGGCGACAACCAGGAACTGGAACATATCCTGGAGCTGATGCTGTCCATCGAAGTCACCGCCGCGCGCTACGCTGCGCAGCGCCGCACCGACGCGGATCTGAAGAAGATGCGCCAGGCGCTGGTGGGCATGGAATACGCGCTGCTCAACGACAAGCTGGGCGACGAAGAGGACTACCAGTTCCACCATGCCATCGTGCAGGCGACCCATAATCCGCACCTGGTAGCCCTGAACGATTACCTGGAAGCCAATGTGCGCCGGGTCATCCGCAGCGCGCGCAACAATACGGCGCGCATGTACACCGAACGCATGGCCGCGGTGCAGAGCGAGCATCAGGCGATCTTCGCGGCCATCGACGCAGGCGATCCGGACGCCGCCGGACGCGCCGCCGACCAGCACCTGCGCAACGCCGCGGACCGCTTGCGGCTGTTCCAGGCGGAGCGGCCGGCGCCGGTCTAGGGCGCCGGGGACTGCCTGCCGCGCGGGTAAGTCCTAGGCGAAGGTCTGTTCCATTTCGCGGCGGAACTGCACGGCCGTGGACCTTTCGTCGTACTCCACGTCGGCCCAGCGGATCGCCTGCGATTGGCGCACCGGGTTCTTCAACTTGACCTGGTGCGACAGGCCCAGCGGCAGATAGCCCTCGTCCACCGAATCGCGCGCCGGCATCAGCCGGCCGTACACCGTGTAGCCGCCTTCGCCGTCCAGGATCTGGCCGGCCGGCAGGTCGCGCTTGGCGGTGGCGACGACGTCGCCATGCCAGCCCGCGGGCGCGCCGGTGGGTTCGCGGCGCAAGCCCACGCTGGCCACGCTGATGCCCAGCTCCAGGCCGATCAGGTGATAGGGTTTGTACATGGCGGTGTAGTTGCCGCTGGGGTCCGTGACCAGGCCGTATTCCTTGAAGCAGCGGCGCACGTAGTCGCTGTCGGCGGCCAGGGTCACGTACACGCCCCAGCGCAGGTCGCGGAACACCGGGCGGCCGTCGCGCTCCAGCGAGGAAATCACCTCGACCTGGCCGCGATGGTGCAGGATGCCGCCGCTTTCGCGCGGCCGCAGCACGCGCGCCAGATCGTCCACGCCGCAGGGCGGGAAGTGCAGGCCGGATGGCGAGGGCAGCAAGCCCGTGGCGTTGGACACCGCGGCCATTTCGATCGCGCTCTTGGTGCCGTCCAGGAAACTGTTGAACATCTGCGCGTTGAAGTCGCCCGCCGCTACCATCTCGGCGGTGAAGCCGTAATAGGGCCAGACGGTGTCCGGCGTGGAGGTATGGAATTCCGGCAGATACTTGGTGCCCTTGCCCGCGGCCATGACCTCGAAGCCGCTGGCGCGGGCCCAGTCCACCATTTCGCAGATCAGGGCCGGCTGGTCGCCGTAGGCCAGCGAATAGACGATGCCGGCCTCGCGCGCGCGCCGCGCCAGCAGGGGGCCGGCCAGCGCGTCGGCCTCGACGTTGACCATGATGATGTGCTTGCCGTATTCGCAGCAGGCCAGCACGTGGCTGATGCCGGCGGCGGCCTGGCCGGTGGCGTCGATGACGATATCGACATCGGGACTGGCGATCACGGCGTGGGGATCGTCGCTGAAGTAGACCTTGCCGTTCTTCAGCGCATCATTGGTGCTGCTGGCGTTGAGCGCGCTGGCGGGCCAGCCCACCCGGGTTAGCGCCGCGCGGGCCCGGTCGGGCGCCAGATCGGCCACGGCGACCAGCCTCATTCCCGGCGTGCGGGGGGCTTGGCTCATGAACATCGCGCCGAACTTTCCGGCGCCCAGCAAGGCAACACGCAGGGGCTTGTGATCGGCTTCTCGCTGCTTCAGCAGGCGGTACAGATTCATGGCGCGGGCTCCTCCGGGGTGGGGGGTACTGCAACACAGAATAGTCCCAAATCGCGGCTACTGAACAGGACTCACTCGTCTGCCGTATACAGCTCTCCGGCCAGCACGTTGCGCCAGTTCTGCCAGCTGATGCGGGGGCGGTCCGACACCTCGCGGTTGTAGGGGGCGTCGAACAGGATGTGCTTCCAGCGCGGCTTGACCGCGCCTTCGATCAGGGGCTTGTCGTCGATCAGCAGGTGGCCGTGCACCAGGGTCTTGTCCTTGGTCAGGATCAGCCGGTTGGTCGCTTCGCGGCCCAGGTGTTTTTCCACCCACAGGTACTTCTCCGCCACGCAGTTCTCGAACTGCGACAGGGGCGAGGAGCAGATGCGCACGTCCATGCCCAGCGCCAGCAGTTCCTTTATGGCGTCCAGCGCGCCGGGCACCGGCGGCAGGTCGCGGATGAAGCCGGGCGCCGTGTAGATGGCCTCGGCCATGCCGCGCAGCTCGGGGGCGTAATCCTGGCGGATGTAGAAAGACTTGCGGTCCTCGAACGCCACCGGCGGGATGTCCGGATGGCGCGCGCGCCAGGCGTCGATGAAGGCGTGTTCGAAATCGGCGAGCACGCCGTCTTGGTCCAGCAGGATGATCATGGCGGTCCCGGGTGATGGCAACCGGCTGATTGTGCCAGAGCGGAACGTCAGGAGTCTTGCGGCCGGGACTGCGCCACGATGCGGTAGCGGCTGCCGCCCGATTGCGATTCGGAGGCGACCAGCACCATGCGGTCGTAGCGCCAGGGCAGGGGGGCGGGCGCTTCGGCTGGCGGACTGGAGTGCTCGATGTTGCGCAGCAGGGTGACGTGCGGGCGGAAGGGCTGCGGCGGCGCGGCCAGGCCAAAACCCGACAGCCATAGCCACAGATCATCGTGGGCGGCCTGCAGGCCTTCGGGCGTGTCGCCGGGACCGGCCCACAGGATGCGCTGGCGACCGAAGACGCCGTAGCGGTCCAGCATGATGTCCTCGGGGGCGAGGCGGCGTTCAGGTGTCGCCGCGGCCAGCTCATCGGCGAGCGCCGCGTCCACCGGCCCAAGGAAGGCCAGGGTCAGGTGCAGGGTTTCCGTGCGCATGGCGCGCCCGCCGCAGCTGGGTCGAGCCTGCTCTGCCCAGGTCGCGAGCTGGGCGGCCAGCGAGGGGGCGGGCCACAAGGCGTAGAACAGGCGGACGGTGGACATGCGCTGATTGTAGGGGCGCATGCGGCGCAATGCGCGTGCGCGGCCCTTCAGTCGCTTGTGGTTTCGGTGCGGCGCCGGCGGGTCAGGGCGGTGTCGAAACGTTCCACGCCTGGGCGGGCTGGACGGTCGAAGCGTTCCACGCCTGGGCGGGCCGGGCGGTCGAAACGCTCCACGCCGGGACGGGTGAAGCGCTCGACGCGCTGCGGGGTTTCGGTCTTGGCCTGCACGCTCTGGGCGGCCGCCTGTTCGCGCTTGGCGATGATTTCCTCGGCGCGCTGATGATGCGGCGCCATCTTGCGGACCATCACCCGGCCGTCGCGCGGGAAGTAGTTGATGCGGCGCGCGTGCACGTCGCCCAGGTCTTGCGCCTTGACGGGGATGCCTTCGGTTCTGAGATAGTTCAGCACGAACTGGCCGTTGCGTTCGCCGATGTTCATCTGCTGCATGGCGGACAGCACGGCGCCGCCGCCGAATACCTTGGCTTCAAGCCGGTCGCGCGCCGCGCCGGCCTTCAGCAATTCGTTGATCAGCACTTCCATGGCGAAGGCGCCATAGCGCATGGTGGCCGAGGCGGGCGACTGCATGTCGCCCTCAGGCAACATGAAATGGTTCATGCCGCCCACGCCCGTGATCGGGTCGTGGATACAGGCGGCGACGCAAGACCCCAGGACGGTCGAGATCATCAGGTCTTCGTTGGTGACGTAGTACTCGTTGGGCAGTACTTTCACCGCCTGACACTGGAACGCGCTGTCGAAATAGTGGCGCGTCGCACGGGCTTCAAGACGGGCGGCCATGGGACTCGATTAAGGGCAAGTACAACGATTGGGACACGAAGGTGGCAGCTCGAGAACAGAAATGTATCAAAGTATGTAAGAAAATGTCGCTTTATTCTTGCATACTCAAACTTCCAGCGGGTGAATTGCTATGTAACGGGCGCAGTAATGTGTCCTGTTTTTGCAGCCCGACCCAAAGCCGAAGACGCCCGCAGGCAGGCATGCAAGCATCCTACACAGGCGGGCGGAAGTCGTTCCCCGGATCACGGGGAAGAAGGGGCTTTATACGGAGCTTTAGGCGCTGCGCGTCAGAAGCGCGTGCTGCGGGTGACCGACCAGCGGGCCGACAGGGCGCCCAGGGCGGCCGAAGCCACCACCGCGCCGATCAGCACGGACGGGCCCGGAAGGTGCAGGGCGAATTCGGCCCCGTAGCTGCGGGCCAGCCCCACCAGGGCGTCGTTCAGTGGCGACAGCGCGACCGCCGCCACGCCGATGGCCAGAAGCGAGGCCACCGCGCCCGATAGCGCGCCCAGGTAGAGGAAGGGGCGGCGCACGAAGGATTCGGTGGCGCCCACCAGCCGCGCCACGCCGATTTCCTCGCGTTGCGACAGCGCCTGCATGCGCACGGTATTGAAGACCGTCGCCAGCACCACCACCGCCACGCAGGCGGCCAGGAAGGCCAGGCCGATGCGGGCAAAGCGCAGGATCGCCTCCAGGCGCTGCACCCAGGCGCTGTCCAGCTGCACCAGGTCGACGTGGTTCCATTGTTTCCAGGAGGCGGCCAGCTTGTCTGCCCGGCCGGCGAGGTTGTCGCCATCGGCCAGCGTCACCACCACTGCGTCCGGCAGGGGGTTGCCCGGCAGCACGGCCAGCGCCTGCTGCCAGGCCGGGTTGGCGCGCAGATCCGCCAAGGCGTCCTCGCGGCCCACCACGCGCACGGCGCGGACGTCGTCCTTGAATTCGTCCTGGATCCGTTTGGCCACGTCCGCGGCGGCGCCCGAGGGGGCGTCCACGCGCATGAAGACGGTGACTTCGGGGGTGACCGACATCTGGCGCGCCACCGGCTGGACCGAGACGAGGATGGCACTGCCCAACAGTGGCAGGGCCAGCGCCAGGGCCATGACCAGCAGGTTGGCCAGGGAGGAGAACGGTTGCTTGACCAGCCGGCGCAGGGTGACCAGCAGCGCGTAGCGGTGTTGCCGCAGCCAGGCGTTCATGCGGACTCTCCCGGGTAGGCGCGGCCGGACGCGGCGCCCGGCTGCTGCCCGATACCGGATTGTCCCGCGCCGGCCTCAGGCTGCGGCGTTGCGGAACCCTGGGAGTCGGCGAACTTGCCCGGGTCGATGCGCAAGGTGCGGGTGGCGTAGCGCGCCATGAGGTCCTGGTCGTGCGAGGCGATCAGCGTGGTCACGCCGACGCGGTTGAAGTCGCGGAACACATTCATGATGCGCTGCGCGTTGTCGTGGTCGAGGTTGGCGGTGGGTTCGTCGGCGATCAGGATGGCGGGCCGGTTCACGATGGCCCGCGCGATCGCCAGGCGCTGCTGTTCGCCGCCGGACAGTTCGATCGGATTCAGGTCTTCCTTGCCGGACAGCCCCACCTTGTCCAGGGCGGCGCGGGCGCGCGCCGCGGCCGAGTCCCAGGCGTGGCCCGTGACCGCCAGCGGCAGCATGACATTTTCGAACGCGCTGCGATCGAACAGCAGGTGCGTGTCCTGCAGGATCACGCCCACGGCGCGGCGCAGGTACGGCCGGGCGCGGGCGGGCAGCTTGTCCAGCCGCTGGCCGTTGACCTGGATCGACCCCCGGCTGGCGGGCTCCAGTCCGCCGATCAGCTTGAGCAAGGTGGACTTGCCCGCGCCGGACGGCCCGGATACGAAAACGAACTCTCCCGCGCTCACGCGGAAGTTGATGTCGGCCAGGATATTGCGGCCGCGACCATATGATTTGAATACGTGCTGGAATTCGATCATGGCGGCTGTCAGATGAAGCCGCAATAGTAACTCGGGGACACTAAGGTGGCCTAAACCGCCTGGACGATGCGCGGACAAATATTTGCGCGCAAGGCGTCCGGGCGCGTTTGTCCTGGCGCAAACAGTGCCCCCATTTTCGACAGGAAACAGCGTTTCATTTCACCCAGTGTCCCTATATTTCAAGGGAATTCCCGGATGCGCCGCGAGCGGCGCGGACGCTACCATCCGCCCCATACGTCGGCCCAACCCGGCCTGCGTTGCGACTTCGCTTTATCCCACACGGAGAACACGATGAAAGTACTGAAACTCGCTGCGATCGGCGCCGCTTTGTTCGCTGCATCCGCGGCTGCCAATGCGGGCGCAACCTTCGATAACGTCAAGAAAAAAGGGTTTGTCCAGTGCGGGGTTTCGACGGGCATCCCGGGGTTCTCCATCGCTGACAGCAAGGGCGAATACAAGGGCATCGACGTGGACCTGTGCCGCGCCATCGCCTCGACCATGTTCGGCGACGCCACCAAGGTCAAGTTCACCCCGCTGAACACGCAGCAACGCTTCACCGCGCTGCAGTCCGGCGAAGTCGACGTCCTCACCCGCAACACCACCGTCACGCTGACGCGCGACACCACGCTGGGCCTGATCGGCGTGGGCGTGAACTACTACGACAGCCAGGGCGTCATGGTCTCCAAGGACCTGAACGTCAAGAGCGCCAAGGAACTCAACGGCGCCACCATCTGCGTGCAGCCCGGCACCACCACCGAACTGAACCTGGCTGACTGGTTCCGCGGCCAGAAGATCGAATTCAAGCCGGTCGTGATCGACAAGTACGACGAAATCATCCGCGCCTTCTCGGCCGGCCGCTGCGACGCCTTCACCACCGACAAGTCGCAACTGGCTTCCACCCGCACCACGCTCGAGAATCCGGACAAGTACGTGATCCTGCCGGAAGACTTCTCCAAGGAGCCGCTGGGCCCCATGGTCCGCCAGGGCGACGAGCAATGGTTCAACATCGTGCGCTGGTCGCTCAACGCCATGCTCGAAGCCGAGGAATACGGCATCACCAAGGCCAACGTCGCGGAAATGGCCAAGAGCCCCAACCCCAACATCCAGCGCATCCTGGGCGTGACCCCGGGCATGGGCAAGAACCTGGGCGTGGATGACAAGTGGGCCTACAACATCATCAAGAACGTGGGCAACTACGGCGAAAGCTTCGAAAGCACGCTGGGCAAGAGCAGCGCGATGAAGCTGGAGCGCGGCTTGAACGCTTCCTACAAGAATGGTGGCTTGATGTACGGCTGGCCGGTGCGCTAACACACGGCTGCCTGGAAAAACGGAGCCCGGCGCTCCGTTTTTCCTCTCCCGCCCTCGGGCGGGTGGCAGGAGTGGGTGGCGCGGCCCTACCGGCTTCGCCGCCCGGTGTCCGACTTCTGTAGATTTACTCATGAATACTCCCAATAAAAGCGCGCCTGCATCGGCACCTCCCCGGCGTCTGAACTGGAACGATCCCGGGGTGCGCTCCGTGGTCTATCAAGTCCTGGCGCTGGCCGCGGTGGCCTGGGCCGTGTGGTTCCTGGTTTCAAACACCCTGCACAACCTGTCCGTGCGCAACATCGCCACGGGCTTCGGCTTCCTGGACCGCGAGGCCGGCTTCGCGATCGGCGAAACGCCCATCGCCTATACCCCTGCGGACACCTACGGCCGCGCCATCCTGGTGGGCCTGCTCAACACGCTGCGCGTAGCCGTCATCGGCATCGTGCTGGCGACCATCCTCGGTACGCTCATCGGCATCGGCCGCCTGTCCAAGAACTGGCTGGTCGCCAAGATCACCTCGGTCTATGTCGAGATAATGCGCAACGTGCCGCTGCTGCTGCAGCTGTTCTTCTGGTACGCGCTGATCACGGAAAACATGCCCGGTCCGCGCCAGGCGCACAATCCGCTGCCCGGCGTCTTCATCTCCAACCGTGGCTTGAAGGTGCCGGGGCTGGAAGGCAATTCGCTGGACTGGATGCTGGCCGGACTGGGCCTGGCCATCGTGGCGATCATCCTGCTGGGCCACTGGGGCAAGAAGCGCCAGGAGGCCACCGGCCGCGTGTTCCCGCTGGGCCGCGCCGCCATCGGCCTGCTCATCGGCTTTCCCATCATCGGCTGGCTGGTCAGCGGCGCTTCGCTGACCCTGGACATGCCGGAGCTCAAGGGCTTCAACTTCTCGGGCGGCCTGACCTTGTCGCCGGAATTCGCCGCCCTGATGGCGGGCCTGGTGATCTACACCTCGGCCTTCATTGCCGAGGTCGTGCGTTCGGGCATCCAGGCGGTCAACAACGGGCAATGGGAAGCTGCCGGCTCGCTGGGCCTGCGCCGCAAGCAGGTGCTGCGCCTGGTGGTGCTGCCGCAGGCGCTGCGCGTGATCATCCCGCCGATGACCAGCCAGTACCTGAACCTGACCAAGAACAGTTCGCTCGCGGTGGCCATCGGCTACCCCGACATCGTGTCGGTGGTGAACACCACGCTGAACCAGACCGGCCAGGCCATCGAGGGCATCCTCATCATCATGGCCGCGTACCTCACGGTCAGCCTGTCGATCTCGATATTCATGAACTGGTACAACAAGCGCATCGCGCTGGTGGAGCGTTGATATGAGCAGCACTTCGCATATCCCCGCCGAAGGCCTGCCGCCGCCCAGCACCCAGGTGGGCGCCTGGGCCTGGATCAAGTCGCGCCTGTTCTCCTCGCCGCTGAATATCCTCATCACGGTGCTGCTGGCGTGGTTCCTGCTGATGGCAGTGCCTGCGCTGGTGGAATGGGCCTTCATCAAGGCGAACTTCTCCGCGGCCAACGCGCAGGAGTGCCGCGCTTCCGGGGGCGCCTGCTGGGCGTTCATCATCGAGAAGCACCGGCTGATCCTGTTCGGCACCTATCCCTACGACGAGCAATGGCGTCCGCTGATCGCAACCATCATCCTGGTGGCCGTGATCGTCTGCAGCGGCATCCGCCGCTTCTGGAACTGGAAGCTCGCCGTCATCTGGACCGTGGGCCTGACGGCCGTGGCGCTCCTGATGTGGGGCGGCGTGTTCGGCCTGACCTACGTGGAAAACGCGCGCTGGGGCGGCCTGCCGCTGACGCTGATCCTGTCCACGTTCGGCATCGCCTTCGCCTTCCCCATCGGCGTGCTGCTGGCCCTGGGCCGGCGCTCCAAGATGCCTGCCATCAAGGCGCTGTGCGTCGTGTACATCGAGCTGATCCGCGGCGTGCCGCTGATCAGCCTGCTGTTCATGTCCTCGGTGATGCTGCCGCTGTTCCTGCCCGAAGGCTTCTCCATCGACAAGCTGCTGCGCGCGCAGATCGCGATCATCATGTTCGCGGCGGCGTACATCGCCGAAACGGTGCGCGGCGGCTTGCAGGCGATTCCCAAGGGCCAGTACGAGGGCGCGGATTCGCTGGGCCTGAACTACTGGCAGCAGATGCGCAAGATCATCCTGCCGCAGGCGCTGAAGATCGTGATCCCGCCGCTGGTCAGCATTTTCATCGCGCTGTTCAAGGACACCTCGCTGGTGGTGATCATCGGCATCTTCGACCTGACGCTGGCGGCCAAGGCGGCCTTGTCCGACGCGGCATGGCGCGGATTCGGGGTGGAGGCGTACCTGTTCATTTCGCTCATCTACTTCGTCTTCTGCTTCTCCATGTCCAAGTACAGCCAGGCGCTGGAAAAACGCCTGGCCACGGGACACGCACGCTAGAACTTTGCAGCGCGTCCGCCCCGGGCGGACGCGCACCGCGATACTTACGGGAGTACAGGCATGTCTGATGCCATCATCAAATTGCAGGACGTGAACAAGTGGTACGGCCAGTTCCACGTGCTGCGCAACATCAACCTGGACGTCGCGCCGGGTGAGCGCATCGTGGTGTGCGGGCCGTCGGGCTCGGGCAAGTCCACCATGATCCGCTGCATCAACCGCCTGGAAGAGCACCAGAAGGGCCACATCATCGTGGACGGCACGGAGCTCACCAACGATCTCAAGCACATCGAGACCATCCGCAAGGACGTCGGCATGGTGTTCCAGCACTTCAACCTGTTCCCGCACCTGACCGTGCTGGAAAACCTGACGCTGGGGCCCATGTGGGTGCTGAAGAAGCCGCGCGCGGAAGCCGAGGCCACGGCCATGAAGTACCTGGAGCGCGTGCGCATTCCGGACCAGGCCAAGAAATTCCCTGGCCAGCTCTCGGGCGGCCAGCAGCAGCGTGTGGCGATCGCGCGTTCGCTGTGCATGAGCCCCAAGATCATGCTGTTCGATGAGCCGACCTCGGCGCTGGACCCGGAAATGGTCAAGGAGGTGCTGGACGTGATGGTCAACCTGGCGCAGGAAAGCGGTATGACCATGATCTGCGTGACCCACGAAATGGGCTTCGCGCGCAAGGTCGCCAACCGCGTGATCTTCATGGACCGCGGCGAGATCATCGAGCAGAACAGCCCGGACGAGTTCTTCGACAATCCGCAGAACGACCGGACCAAGCTCTTCTTGAGCCAGATCCTGCACTGATGCTTCAAAACCGCCTTCGGGCGGTTTTTTCTTGGGGCGGCGGGTTGCCGTGACGGGGCAGCGGCGTGAACAGCCAGGGGTTCTGCTGGTATCTCTTTGTTACGCCTTATTCCTCGCTGCGGTATGCTACTGACCGCTATTGATCCGAAGCGAGGAGAACAACATCATGACGCAGACCCCCCGCAGCGCTGTGCGCCGCGCCCTGTTGCAAGGCGCCGTGGCGCTGGCCGCCACCCTGCCTTTCGGCGCCCCGGCGCTGGCCCAGGCCACCGATTTCCCGACCAAGCCGCTGCGCTTCGTCGTGCCTTACCCGCCTGGCGGCCCGCTGGACACCATGGCCCGCATGCTGGCCGAGAAGGTGCGCGGCTCGCTGGGCCAACCGGTCATCGTGGAGAACCGTTCGGGCGCGGGCGGCAACATCGGCGCCGACCTAGTGGCCAAGGCGCCGGCCGACGGCTACACGCTGGTGATGGGCGCGGTCGCGACCCACGCCATCAATCCCTGGCTGTTCGCCAATCTGCCGTATGACCCGGTGAAGGACTTCGCGCCGGTGACCATCGTGGCCTCGGTGCCCAATGTGCTGGTGATGAACGTCGAGTTCGCGCAGAAGAACAAGATCGAGAAGCTGGCCGATCTGATCGACTATGCCAAGAAGAATCCGGGCAAGCTGAACTACGGTTCGGGCGGCAACGGCAGCGCGGGCCATCTGTCGGGCGAGCTGCTGAAGGCGCGCGCGGGGATCAATGTCGAGCACATTCCTTACCAGGGCGCGGCGCCTGCGCAGTTGGCGCTGCTGTCGGGACAGTCGGATTTCATGTTCGACAACCTGGCGGCTTCGGCGCCGCTGATCAAGGACGGCAAGGTCAAGGCATTGGCCGTGACGACTGCCAAGCGTTCTTCGCTGCTGGCGGATGTGCCTACGGTGGAAGAGTCGGGGATCAAGGGCTTTGACCTGGGGACCTGGTTCGGGGTGTTCACGACGGGCGGCACGCCGGCGCCGGTGGTGGCTAAGCTGAACAAGGCTTATGCCGATGCTATGCAGCAGGCGGATGTGAAGCAGCGCTTGTTGACGATGGGGTCTGAGGCTGCGCCGATGACGCCTGAGGCGTTTGCTGAGTTCGTCAAGAGCGAGAAGGCGAAGTATCAGGAGATTGTGAAGATCTCGGGTGCTAGTTTGAATTGATGTTTGTTTAGCGCCGGGTGGTTCTTTAGACGCCCGTCGCGTCGGCGGCCCGCGGTGTGCGGGGCTGCGATTGCGGTCCGGAGCGTTCGCTCCGGACTTGCCTCGGCGGCCCCCCCCTTCGTCATCTTCGTCACCGCCTGCGGCGGTTCCTTCAGATTCCCTCGGGCTTATCGACGCCCCGCACACCGCGGGCCGCCGACGCGACGGGCTCTGGCGGTTGAAACTTGACGTCAGCTGGGGCGATTGGCGTTCTTCTGGTTCTTGCCGACATCTGTGTTTGGTGGCGTGTCTTGCGGGGCCCGCCCCAGGCCGGCCGCGCGGGCGGCCTTTTGGGGCTTACGCGGTGTCTTGCGTCGGGATGGTGTGTGCTTGCGTCTTGCGTCTTGCGCCTTGCGCTCCGCGCCTTGCAGTGCGGTTCGTGGTCTATGCTGAGCGTCCTTGCTTATTGATCTGGGGCCGTCATGCATCTGCAAGCTGCCATTCCCATCTTGCGTATTTTCTCCGTCGAAAAGGCGCGCGAGTTCTATCTGGATTTTCTCGGGTTCGAATGGGACTGGGAGCATCGCTTCGAGCCGGGCATGCCGCTGTATGCGCAAGTGCATCGCGGCGACCTGACGCTGCACCTGAGCGAACACCACGGCGATGCCACGCCCGGATCCGCGGTGTTCGTGCGGATGCGGGGCGTGGACGAGTTCCAGGCCGAGGTGAACGTCAAGGGCTATGGCTATATGCGGCCGGGCGTGGAAGAGATGCCGTGGGGGCGGGTGATGGCGGTCATCGATCCGTTCGGGAATCGGCTGAGTTTTTGCGAATCGTCCGACTAGACGCCCAGGTAGCGCTGCGCGAGTTCGGGCTGCGCGGCGAGCTCCGCGGGGCTGCCTTGCCAGACCACGCGGCCCTTTTCCAGGACGTGGTGGCGGTCGACGAGCGTCGCCATTTCCTTCAGGTTCTTGTCTATCACCAGGATGGTCTGGCCTTCTTCCTTCAGGCGGCGCAGGCAGTTCCAGATTTCGTGGCGGATCAGCGGCGCCAGGCCTTCGGTGGCTTCGTCCAGGATGAGCAGGCGCGGGTTGATGAGGAGGGCGCGGCCGACGGCGAGCATTTGTTGTTCGCCGCCGGACAGCGTGCGGGCGGATTGGGCGCGGCGCTCCTTCAGGCGCGGGAACAGGTCGAAGACGCGGCCGACGTGCCAGCCGGCGCGGGTGTTGCGGGCGGTGGCGATCAGGTTTTCTTCCACCGACAGCGAGCCGAAGACGCGGCGGCCTTCGGGTACCAGGCCGATGCCCAGCTGGGCGATGCGGTGCGGGGCCTGGCCCGCGATGGGTTGGTCGTCGAGCAGGATGCTGCCGCCCTGGGCGGGCAGCATGCCCATGATGGTCTTGACGGTGGTGGTCTTGCCCATGCCGTTGCGGCCGATCAGGGATACGACCTGGCGCGCGGCGATGTCCAGGTCCACGCCGAACAGCACTTTGCTCGCGCCGTAGCCGGCCTGCAGTTGCTTGAGTTGCAGCATCAGTCCTCCTCGCCCAGATAGGCGGCGCGCACGTCGGGATGGTGGCGCACCTCGTCCGGCGTGCCTGTAAAGATGGTCTTGCCGTAGACCAGCACGGTGATCCGGTCGGCCAGGGCGAAGACGGCGTCCATGTCGTGTTCGACCAGCAGGATGGCGTAGCGGCCCTTCAGCTCCTGCAGCAGGGCGGTCATGCGTTGGGATTCCTCGGCGCCCATGCCGGCCATGGGCTCGTCCAGCAGCAACAGCGAGGCATCCAGCGACAAGGCCATCGCCAGTTCCAGCTGGCGCTTTTCGCCGTGGGCCAGTTCCGAAACCCGTACGTGGGCGCGGCCGCTCAGGCCGACGCGTTCCAGCGCCTCTCTGGCGGGTTGGCGCAGTTGCGGCAGGCGGCGGGCGTTCTTCCACAGGTTGAAGCCGCCGGGGCTGTGCGCCTGCACCGCCATGGCGACGTTGTCCTCGGCGCTGAAGGCGGGGTAGAGCTGGCTGATCTGGAACGAACGCGCCAGCCCGGCCGCGGGCCGCTTGTGGGCGGGCATGCGGGTGATGTCGCGGCCATCCAGCAGGATGTCGCCCGAGTCCGGCAGGATCTCGCCGCTGATCTGCGACAGCAGCGTGGTCTTGCCCGCGCCGTTGGGGCCGATGAGCGCATGCAGTTCGCCGGGCCGGACCTGCAGGTTGACGCCTTGGGTCGCGCGCACGGCGCCGAAGGATTTCTGCAGGTCGCGGATTTCCAGCTTGGGATGATCAGTCATGGTGCTTGCCTCCCACCAGCCAGCCATAGACGCCGCGCTTGCCGAACAGCACCACCAGCACCAGCACAGGCCCCAGGATCAGCATCCAGTGTTCGGTCCAGGCGGTGGCGACCTGTTCCAGGCCCAGGTACACGGCCACGCCCAGTACGGGGCCAAAGATGGACCCCATGCCGCCCAGGATCACCATGGCCATGAGTTCGCCGGACTTCTGCCAGGACGACATGTCGGGGCTGACGAAGAGCGCGTAGTTGGCCCACAGGGCGCCCGCCAGCCCGGTGCCCGCGGCCGACAGCACGAAGGCGGTGAGCCGGTAGCGCAGCGGTGCCAGGCCCAGTCCGATACTGCGGCGCGGATTCTGCTTGATGCTTTGCAGCGCCATGCCGAAGGGCGAATTGACGATGCGGCGGCAGGCCAGGATCCATGCCGTCATGAGCGCCAGGCAGACGTAATAGAAGGCGGTGGGGTTGTTCATGTCCAGGCCGGGCAGGGTGTTGCGCGTGTCGATGGACAGGCCATCGTCGCCGCCGTAGACCATCAGGCCGACCAGGATGAAGTACAGCATCTGTCCAAAGGCCAGCGTGATCATGATGAACTGCACGCCCGAGGTCCGCAGCGACAGAAAGCCGACCACCAGGCCGGCGAGAGCGGCGGCAGCGATGGCCAGCGGCCACATCACCAGCGCCGCGTTGCTGCCGCTCCAGCCGAACAGTGTGTCGCCCTGACTCAGGTGAAAGCCCGCGATGCCGATCACATAGCCGCCCAGCCCGAAGAAGGCGGCATGGCCGAAGCTGACCATGGCGCCGTAGCCCAGGATCAGGTCCAGGCTGACGGCGGCGATGGCGTAGATGAGAAAGCGGGTCATCAGGTTGATCAGGAAGCTCTCGCCCGTGGCCGACGCGATGGCCGGCACCAGCACGAACAGCAGCAGTCCTATCGTGTTGACGATGGTTTTTCTGGTCATGGGTATCGTTCCTATCGCTGCGCGGGCACCAGGCCGCGCGGCTTGAACAGCAGCACGATGGCCATCAGGATGTAGATGCTGGCCGAAACCAGGCTGGAACTCGCCGAGTCCGACAGCTCCGGCGGCAGCAGCCGCGACATCCAGAACGGGATGTAGGCGCGCCCCAGCGCATCGGTCATGCCTATCATCAGAGAACCGACCAGCGCGCCGCGCACCGAACCCACGCCACCCACCACGATGACCACGAAGGTGGTGATGAGGATGCGCTCGCCCATGCCGATCTCCACCGCCAGGAGCGGCGCCGCCATCACGCCGGCAAAGCCGCAGAGCAGGGCGCCTAGCGTGAAGATCAGCGTGAACAGGCGCTGGATGTTCACGCCCAGCGCGTCGACCATTTCGCCGTCGTCGGCGCCCGCGCGTACCAGCATGCCGACGCGCGTGCGCGAGATCAGCAGCCACAGCCCCAGCGCCACCAGCACGCCAGCGCCGATAAAGGCCAGCCGCATGAGGGGATAGTTCAGGCCGGGCAGGATCTCCACCGAGCCCGACAGGAAGGGCGGGATGTCCATGAAGGGCGGGCTGCGGCCGAACAGCACCGTCACCATCTCGTTGGTGAACAGCGTCAGGCCCAGCGTGGCCAGCACCTGGTCCAGGTGGTCGCGGCGGTACAGATGGCGGATCACCAGCAACTCCACCACCAGGCCATAGAGCGCCGCGCCCGCCAGCGCCGCCAGCAGCGCGGCCAGGAACGATCCGGTGGCCGCCGCGGCGCTGGCCGCGCAGAACGCGCCGACCATGTAGAACGAACCGTGCGTCAGGTTGATGACGTTCATGATGCCGAACACCAGCGTCAAGCCCGCCGACAGCAGGAACAGCAATGCGCTGTACTGCAGGCCATTCAAGACCTGCTCCAGGAACATCAGCATTGGGGACTCCTCGTGGAGTGGACCCGGCGGACTGCGCGCAATCCGCCGGGCGTCGTGCGGACTTACATCTTGCAGTCGGCGGCGTGCACGTCGGTATGGTCGCGGGCGATGACCTTCAGGTTCTTGTAGACCAGCTTGCCGTCGGGGCCGGCCTCGATGTGCAGCAGGTACCAGTCCTGGATCGGATGCTGGTTGGGGCCGAACTTGAACTTGCCGCGCACGCTGGGGAAGTCGGCGCGGCGCAGCGCGTTGCGGAAGTCGTCAGCGCGGCCGGTGATGTCGCCGTCCACGGCCTTCAGTGCGGAGCCGATCAGGTTGGCGGTGTCGTAGGCCTGGGCCGCATAGGCGGTGGGCGCGCGGTTGTAGGCCTTGGTGAAGGCTTCGACGAAATGCTTGCTCTGCGGGTTGTCGAGATCCGCGCTCCACAACGAGCTCAGGTAGAAGCCCTTGCCGGCATTGCCGGTCGCGGCCAGCATGCGGTCGTCCATCGAGTAGATGGGCGTGATCATGCGGATCTTGTCGGCCAGGCCGGAGTTGGCGAATTGCTTGGTCAGGTTGATGCCCGCGCCGCCGGGGTGGAACTGGAAGATGGCGTCGGGATTGAGCGAGCGGATGCGCGCCAGTTCCACCGAGAAGTCGGCCTGTTCCAGCTTGGTGTAGATCTCGTCGGCGATCTCGCCCTTGTAGGTGCGCTTGAAGCCGGCCACCGCATCGCGCCCGGCCTGGTAGTTGGGCGCCATGATGACCACGCGCTTGGCGCCCAGCTCGTTGGCGGCAAGGCCCGCGGTGTCGGCGTAGGAGTCGTTCTGGAACGCCACCGAGAAGTAGTTCGGGTTGCAGGCCTTGCCGGCGTAGTTGGAGGGGCCCGCGTTCAGGCTGACATAGAAGCCGCCCGCGTTCAGCACGGTCGGCCCCACGGCCGCCATGACGTTGGAGAAGTTGATGCCCGTGAACAGCCGCACGCCGCCCTGCACCATCTTGTCGGCGATCTGCTTGGCGTTGGCGGGCTTGAGCGCGTCGTCCTCCACGCGCACATTGACCGGCACGCCGCCGAGTTTGCCGCCGCCTTCCTTGACCGCCAGCATGAAGGCGTCGCGCTCGTCTTCGCCGATGTAGCCGGCGGGCGTGGACAGGGTGCCGATGAAGCCGATGTCGACCGGCTTTTGCTGCGCGCCGGCCGCGAACGCGGTCAGCGCAAGCACGAGGGCGGCGCTGCCGCGGATTGCGGTTTTTCTCATGGTTGTCTCCTTGGGTGCCTGCATTTTTTCTATTGAGAGGATTGCCCCGCGAGGCAGTTTTCCACCTTCCAGCCGTACAGCCACTGCAACGCGTCGTAGAACTGGGACTGGCTGCGGCCGGTCCACAGCATGTTGCGCACGGTGCGTTCGACGCCCCGCGCGTGATAGAGCCTGCCCATTTCGCGCGTGGACCACACCACCCGCGCGCTGCGCGGGATGCGGACGGATTCGTACAGGCGGAACGCGGCCTCCAGGTCTTGGCCGCATTGCTTCACGGCTTCGCCCAATGTCACCGCGTCCTCCAGCGCCATGCAGGCGCCCTGGGCCATGTATTGCGTCATGGGATGGGCGGCATCGCCCAGAATGGTCACGCGCCCCTGGCCCCAGCGTTCCACGGGCTCGCGGTCGGCGGTGGCCCAGCGCTTCCAGGACGTGGGGCGGTCCAGCATCTGGTGCGGACGCGGGTGGATGCCCTGGAAGTAGGACAGCACTTCTTCCTTGCTGCCCTCGCGCACGCCCCATTCTTCCTGTTCGCGGCTGTGGAAAGTCACCACCAGGTTGTATTGCTGGCCGCCGCGCAAGGGGTAGTGCACCAGATGGCAGTGCGGGCCAGCCCACAGCACGGGGGCGTTGATGCGCAGCTCCTCGGGCATGTTCTCGCGTTCGACCACGGCGCGGTAGACCACGTGGCCGGTCACGCGCGCCGGGTCGCCTACCATGCGTTCGCGGATCACGGACTTCACGCCGTCCGCGCCTACTACGGCGTCGGCGCGATAGCGGTTGCCCTGGGTGTCCACGACTTCCACGCCCTTGTCGTCCTGCGACATGGAGGCGATCTGGGTGGAGGTGCGAAAGCTGATCAGCGGATTCTGCTGCACGGCCTCCAGGATGGACAAGTGAATGTCGGCGCGATGGATCACGGCATAGGGGCCGCCGAAGCGCTCGCGGAAGGCCTCGCCGGTATCGATGCGCACCACTTCGCGGGCGTCCACCGCGTCCATCATGATGATGTGGTCGGTAAACACGGCGCGGGCGCGCGCGGTCTGGCCCACGCCCAGGGCGTCCAGCGCCGCGAAGGCGTTGGGACCGAGCTGGATGCCGGCGCCGATTTCGCCGATGTGCGCGGCCTGCTCCAGCAGCTGCACGGCGATGCCTTGCCGGGTCAGCGCCAGCGCCGCGGCCAGGCCGCCGATGCCGCCGCCCACCACGATCACGGATTTATCGGTTTGCGTTGCGTTCATGTATGGCCTCCGCGCCGTTCAGTCCTGGCCGCCCAGGAACACGCCTTGTTTCACCAGCTGCGCCTGCAAGGCGGAAATGGGCACGTCACCGGGGGCGATGCCTGCGCGCAGCGCCATGGCAGCCGCCGTGCCCGCGGCCTCGCCCATGACGAAGCAGCTGCCGCTTACGCGAGCCGCCGACTGGCCTTCGTGCGTCATCGAGGCGCAGCGCCCGGCCACCAGCACATTGCCCGCCACGCCCGGGGCGCGTTTGGGCACCATCATGCGGAATGGCAGCTGGTTATAGCCGCGGGACTCGGGGATCGGCGGCCAGAGCCATTGCACGTCGCCGGCCGTGTGCATTTCCAGCGGCCAGCCATTGACGCCGATGCTGTCCGGAAAGTCGGCGCAGCCCAACACGTCTTCCTTGCTCAGAACGGCCTCGCCCACGATGCGGCGGGTCTCGCGGATGCCCAGCTGCGGCGCGATGTCCAGCACATAGGCGTTCTCGAAGCCCGGCACCTTGGCGCGCAGGAAGGCGAGGTATTGCACGATCTGGCGGCGGCCTTCGAGCTCGCCGGCCGACAGGGAATCGGCGTCGGTGCCGTCGGCCGCGCTGCCGTCGGCGTTGGCAAGCTGGGTCACGTTGACCCGCCACTCGTAGTCGTGCTTTTGCGGGCGCACGATGGCGCCGCGGCGCGGGAAGGTGAATTCGCCGCTGGCCGCGGCCTGGTCCATCAGCTGGGGGATGGTCTTCCAGGCTTCCTGCGCGCGGGCGCCGTCGACATTGCCGACCTTGAACATCAGCGTGGGATAGAGCATGCCGCCGTGCTCGTCGCCCTTCTCGAAGGGCAGGCCGCCCCATTGGGCGATATCGGCGTCGCCCGAGCAATCGATATAGACCTTGGCGCGCACGGCGCAGCGGCCGGACTTGGTTTCCAGGAATAACGCATCCACGTTGCCGTCGGCGCCGCGCGCCAGGCCGGTGGCCAGCGCATGGAACAGCACCTGTGCGCCGCTGGCCTGGACCAGCCCGTCGGCGGCGCACTTGAAGGCCGAGATGTCATAAGCCTGGGCGTGGATCTTGCCCAGGATCAGGTGAGGGTCGTTGAGCCCGTCCATGGCGCGCATGCGGTCCAGCAGGTCGTCCGTCATGCCGTGGACCACCTGGCGGATGTCGCCCCGGATGTTCGCGTGCAGGCCGCAGAAGTTGGATACGCCGGCCGCCGTGCCCATCCCTCCCAGGAATCCGTAGCGTTCCACCAGCAGCACGCTGGCGCCGTTGCGCGCGGCGCTGGCGGCGGCCAACAGGCCGGCGGGGCCGCCGCCCAGCACGACGACCTCATATTCGCCGTAGAGCGGAACCTGGCGGGCGGGTTCGGTGATGAGCATCCCGTGTTCTCCTTGTTTGGGTTGCGCGGCGTGGCCGGGCGCCGGTTTACTGGCCCTTGATGCCCAGCTTCTTGATGAGCGGCTCCCAGCGCTTGAGTTCGTCGTCCATGTAGGCGCGGAACTCGGCGGGCGTGGTGCCGGCGGGATCCATGAACTGGGCCTGCAGGCGCTTGGTGACCTCGGGATCACGGATGGCCTGGATCAGCGCGTCGGACAGCTTCTTCTGGATGTCGGCGGGAACCTTGGACGAGATCACGAAGCCGATCCACGCCGAGCCCTCGATGCCCGGCACGCCGACTTCGGCCAGCGTCGGGATGTCGGGCAGCAGGGCGGAGCGCTTGGAGGAGGTGACGGCCAGGGCCTTCAGGCGTCCATCCTTCACCATGGGCATGACGGCGATGGGCGGCAGCGCGGCGAACTGCGTGTCGCCGGACAGCAGCGAGGTCAGCGCCGCGGGCGACGAGGGATAGGGCACGTGGGTGGCGCGCGCGCCGGTCTGCTGCAGCATCAGTTCCACGGCCAGGTGCGACACCGTGCCGGCGCCCGTGGAAGGGAAGTTGTATTTGTCCGAATTCTTCTTCAGCGCTTCCAGCAACTGGCCGATGTTGTCGATGCCGGCCGAGACGGGCACGACCAGCACATTGGGCTGGTGCACCGCCAGCGTCAGCGGCGCCAGGTCGGTTGCCGGCGCATAGGGCAGTTTGTCGAACAGCAGAGTATTGTTGACCAGCGGGCCGGTAATGGACACGCCGAAGGTATAGCCGTCGGGCTTGGCGTTGGCGATGGCATAGGTGCCGATGTTGCCGCTGGCGCCCGGCTTGTTCTCGATGACGATGCTCTGGCCCAGGATGGCGCCGGCCTTTTCGCCAACGATGCGCGCCACCTGGTCGGGGCTGGAGCCCGGGCCGAAGGGCACAATGGCCTTGAGCGGCTGGGCCGGCCAGGCCTGGGCCTGCGCGGCGGCCAGCGGCGCAAGCGCGGCCAGTCCCAGGATCAGGGCATGGGCGGCGATACGGCGCGCGTAGGGCTTATGCATGGGTGTCTCCGAGATCCTTCATGGTGTTGAAATAGGTTTGTTCGTTGGCGATGAAGGCCGCGACCATGGCGCGATAGGTGGCGTCCACCACCTGGTCCAGGTTGGCGAAACCCTGGTTGTGGCGTTCGGCCAGCAGGCGCGCCTTTTCGAAGACCTGGGCCTGGCGGGCCGGGGCGCTGACCTGGAAGGCGTCGCGCTTGAAGCGCGCGGCGTCCTTCACGTACATGGCGCGTTCGGCGATCAGGCGCACGATCTCATCGTCCAGCCTGTCGATGTTGGCGCGCACTTCCGCCAGGTTGGCGCATAGCGGGCGGTAGGCGGGATCGGTGTATTCGCGCAGCGGCGCGCCCTGGGTGTCGGGTTCCTGGTTGCTCACTTGGTGTAGTCCGGTTGCTGGGTGGGAGCCGCCTGCTGGAAGGCGGGCTGCGCATTGCAGTGTTCATAGACGCGCATGGCGCGCGGATAGGCCGACAGGTCGCAGCCCATGCGCTGGGCGTTCGCCATCTGCGGCACCAGGCAGCAGTCCGCCAGGGTGGGCGCGTCGCCGTAGCAGTAGGCGCCATGGCCGTGGCGCGCCAGCAGCGCTTCCACAGCCGTCATGCCCTCGCGGATCCAGTGGTGATACCAGGCGTTCTTCTGTTCTTCGCTGGCGCCCAGCACGTCCTGCAGATAGCGCAGGATGCGCATGTTGTTGACGGGGTGGATGTCGCAGGAGATGGCGTCGGAAAGCTCCAGCACGCGGGCGCGCTCCAGCGTGCCGGCGGGGATCAGGCGCGGCTCGGGATGGGTGGCGTCCAGGTAGTCGACGATGGCCAGCGACTGCGACAGCTGGGTGTCGCCATCGATCAGCAGGGGCACGCCCGCGGAAGGATTCTTGGCCACGTAATCCGCCGCGCGCTGCTCCTGCTTGCGCAGGTTCACAGGCAGGTACTCGTACGGCAAACCCTTGAGCGCCAGCGCGATGCGCACGCGATAGGAGGTGGAACTATTGAAGAAGCTGTGCAGTTGCATGCGGGTTCCTGGAAGGTTCACACCATCTGCACGCTGAGCGTGCCCAGGCCGTCCACGCCGCCGACCATCTTGTCGCCGCGCACCACCGGACCCACGCCTTCGGGGGTGCCGGTGTAGATCAGGTCGCCGGCTTCCAGGCGGAAGTACTTGGACAGGTAGGCGACGGTTTCGGCGACGGACCAGATCAGCTTGCCGATGTCGCTTCTTTGCTTGTCGGCGCCGTTGACCTGCAGCCAGATGGCGGCCTGGTCGATGTTCTTGACCGCCCCGGCAGGATGCAGGGGGCCGATGGGCGCGCTCAGGTCGAAGGCCTTGCCCAGTTCCCAGGGCCGGCCGGCTTCGCGCATCTTCATCTGCAGGTCGCGGCGGGTCATGTCCAGGCCCACGGCATAGCCCCAGACGTGCTGCAGCGCGTCGTCGACGGCGATGTTGGCGCCGCCCTTGCCAATGGCCGCCACCAGTTCGATCTCATAGTGCAGATTGGCGGTCTCGGAAGGATAGGGCAGCGACAGGGTGCTGCCTTCAGCCACCGGCACCACGGCGTCGGCCGGTTTGCAGAAGAAGAACGGCGGTTCGCGGTCGGGGTCGAAGCCCATTTCGCGGGCATGGGCGGCATAGTTGCGGCCGACGCAATAGACGCGGCGCACAGGGAAGCTGTCCTGGCTGCCGGCAACGGGCACGGCGATGGGAGCGGCGGGGTCGAAGACGAAAGACATGGGTCACCTTTGAGGAATGCGGGGCGGGGCCTGGCGCGGCCCCGGCCTGATACGGAAGTGGAGGGAGTGCGCCGGCCTTTAGCCGACGCGCGCTTCGCGCCACACGCCCAGCGCGTCCTGCACGGGGCGGTCGGAATAGCTGAACAGGGTGGCGTCGTCCAGCGCGGCCAGCTGCACGGGCTGCCAGGACGGCGCGACGAAGACGTCGCGCGGGCCGAAGTGGAATTCCTGGTCGCCGATGCGCGCGGTGCCGCGGCCTTCGACCACGCTGTAGACCGTGGAGTCGGTGCTGCGGTAGGTCTTGCCCTGGAATCCGGCGGGCAGGAACTGCATGAAGGTCGCCATGGTCGGCATGGGGTAGCCGCCGGTGGCCGGATTCAGGTAGCGCAGCTTCACGCCGTCCCAGGGGTCCAGTTCGCCGTGGCGGTAGAGCTGGTCCAGGGCTTCGCGGCTGCGTTCATAGGGGTAGTTGAAGATGGGCGATGTGCCGCTGGAGGTCTGGTGGCGCACGGGCGCCATGTTGTGGCCGTAGCGCGCCATGCTGTCGCCCTCGGGGCGGGTCACGGGTTGTGTGGCCGAGGGATAGTTTTCGGCGAAACCCGCGTCCAGGAAGCGCAGCAGCGGAATGTCCAGGCCGTCCAGCCAGACCACAGGCTCGCCGCCTTCGGCGGTTTCGGCGTTGCCATGGTCATGCCAGGTCCATGACGGTGTGATGATGAAGTCGCCGGGGTGCATGGTGGTGCGTTCGCCGTTGACCGCGGTATAGGCGCCGCGGCCTTCGACGATGAAGCGCAGCGCCGACTGCGTATGGCGGTGGCTGGGCGCGATTTCGCCAGGCAGGATCAGCTGCAGGCCCGCATACAGGCTCTGCGTGATGCTGGCCTGGCCGGGCAGGCCGGGATTCTCCAGGATGAGCACGCGCCGCACGGCTTCTTCCGCCGTGATGAGCGAGCCGGACGCCATGACGTCGTCGCGCACGTCTTCGTACTTCCAGATGGCGGGGACGCAACGCGGCGCGGGTTCGCGCGGCACCAGGTTGTGCAGCGACTCCCACAAGGGAGCCATGTGTTTTCTGGCGATGCGTGCGTAATAGGCGGCGCGGTCCGCGCCGGGGGTGTGACCGTCGGGCATGCTTGTCTCCGGAATGTCCGGCTGGCGCCGGCTTCGCGTGGCCGCCGCGTGGCTCGCGGCTGGTCCTGATATGGAGACGATTATGCGTAAGGAGCTATGTGTTTTGAAATGAATTTATCTTATTATCCATACCAATAAGAATATACATAGACGAGACGAGGGCCTGCATGGACTGGACCCACCGGTTGCGCCTGCGCAATCTGAAAATGCTGCTCAGCCTGGCCCAGACCCGCAACATCAGCCATTCGGCGGCGATGCTTAATACGACGCAGCCGGGCTTGTCCAAGTGGCTGAAGGATCTGGAAGACGACATCGGGCTGCCGCTGTTCGAACGGCACGCGCGCGGCCTGCGGCCCACGCCGCACGGCGACGTGCTGATCGCGCATGCCCAGCGGGTGGAGGCGCAACTGGATCGCGCCAGCGCGGACATGGCGGCATTGCGCGAGGGCGGCGGCGGGCGGGTGGTGATAGGCGCATCAGGCGCGTCGGCGTCGGACACCGTGCCGCTGGCGGTGATGAAGCTGCTCGAGCGCATGCCGCAGGCCCGCGTGAAGCTGGTGGAGGGTACGACCGACCAGTTGCTGGCGCAGTTGGCGCAGGGCGACCTGGACATCGTGGTGGGGCGTTCGGCGCCGGAGCATCACGACCCGGCGATCCGCTTCGAGGCCCTGTACCTGGAACCCATCCACCTGGTTGCGCGGCCGCGCCATCCGCTGTTCGCGATCGAGCAGCCCTCTTGGCCAGACCTGCTGTCTTACCGCTGGATCCTGTGGCCAAAAGGCACGCCTATCCGCAATGCGGTGGACGCGGCGCTGGCGGCGGCGGGCCAGGCGCCGCCGCCGGACCACGTCGAATCGAATTCGGTGACCATCAATCTCACGTTGATCAATAACAGCGACATGATCGGGGTGGCTTCGCACCGGGCGGCGCTGCGGTTTTCGCAGATGCGGGCGATGCGGATCATTCCGGTGCGTCTGTCGGGCTTCGGGTCGGTGGCGATGTACTGGCGCGAGGATGCGTTCCGTCCGATCGCGGTGCAGGAGGCAATGGCGGCCTTGCGCAGCACGGTGGCGGAACATGCGCCGGGCGCGGCGAGGGCATGATGGAGGCGCCGCGGGCGGGCCTGAACGCGTTGATCGCGCAGTGCCGCAAGCTGGAGGCGGCGCTGCCGGATCAGGACCAACCGGCTGCGTCGGCGGCGATGCATCGCTTTGTGACGGAGATGGATGCGCGTCGCGCGCCGCCGGGGATGTGGTCGCCGCTGGTGTTGGCGGTGTTGGTGATGACAGGCGGGCTGGGCGTGGGGATAGGTCTGCTGAGCCTGCTGCTGCGCGGCGCGGGGCCGGCGTTGGCGGCGTTCGCCCTGGTGCTGGTCTGTGCGGCGACGGCCCTGGCGTTGGCCATTGGCGTGGTGGCCTTCATGGGCGGGCATGCATTCGGCCTGGTGGTGCTGAAGCGGCTGGCCTTGGGCTTGATTGCTGTCGGCTTCCTGGGCGTGATCGCGTGGACGCAGGGAGACGTTCGGGCGGTGGGGCCGGTGGTGGCTTTGCTTGGCGGGTTGGGGGCTTGGCTGGTGCTCAATAGCAATGGGTTTTATGTGTTTGCGGGGTATCAGATGGCGCGGAGGTATATGGAGCGGCGGGGGTGATGGTTTGGTTTTTGAGGCTGTGGGTTCTTGAGGAGGCTGTGGGTTCTTGAAGAGGCTGTAGGTTCTTAAGGCGCCCGTCGCGTCGGCGGCCTGCGGGGCGCGGGGCAACGATTGCGGTCCGGAGCATTCGCTCCGGACTACCCCTTCGTCATCTTCGTCCAGGCCTTCGGCCTTCCCTTCAGATTCCCTCGGGCTTATCGACGCCCCGCGCCCCGCAGGCCGCCGACGCGACAGGCTCCGATGTATGAATCTTCACGGGCGCTGGGGCGGTCGGTGTGTTTGGCATTCTCGCCACGGCTAGTGGGTTGGGGCGTGTCTTGCGGGGCCCGCCCCAGGCCGGCCGCGCGGGCGGCCTTTTGGGGCTTACGCGGCGTTTTGCGTCGCGTGTTGGCGCTGCGCGCTGGTGGTTGGTGAATTTGGGTATGCGGGGAGTTGAAGCGCGTCGGTTTGCCAACAATCGTCTTTCAACGTCAGTGCCGGATGGGTGGCGCGCGTGACGGTCAGCATGCGCAAGTAGTTCGCCACCGCGCGCCATCCATCACCGCCCATTCCCCATGAGCTGGCGACCATTAGCAAACCACTCGCCGCATTCGCGCAAGCGAACACAATCGAAATTCAAGAAATCACGTATGTCATTCACGGCCGCCCGCGCGGCCGAGAATGACGGGCAGCCCAAGAATCGTCCCTGACCACAGCTCTAGCAGCGCATCAGTCCAAGATTCAAGTAGCCCATCGGCGCGGGCGCCCGCCACTCAGGCGCCCGCGCCGACGGGCGGCCTACGAAGCATCCGGTGCGACGGAGCAAGCCTCAACCCTACTCCGACAACGGATCCTGAAACTGCGAACACTTCACCTGCACCAGCCTCCGATCCTGCAACCGCAAAGCCGTCAGCGACCCACCCCAAACGCACCCCGTATCCAGGCAGATCACGTCCGGCCGCTGCAGCAACCCCAGCGTAGACCAATGCCCGAACACCGTCGTGACGTTCCGCGTGGCGCGGTTGGATACGTCGAACCAAGGTACCAGGCCGGTCGGCCAGGCGCCCGGCGTCACCTTGGTGGCGAATTCCATGTGGCCATTGGGCGTGCACAGGCGGATGCGTGTCAGCGCGTTGATGATGACCCGCATGCGCTTGCCGCCCTTGTGGTCTTCCTTCCACGTGGCCGGCTCGTTGCCGTACATCTTTTGCAGCGCCTTCTGCCAGTTCGGCCCGCGCAGGGCGTCCTGGACTTCGCCGGCCAGCGCCAGCGTCTTGGCCACGTCCCATTTGGCCAGCGTGCCGGCATGGACCAGCAGGTGGTTCTGTTCGAAGTGGGCCAGCGGGCGAAAGCGCAGCCAGTTGATCAGGTCGGCCGCGTCCGGCGCGCGCAGGACGTCCTCGAGCGTGTCCGATTTGGACGGCTTGCGTACCCCCGCGGCGGTGGCCAGCAGGTGCAGGTCATGGTTGCCCAGCACCGAGGTCGCGCGGTCGCCCAGGTCGATGATGCGGCGCAGGGTTTCCAGCGATTCGGGACCGCGGTTGACCAGGTCTCCGGCGAACCAGAAGCGCGACTGGGGGTCGCCGACCAGTTCGGGGTGGGACAGCAAGCGATCCAGCGGCGAGCAGCAGCCCTGCACGTCGCCGATCATCCAGATACTGCCGTTCATGCGGGACTTTTGCTCCAAGGCCAACGTTGTTGCGCGATCCGCGTGATGGTGTGGCGGTACTCCATGTAGCCCATGGCGCCCAACGCCACGATCATGGCGCCGATGTTCGGACCCAGGGCGGTCAGCCAGGCCGGCCATTTGCCCAGCATGCCCACGTTCAGGGCCAACTGGTTCAGCATGAAGAAGCCTACGCCCAACAGGATGCCGATGAAAACCTTGGCGCCTACGCCGCCGCGGCGTGTCTGCATCAAGCCGATGGGAGCGGCAATGGTGATCATGACCAGCAGGGTGAACGGATATGCCAGTTTGCGCCACAAGGCGACGACCTGTCGACCATATTGCAGCTGGTTGTTGCGCAAATAGTCCACATAGTCCAGCAGCGTGGCGATGGACATGCGTTCAGGGGTCAGCACGCGGGCCAGCAGGCGCTCGGCGCTGAGCGTGGTGTCGATATTGCGCTCGGGCACCTTGACCACGGTGGCGGGCGGGTTCTTGGGCGGACGCGCGTTGGCCAGCGCCTCGGCGGCGTCGTCGTCCAGCCGGGTTTCGGTGACGTCCTTGAGCAGCAGGTCGCCCTGCGTGAACAGGCCGGTCGGCGCGGTTGACAGGGCGGACAGCGTCTGATCCTTCTTGAATTCGTAGAGGATCACGGAGTTGACCTGCCCGTCGCCCTTGAGTTCGCCGATGTTGATGATGCGGGTGCCGCCGTTGGCGGTGGGTTCCTTGAACCAGTAACCGCTCTTGAGGCGGTCGCCGCCGGCCTTGCCGCGGAACAGCAGGTTGGCCTCGCCGGATTTGATTTCGGCCCAGGGCGTGACGTACTCGGACAGCAGGCCCGCTCCTATCATCAGCGGGATCGTGACGATCCAGAGCATGCGCAGCAGCTTCATGCCGCTGACGCCGGATACCCGCAGGATGACCAGTTCGTTGCGCTGGGCCAGCCCCGCCAGCGCCAGGATGGCGCCGATCAGCAGGCCGATGGGCAACAGGTCGTAGAGACGGGTCGGGATCGCCAGGGCCTGCATGTACAGCAGGGCCATCATGGAGAACTTGTCGCCGACGTTGTCCAGATCGTCCACCAGCGCGAAGAACGTGAAAAGGCCCAGCAGGGCCATGAGGACCACTGCGCAAGAGCGATAGATCTCGCGGGCCAGGTAGCGACGTGCGGTACGCATGAAGAAAAGGAGGAACGCCTAAACCCGAAAGCTTAACAAATCCCGCCGCTCAGGGTGGGGCCGGAGGGTCGGATCCGTGTCAGGGGATGTCGACCATCTGCATCCGCCGCGTCAGGACGCCGACCCGGGAGTTCAGGTACCGGGTATTGCGGTGGGCGTCATAGAAGCGCGGGTTGGGCAGCATGGCCGCCAGCCGGGCCGACTGGCTGGCCCCGAGGTTGGCGGCGGAGGTATTGAAATAGTGCTTGGCGGCGGCCTGGGCGCCGAACACGCCTTCGCCCCATTCCGCCACGTTCAGATACAGCTCCAGGATCCGTTCCTTGCTCATGACGTGTTCGATCATGTAGGTGAGTACGAGTTCCTGGCCCTTGCGGATGTAGCTGCGGGAGCTGGACAGGAACAGGTTCTTGGCCAGCTGCTGGGTGATGGTGGAGCCGCCGCGCATCTTGCTGCGGCCGGCTTCCTGTTGCTTCTGGTTGTACTCCCAGGCCTTGCGGATGGCGTCCCATTCGACGCCGTCATGTTCAGTGAAGTTGGAGTCCTCGGACGCCACGACCGCGCGCTTGAGGTTGCGGTTGATCTTGTCGTAGGGCACCCATTCGTACTTCAGCTCGAAATCGGGGTTGCCGTCGCTCAGGCGGGATCGTTCCTCGCGCATGATGGCGCTGCTGCCCGGGGGGCGGTAGTTGTACCAGACCACCTGGGCGAACAGCCAGAACTGATAGAGCAGCACCAGGCACACCAGCGCCATCAGCGCGCCGCTGATGATCCGGAACCAGGAGCGGCCCTTGCGCGTCGCCATGCCGTCTATTGCCCGGCCTTGAGCGCCTCGCGCAGCGCGGCCAGCACGGGGGCGGGGTCAGGACGCACGCCATGCCAGATGTAGAAGCTTTCGGCCGCCTGACCCACCAGCATGCCCAGGCCGTCGGCCGCAAGTGCGGCGCCGTCGGCTTGGGCCTGTTGCATGAAGGCGGTGGGCTGGGCGCCGTACATCATGTCGTAGGCGGCCGCGCCGGGCGCATAGAGGCCCGGGGGCAGGTCCGGGGCGGCGTTCTGCAGGCCGCTGGCGGTGGCGTTGATGACCAGGTTCCAGCCGCCGGCAAGGGCGGCGTCCGCCAGGCTGCCGCCCGTGACCGCGGTCTGCGGCGACACGCCGCTCTCGCGCCAGGAAGCGGCCAGTTCTTCCGCCTTGGATGCGGTGCGGTTGACGATATGGATGCGGGCGCAGCCGGCTTCGGCCAGCGGCTGCAGCACGCCGCGGGCGGCGCCGCCCGCGCCGACCAGCAGCACGGACGCCCCGGTCAGGCGCACGCCCAGGCGCAGCAGGTCGGACACCAGGCCCACGCCATCGGTATTGCAGCCATGCCAGGCGCCGTCGCGCCAGGACAGGGTGTTGACCGCGCCGGCGAGGCGGGCGCGGCTGGACAGGCGGCCGGCAGCCAGGGCATAGGCGTCCAGCTTGAAGGGCACGGTTACGTTCAGGCCCAGCCCGCCTTCGGCGACGAAGGCGGCGACCGCCTGGGCGAAGCCGTCCACCGGAGCCAGCAGGCGCTCGTAGCGCAGCGGCTTGCCGGTCTGTTCGGCAAACATGGCGTGGATCTGGGGCGAGCGGCTGTGCGCGATGGGGTTGCCGATGACGGCGTATCTGGCGAGAGGGGGCGCCTCGGTCATGGGGCTTGTGTTTCCAGGGTGTCGTTGACGAAATGCCAGGTGCGGGTGATGACCAGCACGTCCGTGTCGCGCGCGATATCGGGCGGGAACGGCGGGAAGGGGGCGGCCAGCTGGACGATGCGGCGGGCCGCCTGGTTCAGCACGGCATGCGGCGAAGGCTGGTCGATCTCGACGTTGGCGATGCTGCCGTCGGCGCGCACCGACACCGTGATGCGCAGGGATCCGTAGATGCGGCCGCGGGCCTCGTCCGGGTAATGCTGGGTGCCGACCGTTTCGATGCGGGTGCGCCAGGCGTCGAGGTAGGCGGCGTAGCGCGAGGCCTCGGCGGAAGGCGCGACGAATTGCTTGCGCGGTTCGGCGCTGTATTGCTGGACCCGCGCCGCCAGGGCGGCCACCTGGGCGCTCTGGATGATGCTGGCCTGGTCCTCGGCGTCGCGGCCGAGGTCGGCGCCGTCGGGCCAGGGGTTGACGGCCTGGCGCTCGGCGCCAGCCTTGTCAGCGGCGCGCAGTTGGGTCATCAGGCGGGTCTGTTCGGCTTCCAGCTGCACCTGGCGACGCCGCATGGCCTCCAGCACGATGGTTTCGGCCGATTCGCCGGTGCGGGGCAGCGGGGTGGTGGACATGCCGCGTTCGGCGTTGCCGCCGCCGGTCATCTGGTTCTGGGCCTGCGCGCGCGGGGTTTCCGGGGGCGTCTCGCTGCGGGCATTGAGCAGCACGACTTCCAGGCTGGTGGCCGGCGGGCGCGAGAGCGCGGGCGCGCCGAAGCGCCACGCCAGGGCGCCGGCGTGCACCAACAGCGATATCGCGATGCCGATGCGCAGGTAATGCTGGGCGGGTGCGCCCAGCCACCGCAGGTAACGGCTCAGCGAGGAGGGGGAATCAGCGAGGCGTTGCACCTGCGCATTGTAGAGCGAGTCCAGGTCTGCCGGGCGCCGGTAGCGGCTCACACGGAAAGCCTAGGCCTGGCGCGCGTAAGCCCTGGGCCCCGGGTCTGTAACAGACCGGGGCGCAAGCCAGCAGGCGCCTCAGGCGACCGTGCGGGGGAAGACCCAGACTTTGCTGGCGGGCAGCGACAGCCGGCAAGGGCCGGGCTCGCGCCCTTCGGGGCCGTAGGCGCGCAGGGCCAGGGTATGGGCCGGGTCGGCGTCGGGGGTGCGGAACAGGTACTCCCAGCGGTCGCCCAGATACATGCTGGTCAGGAGCGGCATGTCGACGTGGTTGCCGTCGGGGTCGTCCGCCAGCCGTACCTGCTCCACCCGGATCACGGCGGTGCCGTCCTGGCCTTGGGCCACCCCCGGGCTGGCCTTGCCCCACAGCGACCAGCCGCGCCCTTCGATGCGGGCCTGGCCATCGCGCACCTCGGTGACCTTGCCGTCCAGCCGGTTGTTGCTGCCCATGAATTCGGCGGTGAACAGGGTGGACGGGGAGCCGTACATTTCCTGCGGCGTACCCTGCTGTTCGATCTTGCCGTTGTTCAGCAGCAGGATGCGGTCCGAAATCGCCATCGCTTCGCTCTGGTCGTGGGTCACCATCAAGGCCGACAGGCCGAGTCGGATGATCAGCTCGCGCAGGAAGGCGCGGGCCTCCTCGCGCAGCTTGGCGTCCAGGTTGGACAGCGGTTCGTCCAGCAGGATGACGGGCGGGCTGTACACCAGCGCCCGGCCGATGGCCACGCGCTGCTGCTGGCCGCCGGACAGGGCGTGCGGATGGCGCTGGCCCAGCTTGCCCAGGCCCAGTTGGTCCAGCACGGCCTGCACGCGTTCGCGCACCTCGGCGCCGGGCACCTTGCGCAGCTTGAGCGGGTAGGCCACGTTCTCGAACACGGTCTTGTGCGGCCACAGCGCGTAGGACTGGAACACCAGGCCCAGGTTGCGCTCTTCGGCCGGGACCTCCTTCCTGGCCGCGCCGTCATAGACGACGCGCTCGCCGATGGTGATGCGGCCGCGCTTGGGGCCTTCCAGGCCGGCCACGGCGCGCAGCAGCGTGGTCTTGCCGCTGCCCGAAGGGCCCAGCAGCGACACCACTTCGCCTTGGCGCAGCTGCATCGACACGCCCTTGAGCACCGGGTTGTCGCCGTAATCCAGGTGCAGGTCTTCTACAGAAAGCTCAATCATGAAGTTTGACTCCGAATCGCAGGGCGACGCCCAGGCCGATCACGACCAGAACGATATTGATGAAGGAAAGCGCGGCCACGATGTCGATGGCGCCCGAGGCCCACAGCGACACCAGCATGGAGCCGATGGTTTCGGTGCCGGGCGACAGCAGGTAGACACCGGTGGAATATTCGCGCTCGAAGATCAGGAACATCAGCAGCCAGGAACCGATCAGGCCGTACTTGGCCAGCGGCACCGTGACGTGGCGGGTGACCTGGCCGCGGCGCGCGCCGGCGCTGCGGGCGGCTTCTTCCAGCTCGGGGCCCACTTGCAGCAGGGTCGAGGAGATCAGCCGCAGGCCATAGGCCATCCACACCACCGTGTAGGCCAGCCACACGCTGAAGATGGTGCTGCGCATGGCGCGCAGCCATTCGATGAAGTTCTCGCGCAGCCATTCCGCGAAGGGCAGGGCCGACAGCCAGCCGCCTTCGTCCAGGGCGTTGTCCAGCCACATCGGCACGAACAGGAACACCCACAGGAACGCCAGGCCGGCCAGGAGGCCCGGCACCGCGCGCGGCACCAGCACGCTGTAGTCCATGAAGCGCGTGACGTTGTCCGGCTTGCGGTGCATGGCCAGGCCCACGAACATGTAGCAGAACACGGCCAGCGCGCCGCCGAACACGCCGATGGCCACCGAGTTGACGATGGCGCGCATCAGATTGGGCTGCGAGAACACGGTGCGGAACGCGTCCAGCGACAGCACGTCCAGCAACGACACGCCCATGCCCCAGTTGGACACGAAGGCGCGCAGCAGCACGCCCAGCAGCGGCACCACGATGGTCACCAGCAGCCAGAACGCCACCACGCCGCCGGCCACCCAGCGCCACTTGCCCAGCGGCAGCGCGCGGGCGCGCGAGGCCTTGCCCTTGACCGTGACGAAGCGGTTGGCGGTGCGCATCAGGCGGCGCTGCAGCATCACCAGGGGGATTGTCATGCAGATCAGCACCACGGCCACGGCGGCCATCAGGTGATAGGACGGGATGCCCAGCTTGTTGGTGAGCTTGTACAGATAGGTCGCCAGCACCAGGTTGCCTTCGGGATCGCCCAGCACCAGCACCAGGCCGAACACCTCCAGCCCCAGGAAGAACAGCAGCACGGTGGCGTACAGCATGGCCGGACGCACCATGGGCAGGCTGACCGACACCATCACGCGCAGCGGCGAGGCGCCGGACACGCGCGCGGCTTCCTCGACGTCGGAACCCATGCTGCGCAGCGCCGACGAGATATACAGGTAGGCGTGCGGCACGTGAGTCAGGCCGGCGATGATGACGATGCTGGTCAGCGAATAGACGTTCCAGGGCACGAAGCCCAGGATGTTTTGCGCCCAGGTCGAGAAAAAGCCCACCGGGCCCGCGGCCACCACATAGCCGAAGCCCAGCACCATGGGAGACACGAACACCGGCACCAGGATCAGCGGCTCGATCCAGCGGCGGCCGGGCAGGTCCGTGCGTATCATCAGGAAGGCCAGCATGCCGCCCAGCGGGATGGCGATGACGGCCAGGCCGAAGGCCAGGATGAAGCCGCTTTTCAGGGCCTTGTAGAAATCGGGGTCCGCGAAGATGAAGCGGAACGCGTCCAGGCTGAAGGTCTTGGACGGCGTGAAAAAGGGCGCGGACAGAAAGCTCTGGATGATGATGAACGACAGCGGCACGTAGATGGCCAACGCCGTGATCAGCACCACCACGCCGCGGGGCAGGGACTGCCATTTCGAGCGCAATGACTGCATGGGGAATCCTGTGTTCTTGAATGGCGCGAAGGTCGCGCGGCCGGGTCGGGGGCGACCGCCCCGGCGGCGGTCAGGGGGACTGCGGCGCGCCGCCGTCCCCTACGCGCGAGGCGGCCCGGAACCGTGGCTCCGGGCTGCGCGGCATTACTTGCCAGCCGCGGCGCGCCAGTCCTTGATGAACTGCAGGCGCTTGTTCTGTTCCAGGTAGTCCAGCAGCGTTTCGTTGACCGGAATCGGCTTGAGCGAGGCGCCCAGCTTCTTGGTCATGCCGTCCACATCGTTGTCGCCTTCGATGTCGTCGCGCACGGAGGCCAGGTCGGCCTGGTTCGCCAGGATGGTCTGGCCTTTCTGCGACAGCATGTAGTCCATCCACAGCTTGGCGGCGTTGCGGTTCTTGGCCTTCTTGCTGATGAAGGCCACGCGCGACAGGACCAGCGCGTAGTCGGTCGGGTAGGCCACGCCCAGCGACGGGTCGCTCTTGGCGCGCGTTTCGGCGTAGGAGCCCAGGATGTTGTAGCCGATCAGGTTTTCGCCGGAGGACACGCGTTCCATCATGGTGCCGGTGGACGACTGCACGATCAGGCCGCCCGCGGCGATGCCCTTGAGCGTTTCAAAGTACTTGGGGTCGTTGACCTTGTCCTGCACCGCCAGCATGAAGCCCACGGCCGACTTCTCGATGTCGTAGGTGGTGACCTTGTTCTTGAACTTGTCCGGCTGGCTGGCGATCAGCTTGGCCAGGGCGCCGTGCGTGGTGGGCACTTCGGCGGCGGGGATCAGGCGCTTGTTGTAGATGAACACGGCCGGTTCGTAGGTCGTGCCGTAGGCGGAATCCTTCCACACCGCCCAGGCCGGCAGCTTGCTGACTTCCGGCGACTTGTACTGCAGCGCGTAGTCGCTGGCCAGTTTCAGGGCCGAGTCCATCGACGAGCTCCAGACGACGTCGCCGCTGGTGCCGCCCGCCGCCTGCTCGCTGATGTAGCGGTTGTAGAGCTCGGTGCTGTTCATGTCGTTGTATTCGACCTTGATGCCCGGATACAGCGCTTCGAAGCCCTTGATGACGGGGCCAGCGGCCTTGGTATCGGTGGTCGAATAGATGACGACCTTGCCTTCCTTCTTGGCGCCGTCCAGGATCTTCTGGTAGTCGGCCGGGTAGCCGGCCGGCACTTGCTGCGCAAAGGCGCTGCCGGCGGCAAGGGCGAATGCAGCGGCGCAGGCGGCCGCCAGTTGGGACTTGGCAAGCATGGGTGTGTCTCCGATGAGTCTTGTGGTTGGAGCGGGATCCGTGTCCAGCTTGCGGGCATCTTAGGAGCCGGCGTCTGTCGTCGTCCTGTCATGGCGGCAGGATGCGTCTAGGGGAAATCCCTGGGCGGCGTGGGCGCGCGCGCGTTCGATCCTTACGGCCGCGCGGGTGTGTCCGTCACCAGCCGGATCCAGTTCTGCACGAAGCGCGAATGGCGGCGCTGGTCCAGGCCGACCAGCAGGGCCGGGCTCAGCACCACCGGCTGCACGATGCCCTGGGAACGCGCCAGCACCGCTTCGGAGGTCCAGCGGCCAGGCGTGTCTTCCATGATGGAGCCCAGCGCCGCATGGCTGGACGCCACCTGTTGTCCGGCCGGCGACAGCAGCCAGTCCACCAGCGCCCGGCCCAGCTCAGGGCTGGGTGCGGTGCGCGCGATCAGCACCGAGCGCGCCAGCACCAGCACGTAATCCTGCGGAAAGACCACGCCGATGGGCGCGCCCGCGGCCTGCCGCGACAGCGCGTAGGAGCCGAGGATGTTGTAGCCGATGTCGATCTGGTCGTTCTCGATGGCGTCCAGGATCTCGGCGCTGGTGGCCGACAGGCGCACGCCGGCCTGGCCCATGGCGTTGGCCAGTCCCCAGAAGTTCGACGACACCAGCTCGTCCTGCTCGGCCAGCAGATAGCCCACGCTGCTGGCTGCGATGTCATAGGTGCCGATGCGGCCGCGCAGCTTCGCGGCGTCGCGTTCCAGCAGGCGCAACAGGTCCTGGCGCGAGCGCGGCACGGTGGCTTCGGTATAGCGCTTGGGGTTGTAGACGATGACGGCCGGCTCGAAGGTGAAGCCATAGACCTCGTGGCGCCAGATGGCCCAGGAGGGCAGCTTGGCGGCGTAGGGCGAGGAATAGCTCAGCGCATAGCCGTCGTTGGCCAGCCGGATCTGCAGGTCGGAGGCCGAACTCATCAGCACGTCCACGTCCTTCAACTGTCCGGCGACGGCCGCTTCGTAGAGCTCGCGGCTGCCCATCTCGCGGTACACCACGGTGACGTCCGGCCGTTGCGACTGGAAGCCCTGGATCAGCGGCGCGACCACCGGCGTGTCCGTGGGTCCGGCGATGGTCAGGACCCGGGAAGTGGGCTGCGGCGCGGGGTAGCGGGTGACGACTTCCGCGATGTCGGCGGCACGTACCTCGGCGGGGGCCGAGCCCAGCAGCAGGCCCGCCATGCACAGCGCGCCCAGGCAGGCGGCTGCTGCGCGCCCCGGCGCGGAACGCGCCAGCGGCAGGATCACGCGCGCCGTCAGGCCGCCGCCCGGACGGTCCTGCAGCCAGAGCGAACCGCCGTGGGCGGCCGCCACCGAGCGCACGATGGAAAGCCCCAATCCCGACCCGGGCTGCGTTTCGCCGGCGCGGCCGCGGGTGAAGCGCTGCTGCACGGCGTCCTTTTCGTCGTCGGCCACGCCCGGCCCGCGGTCCGACACGGTGAGCGCCACGCGAAAACCCGCCACGGGCGTGGCCTGGATGTCCACGGGGCCGTCGGGCGCATAGCGCAGGGCGTTGTCCACCAGGTTGCGCAGCATTTCGCGCAAGGCGACCCGGTCGCCGGCGATGCGGGCGCGGCGGACCTCGGGCGCGATTTCGATGCGCAGGCGCTGCGCTTCCAGCGGGCCGATGCGGCGGCGCGTTTCGTTGACGGTCTCGGCTACGCCCACCAGCGTGCGCGATCCCTTGCCCAGGCGGTGCGTGATGGTGGCATCCATCAGCAGCTGATTGATCAACTGGCTGGCATGGGTGGCGTTCAGATGGATGCGTTCGAGGCGCGCGTGCAGCCTTTGCTGATCGGTTTCTTCCAGGGCGACTTCGGCTTGGGCGCGCAGCGAGGCCAGCGGCGTACGGACCTGGTGGGCGGCATCCGCCACCAGGGTGTTGAGCGTGCCCATGACGCCGGACAGGCGCTGCATGAAGGCGTTCAGCGCTTCGACCAGCCGTCGCACTTCTTGCGGCACGGGCGTCACCAGCGGCGCCAGGTCGTCGGGCGCGCGGCTGCGCAATTCGCGCTCCACCACGGCCAGCGGCGCGAAGGCCCGTTGCACCCCGAACCACAGCAGGCCCAGCGCCACGAGGGACACCACTACCAGCGGCAGTGCGGTGCGCCCCAGGATCTCGTCGGCCAACGCCTCGCGCGAGCCTAGCGTCTCGGCCACTCGCACCGTCACCCAACCCGCATGCTGGCTGGCGGACACCAGCCGGCCTACGGTGGCGACGCGCACGGGTTCGTCGTGATAGCGCAGATAGGCGAACACCGGCGTGGCCGACTGCGCCAGCGGCATGCCGGGCGCCAGGTCGTCGTAGCCCGTGATGAGGCGGCCGTTCGAGGTGCGGGCCTCGTAGAACACGCGCTCGCCGCCGGACAGCATGGCCAATGAGGACACCGGCGGTTCGACGGTGACGTTGTTGTCTTCGATCTGCACCGAGCCGGCGATGGTCAGCGCCGACGCCGCCAGCAGCCGGTCAAACGCCTGTTCCGCCGCGCGCTGCGCGTAGCCGCGCAGGAAGAACACCAGCCCGATCAGCGCGCAGGCCAGCAGCAGCACGCCCAGCGCGAAGACACGGCGGCGGATGGAAAAGTTTTCAGGGTTCTTCATGGCTGCGGGCCTGATAGCCGACGCCGCGCACGGTGACGATATCGATCGAGGCGCCCGTCAGCTTCTTGCGCAGCCGCGATATCAGCAGCTCCAGCGCATTGAGCGTGCCGTCGTCCAGGTCGAAGAGCTGGTTCATCAGCCGTTCCTTGGCGACGGTCTGGCCCAGCTTGCCGAGCAGTATCTCCAGCAGACGGAATTCGCGCCGGCCCAGCTCCAGCGGCGCGCCGGCCACGCTGACATTGCGGTTGGCAAGGTCCAGGCTGAGATTGCCATAGACGGTGACGCTGCTGGTCTGGCCGGCGGGGCGGCGCATCAGCGCGCGCAGCCGGGCTTCGAGTTCGCGCAGGTCGAAGGGCTTGACCAGATAGTCGTCGGCGCCCAGGTCCAGCATGTCGATCTTGTCTTCGATTTCGGCGCGCGCGGTCATGACCAGCACAGGGGCTTCCAGACCGGCGGCGCGCAGTTCCCGGATGACGGTGAAGCCGTCCTTGCCGGGCAGGTTGATGTCCAGCACCAGGGCGTCCCAGGTCTCGTCCAGGCCCCAACGCAACGCCGCCACGCCGTCGCGTACCCATTGCACGCTATGGCCGGCGAAACGCAGCTTGCTTTCCACGGCATCGCCGAGATCGAGATTGTCCTCGACCAGCAAAATGCGCATGTGTTGTCTCCGTGTCTTTTGTGGCTTTCGGGGGGAGTTTATAGGGGTGTGAGGGTTCTGTGGGTCTTGATGCGGGCGCGGGCTTGGTTCTTAAGACGCCTGTCGCGTCGGCGGCCTGCGGGGCGCGGGGCAACGATTGCGGTCCGGAGCGTTCGCTCCGGACTACCCCTTCGTCATCTTCGTCCAGGCCTTCGGCCTTCCCTTCAGATTCCCTCGGGCTTATCGACGCCCCGCGCCCCGCAGGCCGCCGACGCGACAGGCTCCGATGTATGAATCTTCACGGGCGCTGGGGCGGTCGGTGTGCTTGGCGTTCTCGCCACGGCTAGTGGGTTGGGGCGTGTCTTGCGGGGCCCGCCCCAGGCCGGCCGCGCGGGCGGCCTTTTGGGGCTTACACGGCGTCTTGCGTCGCGCGATGGCGCTGCGCGCTGGTGGTGGAGGCGTTCTCTTTGTGACGCATATGGCAAGCGAGAATCAGGTCTGGGTATGGTGTTGTGTTGGGGAGATGGCCAAGCACGCGGTCGGCCAGTAATCGTTACTTCAACGCGAATGCCGGATGGGTGGCGCGCGTCCGGATCTGCATGCGCAAGCGGCTGTCCGTCGCGCGCCACCCATCACCGCCATCCCCCAAGAGCTGGAGACCAATAGCAAACCATTCGTCGCATACGCGCAAGCGAACACAATCGAAATTCAGAAAATCACGTATGTCATTCACGGCCGCCCGCGCGGCCGAGAATGGCGGGCAGCACAAGCATCGTCCCTGACCACGGCTCTAGCAGCGCATCAGTCCAAGACGCACGTAGCCCGTCGGCGCGGGCGCCTGAGGGGCGGGCAACCTCGATGCGCCCGAGGGAATCTGAAGGGAAGGCCGAAGGCCTGGACGAAGATGACGAAGGGGCAGTCCGGAGCGAAGGCTCCGGACCGCAATCGTGGGCGCCCACCCCTCAGGCGCCCGCGCCGACGGGCGGCCTACGAAGAAATCGCAGCGCATCGCCCAAAGACGCCGGAGCAAAAGAAACCTACTCCTGCCCACCCACAGCAGGACTGATCTCCCCGATATACCGGCAATCCAGCTCCAGAGACAACTCATCCATCCCCAGAATATCAATCTCCACCGCAGTCCCCCGCTCCAACTCAGGCATCCCCCCCACCCGAGTCACCAGCGGCGCATTAGCGAACCGCACCAGATCCTCGCGCAGCACGTGCGCCACCGTGCGGGTCACGTTGTGCTGCTTCAGCCAGCGCAGGCACCAGTAGCGTTCCATCGCGCTCTGGAACTCCGCCCAGGCTGCGTATTGCGCATCGAAGGCGCCGATGATGGCGAACAGGTCCGCGTCGCGCGGCTTGAAAGGGGCGACCAGGCGGGCGGACACGCCGTGCTCGACCGCAGCGATCAACTGCCACTGGTTCACCAGGTCCACATAGCGGCGCAGCGGTGAAGTGCTCCAGGCGTACTGCGGCACGCCGATGGCCTCGTGCGGCAGGGCCTGGGTGCTCATGCGCACGCGGCCCGCCTGTTGCGAGCGGTAGATGCCCGGCACGCCATGCTGGTGCAGCAGGCCGCCCCAGAGGTTGTTCGCCAGGATCATGTATTCCGCCACCATGCGGTCCAGCGGCGCGTTGCGCTGGCGCGGCACCAGGCGTACCGGCGTGTCGGGATCGTCGGGGTTGCCGTCCAGGTAGAAGCTGTACTCCACCCGCGAATTGTTCTCAGGCTTGCCGCGCACGTTCTCGCGCTGCGCCGACAGGGCCTGGGCCAGCTTCCAGAGCGGACGCAGCCAGTGGCCGTAGGGCAGGTCGGCCGACGGATCGGACAGGCTGGCTTCCGTGACCTGGGCGTCCAGCATGTTGTGGCGCAGATTCTCGCGCACCACGATACGTTCCAGGCGGGTTTCCGATTCGATGATTTCGCCGGTTTCCGGATCGGCCACCACGTACAGGGACAGCGCCGGCACTTCGCGGCCGGCGTCCAGCGAAAACGCCTGGATGATGCTGTCCGGCTGCATGGGGATCTTGTCGCCCGGCATGTAGACGGTGGACAGGCGCGCGCGCGCCAGCTTGTCGAAATCGCTGTCGCGGGTCACGGTAATGCCCGGGGCCGCCACGTGCACGCCGACGCGCAGGCGGCCGTCGGGCAAGGTGGAGACGGACAGCGCATCGTCGATTTCCGTGGTCGTGACGTCGTCCACCGAATAGATTTCGGCGTCGGACAACGGCAGCTCGCGGTCGATGGCAGGCAGTTCCAGGTCCGGGAACGCCAGTCCGCGCGGGAAATTCACCGCCAGGAAGCGGCGCTTGTGCAGCGCCAGCGCATGCGGCCAGGCGCCCAGTTCCAGCAGCAGGCGGTCGGGGCTCTTGCCCAGCTTGGCGCAGGCGGCGTCCAGCGCCTTCCATTGCTGCGAATTCTTGTCCGGGCGGATCAGCAGCGACTCCGCGGCCTGGGCGATGGGCTCGGGCAGGCGTCCGGCAGCCATTTCATCCACCCATTCCTGCTGCTGCTCGGCCTGGCGCTGCTTTTTCTCCAGCGCGGCCAGGGCGGCGGCCAGAATGTCCGGCGGGGCGGGGCGGTAGCGGCCCTTGCCGCGACGGTGGAAGTACGCCGGCGCGCCGTGCAGGCGCATCAGCAGCGCGGCCTGTTCCACCGGCGTGGGCGCGTGGCCGAAGTAGTCGGCGGCCAGCGCGGGGGAGTCGAATTCATCCTGCGGCGCGCATTCCCACAGGAATTGCAGGTCCAGCGTTTCGGCGGTCGCGGCCGCCTGGCTCATCAGCGCGGCCGGTTCGGGCGCGGCGAAGTTGAACAAGGTGTTGGCGCGCTTGATCTTGCTGCGCTTGCCGGATTCCGATTCCACCTGCAGGCTGGCGTCGGTCTCGGACAGGATATTGCCGGCCTTGAAGCTGCCGTCGTCTTCGTAAAACACATACATGGTGGGGATCGTCCTGGGCGGCGCGCACGCGCCGCCTTGCGCTGCTTATAGAGTGTAGAAGTCTGATACTGATTATTGGGGGCGAACCTGCTTGTCGCCAAGGGCGAATTCAAGCACTTCGGGCATCCAGTCCGCAAAATCGGACAAACCGTGGTCGCTGCCTTGCACGATGCGCTGGCGGCAGCCCGCGTAGCGGTCGCGCATCTCGCGCCAATCCAGCACCTCGTCGCCGGTGGCCGCCACCAGGAGGTAGCGGTCGGGCTGGGAGATGCGGGGGACATGGATGGCGGCCAGTTCGTCCACGTATTCGGGCAGGAAGACGAACGGCGCGTCGGAATGATACATGCGGTGCTCGCCGATCTGGGTGGCGAGGTCGCGGGCGGCCTCGACCGCCGGATTCAGCAGCACCGCCTTGCAGCCCAGCTGTTCGGCCAGCCAGGTGGCATAGAAGCCGCCCAGCGACGAGCCGATGATGGTCAGCGCACGGGGCGAGTCCGCGCCTGCCAGCTGGCGCCGGGCGATGTCCAACGCCTGCGCGACGGCTTCGCGCGGGCTGGCGGGCAGTTGCGGGCAGGCCCAGGCCGCCGACAGGCCGCGTTCGGCCATGGCGTCGGCCATCATCCGGGCCTTGAAGGAGGTCGGCGAGGAACGGAAACCGTGCAGATAAAGAATCATGGCTCGCCTTTGCGGTGTCTTTGCCGGAATCAGCCGCGCGCCTGCAAGGCGTCCAGCAGCTTGCCGTGCACGCCGCCGAAGCCGCCGTTGCTCATGACCAGCACCTGGTCGCCCGGACGCGCCGCGCCCGCCACGGCGGCGACCAGCGCGCCGATGTCATCGTAGCTGGAAGCGCGGTCGCCCAGGGGCGCCAGCACTTCGGCCGGATTCCAGCCCAGGGCGTGCTTGCCGGAATGGGCGCCGAAGCAGAACACCAGATCGGCGTCGGTCAGGGCCTCGGGCAGGCGGGCGGCCATGGTGCCCAGTTTCATGGTGTTGGAGCGCGGTTCCAGCACGGCCAGGATACGGGCCGGCCCGACCTGGCGGCGCAGGCCTTCCAGGGTGGTGGCGATGGCGGTGGGATGATGCGCGAAATCGTCGTAGACCTTGATGCCGTTGACCGTGCCGCGCAGTTCCATGCGGCGCTTCACCCCCGCGAAGCGACTCAGGGCCTCGATGCCCTGGGCTGCCGGCACGCCCACGTGTTCGGCGGCGGCCAGAGCCGCCAGCGCGTTCATGCGGTTGTGCTCGCCCGTCAGGTTCCAGCGCACGGTGCCGGCAGTCACGCCGCCGCGCAGCACGCTGAATGCGCCCTCGGCATCCGGAGCCGTCGCCTGCCAGGCGCCATCGGCGCCGAACGTGACGGTTTCGGACCAGCATCCGCGCGCAATCACGCGGTCCAGCGCGGCGCAGTGGGCCGGGCGCACGATGCGGCCCGATCCAGGGATGGTGCGCACCAGATGATGGAACTGAGTCTCGATCGCTGCCAGATCGGGGAAGATGTCGGCGTGATCGTATTCAAGATTGTTCAGGATGGCCGTGCGCGGACGGTAGTGCACGAACTTCGAGCGCTTGTCGAAGAAGGCGGTGTCGTACTCGTCCGCCTCGATCACGAAGGGGCGGCGCGACGGATCGAAGCGCGCGGACACGTGCAGGTCCTGTGCTACGCCGCCGATCAGGAAATTGGGCGCGAGCCCCGCGGCTTCCAGCACCCAGGCCAGCATCGAGCTGGTGGTGGTCTTGCCGTGGGTGCCCGCCACCGCCAGCACGTGCTGGCCGGGCAGGATGTTGTCGCCCAGCCATTGCGGGCCGGACACGTAGCGCGCGCCCGAATCCAGGATGGCCTCCATCAAAGGATTGCCGCGGCTGACCACGTTGCCGATCACGAAGAGATCGGGCTTGAGCGCCAGCTGTTCGGCGCCGAAGCCTTCGATCAGCTCGATGCCTTGTTCGGACAGTTGCGTGCTCATGGGCGGGTACACGCCCGCATCGCAACCAGTGACCTTGTGGCCGGCGGCGCGCGCGATCAGCGCCAGACCGCCCATGAACGTACCGCAGATGCCAAGAATATGCAGGTGCATTGAAAACTCTCCTGTCCTGCATTGTATATATATAGAGTGGCGGCCAGCCGCGGCCCGCGCGGCGCAAACCTGCGGCAGCGGTTATGATCGCGCCATGAATCGACGCCTACTTCTTTCCGCCGGCGTGGCCATAGCCGCCACGGTTGCGGGCGGCTACACCCTGATGGGCCGCAAGACCTCGACGCCCTCGGCCGCAGCCGATGCCGGCGATCCCGTCGCCGCCCTGATGCAGATGCCGCTGCCCGACCTGAACGGGGCGTCCCATACGCTGGCGGGCTGGAAAGGCCAGCCCATCGTGGTCAATTTCTGGGCAACCTGGTGCGCGCCGTGCGTCCGAGAAATGCCCGAACTCGACGTTTTGCAGAAAAAGTACCCGCATGTACGATTTGTCGGCATTGGTGTCGATTCGGCTGCGAATATGCAAAAATTTGTCGAGAAAGTACAGGTTTCCTACCCCTTGTGGGTGATAGGGGCCGGCGCCATCGATACATTGCGTAAGCTGGGGAACCCCAGCGGTGGCCTGCCTTTTACTATTGTTTTCAATGCAGATGGCGGAATTAACCGGAAGATATTGGGTGAAATCCAGCCCGACGACCTGGATCGCACCCTATCTGGTTTAAAGGCGTAAGTCTGTTGGACAAATAGTAGGAATTGGCGTAAAAAGCTGGTTTATCGGCTGTTTTGCCAACAATTGGCAAACCACTCATTGGCAAGCGCATGGCGCAAAACATACTGGTATTGCATGGCCCGAACCTGAACCTGCTCGGCACCCGAGAACCTCACATCTACGGCAGCCTTACGCTGCAACAGATCAACGAGGGACTTGAGCTGCTCGCAGGCGAACTGGGCGCCACGCTGACAGCGTGGCAAGGCAATCACGAAGGCGCGCTGGTTGACCGCATCCAGGCGGCCCGGCAAGACGGCACCGACTTCATCATCATCAACGCGGCGGCATATACGCACACCAGCGTCGCAATTCGCGATGCGCTGGCTGGGGTCGCGATCCCATTTATTGAAGTACATTTGTCCAATCTGTATAAGCGAGAGCCCTTCAGGCATCACTCTTATCTGTCCGACTTGGCGGTAGGCCTCATCAGCGGCCTGGGCGCGGATGGCTACGAGGCGGCTCTGCGTTACGCAGTGCGGCACTGATCTCGCACCAAACCACAGCATTTACATCTTATATGGCGCGGACCCGACGCTGGGACGTCGCCGACACTATCTCGGGAAGCAGCTTCTATGGACCTCCGAAAACTCAAAACCCTGATCGACCTGGTGGCTGAATCGGGCATCGCCGAGCTGGAAATCACCGAAGGCGAAGGCAAGGTGAGGATCGTCAAGTTCTCGCAGACCTTGCAACCGGTCGCCTACCACCACCCCGAAGCCGGCGTGCCGGCGGCGCCGGTGGCCCAGGCCGTCGCTCCGGCCGCGCCCGCCGCCGCCGAAGCTGCGCCGGTGATCCAGGGCCATGTCGTGAAGGCTCCGATGGTCGGCACGTTCTATCGCGCGCCGAACCCGGGCGCCGCGCCGTTCATCGACGTCGGCGCCACCGTCAAGGAAGGCGATCCGCTGTGCATCATTGAAGCCATGAAGCTGCTCAATGAAATCGAAGCCGACAAGTCCGGCGTCATCAAAGAAATCCTGGTCGAAAACGGCGAGCCCGTCGAGTACGGTCAACCCCTGTTCGTCATTGGCTGATAGCTGAAAATGTTCGAAAAAATCCTGATCGCCAATCGGGGCGAAATCGCCCTGCGCATTCAGCGCGCTTGCCGCGAGCTGGGCATCAAGACCGTGGTGGTGCACTCCGAAGCCGACCGCGAAGCCAAGTACGTGCGCCTGGCCGATGAATCGGTGTGCATCGGGCCCGCGCCGTCGCGTGAAAGCTACCTGAACATGCCGGCCATCATTTCGGCGGCCGAAGTCACGGATTCCGAGGCAATCCACCCGGGTTACGGGTTCTTGTCCGAAAATGCCGACTTCGCTGATCGCGTCGAAAAGAGTGGCTTCGTCTTCATCGGTCCGCGTCCCGACACCATCCGCCTGATGGGCGACAAGGTCAGCGCCAAGCGCGCCATGATCGAAGCCGGCGTGCCGGTGGTGCCGGGTTCGGAAGGCGCTTTGCCCGACGATCCGCAGGAAATCGTCCGCATTGCGCGCGAAGTCGGGTATCCGGTCATCATCAAGGCGGCAGGCGGCGGCGGTGGCCGCGGCATGCGCGTGGTGTACACCGAGGCTGCGCTGCTGAACGCCGTCACCATGACGCGTTCCGAAGCGGGCGCCGCGTTCAACAACCCCGAAGTCTATATGGAGAAGTTCCTGGAGAATCCGCGCCACGTGGAAATCCAGGTGCTTGCCGACGGCGGCCGCAACGCGGTCTGGCTGGGCGAGCGCGACTGCTCCATGCAGCGCCGTCACCAGAAGGTCATCGAGGAAGCGCCGGCGCCCGGCATCGCGCGCCGCCTGATCGAGCGCATCGGCGACCGTTGCGCCGATGCCTGCCGCAAGATGGGCTACCGCGGCGCGGGCACGTTCGAGTTCCTGTATGAAAACGGCGAGTTCTATTTCATCGAAATGAACACCCGCATCCAGGTCGAACACCCGGTTACCGAGCTGATCACCGGCGTGGACCTGGTCCAGCAGCAGATCCTGATCGCCGCCGGCGAAAAGTTCACGCTGCGCCAGCGCGACATCACCTTCAAGGGCCACGCGATCGAATGCCGCATCAACGCGGAAGATCCGTTCCGCTTCGTGCCCAGCCCCGGCCGCATCACCAACTGGCACACGCCGGGCGGCCCGGGCGTGCGTATCGATTCGCATGCGTTCAACGGTTATTTCGTGCCGCCGAACTACGACTCGATGATCGCCAAGGTCATCACCTACGGCGACACGCGCGACCAGGCACTGGCCCGCATGCGCACCGCGCTGTCGGAAATGGTGGTGGAAGGCATTTCCACCAACATCCCGCTGCATCGCGAAATGCTGCAGGACGCCCGCTTCATCGAAGGCGGCACCAGCATCCATTACCTGGAACACAAGTTGGCTCAGCGTCCCTGACCGCGATCCGGGGGCTTTCCGCTCCCGGGCCGCTCCTGTTTTGTTTTACGGTCAACGGGCCGCGGCGCAAGCCGCGGCCCGTTGACCAGATGGAAGAATCATCATGCGTGAACTCGTGCTCCATTGCCTGGAGGCGCAGGCCGAAGCCCTCTCGGATGCCCTGCTGGAAGCTGGCGTGCTGTCGGTATCCGTCGAAGATGCCGACCTGGGCACCGACGACGAGCGTCCCTTGTTCGGCGAACCGGGCACCGAGCCCGACGTGCAGGCCTGGGACCGCAACCGCGTCGTCGCCCTGCTGCCCGACGGAGCCGATCCCGCGCAGATCATGGAAGAAGCCGCCGCCGCGGGCGAACTCGATCCCGCCGTGTTCGAGGGCTGGAGCCTGCGTGACGTGCCCGACGCCGACTGGGTGCGCCTGACACAGTCGCAGTTCGGCCCCATCCATATCGCCGAACGCCTGTGGATCGTGCCCAGCTGGCACCGCGACAATCCCGATGTGCCGGCCTTCGAGCCGGACGCCGCCACCCAGGAAGGCGCAATCCACATCGAGCTGGATCCGGGCCTGGCCTTCGGCACCGGCAGCCATCCCACGACGCATCTGTGCCTGGCCTGGCTGGAAGCCGAGTTGCCGGCCGGCGCCACGCTGCTGGACTACGGCTGCGGCTCGGGCATCCTGGCGATCGCCGCGCGCAAGCTGGGCGCGGGTCCGACTCAGGCGGTGGATATCGACGCCCAGGCAGTGCAGAGCACCATCTTCAATGCCGAGGTCAACCACGTCGAGCTGCGGGCCATGCTGCCTGACGGGCTGGCGGATGGCACGTTCGAAGTGGTGGTCGCCAACATCCTGTCCAACCCCCTGAAGGTGCTGGCGCCCATGCTGGCCGGACGCGTTGCCGCGGGCGGCCATCTGGTCTTGTCCGGCGTGCTGGAACGGCAGGCCGAGGAAGTGGCCGCCGCCTACGCGCCCTGGATCGCCATGTCGGTCTGGCGCGCGCGCGACGGCTGGGTGTGCTTGCACGGCCAGAAGGCCTGAGCGCTGCCACCGCTGGATCGCGCCATGGCCCTGACCACCCGTTGCCCGCAGTGCGGCACCACCTTCAAGGTGGTGCCTGACCAGCTGCGGGTCCGTAATGGCCTGGTGCGCTGCGGCGCCTGCTCGACCGTGTTTGACGGGCGCGCCTGCCTGCTGCCGGCCGCGGGCGCGGCGCCGCAATCCGTGCCGCCGGCCGCACCGCCGATGCCGATGCCGGTGACGCCCGCCGCCAGCCAGGCCGCACCAGTCCTGGCGACGCCGGCGACGCCCGTTGCGCCGCAGGTGCCGGTTGCCCCCATTGCGCCTCTGCCTCCCGCCGCACCGCCGCCGGAGCGTCCCGCGCCCGCGGTGGATTTTTCACAGATCGCGCCCTGGGACGACGAGCCCGAACCGCCGCGCGCACCCGTGGCGGCGCCCTACAGTCCGCCCGCGGTGCCGCCTGCCGTGCTGCGCGGCCGCGACGATATCCGCCGGCGCGCCGAATCGATCCCAGGCGAGGAAGATGCAAGCCGTCATGAATCGGACGACCTGGCCGACGACGACGTAGGCGATGACGAGGATCCGCTGCGCTGGACTGCGCCCGCGGCTTCGAGGGCGGGGCATCATGCCGACACGGCCGTGCGCGGCCAGCATGCGGAGCCGTCCTTCACCATAGGGCGCGCTCGCGCCGACGTGCGTGACGAAGCGCGCGACGACGAGTACGACAACGAGTACGCCGACGAGCATCGCGACGACGACCCCGACGATTACCGGGAACACTACCGCGACGATCACGGCCCCGATCGCGAAGACGCTGGCGAGCCCGTGCTGGGCGACACCCGCACGCGTTATTCCAGCGCCACCGACGTGGGCCGCGCGCCGCCCGAATTCCTCGACCAGGACCGCGAGGAGCGGCAAGGCCTGCTGCGCAAGCTATGGGGCTACGCCTGCCTGATCGGCCTGATCGCGCTGGGCCTGCAACTGGCATACGTGTACCGCACCGATATCGCCAATTCCGTGCCCATTCTGCGGCCGGCGCTGGAGATGGCGTGCCAGCCGCTGGGCTGCACCGTGGGGTACGCGCGTCGCCTGGAACTCATACACATCACTTCCTCGTCGCTGCAGCCGCCGACCGGCGCGGCAGCGATCGATGACGGCCGCAGCCGCCTGGTGCTGACGGTGGTGATGCGCAACCGTCACGACAAGCCGCAGCACTGGCCCGCCCTGATGCTGGACCTGAACGACCTGTCGGACACGGTGGTGGTGCGCCGCGCGCTCAAGCCCGAAGATTATCTGACGCCCGAGCAACTGCGCGGTCCTTTCGCGCCTCAGGGCGAATTGAAGATTTCCGTGCCGATTGAAGTGACTGGCGTCCAGGTCAATGGCTTTCAAATCAATAAATTCTTTCCTTAAGGGATGACTCGCATGGCTACCCCAGTTCTGGTTTGCGGTTCGATGGCGTTCGACACCATCGCGGTGTTTGAAGGACGTTTCAAGGAACACATTCTGGCCGACCGCATCCAGTCGCTGAGCGTGTCGTTCCTGGTGCCCAGCATGCGCAAGGAATACGGCGGCTGCTCGGGCAACATCGCCTACAACATGAACCTGCTGGGCGGCAAGCCAGTGCCTGTCGCGACCGTGGGTGAAGACGCGGGCGAGTACATGGAGCGCATGGCTGGCCTGGGCATCGACGTCAGCCGAGTGAAGGTGATTCCGGAGACGTTCACCGCGCAGTGCTTCATCACCACCGATCTGGACGACAACCAGATCACTGCCTTCCACCCGGGCGCCATGTCGCACGCGGCGGAAAATGATCTGAGCGACGCCGACGCGGCCTGGGCCATCGTTGCGCCCGACGCCAAGGAAGGCATGTTCGCCCATGCCGAGCGCCTGCATAAGCGCGGCATTCCGTTCATTTTCGACCTGGGCCAGGCCATGCCGCTGTTCGATGGGGCGGACCTGGAGCGCATGCTCAAGCTGGCGCAGGCGCTGACGGTGAACGACTATGAAGCCGGCGTGGTGGAACAGCGCACGGGCCGCAGCATGGACGACATCGCCCGTAGCTTGCAGGCCGTGGTGGTGACGCGCGGCGCGGAAGGCGCCACGTTGCTGACCGAAGGCAAGACCATCCAGATTCCGCCGGTGCGCGCGGCCCAGGTGGTCGACCCGACCGGCTGCGGCGACGCGCAGCGCGGCGGCCTGCTTTACGGCCTGACCAGCGGCTGGAACTGGGAAGACAGCTGCCGTCTGGGCAACGTCATGGGCGCCATCAAGATCGCTTCGCGCGGCCCGCAAAACCATGCGCCATCGCGCGCCGAGATCGACGCCGTGCTGCACGCGACCTACGGTATTCATCTGCCGCTCTAAACCCCTCGGGAACCCTGCAGTTGCGCTGCGGTCGAAGCGTTGGCGAGGGCTGAAGACGCCGGGTTCCGGCGTCTTTTGCGGCTGTGTTTTTCAGCTTCTGGCGGTGCGTTTCAGTGTGTTGCAGCATCGCTGGCCCCAATTCGGGGCCAGGGTATGATGAGTACATCGTCGGCAACGGCCGATCGAGGAGTCCAAATGAATCAAAGCAAAACTTTTTCCCTGGTGACGCCGCGCGCGGGGCGCTGGCTGGCGATCGCCGCCGTCGTGACCTCGATGGCGGTCCTGGGCGGCTGCGCCAACCGCAGCGCGTCCAGCGGCGTCTACAGCTATGACCAGGCGCAGCGCGAGCAGATCGTCCGTACTGGCACGGTCACCGGCGTGCGTCCTATCGTGATCCAGAACGACAAGTCCAGCGGCGTCGGCATGGTGGCCGGCGGCGCGCTGGGCGGCGTGGCGGGTAACGCCATCGGCGGCGGCACCGGCCGCACCATCGCCACTGTGGGCGGTGTCATCCTGGGCGCGCTGGCGGGTAACGCCATCGAGAACCAGACCGGCAAGAATTCCGGCTACGAAATCACCGTGCGCCTGGACAACGGCGAAACCCGCGTGGTCGCGCAGGAAGCCGATGTGCCCATCAGCGTGGGACAGCGCGTGCAGGTGATCAGCGGCTCCGGCCCGACCCGCGTTACGCCGATGTAATGACCAGTCCAGCGCCGCTTGCGGCGCGGCCACGCAAAAGCCCCCGTCAGGGGGCTTTTTTATTGCCGGTGCATGGGGCGAAAAGGGGGGCAAGGCGGCAAAAGCTGGATAAGCGTAAAAATCTGTCGCTCGGCCGCAACGCGGCGCCCAGGGACTTACCCGCGAACGTTACGTTTGCCAGCGTTTTCTCGCGATTTCCTCCAAAAGCGTCATGGCGATTTGACGAACGTGGTGCCATGATTGCGCCTGCGATCGACGTCGCATTGCGAAAATCATGTAACTGAGTGCATCGGAACGTCGATTGCCGGGGGGGCTGGATATTCAGCCTGGTTTCAGCAGTTTCTCTGTAATCTCGTCGTCCTGAATCCCGGGGCGGGGGATTGTTGGCCGATCAGGCCTGTAACGCCGCACTATCTATGCATACCGAGCAAGAACTCCACACCAAGATCGGCGAGATCGTCGAGTCGATCGTCATGAAGAAAGTCACCCCCGATACGCAGTTGATTGCCACAGGCCTGGTCGATTCGCTCGCCGCCGTGGACATCACGCTGGCGGTCGAGTCGGAGTACGGCTGCAGCATTCCGGCTCCCGAGATCGCGGAGCACCTACAGTCGGTCCGCACGCTTGCCGGCTATGTCGCTGCCCATACTTCGTAATACCCGGCTGTTGTCTCACGTCGCGGCAGCCGCGACGGCGGTGGCTCTGGCGGTGGGTACGTATTGCGGCGCGGACGATCTGCTCAGCCGCGTCGTGAATCCCATGTCGGCGCCCTCGGCCGCGGGCTCCGCCAAGAGCAACTACCTGCCCAACCTGGGGCCGGACTGGGGTACGCAGCACGTCAACCTGAACCGCCTGGGCAACGCCCTGAGCGATGGCACGCTGGTCGTGCTCGGCTCGTCCGAACTGTCCAGCCACGACCTGCGCTTCGTGCCTTACCGCTTCTTCCCCGAAGAGCTGAAAGTGCCGACGCTGGCCTATGGCCACGCCATGTTCCAGTCCTATGGCATCGTCAGCGTGCTGGAGTCGGTGGCGGATTCGCTCACGCCCAATACACGGTTGGTGATCATGCTGTCGCCGGCCTGGTTTGCCTCGGGCGGGCAGTTGCCGCGCAGCGCGTTCGCGGAGCACGTCACGGGACCGGTCTGGGACCGGCTCTGGGACCAGCCCAACACGCGCGAACAGATGCAGAACTGGATCAGCGACAACGCCAACTGGGGCCTGCTGTGGCTCATCGCCAATGGCCAGGTTGCCGAGCTGAAGGACAAGCTGGCGCTGTGGTGGCATGCGCGCAAGGAACCTGCACCCGATCGTCCGCGCACCAAGCTATCCGTGCCGGCGCACCGCTACGTGTCGTGGCCGTCGGCCGCACGCCTGGACCAGGGCCAGTGGGGCCGGCTGACGCATCAGGCGCGCGTGGTCGAACAGGACCTGGGCGGCCATAACCCCTACGACGTGCGCGACGATTACTACAAGCAGTACCTGGCGGCGCTGTATTCGCCAGCCCGCAACGAGTTCGCCGACATCGATCCGATCACCCGCACGGAACTCGGCGACCTGTCGCGCGTGATGGCCTTGCTGCAGAAGCGCAAGGTCCACGCCTACTTCGTCATCCAGCCCTTCAATCCCAAGCTCATCCTGGACGTGGAACGCTTCGACCCGGTGGTGGCCGCCATCACGGGTATGTGCGAGCGCTACCAGATGGGCTGCCTGGATCTCTACAGCATCCCCTTTGAACCGGGCATGCTGCGCGACGACATGCACCTCGCCGAACTTGGCTGGGCCATGGCCGATCAAGGCATTGCGGAGTACTTTTCCCGATGAGCAAGATTCTTCCCGCGGCCGCGCCCGAGGCCGGCCGCGCTGTTGAAGGGCAGGAAACCCGCAAGGCGGCCGTCGCCTGGGGCCGCCGATTTCTCTGGCACCTATGCCTGTATATCGGCGTGATCCTGGTGTTCGTGCTGCAGGCGCAGCCCACCACGGGCAGCGGCGGGCCGATCAAGGTCGAATTCCAATACCAACAGTTCTGAGCCCGCCATGGAATTGTTCGCAAGCTTGAGCTTTTTCGGCGGCGCCTTGTGCGGCGGCCTGGGCCTGTTGGCCTACCGTTCCTTCGGCATGCCGTTCCGTATCGGCTACCGCCACATCATCGGCGTGATCTGCCTGGGCGTGTGGATGGCGGTGTTCTGGGCGCGCCCGTATCAACCCATCGCCTTGCTGGCCATTTCCGGCACCGCGCTGTGGGCGGTGCGGCGCAACTACATCCCCACCTGGCTGGCCGTGATCATCACCATGACGCCGCTGCTGCTGGTGAAGACGGGCGTGTCGCACCTGGGTGCCATGCTGGGGCTGTCCTTCGCCACGTTCCGCGCCATCGACGTGCTGCTGTTCGCGCAGCGCAACGAACGCGTGTCGCCGCTGGACTACTTCATCTACCTGTTTTTCCCGCTGACGTTGCTGGCCGGTCCCATGTACCGCTGGCGTAATTTCCAGGCGGACCTGAAGCGCGGCTACGAAGGCGTGAACCTGAACACCTGGCTCAGCGGCCTGGAGCTCATCATGCTGGGCGTAATCCAGAAGTTCGGCGTGGCCGAACTGATCTGGCGCTACGGCCTTGCGACGCTGGACGCGCATGACTATTCGTTCACTGGCGTGGCGCTCAACGCTACGCTCTACAGCGCCTATCTGTTCTTCGACTTCGCCGGCTATTCCACCATGGCGATCGGTATCGGCATGCTGTTCGGCTTCACGTTGCCGATCAACTTCCGCAATCCGCTGGCCACACTGAACCCGCAGGATTTCTGGCGCCGCTGGCACATCAGCCTGTCGGAGTGGTTGCGCGACGTGGTGTTCATGCCCATCTACAAGGCGCTGAGCAAGACCAAGTTCTTTGGACGCCACCGCATGGCGGCGCAGAACATCGGCATCTTCGCGACCTTGCTGGCCATGGGCGTCTGGAATGGCCTGTCGCTGCACTACATCGTCAGCGGCCTGATGTTCGGCGCGTACTCGGTGGGCCACAACCTGCTGATCAACGCGGCGCGCACCCGCCCGGCCTTGCAGGCTGCGCTGGCGCAGCCCGTCATGCGCTTTCTCGGGCGCGTGCTCACCCTGATTCTTGCTGCGCTGGCGCTGTACGTGTTCAGCGGCCGCAGTCCCATCTGACGCCGGGAGTTTCGGCATGCGTTTCGATCTGAAGTCTTTCCAGTTCACAGATACCGGATATGCGCCCGATGCGCCTGCGGTCGTCGCCGCCGACCGCAGCCTGAGCTGGTCGCAATTGCGCGCCGAGGCAGGTGCCTGGGCCGACGAGGCGCGCAGGCAGGGCGTGGCGCCGGACGTGCCGGTGGCCATCTATGGTCACAAGGAAGCTGCATTCTTCGTCGCCATGGTCGGCGCCTTGCTGATCGGGGCGCCGTTCGTGCCGGTGGATACCATCTATCCGCAAGAGCGTTTGCGCCGCATCGTCGAGATCGTGCGCGCCGCCGCCGTGTTCGATGCCGCCAGCGGCAGCTTCACGTCGGGCGAGGGCGCCATGCTGGCCGAGCGCGGCCTGGCCTACGTCATGTTCACGTCCGGCAGCACGGGTGACCCGAAGGGCGTGCAGATCGGCCGCGAAAGCGTGGGCCTGCTGGGCGACTGGATGCTGGGCAGCTTCGGTCTGGGCGAAGCGCCCGTGTTCATGAACCAGGCGCCATTCAGCTTTGACCTGTCCATGTACGAAGTGTTCGCCACCTTGGCCGCGGGCGGTTGCTGCGTGCTGAATGCACGCGAACAGATTGCCGCGCCTGCTGCCTGGATGGCCCGCCTGGCGGAGCACGGTGTGACGGTCTGGGTGTCCACGCCGTCGTTCGCGCATCAGCAACTGGCCAACCGCGATTTCTCGCCGGCTGCATTGCCTGGGTTGCGCACCTTCCTGTTTTGCGGCGAGCCGCTGCCCGCGGCGCTGGCCAAGAAGCTGCGCCAGCGTTTCCCGGACGCCGTCATCCTCAATACCTACGGCCCCACGGAAGCCACCGTGGCGACCACCTGGATCGAAGTCACGGACGCCGTCCTGGCCGCGCACGACCCGCTGCCCGTGGGGCATGCCAAGCCGGATAGCGTGCTGATCGTGGACGAAGGCGAGATCTGCATCGTGGGCGACCACGTCATGCGCGGTTATCTGAATCGCCCGGACCTGAACGAAGCCAAGCTCTACACCTACGCCGACGGCCGCCGCGCCTTCCGCACGGGCGACCTGGGCCAGATGGAGAGCGACGGCCTGCTGTTCTGCCGCGGCCGCATGGACGACCAGATCAAGTTGAACGGCTATCGCATCGAGCTTGCCGAGATCGACGAGGCGCTGCATGGCCTGCCGGGCGTGGAGGGCGGCGCCTGCGCAGTGCTGCGCAGGCCCGACGGCACGGCGGTGCGCTTGATCGGATTCGTGGCGGGGGTGGAGGAGCAGGCGCCGCGCATTTTGGCGCCTGAGGCGCTGGCGGGCTGGAAAGAGCGGCTGGCGCAGCGCCTGCCGCCTTACATGGTGCCGTCCGAGCTGGTGGCCTGCGCGGCGCTACCGATGTCGAACAATCACAAGATCGACCGCAAGAAGCTGGTCGAGATCTACGCCGGTATTCCGGCGTAAGGGCCGGCGGGGCGTGGCCCCGCCGCTTTACAGACCCACCATGCGCTGGCTGATGTTGGACAGCACCATCAACAGCACCTGCGCGACGATCAGCAGCACCAGCGGCGAAAAGTCGATCGCGGTGCGCGGCAGCAGGCGGCGGATGGGGTCCAGCATGGGCGCGGTCAGCGCCTGCAGCAGCGGCATCATGGGCGCCATCGGATTCACCCACGACAGCACGGCCTGGATCAGCGTCAGCCATACCACCAGGTTCAGCGCCCATTTGACGGCCATGATCAGCGCCGAGCCCATGACCCTGGGCAGGTAATCCAGCGGAATCAGCGCACCGATCACCACCAGCCAGATCAGCACCAGATAGACCAACGCGGACAACCACACGGCGACGAGGCTGGTCCAGTCGATCTTGTTGCCGGCGGGAATGATCTTGCGCAGCGGCATCACCAGCCAGTTGGTGACTTGGTAGATGAAGCGCGACAACGGGTTGAAGGGGTGCAGCCGTATCGCGTGCATCCAGGCGCGCGCAATCAGCGCCGCGCCAAACAGCGTGAACACGATTTCGAGAAGGAAACGCAAGATTTCATCGAGCATGGACACGGTCACCCTGAAAAAGAGGAGTCAATTGTCGCATGCCCAGGCGAAAAATCGCCTGCAGGCCGCGCGCGCTCGCCGTTCTGGAGGATGCTGGCCGATGCCGGGCCGCGCGGGCACGAAAAAGCCGCCCGGCTTAAGCCAGGCGGCTCTGCGAAGCTAGTGCTTCGAACCGTCCGGATTAAGGACGGCCACCCGTCGGGAACGGCCACGACGCGGCGGGGTTCAGCGCGGTCTTCGCGCCCGGAGCAGCAGCCGTGGACGGCGGCGTTGCGGGCTTCTTCGGAGCGGCTTTCTTCGCAGCGGGCTTCTTGGCGGCAGCAGGCTTCTTGGCAGCAGCAGGCTTGGCTGCAGCAGGAGCCTTCTTGGCAGCGGGGGCCTTCTTGGCAACAGCCTTCTTGGCGGCAGGCGCCTTCTTGGCTACGGCCTTCTTGGCAACCGCCTTCTTGGCAGCAGGAGCCTTTTTGGCGACGGCCTTCTTGGCTACCGCTTTCTTGGCGACGGCCTTCTTGGCGACGACCTTCTTGGCTACGGCTTTCTTGGCAACCGCCTTCTTGGCGACAGCTTTCTTGGCCACGGCCTTCTTGGCGACAACCTTCTTGGCTACCGCTTTCTTGGCGACTGCCTTCTTGGCGACGGCCTTCTTGGCTACCGCTTTCTTGGCGGCGACCTTCTTGACTGCCGGCTTCTTGGCGGCAACCTTCTTCACTGCCGGCTTCTTGGCAGCGACTTTCTTGACGGCTACCTTCTTGACGGCAGCTTTCTTGGCCGGTGCGGCCTTCTTCGCTACTGCCTTCTTGGCGGCGGGCTTCTTCACCGCTTTCTTTACGGCTTTCTTGGCTGTTGCCATGGTCATGCTCCTTAGGTTCAGGGGTCCCAGAACTTAAACCCGTGCCCCGATCCGCCAACAAGGCGCATCGTGCCCGGGCTATTCATCGGCGCAAGCCGCTGTTCTGTGCGAGCAACAGCTACTACGGTTTGCGCTAATGAATTCGGCACAGCCATTTGATATGGCCCCCGCTCCTTTGGCGCGAGCCATTTCAAATGGCGCCGGTAGACGACCTGATCACAGGCCGCCGACCGCTTGTTCTACGTGTGTTCGATTGCCCCCACGCCGCGCCTTCGGCTTGCTGCCCCCCGAGGGGGCGCGTTTTGCCTTGGGGCGGCCCGGCGGCAAAACACCCTGACCAGGGAGAACATCATCAAGCCTGTCGCGAACGCAACGCTCCTTGCGTCTGGAGCGTGCCCGCGCCGGGCCTGATGACGTACTGCTTTTACTCCCAGCTCAGCGTGCCACCGGTTTGGTATTCGATCACGCGAGTTTCAAAAAAGTTGCGTTCCTTTTTAAGATCGATCATTTCCGCCATCCACGGGAAGGGATTTTCTTCCTGCGGGTACAGCGGTTCGATACCGATTTGCTGGCAACGACGGTTGGCGATGAAGCGCAGGTAGGATTTGAACATAGGTGCGTTCAAGCCCAACACGCCGCGCGGCATCGTGTCTTCGGCGTAAGCGTATTCGAGTTCGACCGCTTTGCGGAAGAGTTCTCGAATTTCTTCGCGGAATTCCGGCGTCCACAGATGCGGATTTTCCAGTTTGACGGTGTTGATCAGGTCGATGCCGAAATTGCAGTGCATGGATTCATCGCGCAGGATGTACATGTACTGCTCGGCGGCGCCGGTCATCTTGTTCTGGCGGCCCAGCGCCAGGATCTGCGTGAAGCCAACGTAGAAGAACAGGCCTTCCATCAGGCAAGCGAAGACGATCAGCGACTTCAGCAGCGTCTGGTCGGCTTCGGGGGTGCCCGTCTTGAAGTTGGGGTCCGCGATCGCGTCGATGAACGGGATCAGGAACTCGTCCTTGGCGCGGATGGACGGCACTTCGTTGTAAGCGTTGAAGATCTCCGCTTCGTCCAGGTCCAGGCTTTCGACGATGTATTGATAGGCGTGCGTGTGGATCGCTTCTTCAAACGCCTGGCGCAGCAGGAACTGGCGGCACTCGGGCGCCGTGATGTGGCGGTAGGTGCCCAGCACGATGTTGTTCGCGGCCAGCGAGTCGGCGGTGACGAAGAAACCCAGGTTGCGCTTGACGATGCGGCGCTCGTCCTCGGTGAGCCCGTTCGGGTTCTTCCAGAGGGCGATGTCGCGCGACATGTTGATCTCTTGCGGCATCCAGTGGTTGGCGCAAGTCGCCAGGTACTTCTCCCATGCCCACTTGTACTTGAAGGGCACGAGCTGATTGACGTCGGTCTGGCCGTTGATGATGCGCTTGTCGGCAACCTTCACGCGTTGCGAGGTGGCGGAGCCGCTGGCGGCCAGGCCAGCCGCGTGTTCAGGCGCGGCAGGCGTCGGCATGGCGGTGTCGCCGAAAACACCGGTCGCCGCCCGGACTGCGGGCGCAGCCTGCCCGCCCGCCGCGGGTGCGGGCGATTGTGCAGGTTGCGTGGCGATGGTGTCGTCTTCCCAATTAATCATGATTCATTCTCCGGAGGCGGTTATTGGCAGGCTTCGCACTCTTCGAAGCCGGGGTCGCCCGGCCGCATGGTGCAAACCGCCCCGAGAACTTCGGGTTCCGGCAAAACAGGTGCAGCAGCGACAGCAGGACCAGCGGACGGTGCGCCCGCCGAGACGGCGTTCAATTCGCCGCCGCGTCCCGTGGACTTCTCGGCGCTGGTGGCGCCAAGCGTACGCAGGTAGTAGGTCGTCTTCAGGCCGCGCTTCCAGGCCAGCTTGTAGGTGTCGTCCAGCTTCTTGCCCGACGCGCCCGACATGTAGATGTTCAGCGACTGTGCTTGATCGATCCACTTCTGGCGGCGCGACGCGCATTCAACCAGCCAGCTCGGTTCGACTTCGAACGCGGTGGCGTAGAGGTCGCGGAGTTCGGAAGGTACGCGATCGATGCGGGACAGGCTGCCGTCGAAGTACTTGAGGTCGGCGACCATGACTTCGTCCCAGAGACCGAGTTTCTTCAGGTCACGCACGAGGTAATCGTTAACGACCGTGAACTCGCCGGAGAGATTCGATTTGACGTACAAGTTCTGGAAAGTGGGTTCGATGCACGCAGATACACCAATGATATTGGAAATAGTCGCGGTTGGGGCGATTGCGATGCAATTGGAGTTGCGCATGCCATGTTGTTTGATGCGCGCGCGCAACGTATCCCAATCGAGCGTGCTCGACTCATCAACTTCAACGTGACCACCGCGTTCATCGCGCAGCATCTTCAACGTGTCTTGCGGCAAGATGCCGCGCGACCACAGCGAGCCTTCATACGATTGATAACGGCCGCGCTCTTCAGCGAGCAGGCTCGAGGCCCAGTACGCGTGATAGCACACGGCTTCCATCGAACGGTCGGCGAACTCGACGGCCGACTGCGATGCGTAAGGCACGCGCATCATCTGCAGGCAGTCCTGGAAGCCCATGATGCCCATGCCCACCGGACGATGGCGCGCGTTGGAATTGCGGGCCTTGTCGACGGCGTAGTAGTTGATGTCGATCACGTTGTCGAGCATGCGCATGGCGATGCTGACCGTGCGCTTGATCTTGTCGTGGTCGAGTTCGAAACCGCCGCCGGCAGCCGGCTTCATGTGCGCGACCAGGTTCACGGAACCCAGGTTGCACACCGCGATTTCGGATTCGTTGGTGTTCAGCGTGATCTCGGTGCACAGGTTCGAGCTGTGCACGACGCCGACGTGCTGCTGCGGCGAACGGATGTTGCAAGGATCCTTGAACGTGATCCAGGGGTGGCCGGTTTCGAACAGCATCGACAGCATCTTGCGCCACAGGTTCAGCGCCGGCATCTTCTTGAAGAGCTTGAGCTCGCCGCTGGCAACGCGCGCTTCGTAGCCCACGTAGGCTTCTTCAAAGGCGCGGCCGTACTTGTCGTGCAGGTCGGGGCAGTCGGACGGCGAGAACAGCGTCCACTCGCCGCCTTCCATGACGCGCTTCATGAACAGGTCGGGAATCCAGTTCGCCGTGTTCATGTCGTGCGTGCGGCGGCGCTCGTCGCCGGTGTTCTTGCGCAGTTCCAGGAATTCTTCGATGTCCAGGTGCCACGATTCCAGGTACGTGCAGACAGCGCCCTTGCGCTTGCCGCCCTGGTTGACCGCGACGGCGGTGTCGTTGACGACCTTCAGGAACGGCACGACGCCCTGGCTTTCGCCGTTGGTGCCCTTGATGTGGCTGCGCAGCGCGCGCACCGGGGTCCAGTCGTTGCCCAGGCCGCCGGCGTACTTGGCCAGCAGTGCGTTTTCCTTGATGGCGTCGTAGATGCCTTCCAGGTCGTCGGAGACGGTGGTCAGGTAGCACGACGACAGCTGCGAGTGCAGCGTGCCCGAGTTGAACAGCGTCGGCGTCGAGCTCATGAAGTCGAACGAGGACAGGATCTCGTAGAACTCGATGGCGCGGGCTTCGCGGTCGGTCTCGCGCAGCGCCAGACCCATGGCCACGCGCATGAAGAACACCTGCGGCAGTTCGATGCGCGTGCCGCGGATGTGCAGGAAGTAGCGGTCGTACAAGGTCTGCAGGCCGAGGTAGCCGAATTGCAGGTCGCGCTTGGCGTTCAGGGCGTGGCCCAGCTTGGTCAGGTCATAGCTGGCCAGATCGGGCGACAGCAGGCCGCCTTCGATGCCGCGGGCGATGAAGGTGGGGAAGTATTCGGCGTAGCGGGCGGCCATGCCGTCCTGCGAGACTTCTTCGCCCAGCACTTCCTTGCGGATCGTGTGCAGCAGCAGACGGGCGGTGACCTGGCTGTAGGCCGGGTCCTTTTCGACCAGCGCGCGCGCGGACAGGATGGCGGACTTGAACACTTCGTCGACGGGGATGCCGTCGTAGAGGTTCTTGACCGTTTCCTTCAGGATCGCTTCCGTGTCGATGAATTCGGCCAGGCCTTCGCCGGCGGCTTCGATGGTGGCGCGCAGCTCAGCCAGATCCAGCGGGCGGCGCACGCCGGCGTCGGTCACGTTCAACACGTGTTCCTGCGGGGCGGCGGCCTTTTCCTGGTTGTCGGCGGCGGCGGCAGCGGCGGCAGCGCGTTCCTGCGTGCGCTTTTCGCGGTATAGCACGTAGGCGCGGGCGACGTCGTGTTCGCCCGAGCGCATCAGGGCCAGTTCGACCTGGTCCTGGATGTCTTCAATATGGAAGGTGCCGCCGTTGGGGCGGTTGCGCACCAGCGCGTTGACGGCCTGGCCGGTCAGGTTCTCGACCAGCTCACGCACGCGCGCGGAGGCCGCGCCCTGGCCGCCGTTGACGGCCAGGAAGGCCTTGGTCATGGCGATGGCGATCTTGTTGGGTTCGAACCCGACCACCGAGCCATTGCGGCGAATGATGTTGTAGCTGGCCCATTGCCCGCCATTGGGGTCGGCAGGGGAATCGGTTTGGGAGGGCGGCACGGCCGAGGGCCGGGTCACAGAGGCGATCGTAGTCTGCATGGAAGCTCCTGTGCGAAAAGCGCGTAGATAGCGACATGACGGCGTCATGTCAGGTACAAAATCGGATCTTTTGAGGGGGTCGTAACGCTAGGACGGCTTAGTCCAAAAGGCGTGGCCGACGGGAATCAGCTCTTAAGCGACCACAACATATAGTGTAGCACCCCTCGTTGGACACTAATTCTAGTGATCGAGTACGACAGGGACAAGAAAAAAATAAGACGAAGTTCACAAAAGGTTGTTACCAAATGCACTAGGCGCGCCCAGCAAGGCGCGCCCAGGAAGGTGCCGCTCGGAGCGAATGTTTATGCGGTCTTCCGCAGGGGCATATCGCGCGGGGCAGGCGCCGTATAGGTTTGCATCAAGCGGCCCAACTCCGTCCGATACTTCTCGACGTTTGCAGCCTTCACGTGACCGAAGCCGCGGATGGTTTCTGCAAGGCCGGCGATTGTAGCCGCTTGAGCCAGCTTGTCGCGGGTCAACCCTGCGAGCAACTGGTCTATGGTCTGGCGGTACTCGCGCACCAGCGCCCGTTCCATCTTGCGTTCGGCGGTGTGGCCGAAGGGATCGAACCAGGTGCCGCGCAGGCCCTTCAGGCGCGTCAGCATTTTCAGCGCGGTCATGGTGCGCGGGCCCAGCGTCATCTTGCGCGGCACGCCGGTGCGCGGGTCCTTGCGGGCGAAGATGGGCGGGGCCATGTGAAAGCGCAGGCTGTAGTCGCCTTCGAACTGGCCCTGCAACTGCGCCTGGAAGGAGGCGCCCGTGTAGAGCCGCGCGACTTCGTACTCGTCCTTGTAGGCCATGAGCTTGAAGAGGCCGCGCGCGACAGCGAGCGCCAGGCGCGGCGTCTTGGCGTCGGGCGCCAATTCGCGTTCGCGCGCCGCGACGGCCTCGACCACGTCCTGGAACTGGCGGGCGTAGTCGGCGTTTTGATAGGCGGTCAGGTCTTCGATGCGGCGGGCGACGGCGCGTTCGAACGATTCGGGCACGTGCAGTTGCACGACCTGGGCGCGCGGGCGCAACGCGCCTTCCAGCGCGTCGGGCTGGTGCGCTGCCAGACGGCCGCTGTCGAAGGCAGCCCGGTTGGCGGCCACGGCCACGCCGTTGAGTTCGATGGCGCGGTTGATGGCGGCCTGCGACAGCGGCACGCCGCCGCGCTGCCAGGCATAGCCCAGCATGAACATATTGGACAGGATGCTGTCGCCGAACAGCGCCAGCGCGGCCTCGTGCGCGTCGATCGCGACGGTGTTGGATTCGCCCGCGGCGTGGCGGATCTTGGCCAGCAGCGCTTCGGGCCGCATGGCCGCGTCCGGGTTGCGGGTGAAGTCGGAGACCGGGGCCACGTAGCTGTTGACCGTGACCTGGGTGTGGCCGCGGCGCAGCGCGCCCAGCGAGTCCGGCGCCACGGATGCGACCGGGTCGCACAGGATCGCGGCGTCGGCCTGCTGCCAGTCCAGGCGTACCGGGCCGGCAGGCGCGCCGGCAGGCGCCAGGCGGATGTGGCTGACGACCGTGCCGCCTTTCTGCGCCAGGCCGGTCAGGTCCAGCACCGCGGCGGACAGGCCTTCCAGATGCGCCGCCATCGACACGATGGCGCCGATGGTGATGACGCCGGTGCCGCCCATGCCGGCGACCAGCAGGCGATAGGGATGGTCCAGCGCGGGCATGGCCGGCAGGGGCAATTGCGCGATCAATTTTTGCAGGCGTTCCTGGTCGGCCTTGGGCGCCGCGCTCTTCTTGGGCTTGCCGCCCATCACGGAGACGAAGCTGGGGCAGAAGCCTTCGGCGCAGGAATAGTCCTTGTTGCAGCTGGACTGGTCGATGGCGCGCTTGCGGCCATAGGGCGTTTCCAGCGGCACCACCGACAGGCAGTTCGATTGCACGCCGCAGTCGCCGCAGCCTTCGCAGACGGCGCTGTTGATCAGCATGCGGCGCGCCGGGTCGGGAAATTGGTTCTTCTTGCGGCGGCGGCGCTTTTCAGCGGCGCAGGTCTGGTCATGGATCAGCACGGTCACGCCGGGGATCTCGCGCAGCTCGCGCTGCAGCGCGTCCAGTTCGCGGCGGTGGTGCACCTTGATGCCGGCGCCCAGGTCCACGCCTTGGTACTTTTCGGGTTCGTCGGTGGTGACGACGATGCGGGCCACGTTCTCGCCGCGCAGTTGCTGGCAGATGCTGGGCACCGAGATCGGGCCGTCGATGGGTTGGCCGCCCGTCATGGCCGTGGCGTCGTTGAACAGGATCTTGTAGGTGATGTTGGCCTTGGCGGCCACGGCCTGGCGGATGGCGAGATAGCCGGAGTGGTAATAGGTGCCTTCTCCCATGTTCTGGAAGATGTGCGGCATCTTGGTGTAGCGCGACAGGCCGATCCAGTCCACGCCTTCGCCGCCCATCTGCGTCAGGCCGCCGGTGTCGCGGTCCATCCAGGCGGCCATGTAGTGGCAGCCCACGCCCGACAGCGCCTGGCTGCCTTCGGGCACCTTGGTCGAGGTGCTGTGCGGGCAGCCCGAACAGAAATAGGGGCGGCGGCGCATGCCGTCGGCATCGTTGGACAACGGCGCCTGGCACGCGAATGCGGACAGGTCCGCCGCCAGCGGCAGGCCGGCGGCGCGGCTGAGCCAGCTGGCCAGCGGCTGCGCCAGCAGGGAAGGGCGCAACTGGCCGGCCGAGGGCACCAGCGCTTCGCCGTCGAAGCCTTTCTTGCCGATGACGGTGGGGCGGTCCGGCAGGTTGAACAGCAGGTCCTTGATCTGGCTTTCGACCACGGCGCCCTTTTCCTCGATCACCAGGATGTGCGAGAGGCCGCGCGCGAATTCCAGCAGACGTTCGCTATCCAGCGGCCAGGTCAGGCCGGGCTTGTAGATGCGCACCGGCGCGTTGGCGGTGACGGTGTCCACGCCCAGGCGCGACAGCGCTTCCATGGTGTCCAGGTGCGCCTTGCCCACCGTGACGATGCCGACAGTGGCCTTGGGCGCCGGACAGGTCAGGCGATCGATGCTGTGGCGGCGCGCGAATGCGGCCACGGCCTTCATGCGCAGGTTCATGCGCGTTTCGATCGCCAGCGACAGGAAGTCGCGCGCGGAATATTCCAGCGATTCGGGCGGCATGTCCGGATCCGCCGGCATGTCGTAGCGCTGGGCAGGGGCGGGAACGAAGGAATGCCCGCATTCGATGGTTTCGGACACGGCCTTGAAGGCGACCCAGGTGCCCGAGTAGCGCGACAGGGCCCAGCCCCACAGCGCGAAGGTTTCGTATTCGTCGATGGAGGCGGGATGCACGATGGGCATCTGCCAGCCGATCAGCGAGGCCTCGCTGGAGTGCGGGATGGAGGACGAGACGGCGGTGTGGTCGTCGCCCACCACCACCAGCACGCCGCCGTTGCGCGATGCGCCCGCGGCGTTGCCATGATGCAGCGCGTCGCCGGCGCGATCCACGCCGGGGCCCTTGCCGTACCACATGGCATAGACGCCATCGACGTTGCGGTCGGCGCGCACGCCGGCCTGCTGGGTGCCCATGACCGCGGTGGCCGCCATGTCTTCGTTGATGGCGGGCAGGAAGGTGATCTGGTTGGCGTCCAGCGCCTTTTGCGCCTTCCACATGGCCATGTCCACGCCGCCCAGCGGCGAGCCGCGGTAGCCCGAGACGAAGCCGGCCGTGTTCAGGCCGCGTTCGCGGTCCATCCGGGCTTGGGTGAGCATGATGCGCACCAGCGCCTGGGTGCCGGTCATGAAGATGCGGCCGGAGCTGCGGGTGAGGTTGTCGGCGAGCTGGTACTCGAGGTCCAGCTGGGGTTCGGCGGCGGGGGTACCGTCCATGGTGAATACTCCTGGTTTCGGCACCATGATAGGTTCGCGAGCCATCAGGTTTATTGCGTTTTTGGATCGTGCTATCCCTATAATTCGCAATGAACGTTTCGTGTTCGATAAAAACCAGGAGACTAAGCGATGGACAAGACCGATATCGGCATCCTCAAGGCCTTGCAGGAGGACGGCCGGGCCTCGGCGCAGCAGCTTTCAGAGAAGGTGGGGCTGTCGGCCGCGCCGGTGTGGCGGCGGGTGAAGGCGATGGAGGCCAGCGGGGTGATCCAGGGCTATAGCGCCCAGGTGGACCGCAGCAAGGTGGGGCTGGGCTGCATGTTCGCGCAGATCAGCCTGGAACGGCACTCCGCCAATACGGTCGAAAACTTCGAGCGCTCGGTGCGCGACGCGCCCGAAATCCTGGAGTGCTACGCGGTGACGGGGGATTCGGACTTCCTGCTGAAGATCCTGGTCGAAAGCCCGGAGGCCTATGACCGTTTCCTGCACCGGTTCCTGTTCAACATGCCGGGCATACGGCAGACGCGCACCATCGTCGCGCTGCGCGAAATCAAGCACGAGCAGCGCCTGCCGCTGTAGATAAAACGGGCCCTCTATATATAGATATAGGGAGGGCCGCGAATTTATTGGGGTTGGATGCCCGAGATCCGGATCCATTCCTTCCAGCGCGCGGTGTCTTCCTTCACAAAGGCATCGAAGCGCGCCACGTCCATCGATTCCGGCGTCAGGCCCAGGGCGCGCAGCTTCTTCGCAGTCGCTTCGTCCTTCACCGCCGCCTGCATGTGGGCGTTCATCTTTTCCACGATGTCCTGCGGCGTGCCTGCCGGGGCCGACAGGCCGAGCCAGCCGGCAACGACGAAATCCGGATAGTAGGTGGCCATGGTCGGCACGCTGGGCCAGGCCGCATGCGGCTGGGCGCCGGTGACGGCGATGGGGATGAGCCCCTTGCCGTCGATCTGGCCCATCGCGGTCAGGTAGTCGACGAAGGCGAAGTTGATCTGCTTGCCGCGCAGGTCGGTGATGATCTGCGTGATGTTCTTGTAGGCCGCGCCGGTGATCTCGATGCCGGCGCGCTGCTTCAACAGTTCGGACGGCACTTGCGAGGACGAGCTGTAGTAGCCGAAGAAGACCTGTCCGGGATGCTGCTTGGCATAGGCGACCAGGTCGGGCACCGTGCGGTACGGGCTGTCGGGCGACACCACGCCGACCGTGCCGAAGGTGCCCAGCATGCCGACCTGGCGGAAGTCCTTCTGCGCGTCGTAGGGCAGACTCTTGTAGAGGAACTGGTTGGCCGAGTGGGTGGAGTTGGTGGACAGCAGGAAGGTGTAGCCGTCCGCCGCGGCGTTCTTTGCGGCGTTGGTGCCGACGATGCCGCCGGCGCCGGGACGGTCCTCGACCACCACGGTCTGGCCGGTCTTTTCGCCCAGGTATTGCGCCAGGGTGCGCGCGGTGAGGTCGGCCGCGCCGCCGGCGGCGGACGGCACGATGAGGGTCACGGGTTTCTCGGGCCAGCCGGCGGCGTGCGAGGCCGCGGCCAGCAGCAGGCTGGCGCCGATCAGGGCCGGACGGAGGGAACGGGGAATGGACATGCTTGTCTCCTGATGGCGCGATTGCGCGTCGTTGTCGTTGTTGTCGTTGGTATTGGGGGGGCGATCAACCGAATTGGCTGTGGTGCCAATCCAGGATGGCGGCGGCGCTGACTTGCCATTGGTCCGCGTACATCATGCAATGCGGTTGGCCGGCAAGCTCGGCGTGGGAAAAACCGAAGCGGCGCGCGATCGCCAGATCCTGGCCTGGCGGATGGCGGTCATGCGTGTCCAGGCCGGCTTCCAGGCACAGGCCGGGAGCGTGGATGGCGGCGGCGTCGACGGGCACGCGCAGCAGATAACGGTCGTTGAGCACTTCCGGACTTTCGGGGCACAGGCGCCGCGATACCGAGGCGACGTTGCGGTCTGGCGAGGTCGCCAGAAAGCGCGCGCGGATTTCGGCGTCGTTCGGCGCGCTGCGCGGCAGGCCTTCGGGGACAGGGGGCAGCGCTTGCGCGCCGGGCAGGTCGCCGGGCGGCGACGGCGCCAGCAGGACCACGCCCGCCACCGTCCGCTGGCTGGCGCCCAGCAGCGCGGGCAGCGCGCCCATGCTGTGGCCGATGACGACCGTGGGACGAGCCAGCGCGTCCAGCGCGCTGACGACATCCTGGCCCAGGTCGGCGATGCCAACCGACGCAAACGCCGCGTCCTGGGGCAGGGCGCCGTGGCCGCGCAGATCCAGCGCCGCGCAGGCGAGGCCGGCGCGGGCGAAGAAATCCAGATAGTGCGCATAGCACCAGGCGCCGTGGTAAGCGCCGGGCACGAACAGCAGGCCTGGCCTGTCGTCCCGAGGATCGGCGCCGACTATCAGGCGGCCCTGGCCGGCGGGATGCGCGGGCAATTGGTCGACGCGGTTGAAATCCAGCGGGTCGGCGCGGGTGGAAAGAGGCGGGAGCAGCGAGTCGGCATTCATGGTGCGGCCATCTTAGGTGCGGCCGAACTATCAGAAAACTTTATTTTTCATATGATTGGATAAGTTTCACTAATCGAGGCCAGCCATGCGCCCCTTGCCCGAGATTTCCATCACGCACTACCGCCACTTCCTGCTGGTGGCTGAGCTGCGCAGCTTCCGCGCGGCCGCGGCGCGGGCCTTCCGCTCACAGCCGGCGTTGTCGCTGTCCATCCGCGAGATGGAGCAGCGCCTGGGGCAGCCGCTGTTCGAGCCGGGCAACCGTGGCACGCTTACGCGATTCGGGCAGGATTGCCTGCCGCTGGCGCGTGAACTGGTGCAGCACCACGACCGCGTGGCGGGCGCGCTGTCGGGGCTGGCAAGCAACGAGGCCGGCACCTTGACCATGGCGTCCGTCGCCACCGTGGCCACGCACTGGTTGCCGGAACTGGTGGCGACGTACCGCGAACGCTATCCGGCGGTGGCGTTGCGCCTGTTCGACGACAACTCGGAAGGCGTGGAGCGCATGGTGCTGGCAGGGGAGGCGGAGCTGGGCGTGTGCAGTCCGGTGTCGCAGGACCGGCGACTGTCGTTCGAGCCTTTGCTGCGTGACGCCTTCGGCCTGGTCTGCCATCGCGGCCATCCGCTGGCCAGGCGCAAATCGGTGACCTGGCGCGAGATCGAGGACCTGCCTCTGGTCGGCACCATCGCCCATCGCCAGCTTGCCGGCTATCCGCAGGCGGCCTTCATGCTGGACCGGCAGGTCTTCGTGTCCAACATGATGTCGCTTCTGGCCATGCTGGAACGCGGCGTCGGCGTCACGGTGCTGGCGCGGCTGGGCGTGCCGCCGGACTCGCGCGGACTGGCCTTCGTGCCGCTATCCGCCCCGCGCATCGAGCGTGAACTGGGCATCACCCGGCTGGCCGGCCGCAGCCTGTCTCCGGCTGCCGCGCGCATGGAGGAAATGCTGCGCGCGAAGGCCGCGAAACGCGGCCGCACTGTCGCTTGAAACCAACGCATTTTTGCGATTTGCGGCCATAAAACAGGCCAATTCCGGGGCCTACTGTTGCGCAATTGCACTGGTCGCGGATCGCCGTTGATTCTTCGCAAACGGCTCTTTAGAGTGCGTGATGTTTGCTGCGCGAGGGACGCGCCGGGGTGCTCGGTGCGGCGCGTCGACAGACGTGTTGAGGAAGTCATGAGCAGTGTGTATTTGCGTACGGCGGGCGTCGCCTGCGCCGTTCTGATCCTGGCCGGCTGCGCCGCCAGAAAGCCCGCCACCATCACCGAGGCCCAGCCCGCGGAACCGCCCAAGCCGGTGGCCTGCGTGCCCGCCAAGGCCGGCGATCCCATGATAGGCACCTGGCTGTCGAACAGCCGCCCGCGCGATGTCAGCGGCGATCTGCAATCGCTGATCGTGCTGTCCGCCGATGGCACCATGGCCTATGAATCCCTGCTGAAGATCGGCCGCAAGACGCGTCCCGCGTTGCGCGAGACCGGCTGCTGGAGCGTGGCGGACGGCATCTACACGATGCAGACCACCAAGTCCGCTGGCGAACTGGTGGACGCCAACGATCCGATCTACCTGAACCGCTACCGCGTCGAAAAGGTCGAGAAGACCCGCCTGACGATGCGCGAGCTGAAAAACGGCGGCCAGGTCATGACCGCGCGCCGCATGCCCACGGGCTACCGCCTGCCTTATTGAGCGTTGCGCGGGACGGACATTCCGCCCCGCGGCAAAGCCAAGATGGCCGGGCTGCGGTAAGGTGCGGTCTTCACCCATCGCCCGCAGCCGGTCATCCATGCCTGCCTTGTCCTCCGAAGCGCGCGCCATCGCGCTGCTTGCCCTGGCCGCTTTCGTCAGCGCCAGCGCCTTCCGCATTTGTGATCCCATGTTGCCGCAGCTGGCGGCGGAATTCGGCACCACTACAGGCCAGGCCGCGCGCGCCGTGACCGCGTTCGCCGTGGCCTACGGCGTGTTGCAGATGTTCTTCGGGCCCCTGGGCGACCGCTACGGCAAGTACCGCGTCGTCAGCATCGCGACCTTTGCCTGCGCGCTGGGCAGCGCCGGCGCCGTGGTTGCCGGGTCGCTGGACGTGCTGGTGTTCTGCCGCGTCCTCTCCGGCGCCGCGGGGGCGGGCATCGTGCCGTTGTCGATGGCCTGGATCGGCGACAACGTGCCCTACGAACGCCGCCAGGCCACCCTGGCGCGTTTCCTGACCGGCACCATCCTCGGCATGTCGGCCGGCCAACTGGCTGGCGGCCTGTTTGCCGACACCGTGGGCTGGCGCTGGGCGTTCGCCGCGCTGGTCTGCGGCTATCTGATAGTGGGCGTGCTGCTGTTGCTGGAAGTGCGGCGCCAGCAGGTCTCGGGCCTGGGCCAGGTGGATCCCGGCGCGGTGCGCCAGGGCTTCGTGGCGCAGGCGCGGCTGGTGTTGAGTACGCCCTGGGCGCGCATCGTGCTGGCGACGGTATTCGTCGAAGGCCTGCTGGTGTTCGGCGCCCTGGCCTTTGCGCCTTCCTACCTGCATGAACGCTTCGGTATCTCTCTGACCGCCGCGGGCGCGCTGGTGGCCGTGTATGCCGTGGGCGGCTTGCTTTATACGGTGGTGGCGGGCCGCATCCTGAAACGCCTGGGCGAACGCGGGCTGGCGATCGCCGGCGGACTGGTGCTGGGCGTGGCGTTCCTGTCGTATTTGCTAGGTCCGGTTTGGATGTGGAGCTTGCTGGCCAGCGTGCTGGCGGGTTTCGGCTACTACCTGCTGCATGCCACGTTGCAGACGAATGCGACGCAGATGGTGCCGTCGGCGCGCGGCACGGCCGTCGCGTGGTTCGCGTCCTGCCTGTTCATGGGCCAGGCGGCGGGCGTGGCCTTGGCGGGCGCGGTGGTCGATGAGATCGGGCCTGCCGCGTTGTTTGGCGGCTCGGCGGCGCTGTTGCCCTTGCTGGGCGCGTTCTTCGCGCGCGCATTGAAGGCGCGCGCGGCCATCCAGCAAGCCTGAAGGAACGGCTGAAACACCGCGGGCCTTGCTCATTCCAGGATGAGCAAGGCCCGCGGTGTTTTTGGGACAGGCGCTTAGATCGCAGCCAGGCGCTTGAGCACCGTCTGCTTGCCCAGCAGGGCCAGCACGGCGTCCACGGCCGGGGTCTGGGTCTGGCCGGTGACGGCGACGCGCAGGGGAATGGCCAGTTGCGGCATCTTCATGCCGCGATCGGCCAGCACGGCCTTGATCAGGGCGGACAGGGCTTCGCGGGTCCAGTCCGCGTCCTGGGCGCGCTGGGCGAAGTCGGCCAGCGCTTCGCGCGCGGGGGCGGTCAGGTGTTGCTCGGCCAGCTCGGCGGGCGCGCCCTTGAACTCGGCGCAGAACAGCATGGCGCCGTCGGCCAGTTGCTCCAGCGTTTCAGCGCGGTCCTTCAAGAGGCCCATGACGCCCGGCAGGTCGATCTTTTCCGGATGGCCGCCGCGGTTCGCCACGCGCGGCGCCACGCGCTCGGCCAGTTCGGCGTTGTCCATCTGCTTGATGTAGTGGGCGTTGACCCAGTTCAGCTTCTTCGGATCCCACTGCGAGGCCGACTTGGACAGGTGCTTGGTGTCGAACCACGACACCAGCTGGTCGCGCGAGAAGAGTTCGTCGTCGCCGTGGCTCCAGCCCAGGCGCGCCAGGTAGTTGACCATGGCTTCCGGCAGATAGCCTTCGTTGTCGTACTCCATGACGTTGACGGCGCCGTGGCGCTTGGACAGCTTTTCGCCGTCCGGACCCAGGATCATGGGCACGTGGCCGTATTCGGGCAGCGTGGCACCCAGCGCGCGCAGGATGTTGATCTGGCGCGGGGTGTTATTGACGTGGTCGTCGCCGCGCAGCACGTGGGTGATGCCCATGTCCCAGTCGTCGACCACGACGCAGAAGTTGTAGGTGGGCGTGCCGTCCGGGCGCGCGATGATCAGGTCGTCGAGTTCGGTGTTGTCGAAGCTGATCGTGCCCTTGACCATGTCGTTCCAGGAGGTCGCGCCTTCCTGCGGGTTCTTGAAGCGCACCACGGGCTTGCGGCCTTCCGGGATGGCCGGCAGGGTCTTGCCGGGTTCGGGACGCCAGGTGCCGTCGTAGCGCGGCTTGTCGCCGCGGGCGCGGGCGGCTTCGCGCATGGCTTCCACTTCCTCGGGCGAGCTGTAGCAGTGGTATGCGGTGCCGGCGGCCAGCATCTGCGCGACCACCTCGCGGTAGCGGTCCATGCGCTGCATCTGGTAGAAGGGGCCTTCATCGGGCTGCATGCCCAGCCAGTCCATGCTGTCCAGGATGGCCTGCACCGCTTCCGGCGTGGAGCGTTCGACGTCCGTGTCTTCGATGCGCAGCACGAAGGTGCCTTGGTGGTGGCGCGCGAAGGCCCAGGAGAACAGCGCCGTGCGGGCGCCGCCCAGATGCAGGAAACCCGTGGGCGAGGGCGCGAAACGGGTACGAATGGGGGTAGAGGCGTTGGAAGTCATAGGTGGCAATGATAGCGGCTGCGGCGCCACAAATCGGCGTCAGGCTGGGCCCATGTCAAACGTAGGGCGGGGTTGTCTTGTTACGATGAGGGGTATTTTAGATTAGGGCCTGCTAACACCATGTTGCGACATGCTCTCGCTCCGATGTTCGAGCCCGCCTCGCTGGTGATCGTCGCCGACCGGCCGCTGCCGGCGGCGGCCTCGTTGCCGCCCGCGCTCAAGGGCAAGACCACAGTGGTGGCTTGCGAAGTCGGCGCCGCGCCGGACCTGCCGGACACGTTGCAGGGCCTGGCTCAGGGCGAACGGCCTGATCTGGCCCTGGTTTGCGTTTCTCCCGCCGTCCTGCCGGAAACGCTGCGCAGGCTGTCGCCGCTGGCGCCGCGCTCGGTGATCCTGTTGCCGCATGAACTGCCCGACCCGTATCCGCGCGGCACGCTGGCGCTGTGCCGCGCCTGGGCCGAGGAAAACCGCTGCGAATTGCTGGGTCCGCGCTCTTTCGGCGCCCAGCGGCCGCACGCCGGCCTGAACCTGAGCCAGCACCCGGTGCTGGCGCGCGCCGGCCGCGTGGCGCTGTTGGCGCAGTCGCGCTCCATCATGGCCGCGGTCATGGACTGGGCCGAAGATGTGCACATCGGCTTTTCCACCGCCGTGTCGCTGGGCGACGAGGCGGTGGTGGGCCTGTCCAAGGTGCTGGACTACCTGGCCAGCGATCCGCGCACGGACAGCATCGTGCTCTATCTGGAAGACGTGGGCCCTGCCCGCGAATTCATGAGCACCTTGCGCGCCGCGGCTTCGATCAAGCCCGTGATCGTGCTGAAGGCTGGCCGCGCGGACACCGACAGCGCCGATGCCATCTTCGACGCCGCGCTGCGCCGCGCGGGCGCGGTGCGGGTACGCTATTTCGTGCAGCTGTTCTCGGCCGTCAAGGTGCTGGGCTACACGCGCCGTCCCAAGGGCCGGCGCGTGGCGCTGATCTCCAACGGCAGCGGGCCGCCCCAGCTGGCCATGGACCTGATCGGCCCCGACGCCGCCGTGCTGCGCGCCGAACTCGCGCCCGCGACCCAGCGGACGCTGGCGGCCATGCTGGAGCCGGACGCGGCCACCGCCAATCCCGTCATCACCTTCACGCCGCTGACGCCCGAACGCATCCGCGCCATGCTGGACGCGGTGCTCGACGATGCCGGCGTGGACGGCGTGCTGGTGCTGCTGGCACCCGACGCGCTGGCCGACATGCCGGCGGTGGCGCGCGAGCTGGCGCAGATCGCACCCAAGGCGAAAAAGCCGGTCGTCACCTGTTTCATGGGCGATGCCGGCATGCGGCCGCTGCGGCGCATGCTTGACGACGCGGGCACCTCGGCTTTCCGCACGCCGGAATCGGCCGCCGATGCCTTCGGCGTGCTGGCGACGCATCACTACAACCAGCAACTGCTGTTGCAGACACAGCCGCCGGAGCCGGCCAGCCATGTGCCGGACCTGGGCGCCGCGCGCGAGATCCTGGCGCGCGTGCGCGCCGAATGCCGGCGCGAACTGAATACCTCTGAAATCCGCAGCTTGCTGGCCCTGTTCTACGTGCCGCTGCGCGACACGCCGATGGACGTGGCGGCGGCCGAGCCGGAGTCCCGCCCGATGGCGATCCGGGTGCGGCGCGACCCGCAGTTCGGCCCCGTCATCCGCTTCGGCGCGGGCGGCCCGGACGCGGTGCTGTCTCAATCCGACCGCGGCGTCGACCTGCCGCCGCTCAACGGCTTCCTGGCCCGCCAGCTGATCGAACGCAGCCGCTTGTGGCGCCGGGTGCTGGCGCCGCGCATCGGCCACATGGCCGCCGAGGCGCTGCAACAGGCGGTGGTGCTGGTGTCCGAACTGGTGTCGGAATTGCCGGATATCGAATCCCTGGACATCGATCCGCTATACGCCGGCGAAACCCATCTGCGCGCCGGCGGGCTGCGCATGACGCTGACCGAGAAGCCCGGTTGCGCAACGCCGCAGACCGCGGGTTACCCGCATATGGCGATCCACCCGTATCCGGCCCGGCTGGTCCAGGTGCGCCGCTTCGCCGACGGCATCCCCTGGGTGCTGCGTCCCATCCGTCCCGAGGACGGCGAGCCGCTGCAGGAATTCATCCGCGGCCTGTCGGAGCGTTCGCGCTACATGCGCTTCGTGTCCATGATGCGCGAGCTGACCCCGCGCATGGTGTCGCGCTACACGCAGGTGGACTACCACCGCGAGCTGGCGCTCGTGGCCGCCACGCAGGTGCCCAACCCGGCCAACCGCGGGCATCCGCGCGAGGTCCTCGTGGGCTTCGCGCACTACCTGCGCAATCCTGACGGCAGGGGGGCGGAGTACGCGCTGGTGATCGGCGACGACTGGCAACGCCGCGGTCTGGGCCGCCAGCTGATGTCGGCGCTGATCGACGCGGCGCGCGAACAGGGGCTGGAATACATCGACGGCCTGGTGTTGTCGACCAACCGGCCCATGTTGTCGCTGATGACCAGCCTGGGCTTCACCAACGACGCGGATCCGGAAGACCCGACGATGCGCCGGGTCTGGTTGAACCTGTCCTGATCCCAGGCCCGTTCAGGCGGTCTTTCTGGCCGCCTGGGCGGGCTTGAGCCGCGCGATCGATTCGTCCACCGACAGCACGTCGCCGAAGAACAGCATCCAGCCGTGCAGCGCATGCTCGTGCTCGGCGGGCGTGACGGCGGCCAGCGCGTCGTCCACCATGATGGTGCGGAAGTCCCGCATCATCGCGTCGCGGGCGGTGGATTCGCAGCACACGTTGGTGACCGTGCCAGCGATCAGCAGCGTGTCCACGCCGCGCCCGCGCAACAGCGGCTCCAGTTCGGAAGAGCCCGGCGCCATCGCGCTGTAGAAGCGCTTGGTCACGCGCAGGTCGGCGTCGTGCGCATGCAGGTCCTGATGCAAGGCATATCCGGGAGCATCGCGGCGCAGTGTTTCCAGGCGCCTGGCGCTGCGCTCCGGCGTCAACATCACGCCGTGATGGTGCGACCAGAACGAGTCGGCGCTGTCAGAAGCGGTCTGCACCCACACGATGGTGCCGCCGGCGGCGCGCACCGCGTCGCACAGGCGGTTGATGGGGGCGATGATCTCGCGCGCCGGCGCGCATTCGCCCTGATAGCCGGGCAGCGTGAAGTACTGCTGCATGTCCACCACCACCACCGCGAGGCGCGCGGCGGGCAGTTCGTCATAGGGATGCAGGCGGCCCTGGCGGGCGATCACGCGGTCCTGCACCCATTGCGGGAATTCCATGGCGGCTCCTTATCCGTAGCGCCGCGCGATGGCGGCTTCGATGCGGTAGACGATCAGGTACATCACGCTGGAGATCACGGCCAGGATGGCGATGGCGGTCATGACGATGTTCAGCTTGAACACCTGGCTGCCGTTCATGATGAGAAAGCCCAGGCCGGAATCCGCCGACTGGAACTCGCCCACGATCACCCCAACCAGCGCCAGGCCGATGTTCATCTTCACCGCCGCGATCAACGTGGGCACGCTGCCCGGCAGCACCACCTTGGTCAGTACCTGCCAGCGGCTGGCGCCGAAGGTGTGGGCCAGCTTCACCTTGTTCAGGTCGATGCCGCGAAAGCCCGCATACACCACCATGATGGTCACGAACACCGCGATCGCCACGGCCATGCCGTATACCGCGTAGTCCGACCCCAGCCACAGGTAGAAGATCGGCACGAAGGCGATCTTGGGCATGGCATTGGCCACCACCAGGAAGGGGTCCAGCACCTTGTACAGGAAGTCCGACCACCACAGCGCCGCCGCCACCACGATGCCGATCGCCATGCTCAGGCCGAAGCCCACCAGCGTGGCGCTCAGCGTGGTCATGATGTGCTTGCCCAGGTTGCCGTTGTTCCAGAGTTCGATGAACGTCGGCCACAGCGCGCTGGGGTAGCTGGTCAGGAGCGGGTTGAGAATGTGCATGCGCGGCAGGATTTCCCAGGCGCACAGGAACACGGCCAAGAGCAGCGCCTGCGCGACGCGGATATGCCGGCGGCGGGCGCGGTCGCGCCGGAGGTAGTTCAGGTACTTCTCGCTGGGCGCGCGCACGGCGCGCAGCGGAACGGTGTTGGCGACGGGCGCGTTCATGGGTCAACCCTCCACGTGGACATCGAGCTCGTCCCACAGCTGTTTGAAGTAGGTATTGAATTCCGGCCGCGAGCGCGCCTGGAATGGCGTCGGCCGCGCCTGGCCGTCGCCGTAATGGATGCGGTACTGGCTCTTCAGGCGGCCGGGACGGCGCGACAGCACGATCACACGGTCGGTCATGGCGATGGCTTCGCCGATGTCGTGGGTGACCAGCACCACGGTCTTGCCTTCGCGCCTCAGGATGTCCACCACTTCGTCGGAGATTGCCAGCCGGGTCTGCGAATCCAGCGCCGAGAAAGGCTCGTCCAGCAGGATCACGTCCGGCTCGGTGACCAGGGTGCGGGCCAGCGCGGCGCGCTGCCGCATGCCGCCCGACAATTGGCGCGGCGTGTGCGACAGGAACGCGCCCAGTCCGCATTTCTCCAGCAGATGCACGGCGCGCGCCTCGCTGCGCGCATCGCGCCGGCCCTGGATCTCCGCGCCCAGCATGACGTTGTCCAGGATGGTGCGCCACTCGAACAGGTAGTCCTGCTGCAGCATGTAGCCGATGCGCGGATTGGGCTTGGTCACGGCCTGGCCGTCTATCATCACGGCGCCCGAGGTCGGCGGAATCAGGCCGGCGATCAGCGACAGCAGGGTGCTCTTGCCGCAGCCGCTTTGCCCGATCAGGCTGACGAATTCGCCCGCCGCCAGCGTGAACGACACATTCGACAGCGCCTCCGTCTCGCCTTCCTGGGTGAAATAGGAAAGACAGACCTCGCGCAGTTCGATCTTCGCCGTGGCGGTGTCCGGCTTCAGGTTGTGGATAACGGCGCCCATCATTGGGCCTTCTTCGCGAAGTCGGTCACCACCACATCCTCGTACTTCACGCGGGCGTTGTCCTTCATGACCGCGCTGGCGATCAGCATGTCCTGCAACTGGTTCATGGCTTCGGCCGTCACCAGCGGCGTGGTCTTCCATATCTGGTACTTCTTGTAGCGCTCGATGGCCTCGGTCACCGCGGCCTGGTCCATGCCGGGGAAGTAAGTCATGATCTGCGGCGTCAGCGTGGCCGCGGGCGTGTCCTTCACGTATTTTTCGGCGCGCGCCACCACGTCGGTCCAGGCCTGGATGACCTTGGGGTTGTCGCGGATGTACTTGTCGGTGGCGGTGAAAACGGTGTAGTCCACCTGGCCGACTTCGTGGCCCACCGAGGCGACGATGTAGCCCTTGCCGTTGCGCACCAGTTCGCCGGCCTCGGGTTCAAGAAAGATGCCGTATTCGCCCTGGCCGGCCATCCAGGCGCCCGCGCGCGCGGGAATGCCGATATTGTTCAGCAGCTTCACGTCCTTTTGCGGATCCACGCCATGCTTGCGCAGCGCCGTTTCCAGGAACACGATGGGATTGGAGCCGGGGCGAAAGCCGATCACTTCCTTGCCCTTGAGCATGGACCAGTCGAACTTCTCTACCGGCTTGCGTGCCAAGAGGAAGAAGCCGTCGGTGGCGGTCAGCCCGGCGAAGATCTTGGGCTTGACCGGGGATTCGCTGTTGTGGACGTAGATGGACGCTTCGGGCCCGATCAGCACGATGTCGGCGCTGCCGGACAGCAGGGCGGTCATGCCCTTGTCGGTGCCTTGCGAGGTCTTCATGGATACGTCCAGGCCGGCGTCCTTGAAGTAGCCCTGCGACAGGGCCACGTACTTGGGCACGTAAAGAATGGACCGCACCACTTCTTCGTAGCGGACCTTCACGGGGGGATTGAGGGCTTCGGCCTGGACGGCCAGGGGGGCGAACAGCGCGAGCAGCGCCGCAACCGCCAGACGGGGCGATGGCAAGGATTTCACGGGACTTTCTCCTGCGTCTTGAATGCCACGCCGAAACCCGGCGCGACACGGCCAATGGGATGGATCGACAACAACAACAGGGAAGCCCGAACTGCTTGCTCGGGCCGGTAAGGCTTGGATCGAATACTATATTCAATACAAATAGGCGACAAGCTTTTTGCAGTTGGCGTTTTTCTCTATGGACGCAAGAAAGCCAGCCTATGAAAATTCCAGGCTGGGATACCACTTGGTATACAAAATGAAATCGCAGGCCGCCAGGGCCTGCAAGTGGGCGGGCAGGGGCGCCGGGCGCCTATCTGCCGCGATCAGGGCCGCCGGGCGCGGCCCTGCATGGTCCTCAGACCAGGACTTGATTCAGGAACTTGGAGATATCCGCCACTTCCTCGGCGCAGACCGAGTGCGGCATGGGGTAGGTGTGCCATTGCACGTCGTAACCCAGGCGCTGCAGTTCGGCCAGCGAGGCCTGGGCGCGCGGCAGCGACACCACCGGGTCGTACTGGCCGTGGGCCAGGAAGATGGGCGTGTCGTGATTGGCGCTGTGGCGTTCGGCCTCGGCCGTGTCCAGCAGCGGCAGATAGCCCGACAGGCCCATCATGCCCGCCAGCTTTTCCGGCAGGCGGATGCCGGTGTGCAGGGTCATGGCGCAGCCCTGCGAAAAGCCCGCCAGCACGATCTTCGAGGTCGGGATGCCGCGCGCGTTTTCGCGCGCGATCAGCTTGTGGATCGCAGCCTCGGAGGCGCGGATGCCGCTGGCGTCCTCGACGCGCACCAGGTCCATGACCAGGATGTCGTACCAGGAGCGCATCGCCATGCCGTTATTGATCGTCACGCGTTGCACCGGCGCGTTGGGGAATACGAAGCGCACCGACGCGCCGGCCGGCAGGTCCAGCTCCGGCACGATGGGCGCGAAGTCGTTGCCGTCGGCGCCCAGGCCGTGCAGCCAGATCACGGCGTGCGTGGGATTGGGGGCGGTTTCGATCTCGATGCAATCGAGCAGGTCGGTCGGAGCGTTCATGGACGGCGGACGGTGAAAATCAGAGGGTAAGGGTCTTCAGGGCCTGGAACAGCGCGCGGTAGTGCTTCTTCTGCGGCTCCTGGCCTTGCAGCAGGGCGGCGTTGGCCAGCTTTTCCTTGCGGGCGGCGCGGATCAGCGCGCGCAGCTGTTGCACGTCGGCCTGCGGATTGTTATTGAGCAGCCGGGTCAGGGCCTCGTCGTCGTCCAGCAGGCGGTCGCGCAAGGTCTCCAGCCGGTGCATGGCGGCGGTTTCCTCGCGCGAGCCGTTTTCCCAGACGTCGAGCTGGGCGCGGATCTCGTCGGCGGGCGCGTCGCGCATCAGCTTGCCCACGAAGTGAACCTGGCGCCGCTTGCCCTCGCGCCCGGTGGTGCGCTGCGCGGTGCGGATCGCTTCATAGAGGCGCTCCGCCAGTGGCAATTGCTTGAGGCGTTCGGGGGACAGTTCGATCAGCTGCTTGCCCAGGTCCAGCAAGGCGTGCATTTCGCGCTTGACCTGCGACTTGCTGGGACGGTCGTAGCCGTTCTCGTCGTAACCGTCGTCGACGGATTCTTCTTCAATATGGGAATTCATGGAAAACTGCGCAATGACAGACTTGGCTATGATAACCGTCTCTGCAAATTGGACAGCAATGGTTAAAACCTCCTCATCCTTGCCGCTGGCGGCGAATCACGCGCGTTTTTCTGAACTCGTCGAACAAACCCTCGCCTATGCGCGCCAGATCGGCGCCTCCGACGCAGCGGCGGAAGTCTCGGAAAGCCTGGGCCTGTCGGTCTCCGTACGCAAGAACGACATCGAAACCGTCGAACAGACCCGCGACCGTTCGCTGGACCTGACGGTCTACGCCGGCCAGAGCCGCGGTTCGGCCTCCACGTCCGACTTTTCCGAAGCGGCGCTGCGCCAGACAGTCGAAGCCGCCTGGCACATTGCGCGCCACACCGCCGCCGATCCGGCCGCCGGCCTGCCCGACTCCGATCAGCTGGCCACCGAATTCCCCGACCTGGACCTGCACCGCGCCTGGGGCGTGTCCACCGAAGAGGCCGCCGAGCTGGCGCTGCGCGCCGAGCGCGCCGCCCGCGAGGTCGATCCGCGCATCACCAATACCGATGGCGCCACCGTGGGCACCTACGAAGGTCAGTTCGTGATGGGCAACACGCGCGGCTTCCTGGGCGGCTATCCGTACTCGCGCCACAGCCTGTCGGTCGCGCCCATCGCCGGACGCGGCAATGGCATGCAGCGCGACTACTGGTACAGCTCCGAACGCGATCCTGCCAAGCTGGCCTCGCCGGAGGCCATCGGCCGCTACGCCGCCGAGCGCACGTTGTCGCGGCTGTCGGCCCGCCGCATCCGCACCGGCAAGTTCCCCGTCCTGTTCGAAGCGCCCCTGGCGCTGGGGCTGGTGGGCGCCTTGACCCAGGCTGCCAATGGCGGCGCGCTGTACCGCAAGGCCAGCTTCCTGCTGGACGCGCTGGGCAAGCCCGTCTTCCCCGAGCACATCAACCTGACCGAAGACCCGCACATCCGCGGCGCCATGGGCAGCTCGCCCTTCGACGACGAAGGCGTGCGCACCCGCCGCCGCAGCGTGGTGTCGGCCGGGGTGCTGGAAGGCTATTTCCTGTCGTCCTACACCGCCCGCAAACTGGGCATGACGACCACCGGCAACGCCGGCGGTTCGCATAACCTGGTGTTCAGTTCCACCCAGACCCGCCGCGGCGACGACTTCGAAGCCATGCTCAAGAAGATGGGCACGGGCTTTCTCGTCACCGAACTGATCGGCCAGGGCGTGAACTACGTCACCGGCGACTACTCGCGCGGCGCGTTCGGCTACTGGGTGGAAAACGGCCAGATCCAGCACGCGGTGCAGGAAATCACCATCGCCGGCAATCTCGCCGACATGTTCAAGCAGATCGTGGCGGTCGGCGCCGACACGATTTCGCGCGGCACCAAGACCACTGGCTCGATCCTGATCGAGCAGATGGCGATCGCCGGAATCTGACGTCGCTAGAGCGGCGGCCACATCATGGCCGCCGCGGACTTGCACGGCCCCCGGTCCTTGCACTGCTTTGCAGCCCCTGCGCGCTGCCCATTCGCGGACCCGCGTCACCCTCTATTTGCAAACCTTTACCCGCTGTCCTGTTAATGTCGGCCCATATCGGCGTGTAATATCCAGCGGGTATTGCGTGATGTCCCAGGTGTTGCGGTAAAGGAGCAAAGAGATGCAACGACGTTCGTTCTTGAAGCACGCCGGTCTCGGCGCTGTCGCCACCGGAGCCGCCGTCAGCGCGCCCGCGTTCGCGCAGGACATGCCCTCATTGAGCTGGCGCCTGTCTTCCGGCTTCCCCAGCGCCCTGGATCTGCGCATCGGCGCCGGCGAAAGCTTCTGCAAGTTCGTCTCCGAAGCCACGGGCGGAAAGTTCAACATCCGCCATTTCCCCGAGGGCGAGATCGTGCCCGCCGCGGACCTGATGGAAGCGGTCTCCACCAAGAAGGTGGAATGCGGCCATGCCTCGTCCCGCGCCTACTACGCCAAAAACCCCGTCTTCTGCTTCGACGCTGGCGTGCCCTTCGGCCTGAACGCCAGGCAGATGAACGCCTGGATGAGCGAAGGCGGCGGCCTGAGGCTGACCCGCGAACTCTTCAAGCCTGAAAAAATCATCAACTTTCCGCTGGGCAACACCGGCGCCCAGATGGGCGGGTGGTACACCAAGGAAATCAAGCGCGCCGGCGACCTGAAAGACCTGAAAATGCGCGTCGGCGGCCTGGCCGGCGACGTGCTGGCCAAGCTGGGCGTGGCGCCGCAGCAGGCCGATCCCGCCAAGCTGGCCGAAGCCTTCGAGAAAGACGGCCTGCAGGCGGTGGCGGGCGCGGGTCCCTACGATGACGACAAGCTCGGTCTTAATAAGGTTGCTAAGTATTACTACGCACCCGGCTGGTGGGCGCCTGGCGAGCAGCTGTCGCTGTATATCAACGACGAGGCCTGGAACGCGCTGCCCAAGAACTACCAGGCCGTGGTGGATGCCGCCGCACAGGCCGCGCATGCCGCCGCCATCGCCCGCTACGATGCCCGCAACGCGGCCGCTCTGGCCCAATTGACGGCAAACGGCACGCAAATCCGTACATTCCCGCGGTCCATCATGGACCTGGCGTTCGAGGCCACGCAGCAACTCTACAAGGACTTGGGCGCCAAAGACCCCAGATTCAAGGCGATGCATGATAGTTACATGGGTTTTCGCGACAGCGAAATGCCATGGTTCCGCCTGACCGAAAGCGCCTACGACCAATACCTGGGCGTAGCGTTATCGGCCAGAACGTAGGACACTTACGCCTGCCGAATAACATTCGGCCAGCGTTAGGGTTTTTGCTAGTAACCACACGTTTTTTACAAAAAAATGGGCGGTTTGTAGGCTTTTGTTGAATGGCGTTCGAGTAGCCGCCTGATACAAAGGAGTAATATCCCGGGTCTTGACGCGCAAACATGGCGCCTTTAGGCGGCATCCGACGTCAATCCGGCAGGATTACATCAGCCCGGATTACCAATATTCCGAGACAGACTTTAAGGTGGTAACAACCATGCAATCCAAGACCAAGAAGCTGCTGGCCGCGCTGATCGCTGCCGGTATCGTCCCGGCTGCCCATGCAGCCGACATCAAGATCGGCGTGGCCGAAGCCCTGTCGGGCGGCGCCGCCCAGTACGGCGTGTCGATCCGCAACGGTTTCCAGCTGGCCGCTGATGAAATCAACGCCGCCGGCGGCATCAACGGCAACAAGATCGTGCTCGTGGTCGAGGACGAACAAGGCAAGAAAGAAGAAGCGATCAACGTCTTCAAGAAGCTGATCTTCAAGGACAACGTCCTGATGGTCTTCGGCCCGACGCTGTCCAACTCGGCCCAGGCCGCCGACCCGATCGCCCAGGCCGCCAAGACGGTCGCCTTCGGCACCTCCAATACCGCTGACGGCATCACCTCCATCGGCAACTACGTGTTCCGCAACTCGGTCACCGAAGCCGACGTGCTGCCGGCCACCATCGCCACCGTCAAGGCCAAGACCGGCCTGAAGAACGTGGCGGTGCTCTACGGCAACGACGACGTTTTCACCAAGAGCGGCTACGACAACTTCAAGAAGGCCCTGGAAGATCAGAAGATCCCGGTCACGACGACCGAAACGTTCGCCAAGGGCGACGTGGACTTCAAGGCCCAGCTGACCAAGATCAAGGGCACCAACCCCGACGCCATCGTGCTGTCCGCACTGCTGGCCGAAGGCGCCCCGATCATGGTGCAGGCCCGCCAACTGGGCCTGAACGTTCCCGTCATCGGCGGCAACGGCATGAACTCGGTCAAGATTTTCGACCTGGCCCCTGGCGGCGCGTCGAACAATCTGTGGATCGGCAGCCCCTGGTCGATCGAGAACAAGGCTCCCGAGAACGTCAAGTTCATCGACGCCTACAAGGCCAAGTTCAATGGCGCGCCGGACCAGTTCGCGGCCCAGTCGTATGACGCCATGTACATCGCCGCCCAGGCGCTGAAGAACGTCAAGATCTCGGGCGACCTGCCCAAGGATCGCGCAGCCCTGCGCGACGCGCTGCCCGCGGTCACCTGGACCGGCGCCACTGGCCCGTTCAAGTTCCGTCAGGCCAACGACCGCGCCGGCAAGCCCGCCGGCTACGATGCCGACCAGGCTCCCATCGTCAGCGTGACGAAGGACGGCAAGTACGTCATCGAAAAGTAAGCGCTGCGCATCCCCGCGCGGGGGGATGCGCCTTGCGGGCGGCGCGGCCGCTCGCAAGGCGCTTTTTATCGCAGGGCCGTCACCCTAAAAGAAATGCCTCCCCGCCGGGAGGCTCAAGGCCATGCAGTGGGCGCTGCATGGGGCCCTCACAGCTTTGGAAAGTCCCATCATGTTCGAACAACAATTCGTCAATGCCTTGTCGCTGGGCTGTGTGTATGCACTGTTCGCGCTGGGCTTCACGCTGATCTTCGGCGTGCTCGGGGTGATCAACCTGGCGCATGGCGCCGTCTTCATGGTTGGCGCCTACGCGGCACTGTTCGTCGTGCAGCAATTCAGCCTGCCCCTTTGGGCGGGACTGATGGCAGCGTTCTTCGTCGCCGGCTTCACCGGAGTCATCATCGACTACCTGGTGCTCAAGCCGCTGCGCAAGCGCAACGCGCCCCACCTGATCCCCATGATCGCCACCATCGGCGTGGGCATCATCCTGAACAACACCGCCCAGGGCATCTTCGGCGCAAGCAACCTGCGTTTCCCGCACGGCACCGTGCCCGAGGAAGTGATCGAGGTCGCCGGCCTGCACCTGACCGTCATTGAACTGGGCATCATCTTCCTGTCCTTCGCGCTGATGGCCGTGCTGATGTACGTCATGCGCCGCACGCAATTCGGCCGCGCCCTGCGCGCCATCGCCGAATCGCCCAAGGCCGCTTGGCTGCTGGGCATCAACGTCGAAAAACTGTTCGTCACCACCTCGTTCGCCGCGGCTGCCCTGGGCGGCGTGGCCGGCGTGCTGATCGGCCTGTACTCCAACGCGCTGTTCCCCCTGATGGGCCAGCCGATGCTGCACAAGGGCATCGCGGTCATCATCCTGGGCGGCATGGGCGACATCCGCGGCGCCATGCTGGGCGGCCTGTTCCTGGGCTTTGCCGAGGTGCTGTCGGTGGCCTACATCGGCTCCACCATGCGCGATGCGGTGGCTTTCGGCCTGCTGTTCCTGATCCTGCTGGTGCGCCCGCAAGGTCTGTTCGGCAAAGTGGTTCAACGCAAGGCTTAAAGAATGAGCGGATTCGAAAACTTCTGGGCCATTTACGGCAACCTGGTGCTCACGCTGGGCACCAACGCCTTGCTGGCCCTCTCCATCTGGCTGACCCTGGCTTGCGGCATGCTGGCCATGGCCAACGCAGCCTTCATGGGCATCGGGGCGTACACCGCCGCGCTGCTCACCATGAACTACGACGCGCCGTTCTCGGTCGCGCTGGCCGGCGGCATGGCCGCGCCCGCGCTGGTGGCGGCGCTGATCGGCTTGCCGACCTTGCGGCTGTCCGGGGTATATCTCGCCATGGCCACGCTGGGCTTTGGCGAAGTGGTTCGCGTGACCATCCTCAACACCGAGTCCATCACCGGCGGCGCGCTGGGCCTTAACGGCATCCCGCAGCTGACACAGTGGTGGCACGTGGTGCTGTCGGTCGTCATCGTGCTGTTCGTGCTGTGGCGCGTGCGGGCCTCCAAGATCGGACGCTCGTTCGACGCCATCCGCGGCGACGAAACCGCGGCCGGCCTGATGGGCATCGACGTGCGCGCCAACAAGATGCTGGCCTTCGTGGCCGGCGCGATGATCGCGGGTCTGGCCGGCGCCCTGAACGCGCACCTGACCTTCTTCATCGGCCCCAACGAATACGGTTTCGACCGTGGCGTGGAAATCCTGACCATGGCGATCCTGGGCGGCATCGGCGGCCTGGCCGGTCCCGTGCTGGGCAGCTTCATCATTACCGTGCTGCCCGAAATGCTGCGCGGTTTTGCCGATCTGCGCCTGGTCGCGAATGGAGTGATTCTGGTGGTGATTGTGTTGTTCCTGCCGCAAGGCATCTGGGATCCGGCGCGCTTCAAGCGCTGGATGCGCCAAGGACGCCAGGGAGGCAAGCGCCATGCTTGAGCTTTCTTCCGTCTCCAAGAGCTTCGGCGGCCTGCATGTGCTGCATGACGTCAGCCTGTCGGTTCCCGAAGGCGCCATCTTCGGCCTGATCGGCCCCAACGGCGCCGGCAAGACCACGGTCTTCAACCTCATCACCGGCCTGTTGCCGCCCAGCGGCGGCACCATCACGTTCAACGGCCAGAGCGTGCTGGACAAGAAGCCGCACCGCATCACGCGCATGGGCATCGCCCGCACCTTCCAGAACATCCGTCTCTTCAAAGAGATGACGCTGCTGGAGAACGTGGTGGTGGGCGCTTATCGCCACATGAACTACGGCTTCCCCAGCCTGCTGCTGGGCCTGCCGGGTTACCGCGAGCACGAAAAGCGCGCCCGCGAGCGCGCGCACGAACTGCTCACCTGGATGCGCCTGGACCACAAGGCCAACGACCTGGCGGATAACCTGTCCTACGGCGAACAGCGCCGCCTGGAGCTGGCGCGCGCGCTGGCCACCGAGCCCAAGCTGCTGCTGCTGGACGAGCCGGTCGCCGGCATGAACACCGGCGAGCGCGCCGAACTCATGCGCGAGATCCTGGCGATCCGCGACCGCGGCTACACCATCCTCATGATCGAGCACGACATGCGCTTCGTCATGGGCTTGTGCGAGCGCATCGCGGTGCTGAACTTCGGCAAGATCATCGCTTGCGGCGGACCCGACGAGATCCGCAACAACGAACAGGTCATCGAAGCCTATCTGGGCCGCGAAGACGACGAAGACACCGAACAAGCGGAGGCCGCCAAATGAGCGCCATGCTGGAAGTCCGCGGACTCGAGGTCAATTACGGCCACATCGAAGCCGTCCGCGGCATCGACCTGGACCTGAACGCCAAGGAAATCACCGCCCTGGTCGGCGCCAACGGCGCCGGCAAGTCGACCACGCTGCTGGCGCTGTCGGGCCTGCTGCCCAAGGCGCGCGGCAAGATCACTTTCGAAGGCGAGGACATCACCAACCTGCCGCCGCACCAGTTGGTGGCGCGCGGTATCGTCCAGGTGCCGGAAGGGCGGGCCATCCTCACCACCATGACCGTGCTCGAAAACCTGGAGCTGGGCGCCTACCGCCGCGGCCTGAAGAACGTCGACTCGGACCTGGAATACGTGTTCAACCTGTTCCCGCGCCTGAAGGAACGGATCACCGGCATCGCCGGCAACCTGTCCGGCGGCGAACAGCAGATGCTGGCCATCGGCCGGGCCCTGATGGCCAAGCCGCGCCTGCTGCTGCTGGACGAACCCTCGATGGGCCTGGCGCCCATCGTGGTGCAGGAAATCTTCCGCTCCCTGCGCGCGATCAACGCCGACGGCCTGACCCTGTTCCTGGTCGAGCAGAACGTGCGCCAGGCGCTGAAGATCGCCCAGCACGGTTACGTGCTGGAGAACGGCGCCATGGCGCTGACCGGCACCGGCCGCGAACTGCTGGGCCATCCGCGCGTGCTGGAAGCCTACCTGGGCGCCTGAGCGGGCGCTCCAGGGCGTGCGTCCCTGATTGTTTGGATGTGCCGGCGGCGCCTCAGGGCGCCGTCGGCGTATTTCCAACGCGGATTAAGTTGCCCACTTTTTGAGCAGCTGTGTTAGAATCGCAGGCTTTCCCTCATTTTGGCTAATGCACGGGCGGGTAATAACGCTTAGGCAAGACGCTGATATCGACTGAATATTTGGAAAACCCGACGGGTTCTTTCTTGGATTTCGGTCTAGTTCGGGGAAAAAAACTGGCTGGATGGTCCAGCCAGGAAAATTTTTATTCTTAGGAACCATCATGAAGACCTTTGTGGCCAAGCCGCATGAAGTCCAACGTGACTGGTTTGTGATCGACGCCAAGGGCAAAGTCCTCGGTCGTGTGGCCAGCGAAGTCGCACGTCGTCTGCGTGGCAAGCACAAACCTGAATTCACGCCGCACGTTGATACCGGTGACTACATCGTCATCGTCAACGCTGCCGATATCGTTGTTACGGGCGCCAAGGCGAAGGACAAGAAGTACTTCCGCCACACGACGTACCCGGGCGGTATCCGTGAAACGAACTTCGAGAAGATGCAAGAGCGTTTTCCCGGCCGCGCCATCCAGAAGGCTGTCAAGGGCATGCTGCCCAAGGGTCCTCTGGGCTACGCCATGATCAAGAAACTGAAGGTGTACGCCGGTGCCGAGCACCCGCACACCGCCCAGCAGCCCAAGACGCTGGATATCTAAGGAAACGCCATGATCGGTAACTGGAATTACGGAACCGGCCGTCGCAAAACCTCGGTGGCTCGCGTTTTCATCAAGAAGGGCACGGGTAAGATCGTTGTCAACGGCAAGCCCGTCGACGACTTTTTCGCCCGCGAAACCGGCCGCATGATCGTGCGCCAGCCGCTGGAACTGACCGGCCACCTGGAATCGTTCGACATCAAGGTCAACGTGCACGGCGGCGGTGAAACCGGCCAGGCCGGCGCAGTCCGTCACGGCATCACGCGTGCCCTGATCGACTACGACGCGACCCTGAAGCCCGCACTGTCGCAAGCTGGCTTTGTCACCCGCGATGCCCGCGAAGTCGAACGCAAGAAGGTCGGCTTCCGCAAGGCACGTCGGCGCAAGCAGTTCAGCAAGCGTTAATACGCTGCTGCAAGAAAAGCCCGCTTCGGCGGGCTTTTTTTCGCACTGTTTGTTCCAGCGCCGGATGCGGTCCGGCCGTTGTACGTCCCGCGCGGAACTCCGCGCATTCCCTCCGGTCGGAAAGAAGGACTGCGGTGCCATTTCGGGCTCTTAGCCGCAACACCCGCTTTCCCGAGCGATACAATCGATCCTCGTTCTACGAAGAGCACACATCATGGCCCAAGCATCGAACACCCGCATCAAGGTTGGTATCGTCGGCGGCACCGGTTACACCGGCGTCGAGCTGCTGCGCTTGCTGTCGCAGCATCCCAATGTGGAATTGACCGCCATCACGTCCCGCAAGGAAGACGGGCTGCCGGTGGCTGACATGTATCCGAACCTGCGCGGCCGCGTGAATATCGCTTTCTCCGCGCCGGAAAAGGCCACGCTGACGGATTGCGACGTCGTGTTCTTCGCGACGCCCCACGGCGTTGCCATGGCCCAGGCCCAGGAACTCATCAATGCCGGCACCAAGGTCATCGACCTGGCCGCGGACTTCCGCCTGCAGGACATCCCCACGTTCGAACGCTGGTACAAGATTCCCCATACCTGCCCGGACATCCTGGCCGAGTCCCAGTATGGCCTGGTGGAGCTGAACCGCGAGGCCATCTCCAAGGCCCGCGTCATCGGCAACCCCGGCTGCTATCCCACCACCGTGCTGCTGGGCCTGGCCCCGCTGCTCGAAGGCGGCAAGAAGCTGATCGATGCGCAAACCCTGATCGCCGACTGCAAGTCGGGCGTCTCGGGCGCTGGCCGCAAGGCGGAAGTGGGCTCGCTCTTCTCCGAAGCCTCCGACAACTTCAAGGCCTACGGCGTGGCTGGCCACCGCCATCACCCGGAAATCGTCGCGCAGCTGGAAAAGATCGCTGGCGGCAAGGTTGGCCTGACCTTCGTGCCGCATCTGGTGCCGATGATCCGCGGCATGTTCTCCACCATCTACGCGCGCATCCTGCCCGAGGCCCGCGATACCGACTTCCAGGCCCTGTTCGAACAGCGCTACGTCGACGAACCCTTCGTCGACGTGATGCCCGCCGGCAGCCTGCCGGAAACCCGTTCGGTGCGCGCCTCCAACAACCTGCGCATCGCGCTCAGCCGTCCCGGCAATGGCGACCAACTGATCGTCCTGGTGATCCAGGACAACCTGGTCAAGGGCGCCGCTGGCCAGGCCGTACAGAACATGAACCTGATGTTCGGCATCCCTGAATCGACCGGCCTGGACCAGGTCGCGATCCTGCCTTGATGTACGCAGGCTTGCGGCCGTAAGGCCGCAAGCCGCCGCTCTTTATGCCCGCCGATTCCTCTACCACGCCCCAGCCTCGCTCCGCCGGCGGATTGGCGCGCGTATTCGTAGGCCTGCTGATCGGCGTGCTGCTGGGCGGTTCCGCCAGTTTTTTCTACGCTCGCAAGCTCTACCGGCCGCAGGATGCCGTGGTGATCAGCGCCCGGCAGGCCGAGGTCCAGGAAGAGGCCATGCGTCAGCAGTCGACCCAGCTGCGTTACACGCAGGGCCAACTGGACACCGCCGACGGCGAACTGGTCATTGAACGCGCCGCGCGCCAGGAACTGGAAACGCAGCTGCGCACGGTCCAGGCCGAGGTCGGCCGGGTCCGCGATCAACTGGCGTTCTATGAGCAGCTGTTGCCGCCGGGCCCCGAGGGTTCGGTGGACATCCGCGGCGTCGAGATCGACCGCAGCGGCGGCGGCCTGCGCTACAAGGTCCTGCTGATGCGCAGCGGCCGCAATGGCGGGTCTCCGTTTTCGGGCGCTTTGCGCTTCCAGGCCACCGGCATCCTGAAGGGCGAGACCGTGAAGGTGGATCTGGCGCCCATGCAGGTCAAGGCCGAATCCGGCTCCGTCGCCATTCCTGGAGACAGCACGCCGACCTCGCCGCTGGCCCTGCAGTTCGACCAGTATCAGCGCAGCCAGGGCATCCTGGCGCTGCCCGACGGATTTGTCCCCGAAAGCGTGACCGTCAGCGTCCTGGAGGGCGACACGGTCCGGGCGTCAAGAAGCGTCAAGCTCGAACTTTGAGTCTGCGCAAGCCCTGCGCTATAGTGACACTATGCGAGCGCCGTTGCCGCTCACCGAAATATGGCCGAACCGGCCAGGAGTGAACCATGAATGCAGTGACCGAAACCGTCGACCTGCAGGCCGCCCCGCCTGCTCCCCTGGTGTTTACCGACTCGGCCGCGGCCAAAGTGAAGGATCTGTTGGCCGAAGAAGGCAATCCTGAGCTGAAGCTGCGCGTTTTCGTGCAGGGCGGAGGCTGTTCGGGTTTCCAGTACGGCTTCACCTTCGACGAAGTCGTGAACGATGACGACACCGTGCTGGACAAGGCTGGCGTGCAACTGTTGGTGGATCCGATGAGCTTCCAGTACCTGGTCGGCGCAGAGATCGACTACAAGGAAGACCTGGAAGGCGCGCAGTTCGTCATCCGCAATCCCAACGCCAGCACCACCTGCGGCTGCGGTTCCTCGTTCTCGGTGTAATCACCCAGGCAGGAAAAGCAAAAGCCCTTCGGCGCGCCGAAGGGCTTTTTGCATGGGCGTGCGGTTTTCAGGCGGGATAGAGCGCGCCCAGGATGCGCGGGCCACGCGCGCCGGTGACGGCGGGCAGGCCCGCCGGCCTGCGCTGCACGAAGGCCTGCGCCAGCCAGGCGAACGCCAGGGCCTCGACTTCCTGCGCCGGCACGCCCAGCGCATCGGTGGCGTGCACGGGCCGCTGCAGGCAGTAGGCCAGCTCACGCATCAGGCCCGGATTGCGCGCGCCGCCGCCACAGACGAAGACTTCCTGCGTGCCCGCCGCGGCCGCATCGACGGCATTGGCGACCGTGCGCGCGGTCAGGCGTTGCAGCGTGGCCTGCACGTCTTGCGGCGCAGGCTTGGGGCCGTCGAACGCGGCCAGGCGGTCGTCCAGCCATTGCATGTTGAACAGGTCGCGCCCGGTGGACTTGGGCGGGGGCAGGGCGAACCAGGGTTCGCTGGCCAGCATTTGTTCCAGCAGCGGCGCCAGCACCTGGCCGGTCGCGGCCCAGCGGCCATCCGCGTCATAAGGCCGGCCCAGGTGACGCTGGCACCAGCCATCCAGCAGGACGTTGGCCGGTCCCGTGTCGAAGCCGCGGGGCGCATGCCCCGGCTCCAGCAGCGTCACGTTGGCGATGCCGCCCAGGTTGAGGACGGCGCGGGCTTGCGGCGCGCCGAAGATGGCAGCGTGGAAGGGCGGCACCAGCGGCGCACCCTGGCCGCCCGCGGCCACGTCGCGGCTGCGGAAATCCGCCACCACGTCGATGCCGGCCAGTTCCGCCAGCACGGCGGGGGCATTGAGTTGCGCGGTGTAGCCCAGGTCGGGCCGGTGCCGGACCGTCTGGCCGTGGGCGCCGATGGCGGTCACGTCGCCGGCCGCGACGCCGGCCTGCTGCAACAGGGCCGCCACGGCCTGGGCATACAGGCGGGCGAGGGCGTTGGCGGCCAGCGCGGCGCGGGCCAGCTCGTCGTCGCCGGATTGATTCAGGGCCAGCAGTTCGCGCCGAAGGTCCGCAGGCATGGGCAGGCTGGCGCTGGCGAGCACGGCTGGCGCCGCGCCGTCGCCCAGGCGCACCAGCACGCCGTCCACGCCGTCCACGCTGGTGCCTGACATCAGTCCGATATAGAGCTGAGCGTTAGTTGTGGAAGGATTCACGAGAGCCTCGAAAAAGAAAAAGCGGCCGCGCAACTGAGAGTGCGGGGCCGCCTTTGACGGGGACGTTAGGCCGGCTTTAGCGGCTGGCCACGTTGGTCAGCGCGTCGGGCAGGGTCTGCTGGAACTCGGTCAGCAGCTGGATCTGCGCCTTGTACGGAGCCACGGCCTGGTTGAAGGCGCGGACTTCGGCGGGTTCCAGGCTGCGGGCGACCGGCAGGTCCACCGACAGCGGATCGATCGGCTGGTTGTCCACGCGGAATTCATAGTGCAGGTGCGGGCCGGTGGCCCAGCCGGTGGCGCCGACATAGCCCAGCAACTGGCCTTGCGAGATCTTCGAACCCTTGGTGATGCCTTCGGCGATGCGGCTCTGGTGGGCGTACAGCGTCGAATACTTGCCGTGGTGCTTGACGATGACGACGTTGCCGTAGCCGTTCTGCCAGCCGGAGAATTCCACCGTGCCGTCAGCGGTAGAGTGGATCGGCGTGCCGGAAGGCGCCGCGTAGTCCACGCCCTTGTGTCCCGTCCAGGTCTTGTGGATGGGGTGCATGCGCATGCCAAAGGTGGAGCTGATGCGGCTGAATTTCAGGGCGGTGCGCAGGAACGCGCCGCGCAGGCTGGTGCCGTCGAAGTCGTAGTACGAACCGCTCTTTTCGTCGGGGCTGAACCAGACGGCGTTGTAGGTCTTGTCGCCGTTGATGAATTCCAGCGCCAGCACTCGGCCGGCGCCGGCGTAGCGGCCGTCGTGCGAACGCACTTCGTAGACCACGCGGAATTTGTCGCCCTGGCGCAGGTCGCGCAAGAAGTCGATCTTGGCGCTGAGGATGTCGGCCATCTGCATGGTGACCGAGTCCGGGATGCCGGCGGCGTCGGTGGCGCCGAACAGCGACGAACGGATCGTGCCCACGGCGACGCGGGTCTGGCGTTCGGTGCTTTCGGTGATTTCCTCGGCCTTGTAGCTGTCGCCTGCCGGCGCGACGTGCAGCATGCGCGTCACGACCTGGCCGTCCGTCTCGTTGCCGGGGGTGTGGATGTAACGCAGCCAGATCAGGTTGCCGGCTTCGTCCGTCGCGGCCTGCACCGAGCGGCCCGGGTACAGCTTGTAGATGCTGCGGGCGCTGGCTTCGTGCGTCAGGAAGGTCTGCAGGCTGGGCGCGTCGAGTTCCAGGCGTTGCAGCACCGCGGCCAGCGTGTCGCCGGCGCGGATCCGGGTTTCGCTGATATAGGGAGCGGCACTGGGAGTGCTGACTTCGACTTGCTCGGCGCTTAGCGGCAGGACGCTGCTGATGATGCGCGAAGGGGGGAGTTCAGTGCGGTCGGGTTGCTGCACCATGCCGAGGGCGGCGGCGCCAGCGAACAGACCAATTGCGGTGACGAGGAGAGTGCGGCGGAAAAGTCCCGAGCGCTGGGGCTTGGGCTCGCCGGGCGCAAACACGGCAGCAACTTTGCGTTTGATGCTACTCGCCATTTCGTGGAGGCCACGATTCATCGTGAAGATACCCTCTCAGGTGGCTAGAGCTCGCAGGGTGCGTGACACGAACGGCCCTCGCGCGCACATTTCGGGGCAAGGGCTGGCGCGGGGCGCATCTTGTGAACAACGGGGTGTAAACCGGACCACAACTGCGTATAGATGGCAATTGCGTATGATTAGGGCGGTATCCTAGCTGATTCGGCTAGAATTTTCGATAGTTTTCGTCACTTTTTACACCTTTTTATCGGCTGAAGCCGAGTTGGTCCCCCTGCCATGTCACCCTCAGAAGCCCCGATTACCCCCGAAGTCGAAGCAGACCTGCGTATAGCGAAGCGCGGTTGCGATGAGTTGCTGGTCGAGTCCGAATTCGCCCGCAAGCTGGCCAGGAGCCGCGCCACGGGCGTGCCTCTGCGCATCAAATTGGGGTTGGATCCGACCGCGCCGGACATCCACCTGGGTCACACGGTGGTGCTGAACAAGATGCGCCAGCTGCAGGACATGGGCCACAACGTCATCTTCCTGATCGGCGATTTCACCTCCACCATCGGCGATCCCAGCGGCCGCAACAACACGCGCCCGCCGCTCACGCGTGAACAGATCGAGGCCAACGCCAAGACCTATTACGCCCAGGCCAGCCTGGTGCTGGATCCGGCGCGCACCGAGATCCGCTACAACTCCGAGTGGTGCGATCCGCTGGGCGCGCGCGGCATGATCCAGCTCGCGTCGCGCTACACGGTCGCGCGCATGATGGAGCGCGAGGACTTCACCAAGCGCTTCAAGGGCGGCATCCCGATCTCGGTCCATGAATTCCTGTATCCGCTGATGCAGGGCTATGACTCGGTGGCGCTGAAGTCCGATCTGGAGCTGGGGGGCACCGATCAGAAGTTCAACCTGCTGGTCGGGCGCGAGCTGCAAAAAGAGTATGGACAGGAGCCGCAGTGCATCTTGACGATGCCGCTGCTGGTCGGGACGGATGGCGTAGAGAAGATGTCCAAGTCCAAGGGCAACTACATCGGCATTTCGGAGTCGCCCGATTCGATGTTCGGCAAGCTCATGTCGATTTCCGACACGCTGATGTGGCGCTACTTCGAGCTGCTGTCGTTCCGCTCTCTGGAAGAGATCGCGGCGCTCAAGCAGGAGATCGATGGCGGCCGCAACCCGCGCGACGCCAAGGTCATGCTGGCCCAGGAAATCATTGCGCGCTTCCATTCCGCCAAGGCTGCCGATGACGCGCTGGCCTCGTTCGAAGCCCGTTTCCGCGACGGCGCGATCCCCGACGACATCCCCGAAGTGAACATCGGCGGCGCGCCGGTGGGCATACTCAAGCTGCTGCGCGAAGCCGGCCTGGTGGCCTCCGGTTCGGAAGCGCAGCGCAACGTGGAGCAAGGCGGCGTGCGCGTCAATGGCGACCGCGTGGAAGACAAATCGTTGCAATTGCCGGCGGGGACTTACGTCGTTCAGGTGGGCAAGCGCAAATTTGCGCGTGTTAACTTGAACCCATGATTGCGAAGTTTTGATACGCTGAGGGTACAGACAGGGGCAGTGGGGCCTTTGCGGCACATCAAGGAGCACGACATGAAACTTTCGAGTTTGTCCTTTTCCGATAACGAGTCGATTCCCGAACGCTACGCCTTCGGCAGGATCGATGCGCAATCGCACGTCGCGCTGGCAGACAACTTCAACCCGCAGTTCTCCTGGGACGAAGTTCCGGCGGGCACGCAGTCGTTTGCCTTGATCTGCCATGATCCCGATGTGCCCTCCGAACCCGACGACGTCAACCAGGAAGGCCGCGAGGTGCCGGCCAGCCTGCCCCGCGTGGACTTCTTCCACTGGGTGCTGGTCGATCTGCCGGCCGACCTGCGCGACATCGAGGAAGGCGCCTTCTCCAGCGGCATCACGCCGCGCGGCAAGGGCGGCCCGCTGGCGCCGATGGATGCGCGCCAGGGCATCAACTCGTACTCGTCATGGTTCGCCAACGATCACGACATGAGCGGCGACTACTTCGGCTATGACGGCCCGTGCCCGCCCTGGAACGACGCCATCCCGCACCGCTACGTCTTCACCCTGTATGCGCTGGACGTGCCCACGCTGAACCTGCAGGGTTCGTTCACCGGCGAAGACGCGCTGCGCGCGATCCAGAAGCACGTGTTGGCGCAGGCGTCGTTGACCGGCACCTATACGCTCAATCCGAAACTGGCTCCCAAGCAGATCGGCGCCACCTCGGCCTGATTCGCCGCGCCACAGAAAGGCCGCAGTCTTGCGACTGCGGCCTTTTTTCATCGCCGAAAAGATTCAGCCCGTGGCGCGCTTGAGCCGCAGCAGCGCCAATCCAAAAGTGATGAAGATGGCGCCGACCAGGCGGTTGATCCAGGTCACGATGCGGGGTTGGCGCAGCAGGCGCCGGGCGCGGTGGGCCAAGGCGCCATAGGCCAGCAGCGACACCAGCGACATGCCCGTGAAGATGCCCGTCAGGATGAAGAACTGCGGCAGCAAGGGCTCGGCCGCGTTCAGGAACTGAGGAAACAGCGCCGTGAAGAACAGGATGGGCTTGGGGTTCAGCGTTGCAACCAGCGCGGCTTCCGAATAGAGCCGCCCGGCGCTGCGCGGCGCCAGCGCGGCGGCGTCTGCGGGCGGCGCAATGTTCGAGCGGCCCAGCAGGTGCCGCAGGCCGATGTAGAGCAGGTACGCCGCGCCGGCCAGCTTGAGCAGCATGAACAGCATGGCGGACGATTGCAGCACCACGCCTAGTCCCAGCATGGCGGCGGCCGACAGCAGGAACAGCCCGGTGACATTACCCAGGGTGGAGGGCAGCACGGCCCGCCATCCACCCGCCGCGCCGTTACGGATGGCCAGCATGGTGGCCGGGCCGGGGCTGACGACGCTGACCGCAGCTACTAACGAGTAGGTTATGAGCGTGGCGCTTTGCATGAAAGTTTCTCAAGTCGGATTGAGACGGCTTTTCCGGCCGCGGAGGATGGCGTGGTTTTCGCGCCCATGCCGGGAATTTTGCCCGGGTTCCCTGCATTTTGGGAGCATTTGATCCTGTCCGACGGGGTAAACTATCCGTCATTCTCCGGGTTTACCCACCCGGGCGCAGTTTTCTCCTCTCTTACCGCCTCAGGAACCCCCCGTCATGTTTGACCGCAACCTCACCTTGTCCAAGGCTGACCCGGACGTTTGGGCCGCCATCCAGAAGGAAGACGTCCGCCAGGAACAGCACATCGAGCTGATCGCCTCGGAGAACTACGCCAGCCCGGCCGTCATGGAAGCCCAGGGCACGCAGCTCACCAACAAGTACGCCGAAGGCTATCCGGGCAAGCGCTACTACGGCGGTTGCGAATACGTGGACGTGGTCGAGCAACTGGCCATCGACCGCCTGAAGCAGATCTTCGGCGCCGAAGCCGCCAACGTGCAGCCCAACTCGGGTTCGCAGGCCAACCAGGGCGTGTACATGGCCGTCCTGAAGCCGGGCGACACCGTGCTGGGCATGAGCCTGGCCGAAGGCGGCCACCTGACGCACGGCGCGTCGGTCAACGCCTCGGGCAAGCTGTACAACTTCATCTCCTACGGCCTGGACGAAAACGAAGTCCTGAACTATGACCAGGTCGAGCAACTGGCCAAGGAGCACAAGCCCAAGCTGATCGTGGCTGGCGCCTCCGCCTACGCCCTGCACATCGACTTCGAGCGCATGGCCCGCATCGCCCGTGAAAACGGCGCGCTGTTCATGGTCGACATCGCCCACTACGCCGGCCTGGTCGCTGGCGGCGCCTACCCCAACCCGGTGCCGCACGCCGACTTCGTCACCTCGACCACGCACAAGTCGCTGCGCGGCCCGCGCGGCGGCGTCATCATGATGAAGGCCGAGCACGAGAAGATCATCAACTCGGCGATCTTCCCCGGCATCCAGGGCGGTCCGCTGATGCACGTCATCGCCGGCAAGGCCGTGGCCTTCAAGGAAGCGCTGGAACCCGCCTTCAAGGACTACGCGCAGCAAGTGGTCAAGAACGCCAAGGTGCTGGCCGACACGCTGGTCAAGCGCGGCCTGCGCATCGTCTCCGGCCGCACCGAAAGCCACGTCATGCTGGTGGACCTGCGTTCCAAGGGCATCACGGGCAAGGAAGCGGAAGCCGTGCTGGGCCAGGCCCACATCACGGTCAACAAGAACGCCATCCCGAACGACCCGGAAAAGCCCTTCGTGACCAGCGGCATCCGCCTGGGCACGCCGGCCATGACCACGCGCGGCTTCACCGAAGCCGAAGCCGAGCTGACCGCCAACCTGATCGCCGACGTGCTGGACAACCCGCGCGACGAAGCCAACATCGCCGCCGTGCGTGCAAAGGTCAACGAACTGACCTCGCGCCTGCCGGTCTACGGCAAGAAGTAAGCGAGCAATCCCTGCGGCGGGCTGTGGCCCGGCCGCAGCGGTCTACCAGGGACGGCCCCGCAAGGCGCCGTCCCTTTGTTTTCGGGCGGCTGGCGCCGCCTGGTAAAAAATACGGGGGCGGATTAGCCCGTATTGGCGCTGGCGGCCGGACGCCTCGTTACAATATGCTCAACTATTGCCCCCTCAGTGCCTTTAGGGATCACACATGCGGTGTCCATTTTGCGGCAATGCCGAAACGCAGGTCGTAGACAGCCGGGTCTCCGAAGAAGGCGACGCCATACGCCGTCGCCGTCGCTGCCTGTCCTGTGACAAACGTTTCACCACCTATGAACGGGTGGAGCTGGCCATGCCCTCCATCGTCAAGCGCAATGGCAGCCGCAGCGACTACGACCCCGGCAAGCTGCGCGCCAGCCTGAGCCTGGCGCTGCGCAAGCGTCCCGTCAGCACGGAAGACGTGGACGCCGCGGTCGCGCGCATCGAAGAGCAGCTGCTGGCCAGCGGGCTGCGTGAAGTGCCCAGCGAACACATAGGCGAGCTCGTGATGAACGAACTGCGCAAGCTCGACAAGGTGGCATACGTGCGCTTCGCTTCGGTCTACAAGAGCTTCGAGGACATCGGCGAATTCGTCGAAGCCATCCGCGAGATGCAAGGGCCGCTGTTGCCGGGCAAGCTGCGCAAGGACTAGCAGGGCTCAGGTTCAACCGATCCGCGGTCGGCTGGCCGCATGGAAGCTGGAAAATGACGGCGCTGCGGCGCCGTCATTGCATGGTGGGAGCCGTACGCGCCAGGCTGGGCGTCAGCGGCTGGAACTTGCGCCAGACGCGGCGCATGTGCTGCGCCGAGCCGAATCCCGACTTTTCGGCCACGCGTTCCAGGTCCAGCCGGGTATCGCGCAGCAGGTCGCGCGCCAGCGCCACGCGTATCTGATACAGGTAGTCCATTGGCGTGCAGCCCGCGTGTTCGCGGAACAGCCGCGTCAGATGGCGCGCGCTGGTGTGTGCCTGGTCCGCCAGCGATTGCGCCGACCAGGGCGCCGCCGGATCACGGATGACCGCGTCCTGCACCCGGTGCACGCCTGGATGCAGGTGGCTGCGATGGTCCAGCCAGGGCGACAGCGTGGAATCCGTGCCGGCGCGCCGTTGGTAGACCACCATGTCGCGCGCCGTTTCGCTGGCCACGCGCGGGCCGCAATGGCGCGACACCATGTGCAGAGCCAAATCGATGCCGGCCGTGATGCCGGCGCTGCTGACCAGTTTGCCGTCTTCGACGAAGATGCGGTTGTCATGCAGCCGCGCGCTCGGGTCAATGCTGGCCAGCTGTTCCAGGCAAGTGTGGTGTGTGGTGCAGTCGCGCTGCCGCGTCAGGCCGGCGGCGGCGGCGAACAGGGCGCCTGCGCACACCGTCATCAGCGTGAAGCCGTCCACCGGATGGCGGGCCGCCAGCCAGTCGATGATGGCGCGCGAGTCGGGGTCGTCCAGGCGCGTGGGCTTGCCCACCACGCCGGAAATGATGACCAGGGCTTCGGGCGGCAGGCTGGCCGGCAGGGCTTGGATATGAGCCAGGTGCAAGCCGGGCAGGCCGCTTTCGACTTCCCGGGACGGACCGCAGAAATGCTGTTCGAAGGCCCCGGGAACCAGCTTGTTGGCGACGCGGAAGGCCTCCGCGGGGCCTGCCACGTCCAGCAGCACGACGCCCCGCGTCAGCACGAAATACACCGGAACCATGCGGCCCTCCGCCAGTGTCAGGCCGCCAGCGCGTCGGCGGCGCGTGCGATGCGGGCAAAACGCCCTTGCAGCACCAGCTCGGTCCGGTCGCGGATCTCGGCCGGCGTGTAATGCTGGCCGGACGGGCTCTGCATGGCAAAGGTCAGGGTGGCGTCCGTGGGGAACACCACCTTGTAGCCGGCGTCGCTGGCGTGGCGCGAGGTGGTTTCGCAGCACTGTTCGGTGCGGATGCCGCTGACGATGATGCCTTCGATGCCGTGCTTCACCAGCCAGTCCTGCAGGCTGGCGCCGTCCGCGTCTTTGGCGTAGAGCGAGGAATGCACGGTCTTGTGGAACACGGCGGTGGGCTCGATGCGCAGTTCCTTGAGCGTCTTGACGTGGCCGGAGGCCATCGAGAAGGGGTTGGCGGGGTCGTTCGACACGCTGGTGTGGAACACCTGCAGCACTGGAATGTCGCGGGCCTGGGCGGCGTCGATCAGGGATTGGATCTGTTCCACGAACGCCGGGTACTCGGCTTCATCCCAAAACGGACGTTGCCGGAAAGAGTCTTGTACGTCGATGACGATCAGTGCTTGTTTCATGGATCGCGCTCCTGGAGGGCGAATTTTAGGGGTGTGCAGCTATTTTTACTGCAATCCGGCGTGGCGGCGAGTGCGGCGAAAGACGGCCATCGGCCTAAAACGGACATTGGCCGCCGCTGCCCCGGTGGACCCGCTGCCGGACCGCCTGCCCGCCCGGCGGCGGACATACAATCCTGGACATGATGATTCCCAGCGACAACGACGACATTTTCTGGATGCGCCGCGCCCTGGCGTTGGCGCAGACCGTCATGTACACCACCGCGCCCAACCCCCGGGTCGGCTGCGTGATCGTGCGCGGCGGACAGGTGCTGGGCGAAGGCGCCACGCAGCCGCCGGGCGGCCCGCACGCGGAAGTCTGCGCCTTGCGCGACGTCCAGGCGCGCGGCGAATCCGTGGAAGGCGCCACGCTTTACGTCACCCTGGAACCCTGCAGCCATTTCGGCCGCACGCCGCCCTGCGTGGACGCTGTGCTTGCGGCCCGGCCGGCGCGGGTCGTGGTGGCCATCGGCGACCCCAATCCGCTGGTCAATGGGCAAGGACTGGCGCGTCTGCGCGATGCCGGGATCGCGGTGACCACGGGCGTTTGCCGCGCGGAGGCGCTGGCCATCAACGCGGGTTTCATCTCGCGCATGAGCCGCGGCCTGCCGTGGGTGTGGATGAAGATGGCGGCCTCGCTGGACGGGCGCAGCGCGCTGCATAACGGCGTCTCGCAATGGATCACCGGACCCGAGGCTCGCGCCGACGGACACCGCTGGCGCGCCCGCGCCTGCGTGGTGCTGACCGGCATGGGCACCGTGCTGAAAGACGATCCGCAGCTCAATGTCAGAGGCGTGGACACGCCCCGCCAGCCGCGCAAGGCGGTAGTGGACGGCCGTTTTGAAATCCCCGAGGACGCGCGGTTGTTCGATGGCGCCGAGGTCATCATCTTCACGGCTCGCGAAGATGCCGCCAAGGCCGCGCGCCTGCAGGCCAGGAACGCCCACGTGGTGCTGCTGCCGGGCGAGGCGCCGGGCCGGGTCGATCTGCCGGCGATGATGCGCTGGCTGGCGCAGGAACAGTTCAACGAGGTCCACGTCGAAGCCGGCGCGGGCCTGAGCGGCGCGCTGGTCGCCGCGGGCTGCGTGGATGAACTGCTGCTGTACCTGGCGCCGGTGCTGCTGGGCGACGCCGCCGGCATGGTCCGCCTGCCCATGCTGGAGCACCTGGACGGCGCCCGCCGCTATGAATTCATCGAGACCGCGCCGGTGGGCGCAGATCTGCGCGTGCGCGCCCGGGTGGCCGACACCTGGAATCAGCTGACGCGGCGGGTGGAGCTGCCTGAGCTGTCTTAGGCGCGGCGCCGGCCCGTGCGCGCCGCGGTGTAGCGCCAGGCCAGGATCGTGGCGGCGCCGCCGGCCAGGGCCAACAACGCGGCCGCCAGCAGCAGGCCGGGATGGTCGCGGCGCAGACGTTCCCACGATTTTCCGGCCTGCGTGTAATGGAACCAGGCAGCCGCCTGGAAATCGGGCGCGGCGCATTCGCGGCCGAAAGAGCCGCTGAACGGCACCTGCGCGCCGTGTTCTATATAGCGGCGGTAGATCGTGGCGGCCAGTTCCGGGGAGTCGTCGATGATGTAGCGGGCGCCCTGGCACAGCACGGCGGCGTAGGCTTGCGAGCGGCGCGGCAGCTCGTCGGACGCGCGCAGCGCATGATTGGCCGCGATCTCGCGGTAGTGGAAGCGGGTGTAGGGCTGCGCTTCGCTGGCGGCATAGCGACGGCGTTCCTCTTCGGTGACAAACGGGCCCGGCAGCGCGGCGGCGGCACGCAAGGCCGGCGTGTCGGGCGTTCCGGCATCGTCATCCTCTGCCTTCCAGCCTGGGACCGCGCTGCGTCCCGCGCCATAACTGGTGTTGCCGCCATAGACCGCAAAATCCGGCTCCTGTTCGTAGCCCATGATCTCCATCCCGTCGCGCCGCGCCAGCCGCGAAGCTTCGTACCAGGCTTGCGCCCGTGATGTGCGGCCCCAGGCGCTCCCGGCACGGCGCAAGGCCGCGCCATACTCCGCGGCGAGCCGGCGGGTTTCCTGCAGACGCACTTCCCACTTGCCGTCGACGCTTTCCAGCGTGGCGTAGCGGGCGTCCGAATCGGCGGGGAAATAGGGCAGCGCCAGCTCGATCGAACCTTCGCGCACCATCCGGCGCGCCAGCAGCAGGCGCAGGCGATCGGATGCGGTGATGGGATGCTGCCTTACCCAGTCGTAGAAATTCTGCGGATCGCGCGGCACGGACCTTGCCGGCGCCGGAGTGGCGGGCGCATGCCGGTCCACATAGGACTTGAGTTCGGCGGTGGTCAGCACGCGCTCAGCGACGTAGGCAGCGTCATTCCAGTACGGGGTGGATAACCAGAAGCCTCCGGCCGGATTGGCCGGATCGTCCTTCACGGTGGCGTGCAGTAGTTGATCCAGCGCCTCGACATACTGGCCGCGCGACAGCGTCAACACGCCTTGTTCGCCCAGCAGGCGCGCCGCGCCGACAGCCTCCAGGCTGCCGTCGGCGCGCGGAAACGCGCGTGCAGCCTGGGCATAGGCCTGGGCCGCCGCCTGCGTATCGCCTTGCCGCAGCGCCAGCTTGGCGCGGACCCACCAGGCCAAGGCCGTGTCCAGCCGCGCGGCCAACGTCTGCGCCAGCTCGTAGCGGCCGATGCGGTAGGCCAGCGCGGCTACGCGGTCGGCGTCCGGCACCTGCTTCAGGTCCTGGGTTTCCAATGCCGCAACCAGCGATTGCAGCGCCGGATTGGGTGTGACGTCATGCCCTTGCGCCGCATCGGCCAACCCCACCTGGCCAGTCGTATCGTAGGCGGCGTACGGATCGCTGGCGCTGTCCGGCCTGCCGTCCACGATGTCGCCGACCCTGGCCAGCGCGTAGGCCACCAGCAGGCGTTGCGCGACTGGATCGTCGATCAGGCGGCGCGTGCGCGCCGGATCTTCCAAGGCCCATTCGGCCAGCATGCGCAGCGATGCATTGCCGCTCACGGAGTCGCGCGCGGCCTGTTCGGCATAGAGGCGCAGCGCATGCTTTAGCGAGGCCGCGGGAATGGCGTCCATGCAGGGCTCGGCATTGACCAGCTCCATATAGCTGCATTGCCCCTGCGGCCCGGCGAGGAACAGGCGCGCCTCCTGGCCGTAGCTGGCAACGGCCAGGCCCAGCGGGTCCGGCGCGCCGTCGCGCGCCAGTTGCCGCACGCGGCCATAGGCTTGTGCCGCAGCCTGCCGCTGCGCCTCGGCGTCGTCAGTGGCTAACTCTGTCTCGTCCCCGATTTCTGCCAGCATATAGGCGGCCCAGACGCTGCGTGGCGCGGCCTGCTGCGCCGGCAACTGGAGAATGGCGCGGTAGCGGGCGCGCGCCTGCCCCAACAGGCGGTCGGTATCCGGCGCTTCGCGGGCGGCATGGGTGTCGACCGCGGCCGCGGCGTAAAGACGCACCGCTTCCGGCAAATCGGCGCCCAGCGCATAGGCCCGGTCGCCATCGGCTTGCGCGCGCATGGCGCGAGCCGTGGTCCGCTGCGCCGGCGTGAGCGCGGGATCGCGGTCTTCCGGCAGGGCGTTTTGCAGGTAGCTGCCGTCCGGCAATTCATAGGCTTCGCGGGCTCGCAGCGCATCGCTGGCGTCCACGAGGCGCGCGGTTTCATAGCTGAAAGCGTTGGCCGGCGTCGCACGCAGCGTAGCCGCGCGGTCGTCGAGCAGCTGGGCGGGGAACTCCGGCCCGCAGGCGATGACGATACCGGCTCCCGTCAGGAGCAGCAGCGCCGCAAGCGATTTACGGTTGTACATGGAAGCTCGTGGGCCCGTTTTCACAGCGTATCCAGCCTATGTTGCGTTGGCCGCCGGCATGCAGCAGGCCATTCTGGGAGCGGCGCAGGAAGGCGCCGCTGGAATCATGTTCGAGGGTATAGCCATTGATGCCGTCGGCCGCGCGGCAAGCGCCTTGCCAGCGGATCGCGAAGGGCAGGGCTGCGTCGGCATTGCCGCCGTTGGCCAGAATCAGGTCTTGCGCGCCGCTGCCGCCTGCTGCGCGCGCCGTGACGGACAGCGCCGGCGACAGGGGCTGGCGCGTCAGTACGGCGCGCCAGGTGGCCAGGCTCCAGGCGCGTTCGTCGCGCGCGGTGGGCAGGCGGAACCAGACGATGCCCGCCAGTCCGCGCGGACGGGCGCGGTGGATCTCATCGATGAAAGCCGCCATGGCTGCCGGGGTGGCCACCAGTTCGCTGGCGCGGCCGCCCGGCAGCAGGGCGGGGCGTTCGCTTTCGACCGCGGCGATGCTGCCGTCGTCGTTCCAGCTTACGCGGCTGCCATAGGTGGCCAACGCCACGCGCCATGGCCGCTGGGTGCGGTCCGCGAACGCCGCCAGCCAGGCGCTTGCGCGCCTGGCATTGAACAGCCCCTGTTCGGGACTCAGCACGGCGTGGACCTGCAACACGGCTTCATCGGGAATCCGCAACAGCGCGTCGAGCCCGGCGCCGCCCAGCCATGTCGGCAGCGCGGTTATCGACAAAGGCAGATCCGGTCCCAGGCCCTGCTTCAAGGTCTCCAGGAACGTCGCATAGGCGGGCAACTTGGAGGTTGGGCAGTCGTAGTCGATTTCGATGCCGGCCAAGCCGATACCCGCGCTTTCCCATGCGCCGCGCGCGGCGTTGATCCGCGCAAGCACTTCCGCGGCGGGCAGCGCATCGGCGCGACCGTCCAGGCGGAAAACCATGATGACGGGACGTTTGGCCGCGGCCAGTGCGGCCAGATCGGGCGCAGCAGTGAACCACCTGCCATCCGGGTTCATTTCCGCTATCAGCACGCGCCATGCCCGCACCACGTCGGCACTGTCGGCCAGCGCCTGGCTGACCGGCGGCGTCCAGACGCGTTGCCAGACATAGGCGTCGGCCGGCAGATCCGCCTGCTTGCCGCAAGCGGCCAGAAGCAGCAGCAAGACGCTGCAAAGCACTGCGCGACAGCGTTTGACGAGGACCTTCATGCGGCGGGTCAAAAATCGGAAAATTATGATGTGGCGATGGCGATGGGCGGACGACAGGAAGCGAACCAAATGCGCGGCGCGTTTCGAATGCGTGATTCTATCGCCGCCGCAAGGGGTATTAGCACTCTGCGTTCGCGGCTGCCAATCGCGCAGACCTCCGTAATCCGTGGCTTGCAGGCGTTTCGCGATGCGCCAGCGCTATCGATATGCCATCAAGTTTGCGCAGGTTTGCGTGGTTGCAGCGCGTGTCTATTGCATGAATTTGAAAGCGCGCGACACGACTATTTTTGGCCTTGCGTTAAATGAATTGCCACAAAAACGTCAATTGGCTTTAGCATAGGCACATGACTTGGCGCCACGCACTGATGGACTACACCGTGCAATGCCACGCGCCCTCGTCACCACGGATCCTCGTGCAGCGTCATCGGTGCTTTTCACAACCGGACTGCACGCTGCTGAACGAAGACGCTACGCGCCGTTCAGACCGTCCGCTGCCATCGCACAGCGGGCGCATCGGGTTTATGCCCGCATCATAAAAATCCCTGGGACATCGCTCTTCCCTTCAAATCATTGCTGAGCATTTCATGTGCGGATGCATCATGCACGCACGCATACAGCGATATGCTGAAGTCGAACGAGTGAACTTATTCACTTAAGTTGCATTCCCTGACGGAACTTGCATCCGAAGAGTGCAGCCTAACTGGAAAGGGCCTGATCATGCCTTTGGTTGATGTGTGGCGAAAGCAACATACCATCCGGCCGACAGTGCTTATCGCGAGATTGTCTAGTAATGCGCGAGCGCTGAGGCACAATGGGGGCAGGTAGGGACGTATTGGATTTTTCGCGTGTTGTAGGAGGTTTCCGTGCAAAACATCGTCGAAGGCTTCAAGTCGCAGTATGCAAGAGAGCAGGAATCGGAACTCTCTCTCGAGGAGTACCTCAACCTCGCCAAAAGCGATCCCATGGCGTACGCCAGCCCCGCAGAACGCATGCTGGCGGCAATAGGCGAACCCGAAGTCGTGGATACGCGCAACGACCCACGTCTTTCCCGTTTGTTTTCCAACCGGACCATCCGACGCTATCCGGCGTTCCAGGAGTTCTACGGCATGGAGGACGTGATCGGACAGATCGTCGCGTTCTTCAAGCACGCCGCGCAGGGACTGGAAGAGCGCAAGCAAATCCTCTATCTGCTGGGCCCGGTGGGCGGCGGCAAGTCGTCCATCGCGGAGCGGCTCAAGTCGCTGATGGAGGCCTATCCCATCTACGCCCTGAAGGGGTCGCCGGTCAACGAATCGCCGCTCGGACTGTTCCACCCGGAACGTTTCGGCGACACGCTTGAAAAGGAATACGGCATCCCGCGGCGCTACCTGAGCGGCATCATGTCGCCCTGGGCCGTGAAGCGCCTGAAGGAGTTCGACGGCGACATCTCGAAGTTCCGCGTCGTGCGCCTGAACCCGTCGGTGCTGCGCCAGATCGCCATCGCCAAGACTGAACCTGGCGACGAGAACAACCAGGACATTTCGTCGCTGGTGGGCAAGGTCGACATCCGCATGCTCGACCGCCACTCGCAGGACGATCCGGATGCCTACAGCTACTCTGGCGGGCTGTGCCTGGCCAACCAGGGGCTGCTTGAATTCGTCGAGATGTTCAAGGCCCCGATCAAGATGCTGCACCCCTTGCTGACGGCAACCCAGGAAGGCAACTTCAAGGGCACCGAAGGCTTTTCCGCGATCCCGTTCAACGGCGCCATCCTGGCCCACTCGAACGAATCGGAATGGCAGACCTTCCGCAACAACAAGCACAACGAGGCGTTCCTCGACCGTATCTACATCGTCAAGGTGCCTTACTGCCTGCAGGTGTCGGAAGAGGTCCGCATCTACGAAAAGCTGCTGCACCACAGTTCGCTGTCGGCGGCGCCATGCGCCCCGGGAACGTTGGACATGATGGCGCAGTTCTCGGTCCTGACGCGCCTGAAGGAACCCGAAAATTCCAGCATCTATTCGAAGCTGCGCGTCTACGACGGCGAAAGCCTGAAGGACGTGGATCCCAAGGCCAAGGCCCTGCAGGAATACAAGGACTATGCCGGCACAGATGAAGGCATGACCGGGGTGTCGACGCGTTTCGCGTACAAGATCCTGTCCAGCGTCTTCAACTACGACCAGACCGAAGTCGCCGCCAACCCGGTGCACCTGATGTACGTGCTCGAGCAGCGGATCGGCCGCGAAGACTACCCCGAGGAAATCCGCCGGCGCTATCTTGAATTCATCAAGGGCTACCTGGCGCCGCGCTACGCGGAATTCATCGGCAAGGAAATCCAGACCGCCTACCTCGAGTCCTATTCGGAATACGGCCAGAACATCTTCGACCGCTACGTGACCTTTGCCGACTGCTGGATCCAGGACGAGGAATTCCGCGACCCGGAAACCGGCGAAAGCTTCGACCGCAGCGCGCTCAACGACGAACTGGAAAAGATCGAGAAGCCGGCCGGCATCGCCAACCCGAAGGACTTCCGCAACGAGATCGTCAACTTCGTGCTGCGGGCGCGCGCCAACAACAACGGCCGCAACCCGACCTGGACCAGCTATGAAAAGCTGCGCGAAGTGATCGAGAAGAAGATGTTCTCGAACACCGAAGACCTGTTGCCGGTGATCTCGTTTAACGCCAAGGCGTCGGCCGAGGACAAGTCCAAGCACCAGAGCTTCGTGGATCGCATGGTTGAAAAGGGCTACACGGAAAAGCAGGTGAGACTGCTGTGCGAGTGGTATCTCCGTGTGAGGAAGTCTTCCTGAGCGAGGTGAATCATGAATTCACTCATCGATCGCCGTCTTAACGGGCGCAATAAAAGCGCCGTCAACCGGGAGCGTTTTCTCCGGCGTTATAAGAACCAGATCCGCAAGGCGGTACATGGGATGATCCGCGACCGCTCCATCCAGGACATGGATCAGGGCGGCGAGATCAACCTGCCCGCCCGCGACATCTCCGAGCCGACCTTCCATCACGGCCAGGGCGGCGACCGCGAGATCGTGCACCCCGGCAACCGCGAGTTTGCCAAGGGAGACACGTTCGACCGGCCGCAAGGCGGGCAGGGGGAAGGCGGCTCCGAGCCGGGCGAAGGCGAATCGGTCGACCAGTTCACCTTCAGCCTGTCGCGGGCGGAATTCCTGAACCTGTTCTTCGAGGACCTGGAACTGCCGCACATGGCGCGCACGCAGCTGGGCGAGGTCAGCCAGAAGAAATGGCAGCGCGCTGGCTACACGACCACGGGCTCGCCCAGCATGCTGAGCATCAGCCGCACGCTCAAGTCTTCGCTGGCGCGCCGCGTATCGCTCGGCGTGAAGGCGCGCGCCGATCTGGAGGATGCCGAGGAGCGCCTGGCCAAGGCGCTGGAAGCGGGCGCTCCCGCCGACGAGATCAAGGCGCTGGAGCAGGACGTCGAAGGTTGCCGCGAACGCCTGGCCCGCGTGCCTTTCCTGGACGACCTGGACCTGCGCTACCGCAACCGGGTGTCGGTGGCCATCCCGATGGCGCGCGCCGTCATGTTCTGCCTGATGGACGTGTCGGGCTCCATGGACGAAAACAAGAAGGACCTGGCCAAGCGCTTCTTTTCGCTGCTTTACCTGTTCCTGTCGCGCAAGTACGAACACGTGGACCTGGTCTTCATCCGCCACACCGACAACGCCGAGGAAGTCGACGAACATACCTTCTTCTACGATCCCAAGAGCGGCGGCACCATCGTGCTGTCGGCGCTGGAACTGATGCGCGAGATCCTGGAGAAGCGCTATCCGCCGACCGCCTGGAACGTGTACGCGGCGCAGGCCAGCGACGGCGACTCGTTCGGCGCCGACGCGGGCAAGAGCGCGCGCTTCCTGGCCGAACATCTGCTGCCGGCCACGCGCTACTTTGCCTACATCGAAGTGCCCGACTCGCAGGAGGCGCGCAAGAGCAGCCTGTGGGCGGAATATGAACAGAAACTGGAGCCGCATTTCGTCATGCGGCGCATCTGCGAACGCGGCGAGATCTTCCCCGTGTTCCATGACCTGTTCAAAAAGGAAACCGCATGAATGCCATCGTGGGAGCGCTCGTGGAACCGGAGGCCGCCGGCAGCGCCCGGCCCATCTCCCAGGGTTCCGAATGGACCTTCGAACTGATTCAGTCCTATGACGACGCGATCTCCAAGGTCGCCGCCGAATACGGACTGGACACGTACCCGAACCAGATCGAGGTAATCACCTCGGAACAGATGCTGGATGCCTATGCGTCGGCCGGTCTGCCTATCGGCTATCCGCACTGGTCGTACGGCAAGGAATTCATCCGCAACGAGCAGTTCTACCGCCGCGGCATGCAGGGGCTGGCGTACGAGATCGTCATCAACTCCAACCCTTGCATCTCCTATCTCATGGAAGAGAACTCCATGACGATGCAGGCGCTGGTGATCGCCCACGCCTGTTACGGCCACAACTCGTTCTTCAAGGGCAATTACCTGTTCCGGCAATGGACCGATGCCGACGGTGTGCTGGACTACCTGGTCTTCGCGCGCAAATACGTCATGTCCTGCGAGGACCGCTATGGCATCGACGCGGTGGAATCCTTGCTCGATTCCTGCCACGCGCTCTCGCACCACGGCGTGGACCGCTACAAGCGCCCCACGCCCATTTCCTACAAGGAAGAGGCCGCGCGCCAGGCCGAACGCCAGGAGCATGCCCGGCTGCAGTACAACGACCTGTGGCGTACCCTGCCGCGCCTGGAGGCCGACAAGGACACCCACGTCGAGGCCTCGGTGTTTCCGCCGGAGCCCGAAGAGAACCTGCTGTACTTCATCGAGAAGTATTCGCCCAAGCTCGCGCCGTGGCAGAAGGAACTGGTGCGCATCGTCCGCAAGGTCGCGCAATACTTCTATCCGCAGACCCAGACCAAGGTCATGAACGAAGGCTGGGCCACGTTCTGGCACTACACCATCCTGAACCGGCTGCATGAAAAAGGCCTGGTCAACGACGGCTTCATGATGGAGTTCCTGCAAAGCCACACCAACGTGGTCAGCCAGCGCGGCTTCGACGAGCGCGGCTACGGCGGCATCAACCCCTATGCGCTGGGCTTTGCCATGATGTCCGACATCCGCCGCATCTGCGAGGCGCCGACGGCCGAGGACCGGCGCTGGTTCCCCGACATCGCCGGCGGCGACTGGCTGAAGACGCTGGACTTCGCCATGCGCAACTTCAAGGACGAATCCTTCATCTCGCAGTACCTGTCGCCCCGCCTGATCCGCGAGTTCCGTTTCTTCGCGATCTCCGACCACCAGGCCAACCCCAAGCTCGAAGTCGCCGCCATCCACGACGACGAAGGCTACCGCGACATCCGCCGCCTGCTGGCTGCGCAACACAACCGCGACAACATGGTGCCGGACATCCAGGTGGTCCGCTTCAACCGCGACTCCGACCGCTCGCTGGTGCTGCGCCACCTGAAGAGCCGCGGCCGCCCGCTGGCGGGCGAGGACGCCGAACAGGTGATGAAGCACCTGGCCCGACTGTGGGGTTTCAGGGTGCGGCTGGAAGAGACCGAGCCGGACGGCACCGTCAGCTCCTACCGGGAACAGGACCCGCCGGCATCAGCCTCCTAGTGGTCGGCCAAAGCAGGGGACGCCGTTGGCGTCCCCTTTTCTTTGTCCGCTTGTCGGCGTTGTGCGAAATCTGCTAGAATCGCGGATTCGCATTTTCTGCAGCGGCTCGCCCGCAGCGAAATCGCAGATAGGACAGGTGGCCGAGTGGTTGAAGGCGCACGCCTGGAAAGCGTGTATACGTCAAAAGCGTATCGGGGGTTCGAATCCCCCTCTGTCCGCCAGGATTCGCACTGCAAAGCAGTACACAAAAAACCCGCAAGCGCTCAAGCCTTGCGGGTTTTTTGCATTTTCGCGGCATAAAAAAACGCCGCCCGGCGTAATTTGCCGGGCGGCGTCTTGGACCGGAACGCTTACGCGCCCACCGGTTTCCCATCAGTGCGCCGCACCACCACCGTAGCCGAGCGCGCATCGCCGCCGCCTGCGCGCAACGTGTTCCACGTCTGATCCGGGTGCTGGATGTTGATGAAGAACGTGGTCAGGTCCGGCGTGTAGGCGATGCCGGTGATTTCGCAGCCCAGCGGGCCGACCAGGAAGCGCTTGGATTCGCCGGTCTTCTGGTCGATGTAGTACATCGAGTTGTTGCCGAAGAAGTCCGTGGTCGAGGCGCTGGTGCCGGCGTCGGTCTGGACCCACAGGCGGCCCTTGGGGTCGACGCGGATGCCGTCGGGGCTGGAGAAGGTGTCGCCGTTGACGTTGCCGGTCAGGTTGGCGGCCACGCCGTCGGCCTTGTCGCGGCCGGCCAGCAGCAGCAGGTCCCACTCGAAGGTGGTGGCCAGGGGCGAGTCGCCGCGCTCGTGCCAGCGGATGATGTGGCCGTGCGAGTTGTTGATGCGCGGGTTGGCGGCGCTGGTGCGCTTGCGGCTGCCGTTGTTGGTCAGCGTGCAGTACACGGTCTTGTCCACGCCCACCGTGATCCATTCCGGGCGGTCCATCAGCGTGGCGCCGGCGACGCGGGCGGCGGCGCCGGTGTTGACCAGCACGTCGGCCTGCGTATTGAAGTTGACGAGCTTGCCGGTGATCACGGTGCCGCTGGCGACCTGCGTGAAGTTGCCGGGATCGGTGGCGCCGGCGGTCAGGTTGTTCTTGCCCACGGTCAGTTCGACCCAGTTGCCGCTGCCGTCGTCATTGAAGCGCGCGGCGTACAGCGTGCCTTCGTCCAGCAGGCCCATGTTGGCGGCGCGGTTGGCGGGATCGTACGGCTTGCTCGGCACGAACTTGTAGATGCAGCCAGGCGTGGTGTCGTCGCCCATGTAGAAAGCAACACGGTTGTTCTCGTCCAGCATGAAGGCCGTGTTTTCATGGCTGAAGCGGCCCATCGCGGTGCGCTTGACGGCGGTCGAATCCGGGTTCTGGGGATCGATTTCCACCACCCAGCCATAGCCTTCGTCGGCCGGCTTGCCGGCGTCGCCGGTCTTGTAGTGGTAGTTGTTGAGCGTTTCTTCGCAGGTCAGGTAGGTGCCCCAGGGCGTGTCGCCGCTGGAACAGTTGTTCAGCGTGCCGACGACGGTGTCGCCCACGACGGACTTGGCCGGGCCGCTGACGTTGTAGACGGTGTTGCCGGTGTAGCGCTTGTTGTAGCGCGAGTCGGTCTTGACGGTCCAGGCGCCGTTGGCGCCGCGGGCGATTTCGATGACGGACACGCCGACGTTGGACAGGCGGGTTTTCACGCCTTCGACGCTCTGGTCCAGGGTCTCGTCGTCCAGCGCTTCATGGTTCAGCACCAGCAGGCCGCCCTGGTTGGGGTCCACGCCGGGCAGGGCATAGAAGTGCATGCCATCGTGCTGGCCGCCGGATTGGGTTTCCGTGGCGGGATAGGACTGCGGCACGCCGGCGTAGCCAGCCGAGCCGATCATGCACTTGTCGCCGGCGGAGTAGAGCACTTCGGCCACGTAGCCTGCGGGAACCGTGACGGTGTCGGCGACGATCTTGTCGGCCAGCGGGGTGAACGTGACGGAATAGTCGGGGCCGGGGGGCGGCTTGGTGCCGCCTTCGCCCGGCTCGTTGCCGGAGGTGTCGTCGTCGTCATCGTCGCTGCCGCCACAGGCGGTCAGCAGGGTCGATGCGCCGAACACGGACAGCATTGACAGGCCGAAGCTGTTCTTCAGCAAAGTGCGGCGCTGGGGATTCGCGGCGACGATTTCGTCGAACATCTGCCCGGGAACGGTGACTTCGTCTTGGGCTTCGCGATAGGGGGCGCGCAATTTATCAGTCAAGTAAGACATTCCAACCTCATAGTGTCGCGATCGAGTCGCTCAATTGTTTGTAAGCAAAACGAAAGCGAGGTTAAAGGTCGGTCGTTACAACGGGGTGACGATAGTGTGAAGTCCTTATGGTTAAGTGGGTAGTCCGCCGCCTGACCGAGCCCGTGATCGGAATTCCGGTTGAGGCGGCGTTGCGATTGTCAGTCTTGCGGCCCGACGATGGGCGTGACGTCCAGCACATACATCTGCCGCTCGCCTTCGTGCACGGAGTCGATGCAGACCTGCGTGCCGTCGCGGCTCCAGCGCGGATGCAGGTCGCAGCGGTTTTCCTTGGACAGATTGGGATCGGCGTAGAAGCTGCCCAGCGAATGGCGCAGGCCGGTCTGCATGTCGTAGAGGAACAGGATGCGCTCGTGCGTGGTCGAGTCCGGATAGGTGTCACTGAGCAGCCAGCGCGTGTTCACGGGAGAGTAGGTCATGTGGCCGTTTTCCGTCAGCACGCCGTCGCCCACGACCTGGACCGCGCCGCCGGGCGCATCGCGGTAGAGGTGGTAGTGGATGCTGCCGTCATGCGGGCCCCACACGATGATGGTCTGGTCGTCGCGCCACAGCGGGTGCGAGATCTGGTATTCGGATTTCTCGTAGTCGAAAGTGCCGACCGCGCTGGGATCGAAGTCGTCGGCCAGTTGCGGCAGCGGATGGTCGGAGCATTCCAGCAGGCGCATGTCGCTGCCGTCGGCGTTCATGGTGATCAGCCGGTGCAGGAAGCAGGTCTCGTCCTTGACGCGTTCGGTCCAGCGGTGCAGGAACAGGATGCGGGAGGACGAAGGATTGATCTCGATATGGCTGACCCAGTGGATGGCGCGCTCCATCGAGTCGCGCGGATGGAAGTTGCGCAGGTCGGCGTAGCTGACCAGCAGGCGGTGCGCGCCGCTTTCCAGGTCCATGCTGTGGATGCCGTCGTCGGCTGGGGCGTAGTCCACGGGGCCGGGCGCGTGTTCGCTGTAGCCGATGGTCTCGTGCGTGATGTAGAGGCGGCGGTAATCCACGCAGAGCGCGTAGCGGCTGTTCGGCGCGGCCACGTAGATGGGCAGCGGCAGGTGGCGCGTCTGGCCGGTGGCGACGTTGTGGACCGCGGAGCGGAAGCCCGGATAGAAGCCGCTGTCGTCGTCGCGGCGGCAGTTGTAGATCATCTGCGGCTCGGACTCGCCGTCCAGCCATTGCAGTTGGCAGCCCATCTGCCAGTTCCAGGCCGTGGTGCTGCCCACGGCGTGGTAGCGGTCGCCGTCCTGGAGATCGAAGTAACCCACCTCGGCGCTCAACTCGGGCGTGAGCCGCGCGTCCTTGAACGGCGTGCGGTTGGCCAGCAGATAGCGGCCGTCGCGATGCCAGACGGTCTTGTTGTAGTAGCCGAAGAAATGATGGTGTGGCGTGGCGCCCAGGCGGCGGCAGGCGATGGGCGTGGCGAGCATGCGGTTCATGGATGGCAGGGCAAAGAGGAAGTCGGAAAGAAAAAAGGGCGGCGCAGGCGCCGCCCCGGGCGTTCAGCCCGCAGTGATGTGTTCGGTTTCGATGACCTGGTTCCAGCGGGCGCGTTCGCGTTCGACGAAGGCGCGCGCGTCGGCGGGGCTGTTGCCCACCGGAGTCATGCCCAGGCGCTCCAGGCCTTCGCGGAATGCCGGGTCGGCGTAGACGCGGCGCAGGTCGGCGCTGATCTTTTCGATCAGCGCGTCCGGTACGTCCTTGCTGGCGGCCAGCGTGGTCCAGGACGTCACGGTCAGGCCGGGCAGGCCTGCTTCGGCGGCGGTGGGGACGTCGGGCAGGGCTGGCGAGCGCGTGGCGCCGGTGATGGCCAGCGCCTTCAGCTTCTTGGCCTGGATGTAGCCGATGGTGGTGGGCACGTTCTCGAACAGCAACTGGATCTGGCCGCCCAGCAGGTCGTTGGTGGCGGCCGAGCTGCCGCGGTATGGAATGTGCACGATGGGCGCCTGCGCGGCCATCTTGTAGAGCTCGCCCACCATGTGCACGGACGAGCCCACGCCGGCCGAGCCGAAGTGCAGCGTTTCCGGCTTGGCCTTTGCCAGCGCGGTGAGTTCGGCCAGGGTGTTGGCTTCCAGCGCGGGGTTGGCCACCACCACGTGCGGCATCTCGGCCACGATGGTGATCAGCTTCAGATCGCGGGCGGGTTGGTAGTTGAGGTTCTTGTAGACCCCGTAGGTGGCATGCAGGCCGATGGAGCCCAGCAGCAGCGTATAGCCGTCCGGCCCCGAGTCGGCGACGAACTTGCCGCCGATGTGCCCGCCCGCGCCGGGGCGGTTTTCCACCACTACCGACTGGCCGTAGAGCTTGCCCAGGTGTTCGGCCAACAGCCGTCCCTGGATATCGGAGCTGCCGCCCGCGGTGAAGGGCACGATGATGCGCACCGGGCGGTCGGGATAGTTGGCTTGCGCGTGCGCGGCCAGCGGCAGGGCGGCTGCCGTCAGGCCCAGGCACAGCGTTTGCAGGAGTTGGCGCCAGGAGCGGCGGAGGTTCATGTGGTTTCCCCTGGAAGGTTGGGTAGTGCGGGGGGCGCATCTGGCGGCGCCCTTGGGAAAACCAGTGTAGGAGTCCTCATGTATTTGAAAAAATTCTTTTTTCAACATAGGCTATGCAAGTTTGCTATACATTGCCCGCCATGAGCCGACCCCTGAATTTCCGCCAGATCGAAGCCTTCCATGCGGTCATGCTGGCGGGCACCACTACCGGCGCGGCGCAGATGCTGCGCACCACCCAGCCCTCGGTCAGCCGGCTGCTGGCGCAGGTGCAGCAGGCCAGCGGCCTGAAGCTGTTCGACATGGAGCGCGGCCGCTTGCGGCCCACGCGCGAGGCCAAGGATCTGTTCGATACCGTGCAGCGGCACTTCGTGGGGCTGGAGCGCATCGAGGACCGCGTTGCCGCGATGCGGCGCAGCGGCAGCGGCGTGCTGCGGCTGGCCTGCACCCCGGCGCTGGGCCTGGGCGTGCTGCCCGGCGCGATCGAGACCTTCGCGCAGCGCTATCCCGAGGTACACATCAACATGCAGACCGTGGGCAGCCAGTATCTGCGGGAAGGGTTGCTGCACGGCACCTACGACCTGGTGGTGACTACGGCGCCCATGGACGGCGCACAGCTGGAAATGCAGGCCTTGCACGAAAGCGCGGCGGTTTGCGTGATGCGGCCCGACCATCCGCTGGCCGCGCAGCCGTCCGTCGACATCATGGACCTGGACGGGCGCCGTCTGCTGGTGCTGAACGCGGATGACGACGTCTATCTGCAGCTGCGCGGCGCGATGCAGGAACATCAGGCGCAGCCCGCCTCGGAAATCGAGACCACCTATTCATCCACCATCTGCGCGCTGGCTGCCGCCGGCAGCGGCCTGGGCGTGGTCAATCCCTACATCGCCGCGGTGTTCGCGGACCGTTTGGCGATACGGCCGTTCACGCCGCGCCTGCCGGTGCGCGTCAGCATGGCTTACCCCGCGCAGACCGCGCCGTCGTCGGTGACCGAGGCCTTCGTGGAGATCCTGGCGCGCGGTTTCCAGGCGCAGCCGGACGCGACCTGAGTGCGGCAGGGGCCGCGCTCGGGCTCGCGTATCATCTGGCCATCGCGTCGGCTCAGCTCTTGCGGTTTTCGTAAGACGTATCCAGCACGTCATCTTCCGGGGTGATGATGCCGGGTTCGCCAGGTTCCGCCATGGCGCGTCCGCGCCTTGGCATGCCGGCGACCTCTTTGCTGTGATCCGCCATCGGCAGGATTTCGGTGCCTTTGCGCGGGTCGACGGCGACGGGTTGTTCCGTTTCAGCGGCCTTGGCCGCCTGCGGATCGGGGGCGGTTTTCAACATGATGTCTGCTCCGCTTGCGGGCGTCCCGGGATGGCGACGCGCCTGGTTGCCACTTCCATCTTAGGGCCGTGCGGCCGGCTGGGAGCAGGAATGCCTGTCACGTTTGCAAGGGGCTGTTGCAGGAGCCCGACCCTTATAATTTCCGACGCCTCGCGGCTTGCCGCAAGCCGCCCGGTTTCTCACTTTCCATAAGCCTACCTTGACTGAATCCGTCGAACGCTCCGTCCATGCTGAACTCGTTGCCGTGCTGGTCGCCGTCACCAACGGCGAGCCGCGGGTGTTGACGACCGACGATGCGCGCGCCTTGCCGGCCGGTCCCTTCAAGCTGTCGCACCGTTCGCTGCAGGCCGGGCTGCGCGCCTGGGTGGAGGAGCAGACCCATCACCCGCTGGGTTACGTGGAGCAGCTCTACACCTTCGCCGACGGCGACCGCTCCGATGAATCGGGCGCGCGTGTGATGTCGGTCAGCTACCTGGGCCTGACGCGCGAGGCGGGCGAGACCGGCGTGGCGCAAGTCGGCTGGCAGGATTGGTACCGCTACTTCCCTTGGGAAGACCAGCGCACGGGCACGCCCGCGCTGGTGGAAGAAATAATCGTCCCGCGTCTGGCCGCCTGGTGCGAAGACAGTAGCGATGCGGCCGTGCGCATGCGCCGCCGCCAACGCGCCGCCATCACCTTCGGACTGGACGGCTCGCCCTGGAACGAGGACATGGTGCTGCAGCGCTACGAGCTGCTGTTCGAAGCGGGGCTGGTGCCCGAAGCGGCGCGGCGCGGGGGCAAGGGCGCCGTGGTGCCGGGCGAACCCATGCGCCACGACCACCGTCGCATCCTGGCCACCGGCATCGCGCGGCTGCGCGCCAAGATCAAGTACCGCCCCGTGGTGTTCGAGTTGATGCCCGCGCAGTTCACCCTGCTGCAATTGCAGTTGGCCGTGGAGGCGCTGGCCGGGCGCGGCCTGCACAAGCAGAATTTCCGCCGCCTCATCGAGCAGCAGGCGCTGGTCGAAGAGACGGGCGAAATGGCCACGGGCACGGCCGGCAGGCCGGCCAAGCTGTTCCGTTTTCGTCGTGACGTGCTGCTGGAGCGCGCTATTGCAGGGAGCAAGTTGCCGCTGTCTCGGGCGATGTGACGTTGAGATGCATCACGCTTGAGAGTCCAAGTCACCCAAGAGTTTTAGCGGTTCTCGCGGGTGTGCCACAGCCGCAGCACGTGGACAACCGCATCCTGGTTTTCGTAGCGAATCTCGTACTCTCCAACCAGGATTCTTCTCACCTCTCGTGGTTCGAATTGGAACAGTTGTTCGCCAATACGCGGGTTGGTCTAAGAACTTGATCTTGCCCTGCTCCTGGCGACGCCGTGATCAGCGCGAGGCAGATTTCGGACTCGATGACACGCTAATGATCTCGAAATAATCACAGTGATTAAAATTTAATCGATCACACAGCTATTTCAAACTGGACGGAAAATGGCTGACGCTTGACAAGCCTTATGCTCGTCTCTAGCATAAGTGGTGCGCAATCTCCGCGCGCCTTTTTTTAACTGGTAAATACTCAAGATGAGCATTAAAGCCGAAGCGCCTATGACCATCGCCCGACTGCCCGTTCCCCCTCTGCCGGAAGTCATGCTGGAGCCGCTGGTGCGCGCGGCCTTGCTCGAGGACCTGGGACGCGCCGGGGACCTGACCACCGACGCCATCGTGCCCGCCGACGCCACGGCGCAGACCCGTCTGGTCGCGCGCCAGGAAGGCGTGCTGGCCGGGTTGGACCTGGCCCGCCTGGCGTTTCGCGCCATGGACCCGGGCATCAAGTTCGACGTTGCGCTGCGCGACGGCAGCGAATTGCAGCCAGGCGCGGAAATCGCCCGCATCAGCGGTAACGCCCGCGCCATGCTGACGGCCGAGCGCGTGGCGCTGAACTTCCTGTGCCATCTGAGCGGCGTGGCCAGCGCCACTGCGTCCATCGCCCGCGCCATCGAAGGGTACGGCGCCCGCGTCACCTGCACCCGCAAGACCATGCCGGGCCTGCGCGCCGTGCAGAAGTACGCGGTGCGTGTCGGCGGCGGCAGCAATCACCGTCACGGCCTGGACGACGCGGTACTGATCAAGGACAACCACATCGCGCTGGCGGGCGGGGTCGCGACGGCGGTCGAGCGGGCGCGCGCCGGCATCGGCCACATGGTCAAGATCGAACTGGAAGTGGACACGCTGGAGCAGTTGGAAACGGCGCTGTCCCTGGGCGTGGATGTGGTGCTGCTGGACAACATGAGCCTGGACGATCTGCGCCGCGCCGTGGCCATGGCGCGCGGCCGGGCCATCACCGAGGCTTCGGGGCGCATTACGCCCGAAACCGCCGCGGCGGTGGCGGCCACCGGGGTGGACCAGATCGCGGTGGGCTGGATCACCCATAGCGCCAAGGTGCTCGACATCGGCCTGGACGCCTGACCTTTCCGCCGGCCACCGGCCGGCATTGCCCATGCCCCCGCGCGCATGCCGCGCGGGGACGCTTGCAAGCCCGCATCATGAATCGCCTGCTTAGCTCTGTTCTCGCATTCCTGGTTTTGCCCCTGGCCGCCTGCGGCAATTCACCCTCGGGCGAAGCGCCCAAGGACGCCGCTTATCCTTCGCACCCCATCATCATCGTGGTGACGTTTCCGCCGGGTGGCGGCACCGACCTGCTGGCGCGCCGCATCGGCGCCAGCCTGCAGGAGCAGTTCGGCATGGCGGTGGTGGTGGAAAACCGTCCTGGGGCCAGCGGCAACATCGGCGCGCGCGCCGTGGCCGAAGCGCCAGCCGACGGCCATACGCTGCTGATGGTCAATAGTTCCTTCGCGATCAATCCGGGGGTCTACAGCAATCTGGGCTTCTCGCCCAAGCAGGATTTTGCGGCGGTCATCAACGTGGCCTTCGTGCCGTCGGTGTATGTGGTGCCGGCGGTTTCGCCCTGGCGCAGTCTGGACGATGCGCTGGCCGCCGCCACGCCGGACCGCCCGCTGCCGTTCGCGTCCTGCGGCAACGGCACGCCGCAACACCTGGCCGGCGAGATGCTGTCGCGCGCCACCGGCGCACCTTTGCAGCACGTGCCTTACAAGGGTTGCGGACCGGCGCTTACCGACGTGACCGCCGGCCAGGTTGGAATGGGCGTGGTCACCGCGTCCAGCGCCGCGCCTTTGATTGCGGCCGGCAAGTTGCGGGCGCTGGCCGTGACCTCGCCGGCGCGCTCGCCGCTGTTGCCGTCGGTGCCGACGGTGGCCGAGCAGGGCGTGCCCGGCTACGCGCTGGACCAGTGGCATGGCCTGCTGGCGCCGGCGGCCACGCCGCCCGCGGTGGTGGCCAAGTTGAATGCGGCAGTGGCGAAGATCGTCCAGCGCCCCGAGGTGCAGGCGGCGCTGCGCGAACAGGGCTTTACGCCCGCCAGCAGCACCCCGCGTGAATTCCAGGCCATGATCGACGCGGATATTGACCGATACACCGCCCTGACGCAGGCGATCGGCTTGCGCGCCGACTGAGCCGGGCGCAGGCCGGCCGGACTCAGGCCGCGGCGGCGGCCCGGGCGTGCTGTTCCAGCTGTTCCTTCAGGCCCGGCTGCAACTTGAGCTGGCGCGCCAGTTCGTCCAGATAGGCGCGTTCCATATAGCTTTCCTCATCCACCACCAGCAGGCTGGCCAGGTACATCTCGGCCGCCATTTCCGGCGTTTGCGCGGCTTGCGCGATCACGGACGGATCCAGGGGGCGCGACAGTTCGGCTTCAAGCCAGCGGCGGTCTTGCGCGTCCGACGACAGCTTGGATAGTTCAGTTTCGAGCAGCGCGCGTTCTTCCGGGCCGATGTGGCCGTCGGCCTTGGCCGCGCCGATCATGGCGGTCAGCACCGCCGTGCTGTGCTGCTCGGCCTGGGGCGCGGGCAGGCGGTCCAGCGTCTGCGGGGGAGCGGCCGGCGCGCCAGCCTGGCTGCGTTGCCAGTCGCCATAGGCGCGATAGGCCAGGGCGCCCAGCGCCGCCATGCCGCCGTACATGGCAACCTTGCCGCCGATCTTGCGGGCCTTCTTGCTGCCCAGCAGCAGTCCGAGCGCGCCCGCGCCCAACGCGCCGCCGCCCAGGCCGGTCAGGAAGGACGAACCCTTGCCGCCCGTGGCGTTCTGCACGCGATTGGTGGTGTCCGACAGCAGCCCTTGCCCGGACTGCAGCAGTTGATCGAGAAGTTGTCTGGCGCTCATGCGGCCCCCTTTAAAGTTTGCTCAGGTATTGCGGATAGAGATATCCGACCGGAGCGGGAGGCAGAAGTTCAGCTTACAGTCAGTTGCTTGCGCGGGCGACGTCCTTGGAGCGCCCGCCAGGTGATACAACGTGGTCTGGGGCGGCCGCGGCGGCTGCCCGTCAGGACCCCGTTACCAGGAGACAGGACCCATGAGCATCCGCGTGAGCCAAAATGCGCCCAACACGCTGCAATTCACCGCCACGGCCGAAGGCCACGATCTGCCGCTGGACATGCCCCAGCCTGCCGGCGCCGGCCCCGACCCCCACGACTACTTCGACACCGCCCTGGGCGGCTGCAAGGCCATGACCTTGATGGTCTACGCGCAGCGCAAGGGCCTGCCGCTGGAATCGGTGGGCGTGGAAGTGGTGCGCGACGCCAGCGAGGAGCGCAAGGGGATCTACCGCCTGACGGCCAAGCTGACGCTGAACGGCGAGCTGTCCGACGCGCAGATCGACGAACTGCTGGCGGTGGCCGAGAAGTGCCCGGTGCACAAGCTGATGACGGCGGTGGATGTGCAGGTGTCCACCGTGGTGGTGCAGCCGGCCTGACGGGGCCGGTTGCGGCGGCAGGGGCCGGCGGCCCCGCCGCGGGCGGATTCAGTCTTCCATGCCCGGGACGATGGTCGAGAAACCGGCATCCACGTGGGTGATCTCGCCCGTCACGCCGGCGGCCAAGTCCGACAGCATGAAGGCGGCGACGTTGCCCACGTCTTCGATGGTGACGTTGCGACGCAGGGGAGCCTGGGCTTCCACGAACTTCAGGATGGCCGAGAAGTCCTTGATGCCGCTGGCGGCCAGCGTCTTGATGGGGCCGGCGGAAATGCCGTTGGCGCGGATGCCGCGCGGGCCCAGCGCCGTGGCCAGGTAGCGCACGCTGGCTTCCAGCGAGGCCTTGGCCAGGCCCATGGTGTTGTAGTTCGGAACCACGCGTTCGGCGCCCAGGTAGGTCAGCGTCAGCACCGAGCCGTTGCGGCCTTCCATCAGCGGCAGCGCGGCTTTGGCCAAGGCGGCGAAGCTGTAGGCCGAGATGTCATGTGCGATGCGGAAACCTTCACGCGACAGGCCGTCGAGGAAGTTGCCGGCGATGGCTTCGCGCGGGGCGAAACCGATGGAGTGCACCAGGCCGTCCAGGCCGTCCCAGTGTTGGCCGAGTTCGGCGAAGGCGCCTTCGATCTGGCTGTCTTCGGCCACATCGCAGGGCAGCACGATCTTGCTGCCGAATTCAGCTGCGAATTCGCCTACGCGGTCCTTGAAGCGGTCGCCCACGTAGGTGAACGCCAGTTCGGCGCCTTGCTGGTGACAGGCGCGCGCGATGCCGTAGGCGATGGATCGGTTGGAAAGCACCCCGGTGACCAGGATGCGCTTGCCGGCGAGAAAGCCCATATTTCTATCCTTTGATTTTTTCCCTCTGGAATCCGCCTATTTTAAGGAGTTTGCGCGGTTTCGCGATATGAAAATCCCTGGGACGGATCCGACCGGCGTGAGCCTTTAGGACGGTTTTCAGAGCGGCGGAAACAGGCGCACGAAACTGGCGAGCAAGGGATCGCGCTGGTCGGCGCGCCAGACCAACTCCAGATCGAACGTCAGGTCTATGCCGCCGATTTCCTTGAAGACCACGCCGGCCGGACCATGCAGCCGGAACGAGGCGGGAATGATGGCGCAGCCCAGGCCGGCCGACACCAGGCCGAGGATGGTGGGAAGATCGGTCGCCACGGCGGCCGGGCGCGTCAACGGAATGCCGGCGGCCTTCAAGATGCGCACCAGCGCGTCATAGTGCGAGGGCGATCCGGCGCGCGGGAACAGGATGAACTTCTGGCCCGCCAGGTCCTTGAGCGTGCGGATCTTGCCGACGTTGCGCGCCACCGCCGCGGGCATGGCGAGCAGCATGCGGTCTTCATAGATCTTCATTCCCTCCACTTCGCCATCGAGCGGAGAGCGCCAGGCGACGACGCCCGCGTCCAGCTCGTGGCGTTTGATCGCATCGAGCTGCCAGGCCGACAGGCCGGATTCCAGCTGTACATCGGTATCGGGCGAGGCGCGCGACAGGGCCGCGATCGCCTGTCCCAGGCCGGGCAGCCAGCTGTAGCCGGGCATGATGCCGATCTTCAGCGAGCCTGCCTTGCCATTGGCCGCCAGCGCCACCTGCGCCCGCAGGGTTTCGGAACCCGCCAGCATCAGTTTCGCGTGGGCGAGCAGCGCTTCGCCAGCGCGCGTGAGCGCCACGCCGCGCGGCAACCGGACTAGCAGTTGCGCGCCGAATTCCTCTTCCAGCGCCATCATCTGGCGCGACAGGGCGGGCTGGGCGATATGCAACGCCTTCGCCGCGCCGGCCACGCTGCCGGCTGCGCACACCGCTGCGAAGTAGCGCAACTGTCTCAATTCCATGCCATGCCTCCCGGGCATATGTAGCAAGCATCAAAAGTATTTGTTGCTGGTCAGTCAAATACCTATATTTTCGGATTTAACCCCATAACGTATACCCAAAAGGTCTATGACGAAACCGACATTCCGCGAGTCGCCGTTATTGCGTGACCGGCGGGTCGCGCACCTGCCGGCACGCAACCCGCACTGCGCGACGGCCTTCACCGACATCGATCTCGACGCGCCTGGACGCCAGGCGGGCTTCCTGCACATCCCGCAGTCGCCGCACGAAGACGCCTGGGGCACGGTGCGCATACCCATGGCGGTGCTGGCCAATGGCGACGGCCCCACCGTCATCCTGGAAGCCGGCAACCACGGCGACGAGTACGAAGGCCAGATCGTGCTGGGCGCATTCATCCGCGACCTGCCGCTGGACCGCATTCGGGGGCGCCTGATCGTCATGCCCGCGCTCAACGCGCCGGCAGCGGAAGCCGGCCTGCGTACCTCGCCGCTGGACGGCAAGAACCTGAACCGCACGTTTCCCGGCGACCATGCGGGCAGCATCACGGAACAGATCGCCGCCTACGTCAGCGACGAGCTGTTCTCGCGCGGCGACGCGTTCCTGAGCCTGCATTCCGGCGGTTCGTCGCTGGACATCATTCCCAGCGCCCTGGTCCAGCCGTCGCAAGATGCCGGGCAGACCCAGCGCAACATCGATGCCGTAATGGCCTTCGGCGCGCCGTTCAACGTGATGCTGGACACGCTGGGCGATACCCGCACCAGCGTCGCCACGGCCGTGGCGGCGGGGCTTACCTGTGTCAGCACCGAGATGGCGGGACGCGGCACGGTGACGGACAGTGCGCTCGCGCTGTGCCGCGCCGGCGCGCTGCGCGTGCTGGCGCATTGGGGCGTGCTGGACCAGGCTTGCGCCCAGCCGCTGGCGGCGCAGCCAGCGCCCCTGTGCAAGGTCAGCGGCGCGAAGTCCTACGTCATCGCCTCCGAACGCGGTGTGTTCGAGGCTTACCATCGGCATGGCGAAGCCGTCGAGGCCGGCCAGCCCGCGGGCCGCATCCACCAGACATTCGATCCGCGCCGCGCGCCGGTCGAGCTGGTTTACGGGACCAGTGGCGTCATCTTCGCCAAGCGCCATCCCGGCATCGTCGTGCCCGGCAACGTCTGCTGCGTCGTGGCCAGCGCGGCCTGATTCACCCATTTTTGAAGAACGGAACATGGCAATCCATATCGAAACCCCGGCGCTCGCATCCCGCGCCTTCTCCCTGCGCAGCGGCAAGGACGTGCGCCTGAAGATGGAGGCGCTGCAGCCCAGCGGCTCGTTCAAGGCCCGCGGCATAGGCCACGCCTGCCAGATCTACAAATCCCGCGGGGCCCGGCGCTTCATCTCTTCGTCCGGCGGCAACGCCGGTTATGCGGTGGCCTACGCCGGCCGCATGCTGGCCACGCCGGTGACCGTGGTGGTGCCCGCCACGACCTCGGAGCGCGCCAAGAGCCTGATCCGCTCCGAAGGGGCGGAGGTCATGGTGCATGGCGCCTCCTGGATGGAGGCCAATGCCCGCGCGCTGGAACTCATGACCGAGGCGGATGCGTTCCTGCATCCCTTCGACGACCCTTTGCTGTGGGAGGGGCACGCGACCATGATCGACGAGCTGGCCCGGCAGGGCGGGCGGCCGGATGCGGTCATCTGCTCGGTCGGCGGCGGCGGGCTGCTATGCGGCGTGGTCGAAGGCCTGCGGCGCAATGGCTGGGCGGAAGTGCCGGTGATTGCGGCCGAGACGGCCGGCGCCGACTCCTATGCCCAGGCCCTGGGCGCGGGGGCGCCGGTGCTGTTGCCCGAGATCCGGTCCATTGCGACCTCATTGGGCGCGCGGCAGGTCTGCGACCGCGCGCTAGAGCTGGCGAAGGAGCATCCCATCGAGAGCGTGGTGGTATCGGATGCCGCCGCGGTGGCAGCCTGCGAGGACGTGCTGCTGGAGCACCGCATTCTGGTCGAGCCCGCCTGCGGCGCCTCGATTGCGGCGCTGGACGGCGGTTCGGATCTCCTGAAGAACGCACGATCGGTGGCGGTGATCCTGTGCGGCGGCGTGGGCGTAACGGCCGGCCAGCTGGCGCAATGGAGTACGCAGTTCGCGGCGCAGCCGCGGTAGCGGGTGGCGGATGGACATAAAAAAGGCGCGTCCCGCGGGACGCGCCTTTTTCATGCAAGCGCCGATCAGCCGCGGGCGTTGGTGCCCGGCACGCGCAGTTGCGAGCCGACCTTCAGGGCGCTGCCCTTGATGTTGTTGAGCGCGCGCAGCGCGTCGACCGAGGTGCCGTACTGCTTGGCCAGCGAGAACAGCGTGTCGCCCTGGCGCACCTTGTGGGTGCGGACATTGGGGCGGGCGCTGGCTACGCGGGCGGCTGGCGCCTGGGTGGTGCGGCCGCGCGGGGCGGCGGCCTTGTTGTCCGACGGTGTCGAGTCCAGCGCGCCCACCGGCGTGGCCAGCGAGGCCAGCTGCACGCCGCCCGTGCCGGGTTCGCCCGGCACCAGCAGGGATTGGCCGGAGGCGGATTTCTGGCGCGAACCGATGTCGTTGGTCTGGCGCAGCGTGGCTTCGCTCACGCCGAAACGCTTGGCGATCGAGGCGTAGGATTCCCCGCGACGCGTATGGTAGATCTTCCAGGCGCTGAGGTCGCCCTTGTAGTTGGTCAGGTTGGCGTTGAAGATCTCGACGCGGTCGGCCGGGAGCAGCAGGGTGGGGCCGTGGTCGCCGCGGATCACGGGACGGTTGAACGAGGGGTTCAGCGCCTTGAATTCGTCCAGCGGCATTTCGGCCAGCTTGGCGGCGATTTCCAGGTCGATGTCGCTGTTCTTCTGGACCGTCACGAAGTAGGGCGTGTTGCCCACCGGGGGCAGGGCCACCGCGTAACGTTGCGGATCGGCGATGATGTTCTTGATGGCCTGCAGCTTGGGCACGTAGTTGCGGGTTTCATCGGGCATGTTCAGGGACAGGTAGTCCGTGCCCTGGCCGGCCGCCTCGTTCTTGGCCATGGCGCGCTGCACCGAGCCTTCGCCCCAGTTGTACGAGGCCAGCGCCAGGTACCAGTCACCCTGCATTTCAAACAGCTTTTCCAGGTAATCCAGCGCCGCGTTGGTCGAGGCGATGGGGTCGCGGCGCTCGTCGCGCCACCAGTCCTGCTTCAGGTTGAAGTGCTGGCCCGTGGCCGGCACGAACTGCCACAGGCCGGACGCCTGGGCGCGCGACAGCGCGGTCGGGTTGTAGGCGCTTTCGACGAAGGGCAGCAGCGCCAGCTCTGTCGGCAGGCCGCGACGGTTGATCTCGTCGACGATGAAGTACAGGTATTTGCCTGCGCGTTCCGCCATGCGCTGCACCGACTCGGGGTGGGACGCGTAGTACTCGGTCCACTGCTGCGAGAGATCGGTGTTCAGGTTGGGGATGGCGAAACCGCGGCGGATGCGGTCCCAGGCGTCGGCGGGCGGGTTGGTCAGGTCAACCGTCCGGGACGTGTCGCGGGCGATGTATCGCCCTTGCGAATTGGTGGTGAGGTTCTTGCTATCGGGGGCTTTGGTTCCTGCGCAACCGGCGAGGACTGCCAGCATGAGCGGCAGAAGGAGTCGGGATAGATTCATCGGGTTGTCACTTGAAATCGTTCTTCCATTCACGAAGGGAGGCAAAAACCTCTACCGGCGTAGCGTGGCTGCGGCCGGCCCAGCGCTCTGCGGCGTGGACGACCTCAACTTCTTGCGTGCGCAAAAACGGATTGGCCGCGCGTTCCTGCCCGATGGTGGACGGAAGCGTGGGAAGACCTTCTGCTCGTAATTGCTGGGCCTGCTGGTGCCACTGTTGCAGGCTGCGGTTGGCCGGATCGACTGCCAAGGCCCAGCGCAAGTTCGCTAGAGTGTACTCGTGTGCGCAAAAAACCTGTGTATCTGGCGGTAAAACGGCAAATTTCCCTAAAGAATCATGCATTTGCGCCGGAGTGCCTTCGAAAAGACGGCCGCAGCCCCCCGCAAACAGGGTGTCGCCACAGAACAGAACCGGCTCCTGACCGGCCGCCCGGCCGTAGTAGGCGATATGGCCGGCGGTGTGCCCGGGCACGTCCAGCACGGCCAGATCCAGGTCCAGTTCCGGGATCGCCACGCGGTCGCCCTGCGCCAGGCGCACGTCGCAGCGCGGCAGCTGTTCATGCGCGGGGCCGTATACGGTAATGCCCTCGATGCGGGACAATTCCGGTACGCCGCCCACATGGTCGCCATGATGGTGCGTGAGTAGAATGGCGCGCAGTCTCAAGCCGTTCTGGGCCAGCCATTGCAGCACCGGGCCGGCGTCGCCGGGATCGACCACGGCGGCTTCATCGCCGCGGACGATGGCCCAGATGTAGTTGTCGTTGAAGGCGGGTAGAGGCAAGACCGCGGCGTTGCGATCGCGGCCGCCTGTGGGGGCGGTCAAGGCTTGCATGGGATTCGAAGGAATAGAACGTGGCAGAAGATACTCCGCCGATTGTAGAACTGGCCGAATGGTTCCAGACGCCGCCGGGACAGTACGTACTGGCCTGGGAGCGGGCGCAGTTCGATGCGGCTGTCGCGGACGTGTTCGGATATTACGCCTGGCAGGTGGGTCTGGCGGACATGAATCTGCTGCGCGCCAACCGCATGCCCTTCAAGGGCTACGTGGGCGCCGAGACCCCGTCCGCGGAAAGCGCGGCGGCCTGGCAGTCGCGGGTGGTGCTGGCCGAGCCCGAGGCCCTGCCGTTCGAATCCCAGAGCGTGGACCTGCTGATCCTGCCGCATGCCTTCGAGTGCGCGGACGATCCCCACAACGTGCTGCGCGAGGTCGAACGCGTGCTGGTGCCCGAAGGGCGGGTCGTGATCTCGGGCTTCAATCCCTGGAGCATGTGGGGCATGCGCACGCGCATGCCCGGCATGGAACCCTGGCTGCCGCAGCCGCCGTCATCCCAGGTGTCCTTGCCGCGCCTGAAGGACTGGTTCAAGCTGCTGTCGCTCGAGGTCGAGGCCAGCCACTTCGGCTGCTACGCCCCGGCCTGCCGCAGCGAAAAGTGGCTGCAGCGCTGGTCCTTCCTGGAGTCGGCGGGCGCCCGCTGGTGGAGCGTGGGCGGCGCGGTCTATCTGGTGTCGGCCGTCAAGCGGGTGGCCGGCATGCGTATCATTGGCCCGGCCTGGAAGAAGGCCAAGCCCAAACGCGCCCGCGCCGCGTCCGTGGTGGTCAACCGCCACGCGGACGACGGCTCCTGAGGCCCCAGTCCCGCGCCGCGGGGCCAATTTTTGGGACTTTTTTTAGCAAGGAATACCAAGCAGCACCATGCAGGACGACAAAGCGAACGAGCAGAAAGTGGAAATGTGGACCGACGGCGCCTGCAAGGGCAACCCCGGTCCGGGCGGCTGGGGCGTGCTGATGCGCGCCGGCAGCCATGAAAAGACCCTGCATGGCGGCGAACTCCAGACCACCAACAACCGGATGGAACTGCTGGCAGTCATCCAGGGCCTGCGCGCGCTCAAGCGCCCGTGCACGGTCATCATCCACACGGACTCCCAATATGTAATGAGGGGCATGACCGAGTGGCTCGCCAACTGGAAGCGGCGCGGCTGGATGACGGCCGACAAGAAGCCGGTCAAGAACGCCGAGCTGTGGCAGCTGCTGGACGAACAGGTGCAGCGCCATACCGTGTCCTGGCGCTGGGTCCGCGGCCATGCCGGCGATCCCGGCAACGAACGGGCAGACCAGTTGGCCAACATGGGCGTGGAATCGGCCCGCCGGGGCTGAGGGCATCGGGATATACCCTCAAATCCGCCCTCTGGGGCGGATTTAGTTCTTTCATCCGGCTTCAGGATTGTTCCAGTATGTAAATCCGGGTGCTAAAGTGCCAACCCTCATTCCAGTTCCTGCGGCGCAGTCCGCGTGGGGGCATGCCAGGCCCGCGCCGCAATACCGCCACATTCGCGCATGAAAAAAGCAGTACTGCTCGCCGCCGTAGCGGCAGGGTTGGCCGCGGGGGCCGCGCTCGGCGTTTTTGTGCCGCGCTGGCTCGCCTTCGGAACCGTCAGTCCACAACCCGGCGCCGTCGAGGCGCCCCTCGTGACGCGCGTTGCGCCCGTTCGGGTCGAAGTGGCCGCCGTTGAAGAGATTCCTTTCGCGCGCGGCATCTCGGCCGTGGGCAGCCTGCGCTCCGACGAGTCCGTGGTGCTGCGACCAGAGGTCGCGGGCCGCATCCAGTCGATCGATTTCAAGGAAGGCCAGCCGGTCAAGCGCGGCGACGTGCTGATCCGGCTGGACGATTCCGTGCCGCGCGCCGAGCTGGCCCAGGCGCGCGCCAACCTGACGCTGGCGCAAAGCCACTACCGGCGCTCGGTGGAGCTGCAGGGCAAGGGTTTCGTCAGCCAGCAGGCGCGCGACGAATCCGCCAGCACCCTGAAGGTGCAGGAAGCCGCCGTGGCGCTGGCGCAGGCGCGGCTGGACAAGATGACGATCTCGGCGCCGTTTGGCGGCATCGCGGGCCTGCGCAGCGTGTCGGTGGGCGACTACGTCAACCAGGGCCAGGACCTGGCCCCGCTGGAGGCGATCGATCCGCTCAAGGTGGATTTCCGCGTCCCTGAAATGTATTTGAGCAAGGTGGGCGTGGGCCAGCAATTGACGCTGCGCATGGACGCGCTGCCCGGCCAGGAGCGCCAGGGCGTGGTCTACGCGGTCAGCCCGCTGGTCGACGCGGGCGGACGCTCCATCCTGCTGCGCGCCACGGTCCCCAACAAGGATGCGGTGCTGCGTCCGGGCATGTTCGCCCGCGTGCAGCTGCAGTTCAACCAGGACAAGGCGCTGGTCGCGCCGGAAGCCGCGCTGTCGCCCTCGGGCGCGACGCAATACGTCTACCGCGTCAAGGATGGCGTGGCCGAGCGGCGCGAGGTCACCATCGGCGAGCGCCGCGAGGGCCGCGTCGAAATCCTGACCGGCGTGGCGGCGGGCGACCGGCTGGTGGTGTCGGGCTTGCAGCGCGTGACAGACGGCGCCGCGGTGACCGTCCTGGCCAACGGCGCGTGACGCCGGCTTTTTTCCCTATGTGGCGGTAGCGCAATGCGTATCTCGGAAACCTGCATCAAGCGGCCGGTGTTCGCATCGGTCCTGTCGCTGATCATCGTGCTGATCGGCCTGATTTCGTATTCGCGCCTGACCGTGCGCGAGTATCCGAAGATCGACGAGCCCATCGTGTCGGTGGACACCACCTACAAGGGCGCCTCGCCCGAGGTGATCGAATCGCAGGTGACCAAGCCGCTGGAAGACCAGCTGGCCGGCATCGAGGGCGTGGACGTGATGACCTCGCGCAGCCGCTCGGAACGCAGCCTCATCAACATCAAGTTCAACCTGTCCCGCAATCCGGACGCCGCGGCCGCGGAAGTCCGCGACAAGGTTTCGCGCGCCCGCCGCTTCCTGCCCGACGAGATCGACGAGCCCATCATCGGCAAGGTCGAGGCCGATTCCCAGCCCATCATCTACATCGCGGTCGAGTCCGGTTCGTACTCCGCGATCCAGACCTCGGACTACATCAACCGCTACATCAAGACCCGCCTGTCGGTGCTGCCCGGCGCGGCCGAGGTGCGCGTCTTCGGCGAACGCCTGCCGTCCATGCGCATCTACGTGGACCGCGACAAGCTCGCCGCCTACGGCCTGACCGTGCAGGACGTGGAGGCCGCGCTGCGCAGCCAGAACGTCGAGATTCCGGCCGGCCGCATCGAGTCGCGCGCCCGCGAGTTCTCGGTGGTGTCTTCCACCGACCTGCAGACGCCGGCCCAGTTCGAGAACGTGATCGTCGCCAACGTCAAAGGCTATCCGGTCCGCATGCGCGACGTGGCCAATGTGGAGATCGCCGCCGCCAGCGACCGCGTGCTGTCGCGCTTCAATGGCAAGCCAGCCATCAACATCGGCGTGACGCGCCAGTCCACCGCCAACCCGCTGGAACTGTCCAAGGCGGCGCGCGAGGAAGTGGCGCGCCTGAACGAGAACCTGCCGGCCGGCATGAAGCTGAACATCGCGTATGACTCGTCGGTGTTCATCGAACGCTCCATCGACTCCGTGTTCCACACCATCGGCGAAGCCATCGTCCTGGTGGTGCTGGTGATCTTCTTCTTCCTGCGCAACCTGCGAGCAAGCATCATCCCCATCGTCACCATTCCGGTGTCGCTGGTGGGCGCCTGTGCGCTGATGTACCTGTTCGGTTTTTCCATCAACACGCTGACGCTGCTGGCCATGGTGCTGGCCATCGGCCTGGTGGTGGACGACGCGATCGTGGTGCTGGAGAACATCTTCCGCCACATCGAAGAGGGCATGCCGCGCAAGGAGGCCGCGCTGCGCGGTTCGCGCGAGATCGGCTTCGCGGTGGTCGCCATGACCATGACGCTGGTCACCGTGTACGCGCCGCTGGCTTTCGCCACGGGCCGCACCGGGCGGCTGTTCATCGAATTCGCGCTGGCGCTGGCCGGCGCCGTGCTGGTGTCCGGTTTCGTGGCGCTGACGCTTACGCCCATGATGTGTTCGGTGCTGCTGCGCCACCAGAGCAGCCACAGCCGCTGGTACAACCTGATCGAAGGCTGGCTCAACGGCATGAGCAACGGCTACCGGCGCGCGCTGGCGCTGGCCCTGCGCCACCGCTGGGTGGTAGTGGCCATCGGCCTGGCGGTCGCGGCCGCGAGCGGCGTGCTGTTCAAGGTCGTCAAGAGCGAGCTGGCGCCCATCGAGGATCGCGGCGTGGTGTTTGGCATCGTCAGCTCGCCTGAAGGGGCGACGCTGAACTACACGCTGGAAAGCATGCTGGGCATCGAAAAGTTCTACTCCGACATTCCGGAGGCCAGCGGCAGCCAGGTGACCGTGGGCTTCCCCACCGTGACGGACGGCACCGCCATCCTGCGCCTGAAACCCTGGGAAGAGCGCAGCCGCAAGCAGCAGGCCATCACGCAGCAGCTGCAGCCGCAATTCGCCTCGCTGCCCGGGGTGCGTGCGTTCCCGACCAATCCGCCGTCGCTGGGCCAGTCGGCGCGTTCCAAGCCGGTTGAGTTCATCATCATGAGCCAGGCGTCCTACGCCGAGCTGTCGCGCCTGACCGAGGTGTTCCTGGCCGAGCTGCGCAAGTATCCCGGCCTGATCAACCTGGATACCGACCTGCGCCTGAATACGCCCGAGCTGCGGGTGCGCGTGGACCGCGACAAGATGGCCGACGTGGGCGCCAATGTGGATACCGTGGGCCGCACCCTGGAATCCATGCTGGGCGGCCGCCAGGTCACGCGCTACAAGGACGAAGGCGAACAGTACGACGTGATCGTGCAGGTGACGCCGCGCGACCGCGCCAATCCCACCGATATCTCGGGCATCTACGTGCGGGCGCGCGACGGCAGCATGGTGCAGCTGGACAATCTGCTGGGCGTGCACGAGGGCGTGTCGCCGCAATCGCTGAACCACTTCAACCGCCTGCGCGCCGTGAAGATCGACGGCGCGGTGGCGCCCGGCTACGCGCTGGGCGAAGTCCTGACGCACATGCACCAGGTGGCGCGCGACGTGCTGCCCAACACCATCGTGACCGACCTGGATGGCCAATCGCGCGAGTTCCGCGATTCCTCCGGCAGCATCTATCTGGTCTTCGCCATGGCGCTGGCCTTCATCTACCTGGTGCTGGCCGCGCAGTTCGAAAGCTGGCGCAATCCCTTCATCATCATGCTGTCGGTCCCGCTGTCCATGACCGGCGCGCTGCTGGCGCTGTGGCTGACCGGCGGCACCTTGTCCATCTACAGCCAGATCGGCCTGATCACGTTGGTGGGGCTGATCACCAAGCACGGCATCCTGATCGTCGAATTCACCAATCAGCTGCGCGACGAGGGCAAGGAGTTGTTCGAGGCCGTGGTCGAAGCCAGCGTGCTGCGCCTGCGCCCCATCCTGATGACCACCGGCGCCATGGTGCTGGGCACCGTGCCGCTGGCCTTGTCCACGGGCGCGGGGGCGGAATCGCGCCAGCAGATCGGCTGGGTCCTGGTGGGCGGGCTGATGCTGGGTACACTACTGACCTTGTTCGTCGTGCCGGTGGCCTATACCTTGATCGCCACCGCACGCAAGAAACCCGGCCAGGCCGGCAGCGCAGCGCATCACCCGGACCCCGCTCCGGCGCCGCACGCGCAGCCCGCCGCGCCTGCCCAAGCGTCGGAATAAGTTATGCGCCAGATCATCTTTGACAGTGAAACCACCGGACTGGACCCTGCCCAGGGCCATCGCATCGTCGAGATCGGCTGCGTGGAAATGGTCAACCGGATGGCCACCGGCAACAACCTGCACATCTACCTGAACCCGGACCGCGACAGCGACCCCGAAGCCTTGGCCGTGCACGGCCTGACCACGGAGTTCCTGTCGGACAAGCCACGCTTCGCCGATGTCGCGGACGAATTCGTCAAGTTCATCCAGGGCGCCGAGCTGATCGCGCACAACGCCGCGTTCGACGTCAAGTTCTTCAACGCCGAACTCGCCAAGACCGGGCGCGGCGCGGTCACCGAGTACTGCGAGACGGTCACGGATTCGCTGTTGCATGCGCGTTCGCTGTTCCCGGGCAAGCGCAATTCGCTGGATGCGCTGTGTGACCGCTTCGGCATCTCCAACGCCCACCGCACCCTGCACGGCGCATTGCTGGACGCGCAGTTGCTGGCGGAAGTCTGGCTGGCCATGACCCGCGGCCAGGACGCGCTGCTGATCGACGTGGACGACAGCGCCAGCGGCGGCGGCAATGGCATCGAACTGGCCCGCTTCGACGCTTCGGGCCTGCCCGTGATCAAGGCCAGCGAGGCGGAACTGGCCGAACACGAAAACTATCTCGCGGCCCTGGACAAGTCCGTGGGCGGGGAGTGCACCTGGCGCAAGATCGACGCGCCGGTGGCGGCCGCATAAAGTTTTTTCGAGGCGACTTGCACACGTCCAAAAAAACGTGCTAATATTTCGCCTCTTTCGGGGTGGTTAGCTCAGTGGTAGAGCACTGCCTTCACACGGCAGGGGTCACTGGTTCGAACCCAGTACTACCCACCAAAGACCCTTGGAAGATGACGTAAGCCCCAGGCTTATCGTTGTCGGCGTACCAAGGTTAAAAAAGACGCAAAGCAAAGAAAGCCAACCGCGAGGTTGGCTTTTTTGTTTTGTGCGCATCGAACATGATTCCGCCTTCAAGCCCGGACGCCTTGCCCATTGCGAGCAAGCCATTGCGCTGAACCGTCCCTTTCATTACGCTTAGCTTGATTTGACGCAAGCGGACTCTCATCGATTGAGCCGCGTCGCATGCAAGCCTGACTATCATGGATAACAAAGGCTTTGGCCCGTGGGGCCAGGCGTAGGCGAACAGGAGAAGGTCATGTCCGAGCACACCACTACCATGTTGATCATTATCGGCGCCGGGGTGGCGCTCATGCTGATCGGCTTCGGGCTGCGCGACCGCAATCTCGGCATGGGGCTGATGGGCATAGGCCTGATCACGGCCCTGGGCACGATCATCTACAAGGCCTACATCACCTTCTATTGACCGCCAGCCGCGGCCGGCCGGACTTCAGCCCTGCTGCGTCTTGCGCGCCGCGCGCGCCAGCAGCGTGTCCAGCTGGTTTGCGAAGGCCTTGCGGTCGGCCTGGCTGAATGCGGCCGGGCCGCCGGTATCCACGCCGCTGGCCCGCAACTCTTCCATCATGTCCCGCAGCGCCAGCCGCTCCCGGATCGTTTCCGGCGTATAGCGTTCGCCGCGCGGGTTCAGGGCCATTGCGCCTTTTTCCAGGACTTGCGCGGCCAGCGGGATGTCGCCGGTGATCACCAGGTCGCCCTCGGATGCGCGCTCGGCGATGTGGGCGTCGGCGACGTCGAAGCCGCGCGGCACCTGCACCGCGCGGATCAGCGGCGAGGGCGGGGTGTAGAGCATCTGGTTGGCCACCAGCGTCAGCGGCAGCTGCCAGCGCTGGGCGGCGCGGAACAGGATGTCCTTGATGACTGCGGGGCAGGCGTCCGCATCGACCCAGATGTGCATGCGCTTACTTGTCCAGCGCGTTTTGCAGCACTTCGGCCACGATGTCGTTGGTGGACACGCCGCGTTCGGCCGCCAGGGCGCGCAGCTTGTCGGCGTGGGCTTGCGACAGCTTCAGCGGGAACGGCACCAGGCCGGCGGCCTGGTCCAGCTTGCGCTGTTCGCGGCGGTCGGGCACTTGCGAGGCGGTGCCGAAGCGGTCCGGGGTGGAGGCTTGCTTGAGCTGGCCGGCCAGCTTCAGGGCCTGGTTTTTCTGCAGATCGAATTTATTCATGGAGATTCCTGGTAGGGAGCGCAATCATAAGCGCAACCGGCTTTATTGCGGCTTGGCCTGTTCAAGCTTGGCCAGCCCTTCCTGGGCGCCGTCGTGCAGCGGCACGGTCAGGCCGCGGCGGGCGGTCGCCAGGCCCACCTGAGCGCCCTGGGCCGAGCCAGCGGCCAGCAGGTCCTGCCCGGTCACATAGACCGCGCGCACGATCACCAGGGCCTCGTCCCGGGTCAGGTCCGCGGTGGTGAGCAGCAGAGCCGCCATGCCCACGGTGGGGATAGGCTCCGTCTGGTTGGGGTAGGTGCCGGCGGCGATGTCCAGCGGCATCAGCGCGTTGTCCTCGGCCCCGGTCAGCGTCTTGATGGCGGCAGGGTCCAGCGGCAGCAGCTTCAGTCGCGCCTGGGTCAGCGCATCGCGCAAGGGCGTGGCGGGCACGCCGATGACCTGGGCGGCGGCGTCGACCTTGCCGGAGTTCAGCGCGGGCAGGGACTCTGTGAAGGGCGTATCGGCCACGGTGTAGTCGCGGCCGGCTTGCAGGCCGTGCGCGGCCAGCACGGTTTCCAGCGTGGCGCGCACCGCCGAGCCTTCCGGTCCGAGGGCGATGGTCTTGCCCTTGAGATCGCGTACGCCGCGCAGGGCGGCGTCGTCGCGGACCACGATATGGACCAGTTCCGGATACAGGCTGCCCAGGGCGCGCAGACCGGTGAAAGGCCCCTGGCCGGCGAACGGCCCCTTGCCGTCATAGGCGAGCCGCGCCGTGTCGGCCTGGGCCAGCCCCACCACCGCGTCGCCGCTGCGCAACAGCGCGATGTTCTCGGCGCCGCCGCCCGTGATCAGCGGCGAGACCCGGATCTGCTGCTTGCGAGCGACGTCGCTCAGGGCGCGCGCGAACGCCACATACTCGCCGCGGTCCGGACCGCCGGCCAGCGGATAGCCCTGTTGCATGCGGGCCAGCCGGCCATTGATGCGCGCCACGGAGCGTTCCAGTTCCTGCTGCACTACGTGCTGCGCGGTGCTGGAGGCGCTGTAGGAAACCGAATGAGTGATCTGGTCCAGCGTGTCCAGCAGCTGGCGCGTGACGGGAGGCGGCGCGCCGGTGTCCAGGTTGGGCGCCTCGGCCGCCTTGAAGCCGGCCGGGGTCACCAGCTTCCAGGTGTCGCCTTCCTGGCGGTAGATGGCGCTGGCGTGCGCGACGATGCGGTCGCCGGCCTGGTTGCCGCCGGATTTCACGCCGCTGATGCTGCGCGGACCTGCGCCCAGCAGCGTGACCAGCGCGGCGGCGCCGGGCTGGTCCCAGGCGCCCAGGGTGATGTTGCGCGCCAGGTCCAGTTCGACGTCGTAATAGACCACGCGGCGGGTTTCGCCCGCCGGGGCGCTGCTGTCCGAGGCCGAGCCCATGCGCTTGATCTCGGCGATGCGGAACAAATCCGCGCCGTAGGCGGTGGCCAGGCTGTGTTCCACGTCGGCGCGCAGGGCGTCGGTATCGGGCGCGCGGCCGCAGGCCGCCAGCAGCAGGCAGAAGCTCAGAATGACAAGACGTTTGAGCATGGTCACATACCTCCCACGAACGGCAAGGAGATCAGCGAGGTCAGCACGATCACGTTGAGGATGTCGACCAGGAAGGCGCCGGTGACCGGCACGACGATGAACGCTTCCGGCGCCGGGCCGTGGCGCCGCGTCAGCGCCTGCATATTGGCGATGGCGGTGGCGGTCGCGCCCAGCGCGAAGCCGCAGAAGGCGGCCGACATGATGGCTGCTTCGTAGTCGCGCTTGAGCATGCGGAACACGACCCAGGCGGCATACAGCGCGCACACCAGGGTCTGCACCGCCAGCATCAGGGCCAGCGGGCCGGCCAGGCGCGCCACGCTGGACAGGTCCAGCGTCATCATCGTCATGCCCAGGAACAGCGACAGCGAGATGGTGCCGATGATTTCGGTGGCGCGGTCGTCCAGCTTCAGACCCAGCTTTTCGCCGCCGTTGCGGATCAGTACGCCCGTGGCCAGGCACCACAGGAAATTCGGCAGGCTGACCGGGGCGTCCTCGACCAGGGCGGCCAGGTAGCCGCCGACCACCAGGCAGACCAGGGCGGCGGTCAGGGACACGATGTAGGAGCCTGCAGAGGACGCGGGTGCGTTTTCCGTCAGGTCCGCAGGCTCGTGGCCGTCGCCGGGCGCGTGGTCCAGGCTGCCGGCCAGCTTGTGGCGCCGCATCAGCCATTCGGCCACCGGCCCGCCCACCACGCCGCCCAGCACCAGCCCCAGGGTGGCGGCGGTCATCGCCAGCGCCATCACGTCCTGGATGTTGTTGAAGTCGGCGAAGCGCGTGGCATAGGCCGCGCCCGTGCCGTGCCCGCCCACCAGCGTGATCGTGCCGCCCAAAAGGCCCATCAGCGGATGCATGTCCAGCAGCCAGGCCATGCCCAGCCCGACGGCGTTCTGCAGCACCAGGAACGGGATCAGGGCCAGCAGGAAGGCAATCAGCCTGGGGCCGCCCTTGGCCAGCAGCTTGAGGTTGGCGGTCAGGCCGATGCTGCCGAAGAACAGCAGCAGCAAGGTCGGCTTGATGCTGGTTTCCAGCGAGACGGACACGCCGCCCCAGGTCGCCAGCAGGTAGGCCAGTACGGCGAACAGGAGGCCGCCGACGATGGGGTCCGGAATGCTGTAGCGGGCGAGGAAGCCGATCCTGGTGGTGAGCACGCGTCCGATGACCAGGACGAGGCAGCATGCCAGCAGTGATTGAACGGGCGTAAGCGAGATCATAGGTACCTTTGCGCCCTGTCAGGGCACGGTGAACTTTCTGGCTGTTTGAACCCTGCCGCCTCTCACGGACTGAGGCTTATGTTACGTCCGCCGCGCGGGCGGTGTACATGGGGGCAGGGGGGCGGCGCGCGGCGCGAAGCCGGGCGGGCGGAAAGCCGCGGCGCAGGCAGCCGCGGCCGGGGCGGCTAGAGCGGAAATGCGCGCGACATGTATTGCGCGCGGGGCCCGTAGCCAGCCAGTTTTTCGGTTAGATCGGCGCTGTCTGCGCTGACCGGCAGGTAGCCGTGGCGCTGCCAATAACCCACGGCGGATTCCAGGGACACGAGGCTCGCGCGGCGCAAGCCGCCCTCATGCGCGCTGCGGGCGGCGGCGCGCAGCAGCGCCTGGCCCACGCCCAGCCCTTGCGCCGAGGGCGCCACGGCGCAGTCGTGCAGGAACCAGTGGTCGGCCGCGGCCGGCAGCGTCGCGAGCGCGACGTCCAGGGCGGGCGGCAGTCCCGCATCCCAGGGATAGGAGATCAGGTAGCCCAGCAGCGCATCGGAGCTGGCCGCGGGCTGCGCCACCCAGCAGTGCGCGGGGGCGAGCGCCAGGCGATTCTGGAAGAAATCCGCGCTTTCCAGCAGGAAACCGGGGTAGGCCAGGGTCTGGAGAGCCAGGATGGCGTCCACGTCGCTGGCCTGCATGAGCCGGACTTGATATTGCATGACAACCTGCGAAAACAAAAAACTCCGGCGCATTTTACCGATGCACGGACGGCCTCGGGCTTTACAGGGCTTCACAAATTGGGGACACAGGTTCACGGGACTTTATTGTTTTCAGGGAGGGGCTCCCTAGAATTCGCCCTGGATTGCCGGATCGTCGGGCGCGCCGCATTTTATGAAAATTCAACGACACCCTTCGCATACTGCTCGCCATAGTCCTGCATTCCGAGTCTAGAGCCATGCACATCCAATTCCGGTCCGAATCCGCCGTCCCGCAAGTGTTGACCAAATCGTATCCTCTGGAAGCGGTATGGCCGGCGGCCGAGGCGCCCGTACCGTATGACGCCTGCGTGACTTGCGTGATTCCCTGCCTGAACGAATGCGAGAACCTGCGGGTCCTGCTGCCTTTGCTGCGCAACCGCCTGGAGGCGCTTTGCACCAGCTGGGAGATCATCGTGGCCGATGACGGCAGCACGGACGGCACGGAAGCGCTGATGGCCGAATGGACCGAACACGACGGTTTCCGCTACGTGCAGCTGTCGCGCAACTTCGGCAAGGAAGCCGCGATCAGCGCCGGCCTGGAAGCCGCCACCGGCAATGCCGTGATCTGCCTGGACGCCGATCTGCAGCATCCCCCTGCTTTGATCGAACAGATGCTGGCGCGCTGGGCCGCCGGCGCCGAAATGGTCTACGCGGTGCGCGAGACCCGCGCCGACGAATCCTGGGCCAAGCGCACCGGCGCGCGCTGGTTCTACAAGCTGTTGAGCGGCGCGCGCGGCGTGGATGTGCCGGCGCACGCGGGCGACTTCCGCCTGATGGACCGCAGCGTGGTGGACGCGTTGATCGCGCTGCCCGAACGCACCCGTTTCATGAAGGGCTTGTACGCCTGGGTCGGCTTCAAGGGCGAGGCCCTGGCCTATACCCCCGAGGAACGCATGCACGGCGACAGCCGCTTCGGCAGCATGCGCTTATTCCGGCTGGCGCTGGATGGCCTGACCGCCTTCACCACCTGGCCGCTGCGTCTGGTCAGCCTGGTCGGCGTGGCCTTCGCCATGCTGGCGCTGAGCTACGCGGCCTATCTGGTCGGCGAGTACCTGTTCTTCGGCAACCAGGTCTCCGGTTGGACGACCATCGTGACGGCGGTGCTGTTCTTTGCCGGCGTAAATTTGATTTCCTTGGGCGTGGTGGGCGAGTACGTGTCCCGCATCTTCGATGAAGTGAAGGGACGGCCGCTCTTCGTCGTGCGCCGCCGGCAGGGCCAGGCTTCCCGGCCGGGCAAAGGCCTGGGCTGACATGTCCGCCACGACTTTCTGGCGGCGTTCCGACTGGACCCCGCCGGCAGGACGCTTCCTGCTTGCGATAGGCGCGTGGCTTGCCTTCCTGGCCTGGATCAGGCCCCTGACCCTGCCCGATGAAGGGCGCTATGCAGGCGTGGCCTGGGACATGCTGCGCAGCGGCTCGCATGCGGTGCCCTTGCTGGACGGCATGCCGTACTTCCACAAGCCGCCGCTCTATTACTGGCTGACCGAGCTGTCCTTCTCGGTGTTTGGCGTGCATCCCTGGGCGGCGCGGGTGCCTTCCTGGTTGGCCGCGTGGGGCGCCGTGGCGGCCCTGTATTGCTTCGTGCGGCGCTACCGAGATACCGAGACCGCCGCATTGACGGTGCTGGTCCTCGCCACCATGCCGTTCTTCTATGGCGGCGCGCAGTTCGCAAATCTGGACATGCTGGTTGCCGGCCTGATCACGCTATGCGTGCTGGCCGCCGTGGACACGGCGCTGCGCGTCGAGCGCGGGCAGGCATGGCGCGCGATGGCGGTGGCGGCCGGCGTGCTGGCGGCGTTGGCGGTCTTGGCCAAGGGCTTGATCGGCCTGGCGCTGCCGGGCGCGATCCTGCTGGTCTGGCTGCTGTGGGAGCGGCGCTGGCGCGGCTTGGCCGCGCTGTGCTGGCCGCCCGCGCTGCTGGCGTTCATCGCCGTGGCGGCGCCGTGGTTCTTGCTGATGCAGCTGCGCTATCCCGGTTTTTACGACTACTTCTTCGTCTATCAGCATTTCCAGCGTTTCGCGGCCAGCGGCTTCAACAATGCGCAACCGTTCTGGTTTTATCTGCCGGTGATTGTCGGGCTCAGCCTGCCCTGGTCGCTGTGGGGCGGCGGCATATTGCGCCAGGCGTTCTGGGTGGGCCCTACGCGCAGCCTGCGGCGCCTGGCTTTGGTGTGGTTTGCCGTCGTGCTCGTGTTTTTTTCGCTGCCGCAGTCCAAGCTCGTGGGCTATGTCCTGCCGGCGCTGGCGCCGCTGGCTTTTCTGCTGGCTGAAGTGATCCAGGGGGCCAGGCGCGCCGATGCCGAGGGTGCTACTCGCCTGGTGCGCCTGAGCGCGGTCCTGGCGGCGGGCATCTGCGTCATCGCGGTGGGCATTGCGGCGAACAACGCGCGCGGCAGCGCGGAGCCGCTGGCCAGGGTGGTGCGGGAACAGGCGCGGCCGGACGATACGTTCGTCTCGCTGCACACCTATCCCTTCGATCTGGCGCTCTACGCAAGGGCGGCGCGTCCTGCGTGGGTGGTGGACGACTGGCGCAACCCGGAGGTCCCCGTGCGCGACAACTGGCGCAAGGAGTTGTACGACGCCGCCCAGTTCGATCCCGAGACGGGCGGAGAGGTATTGCTCAGTCCCGCGGAGTTCACCGCGCGTCTGTGCCAGGCGGAGCAAGGCGCGCGTTTCTGGGTGTGGGGCACTGCGGCCGACAACCCCACCTATCCGCCGCTGCAGGGGCTGGCGCCGGTGGTGAGCAGCGTGAAGTACGTGATGTGGCGCGTCGACGTGGACGCGGCGTTCAGGCAGCGGGTTTGTGGCGGAATGCCCAGAACCGGCTGACGATGAAAGTCGCCACGGCAAGCCCGAGCAGGATCAGCGCCAGCAGGATGTCGTAGCGGATGGCAGTGTTGTGCAGTAGCCAGGCGTAGGTGGCTTCGTTGATGAGAAAGCCTGCGGCTGACACAAAGAAGAAACGGCGCGCTGCTACCGTCCAGGGAGTTTTGGAATGTCGGAATGTAAGCCGGTAATGGCCGGCGAAGGACACCGCGAAGGCGATCAGCCAGCCCACGAGGTTGGCGGCCAGGGGCGGCAGGCGGAAGAGTTCGACGCAGCCCACGGCGACAGCCCAATGGGTGGCTGCGGCCGCGCATCCGACAGCAATGAAAGTGCTTACTTGTTGCAGCAGGGCGCGCATGAAAGCCGTGAAGATAAGGAAGTCAGAGGTGTAGCGATGAGCAAACGTATCGTTGTCTGCGGGGACGATTTTGGCATGAATGCCGACATCGATGAAGGCATGATTGCGCTGGCCGGCATGGGCCGCCTGAGCGCGGTCAGCTGCCTCGCGCTGGGCCCTTCGTTCGCGGCCAATGCGAGGCGGCTGGCGCCGCTGAACGTGGATATCGGCCTGCATGTGAACTTCACCGAATCGCTCATGCCCGGCGCCGAGCCCATGCCGACGCTGAGCCGGCTGATCCTCAATGCCTACACGGGCAGGCTGGACGGAGAGTGGATCGAGGCGCAGCTGGAGCGTCAGTTCGACGCCTTCGAGGCCGCGTTCGGCCGCGCGCCCGACTATGTCGACGGTCACCAGCACGTGCATCAACTGCCCGGCATTCGCGAGCGCCTGCTGCAACTGCTCAAGCGCCGTTACGGCGCCCGTATGCCATGGCTGCGCCAGACGGCGCCGGGCATGCAGTTCGGCATTCCCATGAAGGAGGCCATCAAGGCGCGTGTCATCGGCGCGCTGGGCGCCGCGGCGTTGGCGCGCCAAGCGCGCCAGGATGGCATGCGCACCAACCGCCGGCTGCTGGGCGTCTATGGTTTCGCAGGCGGCAAGCGCCGCTATGCGGATCTGCTGCAGAACTGGCTGTTCAATGCGCGCGACTGCGACCTGCTCATGTGCCATCCGGCCATGGGCAACCAGGACGGCTGCGCCATGTCACGCCAGCGCCGCGCGGAATTCGACGTGCTGGCCAGCCCCAAGCTGGGCGACTGGCTCAACGCCAACGGGGTGCATATCTCGCGTTTGCCGGCCACGGCGCGCTGATCGGCTGCAAGGTCGTTGCGGCGCGGGCTGGCTCTAGCCGCCCGTCAGGCTCTGCAGCAGCCAGGCGCCCGCAGGTCCCAGCGCGCGCCGCCGTGACCAGACCGCATCGACGCGGATGTGGCGCGGCCAGCCCGGCGACTTCAACTCCACCAGCTGATCCTGGCCGAAGCGCTGGATCATCCAGCGCGGCAGCTCGGTCCAGCCGAATCCGCGGCTGGCCATTTCCAGCAGCATCAGATAGCCGGGCGCCGACCAGGTCGCATAGGCAGGCTCGGCGTCCTTGTCGCCCAGCTCGTAAGTGCTCAGGCGTAGCGCGCGTTCGGACTTCAGCTGGTCTTGCGTGACCTGCGGCAGCTGGGCCAGCGGATGCCCGCGGCCCACGCACAGGACGATCTCAGACAGCTCCGCCAGCGTCGCGTGCGCCACGTCGGGCGGGTAGCTGTCCTGGGCGGCCATCAGTCCCAGGTGCGCGCGGCCCTGCTGCACCAGCGCCACCACGTCCTCGTATTCCGCGATCAGGCATTCGAAGCGCAGCGCTGGATAGCGCTGGTCGATCTGGCTGAGCATGGTGTCGAAGGTCTCGGACTGGAATGTGTCGGACAGCACCACCGTCAGCCGGGGCTCCAGGCCCTCGGCCAGCTGGCTGGCGCTGCGGTTCAGCCGATCATTGGCAGCCAGCACTTGCAGGGCCTGGCCCAGCAGGACCTGGCCGGCTGCGGTTAGCGCGGGCTGGCGCTGGCTGCGGTCGAACAATGTCACGTTCAGGTCCACTTCCAGGTTGGCGATGGTTTCACTGACCGTGGACTGGCTTTTCCCGAGCTTGCGGGCGGCAGCCGAAAACGTGCCTTCGGAGGCGACCTGGGCGAACGCCGCCAGGGATTCCAGGGAGTGGCGCATGGGTGGGATGTCCGATGTTATCGGTTTTTCCGATGAAAACTATCTTTATGGTAACGGAAATATCGTCGAGAATCCCTGCCACTGAGTATCAACCGACCGCAGGTGGGTCATGACGCAAGCCAAGAAATCCATTAAAGAACGTTTCCTCCACGCCTTTCTGTTCGAAATCATCGCCATCGGCCTGTGCGCCCCGGCGGCCGCCTGGGCCATGGGCAAGTCCCTGTTCGAAATGGGCGTGCTGACGGCAGTGATCGCCTGGATCGCGCTGGTCTGGAACATGATCTACAACGCCGGCTTTGACCGCATCGAGAACCGCATGGGCTGGACCCGCACGCTGCGGCTGCGCGTGGTGCATGCCTTCGGCTTCGAGCTGGGCCTGATCCTGATCGTGATCCCGCTGGCGGCCTGGTGGCTAGACATCAGCCTGTGGCAGGCCTTTGTGCTGGATATCGCGCTGGTGCTGTTCTATCTGCCCTACGCCTTCCTCTACAACCTGGCCTATGACCGCTCGCGGCCACGGGTCCTGCAGTGGCTGGCCCGCCGCAAAGGGCAGGCCGCGCCGGCCGTCACGCGTCAATCACCTTGCGCGTGAACATCTCCAGGTAGTCCATCAGCGAGTCCGCGCCCTTGATGGCCGCGGACTCGTTGCCGGTGGCGATGCCCTCGGCCATCAGCATGTGGCGGCGAGCGCCCTCGGCGATGTCGCCCTCGTGCTGGTAGGCGTACCAGAAGCGGCGGCACTGGATGATCAAAGGGGCCACCGCATTCACGGCCGAGGCGTTGCGGCAGGCCTGGTGGCAGACGTGGTCCAGCATCTGGTCGGCATGCATGTAGTTGTCGAGATTGCCGCCTTCCGCCGCCTGGATCATCTGCGCCGCGCAATCCACGATCTGGCTGCGCTGCGCCGGGGTGGCGCGGCGCGCGGCGCTGGCCGCGATCAGCTGCTCCAGCGCCCGGCGGGTCTGGATCAGGTCCATGTGGTCCGCCAGCTGGATCATGGACACCCGCAGGCCGCGCCGCGGTTCCTGGCGTATCAGCCCGGCGGCCACCATGCGCAGCAGCGCCTCGCGCAGCGGCGTGCGTCCCAGGCCGGTCATTTCCACCAGATCCGCTTCCACGACCGCGCTGCCCGGCTGCAATTGCAGCGTGGCGATCATGCTTTCGATCTGGTCGTAGGCGACATCGGCGGCGCGCCGTTTGGATTCTGCTGCTGCCATCAACTGTTGTTTTCCTTCGTTTTGCGCCACTGCGTGTAGGCCAGCCATTCGCCGACGAATCCGCGCCGGAAGAACGACACGCACAACACGAAAATCAGTCCGATGACGATGGTGACGATGTCGCCCAGGGTGGCAAGATAGTTCTGCAAGCTGACGACCAGCGTCGCGCCCACCACCGGCCCCCATACCGTGCCGATGCCGCCCAGGAGCGTCATCAGCAGCACCTCGGTGGAGGTGGCGAGCGAAACGTCGTTCAATGCAACCAGCTGGAGCACCAGCGCCTTCAGCGAACCGGCCAGGCCGGCCACCGAGGCCGACAGCACGAAGGCCAGCAGCTTGCACCGGTCTGTATCGTAACCTAGCGATATGGCGCGCGGCGCGTTGTCCCGGATGGTCTTGAGCACCTGGCCGAAGGGCGAATGGATCACCCGGTAGACGAACAGAAAGCCCAGCACGAAGACCCCAAGCGTGAAGTAATACATGTTGGCGTCCACGCTCAGGTCCACCAGGCCCAGGAACTTTCCGCGCGGGATGCCCTGCATGCCGTCCTCGCCGCGCGTCCAGCCCACCTGCACCGCCATGAAGTACGCCACCTGCGACAGCGCCAGCGTGATCATCGCGAAATAGATGCCGGTGCGCCGGATCGCCAGCCAGCCGATGGCCCAGCCGATGGCCGCGGCCATGGCCACGCCGCAAGCGATGGCGATCTCGGGCGGCAGGCCGCGGGCGCCGAACAGGATCATCATTTCGCCGGCCGCGTAGCCGGCCCAGCCGAAGAAGGCGGCATGGCCGAACGACACCAGGCCGGTAAAACCGGTCAGCAGGTTGAAGGCCAGCGCGAACAGCGCAAAGCACAGCACCTTCATGACGAACACGGGATAGACGATCTGCGGGAAAAGCGGCACCAGCAGGGCCGGCACCAGCAGCAGCGCCAGGATGCGGATCGAGGAGGGTATGCGCTGCACCTTATTTCTCCTTGCCGAACAGGCCGGCGGGGCGCGTCAGCAGAACGATCGCCATGACGATGAAGACGACCACCGTCGAGGCTTCGGGATAGAACACTTTGGTCAGCCCTTCCAGCAGGCCCAGCGTCAGCCCGGTGACGATGGCGCCCATGATGGAGCCCAGCCCGCCGATCACGACCACGGCGAACACGATGTTCAACAGGTTCGAGCCCATCAGCGGGTTGATCTGCATGACGGGCGCGGCCAGCACCCCGGCCACGCCGGCCAGCGCCACGCCGAAGCCGTAGGTCAGGGTGATCATCACTGGCACGTTCACGCCGAAAGCCTGCAGCAGCCTGGGGTTCTCGGTGCCGGCGCGCAGCATGGCGCCCAGGCGGGTGCGTTCGAACAGATACCAGGTGGCCAGGCACAGCACCAGGGACGCCACCACCACGAACGCGCGATAGGCCGGCAGGAACATGAAGCCCAGGTCGAAGCCGCCCTGCAGAACCTCGGGCGGCTCATAGCCCACCCCTGAAATGCCGTAGAAGTAGCGAAAGCCGCCTTCCATCATCAGCGCGATGCCGAAGGTCAGCAAGAGGCCGTACAGGTGGTCCAGGTGGTACAGGCGCTTGAGCAGCGTCTTCTCGATCACGACGCCCACCAGCCCCACCAGCAGGGGAGCCAGGATCAGCGCGGCCCAGAAGTTGATCTGCACGCCCGGCCCAAGCAACTGCGGCAGCTGCGTGAAGCCGATCCAGGCCAGGAACGCCGCCATCATGAACTGGGCGCCGTGCGTGAAATTGACGATGTTGAGCAGGCCGAAGATGATGGCCAGCCCCATGCTGAGGATGGCGTAGAAGCAGCCGTTGATCAGACCCACCAGCAGTTGGGCGAGCAAGGCGGAAAGCGAGATGTCGAACATGGTAGGCGGCGGGCGGAAAGGTGTCGCGTCGATTTCCGGGAAGCGCGCGGCGGTGCGCCGCGGCCATGGCAGCCGGCGCCGCACGCTGTGCGTGCGGCGCGTGGCGGCATCAGGTCTTGTTCAACGAGCACGCGGCCTGGGGCTTGGGGAACACGTCCTCGCCCTTGAGCACCGACTTCACGTTGTAGTAGTCCCACGGCGCCTTGGACTCCTTGGGCGTCTTGACCTGCAGCAGCAGCATGTCGTGCACCAGCGCGCCGTCGGCGCGCAGCTTGCCGTTGCGGATCACGGCGTCGTTGATGGTCATTTCGCGCAGCTTGGCCATCACGGCGGGTGCGTCGTCGGTGCCGGCGGCTTCGATCGCCTTCAGGTACGACAGCGTGGCCGAATACACGCCGGCCTGCGAGGCGGTCGGCATCTTCTTGGCCTTTTCAAAGAACTTCTGGGCCCAGGCGCGCGAAGCGTCGTCATAGTCCCAATAGAAGGCTTCGGTCAGGTACATGCCCTGCGCCTTGGCCAGGCCCATGCTGTGCACGTCCGAGATGTAGGTGAGCAGCGGCGCCACGATCTGCTTCTTGTTGATGCCGAACTCGTTGGCCTGCTTGACCGCGTTGACCGTGTCGTTGCCGGCGTTGGCCAGCGCGATCACGTCGGCCTTGGAGGCCTGCGCCTTCAGCAGGAACGAAGAGAAGTCGTTGCCGGGAAAGGGATGGCGCGACACGCCCACCACATTGCCGCCGTTCTCCTGGATGACTTCGGTGCCGTCCTTTTCGAGCGAGTGGCCGAAGGTGTAGTCGGCGGTGATGAAGTACCAGCTCTTCTTGCCTTCCTTGACCAGCGCGCGCGCGGTGCCGGCGGCCAGGGCGTAGGTGTTGGTGGTCCATTGGGCGTTCAACGGCGAGCACTTTTCGCCCAGGATCGCGGTGGACAGGCCCGCCGACGGCATGGTCACGCGGTTCTTCTGCTTGGCGATTTCCATCACCGCCAGCGCGGTGGACGCGGTGGGGAAGTCGGTGATCATGTCGACCTTGCCCTGGTCGAACCATTCGCGGGCCAGGTTGGCCGCGACGTCGGGCTTGTTCTGGTGGTCGGCGGAAACCACTTCCACCGGCTTGCCCAGCACCTTGTTGCCCATTTCCTCGGCGGCCATGCGGGCCGCGATCACGGAGCCGTTGCCGGCCAGGTCGGAATAGACGCCGGACAGGTCGGTCAGGACGCCGATCTTGACCACGTCATCGCTGACCTTGGTCTGGGCCTGGGCGGCGCCGATCATGCCGATGGCGAACAGCGCTGCTGAGATTCGATTCAATTTCATCTGACTACGCTCCGTGTAGGAAGGGGACTGCGGTCGGAAGGAATGCGTCTGGAAAACTCAAATGCCGAGCAGGGCGTTCAACCTGTCCTGCGATTGCTGGACTTCGGCGCGGTCTATCACCGCCACCACCTGGCCGTGCTCGATGACGTAATGGCGGTCGGCCAGGTGCTGGGCAAAGCGGAAGTTCTGCTCGACCAGCACGGTGGTGTAGCCGCGCTCTTTCAATTGCCGGATCACGCGGCCCAGGGACTGCACGATGACGGGGGCCAGGCCTTCCGTGATTTCATCCAGCAATAGCAGGCGGGCGCCGGTGCGCAGGATGCGCGCCATCGCCAGCATCTGCTGTTCGCCGCCCGACAGGCGCGTGCCGGGGCTGTGCGCGCGTTCTTTCAGGTTGGGGAACATGTCGTAGATCTCTGCCACCGACATGCCGTCCGGCCCTACCGAGGGCAGCCGCATGAGGTTTTCCTCGGCGGTCAAGGATGCATAGATGCCGCGCTCTTCAGGGCAATAGCCGATGCCGCGGCGCGCGATCTTATGGGGCGGCAGGCCGACGGTCTCCTGGCCCTGGATCCTGATCGAGCCGCTGCGCCGGCCCACCAGGCCCAGGATGGACTTCAGCGTGGAGCTGCGGCCCGCGCCGTTCCTGCCCAGCAGGGTCACGCATTCGCCGGGCTTCACGTCCAGATCGATGCCGTGCAGGATGTGCGATTCGCCGTACCAGGCGTGCAGGTTGCGGATCTCCAGCATGCTGGAGGCTGCGGCGGCTTCATTCATCTTCGGCTCCCATGTAGGCTTCGCGCACCGCCGGGTTTTCCGATACGGTCGCGTAGGGGCCTTCGGCCAGGATCTCGCCCCGCTGCAGCACGGTGATGGTGTCGGAGATGTCCGCCACCACTTTCATGTTGTGTTCGACCATGAGGATGGTGCGGCCCGCGCTGACCTGCTTGATCAGATGCTTGACCCGGTCCACGTCCTCGTGGCCCATGCCTTGCGTCGGTTCGTCCAGCAGCAGCAGCTCGGGTTCGAGCGCCAGGGTGGTCGCGATTTCCAGCGTGCGCTTGCGGCCATAGGGCAGGTCGCCCGCGGCCACGTCCAGGTGCGTGCGCAGGCCGACCTGATCCAGCAGTTCCTCGACGCGGTGGTGCAGGCTTTCCAGCGTGCGTTCCGACCGCCAGAAGCAATAGTCCACGCCCAGCTTGCGCTGCAGGGCCACGCGCACGTTCTCGCGCACCGACAGCTGCGGAAAGACGGCGGAAATCTGGAACGAACGCACGATGCCGCGGCGCGCGGTCTGCGCGGGGCGTTCCTGCGTGATGTCCACGCCGTCGTACAGGATCTCGCCGCGCGTCGGGATGTGGAACTTGGTCAGCAGATTGAAGAAGGTGGTCTTGCCCGCGCCGTTGGGGCCGATGAGCGCGTGGATGGCGCCGCGGCGCACGCTCATGTCGACGTTGTTGACGGCCACGAAGCCGCGGAATTCCTTGCTCAGGCCCCGTGTCTGAAGAATGATGTCGCTTTGCATGATGTCCGTTGGGCTTGCTGGGGACAGGCCCTGGCGCGTCGCGGTCCCGCCACGCGCCAGGAGGTTCGTGCTTCTTCCGGAGCCCGGCCTTACTTCGACTGGTACTGCGCGGGGCGCTTGGCCAGAGAGGCCTGGATGATGGCGGCGCAGCGTTCGCGTTCGGCGCCGGCCAGCGGCAGGCGCGGGCGGCGCACGTGCTCATTGCCCACGCCGGCCAGGGTCTCGGCCAGCTTGATGTTCTGCACCAGCTTGGTCGAGACATCCAGGTGCAACAGCGGCGTGAACCACTGGTACAGCGCCAGCGCTTCCTGCCACTTGCCGGCCTTCATCAGGTCGTACAGGGCCACGGTTTCGCGCGGGAAGGCGGTGACCAGCCCGGCGAGCAGGCCGTCCGCGCCCAGCGCCAGCGCCTCGAACGACAGGTCGTCCACGCCGATGAACAGCTGATAGCGCGTGCCTAGCGCGTTGCGCAGGTCGGTCAGGCGGCGCACGTCGTCGCTGCTTTCCTTGATGGCGACCAGCCACTTGCAGTCGGCCAGTTCGGCCATGTGCTCGGGCTTGAGATCCACGCGGTACGCGACGGGGTTGTTGTAGATCATGCAGGGCTTCTGCGCGGCCTCGGCCATCGTGCGGATGCTCTGCATCGCTTCGCGCGAGTCCGCCACGTAGATCAGCGAGGGCATCAGCATGAAGCCGTCCACGCCCAGTTCCACGGCGGCCTTGATGAAGCGCAGCGCTTCGCGGGTACTGGTCTCGGACACGTTGGCCAGGACCGGAATGCGGCCGCCGCTGACTTCCACCGCGCAGCGCGTCACTTCCAGCTTTTCTTCCAGGGTCAGGGTGCTGGCTTCGCCCAGCGAACCGCAAGTGACCAGGCCGTGTACGCCGTTGTCGATCAGGAAGCCGAAGTGCTTGCGCATCGCCTCGAAGTCGAGGGTCTCGTCGGCATGGAACTTACTCGTTACGGCAGGGAAGACGCCCTGCCAATGCACGTTACTCAACTGGCTTCTCCTCAAGATGCCGTCGCTTCAATGGCGGAGCGGCGAGCAGGTGCAAAGTCTAATATCTGATAAATATATTTAGAAGATATTTTGATTCGGGGATTTCCCGGAGCGGGTCAACCCGGGGGGATTTCCCAAGAGGGCATTGCTTTCGGCGTGGGGCCAGCGCGGCGCGTGTCTTTCCGCGGGGCGGGTCACGAAAGGGAAGCGCGCTAAGGAGGCATGGGCAGGCAGTCCGAGCCCGCCGCGTCGACGCGGAGGGCTGTCAGCCTGCCTTGCGCGGATACGCGCGGCTCGCGTCCTGCATGAAAGTCTTCACCGCGGTTTCATACTGCGCGCCGCTGCGGAAGGCGCCGGAATGCGAGGCGCCTTCGATCTTGACCAGGCGCTTGAGCTCGGGCGCGACGTTGCTGGCGGCGGCGTAGAGCTCGTCGCTCATGGTGTGCGGCACCACGCGGTCGGCGGTGCCGTGCATGAACAGCATGGGCGTGTGCATGCGCGCAAGCTTTTCCACCGAGGCGAACGGCTGCGTGACCAGCAGGCTGGCGCCGGGCACCTTGCCCCAGCGCAGCGTGGCAAGCATCGCGCCGATGCTGGTGAAGCTGGATTCCACGATCAGGCCGGCGAACGCCGGCTGTTCGGGGCGCGCGGCCAGGTCGATCGCGATCGCGCCGCCCAGGCTGTGGCCGTAGATGAAACGGCGCGCCGGATCGGGCTGGATGCGGGCCAGCTCCTTCAACCCGGCCATTGCGTCTTCCAGCGCGCTTTCCTCGGACGGCAGGCGCGGGGTCGAGGCGCCGAAGCCGCGGTAGTCGATAGCCAGCACGGAATAGCCCATGCGCGTCCAGCCGTCGATGCGGAAGGCGCTGCCGTTCAGGTTCCAGCGTGCGCCATGCAGGTACAGCACGGTGGGCGCGCCGGCTTGGGGACTTTGCCAGTACCAGGCGCGCACCTTGTCGCCGCCGGCCAGCGTCAGGTCGTAAACCTGGGTGCCGGCGGCGGGCTCGCGCCACCACGTTTGCGGTTCGGACTGGGGGGAGAAAATGGTCTGCCGCTGCCAGGAATCGAGCTGGGTGCAGCCGACGACGCTGGCGCCGGCCAAGAGGGCAACGGCGAACAGGCGGCGGGGAGAGAGGCGGGGGAAGGCTGGCATGGATTATGTGACCCGGGCGAGGCGGCTGGGTTCCGGCATCAGCATACTTCGGGATGGACTTCGCGGGTCAGGGCCAGCCAGGCCTGGGCGGCATGCGACAGGTAACCGCCGCGCCGCCACACCTGCACCATCTCCCAGTCCGTGCCGGCATCGCGCAGCGGCACCCGCGCCACGCCGGCGTGCAGCTCTTCGCGGGCCTTCAGGCGCGGCAGGAAGGCCACCCCCAGGCCGGCCGCCACCAGCGCCGCGATGAAATCGATCTGGCCGCTGCGCGCGGCAACGGCAGGGGCGAAGCCGGCGCGCTGACAGGCGTCGTGGATGATGCGGTTCAGGGCGAAGCCCGTCTCGAACAGAATGAAAGGCGTGTCCCGCAAGTCGCTCAGCCCGACGGTTTCAGCATGCGCCTTGGGGTGGTCGGCCGGCATCAGCGCCACCAGCGGCTCGCGCGCCACGGGCTGCCATTCGAAGATGTCGGGCACCGGTTTGAGCGAGGCGGCCAGTTCGATCTCGCCGGCCATCACCATTTCCTCCAGCCGGCGGCTGCCGTGTTCCACCAGACTGATTTCAATCTGCGGATAGCGGCTGCGAAAGCGCGCAAACATGGGTGCGAACAGCGTGCTGCTGCCCAGCGGCGGCAGGCCCAGGCGCAGCACGCCGCGCTTGAGCCCCTTCAGTTCGTCCAGCTCGGCGTGCAGATCGTCGCGCTGCGCCAGCATGGCGACGGCACGGCGGTAGACGATTTCGCCGGCGGCGGTCAGCCGCGGCGGCTGGGCGTGGCGGTCCAGCAACGGCATGCCCAGTTCGTCTTCCAGTTGCCGCACGGCTTTGCTCACGGTGGGCTGGGTCGCGAAGATGGTCTTGGCGGCCTGGGAGAAACCGCCCTGGCGGACCACTTCGACCAAGGCGCGCAGGGGACGCAGTTCCATGTTTATGCCTTATTGGAATGGCCTGAATTCAACGAATTCATTTTATCTATGGGCGGCGCAGGCGTAAAACATCTGCTTGCCGCAGGAACTTCGTCTCATGTCTCGCCCACGTCTCGCCATTCTTCTACGCAGCAAGCTGCGCCGCAGCCGCGTGCTGCAAATCTGCCTGCTGGTCCTCTTCTCCCTGCTGGGTCAGGCGCTGGCCCAGTTGCTGGGGCTGCCCGTGCCGGGCGGCGTCATCGGCATGGCGCTGGTGCTGTTGCTGCTGGCCACGCGCCGCCTGCGGGTGCGCAACGTGCATCGCGGCGCCAGCTGGCTGCTGGGCGAGATGCTGCTGTTCTTCGTGCCGGCCGTCATGTCGCTGCTGGACCACCGCGAATTCCTGGGCGTGCTGGGCCTGAAGCTGCTGGCCGTCATCCTGCTGGGCACGGCCCTGGTGATGACGGGCACGGCCTTGACCATCGATCTCTGCTACCGCTGGATGAACCGCCATGCCAGCTGATTTCAACTTGTTGTTCTGGCCCGCCGCGACGGTGCTGGCCTATGTCTGCGCGCGCCTGTTCTACCGGCGCTACGCCTACTGGTGCACGTCGACCCTGGTGGTGGCGCCCGCGCTGTTGCTGGCGCTTGCGCTTGCGCTGCACACCGGCTACCGGGACTACATGGCGGGGTCGCACTGGCTGATGGCGATGCTGGGGCCGGTCATCGTCGCCTTCGCGCTGCCCTTGTATGAACAGCGCGCGCTGATCCGCCGCTACTGGCCCGTGCTGGTGGCGGGCGTGGCGGTGGGCAGCCTGATCGCAGGCGCCAGCGCCTGGATGCTGGGCAGCTTGCTGGGCCTGTCGCCGGACCTGCGCCTGAGCCTGCTGCCGCGTTCGGTGGCCACGCCGTTCGCGGTGGCCGTGTCGTCGCACGTGGGCGGCGTGCCGGACCTGACCGCCGTCTTCGTGATCGTTACGGGCGTGTTCGGCGCGGCCATGGGCCAGTTGATGCGGCGCTGGCTGCCGCTGCGCTCGGCGCTGGCGCGCGGCGCGTTGTTCGGCATGGGTGCGCATGGCGCCGGAACGGCCAAGGCCCGCGAGCTGGCGGCCGATGAGGGCGCCGTCGCGGGCCTGGTGATGGTGATGGCGGGCCTGTTCAATGTGCTGGTCACGCCCGCCGTGGTTGTGGGATTGCTGGCCTGAGGGCCGTGTCAGTGCAGCATTTCCAGCGCCACCGGATACAGCGACGCTACCAGCAGCAGCGCCATGCCCACATTGAAGGCGCGGATCGCCCAGGGCTTGTGCAGCACGCGGCGCAGCGCAGTGCCGAAGGTCACCCAGATGCCGATGCTGGGCAGGTTGACGATGCCGCAGACTACGGTGGCGATGACCAGATTGGCGAAGAAACCGTTCTGCGGCGTGTAGGTGGCGATCACGCCCACGGCCATGACCCAGGCCTTGGGGTTGACCCACTGGAAGGCGGCGGCCTGCAGGAAGGTGAACGGCTTGCCGCGCGTCTCGCCGTCGTCCATTTCACCTGAATTCGCGATCTTCCACGCCAGGTACAGCAGATAGGCCGCGCCCGCGTACTTCAGCACGGTGTACAACTGCGGCACCTGCTGGAACACCGAGCCCAGTCCGATGCCCACCAGGAAGATCATGAAGGTGAAGCCCAGGTTCACGCCCAGCAGATGCGGCACGCTGCGGCGGAAGCCGAAATTCAGGCCGGACGAGGCCAGCATTACGTTGTTGGGTCCGGGCGTAATGGAGCTGACCAGCGCGAACATGGCCAGGGGGCCCAGCAAGGACAGGGACATCAGAGGCACGTCGGCCCAGTTGGAGGGGAGCAGATTCATTCTTTGGTCCTGACGATGGCGCGGCGTCCGCCGGCGATGACGGCGATCACGGCAGCGGCGAAGACATACGTCGCCGGTTCCACCGATTCGCCAAACAACAATGCGGCCGCCACCACCGTCAGGAACGGTTGCAGCAACTGCACCTGGCCGACCCGGGCGATGCCGCCCACGGCCAGGCCGCGATACCAGGCAAAAAAGCCCAGGAACATCGATCCCAGCGCCAGATAGGCGCTGGCGTAGATCACCGGGGCGCTGGGCCAGCTGGCCTGCTGCGCCGCCATCCAGCCGACTGGCGCGGCCACCACGGGGGCGCTGATCACCAGGGCCCAGCAGATGGTGCGCCCGCCGCCCAGCGTGCGGGAAGCGCGCGCGCCTTCGGCATAGCCCATGCCGCCCAGCAACACGGCCAGCAGCAGCCACAGATAGCCCGTCTGCAGGGCGCCTTCGCCTTGGCGCAGCGCATAGGCCGTCACCAGCGCGGCGCCAAGCACGGCCCAGGCCCAGAAGGCGGGCGAGGGGCGCTCCCCGCTGCGCAGCGCGGCAAAGGCCGCGGTCGACAGGGGCAGCAGCCCATTGAAGACGGCGCCCTGCGACGCGGGCACGGTCTGCATGGCGAGCGAGGACGCTAGCGGCCAGCCCACCACGATGCCCAGGGCGGCCAGGATCACGCCGGGCCATTCCTCGCGGTTGGGCCGGCGGGCGCGCGTCAGCCAGAGCACGGCAATCGCCGGCACGGCCGCCAGCAGCGCGCGGCCCAGTCCCACCAGCAGCGGCGCCAGCTCGCCGACCGCCAGGCGCGTCATGGGCAGCGTCAGGGAAAAGACCAGCACTCCCAGAAAACCATAGCCGTACCCCTCCCATAGCCCAGCGGGGGCGCCAGGCGCAGCCTGGGAGGTCGGATAGAAAGCGGGACGGGTCATCGCAGCCACCAAGGTAGGGGAACGCCGCGGGCATCGCGCCCATCCGCTATTGCGGGTTTTCGGCATTGCTGTCACTCTACGCATAGTTGTCGGTACAGTACCGGTACACTTTTGCATATCACTTTAATCACTGGCCTGGTGAAATCCCCATGACAGTTGCTTCCGCCGCGACCGCCTCCATGCCTTGGCAGCCCGTGCGCCAGGCCGACGCCACCCTGGTGGCGCAATTGGCCGACGGGCTGGCGCGCCGCATCGATGAACAGGGCCTGCGGCCCGGCACCCGCCTGCCGTCGATCCGCAAGATGGCCGAACAGTCGGGCGTCAGCCGCTTCACCGTGGTCGAGGCCTACGACCGCCTGGTGGCCCGCGGCCTGGTGCAGTCGCGGCGCGGCGCGGGATTCTTCGTACGGGCGCGCAGCGGGCAACTGGCCGCCGTGGCCAGCGCGGCGCCCGCGGCGTTCACGCCGCCTGCGCGGATCGACGTCGCCTGGCTGCTGCGCAGCATGTTCCGCGACACCAATCCTTCAGGCATGCCCGGCGGCGCGGGACTGCTGCCCGCGGACTGGCTGGACCCCGAGATGGTGGCAGGCGCGGTGCGCGCCGTGGGCCGCTCCGTACGCGGCCATCTGGTCAGCTATGGGCATCCCCAGGGCTTCGGCCCCTTGCGCCAGCAGATCGCCGCCTTCCTGCAGAACGACGGCGTGCCTGCGCATCCGGAACTCAATCTGCTCACGACCAACGGCGTCACGCACGGGCTGGACCTGATCGCGCGGCACCTGGTCAAACCGGGCGACACCGTACTGGTCGAAGACCCGGCATGGTTCGTCATCTTCGGCCGGCTGGCCGCCTTCGGCGCGCGCCTGATCGGCGTGCCGCGCGGCCCGGACGGCCCCGACACGGCGCTGCTCGAACAGCTGGCGGCCCAGCACAAGCCCAAGCTCTTCATCATCAACGGTTCGGTGCACAACCCCACCGGCCACACGCTGTCGGCCGGCGCCGCCTACGACATCCTGCGCATCGCCGAACGCCACGATTTCCTGGTGGTCGAGGACGACACCTACGGCGAACTGCATCCAGGCGGCGCCATGAAGCTTGCCGCGCTGGACCGCCTGAAGCGGGTGATCCTGGTGGGCGGCTATTCCAAGATGCTGGCGGCCAGCCTGCGGGTGGGCTATCTGGCCGCGAATCCCGAGATCCTGCAGAAGCTCGCCGACCTGAAGATGCTGGCCGGCCTGACCTCGCCAGAACTCGGCGAGCGGGTGATCCACCGGGTGCTGATGGAAGGGCAGTACCGCCGCCACATCGAACGCGTGCGCCTGCGGGTGGACGATGCCCGCCAGCGGTGCCTGAAAGGACTGCTGAAACTGGGCCTGACGGTGCATCACGAGCCCCACGCCGGCATGTTCGTCTGGGCCGACTACGGTCGCGATACCGAGGCGCTGGCGCGCGTGGCGGCCGACCACGGCATGCTGCTGGCGCCGGGCACGCTGTTTTCCCCGTCCCAGGCGCCGTCGACGATGCTGCGCTTTTCGGTCACGATCGCCGATCATCGGGGCGTCTGGACCGATCTGGAAAAAATCTTCGCGCAAAACGTCTCCAGCAATCAATAATAGAAAGCTGTCTCTTTGAAGCCATTGAAGGAACCGCCATGTCCGCACCCATCAAACCCCTGACCCAGAATTTCGCCGTCGCGCCCCAGCTCGGCCCGGACGACATGGCGGACGTCGCCGCCGCCGGCTACAAGAGCGTGATCATCAACCGTCCCGATTTCGAAGGCGGCCCGGACCAGCCCACCGCCGCAGACGTGTCCAAGGCCGCCCTGGCCGCCGGCCTGCAGATCGAATACCAGCCCGTCGTGGGCAGCGCCATGACCGCCGCCGACGTGGTGCGTTTCGCCGAGCTGTTGCGCACGCTGCCCGGCCCGGTCCTGGCGTACTGCCGCACCGGCACCCGCTGCACCAATCTGTTCGCCGCCGCCCAGCAGCTGGGTTGAACGCAGGCTTGACGCGCATCAAGGCGCGCCGGGTTCGGTTGATGTGAACCTGGCGCGTTTCCGGTAGCATGGAGGTACCTCACAGACAGGAGCAGGCAAGATGTTCAAGAAGATCCTGATTCCCACCGACGGTTCTCCGCTCTCGGCCCAAGCCGCCAATGCCGGCATTTGCTTTGCGCGTTCCGTGGGCGCTGAAGTCGTCGCGCTCTACGTGACCCAGCCTTTCGCGGCAACGATCGGTTTTGACGGCATGGCTGCCGCTTACGCCATCACCGACGAAGACTACGAAAAGGCCTCCGCCGAGCAGGCCGACAAGTACCTCAAGCAGATCACCGACCGCGCCGACACCGCTGGCGTGAAGTCCGAGTCGCGCGCCGTGTCGAACTTCAACGTTGCCGACGGTATCGTGCAAGCCGCCGCCGACGCCGGCTGCGACCTGATCTTCATCGGCAGCCACGGCCGCAGCGGCCTGTCGCGCCTGCTGCTGGGCAGCGTCACCGCCAAGGTCCTGTCGCTGGCCAGCACGGCAGTGCTGGTGTATCGCGTCAAGGAAGAAAAGAAGTAGCCTGTCGCATCGACCGCCGTGGAATGCTCTACGGAGCTGCCCCAGGCTGGTGCATGGCTACCGAGCCCCTCCCGCTGGAGGGGCTTTTTTTATCCTTGGCCTTTGCAGGGACTAGGCTTGTTTCCTGGCGCGCCGCGCGTAATATTTACGCATCAGTGCGGGCGCGGTTCCGCGATTCTCAAGCACCCTACGCGGCATGGCGCCCGCCGCGGCAAGGCCCGGTCGGGCTTGCCGTCTTCGCCCGGTAGTTCACTGCAAGGGAAGAGGCCATGACTCGCAAGACGCGTATCGAGCTTTACCGCAATATCGGCATCAGCGCCCACATCGATGCGGGCAAGACGACGACCACCGAGCGCATCCTCTTCTATACCGGCATCACCCACAAGATCGGCGAGGTGCACGACGGCGCCGCCGTGATGGACTGGATGGAGCAGGAACAAGAGCGCGGTATCACCATCACGTCGGCCGCCACCACCGCCTTCTGGAAGGGCATGGCGGGCAATTATCCCGAACACCGCATCAACATCATCGACACGCCGGGCCACGTCGATTTCACCATCGAGGTCGAACGCTCCATGCGCGTGCTGGATGGCGCGGTCATGGTCTACGACGCCGTGGGCGGCGTGCAGCCGCAGTCGGAAACCGTCTGGCGCCAGGCCAACAAGTACAAGGTGCCGAGGCTGGCCTTCGTCAACAAGATGGACCGGGTCGGCGCGGACTTCCTGCGCGTGCAGCGCCAGATCGCCGAGCGCCTGAAGGGCGACGCCGTGCCCATCCAGCTGCCGGTGGGCGCCGAGGACCATTTCGAAGGCGTGATCGACCTGGTCAAGATGAAGGCCATCATCTGGGACGAGGCCAGCCAGGGCGTGCGCTTCGAGTACCGCGACATTCCCGCCGCAATGCAGGCGCAGGCCCAGGAATGGCACGACAAGATGGTGGAGAAGGCGGCTGAAGCCAACGAAACCCTGCTGGAAAAATACCTGTCGGGCGAACCCTTGACCGAAGACGAGATCAAGCAGGGTCTGCGCATGCGCACCATCGCCAACGAAATCGTCCCCATGCTCTGTGGCAGCGCGTTCAAGAACAAGGGCGTGCAGGCCATGCTGGATGCGGTCATCGACTACATGCCTTCGCCGGTGGACGTGCCTGCGATCAAGGGCCATGACCAGCGCGACCACGAAATCGAACGGCATCCCACCGACAACGAACCGTTCTCGGCGCTGGCCTTCAAGATCATGACCGACCCCTTCGTCGGCCAGCTGGTGTTCTTCCGCGTCTATTCCGGCGTGGTGAAGTCGGGCGACTCCGTTTTCAATCCCATCAAGGAAAAGCGGGAACGCCTGGGGCGCATCCTGCAGATGCACGCCAATGAACGGCGCGAAATCACCGAGGTCTACGCGGGCGACATCGCCGCGGCGGTGGGCATCAAGGACGTCACTACTGGCGACACGCTGACCGACCCGGCCCACATCATCATCCTGGAGCGCATGGTCTTTCCCGAGCCCGTCATTTCGCAGGCGGTGGAGCCCAAGACCAAGGCAGACCAGGAAAAAATGGGCATCGCGCTGGGCCGCCTGGCGCAGGAGGATCCGTCCTTCCGCGTGCGCACGGATGAAGAGTCCGGACAGACCATCATTTCCGGCATGGGCGAGCTGCACCTGGAGATCCTGGTCGATCGCATGAAGCGCGAGTTCGGCGTCGAGGCCACGGTGGGCAAGCCCCAGGTCGCGTACCGCGAAACCATACGCAAGACCTGCAACGAGGTCGAAGGCAAGTTCGTCAAGCAATCGGGCGGCCGCGGTCAGTACGGTCATGTGGTGCTCAAGCTTGAGCCGCAGGAGCCCGGCAAGGGCTATGAATTCGTCGACGCCATCAAGGGCGGCGTGGTGCCGCGCGAGTTCATTCCGGCGGTCGACAAGGGCATACGCGAAGCGCTGAACGCCGGCATATTGGCGGGCTACCCCGTGGTGGATGTGAAGGCGACGCTGTTCTTCGGTTCGTACCACGACGTGGACTCGAACGAGAACGCCTTCAAGATGGCGGGCTCGATGGCCTTCAAGGAAGGCATGCGCCGCGCCGATCCGGTGCTGCTGGAACCCATGATGCAGGTCGAGGTGGAAACGCCCGAAGACTTCACCGGCAATGTCATGGGCGACTTGTCCTCGCGGCGCGGCATGGTGCAGGGCATGGAGGACATCGCGGGTGGCGGCGGCAAGCTGGTGCGCGCCGAAGTGCCGCTGGCCGAGATGTTCGGGTACTCCACCTCGCTGCGGTCGCTGACCCAGGGGCGCGCGACCTACAGCATGGAGTTCAAGCACTACGCCGAGGCGCCGCGCCAGGTGGCGCAGGAAGTGATGGCGGCCCAGGGCTCGGGCCGCTGAGTCAGCGTCAGGCGGGGGCGGCGGCCGTGGCCGCCGCCGCGCGCATGCGCGACGAGGCCAGTTTCACGCCCAGCAGAATCATCACGAAGCCGTAGGCATGGAACAGCTGCGGGGCCTCGCCCAGCAGCGGCCAGGCCAGCAGCGCGGCATAGACCGGCACCAGGAACATCGACAGCCCCGCCGTGGCTGGCCCCGCCTGGCTGATCAGGCGGCCGTACACGTAGTACGCGCCCAGGCTGGGCACCACCGCCAGGAACAGCAGCACCGCGGCCAGCCGCGGATCGCCCCAGGGCGGCGTGGCGCCGGCCGCAGCCTCGATCGCGGCAAAGGGCGCCAGGGCCAGCACGCCGCCCAGCATCATGGCCGCCAGCCGGGCGCTGTCCGGCACCGCGGGCAGACTCAGCCGCTTTTGCAGCACGGTGTAGAAGGCCCAGCCGGTGGCGGCCAGCAGCACCCAGAGGTCGCCCTGGCCGAAATCCAGGCGGGCCAGCGTCTGCGCATCGCCGCGCGCCAGCACCACCAGCACGCCGCCCAGGGCCAGCGCCAGGCCCGCGCCGCGCAGGGCGGACAGCGGCTTGCGCCAGATGATGGCTTCCAGCAGCGCCACCAGGATAGGGCTGCACGAAAAGATCAGGGCGATATTGGTCGCGCTGGTGTTCTGGGCGCCGATGTACTGCGGTGCCACGGCCACGCCCATGCCCAGCACTGCCAGCGGCGCCAGCGACGGCACGGCGCGCCACAAGGTCTTGCGGTGCGCGCGCAGGGCGGGCGCGGCAAGCGGCAGCAGGATCAGCAGGGCGATCAGCCAGCGGCCGAAGGCCAGAAAAACAGGAGGGAGGTTGGCATCATGGGCCCAGCGGGCCGCCACCATGTTGGAGGCGAATAGCGCCGGAGCGGCGAAAAGCATGGCGGTGCCGGACAGGCCCAGGCCGGATCTTGCGGGTGCTGCTGCTGCGAGAGACATGGTTTCCTGCCGCGCGGATCGGCGCGCGGCGTGCTGCGTTGATACTGCCGGCGCCTGCGCCGGGTTATGCCGCAGCGTGGACGCCGAAATCGGACGGGCGGGATAGGTGACCGTCTTGCAGGAGAGTCTACGGGCAGGAGGGCAAAATAGGTTTCCTGATTCACGCCATATTTGGGGAATCTGGAGAATAGTTGTCTTGTAGAATTAGTTTTTGAAGGGAAAATATCTTCGTTATCCGTCCATCATGCCCGCATCGCCCAAAATCGACGAAACCGACCGCAAGATCCTGCGCGCGCTACGCGCCGACGGACGCCTCACCAACCTGAAGCTGGCCGAGCAGGTGGGGCTGTCGCCCACGCCCTGCTGGAACCGGGTCAAGGCCCTGGAAGAGGCGGGCGTGATCGAAGGCTACGCGGCCCTCTTGAACCAGAAAGCGCTGGGCCTGCCGGACACCGTCATGATCGAGGTGACGCTGGAACATCACGACGACGACACGCTGGCGCGCTTTGGCGAAGAGATCACGCGGCTGCCGGAAGTGGTCGAGGCCTTTCTCGTGACGGGCGAGTACGACTATCTGATCAAGGTGGCAGTGGCGGGAACCGAAGGCTACGAGGAATTCCTGCGCAAGCGGCTCTACAAGCTGCGCGGCGTGCGGCACAGCCGATCCACCTTTGTGTTGCGGCGCTTGAAGCACACGCCTTCGGTCGAACCCTGAGGCGTGCGCTGCGGCCGGGCAGATCCGGCGTCAGCCGTTGATGAAGGCTTCGATGGCGCCGTTGAAGGCGCGCGGGTTGCCCAAGTTCATGCCATGCGACGATCCCGTGATCGTCACCCGCTGCGCCTGCGGCAGCCATTGCGACAACGCGTCCAGCACGGCCGGGTAGGGGGCAGGGCTGAGCGCGCCGCCAATCAGCAGGGTCGGCAGCTTCAGCGTGCCGATCTGCGCCGGCGTCAGCGCTTCGGGCTTCTCCTCGGCCTGTCCGAACAGCGTGCCGACGTTGTCGCGCACCATCTCCTTGAACCACGGCACCATGCGTTGCCAGGTGTCGGGGCCCGTCACGGTATCCACGAACAGCGCCAGGCCGTCTTCGATCTCGCCGTCGCGGATGAGCGCCAGCGCGCGCTGGCGAAAACCGCCGCGCAGGTCGTCGTCACCAGGCAAGGGCAGGCCCGGGTCGGCCAGGGTCAGGCTGCGCAGCGCGCCGGGCTGCTGCAGCGCCGCTTCCAGCGCTACGCGGCCGCCGCGGGAATGCCCCACCAGATGGGCCGGTTCGCCCGCCACGGTATCGATGAACTCCAGCACGTCGCTGGCATGCTGTTCGATCGAAAAGCCATCACCCTCGCCATCCCAGGTCTCGGGCCAGTAGCGGCGCAGGCATACCGCCAGCACGCGGAACGACTTGCCCAACGGCGCCATCTGCGACTTCCAGTAGCGGCAGTCGGACAGGGAACCGTGCACCAGCACCAGAGGCGCGCCGCTGCCGTACTCGGTGTAGGACAAGGCGTAGCCGCCGATCAGGGCGGTTTGCAGGGGCAGGACGGGTTCGGAACGCATGGGTGTCGGATGGGAAAGCCAGGAGCGCATTCTAGCCCGCAGGCGCCGGGCGCCGGCGCTGATAAACTCGTTTTCCGATCCCTCGGCGCGCTGGCCGCGCTGATTTCCCAACTCCACGGAGCCGCCCCGATGTCGCCTGAGTCCCTTGCCGCCTTGCCCGAATCCGCCCAGCGCGTCGCGCGCCTGCTGCTGGAGCTGGGCCATGACAAGCCCGTGGTCGTCCTGCCGCAAACCGGCAAGACCTCGGCGGAAGCGGCGGCGGGGCTAGGCTGCGAGGTTGCGCAGATCGCCAAGTCCATCATCTTCCGGCGCGCCTCGGATGACGCGCCGGTGCTGGTCATCGCCAGCGGCGCGAACCGCGTGGACGAGGCCAAGGTGGCCTCGCAGGTGGGCGGGCTGGCCAAGGCGGACGCGAAGTTCGTGCGCGACATGACCGGCTACGCGATCGGCGGCGTCTGCCCCATCGGCCATGCGGTCAAGCCGGTGATGCTGTTGGACGCGGATCTCTTCAACTACGACAGCCTGTGGGCCGCCGCCGGGCATCCGCACGCGGTGTTCAACCTGACGCCGCGGCAGTTGGCGGACATGACCGGCGCGCCGGTCGTGGACGTGGCGCTGCGCGCCTGACATCGCGCCGTCTCGCGCTCAGTGCGGGTGTGCTTGCAGCCCGTCGATCAGCACCTGCCGCAGGCCGCGCGAGCAGGCCTCCACCCGTCCTTCGACCCCGTAGACCGCCGCCAGCGATGCCGGCGTGATCACATCCGCCGGCAGCCCCTCGGCGTGCAGCCGGCCATCATGGATCATGACGGCCCGGTCGGCGTGCTGCAGCGCCACGTTCAGGTCATGCAGCACGATGACGCTGATCAGGCCGTGCTCCAGGGTTTCCTGCCGCAGCAGTTGCATGACGTGGAACTGGTAGTTCAGGTCCAGCGCCGAAAGCGGCTCGTCCAGCAGCAGTACGCGCGGATGGCGGATCAAGGCCTGCGCCAGTCCCACCAGTTGCTTCTGTCCGCCGGACAGCGAATCCAGGTACTGCAAGGCCAGATGGGCAATGCCCAGGCGCTCCAGCAGCCGGTCTATGGCGTGCATGTCCACCGGCGTACCCAGGCCGTCGCCGGCCTTGGCCGCCACCAGCACGGATTCGAACACCCGCAGGTGCACGGCGGCGGGCAGGCCCTGGGGCAGGTAGACCACGTGCCGCGCGCGTTCGCCGAAGCTTTGTCGCAGCAGGTCGCGGCCGTCCAGCGTGACGTTTCCGGCGCGCACGCGGACCAGGCCCGCCAGTGCCTTGAGCAGGGTGGATTTGCCGCTGCCATTGGGGCCGAGCAGGGCGGTCACCTGGCCGGCGGCCAACTCGGGTATCGACAGCGCATGCAGCACGTCCGTGCGTCCGTAGCCAGCGGTGAGGCCGCGCACGGATAGCGTCGTTGCAGAAGCGGTGCGCGGCGCGGTCATGGCATCTGCCGGCGCAGCACCACCGACGCAAAAAAGGGTATGCCGACCAGTGCCGTCACGATGCCTACCGGCACGATCACGCCCGGCATGAGGTTCTTGGAGGCGATCGACGCCAGCGACAGGATCACCGCGCCCACCAGCGCGCTGCCCGGCAGGAAGAACCGGTGGTCCTCGCCAAACAGCCGCCGCGCAATGTGCGGCGCGACCAGCCCGATGAAGCCTATCGTGCCGACAAAAGCCACGGCCAGCGCCGACAGCAGGCTGACCCGGGCCAGCGCCGCGACGCGCACGCGGCGCACGTCCACGCCGAAGCTGGCGGCGCGGTCTTCACCCAGGCGCAGCGCGGTCAGCTTCCAGGATTGGCGCATGGCCAGCGGCAGCGCCACGGCAAAGGCCGCAGCCAGCACGCCGACCGTGGTCCAGCTGGAACGCGACAGGCTGCCCATGGTCCAGAACACCAGGTTCTGCAGCGCCTCGGCGCTGGCCATGAACTGCACCAGCGACACCAGGGCATTGAAGGTAAACAGCATGGCAATGCCGAACAGCACCACGCCCGAGGTATTCATGCCGCCCCAGCGGGTCACGGCGTCCAGCATCAGCGCCGCCAGCAGCGCAAACAGGAAGGCGTTGCCCGCCACCAGCCAGCCGGCGGGGACGCCGGGCAGGCCCAGCTGCAGCACGATGGCCAGCGAGGCGCCAAAGGCCGCAGCGGACGACACGCCCAGCGTGAACGGGCTGGCGAGCGGGTTGTTCAGGATGGTCTGCATTTCCGCGCCCGCCATTCCCAGTGCCATGCCGACCAGAGCCGCCATCAGCGCCGATGGCAGGCGGATCTCCCACACGATCACGCGTGTGGTTGGATCGGCCGCGGCGGGAGCCGTGAGCGTCTGCCACAGTTCGCCCCAGGGCAGGCCCGAAGGGCCGACCGTGAAGTCGGCCAGCAGCGCAATGAAAAGCGCCGCCAGCAGCAGGGCGATAAGCCCTGCCCGGCGGCGCAGGATGTGCTGGTAAGCGGCAACCGCGCTCGCGGCAGGCGGCATTACTGCAGCAGCTGCAGACGGCTCTTGGCCGTGTTGGCGGCCGGCGTGGTCGGGTAGTCGCGCACGATGCGCTGCAGCGTGGTCTTGGCGCCGGCGCGGTTGTTCATTTCGATCTGGCTGCCGGCGATGACCAGCAGGGCGTCCGGTGCGCGCGCGTTGTCCGGGGCCTTCTGCACCATGGCGTTCAACTGCTCGATGGCGCCCTTGAAGTCCTTCAGCGCATAGCGGCTGCTGCCCAGGTAGAACTGGGCGCTGGGCGCGAGCTGGCTGGCGGGGTACAGGGCGGTGAAGGCGGCCAGCGATTCGGACGCTTCCTTGTACTGGCCCTTGCGGAACAGATCGATCGCGCCGTCATAGGCGGCCTGTTCCTGGGGATCGCCAGCGGAGGCCCCCGGCGGATTGGCGCTGCCCGCCGCGCCGCCCGGCTTGGCCGAGGGCTGCTGGCGCGACACCAGTTCGAGTTGGTCGCGCAGTTGGGCGACTTCCTGCTGCAAGGCCTGGATCTGGTCGGCCAATTGCAGCTTGGCGCGCTGGCTTTGTTCGTTCTGCTGCTGCACCTGTTGGCGCAAGTCCAGGATGGCCCGGCGGGCTTCATCGTCGGAAAAAGCGTGGGCGGGCGCCGCAAGGGCGGCAAGCACCAGGCCGGTGGCCGCAATCAGAGGACGCAGGGACAGAACGTTATCGCGCATGAAAATTCCCGGGTATAAAAACAAACGTCGGGACGGCCGGTTGACCGTCCCGACGCGTGGTAGGGCTCTAGACTATACGAAAAAGCTTAGCGGCGATAAACGATATCGGCGCGGCGGTTTTCCGCGAAGTCGGCTTCCGACGTGCCAGTCGCCTTCGGCTTTTCTTTACCGAAGCTGATGGTTTCGATCTGGTTGTCGCTGACGCCCAGCAGGGTCATCATGCGGCGCACAGCGTCGGCACGGCGCTGGCCCAGGGCCAGGTTGTATTCAGCGCCGCCGCGTTCGTCGGTGTTGCCTTCGATCTTGATGGTCTGCTGCTGATGCGAGGCCAGGTACTTGGCGTGGGTTTCGACCAAGCTGCGGTACTGGTCCGACACCGTGTAGCTGTCGAAGTCAAAGTACACCGAGCGCTGTTGCGCCAGGATGCTTTGGGGGTTGAAGGGATCAAGGATCTGGCCAGAGGCCGAGGATCCTTGGCCAGCGCCTCCGCCCTGACCCGCTTTATCGTCGAGAGGGACGGAGCTGCAAGCTGCCAGGGCGGCAGCCAGAGCGGCGATGGTTAGGCTTTTGGCAATGCGCGACTTCATGATAGTTCCTTTGCAAAGAGAGTCACACGTGTTATCGGGTAAATGGGCCCCAAGTCGGTTCACGTATTTCCCCATTCAGTACCGAAAGCGTCTGCCGTACGCGGCCATCGCTCGAGACACCAGCAAGCACGCTACGGCCATTTTGGATGGCTGCGTAGAGGACTTGCATTCCATTCGGCGCAAAACTCGGGGACTGATCGTCACGACCATCAGTCAACAAGGTCTCGGAGCCTGAGGACAGGTTCAACGATGCGATTCGAAACGCGCCGTCGCGTCTTGCAACGTACAGCAGCGTCGATCCATCGGGGGAAATTCGGGGTGATATGTTGTAACCACCATTAAACGTGAGGCGGCGTGCTTCGCCACCACTCGAGCCGGTCTGGTAGATCTGCGGCCCGCCGCTGCGGTCACTCGTAAAGATAATGGAAGCACCGTCTGGCGTAAAGCTCGGTTCGGTGTCAATCCCGGGAGAACGCGTAACTCGGGTCGGATTCGAGCCGTCGGTCGCGCCAACGATGTAAATTTGCGACAAACCATCGCGGGTCAGAGCCACCGCCAGCTTGCTGCCATCGGGCGACCAGCCGGGCGCACTGTTGTTGCCCTTGAAGTTGGCGACGGGCGAGCGGGCGCTGGTTGCCAGATTGTGCACGTAGACGACAGGTTTGCCGGATTCGAAGCTCACATAGGCGAGCTTGGAGCCATCGGGCGACCAGGACGGCGAAATGATGGGCTCGCGCGAACGCAGGGCGACCTGCGGGTTCTGTCCGTCGGCGTCCGCCACCTGCAGTTCGTAGGTGGCGCCCTTCTTCAGCACGTACGCGATACGGGTCGAGAAAACGCCCTTAACGCCGGTGATCTTCTCGTAAATGCGGTCGGCGATCTGGTGCGCCACGCGACGCAGTTCCTGCTCGGTACCCGAGAACGCCACGCCGTCCAGCTGACTCTTCTTGACCGTGTCGGCCAGGCGGTAGCGCACGTCGTAGCGGCCGTCGGCGCCGCGCACGATGCTGCCGTAGGCGATGAAGTCGGCGCCCTTGCCGCGCCAGTCGTCATGGGCGATGGGGGAGTCCACGTTCAGGCCGGAACCGGCGGCGTTGATCAGGCGGAACTGGCCCGTGCGGGTCAGGTCGGCGCGGATGACTTCGGCCAGGGCGCGGCCATGGGTGTCGTCGACTGCAAAATCGGCGATGGCCACGGGGTATTGGGTGGCGCCGGTACCGGAAATATCGACGCGCAGCTGCGCATGGGCGGGCTTGATGGCCATCAGGCAGGCCAGGGCCAGCATCAGCAGCCCGAGTCCATACGATCGCCAGAGAGCGAGGGGGGGTACTCGTCGGCTATAAGCGGGAGTCATATTCATCAATCTCCTGTCAATCATACATTCTGTACACAACGTCAATAATGGGTTCGTAGCGGCCCGTCGAGGGCTTCGGGAAGGGGTTGCAACGGCGGATGCCCGTCTCGACCGCACGGTCGAAGCCGGCATTGCCCGAAGAACTGGTCAAGGTGACGCCGTTGACCTTCCCGTCGGAACCTAACTGTACCCGGTATTGTGCCGTGGGATTTTCCGATCCGCTGCGGGGCGGGGGCGGATAAGCCACCCCGGGTTGCACGCAGGCGCGGACCTTGGCGCCATAGCCGCTGTCGCGTCCGCCGCCCGCCTGATTGCGGTCGGCCGTGCCGCCGGGGATGCCGGCGGCGCCCAGGGCGTCGTTGCGGAAGGCATCCTTCAGCGCCTTGTCGGCGGCGGCCTTCTTGGCGGCTTCTTCCTTGGCCTTCTTCTCGGCCGCGGCTTTCTTTTCGGCGGCAGCCTTCTCGGCAGCCGCCTTTTCAGCCTTTTCTTCCGCAGCCTTCTCGGCAGCGGCCTTTTCGGCGGCAGCCTTTTCCGCCGCGGCCTTCTTGGCAGCGTCGTCCTTGGCCTTCTTCTCGGCGGCAGCCTTGTCGGCGGCGGCTTTCTCGGCGGCCTTTTCGGCAGCAGCCTTTTCAGCGGCCTGGCGTTCCTGCTCCAGACGCTTCTTTTCCTTCAGTTCGGCCTGCTTGCGCTCTTCGTCGAGGCGCGCCTTTTCCTTGGCGGCTTCGGCGGCCTGGCGTGCCTTTTCCTCTTGCTCGCGCTTTTTCTTGGCTTCCTGCAGCGCGATCTCGGGATCGACTTCCTCGGTCTTGGGCTGGGCCTCGGGCTCAGGCTTGGGGGGAGGGGGCGGCGGCGGGGGAGGCTCGGGCGCCTTTTCAGGCTCGGGCTTCGGTTCCGGCTTGGGCTGCGGCTTCGGGGGTTCGGGTTGCGGCGTGGGCGGCGGGGAGTCGGGCGAGTTGCCGTCTGCCCAGAGCTGTACCTGCACGGGGCCGGGGCTCTCGGAGCGCCAGTTCACGCCAAAGATCAAGACGATCAGCAGCAGCACGTGCACGGCCACGGCCAGGATCAATGCCTTCCGGTTGTCGTGGTTGGGCGGGGTGGCCGGGGGGCCGCTGCGGTGTCGGATTATGGGTGGCGTCATGAGCGTTGCATGCCGGCGGCGCCGGCGGAAGGCGTCGCGTTAGCGTTTTTTCGCGGGAGCAGGCTGGGATGCGCCGGCGGACTGGTCCACCAGCAGACCCAGGCGGGTGATGCCGCTGGTGCGAAGTTCATCCATGACCTTCACGACCGTCTCGTAGGGCACCTTGCCGTCGGCGGCGATGACCACCGGGGTTTCCGCGGTAATTCGCGAACGCACTTGCGCCACCAGTTCGGGGCGCGCGATGTCCTGCATGGTGGCGCCGGGTTCGCGCACGCGCAGGGCGATCTTGCCGTCTTCCGAAATCTGGACTTCCAGCGGCTTGACCGGCACGTCCGAGGCCGCGCCAACGGAGGGCAACTGGATCAGGCCGGGCGTGATGAGAGGGGCGGTCACCATGAAGATGACCAGCAGCACCAGCATCACGTCAATGTACGGCACCACATTGATGTCGGCCTTCATGCGGCGGCCGGACCTGCCGCGTGAGCTTACCGAGGGCATTAGCGCACCTGCCGTTGCAGAATGTTCAGGAATTCATCGACGAAGCTGTCGAAACGGATCGAGATGCGATCGATGTCGTTCGTGAAGCGGTTGTAGGCGACCACGGCGGGAATGGCCGCGAACAGGCCGATGGCGGTGGCGATCAGCGCTTCCGCGATGCCGGGAGCCACCGAGGCCAGGGTGGCCTGCTGCATGTTCGACAGGCCGATGAAGGCGTGCATGATCCCCCAGACCGTACCCAGCAGGCCGATGTAAGGGGACACGGAGCCGGCCGAAGCCAGGAAGTTCAGGTGCGATTCCAGCGAATCCATCTCGCGCTGGTAGGCGGCGCGCATGGCGCGGCGCGGGCCGTCCAGCAGGGCGGTGGCGTCGCCGGAGGCATTGCCGCGGCGGGCTTTCAGGAATTCGGTCATGCCGGCATCGAAGATGCGAGCCAGCGCGCCTTGCTCGTCGCGGCGCGAGGCCACGGCCTGCTGCAACATGGACAGGTCGCCGCCCGACCAGAAATCGTCTTCGAAGCGGCGGGTCTGGGCATGGGCCCGCTTGATCGCCAGCCGCTTGGCGAAGATATAGGTCCAGGACATGATCGAAATGCCCAACAGCATCAGCATGATCAGCTGGACCGGCACGCTGGCGTGCGAAATCAGCGAAAGCAACGACATGTCGTTGGTGACTTGCATGGTTATTCCTGAATGAATTCCAGTTTGGCGCGAACGTCAGCCGGCAACTCCGCCGGCCGCATGTGAACGGCATCGACGCAGCAGACTTGGATGTTGCCTTCGGCAAGCAGTTCCCCGTCGCGTTCCGCGCGTTGCGCGAAGTGTATCGAAGCGCGGCCCAGTCGTGTGACCCGGCTGCGTATCGTCAGTAAATCGTCCAGCCTGGCCGGCTTGCGGTAGGACATGTCCAGGGAGCAGACAACGAATAGACGTTGCTCGCTGACCGCCAGGTTGGACTGGTTGACCCCCAGGTCGCGCAGCCACTCGGTGCGTGCGCGCTCCAGGAATTTCAAGTAGTTGGCGTAGAAAACCACTCCGCCTGCATCCGTGTCCTCGTAATAGACACGGACCTGCAGGACGGATTCGGCGGACTTCGGATCGGTCACGATGGATAGGAAAGGGCAGTCGGGACGCGGAAAGTCCGTAGTTACTATAAAGTTTACAGCGTGTCGAGTTTCGTCAGCACGGCTTCAAGCGCGGACTCTACCGGAATCTTGGCCGCTTCGGTTTCCCGACGGGCCTGCAATTCCACCACACCATCGTTCAGCCCGCGTTCTCCAACTGTTACACGCAGCGGCGCGCCGATCAGCTCCCATTCAGCAAACATCACGCCCGGGCGGGCATCGCGGTCGTCCAGGATGACGTCCACGCCGCGCGCCAGCAGGGATTCATAGAGCTTTTGCGCGGTGTCACGCACGGTTTCACTTTTGCCCCAGCCGACCGGGCAGATTACCACTTCGAAGGGGGCGATCGCGCGCGGCCAGATGATGCCGCGGGCGTCGTGGTTCTGCTCGATGGCCGCGCCCACGATGCGGGTCACGCCGATGCCGTAGCAGCCCATTTCCAGGACGGCGGGCTTGCCGGTTTCGTCCAGGAAGGTGGCCTTGAGGGCTTCCGAGTACTTCTTGCCCAGGTAGAACACGTGGCCGACTTCGATGCCGCGCTGGATCGACAGGGTGCCCTTGCCGTCCGGCGAGGGGTCGCCGGCAACCACGTTGCGCAGGTCCGCTACCAGTTCGGGCTCGGGCAGGTCACGGCCCCAGTTCACGCCCTGGATGTGGAAGTCTTCCTTGTTCGCGCCGCAGACGAAATCGGCCATGTTGGCCACGGTGCGGTCGGCAATGACGTGCACGGGGCGGACGGTCTTGACCGGGCCCAGGTAGCCCGGCTTGCAGCCGAAGGTTTCGACGATCTCGGTTTCCGTGGCGAAACGGAAGCCCGCCAGGCCGGGCAGCTTGCCTGCCTTGATTTCATTGAGTTCGTGGTCGCCGCGCAGCAGCAGCAGCCAGATGTCGGCGCCTTTCTCGCCGTCGGTGGCCAGCACGATGGACTTGATCGTGCGCTCCAGCGGCAGGCCCAGCAGCTTGGCCACGTCTTCGCACTTGGCGGCGCCCGGCGTGGGCACTTCGGCCATGGCCTGGGCGGGTTCGGCGCGGGCGGGGTACAGGCCGGGGGCCTCGGCCAGTTCCATGTTGGCGGCGTAGTCCGAGTCGGCGTTGTAGACCAGCAGGTCTTCGCCGGTGTCGGCGATCACCTGGAATTCGTGGCTGCGGGTGCCGCCGATCGAGCCCGTGTCAGCGGCCACGGCGCGGAATTCCAGGCCCAGACGACCGAAAATGCGCATGTAGGCGTTGAACATGGTGTCGTAGCTGGCCTGCGCGCCGGCTTCGTCGCGGTCGAACGAATAGGCGTCCTTCATGGTGAATTCGCGGCCGCGCATCAGGCCGAAGCGCGGGCGGCGCTCGTCCCGGAACTTGGTCTGAATGTGATAGAAGTTCACCGGCAGCTGGCGATAGCTGTGGATTTCATTGCGCGCGATGTCCGTGATGACTTCCTCGGACGTGGGCTGCAGCACGAAATCGCGCTGGTGCCGGTCCTTGATGCGCAGCAGCTCGGCGCCGTATTGCTCCCAGCGGCCCGACTCCTGCCAGAGCTCGGCCGGCTGCACCACCGGCATCAGCAGCTCGATCGCACCCGCGGCGTTCATTTCTTCGCGGACGATGGCCTCGACCTTGCGAATGACTTTCAGCCCCAGGGGCATGTAGGTGTAGATGCCGCCCGCGAGCTTGCGGATCATCCCTGCCCGGGTCATCAGCTGATGGCTGGCGACTTCGGCTTCGGAAGGGGCTTCTTTGAGGGTGTTGATGTGGTAGTTGGATGCGCGCATGTTTAAAGGTGGCTGCAGATACGTATAATCGATCGTAATTGTATTGAATTCGGTGGGGGTGGCCCATGCTTGACCGCGAAGGCTACCGCCCCAATGTCGGCATCATTCTCGTCAACGGTAGAAACGAGGTCTTTTGGGGCAAGCGTATCAGGGAACATGCCTGGCAGTTCCCCCAAGGCGGCATCAAGTATGGCGAAAGCCCGGTGCAGGCCATGTATCGCGAACTCCATGAAGAGGTGGGCTTGAAGCCCGAGCATGTCCGTATTTTGGGGCGTACACGCGATTGGTTACGTTATAACGTGCCCGATCACTTCGTCCGGCGTGAGTGGCGTGGCCACTATAAAGGACAAAAACAGATTTGGTTCTTGTTGCGCCTGGTAGGACGTGACAGTGACGTGTGCTTGCGCGCGACGCAGCATCCGGAATTCGATGCCTGGCGCTGGAGCCAGTATTGGGTGCCCCTGGATGCCGTGATCGAGTTCAAGCGCGACGTCTACACCCAGGCGCTGAACGAGCTGTCGGCTATCCTCTTCCGGCGCCATCACGAAACCCGCTACTTGCGCCAGCGGGTGCACGGGCAACGGGCGGCAGAGAATCTGCCCGAAGGAACGGACGGTCATGCGCATATTGTTGGTTGAAGACGAACGGGACATGGCGTCCTGGTTGATGCGCGCGCTCGCCCAGAGCGGGTTCGTGCCGGACCACGCGGCCGACGCCCGCACCGCCGAAGCCTTCATGGCCGGTACCGAATACGACGCCATCGTCATGGACTTGCGCCTGCCCGACAAGCACGGCCTGGTGGTGCTGCGTGAAATGCGCAACCGCGACGACCGCACCCCCGTGCTCCTGCTGACCGCCCAGGGCGCCTTGCAGGACCGCGTGCGTGGCCTGAACCTGGGCGCGGACGATTTCCTCACCAAGCCTTTCGCGCTCGAGGAACTGGAAGCGCGCCTGACGGCGCTGGTGCGGCGCAGCCGCGGCCGCCAGCATCCGCGCCTGCAATGCGGTTCGCTGTCCTACGACAGCGAAAGCCGCGCCTTCACCCTGGACGGCTCGCTGCTGTTCCTGACCCCGCGCGAGCATGCCGCCCTGGCTGCCTTGCTCACGCGCAGCGGCTATCCGGTGGACAAATCCCAGCTGTTCGGCAAGGTCTTCACGCACGACAGCGAAGCCAATCCCGACGCCATCGAGGTGGTGCTGCACCGGCTGCGCAAGAAGCTGGCTGGCAGCGACGTGCGCATCGTCACCGTGCGCGGGCTGGGCTACATGCTGGAAAGCGTCGCCAGCGAGTCCGCGGAATCCTGAGTGAGGCTGCGGCTATCCGAGCTGCCGCGCGTGGGCATCCGCGCGCTGCTGATCATTCTGCTGCTGCCTGGCGTGATCATGCTGCTGGTCGTGGACAGCGTGAACGACTACCGCACGCTGGCCGAGATCACCAACGAAGCCTACGACAGCGCCCTGGTCGAGCCGGCCCGGGTGCTGGAAAGCAGCCTGGAATTCACTGCTGACGGCAACCTGCAGGTCGCTACGCCGCTGTACGCGCAGGTGATGCTCGAGTCCCGCGCAGGCCTGCGCAAGTATTTCCGCATCGAAGAGATCGATCCGCCGCTGCCGGACGGCGCCGCCGTGCCCACCGAGCCCGGCAAGACCTTGCTCGGCATGCCGGAAATGCCGCGTCCGCCCACCTGGCCGCGTTCCAACAGCCAGCCGATTTTCTACGACAGCGTCTATCGCAATGATCCCGTGCGCGTCGTGGCCGTCGTGCGCGACCTGTACTACCAGGGTCAGCACCGCCAGGTGCTGGTCGTGGTGGCTGAAAGCACAGGCAAGCGCATCGAGGCCGAGAACAATGCCCGGCGCCAGGAAATCCTGCGCGACACCCGCATGCTGGCGCTGGTCGCGCTGCTGGTGTGGTGGGGCGTGTCGTGGGCGCTGAAGCCGCTGCGCCGCCTGCGTAACGACATCCGCGCGCGCCGCCCCGACGACCTGACGCCCCTGGACGCCTCGCGCGTGCCCAGCGAAGTGGCGCCGCTGGTCGATGCGGTCAATCACCATATCGCCCGCTACCGCCGCGTCCTCGACGAGCAGTCGCAGTTCCTGGCCGATGCTTCGCATCAATTGCGCACGCCGCTGGCCATCATGCTGACGCAGGCGCAGTATGCGCTGCGCGAACGCGATCCGGCGCGGGCGCAGGAGGGCCTGCGTGGCATCGTCGACCAGCTGGGTCGCACACGTCGCCTGACTGAACAGCTGCTGTCGCTGGCTCACGCCAACCAGGCCGACCAGTTGCCGCGGCAACTGCTGGACATGAACGCCGTCTCGCGCGAGGTGGTGCTGCAGTATCTGCCGCTGGCGCACGAAAAACAGCAGGACCTGGGCTGGGTACAGGCGGGTTCCGAAGAGGGCCAGGAAATCCCCGCGCCGGTGTCGGGCAACGAGGCCGAACTGCACGAAGCCTTGTCGAACCTGGTGCACAACGCCATCCATTACGCGCCCGCGGGCGCACGCATCACCGTGTCGGTCTGCTGCCACGACAACCGCGCCGAGGTCGCTGTTTCCGACAACGGGCCGGGGCTGGACCCGATACTGCGCCAGCGCGCTTTCGCGCGTTTCGAGCGGGTCGGCACGGACAAGCCGGTCGCCTCGTCGGGCTCGGGCCTGGGCCTGGCGATTGCCCGCGCCTACGCGCGCCGCAACGACGGTGACATCGAACTGCGCGACGGCGAACCGAACGCGCAAGGCGGCGTTGGCCTGGCCTCCGTGCTGTGGCTGCCGTTGGCGTCCACGGTCTCCCAATATCCTCGTCCGCTCGATGTCGAGCTCAAGGGCGATCAGTAACTTCTCCCCATTTCCGCAGTCATGCGCGGCTTCCGTTCAGGGATAACCCCTGAATTCAGGAACGCGACAGCGCACAGAAAGCGGATTAGCAGCTTCCTTCCGTAATCTGCGTCCGGGCCTGTCGCCAGGCACCGGATGGCGCTCGTTTCGCGGGTGCGTCCCGGCCAGGCACACGGCCGCACCACGAAGGAGGATGAAGTGCAAAAGACAATCAATAGAAAGGACTATTACGGCGGAGCGCTGATGGTCCTCATCGGGCTGGGGGCGATCTACGGTGGCACCGACTATCACATCGGCACCCTGAGTCACATGGGGCCGGGCTTTTTTCCCGCGGCGCTCGGCGGCCTGTTGGCGCTGACCGGCGTGCTGATCGCCATCTCGGCGCGCTCGGGTGAATCGTCCGCGCCTGCGCCCGGCGACGGCCATGCCCACGGCCTGCCGGACTTCCGCGGCGGCGCCTGCATCCTGCTGGGCATCCTGGCTTTCCTGCTGCTGGGTCATTACGGCGGTTTGCTGCCTGCCACGTTCGCCATCGTTTTCATTTCGGCGCTGGGCGACCGCAACAACACGATCAAGCAGGCTCTGCTGCTTTCGATCGCCATGACCGTCATCGCGGTCGTCGTCTTCTGGTGGGCGCTGCAGCTGCAGCTTCCGCTGTTTCGCTGGGGTTGAAGCGTCATGATTTCGCAATCCTTGATGGACCTCTGGTACGGCTTTGGCGTCGCCTTCCAGTGGCATAACCTGATGTGGTCGTTCTTCGGCGTGCTGGTGGGCAACCTCATCGGCGTGCTGCCCGGCATGGGCGCGCTGTCGGCCATTTCCATTCTGCTGCCGCTCACCTACGTGATGCATCCGGTGCCGGCCATCCTGATGCTGGCCGGCATCTTCTACGGTTCGCAGTACGGCGGCGCCATCGGCGCGATCCTGCTGAATCTGCCTTCGCATCCGCCGCACGCGGTCACCTGCCTGGACGGTTATCCGCTGACCAAACAAGGCAAGGGCGGAACGGCGCTCGGCATCACGATGATCTGTTCGTTCTTCGCCGCGTCGGTGGGGATCATCGTCATGATCTTCGCGTCTCCGCTGCTGGTCGAAGTCGCGTTCAAGTTCGGTCCCACCGAGATCTTCTCGATCATGTTGCTGGGCCTTTTGGCCGGCGCCACCATGTCGCGCGGCTCGCCGCTCAAGGGTGTGGCGATGACCTTGTTCGGCCTGATGTGCGGCGTGGTGGGTACGGACGTGAATACCGGCACCATCCGCTTTTCGTTCGGGCTGCTGGACCTGTCCGACGGCCTGGAGCTGGTGGCGATTTCCATGGGCCTGTTCGGCGTTGCCGACTTCCTCATGAGCGTCAACCGCATGACCATCATCGGCAGCGGCGCCAAGCTGCGCCTGCGCGACATGCGGCCCAGCAAGCAGGAGCTCAAGACCGCCTTCTGGCCTATGGTGCGCGGCACGGCGGTAGGCACGCTGTTTGGCGCCATGCCCGGCACCGGTCCTACCATCACCACCTTCGTGGCCTATGCGCTGGAGCGCAAGATCTCCAAGACGCCCGAGAAATTCGGCACCGGCATGATCGCCGGCGTGGCGTCGCCGGAAGCGTCCTCGCACTCCAAGACGCAGGTCGACTTCATCCCCACGATGAGCCTGGGCATCCCCGGCGACGCCGTGATGGCGCTAATCCTGGGCGCGCTGCTGATCCAGGGCATCCAGCCCGGCCCGCAACTGATCACCGAGCATCCGGACATCTTCTGGGGCCTGATCGCCAGCTTCTGGGTGGGTAATGTGCTGCTCATGGTGCTGAACGTGCCGCTGATCGGCGTGTGGGTGAAACTGCTGCAGGTACCGTACCGCTATCTGTTCCCGTCGGCGCTGTTCTTCATCGCGGTGGGCGTGTTCAGTACCCAGAACAGTCTCTTCCAGATCTGGGAAGTGCTGGCTTTCGGTGTAATCGGCGCCATCCTCATGACGCTGGAATTCTCGGTTGCGCCCATCCTGCTCGGCTTCGTGCTCGGCCCCATGGTCGAAGAGAACTTCCGCCGGGCGTTGCTGCTGTCGCGCGGCGATCTGGCGGTGTTTGTGGAGCGCCCGATCAGCGCGTGGTTCATCGGTGCGAGCGCCTTGCTGGTCCTCCTGCAGGTGTGGGCCTTCCTGCGCCGCAACAAGAACAAGGGCAAAGGCAAGCCCGAGGTGCCGCAGGCGGCCTGAGCGCTTTTCCGTTTGCCTGCACGCGGCCCGGCTACATGCCGGGCCGTTTGATTTGTGCGGCGGCATCCCTCATGCTTGAGGCTTCCCCAGTCTGCACACAGAGCCACCATGCACATACTCTTTGCCTGTCCCCACCATGATCCCGCCGCCTGGGTTCCGCTGCTGGAAGCCGCCATGCCCGGATGCCGCATTTCCGTGTGGAACCCGGACGGCCCGCCTTCGGGCGCGCAGGCGGCTCTGGTGTGGCGTCCGCCGGCCGAACTCTTCAAGCACGAGACCGGCCTCACCACGCTGTTCAACCTGGGCGCGGGCGTCGACGCCTTGCTGAAGATGCCCGAGATCCCGCCGCAGGTGCGCATCGTCCGTCTGGAAGACGCGGGCATGTCGGTGCAGATGGCGGAGTACGCGCTGTACGCGTTGCTGCGCGTCGCGCGCGATTTCGAAGCTTTCGATCATGCGCAGGCGCGGCAACACTGGGATACCCGCGAAGGCTCGCGGCAGGCGGACTGGCCGGTGGGCGTGCTGGGCCTGGGGCAGGTGGGCGCCAGAGTCGCTCAGACGCTGGCCGAATTCGGCTATCCCGTGGCGGGCTGGTCGCGCACGCCGCGCGAGATTCCCGGCGTCGAGACCTTTGCGGGCGCGGCCGCCTTGCCGGCGTTCCTGGCCCGCACGCGCTTCCTGGTGAACGTGCTGCCGCTCACGCCGGACACCGTCGGCATCCTCAACCGCGAAACGCTGTCGCAGTTGCTGCCGCATGCGCATCTGGTCAACGTGGGCCGGGGCGAACACCTGGTCGAGGACGACTTGGTGCAGATGCTCGAAGAAGGTGAAATCGATGGCGCCACGCTGGATGTGTTCCACACCGAACCCTTGCCCAAGGACCACGCGTTCTGGCGCGATGCGCGGGTGCACGTGACTCCGCACATCGCGGCGCGCACCTTGCGCGATGAGAGCATTCGCCAGATCGCAGGCAAGGTCGCGCAGTTGCAGCGCGGCGAAGCCATCACCGGCGTGGTCGACCGCTCGCGCGGCTACTGAGCCGGCGGCAGCGGGGCTTTTTCCAGCCGCTGGTACATGGCGGGCAGGCGCTCCGACAGGAAATCGAGCAGGGCGCGCACGGCGGGCATCATGCCCCGCCGCGACGGATAGATGCAATGCACGATGCCCTCGGGTGACTGCCATTGCGGCAAGACCTGCACCAGCTGGCCGCGCCGTAGCTGTTCATGCGTGGCGATCGAGGGCAGCAGGGCGATGCCGCGGCCCCGCACTGCGGCTTCGGTCAGCACGATGAAGTCGTTGCATGACAGCTGCGGTTTCAATTCCACATGCACTTCCTCGCCCTTGTCGTTGCGCAGGGGCCAGCGCACTTCGTTTTGCGGATCACTGAAGCTCAGTGTGGTGTGCGTGGCGAGGTCCTGCGGCGTGTCGGGCGTGCCATGGCGCTGCAGGTAGCTGGGACTGGCGACCAGTGTGCCGCGCGCGGTGCCGAAGTGGCGCACGACCAGTTCGGCGTCGGTATCCAGCTTGGTGCGCACGCGTAGCGCCAGGTCCACGCCCTCGCGGATCAGGTCCACGCGGCGGTTGGTCACAAGCAACTGCACCGACACGGCGGGCCAGGCGTCCAGGAACTCGGGCAGCAGCGGCGACAGCACGTCCTGCGCGATGGATACGGGGCAGCTCACGATCACGGGGCCGGTGGGTTCGGCCTGCAACTGCCGCATGGCGTCGTCCGCCGCGCGCGCCGATGCGGCCATTTCGCGGCAATAGTGCAGATAACGTTCGCCCGCCGAGGTCAGGCGCAAGCGGCGCGTCGTGCGTTGCAGAAGGCGCACGCCCAGGCTTTCCTCCAGGTGCGAGATCCGGCGCGACAAGCGGGATTTCGGAATGTCCAGCACCCTGGCCGCGGCGCTGAACCCTCCCTGTTCGACTACCTGGGAGAAGTAGTAGAGGTCGTTGAGATCTTGCATGATTGTTCTATTCCTGGAACGAATAGTTCATCATAACCGGATTTATGTGAACAATTAACCCGTCTACAGTGACGCCATGCACTCGGGATCTGATCAAAGCCTACGGATCCTGACCGCCCGCAGCGAGCGGGCCCTCACTGGAGAAATTTGCAATGAAGACCCTGGTTATCCTTTCCTCTATTCTCGGCGATCGTTCCAACAGCAAGCAATTGGCCGATCACCTGATCAACCGCGTCAAGGCGTCTAATCCGGCCGCGGCCATCAAGGTCCGCGACATCGGCGCCCAGCCCATCCCTTACTTCGACGGCAACACCGCCGGCGCCCTGTTCACTCCGGCCGATGCCCGCAACGTGGACCAGCAACGCCTGGTTGAGATGAGCGACGCGCTGGTAGCCGAATTGATGGATGCCGATCGCATCGTCTTCGCCGTTCCGGTCTACAACTTCAATATGCCCGCTCAGTTCAAGAGCTATCTCGATCATCTCGCCCGCGCTGGCGTCACCTTCCGCTATACCCCCGAAGGCGTGCCGGAAGGCCTGGTCAAGGGCAAGCAGGTGTTCGTGCTGACCGCCCGCGGCGGCAAGGCCGAAGGCACGCCTTCGGACACGATGACGCCTTACCTGCGCCAGATGCTGGCTTTCCTGGGCATGACCGACGTCACCTTCATCGCCGCCGAAGGCATGGCCATGGGTGAAGTGGCCGCGCTGGAAGGCATGGCGCAGGCCAAGCAGCGCATCGACGCGCTGCTGCCCGCTGCGCAGCAGGACAGCCTGGCCGCGTAAGCGCAGGCGTCCAAAGCAAAAGGCGAGCCTTGCGGCTCGCCTTTTTTCTTGCCGCGAGGGCAGGGCTCAGTCGCGCAGGCGCTTGATCAGGCTGGAGGTATCCCAGCGGCCGCCGCCCAGCTTCTGGACGTCGCCATAGAACTGGTCCACCAGGGCCGTCAGGGGCAGGCGCGCGCCATTGTGGCGGGCTTCGGCCAGCACCAGGCCCAGATCCTTGCGCATCCAGTCCACCGCGAAGCCGAAGTCGAACTTGTCGTCGACCATGGTGCCGCCGCGATTCTCCATTTGCCAGCTCTGCGCCGCGCCCTTGCTGATCACGTCCAGCACCAGCTTCATGTCCAGGTCGGCAGCCTGGCCGAAAGCGATCGCCTCGGACAGGCCCTGCACGACGCCTGCGATGCAGATCTGGTTGACCATCTTGGCCAGTTGACCGGCTCCGGGCGGGCCCACCAGCGTGACCGCGCGGCCGAAGCTCTGCGCCACGGGCTTGATCGCATCGAACACGGCTTGTTCGCCGCCGCACATGATGGTCAACACGCCGTTGACCGCGCCTGCCTGTCCGCCGGATACCGGCGCGTCGACGAAATTCAGGCCCAGCTCCTTGGCCTGCGCGTAGAGTTCGCGCGCCACGTCGGCGGATGCGGTGGTGTGGTCGACGAAGACCGCGCCGGGCGTCATGCCGGCGAAAGCGCCGTCGGGGCCCAGCACGACGCTGCGCAGGTCATCGTCATTGCCGACGCAGGCGAACACGATCTGCGCGCCGGCCACGGCTTCGCGCGGCGTGGCTGCGCTCTTGCCGCCGAATTCGGCGACCCAGGCCTGGGCCTTGGCGGGCGAGCGGTTGTAGACCGTGACGTCGTGTCCTGCGCGCGCCAGGTGGCCGGCCATGGGCAGGCCCATCACGCCCAATCCGAGGAAAGTGACTTTCTGGGCTACGACAGCGTCGTAGCTCTTGGTACCGATCGTTGCCATGCAGGGGACTCCGCTTTATGTGATTGGGGCCGTCAGGCGTTGACGCCTGTAAACAGGCCCTAACCTTAACGCAATCAAAAGCCCGCGGCGAGTCCATCGCGCCGGCTGTCGCTGGCGCTGACATATCCGTCCACGGCCGGGTCGCCCAGGCGCCAGATGAACTGCCCCGATCCGAAGTCCATGTAGGGATCCGCCATGCTTTCGAGCACATGGCCGCGGGCGCGCAGTCCCTCGGCAACGGCCGCGGGCAGGCCGGCCTCCGCGTCCAGCGACAGTCCATGGTTCCATTTCCAGCGAGGCGCGTCGCAGGCGGCCTGCGGCTGCTGGCCATAGTCCAGCATCCGGACCAGCGTCTGCACCTGCCCCTGGGGCTGCATATTGCCTCCCATGACCCCGAAACTCATGACGGGTGCGCCATTGCGCATCAGGAAGCCGGGGATGATGGTGTGGAAGGGGCGCTTGCCGCCCGCCACCGCATTGGGGTGGCCAGGGTCGGTGTTGAAGCAATGGCCGCGGTTCTGCAGGCTGACGCCGGTGCCCGGCACCACCACGCCGGAGCCGAAGCCCATGTAGTTCGACTGGATGAAGCTGACCATCATGCCGCACTTGTCTGCGGCAGTCAGGTAGACGGTGCCGCCGCGCGGCGCATGGCCGCTGGCGTGGGCCTGCGCCGCATCGGGGTCGATCAGGCGCGCGCGCTGCGCCAGATAGTCCGCGGCCAGCATCTGTTCGGGCGTGACCTGCATGTGCTGCGAGTCGGCCACGTGCGCGTAGACATCGGCAAAGGCCAGCTTCATCGCCTCGATCAGCAGGTGCTGCGTTGCAGGGTGATCCACCGGGCGTGCCGCCACGTCGAAGTTCTGCAGGATGCCCAGGGCGATCAGGGCGGCGATGCCTTGGCCGTTGGGCGGAATCTGATGCAACGTGTGGCCGCGGTAGCTTTGGCTGATCGGCGTCACCCACTGCGGCGCGTAATCGCGCAGATCCGCCAGCGTCAGCGCGGCGTCGTGGGCTTGGGCATGCGCCACCAGCTTGTGGGCGGTCTCGCCTTCGTAGAAGTCCCGGCCGCCGCTGGCCGCAATGCGCTTGAGCGTGGCGGCCGCGCCTTGAAGCACGAAGTGCTCGCCGACCTGCGGCGCGCGTCCGCGAGGTAGGAAATGCTCGGCGAAGCCCGGCTGCGGTTGCAGGAGGTCGGCTTGCGCCGCCCACTTTTCCTGCACGATGGGCGACACGGCAAAGCCGCGCTCGGCGTATTCGATGGCGGGTGCAAGCACGTCGGCAAAGGACAACCGGCCCAGCTTTTCGTGCAGGGCGGCCCAGCCCGCCACGCAGCCCGGCACCGTCACGCTGTCCCAGCCGCGCATCGGGATGGCGCCCTGGTGCTTGCGCCGGAAATAATCCATGTTCCAGGCTGCCGGCGCCGTTCCCGAGGCATTCAGTCCATGCAGCTTGGACCCGTCCCAGACGATGGCGAAACAATCCGATCCCAGCCCGTTGCTGACCGGCTCCGTCAGGGTCAGCGTGGCGGCCGCGGCGATCGCCGCGTCGACTGCGTTGCCGCCTTGCGCCAGGATCCGCAAGCCTGCCTGGGCGGCCAGCGGTTGTGACGTGGCGACCACGTTGCGTGCGAACACGGGGCGGCGGGTGGTGGGATAGGGGTTGTTCCAGTTGAAATTCATCTCGAATCATCGCGTGGGGTAAACCCCTAGCTTACCGTACGCGAACTGTGTTTGAACATAACCCGTATTGAGTTGTATTGATTCGTAGCGTTTATCGGACTGGATGCCGGACGCGCAAAGAAAAACCCCCGGGCGGAACCCGGGGGTTTTCAGGGCGAGACTGCCGCAGCGGGGCGGCAGGCTGGCTTTAGTCTTCTTCGACGAAGGTCTCTTCGCGCTTCTTGCGGATCGCCGGCAGGGCCACCAGGATCACCAGGAAGACGGCGACGGCCAGCAGCGAAGCCGACAGCGGACGCGTCACGAAGGTCGTGAAGTCGCCGCGCGACAGCAGCAGGGCGCGACGGAAGTTCTCTTCCATCATGGGACCCAGCACCAGGCCCAGCAGCAGCGGTGCGCCTTCGCACTTCAGCTTGGACCACACGTAGCCGATGATGCCGAAGATGGCGGTGGTGAAGATGTCGAACGTGTTGTAGTTCAACGAGTACACGCCGATCGTGCAGAACACCAGAATCGCCGGGAACAGGATGCGGTAGGGCACCTTCAGCAGCTTGACCCACAGGCCGATCAGCGGCAGGTTCAGCACGACCAGCATCAGGTTGCCGATCCACATCGAGGCGATCAGGCCCCAGAACAGCTCCGGGTGGCTCGTCATGACTTGCGGGCCGGGCTGGATGTTGTGGATGGTCATCGCGCCGACCATCAGCGCCATCACGGCGTTACCCGGGATGCCCAGGGTCAGCAGCGGGATGAACGAAGTCTGGGCAGCAGCGTTGTTCGCCGATTCCGGGCCAGCCAGGCCGGCCGGGTGGCCCTTGCCGAAGCGTTCCGGATTGCGCGAGATCTTCTTTTCCAGCGTGTAGGAGGCGAACGACGACAACACCGCGCCACCGCCAGGCAGGATGCCCAGGGCCGAACCCAGAGCCGTGCCGCGCAGCACAGCGGGTGCGGCTTCCTTGAATTCCTGCTTGTTGGGGTACAGCGATCCGATCTTGTCGGTGATGTCGACGCGGTTTTCCTTCTGCTCGAGGTTGGTCATGATTTCGGCGAAGCCGAACACGCCCATGGCCACGATGGCGAAGTCGATGCCGTCTTGCAGTTCGGGGATGCCGAAGTCGAAGCGGGCGACGCCCGAGTTCACGTCGGTGCCCACCATGCCCAGCAGCAGACCCAGCAGGATCATCGCGATGGCCTTCGGCAGCGAACCCGAAGCCAGCACCACGGCGCCGACCAGGCCCAGGCACATCAGCGAGAAGTACTCGGCCGGGCCGAACTTGAACGCGACTTCAGCCAGCGGGGGCGCGAAGGCGGCCAGCAGCAGCGTGGCCACGCAGCCTGCGAAGAACGAACCCAGCGCAGCGATTGCCAGCGCGGCGCCAGCGCGGCCGTTGCGGGCCATCTGGTGGCCGTCCAGCACGGTCACCACCGCGGACGTTTCCCCTGGCAAGGCCACGAGAATTGCCGTTGTGGAGCCGCCATATTGGGCGCCGTAGTAGATGCCTGCCAGCATGATCAGGCCGGCCACCGGGGGCAGCACGTACGTGATCGGCAGCAGCATTGCGATGGTCGGGACAGGGCCGATGCCCGGCAGCACGCCGATCAGCGTGCCCAGGATGCAGCCCAGCAGGGCATAGGCCAGGTTCTCGGGCGTGAACGCCACCGAGAAGCCCAGCATGAGGTTGTCAAACAATTCCATGGCCGAAGGCTCCTTAGTTCATGCCCAGAAACGACGGCCACAGCGGGAAAATCAGCCCCAGCCCCTTGACGAATGCCAGATACGAGAACACCACCAGGAAGATCGCGTTGGCAACGGCGACCTTCAGGCTGAACTCATGGCTGGCCAGGCTGCTGACGACAACCAGAACGAACACCGAGATGTAGATGCCCAGCAGCTTGAGGATGAAGCCGTAGAGCACGACCGATCCGACCACCAGGAACACGATGCGCCAGTCGAACTTGTCGACGTGGGTTTCGTGCGCCTTCTTGGACATCGAGCCAAGCAGCACGATGGCGCCCAGCAATGCCAGAACAATGCCTAGCCAGAAAGGAAAATACCCTGGGCCCATCCGGGCGGCAGTACCCATTTGGTAGCTGCTGGCCTGCCAGGCGAATCCCAGTCCAAGGGCGATGAACATCACCCCCGACCAGAAGTCCTGTCGATTGCGTAGCTGCATGATTGGTTGGCTCCTGTTTACAGCATGTAGATAAAAAGGTCTGTGGCCAATCCCGCCGACAGGCGAGTGACAGGCACAAAAAAGGCACTTCAGGGTGCCATTTGTTCTTATGAAAGGTAAGGCTGGGATTCTTGAAAGGGCGAATGGTAATGGACGCCCGCCACGCTGCAAACCCTGTAAGGTCGGTGAAAGGCTGGGGTTTTCCCTAGAATTCGGGAACTCCCGACCCCGAGTTGTAACGGGTCAGGAAGTTTGAGGGCTTTTTGAAAGCTAAGTGAAAGTTTATAGAAAGAAAGACGAAAGCAAGATCGGCCGGATGCGTGGCTTTCGAATGAGACAGGAATAAATCCTACTGAATATTGCCGGGTTTCTCACCTTGCGTGAAGAGACCCCGTTCAACTCAGGATGGTTTACGATAGCGCCCATGCTGCAAGATCTAGACCAACTCGCCGCCCGCATAGGGCAACTGGTGCAACGCACCCGGCAACTCCACGCAGAGCGTGACGCGTTGCGCCAACGCCTGAACGAAACCGAAGCTGAGCAGCGTGTGCTCAAGCAGCGCGCCGCCGAGCGCGAGGCCGAAATCGTCACGCTCCAGAGCAAGCTTCAGGATCACGACGGCGCGGTCACCTCCATGCTCGAGCAAGCCCAGCAGGCCGAGGCCGCGCTACGCGAGCAACTGGCCCGCGAAACCTCCGAGCGCCAGTCTCTCGAATCGCGTTTCTCCGCCCGTGAAACCGAATTGCAAGGCAGCTTGCAGACCCGCGACACCGAATTACAGCGCTTGCGCGTGGCCGCCGCATCGGCCCGCGAGCGCATTGACGCCGTGCTGGCCCGCTTGCCGGGCGCACCGTCTGGAGAGCAACACTGATGGAACGCGTAGATGTCACCATACTGGGGCGCGACTATTCTTTGGCGTGTTCCGCCGAAGAGAAGCCGACGCTGCTGGCCGCCGTGCGCCACGTGGACCAACTGATGCTGCGCATCCAGGGCACGGGCAAGGTCTCCAGCAATGAACGCATCGCCGTGATGGCCGCGCTGCAAGTCGCGGGCGAGCTGCTCGCCATGAAAGCGCCCGATGGTCCGCTGGGCGGTTTGGCGGTCGGCGACTTCAAGCGTAGAATCGAGGACATGAACGCAGTACTCGATGACGCCTTGTCGGGTCAGGAAAAGCTGCTCTGACAGTTCATATAGCAGTACTCAAGTATTTTCAGTTTGTCCCTGCCGTGTTCGTGACTAGGCCATACATTCTCTGAACCTATGTCTTATGGCATATTGGTTGCGGGAGTGCAGAGCTGGAGTGATCGTCTCCTGTAGACGAACCCGACGCTCTTCGGAACGCGACCACCTTGAACCTCAGGGTTCGAGATGCCGGCCTTGACGGCACAGGCGGGGCATCTATCCCAGCGGGCCTGCCATAAGAGCAGGTCCGCCTCGGGCGCCTCACCACTCCCCTTCGTCCTCCCTCCTAGGAGCATTCCATGTTCAGACACCCTGTGTTTTCGCTGACCAAACTCAGCGCGGCGTGCGCAATCGTGGCCGCTCTGAGCGCCGCGCCGCTTGCCCATGCGCAGACCCAGGCGCCCGCCGCCGCGACGGAAGGCGCCACCAGCCGCGCGCCGGAACTGACTCTGCAGGCCAATGCGTCTTCCGAGGTCAAACCGGACACCGTCCGCATTTCGCTGTCCGCCGAAGTCGAGGCTCCTGATCAGCCCACCGTAGGCAAGAAGCTGAATGCGGCTTTGGACGAGGTGGTCACGCGTGCGCGCGACGTCAAGGGAGTGGAAGTGCGCACCGGCGGCTACAACGTCTGGCCGAGCACCTCCAGCAAGGGCAAGATCGGTTCCTGGCGCGGCCAGGGTGAAGTGATCCTGGAATCCAAGGACTTCGAAGCCGCGGCCGTCCTGGCGTCCAATCTGTCCGATAAGACCGCCATCTCCAACATCAGCTTCCTGCTGTCGCGCGAATTGCGCGAGACCGAAGAACGCAAGCTGCTCAAGGAGGCCGCGCAAGCCTTCAAGGACCGCGCGCTGGCCGCAGCCAACGCCTTCGGTTTCTCGGGCTACCGCTTGGCCAAGCTGGAGCTGGGCGGCTCGGGTGGCCCCGTGCCGATGCCGCGCGTGATGGGCGCCGCGGCCATGGCCAAGGACGCCTCTGGCGGCTACAGTCCGAACGTCCCGCTGGAAGCGGGCAACGTCATGGTCAGCATCGCGGTCAACGGGACGATCGTTTTGCAGTAAGGCTGAACATGATGGCGCCCAGGGCGACCATCGGCACGGACAGCCACTGTCCCATGCTCAACCCACCCGCGAGCAGGCCCAGGAAGTTGTCTGGCTCGCGGGTGAATTCCACCAGGAAGCGGAACGTTCCGTAACCCATCAGGAAGAGCCCGCTCACCTGGCCCAGCGGGCGCGGCTTGCTCGAAAACCACCACAGCAGCGCGAACAGCACGATGCCTTCCAGGCCCAGCTCATAGAGTTGCGAGGGGTGGCGCGCCAGTCCGTCGCCGCTGCCCGGAAACACCATGGCCCACGGCACATCGGTGGGCCGGCCCCAGAGTTCGCCATTGATGAAGTTGCCCAGGCGGCCAAAGCCCAGCCCCAGCGGAATCAGCGGCGCGATGAAATCGCTGACCGCGAAGAATGGCAGCTTCTTCTTGCGTGCGAACAGCAGCATCACCACGATTACGCCGATCAGCCCGCCATGGAACGACATGCCGCCCTGCCACAGGTACAGCACTTCCAGCGGATGGGACAGGTAGTAAGAGGGCTTGTAGAACAGCACATAACCCAGCCGTCCGCCCAGCACCACGCCCAGCACGCTATAGAAGATCAGGTCTTCCAGATCCTTCACGTTCAGTGACGTGGTGTGGCCGGAGGTGATGCGGCGGCGTCCCAGCAGGTACACCAGGGCGAAGCCCACCAGGTACATCAGTCCGTACCAGTGGATGGCAAGCGGCCCGATCTGCAGGGCGACGGGGTCAAATTGGGGATATTGCAGCATGTTCTGCCCGACACAATAAAGTTGAATGATAATAACCGGCGAACATTGAAGATTCGCGCGCAAGCGAGCCAGTTCCCCCGGGGCGGTTGCCATGTCCGAGCCCCGGCGGCCGACAGGAGACAGACCATGCCGCACAACGATCGTTCCCGCCACATCACCCACGGTGTCGCGCGCGCGCCCAATCGCGCCATGTATTACGCGCTGGGCTATCAGGAAGCCGACTTCGAAAATCCCATGATCGGCGTGGCCAACGGCCATTCGACGATCACGCCATGCAATAGCGGCCTGCAGCGCCTGGCCGATGCGGCCATCGATGCGATCCGCGCGTCACGGGCCAATCCCCAGGTATTCGGCACGCCCACCATTTCAGACGGCATGTCCATGGGCACCGAGGGCATGAAGTACTCGCTGGTCTCCCGCGAGGTCATCGCCGACTGCATCGAGACCGCGGCGCAAGGGCAGTGGATGGACGGCGTGGTGGTGATAGGCGGGTGCGACAAGAACATGCCTGGCGGCATGATCGCACTGGCGCGCACCAACGTGCCCGGCATCTACGTCTATGGCGGCACCATCAAGCCCGGCCACTACAAGGGCAACGATCTCACCATCGTATCCGTCTTCGAGGCCGTGGGCGAATACACCATGGGCCGCATGCCCGAAGAAGATTTCAAGCAGATAGAGAAGTGCGCGATTCCCGGCTCCGGGTCCTGTGGCGGCATGTACACCGCCAACACCATGAGCTCCGCGTTCGAAGCCATGGGCATGAGCCTGCCGTATTCCAGCACCATGGCCAACGAGGACGAAGAAAAGGTCACCTCCGCCACGGAGTCTGCGCGCGTGCTTGTCGAGGCGGTCAGGAAGGGTTTGCGCCCGCGCGACATCATCACGCGCGAATCCATCGAAAACGCGGTGTCCGTCATCATGGCCACGGGCGGCTCCACCAACGCCGTGCTGCATTTCCTGGCAATCGCGCATGCGGCGGAAGTGCCGTGGACCATCGACGACTTTGAACGCATCCGCAAGCGCGTGCCTGTCCTGTGCGACCTGAAACCGTCCGGCAAATATGTCGCCACCGACCTGCATCGCGCCGGCGGCATTCCGCAGGTCATGAAGCTGCTGCTCAACGCCGGCCTGTTGCACGGCGACTGCATCACCATCACCGGCAAGACCATCGCCGAGACCCTGGCTGATGTGCCCGACGCTCCCAGGGCGGACCAGGATGTCATCATGCCGCTGGATCGCGCGCTGTACCCGCAAGGCCATCTTGCCATCCTGAAAGGCAATCTCTCTCCCGAAGGCTGTGTCGCCAAGATCACTGGCCTGAAGAATCCCGTCATCACGGGCCCGGCGCGCGTCTTCGATTCCGAGGATGACGCCATGACCGCCATCATGGCGCGCGAGATCCGCGATGGCGACGTGGTGGTCATCCGCTACGAAGGGCCGAAGGGCGGTCCCGGCATGCGTGAGATGCTTGCGCCGACCTCCGCGCTGGTCGGCCAGGGACTGGGCGAAACGGTGGGTCTCATCACCGACGGCCGTTTTTCCGGTGGCACCTGGGGGATGGTCGTGGGCCATGTCGCGCCGGAGGCTTTCGTGGGCGGCCCCATCGCGCTGATCCGCGAGGGTGATTCGGTTACCATCGATGCCCACAAGCTGCTATTGCAGCTCAATATCAGCGACGAAGAAATGGCGGCTCGTCGCCAGGCCTGGGTTCAGCCCCGGCCGCGTTATACACGCGGTGTGCTTGCCAAATTCGGCAAGCTCGCCAGCACCGCGAGCCGTGGGGCAGTTACCGATGCATTTGAAGAGTAGTCTGTTGTTGGCCGCCGCCTGCGTCCTGGGCGCGGGGGCGGCGCAAGCGCAAACCACCGGGTTGGATCTGGCCAAGAACAAGGCCTGTATGGCCTGCCACCAGGTCGAAGCCAAGCGTGTCGGCCCGCCGCTCAAGAGCGTGGCTGAACGCTATGCGGGGCAGGGCGACGCCATGGTCGATTACCTGGCAGGCAAGATCCGCGGCGGCGGTCGCGGCGCCTGGGGTGCCGTGCCCATGCCCGCGCAGACTCAGGTCAGCCCGGACGACGCCCGCGCGCTCGCCGAATGGATCTTGTCGCTGGCTCCGCCCAAGCAGTAGTCTTATTCTCTCGCGTTCCGCGCACGAAAGCCGGGACGCCAGGCCGTATTCCGCGGCCCTTTATCAGGAAGGAATCGTCATGGCAGAACAACCCTCTCCGGGCAATGAGGTCGCGGTACTTGGCGGCGGCTGCTTCTGGTGCGTTGAAGCGGTGTTCACCGAGCTGCGCGGGGTCAAGAGCGTGCTGCCCGGTTATAGCGGCGGGCATGTGGACAATCCCAGCTACGAGCAGGTCTGCGGCAAGGCCACGGGCCACATCGAAGTGGCCCGCATCGAGTTCGATCCCGCTGAACTGTCCTACAGTGACTTGCTGCGCGTATTCTTCGCGACCCACGACCCCACCACACCGGGCCGCCAGGGCAATGACGTCGGTCCGCAATACGAATCCGCCATCTTCTGGCAGAACGAGGGGCAGCGCGAGCAGGCCCAAGCCGTCATCGCCGAGGTCAATGCACAGCAGATCTACGATGCGCCCATCGTGACGCACGTGCTGCCGCCCGCCAAGTTCTGGCAGGCCGAGGACTACCACAGCAACTACTTCGCCCTGCATCCCGAGCAAGGCTATTGCCAATTCGTGATCGCGCCCAAGGTCGCCAAGTTCCGCAAGCAGTTCCAGGAGCGGCTGCAAAAGTAGCAGGCAAAAAAAACCTCACCACAAGGTGAGGTTTCAAAGCCAGCGCCGATGCCCGAGCACCGGGCGCTGGCGGGGGAAGTCTTTATTCGACGGTCTTCACCACGCCGCGGCGCATCTGGTCCAGTTCGATCGACTCGAACAGGGCCTTGAAGTTACCTTCGCCGAAGCCATCGTTGCCCTTGCGCTGGATGATCTCGAAGAAGATCGGGCCGATCTGGTTTTCAGTGAAGATCTGCAGCAGCAGGCCGCCGCCGGGGGCGCCGTCCAACAGGATGCGGTTCTTTTGCAGGCGCGCTACGTCTTCGCCGTGGTTCGGCAGACGCCGGTCCAGCAGCTCGTAGTAGGTTTCCGGCGTGTCCAGGAACACTACGCCGTTCTGGCGCAGCGCTTCGATGGTGGCGTAGATATCTTCGGTGGCCATGGCGATGTGCTGGATGCCTTCGCCACGGTACAGGTCCAGGTATTCCTGGATCTGGCCCTTTTCTTCCGTGCCTTCCTCGTTGATCGGAATGCGGATGTTGCCGCAAGGCGAGGTCATGGCCTTGGACTTCACGCCCGTCACCTTGCCCTCGATGTCGAAGTAGCGGACTTCGCGGAAATTGAAGAGGCGTTCGTAGAACTCTGCCCACTCGGCCATGCGGCCCTTGTGCACGTTGTGCGTCAGGTGGTCCACCAGCGTCAAGCCGGCGCCGCGGTGATTCAGGTCGGCCTGGGCGTTTTGCGGATCCACGGGAACGAAGTCCACGTCATAGATGCTGATGTCGCCAATACCGCCATGGCCGTCCTTGCCAGCCCAGCGGTCCACCAGGTAGATCAGCGAATCGCCGATTCCCTTGATCGCCGGAATGTTCAATTCCATCGGGCCGCTGTGCGAATCGAAGCCCCACGCGCCCAGTTCCAGCGCGCGCTTGTAGGCGGCGTTGGCATCTTGCACACGAAAGCCGATCGCACAGATCGACGGGCCATGCAGGCGCGCGAAACGCTGGGCGAAGGAATCCGGTTCTGCGTTGATCAGGAAGTTGACGCCGCCCTGGCGGTACAGGGTCACGTCCTTGTGGCGGTGCTTGGCGATGGCCTTGAAGCCCAGCAGTTCGAACACCTTGCGCAGCGCGGCGGGGTCCGGCGCGGCATATTCAATGAATTCGAACCCGGCGGTGCCCATCGGGTTGTCCCAGGGTTGGAAAGCGCTGCTCATAAGTCTGCTCCCTTGCATCGTTTTTAAGGACGACTTGTTCTTCAAGTCTAGACGGAGATTGTAGGAAGGAACGACGGGCAGACAATTGCAAACATGTCGCGAAAGCCAGTAGGTTGAGCAATAATATTGCCGGATAGAAAATATTAAGGGCTGAAAATGTCTGACATTGAGCTGGATAGGACAGATATACGGATTCTGGCCGAATTGCAGCGCGACGGCCGCCTCAGCAACCAGGAGCTGGCCGATCGTGTGTCGCTGTCGCCCAGTCCCTGCCTGCGGCGGGTCCGCAGACTGGAAGAGAAGGGCTTCATCAAGAAGTACGTCGCCCTGATCGACGCGAAGAAGGTCGGCTTGGGGCTGCTCGCCTACGTAAACATCCGTCTGAACAAGCACAGCGGATCCAGTCATGCTCCCATGAGCGACTTCGCACGCGACGTGCAACTATGGCCGGAGGTCGTGGAGTGCTATGCCATGTCCGGAGACATGGACTACCTGTTGCGTATACAGGTCGCCGACCTGGCGCATTTCTCCCGGTTCGCCATGGATACGCTGATGCGCCACCCTGCAGTGGTGGACATGCGTTCATTCTTCGCCCTACAGCAGATCAAGGAAACCACGGAGCTCAGGCTCTAGCTATGGCTTTTCAGCCCCTCTATATATATAGGTACCGCCCTCAGACGTTTGCCGTGGGGTGTCCAGGGCGAATGGTGCGTCCCCGTAAAGGATGCATCTTTTAAAAAAAGGGTGTCACCTTCGTAGTCCCGTCAAAATTCCGTGCTATAGTCTCGCTCCTTCGCGATTCGGGCAGTTTTGAAGCGTGAAGCCAAGCAGGCACACGGGTTGGCTAAGGGAAACCTAGCCGGCCTGCCGCTAGGTCAGCAGCGATGTTGACAGCGGTTATTGCAAGGGTTGCAGCAAATTAGGCAGAAGCCAGTTGCGTAATCTGCAAAAATCGTGCTATAGTCTTGGGCTTGGCTGGTGATGGTTATTAAGGGTTTGCCCTTATATCACTGGCCATCCAGGCGGTAACCGATCTCAGATTCAAAGCGAAAGCGAAAGTGGTGGCGATGGGGTTGCTAGATAAGGTGCAAGTTAGGCAAAAGCCAGTTGCACAATCTGCAAAAATCGTGTTATAGTCTTGGGCTTGGCAGTTGCCGAAAACTTAGGGTTAACCCTGATATTTCGATAGCTGCTAAGA
>NZ_CADIJY010000006.1 GCF_902859735.1 Achromobacter aegrifaciens | reverse complement strand
CAGGCCCAGCCGTCGCCGCGCCGATGCCTGCGCCCGCAGCACCGGTCGAGGCCGCGGTTGCCGCCGCGCCTGCCGCGCGCGAGCGCAGCCTGGGTAACGCCACGGTGGAACCCGTGACGGCTCAAGTGACCATGAAGGCCATGGTGATAGATGTGGTGATGGTGCTGGCCTGGGGCGCGATCATTCCTGGCCTGATGTGGCTGGGCGCGGCCGCCGGATTCTGAACGGTCGGATGCCCGGCGGTAGCCGGCAGGCAAGGCGTAACCGGTACGCGCCAGCCCCGCCAGCCGGAACTGCCCGGAGCAGGGTTCGTCAGCTTGAACCCAGCAGAACGACGCCCGCCAGGATGGCCAGGCAGCCAGCCAGCCGGCCCGGTCCGACTTTTTCGCGCAGCAGGAACATGCCGGCCAGGGTGCCCAGCATCATGGACATTTCCCGGGCAGGGGCTACCAGGCTCAGCGGCGCGCCGTTGCGCAGCGCGTACAGCACCAGGATGTAGCCCAGCGGCGACAAGAGGCCCACGGCCAGCGCCAGATGCCAGTGCCCGCGCATGGCCTCCCAGGACTGGGGGCGGCGGCGCAGCATGTGGGGGGCCATCATGGTCGTGCGGGTCACGCAGGTAAACCAGTCGAACAGCACGGGGCTGATCAGCAGCACCTTCACGCCGTAGGCGTCGACGACGGTATAGGCCGCGATGAACAGGCCGATCACCACGCCCCAGCGCACGCCCACCCAGGCCTGGGCCTGCTTGAAAATGGCCAGGCGGCCCTGGGTTGCGATCAGCAGCACCCCGCCCACTACGCAAAGCATGCCGATGATGCCGGTGCTGGTGGCGGGTTCGCCCAGCAGCAGAAAGGCGCCGGTGGTGGACAGCAGCGGCCCGGTGCCCCGTGCGATGGGGTAGACCACAGACAGGTCGGCCACCTGGTACCCGCGTTGCAGGCACAGGCTGTAGCCCAGATGCAACAGGCTGGAAGTCAGGATGGCGCCGACCACGGGCCAGGTCCAGGTCATGCCGTCGTGCAACAGCACCCAGATGACCCACGGCGCATACAGTACCGAGGCGCACAGGCCATAGGCGAAGACGAAGGGAGCGCCCACCATGGCCGCGCGCTTGGCGAGCAGATTCCACGTGGCGTGGGCCATTGCCGCCAGGACGACCAATATCAGGGACGAATACGACATGAAGGAACAGCGCCAGATGACGTGTTTGTTACAGAAGACGGAAGGGTACTCCAAACCGCGAGAACCGGGGCCATGTTACCTGATGCCCGGAGCGATTTTTGGTGTAGAATCATTGGTTTGCCAAATCTCATCCTCTGCTTGCGGCACATGCAACGGGAGCTGGCCTTAGCGTCAGTTGGCCGTGCAACACGCGATGGATGCGGGCTTGTGCTTATAGCGCAATCCTGCAGAAGCCACGTGAACAACATCGAACGGCAAAAGTTTTAGTCCGCAAAGACATGATGATCTAGGAGTTCTCATGAACCTTATCGCTATCCTGGAACAGGAAGAAATTGCCCGCCTGACCGGCGGTCAAGCCAAGCCTGAATTTGCTCCTGGTGACACCGTCATCGTGAGCGTGAACGTCGTTGAAGGCACCCGCAAGCGCGTGCAGGCTTTCGAAGGCGTCGTGATCGCCAAGCGCAACCGCGGCCTGAACTCCGCGTTCACCGTGCGCAAGATTTCGTCGGGTGAAGCCGTGGAACGTACGTTCCAGCTGTACTCGCCGCAAATCGCCGGCATCGAAGTCAAGCGCCGCGGCGACGTGCGCCGCGCCAAGCTGTACTACCTGCGCAACCGCTCGGGCAAGTCGGCGCGTATCAAGGAAAAGCTGGTCAGCAAGCAAGCCTCGGCGGCTTGATCGCTTATCGGCACACGGCCCTACCAGTGTCGGACGCTCACGCCATCCAGCGTTTTCGTTCGGCACGGGTTTCCGGGTTAAAAAGGCACCTGCGAGGGTGCCTTTTTCTTTTTGCAGAGTCTTTTGCAGAGACGTATGTCTGATTCCTCGTCTTCCCCGCGGCCCCGGCGGCCGCTGGCGCGTCCCGGCTTCGATCCGGCGACGCAACCCTGGGTGGTGGCCAACGCGTCCTTGCCGGCCGTGCCCGCCAGCCTGTTGACCCCGGATTCGTTGCGGGGCACGCTCAGCCAGCCGTCCACCTGGACGCTGGAGCTGTCGCGCGACACCGACCTGCGTTATCCGGGCCGCGAAGGCGTGCCCGTGCCTGCGGCGGTGCTGATTCCGCTGGTAACGCGCGACAACGGCGTGCACATCATGCTGACGCAGCGCGCCGCCCACCTGCATGACCATGCCGGCCAGATCAGCTTTCCGGGCGGGCGCATCGAAACCAGCGACTCCACGCCGGAGGCCGCGGCCTTGCGCGAAGCGCAGGAAGAAACCGGGCTGCCCGCCAACCACGTCGAAGTGCTGGGCAGCATGCCGCCGTATCTGACGGCGACGGGGTTCTCCATCATTCCGGTGGTGTCGCTGGTGCGTCCAGGCTTTGACCTGGCGCCCGACGCCTTCGAGGTGGCGGAAGTATTCGAAGTGCCGTTGTCCTTCCTGATGGATCCCGCCAATCACCGGCTCTATGAGGCCCGCCTGGATGACGGCCGGGTGCGCCAGTACTACGGCATGCCTTACGGCAAGCATTTCATCTGGGGCGCGACAGCCGGCATGTTGCGCAACCTCTACCATCTGCTGCGCCACGGCTTTACGCCCCGTTGATCCCCGCCGCGAGCCGGCCTTGGTTTCCGGCTTTCGCTGCCAATGAATACGGCCCCGTACAGGGGCCGTATTCAATTACGGAACGTCCAGGGGAGTGTGTGTCGGACTTCGCAGCAGGTTCCCATTGGACGACACGCTAGTAGCGCTGCTGTCCCGCCAGGTTTTCTTCCAGGATGCGCTGGTACAAGGCGTAGCGCGCCGGATCGATTGCGCCCGCCTGCAAGGCCGCGACCACGCCGCAGCCGGGTTCCTGGCGGTGGGTGCAGTTGTAGAAACGGCACTCCTCGATGGGCTTGGTGAACTCCGGGAAGCCGCGGATGATGTCCTCACGGCTCAGATGCTGCAGGCCAAAGGCCTGGAAGCCCGGCGAGTCGATCAGGTCGCCGCCCGGCGCGGGCAGGTGATAGAGCCGCGTGCTGGTGGTGGTGTGCTTGCCCATGTCCAGCGCGGTGGAGTGCTCGCGGGTGGGAGCGGCCGCGTCGGGCACCAGGGCGTTGAGCAGCGTGGACTTGCCCATGCCGCTCTGGCCCAGCAGCAGGCTGGTGTGTCCGGCCAGGCGCGGCGCCAGCAGCGTATGCACCTTTTCGGGTTCCAGCGCGCTGAGTTCGATCACGTCCACGCCCAGCGCGGCGATCGGCGCCAGCCGCGCGCGCGCCGCCGGCAGTTCGTCCGCCAGGTCGGTCTTGTTGAGGATGATGATGGGCGCGATATCCGCGCTCCAGGCGCCGGCCAGGGCGCGGCCGGTCAGGTCGTCCGAAAACGTGGGCTGCACGGCGACCACGATCAGCAACTGGTCGACGTTGGAGGCGAACTGCTTGGAACGCATTTCGTCCGAGCGGTACAGCAGATTGCGCCGCGGCAGGATGGCGTCGATGGCGCCTTCGTCCTTGCCCTGGGGGGTGATGCGCACGCGGTCGCCGACGGCGGCGCCTGCCTTCTTGCCGCGCGGGAAGCACTTGCGCAGCGTGCCGTCGGCGAGCTCCACCGTGTAGTGGCGCCCGTGGGCGGCGATGATGCGGCCTTCGTTGGACGGCGCGGTCATGCAGCGGCCGCCGTCAGGTGGCGGATGCGCACGGCGGCGGGGGGATGGCTGTCGTAGAAGGCGGAGTGCACGGGGTCGGGAGTCAAGGTGGCGGCGTTGTCGTCGTAGAGTTTGACCAGCGCGGACACCAGGCGTTCCGGCGAGCTCTGTTCGGCCGCGTAGCGGTCCGCTTCGAACTCGTCGCGGCGCGAGTACCAGCTGGCCACGGGCGTGAGCATGAAAGTGAAGACGGGGATCACCAGGAAGAACAGCAGCAGCGCCATGGCGTCGTTGCGTCCGCCCAGTTGCGGCATGACGCCCAGTCCCACGTAGAACCAGGGCTGTTGCGAGATCCAGCCCAGGATGGCGAAGAAAACCAGCGCGGCGGCGAAGCTGAAGACGATGCGCTTGACGATGTGGCGCTTGGCGAAATGGCCCAGCTCGTGCGCCAGCACGGCTTCGATCTCGTCGCCGTTCAGGCGCGCCAGCAGGGTGTCGAAGAACACGATGCGGCGCGAGCGGCCGAAGCCCGTGAAGTAGGCATTGCCGTGGGCGGAGCGGCGCGAGCCGTCCATCACGAACAGGCCGTTGAGCGCAAAGCCGCAGCGCTGGGCCAGGCGCTGGATGCGGCCGGCCAGCTCCGGGTCGGACAGCGGCGTGAATTTATTGAAGAGCGGGGCGATGAACATCGGGTAGACGATCAATAGCGCCAGGTTGAACGCGGTCCACAGCGCCCAGGCCCACACCCACCAGTAGGCGCCCGCGCTGCCCATCAGCCACAGCACCGCGGCCGCCAGCGGCAGGCCCAGCACCGCCGCGACCAGCAGGCCCTTGGCGGCGTCGGCGATGAACAGGCCAGGCGTCATGCGGTTGAAGCCGAAGCGCGCTTCCAGCTTGAACTGCCGCCACAACGTGAAGGGCAGGCCCAGCACGCCCAGCAACAGCGCCACCACGACCAGCAGCAGCATCTGGCGCAGGAAGTCGTTGCTGGTAATCTGGGCCACCATCAGGTCGATGAGCTGCAGTCCGCCCATCAGGGTCAGGCACACCAGCAGGATGGCGTCGTAGGTGCGTTCCAGCATGCCCAGCTTGACCCGCGCCACGGTGTAGTCCGCCGCCCGCTGGTGGCTGGCCAGCCCGATACGGTGAGAGAATTCGGACGGCACCTGGTCGCGGTTGCGCGCGACATGGCGGATCTGGCGCGTAGCCAGCCACAGGCGCACGGCGATATCGGTCAGCAGGAAGGCAACGAACAGCAATGTGAACATGGGCGATGCGGCGTGCTCAAGTGTGGGTATGTGCGAAAATCGAACGTTTTATAGGCAAATTATATGGCTGTGAACGAAAACCGCCTGGTTTGGCTGGACATGGAAATGACCGGCCTGGACCCCGAGAAAGAACGCATCATCGAAGTCGCCGTGGTGGTGACGGAACCCGACCTGACCGTCGTGGCCGAGGGCCCCGTGCTGGTGGTGCACCAGCCCGACAGCCTGCTCGACGCCATGGACAGCTGGAACAAGTCCACGCACGGCAAGAGCGGCCTGATCGACAAGGTCAAGGCGTCCACGATTTCCGAGGCGCAGGCCGAGGATACGCTGCTGGCGTTTCTGGCGCAGCATGTGCCGGCGGGCAAGTCGCCGCTGTGCGGCAACACCATCAGCCAGGACCGCCGTTTCATGTTTGCTTACATGCCGCGCCTGGAGCAGTTTTTCCACTATCGCAACCTGGACGTGAGCACGCTGAAGGAACTGGCCCGCCGCTGGGCGCCGGCCGTCTACAAGGGATTCGAGAAGAAGAGCCGCCACGAAGCGCTGGCCGACATCTACGAATCGATCGACGAGCTCAAGTACTACCGCGAACACTTCCTGAAGGTATAAGCGGCCCCCGCCCATGCCTGCCGCCCCGTCCGCCTGCGAGCCGCTCATCGGGGATCACCCGTCGATGGCGGCGCTGCGCGATCTGGTCGGCCGGGTCGCCCGCAGCAAGGCCAGCATCGTCCTCATCTACGGCGAAACCGGCACCGGCAAGGGGCTGGTCGCCCGCAACCTGCATGCGCAGTCGGCGCGCGCGGCCAAGGGCTATACCGAGATCAACTGCGCCGCCATCCCGGGCAACCTGCTCGAGTCCGAATTGTTCGGCCATGAACGCGGCGCGTTCACCGGGGCGGTGGCGCGCAAGACCGGCCTGCTCGAAGCCGCCAATGGCGGCAGCGTGTTCCTGGACGAAATCCGCGAGCTGGATCCGGTCATGCAGGCCAAGATCCTGACCTTGCTGGACAGCCGGCGCTTCCGGCGCATCGGTTCCGTCCAGGAGGTTTCAGTCGATGCGCGCTTCATCGCCGCCACCAACAAGATCCTGTTGGGGGAGGTGCAGGCCGGGCGCTTTCGCGACGACCTGTATTACCGCCTGCAGGTGGTGTCGATCAACCTGCCGCCGTTGCGCGAGCGCGGCGATGACGTGATCGTGCTGGCGCAGCGCTTCCTGGAACGCTACAACGCCACCCACGGCAGCCGTTTCACCGTCATCGATCCCGAGGTGCGGCGCATTTTCAAGGCCTACGCCTGGCCGGGCAATGTGCGCGAACTGAGCAATCTGCTGGAGCGCATCTGCATCCTGGAAGACGGCGACACGGTACTGGCGCGACACCTGCCGCAGCGCATCCTGCGCGAAGCGGGCAAGCCCGCGCCGGCGGCCTCGTCTGCCGCCGCCGGCACCTACGCCGAACTGTCCGCGCAGTTCCAGCGCGGCCTGATCCGGGCGGCCTTGCAGGCCCAGGACGGCAACCTGGGGCGCGCCGCCGAGTCCCTGGGGCTCACGCGGCACGCCCTGCGCCACCAGATGCTCAAGCTGGGGCTGGAAGGCTGAGGCCTATTCCGCGCTGATGTTGTGCTTGCGCGCAATGCCTTGCCACAGGGCCAGTTCCTCGCGCACGCGCGTGCCGAATTCGGCGCTGTCCATGCGCGACGGCACGGTGCCGTCCAGGTCCAGCAATGCCTTCATTTCGGGCGAAGCCGAGATATCGACGAGCGCGGCGTTGAGCTTGTCGATATAAGGCTGCGGCGTGCCCGCCGGCGCGAACACACCCACCCAGATCTGCACCGAATATCCCGGCAGCGCCTGCGCGGCCGGCGGCAGGTCGGGGAACGCCGCGGAGGGCGATTGCGCGGTGGTCGCCAGCAGCGTGACCTTCTTGCCCTGCACCACGGGGGCCAGCGTGCTGTAGTTGGACAGCATGACATGGATCAGGCCGCCGGCCAGGTCGGAGGCGGCGTTGGCCGCGCCCTTGTAGGGCACGTGAGTCATCTCCGTGCCGGCCGCGTCGTCCAGCATGACGGTGGCCAGATGCGCCAGCGAACCGACGCCGGCGCTGCCGTAGTTCAGGGCGCCCGGCTTGCTGCGCGCCGCTTCCAGCAGCTGCTTCAACGAGGTATAGGGCGTCTGCGCCGAGGCGGCGATGACCAGCGGCCCCTGTCCTATCATCGCCACCGGCGCGAACTGCTTCAGCGGATCGTAGGGCAGGTGAGGCTGCGTGGCGGCGGTGGTCAGGAAGGTCGACGAGGTCAGGAGCAGCACCGAGCCGTCCTTGGCCGAGCGGGCCACGTACTCGGAACCGATCGCGCCGGCCGCGCCGCCGCGGTTTTCCACGATCACCGTGTTGCCGAAGCGGGCCGCAAGCTGCGGCGCGATCGCGCGGGCGATCGCGTCATTGCTGGCGCCGGCGGTGAACGGCACCACGATCTTGACCTGCTTGGGCACTTCCGTCTGGGCCGCTGCCGCGCCGGCCAGCAAGGATGCCGCCAGGAACAACGTTGTTTGCATTAGCGCTTTCATGATCGATTCTCTAGGAGAGCGGAGGTTGGAGCGGGCGCCGGGTGCGGCGCCCGCGGCGTTCAGTCCGGCATGGGGACGGCGACGTCCAGCAGCGGCGCATATTGCTGCGCGCCGAAGATGTCGCCATCGCCCGCGGACCCGCTGGGAGCCAGCCGGTAGATCGTGAACTTGATGGCCAGGCCGGGATCGTAATGCACGAAGTCCGATATGCGGCTGTCGTCGATGCGGTACAGGGCCGCCATGCTGGCGCGCGTCAGCGCGCCGGAGCGCTTGACCGCCTCGTAGGTCGCCGGCTCGCGGAAGATGATGTCGAAGGTGATCTTGTTCACGCCCGCGTTCTTGCTGCGGATGGTCTTGGCCAGGGTGCTGAGTTTCTGGGTGCTCATGGTCTTGCCGGCTCAGGCGCCAGCCTCGGTGAGGTGGGTCGGGAAGAGTTCGCCGGCGTCTTCCACCGGCAGCGTGTGGTTCAGGGTCCAGCGGTAGGCGGCGCTGGTGCGCACCACCTCGTCCAGCGGGAACGACACCGAACCGGCCGTGCCTTTCACGTCGGGCAGGCGGGCGTAGAACATCTGGCGCAGGCCCGTAAGCGTCAGTTCCTCGGCCATTTCGGCGGTCGGCGCCACGCCCTGGACCATGACGCACAGCTCATGGCCCGGCTGGTCGCGCAGCGGCTCCAGGTCGCCCATGACGCCGTCGCGCCCGTAGACCTTGTAGTGCAGCTCATAGCCCGAGTCGCCGAAGCGTTCGCGCACCTTGTCTCGCGCCCAGGCGATGACGCGGTCGACGTTGGCGATGGTGTAGGGATCGCGTATGCCGCAAAGTCCCATGTAGCGCTCGCCGACCTTGCCGGAGCCTTCCAGCTTTACGCGCACCTGGGCGGCGGGTTCGAAGCGCGAGCCGGTGATGCGGGTGGTCTTTTCGCTCAACTGCTCGTAGCGGCAATCGGCCATGTCCAGCCGGCCGCCTGCGAAGAATTCTTCGTAGGGATTGGAGCGCTCGTACATCGCGTGGCCCGCGACCGACGCGATGGTGCAGCGCTGGTCGGGATGCATGGCCGTGACGCGCACGTCCTCCGCCGAGATCTCGCCCATCACGGTTTCCTTGCCGCCATAGGGTTCGGCGCAGAACGAAGCGCACTCCAGCACCTTGCCCAGGTAATAGGCGCGGTCGGCGTCGTAGCCCCGGTGCAGGGCAGGGGCGGCGAACACGGCGGCATCCGAGCTGCGGCCGCCGATGATCACGTCCGCGCCAGCTTCCAGCAGCTTGATGTAGGGATGCACGCCGGCCACCGCCACGATGCGGTCGCTGGCATCCAGCTCGGCTTCGGTCAGGTCAGCGTAGCCGTCCAGGCCGGCCACCTGCTGGCCCGCGCGCAGCGCGCGGCGCACGCGTTCCTTGTCGACTTCGGAATAGAAGTAGCCGACCTTGAACGGCGCCAGCTTGTGCTCGGCGGCGATCTCCTTGATCAGGCGCACGTACAGGTCGACCCGGCTGTTGGAGCCGGTGTCGCCGGCCGAGCCGATGACCATGGGCACGCCCAGCTTGCGCGCGGCCAGCAGCATCTGTTCCAGGTCGTGGCGCTGCCAGGCTTGCGGGCTGGTGGAGGTGTCGGAGCCCAGCGGCACGGGACCCACGTCGTCGCTGCCCGAGTCGGCGGCGATGCAGTCCGGCCCGGCGGCGACGCCGAGCTGGAAGCTCTCGGTGCGCAAGGGGGCGAATCCTAAGTGCCCGTTCGGGCAGATGATGCTCATGGAACGCATGGGTGTAGTCTCTTCAGTTGAGTCGTCCGGTCTCGCTCGTACCGGCAATGACTACAACGCAAGATGCGTGCCAACTGGCGGGAAGCGTAAAACCCGCGAATTTGCGGGCTTGTCGGCGCGATCTCTTTAAATTTGCCGGTAAATTTTCACGCAATGCGTGAATTTCACACATAAAAAGCGATGCCATCTTCATACTCGGTCGCCCGGATCCGCGACGCCGAACGCCAGGCCTTGGCCGCCGGCAGAAACTTGATGCCCCTGGCGGGGGCCGCTGCGGCCCGTTACGCGGCGGCGCGGCTCGGGCCGGGGGCGAGGGTGCTGGCACTGGCGGGGCCTGGGAACAATGGCGGCGATGCGCTGGAAGCTGCGGCCGGCCTGCGCGCCATGGGACATGACGTGCGGGTGCTGTTGCCGGCGGGGGCGCAGCGCCTGCCGCCGGATGCCGCCCGCGCCTATGCCGGCTGGCTGGCCGCGGGTGGTGAAACCTGGTCGGAACTGGAACCGGGCTTCGCGCCGGAATTGGTCATAGACGGCCTGTTCGGCATCGGCTTGAATCGCCCGCTGGGCGCGGATTGGCAGGCGCTGGTGGACACGGTCAACGCCTGGAGCGTGCCGGTACTGGCGCTGGACGTGCCCAGCGGCATAGACGCGGACAGCGGCGAGGCCCTGGGGCGGCCCATCCGGGCGCGCTGGACGCTGTCTTTCATCGGCCGGGCCAGGGGGCTGGAACGGCCAGGCCCGGGACGCGACGCCTGCGGCGTGTCGGAAGTGGACACGCTGGGCGTGACCATCGAGCCGGCGGCCTGATCCGAAAGGCAGGTCTTGGCGTCTTGGCCTAGGCGGGCTTGCCGCCGAAGCGCGAGGCGATGTCGGCCGCCAGCGGCGCGTAGCGCTCGTTGTCGCGGCCGGCCAGTGCATCCAGATGCGCTTCCGACGCGTCGAACACGTGCCAGTAGATGCGGCCGCAGATCTCGCGGGCGGCATGGCCGGGCCAGTCGTCAGGGAGCATGGGGCCCGGCAGTTGCGGATCGTGCAGCACGATCCGGCGCCAGCTGTGCAGCAGCATGACCCGCACGATGAACGCATCGGCGGGGGCGGGCGGGGTTTCCAGCAGCTTTTCCAGCGGGCCGAAATTCTTCGCGAACTGGCGGTACTGCTCGGCCAGCTCGTCCAGGTTCCAGCATTGCGAGGCCAGGCTGGCTATCGGCAGACCGCCTGCGCCGGCCAGGTCGCGCGCCGACAGTACCAGCGCGCGGTCGGGGATGCCCAGCTTTTCCAGGATGTCGTGCGCGGCGCTTGCCTCGGTGTGCGGATGCGCGAACAGCCCGGGCGCGATCATGCCGAAGCCTTCCCAGACCAGTTCCCGGCGCAACTCGGCGCGCTCGGCCAGTCCGTTGCCGGTGCGCGGCAGGGCGACCAGCGTCCATTCGCCGTTCCATTCCAGGGGCGGACCGACATAGATGCGCTGCGAGGCGTGCGCGGTGTGGCGCAGGCCCTGCTCGGAGATCAGGTAGAGGCTGCGCCGTCCGTGGCGTTCGGATTGCAGCCAGTTCTGGGCCACCAGGCGGAACACGCTGGTGCGCAGCAGCCGTTCATTGATGCCCAGCGGGGCCAGCAGCTCGATCAGATCGCCCAGCCAGATGGCGCCGCCGTGCGGCGCCAATGCGTCCCCGAGCAGGCTGACGCAGAGCGATTTCGCGCGCGGCGGATCGTTCTTGATCAGGCGTGACAGAAAGCGGTCCAGGGGCGACTGAGGGTTTGCCATTAGAGGGGGCCAGAGTGGCCGATATCGGGATCCGCAATATGATACATAAATCCAATGTGATACAGATTTGAGTTTGACAATGAATTTTTTGTATTAAATAATCCGCCTATGACATGACGGCACTGCGGAACGTTTGCTTTGCGTTTTCGCAAACCGTCTTCAAGGAGACAGACATGTACGCTCAACTCGTCGAAACCGGCGTCAAGCAGGTCAAGACCGCGGACCAGCTCGAAGGCCGGGAACAGACGTTCCAGCGCCGGATCGACGACGGCGTCCGCATCGAGGCCAAGGACTGGATGCCGGACGCCTACCGCAAGACGCTCGTGCGCCAGATTTCCCAGCACGCGCACTCCGAAATCGTCGGCATGCTGCCCGAAGGCAACTGGATCACCCGCGCGCCTTCGCTCAAGCGCAAGGCCATCCTGCTGGCCAAGGTCCAGGACGAAGCCGGCCACGGACTCTACCTGTACAGCGCCGCGGAAACCCTGGGCGTGTCACGCGACGACCTGATCGACGACCTGCATGCCGGCCGCGCCAAGTACTCCAGCATCTTCAATTACCCCACGCTCAGCTGGGCCGACATCGGCATGATCGGCTGGCTGGTCGACGGCTCGGCCATCATCAACCAGATCCCGCTGTGCCGCTGTTCCTACGGCCCCTATGCGCGGGCCATGGTGCGCGTCTGTAAGGAAGAGTCCTTCCACCAGCGCCAGGGCTACGACCTGCTGATGCAGATGTGCCTGCACGGCACGCCCGAGCAGAAGGCCATGGTGCAGGACTCGCTGAACCGCTGGTGGTGGCCCGCGCTGATGATGTTCGGCCCGTCCGATGCCGACTCGCCCAACAGCGCCCAGTCCATGGCCTGGAAGATCAAGCTCTTCTCCAACGACGAACTGCGCCAGAAGATGGTGGACCAGACCGTGCCGCAGGCCGAATACCTGGGCCTGAAGGTGCCGGATCCCGAGCTCAAGTGGAACGCCGAACGCGGCCACTATGACTTCGGCGAGATCGACTGGTCCGAGTTCTACGCGGTGCTCAAGGGCAACGGCCCCTGCAACCGCGAACGCTTGGCCGCGCGCGTCAAGGCGCACGAGGACGGCGCCTGGGTGCGCGATGCGCTAGTCGCCTACGCCGACAAGCAGGCCGAGCGCAAGGTAGCTTGAGCCCGCGAGCGGGCTCCACTCTTCTTCACCACCATTGCAAACCGGAGCGCGCCGCGCGCGCCCGGCATTCAAGGACATCCATCATGAGCAAAGACTGGCCCCTGTGGGAAGTGTTCATCCGCAGCCAGCACGGCCTGGCGCACAAGCACGTCGGCAGCCTGCACGCGCCCGACGCCGAAATGGCGATCAACCACGCCCGCGACGTCTACACGCGCCGCAACGAAGGCCTGAGCATCTGGGTGGTGCGCGCCTCCGATATTTCGGCCAGCAGCCCCGGCGACAAGGATCCGCTGTTCGAACCGGCCAACAGCAAGGTCTACCGGCATCCCACGTTCTTCCCGATGCCCGAAGAAATCAAGCACATGTAAGACGGCGGGGGAGACATGGACAAGACTCTGTTTGAATACCTGCTGCGCCTGGGCGATTCCTCGCTCATCCTGTCGCAGCGGCTCGGCGCCTGGACCGGCCACGGCCCGATCCTGGAAGAAGACCTGGCGTTGACCAACACCGCGCTCGACCTGCTGGGCCAGGCCCGCATGTGGCTGACGCTGGCCGGCGAAGTCGAAGGCGCCGGCCGCGACGAAGACGCACTGGCCTATTTGCGCGATGCGCACCAGTTCCATAACGCGTTGCTGGTTGAACGCCCCAACGGCAACTACGCCGACACCATGGCGCGCCAGTTCCTGTTCGACGTCTGGCACTATTTCCTGCTGCAGCGCCTGGAAAAGTCCAGCGACGAACGCGTCGCCGGCATTGCGGCCAAGGCCATCAAGGAAGTGACCTACCACGTGCGGCGTTCGTCGGACATGGTGGTGCGCCTGGGCGACGGCACGGCGGAAAGCCATGCCAAGATGCAGGCCGCCATCGATGATGCCTGGCGTTTCACCGGTGAGTTGTTCGCCGACGACGCCGTCGACCTGGACGTCGCCGCCCGCGGCATCGGCTGTGAACTGTCGGCCCTGCGCCAGCCCTGGCTGGCCCATGTGCGCGAAGTCCTGGAAGAAGCCACCCTGACGGTGCCCGACGAAGCCGCCGCCAGCCATCTGGCATACCGTGGCGGACGCCAGGGCAAGCACACCGAGGAACTGGGCTACGTGCTCGCCGAAATGCAGTTCCTGCCGCGCGCCTACCCGGGAGCCACCTGGTGAACGCGCTGGCGCCCGTTTCCGCCGACCAGGTCTACGCCTGGCTGCAGGAGGTCCCCGACCCGGAGATCCCCGTGCTGTCCGTGGTGGATCTGGGCGTGGTGCGGGACGTGTCCTGGGACGGCGAGGCCTGTGTCGTGGTCATCACGCCCACATACTCCGGCTGTCCGGCCATGCGCGAGATCACGCAGGATATCCAGCAGACGCTGGCCCGCCACGGCGTCGCCGAGGTCCGCGTGGAAACCCGCCTGGCGCCGGCCTGGACCACCGACTGGATGAGCGAGAAGGGACGCGAGGCGCTCAAGGGCTACGGCATCGCCGCGCCCGCCGAACGCGCCGTCGACATCTCGGGCATCAGCCGGCGCGCGGTCGGCCCCGCCATCGCCTGCCCGCGCTGCGGCTCGAAAGACACGCGCCTGGTCAGCAACTTCGGGTCTACGTCGTGCAAGGCGCTGTATCGTTGCGTGTCTTGCCGCGAGCCCTTCGATTATTTCAAGACTCACTGAGAGCGGTTTCGCAATGAGCCAGAACCAATTCCATTCCTTGACGGTGGCTTCGGTGGCGCGCAACACGCGCGACGCCGTGGTCGTGACCTTCGACCTGCCCGAGACGCTGGCGCAAGAGTTCGCCTTCCTGCCGGGCCAGTACCTGACGCTGCGCACCGAGCTCAACGGCCAGGAGCAGCGCCGCTCCTATTCCATCTGTTCCGCGCCCCACGACAAGCTGCTGCGCGTGGCCATCAAGAAGGTGGACGAGGGCGTTTTCTCCAGCTGGGCCAACCATGAACTGCAGCCCGGCCAGACCCTGGAAGTCATGGCGCCGGCCGGCAACTTCACCGTCGATTTTTCCCCCGAGAACAAGCGCCACTATGTGGCGTTTGCCGTAGGCAGCGGCATCACGCCGGTGTTCTCCCTGGTCAAGACCGCGCTGTCGACCGAGCCCGACAGCAAGTTCACGCTGTTCTTCGGCAACCGCGCTTCGTCCGCGGTGCTGTTCCGCGAAGAGATCGAGGACCTGAAGAACCTCTATATGGAGCGTTTCTCGCTGGTCTACATCATGAGCCGCGAGACCCAGGACATCGAACTCTTCAACGGCCGCCTGGACGGCGACAAGGTCGACCAGCTGATGTCGGCCTGGATGAGCCCCGAGGATATCGATTACGCTTTTGTCTGTGGTCCGCAGACCATGACCGAAAGCGTGGTCGAGCGGCTGCAGGCCCGCGGCATTCCGAAGTCGAACATCAAGTTCGAACTCTTCGGCGCGCCCAAGGGGCCGCGCGCATTGCGCACCGGCCAGGACGCCCGCCAGGCGCCCGGCAAGGGCCAGTGCGAGGTGACCGTGGTGCAGGACGGCCACAGCCGTATGTTCGTGATTGAAAAGAATAAAGACAGCGTGCTGGATTCGGCGCTGGCGCAAGGTATCGAACTGCCGTATTCGTGCAAGGGCGGGGTGTGTTCCACCTGCCGCTGCAAGGTCATCGAAGGCGAGGTGGACATGGACGCCAACTTCGCCCTGGAAGACTACGAAGTGGCGCGCGGATTCATCCTGAGCTGCCAGAGCTTTCCGGTCAGCGACCGCCTGGTCATCGACTTCGACCAGGAAACCTGACCCGGCCCGCGCCAGGCAGATAAAACCATATCCATTTGGAGAGACGCAGTGTCCCAACAATTCTTCGAACGCCATCAGCCCCTGCTGGAACAAGCCATGGCCGCCGCCTCCCTGCGCGGCTACTGGAGCCCCTTTGCCGAGTCGCCCAGCCCCCGCAACTATGGCGAAACCGCCAACGACGACGGCCGCGCGGCTTTTGAGGCGCTGCAAGGCAAGCCTTTCCCGCTGAACCTGCACGACGCCGACGGTACCGTCGGCGGCGAAAAATCGCCGTTCGGCTTCGACTTGGGCATCACCTATCCGCACGTGCCCGCCGACAAGCTGATCGCCGCCTCCAAGCGCGCGCTGGAAGACTGGCGCCGCGCCGGCCCGCGCGCCTGGGTGGGCGTGTCGCTGGAAATCCTGGCGCGCCTGAACAAGCGCAGCTTCGAGATCGCCTACGCGGTCCAGCACACCACCGGCCAGGGCTTCATGATGGCCTTCCAGGCCGGCGGCCCGCACGCGCAGGACCGCGGCTTCGAAGCCGTGACCTACGCCTGGCAGGAAATGTCGCGCATCCCCGGCGTGGCCGTCTGGGAAAAGCCGCAAGGCAAGAATGACCCGATCCGCATGGAAAAGCAGTTCACCGTGGTGCCGCGAGGCGTGGCGCTGGTGATCGGCTGCTCCACCTTCCCGACCTGGAACGGCTACCCCGGCCTGTTCGCCAGCCTGGCTACCGGCAACACCGTCATCGTCAAGCCGCACCCCGGCGCGATCCTGCCCCTGGCCATCACCGTGAAGGTGGCGCGCGAAGTTCTGCAGGAAGCGGGCTTCGACCCGGACGTCGTCCTGCTGGCCGCGCACGCTGCCGGCGATGACACCGCGCAGAAGCTGGCGCTGGACCCGGCGGTCAAGATCGTCGACTTCACCGGCAGCACCGCCAACGGCGACTGGCTGGAGAACAACGCCCGCCAGGCGCTGGTCTACACCGAGAAGGCCGGCGTCAACCAGGTCATCATCGATTCCACCGACGACCTCAAGGGCGTGGCCCGCAACCTGGCGTTCTCGCTGGCCCTGTACTCGGGCCAGATGTGCACCGCGCCGCAGAACATCTACGTGCCGCGCGACGGCATCCAGACGCCGGAAGGCCGCGTCAGCTTCGACGAGGTCGCTGCTGCCCTGGGCGCCGCGGTCGAGAAGGTCGGCGCCGATGCGGCCAAGGCCGTCGAGCTGACCGGCGCGATCCAGAATGAAGGCATCGTCGAGCGCATCGAGAAGGCCCGCGCGCTGGGCCTGCCGGTGGTGGCCGACAGCAAGGCGCTGACGCACCCGCAGTTCGAGAACGCCCGCGTCCGCACGCCGCTGCTGCTGCGCACGGAAGCTGGCAACGCCGCCATCAGCCAGGAATGGTTCGGCCCGATCGCCTTCGTGGTGGCTACCGATTCCACCACCCACAGCATCCAGCTGGCGCGTGACAGCGTCATCAAGCATGGCGCGTTGTCGCTGTCGGCCTACACCACCAGCGACGCCGTCGCCGACCAGGTGCAGGACGCGGCTGAAGTCTCGGGCGTGTCGCTGTCGCTGAACCTGACGGGCGGCGTGTTCGTCAACCAGACCGCCGCTTTCAGCGACTTCCACGGCACCGGCGCCAACCCGGCCGCCAACGCCGCGCTGTCGGATTCGGCCTTCGTGTCCAACCGCTTCCGCGTGGTGCAAACCCGCCGTCATGTCTGAACGGGGGCGATGACATGAGCTACCAGGATATCCAATTCGACCTGTCCGGCGGCATCGCGCGCCTGACGCTGAACCGTCCAGACAAGCTGAACAGCTTCACCGCCAACATGCACGGCGAAGTGGCCGACGCGTTGACGCGCGTGGAGACCGAGGGCGCGCGTGTGCTGCTGCTGACGGGAGCCGGCCGCGGCTTCTGCGCCGGCCAGGACCTGAGCGAGCGCAAGCCCGCCGCCGACGGCACGCCGCCCGATCTCGGCGAAACCGTCGACAAGTTCTACGGGCCGCTGGTGCGCCGCGTCAACGCCTTGCCCATGCCCGTCGTGGTGGGCGTGAACGGCGTGGCGGCCGGCGCAGGCGCCAACCTGGCGTTTGCGGGCGACATCGTCATCGCCAAGGCTTCGGCAACGTTCATCCAGTCGTTCTGCCGCCTCGGGCTGATCCCCGACACGGGCGGCACCTTTGTGCTGCCGCGTCTGGTCGGCCGTGCCCGCGCCATGGGCCTGGCCATGCTGGGCGACAAGCTCAGCGCCAAGCAGGCCGAAGAGTGGGGCCTGATCTGGCAATGCGTGGCGGACGAGGAATTCGATGCCACGCTGGAACGCCTGGCGCAGCACTTCGCCAAGGCGCCGACCAAGGGCCTGGCGTACACCAAGCGGGCCATGCAGGCCAGCCTGGGCAATGACCTGTCCACGCAGCTGGACCTTGAGCGCGACATGATGCGCGAACTCGGCCGCAGCGCAGACTACGCGGAAGGCGTGGCCGCCTTCCTCGGCAAGCGCGAACCGCAATTCAAGGGGCAATAAGAATGAACGCACACGTTCCCGCGGTCGAAGTGCCGGCCGATCCCCAGGAGCTGGCGCAGGCCGTCGGCACCGTCATGTTTGCGGGCGATGCGGCCTCGCAGGGCCTGGACATGAAAGTCGAGGAAATGGCGCCGGGCTACGCGCGGCTGACCATGCGCGTGCGCGCCGACATGCTGAACGGCCACAAGACCTGCCACGGCGGATTCATCTTCGCCCTGGCGGACAGCGCCTTCGCCTTTTCGTGCAATTCGCGCAACGTCAGCACCGTGGCCTCGGGCTGCACCATCGACTATCTGGCCCCGGGCTTCGAAGGCGATCTGCTGACCGCCGTGGCGCAGGAGCGTTCGCTGGCCGGCCGCACCGGCGTCTATGACGTCACCGTCACCAACCAGGAAGGACGCAACGTGGCGCTGTTCCGCGGCCGTTCCTACCGCATCAAGGGCCAGATCGTCGGCGTCCCCGCGGACGCTTGAGGCAGCCAGCCAACCAAAGCTATACGGCCGCGGGCCGCGCCGCGAGCGGGCAGGGCATACGCCCGCCGCGATCCGGCCCCGCGCAGAGAGAATTTCAGGAGAGAGATAACCATGTCCAACACCATGAGCAAGCCGGGGCTGGACCCCATCGAGCATGCCAGCCAGGATGAGCTGCGCGCGCTGCAGCTCGAGCGCCTGAAGTGGTCGCTCAAGCATGCCTACGACAATGTGCCGCACTACAAGAAGGCTTTCGATGAAGCCGGCGTGCATCCCGACGATCTGAAGCAGCTGTCCGATATCTCGAAGTTCCCCTTCACCACGAAGAAGGAACTGCGCGAGAACTATCCTTTCGGCATGTTCGCCGTGCCGCGCGAGCGCATCTCGCGCATCCACGCATCCAGCGGCACCACCGGCAAGCCGACGGTCGTGGGCTACACCAAGGGCGACCTGGACAACTGGGCCAACCTGGTGGCGCGCTCGATCCGCGCGGCGGGCGGCAAGCCCGGCGACACGGTGCACGTGGCCTACGGCTACGGCCTGTTCACGGGCGGCCTGGGCGCGCATTACGGCGCGGAACGCCTGGGCTGCACGGTCATCCCGATGTCGGGCGGACAGACCGAAAAGCAGGTGCAGTTGATCAACGATTTCCGTCCGGACATCATCATGGTCACGCCCTCCTACTTCTGCAATATTCTGGAGGAACAGCGCCGCCAGGGGATTGATCCGCGTCAAAGTTCGCTGCGCATCGGCATCTTCGGCGCCGAACCCTGGACCGGGCAGATGCGCGCCGACATCGAGGCCGAAGCCGGCATCGACGCCGTGGACATCTATGGCCTGTCCGAAGTGATGGGGCCTGGCGTTGCCAGCGAATGCGTCGAGACCAAGGACGGTCCGGTGGTCTGGGAAGACCATTTCTACGCGGAAATCATCAATCCCGACACGGGCGAGCCCGTGGCCGACGGCGAGCCGGGCGAACTGGTGTTCACCTCGCTGACCAAGGAAGCGATGCCCATCATCCGCTACCGCACCCGCGACCTGACGCGCCTGCTGCCGCCCACCGCGCGCAGCATGCGGCGCATCGGCAAGATCACTGGCCGCAGCGACGATATGCTGATCGTGCGCGGCGTGAACATGTTCCCGACCCAGGTCGAGGAACTGGTCCTGAAGATCGCCCAGCTGGCGCCGCATTACCAGTTGGTGCTGTCGCGCACCGGCAATATGGACGAGCTGGAAATCCTGACCGAACTGCGCGCCGAATTTTCCACCCTGTCGGATGCCGAGCGCGCGAACCTGGGCAAGCAGCTCCAGCATGCCGTGAAGACGCACATAGGCGTGAGCGCGCGCATCCAGGTGTCGGATTCCGGGCACGTGGAACGCACGCTGACCGGCAAGGCTCGCCGCGTGATCGACAAGCGGCCGAAATAAGGTCCAAAAAAAGCAGCCGCAAGGCTGCTTTTTTTACTTGATCGTCCCGCGCACGATGCGCCGGTACCAATAGTGCAGCAAGGCCGCCGACAGTCCCAGGCCGACCATGGCCATCAGCCACATGCTGCCCGCGCCCTGGGGGGAGCCAGGGACCAGGATGGCGCGCACGCCGTCCAGGCCACCGCGGCCCGGGCCGAAACCGAACCACCAGCCGCCGACCAGGCCCACGCCCGCCAGCGCCACCACCTGCAGCAGCAGCGGCACCACCGCGACCTTGTAGGCGCGCAGCAGGTAGGAGTTGATGCACTGCATCGAGTCGAACAGGTGGAACAGGGGCAGGACGGCCAGCAGCGTGGTCGCCACCGCGGCCACCTCCGGATTGTCGGTATAGGCGGCCAGGATCAGCGGACGGCCAGCCAGCAGCACCGCCGCCGTCAGCAGGGCGCCCAGGATGCCCAGCGTCAGGCCGGCCATGCCGGTGCGATGCGCATGGGCGAGGTTGCCCGCGCCGATGGCCTGCGCGGTCAGGGCTGCCGTGGCGACGCCCAGCGCCATGGGCATCATGTAGCAGAGCGCGGCCAGGTTGGACATGATCTGATGGCCGCCGGTCACGTAAGTGCCTTCGCGCGCCACCAGCAGGGCCATGAAAGTGAAGGCCGACACTTCGACCAGGTAGGAACCGCCCATGGGGATGCCCAGGCGCAGCAGTTCCTTGAGCGTCTTCCAGTCGGGCTTGCCGACGTGCAGCTTGAAGCGGCGGTAGTAGCGGTCGTGGGTGATGACCCACAAGCCGAGGCCCAGGCTCATCCACGACACCACGGCGGTTGCCAGTCCGGCGCCGGTGGCGCCCATGGCGGGCAATCCCAGCTTGCCGTAGATGAACAGCCAGTTGAAGAAGGCCTTGAAGACTATGGCCGTCAGGTTGATCGCCATGACCAGCTTGGGCCGCGAAACCGACGTGCCCAACGCGTAGATGGTGCGGAACACCAGCGCGGCGGGCAGGGCCAGCACCAGGGCCTGCAGATACGAGCCGATGCGTTCGCGCACGCCGGGAGCGACCTCGCCGGACATGGACAGCCACATGTTGGGGAACAGCATCAGCACGGCGCCCACCACGGACAATCCCAGCGCCAGCCAGACGCCCTGGCCCCAACTGCGGCCGACCTCAAGATTGTTGCCTGCGCCGAAGTGCTGGGCCAGGATGGGGATCAGGGCGTGCACCACGCCCATCAGTCCGACGAAGATGGTGATGTAGATCGACGCGGACAGCGCCATTGCCGCCAGGTCGGCGGCGCTGGAATGGCCGGTCATGGCGGTGTCGAGCACGCCGAAGGAGATGCCGGCCCATTGGCTGACCAGCACCGGCCAGGCCTGCCTGGCGATGCCGCGCAGGGTGGCGCCGAAACTCATCGGCGCGGCGGGCGCGGGCGTCATCGGGGGGCGCCGACTCGGAGCAGGCGGAAGACTTCCTGGCGGTCGGCGCGCCGGCCGCCTTGCCACAGCACCTCGGCGCCGTCGCTGTAGGCGGCGGTGTTGTCCCGCAAGCTCTGGTTGCTGGTCTGCTGCAGCACCAGCGTGCACTTGGAGTCGAACGTGAACGTGAGGTTATTGAAGATCAGGAACGAGGCGCGCTGCCCGCTGCCCAGGCTAAGCCCGCGCACGCACTCGCCGGGGCGCACGTTCTGCTGCAGCGCCTGGGCCAACTGGCCCGACACGGTGCGGTAGCTGCGGGCGTAGTCCACGGCGGGTTGCCACAGCAGCACCAGCAGGATCCAGGTCACCGTCAGGCCGCCGGCCGACAGCACCGTGCCGCGCCACAGCGCCTGCGGCCGCACCCGCAGCCGCCACACCACCAGCGCGATCCAGCCCACGGTGAAACCCACGGCCAGCGCGAACGCGACCCAGGAGATCTCGGGTTGGTAGCCGGTGGTCTGGCGGGCGATATTGCGGGAAATCTGCGCCGGCCAACCGAAGTGCAGGGCAACCCAGCCCAGCCAGACCGTGATGGCCGTCAGCGAAAAGCACATGACGGCGAACCAGTCCAGCGTGTTGACCACGCCGCGGCGCAGCGTGGGCAGCGAGAACGCGCCCAGCACCGCGCAGGGCACGGCCAGCAGCACGTACTCGGAATCCGAGGCTTCTTCCAGGCCGAACAGCACGACCGCCGAGCACACCAGCAGGACCAGCGGCAGCCAGATGTGCGGCGCGTAGAGCCAGGCGCGCCAGCGCCAGATGGCCAGCAGGGCCAGCGGCCAGGTCGGCCACAGGTACCAGGGCAGGTCGCGCAGGGTGCGCCCGATGTCATGCCAGGGCGGCACGGCGAAGGACGACAGGTTCCAGGTCTTCCAGTTGCGGATCCAGTATTCGCTGCTGTGGCTGGCGGGTATCCACCAAGCCAGAATCAGGACGGCGGCCAGCAGCGCGGCCCACGGCAGCCAGCGCCGGCATTTCCACAGTCGGCTGCGGGGGTAGAACGCCAGGGCTGCGCCCACCATGATGGGGATGGCGCCGACCCAGCCGCGGGTCAGGAAACTGGCCGCCAGTGCGATGCCCAGGGTGGTGCTGCCGGTGAATGGCCGGTCTATGCTGCGCGCCAGCGAATAGAAGGCAAGCGCCTGCCAAGCCATGATGGCGGGCACCACGGTGGTTTCGTGGGTGCGCTGCAGGATGCCGACCGTGGCCAGCAGCAACAACAGCGCGGCGTCCGCCAGCATGCGTCCGTAGTCGCGCGGTTCGGGTTCGCCGCCGAAGGGCAGGGCCAGCGGTTGCGCCTCGGCGCGGCGGCCCAGCAGATAGGTGCCGTACCAGACGCTGGTGGCGGTGATGCCGAACCACAGCAGATTGGGCAGGCGGCCGGCGGTGATGTCGCCGATGTAGGGGCCGAACAGCCAGATGCAGATCGCGCCCACCCAGGTGATCAGGGGACCTTCCTCGGCGTGCGCCAGGTGTCCCACCTGCGGCAGCAACCAGGTGATGCCGCCTTCGCGGATCGCCGTGATCATGGTCGCCAGTCCCACGGCATCGTCTGTTTTCCACGGGTCGCGCATGAACAGGCCGGCCACGATATAGGCCAGCGACAAGCCCAGCAGAATCAGTCTGGGCAGTTTCGCGGTAGCCACGGACGTGAGCCGGGCTGGAGTGGAAATGGAAAGTGGGGACACGGGCGTTAATGTAACCGAGTGGTCTGGTTGCGCTAGTACCCAGCGTCAGAATCGGACGGCCAGGGAGAAAAAAAAGCAGCCCGGAGGCTGCCTTTTCGCTGCGGCTCCCGGGGGAGCGACAGATCAGGAAGCGGACTTGACCGTGCCTGCGGTGCGGGCGAAGCGGGCGCGGAACTTTTCCACGCGGCCGGTTTCGACGATGCGCGTCTGGGCGCCCGTGTAGAACGGATGCGATTCGGAGGTCACGTCGCACTTGAAGAGCGGGTACGTCTTGCCATCCAGTTCGATGCTTTCGCGCGTCTGGACGGTCGAACGGGTGATGAACTTGTTGCCCGTTTGCAGGTCGGCGAAGACGACTTCGCGGTATTCGGGGTGAATGCCTTCTTTCATGGTGCTTTCCTAGGGCTCTGTCGAGCCTTGCAAGTTGTTAGGGTCGCCAGCCGGGTGTCCGGTGTCCCGCCTGCCTGGCGAACCCGCCGATATGCGGATCGGGTTTGCCCAGCGGCCGGATACTCGTTGACTGTTCCAGCCACGTATCCAAAAAGTAACCCCAAATTCTAGCATGGGAATTTTGGCCAGGCCAAGAGGAAAGGAGGCCCCGCTCAGGGGCGCCCCTTGGCCAAAAATTGGGGCCAGATAAATTCGGCGCTTAAAGATCCGTGCGCAGCTTCCAGATCTCGGGGAACAGCACCACTTCCAGCATGCGCCGCAGGTAGTCCACGCCCGACGTGCCCCCGGTGCCGCGCTTGAAGCCGATGACCCGTTCGACCGTCGTGACGTGGCGGAAGCGCCACAGGCGGAACGCGTCTTCCAGGTCGGTCAGCTTTTCTCCCAACTGGTACAGGTCCCAGTAGCGGTCGGGCTGGCGGTAGACCGTCAGCCAGGCAGCTTCCACGCCAGCCGACGATTGGTAGGGTTGGGTCCAGTCGCGTTCGAGGTGATCGGCCGGCACGTCCAGGCCGTGGCGCGCCAGCAGCCGCAGCGCCTCGTCGTACAGCGACGGGGCTTCGTAGGCGCTGCGCACCTGGGCCAGCAGGTCCTCGCGGTGCGCATGCGGCTTTAGCATGGCCGCGTTCTTGTTGCCGAGCAGGAATTCGACCTGGCGGTACTGATAACTCTGGAATCCGCTGGAACGCGCCAGATAGGGACGCAGCGCCGAATACTCGGGCGGCGTCATGGTCGCCAGCACGTCCCAGGCATGGACCAGCTGTTCCATGATCTTGCTGACGCGGGCCAGCATCTTGAAGGCGGGCTGCAAGCGGTCGGCTGCCACATTGGCGATGGCGGCGCGCAGTTCGTGCAGCATCAGCTTCATCCAGAGTTCGCTGGTCTGGTGCTGGATGATGAAGAGCATCTCGTTGTGCTCGGGCGACAGCGGATGCTGCGCGCCCAGCAGTTCGTCCAGATGCAGGTAATCGCCATAGGTCATGTCGCGCGTGAAATCCAGCTGCGCTTTTTCCTGGCGGACGATGTCTTCGGGGCGTTCGGAGTGGCTCATGCGCGGCCTCCCTTGCAGGGCGGGGCGGCGCGGCGCGCCGAGGCGGGCAGGGCGCGCCACGAGGGCGCGTGGGGGCGGGCGCAGGCAAGCGCCGCATGCAAATCGGAATGGTCTTTCATGGTCGTGCTTCCAGAACCGGCGGCCGACTTCGGATCGGCCGCCATGGCCAGCGGACCAGCCTACAGTTCGCGCAGGACGGCGCGAACCGGGCTGGCATCGGCCTGGACCAGCGCCAACGGCAGTGCGATCAACTCGTAATCGCCTTCCGGCACATCGTCGAGCACCAGGTTCTCCAGTACCCGCATGTCGTGCCGCAAGATCGTGTGGTGGCTGTCCAGGGTCTTGCTGGACGCGGGGTCGATGCTGGCCGTATCCAGGCCGATCAGCATGACGCCGCGTTCGGCCAGCCATTCGATGGTCTGGGGCGCGTAGGCGGAGAAATCGTCGGTCCACCAGTCCTGCGCGGCATGCTTGGCGGTGCGGACCAGCACGCGCGGCGGCAGGTTCAGGGCCGCATGGGCCAGGTGGTCCACCGTGATGAGGGGGCCGCAATCGATGGCGTGGATGACGCGACAGGGACCCAGGAATGGTTCCAGTGATACGGCCCCGATGGCTGCGGCGCCGTTCTGGTAGTGCAGGGGAGCGTCAGCGTGCGCGCCGATATGCGGCGACATGGTGATTTCGCTGACATTCACCGGACAGCCGGGCGCAAGCGACCATTTCCATTGCTGGCGGTACGGCGTGTCGCCAGGAAAGACTGGCGATGCGGTGGACACGGGCGGGGAAATGTCCCACAAGCGTTTCATGTCAGGCGGGGGGATCGAGAGATGCGTTAAGCCTAAAGCAATTGCGGGCGCTAGTCTAACGAATTCCGGCGCGGGCCGCAGCCTACAGGCCGCCGAGTTCGGCCATGGACACGACCGTGCCGGCAGCCACGATCAGGTGGTCCACCAGCCGGATGTCCACCAGCGCGAGCGCCTGCTTCAGGTGCTGGGTGAATATGCGGTCCGCGGCGCTGGGCTCGGCCAGGCCGGACGGATGGTTGTGGGCGATGATCAGGGCGGCCGCGTGATGGCGCAGGGCTTCGCGCACGACCTCGCGGGGATAGACCGATGCCTGCGACAGGGTGCCGCGCGCCAGCTCGCCCGTGGCGATCAGGCGCAGGCGGTTGTCCAGGTAGAGCGCAATGCAGTGTTCCACCTGCCGGTGCCCCAGCGCCATCTTGCAATATTGTTTTACCGGCAGCGGGTGATCCAGATTGCTGTTGCGGGCCAGATCTTCCTCGATGGCGCGGCGGGCCAGTTCCAGCAGGGCGGCCAGCATGCACGCCTTGGAAACCCCCAGGCCGGGAATCGCGGTCAGTTCCTCGGGCGTCGCGCCCAGCAGGCCTCGCAGGCCGCCAAATCGGGTCAGGAGCCGGCTGCCCAATTCAACCACGTCCAGGCCGGGAATACCGGTGCGCAGGGCGATGGCGAGCAGTTCCGAGTCCTGGAGCGCAGCGGCGCCGTGGCGCAGCAACCGCTCCCTGGGGCGCTCGTGTTTGGGCAGCCGGTCGGACAATTTCATAAGAGGCTCTAAAATCAAGGTTTACTCAATTGCATATACGGTGGCAGATCTTGAGCATCGCCTCTAATGAAGTGAACGTTTTGGTCCGTCCGGATTCCTACCTGACGCTGCACTATCGCATCACGCTGGCCTCGGGCCCGGGCAAGGATTCCGTGTTCGCCGACACCTTCGATGGCCGTCCCGGCACGCTGCAGATGGGCAGCGGCCAATGGGCGCCTGGCCTGGAAGCGGCGCTGGTCGGCCGCGCCGAAGGCGAGCGCTTCAGCGTCACGGTCGAACCCGCCGACGCCTACGGCGAACGCAACCCCGAACTGATCCAGCGCGTCACGCGCGCCATGCTGGCCGAGCATGCGGGCGCCGACGCCACCTTCGAACCCGGCGACCTGGTGGAATTCACCGCGCCCAACGGCGGCCGCTATTCGGGCGTCCTGAAGGAAATCAACGACGAATCGGCCCTGTTCGATTTCAACCACCCGCTCGCGGGCATCAGCTTGCGGGTCGACGTGGCGCTCTTGGGAGTCCTCTGATGAGCCAGGTTGTCACCGCCACCGACGCCGAAGTCCTGCTGGCGCAGCCGCGCGGCTTCTGTGCCGGTGTGGATCGCGCCATCGACATCGTCGAGCGCGCGCTTGAATTGCATGGCGCGCCCATCTATGTGCGCCACGAAATCGTCCATAACCGCTACGTGGTGGAAGACCTGCGCGCCAAGGGCGCCATCTTCATCGATGAACTGGACGACGCGCCCGCCGGCGCCATCGTGGTGTTCTCGGCGCACGGCGTGTCCAAGGCGGTGCGGGCCGAAGCCGACGCCCGTGGGCTGCGCGTGTTCGACGCCACCTGCCCGCTGGTCACCAAGGTCCACATCGAGGTGGCCCGCATGCGCGCGGCCGGCCGCGAGATCATCATGATCGGCCACAAGGGCCATCCCGAGGTCGAGGGCACGCTGGGCCAGGCCCAGGGCGGCATGTACCTGGTCGAGACCGTCGAGGACGTCGCCGGCCTGCAGGTCACCGATCCCGAGAACCTGGCCTACGTCACGCAGACCACCCTGTCGGTGGACGACGCGGCGGCCGTGTCGCGGGCGTTGAAAGAACGCTTTCCCAACATCGCCGAGCCCAAGAAAAGCGATATCTGCTACGCCACCCAGAACCGCCAGGACGCGGTCAAGGTGATGGCGCCGGATTGCGACCTGGTGCTGGTGGTGGGCAGTCCCAACAGTTCCAACTCCAACCGGCTGCGCGAAGTGGCCGAGCGCAAGGGCGTCGCGTCCTATCTGATCGACGGTGCGCAATCGATCGATCCGGCCTGGCTGGCGGGCCGCAAGCGCATCGGCGTGACCGCGGGCGCTTCCGCGCCGGAGATCCTGGTGCAGCAGGTGATCGATCGGGTCAAGGAATTGGGCGCGGTGTCGGTACGCACCATGCCCGGCCTGGAAGAGAATGTGGCGTTCCCGCTGCCCAAGGGGCTGTCCCGCAAGTCGGCGCAAACGGAATCGCTGGAATAAGCAGGCGGGCGCCGCGCGCATGCGCGGCGCCGCAACAGAAAATCAAGGAGACTTCATGCAGTTGTACAGCTACTTTCGCAGCTCGGCCGCGTACCGCGTGCGCATCGCCCTCAACCTGAAGGGCTTGCCCTACGAATACCTGCCCGTGCATCTGCTGAAGGACGGCGGCCAGCAACTGTCGGCGGATTATCGCAAGGTGAATCCGACCGCGCTGGTGCCCACGCTGGTCGATGGCGACGCCGTCATCGGCCAATCGCTGGCCATCATCGAATACCTGGAAGAAACGCATCCTGAAGTGCCGTTGCTGCCGGCGGACGCGGTAGGCCGCGCGCGGGTGCGCGACCTGGCGCTGGGCATCGCCTGCGACACGCATCCCCTGAACAACCTGCGCGTGCTGAAGTACCTGAAGCACACCCTGGGCGTGGACGAGGCGGCCAAGACCGCCTGGTACAAGCACTGGGTGCATCAGGGCCTGGAAGCCCTGGAGGCGCAATTGGCCGGTTCTTCCGCCACCGGCCTCTTCTGCCACGGCGATACGCCCACCATTGCCGATCTGTGCCTGGTGCCTCAGGTGGCGAACGCCCAGCGTTTCGACTGCGACCTGTCGGCCATGCCCAACGTCGTGCGCATCGATGCCGCCTGCCGTGCATTGCCGGCGTTCGACGCGGCCGCGCCGGGCAAGCAGCCCGACGCGGAGTAGCGCCTATCCGGGTGCAGACCGGCTCAGCCGATCTGCACCGGCACGAAGATCTTGTCTTCGCCGCGCTGTACCAGCAGGGCGACCGTCTTGCCCGCCTTGGACAGCGCGTCCTTCACCTGAGCGACGTTGCGCACCGGTACGCCGTTCAGCGACAGCAGCACATCTCCCGGTTCGATCCCGGCCTTGGCGGCCGGTCCGATCGAACGTTCGATCAGCAGCCCCTCGGCGCCAGCCGCCTGCTGCTCTTGCGGGCTCAGCGGACGCAGCGCGAGGCCGAGCTGGCCGCGCTGAACCTCCTGGTCGCCAGCCGAGGCCTGCGTCTTGTCCTTGGGCACGCCGCCCAGGGTGGCGACCAGCTCCTTCTGCGAGCCGTTGCGCCAGACGTCCAGCTTGATCTTTTCGCCCGGAGTCGCCAGCGTGATGGTGGAGGCCAGGTCGCCCGAGGACACGATGGTCTTGCCGTCGATCTTGCGCACCACGTCGCCAGGCTGCAGGCCGGCCTTGTCGGCGGCGCTGCCTTTCTCCACGCTGGAAACCAGCGCGCCCGAGGGGGTATCCAGCTTGAAGGAGTTGGCCAGATCCTGGTTCACTTCCTGCACCGTCACGCCCAGCCTGGCGTGCTGCACCTTGCCGTGTTCGAGGATCTGGTCCTTGATCTTGTAGGCCACATCGATCGGGATCGAGAACGACAGGCCCTGGAATCCGCCGGTGCGGCTGTAGATCTGCGAATTGATGCCCACGACTTCGCCGCGGTCGTTGAACAGCGGGCCGCCCGAGTTGCCGGGGTTGACCGCCACGTCCGTCTGGATGAAGGGCACCGAGGTGTCGTCGGGCAGCGACCGGCCCTTGGCGCTGACGATGCCGGCGGTGGCCGTGTTCTCCAGGCCGTAGGGCGAGCCGATGGCCAGCACCCATTCGCCCACCTGCAGCTGGTTGACGTCGCCCACCTTCACCACCGGCAGGTTCTTGGCGTCGATCTTGAGGACGGCCACGTCGGTCTGCGGATCCGAGCCCAGCACGCGGGCCTTGTATTCGCGGCGGTCGGTCAGCTTGACCGTGACTTCCTTGGCGTCCTGGACCACGTGCGCATTGGTCAGGATGATGCCGTCGGCGCTGACGATGAAGCCGGAGCCTTCGCCGCGCATGGGCACTTCACGCGCGGGCCGCTGGCCGCGCGCGCCGGGAATCTGGCCGAAGAATTGGGCGAACGGATCGCCTTCGTCGGCGGACACCTTGCGGGTGCCGCTGACGCTGATGTTCACCACGGCCGGACCGAAGTCGCGCGTGATCTGCGCAAAGTTGGGCGGGCTGGACGTGCCCGGCGCCTGGAAGGAGGAAGCGATGGCCGGCGCGGTGGCCGCCATCGAAACGCCGCCGGTGAAGGCGGTTGCGCCCGCGCCGCCTATGGCGCCGGCTGCCAGCAGCGCCAGCACCAGGCGCGAGGGTTTCATTTGGGTGGTCTTCATGTCGGCTCCTGCGTTCATGTTGAAGGACATGGCGCTATCTTCGGGCCTGACACTTAGGCGAGTCTTAAGTCGGAAAAAACACCTTCACGCGCAGGCCTGCGCCCACCGGCGTGTCCTGCAGTTCTATGGTGGCGCCGTGCTGGTCGGCGATGCTGCGCGCGATCGCCAGCCCCAGGCCGCTGCCGTGCTGCGAATTGCCTTCGACGCGGTAGAAACGGTCGAACACGCGCTCGCGCTCGTCCGGCGCAATGCCGGGGCCCTCGTCGTCGATCAGCAGGGTCGTCTCGCCGGGAGCCTGTTCCAGATGGAGGTGGACGCGCTTGCCGGCGGGCGTGTACTTGATTGCGTTGTCCAGCAGGTTGCGTGCCAGCAGCGTCAGCGCGTCGCGATGTCCCTGCACCGATGCTTGCGGCGCGCCGTCCAGGTCGATGCTGATCGATTTCGCGTTGGCCTGGGGCAGCATTTCAGAGAGCGCCTGGCGCAGCACGTCGGCCAGGTCCACGGTTTCGGCGGGTGCCTGTCCGGCCGCGCTTTCATGGCGCGCCATGGATAGCAGCTGTTCGACCAGGCGTGTCGCGCGGTCGATGCCGGCTGCCAGCCGCTGTTCGGCCAGCCGGCGCGCATCCGTGTCGCCCGCGCGTTGCAGGGCCTGCAATTGCAGGCGTAGCGCAGTCAGGGGCGAACGCAGTTCGTGCGCCGCATCGCCGACGAACTGCTTTTGCTGCGCGAAGGCGCCGCGCATGCGCTCCAGCAGCAGGTTCAGTTCCAGCACCAGCGGCCGGATCTCATCGGGCAGGCCCTCCACGCTGACGGGCGACAGATCTTCCGGCTGGCGCGCCGCAACCTGGGCGCGCGCCCGCTTCACAGGCCGTAGCGACCAGCTGACCACGCACCAGACGATCAGCATGAGCAGGGGAGCGGCGGCGGCGATGGGGGCGATGGTGCGCAGCGCCAGCGCGCGCGCCATGCTGGTGCGCACGGTCATGTCCTGCGCCACCTGGATGACCTGGAAGGGCGTGGCCAGCGAATATACGCGGTAGGTGCTGCCCTCCATCTTCGCGTCGGAGAAGCCGAGGATGATCTGGTCCGGCAGCGGCCGGCGGGATCGGGAATTGAAGACGCGCACGCCGTCGGGCGTCCAGATCTGGATGATCAGGTCGTCCGCCACGGGCGAACCCGCGCCGCGCGCGTGCGCCGGACCTGTGCTGAGCAGTCCGTCGCCGGTGCCCAGCGACAGGGCGGTGCGCTGCAGCAGCGAGTCGAAGATATCGTCGGCCTGCGCCAAAGTGCTGCGGTAAGCGATGGCGCCTTGCACCAGCGCGCCGACCACGATGGCGGCCAACAGGAAGAAAAGCAGCCTGGCTCTCAGTGAGTAGCTAAGCGGAATGCTCATGTTTTGGGGATGACATAGCCGACGCCTCTGACGTTCTGGATCAGGTTCGGACCCAGCTTCTTGCGCAGGCCATGAATATAAACCTCAACCGCGTTGCTGCTGATGCCGTCTTTCCAGCTGTACAGCTTTTCTTCCAGCTGGGCGCGCGAAAAAATCATGCCCGGGCGAGCGATCAGCGGTTCGAGCACCGCCCATTCGCGCGCGGTCAGCGTGACCGGAGCGCCGTCCACCATGGCGGCGTGCGACTGGGGATCGATGGTGATGCCCTCATGCTCGAACACCGGTTCCGCGCGGCCTGCGCTGCGGCGGATCAGGGCGCGCATGCGGGCCAGCAATTCATCCACGTCGTAGGGTTTGACCACATAGTCGTCGGCGCCGGCGTCCAGTCCCGCGATCCGGTCGCTCACGGCATCGCGGGCGGTGGCTATCAGCACCGGCGTGCGGTCCTTGCGCGTGCGCAGGTCGCGTAGGAGCGACAGGCCGTCGCGCTTGGGCAGCCCCAGATCCAGAAGTATGAGGTCGTACGTATCGGTACGCAGCGCGAGCTCTGCGGCATTGCCGTCCTTGACCCAGTCTACGGCGTAGTGTTCGGCGCGCAGGCAGTCCAGCACGCTCTCGCCTATCATGAGGTCATCTTCGACTAGAAGGATGCGCATGGTCGTGTCCGCCAGGATGGTCCAGCAGATTGGACGCGTGGCGGCGGACGGGAGTTCCCGGGTAAGGGTTCGGCGCGCGAACCGGCGCGGAAATGAAAAAAGCAGCCCGAGCGGGCTGCTTTTTGGAATCTGGTGCCGGCAATAGGAGTCGAACCTACGACCTTCGCATTACGAATGCGCTGCTCTACCAACTGAGCTATGCCGGCAAGACCATTTGCTCCGCTCCTGTAAGAGCCGCAAGCAAAACATCTTCGTTTTTTCCGGTCCGTCACCCTGTTTATGGGGTCCGATCTGGAAAGACCGAGATCATATCAGAGTTTTTTTGCGATGGGAAACCAAGCGGGCCAAACAGGCGAAAAAATCAGCGATTTGCACACTTCAAATTTTTAGTTCATAATCTCGTTTCTTAGCAGTTCCCCGATAGCTCAGTCGGTAGAGCGACGGACTGTTAATCCGCAGGTCGCTGGTTCGAGCCCAGCTCGGGGAGCCAAAGAATTCAGGGCCATTCACGCAAGTGAATGGCCCTTTTGGTTTTCTCCATCAGGGCGGCGAGCATGGAAGATCGGGTATGGACGACAAACGCATAGGCGTGACGGTGATTTCCGGCTTCCTGGGTAGCGGCAAGACGTCGCTGCTCAATCGCCTGCTGAGGGATCCGGCATACGCTGACGCTGTCGTCATCGTCAATGAGTACGGTGAGATCGGTGTGGACCATCACCTGGTGCGCCAGGCCCGCGACAACATTGTCCTGGTTGAAGGCGGCTGCCTGTGTTGCGTCGTCAGCGGCGCGGTAGTCGACGCTTTACGCGAATTATTCATGTTGGCGCTCAGCCGCAAGATCAAGCCCTTTCGTCGCGTGGTCATCGAAACCAGCGGATTGGCCGATCCCGCGCCCATCCTGTTCACCCTCAAACACGACCGCTTCCTCGCCGAGCGCTATGCGTACCGGGGCGCGATCGTCGTGGCGGACGCCCGCAATGGGTTGGACCAATTGGAGCGGCAGCCCGAAGCCCCGCGGCAACTGGCCCTGGCGGATGTCGTGGTGTTCAGCAAGCCGGACCTGGCGGACGCCGCGAGTCTGGATCTTCTGGATCGGGCCGTCGCCGCCATTAATCCGGGGGCGCAGCGCTGCGTGCAATGGCCTGATGCGCCGCTTGCGGATCCGCTGCGCGCGGGTCTCGACCTGCGGGCCAGGCGCGATGGCGTGACCCTTGCGAATTGGTTGCGGCCCTTCGCGCAGTCGAGAGCCGCCGCTCATGGAGATGTGGGCAGTTTCTCGCTGGTATTGGCTGCTCCTGTCGGGCGGGCGGCGTTTCTTGCTGGCATGTCGCGGGTTCTGGAACGCTTTGGGCAGGGCTTGCTGCGCATGAAGGGGCTGGTGTGCTTTGAGGGTGAGGCGCTGCCGTGCGAGGTGCATGGCGTGCATGGCGAGCTCTATCCGATCAATCAGCTGGAGCAGTGGCCGGACGAGGGGCGGGCGTCACGGCTGGTCTGCATCCTGCGGGGGTTGGATGTCAATGAGGTCCGTGCCGCCTTGGGCGTTGCGCTCGGGCAGCTGGCTCCTTGATCGTCTGCGTCTGAGCGTCTGGTCTGGTCAGGGCTTGCGGGTGGCCGTCTCGATTATGGTGTCGATGTTGCGCCGAAATACGGTATAACCGGAGCGGTCTGGTGCAAGAATCGAGACAATCATGGATCGTTTGAAAGCCATGCAGGTATTCGTGGAAGTCGCTGACAGGGGCAGCCTGTCGGCGGCGGCGATCCATCTGGACATGTCGCGCGCCATGGTGTCGCGCTATCTCGCGGAAATGGAGCAGTGGGTGGGGGTGCGCCTGCTGCACCGCACGACGCGGCGCCTGAGTCTGACGCCGGCCGGCGCCGAAACGCTGCCGCGCTGCCGCCAGATGCTGGACATGGTGGGAGACCTGCGCAATGCGGTATCGACCCCGGACGACACGCCCCGCGGGCTGCTGCGCATTACCACCAGCATGTCGTTTGGCTCCCGCCATCTGGCCAGCGCCATTACCGACTACGTCAAGCTGCATCCGGGCACCTCGGTTGACCTGATGCTGGTCGACCGCGCCGTCAATCTGGTGGAAGAGCGCGTGGATCTGGCGGTGCGTATCACCAATGACCTGGATCCCAACCTGATCGCCCGCAAGCTGGCGGTCTGTCGTTCGGTGGTGTGCGCCTCGCCCGAGTACCTGCAGCGCGAAGGCGTGCCGGCGCGCATCGAGGACCTGTCCTTGCGCAACTGTCTGACTCATTCGTATTTCGGCAAGAGCCTGTGGCGCTTCGAGCGCGACGGCGAGCCGGTGGATGTGCCGGTCAGTGGCAATATCAGCGCGAACGAGGTGTCGGTGTTGTCGCGCGCGGCGCTGGAGGGCGCGGGTATTGCGATGCTGCCGACCTACTATGCCGCGGACTACATCGCATCGGGCCGCCTGCGGGCCATCCTGACGCAAAGCAAGCCGCAGGAGCTGGGTATTTATGGTGTTTATGTCTCGCGCCGCCAGATGCCTCTGATCTTGAGGTCCATGCTGGATTTTCTGGTGGACCGCCTGGAATCCACGCCGTGGGACAAGCCTGCTCCGTAGTTTTTGCGCCGCGCGAGGCGCTGTGCGGGCTTGAGGGTGGGGTATATGGCGGTATAATGAAACAACTGCTTGAATATGTTGGACGCGGCGGGCGGATGCCGGCCTTGTCTGGTTAGAAAACATCCAAGAATCGTGGTTGCGGCTTATGTGGGCCGCGGGCATTGCGGAACTGGTTTTTCGCGTGCGCCAGGGGAAACGTATCGGGTTTGTGGGTTGTGGCGGTCTGTCCGTGGCGCCCGAACCTTGATGATTCAGGTCCTAGATATCGATTGCCGCGGGAAGGCGGCGCCGGGTTGCCGGCGTGCTCCGCGGGCTGGCTGGCGATTTGTGCCGGCTTTTCCAGAATTTGCTTGAGTGTTTGCTGCGCGGGGCGCGGCAGGCATCCCGCTCAATCCCGATTGGCGCGGTCGTTTCGGCACATGTCCGGGGTATCTCTATCCGGGGTGCATGGCGGTAAACACAGGAATCCAGTGAGAACTACGCAAACCCATGCAGTCTGTTGCTGGCGAGCCGCCGAGGCTGCCGGTGCGGCGGCGGGTGCCTGTGCTGCCGTGCTGCGCACGTCGGTGCAGCCGGGTTTGCTGGATCTGCGGATTTTTTCCGGCGCCGCAAATGAAAAAGGCCCGGCGAAATCGCCAGGCCTGAATCAATTTGGTTGCGGGGGCAGGATTTGAACCTACGACCTTCGGGTTATGAGCCCGACGAGCTGCCAGACTGCTCCACCCCGCGTCTGAGAAATGAATAGTAGCCTTATTTTCAACCTAGCGCAAGTTAGCCCTTTTTGAATTTGAATGTCGATGAACGATAGCGAGGCAATACTCGTGTTGGAAACCGCGCTGCTATGCGCGGCGCAGCCGATGCAACTGTCCGATATGCGCAAGCTGTTCGGGGACGATGAACAATTCGACAACAGCGCATTGCGCACGCTTCTGGAAACGTTGCAGGCCAATTGGGCCGATGGCGGGCTGGAGCTGGTGCAGTTGGCCACCGGATGGCGCTTTCAGAGCCGCCCGCGCATGCAGCGCTACCTTGAGCGCCTCAATCCGGAAAAGCCGCCCAAGTATTCGCGCGCCGTGATGGAAACGCTGGCCATCGTGGCCTGGCGCCAGCCGGTGACGCGGGGCGACATCGAGGATATCCGCGGCGTCACCGTGTCTTCGCAGATCGTGAAGGCGCTGGAGGACCGCGGTTGGATCGAGGTCATCGGCCACCGCGACGCGCCGGGCCGTCCGGCGCTGTTCGGCACGACGCGCCAGTTTCTCGATGACCTGGGCCTGCGCGCCCTGGATGAATTGCCGGCGCTGGAATCCGCGCAGGCCGCGGCCGCGCTCGCCGGGCTGGATCTGGGTGAAGTGCAGCAGGTGCTGGGCGGCGAAGCGCCCGCCACCGAGGATGCGCCCACCGATGATGCCGAAGCTGCCGGTCAAGCGGTTGCCGAGGCTGCGGAGGGCGTCGAGGGTGAGGCGAGCGCCGAGGGCGGGGTTGGCGGCGAAGCCGAGGCTCGTCCTGACGGCGAACCTGCGGCTACGGCAGGCGAGGGTGAGGCGTCCGAAGTCAGTATTCCGGTTGCGGAATTGTCTGTTTCGGAACAGGATGTACCCATCGCTCCCGTCGATAGCGTAGAATCCATGCTTTCGCGCACAGAAGAAGGCGCGGATCCCGCCGACGAATCCACCGTCCGGGAGCAAGCCGAAGGCTTGTCCAATACGTCAGCCACGTCCGGTTTTCCCGACGATGCGGCTGACAACGACATTTCCGATATGGCCGCCGATGCCCCAGAAGCCGGCGCTGCAAAGGAAAGCGTCGAGAACGCAAAACACGCGGAACCGACCGACCCGATTGACGAGACCGATACCGCGGCGCCTGACGCCGCCGGGCATGAGCCCGCTTCCGGTCTTGCCGATCCTGTTCGGCCTGGCCCGGATGCCGCCTCTCCGGAATCGGACGAGGCAGGCGTCGAGCGGCCCGAGGCCGATCGACAGCCGGCGTCCCCAGATGATGACGAGCCTGCCGCAGGCAGGCCCACCCAAGTTTGAAATTCGGAGCTGTCCCAGTGACAACGAATACAGCAATGCAGGACGACAATCCCCGTTCGGATGATGCCGCTTCCAATGGCCAGCCGGAATCCGCCGCGCGTGAGCCGGCGGCTGAAGGCGAGACGGGAGCCCGCGGCAGGGGCCGCAAGCTGAGAACGCCGTTCCGCCGTCGCCGCGGCGATACCGCCGCCGAGCAGGCGCCGGCCGGCGAAGCGCAGCCCGCGGCGGCTGCCGCCCCTCAGGCCGAGCCGCAGGAGTCGCGCGGCACCGAGCAGGAAGCCGAGCAGGCGTTGTCGTACCTGGAAACCGCTGACCGCATGGAGCAGCGTCTGGGCAAGTACCTGAACAGCGATTCGGTCATGCCCAAGCTGCACAAGGTGCTGGCGGACGCCGGCATCGGTTCGCGCCGCGAAATGGAAGAACTGATCGTTGCGGGCCGCGTGTCGGTCAACGGCGAGCCGGCCCATATCGGCCAGCGCGTGGCGCCCAATGACCAGGTGCGCGTCAACGGCAAGCCCATCATGCGCGTCAATACGAAAAAGCCGCCGCGCGTGATCCTGTATCACAAGCCCGCTGGCGAGATCGTCAGCCATGACGACCCGGGCGGCCGCGCAAGCGTTTTTGCCCGCCTGCCGAAGCTGCGCACGGGCAAGTGGCTGTCGGTCGGCCGTCTGGATCTGAACACGGAAGGCCTGTTGATCTTCACGACCTCCGGCGACATGGCCAACCGCATCATGCATCCGCGCTACGGCACGGAACGCGAGTACGCGGTGCGTGTGCTGGGAGAAATGGACGAGGCTCAGCGCCAATCGCTGGTCGACGGCATCGAGCTGGACGACGGCATGGCTGCCTTCGGCGCCCTGGACTACCTGGGCGGCGACGGCAGCAACCGCTGGTACCGCGTCACCCTGCAGGAAGGCCGCAACCGCGAAGTCCGCCGCATGTTCGAGGCCGTGGGCGTCACGGTCAGCCGGCTGATCCGCACCCGTTTCGGCGACGTGGTCCTGCCGCGTACGCTGCGCCGCGGCCGCTGGGAAGAACTGGATTCTTCCCTGGTCACGGCCTTGATGGTCCAGTTGGGCCTGGTGCGCGACGACGATGAATCCGGCGGCAACCGTCGCCGCTCCAAGCAGCCGCAGTCGCATGACAGCGCGCTGCCCCCGGGTTTCGGCACCATGGACCGCAACGGCATGAACGGCGCGCGCATCGGCCGCCGCGGCAAGCTGCAAGGCGGCCGCTTGGGCAGCGCAGGCCAGGCGGCCGCGTGTCCGTCGGATCCTTTTGGCACGGGCCTGATGATTGCTGGTGGTTATGCCAACGGCCATCCCCTGTCGGGAGAGGGCGCTGGGGGCAACCGCAAGGGCGGCAAGCCTGGCGGCGGCCGTTCCGCAGCGGGGGCGGGCGGCAAGGCCGGCGGCAAGCAGGGCGGGGGCAAGCCTGGTGGCAAGTCCGGCGGCAAGCCGCGCGGTCCGCGCGCGGCTGCGGCGGGCGGCCAGCCTGGCAATGCCGTGTCGGTCGAGGCTGGCGGCGGCAACGTCGCGGAAGCGCCGGCTGGCGGTCGTCGCTCGGCTGGCGGCAAGCCTGCCGGTGCGCGTGGCAATAGCGGTCGCGGCGGCAAGCCGGCAGGCGCCGGTGGCGGCCGTAGCGGTAACAAGTCGGGAGGCGCCGGCGGCAATAAGGGGCCGAACGCTGGCGGCAAGCCGCGCGCACCCCGTAATGCCTCGTCGTCCCCGCGCGGCGATGACTGGCAGCCGCGCGGCGCTTCGGCGCACGAATCCCGTCTGGGCGTGATGGGCGGGCGCGGTCGTCAGGGTCGCTGAAGGCCTGCGGGCGGCGCGCCGGACGCGCCGCTGCGCGGGATATGTCCCGCATAAACGTAAGCCCGCGACGAATCAGGCGTTTTTCCAGTTTATCTGGTAAAATCAATGGTTTTCATGGCTTCGCGCCGTCGCCTTTTGCGTGCCCGCAAGGAAAAGCACGCAAATACAGGGGCGGCAAGAGCTGGCAGTTTGCATCGGACTTTGCGCCTGGTGCTGCCTGGCCCGGGTTGCGGGTTGGGGCGGCGGGTCTTAATGGCCTGGGGCGGCGCAAGCCAAATTTAGGTCGCAATATAGGGCACTGCCCAGCATTGCTCCTTACGTGCAGTAGGGTGGCGGCTGGGCGCTGTGCAATACGGTGGGCTGGGCGTGCAGCCCATTTTTTTTGAGTATATGGCTGATTTATTCGCATTGACCAAAGAGGCTCTGGCCGGCATGGACGTCGAACTCGTGGACGTCGAGCGTGCCGCCCTGGGCCTTTTGCGCGTCACGATCGATCGGGTCGGCGGTGTGCGCATCGAAGACTGTGAACAGGTGTCCCGCCAGTTGTCGCGGGTGTTCGAAGTCGAGAACGTCGACTACAAGCGGCTGGAAGTCGGTTCGCCGGGCGTCGACCGCCCGCTGCGCAACGAGGCCGACTTCCGCCGGTTCGCAGGCGAGCGCATCGAAATCAAGCTGCGCGAGGCATTGGACGGCCGCAAGGTCTTTGCCGGCACCCTGACGGTGCCCGAAGACGACGCCGCAGCCTCCGACGCGGCTGCTGGAATGCAAAAGACCGTGTTCGGTCTCGAATTTGAGGCAAAAAAGAACGACGTCCAGGTATTGAATTTCACGGTCGACGATATCGAACGTGCAAAACTGGACCCCGTTCTGGATTTCAAGGGCAAAAAGCGATGAGTCGCGAAATTCTTCTGTTGGTCGATGCCTTGGCGCGTGAAAAGAACGTCACGCGCGACGTCGTGTTCGGAGCGCTGGAAAGCGCGCTGGCCTCGGCGATGAAAAAGCGCTTCAAGGATGATGCGGACATCCGTGTCGCCATCGATAGGGACACGGGCGATCACGAAGGCTTCCGCCGCTGGCTGGTCGTGCCCGACGAGGCTGGCCTGCAAGAGCCCGACAAGCAGGAAATGCTGTCGGACGCGCAGGAAATCGTCCCCGGCATCAAGGAAGGCGAGTACATCGAAGAGCCGCTCGAACCCATCGAGTTCGGCCGCATCGGCGCGCAGGCCGCCAAGCAGGCCATTCTGCAGAAGATCCGCGACGCCGAGCGCGAGCAGGTGCTGAACGACTTCCTGGACCGTGGCGAGACCATCGTGTCCGGCACGATCAAGCGCATGGACAAGGGCGACGCCATCGTCGAAACCGGCAAGATCGAAGCGCGCCTGCCGCGTTCCGAAATGATCCCGAAGGAAAACCTCCGGGTGGCCGACCGCGTCCGCGCCTTTGTGTTGCGCGTAGACCACGCCGCGCGCGGCCAGCAGGTGATCCTGTCGCGCACCGCGCCGGAATTCATCCGCCAGCTGTTCGAGAACGAAGTCCCCGAAATCGAGCAGGGCCTGCTGGAGATCAAGGCCGCGGCCCGCGACGCCGGCGTGCGTGCGAAGATCGCCGTGGTGGCATACGATAAGCGCATCGACCCGATCGGCACCTGCGTGGGCATGCGCGGTTCGCGCGTGACCGCCGTGCGCAACGAGCTGGGCGGCGAACAGGTCGATATCGTGCTGTGGTCGGAAGACCCCGCGCAGTTTGTCATCGGCGCCCTGGCGCCGGCCAACGTCGAGTCCATCGTCGTTGATGAAGACAAGCACGCGATGGACGTCGTGGTGGACGAGGAAAACCTGCCCAAGGCCATCGGCGCCAAGGGTCAGAACGTTCGCCTGGCTTCCGAGCTGACCGGCTGGCAGATCAACATCATGACGCCGGAAGAAAGCCTGAACCGCCAGGAAGTCGAGCGTTCGGGCCTGCGCGCCACGTTCATGAGCAAGCTGGACGTCGACGAGGAAGTCGCTGACATCCTGATCGACGAAGGTTTTACCGGTATCGAGGAAATCGCCTACGTGCCCATGCAGGAACTGCTGGAAATCGAGGCCTTTGACGAAGACACCATCAATGAGTTGCGCGCCCGTGCCCGCAATGCGCTGCTGACCGAGGCGATCGCCCAGGAAGAGCGCCTTGAGACCGCGCAGGATTTGCTCGAACTCGAAGGCATGACGCCCGAACTGGCTGCCAAGCTGGCCGAGCGCCAAGTGCATACGCGTGATGATCTGGCCGAACTGGCGACGGACGAACTGGCGGAAATCGCCGGTCTGACCGAGCAGGAAGCCAGCGATCTCATCATGCGTGCCCGCGCCCATTGGTTCGACGAGGAATAACCAAAAGGACACGGGTCCGCGGCGGACGGAATATCCGCCGCCGCGAGTTCACGTTGTTTGTAATAGCTGCATATAGGGAAGAGAGAGCCTAATGTCGAGTAATACCGTCGCGCAGTTCGCTACCGAGCTGAAAATGCCTGCCAATGTGCTGCTGGATCAGCTGCGCTCGGCTGGCGTTGACCTCAAATCGGTCGACGATTCCGTCACCGACAGCGACAAGGCGAAATTGCTCGAATCGCTGCGTCGCGCCCACGGCGCGACCGAAGGCAAGAAGATCACCTTGACGCGCCGCCAGACGTCCGAGATCCGCCAGGCGGATGCCACCGGCCGTTCGCGCACGATCCAGGTCGAAGTGCGCAAGAAGCGCGTGTTCGTCAAGCGTGATCCCTCCGAAATCGCCCTGGAACAGGCCGCGTCCGCGCGTGCCGAAGATGAGGCAGCCGCCGAAGCGGCGCCGCAGGAAGTGTCGGCGCCCGTCGCACCCGAAGCTGCCGCTCCTCGCGAGACCGCTCCCGTCCAGGCTGAGGCTATTGCCCCGGCCAAGGCGGAAGAGCCCGTTGCTGCAGAAGCGCCCGCGCCGGTCGAAGCGCCCGCGCCTGTTGAATCCGTCGCGGCCGAAGCGCCCGCTCCCGTCGAGGCGAAAGCCGCCGAAGTCCAGGCTCAGCCTGAACCCGAACCGACGCCGGCGCCTGCTCCTGCCGAGCCCGTGGCCGAAGAGGCCAAGCCCGAAGTCAAGACTGAATCCACCGAGCCCAAGGCTGAAGAAGCCAAGCCGGAACCCGTTGTGCTAGCCAATAAGTCCGAACCATCTTCCTCCCAGGCCGCCGCGCCTGTCGCCCAGGCTCAGCCTGCCGCGAAGTCCGAACCCGTCAAAACTGCCGCGAAGCCCGAGCCCGCCGCGCCCGCCGTCAAGGTTGGCAATCGTGCGGACAACCGCCGCGCCGGCCCGCCTCTCGCGGCTTCCGCCGCGCCGGCGGCCCGCGACGAGGCCCGCCGCAAGGCCGAGGCTGAAGCCGCCGCTCTGCGCGAGATGCTGAACCGTCCGCGCAAGGTGCTGCGCGCTCCCGAACCGGAAGCGCCCGCCGCTGCCGCGCCGATCTCCGGCACGCTGCACAAGCCGGCTGGCAAGCCGGGCGCCGCTCCCGGCGCCAAGAAGGACGCCAAGCCCGCCGCTCCCGGCGCGAAGAAGACCATCAAGACCGCCGAAGTCGCTTCGACCTGGTCCGATGACGCTTCGCGCAAGAAGCCCGCGGACAAGCCGGCAGCCCCGGCCAGCCGCGACGGCTGGCGCGCTGGCGGCAAGGGCGGCGGCAAGGGCGGCCGAGGCGGCCGCAACCAGCAGAACGATCGCCGCAACGAGCCGGCGCCGCAGGAATTCATCGCGCGTGAAGTTCACGTGCCGGAAACCATCAGCGTGGCCGACCTGGCCCACAAGATGTCCGTCAAGGCCGCAGAAGTCATCAAGCAATTGATGAAGCTGGGCCAGATGGTCACCATCAACCAGGTGCTGGACCAGGAAACCGCCATGATCGTGGTCGAGGAACTGGGCCACGTGGCAATCGCCGCCAAGCTGGACGACCCGGAAGCCTTCCTGGACGAAACCGCGAGCGTGTCGGAAGCCGAACAGCTGCCGCGCGCGCCGGTTGTCACCGTCATGGGCCACGTCGACCACGGCAAGACCTCGCTGCTGGACTACATCCGCCGCGCCAAGGTTGCCGCGGGCGAAGCCGGCGGCATTACTCAGCACATCGGCGCCTACCACGTTCAGACCGAACGCGGCATGGTGACCTTCCTTGACACCCCGGGCCACGAGGCGTTTACCGCCATGCGTGCCCGCGGCGCCAAGGCGACCGACATCGTCATCCTGGTCTGCGCGGCCGACGACGGCGTGATGCCGCAGACCCGCGAAGCCATCCACCACGCGAAGGCCGCAGGCGTTCCGATGGTCGTGGCCATGACCAAGATCGACAAGCCTTCCGCCAACCCCGACCGCGTCAAGCAGGAACTGGTTGCCGAGGAAGTGGTGCCGGAAGAATACGGCGGCGACGTGCCGTTCGTGTCCGTGTCGGCCAAGACCGGCGAAGGCATCGACGATCTGCTGGAAAACCTGCTGCTGCAGGCCGAAGTGCTGGAACTGAAGGCTCCCGTCGACGCGCCCGCCAAGGGCCTGGTGATCGAAGCTCGTCTCGACAAGGGCCGCGGCCCGGTCGCGACCATCCTGGTGCAAAGCGGCACCCTGCACCGTGGCGACGTGGTGCTGGCCGGCGCAAGCTTTGGCCGCGTGCGCGCCATGCTGGACGAAAACGGCAAGCCTATCCAGGAAGCCGGTCCGTCGATCCCCGTGGAAATCCAGGGCCTGACCGAAGTGCCGGCCGCTGGCGACGAGCTGATGGTGCTGTCCGACGAGCGCAAGGCGCGCGAAATCGCGCTGTTCCGCCAGGGCAAGTTCCGCGACGTCAAGCTGGCCCGCCAACAGGCCGCCAAGCTCGAGTCCATGTTCGACAACCTGGGCGAGGGCACGCAGACCCTGGCCCTGATCGTGAAGACCGACGTCCAGGGTTCGCAGGAAGCGCTGGTGCAGTCCCTGGTCAAGCTGTCGACCGACGAAGTGCGCGTGCAGGTCGTGCACGCCGCCGTGGGCGGCATCTCGGAAAGCGACATCAACCTGGCCATCGCCTCGAACGCCGTCGTCATCGGCTTCAACGTCCGCGCCGAAGCCAGCGCCAAGAAGCTGGCCGAGAACAACGGCATCGACGTGCGCTACTACAACATCATCTACGACGCCGTGGATGAAGTGAAGGCAGCCATGTCGGGCATGTTGGCGCCCGAGAAAAAGGAAGAAGTCATCGGCTTGGTCGAGATCCGCGAGGTTTACAGCATTTCCCGCATCGGCAACATCGCCGGTTGTATGGTGCTGGACGGCCTGGTGCGTCGCGATTCGCAAGTCCGCCTGCTGCGCAACAACGTGGTCCAGTGGACCGGCCAGCTCGATTCGCTGCGCCGCTTCAAGGACGACGTCAAGGAAGTCAAGTCGGGCTTCGACTGCGGCCTTACGCTGCGCGGCAACAACGACATCCAGGTGGGCGACCAGCTGGAAGTCTTTGAAATCAAGGAAATCGCGCGTACGCTGTAAGGCGACCGCGAGGCATTTTTTCTAATGAGCCGTCACAAGTCCAAAGCCATCCCCGGCCGCAATCTGCGGCTGGCCGACCAGATCCAGAAGGATCTGGCCGGGATCATCCAGCGCGAGATCGACACGACCCGCGCTGGACTGATCACGCTCTCTGGTGTGGAATTGTCGACCGACTACGCGCATGCCAAGGTGTATTTCACGGTTCTGGGCGCCGAGCCCGAAGCCGCGACCGCCTTGCTGAACGAGAAAGCCGGTTGGCTGCATTCCCAGCTGTACAAGCTGCTGCACATACATACTGTCCCCACTTTGCGCTTCTTCCACGACGAGCAGATCGCCCGTGGCATCGAAATGTCGATCCTCATCGACCGCGCAAACCGGCCCGGCCCGCATTCGGGCGTGCCCGACGAACCTGAAGACCAGTCCTGATCGGGCTGTCGTCACTGCTTTAAACCGGATTCCGACGATGGCTAAACGACGCGGGCTTACGCTCGACGGTGTGCTGTTGCTCGACAAACCCGTGGGTTTGTCGAGCAACCACGCCCTGCAACGCGCCAAACGCGCCATGGACGCGGCAAAAGCCGGCCACACTGGCACGCTGGATCCCTTCGCCACCGGTCTGCTGGTGTGCTGCATGGGACGCGCAACCAAGATTTCCGGCGCGATGCTCAACGCCGACAAGGCATATCGCGCTACGCTGCAATTTGGCTCCGAAACCGACTCCGGCGACCTGACCGGTAATGTCGTGTCCACCGCCGAGCCGGGCTTTACCGTTGATGAGCAGGCGCTGCGCGACGCGCTGTCACGTTTCTCGGGCACGATCGAGCAGATTCCGCCCATGTATTCGGCGCTCAAGCGCGACGGCAAGCCCTTGTACGAGTACGCGCGCGCCGGCATCGAGCTGGAACGGCCGCCGCGCCAGATCACGATTTACCGCATCGAACTGCTGTCCCTGAACGGAACCGAGGCAGAGATCGATGTGGCATGCAGTAAAGGCACATACATCCGGACGCTGGCCCAGGACATCGGGCGCGTGCTGGGCTGTTACGCCCACCTGACGGCGCTGCGGCGCACGCACGTCGGGCCGTTTTCCCTGGAACGCGCCGTTGCGCTGGATGCCTTGCAGGCCATGCCAGACCCCAAGCAGGCATTGCTTGCATTGAACGAATTGCCGGAGGGCTTGCTGCCCTCCACCCTGACCTTAAAGGACTCGCTATGACTCGCGCCTTGCGCAACGTCGCCATCATCGCCCACGTGGACCACGGTAAAACCACCCTGGTCGACCAGCTGCTGCGCCAATCCGGCACCTTCCGCGAAAACCAGGCGCTGACCGAACGGGTCATGGACTCGAACGACCTGGAAAAAGAACGCGGCATTACGATTCTGGCCAAGAACTGTGCCGTCGAATACGAAGGCACGCACATCAACATCATCGACACCCCGGGACACGCGGACTTCGGCGGCGAAGTCGAGCGCGTGCTGTCCATGGTCGACGGCGTGCTGCTGCTGGTGGATGCGGTTGAAGGCCCCATGCCCCAGACCATCTTCGTGACCCGCAAGGCGCTGGCCCTGGGCCTGAAGCCCATCGTCGTGGTCAACAAGGTCGACCGTCCGGGCGCCCGCACCGATTTCGTCATCAACGCCACCTTCGACCTGTTCGACAAGCTGGGCGCCACCGACGAGCAGCTGGACTTCCCGGTGATCTACGCCTCGGGCCTGTCGGGCTACGCCGGCCTGAATCCTGAAGTGCGCGAAGGCAACATGCGCCCGCTGTTCGAAGCCATCCTCGAACACGTGCCGCAGCGCGACGACGATCCCAATGGTCCGCTGCAGATGCAGATCATCTCGCTGGACTACAACAGCTACGTCGGCAAGATCGGCGTGGGCCGCATCAACCGCGGCCGCATGCGTCCCGGCATGGAAGTGGCTTACAAGTTCGGTCCTGAAGGCCAGGGCGGCCGCGGCCGCATCAACCAGGTGCTGAAGTTCCACGGCCTGGAGCGCATCGTCGTGGACGAAGCCGAAGCCGGCGACATCGTGCTGATCAACGGCATCGAAGAGCTGGGCATCGGCTGCACGGTGACCGACACCGCCAATCAGGACGTGTTCCCGATGCTGCGCATCGACGAGCCCACCCTGACCATGAACTTCATGGTGAACACCTCGCCCTTGGCCGGCCGCGAAGGCAAGTTCGTGACCAGCCGCCAGCTGCGCGACCGCCTGGACCGCGAACTGAAGTCGAACGTGGCGCTGCGCGTGCGCGACACGGGCGACGACACGGTGTTCGAGGTGTCGGGCCGCGGTGAACTGCACCTGACCATTCTGCTGGAAACGATGCGCCGCGAAGGCTACGAGCTGGCCGTGTCGCGTCCGCGCGTGGTGTTCAAGGATATCGACGGTGTGAAGTGCGAGCCGTTCGAATCGCTGACCGTCGACGTCGAAGACGCCCACCAGGGCGGCGTGATGGAAGAGCTGGGCCGCCGCAAGGGCGACCTGCAGGACATGCAGCCGGACGGCCGCGGCCGTACCCGCCTGGAATACCTGATCCCGGCTCGCGGCCTGATCGGTTTCCAGAACGAGTTCCTGACGCTGACGCGCGGCACCGGCCTGATGAGCCACATCTTCCACGAATACGCGCCCATCAAGGAAGGCTCGATCGGCGAGCGCCGCAATGGCGTGCTGATCAGCCAGGATCACGGCGACGCCGTGGCCTACGCCCTGTGGAAGCTGCAGGATCGCGGCCGCATGTTCGTGAGCCCGGGCGATGCGCTGTACGAAGGCATGATCATCGGCATCCACAGCCGCGACAACGACCTGGTCGTGAACCCCATCAAGGGCAAGCAGCTGACCAACGTGCGCGCCTCGGGCACCGACGAAGCCGTGCGCCTGGTTCCGCCCATCCAGATGTCGCTGGAATACGCCGTGGAATTCATCGACGACGACGAACTCGTGGAAATCACGCCCAAGTCGATCCGTCTGCGCAAGCGCTTCCTGCTGGAAAACGAGCGCAAGCGCGCCGCGCGCGAATCCGCCGTCTGATGACACGGCGCGCAGCTTGGCTGCGCTGCTACAAAGAAACGCAGCCTTCGGGCTGCGTTTTTTTTGGGGGCCGCAGTGTCAGGGGCGATTCGCGCTTGCCGCGCCAGGCAGGCGCTGCACCGCGTCCAGCAGCCGGGCGGCGAACTCCTGGGCGGCGCGGCTGCGCGAGGCTTCCTTGCGCCACAGGATGGCCGCGCGGCGGATGGTGGTGGGGTCGGTCAGCGCGATGCTCTTCAACCCCGATCCGGCCGCGCCTGCCGCATGCTCGGCGGCGATGGTCGCCAGTTCGCCCTGCCGGCACAGGTGGATCAAGGCGTCCACCGACTCCATTTCGACCCGCACGTCGGGCGTCAGCCCTGCCTGGGCGCAGGCCGCGTCTATCATGCGGCGCGTGGCGAAACTGCGCGGCAGCAGCGCCAGCGGCACACCCGCGAGATCGCGCATGCGCAGGCTGCGCCGCGAGGCCAGCGGGTGGTTTTTGCCAACCACGACCTGCAGGCGTTCGTCGAACAGGGGTTGCGCCTCGATTTCTTCCCGCAGCGCCGGATGGAATGAAATGCCCAGGTCCAGCTGGCCGCTGACCAGCAGGTCTTCAATGGGGCCAGCCCGCAGATCGCGCACCTGGATCTGGACCTTGGGAAAGGCCAGGCTGAACCCGGCCACCGCGTCCGGCACGAAATGGGTCAGGAAGGTGGGGATGACGCCTATGGTCAGGGACCCCGCCTGCAGGCCGGCCAGATCCGCCAGGGCCATCTTGCCGGCTTCGATTTCCTGTAGCGCCCGGCTGGCGTGGTCGCGCAGCACCCGGCCCGCCTGCGACAGGCGCAGCCCCCGGCCGATGCGGTCGAACAAGGGCATGCCCAGCTCTTCTTCCAGCTGGCGCAGGCCATGCGACAGGGTGGATTGGGTGACGTGCAGGGCGTCGGCCGAGCGGGTCAGGTGCTCGGTGTCGGCGACGCTGAGAAAGTAGCGCAGCTGGCGCAATTCCATCGAGGGGCTCCTGGCGCTATGCCGGTCTGGGCGGTCGATGATTGTAAGTGTATCGTTCGACCATATCGAATGATAAATGCAATATAAATCATTGGATGCAAAACCGGCCGAGCCCTAATCTTGCCGCATCACTCACGCAGGGCTTCAGGCTTTATGACATCCGTTTCGACCCCGGCTCCGATCACGGCAGACGATGCCACCTGGCGCATCGAGCGCATCCACGCAAGAATCGTCGACATCCCGACGATCCGGCCGCACAAGTTTTCGTTCGGCGCCATCAACCGGCAAAGCCCGGTGATCGTGCAGCTCTGGCTAGCCAACGGCGCCTGCGGTTTTGGCGAAGCGGCCACGATAGGCGGCCCGTCGTGGAACGAGGAATCGCCGGAAACCATCCTGCATGCGATCCAGAACTACCTGGCTCCCGCCGTGGCCGGCGCGGATGCGCGCAGATTCGCCGAACACCTCAACCGCTTCGATGCGGTCTGCAAGGGCAATACCTTCGCCAAGAGCGCGGTCGAGATGGCGCTGCTGGACGCCGTGGCGCGCAGCCTGGGCGTGCCGGCCTGGCAATTGCTGGGCGGCAAGCGCATCGAACGCCTGCCGCTGGCCTGGACGCTGGCCAGCGGCGATTCGCAACGCGATCTGGAGGAGGCCGAGCAGATGATGCAGGCGCGCCGCCATCGCCTCTTCAAGCTCAAGATCGGCGCGCGCAGTCCGGCGGACGATGTGGCGCACGTGACGCGCATTGCGCGCGGCCTGGACGGCCGCGCCGACATGACGGTGGACGTCAACCAGGCCTGGGACGGCAACACCGCCCGCCGCTATCTGCCGCAACTGGTGGAGGCCGGCGTGACCCTGATCGAACAGCCCGTGGCGAAGTGGGACGTGCAGGCGCTGCGCGAAGCGACGCAGTCGCTGGGTTCGGCCGCGCTGATCATGGCGGATGAAACCGTGTGCTCCGCGCAGGACGCCTACATGCTGGCCGCGCAGCGCGCCTGCCATGTGTTTTCCCTGAAGGTTGCCAAGCACGGCGGGCTGCTGCGCACGCGCGAGGTCGCGGCCGTGGCGCAAGCGGCCGGCATCGGCTGGTACGGCGGCACCATGCTGGAAACCTCGCTGGGAAGCGCGGCGTCGGCGCACGTGTTCGCCACGCTGTCCGACCAGCACCACGGTTGCGAACTGTTCGGCCCGCAATTGCTGGTCGACGACATCGTCGAGCAGCCGATGACCGTGCGCGACTTCGAACTCCACCTTCCCGACGGCCCCGGCTTTGGCGTCGTCGTCGACGAAAAACGGCTGGAACGTTTTGACCGCGCAAGGGCGGGCCTGACGCCCGCCACGGTCGACTTCGGCCGCCGCGGCGAGGCCGCTGCGACCTGACCCATCACTTTCCCGATCATTCCAAAAAGCAGGAGACGCATCATGGCTGAATATACCCAGCAACAACTACTGGATCTGGTCAACAGCTCCCAGGTCAATCCGGGCAACGACCGCGTGCGGCAGATCACGCAGCGCATCGTGTCGGACCTGTTCCGCGCGATCGACGATCTCGACATCAAGCCCGATGAATTCTGGGCGGGCGTGGACTGGCTTGCGCGCCTGGGCGGCAGCGGCCAACTGGGGTTGATCACGGCAGGCCTGGGCTTTGACCGCCTGATCGACATCCGCGAGGAAGAGGCCGACGAGGCCGCCGGCCGCGCCGCCGGCACGCCGCGCGCGATCGAGGGACCGCTCTACATCGCGGGCGCGCCCTTGTCCGACGGCGAAGCCCGCCTGGACGAGGATCCCGCAGCCGGCACGGTGCTGGTGATGGAAGGGCAGGTGCGTGACGTGGACGGCAATCCCGTCGCCGGCGCACTGGTGGACGTGTGGCACGCCAACGAGCTGGGGCGTTATTCGCACTTCGATCCCGACCAGGCGGACTACCACCTGCGCCGCAAGATCAAGACCGACGCGCAAGGCCGCTACCGCTTTCGCAGCTTCATCCCGCCGGGCTACGCGATTCCGCCGAACAGCCCCACGTCCGAACTGTTCGGGGCGCTGGGCCGCCATGGCAACCGGCCGGCCCACATCCACTTCCTGGTGGCGGCCGACGGGCAGCGCACCTTGACCACGCAGGTCAACATCCCGGGCGACACCTTCCTGGACGATGACTTCGCCTTTGCCACGCGCGAAGGCCTGGTGGTCGAACTGCAGCCCAATACGCCGGCCGCTGGCTATGAGAGCCTGGGCGTGAACGCGCCGTTCACGCGCGTCTGTTTCGACTTTGTGCTGCAGCCGGCGCTGGACGCCGACGAGGCCCGTCCGCAAGCCCGCATGGACCGCGCCACCGCCTGACCGATGCCCGGGCGGCGCCCGCAAGCGGCGCCGCCATTTTTTCCCCCAAATCACCTAGAACAACCCGCAGGCGCGAGGCCGGGTTCGGCCGCGCCATGGAGACAACCATCATGACCGCGACTTCCAGCTGGTCGATTCCGACGCTGATCGACCAGGAACGACTGGGCGCCTTTCAATGGCGCGTGTTGATCCTGTGCTTTCTGATCGCGCTGTTCGACGGCTTCGACACACAGGCGATCGCCTTCACCGGGCCGGCGATCCTGGCCGCGTTCGATCTGAAGGCGGGCGCGCTGGCGCCCATCCTGACCGCTGGCATCGTCGGCATGACGGTGGGCGCCATGACCCTGGGCCTGATCGGCGACCGCATCGGCCGCCGTCCGGCCATCATGCTGGGCCTGGCCCTGTTCGGCCTGTCCACGCTCGCCACGGCCTGGGCCACCGACACCACCCATATCCTGGTGCTGCGCTTCATCGCCGGCCTGGGCATGGGCGGCTGCACGCCGGTGCTGCTGGCGCTGGCCGCCGAGTACGGTCCGGCCCGTTTGCGCGGCGCCATCATGACCGGCGTGCTGCTGGGCCTGCCGGCCGGCGCCATGCTGGGCGGCCTGTTGGCCGCCCGCATGCTGCCCGTCATCGGCTGGGAAGGCATCTTCATCGTGGGCGGCCTGGCGCCGCTGGTCCTGCTTGCCGTCGCCTTTCTGATGCTGCCCGAGTCGCTGTACTTCAAGGCCACGCGCCGCGATCCGGAAAGCCAGCGCTACATCGCGCGCGTCTTGTCGGCCATCTCGCGCCGCAAGCTGGACGCCGACACGCAGTTCACCGTGCCGGAGGAATCCGTCGCGCGCGCCGGCGTCGGCGCCTTGTTCTCGGATGGCCACGGCGCCAAGACCGTGGCGATCTGGGCGGTGTACCTGCTGAACTGGGTGGCGTGGTTCATGCTGCTGTCGTGGCTGCCCACGGTGCTGAAGGCCGCGGGCCTGCCCGCCGAGCAGGCGCCCATGGGCACGGTCATCGTCAACGCCGTCTTCATCATCTGCGCGATTCCGCTGTCCTTCGTGCTGCCGCGCGTCAACACGAGGAGGCTGCTTGGCGGCATGTTCGCGCTGGGCATCGTGGTGGCCGTCGGCCTGAGCCAGGCTGGCGACAACTGGACGCTGGTCTTCATCCTGGTCGGCGCGGCCGGCTTCGGCATCGGTGGTCAGCAGATTGCACTGAACTACCTGGTCGTGGGCGCTTACCCCACCGCCTTGCGCGCCACCGCCACCGGCTGGGCTATCGGCATGGGCCGCGCGGGCGCGATCGCGGGTTCGGCCATCGGCGGCAGCTTCCTGGCCTGGGGCGGACCGTCGGGATTTTTCATCGCGTTGGCGATACCCCTGGCGGTCGCGGCCCTGGCGGTGCTGAGCCTCAAGCTCAAGCACGCGCGGCCGGACGGCGCGCTTTCGGCGGCCCATTGATATAGCAAAGGACGATACAAGCATGAGCACACATCTACGCTTCGAGGGCCTGGTGGCCCTGGTCACCGGCGCCGCCCAGGGCGTAGGCCGGGCAACGGCCCGGCGCCTGGCGGCTGAAGGCGCGCACGTGGTCGTGGTGGACCGGGCGGAGGAGCAGGGCGCCGCCGTGGCCGAGGAGATCCGCGCCGCGGGCGGACGCGCGAGCTTCGCACAGGCCGATCTGGAAACCCATGAGGGCGCGCAGTCCATGGTGCGCGCCGCGTTGGAGATCAACGGCCGCATCGACGTGTCGGTGCATAACGTGGGCGGTACGATCTGGACCCGGCCGTTCTGGGAATACACGCCGGAGCAGATGCAGCGCGAGGTCAACCGTTCGTTGTGGCCCACGCTGTGGTCCTGCCGTGAAGTCATACCGGTGATGCGGGCGCAGGGCGCGGGCGCCATCGTCAACGTGGGTTCCAACGCCACGCGCGGCATCTACCGGGTGCCGTATTCGGCCTCCAAGGGCGGCGTGCACGCCGCCACCGTCTGCATGGCGCTGGAGCTGGCGAAGTCGGGCGTGCGTGTCAATTGCGTGTCGCCGGGCGCGCTGGACAACGGCGTGCGCGCGATTCCGCGCAATCACGAGACGCCATCCGCGCAGGAAGCCGCCTGGGTCAGCGAGATGTATGCCTCCTGCCTGCGCGACACGCCGCAGGACCGCCTGGGCCAGGCCGAGGAAGTCGCCGCGGCGATCTGCTTCATGGCGGCGCCCGAGGCGTCCTACATCACCGGGCAGATCATGTATGTGGCGGGCGGCGACATAGGCTGAAGACCGGGCTGGCTCAGCTGGCCTTGCGCCCGGCCGCCAGCCAGTCCAGGAAGTCGCGGCCCGGTCCCTGGTCGCGCACGATCGCGCCGATGGGCTGGAATGAACCAGGCGATTCGATGCGCACGCGCTGGAAATGTCCGTGCTGCATGTACCAGTTGCCCAGGGTCTGCGGCACCATGGCCAAGGCCTTCTGCGCCTGCATGACGGCGATGAGCAGCGGCATGGGCGGGGCGGCGCTGCTCAGCCGGCACAGCCGCGGCACCACGCCGGCGCGTTCGAAGAAGGCCTTGAAGACCGCATGGATGGCCAATTCCGGGCGAGGTTCTATCCATAGTTGGGATGCCACCTGCGCCAGCGTGGGGGCGTCGTCCGGATCCAGCAGCGGGTGGCCGGCAGCAGCCACGATCACGGCCGCGTCTTCCTGCAGCGGCACGAATTCCAGGCCGGCGGGCACGGCTTCCGGACGCCGGCACAGCAACATGTCCAGGCTGCCGCTGGCGGCTTGCGGCAGTAGTTGCTCGCGGCTGCCTTCCACCACCTCTACTTGCAGTCCGGGCCGCGCGTTCATGTAGGCGGGCAGGCGCTCGGCCAGCAGGCCGCCCGTGGCTGCCGGGATGGCGCCCAGGCGCAGATTGCCCGTGGCGCCCTGGCGCAGGGCCGCCACCGAATCGGTGGAAGCGCGCAGCGTCGTCAGCATGCTGCGGGCGCACTCCGCCATGAGCTGGCCGCTGCGCGTGGTGCGCATGCCGCGGGCATGGCGCTCGAACAGTTGCACGCCCAGCAGATCTTCGATGTCGGCCAGCGCATGGGTGGCCGCGGGTTGGCTCAGGCCGATATGGCTGGCCGCCTGCTGAATGCTGCCGAGGTCGGCGATGCTGGCTAGCAATTGCAGGTGGCGCAGGCGGCCTTTGGCGAGCAGGCGGGACAGCAGGGTGGCGGGAGCGACGTCCATGGCGCAGGGCGGAAAGCTATTCAAAATACGAATATATCAACGCATTAATGTATTTGAAATAAGGATATGCCCTGGACACAATGCAGCGATCCCTTACATCGCTTCCCGTTCCCCAGGAGTGGCTGGTCCATGAAGTCCCGTCTGCTGCACGCGCTGGTTTGCGCCGTAACTTTCAGTGTTTCGTCCCTGGCCGCCGCCCAGGATGCCTATCCCTCCCAGCCCTTGCGGCTGATCGTGCCGTTCGCGCCCGGCGGGTCCACGGACGCGCTGGCCCGCGCGGTGGCCGAGGGCCTGCGCAAGGAACTGGGCCAGAGCGTGGTGGTGGAGAACCGTGCCGGCGCGGGCGGCCTGCTCGGCACCGAGGCGGTGGCCCGGGCCGAACCTGACGGCTACACGCTGGGCATGGCCACGGTCAGCACCATGGCCGTCAATCCGCTGCTGTACGGCACCAAGCGGGTCAACCCCGAAACGCAGCTCAAACCAGTGGCCTCGGTGGCGACGGTGCCGGTCGTGTGGATGGTGAATCCGGCGTTTCCGGCGCAGGATTTTGCGCAGTTCCTGGCTGAGCTGCGGGCTCATCCGGGCAAGTATTCCTATGGTTCGCCCGGAGTCGGTTCGCTTGGCCACCTGAATCTGGCGGCGATGAATGCCGATCTGAAGGTCGATGTGCTGCACGTGCCGTACCGCGGCATGGGGCCGGCGCTGACCGCCGCGGTGGGCGGCGAGGTGCAGGTGCAGCAGGACCAGTACGCGTCCGCGCAATCGCTGGTCAAGGCCGGCAAGCTGCGCGCCATCGCCGTGTCGGCGCCCGCCCGGATGCCTGACATGCCGGACCTGCCGACCATGACGGAACTGGGTTATCCGCAGTTGAACGCGCTGGGCCAGACCTGGTTCGGCCTGGTCGTGCCCGCCGGTACGCCCGATGCCGTGGTGCAGCGCCTGAATCAGGCCGCAGTGCGTGCGCTGGCCGAGCCCGGGTTGGTGCAGCGCCTGGCGGGCATGGGCGCGCAGCCCGACGCCGGCACGCCGCAGGCCTTTGCCGAGCGCATCGCGCAGACGCTGGCCGCCAACCGCAAAATCATTGAAACTGCCGGCATCAAGCTCGACGAGTGACCTGACCGGTTTTTTCCCCGCCATTACAGCCACAGGAGAAACAATGGGTGCCATCGATAAACTTGCGCCGTTCATCGACGCGCGCAGCGAGCGCTACGCGGAACTGAGCGACCGCATCTGGAGCCTGGCCGAACTGCGCTACGACGAACACAAGTCCGCCGAGCTGCACATCGCGATGCTGGAAGTAGCGGGTTTCCGCGTCACGCGCGACGCCGCCGGCATTCCCACCGCCTTCGTGGCCGAGGCCGGCAACGGCGGCCCGGTGATCGGCATCCTGGGCGAGTACGACGCGCTGTCGGGCCTGAGCCAGGAGAGCGGCGCCTACGCCTGCCAGCCTTCGCCGGAAACGCCGAACGGCAACGGCCACGGCTGCGGCCATCATCTGCTGGGCACGGCCGCGCATTTTGCGGCGGTGGCGGTGAAGGAATTCCTGGAGGCCAACGGCCTGCCCGGTACCATCCGCTTCTACGGCTGTCCGGCCGAAGAGGGCGGTTCGGGCAAGACCTTCATGGCGCGCGCGGGCCTGTTCGACGACGTGGATGCGGCGCTGACCTGGCATCCCGCATCGCACACCGGGATCTTCCACCAGTCCTCGCTTGCCAACATCCAGGCCTATTTCCGTTTTCGCGGCGTTGCCGCGCACGCGGCCAATTCGCCGCACCTGGGCCGCAGCGCGCTGGACGCGGTCGAGCTGATGAACGTGGGCGTGAACTACCTGCGCGAGCACATGGTGCCGGATGCGCGCGTGCATTACGCCGTGACCAACAGCGGCGGCATTTCACCGAACGTGGTGCAGGCCCGCGCCGAAGTGTTGTACCTGGTGCGCGCACCCATCAATTCGCAGGCGTCTGAGCTGTACGAGCGCGTGCAGAACGTGGCGCGTGGCGCGGCGCTGATGACGGGTTGCGAACTGGAAATCGTGTTCGACAAAGCCTGCTCGAACTACATTCCCAACGGCGTGTTGAACCAGATCATGTACGCCAACATGCTGGCCTTGCAGGGGCCCGATTACACCGCGGGCGAGCAGCAGGCCGCTCGCCGCATGTGGGATGCGATCTCTACGGACGACATCGACAACGCCGGCAAGAACCTGGGCGCGGTGCTGCGCAATCCCACGCCGCTGTTTGCCGGCGTGGCGCCCTACGAGCCCGGCAAGGCTGAGATCACCTACGGTTCCACCGACGTGGGCGACGTGAGCTGGGTCGCGCCCACTGCGCAATGCTGGGGCGCTTGCTACGCCTACGGCACGCCGTTCCATTCCTGGCAGATGGTGGCGCAGGGCAAGATGTCCATGGCGCACAAGGGCATGGTGCACGCGGCCAAGATCATCGCGGCGACCGCCGCCGATCTGTACACGCAGCCCGAGGCGCTGGCGCGCGCCAAGGAGGAACTGATGGAGACGCGCCGCGGGCAACCTTACGTCTGCCCGATTCCGCCGGACGTGCTGCCCTCGTTCATGCGCAAATAACAGGGAAAGGGCCCCCACGCTGCGCACGCTTCGCGCGCTTGCTGCCCCTCCGAGGGGGCGGCAAGCGGGCCTTGAGCTACATGCGATTTCAGGCCGGCAGGGACGGCGCGTATTGCGCGTCCGAATTGACCTTGGCGTGGAATTCCACCACCTTGCGCACCACCTTGACGGGATCGTCTTCGATGATGAAGAGATCCAGGTCATGCGCGCCTATCATGCCATTGGCCAGCACCTGGCCGCCCAGCCATTCGACCAGTCCGGACCAGTACTCGCTGCCCACCAGCACGATGGGAGCGGGCGGGACCTTGCCCGTCTGGATGAGCGTCAGCGCTTCGAAGAGTTCATCCAGGGTGCCGAAACCGCCAGGCATCGCCACATAGGCGAAGCTGTGCATGAAGAAGGTTGCCTTGCGCGAGAAAAAATACTCGAATGACAGGCTGATGGTTTGGTATTCGTTGTTGTGCGCTTCGTGGGGCAGGCTGATGTTCAGACCGATGCTGGTGCCGCCTGCTTCGAACGCGCCCTTGTTGGCTGCCTCCATGATGCCGGGACCGCCGCCGGCGATCACCGCGAAACCCGCATCCGCCAGGGCGGCGGAAATTGCGACGGTGGTTTCATAGTGGGGGGAATTACGGCTGACTCGCGCACTGCCGAAGACGCTGACAGCAGGCCCGATGTTCGCGAGCTTGTCTGCCGCCGTCCGTATCTCTGACATAATCAGCGGAATTTGTTTGTTGGCGGGTGTTTCCGCAGCTATTGCCATATCTGCCTTTGTAACCATGAAAAAAACCTTATTACTGGTCGACGGTTCAAGTTACTTGTACCGCGCTTTCCACGCTATGCCTGATTTGCGCAACGCGCAAGGCGAACCCACGGGGGCGCTCTACGGCGTGGTGAATATGCTGCGCAAACTTGTCTCTGATCATAAGGCAGAGTATGCCGCATGTATTTTCGATGCCCGCGGCAAGACCTTCCGTGACGATATCTATCCGGAATACAAGTCGCATCGCCCGCCCATGCCGGAAGACCTGGCCGCGCAGATCGAGCCCATCCACCGCGCCGTGCGCGCGCTGGGCTGGCCGGTGCTGGCCATCGAGGGCGTCGAGGCCGACGATGTGATCGGCACCCTGGCCAAGCGCGCCGCCGAGCATGACGTGCACACCATCGTGTCCACCGGCGACAAGGATCTGGCGCAGTTGGTCAACAGCCACGTCACCCTGGTCAACACCATGACGGGCGAAGTGCTGGACGAGGCTGGCGTGGTCAACAAGTTCGGCGTGCCGCCCGACCGCATCGTGGATTACCTGATGCTGGTGGGTGACGCCGTGGACAACGTCCCCGGCGTCACCAAGGTGGGCCCGAAGACGGCGGTCAAATGGCTTACGGAATTCGGCTCGATAGACAAGCTGATTGAAGGCGCGGAAGGCGTCAAGGGCGTGGCGGGCAGCAACCTGCGCGAGGCCATTCCCAACTTCCCGCTGACGCGCCAATTGCTCACCGTGAAGTACGACTGCGACCTGGCCGGCCACGTGGACAACGTGGATGACCTGACGCCGCGTCCGCGCGACGATGCGACGCTGACCGAACTCTATGAACGCTATGGTTTCCGCACCTGGCTGCGCGACCTGACCGGCGACGCCGAACGCGTGCCCGCGGGCGACGCCCGCGTTGCGCACGAGGCGCCCGCCGCGCCCGTGGAGCTGGATTATCAGATCATTTCCGATTGGGCCGCGTTCGACGCCTGGATGGAAAAGCTGAAGGACGCGCCCCTGGTCGCGGTGGACACCGAGACCACCTCGCTGGACGAAATGCAGGCCAGGATGGTGGGCATGTCGCTGGCGGTGGCGCCGGGCGTGGCGTGCTACATCCCGGTCGCGCATCGCGGTCCGGACAATGCGCCGCAGCTGCCCAAGGCCGAGGTGCTGGCGCGCCTGAAGCCCTGGCTGGAAGACGCGTCCCGCGCCAAGCTGCTGCACCACGCCAAGTACGACGCGCACGTGTTCGCCAACGAAGGCATCAAGCTGGCCGGCATCGCCGAAGACACGATGCTGCAGGCCTATGTGCTGGAATCGCACCGCGGCGTGGGCCTGAACGACCTGGCCCAGCGCTATCTGGGCCGCAGCGGCGTGTCCTACGAGGACCTCTGCGGCAAGGGCGCCAAGCAGATCGGCTTTGACGAAGTGGCGGTGGACAAGGCGGGCCATTACGCGGCCGAAGACTCGGACTTCACCTTGCAGCTGCACCAGGTGCTGCGCCCCATGGTGACGGCCGATGCGGGACTGAACCGTATCTACCTGCTGGAAATGCAGGTGTCCTCGGTGCTGACCACGGTCGAGCGCAACGGCGTCAAGGTAGACGCCGCGGAGCTTGGCCGCCAGAGCCACAAGCTGGGCCAGGAGATGCTGCAGCTGGAACAGAAGGCCTATGAACTGGCCGGCCAGCCCTTCAACCTGAATTCCCCCAAGCAGCTGGGCGAGATCCTGTTCGGCCGTATGCAGCTGCCGGTGGTGCGCAAGACCGCCAGCGGCGCGCCGTCCACCGACGAAGAGGTGCTGAGCAAGCTGGCCCAGGACTATCCGCTGCCGCAGGTGCTGCTGGAGTACCGCGGCCTGTCCAAGCTGAAGTCCACCTATACGGACAAGCTGCCGCGCATGATCAACCCGGATACCGGGCGGGTGCACACGCATTATTCGCAGGCCGCGGTGATCACCGGCCGCCTGGCTTCGTCCGATCCCAATCTGCAGAACATCCCCGTGCGCACCGAGGCCGGCCGGCGCGTGCGCGAGGCGTTCATCGCCGAGCAGGGCATGCTGCTGTCGGCGGACTATTCCCAGATCGAGCTGCGCATCATGGCGCACGTGTCGGACGACGCCAACCTGCAGCGCGCCTTCGCAGCGGGCGAGGACATCCACCGCGCCACCGCTTCGGAAGTGTTCGGCGTGTCGCTGGCCGACGTCTCCACCGACCAGCGCCGCGCCGCCAAGGCCATCAACTTCGGCCTGATCTACGGCATGGGGGTGTTCGGCCTGGCGTCCAACCTGGGTATCACGCGCGATGCCGCGCAGGCCTACATCGACCGCTATTTCGCCCGCTATCCCGGCGTGGCCATGTACATGGACGATACCCGCCGCCGCGCGCGCGAGCAGGGCTACGTGGAAACCGTCTTCGGACGCCGCCTGCAGCTGCCGGAAATCCGCGGCGCCTCGGGTCCGCGCCGCCAGGCGGCCGAACGCGCGGCCATCAACGCGCCCATGCAGGGCACGGCGGCCGACCTGATCAAGATGGCCATGGTGGCGGTGCAGGACTGGCTGGAAGCCGAAAAGCTGCAGACGCGCATGATCATGCAGGTGCACGACGAACTGGTGCTGGAAGCGCCCGACGCCGAGCTGGAACTGGTCAAGGAAGCGCTGCCGCGCCTCATGTGCAACGTGGCGGAACTGCGCGTGCCGCTGGTGGCGGAAGTCGGCATGGGCAAGAACTGGGAGCAGGCCCACTAGAGCCGGAAGCACCCAGTCCCAGGACACATGGGCCGCCTGCGGGCGGCCCATTTCCGTTTTTGGTATTGAAACAATATAATGTTTCGCTTCCCTCCGCCTTAAAGCGTCCCCCCAAAAATGTTGCTGCTCTGGATTTTGCTCGCCACCGTCACCGGCGGGCTTATCGCCGTCCTTGTCGCCAGCTGGCTGGCCTACAAGGTTTTCGCGCAATACCTGCACCACATGGTCAGCCTGTCGGTGGGGGTGCTGCTGTCGGTGGCGCTGCTGCACCTGCTGCCCGAGGCCTTCGAGACGGGGGTGGGCGATGCCCACGTGCTGTTCGGCCTGATGCTGGCATCGCTGATCGGCTTTTTCGTGCTGGAGAAGATTGCGCTGCTGCGCCACAGCCATCACCACGAGGGCGACGGCCATCACCACCACAAGGGGCATGACCGCCACGAGGCGGGCCGCGGCGGCGTGCTGATCCTGATCGGCAGCTCGCTGCACAACCTGTGCGACGGGGTGCTGGTGGCGGCGGCTTTCCTGACCGATCCGCTGCTGGGCGTGCTGACCGCGGCGTCCATCATCATCCATGAGGTGCCGCACAAGCTGGGTGACTTCGTGGTGTTGCTCAACGCGGGCCTGGCGCGCCGCCGCGCGTTCTCCCTGATCCTGTTCACCAGCTTGTGTTCAGCCGTGGGCGGCATAATAGGGTACTTCGTGCTGCAGCAGGCGCAGCAATGGGTGCCGTATGTCCTGGTGGTTGCAGCCAGCAGCTTCCTCTACATTTCGGTGGCCGACCTGATGCCGCAGATGCACGAACGGGTATCCCTGGCCGATGCCGTCCCGCAATTGCTGCTGGTCGGCGTGGGCGTGGTGCTGATCTACAGCGTCACCACGGTGATGCACCATGGGCACGACCACGAGGCCGAAGCCGGCCAGGCCGCGCCGCAAGTGGAGCATGGCCACCGGCACTAGGACAGGCGCGGGGCCGTGCAGGCGCTGACGGGATATCCGGCTTGGTTGATCATCCCTACACAGGAGTTCTTCATGAGTTTTTCCGCCGCAGCCGGCAACGTCGCGCCCACCGTGATCCACACGGACACCCAGGGCCTGGTCCACGGGGATTTCAAACTGCCCGTGGCCGACGGCACGATCGCCGCCTATTACGCCGCGCCCGAAGGCAAGCGCGACCTGCCCATCGTGCTGGTTGTGCAGGAGATCTTCGGCGTGCACGAGCACATCAAGGACCTGTGCCGCCGGGTCGCCAAGGCCGGCTACCTCGCCGTCGCCGCCAATCTGTACGAACGCCAGGGCGATGCCTCGGTCTACACCGACATCCCGAAACTCATTGCCGAGCTGGTCAGCAAGGTGCCGGACGAACAGGTGTTCGCCGACCTGGACGCCAGCGTGGCCTGGGCGGCCGCGCACGGCGGCGATCCCAAGCGCGTGGCGGTGACGGGCTTTTGCTGGGGCGGTCGCCTGACCTGGATGTACGCCGCGCACAATCCCGACGTGAAGGCGGGCGTGGCCTGGTACGGCAAGCTCAGCGTGGGCCATGGCCCGCTGATCAAGCGCGTTGCCTTCGACGTGGTCAACGAACTGCACGCCCCGGTGCTGGGCCTGTATGGCGGCAAGGACGCCAGCATTCCGCTGGCCGACGTCGAAACCATGAAATCCAAGCTGGCCGCCGGCAACGACAACGCCCGGCGCTCGGAATTCGTGGTGTATCCCGAGGCCGACCACGCCTTCCTGGCGGACTACCGCGCCAGCTACAAGGCCGAGGCCGCGCAGGATGGCTGGAAGCGCATGCTGGAGTGGTTCAAGCGCTATTTGTAGGATGCGGGGCAGCGAAAGCTGCCCAAGAGCGCGGTGAAAAAAGCCGACCACATAAGGTCGGCTTTTTCGTTCTGCTCAGTTCCCAGCCTCGCGCAAGCGGCTGGGCAGCAGTTCGCCGTGCCGCGCCAGCAGCGGATAGGCCGCCGCGCCGACCAGATGGGAATTGATGCCCTTCATGTCGCGCAGGATGTCCAGGTAGAGCGCGCCCACCTCGGCGGCGTCGACCTCGCCGCCTTTGATTTTCTGCAGGTGCGTGTCCGCGGCATGGGTCTCGATCGAGCGGAAGCGCGCCTTTTCACCCGCCAGCGCACGAGCCTGGCGCAGGTCGTCGTTGACGAACAGGGCGGCGGCGGTGCGCTGGTTGGCGATGAGCTGGCCCAGCGTGTCGTCCAGGCTGGCGCGCTGTTCGGGCGAAAAGATCCAGCCCTGCTTGCGCAGCTTGGCGACGTGGCTGAGCAGGCCGTGGTGGGCGATGTCGCCGGCATGGCCGATATTGCTGGTGAAGGCCAGGATGTCGTCCAGGCGCTGGATGTCCTCGCGCGTCATGTTCTCCTGGTCCAGGGTGGCCAGGTAGGTGGTGATGGCGTTTTCCAGCTTGTCCAGCGCGGCGTCCAGCTGGCGCGCCTGCACCATGCGGTGGCGGTTGTCGCGCTTGAAGCCGGCGCGGGCGTAGAGCAGCAGCGTCTGCAGCATGTCGGCCATGCGCAGGGCCTCGCGCGCGGCGTTGCCCAAGGCCACGGCGGGCACGTCATGAGCCCATTCATCCAGGTACTGCGGGCGCGACGGGTCGTTCGGATCTGCGCGCTTGGGCAGCCAGCGCGTCAGCAGGGCGGCGTAGGGCGTCAACAGCGGCAGGAACACCAGGGCGATGACGGCGTTGAACAGGGTGTGGAAGTTGGCCACGGCGCGGGCTGGGTCGGAGGCCAGATCGCTCATCATCGGCTGCAGGTAGGGCAGCAGTATCAGCCCGATCAGCACGCCCAGCACCCGGGTCAGCAGGTTGCCCAGGGGCAGGCGGCGCGCGGCGGGGTCGTCTCCGGTCACGCCTTCGATCATGGGGTTGATGGCAGTGCCCAGGTTGGCGCCCAGCACCAGCGCGAAGGCTACGTGCGGGGCCACCATGTGGTGGCTGGCCAGCGACATGACCAGCACCACCACGGCCACGCTGGAATGCGCCGCCCAGGTGAAGGCGGCCGCCAGCAGTACCGTGGCCACGGGCTGGGTCGCCAGCGCGTCCAGGATCATGCCCAGCATGGGCGCGGTCTGGAAGGGCTGGAACAGTTCGACCAGTTGGTGCAGCGACAGCAACAGCAGGCCCAGGCCGATGAAGACGCGTCCCAGGTCGCGCGTGCGGCCCGGCGGGTAGCGGCGGAACATCCATACGCCCGCGAGGATCAGGATGGGGGCGAGCGAGGTCAGGTCGAAGGACAGCAGCTGGACGATGAGCGTGGTGCCGACGTTGGCGCCCAGCATGGCGGCCAGGGCCGGCGCCAGGCCGACGACGCCGCCGGCCGCGAAGCCGGTGATCATCAGGCCCGTGGCGGTGCTGCTCTGCAACGCGGCGGTAATGCCCAGTCCGGCGGCGAATGCCCGCAGCCGGGTTCCCAAGGCCTTGCCCAACGCCGCGCCCAGGGCGGCCCCGAAGGCGCGCTGCACGCCTGTTTGGACCATATGCACGCCCCAGAGGAGCAGGGCGACGTAGCCGGCGAAGTCAAGCAGGGTAATGAGTCCGGACATCCTGGCGTATTTCCATTCTTTTATGACAAGTAATAATTTTGTAATGATCGCATGCGCGGCGCTGCCGGGGGAACCTGTCCCCGCAATACAGCATACGCCTGCGGGCGCATCTACGGGGCAGGACGCTAGCTGCGCGTGGGCTGGCCTACGCGTATCATTGCCTCATCAATCGCAGATGCAATGGAGTTTTGCGTGGCTGTTTCCGTATTCGACCTGTTCAAGATAGGCATAGGCCCGTCTAGCTCCCATACGGTGGGCCCCATGCGGGCCGCCCTGTTGTTCGCGCAAGGCCTGGAGCGCGACGGCCTGATGCCCAATGTGGCCACGGTGCGCGCCGAGCTTTACGGCTCGCTGGGCGCTACGGGCAAGGGCCACGGCACCGACAAGGGCGTGCTGCTGGGCCTGATGGGCGAAGCCCCCGACACCGTCGACCCCGCCGCCATCGCCGGCATGATCGCGTCGGTGCGGGCCAGCCGCCAATTGCCGCTGCTGGGACGCTATCCGGTTCCTTTCGTCGAAAAGGAACACATGATGTTCTACCGCCGCGAAGCCATGGCGGAACATCCTAACGGCATGAAGTTTCACGCCTTTGACGCCAATGGCGAATCCCTGCGCGAGGCCCGCTACCTGTCGGTGGGGGGCGGTTTCGTGGTGACGGCCGGCGCGTCCAACAGCCAGGTCATCGCCGCGCACGACCAGTTGCCGTACCCGTTCCGCATGGGTCGCGAACTGATGGGCATGTGCAGCGAGAGCGGCCTGTCGGTGGCGCAGCTGATGATGAAGAACGAGTTGACCTGGCGCGACGAGGCCGAGGTGCACGCCGGGCTGGACCGCATCTGGCAGGTCATGCAGGACTGCGTGTCGCGCGGCTGCGGCATCAACTATCCGGAAGCGGACGGTGAACTGCCCGGTCCCCTGCGCGTGCGCCGCCGCGCGCCCGAGCTTTACCGCAACCTGACCCAGCGCGCCGAGCGCACCCTGTCCGATCCCCTGTCCGTGATGGACTGGGTCAATCTGTACGCCATGGCGGTCAACGAAGAGAACGCCGCGGGCGGGCGCGTCGTGACGGCGCCGACCAATGGCGCGGCCGGCATCATCCCGGCAGTGCTGCATTACTACGACCGCTTCGTGCCTGGTTCCAACCGCGAGGGCGTGCGCGACTTCCTGCTGACCGCGGCGGCCGTGGGCCTGCTGTACAAGTACAACGCCTCGCTGTCGGGCGCCGAAGTCGGCTGCCAGGGCGAGGTCGGCGTGGCCTGCTCGATGGCGGCGGGCGGCCTGGCCGCGGCCCTGGGCGGCACGGTCGAACAGGTCGAGAACGCGGCCGAGATCGGCATGGAGCACAACCTGGGCCTGACCTGCGACCCCGTGGGCGGCCTGGTGCAGATCCCCTGTATCGAGCGCAACGCCATGGCCTCCATCAAGGCCGTGAACGCTGCCCGCATGGCGCTGCGCGGCGACGGCCAGCACTATGTGTCGCTGGACTCCGTCATCAAGACCATGCGCGAGACCGGCGCCGACATGAAGACCAAGTACAAGGAAACCGCGCGCGGCGGGCTGGCGGTGAACATCGTCGAGTGCTGAGGGCACGGGGTGACGACGATGCGGGAGGGCGAGCGGCTGTCATGGCCTCGGGGTTTCTTTCCGAAGCAAGGGAAGAACGCAGGCCGGGGAGGAAATGGCAAACGGCACGCCTGCAGGCTGCAGCTGGCCGCTGTCCGGGTCGATGCGCATGCAGGAAATGCGGTGCTCGTCCTGGCTGGCGACCAGCAGGAAGCCGCCGTCCGGGGTGATGGCGGCGTCCCGCGGGGTGCGCCCGCCGGCGGGCCACAAGCCTATCGGCTCAAGCCAAGGGGCGGATTCCAATAGCCGAAATCCTGCGATGCTGTCGTGGCCGCGGTTGGTCGCGTAGAGCCAGCGTCCGCTCGGATGCAGGCAAAGCGCGGACGCGGAGTTGGCGTTTTGCCAATCTGCCGGCAGCGTGCCGATCCGGGCGAGCGCGTGTGCATGGGGATCGCGTGCCGTGGGCAGTTGAACGACGCTCACGCTATTGGACAGTTCGTTGAGCACGAAGGCGCGGGTACCGGCCGGATTCAGCCGCAGGTGGCGCGGCCCGGAACCTGGTCCTATCTGCACCTGCAGGTCCGGGAGCAGATCCAGCGCGGCGCCCCGCAAGGCATGGCGGGCGACGCTGTCGGTACCCAAGTCACACAGGTAGACCGCATCGCCGGACGGGGTCGGCTGGGCGCAATGCACATGGGGGCTCGCCTGGCGGTCGCTGCGCGGACCGCTGCCATGGCGAACGATGATGTCGGGCGGGGCGCTGGGCAACCCCTGCCCGTCGAGCCGGTAGCTCAGGAGTTCGCCGCTGCCATAGTTGGATACGAAGAGGCGCTCCGCCGCAGGCGTCAGGCTGATGTGGCAAGGGCTGGCGCCAGGCGTAGGCACATTGAGCAAATGCCGCAGCGTGGCCGCGCCGTCGACCGCGTAGACGTCGATGCTGGCGCCCACTTCCTGCTCGCTCACGCCGTACAGCAGGCCGAGGGACGCGGAATGGCACAGGTAAGAGGGATTGACGCCATGGCTGTCCACCTGCAATTCACGCAGCGTGGCCGTCGCGGCGTCGAACCTCAGCAAGTGGATGCCGCGCCCTATGCCGTGCACATGCGGCATCGGCCGCGTATACGTGCCCACGGCAACCAGCCAGCTGCCCGTTCCGCGGGCCGGGGAGTGCGTACTCGATTCAGCCACGGTCTGCCCTCGACATCACGTCTATCCATACGGCCAGGACCGGCGCCAGGCCCCTGAAATTATGCGCCCACCCCATTGAAGCAGGAATGTCTGATCGTTGGTCGTCTTCGGGGGGGGCCTCGCATCCTGGGGGCCATTTTTGGACGGAGCCGGAAAAGACGATGGCCCGCGCAAGCGGGCCATCGAGTCAGGGCTGCAGGGCGCGAGGCCCGTCTGAGCGAAAGGCTTAGATCACGCGCGCATTCTGCAGCGCGGCGATGCGGGCCGGAATCGGCGGGTGCGAGGCGAACATCGCGGCCAGGCCGCCCTTGCCGGTGATGCCCGAGGCCTCGAAGGACTTGGGCAGCTCGCCCGGTTCCAGGCCGCCCAGGCGGGCCAGGGCGCGGATCATGGGTTCGCGGGCGCCCATCAGGTGGGCCGAGCCGGCGTCGGCGCGGTACTCGCGCTGGCGCGAGAACCAGGCCACGATGATCGAGGCCAGCACGCCGAAGATGATTTCACAGACCAGCACGGTGATGTAGTAGCCCGGGCCGATGCCGCGTTCGTTCTTGAACACCACGCGGTCGATGAAGTAGCCGACCACGCGGGCCAGGAACACGACGAAGGTGTTCACCACGCCCTGGATCAGCGTCAGCGTGACCATGTCGCCGTTGGCGATGTGCGCGACTTCGTGCGCCAGCACGGCGGCGACTTCTTCCTCGCTCATGCTTTCCAGGAGACCGGTGGACACCGCGACCAGCGAGTCGTTCTTGAAGGCGCCGGTGGCGAAGGCGTTGGGGGCGCCTTCATAGATGGCGACTTCCGGGCGGCCGATGCCGGCGCGGTCGGCCAGCTGGTGCACGGTGTCGACCAGCCAGGCTTCGCGCTGGTTGCGGGGCGAATTCGGGTCGAGCACCTGGGCGCCGGTGCTCCACTTGGCCATGGGCTTGCTGATCAGGAGCGAGATGATCGCGCCGGTGAAACCGACCACCACCGAGAAAATCAGCAGGGCGTTCAGGTTCAGGCCGTTGGCGGTGATGTAGCGGTCCACGCCCAGGATGCGCAGCGTGGCCGACAGCACCAGCATGACAGCCAGGTTGGTCAGGACGAACAGGACAATGCGTTTCATGTTTTTTGTGTTCCTCTGCGAGCAGGATATGCCGGGATTCGACACTGCTGCGGGCCGCCAGTTCCCCGACTCGCGGCGCCGCTTCCGGTGACGGAGAGTATAGTATCGCTTTCCCTTATTCCTCCTCACTTTTCCCTTAGCGTAGACCCCCATGCAGGCACTCTGGATGTTGCTGGCGTCCGCCATGTTCGCCATCATGGGTTCGTTCGTGAAGCTCGGCACCGAACACGGCGCCTCGCTGCCGCAAGTCGTTCTATTTCGCGGATTGCCGTCGGTCATCCTGCTGCTGATCTGGGCCCGCGCCGGCCGCCAGTCCATCATCCCCGTCAGCTGGAAACTCCACCTGTGGCGCAACCTGTCCGGCGTCACCTCGATGTGGCTGGGCTTTTTCGCCATCGCCCATCTGCCCCTGGCCACCGCTACCAGCCTGAACTACACCGCGCCGCTGTTCATCGCCTGCTGGATGCTGGGCTGGGGCGGCGCGCAGCGCGACCCCGTGCGCATCGTGGCGGTGGCGCTGGGGTTCCTGGGCGTGATCGCGGTGCTGCGGCCCAGCATCAACGAGGACCAGTGGCTGGCTGCCCTGCTGGGGATGACCGCCGGCGCCATGTCGGCCATCGCCATGATGCAGATCCGCCAGTTGGGCCGGGTCGGCGAACCCGAATGGCGCACGGTGCTGTTCTTCTCCGTGGCCGTTTGCGTGTCCAGCCTGGCCGGACTGTTGTTCGAGGGCTGGGGCCACGCCGACTGGACCGGCTACCTGTCGCTGCTGGGCGTGGGCGTGACGGGCCTGTTCGGCCAGTTGGCCATGACCCGCGCCTTCGGCCTGGGGTCGGCGCTGCTGACGGCGGCGCTGCAGTACAGCACCATCATCTTCGCGGCCCTGCTGGGCATGGGTTTCTGGGGCGAACAGCTGGACGCCCTGGCCTGGGCCGGCATGGGCTTGATCATTTTCGCGGGCCTGTTGTCGATCTGGCGCACCATGCGCGATCCCAAGCCGGCCTGAGCCGCGGTCGCCCAACACCCTTACAGGAGCACACCGAATGACGATGACCCTGATTTCCGCCGCCGACCTGGCCGCGCGCCTGGATGCGCCGGACGTGCGCGTGTTCGACGTGCGCCACGACCTGACCAACCATGCGGCCGGCCGTCAGGCCTATGACGCGGGCCACATCCCCGGCGCGCGCTACCTGGACCACGAAACCGAACTGGCCGCGGCCCGCACCGGCAAGAACGGCCGTCATCCGCTGCCGTCGCGCGCCGCGTTCGGCGCGCTCATGGCCGCCCACGGCGTGACGCCCAAGACCCTGGTGGTGGCCTATGACGCCAGCGGCGGCATGTACGCTGCGCACCTGTGGTGGATGCTGCGCTGGCTGGGGCATGACCAGGTGGCAGTGCTGGACGGCGGCTGGCAGGCCTGGACGGCGGCCGGTTTGCCGACCACGACCGAGGCGGGCGCCGCCGTGCGCGCGGGCCAGCCCGTCGAGCCGGGCGCCTCGCTGGCGGGTTCGGTGGATGCGCAGGCGGTGCTGGACAACATTCCCCGCCAGGCCTTCACCGTGATCGACGCGCGCGCGGCCAACCGCTACCGCGGCGAGGTCGAGCCCATGGACCCGGTCGCCGGCCACATTCCGGGCGCGCTGAACCGCCCCAACGGCGAGAACCTCCAGGCCGACGGCCGTTTCAAGCCGGCCGCGCAGTTGCGCGAGGAATTCGCCACGCTGCTGGACGGCCGCGATCCGGCTGCCATCGTGCACCAGTGCGGCTCGGGCATCACGGCTTGCCACAACCTGCTGTCCATGGAGATCGCGGGCCTGTCCGGTTCGCGCCTGTACCCGGGCTCCTGGAGCGAGTGGTGCAGCGATCCGTCCCGCCCGGTGGCTACGGGCGCTCAGTGACCTGAGGCCTGGACCTGATGCCCGGGCCTGGACGCCCGGGCGTCGGCAAAGACCCGGGAACCCAGAAAGTCCACTAGCGCCCGGACCTTCGGCGACGGGTGCTTGCTGGCGGGCCACAGGATGTGGAAGACGTTGGTCCGCTCCGATTTTCCTTTCAGTACCTGCACCAGGCGGCCGTCCGCCAGGGGTTCGCGGATGGCGAAGTCCGGCAGGTAGGCAATCCCCAATCCTTGCAGCGCGAAGCAGGCGCGCGTCTCGATGTTGTTGCAGATCATCGAGACGGGCAACTGCAGTTCAGGCTCGTCGTCGGCTTGCCGCAGGGCCCAGGTCTCCAGCTTGCCGCTGCTGGGAAAGCGGTAGTGCAGGCAGCTGTGGCGCAGCAGGTCGGCCGGCGTTTTGGGCGTGCCGCGGCTGGCCAGGTAGGCGGGGGAGGCGACCAGCAGGATCTGGAAGGCGCCCAGGCGGCGCGCCGACAGGCGTGAGTCGGCCGGCTCGCCCGTGCGCACCACGGCATCGAAGCCTTCTTCGATCACGTCCACCATCCGGTCGGTGAAATCCAGGTCGAGTTCGATCTCGGGATACTCGCGCATGAACTCGCCCAGCACCGGCAGCACCAGCCCGCTGACCAGCGGCAGGCTGACGCGCAGGCGTCCGCGCGGCGCGGCGGCGGCCTGCGACAGCTCCAGTTCGGCCGCTTCGATCTCGGCCAGGATGCGGCGGCTGCGTTCCAGGAACAGCGCCCCTTCGGCCGTCAAGGTGACGCTGCGCGTGCTGCGGTGGAACAGGCGCACGCCCAGTTTTTCTTCCAGCCGCGCCACGCTTTTGCCGATGGCGGATGCCGACACGCCCAGCAGCCGGCCGGCGGCGACGAAGCTGCGCGTTTCGGCGACCTGCACGAATACGACAAAGCCATTGAGGCTATCCATCTGTTTCCTCGATTGCGGACATGTAATTCCGCATAAGAAGGAAATGTAGCCTACTTTTTCTTTAATCCGGGGGACTCTATCGTCTCGGCACCAAGCTTCAACCAAGGTGCCTGAGATGAAAAAAACCACGAATTCCCCGCGTCCGCGTACTGCGCCCACGCATCCCCCCGCCGGTCGCGACCGCCTGCCGCTGGGCGCCTTGCTGGCGCTGGCGATGGCCGGCTTCATCACCATCCTGACCGAGGCGCTGCCGGCCGGGCTGCTGCCGCAGATGGCGCAGGGCCTGGCCGTGTCCCAGGCCAGCATCGGCCAGACCGTCACCATCTACGCGATCGGGTCGTTGGTGGCGGCGATCCCGCTGGTCGCCGCGACCCAGGGCGTGCGGCGGCGTCCGCTGCTGCTGGCGGCGATCGCCGGGTTCGTGCTGGCCAACACGGTGACCGCGCTGTCATCCGGCTATGTGCTGACCCTGGCCGCGCGCTTTCTGGCCGGCGTGTCGGCGGGACTGTTGTGGGCGCTGCTGGCAGGTTACGCCGCGCGCATGGTGCCCGCACATCAGCAAGGGCGCGCGATCGCGGTGGCGATGCTGGGTGCGCCGCTGGCGCTGTCGCTGGGCGTTCCGGCCGGCACGTTCCTGGGCGCGCTGTGGGGCTGGCGCGCAGGCTTTGGCATCATGAGCGGGCTGGCCTTGGTCCTGATGGTCTGGGTGCGTTTGCGGGTGCCGGACTTTGCGGGACAGGCCCGGGGCCGGCAACTGCCGCTGCGGCGCGTATTCCTGCTGCCCGGCGTGCGCCCGGTGCTGTTCGCGGTGCTGGCGTTCGTCCTGGCGCACAACATTCTCTACATCTATATCGCGCCGTTCCTGGCATCGCTGGGCATGGCTGCAAACACCGAGCTGGTGCTGCTGGTGTTCGGACTCAGCTCCCTGGCCGGCATCTGGCTGATCGGGACGTTGATCGACCGTCATCTGCGGGCGCTGACTTTGGCCTGCATCGCCCTGTTCGGCCTGGCCGCGCTGGCGCTGGGTATCGCGGGCGGCATGCCGGCCATGCTTTATCTGTCGGTGGGGGCTTGGGGCGTGGCGTTCGGCGGCTCGCCGACGCTGTTCCAGACCGCGCTGGCCAAGACGTCGGGCGATGCCGCGGACGTGGCGCAGTCCATGCTGGTGACCGCGTGGAACACGGCGATTGCCGCAGGCGGGATCGTCGGCGGCGCGTTGCTCGAACGCCTGGGCGTGGCCGCGTTCGTACCGGTGCTGCTGGCGCTGTTGGCGGCGACGCTGGCGGTGGTCTGGGCCGCCAGGACGCACGGCTTTCCGGCCAGCCCTACCAGATGGCAGCCAGCTTGACCCGACCCGAGATGCTCTCGGCGATTTCCAGGAAGTGGTCCAGGGGCGGCGTTGCCAGCCCCGGAACCTTGGCCATGTCGTCCCAGCGCCTCAGGCGGATCGCATCCGGCGCGCCCGGCATGCTCGCGAATTCCACCGCCTGGCTCGCATCGAAACTGCCCCCCTGCAGCGCCAGGCTGCGTTTCGAATCCTCCGAGAGCGACGCTTCATATTGCGGTTCCACATAGCAGAGGTAGCGCTTGGCTTCCACGTGCAGCCGGATCGGGTCCAGCACCGCCGAGCTGAACAGGCCGCGCAGGAAGGGCAGGACGAAGTACTGGTGCTTGTCGTCGATGCCGCGCAGCGTCGGCGTGCCAGGCCGGTCGGCGATGAGATGGCCCAGGTCGTGCAGCAGGCTGGCGGTGATCAGGTGGGCGCCGGCGCCGTTGCGCTCGGCCAGCGCCGCGGTCTGCAGCGCATGCCGCAGGTGGCTGACGGATTCGCCGTCATAGGAGCGGTGCCCGCGCTCCAGGAAAATCTGCTCGATATCTTGCAAGGTCAAGGCCATGGTTGTCTCCTGGGTGGCCGCATAGGGGAGGGCGGCGCTCAGCCGGCGGCTGGCGCCATCTCCAGAAAGCGCGCGATCAGCTGCACCGGTTGGCGCTCGCGCAGGCAGTACAGGTATTCGTGCATCACGATGTCGGCGCCCTCGATGTCCAGGGCCGCCAGATCGGGATGGGACGGGATTTCGCGCGAGGGGATCAGGCTGATCCCCAGGCCGCACAGGATGGCCTGGCGGATGGACTCGCGGCTGCCGATTTCCAGCGTGCGGCTTACCGTGACGCCGGCCGCCTGCAAGGCGTCCTCCGTCAGCTGCCGCGTCATGGAGCCGGGTTCGCGCAGCAGCAGCGCGTGTTCGGCCAGGTCGGCCAGGCGGACGTGGCCGTGGCGCGCCAAGGGATGGTCGCGATGCGCCACCACCCGGATGGGGTCGGCCGCGATCATGCGGCGGTACAGGTGCTTGTCATCCATCAGAAACGACGACGTGGCAATCTCGATGCGATAGTCATGCAGCGCCTGCAGCATGCTTTGCGAATTGCCGATAGCCAGCGTCAGGTCTATGCCCGGATAACGCTGGTTATAGGCGCGCACCGTGTCCATGATGTAGTAGGGGCCGGTGGCGCCGATGCGCAGATTGCCTTCGCGCAGGTCGCTGGCGTCGCGCAGCCGGAAGTCGATCTCGGTTTCCTGCTGGACCAGCTTTTCCACCATGGGCATCAGGCTGTGGCCGGCGTCCGACAGGCGCATGCCGCGCCCCTGGCGGTGGAACAGTTCGACGCCGTAACGCGACTCCAGCTGGCGCAATTGCCCCGTCACCGTGGGCTGGCTGACGCCCAACTGGGCGGCGGCCTTGGTGACGGTGCCGCAGCGGGCCACGGCGTAGAAGGATTTGAGTTCGGCGACAAGCACGGTGCAGGGGGCGGAATAGGGGCGCAATGCGCAAGACCGCCAGTACACCAAAATAATTTGATGTTTTTATTACTGCATTTGCGCGAAGTGTCATAAACACTCAATACGCGTCTTCCATACTGCCTTCGTTCCCAAACCGGAGGCCCCATGGCCGAACGCGATACCGCATTTCTCTCTGTCAGGCATCTGGTGAAGCGCTTTGGCAGCCACACCGCGCTGTCGGACGTCTCGCTCGACATCCGCGCCGGGGAGTTGGTGTGCCTGCTGGGCCCCTCGGGCTGCGGCAAGACCACCTTGCTGCGCGCCATCGCCGGCCTCGAGCGCCAGGACAGCGGCACCATCGTGCTGTCCGGGCGCGACATCTCGCACGCCGAACCGCAGGCGCGCGACTACGGCATCCTGTTCCAGTCGTACGCGCTGTTTCCCAACCTGACGGTGGCCCAGAACGTGGCCTACGGCCTGAGCGGCAAGCGCGCCCACCGCAACCACGTCGCCAACCGCGTCGAGGAAATGCTGACGCTGGTCGGCCTGGCGGGCGCGGCGGATAAATATCCGGGACAGATTTCCGGCGGACAGCAGCAGCGCGTGGCCCTGGCGCGCGCGCTGGCGCCATCGCCGTCCCTGCTGCTGCTGGACGAGCCCATGTCGGCGCTGGACGCCCGCGTGCGCGAGCATCTGCGCATCGAGCTGCGGGCCCTGCAGAAGCGCCTGTCCATCACCACGCTGATGGTCACGCACGACCAGGAAGAGGCCATGGTGATGGCCGACCGCATCGCCGTAATGAATGGCGGCATCATCGAGCAGTACGGCACGCCGCGGGAACTCTACCGCCAGCCCGGCTCGGCCTTCATCGCCGATTTCGTGGGCGAGGCGAACTGGCTGCCGTTCGAACGCGTGGACGCGCACCGCGCCCGCGTCGGACGCCAGGAGCTGGCCGTGGACGAGGCGCTGGACGCCGCCAGCGGCAAGCTGTTCGTGCGCCCGGAAGCGGTGCGCGTCAGCACCGCGCGCCCGGATCAGCCCAACGCCATGTTGGCCGATGTGCTGGACGGCGTGTTCCTTGGCCGCGGCTATCGCCTGGCCTTGCGCCTTGAGGGCGTGCCCGGCAGCACGGTGCATTCCATCGTGTCCCCCGAAATCGGAGACGCCCTGCTGGGCCCTCACGCCGCCAGCCGCTGCTGGGTGGAGCTGCCGCGCCATGCGATTCGCGCCTACGCTTGATCCGGCCATGAACCGTTCCTCCAACGCCGCCGCGCCGGCTGCTGGAAATATCGCAGCGCCCATGCCGGCCCCGGCGCTGGGCCGCCGCCCGCTGCCGGCCTGGGTTGGCGCCTTCGGCCTGGCCACCGGGCAGGGCGCCCTGGCGCTGGGCCTGTTGCTGTTCCTGGCGCTGCCGCTGGCCGCCATCCTGCTCAAGTCGGTGACCGACAGCGATGGCGCCTGGGCCGGGTTGTCGGTGCTTGCGGACATCATCGGCGGCGACGGCTTCATGGCCATGGTCGCGCGCAGCCTCGCGGTGGGCGTGGTGACGACCTTGCTGGTCGTGCCCTGCGCCTATGGATTCGCCTATGGCCTGACCCGCACGCGCCTGCCGGGCAAGGGCCTGCTGCGCACCGTCGCCTTGCTGCCGCTGCTGGCGCCGTCGCTGCTGCCGGGGATCGCGCTGGTGTACCTGCTAGGCAACCAGGGTCTGCTCAAGAGCCTGACGGGCGGCGCGACCATCTACGGTTTCTGGGGCATCGTCGTGGGCGAGGCTTTCTATACCTTCCCGCACGCGCTGATGATTCTGCTGACCGGCCTGGCCCTGGCCGACGGCCGTCTTTATGACGCCGCGCGCGCCATGGGCGCCGGCCCCTGGCGCACCTTCCTGACCGTGACCCTGCCGGGCACCCGCTACGCCGTGTTTTCGGCCTGCTGCGTGGTGTTCACGTTGACGGTGACCGACTTCGGCGTGCCCAAGGTCGTGGGCGGCGATTACAACGTGCTGGCGATGGAAGCCTACAAGGCCGTGGTCGGCCAGCAGAACTTTCCCAAGGGCGCGGCCATCGGCATCCTGCTGCTGCTTCCCGCGATCCTGACCTTCGCCCTGGACAGGCGGCTGCGCGCCCGACAAGGCGCTCAGCTGAGCGGCCGGGCCCAGCCCTATGCCGCGGGCGTCAACCGCCGCCGCGATGCCGCGTTCCTGGCGCTGGCCGGCGTGCTGGCGGCGTTCCTGCTGCTGATCATCGGCGTGGCGGTGTGGGCGTCCTTCGTGAAGATGTGGCCCTACAACCTGTCGATGTCGCTGCGTTCGTACGACTTCGACAATATGGACGGCGGCGGCTGGCTCGCCTGGCGCAACAGCCTGCAGCTGGCGTTCTGCACCGCCCTGGCCGGCACGGCCGTGGTCTTCACCGGCGCATGGATGATGGAGAAGGTGCCCGCCCGCGGCCAGCTCGCGCGCGGCCTGCGCGGCATGGTCGGCATGCTGGCGCTGATGCCCATGGCGGTGCCGGGCCTGGTGCTGGGCCTGGGCTACATCTTCTTCTTCAACAGCCTGTCGAACCCGCTGAACGTGCTGTACGGCACCATGCCGCTGCTGGTCCTGTGCACCATCGTCCACTTCTACACCAGCGCGCACCTCACGGCTGCCACCGCGCTCAATGCGCTGGACCCCGAATTCGAAGCGGCCTCCACGTCGCTCAAGGTGCCGCGCCTGACGACCTTCCTGCGCGTGACGCTGCCGATGTGCCTGCCGGCCGCGCTGGACGTGGCCCGCTATCTGTTTGTTTCCGCCATGACCACGGTGTCCGCGGTCGTGTTTCTGTACAGCCCGTCGACGGTGCTGGCCGCGGTCGCGGTGCTGAACATGGACGACGCCGGCTTCATCGGTCCCGCCGCCGCCATGTGCACCGTGATCATGGCCAGTTCGGCCGTCGCTGCACTGGTCCTGCACCTGGCCAGCCGCGCGCTGGTGGCGCGCAGCCAGGCCTGGCGCCGCCCCGCGGCCCATTGAACGATTTTTCAAGGATGACCCTCATGACTGTTTCGCCTTTGCCCGTCCGCCTGGAGGCGGTGATCTTCGACTGGGCCGGCACGCTGGTCGACTTCGGTTCCTTCGCGCCCACCAAGGTGTTCGTGGACGCGTTCTCGCAGTTCGGCGTGAAAATGTCGCTGGCGCAGGCCCGCGGCCCGATGGGCATGGGCAAGTGGGACCACATCCGCACGCTCTGCAATGAGCCGGTCATCGCCAGCCAGTACCAGGCCCAGTTCGGCCGCCTGCCCACCGATGACGACGTGACCGCCATCTACGAGCGCTTCCTGCCGATGCAGCTGGAGAAGGTTGCCCAGTATTCGGCGGCGATCCCCGGCGCGGCAGAACTGCTGCGCGCTCTGCGCCAGCACGGCCTGAAGATCGGCTCGTGCTCGGGCTACCCCGCCAGCGTCATGCGCCGCGTGGTCGAGCGCGCCGCCACCGAAGGCCTGGAGCCTGATTGCATCGTCGCCAGCGACGACGTGCCGCGCGCGCGCCCGGCGCCCGCGATGGCACTGAAGAATGTGGTCGAACTCGGCCTGTCCGACGTGGCCGCCTGCGTCAAGGTCGATGACACCGCGCCCGGCATCGAAGAAGGACGCCGCGCCGGCATGTGGACCGTGGGCCTGCTGCTGTCGGGCAACGCCGCCGGCCTGACGCTGGAGGAATACCTGAGCCTGGACGACGCAGGCCGCCAGAAAGCGCGCACCGCCGCCAGCCTGGAGCTGTCGCCCGCCGCGCCGCACTACCTGATCGATACCGTCGCCGACCTGCCTGGCGTGATCTCCGATATCGAAGCCCGCTTGTCCGCAGGCCAGCGCCCCTAACCCTCTCACCTGTCTGCACCGCTTGCCGGGGCCGGTTCGCGCCAGCCCCGGGGGCCTCCCTCAGCCTTTTTCCGCCTACCCACGGAGTACTTCATGAATCGCTACAAGCTGCTTGCACTGGCCGCCGCCCTGACGGGCGTGATGGGCGCCGCCTCCGCCGAGACCACGCTGACGGTCTACACCGCGCTCGAAGCCGACCAGATCAAGGCCTACCAGGCCGCGTTCGAGAAGGCCAATCCCGACATCAAGATCCAGTGGGTGCGCGACTCCACCGGCATCATCACCGCCAAGCTGCTGGCCGAAAAGAACAACCCCAAGGCCGACGCCATCTGGGGCCTGGCCGGCACCTCGCTGGGCCTGATGGACAAGGAAGGCATGCTGCAGCCCTACGCCCCCAAGGGCCTGGACCAGATCGCCGCCAACATGCGCGACGCCAAGGCCGAGCCCAGCTGGGTCGGCATGGACGGCTTCGCCGCCGCCATCTGCTTCAACACCATCGAAGCCGAAAAGCAGAAGCTGCCCAAGCCCACTTCGTGGCAGGACCTGACCAAGCCGGTGTACGCCGGCAAGATCGTGATGCCGAACCCGGCTTCGTCGGGCACCGGCTTCCTGGACGTCAGCGCCTGGCTGCAGATCTTCGGTGAAGAGAAGGGCTGGGCCTACATGGACGCCCTGCACAAGAACATCGGTTCGTACACGCACTCGGGCTCCAAGCCCTGCAACATGGCTGCCGCCGGCGAATTCCCGATCGGCGTGTCGTTCGACTACCGCGCCGCCAAGCTGAAGGCCGACGGCGCGCCCGTCGAAGCCGTGTTCCCCTCGGAAGGCCTGGGCTGGGAAGTGGAAGCCACCGCCATCATGAAGGGCACCAAGAACCTGGAAGCCGCCCGCAAGCTGGCCGACTTCTCCGCCAGCCGCGAAGCCAACGAACTGTACAAGGCCAACTTCGCCGTGCTGGCCATCCCGTCGATCGCCACGTCCAATCCGAACCTGCCGGCCGACCTGATGCAACGCATGATCAAGAACGACTTCACCTGGGCCGCCACCAACCGCGACCGCATCATCGCCGAGTGGACCAAGCGCTACGACGGCAAGTCCGAGCCGAAGAAGAAGTAAGTCCGTTTGACCGCGGCGGCGCCGGACGCCGCCGCGCCCCGGGGGGCGCCCGCCAGGGCGGCTCCCGCCGCATTTCCCTTTGCAATGTTCCACAGATGAAAAATTTCGACGTAGTCGTGGTGGGCGCCGGCATGCTGGGCATCGCCCACGCCTGGGCCGCCGCCAAGCGCGGCCTGTCGGTGGCCGTGATCGAGCGCAGCCGCCAGGCGCATGGCGCCACCATCCGCAATTTCGGCCAGGTCATCGTGACGGGCCAGGCCCCCGGCATGATGCTGTCGCACGCCCAGCAGGCGCGCGAACTGTGGCTGGAACTGGCGGACCGAGCGGGTTTCCATGTGCGCGCCAACGGCGCCCTGGTGCTGGCGCGCAATGCCGAAGAGGCGGACGTGCTGCAGGAATTCGCCGACACGCGCATGTGCCAGGAAGGCTATCGCGCCGACCTGCTGTCGGCCCGCGAGGTGGCCCGGTTGTACGGCGGCCAGCTCGCGCACCACTGCGCGGGCCTGCAAGGTCATGACGATCTGCAGATCTATTCGCGCGAGGCGCTGCCGGCCATCACGAGCTACCTTGCGGAATCGCTGGGTGTGCAGTTCATCACCGGCACGCTGGCGCGCGCGGTCGAGGGCGGGCTGGTGTGTACCTCGGCTGGCGAATTCAAGGGCGGACACGTGTTCGTCTGCCCCGGGCATGACTACCTGACCCTGCTGCCTGAGCGCTTTGCGTCGATGAACCTGGAGGTCACGCGCCTGCAGATGTTGCGCGCCGCGTTCGAGACTCATCCCATCGCGCTGGACCGCCCCTTGCTGACCGGCCTGTCCTGCGTGCATTACGGCGCATTCTCGGACCTGCCGTCGGCGCTGGCGTTGCGCGACGTGATCCAGGCGCGCACGCCCATGCTGCTGGAGAACGGCATCCACCTGCTGATCAGCCCCACGCCTTATGGCGAACTGATCATCGGCGATTCGCACCGCTACGGCCAGGACGCGCCGCCGTTCAACGACGAGGCAGTCGACAATGCCATGCTGGACCTGGCGACCCAGGCGCTGGGCGCGCGCCTGCGCGTGCTGGAGCGCTGGCAGGGCGTCTATGGCGCGCATGGCCCCGCGCCGTTCTCGGTCATGCCGGTGGACCCGGCCACGACGGTGGCGGTGATGCACTCGGGCGTGGGCATGACGGTGGGACTGGCCATCGGCGAGCGCACGGTGGCGGGTGTGCTGGGCCGCTGATCGCGGCAGCCGGAAAGAAGAAAGGCCTCGCATGTGCGAGGCCTTTTTGCATGGGACAGGCGCCGGAGCCAGGCTTCAGACCCGCTCCTGCATGATGCGGCGATACCATTCATGGAAGTGCTGCATGCCGTCTTCCATGGGCGACTGGTAGGGACCGGTTTCGTTCACGCCGCGCAGCATCAGCGCCTTGCGGCCCGCGTCCATGCGCTCGGCGATCTCGTCGTCCTCGATCGCCGTTTCCATGTAGGCGGCGCGCTGCGCCTCGACGAACTCGCGTTCGAAGGCGGCGATTTCCTCGGGGTAGTAGAACTCGACCACGTTCACAGTTTCCTGCGGGCCCTTCGGGTACAGCGTGGAGAGCACCAGCACATGCGGATACAGCTCGATCATGTGGGTCGGGAAGTACGTGACCCAGACCGCGCCGAAATCAGGCGCATCGCCTTCGCGGAACGCCAGCAGGCGGTCGTGCCATTGCTTGTACACGTCGGACCCCGGCTGCGCCAGGGCGTTGTGCACGCCGACCTTCTGCAGGCTGTACCAGTCGTTGAACTCCCAGCTCAGGTCGTCGCAGGTGACGAAGCGGCCCAGGCCCGGATGGAACGGACCGACGTGGTAGTCCTCGAGGTAGACCTCGATGAAGGTCTTCCAGTTGTAGTTGCACTGGTGCACTTCGACGTGGTCCAGCACGTAGTCGCCGAAGTCGAATTCCGGGCGCGAGAACAGCGGCGCCATGTCGGCGGCCGGATCACGCGGGCCTTCGAACAGCAGGCCATGGCAGTCGCGCAGGCGGAACTTCTGCAGGTTCATGCAGGGCGTGGTGGCGAACTGGGGCGCGCCCAACAACTCGCCCTGGTTGTTGTACGTCCAACGATGCAAGGGGCAGACGATATTGCCGCCGGTTGCCTTCAGATTGCCATGCGTATTGCAGTTGCCGGCCACATTGCCGGTTTCGCCGCCAAGCATCAGCGCCTGGCGGTGGCGGCAGACATTTGAGATGAGTTCGACGCCTTGCTGGTTGCGAACCAGCACGCGTCCTCCGTCTTCCTGGACCAACGTACGCCAATCCCCGATTTCGGGCACCACTTTCTGGTGGCCGACGTATTGTGAGGATTGCTTGAAAATGAGTTCTTGCTCGCGGGCAAAGAGGGCTTCGTCAAAATACGCGCTGACGGGTAGCTGGGTGCGAGCTGGCACTACATGTGCCATCCGACCGATGTCGGTCATGATTCCCCCCGCTCGGATAAAAAAGCCAGGACGGAGGGGCTTTTGCCTGGCGGCTTTGAAATCCGCAGGATGCGTTCCGTGCTGGCGCGAAGAAAAATCGGTGTCTGGCCGATCAAATAAGCCGTGAATTGTACCCCAAGCCCTTACCCCGCGCCCGTGAAGATCTGCGAAGCTTCGTGAAGTTATGCCGTAGCCGTCGTGCACGCGCTGCGCGAGGCATAACCCCTTGAAGATGTAGGCCTTTCAGACGAAGCGCCGGGTGGCCGGATGGCGTCTCATCAGCCAGCTGCTGGCCGCCGACAACATGAACACGGCCACCGCCAGCATGGGCAGCGTCCAGGCCTCGTTGCGCGCGCCCGTCAAGGCGCCGGCGCGATGCGCCACGTCCAGGAACAGTGGATGGATCAGGTAGACGCCGAAGGTCAAAGGCGCCAGCGAGGCCAGCCGCGGCAGGCGCGGCGACCCAACGATCCACTGGAATGCGGCCAGCGACATGAACGGCACCGTGAGACTGAAGTAGTCGTAGAAGTAGGTATCCAGCGCGCGGTTGCTCGACATCGTGTACACGCCCAGCGCGGTCGCGGCGACGCTGGCCGCCAGCATCAGGCCGGGACGCGGGATGCGCATCTGGCCGTCGAAGATCAGGCGGCCCGCCACGAAGTAGCCCAGATAGGGCAGGAACCAGGTCAGGAAGAAGCCCGCGGGCGCGCCCAGCGCGCGGCGGTACAGCGCGTCCAGGATCGCCACGCCCAGGATGCCGACGACCCACAAGGCGCGGGCGCGCGGCGTGCTGCGCGCATACAGGACGCGCACCAGCGGCGCGAACAGATACAGGCCCACGATCATGTACAGGTACCACAGGTGGTAGTACGGCTCGCCCTGCACCAGCTTGCGCGGCCAGAACGAAAAATCGATGCGGCCGTCGTCCCACCAATCCAGCGCCGTGCGCCAGGCCAGATAGAAAAACGTCCAGAACAAGAGCGGCGCGCAGATCCGCGCCATGCGCCGGCTGTAGAACTGGCGCGCGTCCTGCGGCTTGTCGGGATCCAGCAGCAGGGCGCCGCTGACCATGACGAACACGGGCACGCACCAGCGCGCCGCCGAGTCGTACAGATTGGCCGCCAGCCACGCTCCCCCGCCGTACACCGCGGGGTTGCTTACCACCATGGCGGCGCTGTGCAGCAGCACGACGGCTACCGCCGCCAACCAGCGGGCGGCATCCAGGCGCGCATATTTCTCTTCGGCGTACGGCATCGGGCTCCCATGGCGGTGTCTACTTTTTCACCATAGCAGCGGGCAGCGTCCTGGTTCTGTATCCAGGGGTTAGAGGGCATATCGACGCGCATGAAAAACCGGCAGGGGCGCTGGAGCCCTCTGCCGGCGGACGCCGCGCGGCGCGGCGCATTCACGGGCGGGCGCGGGCCCGCCTACGTTTTGTCACGAAACCAGCCGCGCCATCATTGCAGGACGATATTGGCCTGCTTGATCAGTTGCGCCACGATCGGCTGTTCGGTCTTGATCTGCTTGTCCAGTTCGGCAGCCGTGCCCGAGCGCGGGTCGATGCCCATGTCCAGCATGCGCTTCTTGATGGTCTCGTCCTGCAGGGTCTCGGCCAGGGCCTGCTGCAGCTTTTCCATCACGGGGGCGGGGGTGCCCTTGGGCGCCACGAAGCTGAACCAGGCGGTCATGTCGAACGCGGGATAGCCTTGTTCGGCCAGCGTCGCCAGCTTGGGCTGCGTCGCCAGGCGGCCCGGGCTGGTGATGGCGAAGACCTTGACCTTGCCGGCATCGGCCTGCGGCATGCCGGTGGCCACCATGTCGAAGAACAGGTCCACGTCGCCGCTGACCAGGGCGGGCAGGGCCTGGGTCGCGCCCTTGAAGGGCACGTGCAGGATGTCGATGCCCGCGCGTTCCTTGAAGAGTTCGCCCGCCAGGTGCGAGGACGTGCCCGGGCCGAAGGTGGCGAAGGTCAGCTTGCCTGGATTCTGCTTGGCGTAGGCCACCACGTCCTGGGTGCTGTTGAACGGCCGCTTGGGGCTGGACAGCAGGACCAGCGGCCCGACGCCGACCATGCCGATGCGGGCGAAGCCATCGGGATCGTAGGGCAGTTCCTTGTACAGATAGCGGTTGGTGACCAGCGTGGAGTTGGTCGCCATCAGGATGGTGTAGCCGTCCGGCGCTTCGCGCGAAACAAAGGCCGCCCCGATCGAGGTGCCGGCGCCTGCCTTGTTCTCGACGATCATGGGCTGGCCCAGCGTCTTGGCCATGCGCTCGGCCAGGATGCGGGTCAGCACGTCGGTGGCGCCGCCGGCGGGGAAGGGCGAGACCACCTTGATCGGCCGGGCCGGATAGGTTTCGGCCTGGGCACCCAGCGCGGCGGCGCTGAGCAGCAGGGTGGCCAGCAGTTTGAAGCTAGTGCGAATCATGTTTTTCCCCTTGAAATCGCGTGCATGAGTGGATGTTCGGGCCTGGCTTGGCGCTGCGGGTAGCGCTTGCCAAGTCTCCTTGGGTGCATTAAATTCCGTAAAATGGAATTTAATTTTGTTATTCGAAATAAACTATAAAAACGAAGCGAATAGAAATGCAATCTTTTTCTGACGCCAAGCGCATCGCCCATCCCGCCGCCAAACCGGACGGCAAGGTCGAACTCAGCCTGCCCGCGCGCCGCAAGCGCGCCGCCGGCGCGGGCGTGGGCGCCAACTCGCCTGATTTCATTACCGCACTGGCGCGCGGGCTGGATGTACTGCGCTGTTTTCGCCATGGCGTGACGGCCTTGGGCAATCTGGACCTGGCGCGCCTGACCGGTTTGCCCAAGCCCACCATCAGCCGCATCACCTACACCCTTACTGAATTGGGTTATCTGCGCTATCACCCGGACACCGGCAAATATTCGCCTGGCTATGGCGTGCTGGCGCTGGGCTTCGGTCTGCTGGCCGGGCTGGAGGTGCGCGAACTGGCCAAGGCCTCGATGACCGAGCTGGCGCGCGCCACCGGCGGCGCGGTGGCCCTGGGCGCCTTCGATGGCGATGCCATGACCTACGTCGAGGCCATCCATGGGTCTTCGGCGCTCTACCTGCGCCTGCCCGTCGGCTATCGCGCCAGCCTGGACAGCGCCATGGGCCGGGCCTACCTGGCCAGCCTGCCGCCCCAGGCCTGCGCCGACGCGTTGGCCCGGCTGGGCGAGACCGCGCCGGACGCGGCCGCCATGGAGCGCGCCCGCGCCGAACTGCGCGACACGGGCTGCTGCTACGCCATCGGCGAATGGCAGTCGGGGATCAATGCGGTCGCCGTGCCGTTTGCCTCCATCACGGGCGAGGGCGTCTTCGTCATGAGCTGCGGCGGGCCCGCCAGCCTCTTGCCCGAGGCGGACCTGCGTACGCGCGTGGCGCCGCTGCTGCAGGGCGCCATTGCGGGGCTGGCAGGCGCTGCGGCCTGAGACGCGCCGCGCGCGGCGGCAAGCCCGACGGCCTTGCGGGTATCTCGTACAATTCACGGATTGATCCACCCCTAGCGCCCTCGGAGACCCGTTTGGCCAAATCTTCACAAGCCGATCCGCAGATCGATGACCGTCCCTTGCCCCAGGATTTCGAAACGGCGCTGGCCGAACTCGAATCGCTGGTAGCGGCCATGGAAGACGGCTCGTTGCCGCTGGAGCAGTCGCTGGCCGCCTACCGGCGCGGCGTGGCGCTCACGCGGGTCTGCCAGGAACGCTTGGCGCAGGCCGAACAGCAGGTCAAGGTCCTGGAGGGCGACTTGCTGCGTCCGCTGGACCCGGCGGCGCTGGATGACGAATAAGAACCCGATGAAGCAAATTCAACTCGCCTTCCCGGAATGGTTGCAAGGCCGTGTCCAGCACGTCGAAGACGTCCTGGACGATCTGCTCCCCCCGGCGGACGCGTTGCCCGCGCGGCTGCATGAAGCCATGCGCTACGCCGTGCTCGGCGGCGGCAAGCGGGTGCGCGCCGCGCTGGTCTACGCGGCGGGGCAGGCCTGCCCCGTCAGCGGCAGCGTGCTGGCCGTGCAGGCCTCGCTGGACCGCGCCGCCGCGGCGGTGGAACTGATCCACGCCTATTCGCTGGTGCATGACGATCTGCCCTGCATGGACGACGACACGCTGCGCCGCGGCCGTCCCACCACCCACGTGAAGTTCGACGAAGCCACCGCCATGCTGGCGGGCGATGCGCTGCAACCGCTGGCCTTCGATCTGCTGGCTTCCATGCCGATCGCGCCCGCGCTGATCGTGCAGGCCACTCAGTCGCTGGCGCGCGCCGCCGGCAGCCAGGGCATGGCCGGCGGCCAGGCCATTGACCTGTTCAGCGTCGGCCGCGCGCTGTCGCGCGACGAGCTGCAAACCATGCACAGCATGAAGACGGGCGCCATGCTGGCTTGCAGCGTGGCCCTGGGCGGCATCGTGGCGGGCGCCAGTTCGGCCTCGCGCCAGGCGCTGGACGCCTACGCGCAGGCGGTGGGCCTGGCCTTCCAGGTGGTCGACGACATCCTGGACGTGACCGCCGACAGCGCCAGCCTGGGCAAGACGCCGGGCAAGGACGCCGCCGAGAACAAGCCCACCTATGTATCGCTTCTGGGCCTGGACGGCGCGCGCGCGTTCGCCCAGGAACTGCGTGAGGACGCGCTGGCCGCCCTGGCTCCGCTGGGCGAGGCCGGATCGCGCCTGGCTGAACTGGCCGACTTCATCGTCCTACGAGACCGCTGAACCGGGACCAGCCCGGGCTGGAGGCAGACCGGGCCAACGAACCACATAAAAGCATGACGACAGATTTACTGGACCGCATTCAATCCCCGGCTGACCTCAAGCGCCTGGATCGCCGCGAGCTGAAGAAGCTGGCCGACGAGCTGCGCGGCTTCGTGCTGGAATCGGTGTCCAAAACGGGCGGGCACCTGTCGTCCAACCTGGGCACGGTCGAGCTCACCCTGGCCCTGCATCAGGTGTTCGACACGCCGCATGACCGCATCGTCTGGGACGTAGGCCACCAGTCCTACCCGCACAAGATCCTGACTGGCCGCCGCGCCGGCATGGCCAAGCTGCGCCAGCAGGGCGGGATTTCGGGTTTCCCCAAGCGCAGTGAATCCGAGTACGACGCCTTCGGCACCGCGCATTCGTCCACTTCCATCTCCGCGGCGCTGGGCATGGCGGTGGCCTCGCGCAACGCCGGCGTGCAGCGCCAGCACATCGCCATCATCGGCGACGGCGCGATGTCCGCCGGCATGGCCTTCGAAGCCATGAACAATGCCGGCGTCACGCCCAACATCAACCTGCTGGTGATCCTGAACGACAACGACATGTCGATCTCACCGCCAGTGGGGGCGCTGAACCGCTACCTGGCGCGCCTGATGTCGGGCCGCTTCTATGCGGCCGCCAAGAACGTCGGCCGCGCGGTGCTGCAACACGTGCCGCCGGTGCTGGAACTGGCGCGCCGCTTCGAAGAGCATGCCAAGGGCATGGTCACGCCGGCCACGCTGTTCGAGGAATTCGGCTTCAACTACGTCGGCCCGATCGACGGGCACGACCTGGACGCGCTGGTGCCCACGCTGCAGAACCTCAAGGCCCTGGAAGGCCTGCAGTTCCTGCACGTGGTCACCAAGAAGGGCCAGGGCTACAAGCTGGCCGAGGCCGACCCGGTGCTGTACCACGGTCCGGGCAAGTTCGATCCGGCCGTCGGCATCCAGCAATCGAAGGCGCCGGGCAAGCGCAGCTTCACGCAGGTGTTCGGCCAGTGGCTGTGCGACATGGCCGAACAGGATTCGCGCCTGGTCGCCATCACGCCCGCCATGCGCGAGGGCAGCGGGCTGGTGGAATTCGAAAAGCGCTTTCCGCAGCGCTACTTCGACGTGGGCATCGCCGAGCAGCACGCCGTGACGTTCGCTGCGGGCATCGCCTGCGAAGGCCAGAAGCCCGTGGTCGCGATCTACTCCACCTTCATGCAGCGCGGCTACGACCAGTTCATCCACGACGTGGCCCTGCAGAACCTGGACGTGACCTTCGCGCTGGACCGCGCCGGCCTGGTGGGCGCGGACGGCGCCACGCATGCGGGCAATTACGACATCGCCTTTCTGCGCTGCGTGCCCAACATGGTCGTGGCCACGCCCTCGGACGAAAACGAAACGCGGCTGCTGCTGTCGACCTGTTATCAGTATCCCGGCCCGGCGTCGGTGCGCTATCCGCGCGGCGCGGGCTGCGGCGCGGCTGAAGCGCCCGGCCTGGACACGGTCGAGCTCGGCCGCGGCGTGGTGCGCCGCGAGGGCCGCAAGATCGCCATCCTGGGTTTCGGCATGCTGCTTCAGGCCGCGTTGGGCGCGGCTGAAAAGCTCGATGCCACCGTGGCCGACATGCGCTTCGTCAAGCCGATCGACCGCGAACTGATCCTCGACCTGGCCAGCCGCCATGACGCCCTGGTTACGCTGGAAGACGCTTCCATCATGGGCGGCGCCGGCAGCGCGGTGCTGGAAACGCTGAGCGCGGCGGGGGTTGCGATCCCGGTCCTGCAACTGGGCCTGCCCGACGAGTTCATCGACCACGGCGAGCAGTCGGCGCTGTGGGCCGGCATCGGCCTGGACGCGGCGGGCATCGAAAGCGCGATCCGCGCCCGTTACGCCAATCTGCTGGGCTGAATCCGGCCCGATTCCGCGGGCAGGGGCCAGGCCACTGTCCGCGGCAATGAAACACACTGTTCCGGCCCCGCCAACCTACGGATAAAAGGGTTTTCCCTGGCGATCCGCGGACTATGGGCGATAATGGCCCCCTTCTCAAAGATTCCTAGGCCCGTGCGTTTTCACGACTGATTGCCTAGACAGGTAAGCCGAAATGAATTCTCCGATCGACCCCGCCATCGTGATGCCCGACGTCCAGAGTTCGGCGGACACCCGGCACATCCCGATTCAGCGCGTGGGCATCCGTGGCGTGCGCCACCCCATGTTGATTGAAAGCGGCGACGGCTCGCCCCAAGGCACCGTGGCCAACTGGACGCTCACGGTGGCGCTGCCGCCCGAAGAAAAAGGGACGCACATGTCCCGCTTCGTGGCCCTGCTGGAAAAGTACCGCAGCATCCCCATGACGCCGACCCTGTTCCGCGCCATGGCTGCCGACATGCTGCCGCTGCTGCATGCCGAGCGCGGCGACATCACCGCCGCCTTCCCGTACTTCATCAACAAGTCCGCCCCGATTTCCGGCGTGCAAAGCCTGTTGGACTACGAAGTGCAATGGATCGCCCGCGCCCAGGGCGACGAGGTCGAGTTCGAGTTGATCGTGCAGGTGCCCGTCACCAGCCTCTGTCCCTGCTCCAAGGCCATCTCCGAATACGGCGCGCACAACCAGCGCTCGCACGTCACGGTGTCGGCCATCCTGAATGCCGACATCGGCATGGACGGCGTCATCCGCCTGATCGAAGAAGAAGGCTCGTGCGAACTGTGGGGCCTGCTCAAGCGCCCGGACGAGAAGTACGTCACCGAGCGCGCCTACGACAATCCCAAGTTCGTCGAGGACCTGGTGCGCGACGTGGCTGCCCGCCTGAACGCGCATCCCGGCATCGCCCGCTACCGCGTGGAAGCCGAGAACTTCGAATCCATCCACAACCACTCGGCCTACGCCGTCGTGGAAGGCTGAGCTTTCCGTGAGCCATCCGGCGGCCAATGACTGGCCGCTCATCGCGGGGCTGCAGGAGTGGGAATCGCGGCTGGCCAGCAATCTGGCCGGCCGCGGCCGTTTTGGCGTGGCCCTTTACGAGTTCTTCCGCTTTGGCGTGAAGCAGGCCTGGGCCTGCCTGTTCGGCGGCCTGATGTGCGCGCTGCTGCTGGGCACGCACTGGTGGTATCCGAAAGACGCCGCGCTGGCCCGCTACGACTTCCTGACCCTGGCCGCGCTGGGCATCCAGGCGCTGCTGCTGGCGCTGCGCATGGAAACCTGGAGCGAAGCCCGCGTGATCCTGCTGTTCCATGTGGTGGGCACGGGCATGGAAGTGTTCAAGACCGCCGCGGGTTCGTGGATCTATCCCGAGGCCAGCGTGCTGCGCATCGGCGGCGTGCCGCTGTTCACGGGCTTCATGTACGCGGCGGTGGGCAGCTATCTCGCCCGCGTCTGGCGCCTGTTCGATTTCCGCTTCCGCGCGCATCCGCCGCTGGCGGCCTGCGTGGCGCTGTCGGTGCTGATCTACCTGAACTTCTTCGCGCACCACTACATCATGGATATCCGGTGGGCGCTGTTCGCGCTGACCGCCATCCTGTTCGCCCGCACCTGGGTGTATTTCCGCATTTGGCGAGTCTACCGCCGCATGCCGCTGCTGCTGGGTTTCGTGCTGGTGGCCCTGTTCATCTGGTTCGCCGAGAACATCGGCACCTTCGCCAACGCCTGGCGCTATCCAAACCAGTCGCAGGGCTGGCAACTCGTGTCCATCGCCAAGCTGGGCTCATGGTTCCTGCTGATGATCATCAGCTACGTGATGGTCGGCGTGGTCAACCGTCCCCAGGAAATCGATGTTGCCGATTTGCCTCGGCAGGCGGGGCAGGGCGATGGAAATAGTCCGTCCCTTATTTCCTGACCTGCCTCTGGCTTGCGTCTGACCGCTCAATCGGTGATAATCGAGAGCTTTCTTGCTCGACCGCCCATGGTTTTTGGGTAGCGGGCTGCCCCTTGCGGGCCACTGTTCAAGATGCATATTGCGATCCGCCCCTGATGGAAAGCGGGGGCGCAGGACGGTCGGCCAGCGAGACATCCTCAAGGAGTTTTACTCATGCGTCACTACGAAGTGGTGTTTATCGTTCACCCCGACCAAAGCGAGCAAGTGCCCGCCATGGTCGAGCGTTACCAAGCGCTGGTCACGGGCCAAGGCGGCTCGGTTCACCGCCTGGAAGACTGGGGTCGCCGTCAACTGGCCTACCCGATCCAGAAGCTCGTCAAGGCTCACTACGTCTGCCTGAACATCGAGTGCGGCCAAGCCACGCTGGATGAGCTGGAACACTCGTTCCGCTACAACGACGCCGTTCTGCGCCACCTGGTCATCAAGACCAAGAAGGCTCAAGCCACGCCCTCGATCATGATGAAGTCGGTCGAACGCGAAGAAGCCCGCAAGGCTTCGGCTGAAGCAGCAGCGCCGGCTCAGGCCGAGTAAGCAGGGCTCACGCAGAGCTCATCCCATGAAGTCCCCTCGGTGCCTGGCAGGATGAACAAGCTGGAACTCAGCGCCCGCGTTCTCGAATGCGAGCCTTTGCGCCACACTCCCGCCGGTTTGCCCGCACTGGAAATGGTGCTGGCGCACGAGTCCGAAGTCATCGAAGCAGGCCACCCGCGCCGCGTCGAACTGACTATCGCGGCCGTGGCACTGGGCGATCTGGCGTTGCTGCTGAAGGACACCGCGCTAGGGTCCGAATTGCTGGTGCAGGGGTTTCTGGCTCCCACCCGCAAGGACTCGGTGAAGGTCAAGCTGCATTTGCAGCAGGCACGCAGGATCAGCGGCAGCGCAGGGCGCGATCCGCTGGTGGCTTGAAGGGAATTGGGCAAGAGGCGCGATGAGCGCCTTCTGATTACGGATAGGTTATGGGGGTTTGGGCCCGTTTTGGGTAGAACCCGGCCCCCTCAAACAAAGAGGCACATATCATGGCTTTCTTCGGAAAACGCAAGGAAAAACGCAAATTCACGCAGCAGAACCCGCTCTTCAAGCGTCGTAAGTTCTGCCGCTTCACCGCTGCCGGCGTGGAAGAGATCGACTACAAGGATCTGGACACCCTGCGCGACTTCGTGCAAGAAAACGGCAAGATCATCCCGGCTCGCCTGACCGGCACCAAGGCAATCTACCAGCGTCAGCTGGACACCGCCATCAAGCGCGCGCGCTTCCTGGCCCTGTTGCCTTACACCGACAACCACAACTAATCCGGGGCACTGAAATGCAAGTTATTCTGCTCGAAAAAGTCGTCAACCTGGGTAACCTCGGCGAAGTCGTCCGCGTGCGTGATGGCTATGCTCGCAACTTCCTGATCCCCCAGCGCAAGGCCCGTCGCGCAACCGACGCCGCCCTGAAGGAATTCGAAGCGCGCCGCGCCGAACTGGAAAAGGCCCAGGCTGAAAAGCTGGCCGCCGCCCAGGCTCTGGGCGAGCGCGTCGCCGGCTTCCAGCTGAAGATCGTCCAGAAGGCTGGCGTCGACGGCCGCCTGTTCGGCTCGGTCACCAACGCCGACATCGCTGAAGGCCTGCGCAAGGCCGGCTTCGAAGCCGTGGAAAAGGCGCAAATCCGCCTGCCCAACGGCCAGCTGAAGTCGATCGGCGAGTTCCCGGCCCAGGTTGCCCTGCACGCCGACGTTCTGGTCGACGTGACGATCCTGGTCGAAGGCGAACTGTCCTAAGCCGGTACCCGCAGTAAAAAAGAAGCCGGCCCGCGCGCCGGCTTTTTTTCTTTTTGTCCATCGCGTATTGCGTGTAGTCTTCGGACTCCACGATCCAGGCCCCGCGCCGCATTCCTCAGAGGACGTCTTGACTCAGCCCCCCGTTCACCACAACGCGCCCCCCGGCCTGCGAGCCTGGTTGGATAGCGTGGATGCGTCGCGTGAACCTTCGGTGAGGGATGTGACGATAGATGGCGTGCGCTGCATCATCAAGCGCCGCCGTCCCGGCATCGGTCAGGGCGTGAGCTACGCGCTGCGCTATGTGCGCGCCCTGTTCCTGGGCGTGGGATGCAAGATTTTCCTCGGCGAGTTTCCACGTCCGGGCGTGTTGCTGCGCAACGGCCTGACGCATGAGTCGCAGCGCCTGGCGCAACTGCTCAAGGCCGGTTGCCGCGTGCCCGAGGTCTGGTGGCAGGAGCAAGGCCTGCTGGTGCTGGAATACGTGGGCGAAGACCTGGCCGACCTGATCCGCAACGAGGACACGACGTCCCGCTTGTGGCTGGCGCGCGCCGCGGCAGCAGATCTGGCCGCTTTCCATGCCCGCGGCATGTGGCATGGCGGCGCCCAGATCCGCAATATCACCCTGCAGGACGGCGAGCTGTGGCGCATCGATTTCGAAGAGAACATCGGTTCGACCCTGTCGCGCCCGCTGGCCCAGGCCTATGACCTGTTCCAGATGCTGGCCTCTCTGGTGTCTTTGCGTAAATTGCCGGACGACGTGGCCCGCACGCTGGGTAAACTGGCGTTCGAAGTCTATTTCGAAAGCAACCCCGACCCCGAGGTCCGAGCCCGCCTGACGCGCCTGGCGCGCGTGCTCTGCGGCATTGCCGCGCCCTTGCGCGTGGTGCTGGGCCGATTGCCCTCGCGCGATATCCAGGGATTCTTCCGCGTCGCGGACATCCTGCAGCCGTTACTATTGAAGTCATGAATACACCTGCCGACTCCCAGCTCGAATACCTGCGCGTTCCCCCCCATTCCATCGAGGCGGAACAGTCGGTTCTGGGCGGCCTGCTGCTGGACAACGCAGCCTGGGACCGCATCGCCGACGTGCTGGTCGAAGAGGATTTCTACCGGCACGACCACCGGCTTATCTGGCACCATATTGCCCGCCTGATCGGGCTGGCGCGCCCGGCGGACGTCATCACCGTCCACGAGTCGCTGGTCAGCGCCGGCAAGGCCGAGGATGCCGGCGGCCTGGCCTATTTGAACGCGCTGGCCCACAACACGCCGTCGGCCGCCAACATCCGCCGTTATGGCGAGATCGTGCGCGAGCGCGCCATGCTGCGCAAGCTGGTCGCGATCGCCGACGAGATCTCCGCGGCCGCCATGAGCCCGCAGGGCAAGGAAGCGCGCCAACTGCTGGACGAGGCCGAGTCCAAGGTGTTCCAGATCGCCCAGGAAGGCGCACGCGGCGCCGCGGGCTTCCAGGAAATCCAGCCGCTGCTGACGCAGGTGGTGGAGCGCATCGACGAGCTCTATCACCGCGAGAGCACCTCCGACGTGACCGGCGTGCCCACGGGCTTCACCGATCTGGACAAGATGACCTCGGGCATGCAGGGCGGCGACCTGATCATCGTGGCCGGCCGCCCGTCCATGGGCAAGACCTCGTTCTCGATGAACATCGGCGAACACGTCGCCATCGAGGAAGGGCTGCCGGTGGCGGTGTTCTCCATGGAAATGGGCGCGGTCCAGCTGGCCATGCGTATGCTGGGCTCCGTGGGCCTGCTGGACCAGCATCGCATGCGGACCGGCAAGCTGATCGCCGAGGACTGGCCACGCGTGACCCACGCGGTCCAGCTGATGCAGGACGCGCAGGTCTACATCGACGAATCGCCGGCGCTCAGCCCGATGGAAGTGCGGGCGCGCGCGCGCCGCCTGGCGCGCCAATGCGGCCAGCTCGGCCTGATCATCATCGACTACCTGCAGCTCATGTCGGGCAATGGCTCGGGCGAAAACCGGGCCACCGAAGTGTCGGAAATCAGCCGCTCGCTCAAGGGCCTGGCCAAGGAACTGAACTGCCCGCTGATCGCGCTGTCGCAGCTGAACCGAAGCCTGGAACAGCGTCCCAACAAGCGCCCCGTGATGAGCGACCTGCGCGAATCCGGCGCTATCGAACAGGACGCGGACGTGATCCTGTTCATTTACCGCGACGAAGTCTACAACCCCGATTCGCCGGACAAGGGCACCGCCGAGATCATCATCGGCAAGCAGCGTAACGGTCCCATTGGTTCCGTGCGTTTGACCTTCCAGGGCTCCAGCACGCGCTTCCTGAACTTCTCGGGCGCACAGCCGCGCGACATGTACTGAACCTGTCCGGTCCAAGAAAAAACCGCGCCTCGGCGCGGTTTTTCATTGCAGCTGCGAACCCGCTTCAGGCTTGCGCCTCGGGACGCTTGCCGAAGCGCGCGGCCAGCACGCCGCACACCATCAGCTGGATCTGGTGGAACAGCATCAGCGGCAGCACGATCGCGCCCACGGCGTGGCCGGCGAACAGCACCTGCGCCATCGGAATGCCGCTGGCCAGGCTTTTCTTCGAGCCGCAGAACAGCAGCGTGATGCGGTCTTCGACATTGAAGCCGAACACGCGGCCGGCCAGGGCCGACAGACCCAGCGCCAGCGCCAGGATGACGGCGCAAGCCACCACCAGGCCGGCCAGCGCGGGGATCGGGGTCGAACTCCACAGGCCTTCGTTGATGGCTTCAGAAAACGCCGTGTAGACCACCAGCAGGATGGAGCCCTGGTCGACGAACTTCAGCATGGCCTTGCGCTTGTGCACCCAGGCGCCGATCCAGCGGCGGGCGAACTGGCCCAGCACGAAGGGCAACAGCAGTTGCAGCATGATCTTGCCGACGGCGTCGAACGAGATCGGCGCGCTGCCCGCGTTGGCGACCACCGTGCCCACCAGCAGCGGGGTGATGAAGATGCCGAGCAGGCTGGAGGCGGAGGCGCTGCACACGGCAGCCGGCACGTTGCCGCGCGCCATCGAGGTGAAGGCGATGGCCGATTGCACCGTGGCGGGCAGGCAGCACAGGAACAGGATGCCCAGATAGAGTTCGGGCGTGACCAGCGGTTCCAGCACCGGCTTGAGCGCCAGGCCCAGCAGCGGGAACATGAGGAAGGTCGCGGAGAAGATCGTGAGGTGCAGCTTCCAGTGCGTCAGGCCGGCGATGATGGCCTCGCGCGACAGGCGCGCGCCGTGCAGGAAGAACAGCAGGCCGACCGCGATGTTGGTGATCCAGCCGAACACCACCACGCCTTGCCCATGAGCGGGTACGATGCTGGCGATGATGACGGTGCAGATCAGATAGAGGGTGAAGCGATCGGGAAGAAGGCGGGCAAGGCGTGACATGAGGGATGGAAGGGGGAGGGCGGACGGAAAGCGCCGCGGGCGCCGTAAACGGGCAGTATTGTAGTCCCCGGGACGTCTTGCTTCCTGACAGCCAGTTGTCAGCGCTGCAGGTCGCAGCAGCGCCGCAGCGCGGCGCTCAGGGCGTCATGGCCAGCGCCAGGTCGAACGCCGCGACCAGCGAAGCATGGTCGGCCAGGCCCTTGCCCGCGATGTCGAAGGCAGTGCCGTGGTCCACGCTGGTGCGCACGAAAGGCAGGCCTACCGTCACGTTCACGCCGTGGTCCAGGCCCAGGTACTTGACCGGAATGAGTCCCTGGTCGTGGTACTGCGCCACCACGATATCGAACTCGCCGCGCCTGGCGCGCATGAAGATCGTGTCGCCGGGCCAGGGCCCGCTCGCGTCTATGCCTTGCGCGCGGGCAGCGGCGATTGCGGGCTCGATGATGTCGATGTCTTCGCGGCCGAACTTGCCGCCTTCGCCCGCGTGCGGATTCAGGCCCGCGACCGCGACGCGCGGCTGGGCGATGCCCATCTGGCGGCAGGCCTGGTCGGCCAGCCGCATGGCAGTCAGTTCCGCCTGCGGCGTGATGCGCGCGATCACGTCGGCCAGCGCCACGTGTATGGTCACCAGCAGCACGCGCAACTCGTCGTTGGCCAGCATCATCGCGAAGTCTTGCGTATCTGAGCGTTCCGCGAGGATCTCGGTGTGGCCGGGATAGTCGATGCCGGCGGCATGCATGGATTTCTTGTTCAGCGGCGCGGTGACGATGGCGCGGATGCGGCCGGCCTGCGCGTCGTCGATGGCGGCGCAGACATAATCGTAGGCGCCGCGTCCCGCGGCCGCGCTGATCTGCCCCAGGGGCAGGTCGGCGGGCAGGGCAGGGCTGCAGGCGATGACGTTGATGTGGTCCGCGCCCGGCGCTGCCTGGCCGACGTCGGCGACCTCGACGATCTCCAGCCTTGCGCCCAGCTGGGCGGCGGCGCGGCGCAGTGCGCCCGCATCGCCATACACCACGCAAGGCGCGTTCAGGCCTTGCGCGTAGGCCTTGACGACGATTTCGGGACCGATGCCGGCGGCATCGCCCATGGTGATGCCTACGGGCAGGGAGGTGTTCACGATGCGGGGACTGAGGTTGTGTTGCGGATCTGGGTGGGCCGCCGCCTTACTTCGAGGAATTCTTGGGCGGCTCGATGACGCCGCATTCGAAGGTCACGGTGGCGCGCTTGGGGCCCAGGCCGGTCGCGTGGTTGGAGGTGATCTTGGGCTTGACCAGCTTGCGGTCGATCGACTGGCAATACTGTTCGGCCCGCAGCAGGGCCTGGTTCTTGATTTCCACCCAGGTCATCATCTGCGAGCCGGAGCTGTGGGTGACGCTGTAGGTGTCCTTGCCGGCGGGCGTGACCTCGCTCATGCTGGAACAGGCGGTCAGCAGGGCAAGCAATACGGCGGCGGGGGCAAGGCGTGCAAACATGAGGCGTCCTGGAATGGCGATTACCTCAATTACACCATCATTTCATGGTGCGGCCACGGCGCTGCGGCGATCGAGCTTGCGGCTCAGGACGATGGAAGTCTGGGTCTGCTTGACCCCGTCGATCAGGCCGATGCGGTCCAGCAGTTCGTCCAGCTGTTCGTGGGTTTCGCAGCGCAGGAAGATGAGGTAATCGTAGGGGCCGCTGACCGAGGAGACCTCCTCGACTTCGGGCATCTTCTCCAGTTCGCGTATGACCGCGGCGGGAGTCTTGGGCAGTACGCTGATGAAGCAATAGGCGCGCACCGCCGCTTCTTCCAGCAAGCGCCCCAGGCGCACGCCATAGCCCGCCACGATGTGCTCGCGTTCGAGCCGCGCAATGCGCGCCACCACCGTGGTACGGGCCAGGCCGAGCTTGCGCGCCAGGATGGCCGCGGGTTCGCGCGCATTGGCTTGCAGCAGGCTGAGCAGTTGCCGGTCGATGGCGTCGAGTCGTTCGTTCATACGGAAATGGGCGGCATGGAGCGAGAGGGCGCGAGTGCCGACGGTACAGGCCCGGGCCTGCCCGCGTCAATGCGCAGCCGGCCCTCGCACGCCAGCATGGCGCCAGGCGCTAGCCATCGGATTCGGGTGGAATGCCGCCTTGATAGATGCGCCCGTCGAACTCGAAGCGCGTGATGGTCTTGCGCGCAGCATCGAAGATGCGATCGCGGCTGGCATCGTCCAGGCCGTCGTGGTCGGCGAAGCTGAAGCGGCACAGATCGATGTCGCTATCGTAGAAGGCCGAATGCACATAGCGGCTGACATCGGCCTCGTGCGCGAAATGCGCGAATTCGCGCAACTGCTCCATTTCGTGGAAGGAGCCGTTACGGCTGACCAGCAACATGCCGAACTTGCGCTCTTCGTCGGCGACGGGTTCCGGCGCGGGCAGGGCGTCGGGATGCCGGGTGTCCTGATAATCGAAACGCGCGCCCAGGTCATGCATGGCCGCCAGCACGCGTTGCCATTGCGCTTCGTCCAAGGTGAGGCGGGCCGCCACGTAGAACAGGCGCTGGCGGCCCAGCGAGCGCGGTTCGGGGCCGCCGATGAAACTGTGCCAGGGAATGGCTGCGTCGAGTCCGGCCAGCTCCGCCATGCGCGCGTCGCTGTATCCCAGCCGGTCCTGCAGGCGCCGCATGGACTGGGCGTCCGGCGCAACGTAGTTCTGGATCGTCTTCATCGGAGGCCTCCGGTTGCACCGGATGCTCGCAGGCGCGCAGCCCTGGAGACGGAGCCGGTGACGTGCGCCGCCGTGCCTCTGCGGCTACGCTTCATGCTAGCGCGGCGCGCAGGGCTTGCCTAGCATGGGCCGGCGTGGCGCCGTGCTAGGATTTGCGCCGACTTCAATGCCAGGAGGCTTACACATGGACATCCAGGAACAAATCGCCGTCATCGTGCATACCATTTCGCATCAAGGCGGCCGCATCGATGCGCTGAATTCGACCGTGCTGTCGATGCTGCATCTGGCCAAGGCTTCGCCCGGCCTGCGCGAGGCCATCGAAGCCCAGCTCGAACAGAACTATTCCAGCCTGCTGGCCCGCTCCGAGAATCCGCAGTACGTGGCCGGTTTCGAGAGCGTGCGCGACATGATTCTGGGCGCCTTGAAATAGGCTGGCTTGCGGGTCCAGGCTTGCGGGAGTTACCCACAACTTCTGTGGACAAGCCTTGGGATAGTGCGGGCATAGATGTTCATTTTCCTTTAATTACAAAGGCTTGCATGGAGCGGTCAAAGCTGGCTCCATTTGCTCGCTGCGGCAGCGCTTGCTGCACGCTGCCGCAGGTCACGCAAGCCGGGTAATATGCGGCCCCATGCGGAATCAGTATTCATTGGAATGCCGGGGCGGATCGATCGCGATGCGCGTCTCGGAAGCAGCAAAGCTGGCGGCGTTCGACCCCGGCAAACTTTCCCCCGAGGCGCGCCAGAGCTGGGAGCGCATGGGGCATGGCTTCAAGGCCTGGCACGACTTCGACCAGCGCCACCCCATCCTGCGCCGCCTGGCGCGCTTGCCCCTGGTGGGCCGCTGGTACCGCAACGCGCGGCGCCGTTATGTGCTGCGCGCCAGCGGCAAGCTGGTGGTCTGAGCGCAGTTATTTGCGGCGCCTGCCCAGCAGGTGATAAGCCAGCCAGATGAGCACGCCGATCGCGATGGCCACGGCCAGCTTGGTCTCGACGCCGTGCAGGCGTCCCAGCATGGATTCGATCGTTTGGCCGAACAGATAGCCCAGGGTGCTGAAGCACACCGCCCAGATGGCGGCGGCGATGGCGTTGAGCACCAGGAAGCGCAGCGGCGGCACATTCGACACGCCCAGCGCCACTGGCCCCACCGTGCGCAGGCCGTACAGGAAACGCAGGCTCAGGATGAAGCCGTGCGGATAGCGGTCCACCGCGGCCAAGGCCTTTTCGAAAGCGGGCTTCTCGCGGATGCGCCGGACATAGCGATGATCGCGATAGCGGCGGCCCAGCAGGAACAGGGCCTGGTCCGCAAGGAATGAACCGGCGAACGCGCACAGCACCACATAGGGCAGGTGCAGCAGGTGCTGGTGTGCCAGGAAGCCGGCGAAAACGACCACGCTTTCGCCTTCGAGCAGCGTGCCGGCCAGCACCGCCCACAGGCCGTAGTCGACGATGAGCTGGTGCAGGGCGGGATTCATCTGGGCCGCTCGCCCACGATGCGCGCGAGCGTTTGCAGCGCAGCGGTGATCTCGGGCGTGGTGCGTTGTCCGCAGCTGATGCGCAGGAAATGGTTGTAGCGTGTGCCATTGGAGAACATGGCGCCCGGCGCGACCCGTATGCCTTGCCGGAGCGCGGCTTCGAACACGTCCATGCCCGAGCGTCCGTCGGGCATCTCCACCCAAAGCAGCATGCCGCCCTGCGGCACGCTCAGGCGGGTGCCGGAAGGGAAGTGCGCAGCGATGGTCTCGGCCGTCTGGTCGCGCTGCATCTTCAGGTGCCGGCGCAGGCGCGACAGATGGCGGTCGTAGGCGCGCGAGCCCATGAACTCGGCCACGGCAATTTGCGCCAATGGTTCGTTGGGCCGGCTCTGGGCGAACTTCAGCATGGCGATGCGGGCCTTCCAGCGGCCGCCCAGCAGCCAGCCCAGGCGCATGCCTGGCGCCAGCGTCTTGTGCATGGACGAACAATAGATGACGTTGCCGGTCGCGTCCCAGGACTTGGCGGCGGCCAGCGGCGTGTCGTCGTCCGTCAGCGCGCCGTAGGTGTCGTCTTCGATCAGGGGCACCTGCTGGCGTTCGCACAGCGCAACCAGCCGCGCCTTTTCCGCGTCGGGCATGACGCAGCCCAGCGGGTTCTGGAAATTGGGCACCACCACCACGGCGCGGATGTTGCCGTGGGTCTGGAACGCCAGGTCCAGCGCTTCGATCGACAGGCCGTGCTGCGGGCTGGTGGGAATCTCCAGCGCCCGCATGCCCAGGCTTTCCAGGATCTGCAGCAGGCCGAAGTAGGCGGGCGATTCGACCGCGATTGTGTCGCCTGGCCGCGCCACCGCGCGCAGCGCCAGGTTCAGCGCCTCGATGCAGCCATGCGTGACGATGACGTCGTCCGGCGTGGCGTTGATGCCGTTGGCCAGTGCGCGGCGGGCGAGCACGGTGCGCAGGTCCGGATGGCCCTGCGGCGGGACCGGGCTGACCAGCACCTGCGGCGACTGGCGCAGAGCGCGGATCATGGCCTGCTTAAGTTCTTCCAGCGGATAGGCTTCGGGCACTGCCGCGGCCAGGGCGAAGTTGGCGCTGACCGGATGCGCTTCGCACTTGGCCACGAAGTCCGAGACCCGATCGTGGATGCCCACGTATTGCGCCGCGCCCAGTGCCTGGCGGATGTCCGGCTCGTCCACGGGCGGGATAGTGTTGCGGCGGGGCTTGAGCACGAAGTAGCCCGAGCGGGGCCGCGCTTCGATCAGGCCGTCGTCTTCCAGCTGGCGGCAGGCCTGCAAGGCCGTGGACAGGCTGACGTGGTGGGTGCGCACTAGCGTGCGGACCGAGGGCATGCGCTGGGCGGGCGCCAGCACGCCGGTCTGGATGGCGCGCCGGTAATGGTTGGCCAGGCGTAGATAGAGCGGTTGCGGATCCATGCGCCGATCATGCTCCCCGAGGTTGGTGTGAGACTAGGCACAGATTTAAGCAAAGTACACCATAACAGCGACGAAATCGAGGATCTGCATCGGTACAGAAACCTCAGGGGTGTGACTGTTGCGCATAGCAGGGCGCGCGTAGTCTGTAGTTGTCCCACAGGAGACGACGATGATTGCGACTTACACCCCAGATGCCCAGGCCCGCCGCCTGGAACTTGCCGCCGGCGCCAGCCGGAAACTGGTCCTGCGCGCCGGCGCCACGCTGGTGTGCGTCAGCGGCAGCGTGCGGATCGAGGAACCCGTGAATGGCCCGGAAGCCGCGGGCGGACTGCCTCGCGCGGTATCGGTGCGCATTAATGCGGGTGAGGGGCATGGCCTGGGCTACGGCGGCGTGGCGCAGGTCACGGCCATCGGCCAGGCCGAGGTGATATGCATGGACGTACCGGGCTATGCGCAGCGTTTTTTTCAGGCAGCGGCCGCATTTTTTCGGCTGGATTTGGCCAGAAGCCGAAAAAATTCCCTCGGTGCGCTGCACAAGATTTCAAAATGATGTATGATTCACACATCAGACGCGGGGTGGAGCAGTCTGGCAGCTCGTCGGGCTCATAACCCGAAGGTCGTAGGTTCAAATCCTGCCCCCGCAACCAGTTTCAAGCAGAAGAAAGCCGCGATACTAATCGCGGCTTTTTTTCGTCTTGCGGCAGGATTTCCCGCGCCGCTTGCTCTGCGTCAAACCTTTGTTCCAGTCCGGACTTTCCCTGGTGTTCACGGCCGCACAGGCCCGCAGCCCTGCGCTACCATGGGTCACGCGCGCTAGGTTGCCGCACTCGAGGAGGGTCCATGGGAACAGCAAAATACGATCATCCCGGCTATGTCGCCGATACGGGCGCTGACGGCAAGTACCACGTGGGCATCTGGTGCCCCCATGGCTATCCCGCCCATATCCATATCGGCAGGCCCGCCGAACGTGGCGATCCCCAGGCGATGCTGCGCCTGCGCATACCGGACGGGGTGTTCCAGTCCTTGCCCGACGATCCTGAAACCCTTTGCCGCCGTGCGCTGGGGCAGGCGCTGGGCGCGGGCCTGTTGCCGTCCGTCTCGGTGGATGGCGAATACCAGGAACTGCGTTTCCAGATCGACGCCGAACCCTGGTCCGGCCCGATGCAGTCGGCCGCCCACGCCTGAATCCTGGCCGCGAGCCCAGGTTGAATTACCCACAGCAACTGTGGACAAGCCTTGGGATAGCCTCTGCGCATTTCGGGTTTTCCCTGCCAGAACAATGACTTGGTAACGCCGGTCAATAAACGCCCCACTGGGGCGTTTATTGCTTCCCTCCTGCACGACGGTCCGGCTATGCGACAATCTTTTCCCTCCCTGGCGTGCCCGCCCCTGTTTTGCCATTCCCTCCCGGTCCGTTCCCCATGCTTAGTGCTACGCGTATCCATTCCTGCGGCCTGAAGGCGCCGACGCCATGAGTCCAGCTGTCGCGCGCGTCGCCGTCATCGGCGGCGGTCCCGCCGGTCTGATGGCCGCCGAGCGCCTGAGCGCGCAAGGCGTGCAGGTGGATGTGTTCGATGCGATGCCATCGGTCGGCCGCAAGTTCCTGATGGCGGGGCGGGGCGGCCTGAATCTGACCCACAGCGAGCCGGCCGAGCCGTTCCTGGCGCGTTACGGCGACCGCGCGTCCCATGTCGCGCCTTGGCTGCAGGCGCTCGACGCGGACGGATTGCGGGAATGGACCCACGGACTGGGCATCCAGACCTTCGTGGGTTCGTCCGGCCGGGTTTTTCCCCAGGAGATGAAGGCGGCGCCCCTGTTACGGGCCTGGCTGGCCAGGCTGCGCGCCGGCGGCGTGCGCCTGCACATGCGGCACCGCTGGCTGGGATGGCCGGCGGGTTCCCGGCCTGGCCCGGGCGCGCTGCGCTTTGATACGCCCGAGGGCGAGCAGTGCTACGCGGCTGACGCCGTGGTGCTGGCGCTGGGCGGAGGCAGCTGGGCCAAATTGGGATCGGATGGCGCCTGGGTCGACGGCCTGCAAGCGCACGGCGTTACGGTCGCGCCGCTACGGCCGGCCAATTGCGGATTCGACGTGGCGTGGTCGGATCATTTTCGCGAACGCTATGCGGGACAGCCCGTGAAATCCGTGGCCATGGCCTGCGAAACCGCAGCCGGCGTGGCTCCCGCCCGTCAGGGAGAGTTCGTTGTGTCGGAAACCGGCATAGAAGGCAGCCTGGTGTATGCCCTGTCCGCGCCGCTGCGCGACCGTATCGATGCCCAAGGCCATGCCGTCGCCATGCTGGATCTGGCTCCGGACTGGTCGCAGGAGAAAGTGATGGCTGCCGTGACGCACCCGCGCGGCTCGCGGTCAATGTCCAGCCATCTGCAAAGCCGGTTGGGGCTGACCGGGGTCAAGGCGGGGTTGCTGCGCGAATGCGCCTCGGCGGAAGATTTCCGCGCCCCCGAGCTGCTGGGCCTGCGCATCAAGGCCTTGCCGCTGCGTCTGCTGCGTGCGCGGCCTATCGACGAAGCGATCAGCACCGCAGGCGGCGTGTCGTTCGCCGCGCTGGATTCCGGCCTGATGCTGCGCGAAATCCCTGGCGTGTTCTGCGCAGGGGAAATGCTGGATTGGGAGGCGCCGACAGGCGGCTATCTGCTGACGGCCTGCATGGCGAGCGGCGTGGCCGCCGCGGCCGGGGCGATTGAATTCTTGCGATCGGGTGGGCGCGGCCAGGCGGATGCCTGAAGCCGCATGAGCTCAGGAGCCCGAGGAATAGGGCGCCAGGCCCAGCGGCGCGCGCGGCGCCAGATCGCCGACGACGTGGCCCACGACGGGTTCGCCCCCTTCCGGTTGCGTGACGATGCCGATGACGCGGGTAATCGCGCTGGCCGGAATGTCCGTGCCGTGCGCGGGATCCTGCACCAGTTGCCAGATGGTGGCTTCTTCGGGGACTGCGGTCTGTTCGGTCAGGTCGGAGCTGTCCAGGCAGCTGCGGGCAAAGGCCGACCAGTCCGATGCGTTGCAAGGCAAGCCGTGAGCGGTGGCCAGGCGGGCCAGGGCCAGCGGCGCGTCTGCCTGGCTGGCCGCATGCTGGGCGGCGGCTCCCAGGGAGACATCCAGCGACAGCAGGCGCAGGAACTCTACGACGTTGTCGGTATTCTTCATTGTGCGGTCTCCTGTGGTGACTGTTCTGGTTATGGCCCTGAGCCTGCAGGCAAGCCGGGCGGCGTTTCAGGCCGGGCCTTGGCCCAGCATCGATACCAATGACTTTTTCAGGCGTGCCGAAAAAATCGGTACCGTATGGGACACCCCATCGCGGTCGACGCCCTCTTTGAGTTCGACCGATTGGCCGAGGAAAATATCCGGTGCGGCGCCAATTTCGTTGTAGCGGGCCAGCAATTCGTTCACGTTCTGCTGCGCGTCGGCGAGCGTGCTGCTTTCAGCCAGCTTGCCAGCGGCATGCGCCTGCAAAATGCGATGGAGATCGTCGATGAAGAGCGCCAAAGCCGCCTGCCCGCGGCACTGCGGCTGTTCCCAGCCCCAGCCCTGGTGGGCCGAGCCGGCGCTTTGCGATGTGTGTTTCTTGGTCATGTCCGCATCCTAATCGATTGGCGCTAAATGCGCGACAGGCGAACGCAAGCCTTTCCAACGGCGTTTGATCCCGGCTCAGCCTCCCATAGGGGAGCCGCCGCGAGCCGGTCCGGTCGATGCGCAAATGAGGGTCTTTGGGGTATGCTGGCTTCACTTTCCAAGCCCAGACAGGAGATGTCTATGAAGAACAAAGTCTTTCTCGTCATGTTGCTTTCGATCGCCGCGCTCTCGGCCGGTTGCAACACCGTAGCGGGGGCAGGCAAGGACATCCAGCGGGGCGGCGAGAAGATAGAGGGCGCCGCCACCAAGTAGGCCCGCGCCCTGCGCCGCAATCCGGCCTGGAAGCCGCGAGACATGCCTTGGCATCCCTCTCGCGGCTTTTTTGTTGGCGCGCTACGTAGAAAGGGGCTGCAAGCGGGAGGCGGTGCGAGGGCTTTCCCCCTGGCATAATTCGCGGAGTTGAATTCGATCGTGGGAAGTGTCATGCGCAAGTCTTTGTGGTTGGGAATGGCGTTTGCGGCCTTGTTGGCCGGCTGCGCGAGCAAAGGGGTCTACGAATCCGATGCCGTCGTCACGGAGACCTTCACCGTCAATACCAACTACGAAGCGGCTTTCCGCCGGGCCGGCGAGTACGTGCGCACCTGCCACGTGCAAGTGCAGCACGCCTATAACGTCGCCTATGCCTGGCGCCACGTGAAGGGCGAAAAGGGTGCGCCGGACGAAGTGCAGCTCTATAAGGTGACGGAACCCGCCAAGGTGCTGGAACTGATTGCCGCCGAAAGCGCCAGCCCCTCCACCGCCAAGGTAACCATCACGGTCTTGGGCGAAGGGCGTTGGGACGCTGCTGAAATCGCCGCTGCCCGCGCCTCCATCCAGAGCGCAACGCCGGTCTGCCGCAAGGGCGGCGAAGGCTGATCCATGGATGCCCGCGCCCAGCAGATCCGTGCTAGCGGCCTGTCGTTCTCGCTGCTGGCGGGGGCGTTCCGCTTCCTGGGCTGGCTCAATGGGGGCGCGGCGCTGGTCCTGACGGGGTTTTCGCTGGGCGTGGTCGGCGGCGATATCGCCGCGCCGGATCTGCAACTGCCGCTGGCGCTGCTGCTCGGCGGCCTGCTGGCCGCCTGCCTGGGAATTCTGTTTGCCTACCTGGCGCAGGTCAGCCTGTTGCGCCAGGGCTACACCGGACATCTGACGCGTGCCCACTGGCCCGCGCAGCTTCTGGCCATGGTTTGTTATCTGATCAGTGCGCTTGCCTTCTGCGCCGCCTGCTGGCTGGCGGCTGGACAGGCGGTCACGGATGCGCCTCAGACGACCGCCTATGCGAGGCGGTAGTTGCGGGTAAACCCGTGTGCGCAAAAGTGTTGGACTTGAATTTGTGTTGAGAATAATATGCGCAGTGCGTATATAAATCTCCTGTTCGGGGCCCGTCATGACCATTTCCCAGCAAGCCTTCCTGCGCGACGCCATGCGGCGCCTGAATCTCACCCGCGACGTGTTCGCGACCCGCATCGGCGTCAAACGCCGGGCGCTTGATACCTGGTTGCTGCCCGAGGGCTCGCAGGAATTCCGCGCCATGCCGGAAGTGGTGCAGCGCTTCGTCAGCGAAATCGTCCAGAACGGTGTTTTGCTGGAAAAATATACGCAAAGCGTACAAGAAGGTCCGCTGCGTGACCGCATCGCCGTGGAAGGCAAGCACCAACTGCTGTCGGTGGACCAGTTCACCCGTGAATCGGTCGAGGACCTGTTCCGCGTGGCCGACATGATGCAGCCCATCGCCCGCCGCCAGAAAGTGTCGCGCGTGCTGGAAGGCGCGGTGCTGGGCAACCTGTTCTTCGAGGCCAGCACCCGTACCCGCGTGAGCTTCGGTTCGGCATTCTGCCGCCTGGGCGGCTCGGTCTGCGACACCACCGGCTTCACGTTCTCGTCCATGGCCAAGGGCGAGTCGATCTACGACACCAGCCGCGTCATGAGCGGCTACGTCGACGCCATGGTCATCCGCCATCCGGACCAGGGTTCGGTCGCGGAATTCGCGCGCGCCACCAACATCCCCGTGGTCAACGGCGGCGACGGCCCGGGCGAACACCCTAGCCAGGCCCTGCTGGACCTGTACACGATCCTGACCGAGTTCTCGCGCCTGGGCAAACTGCTGGACGGCGCGCACATCGCCATGGTCGGCGACCTGAAGTACGGCCGCACCGTGCACTCGCTCATCAAGCTGATGGCGCTTTACAAGAACGTGAAGTTCTCGCTGGTGTCGCCCAAGGGCCTGGAAATGCCGGCCTACATCATCGAGCAGGCCAGCCGCAACGGCAACATCATCGAGCAGAAGAGCACGCTGGCCGAAGGCCTGGCCGGCGCCGACGTGATCTACGCGACGCGCGTGCAGAAAGAGCGCTTCGCCAACGAAGAAAACGAAGGCTACACGCCGGATTTCCAGATCAGCCGCGCCATCATCGACGCCTACTGCGGCCCCGATACCATCGTGATGCACCCGCTGCCGCGCGACAGCCGTCCCGGCGCCAACGACCTGAGCGTGGACCTGAACCACGATCCGCGCCTGGCCATCTTCCGCCAGACCGACAACGGCATTCCCATCCGCATGGCGATCTTCGCAGTGCTGCTGGGCGTGGAGGGCCTGGTGCAGCACTCCTTGCGCGACGTGACCTGGCAGCATCCGTCGCACGTGGGTCCGGACGATTCCGCTTTCCACGGACTCGAATAAGCGCGCGGCGCCGGGTCGAATACCCCTTGGACTCCAGCCGCTACGCGGCCTGGAGCCGGGGTTTTCAAGCATAATCCGCGCTGGCTTTTTCTGTCGCGTGTCGTTTCCGGACACGCCGTAGGGCCTACGGACGGATTATCTATGTCTACTAGCAGTGTTGGCGTCGTGCCATCTTCCGATCGGCACGCCGGCGCATCCGGCCAGGCGTGCTACCTGAGCGCATCCGACGAGCAGGCCTGGATAGCGGTCTACCAGTCGGTTGACGCCTATACGCGCGGGCAGGTCGCCGCAGTGGTGGGCGACAGCCTGTCCGCCCTGGTCGACGCCTTTTATTCCACGCTGCTGGCCGACGCCGAAGCCGGCCCCCGCCTGTCCCACGACATCGTATCCAGCCGTTTGCACGCGGGCATGACCCGCTGGCTCAAGGGGCTCCTGTGCGTGCGCGACCAGGGCGACATCGCCGTCCTGATGGCTACGCAGAAAAAAGTGGGCGAGGTGCACGCCCGCGTCCACATTCCGATCCATCTGGTGATGGCGGGCGCCCGCATCCTGAAGAACGAGATCGCGCTGCGCCTGCGCGCCAGCGACCTGGACGGCATGGCCGCATCGGTCGCCACCCAGTACGTGTGCAATCTGTTCGACCTGGCGGTCGAGCAGATGAGCCGCGCCTTCATGCGCGACATCAGCCGCGGCGCCCGCAACGACGAGGCCTATCGCCTTTTCGCCCTGGGCCAGAACATTTCCACGGAACGCGAACGCCAGCGCGCCGCCTTGCTGGAATGGAGCCAGGCGGTGCTGATCGGCTTGCATTACCGTGCGCCAGGGCAAAGCCTGCCGCGGCTGGCGGCCTCGGAATTCGGGCTGTGGCTGCAGCACAAGGGCGGGGCGATGTTCGAAAGCGCTCCGGGCCTGCAGCAGATCACGGACGCCGTCGCGCAGTTGGACTCGGTAGTGCTGCCCCAATTGATGCGGGGCGAAGAACAGGGGCTCGCCGCCTCGATGCCGGACCACGTGCGCGAATTGCAGGAACTGGTGGCGCGCATCAAGCATCTGCTCAACGGCCTGTTCGACATGGTGGCCGAGATCGAGAGCGGCAGCGATCCCCTGACCAATGTGCTGAACCGGCGCTTCCTGCCCTCGGTGGTCGGGCGCGAAATCTCGATCGCGCGGCGCCAGCGCAGCGCATTCTCCGTCCTGTTGCTGGACATCGACCATTTCAAGGCCATCAACGACCAGCACGGCCATTCGGGCGGCGACCAGGTGTTGCGCCAGTTTGCGGAAGTGCTGCACCAATCGTGCCGCTCCAGCGATTTCGTGTTCCGCTACGGCGGCGAGGAATTCCTCGTGGTGCTGGTGGATGCGCAGCAGGAGGCCGCGCTGGCGACGGCCGAGAAGCTGGGCGCGGAGATCCGCCGCCATGTGTTCAACATCCCCGAGGCGGGGCCGCTGCATATCACGGCCAGCATCGGCGTGGCGACCTTCGACGGCCACCCGGACTATGCCTATCTGATCGACCGCGCCGACCAGGCGCTCTACCAGGCCAAGCAGGCCGGCCGCGACCGCGCCGTGGCGGCCTGAGGCCCGGCGCGCGCATGAAAAAGGCCGCCCGGTCAGGGGCGGCCCGCGGTTTGCCTGGCGCCATGGCGCCCGCGGCTTACACCTTCTTTTCGCCGCCGAGCGCGTCGACCAGTTCGGCCATCATCTTGGCCAATTCGCCCGTCATCAGCATCATGTCGGAATCGAACTTCTCGTCGTCGTTGGCGGCCACGCCTTCGTTGCCTTCCTTCAGCACGTCCAGGGGCGCGACGCGCTTGACGTCCAGGCCTTCGGTCAGCACGAACGAAATGCGGTCGGCCCAGGTCATGGCCAGGCGGGTGCACTGCTTGCCCGACTGGATATGGCGGCGCACGTCATCGGCGTCGATCGAATGCTTGACGTAGCGGATCGCTGCGCCGCTTTCGCCCGACGAACGCAGCTCGGTGTCCTGGTCGATCGAGAAGTTGGCCGGAGCCTCGTCCTCGGCCAGCCAGCCGGTCATGGCCGAAGCCGGCGACTGCGCCACGTACAGGTTTTCGAGCGGGAACGGATCCACGCACTTGGCCAGGAGGCCGATGACTTCGTCGGCCTTGGCCGAGGCGGCCGCGTCGATCACCAGCCAATGGTTCTGCGGATCGATCCAGACGCGCGTGTCGCGGTACACGCTGAAGGCGCGCGGCAGGAGCTCGTCGGTGACGCGTTCCTTGATTTCCTTCATTTGCTTGCGGCCCGGCTTGTAGCCTTGCTGCTCTTCGATTTCCTGGGCGCGGGCCTTGGCGACCTGGTTCACCACGGTGCCAGGCAGCAGCTTCTTTTCGGCGCGCAGGCTCAGCAGGATCTGGCCGTTGACCACATGCGCCAGGCCGCCGTTCTCGCGCGGAGGAACCCAGCCCAGGCTTTGCATTTCGAGGTTGTTGCCGCTTTGGTAGGCATGCCGCGCGAGCGTTTCTTCAAGCTGGTCGCCGACCAGCGTCCACGGCGAGGAGAGGCGATAAATCTTGAGATTCTTGAACCACATGAGCGTCGGCCAAAAGGGTTGATTCTATACGACCCGGCCGCTTTGCCGAAGTGCGGCAATACCGCAGCGTGACGCGACACCTTCTGTCACTGACAGCGGCGGGCCGATGCGCTACTGTCCGCGCAGCAAGTCGAACTGGAGATAAAAAATGAAGATCATCGGCGCCATTCTGATCGTCCTGGGTATCGCCGCCCTGGCCTACAAGGGCTTCAACTACAAGTCCGAGGAGACCGTGCTGCAGATCGGTTCGGTGAAGGCCACCGCCGAGACCGAGAAGTCGGTGGCGATTCCGGCCTGGGCCGGCATTGCGGCCATCGTGGCCGGCGTGGTGGCGATCGGCGTCGGCATGCGCCGCTGACTGCGGGCTGTCTGCAAGATCCGCCGATGGCGACCGCAGGGTCGCCATTTTTGCGCGCGCAGGCAAAAAAAAGCGGCCCGGCTCATTGAGGGCCGGGCCGGTACGGGAGCACGCAATACCGCGTCATAAAAGGCTCGCGGGGAACGCGGTATCGGTGTCAGAACACTGGCCCTGCAATCGGCCGACAGGGGGATCAATCGTCGGTCAATCTGGCGCAAGGCCGTAATCTGAGCGCCCAGTCTAATGGCGCGGGTCTGACATGGTCCTGAAAGTGCGGACTCAATTGCGGTGGAGCGACATAGGCGAATTCGGACCAGGCCTATCGTTGGCGACCTTGGTCTGGGACTGGGCTGATTTTCCGCCTCGGGTCGAAAAAATACACTTTTCTCTCGCTATCGAGGTTTGTCGATGCCGGTCTTCGGTACTCAGAACTCGTACTTTTCGGCGAGGTGATGCGTGATGCGAGGTGAAACATGAAGAAAGCAGTCCGGCTCCTGGCTGCGGCTGGCGCAATTGTCCTGTCGCACTTGTTTGCAAACGACAGCTCGGCGGCAATTTGTACGAATCCGTACGCGTTCACGCTTCAAGGTCCCGCTTCTATTGCCTTCGACCCTGCGCTTACTGTCGGCGCCACACTTTGGAGCGGTTCTGTCAATGCATCCAGTGGCGGTAGCGGTGGCTGCAGTTCCGGTACGTTCAGGATTGATTTCGTGGGTTCGAAGACCTACCAGGGAAACAATCTCTACGATTCTGGGATTTCGGGGATCGGCTACAGGCTGAAGTTCACAAGCTCGGGATCTTGCACCAAAGTCTGGTGGCCGTCTTCGTGCACCGACTCATGGTCGGGCACGATGGGTACTCACAGCCTTCTGGTCGAACTGGTGAAGACCGGGCCGATCACAACCGGCGGAACGTTGAGCGGGATATTCGCGGAATGGAAGGTCGGCGCTGAACAGTACTTGCGCTACAGTTGGCGGGGCAGTGTCACCGTCAAGCCGGTGATCCCTACCTGCAAAGTCGCCACGCCGTCCATTCCCGTCCCGCTCGGCACCATTCCAGCCAGCAAGTTCTCTGGGATAGGAAGCACTTCGAAGTCCGAGAGCTTCAACATCGCATTGCAGTGCTCGGGTGGCGACGCCGGCCGCACCACCGACATCCATCTGACCTTGACCGACCAGACTGCGCCTTCCAACCGCACGGCCGTGCTGTCGCTGACCTCGGGGTCAACGGCGCAGGGTTTAGGCATTCAGGTCAAGAGCGGGACGACGCTTATCAGCTATGGCCCCGACTCGGCTGCGCAGGACAACCCCAATCGTTGGTACGCGGGGGCGGCCGCCAATGGCACGTTCCTGATCCCGCTGTCGGCGAGCTACGTGCAAACCGGGGCCACGGTCAAGGGTGGATCGGCCAATGGCCGGGCGACGTTCACGATGAGCTATCCATAGCCCCCCAATGCGCGCGCAAAAAAAAAGCTCCATAAGGAGCTTTTGAAAGGCCGGGCGGGCGCAGCAGTCCCGTCCGGCGGGGGATGGCCTTTTAAGCGTTGATGTCGTTGTCCTTGGATTCGCGCACGAACAGCGTGCCGATGACCAGGGTCATGACTGCAATGATGATCGGATACCACAAGCCGTCGTAGATGTTGCCGGTGGCGGCGACCACGGCGAAGGCGACCGGGGGCAGGAAGCCGCCGAACCAGCCGTTGCCGATGTGGTAAGGCAAGCTCATCGACGTGTAGCGGATGCGCGTCGGGAACATTTCCACCAGCATGGCGGCGATCGGGCCGTAGACCATGGTCACGTAGATCACCAGGATGGTCAGCAGCACCACGACCATGACGTTGTTGCTCTGGGCCGGATCAGCCTTGGCGGGGTAGCCGTGGCTGCGGATGGCGGTGGTGAGCGACTTGTCCAGTTCGGCGGCCTTGGCCTTGAAGTCGGCGGGCGCCAGGGCCTTGCCGTCGAACGAGGCGAACTCGTCGTTGCCGATCTTGACCTTGGCGACCGAGCCGGCCGGGGCCGCTTCGTTCTTGTAGTTCACCGAGTTGCGGGCCATGAACGACTTGACCACGTCGCAAGAGCTGGTGAACGAGGCGGTGCCCACGGGGTTGAACTGGAACGAGCAGGTGGCCGGGTCCGCGATCACGGTGACCGGCGCCGAAGCCTGGGCCTTTTCCAGCGCCGGGTTGGCGAAGTGCGTGATGCCCTGGAAGATCGGGAAGTACGTCGCCGCGGCGATCAGGCAGCCGGCCATGATGATGGGCTTGCGGCCGATCTTGTCGGACAGCGCGCCGAAGATCACGAAGAAGGGCGTGCCGATCAGGAGCGCGATCGCGATCATGATGTTGGCGGTGTTGGCGTCGACCTTCAGCGTCTGCGTCAGGAAGAACAGGGCGTAGAACTGGCCCGTGTACCAGACCACGGCCTGGCCGGCGGTCAAGCCCAGCAGCGCCAGGATCACGACCTTCAGGTTCTTCCACTGGCCGAACGATTCGGCGATCGGCGCCTTGGAACCCTTGCCTTCGTCCTTCATGCGCTGGAAGGTCGGCGATTCGTTCAACTGCAACCGGATCCACACCGAGATGCCCAGCAGGACGACCGAGATCAGGAACGGAATGCGCCAGCCCCAGGCCTTGAAGTCGTCTTCGCCCATGAACGTGCGGATGCCGAGGATGACCAGCAGCGACAGGAACAGGCCCAGGGTCGCGGTGGTCTGGATCCAGGACGTGTAGAAGCCACGGCGGCCATGCGGCGCGTGTTCGGCGACATAGGTCGCCGCGCCGCCGTATTCACCGCCCAGCGCCAGGCCTTGCAGCAGGCGCAGGACGATCAGGATGGCGGGAGCGGCCAGGCCGATGCTGGCGTAGCTGGGCAGCACGCCCACGAGGAACGTGGACAGGCCCATGATCACGATCGTGACCAGGAAGGTGTACTTGCGTCCGACCAGGTCGCCCAGTCGGCCGAACACCAGTGCGCCGAACGGACGTACGGCGAAACCGGCGGCGAACGCCAGCAGGGCGAAGATGAAGCCCGCGGTGGGGTTCACGCCCGAGAAGAAGTGTTGCGCGATGATGGCGGCTAGCGAGCCGTACAGGTAGAAGTCGTACCACTCGAAAACCGTGCCCAGCGACGACGCAAAGATGACGCGGCGTTCATCCTTGGTCATCGGGCGCGGATCCGCGGATGGACCGCGGCCTGCCATGGTTGTTGTGCTCATGATGTCTCCTCGGTTTTATGGCCGGCGGTGGTCCGCCGTGCTGCGCCCGCCGCCGGCGAGCCGACATTGAGCTATATGCAACATTGGGGGGTGAGGCTGACGAGGTTCTGACGGGATACTTACTTGAGTCTTAAAATTGAAACTGAAAGTAACTGCTCCCTGGGAGGCTAGGGATAGTCCTAGGAGACGTCGGAGAGGTCTGACAACTCGGCGTAAAGCGGAAAGATCACGCGAATCCGCATACCGGGGAGGTTCGAATACGTCGTGGGGTGATCGCTGATTTCGACGCTGGCCTGGTGCTTCTGGGCGATCTCCCGAACGATGGCCAGCCCCAGGCCGCTGCCGTCGGACTGGGTGCCCAGCACGCGGTAGAAGCGGTCGAACACCCGTTCGCGCTCTTCAGGCGGGATGCCGGGGCCGGAATCCTCTACCTCCAACACCGCATGCGCACCCAGGATCTGCGTGCGCACCGTGATGTGGCCGCCGCGCGGCGTGTAGCGCAGCGCGTTGTCCACCAGGTTGTTGAGCAGTTCGGCCAGCAGCAGCGGGTTGCCGTTGATCTCGACCGGGTGGTCCGAGCCTTCGAAGCCCAGGTCGGTACTCAGCGAGAGCGCCTGCGGCACCCAGTGCATGGCCTGTTCGTAGGCGATGGCGTTGATGTCCGTGCGGGTCATGCCGATGGCGCTGGGGTTTTCGGCCCGGGCCAGCAACAGCAACTGGTTCACCAGGCGCGTGGCGCGCTCGGAACCGGTCACGAGCTGGCGCAGGCTGGACTGCATTTCCTCGGGGCTGGCGTCGCGCAGGGCCAGTTCGGCCTGGGTGCGCAGGCCGGCCAGCGGGGTTTTCAGCTGGTGCGCGGCGTCCGCGACGAAGCGGCGCTGCGCCTGCACGTTGGACGATAGCCGGTCCAGCAGGTCGTTCATCGCGGCCACCAGGGGCGCGATCTCGGTGGGCGCGGCGCGCTCGTCGATGGGCGACAGGTCGTCGGGCCGGCGGGCCCGCAGGCGCTGCTGCAACGCGTTCAAAGGCGCCACCCCGCGCGACAGCCCGAACCACACCAGCAGCACGGCGACAGGCAGCACCACGAACTGCGGAATGATCACGCCCTTGATGATGTCGTTGGCCAGCTGGGTGCGCTTTTCGACGGTCTCGGCCGCGATCAGCAGCGCCGGCTGGGTATCGGGCAGATGCAGGTCCACCCAGGTGAACGCCAGCCGGACCCCGAAGCCGCGCAAGGTCGCGTCCTCGTACTGCACTTCGCCGGGCCGGGGCTGGCCCACGGTGGAAGGCAGGGGCAGGGCGCGGTCGCCGCCCAGGTATTCGCCGCGGCTGCCCAGCGCCAGCCAGAACACGCTATCGGTCTCGTCGGCGTGCAGTACTTCCCGCGCGGTGTTGGTCATCTTCAGCACGGCCCGGCCGTCCTGCGCATGTACCTGCAGCGTCAGCACATGAAGATTATTGGCCAGCGCACGGTCGTAGGGCACGTTGGCGATGTTCTGCGCCACCACATAGGTGATGGCCACGCTCATCGGCCACAGCAGGAATAGCGGCGCCAGCATCCAGTCCAGGATTTCGCCCAGCAGGGAGCGCTGCGGCGGCGCGAAGCTGGGGCCCTTGGCCCCCGCCCGCATGACATCCAGTGCTTCCTGGTTCAGCGCTTCCGGCGGCGCCGCTTCAGCTTGCGAGGTACGCCGCACCCTGGTCCCGCTCAAGACAGTAGCCCAGGCCGCGCACGGTCACGATCTTCACGCCGCTGGGCTCCAGCTTCTTGCGCAGGCGATGGACGTAGACCTCGATGGCATTGGTGCTGACCTCTTCGCCCCATTCGCACAGGTGGTCGACCAGCTGGGTCTTGCTGACCATGCGGCCGCTGCGGGTCAGGAGGATCTCGAGCAGGCTGACTTCGCGCGCCGACAGGTCCAGGGTCTGGTCGTCGACCATGGCGACGCGGCCGGTCTGGTCGAACAGCAGGCGGCCATGCTTGATCATGGTGGCGCCGCCGCCCGCACCGCGCCGGGTCAGGGCCCGCACGCGGGCCTCGAGCTCGGACAGCGCGAAAGGCTTGGCCATGTAGTCGTCGGCGCCCAGGTCCAGGCCCTTGACGCGCTGTTCGATGCTGTCGGCAGCCGTCAGGATGAGCACCGGCAGGGCGGAATTGCGGGCGCGCAGGCGGCGCAGCACTTCCAGTCCGGCCAGTTGCGGCAGGCCCAGGTCGAGGATGAGCAGGTCGAATGCCTGGGCCGCCAGCGCCGAGTCGGCCGCCAGTCCGTCGCGCACCGCATCCACGGCATAGCCGTTGTGGCGCAACGAACGGGACAGGCCGTCGGCCAGGATGCTGTCGTCTTCGGCGATCAGGATACGCATGGGCTACAGTGAGAAAAGGCCCCGCGGCGCAAAGGGGACAAAACGCCGGGTTCGTCTGGCATTCTGGCATAGGGCGCCATGCTTGCCACTCAGGGTATACGTGCAAAACACTGGCACACTGGTTTTATGTACAGTATAATCCGATGCCATAATCTGACCCGTTGCTCAAAGCACCCGCCTAACCCTGCGGCACTTCCCTAGACACCAGATACGTTACAGACAGGACTCTACATGGACGACAAAACCACCAAGGCCGCCGCATCGGAAAAGGCCAAGGCGCTTGCCGCCGCGCTTTCGCAGATCGAAAAGCAGTTCGGCAAGGGCTCGATCATGCGCTACGGCGACAACGAGGTGTCGCACGACATCCAGGTGGTTTCCACGGGCTCCCTGGGCCTGGACATCGCGCTGGGCGTCGGCGGCCTGCCGCGAGGCCGCGTGGTCGAAATCTACGGTCCGGAATCCTCGGGCAAGACCACGCTGACGCTGCAGGTGGTCGCTGAAATGCAAAAGCTGGGCGGCACCTGCGCCTTCGTCGACGCCGAACACGCGCTCGACGTGCAATACGCCTCCAAGCTGGGCGTGAACCTGGCCGACCTGCTGATCTCGCAGCCGGACACGGGTGAACAGGCGCTGGAAATCACCGACGCGCTGGTGCGCTCCGGCTCGGTCGACCTGATCGTGGTCGACTCGGTGGCCGCGCTGGTCCCCAAGGCCGAAATCGAAGGCGAAATGGGCGATTCCCTGCCCGGCCTGCAAGCCCGCCTGATGAGCCAGGCGCTGCGCAAGCTCACCGCCACCATCAAGAAGACCAATTGCATGGTCATCTTCATCAACCAGATCCGCATGAAGATCGGTGTGATGTTCGGCAACCCCGAAACCACCACCGGCGGCAACGCGCTCAAGTTCTACGCCTCCGTGCGCCTGGACATCCGCCGCATCGGCTCCATCAAGAAGGGCGACGAGGTCGTCGGCAACGAAACCCGCGTCAAGGTCGTGAAGAACAAGGTCGCGCCGCCGTTCAAGCAGGCCGAATTCGACATCATGTATGGTGCCGGCATCTCGCGCGAAGGCGAAATCATCGACCTGGGCGTGGCCGCGAACGTGGTCGACAAGTCCGGTGCCTGGTACAGCTACAACGGCAACCGCATCGGCCAGGGCAAGGACAATGTCCGCGAGTACCTGAAAGAGCACAAGGAACTGGCCATCGAAATCGAGAACCGCGTTCGCGAAAACCAGGGCATCGTCAGCCGCGCGGCAGAATTCGTGCCCACCGCGGAAGATACCTCCGAAGAGTAATCGGATTGGTGGCGGGCCTGGCGCGGCGCAATTCAGGTTCGCCGCAAACGGACCGCCTATCGCGTCGGGGCAGCCCGAACAGTTGCGGCAGGCGCCAGGACGGGCCTGCCGTTATGCATACTAAGCAGGAAACGCATGAGCTGGAAATCGCCGCCCGCTTCAGCCGAGCGCCTACGCGCCAAGCTGGACGATGAATTCGAAACCGTGGCCAAGCCCCAGGGCTTGCGCCGCACTTCGGATGCGCGCCGCGATCAGGAAGCGGAATCCAGCGATGCGCCGGAGCAATGGAGCCGCAGCTCGGAAGCCGGCAATGTGCGCCGAGGCCGGCGCGCCGCCGCTGCCGAGGACGGCCCGGACGCGGACGGCCAGTCCGCCCGCAAGGGGCCATCGCTGAAGATGCGGGCCGTGGGCTATCTGTCGCGGCGCGAGCATGCCCGCGAAGAGTTGGCGCGCAAGCTTGCCGCCTACGCCGAGGACTCGGGCGAAGTCGAGGCCGTGCTGGATGCCCTGGAAAAAGAAGGCTGGCTGTCCACCGAACGTTTTGCGCAAAGCCTGGTGCACCGCCGCGCGTCGCGCCAAGGGGCGGCGCGCATCGTGCAGGAATTGCGGCAACATGGCGTGGACGACAACCAGGTCGCCGAATTGCGCGAACAACTGCGCGCCACCGAGTACGACCGCGCGCTGGAAGTCTGGAAGAAGCGCTTCAGCGCCAAGCCGGAAGACCGCGCGGCCTATGCCAAGCAGGCCCGCTTTCTGGCCAGCCGCGGCTTCGCGCATGACGTTATCCGCCGCATCCTGGGTGCAGGCGGCGACGAGGACTGAGCGCTACGCCCGAAGCGCCTGGCCTCTTACTTTGCCGACTTGATCCCCGACAGCGTCTTGAAGCAGACATCCCGGGTAATGGTCAGGAACTCATCGATGTACGACGCGTCCGTGTCTTCGCTACGCACCGTCGCGTACAGCGTGCGCCATACGCCTTGCGGGCCCAGCCGGCACAGCCGCAGCCAACCCTGATTCATGTATTCCGTCAGCGCCCAGTTGGGCAGCGCGGCCACGCCGCGGTTGCTGGCTACCAGTTGCGCGATGATGGGAGTGAGTTCCGCGCGGCGGACGGCGGCCGGTTCCACGTCGGCGGGGTCGAGGAAGGCCGTGAAAATGTCCAGGCGCTGCTTGTCCACGGGATAGGTGATGAGCGTCTGGTCGGCCAATTGCTCCGGCATGACGAACTTGCTGCCTGCCAGCGGATTGGATTCCGACACGGCCAGCACCAGCTCGTACTTGAACAGCGGCAGGTATTCCACCGCATCCAGCGGTTGGGGATCTGACGTGATGACCAGGTCCAGGTCGCCGCGCACCAGAGCGGGCAGGGGGGCGAAGGAAAACGCCGCCGACAGGTCCAACGCCACGTCCGGCCATTGCACGCGGAAGGCATCCAGGGCCGGCATCAGCCACTGGAAGCAGGAATGGCAGTCGATGGCCAAATGCAGCCGGCCGGTGCGGCCCGCGGCCAGCCGCTGCAGGTCCCGTTCCGTCGCGCGGATGCGCGGCAGCACGTCATCCGCCAGCGCCAGCACCCGCAGTCCCGCCGTCGTCAGCCGAGCCGGCCGCGTGCGGCGGTTCAGCAACGGCGTGCCCAGCCGGGTTTCCAGGTCGCGCAACTGATGCGACAGGGCCGACTGGGTCAGGTGCAGGCGCTCGGCGGCTTCCTGCAGGCTGCCGCCGTCGCGGATGGCGGAAAGCGTTTCAAGGTGGCGGATTTCAAGCATGGGTGACTGCAGGATTTGGGAATAAGCTCATATTCTATGAGATTTGCTCATTTTATGAATGTAGACATTGATTTTGATTCATTTTGATTTGGCCTCAGAATGGCTGTCACTTGAACAAATTTTGTCTAACGGTGGTGATCCATGACTACGATTCATAATTTGGGGTTCCCCCGCATCGGCGCCCAGCGTGAACTGAAGCGCGCAGTCGAAGCTTATTGGGCCGGCAGGCAAACCGCCGAGGAACTGGAACAGACGGGCCGCGAGCTGCGCGCCAGGCATTGGAAGCTGCAGGCCGCCGCCGGCCTGAAGTTCGTGCCGGTGGGCGACTTCGCCTGGTACGACCAGATCCTGGAATGGAGCACGCTGCTGGGCGCCGTGCCTGCCCGCTTCGGCCAGCACGACAACGAACCCGTCACGCTGGACACGCTGTTCCGCATGGGCCGTGGACGCGCGCCGTCGGGCAAGCCCGCCGCCGCCTGCGAAATGACCAAGTGGTTCGATACCAACTATCACTACATCGTGCCGGAACTGGCGCCGGGCCAGACCTTCCGCATCGCCCGCGAATCGCTGTTCGAACAGGTCCAGGAGGCGCAGGCCCAGGGGTACGCCGTGAAGCCCGTGATCCCTGGCCCGCTGACCTGGCTGTACCAAGGCAAGGGCGACGCCTTTGCCGCCGGCGCCGCCGATGAGGGCAAGCTGCAATTGCTGGCCGCGCTGCTGCCGGTCTACCAGGAAGTGCTGGCGCGCTTCGCCAAGCTGGGCGTGCAGTGGGTGCAGATCGATGAACCCATCCTGGCGCTGGATCTGCCGCAAGCCTGGCGCCGCGCGTTCAAGCAGGCCTACGACCAGCTGTCCTCCAGCCCGGTCAAGCTGTTGGTGGCCACCTACTTCGACGGCCTGAAGGACAACCTGCCGACCGCCCTGGGCCTGCCCGTGGCCGGCCTGCATGTGGATCTGGTCCGCGCACCCGAGCAACTGGCGGAAGTGGTTGCGGGCCTGGGCTCCGGGCAGGTGCTGTCCGCCGGCATCATCAACGGCCGCAACATCTGGCGCACCGACCTGGATTCGGCCATTGCCACGCTGGCCCCGATCAAGCAGCAATTGGGCGACCGCCTGTGGCTGGCGCCGTCGTGCTCGCTGCTGCACGTGCCGGTGGACCTGGCGCATGAAACCGAGCTGGACGCGGAACTCAAGAGCTGGTTGTCGTTTGCCGCGCAGAAGCTCGAAGAACTGAGCCTGCTGGGCCGCGCCCTGGACGGCGCCACGCAAGCGGCCGCGCAGGAAGGCCTGGCCAGGCAGCGCGCCGCGCTCGCCGCCCGCCGCGCTTCGACCCGCATCCACAATCCGGCCGTCGCCCAGCGCATGGCCGGCGCTGCGGCCGTGTCGCGCGATCGCGCGCCGTTTGCCGGCCGCATCGCCCGCCAGCAGGAACAGCTGGGCTTGCCCGCCTACCCGACGACGACCATCGGCTCCTTCCCGCAGACCGCGGAAATCCGCGCCTTGCGCCGCGACTGGAAGTCGGGCGCGTTGACGGACTCGGGCTACGAGACCGCCATCCGCAAGGAGATCGAGGAAGTCATCCGCTTCCAGGAAAAGGTAGGCCTGGACGTGCTGGTGCACGGCGAACCCGAGCGCAACGACATGGTGGAGTACTTCGGCGAGCTGCTGGCCGGCTTCGCCTTCACCAAGAACGGCTGGGTTCAGAGCTATGGCTCGCGCTGCGTCAAGCCGCCCGTCATTTTTGGCGACGTTGCGCGCCCGGCGCCGATGACGGTGGGCTGGTCGTCGTACGCGCAGTCGCTGACCGACAAGCCGGTCAAGGGCATGCTGACCGGGCCGGTCACCATCCTGCAATGGTCGTTCGTGCGCGACGACCAGCCGCGCGAGCAGACCTGCCGCCAATTGGCGCTGGCGCTGCGTGACGAAGTGGTGGACCTGGAAGCCGCCGGCATCAGCGTCATCCAGATTGACGAACCCGCCATCCGCGAAGGCCTGCCGCTGCGCCGCGCCGATTGGCAGGCCTACCTGGACTGGGCCGTGGATTGCTTCCGCCTGTCGACCGCCGGCGTGCGCGACGAAACGCAGATCCACACCCATATGTGCTATTCGGAGTTCAACGACATCATCGAGTCCATCGCCGCCATGGACGCGGACGTGATCACGATCGAAACCTCGCGCTCCAACATGGAGCTGCTCAAGGCGTTCGAGGACTTCCGCTATCCGAACGATATCGGCCCCGGCGTGTACGACATCCATTCGCCGAACGTGCCCGAAGTGGACTGGATGGTCGGCCTGATGCAGAAGGCCGCGGCCCGCCTGCCCAAGGAGCGCCTGTGGGTCAATCCTGACTGCGGCCTGAAGACGCGCGCCTGGCCTGAAACCGAAGCTGCGCTGCTTGGTATGGTGCAGGCGGCCCGAGCCTTGCGCCAGGCGGCCTGAGCAAGCAGCTTGCCCTGACGCCGCCGGGATCCCAAGGGTCCGGCGCCAGCCCTGATCCGTGCATGTCGCGCGCGGAGCAGGGCTTTTTCCTTGCAGCCGCAAGGTCCTTCTGATGGCTGCAAGCCACAGCCTGCGCGCAGCGTGGATGTTTTTTTTCAAACTTGCTTGAACGAAATTTCGCGGCGGGGGTCAATACGCAAAAATCCCATTGCTGGATCCTTGTCGTTCCTATGATTCTCCAAGGCCCCTGTCGGCCCGACCTGCTGCTCGCAGAGACGCTGCCCGACATTCTGGAAGCCACGATCCGCCGGCATCCCGCCGCCGTCGCCATTCATTGGCTGGATCACACTCTCACCTACGACATGCTCGGCCAGCGCGCCGATCTGGCCGCGCATCATCTGATGCAGGCCGGCGTGCGGCCTGGCGATATCGTGGGCCTGTGCCTGCCGCGCGGCGCCGACCTGCTGGTGATGCAGGCGGCCATCGCGAAGGCGGGCGCGGCCTGGCTGCCGTTCGAGTCCGACACGCCGGCGGACCGCATGCTGGTCTGCCTGCAGGACGCGGGCGCTCGCGGGCTGATCGCGGGCGCCGAGGTCCGGCTGGACGGCATGGCCACCTGGACCACCTGGGCCTTGTCGGAGCCGGTCGAAGGCGCTTTGCGCAGGCGGGAAGGGCTGCTGGCCGAGCATCCCGCCTACGTCATCTACACCTCGGGCTCCACCGGCAAGCCCAAGGGCGTGCCTGTCAGCCATGCCAGCATCTGCCACTTCCTGCGCAGCGAAAACGCGGTGCTGGGCGTGCGCCACGAAGACAAGGTCTACCAGGGCTTCTCGGTAGCCTTCGACATGTCGTTCGAAGAGATCTGGATCAGCTATCTGGTCGGCGCGTCCCTGTGGGTGGCGCCCAAGATGCTGACCACGGACCCCGAAGGCCTGCCGGACGCGCTGGTGCGGGAAGGCATTACCGTGTTGCACGCCGTGCCGACCTTGCTGGCGCTGTTCGCGCGCGACGTGCCGGGATTGCGCATCGTCAACCTGGGCGGCGAGGTCTGTCCGGACTTCCTGGTGCCGCGCTGGGCCACGCCCGGCCGGCGCCTGTTCAATACCTACGGCCCCACCGAGACCACGGTGTCCGCCAGCCTGGCCGAACTGCTGCCCGGCCAGCCCGTGACCATAGGCACGCCGCTGCCCAACTACGGCATGCTGGTGCGCGGCGAGGATGGCGCGGTGCTGCCGCAAGGGCAGGTGGGCGAGCTGTGCATCACAGGCCCCGGCGTGGCTGGCGGCTATCTGGGCAGGCCCGAGCTGACGGCCGAGAAATTCCTGGCCAATCCGCGTCCGGCCGGCGATCACGACACGCGCATGTACCGCAGCGGCGACCTGGCGCGCATCGACGAGCACGGGCAGATCCACTGCCTGGGCCGCAGCGACGACCAGGTCAAGGTGCGGGGGTTCCGGGTCGAACTCGGGGAAATCGAGGCCGCGCTTTACCGCCTGCCGGGCGTGGGCGCGGCCGCCGTGGTGCTGCGCGATCTCGCGGGCATCGAGCAGCTGGTGGCTTTCCTCAAGCCCGAGGGCGAGGCGCGGCTGGACCCGCATGGGATGCGCGCCGCGCTGGGCGCGGACCTGCCCGCCTACATGATTCCGGCGCGCTTCGAACTGGTGGCCGATGTTCCCCGTTTGACCTCGGGCAAGATCGACCGCAAGGCGCTGAAGGCGCGCGAACTGGTGGCCGTGTCCGAGCCCGGCGGCGAAGACGACGAACCCGTCACGCCGGGCGAGCGGGCCTTGTTCGACGCCTTGCGTCCGCTGTTCCCGGGACAGCCGCTGCGGCTGGCCAGCGACTTCTTCCGCGACCTGGGCGGCCATTCGCTGCTGGCCGCGCGCCTGGTGTCGTCGCTGCGCAAGCATCCGCATTTTTCCGCGCTGACCATGCACGAGCTTTACCAGCATCCTGTGCTGGCGACGCTTGCGGCCCGGCTGGACGCGCTGGCTTCGGCCGAGAGCGACGCGGCCCAAGCGGCGGGCGTCGCCGGCATTGGCGCCGATCCCGCGCCCGCGCCCGAGTGGCGCCGCTGGACCTGCGGCCTGGCGCAGTTGGCGGCCTTGCCGCTGCTGATCGGCGTACGCATGCTGATCTGGCTGACGCCGTTCTTCACGTATCACTATTGGACGGGCGACGAAGGCGACTCCGTCTGGCGTGCGGTGGTCCTGTCCATCGCCAGCTATCTGGCCTGCAATCTGTTGAGCTTCGGCGTGGCCGTGGCCTGCAAGTGGGGCATTCTTGGCCGGCTCAAGCCCGGCAGCTATCCGATGTACGGCTGGCTGTTCTACCGCTGGTGGCTGGTGGACCGGGTGATGGACATTCCGCCCGCGCATCTGCTTGCGGGATCCCCGTTGCAGGTCTGGTACCTGCGGGCGCTGGGCGCGCGCATCGGCCGCGACGCTGCCATCAGCCGGGTGTCCGTGCGTGCGCCCGATCTGCTGTCGGTGGGCAACGGCGTGAGCATCGGCGCGGCGGTCAACCTGGAGAATTTCTCGGTGCGCGGCGGCGAGTGGGCTGTGGCGCCGATCACGTTGGCGGACAACACCTACATCGGTTCCTATTCGGTGCTGCAAGGCGACGTGGCGATGGGCGAGGGCGCACGGCTGGACGGACTGTCTGCGCTGGCGCAGGGCGCCCGCGTGCCTGCGGGCCAGATCTGGAGCGGGGCGCCAGCGCGCCACGATCCGCAGGCCCGCGCTCCCGAATTGCCGCCGCGGCCGCAACGCCACGGCATCTGGAGCCGGCTCGACTGCATGGCCTATGCGGCCGGCGGTACGCTGATCGCCGCGCTGTTCTTCATGCCGGTGTTCCCGAGCTTTGTGCTGATCGACTGGATCGACGCGCGCTGGCTGGACCTGATGGGCGCGCGAGTGCCCTGGCCTCAAGCTTTCCTGAGCTATCTGCTGCTGGCCTTGCCTGCCAGCGCATTGCTGTTGATGCTGACGGTGCTGGTATCGGCGTTGCTGCGATGGACGCTGTTGCCGCGTCTGGCCAGCGGCCGCTGGCCTGTATACGGCCAGATCTACCTGCGGCGCTGGTTGACGAACCAGATCCAGGAATCGAGCCTGAGCGTGCTGCACGGCCTGTACGCGTCGATCTACGCGGGCAACTGGTATCGCCTGCTGGGCGCGAAGGTCGGGCGCGGCACCGAAATTTCCACCGCCATGGGCGTGGTGCCCGACATGCTGACCCTCGGCCGAGACAGCTTCATCGCCGACGGCGTCATGCTGGGCGACGAGGAAATCGACGCCGGCTGGATGACCTTGCGGCCCACCGTCATCGGCAACCGCAGCTTCGTCGGCAACGGCGCCTATGTGCCGGACGGCTCGGTACTGCCCGACGACGTCCTGATCGGCGTGCAGAGCCGCGCGCCGGCCAATGCCCGCATGGCCAGCGGCCAGACCTGGCTGGGCAATCCGCCGCTGGCGCTGCCGGCGCGCGAACAGACCGCGGGCTTTCCGGCGCACCTGACCTTCCGCCCCAGCCTGGGGCGCAAGATCCTGCGCGGCGGCGTCGAGGGCATGCGCATGGTCCTGCCGCTGGCCGTGGTGATCGCGGTGGGCTATCTGACCGTGATGAAAGTCATCCCCATGGCCGCCCGCGAAGGCTTTGTCTCCGCTTTCGACGAGCTGATGCTGGCCGGCGTGTTGTACGGCGTCGGCGCGTTCCTGTTCCTGGTGGCGCTGAAATGGGCCTTGATCGGCCGCTACAAGCCGCGCGCCGAGCCCATGTGGACGCCGTTCGTCTGGAAGAGCGAAGCGGTCACCAGCCTGTATGAATCCATAGCGGTGCCCAACTTCTTCAACTTCCTGCGGGCCACGCCCTGGCTGCCGCTGGCCCTGCGCTGCATGGGCGCCCGCATCGGCAAGCGCGTCTTCATGGACACCACCGACATCACCGAGTACGACTGCGTGTCGATCGGCGACGACGCGGTGCTGCACGCCTGGTCCGGACCGCAGACCCATCTGTTCGAAGACCGCGTGATGAAGATCGGCATGGTCCGCATCGGCGATGCCGTCAACGTCGGGCCGCGCAGCACCATCCTGTATGACACTCGGGTCGAAGCGGGCGCGCGCCTGGGGCCGCTGACGCTGGTGCTCAAGGGCGAGGCCATTCCGGCGGACCAGGCCTGGATCGGCAGTCCGGCCACGCCTTGGGAGCAGCGGTGACCGGACCCCGGAGGCTGACCGGGGAGGGCGCCCCGGTCGAATTGTGGCTGCTGCACCTGCCTGCCTCCCGCCACAGGCAACGGGAGGCAGCCCGGAATTGGCTGGCCACGGAATTGGCGCGGCGCGATCCGCAAGCCGCGCCCGGCTGGACGGAAACGCCCAAGGGTCCGCAAATGCCCGCAGGCGCGCGCTGGAACAGTTCCTTCTCTTACTATGGCCCCTATATTCTCTGCGGCCTGTCCCGGCTGGGCCTGCCGGGCGTGGACCTGACCGGCTCGCAGGCCTGGGCGGGCGATGCGGACGTGATCCGCCTCTATTGCGGCCCGCAGGCCGCCGCCGAACTGGCCGCCAGTCCGCCGGCCGCCCGGGCGGACGCCTTCGCCCGCGCCTGGAGCGCGCTGGAGGCGCGCCTGAAAGCCTGCCGGCGGGGACTGGAGGAATACTCCCCCGAGCGCGAGCGGCACCTGGCCGCTGCCCGCATCACCTGCCAGCTCCGGCACCAGGGCCTATGGGCGGCAGCCGCACTCTGCGGCGGCGCGTCAGGCGCCAGTCAGGGGGCTTGATCGCAGGCCGCCTGCGCTATACTTTGAAGGTTTTGTTGCCGCGCACCATGCGCAGGCATCTCGCCCCGCAGGCCCCCAGCATGCCCTTGCCACCGCCGGACTATCCTCGCCAACCATTGCACACGCGTTCCATACGCGTGCAGTCGTATGCGCGCGAAGACGGGCACTGGGACCTGGAAGCCGAGCTGATCGACGTCAAGGCGTACGATTTCCCCAAGCGCGACGGCGAGATGTTCAAGGCCGGACAACCCATCCACCACATGCATCTGCGCATCACCATCGACGAGAACTTCTCGATCGTGGCGGCGCAGGCCGTCTATGACGCCGCTCCCTACGGCGAGCATTGCATGGCCATCGAACCGGCTTACACTGATCTGATCGGAATGAACCTGCTCAAGGGGTTCCGCCGGCAGGTCAAGGAGCGGTTCGGGCACGTGGAGGGCTGTACGCACATGACCGAACTGTCGCAGGTGCTACCCACCGCGGCGGTGCAGACCATGGCCAACCGCCGGCGGCAGGAAAACAACCCGAACCGGCGTCCATTCCAACTGGACGGCTGCCACGCGCTAAGCACCAGCGGCCCGGTGGTGGCTGAGCACTATCCCAAGTGGTACACCGGGGGTAGCGCTGAGGCATCGGCCGATTCGTCCTCCGATTCACCTTCTTTTTCTCATACGTCCTGACAGGTAACACATGAAAATCCACGAGTATCAAGGCAAGGAACTGCTGAAGCAATTTGGCGTCCCCGTGCCGCGCGGGATTCCCGCTCTTTCCGTCGACGAGGCCGTGGCTGCCGCTGAAAAGCTGGGTGGACCGGTTTGGGTCGTCAAGGCACAAATTCACGCGGGCGGCCGCGGCAAGGGCGGCGGCGTGAAGCTGGCGCGCTCGCTGGACGACGTCCGCAAGCTGGCCTCGGAAATCCTGGGCATGCAGCTGATCACGCACCAGACCGGCCCGGAAGGCCAGAAGGTCCGCCGCCTGTACATCGAAGACGGCGCCGACATCCAGAAGGAATACTACGTGTCGCTGGTCACCGACCGCGCCACCCAGAAGGTTGCCTTCATCGCCTCCAGCGAAGGCGGCATGGACATCGAGGAAGTGGCCCACTCCACTCCCGAGAAGATCATCACCGAATACATCGACCCGCTGACCGGCCTGTCGGCCGAGCAAGCCACCAAGATCGCCAACGCGATCGGCCTGCCCGCTGACTCCACCGCCCAGGCCGTGGACGTGTTCCAGAAGCTCTACAAGTGCTACATGGACACCGACGCCTCCCTGGTCGAAATCAACCCGCTGAACCGCGACAGCAAGGGCAACATCATCGCCCTGGACGCCAAGTTCAACTTCGACTCCAACGCCCTGTTCCGTCACCCGGAAATCGTCGCCTACCGCGACCTGGACGAAGAAGATCCGGCTGAAATCGAAGCCAGCAAGTTCGACCTGGCCTACATCCAGCTCGACGGCAACATCGGCTGCCTGGTGAACGGCGCCGGCCTGGCCATGGCCACCATGGACACCATCAAGCTGTTCGGCGGCGAGCCGGCCAACTTCCTGGACGTCGGCGGCGGCGCCACGGCCGAGAAGGTCACGGAAGCCTTCAAGATCATGCTCAAGAACAAGGGCGTGAAGGCCATCCTGGTCAACATCTTCGGCGGCATCATGCGCTGCGACGTCATCGCCGAAGGCGTGATCGCTGCTTGCAAGGCCGTCAACCTGAACGTGCCGCTGGTCGTCCGCATGAAGGGCACCAACGAAGAACTCGGCAAGAAGATGCTGGCTGACTCCGGTCTGCCGATCATCAGCGCCGACACGATGGCCGAAGCCGCCACCCGCGTCGTAGCCGCCGTCAAGTAAAGAAAAATCCAAGGATTCACAAATGTCGATTCTGATCAACAAGGACACCAAGGTCATCACCCAGGGCATCACGGGCAAGACGGGCCAGTTCCACACCCGCATGTGCCGTGAGTACGCCAATGGCAAGGCCGCTTTCGTGGCCGGCGTGAACCCCAAGAAGGCGGGTGAAGACTTCGAAGGCGTGCCGATCTTCGCTTCGGTGAAGGACGCCAAGGCTGACACCGGCGCCACCGTGTCCGTCATTTACGTGCCGCCCGCGGGCGCCGCTGCCGCCATCTGGGAAGCCGTCGAGGCCGAACTGGATCTGGTGATCTGCATCACCGAAGGCATCCCGGTCCGTGACATGCTGGAAGTCAAGAACCGCATGAAGGCCAAGGGCAGCAAGACCCTGCTGCTGGGCCCGAACTGCCCGGGTCTGATCACCCCCGACGAAATCAAGATCGGCATCATGCCCGGTCACATCCACCGCAAGGGCCGCATCGGCATCGTCAGCCGTTCGGGCACCCTGACGTACGAAGCCGTGGCGCAAGTCACCGAGCTGGGCCTGGGTCAATCCAGCGCCGTCGGCATCGGTGGCGACCCCATCAACGGCCTGAAGCACGTCGACGTGCTGAAGATGTTCAATGACGATCCCGACACCGACGCCGTCATCATGATCGGCGAAATCGGCGGACCCGACGAAGTCAACGCTGCCGAGTGGGCCAAGGACAACATGAAGAAGCCGGTCGTCGGCTTCATCGCTGGTGTCACCGCTCCTCCCGGAAAGCGCATGGGCCACGCCGGCGCGCTGATCTCCGGCGGCGCCGACACTGCCGACGCCAAGCTGGAAGTCATGGAAGCCTGCGGCATCCGCACCACGCGCAACCCGTCCGAAATGGGCAAGCTGCTCAAGTCGGTGCTGTAAAAAGCGCCTGGCCGCGCGTCCGGACGCTGCTTGCGTCCGGCGCCCGCGGCCTGCTGGCGGAAGTCCCGCTTCCGGCGTCAAACCCCTGGCTCCCGGCAACTGGCATCCGCCAATCGAAGCCCGCTCCGGCGGGCTTTTTTTCGTCTTTTTTTCCGTAATCCTAGGGAAATCCCGCGTCCACGTCGCGGCCTGGCAAACATACGGAAAGCTGAACGAAACTATAATGAAAGAAATTCTGCACGTACCCAGCAAGAATGCCGTCGGGCTCGCACCAAGACGGCCAGTACGTTTTTTTTCGTCTTATTTCACCCATTCATTTGGTTTGTCCTAGGGGGATCACACCTAGGAAAGAGAGGCATGGAACTCAGTTCAGCGGCATTCTGGATAGCATTGCTCCAGATCATTTGGGTCAACATTCTGCTATCGGGCGACAACGCCGTGGTTATTGCGCTGGCGGCGCGTTCGCTGCCTCCGGCCCAACAGAAAAAAGCGATCGTGGTCGGCTCCGCCGCGGCGATCATCATGCGTATCGTGCTGACGCTGGTAGCGGCCAAGCTGCTCCTGCTGCCCTGGCTCAAGCTCATCGGCGCGCTGCTCCTGGTCTATATCGGCGTGACGCTGCTGTTGCCCGAGGGCGAGGAAGACGGAGCCGGCAAGACGCAAGGCAATCTGCTGACCGCAATCCGCACTATCATGATTGCCGACCTGGTCATGAGCCTGGACAATGTGGTGGCCGTTGCCGCCGCCGCCATGGGCGACACGACCTTGCTGGTGTTGGGTCTGGCCATCAGTATTCCGCTGGTCATCTTTGGCAGTACGCTGCTCCTGAAGGTCATCGAGCGCTTCCCGGTCATCGTCTGGGTGGGGGCGGCGCTGCTGGGTTTCATCGCGGGCGAACTGCTGGTGGGCGATCCGGCCTTGCAGGAACCGGTGGCGCGCATCGACGCTGCCCTGGGCGTGACGCAGCACAGTTTTGCGCTGATGACAGGCGCGTTGGGCGCGGTGCTGGTGCTGGCTATCGGCAAAGTTTTGCTGATGCGCCAGAAAGCTGACTGAAAGCTGAATTATACTAATACGTTGTACTGAATAAGCCCGCCGCGTCGCGCGCGGCGGGCTTTGCCGGACCGGGACCGGCCACTCTTTTCATAAATGCCTTCGGGGGTTCATAGTGCTTGAGTTTTTCCAGACGCTGAGTTGGACAGCGGTATTCCAGATCATCCTCATCGACATCCTGCTCGGCGGCGACAACGCCGTCGTGATCGCGTTGGCCTGCCGCAATCTGGCGCCCAAGCAGCGCATGCAAGGCATTCTGTGGGGTACCGCGGGCGCCATCATCCTGCGCGTGGTCCTGATCGCCTTCGCCCTGACGCTGTTGTCGATCCCCTTCCTGAAGGTCGTGGGCGGGCTGCTGCTGGTCTGGATCGGCGTCAAGCTGCTGATTCCCGAGGACGATGCCCATGGCAACATCAAGGGCGGCACATCCATCGCCGCCGCGATCAAGACCATCATCATCGCCGACTTCGTGATGAGCCTGGACAACGTGATCGCCATTGCCGGCGCGGCCCAGAACGCCCACGCCGACCACCAGATCGGCCTGGTCGCCTTCGGCCTGATCGTCAGCGTGCCCATCATCATCTGGGGCAGCACCCTGGTGCTCAAGCTCATCGATCGCTATCCGCTGGTCGTCACCTTCGGCGCGGCCTTGCTGGGCTGGATCGCCGGCGGCATGCTGATCACCGACGTGGTTGTCGAGCGTCAATTCGGCGTGCAGCCCACTGCGGTTAAAATCGGCGCAGAAATCATTGGCGCCTTGCTCGTTGTTGTCCTTGGACGGTGGCTGGCAAGCCGCAAAACCGCTTCCAAGGAATCAGCACATGAGTCTGCGTAGATCCACCGATCCCCAGCAATCCGAATCGGGCCTGAGCCTCCTTCAGGGCCTTTTCGTGCTGGCCATCCTCGGGGTGGTCGCGACGGTCATCGTCTCCAATTTCGTTTGATGCCGTCTCGTGTCTCTACCGCAACGCCTGGTCATCGCGACCCGCGCCAGCCGGCTTGCCCTGTGGCAAGCCGAGCATGTGCGCGACCGGCTGCGCACGCTGTACCCGGCGTGCGCGGTTGAGCTACTCACCCTGACGACCCGAGGCGATCAGATCCTCGACCGCACGCTCTCCAAGGTGGGCGGCAAGGGTCTCTTCGTCAAGGAACTCGAAAACGCGCTGCTCGACGGCCGCGCCGATCTGGCCGTGCACTCCTTGAAGGACGTGCCGGTCGATCTGCAGGCGCCGTTCGAGCTTTGCGCTGTCCTCGATCGCGCGGATCCGCGCGATGCCTTCGTCTCCAATACCCATGGCTCGCTGGCCGACCTGCCCGCGGGCGCCGTCGTCGGCACGTCCAGCCTGCGCCGCGAATCCCAGATCCGTGCGCGCTATCCCGAGCTGGTCGTGAAGCCGCTGCGCGGCAATCTCGATACGCGCCTGGGCAAGCTGGACAAGGGCGAATATGACGCCATCGTGCTGGCCGCTGCCGGCCTGGAGCGGCTGGGCCTGGGCTCGCGCATCCGCAGCCTGCTCGAACCGGAAGACAGCCTGCCGGCGGCCGGGCAGGGCGCCTTGGGCATCGAGATCCGCGACGACCGCGACGACATGCGCGCCTGGCTGGCCCCCTTGGTCAGCGCCGACACCACGTCCTGTGTGGTGGCCGAGCGCGCCGTGTCCCGCAAGCTGGGCGGATCCTGCCAGGTGCCCCTGGCGGCGTACGCTGAAATTGCCGGCGGCACCTTGTCGTTGCGCGCCTTGGTGGCGTCGCCCGACGGCGTGCGCATGGTCCATACGGCCCGCAGCGGTCCGGTGGCCGAGGCCCAGGCCATCGGCGAGGCCGCGGCGCAGGCGCTGCTGGACGCAGGCGCCCAGGACATCCTGCGCGAACTGCTGCAAGACCCGCCCAGGGCCGACTGATGGTCATGGCGTCCGCAGCCGCCGAACCGCCGCGGGTCGCCATCCTGACGCGGCCCGACGGCCGCAACGAGGCCCTGGCAGGCCGCCTGCAGAGCGCCGGCTGGACGCCCTGCATTCTTCCCGCCCTGGAAATCCAGGTTTTGCCGGCCGCGACCGGCGGGCCGCCGCGTCCGTCCGACTACGACATGGTCGTGTTCGTCAGCGGCAATGCGGCCAAGCTGTACCTGGAACAATGGGCGCAGGCGGACGGGCCGGCTCCCTGGCCGGCGGGCGTCATCGCCGCCACAGTCGGGCCGGCCAGTGCGCAGGTCTTGCGCCTGTCCCCCTGCTTTGGCGCGAATACAACAGTTTTGCATCCCCCTGAAAGCGCGCCCAGCCACGATTCCGAGGCGCTCTGGGCGGTTTTGCTGGGGCTGCCGCAAATGCCCGCGCGCGTGCTGCTGGTGCGCGGCACGCAGGGCCGCGACTGGCTTGGTGACAAGCTCGAGGCGCACGGCGCGGCCGTGACGCGCCATGCTGCCTACCTGCGGCGCCCCGCGAGCTGGGGCGCCGATCAGGTCGCCAGCCTGCGGCGCTGGGCGGACGCGGGCATTCCGGCCACTTGGCTGATCACCAGCGGCGAGGGCGCGGATGCGTTGCGGGCGGGCCTGGAGGCGGCTGGCCTGGCGGACTGGTGGGCGCGGTGCAGCTTTGTGCTGACGCATCCCTCCCTGGAGCGCCGGCTGCCACAGCCCTGTCATGAAGGCGGGGCGCGGCCGATGGTAAAAATCTGCTTGCCCAACGACGAGTCGATATTCCAGGCTTTTGTTGCTGCTTGATTCGTTGCATCGGACTGACACCGAATACAATCGCGTCATGACAGACAAGACTCCCGCTACCGATCCGGTCGTTCCGACGGCCGCCCCGGGTGCAAGCGCGCCCGCGTCGGCCCCGGCCGATTCCGTCAAGGCCCGCCCGGCCAAGCGCCGCAGTGGCCCGCTGGTCCCCGCCCTCATCATCCTGATCCTGTTGGCCGCCGGCCTGGGTTACGCCCTCTGGATGCAGCGCACCCAGTTCGTGTCCGCCGGCCGCGAGGTCGCCACGCGCCTCGAAACGCTGACCACCGATCTGGCGCAAGCCCGCAAGGACACCCGCGAGGCCCTGGCCCTGGCCCAAGCCCAGGCCGGCCGCGTCGGCGAACTTGAAGACACCGTGCGCGAAACCCAAAGCCAGTACAACGCCTTGCAGCTGGCTTGGCAGAACTTCAACGACAGCGCCAGCGACGAACTGCTTGCCAACGACGTCGAGCGCCTGTTGACCATTGCCAACCAGCAACTGCGCCTGGCCGGTAATGTCTCCAACGCGATCGTGGCGCTGGAAACGGCGCAATCGCGCCTGGCGCGCGCCGACCGCCCGCGTTTCTCCAGCCTGCAGCAAGCCATCAACGGCGACCTGGACCGCTTGCGCGCCGTGTCCACCGTGGATATCCCTGCCCAGTCGGCCCGCATCGACCGCCTCGTGGCGCTGATCGGCAAGGCGCCGCTGCTGGTGCCGGACGCCGCCGCCCCGGGTGTGGCGCCTGCCGGCGAAGCCGCGCCGGCGGCCGCACCCGCCCCCGCGGTCGATCCGCTGGCGGGCTTGCCGGCCGACGCGCCCTGGTGGCAGCGCTGGCGCGCCGAGATGGCCTCCTGGCCCGGCCGCGCCGGCTCCGCGCTGGCGCATGAACTGGGCGGCCTGATCACGATCCAGCGCGTGGACGAGCCGGCTGCCTTGCTGCTGTCGCCCGACCAGGCCGACCAGGTGCGCGGCACGCTGCGCCAACGCCTGCTGACGGCGCAACTGGCCATGCTGATGCGCCAGCCCGCCGTCTGGAAGAGCGAACTCGACAACGTCGGCGTCACGCTCGCCAAGTATTTCGACGGCCGGTCCCCCGACACCGTCGCGGCCCAGACCCTGGCACGCGAACTGGCGCAGACCGACATTGCCGTGCGCATGCCGGAAGTGGCCGACAGCCTGAACGCCGTGGCCGCGCTGCGCGCCGCGGGCTTCAAGACCAGCGGACAGGACTGAGGCTTATGCGTACCTGGTTCTGGACACTGCTGCTCGCCGTCGTCGCCGTCGCCCTGGCGGTGGTGCTGCGTTCGCACTCCGGCAACGTGCTGTTGCTGGTCTGGCCGTGGCGCATCAGCATGTCGCTGACGTTGGCGGTCCTGCTGATCGTCGCGGCCTTCATCGTGCTGTACGTGGGCCTGCGCCTGCTGGCGTGGCTGCTGGCCATTCCCGACCGCGTGCGGGCCTGGCGCGGCAAGCGCGCCCAGGCGCGCGACCACGAATTGCTGGAACGCGGCTGGATCGGCCTGCTGGAAGGGCGTTACACCACCGCCGAAAAAGACCTGACCAAGCTGCTGGATCAGACCAAGGTCCAGACGCGCCGCGTGCTGGCGGCCTTGTCCGCCGCCCGCGCCACGCATGGCCTGGGCGAGTTCGACCGCCGCGACCGCCTGCTGGCGATCGCGCAGGAGCAAGCCGGCACGGATGCCGGCCTGATCGAAGCCACTGCCACCGTGTCGGCCGACATGCTGCTGGACCAGGGCCGCGCCGAGCGCGCGCTGGCCGTGCTGGAGCCGCTGGCCGACGGCGGCGCGCGCCATCTGCACACCATGCGCCTGCTGCTGCGTGCGCACACCGCCCTGCATCATGACGAGCAGGTGTTCACGCTGGCGCGGGGCCTGGTGCGCCGCAATGCGCTGGCCCGTTCCGAAGCCGATCAATTGATCGACGCTTCGGGCGCGGCGCGGTTGCGCGCCGCCGCCGCAGGTGGCAGCGACGCCTGGCGCGCCATCTGGAAGGATCTCAAGGCCGAGGAGCGCCTCCTGCCGGAAATCGCGCTGGCGGGCGCGGCGGCGTTCGAGGCCGCCGGCGAAGCCAGCGAGGCCGCACGCGTGCTGGAAGCCGCAGTCGCCGTGAAGTTCAATCCCGCCCTGGTGGCGGCCTACGCCCGCTGCGAGGCCGAGCAGGTGTCGCGCCGGCTGGCCCGTGCCGAAACCTGGCTGCAACAGCGTCCCACCGATCCGGACCTGCTTACCGCGCTGGGCATGCTGTGCCTGAACGGCCAGCTCTGGGGCCAGGCCGAACGCTATCTGTTGCGCAGCCTGAGCCGCCGCAGCGATGCGCAGACGCATGCGCTGCTGGGCAGCCTGTACGACCGCCTGGACCGTCCCGCCGACGCAGTGCGCCACTGGCGCCTGGCAACGGCGGCCAGCATGGCGCTGCCGGTGCTGGCGGCGGATGCCGCCTTGCCGGCCGCGGACACCGGTTCGGATCCTTACCGCGTGGACGCCGAAGGCGGCTATGCGGTGGGCCTGTCCGACGTCGACAGCGACACCGAACTTGGCGGCGATTACCCCGCGCTGCCGCCGGCCGTGGCGGCGTCGGCCTCCGACTACGTGCTGGATCCGGACGCCCGCGAGAACAAAGAACAGCGCGAGCGTGCGCTGGCTCCCGAGGATGCCCCGCTGGCCGGCGGCGGCACCTCCGACATCGACGAGTACTTCGACAGCGCCCCCATCCCGGCGGCGGCTTTCGATGATCCCGTGCCCACGTACGCTCCGGCTACGCCCGCCGGGTCCAAGCCCGCGCCTGCCGCCGCGCCCGTGCCGGCTACCAAGCCGCCGTTCAAGGACGACGGCTCGATTTGAACAATCCTTCAGACACACAACAAGGTTGAATCATGAGTCTTGATCGCGTCTCCCCTGGCAAGAAGCTGCCGGAAGACTTCAACGTCATCATCGAAATCCCCATGAACGCCGACCCGGTGAAGTACGAGGTCGACAAGGACACGGGCGCGATTTTCGTTGACCGCTTCATGCTGACTGCCATGCACTATCCGTGCAACTACGGCTACATCCCGCAAACCCTGTCCGAAGACGGCGACCCCGCCGACGTGCTGGTGCTGACCCCGTTCCCGATCCAGATCGGCGCGGTCGTGCGCTGCCGCGCCATCGGCGTGCTGGAAATGGACGACGAGTCGGGCGGCGACGCCAAGCTGTTGGCCGTGCCGATCGAAAAGCTGTACCCCCCGTACCGCAACATCAAGTCCTACGAAGATCTGCCGGCGGAAGACATCTCCCGCATCCAGCATTTCTTCGAGCACTACAAGGACCTGGAAAAGGGCAAGTGGGTCAAGGTCAAGGGCTGGAAGGGCCTGGACGCCGCGCACGAGGAAATCGTCCGCAGCGCCGAGCGCTACAACAAGGCCTGATTACGGCTTCCTGGATTTGGCCGGCGCAGCGCCGCCGGCTGACGTCTTGATGCGGCGCGGCCGCGACGGCATGATGCCGATCGCCGCCGCGCCGTTGCTTTGCGGAGCCTGCAGATTGCGCGACACCTGCGCGGCCGCGATCTGGATGCGCGCCTGCAGTACCTCCAGCCGCTCGGCCGAGGTGCGCGCTTCCGCGGCGATGAACACCAGGCTGCCCACGACTTTCTGTTCGGCGCTGAAGATGGCCGAGCCTATGCCTATCAGCCCAGGGTCGACCTCGCCGTGCGACACGTAGACGCCGGCTGCGCGCAGGCGCTTGAGGTTGGCGCGGAATTCGTCCCAATCCTCCCCCAGCCCGGCTTCGCGGATTTCCGCGGCGTGCCACAGCATCAGGTTGCGCAGCTGGTACGGCGGCAGGTTGGCCAGGATGGGCTTGGCGGTGGCGCCATGGAACATGGTGTAGGGACGGCCGCGCGCGTAGCTCGATTCGATGGAATCATCGGTCCAGTAGCGGTCCACGCACATGACCTTGTCGCCGTAGTAGTTGCACAGCATCAGGTTGGCGTGCAGCTCGTCGCCGGTGGCCCGCATGACCTCGCGCGCCGCGCGCATCAGCGGATCGTGCTGGCGAAGATGGCGGTCCAGCTCGATGATGCGCGACCCCAGCACGTAGGCGCCGCCCGAGGTGGGTGCCAGCAGCCCGCTTTCGGTCAGCGACTTGAGGTAGCGGTAAGCCGTGGCGCGCGAGCAGTCCAGATGCGCCATGACGTCTTCCTGGAACGCGGCGGTGGTGTCGTCGCGAAAGAGGTCGAGGATGGACAACATGCGGTCTGGAGTGCTCATTGCGGGAGGGCGCGCCTAGTGAATGTGGAAGCCGCCATTGACGTCGACCACGATGCCGGTTGAGTAGGAGGACAGGTCCGAGGCCAGGAAAAGTATGGCCTGGGCGACTTCGGCGGGCGAGCCGAAACGCTGTAGCGGAATGCCCTGTTTGAGTTCTTGTTCCCAATTTTCGCCGAATTTTCCCAGCGTCATGTCCGTTTCGATGATGCCGGGCGCCACGCAATTGGCGCGCACCCCGCGCGGGCCGAGCTCGCGCGCCAGCGCCTTGGTGAAGCTGATGACGCCGCCCTTGGATGCGGCGTAATGCGAGCCGCCCAGCAGGCCGCCGCCGCGCAAGGCGGCGGTGGAGCCCAGGTTGACGATGGCCGGACGCCGCGCGCTTTGCAGCAATTCCGGCAGCGCCGCATGCGTGACGTTGTAGGTGCCGGTCAGGTTCACCTCCACCATGCGGCGGAACTCGTCCTCGGGCAGGTCCCAGATGCGCGTGGCCGCGACGATGCCGGCGTTGTTGACCAGCACGTCGATGCCGCCGAGCGCCTCGCGGGCGCGGGCAATCGCCGCCTCGCAGGAGGCCGAACGGGACACGTCGCAGTGCAGGTCGATGCGGCTCGCGGCCAGCGCCGCGCCGGCGCCTTCCGGATAGGCCTGGTCCAACACCGCGACCGTGGCGCCCTGGGCGATGAAGAGCTCGACGATGGCGGCGCCTATGCCACGGGGGTTGGCGCCCCCCGTGACAATGGCGCGCTTGCCGGCCAGCAGTCCAAGCGCGCCGTCCATCACGATTTCACCAGCGGGCAGGCGCCGTCCTTGAGCGGACGGAAGGCCTGTTCGGCCGGAATCTTGCGCACCAGGTTGTAGTAGTCCCAGTCGCGCTTGGATTCCGAGGGCTTCTTGACCTGGAACAGATAGAGATCGCGCATGATGCGGCCGTCCTCGCGGATGCGGCCGTTCTCGGTCATGAAGTCGTTGATGGGCGTCTCATGCATCTTCTTCAGCACCGGCTCGGACGCGTCCGTGCCCGCCGCCTTGACGGCGTTCAGGTAGTGCATGGCGGCGCTGTAGTTGCTGGCCTGGACCATGGACGGCATGCGGCCGGTGCGTTTGAAATAACGCTCGGACCATTGCCGCGACTTGTCGTCCAGGTCCCAGTAGAAGGGTTCCACCAGGTTCAGGCCCTGCGCGTATTCCAGCCCCACGCTGCGCACGTCCACGATGCTCATGAAGAGGGCGGCCACGCGCTGCTTGCTGCCCATGATGCCGAACTCGAACGCCTGCTTGATGCTGTTGATGGTGTCGCCGCTGCCGTTGGCCAGGCCGATCACCTGGGCCTTGGAGGCCTGCGCCTGCAGCAGGAACGAGGAGAAGTCCGCGCTGGCGATCGGGTGGCGCACGCTGCCTACGACCTGGCCACCCTTGGCCTTGACCACCGCCATGGCGTCGCGCTCCAGCGAATGGCCGAAGGCGTAATCGGAAGTGATGAAGTACCAGCTCTTGCCGCCGTCTTCCATGACGCCGTTGGCCACGCCGGTGGCATAGGCATAGGTGTCGTAGGTCCAGTGCATGCCGTTGGGCGAGCAGGCCTTGCCCGTCAGGTCGGCGGAGCCTGCGCTGGTGAAGATCACCACGCGCTTCATCTGGCGGGTCAGGTCCTGCACCGCCAGTGCGATCGCGGAGTTGGGCACGTCCAGGATCAGGTCCACCTTGTCATTCTCGTACCAGCGGCGCGCGGTCGCCACGCCGATGTCGACCTTGTTCTGGTGGTCGGCCGAGATCACTTCGATGGGCTTGCCCAGCACGGTGCCGCCGAAATCCTCGACGGCCATCTTCACGGCTTCCACGCCAAACTTGCCGGACAGGTCGGCCATCATGCCGGACTGGTCGCCGAGCACGCCGATCTTCACGACGTCATCGGATACCTGCGCCTGGGCCGATACGGACAGGGCGCCCAGCACGCAGGCGGCCAGGCTGTTCTTCAAACGGGTCTTCATGGGTATGTCTCCTCGGGGGCTAGTTTCTTTGCGCGCCGTCCTGTGCCGGACGGTCGCGCCGGGGCCGCTTACTCCAGCGTCTGGCCGGCGTAGGCGTCGATGAACATATTGGGTTTCAGGAAGAAGCTCAGCACCAAAGCGCCATTGGGCGCGCGCGCCACGTGCCGGTTGCCGCGCGGACGCCACACGTAGTCGCCAGCGCAGACCTCGCCTTCGGCGTCGACGATCGAGCCTTCCAGCACGAAGGTCTGTTCGACCTCCACGTGCTCATGCAGCGGCAGCTCGGTGCCGGGCTGCCAGCGGAACAGGGCGGTCAGCAAGCCGGTCTCCTTGTCCTGCATCAGCACCTTCATGTCTATGCCTTCCACTTGCGTCGGTTTCCACGGCAGATCGGCAACTTTGAGGAAGCGTGAAGCCAGGGGCGGCAAGGCGTTGGCTGCGGGGCAGCCGGGAGTTTCCAGGGCCATGATGTCTCCTACCAGAACTCTTTATGAGAGATAAAGAAAAAATCTTGTTATTGAGTGTTTAAAAATAGTCGCGTATATTGAGATTTATGTCAATCATGTTTTCGCCTGGCGCAAGCATGCAGCGACACAGGCCGGGCCAAGAAATCCGGCGCATATAAGACCAAGGAGACAAGCTTGAAACACGACTATCTGGACCGCACGTTCGGTCTGGCGGGGCGCGTCGCGCTGGTGACGGGCGCAGCAAGGGGACTGGGCTACGCCATCGCGCGAGCATTGGGCCAGGCTGGCGCCCAGGTGGTAATCAACGATCTTTCCGGCGAGGCCTGCGCGGCCGCCTGCGAGCGCCTGGCGGCCGAAGGCATCAAGGCCCACGGGGCGCCTTTCGATGTCGCCGACGAAAAGGCCGTGGCCGATGCCGTCGCGCAACTGGATAACGCGGGGCTGGCGGTCGACGTACTGGTCAGCAATGCCGGCAACCAGAACCGCAAGCCCGTGGTGGAGATGAGCTCCGCCGAATGGCAGGCCTTGCAGAACGTGCACGTCAACGGCGCCTTCCATTGCGCGCGGGCCGTGCTGCCCGGCATGGGCAAGCGCGGCTTCGGCCGCATCGTGCTGATGTCGTCCGTGGCAGGGCAGGCCACCATGCCCAACATCGCCGCCTACGCCACGGCCAAGGGCGCGATCGCGGCCTTCACGCGCGCGCTGGCGGTCGAATACGGCGCCAGCGGCATCACCTGCAATGCGCTGGCGCCCGGTTTCGTGCGCACCGATTTCACGCAGGGGCTGCAGGACAATCCGCAGTTCCAGTCCTTCCTGGCCACGGCGGTGCCCGCCGGCCGCTGGGCCGCGCCGGAAGACATTGCACCCGCGGTGGTCTACCTGGCCTCGCCGGGCGCCGCGTTCGTCAACGGACACGTCCTGGCGATCGACGGCGGCCTGCTGGCCCGCATGTAGGAGCGCGCCCATGAACACCCCAGCGGTCCTGTCCGCCCAGGGATTGGTCAAGCGGTTCGGCGGCTTCAATGCCGTCGACGGCGTGTCCCTGTCCCTGCGCGAAGGCTCCATCCATGCCTTGATCGGCCCCAATGGCGCAGGCAAAACCACCTGCTTCAACCTGCTGACCAAGTTCCTCGCGCCCGACGCGGGCGTCATCCACTATCGGGGCCGCGACATCACGGCGCTGGCGCCCGAGCAGATCGCGCGCCTGGGCATCGTCCGCTCGTTCCAGATATCCGCCGTGTTCCTGGGCCTGACGGCGCTGCAGAACATGCGCGTGGCGCTGATGCGCCAGCACGGCGATGGTTGGCGCTTCTGGCGCAGCCGCAGCAGCATCGACCACCTGAACGGCCGCGCCATGGAACTGCTGGACGCGGTCGGCCTCTCCGGCCTGGCGCACACCACCGCGGCGCTGCTGCCTTATGGACGCAAGCGCGCACTGGAAATCGCGATGACTCTGGCGCTGGAGCCGGAAATCATGTTGCTGGACGAGCCCATGGCGGGCCTGGGCCAGGAGGACGTGACCCGCATCGCCGCGCTGATCCGGCGCGCGTCCGCCAACCGCAGCATCCTGATGGTCGAACACAACCTGTCGGTAGTGGCGGATCTGTCCGACACCATCACGGTGCTGGCGCGCGGCGCGGTGCTGGCCGAGGGCGACTACGCCACCGTGTCGAGCGACGAGCGCGTCATCACGGCCTACATGGGCTCCGACGAGGAGGCGCACTGAGATGCTGGTTATCAAGGACCTCAACGCCTGGTACGGCGAATCCCACGTGCTGCACGGCGTGGACATGGAAGTCAGGCGCGGCGAACTCGTCACCATCCTGGGCCGCAACGGGGCGGGCAAGACGACCACGCTGCGCGCCATCATGGGCATCATGGACAAGCGGCGCGGTTCCATCCGCTTGAACGGCCAGGAGACCGTGGGCATGGCGGCGCACCGCATTCCGCGGTTGGGCGTGGTGTATTGCCCCGAAGAACGGGCCGTGTTCCGCAGCCTGGACGTGACCGAAAACCTGATGCTGCCGCCGCGCCTGGCCGATGGCGGCATGTCGCTGGACGAAATCTACACGCTGTTTCCCAACCTGCGCGAACGCAGCGCCAGTTCCGGCGGCAACCTGTCGGGCGGCGAACAGCAGATGCTGGCGATCGCGCGCATCCTGCGCACCGGCGCCCAGCTCATCCTGCTGGACGAACCCACCGAGGGCCTCGCGCCCGTCATCGTGCAGCAGATCGGGCATGCCATCCGCACCCTGAAGGAGCGGGGCTTCACCATCGTGCTGGTCGAGCAGAACTTCCGTTTCGCGACCAAGGTGGCTGACCGCCACTACGTCATGGAGCACGGCTGCGTCGTCGACCAGCTGTCGGCAGAAGAAGCGCGCAACGATCCCGAGCGGATCAAGCGCCGCCTGGGCGTCTGAGGGGAGAATCCACGTGTTCGAAATATTCGGCGTGCCGTCCACGGCACTATTCGGCCAACTGCTGCTCGGCCTGATCAACGGTTCGTTCTACGCACTGCTGTCGATCGGGCTGGCGGTGATCTTCGGCCTGTTGAACATCATCAACTTCGCCCATGGCGCGCAGTACACGGCGGGTGCATTCCTGGCCTGGATGCTGCTGAACTATCTGGGCGTGAACTACTGGGCAGCGCTGGTGCTGGTGCCGCTCATCATGGCCGTGTTCGCCATCGTGGTCGAGCGCCTGTTGATCTCGCGCACCTACCGCATGGATCACTTGTACGGGCTGTTGCTGACCTTTGGCATCGCGCTGCTGATCGAAGGCGGCCTGCGTCAGGCCTATGGCGTATCGGGGTTGCCCTACACGATACCCAAGGCGTTGTCTGGCGGCGTCAACCTGGGCTTCATGTTCCTGCCCTGGTATCGCGGCTGGGCGGTGGCGGTGTCGCTGGTGCTGTGCCTGGCCGTGTGGGTGCTGATCGAGAAGACCCGCGTGGGCGCGATGCTGCGCGCGGCCACCGAGAATCCGACGGTGGTGCGCTCCTTCGGCATCAACGTGCCGCTGCTCATCACGCTGACCTACGCGCTGGGCGTGGCGCTGGCGTCGGTGGCGGGCGTGATCGCCGCGCCGATCTACCAGGTCAGTCCGATGATGGGCTCCAACCTCGTGGTGGTGGTGTTCGCGGTGGTGGTGATCGGCGGCATGGGCTCCATCATGGGCGCCATCATCAGTGGTTTCGGGCTGGGCATCATCGAAGGCCTGACCAAGGTGTTCTATCCCGAGGCCGCCAACCTGGCGATCTTCATCATCATGGTACTGGTGCTGCTGTGCAAGCCCGCGGGCCTGTTCGGCAAGCCGCTGCAGGTGCAGAACGTGCTGGCCGCCGAGGCCACACGCGAGCCGGTGCAGCTGAGCCGCCGCGGCATGCGCGTGGCGATGGCGGCGCTGGCCGTGGCCGCCATCGCCGCGCCCTGGTTCATCTATCCGACCTTTCTGATGAAGGTGCTGTGCTTCGCGCTGTTTGCCGCGGCCTTCAATCTGCTGGTGGGCTACGTGGGCCTGCTGTCGTTCGGCCATGCCGCGTTCTTCGGCGCGGCTGCCTACGCGACCGGCATCGTGATGAAGCTGCTGAGCGCCACGCCCGAACTCGGCCTACTGGCCGGGGTGCTGACGGGGGGGCTGCTGGGTCTGGCGTTTGGCGCCGTCGCGATCCGGCGCCAGGGCATCTACTTCGCGATGATCACGCTGGCGTTGTCGCAACTGGTCTATTTCATCGCGGTCCAGGCGGGCTTTACCGGCGGCGAGGACGGCCTGCAGAGTGTGCCGCGCGGCAAGCTGTTCGGCATCTTCGATCTTGAAGGCGTGATGCCGATGTATTACTTCACGTTGGCCGTGTTCGCGCTGGGCTATGCCTTTGTGCTGCGCGTGCTGAACTCGCCCTTTGGCGAGGTGATCCGTTCGGTGCGCGACAACGAGCAGCGCGCGCGCTCGCTGGGCTATTCCACTTCGCGCTACAAGCTGATGGCGTTCACGCTGTCGGCCTCGGTGGCGGGGCTGGCCGGCGGCCTGAAGGTGCTGGTGTTCGGCGTCGCGTCGTTGACGGACGTGCATTGGCACGCCAACGGCGAAGTGGTGCTGATGGCGCTGCTGGGCGGCATCGGCACGGTGTTCGGCCCGTTGGCCGGCGCGTTCACCTTCGTGTCGCTGCAGAACTACCTGGCGCCGCTGGGCTCCTGGGTGCTCATCGTCCAGGGCGCAATCTTCGTCCTCTGCGTCCTCCTGTTCCGCGACGGCATCATGGGATTGGTCTCGCGAGCCTGGCTGGCGCTTACCCGTACGAAAAAGGAATCCTGATGTACTTGCATGTCGTAATGCTGCAGCTGTCCGAGGCCGCCGACGCGCGCTTCCATGACCGCGTCCAGGGCTATTGCCAACGCATCCTGGCCGAATGCGAAGGCGTGGCGGGCTACGCCTTCCGGCCCAACGAAGCCAGCCGCTCGGACGGCCTGACCCACGCCGTGGTGGCGGCCTTTGCGGACAGCCCCGCGCATGACCGCTACCAGGTCTCGCCCGCGCACCAGGAGATGAAGGCCTACATGGCCGGCTTCATCGAGCGCCTGGTGGTGTATGACGGGGAAATTCCTACGTTCAGCTGAATGGCCCGAACCGCGCCCGGGCTCCCGGAAAGGGATAAACTCGCGGATGACTTTTCATCGTCTGGCCGCCTGCAGGGCAGGCCGCCCGCGGTAGCGGGCGCCTCGCGGGGCTGGCTGTTTTCTATTGCCGGATTCCGGCCACGTATTCTTCATAGGTCGAGTGAACATGGACTACGTATTGCCCCCTCAGCCGCCCGTCGCGGTTCCCGTTGCCGGCAGCGCCGCGCTGTTTCCGGTGCGTCGCGTCTATTGCGTCGGCCGCAATTATGCCGAACACGCCAAGGAAATGGGCTTCACGGGCCGCGAGGATCCGTTCTTCTTCTGCAAGCCGGCCGACGCCGTGCTGAGCGTGGCCGACGGCGAAACCGGCAAGATGCCGTATCCGCCCAAGACCTCCAACCTGCACTACGAAATGGAATTGGTCGTGGTGCTGGGCAAGGGCGGCCGCGACATCCCGGTCGAACAGGCCAATGAGTGTGTGTGGGGCTATGCGCTGGGCCTGGACATGACCCGCCGCGACCTGCAAGGCGAAATGAAGAAGCAGGGCCGCCCCTGGGAAATCGGCAAGGCCTTCGACCTGTCCGCGCCGCTGGGTCCGATCCATCCGCGCAGCGTCGTCGGCACCCTGGAAAAGGGCGCCATCTGGCTGGACGTGAATGGCCAGCGCAAGCAGTCCAGCGACATTTCGCAGATGCTGTGGAACATTCCTGAGAGCATTTCCTACCTGTCCGGCCTGTTCGAACTGCAACCCGGCGACCTCATCTTCACCGGCACGCCCGAAGGCGTGGGCGCCGTGCTGCAAGGCGACGTGATCACCGGCGGCGTCGAAGGCCTGGGTGAACTGCGCGTCCAGATCGTTTAAAGTACGCCCCGGATCCGTTTTCACCACTTCAGGAGCGCCAGCATGCGCAGCAAGATCGTGCTGACCGCCTTCGTCGTGTTCGGCTTCGTTCTCGCCGGTTGCAACACCGTCGCGGGCATGGGCAAGGACATGTCGAAGGCAGGCAACGCCATTACCAACGCCGCCGACAAGTAATTGCCGGGGCGGTTTTGAGAGGGCCTGAGTTGGGAGTCACGCCCCGCTCAGGCCTTTGTACGTTCAGACGCTAGGAAGCAAGGTGTGCTTCTGCGCCCGCTATGAAAATCCTGAGTGAGAAATCGAGTTGCTCGGGCCCGTAGGTGTCGATTCCCAATGCGACGGCCTGGCGTAGCCGTGAATAGGACTTTCCATCGACCGAATCCAGCCATTTCTGAAGCTGGCGAGGTCTGGTGCGATCGACCGCTGACCTGGCCTGCCAGATATCCTTCACATGGCCAACGCAGAGGGCGGCCAGCAGCACGGCCAGGCGCACCGCGGCCGCTTCGCTGAAGCCCGCCCGATTCAGCTGTTCGAGCAATTCCTCGGTCGGCAGCAGGTTCCAGCTCATCAGCTCGGAATCGTCAAAGCGAAGATGTTCCGCCAAGCCCCCCATGGCGACGGCGGCGTCGACCAGGTGGGTCGCGTAGGTCCTGCATGCGTCTTGCCATGTGGCCGCGTGAGCGATGTCGGCGCTGCTGAAGCTGGCCGTCAGCGTGTCCTTCGCGACAAGCGCCAGCAGCGTCTGGCGATCTTTCACGTGATAGTTGAGCGCCTTCCGGTCCACATTGAGCGCATCCGCCAGTGCCTGCATCGACAATTTGTCGTGACCGATGCGCCTTGCCACCCGCAAGATCCGGTCCAGATCAAGGCCGGCTCGTTCTCCTCTTCCGCGCTCAACTTCCCCTAAAACGTCTTTTTTCATCGTCTTTTCGGCGTGATGTTTGGTCAACAAGCAGGCCGCCTCAAGTCTGCTTGAGCGCGGAAAGCATGGCACATCCTGCGGAAAACCCTGCTTGACCTCAGTTGATCGTAACACTAACTTCAACGCCATATTCCCGACCGGGAATATGGCGTTGAAGAGGCGGGATGCTGATCAGAGGGTGCATGGATCGCCGCCAACAACGTCGTGACCAGCAGCAGGCTGCACGGAATGGAGGTGGTTCGCCCAGTGATCAACTTTCGACACCGGTCGGCATGAAATATCTCAATTGGCCCCAAGCCTGGAGCATCCGGGCCGGGCTATCGAGACGGCTGCGGACGCGCTATCGGGATGCCTCCCCTCCTTGAATTCTTGCATCGACCATGACCTATGCGTACATGCCCGATTGTTATGTCTAAACAATCCAGATTTTTCAGAGAACAAGCGAGAAATCCGGGATTGAAGGAGGCCGCGTGCCAAACCAGATCATCAATTCGCGCCAGGTCAAAGTGCCGGCGCACTCGATCGTGTCGATCTTTACCGCCATGGGGGCGATTGCATGGGACTGCAATGCCTCTGAATCCCGAACGGGGCTCGAGCGCGGAACCGTCGCTCAGCTACGGCCCTCATCCGAGGCCTCGGTCGCGGAATCCGCGCCGCCGCCTGCGTCTGATTTTGCGTCTCTTGAGCGCCTGATGGAGCAGGGCGCGCTGGTCCGGATTCCGTCGATTCGAGACACAGTGCTGCGGGATGCCGGCGGATTTCGTTCCGACCTGGCGCGGCACGGGATAGGTTTTCAGATAGTCAGCTTGAACTCCGCGGCTTACGACCTCAAAGGCGGAAACCCGAGGACGCATCGCAAGCAGTCGTACAACGGCCAGGTTCCCACCGTCGCGGAGACACAGCAGCTTGTCCTGACTTATGACCTGGGTCAGCACGGAAACGATCAAAGCCAATTGATTTTCAGCGCCATGACGGGGCACGCGAGCTGGGCGCCGAAGGGGCCTTCGGCGGACATTGCGCTGAGCCGGCTGGCGTACTTCACCACATTCAACAACCGTCAGTGGGAGTTGAAGGCAGGCTATCTCAGCAATGCCCTGGAGTTCGTGGGCTTGTACGTTGGCGGTTCGTTGGCGGTCGGCGCGCAAGGGATGAATGCCATCATTCCCTTTCAGGTCGGCCTGTCACGCCTGCCTTTCGCCACCCCGGGCGTAAACGTGACCTACAACGGCTCTGGCGGCTTCTACAACAAGACCGGAATTCAGCGCAGCATAAGCCCCTATGGAGCAGAGGCCGAAGAGTCGGAACATCAGCATGGGCTGAAGTGGAAAACGCCGGGAAGCGGGTGGTTGGCGATCAACGAAACCGGAGTGAAGCAGCAAGCAAGTCCCGACAACCCTTCGAGATGGTTTCGGATCGGGGGGATTTTCAATACGTCCGACTACGCCAGGTTCGATTCCCGCCAGCGCAGCTCGAACAACTACGCGCTCTATGCCGCGGGAGACCAGCAGATTTCGCGGCTGACGCCCAACTCCTCGTCTGCGCAGGGATGGTACGCCGGCCTTTCCTTGCACCTTGCTCCCGCGGATCAGAATCTGTACACCAAGTTCGTGGAGGCCAGGCTATATACGATAGGGACGTTTCCATCGCGACCCTATGACATGCTATCCGCCACGGTCACCTGGTCGGATTTCAGCGATACCGCGAAGGACGCGTTCGGCAAGCGGGGCGTGGACACGGCCAACTCGAGCAGTGCGGCCATGGTGTCCTACATGGCGCGCCTCTATCCCGGCGTCTATCTGAGCACGGGACTCAGCTACATCCGATCCCCGTCATTCGTGCCCGTGGACAACAATGCCTTGAATTTTCTGGTGGGGTTCAACATGTTCATGTAAGGGGGCATTCTTCCTTTCCGCCCCATGGCCATCTTTACCTATATGGGGACTGCCAAAAAAAACGCCCGATGAGATTCATCGGGCGTTCATTCCTTGGGCCAAGCCTGCGCTGGTCGCCTGCGGCAGGAGGCCCATGGGGGCGAGGCCTACAGCACATCTCCAGCATAGTCGGCCAGGCGCGAACGCTCGCCGCGCTGCAGGGTGACGTGCCCCGAATGCGGCCAGCCCTTGAAGCGGTCGACCACGAAGGTCAGGCCGGAACTGCCTTCGGTCAGGTAGGGCGTATCGATCTGGGCAATGTTGCCCAGGCAAATCACCTTGGTGCCCGGGCCCGCGCGCGTGACCAGCGTCTTCATCTGCTTGGGCGTCAGGTTCTGCGCCTCGTCGATGATCAGGTACTTGTTCAGGAAGGTGCGGCCGCGCATGAAGTTCAGGGACTTGACCTTGATGCGCGAACGGATCAGATCCATGGTGGCGGCGCGCCCCCAGTCCCCGTTGCCTTCGCCTTCACCCATGTTCAGGACGTCCAGGTTGTCTTCCAGGGCGCCCATCCAGGGCAGCATCTTCTCTTCTTCCGTACCCGGCAGGAAACCGATGTCTTCCCCGACCGGCACCGTGACGCGGGTCATGATGATTTCGGTGTAGCGCTTGGTTTCCAGCACCTGGGTGATGCCCGCGGCCAGCGCCAGCAGCGTCTTGCCCGTGCCCGCCTGACCCAGCAGCGACACGAAGTCGCACTCCGGATTCATCAGCAGGTTCATGGCGAAGTTCTGCTCGCGGTTGCGCGCGGTGATGCCCCAGACGTTGTTCTTGCCGTGGGTGTAGTCGCGCAGCGTGGCCAGCACCGCCATCTTGCCGCTGACCTCGCGCACCTGCGCGTACAGCGGCATCTGGCCTTCGAAGTAGACGAACTGGTTGACCACGAACTGCGAGCACAGCGGGCCATGGATGCGGTAGAAGGTGGTGCCGCCCTGTTGCCAGGATTCCACGTCCTTGCCGTGCTTGTTCCAGAAGTCCTCGGGCAGCTGCATCACGCCCGAGTACATCAGGTCCGAGTCCTCCATGACATGGTCGTTGAAGTAGTCTTCAGCGGCCATGCCCAGCGCGCGCGCCTTCAGGCGCATGTTGATGTCCTTGGACACCAGCACGACTTCGCGCTGCGGGTACTTTTCCTGCAGGGCGCGCACGACGCCCAGGATCTGGTTGTCGGCCTTGCCCATGGGCAGGTCGGACGGCAGCGTGCTGTGGATCGCGGTCGTCTGGAACATCAGGCGGCCGGTGGCGTCCTTGTTGCCCAGCTTGGTCAGCTCCAGGCCTTCGTCCAGCTGGGTCGCGTCCTGCACCAGCGCGTCCAGCGAACGGCTGACCTGGCGCGCGTTGCGCGCCACTTCCGACATGCCCTTCTTCTGATGGTCCAGCTCTTCGAGCGTCATCATCGGCAGGAAGATGTCGTGCTCTTCGAAGCGGAACAGGGAACTGGGATCGTGCAGCAGCACGTTGGTGTCCAGCACGAACAGCTTGCGCGGTTCGTTCTGGGCGCGGGCTTTGGTGCGCTTGGCTGGCGCCGGCTTGGCGCGGCGCGTTTCGGCGCGCGCAGCGGGAGCGGCTGGCGCCGGCGGCGGCACCTGGCGGGCGGGCGCGGGGATCTGCGCCTTGCGGGCCGGTGCGGCCAGGCCTTCAAGTTCGGGCTGGACGAGGAGCTCGTCTTCGTTGTCCTCGGCGAGGACTGCCTGGGTACTGGACCGCGCAGCGGCGGTCTTGGTGCTGCGGGCCTGCGCCCGGGCGGATTCGCCCGAGGGGAAGGTCAGGATGGCTGCGGGACGGGTGGGCAACTTCGGAAGCGGCATATTTGTCACTCTCCAGTGTGGGCCGGCTATAGCGCCTGACGGGTAAAACCTGTGCTGACGGCTAACCGATGCTCTTCGCTGCTTGCAGGACTTCCTTGGCGTGGCCCGGGACCTTCACCCCGCGCCACTCCTGCACCAGCACGCCATAGGCATCGATCAGGAAGGTGCTGCGCTCGATGCCGCGCACCTGCTTGCCGTACATGTTCTTCTGCTTGATGACGCCGAACAGATTGCAGACGGTTTCGTCGGCGTCGGAGATGAGAGGGAAGGGAAGCTCGTACTTGGCCTTGAAGTTCTCGTGCGATTTCAATGAATCGCGCGAGATGCCGATGACCACCGCGCTGGCCGCCAGGAATTCGGCGTGCAGGTCGCGGAAATCCTGGCTTTCGGTGGTGCAGCCAGGCGTGTTGTCCTTGGGATAGAAATACAGGATCACGGCGCGGCCCTGGCATTGCTCCAGGCTGATCGGACCTATGGTGCTTTCGGCGGTGAACAGCGGGGCGGGTTTGCCTATGGTCGGCGTCATTTCTGGGATTCTCCGTTGGGGGGGATGAGGGCCACGACCACGCGCCGGCCCTCCGCCATCAGGATGTTGTAGGTGCGCGAGGCGGCGTGCGTGTCCATGATCTCGACGCCGATGCCGGCCGCCAGCAGGGGGCGCAGCACGTCGGGGCGCAGGAACTGCTGGCGCGCGCCCGTGCCCACCAGCAGCACTTCCGGCGCATTCGCGGGACGGCTGGGGCTGGCTTCCGGTTCGTCCAGAAAGTCCATGGGGTCGCGGACGGGCTCGGACAATCCGGCCGCCTGGCGCAAGAGGGTGGGGGTGATGTCGGCCGGCGACTCAACAGGCCAGTGGGTCACTTCGCCTTCGGGGCCGAACGCGACCGAGGAGGAAAAACGTACCTGGTTGACCTCGATATAGCCATCGCCATAGGCGGTGACGGTATTCAGAGCGGCCGTCGCAGGATCGGTATGCAGCTTCAATAAAAACTCCGGCTATATGGCCCGATAATAGCGCATCGGGATGACGCCATGTTGCAGGGTATCCACGAGAGAGACCCCTACGCCGCACTCGCTGCGCCCGCTTGCTGCCCCCAAGAGGGGGCGCGTTTTGCCTTGGGGCGGCCCGGCGGAGAACCGAGGCCCCCACGCCGCACTCGCTGCGCTCGCTTGCTGCCCCCCGAGGGGGTGTTTTGCCTTGGGGCGGCCCGGCGGAGAAACGAGGCCCCCACGCCGCACTCGCTGCGCTCGCTTGCTGCCCCCCGAGGGGGCGTTTTGCCTTGGGGCGGCCCGGCGGCAAAACAGGGCTTCTTTGCCACGCGATTTCCCTCGGGCGGACCCTGAAATCGGCCCCTTTTTTTCCCCATTTGCCGCACAGCCCTCCTTGCGCTAGATTACAGGGTTTTGCTGCACTGCAATCCCTTGCCGGCGCAGCGTTTCGGACCCTTTTCCCCTTCGCGCATTCGCGCCCTGGTTTTTTCGCCCTTTTTATCGCCCCCTAAGGATTCCCATCATGAGGAAGTTCTCCCGCATCGAGCGTCTGCCCCCGTACGTTTTCAACATTACCGGCGAGCTCAAGATGGCGGCGCGTAGGCGTGGCGAAGACATCATCGACATGTCGATGGGCAATCCGGACGGCGCGACTCCCAAGCACATCGTCGACAAGATGGTGGAAGCGACGACGCGCCCGACCACGCACGGCTATTCCGTGTCCAAGGGCATTCCGCGCCTGCGCAAGGCGATCTGTGACTGGTACCAGCGCCGCTATGCGGTCGAGTTCGATCCGGATTCCGAAGCCATCGTCACCATCGGTTCGAAGGAAGGCCTGGCCCACCTGATGCTGGCCACGCTGGACCGCGGCGACACCGTGCTGGTGCCGAACCCCAGCTATCCGATCCATATCTACGGCGCGGTCATCGCCGGCGCCAATATCCGTTCCGTGCGCATGACGCCGGGCGTGGACTTTTTCGAGGAACTGGAGCGCGCCGTGCGCGAGTCCATTCCGAAGCCCAAGATGATGGTGCTGGGCTTCCCCAGCAACCCGACCGCGCAATGCGTGGACCTGTCGTTCTTCGAACGCGTGGTGGCGCTGGCCAAGGAGCACGACATCCTGGTCGTGCATGACCTGGCCTACGCCGACATCACCTTCGATGGCTACGTGGCGCCGTCCATCATGCAAGTGCCCGGCGCGCGCGATGTCGCCGTCGAGTTCTTCACGATGAGCAAGAGCTACAACATGGCGGGCTGGCGCATCGGCTACATGGTCGGCAACCGCGAGCTGGTCAACGCGCTCGCGCGCATCAAGAGCTATCACGACTACGGCACGTTCACGCCGATCCAGGTGGCGTCCATTGCCGCCCTGGATGGTCCGCAGGACTGCGTGAACGAAATCGTGGCGCAGTATCAAAGCCGCCGCGACGTGCTCGTGCGCGGCTTGCATGAAGCAGGTTGGAATGTGGAAATTCCCAAGGCGTCCATGTACATCTGGGCGCAGATCCCCGAACCCTACAGGGCGATGGGCTCTTTGGAATTTGCCAAGCGCGTCCTGTCGGATGCGAAGGTGGCCGTGTCCCCCGGGATCGGCTTTGGCGAGTATGGCGACGAATACGTGCGCTTCGCTTTGATCGAAAACGAGCAGCGCACCCGGCAAGCGGTGCGAGGCATCAAAGACATGTTCCGCAAGGACGGATTGCTGCGCTAGGCCCACCCCCGAAGCGCTGCGCGCTTCCCCCTCAAGGGGGCGCCGCAGCGGACCGGCAAAGCCGGCTCCGCGCGGCCCCGCGTGGCGCTGCCAAGTGTGGAGTCTTTCGTACAGCAGTTATGGAGAACCGAAAATGAATTCCCCTCAACGCCCGCCCGCAGACGGCGCCGCGATGAAACCCATGAAAGTCGGCCTGCTCGGCCTGGGCGTGGTTGGCGGAGGCACCTGGGCGGTGCTGTCGCGCAATGCCGAAGAGATTGCGCGCCGCGCCGGCCGCCGCATTGAAGTGACCCGCGCCGCCGTGCGCGACGTGGCCAAGGCGCGTGCGCGCGTGGGCGACGCGATCCTGGTCGACACCGATGTGCGCGCGCTGGTGCGCGATCCTGAAATCGACATCGTGGTCGAACTGATCGGCGGCGACACGCTGGCGCGCGAGCTGGTGCTGGAAGCCATCGCCAACGGCAAGCACGTCGTGACCGCCAACAAGGCGCTGCTGGCCAAGCACGGCAACGAGATCTTCGCTGCAGCCCATGAACGCGGCGTGATGGTGACCTTCGAAGCCGCCGTCGCGGGCGGCATCCCCATCATCAAGGCGATCCGCGAAGGCCTGACCGCCAACCGCATCCAGTGGGTGGCCGGCATCATCAACGGCACCACCAACTTCATCCTGTCCGAAATGCGTACGCGCGGCCTGCCGTTCGCCGACGTGCTGGCCGAGGCGCAACGCCTGGGCTACGCCGAAGCCGACCCCACGTTCGACGTGGAAGGCGTGGACGCGGCGCACAAGCTGACCCTGCTGGCGTCGCTGGCCTTCGGCGTGCCGGTCCAGTTCGACCGCGCCTACATCGAAGGCATTTCGCAGCTGGCCGCCGAGGACATCGAGCATGCCGAACGCCTGGGCTACCGCATCAAGCTGCTGGGCGTCACCAAGCGCCGTCCGGACGGCATCGAACTGCGCGTGCATCCCGCGCTGGTGCCGGCCGAGCGCCTGCTGGCCAACGTCGAAGGCGCGATGAACGCCGTGCTGGTCAAGGGCGACGCCGTCGGCCCCACGCTGTACTACGGTCAGGGCGCGGGCGAAGAGCCCACCGCCTCGGCCGTGGTGGCCGACCTGGTCGACGTGACCCGCCTGCACACCGCCGATCCGGGCAACCGCGTGCCGCACCTGGCGTTCCAGCCGGACGCCATGTCCGATACGCCGATCCTGCCGATCGAAGATGTCAGCACCTCGTACTACCTGCGCCTGCGCGTGGACGACCAGCCGGGCGTGCTGGCCGACATCGCCCGCATCCTGGCCGACCGTTCCATCTCCATCGGTTCGATGATCCAGCAGCCGTCGCACATCGGCGGCGCCGACATCATCTTCCTGACGCATGAAGCGGTTGAAGGCAACGTCAATCAGGCGATCGAGCGCATCGAAGCCCTGCCGTTCGTGCGCTCGAAAGTGACGCGCCTGCGCGTGGAAAATTTGCTATGAAATACATCTCCACCCGCGGCGGCATGACGCCGCTGCAGTTCTCGGACATCCTGCTGGAAGGCCTGGCGCCGGACGGCGGCTTGGCCGTGCCGGAGCAACTGCCCCAGGTTTCGGCGGAAACGCTGGAGTCCTGGCGCGGCCTGCCGTATGCCGACCTGGCGTTCGAAGTGCTGTCGCTGTTCGCCACCGACATTCCGGCCGACGACCTGCGCCGCTTGACGCGCGCGGCCTACAACCAGCAGACCTTCAACAGCGAGGACATCGTCCCGCTGCGTCCGCTGGACGGCGGCCTGTCGCTGCTGGGCCTGTCCGAAGGGCCGACGCTGGCCTTCAAGGACATGGCCATGCAGTTCCTGGGCCAGGTCTTCGAATACGTGCTGGCCAAGCGCGGCACCACCCTGAACATCGTGGGCGCCACCTCCGGCGACACGGGTTCGGCGGCGGAGTACGCCTTGCGCGGCAAGAAGGGCGTGGCGGTGTTCATGCTGTCGCCCCACGGCCGCATGAGCGCCTTCCAGCGCGCGCAGATGTATTCGCTGCAGGACGAGAACATCCACAACATCGCCGTGCGCGGCGTGTTCGACGAAGCCCAGGACATCGTCAAGGCCCTGGCCGGCGATCTCGAGTTCAAGAGCAAGTACCGCCTGGGTGCGGTCAACTCCATCAACTGGGCGCGCATCGCCGCCCAGGTGGTGTACTACTTCCACGGCTGGCTGCGCGCCACCAGCAAGGCCGGCGAGCAGGTTTCGTTCGCGGTGCCCTCGGGCAATTTCGGCAACATCCTGTCCGGCCACATCGCGCGCAGCATGGGCCTGCCGATCCGCCGCCTGGTGCTGGCCACGAACGAAAACAACGTGCTGGAAGAGTTCTTCCGCACGGGCGTCTATCGTCCGCGGCCCGCCGAGCAGACCTACGCCACCTCCAGCCCGTCCATGGACATTTCGCGCGCGTCGAATTTCGAGCGCTTCGTGTTCGACCTGGTCGGCCGCGACGCGGCGCGCGTCAAGGAACTGTGGGCCGGCATGGCGCGCGACGGGTCTTTCGATCTGTCCGCCCTGAAGCCGCAGTTCGAGGAACGCTATGGCTTCGTGTCGGGCGCAAGCACGCACGAAGACCGCCTCGCGACGATCCGTTCGGTCTACGACGAAACCGGCGTGCTGATCGATCCGCACACCGCCGATGGCGTCAAGGTCGCGCGTGAATTCGTCGAGCCCGGCGTGCCCATGCTGGTCCTGGAAACCGCCTTGCCGGCGAAGTTCTCGGAAACCATTGAAGAGGCCCTGGGCCGTCCGGCCACGCCGCCGGGCAACCTGGCCGATCTTGAATCCTTGCCGCAGCGCGTCGAACTCATGGATTGCGATGCGGGCGCCGTGCGCCGTTTCATCGAGGCGAACGCCAAGGTGTAAAGGCCGCTTGCGTCTTGTATGCGTGTGCAACCCCTCGCAGGCCGGGCCTTCGAGGGGTTTCTTTCATTTTGGCGGGTCTGCGGCTTTACCTTCGCATGCATTTTGACCACAACCCGTCACGAATGCGGGGACAGTGTCAGATACAGTGAATTCACGATTCACTTTCGGAGAACACGCCCATGAAACTGAAGACCATGACGCTCGCCCTGGCCGTGACCGGATTCGGAGTGCTGGCGGGATGCTCGTCTCCGTCGGTCATTCAGCAGCGGGATGGCAGCTCGACCGTGACGCCGGACAAGCCCGAGTACGACAAGGATTCGGGCATGTACGAATACGACAAGGACGGCAAGAAGGTCCAGATCAACAAGGACGACGTGAAGTCGATCGAACAGGTGAAGTGACCGCCGTTCCGATATGCTTGTCCATGCAAAAAGCCCCGGCCGCTCAAGGCGCCGGGGCTTTTTCGTTGGCGCAGGGCGCCCGCAGCGTTACTGCTTGGCTGCGTCTTCGGCGTGGTAGCGGCCGACGCGGTCGACTTCGTTCTTCGAGCCCAGGATCACGCTGACGCGCTGGTGCAGCTTGTCAGGCTGGATCTCCATGATGCGCTGCGTGCCGTTGATCGCGGCGCCGCCGGCCTGTTCGACCAGGAAGCTCATGGGGTTGGCTTCGTACATCAGGCGCAGCTTGCCGGCCTTGCCAGGTTCGCGGGCATCCCACGGGTACATGAAGATGCCGCCGCGGGTCAGGATGCGATGCACGTCGGCCACCATGGAGGCGATCCAGCGCATGTTGTAGTCCTTGCCCAGCGGACCGGTCGTGCCGGCCAGGCAATCGTCGACGTAGCGCTTGACCGGGGCAGCCCAGTGGCGCATGTTCGACATGTTGATGGCGAACTCCTTGGTGTCCTCCGGCACGCGGATGTTCTCGTGCGTCAGCACCCACGAGCCCATTTCGCGGTCCAGCGTGAAGCCCACCACGCCATTGCCGATGGTCAGCACCAGCATCGTCTGCGGACCATAGACGGCATAGCCGGCCACGACCTGCTTGTCGCCCGGTTGCAGGAAGTCCTGCTCGCACACCGGCGCGCCCGACACGTCATGCGGGGCGTGCAGCACCGAGAAGATGGTCCCGATGGAGACGTTGACGTCGATGTTCGAAGAGCCGTCCAGGGGATCGAACAGCAGCAGGTATTCGCCCTTGGGGTAGCGGTTCGGAATCAGATGGATGGTTTCCATCTCTTCCGAGGCCATGGCCGCCAGATGGCCGCCCCATTCATTGGCTTCGAGCAGGATTTCGTTGGACAGCACGTCCAGCTTCTTCTGCACTTCGCCCTGGACATTCTCGCTTTCCAGGCTGCCGAGGACGCCGCCGAGCGCGCCCTTGCTCACCGCATGGCTGATGGCCTTGCAGGCGCGCGCGACCACTTCGATGAGCAGCCGCACTTCCGGCGCGAGGGCTTGGGCGGAGCGCTGCTGCTCCACCAGGTATTGGGTCAGTGTTTTACGTTTCAAAGGAACCTCCTATGCTGCGAATTCTAAAGCCTTGGATACGATTTCCTGCACATTGCGCGACAGGCCTTCCTGTGCGCGCACCCGCTGCAGGGCGGCCTGCATAGGCGTGCGCAGGGCGGGCACGAAGCGTGCCCAGTTGTCCAGCGCGCGCGCCAGGCGGGCGGCAATCTCGGGGTTGAGGGCATCCAGCGCCAGCACCTGCTCGGCCCAGAAGGCGTAGCCGGTGCCATCGGGGTGATGCATGCCGCGGGCGTTGTTCAGGCAGAACTGGAAGATCAGCGAGCGCGCGCGGTTCGGGTTGCGCAAGGTGAACGCGGGGTGCTGCATCAGCTCGCGCGCGGTCTGCACGGTGGTCGAGCGGGCCGCAGCCTGCAGGGCGAACCACTTGTCCACCACCAGGGCGTTGTCGCGCCATTTGTCGTAGAAAGCGGCAAGCGCCTTGTGCGGGAAGTCGCCCTGGCCGAAATTGATCAGCGCGGACAGCGCCGCCATGCTGTCGGTCATGTTGCCGGCCTTCTCGTACTGCTGCTCGGCCAGGCGCTGGGCATCCGGTTCGCCCGCCGCCATCAGGTGGCTGAGCGCCAGGTTCTTCAAGGCGCGCCTGCCGGCCGGAACCGGCGCCGGACTGTATTCGCCCGGGGTCTGGTTGTCGTCGAATGCCTGGCGGAATTCGGCGGACAACTGGCGTCCCAGTTCGGCGCGCAGGAAGTCGCGCGCGACCGCGAGGGCCGGCGGGTCCACCTGCTGCATGCGTTCTGCCAGGGTCTTTTCGGACGGCAGGGCCAGGGCGCGGGCGCGATAGGCGGCGTCCAGCGCCGGATCGGTCAGCAACGCGCGCCAGGTCTCGATGAAGGCGGCGTCGGCATGCAGGGTCTTGCCGGCCTGGCGGGCCTCGGCCAGCGCCAGGATCTGGCGGGTGGCGAATTCCTGGCCGGCCTCCCAACGCGCGAAGGGATTGCCGTCGTGCGCCGACAGCAGGGCCAGTTCTTCGTTGGTCCAGTCGTAGTCCACGATGACCGGGGCCGAGAAGTCGCGCAATAGCGACGGCACGGGACGCTCGGCGATATCCTCGAATACCCATTGCTGGCTTTGCTGCGTCAGTTCCAGCAGCGCGGTGTCCAGGACCGCGCCAGCATGGCGCAGCGGCAGCGCGCGGCCGTCGCGGTCCAGCAAGCCGATGGCGAACGGGATGTGGAAGGGGGCCTTGACGTAGTCGGCGCCGGCCTTCTTCTCCACGCCGACCGGCGGGCATTCCTGGGTGAGCGTCACGGTGCAGCGGCGCGCGGCGGCGTCGTGGTCGAGCTTGACGGTCACGCGCGGCGTGCCGGCCTGGCGGTACCAGCGGCGGAACACGGACAGGTCGCGGTCCGGATGCTGGCGCACGTAGACGGATTCCATGGCGGCGACGAAGTCGTCGCAGGTCACGGCCTGGCCGTCATGGCGGCGGAAGTACTCGTCCATGCCGGCGCGAAAGCCTTCCTCGCCCAGCAGAGTGTGCTGCATGCGGATGACTTCGGCGCCTTTTTCGTACACGGTGGCCGTGTAGAAGTTGCCGATCTCCTGGTAACTTTCAGGCCGGATCGGATGGGCCATGGGACCGGCGTCTTCCGGAAACTGGGCGGCGCGCAACGCCACAACGTCGTCGATGCGCTTGACCGCGCGGGCGCTCGCGGCCTCGGCGGCATCCATGCCGTGGGCCATCATGTCGGCGCTGAATTCCTGGTCGCGAAAGACGGTCAGGCCTTCCTTCAGGCTCAGCTGGAACCAGTCGCGGCAGGTGACGCGGTTGCCGGTCCAGTTGTGGAAGTACTCGTGTCCGATGACGGATTCGATGCCTTCATAGTTGGCGTCCGTGGCCGTATCCGCATCCGCCAGCACGTAGGCGGCGTTGAAGATGTTCAAGCCCTTGTTTTCCATCGCGCCCATGTTGAAGTCATGGACGGCCACGATCATGAAACGGTCCAGGTCCAGCTCCAGGCCGAAGCGGCTTTCGTCCCAGCGCAGCGCGCGCACCAGCGAATCCAGCGCCCATTCGGTCTTGGATTCCGAGCCCGGGTCGCTGTAGACCTGCAGCAGCACGTCGCGGCCGCTGGACGTCTTCACGGTGGTTTCGCGGTGGGTGAGCTTGCCTGCCACCAGCGCGAACAGGTAGCAGGGCTTGGGGAAGGGATCTTCCCATTCGACTTCGTTGCGGCCGTCGGGCAACTGGCGCGTGGCCAGCAGGTTGCCGTTGGACAGCAGCACCGGATACTCGGGCTGGGCGCGCAAGGTCACGCGGTAGCGCGACATCACGTCGGGCCGGTCGGCGAACCAGGTGATGCGGCGAAAACCTTCGGCTTCGCATTGGGTGAAGAAGTTGCCGCCCGAGACGTACAGGCCCATCAGCGTGGAATTGGCCGACGGTTTGCATCGGCTGACGATTTCCACCGTGGCGGCGGGGGGCAGGCCGTAAAGGGCCAGGCTGTGTTCGGAAAGGCGGTAACTGTCGGCGGGCAGGGCCGTGCCATTCACGCCTACCGAGACGAGTTCCAGGTCTTCGCCGTCCAGGATCAGGGCGGCGTCGGCGCTGGCCCCGGCCTTGCGTTGCACTTGCATCGTGCAGCGCACTTCGGTCGCGTCCGGCGCGAGGTCGAAGGCGAGGGCGACTTCGGGAATGTCGTAGGGGTAGGGCTGGTAATCCTTGCGATATACGGTTACGGGCGTGTCTGTGCGCATGGGATTGCAGTCCTGTATGAACGAGGGTTCTATTGTAGTGGCTGGGCAAGACGCGCCGACCTGGGCCGTTTGGCGTACCGTAAACTTTTTGTAGCGGTCTGAGTCAAAGTCAGTATCATGGCGCCGTCGCGCGCCAGAGGGGTGTCAAATGTCGAGGTTGTCCATGTTCAATATGCGCCGCTGGGCCGGTCTGCTGGCCGTGGCGGGGGCGTTTGCCCTGACGGGTTGTGCCGCGCCCACGGTTTCCGCGCGGGTCACTTCCTTTCAGCAATGGCCCGCAGGCGTGGAGGGGCAAACCTACCAGTTCATTGCCGCCGACGCCTCGCAAAACAATAATCTCGAATATCAGTCCTATCAGGACATGGTGCGGGCCGGCATAGGCGCAACCGGCCTGGTCGAGGCCAGGCCTGGCGCCAAGGGTCGTTTCGACGTGTCGTTCAACTACGGCACCTCGCAGACCCAGATAATGGTGCAGCGTCCGTACGACCCATATTTCTACGGCGGCTACGGCTACGGAGGTTTCTACGGTCCGCGTCCGTGGGGAGCGGGATATGGCTACTGGGGGCCGGACTGGGTGGACGTGCCCATGGTCGTGCAGCGCAATACCCTCACCCTGCATATCTACGACACGCAGCGCAGCGGCGCCGAGGTATACCGTTCCAGCGCTTTCATATTGAGCGAGCGCGACGATTTCCTGCGTACCATGCCGTACCTGGTGCGCGCAATATTTGATAATTTTCCCGGGAATAATGGCGCGGAACGCGAAATCCGCTTCCCCGTGCAATGAAATCGGCGTGGCTTTTCGGTCCCGCCTTTAAATAAAATCGGCGCACCAAAATGGTGCGCCGATTTTTTTCTTACTGGCGAATAGGTTCTTATTCTTTGATAAGAAAACTGTCGCGGGTCGCGCCTGCGGCTTCTTCCGCGGCGAGCCAGCGGGGAGCCTTGCCACGGCCGCTCCACGTTTCCCCTGTTTGAGGATGGCGGTACTTGGGCGCAACGGCGCGTTTGGCGGCGTTGGCCGGACGGGCAGCGGCGCCAGCCTTGCGGCGGCCGCCGGTGGCGGCGCGGGCGGGTTTGCCGGCGCCATAGGCTGCGACGATTTCTTCAGGCGTGATGTCGTACTCGCGCATCGACGTGATGATCTGCGTGATCACGGGCTTGCGACGCTTGGTTTGCAGGACTTCAGCCTTCTTTTGTAGCTTGTTGATTTCCTTTTCGATCTTTGCTTGCAGTGCTGCGTAGGATTCTCGGGCCATGGTTTATTCCTGATTATGGAACTGCTGTAATCGCCGGCGAAGTTATTGTGTAATTGTTGTGCCTCGCATAATACAGAAGTTACGGCTTGACTTCCTGGTTTCTGAAGCAATTACTTTGTATCAAAAGAGTCCGATACCGTTTTCAGGCGCGCGAGTGCCCGCGACGAGCCAAGTATTGGGAAGGATATTCTCGAATTTGGGACAACTTGAAACAATAGGGGTATTGGTTCACGAGGCGGACGAATAGCCGCGCGTGCCCTTGCATCTGCCCGATTTGTCTCGCAAAGCGCGCAAATGCGGGGCTTCCAGGCTTGGCGCCTGCCTCGAGCAAGCGGTGTGCGAGGCGTTCCCAGAAGTCTGATGACGTGATGGCGGGAACGAATGAATTGTCTAGCAGTCTGATATTGGTCCAACCTGATCAGATGGGGTCCTCGCGCTGCGAGCCCTGCGAGCTGTTTGGCATATTTCATTTTGATGTCAGGTTGTATGACGAGTTTGGCCCGAGATGTCTGAATCCCTTTGCCTATATGCCAGGTGGCTGCAAATGTTCCATGGCGACCAGGAAAAAGGGGCGCATCGAACATCGTTTGAGCTCGTCAATTCAACTTGATATGTAATATTCCGGCCCCATGCATACCTCCGCAGATAATGCCCGCGGTATTTTTGGCCGCCGACGCGTACCTTCCGGAGATCCGTGGCTGGCGCCATGTCGCCGGGCCGCGCCAGCGTTACGATATGATCTCGAGTATCACCGCGAGCGCGCGCCAGCGCGCCGCCGTCTCCTGTACAGAGCCCCATGAAAATCATCGATCCCGCCATTGCTTCCCTCGCCACCGCCAAATCTCTGCTGCTCGACCCCTGGGGCCTGACCGAGGCGGACATGGCGCGCGCGCTGGGTGAGATCTTCACGCACAAGGTCGACTACGCCGATCTGTATTTCCAGTACACGCGCAGCGAGGGCTGGAGCCTGGAAGAGGGCATCGTCAAGACCGGCAGTTTTTCGATCAGCCAGGGTGTCGGGGTACGCGCCGTGAGCGGCGAGAAAACCGCCTTCGCCTATTCGGATTCGCTGTCGCCCGAAGCGCTGTTGTCGTCCGCGCACGCGGTTCGCGGCATTGCGCGCCGCGGCGCTGGCAAGGTAAAGGTGGCGGCGCAGGTCGAAGCCGAGATCGGCCGCAGCCTGTATGCCGATATCGATCCGGTTGCCACCTTGAGCGCTCCCGAGAAGGTCGCGCTGCTGGAACGCGTGGAGCGCATGGCGCGCGCGCGCGATCCGCACGTGATCCAGGTCATGGCGGGGCTGGGCGCCGAATATGACGTGGTGCTGGTGGCCGGCAGCGACGGCCGCCTGGCCGCCGACGTGCGTCCGCTGGTGCGCCTGTCGCTGACTGTCATTGCCGAACGCAATGGGCGCCGCGAAATGGGTCACGCGGGCGGCGGCGGCCGCCTGGGCCTGGCCTATTTCACGGACGAAATGCTGCAGGGTTATGTCGAGCGCGCGGTGCACGAGGCCATGGTGAACCTGGAAGCGCGCCCGGCGCCAGCGGGTGAAATGACCGTCGTGCTGGGTTCGGGCTGGCCCGGCATTCTGCTGCACGAGGCCGTCGGCCACGGGCTGGAAGGCGACTTCAACCGCAAGGGCTCCAGCGTGTTCTCCGGCCGCATCGGTGAGCGCGTGGCCTCCAAGGGCGTGACCGTGGTCGACGACGGCACGATCCCGGATCGCCGCGGCTCGCTCAATATCGACGACGAAGGCAATGCCACCCAGCGCAACGTGCTGATCGAGGACGGTATCCTGCGCGGCTACATGCAGGACACGCTGAACGCGCGCCTCATGAAGACCGCCGCCACCGGTAACGGCCGCCGCGAATCGTTCGCGCATCTGCCCATGCCGCGCATGACCAATACCTACATGCTGGCGGGCGACAAACCGGCCGAGGAAATCGTGTCTTCCGTCAAGCGCGGCTTGTACGCGGTCAACTTCGGCGGCGGCCAGGTCGACATCACCAACGGCAAGTTCGTGTTCTCGGCGTCCGAAGCCTACATGATCGAAAACGGCAAGGTGACCTATCCGGTCAAGGGCGCCACCCTGATCGGCAACGGTCCGGACGCCATGAACCGCGTCACCATGATCGGCAACGACCTGCAGCTGGATTCCGGCGTGGGCACTTGCGGCAAGGATGGCCAGAGCGTGCCCGTGGGCGTGGGCATGCCCACGGTCCGCATGGAAGGCCTGACCGTCGGCGGCACCGCCTGACTCAAAAACACGGATGACGGCTCGAAAAAATTGTGCTAGAGTCAATCCCCATGAAATTCGCGTCCCCCGCTTTTTATTTTTATTTTTATGGTTTTCTGAAGCCGCTGGCGGAGGAAGGGACGCGCTCAATCTGAAGTTTGGAAAGAATCCCCCCAAAAAAGCCGCCAGCGAACTGGCGGCTTTTTTTGCGCCGCCAGTTGAGGAAACCATCTCGGGAACATCCCCGCGGCGGGCAACCCAGGAGCAGTACCGTGTCACACAATACCGATGACCTTCGCATTCGAGAAATCAAAGAGCTGAACCCGCCCGCGCATGTCATGCGCGAGTTCGCCTGCACCAAGGAGGCGTCCGACACCGTGTTCGCCGCCCGCCAGGGGATGCACCGCATCCTGCACGGCATGGATGACCGGATGATCGTCGTGATCGGCCCTTGCTCCATCCATGACACCCGCGCGGCTATCGAATATGCGAAGCGCCTGAAGCCCGTGCGCGACCGGCTGAGCGCCGACCTGGAAATCGTGATGCGCGTGTACTTCGAGAAGCCACGCACCACCGTGGGCTGGAAGGGCCTGATCAACGATCCGGACCTGGACGGCAGCTTCGACATCAACAAGGGCGTGCGCGTCGCCCGTGAACTGCTGCTGGACATCAACAGCATGGGACTGCCGGCGGGTTGCGAGTTCCTGGACATGATTACGCCGCAATACATCGCGGATCTGGTCTCCTGGGGGGCGATCGGGGCTCGGACGACGGAAAGCCAGGTGCATCGCGAGCTGGCATCGGGACTGTCGTGTCCGGTGGGGTTCAAGAACGGCACCGACGGCAATGTGAAGATCGCGGTCGACGCGATCAAGGCGGCGTCGCAGCCGCACCATTTCCTGTCGGTGACCAAGGGCGGGCATTCCGCCATCGTGTCGACGGCCGGCAACGAGGACTGCCACGTCATCCTGCGCGGCGGCAAGACGCCGAACTACGATGCGGCCAGCATCGAGGCGGCCTGCCAGGACATGTCCAAGGCAGGCCTGGCGCAGCGCATCATGATCGACGCCAGCCACGCCAACAGCAGCAAGAAGCCCGAGAACCAGCCGTTGGTCATCGAAGACGTGGCGCGTCAGATGGAAGCGGGCGACAGCCGCCTGGTGGGCGTCATGGTTGAAAGCCACCTGCTGGGCGGCCGCCAGGACATGGTGCCGGGTACGCCGCTGGTCTACGGCCAGAGCATCACCGACGGCTGCATCGACTGGGACGCCTCGGTCGCCGTGCTTGAACGCCTGGCCCATGCCGTGCGCGAACGCCGCCGCGTCGCCCTGACTTCCGGCAAATAAGCCCCTGGCAGCGCCGCGGATCGCCAAGGCCTGGCGGTTTGCGGCGCGGTGCGCGCGGCGGCGTAGAATAATCAGGTTAACGAACCCGAGATCACGCTGACCATGAACGCTCCCTTGCACGCAGAATCGTTGCGCCGCCCGGTGCCGGCCGCTTGTCTGGATGCCTTGCGCGCCCGCTTTGGCGACCGCCTGTCCGAATCCTCCGCCATGCGCGACCATCATGGCCGCGATGAATCTCCCTATCCGGCCATGCCGCCGGACGCCGTGGTCTTCGCGCACACGACCGAAGAAGTGGCCGAGATCGCCAAGCTGTGCAACGAGCATCGCGTGCCGCTGATTCCCTATGGCGCCGGCTCTTCGCTCGAAGGCCATATTCTGGCGATCCAGGGGGGCATCAGCCTGGACCTGTCGCAGATGAACAAGGTGTTGGCGGTCAACGCCGAGGATCTGACCGCCACCGTGCAGGCAGGCGTGCTGCGCAAGCAGCTCAACGAGGAAATCCGCGACACCGGCCTGTTCTTCCCGATCGATCCGGGCGCCGACGCGAGCCTGGGCGGCATGGCGGCCACGCGCGCTTCCGGCACCAATGCCGTGCGCTACGGCACCATGCGCGAGAACGTCATGTCGTTGACCGTGGTGACGGCGGATGGGCGCATCATCCGCACAGCGGGCCGCGCCCGCAAGTCCTCGGCCGGCTATGACCTGACGCGCATCTTCGTCGGCAGCGAAGGCACCCTGGGCATCATCACCGAAGTGACGGTGCGCCTGTATCCCCAGCCTGAAGCCGTGTCGGCCGCGGTCTGCAATTTCCCCACGCTGGATTCGGCGGTGCAGAGCGTGATCGAAATCATCCAGATGGGAGTGCCGGTCGCGCGCGTCGAGTTCATGGACGCGGCCAGCGTGCGCGCGGTGAACCTGCACAGCAAGCTGACCCTGCGCGAAACGCCGCTGCTGGTGTTCGAGTTCCACGGCAGTCCCGCCGGCGTGCAGGAGCAAGCCGAAACCGTGCAAGCGATCACGGCAGACCATGGCGGCATGGACTTCGAATGGGCAGAGCGTCCCGAAGACCGCAGTCGCCTGTGGACCGCGCGCCACAATGCCTACTTCGCCGGCCTGCAACTGCGCCCCGGCTGCCGCGCCAGCACTACCGACGTCTGCGTGCCGATCTCGCGCCTGGCCGATTGCGTGCGCGACACGGTCGAAGAACTCGACCGCGCAAGCTTCCCCTACACGATCGTGGGCCACGTTGGCGACGGCAACTTCCATGTGCTGATGCTGCTCGATGCGGACAGCGCCAAGGAATGGGAAGAATCCGAAACCATCAACCACAACCTGGTGCGCCGCGCGATCGCCGCCGACGGCACCTGCACGGGCGAGCACGGCGTGGGCCTGCACAAGATGCAGTTCATGGCCGAAGAGCATGGCGAGGACGCCCTGGATCTGATGCGCAGCCTGAAGCACGCGTTTGATCCGAACAACATTCTCAATCCTGGCAAGATCGTGTCCTGGTAAGCCTGCTTCGGCAGCGCAGCCGATATCCGAAGCCGACGGCGCGCCGTCGGCTTTTTTCTTGCCGTCCTCAGGCGCGAACGAGGAGGGCGGCTTTCGCGGTGCGGCAGGCGATTACGGCTGGTTACTTATCTGGCGTGCCATAGGTGCACGGATGCGGGTAAATCCCGGTCTGCTAGTGACGGGCGCTCGCGCTATTGTTGCGCTCATGAATTCATTGGTCGAAACCGGCCTGGCACAAGTGCAGGCGCCTTATTCCTTGCAGCAGCTCATCGAGGCGTTGTCGGCCGTGTTGCCCGCGCACTGCGTGTTGTTCCGCGAAGAAGATACGCGTCCCTACGAGTGCGACGGCCTTTCCCTGTATCGCGCGCTGCCTGCGGTCGTCGCCCTTCCAGAAACGGAAGAGCAGGTGCAGGCCGTCATGCGCATCTGCAAACGCCTGAATGCGCCCGTGGTCGCGCGCGGCGCCGGCACCGGCTTGTCCGGCGGCGCCATGCCGCATAGCCGCGGCGTGTTGCTCGGCTTGTCCAAATTCAATCGCATCAAGCACATAGACCTGGCCAGCGCCACGGCCATCGTGCAGCCGGGCGTACGCAATCTGGCGATCTCGGAGGCGGCCGCGCCTTACGGGCTGTATTACGCGCCTGATCCTTCCAGCCAGATAGCCTGTTCCATCGGCGGCAACGTGGCGGAGAATTCCGGCGGCGTGCATTGCCTGAAGTACGGACTGACCGTGCACAACGTGCTGCGCGTGCGGGTCGTGACGATCGATGGCGATGTGGTTGAACTGGGTTCCGAAGCGCCCGATGCGCCGGGCCTGGACTTGCTGTCCGTCTTCATCGGTTCGGAAGGCATGCTGGGCGTGGTCACGGAAGTGACGGTCAAGCTCATTCCCAAGCCGGCCTGCGCGCAGGTCGTCATGGCCAGTTTTTCCAGCGTGGAAGCAGCGGGCAATGCGGTCACGCAGGTGATCGCGGCCGGCATGATACCCGCGGGTCTGGAGATGATGGACCGCCGCGCGACCCACATGGTCGAACCCTTTGTGCGCGCCGGCTACGACATGGATGCGCAAGCCATCCTGCTGTGCGAATCCGACGGCACGCCTGAAGAAGTGGAGCACGAGATCGCGCGCATGGAGGCCGTGTTCCGCGAGGCCGGAGCCACGCGCTGCCAGGTCTCGTCATCAGAGGCCGAACGCCTGAAGTTCTGGGCCGGCCGCAAGAATGCCTTCCCGGCCGCGGGGCGCGTATCGCCCGATTACTATTGCATGGACGGCACGATACCGCGCCGCCATCTGGCGCGCGTGCTGGGCGCCATCGAACAGATGGAAGACGAATTCAGCCTGCGCTGCGCCAACGTCTTTCACGCAGGCGACGGCAACCTGCACCCGTTGATCCTGTTCGATTCAAACAAGCCGGACGAGGTGGAGCGCGCCGAGAAATTCGGCGCCGCCATACTCGAGCTGTGCGTGCAGGTAGGAGGGACCGTGACCGGAGAGCACGGTGTGGGTATGGAGAAAATAAATCAAATGTGCGTGCAATTCTCTCGCGAAGAACTCGACGCGTTCCTGGCGGTCAAGCGGGCCTTCGATCCGCCCTGCCTGCTCAATCCTGAAAAAGTCATCCCTACGCTGGCCCGCTGCGCCGAATACGGCAAGATGCACGTCCACGCGGGAGAGTTGCGCTTCCCCGATCTCGCCCGTTTCTAGGACCTGTCCTTATGGATTTCGTCCTGTCGGAATTGTGCGACCAGGTCATGACGGCCCGTGCCGGCCACAAACCCCTGTTTGTGATGGGCGGGGGCAGCAAGGCGTTCTATGGCAATTACCGCCCGGTGACGCCGCAGGACGGCCACTGCCTGCTGGACATGACTCCCTATCGCGGCATCGTCAGCTACCACCCGTCGGAGCTGGTGGTGACGGTGCGCGCGGGTACGCCGCTCGCCGAACTTGAAGCCGCGCTGGCCGAGAACGGACAGATGCTGGCCTTCGAGCCGCCGCATTTCTCGGCGTCCGCCACGGTGGGCGGATGTGTCGCGGCGGGGCTGTCAGGCCCGCGCCGCATGAGCGCCGGCGCGCTCAAGGATTTTGTCCTGGGCGCGCAACTGCTGGATTCGGAAGGCCGCATCCTCTCGTTTGGCGGCGAGGTCATGAAGAACGTGGCGGGCTATGACGTGTCGCGCCTGTTGGCCGGTTCGCATGGCATCTTCGGCGCCATACTCGAAGTCTCCCTCAAGGTCGTGCCGCGGCCGATGGAAGAGATCACCCTGGCGTTGCCCGCGACGCAGGCGCAGGCCTTGGCCAGCTTCGCCCTGTGGCGCGGCAAGCCGTTGCCGATCTCGGCCACCAGCTGGAGCGGTGACGAGGCGGGCGCCGAAGGCCAGATGGCCGTGCGCCTGTCGGGCGCGCCGCCCGCGATCGCCAGCGCCCGCCAACTGATAGGCGGCGCGCCGATGGCGCCCGAGGCCGCGCAGGCCTGGTGGCGGTCGCTGCGCGAGCAGACGCATTCCTTCTTCGCGCCGGGCCGGCCCTTGTGGCGCCTGGCGTTGCCGCCCACCGCCGCCGCGTTGGCGCTGGGGCCGACCTTGCTGGAATGGGGCGGAGGCCAGCGCTGGCTGTCGGGCGAGCAAGACGCCGCCGCGCTGCGCGAGACCGCAGAGCGGCTGGGCGGCCACGCCACGCTGTTCCGCACCGGGCAGGGCAAGCCGCCTGCCGACGGCGTATTCCATCCGCTGGCGCCCGGGATCGCCTCGATCACGCGCCGCCTCAAACAAGAGCTCGATCCGGCCGGCCTGTTCAATCCCGGCCGCCTGGTCCTGGATCTATAGGGCATCATGCAAACCAATCTTGCATCCTGGGCACGCGATACCGATCTGGGCAAGGAGGCCGACGCCATCCTGCGGCGGTGCGTGCACTGCGGTTTCTGCACCGCTACCTGTCCGACGTATCAGGTGCTGGGCGACGAGCTGGACAGCCCGCGTGGGCGCATTTATCTGATCAAGCAAGTGTTGGAGGGCGCCGAGCCCACGCAGTCCACGCAGCAGCACCTGGACCGCTGCCTGACTTGCCGCAATTGCGAAACCACTTGTCCGTCCGGCGTCCAGTATGGCCATCTGGTGGATATCGGCCGCAAGATCGTGGAAGAGCGCGTGCCGCGCAGCTGGGCCGACAAGACCAAACGCAGCTTGTTGCGCAAGACCATGCTGTCGCCGCTGTTCGCGCCCGCGATGCGGCTGGGGCAGGCGGTGCGCGGCATGCTGCCGGAGGCGCTCAAGCGCAAGGTGCCGGAACGCCGCGCGGCGGGGCCGCTGCCGCAGGTGGCGGGCCATGCGCGGCAGGTGCTGATGCTGGCGGGATGCGTGCAGCCCGCCATGATGCCAACCATCGATGCGGCCACCATCCGCGTGCTGGACGCGGTGGGCATAGGCGCGCGCATCGCGCCCGGCGCCGGCTGTTGCGGCGCGGCCAGTTTCCACCTGGACGCGCAGGAAGAGGCCTTGGTGCAGATGCGCGCCAACGTCGATGCCTGGTGGCCGCTGCTGCAGGATGGCAAGGTCGAGGCCATCGTGATGAACGCGTCGGGCTGCGGCGCCATGGTCAAGGAGTATGCGCATCACCTGCGGCACGATCCGGCCTACGCGCAAAAGGCCGCGGACATCGTGGCGCTGGTGAAGGATGTGGCCGAGATCGTCGCGCCGCATGCGGCGCAATTGCGCGCGCGGCTGCCTGCGGGCACGCGCGCGGCATTCCATCCGCCATGCACGCTGCAGCATTGGCAGGGCCTGCGGCCGCTGTCGGAACAATTGCTGGCGGATCTGGGTTTTGCGTTGCAGCCGTTCGCCGACAAGCACTTGTGCTGCGGTTCGGCGGGCGCCTATTCGGTACTGAATCCGGAGATTGCGCTGGAACTGCGCGACCGCAAGCTGGGCGCGATCGCCGCGGGCGGACCGGACGTGATCCTGTCAGCCAACATCGGCTGCATCGGCCATTTGCAAAGCGGCACCGACACGCCGGTGCGGCATTGGATCGAAGTGGTTGACGAGCAATTGCGCCAGCCTGCGGGCCAGCGCGGCGCGTAGGCGCCGGACGCCTGGCGGCATCCGGCGCCGGGCGTCTTACTCCACGGCCTTGACCATGTCTTCAAGCACCTTCTTGGCGTCGCCGAAAACCATCATCGTGCGGTCCATGTAGAAGAGCTCATTGTCCAGGCCCGCGTAGCCCGATGCCATGGACCGCTTGTTCACGATCACGGTGCGGGCCTTGTAGGCTTCCAGGATGGGCATGCCGGCAATGGGCGACTTCGGGTCGTTCTTGGCGGCCGGGTTGACCACGTCGTTCGCGCCCAGCACCAGCACCACGTCGGTCTGGCCGAACTCGCTGTTGATGTCTTCCATTTCGAAGACCTGGTCGTAGGGCACCTCGGCCTCGGCCAGCAGCACGTTCATGTGCCCGGGCATGCGTCCCGCCACCGGGTGGATGGCGTACTTGACCGTCACGCCGCGCTCGGTGAGCTTTTCCGCCAGTTCCTTCAGCGCGTGCTGCGCGCGCGCCACCGCCAGGCCGTAGCCGGGAACGATGGTCACGCTTTCGGCGTTGGTCATCAGGAAGGCGGCGTCGTCGGGACTGCCCGACTTGACGCTGCGCTGCTGCGCATCGCCCGCCGCAGCGGCGCCGCCAGCCTGGCCGCCGAAGCCGCCCAGGATCACGTTGAAGAACGAACGGTTCATCGCCTTGCACATGATGTAGGACAGGATCGCGCCCGAGGAACCCACCAGCGAACCGGCGATGATCAGCATGGGGTTGTTCAGCGAGAAACCGATGCCGGCCGCCGCCCAACCCGAGTAGCTGTTCAGCATGGACACCACCACCGGCATGTCGGCGCCGCCGATCGGGATGATGATCAGCACGCCCAGCACGAAGGCGATGAGCGTCATGATGATGAAGGGCGTCCATTCCTGCGTGAGCATGAACCAGATGCCGCAAGCCAGCATCAGCAGCGCCAGCGCCAGGTTCAGCATGTGCTGGCCCGAGAACACCACCGGCGCGCCCTGGAACAGGCGGAACTTGTACTTGCCCGACAGTTTGCCAAAGGCAATGACCGACCCCGAGAACGTAATGGCGCCGACGAAAGTGCCGATGAACAGCTCGAAGCGGTTGCCGGTGGGAATCGGCACGCCGACGGGCACGATGCCGAAGGCGTGCGGCTCCGCCACCACGGCCACCGCGATGGCGACCGCCGCCAGGCCGATCATGCTGTGCATGAAGGCGACCAGCTCGGGCATCTTGGTCATCTCGACGCGCTTGGCCATCAGCGTGCCGATGGAGCCGCCAACCAGCAGGCCCAGGACGACCCAGCCCAGGCCGATGGTGGCGGCGCCGTCGCGCGCCAGGCCGACGATGAGCGCGGCCGTGGTCAGCACGGCGATCGCCATGCCGGCCATGCCGAACGCATTGCCGAGTCGCGACGTGGTCGGATGCGACAGGCCCTTGAGCGCCTGGATGAAGCAGACCGAGGCGATCAGGTACAGCAGGGTGACGAGGTTCAGCGAGATCATTTCGCTTCCTCCTTGCCCGCCTTGCGGTCCTTTTTCTTGAACATTTCCAGCATGCGCCGGGTCACGAGAAAGCCGCCGAACACGTTGACCGCGGCCAGCGCCACGGCGAACACGCCCATGCCGCGCGCCAGTCCGCCTTCGGTCAGCGCGGCCGCCAGCATGGCGCCCACGATGATGATGGCGGAGATGGCGTTGGTGACTGCCATCAAGGGCGTGTGCAGGGCGGGGGTGACGTTCCACACGACGTGGTAGCCGACATAGATGGCCAGCACGAAGATGATGAGATTCATCAGGGTGGGGTTGATCGCTTCCATGCTGTTAGTTCCTCCGCGCCACGTTGCCGCCTTCGCACACCAGGCAGGCCGCGACGATCTCGTCGTCGCGCTGGATCGCCAGCGCGCCGTCCGCATTGATGATGAGCTTCAGGAAATCCTGGATGTTGCGCGCATACAGCGCCGAAGCGTCGGTCGCGACCAGGCCGGGCAGATTGGTCAGCCCGATGATCGTCACGCCATGCTTTTCCACCACCAGGCCTTTCTCGGACAACGGGCAATTGCCGCCGCGCTCGACCGCCAGGTCCACCAGCACCGAGCCCGGCTTCATGGCCGCGACGGTTTCCGCGGACACCAGTGTGGGGGCGGGGCGGCCGGGAATCAGCGCGGTGGTGATGACGATGTCGGCCTGCTTGCAGCGTTCGGACACGAGCGCGGCCTGCCGAGCCATCCAGGCGGGCGGCATGGGCCGGGCGTAGCCGCCCGTGCCTTGCGCGATCTCGCGTTCTTCGTCCGTTTCGAAAGGGACGTCGATGAACTTGGCGCCCAGCGATTCCACCTGTTCGCGCGCGGCGGGACGCACGTCCGAGGCTTCGACCACCGCGCCCAGCCGCTTGGCGGTGGCGATGGCCTGCAGCCCGGCCACGCCGGTGCCCAGCACGACGGCGCGGGCGGCCTTCAGCGTGCCCGCGGCGGTCATCATCATGGGTATCAGGCGGCCGTAGTGGTGCGCCGCCAGCAGCACGGCCTTGTAGCCGGCCAGGTTGGCCTGCGAGGACAGCACGTCCAGGCTTTGGGCCCGCGTGATGCGGGGCGCGGCTTCCAGCGCGAATCCGGTGAGTCCGGCGGCCGCGATCTGCTGGATGCCTTCGGCGTCGAAGGGATCCAGCATGCCGACCACGACGGCGCCGGATTTCATCTGGGGCAGTTCCGCGGCAGAAGGCGCGCGCACCTTCATGACGAGTTCTGCCCCCAACGCATCCTGGGCGCTGCCGAGCGTTGCGCCCGCTGCCTCATAGGCTTCGTCGAGATAGCGGGCGGCAATGCCTGCCCCGCGCTCCACGATGACGGTATGTTTTCCGCCTACGTACTTCTTGACGGTCTCCGGTGTTGCTGCGACACGAGTTTCCCCGTCTCGGGTTTCTTTTGGTATCCCGATGTGCATCTACGCCTCTCCTCATTAGTTGGCATCAGTTATACACGGGAAAGTGAAAGGAAAGGTGTCGCGCCCCTGGGAAGTGAGGGAGAAGAACCAAGGTTGCATCGGCCCGCTGATGCCCGGCGGCGGGCCGAAAAAAAGCCCCATGGCGAACCATGGGGCTGGGGTCTTGCAACCCAACTGCTCCGGCCAGTCTGACTTTTGCGCTGGCCGGCACCTGCGCGCAAACGTCCGGCGTCAAGCCGTTTGCGCGCGGGTCCAGGTGATCAGCGCGGCGGTGAGTTCGCGCAGATCGGCCTTCAGGCGGCCGTAGTTTTCGGAAGGACGCAGCGAAACTTCGTCCATGTAGAGTTTGCGGTTGATCTCGATCTGCAGACTGTGGCGGCCTTCTTCGGGGCGGCCGAAGGCGCGCACCAGCTCCACGCCCTTGTAGGGATCGTTGACGGTGACGTTGTAGCCGCGTTCGCGCAGCCAGGCGGCGATGAATTCGCGGAAGGCCGGGTCGCTGGTGCTGCCGTCGCGGTCGCCCAGCACGAAGTCGGGGTGGACCAGGCCCGGGCGGTCGGTGGCGTAGGCGCCGGCGACGCTGGGCATGGAGTGGCAGTTGATGTGCCAGACCTTGCCGAACTTCTTGTGGGCTGCGTCCAGCACTTGGCCCAGCGCGGCGTGGTAGGGCTTCCAGCAGGCGTCGATGCGGTGGCGCACTTCCGCGACCGTGAGCTTGCGGTTGTAGAGCGGCGTGCCGTCGTCCAGCATGCGCCAGATCAGGCCCTTGCCCAGCTTGACCTTGGGCGAGGCGTTGATGGCGTCGGGCCAGGCGGCGTCCAGCAGCAATTCGTCGATTTCGTCGGGCGAGCGGTTGGCGTCGATGTAGGCGCGCGGGAACGCGGCGGCAATCATCGGCACGCCCATTTCGATGGCGTCGCCCCACAGGTCGTCAACCCAGGTGTCCTCGGCGGTGCGCAATGCGCCAAAGTCCACCGCAGCCGCGAAATCGGGGGGGTAGGCGGTGCCGCTGTGCGGGGAGTCCAGCACGAGGGGAGCCGAGGAGTCCGAATCAGGATATTGCTGCGGGAGGTCGAGCCGGTAAGACAGGGGTTGGGTAATTCGCATAAGGGGGTGTTGCGTTCGTTAATCGGAGGTCCTCGCGCACCGGCGGGCGCGCGAGGACCGAAGATCGCTTAGTCGATCTTCACGTTGGCTTCTTTGGCGATGCGCTTGTTCTTGGCGATTTCAGCCGAGATCTGCGCCGCGAATTCGGCCGGAGTGTTGGCGGCCGGCGCGGCGCCCAGGGCTTCCAGGCGGGTCTTGACGTCGGCTTCGGCGCTGACCTTCTGCACGGCTGCGTTCAGCTTGTCCAGCACGGGCTGGGGCAGCTTGGCGGGAGCCACCAGGCCGAACCAGGACGCGTCGTTCACGGCCGGCAGGCCGGCTTCGGCGAACGTGGGCACGTCGGGCAGGGCGGCCACGCGCTTGGGCGAGGCCACGGCCATGGCGATCAGGCGGCCGGATTGCACGTGCGGCAGCGAGGAGGGCAGGTTGTCATACATGACGTCGACCTGGCCGGCCAGCGCGTCGTTCAGCGCCGGGCCCACGCCGCGGTACGGCACGTGCATCAGGTTGGTGCCCGAAGCCATCTTGAACAGTTCGCCCATCATGTGCGAGACCGAACCGTTGCCGGCCGACGCGTAGGTCAGCTTGCCCGGCTCGCTCTTGGCCAGCTTGATGAAGTCGGCGATGTTCTTGGCCTGGACCTTCGGGTTGATGGTCATGATGTTGGGCACGGCCGCCAGGTTCGAGATGGGCGTGAAGTCCTTCTCGCCATCGAACGGCAGGTTCGGGTAGATGGCCGGGTTGATGCCGTGCGTGCTCACGGTGGCGATGCCCAGGGTGTAACCGTCCGGCGCGCTGCTGGCGACGAAGGCGCTGCCGATCGAACCGCCGGCGCCGCCGCGGTTTTCCACCACGACGGTCTGGCCCAGCTCCTTGCCCAGCTTGTCGGCGAACAGGCGACCGACGATGTCGGTGGTGCCGCCGGGCGGGAAGGGAACGATCAGGCGGATGGGCTTGGTCGGATACGCGTCTTCAGCGTGCGCGATACCCGAGGTCAGCGGCGCGGCGAGGGTCGCGGCGGCGACGCACAGGCCCAGTACTACGTTACGGCGTTGCATGGATTCCCCTAATGAATTGGAAAGCGGATGCGCAAAGGCAGACGCAAACGCAACGATTCTTTCCTGGCGGTCCGGTTTGCGCAAACGAAAGTTTCTCCGTAAGCTATGACTTTTTTTCATGCCTCTTTTCGCGGCGGCCCGGAACAGGGCCGTTTTCGTTGCGCGGCCTGAAACAATTTGCGTACCTTATCCATGCGGCGATTCTGTCCCTCACTCACGGATCTCCAGGCGTTCGAAGTCGCCGCGAGACATAGCAGTTTCACGCGCGCGGCGCAGGAATTGTGTGTCACGCAGGGCGCGGTCAGTAAGCAGGTGAAACATCTGGAGGAGTTCGTCGGCATCGAACTATTCCTGCGAATCAGGCAAGGCCTGGTCCTGACCGAGGCCGGACGCAGTTACCTGACCAAGATCCAGGCCGGGCTGGGCCAGATCGAAGCCGCCACCGTGGAACTGATCGCGCACCAGGGGCAGGGCGGCACGCTCAACCTGACCTGTATGCCGACTTTCGGGGCGCGCTGGCTGATCCCGCGCCTGACCGCCTTCATGCGCCTGCGGCCGGACATCCACGTCGAATTCCTGCCTCACCGCCAGGGCTATGATTTCTCCACCCCTGAACTGGACGCTGCCGTGCGCTTCGGCGAAGGCATCTGGCCGGGCAGTGGGGCGGACTACATCGTCGGCCGCGAAATCCTGCCGGTCGGCAGCCCGCGCCTGATCCCGGGCGGCTGTGCGGCGCCCGCGGACCTGCTGGCCTATCCGCTGCTGCACCATACCTCGGCGCTGGAAGGCTGGCGCGACTGGTTCGAGCAGGCTGGATGCGATACCCGGCGCAGCCTGGAAGGCGCGCGCTTCGACCAGTACGCGCTGCTGTCGCAGGCGGCCGCGGCCGGCTTCGGCGTGGCGCTGATTCCGCGCTGCCTGATCGAGGACGAGCTGCGCGACGGCAAGCTGGCCGTCGCCATCCAGCTGCCGATACGGGCGCGCATGGGGTACTACCTGTGCTATCCGGAGCAGAAGGCCAACCTGCCCACCCTGCAGGCTTTCCGTACCTGGCTGATGGAAGTGTCGCGGGCGGCCGAGCCGCAGCCGCAGGAAGATGTACGGACCGATCTAAAATAGACCCATCATGAGTCAAAAACTTACCAAGAAAGGCCGCGTTGTCGTCGGCATGTCCGGCGGGGTCGATTCTTCGGTCACCGCCTGGCTGCTCAAGCAGCAAGGCTACGAGGTCGTCGGCCTGTTCATGAAGAACTGGGAAGACGACGACGATTCCGAATACTGTTCCACCCGCCAGGACCTGCTGGACGCCGCCAGCGTCGCGGATCTGGTAGGGGTCGAGTTCGAGTTCGTCAATTTCGCCGCCGAATACAAGGACCGCGTGTTCGCGGAGTTCCTGCGCGAGTACTCCGCGGGCCGCACGCCCAACCCGGACGTGCTGTGCAATGCCGAGATCAAGTTCAAGGCCTTCCTCGACCATGCCATGGCGCTGGGCGCCGAGCATATCGCCACCGGCCACTACGCGCGGGTGCGCGAGGTGCCGGCCGAAGGCGGCGGCACGCAGTTCCAGCTGCTCAAGGCGCTGGATGCGTCCAAGGACCAGAGCTACTTCCTGCACCGCCTGAATCAGGCGCAGTTGTCGCGCACCATGTTCCCGCTGGGCGAGATCCACAAGACCGAGGTGCGGCGTATCGCGCACGAGATCGGCCTGCATAACGCCGCCAAGAAGGATTCCACGGGTATCTGCTTCATCGGCGAGCGGCCGTTCCGCGAGTTCCTGAATCGCTACCTGCCGACCGAGCCGGGTCCGATCATGACGCCGGAAGGTCAGAAGGTAGGCCGTCACGAAGGGCTGTCGTTCTATACGCTAGGCCAGCGCAAGGGCCTGGGCGTGGGCGGGGTGAAGGGGCGCCAGCGCGAGGACGGCACGGCCGAAGCCTGGTACGTGGCGCGCAAGGACCTGGAGCGCAATGTGCTCTACGTGGTGCAGGGGCATGACCATCCCTGGCTGCTGTCGGGCGAGCTGCGGGCGCAGGACGCGAGCTGGGTCGCCGGCCACGCGCCAGCCCCGGGCGCCTATGGCGCCAAGACGCGCTACCGCCAGGCCGATGCCGCGTGCAGTCTGGCTGGCGCTGCCGACGGCACCTTCAGCCTGAGCTTTACCGAACCGCAGTGGGCGGTCACGCCCGGGCAGTCCGCCGTGCTTTACGATGGCGAGGTTTGCCTGGGCGGCGGCATCATCCTCCTGTAGGTATGGGCGCCGCGCCGGCATTCGCCGCGTGACGTGCACGGATTTCAATCAAAGCCCCTCGGGCGCGGCCCTTGGGGCTTTGTTCATTACCAAGAAGAAAGAGGAGACAGTTGTGGATGTAACGATGGTGATTTGCCTGCTGGTGCTGGGCGGCGTGGTGGGTTTCGCCGCGGGCCTGCTGGGCATAGGCGGAGGCATGTTGCTGGTGCCTTTCCTGACGATGCTGTTCGCGTGGAAGGGCATGCCCGCCGACCTGGTTGTTCATGCCGCCATCGCCACGTCGATGACCTCGATCCTGTTCACTTCCATTTCCAGCGTGCGGGCGCACCAGCAGCGCGGCACGATCAAATGGAACATCGTCTGGGCGATGGCGCCGGGCATCATCATCGGCGGCCTCCTTTCGGGCGGCGCGGTCTTTGCCGCGCTCAGCACGCTGTGGCTGTCGCTGTTCTTCGCGCTGTTCGTCGGCTATTCCGGCTGGAGCATGCTGCAGAACAAGAAGCCCAAGCCCAGCCGCCAGATGCCGGGCGTGGTGGGCACCAGCGCGGCTGGCGCGGGCATCGGCTTTCTGTCTGGCCTGGTGGGCGCGGGCGGCGGTTTCCTGTCGGTGCCTTTCATGGTCTGGTGCAACGTGGCCCTGCACAACGCGGTGTCGACTTCGGCCGCGCTGGGCTTTCCCATCGCGCTGGCCAATAGCGTCGGTTACGTGGTGTCGGGCCTGAACTCGGGCGAAACGCGTCCGGGCATGCTGGGCTATATCTACTGGCCCGCCTTGATCGCGCTAGTCTGCACCAGCGTGCTGACGGCCCCGCTGGGCGCGCGCATGGCCCACCGCCTGCCGGTGCAGACCCTGAAGCGCGTGTTCGCCTGCCTGCTGTTCGCGCTGGCCGCGTACATGCTGTTCAAGGCCTGGCAGACGTTCAACGCCTGAGCCAGGTAGGGCTGCGCCGATAGAAAGGCGCAGCTCACGCAAAAGCGCCGCCGATGCAGAAGCACAGGCGGCGCAGAGGCAAAGGCAGAACGGAAGCGCGGGCGGAGCAGGGGCGAGGCCAAGTAGAAGCCGGGCCGCACGGATCCGGCTCCGCCGGTCCGTAGCGGCGCCCCCTGGGGGGAGGCGCGCAGCGCCTCGGGGGGGGCTTATCCTGGAACGGTATCGATGAAGGACTGGCGCTGCGACAGCTTGTCGTACAGGCGGGCCAGGTTCTGGTGGTTGGTGCGCCAGTCGAGCGCGGCGAAGCGCAGGTCCAGATAGCCCAGCGCGCAGCCGACGGCGATGTCGGCCAGGCTGTAGTTGATGCCCATGCAGTGGGCGTTGTCGCCCAGGCTCTTGTTCATCGCGTCAAGGCTGGCATGGATCTTGGAATACTGGCGCTCGATCCATTCGGGGCTGCGCTGAGCCTCGGGACGCTGGTTTTCCTTGACGATGGTCACGCAGGCGTCCAGGAGGCCATCGGCGATGGCTTCCCAGCACTTGACCGCGGCGCGATCGCGCCCCGGCTGAGGAATCAGGCGGGCAACAGGGGACAGGGTGTCGACGTATTCGACGATGACGCGCGAATCGAAGAGGGCGCCGCCATCTTCCATGACCAGGCAAGGTACCTTGCCCAGCGGGTTGTACGTTTGGATCTGCGTGTCGGCGGACCAGACGTTTTCGAGTTCAAGCCGGTAGTCCAGCTTTTTCTCGGCCATGACGATACGCACTTTGCGCACGTAAGGACTGGTAAGCGAGCCGATCAGTTTCATGGAGTCACAAGCGGAGTCGGAAAGCGGCCGAAGTATAGCAGGCCGCATGACGGCAAGACGGCCAAAAGGCCGGAATCTTCGTCAGTTTGCCACAATGTTGCGCGCTTCCGGATGATAAAATCGCCCGATTCGCTCATTCCCCGCTTTTTCTCTTCCAGACCATGCAAATCGCCGATCAGCTCAGCCAACTCAACGCCCTTTCGCCACTGGATGGCCGGTACGCTTCCCGGGGCGACGCGCTGCGCGGCCTGCTCTCCGAAGCCGGTTTCATGGCGCACCGCGTCGAGGTCGAGGTGGCCTGGCTGGTCGCGCTGTCCGACGCCGGCCTGCCGGAGCTGCCCGCCTTCTCCGAAGCCGCCCGCGCCCGCCTGCAACAATTGGTGCGCGACTTCTCCGAGGCCGACGCCGCCCGCATCAAGGACATCGAACGCGTCACCAACCATGACGTCAAGGCCGTCGAGTACTGGCTGAAGGAAAAAGTGGCCGATGACGCCGAGCTGGCCCGCGCCGCCGAGTTCATCCACTTCGCCTGCACCTCCGAGGACATCAACAACACCTCGCACGCGCTGATGCTGACGCGCGCCCGCAACGAGGTCGTGGTGCCGCGCCTGCGCGAACTCGCCGCCAAGCTGAACGACATGGCCGTGGCCCAGGCCGATCAGCCCATGCTGTCGCGTACCCACGGCCAGCCCGCCAGCCCGACGACGCTGGGCAAGGAATTCGCCAACGTGGCCGCGCGACTGAACCGCGCCATCGCCGCGGTCGAGGCCGTCGAACCGCTGGCCAAGCTGAACGGCGCCACCGGCAACTACAACGCGCACCTGTCGGCCTACCCCGAAATCGACTGGCCCGCCTTCAGCCAGCGCGTGCTGGCCGGCCTGGGCCTGACCCAGAACCGCCACACCATCCAGATCGAACCGCATGACTGGATGTCGGCCCTGTTCGACGCCATCACGCGCGCCAACATCATCGTGCTGGACCTGGATCGCGACGTCTGGGGTTACGTGGCGCTGGGCTATTTCAAGCAGCGCCTGAAGGAAGGCGAGGTCGGTTCCTCCACCATGCCGCATAAGGTCAACCCGATCGACTTCGAAAACTCCGAAGGCAACCTTGGCCTGGCCAACGCCGTGCTGCGCCACCTCGCGGACAAGCTGCCGATCTCCCGCTGGCAGCGCGACCTGACCGACTCCACCGTCCTGCGCAACCTGGGCGTGGGCCTGGGCTACTGCCTGGTGGCTTGGGATGCCTGCATGCGCGGCCTGGGCAAGCTTGAAGTCAACACCGTCGCCATCGACGCCGACATCGACGCCTGCTGGGAAGTGCTGGCCGAGCCGGTGCAGACCGTCATGCGCCGCTATGGCCTGCCGCAGCCGTACGAACAGCTCAAGGCCTTGACGCGCGGCAAGGGCATCACCGAGGAAGGCCTGCGAGAATTCATCCAGGGCCTGGCCCTGCCCGAAGAGCCCAAGGCGCGCCTGTTGGCGATGACCCCGCGCTCCTACATCGGGCTGGCCGCTGACTTGGCCCGGGCGGTATAGTCGCCTTGCCGCGCGCCCGGGGTGCGCGGCTTCTGTTGACCTTACGGGAGATTGCAATGAAGAAGTTGTCCACGCTCGCCGCGTTGGCCTGTATGACGGTTGGGCCCCTGCTGGCGACGAGCGCGTCCGCGCAGTTCGCCAAGCCCGAGGACGCCATCAAGTACCGCCAGTCGGCGCTGACGCTGATGGCTTCCCACTTCGGCCGCATGGCGCCGGTGGTCAAGGGCCAGCAGCCCTATGACGCCGCGCAGATCAAGGCCAATGTGGAAGTGCTGAAGACCTTGTCGGCCTTGCCGTGGACGGCTTTTGGCGCCGGAACCGAGGGCGGTGACGCGCGTCCTGAAGTCTGGAGCGACGCCGCGGGCTTCAAGCAGAAGCAGCAGGCCTTCCAGGACAATATCGTCAAGCTGTCGGCCGCTGCCGATGCCGGCGACCTGGACAAGCTGCGCGCTGCATTCGGCGACGTCGGCGCAAGCTGCAAGGCCTGTCACGACTCGTACCGCAAGAAGAAATAAAGCGCCTGCCGTCCGCGGGCGGCATGTGGACAAAGAGGCGCCAGCGTAAACGTTGGCGCTTTTTTTATGGCATTGCCGAGCGTGAGTCCGTGGGGCCGCGCATCGGTCCTGCACAGGGGGGAGGGGATGAGATCTTTTGATGAGCTGGTGGCAGAGGCCGAAACCGCCGATGTCAGCGGGTGGGGCTTCGGCTGGCTGGCGGGGCGCGCTTCCGAGGAGCGTCCGGCGTGGGGCTATGCCAGGCTGCTTGCGCAGCGCCTGGCCAGCGTGCAGTCGGCGCTGGACCTGGATACGGGCGGCGGCGAAGTGCTGTGCGAGGCTCCCCGCTTTCCGCCGGTGATGTGCGCGACCGAGGCCTGGCCGCCCAATGCCAGGAAAGCGCATGAGCGCCTGGCCGCTCGTGGCGTGCGGCTAGTGCAGACGGCGCCGGGCGCGGGCTTGCCGTTTGCCGATGCGTCGTTTGAACTCGTGACGTCCAGGCATCCCGTGAGCCCGGATTGGGCAGAAGTCCGCCGGGTCCTCAGGCCGGGCGGGCATTACTTCGCCCAGCATGTGGGGCCGGCTTCGGCCTTCGAACTGATCGAGCATTTCCTGGGGCCTTTGCCAGCGGCGCGGCGCCAGCGCGATCCGCAGGATGAAGCGGCCGCCGCGGAGGCTGCGGGATTGACCGTGACGGACTTGCGCACGGCCCGCTGCCAGATGGTGTTCCATGACGTGGGCGCCGTGATCTGGATCCTGCGCAAGTGCGTGTGGTGGGTGCCCGATTTTTCGGTGGCGAAGTATCGCGATGCCCTGTTGGCGCTGCATGAGCGGATGCGCGGCGGAGAGCCGTTCGTGGCCCATTCGACGCGGCACTTGATCGAGGCGCGGCGTTGAGCGGGCCGCAGCGCTGCTTTCGCGCCGTGTGAGCCGGTCAGGAAAAAGACATGTCGGCCGCCACTTCCAGCGACCGGATCCACAGCACCAGGCCCGTGACACAGGCGCCCAGCACCAGCGCGCGCAGCCAGACGGCGAAACCGTCCTGCGTCGGGGGCGTGCCGGCGGGCACGTCCTTGGCATCGACCTTGCCGGTGATGATGGCGCGCACCAGGCGCTTGCGGCGCACCAGCGCGTACCAGAGCACAGCTGCAATATGAAGGGCGACCAGGGCCAGGATGACCCACTCGTTCAGCTTGTGCCAGGACGTCATGGCGGCGGAAATGGATTCGCTGACGTGGCCGAACAAGGGGCCCTGCGTCATGATGTCGTCGGTGGTGAACAGGCCGCTGAGCGCCTGGAAGCCGATGACCAGCAGCAGCGCCAGCACCGATAGCGCGCCCAGCGGGTTGTGGCCTGCGGGCGCCGCGGCGCCCTTCAGGTAGCGGGCCACGGCCGCCGGGCCGCGCACGAAGTGCGAGAAGCGGGCGTAGCGCGGGCCGACGAATCCCCACAGCAGGCGAAACAGGATCAGGCCCAGCGCCGTACAGCCGAAGCGCACGTGCCAGTCCATGTACAGGCCGCCCAGCTTCACGCTGACGAACGCGCCGACGATGCAGGCGACGAGCGCCCAATGGAAGAGGCGGGTGGGAAGGTCCCAGATGTGGACCGCGAGACGGTTGTTCTGCATGGTGGGATCGCCAGGGCTGTATTGCCGGGGACTTTATCACGCACAAATTGCCCCGTTGCTGGCGCAACGGGGCGGGGTACCGCTTCAGTGAGTGGCGCTGCGCACCGGTTCGATGCGATGTACGTGCTCATGGCGGAAGCGGATGCGCTGGCCGGGGGCCTTTTGCGCGGGTGCGCCGCAGGGCACGACTTCCGTCGTGTAGGTGGTCGTGCCGTCGATGGGCGCGTTGTAGATGACCGTGGCGCGGATTTCCGGGCCATTTGCGGGCTTCAGGTAAACGATGTCGCCGATATGGATCGGCATGTTGTCCAGCGTGGTATGGGCCGGGCGTCGGATCAGGTCCGAAGTCGTGAAACGAGTATTCATGGTGTTTGTTCTCTTGGTTTCTAGTTATGGGAAAAGCCGCGTCTGGTCGCGTGGCGTGCAGCATTCCTGCCGCGTGCCGCTGCCAGCCGTATCGAATCGGACAGGCGTGTCGTGACACTAACGCATATTTGCCGCCGTCCTTTTGCGCATTCTCATGTTTTGCGCGCACGGCCAGGCGGCGCAATGCTGTCCATCAGTCCGGGACAGCATCGTTTCGGGCTGCGCGATGCGCGAACATGCACAAAGCATGCGTGCGGACGTACGCGGCCCGAGGGTTCGTGCAGGACAGGCAGGCCCTGCTGATTGCGGCGCGGTTATCGGTAATCGTCGCTTGCGCGTGTTGTAAGCGCCGCTGATTGTCTTGTTGCTTCTTGCCAAGCCGGACTGGCGGTTTGGTGAAGGCGTCTTGTTCCAGGCCGCAATCCGGATTTGCGGTTTTCGCAAATGGGACGGGATGCTTGGGCTTGGATGTTTTCGAGGGTCTGCTTCGGCGTCTGGGGAGGGGCTGATGTACAGGCCTCAGTGCCAGCGCCGTCGTTTGTCACCGCGTTTTTTCGTATGGAATTTGGCGAAAACGGCAGAACTCAACCGGTAATATTACAGGCAGTTGATGCTTTTGGCAAGTGTTTTGTGGTAGGGAGGAGACTCCTCCCCCGTCCTTGGCCTTTAATGGGTTGCCGGGCGAGCCTGGCGCTGGGCTTCGATGATGAGGCCTTCCAGGCGCGGCGACATGCGCAGCGCCACTTGCGCGCTGGTCTGGCCGTCCGGCTGGTTTTCGGTTTCCAGGGCGAGTTCGATGCGCTCGTTGTCGAAGGCTTCGGGGGCGGCCTGGATCTCCACATAGCGGGCCAGCAAGGCGTCGACCGCCTTTTGCGCGTCGGCCAGCGCCTCGTCGGACAATTGCCCAGGGCTCAGGTACTGGTTGACCACCCGCGCCAGATCGGTCATGAAGAACAGCAGGGCGGCCGCGCCGCGGCAATCGGGATGGGCAAAGCCCCAGGTATCGGAGGTGGCGTTTTGAGTCATGTCTTGGGGCTGAGCTGTGTTGCAGGGCCGTAATGGCGGAAAACGCCATTTTATGGGATCGGACTACAGGCCCGCATCAGGCATACTGCCATGCCTATGATCAGACTCGCACGACCTTCAGACCTGGCCAGCCTGGCCGATATCGAACGCTCCGCCGCGCGGCGCTTCCTGGGCACGCACATGGCGTGGGCCGCCGGCGACGATACGGCGCCGCACGCCGAGCTGGCGCAGGCGCAGGCGGCCGGATTGCTTTGGATCGTAGAAGGCGAGGGCCAAGCCGCAGGCTTTGCGCTGACCCGGCCCATGGATGGCGATCTCTACCTGGCCGAAATGGCGGTAGCGCTGCCGTGGCAGGGGCGCGGCCTGGGCCGGGCGCTTCTGGCCGCCGTGTGTGCGCATGCCCGCAATGCCGGCTGCTACCGGTTCGTGGTGCTGACCACCGACCGCGAACTATCCTGGAACAGGCCGTTTTATCTGCGGCAAGGTTTCGTCGACGTCGCGACAGGGGAACTCTCGCCCGGGTTGCGGACGCGCCTGAGCCATGAGGCGGCCATGGGTTTTGATCCTGCCCGCCGCTGCGCCATGGCGTATCCCCTGGAGCCATGATGCGGGCGGCGCCCCCTGTGTCAACACGCTTCGATAGCAACAAAATCCGCCCGCTGGCAGCGTCGGAAAGCGCCTTCGGGATAATCTGCCGGAGGGCGGCCGCCCGGTTCGCGGGCGGCGCCGGTTTCGCGAACCCGCATGCAAGGAGGATGGGCATGGCATTGCTGCGAGCTTGCCTGCTGGGCCTGGCGATGGCATCGATGCTGTTTCTGTCGGCCTGCGTCAACAAGGAACCCCAGGAGCGGGCCGCCTTCATCCAGCTGCTGCAAAGCCGGATGAACAGCGCGTCGCTGCTGCCCATCGGCAGCCTGAGCGAACCTGAAAAGGAGGCCATCGGCGGCTATGCCGATGCCTATGAGGTCATCGCCGATTTTCAGGAAATCCTGACGCAGGCAGCGGCGTCCATGCGTGACGCGTCGGAAGCCGAGACCCTGCGTTCCGTGGCCGATATCGTGGAACGGCGGGACCGCCTGGAGGCCGCGCGCAAGACGCTGGCCGAGCAGGCAGCCGAGGTGCAGCGGGCCCAGGCCAAGGCGGATAAGGCGCGTGCGGCGCTGGCGCTCCCGGCCGATCTGGCGCCCGTCTACGACGGTGTTTATGACGAAGCCGTGACGGCGCCCGCGGCCGAGGTGTTGGATGCCGCGGCCGCCATGGACGCGGTGGCGCGCGATGCGCTGGGCGTGGCGGATTTCGTCGCCGCCCATGCGCAGGACATCCTGCTGACGGACGGGCAGGCGCGTGTCGCCACGCCCACGCTGCAGCAGGAGCTGAACCTACGCCTGCAGGGATTGAACGCGCAGTCGGATGCTCTGGAGCACGCGCGCGCCGCCTTGCGCCAGGCTGCCGGGCAGCCGCAGGACGCCCGCTGAACGGCGCTTTGTACAATGCGGGTCTCGCGGCGTCAGCCGAGCCTGGGACGTAATATGAGCGAATCTTCCAGCATGCACTACAGAACCTTTCTGCTCCTGCTGGTGGTGGTCACCATCGCATTCGGCTGGTTGTTGTGGCCTTTCTACGGCGCTGTTTTCTGGGGTGCTGTCCTTGCCATCATCTTTGCGCCGCTGCAGCGCCGGCTGGTGGCGCGCATCGGCGGACGGCGCAACCTGGCCGCGCTGATCACCTTGCTGCTGGTGCTGCTGCTGGTGATCCTGCCGCTCATCGTCATCAGCGGATCGCTGGTGCGCGAAGGGGCGAACCTCTATCAGAGCGTCAAGTCCGGGCAGATCAACTTCGGCGACTATTTCCAGCAGGCCATGGCGGCTTTGCCGCCGTCGGTGCATGATCTGCTGTCGCGCTTCGACCTGGCCGACATACCGAGCCTGCAGGAAAAACTCAGCGCGGGCGCCATGCAGGCCAGCCAGTTCCTGGCGACCCAGGCCTTGAACATAGGGCAGGACACGTTCCAGTTCGTGATCAGCTTCGGCATCATGCTGTACCTGCTGTTCTTCCTGTTGCGCGACGGCCCGCAGCTATCGGCGCGGCTCAAGCGCGCCATGCCGCTGAGCGACACGCACAAGCAGCATCTGCTGCGCAAGTTCACCACCGTGGTGCGCGCCACCGTCAAGGGCAACGTCGCGGTGGCCGCGGCGCAGGGCGCGCTGGGCGGCATCATCTTCTCGATCCTGTCGATCCAGGGTGCGCTGCTGTGGGGCGTGATCATGGGCTTTCTGTCCTTGCTGCCGGCGATCGGCGCGGGGTTGATCTGGGCTCCGGTCGCGATCTACTTCCTGTTGACCGGGGCCACGATCAAAGGCGTCGTGCTGATCCTCTTCGGCGTGCTGGTCATCGGCATGGTGGACAACGTGCTGCGCCCCATTCTGGTCGGCAAGGACACCAAGATGCCGGACTATGTGGTGCTGATATCCACGCTGGGCGGCATGGCTTTGTTCGGCCTGAACGGTTTCGTGATCGGCCCCTTGATTGCCGCGCTGTTCATGGCAAGCTGGGATTTGTTTGCCCCGCCGGTGGAAGGATTCGCGGACGACGCCGCAGACAAGTCGCGCGCCCGAAAGTAGGCGCGGCGGATCGCCCGCCAGTCCGTCCGTTGCAAGACGGGTGTATGGTGTAGCAGGCCGGCTTCCATCGGGGCCGGCCTGTCGTATCAACCTCGACTTTTCGGGAGCGCGTCGGACATGGAATGGAAACTGCATCGATCGGGCTGGATCGAAGAACGCAACTTCGACATCGAATTCGCCGAGACGCCCGACGGCTACCACGCCCGGGTGCGGGTCTTCGGATTCCCGGTGCTGGAAGACACCAAGCATGTGTTTCCCAATGAGGCGCTGGCTGAAAAAGGGGCGCTGACGCTGCTCAAGACCCAGTTCACCGGCACCCCGGATCTGGAAGACCGGTAGACGTACCCGGCGGCGCGCCTCTGTAGTAAATTGGGGACGCGCCAGTTACGCCACATCCGTCTTGACGCGGCGAGGGGATTCCCATGGCGCGGATTGTGCGATTGCGAACTTCTGCAATAATTTCTGACGTTCGTTCGTCCTCTGGCCGTGGGCCGAGCGGAGCGTATCGGGAGGCGCATGGGTCCAGAGGTGTGGTTTCGATCGGCAGGCCGACGTTTGCGGACGTCGCAAGGCGAGGCCCCCGTGGCTGACGCCGAGAGCCTGGCCGTCGCGCGGACGCGTCGGCCGCGCCGCTATTCCATGCGCACGGGCCTGCTCACACTCGTGTTCGCGTGTATCACGCCCGCGCTGGTCATGGCGTCCGTGGCGGTCTACGAAAGCTACGTCATCCAGAAAGAGCGGATCTTCCGCGACACGATATTCCTGGCGCGCAATCTCACCGCGATTCTCGACCGCGAACTCACCGGCGTGGAGGCCGGCCTGCAAATGCTGGCGTCGTCGCCAGATCTCGTCGCCGGCGATCTGGCCGGTTTTCATCGGCGGGCGCGTGAATCCGTGCGTTTCCAGATCATCGACAGCTATGTCCTGACCGACAAGGATGGCCGCCAGTTGATCAATACGTCCGTGCCGTTCGGCAACGCCTTGCCGCCGACCGGCGCGTCCGCCGAGCTGGCCCACGTTTTCCAGACGCGCACGGCGGTGCTGACGGGGCTGTTCACCAGCAGGGTCAATCAAGGCCCCCTGATTGCGCTGGGCGTGCCGGTGCTGCGCAACGGCGAGGTCGCATACAGCTTGAACGTTGGCATCCTGCCTGAACGCATCGGCAATCTGCTGGGCAGGCGCGCCCTGCCGGACGGCTGGGTGGCAGCCGTGCTGGACGACAGCGGCACGATCCTCGCGCGCACACGAGACACCTCGAAATTCGTGGGCCAGAAGGCCGTTCCCGAACTGGCGCGGGCGGTGCAGCAGGAAAGCGAGGGCTCGCTGGAAACCATTACCAAGGAAGGCACGCCCGTCTACACCGCCTTCAGCCGCTCGTCGTTATCCGGCTGGACGGTTGCCGCCGGCGCGCCGATGAGTCTGCTGACCACGGATCTTTACCGCTCCATCGCCTGGATTGCCCTGGGCACCTTGTTGGCCTTCGGCCTGGGCTTGCTGCTGGCCTTGCGGTTGGCCAGCCGCCTGACCTCGTCCGTGCAGAGCCTGGTCGCGCCGGCGCTGGCGCTGGGCAAGGGGCATGCGGTGACGGTGCCGGGCACGCGCGTCAAAGAGGTTGCGGAAGTGGGCGGCGCCCTGGTACAGGCCTCGCGCATGCTGACGCATGCCCAGCACCTGGCGCACTACGATCCGCTGACCGGCCTGTGCAACCGCGTGCTGTTCAACGAATTGGTGCTGCGCGAGCTGGCGGTGGCGCAGCGCAGCGGTGAATCCTTCGCCATCCTGGCGATCGATCTGGACGGCTTCAAGGCGGTCAACGACCTGCATGGCCACGCCGCCGGCGATGCCGTGCTGCAGGAAGCGGCGGAGCGCATGGCTGACGCGATCCGCGTGTCCGACGTGGCGGCGCGGCTTGGGGGCGATGAATTCGCGGTCCTGCTGCTGGGCGCGGACAAGGAAAACGCCGGGCATGTCGCGCAGGCGCTGGTCGAAAACCTGTCCCTGCCGTATCCCGACGTCACTGTCGCCGTGTCAGCCAGCGTGGGCATTGCCGTGTATCCGCAATCCGGCGTCACCGTGCGCGAATTGCTGGAGCGCGCGGACCGGGCGCTGTACAAGGCCAAGGGACAGGGCAAGCGCAGGGTGGAGGCGGACCAGTAGCTCCGCGCGCCTCAGGACTCGGAGAGCGGCGGCGCCAGGGCGGTCAGGACTTCGCCCGATTTCAGCCTGTACCGGTTCCGGTCCAGCGGCAACACCAGCTCCCCCTCGGTGGTGCGGTGTATGTAGCGGGCCGCGTCAGGCCGGGCCGCGTCAGGCCGGGCCGCGGCTGTTCCCGGCATTTCCGCCCGCAAGAACACCTCAATCCGGTAGAGCCGGCCCGATTCCGTGCTGGCCAGCACGTCGCTCAATCTGCGTGTGGATATGGTCATGCGGCGCTTGCTCCTTTTTCTGCATTGTTCCGGCGGGCATTCTGAATACGGGGGGGTGCTGGCTTCATTGCAAGGCGGAGCGCCGCCGCGGGACGTGCGGCTTTTCGCTAAACTGCCCGGCTTGACGCCCCAAGGCGGGCAATCGGAATCGGTAATGCAACTCTCCCTGAGCCGGAACACGGCGACTTCACTGGGCTTGCTGGCGGTGCTGCTATGGGGCACCGTGGTCGGCCTGATCCGCAGCGTCAGCGAAAGCTTTGGGCCGGTCGGCGGCGCCGCGCTCATTTACACGGCGGGTTCGGCGTTCCTGGTGCTGCTGCTGGGCTTTCCGAAGCTGCGGACCTTTCCGCGTTCCTATCTCATCGTCGGCAGCCTGCTGTTCGTTGCCTACGAGATCTGCCTCTCGCTCTCCCTGGGATTCGCCGCCAATCGGGGGCAGGCGATCGAGCTGGGTATCGTCAACTATCTCTGGCCCTGCTTTACCGTGATTCTGGCCATGCTCATCAATGGCCAGCGCGCCAATGCGTGGGTAGTGCCCGGCATACTGCTGTCGCTTGCCGGCATCGTCTGGGTCCTGGGCGGATCCGGCGGGCTATCCTGGGAGCGCACCCTCGCCAACGTGTCCAGCAATCCCCTCAGTTATGGGCTGGCCTTCAGCGGCGCCGTGATCTGGGCCGTCTATTGCAACGTCACGACGCGATTCGCCGATGGCAAGAACGGCGTTGCCTTGTTCTTCATGCTGACCGCGCTTGCCCTGTGGATCAAGTACCTGTCGGGCGCCGAGCCTGCGTTGGCCTTCACGTGGCCCGCCACGCTGGAGCTGCTGGTGACCGGCGGCGCCATGGCAGCGGGCTATGCGCTGTGGAACGTAGGGATACTCAAAGGCAACCTGACCTTGCTGGCCACGGCGTCCTACTTCACCCCGGTGTTTTCAACATTCTTTGCCGCCGTGTGGCTGTCGACCCGCCTGACCGCGTCGTTCTGGCAGGGCGTGGCCATGGTGACCGCCGGGTCGCTGCTGTGCTGGGCCGCAACGCGCGGCAAAGCCGCCCGGGGCGCGTAGCCCCAGGCGCATGCGTTGCAGTGATGGAATTATTCGATCAGCACGGTCTGCGCGACCGCGTATCCGAGCGGAATCAACAAGAGTGAAGCAAACAAGGAACTGGTAATCGCCGCCGAGATTCTCAGCCAGGGTTCGGACCCTGCGCTTTGAACCGTTTGAATCACCAACGCGACGATACCCACAACCATCAAACAGCTGATAACCACTGCTACATAAGTCATGTTGTCTCCGTCCTCGCCTGATTAAAGGGATGCGGCTGCCGCTGAGCGGTCTAGATGTTTGTATTGATTGTGCGCCTGTATTGGCGCAACCGGCCCTAGGGTTTTCCTGACGCAATGCGCGGTTTGTGGTGTTTTTGCTGCGGGGTGTGCAGCATGAATTCATGTGCGGTCGCAGCATTCATGGCCGTGTCGCCAGCGCCGGGTTTGCGCCGGCGCGTCTTGCGCTACGATGGCGGCGTCGAGTCACGTTAAAGGCCGCCCCATGCCGCAACTGCGCCCAGGCACGCGCGCCACGTTGCAAGTCAGGCAATTGATGCCGGGAGAATTCGCCTGGATCATCACCTTGTTTGATCCCGAATCCGGCAATGTGCGCAGCACCAATTATTCGCCCAGGCGTTATGCCAGCCAGGACGAAGCCTCCGCCGCGGGCAAGGCCGCCGTCGTTGAGTTCCTGGGCAGCGGCGGGCAGAAAGCCGCCGAACCGGCCAGGGAAGGCAAGAGCAAATCCTGACCCCGCCGGCTGCGCACGCCTGAAAGCCCTCGCACAGAGGGCTTTTTTGCATTCACGCGCAACGGGCCGGGAATGCGGTTTGCTGATGGGACTGGGCGGCGCGCCTGGCGCCGCTTTCAGGAGCAAGCCATGTCCCAGTCCATGCATCGCGAACCCGGCGGGGGCGACCCGCCCGAACCCGACGATCCCGCCTTTCCCAACAATCCGCCGCCGGACGACCCGCCGCTGGATCCGACGCGGCCGCGCAGAGATCCCGACGTCATCGATCCCGTGCAGCCGCCGCCGAATCCGCGCGCGCCCGGCACGATCGACCTGGCCTGAGCGCTGCGCGCAACGCGCAGGACATCATCCAAGGAGGCTTTATGCGTTCCATCTTGCTGTGGCTGTTGGGCGTGCCCATTCCCATCATCATTCTGCTGGCGCTTTTTTGGCATTGAACCGAGAGGTTTTCCGCCGCGGCGGCACGTATTCGAGCAGCCGCGATGAACCGTGAACAAGGAACAGATCCATGGAAAACGCAACTTCATTGAGCCAGCCCTATCCCGGCGGCGTGCCGCCGAGGGAGTCCGCCATCTCCGCCGTATCCTGGGCCGCGGTGATCGCCGGGGCGGTCATCGCCGCAGCCCTTTCCCTGGCATTGTTCGCAGGCGGCACCGGGCTGGGCTTTCTTTCTGTTTCACCCTGGAGCGGCGAGGGCGCGACTGCGCCTGCAATAGGCATCGGCCTCATCGTGTGGATGCTGGCCACGCAGATCGTTGCCTATGGCATCGGCGGCTACGTCGCGGGGCGGCTGCGCACCAAATGGGTCGACGTGCACTCTGACGAGGTTTACTTCCGCGACACAGCGCACGGCTTTCTGGTGTGGGCGTTGAGCGCGGTCGTCAGCGCCGTGCTGCTGGGCGCTTCCATCGCGGCCTTGGCTTCGGGCGTCGCCAAGGCGGGCGCAGCCGTTGCGGCCGGCGCCGGCACCGCTGCGACGGCCGCCGCTGCCGCGGGCGGGAGCGAGGGAGTGTCGCAGATGCAGGGCTATTTTTCAGACGCCTTGCTGCGCTCCGAACGGCCCGACGCCAGCGCCGACCGCAACGGCGCGAGAGTAGAGGTGGGCCGCATCATGGCGATGAGCGCGGCGCGCGGCTCGATGACGGGCGAGGACCGCGACTATGTCGTGAAGGTCGTGGCTGCGCAGACCGGCATGGAGCCGGCGGCGGCGCAGCGCCGCGTCGAGCAGGCCGTGCAGAACATGAAACAGGCTGCCGACGACGCCCGGCAAAAGGCCAAGGAGGCCGCAGACCAGGCCCGCAAGGCCGCGGCAGCATTCGCGCTGTGGGGCTTCGCCTCGATGCTGATCGGCGCCTTCGTGGCCAGTCTGGCGGCGACCTGGGGCGGGAGGCGGCGCGACGCGGTGCGGTTGCCCTGAAGATAGGGGGCTTCGAATGCGCCGAGATCGGGCGCCACAACGAAAAAGCCCGGAGCCACCAAAGTGGTTCCGGGCTTTGAATCTTGGTGGCGCATCCCTGATTCGAACAGGGGACCTGCGGATTATGATTCCGTCGCTCTAACCGGCTGAGCTAATGCGCCATTTCGATTAATCCCTGGATTTGCGTCACATCTGTGTTGCAATCAGTGATCAACGAAGAACGAAATTCTAGCACGAAATTTTTGATGCGTGCAAGCGATCAGCGATCAAATTTCAAAGAAACGCTTCAGGCGTCTCGCGCCAGCCGGATGCCCGAGAACTGCCAGCGGGCCTCGGGCGGGAAAAAATTGCGGTAGCTGGGGCGGATGTGGTCCCTGGGCGTGGCGCAGGAGCCGCCTCGCAGGACGTACTGGTTGCACATGAACTTGCCGTTGTATTCGCCTACCGCGCCGTTGTCGGGTTTGAAGCCGGGGTAGGCGTCGTAGGCGCTGGAGGTCCATTCCCAGGCGTCGCCGAATAGTTGCACGGGGCCGCCCGTGCCGTTGCGCGCAGGGGCCGGGCGCGTGTCCAGGTGGCCGTTCTCCAGCATGTTGGCGCGCCCGGCCAGCGCGCCTTCGGGCAGTTGGCGGGCGGCATGTTCCCATTCGGCTTCGCGCGGCAGCCGCACGCGCGCCCAGCGGGCGTAGGCATCGGCCTCGAAATAGCTGACGTGCGTGACCGGCGCCTGCAGTTCGAGTTCCTGCATGCCGCGCAGCGTGAAGATGCGCCAATCGTCGCGCTGTCCTTCCCAGTAGAGCGGCGCGCGCCAGCCTTCAGCGCAGACCATGTCCCAGCCCAGCGACAGCCAGAGTTCGGGCCGCTTGTAGCCGCCGTCCCGGATGAAGGCCAGGTACTCATGCTGGGTCACCAACCGGTCGGCCAGGTAGAACGGGGCCAGCAGCACGTCATGGGCCGGACCTTCGTTGTCGAAACCAAAGCCATTGCCGTCATGGCCGATGCGGGTGATGCCGCCGGCATAGCGCGTCCAGCCGGCGGGTGTGGAGGGCGGCAGTGCAGGCGGGCCGGGTGCGACGTAGGCCGGCTTGAGCGGATTGGCCGACAGCATGTGCTTCAGGTCGGTCAGGATCAGCTCCTGGTGCTGCTGCTCATGATTCAGGCCCAGTTCCAACAAGGCGTCGAAGGCAGGATCGTTGCCGCCCAGCCGCGAGATCAGTTCATGCATCGCGCCGTCCACATGCCGGCGGTAGTGCTGCACTTCCGTCAGCGCGGGACGCGACAGCAGGCCGCGGCGCGGACGCGGATGCTTGGCGCCGACGGCGTTGTAGTAGGAGTTGAACAGCATGCGGTACTGCGGATGGAAGACCGCATAGGACGGGTGAAAGCGTGTCAGCAGAAAGGTCTCGAAGAACCAGGTGGTGTGGGCCAGATGCCATTTGACCGGGCTGCAGTCCGGCATGGATTGCACCTGGCAATCCTCGGGACTCAGCGGGGCGGCCAGGGCCGTGCTGGTCGAGCGCACCGCGTCGTAGCGGTCGTGCTGGCCCGCCTGGCCGGCAGCGTAAGGTCCGGTGGCAGGGTGAGTCAGCAGGCACGCAGGTTCCATGGCGATCCTCCAGTGGCGTTGAGGGCAGGCCCGCGTTATGCGCGGGCGCTGAAAATCGAGAACCAGCCGCGGGAATCCGACCAGTGCGCGACGTCGCGGTAGCCGGCGCTTTGCAGCAGGTCGGCGAAGGCTTGGGGAGTGAACTTGTAGGAGTTTTCAGTGTGGATGCGTTCGCCGGCGCCGAACGCGCGCGCGCCGCCTGGCCAGGCTACGCGCACTGCGCGCAACGCTTCCAGATGCATTTCGATGCGCGAGTCGGCGCTGTTGAACAGCGCCACATGGCGCCAGTCGTCCACGTCGAAATCGGCGTCCAGCACGCTGTTCACGTGCCGCAGCAGGTTCAGGTTGAAGGCCGCGGTCAGGTGCAGCGCATCGTCGTAGGCGGGCTCCAGCACTTGTTTGGGCTTGACGCGGTCCACGCCGACCAGCAAGCCGCCACCCGCGCACTGTCCGCGGATTCGCCGAAGCATGGCGTGCGCGTCCGCGGGGCTGAGGTTGCCGATGCTGGAGCCGGGATAGAAGAACAGCCGCTGTTCGGCGGGAATGCTGGCCGGCAGAGCCAACGCGTGCGTGAAGTCCTGGCCGATGGCGGTGATTTGCAGGTCGGGGTAGGACAGCTGCAGGCGGCGCACTGCCGCTTGCAGGTAGTCGGCCGAGATGTCGATGGGCACGTAATGACGCGGACGCAGGCTGGGGAACAGGCGTTCAGCCTTGACGCAATCGCCCGCGCCCAGGTCGATCATCGAGAGCACCGGTCCGACGTGGCGCGCAATATCGGCGCCGTGGCGCTGGAAGATCTCGGACTCGCAGCGCGTCGGGTAGTACTCAGGGAGCTGCGTGATGGCGGTGAAGAGCGCCGAACCCAGCGCGTCATAGAGGAACTTGGGATCGATGTGCGCGTGGCGCGCCACCAAGCCTTCGTGCAGTTCAAGCTGCTCGGCGCTGGGAGGCTGCGACTCTTGCGCGATGAATTTCGGCGCGGCGGGGGCAAACAGTGCGGAAGGCGAAACCATGCGTCCTGTTCCTTTTCTGTCGTCGGGACGGCCCGTCGCCGGGGCGCCTCGGATGGGGCGGCTGGCGGTCGGGAGGCGCGGCGTTGGGAGGCTCAGACCAGGCGGTTCTGGCGCATTGCAAAAGTCTATTGTGGCCGTCAGGGCGGGGCCGGTGTCAAGCGCCAAGCCGCTGAATGCAATGGACTTTTACGAATTTGGAAGAGGCTTGCGAGGAGACCGGCCACCGGGCGTCGCAGCGGATACACGCGATACTTTTGCTTGCGTTGAAATATCGGTTTACGGCTGGTTGCCAAAGCTCGGGCGGGGTCGGGCGATGGCGGTCACAATGGCATCTTGCGTTGCACAGGCACGTGAATGCGGCGTGTTGCATCGCATCAGGCGGCCCGACTCCGCGAGGCCCGACAATTACAAGGAGCGACCATGAACCGAAAGCATCAACGCGCCGAAATGGCCCTGCACCGTGAACGGGTGAGCGACAGCTTCCACGAATTGCTGGCGGGTACGGAAGACCTGCTGCGGTCGACGGCGTCGTATACGGGCTCCGAGATCGAGTCGGCGCGAGCTCGCCTGAAGCGCCAATTGGCCGACGCGCGCGAGTCCGCCGGCGATTGGGAGGGCGCGGCGCGGGAACGCGCGCGCCGCGCAACCGCCTATGCTGACGAGTACGTGCATGAACATGCCTGGAAGTCGGTGGGCGTAGCGGCGCTGGTGGGCGCCTTGCTAGGCTGCCTCCTGGCCTCGGGCGGCCGCCGCTAAGCCCTGACGCCATGAAGCCGCCCGGGGCTGCGCGCCGGTCGGGATTGCGGCGGGATTGGTGGCCGTGGATGGCCCGCGCACGCCGGCTCCTGTTGCCGCTGGTGTGCGCGGTCTTGCTTGCGGCCTGCGCCAGCGTTCCTGACTCGCAGGAGCGCCGCGCGCGCGCATCGCAGGCCAGTCTGTCGGCCGACGCGGCGTCAGACAGCTATCGCCGCGGGCAGGGCATCGCCGCCGATCCGCGGACTCCCAAGAGCGATTTTCTCGCGCGTCACCTTGCTGTCGAGCAGGCAGTCAGCGGCGCGCCGTTGGTGGCCGGCAACCGTGTCCGGCTGCTGGCGGACGGCCCCAGCACCTACCGCGCCATGCTGCAGTCCATCGCGCAGGCCCGCCGGTACGTGCACATGGAAACCTATATCTTCGATGACGATGCCGAGGGTTCGCGCTTTGCCGAAGCCCTGATTGCGGCGCGCAACCGCGGCGCCGAAGTGTCCTTGATGGTCGACGCGGTCGGCACGATCAAGACGCCCGATGCCTTGTTCCAGCGCCTGCGCGATGCGGGCGTACAAGTCGCGATCTTCAATCCGGTCAACCCGGCGAGCGGCCGTGCGGGCTGGTCGCCGAACCAACGCAACCATCGCAAGGTGCTGGTCGTGGACGGCAAGGTCGGCTATCTGGGCGGCATCAACGTGAGCAGCGTCTACGAGTCCTCGCCAGGATCTGGATCAGGTTCGGGTTCGGGCTCGGGGTCGGGGTCGGGAAAGGGCGCCGGCAAAGCCGATTCACCGGCAGCCACAGACGCCAAGGCGGCGCCCTGGCGCGACACGCATCTGCGCATCGAAGGGCCCGCAGTGGCCCAGCTGGAGCAGGTCATCCGCGCGGGTTGGGAATCCCAGTCCAAGGAGCCGATCAAGGGGGGCGATTCACAGGTGGCGCCGCCCGTGGGTGCAACGACGGTGCGGATACTGGCCAATCAGCCGGACCGCAGCGATGGCTACACCGTCTACCTGACGCTGATGTCGGCGTTTGAAAGCGCGCAGGAATACATCCATATCACCATGGCGTACTTCGTGCCGGATCCCGCCTTCATCGAAGTCCTGACGGACGCGGCCCGGCGCGGCGTCGACGTGGCGCTGGTGTTGCCTGGCTTCAGCGACTCGTCGCTGGTGTTCCATGCGGGACGCTCGCACTATACGGACCTGCTGCGGGCCGGCGTGAAAATCTACGAGCGGCGCGATGCGCTCTTGCATGCCAAGACCGCGGTGGTGGACGGCGTGTGGTCCACGGTGGGGTCCAGCAATCTGGATTGGCGCAGCTTTGCGCTGAACTACGAAATCAATGCCGTAGTGCTGGGGCCTGAATTCGCGGCCGAAATGGAGGCGCTGTTCCAGCGCGATCTCGCCGAGTCGGTGCGGATCACGCCCGAGGCCTGGCAGGCCAGGGGCGTGGGTGACCGTTCGATGGAGTTCTTCTCGCGCATGTTCGAGCGCTGGCTGTAGCGCCCGGCGCCAGCCGGATCAGACCTGTGCGGCGGCCGGCGTGGCATGGGCGGCATGTTCTTGCGCCAATGCGGTTGTGATGTCGTGGGTAGGCTGGAACGAACTGGCCTGGGCCATGGCCCAGCCCGCGCGGAACACCTGGTGGCGGAATTCTCCGCGCAGCAGTTCGCCGGGCGCGAGTTCCGGGAACAGGGCCGACAGCAGCCGGATTTCGCTGGAGGAGATGCGGCGCGCGATATGGTGCGGGCGCAGCTGGCCGGGGTGGGTCAGGCCGGCCGCGGCAAGCAGTTCCGCCAGTGCATGCAGCGTGTTGCGGTGGAAGTTCGCCACGCGCTGCGCCTTGTCCGGCACCACCAGCGCGCGCTGGCGCAGCGGGTCTTGGGTCGTGACGCCGGTGGGGCATTTGCCGGTGTGGCAGGCCTGGGCCTGGATGCAGCCGATGGCGAACATGAAGCCGCGCGCGGCGTTGCACCAGTCCGCGCCCATGGCCATGACGCGGGCCATGTCGAAAGCGGTGATGATCTTGCCGGACGCGCCCAGCTTGATGCGGTCGCGCAGGTTCACGCCGATCAGCGTGTTGTGGACCAGGCGCAGAGCCTCGCGCAGCGGCGTGCCGACGTGGTCGACGAACTCCACGGGCGCGGCGCCGGTGCCGCCCTCGGCCCCGTCCACCACGATGAAATCCGGCGTGATGCCGGTTTCCAGCATGGCCTTGACGATGGCGAACCACTCCCAAGGGTGGCCCACGCAGAACTTGAAGCCCACCGGCTTGCCGCCGGACAGTTCGCGCAGGCGCGCCACGAACTTCATCAGGCCGATGGGCGAATCGAAGGCGGAATGGGTGGCCGGCGAATTACAGTCCTGCCAGGCCACGACGCCGCGCGCTTCGGCGATCTCCGGCGTCACCTTGCCCGCGGGCAGGATGCCGCCATGGCCCGGTTTGGCGCCTTGCGACAGCTTGATCTCGATCATCTTGACCTGCGGCGTACAGGCATTCTTGACGAAGGCCTCTTCGGAGAAAGCGCCGTGTTCGTCGCGGCAGCCGAAGTAGCCAGAGCCGATGTTCCAGACCAGGCCGCCGCCCGGCTGGCGGTGATAGCGGCTGATGCCGCCTTCGCCGGTGTCGTGCGCGAAGTTGCCCTGGCGCGCACCTTCGTTCAGGGCCAGGACGGCGTTGGCCGACAAGGCGCCGAAGCTCATGGCCGACACGTTGAACGCGGACATGGAGTAGGGCTGCTTGCATTCGGGGCCGCCCACCGTGACGCGGAAGTCGATGTCGGGGATTTGCGACGGCGACATGGAATGGTTGATCCATTCGTAGCGATCGCCGTAGACGTCTTCCTGGGTGCCGAAGGGACGCTTGTCGATCTCGCGCTTGGCGCGCTGGTAGACGATGGAGCGCTGCGCGCGCGAGAACGGCGCGGCCTGAGTGTCGTCTTCCAGGAAGTACTGGCGGATCTCGGGCCGGATGAATTCGAACAGGAACCGCAGATTGCCCAGGACCGGATAGTTGCGGCGGATGGCGTGGCGTGTCTGTGCCAGGTCATAGACGCCCAGCGCGGCCAGCAGCGTCAGCGGCACAGCCAGCCAAAGCCACCAGGGCGAGCTGGCCGCGGCCAGGGCGGCGGTGATTGCGGCGCCGATCAGGGTCAGTAAAAAAGCCGTGTAGCGGCCGAAAATCCAGCTCATGTCCATCTCCGTATTTCGGGATGGAGCAACCATACACCAGGAGCTGTCCCCCTGTGCCGGCGGACAGTCCTGGAATACTGTTTCTCAGCAGCTGGACGCCGCCGGGGTCTTTTCGACGGCGAGGCCGAAGGCCGGGCGCAGGCGCACGCCCAGGGCGCTGCCGGCGAAGGCGGCCGGCAGCCACAGCCAGGCGTGCAGGCTGCCCGACAGGATGCCGCTGAAATAGGCGCCGATATTGCAGCCGAAGGCCAGGCGCGAACCATAGCCCAGCAGCAGGCCGCCGATGACGGCGCCGGCCAGCGAGCGGGCCGGCACCTTCCAGATGGGGGCGAACTTGCCGGCGGCGCTGGCGGCGGCAAGCGCGCCCAGCATCAGGCCGATGTCCATGACGGTGGTGACGTCCTGGCGCAGCGGCGCGGCCAGCGAGGGCTGCTTGGCCCAGTAGGCCCAGGTGGCCACGTCGCCGCCGAAGGCGTCCAGGGTCTTGGCGCCCCACAGCGCAAAGGCGGAGGTGATGCCCCAGGGGCGGCCAGCCAGCGCCAGCGTGGCGAAGTTCAGCACTACCAGCGCCACGCCGCCCCAGATCAGCGGCCAGGGGCCTTGCAGCAGGGACGCCGGGCGCGCGGTACGCGAGGCGAACGAAATCACATGGCCGTGGCGGCGCTTCTCCAACGCCGTGGCTGCCCACGCGATCAGCGCGAACACGGCCAGGTTGATGGCCAGCGCGGGCGCCAGTCCCCAGGTCTTGATCAGCGAGGTCGGCGCCAGCGCCGGCAGGTTCGACCACCAGCCGAAGTTGGCGGTCGCAATGACCGAGCCGATGATGAAGAACAGCAGCGTGACCACCATGCGCGTGTTGCCGCCGCCGACTGCGAACAGCGTGCCCGAGGCGCAACCGCCGCCCAGCTGCATGCCGATGCCGAACAGGAAGGCGCCCAGCAGGACAGAGACTCCCGGGGGCGACACGAAGCCGCTGACGGGTTGGCCGAACAACGTGCCGGCTGCCAGGAAGGGGAAGAACAGCAGCACGCCCGCGGCCAGCATCAGCATCTGCGCGCGCAGCCCCGCGCCGCGGCGATCGGACACGAATACGCGCCAGGCCTGCGTGAAGCCGAAGGAGGCGTGGTACAGGGTCACGCCCAGCAGCGCGCCGACGACCCACAGCGCGCCCTGGCGCCAACTGACGGTCTCATGCAGGTACAGGGCGCCTGCCAGCACCAGCAGCACGGCGATCCACAGCGGCTTGCGGTTGATCTGGATGGGCGGCAGGGCCGAGGTAGGCAGGGGGAGAGTCGAGGCGTTGGTGCTCATGGGCGAGTCCCGGGATCTTGATACGTAAGAAAGCAAAACGGGCGCGCGCAGGCACCCGTGTGATGCTTGAAAGTCTAAAGCGGTGGACGCTTGGATCAAACCACCAATTAATGCCTTTTATATAACTAAAAGCTATATAGACGCTTATTGCAGGCGCCAAGCCAGGGCGGCCAGCGTCAGCAGCAGCACCGGCAGGGTCAGGACGATGCCTACCTTGAAGTAGTAGCCCCAGGTGATGCGCAGGCCCTTGCGCGCCAGCACGTGCAGCCACAGCAGCGTGGCCAGGCTGCCGATTGGCGTGATCTTGGGGCCCAGGTCGCTGCCGATGATATTGGCGTAGATCATCGCGTCCTTCACCGCGCCGGTGGCGCTGGTGTCCGCAATCGACAACGCGCCCACCAGCACGGTGGGCAGGTTGTTCATGATGGACGACAGGAAGGCGGTGATCAGGCCCGTACCCATCGCCGCGCCCCAGACGCCATACTCGGCGCAGCGGTCCAGCACTTGCGCCAGGTGCGCGGTCAGCCCGGCGTTGCGCAGGCCATACACCACCAGGTACATGCCCAGCGAGAACACCACGATGTGCCAGGGCGCCTCGCGCATGATGCGGCGCGTGCCGACGATGTGCTGTCGTCCCGCGATCAGCAGCAGGCCCAGCGCGCCGACGGCGGCGATGGCGCTGACCGGGATGCCCATGGGTTCCAGGATGAAAAAGCCCGCCAGCAGCAGGGTCAGCACGACCCAGCCGGCGCGGAACGTGGTCAGGTCGCGGATCGCGGAAGCGGGCGCGGGCAGTTGGCTCACGTCGTAGCGCGGCGGAATGCTGCGATGGAAGAACAGCAGCAGTACCGCCAGCGTGGACGCCACGGCCATCAGGTTTACCGGCAGCATCACCGATGCGTACTCGCCGAAGCCGATATTGAAGAAGTCGGCCGACACGATGTTGACCAGATTGGATACGATCAATGCGATGCTGCCCGTGTCCGCGATGAAGCCCGCGGCCATCACGAAGGCCAGCGAAGCGCCGGGGCCGAAGCCCAGCGCCACCAGCATTTCCATGACGATGGGCGTAAGGATCAGCGCCGCGCCGTCGTTGGCGAACAGCGCCGAAACCGCGGCGCCCAGCAGCACGATCAACACGAAAAGCAGCCGGCCGCGGCCGCCGCCCCAGCGCGCCACGTGCAGCGCCGACCATTCGAAAAAGCCGGCCTCATCCAGGATCAGGCTGGTGACGATGATGGCGATGAAGGTGGCGGTGGCGTTCCAGACGATGCGCCAGACGTCCGCGATGTCGGCCAGGTGAACCACGCCCGTGGCCAGGGCAAGCGCCGCGCCCAGCACGGCGCTCCAGCCTATCGACAGGCCCCTGGGCTGCCAGATGACCAGCGTGATGGTGAGTACGAAGATGGCGACGGCGAGCAGCATGATGAAGAACGATCAGGAAATCGGGTGTGCGCTGATCCAGGCGACCAGCAGGCTGACGGTCAGCACCGATGCGACGGTGGAAACCAGGATGGCGCGCGAGGTTACGCGGGCGTCGCGCCCGTACATCTGCGCCAGCATGAAGGGGCCGGTGCCGATGGGCAGCGCGCTCATCAGCACGGCGGTCCAGGCCCATACCGGCGGCATGGCGAAGACGTAGAACGCCAGCACCGCCGTGACGGCGGGCTGCAGCAGCAGCTTGCCGGCGACCAGGCGCATGACGCCGGGTCCCGAACTGGACGTTTCCGTCTGCGCCAGGAACAGGCCGATCGTGACCAGCGCGCAGGGACTGGCGGACGCGCCCAGCAAGGCCACGTAGCGGTCCACGCCTTCCGGCAGCGCCAGGCCGGTGAAGGCCCAGGCCAGGCCCAGCAGCGGAGCCGCCAGCAGGGGGTTGCGCAGCAGCGCGCGGCCGACCTTGAGCAGGGTCAAGGACAGATTGGGCGTCTGTTGGCGGTCGAACTCGATCAAGGCGATGGCAAAGCCGAACAGCACGCTTGCGGTGAGCAGGGTGGTGAAGGTGGCCGGCGCCATGCTGTCAGGGCCGAGCAACGCCAGGCACAGCGGAATGCCCATGTAGCCGGCGTTGGCGTAGGACGCGGCCAGCCCCTGGATGCCACGGTCGGTCAGCGCGCGCTGCGAGCCGCGCGCGCCGATAAACGAGGCGAGGAACGTGACGGCGATGCCGCCCGCGAAGGCGCCCACGAAACCCCAGTGCGCCATATGCGTCAGATCGACCTGCGTCATGGCGCGGAACAGCAGCGCGGGCAGCGACAGATACACGACGTAGCGGTTCAGCGCGTCGGTGGCGCCGGGACCCAGGATGCGCCAGCGGGCGGCGAGCCAGCCAGTCAGGATCAGCGCGAAGACCGGCAGGGCGGAGGTAACGACAGCGTTCATGGACAGGGACCTGGAGGGGCGCTCATTCTACTTGGCAGCGGTATGCGCCGTGCGCGTCACCAGCAGGATGCCGAGCGCTGCCAGGGCCATGCCCGGCCAGGCCAGCGCGGGAATGGCTTCGCCCAGGATGATCAGCGCAATGACGGCGGTGCAGGGCGGCACCAGGAAGAACAGCGCCGACACGCGGGAGGCCTCGCCATAGCGGATCATGGTCAGCAGCAAGGTGATCGCCACCAGCGAATTGCCCACGACCAGATAAGCCAGCGAAGCCAGCAGGGGCCCGGTCCATTCGATATGCATCGGCTCCAGCCAGTACGCCAGCGGCGCGGTGGCGATCAGGCCGACCGCGTACTGCACCATGTTGGACGTGACGGGATGCGTTTGCACGCCATAGCGTTTTTCATACAGCGTGCCGCCGGTGATGCAGAGCAGGGCGCTGATGGCGAACGCCAGGCCCAGCGGCGAGAGCACATCGATCGAAGCCTTGGCGATGATCACCAGCGCGGCGCCTGACACCCCCAGGCCCAGGCCTGCCCAGCGGCGGGCGTCGACTTTCTCGTGCGCGATCGCCGGCGCCAGCAGGCCGATCAGGATAGGTTGCAACGAGGTGATCAGCGCCACGCCGCCCGCCGACATGCCTTGCTTGAGAGACAAGTAGGTGAAACAGAAGTAGCCTGCCTGCAACAGCAGTCCGACCATCGCCAGATGGCCCCAGGCGCTGGCGCCGCGCGGCAGCGGCGGGCGCAGGAACAGCATGAAGGGCGCAAGTATCAGCACCACGCAGGCGTAGCGCAGCGCCAGGAACGTCATGGGGTCGGCATATGCCAGGCCCACTTTGAGCACGACGAAACCGCTGGACCAGAGAAGCAGGAAGAGCGCGGGCGCGGCTTTCAACCAGGCGGGGGGAGCGGCAGGCGGCATGTGGCGGAACATGGACGACATGGGCAAGCCGCGATCGTACCCCCTTTTGGCCATTGTTCATCCCTGCCAAAATGAGGTTTAGGATTCTTTTATTCATTTGCTGCACGCGAGGGATGGACATGTCGACCAACAAACAATCTACGGTGCGTATCGCCCTGGGCACCTGGGACCGCTTGCGCGACGACGCGTATTCGGTGCGCCATGAAGTGTTCGTCGTCGAACAGAAAGTGCCGCCCGAGGTCGAGCTGGACGACGATGACGCGGTGTCGGTGCACGCCGTGGCCTACGGCCCGGACGGCACGCCCATGGGCACGGGCCGGCTTCTGCCCGACGGCCACATTGGCCGCATGGCGGTCCACAAGAAGGCCCGCGGCATGGGCGTCGGCAGCCAGTTGCTGGACGCGCTGATCGAACAGGGCCATGGCGACGGCCATCGCATGCTGGTGCTGCACGCGCAGACGCATGCGGCAGGTTTCTACCAGGCCCATGGCTTCAATGTGGAAGGCGAGGAATTCGTCGAGGCCGGTATTCCGCACGTGGTCATGACCCGCGTGCTGAAGTAGGGCGGGCCGCCCGGCTCAAAGCGTCTGCCTGCGGGCCGGGCAAATCAAATAGGCGGGATAAAGAAAAGGGCCGCAAGAAAAGGGCCACACAAAGAAAAAACCCCGGACGCTTACGCGTTCGGGGTTTTTTTGGCGCATCACGCAGGTACCTCGTGATGTAATAATTGGTGCCCAGGAGAGGACTCGAACCTCCACACCTTGCGGCACATGGACCTGAACCATGCGCGTCTACCAATTCCGCCACCTGGGCGCTGATGCTTTACTTGTCGCTTCGCTTTCGCGTTGTTTCTTGTTCAGCAGCAGAGGAATGAGATTATGCACACTTTTTTTGAAGTGTGCAAGTCGTGTGGCTTTTTTTTCATATTTTTTTTGCTGCCGGGCGCTTTCGAACTTTCGATATAGTGTCGCCCCATGTCCCGTACCCTCTGCACGCGTTGTCTGCGTCCTCTGTCGCACTGTCTGTGCGCGCTGATTCCCTCGCTTTCCTGCCGCACTCGCGTCGTGGTGTTGCAGCATCCGAGCGAGGCGCGCCATGCCTTGAACACCGCAAGGCTGGCGGTGCTGGGGCTGGCGGGCGCGCAACGCGTGGTGGGCGAATATTTTTCGGAAGAGGATTGGGCGCTGCCAGGCCATCTGCCTCGCCTGCTGTTTCCGGGCGAGGGCGCCGAGGTGTTGGCGCCGGGCTACGGGCAGGATCTGGGCGCGCCCATCAGATTGATCGTGCCTGACGGCACCTGGGGCCATGCGCGCAAGCTGCTGCATATCAACCCGGCGCTGGCCGCCTTGCCGCGCGTGATGTTGCCCGCGGGGCTTTCCACGCGCTACCGGGTTCGTCACGCCGACGTGCCGGGCGCGCTGTCCACGATAGAGGCCGTGGCGCATGCCTTGAATGCGATTGAAGCGCCGACGAATTTCGATGCGCTGCTGCGGCCTTTCGAAGCGTTGATCGATGGCCAGATCGAAGGCATGGGCGCGGATCTGTACGCGCGGCATCATTTGAATCGCAAGGTGCCGTGGCGTTGAAACAGGCAGTGGCGGGGCGCAAAGCAAAAGCCCCGGGAATCTTGCGATTTCCGGGGCTTTTTAGCCGTTGCCATCAAGACCGCCTTGCATGGTCTTGATTGAAATTCCGTGGTGCCCAGGAGAGGACTCGAACCTCCACACCTTGCGGCACATGGACCTGAACCATGCGCGTCTACCAATTCCGCCACCTGGGCACTGAGAGATACTGTCAGAAGTATGTGATACGCTGCCGCTCTAGTCGCATCGCTTCAGTTAAAACACATTAACTAAAACATGCGTCCAAAGTGCAGTTGGTTCTACAATAAGGTTTTTAAGCAACTTGCTTTTCAAACCCCGGCTGGGTTTTAAACTTCCCGGCCCTTCTGACCATTTTCTGCTTCAGTGTTCAGCCTTGGGCGAACCACAGAAGCTGCGCATTATATACGGAAATTTTAGCTTTGGCAAAACGATCGAATAACGAATCGAATAACAACAGATCAACACCCTTGCCCGAAGCGCCGCCGGACTTCGATCCTGATGTCCCGTCCCGTGAAGCCATCCTGAAAGCGCTGCGCGCCGCAGGCTCGCCGCTGTCTCCGGTGGAACTGGCCGAACGCATGGGCGTCGAGCGCGCCGCGACGATGGTGGGATTTGAGCGCCGCCTGGGCGCCATGGAGCGCGACGGCCAATTGATGCCCAACCGCAAGGGCGTGTTGCTGCTGGCCACCAAACTGGACTTCGTCGCCGGCAAGGTGCTGGGGCATCGCGACGGCTTCGGCTTCCTGTTGCGTGACGACGGCGGCCCGGACCTGTTCCTGTCGCCGCGCGAAATGCTCAAGGTGCTGCATGGCGACCGTGTGCTGGTCAAACCCACTGGCGAATACCGCGGCAAGCCGGAAGGCACCATCGTCGAAGTCATCGAGCGCCGCACCAACAAGCTGGTGGGGCGCTTCCTGCACGAGCATGGCCTGTCCATCGTCGTGCCCGAGGACCAGCGCATCAAGCATGACATCCTGATTCCGCCCAGCGACACCAACGGCGCCCAGCATGGGCAGGTGGTCGCGGTTGAAATCATGGAGCAGCCCACTCGCCACACGCAGCCGCTGGGCCGTGTGGCCGAGGTGCTGGGCGAGATCGACGATCCCGGCATGGAAATCGAGATCGCGGTGCGCAAGTTCGACGTGCCGGTCGATTTCTCGGAAGCCGCGCTCAAGCAGGCTGCACGCCTGCCGGACGTGGTCAGGAAGACCGATCTCAAGGACCGCGTCGACCTGCGCGACGTGCCGCTCATCACCATCGACGGCGAGGACGCGCGCGACTTCGACGACGCGGTGTACTGTGAGCCCGTGGAGCTGGGCGCGGGCCAGCGCAAGCGCCCGGGCTGGCGCCTGCTGGTGGCCATCGCCGACGTCAGCCACTATGTGCGTCCGGGTGACGCCCTGGACGACGACGCGATCGAACGCGGCACCAGCGTGTACTTTCCGCGCCGGGTCATCCCGATGCTGCCGGAGTCGTTGTCCAACGGCTTGTGTTCGCTGAACCCGGACGTCGACCGCCTGGTGCTGGTTTGCGACATGGTCATTCCGGCCAGCGGCGCCAAGGCTGGTACGGTTACGGCCTACCAGTTCTATAACGCGGTCATGCACTCGCATGCGCGCACCACCTATACGAACATCTGGGCCGCCCTGCAACAGCCCGGCGGTCCTGCCGCGCACGCCATGCGCAGCGTCATGCCCCAGGTCCAGCACCTGTATGAACTCTTTCAGCTGCTGGCGCAAGGGCGCAAGAAGCGCGGCGCCATCGACTTCGACACGGTCGAGACCAAGATCGTCTGCAATGAGCTCGGCCGTATCGAGCAAATCGTGCCGTCGGTGCGCAACGATGCCCACAAGCTGATTGAAGAGTGCATGCTGGCCGCCAATACCTGCGCGGCCGACTTCATGACCCGCAGCAAGCATCCCGGCCTGTACCGCATCCACGAAGGCCCCACGCCCGAACGCCTGCAGTCGCTGCGCGAATTCCTGCGCACCATGGGCCTGTCGCTGGGCGGCGGCGAGACGCCCACGGCCAAGGATTACGGCGACTTCCTGGATTCGGTGCGCGGACGCCCCGACTACCAGCTGTTGCAGACGATGTGCCTGCGCTCCATGCAGCAGGCGGTCTACAGCCCCGACAATATGGGCCACTTTGGCTTGTCCTATCCCGGCTACAGCCACTTCACCTCGCCCATCCGCCGCTATCCCGACCTGCTGACGCATCGTGTCATCAAGGCGTTGCTGGCCGGTCAGCGCTATGTGCCCAGCCTGGAAGACCAGCCTGTGGTGATCGGCCGCACGCAGCGCGAGCACGAACATGCCATCTGGGAAAAGATGGGCCTGGTGCTGTCCGCCAGCGAGCGCCGCGCCGACGAGGCGTCGCGCGACGTCGAAGCCTGGCTCAAGTGCTGGTTCGTCAAGGAGCGCGTGGGCGAGGACTTCAGCGGCACCGTTACCGGCGTCGCCAGCTTCGGCATCTTCGTCACGCTGGACACCCTGCACGTCGAAGGGCTGGTGCATGTTTCCGAACTGGGCGGCGAGTATTTCCAGTTCAACGACGCCCTGCACGAGTTGCGCGGCGAACGCACGGGCATGCGCTACCGCCTGACCGACAAGGTGCAGGTGCAGGTGTCGCGCGTGGACCTCGAAGCCCGCCGCATCGAGTTCCGCCTGGTGCAGGGCACGAGCTTCGACGCCTTGCGCAAGGCGTCGGCCCGCAGCCCGGACGAGCCCTCGCGCCGTGTCAAGAAGGCCGCGTCGCCCAAGCCCGCCGCCCTGAAGGGCCAGACCGCCAAGGAGCGCCGCGCCGAGGCCAAGAAGGCCAGCAAGCCGCCGCGGGCGCCCAAGGCATCCAAGCGCGCAGCGCCGGCCAAGAAGGCCGCGCACAAGCGCCACTGACACTTCCTTATGGCGAGGCCGTCGTATGGCGGCTGCGCCATAAGGGGTAACATTGCATCTATGGCCGGCTTGGTCCGGTGGCCCGCCCCGCTCTGGGGCGGGTATTCGTTTATCTAAAGGTATTGCATTTATGGCGTCGACCCAAGTCCTGGCCGGGTTTCACGCGGTTGTTGCGCGGCTGCGCCACGCGCCCGACTCGATCAAGGAAATCTATGTAGAGGCGTCGCGCCGCGACAAGCGGATGCAGACGTTCATCGAGCAGGCCGAAAAAGCGGGCTGCCGCCTGCATCCGGTCCCCATGGAGCGCCTGGACGGCCTGTCCCGCGGCACCCGCCATCAGGGCGTGGTGGCGCTGGCCGAAGAGCGCCAACTGGCGGTGGACGTGGATGAGGTGCTCGATGTCATCGAAGGCCCGCCGCTGCTGTTGATCCTGGATGGCGTGACCGATCCCCACAACCTGGGCGCCTGCCTGCGTACCGCGGATGCCGCCGGCGTGCACGCCGTCATCGCACCGCGCGACCGGGCCGTCGGCTTGAACGCAACCGTGCAGCGAGTGGCTTGCGGCGCGGCCGATACCGTGCCCTATCTGATGGTGACCAACTTGGCGCGCACCATGCGCAGCCTGAAGGACCGTGGCGTGTGGCTGGTGGGCACCGACGACCAGGCCACCGACAGCATGCATCAGATCGATGCGCGCCAGCCCATGGCCTGGGTCATGGGGGCGGAAGGCGAGGGCATGCGCCGCCTGACGCGGGAAACCTGCGATCAACTGGTGAACATCCCCATGCTGGGTTCGGTGGAAAGCCTGAACGTCAGCGTGGCCAGCGCCGTCTGCCTCTATGAAACCGTGCGCCAGCGCCGTTCCTGATTCATCCGTCTTGCCTATCTTGTAGACCATATCCTCTTCGCGTCAGCCCATCATGCACCAGAACGGCTTTACCACCACGATCCTCCATTCCGACCGCAAGCAATCCGTCGAGCACGGAGCGGTGCACAAGCCCATGCATCCGTCCTCGGAGTTCGCCTACGAAGACGCCCGTGAGCTGGCCGCGGTCTTTCAGGGCAAGGCCGGCTTTACCTACGCCCGCCAAGGCACGCCCACCACCACCGCGCTGGAGGCCAAGGTCAACCAGATGGAAGGCGGCAAGGGCACGGTCAGCTTCGCGACCGGCATGGCGGCGCTGGCCGCCATCTTCACCACGCTGCTGCGCCGAGGCGACCATCTGGTGTCCAGCCAGTTCGTGTTTGGCAACACCAACAGCCTGCTAGGCACGCTGCTGGAACTGGGGGTGGAAATCACCTTCGTGGACGCGACGGATTCGGCGCAGGTGCGTGCGGCGATCCAGCCCAACACCCGCATGGTTTTCACCGAGACCATCGCCAATCCGGGCACGCAGGTTGCTGACCTGGCCGTGATTGGAGAAATCTGCCGCGAGAAGGGCCTGGTCTACGTGGTCGACAATACGCTGACCTCGCCCTGGATGTTCCGGCCTGTCTCGGTCGGGGCGTCCCTGGTGATGAACTCGCTGTCCAAGTACATCGGCGGCCATGGCAATGCGTTGGGCGGCGCCGTCACGGACACGGGGCTGTATGACTGGTCGAATTACGCGAACATCTACGAGGCCTATCGCAAGGGACCGTCCACCAGTTGGGGGCTCACGCAGGTCAAGAAGAAGGGCCTGCGCGACATGGGCGGCACCCTGGCTGCCGAGCCTGCGCACCGCATCGCGGTAGGCGCCGAGACCCTGGCCCTGCGCATGGCCAAGCACTGCGCCAACGCGTTGGCGCTGGCGCGCTTCCTTGAGGATCATCCGGGCGTGGCCAAGGTGCATTACCCCGGGCTGGCCAGCCACCCGCAGCATGCGCGCGCGGCGGCGTTGTTCGGCTCGCGCTTCGGCGGCCTGTTGGGCGTCGAACTGGCGGACGGGGTGGACTGCTTTGATTTCCTGAACCGCCTGCGCATCGTGCTGATGGCGACTCACCTGGGCGATACGCGCAGCCTGGCGCTGCCTGCCGCCCACACCATCTATTACGAGATGGGCGCCGAGCGCCGCAAGCAGATGGGCATCGCGGACAGTCTCATCCGCGTGTCCGTGGGCATCGAAGACGAGGCCGATCTGCTGTTTGATTTCGATCAGGCGCTCAACGGCTGCCTGCAGGGATAATGCGGCACGCGCGCGACCGGTGGCCGGGCGCGCCTGCAACGCAATCGGGATAGCGCCCATGCTCATACAGATCGCAGAAGTTTTCACGCCAGAAGAGGCGGCCGAGATCCGGCGCCGCCTGGACGCCGCCGATTGGGTCGACGGCAAGGTCACCGCCGGCTATCAGTCGGCCGAGGTCAAGCGCAATCGCCAACTGCCGGAGCAGCATCCCCTGGCGCAGGAGCTGGGCAACCTGATCCTGCAGCGCCTGGCGGCCAACAACCTGTTCATGTCGGCCGCGCTGCCGCGCAAGATCTTTCCGCCCTTGTTCAATCGCTATGAGGGCGGGGAGGCATTCGGCTATCACGTGGACAATGCGGTGCGCGGCATCGCCGGCACGGCTGAGCGCGTGCGCACGGACCTCTCGGCCACGCTGTTCTTTTCCGAGCCCGATTCCTACGATGGCGGTGAGCTGGTCATCGACGACACCTATGGTCCGCGCGCAGTGAAGCTGCCCGCAGGGCATATGGTGCTGTACCCGGGCACCAGCCTGCATAAGGTCAATCCGGTGACGCGGGGCGCGCGCGTATCGTCGTTTTTCTGGATGCAGAGCCTGGTGCGCGAAGACAGCCAGCGCGCACTGCTGCTGGACATGGATGTGGCCATACAACGCTTGAATCAGGATGCCGCGGGTCATCCCTCCATCGTGCAACTCACCGGCATTTATCACAATTTGCTGCGTCGATGGGCCGATGTCTGACGCAAGTTAACGATCGCGTTCGAGGGTGTCGCGCAAACCCCGAAATGCGTGTTTCTGTTTATTGCGAAACGGTCTAAAAGCTAGTATTGACGCGGGTTGTGGTGAGGTTTTCGCTTGACAGCCGCGCCACGCCAAGGCCTAATACACGTCTGCGTCGCTGGTGATTTGAAGGCAATTTGCCATTGAATCCAGGCGGCGCAGCAGTTTAAAAGTTGTGCTTCGCAGCGCAAGAAAAAAGTTTATCCACTGTCTGTTCGTCGTTTGTCGGTTTTGCGTCTTCTGCGGCGTCCATCATGACGGCCATGAACTGCACTCCGGCAGACTCCATACCTTGTGAGGGGTACACCTGAATGAACAAAACCGAACTCATCGATCACATCGCCAGCAAGGCCGACATCTCCAAGGCCGCCGCTGGTCGCTCGCTCGACGCCCTGATCGGTGCCGTCAAGACCACCCTGAAGAAGGGCGGTACGGTTACGTTGGTTGGCTTTGGCACGTTCGCTGTGTCGGCTCGCGCCGCGCGCACCGGCCGTAATCCGCGCACTGGCGAAACCATCAAGATCAAGAAGGCCAAGGTGCCGAAGTTCCGTCCGGGCAAGGCCCTGAAGGACGCCGTCAACTAATGGACGGCGGGCGGGTCGCAGGCATTCAGGCCTGGCGATTTGCCCACAACTGCGCGGTCCGGTATACTCCGGCCCGCGTATTGCTTTTGAGTGCCCCGGTTGGCAGTTGCTTGTACGGATTTTTCGCGAATTTCGTCTTGAGGCTGCATCAAAATGGGTGCTTAGCTCAGTTGGTAGAGCGGCGCCCTTACAAGGCGTAGGTCACAGGTTCGACCCCTGTAGCACCCACCAAAAGCTACGATATGCGCTCCACACAAAACCCGCACACGTCATGGTGGCGGGTTTTTTGTTTTGCGCGCGCCGCATCGCTCGTGCCGGTTGATCTCGCTCAGAAATGTAGGACGGAATCAGATGAAATAGGACGTGCGAATCATTCGCATTTAAGATATTATTGTGGGCTTGTACCGGTCAGCCGGCGTCGCCATCGCGTGTGCGTCTTTCCTGGCTGGCCGGATAAGTCAATGCACCCTGGCTGATTCATGCCTAGTTTTCAACGCGGTTGGAATTCTTCTTCGCGCTCTTCATTCGGTATACGCGCAGGCGCTGGCCTGACGGTCCTGGCGCTGCATGCGGCAGTGGTAGGCGCCATCTTCATGGCACCCGAGAATCGTCCTGAACTCGAAGAACCCGAAGCCATCATGGTGAGCGTGGTGGATGCGCCCATTCCCCAGATCGCCAAGGCCGAGCCCACTCCCGAGGAGCCGCAGCCGGTGACGGAAACTCCGCCCGAGCCGCCGCAGCCCGAGGTCGAGCCCGAACCGGAGCCTGAACTCAAGCCCGAGCCGGAACCTGAACCCGAACCGGAGCCGGTGGTTGAAAAGCCGCCGATGCCGGCGCCCAAACCCAAGCCCAAGCCGCCACCCAAGCCTAAACCCAAACCCGAGCCCAAGCAGGACGTCAAGGTCGAGCCCAAGCCGGAAGCGCCAAAGGCGCCGCCCAGTGGCGCGCCCGAAGGCACGCAGGCGCCGCAAGGGCCGCAGCAAGGGCCGCCGCCGGATCAGCCGGTGCTGGTATCCAGCATCGAATTCCAGGGGGCGCGCCCCATGCCCAATTACCCGATGGCATCGCGCCGCATGCGGGAAGAGGGGCGCGTGGTGGTGCTGGTCGAGATCAACACCCAGGGGCTGGTCGAGCGGGCAACCATCGATGCGTCCTCGGGCTTTCCGCGCCTGGACGAATCGGCGCTGGCAGCCGCCCGCAAGGGTCGTTTCAAACCGTATACCCGTAACGGCGTGGCCTATCCCGCCAAAGCCAAAATTCCGTTCGATTTCGTAATGAGGAACTGAGATGTCCAACGCACTGCATAGCGCCACCCTGGTGGCGCAGGCGACCACCAGCCCGGCAGCGCCGGCTGCCGCCGCCGCTGCGCCTGCCGCGGCTGCGGCCGCGCCCGCAGCTCAACAAGCCGCCTCGGCGGTCGGTGCCACGGCTCAGCAAGCCGCCGGCGCTGTCCAGCAATCGGCCGACGCGCTGCACGGCGCCGCCGCCGCGCTGCCCTCGGCGCTGCCTGCCGCGCCGGCCCCCGCCGCGGTCCCCGACATGGGCTTCATGCACTTCATCGCGCAAAGCGACTTCGTCGGCAAGGGCCTGTTCATCATCCTGATCCTGATGTCGCTTGTGACCTGGTACCTGATCCTGGTCAAGGTCGCGAGCAACGTCAGCATGCGCAAGCGCTCCGCGGACTTCCTGAACAAGTTCTGGAACGCCAGCTCGCTCGAACAGGTCGAAAACGAAATCGTCACGCATGGCGCGCGCGATCCGTTCTCGCACCTGGCCAGTCACGCCATGCATGCGCAGGCGCATCACAACAAGTTCGGCGCGACCAAGCTTGAAGAGTCGGGCAGCAACTCCGATTTCGTCACGCGCACCATGCGCAAGGTCATCGACGAAGAAACCGCGAAGCTGGAAAACGGCCTGACCGTGCTGGCTTCGGTGGGTTCGACGGCGCCGTTCGTGGGCCTGTTCGGCACGGTGTGGGGCGTGTACCATGCTCTGGTCGGCATCGGCCTGTCCGACGGCGTGACCATCAACCGCATCGCCGGTCCGGTGGGCGAAGCGCTGATCATGACGGGCCTGGGCCTGGCGGTCGCCATTCCCGCGGTGCTGGCCTACAACACCTTTGTGCGCAACAACCGCGTGTTCCTGTCGCGCCTGGATGCCTTTGCGCATGACTTGTTCGCGTTCCTGACCACCGGCCAGCAGGTCGCTCTGTCCGACGGCAAGGTGCGCGCCCTGCGCCGCCAGAACGGCAACGGCGCTGCGGCTCAACGCGGGAGCGAATAATGGCCTTTGGCAGCTTCGAGGGCAAGGGATCCGGAAGCCATACGGTTTCCGAGATCAATATGGTGCCCCTGATCGACGTGATGCTGGTGCTGCTGGTGATCTTCATCATCACCGCGCCGCTGCTGGCGCATTCGATCAAGATCAACATGCCCCAGGTGGCCGCCGAGCAGATCGAGGAAGAACCCAAGACCGTCGACCTGGCGATCGATGCCAGCGGGGCGCTGTTCTGGGACGAGAAGCCGGTCAATATCGATGACCTGCCCAACCGCTTCAAGTCGATCGCCGGCACCAAGCCGCAACCCGAGATCCGCATCCGCGCGGACCAGAACACGCGTTACGAGACCCTGGCCAAGGTCATGGCTTCGGCCCGCCGTTCGGGCATGACGCGCATCGGGTTCGTGACCACGCCTCCGTCCGGCGGCGTCGCCGGCTCCGCAGCGCCCGCTGCGGCCGGGGCCGCCCCGGCTCCGTCCGCACCTTGAACGCTTCCCGGCCCCGGGGCGCATTTCGCGCCCCGTTCCGGCCGGGATCGCGCTAGAATCGCCGCATGCGAGTTCTGGTAATCGAAGACGACACCACCCTGGGCCACGCGCTCCAGGAATTTCTGGCCGACCAAGGCTATGCGGTCGACTGGCTGACCGAGGGCGACCGGGTTCTGGGCGCCTTGGCGGGTCAGCCTTACGACCTCATGCTGCTCGACCTCAACCTTCCGGGCATGAGCGGGCTGGACGTGCTGCGGCAATTGCGCCAGGACGGCAACCAGGTTCCCGTGTTGATCCTCACCGCCCGCGATGGCATCGAGGACCGCGTCGCCGGCCTGGACGCCGGGGCGGACGACTACGTCACCAAACCTTTCGAACTGCCCGAACTGGCGGCGCGCGTGCGCGCCTTCGGCCGGCGCCGCGCCGGCCAGGCGCAGCCCCTGATTGAAGTCGGCCCGCTGGTGTTCGACACCGTTGGCCGCGAAGTCCGCGCCAATGGCCAGCGCCTGTCGCTGTCGGTGCGCGAGCTTTCCGTGCTGGAAATGCTGATGGCCCGTGTCGGTCGCGTCGTGACCAAGCGCCAGATCGTGAACTCGCTGTCGGCCTGGGATGCCGATTTCAGCGAAAACGCCGTCGAAGTCTACGTGTACCGCCTGCGCAAGCGCCTGGAAGGCACTGGTGCCAGCATTCAAACGGTGCGCGGCTTTGGCTACATGCTGGATGTGGAAACGGCCTGACGGGCCGGCTGCGGCCGCGTCGCACCGGCCGCGCGCATCCATACGCCTAGGCGAGGGCATTGCGTCATGATGCAGGAACGCACTCCTACCGCTACTCCGGTTTCCCGCCCCTTGCTTCCCTCCCGTTCGCTGGCGCGGCATCTGGTCATCCGCCTGATGCCGCCGATCCTCCTGCTGGTCCTGTTGGACTTGGCGGCCACCTGGGTCATCACGCACAAGATCGACATGTCGCTCTGGATGCTGGAAGATTTCTTCTGGCTGATGGTGGTGGGGCAGGTCGCGTTGATCGCGCTGTTCACCTGGGTGGTGATGCAGGGCGTGCGTTCGGGGCTGCGGTCGGTCAACCACCTGTCCGAAGAAATCCGGCAACGCTCCATCGACGACATGCAGCCGCTGGAAGTGGCCGGCGTGCCGGTCGAAATCGAGCCACTGGTCACGCACACCAATGATCTGCTGCTGCGCCTGGATGCCTCGCTGGCGGCGCAGCGCCGCTTCATCGGCCATGCGGCGCACCAGCTGCGCACGCCTTTGTCGGGGTTGCGCCTGGAGTCGGAATTGATGCTGGCGCGCCCCTTGCCCGACGACGTGCGCGCGCGGGCCGAACGCATCAAGGCGGTGAGCGACCGCATGATCCGCCTGGGGCAGCAGTTGCTGGTTCTGGCGCGCGCCGATCCTAACGCCCGTCCGCAGGACAGCTTCGTGCGCATCGACCTTTGCGAATGGGTGCGGGCGAACGGCGCGGAATGGTTTCCGCGGGTGCGCGAGGCGCACTACGAGCTGGATCTGGTCGCGCCGGACGCGCCCATCTGGATCGACGCCGATCCCTTGCTGCTGGCCGAACTGCTGGGCAATCTCATCGACAACGCGCTGCGCTATGGCAACAAGACCGGCCGCATCACGCTGATCGTCGGCGCCAATCCGCCTTCGCTGACCGTGGAGGACGATGGGCCGGGCATTTCTCCCGATGAGCGCGAACGGGTGTTCGAGGCCTTCTACCGTTCTCCCACCGCGACCGCGGGCGGGTCGGGCCTGGGACTTGCCATCGTGCGGGAAATCGCGCACGCGCATGGCGCCTGGTGGAAACTCACCAGCCGTCCGGACTTTTCAGGAACACGGCTGTCCGTCGTGTTTCCCGGCCCCCGCAAGGGCGCCCAACTTACTCGTCAAGAACCTACATCATGAGCCAAGGTTCGGCCAGCGTTCCTTCGTCGTCCAACGGGCAAACACTCGGCGGGCACGCGCCATCGTCGCGGGCCGCCCTCATCATGGGGGCGCTGGGCGTGGTGTACGGCGATATCGGCACTAGTCCCTTGTATACGCTGCGTGCCTGTCTGACGGGACTGAGCGTGCACACCGACCTGGAGCCTGCCCACCTGCTGGGCGTGCTGTCCATCCTGTTCTGGATGCTGATGGTGGTGGTGTCGTTCAAGTACGTGACGCTGGTGCTGCGCGCCGACAACCGCGGCGAGGGCGGCACGCTGGCCTTGCTGGAACTGGCGGTGCGCGGGCGTGAAGGCAAGCTGCGCTGGGTGCTGATCGTGCTGGGAATTTTCGGCGCGGCGCTGTTCTACGGCGACAGCATGATCACGCCAGCCATTTCAGTGCTGTCGGCGCTCGAAGGGATAGGCATCGTGTCGCATCAGCTGGATGCCTGGGTCGTGCCGCTGTCGCTGGTGGTGCTGATTGCGCTGTTCGCGATCCAGTCGCACGGCACGGGCGCCATGGGCAAGCTGTTCGGTCCGGTGATGCTGTTGTGGTTCGGCACGCTGGCGGCGCTGGGCGGCTGGCAGATCTGGCAGACGCCGGAAGTGCTGCGGGCCTTGAATCCGATGTGGGGTTTGCGTTTCATCGTCGAGTTTCCGTGGATCAGTTTCGTGCTGCTGGGGGCGGTGGTGCTGGCCTTGACCGGCGCCGAGGCGCTGTATGCCGACATGGGCCACTTCGGCCGTCCGGCGATCCGCCGCGCCTGGTTCAGCATGGTGCTGCCGGCCCTGACGCTGTGCTATTTCGGCCAGGGCGCGCTGTTGTTGCGCGATCCGACCGCGATCCGCAATCCGTTCTTCATGATGGCGCCGGAGTGGGGGCTGGCCCCGCTGGTGGCGTTGGCCACCATTGCGACCATCGTGGCGTCGCAGGCGGTGATTTCGGGCGCTTATTCGGTCACGCGCCAGGCGGTGCAGCTGGGCTTCTGGCCGCGCATGCAGATCCTGCATACGTCGGCCATCGAGAAGGGCCAGATCTATCTGCCGCAGGTCAATGCGCTGCTGCTGTGCGCGGTGCTGATCCTGGTCCTGCTGTTCCGCAATTCGGACAACCTGGCTGCCGCTTATGGCTTCGCGGTCACGGGGACGATGTTCACGACGTCGGTGCTGGCTTTCGCGGTGTTGCCGCGCGGTTCGACCGGCATCAAGCGTGTGCTGTGGATGGTGGCGCTGGGCCTGTTGCTGTTGTTCGATGTGCTGCTGTTCTCGGCCAACGTGTTCAAGATCCACGAGGGCGGCTGGCTGCCGCTGCTGGTGGCGATAGTGGTGTTCACGCTGATGATGACGTGGCGCCGCGGCCGCCGGCTGCTGTCGGAGATGCAGCAGCGGGACCGCCAGCCGCTCAAGGAATTCATGGCGCAGCTCGAAGAGTACCCGCCGTCGCGCGTGCCGGGCACGGCCATCTTCATGACGATGAACTCGGGCAATGTGCCGCCGGCGCTGCTGCACAACCTGAAGCACAACAAGGTGCTGCATGACCATGTGCTGTTCCTGACCATTCTGGTGGCGGACGTGCCCTATGTTTCGCCCGAGGAGCGCTTCTCCGTGACCAAGCTGTCGGCGTCCAGTTGGCAGGCGACGATCAACTACGGCTTCAAGGAAGATCCGGATGTGCCGGAGGCGCTGCGGCTGGTGGCCGAGGCGTATCCGGAGATCGATCTGGAGCCGATGCGGACTTCCTACTTCCTGTCGCGGCAGACGGTGGTGGCGGCGAAGAAGCCGGCGCTGTGGCGCTGGCGGCGGGCGGTGTTTTCGTTCATGGCGCGGAACTCTACTCGGAGTACCAAGTTCTTCAAGATTCCGGCTAATCGGGTGGTGGAGATGGGGATGCAGGTGGAGCTTTAGGCTCTTGCTTGCTCCTTGGTGGTGATTTGCATTCTGTTGGCGCCTGGGGCGGCGTCGGCTGAATGTGTCCCGTTGCTGGGGAGGGCGGTGTGCTTGGCGTTCTCGCCTAGGGTGGGGTGTGGTGGACGATCTTGCGGGGCTCGCCCCCGGCCGGCCGCGCAGGCGGCCTTTGGGGGCTTACGCGGTGTCTTGCGGTAGGTGATGACGCTGCGCGCTGGTCGTGACTGTCTTTAGTGGGCTCGCTCTCATCGAGGTTGGCGCCCGATTCATCGAGGTTGGCGCCCGATCGCTCTTCGCCAAACAAAAAGCCCTTCGGCGTGCCGAAGGGCTTTCTGGTTTTTGGCGTTGAAGAATTACTTCTTCTTGCCTTCGTCGCTCAGCTGCGGCAGCGAGCTGCCGGAGGAGGCGAGCAGGCCGGTCTTCACGTAGGTGAAGAGCTTGCCGCGGGTGTCGACGATGTCGAGGTTGCGCATGGTGAGCTGGCCAATGCGGTCCGCGGGCGTGAACGGGGCGTTTTCGACCTTTTCCATGGACAGGCGCTCGGGGGCGTAGGTCAGGTTGGGCGATTCCGTGTTCAGCAGCGAGTAGTCGTTGCCGCGGCGCAGTTCGATGGTGACTTCGCCGGTGACGGCGCGGGCGACCCAGCGTTGGGCGGCTTCGCGCAGCATGATGGCTTGCGGGTCGAACCAACGGCCCTGGTACAGCAGGCGGCCGAGCTTGCGGCCGCTTTCGCGGTACTGCTCGATGGTGTCTTCGTTGTGGATGCCGGTGACCAGGCGCTCGTAGGCGATGAACAGCAGGGCCAGGCCCGGGGCTTCGTAGATGCCGCGGCTCTTGGCTTCGATGATGCGGTTTTCGATCTGGTCGCTCATGCCCAGGCCGTGGCGGCCGCCGATGCGGTTGGCTTCGAGCATCAGTTCGACGGGGTCGCTGTATTCCACGCCATTCAGGGCGACCGGGTGGCCTTCCTCGAAGCGGACGGTGACTTCCTCGGCCTTGACGGCGACGTCGTCGCGCCAGAAGGCGACGCCCATGATGGGCTTGACGATGCGGATGCCGGAGTTCAGGTGCTCCAGGTCCTTGGCTTCGTGGGTGGCGCCCAGCAGGTTGGAGTCGGTGGAGTAGGCCTTTTCAGCCGACATCTTGTAGTCGAAGCCGGCCTGGCGCATGTACTCGGACATTTCCGAACGGCCGCCGAGCTCATCGATGAAGCGCTGGTCCAGCCAGGGCTTGTAGATCTTCAGGTCCGGGTTGGTCAGCAGGCCGTAGCGGTAGAAGCGCTCGATGTCGTTGCCCTTGAAGGTACTGCCGTCGCCCCAGATGTTGACGTCGTCTTCCTTCATGGCGGCCACCAGCATCGTGCCGGTCACTGCGCGGCCGATGGGGGTGGTGTTGAAGTAGGTGATGCCGGCGGTCGAGATGTGGAACGCGCCCGATTGCAGGGCGGCGATGCCTTCGGCCACCATCTGCGCGCGGCAGTCGATCAGGCGGGCCTTTTCAGCGCCGTAGGCCATGGCCTTGCGCGGGATCTCGTCGTAGTCGGACTCGTCGGGCTGGCCCAGGTTCGCGGTGTAGGCGTAGGGGATGGCGCCGTTGTTGCGCATCCAGAGGAGCGCTGCGCTGGTGTCGAGGCCGCCGGAGAAGGCGATGCCGACCTTCTGGCCGGTGGGAAGGTTCGGGAGGATAGTGGTCATTGTTTGAAGTGAGACGCCAACAGGACTTGGACAGCAGACTTTGACAGCTGCTAGCCGCCAAACAAGAGAAACGGACGCTATTTTAACTCTTTTGCCGCGGTCGGGCCGCCGGGGCGAACAGGGCCGGCAGCTCCAGCTGGCGGATCAGGAGCGCGGTGGCGGCGGCCAGCCGGGTGGCGGGGCGGTGGCGGGCGCTGGCCAGCACCAGATCATTGGTGATGGTCGGGTCGACGATGTCGCACAACGACAGCTCATGTTCCGCCGCCGGGCCGCGTGCGGCCGAGCGCGGCAGGATGGCGTAGGCGTCGCCCTGGGCGGCCAGTTCGACGATGGTCTGGACGGCGTCCACCTCGACGGCGATGGTCAGACGTACGCCCTGGGCGCGGCACACGCTTTCGACCAGGGTGCGGATGGCGTTGGGCAGGCTGGGCACCACCAGCGGGTAGTCGCCCAGTTGGGCCACGGTGACGCGCGGGGGCAGCGCGGGCTGGTGGCCGGCCGCGGCCACCAGCACCAGGTCCTCGCGGAACAGCGATTCGTAGGCCAACTGGGGCGAGGGCGCGGGGTCGTAGAGCAGGGCCAGGTCGACGCGGCCGGCCAGCAGCCATTCGCGCACCTGGGCGCTGAGGCCTTCAGCAACGGCGATGGAGGCCTCGGGGAAGCTGCGGCGGAAGGCCTGCACCAGCGGGGGCGTGAGCACGCGCGCGATGCGGGGCGGCAGGCCGACCACGACCTTGCCCGTGGGCGTCTCGCGCAGGGTCTGCAGGTCCTCCTTGGCGCGTTCGGCCAGGGTCAGCAGGGCGCGGGCATGCTCCAGGAAGCGCAGGCCGGCTTCGGTGGGTTCGGCGCCGCGGCCGTTGCGGTAGAGCAGATGCTGGCCGAGCTCCAGTTCCAGCAGGCGGACCTGGCGGCTGAGCGTGGGTTGCGCCACGTCCAGCATTTCGGCCGCGCGCGAGAAGCTGCGCCTCTCGGCCACGCGCAGGAAGTATTCGATCTGCTTGAGGTCCATCGGATATTTGGAAAATCTATATCTGAAATCAAAGATATAGCATTGTTGGGCGGCGGGCAATCCGGGACCATGGCGTTTTCAACGCAGGAACCCGCCCGTGCCCGATTGCCGTCCTCCGCTAGCCGCGCCCTCCCGTCCCCGCCACGCCTTGCCGCCGGGCGCCTGCGATGCGCATTGCCACGTGTTCGGGCCGGCCGACGTGTTTCCGTACGCCGAGGGGCGCTCGTACACGCCGCCGGATGCGCCTTACCAGGCCATGGCGGCGCTGCACAGTCGCCTGGGTGTGGAGCGCGCGGTGGTGGTGCAGGCCAACTGCCATGGCTCGGACCACCGCGCCTTGCTGGACGCGCTGGCCCAAAGCGGCGGCCGCTATCGCGGCGTGGCGCTGCTGGGAGCGGATGCGACCGAGGCCGGCGTCAGGCAATTGCATGAGGGCGGCGTGCGCGCGGCCCGTTTCAACTTCGTGCCGCATTTGGGCGGCGCGCCGGATCCGGCGGTCTTCGACCGGGTCGTGGCGCTGATCGCGCCGTTGGGCTGGCATCTGTGCCTGCACCTGGACGGCGCGATGCTGCCGGGGCTGCTGCCGCGCCTGGCCGCGCTGCCGCTGCCCTTCGTGGTCGACCACATGGGGCGGTTGAAGGCGGGCGATGGCTTGGCGTCGCCTGCGATGCAGGCGCTGCTGGGGTTGGCGCAGGTGCCGCAGGCCTGGGTCAAGGTGTCGGGCATCGACCGCATCGCATCGGGCAAGCGGCCGTTCGCGGAGGGCCTGCCCTTTGTGCGCGCGCTGGCCGAGGCGTTGCCCGACCGCTGCCTGTGGGGCACGGACTGGCCGCATCCGAACGTGTCGGGCGATATGCCCGACGACGGCGAGCTGGTCGACCTGTTTTTTGAAGCTTGTCCCGATGCGGCCTTGCGCCAGCGCATCCTGGTGGACAACCCGGCGCGGCTGTACGGATTCGAGTAGGCGCGGCAAACGCCACCGCCATCAGGCGGCGCGCGAACGACAAGAAAATTCCATTCAATCAGGAGACACCATGTTCAAGAAAATACTGTCCGCCGGCCTGCTGAGCCTGGCCGCCCTGGGATCCGCCCATGCCGATGGGCCGGTGCGCCTCATCATTGCCTTCCCGCCTGGCGGGCCGGTGGATCTGGTCGGCCGGGTGCTGGCCGAGCAATTGGGCAAGGAGCTCAAGCAGCAGGTCATCGTGGAGAACAAGGCCGGCGCCAACGGCAACATCGCCGCGGCCTACGTGGCCAAGGCGCCCGCCGACGGCTCGGTGCTATTCCTGACCAGCGTGGGCGCGGTCGCGATCAGCCCGGCGCTGTACAAGGACCTGCCGTATGACCCCGTGCGCGATTTCGCGCCGGTGTCCAAGGTGGTCAACAACGCCACGGTGTTCGTGGTCAATCCGTCCAATCCGGCGGTCGACGCGGCGGACTTCGTCAAGAAGTCGCAGGCCGCCTCGCAATCGGTCGCGATCGGCTCGTCGGGCATCGGCAGCATTCCCCACCTGACCCTGGAAATGTTCGCCGATTCCAGCAAGGCGAACGTGATGCACGTGCCATACAAGGGCGCGGCGCCGGTCATCAATGACGTGATGGGCAACCAGGTGTCCGGCTTCTTCGGCGACGTGCCGGGCCTGATCGGCCATATCCAGGGCGGCAAGTTGAAGCCCCTGGGCATCGCCGCGCCGACCCGCCATCCGCTGCTGCCCGAGGTCAAGACCCTGGCCGAGCAGGGCATCGCCGGCGTGGAGTCCAACAACTGGTACGGCATCGTCGCGCCGGCCGCCACGCCGCCGGCCACGATCGACAAGCTCAACCAGGCCGTGCGCGCCGCGCTGAACACGGAGAGCGTGCGCGCCCGCCTGGAGAAGTTCGGCGCCCAGGCCGCGCCCGGCAGCCCGCAGGAACTGGCTGCCCTGATCGCGTCCGACCGCGAAAAGTGGACCTCGCTGATCCAGCGCAAGAACATCCGTCCGGAGTGAAGATGAACGCATGCAGAGTAGGGCTGGTGACGCCGGGCAGCCGCCCGGAACTGGCCGCGATCGAGGCGCGGATATCGGCTGCGCGGGGGCGCATCTCGCCGCTGTACCAGGTGCTGTTGAACAGTCCGGCCGTGGTCCAGGGCTGGGAAGCCATGCTGACCGCGATCCGCCTGAACACGGCGGTGCCGCCGCGTCTGCGCGAGCTGATCATCCTGCGCGTGGCGACCTTGAACAACGCACCGTATGAGTTCGAGGCGCATGTGCCGCACGCGCTGGCTGCCGGCATGCCGCAGGCGCTGGTGGACGCGTTGCGCGGCGGTCCGGCGCCGTCGGAACTGCAAGGCCTGGAAGCCGGCGAGGCCGAAGTGCTGGCGCTGACGGACGCCATGACGCGCGACATCGAGGTGCCGGACGCCGTGTTCGCGCCGCTGCGCGCGCGCTACGATGACACGCAGTTGGTGGAACTGGCGGCGACCGTGGGCGCGTACAACATGGTGTCGCGCTTCCTGGTGGCCTTGCGCGTAGGACATTAAAGGAGACTGGAGTGCAGGAAACCGTATTGCTGGTGTCGCTGGGCGAGCGCTTCGACGAACCGCGCGCACGCGAACTTGAACAGACCTTGACCCAGGGATTGGAAGGCCTGCGCGCCGCCGCGTACGCCGCCGTGGAAGAGGACGAAACCTACGTCTATCTGCGCGGATCGGCGGCGGCTCTGCCCGAAGCGCAGGCGCGCCTGGCCGAGAGCTTCCCGGGCGCGCACAGCCGCGTGCTGCACCTGACGCTGGACCTGGCAGGCGCTTCGGCGGGGCAGGACGCGCCGTGGCATTACATCGTCGAAACCGACGTGCTGCCCGAGGCCGACGCCGACCTGAATGCCTGGTACGACCAGGAGCACCTGCCGGGCCTGGCATCGGTGCCTGGCACGGTGCGCGCCATGCGCTATGAGTGCCGCGACGAGTCGCCGCGCTATCTGGCCTGCTACGACCTGCACACGCGCGAAACCTTTGGCAGCCCGCCCTGGCTGGCGGTGCGCGCCAGCGACTGGAGCGGCCGTGTGCGTCCGTCGTTCCGCAATACGCGCCGGACCATGTTCAAACGGATTCTGTAGGCCGGATGCAGAATGGCTGGGCAGGCACTGCCCGGCCCGCGTAACGAGAGCGCCGAGCCGGTTGTCGATTCGGTGCAAAATCTGTTTGGTAAATCTATTTTTTTTCTATAAAAATCAATAATTTATAAGTTGACGCATAGAAACGAGCGCCGGAACATGCCGAGTTTCGCGCAGCCGGGAGTATCCCGGCGGTTCGTGCAAATGCGAGTCCCGCAACGAAGCAGGGTCTGAGCGCGGCGAAGTCCGCGCGTCCTTTGCTTGTCGGCCGTCAAGAGCAGGTTGGTGTTCGTCACCGCCTTCATCCCAGGGAGAAAACCATGTCGTTCAAGAATTTTTTCGCGCTCGCGAGCTGTGCCCTAGCAGTGACGTTGTCCGTTACCAATGTCACTGCTGCCGATCAGACTTACGTCGTCGGTGCAGGGGGCACCTACCGGCCCTTTGAGTTCGAAACGCCGAGCAAGGAACTGGTCGGCTTCGACATCGATATCATCAAGGCCATCGCCTACGCATCCGGCTTCAAGATCAAGCTGGTCAGCACGCCATGGGAAGGCATCTTCGCCACCCTGGGCCAGGGCGACCGCGACATCATCATCTCCGGCATTACCATCACTGAAAAGCGCGCCAAGATGGTCGACTTTTCGCTGCCCTATTTCCCGGCGGAGCAAGTCATCATCACTGGCGCCGACAATAAGGTTGCCGCACTGGCTGACCTGAAGACCTTGCAAGTCGGCGTGGTCAACTCAACAGCAGGCGACATCGTCATCTCTGAAGAGATCGGCAAGTCCAATACGGCCATTCACCGTTTCGACAATACGCCGCTGATGCTGGAAGAGCTGTATCGAGGCGGTATCGATGCCGCGATCGGCGATGTCGGCGTGATCAAGTTCTACATCAAGAGCCATCCTGAAAAGCAATTCAAGGTGGTCAACGACGCCAAGTTCACGCGCCAGTACTTCGGTATCGCCGTCAAGAAGGGCAACAGCGAACTGCAAGGCAAGATCAATACCGGTTTGAAGAAGATAGTTGCCGACGGCACCTACGCCAAGATCTACAAGGAATGGTTCGACCTCAACGTGCCGGCGCTGCCGCTGTAAGCCACGTACGGACCTTTTCATGCCCACGGTCTCGCCGCGGACCGTGAGCGAATTCATATCCGGATTCCATTCATGAATTCTCTCTTTCAATGGGAAATCATCGGCGAGTATCTGCCCTTGTTTGTCGAGGGCACGTGGATGACCATCAAGGTCGCGCTGATCTGTGTGATCACGGGGACGTGCTGGGGCCTGGCTTTGGGCGTAGGCCGCCTGGCGCAAGCGCGCCACGGTTTCTGGAAATACTTCCTGCGTCATATGGTGCAGTGGCCCGTACGCATCTACGTCAGTTTCGTGCGTGGCACGCCGCTGTTCGTGCAGATTCTGCTGATTCACTTCGCGCTGATGCCGCTGCTTATCAATCCCAGCGACGGTTTGATCCTGAGCGGCGATATCGCGCGTGAAGTTCGCTCGCAATACGGCGCGTTCACATCGGCGGTGCTGGCGATCACGCTCAATTCAGGCGCTTATGTGTCGGAGATTTTTCGCGCCGGCATCCAGTCGATCGATCGTGGCCAAAGTGAAGCGTCGCGCTCACTCGGCATGAGCTACATGAAGACGTTGCGCAAGGTGGTGCTGCCGCAGGCTTTCCGCCGCATGTTGCCGCCGCTGGGCAATAACGCCATTGCCATAGTCAAGGATTCCTCGTTGGCGTCGGCGATCGGCCTGGCGGAACTGGCGTATGCGGCACGCACGGTGTCCGGCGCCTATGCCCGCTACTGGGAACCGTATCTGACGATTTCGCTGATCTACTGGGGTATTACGCTGCTGTTGTCGGCGCTCGTCCGGCATCTTGAAACCCGCTATGGCAAAGGGGATGCACGGTGATACACGTCAGAAACCTGCAAAAGCAATTTGGCCAGGCTCATATCCTGCGTGGTATCGACTGCGATATCAAAGAGAGTGAAGTGGTCTGTATGATCGGTCCGTCCGGTTCCGGCAAGAGCACGTTTCTGCGGTGCCTCAACGGCCTGGAAGAAGCGAACGATGGCGAGATTATCGTCGACGGCGTCAAGGTCAATGACTCCAAGGTCGATCTGAACGCGCTGCGTTCCACCATGGGCATGGTGTTTCAGCGATTCAATCTGTTCCCGCACATGTCAGTGCTGGAAAACCTGATCATGGCGCCGGTTGAAGTCAAGAGAGCATCCCGTCGAGAAGCCGTGCTGTTGGCCGAAAGGCTGCTGCAGAAAGTCGGTCTGCTGGAAAAGATCGACGCTTTTCCAAATCAGTTGTCGGGCGGTCAGCAGCAGCGTGTGGCCATTGCGCGCGCGTTGGCGATGGAGCCGAAAGTCATGCTGTTTGATGAGCCGACCTCGGCGCTCGATCCCGAACTCGTCGGTGAGGTGCTGACAGTGATGAAGGCGTTGGCGCAAGAGGGCATGACCATGGTTGTGGTGACGCATGAGATGGGCTTTGCGCAGGAAGTGTCAGATCGAGTGTTGTTCATCGATCAGGGCGTAATCATGGAAGAGGGGCCGCCGCAGCAAGTGCTGGGTGAGCCGCGCCATGAACGTACTCGGGACTTCTTGCGCAAGGTTCTTTAATTGTCCAGGCGCCAATTGTTGCCGTTGTCCCGATGGTGGATGGGGGGCCTCTTCCCATCTGCCAGCCTGCCTTGAACGCAAGAAAGGCCTGCGCATCCGTCGGTGCGCAGGCCTTTCTTGCATGCGGTGGCCTTTTACTTGATCTGGCCCAGCAGCAGGAATTCCATCAGCGCCTTCTGCACGTGCAGGCGGTTTTCGGCTTCGTCCCAGACCACGCTTTGCGGGCCGTCGATGACTTCGCCGGTGACTTCCTCGCCGCGGTGAGCGGGCAGGCAGTGCATGAACACGGCCTGGGGATCGGCGGCGGCCATCATTTCGGCGTCCACGCACCAGTCGGCGAAAGCGGCGCGGCGCTCTTCGTTTTCGGCTTCATAGCCCATGCTGGTCCAGACGTCGGTGGTGACCAGGTGCGCGCCCTTGCAGGCTTCCATGGGATCCTTGAACTGGCGCAGCACCGTGGCGGGCGGCGTGCCGATGCGCGAGGCTTCGAGCTCGTACCCGGCCGGGGTGGACACGTGCAGCGTGAAGCCCAGCATTTCCGCGGCTTGCAGCCAGGTGTAGGCCATGTTGTTGGCGTCGCCCACCCAGGCCACCGTCTTGCCGGCGATAGGGCCGCGGTGCTCGATGTAGGTGAAGATGTCCGCCAGGATCTGGCAGGGATGGAATTCGTTGGTCAGGCCGTTGATCACCGGCACGCGCGAGTGCGAGGCGAAGCGCTCGATGCGGGTCTGCTCGAACGTGCGGATCATGACGATGTCGACCATGCGCGAGATGACGCGCGCGGTGTCTTCGATGGGCTCGGAGCGGCCCAGCTGCGAATCGTTGGAGGTCAGGTTGATGACCGAACCTCCCATCTGGTACATGCCGGCCTCGAACGACACGCGGGTGCGCGTGCTGGCCTTTTCAAACACCATTGCCAGCGTGCGGTCATGCAGCGGCATGTGGGGTTCGTAGCGTTTGAACTTGTCCTTGATCAGGCGCGCGCGGTCCAGCACGTAGGCGATCTCGGCGGACGAGAAGTCCTTGAACTGCAGGAAGTGCCGCAGCGGGCCGTTTTGAGTCGTGGGAGGTGTCATGGTGATGTCGCAGGTCATGGGGCCCGGCCAGGCTCATGGCCCGGGCGGGACGTTGATTTTATGGTGTTTCGGCCAGGAATTCCTGGATGAGCGGAACCAGGATGGCGACGATGCGGTCGGCTTCGTCGCGGTTGAGGATCAGTGGCGGCAGCATGCGGATCACGCGGTCGCGCGTGACGTTGATGAGCAGGCCGGCCTGCATGGCGCGCAGGGCCAGCACGCCGCAGGGGCGCGCCAGCTCGATGCCCAGCATCAGGCCGCGGCCGCGGATGTCGGTGACGCCCGCGACGCCGGCCAGCGCATCGGCCAGGGCGGCTTTCAGGTAATTGCCTACATCGTGGGCGTTGGCGAGCAGGTTTTCGGATTCCAGCGCATCCAGCACGGCCAGCCCGGCCGCACAGACCAGCGGGCCGCCGCCGAAGGTGGTGCCATGACTGCCTGGCGTGAATACGCCCGCGGCCGGGCCGGCGGCCAGCATGGCGCCGATGGGCACGCCGCCCGCCAGGCCCTTGGCCAGCGTCATGACGTCGGGGACGATATCGGCCCACTGGTGGGCGAACCATTTGCCGGTGCGGCCGATGCCGGACTGGACTTCGTCGATCATCAGCAGCCAGCCGCGCTCGGTGCACAGCCGGCGCACTTCCTGCAGATAGGCGATGTCGGAGGGGCGGATCCCGCCTTCGCCCTGCAGCACTTCCAGCAGCACCGCGGCCACGCGCGGCTCGGCGTCGCCGGCGGCGCGCACCGCGTCCACGCTGTTGTAGGGCACCTGGATGAAGCCCGAGGGCAGGGGCTCGAAGCCCTTGCGCGCCTTTTCGCTGCCCGTGGCCGCCAGCGTGGCCAGCGTGCGGCCATGCCAGGACGAATCCATCGTGATGATGTGGGCGTGCTTGTTGCCGCGCTGGTACGCGTAATAACGCGCCAGCTTGATCGCGGCTTCGTTGGCCTCGGAGCCGCTGTTGTTGAATGCGACCTCCTGCATGCCCGACAGTTGCGTCAGACGAGCGGCCAACGCAGTCTGCTGCGGCACTTCGTAGATGTTCGAGGTATGGATGACGCGGGCGGCCTGCTCGCTGATGGCGGCCACCAGTTTCGGATGGGCGTGGCCCAGGCAGGACACCCCGATGCCGGCCAGCGCGTCCAGGTACTTGCGGCCTTCGGCGTCCCACAGCCAGACGCCCTGGCCGTGCGTGAACGATACCGGCAGCCGGGCGTAGATATTGGCCAGAGGCGAAGTCATCGCGGATCCTCCCGTGGATGAAGCGGATTGCGCCGGGACTCTGCCGGAGTCCCCGTGGGATGCCGCCGGGTTTGGCAACGCCGGCAGCTCGTTTTCCCAGGCGAATCGCTTTTTGAAAGAGGGCAAAGGATCAATCATATACAATTCGCGGCGCAGGGCGCATGTTTGATCACGCCGAAGATCCGGCTTTCGTGAAGGGCGCGCTGTAGTGAAGAACTCATGGCAACTCGCGTCAGACAATTCGTAATTCATGGCGTTACCGAAAGCGGTAGCCGCTTTCGCCCCAGCGATTGGGCGGAACGGCTCGCCGGCGTAATGGCACAATTCCGGCCCGCCGGCTGTGCCGGTAACCACCTCACCTATTCGCCCTATGTGCTGCCCGTCGTGATCGACGGCGTGCGCGGGATCGTGGTCGATCTGCGTTTGCGCGATCTGGAACCGCTGGCGTACAAGTTCGTGGTGGATTTCGCTCGCGACAATAACCTCAAGACGGAAGAGCGCGAAATCTAGCCTCCCCAACCAAAAAAGCGCCCTCACCGGGCGCTTTTTCGTTGGGGGACGCCGCACGCCCCTAGGTGCCGTAGCGGTCCAGGATCTTGCGGATATCGCGCACGCCCTGGCCGTCCGCGGTCAGCAGCGCGCGCGCGGTCACCGATTCCAGGTGGTGCTCCAGCAGATGCAGCACGTGCTTCTCGTCGCGCGCGCGCAGGCCCGCCACGATCTCCATGTGCTCGCTGACCGCGCATTCGCTCGAGTGCGGCCGGCCGTAAAGCGCCAGGATCAGCGAGCAGCGCGACACGATCTCGTTCACGTAGCGCGCATACACCGCATTGCCCGACAGCTCCGCCATCAGGATATGGAACTCGCCTGACAGCCGGATGGACTCGTTGGCGCTGTTGCGCTTGCGGGCTTCCTCCTCCTGTGCCACGTGCTGTTCCAACCTGGCCAGTCCAGCCTCGGTGATGTGCTGCAACAGCCGGCGCGCCACGTCGCGTTCCAGGCAGCGGCGCGCCTCGAAGATGTCGTGCGCTTCTTCCAGGCTGGGGCGGGCCACCGCGGCGCCGCGGTTCGGCCGCAAATCCACCAATCCTTCGCTGAACAGGCGCGTCAGGACGCTGCGGACGATGGTCCGGCTGACGCCGAAACGTTCGCCGATGATGTCCTCGGGCAGCTTGTCGCCGGGCAGCAGAGCCTGCTCGATGATGGCTCTGCGCAAATTTTTGTATACGATTTCGTTGCGGCTGATGTCTTTCTTGGCAGACTCGTCGGCCGCCGGCGCGAGGGACTTCATCTTCTTGTTGGCTCCTATGCCTGCGCGCTTTTCTGGGTGTTGGAATGGTCCGGCAGGCGCTGCCGGCGCGCATTTTTCTCTGTGCTGGAAAGCATACTACACCCGGGGCTAAGGGTTAGCGATAGCTTGTCTGCGAGATTGTGCGGAGTACATTGGCGACATAAATCGTATACAAATTTTTATACAAAACGGATCCTATTGTTCTTTAATGGTTCGATTGTTTGTATACAAATTCACAAAGGCTGATCCATGTCCGCTGTACCGCAGGCCGCCGCAACCGAGCCGTCCCTTTCCGCGCCTTACCGCCTGCTGGTGGTCAATGGCAACACCACGTCCGAACTGACGACCAGCCTGGCCAGCCAGGCCGAGGCCTTTTACGGGGACATGGTCCGCATCCATGCGGTCACCGCCGGGTTCGGCCCCGCCTACATCGCCAGCCGCGCGGAGGCGGCCGTTGCCGCCCATGCCGTGCTGGACGTCGTGGAGCGCGCGACAGGCGAGGCGCCTGACGGCGGATTCGACGCCTGCCTGCTGGCCTGCTTTGGCGAACCCGGCATCGGCGCGGTGCGCGAACGCCTGGACGTGCCCGTGGTGGGCATGGCCGAGGCCTCCATCCTGAGCGCCATGCAGCGCGGCGACCGCTACGCCATCGTGACGGTGGGCCAGCGCTGGCCCGGCATGCTGCGCGAACAGATCCGCCAGTTGGGGCTGGAGTCCCGCTGCGCCGGCATCCTGGCCCTGCCGGGCAATGCCCTGGACTACGTGTCGCGTTCGGCCGAGTCGGCCTTGCACGTCAGCCGTGCGCTGGACGCCGCAGTGGCGCAGGGGGCGGACGTGGTGATCGTGGCGGGCGCCGCGCTGGCCGGCTACCTGCCCAGCCTGCCGCGCCTGCCGGCCGTGCCCATCATCGATTCCTATCGCGCCGCCCTGGCCCAGGTGCTGGCGCTGGCGTCCCTGGAGCGCGCGCAGCGGTTGTCGCTGATCCGTCCGGGCGCGCATTCCTAGTCTTTTCGCCTTACCCACCGCGCCGGGCCCGACCCCGGCGAGTTCAGACCGATACACAAGGGAGAGTTGCAGCCATGAAGACTTTGCTCAAGTGGACCGCGGGCGCCGTGATCGCGCTGTCGGCCATCACGGGGGCCAGCGCCGCCAACACGCTGAAGTGGGGCGCGGCGCGGGACCTGGATTCGCTGGATCCGTATTCCTACGGCAGCACCTTCAACCTGGCGTTCCTGAACCATGTGTATGAAGCGCTGATCCGCTATGACGACAAGTTCAACATCACGCCCGCGCTGGCGGAGTCCTGGGAGACGCCGTCGCCCACGGTGCTGCGCTTTCATTTGCGCAAGGGGGTGAAGTTCCACAACGGCGCGCCGTTCTCGGCGGACGACGTGGTGGCGTCGATGACGCGGGTCTCGGACGAGGCCTCGCCGCTGAAGGGCAACCTGCCGGCCTTCAAGGCGGTGCGCAAGGTCGACGACTATACGGTCGACATCGAAATGACGCATCCGTATCCGCTGATGCTCAACGACCTGACCAATATCTTCATCTTCAACCGCCAATGGCTGGTGGACAACAACAGCCTGAAGCCCACCGACGCCGCCAAGAAGATCGAAGGCTATGCCACGCATAACGCCAACGGCACCGGCCCCTTCAAGGTGGAGTCGTACCGCCCGGACACGCGCACCGTGCTGGTGGTCAACCCCGCCTGGTGGGACAAGCCGCGCCACAACCTGGACCGCATCGAATTCACGCCCATTGCGTCCGCGCCCACGCGGGTCGCGGCGCTGCTGTCGGGCGATATCAACTTCACCGAGAACGCGCCGCTGCAGGACCTGGACCGGCTGCGCGCGGCGTCCAACGTCAAGGTGCTGGCCTCGACCGAGCTGCGCACCTTGTACTTTGGCTTCAATCTGGGCGACAAGCTGGTCGGCTCCAACATCACTGACAAGAATCCGCTGAAGGACCTGAAGGTGCGCCAGGCGCTGTACATGGCGCTGTCGCCGGAGCTGATCCAGAAGCGCGTGATGCGCGGCCTGTCGCGCACCACGGGCGCACTGGTGGCGCCGTCCATCCCGGGCTACGAGCCCAAGCAGGAAGAGCGCCTGCCGTTCGACGCCGCGCGCGCCAAGAAGCTGCTGGCCGAGGCCGGCTACCCGGACGGCTTCACGGTGTCGTTGCTCTGTTCGAACGACATGTTCGTCAACGAGGAGGAAATCTGCCAGGCCGCCGCCTCCATGTGGGCGCGCATCGGCGTGAAGGCCTCGCTGGCCAGCGGGCCGCGTTCCCTGCAGAACCCCAAGCGTTCGCGCGGCGAGTTCGACATCACCATCCACGGCTGGGCCAACGAGCCGCAGATCGACGCGCTGTCCATCCTTTTGCAGGTGATGCATAGCCGCAGCGGCCCGGCCGGCGTCTTCAACTGGGGCCAGTGGGGCGATCCGGCGCTGGACGCCAGGATCGACGCGGCCGCGGCCGAGATGGACCGTCCCAAGCGGGTGCAGATGATGGCCGACGTGCTGCAGACGCTGCATGACGACGCGCGCTTCCTGCCGCTGCACCAGCAGCCGATGGCCTGGGCCGTGGGCAAGAACGTGGGCGAGGTGCTGCAGATGCCGGACAACAAGGCGCGCCTGTGGACCGTGCGCATGCAGTAACGCCGCGGACCGCCGCCCGCCGGCGGTCCTGCGTATGACTAGGGTCTGAAGGGGAGCCGCACATGCTGGCATTCATAGTTAGACGGGTCTTCAACGCGGTCGGCGTCATGCTGGCGGTGGCGCTGATGGCCTTCGTGATTTTCCGGTTCGTCGGCGACCCCGTCGACATGATGCTCAACGAGCAGGCCTCGCAGACGCAGCGCGATGAATTGCGCGAACGCCTGGGTCTGAACGCCTCGGTGGGCATGCAGTTCGTGCACTTCGTGACCAACGCGGCGCAGGGCGAGTTCGGCATTTCCTACCGCAACCAGCAGGACGTATTTGCGCTGGTGGCCGAACGCTTCCCCGCCACGTTCGAACTGGTCCTGATGGCGACCCTGCTGTCGCTGGTCATCGGCGTGCCGCTGGGCGTGCTGACCGCCATCTACCGCAAGTCGCGCCTGGCGCAGGCGCTGCAGTTCGTTTCCATCCTGGGCATATCGCTGCCCAGCTTCGTGGTCGGGATCATGCTGATCCTGATCTTCTCGGTGCAGCTGGGCTGGCTGCCGGGCTTTGGGCGCGGCGACACGGTGAAGATCGGCTGGTGGACCACCGGCCTGCTCACGCCCTCGGGCCGCGCCGCGCTGGTGCTGCCGTCCATCACGTTGGCGCTGTTCCAGATCACGCTCATCATGCGCCTGGTGCGGGCCGAGATGCTGGAGACGCTGCGCACCGAGTTCATCAAGTTCGCCCGCGCGCGCGGCCTGCCGGATCGCATCGTGCATTTCCGGCTGGCCCTGCGCAACTGCCTGATGCCGGTGATCACCGTGACCGGCATGCAGATCGGCAACCTGATCGCCTTCGCGCTGATTACCGAAACGGTCTTCCAGTGGCCCGGCATGGGGCTGCTGTTCATCCAATCGGTCATGTTCGTGGACATCCCCGTCATGGCCGCCTATCTGGTGATCGTGTCCTTCATTTTCGTGGCGCTGAACACGCTGGTGGACATGATGTACGGCGTGGTCGACCCGCGCCTGCGCAGCCAGCACGTCAAGGGAGGCGCCAATGCTCACTAAGCCATTTTCCGCAACGGGGCAGGGCCGGCTTGCCCGTTTCCTGCAGAGCGACCTCTGGTGGAGTTTGAGGCGGGACTATGTGGCCATGGGCGCGGGCATCGTGCTGCTGGCGGTGTTGCTGCTGGCCGTGTTCGCGCCCTGGATCGCGCCGCAGAATCCCTACGACCTGGCGCAGCTGGACCTGTTGAACGCGGAGCTGCCGCCTGTGTGGGAGGCCGGCTCGGACCCGCAGTTCCTGCTGGGCACGGACACGCAGGGCCGCGATGTCTGGTCCGCCATCCTGTACGGCTCGCGCATGTCGCTGGTGATCGGGTTGGCCACGGTGGTGCTGTCGCTGGCCATCGGCCTGCTGGTGGGGCTGGCGGCGGGCTATTTCGGCGGCTGGGTCGACAACGCGCTGATGCGCCTGGGCGACACGCTGCTGAGCATCCCGACGATCCTGGTCGCGATCCTGGTGACGGCGGTATTCCGCCAGCTGTTGCCGCCCGGCATGCGTGAAACGTTGTCGGCCGTGATCCTGATCCTGGCCATCTCCATGACCAACTGGGTGCAATACGCGCGCACGGTGCGGGCTTCGGCCCTGGTGGAGCGCGGCAAGGAATACGTGCAGGCGGCGCGCCTGATCCGCGTGAGTTCGCTGCGCATCATGCTGACGCACATCCTGCCCAACACGCTGACGCCGGTCATGGTGACGGCCACCCTGAACCTGGGCCTGGCGATCCTGATCGAGGCCACGCTCAGCTTCCTGGGCGTGGGCATGCCGCCCACCGAACCGTCGCTGGGCACGCTGATCCGCCTGGGCAACCAGTTCCTGTTTTCGGGGCAGTGGTGGGTGGTGGTGTTTCCCGCGCTGTACCTGAGCCTGATCGTGCTGGTGGTGAACCTGCTGGGCGACTGGCTGCGCGACGCCCTGAACCCCCGCCTGCGCTGAACGCAAACCGACAAGAGTAGAACCATGGAAAACGCAACGCTGTATACCCAAGTCCGCCCGGCCGGCGGCGAGATGACCTCGGTGTTGGTGCGCGACGGCCGCATCCAGGCGCTGGGCGGGCCGGCGCCCGCCGGCGTGCCGGTGGTGGACGGGGGCGGCGCGCTGATGCTGCCGGGCCTGATCGACGCCCACGCGCACCTGGACAAGACCATGTACGGCATGCCCTGGTACCGCAACGAGGTCGGCCCGCGCCTGATCGACAAGATCGAGAACGAGCGCGCCGAGAAGAAGCGCCTGGGCATCGATCCGTACCGGCAGTCGGCGCGCCAGCTGGTGATGTCGATCGGCGACGGCACCAGCCATATCCGCAGCCATGTGGACGTGGATACGGACATTGGACTGGGCGCGATCGAAGGCGTGATGCGCGCGCGCGAACAGTATCGCGACCAGATCGACGTGGAGATCGTCGCGTTCCCGCAGAGCGGGCTGCTGATCCGCCCGGGCACGCTGGAACTGATGGACGAGGCCTTGCGCATGGGCGCGGAAGTGGTGGGCGGGCTGGACCCGGCCGGCATGGACCGCGATCCCAAGGGCCATCTGGACGCCATCTTCGGGCTTGCGCAGCGGCATGGAAAGCCCATCGACATCCATCTGCACGAAGCGGGCGAACTCGGCGCGTTCTCGATGCAGATGACCATAGACCGGGTGCTGGCGCTGGGCATGCAGGGCAAGGTCACGCTGTCGCATTCCTTCTGTCTGGGCATGCCCGACACGCAGGCGGTGCAGGCCCTGACGGAAGGTTTGCTGAAGGCCGGCGTGCACATCATGACCACGGGCTCGGCCTCGCGGCCGGTGCCCAATGTGGCGAAGCTGCACGCGGCCGGCGTCACGGTCTGCACGGGCAACGACGGCATGCGCGATACCTGGGGTCCCTACGGCAAGCCCGACATGCTGGAACGGACCATGCTGGTGGGCCTGCGCAACAACTTCCGTCGCGACGACGAGCTGGATCTGGCGCTGCACGTGGCGACCTACGGCAATGCGCAGGTCATGGGCCTGTCCGACTACGGTTTGGCGCCAGGCTGCCACGCCGACTTCGTGCTGGTGGACGCCGAGACGGTGGCCGAAGCGATCGTATCGCGCCCGCAACGCAAGCTGGTCGTCAAGGGCGGGCGCGTGGTCGCGCGCAACGGCCGGGCGCTGGCGGAGGCGCCGTGATGAGCGCGCCGCAAGGCCCCATCCTGCTGACCGCCCGCTGGGTGGTGGGCCACGAGAACGGCCGCCATTGCCTGTACGAGAACGGCGAGGTGGTGTTCGAGGGCGACCGCATCGTCTACGTCGGCCACCGCTACCCGGGGCAGGTCGCGCAGCGTCGCGACTATGGCCGGGCGCTGATCGGCCCGGGTTTCGTGGACCTGGATGCGCTGTCCGACCTGGACACGACCATCCTGGGCTTCGACAACTCGCCCGCCTGGAAGAAGGGCCGCATCTGGCCCGAGTCCTACATGAAGCGGGGGCCGTACGAGATGTATACGGCGGCCGAACTCGCATTCCAGAAGCGCTACGCGTTTGCCCAGCTGATACGCAACGGCATCACGACGGCGCTGCCGATCGCGTCGCTGTTCTACCGAGTGTGGGGCGAGACCCGCGATGAATTCCTGTCTGCGGCCAATGCCGCCGGCGAGCTGGGCCTGCGCGTCTACCTGGGACCGGCCTATCGCAGCGGCCATACATATGTGGACGCCGGCGGCACGATCCGCTGTCATTACGACGAGGCGCGCGGCTTGGCGGGACTGGAGGCGGCCCTGGCCTTCTGCGACGAAATCGAAGGCCGTCACAACGGCCGCGTGCGCGCCATGCTGTCGCCCGACCGCATCGAAACCTGCACGCCTGCGCTGTTGCGCGCATCGGCTGCGGCGGCGCGCGAGCGGAATATCCCGATCCGGCTGCATTGCTGCCAGTCACGCCTGGAGTACGACCTGGTGCTGGAGCAGCATGGCATGAGCCCGCCGGAATGGCTGCAAAGCCTGGACTTCCTGTCCGAGCGCGCTTTGCTGCCGCATGGCACTTATGTGTCGGGTTCGCGCCATATCGAGCGGCCCGGGCGCGACCTGGAGATCATCCGCGACGCCGGCGCCAGCATCGTGCATTGCCCGCTGGTGTCGGGGCGACATGGCGCCACGCTGGAATCGTTCGCGCGCTACCGCAAGCTGGGCGTGAACATCGGCATGGGCACGGACACCTGGCCGCCCGACATGGTCCTGAACATGCAGGTGGGCATGATGCTGTGCCGGGTGGCCGACGGCTCGACCGAGGCGGTCCGCTCCGAGGACTACTACGACGCCGCCACCGTGGGCGGGGCTGACGCCCTGGGCCGTCCGGACCTGGGCCGGCTGGCCGTGGGCGCCAAGGCCGACATCGTGGTGTTCGATTTTTCGCACGACCGCAACGGCCAGCTGATCGATCCCATCCAGACGCTGATGGTGAGCGGCAGCGGGCGCGACGTATCGCAGGTCGTGATCGACGGCCGCTTCGTCATGGTGGACGGGCGGATCCCCGGATTCGATGCGCGCCTGGCGCAAGAGCAGGCGCAGACGCAGTTCGACGGGCTGGTGGCCCGCTACCCTGACCGCACCTGGGGGCATCCGCCGGCCGAGCAGATTTTTTCCTCCAGCTATCCGCGTCCCGCAAGGAGTCCGTCATGATGGCCCTCGTTCCCAACTCCACGCAGCCGCCGGCCGCGGCCAACACCGCGCCGACCCTGTCGGTGCGCGGCCTGTCGGTCGAGTTCCCGACGCGCCACGGCGTCCTGGTTGCCACACGCGACATCAGTTTCGACATCCAGCCGGGCGAGATCCTGGGCATGGTCGGCGAATCCGGCGCCGGCAAGTCGCTGACCGGCATGGCGGTGATCGGCCTGCTGGAGCCGCCCGGGCGGCTGGGTGGCGGCGAGATCCACCTGGCGGGCAGGCGCATCGACAACCTGCCGCCCAAGGCGCGCCAGCGTTTGCGCGGCAAGGAAATCGGCGCGATCTTCCAGGATCCGCTGACCAGCCTGCATCCTCTGTTCACGGTTGGCGACCAGTTGGTCGAGACGATCCGCCACCATGACAAGGTGAGCGCCCAGGCCGCGCGCCAGCGGGCGCTGGAGCTGCTGCTGGCCGTGGGCATCCCGGCGGCGGACAAGCGCATCGATCACTATCCGCATCAGTTCTCCGGCGGCATGCGCCAGCGCGTGGTGATTGCGCTGGCCCTGGCGGCGCGGCCGGCGCTCATCATCGCCGACGAGCCCACCACGGCGCTGGACGTGTCGGTGCAGGCGCAGATCACGGCGCTGTTGCGGCGCTTGTGTCGCGAGCAGGGCACTTCGGTGCTATTGGTGACGCACGACATGGGCGTGATCGCCGAGACCGCGGACCGCGTGGCGGTGATGTATGCGGGGCGCATCGTCGAGATCGGACCGGTGCTGGACGTGCTGCGCCGCCCGGGCCATCCGTACACGCAGGGCCTGATGAATGCGATTCCCGGCCTGCGCCAGCGCGCTGCCCGGCTGAACCAGATCGACGGCGCCATGCCGCGCCTGCACGCCATGCCCGACGGCTGTGCTTTCCACCCGCGTTGCTCGATGGCGGGGCCGCGTTGCGGCCAGCAGCGCCCGCCGCTGGCCGCATCTCCGGCCGGCGCCACCGTCAGCGCCTGCTGGCTGCATCAAGGAGGAGTCGCCCATGCCGCTTAACGATGATGTGTTGTTGCGGGCCGATGACCTGGCCTGTTGGTTCGACGTGTCGCCGCCCTGGCTGGAACGCACGTTGTCGCGTCAGCCCGAGCAGACCTTGAAGGCGGTGGACGGGGTGTCGCTATCCGTGCCGCGCGGTACAACTTTGAGCATTGTGGGCGAATCGGGCTGCGGCAAGTCCACGCTGGCGAAGCTGCTGGTTGGGCTGGTGGCGCCGACGCGCGGAACGCTGCGCTACGGGCGCAACCGCAAGGGCGGCGTGCTGCATCCGCAGATGATCTTCCAGGACCCCTACGCCAGCCTGAATCCGCGCTGGCGGGTGGGCAATATCGTGGCCGAACCGATCACGACGCTGGGCTTGCGAGCCACGCCGGCGGAAACGCGACGGAGGGTGGACGAGCTGCTGGAACTGGTTGGCCTGTCCGCCAGCGACGCCGGCCGCTTTCCGCACGAGTTTTCGGGCGGCCAGCGCCAGCGGATTTCGATCGCGCGGGCGCTGGCGACGGAGGCGGAATTCCTGGTGTGCGATGAACCGACCTCGGCGTTGGATGTGTCGGTGCAGGCGCAGATCCTGAACCTGATGGGGGATCTGCAGAAGGAGTTCGGGCTGACTTATGTGTTCATCAGCCACAACCTGTCGGTGGTGCGGCACGTGTCGGACAGCGTGGCGGTGATGTATCTGGGGCGCATCGTGGAGCAGGCGCCTGCGGATCAGCTGTTCGACTCGCCACAGCATCCGTATACGCGGATGCTGCTGGATACGATTCCGGACCTGGATGATCCGCGGCGGGATCGGGAGCCGATGGGGGGTGAGGTGCCTAATCCTATTTCGCCGCCGTCGGGGTGTACGTTTCATCCTCGGTGCGGGATGGCGCGGGAGCAGTGCAAGGTGGAGGCGCCTGTGGTTGTCGGGGTGGGCGGGCGGCAGTTACGGTGTCATGCGGTGGCTTGGGATGTGGTGCGGGCCGCTTGATCGTTGTTTGCTTGTTGCGTCCTGGTTCTTAAGGCGCCAGCCGCGCCGTGGGCCTGGGGCGAGCGGGGCAACGATTGCGGTCCGGAGCGTTCGCTCCGGACTGCCCCGTCGTCATCTTCGTCACCGCCTTCGGCGGTTCCTTCAGATTCCCTCGGGCTTATCGACGCCCCGCTCGCCCCAGGCCCACGGCGCGGCTGGCTCCGGCGTTTGAAACTTGACGTCAGTCGGGGGGGCGGTGTTCTTGGCGTTCTGGTCACGGGCGGTGAGAGATGGCGGGTCTTGCGGGGCCCGCCCCATGCCGGCCGCCCGGGCGGCCTCGTGGGGCTTACGCGGTGTCTTGCGATTTGCAATGACGCTGCGCACTGTTGGTGGTTGATTTCGGATGCCAATACACAGTGGGCCAACAATTGGCATTTCAACTCCGCCGCCAATGAGTACAGGTCGGCCAAATCGCCATGTCAACTCCGACGCCGGATGGGTGGCGCGCGCGAACGGATCTCGATGCGTGAACGGCTGCTCGCCGCGCGCCACCCATCACCGCCCACACCCCAGATGCAGGTGCCATTAGCAAACAGTTCCCCGTATTCGCGCAAGCGCAGACAGCCACGACGCCCATCAACACGTATGCTGCTTGCGGCCGCCCGCGCGGCCGCAAGCAGCGGGCAACGCAAGACTCGCCACCAACCACAGGTCTAGCAGCGCAACAGGCCAAGAATTCGGTAGCTCGCCGGCGCGGGCGCCTTGGCGGCGAGCAACCTCGATGCGCCCGAGGGAATCTGAAGGGAGGGCCGCAGGCCCGGACGAAGATGACGAAGGGGCAGTCCGGAGCGAAGGCTCCGGACCGCAATCGTGGGCGCTCGCCGCCAAGGCGCCCGCGCCGGCGAGCGGCCTACGAAGAAGCCCTGACGCCCGCCACTACAACAGAACCTGCAAACAGACCTACTTAGCGTAGACCAGATCCCGCAACCCCAGCGACAACCCCGGCCAATAAGTAATGACCATCAGGCAAACAATCACCACCCCCACAAACGGAATCAACGGCTTGATCAACCTCTCCAACGGCAACTTGGCCACTGCGCAAGCCGCGAAAAGATTCACGCCGAACGGCGGCGTAATCATCCCCAGCGCCAGGTTCACCACCATGATGATCCCGAAGTGCACCGGCTCCACGCCGAATTTCAGCGCCACCGGCAGCAGCAAGGGCGCCAGCACCACGATGGATGCCGAGGTTTCGATGAACATGCCGATCACGAACAGCGCCGCGTTCACGCCCATCAGGAAGGTGAACTTGGTGTCGAAGATCTGCGCCAGCCACACGCCCAGCGCGTCCGGGATGCCCGCGCGGTTGAGCAGGAAGCTGAAGATGCCGGCATTGGCGATCACGAACATGATCACCGCCGTCGACACCACCGACTTGTGCAGCGTGGCGGACAGCTGCTTGAAGCTCAGGCGGCGGTAGATGAACTTGCCCACCACCACGGCGTACATCACTGCCACGACCGAGGCTTCGGTTGGCGTGAAGATGCCGCCGTAGATGCCGCCCAGGATGATGACCGGCATCATCAGCGCCAGCCAGGCGTTCTTGAACGCAGGCCACAGCGGCAGGCGGCCTTCGCCGTCGCGCTTGCCCAGGTTGTTGCGCTTGGCGTAGAGCCAGACGTAGAGCATCAGCGCCACGCCGATCAGGATGCCGGGCATGACGCCGGCGATGAACAGTTCGCCGGTCGAGGTGTCGGTGGACACCGCGAACAGGATCATCGGGATGGACGGCGGGATGATCACGCCCAGTTCCGCCGCGCTGGCCTGCAATGACGCCGCGAAGGGCGCGGGGTAGCCGTGCCGGATCATGGCGGGAATCAGGATCGCGCCCACCGCGAAGGTGGTGGCCACGCTGGAGCCAGCCACGGCGGCGAAGATCATGCAGGTCAGCACGCAGGTGCAGGCCAGGCCGCCCTGGATGCCGCCCACCACGCTCTTGGCGAACTCCACCATGCGTTCGGAGATGCCGCCGGCTTCCATCAGGTTGCCGGCCAGGATGAAGAAGGGGATGGCGACCAGCGGGTACTTGTCCAGCGCGGCGAAGAGTTGCTGGGCCACCACCACCCAGGGCAGGCCGGCGGCGCCGACTCCCGCCAGGCTGGCCAGGCCGATCGACACGGCGACCGGCACGGACAGCCCGAAGAAAATCAGCATCGAGACAATCATTAATTGGGACATGGCGATATCTGCTGCTTATGTTCTGTGGGGGGCGGCTCAGCCTTGCGCGTCGTTGCGCACAGGCACGTCGTCTTCTTCGCCGGCGCACCAGCGGGCCAGCACGGCGATGGCGGCCAGGGTGGCGCCCACGGGGATGGCCAGATAGATCCAGGAAATCGAAATGTCCAGGCTCGGCACGGTCTGGAAGCGCACGCGGTAGGTCATGTTGCCGCCAATCCAGGCCAGAAAGCCGAGGAATCCGGCGCAGATCAGGCCGATCACGGCTTCGAGCACGCGGCGGCGCGTGCCGCCCAGCAGGTTGCGCAGCAGTTCCACGCTGATCATGGCGCCGTGGCGAAAGGCCAGGGCCACGCCCAGCAGCACGGTCCAGATCAGGAGGGCGCGGGTCAGCACCTCGCTCCAGTCGGCCGGGGAGTGCAGCACGAAGCGCGCGATGACTTGGTAGAAGGCGGCGGCCGCGGCGGCCACCAGCAGCAGTTGGGCAAGGACCGAGACCAGTTTGAACAGGCCGCGGTCGAAGGCGCAGAGCAAACGCATGATGAATCCCGTTGGCGTTGTACGCAAAGGATGGGAACAAAAGCGGCGGGACCGGGATCCCGCCGCCAAGGGGATGCGCCCCGGATCGGGGCGGCCCCTGCTTACTTGGTGTCGCGGATCGCGTCGATCAGCTTCTTGTCGAACTTCTTGTAGTACTCGGGGTAGGCGGGCTCGACGGCGGCGGCGAAGGCGGCGCGGTCCACTTCGGTCACCTGCATGCCTTCCTTCTTCAGTTGTTCGACGCCCGTCTTCTCGATGTTGTCCACGTAGGCGCGCATGGCCTGGGCGGATTCCTTGCCAGCCTTGTCGAAGTTGGCCTTGTCCGCGGCCGACAGGCCCTCGTACACGTTGGCCGACATCAGCACCAGGGCCGGGCCGTAGACGTGGCCGGTCAAGGACAGGTATTTCTGCATCTGCGACAGCTTGGCCGAGGTGATCACCGACAGCGGGTTCTCCTGGCCATCGATGGTGCCTTGCTGCAGGGCGGTGGCGACTTCAGGCCAGGCCATGGGGGTCGGCAGGATGCCGATCTGGCGGAAGGCCGTGATGTGGATCGGGTTTTCCGTGGTCCGGATCTTCAGGCCCTTGGCGTCGGCCGGCGTCTTGACCGGGCGGACGTTGTTGGTCAGGTGGCGGAAGCCCTGTTCGCCCCAGGCCAGGGCGATGATGCCGCGGCTGGGGAACTTTGCCAGCATATCTTGTCCGATCTTGCTGTCGAGCACGTTGCGGGCGTGCGGCAGGTCGCGCAGCAGGAAGGGGATGTCGAACACGCCGGTTTCGGGAACGAAGTTCAGCGTGGCGCCGGTGGACACGATGGCCAGGTCGATGGTGCCGATCTGCAGGCCTTCGATCACTTCGCGTTCGCCGCCCAGCGCGCTGTTGGCGAATTGCTGTACCTTGTACTTCCCGCCCGTGGAGGCTTCGATGGACTTGGCCAGCGCGTCGGCGCCGGCGCCATAGTGCGAGGACGTGGACAGCGCGTAGGCCATCTTCAGGGTGTTCTGCGCCACGGCGGGCAGGGCGGTTGCGGCCGTGCAGGCGGCCAGTATCGTGGCGGCAAGCCAGGATTTACGCATCGTCTTCTCCAGGTTTTGAGTATCTTTATGGGTGGCTTAGCCTCCCGCCCCGGGATGATATCGGGATTCGGCCCCGATCTAGGCCGTTGGTTAACATTGTGGAATGATGGATTTCCCTGATACGTCACGGGCCAGGCGCCCAGGTTTTTGGTCCACCTTGCGCCAGGGCGCCAGGATGATGATGCGCGACGCCCGCGCCGGGGAACTGCGGCTGCTGGTGCTGGCGCTGGTCGTGGCGGTTGCCGCGGTGACCAGCGTCGGCTTCCTGGCGGACCGGGTCGGCCGGGCGCTGGAGCGCGACGCCGGGCAGATGCTGGGCGCCGACTTGGTGCTGGACGCCGACGAGCCGGTGCCAGCGGCCTTCATGGACCAGGCCCGCGAACGCGGTTTGGCCGTCTCCAGCACCTGGCAGTTTCCCTCCATGGTCGGAGCCGGAGACGGCGCCCAACTGGCTGCGCTGAAGGCGGTGGAGCCGGGCTATCCGCTGCGCGGCGCCCTGCGCGTGGCGGGCGCACCGTTCGAACCCGATGCCCCGACTCGCGATATTCCGCCTGAAGGGGCGGTCTGGGTGGACGCCCAATTGCTGTCCCTGCTGAACCTGAAGGTGGGCGACACGCTGAACGTGGGTGACGCCCACCTGCGGGTGGACCGCGTCATTACCTATGAGCCGGACCGCGGCATGCAATTCGTCAACGTGGCGCCGCGGGTGCTGCTGCGCGCCAGCGATCTGCCCGCCACCGGCCTGATCGCGCCGGGCAGCCGCATCGGCTACGCCATGCTGGTTGCGGGCCAGCCCGACGCCGTGGCGGGCTACTCGACGTGGCTCAAGCAGAATCTGAAGCGCGGCCAGAAGGTTGCCACCCTGGAGTCCGGCCGGCCCGAAGTGCGCCGCACGCTGGACCGGGCGCAGCGCTTCCTGTCGCTGGTCGCGCTGCTGGCGGTGCTGATATCGGCCGTGGCCGTGGCCCTGGCCGCCGGCCGCTACATGACGCGCCACCGCGACGGCATCGCGGTCATGCGCTGCCTGGGGGCGGTGCAGTCGCAAGTGTCGCGCATGCTGACGCTGGAGTTCACCCTGGTCGGCCTGTTCTCGTCGGCCGCGGGCTGCCTGCTGGGTTATGCGGTGCATCAGGTGCTGGTCATGCTGCTGGGTTCGCTGATCGATACCAGCTTGCCTGCGCCCTCGGCCATCCCGGCCTTGCAGGGGCTGTTGACCGGCCTTTTGCTGTTGCTGGGTTTTGCCTTGCCGGCGCTGGCCCAACTGCGCCACGTGCCGCCGGCCCGGGTGCTGCGCCGCGACGCCGACGCGCTCAGCGCGCGCAGCGCCCTGGGCTATGTCCTGGGGGCCGCGGGCTTCGCGCTACTGATTTGGTGGTTTGCCGGCGACGCCAAGCTGGGCGGCGTGGTGGCGGGCGGCTTCTTGGGAGCCTTCGCCGTGTTCGCGCTGGTGGCCTGGCTCTGCATCCTGGGCCTGGCGCGCGTGCGCCGGTTGGCCGCCGGCCTGCCGGCGCTGCGTTTCGCGCTGGCTGGCGTAGTGCGCCGGCGCGCCGCTACCATCACCCAGGTGTGCGCTTTGGCGGTGGGCCTGATGGCGCTGTTGTTGCTGACCATGACGCGCACCGACCTGATCCAGGGCTGGCAGCGGACCTTGCCGCCGGACGCACCCAACCGTTTCCTCATCAATGTGCAGCCGGACCAGCGCCAGGCCGTGACCGACGCGCTCACCCGCGAAGGCCTGGGCCGCATCACGCTGGCGCCGATGGTGCGCGGGCGGCTGATCGCCATCAACGGCAAGCCCGTGGGGCCGGACGACTACGAGGAGCCCCGCGCCAAGCGGCTGGTGGACCGCGAGTTCAACCTGTCCTATGGCGACGAATTGCCGTCTTCCAACCGTATCGAGCAGGGCCGCTGGCTGGAGCCGGGCGCGTCCGAGGTGTCGCTGGAGTCAGGCCTGGCCAAGAGCCTGGGCCTGGCGCTGGGCGACAAGATGACCTTCGATGTGGCGGGGCAGCAGGTCGAGGCGGCAGTCACCAGCACCCGACGGGTCGATTGGGATACGATGCGCGTCAATTTTTTCGCCATCCTGACGCCCGCCGCGTTGGCCGACATGCCCCAGAGCTGGATCACGTCCTTCTACCTGCCGCCCGAAAAGGCCTCGGTCCTGCCCGCGCTGGTGCGCGAGTTCCCGAACCTGACGGTGTTCGACGTAGGCGCCATCCTGCAACAGCTGCAATCAGTACTGAACGAAGTGGGGAAAGCCGTTCAACTGTTGTTCCTGTTCACGCTGGCCGCCGGCGTGCTGGTGCTGTCCGCGGCGCTGACGGCCACGCGCGACGAGCGCATGCGCGAAGCCGCCGTGCTGCGCGCTCTGGGCGCCACCCGTAGCCAGCTGGCGCGCTCCCAGCGCATCGAGCTGTGGGCCGTGGGTGGCCTGGCTGGTCTGCTGGCAGCGGCCGGCGCCACCGCAATCGCTTGGGCTTTGTCAACGCAGGTCTTTGATTTCACTATTACTCTTAGCCTTTGGCCGTGGCTGGCGGGCATCGCCGCGGGCATGTTGGGCGCCTGGGCCGGCGGCGCCCTGGCCCTGCGCGGCGTGTTGCGCACGCCGCCCCTGGTCACCCTACGAGAAACCTGATGCCGACGCGCGTCCATACGATTACCGAACCCGTGGAAAACTCCAGCAGCATTTTTGACCTACTTGGCGGCGAGCCGGGCGTGCGCGCCCTGGTGGACCGCTTCTATGACCTAATGGACATGGAGCCCGACCTGAAGGAGCTGCGGGCGGCCCATGGTCCCAGCCTGGACCAGGCGCGCGACAAGCTGTTCTGGTTTCTTTGCGGTTACTTTGGCGGCCCGGACCACTATATAGAACGCTTCGGCCATCCCCGGCTGCGCGCCCGCCACCTGCCGTTCTCGATCGGTGAGGTCGAGCGCGACCAGTGGGTGACCTGCATTGGCCGGGCCATGGAAGACCAGGGGATCGAACCGGCCCTGGTCGAACGCCTGCTGCAGTCCTTCTACGGCGTAGCCGACTGGATGCGCAATCGTGAAGGCTGAAGGCGATTCCCGATCCGGCGAACGGCGCCAGGCCTGGTCCGGCCCCCTGGGCGGAGCCATGCTGAGCGATCCCTCGCGCCTGACAGAAGCCGGCCCGGACCTGTTCAACCCGGCGCACTATGGCGATCGGGCGCGGCCGGTGGATGCCGGCGGACGCCAGGCCGCCTGGTTCGTGCAGGGGGCGGGCTGGCAGGGCGTGCTGCGCCGCTACCGCCGCGGCGGGATGATCGCGCGCATCAGCCGCGACGCCTATCTCTGGAACGGCGAGGCCCGCACCCGCAGCTTTCGCGAATACCGCCTGCTGGCCGCCATGCGCGCCCAGGGCCTGGCGGTGCCTGCGCCGCTGGCCGCCGCCTATTGGCGGCAAGGCCCGATCTACCGCGCCGCCATCGTGGTCGAGCGCATTCCCGGCGTGCGGCCGCTGGCCCACATGCTGGCCGAGCCGGTCTGGCAGGCGGCGGCCGAGGCCATCGTGCGCATGCACCGGGCGGGCGTCTGGCATGCAGACCTCAATGCCTTCAACATCCTGGTGGGCAGCGACGGTCGCATCTGGCTGATCGATTTCGACCGCGGCACGCAAGGTTCCCTGTCCGACCGCCAGCGCGAGGCCAACCTGGAACGCCTGCGCCGTTCGCTGCGCAAGGTCGCCGGGGAAGAGGGCGAGCGCTTCTGGCTGCGCCTGCGCGACAGCTACTGGACGGCCTGGGGCGTGGGGATCCAGCACTGATCCCGGCGGGGGCGGCCAAATGCCGCCATCTGGCCCAAATCGCGCCAATCACCCGGCAAAGTTGGGCAGGTCCTCGCTAAAAAGCTTTATCATTTCGCCTTTTGGTACTCCTGTCACATACGGCATAACGCAAGGGGGCTGGTGATGAAACTACGGGCGGGTATGCGCTTGGCGCTTGGGGCGATGCTGGTCATGGCGGCCTCGTCGGCGGCGGTGGCGCAGAACAAGGTCGTCAACGTCTACAACTGGGCCGAATACACGGCTCCGGACACAATTCCCGGTTTTGAAAAGGAAACCGGCATCAAGGTCCGCTATGACGTCTACGACAGCAACGACACCCTGCAGGCCAAGTTGTTGGCCGGCAAGTCGGGTTATGACGTCGTTGTCCCGTCCACGCATTACGCCTCGCGCCAGATCGAAGCCGGCCTGTTCCAGAAGCTGGACAAGTCCAAGATCCCGAACTGGAAGTACCTGGATCCCGAAATCATGGCGCTGGTCGCCACCGTCGATCCTGGCAACGAATACGCCATTCCCTGGGGCTACGGCACCAATGGCCTGGGCTACAACGTCACCAAGGTCAAGCAGATCATGGGCGACGGCGTGGACCTGGCCAACTGGGACATGATCTTCAAGCCCGAGAACGCCGCCAAGCTGAAAGAGTGCGGCATCTCCATGCTGGACGAAGCCGCCCAGGTGTTCCCGGCCGTGCTGAAGTACCTGGGCAAGGATCCCAACAGCACCAACGCCGACGACTACAAGGCCGCGCTGGACGTGTTGATGAAGATCCGCCCGTACATCCGCCAGTTCAGCTCGTCGGGCTATATCGACGAGCTCGCCGTGGGAGACCTGTGCATGGTCTACGGCTTTTCCGGCGACGTGATGATCGCTCGCAAGCGCGCCCAGGACGCCAAGAAGTCCTATGAAGTGAACTACTTCATCCCCAAGGGCGGCGCGCCCGCGTGGTTCGACCTGATGGTCATCCCCAAGGATGCTCCGCATCCCGAAGAGGCGCTGGCCTTCATCAACTACATCGAAACGCCCAAGGTGCACGCGGCCATCACCAACACCATGTTCTATCCCAACGCCAACAAAGAGGCGCGGCAGTTCGTGGTCAAGGACGTGGCCGACAACCCCATGATCTACCCGCCGGCGGACGTCTCCAAGACCCTGTATGTGATCAAGGCGCTGCCCTTGAACATCCAACGCCTGCAAAACCGGATGTGGTCCGAGCTGAAGTCTGGAAGATAAGTCATCATGAGCGATAGCCGTTACTCGGCGCAGCATTCGGCCGATCCGGACGAGTTCGTCCGGATTTCCGATGTCGTAAAGATCTTCGGCGATGTGGTCGCCGTCCGTTCCGTCAATCTCTCGGTCAAGCGCAACGAGATCTTCGCCCTGCTCGGCAGTTCGGGCAGCGGCAAGTCCACCTTGCTGCGCATGCTGGCGGGCTTCGAGGAAGCCACCTCGGGCCAGATATTCCTGGACGGCGAAGACATCACGCACGTGCCGCCGTACCGCCGGCCCGTGAACATGATGTTCCAGTCCTACGCGCTGTTCCCGCACATGACGGTCGAGGCCAACGTGGCCTTCGGCCTGAAGCAGGAAGGCGTGGACCGGGCCGAGATCCATGACCGCGTGTTCGAAGCCCTGGACCTGGTCCAGATGGCCGGTTATTCGCGCCGCAAGCCCAACCAGCTGTCGGGCGGCCAGCAGCAGCGCGTGGCCCTGGCGCGCAGCCTGGTCAAGCGGCCCAAGCTGCTGCTGCTGGACGAGCCCATGTCCGCCTTGGACAAGCAGATCCGCCAGAAGACCCAGATCGAACTCGTGAAGATCCTGGAGCAGGTCGGCGTGACCTGCATCATGGTCACGCACGACCAGGAAGAAGCCATGACCATGGCCCACCGCCTGGCCGTCATGACCGAAGGCCAGATCGTCCAATGCGGCACGCCGCAGGACGTCTACGCCTTTCCGAATTCCCGCTTCGTTGCCAGCTTCATCGGGTCGACCAACATGTTCACCGGCACCATCGTGGTCGATGAACCGGACCACGTCGCCATCGAGTGCGGCGAGCTGACCCGTCCGCTCTTCGTCAACCACGGCGTGAGCGAGCCGCTGGGCATGGAAGTGCACGTCTCCATCCGCCCTGAACGCCTGGTGGTGTCGCGCGAGCAGCCCGAAGCCGAATACAACTGGGCCCATGGCATGGTCAGCCACATGGCCTGGATGGGCAGCTACGCGCTCTATCAGATCCGCCTGGATTCCGGCAAGACGGTCGAGGCCAGCGTGCCCAGCCAGTTGCTGGCCCAGATGGACGCGCCCGGCATCGATGAAGAGATCTTCGTCAGCTGGGACGCCGACAGCGCCACGGTGCTGGCGTCATGATCCGCTTTTCGCCCCGCGACTGGTTGCCGTCGGGCCGGGCGCTGGCGGTGGTGCCGCCGTTCGCCTGGCTGGTGCTGTTCCTGCTGGTGCCGTTCCTGCTGGTCCTGAAGATCAGTTTCGCCGAACTGAAGTTCGGCATTCCGCCCTATACGTCCCTGGCGGAATTCAAGGACGAGGCGGTGCAGTTCAGCCTGCACCTGCGCGGCTACATCCTGCTGTTCACGGACAGCCTGTACTTCGCCACGTATCTGAATTCGGTGAAGATCGCCGCCATCACCACGCTCTTCTGCGTGCTGATCGGCTATCCCATCGCCTATTACATCGCGCGTTCGTCGCCGGCGGTGCGCAACCTGCTGCTTTTGGGTGTGATCCTGCCGTTCTGGACTTCGCTGCTCCTGCGCGTATACGCCTGGGTCGGCATCCTGCGCAACGACGGGCTGCTCAACAACCTGCTGCAGGGCCTGGGCATCATTTCCAGTCCGCTGGAAATCTACCGCACCGACGTCGCCGTCTACATCGGCATGGTTTACGCCTACCTGCCATTCTTCATCCTGCCGCTGTACGCCACGCTGGTGAAGATGGACCTGCGCCTGCTGGAAGCCGCCTACGATCTGGGCGCCAAGCCCTGGCAGGCGTTCTGGCAGATCACGGTGCCGCTGTCGCGCCAGGGCGTGATTGCCGGCGCCATGCTGGTGTTCATCCCGGCGGTGGGCGAGTACGTGATCCCCGAAATGCTGGGCGGCGCCAACACGCTCATGATGGGCCGCGTGATGTGGAATGAGTTCTTCAACAACGCCGACTGGCCCATGGCTTCGGCCGTGACCTGCGTGATGGTGCTGTTGCTGCTGGTGCCGCTGGTGTACTTCCAATACAACCAGGTCAAGCAGCAGGAACAGGCGAACGGAGGCCGCAAATGAACGGGCCCAACAAGACTTTGCGCGCCGTCGTGCTGGGACTGGGGTACTTTTTCCTGTACGTGCCCATCATCAGCCTGATGGTGTTCTCGTTCAACGAGTCGCCCACCGTCACGTCCTGGACCGGTTTCTCGTTCCGCTGGTATCACTCGCTGTTCAACGACGACGCGCTGCTGCGCGCGGCCTGGCTGTCGTTCCGCATTGCCGCCATGACTGCTACCGCCGCCGTCATCATCGGCACCTGGGCCGGCTACGTGCTGGGGCGCATGGGGCGCTTCCGCGGCTTCGCCTTGTACGTGGGCATGCTGAGCGCGCCGCTGGTCATCCCCGAAGTGGTGCTGGGCATCTCGCTACTGCTGATGTTCGTGGAGCTGCGCGGCAGCCTGGGCTGGCCCGCCGAAAACGGCATCTTCACGATCTGGGTCGGCCACGTGACCCTGTGCATGGCCTTTGTCGCGGTGGTCATCCAGACCCGCATCCGCGACCTGGACCGTTCGCTGGAAGAAGCCGCGCTGGACCTGGGCGCCACGCCCATGACCGTGTTCTTCAAGATCACGCTGCCGCTGATCGCGCCGGCGCTGGCCTCGGCCTGGCTGCTGTCCTTCACCCTGTCGCTGGACGACGTGGTGCTGGCCTCGTTCCTGTCCGGCCCCAGCTCCAGCACGTTGCCCATGGAAGTTTTCTCGCGCGTGCGCCTGGGCCTGAAACCCGAGATCAACGCGCTGGCGACCCTCTTCATCCTGGCGGTCGGCACTTGCGTGATCCTGGCCAACCGCATGCAATGGCGCAAGGAGTCCGAACCCAAATGAAGCAAACCACCCTGTATGGCCTGACCAAGTGCAGCACCTGCGTCAAGGCGCGCGACTGGCTGACGGCGCATGGCGTCGCCCACGCGTTCGTGGACTACCGCGACAACCCGGTGCCGGCCGCCACGCTGAAAGCCTGGGCGGACCAGGTCGGCGGCTGGGAAAAACTGGTCAACCGCACGTCCATGACCTGGCGCAACCTGCCCGAAGAGCGCAAGACGGCGCACACCGATGCGCAGTGGACCCAGTTGATCGCCGAGTATCCGGCATTGGTGCGCCGCCCGGTCACGGTCACGCCCGATGGCGAGGTGAGCGTTGGCTTCAGCGAAAAGCGCTACGGCGAACGTTTCGCCTGAGGCGGCGGCCCAGGCCGGCCTGGCGCCGGGCGCGCCCGGCCGGGCCTTGCCTGACGCCTTCTTCGACCGCGACGCCGCCCAGCTGGCGCGCGAGCTGCCGGGCAAGGTCATCCGCCACCGCGTGGGCGACCTGTGGCTGTCGGCCCGCATCATCGAGACCGAAGCCTATTACCTGGAAGAGAAGGGCAGCCATGCGTCGCTGGGGTACACCCATAAGCGGCGCGCGCTGTTCATGGACGGCGGTACGGTCTACATGTATTACGCCCGCGGCGGGGATTCGCTGAATTTCAGCGCGGGAGGGCCGGGCAATGCCGTGCTGATCAAATCCGCCTATCCCTGGACGGACGCGCTGTCCGGACCGCAAGCGCTGGCCCGCATGCTGGAGTTGAACCCCGATGCACAGGGGCGGCCGCGACCGGTCTCCGGCCTGTGCGCCGGCCAGACCCTGCTGTGCCGGGCGCTGGGCCTGAAAGTGCCGGACTGGGACGCACGCGGTTTCGACCCGCAGGCGCTGTATGTGGAGGATGTGGGGGAGTCGCCCGAAGCCCTGATCTGCACCACGCGCCTGGGCATTCCGCTGGGCCGGGACGAACACCTGCACTACCGTTTTGTGGACCCTGCTTACGCGGCCTTTTGCACGCGCAATCCCTTGCGCCGCGGACAGCGCGCCGGCCACGACTACGTATGGGTGGACCGCCAGGGCGTGGTGTTGCCAGAGGCGCCGCAGGCGTAACCGACCGGCCCGCGCCCCGGCCGCGTCTGCGCAGGGCGCGTCAGAACCCGCCGGTGGCAATACGTTCGGCCAGGGCCGCGCGCATGCGCACGTACTTGCGGTGGATGCGCCGGCTGTTCAGGCGCTTGCTCCAGGCATAGATCGGGATCAGCGGCAGGCCGCCGAAGCCGTCGATCAGGTACAAGCCCTGCTTGCCGTCGGCATTCAGGCCACAGGCGATGTTGCTGGCGGAGACATCGTGCAGAACCACGTGGGCATCGGCCAGATCCTGGAAGAATTCGTCCAGCTGCGCGCTGAGGGCGTCGTCGAGCTTGCCCTGCCTGGCCAGGTCCGTCACGGTGGGGGCGATGTTGCCGTCGGCGTCGCGGATTTTCTCGACGACCAGGCCCAAGCCCAGCGTGGTTTGGGCCACGCCGAGTATGCGCGCCATGGGCACCTGCCATACGCCCGAGGGGCGGGTGGTGGTGGTGACGTATTCGTAGATTTCGGTCAGGTAGACGCGGTACGCGCTTTCGCGCTGGTATTGCTTATACCAGCGCTTGAACGGGCGGGCCTCCAGATAAATCGCGCGGGCGCGCATGTCCATGACCTTGACGAGCAAGGACGGCATGTTGGGGTGCTGGAAGATGTGCCGGTCATGGCCGGAGGCGACCGGCGTGGCGGCGTTCAGGTCCAGCGGCCCGAAGATGGACTGGAAAGACGCCGCGGGCGTACAGAGAGAAGGATCTGCGGGGTTCAAGGGGAGATCAAGCCTGTTTGGATGCTCCCGAGTTTAATCCTTGAGCTGGAGCATGAGTCCGCCAGATGCCGAATCTCGGCCGGATTTACCGGGGAAGGCGTGGCCGGAGTCCTACAATCCCGGCTTTGGAGACGCATCTTTTGAACGACATACATCTGCTTTGGATCGCCGCGGGCGGCGCCGTTCTGGCCTTTTTGGCGGCCTTGCTGGCATGGCTGCGCCCGCCCGCGCAGGATGCCCGGCTCGACGCGCTGCTGGAAAGCCTGGAACGCACCGAGCGCGCGCTGCGCGCCGACATCGCGGAAGGGCAGCGCGGCCTGCGCAGCGAATTCGCGGACTCCACCCGCGCCTTGAGGGTGGAGCTGTCGCAGTCGCATGGCGATTTGCGCGCCGGGTTGTCGCGTGACGCCCAGGCCGCGCGCGCGGAGTCGGCGGAATCGCTGGCGCGATTTGCGGCGGGTTTCTCCGAGCAGTTGCAGGGCCTCATCCAGATCAACGAGCGGCGCCTGATGGAAGTGCGCGCCACGGTCGACCAGCGGCTGCAATCGTTGCAAACCGACAACAGCGCCAAGCTCGACGAAATGCGCCGCACCGTGGACGAAAAGCTCCACGCCACGCTGGAGCAGCGCCTGGGCGAGTCCTTCAAGCTGGTGTCGGACCGCCTGGAGGCCGTGCACAAGGGCCTGGGCGAAATGCAGGCCCTGGCGGCGGGCGTGGGCGACCTGAAGCGGGTGCTGACCAACGTCAAGTCGCGCGGCACCTGGGGCGAGGTGCAACTGGCCAGGCTGATCGAGGACAACATGACGCCGGACCAATACGCCAGCAACATCAAGCCCGTGCCGGGCAGCGATGCCGTGGTGGAGTTCGCCATCCGCCTGCCGGGGCGCGGCGATGGCGGCGAACCCGTCTGGCTGCCGATCGACGCCAAGTTTCCCAAGGAAGAGTACGAGCGCCTTATGGACGCGCAGGAAGCCGCCGACACCGAAGGCGTGAAGAACGCCGGCGCCGCGCTGGGCCGCGCGGTGGAACTGCAGGCGCGCCTGATCGCCGGCAAGTACGTGGCGCCGCCGCACACCACCGACTTCGCCATCATGTTCCTGCCTACCGAGAGCCTGTACGCGGAGGTGCTGCGCCGCCCGGGGCTGCTCGATAAGCTGCATGACCTGCGCGTCAACGTGGCCGGCCCCAGCAACCTGGCGGCATTGTTGAACAGCCTGCAGATGGGGTTTCGCACGCTGGCGATCGAACAGCGTTCGTCCGAGGTCTGGCAGGTGCTGCGCGCGGTCAAGACGGAGTTCGGCAAGTTCGGCGAATCCCTGGCCAGCGTCAAGAAGACGCTGGACACCGCCAGCAACAAGATCGGCCAGACGGAAGTGCGCACCCGCGCCATGCTCAAGAACCTGAAAGCCGTCGAGGCGCTGCCCGAAGCCGACGCCCGGCTCCTGCTCGGCACTGCGGACGAGGGCGACGCCGGGGACGACGACGAAGACCAGGCCGCAGGCCAGAACTGATCCGGCCGCGGCGGCATCGCAGGGGCGTGAGCTTGTTGCCCGCAGCGACTGCCGATATCCTGGCGTCAGCGGCAATCCGCCGTCAGTCACCTGGAGCATTGCAAGCATGAGCACCGCTGAACGCCATGATTCCTCCACCCTGGACGCGACGGCGCTGGGCGCCGATATCGCACAAGGGGTCACCACTGCGCTTGCTGCGATGCAGCAGGCGGTGGACCGGGTGGCGGCCCGCAATCCCTCGATCAACGCCGCCTGCGGCCTGCAGGCGGAAATCGGCCTGCGCCTGGCGCAGTCATTGGACGAGGAGCTGGGCGGCCAGTCGCAGGAACAGCGGTTGGCGCAATTGCAGAGACGGCCGTTCCTGGGCGTACCCACCTTGCTCAAGGACCTGGGCACGGCGGCGCTGGGCCTGCCCAGCGCCATGGGTTCGGTGCTGTACGGCCAGGTGGAATGGAACGTCGACGCCGAGATCGTCAAGCGCTACCGCCGCGCGGGCCTGATTCCGTTCGGCCGCACGACCAGCGCCGAATTGGGCCTGAGCCCCACCACCGAATCGCCGGTCTACGGGCCGGCCACCCAGAACCCCTGGAAGGCGGGCCATAGCGCGGGCGGGTCCAGCGGCGGCGCAGGCGCTGCGCTGGCCAGCGGCATGGTGCGCATCGCCCATGGCAGTGACGGCGGCGGGTCGATCCGCATTCCTTCGTCCTGCTGCGGCGTACTGGGCCTGAAGCCTTCGCGCGGCTTGATGCCGCTGGGCCCGCTGAAGGGTGAAGGCTGGGGCGGCCTGGCCACCGAACACATGATGACCCTGTCGGTGCGCGACTGCGCCGCGTCGCTGGACATCAGCGCCGGCGCCGACGTGGGTGCGCCTTACGCCGCGCCGGCACTGCCGGCTGACTCCTACCGCGCCGTGGTGGCGCGCGTCGCTGCTGATCCGCAATCGGCCGCACGGCGTCGCATTGCCTTCGTCAACACGACCTACGAGGGCGAGGCCATCCATCCTGAAGTGGCGGCCGCCGTGGACGAGGCCGCGCAGCTTTTCGCGTCGCTGGGCCATGAACTCGTGCCTGCCGCGCCGCCGGTGGGATCCGAGGAGGTGCTGTCGCCGATGCTGCCGCTGATCGCGAGCGCGGCGGCCAACGCCATTGACGCCTTCGTGGCCGCGCGCGGCCGCCGCCTGGCCGCCGATGAATTGCAACCGACAACGCTGGGCGCGCGCGAATACGCCCGCGCCATCTCCGGCGCGCAGTACGTGGCCTGCGTCGACACCTGCCACGAGATCACGCGCCGGGTCGGCCGCTTCCTGGAACGCGACGGCGCGCAAGGCTACGACCTGTTCCTGAGCCCGGTGCTGGCGCAGCCGCCGGCGCCCATCGGCCGCTACGCCATGGACAACGCCGACTACCTGGCCTACCGTTTGGGCAAGAAGGGCGTCATCGGCTATTCGCCGTTTGCGCCCTTGGCCAATCTGACCGGCATGCCCGCCATCTCCATCCCCTTCGGCATGTCGTCCGACGGCCTGCCCATCGGCATCCAGCTGATGGGGCCGCTGGGCAGCGAGGCGCTGCTGCTGGAGCTGGCGGCGCAGGTCGAGGCGCTGCGGCCCTGGGCCCTGGTGGCGCCGATGGCCAGATAGGCCCGAAGGGGCTGACCGCGCCGCGGGCTGGCGGCACATCAGTGGACCGATCCAGGGAGCAGCCATGTCATCGTTCGCGACACATACCGTATCCAACCAGGTGCCGCCCCTGGAGGACTACTCCTTGTACGAAACCGACCCGGCCTTGCGCGAGGCGGTGCGGCGCGAAGGCGCGCAAGCCTGGGAGCCGGACCTGGCGGCGCATGGCGCCTGGCTAGGCCGCGCGCAGACGCTGGAAGCCGGCGCGCAGGCCAACCGCTGCACGCCGCGCCTGGTCAGCTACGACCGCGGCGGCCACCGCATCGACCGCGTCGAATTCCATCCGTCCTGGAATCTGCTGATGGGCGGCATCATGGCGCGCGGCCTGCACAGCCGCGCCTGGGTGCAGCCCGAGCCGGGCGCGCAGGTGGCGCGGGCCGCGGCCTATGTCATGCAGGGGCAGGTCGAGGCGGGCAGCCTGTGTCCCACCACCATGACGTTTGCCGCGGTGCCGCTGTTGCAGCGTGAACCTGCGGGCGTCGTGGATTTCGGCGGGCAATGGCTGAACGCCCTGTATTCGCGGGAGTTCGACGGCGCCGACGCGCCGCTGGCCGCGAAGCGCTCGGCCCTGATCGGCATGGGCCTGACGGAGAAGCAGGGCGGCTCCGACCTGCGCGCCGTCACCACGCGCGCCACGCCAGTAGGCGCGCCCGGCCGCGGCCGCGCCTATTTGCTGGTCGGCCACAAATGGTTTTTCTCGGTGCCGCAGGCCGACGCGCATCTGGTGCTGGCGCAGACCGACGAAGGACTCAGTTGCTTTTTCGTGCCGCGCTGGATACCGGACGGACCGCGCAATGCCGTGCGCGTGCGCCGGCTGAAGGACAAGCTGGGCAACCGCAGCAACGCCAGCGCCGAGGTCGAATTCGAGGAAGCCTGGGGCGTCATGGTGGGCGAACCGGGCCGCGGCCTGGCCGTGCTGCTGGAGATGGCCGCCACCACCCGGCTGGATTGCGTGCTGGGCAGCGCGGCGCTGCTGCGGCAGGCGCTGGTGCAGTCGGCGCATCATGCGCGCCACCGTCACGCCTTCGGCAAGCCCTTGATCGAGCAGCCGCTGATGCGCAACGTGCTGGCCGACCTGGCGCTTGAAAGCGAGGCGGCCATGATGCTGGGCCTGCGGCTGGCGCGCGCCGTGGACGAGCGCGCCGACGCTGCGGCGCGGGCCCTGGTCCGCGTGGGTACGCCGGCCGCCAAGCTCTGGGTCTGCAAGCGCGCGATCGCCGCGGTGGCCGAATGCATGGAGGTCTGGGGCGGCAACGGCTACGTGGACGACGGCCCTATGCCCCGGCTTTACCGCGAAACCCCGGTCAATTCCATCTGGGAAGGCTCCGGCAACGTCATGGCGCTGGACGTATTGCGCGCCTTGCAGCGCGAGGCCGGAGCGCTGCCCGCGCTGGAGCGCGAGTTCGCGCAGGCGGCGGGGCAGTACCAGGACTTCGACGACGCGCTGGCGCGCTGGCGGACCTTGCTGGCTGATGGCGTCCAGGCCGAGTTCCAGGCTCGCCGCATCGCCGCCGGCCTGGCGCGCTTGTGGCAGGCTGCCTTGCTGATCCAGCATGCGCCTGCGCCGGTGGCGCAGGCTTTCGTCGCCAGCCGCCTGAACGCGGGCGGCGGCGTGTTCGGCGAACTGGCGGCGGGCGCGGATGTGCAGGCCATCCTGGCGCGGGCGTGGCCTGCTGCCGCATGCTAAATTTCCTGGCTTGACCAACCTTCCCGCATTTTTCGCCATGCTTTCCCAGCAAGAACTCAAGCAGCAAGCCGCCGACGCGGCCCTGGAATTCGTTGAACAGGTCGCAGGACCCGACGCCATCATCGGCGTGGGCACGGGCTCCACGGCGGATCTCTTCATCGACGGCCTGGCCCGTTTCAAGGGTCGGATCGGCGGCACGGTGGCCAGTTCCGAGCGCAGCGCCGCCCGGCTTGCCGGACACGGGCTGAAGGTGCTGGACCTGAACGACATCACGACGATGCCGATCTACGTCGACGGCGCCGACGAGATCGACGCCAACCTGCACATGATCAAGGGCGGCGGCGGTGCGCTGACGCGCGAGAAGATCGTGGCTTCGGTGGCCGAGCGCTTCATCTGCATCGCCGACGAGTCCAAGCTGGTGCAGACCATGGGCAAGTTCCCGCTGCCCGTCGAAGTCATCCCAATGGCGCGCGCATCCGTGGCGCGCGCCCTGGCGGCGCTGGGCGGTCAGCCCAAGCTGCGCGAGGGATTCGTCACCGATAACGGCAACGTCATCCTGGACGTGTCCGGCCTGTCCATCACCGACGCGCCGGGCCTGGAAGCCCGGGTCAACAATCTGGCGGGCGTAGTGACCTGCGGCCTGTTCGCGATCGCGGGCGCCGACGTGGCCCTGCTGGCCACGCAAAACGGCATCCGCCGGCTGGACCGCCGCGCCTGAGTCCGCTTGCCGACGCCTCCCGGCGTTGCCCCGGCCGGCCCGCCTTGTGGCCGCCGGGGTCCGTGTTCATAATCCTGTCACACTTGGGTCATAACCTTGCGGGTTGTGCAGGCCCATCTCGTAATATCCTTTTTTCAGGGCAGTGCAATGAGACCAAACACGCAGGGAGCCCGGATGTCGGAGCATACAAACAAGCAGTTCGATGCGGACCTCGAAAGCGTCCGTTCGCAGTTCCTGCAAATGGGCGGCCTTGTGGAAGCCATGATCCAGGAGGCCATCGACGCGCTCGCCAGCGGCGACATTTCGCTGGTCGAGAAAGTCCGTGAGCGTGAAAAGGAAGTCAACCGCCACGAAGTCGAAATCGACGAGAGCATCAGCCGCATCCTGGCGCGCCACCAGCCCACCGCCATCGACCTGCGCATGCTGATGGCCGTGTCCAAGATGCTGACCGACATGGAGCGTTCCGGCGATGAAGCCGAGAAGGTCGCCACCGTCGCGCGCCGCATCCACGAAGCCGAACTGCGCCACATCCCGGTGATCGAACTGCGCCACATGGCTGCCAATGTGCGCACCATGCTGCATCAGGCGCTGGACGCGTTCGCCCGCCTCGATCCCATCCAGGCCGCCGCCGTCGTGCGCAGCGATAAGGAAGTGGACAAGGAATGGAAGGGCGCGCTGCGCCACCTGATCACGTACATGATCGAAGATCCGCGCACCATCTCGCGCGCCATCGACATGATCTTCATCGCGCGCGCGCTGGAACGCATCGGCGACCACGCCAAGAACATGTCCGAGCGCGTGATCTACATGGTCAAGGGCGCCGACGTGCGCCACACCGGCGTGAAGAACACCGAGCGCCTGGCGCGCGGTGAAGAAGAAGACACGGAAGAGTAAGCGTCAGTCCAGGGGCAGCGTCGCCCCTGCCTGCAGGCGCGGGTCCGGCAGGCCGGCTTTGCCGGCGTCGATGCGGCCCGCCAGCCTGCGGCCGAATGCCGGCAAGGCAAGCGCGGTGATCTCCAGGTCGTACCATCCCTGGCAACCGCCGTAGGCAAGATCCAGCGAGCCGTCCGCTTGCACGTGCGCCATGGCGCACCAGCCGTCGCCCATGCGCGACTCCACTTTTACCGCCTGCGGCGTTTCGCCGCGATTGACGAGACGCAGGCTCAGGCCGGTCGCCGCCGGCATCACTTGCGCCTCCAGCGTGCCGGCATCGCGCGCATCGCCGCGGAAGTGCCGGTGCAGGCCGTCGGGGCCCAGCAGCCACAAGTCATAGGCGCCATCGGCGTGCAGGCGCCAGCCGTCGTCCAGCCGCGCGCCTGCGCTCGCGGTATAGCGGCGCGGCGCGTGTTCCAGCGCGTGGCGGTCGTAGACATGCAGCACCGCGCCTGCGGCGCCGGGATTGCGCAGGGTCAGCCGGTAATGTCCGCCGTCGGCAGCCATGCGGCCTTGGACGTCCAGCGCGTACGGCAGGGCGCAAGCCTGGCGCAGGCCTTCGGCGTGCGCGCCGCGGGCGGCAGCGAAGTCGAAGGCCGAGGTCAGGTCGCCGGCGATCTCGCGCCGCCAGGCGCTGATATTGGGTTCCAGCACGCCAAATCGCGCTTCCAGGAAACGGATCACCGACGTGTGGTCGAACACCTGGGAATTGACCCAGCCGCCACGGCTCCAGGGCGAGACCACCAGCATCGGCACGCGCGGCCCCAGCCCGAACCCGCGCCCATGCAGTCCGGCAGGGTCGTCGGGCGTGGCGGCGCTGGGCCCATGGCGCGCGTCGTGGTATTCGCCGTCCAGCTCGACCGTGGAGAGGCCGCCCGATAGGCCGTCGGCCGCGCGGGCAGGCGGCGCAGGCGGCGGCATGTGGTCAAAGAAGCAGTCGTTCTCGTCGTAGGTGACGAAGAACACGCAGCGGCTCCAGACCTCGGGATTGCGGGTCAGGATGTCCAGCACGCGCTCCGTGTAGGCACCGCCCCTTGCCGGCGACGAGACCTCGGGGTGTTCGGAATCGGCCGTGGGCGCAATGATCCAGGACACCTGCGGCAGCGTGCCAGCGGCGACGTCGCGGGCCAACTGGTCCAGCGTGCACGTGGACAGGCCGCGGTCGCGCAGGGGCGCGTCGCCGGCCGCGCCCGCATGCTGCCGGCGGTACTGCTGGAAGCCGGCCAGCGGATTGTCGTGATAGTTGTCCGCCATGTCCTGGTAGATGCGCCAGTCCACGCCGGCGTCCTGCAGGCGTTCGGGATAGGTGGTCCAGGCATAGCCTTCGCTGGCGGGCCCCAGGCGGTCGAAGGTATTCACCAGGGCTGGGCCGCCCGCCAGGCCTTGCGGATCATTGGTGCCGGTCCAGAGGAACAGCCGGTTGGGATTGGTGCCGGCATGGATCGAACAATGATAGGCGTCGCACAGGGTGAAGGCGTTTGCCAGCGCGGTCTGGAACGGCACCTCCTCGCCACGGTAGGCGCCCATGCCCAGGCGGCTCTTGGCGGGCAGCCATTGGTCCATGCGGCCGTCGTTCCAGGCGCGCTGCGCGTCGTCCCAGGTGTGCGGCGTGATGTAGCCCACCTGTGCATCGCTGGCGTATTCGGCCTGCAGGGCATAGGGGCGGACCTGCGCCGCACCATCCGCCTGCGTCAGCACATTGCCCGTCAGCGTGGGGGCGGGATGCGGATCGGCGAAGCCGCGCACGCCGGGCAAGGTGCCGAAATAGTGGTCGAAAGAGCGGTTTTCCTGCATCAGGATCACCACGTGCTGCACGTCCTGCAGCGTGCCCGCGCGGCGGTCGGGCGCGATGCCGAGCGCGCGTTCGATGGGCGAGGAGGGGGACAGGCGCGATTCTTCTTTCATGACAGCGATGATACGGCCAGCAGTACTTGAATCTTAAGGCCGGCGCCAAGGCGGACGCTGGCGCCGGAAATGAACAGCCCCTCGCGGGCGAGGGGCTGCATCGGGTGGGCCGCCATCAGCTTGCGGCCGGAAAAGGCGCGGCCGGATCAGGCCGAGGGCGGAACGTAGCCCTGCGCTTCGACGGTGCCGTCTTCGAACAGGAAGCGCTCCATCTGTTCCTTCAGGTACTTGCGGGCGCGGGCGTCCGCAAGGTTCAGGCGGTTTTCATTGACCAGGCGCGTCTGGATGGCCTTCCATTCTTCCCAAGCTTCCTTGGAAATGCTCTGCCAGATCTTGGTGCCGAGTTCGCCGGGGTAGGGGGGGAAATCCAGCCCTTCGGCTTCACGCTTCAGTTTTACACAGTTGACGATACGGGCCATGGTTCGCTGCCGGAAGAAATGAGTAATCCTGCATTTTAACGGGCTTGGCGACCTGATGGCGCCAAGCCCCTGCGGACCCTGCGGGTAGCCCGGGTGTTACAGCTTCTTGATGAAGACCAGGCTGTTGCGCGAACGGTTGTAATTGTGCTGTTTTTCACGCGGCAGGTCGGCGATGCCGCCCTGCACGAAACCGCGCTTCATGAACCAGTGCGAGGTGCGCGTCGTCAGTACGAACAGGCGCTTGGCGCCGACGGCGCGCGCGCGCGATTCCATGTGGCGCAGCAGGATTTCGCCTTCGCCCGAACCCTGCCATTCCGGATGCACGATCAGGCAGGCCATTTCGGCCATCTGCTCTTCGGGGAAACTGTGCAGGGCCGCGCAGCCGTAGATGACGCCGTCGTGCTCCAGCACGGTGAAGTTTTCCACGTCGCGCTCGACCACGCTGCGCGGACGCGGCACCAGCGTGCCGTCGGCTTCCAGCGGTTCGATCAGGCTGAGGATGGCGCCGACGTCGTCGATCGTGGCGGCGCGCAGGTCGTCCAGCGTGTCTTCCACCACCATGGTGCCGACGCCGTCGTGGGTGAAGATTTCCAGCAGCACGCTGCCGTCCAGCGCGAACGGCAGCAGGTGGGCGCGGGCCACGCCGCGCTTGACCGCGAGCGAGGCGTACTGCAGGAAGGCGTGGGTCTCTTCGTCGAGTTCACCGCCCGCCAGCAGGGCGTCGGCGTCCACGCGGGCGAGTTCAGTGTCCAGCGTGCCGTCGTCGTTCAGCACGCCCTGCGAGCTGGACAGGAAGATGAGTTTTTCAGCGCGCAGCGCCACCGCGACGCTGGTGGCCAGGTCTTCCATGGCCAGGTTGAACGCGTCGCCGGTGGGCGAGAAGCCCAGCGGCGACAACAGCACCACGGACGAGCCCTTTTCGATGGCGAACTTGAGCGCGTCGATGTCGATCTTGCGCACCTGGCCGGTGTGCTTGTAGTCCACCCCGTCCAGCACGCCGGTCGGGCGGGCGGTGACGAAGTTGCCGGAGATGACACGGATATGGGCGTGCGACATGGGCGTGTTCGGCAGCCCCTGGCTGAAGGCGGCCTCGATGTCCAGGCGGATTTCGCCGGCGGCTTCCTTGGCGCATTCCAGCGCGGCGGCGTCGGTGGGCGACAGGCCGCGGTCGAATTGCTGGGTAAAGCCCTTCAGGCGCAGCTGCTCATTGACCTGCGGACGCGAGCCGTGCACCAGCACCAGGCGGATGCCCAGCGAGGACAGCAGCGACAAGTCCTGCACCAGCGCGTTCAGCGCGCCGGCCTGCACCAGTTCACCGCCGAAAGCCACCACGAACGTCTTGCCTCGGAACGCATGCACATAAGGCGCCACTTCTCGGAACCATCGGACGAATTGGGCGGGTGCGAATTCTGGGGCTTCAAGGGCGGAGACGGTGTCTGGTTCCAGGTCGGGCATGATGGGCGGAAGGATTCCTGAGAGTAAGCAAAAACGCGGCGCCGTGCCGCGCCATAGCGCCGTCGGACGACGGCGTGGCGAAATTATATGACCGTCGCGCCCCGGCGCAGGCGGAAAAGAGTGCCAATTTGGTGCCGGATTTGCCGGTTTGCGCCCGCGGCGCCAGCAGCGGGCTCGCGGAAATTTATAATGCCGGGCTAACCGGACTAATCGTACATGCCTGAATCCTCCAGCCCGCGTGCGCCCAAGGCCGCGGACGCGGCGGCTCCGGCGGCAGCGGCAGACGCGCAGAACGCGCGCCGCGCGCCGCGCCCCGAGCGGCCCATACCCGTGGTGAGCTACCCCGAAGACCTGCCCGTCAGCGCGCGGCGCCAGGAGATCGCGCGCGCCATCGCCAGCCACCAGGTGGTGATCGTCAGCGGCGAAACCGGGTCGGGCAAGACCACCCAGCTGCCCAAGATATGCCTGGAGCTGGGCCGCGGCCGCCAGAAGATGATCGGCCACACCCAGCCGCGCCGCCTGGCCGCGACGTCGGTGGCCAAGCGCATCGCCGAAGAGCTGAACACCCCCATGGGCGAGGTCGTGGGCTACCAGGTGCGTTTCAACGACCGCACCGGCCCCAACGCGTCCATCAAGCTGATGACGGACGGCATCCTGCTGGCCGAATCGCAGCGCGATCCGCTCTTGCGCCGCTACGACACCATCATCATCGACGAGGCGCACGAGCGCAGCCTGAACATCGATTTCCTGCTGGGCTACCTGAAGCAGCTGCTGCCCCGCCGCCCGGATCTGAAGATCATCATCACCTCGGCGACCATCGACGCCGAGCGCTTCGCCCGGCACTTCGGCGCTTCCGAGGACCGGCCCGCGCCCGTCATCGAGGTGTCCGGCCGCCTGTACCCCGTCGAGGTCCGCTACCTTCCCGTGCGCGAGGAGCTCCCGGAAGACGAGGCCGCCCCGGCCAAGCCCGGCCGGGACCGCGAACGGATGTCGGGCGACGAGGAGCGCGACCTGATCGACGCCATCGTGGACGCGGTGGACGAGTGCGCGCGCCACGGCCCGGGCGACGTGCTGGTGTTCCTGCCTGGCGAGCGCGAGATCCGCGAATCCGCCGAGGCGCTGCGCAAGCGCCATCCGGCCGGCACCGAAGTCTTGCCGCTGTACGCGCGCCTGTCGCAGGCCGAGCAGGAGCAGATCTTCCATCCGCGCACCAATGCGCGGCGCATCGTGCTGGCCACCAACGTGGCGGAAACCTCGCTGACCGTGCCGGGCATCCGCTTCGTGGTCGACAGCGGGCTGGCGCGCATCAAGCGCTATTCCTGGCGCAACAAGGTCGAGCAGCTGCGCATCGAGCCGATCAGCCGCGCTTCGGCCAACCAGCGCGCCGGCCGTTGCGGCCGGGTCGGGCCGGGCGTCTGCATCCGGCTCTACGACGAGCTGGACTTCAACAACCGGGCGCCGTTCACGGACCCGGAAGTCCTGCGCTCGTCGCTGGCCTCGGTCATCCTGCGGATGAAGTCCCTGAAGCTGGACGACATCGAGCAGTTCCCCTTCGTCGAGGCGCCGCCCGGGCGCGCGGTGGCCGACGGCTACCATCTGCTGCAGGAACTGGGCGCGATCGAACTGGCGTCGGCCTCGGACGACGACACGGACGCTTCCCGTACCGGCTCGTCCTTCGTGCTGACGCGCACGGGACATGAACTGGCCAAGCTGCCGGTGGACCCGCGCATCGGCCGCATGATCCTGGCCGCGCGCGAACATCAGTGCCTCGCCGAGATGCTGATCATCGCCTCGGCCCTGTCGGTGCAGGACGCGCGCGATCGCCCCATGCAGGAACGCGAGGCGGCTGAAGCCGCGCACGCCAAGTTCGCCGACGACAAGTCCGAGTTCATCTCCTTCCTGAAGCTGTGGCGCTGGTACGGCGAGCAGGTGCAGCACAAGGCCTCGCAGCGCAAGCTGGTGGCCCTGCTGCGCCAGAACTTCCTGTCGCCGATCCGGCTGCGCGAATGGCACGACGTGCACACGCAGCTGGCCGCGCTGGTGGGCGAGCAGGGCTGGCGCCTGAACCAGACCGAGGCCACCTACGAGCAGCTGCACATGGCGCTGCTGTCGGGCCTGTTGGGCAATATCGGCTTCAAGAGCGACGAAGGCGGTCATTACCAGGGCGCGCGCGAGATCCGCTTCCATATCCACCCCGGTTCGCGGCTGGTGAAGAAGGCGGGGCGCTGGATCGTGGCGGCCGAACTGGTCGAGACCACGCGGCTGTATGCGCGTTGCGTGGCGCGCATCGATCCGGTGTGGCTGGAAAAAGTCGGCGCGCACCTGATCCGCAAGAACTGGTCCGATCCGCGTTGGGAAAAGAAGGCCGGGCAGGTGGTGGCCAATGAACGGGCCACGCTTTACGGGCTGACCATCTACACCGGCCGGCGCATCCAGTACGGCCGGGTCAATCCGACCCAGGCGCGCGAGCTGTTCATCCGTCAGGCATTGGTGCCGGGCGAGATCGACACGCGGCTGGCGTTCGTGGCGCACAACCGCAAGCTGATCGCAGGCATCGAAAAGCTGGAACATCAGACCCGCCGCCCGGACATCCTGGTCGACGACGAGCTGATCCACGCCTTTTACGACAGGCAACTGCCGGCCGACATTTCGCAGACGGCGACGCTGGAAAAGTGGGTGTCGGGGCTGGACAAGGCTGCCGCCGCCAAGCTCCTGCTGACGCGCGACGAACTGATGCGCCACGAGGCCGCGGGCGTCACGACCGATGTCTTTCCCAAGAAGGTGGAATGGCAGGGCGTGTCGATGGCGCTGGATTACCACTTCGAACCCGGTTCGCCGCGTGACGGTGTGACCCTGTCGGTGCCGCTGTTCGCGCTCAACCAGATCGATCCGGCGCGCTGCGAATGGCTGGTGCCCGGGATGCTGAAGGAAAAGGTGCACCTGCTCCTGAAGTCGCTGCCGCAGAAGCTGCGCCGCCACTGCGTGCCGCTGCCGGACTATGCCGCAGGCTTCTACGACCGCTGGTTCGAGCGCCAGGCCGACCCGCAGCAGGGGTTGGTCGATGCCATCATCGCCGACATGTGGGACCAGGTGCAGATCCGCCCAGCCGCGGCGGACTTCAAGCTGGAGACCCTGCCGGCCCACCTGTTCATGAACTTCCGGGTGGTGGATGAGCACGGCCGCATGCTGGCGGCCGGACGCAACCTGGCGCAACTGCGCGCCGAGTTCGGCAAGCAGGCGCAGGCCACGTTCCAGCAGCTGGCGGCCAGCGACACCCAGGTGGCCCAGGCGCTGGCGCACGAGAACCTGACCTCCTGGTCCTTCGGCCCCTTGCCGGAGATCATGGAGATCAAGCGGCGCGGGCAGTCGGTGATCGGCTATCCGGCGCTGGTGGACCGCGGCGCGCATTGCGACCTGGACGTGTTCGACGATCCGGACGAAGCGCGCAAGCACCACCGCGCGGGCTTGCTCAGGCTGTTCCGGCTGGGCTTGCGCGAGCAGGTGAAGTTCCTGGAAAAGAACCTGGCGGACCTGACCAAGATCAGCATGCTCTACATGACGCTGGGGACGCAGGAAGAGCTGCGCGACCAGATCATCGATTGCGCGCTGGGGCAGGCTTGCCTGGCCGATCCCTGGCCGGTCAACGAGCAGCAGTTCGAGGCCCGGCGGGCCGAGGGCAAGGGCCGGCTGGGTCTTTTGGCGCAGGAAGTGGCGCGGCTGGCGGGGGCGGTGCTGACGGAATGGGCGGCAGTGCAGCGCAAGTTGCCGCAGGCCAAGCCGCATGCTGCGGCCTACGCGGACTTGCAGGCGCAGCTGGGGGCGTTGATGCCCAAATGGTTCATCCGCGATACGCCGTATGCGCAGCTTGCGCATTTTCCGCGGTATCTGAAGGCGGTTCTGGCTCGCATCGACAAGCTGCGGGCGGATCCGGCCAGGGATGCCAAGCTGGTGGCGGAGATGGCGCCTTTGCTGACGCAGTATCAGCGGGCGCGGTCGGCGCTGAAAGGGGCGCCGGATCCGCGGCTGGATGAGTTCCGGTGGCTGCTGGAGGAGCTGCGGGTGGCATTGTTTGCGCAGGAGTTGCGGACGCCGATGCCGGTTTCTGTGAAACGGTTGATGAAGAGCTGGGAGTCGCTTAAGCGTTGATTGCTTTTGTGGTTTTTTCGCGGGCGGTGGTTTTTTCGTAGGCCGCCCGTCGGCGCAGGCGGCGTGGCGGCTCGCGCCCACGATTGCGGTCCGGAGCGTTCGCTCCGGACTACCCCGTCGTCATCGTCGTCACCGCCTGCGGCGGTTCCTTCCGATTCCCTCGGGCGCGTCGAGGTTGCTCGCCGCCACGCCGCCCGCGCCGACGGGCTACAAGCGTCTTGGGGCGTCGCGATGTTGAAGCCGTGGCTGGGGAAGAGGTTTGCGGGGCCCGCCATTTTTGGCCGCCCGGGCGGCCAAAAATGGCATACGCGGTGTCTTGCGTTGTGGCGGTGGGCGCTTGCGCGATCTGGCTGACGGGGGGCGCCCGGATGTCCGGGCGCCTTGTCTTACAGGGCCAGGAAGCCCACGACCACCAGGGCGATCAGGCCGTACTTGGTGGCCTTGTAGACATTGCGGTTCCAGGCCTTGAAGGCCTTGCGCTTCTGGTCGATGACCCAGTGGGCGTGGGTCAGCTTGTTGATGGCGCCGGTCTGGTCGCCGCCGTCGTTGGGCGAGCTGGCGGCGGACATGACGACGCGGCCGAACCAGCGGTTGAAGGCTTCGGCCCAGCGCCACTTCAGCGGGCGCTCCACGTCGCAGAACAGGATGATGCGGTTCTGGTCGGTGTGGTTGTAGGCTTCGTGCACGTAGGTTTCGTCAAAAACCACGCTTTCGCCGTCGCGCCAGCTGTAGTGTTCGCCGTCGACGATGATGTGGCAGCCGTCGTCGTTCGGGGTGACCAGGCCCAGGTGGTAGCGCAGGGACCCGGCGAACGGGTCGCGGTGCGGGTTCAACTGGCCGCCCGGCGGCAGTTCGGCGAACATCGCGGCCTTGACCTTGGGCAGGGTCTTCAGGATGGCGACGGTCTTGGGGCAGAGTTCTTCGGCGGACGGGTGGCGCGCGTCGTACCACTTCAGGTAGAAACGCTTCCAGCCGTACTTGAAGAAGGAATTGAAGCCGATGTCGTTATGAGTGTCGGCGGCCTTGATGCGGCGCAGCTCGGCCATCTGTTGGGCTTCTTCGCGGATCGTTTCCCAGTTGTCGTCCAGCACCTTGAGTTCGGCGATTTCGCTGGTCGTCAGGTAGGGCGTGGTGGGAACCCGCGAGGTCAGCACCATGAAGGCGTTGACGGGGGCTAGCAGTACGGAATGGTCCAGCAATTGGCGGCCCAGCGGCAGCTTGACGCGGCCGCGGAAGTGCGCAAACAGGATGGCGCTCAGCCAGATCCCGGGAATTAGCCATTTCATAGGTGAATCTCGTGCGTAAATCTCATGTCAACAATGGAAGATGACGTGCAACGTGTATTGTTACACAGGCGCTTGCGTAGTCCTTTGCGCGAGCGCACAGGCCTCGGCTTGGACCGCATTGACTAGGTACAATTCCCTTTATGTCCGAAGAAGCCGTAACGACCCCGTCCCCATTTGTTCACCTGCGCGTACACTCCGAATTTTCGGTCGTGGACGGCATCGTGCGCATCCCCGACCTCATCAAGCGCGTGGCCAAGCTGGGCCAGCCCGCCGTCGCCTTGACGGATCTGTCGAACCTGTTCGGCCTGATCAAGTTCTACAAGGGCGCGCGCGGCGCCGGCATCAAACCGATTGCCGGCTGCGATGTCTGGCTGTCCAACGACGACGACCCCGCCAAGCCTTTCCGCTTGCTGCTGCTGGTGCGCAACCACCAGGGCTACCTCAATCTTTGCGAACTGCTGACTAAAGCCTTCCTGACGAACCAGGGCAAGGGCCGCGCCGAGATCCGCCGCGAATGGCTGCAGGGGCAGGAGGGCCTGATTGCCCTGTCGGGCGGGCGCGGCGGCGACGTGGGCCAGGCGCTGGACGCGGGCAATGCCGTGTCGGCGCTGGCGCTGGCGCGCCAGTGGGCGCACCTGTTCCCGGGCAGCTACTACATCGAGTTGCAGCGCGCCGGCATGGACGGCGACGAAGCCTACACCCAGGCCGCCATGCGCCTGGCGAGCGAGGCCGGCCTGCCGGTGGTGGCGACGCATCCGGTGCAATTCCTGGACGAATTCGAATTCCAGGCGCATGAGGCCCGCGTCTGCATCGCCGAAGGCGAAATCCTGGCCAACCCGCGCCGCGTGCGCCGGTTCAGCAAGGAGCAATACCTGCTTAGCTCCGAGGAAATGGCGCGGCGCTTCGCCGACGTGCCCTCGGCGCTGGCCAACACGGTGGAAATCGCCAAACGCTGCAACCTCAGCCTGGTGCTGGGCAAGCCGCGCCTGCCCAATTTCCCCACGCCGGACGGCGTGAGCCTGGACGACTACCTGGTCCAGCTGTCGGAAGAGGGCCTGGAAAAGCGCATGGCGTTCCTGTTCCCGGACGAGGCCGAACGCCAGTCCAAGCGCGAGCAGTACTACGAACGCCTGCGCTGGGAATGCAAGACCATCATCCAGATGGGCTTCCCCGGCTACTTCCTGATCGTGCAGGACTTCATCAACTGGGGTAAGAACAACGGCGTGCCGGTGGGTCCGGGCCGGGGTTCAGGCGCGGGCTCGCTGGTGGCCTATGCCCTGGGCATTACCGACCTGGATCCGATCCGCTACGACTTGCTGTTCGAGCGCTTCCTGAATCCCGAGCGGGTCTCCATGCCCGACTTCGATATCGACTTCTGCCAGGACAACCGCGAACGGGTCATCGACTACGTCAAGGAAAAGTACGGCCGAGCCGCCGTGAGCCAGATTGCGACCTTCGGCACGCTGGGCGCCAAGGCCGTGGTGCGCGACGCCGGCCGGGTGCTGGACATGCCGTACATGTTCTGCGACGGCCTGTCCAAGCTGATTCCGTTCAATCCGATGGATCCCTGGTCGCTCGAACGCACCCTGAAGGACGAGCCCGCCTTCAAGGACCGCTACGAGCAGGAAGAGGAAGTGCGCGCGCTGGTGGACCTGGCGCAGCCGCTGGAAGGCCTGACCCGCAACATCGGCATGCACGCCGGCGGCGTGCTCATCGCGCCGGGCAAGCTCACTGACTTCTGCCCGCTGTATTGCCAGCCCGGCCAGGAAAACAGCGCGGTTTCGCAGTTCGACAAGGACGACGTCGAGGCCGCCGGCCTGGTGAAGTTCGACTTCCTGGGCCTGCGCAACCTGACCATCCTGGATTGGGCCGTGCGCTACGTGCGCCAGTTCAACGAGGACAAGCGCGACTTCGACGTCATGGCCCTGGCGCTGGACGATCCGGCCGCCTACAAGATCCTGTGCGACGCCAACACGACCGCCGTGTTCCAGCTGGAATCGCGCGGCATGAAGGAACTGCTGAAGAAGCTGCGGCCCAACACCTTCGAAGACATCATCGCCATGCTGGCCCTGTATCGACCGGGGCCGCTGGAATCGGGCATGGTGGACGACTTCGTCAATCGCAAGCACGGCCGCGCCGCAGTGGATTATTTCCACGACGACCTGGAGAACACCCTCAAGAGCACCTACGGGGTCATCGTCTACCAGGAACAGGTGATGCTGATCTCGCAGATCATCGGCGGCTACTCGCTGGGCGGCGCCGACCTGCTGCGGCGCGCCATGGGCAAGAAAAAGCCCGAGGAAATGGCCAAGCACCGCGAATTGTTCGAGCAGGGCGCCAAGGAAAAGGGCCACGATCCGGACCTGGCGGTCAAGCTGTTCGACCTGATGGAGAAGTTCGCGGGCTACGGCTTCAACAAGTCGCACTCGGCTGCGTACGCGCTGATCTCGTACCAGACGGCCTGGCTCAAGGCATACCATCCGACCGAGTTCCTGGCCGCGACCATGTCCTCGGACATGGACGACACCGACAAGGTCCAGATCTTCTGCCGCGACGCCCAGGACAACGGCGTCGAAGTGCTGCCGCCTGACGTCAATTTCTCGGGCTACCGCTTCGAGCCGGTCGCCGACAAGCACACTGAAAAAGGCAGGCCGCCGCGCACCATGCGCTATGGCCTGGGCGCCGTCAAAGGCACGGGGCAGGGCGCGGTCGAGGAAATCCTGCGCGCGCGCAAGGAAGCCGGCCCGTTCCAGAACCTGTTCGACTTCTGCCGCCGCGTCAATAAGCACGCCGTCAACCGGCGCACCATCGAAGCCCTGATCAAGGCCGGCGCCTTCGATACCATCGAGCCCAACCGGGCCGCGATGCTGGCTTCGGTGCCCACCGCCATGGAAGCCGCCGAGCAGGCGGCCCGCAGCGCCAACCAGGCCTCGCTCTTCGGCGACGACAGCGGCGACGTAGTGGCGGGCGAACTGGCCAAGGTCGCACCCTGGGACCTGCACAAGAAGCTGACGGAAGAAAAGTCCGCGCTGGGCTATTACTACAGCGGCCACCTGTTCGACGCTTGGCGCGACGAAGTGCGTCGCATCGTGCCGATGCAGCTGGTGCGGGTCGAGCCGCAGCGCGACCTGCAATGGATGTGCGGCGTGCTGGCCAGCGTGCGCGTCATGATGACCCGCCGCGGCAAGATGGTTTTCGCGGTGCTGGACGACGGCACCGCGCAGGTGGAAATCTCGGTCTTCAACGAGCTCTACGAAAAGCACCGCAACCGCCTGCGCGAGGACCAGCTCGTCATCGTCCAGGGCAAGGTCAGCAATGACGACTACTCCGGCGGCATGCGCATCGTCGCGGAACAGCTCTACGACCTGCAGCTGGCGCGCGAAGCCCGGGCCAAGTCCCTGCGCGTCAAGCTCAATGGCAGCGCCGACGCGGCGCGCCTGAGGCAGATGCTGAATCCGTTCCGGGCCGAACCCGAAAACGGCATTCCCGGCGTGCCGGTCGATATCGTCTATACCAAGAATAATTTCCTGTGCACGGTCCGCCTGGGCGAGGAGTGGCGCGTCCGCATGGCCGACACGCTGCTCGCCAACCTGAATGAATGGACCAAGCCGGATGGCGTGGAGGTCACCTATTGATGCCGATGCGTATCGTTCACTCGGAAGCCGCAACCAGCTTTGGCGGCCAGGAAGGCCGGATTTTCAAGGAGATGACCGCCATGCGCGCGCGCGGCCATCACGTGGAAGCCATCTGCCAACCCAAGGCGCTCTTGGCTGAACGCCTGTCGGATGCCGGTTTTCCCGTGCACACCCTGGAAATGGATGGCGCGGTGAATTACCTGAAGGGCATCGCCACCATCCGTGGCATCCTGCGCGAAGGACGCTTCGACGTGCTCAATACCCACAGCCGGCGCGACATGGTCATCGCGGCCGCCGCCGGCCGTCTGGCGGGGACGCCGCTCATCGTGCGGACCCGGCACCTGTCCAACAAGGTGGGGTCGCTATGGTCCTACACCTGTCTGCCGCACAGGGTCACGACGGTCAGTGATCATGTGCGCCAACACCTCATCGACCGCGGCGTGCCTGCTGGCAAGGTAGCCACCGTCTATTCCCCCATCGTGCTGCCGCCGCCCGTGGAACGCTCCACGTTGCGCGAAGAACTCGGCCTGGCCGATGACGACATCGTGGTCGGCTGCGTGGCCGTCATGCGCGCCACCAAGGGCCACAAGGACCTGATCGACGCGATCGCGCCGCTGATGGCCAGCCGGCCCAAGCTGCACCTGGTGTTCGTCGGCGGCGGTTCGCCGGTGTTCGAGCAGACCCAGGCCTATGTGGCCGAACTGGGCCTGCAGGACCGCATCCATCTGATGGGCATGCGGCGCGACGTGCCCAACCTGCTGGCCGGCTTCGATCTCTTCGCGCTGGCCACGCAGCAGGAAGCGTCCGGCACCGTCTACGTCGAGGCGCAGGCCAGCGGCCTGCCCGTCATCGGCACGGACGTGGGCGGCGTGTCGGAAATGTTCCGCGACGGCGAAACCGGCATCCTGGTGCCGCCCAAGAACCCCGAGGCGCTCACCGCCGCCCTGGTGCGCCTGATTGACGACGCCGGTTTGCGGCGGAGCATGGGCGAGGCCGGCCGCAAGATGGTCTGGGACGAGGGCGTGTTCTCGCCCGCCCGCCTGGCGGAAACCACCGAAGCCGTCTATGCCAAATGGCTGGCGGAGCGCGCGGGATGAATGCACCCAACGTTCCGGTGCTGATGTATCACCACGTCACGCCGGCCGGCGGCATGATCGCCGCCACGCCCGATGTGTTCGAGGCGCAGATCTCGCGCCTGGCCCGCGCCGGCTACCAGTCCTTGTCGGCCGATCAGTTCGCGGCCTACCTCGCCGGCGCCGCCGCGCCCGAACGCTCGGTGCTGATCACCTTCGACGACGGCTACCTGAACAACTGGGTGCATGCGCACCCGGTGCTGGCGCGCCACGGCATGCGCGCGGTGCTGTTCACGATCACCGGCTGGATCGGCGACGGGCCGGTGCGCCCGCATGCGGGCCAGGGCGTCCCCTTGCCCGCCACGCCCGACCACGACGCTTGCAAGCAACTGGTGGCGGCAGGCCGGACCGACGAAGCTATGTTGCGCTGGAGCGAGATCGAGGCCATGCAGGCGGCAGGCACGTTCGAATTCCATTCCCACACGCATACCCATACCCGCTGGGACAAGGTCTGCGGCACGGATGTCGACGCCAAGCGCGCCCGCATCGCCCAGGAATTGCAGGATTCCCGCGAGACGCTGACAAGCCGCCTCGGCTCGGTCAGCGACCACCTCTGCTGGCCGCAAGGCTATTTCGACGCGGACTACGTGGCCGCGGCGCGGGCCGCCGGGTTCCGGCACTTGTACACTACCGACCCTTTCGGCCAGAACACCCCCGGCGCGGACCCCGAACACATCTATCGTTTCGCGGTGCGCAACCAGGGCGGCTCCTGGCTGAACCGGCGCATCTGGCTGTCGCGCGATCCCTTCTGGGGGCCGCGCTTTCATGCCTGGAAAGCCTGGAAAAAGCGTCTCAGGAATCGCGGATGAAGCTATCTGTCATCATCATCACCAAGAACGAGGCGGCCAACATCGCCGCCTGCCTCAAGTCCGTGGCGTTCGCCGATGAATTCATCGTGGTGGACTCGGGCAGCACCGACGGCACCGTCGAAGTCGCGCGCGCCCTGGGCGCGAGGGTGGAAGTCACCCCGGACTGGCCCGGCTTCGGGCCGCAGAAGAACCGCGCGCTGGATCTGGCCACGGGCGACTGGGTGCTGTCCATTGACGCCGACGAGCGCGTCACGCCGGAACTGGCCCAGGAAATCCAGGAAGCGCTGCGCGCGCCGCGCGCCGACGCCTACGAGATCGCGCGCCTGTCGAATTTCTGCGGCCGCGACATCCGCCACAGCGGCTGGTGGCCCGATTACGTGCTGCGCCTGTTCAAGCGCGGCACGGCGCGGTTCAACGACGTGGCCGTGCATGAACGCGTGGTGCCGGCCAACGGCAAGCCGCTGCAGATGCGCGGGTATTTCCACCACTATCCCTACGACAACCTGGATGCGCTGATCACCAAGGTCAACCGCTATTCGTCCGATGCCGCCGCCATGATGTACGCCAAGGGCCGGCGCACCTCGGTCTTCGGCGCGCTGGGCCATGGCTTCTGGACCTTTGTGCGGATCTACCTGATCCGGCGCGGCTTCCTGGACGGCAAGCACGGCCTGGTGCTGGCCGTCGTCGCCTCGGCCGGCAGCTTCTTCCGCTATTCGAAGCTGATGTTCCTGGCCGAGAAGAAGAAGTGAAGATCCTCTACACCAACTTCCACGGCGGTAACGGCGGCGGACACGTCACCTACATCATCAATCTGGCCAAGGCCCTGTCCAAGGACCACCAGATCACGATCGCGGCGCCGGCCACCAGCCGCCTGTACCGCTACGCCAAGGCGATTCCGGGCGTGACGGTGGAGGACATGCAATACACCACGCGGCCTTCGTCCTGGTTCAAGGACCGCGCGCAGTTGCGCCGGCTGATCAAGGCCGGCGGTTTCGACATCATCCACGCCAACGGCTCGGCCGACCACAAGCAGGTCATGCTGGCCACGCTGGGCATGCGCCGCCGCCCGCGCATCGTCTTCACCAAGCACAACGACCATCCGCTGGCGAGCCTCGGCCACAAGTTGCGGGTGGCGCTGGCCACCGACCATGCCATCGCGGTCAGCGACTACGTCCATGGCCTGATGCAGCAATCGCCGTATGGCCAGCGTCCCATCACCACCATCCGCCACGGCATCGACACCAATTTCTTCGCGCCGCCGCCGCCGGAAAGCCTGGACAAGCTGCGCGCCATCTTCTTCGGGCCCGACTGGCAGGGCAAGCTGCTGCTGGGCAGCGCGGGAGGCACCGACTACGACAAGGGCTGGCTGGACCTGGTGGCAGCGGTCGCCGCCTTGCCGCCCGAGGACCGCTCGCGCGTGCTGCTGATGGTGGCGGGCGATCCGCCCAACGAAGCCAAGCTTGCCCGGGTGCGCGAGTTGGGCATGATCGACCAGGTCCGTTTCCCCGGCTTGCTGGATGACGTGCGGGCGGCGCTGGCGTCCTGCCATGCGGGTTTCGTGCTGTCCTACCGCGAAGCCCTGTCGTTCGCCTGCCGCGAGATCATGGGTTTGGGATTGCCCGCCCTGGTCAGCGACGCGGGCGGACTGCCCGAGAACGTCACCGATGGCGTCGACGGCTGGATCGTGCCCGCGCGCGACGTGCCCGCCATCACGGCCAAGGTGCGTTTCATGCTGGACCATCCCGATGCCGTGCGCGCCATGGGCGCCCAGGCACGGGAAACCAGCCTGCGGGACTTCAATCTGGAACGTTTCGCCGCCGCCACACTGGACGTATACCGACGCGCGCTGGGATAAGGCCGGGCTTTATAATCTGTCCCTATGTCTATCCCCATACTCATGTACCACCAGATCGGCGAGCCCAATCCCAAGGGCACGCCGTTTCGCGGGCTGACGGTGCACCCCGACAGCTTTGCCCGGCAGATGCGCTGGATGCGCAGGCTGGGCTATCGCGGCCTGTCCATGCGCGACGTCATGCCCTATGTCCGTGGCGAACGCCAGGGCAAGGTATTCGGCATTACGTTCGACGACGGCTATCGCAACGTGCACCACAACGCCATGCCGGTGCTGAACGAACTGGGTTTTACCGCCACCAACTATTTCGTGGCGCACCAGTTCGATGGCGGCAATGTGTGGGATCTGGAAAAGGGTATTCCGTTTTCGGCGTTGATGACCGTGAACGAAATGCGGGAATGGGCGCAGGCCGGCCACGAAGTCGGCTCGCACACGCTGGACCATGTGCACCTGCCCCAGATGTCGCCCGACGAGGCCCGCCGCCAGATCGTCCAGTCCAAGGACGAGCTGGAGCAGGCGCTGGGGGCGCCGGTCACTGCCTTCTGCTATCCGTATGGCGACCACGGTCCCGAACACCGGGTTATGGCGCGCGAGGCTGGCTACGACAACGCCACGCTGATTCAGCGCGGTCTGGCGTCGGCCTCTGACGACCCCTATGGGCTTCCCCGGGTCACTGTGTCGCGCTCCACCCACATGATTCGCTTCCTGCAGAAGTGCCTGACCCGGTATGAAGACTCCCGCCGGCGCGGTTGAACGGCGGCTGCGCATCGCGCTGCTGGTCGACCGCTTCGGCAATCGCTTTGGCGGCGCCGAAGCCTATGGCGTGGAACTGATGCGGGTGCTCGGACAGCGCCATGACGTATCCATCGTGGCGCGCGACTTCGACAGCGACCTGCCGTTTCCCTTCCTGCCCGTGCGTTTTCCTGGCTGGCTGCCCAGCTGGATGCGCGTGCTGTACTTCGCCTGGCGCGCCGACCGGCTGACCCGCGGCCGCTATGACATCGTGCATTCCCACATGAATGGCTGGGCCGGCGAAATCCAGGTCATGCACGTGACGCCGGTGCGCTACAACCGGCTGACCCGCGTCAAGCCGTTGCAGCGCCTGACCGCTTGGCTCTCCCCACGGCTGGCCACCTATCTGCTGCTGGAAAAGCTGCGCGTGCGCCAGGCGCCCGCAAGGCGCGTGGTGGCGGTGTCAGGACTGATCATGGACCAGCTGCACCGCAGCTACGGTCCGCAGCTGCCGGTGGACATCATCGCGCCCGGGGTCAAGCTGCCGACCGCGGCGCAAATGGAAGGCCGCGAGGCCACCCGAGCCAGCCTGGGCTGGGGCGCGGATACCATTGGCTGTCTGCTGGTCGCCCGCAATCCCTTGCGCAAGGGATTGCCGGCGCTATTGGACGCGCTGGCGCAACTGCCGCCGCAGTACCGGCTGCTGGTCGTGGGCGCGGACGAACCTACCCGCGAACGTGTGCGCGCGGCAGGCGCCATCGCCAGCCGCGTCACCCTGATCGATCCCACGCCCGACGTCGCCCGCTACTTCAGCGCCGCCGACATCTACGCGCATCCGACGCTGAACGACAGCTACGGCATGGCGCCGCTGGAAGCCATGTCGCACGGACTGCCGGTCGTGGTGAGTTCGCCCGCTTACTGCGGCTTCGCGCAGTACCTCTCGGCGGGCAAGGACGCGCTCATCCTGCAGGATCCGCGCGACGGCGCCCAACTGGCGCAGGCGCTGGAACGGCTGGGCTCCGAACCCGTGTTGCGGGCGGCACTGGCCGAACGCGGCCTTGAGATCGCGCGCGAGCAAAGCTGGGAAACGGTGGCGGCGCGCTATGAGGCGCTGTACCGCCAGGTGCTGCAAGAGCGCAGCTGAGAGCTGGGTCGAGCTGGCGCGTGGCCCGGTTCAATGGCCGGGCGCCGTCGCCTGTTCGAGTTCACCCAGCCAGTGGATCGCGTGGTCGCGGTCGGCGCCGCACATCTCGGCCTGAGGCTGCAGCCCGCCGCAGAAATCCGGGCGCGACGGCTGGCCGAAAATCGCGCAGCGCATGTCAGGCAGCAGCTGGATACAGGGTACGCCAGCGGGTTTGCCCTGCGGCATGCCGGGTATAGGCCGGGTGATTGACGGCGCGATGCAACAGGCGCCGCAGCCGGGCCGGCATTCCAGCGCGGCGGGCGCCTGCGGATTCAGACCCATCCGCGCAGCCAATAGATGAACAGGCCGGCGTATTCCTTGAGGATGGAACGGCTGGCGTCATAGGCTCGCTGATTGGGGATCCACAGGGGCACGGAGCCGTCGGCGGGCTCCACGATCTGCGGTGGCGCCGGGGCGGCTATCGCCTCCACGCCCTGCTTGGAAAAGGCCGCCATCGCGCGCGGCATATGCAACGCGGAAGTCACCAGCAGCACCTTGCCGATGCCGCGCGCCTTGAGTTGATCCTCGGTCAAGGCCGCGTTCTCATACGTGGTGCGGCTGGAGTTTTCCAGGATGAGCGCCGTGTCCGGCACGCCCTGCTGCCGGATGGCGTGCGCCATGCCGCGGGCTTCGCTGACGTCGCCTTCCAGCGCGCCGCCCGACAGCAGCACCTTGGGAGCGCGTCCGGCCAGATAAAGCTGCGCCGCCGTGTCGATCCGGACCACGGCGGTTTCCTTGTCATACGGCAGGAACCAGTTGGCGCGCCCGTTGGCGGTGTTGCCGCCCAGCACCACGATGGCGTCGGCGGTTGGGGATTCCGCTGGCGGCAGATGCGGATAACGGTGTTCCAACGCGCCGCCGGCCCAGATCGACGTCGCGGGTAGAGACCAGGCCAGCGACCACAAAAGACCGGCGACGATGAGCGAACCGCCGGTCTTGCGGAACCGGAACAGACCCAACACCAGTCCGATGGCTACCAGGGTCAGGCTCAAGTTGTAAGGAATGATCAGATTTGTGAGATAGCTGGACAAGGGCATCTTGAAAAAAATCCTGATTACTACGTCTCGTCCAGCAGGAGGCGGGCTTGCTGTTCCACCTCCTCGCCGGACGGCCATGCATGCTCCGTGCCTACGCAGACGGCGCGTGGCGACCACGGGCCGGTGCGTCCCGGACGCGTGACGCCGAACAGCGTCAGTTCGCTGGCGTTGGCGGCTGCGGCGACGTGCGAGACACCAGAATCGTTACAAATCACCAGCGCCGCCCGCGCCGTCAACGCTGCGAATGCGCCCAGGGACAGGGGAGGCAGCAGCAGCGCCGTAGGGGCATTGCGCCGCGCCTCCTCGGTTTCGGCCGGAGGAGGGCACATTACCACGGTATGACCGCGGGCCTGCAAGGCCCGGGTTAGTGTATCGAATCCCGGCCACACCTTGATCTTGCCCTTGTGCAGGCCCGTGGCCGTCGGCGCGATCAGCACGAAACGTTGGCCTGCCAGCCCGGCGGCTTCCAGCGCCAGATCGGCGGCGCTCTGGTGGGCGGACGTCAGCGGCAGGTCCAGGGTCGGACCGGGTTCGGCCGGGCCGCTGGGCAGGCCCCAGCGGGTCAGGGCTTCGCGGGTCAGGTGATGCCAGGACTGGACCGCGTGCAGCGTGTCGCTGGGTTTGGCAAAGGGCCAGCGCAACAGGAAGCTGCGGCCGTCGTCGCGATAGCCGGCCGAGGGCAGTCCGGCCAGCCGGAATACCAGCGCGCTGGACAGCGAGTCCGGCAGCAGCAATCCGCGGGCGCGGCGCCCCTGGGCGCCCAGGCTGCGGCGGTGGGCGCTGACCGCGGCCCGGTCCGGGCCGACCTTGCCGCGCATGGGGATGAAATCCTGCTTGGCCACGCCGTCCAGCAGGTCGCGGGCCCAGGGGCGGGCGCAGATCACCAGGGGCAGGCCGCTGGCGTGCAAGGCGCGCAGGCTGGGCAGGCTCATGCAAACATCGCCCACCCAATTGGGTAACCGGACGTACAAGCAGCTGATATCGGACATGGAAGGGCGCTGGGCGCGTTAAGGCTGAAGGGGACATGGCCCGGGCGGCGACTTGTCGCGCAGCCGGTACAATTCTGGCCACAATTGTATAAAAGCGAGTGATTCCTTTGAATTCTGCCGCACGCAACGCGCCCGCGAGTTCCCAACCTGTCAAAGCCGAACTCTGGAGTCGGATCTACAGCCGCGTGGGCTCCTACTGGAAGGGATTGTTGCTTGCCGTCCTGCTGATGGCCGGCGCGGCCGCCACGCAGCCCGTCCTGGCAGTCATCATGAAGCCCTTGCTGGACGGCGGCTTTTCGGGCGCCAAGCCATACTACGTCTGGGCGCTGCCGCTGGCGGTGGTCGGCCTGATCCTGCTGCGCGGCATCTGCAACTTCTTCAGCGATTACCTGCTGGCCTGGGTCGCCAACAACGTCCTGCTGGGCATGCGCAAGGATATGTTCGAGCGCCTTCTGGGCCTGCCCGACGCCGACTTCAAGCAGGGCGACACCGGCCGTCTGCTCAATCGCTTCACCATCGATGCCGGCAACGTCACCGGCTACGCGACCGACGTCATCACCGTGCTGGTGCGCGAAACCCTGGTCGTCGTCGCGCTGATCTGCGTGCTGCTGTACATGTCCTGGGTGCTGACGCTGATCATCCTGATCATGCTGCCGGTGTCGGTGCTGATCTCGCGCTTCTTCATCAAGCGCCTGCGCCGCATCAATCGCGAAACCGTCAACATGAACGCCGAACTGACCCGCGTGGTCGGCGAAGGCATCGACGGCCAGCGCGTCATCAAGCTGTTCGACGGCTATGAAGTCGAACGCGGCCGTTTCGATTTCGTCAGCCGCCGCCTGCGCCGCTTCGCCATGCGCACGGCCACGGCGGACGCCGCCCTGACGCCGCTGACCCAGGTCTGCATTTCCATCTCGGTGGGCGCGGTCATCGCCGTGGCGCTCAGCCAGGCCAACCACGGCGCCTTGACCGTGGGCAGCTTCGCGTCCTTCATGGCGGCGCTTGCCCAGATTTTCGACCCCATCAAGCGCCTGACCAACGTCGCCGCCCGCATGCAGAAGATGCTGGTGTCGGCCGAAAGCGTGTTCACGCTGATCGACCAAGTACCCGAAAACGATACCGGCACCAAGGAACTGGCCGAGCCCGTGCGCGGCAAGGTGGAATTCCGCAGCGTCTCGCATCGGTTCCCCGATGCCGACCGCGATACCGTCAATGGCATTTCCTTCACTGTGGAACCCGGCCAGACCGTGGCCCTGGTAGGACGCTCGGGCAGCGGCAAGACCACTCTGGTCAACATGCTGCCACGCTTCGTGCTGGCCGATAGCGGCTCCATCCTGGTGGACGACACGCCGATCGACGAACTGACGCTGCGCAGCCTGCGCTCGCACCTGTCGCTGGTGAGTCAGGACGTGGTGCTGTTCGACGACACCATCGCAGCCAACGTCGGCTACGGCGCGCTGGGCAAGTCGAGCGAACAGAAGGTGCGCGATGCGCTGGCGGCCGCCAATCTGCTGGAGTTCGTCGAAGGCTTGCCGCAAGGGCTCAATACGCCGGTGGGCGAAAACGCCGCCCGCCTGTCCGGCGGCCAGCGCCAGCGCCTGGCGATCGCCCGCGCGCTGATCAAGAACGCGCCCATCCTGATTTTGGACGAAGCCACTTCCGCACTCGACAACGAATCCGAGCGTCAGGTCCAGGCCTCGCTGGAGCGCCTGATGAAGGGCCGGACCACGCTGGTCATCGCCCACCGCCTGTCCACCGTGCAGAACGCCGACCGCATCATCGTGCTGGATGCCGGCAAGATCGTCGAGCAAGGCCCGCACGCCGAGCTGCTGGCCGCCAACGGCCTGTACGCCTCGCTCTACAAGATGCAGTTCCGCGACGATTGATCCGGTCAACCGCCTGTCCCGGGCGGTTGTTCGTTCCTGTCGCATTTCCGGATTGCCAAGCGCCCGGATTGCCGGAAAATGGAGCCGGGCCTGCCGGCAGGCCCGGCTCCCGCCCGCTGCGGGCGGAGCGGCGCCCCGAGGCGCTTTGGTCCGCCGTGCATCTGGAGCGTCCCATGTCCCTGCCTGCCGAAGGCAATCAGCTAGTCAATGTCGTCGTCCTGCTGGGGGCTGCGGTCGTCGCGGTTCCGCTGTTCAAGCGCCTGGGGTTGGGGTCCGTCCTGGGATACCTGGCCGCCGGCCTGGTGATCGGGCCCTTCGGCCTCGGCTTGTTCTCCGATCCCAAATCCATCCTGCACGTAGCCGAATTGGGCGTGGTGATGTTCCTGTTCATCATCGGCCTGGAAATGCAGCCCTCCCGGTTGTGGAAGCTGCGCGGCGAGATCTTCGGCCTGGGCGTCGCGCAGGTGCTGGCCTGCGGCGGGCTGCTGACGGCGGTGGGCCTGCTGGCGGGGCTGTCGGGCCCGGCGGCTTTCATGGCCGCGATGGGCTTCGTGCTGTCGTCCACGGCCATCGTCATGCAGATATTGGGCGAGCGCGGCGACACCGCCAGCGCGCAGGGCCAGCGCATCGTCTCGATCTTGCTGCTGGAAGACCTGGCCATCGTGCCGCTGCTGGCCCTGGCCACCCTGCTGGCGCCGGCCGACACTTCCAGCCGTGGCGATCCGTGGGTTCAGTTGGCCATCGCGGTGGCCTGCATCCTCGCATTGCTGGCCGCCGGCCGTTGGCTGCTCAATCCGCTGTTCCGGTTATTGGCCGCCGCGCATGCGCGCGAGGTCATGACGGCCGCCGCATTGCTGGTGGTGCTGGGCGCGGCGCTGCTGATGGAACTGGGCGGCCTGTCCATGGCGATGGGCGCTTTCCTCGCGGGCGTGCTGCTGTCCGAGTCCACCTTCCGCCATCAGTTGGAAGCCGAAGTCGAGCCGTTCCGCGGCATATTGCTGGGCCTGTTCTTCCTGGGCGTGGGCATGTCGCTGGACCTGTCGGCGGTGGCGCGCGAATGGCCGCTGATCCTGGCCGCGGTGGTGGTGTTCATGCTGGTGAAATCGGTGGGCGTGTACGTGGTGGCGCGAGTGCTGCGCGCGACCCACGCCGAGGCCATGACGCGCGCGGCCCTGTTGGCGCAGGGCGGTGAATTCGCCTTCGTCCTGTACGGGGCGGCGGCCGCCGCCGGCATCTTCGATGCCCACACGGGCGCCGTGCTGACTGCGGTCGTCATCATTTCCATGGCGCTCACGCCCTTGTGCGTGCTGGCGTTGCGCTGGCTCCTGCCCAAGCCGCAGCCCTCAATGGAAGACGTGGATGTGGCCAAGGATCTGGAGGGCTGTGCGCTCATCGTGGGCTTTGGCCGTTTCGGCCAGATCGTGACCCAGGCGATGCTGGCACGCGACCTGACGGTCTCCATCCTGGATACCGACACCGACGCGATCCGGGCAGCGGCCAAATGGGGCGTCAAGGTCTATTACGGCGACGGCACGCGCATCGACATGCTGCGCACCGCCGGCGCGGAAAATGCCTGCGCCATCCTGATCTGCATCGACGATCCGAAGGCGGTCAACCACATGGTCAAGCTGATCAAGGCCGAATTCCCGCTGGTGCGGGTGGTGGTGCGCGCCTATGACCGCATCCATTCGTTGGCGCTGGCCAAGGAAGGGGTCGACTATCAGGTGCGCGAAACCCTGGAGTCGGCGCTGGCCTTCGGCGAGGCCGCGCTGCGCGTGATCGGAGTGCCTCCTGATGAAGCCGCCGAGGTGGTGCAGGATGTGCGCCGGCGCGACACCGAGCGTTTTGACCTGGAGGTGGCGGGCGGCCTGTTCGCCGGCCGCTCGTTGCTTTACGGCAATATGACCAGCGCCCCGGACGGCCGCAACGACCAGCCCGACCGGGAAACCGAGAGGGCGGCCAGCCCGATCGCGTAACCGACTATTTCCACATCGTTGCATTACTTTTCGCATCATGTCATGCGCAGGCGCTGGCGGCTGAGGTAGATTTATCCGCACTGACTCTTCATCCACGACGAGCATTTGCCAGGGGGCTGCCATGCTGCAATCGGATCGGATTTCCACGACGCCGCACGCTGTTGGAGTAGAACTGGCCCGGCGGCAGGCCCGGACCCTGCGCTGCGGATTTTCGGCGGGCTCGATGCGCCAGTTGGTGTCGCATACGGGCGGAGCGGGCCCGGCATGGTCCATCGGCGCGCACCGCGAAGCCGACAGGGCCAGAGGCGCCAAGGCCTTTCCCTTCCGCATTGCGGCGGTCGCGGCGACTTGAGGAAGCCGTCGCGCAGAAGGCGCCATGCGGGCGTTGCTCGGGTTTTTTTAGGGGCGGATCTTGCGCGGCATGTCCGGCGGCGGCATCATCTGCGGCGTAAATCTCTGCCGGAGTGATCCGCGTCCCCCGGACGTCCCCGGCGTAGGAGCGCCGTATTGAAGTCTCGCGGGTTTGTGCAACGCGCCCTGTATGCGTTGGGGGTGCTCGTCGCAATCGGCATCTGCGCGGCCGCGGTCGCGCTGCTCTGGATCGACCGCCGCGCCACCTGGGAGGCCGCCCACGCTTCGGCGCGCAACATTACCGGCGTGCTTTCCGCGGACATCAGCCGCACCCTGCATGTCTACGACCTGTCGCTACAGGGCATGGCCGAACGCCTGCGCGAACCGGGCCTGGCTCAGCTGGCTCCTGAAACCCAGCGCCGTTTCCTGTTCGACCGGCCATCCACCGCCGAATACCTGGGCGCCGTCGTGGTGCTGGATAAGAACGGCGATATCCGTTACCACTCCGGGGACCTGGATACGCCGGATGTGAGTTTCGCCGACCGGGATTTCTTCCAGGTGCATCGCGATGCCGATGACGTCGGCATGTATGTCAGCAAGCCCTATCGCAGCCGCCTGCGCGGTGGCGACGAGAGCATCGCCGTCAGCCGGCGCCTTTCCAATCCGGACGGCAGCTTCGCCGGCGTGGTGGGCGGTTCGCTGCGCCTGGCGTATTTCCGCGACCGCTTTGCCGAGCTGTCGATCGGCGAGCGCGACGAGATCAGCGTCTTCCGCAACGACGGTCTGGTGCTGCTGCGCGCCCCATATTCCCGGAGCGACCTGGGCAGCGACATCGGCATGGCGCTGGATTTCCAACAGTTCCTGATCCGCCGCGAAGGCTCGTTCGTTGGGGAGCTGTCGCCGGACGGCGTGAACCGCTACTACACCTTCGCCAGCATCGAGGACACGCCGCTCATCATCGACGTGGCCATGGACGTGGATGAGCTGATGGAGCCTTGGGACCGCCGCGCGTTCTTCATCATCCCCGTGACCACGGCGCTGCTGCTGTCGGTCGTGGCGCTGATCGTGCTGTTCAGGCGCGAGATGACCCTGCGCAAGGCGGTCGAGACGCAGCTGGCTATACAGGCGCGCACGGATGGGCTCACTGGCCTGGCCAACCGGCGCGCGTTCGACGAAGCGCTGGAACGCGAATGGCAGAATGCGCGCCGAGAGCGCGTGCCGCTGTCGCTGCTGTTCCTGGATGCCGACCATTTCAAGCGCTACAACGACCGCTACGGCCATCAGCAGGGAGATCAACTGCTGGCGGCGCTGGCGCGAGTGCTCAAGAAAAAGGCCCGGCGACCCCGCGATCTGGCGGCGCGCTATGGCGGCGAGGAATTCGTCGTGTTGCTGCCCAATACCAGCCGCCAACGCGCCGCGGAGATCGCGGAAGGCATCAGGCGGGCGATTGCCGCCCTGAAGGTGCCGCATGCAGACGCCGCCGCCGGTATCGTCACCATCAGCGTCGGGGTCGCGACGGCGGTGCCGCAGGCCGACGACGCGGTCGCCAGCCTGGTAGAGGCGGCCGATGCGGCCGTCTACCAGGCCAAGGAGTCCGGCCGCAATCGCGTGGCAGTGGCCGGGACCTGAGCTGGCGCCGCATTAAAAAACCCCGCCGCGCTCATCGCGCGGCGGGGCTTTTTTTAAGCGCTGCGTGGCTTAGCGGCCGACCATGACGGCCTGCATGCGCGTTTGCGCCTGCTGCACGTTCTTGGCTTGCGCGTTCAGGTCCTGCAGCAGCTTGTTCAGCTCGGTCTGCACGGCGGGATCCTGGACCTTGACGATGGGACCGGAAATATCGATCTGCGCGGCGTGCGCGGCGACGTAATCGGCGATCTTCAGGCTGCTGTCGAAGGTCGCGTTCAGCTGCGGCAGCACGTCGCGAAAGGTGTCGGCCGGCAGGCTCACGGTCTTCTCGTAGGCCTTGTCGTACACCGCCTTCAGGTCTTCCGGCTGCTTGAGCTGAGCGCGCGCGGCGTCAGCCTTGGCCTGCTGTTCCTTCAGCGCCACGCCCATTTCATTGAGCGAGGCTTGCACGGCCTTGAGGTCGTCGCGACGCGTCACGATATCGTTCAGCGAACGCATGGAGCCCTTCTGCATGATGCCCGACAAGGGCTTCACCGAAGCATCCATGCCCGCATTGAAGTCGGTGATCACCGCATATTGCGCGGCGTAGTCGCCGAAGGACTTCTTCTCTTCATCCGTCAACTGCGGGACGCGCACGCCGGGCTTGTCGACGATGCGGGTCTGCAGGAACTGCGTGAACGCGGCACGCTGTTCGGGTTCCTTGTTGCCGCAAGCGGCCAGCATCAACGGCAGCGCTGCGGCCAATACCAGGAACGGACGGAAAAGGGACTTCATCGCATCGAACTCCTAAAAGCGAAAGAAAGAAATTTTCAGGGTATACCCTGAAGGCGCCCGCAGCTTATCGGGTCGTCCTCGTTGCCGCCATCGCTTTCAGAATTGTTTGCAATCGAATCTTTAAGACACAAAATTCACACATAATGAAGTGAAGTTGCGTCCGCCACCTGTTACGCGTGCGCGCGCGTTTCCGTGTTTCCGCTATTCCTGGACGGCGATTTCCCGCAATGCCGCAGTCAGCAGTTCCGCGGACCTCGACAGCGAGCGGCCCGCGCGCCGCAGGATCCCGATGTGCCGATATAAAGGCGGGCTGCTGATCGAAACGCAACGCAGGCGGTTGGTATCGCCTTCGCGGGCAGCCAATTCAGAAAGAATGGCGACGCCCAGTCCCTGTGCCGCCATCGCCAGCACGGTCGAGTTGTAGACGACCTCATAGGCCGCCGGCAGCGAGATCTTCAACTTGTCGGCCGCCGCCTCGATGTGCGTGCGGATGCTGCTCTCCCGCACCGGCAATATCAACGGATGCTCGGCCAGATCCTTGAGCGTCACGGTGTCCGGCGCAGCCCAGGGATAGTCATGCGCCATGTAGGCGCAAAAGCGGTCGGTCACCAGTTGCTCCCAGACCAGCTCCTGATCGCGCTTGATCGGACTGCCGATCCCAAAATCGACCTCGCCGCTGCGGGTCATGTCGTTGACGCGCGAGGCCACGGTGTCCCGCACGCAGACGGTGATCCGCGGGTAGTCGCGGTTCAGCCTGTGGATCGCTTGCGGCAACAGGCCGGCGGCCAGGGAGGGCAGCACGGCAACGGTCACCGTGCCGCGTTCACGATCGCTGGTGTCGCGGGCCTGGGTCACCAGGTCTTCGATTTCAGCCACCAGTTTCTCGATGCGCGGATAGAGCTCCTGGCCCCGTGGCGTCAGGCTGACGCTGCGGTGGTTGCGGTCGAACAGCCGCGTACGCAGATGGGACTCGAGCTGCTGGATCTGTATGGTCAGCGCCGACTGGGAAATATTCAGTTCGTGAGCCGTCCTGGTGAAGTTGCCTAAACGCGCGATCGTGAGGAAAGCGCGTAACTGCTTGAGATCACTCAACATTATCGAAACTCCGGTTCAAGGCGCGAGGGCTCGGCGATCGTTTTTTTTGAAAAGAATGTTCCGTTATTTGAATTTTACGAATCGCATGCCGCTGAGTATATTGCCTATCGAACGCCTGGCTCAAAAAGGCGGCGAATAAATAAATGAGACAAAGAGGGAGGGCTCCGCATGGCCGGGTATTGTGCCTCACACCAGAGGCTTCAAACGCTGCAGCGAATAATGGATTCGATAAATGCTGTGGCTGAAAAGTGCGCCGGACTGTTTCTTATAGGAATGGTCCTGGCTATTTCAATTTCTGTATTTGTACGGCTGCTTTACACCTATACCGGCATTCCGTTTTCCACGCCCTGGGCGGAAGAACTGGGCCGTTTCATGATGGTTGGCAGCGTCTTCATCGGCGGCGCCGTCGCTACCTACCGCCTGCGCCTGATCGGCGTCGATGCCTTCATCGGCATGGTACCGGAGTCGGTCGCGCGCTGGCTGCGCGTTGTTGCCCATATCCTGACCTTGATGCTGGCCGTGCTGCTGGCCTGGAAGTCGATCAGATTGATCGAACTCGGCATGAGGCAGACCTCGCCCGCGATGGAAATGCCCATGGCTTACATCTACGTATTCATGTTCATCGGTTGCGTGCTGATGAGCCTGAATACCTTCGCGCACGTCATCAAGGAACTGATGAGCGTCGAAGCATCGCAGCAAGGCGGCGAGACGGAAAGAGCCGCCGCCGCCATGCAAAATAGTGAAGGAGGGGCGCTGTGATCCCGGTCCTGTTTTTATCGTTTACGGCGATCCTGATAATCGGCGCGCCCATCGTCACCGCGCTGGGGATGTCCGCCGCGTTCGCCCTGCAGGCGGGCGACCGTTCGCTGCTGATCGTGGCGCAGATGGCGTTCCAGTCGCTCGATTCGTTCAGCCTGATGGCCGTGCCATTCTTCATCCTGGCCGGGCATCTGATGTCCTCGGGCGGCGTCGCTGCCAGGCTGGTGCAACTGGCCAATGCCTTCGTCGGCTGGATCCGCGGCGGGCTGGGCGCGGTCGCGGTGCTGACCTCGCTGCTGTTCGCGACGGTTTCCGGTTCCTCGTCCGCAACCACCGCCGCGATCGGCTCCGTACTGATCCCGGAAATGGAAAAGAAGGGCTACCCCAGGTCGTTCGCGGCTTCCATTGCCGCATCCTCCGGCGAACTGGGGGCGATCATCCCGCCATCGATTCCGATGATCGTGTATGCGTTGACGGCAAACGTATCGGTAGGCTCTCTGTTTCTCGCGGGCATCCTGCCGGGTCTGCTGATCACCGTGTCGCTGATCCTCACGGTCTGCCTGGTTGCCCGTTTCCAGGGCTTTGACGAAGTCACTGCGGTGAGCTTCACCGCATGGCTGAAGGGTGTGCTGGTCGCCCTGAAGGACGCGACGCTGGCGCTGATGATGCCGGTAATCATCCTGGGCGGGATCTACGGCGGCTTGTTTACCGCGACCGAGGCCTCCTGCATCGCCGTGCTGTACGGGCTTGCGCTCGGGCTGTTCGTCTACAAGGAAATTACGGTCAAGGATCTGCTCGGCATTTTCGCGCGCTCCGCGGTGATGTCCTCCATCATCCTGCTGATCGTGGCGTTCGCGGCCGTGTTCGCCTACCTGCTGACGATCAATCAGGTGCCGCAGCAGGTCGCCGCGATGCTCGGCTCGGTGACGACCAATCCGATCGTGTTCCTGTTGCTGGTGAACGTCATGCTGTTCCTGGTCGGCATGTTCATCGAGGCGCTGGCGGCGATCCTGATTATCGTGCCCATCCTGGCGCCCATCAGCGTGGCTTTCGGCATCGATCCCATCCACTTCGGCATGATCGTCATCACCAACCTGGCGGTCGGCATGGTGACGCCTCCGGTCGGTGTGAACCTGTTCGTGGTGTGCGAAGTCGCCCAATTGAAAATGCACCAGTTGGCGAAGTATCTGGTCATCTTCCTCGCCGTCCTGGTGCTCGACGTCCTGATTATTTCTTACGTGCCCGCCATTAGTACCTTTTTCTTATAAAAACTAGATCGGCCGCCCGAGGACAGCGTCCTTCGGCCGGCTGGAAAACCGAGGAGATGGAAGTGAAGCTATTCAAGAAGATGTTTGGCGCCGGCGTCCTGAGCGCCCTCATGTTTTCTGCGCCGTCGCACGCGTTGAACATGGACGTCGGGCATACGCTCACGACGGACAGCCCTTTTCACGTGGGAGCGCAGAAATTCGCCGAAGTGCTGAAGGCGAAATCGAACGGGAAGATCACGATTTCCGTGTTCCCGCATTCGCAGCTGGGCGGCGAACTGACCATGATCCAGGGTGCGGTAGCGGGTGCTACCGACCTGGTCATCACGGGCCAGCCGACACTGAATGGCATCGTCAAGGAATTCCTGGTCTTTGATTCGCCGTTCCTGTTCGACAGCGTCGATCAGGCCAATCAGATCCTCAACGGGCCGGCCGGCGACAAATTCATGGAAGTCCTGCCCAAATACGGCCTGGTTGGCTTGGGCTGGTTTTCGGCGATCGAACGCAACGTCTTCGGCAACCGGCCCGTCAATTCGGCCGAAGACCTGAAAGGCATGAAGATCCGCGTCATCCAGTCGCCGGGTTACGTGGAAAGCTACAAGGCCCTGGGGGCGCAAGCCACTCCCATGGCGTACTCGGAGCTGTATCTGGCCCTGCAACAGAAAGTGCTCGATGGCGGCGAGACGACGCCGGACCAGTTCGTCTCGGATAAATTCATCGAAGTCTCCAAGTACTTCAACATGACGCACGTGAACATCCATCCGGCGCTGCTGCTCATGTCCAAGGACCGCTGGGACCGCTTCTCGCCCGCGGAACAGAAAATGATCAAGGAGTCGGCGGACGAGGCCATGGCCTACGCGCGCGACTATTACAAGAAGGTCTACGACGAGGGTATGAAAACGATGCAGGCAAGGGGTGTGTCCATTGTCTATCCCAGCAATCTCGATTCGCTGGTGCAGGCCACGCGGCCGGTCGTGAAAAAGCTCGTCGGCGAAGCCCCCAACGGGCAGGCGCTCTACGACGCCGTGATCGCCGCCAAGCAGAAGCAGTAACCGGCGCAAACGGCATCGGCCCCGGCGCTTTCATACTCAAGAGAAACTGGACAGATTGATGACACCCTTCAACCAACCCGAAAACCTGCGCGTGCTGATTACCGGAGCGGCCGGCAACATCGGCCTTTGCCTGCGTACTCACTTGCGCGGCCGCTATGCCCTGCTGCGCCTGGCGGACATTGCGCCGCAGGAACCGGCGCAAGCCGGCGAGGAAATCTGCACGATGGACGTCCGGGACATCGAGTCCCTGGAACGCTGCATGGAGGGTATTGATTGCGTCATCCATCTGGCCGGCATACCCGGCGCCGATGTCTGGGAAAAAATCCTGCCGATGAATATCGAGGGCTGCTACAACGTATTCGAGGCGGCCCGGCGCCAGAACGTGCGCCGGGTGGTGTTCGCCAGCTCGAATCACGCTATCGGCTATCACCGCCGGGAAAAATTCCTCGATGACACCGTGCAGCCTCGGCCCGACTCGCTGTATGGCGTCTCGAAGGTGTTCGGCGAGGGCCTGGGCCGGATGTATGCCGACAAGTACGGCATGTCTGTCGCCTGCCTGCGGATCGGGACGTTCCGTACGCCCGACCGCCCGAGCGAGGCCCGCCAGCTGTTGACCTGGATCAGCCACCGCGACATGGCGCAACTGGCAGCGCGCTGCGTCGAGCATGCGTCCTACCATTTCACGGTGGTCTACGGGGTGTCGAACAACCTGCGCAACCGCTGGGACAATTCCAACGCGAAATTCCTGGGCTACGCGCCGCAGGACGATTCCGAAGTGTTCGCCCCGGAAATCCTGGCTCAGAACATCCCCGAGGACCCCATCGCGGCCCAGTTCCACGGGGGCTTTTATTGCCCCCTGGAATTCGTCGGGACCACGGACAGGATTTCCTGAAATCAGACCAGGATGATGTCGTACTGCTCTTGAGAGTACGCGCCTTCCACTTCCAGCGAAATGCGCTTGCCCACGAAGTCGCCCAGCATCGCCAGATGCTGGCTTTCTTCTTCCAGGAACAGGTCAACCACCTCTTGCGAGGCGAGGATGCGGAATTCCTTGGGATTGAATTGCCGCGCCTCGCGCAGGATCTCGCGCAGGATTTCATAGCAGACGGTACGCGGCGTACGCACATTGCCGCGCGCCTCGCACATGGGGCAGGGCTCGCATAGCTGATGCGCCAGCGAGTCGCGGGTGCGCTTGCGCGTCATTTCCACCAGCCCCAGTTGTGTAAAGCCGTTGACCGTCATGCGGGTGCGGTCGCGCGCCAGCGCCTTCTTCAGTTCGGCCAACACCGTTTCGCGGTGCTCCTGTTCCTCCATGTCGATGAAGTCCAGGATGACGATGCCGCCCAGGTTGCGCAGCCGCAGCTGGCGCGCAATGGCCTGGGCCGCTTCCAGGTTGGTCTTGAAGATGGTGTCGTCGAAATTGCGGCCGCCCACGAAGCCGCCGGTATTGACGTCGACCGTGGTCAGCGCCTCGGTCTGGTCGATGATGAGATAGCCGCCCGACTTCAAGTCCACTCGTCGAGAGAGCGCCCGGGCAATCTCATCGTCCACATTGGCGGTGTCGAACAGGGGGCGCTCCCCGCTGTAGTGCTGGATGCGGCCCACGACCGAGGGCGTATAGATGCGCGCCCATTCCAGCATCGCGGCACTGGTCGTGCGGGAATCCACAAGAATGGTTCCGGTGTTCGGGCCCACCATGTCGCGCAGCACGCGCTGCGCCAGGGTCAGATCCTGGTGCAGCAGGGCGGGGGCGGGCTGGGTGCGCGCCGCCGCCTGGACGCTGGTCCACAATTTACGCAGATACTCCAGATCGGCCGTCAGCTCCTCGTCATTGGCGCCTTCGGCCTGCGTGCGGACGATGAAGCCGCCTTTTTCCTCTGCCGGCATCAAGGCTTGCAGGCGTTCGCGTAGCTGGATGCGTTCGGATTCGTCGTCGATCTTCTGCGAAATGCCGATATGCGGATCGTGCGGCAGGTAAACCAGCATCCGGCCCGCCATGCTGATCTGGGTGGAAAGTCGTGCGCCCTTGGTGCCCAGGGGATCCTTGACCACCTGAACCATGATGGTCTGTCCCTCGAACAGCAGCTTTTCGATCGGGGTGGGAGTCAGCCCCTGGCTTCTTTCGCCCCGGTTCTCGCGCAGGTCTGCGATGTGGATGAAAGCCGCGCGCTCCAGTCCGATATCGATGAAAGCGCTCTGCATGCCCGGCAGTACACGGACGACACGCCCCAGATAGATATTGCCGACATGGCCCCGCTGGATGCTGCGTTCTACGTGCAGCTCCTGTACCGACCCTTGTTCCACCAGCGCAACGCGGGTTTCGAAGGGGGTGACATTGATCAGGATATCTTCGCTCAGGGCGATGGCTGGGGGCATAGCGTGTTCGTCTCCAGTAAGGTGCGGCGTACAGGCGAATAGTAAACGTAGGGCAAGGCGGACAAGACAACTATCTATATGGGGCAACCGCGGGAATCACCACTATATATAGGGGAGGCCTCCGGGGCAGCCGCTGAACAAGCAGGGGGATCGGCCTTTTTGCGCCAAGCGAAAAAACTGTGCTATAGTCTCGCTCCTTCGCAGTTCGGACAGTTTTGAACCGCGAAGCCAAGCAAGCACAACAGGTCGGGCAAGAGGATTCGAGCCAGGTCTGCCGCAAAGCAGTCAGAAATGAATGCCCCGCGGTTATTGCAAGGATTGCAGCAAGTTAGGCAAAAGCCAGTTGCACAATCTGCAAAAATCGTGTTATAGTCTTGGGCTTGGCAGTTGCCGAAAACTTAGGGTTAACCCTGATATTTCGATAGCTGCTAAGA
>NZ_CADIJY010000005.1 GCF_902859735.1 Achromobacter aegrifaciens | reverse complement strand
CGCCGGCCCGTGCCGGCGGCGAAGGCCGCGCCAGCCATGGCCCGCGCGACGGCAAGCCCGCCGACCGTCCGGCCCACGCCGGCCGCAACGAAGGCCGTCCGCAGCAGAACCATCGCCGTCCAGAGGGCTCCGGCCGCCCGGCAGGCAATGGCGGTTCCGGTCGCCCCTCGGGCGCGCCGCGCGCCGCGTTGCTGAGCAAGTAATATCACCGCAACCGCTACCCACGGACCCGCGCCATGCCCTTATCTACCTGGTTGACGTTCTTCCTGGCCTCCTGGGCCATTTCGTTCTCGCCTGGCGCGGGCGCGATCTCGGCGATGTCCTCCGGCCTGAAGTACGGCTTTGCGCGCGGCTACTGGAACACGGCAGGCCTGATCATGGGCATCCTGTTCCAGTTCGTGGTGGTGGCCGTGGGGCTGGGCGCGGTGCTGGCCACCTCCGAGGTGGCCTTCAACGTGGTCAAGTATCTGGGCGTGGCCTACCTGATCTACCTGGGCGTGCGCCAGATCCGCACGGATGCGGCGCCCGTCACGGTGGATTCCGGCGATCCCAAGCGCGCCACGATCCGGGAACTGGTGCTGCGCGGCTTCCTGATCAACACCATGAACCCCAAGGGCACGGTGTTCCTGCTGGCCGTGGTGCCGCAGTTCGTGGATACCGCGCTGCCGCTGACGCAGCAGTATGCGGCGATCGCCGCCACGCTGGCGTTCACCGACCTGGTGGCCATGGGCGTGTACACGCTGCTGGCGGCGCGCGTGCTGCGCCTGCTGCGCAGCGCCAAGCATATCCGCTGGATGAACCGGACCTTCGGTTCGCTCTTCATCCTGGCCGGCGTGTTCCTGGCTTCGTTCCGCCGCCATTCCTGAACCCCATGCGCGGGGCATGCGCTGGCGACGGCGCATGCCCCGCGCGTTTTTCATGCCCGATACCGGACCGCGCCGGGCCCAAAAGCGGCGCCAAGTAAAATCCTTCCGATCATGAACATCCCTCACGAAGTAGCGCGGCGCCGTACGTTCGCCATCATTTCCCACCCCGACGCGGGCAAGACGACACTGACCGAAAAGCTGTTGCTGTTCGCAGGCGCGATCCAGATCGCCGGCAGCGTCAAGGCGCGCAAGGCTTCGCGCCATGCATCGTCCGACTGGATGGAAATCGAAAAGCAGCGCGGCATTTCCGTGGCGTCTTCGGTGATGCAGATGGAATACCGCGATTGCGTCATCAACCTGCTCGACACCCCGGGCCACGCGGACTTCTCCGAAGACACGTACCGGGTGCTGACGGCCGTGGACGCCGCACTCATGGTGATCGACGCCGCCAACGGCGTGGAGCCGCAAACCATCCGCCTCTTGCAGGTCTGCCGCGCGCGCAACACGCCCATCATTACGTTCATCAACAAGATGGACCGCGAAGTGCGCGAACCTTTGGAACTGCTGTCCGAAATCGAAGGCCACCTGGGCATGGACGCGGTGCCGTTCTCCTGGCCGGTCGGCATGGGCAAGGCCTTCGGCGGAGTATTCGACATCCGCCAGGACCGCATGCGCGTGTTCCGCCCCGGCCAGGAACGCCGCTCGGACAAGGACGACTTCATCGAAGGCCTGAGCAATCCCGAAATCGCCCGGCGCTTCGGCTCGGCGTTCGAGCAGGCCAGCGGCGAGATCGAACTCATCAACGAAGCCGCGCCCGCCTTCGACCGCGAACAATTCCTGGCCGGCAAGCAGACGCCTGTGTTCTTCGGCTCCGCCATCAACAACTTCGGCGTGCAGGAAGTGCTGGACGCGCTGGTCGAACAGGCGCCGCCCCCGGGCCCGCGCGAGTCCATGCAGCGCCTGGTGCAGCCCGTGGAACCCAAGTTCACCGGCGTGGTGTTCAAGGTGCAGGCCAACATGGATCCGGCCCACCGCGACCGCGTCGCGTTCGTGCGCGTAAGCTCCGGCCGCTTCGAACGCGGCATGCGCCTGAAGGTCGCGCGCACCAACAAGGAAATGCGCCCCAACAACGTGGTGTCCTTCCTGTCACAGCGCCGCGAGCTGCTGGACGAGGCCTATGCCGGCGACGTGATCGGCATTCCCAACCACGGCGTGCTGCAGTTGGGCGACGTGCTTACCGAAGGAGAGACGCTGCAGTTCACGGGGCTGCCGTTCTTCGCCCCCGAGCTGTTCCAGGCCGTGGAAGTGAAGGATCCGCTGCGCACCAAGCAGTTGCGCACCGGTCTCACCCAATTGGGCGAGGAAGGGGCCATCCAGGTGTTCCGTCCCGAGGCTGCCGGCGGCTCGCTGCTGCTGGGCGCGGTCGGACAACTGCAGTTCGAAGTGGTCGCCCATCGCCTGAAGACCGAGTACGGCGTGGACGCGCGGATGCTGCCTTCCCGCTACACAATGGCACGTTGGATTACGTCTGAAAACCCCAAGGCGCTGCGCAAGTTCATGGATGCCAATGCCGCCCATATCGCCTATGATGTTGTGGATGCGGCGGCGTTTTTGATCGGTTCTCCCGCGCAATTGCGCGTGGCCGAGGAACTGTATCCCGATGTGAAATTCCATGCCATGCGCGAGCACGGCGGCAAGGTTTTCGGAGACAAAGCGTAGACCCGTTCGGGTTCCGCACGGCAGATGAGGGTAGCAATGTCTTGGCGTTTCTTATTCGCAACGCTCCTGATCGCGCTTGGCGCGTCGGCCTGGGGCGGTATTCAACTGGGTGATTGGCTGGTGGCGCATGCGCCGGTGGCCGCGCCCGCTCCTGGGCAGGATGCCGCGGCATCCCAGCAGCCCGTACTGGATGCCAACGGCCGTCCTTACGTGGCCCAGCCTCCGCAGCCGCGCATCGACGGTACCTTGGGCGTACCCGACAAGCCCGCCGACCGCGAATGGCAGGTCAACACCGTTTCGCTGTTCGACAGCGTCAGCGACCCTGCGGTGAAGATCTCGCGCGAACGCATCAGCCCGGACCAGGCCCGCGAAATCGCGGCAGCTTCGCAAGTGCCGCTGCCTTCGGGCACTTCGGACGTCAGCACCCTGGATCTGCAGGCTCCCGGCACGTCCACCGCCATCAACGGCGGCCAGGTCCAGGCAGGCGGCTACGGCACTCCGCAGATGGTGCAGGCGCCCCCGCCGCCGCCGAACACCGCGCAGGCGCCCGGCGCCCTGGGCTGGCAGGACGCGCTCAAGCGCGAACTCGCGCATTGCGCCACGCAAGGCTTCTTCGAACGCCCCTCGTGTTCCTGGGCCGCGCGCAACAAGTACTGCGGACCCAACCGCGCCTGGGGCACCATGGCCGAGTGCCCGGCTCGCCCGAACTGAAATATCGGCGCGCGGCATGCGCCGCATGACACCGACAAAAAAATGGCGCCCCGCAGGGCGCCATTTTTATGACCGGAACATTACTCCGGCACGGACATCTGGCTTTGCAGATAATTCTGGATGCCGACCTTGTCGATCAGGTCGATCTGCGTTTCCAGGTAGTCGATGTGCTCTTCGGTGTCGTCCAGGATGTCCTGGAACAGATCGCGCGAGACATAGTCGCGCACCGATTCGCAATGCGCGATCGCTTCCTTCACGGTCGCCTGCGCGCCCTGCTCCAGCTTCAGGTCACAGGCCAGCAATTCCGGCACGTCTTCGCCGATCAGCAGCTTATGCAGGTCCTGCAGGTTGGGCAGGCCGTCCAGCATGAAGATGCGCGCGATCAGGCGATCCGCATGCTTCATTTCGCCGATGGACTCTTCGTACTCGTGCTTGCCCAGCTTGTCGAAGCCCCAATGGTTCAGCATGCGGGCATGCAGGAAATATTGGTTGATGGCCGTCAGTTCGTTGGTCAGTTGCTTGTTCAGAAACTGGATGACGGTTTTGTCGCCTTTCATGATGGACTCCTTGCAGTCAGGCGCGACGCAGATGCATCGCGACAAAGGAGCGCACGATGCCGCGCGTACGCAACCCCGGCAGACTACCACCTGGCGCGGGGCCGCGCCTAGCCTTGCGCTGCATTTGGTAAACCGCTTTAGGAGCGCTACAAGAAAGCGACACGCCAATGAGAATGAGTATGCGTGCGTGATGCCTTGCATGCCGGCATCAGCAACGATGCGGCCTGACGGCGCGCGATGCCGCCGAATCCGCCGCGCGATCCACGCGATCGCTGGCAACGATGCGTCCCTCGACCGCATGAAACGCGCCGGCTCGTGGCCGGCGGCATTTCGTTGCGGATCGGCAACCCCGGCTGGGGCTGCGCGTTACTCGGCGCGCCGCGTGGCCAGCCAGATGCCCAACGCGATCGGGACGATGCCCAGCAGATCCAGCCACGATACGTGCTCGCCCAGCACCAGCCACCCGAACAGCAGGCCCAGCGGCGGCATCAGGAAGTGCAGCGCGCTTGCCGCAGTAGCGCTGGCGCGGCCGAGAATCATGAACCACAGGTAGTAGCCGCCCATCGACACCGCGACAATCATGTAGGCCATGCTCCAGAACAGGCTGGCCGTCATGCGCGCATCGCCGATGTTCTCGTGCATCAACGCGAAGGGCAGCAAGGCTACGGCGCCGGCCAGGGACTGTATGCCCGTGGACGTCCACAGGCCGGAGGACGGCTTCAAACGCTTGTAGAGCAGCGTGCCGGCCACCAGCGCCACCAGGCCGCCCGTCACCAACAGCGTGCCATGCAGGTCCTCCTGCATGCCCGACAAGCGTGAACGCAGCACCAGGGCCACGCCCGCCAATCCCAGGCACAGGCCCAGCAGTTTGCGCCATCCCAGCCGTTCGCCCAGCACTGGGCCGGCCAGCACGCCGATGAGCAGCGGGTTGGTGCTGATCAGCACCGCGGTAAACGCCGACGACACCGTCGTCATGCCCGACCAGCTCAGGCCGAGGTACAGCGCGTTGTTCAGCACCCCCAACAGGATCAGCGCGGCCAGATCGCGCGCGCTTGGCATCTTCCAGCGGCCGCTCGCCGCCGCCAGGCCCAGCATCAAGGCTCCCGCGATCACGAAACGGATGGTCAGCAAGGTCAGCGGCGGACAGTCCCGCACGGCGATCTTGGCCGCAGCGAACGCCGAGCTCCACAGAAAGCAAAAAGCTGCGATGGGCGCCCAGCTGATGCCCGGCGAGGCTTGAGCTGGAATGGCGGCGGCGGAAAGGGTCGAGGTGGCCTTCATGATGAGTCCGGAAGGTGGCGCTAAGCCGCAGTGGCGGCGGATGGACGAATTCTGCGCGGCCGCCCATCCATTGACAAACTCTTTATTCGGATCGAAAGTATTTAAAAAATGAATGCATGGAGCCGGCGATGCCTGACCTCGATCTTTTGCACAGCTTCGTGTCCGTCGTGGATGCCGGCGGCTTCACGGCGGCGGGCGAACGCGTACACCGCAGCCAATCCACGGTCAGCCAGCAGATCCGCAAGCTGGAGGAATCCCTGGAATGCGCGCTCTTCATCCGCGAAGGCCGCCAAGTCTTGCTGACCGAGGACGGCGAGCGTCTCCTGGGCTATGCCCGGCGGATGCTGGCCTTGTCGACCGAGGTCCGTGAAGCCGTCAGCGGGCGCAAGCGCGTGGACGTGATCCGGCTGGGCATCCCGGACGACTTCGCGGCTGACGCGCTGACCATTCTGGTGTCGGAATTTGCGCGGACCCGCCCAGGCGTGCGGCTATCGGTCCGCTGCGACCTGACTTCCGCGCTCACGCGCGCACTGGAGCGGGGCGACCTGGACGTGGCGCTGCTCAAACGCGAGCCCGGCGCGGGTGCCGCGTTGGCCGCCTGGCCCGAACACTTGCATTGGATCGGCGCACCCGGAATGGAACTCGCGTCCGCCGAGCCGGTGCCGCTGGTCGCGTTTCCGCAAGGCTGCATCTACCGCAATCGCGCCATCCATGCCCTGGAAGCTTCGGGCCGGCACTGGCGCATCGCCTACGAAAGCCCGAATCTGATGGGCCTGCAAGCGGCGTTGACAGGAGGGTTGGGCGTGGCGCTGCTGGAGCGGCGTTGCCTCTTGCCGGACCATCGAATCATCGACGCAGGGCTGCCGTCCGTGCCGTCGACCGAATTGGCGTTATGCCTGGCCGATACGCTGCGCGAACCTGCGCGCCAACTGGCGATGACTATCCGGGAATTTTGCGAGAAAGAAGCAACGCGGCCCGCTGCGTGACGGCAGCGAGCCGGTAAGAGACGACCATCCTCAGGCGATGGCGACCAGGGGAATCGGGAAGCTGCTGTTGGCAGCAGGCGCGCCCGACTCGACCAGAGCGGCCGGAGGATTGACCGGAACGGCTATGGAACGCACGTCGCATACGCTGGAACAGCGTCCGCCCGGCAGGTATTCGGTCGCGGTAGCCGCGCAGCAGCCGCAGCACGTGGCCACGCCCAGCTCGAATTGCAGGTCGGAAAGCGTCGTCGCACCCGCGTCCACGCTGGCGCGGACTTGGCGTTCGGTGATGGCATTACATACGCAAATGTACATGAGAATAATTATCGAAAATTATTCCGCTACTGACAAGCCCCGCATGCAAATAAATTTGCAACCAAAGTGTCACGCAAGTCTTTGAAATTAGGGACGAATTTTCATAACCCCGTCCCTCATTTCATGACCCGGGTCAGCGGGCTGCCGCCTGCGCCTTGCGCAACGCCGCCGGGGCTATCCGCAGCGCTTCGCGGTACTTTGCCACCGTCCTTCGGGCGATGACTATCCCCTGATCGGCCAGCTTTTGCATGATCTGGCTGTCAGACAAAGGCTTGGCCCGGTTCTCTTCGGCCACCATCTGGCGGATGAAAGTCTGCACTGCCGTGGCCGAGGTGGCATCCCCGCCGTCCGTCGAAACCCCCGTGCCGAAGAAGCGCTTGAGTTCAAGCGTGCCAAACGGAGTGAGCATGTACTTCTGTGTTGTGGCCCGTGAAATGGTGGATTCATGCAAACCGAGCTCGCCGGCGATGTCCTTCAGGATGAGCGGCCGCATGGCGGCCGGCCCCTGGCTGAAGAAGGCCGTCTGGTGCTGCACGATGGCCTGGGCCACCCGCAGGATGGTGTCGAAGCGCTGTTCCACGTTGCGGATCATCCAACGGGCCTGCTGCAGCTGCGATTGCAGGCCCGCATGCGCGGATTCCTTCTGGTTGCCCAGCATCTGGGCGTACAGCCCGTTGATCTGCAGCTTGGGCACGGCGGCGCTGTTGAGGGTGACCTGCCAGCCGCCGCGCGTCTTGCGTACGATGACGTCCGGCACCGCGTAATCGGCCGCGGGCACGGTCCAGGCACGCCCCGGGCGGGGCTCCAGGCGCAGGATCAGGGCATGGGCGGAGCGGAACGTGGCTTCGTCGCAGCCCACGGCCGCGCACAGGCGCGCGGCGTTTCCCGTCGCCAGCAAGGCCAGGTGCTGCGCGCAGATCTGGCGCGCGCAAGCCAGGACCGCGGCATTCGCGGCTTCAGGCAGTCGATCCAGATCCGGGTTGCGTAGCTGCAACAGCAGGCATTCCGCCATGTCGCGCGCGCCTATGCCGGGCGGATCGAAAGACTGCAAAAGCGACAAGGCCGCCTTCAGCTCGTCGATGTCCGGTTCCAGTTCGGGCGGCAACCAGTCCAGGATTTCCTCCAGCGGTGATCCCAGGTAGCCGTTTTCGTCCAGCTCGTCGATCAGAAGACCGGCGAGCGCGGCGTCGCGCGGCGCGGCGCGCGTCAACATCAGTTGGCCCAGCAGGTGCTCGCGCAGCGTATCCGGCCGAGCGGCCTCGGGCCGGCTGGAGTCTTCGTCGGGGTAGACCCCGCCCGAACCCGGCATTTCATCCACCGGCGAGTCGCGTTCGGCGGCGGGCTCGTCATCCTGCACCGAGGACTCGCGGTCGGACTCGGCCGGCGCCTCGGCCGACGGCGCTTCGTCCTGCCGCTCCAAGAGCGGGTTCTCCGCCAGCACTTGCGAAATCTCGGCTTCGAGGTCGAGCGTGGACAGCTGCAACAATCGGATCGATTGCTGCAGTTGTGGCGTCAGCGTCAAATGCTGACCTGGTCGCAGTTCTAAAATTGGACGGGTCATAGGTACAATATTTTGCATGATGAATCTGACTTCGCCCGCAAGCGTCCGCCAGGACTGCCGCCTCATTGGCCAGACCCTGCTCAAACTGGCGCTTCCCCGACTCGTAATGCGTGCGATCGTCATCGCCGTCGCTGTGGTCATCTGGTATCTCGCCGCCAACTGGATACTGAATTTCGGCCGCACCGTGAACTACGAGTTCCTGCATTCCCTGGGGCAGCCGACCGTGGACATGGTGCAGAAGGTCAACCCCTACATCTGGTGGGTGGTGGCCGGCATCTGGACCCTGATCGTGTTCTTCACGCTGCGCGCCTGGCTGTCCGCCAGCCTGGCTTCCGGCAGCGCCACCCCGGTCGAAACCAGCGTGCTGGCCGACCTGGCGCCCAACCTGACCGAAGAAACGCTGGGCGTGCTGCGCTGGACCTGGGGCGATCGCCAGGAGCCCTTCACGGTGGGCGATCTGCGCCGCTCCCTGTCTGAAATCCGCCACAACCGCGCCGGCAAGATCGCCATGGTCGCGGAACAGGCCCGCATCCTGGAGCCGTCCGACCGCCAGCCGCGCGATCCGCGCGACGAGGTCCGCCGCGAAGCACGCAGCGAACGCTACGTGGAACCGCGCATCGGCCCGGCCCGGTAAGCCCGTCCGTCCTCCCTCCATTGCCATAGCAGGCCGCCGACAGGCGGCCTGTTTTTTTGCTTCAGCCGTACGCCTGGCCTGGCAACCCCATAGCGTGCCTCCCGCCCCCGTCCAACCTCGTTTTGCCGAATATTCTTCAGCAAAATGCGTTGCCACCGGCATATATTTCACCTCAACACAAAAGAGTGTTCAGTTGCGCATTCGGCAAAAATGTGTTTGACTAGCAACCTATGGCCGCTCACCGCACCCCCTTCGCGATTGCCACCGGACGCTACGACGCTCCGGTTGCCGGCCTGCGCGCTCGTTTCTCCTCCTACGCGCTATCGCTATACCTACCGATCGGTTGCCGGGCCTAGTGTCCCCGTGGTAGCTCGGCAACCACGCTTGCCACACGCGATTTCCCCCTTTTATCTCTGAATCCTGCCGGTCAATCACGGCAAATCCTGGCGCAAGACCGCAATCCGGTCGCGCAGCCGCCTAGGGAAGCATTCCCGGGATTCAAAAGAAACCGATCGAGGTGTAGTAATGATGCTTGCCAACCCCGCCACCAAATACGTCCCCTTCGCGCCCTTTACCCGCGACTTTTCCGAACGCACCTGGCCCAGCCGCCGCATCACCAAGGCGCCGATCTGGATGAGCACGGACCTGCGTGACGGCAACCAGGCCCTGATCGAGCCGATGAGCGTCGAGCGCAAGCTCCGCTTCTTCGAACAGCTGGTGAAGATCGGCTTCAAGGAAATCGAAGTGGGCTTCCCGTCCGCTTCGCAGACCGACTTCGATTTCGTGCGCAAGCTCATCAACGAAAAGCGCATTCCTGACGACGTCACCATCATCGTGCTGACCCAGTCGCGCGAAGACCTGATCAGCCGCACGGTGGAATCCGCCGCCGGCGCCAAGCAAGCCATCGTCCACCTGTACAACGCCTGCGCCCCGGCGTTCCGCAAGGTCGTGTTCAACATGAGCAAGGACGAAATCAAGAACATCGCCACCACCGGCACGCGCCTGGTGAAGCAGTACATGGCGCAGCACCCGGAAACGCAATGGCGCTACCAGTACTCGCCCGAAGTCTTCAGCACCACCGAACCCGAGTTCGCGCTGGAAGTCTCCAACGCCGTGGCCGACGTATGGCAGCCCACTCCCGAGTGCAAGATGGTGCTGAACCTGCCCGCCACCATCGAGGCCACCAGCCCCAATCTGTACGCCGACCAGATCGAATGGATGCACAAGAACCTGGCGCGCCGCGACAGCATCGTGCTCAGCGTGCACCCGCACAATGACCGCGGCACCGCCGTGGCCGCCGCCGAATTCGCCGTGATGGCCGGCGCCGACCGCATCGAAGGCTGCCTCTTCGGCAGCGGCGAGCGCACCGGCAACGTCGACCTCGTCACCCTGGCCTTGAACCTCTACACGCAGGGCGTGCATCCGGGGCTGGACTTCTCGGACATCGACGAAGTGCGCCGCTGCGCCGAGTACTGCAACCAGTTGCCCGTTCACCCGCGCCACCCGTACGCGGGCGACCTGGTCTTCACCGCGTTCTCGGGCTCACACCAGGATGCCATCAAGAAGGGCTTTGCCCAGCAACAGGCCGACGCCGTCTGGGAAGTGCCTTACTTGCCGATCGACCCGGCCGACCTCGGCCGCAGCTACGACGCCGTCATCCGCGTGAACAGCCAGTCGGGCAAGGGCGGCGTGTCGTACCTGCTGGAACAGGAACACGGCCTGGTGTTGCCGCGCCGCCTGCAGATCGAATTCAGCCGCGCCATCCAGCGCGTCACCGACGAAACCGGCCGCGAAGTCACGGCCGACGACGTGCACACCATCTTCAACCGCGAATACCTCGAGCAGAAGTCGCCGTGGAAGCTGGTGCGCCACCGCATCGACGGCAATCCGTCGGCAGGCGAAGGCCAGCACTTCAGCATCGAAGCTGAATTGGAATACAACGGCGAACGCCGCATCGTGACGGGCAAGGGCGACGGCGCCATCTCGGCCTTCGTAGCCGCGCTGGACGTGCCCGTGCGCATCATGGACTACCACGAGCACGCCATTGGCACCGGCACCGACACGCGCGCCGCGTCCTATGTCGAACTGCGCGTCGGCGAATCCAGCACGGGCTTTGGCGTGGGCATCGACCGCGACATCGTGACGGCTTCCTTCCAGGCCGTGCTGAGCGCCGTCAACCGCCACATCAATGCCGGCGCCGTGACCGCAACCGAGCAAGAAACCGCCGAAACCGCGTGATCCGCAATCCGGCGTAAAAAAAGCCAGCCTTATCGGGCTGGCTTTTTCTTTGGACGCGCGCCGCGCTTATCCGCGTGGCCAGATGTCGGCCGCGCCGATATCTGGCGCGGTGGCCGCAAGGAGCCGCTGATGGACCCAAGCGGCGATTGCCAGCGTGCGGTGGTCGCTATAGCGCGCGCCGACCAGCTGCAACCCGACGGGCAAGCCCTGCGGGCCGGTGGCGAAGGGCAGGCTGAGGGAAGGATGGCCGAATACCGTCCACGCGCGCGAGAACTGCGGATCGCCCGTACCCAGGTCCGCGAACGGCGCCTCGCCGCTGGCGCTGGGCGCAAGCAGCACGTCGTACTTGTCGAACCACGTGTCCACGCGCGCGCGCGACTCGGCGACGCGCATCAGGTTCTTCTGGTGTTCTTCAGCGGTGATGCGCGAGCCCGCTTCCAGGATGGCCTGGATCTTGGGACTGAGCTGCGCCGCATGCTCCAGGCGCTCGTAGGCCAGCGCCTGCGAAGCTTCAAACGCCATGATGTCCGCATGCAGCTGCACCAGAACGCAATGCTCGGGCGGCAGCGGCAATTCTTCGACCACGGCGCCGGCGCGCGACAGGATGGCCGCGGCCTGCGCGTAGGCTTCCTTGGTTTCGGGCAGCGCATGCCGCCATTGCAGGCTGCGGTACATGCCGATACGCGGCTTGCCGTCATAGGCCAGATCAAGCATGCGCGGATCGCGCATCAGGACGGAAGCAAACAATGCCACGTCCGGCACCGAACGCGCGAAACCGCCGATGGTGTCCAGGGACTCCGCCAGGCTTTTGACGCCCGCGCGGGAAATGCTGCCAAAGGTGGGTTTGAAGCCCACGATGCCGCAATAGGAAGCAGGGCGGATGATGGAAGCCGCGGTCTGCGTACCCAATGCGAAGGGCACCATGTCGTCGGCCACCGCCGCGGCCGAACCGCTGGACGAACCGCCGGGCGAGTAGGCTTCGTTGCGAGGATTGCGCGTGGGGCCTGCCAAATAGGTGGCGAATTCAGTCGTCACGGTCTTGCCGACGACGATCGCGCCTGCGCCCCGGCACAGCGCCACCGAGGCCGCGTCCAGGCCCGGATGGTGGCGTTCATAGATGGGCGAGCCATAGCGCGTGGGCAGGTCGACGGTGTCGAACAGGTCCTTCACGCCCATGGGCAGGCCATGCAGCACGCCGCGCAGCGCGCCGCGGTCCAATTCCTGCGCGCGATCCAGCGCGGCCTGCTTTTGCAGCGCGGTCCAGGCGTGGATGGTGCTTTCGCGTTGCTCGATGCGCGCAAAGCATGCGCGCACCAATTGCTCTGCAGTCAATTCGCGCCGTTGCAGCTTGCGCGCGGCTTCCAGCGCGCCAAGTCTGTTCAAGGCAGTAGACATGGTCCTTTCCTCTTTACCGGTACCGCGCGTGTCGCACGGCAGCTAAATACGCACCCGGTCCCCTTTGACCGAGGATCCGCCTTTATGCGCGGCATATTGCCGCGCAGTTCGGATGGACCGACTCCAGCCATTGTGCGCGCTGCGTCAATTGGGATAAACACCGAAAAAGCCGCTTTTTCCCGGGGAAATCGCATGCCGCGCCATGGCAATTTATTGTTGCGTCGGCATCAGCATAGCGCAAACCCGTGCAATACAAAGGTCATATTTGTCGAGTAATATGAAATCGTTTTCACGAATCTCGGCAGCACTCCCGCCATGGCCTCGCGCTCGTCGCCCCGCTTTTCCATCATTGAAGTGGCCCGCAAGGCCGGGGTCTCCCCGGCAACGGTTTCGCGCGCGTTCAACCAGCCCGAGATCGTTCATCCCGACACGCTCGCACATATCCGCAACGTCGCCAAGCGCGCGGGCTTCCGGCCCAATCGCGTGGGCCGCAGCCTGCGTTCAGGCAGCACGCGCACCATCGGCCTGATACTGCCCACGCTATCCAATCCCGTGTTCGCCGAGTGCTTCGAAGGCGCGGAACGGCGCGCGCGGGAATCGGGCTACAGCGTCATGCTGACCGCCACAGGCTACGATCCTGCGGTGGAATCCGCCGCGGTCCAGGGCCTGATGGACCATCAGGTCGACGGCCTGATCCTGACGGTCGCCGACGCCGCCAAAAGCGCCACGCTGGATGACCTGGACCATGCCGGCATACCCTACGTGCTGGTCTACAACGAGTCCGGTGCCCATCCCTTCGCGTCGGTCGACAATCGCGCCGCCGCCAGCGACATGGTGGCCCACCTGGCCGCGCTGGGCCATCGCCGCATCGCGCTGGTCACGGGCCCGCTGACTGCATCGGACCGCGCCCGCCGCCGGCTGACGGGCGCGCGCGCCTGCGCCAAGCGCCTGGGCCTGGACGACATCCAGCACATCTCCATGAGTTCGCACACGGGCAGCGACCTGGATGCCCTGAAGGCTGCGCTGCGCGGCAAGCAGGCGCCCACCGCCTTGTTCTGTTCCAACGACCTGCTGGCCACGGCCGTCATCGCGGACCTGGTGGGCCTGGGGCTATCCGTGCCCGCCGATATCTCGGTGTGCGGCTTCGACGGCATGCGCTTTGGCGCCTTGCTGACGCCGCCCCTGACCACCGTAGCCCAGCCCAGCGACGGCATTGGCGAGACGGCCTGCTCGAACCTGCTGGCGCAGATCCAGGGCCAACCGCCGCATTCGGACCGCCTGCCGCACTGCATCGTCGTAGGCGGCACCGCCGCGCCGGTGCGCCGCTGAGGTCTTTTCCTACAACACTATTCTTCGGTACATGCGTCATGCTCATCGCACAAATCACCGACCTGCACATGCGCACCCCGGGCGACAAGGCCTACGGCATCATCGATCCGGCGGCGTTCCTGGCGCCCGCGGTGCGCGCGCTCAATGCCCTGACCCCGCGCCCCGACTGCGTCCTTATCACGGGCGATCTGACTGACCTGGGCCGCCCGCACGAATACCAAGTTCTGCGCGACCACTTGCAGGCGCTGGAGATTCCGTATTTCCTGCTGCCCGGCAACCACGACGACCGCGCCCAGCTGCGCGCGGCCTTCCCCGACCACGGCTATCTGCAAGGCGAAAGCCCGTTCATCCAATACGCCATCGAGACCTATCCGTTGCGCATGCTGGCGCTGGACACGGTGGTGCCCATGAAGAGCCATGGCGAACTCTGCCAGGACCGCCTGGACTGGCTGGCCGCGCGCCTGGCCGAACAGCCCGACCGGCCCACGTTGGTTCTGATGCACCATCCGCCTTTCCTGACGGGCATCGAACATATGGACGCCATTGGCCTGCTGGCTGGCGCGCCCGAGCTCGAACGCATCGTGGCGCGCTTTCCCAACGTGGAGCGCGTGCTTTGCGGCCACCTGCACCGCACGATCTTCCAGCGCTTCGGCGGCACCATCGCGTCCACCTGTCCAGGCACCGCGCATCAGCTTGCGCTGGAACTGGGGCCGCGGCCGACGCTGCAATACATCATGGAACCGCCGGGTTATCAGTTGCATTGGTGGCAAGGCAAGAACCTGGTCACGCACCACGCGGTCATTGGGGAATACCCCGGCCCGTACCCCTTTGCCTGAGGCCCTAGACTACGAAAGTTTGTCCTGCCATACATCCGTCATGTTTGCGCTGCACAATGAAAAGGTTTTCATAACAGGCAACAATGCGGATCTAACTATTAGATCTTCGAGACAGCATGTCATCCATCGTTCTGGATAATCTCACCAAACAATATGGCAACGCCGCCGCGATCCATGGGGTGAGCTTCACGGTTCCCGCCGGCAGCTTCACGGTCCTGCTTGGCCCGTCCGGCTGCGGCAAATCCACCACCTTGCGCATGATTGCCGGGCTGGACACGCCGACCTCTGGCACCATCCACATCGGCGACCGCGACGTCACCCAGCTGCCGCCTGCCAAGCGCCGCATCTCGATGGTGTTCCAGTCGTACGCCCTGTTTCCGCACCTGTCGGTGCGCGAGAACATCCTGTTCGGTCTCAAGGTGCGCAAGGAGCCCGCGCGCGACTACGACCGCCGCCTGCAACGCGTGGCTGGCCTCTTGGGCCTGAACCATCTGCTGGACCGCAAGCCCTCGCAATTGTCGGGCGGCCAGCAGCAGCGCGTGGCGCTGGGCCGCGCCGTGATCTCCGAAGCGCCGGTGTGCCTGATGGACGAACCGCTGTCCAACCTGGACGCGCAGCTGCGCCATGAAATGCGCCGCGAGATCCGCGCCTTGCAGCAAGACCTGGGCATCACCATGGTCTACGTGACGCACGACCAGACCGAAGCCATGAGCATGGCCGATCAGGTAGTGCTGCTGCGCGGCGGCAAGATTGAACAGCACGACACGCCCGACGGCCTGTATGCGCGGCCCGCCACCGAATTCGCCGCGCGCTTCATCGGCACGCCGCCCATGAACCTGATCGGCCTGAGCTCCGCGCAGGGCGCCACCATCATCGCCGGCACGCAGAGCCGCGCCATCGCCGGCGCTCCCGCGGGCGCCGTGAAGCTGGGCGTGCGTCCCGAACACATCCGCATCGACGCCAACGGCGTTCCCGCCACCGTGGAAAGCGTGGAGTACTTCGGCGCGGACTCCATCGTGGTCTGCCGCGTGGGCGACACCAGCGGCGTGGCCGTGCGCGTGGGCGGTCACTTGCGCGCCGGCACGGGCGAAACACTGGGCCTGTCCTGGCAGGACGGCCAGCAGCACTTCTTTGCCGCCGATTCGGCGGTCATCAACTCCGCTGGCCGCTAGGGCCCGTACACAGGAAAGGAAACCAACATGCGTCGCATCGTACTGAAAACCCTGGCCGCCAGCCTGGCCGCCGCCTGCCTGTCGCTGCCTGCGCAGGCGCAGAACAAGCCCGTCGAGGTGGAGTTCTATTACCCCGTCGCGGTCGGCGGCCCGATCACCAAGATCGTCGACGACATGGTGGCGGATTTCCAGAAGGAAAATCCCGACATCAAGATCAAGCCGATCTACGCGGGCTCCTACCAGGACTCCATCGCCAAGGCGCTGACCGCGCTCAAGGGCGGCACGCCGCCGCAGCTGGCGGTGCTGCTGTCCACCGACATGTTCACGCTGATCGACGAGGACGCCATCGTCCCGATCGACAGCCTGGCCAAGAGCGACGCCGACAAGAAGTGGCTGGGCGGCTTCTATGACGCCTTCATGCAGAACAGCCGCACCGGCGGCCATACCTGGGGCGTGCCGTTCCAGCGTTCGACCATCGTCATGTACTACAACAAGGACCTGTTCAAGGCCGCGGGGCTGGATCCCGAGCGCGCGCCGGCGACCTGGGCCGAACTGGTCGAATACGGCAAGAAGCTGACCAAGCAGGACGCCTCCGGCAATACCACGCAGTGGGGCATCGAGATCCCCTCGGGCGGCGCCTTCGCCTACTGGCTGTTCCAGGCGCTGACCACGCCCAACGGCGCGATCCTGATGAACGAGGCCGGCAACGAGGTCTACCTGGACAAGCCCGCGGTGGTGGAAGCCGCGCAGTTCTGGCGCGACCTCTCGGCCAAGCACAAGATCATGCCGACCGGCACCATCGACTGGGGCACCACGCCCAAGGACTTCCTGGAAAAGAAGGCCGCCATGGTCTGGACCACGACAGGCAACCTGACCAACATCCGCAAGAACGCGGACTTCCCGTTCGGCGTGGCCATGATGCCGCAGCAAAAGCGCGGCGGCAGCCCGACCGGCGGCGGCAACTTCTATATCTTCAAGAGCGGCACGCCGGCGCAGCAGCAGGCCGCGCTGAAGTTCGCGCAATGGGTCACCACGCCCGAGCGCGCCGCCGACTGGAGCATCGCCACGGGCTACGTGGCCGTAACCCCGGCCGCCTGGCAGACCGAAAAGATGAAGAAGTACGCGCAGGAAGTGCCGGCCGCCGCGGTCGCGCGCGACCAGCTGGAAGTCAGCGTGGCGGAGTTCTCCACGCATGAAAACCAGCGCGTCACCAAGACCCTGAACGACGCCCTGCAGGCGGCCCTGACCGGTTCCAAGACGCCGCAACAGGCCCTGACCGACGCGCAACGCGAGGCCGACCGCATACTGCGTCCCTACAAGTAAAGCCGACAAGCACGATGAGCCGCTCTTTAAACGCGCTTTATGGCTGGCTGCTGTTGCTGCCAGCCATCGTGCTGCTCGCCGCCTTCACGCACTACCCGGCGGTGGCGACGCTATGGCACAGCTTTTTCTCCACCCCCAAGGGCGCGCGCCCCGCGCGCTTCGTGGGGCTGGACAATTACGCCGTCATGCTCGACGACCCGGTGTTCTGGCAGTCGCTGTGGAACAACCTGTGGTTCGCGCTGGGCACCATCCCCACGTCCATCGGCATCGCGCTGATCATGGCGCTATGGGTCAACCGCAACCTGAGCGGTCGCGGTTTCCTGCGCATGGCCTACTTCACGCCCACGGTGCTGCCCATGGTTGCGGTGGCCAACATCTGGCTGTTCTTCTACACGCCGCAGTACGGGCTGATCGCCCAGGTGATGCAGCTGTTCGGCTCGCCAGGCCCCAACTGGCTGGGCAACCGCGAGACCGCGCTGCCCGCGCTGATGCTGGTGACGGTCTGGAAGGAGTCCGGCTTCTTCATGATCTTCTACCTGGCCGCCCTGCAGACAGTATCGCCGTCGCTGCGCGAGGCCGCGATGCTGGAAGGCGCGTCGCGCTGGCAGTACTTCCGCCGCATCCTGTGGCCGCTGCTGATGCCCACCACCCTCTTCGTGCTGATCAATGCCCTGATCAACGCGTTCCGGCTGGTGGACCACGTCGTGGTCATGACGCGCGGCGGGCCGGATAACGCCAGCACGCTGCTGCTGTACTACATCTACCAGGTGGGTTTCAGTTTCTGGGACACGGCTTACGCCGCCACGCTGACCGTCGTGTTGCTGGTGGTGCTGGCGCTGACCGCGCTGGTCAAGTTCCGCTGGCTGGACCGCAGGACGCACTATCAATGAAAGACAAGCTCGATACCCTGGGCGCCTGGGCGCTCGGCCTGCTGTGGATCCTGCCCCTGGCCTATGCCATGTGGGCGGCGTTCCATCCGCCCGCCTACGCAACCCGCTTCGACCTGTTCGCCCCGCTGACGCTGGACAACTTCGTGCGCGCCTGGCACGCGGCGCCGTTCCCGCGTTATTTCCTCAATACCTTCCTGCTGGTCACCATGGTGCTGGCGGCGCAACTGGTGCTGTCGACGCTGGCCGGCTACGCCTTCGCGCGCTTCGAGTTCCGCGGCCGTGATTTCGTCTTCATGCTGGTGCTGCTGCAGCTGATGATCATGCCGGACGTGCTGCTGGTGGAAAACTACCGCTCCATGAGCCAGCTGGGCATCCGCGACACGGTGTTCGCCATCGGCCTGCCTTACTTTGCATCCGCCTTCGGCATCTTCCTGCTGCGCCAGACCTTCAAGACGGTGCCGCGCGAACTGGAAGAAGCCGCGCGCATGGAAGGCGCCAACGCGCTTCAGGTGCTTTGGAAGGTTTATGTGCCGCTGGCCAAGCCGATCTACGTGGCCTACGGGCTGGTATCGGTCAGCCACCACTGGAACAACTTCCTGTGGCCGCTGATCATCACCAACTCGGTCGAATCGCGGCCGCTGACGGTGGGCCTGCAGGTGTTCTCGTCCACCGACCAGGGCATCGACTGGTCGGTCATCACGGCCGCAACGCTGATGTCGGCGGCGCCGCTCCTGATCGCCTTCCTGCTGTTCCAACGGCAGTTCGTGCAATCTTTCATGCGGGCTGGCATCCGCTAGTCCCGCCTGCGGGACCGGCTCAAATGAAAACTGCCCCTACGGGGGCAGTTTTGCTTGGAGATGAGGCCGGGTCGCTCAGTAACCTACCGTCAGCCCCGGCAAATCCACCGTGATGCGCGGGCGTTCCAGCGCCAGCGCCAGGTGCTCCGCGAACTCGCGAGCCTCTTTTTCGTCGGTGGACAGGGTGTCGTAGCCCAGCGCGTCGGCCACGCCCAGCACCTTGTCCAGCAGCAGGACCTTGCCGCTGGGACGCAGCGGTTCGCAACCCAGCGTTTCCCAGGCGCTGTCGAACCAGTCGCGCGCATCGCTCTGGCGCTGCGGCGAGGGCTCGACGCTGGCCGAGAGGTCAAGCGAACGGCGGGAGTCGAAAACGATGGTGATGTCGCTGCGCATGTCAGGGTTCCTTGGGGTGGCGTCAGGCGAGTAGGGTAGGCAAAAAACGCCGCGCAGATTGTCCGCCCGGCGACATTGGGCTCGCCGGCTTACCAGCCGCGCGACACCTCCCAGGTGACTTCGGCGTTTGCCGCCAAGGACTGGCGCATCATGTCCAGCAGGGGAAAGGCGCGTTCCTTCAGGCCCACCATGCGGGCCATGGGCGAGGCCGGGGCCTTGTCCTCGTCTTCTTCCTCGGAGCCGTCATGGGCGCTCTGGTATTCGTCGATCGCGCGCTCGATGCCGCTGATGGCCGGCCCCAGCTGCTCGACGGTGAAAACGCCGCGCTCCGGGATCTTGTCCTTGAAGGACTTGCCGGCCGCCAGCAGCAGCGCGCCGGCATGGTCGGTCAGCATCAGAACCTCGGCCACGACCTTGGAATGAAAGGTGATCAGCATATTCCAGTCTCCCACATTGATTACTTACATACACTACCGCAACACCAGGGGGCTGCCAACTGGCCCGGGGCAGCAGGCCCGATGGACCGGCCCCATCCGTCCCCCCGGACCTGCCGCCGCCGCGTCCGCGCCCCTGGCGCAGGCCGGTCCGATGGCCAAATCAAGCTATGATTCAGGAGATTCCCGTGACAGCGGGACCTGACGCGGCCATGAATCCGGCGCGCGCGGTCCGCCCGGCTACGCCGCCCCTGTCCGCTCCGCCCGACAGGTCCGGCCTGTGCGGGCGCGTCCGTCACTAACTCAGAACTTCTCCAGACGCCCATGCTCCTCGAGCAACAAAAACAGCTTATCTCCCTGATCCAGGCCGCCGTCGCGCAAAGCCTGCCCGACGCCGTGGCAAATGTGCTGCTGGAGCGCCCCAAGGTCGCCGCCCACGGCGACGTCGCCACCAACGTGGCCATGCAGCTGGCCAAGCCGGCCCGCCGCAACCCGCGCGAACTGGCCCAGGCCATCGTCGACGCCCTGATGGCGCAACCCGGCGCCGCCAGCCTGATCGAGTCCGCTGAAATCGCCGGCCCCGGCTTCATCAACCTGCGCATCACCGCCGCCGCGCGCCAGGCCGTCATCGCCGCCGTGGCCGAGCAGGGGGCCGCCTTCGGCCGCGCGCCGCGCAACGGCGAGAAGATCCTGGTCGAATTCGTGTCGGCCAACCCCACCGGCCCGCTGCACGTGGGCCATGCCCGCCAGGCCGCACTGGGCGATGCCATCTGCCGCCTGTATGACGCCATCGGCTGGGACGTCACCCGCGAGTTCTATTACAACGACGCCGGCAACCAGATCCAGAACCTGGCCATCAGCGTGCAGGCCCGCGCCCGCGGCCTGACGACCGATTCCCCCGAGTGGCCCGCCGACGGCTACAAGGGCGACTACATCGCCGACATCGCGCGCGACTTCCAGGCCGGCGCGACCGTCCACTCCGATGGCGTGGACGTCACCGCCACGGGCAACGTCGACAACCTGGACGACATCCGCGTCTTCGCCGTGGCCTATCTGCGCCGCGAACAGGACCTGGACCTGCAGGCCTTCGGCCTGGCATTCGACAATTACTACCTGGAAAGCTCGCTCTACACCTCCGGCCGCGTCGAAGCGACCGTCAAGGCGCTGATCGCCGGCGGCCACACCTACGAGGAAGGTGGCGCGCTGTGGCTGCGCACCACCGAACTGGGCACGGGTGACGACAAAGACCGCGTCATGCGCAAAAGCGAAGGCGGCTACACCTACTTCGTGCCGGACGTGGCCTACCACAAGGCCAAATGGGAGCGGGGCTTCCATCGCGCCGTGAACATCCAGGGCAGCGACCACCACGGCACCGTGGCGCGCGTGCGCGCCGGCCTGCAGGCGCTGGAAGAGGGCATCCCCAAGGAATACCCGGCCTACGTGCTGCACAAGATGGTCAAGGTCATGCGCGGCGGCGAAGAGGTCAAGATCTCCAAGCGCGCCGGCAGCTACGTGACCATGCGCGACCTGATCGACTGGGTGGGCCGCGACGCGGTGCGCTACTTCCTGATCCAGCGCCGCGCCGACACGGAATTCGTGTTCGACGTGGACCTGGCGCTGTCCAAGAGCGACGAGAACCCCGTTTATTACATCCAGTACGCGCACGCCCGCATCTGCTCGGTCATCAACAACGCCGCCATGCCGGCCGCCGACGTGGCCCAGGCCGACGCGGCGCTGCTGACCGCGCCGACCGAATTCGCGCTGATGCAGCGCCTGGCCGAATTCCCCAACGTGGTGGCGCTGGCGGCGCAGGAACTGTCGCCGCACCACATCGCCTTCTGGCTGCGCGACTGCGCCTCGGATTTCCACGCCTGGTACAACGCCGAGCGCGTGCTGGTCGACGACACGGCCCTGAAGCTGGCCCGCCTGCGCCTGGCCTCGACCACGCGCCAGGTGCTGGCCAACGGGCTGGAGCTGATGGGCGTATCGGCGCCCGAGCGGATGTAACATCGGTTCATGGCAACCAAGCGCAAAACCACCCGCCGTTCCTCCGGCGAAAGCGGCAGCACCCTGTACGGCGCGCTGGCCGGCTTGCTCATCGGCCTGATCGTGGCCGCCGTCGTCGCCTTCTACGTCACCAAGGCGCCAGTGCCCTTCGTCGACCGGGCCAGCCGCCAGGGCGACAACGGCAAGCTGCCGGATCCGCGCCAGGCGCCGGACCCCAACGCCGGCCTGTACGGCCGCGACGGCGGCGCCGGCACGCCGTCCACCGGCCCGACCGCCACAGCGCCCGCGCCGCTGCCTGGAGCCGGTACCGGCCAGACCACGGGTCCCACCGCCTCCAAGGGCGACGACACCCCCGCCAAGCTGGACGACCTGGGCGCGCTGATCGCCACCCTGCCTACGTCCAAGGCGCCCGCCGCGGCTTCGGCCGCGCCGTCCGCCGCCCCCAGCCAGGCGCCCACGCCTATCTCCAAGGCCGCCCCCGCCGCTGCGCCCGCGCCGGCTCCCAAGCCGGCCGCCACCGCCTCCGCGGCCAACGGCACGTATTACCTGCAGGCCGGCGCCTTCCGGGGCGAGAACGACGCGGAGTCCCTCAAGGCCCGCATCATCCTGCTGGGCCTGCCGGTGGCGGTGCAAAAGGCCGAAGTGAACGGCAAGCCCATCAACCGGGTCAGGGTGGGGCCCTTTGCCCGCCTGGACGACATGAACCGGGCGCGCGGCCGCCTGGGCGAGAACAAGATCGAAACCGCGGTGGTGCGCCAGTAATGTGGGCCGCCGCGCGCGCAAGCATTGAACTTATCCGGCCCCGGGCCTGTCTGTAACTTTTTACTCAGGAACCTCTCATCCATGCTGTCCCCCAAGATAATCCGCATCCTGGCCGCGGCCGCGCTGACCGCCACGGCATTCTTCAGCCCGGCAAGCCACGCGCAAGGCACGCAGCAGTCCATCGCCATCAATCCGCCGCTGCCGTCGGACACCCCGGGCAAGATCGAGGTCCTGGAATTCTTCGCCTACACCTGCCCGCACTGCGCCGCCATGGAGCCCATGGTTGAAGACTGGGCCAAGACCGCGCCGCCGGACGTGGTGCTCAAGCAGGTTCCGATCGCGTTCAACGCCGGCATGAAGCCGTTGCAGCAGCTCTATTACACGCTGCTCGCCCTGGACCGCCCGGATCTGCACCCCAAGGTCTTTGCCGCCATCCACGGCGAGCACAAGCGCCTGTTCGACAAGAAGGCGATGGGCGAATGGATCGCCACGCAGGGCGTGGACCGCGAGAAGTTCGACTCGGTCTTCGATTCGTTCAGCGTGCAGACGCAGGTGCAGCGCGCCACCCAGCTGGCCGACGCCTACCGCATCGACGGCACTCCGTCGTTCGCCGTCGGCGGCAAGTTCATGACCTCGCCGGTAATGGCGGGCAACAGCTACGAAGGCGCGCTGAAGGAAGTGACCCGCTTGATCCCGCTGGCGCGCAACTGATACTTTCCAGCCGGAATCCCGAACGCCCCGAGCCTGCCGGCCGGGGCGTTTTTCTTTGCGGTTCCCGCCCGAGCCCGCGCTACACTTTCCGCACAACAAATCGCCGCAACAGCGGCACACAATGGGTGGAAGACAAATGAAGCAGCGATTCCCGCGCAAACGCGCGATGCTGGGCCTGTGCCTGGCGCTGGCCGCCGGCCTGGCGCAAGCCAACGAAACCGACGGCGTGAAGATCGGCGTACTCACGGACATGGCGGGCGTCACCGCCGACGCCACCGGCCGCGGCTCGGTCGAAGCCGCCCGCCTGGCCATCGAGGAAATGGGCGGCACCCTGCTGGGCAAGCCGATTTCGCTGGTCTCGGGCGACCACCAGCACCGGCCCGACATCGGCAGCGGCATGGCGCGCAAGTGGTACGACACCGACGGCGTGGACGTGATCGTGGACGTGCCCAACTCGTCGGTCGCGCTGGCGGTGCAGGGCATCGCGCGCGACAAGAAGAAACTGGTGCTGTTCTCCAGTCCTGGCACCACCGCGCTGACCCAGGCGCAGTGCTCGCCCTACGGCGTGCAATGGACCTACACCACCTACGCGTTGTCGCGCGGCACCGCGACCGCCGTGGTCAACGAGGGCAACAAGCGCTGGTTCATCCTGGCGTCCGACTACGCCTTTGGCAAGCAGCTGGCGGCCGACACCGAGGCCGTGGTCAAGGCCAACGGCGGCGAGGTCGTCGGCACCGTCTACCACCCGCTGAACGCGTCGGACTTCGCATCCTTCCTGTTGCAGGCGCAGGCCTCCAAGGCGCAGATCATCGCCATCGCCAACGCGGGCGGCGACACCATCTCGGCCATCAAGCAGGCCGCGGAATTCGGCATCGGCGGCGCGCAGCAGCTGGCGGCCATGCTGCTGCTGATCACCGACGTGCACAGCCTGGGCCTGCAAGCCGCGCAGAAAACCTACCTGACCGTGCCGTCCTACTGGGACATGAACGACGGCACGCGCGCCTTCGCCAAGAAGTTCGAGGCCCGCGTGGGGCGTCCGCCCACCTTCCTGCAGGCAGGCGTCTACGGCTCGGTGCGCCATTACCTGCAAGCCGTGAAGGCGGCAGGCACGGTGGACGCCGATGCCGTCATGGCAAAGATGAAATCGCTGCCCATCGACGACCCGTTCAGCCTGAACGCGCGCATCCGCGAAGACGGCCTGGTGGTGCGCGACATGATGCTGGCACAGGTCAAGACGCCGGCGCAGTCCAAGGCGCCCTGGGACTACTACAACATCGTGCGCAACATTCCTGGCGCGGCGCTGGCCTGGCCCTTGTCGGAAAGCCAATGCCCTCTGGTCAAGCCATGACGCAAGCGCCGCCCGAGGCAGTGGCCCTGGCCGACTTCGGCAGCTTCTACGCGGGCGGGCGGCAGGTGCGTATCGACGGCCTGCCGCAGCGCGAGATCGCCTTCACGCAGAGCGCATCGCTGGCGTATGACGCCAACGGCCTGTATCACTTCGAGCAGGCCTACGTGCAGTACTTCATCCCGGCGCGCCTGGCGCATCCGCTGCCCATCGTGCTGCTGCATGGCGGCGGCATGACGGGCGCGATGTGGGAGCAGACGCCCGACGGCAGGCCCGGCTGGATGCAGCACTTTCTTCGGCAGGGACATGCGGTGTACGTCGTGGACAACGTCGAGCGTGGCCGCGCAGGCTGGGCCCCGTTCACACAGGTTTGGCCCGAGCCGCCCATCATCCGCAATGCCGAGGAAAGCTGGACGCTGTTCCGCTTCGGCCGCGCCGAAGACTACGCGGCGCGAAGCGCGTTCGAAGGGCAGCGCTTTCCGGTCGCCGCGTTCGACGAATTCATCCGCCACGCGGTACCGCGCTGGCTGGGCAATAACGATGCGGCCCTACGGGGATTCTGCGCGGTGCTCGACCGCGTCGGACCTTGCCTGGTGATGGCGCACAGCCACGGCGGCGAAGTCGCCTACCGCGCGCTGCATGCGCGGCCGGACCTGGTGCGCGGCGTCATCGGCATCGAACCCTCGGGCTACTCGTCCGAGGTAACGGCCCAAGCCGTGGCGGACAAGCCCTTTCTGTTCGTCTATGGCGACTACCTGGACGCGACGCCGCTTTGGGAAAAGCTGTGCGCCACCGGCCAGGCCTATGCCGATGAGCTGGCGCGCCAAGGCGCCCGCGTACAAACCTGGCGCCTGGCCGACATGGGCATTGCCGGCAATTCGCACATGCCCATGATGGACGACAACAGCGACGACATCGCCGCGCGCATCGGCGCGTGGATACGTAGCGCGGCCGCCTGAGGCCCCCGCGCCTTGCGTCGTTCAGCCCTGGACGGCCGCGGCTTTTTCCAGCGCCTGGGTCAGGTCGGCAATGATGTCGTCCGGCGATTCCAGGCCGATATGCAGCCGCACCAGGGCGTTGTCGCCTTCGCCCCAGTAGCGGTGCTTGGCCAGGTCCTTGCCCGACACCAGCTGCACCAGGCTTTCGTAGCCGCCCCAGGAAAAACCGATGCCGAAAAGCGTCAGTGAATCCACGAACACGCGCGCCGCCGCCGGCGACAGGCGCAGCTCGACGGACAGCATGCCATTGGAGCCGGTGCAATCGCGCTGCCACAGGGCGTGGCCGGGATCCTGCGGCCAGGCCGGGTGGAACAGGCGCACGGTCTCGGGACGGCTCTTGAAGAACTCGCACACCTGCAAGGCATGGCGCGCATGCTGGGCCATGCGGATGGGCATGGTGCGCACGCCGCGCAAGGCCAGCCAGGCGTCGTCCGCGCTGATCGAATAGCCCATGGCGTACTGCGTGCGGTTGAGCTTGCGGGCTATCTGTTCGTCATTGGTGACGACGGCGCCCAGCATCAGGTCCGAATGCCCGCCCACGTACTTGGTGCCGGCGATGACAGACACCTGCGCGCCCAGCGTCAGCGGACGGTAGATGTAGCCCGAACCCCAGGTGTTGTCGGTGGCCAGCACCAGCCCGTGGCTCTGCGCGAAAGCGGCCATGGCGCCCATGTCCAGCATCTCGAACAACAGCGATCCCGGCGACTCCACGTACAGCAGCTTGGTGTTGGGACGCACCAGCGCGTCGAGATCCTCGCCAGCCGCGAAGTAGGTGATCTCGATGTTCATGCGCTTGAGCACCGCGTCGTCGAGTTCGCGCATCGGACCATAGACGCAGTCCGAGATCAGTGCGTGGTCGCCGGCCGAGCACAGGGCCATCATGACCATGGTCATCGCCGACAGGCCCGAGGACGCCAGGTAGCAATGCGTACCGCCTTCGAGCTGGGTGAAGACTTCTTCCAGCGCCGCATGCGTGTCCATGCCCATGCGCCCGTAGGTGGAGGCGCGGCCGCCTGCCGCCTTGTCGCGCTGGGCCTTTTCAAGCGCGGCGAGGTTCTCGAAGCGCACCGTGCTGGCCCGCATCGGCGGCAGGGGCACCGGCGCCGTGCCGGTTTCAGGGTTGAACGGGGCGGTGCCTGCGTGCTGCAGAAGCGTATCGATGTGTTTGGTGGGCATCTTCAGTGGACGGCTTGCGTATGGACAGGGGCGGAATAAAAGCGATCAGGATGAACCATATCAGGCCAGGCGCAGCCTGTCCCTATTCGCCGATCCAGGTAACGGTTTCGGATTGCGGGGCGCGGCTGGTGCGATAGCTGTTGGCGGGGTGCGCCGTGTCGGCATAACCGAAGGAAATGCCGCAGACCACGCGGCGGTCCGCGGCGATGCCGAGTTCCTCGCGCAGCACTTCCGGGTACATGGCCAGGGATGCCTGGGCGACGGTCGCCACGCCATTGGCCTGGGCCGCCAGCAGGAAATTGGCCACATAGCCGCCGCAATCCATCGCGCCGTATTCGCCCAGCGCCTCGTCGGTGGTGATGATGGCCACATGCGGCGCATCGAACAGCTGGAAATTGCGCATTTCCTGGCGGCGGTATGCCTCGCGGTCGCCGCGCGCCACGCCGACCGCGCCATACAGCTGGAAGCCTGATTCGCGCCGACGGGCCAGGTACTCGCCCTGATACTCGCGCGGAAACGGAAAATCCGGCGTAAAGCCAGACTGTTCCGCGCGGCGTTGCAGCGCGTCGCGCAAGCGTTCCGTACCCGCGCCTTCCGTGATCGTCACCTGCCAGGGCTGGCAGTTGCACCAGGACGCGGCGCGCTGCGCCAGATCCAGGATGCGCTCGATGGTGCCGCGCCCGACCGGTTCGGGCAGGAAGGCGCGGCAGCTGTGGCGCGCATGCAGCCACGCCTCGAGCGCGGCATCGGGGCGTGCGTCGGCGGCCTGCAAGGGCTGCGGGGAATGCGGCATGGCGGATGGTGGCATGGCGGTTGTCTCTCCTGATCGGGTCGCACACGCCCCGCCAGGGACGCATGCGGCATGCATGATGGGCACGTCTTTCCCTTTATGATGCCACTTCCGGCCTTCCGAAGCCGGTCGAACCGTTCCAGGCGAACCCCATGCTGCCCATCGACACCCTGATCGCATTCTTCGGCATTGCCGTCCTGCTGGCCCTGACTCCAGGGCCGGACAACCTGTTCGTGCTGATGCAATCCGCCATCTGGGGACGCAAGGCCGGCATGTTCGTGGTGCTGGGGCTGTGCACGGGGCTGCTGGGGCATACGGCCGCCGTGGCCGTTGGGCTGGCGGCCGTGTTCGCGGCCTCGCCCATGGCCTTCACCGTGCTGAAGCTTGCGGGCGCCGCCTACCTGGCCTATCTGGCATGGCAGATCCTGCGCGCGCCGGTCGAACCCGAGGACGGCAAGCGCCCCGAACCCATGAAGCCCGGTGCGCTGTATCGCCGCGGCATCGTGATGAACCTGACCAATCCCAAGGTCCTGCTGTTCTTCTTCGCCTTCCTGCCGCAGTTCACCTCACCGGCGCTGGGCCGCGTGGGCTTGCAGACCATGCAGCTGGGCGCGGTGTTCATGGTGTCCACGCTGCTGGTGTTCGGCGCCATCGCGTTCTTCTCGGGCGCGTTCGGGGAACTGCTGCAGCGTTCGGTGACGGCCAAGCGCTGGTTGAACCGGATCGCCGCGCTGGTGTTTGTCGGGTTGGCCGTGCGGCTGGCGACCGCCTCGCGTTGAAGAGGCGGCGAAAACCCTTCCCGACCCACCTGCGCTGCGCGCGCCCTGTGTATTTCCCATATGTACATGCGGAATTTGCAGTTTGCGGACCGGCGCCCACAGTCCAAGATTGCCGCACCGCCCCAACACAGGCCTAGGCATGGACGCCGATAGCCACCTCTTGCGGCGCAAGGAGAGTGGCCATGAATCAAAACAAACATTTGTACTGGAAACCCGCTGCCCAAGCGCTGGCGGCGGTTGCCACACGGGTCGGATTGCTTGCCGCCGCGCTGGCTATCCTGCCCTTGTCCGCGCGCGCCCAGACCGACTATCCAACCAGGCCCTTGCATCTGATCGTGCCTTACCAGGTCGGCGGGCAGGTCGATACCATCGCACGCTCGGTTGCCGAAGGCCTGGGCAAGCGGCTCGGCCAGCCCGTGCTCGTGGAGAACAAGCCTGGCGCAAGCGGCATCATCGCGACCAATTACGTCGCCAAATCAGCCCCGGACGGCTACACCCTGCTGTTGACGCTGGCCTCCCCGATCACCGCCAACCTGGTGCTCTTCAAGAAGCTGCCCTACGATCCGCGCACCGAGTTGCGGCCGGTCTCCGATATCGCCAAGGGTACGGGAGTGATCGTGATCAACAGTGCGTTACCCGTCAGGAACATCGATGAGCTGATCGCGTATGCAAGAAAGGAACCAGGCGCGCTCCGAATGGGATCGTGGGGACCAGGCTCCACGCCGCACCTCATTCAGCACTACATGAACAAGACCTACGGCATCGACATCCTGAACGTACCCTACAAGGGCGAACTGCCGATCATGACGGCGTTGCTTGGCGGCCAGATCGACGTTGCCCTGGCCTCCGTGTTCACGCTCAAGCAGCCCCTTGCCACCGGCAAGATACGGGCCCTGGCCGTACTCGGCAGCAAGCGGATCAGCAGCCTGCCGAACGTCCCAAGCATGGCCGAATCGGGCTACGACGATGACGCTTACCGGGCCATTGCACCGACGACGCTACTGGCCCCGGCCCAAACGCCCGCACACATCGTCGAGCGGCTGGGTCGCGAGGTCAGCGCTACGGTGCAGAGCCCCGAGGTCCGCGACAGGCTGCTCGCGATGGACCTGGAACCGATCGGGAACCTGCCCGACGAAGCCCTGGCCGAGTACCAGACCTATCTTCCGATCATCCTCAAGCTGAACGCCGACACGGGCGTAACGCTGGACTGAGACGGCGCTCAGGCAGCCGAAAACCGCATGATGCCGTCCGCGCCCAGCGCGCGCTTGAGCTTGCCTTCGAAATACAGCGCATGCAGGTGCGCCAGCGCCTCGCCCATGGCGAAGGTCAGCTGATGCAGGTCGAGCTTGCGCTTGAACAGCACCGGCACGATGTCGGTGGTCGATTGCGGCTGGACCGCACAGGCTTCCAGCACTTCCGCCAAGCGGTCGCGATGGTGTTCGTGCTGTTGCGCGATGCGCTCGTGCAGGCCCTTGAAAGGGCGGCCATGCGAAGGCAGCACCAGCGTGTCCTCGGGCAGATCGGCGTAGCCGTCCAGCGAGCGCAGGTACAGCGGCAGGGGATTGGCGTCGGGCTCGTAGTCGAACACGCTGACGTTGGTGGAAATGCGCGGCAGCACCATGTCGCCGGAGATCAGCACGCGCAGGTCGGCGGAATACAGCGACGCGTGTTCAGGCGCGTGGCCATAGCCCACGATGACGCGCCAGTCGCGCCCGCCGATGCGCACCGCGTCGCCATGCAGGATGCGGGTGTAGCGCGCGGGCACGGCGGGCACCAGGTTGGGGTAGTAATTGGCGCGCTGGCGGATCTGCTCCTGCGCGTCGAGGTCAGTCAGGCCATGGCGCGCGAAGTGGTCCACCGCCGATTGGCCGCCCGGGCCGCCGCCGGCTTCGCCGCGGCGCGAGGACCACAGCGAGGCCACCATGAAGTCCGTCATCGTCATCCACAGGGGCGCATTCCAGCGTTCGCACAACCAGTGCGCCAGGCCGATGTGGTCGGGATGCATGTGGGTGACGATCACGCGCAGCACCGGCAGGCCTTCGAGTTCGGTCTCGAACACGCGTTCCCACAGCGTCTTCACTTCATCGCGGGTGATGCCGCAGTCGACGATGGTCCAGCCGTCGCGGCCGTCGATGTTGTCGCGCAGCAGCCAGAGGTTGATATGATCCAGCGCGAACGGCAGAGGCATCCTGATCCACTTGACCCCATCCGCCACCACGTGCGAACGGCCGGCTTCGGGCTGGAAATCGGCCCAGGGGTACTGCAGTTTCTGTTCGTTCGGATTCATTGCCTCTCCTCCACGCTTGACGATTGGGTCAAGTCATCATAATTTACGTTTACGTAAACTGCCACACGCCGCATGTCCCCGTCAACCTGGACCATCTCTGAACTCTCGCGCGAGTTCGACGTCACGCCCCGCACGATCCGCTTCTATGAAGACCAGGGGATCGTCAGCCCGGCGCGCGAAGGACGCAACCGCATCTTCGGGCCGCGCGACCGCACGCGCCTGAAGCTGGCCCTGCGCGGCAAGCGCCTGGGCCTGCAATTGTCCGAGATCCTGACCTTGATCGACATGTACGACGGGCCGGGCGACACCGCGGTCCAGCTGCGCCAGTACCTGAGCGTGCTGGAACAGCACCGCTCCACGCTGGAACAACAGCGCCGCGACATCGAGGATACCCTGCGCGAGATCGCGCAGCAGGAACAGCAATGCCGCGAGCTGCTCGCGCAAAAGCCCTAGCGGGACGCGCATGGGCGCCCTGCAAACCCTCGCGCTGTTCATCCTGACGGCGCTGGCCGAGATCGTCGGCTGCTATCTGCCTTATCTTTGGCTGCGCAAAGGCCATTCCATCTGGCTGCTCGCGCCGGCGGCCGCCAGCCTGGCGCTGTTCGCCTGGCTGCTGACGCTGCACCCCACGGCTTCGGGCCGCGTCTATGCGGCGTATGGCGGCGTGTACATCGGCATGGCGCTGCTGTGGCTGTGGGCCGTGGACGGCGTGCGGCCCAGCATGAGCGACTGGCTGGGCGTGGGGCTGTGCCTGGCCGGAATGATGGTGATCATGTTCGGGCCGCGCAGCGCGTAGGCTGCGGCAAGCCTCTCGAAGCGTCCGCGGTCTTGGGCCGGCTCAAAAAAAAAGCGCGCCTAACCCCCAGGGGTCGCGCGCTTTTTTGCCAGGCAGAGCTTATTCGGCCTTGATGTTGCCTTCCTTGATGACTCGCGCGTTGTTCGCGAATTCCGCCTGCACCTGCTTGGCGAAGGCCTCGCCCGTGGCGGTGCCCGGTTGCAGGTAGGACTTGGCCAGCAGTTCCTGGAATTCGGCGCTGGCCACCGCCTTGGCCAAGGCGGCCTGCAGCGGCTGCGCGACGGCCGGCGGCAGATTGGCCGGCGCGAACACGCCGAAGTTCGAGTAGTACTGCGCCTGCGGCATCTTCAGTTCCGCCATGGTGGGCACGTCCGGCCATGCGGCCAGGCGCTCGGGCGCCATCACGGCCAGCGGCTTGAGCGCACCGCTGGCGACGTGCGGCAGCACCACGTCGCTATTGACCACCAGCAGCTCGACCACGCCGCCCAGGCCGTCGGTCAGCGCCTGGCTGTTGCCGCGGTAAGGCACGTGCAGCATCTTGGTGCCGGTCTGCGCCGTGACGGCCGACATGCCGATGTGGGCCACGGTGCCCTGGCCCGGCGTGCCGTAGCGCACGCCGTCGGGATGCGACTTGGCGTAGTCGATCAAGCCGGCGAAGTCCTTCACCGGCAGCGCCTTGGTGGCGACGATGGCAACGGGCGCTACCGCCACGCTGGCCACGGGCGCCAGGTCCTTCATCGGGTCATAGTTGGTCTTGGCCAGATGCGGGAAGATCGTCAGCGGGCTGGTGGAAGCCAGCAGCAGCGTGGTGCCGTCCGGCTGTGCGCGCGCCACGAAGTCGGTGCCGACGGAGGCGCCCGCGCCCGGCTTGTTCTCGACGATGACGGTTACGTTGCTTTCCTTGCGCAGGACGTCGCCCAGGCGGCGTCCGATCGCATCGGCGCTGCCGCCGGCGGTGTAGGGCACGACCAGCGTCACGGGCTTGGCCGGCCAGTTTTGCGCCATGGCGCCGCTGGCCATGATTGCCAAGGCCGCCCCCGCGGCCTTGATCAGCAATGTCTTCTTCTTCATATCGTCCTGGTAATGTTGCGTGGCACTGCGTCAGATAAAACGAAAGGCGTGAAGCACATCAGGCCAGATAGCGTTGCGCCAGGCGTACCCAGTACGACGCGCCAGCCGGAATCAGGGAGTCATTGAAGTCGTAGCTGGCGTTGTGCAGCATGCAGGGACCCAGGCCGTGGCCGGCCATGCGGTGCTCGCCGTCGCCGTTGCCCAGGAACACGTAGCAGCCGGGCTTTTCCTGCAGCAGGAAGGCGAAATCTTCCGAGGCCATGGCCGGCTCGATCACCATTGCCTTGTCCTCGCCCACGACCTCGCGCATGACTTCCATGCAGAACTCGGTTTCAGCCACGGTGTTCACCAGCGCCGGATAGCGGCGCTCGAAGAACACGTCGGCCTCGCAGCCGTGCGCGGCGGCGATGTTGCCGGCGATCTCGTTCATGCGGCGTTCAATCAGGTCGACCACCGCCGTGCTGTAAGCGCGTACCGAGCCACCCAGCCAGGCGCTGTTGGGGATGACGTTAATCACGCTGCCGCCGGCCTGCACCTGGGTGATCGACAGCACGGCGGCGTCCAGCGGACGCTTGCTGCGCGTGAGGATGGTCTGCAACGACTGGCCGATGGCGAACAGCGCCGGCACCGGATCGCTGCAGTCCTGCGGCGCGGCCGCATGGCCGCCCTTGCCGCGCACGGTGATCTTGAAACCGTTGGCGGCCGCCATCATCGGGCCGGAACAGACGCCGATGGATCCGGCGGGCAGCCCCGGCCAGTTGTGCAGGCCGAACACGGCTTCGCAGGGGAAGCGCTCGAACAGGCCGTCCTGGATCATGGCCCGGCCGCCCGCGCCGCCTTCCTCGGCCGGCTGGAAGCACAGGTACACGGTGCCGTCGAAGCCGCCTTCGGCCTGCAGATGGCGCGCGGCGGCCAGCAGCATGGCGGTGTGGCCGTCGTGGCCGCAGCCGTGCATCTTGCCGTCGTGGCGCGAGCGGTGTTCGAACTGGTTCTCTTCCTGCATGGGCAGGGCGTCCATGTCGGCGCGCAGCATGATCGCGCGATCCGACGTGCCGCGCTTGATCACGCCGACCACCCCGGTCTTGGCGATGCCGGTGTGGGTCTCGATGCCCCAGCCGCGCAGCGTGTCCGCCACCACTTTGGCCGTGCGATGCTCTTCGTAGCAAAGCTCCGGATGCATGTGGATGTCGCGCCGCAGCGCCACAATTTCGTCCAGGTTGGATAGTTCGAGCACGGCAGACTCCATCGCAATGATTCAGGATTCAAGGATCGGCTGGCATCTTACTCAGCGCAACTCCCTGGGCAGGGTTGAATTACCTAGGGATAACCCGACTCCAATTTACGTTTACGTAAACGTAATATTTGCAGTGCATCATTGCGCGGCGATGGCCGATCGGCGCATCATGAGCCACGCGCGGCAAGCTGGCGCCGGACACGGGCGCCCACAAAATAGTAAGTACCTACTATCACGGAGACAGCGATGAACCTTCCCGGCCTGAACTTCGACCTGGGCGAAGATCTGGACATGCTGCGCGACGCGGTGCGTAATTTCGCACTGGCCGAGATCGCGCCGCGCGCCGCAGAAGTCGACCGCAGCGACCAGTTCCCCATGGACCTCTGGCGCAAATTCGGCGAACTCGGCGTGCTGGGCATGACGGCCGACGAGGAATATGGCGGCGCCAACATGGGCTATCTGGCCCATATGGTCGTGATGGAGGAAATCTCCCGCGCCAGCGCCTCCATCGGCCTGTCCTACGGCGCGCACTCCAATCTGTGCGTGAACCAGATCAACCGCAACGGCACCGCCGCCCAGAAAGCCAGGTACCTGCCCAAGCTGATTTCTGGCGAACACGTGGGCGCCCTGGCCATGAGCGAGCCGGGCGCCGGTTCCGACGTGGTCAGCATGAAGCTGCGCGCCGACAAGAAGGGCGACCGCTACGTGCTGAACGGCACCAAGATGTGGATCACCAACGGCCCGGACGCCGACACCCTGGTGGTCTACGCCAAGACCGATCCTGAAGCGCACCAGCGCGGCATTACCGCCTTCCTGGTGGAAAAGGGCTTCAAGGGCTTTTCCGTGGCGCAAAAGCTGGACAAGCTGGGCATGCGCGGCAGCCATACCGGCGAACTGGTGTTCCAGGACTGCGAAATCCCGGAAGAGAACGTGCTGGGCCAGGTCAACGGCGGCGTCAAGGTGCTGATGAGCGGCCTGGACTACGAACGCGCGGTGCTGTCTGGCGGCCCGGTGGGCATCATGCAGGCCGTGATGGACGTGGTCGTCCCCTATATCCATGACCGCAAGCAGTTCGGCCAGGCCATCGGCGAATTCCAGCTGATCCAGGGCAAGGTCGCGGACCTGTACACCACGCTGCAGGCCAGCCGCGCCTTCTGCTACCAGGTCGGCAAGAACCTGGACCGCCTGGGCGCCGAGCACGTGCGCCAGGTGCGCAAGGACTGCGCCGCGCTGATCCTGTACACCGCCGAGAAAGCCACCTGGATGGCGGGCGAGGGCGTGCAGATCCTGGGCGGCAACGGCTACATCAACGAATACCCGGTGGGCCGCCTGTGGCGCGACGCCAAGCTGTACGAAATCGGCGCCGGCACCAGCGAAATCCGCCGCATGCTGATCGGCCGCGAACTGTTCAACGAAACCGCCTGAGCGACGCCGCCATGATCCGCATGTCCGACGTCCAGCACATCGAGCAGGCGCCCGCTCCGGGCCCCTCGCCGCTGGACGTCGCACGGCTGATCCTGGCGGGCTTCGACCGCCATTACGCGCTGTTCCGCTACAGCGCCCAGCGCGCCAAGGCGCTGTTCGAATCCGGCGACTGGCACGGCATCCAGCGCCTGTCGCGCGAGCGCATCGAGTACTACGACATGCGGGTGCGCGAATGCGCCACCCAACTGGAAGGCGTGCTGCGCGGCCGCCCCGAAGGCGCGGTGGGCGCCAACGGTAGCGCAGCACCCAACCTGAGCGACGAGCAGACCGCGTTCTGGCAGCAGATCAAACAGGAATTCGTGGGCCTGCTGGGCGACCACCGCCAGCCCGAATGCGCCGAGACGTTTTTCAACTCGGTGTCGTGCCGCATCCTGCACCGCGATTATTTCCACAACGCCTTCCTGTTCGTCCGCCCGGCCATCGCCACCGACTACCTGGACAGCAGCATCCCCTCGTACCGGGTGTATTACCCCGCCACCGACGGGCTGGAAAAAAGCCTGATCCGCATGGTGGCGGACTTCGGGCTGGCGCTGCCCTTCGAAGACCTGCCCCGCGACACCCGGCTGCTGGCGCGCGCCGCGGTCAAGCAGTTGCGCGCGATACTGCCGCGCCACGTCGGCCGCCGCATCGCCAGCGACTGCCAGATCCACGCGCTGGGCTCGCTGTTCTTCCGCAACAAGGGCGCCTACATCGTCGGCCGCTTGATCAACCAGGGCACGGTGTATCCCTTTGCGGTGGCGCTGATGCGCAACCCGGCGGGCCAGGTCGTGCTGGACGCGCTGCTGCTGGGCGCCGACGACCTGAGCACGCTGTTCAGCTTCACTCGCGCCTATTTCCTGGTGGACATGGAAACGCCGGCCGCGGTGGTGAATTTCCTGTCCAGCCTGCTGCCGCGCAAGCCCAAGGCCGAGCTATACACCATGATCGGCCTGCAGAAGCAGGGCAAGACGCTGTTCTACCGCGACTTCCTGCACCACCTGGCCCATTCGCGCGACGCCTTCGACATCGCCCCCGGCATCAAGGGCATGGTGATGTGCGTGTTCACGCTGCCGTCCTATCCCTACGTGTTCAAGCTCATCAAGGACCGCATCGACAAGGACGGCATGGACCATGCCACCGTGCGCCGCAAGTACCAGATGGTGAAGCTGCACGATCGCGTCGGCCGCATGGCCGACACCTGGGAATACTCACAGGTGGCGCTGCCGCGCGCACGCTTTGCACCCGCGCTGCTGGAAGAATTGCGCCGGCTGGTGCCCAGCCTGATAGAGGAAACCGGCGACACGGTGGTCATCCGCCATGTCTACATCGAACGGCGCATGACCCCGCTGAACATCTACCTGCGCCAGGCGTCGGATGCGCTGCTGGACCCGGCCGTGCGCGAATACGGGGACGCCATCCGCCAACTGGCGGCGGCCAATATTTTCCCCGGGGACATGCTCTACAAGAACTTCGGCGTCACGCGCCTGGGCCGGGTCGTTTTCTACGATTACGACGAAATCCAGCGCATGACAGAAATGAATTTCCGGCGCATTCCGCCCGCCCCCAACGAAGAGGCGGAGCTGGCGTCCGAACCCTGGTATGCCATCGGCCCGAATGATGTCTTTCCCGAAGAATTCGGACGCTTTCTGCTAGGCGACCCGCGCGTGCGCGGCGCCTTCATGCGTCACCATTCCGACCTGCTGGAACCGGAGTGGTGGCAGGCCTGCCGCGCCCATGTGGCGCAGGGCCGGATTGAAGAATTTTTCCCTTACGATACGGACAGACGCCTGCGTCCGGAACGCCCTACGGGCGAACCCGCGGCCTCGTAACCCCAGAGCTGTCCCGACCCTCACAGGAGCTAGCCATGTCAGATCCCATCGTCATCGTTTCCGTCGCCCGCACGCCCATGGGCGGCATGCTGGGCGCCTTGTCCGGCCTGGCCGCGCACGAGCTGGGCTCGATCGCCATCAAGGCCGCCGTCGAACGCGCCGGCATCAAGCCCGAGCAAGTCGAAGAAGTCATCATGGGCAACGTGCTGCAGGCCGGCCAGGGCCAGGCCCCGGCGCGCCAGGCAGCGCTGGGCGCCGGCCTGCCGCTGGGCGTGGCTTGCACCACCATCCACAAGGTCTGCGGTTCGGGCCTGAAGGCCGCCATGTTCGGCCATGATCTGCTGGCCGCGGGCAGCGCCAACATCGTCGTCGCCGGCGGCCAGGAAAGCATGAGCAACGCGCCCTACCTGCTGCTCAAGGGCCGCCAGGGCTACCGCTACGGCCACAACACCGTGTATGACCACATGGCGCTGGACGGCCTGGAAGACGCCTACGACAAGGGCAAGGCCATGGGCGTGTTCGCCGAGGACTGCGCCGCCAAGTATTCCTTCACCCGCGAACAGCAGGACGCGTTCTCGCTGGAATCGCTGCGCCGCGCCCGCGCCGCGTCGGAAGACGGCAGCTTCAAGTGGGAAATCGCCCCCGTGACCGTGGCCGGCCGCAAGGGCGACACCGTGATCGACACCGACGAAGCCCCCACCAAGGCCATGCCGGAAAAGATCCCCACGCTCAAGCCCGCCTTCAAGAAGGACGGCACCGTCACCGCCGCCAACTCCTCGTCGATCTCCGACGGCGCCGCCGCCATGGTGCTGATGCGCGCCTCCACCGCCGAAAAGCTGGGCGTGAAGCCCCTGGCCCGCATCGTCGCCCACAGCCAGCACTCGCAAGAGCCGAACTGGTTCACCACCGCTCCCGTGGGCGCGCTGAAGAACCTGTTCGCCAAGACCGGCTGGAAGGCCGAGGACGTGGACCTCTACGAAATCAACGAAGCCTTCGCGGTGGTCACCATGGCCGCCATGGCCGACTTCAAGCTGCCGCATGACAAGGTCAACGTCCACGGCGGCGCCACCGCCCTGGGCCACCCGATCGGCGCGTCCGGCGCCCGCCTGATGGCCACCCTGGTCGGCGCGCTGCGCAAGACCGGCGGCAAGCGCGGCGTGGCCACGCTGTGCATCGGCGGCGGCGAAGCCGTCGCCATGGCGATCGAGATGGTCTGACGCAACGCCGGGAGGCTTCGGCCTCCCGGCTTTCGATGGATTCCGCTGCGCCTTTCTTGCATGGCGTCTTAGCGCGACGGGTCGGTCGCGCGCCGTGCAGGAAAGGCGCAACGAAATCCCTCTTCGGTGCCCCTAACCGACAAGAATGCCCGGCCCACCGGGCAGCGAGACAAACCGCTCCACGAGCGCCTTCAAATTTCCAACAAGCAGGACGGGTGGAACCCCATGCCCATCATCGAATCCCGCATCAATCCGCGGTCGCAGGACTACACCGACAATGCGCAGGCCATGCAGGCGCAGCTGGACGATCTGAATCAGCAACTGGCCCATACCGCGCTGGGCGGCAGCGAAGCCGCTCGCGCCAAGCACGTGGCGCGCGGCAAGCTGCTGCCGCGCGACCGCGTCGAGCATCTGATCGATCCGGGCACGCCGTTCCTGGAACTGTCGCCGATGGCGGCTCACGGCATGTACGGCGGCGAAGCCCCCGGCGCGGGCGTCATCACCGGCATCGGCCGCGTGGCCGGCACGGAATGCGTGATCGTCTGCAACGACGCCACGGTCAAGGGCGGCACCTACTACCCGATGACGGTCAAGAAGCATCTGCGCGCGCAGGAAATCGCCGCGCAGAACCATCTGCCCTGCGTCTACCTGGTGGATTCGGGCGGCGCCAACCTGCCGCAGCAGGACGAGGTCTTCCCCGACCGCGAACACTTCGGCCGCATCTTCTACAACCAGGCGCAGATGTCCTCGCAAGGCATTTCGCAGATCGCCGTGGTGATGGGCTCCTGCACCGCCGGCGGCGCCTACGTGCCCGCCATGAGCGACGAGTCCATCATCGTCAAAAACCAGGGCACCATCTTCCTGGGCGGCCCGCCGCTGGTGAAGGCCGCCACCGGCGAAGAAGTCAGCGCCGAGGACCTGGGCGGCGGCGACGTGCACACGCGCCTGTCCGGCGTGGTCGACCACCTGGCCGCCAACGACATGCATGCGTTGCAACTGGCGCGCAACGCCGTCGCGCGCCTGAACCGCAAGAAGCCGCAGCCGCTGGCGACCATCCCCGTGCGCGAGCCGCGTTACGACCCCAGCGAACTCAACGGCATCATTCCCGCCGACACGCGCAAGCCCTATGACGTGCGCGAGGTCATCGCGCGCATCGTGGACGGCTCCGAATTCGACGAATTCAAGGCGCGCTTCGGCCCCACGCTGGTCACCGGCTTCGCCCACATCCACGGTATGCCCGTGGGCATCGTGGCCAACAACGGCATCCTGTTCTCGGAGTCCGCGCAGAAGGGCGCGCACTTCATCGAACTGTGCGCGCAGCGCAAGATCCCGCTGGTGTTCCTGCAGAACATCACCGGCTTCATGGTCGGCCGCAAGTACGAAAACGAAGGCATCGCCCGCCACGGCGCCAAGATGGTGACGGCGGTGGCCACCGCCAACGTGCCCAAGTTCACCGTGCTGATCGGCGGTTCGTTCGGCGCTGGCAACTACGGCATGTGCGGCCGCGCCTATTCGCCGCGCATGCTGTTCATGTGGCCCAACGCCCGCATCTCGGTCATGGGCGGCGAACAGGCCGCGAGCGTCTTGGCCACGGTCAAGCGCGACGGCATCGAGGCCCGCGGCGGTCAGTGGTCGGCAGATGAGGAAACCGCCTTCAAGGCGCCGATCCGCGAACAGTACGAACGCGAAGGCCATCCCTACTACGCCACCGCGCGGCTGTGGGACGACGGCATCATCGCCCCGGCCGACACGCGCCGCGTGCTGGGCCTGGCCTTGTCGGCGGCCTTGAACGCGCCCATCGAGGACACCAAGTTCGGCGTGTTCCGCATGTAGGACGGCATGGCCGCCCCCATTGCAGCCCAAGAATAATTTCAGCCTGGATGACATCCATGTTCGACACTTTGCTGATTGCCAACCGCGGTGAAATCGCCTGCCGCGTGGCCGCCACCGCCCGCCGCATGGGCATCCGCACCGTCGCGGTGTATTCCGACGCCGACGCCAACGCCCGCCACGTCGCCGCCTGCGACCAGGCCGTATACATCGGCGGCTCCGAGCCGCGCGCCAGCTACCTGCGCGCCGACGCCATCCTGCAAGCCGCGCGCGATACCGGCGCGGGCGCCATCCACCCCGGCTACGGCTTCCTCTCCGAGAACGAAGCCTTTGCCGAAGCCGCCGAAAAAGCCGGCATCGCCTTTGTCGGCCCGCCGGCCTCCGCCATCGCCGCCATGGGCAGCAAGTCCGCCGCCAAGTCGTTGATGGAAAAGGCCGGCGTGCCGCTGGTGCCTGGCTACCACGGCGACAACCAGGACCCGCAATTCCTCAAGACCCAGGCCGACGCCATCGGCTACCCCGTGCTGATCAAGGCCAGCGCCGGCGGCGGCGGCAAGGGCATGCGCGTGGTCGAATCGTCGGGCGCGTTCCTCGACGCCCTGGCCTCCTGCCAGCGCGAGGCCGCCTCCAGCTTCGGCGACGACCGCGTGCTGATCGAACGCTATCTGCAGAAGCCGCGCCACATCGAAATCCAGGTGTTCGCCGACACGCAGGGCAACTGCGTCTACCTGTTCGAGCGCGATTGCTCGGTTCAACGCCGCCACCAAAAGGTGATCGAGGAAGCCCCCGCGCCCGGCATGACCGAAGAGCGCCGCCGCGCCATGGGCGAAGCCGCCGTGGCCGCCGCGCGCGCCGTGGGCTACGTGGGTGCGGGCACGGTGGAGTTCATCGCCGAACCCGACGGCCGGTTCTACTTCATGGAAATGAACACGCGCCTGCAGGTCGAGCACCCGGTCACCGAAATGATCACGGGCCACGACCTGGTCGAATGGCAACTGCGCGTGGCCGCCGGCCAGCCGCTGCCCGCGCGCCAGGAAGACCTGCGCATCCAGGGCCACGCCATCGAGGCCCGCATCTACGCCGAGAATCCGGAAAAGGGCTTCCTGCCATCCATCGGCACGCTGGCCTACCTGGGGCTGCCGGCGCACACCGCGTTCGCCAACGGCGACATCCGGGTCGACGGCGGCGTGCGCATGGGCGACACCATCACGCCGTTCTACGACCCCATGATCGCCAAGCTGATCGTGCACGGCGCCGACCGCGACCAGGCCCGCGCCCGCATGCTGCAGGCCCTGGCCCAGACGCAGGCCGTGGGCGTGCAGACCAACGTGGCCTTCCTGTCGCGCCTGATGCAGGACAGCGCCTTCGCCGCCGCGGACCTGGACACCGGCCTGATCGAACGCCAGCGCGCCACGCTGCTGCCCGAACCCCAAGCCGCCAGTCCCGCCACGCTGGCGCTGGCCTGCGCCGCCGTGCTGGTGCGCCAGGGCCTGGCGCAGCCGGGCGCCGCCGGCGGCAAGCAGCCCGCCGATCCCTGGGACTCGCGCGATGGCTGGCGCCTGGGCGGCCGCTACCAGCGCCAGCTGCAATGGGTGGACAACGGCGAGACCCGCCACGTCACCGTCGCCCGCCAAGGCGGCGCCTGGACCCTGGACAGCGGCACGGGCCCGCAAGCCTTCCTGTGGCGCGCCCACGCCAGCGCCAACCCCAACCTGGCCTATGGCCTGCGCATCACGCTGGACGGCCATGAAAGCGCCGGCACCGTCGTGCTGCACGCCGAAAAAGCCCACGTCTTCGGCGAAGGCGGCGTGCACGTGCTGGACCTGTACGATCCCCTGGCGCATTCGCAGGACACCCAGGGCGAACACGGCGGCGGCCTTACGGCTCCCATGCCCGGCAAGATCATCTCGATCTCGGTCAAGGCTGGCGACACCGTGGAAAAGGGCCAGCCGCTGCTGGTGATGGAAGCCATGAAGATGGAGCACACCATTTCCGCGCCCGCCGACGGCAAGGTCTCGGAAGTGTTCTACGGCGTGGGCGATCAGGTGGCGGAAGGAGCCGAGCTGGTCGCCATCGGCGAGTAGCCAGGCGCGCAGTAACAAAATCGTCATCCTCCGCGCCGCCCGCGGGTGCATCATGGGCGCTCCTGCTTATCCACGGGAGTACCCATGATGAGTGCCAAGTCACCCGAATCGGCGGCGCCCCGCCTGTTTCCGACCCTGCGCTGCCGCGACGCAGATGCGATGATCCGCTGGCTGACCGGCGTGCTGGGGTTCACCGAGCACGCCGTCTACCGCGACGACGGCGCCGTGCAACATGCGGAATTGGCCTATGGCAGTTCCATGCTGATGCTGGGCCCGGACCGCGACGACGCCCACGGCAAGCTGGTGGGCGACCTGCAAGGACGCCGCACCGACGCGCTGTATCTGGCCGTGGACGATCCCGACGCCCTGCACACGCAAGTCCAGGCCAGCGGCGCCACCATCGAAACCCCGCCCTACGACACCGCCTACGGCAGCCGCGAGTTCGCTTGCCGCGATCCGGAAGGCAATTTGTGGAGCTTTGGGACGTATTGGCCCAAGGCGTGACGGCGGACCCCGCCGGGGACACATGAGCCGCTCTTAGTTTCCCGTCAGCGACTTGTCCCTAGAATGCGAGGTCCGGCGCCCGTCGCGCGCCCATCGCGCCATCCTCCATGCCTGCCCCCGACTCTCCCAGTCCGCTTCAACGCCCCGCCTTCCTGCATTACCTGTTCGCGCGCATCGGCGCGTCGCTGGCCTTTCAGATCGTTTCGGTCGCGGTGGGTTGGCAGATCTATGCGCTGAGCGGCAGCGCGCTGGACCTGGGGCTGATCGGCCTGGCGCAGTTCCTGCCCATGGCGGTCCTGACCCTGGTGGTGGGCCATGTGGCCGACCGCTATGACCGCCGCAAGATCGTGGCGGTGTGCATGGCGCTGGAAGCGCTGGCCACGCTGGTGCTGGCGATCGCGGCCCTGCATGGCGTGGGCGGCAAGACGCTGATCTACGCCACCATCATCATCATGAGTTCGGCCCGCGCCTTTGAAGCGCCGACCCTGGCCACGTTGATCCCAGCCGTGGTGCCGCGCGAATGGTTGCCGCGCGCGACCGCGCTGGCGTCCTCCGGCGGCCAGATCGCGCAGATCGCGGGTCCTGCGCTGGGCGGCGTCGGCTACGGGCTGGGGGCAGGGTGGATCTATTGCGTGGCGGCGGCCCTGTACCTGTCGGCCTTCGCGTCCATCGCCACGCTCGTCATCGAACGCGCGCCGCCGCGCAAGGAACCGACCACCTGGCGCACGCTGTTCGCCGGCATCACCTTCATCTTCCAGCGGCGCCTGCTGCTGGGCACCTTGTCGCTGGACCTGTTCGCCGTGCTGCTGGGCGGGGCCACGGCCTTGCTACCCATCTTCGCCAAGGACATCCTCAACGCCGGTCCCTGGGCGCTGGGCGCGCTGCGCGCCGCCCCCGCCTGCGGCGCCGCGCTGATGTCATTGACGCTGGCGCGCCTGAGCCTGGGCGAGCACGTGGGCCGGCTGCTGTTCGGCGCGTTGATCCTGTTCGGACTGGCTACCACGGTGTTCGGCCTGTCGACCTCGATCCCGTTGTCCATCGGCGCGCTGGTGGTGCTGGGCGCGGCGGACGCGGTCAGCGTGGTGGTGCGTTCGTCCCTGGTGCAGCTGAATACGCCCGACCATATGCTGGGCCGCGTGAGCGCGGTGAACACGCTATTCATCGGCGCCTCGAACCAGCTGGGCGAATTCGAATCCGGCGTCATGGCCGCGGCGTTCGGCGCGGTGCCGGCGGTGGTGATCGGCGGGGTCGGCACCATCGCCGTGGCGGGGTTGTGGATGCGGTGGTTTCCGGAGCTGAGGAAGCTCAGGAGCTTGCACGCGCCCTGATGCGGTGCGCGCCGTGAACAGCGCGTCGAAACCCTCGGCAAGCTCCGCGTAGAGATCTCGCTGCTTCATATCATCCGCCTCCATCGAGTACGTTTCCCATGGCAAGCCGGTCATTCTGCCGGCGGCGCCCTGCACGGTCGTGCTTTCAATCTTTTCAGAATTGCCCCGCCTATTCCTCGCCGCGTCGCTCCCCGGCAGCAGCGTTTGATAATCTTGATACAATAAGAATCATTATCATTTGATCAAGCCATGCCTACGCGCCCAGGTCACAGAACCCGGCGCCGGACATCGACAGGGGCATCATGGGGGAGCGGTTCTTCGGCGTGATCGCCGAGGCGTACAAGGCGTGGAACGCGGAGCTAGTCGGTTTCCTGAACCGGCAGCTCAAGCGTTCGCCCGAGGCTGCCCAGGACCTGGCGCAGGAGACCTTCGCCAAATGGCTGGCGGCGCATGACGGCGCCACGCCGCCGGAGAAGCCGCGCGCCTATCTGTACGAGATCGCCCGCAACCTGCTGCGCGACCATTGGCGCCGCGAGAGCGTGCGCGATGAACATGTGGTGGCCAGCCTGGACAACCAGGGTTTCGAGCCCACGGCAGTCGGCTTGGCTGCCCCCGCCGGCCTGCAACCCGAAGCGCGCGCCGACGCCAGCCAGCGCCTGCGCCTGCTGCAGGCCGCCATCGACGAGATGCCGCCGCGCCAGCGCGAGGCCTTCCTGCTTTATCGGTATGATGAGCTCCGTTGCGAGGACATCGCCGACCACATGGGCATCAGCGTGCGAGCGGTCGAGAAGCACCTGCAACTGGCGCTGGCGCACTGCAAGCGCCGTGTCCACGGCGAAACGCCATGACCCGATCCCTACCTTTGTCCGCTGTCGAAGAGGCCGCGAGCGCATGGTTCATGCGCCGCCGGGAGCGCGCGTCCGACGCCGGCGCCGAACAAGCTTTCCAGTCCTGGCTGCAAGCTTCGGCCGAGCATCGGCGAGAGTACGAGCGGCTCGAGCTGGTGTGGGAGGACATGGCGGCGCTGCCGCGCCCGGACGCCGCGCGGGTGCACTCGCAGCCGGCCAGCCACACGCAGAACCCGTCGCGCAGCCGGCCGCAGTCCCCGCCCCGCGCGTGGTCAGCGCCGACGCGGCGCCCCGCCTTCCTGCGCTGGGGCGGTGCGCTGGCCGCGATGCTGCTTGTCACGGCCGCCGCCTACCAATACGTGCCCATCAGCTACGAGACCATAGCCAACGCGTCCACCCAGACCCGCAGCCTGGACCTCTCCGACGGCACCCGGCTGCACGCCAACGTCGGCACCCGCGTGAGCGTGCGCTACACGATGGCCGAACGCCATATCCGCGTCGAGGGCGGCGAGGTCTACATCGATGCCGCCCCCGACCGCCGGCCGCTGATCGTGGCCGCGGGCGACGCGGAACTGCGCGACATCGGCACCGAGTTCAACGTGCTGCTGCTGCCCGACGTGCTGCAGGTCGGCGTGCGCAGCGGCGAAGTCAGACTGAACGCCCAAGGCGCCAACGCGCCCGCCGCGCAGACGCTTCAGGCCGGCGACACGGTGCTGCTGTCGCGCGCCGACGCGCGGCTGTTGCGCCGCCAGCAGGTGCCCGCCAGCGAGATCGGCGCCTGGCAGGGCGGCGTGGCGGTGATGCACGACGCCACCTTGCAGCAGCTGGCCGGCTATCTGGCCCTGTACCGCGACACGCCGCTGCGCTTCGCCGACGAGCGCGCCCGGGGCTTGCGCCTGTCCGGCACGCTGGATCTGCGCCAGCCGGACGCCGTCCTGGACATGCTGCCCGGCCTGTTGCCGGTGACGGTAAACCGGCGGCCGGACGGCGCCGCGGTGATCGGCAGCCGCTGAAGACAAGAATTAAGAATTATTTTTAATTAGACAGGTTCGGGTTTTGGCGGCTGGCGCGTCTTCCCCAGTTGAAGATCCACTTCCAGACTGGGGAAAGTCCATGGCGCAACGCCATTTTCATCGTCGGCTGAGCGCCGGCCGTTACGCGCTGCTGTGCGCGCTGTCCATGAGCGCCGCGCTGGCGGTCCAGGCGCTGGCGCCATCCGCGGCCCATGCGCAAAGCGCCGTCGCGCAAAGCTTCGACCTGCCCGCCGGCAGCCTGGCCGACGCGCTGGTGGCGTTGGGCCGGCAGGCGCAGCTGCAGGTGCTGTTCAGCCCCGACGTGGTGGCCGGCCTGAACGCCCCCGCCGTATCCGGCTCCATGACCCCGCAGGTCGCGTTGAACCGCCTGCTGGCGCGCAGCGGCCTGGTGGCCGTGCAGAGCGGCTCGGGCTTCGTGGTGCGGCGGCCGGCCGACGCATCCACCGGCGATGCCACCACCCTGGCGCCCGTGACGGTCACCGGCCGCGACCTCACCGTCACCGAAGGCACGGGGTCCTACACCGCCCCCGCCGTCACCATCGGCAAGAACGCGCAAAGCCTGCGCGAGATCCCGCAATCGGTCTCGGTGGTGACGCGCCAGCTGCTGGACGACCAGAACCTGACCACGCTGGACGACGCCATGCGCACCGTCACCGGCATCACGGTGGAAGCGGGCAGCATCGGCGGCAACCATGGCAACTTCTACTCACGCGGCTATGCGCTGGACACGATCCAGGTCGACGGCGTGAACACGCCGGCCAGCACCGGCAACGACCTGTCCTCGGGCTTCGGACTGGCCATCTACGACCACATCGAAGTGCTGCGCGGACCTTCGGGCCTGTACCAGGGCGCGGGTGATCCCGGCGGTACCGTGAACCTGGTGCGCAAGCGCGCGCAGAAGGAATTCGCCTTCAGCGGCCAGGTCATGACGGGCTCCTGGGACCGCTATTACACCGAGGCCGACATCACCGGCCCTTTGGACAGCGATGGGCGCCTGCGCGGCCGCCTGGTGGCGTCCTATGACGACCGCAAATCCTTCGTCGACGGCGTGTACACCGAGAAGCCGCTGTTCTACGGCACCCTGAGCTTCGACCTGACGCCCGACACCGTCCTGACCGCCGGCGCCACCTACCAGCAATACAAGGGCCGCCCCTTCTTCGGCCTGCCCGGCTACACCGACGGCCGCTTGCTGGACGTGCGCCGTTCCACCAACCTGGACCCCAGCTGGAACCACATCACCGAGGAAGTCACCGAGTACTTCGCCGACGTGGACCACCGCCTGGCCAATGGCGGACGCATCAAGGTCAGCGGCATCTACCGCGAACAGGACGAGCCCAGCCGCGAGTTCGGCTGGTCCGACTGCGCAGTGGACCCGATCACCGGCGACACCTGCCTCGTCAGCTGGAAGTACCGCAGCAACTGGAAGACCTACGGCCTGGACGCCTTCGTCGCCACGCCCTTTGAAGCCTTCGGCCGCCAGCACGAGCTCACCGTGGGCGCCGACTACCGCAACGTCCACAAGAACTTCCGCTACGGCGGCGGCGACAACGCCGACACCAACCTCTACCACCCCAACAACAACATCCCCAAGCCGGACTACCAGTTCACCAACGGCAACGACAGCAAGACCGACCAGTACGGCCTGTATGCGCGCACCAATCTGCGCGTGACCGACGCGGCCACCATCATCGCTGGCGGCCGCTTCACCTGGTGGGAAAACCGCACGCAAAACCGCAACGCGTACTTCAACCAGTTCACCAACACCAGCGACAAGATCAACGGCAAGTTCACGCCCTATCTGGGCCTGGTGGTGGACCTGAACGAGCAGTTGTCGGCCTACGCCAGCTACACCAGCATCTTCACGCCGCAGACCGTCACCGACGTCAACGGCCAGCTGCTGGACCCGCGCACCGGCAAGCAGTTCGAGATCGGCCTGAAGGGCGAATTCCTGGACAAGCGCCTGAACGGCCACGCCGCGCTGTTCCGCATGGAAGACGAGAACCGCTCGATGACGGACCCGAACAATCCGCTGTTCTCCATGGCCGCAGGCAAGATGCGCAGCCAGGGCTTCGAGGCCGAAATCAGCGGCAGCCCCGCGCCAGGCTGGGACATCACCGCCGGCTACGCCTACACCACCACCAAGACCCTGAAGGGAACGGAAGAACAGAAGTCGCAGCAGTACGCCTTCATCACGCCGCGCCACACCTTCAACCTGTGGACCAAGTACACCTTCGCCACCGGCACGCTGGAAGGCCTGTCGCTGGGCGCGGGCGTGCGCAGCGTCAGCAGCATGTACCGCCTGAACGGCCCGGTGAAGTTCGAGCAGCGTCCGTACACCACCGTGTCCGCGCAAGCCGGCTACCGCTTCAACAAGCACCTGGAAGGCACGCTGACGGTGAACAACCTGTTCGACAAGGTCTATTACCAGCGCGTGTGGGCAGCGTATGGTTCGAACTACTACGGCGAGCCGCGCAGCGTGATGCTGAATCTGCGGGCGACGTACTGAGAGAAAGCGCCAGGTATGGGCACTGCGATAGCAGTGCCCGTTTTGACTCGAAAAAGTTATCCCGCTAGCTTTTTTCCATAGTGCGCAGCAATAGACTTAGACAATAGTTCCAAGGCTGACGCATAGTTCTCTCTAAAATCTACGTACTTCTTCGTGCGAAGCAGGATTGGAATTTCGCAGTCGTCGATAACGACAGGGATGACTGCCACCCTTCGCTCGCGCACCTCCGTCCAGTACTTGGCCTGCCATTCGTTTTCTACCCACTGAGATGCTATTGCATGTCGTGAAAGAACTACGATCACCAAGTCTGCGTCTTCGACTCCAGCACCCACCCTTTCAACGATCGACTCTCCAGCAAGTATTTCCCATTCGTCAAGCCAGGGTTGATGACCAAGCGCAGAAAGGTCGACCGCAAGGCCACGGACAAAACTCTTGTCAGTCGAAGAGTGTGAGATGAATACTCTGGCGCCTTTCGGCCCCTTTTCAAACTGAGCAGAGAACATACGATCATTGAGCAACGTAGACACGTAGGTAAACTCTTCCAGAACTTCTACTCGAGCATCTCCTTGAACGGCATCACCATAGTATGGTGACAACAGCCTAAGCAACTTGTCGAACCGTGCCATCAGTTGCTGCGTATTTGGAGCGTCAAGATAATGGATGGGGATATAGGAGTGGTACGGTGCAATAAGTGGAGATGCAAACATGACAACCGCGCATCGCCTTCCACGGTGTGATGTGTCGTCATCGTAATAGCCTATTCTTCCTTTGTGTTGGCCTCGTAGCACCACAACCGGTCCATAAGCTGAGTCTTTCGAAGAGTATGGCATCAAAAGGATGTTTCGGATAAGCGTTGAGAACCACAGCTTCATAACACAGAAGCACCGTCTGGTGCCGTAGACATGAGGCAAGGCCAAGGCCAGGAGCACGTACAACACTCCTGTCAGAAGCCGCTTAATCACGCTAGTAGTCTGTGCATTCGTCAGGTCTAGCCGACTCGCCACGACCTCCCGCTCTCACGTAGCATGTCAAGTCAGACCGCATAAGCATCTCAACTTTGCAGTCCGACACAATTGGCAAATTGTTGTCCGGCGCCCGCAACGACAGCCCATTAGCATGACGCCGCACACAATGGCATGCCGCCATCAGGACCAAGAACGACATCCGGCCACAGGCCCACAAGAAGCTGTCCAAAACATGAAAACCACTCTGAGCGCCAGTTCCCACTCCAGCATCCGCGGCCGCCTGCGCCGCACGGCCATGGCCGGCCTGCTGGCATCCGCCCTGGCCGCCATGTCCGGCCCCGCCGCAACCGCCGCCGAATCCACCAGCGCGGCGGCGCTGCCGCCCACCGCCCAGGCCGCCGCCATCGCGCCGCCCGATGCGCCGACGGTGATGTATTCCATCTACCAGATCGACGGCAAGGGCGCCGATTCCTACGAAGTCGCCAACGGCAGCATCGCCACCTTCTGGTTCGGCCACGCCTTCGAACTGGGCGGCACGCGCTACTACACCGGCTTCACCTGGGACACGCGCGAACGCTACGGCAAGCCGGGCGAAGACGAGGTCGGCCCCGGCACCCCGGTCAACTTGGCCGAAGCCACGTACACGCTGACCGGCGCCACGCCCGAACGTCCCTGGAAGTTCCGCGGCATGAAGCACTCGGTCGGCGAGTTCGGCGCCTACGAAAAGCCGGAAGACGTCGACACCCGCCGCAAGCCGGTGGAGTACCGCACGCCCGCCGGCAAGCTGCTGCTGGCCGTGCCCACCGAAGGCTTCGACAACGGCATCAGCTTCAGCGGCTACGCGCTGCTGGTCTTCAATCCGGCGGGTCCGGACGAAGGCGCGGGCTGGACCTATGTGGGCAGCATCAATACCGGCGAAGACAATAGCGCGGCCTGCGCCGAAGGCGACGTCATGCCTTGCGTGGCCAGCTCGGGCGAACTGGTCTTCTCCGCGCATGGCGGCAGCGACATGCCGCGCGTGACCGTCAAACGCAGCGGCACGGAAATCGCCGGCCCGGACAAGACCCGCCAACTGGGCGCGGGCGATGCCGTCGTCTACGCCTACGACACAGCCAGCAAGAAGTACGCGCAGAAGTAAGGCCGGCGTCGACGCCGGCAGGGCGCGCAAGCCGGCTTCCCAAGGGCTGCGATGCCCGTGCGGTTTGCGCTGCTACGTGAGATTCAATCCGCCATCGGAAAGCAGGATCTCGCCGGTCAGATAATCCGACGCGGCAAGCATGGAGACCGCCTGCGCGATATCCTCCGGACTGGCCGCCCGGCGCATCGGCGCCTTGTCGCGCCACAAGGCTTGCGCCTGCGTCCAATCGGCCGTCATCGGCGTGTCCACCAGGCCCGGCGCAACCGCATTCACGCGGATATGCGGCGCCAGCGAAAGCGCGAGCAAGCGCGTCACATGGTTGAGCGCCGCCTTGGTCGCCGCATAGGGAATGGAAGCGCCTTTGGGCCGGATACCCGCGTGCGAACTCACGTTGATCACGCAAGCCGGCCGGCCATGCGCCGCCGCCGCTTGCAACGCGGCCTGCGCTTCGGCCACCAGGCGAAACGGCGCCACCACGTTGACCTCATGCAATGCATGCCAGATGTCCGGCGTGGCCGCGGCCAGGTCCGCATGGGGAATGACTTGGCTGATTCCAGCGTTGTTGACCAGCAAGTCCAACCGCCCCCATGCCCCGACGGCTTCCCGGACCAGCCGGACCCGGTCGGCATCGTTCGCCAGATCCGCCTGCACGTAGACAGCATCGCCCAGCTCGCGCGCCAAGGCATGGCCGGCTTCAGCCGAACGGCGTGAATGCACGACCACCGCATAACCGTCCCGCGACAGGCGGCGGGCAATGGCCTCGCCTATGCCGGAGGTAGAGCCCGTGACCAGCGCGACGGGACGCGTAGATTGCAAATGGGACATCGAGGAATCTCTTGCTCTGGAATGCGCCGCATGTGGCGATGGGTCTACAACTTAACACCGTGATGAAAATCGCAACCTGAGAGACAAGGCCTAGGCTGCCGCGCCGCCGTCCTCGCGCGACGCGTCCAGTTCTTCGGACACCCACTCGCAGAACGCGCGCGTCAGCGGATCGTCCTCGCTGTCCCGATGCACCAGCAACGCCCATTTCGGACCGCGCACGGTCTGCTCCGTCAACGCCGCCAGCGAGCCATCGCGGCGCGAGCGGTCGGCCAGCAAGCTGCTGACCAGCGCCATGCCCAGGCCCTCGCGCGCCGCATCCAGCAACAGGCCAGGGTCGGAAAAATTCATGCCCTGGCCGCGCTGGCCCACGTCGGTGCCGCCTTGCGTTTCCCAATGGCTCCAATCCATCTCGCGTTCGCCATGCAGCGTGGCGCGCGTCTCGGCCGCCAACAGGCGAGGGTGGCAGGCTGGATACATGCGGTCCTCGACCAGCACGCGGAACGCGCAATCGGCCTGTGGGCCCAGGTCGTCGCGCAGCGCGATGTCTATGGTCTGCTTGCCCATGTCCGGCGCGGCATCGCTGGTGTACAGCCACAGGTCCGCCTCGGGATGCAGGGTGCGGAAGGCTTCCAGCCTGGGCAGCAGCCAGTGCCGCGAAAACGCCGGACTGGTGTTCACGATCAGCTGGTTCGGCTTGCGATACTGGTCCAGCCTGCGGATGCCGGCTGCCAACTGCTGCAGCATGGCCTGCGTCGTGCCCAGCAGATCCCAGCCCGCATCCGTCAGCGACACCGCGCGGCCCTGGCGGAAAAACAGCGGCTGGCCCAGATAGTCCTCCAGGCTGCGCACCTGCTGGCTGATCGCCGACTGCGTTAGATGCAGCTCGTCAGCCGCTTTATGGAAGCTGCCCAGCCGGGCGGCCGCCTCGAAGCCGCGCAGCACGTTCAGGGGAGGCCATTGCTTGAGCATATCAATAAGCCCTGCTAATCAGAATTCCACTAAATATATCGCTAGTCCGCGCGGTCAGGCGGGAAATACACTGCAATTCAAGAGGTGCGCACCTTTGACTCAAACATAACCATTTTTTATCGATCTTCCAGAATTACAGGAGCCCGACGTGCCCACCCGCCGCCAACTCATCCAACACACCGCCACGCTCATGGGCGTCCAGGCCGCCGCCTCGCTGGGCCTGGGTCTGCTCGCCCCCGGCGCACGGGCGGCGCCAGCGCCCCGGTGGCACATGCCCGACGAAGGCGCGCCCCAGGCCCGCGCCTTCATCGCCTTCGGCGCCCAGGACGCCATCTGGGAAGACTTCACCGCCGACGTCCAGGCCGCGCTCGGCCGCATCGCCCGCGCCATCGCCGCCCACCAGCCCGTCACCGTGTTCTGCCGCGCCCGCGAACGCAGCCTGGCCGAACGCCATTGCGGCGCCGACAACGTCAGCTTCGTCGAAACCCGCCTGGATGACATCTGGATGCGCGACATCGGCGCCAACTTCGTGCTCGACGGGCGGGGCGCGGCCACCCGCGTGGACTTCAACTTCAACGGCTGGGGCAACAAGCAGCGCCACACCGCCGACGCCAAGATCGCCGCTGAAACCACCGAGGTCACGGACACCGAATACCTGCAAAGCGAACTGGTCGGCGAAGGCGGCGGCATCGAAGTCGACGGCCGCGGCACCGGCATCATGACCGAAAGCAGCTGGATCAATTCCAACCGCAACCCCGGCTGGAGCAAGGCGGAAGTCGAGGAAGAACTAAAGCGCTGCCTGGGCCTGCGCAAGATCATCTGGCTGCCCGGCATCAAGGGTAAGGACATCACCGATGCCCACGTCGACTTCTACGCCCGCTTCGCTCGCCCTGGCGTCGTCGTCGCCAACCTCGACATGGACCCCGAGTCCTACGACTACGCGCTGACCCGCAAGCATCTGGAGATCCTCCGGCGCGCAACGGATGCCGACGGCAAGCCGCTGGAAATCCACACCATGAGCCCGCCGCTCAAGCCCCGGCGCAGCAAGTTCCTGCGCGACAACTCCGACTTCGCGGCGGGCTACATCAACTACTTCGTTATCAACGGCGCCGTCATTGCACCGGAATTCGGCGATGCGGAAGCAGACGCGAAGGCGCGCGACCTGCTGGCGCGTTTGTATCCGGGCCGCAAGGTGGTGCAGCTGGATATCGACGCCATTGCGTCAGGCGGCGGCGGGATTCACTGCGTGACGAATCAGTTGCCGGTGGTCTAGGCCAGACGGAAAGCCGCGCCTCACGCGGCCGTCAAACAGGCGCCAGACGCCCCATCAACCGGGCCTGCTGCTGCAAATTCGCGGCCAGCAACGCAATCCTGTCGGCGCGCATCCGCTCGTCTATTGCCGCAATGCTGATGGCCGCGATCGGCCGGTCCAACGAATCGAAAATCGGCACGCCCACGGCAGTGACGCCCAGCGTTACCCGATTGCGTATGAATGAATAGCCGTTGCGGCGCGTTTGCGCCACGGCCGCACGCAACGTGCGCTCGTCCAGGCCCGCCTCCGTCTGTACGCGCGGCAAGATGTGCGACATCACTTCCTCGTACTCCGCCGCCGGCAGGTGCGACAAGATGGCCAGCCCGCCGGCGCCCAGACCTAACGGTCTGCGGCTGCCGATGGACAGCGTGTTCACGCGGATCGGCGAGGGCCCTTCCTCGCGCGCCTGACATACGGATTCGATGCCGCTGCGCACACTGAGATAGACCGTGTCGCCCAGCTCCTCGGCCAATTGCCGCATGCCCGGCTGGCAATGCTCGCGCAAGTCGTAAGAGGGCGCCGCGGCCAGACCCAGCTCGAACGCCAGCGGGCCCAACGCATAACCCTTGCCTGTTTCACGCTGCACAACTAACCGCTCCTGCATCAACTGCCTCAGCAGACGGTGCACCGTGGAGTGCGCCATATCGGTGGACTTGGATAACTGGGTGAGTGCCAGGCCGCGCCGGCCCGCCGTCGCAAGCAGCTTGAGCAATTGCACGGAACGTTCAAGCACGCCTGGCTCGGCAGGTCTAGCAGGCATAAGTCGTGTCCACTCAACGGAAATTCGATCAGGGAATTTTCCTCCAAATCATATAGTCGCCACAAGAAAAGAGGCATGCCTTTCTGTACAACGGACAGAAGGAGCAACGGAGACTTTCATGGATCAGTGCTTCACCCAGCAAGGCCAGCCGGCCTCGCTGACCGGAAAAACTGCATTGGTGACCGGCGGCAGCAGCGGCATAGGAGCAGCGACGGTACGTGTGCTGGCCAATGCAGGCGCGCGCGTGGCGATCGGCTACCTGAACGGCGAGGACCGCGCCCGGGAGCTTTGCGCATCGCTGCCTGGAGCCGGCCATCTCGTGTTGCGGGTGCCGCTGGACGACGCCAATGCCCAGACGCGCGCGGCCGAGGAACTGGGTACGGCGTTCGGAAGCTTGAACATACTGGTGCATTCGGCTGGCTACACACGCCGCATTCCGCACCGCGACATGCACACCCTCACGCCGGAACTCTACAACGAGATCCTCACCGCGAATGCGGGCGGACCGTATGCGATCACGCGCAGCTTTCTACCCTGGCTGCAGCGCGCCGACGAGGCAGTCGTCGTGGCCGTTTCTTCCGTATCCGCATATACCGGCTCCGGCAGCAACATCGCCTACTGCGCCGCCAAAGCCGCCCTGGACACGACGATCCGTTCGTTGGCCCGCGCGCTCGGCCCCATCCGGTTCCTTAGCGTTTCGCCTGCCGCAGTGGATACAGGATTCGTCGAAGGCCGCAACCGTGCGGACCTGGAGAAACATGCCGCAGGCACGGCCCTGGGACGCGTCGTTTCGCCGCAGGACGTAGCCCAGGCAATTCTGGCGGCCGCAACACTGCTGAATACCAGCACCGGTGTGCGGATCGTCATCGATGGCGGCCATACGCTATGACGCAACGCGACCATACCCACGACCCGGCCCTGCACAGCTGGGTGGAAAGCGCGAATGCCGCCGGAACGGATTTTCCGATCCAAAATTTGCCTTTCGCCGCGTTCAGCTGCCACGGCGCCACCCCGCGCATCGGCGTGGGCATAGGCGATGCCATCATTGATGTCGCTGCCGCGGCGCCATTGCTGCAGGGTCTGGCGGCTCAAGCTGCGCAAGCCTGCGCCGAACCCGTGCTCAACCCCTTGATGGCGCTGGGCGGCGAGGCGCGCCGGGCGCTGAGGGCGGCGCTATCCCACTTGCTCGACGCGCGCAGGACAAGGCAGACGCTGCCGCTTTTTCCCCAACGCGATGTCCGCCTGCATACGCCGGTGCAGATCAGGGGATTCACGGACTTTTTCGCTTCGATCGATCACGCCAGCAACGCAGGCCGGCTGTTCCGGCCGGAGCAGCCCTTGCTGCCAAACTACCGCTACGTCCCGGTCGCCTACAACGGCCGCGCCAACAGCATCTTGTGCGGTGCCGACATCGAACGTCCGCGCGGACAGCTCCGCCCGCCGGGACAGGAAGCGCCCGCCTATGAAGCCTGCCAACGGCTGGACTACGAAGTGGAGCTGGGCGCATACATCGGCCAGCCATCGGCGCGCTGGCAACCGGTGCCGGTGGAGCAGGCCTGGGAATATATCTTCGGCTTCTCGCTGCTGAACGACTGGTCCGCGCGCGACATGCAATCCTGGGAATATCAGCCGCTCGGCCCCTTCCTGGCCAAGAGCTTCGCCACCAGTGTCGCGCCCTGGATCGTTACACCGGAAGCGTTGGCGCCTTTCCGCATTCCCGCCCGCGTTCGCAGCGCGGATGAGCCAGCGCCGCTGCCCCATCTGCACGGCGCGGCAGACCAGGCGCTAGGCGCGCTGGACATCACCATGGAACTGCAGCTGCGAAGCGAGGCAATGGCACGGCAAGGCATCGCGCCGGTCACGCTTTCGCGCGGCAATACCGCAGACCTTTACTGGACCTATGCACAGATGGTGGCGCACCACACCAGCAATGGCAGCACCCTGGACGCGGGCGACCTGCTGGGTTCCGGCACCGTCTCGGGTTCGCTGGCCAGCAGCTGGGGCAGTCTGCTGGAACTGACCCACGGCGGCAAGGAGCCCATCAGACTGCCCAATGGCGAGACCAGGAGCTTTCTGGCGGACGGGGACGAGGTCATCCTGCGCGGCTACTGCGAACGACCAGGATGTGCCCGCATAGGCTTTGGCGAGTGCACGGCCCGCATTCTGCCGGCACGGGAGGTGCGAACATGATCGTTGAACAACGCACCTACACCACCCACCCTGGCAAATGGCGGGACTACCTGGCCTTGTACGAGGCCGAAGGGCTGGCCGTGCAGCGCCGCATACTCGGACGCATGGTCGGCTATTACTACAGCGAAGCAGGCGCCTTGAACCAGATCGTGCACCTGTGGGCCTATCAAGACCTGCAAGAGCGCGAAACAAGACGAGCCCGGCTTGCGGCCGATCCGCAATGGCAGGCCTACGTACAGCGCATGCTTCCGCTGCTGCAGCACCAGGAGTCCAAGCTGCTCAAGCCGGCGCCCTTTTTCACCCATTCCTGGCACGACGATGCGAGTCAATCATGAATGCAACGAAGATTGAAGCCTTGCAGTACCAGAGCGGCTTTGGCAACCGCTTCGAATCGGAAGCCGTCGCGGGCGCGCTGCCGGTTGGCCGAAACTCACCGCAGCGGGTCGCGCATGGACTGTATGCGGAGCTGTTGTCCGGCTCGGCCTTCACCATGCCGCGCGACCTCAATCTGCGTACCTGGATGTACCGCATACGCCCGGCGGCCATGCATGGCCGATTCGCGGAAACGCCCGTGCCGCGCTGGCAGACGGGTCCTTTCACCGACGCGCCCACGCCCGCCAACCGGCTGCGCTGGAATCCCTGGGCAGAACCGGATGCGCCCACGGACTTCATCGATGGCGTGGTAACGGCGGCCGGCAACGGCGACGCGCATGCACAGGTGGGCGTCGCCGCGCATGTGTACGTGGCCAATCAATCCATGCGCAGGCGCTACCTCATGAACTCCGACGGCGAAATGCTGTTGGTGCCCCAGTCCGGACGGCTGCGCTTGCATACCGAACTGGGCAGGCTCGATATCGCCCCCGGCGAGATCGCCCTGGTTCCGCGCGGCATGCGCTTTCGCGTAGAGCTACTGGACGTGTTGGCACGCGGCTATCTGTGCGAAAACTACGGCAGTCCCTTCCGCCTGCCCGAACTGGGGCCGATAGGCTCCAACGGCCTGGCGAACGCGCGTGATTTCCTGGCGCCGGTCGCGGCCTATGAGGAAGACGACGGCCCGGTCCAATTGGTCAACAAGTTCCTCGGCCGCTTCTGGCAATGCCAGCAAGACCATACGCCGCTGGACGTGGTCGCGTGGCACGGCAACCTCGTGCCCTACAAGTACGATCTGGCGCACTTCATGGCCATCGGCTCGATCAGCTTCGATCATCCCGATCCGTCCATCTACACCGTCCTCACCTCCAACACCGACACTCCCGGCGTGGCCAACTGCGACTTCGTCATCTTCCCGCCGCGCTGGCTGGTGGCCGAGGATACGTTCCGTCCGCCATGGTTTCACCGCAACGTCATGAGCGAACTGATGGGGCTGGTGCGAGGCGTCTACGACGCCAAGGCCGAAGGCTTCGTGCCGGGCGGCATCAGCCTGCACAACTGCATGCTGCCGCACGGCCCCGACGCGGCCACATTCGAAAAGGCCAGCCAGGCCGATCTCGCGCCGCATGCGCTGAAAGACACCCTGGCCTTCATGTTCGAGAGCCGTCACGCATTTCGCCCCACCGCGCAGGCGCTGGCGGCGCCCAACCTGCAGCCGGACTACGACGATGTTTGGAAAGGCTTCAGCCGCCATTTCGAGCGGCGCTAAACCACAGATGGAGACAACGCCATGACCAACACAAAACGCCGCCAGTTGATACAGATCGGCCTCTGCGCGCCCGCGCTGGCCTGGCTGCCCCAGGGATTTGCCGAAGACGCTTATCCGGCCCGGCCGGTCCGGCTGATCCACGGCTTTGGCGCGGGCGGTAACGCCGACGTCGTTGCCCGTCTGGTCGGCAAGCAATTGACACAGTCCCTGGGCCAGCCAGTCGTCGTGGAAATCAAGAGCGGCGCTGGCGGGCGCATCGCCAGCGATGCGGTCGCCAAGGCCAAGCCGGATGGCTACACCCTGATCATGCTGACCGGCGCGCATACGGTCTCCGCGGCGGTCTCCAGGGAGCTGTCCTACGATCCGGTCAAGGACTTCAGCTTCCTGTCCACCGTGTCCAAGTTTCCGTTCGTGATCGCGGTAAGGGCGGATCATCCCGCCAGGACGCTGGCCGATCTGCTCGCCATGGCCGCCAAGGCTCCCGCCAAGATCACGTTCACGTCCGTAGGCGTGGGATCCACCCAGCACATGACCGGCGAACTGCTGGCCACCGAGGGCAAGGTGGAGTTGCTGCACATACCGTATCGAGGCGGCGGCGCCCCCGTCGAGGCTGTGCTGTCCGGCGATGTCGACATCCTGGTGGATACCTTGACCGTGGCAACGCCGCAGCTGAAGGCGGGCAAGCTCAGAGCCCTGGCCGTCACCAGCGCCATACCCTGGCCGCAGGCTCCGGATATCGCTCCAGTCGCGCAAACCCTGCCGGGCTTCGAAGTGCTGTCATGGTTGGGCATTGCAGGCCCCCCGGGCCTGCCCGAAAACATCGCGGCAACCTTGAATTCCGCCATCGGCAAAGCCCTGGAAGAGGGCGAAGTGAAGCAAACGCTCGCAACCCTGGGAAGCCAGCCCGCGCCCAGCAGCCCGGCCGCCATGCGCGACATGGTCGCCAGCGAGATCGTGCGGTGGAAGCAAGTCGTCAAGGCGGCGGGGATTCCGCCTTTGTAGCGCGGTCCGCACCGGCCAGAATCCGTTCACGACGCGATGGAGGCAGGAGAACATGGGGGTCATGACTGCCGTGATACAGTCAGCCGTCATTCCTGTCGCACCTATCACGTCGCCACGCATCGGTCCCCGGCCGGCAGGCCGAGCCTCGCAAGGCGAACGTGGCAAACCCCTTGCGGAGCGGAGCATGAACACCCAGACCCCAGCCATCGTCCCGGCGCGTACCGCCTTGCTGGTCATGCACTACCAGACCGACATCATGGAACTGTTCCCATCGGTCGCCCCCGCCTTGCTCGGCAACACGCGGCAACTGTGCGACGCCGCGCGGCGCGCCGGCGTCAGCGTCTATTTCGCCAAGATCCATTTCAGCCCTGGCTATCCTGAAGTCAGCCCCTTGAACAAGAACGGGCAGGGCATCAAACAGCTGGGCCGCTTCGTCCACGACCGCATCTCGCCGGAACTCGACCGCCGCGAAGACGAGCCCATCATCATCGCCCACCGCGCCAGCGTGTTCTTCGGCACCGACCTGCAAGTGCGGCTTTCCGCGCAGAGCATAGACACGCTGATCATGGCCGGCGTCGCGTCCACCGGCGTGATGCTGTCATCGATTGCGCATGCCAGCGACGCGGACTACCGCCTGCTGACGGTCAAGGACTGCTGCTACGACCCGGACCCGATCGTGCATGAGCATTTGTTTGCGACGGCGTTTGAATCGCGCACCACCGTGCTGTCGCTGGACGATGCCTTGTCCTTGCTGGGCTAGCGGACTGCTGGAAGAATACCTGCCTCCATGACCCCGACGGGTTCACCCTCGCTGCCCATCATGTCTTTCCAAACGATTCCTGCAGAACCTTACGCACCGCGCCGCATGGCGTTCATCGAACAATGGCGCGAAGACGGCCTGGCCATCAAGGCCTACGCGATACAACGCAATCCCGATCCAGCCGTTGCGCTGCTGTCCGCTGAAGTGGCCGCAGCCGCTCGCAAGACCGCAATGGCGGCGTTGCAAGACGCCGCCAGCGATCCGCGCGCCACGGGCTTGGGCTTCTGCATCGTGCACGTGGGCGAAGAAGCGGTCTGGCTGCTGGCTGACTGGTGGATATCCGGCGGCATCCTGTGCCAACAGATGTACTCCGCGCCGCTGGATCGGCCCGAACAGTTTCAACCCGTGCAGGGACCGTTCATTGCCTGCGTGTGGGAGCTGGAAGTGACCGCGCATGAGCGCGGCGCGTGGATGAGGCATGCGCTGCGAGAGACGCCGGATATCAACGCGTATTTGGCGGACGTGCTGCCTGCGGGCAGCTATTGAGACTGCCTCAAGCAGCGCGGCGCTTACTTCCTGAGATAGGACTTCTTTCCGCTATCGGTGTAGCAAAACGTTCCGCCCCGTGGCCCGGTGCAGTATTGGCCATCACGGCAGCTGCATGCGCCATTCGAGCCGGAAGCCGAGGGCTTGGAAACAAGTGGCTGTGCGCTGGAATCCGGACTTGAGCACACGCGCTTGGATGCGCTGATCGAACCGTCGCGGCACAAAAACTGTTCTCCGACGCAACGCTCCACGCCACCCTTCTTTCCTGAGCAGGGATAGTTCGCCGCATGGGCCGTCGCGGCAAACAGCAAGGCCGCCAACAACAGACCAAGACGCATCGTCATTTCCATTGCAAGTAGGCAAGAACAGCGGCGGGAGCGGACTGCGATCAGCCCGTGCAACGGCCTTCGGTCGCCAGGTTCACTTCGGACTTGGAGATCACCCGCTGACCTTCCTCTTCCGTAACTTGCTCCACGCCGGCGCCACCCACAAATACGCCCACCTTGATGAATTGGCGCACGAAGTAATTCTTGCCCGCCTCCATCATCACCATCAGGTCGTTCGGCGAAAACTCCGATTCGGTGGAGACCTTGTGCTGCTCGTTGCCGGCCACCTGCGTGTAGAAGAACACGCGGTCGGCGGTTTCACCCAGGCACTTGCCGTTGACGTACACGTCCTTCTTCAACGCCTTGCCCACAAAGCTATCCCGGTAGACATACAGGCCGGACTTTCCTTCGTCCGGCGCCGGGAACGATTTGGCCTGCTTATTTTGTTCCGCTGGCGCCATCGGCACATTGGCGCATCCCGCGACCGTCATCACGCAAGCGGCAGCGGCCGCCAACTTCAACATCTTTTTATTCATGTGATTCATCTTCTTCAGCTTAGTTATCTGCCGCTTCCTGCCCTCCGCAGGGGAACGGGTAAATGTATCCAAGAGATTCTAATAATGTCACATGAATACCAAATAAGCTATCTCGCAGTAGGAAATGCTGCTGTTCCGGGATTAGAAATGGCAGACTATGACTCCCCGGCGACATCGCAGCCTGACATCTCCTCGTCCATGAACAAAACCGAAGGCGCTACCTTCCTGATGGCGTATGACAAGGGCGGCTCGCACTTCAGCGATCTGCACTTCCACGACTGCACCTTCGACAACGGCGCCCTTTCCATGGTCAAGACCCCACAGCGCATGTCGCGCGTGCAGAACGTGCGCGTTTCCAAATGCCGCGCGGTCAACTCGATGATCCAGCCCTGCATGTTTGAAGACGTGCTGATCGAGGACTTGTCCACCAACCCCATCCTGCTGGTGTGGGCCTCGTTCTTTCGCCGGGTCAAACTGGCGGGCAAGATCGGCAAGCTCAATCTAAACCTGACGCCCACCGCGTTCTGCAAGGACGAGCGCATCCTCGATCAGTTCGCAACCGCGCGCGCCGCCTTCTACGCCGAGACGGATTGGGCCTTGGATATCAGCGAAGCCAAGCTGTTGGGCCTGCGCTGCGAAGGTGTGCCGCTGCACCTGATCCGGCGCGATCCGCAGACGCAGGTCATCGTGGACAAGCAGGGGAATTATCCGGGGCACGAGGCGCTGGGAGCGGATTTCGTCCAGGCGTTCCCGGGCATCGCCAGCGTGCTGCATGGCTTTGATAGCTCGCCCGCCCGGTCCATGCTGCTGACAGCCTCGCTGGCCGCGCCCAAGGCGCGGCGAGACGAGGAAAAGGGCGCGATCGCGGAACTCAGGACCTTGGGGTTCGTGGAAGAAGGTTCGGCGTAGTTCTGCGCGCAAGCCCGCCGGTGTGGGCGCTAGCGAAAATACGGCGCAAGCCAGAACCACGCCGCAACACTTATCCCCAGCCATAGCGCCACGATCATCACCGCGCCCGCCACACTACGCGGCTTCTTGCCCTGCGATTGCATCCAGGCGTCCGCCTGAACCCTGCATTCCTGCAGCACGTCGGCCGGCAACAGCTTGATAGCCAGCCAGATCAGGCCGGGCAACAGCAGCACATCGTCGACGTAACCCAACACGGGGATGAAGTCGGGGATCAGGTCGATGGGGCTGAGCGCATAGGCCACAACGAATACACCGAGCGCCTTGGCGTACCAGGGCGTGCGGGCGTGCTTGCCGGCAAACCATAGCGTCAGGCCGTCGCGCTTGATGCGCTTGGCCCAGGCTTTCAGGCGGTCGCTGAGATTCATGCGGAAAGCGGGTGCTCGCACCCAATAGCCGTGAATGGACGTAGTCTGACACACCTTTTCCGCTCATACGGTGCGCTGCTTCAGGGCTTGCGGTCGATGACAATCCGATTGCCATCCCGGCTGCACGTCAAGGTATCCCGATACGCCGTGCACAGCTTGTCCACCAGCGCGGACCAGCAGGCGCCGCTGACCGGTTGAGAGATCACCACGGTCTCGGCTCCTCCCTTCAACAGGATATCGGCGCTGGAGTTCCGGCGTAACCCTTCGGCGATGGAACCGAGTGTGCGAGGCGCCCCTGAGAATTCTTCCGCGTTGGCCGGGAACCTGTTGTTCAACTGCCAGTAAAGCCCTCCAACCAAGGCGATGGAGAGAAGTATCAAGAACACGCCGGCAGGCCCTTTCAAACCATATTTGTCGATGGTCGTTTCCACCTCATGCTTGGTGTTTGGCGTAGGGGAGGGTCTGGGTCGAAGCAACAAGTAGATCCCCAGCACGAACAAGATCAGGGCCACCACGACGGCAACAAGCAGCACGGCCCAATCCAATCCGGGAAGTTCTCGCATGCAGGTGAGATCCATGGCCGATCACCTCTTCGCATCAGAGAAGAAAAGCACCAGCAATTGCGACGCTTGCTTGTAGTCCATCAGTACGTAGCCCCGCCCGATCTCGAACTGGAAGTCATCCGTCCACTTCACCGACAAGGGCTGCATTTTTCCTTGGAATACTTCCGCTATGACGTTGCTGTATTTCCTGGAAAAAATGACGATCTCGTTGTCAATCTGTTTGACGGGCAACTCCGCGATGACGACGGCCTGTCGAAACAAGCTGCCTCGCGCCAGGACCGGCAGGGCGCTCTCGATAAAACCGCTCTCGCTCAAGGCCGACGTGTCTCCCGACTGCGCAAACGCCAGATAGCGGGGGAAGATCTGCGCCGCGGATTGCAGCTGCGCTTGGTACGCGTCCTGTCCAAGGATGGAAGTAAGAACCGCCGGATTGGCCCCGATACCCGAGAAGCCGTATTCGCACTTGCGTCCGCCGGCATAGCGCTGGACGGTGCAGGTCCCGTTGACGCTATAGGCCTCGTATTGCCCGGATGAGAAGCGGCATTCGCAGTATTTCGCTGGTGCCAGCGGCGTTGGAACCGGGGCGTTCTGCCCAGTGCCTTGTGCTTGAGCAGTGGCGCCCAGCGCCATGAACAACGCCCCGGTGGCGGCCAACGCGTGCTGGATGAATCGAGAGTGTGGCATGGGTACACCTCGCTTTATTCAACCACCTGAACGGGATAGTGAAGCTTGCCGCACATTTAATAACGATCCCGCGCGGTCTGAACGAGGATTAATCCATCAGGAGAGATCCAAAATGGGCTCTGCCGGTGGAGCGGGTGACGATGAAGTCTCCATCCCCTTTGGCTTTCCAGAACCCATCATGCCATAATTGATAACGATTCCCATTTATTCACAGCACAAGCCGTGGACTCAACGCGTGACACCTGCTTTTCCAGCATCTACAAGAGCGACCATCCCTGGCTGGAGCGCCGTCTTCAGAACGGCCTGCGCAATCGCGAGGATGCCGAGGATGTCGCAGGCGAGACCTTCACCCAGTTGCTCTGCCTTCCTGCGCTGGAGCAATTGAACGAGCCTCGCGCGATGCTCATCACCATCGCGCGGCGCATCACATGGCGGCTGTGGCGCCGGCGTGAACTCGAGCAAGCGTGGCTGGAGATGCTGCGCCTGCAGCCGGAACCCCTGGAGCCCTCGGCCGAAGAGCGGGTACAGACCCTGCAGTCCTTGCAGGCGCTCGACACGGCGCTGGACGGTCTGTCTTCCAAGGCCAGGATGGCTTTTCTCTACAGCCAGCTCGACGGCATGACGCATGTGGAAATCGCCGCAAGGCTGAAGGTTTCTCCCACCATGGTCCGCAAATACATCGTCCAGGCCCTGCGCCGTTGCTGCGAGGTGTTTGGCGTATGACGCCCTTGGACATGCGCAGCCGCGAGGCGGCTATCGAATGGCAGGTCTGTCTGTCCAGCGGTCAGGCCAGCGATGCCGATCGCAAGGCCTTCGATCGGTGGTTGGCGGAAAGCCCGAGCCACGGCGCGGCCTGGCAGCGGCTGAACTCGGCATTGGACGGCACGCTGCATCGCCTGCGGCCCGGACTGCTTGCCGACGGCAACCCGCTGCGGCGTTCGCTGGTCGGGCCGCAACTCGCGCAGCGCCGCAGGCTGGGCAAGCTCGTCCTGGCGGGCGGGACCGTGCTGCTCGGCGCCGGTGTCGCGGACCGCTATGTGCCGCTGCGGCATCTGGCGGCGGGCTATGTGACCCGCACCGGTGAACGCCGGCGCGTGGCCTTGCCTGACGGCAACATGATGGAGTTGGACGCGCGCAGCGCCGCAACGCTGGACGGGCAACACGGCATACACGTGTCTTCTGGTGCCGCCATCTTTGAGGTGGCGGCAGGCCAGGGGCTGCAAGTACGTCTGCCCCATGGCGAAGTCCGCCTCGCCCAAGGCCGCGCCATGGTGCGCTGCGCGTCCGAACGCAGCTTCTGTCTGGCCCTGAGCGGAGCCGCCGAGGTCTCCACACTTGCCGGTATCCGCCGGCACTTGGCGCCTGGCCAAAGCGTCTGGTTCGACGCGCAGCAGATCGATGCGGTGCAGGACAACCAGGAGTACGCCGCCGCCTGGAGCAACGGCGAGCTTGAAGTCCATGACGAACCCCTGCAGACCGTGATCGATGCCCTGGCCCGATATCGGCCAGGTTGGCTGCGAGCCTCACCCCAGGCGTCCCGCCTGCGCGTCACCGGCCTGTTCCCGCTGGACGATAGCGACCGCGCCCTGGCGGCGCTCACGCATACCCTGCCCATCCGGCTGCAACGGCTGAGCAGTTGGTACGTCATGATCGACCTCGCCTGAAAATTTTTTCTGCGCCAGGTGTTTTTTTGCCGGCGCCGATGCACATACATGGAACGCGTGCTCACGCATCCACGGAGTGTTCCATGCTTTCCCTCAGGTTTCCGGCTGCCTGCGTCATCGCAGCCGCCGCCAGCAGCGCCCATGCCCAGGCGCTGCGCCAGTATGATTTGCCCGCGGGCCAGCTGGATGTCGCGCTGACACAGATCGCGCGCATCGCGGGCGCGGTCATCTCGTTTCGCGCCGAACTGGTAGCAGGCAAATCCGCGCCGGCCATCTCCGGCCGGTTGACCGTCGACGAAGCCACCGCGCGCGCGCTGACCGGAAGCGGGCTGGAACTACGGCGCACACCGGACGGCAGCCTGACCGTGGCGCCATCAGGCACCACGACACTCTCGCCGGTGACGGTCGAGGCGGCCACGCTGGGTGTGACCGAGGGCACGCATTCATACACCACGCCGGTGATGGCCACGGCCACCAAGTTCGCGCTTTCGCCGCGCGAGACGCCGCAATCGGTCAGCGTGGTGACCCGCCAGCAGATCGAGGACCGAGGCTTCCAGTCGCTGGACGATGTGGCCCGCGACACCACCGGCCTGACCACGCGCCAGATTGGCGGCGGCGAGCGCACGCAGTTCTTCTCACGCGGATTCGAGATCAGTTCGTTCCTGGCCGACGGCGTGCCGCTGGCCTACGACTACGACACCCAGGGCGTGGCGACGCTGGCCATGTACGATCACATCGAAGTGCTGCGCGGCGCGGCCGGCATGATGACCGGCGCAGGCAATCCCTCGGGCACCATCAATCTGGTGCGCAAGCGCGCGACGGCGGTGCCGCAGTTTTCGGTGACCGCCAGCGCCGGCAGCTGGGACAACTATCGCGGCGAAGTCGACGGGTCGGGCGCATTGAACGAAAGCGGCACCCTGCGCGCACGCGGCGTCGTGGCCTATCAGGACTCGGATACCTTCAAGAAAGCCTACGAGCATCAGCGCCAGCTCTATTACGGCACCATCGAAGCCGACCTCACGGCAAACACCACGCTCAGCATCGGCGGCTACTACAACCGCGAAGACAATCCCGGCGCGGATTGGAACGGCCTGCCGACCCGCCGCGATGGCAGCTTCTACGACTTCAAGCGGTCGACCCGCCTGTCGCCGGATTGGGCCTATTGGAACAAGGAAAACACCAGCTTCTTCGCCGAACTCGATCATCGCTTCGACAACGGCTGGTCCGGCAAGCTGACCGCCCGCACGCTGCGCGCCAAGATGAACATGCTGGGCAGCTACCTCTATCCGCTGGAGAACTCGACGTTCTTCGGACAGGGCTTGGGCCAGTACAACTACGACAAGACCCAGTACAGCGTCGACGGCTACCTGAGCGGCCCGTTCACGCTGCTGGGGCGCACGCATGAACTGGTGCTGGGCGGCAGCTTCCTGAAGAACAAGGACGACGACGGTCCTGGCGGATGGCCGTTGGGCTATGACATGACGGTCGACCCCGAACACTGGGACTCCAGCGCCGTCGAAAAGCCCACGTTCGTCTACCCCTGGTCGCGCAAGGGATTCCAGCGCCAGATGAGCGGCTACGCCACCACGCGCCTAAGCCTCGCCGACCCGCTGACGCTGATGCTGGGCGCCAGGCTGGACTGGTATGAATACGACATGACGCTGAAGTCCGGCGACTACGTCAGCCCGCCCGCGGCCTACAAGGTCAACCACGAACTGACACCCTACGCGGGCCTGATCTACGACCTGGACCGCCACCATTCCGTCTACACCAGCTGGACCAGCGTGTTCCAGCCGCAAAACTACCAATCAGCCAGCGGCGCACCGCTGGATCCGGTCATCGGCACCAATCTGGAAGCAGGGATCAAGGGCGAGTACTTCGACGGCCGCCTCAACGCCAGCGCGGCGGTATTCCAGATCCGCCAGCGCAACCGTCCAATCGCCCTGACCACATCCGCGTGCGGCCCAGGGGTAATCGAATGCTATGCGCCCTCCGGCAAGGTGGAAAGCCGAGGCGTCGAATTCGAAGTGGCAGGCGCAATCACGCCGGGCTGGCAGGTGTCTGCCGGCTATACCTACAACCAATCCAAGTATCTGGAGGACTCGGGCAACCTTCGGGCTGGCGCGGCGTATGACACGCAAACCCCGCGCCATCTGTTCAAGCTATCCACCATGTACACCCTGCCTGGCTCCTTGAATGCCTGGCGCGTGGGCGGGGCAATGCGCGTGCAAAGCGCGATCAGCTTGCCCGCCTACAACGTGCGCCAACCCGGCTACAGCATATGGGATGCCGTGGTGGCTTATCGGGCCAGCCCGAATCTGGATCTGCGGCTGAACGTCTACAACCTGTTCGACAAGTACTACTACCAAGCGATTGGCAGCAACCAGGACAACAACCACTTCGGCGCGCCGCGGTCGTTTTTGTTGACGGCGAAGTACACGTTTTAAGGTTGGGGCGTGGCTGGGAGAATCGTTCGTAGAAAGAATTTCGGACTACACTTTCCGGGGCAATTTCACAGCCTGACACCTTGCCTCGGACTCTCTGCCTACCCGGCCTTGACCCACGGCATCCGGCTTGAAGAACACGACAACTGCGAGACGACACATGCGTGCTTTAAAAGCGGCTTTCCTGCTGGCGATACTGTACCTCGGCGTCGCTGTCTCGGCGCAGGCCGAACAAGGTTGCCCGGACGGCTTTATGCCCAACGCCGCCGGCACGCCGGGCCAGCAGTGCGTGCCGATCCCAGGCCTGTCGCGGCCACAAGGCGGCACCGGCGCGCAAACCGCGCCTGACCAACCGCGCTGGACCACCCGCTGGGGCGCAATCGCATACGACCCGCCCTCGGGCTCCGTCGGCATCGCCGCCGACAAGACCAGCAAGGTCAAGGCCGAACAGGCCGCGCTGGAGCATTGCGCGTCCAAGGGCGGCAAGGGTTGCAAGACCAACATCACCTACTACAACCAATGCGTGGCGGTGGTGTACGGCCCTTCCCCCAAAGGCGAGGGCGTCTTGATGAATTCCGCCAGCGCCGAGACCAAGGAACAGGCAGAAGCATTGGGCATGGAAACCTGCAATAAAGCCACGCAGACCTCCTGCAAGACCTTCTATACGGGCTGCAGCTACCCGGTGCGGTTTCAATAACGCGCGGGCTTCAACTACCGACCCATGACGTGACACGGGGTGACCACGGGCCTGCGCAGCTGACGGCACTCGCGATACTGAAACACGCCGCACAGAGTAGACTGGCCGCCTGTCCATCTGTATCGAGTCCTACTCCATGCTAGTCAAAGCCCTACGTGTCGGCCTGGGTCAAATCATCGTGCTGGGCGACGCGCTCACGCGGCCCCGCCCGCAACAGCGCTCCGCGCAAGGCCAGGCCACGGTCAACACCGAAGCGGCCAAGCTGTCGCTCTACCAGTTCCACGCCTGCCCGTTCTGCGTGAAGACGCGGCGCGCCATCCACAAGCTCAACGCGCCCATCGCGCTGCGCGACGCCAAGGGCGATCCCGAAGCGCGCGCGCAACTGCAGGCAGGCGGCGGCAAGGTGAAGGTGCCGTGCCTGCGCATCGACGATGCAGCGGGCACGCGCTGGATGTACGAGTCCAGCGACATCATCGCCTACCTCGAACAACGCTTCGCCAACGTAGCCTGACAGGGGTTCATGGGCATGATGCGCCTGGCTCGCCTGTTCCTCACCGCCTTGGCCACCGCGAGCGCGCTGGCCGGCTGCGATTCCGCGCTGGAGCCCGCGCCGCCCGGGTCGAAACTCAACGCTGAAGCCATCGCCACGCGCGACACCCCTCCGGAGCATCAGTTCAAGGGCGTGCTGGCCGGGAAGCCCGTGCATCTGCTAATGCATAAATGCAAGGTGTACATGGTCGGGCCGGCCGAAGGTGAAAACCTGAAGTGGACGCTGGTGCTGGAAGGCGACCTGTATCCGCTGCCGACCAGCTGCATCCGTCAATCGCTGACCGAGAGCAAGGGCGTGGTGACTGCCTTTATCGGGCGGCAGGCGTTTGGGGCGGGCGGGTGCTGCACGGGGACGCCGGAGTATCAGTCCAGGGATGGGGTGAATTGGAAGCCGCGCTGAGCGCAGCGACATCATGCCGCCAGCACCCTTTGCAGAAATCCCCGCATCAACGCAGCCACCTCATCCAGATGCGTCTCCAACAACCAATGGCCGCCACTCTCCAACAGGTGCAGTTCAGCATCCGGCAAATCCCGCAGATAGGCGCGGGCGGAAGCCTCCGGCATGTAGTGATCCTGCGGTCCCCAGACAATCAGCGTAGGCGGCTGGTGATCCCTTAGATACCGCCGGTGCTCCGCAAACCACGCCCGGTTTTGCTTCAGGCCAGCAATCAAATCGATGGCGACCTCCTTGCGGCGCGGCGTCATCAGCGACCAATGCAGCTTCCATAGATCCGGCGAAATGCGGTCGACAACCTCCGGCCCGACATGGTTCAGGAATTCCTCCTGGAAGCTTGCTTCAGTAATGCTGTCGCCTATGGCGTGGCGCATCTCCGCGGACGACAACGCCCAGGTGGCTTCGATGTCCGCATATTTGGGCCCCAGGGCGTCCTTATAGGGAACGTCGCCATTCTGAATGATCAGCGCCGTCACCCGATGAGGCGCACGGATCGCCAGCCGCGCCCCGATGGGCGAGCCGAAGTCGTGCAGGTAGAGCGCATAGCTGTCCAACCCGAGGGCCGCGACAAAGCGATCCAGAAAGGCCGCATAGCCGTCGAAGCTGTAATCGAAGTCCTCGGGCGTGGCGCTGTAGCCGGCGCCGGGATAGTCGGGCGCGACCAGGCGCCAGCGATCGGCCAGGCGAGGCATCAGGTTGCGGAACTCGTAGGAAGAACAGGGATAGCCGTGAGGCAGCAGGAGGGCAGGCGCATCGGAAGGACCCGCGATGCGGTAGAAGGTGTCGATGTTGTCGACGGGGATGCGGCGGTGCTCGACAGGGGCGGTCATGGGAGGCTCCTTGGGTTGCGGACGGCGGGTGGGTGTATATGGCCGCCACTCGTCAGCAATCACAGTGCCTGGGCAGGGCTCTCCCCAGGGGGAATGTCCCGAGGCAATCGCATGCAACGCCGCGCGTGATGCCGTAAGCGTCTCTACCCGCTTTTGGCTTTCCGGAATTCCGGAAGATCGTCCGGGATAAAGACGTCAGGCTACGATTTCGCAACATGCGGTTGGCCAGTCAACCGCCCGCTACGCCGAACCCTCAAAGGAAAGCCGCAGATGGCAAATGACGACCGCACTCTGATCATTCCCAGAAGAACGCCCGAATCAGCAGCCATGACGGCCAACATCAAACGCGCGATGACGATCACCGCCGCCCTCAACCGCCTGACCTTCAACGACGCCGCCGAAGTCCGCGCCTTGTTCAGCGAACTGATCGGCAAGGCGGTCGATGAGAGCTTTCTGTTGATCCCGCCGTTCTATACGACCGGCGGCCCCGACATCAGCGTCGGGCGCAACGTCTTCGTCAATCAGAACTGCACTTTCTATGACCTGGGCGGGTTGAGCATTGCCGATGATGTGATGATTGGGCCGAACGTCAGCCTCATTACGTCTGGCCATCCGATCGAACCTTCGCGGCGTCGTGATTGCGTCACTGCGAAGCCCATTGTGATCGAGAGGAATGTCTGGATTGCGGCGGGTGCGACCGTTATTGGTGGCGTGACTGTGGGCGAGAACTCGGTGGTCGCGGCGGGTTCAGTGGTCACCAAGGATGTGCCCGCGAATACGCTGGTGGGCGGGAATCCGGCCAGGGTGATTCGGTCGATTGCTGAATAAGGCGGGCGCGCGAGCGCCGCCCTCTGGCTGCTAGGTTTGGCTACTGGATCGACGACGGTGCGCCGTGCGTGACGTCGCCAAGATCCGCATCCGCTTCGCAAAAGCGCGCCTGCGCCAGCATGGCATCGGTCAAGGTGCCCAGGTGATCGCACAAGCCTTCCACTCCGCCCATCAATGCCGCCACCGTCCACGCGTCTAACGGCTGCCCGCCAGTTGCGTCGGGTTCGGATGCGCTGTTGCCGACCATGCGGGCGATGGCCTCGATGGCGTGGCGGGCTCGGTCTATGTGGTGGAGATGGGCGAGGGGGACTGGGCCGAGTTCGGGGTCGGATTCGACGGACCAGGGGTTTTGGGTGAGGGGGTGGGATTGCATGACAGGCTCCAAAGACAAGTTAGACCTGCTCCCCACTTCCAAATGGGGTGGGCGGGCACATGGCAAGGTTGGAAGACCGGCGTCTTTGGAAACCGGCGTGCGCGAACGCACCCTCGCCAAGGCCCACCCATAGGGACGTGCAGAGGCGCACGGACGTGAAAATGCCGCCTGAGCGGCGGCTGTCCGCCAAAGACATTGCCGGCTTCCAAACCGGGCTACCGGTGGTGCGGTAGTAGAGCGAGTATACGGTAAGGGGGAATGCGAATTGGGCTGGGAGACAAATTCGCTACGAGAAGGCGATGTTCATATCACGGCAGAATGTCCGCTTTCGACCCGTTGCGGTCACTCCACGTCCGTTTAGGAATGTCTGCTAAGCGGCGTTCCCTTCGTATTCCCCTCCCACAGGTTACAAAGCGCTGCGGCATGCGGGGCCTGATAGCCAAGTGGCGGCCAAGATTCCACTAGGCTAAACGCGACTGCAATCACCGAAGCTATTCAATGGGCTTTCCCGTCAGATAGACCAGCCATTTCTAAGCTGAGCACCGTCAGCGCATACCTGCTGCAGTCCTAAGAAAACGTGATACAACTGTTAACATCATCTCGTACAGCCCCCTCGACGAGCGTTCTTGCGTCACGTGAACTTCTTCCGGTATGGCGGCTGCGGGACTTTTGGTGGTCTTGAGCTAAGCAAGGCTTGGCAGGATCTCGGTGAGGATCCGACTACCGACATCAAGGACGCCGAAGAGTGGGAGGTTCAGCTACGTACCCTGCTGGATTGCATGCCGTTCGCCGATTTGTAGTTCAACGCGGAAGAGAGAGCCTAGCCCTCGCTGCTGTCGCGGCCGCGATCTCGGAGAAATGCAGTCTGACACCTTTGCTACCACAGCGGACAGCCTACGGCAGCCGCTGAATTCAATCGTTAGTCCTCATCGACAAGAGAACAAGAATGGCAACTGCGCTCGTATCGGCCCCAATAGCTGGCGACAAGCTTTATCAGGTTCGTGCTCGTGAAGCTCTGCCTCTACTGGTTCGGCAGGCTGAGGCCAGGAACACCATCACGTACTCGGACCTTGCTTTCGAACTTGGGATGCCGAACCCAAGGAACTTGAATTACGTGCTCGGCAGTGTGGGCCGGACGATGGAGGGTCTTTCTCGGAAGTGGAAGGAGAAGGTGCCTCCGATTCAGTGCGTAGTGGTGAATGGAAACACCGGCCTACCCGGCGAGGGCATTGGATGGTTCTTGGTGAAGAAGAACAACTATACGTCTCTCCCTGCGGATAAAAAGCGCGCAGTGGTAAAGGCGGAATTGGCCGGAGTCTTCGGCTACCCCTACTGGACTGAAGTTCTCGAAGAAGTGGGTTTGCGACGTCATGCTGGCATTGCAGTGCAGGCGCTTCCGAATTTCGGCGGTGGCGGTGAAGGACCGGAGCACAAGCGGCTTAAAGCATATGTGGCGGCTAATCCAGCAATCGTTGGCTTACCAGAAATGGCTCCGCACGGAACAATGGAGGAGTGCCTCTTATCGGGAGACGCATTGGACGTTTCCTTTCAGCATCGCCGGCTTTGGTTGGGTGCTGAAGTTAAGTCACATATCTCTTCGGAGCTGGACATTCAGCGAGGACTGTTTCAGTGCGTCAAGTACCGGGCCGTGATGGAGGCTCAGGCCCAGGCGGCTGGTGCAGAGCGCGATGTTCGTGCTGTCCTCGTTTTGGGGTGCGCGCTCCCCGCAAGACTGAAGCCACTCAAGAATATGCTGGGCATTGAAGTTGTCGAAAGCATTCACCCGCGGTGAGGCTTAAATTCATACAGCAAACGCAACGCCGTGAGTAACGCAATCGCTCAAGCATCTGTCACCAGCCTAACCGGTTGGTTAAGCTGACGCCAACAGTTTCGCTGTTGGTGCCCTCCGTTGCGCTCCGGCGCGCATCACAGAGTATGCCCCTTTCGCTCTTGCAGGCTGCATCTACGGTGTTCGTGTCCTTGATTATGATGAGATGGGGCGTGGTCGGTAGATTTTTGATGTGCATAAGCCGAGCTGAACCAGATGACGCACCAGATTCAGATCGGCAGATTGCAACAATTGCGAAGGCCTCGACACTTGAATTGGGGTAAAAGTTTTCTGCTCTCAGTCTGAATACGATCATGCGCATCACGGAGGAGGTGTAATGAGCCAGTACCTTTTGAGTTTTGCAAGGCAGAATCTTGAAGGGCGCACTGACGCATACCTTGCGTTGCTCTGGTGTATGTACCAGGCCAACCAGGACAAGGGCCGCTATTCCGACCATATCAAAGCACATATCACCGTGGCAGCTGACCAGTTACTGGGTCGCAACTACCAACGGATGGCCGCACGCTTCAAAAAGGTGCTCGACAGTAGGCCGGAACTGGATCGTATACCGCCGTCCGGCCTCGGTACTTTGGACTACCTTCGCGTGAAAAGTTTCCGAGGCTTCGGAGAAATTGGCCCTGACGACACTGGCACCTTCATTCGCTTCAGCAAGCTCAAAAACATCTTCTACGCACCCAATGGCGGCGGCAAATCATCGCTGTGCGAGGCGTTGGAAATTGGTACCACCGGCGATATCAAAGAAGCGGCCAGGCGCAAGACCAAGGTCACTCAGTACATCGCACGAGGAGAGACCAAGCCCAAGCTAATGCTCATGGGAACAGACCGGCTACAAGTTAAACGGAGCATCAGCTGGTCGGGCTGCTTCATCGACCGCAATCGCCTTCAAGAATTTTCGCTATTGGGCTCCAAGGATACTGGCAGTGCAGAGAGGGATGTCCTAGCCACCTTGTTCGGCTTGGAAGAGCTCCAGGAGGTCATTTCTAGATTCGTTCGGCCTGAAAGCTTTTCGCTTAAGGCCTTTGTGCGTGCGGATCGAGCCGGCGCACTGGACCTATTGGAACGCACCCGCGTCAGCCTGAGCCAACTGCGACGTAAGCATAGGGCAGACCTCCAAAAATCGATATCCGAGAGTTGTAGGCTGCTGGGGCTGAGGCCCAACCAGGACTTCGATGTTCGACGAAAGGTCTTGCGGCTGCGAGACACAATAGAAATGCACATTCGTGGTGCCGAGCGCCTGCGCGCCTCCAGGGCCCCGCTCGCTATCCCGCTGAAGCAGGTGAAGCGCATCTGTGCCGTCGCTCAGCGTTTGCTTCACCGAAGAGCCAATATCGAAGCGGCATTTTTGCAGAGGGCCAGCGACGTCGATTATCGCGCCTTCTTTGAGGCATTAGAAGCAATCGAGCATTTACAGGTCGGTGAAACCTGTCCTGCATGCCTGACTCCCCTCGATCAAGTGGTAGTTAGACCGTTCGAGAGGGCGCGACTGCAGATCAAAGCACTGTGTGCACTGGAGTCCCTCAAACAATCTAAGCTGCGAAACGACGCCCGGATTGTGCTCTGGGCTTCGAAAGTCGCCACGGGAATCAGCGGGGTGAAGAACAACGAGCATGCCGACGTTCCCTGCACGTTGAATATGTGCGCGTTGGATGAGGTGCTTGCAAAGTTCCATGCCACTACCGATCGTTCGGAAGTGGCACCCGCCGTCCTCGACTCGTTTCTGGATCTTTGCGCCCGAAGTGCAGATCAGATGGAGGTCTACTTAATTGCCTGCGAGCGCAAGCGTCGGGAGGTCGGTCATGCAGCGGCCCAGGCAGCCCGACTCGACGCGCGGGTGATGCAGTTGAAAGAAATAGATGAATCGCTGAAGCTGCAGTTCGACGGCAAAAAAATAGCGGAACGCGAGTTCAAAGTCGCCAACGATCAGATGGCAGACCTGGTAAAGCAGAAAGTGGCATTGCTGAACGATGCAGTGGACAACAGCCGCTTCAACCAGCTGCTCGAGGATCTGGAGACAGAGTATCGAACACTCTATCGCAATTTGCTCGATTACAAGCTGGAGCTGGAAAAAGCGCGAATCATCGGGATCGAAGCCAAAGCTGCCGAGTACTATCGAGCTATCAACAACCACGACGATGACCATGAGCAAATCACGTCGTTGCGCTTCGAACGTCAGGCTGAAAGCTACCGGATCAAGATCACCAACCTAGACGGATCATCGCTCGATGCGTTTGCTGTGCTCAGTGAAGGGCATCTGAGAACGTTGGGTTTGTCGATCCTCCTGGCGATGGCTGAGAAAAACAATTTCCCGCTCATCGTGTTCGATGACGTGGTCAACGCCATCGATACAGATCATCGATCAAACATCATCGATCTCTTCTTCAGCGATGCCTACTTACGCCGCATCCAAATGGTAGTAACCACCCATGACCGCCTCTTCTGGGAGCGATTCTGCAACATCGCGGACCGTCACCCTCAGTGCGATCAGCACGCCAGTCATGTGCTCAGCTACACGAATAAGGGCATTGTGGTGATTGATTATGCGGGTGGCTTCCAGAAGAAAGTCTATCTGGCGTTGTCGGTCTTCGACGTCCGCCAGGCGTTGCTTTATTGCCGCATCTGGTTCGAATCCATAGTGCTTGAGTTTTGCATCGAAAACCGCGTTAGAGTCACGGCCAACTTCAACAAGTCGCAGCTTAAGAAGAGCATGTACTTGCAGGTCAGCCTGGAGCATACTTTCTCGTTGGTGGAGCCTTTCATTAACTACGACCTGTCGTACTTCAATTTCATCAAAAATGACTTGGTCAACTGGGGTGGTCAGAACCAGGAGCATCACGCCTTCGACGAGGGCAGCCTGAACTTCGTGCACTCGAAAACCAGCGGTGAGGTGTTGAGAATCTACGATGCCATCCGCTTTCTGGAGTGCCAGCTCTTTCCGATGAGGAAGAAGGAGTCCGGGCAAAAATACCTTGCCGAACTTAACGAGAAAATTGAGAGAAGCCAGAGGAAGTTGGCGGGGCTCGCTAAAGCGCCAGCAGACGTGCAGGAGGAGCACCAAGCCGCGTTGAAAGCTCTGGAAAAGCGCGCCGCCGAGCTTGGGCAGGAGCTTGAGTTCATCGAGCAGTGTCTCGCTAGCGTCGCTCAACGCGAGCAAACTAAAGAACTGCCCTGAACTCTATTCCGCTTGGTACAGCTCTGGCTGTTCTTGGCTGGCATTCTGCCGGGCACCCGCCCCATCTTGTGTATAAGTGATCATGTTCCCAAAGTGCATCAAATCGAGCCGCAAAATCATTTGCATCTCTATGAAAATGCTCTGCAATCGTGTGCAAGACCGACGATGGTTTTGTTTCCAAAAGACCCCCTACCAAATCAAAAACCCGCTGTATGAAGCGAAAGCAGAGCGAATCTGCGTCAGTCAAAGTGCGGTAAAACACAGCTTAACTCGACAGAAGCGCAGCTAATCCGATCGAATGGCACCGACAAATCAGCCACTCAACCCGAATGAATGCAGGATGCTGAAAGAGTGCGGCTGGGTTGCCACCCAACACATGGCGGATGATGCAGACGTCTTTGAGCAGGCTGTGCTGTCCCTCGGACAATTTCTCGGGACTCCAATTACAACCCGCACCCGACGTCTCGTGGATAGGCTAACGCCAAAGCTAGCTGACATGGCGCACCCGCACTCTTTGAGCCGGATGTCGGGAACTGGTCAGCAGCCGTGGCACATGGACATGAGCCATCGCGTTGAGCCCGCGCGCTACCTAGTGATGGGGATGCACGAGTGTCCCGCGAGAACTGCAGACACCGAGCTCTTGGACGCCTCCACCTTGGTCCCCACAGACCTTTACGAGGAAGCGCTTGCAGAGCCCTTCTTGTTCCGCACAGGAGCCCAGTCGTTCTACGCAACGATCAAAGTCAAGGGAGCTCCCTTTGTGCGCTTTGACCCAGGCTGCATGCATGGCACAACAGCGCGTGCCAAGGCCCTGATGCAGCAACTCTTGAACCGCACCCTGGCGCCCACCCACGTTCATCAATGGACACCGGGGGCCGTGCTGGTGATCGACAACTGGAAGATGCTCCACCGGAGAGCAGACGCCACCGCATATATCAATCGCACCCTGTATCGGGTCAGCGTCATGGGAGGCGCTACATGAGCAGCAATACCAAGATGGATTTCTTCAAAATCTCGAAGAAGGGCAAGAGGCTTCCGCCGCCCGTTGCGGTCGCTCACGAAACGCTGCTCGCCAAGTCCAGGCTCATGGCCAAGCGCAGTGTGGACGCCAAGCAATCTGGCATGGACACCGAGTGCCAGCTTTGGGCAGCGGGCGCATTGGAGCTTCTGGCTAAGGCGCAGCTCTCGGGCATTCACCCCTCGCTCGTGGTGGAAGCCGAAAACACCAATAGTCTTCTAGAGGCCTGCGGCATACACACCAGCACGAGGGTGCGCACCATCAATGCTTCGGTGGCCTACGCGAGACTCAACCATACTGTGCCGCACTTTTCGACGCCCGTGATGGAGGGATGCAAGAAGCTGGCTGACCGCAGGAATGCGGAGCTGCATTCAGGAGAGGCCGCCTGTGCTGCCATGCCGTTTGAGGCGTGGGAGGGCGACTTTTGGAACGCCGCAGACCTCATCCTCAAAAGCATGGACATGGACCTGCAAGAGTGGCTGGGGGCCGATTCCAAAGCCCCCAAAGCTCTCTTGAAGGCTCACCGCCAGGCTGAAATCAACGCGGCGAAACAACGGGTGATCCATCACTCCTCCGAGTTCAAGAAGACCGAGAGCGGGAAGCTGGGCCGCGACAAATTCAAGCTCTTTAAGGCACAGACACTGCAACGACCAGTCGATCACAAAGATTTTCACTACCTGTACTCACAAATCTGGCGTCACGAGTGCCCCTCCTGCAAGACTTGGGGAGCGGCGGCAGGCGACATGACATGGGAAGACAAAGCCGAAGACCAGGACGAAGCCGATTATGGTTATGAAATTATAGAAAGAGGCTTTTCACCATCTGAATTCTTTTGCCCTACCTGCGGCCTGTCACTCGTCGGGGATGCCGCGGTGAATGCTGCCGGGATCAATGAGGAATTCATTGAAACCAAAGAGGTCGAGATTGAGTACGAACCCGACTACGGCAACGACTGATGAAAAATCCTACATCACTTCCGGATTGGAACTTGACGTCGGACATTCTTCACTCCGAGCTCCAATGACCGTTTTTGGCCGAAAGCGGTCATTAGCGATCGCTGGCGTGTGTCGTACAAAATAATGGTGTCAGACTACAATTTTCCGCCGGCTCGCTGAATGCTTGGTACATGGGCGGAGTGATGCGCGCATACAAGTGCGCTCCATCACCGCTACAGCAGTTGGGCCACCGTGGTGACGTATCGGGCCAACCGTACCCCGATAAACCACCTCAGAATGCCGTAATCATCTCTGTTGACGACGAAGCACTCGTTTTGGCGTTGATGGTGAATGACGAAATCGTGGCAATCGATTTCCTCGGACGGACGGATTGGGAATCAGCTCAAAATCAGACCAAATCAGCTCATTTCTTGAGCTGATTACTGCTAAATTGAGCTGATTTAACATCTCCGGCTCTTGCCATGACCGTCCGCGAAGACATTCTTCAGTTTCTGCGCGCCCAGCAGCATGAGAACCTGCCCTGGGTGAGTTCCAGCGAACTGGCCTACCGAACCGGCGTCAGTTGGTCCACGGTGAAGCGCCAATTGGAAAACCTGCGCAAGGCCGGATTGGTGCTGCGCGAGGGCCAGGGTCGAGCAACCCGTTACCGGATTGCGGACGAAACAACCGCATCGACACTCCCGACGACCATTGCCACGCGGCTGGCGGAGCCGGCGTCCGAGGCCGTCGGGATGATCTGGTCTGAGCGTGGTCAATCCCTGCTGGCCCGACTCCGGCAGCCGTTATCCGCCCGGACGCCCGTGGGATACGAACGCGCCTTCGTGGAAAGCTATGTGCCAAACCAGAGCTCCCTGTTGCCGCCTTCGCTGGCTCAAGACTTGGCAGACGAAGGCCGCATGCCAGGTCAGTCGCCAGCCGGGACTTACGCGCGTCGCGTACTGGAGCCGCTGCTGCTCGACCTGTCCTGGTCATCCTCTCGACTGGAGGGCAACCGGTATTCCTTGTTGGCCACGCAGGAACTCTTCAAGCACGGAATGGCTGGGGATGATCTGGATGCAGTGATGCTGCTCAACCATAAGAGGGCCATGGAGTTCCTGGTCGATGCGGTGCCCGCACATGGCCTGACGTCCGCCGTGATCGGCAACCTTCACGCGATCCTGCTGGAGGAACTATTGGCCAATACCGACGGCCTGGGCCGCATCCGCCAGATCGTGGTCAACATCGGGGACACGACTTACGTGCCGCTCCAGGCGCCCTTGTTGCTGCAGGAAATGTCCGACCAGATTGTGGAGAAAGCGCGGCTTATCAAGAACCCAGTCGAGGCGGCATTCTTTCTGTGGGTGAACCTGGCCTATCTTCAGCCGTTCGAAGACGGTAACAAGCGGACCAGCCGCCTGGCGGCCAACATTCCACTGATGCTTTACAACTGCGCGCCGCTGTCCTTCCTGGACGTAGAGGTACAGGACTACGTCTACGCCATGTTGGGGGTCTATGAATACGGCGACGTGACGCTGACGGCGGAGCTGTTCGCCTGGGCCTATCGGCGCTCGATCCGCAAGTACGCCGTGCAACTCAACGCTGCGGGCGTGCCGGATCCGGTGCGATTCCGATTCCGGGAAAAACTGAACGAAGCGATTGGCCGGGTGCTGCATGAGCAGCAAACGGCCGAGGCCGCGACGGCGATGCTGGGCATGTCCGAAGACGATGTCCAGTTATTCCGCCCGATACTGGCGCAAGAACTGCGCATACTGGATGTGTACAACTGCGCGCGCTATCGCTTGTCGATGGACCTAGTCCAACAATGGGTCGAGGCCGGGCGGCCGCACTGATGCAAACCAGTGGAACAAGAGCCGCAAACATTGCGGCTCTCTAGTCCCGACACCGATAGATGTGAATCAGGGCTTACACCCCCAACCACTCAGGTATTGTCTTTCACCACAGTGCTTGGCCCATTGGTCTTCACAGACGCAATCCCCGCGTCCCGAGCCGCGGCGCTCGAATACATTTCACTGCGTCCAATGGACTGCCCATTCGCCGCGCTCAACGAGAAATAAGGCGAACCGTTGGTGGCCGTCTTGCGCTGATAGCGCTCATCGATCGGCGAATTCTGTCGAACGGATGCAATTCCATCCTGAGCGCTAGCTTTGGTGGTGTACCGCTCGCTCGTCAAAATGACTTCATGATTCCCAGCTTTCAGATTGAACATGTACTGATCGCCGCTGCGCTTCAACTCGTAGTAACCGCTCATGGAAACCTCCAATATCTGGCTAGTTCAACAATGGGTCGATACTGCGATGTACACACATGAATGCCGGTTGATGATAGTCCACGTCCTGCATTCATGGACATACCAAAGAAAAGGGCCGCTAATCGCGGCCCTCATCGTTACTGCTTAACGTATCGCTTCAATTACGCCTTGCGCACCTGCGCAATCAAGCCATCCAACTGCGCCAGCATCGTATCGATTTCCTCAGCCGTCACATTCAAGGCCGGCATGAAGCGCAGCAGGTTTCCGCGCGGCGCATTCAGCAGCAAGCCGTTAGGCGCCAGATTCCGCGCAGCTTCAACGATGGCAGGACCATCATCACGATCCATCACCAACGCACGCAGCAGACCCATGCCACGCTCACCCTTCATGCCCCACTTGGCCGACAGAGCCAGCAGGCCTTCGGACAGCTGCTTAGCGCGAGCATTGACCGATTCCATGAACCCCGGCGCAGCCAGAGCATCAAACACAGCGACGCCAACAGCAGCCATCAACGGATTGCCGTTGTACGTACCACCCTGGTCACCATGCGAGAACACGCACACTTCCTGACGAGCCAGCAATGCAGCCAGCGGCACGCCGCCGCCAATACCCTTGGCCAGCGTCATGATGTCCGGCACGACATCCGATTGCTGGTAAGCGAACATGGTGCCCGTACGCCCCATGCCCGTCTGCACTTCATCAACGATGAACAAGAGCTTGTGCTCGTCGGCCAGCTTGCGCAGGCCTTGCATGAATTCCTTGGTGGCCGGGATGACGCCGGCTTCGCCTTGGACGGGTTCGAGCATGATGGCGACGGTTTGGTCGTCGATCAGCTTGCGCACGGATTCCAGGTCGTTGATTTCGGCCTTGGGGAAGCCTTCGACCTGCGGGGCGAACATCTTGTCCCAGCCCGGCTTGCCGGACGCGGACATGGTGGCCAGCGTGCGGCCGTGGAAGCCGTGGTTCATGGTGATGATCTTGTAGGCGCCGTTCTTGTTCACCTGGCCCCATTTGCGCGCCAGCTTGATGGCGCCTTCGTTGGCTTCGCCGCCGCTGTTGGCGAAGAAGACGCGGTCGAAGACCGAGGCGCCGGTGAGGCGCTCGGCCAGTTCGATGGAGGGCAGGTTGTAGAACGCCGGCGAGGGGTTCATCAGCAGCTTGGACTGGTCAAGCAGGGCTTTCTGCATTTCCGGGGCGCTGTGGCCCAGGGTGTTGACGGCCCAGCCCTGGACGAAGTCCAGGTATCGCTTGCCCGCGTGATCCTCCAGCCAGGATCCCTGGCCGCGCACGAACACGAGGTCCGGGCGGGAGGTGATCTCCATGAGGGCGTTGGTCTTGAACTGGCTGAATTCCATGGCGGTTCCTGCGGAATGAGAGAACAGGGGGTGAGAAAGTAATTGGACGATGCCAATAGGCGAATTTAGCACCGACGGGGGGATGCTATTGTGACGTACCCCCAGCCGATCCGCCCCGGGCCGCCTCAAAAGGGCAGACAACGCGGGCGCTCTATTTTATGCAACAGGCGCGCCCCCGCGCGCAGCCCTTTGTCGCTTTTTACTGACCAATCATGAAACGTATTCTTTCCAGTCTTGCCGCCGGCCTGGCGCTGGCGGCGGCCACGGCGACCGCGCATGCCGATTATCCCGAGCGCCCCATCCGCCTGATCGTGCCGTTCCCGCCCGGACAGGCGACCGACATCTTTGCGCGCGCGCTGGCCGAAAAGCTGGGCGCAGCCGTGAAGCAGCCCATCGTGGTGGAGAACCGCGCGGGCGCGGGCAGCAATATCGGGATGGAGCAGGCGGCGCGCGCGACGCCGGACGGCTATACGCTGGTGATCGCGGGCTCTGCCGCGGCAGTTAACCAGACGCTGTACAAGACCATCAATTACAGCCTGACCAAGGATTTCGCGCCGGTGTCGGGGGTTTTCTCGGTGCCGCTGATGTTCCTGGCGACGCCGGCTTCGGGCATTACCTCGCTCAAGCAGTTGGTGACGCAGGCGCGCGCCAATCCGGGCGAGCTGGCCTATGCCAGCGCGGGTATCGGCGGCACGCAGCATTTGTCGGCCGAGATGTTCAAGGCGGCGGCGAACATCGACATCCGCCACATTCCGTACAAGGGCAGCGGCCCGGCGCAGGCGGATTTCCTGGGGCATCAGGTGCCGTTGATGGTGGACTCGGTGACTGCCGGCCTGCCACATGTGCAGAGCAAGAAGGCGGTGGCGCTGGCGGTGACGACGGCCAAGCGGCTGCCGCAGCTGCCGGACGTGCCGACCGTGGCGGAATCGGGGTATCCGGGTTTCGAGGCGATCGGCTGGGCGGCGGTGTTGGCGCCGCGCGATACGCCGGCAGAGGTGACGGGTTATCTGAGCAAGCAGATCGGCCAGGTGCTGAATTCGCCGGACATGCAGAAGTTCTTCCGCGACCGCGGCGCAGAGCCGATGCCGCTGACGCCTGATGCGACCGGCACTTTCATTGCCGGCGAAGTGAAGAAGTGGGGCGAGGCGGTGAAGCAGTCGGGCGCTCAGGTCGACTGACGGACGCGCAAGACGTCATGCTCCCAGCAAACCGCCCCGCATCGCCGGGGCGGTTTGCATGAAGGGCTGAGGTAAAGCTATGGCGGCTTAGGCCGGATCACCCGGCTGGCCCGGCCGTCCGGGCTCGCCAGGCTGCCTGGGCTTTTCTGCGGGCTGTCCGGGGTTGCCGGGCACTTCCGGCGGCATGCGGCCCGGATCAGTATCATCGGGGCCGGGCTGGCCCGGTACCCGGCCGGGAGCCTGCTTTTCGGGCGCACCGCCCGGCTCCTGTCCGGGACGCTGGGACGGATCGATGCCGGTCTGGTTGGCGGGATCACCGGGCTTCTGGTTCGTGTTCATGGATGTCTCCTGAAGATTCACGTGTAGCGCTCACGCGCAGCGGCACGCGTATCGTGCAAGTCCACGATAGAAGCCAGGTTCGCGCTCGCCCAGATCACGCAGGACGACTTTATCTAGTACTTTCTTCTTATCTCTTGCTCAACCAGGAGCCGGAATGAAGAAGACTGCCACGGCGTTCACTACGGAGCGCCGCCATCTGCTGGAAATCATCGACGGCCTGATCGAAGGCATCATCCTGCTGGACCAGGACCGGCGCATCGTCTGGGCCAACGACACTGCGTTGGCCATGCATGGCGTGACGGATCTGGCCGCGCTGGGCGGCACCGCCGCCGGCTACCGCAAGGCGTTTGTGCTGCGCTACCGCAATCACCGCGCGCTGCGCGCGGCGCAGTATCCGCTGGACCGCGCGCTGGCGGGCGAGACCTACAAGGACGTGGTGGTGGAAGTGACCAGCCGCCGCGATCCGGACTTCAGCCGCATGCATCAGGTACGAAATCTGGAGCTGCGCGATGCGCAGGGCGCTGCCGAAGGCATGGTGCTGGTGCTGCTGGACGTGACCGAACGCTATAGCGCGGAAGAGCGTTTCGAACGCACCTTCAACGCCAACCCCGCGCCGGCCGTGATCTGCTCGCTGGCGGATCTGCGGCACATCAAGGTCAATGACGGTTTTCTGGCGATGACGGGCTACACGCGCGAACAGGTGCTGGGCAAGACGCTGCGCCAGCTGGACGTGCTGGGCGATACGCCGCAACGCGAGGATGCGCTGCACCGGCTGGCGGAAGGGACGACGATTCCGCAGACGGAAACCATCATCGCGGTGCAGGGCGGCGGCAGCAAGCTGGTGATCGTGGCGGGCCAGCCCATCGAAGTCGCGGAGCAGCCCTGCATGCTATTCACCTTCAACGACCTGGAGCCGCGCCGCAAGGCCGAGACGGCGCTGCGCGATAGCGAACAACGCTTCGCCACGGCGTTCCGTCTGGCGCCCGTGCCCATGACGCTGAGCACCACGGAAGGCAAGCTGCTGGAGGTCAACGATGCCTTCGTTGCGACCACCGGCTACGATGCCAAGACTTTGGCGCGCGACGAGGATGCGCTGGCGCAACTATGGACGGACCCGCAGGCCTATGACCGCGCCATGGCCTCGCTTGAGCAGGGCGCCAGCGTGCGCAGCCAGGAAATGGCGTTGCGCACGCGCGACGGCGCACTGCTGGACTGCCTGGTGTCGGCCGCGCCGGTGTCGATCCAGGACCAGCCCTGCGTGCTGGCCGCGATCCAGGACATCACCGAACGCAAGCGCAACGAGGTGGAACTGATGGAGGCGATCGAGACGGTGATGCAGGACACCTCGTGGTTCAGCCGCACCGTCATCGAGAAACTGGCGCAGATCCGCACGCCCCAGGGCGCGCCGCAGGGGCAAGGCGAACTGGCCGACCTGACGCCGCGCGAACGCGAGATCCTGGGCCTGATGTGCCAGGGCCACACGGATCCGGAGATCGCGGCCAGCCTGCACTTGTCGCGCAACACGGTGCGCAATCATGTGGCGGCGCTATACAGCAAGCTGGACGTGCACCGGCGCAGCGCCGCCATCATCTGGGCGCGGCAACGCGGCATCGTGGGATATGAAAAGCCGGCGCGCAAGCAGGCGCAGAAAGCGCCTGACAAGCAGGCTCAAAAACGGGTCCACAAGATTCGGTAGAAAAGTACCAGTCGATCTGATGCGCGCGCTTCTTACGCGCGTGCCATGCGCTTCCTATAGTGGGTTCGTCCGCAGCCGGAGCCAGGCTTCACAGGCCTCTCCAGCGCGGTTTCACGCAACCTGGAATTAGGAGCGACAACATGGATAACGACCGCATCAAGGGCGCAGCCAAGGAAGTCAAAGGCTCGATCAAGGAAACGGCAGGCAAGCTGACCGGCAACCGCGAGACCGAAGCCGAAGGGAAAGCGGAGAAAACCGTGGGCAAGGTGCAGCGCAACGTGGGCGAAGCCAAGGATCAGGCACGAGACTTGCTGAACAAGAAATAGCGCGGCTGCCTGTCGGCATGACCCGCTACGCCCATGAACGCCGAAAGGAGAAAAAAATGACGCATCGAATCTGGCTTGCGCTGCTGCTGGCAATCACCGCCATCACGGCCGGTTGCAACACGATGGAAGGCGCCGGCAAGGACATCGAACGTGGCGGGGAGAAGATCCAGCAGAAAGCCCAGTAAGTCCTGAACCGGTAGCCTGCCTGGACGGCTGGCGCGCTGAAGGCGCGCCGGCCTTTTTGCGCTTACGCGTTGCGTCCTATGGCGCTTTTGCGTCCAGGCGGCCCAGCAGGGCGTCGAAACGGCCTAGCCGCGCGTAGCGCGTCTGACCGCCCGCCACGACCTCGCCGCCTGGCAGGCCGACCCACTGTTGTATCCCGCCATCCAGGTCCAGCGCACCATGGCGGATTCGAAGCAACTGGCCCGACGCCGGATGCCAGAGCTGGCCCAGGTCCATGCTTCGATGCGGCGCATGCCAGTGGCCCAGCAACAGCCAGCCGCCCTGCAGCGCTTGCAGCGTCATGCCGCCGGCAGGCAGATGCCCCACTTCGTGTTGATGAACGGCGCCGGCATCCAGGCCTGCATGGCAAAGCATGTCGTCCTCCAGCCACGCAATGGCACTGTCGCCCAAGGCCACGGGATGCGAGATGTCGCCCGACAATGGCACGGCATAAGAGAGCGGCAAGGGATGCAGCCGCCCTTCGCGAAACTCCAGCAGTTGGCCGCGGCACAGCACGCAGGTACGGCCGTCGGGCGTAAGAATGACGGCGGACCTGTCACTGACGGGACGGCGTTGCGCGGGCGCCGTGTGCAGCAGCGTCGGCTCCGCGGCGCAGTCCCCTTCCTGGCGTCCGTAGGCGGGATAAAGAAAAACCATGCCACGGTCCACCAGCAGCAGATCATCGCCCGCAAACCCCAGGCTGAATTCCGGCGTCCGGCGTTGCACTTGCGCGGCGCGCGGCGGCAGGGGCATGCCGGGCCGGTTTGAAGAAGGCAGCTCGACCTGGCCGGAATGCAGCAGACGCGCATAAGGCGTGCTGGACAGTCCGTCCGGACCCTGTTCGATCCAGGCATGTACCCCGCTGAGGCTTACGCAGGAGGCGAGCAGCCCGCGCCGCGCCGGAAACTTGCCGTCAATCGCGCGCAATGCCGGCCATGCACGCAGGTCGGTGAGCATCGGGCCTTCCCAGTCCTCCATTGCGGCGCAGGCCCATCCCGGAGCCACCGCTACGGCGTAGGGAATGTCCAGATAGTCCTCGGCGCCGCACAGCGGGCCCGAAGCCGGCTTGGGCAGGGCCGCCTGGGCGCCAGCCGCGGCCCCTTCCTGGCGATGTGCAACGGCCTCCCAACCCCGCGCCTGTATGTGCGTCTTGAGATTGTCTGCCTCGGCCTGCGGCACGATCAGCAGACGAATCGCGTCATCCTCTTCGCGCTGCTCGATGAGCGCCAGCCCCAACGACTCCAGCTCCTGGCCCAGCGCCGGCAGGAAGTCGTCGGCCCGGTCGTCGCTCATGACGGACCGAAGCAGGTCCAGGCGCGCGGATGCAAGCGCCGGGTGGCGGGTCGAATAGATTTGCCTGAGCGTGTCCAGCACGTCGGACAGGGGAATCTTCCAATCGAAGGAGACGGGCTGCTGCATCACGATTCAGCGCGAGAAACCGCGCGCGGAGATTTCCCAGATGTCCTGCACCACGCCGTCCTTGAATACCACCAGGCCGTCGTGCAGGTTGAAGGTGGGGTCCACGTGCGCGGGCACCAGGCGCAGCACGCTGCCCAGCGCGGGCGCCGTGGCGCCGGGTTCGACGCGCACCACGCTGTGCTCGTCGTTGATGGCGGTGCAGGTCAGGCCGGATTCGCCATAGACGGCGGGCGGGCCGCATTCGGCGGAGGCCGATTTGAGGCCGGCGTCCAGCACCACGCGGTCGGGCGTGGGCGTGCTCATCACGGTGGACAGCAGGAACAGGCTGTTCTGGAAATTGAGCGGGCCACCCCATTCGTTGGCGCCATAGTCGCCGTCCATGAAGGCATAGGAGCCGGCCTGCAGTTCTGTATAGACGCCGCTGGCGGCGTCGAACTCCGCGCTGCCGGTGCCGCCGCCGGTGATGGTGTCGCAGGCGATGCCGCTTTCACGGAGCAGCTGCGCGTAGGACGCGGCGATGCGCGCGGCCTGGCGGGAGACGGTGGCGCGTTCTTCGCGGGTGCGGTAGTGCTGCACCGACCCGTGATAGGCCTGCAGGCCCGCGAAATTCAGGCCTGGCAGCGCGCGCGCCTGCTGCGCCAGCGCCAGGACGGTGGCGTCGTCGGACACGCCGCAGCGGCCCTGGCCCACGTCCACTTCCACCAGCACGTCGATCTGGGCGCCGGCCTGCACCATGGCGGCGGACAGCTGCGCCAGGTTCTGGGCGTTGTCGACGCAGACGCTGATCTTGGCCGCGCGCGCCAGCTGGCCCAGCAACGCCATCTTGGCCGGGCCGACGACTTCGTTGCTGATGTGGACGTCGCGGATGCCGGCGGCCACGAAGGGCAGGGCTTCGCTGACCTTCTGGCAGCAGATGCCGCGCGCGCCCAATGCCACCTGCCGCAGCGCGATCTGCGGGCACTTGTGGGCCTTGGCGTGCGGCCGCAGGGCGACTTCGTGGCGGTCGGCCCAGGCCTGCATGGCGCGCAGGTTGGCTTCGAAGGCGGTCAGGTCCAGCGCCAGGCTGGGGGTATCGACGCGGGCGAGGGGATCGCCCGGCTGGGCGGCGGGGGGCAGCGCAATGCCGCGTATGACTTCCTGGGACATATTGGAAACTCCGTTATCAGCACTGCTGGGATGTAAGCGCACACCATAACCAAAGCGGGACCGCCCATAACCTTGGGCGATGCGACCCCCTGGAAAACCATAGCCCTGTAATCATTGGCTACAGGGGACGGGCATGACAGAATTTCATCATAAAGAAAGCCCCCGAGGGGAGGCAGATTTTGCCGGGGGAATTCGCCCATCGGCAGAAATCACATTACTGATACCCGTCAGCAAGAATTCGGAGAAGCTCGCATGAAACTCAAGACCTGGATCACCGCCCTGACCATCGCGGCCGCCGCAGTCGGCGCCGCCGGCACCGCGCAAGCGCAACAATTCTTCCGCATCGGCACGGGCGGCACGGCCGGCACCTACTACCCCATCGGCGGCATCATCGCCAACGCGGTGTCCCAACCCGGCAAGCTGGTCGCCACGGCGGTCGCCTCCAACGGGTCGGTGGCCAACATCAACGGCATTCTGGGCGGTTCCTTCGAAGCGGGCTTCACGCAGTCCGACGTCGCTTTCTGGGCCTATAGCGGCACCGGCACCTTCGAAGGCAAGCCCAAGGCGCAAGACCTGCGCCTGATCGCCACGCTGTACCCGGAAAGCATCCACCTGGTGGCCCGCAAGGGCGCAGGCATCAAGAGCGTGGCCGACCTGAAGGGCAAGCGCGTGTCGATGGATGAGCCGGGTTCCGGCACCCTGGTGGACGTGCGTCTGATCCTGGGCGCCTACGGCATGACCGACAAGGACATCAAGGCCGAATACCTGAAGCCCAACCAAGCCGGCGACAAGCTCAAGGATGGCGGGCTGGACGCCTTCTTCTTCGTGGGCGGCGCCCCCGCAGGCGCCATCGCGGAACTGGCGTCCAGCGGCGCCGGCATCGAGATCGTGCCCTTGGTTGGCCCGGAGATCGACGCGCTGCGCGCCAAGCAGGAATTCTTCACGCCGGACACCATTGCCGCCAACACCTACCAGAACGTGGGTGAAGTGAAGACGATTTCGGTCAACGCCCAGATGGTCACCTCGGCCAAGCTGCCGGAGCAGGTGGTGTACGACGTCACCAAGGCGCTGTACAGCGACGCCACCCGCAAGACCCTGGACAACGGCCACGCCAAGGGCAAGCTCATCACCCGCGACAACGCGGTCAAGGGCGCCGGCATTCCGTTCCACCCGGGCGCTGAAAAGTTCTACAAGGAAATCGGGCTGCTGAAGTAGGCCCCCCCGAGCGCCTTCGGCGCTTCCCCCAGGGGCGCCGCAGTGGACCGGCGGAGCCGGATCCACGCGGCCCCGATCAGTGGCGACGAGGTCATGCGACTAGCGTGCCGCGCGGCCATGGGGCGCAGGGATGGCAGTGCATGTCCGCGGCGCAATGCGCCGCGCTTGAGTAGGGCCGCCACGAGCGGCCCTGCTTGCTGAATCACCCAGAGAATTACTGCGATGGAAATTGATCACGAAAAAACCCAGCAGCTGGCGGAGAAGTACGATTCGGAAATCCGCTTCCGGCCGCTGGACAAGACGGCGACCTGGATCGTCTCCGGCCTGCTGGTAACGCTCTCCATCTTCCACTACTACACGGCCGGCTTCGGCCTGCTGCGCGAAGCCACGCACCGCGGGGTGCATCTGGCTTTCGTGCTCAGCCTGATCTTCCTGGTGTTCGGCTTTTCCAAGTCGCACTACACGCGCGAGCCCAAGTCCACCTGGTACGCGCCCGGCGGCATTCCGCTGTACGACTGGATCATCGCGATCGCACTGGCCCTGTCGGTGCTGTACATCCCCTATATCTTCGAGGACCTGGCCTTCCGCGTGGGCAATCCGCTGCCCATAGACGTGTTCATGGGCTCGATCCTGCTGATCGGCCTGTTGGAAGCCACGCGGCGCGCCATGGGCTGGCCGCTGCCCATCATCGCGCTGGTGTTCATGGCCTACGCCATGTTCGGTCCGTATTTCCCCGGACTGCTGCAACACGCGGGCAACACCTGGCCCCAGATCGTCAACCACATGTACCTGACCAGCCAGGGCGTGTACGGCGTGGCGGTGGGCGTGGTGGCGACCTATGTGTTCCACTTCGTGCTGTTCGGCGTGCTGGCCACCCGTATCGGCCTGGGCCAGCTGTTCCTGGACGTCGCTTCCACCATCGCCGGCCGCTATGCCGGCGGGCCGGCCAAGGTGTCGGTGTTCGGCTCGGCCATGTTCGGCATGCTGTCGGGTTCCTCGGTCGCCAATGCGGTGACGGTGGGTTCGCTGACCATCCCGGCCATGATCCGCATCGGCTACCCGCGGCACTTCGCGGCCGGTGTGGAAGCCGCCAGCAGCACAGGCGGGCAGATCACGCCGCCCATCATGGGCGCGGCGGCCTTCCTGATGATCGAATTCCTGGGCATTCCGTACCAGCAGATCGCGATCGCGGGCATTTTCCCGGCTTTCCTGTATTTCTTCGGCATGTTCATGCAGGTGCACTTCGAGGCCAAGCGCGAAGGTCTGCGCGGGCTGACCGAAGCAGAAATGCCCAAGCTCAAGCAGTCGTTCAAGATGCGCTGGCCCACCCTGATCCCGCTGATCCTGCTGATCGGCGTGCTGGCCAGCGGCCGCACGCCTTACCTGGCGGCGTTCGCGGGCATTACCGGCTGCATCATTGTGGGCCTGCTGAATCCATTCCAGCGGCTGCGCCTGCGCGACCTGTACGAAGCCTTCGAGACCGGCGCCAAGTACGCGCTGGCAGTGGGCGCCGCGGCGGGTACCGTGGGTATCGTGATCGGCGTGGTCACGCTGACAGGCGTGGGCTTCAAGATCTCGTACATCGTCATCTCGGCGGCCCAGGCGATCGCCGGCGGCGCGGCAACGGTCATCCCCGATGCCATCGCCAATACCCAGACGCTCACGCTGATCGCCGCGCTCATCATGACCGGCCTGGTTTGCATCCTGATGGGCTGCGGCATCCCCACCACGGCGAACTACCTGATCATGGTGGCGGTGGCCGCCCCCACGCTGGTGCAGCTGGGCGTGCAGCCCATCGCGGCGCACTTCTTCGTGTTCTATTTCGGCATCCTGGCGGACATTACACCGCCCGTGGCGCTGGCGGCCTATGCGGCGGCGGGCATGGCGGGCAGCGATCCATTCAAGACCGGCAACACCGCCTTCAGGCTGGGCATCACCAAGCTCATCGTGCCCTTCGTGTTCGTGTTTTCGCCGTCGCTGCTGATCTCGGTGCAGGGCTTCACCTGGTATGACTTCTTCGTGACGCTGTTCGGCTGCATGGTCGGCCTGGTACTGCTGTCGGCGGCGTTCTCGCGTTACATGCTGGTGGGCATGAAGAGCTGGGAGCGCTGGCTGTGCACCATCGGCGCCTTGCTGACCATCCTGCCGGGCCTGACCAGCGGCCTGATCGGGCTGGCAATCTGCATCCCGGTGTTCATGCGCCAGATCGCTCAGCTCAAGCTGGAAAACGCGCCCAAAGCGGCCTGATCAGCCACCCGAAAACAAAAAGGGGCGGACCTTATCGGTCTGCCCCTTTTTGCCTCGAATCATGAATATTGGCAGCATTTAGGGTAAAAATGTGCGCGTTTTGAGGCAAGGTGACTTCATACAACATTCCACCCTCCGGCCGGTTGCCCACCCCTATAAATCAGCGTAAAGTAAAATTCATGTTTGCTGGTCTGCCGATATGCGGGCCGACTGTGCAAACAGGCACAAAACTGCGCCATATGTTCGATATCCTGGTTTATCTGTACGAGAATTACTACACGCCGCAAGCCTGTCCTGCGGCGGACGTGCTCGCAAAGCGGCTTGCCGCCGCCGGTTTCGAGCACGAAGACATCGACGACGCCCTGGGCTGGCTGTACGGCCTGGCCGAAACCACCGAACGCTGCGTCGATCTCGCCCAGGCCCCCGCCACCGGCACCCGGATCTACACCGACAACGAATACCAGCAGCTCGGTACCGAATCCATCGGCTTCATCGCCTTCCTGGAATCGGCTGGCGTGCTGCCCGCGCCGCTGCGCGAAATCGTCATCGACCGGGGCCTGGCGTCGCCGGAAACGCCCGTGCCGCTGTCCAAGATCAAGATCATCGCCCTCATGGTTCTCTGGAGCCAGGAAGCCGAGATCGACAACCTGGTCCTGGAAGAGCTGCTGGACGAAGACGGCACGCGCTTGCTGCATTGAACGGCATCCGCGTCGCTTGATGCCGTTACTCCTTACCCGCGCGCATGGCCGCGCGGGCGTCCCATCGTGAATTACGTCGGCCGCTTCGCCCCCAGTCCCAGCGGCCCGCTGCATGCGGGCTCGCTGGTTGCCGCGCTGGCCAGCTGGCTGGACGCGCGCGCCCATGGCGGGCGCTGGCTGCTGCGCATCGAAGACGTGGACACGCCGCGCACGGTGCCCGGCGCTGCCGAGGTCATCATGGGCCAATTGAGCGCGCTGGGCCTGGATTGGGACGGCGACATCATGTGGCAGTCGCGCCGCGGCGACGCCTATCAAGCCGTCTTCGACTCGCTGGCCGCGCGCGGGCTGATCTACGGCTGCGGCTGCACGCGACGCGAAATCGCCGATTCGGCGCTGCGCGGCCAGACCGTGCCCGGCGCCGACGGCGAGCGGCCGTATCCCGGCACCTGCCGCCACGGCTTGCCACCAGGCCGCGAGGCCCGCGCCTGGCGCGTGGTCATGCCGGAAGGCGTGGAACATTTCGTTGACCGTTGGCTGGGGCCGCAGGAACAAAACGTGGCGCAAGCCGTGGGCGACATCGCCCTGCGGCGGGCCGACGGCCTGTGGGCCTACCAATTGGCGGTGGTGGTGGACGACGCCGCGCAAGGCGTGACCGATGTGGTGCGTGGCGCGGACCTGCTCAGTTCCACCGCGCGCCAGCGCGTGCTGGGCCGGCTGCTTGGGCTGCCGCCCGTGCGCTACCTGCACGTACCGCTGATCCTGGACGCTTCCAGCGGCCTGAAACTGTCCAAGCAGAACGGCGCCCCGCCCATCGACACCGGGGCGCCCCTGGCGGCGCTGATGGCCGCCTGGCGAGCCTTGGGCTTCGACCCCATCGATGCCGCGGACCGCGGCCATTTCCTGCGGGAAGCCACCGCGCAATGGGCGCGGCGTTTCCCGCTGCCCGCCGCTACAGCGGCTTGAGGTCCTGGTCCAGCATCCGGACGAGCAGGGCCTCGCCGTTTTCCGCCACGCGCAGCTCGCCGTACTTGGCGACCTGATAGCGCTCGGCCTGGCCTTCCGGGAAGAAATAGGCGTTGGTCACGATGCGCACGCTGTTGTCGCGGATGCGGTAGCGCAGCGGCACTTCGGCATCGGTATGCGGGTGCGTGTCGGGCTGGATGCGTAGCGGCTGCCCGACGCCGCGCGCGTCGGTCTGCAACATTACATAGCCGTCCGGCTCGTAACCCATGACGGAGTCCTCGGCTTCGGGACGCTCGCCGCCCAGCCGCAGGCGCGTGACTTCCCGGCTGGCCGCGAAGTTCAGCGCCATGTAGTCGCCCTGCATGAGCGAACGGGGATCCACCGGCGCCAGTTCCAGGATGACCACCTTGCCCGACGCCAGCAGTTTTTCACGCTGCCAGATGCCGCCGTTGGTGACCGCCAGCACCAGCACCAGGCCGCCCAGGATGGCCAGCGTGCGCCAGCGCAAGGGCGCCGATACCGGCGGCAGAGCCCCGCGCTGCTTGGGCGCAATGGTGCGCATCAGGCGCGGCACCAGCCAGACCAGGGCGCGCAGCACGAACAGCAGCAGCGCGGCGCCGCCCAGCCACAAGGCTTTTTGCAGCAGCGCCACGTCCAATTGGTAGTAATAGACGCCCAGATACGCCAACAGGCTGATCACGCCGAACACCACCACGCGTGACTGGTTCAAGCCGAAGCCCAGCAGCAGCCAGGCCAGCGCGAAGCCCACGCCGGGGCTGGGCAGCCAGAACAGCGCCAGGATCAGCAGGCCGATGGGCACGCCCCAGGTGACGCCCGCCGTCAGCATGTGGCGGCGCGGCCAGAGCACCGCGAAGGCCGCCGCCACGGGCAGCAGCGCGCCGGCCGCGACCAGCACGGCCGTATGCGGATTCAGCTGCCACATGGCGGGCAACTGCTTGATGGAGATGCCGCTGGCCAGCCACACCATGCCTTGCACCGACAGCAGGAAGGCCCAGCCCAGCGGCTGCAGGGCATGGGCGCGCTTGCCGCCCAGGCGATGGCTGACGGTAAAGATGACGGCCGTGGCCCAGGCCCCGGTCACGGCAATGGGCAGCCACAGGAAAGTGGCGCGCAGGGCGTCGAACGCCATCCAGGCGTCCAGCAGGTCCTCTTGCCCCAGGTCGGGCGACAACACGCGCCAGATCAGGCCCGCGCCCGCCGCCGCGATCAGCAGGCCGCTGAGAAAACGCAGGATGACGTCGGGCCCCACCGCGTAGACCGTGGCCGCCATCAGCAGCACGAAGACGCAGGCGCTGGCGAACGAGGTCGAACTGGACAGCCCGAAGATGATCAGGATCTGCCCGGCGAAAGCCATGGCCGTGCCGCACTGGCGCCAGAACGGACCGGCGTCGCTGCGCAGCACCGCCACGCCGGCCGCGCACAGCACCAGCCCGGCCACCAGTGCGCCGCCTTCCGTGGTGATAAAGCCCGAGAAGGCAATGAACACCAGTAGCAGCAAGGTCGCCAACCAGGCGCTCAGGCCCAGCAGGCACTGCACGTACCAGGGCGGATCCGACTGAGGCGCCGGAGCGGCCGCCAGCTGCGCCACGGGCGCCCCGCTGTCCGCCGGGTCCACCGAGTTGCCGGCCGAGGCGGCGGCCGGCTCCGCGTCCGCGCTCGCCGCGACGGCCGCCTGCGGATCGCCCGCCAGGCGCCGCAGCCAGCGCGCGGCCCAGACGGCCTCGGCCATGAGCAGCGCCGCCAGCGGCAGCGCGGCCCAGACACCGGGCTCCAGGCGCAGCAGCCATTCGCCCGCCACCCGCAACGACACGCAAATGACACCGGCAGCCAACATGGCCAGGATGATCAGGTCGCGCCGGCCCTTCTGATAATAGAAGCCCAGGCCCAGGGTCACCGCGACCCAGGCGATGCCGTTATAGAGGCCCAGGCCGCGGCCCAGGAAGTCGCCAAGCATCTGGGTCAGCACCAGCACGCTGATCGCCAGGGCAGCCAGGACCCGCGGACCGACCAGGGTGCTGGCGCGCCAGCGGCGGGCAGCCAGCTCCCAGCCCAGCAGCAGCAGCAGGTTCAGGCCGGCCATCATCAGGCCGGGCACGCCCGGGCCGCCCAATATCAGCATCCAGGAAAACACGCGCTCGCCCAGCCACAAGGCCACGGCCACGTTCAGCACCAGCGCCCACAGCAGCCAGACGGCCTGGCTGCCGGCGGCCAGCGCCCAGGGCAGCAGCAGCAACGCCCACCAGGCGAACAGTTCCCAGGTATCGGCGCCAGTCTGGTAAGTTTGGCCTAGTAATGCGAGCAGCGCTCCCAGGAGGATGCCAGCCAGGGCGAGCAGGGCGCCCGGTATGGTGCGCCGCACCCCTGGACTGGCCCGCAGGCGCAATCCGGTCCAGGCAGCGGCCAGCGCGCAAACCGCCAGAAGGCCCTGAACGCCGGCGAAGCGCTGCACTTTTGTCATGTCCTGCCAATTGGCGGCAACCCAGCAAACCGCGGCGCTGCCCAGCAGCAAAACACCTAGCCAGAGGGTGCTGCGCGCCAGAAATTGACGCCAGGCGTGTAGTTCGGATCCCGCTTGTCTTTCAGTGCCGACTTGCATCTGGCGAATCTCCGATCTTATTATCCGCGCTACTACGGCGGGACTGCCGCCACTGGATACACATGAATAAAACGCTGATTATTGCCGAGAAGCCCTCGGTAGCCCTCGATATATCACGCGCCTTGGGAGGCTTTGCGCGCGAGGGCGACTATTTTGAAAGCGAACGTTACGTACTCGCGTCGAGCATCGGCCACTTGCTCAGCTTGGTCGCGCCCAACGATCCGGTCAAGGGAAAGTGGAGCTTTACGCACCTGCCCGTGATTCCGCCCGAATTCGAACTGGGCCCCACCGACAAGAAATCGGCCGAACGGCTCAAGCTGCTGGTCCGCCTGGCCAAGCGCAAGGACGTCGATGCCATCATCAACGCCTGTGACGCCGGGCGCGAAGGCGAACTGATCTTCCGCTACATCATTCAGTACGCGGGCGTGAAGAAGCCGATCCAGCGCCTCTGGCTGCAGTCGATGACCCAAGCCGCCATCCGCGAAGCCTTCGCCAACCTGCGCGACGACGTCCAGCTCAAGCCGCTGGAAGCGGCCGCCCGCTCGCGCGCCGAAGCCGACTGGCTGGTGGGCATCAACGGCACCCGCGCCATGACCGCCTTCAACAGCAAGGACGGCGGCTTCTTCAAGACCCCGGTCGGCCGGGTGCAGACGCCCACGCTGGCCATCGTGGCCGAACGCGAGGAGCGCATCCGCCGCTTCGTGCCGCGCGACTACTGGGAAGTGCGCGCCACCTTCGTGGCGGCCGCCGGCCTGTACGAAGGCCGCTGGATCGACCCGGAATTCAAGAAAGACGACCGCGACCCCGAAAAGCGCGAATCGCGCCTGTGGTCGCAGGCCGCCGCCCAGAGCGTGGTGGCCGCCTGCCGCGAACAGCCCGGCAGCGTCACGGAAGAGTCCAAGCCGTCGACCCAGATGTCGCCGGCCCTGTATGACCTGACTTCGCTGCAGCGCGAGGCCAACGGCCGTTTCGGCTTTTCGGCCAAGACCACGCTGGCGCTGGCGCAGACCCTGTACGAACGCCACAAGGCGCTGACCTACCCGCGTACCGACTCGCGCTACCTGCCCGAGGACTACATCAACACCGTCAAGGAGACGATGCGTGCATTGGCGCAGGGCGGCTCCAACGCGGTGGGCGGCCTGGCCCGCCACGCCGGCACGGTGGTCAGCGAGAACTGGGTCAAGCCCAACCGCCGCATCTTCGACAACAAGAAGGTGTCGGATCACTTTGCCATCATCCCCACGCTGCAGATCCCGCACGACCTGAGCGAGGCCGAGGCCAAGCTGTACGACCTGGTGCTCAAGCGCTTCCTGGCGGTGTTCTTCCCCGCCGCGGAATACCGCGTCACCACCCGCATGACCGAAGTGCAGGGGCATCGCTTCCGCACCGACGGCAAGGTGCTGGTCAGCCCGGGATGGCTGGCCGTCTACGGCAAGGAAGCCCAAGGCGAAGACGCCAACCTGGTGCCCGTGGCGGACGGCGAGACCGTGCGCACCGAGGACGTGGAAGCCGTCGGCCTGACCACCAAACCGCCGGCGCGCTTTAACGAAGGCACGCTGCTGTCGGCCATGGAAGGCGCGGGCAAGCTGGTGGACGACGAGGAACTGCGCGAAGCGATGTCCGAGCGCGGCCTGGGCACGCCGGCCACGCGCGCCGCCATCATCGAAGGCCTGCTCAACGAAAGCTACCTGCGCCGCGAAGGCCGCGACCTGGTGCCCACCGCCAAGGCGCGCCAGCTGATGACGCTCTTGTCCGGCCTGGACGTGACCGAACTGACCTCGCCGGAACTCACCGGCGAATGGGAGCACAAGCTCAAGCAGATCGAGCAGGGCGGACTGGGCCGCGAGGCCTTCATGCGCGAGATCGCGCAGATGACGCAGGTCATCGTCAAGCGCGCCAAGGAATACGAGCGCGACACGGTGCCGGGCGACTACGCCACGCTGCAGACGCCGTGCCCCAAGTGCGGCGCCGTAGTGAAGGAAAACTATCGCCGCTTTGCCTGCACCGCCTGCGACTTTTCCATCGGCAAGCACCCGGGCGGCCGCACCTTCGAACTGCCCGAAGTGGAAGAGCTGCTGGCCAAGCGCGAAATCGGTCCGCTGCAAGGCTTCATCAGCAAGATGGGCCGACCGTTCGCCGCCATCCTGCGCATCAGCGACGAGTACAAGCTGGAATTCGACTTCGGCCAGAACGACGAGGACGACTCCGAGGCCGTGGACTTCTCCGGCCACACGCCGGTGGGCTCCTGCCCCAAGTGCCAGTCGCGCGTGTTCGAGCACGGCATGAGCTACGTCTGCGAGAAATCCGTCGGCCCCGAAAAGAGCTGCGATTTCCGTTCGGGCAAGGTCATCCTGCAGCAGGAGATCTCGCGCGAACAAATGGAAAAGTTGCTGACCAACGGCCGCACCGACCTGCTCGACGGCTTCGTCTCCAGCCGCACCAACCGCAAGTTCAAGGCCTTCCTCGTCCGCCAGCCGGACGGCAAGATCGGCTTCGAGTTCGAGCCGCGTCCTGAAAAGCCCGGCCGCGCACCGGCCAAGACGGCCGCCAAGACCGCGACCAAGACCGCCGCAAAGAAAGCGCCGGCCAAGAAGGCCGCGGTGAAGAAGACCGCCACCAAGACGGCCACGAAAACGGCCGCCAAGAAAGCGGTGAAGAAGGCGGCGCCGAAAAAGACCGCCGCGTAAAACGGGCGCGGCGCCTGGCGCCGCCGCCTCCCGACCATCGCGCACGACGCCCGGGCAACCGGGCGTTTTCCATTGTTGGACGCCAGTTGCTGGGGTATTGTCTACGCCAAACCGCTGCAACCAGACCTATTCCGAGGACGACATGAGCAACAGCCCCGACTTCACCACCCGCCGCCGCGTGCTGGCCGCCGCAGGCGCGTTGGCCAGCATCAGCCTGGTCAATGGCCGCGTCGCGTTCGCCCAGCCCAAGCTGGGCCGCGTCGTCTACGGCCAGGGCAGCATCGACCCGTTCTTTGCCGCGGGTTATGTGGCTCTGAAAAAGGGCTACTTCGGCGAAGGCGGGCTGGAAGTCGAATACCTGAATTCGCAAAGCGGCCCGCGCACCAACCAGCTGCTGGCCGCGGGCCAGATCGCGTTCGGCGCCACCGCCGCCACGGCCGCCCCCGCGCTCACCTTGGCCGGCAAGCCCGCCACGCTGGTGTTCGGCTTTGACCGCAAGCTCACCTACGCCAACGTCATCGTGCGCCGCGAGGACTTTGAAAGCGGCAAGATCAAATCGCTGAAGGACCTGGCCGGCAAGCGCGTGGGCGCGACCCAGCCGCAGTCCAGCACCTGGCTGATGGCGCTGTACCTGATGCAGAAGGCCGGCGTGGCCGACAAGGTTGACATCCGCCCGCTGGGCGACCTGGCCACCATGCTGGGCGCGCTCAAGACCGGCTCCGTGTCCGCCAGCATGGCCACCATGTCCATGATGGAACAGGCGCAACAGGAAGGCTGGGGCGTGCCCATCTTCGACGCCACGACCGAGAGTTCGTGGAACGAATTCATGGGCGGCGACGTGCCCGGCATCGCGGCCCTGACCCTGCAGGACACCATCCAGAAGCGCCCGGAAGTGGTGCAGGCCTTCGTGACCGCCCTGGTCCGCGCGCAGGACTTCATCAGCGCCAACAGCGCCGCCGCCGTCACTGACGCGATCTACGACGATTACCTGAACGCCTTTCCGCGCGCCGCCATCGAGAAGACGCTGGGCGTCTACAAGGAAACGGTGTTCCTGAAGGACAACATCATCACCCAGGACGCCTATGACCGCATGACGGCCATCATGGGCGACGGCCGCCAGTTCTCCAATGACGAGATCAAGACCGTGCCCTACGACCGTTGCGTGAACATGAGCTTCGTGCGCCGCGCCCGGGGCCTCTGATGATCACGCTGGACAAGGTGGGCAAGGCCTACCAGACGCGCCAGGCCACCACACACGCGGTGGGCGAGGTCAGCCTGACGATCCCGGAAGGCGAGTTCGTCTCCATCGTCGGGCCGTCCGGCTGCGGCAAGAGCACCTTGCTGAACATGATCGCGGGTTTCCTGCGCCCGACCACCGGCACGATCCACGTGGACGGGCGGATCGTGGACGGGCAGGTGCCGCCGGCCCTGGGCTACATCTTCCAGAAGGACACGCTGCTGCCCTGGTTCAGCGTGAGGAAGAACGTGGCGCTGGGCCTGAAGTTCCAGGGCGTGGCCGCCGACAAGATCGAGCGCCGCGTGGCGGAACTACTGGAAATGGGCCACCTGAGCCAGTTCGCCGACGCCTTTCCGCACCAGTTGTCGGGCGGCATGCGGCGGCGCGTGGCGCTCTTGATGAGCCTGGCGGTCGAACCGCGCATCCTGCTGCTGGACGAGCCCTTCGGCGCGCTGGACACGCACACCAAGACCCACCTGCATCGCGAATTGATCGAGATCTGGCGCAAGCTGGGCCAGACCATCGTCATGGTCACGCACGACCTCGACGAAGCTATCCTGCTGTCCGATCGCGTGGTGGTGCTGTCCGGCCCGCCCAGCCGCGTGCTGCTGGACGAGCGCATCGAGATCCCGCATCCGCGCGATGTCTTCACGCTGCGCGAAACACCGCAGTTCGTGACCCATGTGCAAAGCCTCTGGAGTGTGCTGGGACAGCAGTTCCGCGCCGCCGCCTGAATCCCTACGCGTCATGACCACCACTTACTCCGCCGATTCCCTGCAGGACCAGCTGCGGCTGGACCGCCGCGCCAGCATCGCGCGCCGGCTGCGCATCACCCTGTGGCAGGTGCTGATACTTGCCGTCATCCTGGGCTCCTGGGAGATACTCACGCGCATCCCCTGGTTCGCCCAGAACACACTGTTCGATCCCTTCTTCATCAGCCAGCCCTCGCGGGTGGCCGTGCGCCTGTGGGAATGGCTGCAGCCCGGCCCGCGTTCGGTCTGGCCGCACCTGTGGCTGACCTTGCAGGCCACCATGGTGGGACTGCTGGTGGGCGTGGGCAGCGGCTTCGTGGTGGGCATGACGCTCAGCCGCAGCCGCTTCCTGGCCGACGTGTTCAATCCCTTCATCGTGGCCTTCAACTCGATGCCGCGCATCGCCTTCGTGCCGCTCATCACCATGTTCTTCGGCCTGGGCCTTGCCTCCAAGGTGGTGACGTCATGGTTCGTGGTGTTCTTCCTGGTGTTCTTCAACACCTACAAGGGCGGACGCGCAGTAGAACGCGAACTGGTGGATTTCTGCCGCACGCTGGGCGGCTCGCCGCGCCAGATCCTGTGGCGCGTGCGCATCCCGACCGCGGCCGCGTGGACCTTCGCGGCCTTGCCGAATGCCATCAGCTTTGCGCTGATCGGCGTGGTGCTGGCGGAGTTCGTCGGATCCACCACGGGCATGGGCTATCTGATGATCACCGCGCTGGCGACGCTGAACGCCACCGACATGTTCGCGGCGGTGACGCTGCTGTCCATCGTCGGCATCGCGCTGGTTTATTGTGTGACCTGGCTGGAACGCCGGCTGCTGCACTGGGCGCCGGAATTCCGAGAATAGATAAATCCCCCCCGCAGCGCTGCGCGCTTCCCCCCAGGGGGCGCCGCTGCGGACCGGCGGAGCCGGATCCGCGCGGCCCTGATTGAGATAGAGCACTTTGGACGACTGACATGAACACGCTGCCGTATCTGCGCAACTTCGACCTGACGGGACAAGTCGCCCTGGTGACCGGCTCCGCCCGCGGGCTGGGCTTCTGTATCGCACGCGCATTGGCCGGCTGCGGCGCGCGCGTACTGATCAACGGCCGCAACGCAGAAGCCGTCGCAGCCGCGGCGGCTGAATTGACCGCCGCCGGCCTGGATGCGCATGCGCTGCCTTTTGACATCAGCGACGACGCCGCCATGGAACGCGCTTTCCAGGACATAGACCGCGACCACCGCCGCCTGGACATCCTGGTGAACAACGTCGGCGCGCGCAACCGCAAGACGCTGCGCGACACCAGTCCCGCCGAGATCCGCGAACTCATCGACACCGACATGGTCGCCGGCATGCTGCTGGCCAAGTTTGCCGCCGAGCGCATGGTGCGCCAGGGCAGCGGCCGCCTGATCGCCATCACCTCGGTGGTGGGCGAGCTGGCGCGCTCGGGCGATGCGGTCTATCCCGCGGCCAAGCAGGGGTTGACGGGCATGGTGCGCGCGCTGGCGGCAGAGTTCGGGGGCCACGGCATCACCAGCAACGCCATCGCGCCCGGCACCTTCGCCACCGAGACCAATGCCGCCATGGTGGCGGACCCCGATGTGGGCCCGCGCATCGCCACGCGCAATCCCATGGGACGCTGGGGCGAACCGGAGGAAATCGCGGGCGCCGCCGTATTCCTGGCGTCGCCCGCGGCGTCATATGTGAACGGGCACGTGCTGGTGGTGGACGGCGGTTTGTCGATCCAGTTTTGAAGCAGGGCGCTGGGCTGCGCATGCCGCCCTGCGGCGATCAGGTCGTCTCGTCCTGATACCAGACGCCTTCGGCCAGCATCATCTTCTGATGCCCGTGCCCCGCAGGCATCATCGGGAAGCAGTTCTCCTGCGCCGCGACCGCCACGTCCAGGAAGTAGGGGCCGTCATGCGCCAGGCATTCGGCGAGCGCGGCATCCAGCTTTGCCGGATCGTCCACGCGGGCCGCGCCCCAGCCGAAGGCGCGGGCCAACGCCACGAAGTCGGGCAGCGAGGCGTTGTAGCTGTGGCTGTAGCGCCCGCCGTGGATCAGCTCCTGCCATTGCCGCACCATGCCCATGTAGCCGTTGTTGCACAACACGACCTTGACGGGCGTCTGGTGCTGCATGGCGGTGGACAGTTCCTGGATGTTCATCAGCACCGACGCGTCACCGCTGACGCAGACCACGGTCTTGTCCGGATGGGCGACCTGCGCGCCGATGGCGGCGGGCACGCCATAGCCCATGGTGCCGGCGCCGCCGGAGGTCAGCCAGCGGTTGGGCTTGTCGAAGCGCAGGTATTGCGCGGCCCACATCTGGTGCTGGCCCACGTCGGTGGAAACGATGGCATCGCGGTCGGACAGCGCGTCGTTCAGGCGCGCCATCAGATGCTGCGGCAGGATCGCGTCGGCCGCCGGGGTATAGCCCAGGCAGTCCTGGGCGCGCCAGGCGTCGATACGCTTGTACCAGGGCGCCAGCCGCGCCGCGTCCATGGGTTCCTCGCCGAGTTCGGCGCGCAGCGCGCGCACCAGCGGCAGGCAGTCGCCCACCAGCGCCACGTCCACGCGCACCACCTTGTTGATGGAAGCCGGGTCGATGTCGATGTGGATCTTGCGCGCATGCGGGCAGAACTCCGACAGCTTGCCTGTGATGCGGTCGTCGAAGCGGGCGCCGATGCAGACCACCAGGTCGGCGTTATGCATGGCCAGGTTGGCCTCGACCGTGCCGTGCATGCCCAGCATGCCGACGAACTGCGCGTCGGATGCGGGGAATGCGCCCAGGCCCATGAGGGTCAGGGTGCAGGGCGCGCCGGTGTGGCGCACCAGGTCGGTAAAGGCCTCGCAGGCCTCGGGGCCGGCGTTCACCAGCCCGCCGCCGCCGTAGAAGATGGGGCGCTTGGCCTGCGCGATCAAGGCGGCGGCGCGGCGCACGGCCGACTGCGGCAGCTTGGGTGCCAGCTTGCCCGCCTGGCGGCGTGCGCGCAGCGCGGCCAGCTTCTGTTGCGAGGGCACGGCATCATCGTCCGCGTCGCGAGGCACGGCCAGCTGCACGTCCTTGGGGAAGTCCAGCAGCACCGGGCCGGGGCGGCCCTGGCGGGTCAGCTCAAAAGCGCGGGCCGTCACCGCTGCCACGTCGTCCACCGAACGGACCTGCGTATTCCATTTGGTCACGGAGCGAGAGATGCCGATGGCGTCGCACTCCTGGAAGGCGTCCGTGCCGATGGCGGCCGTGGCAACCTGGCCGCTGATACAGAGCACCGGGATCGAATCGCACATGGCATCCAGCAGGCCGGACGTGGTGTTGGCCATGCCCGGACCGGAAGTGACGAAGACCACGCCGGTGCGGCCGGTGCTGCGAGCATAGCCTTCGGCAGCATGCACGGCGGCCTGTTCGTGCCGTACCAGCACGTGGCGCAGGCGCGGCTCGGCGTACAGGGCGTCGTACAGCGGCAGCACCGCGCCGCCGGGGTACCCGAAAATGGTATCCACGCCACACGCGATCAGCGTATCGAGCAGAATTTTCGCCCCGTTGTCAGCGGGGCGTTCAGTGGCGGCAAGCGCGGCGGCGGCGGTGGGGTGCAGGCGATCGTTCATGCTATCTATCTTATTCGTAGATCGGAAGAATATTTATCTTCTTTTCCACGGATAACCGATGAACGGAGTAAATTTATCTTTGATTTTAAGGAATCAAAGAAAATGAACCTGGACAAATTTGATCTCGCCATACTCAAGGTGCTGCAGGACAACGCGCGCGCCAGCCTGAACGACATCGGCGCGGCGGTGGGCCTGTCGTCCACGCCGTGCTGGAACCGCATCAAGCGCATGGAAAGCGCAGGCGTCATCCGCGGCTATACGGTGGACATCGATCCGGCCAGTCTGGGTTTCATGGACACGGTCATTGTCCACGTCACCCTGGAGAGCCACAGCGAGGAAACGCTGTACGAGTTCGGCCGGGCGCTGGCGCAGATACCCGAGGTCCTCGAAGCCTTCCTGGTCTCGGGCGACTACGACTATTACATCCGCATCGCCGTGCGCGACACCCGCGACTACGAACGGCTGCTGCGCGAACAGCTCTACCGCATCCCGGGCATCCGGCACAGCAAATCCTGCTTTGTGCTGCGCCGGTTGAAGGAAACCAAGCTGCCGTTGACGGGATTGGCGGAATAGGCTCCGCCCTAGCGCAGCACGAAATCCACCGGCACGGCGGGCTCGGGCAGAGGCCGCACGCCCAGGCCTTCCAGGAGGTCGATCTCGATCACCCGGGCCAGCGCCGACAGCGGCAGGTCGTTCTCGTCGGAGCCGAAGGGGTCTTCCAGTTCATCACCCACCGCGTCCAGGCCGAAGAAGGTGTAGGCCACGATGGTGACGGCCGCCGGCATCATGTATTCCAGCGTGCCCACCAGGCCGAAGGGCAGCAACAGGCAGAACAGCCAGGCCGTGCGATGCAGCAGCAGCGAATAGGCGAAGGGCGAGGGCGTGAACTTGATGCGCTCGCAAGCCGCCTGGATGGCGGCGCAGGCGGCCACGCGCTGGGTCAGGGCCTGGTACAGGATGTCGCTCAGCTCCCCGCGCCGCAGACAGGCCGCCAGGTCGCGGTTGATGGCCATGAGCAGGGCGTCAGGCACGTTGCGGCAGCCGTTGAGGGTCTCGGCCTCGTCCTGCTGCACCCAGGGGCGCGCGGCAGAAGCCATGTCTTCCTGACGCAGCCGCGCCGCCAGCGCGTAGCCGAAGCCGATGCAACGGCGCACGATGCGTTCCTGCACCGGATTGGCGGTGCTGGCCGCCAGCAGCACCGCGCTTTCGCGCGCCAGGCTGCGCGCCTGCACGATCAGTTCGCCCCATTGCTTGCGCGCTTCCCACCAGCGGTCGTAGCAGACGTTGTTGCGAAAGCCCATGAACACGGACAGGGCCAGGCCGAACAGCGAGAACGGCACCGCCGACAGATGGGCGGGCGAGAACCATGCCTGGTGGTACATCCACACCACGAAGCAGGACAGCGCCGTGATGACGAGGATGCGGCTGAGGATCCGCGGGATGATGGACCCGCGCAAGACAAAGAACAAAGCCAGCGCGGAAGGACGCGGACGGACAATCATGGTGCTAACCGGAGGAACAAGGCGGCGCACACTATACGCCCATCAAGCTGTCAAAAACGCGCCGATATAATTCTGTTTCGTCTCACCGCCACTTCCATCGAGCAATGACCAACGAAGACACCCCGATCAAGCCCTGGTATGCCGTCCGCCGCTCCAAGCTGCACGGCAACGGCGTCTTCGCCGCGCGCAAGATTCCCGCGGGCACGCGCATCATCGAGTACGGCGGCGAACGCATCAGCGCCAAGGAAGCCGACCGCCGTCATCCGACCAATCCGGACGATCCCTTCCACACTTTCTTCTTCGCACTGAGCTCCGGCCGCGTGATCGACGGCGGCGACCAGGGCAATGATGCGCGCTGGATCAACCATTCCTGCCAGCCCAACTGCGAAGCCCAGGAAGGCAAGCACGGCAAGCGCGTCTACATCGTCGCGCTGCAGGACATTCCGCGCGGCACCGAGCTGTCGTATGACTACGGCCTGGTGCTGGACGGCCGCATCACCAAGAAACTGAAGGAAGGCTACCGCTGCCTCTGCGGCACGCCGCCGTGCCGCGGCACCATGCTGGCGCTGCCGGCCAAGAAGAAAAAGAAAGCCGACGAGCCCGAGGCCGTCGAAGCCGGCGCCTGAGCATCAGCGGGGTCCGACCCCGCCCCGCCGAAGACCCCAGGCGCAGCAAGCGTATTCCGGCCCCAGCCCCGGACAGGCGTACAATCCTCAAGGTCGTTAACACGACATGCAGTACGTCTTCAGGGCGGGGTGTAATTCCCCACCGGCGGTATGCCATGCAATATGGCGAGCCCGCGAGCGCCCGGCGTCCTTCACGGACACCGGGGTCAGCAGATCTGGTGAGATGCCAGGGCCGACGGTCATAGTCCGGATGAGAGAAGATGTGCCGGCACAACGGTAGCACCGGGCGCACCCGCGCCCGGACTGCCGTATTGCGTTCGGCTGTCGAGTAGCCCTGAAACGTTTTTCGCCCCTTTCAACTTGCGAGAGCGTTTCAAATGTCCAACGTTACCCTTACCCCGCAGTCCCCAATCCCCAGCCTGGCTTCGCAGCCTTTTGCCGCCCGCTTGCAGCGCGCCCTGCATCATCTGCGCCTGGGCCGTCCCGTCATTCTCATGGACGATTTCGACCGCGAGAACGAAGCCGACCTGATCGTGGCCGCCGACAAGCTGACCGTGCCTGTGATGGCGCAGCTGATTCGCGACGGCAGCGGCATCGTCTGCCTGTGCCTGCCCGGCGAAACCCTGGACCGGCTTGAATTGCCCCCCATGGTCCAGCGCAACCAGAGCCGCTTTGCCACCGCCTTCACCGTTTCCATCGAAGCGCGCGAAGGAGTCAGCACCGGCGTGTCGGCCGTGGACCGCGTCACCACCATCCGCGCCGCCATTTCGCCGTCGGCGCAAAGCGATGACATCGTCAGCCCGGGCCATGTGTTCCCGCTGCGCGCCCAGCCGGGCGGCGTGCTGACCCGCCGCGGCCACACCGAAGGCTCGGTGGACCTGGCCGTGCTGGCCGGCCTGCGCCCGGCCGGCGTACTGTGCGAACTGATGAATGCCGACGGCACGATGATGCGCGGCGCCGCGCTTGAGCGCTATGCCGCGCAGCACGGACTGGTGGCGCTGACCATCGCGGAACTGGCCGACCATCTGCAACAGCTGAAGGACGGCCAGGCCGAGGCGATCGACGACGAAGTGCTGGAGATGGCCGCGACGGTCTGATCTTGAGCAGGCGGCGCCGGAACCGGCGGCCGCCTTTTTTACCTACGCGTCCTGAGCGCCATGGCGACGACCATCGCCGCCAGCGCGCACGCGCCGCCCATCGCATACACCGCGCCATAGCCTTGCTCGCCGGCCAGCCAGCCCGCCGCCGGGCTGCTCAGTCCCAAAGCCACGTCCAGGAAGGCCACATACGCCCCCATGGCAGCGCCCCGGCTGGCCGCCGGCACGCGGCGCACGGCTTCCACGCCAAAAGCGGGGAATGCCAGCGAATAGCCCGCGCCCGTCAGCAGCGCGCCGGCATAGGCCCATGCCGGCGTGGTTCCGGTCCAGATCAGCCACTGCCCCGCCGCTTCAATCAGCACGCACACCAGCGCCACGCGCGCGCCGCCCAGCTTGTCCGGCAGGCCGGCAAAGAACACCCGCGCCAGGATGAAGCCCACGCCGAACGCAGTGAACATCCACGCTGCGCCATCCCAACCACGCTGCGAAAACAGCAGGCTGACGAACGCAGTGATCACGCCGAAGCCGACGCTGGCCAGCGCCAGGCCCGCGCCGGGCAGCAGCACCAGACCCAGCACTTGGTAGAAAGGCGTACGCACGCCGCCTGCCGCACGCACCCCGCGCAAAGGCAGCACCAGCGCCAGGGCCGCCAGGGGAATCAGCGCCGTGGCCCAGGCGATGCCGGCAAAGCCCGTGACGCCGTAGAGCCGCATGCCGGCGGGCGCGCCCAGCGCATAGGCGGCGTAGATCGCCACGCCGACCCAGGCCATCACGCGGCCCGCGTTCTGCGGCCCCACGCGGCCCACGCCCCAACTCAGGGCGCCGGTGACGATCAGGCTTTCGGCGCAGCCCATCAGCGCGCGTCCGGCCAAGAGCGCGGCCAGCGCCGCCTGCGGCCGCGCCGACAGGTCATCGGCCAGCAGATAGAACAGGCCCGCGATGGAGCCCAGCACAAAACCGCCCACCACCGCGCGCTTGGCGCCGCGGCGGTCGGCAAGCGAGCCCGCATAGGCGCGCGACAACAGGGCGGCGGCGAACTGCAGGCCGGCCACCACCCCGACCACCAGCGCGCCCAGCGCCAGCGTGCCGTCCACATACAGAGGCAGCACCGGCATGGGCAGGCCAATCATGAAGAACCCGACGAATACCGCCAGCGCGAGCGGCAGCACTTGCGCGAAGACAGAGCGCACGGGCCCCTGGGCCGCGGGCATGGCCCCGGCCGTCGATGAATGCGACATTGAATTTCCTTAAGTGAGAGATGCGCAAACCGGAACCAGTTTGAAAACCGCCGATGGCATAATCCCCGTGTGCGGGCGATGAACCGGATTGCCTGCTGGAAATTTTATGAGCCATTGCTCATATTCGATACTCGCCTTTCACAGTACCCATGACCGCCATTCCACAGCCCCGGAAATCGCCGCGCCAGCTCAGATCCCAGCACACCGTAGAGACGATTTTGCAAGCCACGGCTCGCGTTCTGGCCACCCACGGCTATGCGGGCACCAATACCAATCTGATCGCGGAAACAGCCGGCGTCAGCGTCGGCTCGCTGTATCAGTACTTCCCCAACAAGAACGCCCTGATCGCGGCGCTGCACAACCGCCACGACAACCAGATGCTGGACGTCATCGACTCGGTCCTGGACAGCAATCCCGCGGCCACGCTGCGCGAGCGCGTCGCGGCCATCGTCGAGGCGATGCTGCACGCCCACCTGCTGGAACCCGCGCTGCACCGCGTGCTGGAAAGGGAGTTTCCGCTGTTCGACCAGCCGCACGAACACAGCCGCGCGGACCAGGATATCCACAGGCGCATGCGCCATCTTCTGGAACTGCATCGCGCCGAAATCGCGCAGCAGGACCGGGATCTGGCGACCTATGTGGTGTTGCGCATCATGGAGTCACTGGTGCATGCCGCGGCGCTGGAACCGCCCGCGGGATTCTCGACGCAGCAGTTGGAACAGGCCGTGGTCAACGCGGTGATGGGATACCTGGGCGAACCCGCCGCGCGCCGCGCGCCGCCGAAGGCAGCAAAGGCAGCGAAAACGGCGCGCAGCTAGCCGCGCCATGGTTCGGGACGGTCAGCGTCCCGGTTCGCGGGCCATCTGCGCCAGGCAGTCGGCGGCGCTGCCCGTGACGATGCGGGCGCTGCACGCCAGCATCAGATTCAGGTTCAGGCCGAAGTCTTCCACGGTGTAGCCCTCGGCATCGACCATGCGCGATGCGCCGTCGTCTGCCGCAGCCCCCACCGCCACCTGATCGATCAACGAGCCTGCCTGGCCGGTGTAAGCCCATACCGGCTTGCCGCAGGCGATGGCGTAGCCGACTTCAAATGCCGTGCCCGAATCGGGTTCGGCGCCGCGAAACGGATTGAGGTTCGCCATCACCATGTCCGCGCGCCGGATGAGCGCGACGTTCTCGCGATAGATCCATTGGGCCAGCGCCTGGCCGGACAAGCCCTGCGGCGCTTCATTGTCCAGCGGAAACAGGCCGTCGAAACCGTAGGTGGCGCACAGCGCCTTCAAGCGTTTGCCGTGCGCCGCCGCATCAGGCAGGAACACGTCGAAACCCGCCAGATATACGCTGCGCATCATGGTTACTCCGGATCGGAAACGTTGAAGGCTTCGCCGGTGGCGAAGAAGGAGCCGCCCGCCACGTAATGGACCGAACGGCGCTCGTCGTCGGGGAAATGCCAGCGATTGCCGGAAAACACTTCAGGCGCGGCCCACGCGGCCACGACTTCGCCGATGAAGAGGTCGTAGGCCTGCTGGTTGTGCGGTTCGGGCACGACGCGGCATTCCAGCCAGCCCAGGCAACCGCTGATGAGCGGCGCGCCGATCTTGCTGGCGGGGAAGGTCGTCAGGCCGCTGGCCTGGAATTTGTCTTCGTCGCGCCCGGAATCGGTGCCCACCCGCAGCGTGGCGCGGGCCTGCGCGCGCGACGGGATGCACAGCGCGAATTCGCCCGACGCCTCGATCAGACCGCGCGTGTAGGTGTTCTTGTCCACCACCACCAGCATCTTGGGCGGACTGAAGTCCAGGGGCATGGCCCAGGCGGCCGCCATGACGTTGCGCGCATCGCCATGGGCGCTGGTCACCAGCACCGTGGGGCCGTGGTTCAGCAGTAGATAGGCGCGGGACAGGTCTACGGGTTCGATGCTGGACATGCGGCGCTTCCTAGAACATGCCGTTCTTGTTGGCGGGGTTCTCGGGGATTTCCTGGCTCACGTCCCAGTGTTCCACGATCTTGCCGTCTTCCACGCGGAAGATGTCCATGACGGCCTGACCCCGGTCTTCCGGCGAATCGCGCCACAGGTTGTGGATCAGCACCAGGTCGCCCTCGGCGATCACGCGCTTGATTTCAACGATGGACTGCGGATGCTGCTCGAAATAGGCGGGAAAGAAATCCACCAGCGGACCAACGCCATCCTGCATGTAGGGGTTGTGCTGGACGTAGTTCGGGCTGACGTACAGGCGCACCGCCTCGTCGACGTCGCGGTCCTGGAACATCATGCGAAAGAACGCCACCACGAGGTCCTTGTTGGACTGGGGTGCGGCCGCGCTAGCCGGCGCGGCTGCCAGACAGGTGGCGGCAACCAGCAGACATAGGGCCAACGATTTCAACTTCATACGCATACGGGGCAAACTCAGGTGTCGGAACGCCGGCTGGCGGTGCGCCAGTTTACAAACAAAAACATGGATTCCGGGCCTAGGCCCCCAATGGAAAAGGGCCTCTTGCCGAGGCCCTTCGTGATCCGCGGACGGCCAGGATCAATAGCCGACGGTATAGCGGCGGCGCGAATGCTTGGGCGTCTCGAGTTCATCGACCAGCGCAATGGCATAGTCTTCCATCGAGATCCAGCTCTTGCCTTCGTCATCGGCCAGCAGGGTGTCATCGCCCAAACGGAACTGGCCAGTGCGCTCGCCCGGCTCGAACAGCGCCGAAGGCGACAGGAAGGTCCAGTTCAGCACTTTTTCATGGCGCAGCGTGTCCAGGAACACCACGCCGGCGCGCGCCTCGGGCTTGTAGGCATCGGGGAATTCGGGGGTGTCGATCAGCATCTTGCCGGGGGCAACCAGCAGGCTGCCCGCGCCGCCGACCACGAGCAGGCGCGGCACGCCCGCGTCCTTCACGGCGCTCAGGAGCGGCTTGGCGTCCGACGATACGAAGCGCGACGCGCTGATCACGGCGTCGTGGCCCTTCAGCAACGAGGTCAGCGCTTCGGGATCGGTGGCGTCGCCCTGCTTGATGGTCAGGCCGAGCTGCGGATTCACGTCGGACAGGTTGCGGGCGATGCCCGTGACCTGGTGGCCGCGCTTGAGCAATTCGTCCGCCACGCGCGAACCCACGCGGCCGGTGATTCCGATCAATGCAACTTTCATGGTCTTGCTCCTTGGGTAGGGGAGCCAGAGCCGCCGCAACTTGCGGCGCAACGCTCCGGCTCAGGCAAAGCCATACTATTCGTACAAATCCGATCAAAAAACCCGTAAAGCCGGATGAGTTTTTTGCAATTTATGCACCAATACCTGGCAAACCCGCCCGGAACGAACCGAAGAGGCAGCCCTGCCGGCGTCTTCGCCGCCGTCAGGCCAGTGTGCTCCCGGCGGGCCCGCTTGAACAGGGGGCCGCCAGACAGGGCGGCGTTCAGGCCGCGGCGCGCTGCGCCTGATAGACCTGCAGATGCGCGTAAGCCGTGCGCAGGTAGGTCGCGTCCACGCCCAGGGTGCGGGCACGCCGCACCATGTCGCCGACGATGTGGTCGGCCTCCACCGGCAGTCCCTGGCTCAGGTCGCGGAACATCGACGCGGTGACGGGCTGGGTACGGTCGGTAATCAGCTTGCGCGCCGAGGCGTCAGCCTCCGGCCGCACGGCGTGGCCCGACGCGGCGGCAACGGCCTGCGATTCCTGCAGCAGCCCGCTCATGATGTCGATGCCGTCGTCGGTAGAGGCAATCTGCCCGACCGAGCCGCGCATCAGGCAGGTGGCTGCGGCCAGCGTGGTCAGGAACACGTATTTTTCCCAGATGTCCTGGTAGATGTCGGTGCTCAGGCGGCTGACGTATTCGCCGCCGGCCAGGGCCTGTTCCAGCGCGACGCAGCGTTCGCTGCGGGCGGGGCCGGCGCGCTCGCCGAAGACGATGTTGGCGTACTTGCCCAGATGCACCACTTCGCCCTCGGGGCCCAGGGTGGCGTTGATCTGGCACAGTCCGCCCAGCACACGATGCGGTTCGAATTCGCGGTCCAGCACGTCGTACTGCAGCACGCCGTTCATGATGGGCAGCACGGCGGTATCGGGCCCGACCGCGGGACGGATGGCCTCGATGGCGCTGGCCAGGTCATAGGCCTTGCAGCTCAGCACCACCACGTCGTAGCTGCCTTGCAAGGTCTGTTGCGTGACCAGCTGCGGCTGCAGCGTGGCATCGCCCAGCGGGCTCTTGATGCGCAGGCCCTGTTCGCGGATCCGCGCGGCGCGCGGCTCGCGCACCAGGAAGGTCACGTCCGCGCCCGCCTGGGCCGCCCGTCCGCCAAAGTAGCCGCCGGTGCCGCCGGCGCCCAAGAACAAAATCCGCATGCCTGTCTCTCCTTGTAGGCCGCCCGCCGTCTGCGCGGGCTCATGGCGGAATTATGCGCCTTGCGGGGGGAGCGGGTGTTCGTGCTCCTGCCAGGCTTGGTAACCGCCGCGCAAGGCCCAGGTCTTGGGGTAGCCCGCGGCGCGCAGCCGCGACGCCAGCAGCGCGGCCGACACCTCGTTGGGGCAGGCGCAGTACACGACGATGTCGGATTCCAGCGCCTGGGCATCCAGCCGGGGCAAGGGCGCTTTCAGGTCCACGGCGATGGCGCCGGGGATGCGCTGCTCTTCGCGCACCGCCTCGGGGCGCACGTCGAACACCAGCGCATTGCGGCCGTCCTGGCGCCACTGCATCAGCTCGTCCACCGACAGGCGCGGAATCACGCGCAGGCTGCGCAGCAGGATCCGGCGCCGCAGGAAGCGCGCCAGGATGTACAGCGCCAGCACCGCCGCCAGCACGCCCAGCCCCATCGCACCGTAGGTGCCGAGGATTTCCAGCACATCGTTGACCACGTTGTGGAACAGGCCGCCCAGCAGCAGGGCCGAACCCGACCAGATCAGGGAGCCCACGATGTCGTAGCCCAGGAAACGGCGGTAGGGCGTACCCGTCAGGCCCGCCATCACGGTGGACAACGCCCCCGCGCCAGGCAGGAACTTGCACACCAGCAGCGCGCGCACGCCGATGCGCAGGTACAGGCGCTGCGTCTGCCGGATGCAGGAGTCCTGCGACAGCGACATCTTGCAGATCACGCCCAACAGGCGCGAGCCGTAGCGCTGGCCGGCCACGTACCAGAGGCTGTCGGCCAGCAGGCAGGCAACCGTAGCCGCCATCCAGGGCACGAGCCACCCACCCGCGCCGGCCAGCGCGCCGGCGGCAATCAGCATGGGATAGGCGGGCACCGGCAGGCCGGCCTGCTCGACCAGCACGTTGGCGAACACCAGCCACCCGCCGTACTGTTCCAGCAGCAGTTGTATATCTTGCATGGGTCTTCCAGCTTGCCGCGCCACGCGCGCGGCTCATGCCTGGGATTTTAGGCGCGCGGGCCCTGGATCGGGGTGTGGGCAGCCGCAACGGCCCGTTCCATGCATCGAATTTCGTTCAGTCTGGGCTGGACGGTTCAAATCGCCGCGCATTCAGCCCATCTCGCTGGCAAGGAGTCGTGATGGACGAGCCAGCGGTTGATGCCCGGATCGATCCAATCCAGGACCTCCTGGATATCGCCATGGATATCCTTCACCGAAGGCTCTACCCACAGCAGCGGTTCATGGTGCATGACCCGGTTGCGCAAATCCCGAATGCGGTTCAGGGACGAACTGATCGGGCCACGTCGGCGCTTGGCTTTCGGACAGGTGGGAAAGGCCAGGAGGAGGCGCCCCCATAACGTGCGCCCATGCTGGGCATTGAACAGCCGCGTCCACGATCCAAAAGTCAATTCGGCAACGATCTTGTCAGTAGTGACGCGTTCCCGGCGTCGCCGGATCTTGATCCCCGCGTCTCCCACCGCCACGTGCAGCCACTCGAACTCAGGGGAGGGCAGACCATTCCACCAGTCGGCGCTTCCCATCGACCTGCTCAGGCTTCGATGGACGGCGTTGCGAAGAACGATCTCCATTGTCTGCAAGGCGGGCATCAGCGCCTGCGCCAACCGGACATTGTGATCGTAGGCAACGGCCGCCCGCAACGCGTCTCCGCCATAGCTGTTCAGATAGCGCCCCATTCGCGGGGCGGAGAACACCGTTTCCCGCAGTTTCCATTCCATTAGTCCTATTCTCCCCTTCCAAGCAGGGCGCTCCTGCACACATCGCCGAAAGCTTGGTTGAAAGTCATGCTCAAAAACGGTACAGTCAACGCGCTGCCCTAGAAAAGCCACTCCCAGATGTGAATGCTGGTGATGCAACTAGGTCCGAACGATGGCCCCACTTCGGTGGGGCCTCCCTATTTGTGCGACCGATACGTCAAGTCGGACCGCACCGCCGCCACTCTCTCAGACTGGCGTGTACCTGCCCGCTCTGTTTCCTTCGCCAGTGTGCAAACAGAGTTCAAGGCACAATAATGAAGCGTCGCCAGGATTCTTGCCCCCTGCCCAGATGAAATTTCAGACTCCCTGAACTTTGACCTGGTTACGCACTCTGTCCACCCCTTGGCAGACACGCACCGCTCTGGTGCCACCAATCCCCGCCAGGGTGCCTATAATCCTGCCCGGCCATCAGGTTTCCCCGACTTGTCGCGGGAATGCCCCATGGCATACAACTTGCTTCGCCAGGGCTGGCTGCGAACCCGACCATTCGGATGGGGCGCGTCGCCTGGCGCTCCCCATCCGATGACCGATCCCACGCCCTCGTTTCCGTACGCTAGTCCCGGCACGCCTGCCGGCGGCGGCCATATGGAACGGGGCCGCGGCCGCGCGCGCGCCAGCCGCGCGCGGGCCAGCGCGCATCGCCTCCAATTCCCATCCCTTTCCCTCCCTTCGCAGGAGTCACCCGCATGAAAGCCTCTTCCACCCCGTCCGTCGCCGGCATCGCCCGCCGCGGCCTGCTCAAGCTGGCCGCGGCCGCCGCCGGCGCGCTGATGTTCTCGGGCGCCGCCCTGGCCCAGGCGCCCGCCAAGACCAAGGTCGCCGCCATCTACACGGTGCCGGTCGAACAGCAATGGGTGTCGCGCATCCACAAGGCGCTGGTCGCGGCCCGCGATCGCGGCGAGATCGAATACACGTTCTCGGAAAACGTCACCAACGCCGACTACGAGCGCGTGATGCGCCAGTACGCGGAACAAGGCAACAAGCTGGTGGTGGGCGAGGCCTTCGCCGTGGAAGCCGCCGCCCGCAAGGTGGCCAAGGACTATCCGCAGACCGCTTTCCTGATGGGCTCCTCGGGCAAGCCGCAGCAGCCCAACTTCTCGGTGTTCGACAACTACATCCAGGAACCCGCCTACCTGACCGGCATGATCGCCGGCGGCATGAGCAAGACGGGCAAGATCGGCCTGGTGGGCGGCTACCCCATTCCTGAAGTGAACCGCCTGATGCACGCCTTCATCGAAGGCGCCAAGGAAGTGAATCCACAGGCCGAGTTCACCGTGACCTTCATCGGTTCCTGGTTCGATCCCCCGAAGGCCAAGGAAGCCGCCTTCGCCATGATCGACAAGGGCGCGGACGTGCTCTACGCCGAGCGCTTCGGCGTGTCGGACGCCGCCAAGGAACGCGGCAAGCTGGCCATCGGCAACGTCATCGACACGCAGCAGCAGTATCCGGAGACCGTGGTCGCCTCGGCGCTGTGGAGCATGGAACCCACCATCGAGGAAGCGCTCAAGCAGGTGCGCGCCGGCACGTTCAAGGCCGACGACTACGGCCAGTATTCTCTGATGAAGCACAAGGGTTCCTCGCTGGCGCCGCTGGGCACCTTCGAAAGCAAGATTCCCGCCGACCTGATGGCCAAGGTCCAGGCCAAGCAGAAGGCCATCCTGGACGGCAGCTTCAGCGTCAAGGTCAACGACAAAGAACCCAAGTCCTCGGCACGATGAACCACGCGCCTCTCGCCCTGCAACTGACGGGGATCACCAAACGCTTTGGCAGCCTCACGGCCAACGACGACATATCGCTCACGCTGCGCCAGGGCGAAGTGTTGGCCTTGCTGGGCGAGAACGGCGCCGGCAAATCGACCCTGGTGTCGATCCTGTTCGGCCATTACGTGGCCGACGCCGGCAACATCGAAGTCTTTGGCCAGGCCTTGCCGGCCGGCCGGCCCGACGCCGCGCTGGCGGCCGGGGTCGGCATGGTGCATCAGCACTTCACGCTGGCCGACAACCTGACCGTGCTGGACAACATCATGGTCGGCACGGAATCGCTGTGGAAGCTGGCGTCCGGCCGCGGCAAGGCGCGCCAGCGCCTGGTTGAACTCGGCCAACGCTTCGGCCTGGGCGTGGATCCGGACGCGCGCGTCGGCACGCTGTCAGTCGGCGAGAAGCAGCGAGTCGAGATCCTGAAGGCGCTGTATCGCGGCGCGCGCGTCCTGATCCTGGACGAGCCCACCGCGGTGCTCACGCCGCAGGAAGTGCAGGACCTCTTCGCCACCCTGCGCGGCTTCGTCGATGAAGGCCTGGCCGTGATCTTCATCTCGCACAAGCTCGACGAAGTCATGGCGGTGTCGGGCCGCGTGGCGGTGCTGCGCCAGGGCAAGCTGGTGGCCGAGCGGGAAACCGCCAGCACCAGCCCGGCCGAATTGGCCGAGCTGATGGTGGGCCGCAAGGTCGTCATGCCGCACGCCGAAGCCGTGGCCGCGGCCGAGCAGGCCGCGCCCGTAGTGACCTTGTCGCAGGTGACGGTGCGCGACGGTCGCGACGGCGCGACGCGCCTGGACAGCCTCGACCTGGTTGTCCACAAGCACGAGATCGTGGCGATCGCGGGCGTGGCCGGCAACGGCCAGCAAGCACTGGTGTCGGTGCTGACCGGCCTGCGCCAACCCACCGACGGCACCATCCGCCTGGGTCCCGAACATGCGGCGGCGCCCACCACGCCGGCCGGCTGGACCGCGGCCCACGTCGGCCGCATTCCCGAAGACCGCCACGGCGAAGGCGTGATCGGCGACAGCCCCTTGTGGGAAAACGCCATCGTCGAAGACCTGAAGGACCCGCGCTTCGCGCGCTGGGGCCTGATCCGGGCGGGCGCGGGCAAAGCCTATGCCCAGGCCCTGGCCAAGCAGTTCGACGTGCGCGCCGCGTCGCTGGACGTGCGTACCCGCAGCCTGTCCGGCGGCAATATGCAGAAGCTGATCCTGGGCCGCACGCTGGCGCGCGAACCGCGCTTCATCGTGGCCGACCAGCCCACCTGGGGCCTGGACATCGGCGCGGTCGCCTATGTGCGTGAGCAGTTATTGGCGGCGCGCACCCGTGGCGCAGGCGTCCTGCTGGTATCCGAAGACCTGGAAGAGATCTTCGCGCTGGCCGACCGCATCGCCGTGCTGTGCGGCGGCAAGCTGATCGCCGTGAAGCCGGTGTCCGAATGGACGCCCGCCACGGTGGGCCTGGCCATGACGGGCACGCAGGGATGAAAACCCGCTGCGTCCCGCGCGTCTCCACTACCTATCGAGCATTACTCGCATGAAACTGATCCTGGAACGCCGCCCGGAGCCCAGCCGCCTGGCGCTGGCCCTGGCGCCCTTCGCGGCCATCGCCTTCACTCTGGCGGTCTGCACCCTGCTGGTGGCCTGGGCTGGCGCCCCCGTGGGCCGCACCTATGCCTTGCTATTCGAAGGCGCGTTCGGCTCGCGCTTTGCGCTGTCCGAAACACTGACCCGCGCCACTCCGCTGATGCTGACCGGCCTGGCCTGTGCAGTGGCATTCCGCGCGCGCTTCTACAACATCGGCGCCGAGGGCCAGCTATATCTGGGCGCACTGGCCGCGGTGGCGGTGGGCGGCCTGCATGACGGCACCGGCTTCGACCTGCCCGTGCCCGCGCTGTTTGCCGGCATGATGCTGGCGGCAGCCCTGGCCGGCGCCTTGCTGCTGCTGATCCCCGCCATTCTCAAGACCCGGCTGGGCGTGGATGAAGTGGTGACCACGCTGCTGGGCAACTTCATCGTGCTGCTGTTCGTGTCGATGATGCTGGACGGCCCCATGAAGGATCCCATGGCCATGGGCTGGCCGCAGTCCGTGGCGCTCAACGGCGACCTGGAGCTCGGCAAGCTGATCGAGCGCACCCGCGCCCATACCGGCCTCTTGTGGGCGGCCGGCCTGGCGCTGGGGCTGTGGCTGCTGAATCGCTATACCGTGTTCGGCTTCCAGATGCGCGCGGTCGGCGCCAACGCGCACGCCTCGCGCTTCCTGGGCTTGCCGGTGAACCGTGTGATGCTGGGCACCGCCATGCTGTCGGGCGCGCTGGCCGGCCTGGCCGGCGCGATCGAAGTGGCGGGCCGCACCGGCTACGTCACGCTCGATATGTCGCCGGGCTATGGCTACACCGGCGTGGTGGTCGCCATGCTGGCCGGCCTGCATCCGCTGGGCGTGATCCTGGCCAGCCTGTTCGTGGCCGGCATGCTGGTGGGCGCGGACAGCATGAGCCGCGCCATTGCGGTGCCGAACTACATCGCCGACGTCATCGTCGCCACTTCGTTGCTCGCCATGCTGGTCGCGACGCTATTTGCGCAGTACCGCCTGCGCCGCAACCGGGCCTGAGGAGCGCGCCATGGAATGGATGGATCTGATGAGCTCGTCGGCGTTCTGGGTGGCGGTGCTGCGCCTGGCGACGCCGCTGATACTGGGCACGCTGGGCGTGCTGCTGTGCGAGCGCGCGGGCGTGCTGAACCTGGGCATCGAAGGCATCATGGCCGCCGGCGCCTTCACCGGCTGGCTGGTGGTGTACCTGGGCGCGCCGCTCTACGTGGGCGTGCTTGCAGCCGCGTTTGCGGGCGCCGTGTTCGGCCTGCTGCACGCCGTGCTGACCGTGCCGCTGGGCCTATCGCAGCACGTGTCCGGCCTGGGCGTGACGCTGCTGGCCACCAGCCTGAGCTACTTCGCGTACCGCGTCACGTTTCCCAGCGTGAACACGCCGCCCACGATCACGCCGTTTGCGGAAATGAAGTTCCTGGACGGCATTCCGCTCATCGGGCCGGTGCTGGCGGGGCAAACGCCCATGACCTTGCTGGCCCTGGCCGCGGTGCCGATACTGGCCTGGGTGCTGAACCGCACGCCCATCGGCCTGGCGATCCGCATGGTGGGCGAAAACCCGGCCGCGGCCGAAGGGCAGGGCCTGTCGGTGACGCGCCTGCGCATGGGCGCCATCGTGGCAGGCTCCGCACTGATGGGCGTGGCCGGCAGCTTCCTGACGCTGGCGGCGTTCAACGCCTTCTTCTTCAACATGGTCAACGGCCGCGGCTGGGTTTGCGTGGCGCTGGTGGTGTTCGCGTCGTGGCGGCCCGGCAAGGCACTGCTGGGCGCGCTGATCTTCGCCTTCTTCGACGCGCTGCAATTGCGCATGCAGCAAGGCGGCGCAGCGCTGCCCGGCCTGCCGGAGTTGCCGTACCAGGTCTATCTGATGCTGCCCTACGTCCTGTCCATTCTCGCCCTGGTGGTGATGGCGCGCCGCGCCGCCTACCCGCAAGCCCTGATGAAGCCCTACCGCAAGGGAGAAAGGTAGAGAGCCCCCCCGAGCGCTGCGCGCTTCCCCCAGGGGCGTCGCTACGGACCGGCAAAGCCGGCTCCATGCGACCCGGATAGAGACACGCCAGCCTAATGCGGCGAGGGGCGCAGTACCATGAACAACAGAAACCTTCCGCAAGGACTTCCATGCTCGATCTGATTCTTAGACACTGCACGCTGCCCGATGGCCGCCAGAACATCGACATTGGCATCGCCAATGGCCGTATCGTGGCGCTGGAACCGGCGCTGAAGGCCGAGGCCGCGCAGACCGTGGACGCGGCGGGCCAGCTGGTGGCGCCGCCTTTCGTCGACGCGCACTTCCATATGGACTCCACGCTGTCCTTCGGACTGCCGCGCGTGAATCAGTCCGGCACGCTGCTGGAAGGCATCGCGCTGTGGGGCGAGCTCAAGCCGCTGTTGACGCAGGAAGCGCTGGTCGAGCGCGCGCTGGCCTATTGCGACTGGGCCGTGGCGCGCGGCCTGCTGGCCATCCGCTCGCATGTGGACGTGTGCGATCCGCGCCTCCTGGCCACGGAAGCGTTGCTGCACGTGCGCGAGAAGGTCAAACCCTACCTGGACCTGCAACTGGTCGCCTTCCCGCAGGACGGCGTGTTGCGCGCCCCCGGCGCCCTGGACAACCTCAAGCGCGCGCTGGACATGGGCGTGGACGTGGTGGGCGGCATTCCGCACTTCGAACGCACCATGCAGGACGGCGCGGAATCGGTGCGCATCCTGTGCGAACTGGCGGCCGAACGCGGCCTGCGCGTGGACATGCACTGCGATGAAAGCGACGACCCGCTGTCGCGCCACATCGAGACGCTGGCGTACCACACGCAGCGCCTGGGCCTGCAAGGCCGCGTGACAGGCTCGCACCTGACGTCCATGCACTCCATGGACAACTACTACGTCTCCAAGCTGATTCCGCTGATGCGCGAAGCCGGCGTGTCCGCCATCGCCAACCCGCTGATCAACATCACGCTGCAAGGCCGCCACGACACCTATCCGAAGCGCCGCGGCATGACGCGCGTGCCCGAGCTGCTGGCCGCTGGCGTGCCCGTGGCTTTCGGCCATGACTGCGTGATGGACCCCTGGTACAGCCTGGGTTCGGGCGACATGCTGGAAGTGGCGCACATGGGCCTGCACGTGGCCCAGATGACGGGCCAGGACGCCATGCGCGCCTGTTTCGAAGCCGTCACCACCACGCCGGCCAGGATCCTGGGCCTGGACGAGACCGGCCTGGCCGTCGGCAAGCGCGCCGATCTGGTGCTGCTGCAGGCGCGCGACGCCGTCGAGGCGCTGCGCCTGCGCGCCACCCGCCTGATGGTGCTGCGCGCGGGGCAGGTAGTGGCGACCACGCCGCCCGCCACCGCCACCCTGAACCTGCCAGGCCGTCCGAGCCAGGTCAGCTTCCAGACGCCGGCCCGCTGAGCGCGTCGGGCGCGGCGCTCACACCGCCGCGCCTTACTTCAGCGGCATGCAGATACGCGTCTGCAATTGCGCCGGCGGCGTAGTGCGCGGATCGTTCAGGTACTGCTCGAACATGGGAAAGTCCGCCGGCACCTCGCCGCTGGCCGGCAGCCATTGCGAGAACATCCAGTTGTAGGCCTTGTCCATCTCGTTATAGGGCCCGGTGTACGTCAGGATGGCGCAACGGCCTTCCGGAATCTCGAAGCGCTCCAGCTCGCCGCCCAGGTCGGCGTCCGGCGCCACCGACATGCCGGCCATGGACCGCAGCTGACTCGCAGGTACCTGCTCGGGGTCGTCGAAATACACGCCGTAGCCGATGGACTCCGGCTGCGCGATGCCGCGGCTGACGGCCAGCATGAAGGCGCGCGTGAACAGCGGGCCGATTTCCTGATAGCTGCCGCGATGCGACAGGACCGCCAGCGTCGCGCCCGGAAAGGTTTCGATCTTGATGGGATACATGCCTAGCTCCTGTGGGTCGAAGGGACGGGAGCGGACAGCCCGGTAGCGCCCCGGCGATATGCCGAAGGTCGCGCCGAATGCCCGGTTGAACGCTGCGTCCGACTCATAGCCGGCGCGCTGCGCCACCTCGCGCAAGGAAGCCTCGGAATTCCCCAACGCCACCGCCGCGCGGTGCATGCGGATGCGCTGCACGGTGGCGTTCACCGTCTCTCCCATCATGGCGCGGTAGACGCGATGGAAGTGGTACGGCGACAGGCAGGCCAGCTCGGCCAGCCGGTACAGGTCTGGATCGGCGTCGGGGTGGCTCGCCAGCCAGCGCAGGACGGGTTCCAGGCGCTGGCCATAGTGGTTCAGGGTTGCAGGCTTCATGCGGTCTCCTTGGAGAGCAATGTAGCGGGCCGGCCTTTGCAGATTTTGCGCTTTTTGCCCGCCCCCGGGGCAGGAGGCCGTCAGCGTCCGATCTCCCGGTTCCAGCGCGCGTTGAACGCGGGCCGGGTCTCGTTGATCTGATCCCAGTTCGGTATCTTGGCGTTCGACATGTAACCCTGGAATCGCTGCAGCGCGTCCGCGTGGCCCGCTGGCGCCAGCACATTGCGGTTGGACGGGAAATGCCCCCCCATCTCCAGCGCCTTCGCTTGCGCCTGCTCGGACAGCAGGTACAGCGCCAGCTTCTGCGACAGCTCCGGTTCGCTATTGCCGGCGACCACGCACTCGCCCACCATCAGGATCATCGAGCCCTCCCTGGGCTGCGCATATTCCACGTGCACGCCGCGCTTCTTCAGGCGGGTGATGGCCGTGGGTGTCCAGGGAAACAGCACCGCCTCGTCGTCCTGCACCATGTCGGCTAGGCGCGCCGAATCCGGCAGGTATGCACGCACGTTCGGGCCGACCACAGCCGGCCAGTGCGCGAAGCCCGGTCCATAGTTCTGATCGTCGCCGCCCAGGATGCGGTTGATCATCAGGAACGCGTGCAGACCGAAGGTGCTGCTCGAAGCCGACTGGACCACGACCTGGCCCCGGTACTTCGGATCGGCGAGGTCCATCCACGACGTCGGCGGCGCCCAGCCCCGCTCGGCGAACACCTTGGTGTTGTAGCCCAGGCCAGTCATGCCGATGTCGATGCCCGCGGCCATGCGGTCCTTCTTCAGGGCGGTGGGGTACAGCTCCTTCAGCACCGGATCTTCGTTGAGCTGCGTGCACAATCCCATGGAAATCGCGCGCGCCATGACGCCGTCGTCCAGGAACATGAGATGCAGCCGCGGCTTGCCCTTGTCGGCCTGGGCGCGCGCCAGCACCTCGGTCGACATGCCCGGCACCACCACGATCCTGACGTTGTGGGCGCGCTCGAAATCCGGAAATACGTACTGCGAGAACGCGCGCGCCATGTCGCCGCCGTTCATGCCCACGTACAGCGTGGTCTGCTGCGCCGCCGCCCCGGCCGACAACAGCACCGCCAGAGCCGCGCCCAGCAGCCGCCTGCCTGCGCCCAGGCGGCGCTGCCCATCTTGTTTGTTACGCGTCATAGAGTCTCCTGCATGGGCTCATGCGACCTCGCCAACCGGCGCGCCAACGAAAAAAGCCTGGCACGCTACCGTATCCAGGCTTTTTCTCATGGGCCGCCGAACCGTTCAGTTCGGGTAGGTTCCGGGCAGCAGGATGCTGCGGTCGCCGGGCTCGATCGAGCGACGGCCGCACAGCGCCATCGTCGTATCCATTTCCTTGTACAGGATCTCCAGCACGCGGGTCACGCCAGCCTGGCCATAGGCCCCCAGGCCGTAAAGGAAGGCGCGGCCGATCATGGCGCCGCGCGCGCCCAGCGCCACGGCCTTCAGGATGTCCTGGCCGGAACGCACGCCGCCGTCCATCCACACTTCGATCTTCGAACCCACGGCGTCGGCGATCGAAGGCAGGGCGGCGATGGACGACATGGCGCCGTCAAGCTGGCGCCCGCCGTGGTTGCTGACGATGAGCGCGTCGGCGCCGCTATTGGCGGCCAGCTGCGCGTCCTCGACATCCAGGATGCCCTTGATGATGAGCTTGCCGCCCCAACGCTGCTTGATCCATTCGACGTCGTCCCAGCTCAGGCGCGGGTCGAATTGTTCGGCGGTCCATGCCGACAGGGAGGACAGGTCGCTCACGCCCTTGGCGTGGCCGACGATGTTGCCGAAGGTGCGGCGCTTGGTGCCCAGCATGCCCATGCACCAGCGCGGCTTGGTGGCCAGGTTGATGAGATTGCGCAGGGTGGGCTTGGGCGGAGTGGACAGGCCGTTCTTGATGTCCTTGTGGCGCTGGCCCAGGATCTGCAGGTCCAGCGTCAGCACCAGCGCCGAGCAGCCGGCGGCCTTGGCGCGGTCGATCAGGTTGGCGACGAACTCGCGGTCGCGCATCACATAGAGCTGGAACCAGAAGGGTTTCTTGGTGGCCGCGGCCACGTCTTCCAGCGAACAGATGCTCATGGTGGACAGCGTGAACGGCACGCCGAAGTCCGCCGCCGCCTTGGCCGCCAGGATTTCGCCGTCCGCATGCTGCATGCCGGTCAGGCCCGTGGGCGAGATCGCCAGCGGCATGGTCACGTCGTGGCCCACCATGGTGGTGCGCAGCGACCGGCCTTCCATGTTCACCGCCACGCGCTGGCGCAGCTTGATCTTCTGGAAATCGCTTTCGTTGGCACGGTAGGTGCCTTCGGTCCAGGCGCCGGAATCCGCGTAGTCGTAGAACATGCGCGGCACGCGCTTCTGCGCAATGGCGCGCAGATCTTCGATGCAGGTGATCGTAGAAAGGTTAGCGGTCATGGAGTGGTCTATGGAGTGTTGGGGCGCCAGCTGCGGCTAGTTATTCTTGGACGCCGGGCCGCCAGCTGCGGGCAGCTCCAGCGATTGCGCGGGCCTCCCAGGCCTCGCAACGCCGCCCAGTATACGCGCCGAGGCCGGCAAGCGTTGCTTGCCGGCCTCGTTCGCCCCCCTTATCGCAGGGACTCTTGCGGCCCCTGCGCCCCCGTTATCGCGGCCAGACTTTGGACACGGCCCGGATCGTGGCCCAGGCCACCCAGCGTGGGCTGGTCAGCCGCGCGCCGGGCAGACGGCGCATCACGTCCACGGCCAGCCCGCCGCGCTTGTGCCACTGCTTCTTGCGGGTCTGGCTGTCGGTCCAGCGGCCCTCCAGCCACGGGAATTCGCGGCGGCCCGGCTTGTAGACCGGCGGCGTGTTGTAGATCAGGATGTAAGCCAGCCGCGGCGCCTGCGAGGTATTCGGCCCGGTGAAGTGCAGCGTGCGGGCGTCGTGCACCGTGATGCCGCCCGGGTCCAGGGGCTCCGGCACCGCCTGGTCGCGCGGAAAATCGCCGCAGCATTCCAGCGGATGCAGGGTCTTGTCGCCGCCCGGCGAACGGTGCTCCAGCACATCCCATTTGTTGGAACCCGGAATGAACTGCATGCAGCCGTTTTCCGTGGTGGCCGGCTGCAGCGCCAGCCAGATGCTGAGTTCGTTGTAGATGAAGTCCGGCGAGCGGAAAGCCTCGTCCTGGTGCCACGGCGTTTCCGGTCCGTGCGGCCCAGGCTTGAGCAGGGCGTGCTCGCCATACAGGGCGGCCTCGGGGCCCAGCAGCTGGCGCGCCAGCTCCAGGGTGCGCTCGTGGTACTCGGTCTTCAAGAGGCCCGGGGCATAATGGCGTGGATCGTGCAGGCTGGGAAACTTGGCGGGTTTGGACGGGTCGTCACGGCTCACAAAGTCATACTGCGCACCCTCGTTGTAGCCGGTCTTGTTCGCGAACAGGTCGAGCAGCGTCCTGCGGATGTAACCCACCTCGTCCTGCGGGCACATGTCCTTCAGGGCCAGGTAACCCTGTTCCCTGTAGCGCGCTGTCTCAGCTTCCGACAACAAACTGGTCTCTTCCATAATGGCTTCTCCAAGCTCTGGTAACGGGTGTTCCCGCTGGCACGTTTTGACATGAGCTCTAACGTATCGCCAGGCGTGCCCCCGGCCTATAGATCATCCGCCGTAGTCACTAACGTCTACGTACATCGCCGAGCGCGGCGCATCATCCAAGAGAGAATCGATGCAAGACCCTAAAGCCGATACCCATATCGAGACCGTGCACGTCACGATCACCGGCACCGTGCAGGGCGTGGGCTACCGCCACGCCACGGTCCGGCGCGCCCACATGCTGGGCGCCAAGGGCTGGGTGCAGAACCTGCCGAACGGCACGGTCGAAGCCATGGTGCAAGGCACCGCCGACCAGGTCGACCACATGCTGGAATGGCTGCGGCGCGGCCCCCCGGGCGCCAGCGTGCAGGAAATCACCACCCGCCGGGAGTACACCGATAAGCGTTACATCCGTTTCGAGCAGCTGTGAGGCCGTCGCCTCTGCTCGCCGTTATGGGCTAGTCTGGTCGGCCGATACGCACGCGAAAGGGAAAAAAGCGCCTGCCGGAAGGCTCAGCGCGTGCGCAGCCAGCGCCCGCCCAGCTGGTTGAAGAGCAGGCCGGCCAGCACGCAGGCCACGCCTACCCATTGCAGCGTCTCCAGGCGTTCGCCGAAGGCCACGGAAGCGGCCCATAGCCCCACCACGGGCACCAGCAACGAGAACGGTGCGATCTTGGCGGCGGCGTGGCGCGTGAGCAACTGCGTCCACAACGTGTAGGCCACCAAAGTGGCCAGCACCGCCAGGTACAACACCGACAGGATCTCTCCCCAGCCTATGTTCACGATCATGCCGACCACCGGCTGCCAGCCGTCGATCAGCACCGCCAGCAGCAGGAAAGGCAGCACCGGCGCGGCGCTGCTCCAGGCGATGAAGGCAAACGGGTCGTAGCCGGGCGACTTGCGGCTGGCCAGGCGCACGATTATGTTCGACACGGCCCACATGAACGCGCCGCCCAGCGTCAGCACGAAGCCCGCCATGGTCATCTGGCCCGGCCCTTCGCCGCGGCCGCCGGCGATGACCGCCAGCCCCAGCGCCGCCACGCCCAGCCCGATCCAGTGGTGGCGCTGCGCGCGCTCATGCAGGATGGGCGCGGCCAGCAGCAGCGTGAAGAAGGCCTGCGTCTGGATCACCAGCGAAGCCATGCCGGCCGGCATGCCGAACTTCAAGGCGGTGAACAGCAGTCCGAACTGGCCCAGGCCCTGGACCAATCCATACGCCGCGACCCAGCGCCACGGCAGCCTGGGCGCACGCACGAAGAGAATCAGGGGAAAGGCCGCCAGCGCGAATCTCAGGGCGCCCAGCAGCATGGGGGAGAGGCCCCGCATGCCGACTTTCATGGCGACGAAGTTGGTGCCCCAGATGACCACGACCGCCAGTGCGCAGAAATAGTCTTTTCGGGAAAGATGGGTCGTGGTCATGCGGCATTATCGCATCGCGACACCGCTGCTGAACGGAGCAGATCAGCCTGCGTTCAGCACCGTTTCGAAGGCCTGCACAGCCGCGTCGATGTCGGCGTCGCCGATGTGGCGGTGAGTCACGCAGCGCAGCCGCGTGCGGCCCCAGGGACGCACCAGCAAGCCCGCCGCCTGCAGGGCAGCCACCCACTCCGTGTTGCTCCTGCCCGTGTCGGCGGTTTCCACCTGCACGATGTTGGTCTGCGGTTCGGTGGCCGAAAGAGCCGGTCCCAGGCGGTTCACGCCCGCGCTCAGGCTGCGGGCGCGGACGTGGTCCTCCGCCAGCCGCCCGGTCATGGTCTGAACGCCTTCCAGGCCGGCCGCGGCCATGATGCCCGACTGGCGCTGCGTGCCGCCCAGCATGCGGCGCAGCACGCGCGCGCGGGCCATGACCGACTGGCTGCCGGCCAACACAGCGCCCACCGGCGCGCTCAGGCCCTTGGACAGGCACAGCGACACGGTATCGGCATGGCAGGCGATCTCGCCCGCCGCCACGCCCAGGGCCACGGCCGCGTTGTAAAGCCGCGCGCCATCCAGGTGCACCGGCACGCCCGCGGCATGCGCCAGGCCATGGACCGCCTGCATGTGATCAAGCGGCAGCACCGCGCCGGCCGCATTGTTGTGCGAGGTCTCCATCGTCACCAGCGCCGTCTTCAACCGGTGGCCGCCAGCCAGCAAAGCGTCCTCCAGGCGGTTCAGGTCCATGGCGCCATCAGAACCGGGCAGACCCAGGTAGAACGAGCCGGTGAACGTGGCCGCGCCGCGTTCGGACGTGTACATGTGGGCGGCCGACTCCAGCACCACCTGCTCATTGCGCTGCGTCTGCGCCAGCACCGCCAGCAGGTTGGCCATGGTGCAGCTGGGCACGAACAGCCCGCCTTCTTTGCCCAACTGCGCGGCCACATACGCCTCGAGCTCGCGTACGGTAGGGTCGCCATCCAGGCCGTCATCGCCGATGGGTGCGGTGCGCATGCGTTCATACATGGCCGCGGTGGGATGGGTGACCGTGTCGCTGCGCAGGTCGACGGGTGCGCGGGCGGCGGCGGAGGAGGTCTGGGTCATGGCTGTCAGTGCTGCAGGATTTTGGAAAGAAACTGGCGCGTGCGCGGCGCACGCTCCTCTACATCGCCGAAGAACTGCTCCTTGTCGCAGTCTTCCACGATCTTGCCGCCGTCCATGAAGATCACACGGTCGGCGACGCGGCGGGCGAATCCCATTTCGTGGGTCACCACCATCATCGTCATGCCTTCGGCGGCCAGGTCGGTCATCACGTCCAGCACTTCGTTGACCATCTCCGGATCCAGCGCCGAAGTCGGCTCGTCGAACAGCATCACCACCGGGTCCATCGACAGCGCGCGCGCGATCGCCACGCGCTGCTGCTGGCCGCCCGACAGCTCGCCGGGGTGCTTGTCCTTGTGCGCCGACAGGCCCACGCGCTCCAGCAGGGCCAGCGCGCGCTGGCGGGCTTCGTCCTTGCCGCGCTTGAGCACCTTGAGCTGGCCCAGGCACAGGTTCTCCGTCACCGACAGGTGCGGGAACAGCTCGAAATGCTGGAACACCATGCCGGCCACCGCGCGCAACTTGGGCAGGTTGGTACGCGGATCGCCCACCGAAATGCCGTTGACCTGGATCTCGCCCTTCTGGAAGGGCTCCAGCGCGTTCACGGTCTTGATCAGCGTGGACTTGCCCGAACCCGACGGCCCGCACACCACCACGACTTCGCCGCGGCCCACGGTGGTCGAGCAATCGTCCAGCACCTGGAAGTCGCCATACCACTTGCTGACCTGCTTGATCGCTATCATCGGGGGCTTGGAAGAGAGTTGCATTGTTGAAACCTGTGGATAACTGGAAGCGCTGCGCTAGCGCAGCACCCGCGTGCGCTTTTCCAGCAACTTGACCAGGCGGGACGCCGTGAAGCAGATCACGAAATACACCACCGCCACGAATAGATAGAGCTCCACCAGACGACCGTCGCGCTGACCGATCTTGGCCGCCGCGCCGAGGAAGTCGGTGAGAGACAGCACATACACCAGCGAGGTGTCCTGGAACAGGATGATGATGCGGGTCAAAAGCGCGGGCAGCATGTTGCGGAACGCCTGCGGCAACACCACGTAGCGCATGCCCTGCCAGTGGTTCAGCCCCAGCGCCATGCTGGCCGACACCTGGCCGCGCGCGATGGACTGGATGCCCGCGCGCATGATTTCGCAGAAGTACGCGGCCTCGAACAAGGTGAAGGTGATTACCGCCGAATTGAACGCCCCCACGCGCAGCGGCGTGGGCGACCCCACCACCCAGGCGGCGATGTAGGGCATCAGGAAGTAGAACCAGAAGATCACCAGCAGAAGCGGGATCGAGCGCATCACGTTCACGTAGATGCCCGCCGGCACCGACAGGATCTTGAAGCGCGACAGCCGCATCATGGCCAGCAGCGTGCCCAGCGCCAGGCCCATCACGCCCGCCAGCGCGGTCAGCGTCAGCGTGAAGGTCATGCCCGTCTTGAACAGATAGGGCAGCGCCGCCCAGATCACGTCGAAATCGAATTTGCCCATGGTGTCGTCCTAGGGCCTTTTCGCCGAACCGATCAGTCCGGGCACCGCAACATGGCGTTCGAGCAGGCGCATGCCCAGCACCACCACGCCGTTGATGATCAGGTAGATCACCGTGGCGGCGGAAAACGCCTCGAAGATGTGGAAGCTGAATTCCGCCATCGAGCGCGCCTGGCCGGTCAGCTCCAGGAGCCCTATCGTCAGCGCCACCGACGAATACTTGATGGTGCCCATGAACTCGGAGGTCAGGGGCGGCAGCACGATGCGGAACGCTTCCGGCAGGATGATGTAGCGGTACACCTGCGCCTCGGTCAGGCCCAGCGCCGTGCCCGCCTGGAACTGGCCGCGCGGCAGCGACTGTATGCCCGCGCGCAGCTGCTCGGCCACGCGCGCCGATCCATAGAACCCCAGGCACAGCACCGCGGGAACGAACTGGCCCCAGGGTTGCGGCATCTGCTTCATGGCCAGGCCCCAGGCATGCGGCAGCAATTCGGGCAACACGAAGTACCACAGGAACATCTGCACCAGCAGCGGGATGTTGCGGAACACCTCCACATAGGTCGCGCCCAGCGCATTCATCAGGCGGGAGCTGGCGGTGCGCATCACGCCCAGTACTGATCCCAGCAATAGCGAGAACACCCACGCCGTCAGGGCCAGCGCCAGGGTCCAGCCCACGCCGATGAAGATCGTCTCCAGAAAGGTATGCACGCCGTCCGGCGACATATCCAGGAAGACGCTCCAGCTCCAGTTGTAATTCATGCCCCGTCCCTTGATGGCGATGCCCGCCGCGCCTGGCGGCCGGCGTCCTTGCTAGCAAGCCGCGGGACGCCAGGCGTCCCGCGCACAGCCTGCTTACTCGTACGCCTTGGGATCGCCGGAATCGGTCGGATTGGCCAGCGCGCGCTTGAGCGCATCGCTCATCGGGTACTTCAGGTTGATCTGCTTGGGCGGGATCGGCGCATTGAAATACTTGTCGTAGATCGCGGCCACCTTGCCCGTCTTGATCAGGTCGCGCACGGCATCGTCCACCACCTTCTTGAAGGCCGGGTCGTCCTTGGGTTCCATGATGCCGTAGGGCGCCATTTCCAGGCCCTTGGTGCCGATCACGAAGGCGTCGGGGTTCTTGGACGACGCCACCGCGCCATAAGCGATGCCGTCGTCGTTGGCCGAGCCCGCGGCGCGGCCGGATTCCACCATCAAAATGGTTTCGGCGGTGTCCTTGGTCGGCGCCATGGTGATACCCAGGTTGCCCTTGGCGTTCAGCTGCGAGATCAGCCGGAAGGTCTGGCCGCCGGCCTGCGCGGCGATGGATTTGCCGCGGAAGGACTCCAGGTTGTTGGGATCCACGCCGCCGTCCTTGCGCGCCACCAGCACCACCTGCGCCACGAAGGTCGTAGGCGCGAACGACACCAGCTTATGGCGTTCGAGGTTATTGGTGGTGTTGCCGCATTCCAGGTCGATGGTGCCATTGGCCAGCAACGGAATGCGCGTGGCGGAAGTCGTCGGGTTGTAGCGCACTTCCAGCTTGGGCAGCTTCAGGGCGGCCTTCACGTACTGGGCGACTTCCTGGCAGATCTCCACTGTGTAACCGATCGGCTTCTGGTTGCCGTCCAGATAGGCGAATGGGACCGAGGTCTCCGGATGGCCCAGCGTGATCACGCCGGTTTCCTTGATCTTGTCCAGGCGGCTGGGGCCTTCGGCGTGGGCGGTTGCGGCGCTGCCCAGGAAGGCCGCGGCGACGGAGATCGCAGCAAGTGCTTTCATCTGATTCCCTTGGCGCCGTTCGAGCGGCGCATGTTTATGTTCACGATCGACGGCGCCAGCCAGGCTGACAGCCGCCTCGTCCCGCGATGAGCCCCGCGGCTGGCGAAAAGTATCAACTAGCGGTATGGTTTTATCCAGTTCCAATCGAGTATTCCTCTATACGGATTTGACATGGCCATTCCACGGATGGGCTTGAGACACATTGAGGCGTTCCGCGCCGTGATGATGACCGGCTCCATGACCGCCGCCGCACGGCGCGTGCACACCTCGCAGCCGCACGTTAGCCGCTTAATTGCGCAATTGGAAGCCATTACCCAGTTCGCCTTGTTCGACCGCAATGGCAGCCGCCTGACCCCGACGCAGGACGGGTCGCGCTTCTTCCAGGAAGTGGAAAAGACCTTCATCGGCCTGGCCGGCCTGGAATCGGCGGCGGCCAGCATCCGCTCGTTCAGCGCCAGCCGCCTGAGCGTAGCCGCCATGCCGCGGCTGGCAGGCGGGCTGCTGGCGCGCATCGTCGCGGCCTTCAAGACGGAATACCCGGACGTGATGGTGTCCATCCATTCCGGCAACGCCAGCACGGTGCACAACTGGATCAGTTCGGGGTTCTGCGACACGGGCCTGGCCATGCTGTCGGGAGATTCCCCCGGCATCCAGGTCGAACCGGTATTGACCATGAGCTGCGTCGCGGTGGTACCCAAGGACCATCGCCTGACCAAGCTGAAAAAGCTCAAGCCGGCGGACTTCGCCGGCGAGCCTTTCGTGGCCTTCACCAGCGGCACGCCGCTGCGCGAGAAAATCGACGCCGTGTTCAGGACAGCCAAGGTCGAACGCCAGACCGTCGCCGAGGCCGGCCTGGGTTCGTCGATCTGCGCCCTGGTCGGCGCAGGATTGGGCGTGGCGCTCATCAACCCGCTGGCCGCGCGCGAGGAATACGCCGCCCACAACGTCGAAATCCGCCCCTTCAGCCCCGCCGTGCCGGTGACGGTGGCGCTGCTGTACCCGCCGTACCATACGCGCACACGGCTGGTCAGCGTGTTTTCACGTTATGCGCACCAGCTCATGCAGGAAGAGATGGGGGATCTGAAGGCGCGGCCGGGGCGGTGACGCCGCGCGCTGGTGCCATCAGCGCTCTGCGGCCCCTTGCTCCAGATAGCGTTGGGCCTCGCCCGACTGCTTCAGCGCCTCCCACTGCGCCAGCGTCAACTGCGGCATCTGGAAAGCCGCCTGCGGCCGGCAATACCAGCCGGGGTTATGCAGCCGCGCCAGCAGGTCCATCGCGGGGCCATCCAGATAGAGATGCTCGCGGTCCGCCACCACGTCATCGCGCACGTGCATGGCCGCGACCTGCGCCACGATCAGGCTGCGGCGGTCGATGCGCATCAGTTCATGCACGCGGCACTCGAACGCCACAGGCGACTGCGCCACCCAGGGCACTTCGATGCGCCGCGACGGCGACAGCTCCAGGCCAGCCTCCCGGGACTCGTCCACGTCCGCCGGAAAATCCACCGCCGTCACGTTCATCCGGCCAGCCTGCGGGGCGGATACCAGACTCACGGTGAACTCGCCGCGTTCGGCGATGTTGCGCGCGGTGTCCTTGGGCGCGTCGCCGCGCACGCCGATGCCGACGCAGATCAGCGGCGGATCGCCCGACATCAGGTTAAAAAACGAGAACGGCGCCACGTTCGTCGTCCCTGCGGCGTCGCGCGACACGATCCAGGCGATGGGCCGCGGCACGATCGCCGCGGTCAGCAGCTTGTAGCGCGCCGGGCCCGCCAGGTCATTCAGATCGATGAACATGGCTTATCCCCAGCCCCTCAGTCCCGGCCCTGCGACGGCGCAGCGCCTTGCGCGGCCTTCGCGTCGGCAAAGGCGCGGTCGCTGCGCTTGCAACGGCAGCGGCCGATCTGATGCAGCTCGATCAAGTTGCCCACCGGGTCGCGCAGGAACAGCTGCATGAGCTCGGGCGCGGCCACGTTGTCCAGCTTCCAATAATCCACCGCAAGGCGCTGCAGTTCCGTCTCGGCCGCCGCGATATCGCGCACGGCCAGCGCCACGTGGTTTTCCACAGGATCACAGCCCGGACCTTGGGAATAGGGCGAGGGGCCGTCGCTGCCCAGCAGGTGGATCTGGCAGTCGTTGCCCATGTCCAGGAAGTACCCGGCGATGCCCGGAATCTCCCAGCGGCCACGGTCTGTGTCCAGTCCCAGCACGTCTCCGTAGAACGCGCCCATGGCCGCGACCTTGTCCAGCGACATGCGCACGGCGTGATGATGCAGTTCCAGAACTTCCAGCGCCATTTGTCTCTCCTCGTTTCTCATACGGCCTGCGCCCACGCGCGGCCACGGCTCGAATGTTGGTCCCGGACGGGATGCCGGGGAATGCCGTCTGGCGCAATCCAGAAGTGCAGCAGACGCAACCCTGAAACGCCCGCCCGGTTTGCCCGCCGCGCTATGCTTGGTCACATGAAACCGCTAGACCTGAATCTGCTATTGACCCTGGACGTTCTGATCCAGGAAGGCAGCGTCGTCGGCGCGGCGCGCCGGCTGAACCTGAGCACTCCCGCCATGAGCCGCAGCCTGGCGCGCATCCGCGAAGCCGTCGGCGACCCCGTGCTGGTACGCTCCGGCCGCGGCCTCGCGCCCACGCCTCGGGCGCTGGCCCTGCACGCGCAGGTGCGCCATGTGATCGAACAGGCGCAGGCCGTCTTCACGGCCTTCGGCGAGGACGTCAATCTGGCGACCCTGACGCGCGTCTTTACCTTGCGCGCCAACGATGTGTTCGTGGGCGGCTACGGCGGCCGGCTGCGCGAACACCTGCGCCGCTACGCGCCCCGCGCCGTGCTGCGCTTCGTCTCCGAAGGCAATCACGACGCCGACGCGCTCAGCGGCGATGCCGACCTCTATATCGGTTCTTCCCAGAAGTTCGGCGCCGACATCAAGGTGCAGACCCTGTTCACCACCGCCTTCTGCGGACTGGCACGCAAGGAACACCCGATCTTCAAGGCGCCCATCACCCCGCGGCGCTTCTGCGCCTACGACCACGTCAGCGTCTCGCGCCGGGGACGTGCGCACGGACCAATAGACGACACCCTGGAAGAACTGGGACTGGCGCGCCACGTCACGCTGATCACGCCCACCTTCCACGCCGCGATCTTCGCGCTGGCCGATTCCGACCTGGTGCTGCCGTCCATGCCCCAGAACCTGATGCCCGGCGTCGAACGCCTGGGCCTGAAGCTGAGCGCCTTCGAGGTGCCGGTGCCCATGCGCCCGGTCACCGTGGTGCAGGCCTGGCCGCCGCGACTGGACAGCGACCCCGCCCACCGCTGGCTAAGGCAGACGATCAAGCAGGTTTGCGGCACGCCGCCGGATGCGGCGGCCGCCGCTTAGCAGCCGCTCAGGCTCCGGGCGCTGGCGGGCTTCGATTCCCGCAAATCCAGCCACGCCACCAGCAACAACCCGCCGGCCAACCCCAGGTGTTCAAAGAACGAGTTGGCCGCCATGAAGCGTTCCTGCCCCACCGGCATCTCCCAGAATCTCAGCGCGATCCCGGTCGCCACCAGCGTGAAGGCGGCCAGTGCCAGCGCACCCAGCCATCGCAACCGGCCCGTCAGGATCATGAGCGAAGCGACCAGTTCCAACGCAATCACCAGCACCGCGAACAAGGGCTCAGGCGACAGCCCGAAATGCGCCATTTCGCGCAGCGCCCCCGGAAAATCGAAGAGCTTCACCAGCCCGCCCTGCAGGTAGGCGGCGCATAGCCCCAGATAGGCCAGGAACCGCAGCGCCGAGGCGCCGAACAGCGGGCGGGCCAAGCCGGCCAGCCGACGTTCCCATTGGAAAGCAGCGTTCATGGCCAACCTCCTCAGACAGCCCAGCAGGAGCAGCCCAGCGCGCCGAAGAAGCCCTGCAGATCGGAGCTGGGCGCATTGGATGCCCATGCGCGGGCATGGTCGTGTCCATGCAGGCCGCAAGAGCTGGCGCACGCGCAGGCCGCCATGTTGCGGTAGCCCAGCGAATTACGGCCGGCGCCGTCAGGATCGCCCCAGGCGCCATAGCCGCCGAACAGCCGGGTAGGCGACCAGTCGGGCATGGCGGGCGGCAGCGGGTTGTCGTCCAGCGGCGCGAACTCTCCCGCGCCGTAGACCACGCGCCCGCCCACCACGGTCAGGTCCGAGGTCAGGAAGGAGATCTCGTCCTCGGTGCAGCTGAAGTAGTCCTTGTCCGGCACGATGAAGTCGGCCAGCTGGCCGGGTTCGATGCGGCCGCGCTTGCCTTCCTCGTTGGAGAACCAGGCCACGTTCTCGGTCCACATGCGCAGCGCGGTCTCGCGGTCCAGGCAGTTGCGCGCAGGGTAGAGGCGGGTGCCGCCCACGGTCTTGCCGGTGACCATCCAGGACAAGGACACCCAGGGGTTATAGGACGCGACGCGGGTCGCATCGGTGCCGGCCGAGACCTTCACGCCGCGCTGCAGGATCTTGGCGACAGGCGGCGTGGCTTCGGCGGCCTTTGCGCCGTAGCGTTCGATGAAATACTCGCCCTGGTAGGCCATGCGGTGCTGCACGGCAATGCCGCCACCCAGCGCCGCGATGCGGTCGATCGATTTGTCGGAGATGGTTTCGGCGTGGTCGAAGAACCAGTTCAGCCCGGTCAGCGGCGTATCGCGATGCACTTTCTCGAACACGTCCAGCGCGCGCGAGATGGTCTCGTCGTAGGTGGCGTGCAAGCGCCATGGCCACTTGTTCTGCACCAGCACGCGCACGACCTCTTCCAGTTCGCCTTCCATCTCGGGCGGCATGTCCGGACGCTCGACGCGAAAGTCCTCGAAGTCGGCTGCCGAGAACACCAGCATTTCGCCCGCGCCGTTGTGGCGGAAGTAGTCGCTGCCCTGCTTGTACTTCACGCTCGACGTCCAGTTAAGAAAGTCCTCCTTTTCCTGCTTGGGCTTTTGCGTGAAGAGGTTATAGGCCAAACGCACCGTCATCTGATTCTCGTCGGCCAGCTTCTGGATCACGGCGTAGTCGTCCGGATAGTTCTGGAAGCCGCCGCCCGCATCGATCACGCCGGTCACGCCCAGCCGGTTCAGCTCGCGCATGAAGTGGCGCGTGGAGTTGACCTGGTAGTCGAAGGGCAGCTTGGGACCCTTGGCCAGCGTGGCGTACAGGATGGTCGCGTTGGGTTTGGCCAGCAGCAGCCCCGTGGGATTGCCCTGGCCATCGCGCATGATCTCGCCGCCCGGCGGATTGGGCGTGGTCTTGGTATAGCCCACCGCGCGCAGCGCAGCGCCGTTGAGCAGCGCGCGGTCATACAGGTGCAGGATGAACACCGGAGTGTCGGGCGCGATGGCGTTGATCTCTTCGATCGTGGGCAGGCGCTTCTCGGCGAACTGATGCTCGGTGAAGCCGCCCACCACGCGCACCCATTGCGGCGCGGGCGTGATCGCGACCTGGCGCTTCAACATGGCCATGGCGTCGGCCAGCGAGCGCACGCCGTCCCAGCGCAGCTCCATGTTGTAGTTCAGGCCGCCACGCACCACGTGGGTGTGATTGTCGAACAGGCCAGGCAAGGCCGCGCGGCGCTTCAGGTCGACGACCCGCGTGCCGGCGCCTGCCAGCGCCATGACTTCGGCATCGGAACCAACAGCCACGAAACGGCCGTTCTTGATCGCGACGGCGCTGGCCTGTGGCTTGCTGCGGTCCAGCGTGGTGATGCGGCCATTGTGGAAAATGACGTCCGGCGTGGCGTTGGACATGTTGGGGTCTCCTTTGGAACTGGCGATGGCGGGGCGTCCCAACATACCGTTGAGCGCCAGGGCGGAAGCTACACCGATAAGGTCGCGGCGGGTAGGCATGCAATATCTCCTGGATGCGGGAACCGGCTCAGCCGTGTTCCTTGTCTTGGGCCTGATGGCGGCCGGGCAATTGCCCGAGCACGTGGCTGACGGCTTTTTCCTTGTCGCAGGCGGCGACAAAGGCGGTACCGTTCAGCAGTTGCCTGCCCACCGGAATGACCTGTTCACCGACCAATATGCCCAGCAGGCCGATCAGCGCCACCAGCGGCGGGGCGGGCGAGCGGACCTGCAAAAGGCTGTAGACCACGCCGACCAGCAGTCCGGCGCCCAGGGAAAGCAGATAGATCTTCATGTGCGTCCTCGCGTTGTGTAGGGGTTATGAGCACGGCGCTCATGCGTGCGTATCGGCCAGGAGCACTTCGGCGTCGTCCAGGGCCATAAGGCGCACATCGGTTTCGTCCCGGATGGCGGCGCCGTCGCCTGAGCCGATCTCCACCCCGTTGACTTGCAATCTGCCCTTGGAGGCGACCAGATAGCCGCGGCGGCGGCCGCGCGCGAAGCGGTAGGTGGCGGCTTCGCCTGCTTTGAGCGCCACCGCAAGCACGCGCGCGTCGCTGCGGATGGGCAGCGCGTCTTCATCGCCGTCGATACCGCTGGCAAGCGTGATGAACTGGCCCTTGCAGGCTTCGCGGGTAAAGGACTTCCGGCCCCAGCTGGGCGGCGCGCCGCGGCGGTCGGGTTCGATCCAGATCTGGAACACATGCGCCGGACCGCCTTCCATATTGAATTCGGCATGCGTCACGCCACTGCCTGCGCTCACGACCTGCACCTCGCCAGCGCTGGTGCGGCCGCGATTGCCCAGATCGTCTTCATGGGTGAGCGCGCCTTCCCGCACGCAGGTGATGATTTCCACGTCAGCATGCAGCGAAGGCGGAAAGCCCGCGCCCGGTGCGATGGTTTCGTCGTTCCAAGCGCGCAGCGCGCCCCAGTTCATGCGTGCGGGGTCCTGGTAGGCCGCGAAGGAAAAGTGGTGCTTGGCATCGAGCCAGCCGCGGCGTTCGTGGCCCAGGCTCGCAAGCGGACGGCGCTCAATCATGGTGCGCCTCCGTCGCCGGGTTATCGCCGATCATGGCGGCATGCTTCATGTGGTTCATGGACGTGTTCCCGATGCTGCCCGTCAGCGCTTCAAGGCCAGGAAGTGATGCACTTCGGGCTTGTCCGGCCCCATGTGAAAGCGCAGCGCTTCCGCTTGCAGATCGGCATCGGCATGCGACACCCGGTGATGCTGGCGCAGATGTTCGGCCCAGGATTCGACGAAGAACCATTCGACCACCCGCTGCGGGTCATTGGTGTGCTCGACCACGCCCCAGGCATAGGCGCCGTCGCGCAGTCGCTCTTGCGACAGGCGTTGCATCGCATCCAGAAAGGCAGGGCGGTCTTCCTGGCGGATGCGGTACTCCACCTGCACCAGCACCGGACCGCGATCGTGGGCCACAGGTTCAGCAAGCAGCGGCTCCGGCCAGTGATTCGACGCCTGCAGATCCGCCTCGCCGACCGGCAGGCTGGCGCGGTGAAACAACAGCGCAACCGCGACCAGCCCGGCAGCGCTGACTGCCAGTGCATAGGGCACGCCGATCTCGCGCGCCACCAGGCCCCAGCCCAGGCTGCCAGCGGCCATCGCGCCGTTGAAGACCATCAGGTACACCGCCAGCCCGCGGCCGCGCACCCAATTGGGCAGCACGGCCTGGGCCACGCCATTGAACGTGGTGAGCGCGGTGATCCAGCCCATGCCCAGCACTACCAGCATCAGCACGGCCAGCCATTGCGGCGGCGCGAACACCAGCACGGCCATGACCGCCGCGCTGGCCACCGACGCCAGCAGCACCAGCCCGTCGGCATTCAGGCGGGCGCCCAGCCTGGGCAGCAACAGAGCGCCGATGATGGCTCCTGCGCCCACCGCGCCCAGCAACACGCCGTAAAAGCCCGAGGAGCCGCCCAGCATCTGCCGCGCCACCAGCGGCAGCAAGGCCCACACCGCGCTGGCGAACAGGAAGAAGACGGCGGCGCGCAGCAGCACGCGGTGCAGCTCCTTGCTGGCCCGCGTGTAGCGCAGGCCGGCGCGGAACGCGCCGAAGAAGTTCTCCGACAGCGCGCTATCGACGGCCGCGGGACGCTTCCACCACAGCAGTGCGGCAATGACGAACACGTAGCTCAGCACGTCCAGCCCGTAGGTGACCGCCGCGCCGAAGCTGGCGAGGATCAGGCCGCCCGCCGCCGGACCGATGGCGCGCGCGATATTGATGCCCAGCGAGTTCAGCGCCACCGCGCCCTTGAGCTCTTCGCGCGGCACGAGTTCCGGGACGATGGATTGCCAGGTCGGCCCCATCAAGGCCGCGCCGATGCCGCCGACGAAGGTCAGGGCAATCAGGTAATCGACCGTCAGCGCGCCGAAATGCGACAGGAGCAGCAGCGTGCCGCTGACAGAGGCCAGCAGCAGCTGCACGAAGATCAGGAAGCGGCGCCGGTCCAGGATGTCGGACAGCACGCCGGCGGGAATCGCCAGCAGGAAGATGGGCAGGGTCGCAGCAGTCTGGATCAGCGCCACCGCGGCCGGGCTGGCCGACAGATCGGTCACCAGCCAGGAACTGGCCACGTCCCGCATGAAGCTGCCCACGTTGCCCAGCACGGTCGCGGCCCACAGCACGGCGAATACGGACTGGCGCAAGGGCGCGAAAGTGCCGCGCGCGGCGGGATTCTTCTGGTCTGGCATGGGACTCTCCTGGATCGCGCCAGGCGGCATTCGGACCCGCAAGTCCCGCCGCCCGCCGTGTTCAAAACGCCGTGTTCAAAGACAAGGCGCCGGACCGGCCAGACGCTGTCTGGACGATCCGGCTTGCGGTTTACTTGGCGGGGTTGGGGCCGATGCGTTCGCCGTGCTGCACGCGCTCTGCCAGCTTGTGCACGTGGGTGACGGCGTAGTCGATGCCCATGCCGTAGGCGCCGGAGTGTTCCTTGACGATGCCAGTGACGGCGTCATAGGTTTCCTTGCGGGCCCAGTCGCGCTGCCATTCCAGCATCACCTGCAACCAGGTCATCGGCACGGCGCCGGCCTGCACCATGCGGTCCATGGCGTACTTGTGCGCGTCCACCGAGGTGCCGCCCGAAGCATCAGCCACCATGTAGATTTCGTACTCGCCTTCCAGCATGGCGCATAGCGCGAAGGTGGTGTTGCAGACCTCGGTCCACAGGCCGGCGACGATGACCTTCTTGCGGCCATTGGCGGCCAGCGCGTCGCGCACGTTCTGGTCGTCCCAGGAATTCATGGAGGTGCGCTCCAGGATCTTGTTCTCGGGGAACACAGCCAGCAGTTCGGGGTAGGTATTGCCGGAGAAGCTGTCGGTTTCGACGGTGGTGATGGTGGTGGGGATATTGAAGGCGCGTGCGGCCTTGGCCAGGCCCACCACGTTGTTCTTCAGGGTCTGGCGGTCGATGGATTGCACGCCGAAGGCCATCTGCGGCTGCTGGTCGATGAAGATGATCTGGCTGTTCTGCGGGGTCAGGACTTCGAGGTATTTGTTGGCGGACATGGCGGATCTCTCTTTAAGGAAAACTATCAAATAGGGCGGCAGCAAAGAATTCGGTGTAGCTGGCAAACCATCCCGGTCTGCCCCGTTGCGACGATGGCGGGGTGCCGCTGGAAGGTCCCGTGCATCTCGTCTGTCGGTGTATGCATAGTAGGGAGAGGCCGCTTTCCTGAGAACCCGCAGCATGGAATTCCATCCTTTCCATTTTTTGCATGATGACCATGGCGTGACAGTCTCTGCTGCACTGCGTTCAACACCATTCTTGTCCATGCCATAGGCAGGGGCTATCATCGGCGCGGGCATTTCCCGAGAACACAAGATGAGCAAGCTGCCGGATTTAGAGGGTTGGGCGATCTTCGCCAAGGTCGCCGATACAGGGTCGTTCGCCAAGGCGGCGGCCGAGTTCGGCTTGGCGCAGGCCACGGTTTCCAAGACCATCAGCCGTCTGGAAGCGCGCATGAAGACCACGCTGTTTCATCGCACCTCCCGCAGCATGACCTTGACCGAATCCGGCTACGCGGCGCTGGAACGCGCAGCGCGCATATTGGAGGAAGGCGAGGCCGTCGAATCCGAGGTGACGGAAAAGTCGAGCAGCCTGCGCGGCAAGATCAGGCTGTCCGCGCCCATGTCCTTTGGGGTCACGCATCTGGCGCCGATGCTGCCGCCATTCATGCAGGCCAATCCCGACGTGGCCCTGGAAATCGAATTCAGCGACAAGCAGGCCGACCTGGTCTCGGAACGCTTCGACCTGGCGCTGCGCATCTCCAATCTGGTGGATTCGACGCTGCTGGCGCGGCGGCTCTGCTCGGTGCGCATCCTGCTGGTGGGCGCGCCCAGCTACTTCAAGCGCGCGGGACGCCCCAAGCATCCAAAGGACCTGGCACAGCACACCGCGTTGCAATACATGTATGCGCGCAACGGCGCGAGCTGGCGCTTCCGCCATGAAAAGCACGGCGAGTTTTCGCAGTCGCTGCCGGTGCACCTGAACGTGAACAACGCCGAAGCCCTGACGCCGGCGCTGCAGGCGGGCATGGGTCTGGCCCTGCAGCCCGAGTTCCTGGCGTGGAAGGATTTGCAATCGGGCGCGCTGGAGACCGTGATGGACGACTGGCAGGTGGATCCCATCGCCCTGCACATCGTCACCCCGCCTGGCCGCCGCCGGCCGGCCCGGGTGCAGGCGTTCATTGAATATCTGGCCGAGCGCTTGACGGCCGAGCCTTGGGCCAATGATGTGCAGGTGTAGAAGGATTGCGTTGTCCGGGCCCCGCCGGACTGGCGCATGAAAAAGGGGCTGCGCAAGGCAGCCCCTTTTCTATGGCGTCCAGGATCTCTGTCGAGATCCAGCGCGATCAGGCGTCGATATTCCCCGCCGACAACGCATGCGTCTCGATGAAGTTGCGGCGCGGTTCGACGTCGTCGCCCATCAGCGTGGTGAAGACCTCGTCGGCCGCGATGGCGTCCTCGATCTGCACGCGCAACAAACGGCGCACCTTCGGGTCCATGGTGGTTTCCCACAGCTGTTCCGGGTTCATTTCACCCAGACCCTTGTAGCGCTGCTTGGAGATGCTGCGGTCGGCTTCGCTGCGCAGCCACTGCATGGCCTCGCGGAAATCGGACACGGTCTGTTCCTTGCGCTTGTCGCCTTCGCCGCGGGCGGCCAGCGAACGCGCGCCGACCTTGCCGGAGAAGCTCTTGGCGGCCTTGGACAGGACCGCGTAGTCCGAACCGTTGACGAAGTCCGCATCGATGATGCTCACGCGCACGTTGCCGTGGTGCATGCGCTGCACCGACAGACGATGGCGCTCGGTGGATTCGTCGAACTCCGGCACGACTTCCACGCCGTTGCCGCTGACCGGGTCGCGCATGGCGTCGGCCAGGCGGCGCGCGGAATCGGCGGTGGACTCGGCCGATTCCAGGTTGATCTCCACGCCTTCGGCCATGGCCGACAGCGCGCCCACGTCGAATACGCGCGACAGGCGCGCGATCACGGCGTCGGCCGCGACGTACTGGCGGGCCAGGTCGTTGAGTTCGTCGCCGCGGATGATGTTGCCGCCCGAGATGATCTCGGCATCCTTCAGCGCCAGTTGCAGCATGAACTGCGCTTCTTCCTGGTCGTCTTTCAGATAGCGTTCTTCGCGGCCGACCTTGACCTTGTACAGCGGCGGCTGGGCGATATACACGTAGCCGCGCTGCACCAGTTCAGGCATCTGGCGGTACAGCAGCGTCAGCAGCAGGGTGCGGATGTGCGCGCCGTCCACGTCCGCGTCGGTCATGATGATGAGGCGGTGGTAGCGCAGCTTGTCGACGTTGAAGTCAGGACCGATGCTGGTGCCCAGCGCGGTGATCAGCGTGGCGATCTGCTCGCTGGCGATCAGGCGGTCGAAACGCGCCTTCTCGACGTTCAGCACCTTGCCGCGCAACGGCAGGATGGCCTGGAACTTGCGATCGCGGCCTTGCTTGGCCGAGCCGCCTGCGGAGTCACCCTCGACGATGTACAGCTCGCACAGTGCGGGGTCCTTTTCCTGGCAGTCGGCCAGCTTGCCGGGCAGGCCTGCGCCTTCCAGCACGCTCTTGCGGCGCGTCATTTCGCGCGCCTTGCGCGCGGCTTCGCGGGCGCGGGCGGCTTCGACGATCTTGGCGCACAGCGCCTTGGCGTCGTTCGGGTGTTCCAGCAGCCAGGTTTCCAGCGTGCGCGCCACGGCTTCCTCAACCGCCGGACGCACTTCGCTGGAGACCAGCTTGTCCTTGGTCTGGCTGCTGAACTTGGGCTCGGGCACCTTCACCGACAGCACGCAGGCCAGGCCTTCGCGCATGTCGTCGCCGGACGTCTCGACCTTGGCCTTCTTGGCCAGTTCGTTGTCGGTGATGTACTTGTTGATGATGCGGGTCATTGCCGCGCGCAGGCCGGTCAGGTGCGAGCCGCCGTCGCGCTGCGGAATGTTGTTGGTGAAGCACAGCACGCTTTCGCTGTAGCTGTCGTTCCACTGCATCGCCACTTCGACGCCGACCGGCACGCCGCCCGCCGAGGACTCGGTGGTGACCGAGAACACGTTCGGGTGCAGCACGGTCTTGCTGCGATTGATGTATTCGACGAAGCCCTTCACGCCGCCGGAGAAGGCGAAGTTCTCTTCCTTGCCCTGGCGCTGGTCGATCAGGCGGATCTTCACGCCATTGTTCAAGAACGACAGTTCGCGCAGGCGCTTCGAGAGGATCTCGTAGTGGTACTCGATGTTGTTGAAGATGATCGGGTCGGCCAAAAAGCGCACTTCGGTGCCGCGCTTGTCGGTCGTACCGGTCACGGCCAGGGGCGCGACGCGCTCGCCCTGGCGGAACTCCATCTGGTGCACTTCGCCGTTGCGGCGGATGGTCAGCCGCAGCCATTCGGACAGCGCGTTCACGCAAGACACGCCCACGCCGTGCAGGCCGCCGGACACCTTGTAGGAGTTCTGGTCGAACTTGCCGCCAGCGTGCAGTTCGGTCATGACGATTTCGGCCGCGCTGCGGTGGAATTCGTCATCCTTGTGGATGTCGGTGGGGATGCCGCGGCCGTTGTCGGTGACCGAGATCGAGTTGTCGGTGTGGATCGTGACGACGATGTCGTCGCAGTAGCCGGCCAGGGCTTCGTCGATGGCGTTGTCGACGACTTCGAACACCATGTGGTGCAAGCCGGTGCCGTCGGATGTGTCGCCGATGTACATGCCGGGGCGCTTGCGCACGGCCTCCAGCCCCTTGAGCATCTTGATCGAGTCAGCGCCGTAGCCGCTGTTCTCGGGAGTGGTGTTCTGCTGATCTGACATGTCTGTATCGATAACGCTTTAAAGAACGGCCTGGCGGCCGGACCGCCCACGGGCCCTCGGGCCCGCAAGCGGCACAAACCCACGATGGGTGCGGATCAAATCCGCATGGGCATGACGACGTACTTGAACTGGTCGTCTTCGGGCAGGGTGATGAGCGCCGACGCGTTGGCATCGGGCATGACCGACCACTGGATGTTGTCCACCTTGACGTTGGACAGCACGTCGAGCAGGTAGCCGACGTTGAAGCCCACATCGAGGGCTTCATGGCCGTAGTCGATGTCGATTTCTTCCTGCGCCTCTTCCTGCTCGGCGTTGGAGGACGAGATCTTCATCTGGTTCTGCGCCAGTTGCAGGCGCACGCCCTTGAACTTGTCGGTGGTCAGGATGGCGGCGCGCTGCAGGCTGCCCTGGAGCGCTTCGCGGCCGACCAGGAAATGGCGCGTGTAGTTCGTCGGGATCACGCGCGTGAAGTCCGGGAACTTGCCTTCCACCAGCTTGGAGACGAGCTCCACGTCGCCGAAGCGGAAGCGGATCTGGCCCGGCGCCACGTCGATCGAAACCGGCTCGTCGGAGTCTTCCAGCAGGCGCTGCATTTCCAGCACGGTCTTGCGCGGCACGATCACTTCGTGGCGTTCGCTGATGCCGTCGGCTTCCGTCGAGCAGTGCGCCAGGCGGTGGCCATCGGTGGCGACCGCACGCACGCGGCCCGGTTCAAACACCAGCAGCATGCCGTTCAGGTAGTAGCGGATGTCCTGTTGCGCCATGGCGAAGTGCACCATGTTGAACAGGTGGCGCAGCGTGCGCTGCGGCATGGTCAGCGACACGTCCCACTGCTCGGGCTGAGCCACGGTGGGGAATTCGCTGGCGGCCAGCGTCTGCAGGGCGAAGCGGCTCTTGGCCGATTGCACCGACAGCTTGTTGCTGGCCAGCGCCAGGCGCACGTCGCCGGTGTCCGGCAGGGCCTTCAGGATATCCAGCAGCTTGCGCGCCGCGACCGTGGTGGATTCGTTGTCTTGACCCACGCCGAAGTCGGCATGGGTGGTGATCTGTACTTCCAGGTCGGTCGCAATGAAGGCAACCTTGTTGCCTTCCTTGCGCATCAGGATGTTCGCCAGGATGGGCAGGGTATGGCGTCTTTCGACGATGCCCGCCACAGTCGACAGCGGTTTCAGCAATGCATCGCGTGTGGTTTGTACGAGTTGCATGTTCATCCTTTTAGAGTTTGTTCCAACACGTGCAGGGTATGGTTGAGCTCCGCTTGCTTGGCGCGGGCGTCGGAAATCTTGCGTACGGCATGCAGCACGGTGGTGTGATCACGGCCACCGAACAGATCGCCGATTTCCGGCAGGCTTTTCTGGGTCAGCTCCTTCGCCAGGTACATCGCGACCTGGCGCGGCAAAGCGATATTGGCGGGCCGGCGTTTCGAGTACATGTCGGCCACTTTGATCTTGTAGAAATCCGCCACCGTCTTCTGGATGTTCTCCACGGTGATCTGGCCGTTGGACACGGACAGCAGGTCCTTCAGGGCTTCCTTGCAGACATCCACTGTCAGCACGTCGCGGCCGTGGAAGCGCGCATAGGCCAGCACCTTGCGCAGCGCGCCTTCCAGTTCGCGCACGTTGCTGCGCAGATGCTTGGCGATGAAGAACGCCACTTCCTCGGGCATGGGCACGCCTTCGGACTCCGCCTTGCGCAACAGGATCGCCACGCGCATTTCCAGTTCCGGCGGCTCGATGGCCACCGTCAGGCCGGAGTCGAAGCGCGAGATCAGGCGGCTGTCGATGCCCGACAGTTCCTTAGGATAGGTATCGCTGGTGATGATGATCTGCTTGCGCTGAGCCACCATCGCTTCGAACGCGTAGAAGAATTCTTCCTGCGTGCGGTTCTTGCCGGAGAAGAACTGGATATCGTCGATCAGCAGCAGGTCGAGCGAATGGTAATAACGCTTGAAGTCGTCGAACGCCTTGCGCTGGTAGGCCTTCACCACGTCCGACACGTATTGGTCGGCATGCACATAGCGCACGCGCACACCGGTCCCCGCCGCCACCATCGCATTGCCGATGGCGTGGATCAGGTGGGTTTTGCCCAGGCCCACGCCGCCGTACAGGAACAGCGGGTTGTAGGACGTGCCAGGGTTCTCGGCGACCTGCAACGCAGCGGCGCGCGCGAGTTGGTTCGCCTTACCCGTCACGAAGTTCTCGAACGTCAGATCGGTGTTCAGGCGCGAACGCTCGTACACGATGCTTGCCGCGTCCGCGTTCACCGCTTGCGCGGCCTGCGCGGCCGCCGTGGTCGCCGGGGCTGCGGGTGCAGGCGTTACCGGGGCCATCGGTGGCGGCGCGCCGCCTGAAGGGGAAGCAGCGGACGGATACGCGGGCGCCGCGGGTGCGGCGCGTACGGGCGCGACCGGCATGCGCGGCGTGGCGCCTTGCGTCGGCAACTCGAACAGCACCTGCACCGGACGCTCGAACCACTCCGCGGCCAACGCTTCGATCTGGTGGGAAAAGTTCTTCCGTACCCAATCCAGTTTGAACCGGTTGGGAGCGGCAACGCGCAGCACCGCCTGCGTTTCGTCGTACGCAAGCGGGACCAGCGGTCGTATCCACGCGCTGATTTGTTGGGGGGGGAGTTCCTGCTCAAGACGACTGACGCAGGTCTGCCAGAATTCTTTCATGTCGCTCTTATTCAAACCTCGATTCTACCTTGCCTGGGCTGGGGTTATCCACAGGGTAGGGCATAAGCGTCCGTGCGGCGCAGTCTTAACTGTTTGACAAGACAGGGAAAACTTGCTGAAATGGTGGGCTTTTCCGAATTCTGTCTGTCAGAAGGTTCCACAGAGAGCTTAGCCGCGCTTTGTTGGCAGTGGTGTCTAACGATGCCTACCGCCCACGCAACTGCCTGGTTTTGCTTCTAATAGGTCGCCCGGGGTTTCCCGGTCAGAGCCCCGTCTACGAGCTGTTTTTTTGCACCTGTTGCAAAAATGCTCATTAGATACCCGCTTCCTGAATGCGCGACCAGGAACCCTTCCGGGCAGGTCCCTTCTGACTTTTGTTCTTTTTGTGGATCGTCCATGAAACGTACCTACCAACCTTCCGTTACCCGTCGCAAGCGCACCCATGGTTTCCGCGTGCGCATGAAAACCCGCGCTGGCCGCGCCATCCTGAATGCCCGCCGCGCCAAGGGCCGCAAGCGTCTGGCCGTCTAAGTCCTGTTTTTCCGGCTTGTCCGGAAAAACCTGACGCCTGATTTTGCAGTCCATGCCGCGCTCCACGCTTCCGCCGGAGGCGCGGCTGCATCGCCCCTCCGAGTTCGCCGCCGCCCTCAAAGGCCGGCGTCTTGCCCGAGGGGCGTTCTTCATTGTGAGCGCGGCTCCCAATGATCTGCCTCCCGGCCAGGACGCCTGTGCGCGTCTGGGCCTGGTGATCGCCAAGCGGTTCGCCGCCCACGCCAGTACGCGCAACGCCATCAAGCGGGTCATCCGCGAGGCGTTCCGCCACCGGCGCCTGGGACTGCCGGCCAAAGATTACGTCGTGCGCCTGCATAGCAAGGTTGCGCCCGCCACGCTTACCGCGCTGAAACGCGCGGCAAGAGCCGAAGTGGACGCTCACTTTGAGCGGATAGCGCGATGATCAAGGCTTTACTCATTGCCCCGATCCGGTTCTACAGGTTTTTCCTGAGCCCCTGGATCGGCAGGCAGTGCCGCTTTACCCCGACCTGCTCGGCGTATGCGATCGAAGCGATCGAGCGCCACGGCGCCTGGCGCGGCTTCTGGCTGGCAGTCCGGCGCATCGGCCGCTGCCACCCTTGGTCGCCGGGCGGATTGGACCCGGTTCCGCCCTCCAAGGGAACCAATGGCCCCTCGTGCTGTTCCCACAGCCACCGCACCGAGCATGATTGACGCTAAACTGGCGGGCTTTGCTGGCCCGTATTCACCTCAGTAGGCACCATGGATATCCGACGAACCGTCCTCTGGATGATTTTTTCCTTCTCGCTGTTGCTCCTATGGAACAACTGGCAGATCCATAACGGCAAGCCGTCGCTGTTCGGCCCCACGCCTGCCGCCACCACGAGCGAGCCGCAAGCCGCCACGAACAACGCAACGCCTTCGGTGCCCAGCACGCCCGCCCCCGCGGCTGCCGCTGCGTCCGCCGTGCCCGGCGCCGCCGCGCCTGCTGCCGCGCGCTCGGAAGAAGTCGTCATCACGACCGACGTGCTGCGCCTGACGTTCGACACCATGGGCGCCCAACTGGTGCGCGCCGAACTGCTGAAGTACCCAGCCACCGGCCAGCCCGACAAGCCCACGGTGCTGCTGGACCGCGCCGCTGGCCTGAACTACGTGGTGCAGACCGGCGTGGTCGGCGCCCCCAACGGCCAAAGCTTCCCCACGCACCAGACGCCTTTCCGCGTCGTGTCCTCGGAACGCCAGCTGACCGGCGACAACCTGGTGGTCGCCTTCGAGGGCGAATCCGGCGGCGTGAAGGTCACCAAGACGTTCACCCTGCACCGCGGCCGCTATGACATCGACGTGCGCCACGACCTGGCCAACGTCAGCGCCGGCCCCGTGTCGCCCGCCCTGTACCTGCAGCTCGAACGCGACGGCAACGACCCCGCCGACACGTCCAGCTTCTATCACACCTTCACCGGTTTCGCCGTCTACTCGGAACAGGACAAGTTCCAGAAGATCACCTTCAGCGACATCGAAAAGAAGAAGGCCAGCTACATCAAGCAATCGGACAACGGCTGGATCGCCGTGGTCCAGCACTACTTCGCCACCGCCTGGGTGCCCCCGCAGGGCAAGCCGCGCACCAACGAACTGCTGGAAGTGCAGAAGAACCTGTACGCCGCCCGCAGCATCGAGGCCGTGGGCGAGATCGCCCCTGGCGCCGCCACGCGCGTCGATTCGCACCTGTGGGTCGGTCCGCAAGACCAGAAGGCCATGGCCGCCCTGGCCCCCGGCCTGGAACTGGTGGTCGACTATGGCTGGCTGACCATCATCGCCAAGCCGCTGTTCAAGCTGATGACCTGGCTGCATTCCATCCTGGGCAACTGGGGCTGGACGATCGTGGCGCTGACCGTGCTGATCAAGGCCGTGTTCTACCCCCTGGCCGCCGCCAGCTACCGCTCCATGGCCCGCATGAAGCAGGTGGCTCCGCGCCTGCAGGCCCTGAAGGAAAAGTACGGCGACGACAAGCAGAAACTCAATGCGGCCATGATGGAGATGTACCGCACCGAAAAGATCAACCCGCTGGGCGGCTGCTTGCCCATGCTGGTGCAGATCCCGGTGTTCATCTCGCTGTACTGGGTGCTGCTGGCCAGCGTGGAAATGCGCGGCGCGCCGTGGATCCTGTGGGTGCACGACCTGTCGATCCGCGACCCGTACTTCATTCTGCCCGCCATCATGATGGCCACCATGTTCCTGCAGATCAAACTGAACCCGACGCCCCCGGACCCCGTCCAGGCCAAGGTCATGATGATCATGCCGCTGGTGTTCGGCGGGATGATGTTCTTCTTCCCGGCCGGCCTGGTGCTCTACTGGTGCGTCAACAACACCCTGTCGATCGCCCAGCAGTGGTCCATCACCCGCGCCATGCAGCGCAAGACGGAAGCCGCAGCCAACCGCTGATATCTGCTCCCGCGCAAGAAACCGGTCCCATGCGGACCGGTTTTTTTTCGCCTGACGGCCGCCACCGATGCCGATTCCTGATTTTCTTGATAGTTATTCTTTATCAAGTTTTATAGATCAATCAACTTCACACGGTAAGGCAAGACCCCTATGATGTGTCGGAGATAGCCCCAGGCCGGCAATGCCGGGCTATCCCAGACACGGCGCGGGCCCCTCTGCGGCCCCCGCATTCCAGGCATTTCATAGGGAGTGTGCTATGACCGACAAGAAGACGCATCTGACCACCGCCGCTGGCGCGCCGGTGGCCGACAACAACAACACGCTGACTGCCGGCCCGCGCGGCCCGGCGCTGTTGGAAGACTTCTGGCTGATTGAAAAGCTCGCCCACTTCGACCGCGAACGCATCCCCGAACGCGTGGTGCACGCCAAGGGTTCGGGCGCCTATGGCACCCTCACTGTCACCCACGACATCTCGCGCTACACCCGCGCCAACCTCTTTTCCCAGGTCGGCAAGCAGACCCCGCTGTTCCTGCGTTTCTCGACCGTGGCCGGCGAGCGCGGCGCGGCTGACGCCGAACGCGACGTGCGCGGTTTCGCCATCAAGTTCTACACCGAGGAAGGCAACTGGGACCTGGTCGGCAACAACACGCCGGTCTTCTTCATCCGTGATCCGCTGAAATTCCCGGACTTCATCCACACCCAGAAGCGCGACCCCAAGACCAACCTGCGCAGCGCCACCGCCGCCTGGGACTTCTGGTCGCTCAATCCCGAATCGCTACACCAGGTCACCACCCTGATGAGCGATCGCGGCATTCCCGCCAACCTGCGCCAGCAGCACGGCTTCGGTTCGCACACGTTCAGTTTCATCAACAAGGACGGCGAGCGCTTCTATGTGAAATTCCACTTCAAGTCGCAGCAAGGCATCGCCTGTCTGAGCGACGAGGAAGCGGCGCAAGTGGTCGCCCATGACCGCGAAAGCTCGCAGCGCGACCTGTTCGAGAACATCGAAAAGGGCAACTTCCCGAAGTGGACGCTGAAGGTGCAGATCATGCCCGAGGCCGAAGCCGCGACTTACCATATCAACCCCTTCGACCTGACCAAGGTCTGGCCGCATGGCGACTATCCGCTGATCGAAGTCGGCGTGCTGGAGCTGAACAAGAACCCCGAGAACTACTTTGCCGAGGTCGAGCAGGCCGCCTTCACCCCGGCCAACGTGGTCCCCGGTATCGGATTCTCGCCGGACAAGATGCTGCAAGGCCGGCTGTTCTCCTACGGCGACACGCACCGCTATCGCCTGGGCATCAACCACCACCAGATCCCGGTGAACGCGCCGCGCTGCCCGTTTCACAGCTTCCACCGCGACGGCGCCGGCCGTGTCGACGGCAACGTCGGGGCGACGCTGAACTACGAGCCCAACAGCGCGGGCGAGTGGAAGGAAACCCCGTCGGCAGGCGAGCCGCCGCTGGCGCTGGACGGCCAGGCGGCAGCGCGCTGGAATCACCGCGTGGACGATGACTACTACTCGCAGCCGGGCGCCTTGTTCCGCCTGATGACGCCTGCACAGCAGGAGTTGCTGTTCGGCAACATCGGCCGCCACATGGCCGGCGTCCCGGAAGAAATCCAGCGCCGCCAGCTGGAACACTTCCGCAAAGCCGATCCCGCCTACGCCGCAGGCGTGGCCAAGGCGCTGGGACTGAAGCTGTAATCCGCGACGCGCCCATGCGCAAGGCGGCCCCGAGGGGCCGCCTTTTTTTGGCTGCTGCGCGGCTCTGCGCCGAGACAATCAGCGCTGCATGCCCCAGCGCCTGACCGTGAAACGCTCCACGGTGTCGAACACCAGGTTTTCCACAAGCAGGCCGATGATCACCACCGCCGCCAACCCCGCGAACACGCGGTCTGTGTATAACTCGTTGCGGTTCTGGAAGATGTACCAGCCCAGGCCGCCCTTGCCGCTGGACGCGCCGAACACCAGTTCCGCGGCGATCAATGTGCGCCACGCAAAGGCCCAGCCTATCCTCAGCCCGGCCAGGATGGCGGGCAGGGCGGCAGGCACCAGAATCTGCAACACGTAGCGCAGACCGCTCAATCCATAGTTGCGGCCCGCCATGCGCAAGGTATCCGATACCCCCAGAAAACCCGCGTACATGTTCAGCGCCAGCGCCCACAACACCGAATGGATCAGAACGAACACCAGGCTGCCTTCGCCCAGGCCGAACCACAGCAGCGCCAGCGGCAGCAGCGCAATCGCCGGCAGGGGATTGAACATGGCCGTCAAGGTGGACAGCAGATCGCGACCGAAACGCGTCGACACCGCCAGCGTGGTCAGCACAAAGGCCAGCAGCACGCCCGCCGCATATCCCTGCGCCAGCACGCGCAACGATTGCCCGGCGCGTGCCGGCAGTTCGCCGCCTGCGATGCCCTGCACGAAGGCGACCGCCGTCTGCGATGCGCTGGGCAGCAGCAGATCATTGTCGGTGTAGCGCGCCGCCAGCTCCCAGATGCCGGCCAATAGCGCCAGGATCGCCAGCTTGCGCAGGCTGGCGTGCTGCCACAGGCGTTCATGCCAGGGCAGGGGCGCTTCGCCCGCTTGCGCGGGCAAGGGCGGCAGCTCGTACTCCACTTCGGGACGGATGGGCACGGCGCCTGCGTATGCGTTGTTCATGCGGAAGTCCTTCAGGCCGCGGCCCGTTCAGCGGCAAGTTCAGCGGACTTTTCCGCAGGCGCCACATCGAACAGCAGATCATGGACGCGCCTGGCCGCAGACTGGAACGCAGCCGAGCCCTGGCTATGCAGCCCGTAGGCATGGGCGTTCAGTTCCGCGCGCACGCGGCCCGGATGCGGCGACAGCAGCAGCACGCGGCTGCCCAGCACCAATGCCTCTTCGATGGAATGGGTGACGAACAGCAGCGTGAAACGCACGTCTTCCCACAGCGCCAGCAATTCTTCCTGCATGCGCCGCCGCGTCAACGCGTCCAGTGCCGCGAAGGGCTCGTCCATCAAAAGCACACGCGGCTGCATCGCCAGGGCGCGCGCAATGGCCACGCGCTGCTTCATGCCGCCGGACAACGTATGCGGATAGGCATCGGCGAACGCGGACAACCCCACCTTGTCCAGGTAGTGCATGGCGCGCTCGTCGGCCTCGCGCCGGTTGAGCTTGCGTGAAGCCACCAGCGGAAACGCCACGTTCTGCCGCAACGTCTTCCATGGCGGCAGCTGGTCGAATTCCTGGAACACCACGATGCGGTCCGGCCCCGGGCCGCGCACGGCATTGCCATCGATGGCAATGCGGCCTTCGGTCGGTTCGATGAAGCCCGCAATTGCCTTAAGCAGCGTGGATTTGCCGCAACCGGACGCGCCCAGCAGGATGAAACGCTCTGCTTCGTGCACGTCGAAACTGACCTGATGCGTGGCGCGCACGCGCCTTTCGCGCGTCTTGTATTCGATCGACACCTTATCCACAGCCAGCAAAGGCGTGGCCTTTTCGGTGTTATCCACAGGGGAGGCAGCGCTCAATCCCATCTCAACTGCCTTGGGCCGTGACGGGGTCGTCAAAGAAATAATCGCGCCAACTGGCCGGCGCATTCTTGATCGCGCCCACCTTGTGCATGAACTCGGCCAGCGCATAGGTATTCTGCGGTTCCAGCTTGAACTGCACGTCGGGGTTCTTGATCACTTTGATCAGGAAATCGCGGTCCAGCTTTGCGCCGGTAACGCGCAGATAAGTATCCGCGGCCTTTTCCGGATTGGCGCTGGCGAACTGCGCCGCTTCCTTCAGCGCGGCCTGGAATGCCTTGTAGGTCTTGGGATTTTCCTTGCGGAATTTCTCGGTCGCAAACAACACCGTGGACGAACTGGGCCCGCCCAGCACGTCATAGGAATTGAGCACGATGCGCGCCTTGGGATTCTCGGCCAGCTCCTGCTCCTGGAAGGGCGGGTTGCCGAAATGCCCCGTGATTTCCGTGCCGCCCGCGATGATGGCGGCGGCCGCGTCCGGATGCGGCAGGGCGACGGAAATCTTGTCCAGCTTGTTGAACTGCGCGTCGCCCCACAGTTTGGCCGACGCCAGCTGCAACACGCGGGACTGCACCGACACGCCCACCGCCGGCACCGCGATGCGGTCCTTGTCGGTAAAGTCCGCAATCGTCTTCACGTTGGGATTGTTGCTGACCAGGTAATAGGGAAAATTGCCCAGCGAAGCCACGCCCTTCACGTTCTGCTTGCCGCGCGTGCGGTCCCATATCGTCAACAGCGGTCCCACGCCAGCCCCCGCGATATCCACAGCCCCGGACAACAGCGCATCGTTCACGGCCGAACCGCCCGACAGCTTGGCCCACTCGACCGAGATATCCACACCATCGGCCTTGCCGTGCTTTTCGATCAGTTGCTGATCGCGCGCCACGTTCAACAGCAGATACACGATGCCGTACTGCTCGGCGATGCGGATGCGGCCCTCCGCCATGGCCGGCGTCGGCGAAGCCAGCGCCAGCACGGCAAGTATCAACGCCAGGCCCGCGCCGGTGGCGGCCTGGACCAAACGATCACGTACAGCGGAGGAAAAACCCATGGCGGACCCTGTGGATAAATGGTTTTGCGCGAAATTAAGGGGCGCGCGACGTCAGAACGGCACGTCGCCTTCGATCGTCGTGCGGTACAGCTTGCGGCGCAGGTGATCCGGCGTACCGCCGGCCAGATGGATCAACGAGCGGTTGTCCCAGAACACCAGATCATGCGGCTGCCATTGGTGGCGGTAGATGTGTTCGGGCCGGATGCTGTGGGCAAACAGTTCGTCCAGGATCTGGCGGCTCTCGTCTTCGGGCAGGCCCTCGATGCGGGTGGTGAAGCCTTCGCTCACGAACAGCGCGCGGCGGCCCGTCTCCGGATGCGTGCGCACGACCGGATGCACCACTTCCTGCACCTGCGCCACCTGTTGCGCGCTGAGATTGGGACGCCACGAGCCTTCCTTCTGCAGCTGGCCGTACTTGGCCAGGTAGGAATGCACGGCACGCTTGCCTTCGATGGCGTCTCGCAATGCGGCGGGCAGAGTGTCGTACGCCACGTGCATGTCGGCGAATAGCGTGTCGCCGCCTTGCGTGGGCAGCTCCTGCGCGTGCAGCAGCGACCCCAGGCTGGGCAATTCCTTGTACGAGATATCCGAATGCCAATACTTGCCGGCATCACCCAGCCCTATCGGCTTGCCGTCTTCAACGATGTTGGAAACGATGAGGATCTCGGGATGCCCGGCCAGATGGAACTGATGCAGCACGTGGATCATCAGACGGCCAAAGCGGCGGCTGAAATCGATGTGCTGCTGCGGCGTGATGCGCTGATCGCGGAACACCAGCAGGTGATGGTCCAGATGGGCGCGATGCACCTGCGCGAAATCGGCCGGGGTCAGCTCGCGCGACAGGTCGATACCGATGATTTCCGCGCCGGTCACGGCTGCCAGCGGGCGGATCGAAAAGGCTTGCGCAGCGGGTTCGGCATACACCTCGGACCGGCGCAGCGCGTTGCTCTGGGACATGGATCGCTCCTTGCGCGAATGCCGGCCAGGCCGGCTCAGGAACGGTCCATTATGAAAACGCGCAACCCCTACGCAAACGAATTATTCGGCCTTTGTTCAAGCCTGCGCGTCATATAAGGGACGGCTAAGGTCGCATTCAGCCCTGTGGATAAGTCTTGGGATAAGCCTGGTGGCAAGCCAGGGAAAAGCGGTGGATTGTCGGGGGATATCCCGGTGGATAGGCGGTGAATAGCAGGTGGACAGCCTGTGTACAACCTTGCCCGGCCATGAAAAAAGGCGCGGTCCGTACGGAGCCCGCGCCTTTTAAATCAAAGACTTGCGTGGATCAGGACTTCGGCAGAAAAGCCTGAACCAGTTTTACCCAATATGTTGCGCCCACCGGCAGCAAGGCGTCGTTGAAGTCGTAATTCGGGTTGTGCAACTGGCACGGACCCATGCCGTGATAGGTCTCCATGCGATGGTCGCCGTCGCCGTTGCCGAGGAACAGGTAGGTCCCAGGCACCGCTTCCAGGAAGAAGGAAAAGTCCTCCGCCCCCATGAAGGGCGGCATCTCGCGCTGCACGTTTTCAGCGCCGAACGCGTCTTCGGCGACTTGGGCGGCAAAGGCGGTTTCCTTTTCCCAATTCACCAGCGGGGGATATGCGCGCACGAAATCCAGTTCGCCCGTGCCGCCGTAGACCTGCGGCAAGGTGGTCGCGATGCGGCGCATGTCCGCCTCGATCTTGTCCAGGGTCTCCACCGAATAGGTGCGCACGGTGCCGCGCAGCATGGCTTCGCCGGGAATCACGTTGTAGGCGTCGCCCGCGTGGATCTGCGTGATCGAAAGCACGGCCTGCTCCAGCGGATTCTTGCTGCGCGAGATCACCGTCTGCAGGGCATGCACCATGTCGGCCGCGACAATGATGGGGTCCACCGATGCATGCGGCTGCGCCGCGTGGCCGCCCACGCCCTTGATGACGATGTCCCAGCGGTTGCTGGAGGCCATGGTCGGGCCCGCCCGAAAACCGAACTGGTTGACCGGCATGCCGGGCATGTTGTGAATGCCGAACACCGCGTCGCAAGGGAATTTGTCGAACAGGCCGTCCTGCATCATGGCGCGCGCGCCGGCGTTGCCGCCTTCCTCGGCCGGCTGGAAGATGAACACCACCGTGCCATCGAAATCGCGGTGTGTGGACAAGTATTGCGCCGCCCCCAGCAGCATGGTCGTGTGTCCGTCGTGGCCGCAGCCGTGCATGCGTCCGCTGATGGTGGACTTGTGCGCAAAGCGGTTGTGCTCGGGCATGGGCAGCGCGTCCATGTCGGCGCGCAAACCTATGGTTTTCTTGCCGTTGCCGCCGCGCAAAATACCCACCACGCCGGTTTTCCCCAGCCCCGTGTGGACTTCCAGGCCCCAGCCGCGCAAACGCTCCGCGACCAGCGCGGACGTGCGCGTTTCCTGGAAAGCAAGTTCCGGATGGGCGTGGATATCCCGTCGCAGCGCGGTGAGGTCGCCGTGGGCGCGTTCGATTTCGTCTATGGTTTTCATGGCTGTGGATAAGGCGTAAGAGTTGAATTCACGTATCGTTCAGATGGCAGGCGCTGAACTGACCCGGGGCGACTTCACGCAGCAACGGCCGTTCTGCCTTGCAGCGCGGCATCGCATGCGGGCAACGCGGGTGGAAGGCGCAGCCCGTCGGCGGGTCCAGCGGCGACGGCAGTTCGCCCTTGATGGGCTGGTAGGTGCGCCGCCCCGGCTGCAGCGTCGGCAGTTCCTTCAGCAAGGCCTGCGTGTACGGATGGTTGGCCCGCTGGAAGACCGTGTCGGTAGGCGCCAGCTCCACCACGCGGCCCAGATACATGATGGCCACGCGGTCCGAGATGTGGCTGACCACGCTGAGGTTGTGGCTGATGAAAAGATAGGTCAGGTCCAGGTCCGCACGCAACCGTTCGAACAGATTAAGCACCTGGGCCTGGATCGACACGTCCAGCGCGGCGACCGCCTCGTCGCAAACTATGACCGAAGGCTTGAGCGCGAGCGCCCGTGCAATTCCTACGCGCTGCCTCTGGCCGCCAGAGAATTGATGGGGATAACGCTGTGCAAAAGCCGGATCCAGCCCCACCTGGCGCATCAGCCCGGCGACGTACTCGGCTTTGTCGCGCGCGCGGACCAGGCCGTGCGCCACGGGCGCCTCGCCGATGATCTCGCGCACGCGCATACGCGGGTTCAGTGAGGCATAGGGATCCTGGAAGATCATCTGCACGCCCAGCTCATAGGCACGCCGTTCCGGGCCCGCCATGGCCTTCACGGCGCGGCCCTTGTAGCTGACTTCGCCCGCCGTCGGCGGCAGGATGCCTGACACGATACGGCCCAGCGTGGATTTTCCACAGCCGGATTCGCCCACGATGCCTATCACTTCGCCCGGCCGCACATCCAGGTCCACACCCGCCACTGCATGCACGACCTGCGTCTTCAAACCGGCGCCCAGCAGGTTGGCGATTCGGCCGGCCAGGTCCACGGGCTGCACGAAGCGCAGCTCGACCTCGCGCAACGACAGGATAGGGACCGCGGGATCTCGTTCTGCGGCGTTCATTTGGTATCTGGCCCTCCGGCATGCCAGCAACGCACCCATTGCGCCGGGCGCACCTCCACGGGCTGCGGTTCGACCAGACAGGCGTCGGTGGCGCGCGGGCAGCGCCCACGGAACGCACAGCCTTGCGGCAGGTTGAGCAGCGACGGCGTCATGCCGGGAATCGGAACCAGCGGCCTGCCGCGGGATTCGGGCGTGGGTATGGAAGCGATCAGGCCATGCGTGTAGGGATGCATGGGATGGCTGATGACCGCCTGCGTGGTGCCGGTTTCGACTACGCGCCCCGCATACATGACCGACACGCGGTCCGCCAGGCCCGCGACCACGGCAAGGTCGTGCGTGATCCAGATCAGCGCGGTGCCGGTTTCGCGGCACAGCTTCTGCACTTCGAACAGGATCTGTCCTTGTATGGTCACATCCAGCGCCGTGGTGGGCTCGTCGGCGATGATCAGGCGCGGCGAATTCAAGAGCGCAATCGCGATCGCCACGCGCTGCCGCATGCCGCCTGATAATTGGTGCGGATAGGTGCGCAGGCGCTCCTCGGGCGAAGGGATGCCCACCATGGCGAGCGTCTGCAAGGCGCGCTGGCGGGCTTGCTCGCGCGATACCTTGCTGTGCGCCTGCACCGCCTCGATCATCTGCGTATCGACGCGCAGTACCGGGTTCAGGGTCATCATGGGATCCTGGAAGATCATGGCGATCTCCTGGCCCCTGAGCTCGCGCCAGCGCGCGGGTGTCGCGTTGCGCAAGTCCTCGCCGTTCAAGCGCAAGGTGCCGTCGACGATGCGGCCCGGCTCATCCAGCAGTCCCATCAGCGAAAAGCCGGTGATGCTCTTGCCCGACCCCGATTCGCCCACCAGTCCCAGGATCTCGCCTTCGGCCAGCGTCAGGTCCACACCATCCACCGCCTTCACCACGCCATTGCGGGTGTAGAAGTGCGTCTTCAGGCCATGCACCTCGAGTATGGGCGTCGCCGGGGACTTTTCCACAGGTGTCTGCATTGCGCCCGCCCTCAATTCGCGTGGCGCGGGTTGAGCACATCGCGCAGGTGGTCGCCCACCAGATTGATGGCGATGATGGCCAGCGCCAGCGCAATGCCGGGGAAGAACGAAATCCAGTACTGACCGGACAGCAGATATTCGAAGCCGTTGTAGATCAGCATGCCCAGCGACGGCTCCGTCACCGGCACGCCCACGCCCAGAAACGACAGCGTGGCCTCCAGCGCAATCGCATGCGCCAGGTCGATGGTGGCGATCACGATCAGCGGCGGCATACAGTTGGGCAGCACGTGACGGAACAGCACGCGCCCCCACGACAGCGACATGCAGCGCGCCGCTTCCACGTATTCCTTGCCGCGCTCGACCAGCGCCGCGCCGCGCGCGGCGCGCGCGAAATACGCCCACTGCACCACGATCAGCGCGATGATCACCTTATCCACACCCTTGCCCAGAATCGCCAGCAACATCAGCGCAACCAGGATGGCGGGGAACGACAACTGGATATCCACAACCCGCATCAGCAAGGCGTCGATGCGGCCGCCGAAATAGGCTGCGATCAGGCCCACCGTGGCGCCGATGCCGAAGGCCGCCAGCACCGAAACGCTGGCCACCAACAGGCTGGTGCGCATGCCGTAAAGGATGGCCGAGAACAGGTCGCGCGCCAGGCCATCTGTGCCCAACCAATAACGCATGCTGCCGTCGCCGCTTTCGCTGCCCGGCTTGAGCTTGGAATCCATGATGTCCAGCGTCGCCAGATCATAGGGATTCTGCGGCGCGATCCAGGGCGCAAGCAGCGCGGCGCCCACGATCACGACCAGCATGATCAAACCCAGCGTGGCCAGCTTGCTGGCGAAGAAGTCCGACAGGAATCGGCGCCAGGGCGTCTGCTCCTTGGCCTGAACCGGGGGCGCGGCGGCGGTGGCGGGTGTGTTCATCGGCGGCTATCCAAGCGTACGCGGGGGTCCAGCACCGTGTAGATGATGTCCACCACCAGATTCAGCATGACCAGGAAGAACACGATCAAGAGCAGATACGCCACCACCACCGGACGGTCCAGGTTGATGATGGAATCGATCAGCAGCTTGCCCATGCCCGGCCAGGAAAACACGGTTTCCGTCACGACGGCGAAGGCCATCACCTGGCCGAACTCCAGGCCCGCCACCGTCACCACGGGAATCAGGATGTTCTTGAGCAGATGCACGCCCAGTACGCGCTTTTCAGACAGGCCCTTGGCGCGCGCGAACTTGATGTAGTCCATGGGCAGGGCTTCGCGCGTGGCGGCACGCGTCACGCGGATGATCATTGCGCATTTGGCGAAGGCGATCGTGGCCGCAGGCAGCGCCAGGCTCAGCCAGCCGTCGAAAGTCAGCACGCTCAACTGCAGCGATCCGATGCTGACGGTCTGGCCGCGCCCACCCGCCGGCACCCAGCCGAGTATCACGGCGAACACCATGATGAGCATCAGGCCAACCCAGAAGTTAGGCAGCGAGAAACCGAGCACCGAGCCCGTCATGATCGCGCGCGAGCCCACTGCCTTGGGCTTGAGGCCGGCCAGGATGCCCAACGGCACGCCGATCAGCACCGACAGCAGCATGGCCACACAAGCCAGTTCCACCGTGGCCGGCATGCGCTCCAGGATCAGCCTCATGGCCGGTTCGCCCGTCAGGAAGCTGTTGCCGAAATCACCGCGCACCGCCTGGCCCATGAAGATCAGGTACTGCCGCCACAGCGGCAGATCCAGGCCCAGCGATGCGCGCACCGCCGCGCGTTGCGCTTCGGTCGCTTCCGGGCTGGCCAGCATCGAGACCGGGTCGCCCACCATGTAGATGCCGGCAAAGACCAGCGCCGACATGACGAGCATGACGACGACGGTCTGCAGCAGCCTTCTTACGATTGTTGCAAGCACTAGCGCCTTACTTCTTCAGTGTTGCAAACTGCGCGAGCGTGACCTGGTCCGGGCGGCCCTGATAGCGGATGTCGCTCTTCATCGCCCATACCGACAACTCGAAGTGCACAGGCAGCATGGCGTAGTCATCCATGGCGATGTTGCTGGCCTTGGACAACAGATCCGCTCGCTTGGCGTCGTCCATGGTCGACGAAGCTTCCTTCACCAGCGCATCCATCTTGAGGTTGGAGTAGCGGCTGCGGTTGGTGGTGCCCAAGCCTGCTTCGGGATTGCGCGTCACCAGCAGCGAGGTCAGCGCGTTGGACATTTCGCCGCTGGTCACGGACCAGCCCGCCAGATAGGCCGAGAACGCATAGCTGTCGCGGTTCTTGAAGAACACCGGGGGCGCCATCGCATCCACGCTGGTCTTCACACCGATGCGGGTCCACATCGACGCGATCGCCTGCGCCACCTTCGAATCGTTGACATAGCGGCCCGACGGCGAGCCCAGCGTGATGGAAAAGCCGTTGGGATAACCAGCTTCCTTCAACAAGGCCTTGGCCTTTTCCACGTCGGCCTTGGGAGCCTTCGAATGCTCCTTGCTGGAACCGAACATGGGGTAGGGCAACAGATTTCCCGCGGGCAACGCCACCCCGCCCATCACGCGCTCGACCAGCGCATCGCGGTTGATGGCGAGCGACAGCGCTTCGCGCACGCGCTTGTCCTTCATGGGGTTCTTTTCGGTGCCTTGCACGCCCGGCGAGGGCTCGGCGAACTGGTCCAGCGCCACGTAGACGACACGCACCGACGGCGTTTCCTCTACATAGAGTTTCTTGTCGCCCTTGAGCTTGGGCAGGTCATCGGTTGGGGGATCCTCGATCATGTCGACGTCGCCGGCAAGCAGCGCGGCCACGCGCGCGGCCGCGTTGCTGATGGGACGGTAGACCACGCGATCCCATTCGGGCTTCTTGCCCCAATAGTTGTCGTTGCGCGCCAGCACGAATTCGGCGCCGCGCTTCCAGGACACGAACTTGTAGGGACCGGTGCCTATCAGGCCGTCGCCGCTATTGAGTTCCGTCGTCGTCTTGCCCTCGGCCGCGGGGCCCGACGCCGCTTTCTTGGACATGATGGGCAACTGCGCCAGGTTGACCAGCAGGTTCGGCGCCACGTCCTTGGTGGTGATGCGCACGGTGCTGGGATCGACCGCTTCGGTCTTCTCGACCGAACCCAGATACAGCGTGAACGGCGAGGGACTGTTGGGCACCTTGGGGACGCGCGCATACGTAAAGACCACGTCTTCCGCGGTGAACGGCGTGCCGTCGGAGAACTTCACGTTAGGGCGCAGCTTGAAAGTCCACACCTTGCCGTCCACGGTCCAGGACTCGGCCAGCGCGGGCTGCGGCTTGAGCTGCGCGTCGGTGGCAACCAGGGTATCGAATATGGTCTGGGAGATCTGCGTATTGGGCGTGAGCGCGTGATACTGCGGATCCATCGACGAAGGTTCGGTCTTCAAGGCGATCACCAGATCGCGGGCCATAGCCGAACTGAAGGTGCCGAAGGCCAATATCACCGCGGCTGAGCCGCAGGCCAAGACACGCGAAAACCGAGATGCCATTGTGATCTCCCTGGATTGTTTCGGGTTTTGAACCTCCGGGCCACATTAACCAGCAAACAAGGGACGGCGCAACAGTTATATTCCCTTATTGTTCTCGCCTTGCCTTGCCCGAAATATGTCCGCCTACGCCCCCATCGCCGCCATCGCAACCGCCCCCGGAAGAGGCGGTATCGGCGTCGTCCGCATCTCCGGCACGGACCTGTCCGAACTCGTGCGGCGCCTGTTCCAGCGCGAACTCACGCCGCGACATGCGCACTACCTGCCGTTCAAATCCGGCACGGGCGAATTGCTGGACGAAGGCATCGCCATCTATTTCCGCGCGCCGCATTCCTATACCGGCGAAGACGTGCTGGAACTGCAAGGGCATGGCGGCCCCGCCGTGCTGCGCCGCGTGCTGGAAAGCTGTCTGGCCGCCGGCCGCGATCTTGGCATCCGGCTGGCCGAGCCGGGCGAATTCACGCGCCGCGCCTTCCTCAACGACCGCATGGACCTGGCTCAGGCCGAAGCCGTAGCCGATTTGATCGAGGCCTCGTCGGTAGCGGCCGCGCGCGGCGCCATGGCGTCGCTCTCGGGCGATTTTTCCGCGCGCGTGAACGACCTGTCGGACCGCATCATCCATTTGCGCATGCTGGTCGAAGCGACGCTGGATTTCCCCGAAGAGGAAATCGACTTCCTCGAGAAGTATCAAGCCCGCCCGACCCTGGAAGCGCTGACCGCGGACCTCGCCAAACTGATCGCGCAAGCGCGCCAGGGCGTGATTCTGCGCGAAGGCCTGCACGTGGTGCTGGCCGGCCAGCCCAACGTCGGCAAGTCCAGCCTGCTCAATGCGCTGGCCGGCGACGACATCGCCATCGTCACCCCGATCGCGGGCACCACCCGCGACAAGGTAGTGCAGGAGATCCACATCGACGGCGTGCCGCTGCATATCGTCGACACCGCCGGCCTCAGGGAAACCGAGGACACGGTGGAAAGCATAGGCATTGCGCGCACCTGGCAGGAAATCGAGCGCGCCGACGTCATCCTGCATCTGCAGGATGCCACCCAGCCCGGCGACGAGCTGGACGCCCAGATCACCGCGCGCCTGCCGCCGCGCACGCCTGTGCTGAAGGTCTTCAACAAGGTGGATCTGTTGTCCACGCCTTTTGCCGCCGGTCCTCAGGAACTTGGAATCTCGGCCAAGCGCGGTGCGGGCCTGGACGAACTGCGTGCAGAGTTGCTGCGCATCGCAGGCTGGAATCCCGGCGGCGAATCCCCGTGGCTCGCGCGCGAGCGACACCTGCACGCCTTGCAAGATGCGGCGGAACATCTGGAGTTGGCCGGCGCGCATGCGGAACAGGACGACCGCGTACTGGACTTGTTTGCGGAAGAACTGCGGCTGGCACATGACAGCCTGTCCAGCATCACGGGCAAGTTCACCAGCGACGATCTGCTGGGCGAGATCTTCTCGAGCTTCTGTATTGGGAAATAAGCCTGCGCGGCGGCATGTTGCAGCGCTGCAGCTCAGGGCTTGCGCGCCGCTTCCACCAGGCATTCCGACAAGCGGTCGAAATGCGACAACGCCGCCTGGCTGAGTTCGACCTGCTTGCGGCGCGCGTCCTCGGTATCGACTAGCAGCACCCAGCCTTTCTCGCGCATCGATTTCAAGCGCGCGTGCAAGGTCGCGGGTGACCCTATGCTATCCACCGCCATCACATCGCGCACGGACAAGCGGCGTTGTTCCTGCGACGCGCGCGCGATCAGCGTGAGTATGCGTTCTTCCAGGGGATCGAGCGACGGCAGCGCGGGCAGGCCGCGCAGCGCATCGGTCAGGCGCAGAAAACGCATGTAGATGTCAGCGGGTCTCTTTTTTTCTTTCATGGATAATGGACGCAGCGACTGACAAGCGGCGGAATTCGAGGTATGGGGAACATTCTAGATCAGGGTAAGTGGGCTCTGGTGACGATGGCGCTGTTCCTGGGCAGTCTGGCCGTCAATGAATGGGTGTTCACCAATCTTGAGTTTGTGCGGGGCATCAATTGGATCTATCTGCCGGCGGGCGTGCGCCTGATATGCACCTTGCTGTTTGGCCTGCCTGCGGCGCTCGGGCTGCTGGCCGGATCGTGGATCGCCTGCTTCTGCTACTACTTTCCTGACGACATGCTCCGCTCCGTGGCGGGGGGCATCATGGCCGCTGCCGCTCCCTACCTGGCCTATCGCTGGGCCCGTTCGGCACTGCGATTGCAGCCCGACCTGGCCAACCTTACGGCCTGGCGTCTGCTGATCTGCGCCGTAGTCTATGCGGTAGTGAATACGACCATTCACCATCTCTGGTTCTTTCTCCAGGGAGAGAGAGCCGCGCTCGCCGACGGCTTCATCGCGATGCTGACCGGGGACATTACGGGATCCTTGTTCGTGTTGTACACGCTCAAGGTAGTCAGCGCGTTGGGACGCGCGGTCCTGCGCCGGCGCGCTGCCTGACTGCCTGAAGGAACCTGCCTCGGGCTTAGCCCGTCACTGCGGCCGGGTCATCTTCGGACTCGCTGTCTTCCTGTATCGGCGCAAGCGCCGAGGCTGTTTCGGCCTTGCCCAATGCCCGTTCGGCACGCTCAGCCAGCAGGCGCATTTCCCGCGCTCTTTTTCCATGCAGCACCCGGCCGAATGTATTGAGGTTGAGCGCCATGGTTCTCAACTCCGACAACTCACTCTCCGACAAGGCGATGCCGCTATCCCTGTGCTGCTCGACCCGGTCCAGCACGCCTGAACAAGCCTCGAAGAACTTTGCATAGTCGTTCCACAGGTTGTCGGACACGCTGTTCCCCGGGAAAGACGTATTAGGTGCCATCGACACTCCTTTGCGGAATCACTCTGCGACTTTCTGCGGTGATCGCACATCATCTTCGGGGTATACAAGCGAACTATTAGTTATAAATTTTATAACTAATTATAAAAATAATCCTGCGACGGTCCGGACGTCCTATATTTCCGGGAAATCCGCCCCACGCCGGGCAGCGCTTCATCCGGACCTCGCATGCACCCTGACATACGCCTCGCCAGCCTCGACGATCTGCCTGACATCGAACGAATCGTCGCGCAAGCCTATGGCCACTATGTTGCGCGCATCGGCGCGACGCCCGGACCGATGCTTGATGATTACCGTGCCCGCGTCACGCAGGGCGTGGTCCATGTGCTGCGTGTGCGCGATACCGTGCAAGCTGTGCTGGTCCTGATTCCGGAAGCCGATTGCCTGCTGCTGGACAACATCGCGGTGGATCCGCAAGCGCAGGGAAAAGGCTATGGCCGCGACCTGATGCAGTTCGCGGAAACCGCGGCGCGCCAGGCCGGCTATGCCAGCATCCGGTTGTACACGCAGGAGAAAATGACCGAGAACATCGCGATCTACACGCGATACGGTTATGTGGAAACCCATCGCGCCGAGGAAATCGGTCTGAAGCGAGTTTTCATGAAAAAGCCCCTTATTTAAGGGTTATTTTCCCTATTTCACTAATGCGAGTATTCACTCGTATTAGTGAAATACCATCATTCCTCACGTTCCTTGACAACGACGCGCTGCGCGCGCCGATTGCTGGCCAACGATTTCGAATAGACTGAATCCGGCCTTATCCGATGCGCAATCACGTAGCCTGTGATGCAGGCCAGCATGAGCGGCAGCATGACTTCGTAGCTGAGTGTCATCTCGAAAATCATCAGGATGGACATCAATGGCGCATAGGTGGTGGCGGCCAGCAACGCCCCCATGCCCACCACCGCATAGCTCGATACCGCCGACAGATCCCCAGCGGGGAACAGAGCCTGCAGGCCGGTCCCGTACAAGGCGCCCAGCGCCGCCCCCACGAATAACGTCGGCGTGAAAACGCCGCCTACCGCGCCCGATCCCACGCTGGCGGCGGTGGCCAGCGTTTTCAACAGCAGAATGGCGGCCACCGCCTGCCAGGCCCACTGCGTATGCAACATGCTGTTGACCACGCTGTAGCCATTGCCCCAGACCTCGGGATTCACGACTGACAAGGCGCCGACAATCAGGCCGCCCAAGGCCATGCGTACCCACAACGGCGCGGGTACGCGGCCGAACGCGGCGCGTGCAGTGTCCAGGAAGCGCAGGAATTGCGGCGCCGCCAGGCCGGCGATCACCCCCAATCCCAGATAGTTGATGACTTCCCACCCGGACACGAAAGTGAAGGGCGGCATATGAAAAACCGCGTCGTAATGCAGGATCTGGCGCGTCACAATGTTCGCAACGACCGACGATACGACCAGCGGCACCAGCGTGGCTGAAGCTATCGCGCCATAAACGATCTCGGAAATGAACAGGGCTCCGGCGATGGGCGCGTTGTAGGCGGAAGTAATCCCCGCCGTGGCGCCACAGGCGACCAGCAGACGCAGATGCCTGGGAGGCAGCACCAGATAGCGGCCGGTCAGGGATGACAACATCGCTGCCAACTGCACCATGGGACCTTCCCGGCCAATCGAGGCGCCGGAGCCGATGGAAAAAATCGATGACAGGCTGCGCGCGACGGTCTGGCGAAAGCCGATAACCCCGCGGCCGATGGAAATCGCCTCCATGTAGTCCGCCGCGCCGCGCTTGGGCAACCACCTGGCCGCCATTTGCAGGACCGCGCCCGCGATGGCGCCGCCTATGGCCGGCATCAGGAAGCGTTGCCAGGGACTCAACCCGCGCGCCAAAGACACCATGCCGTGGGGAGTGTCCTCGCCGCCCAGCAGGATTTGTGTCCAGGCCAGCATTTCGCGAAAGACCACGGTGGCCAGCGCCCCCAAGAGGCCCATCAGCGCCGCCGCGCAAAGCGTGGCCGGCAAATTGTCCGCCAACAAACGGCTTCTCAGCCAGATTGCCCAACCTGATTTCTTGATTCTGATTTCTGTCGCCATGGCGGAATTCTACGGCGGAACCTGCTCACTTTTTGTTCAGTTCCCAGTCAAGAATGGCTGCGCGCCTCCCCTCGAATGCCCCTTTCCGCGAACGTCCTGGAGGGCCTCTGAAGGCCCCTGGAAGGGCAAAAAAGCAGGGTGGCAACCGGACGTTTTTCGGGGTAAAAGTGCCGTTTTTGGAACCCGTCCGGCAGAAATGCCCTGTGGATAACTCCTAAGTAGACGCCTTGTGCACATTTTGTGGAGGCAAGTTGAACAAGCAGGGGTTTCGGACAGGGTCCAAAATCTTGTCCAACTTCAGCTTTTTTCCCACACAGAGTTCTTGCACAGCCAAAAACGGTCGCAAGCTGATGAAAAAAAAGAGGTTTTCAAGGTTAAGGTAGTTATCCACAGGCCTTATTAATCATTAGTCTTTATATAAAGAGAAATAAAGGAAAAGCCAAACATGCTCTCCCATTCCGCCCAGCCATCCCCCCCCGGACTCCGTCCATGCGCATCCTTCTGATAGAAGACGAAGCCGAACTTGCACGCTGGCTTTCAAGAAGCCTGGCCAGGCACGCTGGTTTCGTCGTTGAATGGGCTGATGACGGGCTGGTCGCCGAAAGAAGGCTGGCGATGGAAGAATTCGATGCCGTCATCCTCGATCTGGGACTGCCGGGCATGGATGGCCATGCTTTGCTCGCGAAGATTCGCGCGCGGGACGACCGTACGCCGGTGCTGGTCTTGACCGCGCGCGATTCGCTGGCCGAAAAAATCGGGACGCTCCACCAGGGAGCGGACGATTTCCTGCCGAAACCGTTTGTTGTGGAAGAGTTGGAAGCGCGGCTGATCGCGCTCATCCGTCGCAGCCGCGGGAGAGAGCACCCGCGGCTCACGCTGGGAAACCTGGCCTTCGAAACTTCCGCTCAAAAATTCACGGTCAACGGACAGCCCTTGCAGTTATCCCCACGTGAACACTCGGTTCTGCGGGTACTGATCCAAAAAAGCGGCGAACCCATCAACAAGCAGCAGATCCTGGATCGCATCCTGACGGACGATGCAGACATCAACCTGGAGGCCATCGAGGTCCTGGTGCACCGTTTGCGCAAAAAATTGGCGGATACCGGCGTGCAGATCGTGACCATGCGAGGCATGGGCTACTGCCTGGAGAACCTTGTTGACAACTAGAAGTGCGGAAAAAAAGGGGTTTTTCGCGGCAAAAAAACGTAATCGCACGCTGAAAAGCCAGCTCCTCTGGTGGCTGATCCCCACCCTGGTCTTCGTGATGATGGGCGCCTTGTGGCTGTCGAACCACCAGCTGCGCAACCAGGTCGACATTGCCTACGACCGTTCGCTCTCTGGAGCGCTGCGCGCGATCGACCACAACATATCCACAGCCAGCGGTGGATTAGCCATGGAGCAGCCATACCTGATGCTGGAATTTTTCGAGCTGACGGCCAATGGCAGCGTGTTCTACCGGGTTGCCACGGAGGACGGACTGGCCGAAATCGGCAGTCCTGGCCTGCCGATGCCTGCCGAGCCGCTGGTTTCGGGGGAACCGCGGTTTTTCTATGCCGACTACCAGGGCACGCCCGTGCGCGTTGCGGCGCTGGCGCGCCCCATGGATCCTCCGCTATACGCCAACAAAGGGGGACGGGTTATCGTGCAGGTGGCCGAAGGCCTGGATACCCGGCAAGCCTTCCTGCACCAAGTGCTGGTACGCTCGGTGGAACGGGACCTGGCCGTGATCCTGATCAGCGTCCTGGTGATCGTCCTGGGCGTTTTCATGGCCCTGCGTCCCCTGGCCAGGCTGCGTCAGGAGGTGGAAGGACGTTCTGCGGACGATTTAAGCCCCGTGAGCGCGTCGGACATGCCAGGGGAGGTCCTACCCCTAGTCGCGGCCGTAAACCTCCACATGGCCCGTTTTGCGGCTCAGGCGAGGGTCCAGAGCCAGTTCCTGGACGACGCCTCGCACCAGTTGCGCACCCCTTTGTCGGTTTTGCGGACCCAGACGGCCTATGCCTTGCGTGAAACAGACCCCCAGGAGGTCCGTACAGCCCTTCTGGCGATGCAAGAGGGGTTGGACAGGGCGGTACGCACCACCAACCAAATGCTCGCGCTGGCGCGCGCTAAAGACGCCTCGCTGGCCGAGGGCGGTTTCAGCCCCGAGCCAGTGGATCTGGTGGAGCTGGCTGATGGGGTCATCCGCAGCCTGCTGCCGACCGCCCGAGCCCGCCAGCTCGACATAGGCCTGGAAGCCGAGATCCGCCCGGTGGTGGTCCAGGGGGCGGACTGGCTGCTGAGGGAGGCGGTCAGCAACCTGGTGGATAACGCCATCCGTTACACCTCGTCTGCGGGAGAAGTGACGGTAAGGGTCCAGATCGACACTGGCCAGGCCAGGCTGGTGGTCGAGGACAGCGGCCCGGGTATGTCGGCGGAGGACATTGCCCGCGCCTGTATCCGCTTTCGCCGGGGCGCCGCCGGCAAGAACAAGCCCGGGGCCGGGTTGGGGCTTGCCATTGTCGGGACGATTGCCGAAATCCTGGGGGCGCGGCTGGTCCTGGAGAACCGGGTGCCCTTGCCGGGCCTGAGAGCGGCATTGGTGTTTACCCTGGAACGCCCGGAAGATGCTGCGCCGCACCAGAAAAACGGCGGAATTTGAAAGCTTTTGGAAAGCTTCGTTTTTGTACGGTTGCGTCCACTGGGGCCGTTATTGCGGAAAGAACCGTCTGAGCAGAGCTTCCAGCCATACCTAGACCTATAAATCTCGGAGACGCAAAAAATGCAGACTAGTCTGAAACTGCGCCTGGCCGCCGTCGCGGCGCTGGGCACGATTACCTTGTCCCTTGGCGCCGCCCACGCGGCCGACGAGCCGCGCCGCCCGGAATGCATCGCGCCCGCCCAGCCTGGCGGCGGTTTCGACCTGACCTGCCGCCTGGCCACCGAAGGCTTGAAGCAAAGCGGCGCGCTCAAGAGCGCCATGCGCATCGTCTACATGCCTGGCGGCATCGGCGCAGTGGCCTACAACAACATCGTGGCCCAGCACCCGAACGAACCGGGCACCATCGTGGCGTTCTCGGGCGGTTCGCTCTTGAACCTGGCCCAGGGCAAGTTCGGCAAGTACAACGTCAACGACGTGCGCTGGCTGGCTGCCATCGGCACCGACTACGGCGTGGCCGTGGTTCGCAACGATTCCCCGTACACCGACCTGAAGAGCCTGATGGACGCCTTCAAGCAGGATCCGACCAAGATCGTGCTGGGCGCCGGCGGCACCGTGGGTAGCCAGGACTGGATGAAGGCCGCGCTGACCGCCAAGGCGGCTGGCGTGGATTTCAAGAAGATGCGTTTCGTGGCATTTGAAGGTGGGGGCGAAGCCGTCACGGCCCTGCGCGGCGGCCACATCCAGGCCTACATGGGCGATGCGGCAGAAGCCTTCACCATGCTCGAAGGCGGCGCACCCATCCGTGTGCTGGCCGTATTCAACGATCAGCGCCTGCCGGGCAAGCTGGGCACCGTGCCTACCGCCAAGGAGCAGGGCTATGACATCGTCTGGCCGATCATCCGCGGCTTCTATGTCGGCCCGAAGGTGTCGGACAGCGACTACCAGTTTTGGGTCGACGCCTTCAACAAGACCGCGGCCTCGCCCGAGTTCGACAAGTTGCGCCAGCAGCAGGGCCTGTTCCCCTTCAACAAGACGGGTCCCGAGCTGGACGCCTACGTGAAGAACCAGGTCAAGGTCTACGGCGAACTGGCCGATTCGTTCGGCCTGGTCAAGAAGTAAGCCGCAAGGCTCCCCCTTATCGCGTTTTTCAGGATTCCCCGCCGCCGGCATTGCCGCGGCGGCAGGGGAGCGCTGCGCCGCGCGATGCGACTACAACGGAAAAGTGATCATGAACGATCGAATATTGGGCGTGGCGGCGCTAGCGCTGGCCGCCTTCATGACCGCGGCGGGTTGGGGAATCGAAGCCCCGTTCGCCTATGAGCCTGTGGGCCCGCGCGCCTTTCCCTTGCTGCTGGCCTTGATCATTGGCCTGTGCGGCCTGTGGCTGGTCTACAAGGGCGGTCATCAGGTCGAGGCCAATCCGCCCGGCGCCAATGCGCGCATCGCGCTGATGATGGCGTTTGTGGTGGCCTATGCCTTCCTGTTCCAGTGGCTGGGTTTCGTGATTGCGACAACCCTGATGACGATATTCGTCGGCCGCCTGTTCGGGGGCGGTTGGGTCAAGTGCGCCATCGGCGGCGCCATCATGAGCATTCTGTTTTTCTTGCTGTTCGACAAGGTGCTGGACGTGGTCCTGCCCACCGGTTTGTTGGAGACCCTGATATGAGCGGCATTCTTGATCACTTGGCGATAGGCTTTGGCGTCGCCTTTTCGCTGACCAACCTGCTGGTGGCCATGATCGGTTCGTTCATCGGGACCATGGTGGGCGTGTTGCCGGGCCTGGGACCGGTCAACGGCGTGGCGATGCTGATTCCGATCGCGTTCGCGATGAACCTGCCGCCCGAGACCGCGCTGATCCTGCTGGCTGCCGTGTACGTGGGCGCCGAATACGGCGGCCGCATTACCGCCATTCTGCTGAACGTGCCGGGCGAGGCCAGCGCCATCATGACGACGCTGGACGGTTATCCGCTGGCGCGGCAGGGCATGGCCAGCGTGGCGCTGTCGCTCTCCGCCTGGTCCGCGTTCTTCGGCGCCATCGTGTCGGTGGTGGGCATCATCCTGCTCGCGCCGTTGCTGGCGAAGTGGGCGTTGGCCTTCGGTCCCGCCGAGTATTTCGTGCTGATGATTTTCGCGTTCTGCTGCCTGACCAGCTTGCTGGGCAAGCAGCCCGTCAAAGGCGTGCTGGCAGCGATGATCGGCCTGTCGATTTCGGTGGTGGGCGTGGACGCGAATTCCGGCGTGTATCGCTACACCTTCGAGTCGGTGCATCTGGCCGACGGCATCGAATTCGTGGTGGTGGTGATTGCGCTGTTCGCGGTCAGCGAGATGCTGGAGATGCTGGAGAAAGTGGTGGCAGGGCATAGCGTCGAGGTCAAGCCCAGCGGCCGCAAACTTTTCAACTTGAAGGAAATGGCGCTTACCTGGTGGAGCGTGGTGCGCAGCTCGCTGGTGGGATTTGGCGTGGGCGTGTTGCCTGGCGCCGGCGCCAGCGTGGCCGCGGCCGTGGCGTACTCGCAGGAAAAGCGCATCATCGAAGCCAAGGATCCGGACGCAAAGTTTGGCAAGGGCGACATGCGCGGCCTGGTCGCGCCGGAAGCCGCCGCCACGGCGTCGGCCATCGGCTCGTTCGTGCCCATGCTGACGCTGGGCGTGCCCGGTTCGGGTACCACTGCCGTGATGATGGGCGCGCTGACGCTCTACAACATCACACCGGGTCCGGTGCTATTCGACTCCAAGCCCGAACTGGTGTGGGGCTTGATCGCCTCACTGTTCGTGGCCAACGTGCTGCTGTTCGTCATGAACGTGCCGCTGGTGCGCTTCTTCGCCAAGGTGCTGTCGGTGCCGGGATGGCTGATGGTGCCGGGCATCCTGTGCATCAGCTACATCGGCGTCTACGCCATCAACGCGGGCACTTTCGATCTGCTGCTGGTGGCGGGCATAGGCGCGCTGGGCTACTTCCTGCGCAAGTTCGGCGTGCCGATGGCGCCGCTGGTGCTGGGCGTGGTGTTGGGCAACATGATGGAGCAGAACCTGCGCCGCGCGTTGTCGATCACTGATGGTGACGTCGGCGTGCTGTTCGCCAGCCCGGTGTCGATCTCGATGTGGGTGGGGGCGGCTGCGGTCGTAATCGTGCCGCAGATCATGCGCCGCATGCGCAAAGCGAAAAAGCTTGCCGCTGGTCCGGTCTGATTCCTCGGCAGCGCGGCTGTTGTAAAGGGCAGCAGCCCCGCTGCAGACTCAGGGCCGGGAATTGCAAAGGGCGCCTTTTTTATGGGCGCCCTTTTTTTGTTTGTGAATTCGCTTTGGATGGTCTCTATTTTTATTGCGAGCTTTTATTCATGTTTTTCAATAAAAGCGCTTGTATAGGGAGACAAAGGAAAAGTGAAGTCACTATGCGGCAATCAGTAGAGGGCGTCAGACCTGCGCCAGGCGCTCCAAGGCCGCATCGAGTGTCGCGTCTTTTTTTGCGAAGCAGAAGCGCACGATGCGATGGTTGGATTCCGCCGCGTCGGGCTGGCGATAGAACGCCGATACCGGTATCACCGTGACGCCATGATTCACCGTCAGGTCACGTGCGAAGTCGGCCTCGTTCTGCTTGGAAATCTGGCTGTAGTCCGCCAGCAGGAAAAATGTGCCCGGGCTGGGCAGGGGGCGGAAGCGGGTCTTGGCCAGCCCCTGCGCGAGGCGGTCGCGCTTGGCCTGATAGAACGCCGGCAGATCGAGGTAAGGCTTGGGATCGCGCATGAATTCGGCCAACGCGAACTGCATGGGCGAGGGCACGGTGAACACCATGAACTGATGCACCTTGCGCAGTTCAGCGCTGAGCTGGCGCGGTGCGCAGCAGTAGCCGATCTTCCAGCCGGTGGTGTGATAAGTCTTGCCGAAGGACGAGATCACGAAGGCATGCTGTGCCAGCAACGGGCGACGCGCCACGCTGGCATGTGGCTTGCCATCGAACACGATATGTTCATAGACCTCGTCGGACACCAGCAGCACGCCAGTGTCGCGCACGATCGCCTCCAGCGCGTCCAGGTCGCTGTCATCCAACACGGCGCCGGTGGGGTTGTGCGGAAAGTTCAGCATCAAGAGACGGGTCTTGGACGTGATGGCATCGCGCACACGCTGCCAGTCAATGCGGTAGTAGGGATCGGCTTCTGTGGGCGCGCGCAGCGGCACCGGCACGGCGGTGCCGCCTGCCAGGCGGATCGCCGGCAGGTAGGAGTCGTAGCAAGGTTCGATGACGACGACTTCGTCGCCGCTGCCAACGGCGGCCAGCACGGTTGCCATCAGCGCTTCGGTTGCGCCGCTGGTGACGGTGATCTCGGTTTCTGGATCGTAGGCATGGCCATAGAGTTCGCGTGTCTTGGCGGCGATGGCTTCGCGCAAGGGGGCCACGCCCGGCATGTAGGGATACTGGTTGTGGCCGTCGGCCATGGCCTTGGATACGAGGGCGCACAAGGCGGGATCGGGATCGAAGTCGGGAAAGCCCTGGCCCAGGTTGATGGCTTTGTGTTCGATGGCCAGGCGGCTCATCACGGTAAAGATGGTGGTGCCAACGTCGGGAAGTTTGGATCGGATCATGGTGGACGCGAGAGTGAACGTTGCTAGCAGAGAGAGTTTTCGTAAGTATCCCACTAACTCATAATTCGGTTTTCACATGAGCTTAAGGCGCGGCGGTATCGTGGGTCAGAACATGTTGTGGAGGGTGTTGGGCGGTTTGGCGCTTGCATTGGCGGGCGCGTTGTTGGCGGTGTGGGCGCACATCCCGTTGCCGTGGATGCTGGGCGCGTTGCTGGTGACCGCGGCGACACGCATTGCGGGCTTGGGCACCGCGTGCCCCAGGCCGGCGCGCAATGCTGGCCAGTGGGTGATTGGTACTTCGTTGGGGCTTTACTTCACGCCGCAGGTGATAGGTCACATTGGCAGCAATGCGGGACCCATCATCGTCGGCATGTTGTTCGCATTGGGCCTGGCTTTCATGGGCACGGCGATCCTGCGCCGCTACACCGATGTGGATTTCAAGACGGCCTGGTTTTCTTCCGCCATCGGCGGAGCCAGCGAAATGGCGAACCTGGCAGAGCGTCATGGGGCGCGCATAGACCGGGTGGCCACGGCGCATAGCGTGCGTGTGCTGATGGTGGTGGTTGCCGTGCCCTTCATCTTCCAGTGGTGGGGCGTGGCGGGACTGGATCCCACGGTTCCTGGACCCAAGGTGGTCCATGCTTGGGGGCTGGCGGCGCTGGTCGCGCTGACCTGCGTCGGCGGCGCCGCCTTCATGAAGCTGCGGTTGCCGAATCCCTGGGTGCTGGGCCCGATGTCGGTCGCCATGATCCTTACGGCCAACGGCATCGAGCTGTCGGCCCTGCCGGACTACGTTCCGAAGATAGGCCAATTGCTGATCGGCTGGTCGCTGGGCGACCGCTATCGGCCGGATTTCTTTCGGGCCGCGCCGCGTTTTATTGCCGCTGTGGCGAGCTTCACGGTGGCCGCATTGGCGCTGGCGTTCGGTCTGGGCGCCTTGCTGTCGCTATGGTCCGCCGCGCCCATACCCACCTTGATTCTTGGCACTACGCCGGGTGGCATTGCAGAGATGGCAATCACCGCCAAAGTGCTGCAGCTAGGGGTCCCAGTGGTCACCGCCTTCCATGTCACACGCATGGTTTTTGTGGTGATAGTGACTGGCCCGATCTACGCATTTATGGCGCGTCGGCAGGGCCTCAAGCCCTAGCGGAACGAGACCCAGTATTAAAAATACGACATTGGGGTAAACAACTATATGAGTCTGTAATGTGTGCTGAGTATGCTGATTACGCAGTTGATTCAAGCAGCGCGCGGACTCGTTCTGCAGCTAGGCGGCAAGCGGGAACGCAGCAGCAACGCAGGTACTTCTACCGGTCGTTCAGTTCTCACGGCGTCCTTGATTCATTGCATTTCGAGTTAATTACAGGACGCTAGAAAAAATGGCTCAGAAGGGCAAAGTTAAGTGGTTCAACGCTGACAAGGGTTACGGTTTCATCACGCCGGACGTTGGTGGTACCGATGTTTTCGCACACTTTTCCGCCATCCAGGGCCGCGGCTATCGCAGCCTGAACGAAGGCCAGGAAGTCGAATTCGAAGTCAAGGATGGTCCGAAAGGACCTCAAGCGGCCGAAATTCGCCCGCTCTAAATCGGGAAATCCCAATTTCCCGTCCGCCAGGCTCGGCCTGGCTACAACGCCCCAAGACCGGAAGGTCTGGGGCGTTGTTTCATTTGGGCGACCGACGCCTGATCAGCTAGTTCTGCGTGAATAGTTAGTATTCACTAACATATCCTCCGGCCGTGGATAAGTTTGTGGATAATTATTTTTGGGCATGAGCATTTTGATGCTCAGCAATGAAGCAATTGCTTATCCGTAGCCAGGTTTTGCACAGTTATCCCGTCCTTCTTGGAACGGCATCGGGGGCCAGCTAGGCTGCTTGGGTTTATTCGGCTTTGCTGTGATGTTCGCGTTTCTATATGGCCTTTCCCTAGGGAATACAGGCATTTAACGCAATATTGAGCAGATCTCAGCCGGAATAAGGGCGACGCGGCCGTAATGTCCTGAGGCCGATCTGGCCCGTTTTTGCTTGCACGGCGGCCGGTTGTTCACAAAGATATCCCCATCCCGGTTATGCACAGAATTACACCCTTTGGCGCCCTGAGATGGCTCAAACGCCTGTGGATAGAAATGGGGATAGGGTCCGGAAGTAGGGGGCCTGAGTGAAGATATCCGAAGTGGTGCACGCGACTTTGGACCACGTGGACGGAACCGGATCGTGGACGCCGCGGTCAATCATAGGTGAGCCCGAATCGCGCTCGGCGAGTTTTCCACAGGGTTTCACATGAAAGGCTGGATCTCACCCATAAGGATGATGGCGCGGGTTGCGGCAGACGGGCAAGATAATTGTCTGGTCAATGAATCCGTGCGACCTGACCAACGGTGTCCGCGTAGTGGCGGACCGCAGGATTCAATGTGTGGATAGGTCTGTGAATAATCCGTCTCCACGATTTTTGCGGCGTTAAGACCAGGATGCGACGGCAGAGTTCCTCGCTATATTCAGAGGCGAGGATTGTCATGGTGTTCAGAGGCGAGGATTGTCATGGTGGGTTTTCGAGAATTCATTGTGGCAGTGACGACGATCTTATCCACATAGTTTTCCACGGTTTTTTGCGTCGTTATCAAGTTGGTTTGAAAGCCGAGTTTCCTCAGTTTGGTAAGCATCCAAAATAGAAATAATCGATTGCTGCCATAGGGAAGACAGTTGGGCATTTGTGCTTTTTCACGCTTCTTGGCACTTTGCGAAGTCGGTCACACTGCGCCGTTTTATGGCACGCCAGGCATTGGCCTTCAATGACTTATCCCCAGAGTTGTTCCACGTGAAACCGCGAATGTCGGTAGCTATCGGATCTGCTAGTTGTTGATAACACTGTGCAGGACTTAATAGCTCTGCTGCGAGAGTTCTTTGTCCGTCTGATTTCCCGCTTCTGAGTTATTCCAAATTTCTGCGGCATAGACTCGCCTTGAGCGGCAGGTATCGCCTCGGCGTGAGGTGCGGGCTTGGACAAGAGGAACTTTCCAAATTGGCGGGTTTGGACATTTCAGGTCCTAGCCAGTTTGGCGCAGGGCGGATAAGAAGAAATCTCATGTTGGTTGCGCTGCGTTAGGACTGACGAGATAGTTCGAGTTCCGTACGTGGGGATTGGACTCTCCACGACTACGGCGGTTTCGCCCCACTTCTCAACACTCAAGTTTCACGTGAAACGCAAAAAAATGCTCTGTTTCGGGTAAGGGGTAGGGTAGGGGTTGGAAAATCGCCTTTTTTTTGGATGAACCTTCATGGGATTGAAATCAGAGGGTTTCATGAGACGAGATGACTTGGTACGGATCTTGAGCGACGAGGCTCAAGCGGATGCCGGTATTCCTATCTCTGCCGGCCTTTGGAGTGCTGCGTTCGTGTTTCACGTGAAACGTTGATCACCTGCTGCGTATAGGCAACGATGTTTCACGTGAAACATCGATAGTGCGGATGGTCAAAATTGACATCCTGGCGTTCTCAAATGGCGCAAAGGCTCATGACGATATGACATGCGACGCTTGGTCGTGGTTGGACTGTAGTTGGAGTATGCAATCGTGATTGGTATTGAGCGCGGCCACTTTACCAGCCGAACGAGCTCTCCATGCCGCGGTAGGGGGGGATGTTTCACGTGGAACATCCGGGGATTCAGCATATGGGCGAGAGGACGAATCACACTAGGCAGGGAATAGGGTGTTCATATACGCGGGCGACACCACGGAGATCCGACATGTTTCACGTGGAACATACCTCACTCACCCGTACTCGCATATGGCGAATTGAGGGCAACGGGCGGGTAAGCGCAAGGCAAATGGGGGCTTTGAGGAACGGTAATGCAGCAGTAAGGACGTGACTTGGCCAGATAGGTACGACGTTTCACGTGAAACATGGTGCGGCAAAGCAGTGGCACTTGCCGACATATTCATGCCTTAGAAGTCTGTAAAGCTGTTTTTTCCCGACGGCGCTTTCGGCTTTATCAGGTTCTTGCTGCGCCGAAGCATGTTTCACGTGAAACATGCAATCCCTGCCTCTATAATGAGCACCGAACGCTCTCTCTTACCTCCCCCATCATGGACTATCCCCGCGAATTCGATGTCATCGTCGTCGGTGGCGGCCACGCCGGCACCGAAGCTGCGCTGGCTGCTGCCCGCACCGGCGCCCAGACGCTGCTGCTGACGCACAACATCGAAACCCTAGGTCAAATGTCTTGCAATCCCTCCATTGGCGGGATCGGCAAGGGCCACCTTGTCAAAGAAGTCGACGCCCTGGGCGGCGCGATGGCCTTGGCGACGGATGAGTCGGGGATTCAATTCCGCATCCTTAATGGATCGAAGGGACCAGCAGTCCGCGCTACGCGCGCCCAGGCTGACCGCGTCCTCTATCGCAAGGCCATCCGTGGACGCTTGGAAAACCAGCCAAACCTCTGGCTCTTCCAACAAGCGGTCGAGGACCTGATGGTGGAGGGCGACCGTGTGGTCGGCGCCGTTACCCAGATCGGTTTGAAGTTTCGCGCCAAGTCCGTGGTGTTGACCGCAGGCACGTTCCTGAACGGCCTGATTCACGTGGGCCTGCAGAACTATTCGGGCGGCCGTGCCGGCGACCCTCCTGCGATTTCCCTGGGGCAACGCCTGAAGGAACTGGCCTTGCCGCAAGGACGTTTGAAGACCGGCACGCCGCCGCGCATCGACGGCCGCTCGATCAACTACAGCATCCTGGAAGAGCAGCCTGGCGATCTGGATCCGATTCCCGTGTTTTCCTACATGGGCAATGTCGCCATGCACCCGCGCCAGCTGCCTTGCTGGATCACGCATACCAACGCCCGTACCCATGACATCATCCGCGGCGGCCTGGACCGCTCGCCGATGTACAGCGGCGTGATCGAGGGGGTGGGGCCGCGTTACTGCCCGTCCATCGAAGACAAGATCCATCGCTTTGCCGACAAAGAGTCGCACCAGGTCTTCCTGGAACCGGAAGGGCTGGATACCCACGAGGTTTATCCGAACGGCGTGTCGACGAGTTTGCCGTTCGATGTGCAGCTGGCGTTGATCCATTCCCTGCCCGGCCTGGAAAACGCGCACATCTTGCGCCCCGGCTACGCTATCGAGTACGACTACTTCGATCCACGTGGATTGAAGAGCACCCTGGAAACCAAGGCGATCACGGGCCTGTACTTTGCCGGACAGATCAACGGCACCACCGGCTACGAAGAAGCGGCCGCCCAAGGGCTACTGGCTGGCGTCAACGCCGCGCTGTTCTCGCTGGAGCGCGAGCAATGGACTCCGCGCCGCGACGAGGCTTATCTGGGCGTGTTGGTGGACGACCTGGTCACGCGTGGCGTGACTGAGCCGTACCGCATGTTTACGTCCCGGGCCGAATACCGGCTTAGCCTGCGCGAAGACAATGCCGACCTACGTCTGACCGAAATCGGTCGCCGCCTGGGAATTGTGGATGACGCCCGCTGGGATGCCTTCAATCGCAAGCGCGACGCGGTGTCCGCGGAAGTCGAACGTTTGAAATCCTCCTGGGTGAATCCGCGTATACTGCCCGCCGAAGTTGCGGAACCGCTGCTGGGCAAGGCAATTGAACGTGAGTACTCACTTTCAGATCTGCTGAAACGACCCAATGTTTCCTATGAAGCCTTGATGGCTGCCCGCAATGCCGACGGCTCGCTCCTGGCCGGCCCCGGGGTGATGGAAGACGAAGTACTGGCCGAGCAGGTCGAGATCCAGGTGAAGTACGCCGGCTACATCGACCGCCAGCAGGTTGAAGTCCAGAAGCAGATCGCGCACGAACAGCAGGCCATACCTGCCGATGTCGACTACGACGCGGTGACCAGCCTGTCGTTTGAAGTGCGCCAGAAGCTCAAGGCGCATCGCCCGGAAACCATCGGCCAGGCCGCGCGCATTTCCGGCGTCACTCCCGCTGCAATCTCATTGCTGCTAATCCATCTGAAGCGCCTGCATTACGGCTCGCGCAAGCAAGCGGCATGAGCGCGCACGCCGATACGGCCGGCGCGGACATGGCCGGCCGCCTGTCTCGCGCCTGCGAGCAACTGGGGCTGGAGGCCGATGCCGCCACGATGGCCAAGCTGCTGAACTATCTGTCGCAGATGCAGCGCTGGAACCGGACCTATAACCTCACCGCCATCCGCGATCCGCAGCAGATGCTGATCCAGCACCTGTTCGACAGCTTGGCCGCCGTGGGGCCGTTCAGCGAGGCGCTGGGCGCTTCTGGTACGCCGGCCAAGGTCTACGACGTCGGATCGGGCGGCGGCCTGCCAGGCGTCGTTCTGGCGATCATGCGGCCCCATTGGTCGGTGACCTGCGTGGACGCAGTTGAAAAGAAGACGGCCTTCGTGCGGCAGATGAGTGGCGTGCTGGCCTTGCCCAATCTGCAGGCCAGCCACGCGCGCATTGAAACGCTGACTCCGGCCGAGTGCAACATCGTGACGTCGCGCGCCTTCGCTTCCTTGGACGATTTTGCGCAACTCGCAGGTCGCCATGTACGCAACGATGGTACCCTCGTCGCCATGAAGGGCAAGGTCCCCGAGGACGAAATACAGGCGCTGCATGCGCGCGGAGAATGGCAAGTCGATCACATCCAGCCGCTGCGCGTGCCTGAATTGCAGGCCGAACGCTGCCTGATCTGGATGCGCCGTAGTCAAGGAACCCTATGAAGAACATACCCCCCAGCACCTCCGCCCGCGTTTTCTGCATTGCCAACCAGAAGGGCGGTGTGGGCAAGACGACGACCGCCATCAATCTGGCGGCGGGCCTTGCCACGCACAACCAACGTGTGCTGCTGGTGGACCTGGACCCGCAAGGCAATGCCACGATGGGCAGCGGCATCGACAAGAACTCGCTCGAGTCGAACCTGTACCAGGTGCTGATCGGTGAATCCAACATCGAGCAGGCTCGCGTGAAGTCCGAGTCTGGCGGCTACGACGTGCTGCCCGCCAACCGCGAACTGTCCGGCGCCGAGATCGACCTGGTGCAGATGGAACAACGCGAGCGCCAATTGAAGGCCGCGATCGACACGGTCGCCACGCAGTACGACTTCGTGCTGATCGATTGCCCTCCCACGCTGTCGCTGCTGACCTTGAACGGCCTGGCCGCCGCCCATGGCGTCATCATTCCGATGCAGTGCGAGTACTTCGCGCTGGAAGGCCTGTCCGACCTGGTCAATACCATCAAGCGCGTGCACCGGAACATCAACGACGATCTGCGCGTCATCGGATTGTTGCGCGTCATGTTCGATCCGCGCATGACCCTGCAGCAGCAGGTCTCCGCGCAACTAGAGGCGCATTTCGGCGACAAGGTTTTCAAGACCGTGGTGCCGCGCAACGTGCGTCTGGCCGAAGCCCCCAGCTACGGCATGCCTGGCGTGGTGTACGACCGCGGCTCGCGCGGTGCGCAGGCCTACATCTCGTTTGGCGCTGAAATGATCGAGCGCGTGAAGAAGGATCTGAAGTAGGCCACAACCATGTCCGCCGTCCCGCTCTTTTCCCAGACCGAAATGCCAGTTCCCGGTACGCCGCGCATCGATGCGCGCGACAGCCTGCGCACGCGTCTGGAAGAGGCAGCGTTGAACGCGACCGCGGTCGGCGCGCAGGTGCTTTTCGATGGCTGGCTGGTGCGGTTCGCGCCCTCGTCGGCCAAGCGCGCACGCAGTATCAATGTGCTGGGGTTATCCACACGTCCGTTGGACGAGCGGCTGGCGTATTGTTCATCGTTGTATGCGCGCCATGGCTTGCCCATGGTGCTGCGCATTACCTCCATCGGTCCCGATTTTTCCCTCGACGCCGAACTGGAGTCCCGCGGTTATACCTTTACCGACGAGACCCGAGTCATGTGCATGCCGCTCGCTCCCAGGCCCAGCGTCCGGGGCGATCTGCTTTTCAATATTGTCGATACCGGGCGCTTCGCGGCGGCGGTCGGGGCAATGCGCAACTCGGAATCCGCACACATCGCCGAACATCGGACGCGCTTGCAAGGACTGGCTGTGGATATCTCGCCGGTGCTGGCAACGGACACGGCGGGGCAGTGCGTTGCCGCGGGCCTGGCTGTCCGCGACGGTGACTTGCTGGGCCTGTTCGATATCGTCACGGACCCGGGGCAGCGGCGCAAAGGCTACGCAGCCGCCCTGATTGAACACTTGTTGGCAACAGGCGCCACCGGCGGCGCCACGACAGCCTATTTGCAGGTTGAGCCGGAGAATACCGCCGCGCGCGCCTTGTATGGCCGCTACGGTTTCAAAGACTGTTACGCGTATTGGTACCGCCTGCCCGCCGAGCAGACGGACGCCTGAGCCAGGCTCGGGATACAAAAACAGAAGGAAAGAGGATTTAATTATGGCCACCAAGAAACCCAAGGGATTGGGCCGCGGACTGGACGCCTTGCTCGGCGCCGACGCGCCAGCCATCGAGAACATCGGCAAGGCTGCTGCCGCCGCCAAGCCCGAGGGTCCGCCGTCCACCTTGCCCGTCTCGAAGATGCGCGCCGGCAAGTATCAGCCGCGCACGCGCATGGACGAGGGCGCTTTGGGCGAACTGGCCGAATCGATCCGCACACAAGGCATCATGCAACCCATTCTTGTGCGCGCACTGGGCGAAGCCGCGCCCGGCCACTATGAGATCATCGCCGGCGAACGGCGCTTCCGCGCTGCGCAGATTGCGGGCCTGAAGGAAGTGCCGGTGCTGGTGCGTGAAGTGGCCGACGAGAACGCGGCCGTCATGGCGTTGATTGAAAACATCCAGCGCGAAGACCTGAATCCGCTGGAAGAAGCGCAGGGCGTGCGCCGGCTGCTGGATGAATTCGGCCTGACGCATGAGCAGGCCGCGCAAGCAATCGGCCGTTCGCGTTCGGCCACCAGCAACCTGTTGCGCCTCTTGAACCTGGCGGCGGCCGTGCAGACCATGCTGCTGGCGGGCGACGTGGACATGGGCCATGCCCGCGCGCTGCTCGCCGTTGATGCGGCCACGCAGATCCAGCTGGCCAATCAAATCATCGCGCGTCGCCTGTCGGTGCGTGAAGCCGAAAAGCTGGTCGCCAAGACCGCCAAGGAAACCGAGTCGTCCGCCGCGCCCAAGAAGAAGGCCAACGGCGTGTCGCGCGACCTGACCCGCCTGGAAGAGGCGCTGTCCGACCATCTGGGTACGCGCGTCGCGCTGAAAGTGGGCGCCAAGGAAAAGGGCCAGATCGTCATCGACTTCCATGGCTGGGAACACCTGAATTCCCTGCTCGAGCGCCAGGGCCTGTCCGGGGTAGTGGATGCCTGAGCGCGCGCTGCCTGTCATCGCGGTACTGGCGACGGGCGGCACGATCGCCGGCGCCCAGGCTGACGCGACCTCCGCCGGCTATAAGGCAGGCTCGTTTTCCGTCGATGACTTGCTGGCCGCCGTGCCGCAACTGGCGAACATCGCCGAGATCCGCGCCGAGCAGGTCGCCAACGTTGGCAGCCAGAACATGACGCACGCCGTGTGGCGCGCGCTGGCGGAGCGCGTGGATGCGCTGAGCCGCGACGCCTCGGTGGCGGGCATCGTCATCACGCATGGCACGGATACGCTGGAAGAAACGGCGTACTTCCTGAGCCTGGTGATACGCCACGACAAGCCCGTAGTGATGGTGGGCGCCATGCGTCCGGCCACCGCGCTGGGCGCCGAAGGCCCGGCCAATCTGTACAACGCGGTGGCGCTGGCGCGCCATCCCGAGGCGCGTGGCCGCGGGCCGCTTGTCGTCATGAACGAAGATGTGCACTACGCCCGCGAAATCCAGAAGATCGCCAGCGCCGGCCTCTGCGCGTTCGCGTCGCCCAATCGCGGCCGCGCCGGAGTCATGCACGGCGGTGTTCCATGCTTCTATTCGCGCAACACCACGACGCATACCACCGAAAGCGAGTTTTCACTCGCATTGTTGGAAAAGGCCCGCTGGCCCCGCGTGGACGTTGTCTATGCCCATGCCAACCTGCAGGGCGATCTGATCGATTTTCTGGCCGATGCCGCCGATGGCATCGTGCTGGCCGGCGTCGGCGACGGCAACGCTACGGATCTGGCCATTGAAAGCCTGAGCCGCGCCGCGGCCAACGGTGTGGCGGTCGTGCGGTCCAGCCGCACGGGCAGCGGCTTCGTGGCGCGCGACGTCGAACTCGATGACGCCCGTCTGGGGTTTGTTGCCGCGCGCGACCTGAACCCCCAGAAAGCCCGCATCCTGCTGATGCTGGGCCTATCCGTCACGCGCGATCCGGCTGCCCTGCAGGATCTGTTCGACCGCTATTGATGCGCGGCGGCTGGGCCGCCGCATCGCCTTGCTGAGCCAGCCCCAGGCTGGTCTTGAGCATGTCGTAGACCTGTCGTGTCAGCGGATTTATCAGGTCCGGCCTTATCCACAGGAAGTACGTCACGTCGGGCAAGGGCGGCAATCCTTCCTTTTCACCCAACACGCGCATTTCCGGCCCCAGCAGCTCCACGCTGCGCGCAGTGACGCCCAAGCCGGCGCGCAGCGCGGCCTTTATCCCCACCAGCGTCGGCGCCACATAGTTGGTGTGCCAGCGCACACGCGCCTGTTCCAGGGCCGTGAGCGCCAGCCGGCGGAAGATGCTGGGTTCGTCGGCAAGCACCAGCGGCACTGGCGCATGCATGTCGTGCACGTAGTCGGCCGAAGCCAGCCACACTGTGGGCGAAGTGCGCAGCGCCACGCCCTCGAAGTCCTGGTCGAAGCGCGTGGATATCGTCAGGTCGAGCTCCCCGGCGCGCAGAGCGTCCATCAGGAAGGGACTGCGATCCGTGCGGATTTCCAGTTTCACGCGCGGCGCCGAGCGCGCGATGTGCGTCAGCAGCGTGGGCAGGATCGAGTCCGCCACGTCCAGCGGCGCGCCCAGCTTCAGGTCGCCTTCCAACGGCCCGTCCTGCAGGGCGCGCAGCGCCTCATCGTTGATGGCCAGCATGTGGCGGGCGTATTCCACCAGACGCCGCCCATGTGACGAAAGCACCTTGTTGCGGCCCTGCTTTTCGAACAAGGGCTGGCCGATAAGGGATTCCAGCCGCTGCATCTGCTGCGTCACGGCGGACTGTGTCTTGTGCAGGCGGTTGGCGGCTTCCGAAAAGGTGTCGTGCCGGGCGATGGCCGTCAGCGTGCGGAGCAGGTCCAGATCCAGGTTGCGCATGGGTGTGTAGAAAGTATTAGCGACGCTAATGGAATCTTAAGGCAATTTAAATTGTTCCACGCCAGCAGGGGGGATACATTCAATGGCATAACTCATGAAAATAGGGAAAACGTAAAGTGAGCAACGCACATCCTCACCAAGCCGGCATCGCTAACGCCATCGGAAATATTAAAAAAACTGTAGGAAATAAGGGGCTGAACCGAGACAGTCTCCAGGCCGTACTGGACGAGTTGATCGGCTTGGCCGGCCACACCGACTGGTGGGCAGCCGACCGCTATCCCGCGCCGGAAGACGGCGAACGCCAGGCCCGCTACCTGATCGCCGAGGACTCCGACAAAAGCTACGCGCTTTATCTGAACGTCATGCGTCCCGGCAAGCAGATCGTTCCACACAACCACACGACCTGGGCCTGTATCGCGGCCGTGGAAGGCGTGGAATACAACTACGTCTATGACCGCAGCGACGACGGCTCCGTGCCCGGCGTGGGCCGGCTCGAAAAGACCGGCACCGTGGTGGTTGGCCCCGGCACCGGCATCGCGCTGATGCCGGACGATATCCACGCCGTGGAAATCCAGGGCGACAGCGTCATCCGCCACCTGCACATGTACGGCCGCGCACTGGAAACGCTGACCGAACGCCTGGCGTTCGACCTGCAAGCCGGCACCTGCAAAGTCATGCCGATCGGCGTGCAGACGCGCCGCTGATCATGGACAAGCCCTATCGGTCCGCCACGCGCCTCCTGCGCGCCGGCCGCCCTCATCGCGGCTGGGTCAATACGCCCGTCACGCGCGCCAGCACCTACGTCTTCGAAAGCGTGCAGGCCTGGCGCGACACGCGCAGCCGCCGCGACCAGGAACGCCTGCCGTCCTACGGCGCGCGCGGCACCGATAGCACGCACGCGCTCGAAGACGCGTTGGTCGAGCTGGAAGAAGGCTATCGCGCCAAGCTGTATCCCACCGGCCAGGCCGCCATCGCCACCGTGCTGCTGGCTTACTTGCGCGCCGGGGACCACGTACTGATCACGGATGCGGTGTACGAGCCCGTGCGCCGCTTCTGCGCGGAACATCTGGCGCGGCTGGGCATCGCGTATACGTACTACCAGCCTGACGGCACGGGCATCGAAGCGCTCATCCGTCCTCAAACCCGCATGATCTACGCGGAGTCGCCGGGCTCGCTGACTTATGAGATGCCAGATCTGCCGGCGTTGGCCGCTTTGGCCCGCGTGCATGATTGCTGGCTGGCTGTGGATAACACCTGGGCCTCCGGATTGCTGCATCAACCCCTGACATTGGGCGCCGACATTTCGATCCTGGCGGCCACCAAGTATCTGGGCGGACATGCCGATGTGATGATGGGCGCGGTGATCTCCAATGCACGGGCCTGGAATGCGCTGGAGCGCGCCACCGTGGATCTGGGGCAGACCGTTGGCGCCGATGACGCCTATCTGGTGTTGCGCGGCATGCGCACGCTGCCTTTGCGCATGGCGCAGCACGCCCGCAGCGCCTTGCGTGTGGCGGACTTTCTGTTGAGCCGTCCGGAAGTGGCGCGTGTCCTGTGTCCGGCCTTGCCCGGCGATCCTTCCCACGCGTTGTGGCAGCGCGATTGCACCGGCGCGAATGGCCTCCTGACGGTGGAGTTCGCCGGCGCGGTCGGCGTCGACGCCGTCGAGCGACTTATCAACAGCCTGCAGCTATTCGGCATCGGCGCATCGTGGGGCGGTTTCGAAAGCCTCGTGATACCGGTGAATCTTGCCGCGGCGCGGTCTTTGCCGGATCCCGAGCCGCGCGGCGCCATGCTGCGCCTGCATGTGGGCCTGGAGGACCCCGACGACCTCATCGCCGACCTGAAACAAGCGCTATTCCGACTTTTTCCGTCTTCGCTGAACACCATGATGCACCCCACTCAAGACCCGTCCGCCATCGACATCGATCCGCACACGCTCAAGCAATGGCTGCATGATGGCGCTGAAATCGCGCTGCTGGACGTGCGCGAGCATGGCCAGTATGGCGAGGGCCATCTGTTCTACGCCGCGCCCGTGCCCTACAGCCGGCTGGAGGTGGATATCGTGCGCCTGGCGCCGCGGCGCGATGTGCGCATCGCGCTCTACGACAACGGCGGCGCCGATGACACGGTGGCGCGCGCCGCGCAGGCCCTGACAGCGCTTGGGTACTGCAATGTCCATCGCCTGAGCGGCGGCATCGCGCAATGGCAGCGCGACGGCTATGCCGTCTTCGCGGGCGTGAACGTGCCCAGCAAAACCTTCGGCGAACTGGCCGAAGAAGTTTTCCACACCCCGCGTATCGGCGCGCGCGACCTGGCCGAACGCCAGCGCCGCGGCGACGACCTGATCGTGCTGGACGGCAGGCCTTATGCGGAATACCAGAAGATGAGCATCCCGGGCGGCATCTGCTGCCCCAACGGGGAACTGGCGCTGCGCGCCCACGCGCTGGCGAGCAATCCGCAGACCACCATTGTGGTGAACTGCGCCGGCCGCACACGCAGCATCATCGGGGCGCAGACGCTGATCAACCTGGGCGTGCCCAATCCTGTCTACGCGCTGGAGAACGGCACGCAAGGCTGGTACCTCGAGGATCTGCAGCTTGAACACGGCGCGCGCCGCCGCTACGACGATGGCGTTGCACCACAAGACCTGCCCGCGCTGGCACAGCGTTCCGCGCGACTGGCCGAAAGCCATGGCGTGCCTACGGTGAGTGCGCAAGCGGTGCAAGCATGGTTGCGCGACAAGAACCGCAGCACCTTCCTGTGCGATGTGCGCAGCGCCGAAGAGCACGCCCAAGGTTCGCTGCCCGGTGCGCAGCACACGCCTGGCGGCCAGTTGATCCAGGCCACCGACCAGTACCTGGCCGTGCGCGGCGCGCGCATCGTCGTGTTCGATGCCGAAGGCGTGCGCGCGCCGGTGGTCGCCAGCTGGCTGCGGCAGATGGGCTGGGACGCCAGCGTGCTGCGAGAAGGCGTGCAGGCGCATTTGGACAACCCTGTGGAAAAGGCGCTGGCGCCGCAATTGCCCTTGCTGGATGATGCGCAGCTTGCAGCCGCGCGCGCGCAGGGCGCGCAGCTGATCGATCTTCGTCCCAGCATGCGCTATCGCGCCAGCCATATTGCAGGCGCGCGCTGGTCCATTCGCCCGCGTCTCGCCAGCCTGCCCCTGGACGCCACGCGTCCGGTAGTGTTGCTGGCCGAGGATGCGGCCCTGGCCGCCTGGGCCGCGCAGGACTTGCGGGCGCTGGGAGTGAACGACATCCATGCCAACACCGGAGATCCCTCCGGCTGGGCCGCGCAGGGCATCGCACTGGCGTCCACGCCGGCCGAGCCCGCCGACGCCGACTGCATCGACTATCTGTTTTTTGTGCATGACCGCCACGACGGCAACAAGGCCGCCGCGCGCCAGTACCTGGCCTGGGAGACCAATCTGGTCAAGCAGATCGACGAACGCGAACTGGCGGGCTACCGCTTTCCGGCCCGCTGACACCGGAGCCGCCGCGCTCGCCTGATCCGGCCTCGCGGCACAGCAGACGCATCAATCCGAAAAGTACGCCCCGGCCTGCACGGCCGGGGTGCGGACGGTTCATGCCGAACCGGAATGCAAAGGACGGCCGAGTATCCGGCCGCCAATCACAAGGGGAACTCAGATGAAGCACCATGCATCGCACATACGCAAGGCCGCTGCCGCGGCGCTGGCCGGTTTGCTGTGGGGGACCGTCGTCCACGCCGAGGCGCCCGCGCCTCTACCCGACTATCCCAAGCAGGCCATCACGGTCGTGTCGCCGTTTCCTCCGGGGGGCGGTAATGACGGCGTCGCACGCCTGATCGCGCAGGAACTGGGCGCCATCACGGGCCAGAGTGTGGTGGTGGAAAACCGCTCGGGCGCGGGCGGCAACGTCGGCACGGCGCAGGTGGCGCGCGCCAAGCCCGATGGCTATACCCTGGTGATGTCGCAGACCAGCGTCATGGCCGTCAATCCGCGCCTGTACAAGAACGTGGGCTTTGATCCCGTCAAGGACTTCACGCCCATCTCGCAGATCACTTCCGCGCCGCTGGTGCTGGTGGCGCGCAGCGAGGGCGCGTACCGCACGCTGAACGACTATCTGGACGCCGCGCGCAAGCAGCCCGGCGTGGTCACCTATGCGACGCCCGGCAACGGCACCATGAGCCATCTGATGGGCGCGCTGCTGTCGCAGAAGGCCGATGTGAAACTGGTGCATGTGCCGTATCGCGGTGCAGCGCCCGCCATCACCGATCTCATGGGAGGCACGGTGGACATGTTGATAACTTCACCGGCCTCGGCCGAACCCATGGTCGCCGCCGGCAAGCTGCGCATCCTGGCGCTCAGCCACGAGAACAGCATCGGCATCTTCAAGGGGGCGCCCACACTCAAGCAGGCAGGCATGGAGGGCATTACCGCCGATGACTGGTACGGACTGTTCGCGCCCGCCGGCACCCCGCCCGAGCGCATCGCCTACCTGGCGCAAGCAGTGGGGCAGGCGATGAAATCGCCCGCCGTGATCGCCAAGATCAACAGCGGCGGCAGCTGGGCGGTGGGCAGCCAGCCCGCCGCATTCAAGACGCGGCTGCAGGAAGACACCGTGTACTGGGCCGACATGGTGAAAACTGCGGGCGTGTCGCTGGACTGACGCGTGGCCGACGCTTGCGCTACACCGCCAGGATTTTGCCGACGGCGGATTTCAAGGCGGCGTAGGCGGGCGACTTCTGCGCGCTGGTGTTGGTGACCAGATGGTCGATGCGGTCCGCGCTGCAGTACGACACGCGGCTGCACAGGCCGATCTTGCTGAAGTCGGCCAGCAGCACCAGCTGCTTGGCGCTTGCCGCCATGGCGCGCGCGACTTCGGCTTCGCGCAGGTCATAATTGGTGGCGCCGAATTCGGCGTCCACGCCTACCGGAGACAGCAGCGCCAAGTCCGCGCGATACCGGTGGATCTCGGCGATTGTGATGTCGCCGGCCGTGGCGCATACCGGGCCGCCCACGGAGCCGCCCAGCATGATGAGTTGGTTCGCGCCGTTGCCGGCCGCGCCCACCTTCAAGGCGACGTCGAACGAGTTGGTGATGACGGTCAGGCCCGACAGCTTGGCCAGTTCGTCGGCCAGCACGCTGGTGGTGCTGCCGGCGTCCAGGAACAGGGTCTGTCCGCTGGATACCAGCCCCGCGGCCGCGCGCGCGATGGCGCGCTTGTATTTGACGCGCGTATGCACGCGTTCCGCGATGGGCGGTTCGCTGTGTACCGGCACGGCGCCGCCGTGCACCCGGCGTAATTCGCCCATGGCCTCCAGTTCCAGCAGGTCACGCCTGACTGTTTCCCTCGACACCCCTAGTTCGCCGACGATACGGTCGGTCGATACCTGCTGCAATGAAGACAGCAGGGCGCGGATTCTCTGATACCGCTCTTCTTGCCACATGTCCGATGTTTCCTAATCTATGTCCGGCGCCGCGCGGCTGCGGCGATCAGCGCGCGCAATGCCAGCAGGGAGCCCCCCACGACCAGCATGATAAGGGTTGAATAGGCGGCAGCCTGCGAGACGAACCCCGCTTCGTCCAGGCGCAAGACGGAAACGGGCGCCACGCTCACGGATGGCGTGACCAGGAAGATCACCGCTGACAGCGTCACCATGGACCGCATGAACAGGAAGAAGAACACGCCGAGCACGGTCGGGCCGATCAGCGGCAGCACCGCGTCGCGCAGCACCCGCAGCGTGCCGCCGCCCAGGCAGCTGACCGCCTCCTCCAGCGCCTGCGGCACGGCGCGCATGCCGGTCATCATCGTCAGGAAACCCTGCGTGTGGTAGTGGTAGAAGTTGCACAAGGCGATCAGCGCGGCGCTGCCATACAGCGCATACAGCGGCGTGCCGGGGGCGTTGAAGGCGAAGATGTACGACAAGCCCAGCACCAGGCCAGGAACTCCCACCGGCAGCACCGAGACCAGGTAGACCAGCTTGGCCCAGGCGCGCGGAATGCGGCACACCCCGAAGCTCAGGAAGAACAGCAGCAGTACGCCGCCGCCTGCCGCCGCCAGGGAAAGGTACAAGGACGTCCAGAGCGGCGTGTAGCCGCCGCTGACCGTGATGTCGTAATGCTTCAGCGTCCATTCCATGCGATAGGGCCATAGCCGCATGAAGCTGGCGAAGATCACCGTGGCCACGGTCAGGATGATGGTGCCGCTGGCCAGCAGCACGCCGGCGGTGAACGCCGCATCGCGTCCGCGAGCCGGCTGCGGCGTGACCCGCAATCCGCTGGGCGAGGCCGAGCCGAACTGGCGCTGCGAGGCGACGCGTTCGATCTGCACCGAAATCAGTGAGGGCAGCAACAGCAGGATGCCGACCACCGAGCCCATGCCGAAGTTCATCTGTCCGGATACCTGGCTGTAGATCTCCGTGGCCAGCACCCGGTAGTTGCCGCCGATCACGGCGGCGTTGCCGAAGTCGGTAATGGTGATGACGAACACCACGAAGGCCGCGCTCAAGAGGCCGAACTTGCAGTTGGGCAGGGTGATGTCGAAGAACTGGCGCGAGCCGGACGCGCCCATGACTTCGGCCGCGTCGTAGTAGCGCGCGTCCATGTTGCGCAGGGCCGCCTGCAGGATCAGCACGGCCTGGGGCAGGGCGTAGAACACGTTGGAGATCAACAGGCCCCAGAAGCCGTAGATATCGATCTCCCAGCCCGTCCAGCGGTGTACCAGCCCGTTGCGGCCCAGCAGGAAAATGAGTCCCAGGCCCTGAACCAGCGAAGGCGCCAGCAGCGGCAGCACCAGCGCCAGCCGCACGGCGGCCTTGCCGCGCATGCAGCTGCGATCCAGGCCATAGGCGATGGCAAAGCCCAGCCCGACGCTCACCACCGTGGTGGCGGTGCTCATGACCAGGCTGTTGAGCGTGGCAGTGAGCACGCCGCGCGTGGCGAAGACCTCGGCATAGTTGCCCAGGCCGACCGAGCCGTCTTTCTCGACCAGGCTGCGCCACGCCACGGTCGCCAGCGGATAGAGGAAGAACAGCGCCAGGCCGGCAAGTGGGATGCCGACGCAGCTCCACAGCAACACGCGGTCGGCGGACCAGGGGGCGCGGCCGGTTGGCGCCGCGATGGCCGGGCCGGCGTGGGCGGCGCTCAAGCGGCGGCTCCGGTGTGCGTGGCGCGATCCGTCATACGCTGACCCAGGCGCAATGGCCCGGCTCCATGTCCAGCCGTACGGGGGCGCCGCGCGACAGGCCGGCGGCGCCATGTTGCTCCACCAGCAGTTCGCGTCCCTGCCAGGCGATGCGCAGGCGGGTGAGGTTGCCCATGAACGTCATGTCCTGCACGCGGCCAGGCCCGCGATCGTCCGCGGCGATGCGCAGATTCTCGGGCCGCAGGCAGGCCTCGTAGCGCTCGCTGGCGCCCTCGGGCCGCGTCGCCATCAGCTGGGGCATGGCCTCGCGTACCCAGTCGGTGGGCAGCAGATTGCTCAGGCCCACGAAGTTCGCCACGAAACGGGTGCGCGGGCGCAGGTACAGATCTGACGGCGAGCCTACCTGTTCGATGCGGCCGTCGTTCATGCACACGATCTTGTCGGCCAGCGTCAGCGCTTCCTCCTGATCGTGCGTCACCATTACCGTGGGGATCTTCAGGCGCCGCTGCACGTCGTGGATTTCGGCGCGCATGTCGGTGCGTACGCGCGCGTCCAGCGCGGACAGCGGTTCGTCCAGCAGGATCAGCGCCGGATCCACCGCCAGCGCGCGCGCCAGCGCAACGCGCTGCTGCTGGCCGCCGGACAGCTGGTGCGGATAGCGTTCGGCATGCTCGGGCAGCTTGATCAGCGCCAGCAGTTCCTTCACGCGCGCGCCGATGCGTTCGCGCGGTTCGCCGCGGATGCGCAGGCCGTAACCCACGTTCTGCGCCACCGTCATGTTGGGGAACAGAGAATACGACTGGAACACGATGCCGAAGCCGCGCTTGCGCGCCGGCAGCGCGCTCAGGTCGCGCCCGCCCAGCGTGATGGTGCCGCGGTCAAAGGGCAGCAGGCCCGCCACGATGCGCAGCAAGGTGGTCTTGCCGCAGCCGCTGGGGCCGAGCAGGCAGACGAATTCATGTTCGCCCACGGACAGGTCGATGTCTTGCAGCGCTACCGACGCATCGAACGTCTTGCGGATTCCGCGCAATTCCAGATACATGGCGTCTCCAGGACAGGCGGCAGCCGGCTGTGCGCCGGCCGCGGCACCGTCAACGCTTGATGGTTTCCTGCCAGGTCTTGATGGTGGCGTCCCGTTCCGCGGCGGACTTGGGGAAGTCCACGGGGTACAGCACGGCGGTCAGGTCCTTGGGCAGGCCGGCGGCTTCGGCGGCCTTGTTGGGCGTGGCGCCGGGGATGGTCACCAGTTCCTTGTACTTGCTGTACAGGCCGCCCGCCTGCGCCGATAGCGTCCAATCGAGGAAACGTTTGGCGTCGGTGGGATTCTTGGCCGTTTTCATCAGGCCCGAGGCTTCCAGCTCGTAACCCACCCATTTGGACGGAATCACCATCTTGATGGGGAATCCTTCCTCTATGGATTGCATGGCGGGAAAGGCGAAGGACACGCCGATGGCGTACTCGCCGGCGCGCGCCATCTTGCAGGGGCGCGAGCCCGACGGCGTGTACTGCGCCACGTTCTTGTCCAGGTCCTTGAGCAGCGCCCAGCCTTTCTCCTTGCCCATGCCCTGCAGCAGCGCGACGATCTGCAGATAGCCGGTGCCCGAGGCCGCGGGGCTGGGGATAACTATTTCGCCCTTGTAGACGGGCTTGGTCAGGTCTTCCCAGGAGGTCGGCATGGGCAGGTTCTTGGACTTGAGCCTGTCCGTGTTCACACAGAATGCGGCCACGTAGCCAGTGGCTGCGAACCACTTCTGGTCGGCGCCCTTGTACTGCGCGGGCAGGGCGTCCATGCCTTTGGCCGCGTACGGCTCCAGCAGGTTCTGCAGGCGCGGATCCAGCATGTTGCTGACGGCGAACCCCCAGATCACGTCCTGCTGCGGGTTGGAAGCCTCGGCGATCAGGCGCGCGCCCAGATCGCCGGTGGACAGCCGCAGCACGTTGACCTTCACGTCCGGCATGGCGGCGTTGGCGGCTTTCAGGTAGGCCGCGATTTCGTCTTCTTCGAGGGCGGTGTAGACGGTGATGGCGCCGGCGTGAGCCTGCGTCCAACCTAGGGAAATTACTGCAACCACAAGGCTAAGCTTCTTCATACATTGCATGATGGGACTCCGGTTGGAATACACGGCAACGGTGGCGAGCTACGTAGTTGGACAGCCTTCTGCAACAAATCCGGCAAGTTGCAGTTTTATGTATGTTTGCAAATTTGTGGCAACGTGTCTAGACTGGAAAAACCAGTATTCAAGGGTTTTTTTGGCGTAGGCGCATCCTCCCGCGCCACGCCTGGAGCTCATCGATGCAAACTTCACCGCCGTTATCCGCGCAGCAGCTGGCCGCGTACTCCTCGTTCGCCCAAACGCTGGCGGACCGCGTGCGTCCCTTGTCGCGCAAGTGGTTCCGGCATCCGCTGGACGTGGACACCAAGGCGGACGAAAGCCCGGTCACGCAGGCTGACCGCGAAGTCGAGGCTGCCCTGCGCGAGGCCATCGCCCAGCACTATCCCGAGCACGGCATTTTTGGTGAGGAGTTCGGCGCTTCGCATGCCGAAGCCGAATTCGTGTGGTCGCTGGATCCCATCGACGGCACGCGCGCCTTCATTTCCGGCAACCCGCTGTGGGGCACGCTGCTGGCGCTGCTGCATCGGGGCAAGCCCGTGCTCGGGGTGATCGACATACCCATGCTGGATGAGCGCTGGGTCGGTGCGGCAGGCGCGGCCGCGCAGTTGAATGGCGCCGCCTGTCGCGCCAGCGCTTGCGCCGAACTGCGCCAGGCCATTCTGTACGCCACCTCGCCCGACATCTTTGCCGGCGCGGAACTGGCCGCCTTCGAGGCGCTGACGCAGGCCGCGCGCATGCGCCGCTACGGCGGCGATTGCTACAGCTACGGCCTCCTGGCCAGCGGACACGTCGACCTGGTGGTCGAGTCCGGCCTGCAGCCGTATGACTATCTGGCGCTGATGCCCGTGATCGAAGGGGCGGGCGGCGTCATTACCGATTGGTCGGGGCAGCCGCTCAGTCTCGAATCGCAGGGCCGCGTCGTCGCGGCCGCCACGCCGCAGCTGCATCGCCAGGCGATGCGGGTGCTGGGGGCGGCCATGACCTGAACGCCGCGCCGCCCGCCCGCAGTCCAACGCAACGCTTCAGTCACAAGGTGAAAGAGCATGCATGCACTAGGGGTAGCAACGGTGGAAGACGCGGAGCGGCTGGTGCAAGCCAGCCAGCTCTCGCACATCAAGGTAGGCTTGTCCGACGTCGATGGCGTCATGCTGGGCAAATACCTGCGGCGCGACAAGTTCCTGGGCGCGCTGCGCTCGGGGCTGGCGTTTTGCGACGTGGTGTTCGGCTGGGATCTGGACGACCAGCTGTACGACAACACCAAGTACACGGGTTGGCACACGGCCTATCCCGATGCCAAGCTCAGGATCATCCCCCAAAGCGGCCGCAGGCTGCCGCTGGAGCAGGGACCGGGCGGCGAAGACATGCTGCTGTTCCTGGCGGAATTCGAAGGCGACGCGGGCGCCATCTGTCCGCGGCGCCTGTTGCACCGGACGCTGGACCGGGCCGCCGGCATGGGCTATGACGTCTATGCGGCGCTGGAGTACGAGTTCTTCATGTTCCGCGAAACGCCGCATTCCGTGCGCGCCAAGAACTACCGCAACATGGAGAACTGGACGCCGGGAAATTTCGGCTACTCGGTGCTGCGCAGCACGGTCGAGGGCGACTTCTACCGCAAGCTGCTGGACATGTGCGAACGCATGGACATGCCCATCGAAGGCCTGCACACCGAAACGGGGCCGGGCGTGCTGGAAGCGGCCCTGGCGGTGGACCTGGCCGCGGCTGCGGGCGACAAGGCCTTTCTCTTCAAGACCTTCACCAAGGCACTGGCGCAGCAGAACGGGCTGATGGCGACCTTCATGGCGAAATGGTCGCATGATCATCCCGGCCAGAGCGGCCACATCCATCTGTCGCTGCGCGATCACAAGACCAACCGCTCCGCCTTCTACGACGAATCCCGGCCGCATGGCATGAGCGCGACGCAAGCCTCCTTCATGGCCGGCGTACAGCGCTACCTGCCGGAATTCATGGCCCTGTATGCGCAGACCATCAACAGCTATTCGCGCCTGGTGCCCGGGTACTGGGCGCCGCTGGATGCCACCTGGGGCATGGAAAACCGTACCACCGCGCTGCGGCTGATTCCAGGCAGCGACAAATCGCAGCGCGTCGAGGTGCGCATCGGATCAGCCGACGCCAATCCTTACCTGGCCTTGTCCGCCGCCCTGGCGTCGGGCCTGTATGGCATCGAACAGGGCCTGGAACCCGAGCCGATGGTGCAGGGCAATGCCTACACGCAGCAGTTTCCAGCGCATCTGCGCCTGCCCACCACGCTGTGGGAATCCGCGCAGCGGCTGCGCGAATCCGAGGCCGCGCGGCATCTGTTCGGCGATGCCTTCGTCGAACACTACGCCGCCACGCGCGAATGGGAAGAACGGCAGTTCCGCCGCCACGTGACCGATTGGGAACTGGCGCGCTACTTCGAAATCATCTGAATCCAAACCACATCGCTTGCGCAGGGCAGACATGACCCAGGAACTCATCACCATCAGTCCCATCGACGGGCGCGAGGTCGTGCGCCGACCTTATGCCAGCGAGGCGCAGATCGCGCAGGCACTCGCTGACGCCCAAGCCGCGCAGGGCGCGTGGCAGGCGCTGGGCGTGCAGGAGCGGGGGCGCATCGTGTCCGCGGCCGTCGACCGCTTCGTTGCCGCCAAGGAAGAGATCGCGCGCGCCATCACCATCCAGATGGGACGGCCATTGCGCTACACGCCGGGCGAAGTGGCAGGCTTTGAGGCGCGCGCCCGTCACATGATCGCCATCGCGGGCGAGGCGCTGGCGCCCATCCAGGTACCGGAGCAAACCGGTTTCACACGCTTCATCAGCCGCGAGCCGATAGGTGTCGCGTTGACCATCGCGCCGTGGAACTACCCCTTGCTGACGGCCGTGAACAGCATCGTGCCCGCTCTGATGGCGGGCAATACGGTCATCCTCAAGCATTCCGACCAGACGCCCTTGTGCGCGGAATTTATCGAACGCGCGTTCCGCGAGGTCGGGGCGCCCAAAGGCGTATTCCAGTATCTGCATGCCAACCACGACATCGTGCACCGGCTGATCCGCGCGCCGGAGGTCGGCTACGTGTCGTTCACCGGGTCCGTGCGCGGAGGGCATGCGGTCGAGGAAAGCGCGGCGGGGCGCTTTATCGGCATGGGCCTGGAGCTAGGCGGCAATGATCCGGCCTATGTGCGGGCCGACGCCAAGATCGAACACGCGGTCGAAACCCTGGTGGACGGCGCGTACTTCAATTCGGGCCAGTCCTGCTGCGGCATCCAGCGCATCTACGTGGCGCGCACCAGATACGATGAATTCGTCGATCGCGCCGTCGAGTTGACGCGCGGCTATGTCCTGGGGAATCCGCTGCACGCCGACACTACCTTGGGTCCGGTCGTGCGCGCCAAGGCCGCCGCCGAGATCCGGGCCATCATCGACGAAGCGGTTTCGGCGGGCGCCAGGAATATGATTGATAGCTCGCATTTCAAGGAAGCGAGCATAGGCTCGCCTTATGTCGCGCCGGCGTTGCTCACGCAGGTCGATCACCGCATGCGCATCATGAGCGATGAATGCTTCGGGCCGGCCGTCGGAATCATGGCGGTAGACAGCGACGAGGAAGCCATCGGTCTGATGAACGACAGTCCCTATGGCCTGACGGCGGCGGCCTTCACGCAGGACGAGGAAGCGGCCTTGCATATCGGTCGCCAGGTCCGCACGGGAACCTTTTTCATGAACCGCTGCGACTACCTGGATCCCGCGCTGGCCTGGACCGGCGTCAAGAATTCCGGCCGCGGCGTGTCCCTGTCGGTTGTTGGCTACGAACAGCTCACGCAAGCCAAATCCTTCCATCTGCGCAGCGTCTGACACGGCGCCATCAGGAAACCAACCATGACCTTGCCCAGCGTTAATTGGAACTATCCCACGGCCATCAAGGCCGGCCCTGGCCGCATCAAGGAATTGCCGGCGCTGTGCCGCGGGCTGGGCATGGCGCGGCCATTGCTTGTGACGGATCCCGGGCTGGCCGCCTTGCCCATGGTCGCGGGCGCCGTGCAGGGCTGCCGTGACGCCGGCCTGGAGTGCGGCCTGTTCCACGAAATCAAAGGCAACCCCACGGGCCGCAACGTCGACGACGGCGTGCGTGCTTACAAGCAGGGCGGCCACGACGGCGTGATCGCATTCGGCGGAGGTTCTGCGCTGGACGCGGCCAAAGCCATTGCGTTGATGGCGGGCCAGACGCGGCCGCTATGGGATTTCGAGGACATCGGCGACAACTACTTGCGCGTCGAGGTGGCCGGCATGGCGCCGGTGGTGGCGGTGCCGACCACTGCGGGCACCGGTTCCGAAGTCGGGCGCGCCTCCGTCATCACCGACGAGGCCGCTGAAGTAAAGCGCATCATCTTCCATGCGCGCATGCTGCCCTCGGTCGTGATCCTGGACCCCGAACTGACGGTAGGCCTGCCGCCAAAGATCACAGCGGCGACGGGCATGGACGCGCTGTCGCACAATCTGGAGGCCTACTGTTCGCCGTTCTTCCATCCCATGGCGGCGGGCATCGCGATCGAAGGCATGCGCCTGGTGAAGGAGTACCTGCCGCAGGCGGTCGCCCATGGCGATGACCTGCAGGCGCGCCTGCAGATGCTGGTGGCGTCCAGCATGGGCGCGACGGCATTCCAGCGCGGGCTGGGCGCCATGCATGCGCTGGCGCACCCGCTGGGCGCGCTGTACGACGCGCATCACGGCATGCTCAACGCCATCCTCATGCCGTATGTGCTGAAAGCCAACGAACACGCGGTGGCGCCGCGGTTGCAGGCCTTGGCGCGCTATCTGGATCTGCCGGATTCCGGCCCTGGCGCGGTGCTGGACTGGGTGTTGCGCCTGCGCGAGACCGTGGGCATTCCGCATACCCTGGCCGAAATCGGCATCGACGAGGCTCAGGCCGAACGAATAGGGCGCATGGCGGCCGAGGATCCTTCGGCCGGCACCAACCCCGTCAACTACACGCCCGAGCAGTATTCCGATCTTTTCCGTGCAGCAATTCGCGGAAACCTGTAAGCTTCGCCCCCTCTGCGCGGAAACGCTGCGGTGGTTGAAGAAGAATTTTGAATATTTCGTCCGAAGCGTTTGACAGCGGATTTGAAAGTGTTCATAATCTCGAATTCTCCTCTGGAGGAGTGCCCGAGTGGTTAAAGGGGGCAGACTGTAAATCTGTTGGCCTTGCGCCTACGTTGGTTCGAATCCAACCTCCTCCACCAGAGACCCATTCCTAAATCCAGGCGCGGTTTGCCTGGATTTACAATGTGAAGCTCAGAAAGCTGAGCAGCCTTCGCAAAGAAGGTTGTAAGGTTTTCCAAGGCTTCGGATTGAAAAGGTTTGGGAAAGAGAAGGTGAAAGGGTATGCCGCGGGTGTAGCTCAATGGTAGAGCAGAAGCCTTCCAAGCTTACGACGAGGGTTCGATTCCCTTCACCCGCTCCAAGATTTATTTGCCCATGTGGCTCAGTGGTAGAGCACTCCCTTGGTAAGGGAGAGGTCGCGCGTTCGATCCGCGCCATGGGCACCACTAATTCCTCTTTTCTTCAGTCAGAAGCGCAATCCAGGTCAGGAGTCAGCCATGGCAAAAGGCAAGTTTGAACGTACCAAGCCGCACGTGAACGTGGGTACGATTGGTCACGTTGACCACGGCAAAACGACGTTGACGGCGGCCATCACGACCGTTCTGTCGAACAAGTTCGGCGGCGAAGCCAAGGGCTACGACCAGATCGATGCGACTCCTGAAGAAAAGGCTCGCGGCATCACGATCAACACGGCTCACGTCGAGTACGAAACGGAAGCGCGTCACTACGCGCACGTTGACTGCCCGGGCCACGCTGACTATGTGAAGAACATGATCACGGGCGCCGCGCAAATGGACGGCGCGATCCTGGTCGTGTCGGCCGCTGACGGCCCGATGCCGCAAACCCGCGAACACATCCTGCTGTCGCGCCAGGTTGGCGTGCCGTACATCATCGTCTTCCTGAACAAGGCTGACATGGTTGACGACGCCGAGCTGCTCGAGCTGGTGGAAATGGAAGTCCGCGAACTGCTGTCGAAGTACGACTTCCCGGGCGACGACACCCCGATCGTGAAGGGTTCGGCCAAGCTGGCGCTGGAAGGCGACAAGGGCGAACTGGGCGAACAGGCCATCATGGCTCTGGCCGCTGCGCTGGATTCGTACATCCCGACGCCCGAGCGCGCCGTGGACGGCACGTTCCTGATGCCGGTTGAAGACGTGTTCTCGATCTCGGGTCGCGGCACCGTGGTGACCGGCCGTATCGAACGCGGCGTGATCAAGGTCGGCGAAGAACTCGAAATCGTCGGTATCGTTCCGACGGTCAAGACGACCTGCACGGGCGTGGAAATGTTCCGCAAGCTGCTGGACCAAGGTCAAGCCGGCGACAACGTGGGCATCCTGCTGCGCGGCACCAAGCGTGAAGACGTCCAGCGCGGCCAAGTTCTGGCCAAGCCGGGCTCGATCACCCCGCACACCGACTTCACCTCCGAGGTGTACATCCTGTCCAAGGAAGAAGGCGGCCGTCACACCCCGTTCTTCCAAGGCTATCGTCCCCAGTTCTACTTCCGCACGACGGACGTGACGGGCACGATCGAACTGCCGGCCGACAAGGAAATGGTTCTGCCGGGCGACAACGTGGCCATGACGGTCAAGCTGCTGGCCCCCATCGCCATGGAAGAAGGCCTGCGTTTCGCCATCCGTGAAGGCGGTCGTACCGTCGGCGCCGGCGTCGTCGCCAAGATCCTGAAGTAAGCAATACCCGGATGGGTAGAGTGGACTCTAAAGTCCCTCTATCCATCTTTGCTGTAAAAGTAGTATGATGTATGGTTCCGCAAGTTGTTGCATGTAGGCGGAAGCAGCTGTGTAGTGCAAGTGTAGTGTTTTAGGGGCATAGCTCAATTGGCAGAGCGTCGGTCTCCAAAACCGAAGGTTGTAGGTTCGATTCCTACTGCCCCTGCCACCGCCAGGATAAACCCGCGGGAGATCATCGCGAGTTACGCATTCACGGCGGCTCGCGTCGCAATATGTCTAATACCAGCGTAGAAACCGTAACCAGTACCGCCGACCGGGTGAAGCTCGGGCTGGCGGTTCTTGTCGTTATTGCTGGCATCGTCGGGTTCTCCGTGCTCAGCGCGCAACCGATGCCTGCACGTATCGGCGTATTCGTCGGCGGCCTAGTGATCGCAGCCGTGATCGCCTGGTTCAGCGAACCCGGCCGCCGCACCCTGAGCTTCGCCAGCGAGTCCTACAACGAAGTCAAGCGTGTCTCGTGGCCCACGCGCAAGGAAACGACCCAGATGACGGGTATCGTTTTCGCGTTTGTGGCGGTCATGGGCCTTTTCATGTGGGTGCTCGACAAGGGCATCGAATGGATTCTTTACGGCCTGTTGCTGGGCTGGAAATAAGGACGGCGAATGAGTAAGCGTTGGTATGTCGTCCATGTGTACTCCGGCATGGAAAAAAGCGTACACAAGGCCCTGAACGAGCGCATCGAGCGCGCGGGCCTGCAAACGTCTTTTGGCCGCATTCTTGTGCCCTCCGAGGAAGTCGTCGAGGTCAAGGGTGGCCAGAAGTCGATCACCGAGCGCCGCATTTTCCCCGGTTATGTCCTGGTTGAAATGGACCTGACCGACGAAACGTGGCACCTGGTCAAGAACACCAACCGCGTCACCGGGTTTTTGGGTGGCTCGGGCAACCGTCCGACCCCGATTTCCGAAAAGGAAGTCGAGAAGATCCTCTCCCAGATGGAAGAGGGCGTCGAGAAACCCCGTCCCAAGATCCTGTTCGAAGTGGGCGAGATGGTTCGGGTCAAGGAAGGTCCGTTTGCAGACTTCAACGGCAACGTCGAAGAAGTCAATTACGAAAAGAGCAAGGTGCGCGTGTCTGTCACCATTTTTGGTCGCGCCACGCCCGTCGAACTCGATTTCAGTCAGGTCGAAAAGACCTAATTTCAACCCCCGGGGAGCTCCCAGGCCTGAACGCCCAGGAGCGATATAACCCGCAAGGAGCAAAGCATGGCGAAGAAGATCGTCGGCTTTATCAAGCTGCAAGTGCCGGCTGGTAAGGCTAACCCCTCCCCCCCGATTGGCCCGGCCCTGGGTCAGCGTGGCCTGAACATCATGGAATTCTGCAAGGCGTTCAACGCCAAGACCCAAGGCATGGAGCCTGGTCTGCCGATTCCGGTGGTGATCACCGCCTTCGCCGACAAGAGCTTCACCTTCATCATGAAGACCCCGCCCGCGACGGTCCTCATCAAGAAGGCCGCCGGCGTGCAAAAGGGTTCGTCCAAGCCGCATACCGACAAGGTCGGCACGCTGACCCGCGCTCAAGCTGAAGAGATCGCCAAGGCCAAGGGCCCCGATCTGACCGCCGCTGATCTGGACGCCGCCGTGCGTACGATCGCTGGCAGCGCCCGCAGCATGGGCATCACGGTTGAGGGGATCTAATCATGGCAAAACTGTCCAAGCGCGCCGCCGCCATTGCGCAGAAGATCGACCGCACCAAGCTGTATCCGGTCGCTGAAGCCCTGACCCTGGTCAAGGAAACCGCCGTCGCCAAGTTCAATGAATCCATTGACGTGGCCGTGCAGCTCGGCATCGACCCGAAGAAGTCGGACCAACTGGTTCGCGGCTCGGTCGTTCTGCCCGCCGGCACCGGCAAGTCGGTTCGCGTGGCCGTGTTCGCCCAAGGCGACAAGGCTGAAGCCGCCAAGGCCGCTGGCGCCGACATCGTCGGTCTGGACGACCTGGCTGACCAGATCAAGGCCGGTCAAATGGACTTCGACGTGGTCATCGCCTCGCCCGACACGATGCGTGTCGTGGGTGCCCTGGGTCAGATCCTGGGCCCCCGTGGCCTGATGCCGAACCCGAAGGTCGGCACCGTGACCCCGGACGTCGCTACCGCTGTCAAGAACGCCAAGGCCGGTCAGGTTCAGTACCGCACCGACAAGGCTGGCATCATCCACGCAACGATCGGCCGCGCGTCGTTCGGCGTGGAACAGCTGCAAACCAACCTGGCCGCTCTGGTCGACGCCCTGCAAAAGGCTCGTCCCGCAGCTGCCAAGGGCATTTACCTGCGCAAGCTGGCCGTTTCGTCCACGATGGGCGGCGGTGCGCGCGTGGAAATTGCCTCGCTGTCGGCCAACTAAGCCGATAGCTGTAAACGTACTTTGGGCTGCATCCGGATTCCTCCGGATGTTGCTGTCAAAGACCGCTGGAGCAGGGTGGTTCAAGCAGTACCGGACCCCTCCGCTTAATACCGAAGCCCGTAAGGTTCGGATCCAGCGTAGACGGCGTCCCCAGGAAGATTTCTTTACACGAAGAACTCGACCAGGCGCCGCATTCGGTTGACGCGCAAGGCTCAGGCCCCAGGCGTCTTTTGATGGAGTGTTCAAACCGTGAGTCTCAATCGTCAAGAGAAAGCGGTGGTGATCGAGGAAGTCTCGGCGGAAGTCGCCAAGGCCCAATCGATTGTTATCGCTGAGTACCGTGGTCTGGACGTCGCCTCTGTCACCGTACTGCGCAAAACTGCGCGTGAATCGGGCGTGTATCTGCGTGTTCTGAAGAACTCGCTGGCCCGTCGTGCTGTTGCCGGCACGGCTTTCGAGCCGTTGGCTGAGCAACTGACCGGTCCGCTGATCTATGGCATCAGCGCTGATCCGGTCGCGGCGGCCAAGGTCCTCGCAGGTTTCGCGAAAAGCAACGACAAGCTGGTCATCAAGGCGGGCTCGCTGCCCAACAGCCTGTTGAACCAAGAAGGCGTGAAGGCCCTGGCCACCATGCCCTCGCGCGAAGAGTTGCTGTCGAAGCTGCTGGGCACCATGCAAGCCCCCATCGCGCAATTCGTGCGTACGCTCAACGAAGTTCCGACCAAGTTCGCCCGTGGCCTCGCCGCCGTGCGCGACCAGAAGGCAGCGGCTTAATCGCCCTGCTGTCCGGAATTCGCTGAACGACCGAGCGACACCCAAACCCTGGCATTACCAAAATATTTGGAGTTCTGAAAAATGGCACTTAACAAAGCTGAAATCCTTGACGCCATCGCTGGCATGACCGTGCTCGAGCTGTCCGAGCTGATCAAGGAAATGGAAGAGAAGTTCGGCGTGTCGGCTGCTGCCGCCGCTGTCGCTGTCGCTGCTCCCGCTGCTGGTGGCGCTGCCGCCGCCGCTGAAGAGCAAACCGAGTTCACCGTCGTCCTGACCGACGCCGGCGCCAACAAGGTTAGCGTCATCAAGGCCGTGCGCGAGCTGACCGGTCTGGGTCTGAAGGAAGCCAAGGACCTGGTCGACGGCGCTCCGAAGCCCGTCAAGGAAGCTGTGGCCAAGGCTGACGCCGAAGCCGCCAAGAAGAAGCTGGAAGAAGCTGGCGCCAAGGTCGAAGTCAAGTAAGACCTGCGTCAATTTGCCCGGGGACAGCGCAGTTTGCAGTCCCCGGGCTTTTGCGTTTCCAGGAAACCCCTACTGGGGGTATGCCCTTTACAGGGGGGTTTCCTGGAGTCGTATCACCTGGGGCCGTGGTTGACGGCCCATGCAACCTCGAGTCGGAGTGCTCATGCCTTACTCGTACACCGAAAAAAAGCGCATCCGCAAAAGCTTCGCCAAGCGTGAAGACGTTCAAAACGTTCCTTTCCTGTTGGCGACACAGCTTCAATCCTACCTAACTTTCCTGCAGGCGGATACCGCCCCGTCCGATCGCGTAGCCGACGGTTTGCAGGCGGCGTTCTCGTCGATTTTCCCGATCGTTAGTCACAACGGTATGGCGCGCTTGGAGTTCGTGAGCTATGTGCTCGGCGAACCGGTGTTCGATGTCAAGGAATGTCAGCAACGTGGCTTGACCTATGCCTCGCCCCTGCGAGCCAAGGTCCGCCTGGTGCTGCTTGACCGCGAAGTCAGCAAGCCCACCGTGAAGGAAGTGAAGGAACAGGAAGTCTACATGGGCGAAATTCCGCTCATGACGGGCACGGGTTCCTTCGTCATCAACGGCACCGAGCGTGTCATCGTTTCGCAGCTGCACCGCTCGCCTGGCGTGTTCTTCGAGCACGACCGCGGCAAGACCCACAGCTCCGGCAAGCTCTTGTTCTCGGCCCGCGTGATTCCTTACCGCGGCTCGTGGCTGGACTTCGAATTCGATCCGAAGGACGTCCTGTTCTTCCGCGTCGACCGTCGCCGCAAGATGCCCGTCACGATCCTGTGCAAGGCCATCGGCATGACGCCGGAATCGATCCTGGCCAACTTCTTCGACTTCGACAACTTCGAATTGAAGAGCGAAGGCGCGATGATGGAATTCGTTCCTGAGCGTTGGAAGGGCGAAATGGCCCGTTTCGACATCAGCGACCGTAGCGGCAAGGTCATCGTCGAAAAAGACAAGCGCATCAACGCCAAGCATCTGCGCGACCTGGCTGCCGGCGGCATCCAGCGCATCTCCGTGCCGGAAGACTTCCTGTATGGCCGCGTGCTGGCCAAGAACATCGTCGACCCGGACACCGGTGAAGTCATCGCCAACGCCAACGACGAAATCACGGAAAGCGTGCTGGGCGCCCTGCGCGCCGCCAACGTGCACGACATCCAGGCCCTCTACACGAACGACCTGGACCGCGGCCCGTACATCTCGCAAACGCTGCGCACCGATGAAACCGCCGACCAGATGGCCGCGCGCGTTGCCATCTACCGCATGATGCGTCCTGGCGAACCGCCCACCGAAGAAGCGGTGGAAGCGCTGTTCCAGCGTCTGTTCTACAGCGAAGAAACCTACGATCTGTCGCGCGTCGGCCGCATGAAGGTCAACAGCCGTCTGGGCCGTGGTGAAGACATCACCGGTCCGATGACGCTGACCAACGAAGACATCCTTGAAACCATCAAGGTGCTGGTCGAGTTGCGTAACGGCCGTGGCCAGATCGACGACATCGATCACCTGGGCAACCGTCGCGTGCGTTGCGTCGGCGAACTGGCCGAGAACCAGTTCCGCGCCGGCCTGGTGCGCGTCGAGCGCGCCGTCAAGGAACGTCTGGGCCAGGCCGAGACGGAAAACCTGATGCCGCACGACCTGATCAACTCCAAGCCGATCTCGGCTGCCATCAAGGAGTTCTTCGGTTCGAGCCAGCTGTCGCAGTTCATGGACCAGACCAACCCCCTGTCGGAAATCACGCACAAGCGCCGCGTTTCCGCACTGGGCCCGGGCGGTCTGACCCGCGAGCGCGCCGGCTTCGAAGTCCGCGACGTGCACCCGACCCACTACGGCCGCGTCTGCCCGATCGAAACGCCGGAAGGCCCGAACATCGGCCTGATCAACTCCATGGCGCTGTACGCTCGCCTGAACGAGTACGGCTTCCTGGAAACGCCTTACCGCAAGATCATCGACGGCAAGGTCAGCGAGCAGATCGACTACCTGTCGGCCATCGAAGAAAGCCACTACGTCATTGCGCAGGCCAACGCCGCGCTGGACGAGGAAGGCCGCTTCGTGGACGACCTGGTGGCTTGCCGCGAAGCCGGCGAAACCATGCTGACCGCCCCGGCCAACGTGCACTACATGGACGTTGCCCCGTCGCAGATCGTGTCGGTCGCCGCCTCGCTGATTCCGTTCCTGGAGCACGACGACGCGAACCGCGCGCTGATGGGCGCCAACATGCAACGTCAGGCCGTGCCTTGCCTGCGTCCGGAAAAGCCGGTCGTGGGTACGGGCATCGAGCGCACCGTGGCCGTTGACTCGGGTACGACCGTGCAAGCCCTGCGTGGCGGCCTGGTCGACCACGTCGATGCCGAGCGTGTCGTGATCCGCGTGAACGATGAAGAAAACGTCGCTGGCGAAGTCGGCGTCGACATCTACAACCTGATCAAGTACACCCGTTCCAACCAGAACACGAACATCAACCAGCGTCCCATCGTCAAGCGTGGCGACAAGGTCGCCAAGGGCGACGTGCTGGCTGACGGCGCATCGACCGACCTGGGCGAACTCGCCCTGGGTCAGAACATGCTGATCGCGTTCATGCCCTGGAACGGCTACAACTTCGAAGACTCGATCCTGATCTCCGAAAAGGTTGTTGCCGATGACCGCTACACCTCGGTCCACATCGAGGAACTGACGGTCGTCGCCCGCGACACCAAGCTGGGTCCGGAAGAAATCACGCGCGACATCAGCAACCTGGCCGAGACGCAACTGAACCGTCTGGACGATTCGGGCATCACGTACATCGGCGCCGAAGTCAGCGCCGACGACGTGCTGGTCGGCAAGGTCACGCCCAAGGGCGAAACCCAGCTGACGCCGGAAGAAAAGCTGCTGCGCGCCATCTTCGGTGAAAAGGCGTCCGACGTTAAGGACACCTCGCTGCGCGTGCCCTCGGGCATGACCGGCACCGTGATCGACGTGCAAGTGTTCACGCGCGAAGGCATCGTGCGCGACAAGCGCGCCCAGTCCATCATCGACGATGAACTGCGCCGCTATCGCCAGGACCTGAACGACCAGCTGCGCATCGTTGAAAACGACCAGTTCGACCGTATCGAAAAGATGCTGGTCAACAAGACCGTCAACGGCGGCCCGCGCAAGCTGGCCAAGGGCGCCACGATCACCAAGGCATACCTGGCTGATCTGGACCGCTGGCAGTGGTTCGACATCCGCCTGGCCGACGAGCCGCACGCCGTCGTGCTGGAGCAGGCCAAGGAATCGCTGGAGCAGAAGCGCCACCAGTTCGACCTGGCTTTCGAAGAAAAGCGCAAGAAGCTGACGCAAGGCGACGAGCTGCCCCCGGGCGTGCTGAAGATGATCAAGGTCTATCTGGCCGTGAAGCGTCGTCTGCAGCCTGGCGACAAGATGGCAGGCCGTCACGGCAACAAGGGCGTGGTTTCGCGCATCACCCCGGTGGAAGACATGCCGCACATGGCTGACGGCACGCCGGCCGACATCGTTCTGAACCCGCTGGGCGTGCCCTCGCGGATGAACGTCGGCCAGGTGCTGGAAGTGCACTTGGGCTGGGCTGCCAAGGGCGTGGGCCACCGCATCGCCGACATGCTGCGCGACGAGCGCACTGCGCAGGTCAAGAACGTCCGCGCCTACCTGGACAAGGTCTACAACACGACCGGCACCGGTGCGCGCATCGACGAGCTGACCGACGAAGAAGTCATGGAAATGGCGCAGAACCTCAAGAACGGCGTGCCGTTCGCGACGCCCGTCTTCGACGGCGCGACCGAAGAGGAAATCACCACGATGCTGGAACTGGCCTATCCGGACGAAGTCGCCAAGCGCATGGCGCTGACGCCTTCGCGCACGCAGGCGTGGCTGTACGACGGCCGCACCGGCGAGCAGTTCGAGCGTCCGGTCACGGTCGGCTACATGCACTACCTGAAGCTGCACCACCTGGTCGACGACAAGATGCACGCGCGTTCGACCGGCCCGTACTCGCTGGTTACCCAGCAGCCTCTGGGCGGCAAGGCGCAGTTCGGCGGTCAGCGTTTCGGGGAAATGGAAGTGTGGGCGCTGGAAGCATACGGCGCCGCCTACACCCTGCAGGAAATGCTGACGGTGAAGTCCGACGACATCACCGGCCGTACCAAGGTATACGAAAACATCGTCAAGGGCGACCACGTCATCGACGCCGGCATGCCGGAATCGTTCAACGTGCTGGTCAAGGAAATCCGCTCGTTGGCCCTGGACATGGATTTGGAGCGTAACTAATGAAAGCGCTACTCGACCTCTTTAAGCAAGTCTCGCAAGACGAGCAGTTCGATGCCATCAAGATCGGCATCGCCTCGCCCGAGAAGATCCGTTCGTGGTCCTACGGCGAAGTTCGCAAGCCCGAGACCATCAACTACCGTACGTTCAAGCCCGAGCGCGACGGCCTGTTCTGCTCCAAGATCTTTGGCCCGATCAAAGACTACGAGTGCTTGTGCGGCAAGTACAAGCGCCTGAAGCATCGCGGCGTGATCTGCGAAAAGTGCGGCGTGGAAGTCACCGTCGCCAAGGTCCGCCGTGAACGCATGGGCCACATCGAGCTGGCCAGCCCCGTCGCGCACATCTGGTTCCTGAAGAGCCTGCCGTCGCGTCTGGGCATGGTGCTCGACATGACCCTGCGCGACATCGAACGCGTTCTGTACTTCGAAGCCTGGTGCGTGATCGAACCCGGCATGACGCCGCTCAAGCGCGGCCAGATCATGTCGGATGACGATTTCCTCGCCAAGACCGAAGAGTACGGCGACGACTTCCGTGCCCTGATGGGCGCGGAAGCCGTGCGCGAACTGCTGCGCACCATCGACATCGACCGCGAAGTGGAAACGCTGCGCGGCGAACTGAAGGCCACCAGCTCGGAAGCCAAGATCAAGAAGATCTCCAAGCGCCTGAAGGTGCTGGAAGGCTTCCAGAAGTCCGGCATCAAGGCCGAGTGGATGGTCATGGAAGTGCTGCCCGTGCTGCCGCCGGACCTGCGTCCGCTGGTGCCGCTGGACGGCGGCCGCTTCGCGACCTCCGACCTGAACGACCTGTACCGCCGCGTCATCAACCGCAACAACCGCTTGAAGCGCCTGCTGGAGCTGAAGGCTCCGGAAATCATCCTGCGCAACGAAAAGCGGATGCTGCAGGAAGCCGTCGACTCGCTGCTGGACAACGGTCGCCGCGGCAAGGCCATGACCGGCGCCAACAAGCGCCAGCTCAAGTCCCTGGCCGACATGATCAAGGGCAAGAGCGGTCGTTTCCGTCAGAACCTGCTGGGCAAGCGCGTCGACTACTCGGGCCGTTCGGTCATCGTGGTGGGTCCGCAGCTCAAGCTGCATCAGTGCGGCCTGCCCAAGCTGATGGCCCTGGAACTGTTCAAGCCGTTCATCTTCAATCGTCTGGAGATGATGGGCCTGGCCACGACCATCAAGGCTGCCAAGAAGCTGGTGGAAAGCCAGGAACCGGTGGTCTGGGACATCCTGGAAGAAGTCATCCGCGAACACCCGGTCATGCTGAACCGTGCGCCCACGCTGCACCGTTTGGGCATCCAGGCGTTCGAGCCGGTCCTGATCGAAGGCAAGGCGATCCAGCTGCACCCGCTGGTTTGCGCGGCGTTCAACGCCGACTTCGACGGTGACCAGATGGCCGTTCACGTGCCGCTGTCGCTGGAAGCCCAGCTGGAAGCGCGCACGCTGATGCTGGCCTCCAACAACGTGCTGTTCCCGGCCAACGGCGAACCGTCGATCGTGCCGTCCCAGGACATCGTGCTGGGTCTGTACTACACGACGCGCGAGCGCATCAACGGCCGCGGCGAAGGCATCTTCTTCACCGACGTCGCTGAAGTGCAGCGCGCCTACGACAACGGCGAAGTCGAACTGCAGTCGCGCATCACCGTGCGTCTGAAGGAACACGAGCGCGACGAGAACGGCGAATGGCAGCCGGTGATCCGCCGTCACGAGACGACGGTCGGCCGCGCGCTGCTGTCCGAAATCCTGCCCAAGGGCCTGCCCTTCACGGTGCTGAACAAGGCGCTGAAGAAGAAGGAAATCTCGCGCCTGATCAACCAGTCGTTCCGCCGCTGCGGCCTGCGCGACACCGTGATCTTCGCTGACAAGCTGATGCAGTCGGGCTTCCGCCTGGCCACGCGCGGCGGTATCTCCATCGCCATGGGCGACATGCTGATCCCGACCGCCAAGGAAGGCATCCTGGCCGAAGCCAGCCGCGAAGTGAAGGAAATCGACAAGCAGTACTCGTCGGGTCTGGTCACGTCCCAGGAACGCTACAACAACGTGGTGGACATCTGGGGCAAGGCCGGCGACAAGGTCGGCAAGGCGATGATGGAACAACTGGCCACCGAGCCCGTGATCAACCGTCACGGCGAGGAAGTGCGCCAGGAATCGTTCAACTCCATCTACATGATGGCTGACTCGGGCGCCCGCGGTTCGGCCGCCCAGATCCGCCAGCTGGCCGGTATGCGCGGCCTGATGGCCAAGCCGGACGGCTCGATTATCGAAACGCCGATTACCGCGAACTTCCGTGAAGGCCTGAACGTACTCCAGTACTTCATTTCGACTCACGGCGCGCGTAAGGGTCTGGCCGATACGGCACTGAAGACCGCCAACTCGGGCTACCTGACCCGTCGTCTGGTCGACGTGACGCAAGACTTGGTGATCACCGAGGACGATTGCGGCACCTCGCAGGGCTACAACATGAAGGCCCTGGTCGAAGGCGGTGAAGTCATCGAACCGTTGCGCGATCGCATCCTGGGTCGTGTGGCTGCTGTCGATATCGTCAACCCGGACACGCAGGAAACGGCCATCGTCGCCGGCACCCTGCTGGACGAAGACATGGTCGACACCATCGACCGCATCGGCGTGGACGAAGTCAAGGTCCGCACGCCGCTGACTTGCGAAACGCGCCATGGCCTGTGCGCGCACTGCTACGGCCGTGACCTCGGCCGCGGCTCGCCGGTCAACCAGGGCGAAGCGGTTGGCGTCATCGCCGCCCAGTCCATCGGTGAACCGGGCACGCAGCTGACGATGCGTACGTTCCACATCGGTGGCGCGGCATCGCGTTCGGCCCTGGCCAGCGCGGTGGAAACCAAGTCCAGCGGTACCGTCGGTTTTGCCAGCACGATGCGCTACGTCACGAACGCCAAGGGCGAACGCGTGGCGATCTCGCGCTCCGGCGAACTGGCGATCTTCGACGACAACGGCCGCGAACGCGAACGCCACAAGATCCCGTACGGCGCGACCGTGCTGGTGGGCGATGGCGAAGCCGTGAAGGCTGGCGCGCGCCTGGCGACCTGGGATCCGCTGACCCGTCCGATCGTGTCGGAATACGGCGGCGCCGTCCGCTTCGAGAACATCGAAGAAGGCGTGACCGTTGCCAAGCAGGTGGACGAAGTCACCGGCCTGTCGACGCTCGTCGTCATCACGCCGAAGACCCGTGGCGGCAAGATCGTCATGCGTCCGCAGATCAAGCTGGTCAACGAGAACGGCGAAGACGTCAAGATCGCCGGCACCGATCACTCGGTGAACATCTCGTTCCCGGTGGGCGCGCTGATTACCGTGCGTGATGGCCAGCAGGTTGCCGTGGGTGAAGTTCTGGCGCGTATTCCGCAAGAATCGCAAAAGACCCGCGACATTACCGGCGGTCTGCCGCGCGTGGCCGAGCTGTTCGAAGCCCGTTCGCCGAAGGATGCCGGCATGCTCGCCGACGTCACCGGCACGGTCTCGTTCGGCAAGGACACCAAGGGCAAGCAGCGTCTGGTCATTACCGACCTGGAAGGCGTGAGCCACGAGTTCCTGATTCCGAAGGAAAAGCAGGTTCTGGTGCACGACGGCCAAGTGGTGAACAAGGGCGAAATGATCGTGGACGGCCCGGCCGATCCCCACGACATCCTGCGCCTGCAAGGCATCGAGAAGCTGGCGACCTACATCGTCGACGAAGTGCAGGACGTGTACCGTCTGCAGGGTGTGAAGATCAACGACAAGCACATTGAAGTGATCGTCCGCCAGATGCTGCGTCGCGTGAACATCGTCGACGCCGGCGATACCGAGTTCATCCCGGGCGAGCAGGTCGAGCGCTCCGAGCTGTTGAACGAGAACGACCGCGTCACGGCTGAAGACCGCCGTCCGGCCAGCTACGACAACGTGCTGCTGGGTATCACCAAGGCCTCGCTGTCGACCGACTCGTTCATCTCGGCCGCTTCGTTCCAGGAAACCACCCGGGTCCTGACCGAAGCCGCCATCATGGGCAAGCGCGACGACCTGCGCGGCTTGAAGGAAAACGTCATCGTCGGCCGCCTGATCCCGGCGGGTACCGGCTTGGCTTACCACCATGCCCGCAAGGACAAGGAAGCGCTGGAGGCTGCGGAACGCGAAGCAGCCCGCCAGCTGGCCAACCCGTTCGAAGACTCGCCGGTCACGGTGGGCTCGGATGCGGAAACGCCGGCTTCCGACCTGGGCGCCGAGGATTCCGCCGCATAAGCGGAAGCACCCGGCAGGGATGCCGCGCGCAGTCCGGCGCGGCATGCCCGGAATCAAAAAGGCCGCTGATGCGAATCAGCGGCCTTTTTTTGTCTGGCGCAGGGGAGCTTACTTTGCGACCTGCGCCTGCGCGTGCCGGAACACGGGCCCCCAGACGGGATGGCCGGCTTCGTTGGGCGCCAGTTCGAAAGCGGGGTCCAGCGCCAGAATGCGGGCGAAGCTGTCTTCGCACAGCCGCGGATACTTGCTTACGCAGTAGCTGAACGCCTGCAGCTTGTAGGCCTCGATGCGTACCGCCTTGGTGGAGGTGGCCAGGGCGTCGGAGGTGGCGACGCCGCGGATGACTTCTCCGTAGCGGCCGGCGCTGTATTTGTCGCGTACCTGCTGCAGCTGGTCCAGGGCTTCCGCGGTGGGAGGCGCTTCCGGCTTTTGGGATGAGACGCCGGCGCAGCCCGCCAGCAGGGCCGATAAGCCGAGCAGACTACTCAGAACGCGAATTTTCATGGCTTCCAAAGGTGTAGAGGGGTTTAGCGGTACGCTATCGTGCCACAGCCTGATGCGCTCGGACATTTTCGGCAATGTCCTTGCGGTGCGGATTGGATAATATTCGCCTTATTCCATAGTTAATTCAGCTGTCGCGCGACAGCGCAGTCCCGATCATGTCTTCTTCCGCCGGCCTCCTGACGCCGCGTGGCCCCTTTTCCGGCGCCGCGCCGCTTGCACTGCGTCCGCTGAGCGCCATCGCCGCCAGCACGGCGGGGGGGGTGCCGGAAACCCGCATCAAGCGGCTTTTGTCCGATCTGCTGCCGTCCTTGATGGCGCTGCATGCCCAAGGTGAAATCTGCGGCGATATTTCGCTGGATACGGTGGGTATGGACGAAAACGCCCGTGCCCATCTGGTGCCTGAACTGGTCGTGGCGCGTTCGCGCCGTGCTACCCGCACGCCGACCCCGGGTTTTGCGCCGTTCGAACTCTACACGGATTCGATGGAATGGCCGCGCGGCCCCTGGAGCGACATCTACGCCCTGTGCGCGGTGATGCATACGCTGGTCATCGGCAGCAAGCCCGCCCCGGCGCCTGAACGCCGGGCGGAAGATACCTACGAGCCGCTTGCGTCCCTGGGTTTGCCGAAGTACAGCCAGGACTTCCTGGCAGTGATCGACGCCGGCCTGGCCATGGCGCCCGCCGACCGCCCGCAGACGCTGGCCGACCTGGCAGGCATGCTGGGCATCGCCGCGCCGGTCGAAACGGCGCCGGACCCGGTGATTCCGGCGCCGGCTTCGCGCGCGGCACCCGCCGCTGCCGCCGCAGCGCATCAACCTGCGCGCGGACGCCATCCCCTGCTGGTTCTGCTGCTCATCGTGGCGTTGATCGGCGCGGGCGTTTACGCCTGGTTCGAGTCGGGAATGGGTGCGCCGAATGCGCTGATTACCCGGTCCGAAGTGGTCCAGCCGAACCCGCCAGCGGTGCATCCCCTGCCGCCGCCATCGCCATCGCAACCGGCGCCGGGAGCCGCGTCTGCGGTGCCGCCGTCGCTGCCCGAGGTTCGAACCCCGCAGGAAACCGCACCTCAACCCCCAGTCGCGGGAAGCGCACCCGCCCAGAGCGACACCCCGGCTCAGCCGGCGGTGCCAGCCGAGGCGTCTGGGACTACGTCAACTCCGCCCGCGGCCGCGCCGGCCGAGACTCCCGCCGTGGCCGAAGAGGCTCCGAAGCCCAAGCCGGTTCCCGTGCTGGTGCGGTTGGACATCCGCCCTTGGGGCGAGGTCTGGATCAATGGCGTGGCGCGGGGCATCAGTCCGCCCGTCAAGGAACTGCGGCTGATACCCGGCAAGTACCAGGTGGTGCTGCGCAACGCCGATCTGCCCCCGTACCGCATGACGCTGGAGGTCAAGGCGGGCAAGCCCGCCGTGATCTCGCACGTCTTCCAATAAGGATCGCCGCGGCTATGCCGCGGGCATCTCCTCCGGCGCCATCGGCAGGCGCAGCGTGAAGACCGAACCCACGCCCAGCTCGCTGCTGACCTCGACCGATCCGCCGTGGCGTTCGGCCACCGTGCGCACGAATGCCAGGCCCAGGCCCGCGCCACCGACATCGCCGCGGGTTTCCACACCCACGCGCGAGAACGGCTCGAACAAGCGGGCCAGATCCTGCGCTGCGATACCCTGGCCCTGATCGCGGATATTGACGCGCCAGAAGCCGGGTTCCTCGTCGATGCCGCATTCGATCCGCGTGTCCGCCGGGCTGTATTTGATGGCGTTGTCGATCAGATTGCACAGCGTGCGCATGAGCAGGGTCTGATCGCCGCGGACGTAGGCGGCGGGCAGCGGCAGCGCGAGGGTGAGTTCAATGCCGCGCTTCTGCGCCGAGGCCCAGAACTCGTCCACGGCGTCCTGGAGCAGGCTGCCTAGATCCAGCTCTACTGCGCTGATCGTCATCGACTCGGCACGGGTCAGATGCACGAAGTCGTCGACCAGGCGCAGCGTACGGTTGGCCAGCGCGGCGATGCGGCCCAGGGTTTCACCCTGGTCTTCGGCCGAGCCGCTTTCCTGCTTCATTTCGACCAGCGCGAGGATCGAGCTTTGAGGCGCGCGCATGTCGTGCGAGATGAAGCGCAGGGTTTCCTCGCGCTGGCGTTCGGCCTGGCGGATGCGCGAGATGTCCGTCAGCGTGGTGACGGTGCCGGCGAAGTTGCCTTCGGCGGTATGGATGGGCGCGCATTTCAGGATCAGGTCGCGCCCCGCGTGGTCGCGTATCTCCAGGTCGGCGCTCCAGGGCGATGGCGCGGCGACCGGGCCTTGGCCGCTGAGCGCTTCGGCGACGCGTTGGCGCGTGGCAGGATCGGAGATGGTCTTCTCGAGCAGGTGCGCGGCCGGGCGGCCGACGCGGGGAGGGCGCATGCCCAGCCGCTGGAAATACATGACCGCCGCCTGGTTGCGGAATTGCATGCGGCCGTCCTGATCGAAAACCAGCGTGGCGTCCGGCATGCCGTCCAGGCCGTCGGCCAGGAAGCGGCGCAGGTTGCGCACGCGGGCCAGCGCCCGGCGCAGCTCCCCGACGCGGCTCTCCAGCGACACGCTGGGTCCCGCGCCCTGGGCGCCGGCTTCGTTCAGCACCGGCGGGTACTCGCGCTGCAGGCGACGCAGCTCGTTGTCCATGTAGCGCAGCGCGGCCTCCTGGCTGCGCCAGCTCCAGAGCGGATAGCACAGCGTCACGCCCAGCAGGGCCGCGGCCGGCGCGAACCACACATAGGCATAGGCCAGCAGCAGCAGCGCCGTCAGCAGGATGAGGGCGAACAGCGCCAGGCTGACCAGCAGGGCCCGCTTGGGCGACAGTCGCCACAAGGCCAGGCAGGCCAGCAGCACGGGCAGCGCCGCAAATAGCGCGTTGCACCAGGCGGGCGGCAGCCTATAGGCGATGTCGTCGCGCGCGGCGTGCAGCAGGTTGGCGATGATCTCGACCCCCGACATGCCGCTGACGTCATGCGATACCGGTGTCGGGTAAGCGTCGCCCAGGCCGGTGGCCCAGGCGCCGACCAGCACGTACTTGCCGCGCAGATCCTCCGGCGACAGATCGCCGCGCAACACGGACAGGTAGGACACGGTGCGCGTATGCGCGGTGGGGCCGGCGTAGGGGATCAGGATGCTGCCGTCAGGCGCGGCGCGTTTCAACAGCTTTTGCGCGGAATCCGGTTCGCCGCCGACGTCCAGCATGGCCAAGGCCAGATGGTTCCAGCGGCGGTCTCCAAGCCGCGCGGTCAGGGTGGCTTCGCGCACCACGCCATCCGGGTCGATGCGCGCGTTGATGAAGCCTTTCGCGGCGGCGGCCTGCGCCACGCCGGGGATGGGTTCGTTGACGGCGGAAGGGCGGTCGAGCCGGTCCAATACGACCGGCAGGACGGCGCGTCCGTGACGCCGGATGCTGTCGGCCAGAATGCGGTCGTCGTTCGGATTGGCCATGTCCGGTTCGGCGAAGATCAGGTCCAGAGCCACGGCTCGAGCGCCCTGCAGCCGGTCCAGCAGCGCCGCGTGGACCGCGCGCCGCCAGGGCCAATGGCCCAGCGCCTTGACGCTGTCATCGTCTATCGCGACGATCAGGATATCGGGATCGGCGGCACGCCCCGTTACCGACAAGGCGCGGTCATAAAGAATCTGGTCGAAACGGCCCAGGCCGTTGAAGGCGCCCAGGATGGCGGCAAGCGCCGCCAAAGCCACAGTCAGCCACAGCCCTGAGCGCGAGGTCCGGTCCTGCGGATCGGCGTCGGCCATGGGGCGGGCTCTAGTAATCGGTCAGCGTGATCAGGCCGCCCGTGCCGCTGGCGACGCCCGAGCCGTCGGAGGTCAGGAGCATGTTCGCGCCCTCGAAGGTTGCGATCGCGTCGCGCCCGTTCAGGCCCAGGTCATCCACCGCGCGCACGGACACGTAGTAGGTGCCGGGACCGGGCGCCGTAAAGCGGATGTCGTTGGTGGGGAAGCTCGTCGACGATACCGGCAACGCGCCTTCGGCATCGCGCGAGACGCGCACCAGATAGCTCTGTGCGCCGGACACGGGCGAGACGTCAGCGGTCCAGGCGCCGCCGCCCGCACGCGTGGGCGTGCCCAGTTGCGGCGCATCCAGCAGCGCGCGCATGCCCGAGACGACGCCGTCCGCGCCGACCGCCGCACCGTAGCCCGTGGCCACCGCCACGGGTTTGGCCGGGGCCGATCCGGGGGCGTGGGGCTGCAGCCGCACGCTGCCTTCCAGCACTTCGCTGTGCACGCCTTGCGCGCCGCTTTGTACGCGGAAGCGCGTGCCACGCACGCCGGTGACTGCGACCGGCGTGCGGACTTCGAAGCGGCCCACGCCCTGTCCGGACGGTGCCACGGTCGATTCCACGCCGCCCTTTTGCACCTGGACGACGGAATCCGTCAGCGCCGTGCCTTCGAACTGGCGCAGGCGCGTCAATTCGACCGAACCGCCAGCCGGCAGCGTCAGCTTGGAACCATCGGCCAGCTCCAGCGTCACGAAGCCGTTGGCGGCGGTGCCGACCGTGCTGCCTTCGGCCACGGTATCGCCGGCCCGCAGGGGCTTGCCATCGACGTTCGCCTGGCCGCTGACGTGCACGACGCGGGCGTCGGCGGGCCGTACGGGAATCATGGACAGCGGAATGCGCAACTCCAGCCCGATGGGCAGCGTTTCGGGCGTGACGACCTTGTTCAGGGTCTGCAACTGGTTCCAGTTGGCCGGCTTGTGCGTATAGCGGGTCGCCAGGTCGATCAGCGTATCGCCTTGCCGTATGCGGTAGATGAAATCATCTCCGAGCGCGCCGGCAGGCTGGCTGCGCGCCGGCGCCATCAACGTCAGGCAGGACATCAGGGCAAGCAAAGAAAGCGCGCGGCAGCGGCTCATGACTCTCGATTCTCCAGGGATGCGCGCAGGCGCTTACTGCGGATTGACTGCGATGTCTTCCGGCGAGCTGATCAGCTCAAGCCGGTAGCCCAACGCATATGAAGACGTAAGACGCACGCCATGTTCCGGACGCAGCTGGAGCTTTTGCCGGATGTTCGACAAGTGGGTGTCCAGGGTGCGCGAGGTGGCCGGAATTTCCCGGTTCCATACACATTCAGCCAGCACGTCGCGGGACATGAGGCGGCCGACATTGCGGAAAAACAGCAGCGCCAGTTCGAATTCCTTGGGGGCGAGCGGCACAACCGCGGAATCCAGGGTGATGCTGCGGGCGGCGGGTTCGATGCGATAACGCGCTACGTCGAAGGCATCGTTCGCGGGCTCGGCAATCTGGCTGCGGCGCAGCAAGGCCGCCACCCGGGCCAGCAGCTCCAGGGGGCGCAACGGTTTGACGATGTAGTCGTCCGCGCCCGCGCGCAGGCCTTCCACCAGATCGTCTTCGCTGGACCGGTTGGTCAGGAAGATGACCGGGATGCGCGGGCCGATATTGGCACGCAGCCACCGCACCACATCGTCACCGTCGATGTCGGGCAGATGCCAGTCCAGCAGCACCAGGTCGAAATGCTCAGTGCGTAGCGCGGCCAGCAGATCCCGGCTTTGCTGATAACTGGTGCAGTCGTATCCGGCAGTGGTCAGAACTTGCTGGATGCGTCGTGCTTGATCCAGGTCGTCTTCCAGCGACGCGATTTTCATCAGACGTGTTCTCGCGAAGGTTTGCTACGCAAGCGCGCGCTATGGCGCCCTACTGCAAGATGAGAAAGGAATATATAGGTGTAAACGAATGATAACTCGGGAGGGGCCCCGGCTGGCTACGTTATGGCAAGAACTGTCAAACATTGCAAAGTTGACGAATCTTGACTGGAGTTGTTGCGTAACAACGCGCCACACTGTCTCAATCGTTCTCCCCTCCGCAGTACGGCGGGGGCGGAGCCGGTCGAGGTTGTTGGTCGGATGGAACAGATATGAATCAATTGCGCATACTTATGATGTCACCGGACGAGGCCGCTCGCGGCATTGCCGTGTCCGCATTGCTGCAAGCTGGTATTTCTGCACGCGGTTGCTCGACGTCTCTCGAATTGTTTGGATTGCTCAACGGCGGCGGCTATGACGTCGTGGTCCTGGATGTCGGGACCTTGGGTGAAATCGGCTACGCCCTGGTGGCGCGCCTGCACGGCTCGTCGTCGATGGGCATCGTGGTCACGGGGCGCGGCATGTCGGTGGATAGCCGCCTGCGCTGCCTGCAAAGCGGCGCAGACGCCTGTCTGCCAGATCCGCAGGATCCGCGCGAGCTGGCCTGCATCCTGCTGTCCCTGGCGCGCCGCCTGCCCGCGGGGCAGGACGCGGCGTCCGTGGCCGAGGCCGCCCAGAACGGGCAGTGGGAACTGCGAGACCAGGGCTGGACCCTGGCGGCGCCCTCGGGGGCGACCATCTCCCTCTCCGCCAACGAACGCCTGATCGTGCGCTCGCTGCTGGAAGTCGCGGGCAAGGCCGTGGGCCGGACTGAATTGGGCGACGAGCTGCAGGTTGAAGGCGGCGGGGTGCGCGCCAGCGGTTCGCGCAGCATCGACGTGATCGTCAGCCGCTTGCGCCGCAAGGCCGAGCTGGCCGGGGTGATGCTGCCGATCCGCACGGTCTACGGCAGCGGCTACCTGTTCGCCGATCAGTAACGCGGGCGGGTACACTGGTTGGCGTGCCTGGCGCCAGCTGCTGCCGGAAAGTCCGCCTATCGTTTTCCCGCGGTTCGTCACGATCAGCGGCCCCAATTTCCGCTTCCGTTTTTCGGCATATGTGGCCCTAATTTCCGCGAGCGCCGCCGAACGGGCGGTCTTCTGCCGGCAACACGCCACATCGCAGACCTTACAATTTTCTTTGACAGCAAGCCTTTATCTCAGTTATGCTAAAGGGCTTACTGCTTTATTTCGCGCGCAAAAACTGGCCGCGGTAGGGTTCAGAAGTACGGTGTCTGGGAACGGGGTGCGTCACGAGCCTTTCGTCTTCCAGGCCACACGGCTTCGCGGCATCGGGTCCTTCCGGCGTCGTCGCTCCACGGCATCCAGCTTTGTGCGTTTTGTCATAGTTTGTTGGCAAGCCCGCTCTTTTACGTATACGAACGTTTGAGGCGGTTTTGCGCGAACTGCCTTCTCCGAAAGTTCACTGCTTGAGGAGACGAGTACGTAAGTACTTACCCAGTGGTACGTAAAAGGGATTTCAAAGGTCATGCCTACCATTAGCCAACTCGTGCGCAAGCCGCGCGAAGTCAGCATCATCAAAAGCAAGAGCCCCGCGCTCGAAAACTGCCCGCAACGCCGCGGCGTGTGCACTCGCGTGTACACCACCACCCCCAAGAAGCCGAACTCCGCTCTGCGTAAGGTTGCCAAAGTGCGTCTGACCAACGGTTACGAAGTCATTTCGTACATCGGCGGTGAAGGCCACAACCTGCAAGAGCACTCGGTGGTTCTGGTGCGTGGCGGTCGTGTGAAGGACTTGCCCGGTGTGCGTTATCACATCGTGCGCGGTTCCCTCGACCTGCAAGGCGTCAAGGATCGTAAGCAAGCCCGCTCGAAGTACGGCGCCAAGCGCCCGAAGAAGGCTTAATAACGAGTCAGCAGTACCCCCGCGTGGCGGAAGTCCGTCACTAGGGAAGTGCGACCGCGCCATCCAGATGATGGGAATGTGCGCGGCACGTAAGGGGTCGTCTCCATGGACGGCCATGGCCGTGTAATGAAACACGGTTCAACTGAACAGACACAAGGAAGCAACAATGCCCCGTCGTCGCGAAGTACCCAAGCGCGAGATTCTGCCCGATCCCAAGTTCGGCAGCGTCGAACTCGCCAAGTTCATGAACGTCGTCATGCTGGACGGCAAGAAGGCCGTCGCCGAGCGCATCGTTTACGGCGCCCTCGAGCAAGTGCAAACCAAGACCGGCAAGGAGCCGATCGAAGTTTTCAGCCTGGCGATCAACAACATCAAGCCGATCGTCGAAGTGAAGAGCCGCCGCGTTGGCGGTGCCAACTACCAAGTGCCGGTTGAAGTGCGCCCCGTGCGCCGCCTGGCCCTGGCTATGCGTTGGCTCCGTGAAGCCGCCAAGAAGCGTGGCGAGAAGTCGATGGATCTGCGTCTTGCTGGCGAACTGATCGACGCCTCCGAAGGTCGTGGCGCCGCGATGAAGAAGCGCGAAGACACGCACAAGATGGCAGAGGCCAACAAGGCCTTCAGCCATTTCCGCTGGTAATTTAAGGACTAACCCACCATGGCCCGCAAAACCCCGATCGAGCGCTATCGCAACATTGGTATCTCTGCGCACATCGATGCAGGGAAAACCACCACGACCGAACGTATCCTGTTCTACACCGGCGTCAATCACAAGATTGGCGAAGTGCATGATGGCGCAGCCACCATGGACTGGATGGAACAAGAGCAAGAGCGTGGCATCACCATTACGTCGGCTGCTACGACGGCGTTTTGGCGTGGCATGGCCAAGAACTATCCCGAACACCGCATCAACATCATCGACACCCCGGGACACGTGGACTTCACCATTGAGGTGGAACGTTCCATGCGCGTCCTGGACGGTGCTTGCATGGTCTACTGCGCGGTGGGCGGTGTTCAGCCCCAGTCCGAAACCGTGTGGCGCCAAGCCAACAAGTACGGCGTGCCGCGTCTGGCCTTCGTCAACAAGATGGACCGCACCGGCGCCAACTTCTTCAAGGTCTATGACCAGCTGAAGAACCGCCTGCGCGCGAACCCCGTCCCCGTCGTGATCCCCATCGGCGCCGAAGACACGTTCAAGGGCGTGATCGACCTGGTCAAGATGAAGGCGATCATCTGGGACGAAGCCAGCCAAGGCATCAAGTTCGACTACGAAGACATTCCGGCCGAACTGCAAGGCGCGGCTGAAGAATGGCGCGAAAAGCTGGTCGAAGCTGCCGCCGAGTCGTCCGAGGAACTGATGAACAAGTACCTCGAGACCGGTTCGCTGGAAGAAGCCGAGATCAACCTGGCCATCCGTCAGCGCACCATCGCCGGCGAAATCCAGCCGATGCTGTGCGGCACCGCCTTCAAGAACAAGGGCGTGCAGCGCATGCTCGACGCCGTCATCGACTACCTGCCGTCGCCCGTGGATATTCCGCCGGTCGAAGGCACCGATGACAACGGCAACGAAGTCCTGCGTCAAGCTGACGACGGCGAGAAGTTCTCGTCGCTGGCGTTCAAGCTGATGACCGACCCGTTCGTCGGCCAATTGACCTTTGTCCGCGTGTACTCGGGCGTCCTGAAGTCGGGCGACACCGTGTTCAACCCGATCAAGGGCAAGAAGGAGCGTATCGGCCGCATTCTGCAGATGCACGCGAACAACCGCGAGGAAATCAAGGAAGTTCTGGCTGGCGACATCGCCGCCGTCGTGGGCCTGAAGGACGTGACCACCGGCGAAACGCTGTGCGATGTCGATTCGCACGTGACGCTGGAGCGCATGGAGTTCCCCGAGCCCGTGATTTCGCAGGCCGTGGAACCCAAGTCCAAGGCTGACCAGGAAAAGATGGGCCTGGCGCTGTCGCGCCTGGCGCAGGAAGATCCGTCGTTCCGCGTGCGCAGCGACGAAGAATCCGGCCAGACCATCATTTCCGGCATGGGCGAACTGCACCTGGAAATTCTGGTTGACCGCATGAAGCGCGAATTCGGCGTGGAAGCGAACGTCGGCAAGCCGCAGGTGGCTTACCGCGAAACCATCCGCAAGACCTGCGACGAAGTTGAAGGCAAGTTCGTCAAGCAGTCGGGCGGTCGCGGTCAGTACGGTCACGTGGTTCTGAAGGTCGAGCCGTTGGCTCCTGGCGGTGGCTACGAATTCGTGGACGCCATCAAGGGCGGTGTGGTTCCTCGCGAATACATCCCCGCGGTGGACAAGGGCATCCAGGAAACGCTGCCTTCGGGCGTGTTGGCTGGCTACCCGATCGTCGACGTCAAGGTCACGCTGTTCTTCGGTTCGTACCACGACGTGGACTCGAACGAAAACGCGTTCAAGATGGCCGGCTCCATGGCATTCAAGGAAGGTCTGCGCAAGGCCAGCCCCGTGCTGCTGGAACCGATGATGGCCGTTGAAGTCGAAACGCCTGAAGACTACGCTGGCACCGTGATGGGCGATCTGTCCTCGCGTCGCGGCATGGTTCAGGGCATGGACGACATGGTTGGCGGCGGCAAGACCATCAAGGCCGAAGTTCCGCTGGCCGAGATGTTCGGTTACGCCACGAACCTGCGTTCGCTGACGCAAGGTCGTGCCACGTACACGATGGAATTCAAGCATTACTCCGAGGCTCCCAAGAACGTCGCTGACGAAGTCATCGCCGCTCGGGCCAAGTAAATAACCCTCGCCGCGTCCGCCCAAAAGGCGGCGCGGCAAATATCGAAATTTCCTTGAAAGTCAAAGGATAGAGATCATGGCAAAAGGCAAGTTTGAACGCACCAAGCCGCACGTGAACGTCGGCACCATCGGCCACGTTGACCACGGCAAGACCACCCTGACGGCGGCCATCACGACCGTTCTGTCGAACAAGTTCGGCGGCGAAGCCAAGGGCTACGACCAGATCGATGCGACTCCTGAAGAAAAGGCTCGCGGCATCACGATCAACACGGCTCACGTCGAGTACGAAACGGAAGCGCGTCACTACGCGCACGTTGACTGCCCGGGCCACGCTGACTATGTGAAGAACATGATCACGGGCGCCGCGCAAATGGACGGCGCGATCCTGGTCGTGTCGGCCGCTGACGGCCCGATGCCGCAAACCCGCGAACACATCCTGCTGTCGCGCCAGGTTGGCGTGCCGTACATCATCGTCTTCCTGAACAAGGCTGACATGGTTGACGACGCCGAGCTGCTCGAGCTGGTGGAAATGGAAGTCCGCGAACTGCTGTCGAAGTACGACTTCCCGGGCGACGACACCCCGATCGTGAAGGGTTCGGCCAAGCTGGCGCTGGAAGGCGACAAGGGCGAACTGGGCGAACAGGCCATCATGGCTCTGGCCGCTGCGCTGGATTCGTACATCCCGACGCCCGAGCGCGCCGTGGACGGCACGTTCCTGATGCCGGTTGAAGACGTGTTCTCGATCTCGGGTCGCGGCACCGTGGTGACCGGCCGTATCGAACGCGGCGTGATCAAGGTCGGCGAAGAACTCGAAATCGTCGGTATCGTTCCGACGGTCAAGACGACCTGCACGGGCGTGGAAATGTTCCGCAAGCTGCTGGACCAAGGTCAAGCCGGCGACAACGTGGGCATCCTGCTGCGCGGCACCAAGCGTGAAGACGTCCAGCGCGGCCAAGTTCTGGCCAAGCCGGGCTCGATCACCCCGCACACCGACTTCACCTCCGAGGTGTACATCCTGTCCAAGGAAGAAGGCGGCCGTCACACCCCGTTCTTCCAAGGCTATCGTCCCCAGTTCTACTTCCGCACGACGGACGTGACGGGCACGATCGAACTGCCGGCCGACAAGGAAATGGTTCTGCCGGGCGACAACGTGGCCATGACGGTCAAGCTGCTGGCCCCCATCGCCATGGAAGAAGGCCTGCGTTTCGCCATCCGTGAAGGCGGTCGTACCGTCGGCGCCGGCGTCGTCGCCAAGATCCTGAAGTAATTCGGATCACTTAAGCAGCACACAACCAGCGAGGGCGGCCTCGTCGCCTTCGCCTCTCGTTCTTTAGGAAACGCCATGAAAAACCAAAAGATCCGTATCCGCTTGAAAGCCTTCGATTACAAGCTGATCGATCAATCGGCCGCTGAAATCGTCGATACCGCCAAGCGTACCGGCGCAGTTGTCCGCGGTCCGGTGCCGCTGCCCACGCGTATCCGTCGCTACGACGTCCTGCGCTCGCCGCACGTCAACAAGACGTCGCGCGACCAGTTCGAAATCCGTACGCACCAGCGCCTGATGGACATCGTTGATCCCACCGACAAGACCGTTGACGCTCTGATGCGTCTGGACCTGCCGGCCGGCGTCGACGTCGAAATCGCGCTGCAGTAATAAAGCGCTTCGGGCCTGCTACCTTCGCCGGCAGGCACGAAATAAAAATGGCCGCATCCCTCGGGAGTGCGGCCATTTTGTTTTGGAACCGCTGAGCGCGACGCCCGGTTCCGGGCGGGCAGGGCGCCCAAACGTTTCCTTCCGGATTTTGTTAGCAGGCGCTCACTACCGGATTCAGCCCCAGCCAACGCCGCCAAGGCGGTCTGCTTATGCTGGCTGTGGTGAATTTGCCCTTTGCAGTGGAGCCGAAGCGCGCTAAGTGCTTGTGTCCACTGGAAAAAACGTGCTAATATGCGAAGCTTGCCATTTTGTGGCAAGAGCAACTATGGGAAAAAGAAAGGCGGCCCCCGCCGGAATTCGTACCAGGTTGAACATAGTCGTAGGGCAAAGGCCGTTACCTTTTGCCTGATTAGCCCCGACCAATCGCAGTCGGGAATGGAGAAAACGATGTCGAATTCGACACCCACGCCCGCCGCTCACCGGCTGGGGCTGGTGGGTCGCAAGGTCGGCATGACCCGCATTTTTACCGAGGAAGGTGAATCCATCCCGGTGACCGTGCTGGACGTGTCGAACAACCGCGTGACCCAAGTTAAGTCGCTGGAAACCGACGGCTACGCCGCGATCCAAGTGGCTTATGGCACTCGTCGTGCCTCGCGTGTGGCTCAGCCGCAAACGGGCCACTACGCCAAAGCCGGCGCTGAAGCCGGTAGCATCCTCAAAGAATTCCGCCTTGATCCCGCTCGCGCCGCTGAATTTGCGGCCGGTTCCGTGATCGCCGTGGAATCGGTGTTCGAAGCCGGCCAACAGGTCGACGTCACGGGCACCACCATTGGTAAAGGCTTCGCCGGTACCATCAAGCGTCACAACTTCGGTTCGCAGCGCGCGTCGCACGGTAACTCCCGTTCGCACCGCGTCCCGGGCTCGATTGGTCAAGCTCAAGATCCGGGCCGTATTTTCCCGGGTAAGCGCATGGCCGGTCACCTGGGTGATGTCACCCGCACCGTTCAAAACCTCGACGTCGTTCGCGTTGACGTTGAGCGCGGCCTGCTGCTGGTCAAGGGCGCTGTCCCCGGCCACGCTGGCGCCGACATCGTCGTGCGCCCGGCCATCAAGGCCCCGGCCAAGAAGGGAGCGTAAGTAAATGGATCTCAAGCTCCTGAACGACCAAGGTCAGGCCGCTGCTACGTTCAGCGCACCGGACACCATCTTCGGCCGTGACTTCAACGAAGCGCTGATTCATCAGATCGTGGTGGCTTTCCAAGCCAACGCCCGTTCGGGTAACCGCGCTCAGAAGGATCGCACTGAAGTCAAGCACTCGACCAAGAAGCCCTGGCGCCAGAAGGGTACCGGCCGCGCTCGCGCCGGTATGACTTCGTCGCCGCTGTGGCGTGGCGGTGGTCGGATTTTCCCGAACTCGCCCGAAGAGAACTTCAGCCAGAAGGTCAACAAGAAGATGTACCGCGCCGGGATCCGTTCGATCCTGTCGCAGCTCGCTCGCGAAGACCGCATCGCCGTCGTCGAATCGTTTGATCTGGCATCGCCCAAGACCAAGGACGCAGCTGCCAAGCTGAAGAGCCTGGGCCTGGACTCGGTCCTGATCATCACCGACAGCGTTGATGAAAATGTTTACCTCGCCACCCGCAACCTGCCGCACGTTGCTGTTGTCGAGCCCCGTTATGCCGATCCGTTGTCGCTGGTCCACTACAAGAAAGTGCTGATCACCAAGCCGGCCATCGCTCAACTCGAGGAGATGCTGGGATGAACGCTGAACGCTTGATGCAAGTCATTCTGGCCCCGATCGTGACCGAAAAGGCCACCTTCGTTGCCGAGAAGAATCAGCAAGTCGCTTTCCGTGTCGTGGCTGACGCTACCAAGCCGGAAATCAAGGCTGCCGTCGAACTGCTCTTCAAGGTGCAGGTCGAGTCCGTGCAGGTCCTCAACCGTAAGGGCAAAGTCAAGCGCTTTGGCCGATTCGTTGGCCGTCGTCGCAATGAGCGCAAGGCTTACGTGTCGCTCAAGGACGGCCAGGAAATCGACTTTGCGGAGGTGAAGTAAATGGCCCTCGTAAAAGTTAAGCCGACTTCGGCTGGCCGCCGTGGCATGGTGAAGGTTGTCAGCCCGAACCTGCACAAGGGTGAGCCCTACGCGCCGCTGCTGGAAAAGAAGACCCGTGGTTCTGGCCGTAACAACAACGGTCACATCACGATCCGTCATCGTGGCGGTGGCCACAAGCAGCACTACCGCGTCGTCGACTTCCGTCGCGACAAGGATGGCATCCCGGCAAAGGTCGAGCGTCTGGAATATGACCCCAACCGTACGGCGCACATCGCTCTGCTGTGCTACGCCGACGGCGAACGTCGCTACATCATCGCTCCGCGCGGTCTGGAAGTTGGCGCCACGCTGCTGTCGGGCGTCGAAGCCCCGATCCGCGCTGGCAACACGCTGCCGATCCGCAACATCCCGGTGGGTACGACGATTCACTGCGTCGAAATGCTGCCTGGCAAGGGTGCCCAGATGGTCCGTTCGGCCGGCGCTTCCGCCGTCCTGCTGGCTCGCGAAGGCATCTACGCTCAAGTGCGTCTGCGCTCGGGTGAAGTCCGCCGTGTGCACATCGAATGCCGCGCCACCATCGGTGAAGTCGGTAACGAAGAACACAGCCTGCGCCAAATCGGCAAGGCCGGTGCAATGCGTTGGCGCGGTGTCCGCCCGACGGTTCGTGGCGTTGCCATGAACCCGGTGGATCACCCGCACGGTGGCGGCGAAGGCCGTACCGGCGAAGCACGCGAACCGGTCAGCCCGTGGGGCACTCCGGCGAAGGGTTACAAGACCCGTCGCAACAAGCGGACGAACAATATGATCGTCCAACGGCGCAAGCGCAAGTAAGAGGCGAACACTATGTCACGTTCGATCAAGAAAGGCCCGTTTGTCGATGCTCACCTGATCAAAAAGGTGGACACGGCCGTCGCGGGCAAAGACAAGAAGCCGATCAAGACCTGGTCGCGTCGCTCCACGATCCTGCCCGAGTTCATCGGTCTGACGATCGCTGTGCACAACGGCAAGCAGCACGTTCCCGTTTACATCAACGAGAACATGGTCGGTCACAAGCTGGGCGAGTTCGCGCTGACCCGTACGTTCAAGGGTCACGCCGCGGACAAGAAGGCGAAGAGGTAAGCGATGGAAACTACTGCCATTATCCGTGGGGTTCACATCTCCGCTCAAAAGACCCGACTGGTTGCGGACCTGATCCGCGGCAAGTCCGTCTCGCAAGCGCTGAACATCCTCACCTTCTCGCCGAAGAAGGCGGCCGCCATCCTGAAGAAGGCTGTCGAATCCGCCATCGCCAACGCCGAGCACAATGACGGCGCCGACATCGACGAACTGAAAGTCACCACGATCTTCGTGGACAAGGCTCAGTCGATGAAGCGCTTCTCCGCTCGCGCCAAGGGCCGCGGCAACCGTATCGAGAAGCAGACCTGCCACATCACGGTCAAGGTCGGAGCTTAAGGAGTCACGATGGGTCAGAAAATTCACCCCACTGGGTTCCGTCTCGCGGTCACCCGTAATTGGTCCTCGCGTTGGTTCGCCGACGACAAGGCCTTCGGCTCGATGCTGGCCGAAGACATTCGCGTTCGCGAGTACCTGAAGAAGAAGCTCAAGAGCGCCTCCGTCGGTCGCGTGATCATCGAGCGTCCCGCCAAGAATGCCCGCATCACCGTCTACTCGGCTCGTCCGGGCGTGGTGATCGGCAAGCGCGGCGAAGACATCGAAAGCCTGAAGGCTGATCTGCAGCGTCTGATGGGCGTGCCTGTGCACGTCAACATCGAAGAAATCCGCAAGCCGGAAACCGATGCTCAACTGATCGCCGACTCGATCTCGCAACAGCTCGAGAAGCGCATCATGTTCCGTCGCGCGATGAAGCGCGCGATGCAGAACGCCATGCGTCTGGGTGCCCAAGGCATCAAGATCATGAGCTCGGGCCGTCTGAACGGTATCGAAATTGCTCGCACCGAGTGGTATCGCGAAGGCCGTGTGCCGCTGCACACCCTGAAGGCCAACATCGACTACGGCACCTCCGAAGCCCACACGACCTATGGCGTGATCGGCATCAAGGTCTGGGTCTACAAGGGCGACATGCTGGCCAACGGCGAATTGCCGCCGGAAACCGCTGCCCCGCGCGAAGAAGAACGTCGTCCGCGCCGCGCTCCGCGTGGTGATCGTCCGGACGGTGCTCGCACCGGTCGTCCGGGTGGTCGTGGTCGTGGTGGTCCCCGCAAGGCGGACGCTGCTCCGGCGCCTGAAGGAGAATAACCATGCTGCAACCCTCTCGCAGAAAGTATCGCAAAGAGCAGAAGGGCCGCAACACCGGTCTGGCGACCCGTGGTACCCACGTGTCGTTCGGCGAATTCGGTCTGAAGGCCACCGGCCGTGGCCGTCTGACCGCTCGCCAGATCGAAGCTGCTCGTCGTGCCATCAATCGTCACATCAAGCGTGGCGGCCGTATCTGGATTCGCATTTTCCCGGATAAGCCCATCTCGCAGAAGCCTGCCGAAGTCCGTATGGGTAACGGTAAGGGCAACCCGGAGTACTGGGTTGCTGAAATTCAGCCCGGCAAGGTGCTCTACGAAATGGAAGGGGTTAGCGAAGAGCTCGCGCGTGAAGCTTTCCGCCTGGCCGCTGCCAAGCTGCCGATTTCGACCACGTTCGTCGCGCGTCATATCGGTGCTTAAGGAGTACTAACATGAAAGCTAGCGAACTCCGTTCGAAAGATGCCGCTGAGCTCGGCAAAGAGCTCGAAAGCCTGCTGAAGGCACAATTCGGTCTGCGCATGCAGAAGGCCACGCAGCAACTGGCCAACACCAGCCAGCTGCGCAACGTGCGTCGCGACATCGCGCGCGTTCGTACCTTGCTGACCGAGAAGGCAGGGAAATAAAGATGAGCGAAACTCAAAACACCCAAGTGGCCAAGCGCCAGCGCACGCTGGTTGGCAAGGTCGTCAGCAACAAGATGGACAAGACTGTCGTCGTGCTCGTTGAGCGCCGCGTCAAGCACCCCATCTTCGGCAAGATCATCATGCGTTCCGCGAAGTACAAGGCGCACGATGAATCGAACCAGTACAACGAAGGCGATACGGTTGAAATCGCTGAAGGCCGTCCCATCTCGCGCTCGAAGTCGTGGCGCGTGGTGCGTCTGGTTGAAGCCGCACGTATCATCTAAGTAAAGCAGTACATCGGAACGGCGCGCCGTTCCGATATAAGACGGCAAGGGATCAAACCCTTGCCGTTTTTTTTCGCCCGGATCTTTTGCTTCGAACTCAGGAATCAGGACATCATGCGCGGTTTCATGAATGCGGCGCGGTTTGGCTTGTTGATGGCTTGCGCATGGATGGCGGCGCTGCCGGCCGCCGCTCAGACTGCCGCGCCGTCGGGACAGCAGCCATCGCCGGCGCAGGATCCTGCAGCCCTGGGCCGCGCCTTGCTCGACGCCGGTCCCGATGCCAGGGTACGCATGGACGGCCTGTCGCGCGATCACGCGGCGATCTTCGGCACTGAAGACGCGAATGAGCAGGCCTTGATGGACCAGGATCGGGCCATCGGGGAACGCAGGGAACAGATGCGGATGCTGGAGAAGCTCTTCAGCGAGAAGCCTGCGGCCGGATCGCATCCGCCGACGATGATTCCATTGAAGCCGGGCGGGGACATGACCATGCCGGCTCTGACGCCGACCCCGTCCGGTTCGCAGCTGGACCGCGGCGCCCAGGACACGCGCCGCAGCCTGGATGACATGCAGCGGCGCGTCGACGGATTGCGGCGCGAGGCCGATGCGTTGGGGCAGCGTGGCCGCTGAGGGCCGGCCCCGTCAAGGGCGCCGCGCCAGTTCCCGCAACCGCCCCGCGATTCCCGTCGGGAAGTAATAGACCGACACCACGAACAGGATTCCCAGCCACAACAGCCACCGGTCTGGCTCGAACAGCAGCGCCAACGGTGCCACGCCCGACACCGCGTCGTGGATCACGTGGAGCCCATCTTGCAGATAGCTCTGCGCGAACACGAACAGGCTTGCGCCCACCACGGCGCCGTACATGGTGCCCATCCCGCCGATCACCAGCATCAGCAGAATGTTGAGCATGATCTCGAACGACAGCGAGGTATCCGGGCCGTTGTAGCGCAGCCAGAGCGCGTACATGGCGCCCGCAAGCGTGGCGAAGGCGGCCGCCAGCAGATTGGACAGGCTGCGGTAAAGCACCGTGCGGTAGCCGATGGCTTCGGCGCGGAACGGGTTCTCGCGTATGGCTTGCAACACCCGGCCGAAGGGCGAATTCACGATGCGCAGCAACAGCAGGAACAGCACCACGCAGACCGCCGCGATCAGGTAGTAGGTGATGACGCGGCCGTCCACCGTCACGCCGAAGATTTGCTCCGAGAAAGGCCGGAAGGCCGGCCGCAGCATCTGCGGCACCTTGAAGTTCAGCCCATCCTCGCCACCCGTCAGATCGGACAATTGCGACACCAGCGTCTGGAACGCCGCAGCGACGGCCAGGGTGATCATGGCGTAGAAGATCGCGCGCACGCGCAGGCTGGCCAGGCCGATCAGCAAGGCGAACGCAAGCGATACCACCAGGCCGCCGCCCAGGCCTGCGAACACCGCGGTCCAGCCCGGTTCCATGCGGATGCTGGCGATCGCCACGCCATACGCGCCAATGCCGAAGAACATGGTGTGCGCAAAGCTGACGATGCCGGTGTAGCCCAGCAGCAAGTCATAGCTCGCGACCAGGATCACGAACACCAGGATCTTCGCGGCCACCGCCAGCGACTTGGGACCGGGAAAGAGGAAGGGTGCGGCGGCAAGCAGGGCCACGATGGCGATAAGCGCCAGGGCCAGCAGCGTGCTGCGCGGAGGATCGCCGGAAAGCAGGCGTACGGACATGTCGGCGGTTCCTAGCGATTCGTGACCGGGTACACGCCTTGGGGACGCCACAGCAAGATGGCGACCATCAGCGCGATGTTCGAGAACAGGGCGGCCTTGGGCAGCAGGAAGCCGGTGTAGTTGGCCATCAGCCCCACCAGCAGCGCGCCGATCAGGCAGCCCACAGTGGAGCCCAGGCCGCCGATCATGATGACGATGAAGATCAGCACGTTGACCTGCGCGCCCAGCTGCGGCACGACCGATTGCTGGTACATGCCCCATAGCACGCCGCCCAGTCCCGCCAGCATCGAGCCGGCCACGAACACGCCGACGAACAGATGACGGATGCGGTAGCCCAGGCTTTCCACCATCTCGCGGTCCTCGACGCCAGCGCGGATCAGAAGGCCCAGCTTGGTTCGGTTGAGCAGCCACAGCATGCCGGCCAGCACCAGCAGCCCCGTCAGCAGGGCGACAATGCGGAACTTCTCGATGGCGGCATCGCCCAGCAGGAATGCGCCGCGCAGCGCCTCGGGCAGCGGTAGGGAAATCGTCTGCGGACCCCACAGCATCTTGATGATCTCCTCGCCGATGATCATGCCGCCCATGGTGATGAGGATCTGCTTCAGATGCTGGCCGTAGACAGGCCGCACGATGACGCGTTCGAACGCCAGGCCCACTGCGCCCGCGACCAGCATGCCGACGATCATGGCGGGCAGCACCGCGCCCAGGTTGATCCACAAGCTGCCCGACTGGGTCCAGTCGGCCATGGAGCCCAGCACGGTTGCGGCCATGTACGCGCCGATTGCGATGAACAGGCCGTGGCCGAAGTTCAACACGTCCATCAGGCCGAAGACCAGCGTCATGCCCGAGGCCACGATGAAGATGATCATGCCCATGGCCAGCCCCGCCAGGGTCAGGGTGACCCAGGTGGAGAAGGAACCCACCAGGGGCAGGGCAAGTGCGGCCAGTGCGACCACCAGCAGCACGGGGCGCAGGTCCGCGCGCACGCGCGGCAGCGGGGTATCGAGTTCGAGCGTGCTCATTGATGGCTTCCCAGCGACAGGCCCAAGAGGCGCGTCTGTAGTTCATCGTCCGCGGCCAGTTCGGCCATGCCGCCTGCATGGACGACGCGGCCGTTGTCCATCACGGCGACGTGATCGCCGACCAGGCGCGCGAAGTTGAAGTTCTGCTCGACCAGCAGGATGGTGGTGGACGCCTGCTTCAGTTCAATGAAGGCGTCGATCATGTTCTGGATGATGGCGGGCGCCAGGCCTTTGCTGGGCTCATCCACCAGCAGCAGCCGGCGCGGCTCGATGATGGCGCGCGCCACGGCCAGCATCTGCTTTTGACCGCCCGACAGCTTGCCGGCGGGATGTAGCCAGAACTTCTTCAATGCCGGAAAGAACCCGAAAATCCATTCCAGCCGCGCCGTATCCAGCTGGCTGGCGTTCCTGGCTTGGCGCGCCGCGAGCAGGACGTTCTCCTTCACGGACAGGTCGGCGAAGATGCCCATGCTTTCGGGCACGTAAGCCATACCCATGCGCGCCATGTCGGGCGGCGAGGTGCGCGTGCCCGGGCCGCCGACGGGCGTGCCGTCAAAGCTCACCTGGCCTTGCGATGCGCGCCACAATCCCATGATGGTGCGCAGCGTGGTGGTCTTGCCGGCGCCGTTGCGGCCCAGCAGCATGGTCACGGCCGCCGGCGCGACAGCCAGGTCCACGCCGTGCAGGATGTGGTACGCGCCGATGTGGGTGTGCACGTTCTTCAATTCCAGCAACGCCTGCGTCATGCCGCCTTCTCCGCCGGGCTCACGCCCAGATAGGCCTGCTGCACGATGGGCGAGGCGATCACCGCCGCCGGGTCGCCGTCGGCCATCAGCTGGCCGTTGTGCAGCACCACGATGCGGTCCGCCAGTTCGCGCACCACGTCCATCTTGTGCTCCACGAGCAGAATCGTTTTCGTCGGATCGTTCTTGAGTTCGCGGATCAGGTCCAGCACGACGGGCACGTCGTCCACGCTCATGCCTGCCGTCGGTTCGTCGAACATGAAAACCTGCGGCTCCAGCGCGATCAGCATGGCGATCTCCAGCTTGCGCTGGTCGCCGTGCGGCAAGTCGGCGGCAGGCTGGTCACGGCGCGCGGACAGGCGGGTGCGTTCCAGCAGCGCGTCGGCGCGTTCGATCAGGCCCCGGTCGTCGCTCCAGGTGCGCCAGAACCGGATCTGGCGCCAGCTCATGCCTTGCTGGCGCGATTGCAGGGCCAGGCGCACGTTCTCATGCACGCTCAGGCGCGGGAACAGCTGGGTCAGCTGAAAGGCACGCCCCAGTCCCGCATGCATGCGCGCGGGGGCGGCCAGCGGGGTCAGGTCGCGCCCGTTCAGGCGCACCGTCCCGGCGCTGGCGCGCAGCTGCCCGGAAATAAGGTTGAAGTAGGTGGTCTTGCCCGCGCCGTTTGGGCCGACTATGGCGGTCAGGGTGCCAGGCGCAAAGCTGCAGCTGACTTCATTGACCGCCACGTGTCCGCCGAAACGGATCGTGAGCGATTGGGTTTCCAGCATGGATGGGCTACGCGCTCAGCGTTTGTTCTGGATTGGCACCGACATCTGGTCCGGCGTGATTTCCTTGACCAGATCCTGCACGGCCCACGGCACCGACGGATCGTTCTTGATGCGGAAGTGGTACATGGACTGCATGGCCTGGTGGTCCTCGGGGCGGAAGGTCATCTTGCCCTTGGGCGTCTCGAAGCTCATGCCTTCCATGGCCTTGATCAGCGTGTCGGTATCGGAGTCGCCCTTGGTCTTGGCCAGCGCGGTGGCGATGGCGATGCCCGAGGCCATGCCACCTGCGGTGAAGAAGTCCGGCGGCTGGCCGTAGCGCTTCTGGTGTTCCGCCACCAGCCAGTCGTTGATCGGATTCTTGGGGATGCCGTAGTAGTAGTAGGTGGCGCCTTCCATGCCCGCCAGCGACTTCAGCGGCGTCATCGCGGCCAGCGTGTTGCCGCCCGTGGCGATCTCGATGCCGAAGCGCTTGGGGTCCAGGTCGGCGATCTTGAACGGGTTGCCCGCGCCCGCCCACAGGATGAAGATGATCTTGCGGCCCGGCTTGTCCTTCAACGCATCGAACAGGCGCTGCGCGCCGGCGGTGAAGTCGGTGGCGTTGGCGGGCAGGTATTCCTCGTGCACGATCTTGGCGTTCTTCAAGGCGCCCTTGAACGCCTTCACGCCGTCGCGGCCGAAGGCGTAGTCCTGCGCCAGCATGGCGATCGAGGTGCCGGCCTGGTCGAAGGCGACCGCGTTGGCGATAGCGTCCTGCGACGAATTGCGGCCGGTGCGGAAGATGTACTTGTTCCACTTGTCGCCCGTGATCGAATCCGCCACCGCGGGTTCGACCAGCAGGATCTTTTCGTACTCCTCGGCGATGGGCAGCATCGCCAGCGCGACGCCGGAAGAGGTGGGGCCGACGGCGATGTCGGCGTTGTCGTCCGCGTAGGCCGAGGCCAACTGCGCGCGCGCCACGTCGGGCTTGCCCTGGTTGTCCTTTTCGATCACGCGGATCTTGCGCCCGGCGACCGTCATGGTGCCTTGCGTCGCATATTCCAGCCCCAGCATCAGGCCGTTCTGGGTTTGCTTGGCGTAGGCCTCCAGGGGGCCGGTCTTGTCGTAGACGTGGGCGACGACGAAGTCTTTCGCCGCGATGGCGGAATTCATGCAGAGGCCGGCGAGCGCGGCGAGCAGGACGCGTTTCATGGGTATCTCCTGTTATTGGGGGCGGTCAGCCGCCGTGTGGTCCGGCGTGGCAAGGAACTGGCGGATGGCGTCGATCTGCGCAGCGACATTGAGAGCAGGGGCGTGGCCGCAATCGGGGAAGTCGATGCGCTGCGCGCGCGGCCCGCGGCGGGTCATGGCGTCGGCGACTTCGGGCAGCAGCAGGTCCGAATCGGCGCCGCGCAGCAACAGCAGCGGCATGCGCAGCGAGTCGTAACCATTCCAGCGGTCGTAGTCCCGCGGGTGGTTGCTGAACTGGCCGACGATGGCCGGATCGTAGTGCAGGGTGATCCGGCCGTCCGGCAGCCGGCGCACGGATGTTTCTGCCATACGGCGCCATTGCTCGTCGCTCTGCCAGCCGTAGGGCTTATAGGCGACGCGCAGCCAGGCTTCGAGTTCGGTGACCGTATCGAAGGCCGGCGGCGCGCCGACATAGGCCACGATGCGGTCGATGGCGGCCTGCGGCAGTTCGGGCCCGATGTCATTGACGACCAGGTGCGAGATCCGGTCGCGCAGGGTCGTGGCGGCAGCGTGCATGCCGGTGGCGCCGCCCATGGACGTTCCCACCCAGCGCACGCGATCCAGCGACAGCCCGTCCGCCAGGGCGCGGGCCAGCGTTGCATAGAAGTCGAGCTGGTATTCGGCGACCGGGTCGGGGCTCCATTGCGACAGGCCGCGGCCGATCGCGTCCGGGCAGATGATGCGGTAGTCGTCCGCCAGCGCCTGCGCCAGGTCGTCGAAGTCGCGGCCAGTGCGGGCCAGGCCATGCCACATGATGACGGGGGGCGCGTCCGCGGCGCCCCATTCGGTGTAATGCAGCTCGCGGCCTGCGCAGCGCAGATAGCGCGAAGCCGGCGCGTGGCGGCCGGCTGGTGCGGGCGCTGGTGCCATGAGTCTCCTCCCGGGTTGTCCAGGTTGTGTGCTTATCGGGCTGAATATAGACTTGCGCCAAGCGCGCCTTCAAGGCGCCGGACACCCCGCAGCAGGGTGAGTCAAGAATATGTAGACGCAGGATCACGAGCGCCCGGCCGCGGCGCAGGCGTCCAAGGAGACCGAACCATGTCCGATACGGAATTCGCCATTTCGGCCAGCGCTGGCGCTGACCGGCGCGACGAATGGCGCGCGGCGTTGTCGCACGCGTTCGGTCCCTTCGAGGTGCATGGCGGCCGGCCCGACAATTTCGCCGGACATGTGCGCTACGCGCGGCGGGGCAGCCTGCAGTTCAACGACCTCCATTACCAGGGACAGAAGCTGGAGCGCACCGCCGGCAACGTGTCGCGCCTGGATCAGGAGTTCTATACCTTCGGTCTGCCGCTGGCGGGACCTCTGGTTGTGCAGCAGCAGGGGCGGGAGTTCCAGGTCGAACCCGGCTGCGTCTATCTGATGAACCAGAGCCTGCCCTACCAGGCCACGGCACAGGGCGCTGCGGGGTACCGCAGCCTGAGCGTGTCTTTTCCGCGCAGCGCGCTATTGCAGCGCGATTCCCGCGTCGGCGCCTTCTACAAGCTGCGCGTCGACGACGGTTCGCCGCGCGGCGCTTTGCTGGCCAGCTACATGGACCACTTGTTCAAAGGCGTGGACGGCTGGTCGGATGTCGAGGCGGCGGAACTGGGCGAGCGCCTGATCGACCTGATCGTGCTGTTTGTGGTGCAATCAGGGCAGGGGCATGCATCGGAGTCGGACAGCAGCGTCACGCTGGCGCATCGGCAGCGCGTGCTGGCCTACATCCGCCAGCATTTGGCGGATCCCGCGTTGTCCCCGCAGCAGGTGGCGCAGGGCTGCGGCTTGTCGGTGGCCTATCTGCATCGCATCCTGCGCGCGGGCGGCCTGTCGGTGGAATCCTTCATCTTCGACCAGCGGCTCGACAAGTGCCGCGAGCTTTTGTTGAGCCCGCAGCACAGCCACCGCAGCATTGCCGAACTGGCCTATCAGGTGGGTTTCTCGCACCCCTCGCATTTCAGCCGACTGTTCAAGCGCCGGTTTGGCATGACGCCGCGCGATTTGCGGGCAAGTTCCTGAGCGGCCTTCTGTCGTGGACATCCCGGCCCGGTTCTCCAGGCATGAGGCAAAACAAAGCCCCGCAGAAATCCTGCGGGGCTTTGTTGTCACTGCCAGGTCAGATGTGCGTGATGAACTTCGTGACCAGGTAGCCGTCGAACGTTTCCAGACCGCCTTCGCTGCCGATGCCGCTGTCCTTGATGCCGCCGAAGGGCGTCTCGGCCAGGGCGCTGCCGAAGTGGTTGATGTTGACCATGCCGGCCTCAAGGCCGTTGGAGACCTTGGTGGCCGTCTGCAGCGAGTTCGTGAACACGTAGGACGACAGGCCGAAGGGCAGGCTGTTCGCGCGGCGCAGCACTTCATCGGTATCCGTGAAACGGACCACCGGCGCGACCGGGCCGAAGGGCTCCTCGGTCATCAGCATGGAGTTGTCGGGCACTTCGGTCACGACCGTGGGGGCGAAGAAGAAGCCCTTGCGGTCCAGCGGGCCGCCGCCGACCACCACCTTGCCGCCGTGCTTCTTGGCGTCGTCGATGAAGGCGCTCATGGCGGGGACGCGGCGCTCGTGCGCCAGCGGGCCCATGTCGGTGCCGGCTTCCAGGCCGTCGCCGACCTTGATGTTCTTCAGCACTTCGGAGAAGCGCGCGAGGAACTGCTCGTAGGCGCCGTTCTGGACATAGAAGCGGGTCGGCGACACGCACACCTGGCCGGCGTTGCGGACCTTGAACTTGGCCAGCATGGTGGCGGCGCGGTCGATGTCGGCGTCGTCGAACACCAGCACGGGCGAGTGGCCGCCCAGTTCCATGGTGACGCGCTTCATGTGGGCGCCGGCCAGCGCGGCCAGCTGCTTGCCCACCGGCACGGAGCCGGTGAACGACACCTTGCGCACGATGGGCGAGCGGATCAGGTAGTCGGAGATCTTGGCGGGTTCGCCCCAGACGATGTTCAGGCAGCCCTTGGGCAGGCCGGCGTCGTGGAACATGCGCGCAATGGCCATGACGGCGCTGGGCGAGTCCTCGGGACCCTTCAGCACTACCGTGCAGCCGGCGCCGATGGCGGCGGCGATCTTGCGGATGGCCTGGTTGTACGGGAAGTTCCAGGGCGTGAACGCGGCGCAGACGCCGATGGGTTCGCGCACCACGATCTGGCGCACGTCAGGATTGCGCGGCGGGACAACGCGGCCGTAGATGCGGCGGCATTCCTCGGCGTGCCAGTCGGCGTGTTCGGCGCAGGAGGTGACTTCGCCCACGGCTTCGGCCAGCGGCTTGCCCTGGTCCAGCGTCATGTTGCGGCCGATTTCCTGGGCGCGTTCGCGCGACAGCGTCGCAACCTTGCGCAGGATGGCCGAGCGGTCCATGGGAGAGGATTTCTTCCACGACTCGAACGCGCGCTGGGCGGCGGCTAGCGCGCGATCCAGATCCGCTTCGGTGGCGTGGGGCAGCTGGCCGAGAACTTCCAGCGTGGCCGGGTTGATGACGTCCTGGGTGCGCCTGCCCTCTCCGGCGACGAATTCGCCGTCGATATACAGCGCCAACTGTTCATACATGCCTGTCTTCCCTTGCGAAATAGGAGTGGATAGCGATCACTGTCGCCCACGCCAGTCTAAACCAGCTTGTCCGCGGCGGGGAGGGCCAATGCCCGGCGGCGCCTTGGAGCCAATCTGCTGGCGCAAGTCTTGCGTGCCCGCGCCGGCATGGACAAAATGGTGCATCTTTGGCTGTCTATCCGGCTACCTATTGTGCAACCCCTCGATGCGCGTCCGCCCAGCAAGCCCAGTTTCTACTCGCGCACCTTTTTCCGTTTCATAGACTGGTTGCGCAACCGGATCGCCCAGGCCTCGCTGGTCGGCGACCGTCCCATTTTCGACAATGGCCAGTTTCCCTGGGTCGCCGCGCTCGAGGCCCAGGCGCCCGCCATCCGCGCCGAGTTGGCCGGCCTGCTCTCCGAACGCCAGCACCTGCCCGCCTTCCATGAAATTTCTCCCGACGTGGGCCAGATCACCTCGGACGATCAATGGAAGACTTTCGTCTTCATGGGCTACGGCCTGCGCTCCGAGCGCAATCTGGCGCGCTGCCCGGCGACCGCCCGGGCGCTGCAGGGAATCCCGGGCATCCGCACGGCGTTCTTCTCCATCCTGGAGGCCGGCAAGCGCATCCCCCTGCACACGGGGCCGTACAACGGCGTCCTGCGCCTGCACCTGGGACTGGTGGTACCGGAACCGGCCGAGCAATGCTGGATCGAGGTCGGGGGCGAGCGTTACAGTTGGCGCGAAGGGCAGGCGGTGGTGTTCGACGACCTGTACCCGCACCAGGTCCATAACGACACCGCCGGACTGCGCGCCGTGCTCTTCGTGGACTTCGAGCGTCCCTGCCGCGCTCCGGTAAAATGGCTCAACCGCCTGGTGCTCATGGCTGCCCCCTTCACGGACGAAATCCGTCGCGGCAAGGCCAACCACGATGCCTGGGAGAAGGGCTACTACCGCCAGAAATAGGGGGCGGATAGCCTCGGTTCACCCCGGTCAAGGGGAAAGCGTGGCTTTTGTGGGTTATCCACACAAAGTGCTTGCGCTCAAAAATTAACCACGTTAGAATTATCAGCTTTCCCAGATTGTCGATCGAGTTGGCCCGCGCCTATGCAGGTTAGCCCGACGTGTTGGGGGAATACCCGCAGGATTTCAACCCAGGGTCGTTGCGTTGCCAACCAGTTGCGTGAGTAGGGCGAAAGCTCCAGACATGCCAACACAAAAGCAGGGCGGCAGACCTGACGGGACCAAAACTGGCAGGAATTGCAGTGTTCCCTTGTTGGGAAAACCGTATTTCCAGTTAAGTTGGAACAGGAAAAATCATGATCCAAATGCAGACCACGCTGGATGTGGCCGATAACACTGGTGCGCGTCATGTCATGTGCATTAAGGTGCTCGGTGGCTCCAAGCGCCGTTATGCCGGTATCGGCGACATCATCAAGGTGAGCGTCAAAGATGCGGCTCCGCGCGGACGCGTCAAGAAAGGCGAAATTTACAATGCCGTGGTGGTTCGTACCGCCAAGGGCGTGCGCCGTAAAGACGGTTCGCTGATTCGTTTCGGTGGCAATGCCGCCGTGTTGCTCAACGCCAAGCTGGAGCCCATCGGCACCCGCATCTTCGGACCCGTTACGCGTGAACTGCGTACCGAGAAGTTCATGAAGATCGTGTCGTTGGCCCCGGAAGTGCTGTAAGGAGCCCTACGATGAACAACATTCGTAAAGGCGACGAAGTCATCGTCCTGACCGGCCGCGACAAGAAGCGTCGCGGTACCGTGCTGGCGCGCGTCGATGCCGACCACGTTCTGGTCGAAGGCGTCAACGTCGTCAAGAAGCACGTGAAAGCCAACCCGATGGCTAACAACCCGGGCGGGATTGTCGAAAAGACCATGCCGATTCACATCTCGAACGTCGCGCTGTTCAACCCGGCCACCGGCCGTGGCGATCGCGTCGGCGTGCAAGAAGTCGAAGGCCGCAAGGTTCGCGTGTTCCGTTCCAATGGTGCCGTTGTCGGCGCCAAGGCGTAAGGGGCGATAGACATGTCTCGTTTGCAAGATCTCTACAAGAGCAAGGTCGCTGCCGACCTGCAAGCCAAGTTTGGCTACAAGAGCACGATGGAAGTGCCGCGCATCACCAAGATCACCCTGAACATGGGTGTGTCGGAAGCGGTGTCGGACAAGAAAGTCATCGAGCACGCTGTTGGCGACCTGACCAAGATCGCCGGCCAGAAGCCCGTCGTGACGAAGACCAAGAAGGCTATCGCCGGGTTCAAGATCCGCGAAAACTACCCGATCGGTTGCATGGTCACGCTGCGCGGTCAACGCATGTACGAATTCCTGGATCGCCTGGTGGCGGTTGCGCTGCCTCGCGTGCGCGACTTCCGCGGCATCTCGGGTCGTGCGTTCGACGGCCGTGGCAACTACAACATCGGGGTGAAAGAGCAGATCATTTTCCCCGAAATCGAGTACGACAAGATCGACGCGCTGCGTGGGCTGAACATCAGCATCACCACCACCGCGAAGACCGACGAAGAAGCCAAGGCGCTGTTGACGGCCTTCAGCTTCCCGTTCCGTAACTAAGGGGCTGATGACGTGGCTAAACTTTCCCTCATCAATCGCGACATCAAGCGCGCCAAGCTGGCTGACAAGTTCGCCGCCAAGCGCGCTGAGTTGAAGGCGATCATCGACGACCAGTCGAAGACCGACGAAGAACGTTACCAAGCTCGGCTCAAGCTGCAACAGCTGCCGCGCAATGCCAACCCGACGCGTCAACGTAACCGTTGCGTGGTCACCGGTCGTCCGCGCGGCGTGTTCCGCAAGTTCGGCCTGACGCGCCACAAACTGCGTGAAATGGCGATGAAGGGTGAAATCCCCGGCATCACCAAGGCCAGCTGGTAGGAGAAACAATATGAGCATGAGCGATCCCATCGCCGATATGCTGACCCGCATTCGCAATGCGCAGCAAGTGGACAAAGTTACGGTGAGCATGCCCTCCTCGAAGCTGAAGGCGGCCATTGCCGCTGTGCTGAAGGACGAAGGCTACATCGACAGCTTTGAAATCAAGGGCACCCAGGCCAAGCCTGAGCTCGAGATCACCCTGAAGTACTACGCTGGCCGTCCGGTCATCGAGCGCATCGAACGCGTTTCGCGCCCCGGTCTGCGTATCTACAAGGGCCGTACCAGCATTCCTCAGGTCATGAACGGCCTGGGCGTGGCTATCGTTTCGACCTCGCGCGGCGTCATGACCGACCGTAAGGCTCGCGCCAACGGCGTCGGCGGCGAAGTGCTGTGCTACGTGGCCTAAGGAGAAATTCGAATGTCACGTATCGCTAAGTATCCGGTCGAACTGCCCAAGGGTGTTGAAGCCAACATCCAGCAGGATCAGATCACCGTCAAGGGCCCGCTGGGCTCCCTGACCCAAGCCCTGACCGGCGACGTCACGATTGCGTTGGACAACGGCAAGCTCACGTTTGCCGCCGCCAACGACAGCCGTCACGCCAACGCCATGTCGGGTACCGTGCGCGCTCTGGTGGCCAACATGGTCACGGGCGTGAGCAAGGGCTTCGAGCGCAAGCTGACCCTGGTCGGCGTGGGTTACCGCGCATCGATCCAAGGCGACGCCGTTAAGCTGCAGCTCGGTTTCTCGCACGACGTTTTGCACCAGTTGCCGGCCGGCATCAAGGCCGAGTGCCCGACCCAGACGGAAATCGTCATCAAGGGCGCCAACAAGCAAGTCGTCGGTCAGATGGCCGCTGAAATCCGCGCGTACCGCGAACCCGAACCCTACAAGGGCAAGGGCGTGCGTTACTCGGACGAACGCGTCGTCATCAAAGAAACCAAGAAGAAATAACGGCGCACGCAAGGACGAATCATGGACAAAAAAGTTTCCCGTTTGCGTCGTGCGGTTCCGACCCGCCGGAAGATCAACGAGCTGCGCGTTCATCGCCTCTCGATTTTCCGCTCGAACCAGCACATCTACGCCAACATCATTTCGCCGGAAGGCGATCGCGTTTTGGTCAGCGCCTCGACGGTCGAAGCCGAAGTGCGCGCGCAACTGTCCGGCCAGTCCGGTCAGGGCGGCAACAAAGCCGCTGCGTCGCTGGTCGGCAAGCGCGTGGCCGAAAAGGCCAAGGCTGCCGGTATTGAACTGGTCGCTTTCGATCGCTCGGGCTTTCGTTACCATGGCCGCGTGAAAGCGCTGGCCGATGCCGCGCGTGAAGCCGGCCTGAAGTTCTAAGCGAGGATCTGTCAAATGGCTAAAGTACAAGGCAAGAACGCCGCGGAAAAAGAGAACGATGACGGCCTCCGCGAAAAGATGATCGCGGTCAACCGCGTGAGCAAAGTGGTCAAGGGTGGTCGCACCATGAGCTTTGCCGCGCTGACCGTGGTTGGCGATGGCGATGGCCGCATCGGCATGGGTAAGGGCAAGGCGCGTGAAGTGCCGGTGTCCGTTCAGAAGGCTATGGAACAGGCCCGTCGCGGCATGTTCAAGGTCGCTCTGAAGAACGGCACGCTGCACCACACCGTGGTTGGCAAGCATGGCGCCGCTACCGTGCTGATCTCGCCCGCTGCTGAAGGTACCGGCGTTATCGCCGGCGGCCCGATGCGCGCTATTTTTGATGTGATGGGTGTGCGTAACGTGGTTGCCAAGAGCCTGGGCTCGAGCAACCCCTACAACATGGTTCGCGCCACGTTGAACGGCCTGCGCGCCTCCATGACCCCGGCTGATGTTGCTGCCAAGCGCGGCAAGTCGGTCGAAGAAATCCTGGGGTAAATCATGGCTCAGAAGCAGATCAAAGTGACCCTCGTGCGCTCGGTGATCGGTACCAAGCAATCGCACCGTGACACGGTTCGCGGTTTGGGCTTGGGCCGTATCAACAGCAGCCGCGTGCTGGTCGATACGCCCGAGGTGCGTGGGATGATCCGTAAGGTGGATTATCTCGTTTCCGTCTCGGAAGCCTAAGGAATCACCATGTCGGATATGCAACTTAATTCGCTGAAGCCCGCTGAGGGCAGCAAGCACGCCAAGCGCCGCGTCGGCCGTGGCATCGGTTCGGGTCTGGGTAAGACCGCCGGCCGTGGTCACAAGGGTCAGAAGTCGCGTTCGGGCGGTTTCCATAAGGTTGGCTTCGAAGGCGGTCAAATGCCGCTGCAGCGTCGCCTGCCCAAGCGTGGTTTCACCCCGCTCGGTCAGCACCTGTACGCCGAAGTCCGTCTGTCGGACCTGCAAGCCCTGCCCATCGACGAAGTCGACGTGCAAGTGCTGAAGGCCGCTGGCGTGATTGGCCAGGCGGTTCGTTTCGCCAAGGTCATCAAGTCGGGTGAACTCTCGCGCAAGGTCGTGCTCAAGGGCATTACCGCGACGGCCGGCGCTCGCGCCGCCATCGAAGCCGCGGGCGGCTCGCTTGCTTGATCACGAGGTGACGAGTGGCTAACGCGCAGGCATTGGGCAAAACCGGAGCACGGTACGGCGATCTGAAGCGCCGCCTCGTGTTCCTGGTGCTCGCCCTGGTGGTTTACCGTTTGGGTACACACATCCCCGTGCCGGGCATCAACCCGGATGCGCTGGCGGACTTGTTCCGTCAGAACCAGGGCGGGATCCTGGGCCTGTTCAACATGTTCTCGGGCGGGGCGCTCTCGCGCTTCTCGATTTTTGCCCTGGGGATCATGCCGTACATTTCGGCATCCATCATCATGCAGCTTATGTCTGTGGTGGTGCCGTCGCTGGAATCGCTCAAGAAAGAGGGCGAAGCCGGCCGTCGGAAGATCACCCAATACACCCGCTACGGCACGGTCGTGCTGGCGCTGGTGCAGGCTGTGGGCATTTCGGTAGCGTTGGAGTCCCAGCAGGGACTGGTGATCGATCCGGGCATGCTGTTCCGCTTTACGACCGTCGTGACCTTGGTCACCGGCACCATGTTCGTCATGTGGCTGGGTGAGCAAATCACGGAACGTGGTCTGGGCAACGGGATTTCCATCCTGATCTTCGCAGGTATCGTTGCGGGTCTGCCCGCGGCGCTGGCTGCACTGTTGGACCTGGTCCGCACCAACTCGATGTCCGTGCTTTCGGCACTGTTCATCGTGGCTCTGGTGGTGCTGGTTACCGCTTTTGTGGTGTTCGTGGAACGCGGACAGCGCAAGATCACGGTGAACTACGCCAAGCGTCAGGTCGGCAACAAGGTCTACGGTGGTCAAAGCTCGCATTTGCCGCTGAAGCTGAACATGGCAGGGGTGATTCCGCCGATCTTCGCATCGTCGATCATTCTGTTCCCGGCCACGATCACGAGCTGGTTCTCCAGCAGTGAGAACATGCGCTGGCTTAGCGACCTGGCTGCGGCCCTGTCGCCTCGTCAACCGCTCTACATCACGCTGTACTCGGTCGCGATTATTTTCTTCTGCTTTTTCTACACGGCTCTGGTGTTCAACAGCCGCGAAACGGCGGACAACCTGAAGAAGAGTGGTGCGTTTGTTCCGGGCATCCGTCCGGGCGAACAAACAGCGCGCTACATCGACAAGATCCTGATGCGTCTGACGCTCGCAGGTGCCATCTACATCACGTTGGTGTGCCTGTTGCCGGAATTCTTGGTGATGCGCTGGAACGTTCCTTTCTACTTCGGTGGTACGTCCCTGTTGATTATTGTGGTGGTGACGATGGATTTCATGGCGCAGGTTCAGGCCTACATGATGTCTCACCAGTACGACTCGTTGCTCAAGAAGGCTAACTTCAAGGGCGCGGGTTTGCCGATGCGGTAAGCAAAAGAATGTCCAAGGACGACGTCATTCAGATGCAAGGTGAGGTTCTTGAGAACCTCCCGAACGCGACATTTCGCGTCAAGCTCGAAAACGGCCACGTGGTGTTGGGCCATATTTCCGGCAAGATGCGTATGCATTACATCCGGATCCTGCCGGGTGACAAGGTCACAGTGGAGCTCACGCCCTATGACCTGACGCGAGCCAGGATAGTTTTCCGCTCCAAATGAGCGGAACCGGATTACGGAAAATTAGGAGTCAACCATGAAAGTAATGGCATCGGTTAAGCGGATCTGCCGCAACTGCAAAGTTATCAAACGTCACGGCGTGGTGCGCGTTATCTGCACCGACCCGCGTCACAAGCAGCGTCAAGGCTAACTCGGGTTAGCGACTACGCAACGGATTTATTCAAGGAACAGTCATGGCCCGTATTGCTGGCATTAACATTCCGCCGCAACAGCACGCCGAGATCGGCCTGACCGCCATTTTTGGCATCGGTCGTACGCGCGCTCGCAAGATTTGCGAAGCGGCAAACGTACCCTTTGACAAAAAGGTCAAGGATCTGAGCGACGCTGAATTGGAACGCGTCCGCGAACATGTTGGTTTGTTCACGGTTGAAGGCGACCTGCGTCGTGAAGTACAGCTCTCGATCAAGCGTTTGATCGACCTGGGAACCTACCGCGGCATGCGTCACAAGCGCGGTTTGCCCGTGCGCGGCCAGCGCACTCGCACCAACGCCCGCACCCGTAAGGGCCCGCGTCGTGCTGCTGCGTCCCTGAAGAAATAATCGAGGAACTGGATTATGGCGAAAGCTTCCACCAGCGGCGCTTCGCGCGTGCGCAAAAAGGTCAAGAAGAACGTCTCGGACGGCATCGCGCACGTTCACGCGTCGTTCAACAACACCATCATCACCATCACCGATCGTCAGGGCAACGCGCTGTCGTGGGCCACGTCGGGCGGTGCTGGCTTCAAGGGTTCGCGCAAGTCGACCCCGTTCGCCGCGCAGGTCGCTGCTGAAACGGCTGGCCGCGTTGCGCTGGAGTACGGCATCAAGACGCTGGAAGTGCGCATCAAGGGCCCCGGCCCTGGCCGCGAATCGTCGGTCCGCGCTCTGAACGCGCTGGGCATCAAGATTTCGTCCATCGCCGACATCACGCCCGTTCCGCACAACGGCTGCCGTCCGCCGAAGCGTCGTCGTATCTAAAGGGAATCCACATGGCTCGTTATACTGGACCCAAATGCAAGCTCTCGCGTCGCGAGGGTACTGATCTGTTCCTGAAGAGCGCCCGCCGCTCGCTGGATTCCAAGTGCAAGCTGGATTCCAAGCCTGGCCAACACGGCCGCACTTCGGGTGCCCGCACTTCCGACTACGGTCTGCAGCTGCGCGAAAAGCAAAAGCTCAAGCGCATGTACGGCGTGCTGGAAAAGCAATTCCGCAAGTACTTCGCTGAAGCCGAGCGTCGCCGTGGCAACACCGGCGAAACGCTGATCCAGCTGCTGGAATCGCGCCTGGACAACGTCGTCTACCGCATGGGCTTCGGCTCGACCCGCGCCGAAGCTCGCCAGCTGGTGAGCCACCGCGCCATCGAACTGAACGGCCACACGGCTGACATCGCTTCGATGCTGGTCAAGGCTGGCGACGTCGTGTCGGTCCGCGAAAAGGCCAAGAAGCAAGGCCGCATCAAGGAATCGCTCGACCTGGCCACCAGCATCGGCATCCCCCAGTGGGTGGAAGTCGATACGACCAAGTTGACCGGTACGTTCAAGTCGGCCCCCGATCGCGCTGACGTCGCTCGCGACATCAACGAATCGATGGTCGTCGAACTGTACTCGCGTTAATCAGGCCTGCCGGCGCTACCTTCGCAATGCGCCGGCGAGCTGGTCTCGCGACCCGTTTGCACGTCCCGCAGCAGCCCGCTTTCCGCCTTCAGGCGGAGCGGGCTTTGCGGTAAGTATTGGCCGGTGTTTTTCGCGCCGTCCGCATTTCAAGTTTCACCCTGTCCATCAGCCTTATCGGTGTAACGAGCCGAGGGTATTGAAAAGGAACACAGTAAATGTCCACTCAAGGTTTCCTGAAGCCGCGCTCCATTGAAGTCGAACCGGTCGGCACGCACCATGCCAAGATCGTGATGGAGCCGTTCGAGCGTGGCTACGGTCACACGCTGGGCAACGCCCTGCGCCGCATCCTGCTGTCTTCGATGACCGGCTACGCGCCGACCGAAGTCCAGATGACGGGCGTGGTGCACGAATACTCGACCATCCCGGGCGTTCGCGAAGATGTCGTCGACATCCTGCTGAACCTGAAGGGCGTGGTCTTCAAGCTGCACAATCGCGACGAAGTGACCCTGGTTCTGCGCAAGACCGGCGCGGGCACCGTGCTGGCCAGCGACATCGAGCTGCCGCACGACGTCGAGATCATCAACCCCGGCCATGCCATCTGCAACCTGACGGATGCAGGCAAGCTGGAAATGCAGATCAAGGTTGAAAAGGGCCGCGGCTACGTGCCGGGCAACGTGCGCGCGCTGTCGGAAGACCGCACCCACACCATCGGCCGCATCGTTCTGGACGCTTCGTTCAGTCCGGTCCGCCGCGTGAGCTACGCGGTTGAAAGCGCCCGTGTGGAACAGCGTACCGACCTGGACAAGCTGGTCCTGGACATCGAAACCAACGGCGTCATCTCGCCCGAGGAAGCGGTGCGCCAGTCGGCTCGCATCCTGATGGACCAGATCTCGGTCTTCGCCGCCCTGGAAGGCGCTGGCGATTCGTACGAAGCCCCGGTCCGCGGCACGCCGCAGATCGATCCGGTGCTGCTGCGCCCGGTCGACGACCTGGAACTGACCGTGCGTTCGGCCAACTGCCTGAAGGCCGAAAACATCTACTACATCGGCGACCTGATCCAGCGTACCGAAAACGAGCTGCTCAAGACCCCGAACCTGGGTCGCAAGTCGCTCAACGAGATCAAGGAAGTCCTGGCCGCACGCGGCCTGACGCTGGGCATGAAGCTCGAAAACTGGCCCCCCCTGGGCCTGGAGCGTCCCTAAGTCTTGAAAGGGTGCCGCCTCTGGAAAGGGGCGGTTCCCGCAGGCAGCCGGCCTCGCGCCGGCCAGTTTGCGAAACCGTCGTAAAATGCACCGTTTTCTACCGGACCGCGGCCTGATTGCAGGTTGATAGAAGAGCCGGCAACCCGATGGCTGACGCCATCTTTAGATTCAAAGGAAACTTATCATGCGTCACGGTAATGGCTTGCGTAAGCTCAACCGCACCAGCAGTCACCGTCTTGCCATGTTCCGCAACATGGCCGTTTCGTTGATCACCCACGAAGCCATCAAGACCACGCTGCCGAAGGCGAAAGAATTGCGCCGCGTCATCGAACCCCTGATCACGCTGGGCAAGGAGCCCACGCTCGCGAACAAGCGTCTGGCTTTTGCCCGTCTGCGCGATCGCGATGCGGTGGTGAAGCTGTTCGCCGAAATCGGCCCGCGCTACGCGGCCCGTAACGGCGGCTACACCCGCGTGCTGAAGATGGGCTTCCGTCAAGGCGACAACGCTCCCATGGCTTTCATGGAACTGGTTGACCGTCCGGAAGTCGATGAAGCCGCTGAGGACAGCGCCGAATAATTTCGGTAGCTCGATAAGCGACAAGGGCGGGTCTTCGGACCCGCCCTTGTTTTTTTGTGCGGCCGCCGCGCGCTACGAGGCGTGCAGCTCGCTGCGCAGTTGCGCCGCCGTTGCGGCCAGCGCCTCGGTTGCGGGCTGCGGCGGCATCTTGAAGGTCAGGTCCTGCTGCTCGATGTATTGGGTGGACGTGACGTCCTGCGGGTGGTGCATGGGGATGACGTGGGCGTGCGCATGCGCCACGTGGATGCCGGTGAAGGCGAAGCCCACGCGTTCCACGTCATACAGGCGCTTCATGTGGCGTCCGAGCTTCTGGCCCAGGTTGAGGATGCTGCCTGCCAGGTCGGCCGGCATATCCTCGTAATAGGGATAGTGCTGCTTGGGGATGATGAGCACGTGCCCGGGGCGCACCGGGTGGATATCGAGAAAGGCCAGCAGGCGTTCATCCTCGTGGACCACGTGCGCGGGGATTTCGTGACGGGCGATGCGGCAGAACAGGCAGTTATCGGACATGCGTGCCTCGGTGGGTGCGGGTGGCATGGCGGCGCGTTCAGGCCCGGCGGATCCGGACGATGGCCGCAATACCGATAAAATACCCCGAGTTACGTCCCATACGGGTATCCCGAGGAGCCTCCATGTTGCGAGATGACGACGTTGTGCTGGTCATCAGCAATGCGCCCGACCTGCTGCTGGCCAAGCGGATTGCGCATGTCCTGGTCGAAGACGGATTGGCCGCCTGCGTGAACCTTGGCGCGCCGGGCCTGTCCATCTACATGTGGAAAGGAGAGGTCGAAGGGGCGGAAGAAATCCCCATCCACATCAAGACCACATACGCGCGCCACCAGGCCGTAGTGCAGGCCCTGGCGCAGATGCATCCCTACGATGTGCCCGAGATCATCGTGCTGCCTGTCATTGGCGGCGCGGCGCCCTATCTGGATTGGGTGCGTGAACAGACGGCCGTCACGCAGAACAAGAGAGACTGATGTTGCAACTAGTCGGTATCGGCGCGCTCCGGCGCGAGTCCCGCGCGCCGCGCGCCTTCTTCAGGCAGTGGCTGGCCTTGTTGGCCATGATGCTGCTGTTGCTGGGCTGGCAGGCTGCCGCGCGCGCCGAGGCCGAGTTCCTGGAGCCCGAGAAGGCCTTCGTGTTCAGCGCCGAGATGGTGGCGCCTGAAACGCTGGAACTGCGCTACCGCGTCGCGCCCGGCTACTACATGTACCGCGAGCGCTTCGGCATCACCATCAGTCCCATCGGCGCCGCCAAGCTGGGCGAAGCCGTCTATCCCAAGGGCGAGGTCAAGTACGACCCGACCTTCGAGAAGGACATGGAGGTCTTCCACCAGGACGTGGTGATCCGCGTGCCGGTGGCTGCGGGCGGACAGCCCTTCACCCTGACCCTGACCGCGCAAGGCTGCGCCGATGCGGGGCTGTGCTACCCGCCCATGGACAGCAGCGTGAAACTCACGCCGGTGGCAGGTGGCTATGCACTGGCCGGACCGGGAGGAATCCCGGCCGCCGCGTCTGGCGCATCCAGCGGGCTCGGCGCGCTGGTCAACGCGGGCGACACCGGCCTGGCCGACGCCCTGGGCGGCCTGGGCTGGGTAAAGACCGCCGGCGTGTTCCTGGTGCTGGGCCTGTTGCTGGCATTCACGCCCTGCGTGTTGCCCATGATTCCCATCCTGTCCTCCATCGTGCTCGGCGGGGCCGCGCAGGCCAAGCCGTCGCGCGGCCGCGGCCTGGCTCTGGCCGCGACCTATGTGCTGGGCATGTCCGTCGTCTACACCGCGCTGGGCGTGGCGGCCGGATTGAGCGGGGCCGGACTCACCGCCTGGCTGCAGACGCCTTGGATCCTGACCCTGTTCGCCATCCTGCTGGCTGTGTTGGCGCTGGCCATGTTCGATGCCTTCACGTTCCAGATGCCTGCCGGCATCCAGGGCTGGCTGTCGCAGCGCTCGGCGCGCATTCCGGGCGGGCGCTACACCGGCGCCTTGGTGATGGGCGCCTTGTCGGCGCTGATCGTCGGCCCCTGCGTGGCCGCGCCGTTGGCGGGCGCGCTGTTGTATATCTCGCAGACCGGGGACGTGGTGCTGGGCGGATCGGCGCTCTTCGCAATGGCCTGGGGCATGGGCGTGCCGCTCTTGATCGTGGGGGCTTCATCGGGCGCCTTGCTGCCCAAGGCCGGTCCCTGGATGGACGGCGTGAAGCGCTTGTTCGGCATGCTCTTGCTGGCGACCGCCTGGTGGATGCTGATCCCGGTAGTGCCGACCTGGGTGCAGATGACGGGCTGGGCTTTCCTGGCCGTGGTTGCCGCCGTGATGCTGCGGGCGTTCGATGCCTTGCCCGATGGCGCGGGCGCTGCGCGCATGTTCGGCAAGGGTGTGGGCCTGTTGCTGGCGCTGGCGGCCGCGGCCTGGCTGATCGGCGCAGCCAGTGGCGGACGCGACGTGCTGCAGCCGTTGTCGCACCTGGCGGCGCGCGGCGATGCGCCCGTGGGCGCGGCGGCCAGCAGCGGCGAGGTGCACTTCACCCGCGTGCGCAACAACGCGGAACTGGACGCCTTGCTGGCGCAAAGCCGTCAGCCGGTGATGCTGGATTTCTACGCCGATTGGTGCGTGTCGTGCCGCGAGATGGAGCGCTTCACCTTTACCGATCCGGGCGTTGCGCAGCGCATGTCGGGCATGCTGCTGGTGCAGGCCGACGTGACCGCGAACAACGCCGATGACCGCGCGTTGCTCAAGCGCTTCCGCCTTTTCGGCCCGCCGGGCATCATGTTCTTCGAACCGGGTGGCAAGGAGCTGCCCGAGGCGCGCGTGGTGGGCTTCCAGGACGCCAAGCGCTTTACTGAATCGCTGGACAAGGTCCTGCTGCGCTGAACGCGCGCGGCTTTGCCGCAAGCGTGATCCGCCATACAAAAGGCCGCTGCGTGGAACCGACCGTGCAGCGGCCTTTTTTTGCCGCGTGGCCTTTCTGTTCTGCGGACGCTAGCCCTGGCGCGTCGCGCGCACGTCGTGGTTCTGCCAGCCCAGTTCAGCTGAGATGGCGTCGGCGCAGCGCTTGATGTCATCGATCAACGGACTGGTCCAGCGCACGTCGAACACGCCGGCTGCGCCGATGGCTGTGATCACCAGCACCACGTTGCCGTTGGAGTCGAACACGGGGGCGCTCAGGCCGTTGATGCCGGGGATGGGGTCGCCCATGGCGCGCGCGACGCCGCGCTGGCGGACTTCGCGCAGGGTCCGTTCGAACTTTTCTGTCTTGCCCAAAGAAGGCACGGCGCCCAGGCGCAGATGGTCTTCGTGCAGCAGGCTTTCTATTTTTTTGGGCGGCAGCAGCGCTGCGAACACCTTGCCCGTCGCCGTGTTGGTCAGCGACATGACCGTGCCGGTGCGCATGTTGACGTGGATGGGGTAGTTGGATTCGTGGAGGTGAACGATAACTGGCCCCAGGTTGCCCAGCACCGCGATGGCGATGGTCTGTCCGGTTCTTTCGGCGAACTCGCGCGTCATGGGGATGGCGATCTTGATGGGATCGAGCCGGTGCAGCGCCGCCAGCCCCAGCTGCAGCGCGAGCGGCCCCAACTCGTATTCGCCGGTGTTCGGGTCTTGCCTGACCAGGCCCAGATTGCCGTAACTGACGAGATAGGCGTGGGCATTGGCGCCCGACATGCCGGCGGCTTTGGCCAGCGCGCCCAGCGGCAACGAAGACGAGTGTTCCAGCAGCGCCAGCAGAATCTTGCCGCCGACTTCGATGGACTGGATGCCGCGCCTGCGCGGCGGCGAGGCAGGAGCGTGATCGGCATTGCGCTTGCCGGAGCTGGGTCTGGTGGCCATTTTCTTTTATCGAATGAGATTGCCTATGTTAGTACTTTCGCTAATCGTGAACCATATTGACATTATCAAATGCGTTCTCTACAGTCGAAAGAATAAGAAGGCTGCCCCGGTTTTGCGATCGGGAGCAAGCCGCCCCAAGGGTATGGAGACAACGTGGAAGATTCTCGTCAATACGACTGCGACGTGTTGGTGGTCGGGTCGGGCGCGTCGGGCATGGCTGCCGCAATCACCGCGGCAACGTCAGGCCTGAAGGTCCTTATCGTTGAAAAAGAGCCGCGCTTCGGCGGCTCCACCGCGCGTTCCGGCGGCTGGCTGTGGATACCGGGCACCTCGCTGGCCAAGGTGCAGGGCATCCATGAAACGCCGGACGAAGGCCGCGCCTATCTGCGCCACGAAGCCGGCGACAGCTACAACGCTGAACGAGTGGATGCCTTTCTGGAGCAGGGGCCGCGCGCCGTGGACTTCTTCACGTCGAACACCGAAGTGCAGTTCGACATGCCGCTGGTGTTCCCCGACTATCACGCGGAAGCGCCCGGCGGAAAGCAGGGCGGACGCTCGATGGTGGCGCGGCCCTACGACGGCCGCAAGCTCGGCGCCCACGTCAGGGACCTGGCGCCCGCGCTGCCCGAGCTGACTGTGTTCGGCATGATGCTGGGCTCGGGCAAGGAGATCGTGCACTTCATGCGGGTCACGCGCTCGCTGGCCTCGGCCTGGTACGTGGCCAAGCGCCTGACCCGGCATTTCCTGGACGTGGCCAGGCATGGCCGCGGCATGACGCTGACCAACGGCAATGCGCTGGCGGGCCGGCTGGCGGCCTCCGCGTTCAAGCTGGGCGTGCCCCTGTGGCTGAACGCGCCGGCCAAGTCCCTCATCATCGAAGACGGCGCCGTGCGCGGCGCGGTCGTGCAGCGCGATGGCGCGGCCGTGCGCGTGCGCGCCGCGCGCGCCGTGGTGCTGGCTTCCGGCGGCTTTCCGTACGACATCGAACGCCGCAAGCAGCTGTATGCACACGCACCCAACGGCACGGAACACTACTCTCCGTCGCCCACGGGCAATAGCGGCGACGGGCTGCGCCTGGCCGAGAGCGCGGGCGGGCAGGTCAACACCGCCTTGCCCAATGCCGCGGCATGGGTGCCGGTGTCCGTGGTGACGCGCAAGGACGGCAGCCCGGGCTACATGCCGCACTTCATCGACCGCGCCAAGCCGGGCGTCATCGCCGTCACGCGCAATGGCCGTCGCTTCACCAACGAAGGCAGTTCGTACCACGACTTCGTGCAGGAGATGGTGCGCGCATGCGAGGGGCAGGGCGAGACCTGCGCCTGGCTGATCTGCGACCACAAGACCCTGCGCAAGTATGGTCTGGGCAGCGTGGCGCCGTTCCCATTGCCCATCAAGCGCTATCTGGACACGGGCTATCTGACTCGCGGCGCGTCGGTGGCGGAACTGGCGCAGAAGACCGGCATCGATGCCGGCAGCCTGCGTCAGACGGTCGAAGCGTACAACCGGGAGGCGGCGCTGGGCCGCGATCCGCAATTCGGCAAGGGCAGCAAGGCCTACAACCGCTATCAGGGCGATGCGCTGCATGGCCCGAATCCCTGCGTGGCGCCCATCGTGAAAGGGCCGTACTACGCGATCAAGGTCATGATCGGCGACATCGGCACTTTCGCCGGCCTGAAGGTCGATGGCCAGGGCCGCGCACTGAACGAACTGGGGGCGGTCATACCCGGCCTGTACGCCGTGGGCAACGACGCCTGCAGCATCATGGGCGGCAACTATCCGGGCGCGGGCATCACCTTGGGTCCGGCGCTGACCTTCGGCTATATCGCGGGCCAGAGCATTGCCGCCGCCGGCAAGGCCGCAGCGCGCGTGCAGGCGGACGCTTCCGCGCAGGCGGCCGCATGAGTGCCGCGCCGGCGGGACTGCTGCAGGGCAAGCTGGTTCTGGTGACGGGAGCGGGGCAGGGTAACGGACGGGCATTGGCGCTGGGCCTGGCGGCCGCGGGCGCGCGCGTGGTGGCGACCGACGTGCAGGCCGACAACGCCGCGCAGACGGCAGGCGCCATCATCGACACCGGCGGCGACGCCTGGAGCCACGCGCTCGACGTGACGGACCCCGAGGCATGCGCGGCGGTCGCGGCGCAGGTGCAATTGGAAGTGGGGCCGATTGACGTGCTGGTCAACAACGCCGGCATCCTGATCCGCGAAGGCATAGACAGCCCGCGCGCCGCCGAGAACTGGCGTCGCGTGCTGGACGTGAACCTGAACGGCAGCTTCAACATGATCCACGCCTTCCTGGGGGCGTTGCGCGCCACGCGCGGCGTCATCATCAACGTCGGCTCCATCGCGTCGTTCGCCGGGGTAGGCGCCACCCTGGGCTATTCGCCGTCCAAGGGCGGCGTGAAGATGATGACGCAGGCCATGGCGCGCGACCTCGCGCCCGACGGCATACGGGTCAACGCCATTGCGCCGGGCGTCATCGAAACGCCGATGACGCAGTACACGCGGGACGATCCCGCCCGGCTGGCGAACTTCATGCAGCGCATTCCGCTGGGACGGGTGGGACAGCCCGAAGACCTGGTGGGACCCGCCGTGTTCCTGGCTTCGCCGATGGCGCAGTACGTGACAGGCGTGTCCCTGCCGGTGGACGGCGGCTATCTCGCGGTATAGCGCCAGGCTCCACGGGCGAGAGGCAGAAAAAAGAATCATCGACGTGCAGCACATCTGAAAAACACAGGAGACAACGATGAAAGCAACGGGGATTTTTTCCACCTTGTCCAAGGCGGCCGTCTTGTGCGCGCTGGCGGTGGGCGCGCAGGCCTACGCCCAGGACATCAAGATCGGCTTTAACGGCGACCTGTCGGCTTCGCCGTCCGCGCAAAGCGGGCAGGCCGCGGTGCTGGGTTTGCGCACGGCCATTGACGACATCAATGCCAATGGCGGCCTGCTCGGCCGCAAGCTGGTGCTGGTGGTGCGCGATGACCTGTCGCAGCCGCCGAAGTCCATCCAGAACATGGCGGACCTGATCGATAACGAGAAGGTCGTGGCCATCGTTGGTCCCACCAATTCCGGCAACGCACTGGCCTGGAAGCACATCCCGAACCAGAAGAAGATCCCCGTCATGGGCGCCATCGGTTCCGGCACCGACATCACCAAGCCCATGCGCGCGGGCGCGGACAACTACATGTTCCGCGTCGGCATGGTGGACCGCGAACAGGTGGACGGCGTGATCGGCTACCTGAAGAAGAATCCCAAGGTCAAGAATGTAGGCTTCATGATCGAGACCACCGGCTACGGCCAGAGCGCGCTCAAGGACCTGGAGGAAGTCGGCGCGGCGCAAGGCGTCAAGGCCGTGGCGGTCGAGAAGTTCGGTGTGGCCGATACCGATATGACGTCGCAGCTGAACAAGCTGAAGGCGGCGGGCGTGGATACGGTGGTGATCTGGGCGCAGAGCACGCCGATCGCGCACGTGTTCCGCAGCATGGAGAAGATCAACTGGTTCCCGCTGACGCTGACCTCGTGGGCGGCGGACAATATCGCCTTCTACGATACGGCGGGCAAGACGCTGTCGGAGAAGCCCTTCTTCCTGCGCACCATCACCGACAATCGCACGGCCGCGCAGCAGAAGCTGTATGACCGCGTGTCGGCCAAGATGACCTCGCCCACCGCGTTCGGCTTCCTGGCGCATGCCTATGACGGCATGAACCTGCTGGGCATGGCGATCAAGCAGGCGAACTCCACCGATGGCGAGAAGGTGCGCCTGGCGCTGGAGAACCTGGATGGCACCTACGAAGGCGCGATGAAGACCTACACCAAGCCATTCTCGGCCACGGTGCACGATGCGCTGCTGGTAAGCGATTACAAGTGGGCGCACTGGCAGGACGGCAAGCTGGTGCCTTACGCCGACGACGTGACCGTCGCCGTCGCCAAGTAGCAGCAGGACAGCGACAGGCATAAGGGGCCATCATGTTGGCGACATTGTTGCAGGCGCTCGTCAGCGGGCTAGCAGTGGGGGGCGCTTATGCGCTGGTGGCGCTGGGCTTCAGCATCACGTTCACGACCACGCGCACGCTCAACTTCGGGCATGGGGAATTCGTGTCCGTGGGCGCGTTCATCGGGGTAGGCGCCTTGTTCCTGTTTGCCGGCAAGCCGGTCACCACCGCGGCCTTCACGGGGCTGGAATTGAGCGGTTGGGAGTATCTGCTGGCGGGGCTTGCGGCGGTGCTGGTGATGGGCATGCTGGGCGTGCTGCTATACGTGTTCGGCGTGCGGCCGTTCGCTTCGCGCCCGGGCATGGCGTGGGTCATGAGCACGCTCGGCTTTGGCATCCTGCTGCAGAGCGCCGCGTTCGCGGTCTGGGGACCGGCGCCCGTCACGGTGCCGGCGCCCTTCGGCGACGACGTGATCCGCGTGTTCGGCGCGGGCGTGCGCAGCCAGGAACTGCTGTTGCTCGCCGTGGCGGTGGTGGTGATGGTGCTGTTCGACCGCATCATGAACCGCACGGTGCTGGGCAAGGCGATGCGGGCCGTGGCCGCCAATCCCGCGGTCGCCAACCTGATGGGCATCAATGTGAACGCGGTGATGACCGGCGCCTTCTTCGCCAGTTCGGCGTTGGCCGGGCTGGCGGGCTTTCTGGTCGCGCCGATCACGTCGGCTTCGATATTCATGGGCCTGGCCATCGGCCTGAAGGGCTTTTCCGGCGCGATGATAGGCGGCCTGTCGAATCCGCGCGGCTGCGTGCTGGGCGGCTTTGTGCTGGGGCTGCTGGAGTCCTACGTGAACCTCTGGCAGTCGCAATGGCGTGAAGTGGCGATCTTCGGATTGGTGATCCTGGTGCTGGCGATCAAGCCCACCGGCCTGTTCGGCAAGCGTCTGGCGGAGAAGGTATGAAGCGGCACGGCCAGACCTTGATAACCGTGGCGCTCGCGGCGGCGCTAGCCTTGTTCGCCGCCCTGGTGGACAACGATTACTACCTGCGCATCGTGTTCATGGCTTGCGTGTACTACTTGTGCGCGGCGGGCGTGAACGTGCTGGTGGGGTATGCGGGACAGAAGTCGCTGGGGCAGGCGGGCCTCTTTGCAGCCGGCGCCTACACGGCGGCGTTGCTGACCTCGCGCTGGCAAGTCGATCCATGGCTGGCCCTGGCCGCGGCGCCCGTGGTGGCCGGCGTGTTCGGCGTGCTGATCGCCCTGCCGTCGCTGCGCGTGAAAGGGCCTTACCTGGCCATGGTGACGCTGGCCTTCGGCATCGTCATGGAGAAGATCGTCACCGAATGGGTGGACGTGTTTGGCGGCCCTTCGGGCCTGTTCGGCATCATGCCGCTGACCTGGGGCGGCAACCCGTTCACCAACCAGCAGTGGGTGTGGTTCGCGCTGGTGCTGTGCGTGGCGACGCAGCTCCTGCTGCGCAACGTGCTGGACGGGCGCTTCGGGCGCGCGCTGCTGTCGGTGCAGGCCGACGAGATCGCCTCGTCTTCCGTCGGGGTGCGCGTGTATCGCGCCAAGGTCATCGCCTTCGTGGTGGCGGCCGTGACCTGCGGCATTGCGGGCGCGCTGGTGGCGCAGCAGAACCAGTACATCAACTCGGACTTCATCGGCTTCAACCTGTCGATCTTCATCCTGCTGCTGGTGCTGTTCGGCGGTGCGGGCTCGAAGGCGGGGCCGGCCGTGGGCGCGATTGCGCTGACCATCATCGACGCGATGCTGGCGCGCTGGCCCTCGGTGCAGCATTTCTTCTACGGCGCATTGCTGCTGTTCGCGCTGTACTTCATGCCAGGCGGGGTGATGGGACTGTTCTCGCGCCGCGAGCGGCGGGTCGCGGATGCGCGGCCGCAAGGCGCGGGCGAGGCGGCGGCCCCGCCCGCGGCCAAGCAGGCCGTTGGGGCGCAAGAAGACCTGCTGCTGGTGGTCGAGAGCCTCTCCAAGGCCTATGGCGGCGTGAAGCCGGCGCAGGACATTTCCTTCTGCCTGCGGCGCGGCCACGTGCATGCGCTGATCGGACCGAACGGCGCGGGCAAAAGCACCCTCATCAACATGCTCAGCGGCGTGGTGCTGCCGGATGCGGGCGTGGTCCGCTTCCAGGGCACGGATATCGCGGGCGAGCGGCCGCATGTGATCTGCAAGCTGGGCATCGGCCGCAGCTTCCAGAACCTGCGCCTGTTCGGCGAGCTGTCGGTGCTGGATAACGTATTGCTGGGCCGCCACAGCCGCATGAAGAACGGCTTCTGGGCTTCGCTGCTGGGACTGCCGCGTGCGCGGGCCGAGGAGCGCCGCGCGCGCGAGCACGCCTATCGCCTGGTGCGCATGGTGGGCCTGGAGCATCTGGCCGATACGCCGGCGGGCAGCCTGCCGTATGGCCTGCAGCGCAGGGTGGAACTGGCGCGCGCATTGGCCACCGAACCGACCTTGCTGCTGCTGGACGAGCCGGCGGCCGGGTTGAACCCGCAGGAGACCGCGGAACTGGGCGAGCTGCTGATGCGCATCGGCGAGTCCTGCGGCATCACGCTGTTGATGGTCGAGCACCATATGGATCTGGTGATGGCGATTTCCGATCACGTGATCGTGCTGGACTACGGCATCAAGATCGCCGAGGGCAAGCCCGCCCAGGTGCAGGCGGACAAGCGCGTGATCGAGGCGTATCTGGGAACCGGCATGGCCTGAGGCCAGGCCATAGGCGTAGGAACAGGCCGTAAGACGATGCTGAAACTAGAATCCGTGCAGATTTCGTATGGCGCGATCCAGGCGGTGCGCGATGTGTCGCTGGAGATCCGCGCGGGCGAGATCGTGACCATCATCGGCGCCAACGGCGCGGGCAAGAGCACGCTCTTGAAGGGCGTGGCGGGCCTGGAGCCCTTGCAGGGCGGACGCGTGACCTTCGACGGGCGCGATATCACGCAGGTGGCGGCGCATCAGCGCGTGGGCCTGGGCCTGGCGCTGTCGCCGGAAGGGCGCGGCGTGTTCGCGGACCAGACCGTCTACGACAACCTGGTGCTGGGCGCCTACATCCGGCGCAGGGATCCCGCGGCAGTGGCCGAAGGCGTGGAGCGCGGCTACCGGCTGTTCCCGCGGCTGCGCGAACGGCGCGAGCAGCTGGCCGGCACCTTGTCGGGCGGCGAGCAGCAGATGCTGGCGATGGCGCGCGCGCTGATGAGCGAACCGCGCCTGCTGTGCCTGGACGAACCCTCGCTGGGGCTGGCGCCTTTGATCGTGCAGGACATCTTCGCGGCGATCTGCAAGCTGCGCGACGACGGGCTGACCATCGTGCTGGTGGAGCAGATGGCCAACCAGGCGTTGGGCGTGGCGGACCGGGCCTATGTGCTGGAGACCGGCCGCATCACCCTGAGCGGCTCGGGCGCGGAACTGCTGCGCGATCCCAACGTGCGGGCCGCATACCTCGGCGCGCATTGAGTCCAGGCCCCAGGCGCGATACCATGTCCGCGGCGCCGCGTGGGCGGCGCGTCCCATTCCCCTTCCAGGCCGGCGCCCGTGACGTCCCCGACAGTTGATGCAAGCCAGGACCGCACAGGTCTTATCTATCTTCAATTGATGTTCGTCATGGCCACATGGGGCCTGAACATCGTCTCGGTCAAGTACCTGACGCTGCACATGGATGTGCAGGCCCTGGCGGCCGTGCGCATCGTCATTGCGTTCATCACAGTCACCCTCATCATCAAGGCCCGCCGCGGCCGCATCCCCCGGCTCGGGCGCGCGGAGCTGGGCTGGGTTGCGCTGGCGGGCTTCCTGGTCGTGTACGCGCACCAGATTGCACTGGTGACAGGCCTGCGGGTGTCGTCAGCCGCGAACGGCACGCTCATCATGGCGACCAGCCCCTTGCTGTCGGCGTTGCTGGCGGCCATCTTCTATCGCGAGAAACTGACGCTGGTGCGCATTTCCGGCGCCTTGTTGGGTCTCCTGGGCGTGGGCATGGTGGTGGTCGGCAGCGGCGCGCGGATCGGCCTGACGGGTTGGGGCGATGCGATCGTGTTCGTGGCGGTGCTGGTGTTCGTCTGCGGCGGGCTGGTGATCCAGCGCATGTCGCGCAGCATGGATCCGCTGGGCATGCTCTGGTACATGTACCTGGCCGGCGGCCTGATGCTGGTGGTGCACGCGGCGCTGACGCCCGCGTCCTACCAGGGCGATACCTGGCAGATGACGTGGTGGCCGTGGCTGGTGCTGCTGTTTTCCGCGGTGATCGCCTCGGGCGTCAGCAACATCGTCTGGAATGCCGGCATCGCGCGGCTGGGCATCAGCCGGGCAGCCTTGTTCGTGAACTGGCTGCCGATCTTCGGCCTGCTGTTCGCGGCCCTGTTCCTGGACGAGCACGTCACGCCCACGCACGTCGCGGGACTGGCCTGCGTGCTGGCGGGAACCTGGCTGGGATTGCGGCGCGGGGCGCCGGCAGCGGGCCGCAATGCGGCCGCCAAGACTTGATTTGCGGCAGGCGTCGCGGGCGGCCCATGGTAGCCTGGCCCGCGATGCCGCAAGCGCTTAACGCTGGCTCTTCAGCAGCTTCGCGGCTTCGATCGCGAAGTACGTCAGGATGCCGTCGGCGCCGGCGCGCTTGAACGCCAGGAGCGCTTCCATCATGACCTTGTCGTGGTCCAGCCAGCCGTTGGCGGCGGCGGCCTTGATCATGGCGTACTCGCCGCTGACCTGGTAGGCGAAGGTGGGCACGCGGAACGTGTCCTTGACCCGGCGCAGCACGTCCAGGTAGGGCATGCCGGGCTTGACCATGACCATGTCGGCGCCTTCCTGCAGGTCGGCGGCGACTTCGCGCAGGGCTTCGTCGAGGTTGCCCGGATCCATCTGGTAAGCCATCTTGTTGGACTTGCCCAGGTTGGTGGCCGAGCCCACGGCGTCGCGGAACGGGCCGTAGAAGGCGCTGGCGTACTTGGCGGAGTAGGCCATGATCTGCGTGTGGATGTGGCCGTTGGCTTCCAGCGCGCGGCGCACGGCGCCGATGCGGCCGTCCATCATGTCGCTGGGCGCGACCATGTCGACGCCGGCCTCGGCTTGCGTGAGCGCCTGCTTGACCAGGATTTCGACGGTGGCTTCGTTGATGACGTAGCCGTTCTCGTCGATGACGCCGTCCTGGCCGTGGCTGGTGTAGGGGTCCAGCGCCACGTCGCACAGAATGCCGAGTTCGGGGACGTGCTTCTTCAGTTCACGCACCACGCGCGGGATCAGGCCATTGGGGTTGGTGGCTTCGATGCCGTCGGGCGTCTTGAGCGAGGGGTCGATGGCGGGGAACAGCGCCAGCACGGGAATGCCGAGGTCCACGCATTCGCGGGCCACCGGCAGCAGCGTGTCCAGCGAATAGCGGACCACGCCCGGCAGCGACGGCACGGCTTGCTGTAGGCCAGTGCCTTCGGCCACGAACACGGGATAGATCAGATCGTTGACCGTCAGGGCGTTTTCGCGCACCAGGCGACGGGTGAAGTCGTCGCGGCGCAGGCGGCGCGGGCGGGATACCGGGAATTCAGGGGAGATGATCTGCGGGTTCATGGTACGACCTTGGGTGAAATCCAGTTTTCTATGTGCGCGCCGGCCTCTTCCAGGCCGATGCGTTCAGGCGCCGAGAAGGGGATGGTGTGCAGGGCACCGATATCGGCCAGGTCCTTGCGCACGGAGAACACGGTGCGCACGCGCTGGCCGTAGGGCAGCTTGTCGGCCTTGGTCAGCAGCGCCAGCACCGGGCGGCCGGTGGGGGCGATGAAGTTGGCGAGGCGGCGGTCCAGTTCGGTGACGCCGCGGCGGATGTCGATGAGCAGCACGATGCCGGCCAGCGATTCGCGGTCGCGCAGATAGCCGCCCAGGATGTCGGCCCATTTTTCTTTTTCGTCGCGGGCCACGGAGGCGTAGCCGTAGCCGGGCAGGTCGACGAGATAGCCGATGTGGCCTTCCGGATCCAGCGGGTCGGGCAGGCTGAACATATTGATCAGGCGCGTGCGGCCCGGCGTCTTGCTGGAGAAGGCAAGGCGGCGCTGGTTGCACAGCACGTTGATGGCCGTGGATTTGCCGGCGTTGGAGCGGCCGACAAAGCAGACCTCGGGAGCGCCGGCGGCCGGCAACTGGTCGAGGCGAGCCGCGGACGTGAGGAAAGAGGCGCGATGTAGGAGGGACACGGGTGGCTTTGGATACGGTTGGTTTCGAGCCCTATTGTATAATCCGGCGTTTGCAACAGTGGTCCCCGTGCGCGGAGCCGTCTTTTTTGCTTACTGTTTCGCTTGCTGAACGCTTTATCCGGCAAGTTCGCAGCAACATCGCAGGCAGGAAGGCAAAACAGGTTCGATACGGTATTCCAGGGTGTGCGGGCAGGCGTGGGCGCCTTTTTGCGCCTTGATCGATGCGATCGTCGAGGTCTTCATGAAGCGTGTGCTGTCCCGGATGTTGGTTGCGAGCGGGCTGTTGCTCGGCGCCTCCGCCTTATCTACTACGAGTTTCGCCGCCGAAGGCGCCGCGGGCCCGGTAAAACCAGATGCCGCCAAGGGCGGACAGCTGTTTGACCAGGGCGATGCGGCCAGGGGCATCATCGCCTGTGCGTCCTGTCATGGCGCGGCGGGCAATAGCACCATCCCGGTGAACCCCAACCTGGCCGCGCAGTCCCACGAGTACCTGGCCAAGCAATTGGCCGACTTCCAGGTCAAGCCCGGCGCCAAGCTGCCGGTGCGCAATGGCGCGGGCGGCAATCCCACCCCGATGACGGCCATGGCGCAGAACCTGACGCCCGCCGACATGCAGAACATCGCGCTGTACCTGGCGCAGCAGCCGCTCAAGGAGCCCGCCACGGCCGGCCAGGAGAAGCTGGTTGATCTGGGTCAAAAGATCTGGCGCGGCGGTTTGCCGGATCGCAAGGTTCCGGCCTGCGCCTCGTGCCATTCTGCCAATGGCGCGGGCATTCCCAGCCAGTACCCCCGGCTGTCGGGCCAGTTCCCCATGTACATTGAAGAGCAGCTGAAGCTGTTCCGCAGCGGCGACCGCAAGAACGACGTCATGTTCGCCATCGCGGACCGCATGTCGGACGCCGACATCAAGGCCGTGTCGGACTACGCCGCCGGTCTGCGGTAGGCGCCAGCCCGCCACGCGCGCGGCTGGTCCGCGTTCTGCAAACTCAGCGCAGCGGAACCTGCTTCCGCCGCGCGCTGTCTATGAGGGGGGTAGCCGATAGCGCGGCCCCCCTTTTTTCATGAATTCGACCCGTACACACTCCCGTCCTTCCCTGCGCAGCCTGCCCGGCGATTTCTTCGAATTGCTGGGTTCGATGCGTTTCGCCGTCAGCCTGCTGATGTTCATCTGCGTGGCGAGCCTGGTCGGGACCGTCCTGCAGCAGAACCGCTCGTCCAACAACTACATCGATCAATTCGGGCCGTTCTGGTTCGAAGTGTTCGACAAGTTCTCCATCTGGCACGTCTACAACAGCTGGTGGTTCCTGCTGATCATGGGGTTCCTGGTCGTGTCGACCTCGGTCTGCCTGATCCGCAACGCGCCCAAGATGCTGCGCGATGCGCGCTCGTTCCGCGAACATGTGCGCGCCAGCAGCTTGCGCGCCTTCCCACACCGGGTGGAAACCGAAGAGCCCACCGACGTGCCGCAGACGGCTGCGGGCCTCAAATCCCTGTTGGGCCGGCTGGGTTATGCGGTGCGCGAACGCCAGGATGCGGATGGCGTGCTGCTGGCGGCGAAGAAGGGCAGCGCCAACCGCCTGGGCTACGTGTTCGCCCACGCCGCCATGGTCATCATCTGCATCGGCGGCCTGCTGGACAGCGAGTTGCCGGTGCGCCTGCAGGTCATGTTCGGTGGTAAGAAACCCATCGTCGAAAACATGCTGATCTCGGAAGTGCCGGAAAGCGGCCGCTTGTCGGTCGACAACCCGAGCTTCCGCGCCAGCGTCCTGGTGCCCGAGGGCGGCCAGGCCAGCACGGCGGTCGTGATGGTGGGCGACGGCGCCCTGGTGCAGCCCATGCCCTTCACGCTGAAGCTCAAGAAGTTCGTGGTCGACTATTACTCCACCGGCATGCCCAGCCGCTTCGCCAGCGAGGTCGAGGTCACCGACCCGGACACCGGCAAGAGTTTCGATTCCACCATCGAGGTCAACGAGCCGCTGCGCTTCAAGGGCATGACGGTCTACCAATCCAGCTTCGACGACGGCGGCAGCGCGGTGACGCTGAAAGGCTATCCGCTAGTAGGATCTGACGCCGCTACCTTCGCGGTTGACGGTACGGTGGGCAAGACCAGCGAAGTAACCGCTCACACTGCCCGCGGCGCGCGCAGCATGGGGATCGAGATCACGGCCCTGCGGCCCATCAACGTCGAGGATCTGACCGGCGGCGTGCCCAAGGGCGGCAACCAGAGCTTTGCCGACCATGTCGCGTCGGTGTCCGGCAGCGCCGCAGGCAAAAAGAACGAAAACCTGCGCAACGTCGGTCCCAGCGTCGAATACAAGCTGATCGACGATGCGGGCCAGGCCCACGAATTCCAGAATTACATGCTGCCCGTCGAGCTGGACGGCGCCGCCGTGTTCCTGGCCGGAGTGCGCAACAACGCCTCCGAGCCGTTCCGCTACCTGCGCATTCCGGCGGACGACGACAGCTCGATCGCCGAATTCATGCGCCTGCGCGCGACTCTGGCCGACCCCGCAGCGCGCCAGGAGGCCGCGCGCCGCTTCGCGGAACGCAACAGCCCGGCGGGGACGGATCGCCAGCCCCTGCAGACGGCCGCCGAGCGCGCCCTGGAAACCTTCGCCTCCGGCGGCTTGCAAGCCGTGGCGGCGTTCCTGCAGGCCAATACGCCGCCGCAGGACCTGGAACGGGCAGCCGACGTGGTGATCCGCCTGATCGGCGCCAGCATGAACGAGTTGCGCGCCATCGAGCGCGAGCGCGCCGGCCTGCCCCCCGTGGCCACCGAGGGCCCGGAGGCCGAACGCGCCGCCGTCTGGTCGCGCCTGTCCGTGGCCGCGCTGTCGGACCTGACCGTCTATCCGGCGCCGGTGTTCCTGTCGCTCGCGGACTTCAAGCACGTGCAGGCCAGCGTGTTCCAGGTCAGCCGCACGCCCGGCAAGAACACTGTCTACCTGGGCAGCCTGCTGCTGGTCCTGGGCGTGTTCTCGATGTTCTATATTCGAGACCGCCGCATCTGGATCTGGATCAAGCCGCAAGGCGGCGGCAGCAGCGTCCTGGCGGCCATGACGTCCCAGAAGCGTACACTCGACTTCAACCAGGAGTTTGAACGCTTCAAGCAGGCGCTGCTGCGCCAGAAGAGGTCTTAAGGTTTCCTATGTCCACTACGACCACTACGCATCCCGCGCCGGCGCAAACGTTGGCTGCCTCGCCTGATCAACTTTGGCAGGACGCCCTGTCCGAAACCGGCGACGGCCGCGCGCAGCGCGGCAGGCCCGACTGGACCGACGTCGTCTTCTTCCTGTTGCTGGCGGTGGGTGCGGGATTCGCGCTGACCCGCTACAGCAACGCGATGGACTATTACGAGAAGATCATCCTGTGCGGCACCGTCCCGGTGCTGGCCTGGATGGGCTGGCTGTGGCGCCCGCTGCGCCACCTGATGGTCGCCTGTGCCATTGCGGCGGGGTTGGCGCTGATGCTGTACGGCAATGACCTGGCCCGGGCCGAGCAGGTGTTCTTCCTGAAGTACCTGTTCTCGTCGCAGTCGGCCATCCTGTGGATGTGCGCGCTGTTCGCGCTGGCCATGGTCTGCTACTGGATCGGCTTCTTCAGCCCTACCGCCGCCTGGCTGGGCACGGCGCTGAGCTGGGGCGCGGTGTTCGCCGGCGTCACGGGCCTACTGGTGCGCTGGCGCGAAGGACACTTGATGGGCCCGGACCTGGGCCACATCCCGGTCAGCAACCTGTATGAAGTGTTCGTGCTGTTTGCGCTGATCACGGCGCTGTTCTACCTCTACTACGAACGCAAGTACGCCACGCGCGCGCTGGGCGGCTTCGTGATGCTGGTGGTGACGTCGGCCGTGGTGTTCCTGCTGTGGTACTCCTTCACGCGCGACGCCGGGCAGATCCAGCCGCTGGTGCCGGCGCTCAAGAGCTGGTGGATGAAGCTGCACGTTCCGGCCAATTTCATTGGCTACGGCACCTTCTCGCTGGCCGCCATGGTGGGCTTTGCCTACCTGGTGAAACAACATGGCCAGACCACGTCCTGGGCCAAGCTGGCGCCGCTGTTCGTGCTGGGCGTGCTGCTGTGCGCCGAGCCCATGGTGTTCCGTACCGATGGCCTGTCGGCCACCTGGATGCTGTACTTCGGCGTGGGCGCGGTGATCGTGGGCGCCATCCTGCTGGGACGCCGCCGCATCGCCGCGGCGCTGCCCTCGCTGGAAGTGCTGGACGACATCATGTATCGCGCCATCGCGATCGGCTTCGCGTTCTTCACCGTCGCCACCATCCTGGGCGCGCTGTGGGCGGCCGACGCCTGGGGCGCGTATTGGCAATGGGACCCCAAGGAAACCTGGGCGCTGATCGTCTGGCTCAACTACGCGGCCTGGCTGCACATGCGCCTGATCAAGGGCCTGCGCGGCACCATGGCGGCCTACTGGGCGCTGATGGGCCTGCTGATCACCGGCTTCGCCTTCCTGGGCGTGAACATGTTCCTGTCGGGCCTGCACTCCTACGGCGAACTGTAGGCGCTGACGGCCTGTTCAGGCCGTCAGCACGACCATCACCGGCTGGGGCGAGTACACCTTGACGCCAGGCGCATTGATGGTGTTCTGCAGGGTCAGGCTCGTCATGCGGACGATGGGCGCGCCGCGCACCAGCATGGTGAACGCGCCCGTCATGTAGCGCGACTGGCCCATGAATGTCTGCGAGATCAGGCCGCCGCCCACGCCGGCGGTATCGCCCAGCGTGACCGGTATCACCGTCGCCATGTTGTGCACCGGCGCTGCCATCAACCATACATTCCAGACCACGGGGATACCCATGGACGAGGTCGCCGTGTCGATGTGCGGCACCGGCGGCACCGGGGTCTTGCAGACGTCGGGAACGCCCACGGCCAGGCTGGGCAATTGGCAGACTGCGAGCATGTTGATCTCCTTAGTTGGCGAGGGGGCGGCGATGCGGCGTGGGGTCAAAGGGAGGCGCGTCCGGCCGACCAGAGTTCGGCTTCAAGCAGGGGCGCATCGTTTTCGATGATGCCGCGGCGTTGCGTCCAACGCGTGCCCTGGGTCAACGCGCGATGCATGCGCGTGCGCAGGAAGGTGGCGTCGCGCAGGTCGGCCCCGCCCAGGTCGGCCAGCGAGAAGTCGGCGTCGGCCAGGTTGGCGCCGCGGAAATCGGTGTCGGCGCAACGCGCGCGCTGGAAGATGCACAGCGACAGGCTGGCGCCGCGCAAGGAGGCGCCGTCCAGCGTCGCCTCGGCCCAGATGGCGCCGTCGAAACGGCCGCCCTGCAGGTCGGCGCCGCTCAGGTCGGCCTGAGGGAACAAGCACTGCGGGGCCGACGCGCCAGCGAAGCGCGCGCCGCGCAGCGACGCGCCCTTGAAGCCGGCCTGACGCAGGTCGGCATTGCGGAAGTCCGCGCCGTCCAGCTGGCTGTCGGTGAAATGGCAGAGCGGGTAGGCTTGCGAGGAGAAGTCCTGCGCCGTCAGATCGCATTCGATGAACATGGTGCTTTCCGCGCCGGCGCCCGCCAGCACGATGCTGCGCAGGTCCAGCTGGTGGAACAGGGTGTAGCTCATCCGGGCCTGCGACAGGTCGGCGCGCGTCAGCACGCCGCGCGAGAACACCGAGCGTTCCACGCGGGCGGATCGCAAGGAGGCGCCTTCGAGCGAGGTGGAGTTGAACGCCGCTTCCTTCAGCTCGGCCCCTTCCAGGCTGGCCTGACCCAGATCGCATTCGGTGAAGCTGACGCCATGGGCATGGCTGCGGTCCAGCACCGCCCCGCGGGCCTGACAGCGGAACAGCCGGGCCATATCCAGATTGGCGTCCGCGGCGTCCACGCCAGTCAGCACGCAGTTGAGGAATTGGCTGTCCTGCAACTGGCAACCGCTCATCCTGGCGCCGCTCAAATCCACCTGGTCGAAGAACGCGCCCGCCAGGTCCAGGCCGCGCAGGTCCCGGCCCGCCAGGCTGCGGTGCGCTATCGGCTCGCCGTGGCGCACCTGGTCCAGCAACTGATCCAGGTTCATGCGGCGTTCTCCGGCTGCCGGGCCGGCCAGAGCTTGGCGCCTTGGGTATGGGCGTCGTCCAGCCCGGTGCTGCCGTCCATCTGCGCCTGCGCGACATCCGCGCGAAAGAGGTTGGCGCCGGTCAGGTCGGCGCGCAGCAGGATGGCCTTGCCGAGCAGGCTGTTGATCAGGTTGGCGTTGCGCAGGCGCGCGCCGGTGAAGTCGGCGCGCACGAAGTGGGTGTCGGGGGCGGCCATGCCGCTGAGGTCTGCTTCCCGCAGGCTGCAGTTCGAAAAGTCACTGGCGGCGACTTGCGCGCCACGCAAGTCGGCGCGATCGAGCATCGCGCCACGCATGCTGCCCACCTTGAACCGCATGCCGCGCAGGCAGGCGCCGGCAAGCGCTACGCGTCCCGCGTAGGCGCAGCCATCGAGCGTGGCGTTCTCCATGCTATGGCGGCCCGAGAACTCCACGTCCATGAAGCTGACGCGCAGCAAGTCCGCGCCGGAGAAGTCGGCGTTCGCCATCGTGCCCTGCATGAACACGCATTGATTCAAGCGCGCTTGGTGAAAGCGGCAATCCTCGAAGGCGGCCATCATCGCGGCCCATTGCTCGAAAGACGCGCCGCTCAGGTCGCAGCCGCGCAAGCGCGCCTGATGCAGGCGTCCCAGCAACCAGACGCTGCCGGCAAAGCTGCAATCTTCGCAGTTGGCATGGTCCCAGATGGTTTCCTTGATGCGGCTTTCGGTGAAGTCCGTCTGCACGCACTGCGTGCGGCCCAGGTTCGCGCGCGACATATCGGCGCCGCGCATACTGGTGCGCGCCAGGTCGGCGCCTGCCAGCACGGCGTCGGTGAGGTTGCAGCCGTCCAGCCGCGCGTCGGCGAGATTGGCGCCGGCCAGGATGGCGCGCTGGAAGTCGACGCCGGAAAGATCCATGCCGCTCAGGTCCGCGCCAGTCAGGTTCATGTCGCGGCAATCGCGATTGCCTTTCAGGCGCGCTTCCAGCTTCGAACGCGTGCGCCGTGCGCGCAACGGCGGCATGGGCGGGGGCGGCGCGAACTGATGCGCCGACTGCTGATAGGCCTGATGCACCTGCGGACCCAGGGTCTGGCTGAGCGGGGGCGGCACGCCTGGTGCATCCGGCGCACCGCGCTCGGCCTGCGTGTGCGGGTTGGCATCGAAGTCGGCGATATGCCGCTTCACCTTGCGTGGGTCGAAGCCGGCGGGAAGCTTGCCGTCATCCTCCAGCTTGCGCAGTGCGTCCATGTCGACCCCCGAGACCGCGGCCATGGAGGGCAGGTTGGGATCGGCCAGCGCGCGCGCGCCGGGACCGCCCGACAGGCGTTTGGCCTCTTCCAGCTCCCGTTGCATGCGCAGGATGGTCTGCGGCAGATCGGCCAGGTTAGGCGCCTTTGGCGGCGGCTGCAGGGGAACCATGTACAGATCGGGATCCAGGCCCTGGGCAAGCAGCGATTCGCGCTCGCGGGCATGCCGCCGTGCGGCGCCGGCATGCAGGTTGCGGTTCGACGGCCGCTGGGCCGTGGCTTCCATGGCCGCCTGCGGCAGCTCGCCGCAGATGTCTTCCGGCACGAGCTGGGCATCCAGCAGGGCATGGACCGCGCCGAGCTCGGTATCGAGGCGCTGTCCCACCACAGTCTGGTAATGCGCCACGTCGCGCTCCTGGCCGGCGTGTTCCAGCGCGGGCATGATGTGCAGGATATCTGCCGCATCGTCTTCGCGTACCGGTAGCGCGCCATGCCAGATCAGCGCCAGCTGCGTGCGGTCGGGGAAGAACCAGGCCGTGGTCAGGCGCAACGCGACTTCCTCGAGCGCGCTGCCATCGGCCTGGCGGCTGAAGAAACAGCGGGCGCGCCAGTCGGGCAGGCGGCCGCGCAGCACCTCGCGTTCAGGGTGCATGTTCCACAGTTCATAGTCGGCGCCGCCGGCAAGCGCCGAATTGGCGGGCCCCCATTGGTCGGGCGGGGCGGCATTGAAGAAGCGCCAGTCCATGTCGGACGCGAAGCCCGGGAAGTCATGTTCCAGCCACTGCTGGCCATACTGGCGGCCCAGCAGCGCGGCCCGCTGCGGCCAGTCCATGGGCATGGCGGTGAAACCGGCGGGCGCGACGCGCTGGGAGGGCGATGCGACGCGTTCCTGCGGGTGTTCGATGTTGGGCAGCCGGCGCACGCGCACGCCGTTGACGTCCTCTTCCTGCGCGCCTATGCCCTGCGGGTTTTCTGCGCAGCCGGGGCCGCCGTAGGCGCGGCTCCAGTCCAGACGCATGCGCTCGAAGGGCTGGGGGGCGGTGGCCTTGCCATCGAGCCAGTAGCGGTCGCCGAAGACCAGCAATGATTTGTCGATCGCGCCCACCTTCAGGCGCACGGCGCAGGCGCCGGGACTCTTGGGATCATGCGGATAGGCGTGGCCGGCGACCAGCACTTCCGGACACAGCTTGGGCGTGGCCAGGTCCAGCAGGCCGCCAGCTTCGGCGCCTGCCAGCTTCCAAAGTTCCTGGTCCATGAGCAGCGTGGGCGCGTGCGCGATATCGACCAGCGCGAACACCGCCACGCCCAGCACGTCGCGGCGTTGCCAGCGGTAGGGGCGGGTAAGCAGGCCCAGGCGGAACGGCTTGATGGTCTTCATGGCTATCCGGTGGCCTGGTCCACGACGACCTCCCGGGTCGCGGGATCGACGCGCACCTGTATGGTCTTGCCGACGCCGAAATCGGCCAGGTGCAAGGGCGACAGGGGCACGCTGAGCGTGCGCGACAGCGCGGGCGTGGCGCTGGTGGCGGCCACGTCCAGGTCCAGCTCGATGACGAAGTACAAGGTATCGCCGATCCGGCGGCGCGTGTCGCGCGCCGCCGTCACCCGCGCGGTGCCGGGCAGTCCGCTGACGCGCAAACCGTCCTGCCGCTGCACTTCCTTGCGTCCCGCCGCGCGACGCTGGCGCTCGCGCCACAACATGTACGCCGCCTGCGCCAGGGACAGCAACAGGCCCAGCCATACCCACTTGGCCCAGCTGGGCCATGCATCGATGAAGTCGGACATGGCGGCCTTAGATGATGCTCCAGAGACCGACCATCGACGCGCCCAGGCCCACCTTTTCCGCAGTGACCGCGTCGAACTGGTAGCTGGCGCCGGTGGTGCGGTACGAGACCATCTGTCCGATGCTGCTGACCATGGCGTAGTTGGTGAACGAGAGGTTCAGCATGACCGTGGTGCGGAACAGCGCCAGGCGATGCATGCCGAATTCCGCCTTGGCCACTGCCAGGCCGATGGAGAATGGCGTGGCCTGAAGCCAGCTTTCCTTGGAAAGATCCTTGACGTTGGCAGCGTCCATCACGACATCGGCAGGGGTTTTCAGCGTGATGTTGCCGTCGGCCTTGACCAATACGGTGGATCCCGTCGACTCCATGTCTATCTTGCCCTTGGCCTTGAGATCCATGGTGGACGTTTCGGACTCCACGTGCATCGCGGTCTTGGCCTTGACGTCCATGTTCGCGTCGGTGGAAAGCACTTCGACCTTGCCCTTGGCCTTCTCGGTGAGCATGCCGGTCTTGACGTGATGCAGCGAGTCGCCTTCGTTCACGTAGACCTGCTCGCCGTTCTTCAAGGTTTCCTTGAAGAGACCCGTGATCTCGCGTTCCTCGCCCTTGGCTGCGACCGTCGTCTTCAGGCCGTTGTCGAACTTCTCGTCCATCAGGCCGTCTTTCACGTTGACCGTGCGCGATGCCTTGACGGTGTATTCCTCGTGCCCCTTCACGAACACGTCGCGCGTCTTGTCGACATGCAGCTTGTCGGTGCCGGTGACCTTGATGTCGCGGTTGCCGCCGATCCTGGTGGTGTCGTTGTCGCCGATGGTGGTGCTGCGGTTCTCGTCGGTCGAATGGAATTCGTTGGCTTCCACCTCGGTGCAGAGTTCGCGTTCCGCATGCAGCCAGATGCGTTCGCTGCCGCTCTTGTCCTCGAACATGAGCGCGTTCGCCGTCGCGGGCGTGCCGCTCTTGGAGCGGCTCAGGAAGCCGCTTTGCGTGGCGTTGTCCGGCAGGTCCCAGGGCGGCAGGTTGTTGGCGTTGAAGACGCGGCCGATCACGATGGGGCGGTCGGGCTGGCCGCCGATGAAGTCGACGATCACTTCATCGCGCACGCGCGGCAGCTGGATGCCGCCAAAGCCGCCGCCGGCCCAAGGGCTGGACACGCGCACCCAGCACGAGCTGTTCTCGTCCTTCTTGCCATAGCGGTCCCAATGGAACTGCACCTTGATGCGGCCCATCTTGTCCGTCCAGATTTCCTCTCCTTCCTTGCCCACTACCGTGGCGGTCTGCGGGCCATGGGTGCGCGGAACGGGAGTCACGCGCGGCGCGCGGAATTGTGTGCTGGATGGCAGCACGACGAACTCCAGGTCGAAGTCGCCGGGATCGGGCTGGCCGCTGGCATAGCCTGTTTCACGGATCCGGTAGTAGGTGCTGACGACGAGGTACTCGCGGTTCTCGGCCTGGCGCGGATGATTGCGCAGCGTGAAGAGATGGCCCGTGGCCAGCCCGCGGGCGTTGGAGCCGCCGGCGCTCTGCTCCTTTCTGCATTGCAGGTCTTCGAGCCGCACGCGGGTGTAGTGCTCCGCGTCGTCAGGATTGGTGTAGCCCCCTTGCCATTCGTACATCTCCAGGTCGCCATGGTCGTGCGCGCCGGGGTTGTTGCGGCGCGCTTCCAGGCTGGCGGCGGGCGTGAGCGGATGGTAGTCCGTGGTGGCAAAGGCGCCGGGCGTGATCTGTTCGGCCACTTCCCATTTGTAGACGTGGTCTTCGCGCGGGATGGTGATGCGGTCCGGCCCGTAATAGGGAATCTGCTCGTAGCCCGAGACGGGCTCGTGCTGCGTGATGTCGTCGGTGAGGACCAGGGTGTGCTTGCCCTTGTCGTGCTTGAACCAGAAGTAGATGCCCTCGTGCTCCATAAGGCGGCTGATGAAGGCGTAGTCGGTTTCCTGGTACTGGACGCAGTATTCCCAATTGCGGTAGCTGTCCACCAGCTTGAACTCGATGGGATAGTCGTAGTCCTTCAGCACTTCCCGGATGACGTCGGGCACGCTCTTGTTCTGGAATATCTTGTTGTCCGAGGTCTGGGTCAGGTACCAGAGCCACGGCCGCACCGTGGCGCGGTAGATGGTGTAGCGCGAGGTGTTGTTCTCGCGGCCCACCAGCGCGCAACGCGTGATGTGCCCGCTGAGATAGCGCGGTGCGGCGGACCCGGTTTCGATCTCCAGCGTCAGCGGCTTTCCCAGCAGCGACTTCATATCCAGCGAATAGGATTCCGAGACCAGCTCGACCTCCAGTTCGTACAGCTGCGAAAGGCTCTCGGCGCCATGCATGGCGCGGAACTTCAGTTGCTCCGGCGGCAGGGGCGTATGCGCCTTGACGACACGTTCGCTGGGCACGTTGCGGTCCATCTCACCGTCTCCTTATGAGAATGCTTCGCCTGTTGCTGCGTGTGCTGCTTTCGATTTCTTCGCGGCCGCGCGCCAGGCGCGTCACGATGACTGCAATGGGATGTCCGGCCACGCGATGGGGCCGCTTGCATAGGCGGGCAGGGACTCGTCACGAACGGGTCTGCGCCGGGGAAATCTGTCTCTGGATCTGATGCGCGCCGGTCTTGCCGCCAGCGTGAGCGCCGATTGTAGGCAGGGGCGAAAGCGCCGGAGAAGCGCTCTCACATGCTTTTGTGTTTTTTACGCTTCGGTAACAGTCCTTCCGTGATGCGCCCGATTCCGTAAGGTCTGTGTCCAAAAATCAATGCAGCAGGGAGACAAGTGTTCAATTGTTTACTCGGGTGTTAGCTATCTGTAAGAAAAATCTGTAGTTGTTAGGTTGCCGTTGCATGCGGAAAGAGATGCCTAGAATTCACCCTTCCGTGAAGCAGCGCGGAGCGTAGTGGTTGTATCCAGGCAGCATCCCAGCAGGCATTTAACTGATGACTATGGAATTCGCCGACATCCTCAATACACTCGATTCACGTCTGCCCTGCGGGGAAGACCTCGAATACGACGCCGACTTCCTGCAACTGCAGCAAGCCGCGGCGGGGCGCGACGAACAGCAGTTCGGGTCGACCATCATTGCCGCGCAGCCACCTGACTGGCGCGAAGTCGAACGCCTGGCGCGCGCGCTGCTGGAACGCACCCGCGACCTGCGCATCATTGGCCTGTTGACCTCCGCCTGGACCGAAATCCGCGGCCTGCCCGGCTATGGCGATGGCCTGGCGCTGGCCGTCGATACCCTGGAACGCTATTGGGAGCCGGTGCATCCACGCCTGGACAGCGTGGGGGAAGACGATCCCATGCCGCGCATGAACGCATTGGCGGCCTTTGGCGACATGCAGGGCTGTGCGCGCAGCCTGCGTTCGGCCAGCCTGATCAGCGGCGTGCATGGACAACTCACCGTGCGCGATACCGAAGCGCTGCTGGACGGCAGCCGCCAGGATGCGGACGGCTATCCAGGCGGGCGTCCGCGCCTGGTCGAGCGCTTGCGCCAGGCATGGACGCAAGGCGATGCCGACGTGCAGGCGCTGGCCTCAGCCGCCGATGCGCTGCGGCGCATTCAGAAACTCGTGACGGACAAATTGGGCGCCGCGTGGGCGCCCGACTATGCGGCCATCCTGCGCACGCTGGACCTGGTGCTGGACGCGGCGCGCGATCCGCAATCCGCGAGGCCGACCGCGGCGCCGGCCGACGAGGCGCGGACCGCGGCAGAGGCGCCAGCCACGCAGCCGGTCGCGAGCGCGGCGGATCACGCCGCACGCTGGCAGGACGCGACGATCCAGTCGCGCGACGAGGCCGTGGCGATGCTGTCCAAGGTCTGTGCGTACTTCGAGGCCAACGAGCCCGGTCATCCCGCGCCTTACCTCATCCGCAGGGCGCAGCAGCTCATCCCAATGAGTTTTCACGACATCATCAGGAATCTGGCGCCCCAGGGGCTGGAGCAGTTCGAGGCATGGCTGCCGCGGTCCGAGGCGAACCGGCAGGAACCGTAAGGCGGGCCAGCCGCCGCACCAACAAGAGGAGACGACATCATGGCGACCAGCCTGAAGGGAAGCGGCCAGAAGTTCATTGCAAGAAACCGCGCGCCGCGGGTGCAGATCGAATACGACGTGGAGATCTACGGCGCTGAACGCAAGATCCAGTTGCCGTTCGTGATGGGCGTGCTGGCGGACCTGGCCGGCAAGTCCGAAACGCCGCAGCCGGAAGTGGGCGAGCGCAAGTTCCTCGACATCGACATCGACAACTTCGATGAACGCATGCGGTCCATCCAGCCGCGCGTGGCGTTCCAGGTGCCCAACACGCTGACGGGCGAAGGCAACCTGAATGTGGACGTCACATTCGAGAGCATCGACGATTTTTCGCCGGCCACCGTCGCTCGCAAGGTTGGCGCGCTGAACGAATTGCTGAGCGCGCGCACCCAGCTGGCGAACCTGTTGACCTACATGGACGGCAAGACCGGCGCCGAGGAACTGATCGGCAGCGTGCTCAAGAATCCAGCGCTGATGAACGCGCTGGCGGCCGCGCCGAAGCCGCAAGAGGAGCCGCGCGCATCCGATGCCCCCGCGCCGGACCCGGCCGCCTGATTTCCGCTTGAATCGCTTTTCGGAGAATGCCATGACCGCAGTGGCCAAACGCGCCGACGCGCGTGCTGTCGAGACCCTGCAGGCGGACGATCTTTCCGCCCTGCTGAAGAAGGAATTCAAGCCCAAGACCGAGCAGGCGCAGGAGGCGGTGGAACACGCCGTGCGCACGCTGGCGCATCAGGCGCTTGAGAACAGCGGCGTCGGCCTGTCGTCGGACGCCTACCGCACCATCCAGGCCATCATCGCCGAGATCGACCGCAAGATGTCGGAGCAGATCAACCGCGTGATGCACCACCCCGACTTCCAGCAGCTGGAGGGCGCGTGGCGCGGCCTGCATTACCTGGTCACCAACACCGAGACCGACGAACTTCTGAAGATCCGCGTGATGTGCCTGTCCAAGTCGGAACTGGGCCGCACGCTCAAGCGGCACAAGGGCGTGGGCTGGGACCAGAGCCCGATCTTCAAGCGCGTGTACGAGGAAGAGTACGGCCAGTTCGGCGGGGAGCCCATCGGCTGCCTGGTCGGCGACTACTACTTTGACCACAGTCCGCCCGACGTGGAACTGCTGGGCGAGATCGCCAAGATCTCATCCGCCGCGCACTGCCCCTTCATTGCGGGGGCTTCGCCCAACGTGATGCAGATGGATTCGTGGCAGGAACTGGCCAACCCGCGCGACCTGACCAAGATCTTCACCAACACGGAATACGCCGCATGGCGCAGCCTGCGCGAATCCGAGGACTCGCGCTACATCGGGCTGGCGATGCCGCGCTTCCTGGCGCGGCTGCCCTACGGCGCGCGCACCAATCCCGTCGACGAATTCGACTTCGAGGAAGACACAGACGGCGCGAACCACGACCGCTACACCTGGACCAATTCCGCCTATGCCATGGCGGCCAACGTGAACCGCTCGTTCAAGCTGTACGGCTGGTGCACGTCCATCCGCGGCGTGGAGTCCGGCGGCGCGGTGGAGAACCTGCCGTGCCACAGCTTTCCCACCGATGACGGCGGCGTGGATCTGAAGTGCCCGACCGAGATCGCCATCAGCGACAGGCGGGAGGCCGAACTGGCCAAGAACGGCTTCATGCCGCTGGTGCATCGGAAGAACTCCGACTTCGCCGCCTTCATCGGCGCGCAGTCGCTGCAAAAGCCGCACGACTACTACGAGGCCGACGCCTCGGCCAATGCCAAGCTGGCCGCGCGCCTGCCGTATCTCTTCGCATGCTGCCGCTTCGCGCATTACCTGAAGTGCATCGTGCGCGACAAGATCGGCTCGTTCCGCGAACGCGACGACATGGAGCGCTGGCTGAACGACTGGATCATGAATTACGTCGATGGCGATCCGGTGAACTCCTCGCAGGAAACCAAGGCGCGCAAGCCCCTGGCCGCGGCCGAGGTGCAGGTGCAGGAGATCGAGGACAACCCGGGCTATTACTCCGCCAAGTTTTTCCTGCGGCCGCACTATCAGCTGGAAGGGCTGACGGTGTCGCTGCGGCTGGTTTCCAAGCTGCCTTCGCTCAAACAGAACGAAGGCTGAGTGGCGCTGACAAGTCGGGGCGCAACCGTGCCCCATAACTCCAGGAGACAGATGTGGCAGTGGATATGTTCATGAAGATCGATGGCGCCAACGGTGAATCCAAGGACGCCAACCACAAGGACTGGACCGATATCGTGTCCTTTTCATGGGGCGCAACCCAGCCAGGCAACCTGGCCAGCGGCGGCGGCCTGGGCGCGGGCAAGGCCAGCTTCAACGATCTGCACGTAGTGGCCCGCATCGACAAGGCCGCGCCAGCCGTGATGAAGCACTGCGCCAGCGGCAAGCACCTCAGCAAGATCGAGCTGTCCATGTGCAAGGCCGGCGGCGAGCAGATCGAGTACTCCAAGATCACGCTGGAGGACGTGCTGGTGTCGTCGGTGCAGATATCCGGGGACCGCAGTGCCGAAGGCGTGGTGGTGAACTTCGCGTTCCAGGCGGCCAAGGTCAAGCAGCAGTACTGGGAGCAGACCGACAAGGGCGGCAAGGGCGCGGAAAGCCTGGTGGCTTGGGACATCAAGCAGAACAAGGAAGTGGGCTAGGGCGGAGACACCCATGTCCATCGCTGCGGTTCCCTTCGGCGCGCTCAGCCTGGCTGGCCAATTGGACGAGCTGCAGGCGCAGGTGCGCCGGCAGCCCGCCGACGCGGACCTGCGCGCCCAGCTTTTCCAGCTGCTGGCGGTGCAGGGGGATTGGGCGCGCGCGGCCGAGCAGCTCAACGTCTGCGGCCATCTGAACGCGCAGGCGCGGCCGACGCAGGTGCTTTACGCCAGCGCCATCGCGGCGGAACGCGAGCGCGAGGCCGTGCTTGCCGGGCAAGGCGAACCCGCGCTGCTGGACGAGCCCGCTGATTGGCTGCGGGCCATGATATCGGCGCTGCGCCTGGACGGCACTGCGCCAGGCCAGGCGGCCGAGCTGCGCGGCAAGGCTTTCGAGGATGCGAGCGCGCGTGCCGGCCTGTTGGAACTGGCGGCGCAAGAGACGGCGCAGCCGTTCCAATGGATCTGCGATGGCGACAGCCGCCTTGGTCCGGTGTTCGAGTTCCTGGCGGGCGGGCGCTACGTGTGGCTGCCCTTCGCCGGGCTCAAGCGCGTGCGTCTGCTTGCGCCGGAAGGCCTGTGCGACCTGGTCTGGGCGCAGGCCGAGATCGAACTGGAAGACGGCCGGGTGCGGCAGGGCCTGGTGCCGGCGCGCTATCCGGCAGCGCCCGGCGCGCGCATGGTCGAACTGTCCGACTCGGCCAAGCTGGGCAGGACGACCGATTGGCGCGCCTTGCATGGCGATACCTACGCAGGCGTGGGGCAGAAGATGTGGCTGACGGATGCCGCGGAAGTCGCGCTGCTCGAGGTACGCAGCCTGGAGCTGGCGTGATGGGCCACGCCGATCGTCCGCGCGATTGGGAGCCGTTGTCGCGCGGCCAGCGCGCGGCGCGCGACCGGTTGCAGCCGTCGCTGCTGGATCGCCTGATGGACAACGAGCCCGCCAAGCGCGAAGAACCGCGCGAAAACGCCATGTTGACGCATGAGGCGCTGCGCGCGGCGGTGCTGCGGGACCTGCGCTGGCTGCTCAATACCGTCAACCTGCAGGCGTCCCAGGACCTGTCGGCGCACCGGCCGGTAGCGGCCTCGGCGCTGAACTTCGGCGTGCGCGCCATGGCGGGAAAGCGCATGTCGGAGATCGACTGGATCGACGTCGAAGAGTCGATCCGCGCAGCGATCTCCGCGTTCGAGCCGCGCATCCTGGACTCGTCGGTGGAAGTGCGCTGCGTGTCCGATGCCGGCACGCTGGAACACCACAATGTGCTGAGCCTGGAGATACGCGGCATGCTGTGGTGCGTGCCGCAGCCGCTCGAGTTCCTGTTCCGCACGGACATCGACCTGGAAAGCGGCCACATGGATCTGCGCGATCTGGGCGGTGCCTGATGGACGATCGCCTGCTGGATTACTACAACCGGGAACTGGTCTATCTGCGGGAGCTGGGCGCGGAGTTTGCGCAGGCCCATCCCAAGGTGGCGGCGCGGCTGGGCATGAATGCCACGGAGGTCGCCGATCCTTACGTCGAGCGTCTGCTGGAGGGCTTCAGCTTTCTGACCGCCCGCATCCATATGAAGATGGATGCCGAGTTTCCGCGCTTCTCGCAGCGGCTGCTGGAGGTGGTCTATCCCAACTACCTGGCGCCCACGCCGGCGATGGCCATCGTGCAGTTCGCGCCCAGCATGAACGAAGGCACCTTGGCGGGCGGCTTTGAATTGCCGCGCGGCACGCTGCTGCGCGGCCGCGTGGCGCGCGGCGAGCAGACGCCTTGCGACTTCACCACCGGCCACGCCCTGCGCCTGTGGCCCTTGCAGGTCACGCAGGCGGAATTCACCGCCGCGCCGCAGGATCTGCCGCTGGCGCGGCTGGGCCTGGCCGGGCGCGCCGCTCGCGTGCTGAGCGCGCTGCGCATCCGGATAGAGGTTTGCGGCGGGCAGCGCCTGGAGGACCTGGAGCTCGATCAGCTGGTGTTCCACCTGAACGGCCAGGACCTGCAAATGCAGCGTCTGCTTGAAGTCGTGATGGGGCATACCGTGGCGGTGCTGGGCCATGACACCGCCAGGCCGGTGGCATGGATCAACAGACTGCCGCCGGACGCGGTGCGCCACGAGGGCTTTGCCGACGAACAGGCGTTGCTGCCGGGCGACGCCCGCGTGTTCCAGGGCTATCGCCTTCTGCAAGAGTATTTCGCATTCGCGCAGCGTTATCTGTTCTTCAGCATCAACGGATTGAAGCAGGGGCTGCGCACGCCCGCGATGCCCCAGGGCGCGCAGCGCGAAACCCGTGCATTCGATCTGACTCTGCTGTTCTCGATGGCGGCGCCGGAGCTGGAAGGCGCGATATCGGCCGCCAACCTGGCGCTGCATTGCGTGCCGGTGATCAACCTGTTCGCCAAGCGGGCGGACCGCGTGGCGGTTACGCCCAGGACTTCCGAGTACCACGTCGTCATCGACCGCAGCCGCCCGCTGGACTACGAGGTCTACGGGGTGACGCGCGTCGCGGGCCATGCCGCCGCGCAGCGGCAGGAGCAGGAATTCCGGCCGTTCTACGGTTCGCTGGGCAGCGATCCCGAAGAGCACGGCGCGTACTTTTCCATGCGCCGCGAGCCGCGGCTGGTGTCCGATAGCGCGCAACGCAACGGCACCCGTAGCGGCTACATCGGCAGCGAAGCGTTCCTGTCGCTGGTGGACCGGCGCGAGGCGCCGTTCTCGGGCGACCTGCGCCACCTGACCCTGGAAACCCTGTGCACGAACCGCGATCTGGCGCTGCTGTTGCCGCTGGGCGGAGATACCGACATGACCTTGCGCGTGTCGGCGCCGGTGCGCGCGGTCAAGGTGCTGCACGGACCCACGCGGCCCCGCGCGGCGCTGGCCGAGAACGCGGCCACCTGGCACCTGATCAGCCACCTGGGCCTGAACTACCTCAGCCTGACCGACCTGGACGCCGAGCAGGGCGCGCAGACCTTGCGCGAAATGCTGCACGTGTACGGCAACCTGGCCGAACCGGGCGTGCGCCGGCACATCGCGGGCCTGCGGCACGTCAGCGCCACGCCGGTGCATCACCGTCTACCCGTGCCCGGCCCCATCGTCCACGGGCGCGGCGTGCGCATCGCGCTGCAGGTGGACGAGACCGCGTTTTCGGGCATCAGCCCTTATCTGTTTGGCGCCGTGCTGGAGCAGTTCTTCGCCCGCCACGTATCGATCAACCTGATGTCGGAGCTGGTCCTCTCGACCCTGCAGCGCGGCGAGGTCGCCCGCTACAAGCCCCGCATGGGACGCCGGCCCGTGGTCTAGGGGCTGTGCACATTAAAAGGAGCGCGTGATGAAGTCCGCCGCACATCTGAACCGCATGGCTTACGACCCCGTCCATCTGCTGGGCGAGCTGCTGCGCCGCGAAGACGACGGCAGCTATGCCGTGGCCTGCGATGGCCGCGTCTGGACCGTGCAGCGCGCCGCCAGCTGCCTGCTGGAGCCGCAGCCGGGCGACGAAGTGCTGATCAGCGGGCCGGACCCCGCCCGCATCTACCTGATCGCCGTCACCGTGCAGGCCGATCCCGCACGCACCACGCTGCAGGCGGAGGGCGAATTGCTGCTGCGCTCGGGTAGCATCCGCATGGTGGCCAGGCAGCTGCATGCCACGGTGGGCGAAGTCCGTCTGGTGGGCCGCAGCTACGAGGCGGTGATGGACCGCATGACGCTGATGGCGCGGCTGTCGCAGCGCAGCGTCAGCGAGATGGACCAGGTGCGCGCCGGCGCCATCGATTTCCAGGCCGAGCAGAGCGCGCGGCTGCACGCGGCCTACACGGTGGTGACGGGCGGCGACCTGGTGAAGGTGGACGCCAAGCAGATACACATGGGGTAGGACGGTGGATATCGCCCAGCCTGTTGCCGATCCCGTCCATCCGTCCGCCGCGCCTGATGGCGCGCTGGCGCAATGGTGGCGCGCGGTCGAACGCGAACCGTACGCCCATGACCTGTTCCATGCCTTGCGCTGGATCGATGCGCTTTCGGGCGCGCGCAAGCCCTTGGGACGCGACACGGTCGCGCGCCACGAACCCGTGCGGCTGCGGCAGGAGCCGTCGATGGCGTTCGCGCCGTCCACCGTGGCCGCCGCGCGCGCCGCCACGGGCGGGCGGCCCGCGGAACTGTCGATTTACAGCTTCGGCCTGTTCGGCCCCAATGGACCCTTGCCCCTGCATCTGACAGAGCATGCCCGCGAGCGTCTGGCGCATCACGGGGACCGCACGCTGTCCGCATTTGCCGACGTGTTCCATCACCGGCTCATCCTGCTGTTCTACCGCGCCTGGGCGGACGCGCAGAGCACGGTCAGCCTGGACCGCAAGGATGAGCGCTTCACTCGCTACGTAGCCAGCCTGCTGCATATGGGCGAGCCGTCGATGCGCCGCCGCGACGCGGTGCTGGACCACGCCAAGTACCACATGGCGGGCCATCTGACGCGACAGACCCGCAACCCGGAAGGGCTCAAGCACATCTTGCAATCGTTCTTCGGCCTGCCCGTGCGCATCCGCGAGTTCGTGCCGCAATGGATCCGCCTGGAACCAGCCCAGCGGCTGGGCCTGGGCGGCTTTGCGGGGCTGGGGCGCGACACGGTGCTGGGCGTGGCGGTGCGCGATGCCCAGCACAAATTCCGCATCGAGATCGGCCCGCTGGCGCTGGAGGACTACCAGAGCTTTCTGCCGGGAGGCATACGCGCCCGCCAGCTGACGCATTGGGTCAGGCATTACATCGGCATGGAGCTGGCCTGGGACCTGAGACCGGTGCTGCGCGCGGAGGACGCGCGTGGCGTGAACCTGGGCGCCGCGCGTCCGCTGGGCCTGTCCTCATGGCTGGGCAAGCGCCGGCCCGAGCAAGGCGAGGCGGGCGATCTTCTGCTGGACTACGAAAGCCGCGGCGCCAGGCCGCCACGTGGCCGTGCGCCGGCCTCAACCTCAACGACGACGCGCGCGTGACGCGCCACCCTGCCATGTCCGATATCGGCCGCATCGACCTCTTCGGCAAGCTCAATCCACTGCTCTACCAGACGCTGGAGGGCGCCACCGCGTTCTGCAAGCTGCGCGGCAACCCCTATGTGGAGCTGGTGCATTGGGTGCATCAGATCCTGCACGCGCAAGACAGCGACCTGCATCGCATCGCGCGTCGCTTCGAGCTGGACCTGGCCGCCTTGCAGGCCGACCTGACGGCGGAGCTGGACCGCCTGCCGTCCGGCGCGGGCTCGGTCTCCGACCTGTCCGAACACATCGACCATGCGGTCGAAAGGGCCTGGGTGCTGGGCTCGCTGCGCTATGGCGCGGCGCGCATCCGCAGCGGCCATCTGCTGGCGGGACTGGCGCGGACCTATGCGCTGCGTCACGTGCTGCTGGGCATGTCGGCCCAGTTCTCGCGCATCGCGCCGGACACGCTGTTGGAACAGCTGCAGGAGATTGTGCAGGGCTCGCCGGAAGACGCGGCCGAGACTGCGCCCGTTGCCGCCGCCGGGGCGCCGGACGCGGGCGGTTCCGCGCTGGCGCGGTTCGCCGTCGACCTGACGGCGCGCGCGCGCGCGGGCGAGATCGACCCGGTTTCGGGACGCGATGAGGAAATCCGCCAGCTCATCGACGTGTTGATGCGGAGGCGGCAGAACAATCCGCTGCTGGCCGGCGAGGCCGGCGTCGGCAAGACGGCCGTGGTGGAAGGGCTGGCGCTGCGCCTGGCCGCAGGCGAGGTGCCGCCGCAGCTGCGCGATGTGGCGCTGTACCTGCTGGATATTGGCCTGCTGCAGGCGGGCGCGGGCGTGAAGGGCGAATTCGAGCAGCGGCTGCGCGGTGTCATCGATGAGGTGCAGGCCAGCGAGAAGCCGGTGGTGCTGTTCATCGACGAGATCCACACGCTGGTGGGCGCGGGCGGCGCGGCAGGGACCGGAGACGCGGCCAATCTGTTGAAGCCGGCGCTGGCGCGCGGCGAGCTGCGCACCATCGGCGCCACCACCTGGTCGGAATACAAGAAGTACATCGAGAAAGACCCCGCATTGAGCCGCCGCTTTCAGGTCATACAGGTGCACGAGCCCGACGAGGCGCGCGCATTCGGCATGTTGCGCGGACTGGCTGAAACGCTGCAGGCGCATCATGGCGTGCTGCTGCTGGACGAGGCGATCGAAGCGGCGGTGACGCTGTCGCACCGCTACATTCCAGCGCGCCAGCTGCCCGACAAGGCCGTTGCGTTACTGGACACGGCCTGCGCGCGCGTCGCCGTCAGCCAGCATGCGGCGCCGCCCAGCCTGGAGGATGCGCGCAGGCGGGTACAGGCGCTGGAGCTGGCTCAACGCATCGCCGAACGCGAGCTGCGTCTGGGCGAGGGCGATGCGCAGCGGGTCGGACGCCTGGCGGCCGAGCAGGCCGTCGCCGCGAAAGAGGAGCAGGCGCTGGCGGAGCGCTGGGAGTCGGAACGCGCGCTGGCCGGAGAGGTGCTGAATTTGCGCCAGACGCTCGAGCTCGCCTCCTCCGATGCGCAGGAAGACCAGCGCCGCGCACTGGCGCAGGCGCGCATAGCGCTGGCGGCCAGTCAGGATGAATCCGCGATGGTGCATTGCGCGGTCGATGCCGCCGCCGTGGCCGCAGTGGTGGCCGACTGGACCGGCATTCCCGTGGGCCGCATGCTGCGGGACGAGGCGCGCGCGGTGCTGGACCTGGCGGACACGCTTTCGGCGCGTGTGATCGGCCAGCGAGATGCCCTGGAAGCGGTGGCGCGCCGCGTCCAGACTTCGCGGGCCGGCCTGACCGACCCGGACAAGCCGGTAGGCGTGTTCCTGCTCTGCGGCCCCAGCGGCGTCGGCAAGACGGAGACCGCGCTGGCGCTGGCCGAGGCGCTTTACGGCGGCGAGCAGAACCTGATCACCATCAACATGAGCGAGTTCCAGGAGTCGCACACGGTGTCCACGCTCAAGGGTGCGCCGCCGGGGTATGTGGGGTATGGCGAGGGCGGCGTGCTGACCGAGGCCGTGCGCCGGCGGCCCTACAGCGTGGTGTTGCTGGACGAGGTGGAGAAGGCGCATGCCGATGTGCACGAGATCTTCTTCCAGGTCTTTGACAAAGGTTGGATGGAGGACGGCGAGGGGCGCTATATCGATTTCCGCAATGCGGTGATCATCCTGACTTCCAACGTGGGCGCGGAACGGATCGCGGCGCTATGCCGCGATCCCGAGCTGCTGCCCGACGCCGCCGCGTTGGCCGCGGCATTGCGCGAACCGCTGCTGCAAGCCTTTCCAGCCGCGCTGTTGGGGCGGCTGGTGGCGGTGCCCTACCTGCCGCTGCCGGACGCCATGCTGGCGCGCATCGTGGACCTGCAGTTCGAACGCGTGGGCCGCCGCCTGCTCGAGCAGCACGGCATCGTGCTGGAGGTGACGCCCGAGGCCACTGCGCTGGTGGTGGCGCGCTGCGCGGAAGTGGAGTCGGGGGCGCGCATGGTGGATGCCGTCCTGACCAATACCGTGCTGCCCCGGATCAGCCGGGAACTGCTGGGCGCCTCCATGCAGGACCGCAGGCTGAGCAAAGTAAGCCTGTCGGTCGCCGACGGGGAGTTCCGCTATGACTACGCCTGAGGCCTCAGCGGTTCTTGTCGCCGGGTTCTGGCTTGACGGGCGCGGGCCGCAGGTAGCCGCCGATCTCGCGCAGATGATCGGACGCGCTGCGGCCGTCTGCCGCGTCGCGCGGGCGGCCCAGCGCGTCGTCGACGGGATGGGCCCGGTGCTCGGCCAATGCGTCGTGCGCGGGCAGGGCGGACGGGGTGCCGTCCGAGAAGATGCTGGGTGTGTCGTCGCCCGGCGCATCGAACAGCGCCAGGGGATCGGTGGGCGGGCGCGACACCGCGCCGTCGCCGGGCGGCAGGTGGCGCAGGGGATCTTCCGGGTTGCGCGCCTGCGCGGAGTCCAGATCGAAGGGGTGTGTGGAGACGTCCGGCGCGCTGCCCACGGGCAGGGTGCCGGGGCCGATCAGGTCGCTGAAGATGTCGTCGTCGACCACGGCGGCCGCGCTGGCCGCCGGAGCCTCCGGCGCGGCCGCTGCGGCGCGCAGCCGGTAGTCGCCGATCTGCAGCTCGTCGCCTGGATGCAGCGGCACTTCCTGGTCGCGCGCGAGCGCCTGGCCATTGACGCTGACCGTGCTCATGTCGCTCAGGTTGAGCAGAAAGCCGGCGTCCTCGTCGTTGACGCGGATCGCCGCCTGCACGCGGCAGATGCCGCGCGTCGGATCGGGCAGGGCCAATTGGTTGTCGAGACTGCGGCCTACCGTGCCGCCGGGCGCCGTGAACACGGCGTGGATGGGTTCGAAGGCCGGATCGCCGGCACGCTGGAACACGGTGAGTTTCACGCCTGTCTCCTGGGCGCCGTCGGCGCGTTAACGGATCTGGGACGCTTGCGCCGCCTGGAATGCCGGTCCCCACTGGGGGTGTCCGGCCTCATTCGGCGCGAGCTGGAACGAGGGCTGCAGCTGCAGGATGCGCGCGAAGCTGTCCTCGCACAGTTGGCGATAGTTGGTCACGCAGTAGCTGAAGGCCTGCAGCTTGAGCGCTTCGACCCGCATGGGCGTGGGCGCGGTGGCAAGCGCGTCGGAAGTCGCCACCGTGCGCACGACGGCTCCGAAGCGGCTGGCGGCATATTCGTCGCGCACCTGCTGCAGCGCTTCCACGGCTTGCGGCGATGGGGTGGAAGCACAGGCTGCAAGCAGCGCGAGCGTGGATATCAAGCAAATGCGTGCGGACTGTTTCATGGCGCGGGCGTGTCGTTCGGAGTGTGTAGGCCTGGTCATTCCGCCGATGATAGCGGCCCGCCGTGCAAGGTATGCGTCGCGGCGTAACAGACGTGTGTACTTTTATTTCCGAGGTCTTATGAACGGTCCATGCCTACGAGTGATTCCGACGGGACGGCGGCGCACCGCGGCGATTCTCGCGGCTGCGTTGACGGCGGCGATGCTCGCGGCATGCTCGTCGACGGCCAAGCGAGTGCCCGTGCCGTACGCGATCGAACTGCGCGCGGATCCGAAAGTGAACCAGAACGCCAGCGGCAGGCCCTCGCCGGTGCAGGTGACGATCTATGAACTGAAATCGGCCAGCATCTTCGAATCGCGCGACTTCTTCACCTTGCAGGGCGATGCGCATGCGGCGCTGGGCGCGGAGCTGCTCAATGTCGACCAGGTCATCCTGAAACCGGGTGAAACCAAGGTGGTGCAGTACCCAGGCAACGCCGAGGCGCGCGTGGTGGGCGTGGTGGCGGCCTATCGCGAACTGGAGCAAAGCAAGTGGCGGCTGCTGGTGTCGTTGCCCGAGGCGCAGAACACCAACATCTACAAGGTCTGGCAGTTTTCGCCGAACGAGGAGACGGTGAAGGTCGCGGTCAAGCGCGACGGGCTGGAAGAAGTGGATCGCAGCCGTTCGTGGTGGCCCTTTTAGAAGCGAAGAGAACCGCACATGGTGAGTAGAGACAAAGTGATCTGGTCGGAGGGCATGTTCCTGCGGCCGCAGCATTTCCAGCAGTTTGAACGCCATATGCTGCATACCGCGCAGCAGCGCGCAGCCACGCTCCAGGGATGCTTCTGGGGCTTTGGCCAGCTGTCGCTGGACCGCGACGCGCTGGCGATCGGCAAGGTGGCGCTGACCCGGGCGCAAGGCGTCATGCCCGACGGCACGCCTTTCGATTTCTCGCATCCGGACGCGGCGCCCGCGGCGTTCGAAGTACCGGCGCAGACGCGCGGCGCGCGCATCATGCTGGCCCTGCCGCGCGTGCGCGCCGGCGCCAGCGACGTCATCTACGAAGGCGAGGAAGACACGCTGGCGCGCTATCTGGTGCACGAGGCCGAAGTGGAAGACAGCGGCTCCGTGGCGCTGGAACCCGTCCTGATGCAGCTCGGACGCTTGCGGTTGCGATTGATGCTGGAGGACGAACTTACCGACGACTGGCTGGGCCTGGGCGTGGCGCGCGTGCTGGAGCGGCGTTCAGACAACCGGGTGGTGCTGGACGAAGGCTATGTGGCGCCGTGGCTGGCGGCGGGCGAGCATCCGGTTCTGCGGGGCTTCGTCGATGAACTGCAGGGGCTGCTCGACGCGCGCAGCGAGGCGCTGGCCTCGCGCCTGTCGCAGCCCGGCCGCGGCGGCGTTTCCGAGGTGTCGGACTTCATGCTGCTGGAAACCGTCAACCGCTATATGGGTTCGATCTGGCATGTGCGGCAGCTTCCCGCGCAGCATCCCGAACGCCTGTTCCACGACTGGCTGATGCTGGCCTGCGACCTGGCCACCTTCACGTCCGCCACGCGCCGGCCCGGTGTGCTGCCGGACTACGTGCACGATGATCTGCAGGGCAGCTTCACGCCTTTGATGAACGAGCTGCGCCGCTCCCTGTCGGCCGTGCTGGAGCAGCGCGCCTTGCAGATACCGCTGCAGGACCGCGGCCAGGGCGTGCGCGTGGCGCAGATCCAGGACGCGGAACTGTTGCAGTCGGCCGGCTTCGTGCTGGCGGTGCATGCGGACCTGGGCGTGGAGACCGTGCGGGCGCGCTTTCCGGCGCAGGTCAAGATCGGTCCGGTGGAACGCATCCGCGACCTGGTGCACCTGCAATTGCCGGGCGTCGCCGTGCGCGCGCTGCCCGTGGCGCCGCGACAGATTCCGTACAGCGCCGGACATGTCTATTTCGAACTGGATAAGAGCGGCGAATTCTGGAAGCAGCTGGAGCGCACCGGCGCGCTGGCGTTGCATCTGGCGGGCGATTTTCCCGGGCTGACGATGGAGTTCTGGGCGCTGCGCGACTGAGCGCGGCCAAACCAGGCGGAGACAACTATGCATGCTTCGGATCACACGCTGGCCGGCCCTCCGGGCGGCATCGGCGAAGGCGCTGCCAATACGGCGGGCAGGCTGCGTCCCCACGATTACGTCATCAGCGGCGCCAATCCGCTGGTGGCGGCGGCCAACCCGCTGCTGGACCTGATCCCGCAGATCCGCGCCACGGCGACGCATCCCTCGCCTGCGATGCTGCGCGAGCACCTGCTGGACGAAGTGCGGCAGTTCGAGCTGCGCGCGCAGCAGGCGGGCATCCCCAACGAAACCATACTGGGCGCGCGCTACTGCCTGTGCACGGCGCTGGACGAGGCCGCGGCGCTCACGCCATGGGGCGGGGGCGGCGTGTGGTCCGCGCACAGCCTGCTGGTCACGTTCCACAACGAGACCTGGGGCGGAGAAAAGTTCTTCCAGCTGCTGGCCAAGCTGTCGCAGAACCCCGGGCAGCACCTGGATCTGCTGGAGTTGCTGTATTACTGCCTGCTGCTGGGCTTCGAAGGGCGCTACCGCGTGATCGACAACGGCCGCTCGCAGCTGGAAACGCTGCGCCAGCGCCTCTTGCGCATCCTGCGCGGCGCGCGCGGCGATTATCCGCTGGCGCTGTCTCCGCATTGGCGCGACGAGCCGGCGCAGACGCCATTGCGCCGCCTGCCCGTGCCGCTGTGGGTGTTCGGCGCGTTGGCAGCCGTCCTGGCGCTGGCCCTGTACTGGGGCCTGGGCTGGCGTTTGGGCAGCGAGTCCGACGGCGTGTTCGCGTCCATCGCCAAGCTGCGTCCGCCCACGGTGCAGATCGCCCCGACCGCCGTGAAGCGGCCTGCGCCCGCGCCGCGGCTGGCGGTGTTCCTGGCGCCCGAGATCCGCGACCAGTTGGTCACCGTGCGCGATGAGGTGGACCGCAGCGTGGTGGTGCTGCGGGGCGATGGCGTATTCGAATCTGGCGCCAGTTCCGTGCGCGACCAGTACCTGCCGGTGCTGTCGCGCGTGGCCGATGCCTTGCGCGAGACGCAGGGCAGCATCCTGGTGCGCGGCTACTCCGACAACACGCCGATGCGCAGCGCACGCTTTCCGTCCAACTGGCATTTGTCGCAGGCGCGCGCGGATGCGGTCAAGGACATGCTGGAGCAACGCCTGGGCCAGACGGCCCGCGTGCGCGCGGAAGGGCGCGGCGACGCTGATCCGGTGGCGCCCAATGACACGGCCGCGGGCCGCGCGCTGAACCGGCGGGTGGAGATCACGGTGCTGGTGCCGCCGGTGGCGCACGAGCAGGGAGGACAGGAATGATCTACAGGCTGTTCGGATGGTTCTTCAGCCGCCGCGTGTGGAACTTCCTGGGGCTGGTGGCCCTGGCGGTGCTGATCTGGATCGCGGGGCCGCTCATCGCCATCGGCACGGTGCGCCCGCTGGAAAGCGAAACGGTGCGCATCGCCGTCATCGTGGCGATGTTCGCGATCTGGCTGCTGCGGCTGTTGTGGCGCAAATGGCGCGAAGGGCGCTTGAACGCGCAGCTGCTGAGCCAGTTGCGGCGGCCCCGGCCCAAGGCGGAAAAGCCGCTGGAGGAAGCCGCCGGCAACGACGAGATACGCCAGCTGGAGGCGCGCTTTCACGAGGCCGTGGAACTGCTGCGCAAGACCCGCTTCGAGAGCCGCGGCAGGCGCGGCGCGCTGGACCGGTTCTCCAAGCAGTACCTGTATCAGCTGCCCTGGTACGTGATCATCGGCGCGCCGGGCGCGGGCAAGACCACCGCGCTGGTGAATTCAGGCTTGAACTTTCCTCTGGCCGAACGCTACGGCAAGGTGGCCTTGCGCGGCGTGGGCGGCACGCGCAATTGCGACTGGTGGTTCACTGACGATGCCGTGTTGCTGGACACGGCGGGGCGCTACACCACGCACGAAAGCGATCCGACCGGCGACGAAGAAGAGTGGCGCGGCTTTCTCGGCCTGCTGTCCAAGTACCGCGGCCGCCAGCCCATCAACGGCGCCATGCTCACTGTCAGCGTCGAAGACCTGCTGTCGGCGTCGGATGCGGAACGGGCGCAGCATGCGGCAGTGCTGCGACGCCGCCTGCAGGAATTGCGCGAGCAGCTGGGCATCGCATTCCCGGTGTATGTGCTGGTGACCAAGACGGATCTGCTGTCCGGTTTCGAAGAGTACTTCGCTTCCTTTACCCGAGAGGAGCTGGCGCAGATCTGGGGCTTTACCTTGCCGTATGCGCGCGCGCAGGAGCCGGGTTTCGACCTGTATGAAGCCTTTCACGAAGAGTATGCGCTGTTGCAGCGGCGGTTGGATGACGCCTTGCCTGAAGTGGTGGCGGCCGAGAGCGATCCTGCGCGGCGCGCGCTTGCCTACATGTTGCCGCAGCAGTTCGCGGGCCTGCAGGCCATCCTGGGCCATTTCCTGAGCGATGTGTTCGCGACTTCGAAGTTCGAGGCGCGGGTCATTCCGCGAGGCGTCTACTTCACCAGCGGCACGCAGGGCGGAGAGACCTTCGACCAGGTGACTGGCCATCTGAAGCGCTACCTGCGCATCGACGGCGGCGCCGCGCCCGCGGCCAGCGTGCCGGGCGAGGCGGAAGGACGCAGCTACTTCCTGAAGAACCTGCTGCAGGACGTCATCTTCCGCGAGGCCGGCCTGGCCAGCCGCAACCTGCGTTGGGAACGCCGCTATCGGCAGTTGCACTGGGCGGGGTACGGCCTGGTGACAGCGGCCTTCCTGGCCTTGGTCGCGGGTTGGACGATGAGCTATCGCAACAACGCCGATTACGTGGAAGAGGTGGCGCGGCGGGTGCCGGCGGTGGAGAAGCTGAGCCGCGACATCAAGATCACGCGCACCGGCGACCTGCTGGGGCTGATGCCCTTCCTGGACAGCCTCTGGTACCTGCCCCAGCACGAGGGCTTCGAGATCGACAATCCGCCCCTGAGCTATCGCTATGGCCTCTACCAGGGCCAGAAGCTGCGGGCGGCGGCGCAGGGCGTGTACGGCAACACGCTGGACCAGGTGCTGCTGCCGCAGGTGGCGCGGCGCGTCGAGACCGCCCTGCGCGACGCCTCGGCCAGCGACCTGGAGTATTCCTACGAGGCGCTGAGGGCCTATCTGATGCTGTACGAGGCCGAACGCTACGACGCGGAGTTCATGCATGCGTGGCTGCTCTCGGACATGCAGGCCACCCTGCCTGAAGGCTACACGCGGCGCCAGTATGAGCAGCTGTCGCTGCACCTGCGCAACCTGACGCAGAGCCACGTGCTTGCATCGCCGTTTCCCAAGGACGACGCGCTGGTGGCCCAGGCGCGCGAGAAGCTGGCGCGCTACACGCTGGCGCAACGCGCCTACAGCCGGCTGCGCCGCACCCTGGCCAACGCCGACGCGGCGCCCGAGATCACGGTGGTGACGCTGGGCGGCGCGCAGGCCAGCGCCGTCTTCGTGCGCAAGAGCGGCAAGCCGTTGAGCCAGGGCATTCCCGCGCTCTACAGCTATCGCGGCTATTGGGACGTGTTCAACAAGCGCGTGACCGGCGTGGCCGAGGTGCTGCGTTCGGATGATGCGTGGATCCTGAACATCCCGTTGCGCAGCCAGCTGGACCAGACGGCGCAACGCCAGCTGGTGGTCGACATCAAGCGCTTGTACATGAACGACTACGTGGCGCAGTGGGACGGCTATCTGAACGATATGCAGCTGGCGCCCAGCAAGTCGCTGCTGCAGAACATCCAGATGGCGCGCACCTTGTCCGCGCCGGAGTCTCCGCTGGTGCAGCTGGTGCGCGGCGTTGCGCGCGAGACCTCCTTGCTGCGCGATACCGGCAAGGATGACCGCTCGCTGGTGGACCAGGCGCGCGACCGCGTCAGCAGCACGCGCGAGGCGCTGGAGCAGATGTTCGGGCCAACCGGGCCCGGCGCGGCCATGCGGGCCGACGCCACCGACGAGAAGCTGGAGCGCATCGTAGACCAGCATTTCGAGCCGTACCGGCGGCTGGCCGAAGGCGAGGGCGCGGCGGCCGGCGCCACCTCGCCGATCGCAGCCACCACCGGCCTCATCAACGAGCTCTATACCTATCTGACGGCGGCGGATGCGGCCTTGCGCAGCGGCAGCCCCGCACCCAGCTCGGATTCCGTGACCAAGCTGAGGGCCGAGGCGGGCCGCTTGCCAGGGCCGCTGCGCGACGTGCTCAACTCGCTGTCGGTGAACGCGTCCGGCGAGGTGTCCGACGTGGCCCGCGCGCGCATGGGCGAGACCGTGTCCGCCACCATCGGCATGTTCTGCGGCCAGTCCGTGGCCGGACGCTATCCGTTTTCGAGCCGTTCGGCGCGCGACGTGGCGCCCAACGATATGGCGCGGCTGTTCGGGCCCAATGGCCTGATGGACGACTTCTTCCAGAAGAACCTGGCGAACCAGATCGACGTTTCCGGACAGCGCTGGCGCTTCAAGCCCGGCATCGACGGCAAGTCGGGGGAGAACTCCACCACGCTGGACGCGTTCCAGCGCGCGGGCGTGATCCGCGACGTGTATTTCATGGCGGGCAACCCCATGCCCTCGTATCGGGTGGCCATCAGGCCCGTGGAAATGGACGCGGGCATTACCCAGTTCGTGATGGACGTGGATGGCCAGGCGGTGCGCTACGCGCATGGTCCGCAGGTGGCGACCACGGTGCAGTGGCCCGGTCCGCGCGGCAGCAACCAGGTGCGCATCGAGCTCACGCCGCAGGTCGGCGCGGCTGGCATGACCACGTCGGGCCCCTGGGCGCTGAACCGCATGCTGGACCGCGCCCAGCTGCGGCGGGGGGCCACGCCGGAGGTCACGCTGGCCACATTCGATCTGGGCGGGCGCAAGGTGGTGCTGGAGATCACCGCCAGCAGCGTCAAGAGCCCTTTCCATCTGGCCGAGATGCAGGCGTTCGCCTGCCCGGGCGCGTCGTGAACAGGACATGGACATGGAGCTAGCAGTGGAGCGTGGGCGTGTGGGCTGGTACGGCAAGATTCCGGCGGCGGGCGACTTCGTGCACCGGCGCCTGCCGCGCGAGCTGATCACCTGGTGGGACCGCTGGCTGCAGTTCGGGCTGGCGGCGCTGAAGCAGGCGCCGGACGTCAATGCCGCGCGCGGCTTCGCGTCGGCGCCCATCTGGAATTTCGCGATTCCCGCCGGGCCGGGCGCGGGTGTCGCACAGCTGGGCTGCATCACGCCCAGCCGCGACCGGGTGGGCCGGGGCTACCCGCTGTGCGTGGTCATGGCCGTACCGCCCGCGCAGTACCACAGCAGCATCCTGGATGGCGCCAGCGACTACTACCGGCAGATCGGCGCCAGCATGCTGGCGGCGGTGCGCCATGGCTGCCCGGCGGAGCAGTTCGACCGCAGCCTGCAGCAGGTGCGTACGCCTGCCGCAGCGCCGGGCGCCGCCGCGCCGCGCGGCGGCAGCGACATCATGGACATCCTGAGCGCCGGCCGCGAGCAGGATTCCGCGCCGCTGGCGCGCCGCGCGCTGGGCGCCTGGCCCGACCTGCCGTTCTGCTTCAACCCCAGTTCCCACACCAGTTATTGGTGGACCAACCAGGCGGACGGCGCGGCCTTGCAGACCTACATCCATGGCGGCGCGCTGAACGCGACGCTGTTCGCCAGGCTGTTCTCATCCCTGCCGACCTGGCATCCCTGAATCTGCCGGAGGACCGCGCATGCTACGAACTTCAGCTGTGCCGCCTGGACCGGGCGCGGGGGGCTTCCCGGCCGCGCCAGATGTGGAGCGCCTGGACGATATCCTGCGCCTGCCGCCCGGGCGGCAGCGTGAACAGGAGATCCTGCGAGTGGTCGCCGGCCTGTCCGCGTCCCTGGCCGCCATGCACGAAGGCGGCCGGGCGCATGGCGGCATTTGCCCAGATGCCGTGGTCCGCGACGGGCAGGGTTTTGCCGTCCTGGCGCCGCCTTTCGATGCGGCGCCCGATGACGAAGACGCAGCGCGGCATGCCGGTTACGCCGCGTTCGAACAGTACACGGACGATCCGGGGCATTCTTGCGGCCCCTGGACGGACGTGTATGGGCTGGCGGCGCTGGCGTACTTCCTGGCGACGGGCGCGGCCCCTCCAGGCGCGCTGGCGCGCCGTGTACGGGACGATTGCCCGCCTCTGGATGAGTGGCATCCGGGCGCCTATCGGGCGGCCTTCTGCGCCGCCGTGGACGAGGGCCTGGCGATGGAGGCGCAGGCGAGGCCGCGGACAGCCGTGGCGCTTGCTGCGGCGATGGGCGTGATCCCGCCGGCGGTGCCGGCTCCTGCGGCGGTTTCTGTGGCCGCTCCTGTGGAGGATCCGGAGCCGGACATGACCGCGCCTTCATTGATGATGGAGACGCCCGCCGGCGACCTTGCCGATCCGCCGCCGGCCGCCGCTCGCCTGACCGCGATGCGGCCGGAACACCCGACGCGCGCGCGGCGCATGCTGCCGCTGGCCGTGGCGGGCCTTTTGCTGCTTGCGGCGGGGGGATATGCATGGCTGCGGCCGGCACAGCCGCCGGTGGAGCTGGCTGGCGTGGCGCCGCCTCAAGCTCAGCAGCAACCCCAGCCCCAATCGGAGCCACCGTCCCAACCGCCGCCGCAACCCCTGCCGCCGTCGGAACCACAGCCGCAACCCGCGCCCGCGCCGACTCCACCGACCCCGCCGGATTCCCCCGCCGCGGCCCTACCAGCCTCGCCGCCGCAGGCCGCAGCCACTGGCTCCACCATGCCGTCCGCCAGCCCGAAGCCAGATAGCGCCCCTGAGCCTGAAGCCGCGGCAGCCCCCGCCGCGTCAGAGCCCGCCGCGTCAGAGCCCGCCGCGCCCGCGACGCCGCCGCCTCAGGCGGCGCCTGTCACGGTGCGCGTGGCCGTGCGTCCGTGGGGAGAGGTGGTGGTCAATGGCCGCTCGCGCGGCGTCAGCCCGCCGCTGCGCGAACTGTCCCTGCCGCCAGGCCGTTACCAGGTGACGGTGCGCAACGCATCAGCGGGCGATTACCGCATGACCCTGACAGTAGCGCCAGGCCGGCCGGCTTCCATTACGCATGAGTTCGAGTGAAACGAGCGGCATCGCGCCCATATGCGGCGCGCGGTCCGCGCCGCGGATGGCGGCAGCCCCTCAGGGCAGCGTGGATTCGCCCTTGAGCAGGTCGTCCAGCGTTTCGCGCTGGCGCACGACGTAGTGCTTGTCACCGTCGACCATGGCTTCGGCCGCGCGGGGGCGGGCGTTGTAATTGCTGGCCATGGCCATGCTGTAGGCGCCCGCGGACTCCACCGCCAGCAGGTCGCCCTGTTGGAGAGCAAGCTTGCGCTGCCGGGCCAGCCAGTCGGCGCTTTCGCAGACCGGGCCGACGATGTCGTATAGGGTTTCGTCGCCCGCGCGCGGATGCACGGGGCGCACGCCGTGGAAGGCTTCGTACAGCGCGGGACGCAGCAGGTCGTTCATGGCGGCGTCGACGATGGCGAAGTTGCGCGCTTCCGAGTGCTTCAGGTACTGGACCCGCGTGAGCAGCACGCCGGCGTTGCCCACCAGCGAGCGGCCGGGCTCCAGCACCAGGTGCAGATGGCCGAAGCCGCGCGCGTTCAGGCGTTCGAAGACACGGTCCAGCAAGGCCTGGGGCGAGGGCGGGATCTCATCCGTATAGCGGATGCCCAGGCCGCCGCCCAGGTCCAGATGGACGATCCGGATGCCGGCCTGATCCAGCTTTTCGATCAGGTCCAGCAGCTTTTCCAGCGCGTCGAAATAGGGACTGATGTCGGTGAGCTGCGAGCCGATGTGGCAGTCCACGCCCACTATTTCCAGGGCCGGCAGCGACTGGGCCAGGCGGTAGACGTCCAGCGCCGATTCGATGGCGATGCCGAACTTGTTTTCCTTCAGGCCGGTGGAGATGTATGGATGCGTCTGCGCATCCACGTCCGGATTCACCCGCAGCGAAACGGGCGCGCGCAGACCCATGTCATGCGCGATTTCCGACAGCCGGCGCAGTTCGGCTTCGGACTCGACGTTGAAGCACTTGACCTTGGCGGCCAGCGCGGCGCGCATTTCCCAGGCCTGTTTGCCCACGCCGGAAAATACGATCCTGGACGGGTCCGCACCGGCCGCCAGGGCGCGCTTGAGCTCGCCGCCGGAAACGATGTCGAAGCCCGCGCCCAGGCGCGCGAATTCCTTCAGGACGGCCAGGTTGGAATTGGCCTTCATGCCGTAGCAGACCAGCACCGGATGCTGGCCGACGGCATTGCGGTAGGATTCCCAGGCAGCCTTGAGCGCGGCGCGCGAGTAAACGTACAGCGGCGTGCCCAGCTTTTCGGCCAGGTGATCCAGCGGCACGTCCTCGGCGTACAGGACATTGTTGCGGAACTGGAAGTACGGATGACCGGCCAGTTCAGGCTGCGCGGGGAATCGGGGTGTCATGGAATGGACTGCACCGGCGGGATGGCCGTCGGTTGCGGCTGCGGCTGCGTGCGCGAGGGCGGCTTGCCGTCCGGCGTCGGCATGTACAAGGGGCCCTTATACCCGCAGGCGGCAACCATGCCGGTCGCCAGCAGCGTGGCTACAATGCGAAGGACCATGCGGCGAAATGCCAAGTGGAACACTGGGAACTCCTAAATCTTGCAGGCTCGATTATGACCGAAACCGAATTTCTTGCGTTGATCGACCAGGTGCTGAACAGCATCGAAAGCCAGGCCGATGACTGGGCGGCTTCGCTCGATGTCGACGTCGAAACCAGCCGCAGCGGCAATGTGCTGACGATGGTTTTCGAGGACAACACCCATGTGGTGGTGAACAGCCAGGCTGCCATGCAGGAGCTGTGGGTCGCGGCGCGCAGCGGCGGCTTTCACTACCGCTACGATGGCCAGCACTGGAACGATACCCGAGGCGGCCCGCAGTTGCCGGATGCCCTGTCGCAGATCTGTTCCGCGGCAGCCGGCGTACCCGTGACGATACGCCTGTAAAACGTCAGCTTCAGGCGAAAAAAAGGCCGGCCCCATGGGGCCGGCCTTGTCATTTGCGCGTCAGAACGGAATCTTCTGGGACCAGGGCGTGTTGCCTTGCGTGCCTACGCCCGGCGCCACCTTGATCCGGGTTTCCTCGCTGGTGCTGCCGTTCAGGCCGTTGAGGAACTCACCCAGCGTGTCGGCCTCGGGCAAGCCCAGGCGCGCCACCGCTTGTCCGGGCGGGAATTCGGAGAAGTAGAACTCGCCGTTTTCGACCAGCAGGCCATCGGGGCGGGGACGCGGCTTCTCTTCGGGCACGCCCTTGAGGACCGTCTGCATGTAATCAACCCAGATCGGCATGGCGACGCCGCCGCCGGTTTCGCGCGAACCCAGGGACTTGGGCTGGTCAAAGCCCAGCCAGGCGGTGGCGACCAGCGACGGGGTGTAGCCGGAGAACCAGGCGTCCACCGATTCGTTGGTGGTGCCGGTCTTGCCTGCGATGTCGTTGCGCTTGAGCAGGACGCGGGCGCGCGCTGCGGTGCCGTAGGTGGCCACGCCGCGCAGGATGTCGTCCATGACCCAGGCCGTGCGCGGATCGATGGCGCGGGCCGCGGCGTCGCCGGCCACGACCGGCTTGGACTGCATGATGACCTTGCCGCTGCTGTCGGTGACGCGGTCGATCAGGTAGGGCGTGACGCGGTAGCCGCCATTGGCGAACACCGAGAAGGCGCCGGCCAGCTGCAAGGGCGTGACCGAGCCCGCGCCCAGCGCCAGCGGCAACACGGCGGGCTGGCGGGCCTTGTCGAAGCCGAAGCGGGTCAGGTAGTCCTGCGCGTACTGCGGGCCGATGGCCTGCAGGATACGGATCGACACCATGTTCTTGGACTTGTACAGGCCCTGGCGCAGGGTCAGCATGGGTTCGTACTGATTGCCGTAGTTCTTCGGGTTCCAGGCCTTGGAGCCGGTCTGCGCGGCCGTCAGTTCGAAGGGCTGGTCCGAGATCTGCGTGCCCGGGGTCAGGCCGCGTTCCAGCGAAGCGGCGTAGATGAAGGGCTTGATGTTCGAACCCGGCTGGCGCCAGGCTTGCGTCACCCGGTTGAAGTTGCCGCGGTAGAAGTCAAAGCCGCCGACCATGGCGCGGATGGCGCCATCTTGCGGCGACAGCGCCACGAAGGCCGCCTGCACCGAAGGCAGGTTGATGATTTCCCAGTTGTCGCCGAACTTGCGGATGTAGACCACGGAGCCGCGCTTGATGCGCTGCTCGGGCTTGGCCTTGTCGTTCAGCGCGCGCGCCACGACGCCCAGCACCTTCTTGTCGGTGACGGTGATGATCTCGCGCGAGCTGCGCGCCAGCTTCACTTCGGTGGGGCTGGCCGACAGCACCAGCGCCGTCAGCAGGTCGCCGCTGTCGCTGAACTTGTCGAACACGCCGTCCAGGAATTCGTCCAGCGCCTGCGGGTTGTTCTCGGTGCCCGGCGGCAGGTCGAGCTGTTCCTCGGGGCCGGGGTAGGGCGCGCGGCGCGTGTATTCCAGCACGCCTTCGCGCACGGCGCGGTAGGCCGCTTCCTGGTCCTTGGACTGCACGGTGGTGTAGATATTGATGCCGCGCGAATAGACGTTGTCCTGGTACACGTTGAACAACAGCTGGCGTGCCAGTTCCGCCACGTACTCGCCATGGATGGAATAGCCGCCGGCCGGCGTGCCTTCCGCGGACTTCATGACGATGGGCTGGGCCAGCGCCTGCTGGTATTCCGGTTCGGTCAGGTAGCCCAGCGAGTGCATGCGGCCCAGCACGTAGCGCTGGCGCAGCTCGGCGCGCGGGCGGTTGGCGATAGGGTTGAAACGCGAGGGCGCCTTGGGGATGCCGGCCAGCATGGCGGCTTCCGCAGGCGTGACTTCGGACAGGGGCTTGCCGAAGTAGGTGCGCGAGGCGGCCGCGAAACCATAGGCGCGGTGGCCCAGGTAGATCTGGTTCATGTAGAGCTCGAGGATCTGGTCCTTGGTGAGCTCCGACTCGATCTTGAAGGTCAGCAGCAGTTCATAGAACTTGCGCGAATAGGTCTTTTCCGACGACAGGTAGAAGTTGCGCGCCACCTGCATCGTGATGGTGCTGGCGCCCTGCGACTTCGACATGCTGACCAGGTTGGTCAGGCCGGCGCGCGCCACGCCCATCCAGTCGATCCCGCCGTGCTGGTAGAAGCGGTCGTCCTCGGCCGCCAGCACCGCGGACTTCATGACGTCCGGGATTTCGTTGAAGCGCAGCACGTTGCGGCGCTCTTCGCCGAATTCGCCGATCAGGACGCGGTCCGCCGTAAAGACGCGCAGCGGCACCCGGGGGCGGTAGTCCGTCATGGCGTTCAGGTCGGGCAGGTTGGGCCAGGCCAGCGCCAACGCCATCCCAGCCAGCAGCACGCCGCACAGGAACAGGCCGGCAAAGAAAATGCCGGTTTTTACGAAGAATCGCAGTATCGGGGAACCGCTCTTGGCGGGCTTGTCTTTCTTGGAGGAATTCTGGGGCTTGCTCATCGCGGCGATTTTACGGGTATCTCCGGGTCCGTCTTGGCACGGGGCACCGGTTTCTGTAACAAAATCGTTCAGTGTGGTAGGCGGGCAACTGGCGGCTGATGTGATAATGCCGTCATGAACTTTTCCGCTAACTCATGTCCGGAGGCTGACCCGGACCCGGCGTCCTCCTGCGAGACGCCCGAAAACCAGCCTTGCGCGATCGAGTGCACAGGCAAGGCCGCCACGCTGCCGCATGACCTGCCGGTTTTCCTGGTCGGGATGATGGGCGCGGGCAAGACCACTATAGGGCGTGGCCTGGCGCGTGCCCTGGGGCGCGAGTTTATGGACTTGGATCATGAGCTCGAGGCGCGTTGCGGCGTGCGGGTGCCGGTAATCTTCGAAATCGAGGGCGAAGCCGGTTTTCGTCGCCGGGAATCTGCCGCCTTGGAAGAGTGTACCCAACGGCGCAACATAATTCTTGCCACCGGCGGCGGCGCGATCCTGGCGCCGGAAAACCGTCAGCGCCTGCGCGAGCGCGGCATCGTGGTCTACCTGCGCGCCAGCGTGGACGAACTGTTCCGCCGCACCTGCCGCGACCGCAACCGTCCCCTGTTGGCCACGGCCGACCCGCGCGGCACGCTGCGCGACCTCATGACCCTGCGGGAACCCCTCTATAAGGAAGTAGCCGACCTGGTGGTGGAGACGGGCGCCATGCCCATACACACCCTGGTCAAGGCGCTGCTGCCGCAACTGCAAGCCTTCGAGAAGCGCATATGAACGTAGTACACGTGGACACCCCGGGCGGAGCCTACCCGATCCACATCGGCCCCGGCCGCCTGGACGCCCTGGACCAGTGCATCCCCGCCGACGCCACCGCGATCGCCGTGGTGACCAACCCGACCGTCGCCGCCCTGTACGGCGAGCGCGCCGAAGCCGCGCTGGCCCGGACCGGCAAGCGGGTGCTGCGCATCGAATTGCCCGACGGCGAGGCCTATAAGGACTGGCAGTCGCTGAACCTGATCTTCGACGCGCTGCTGGGCAACCGCCTGGACCGCCGCTGCGTGCTGGTGGCGCTGGGCGGCGGCGTCATCGGCGACATGACCGGTTTCGCGGCCGCGGTCTATATGCGCGGCGTGCGCTTCCTGCAGGTGCCCACGACGCTGCTGTCGCAGGTCGATTCGTCGGTGGGCGGCAAGACCGCCGTCAACCATCCGCTGGGCAAGAACATGATCGGCGCGTTCTACCAGCCGGTCGCAGTCGAAATAGACACCGACGTGCTGAACACGCTGCCGGCGCGCGAGGTGTCCGCGGGCCTGGCGGAAGTGATCAAGTACGGCCTGATCCTGGACCCGGAATTCTGGTCCTGGTGCGAGGACAATGCGCAGAAGCTGCGCGAACTGGACCCCGAGGCGGTCGCCTACGCCATCCGCCGCTCCTGCGAACTCAAGGCGCAAGTGGTGGGCAAGGACGAGCGCGAGTCGGGCCTGCGCGCCATCCTCAACCTGGGCCACACCTTCGGCCACGCTATCGAATCCGGCCTGGGCTACGGCGCCTGGCTGCATGGCGAAGCCGTCGGTTGCGGCATGGTGCAGGCTGCCGAGCTGTCGGCCGACGTCGCCGGCTTTGACCGTGCCGACGTGGAGCGCGTGCGCGCGCTGGTGGTCGCCATCGGCTGTCCCGTCGTGGCCCCCGACCTGGGCGCCGACCGCTGGCTGGACCTGATGCAGGTCGACAAGAAGACCGAAGGCGGCTCGATCCGCTACGTGCTCATGACCCGCATCGGCGAGGCCATGATGCGCGCGGCCCCCGACGACGCCGTGCGCGCCGTGCTGGCCCGCACCACCCAATAGCCGTGATGGAGACGGTGTTGCAGATGAAAGAACTGGCTTCCTATGCATCCCACCCGTCTCAATCGCGCGGGCGGACCTATGCCGAGCCGCCGCCGGAAAACCGGACGGAGTTCCAGCGCGACCGCGATCGCATCGTCCATTCCAGCGCCTTCCGGCGCCTGGAGTACAAGACCCAGGTCTTCGTGAACCACGAGGGCGACCTGTTCCGCACCCGCCTGACCCACAGCCTGGAAGTGGCCCAGATTGCGCGCACGCTGGCGCGCAGCCTGGGCCTGTCCGAAGACCTGACCGAAGCCATCTCGCTGGCGCACGACCTGGGCCACACGCCGTTCGGTCATGCGGGCCAGGATGAACTCAACGCCTGCATGCGCGAATTGGCGCCGGAGGCGGGCGGCTTCGAGCACAATCTGCAAAGCCTGCGGGTGGTGGACGAACTGGAAGAACGCTACGCGGACTTCAACGGCCTGAACCTGTGCTTCGAAACGCGCGAAGGCATCCTCAAGCATTGTTCGGCCGCGCATGCGCGGCAGCTGGGCGACGTGGGCCAGCGCTTCCTCGACCGCACCCAACCCTCGCTGGAGGCGCAGTTGGCCAACCTGGCGGACGAGGTCGCCTACAACAACCACGACATCGACGACGGCCTGCGCTCGGGCCTGATCACGCTGGAACAGCTGAAGGAAGTGTCGATCTTCGAGCGCCACCACGCCCACGTGCTGGAAAGCTATCCGGGGCTGGCTGCGCGTCGCGCGGTGGCCGAGACCATACGCCGCATGATCAATACGCTGATCGTCGACCTGACGCGGACCTCGTTGGCGCGCATCCGCGAGTTCGCTCCCGCCACTGCCGACGACGTGCGCCGCGCGCCGCCGCTGGCGACCTTTTCGCCCGAGATCCGGAGCGAGGCCGACGCGCTGAAGAAATTCCTGTTCGACAACCTGTACCGCCACTACCGCGTGTTGCGCATGACGACCAAGGCGCGGCGCATCGTGCGCGAGCTGTTCGCGGCTTTCCTGGACGATCCGCGGCTGTTGCCGCCCGACTATCGCCGGCCGGCTTTCAACGAGCAGGCCCGCGCCATCGCCGACTACATCGCGGGCATGACGGACCGCTACGCCATCCGCGAGCACAAGCGCCTGTTCGAGATGGCCTGAGGCCCGCGGGCCTCAGGCTTGCGCCGCGGCCTCAGCCCGCCAGATAGCGCTGCGTCAGCAGCACCCAGTAGGCCGCGCCCACGGGCAGGCTGTGGTCGTTGAAGTCATAGCCCGGGTTGTGCACCATGCAGGCCCCATGCCCGCTGTTGAAGCCTTCCGCCGAGCCATCGCCATTGCCCACCAGCAGGTAGGACCCTGGCACTTCCTCCAGCATGAAGGCGAAGTCCTCGCTGCCGGTCAGCGCGCGGGTCTGGAGTTCCACCTGGTCGGCGCCCACCAGTTCCACCGCCACCTGGCGCGCGAAATCGGTTTCTTCGCGGGTGTTGACCAGCACGGGATAACCGCGGCCGTAGTCGATGGTGGCGCGCACCTGATAGCTGGCCGCCTGGCTGTGGACCAGTTCCGTGATGCGGGCTTGCAGCGTGTCGCGCACGCCGCGGTCCAGCGCGCGCACGCTGAGTTTCAGCGTAGCGGTCTGGGGGATGACGTTGTTGGCTTTGCCCGCGTTGAATGCGCCGACCGTGATCACCGCCATGTGCAGGGGATCGATATTGCGGGCGACGATGCTTTGCAGGCCCAGCACGATGGCCGCGCCAGCCACCACCGGATCGGCGGCGCAATGCGGCATCGCGCCGTGCCCGCCCACGCCTTCCAGCACGATGGTGACGTTGTCGGACGAAGCCATCGCGGCGCCGTCGCGCAGCAGCAGGCGGCCTTGCGGATGGCCCGGCATGTTGTGCATGGCGAAGATGGCGTCGCAGGGATACTTGCTGAACAGTCCGTCTTCCATCATGCGCTTGGCGCCGCCCAGGCCTTCCTCGGCGGGCTGGAAGATCAGGTTGAGCGTGCCGTCGAAGTCGCCATGCCTGGCCAGGTGGTGCGCGGCCGCCAGCAGCATGGCGGTGTGGCCGTCGTGGCCGCAGGCGTGCATGACGCCTTCGTTGCAGCTGGCGTGTTCCAGGCCCGTCGCTTCCTGGATGGGCAGGGCGTCCATGTCGGCGCGCAGGCCCAGGCGCTTGCCGCCGCTGCCGCGGCGCAACTGCCCCACCACGCCGGTGCCGCCCAGCCCGCGTTCCACTTCATAGCCCCATTGCGTCAGGCACTGCGCCACCAGGTCGCTGGTGCGGAATTCCTGGAAGCCGAGTTCGGGGTGGCGGTGGATGTCGCGGCGGATCGAGACGAATTCGTCGGCCTGGGCGGTCATCGCCTGCAGGATGGGATGCATGTCGGAGAGGTCCTGGAATCGGGTCACTGGTTGCCTGCCAGTTTCACGTGGCTGGAGATTTCGCGGAAGCGCTCGGTCTCGGCGCGGTACATGGCGTCGGCCTGTTCCGCGCTCATGGGGGCGGAGACTTCGATGTTCTGGTGCGCCAGGCTGTCCTTCACCGCCGCATCCTGCATGGCGGCGTTGAGCGCTGCGTTCAGGCGCGCCACCACGTCTTGCGGCGTGTCGCGCTTGACGAAGTAGCCAGTCCAGGTGGTGAAGTTGAAGCCCTTGAGCAGTTGGCCTTCGTTGACCGACGGCACGGTCTTGAGCGCGGGCAACTGGCTGCGCTGCGGGTCCAGGCTGGCCAGCAGCTTGATGCGGCCCTGCTCGGCCAGCGCCACCTGCTGCTGCGACAGCGGCAGGATGGCCAGGTCCACCTGGCCGCCGCCGATGTCCTGCATCAACGGCGCGCCGCCCTTGTAGGGCACATGCATCATGTTGGCGCCGATGGTGCGCGCCATGTGCTCGCCCAGCACGTGGTACAGCGAACCCACACCCACGCTGCCGAACGTCAGCGGCTGGGTGGCCGAGCGCGAGCGCGCCAGCGTGACCAGCTCGTCGGCATTGTTGGCGGGCAGGTCGGCGCGCGCCACGATCACCAATGGGGCCATGCCGATCATCTGCACCAGGCGGAAATCCTCGCTCTTGAGCTTGACCGCGGGATTGGCGATGGGGGACAGGATCAGCTCGTTGGGCGAGCCCTGGAACAGGTAATAGCCGTCAGCCTTGGCGCCCAGCACCTTCTGCGCGCCCAGCGCGCCGCTCACGCCGCCCAGGTTCTCCACCAGCACGGGTTGGCCCAGTTGCTTGGAGACGGGCGGGGCCACCACGCGGGCGATGGAATCGGACGCGCCGCCGGCCGGGTAGGGCACCATCATCATGACGGGCCGGTCGGGATAGTCTGCGGCCCGGGCGCCCTGGGCCAGCAGCGCCGCGCCCAGCGCCAGCGCACAGCCGGCCAGGCGCAGGCCATTGGAAAGCATGCTCACGAAATTCCCCTTGGAATGATCTAGTCGTGATCCGCATGCTAGGGACAGGCCTCGCTAGTTGTCTAACGAATTGTTATTCTGGAAGCTAGAAAAAAAACTCATACTTAATCGGGACCCGGGCATGAATCTCAAGCAGCTCGAACATCTGCTGGCCGTGGCCGAGGCGGGTTCCTTCAGCCGTGCGGCCGAACGCCTGTACCTGACCCAGTCGGCGCTCAGCCGCAGCATCCGCCTGCTGGAAGAAGACCTGGGCGCGCGCCTGCTGGACCGCATGGGCAAGCGCACGGAGCTGACCCCGCTGGGCCTGACCGTCGCCGGCCGCGCGCGGCGCATCCTGTTCGAATCGGGCGAGCTGCGCCGCAGCGCGGAACTGCTGACCCAGGGCGACCGGGGCAGCATCAGCATCGGATTGGGTTCAGGGCCGGGCGTCATGCTCATGACGCCGCTGCTGGCCCACGTGGCGCAGCACTATCCGCAGTTGCGGCTGGACGTGATGCGCGGCTCGCCCGAGGCCCATCTGGCGCTGTTGCGCCAGCGGCGCCTGGACGCGCTGGTGGTCGATACGCGCGGCATCGTGCCGGCGGCCGACCTGCGCATCGAACCCATCTCGGAAATGCGCGCCGGATTCATCTGCCGCCGCGGCCATCCGCTGGCCCAGGCCGGGCGGCCGGCGCGCTTCGCGGAGGTTGCGGCCTATCCGCTGGCGTCCACGTTTCTCGCAGCGGATACCGTGCGCATCGTGGTCGACCATTTCGGCGTCGAGGCGGATCCGCAGACCGCGATGCGCCTGCGCTGCGATGAAATCGGCAGCGTGCTGGAAGCGGTGCGCGTGTCGGACGCGGTATTCCTGGGCATCGTGGGCGCGGCGCGGGTCGGCATCGCCGCGGGCGAACTGACGGAACTGCCTACCGACCCGCCGCTGCGCAGCCACGCGCTGTTTGCAATGGTGACGCTGACGGGCCGCACCGAGGCGCCGGCGATGGCGCTGGTGCGTGAATTCGTGGCCCAGCGCCTGCGCGATTGAACGCGCCGATTGACGTGCTTCAGCGCTGCTTGCGGTAGGGCTCGTCCTCGGGCACGAAGGTGGCTTCCGCGAGCGCGTCGCGGGTCCATTCCTGCATGGCGGGCAGCGCCAGCACGGCGTCCATGTAGTCGCGCACCGGGCCGGACGCCGCGATGCCATAGGTCGTGAAGCGCGAGACCACCGGCGCGAAGAAGGCGTCGGCGATCGAGAACTCGCCGAACAGGAACGGCCCGCCCTGGCCGAATGCCGCGCGCGTGTCGCGCCAGATCGCTTGCAGGCGCTCGATGTCCTGTTGCGCGGCCGCAGGAAAGTCGATGCCGGGCAGGTGCGCTTCGACGTTCATGGGCAGCGCCTGGCGCATCGCGCCAAAGCCGCTGTGCATCTGCGCGGTGAGCGACCGCGCGCGGGCCCGGGCGCGCGCGTCCTGGGGCCACAGGCGGGCTTCGGGATGGCGTTCGGCCAGGTACTCGCAGATCGCCAGCGTGTCCCAGATCGCGAACTCGCCATCCAGCAGCACCGGAACCAGCCCCGCGGGCGACACCGCGCCCACGCGGCGCGAGAATTCCTCGGTGAAGAAGCCGAGCTTCTGCTCGGTAAAGGGTATGCCTGCGGCGCGCAAGGCGATCCACGGCCGCAGGGACCAGGACGAGTAGTTCTTGTTGCCGATGATCAAGGTGTACATGCCGCGATCCTTCCTAGCCGTTGATGTGATGATTCAGGCGCCGGTTCAGCGGCGCAGCAGCTTGCCCAGGTATTGTCCGGTGTGGCTGGCGGACGTGCCGGCCACGTCTTCGGGCGTGCCCTGCGCCACCACGCGCCCGCCGCCGTCGCCGCCTTCGGGACCCATGTCGACCACCCAGTCCGCGGTCTTGATGACGTCCAGGTTGTGTTCGATGATCAGCACCGTGTTGCCGCTGTCGACCAGCTGGTTCAGCACCTGCAGCAGCAGCTCGATGTCGCGGAAATGCAGGCCCGTGGTGGGCTCGTCCAGGATGTAGAGCGTGCGGCCGGTGCTGCGCCGCGACAGTTCCTGCGACAGCTTCACGCGCTGCGCTTCGCCGCCCGACAGGGTGGTCGCGCTCTGGCCCAGCCGGATGTACGACAGGCCCACGTCGATCAGCGTGTGCAGCTTGCGGGCGATGGCCGGCACGGACTCGAAGTATTCCAGCGCCTGTTCCACCGTCAGGTCCAGCACTTCGCTGATGTTGCGGCCGCGATAGCGGATTTCCAGCGTTTCGCGGTTGTAGCGCTTGCCGTGGCAGACGTCGCAAGGCACGTACATGTCGGGCAGGAAATGCATTTCGACCTTGACCACGCCGTCGCCCTGGCAGGCCTCGCAGCGCCCGCCCTTGACGTTGAAGCTGAAGCGCCCCGGGTCGTAGCCGCGGGTGCGCGCTTCCGGCACGCCCGCGAAGAGTTCGCGGATGGGCGTGAACAGGCCCGTGTAGGTCGCGGGGTTGCTGCGCGGCGTGCGGCCGATGGGGCTCTGGTCCACGCTGATGATCTTGTCGAAGTTCTCCAGCCCCTGCATCGACACGTAAGGAGCGGGTTCGCTCTGTGCATGATGCAGCTGGCGCGACACGGCGACCGCCAGCGTGTCGTTGACCAGCGTGGACTTGCCCGAACCGGACACGCCGGTCACGCACACCAGCCGGCCCGCGGGGATGCGCAGGTCGACGTTCTTCAGGTTGTTGCCGCTGGCGCCCGTCAGGGTCAGCCAGGACAGTTCGTCGTTGACGGGGCGTCGCTTCGGGATGGCGATGGCGCGCGCGCCGCTCAGGTACTGGCCGGTCAGCGACTGGGGGTCGTGCTGCACGGTTTCCGGGTCGCCCTGCGCCACCACCTGGCCGCCGTGCTCGCCCGCGCCCGGTCCCATGTCCACGACCCAGTCGGCCATGCGGATCATGTCTTCGTCGTGCTCCACGACGATGACGCTATTGCCTAGGTCGCGCAGGTGCTGCAGGGTGCCGATGAGGCGGTCGTTGTCGCGCTGGTGCAGGCCGATGGAGGGCTCGTCCAGCACGTACATCACGCCGGTCAGGCCTGATCCGATCTGGCTGGCCAGCCGGATGCGCTGCGCCTCGCCGCCCGAGATGGTATCGGCGCTGCGGTCCAGCGACAGGTAGTTCAGGCCCACGTTGTTCAGGAAGCTCAGGCGCGCCTCGATCTCGCGCACGATGCGTTGCGCGATCTCCTGCTTGGCGCCCGTCAGGCTCAGGTCGCGGAACCAGGTAAGGCAGGTCGACAGCGGCATGGCCTCGACCTCGTAGATGGCCTGGCCGTGGCGTTCGCCGCCGCGCGGATCCTGGCCGATCAGCACGTTGCGGGCCTCGGGCCGCAGGCGCGAGCCGCCGCAATCCGGGCAGGTCTTGATGTTGCGGTACTTGCCGAGCTCTTCGCGCACGGTGGCCGAATCGGTTTCGCGCCAGCGGCGCTCCAGGTTCGGGATCACGCCTTCGAATGTATGGCGCTTGACCGTGCTGCGGCCTTTTTCGTTCAGGTAGAGGAACGAGATCTCTTCGTCGCCGGAGCCGTACAGCACCTTGTCGCGCAACGCCTCGGGCAGTTCCTCGAAGGGCGCTTCGATGTCGAATTCATAGTGCGCCGCCAGGCTGGTCAAGAGCGAATGCGTGAAGGCGTTGCGGCGGTCCCAGCCGCGGATGGCGCCGGCCGCCAGGCTCAGCTCCGGGAAGGCGACCACGCGCTTGGGGTCGAAGAAGCCGACTTGGCCGATGCCATCGCAACTGGGGCAGGCGCCCATGGGATTGTTGAAGCTGAACAGGCGCGGCTCCAGCTCGGGCAGGCTGTGGCTGCACACCGGGCAGGCGTAGCGGCTGGAGAAGACCTGTTCGCGGCCGCTGTCCATGTCCAGCGCCAGGGCGCGGCCCTCGGCCAGCTGCAACGCGGTCTCGAAGCTTTCCGCCAGGCGCTGCTTGCTTTCAGGCTTGATGCGCAGCCGGTCGATGACGACGTCGATGTCGTGCTTCTCGGTCTTCTTCAGCGGCGCCATGCCGTCGATTTCGGTCAACTGGCCGTCCACGCGCAGGCGCACGTAGCCCTGCGCCTGCAGGCTGGCGCATTCGTCCTCGAAACTGCCTTTCTTGCCGCGGGCTATGGGCGCCAGTACCGCCAGCCGGGTTTCGGGCGTCCAGGACAGCACCGCGTCCACCATCTGGCTGACGCTTTGCGCCTGTAATGGCAGGCCGTGGTCAGGGCAATAGGGCGTACCGACCCGCGCGTACAGGAGGCGCAGGTAGTCGTGGATCTCGGTGATGGTGCCGACGGTGGAGCGGGGGTTGTGGCCCGCGGCCTTCTGTTCGATGGAGATGGCCGGGGACAGGCCCTCGATCAGGTCCACGTCCGGCTTGTCCATCAGCTGCAGGAACTGGCGGGCGTAGGCGGACAGGCTTTCCACGTAGCGGCGTTGGCCTTCCGCGTACAGCGTGTCGAAGGCCAGCGACGATTTGCCCGAGCCGGACAAGCCGGTGACGACCACCAGCTTGTGGCGTGGCAGGTCGAGCGAGACGTTCTTGAGATTGTGGGTGCGCGCACCCCGAATGCGTATTGTCACGTCCATCGGGCTCTTTTAAGCGGTTTCAAAGGCCAACTTGGTACTATAGCGCGCCGAATCCCCCTGCGTTCGGGGCAGTACTCCAGCCTGGATAGACCCGGGGGGCGGCGCCGCACCGCCAGATCAGACCGTGGGCGTGTGACATCCACGCGCGCGGGCGAGTCCTAGTCATCGTTGAATTTTTCGCATGCAGGCAGATAAAAAACTGAAATTGACCCCGTCCGAACGCCGCGCCAGCGTGGCGCTGGCCGGACTGTTCGCCGCGCGGATGCTGGGGCTGTTCCTGTTGCTGCCCGTCTTCGCCGTGGCCGCCGCCGGCATGCCGGGCGGGGACGATCCGGCCCGCGTCGGCCTGGCGCTGGGCATGTACGGCCTGACCCAGGCCTTCATGCAGATTCCCTTCGGCCTGGCGTCCGACCGCTGGGGCCGGCGTCCCGTGGTGCTGTTCGGCCTGCTGCTGTTCGTGGCGGGCAGCATCGTCTGTGCACAGGCGTCCGACGTGTACTGGATCACCATCGGCCGCGCCATCCAGGGCGCCGGGGCGATTTCCGCGGCCGTCACCGCCTGGCTGGCGGATTCCACCCGCGACGAGGTCCGCACCCGGGCCATGGCCATGGTGGGCGGGTCGATCGGCCTGTCCTTCGCCGTGTCGCTGGTCCTGTCGCCCGTGCTGGTGGGCTGGTGGGGCCTGTCCGGCCTGTTCTGGACCATCGCCTGTCTGGGCGTGATCTGCCTGGCCGTGGCCGGCTGGGTGGTGCCCGTGGTGCCGCTGACCCAGGCCCGCACCATGCAGGCGGCCCGGCCGCGCGAAGTCCTGACCCACAGCGACCTGCTGCGCCTGAATTTCGGCGTTTTTGTCCTGCACCTGATCCAGGTGGCGCTGTTTGTCGTGGTGCCCGCCCTGCTGGCGAAGGTGGGCGGCCTGGACGCGCGTGAGCTCTGGAAGGTCTACCTGCCGGTCATCCTGGTTTCCTTCGTGCTGATGGTGCCGGTGGTGTTCGTCGCCGAAAAGCGCCGCGCCCATCGCGGCGCCCTGCGCGCCGCCGTGGCCGGGCTGGTGCTGGTGTGCGCCTTGCTGCCCGCGGCCAGCCATGGTTTCTACACCCTGGCAGCCGCCCTGACGGGCTTCTTCGTGGCCTTCAATGTGCTGGAAGCCCTGCAACCGTCGCTGGTGTCGCGGGTCGCGCCGCAGGCCTACAAGGGCCTGGCGCTGGGCTTCTACAACACCGCCCAGGCCGCCGGCCTGTTCGCGGGTGGCGCGCTGGGCGGCTGGCTGGCCTCGCATTCCGGTTCCAGCGCCGTTTTCATCGCCGCCGCCGCCCTGTCGGCGATCTGGCTGGCGGTGACCTGGGCCCTGCGGCCGTTGCCCGAACCGGACCGCCAGGCATCGGCGCGGGCCGGCTGAAAAGTCGGGATCCCACCCCGAAAAGCGCCCAACAGACGCGAAAATTCCATGGCTGGGGTGGACGGCTTTGTCACATCCTGGTTTGGCGCGGCGGGCGCTTTTCGTCGATAATACGCATCAAATCAGGGCTTCACTCAGGGTTCAACCCGGCGTCGCCGGTCATCGTTGCGGTGACCGGCGTGTTTCATGAAGCCGGTCTTCAACATCATCGCTTTTATGTTGTTGCCGGCGCCTCCGCGGCAACGCACACGCAGGCTGTCAACAACAGAGGGACAACGGCATGGCATCGGTTAACAAAGTCATACTCGTGGGCAATCTGGGACGCGACCCGGAAGTCCGCTACAGCCCCGAAGGGGCGGCAATCTGCAATATGTCCATTGCCACCACCTCCACCTGGAAAGACAAGGCTTCGGGCGAACGCCGCGAAGAAACGGAATGGCACCGCGTCGTCATGTACAACCGCCTGGCTGAAATCGCCGGCGAGTACCTGAAGAAGGGCCGCTCGGTCTACATCGAAGGCCGCCTGAAGACGCGCAAGTGGCAAGACAAGGACACCGGCGCTGACCGCTACAGCACCGAAATCGTTGCCGACCAGATGCAGATGCTGGGCGGCCGCGAAGACGGCGGCGGCGGTGGCGCAAGCTTCGGCGGCGGTGGCGGCTACGACGACGCGCCTTCGCGCCCGCAGCAGCAGCGCGCCCCGGCCCAACGCCCGGCCCCGCAACAGCGCCCGGCTCCCGCCGCGGCTCCGGCCAGCAGCGGCGCTAATCTGGCGGATATGGACGACGATATTCCGTTCTAAGCCACAGCGCGGCATCAGACTTCAACAAGAACCCGGTAAATTCCTGATTTACCGGGTTTTTTGTTGCCCCTGGCGGTAGTGTGGGCCGACGCGTTCGAGAGGCCGACTCGCGGATGGGGCGCCATTCCGGCATAGGTGAGGCGAAGTCCTGGTGTTGCTGGAATTATTTTGTTTCACAAAATCCCCTTGCGCTATCTACCTAGTAGTAGATAAGATTCATCCATCGACGCAGCAAACCAAACACCCGCCGACGTCGAAACCAGAAATACAGTAGGACCGCTTTTTTATTTCCCTTCTTGTCTACCTATAAGTAGATAGTTTTTTGAACCGCTACGCAATCGTTATCTGGAGATCAACCATGAAGACCCTCGTATCCGCCCTGATCCTGTCCGCTTCCTTCATTGGCGCCGCCCAAGCCGGCGAGCTGGACTATCCGCCTGCCCTGAACACCGAAAGCACGGTGACCCGCGCCCAAGTGCAGCAAGAGCTGGCCCAGGCCCGCGCCAATGGCGAACTGGTGTCTGGCGAAGAAGGCTACGCCGCCACGATCTTTGCCGCCTCTGGCGACAAGAGCCGCGCCCAGGTCCAGAAGGAACTGGCCGCCGCCCGCGCCCAAGGCCTGACCGACAGCGCCGAACTGGCTTACCCGCCCGTGCAAGGCTGAGTTTTTTTCCCTCGATGTCTATCTATAAGTAGATAGCTCCATCGAAACCCTGACGCAGCACCTGATCCTTACTGGAGATCAACCATGAAGACCCTCGTATCCGCCCTGATCCTGTCCGCTTCCTTCATCGGCGCCGCCCAAGCCGGCGAACTGGACTATCCGCCTCCCCTGAACACGGAAAGCACGGTGACCCGCGCCCAGGTGCAGCAGGAACTGGCCGAAGCGCGCGCCAATGGCGAGCTGGTGTCGGGCGAAGAAGGCTACGCCGCCACGATGTTTGCCTCGGCCGGCGACAAGAGCCGCAAGCAAGTGCAGCAGGAATTGGCCGCCGCCCGCGCGCATGGCCTGACCGACAGCGGTGAGCTGGACTACCCGCCCGTGCAAGGCTGAGCTTCATGCCGGTACATGCGGATCCCGGGGGGCGGGATGATTCCCGGCCGGGGTCCGCAAGGGTTTTGGAGCAGTGGCAACGCTGCCGGAACCGATGACGAATCAACCTATTAGTAGGTAATATTCAGCCATGGACACTCCTACTTCCAACACCACTCGCGAACAGCTTCTGGCCCATGCCGAGAAGCTGATCCGCACGCGCGGATGCAACGGCTTCAGCTACCGCGACCTGGCTGAGCACGTGGGCGTAAAGACGTCCAGCATCCACTATTACTTTCCTGGCAAGGACGACTTGCTCTACGAGGCGGTCGAAGCCTACAGCGCGCGCGCGCTGGCCGCGATGCGCGGGATCGACACGTCGCTGCCGGCGCAAGCGCAGCTCGACCAATATCTGTCGATGATGGAATCGCGCGCCTGCGGGTCGGGCGAGCTCTGCCTGGCCGGCATGCTGGCGGCCGAGGTCAATTCGCTGCCCGAACGCGTGCGTGGCGCATTGCAAGGATTCTTCCGCGCGCACGAAGCCTGGTTGGCACGCGTGCTGGCCGAAGGGGCGGCGCAGGGCACGATGAAGTTCTCTGGCACGCCGGAGGCGGCTGGCCGCGCGGTGTTCGCCACGGTGCAAGGTTGCATATTGGTGGCGCGCCTGTTCCAACAGCCCGCGGCATTGTGCGAGGCCATCGGCGCGCTGTACGTGGAGTGCGACGGCAAGCACGGCGGCGCCGCCTGAGCGTTCCCGCTCCACGCAGCCCATCAACCACGGCCGCCATGCGCAAGCAGGCGGCCGTTGTGTTTTGCGCGGCGGGATCAGGCCGCGAGCAGCGCCCGCGCCATGTCGACGCTGGTGCGCGCCTGGATACCCAGGTCGCGCATGCGTTGCTGGAAGGTTGCCTGTGCGTCTTCGAAGCCCGCGACGGGGCTCATGCAGTCCGTCAGCAACACCAGGCGCGACAGGTCGCGGCCGGGCAGGTGCTCGGCCAGGTGTTCGACAGTGGCCTTGACGCAATGGCTGCCGGCCTGGCCGGCGATCAGGATGAGTTCGGCGCGGTCCAGCGAATCGAGCAGGCTGCGGTTGAGCTGGCTGCGCGGATCGTCGGCATCGGGGACTTCGGCCATCAGCGCGCTGTAGTGTTCGGTCCAGGGGTTCATGCCCTTGGGCACCTTGCGCACGATGAACTGGCGCTCGTCTTCCCAACGGCTGTAAGCCGCGCGCACGTCCGCATGCACGTTATGGCCCCAGGTGCCGATTTCGCAATGCAGCGGCCACACCATCAGCGTGTAGCGGCCGCGCGCTTCGAGTTCGTCCAGGTACGACAGGGTACGCGGCAGGTCGTCGTCGTGGCGCGGCCGGAAATCGCCCGCGCGCAGCTGTGCCGCCGTGATCTGCGTGTACGGCGCCACGGGCTGGCCGTCGCCGGTGGACCAGAAGGTCGGATGGGCGATGTCCAGGCGGTGGTGCGAATCCAGCGTCACCGTGATCGAGGTAAGCGCGGGCGCGGTCGTGTCGATGAAGTGCGCGAGCCGCTGCATGTCGGCGTGGGCGCCGGCCACAGGCAGGGCGGGCGCGTGCGCGGCGCCCGTCACGGGATCCGTGGGCAGGTACGACTCGGGCAGGTCGCAGAAGTCATTCTGCGGATCGATGATCAGTAGATGATTGGAGCGCGGCATGACGACGTTCGGGACAGGCGAACTCGAAATATAGAACGGGATGGCCATGTCTTTCTAGAAAAGTACCAGATGCTCGGCGCGGTCTGGTAACTGCTTGAGCAGCTCGCGCCACTGCAGCCAGACGCTGCCCCCGGCTGAAACGGCGATCACTGCGATAACGATCCACATGTCAGGCTCCTGGAAAATTTCGCACGACCGTGCGAAATTGAAGTAAAGAATTGCCGGCACGGGCCGGCGCTGGAAATACGGCTACTCGAGGTACTTGAAACTGCGGTAGGTGGAAATCAATCGTTCATAGGCCGCCCGCACGCGCTGGGGAGCCTTGGGATCCCGCAGGAAGCGGGCATCGTGCATCAGCCCGATCATCAAGCTGTAGACCTCGAATACGAGCTGCTCGGGATCCGTGTCCGGCCTGACGTGGCCGGCTTCGAGCGCCTGGTTGACCGTGCGCAGCATGGCGCTGCGCCAGCGCCGTAGATTGCCCTCCAGCACCGAGCGCAGCGGGGATTCCACGTCGTCGTATTCGAAGGCGCCGGCCACGTAGATGCAGCCCGTCAGCGTTTCGACATTGCTGGCGCGCTCGATCCAGAGCGAGACCAGGGCGTTGAGCCGGGGCAGGCCGCGGGGATGGGCCAGGGCCGGGGTGAACACGGCTTCAAGGAAGCGCCGGTCGTATTCGTCCAGCACCGCCTGCTGCAGGGCTTCCAGCGAGCCCACGCGCGAGAACACGCCGCTCTTGCTGATGCCCAGGCGCTTGGCCACCTGGCCGAGCGACAGGCTCTCCATGCCTTGCGCCGCGGCCATGTCCAGGGCCGCGTCCACAATGGCCGCGAAGGTCAGCTCGCTTTTCTCGGTTTTGGCAGTCATGCGGCAAATTTAGCACGACCGTGCGAAATTGACCTGGCTTTTTTCAGGGTCGCGCCCCGAAAAAAAACCGGACAGCCAGGCTGTCCGGTCTTGTTGCGGCAAAAGCGCGCCGGGATCAGGCCTGGTTGGCCTTGAACTCCAGGCGGTACTTGTGCAGCAGCGGCTCGGTGTAGCCGTTGGGCTGGGTCAGGCCTTCGAACACCAGCGCGCAGGCAGCCTTGAATGCCAGCGAGGTGTCGAAGTTGCCGGCCATCGGGCGGTAGAGCGTATCGCCCGCGTTTTGGCCGTCGACCACCTTGGCCATGCGCTTGAAGGTTTCCATGACCTGCTCGCGGTTGGTCACGCCGTGGCGCAGCCAGTTGGCGATGTGTTGGCTGGAGATGCGCAGCGTGGCGCGGTCTTCCATCAGGCCGACGTTGTGGATATCCGGCACCTTGGAGCAGCCCACGCCCTGGTCGATCCAGCGCACCACGTAGCCCAGGATGCCCTGCACGTTGTTGTCGAGCTCCTGCTGGATGTCCTGCGCGGACCACTTGGACGGATCGCCGACCGGCACCGTCAGCAGGCCGCCCAGCAGGTCATCGCGCACGCTGTCGAGCTTGGTGCGTTCCAGCTCCTGCTGCACCGCCTGCACGTCGATCTGGTGGTAGTGCAACGCGTGCAGCGTGGCTGCGGTGGGCGAAGGCACCCAGGCGGTGTTGGCGCCGGCCTTGGGATGGGAGATCTTCTGTTCCAGCATGGCGGCCATCAGGTCCGGCATGGCCCACATGCCCTTGCCGATCTGGGCGCGGCCGCGCAGGCCGGCATCCAGGCCGACCAGCACGTTGTTGCGCTCGTAGGCGGTGATCCAGGCGGTGGACTTCATGTCGCCCTTGCGCAGCATCGGGCCGGCTTCCATGCTGGAGTGCATTTCGTCGCCGGTGCGGTCCAGGAAGCCGGTGTTGATGAAGGCCACGCGCGCGGCGGCGGCCTCGATGCACGCCTTGAGGTTGATGCTGGTGCGGCGCTCTTCGTCCATGATGCCCATTTTCAGGGTGTTGCGCGGCAGCTTGAGCAGGTCTTCGACGCGGTCGAAAAGTTCGCTGGCGAAGGCGGCTTCGACGGGGCCGTGCATCTTCGGCTTCACGATGTAGACGGAACCGGTGCGCGAATTCAGCTTGTGCTTGCGGTCCTGCAGCGCGGCCAGGCTGGTGACCACGGCGTCCAGGATGCCTTCGGGGATTTCGCGGCCCTCGCGGTCCAGGATGGCCGGGTTGGTCATCAGGTGGCCGACGTTGCGCACGAACATGAGCGAACGGCCATGCAGGGTCAGCGGTGAACCGTCGGGACGCGTGTAGTCGCGGTCGGCGTTGAGCTTGCGGGTGAAGGTCTTGCCGCCCTTGGTGACCTCTTCGGTCAGGTCGCCCTTCATCAGGCCGAGCCAGTTGCGGTAGATATGGACCTTGTCCTCGGCATCCACGGCGGCGACGGAATCCTCGCAGTCCATGATGGTGGTGAGCGCGGCTTCCACCAGCACGTCCTTGACGCCTGCGGCGTCGGTGGCGCCGATGCTGTGGCTGCGGTCGATCTGGATTTCGAAGTGCAGGCCGTTGTTCTTGAGCAGGATGGCCGTAGGCGCGGAGGCCTCGCCCTGGTAGCCGGCCAATTGCGCGGGATTCTTCAGGCCGGTCGAGCCGTTGGCCAGTGCCACGCGCAGTTGACCGCTTTCCACGGTGTAGCCGCGGGCGTCGGCATGCGAGCCCTGGGCCAGCGGGGCGGCGGTGTCCAGGAAGGCGCGGGCGCGGGCGATGACGGCGGCGCCGCGTTCCGGGTTGTAGCCGCGGCCCGTGTCGCCGGGCGTGGCGGGGATGGCGTCGGTGCCGTAGAGCGCGTCGTACAGGCTGCCCCAGCGCGCGTTGGCGGCGTTCAGCGCGTAGCGCGAGTTGGACATGGGCACGACCAGCTGCGGGCCGGCCTGCTGCGAAATCTCGGTGTCGACGTTGTCGGTGGTGGCGCGCACACTGGCCGGCTGCGGCAGCAGGTAGCCGATGCCTTCCAGGAATTTGCGGTAGGCGGCCGGATCGGCGATGGGGCCGGGGTGGGCGCGGTGCCATGCGTCGAGCTCGGCCTGCAGGCGGTCGCGTTCGGCCAGCAACGCGCGGTTCTTCGGAGCCAGGTCGTCCACCAGGGCCGCGAAGCCTTGCCAGAAGCCTTCGGCATCCAGGCCGGTGCCGGGCAGGGCTTCCTGTTCGATGAATTGATTGAGATTGGCCGCCACTTGCAGGCCGTGATGCTGGATGCGTTGAGTCATGCGGTTCTCTAGCGGTAAGGGACTGGCCGACGCCGCGCGCCGGGCGTATCTGGTCTCGACATCATCGTTCGCGCCTGCCGCAATGTCCATATCAAAACCCACTGGTCATACCAGTTTGTGCACTGCCGTATGGGCAAAGCCGTAATTTTTATGGTTTTATATCAGCTACTTACGGGGGTGTTATGCAAGAGGTCCGATCGGGGATGCACTTGGTCATACCACTGGTGCGGAGAGTGCATGTACGCGGAAACTGAAGAAAAGCCTCGCCAGGTGGCGGACGAGGTCGCCGAACGGATCGAACGCCTGATCCTGGACGGCGTGCTGAAGGCCGGCCAGGCGCTGCCTTCCGAACGGCGTCTGACCGAGAAGCTGGGCGTGTCGCGCACGGCCTTACGCGAAGGGCTCAAGCTCTTGCGCGCGCGCGAGATCATCCACACCGCGCAAGGCAAGGGTTCGTATGTGGCGCACATATCCAAGGTGGATGCCGGTCCGCTGATGCACCTGTTCAATTCGCAGCCGCGCACGCTCTACGACCTGCTGGAAGTGCGTTCGCTGCTGGAAGCCGAGTCTGCCCGGCTGGCGGCCATACGCGGCACCGAGGCGGATTTCATCATGATCCGCCGCCGTTATGACGAAATGGTGGCGGCGCAGGGCACGGCCACCGACACGGCGACGCACGCGCATCTGGACCATGCCTTTCACCTGGCCATCTGCGAGGCTTCGCACAATCCGGTGCTGGTGCACACGCTGCAATCGCTGACGGACTTGCTGCTGGGCTCGGTCTTCGCCTGCGTCAACAACCTGTACCACCGCCAACCCGAGAAGCGCCAGATCGATCGGCAGCACACGCGGCTGTTCAACGCCGTGACGGCGCGCCAGCCGGAGCAGGCGCGCAAGGCGGCCGCGGACCACGTGGACAGCGTGCGCCAGAGCCTGGCCGATATCGAGCAGGAAGAGCAGCGCCTGGTGCGCGCGACGCTGCGGCTGGAAGGCTGGAGCTAGCGTCCTGCGCTCTCGCGGGGCAGGACGCATGAGGGCGCGTCGTGGTTCAGCGGTCGGCCATGGCGCCGCTGCCCGCCAGCGCCAGCGGCTTGCCCGCGTACACGCGGCCAAAGCGGTTGTTGATGAACGCGTCCAGATCGATGGCTTCCTGCCCGACGAACCCGCGTTGCGGCAATGCGCCCTGCGCCACCAGATCCAGCGCGGCGCAGATGCCGGCGGCGGTGGACAGCTGGATCGCGCTCAGGCGATGGCCGTCGACGTCCGCGCCGAAGATGCGGATGGGGTAGGACTCCTCTTCCAGCCGGCCATGGCGGCGGCCCGATGCCGAAGCCTGGATCACGATCACGTCCTGTTCGGTCGTGGGAATGGCGGCTTCGAAAATTTCCTTGAGCAGGTCGCGGCGGTCCCGCAAGCGCAAGTCGTTGAGCAGCAATTTCATGATGCTGCAGTGGCCCGGGTAGCGCACCGATTTGTAGTCCACGTTGCGGGCGCGGCCGCGCAAGGTGGCGGGCAGGGTGCCCAGTCCGCCGGACGTGTTGAAGGCTTCGTACTCCACGCCGTCCAGCGCGAAGGTCTCGTAGCCTTCCAGCGCGGGCACACTGGTCAGTTGGCCGTCGACGATGGCCTCGCAGGGATTGCAGTACTCGTTGATCAGTCCCTCGGTGCTCCAGGTCAGGTTGTAGCGCAGGCTGTTGGAGGGATAGCGCGGCAGGGCGCCCACGCGCATGCGCAGATCCAGCAGGGTATCGAAGCGGCGCGCCAGCGCGTTGCCGACCACGCCGATGAAACCCGGGGCCAGGCCGCATTGCGGCATCAGCACGCTGCGGGCGTCTTCCGCCAGCGCCTGGATGGCGTGCGTGCTGGCCACGTCTTCGGTCAGGTCGAAGTAGTGCACCCCCTCCTTGGCGCACAGGCCGGCCACCGCGGCGGCGCGGTGAAAGGGCAGCGCGTTGATGACCGCGTAACGCCCCTCGATGCATTGCGCCACGGAGTCGTCGCCGGAAATCTGACGGGTTTCACAACCCAGTTCGGCCACGATGCGCAGCCGTTCGGGATCCTGGTCGGCTACCAGTACCGAATAGCCGCCGCTGCGTTCCAGCATCAGGGCAATGGCGAAACCGATTTTTCCGGCGCCCAGAAGTACGACGGGCCGGGGAGAGGCGGTGGTCATGGTGCGGCTCCTGCATGGATGGGGGAGAGGGTGAGCTCATCCTATGCGCGGTCGCTGTCGATGTGTAGAGACTAAATAGTCGAATCGGCCATAGGTAACGTCAATTCGACTTAATTAAATATCGAAACGTCAAAAACAAAGCCCTCCGGTTTGGGGCCGGAGGGCTTTGGGGCGCTGCCTGGCCGGGGAGGCCAGGGGGGGATCAGCTGCCCAGGGGCGGGTAGTCCAGGTTGCCGAAGGTGACCAGGCCTTCCGACTTGGCCTGGGCCAGTTCGGTGCGGACTTCGGCGCGGGTCAGCGAGGTGGCTTGTTCAGCCGCGGCGACGGGCGGGTAGTCCAGGTTGCCGAAGGTCACTTCACCGGCGTTCTTGGCTTGTTGCAGTTCAGCTTGCACTTGCTGCGAGGTCAGGGTCGACTTCGGGGCGATGGCGGCGGGGTAGCCTTCTTCGCCGAAGGTGTATTGGCCCGAGGCCTTGGCTTGTTGCAGTTCGGCTTGGACCTGAGCGCGGGTCGGGCCCTGATCAGCCTCGGCGGCTTGGGCGCCGGCAGCCAGAACGGACATGGACAGCATCAAAGCGGTAGCAAGGGTTTTCATAGCAGACCTCCAATGTCTTGAGCTTGGGAGCCGAACCGCTGGCCTGATTGCCTGGGGTTCGCTTGCTGTGTCCCGATGAGATGCATTCTGGGCGCAAATCATCTCCGGATAAACCCTGATTCTCTGAAAACATCTTTCCAAAAAGAAGACTAATAGGTTTCCATTTCACCAAATGGCACCATGGGTGGTGGAATTTCCATTTGATGACACCATAGGAGGTAGTCCACCCGGTAGGGCGGAGGTCTGGCGGCGGGGGGAGTGGGGGGCGCAGCCCCGGAAAAGCCCGGGACCGGCAAGGAGGAGGGAATCAGCGGTTCAGTTCGACCAGCGCGGCGTTGTATTCCGCCTGGGCTTCGTCCAGTTTGCGCTGGGCTTTGTCGATCTTGTCCTGCTTGCCCTTGGCGCGGGCCTGCTTGAGCTCGCTTTCGCGCTCGGCGACCTTGTTCTGCTTCTCGCGCACGTCGGCTTCGCGCTGGGATTGCAGGCGGCTGTCGGTGCAATTCGCTTTGGCTTCGGCCAGGGCCTTGCGCAGGCCGGCTTCGCGGCGGGTATTGTTCTGCGCCTTGGCAGCGGCGATGTCGTTTTCGATTTCGCAGAACTTGGCGGCGCAGCCGCGCTGGGCCGAGCAATCGCTGGCGGCCTGGGCCGGAATGGCCACGAAGGCGGCGGCTGCGGCGGCCGTCAAGGCCAGGGATTTGAGCAATGAGGGCATGCGTGGTCTCCGTAATGCGTTGCGGAGGTTCCATCATGGGCCTTGCGCGCGATGCTCGCAATGCGCGGCATCAACGCAGCCTCAGCGCGGCGCGGACCCCGCCGATCGACCGGGTTCATTGCCGCGCCGGCAGGACGTCAGCGAATCAGCGTGCCGGCCAGTGCGGCGGCGACCAGCAGCGCGCCCAGCCAGAGGTTGGCGCGGAACAGCATGAAGTTGCGGTCGGGGCGCTGGATGTCGAAGACCTTCAACTGCCACGCCAGGTGCACGGCCACCGCCACCATGCCGACCTGATAGGCCCACGACAGGCCGATGGCGTAGCCGCCCCAGGCCCACAGCACGATGGTGGCCAGATAGAAGCCGCCGATCCAGAGCTTGCCCTGGTCGCCAAAGCGCATGGCGGTGGAATGCAGGCCCAGGCTGCGGTCGTCGCGCACGTCCACGTAGGCGTAGATGCTGTCGTAGCCCACCTGCCACAGCACGGCGCCCGCCCACATGGCGATGGCGGCCAGCGGCACGTGGTTCTGCGTGTCCGACCAGGCCATCAGCATGCCCCAGTTGAAGCAGATGCCCAGCACCACTTGCGGCCAGTAGGTGACACGCTTGCACAGCGGGTAGATGAAGACGAAAGGCAGCACTGCCACGGCCAGCCAGCGGCTCATTTCGTTCAGGAAGAACAGCAGCGACCCGCAGACCAGCAATTGCCCGAGCAGGAACCAGACCGCGTTCTTCATCGTCAGCTGGCCGCTGGTCAGAGGGCGGAAACGCGTGCGCTCGACGTGCTTGTCGAAGTTGCGGTCGCACATGTCGTTGACGGTGCAGCCGATGCCGCGCATCAGCAGGGCGCCCAGCGAAAACACGATCAGCCGCTGCAGGTCCGGCAGGCCGCCCGCGGCCTGGATCAGCGCCGCAATGGCCGGCAGCAGGGTCAGCCAGGTGCCGATCGGGCGGTCCAGGCGGCACAGGCGGGCATAGGGCCGCCAGGACTTGGGCAGCCAGCGTTCGACCCAGTCGGTGAAAACGATGTCGCTGAGGTCGACGGGAGATTGTTGGGGGGCGCTCACTGTCACGGCGAAACGGAATGGGAAAACCAAGAGCATAAAACAACGGCGGCCGGACATCGCGCCCGGCCGCCGTTCATGTCCTACCCCCCCCTTCGAGGCACCCGCGTCATATCGTCACTGTCGTGGCGAAAGCGGGGCCGCACGGATCCGGGCTCCGCCGGTCCGTAGCGGCGCCCCCCTGGGGGGGAAGCGCCACAGGCGCTTCGGGGGGGGACCTACTACACCTCGGCTTTTAGCAGCTTGCCGAGGATGGCGATGCCGCGGCGGATCTTGTCTTCCGGCACGGTGGCAAAGCTCAGGCGCAGCGTGTTGGTCTTGCCGGCGCCGCAATAGAACGGCGCGCCGGGCACGAACGCCACGTTTTGCGCGATGGCCTTTTCCAGCAGCTTGGTGCTGTCGATGTGCTCGGGCAACGTCAGCCAGATGAACATGCCGCCTTCCGGCTTGGTCCAGGTGACGGTGTCCGGGAATTCCTGCTTGATGGCATCCAGCATGCAGCTGCCCTGGGCGCGGTAGATCTCGCGGACGTTGGGCAGGTGCTCTTCCAGGAAGCCTTCCTTGACGATCTCGTACACGGCCATCTGCGTCAGCGTGGGCGTGTGCAGGTCGGTGGCCTGCTTGGCTTGCACCAGCTTGTTGATGAGCGGGCGCGCGGCAGCGATGTAGCCCAGGCGCAGGCCGGGGGCCAGCACCTTGGAGAACGTGCCCAGGCGCACGACGTTGGCGCCGTACTCGGCGGCCAGCGCGATCAGGCCCGGCTGCGGTTCGCCTGCGTAGCGCAGTTCGCCGTAGGGATCGTCCTCGACGATGGTCAGGTTCAGTTCCGCGGCGCGCTTGACCAGCGCGATGCGGCGTTCCAGGCTCAGCGTGCGGCCGGTGGGGTTCTGGAAGTTGGGCAGGGCGTACAGGAAGCGGGCGCCTTCGGCCAGTTCAGGCGTGATGGCTTCGGGGATCAGGCCGCCTTCGTCGGTGGGCACCGGCACGAAGTTGGGCTGGTACAGGCTGAACGATTGCAGCGCGCCCAGGTAGCTGGGGTCTTCGACCAGCACCTTGCTGTCCTTGTCGATCAGCACCTTGCCCAGCAGGTCCAGCGCTTGCTGCGAACCCGACACGATCAGGATCTGGTCGGCGGCGACGCTGGCGCCGGCCTTGTTCAGGTCATCAGCAACCCATTGGCGCAGCGGCGCAAAACCTTCGGTGGGGCCGTACTGCAGCGCGGCGCGACCGTTGGTGGACAGTACCTTGTCGAATGCCGCGCGAACTACCTCTACCGGGAAGCCGCCGGGCGCCGGCAGGCCGCCAGCGAACGAGATGACTTCGGGGCGCTCGGTTACCTTGAGGATCTCGCGGATGGCGGAGCTGGTGAGTTGCTGGGCGCGTTCCGAAAAGGAAAACGCAGGTTCGAGAGGCTTGTCCATGGAGTGCTTCTTGATCAAGAAGGGTAGGAAAATACGGGCGGTTGATCCCTTGGGGTGGCCCGGCGGAAAAAACATTCGGCAAAAAACTATTGTCCCACACGGCAGCGGCCCGGCCCCCTTAATGGCGCCAAGCCCTAAAATCACCTGCATCGATAACCGCCTGTACAGTTACATTTCCCATGTTCGAAGCCGCTCCCATCGTCGCCGATTCCAAGGCCGCCCTGTATGCCGGACTGGTCGCCCAGGCCCGCGCCCTGCTCGAAGGCGAGCATGACCGCATCGCCAATGCCGCCAACCTGAGCGCGCTGGCCTATCAGGCCCTGCCTGACCTGAACTGGGCGGGCTTCTATTTCTACGACGGCACGGAACTGGTGCTGGGCCCCTTCCAGGGCAAGCCGGCCTGCGTGCGCATCCCGCTGAACCGCGGCGTGTGCGGCGCGGCCGCCAGCCAGCGCCAGACCCAACTGGTGCCCGACGTGCATGCCTTTCCCGGCCACATCGCCTGCGATGCGGCCTCGCGTTCCGAGATCGTGGTGCCGCTGGTGCACCAGGGCCAGTTGATCGGCGTGTGGGACGTGGACAGCCCCGTGCCCGACCGCTTTGACGAGGACGACCGCCAGGGCATGGAAGCCCTGTGCGCGGTGTTCCTGGCCAGCCTGGGCTGAGGCGCGGCGTTGACAGCGTTGCGGGCTCCCGGTAGATTCCCGCATCTGCGCTTGCAGACCACTGCATTCAATCCATACATGATTCATCAGGCCAACCAATCCGCTTTCCCGTTCCGCGCCCAGGGCGTGGTGCTGGTTTGCGCCGGCCTGAAATCCAAAAAACAGCCGCTCATCTGACCGGAGCATGCTGTTCCGTCAGATGGGCGACGGAACGGCGGCCTCCTGGCGGCGCTTGGCGCCGTCCGCGCATCCTCTAGTATCCCGAGCACTTCTGTACGGTCCCCAACCACGGTCCGCTTACACCGAAGGAGTGTTCTCATGCAATCTCATCATCAATCTCCGATCCAGGGCGTCTGGGTGCCGCTGGTCACGCCGTTTGCCGGCGGCGCCGTGGATGGCGGGGCCTTGCGCCGGCTGGTGCGCCACTATGCCGCCGCGGGCGTGGACGGGCTGGTCGTGTGCGGCAGCACCGGCGAGGCCGCGGCGCTGGATGACGCCGAGCAACTGGCGGTGCTGGACGCCGTGCTGACCGAAGCGGGCCGGCTGCCCGTCATCATGGGCCTGGCGGGCAACCACCACGGACACGTGATGCAGCGCCTGGCCGCCTTCGGCACGCGTCCGCTGGCCGGCATCCTGGCGCCCGCGCCGTATTACGTGCGGCCCGGCCAGGAAGGCGCTGCCGCCTATTTCCGCTGCCTGGCCGATGCCTCGCGCTTCCCCCTGGTGCTTTACGACATTCCCTACCGCACAGGTACGACGCTGGACACGGCGACGCTGCTGGCGCTGGCCGCGCACCCGAACATCGCGGCGATCAAGGACTGCGGCGGTTCGCTGGAAAAGACCATCGCGCTGATCGCCGACGGCAACATGCACGTGCTGGCAGGCGAGGACCTGCAGGCGCTGTCCGTGATGAGCCTGGGGGGCTCGGGCATGATCGCGGCCGCCGCGCATATCCGCCCCGATCTGTTCGTGGCCATGCATCAGGCGGTGAAGGCGCAGCAGCTGGACTTGGCCAGGAAGCTGTTCCACGCGCTGGTCCCCATCATCCAGCTGACGTTCGCCGAGCCCAATCCCGGCCCCCTGAAGGCGCAGCTGGGACGGCAGGGCCTGCTGAGCGAGGAGCTGCGCATGCCCATGCCGTCCGCCAGCGCGGGCTTGGCCGCGCGCATGGACGCCGCCGTGGCGGGGCTGAACCGGCAATATCCCTGCCAGTAGCCCGAACTTGGTGAGCAGTCCGCCAGCTTTGTGGCCTTCGGATTCATTTTGTAATAAATGTCCTACCGGGAAGCTGACGGATTGCTTATCATGCGCCCATTCTTCGGGTGAAACAGAACGTTCATGGCCCAAGCTTTTGTAGCCTTGTCCGCCTGGCAAGTCATGCTGGCGGGCCTGCTTTTCTTCGGCGGCATCTATCTGGTCTTCGGCGCGGCCACCTGGCTGCTGACGCACTACATCCTGCCGGCTCTGGGCATCGGCCGCCCGCTGGACCCGCGTCCGTTGGCGCCGGGCCAGCTGCGGCGCGAGTTCGCGCAATCCGGCCTGTCCATCCTGCTGTTCGGCACGGGCATGATTTTCCCTTGGGGCCTGTTGCAGCTGGGCTGGGCGCACCTGGACCCAGACGCCAGCTGGCAAAAGATCACGCTCGAGATCCTGGTGCTGGTGGCCTGGAACGACGTGCACTTCTGGATCAACCACCGCCTGCTGCACACCAAGCTGCTGCGCCGCTTCCACTTGCCGCATCACCGTTCGGTCGTGACCACGCCGTTCTCGACCTATAGCTTTCATCCCATCGAGGCGCTGATGCTGGGCAACGTGATCATGCTGCCCATGGTGCTGCATGACTTCAGCTTCTGGTCGCTGGCGTCGGTGCCGCTGTTCAGCCTGTTCTTCAACTGCATCGGCCACGCCAACTACGACTTCTTCCCCAATGTGTCCTACGCGCATTGGTTCGCCGCCAGCCGCCGCCATCATCTGCACCACGCCTGCTACAACGGCAATTACGGCTTCCAGTTCACCTTCATGGACCGCCTGTTCCGCACCCGCCTGAAGGCCGAGGCGGCGCAGTCCCAGCTGAATGCTTTCCGGCAACGAGAATCGCTTGGCGGGCGCGCTTAAGCGGCAGCGCCGGCTGCCGTCGCTGCGCAACCGGCGCGACTGGCAAAGCCTGGCCTATCTGGGCGCATTGCCCGCGCTGGCGGCCTGGCAATGGGTGCACGGGTTCTGGTGGCCGCTGTACGGCCTGATGCTGTTCCTGACCCTGGGCGTGGGCGTCATCCATCACAACCACACGCATATCCGCATGTGGCGGGGACGCTGGACCAACCGCGCCACCGATTTCTGGATCACGCTGCTGCAGGGCCATCCGACCTTCGTGTTCTACCCGGCGCACGTGGCCAATCACCACCGCTACAAGCACGGCGCGCGCGACGTGGCGCGCACCTACCGCTTCGGCGGCGACACCAACCATCTGTGGGGCTACCTGATCCATCCCTTGCAGGCCGGCTGGGTGCTGTACCCGCTGTTCTTCGCCTGGCTGGGCCGCCTGCGCCGCCACTGGCCGGGCGCCTGGCGCTATTGCATGGCGCAGTACGGCGTGTGGCTGGGCCTGTGGGGCGGACTGCTGGCCGTGAATCCCATGAAGGCGCTGGTGTTCGTCATCGTGCCGCAGCTGCACGGCCTGCACTGGCTGCTGGCCACCAACTATCTGCAGCATGCCCATGCCGACGGCGGCCCCCGGGCCGTCGCGGGCCTGAACTATGCGCGCAATTTCGAAGGGCTGGTCAATCCGCTGCTCTTCAACATCGGCCTGCATACCGCGCACCACGAGCACCCGCGGGCGCACTGGTCCGAACTGGAGCGCCTGCATCGCGAGCAATACCGCAGCCGCGTGAATCCGGCGTTGAACGAGCCCGGCCTCACGCCCTACATGTTCCGCGTGTTCGTGCTGGGCGCCTTCCTGCCGCGCTTTCGCAGCCGTTCATGCATGGCGCCCGAGCACATCCGCTAGCGCCACACACCCTATATCCACCAGAGGCCTCTCATGCCCATCGCGTTTCATCGTGTCTATCTGGAAAGCGCCGGCTATTTCATGCCGGGCGAACCCGTGTCCAACGATGCCATGGACAGCTACATCGCGCCGCTGAACCGCATGTCCAGCCGCATCAAAAGCCGCATCCTGGCCGAGAACGGCATCAAGCAGCGCTACTACGCGATCGACCAGGAAGGCGCCACGGTGTTCAGCAACGCGCAACTGGCGGCCAATGCCATTCGCGATTGCCTGCGGCGCAACGACAGCGACCTGTCCGCCGTGTCGCTGCTGGCCAGCGGCTCGTCGGGCGGGGACGCGCTGATGCCGGGCTTCTCCAACATGATCCAGGGCGAGCTGGCCGCGCATCCGATGGAAACCCTGTCGGTGCACGGCATCTGCGCCGCGGGCGTATCGGCCATCCAGACGGCCGCGCAGGGCGTGGAGCTGGGCGGCCATGCCAGCGCCCTGGCCGTGGCCAGCGAGCTGCCGTCGCGGCTGTTCAAGCGTTCGCGCTTTGCGGCGCGCGGCTACGACGCCGACTTCGACGCGCATTTCCTGCGCTGGATGCTGTCCGACGGCGCGGGAGCGGTGCTGCTGGGCAATAGCGGCCGGCCCCTGCCGGGCGCTTCGCAGGGCGTGCGCCTGCGCTTGAAGTGGGTGCACCAGCGCTCGTTCTCGGGCGACTATCCGGTGTGCATGCAGCTGGGCCTTTCGGCCGACCGCGCTCGCGGCCATCTGGACTATCCGTCCTGGAACGAGGCCGAGGCCGACGGTGCGCTGTCGCTGCGCCAGGACATCCGCCTGCTGCCGCACCTGTTCGACATCGGCATCCATGAATACGCCAAGCTGGTGCGCGACGGCTGGGTGGATCCGGATCAGGTCGACCACTTCCTGTGCCACTACTCATCGGAGAAGTTCATTCCGGTGGTGGAAGACCTGATGGAGAAGGCCGGCCTGGTGATCCCGCGCGAGCGCTGGTTCAGCAACCTGGCGTGGCGCGGCAATACCGGCGCGGCGTCCATCCTGATCATGCTGGCGGAGTTCCTGGAAACGCGCGAAGTGAAACCGGGCGAGCAGATCTTCTGCTACATCCCGGAATCAGGCCGTTTCATGGCCGCCTACATGCTGCTGGAGGCCGAGGCCGTCCACGCCCCGCAAGTCGCCGCGGGCGCGCCGGCCGCAGCTGCGCCGCGCGAGGACGCGAACAGCGATGACGCTGCCGTCATCGCGCCGCCGCATGACCCGGACATGGCGCCCCAAGGCCTGGGCCAGCTGCTGACCGAACTGGCCGCAATCTGGCACGACTACCGCTCGCGCGTGTGGCGCACGCCGGTGGTGCGGCGCCTGCGCAACCGCCAATTCCAGACGGCCGACTACCTGAACTGGATGGAGAACTGGATTCCGCAGGTGCGCGAAGGCAGCAAGTGGATGCGCGCAGGCGCGGCCTCGCTGACGGAGCAATACGCGCCGCTTGCGGCGTTGATCGACACGCATGCGGGCGAAGAGCAGAACGACTTCCAGATCCTGTTCCAGGACTATCGCACCGCGGGCGGCGAGGTCGCCGACATTGACGCCCTGCGCCGCAATCCCGGCGGCGAAGCGCTCAACGCCTATCTGCACGGCCTGGCCGCCACGCGCGACCCCATCGGCCTGCTGGGCGCCATCTACATCATCGAAGGCACGGGCCAGCGCATCGTGCCGGCGCTGCTGCCGCTGCTCAAGGCCAGCCTGAAACTGCCGCCGGACGCCTTCCGCTTCCTGGAGTATCACGGCCACAACGACGAGCATCACCTGGCGCGCTGGCTGTCGGCGGTGGAACTGGCGCTGGATTGCGATGAGGACGGCCGCGCCGAGCAGCGCATCGTCGACACGGCGCGCCGCACGGCCGCGCTTTACCTGATGCAGTTCCACCACGTGATGGAAGGCGAGGCGTGATGAGCAAAGAACCCGAGTTCCTCGCCAAGCCGCACGATCCCGCCGATCCCAGCCCCTGGCTTGCGCTCTACCTGGACCGCAGCACGCCCTTGCCGGACAAGGTGAAGAAGGCCTGGCTGACGGATTCCAGCTGCGCTTCGCGCCAATACCTGCTGCCGTTCCTGCGGCCGTTGGCGCGCGCCTTCATCATCCTGATCCAGGTCATCAAGACCTTCCTGCCGCGCCGCTGGTCGCATTCGAAGCTGCTGCACCGCATCCTGGCGTGGGGCTTGAAGCGCTTCGTGTCGCCGGAGGCCAACTGGCTGATCCTGCGCCACTTCCACCTGGGCGCGCAGATTCTGTCGTTCATCGCCGCCAACTCGCCGGTGCCGGTCACGACCACGCCGCTGGAGCCGCGCGATATCGATGACCTGAAGGACGAACTCTTCGTCAAGCATGACCTGAACCTGTTCAACTTCGTCATCCGCCTGAACCAGGCGCTGCGCGATGCGGGCGTGGAAATGCATGCGCCGCAGCGGGTCGATTTTTCGATGATCCGTGATCCCGATCTGCGGCTCGAAGACATGCCGCAGGGCAAGCTGAATTTCCTGGACCTGCAAAGCGCCATCGAGCTTTTCACGCCGCTATATCAGCTGATGCTGACCGACAATGACTTCTGGCGCGCGGCCAATTCGCTGCAGCTGGACGAGACCATCGGCATCTATGCGGCCAAGCTGCTGGGCGCGCCGCAGCACCTGATCCTGGTCAACAACAACCATCCGCTGGTGCCGATGTCGACCCTGCGCGCGGGCTACCGGCTGGTGCTGCACGGGCTGTCCACCGAGATGCTGCACAGCCTGCTGATGGAAATGAAAGAGGCGCAGCAAGGCGGGGAGCCGCCCGCGCCGATCGCCTGAGTCCTTACCGCTTTTCGGCGTATACGCCGAAGCGTTGCAGCTGGGCTTCGCTGTTGCCGATTTCGCGCAGGCTCTCCTCGCCGCTGTGCGCCACCAGCATGGCGGCCAGCGTCTGCGCGATGGACAGCGCAGGCACCACCGAGGGGAACAACGAGGGCGTGTCGTTGGCCACCAGCAGCAGCGCCTTGGCGCCCGGGGCGATCGGCGACACTGCGCTGTCCGTGACCGCCACCACGCCGGCGCCGCGCTCACGCGCGAATTCCACGGCCGTGACTGCCGCCTGCGCATAAGGCGCCTGGCTGAAGGCGACCAGCGCGTCATCCGGTCCGATGCGGCGCAACTCATCGGCCAAGGTGCCGCCGACGCCGCTGAGCAAGGTCACCTTGTCCAGGAACATGCCGCAGGCATAGCTGAAGTGATAGGCGGCTGGATACAGGCTGCGCAGACCGATGACATAGATGCGGCGCGCGCCCGCCAGCAGGCCATGCGCGGCCTTCAGCGCGGGCAGGGCGGCGGGACCCAGGCTGCTGCCCAGGTTGCGCACTTCGGCGTCGAGGATGTCGGCGACCAGCCCCGCGTCTGCGTCGTGCTGTGGACGCTTGCGCAGCGCGGTGGCGCGGCCCGCGAAGCTGGACCCGCCTTCGGCCAACCAGTCGCGGTAGGGCTGGCGGAACGCTTCGTAGGTATCGAAACCCAGCTGCCGCGCCAGGCGTAGCATGACGCCGGCCTGCACGCCGGCATGGCCGGCCGCGGCGCGCATCGACTCCAGGGCGATGTCCTTGGGATGATCGATCGCATAGCGGGCCGCCTGCCGCAGCTTGGGCGGCAGGGCGGAAAACTGGGCTTCGATCAGTTTGTCGATGGCGGCTTTATCCATCTGCGCTCCGGGTAAGGTGCCGCGTATTATGGCGCATCGTCCGCCAGCGCCAGGTCGATGGCGCGGGCCAGCGCGTCCACCGCGAAGGCCAGTTCATCGGCCGTGCTGAGGTAGGGCGGCGCCAGCAGCACGTGGTCGCCAAGCTTGCCGTCTATGGTGCCGCCGCCCGGATAGCACAGCAGGCCCAGTTCGCGCGCCTGCGTCTTGATGCGCGCATGCAGGCGGCGCTGCGGCGCGAACGCGCGCAGGCTGCCGGGATCCTCGGCCAGCTCCACGCTCCAGAACATGCCCCGGCCGCGGATGTCGGCGACGTGCGGGTGTCGTTCCAGGCGCGCTGCCAGCATGGCGCCGAACTGCGCGCCCATGTCGGCGACGCGCGCCACCAGCTTGTCGCGCAGCACGATGCGCTGCACTGCCAGCGCCGCGGCGCAAGCCACCGGATGGCCGACGTAGGTGTAGCCGTGCTGGAACGAGCCCGAGCCCGCGTTGATGGCGCCGATGACGCGGTCGTGCGCCAGCACGGCGCCGATAGGCACATAACCGCCGCCCAGACCCTTGGCCAGCGTCAGCAGATCCGGCACCACGCCTTCCTGCTCGAAGGCGTGATAACTGCCGGTGCGGCCCAGCCCGCACATGACCTCGTCCAGGATCAAGAGCACGCCATGGCGGTCGCACACCTGGCGGATCTTGCGAAAGTAGCCCGGTACCGGCGCGACCGTCCCCGCAGTGGCGCCGACCACGGTTTCCGCGATGAACGCGGACACCGTGTTCGGACCCAGCCGCAGGATCTCTGCGTCCAGTTCCGCCGCCAGGCGGTCGGTGTATTGCTCGTCGCTTTCCCCGGCTTCGCGGTAGTGCAGGGCAAAGCAGGGCGAGACGTGATGGCTTTCGATCAACACGGGCTGGTACAGCGCGCGGCGGCCGGCGTTGCCGCCCACCGACAAGGCCGCCAGCGTGTTGCCGTGATAGCTCTGGCGCCGTGCGATGTAGCGGTAGCGCCCGGGCTCGCCGCGCTCGACGTGGTACTGGTGCGCCATCTTCAGGGCGGTCTCGACCGCTTCCGAACCGCCCGAAACGAAGTAGGCGTTGCCCAGGCCCGCCGGGCTGTTGGCCGCCAGGAGATCGGCCAGTTCTTCGGCGGCCGGGGTGGTGAAGAAGCTGGTGTGCGCGTATTCCAGCGCGTCGAGCTGCGCGACGGCCGCGGCGCGCACTTCGGGGTGAGCGTGTCCCAGGCACGAGACCGCCGCGCCGCCCGAGGCGTCGAAGTAGCGTCGGCCTTCCTGGTCGACGATGAAGCTGCCTTCGCCCTTGATGGCGATGGGCAGGGGGCTGGAGTTGCGATGGATGATGCGGCTCATGGCGTCGTGAGTGGTGTGGTTTGTCAAATAAAACACATGGTATATTTGTTGTAAAAATAAACCAAACGGTTTTATTGCCACGTAGGCCGTTGCATCGTCATCATTCGCTCAAGGGGGCGTCATGAAGTTTTCCCATCTGTTGCGTCGTTGGACTTTCGGGATTGCGGCGGCTGCCGCGTTGGGCGCGGCTGCTCCGGCCAGCGCCGCCTGGCCGGAGCAGCCGGTGCGCCTGGTGGTGCCGTTCGCCGCTGGCGGCACGACCGACTTGCTGGGCCGCCTGATGGCCGAAGGCCTCGGCGCGGAGCTCGGCCAGTCCGTGGTGGTGGTCAACAAGGCCGGCGCGGGCGGCAGCCTGGGCGCGTCCGAGGTGGCGCATGCACAGCCGGACGGCTACACCTTGCTGCTGGGCACGCCCGGCACGCAGATCATCAACGCCTACGTCTACAAGAAGATCGGCTACGACCCGGCCAAGGACTTCGCGCCGGTCGCCTACGTGGCGCAGGTGCCCAACGTGGTGCTGACGCATCCCGGCTCTGGCCTGAAGAACATGGACGACCTGCTGCGTACCGCGCGCGCCGAGCCCGGCCGCCTGAACTGGGGATCGCCCGGCGTGGGCAGCTCGGGCCATCTGGCGCTGGAGATGATCAAGCGCATGGGCAAGGTGGACATCCGCCATGTGCCGTACAAGGGCGCCAGCCAGGCCAACAATGACCTGCTGGGGGGCCAGATCGACCTGTCGGCCGACAACCTGCCCACCGCCTTGCCGCTGATCAAGGCGGGCAAGCTGGTGGCGCTGGGCGTGACCTCGGCCCAACCAGTGGCCGCCGCGCCGGGCGTGGCCGCCATTGCGCAGTCCGTGCCGGGATTCGAACTGACCTCGTGGTTCGTGGTGATGGCGCCGGCCGGCACGCCGCAGCCCGTCATCGACAAACTGAACGCCGCCGCCCAGCGGGTGCTGGATGCGCCCGCCACGCGCGAACGGTTGGCCGCCTTGGCCGCGCAGCCCATGGGCGGCACGCCGCAAGCCTTGGCGCAGCATCTGCAGACGGAGCGCGAGAAGTACCGCGTCCTGATCGAAGGCACCGACATCCGTCCGGAATAAGCGGGGAAACGCATGGGCAAGCGCACGAAGAAAAGGCTGGCGGTGGCGCGCTTCTGGTACGAAGGCAACGCCTTCTGTCCGGCGCCCTGCACCATGGCGGATTTCGAACGACGCGAGTGGCGCAAGGGCGGCGACGCCCTGGCCGCCGCCGCCGGCACGGCCACCGAACTGGGCGAAGTGGCCGAGTTCGCCCGCGCGCATCCGGACTGGGAGGTCGTGGCCTTGCGCTGCGCGTCCGCTCTGCCTGGCGGGCCGATAGACGACGCCGTGCACCGTGCCTTTACCGAAGAGGTGCTGGCCGGACTGGCCGCGGACGAGGATGGCTGGGACGCCGTCTACCTGTCGCTGCATGGCGCCGCCATCACCGACCTGCGCCAGACACCCGATCTGGATTTCGTGCGGGCCGTGCGGGCCTTGTTGCCCGACGTGCCCCTGGGCGCGAGCTTCGACCTGCACGCCAACCTGGCCCCTGAGCTGGGCGGCCTGCTGGACTGCGCCAGCGGCTACAAGACCTATCCCCACATAGACATGCGCGAGGCGGCGAGCCGCGTGCTTGATATGTTGCTGCGCACGCAGGCCGGCACGCTGTCGCCGCGGGTGCTGGTGGCCAAGCCGGACCTGCTGTTGTCCAGCTTCAACATGCGCACCGATGCCGGGCCCATGCGCGAATTGCAGGATCTCGCGGCAGTCCAGTGCGGCGAGGGCGTGGTCGAAGTCTCGGTGTTTGGCGGCTTTCCGTATGCGGACACCGTCGATACCGGGGCATCGGTGCTGGTGGTGGCCGACATGACTCGCGATGCCGCCGGCGCGCGGGCGCAGGCCGTGGCCGAAACCATGAAGGCGGCGATGCGGCGTCTGGAGCCCGCGTTTGCGGTCACCTTGCCGACGCCGCAACAGGGATTGGCGCAAGCCGTGGAAGCGGCGCGCGCGGGCGGCCTGGTGGCCGTCACCGACCCGGGCGACAACCCCTTGTCGGGAGGCGTGTGCGACACGCCGGCGCTGTTCCGCGCCTTGCTGGATGCGTCGATCGACCTGCCTTGCGTGTTCGCCAGTTTCGCGGATCCGGAGGCAGTGCAGCGCGCGCACGAAGCGGGCTTGGGCGGCGACTGCGAACTGGAACTGGGCGGCCGCGTGAGCCGCGATTTCGGCGCGCCGGTGCGTGCGGCGTTCCGGGTCGAACGCTACACCGATGGCGAATTCAGCAATACGGGTCCGATGGAAACGGGCGTGCGCACGAGCTGCGGCCGCACCGCGCTGCTGTCGCTGCGCGACAGGCCCAATGTGCAGGTCATCGTCACCGAGCTGGTGGCGCCGGCCAACGATCCGGGCTTCTTCACCTTGCATGGCGTCGATCTCGATCAGGTGCGGCTGCTGTGCGTGAAGGCCAAGAACCACTTCCGAGCGGCCTTCCTGCCGCTGTGCGCTGCGATCATCGACGTCGACGCGCCCGGCCCCGCGGCGCTGGACCTGCGGCTGCTGCCGTTCCGGCATGCGCGCAGGACGCATTGACCAGCGCGCAAGACCCGCGGGAATAGCGGCGCGGACGTGCGCGCCTTGGTGTTGACCCTGCGTTACACGGCAAGGGCCTTGCGCTATATTGCGACCCTTGTCCCGCAGGCCCGCCGGGCGGCGTCCGCGCTGTCGTATCCCTCTTCCGGAAGTCGTTTACATGCCCCAGACACTTGAAGTCATCGCCACCCTCCTGTTCGCCGTGGCGGTTCTTCATACCTTCTCGGTTCCGTTCTTCGCGCGGCTCGCGCACCGTGGCGGACCGCATGCGGGCTTCTGGCATCTGTTCTCCGAAGTCGAGGCCGTGTTCGGCGTCTGGGCCTTCGTGCTGATCGTGGCGATGGCGGCGCTGGCCGGCCCCTCGCATGCCATCGAGTACATGGACACGCGCAACTTCACCGAGCCGCTGTTCGTCTTCGTGATCATGGTGGTGGCGGCCAGCCGGCCTATATTGGAACTGGTGGGGACGCTGGTGCGCCTGGTGGCGCGCGTGCTGCCGCTGCCGCGCGAACTCGCCACTTTTTTTGTCGTGATGTCGCTGGTGCCGTTGGGCGGCTCCTTCATCACCGAACCCGCCGCGATGACGCTGGCTGCCATTCTGCTGCGCGACGCCTATTTCCGCAGCAGCGGGCGCGCGGGCTTCAAATACCTGACGCTGGGCGTGCTGTTCGTCAACGTCTCCATCGGCGGCGTGCTGACTTCCTATGCCGCGCCGCCCGTGCTGATGGTGGCCTCCACCTTCGGCTGGGACTCCACCTTCATGGTGCAGCATTTCGGCTGGCGCGCCGCGATTGCCGTCTGCCTGAATGCGGCGCTGTTGACCTTCATCTGCCGCAAGGCGCTGCTGGAGCGCTCGGTGGGCACGGGCGGCGGCGTCGACGCGCCCGAAGGCGGCGATGCGCGCGGGCCGGTGCCGCTGCTGGTCATGCTGGTGCACCTGGTCTTCCTGGTCGCCGTGGTGCTCAGCGCGCATCATCCGGCCATCTTCCTGGGCCTGTTGATGATGTTCATCGGCTTTGCCGAAGCCTACAAGCGCCACCAGAGCCGCCTGATGATCAAGGAAGGCCTGATGGTCGGCTTCTTCCTGGCCGGGCTGGTGGTGCTGGGCGGCCTGCAGAAGTGGTGGCTGCAGGACCTGCTGGGCGGGCTTGAACCTTTCGTGCTGTTCTGGGGCGCTACCGCGCTCACCGCCATCACCGACAACGCCGCGCTGACCTACCTGGGTTCGCTGGTCGAAGGCACCAGCGAGGCCTGGCGCTACATGCTGGTGGCCGGCGCGGTCACGGGCGGCGGGCTGACGGTGATCGCCAATGCGCCCAACCCGGCTGGCTTCGCCATCCTGAAGAACCACTTCCCGGACGGCAGCATTTCGTCGGGGCGGCTGTTCCTGTCGGCCCTGGCGCCGACCCTGGTGGCGGCGGTCATGTTCCTGCTTCCTGTCTAGGGAGACGGCCCTCGGGATGCCCCTGAGGCGCCGCCCAAGGCGGGCCGCCGGGGCCGGACACCGGCCGTTCACGAAAAACCGCTAAAATTCAAGACTTTCCCGTATTTTTTCCGGCCTCGCCCACCCGCCGCTTTCCGTTCGGACCAGGTCTTGCGACCCGATCCGGCCCCGGACATTGCGTCCGGCGACAGCGGCTCTTGATATGCCGGGCCCGCGCCTGGGAGCCCTAGATGCCCATTTACGCTTACAAGTGCAGCGCCTGCGGCCATGCCAAAGACGTCTTGCAGAAGATTTCCGATGCGCCGCTTTCGGTTTGCCCCGAATGTGGCGAAAGCACGTTCTCCAAGCAGGTGACCGCGGCTGGGTTCCAGCTCAAGGGCTCCGGCTGGTATGTCACGGACTTCCGCGGCAACGGCAGCGGCGGTTCGGCCTCGGCCAGCACGCCGGCCCCGGCTGAAAGCGCCGCGCCCGCAGCCGCAGCCGCGCCCGCAGCTCCGGCCGCCCCGGCGACGCCTGCAGCCGGTAGCGCCGCATCCTAGAGCACACGCGATGCGTATGCGCGTCATCAAGAAGTACTTCATCACCGGCCTGCTGATCTGGGTTCCCCTGGTCATCACGGTGTGGGTGCTGGGCTTGCTGGTCGCGACCCTCGAAGGGTTCGTGCCCGGCTTCCTGTCGTCCGAATCGCTGTTCGGCATCGACATCCCCGGCTTCCGCTTCGTCCTGGTCATCGTGGTGGTGCTTCTGACGGGCGTATTCGCCGCCAACCTGATCGGCCGCACCATGGTGGACCAGTGGGAAAACCTGCTGGGACGCATACCGCTGGTGCGTTCGATCTACAACTCGGTCAAGCAGGTCAGCGATACCGTGCTTGCTCCGAATGGTCAGGCGTTCCGCCGCGCGGTGCTGGTGCAGTATCCGCGCGCCGGCAGCTGGACCATCGCTTTCGTTACCGGCACGCCCAGCGGCGAAGTGGCCGACCGGCTTCCCGGCGATCACATCAGCGTGTACGTGCCGACCACGCCGAATCCCACGTCCGGCTTTTTCCTGATGGTTCCGCGCGCTGACGTCATGGATCTTCAGATGAGCGTGGACGCGGCATTGAAGTACATCGTTTCCATGGGCGTGGTCGCCCCGGTCCAGGCGGCGACGCCCGCGGACCGGCCGGCCGCGCCCGTCCCGGCTCCCGGCGTGCAAGACACGCCTCGCGCCGATTTGTAACCCTTACGCTATAACCAAGCACATAAACGGAGTCCCCCGCATGCGTACCTGCTACACCGGCCAGGTTTGCCGTGACCATCTCGGCCAGACCGTCACCCTGTACGGCTGGGTGAACCGCCGCCGCGACCACGGCGGGGTCATCTTCATCGACCTGCGCGACCGCGCGGGCCTGGCGCAGATCGTGTTCGATCCGGACAATGCCGCCTTCGCCACCGCGGAGCGCCTGCGCAACGAATTCTGCATCCGCGTCACCGGCCTGGTGCGCGAGCGTCCGGCGGGCACCGCCAACGCCGAGCTGGCTTCGGGCGAAATCGAAGTGCTCTGCAAGGAAGTCGAGATCCTGAACGCGTCGGTCACGCCGCCGTTCCAACTGGACGACGACAACCTCTCGGAAACGACGCGCCTCACGCACCGCGTGCTGGACCTGCGCCGTCCGCAGATGCAGCGCAACCTGATGCTGCGCTACCGCGTGTCCATCGAAGTGCGCAAGTTCCTGGACCAGCTGGGCTTCATCGACATCGAAACCCCGATGCTGACCAAGAGCACGCCCGAAGGCGCGCGCGACTACCTGGTGCCTTCGCGGGTCAACGCCGGCCACTTCTTCGCGCTGCCGCAATCGCCGCAGCTGTTCAAGCAGATGCTGATGGTGTCCGGTTTCGACCGCTACTACCAGATCACCAAGTGCTTCCGCGACGAAGACCTGCGCGCCGACCGCCAGCCCGAATTCACCCAGATCGACTGCGAAACCTCGTTCCTGAACGAGTTCGAGATCCGTGAAATCTTCGAGAACATGATCCGCCACGTGTTCAAGGTGGTGCAGGACGTCGATCTGCCGACGCCGTTCCCGATCATGACCTGGACCGAAGCCATGCGCCGCTACGGCTCGGACAAGCCGGACCTGCGCGTGAACCTCGAATTCACCGACATGACCGACGTCATGCGCGACGTGGACTTCAAGGTGTTCGCCGCCGCCGCCACGGCGCCCGGCAGCCGCGTGGTCGCCTTGCGCGTGCCGGGCGGCGCCGAGATGTCGCGCAGCGAGATCGACGGCTACACCCAGTTCGTCGGCATCTACGGCGCCAAGGGCCTGGCCTACATCAAGGTCAACGAAGTGGCCAAGGGCCGCGACGGCCTGCAATCGCCCATCGTCAAGAACCTGCATGACGCTGCCCTGGCCGAACTGGTCAAGCGCACCGGCGCGCAGGACGGCGACATCATTTTCTTCGGCGCTGACCGTGAAAAGGTCGTCAACGACGCCATCGGCGCGCTGCGCGTGAAGATCGGCCACAGCGAATTCGGCAAGAAGACCGGCCTGTCCACCGCCGGCTGGAAGCCGCTGTGGGTTGTCGACTTCCCGATGTTCGAATACGACGAGGAAGACGGCCGCTACACCGCCGCCCACCACCCCTTCACCAGCCCGAAGGACGGCCACGAGGACTTCCTGGAATCCGATCCCAGCAAGGCTTTCGCCAAGGCCTACGACATGGTGCTGAACGGTTGGGAAATCGGCGGCGGCTCGGTCCGTATCCACCGCGAGGAAGTGCAGAGCAAGGTGTTCCGCGCGCTCAAGATCGGCGCCGAGGAAGCCCGCGAGAAGTTCGGCTTCCTGCTCGACGCACTGCAATACGGCGCGCCTCCGCATGGCGGCATCGCTTTCGGCCTGGATCGCATCGTCACGATGATGACTGGCGCCGAATCGATCCGCGACGTGATCGCCTTCCCGAAGACCCAGCGCGCCCAGTGTCTGCTGACGCAAGCGCCGTCCGAGGTCGACGAGAAGCAATTGCGCGAACTGCACATCCGTCTGCGCAACGTAGAAACGAAGTGATCCCCCCCGAAGCGCCGTAGGCGCTTCCCCCCCAGGGGGGCGCCGCTACGGACCGGCGGAGCCGGATCCGTGCAGCCCGGCTTGGGGGGCGTTGTTTGCTTGCGGGGTTCGCGCCTCGATTGAGCAGTGAAAGTTGTTGTTCCTGGAGGGCAGGGGCGTGCGCCGCAAGCGCAGGAACTGTCTTCTGAATTGGAGTAATCTGGCAAACGCCGCCTGCTTGTGGGCGGTGCTGGCCGGGCTGCTTTTTTTGCTGCGGCCGGTGGTTCCCCAGTTTTGAAAGGCGCCATTTTCCATGTCGCTCATCCGCGTCGTCAGCTACAACATACATAAGGGCCGCTCGGCATTGGGCCGGCGCGACTCCCTGAACGAATTGCGTCTGGGCCTGTATGGCCTGCGTCCGGATCTGGTCTTCCTACAGGAAGTCCAGGGCCGCAATGAGCAGAAATCCCTGCTCGACGCACAGCACGAATCGCTTGCCGCCGCCTTGCGGCTGGACGTGGCCTACGGCCGCAATGCCATCCGCCATGAGACGGACCACGGCAACGCGCTGTTGTCGCGTTTCCCTATTCTCGACCACGAAAACCTGGACATCTCCGACCACCGGCTGGAGCAGCGCGGGCTGTTGCACGCGCGCATAGAACTGGGCGGGCGCGCGGTGCATTGCTTCGTCGTGCACCTGGGCTTGTTCGCCGGCAGCCGCAGCCGCCAGATCCTGGCGCTGACCGAGCGCATCCGCCGCATGGTGCCGGACGGTGAGCCGATCCTCATCGCGGGTGATTTCAACGACTGGGGCGACCGTCTGGCGCCCCTGTTCGTGCAGCAGCTGGGCCTGTATGAAGTGTTCTCGCATGCCCCGCGCAGCCATGGCGGCGAATTGCCGCGCCTGCGCGACTCCGTCAAACGGCTGAGCAACGCGCTGCGCGGGCTGCCCAATAGCGGCGTGTCCGTCATGGAACGCACCAATCAACTCGGCATGGATGGCAATTCGCGCCTGCTGCTGCCGCCGCCCCGCACCTTCCCCGCGGTGTTCCCCTGGTTCCGTCTGGACCGCATCTACCAGCGCGGCTTTGCCGTGCGCAGCGCGCGCGTGTTGCGCGGCCGCGAATGGGCCAGGCTTTCCGATCATTCCCCCTTGCTGGCCGAGCTGGAACTGCCGTGAGGGCAGAGCAGTCCAAGCTGGACTGGACGGTGGGCAACGATATCCGGTTGCTCCAGAACGGCTCCGACTTCTTTCCGGCGCTGTGCGCGGCCATCGACGCCGCCCAGGTCAGCGTGCACCTGGAAACCTACATCTTCACCCCGGACCGCACCGGTTCCCAGGTGTTGGACTGCCTGGAGGCGGCCGTGCGGCGCGGAGTCAAGGTGCGCGTGGTGCTCGACGGCTTCGGCAGCGCAGAGTTCGTCGATCCCTTGCGTACGCGCTTGACCAACGCCGGCGCGCAGTGCCGCATCTTCCGTCCCGAGCCGCGCTGGTTCGCGCGCTACATTCCGTCGCGCAGCCGGCTGCGCCGCCTGCACCGCAAGGTCACTGTGGTCGACGGGCGCATCGCCTTCATCGGCGGCATCAACATCATCGACGACTACGATGACCGCGATCCGACGGACGGCATCACCGGGCCGCGCTTCGATTTCGCCGTGCAGGTGCAGGGGCCGCTGGTCACCGAGGCCGCCTATGCCCAGGAACTGCTGTGGGTGCGGCTGAACTGGGCGCGCCTGCGCCGTCATCCGCGCGACTGGAACCGCATGCGGCTGCTCAAGCCGCGCCACGCTTCCGTGGCGCCCTGTGGCGACCTGCGCGCCGCGCTGGTGCTGCGCGACAACCTGCGCTTTCGCCAGACCTTCGAGCGCGCCTATCTATACGGCATCGCGCATGCGCGCCGCGACATCCTGATCGCCAACGCCTACTTCTTCCCCGGCCGCCAGTTCCGCCGCGCGCTGGCCAAGGCTGCGGCGCGCGGCGTGCGCGTGCGCCTCTTGCTGCAGGGCAAGATCGAGTACCGCATGCAGTACCACGCCACGCGCTCGCTGTACGACCAGCTGCTGCGTGACGGCATCGAGATCTACGAATACATGCCGAGCTACCTGCACGCCAAGGTGGCGGTCATCGACAACGTGGCGACGGTGGGCTCGTCCAACCTCGACCCCTTCAGCCTGCTGCTGGCGCGCGAAGCCAACGTGGTGGTGGACGACCAGCCATTCTCGTGGGATCTGCAGGAACGGCTGGAGACCGCCATCCGGGAAGGCGGGCGCTTCATCCGGCCACTGGAGTATCAGCGCCGGGGATGGCTGCGGCGCTGGGTCGACGCGGTGTCCTACACGTTGCTGCGCATAGGGGTGGCGCTGACGGGGACGTCGGACAAGTACTGAGCGCGGGCGTTCAGGCGCGCCGCTTCAGCAAGCCCAGCGCCAGCGCCGTGCCGACCAGGATAATGGCCGCGCCTGCCGCGATCGACGGCGTGATGCTCTCGTCCAGGAACCACGATCCCCACAGCACGCCGAAGATCGGCACCAGGAAGGTGACGCTGACGGCGCCGGTGGGGCCGACATTGGCGATCAGACGGAAGAAAATGATGTACGCCGCGCCCGTGCACAGCACCGCCAGCAGGATGGTGGCAATCCAGGCCTGCATGGACGCTGGCGCTTCGGGCCAGTGCGTGACCGCAAGCGGCAGCAGCACCAGCGTCGCGCCTATCATGCTGCCGGTGGCGTTGGCCAGGGCATCCACGCCTGTCAGGAAACGCTTGGTCCAGTTTGCTGCAATGCCATAGAACACCGGCGCCGACACTGCGGCCAGGACCGCTGGTCCGGTACCGCCATCGCTGAAGTTCAGCTTGTCCCACACCAGCACGACGATGCCGACCACGCCTATCATCAACCCCAGGGAGCGCGTCCAGGCGAGCTTGTCCTTCAGCCACAGCCAGCCGATGACCGCGCCCCATACCGGCGTCACGGCATTGGCTACCGACAGGAAGCCTGCGCCCAGCGATTGCGCTGCATAGGCGAACAGCAGGAACGGCACGGCCGCGTTCAGCACGCCCACCATCAGCAAGGCTTTCCAGTGCCGGGCGATGACGGGCAGCTTGCCGCGCCACAGCGCGGCGGGCAGCAGGACCAGCGCGGCCAGCCCTACGCGCAGCTCGATCAGTGCAATCGGTCCGAATTCCGGCACCGCCAGGCGCATGAACAGAAAGGAGCCGCCCCAAACGGCGGCCAGGAGCAGCAGATCCAGCAAATTGCGTTGACGCATGTTCAGTCCCGCGAGGGGCTCATTTGCGGTTTGTGGCCAGGTTCTTCATCTTGACCCGGTAGGCCAGCAGGGCGCAGGTCAGCGACAGGACGATACACAGCACCAGACCCGCGCGCACTCCGTTTAGTACTGTGCTATGGGAAATGATGATGCCGACCACGGCAGTCCCCAGCGCGCTGCCGATGGCGCGCGTGGTCTGGACCAGGGCGGAGGCCACGCCCACGTCGCGCCGCTCGCTCAGCATCTGCATGAACAGAGTCAGGTTCGGAAGCAGGAAGCCCAGCGCACAGCCGTTGACAAAGAAGGCGGCCAGGATCCACCAGGCCGAGGTCCCCGGCGAGATCAGCAGCACCATCAGCGAACCAGCTGCCAGCAGGCAGCCGCCGAACACCATCAGGCGCTGCGGTTCGGTCTGCTTGGGGAACAGGCGGCCGTTGATGATGCTGCCCACCGAAATCGCGGCAACCAGCGGCGTGAGCAGCAGCCCAGCCTCGCTGGGGGTGTAGTTCAGTACCTGTTGCAAGAGCAGCGGGCTGTAGAAGATCAGCACGAACATCACCGCGCCCACCATCATCGCCGCCAGGTTCAGCAGGCGGGATTCCGCGCCGCCGAGCACGCGCAGCGGAAAGATGGGTGAGCTTACGCGCCGTTCCGTGGGAATCAGGATGGCGATAGCCGCCACACCCACCACCGCGAGGGCCAATCCCAGCATGGGGTGGGCATGGTCGCCGCTGGCAAACGCCAGTTCCAGCGCGGCCAGCGGCGCGCCCACCGCCAGCACCAGCAGGATGGCGCCCAGCCAGTCGATCTTGCGGCTGCCGTCGTGGATGGGGCGGATGCGGGGAAAGTAGCGGGCCAGCAGGAAAAACGCACCCGCGGCCGCGATCGGCGCAATGAAGAAGGCCGCGCGCCAGCCCAGCGCCTGCGTCGCGGCCCCGCCCAGAACCGGGCCGATGCCGCTGGCCATGGCGAACGCCGCTGACACCAGCGCCATCCAGCGCACCCGCTGCTTGGCATCGGGGAACAGGTCAGCCGGCGCGGCGAATGCGGTCGCGATCATCATCCCGCCGCCTATGCCTTGCAGCGACCGGAAAATGATCAGCTGCATCATGCTTTGCGACAGGCCACAGGCGATAGAGCCCAGTGCCACGATCAGCACCGACAGCAACATCAGGGGCTTGCGGCCAAACATGTCGCCCAGCCGCCCGAAAATCAGGATGGACGCCGCGGTGGCCAGCAGATAGCCCGTTCCCACCCAGGCGTACAGCGCCATGCCGTTCAGCGCCTCGGCCACGCGCGGCAGCGTGGTGCTGATAATGGTGGAATCCAGCGCGGCCAGGACTACCGTCGCCGAAACCCCCGCCATGCCCATCAGCAGGTCGCGTCGTGTATGGGCGGGGGCGGTTGGGGGCGGTGATTCGGGCGGCGGCGTCATGCCGCAGAGCATATCACCCGCGCGTCAGGGATTTCACTTATAGAAGGTGTGATAACCCCAGAAAACCGCGATGACCAGCACCACCATGATCCAAGACCAACGCGAATTGGACAGTCCGCGCGGCTCTGGTTCGGGGGGAGGGGGCGGCGGCGCGAGGCGGGGCTGGGCGGCCATGTAGTCGATGAAGGTGGCGAAGAACTTCTCGATGATCTTCTCGCCGGCCTTCAGCACCAGGTTCTCGCCATACTCGGCCAGCTTGCCGCCTGTCATGCCGGCGACGGTATAGGCTACCCGCGTGCCTTGGTCCTTGGTGCTGAGGTTGATCTGTGCAGTACCGATGGCCAGGCAGGCAGCGCGGCCCTTGCCTTCGAAGACCAGCGTGCAGCTATTGTGCGGGTCGACATCGGACATCAGAATTTCGCCGTCGTAGTCGGTGTCGATGCCGGCAACCTTGGCGCGGAGCTTGACGGCATATTCGGTCGGACTTACGCGGGAGACCTCGACACAATTAGGTATGCACCGTTGAAGAACAACCGGATCAGTCAACGCATCCCAGGTCTGGTGCTGGGTTGAAGGAATCCACTGAGCATCTACAATGCGCATGGCTGTCTCCTCGTGTGATGACGCTGAGATTTCATTTTGGACCCAATGCGGCGAAACGCCAAGAGGCGGGCTGCCAGACGGGCGCTCGCTGCGGCCGGCGCCAGCATGCAGAGACCCGTTGAGGGCACGCTCCCCTTCTGCATCGGTGATCGTCATCGTTCAACCGCTGCTCTGGACGTCCGACCCATGGAACAGGCTGCGCCAGCGCGTTGCCTCGCACTCCGTCGCTGCGTAGACATGCTCGGGATCGGCCTCTGATAATCAAAACGTAACCTTAATGTGCTGGCCTGTGTAGCCAGGATTGGCGATCATACGGGTCCGGCTTTACCGGGGGTAAAGCCCGACTTGACGGGGTCGTCCGGATCAGTAATAAACTGTAATATTTTTTAGCTGCTAAGCGAGTGGTGCCACATGGCCACGGGTCAAAACAAACAAAGTGCCGCTATTGCAGTCTCGTGGCACGCAATTACTGCACTCTCCGCAATTGCGACACTCTTGGTGCTGGCCCAGGTTCTCAAATACAGCGCCTATGGCATTGAATTTACTGATGAGAGTTTCTATCTAATTTGGATTTCCAATCCCTTCAACTACGACTCTTCTACAACGCAGTTTGGCTTTATTTATCATCCTCTCTACATACTGCTTGGAGGTGATGTCGCGGCTTTGCGACAAGCCAATATTCTGATTACATTTATTATTGCTTGGGTGTTGATTTACCTCTCGTTGACGAGTTTTGCACAACAGCCTGACGGTACCAGGACAGTCCCGATAGTGATCGCTGCGGGGCTAGCCACCAGCGCACTCCTGGTTTTCGATACCTGGCTGCTTTTGCCCAACTACAACAGTCTGACGTTGCAGGCGCTCCTGCTGGCTTGCATAGGCCTGCTTCTCTCGGACAAGGCCGCAACCCGGGTGAGTATTGCTGGGGCGGGTTTGATTGGGATTGGCGGATGGCTAGCTTTCATGGCAAAGCCAAGCGCCGCGTTGGCGTTGGCCGCCACTATCTCGATTTATCTGCTGATTTCGCGCAAGCTCACTATGCGTCTGGTTCTGGTTGGAACAACCACTATTGTCGTGCTTTTTCTGGCAAGCGCGTGGCTGATCGATGGGTCCATAGCGGGCTTTGTCCAACGTTTTGAATGGGGCCTCGAATCCAATCAAATCCTGGGTGCCGGCCATACCTGGGAGCAGATATTACGTATCGACGATTTTCAGCTTGGCGAGAAAGCCGAAGCGGCCACTTTTGGTGCTGCGCTCGCGACATTTCTTGCAACATGGGGCGTGATTGCCAAAAACAAGAAGGGATTAGCAATGGCAAGTCCAATACTATTGGCTTGCTTTCTGCTGATTGCGACGCTAGTTAGTGGCACGATTCATCAGGTCGCGGATCTTGGTCCCTTCGAGAGCTTATTGGTTTTAGGAGTTGCATACTCCGCCGTGGCGGTAAGTTTCGCTTTTGGCAGAATCGAAGAATGGGAATCCATAACTTTATCCGACCTGGCGCTTCTTGCTTGCTTCGTTGTGATGCCACACGTCTACGCGTTTGGCACGAACAACAATTACTGGGCTAGTGGCAGTTCGGCAGGAATTTTTTGGTTGCTCGCCAGTATCGGTTTGATGACGTTGACCAGCCGGCTGCGCCCCGCCTGGGCGATTGCAATGCCGGCCGTGCTTGTTGCGCAAGCGGTGGTGGCGGTGTTATTGCATACAGCTCTGGAGCAGCCGTATCGCCAGCCTGGCCCATTGAGGACCAACCAGACGCCTTCGCAATTCGGTTCGAGCCCATCGCCCCTCATGTTGTCGACAGGGTATGCGGCCTACGTGGAAGCCGCCGCGACGGCGGCAAAAAATGCAAAGTTGCAACCCGGCACGCCTGTAATAGACCTGTCGGGACAATCGCCGGGAATCCTGTACGTGATGGGTGGCGAAAGCCTGGGACAGGCATGGAACATCGGCGGGTATCCAGGCAGCCTCAAGCGGGCCGCAATTGCGTTGAACCGCGTGGACTGCACGAAAATCGGGTCGGCCTGGGTTCTTTCCGAGCCGCTCGGGCCTCGCGCAATTTCGATTGACCTCCTGCTTGGGCAAGGCCTTCGCTTTCCTGAGGACTACAAAATGGTAGGAACCTGGTTTACCGCCGAAGGAGCAGGCAGCTTCAATGAAAAGCGCCAACAGTATCTGTATGCGCCCTTGAAACCGCAGGAAAATTCCACGTCCTGTCGAGCCAATAGAGAAAAATGATGTATCAAGAAACGAGTGCCGAACGGCGGGAAGCTCGCGACGGATTGCAACCAGTGAACGCCGGGATCAGTGTCGTGGTGCCCGTTTTTTGTAGTTCGGGCAGCCTGCGGACCTTTTACGAACGTATGCGAGCGCAGCTTGATATCTTGACCGAAGATTGGGAATTGATTCTGGTTGACGATGCAAGCCAGGACGATTCCTGGATGATTGCCGGCGAACTGCGCGCGGCTGACACACGTGTCAAATGTATTCGCTTTGCGCGCAACCAAGGTCAGCAACATGCCACTTTGTGCGGATTGCACTATGCCAGCAAGGCTTACGTCTTTACCATCGACGATGATCTGCAATGCTATCCCGAGGATATGCCGTTGTTTGTCGAACAGCTTGATGCTGGAAAAAGCGTGGTAATCGGGAGGATCGATAGCAACGAGAAGCAGCATCACTGGTGGCGCAACATCGGTTCCCGGCTCAACCAATACCTGGCCGGCAAGATAATCGGAAAACCGAAACATATGCGCCTTTCCAGTTTTCGCGCCATGACGCAGAACGTAGCGCGCAAACTGGTTTCGTACAAAGGCGCGCACCCGCACGTTGCGGCGATGCTGTTTAAATCGGTACCGCCTTTCCTCATTAGCAATGTTGGCATCCGCCACGCGCCCAGGGACGACGGCAAGCCTACTTCCTATTCGCTGCGCAAGCTGGTCAAGATCCTTTCCTATCTCATCATCAACCACTCCTACATGCCTTTGCGTTTCATGGTGGGCTGGGGGTTGACCATTAGCCTGTTGAGCATGGCTTATGCCGTGTGGACAATGGTGAGAGCGCTGATGATGGAAGGCGGTGGGCTGCCCGGTTGGGCTTCGCTGGCGGTGTTGGTCTCATTTTTATCCGGCAATATCCTCTTGGCGCTCGGGATCCTGGGTGAGTATCTTGGCCGGCTGGTGGAGGAATCGAGCAACATCCAGCAGTTTTCCGTATTTGAAGAGCGTCTCTAATGCAAGCCAATCAACGCGGCGGTCACCCTCTGCCTATCAGCGATTTTTTTCCGGCTGAGGCAATCATTCGGGACGGCAGTTTCGCCACACTCGACGAAGTCGATACCTCTATCGCGGGCAGTCTGGTCTATTGCCAGACTCTGCATTACTTGCAGAAGGCTGCGGAAAACGCCTGTGTCTCAGCCATTCTTTGTCCGCGCGAGTTGACTGGCGAACTGACGGATTCAGCCGTTGCGGTGATTGCGGCAGATGACCCCCGGCGCTGGTTTTTCGACCTTTATCTGCGATTGACGACAAGCGGTGAGATATTTCCGGAAATGGATTTCGGAATTGGCCAGGATTGCCTGTTGCACCCTTCGGCGGTGATCTCGCCTAAAGCTTTGCTGGGCAATCGGGTCGTCGTGGGGCCTCACGCGGTGATCGAGGATTATTGCCGTATTGGCGATGATGTCGAAATCGGACCTAACGTCGTGATCGGCGCTGAAGGGCTGCTGACCATACGCCGACCGGATGGCAGCCTGATGCGGATCCGCCATGCCGGAGGGGTGGAAGTTGGCGATGGCTGCCAGATTTTGGCGGGAGTTGTCATTGCCAAATCGCTTTTCCGCCGCTTTACGCGCATTGGCAAGCATGGTCAGGTCGGCATCATGACCAATATCGGCCACGGCGCCCAGGTCGGCGATGAGTGCGTGGTCTCCGGCAATAGCGTAGTCGCGGGCCGCAGTCACCTGGGGAATAGGGTATGGGTTGGCACTTCGGCATCGATCGCCCAGGGCTTGACGATCGGCGAGGGCGCACAGATCAAGATGGGCGCGGTGGTGGTGGCCGATGTGCCCGCCGGCGCAACGGTTTCCGGCAATTTTGCAGTCAATCACCGCATCAATATGGCGCGATATATCAAGGGTGCCGTTTAATGAACGATCGCAAACTCAAACTCGTGCTCAAAGGTACGCGCAACTACGTGCAGGGTTCGACCATTCTTGACGAGGCGACCCGCTTGTTGCGAGAGGCTGGATACCCACAACTGGCTGGCGTGAAGTTTCTAATTTACGAAATGACGAACTCCAATCTGGAGATGACCGTCGAGGCGCTGCGCGACAAGGCTCCCGCGGCCGACTCCGTCGCAATCCTCAGTTTTGAAGCCGATGGCGAGGTAACGCAGGCGCGGATCAGGCAGGTTGAAGGCAGTCCGCATGTGCGTGTGCCCTACGACGAGTCGGCCATTGTGAGCCGCTGCCAGATAGATCCCGCGGCTCGCAGCATTCGGCTGACGCAACATGACTTTGGCTTCAGCCCGATCGAAGTGTTTGTTTCGATGAACAAGGCCTTGCATCTCGCCGTGCTCGAAAAATCCGAAGCTACCAATTGGGTGTTCTGTCGCTTGGACTGCCCAGCATGGCCAGTGCGCGTGAGTGACCTGAGCGGGGTGACCATAACATTGAAGCAGGCCCTGGGCACGCGACTGACGCGCGCGGGAGTGGAATTGGGACAGCAGAAATTGGGCGAAATCTATTTCAGCGCAAAGGCGGCGTCATGATCGGGATAAGCAGGATAGCAACTTTTATTCCCTCCGATCGAATCGACAACCTGGCGCGCGCCGAGTCATTGGGCTCGACGCCGGAGCAGGTCAGCGAGCGTATCGGTTTCACTCAGGTTGCGCGCATGGCCGAGCGACACGGAGCCCTGGATATGGCAACGGAGGCGCTGTCGCGGCTGCTTCACGATGGCGGTATCGCGCCGCAGGAGATCGACGCCCTGGTAGTCGTTACCCAGAATCCTGACCGCAATATTCCTCACCTATCCGCCGAACTGCACGGCAAGGCGGGGCTCGCCACCCACTGTGCCTGTTTCGATCTGGGCTTGGGATGTTCCGGTTACGTGTACGGCTTGTCGGTCCTGGCGTCTTTCATGCAGGCCAACGGACTGAGGCGCGGTGTGCTGGTGACCGCCGATCCCTATTCGGGCATCGTTGATCCGGAGGACAAGGCCACCGCCCTGATCTTTGGCGACGCGGCCACGGCTACCCTGCTGGAGGAGGATGCCCGGTATTCGCTCGGACGATTCACGTTTGGAACCCAGGGCAGCGAGGCGGACAAGCTTGCCTGCAACGACGGTGTGCTTTTCATGAACGGCCGCGCCGTATTCAATTTCGCCGCGCAGCAAGTGCCTGCGAATATTCGGGAAACGGTGACCCTCAACGGCCTGACCCTGGACGATATCGACCGTTACGTCTTGCATCAAGGTAGCCGCTACATTGTGCAGACCATCGCTGATCGCTTGAAAGTGAGTAGGGACAAGGCTCCGTTCATGTCCGCCGCATATGGCAACACCGTGTCCTCATCCATCCCGCTCATGTTAAGCGAGCTGCTGCAGGATCCTGCCAGCAAGCGCATGTTGCTATGTGGATTCGGATTGGGGCTGTCCTGGGCCAGTACGGTAATTCAACGCAAGGAATAAAAAATGAAAGTGACGCATGACGATATTATTGCAGCGATTCGACAGGCCGAGGTGGTCGAATCCCCGGAAAAGCTGCGCACGAATATGAAGCTGACCGACCAAGGCATCGATTCGCTAGACATGTTCAGCGTGATGCTTGCCGTGCAGGAAAAGTACGGAATTGAAATTTCAGATGACGATGCGGATCGCCTCACTTCGATCGAGGAGATAACTGAGTACCTGAATGCATGCTTAGGTTGACCCATATCGGACGGGCGGAATCGGATATATGACGGGTGCCGAGCGCAGGGCGCTTTTTTCGCAGCTGGTTCGCTATGGCGTGGTGGGGTTGCTGAACAATCTGCGTGGCTATCTGATTTACCTCTTGATAACCTGGCTGTGGCTGGAGCCGAAAGTAGCGGTGACTCTCATGTATCCCATCGGCGCCGCGACCGCGTACTTCGGACATGCGAAGTACACGTTTGCGGCGAAAGGCCACACGGCAGGCGGTGTGATCCGCTACGCGCTTGCCCACGCAATCGGTTATGGCGCAAACGTGGGCATGTTGTATTTTTTTGTCGATCGAATGGGTTTTCCTCATCAGCTGGTGCAAATAGGGGCGATCTTTAGCGTTGCCGTCCTGCTCTTTGTGCTGTTCCGGTACTTCGTCTTTCCTAAATCCAGCGGATCCCGCTGAGGTCTGTCATGATTATTTGCCCTGCCTGTGGTACCAGGAAAACGGATGCGGAAGGCGGATGCGTCGAGTGCGGATTCAAGCCGGCCCGGATCAATGGTTTCTTGGCCTGGGCTCCCGAGCTTGCGCATCGGAACGATGGCTTTCGCGAGCACAGCTTTGCGGCTTTGGCCAAAGTCGAGGAAAACAATTTCTGGTTCCGCGCGCGTAACCGGATAGTGCTCTGGGCTTTGCGCAAGTACCACCCAAGGTTTGAATCCGTGTTGGAAGTCGGTTGCGGTACCGGCTTCGTTCTTTCCGGCATTACGCGGGAATTTCCTGACGCACGATCCGTCGGCAGCGAGATTCACGTTTCGGGTCTTGCATACGCCGCGGAACGGTTGCCGCGCACCGAGCTGATCCAGGTGGACGCGCGCAAGCTGCCTTATGACGCAGAATTCGACGTCGTCGCTGCGTTCGACGTCATCGAGCATATCGCGGAGGACGAACTGGTCCTGCAGAATCTCCATCGAGCGGTCCGGCCGGGTGGCTGTTGCTTGATTACCGTGCCGCAGCACCAATGGTTATGGAGCTCGGTGGACGAGGCAGCATGCCATCAACGGCGATACTCGGCACAGGAGCTGCATTCGAAGATGAAGGCGGCCGGCTTCGATATCGTCCATAGCACCTCGTTCGTCATGCTGCTGCTGCCTCTCATGTTGCTGTCCCGCCTGGCCGCTCGGCGGTCCGGCAAAGACCAGGCGAGCGAGGCGCTGGAAATGGGGCCGCTGCAGAACAAGCTGTTGGAGATCGTGATGCGGATCGAGCTCGTCCTGGTCAAGGCGAGCCTGCGCTTGCCGATCGGCGGATCCAGATTGGTGGTTTTGCGGCGCAGATGATTTTCATGGCATACGCATGCGCCCTGCCAACCAGTGATCTGCTTGCAGGGCGCTTCTTTGGATATCGAAATGAAAGCAATAATTCTGGCTGGCGGTGCAGGATCTCGCCTTTATCCTCTGACGCAGGTGTCGAGCAAACAGTTGCAGGCGGTGTTCGACAAGCCGATGATCTACTATCCGCTGACGGTGCTGATCGCGTCAGGGGTGAGGGAGTTTTGCCTGATCTCGACGCCGCAGGATCTGGGCAGGTTCAAGAACTTGCTGAACGACGGACGTCAATGGGGCGTCACGATCGAATATCGTGAGCAAGCGCGCCCCGAAGGGATCGCGCAGGCATTTCTGATCGCGGCTGATTTTGTAGGCGGGGACGACGTGATCCTGATGCTCGGCGACAATATCTTCTCGGGCGGTGACGACTTCCCGCGCGCAGTGCATGGCTTCAAGGGCGGCGCGTCCATTTTTGCATATCATGTCAAAGACCCCGAGCGCTATGGTGTGGTCGAGTTCGATCGCACCGGCAAGGCTATCTCGATAGAGGAAAAGCCTTCGAAGCCGAAAAGTAACTACGCGGTTCCCGGGGTATATATCTACGACAACGACGTGCTGGAAATTGCGAGGTCGGTCAAGCCTTCGGCGCGAGGCGAGTTGGAGATAACCGACGTCAACCGCGAATACCTGAGGCGCGGCACACTGCAGGTGCGCCGCCTGAGCCGTGGGTTCGCGTGGCTCGATGCCGGCACCAGCACCGCGCTGCACGAGGCATCTTCGTACATCGAAGCTATCGAACGGCGGCAGGGCATAAAGATCGGCTGTCCGGAGGAGGCCGCATTGGTGCGGGGCTTTCTTTCGCTCGACCAGTTTGAAGAGTTGATTTCGAACATGCCAGCGTGCGAGTACAGCGAGTACCTGCGCGGCGTGGCCGATGAGCGGCACAGGCTTCAAAGGGAAAGGCAATGACGCAGAAGATTCCATTCAATCGACCGTTCTTGACCGGTCAGGAGCTCGACTACATCACCCAGGCCAAGCTGGGCAACATGCTGGCCGGCGATGGGCCCTTCACGAAACGTTGCCATGAGTGGTTGGAGCGGCAGAGTGGTTGCGACAGAGCTCTGCTTACCCATTCATGTACCGCCGCGCTGGAGATGGCGGCTTTGTTGATGGACATCGAGCCAGGCGACGAAATCATCATGCCGTCCTACACCTTTGTGTCGACGGCGAACGCTTTCGTGCTGCGCGGGGGCGTGCCGGTATTTGTCGATATCCGCGAAGATACCCTGAACCTTGATGAACGCCTGATCGAATCCGCAATCACCCCGCGCACCAAGGCTATCGTGCCGGTTCATTATGCTGGCGTGGCCTGCGAGATGGACGCCGTCATGGGCATTGCCAGGCGCCATGGCCTTAAGGTCCTCGAGGATGCGGCGCAGGGCGTGATGGCGTCCTACAAGGGCCATGCCTTGGGCAGCATCGGCGATATGGGGGCCTATAGTTTTCATGAAACCAAGAACGTGATCTCGGGGGAAGGCGGCGCGCTGCTAGTGAATGACCCCTCGTTGGCGCTGCGCGCCGAGATCATTCGGGAGAAGGGTACTGACCGTAGTCGCTTTTTTCGCGGCGAGATCGACAAGTACACGTGGCAGGAAGTCGGTTCTTCATTCCTCCCTGGTGAGCTCATAGCGGCTTTTCTATGGGCTCAGCTTGAGAACGCCACGCAAATCACACAAGAGCGTCTGAAAATCTGGGAGCGCTATCACGCCCTGATGGCGCCGTTGGAAGCCAAGGGGCTGCTGCGACGACCTGTTGTGCCCGACGAGTGCGGCCACAATGCGCATATGTACTATGTGCTGCTGGCCCCTGAGCTTGATCGGCAGGCCGTGTTGAGCGAACTGAAGAAGAACAGCATCTATTCAGTGTTCCACTATGTGCCACTGCATTCTTCTCCGGCCGGGAAGCGTTATGGTCGTACGCAAGGCGAGCTGGAGATTACCAACAGGCAAGCGGAACGGCTGGTGCGCCTGCCGCTGTGGGTCGGCCTGACTGCCGACCTGCAGGAGGAGATCGCCAGGATTCTGGCCGACGCCGCCGCGCATGCCGCCGGGAGGGTGAGGTCGGCATGAGGATTTTAGTCACGGGCGGGGCGGGGTTCATCGGTTCGGCAGTCATACGGCATGTCATTCATGAGACGGAAGACTATGTCATAAACGTCGACAAACTGACCTACGCAGGTAATCTTGATAGCTTGCGTGAAATCTCTGCCTCGGAACGCTATGCGTTCGAACGGGTCGACATCTGCAACCGCGTCGAGCTGGAGCGGGTATTCGCCACCCACCGCCCTGATGTGGTCATGCATTTGGCGGCTGAGAGTCATGTCGACCGTTCCATTGATGGTCCGGCAGCCTTTATCGAGACAAACGTCGTCGGGACCTATACGTTGCTGGAGACGGCGCGAGGCTATTTGAGTGGCTTGAGCAAGGAACGCCGGCAGGCGTTTCGCTTCCATCATGTTTCCACTGATGAGGTTTATGGCGACCTGCCCCATCCTGACGAGGTCGACGGCGCCGGGAAGATTCTTTTTACCGAGAATTCCTCATATGGCCCCAGCAGTCCCTATTCCGCCAGCAAGGCGAGTTCCGACCACTTGGTACGTGCCTGGATGCGGACCTACGGCCTGCCCACAATAGTTACGAACTGCTCAAACAACTACGGACCCTATCATTTTCCGGAAAAACTCATCCCGCTGATGATTCTTAACGCGCTGGAAGGACGGTTGCTGCCGATTTACGGGAAGGGTGACCAGATACGCGATTGGCTGTATGTCGAAGACCACGCGAGGGCGCTCTATAAGGTGGTCACGGAAGGAGCCGTTGGCGAGACCTACAACATCGGCGGCCACAACGAAAAGCGGAACATTGAAGTGGTGCGCGCGCTCTGCGATATTTTGCAGGAACTCGTCCCGCTCGATCCTGCATCATCGATCCAACACTATCGGGATCTGATTGCGCCTGTGCCGGATCGTCCTGGCCATGACCGCCGCTATGCCATTGACGCCGGCAAGATCCAACGTTGTCTGGGTTGGGAACCCGTCGAAACTTTTGATACCGGCATTCGCAAGACCGTCAGGTGGTATCTCGATAATCAGGATTGGTGTCGGCGCGTGCAGGACGGTAGCTATCAGCGCGAGCGGCTGGGGCAGCCATCCTAGCCCGCTCGGTACGCGGCTGGCCCGCTGGAGCGCCTAGTGGGGGCGGCGTCCATTTCCCCGGTTATGACGTGAGCAGGTTGTCACGACGGGGTCAATACATTCACGGCGAAGCCCACCATTGCGCTTGCCATGGTAGCGCTTGGCGCCATTTATCTGGTGAGTGCTCGCAAACTGAGCATGCGCAGGGTGGTCATCAGCTTGGCCGGCGTGGCCCGACACGGCGACTGCGGCACGAAATTGTGTCGCCGCGAGAGCCGGACGCTAGACCTGATTGGCTGTTACTGCTTTGACGGTTCGTACTCGGGCATCCAGCGCTTCAACTCGGCACGGACATCCCCGTCCGCGACTGAGGTGGAACCAGCAATCCAGCTGAAACCCGTTTCCCGGAAACCGTCGGGCACGGGGCGCGAGCGGGCGATCCGCAGTTTGGGATGGGGCGTTTCCAGCGTTTCCTCGCAATCGGCGAGCAGCTCTTCATAGAGCTTTTCGCCCGGGCGCAACCCCGTGAATTCGATGTGGATCTCGTCTTCGGTGAATCCCGAGAGGCGGATCATGTTGCGCGCCAGATCGGCGATCTTGACGGGTTCGCCCATGTCCAGCACGAAGATTTCTCCGCCGTTGCCCATGGCGGCCGCCTGCAACACCAGCCGGGCCGCTTCGGGAATGGACATGAAGTAGCGCGTAATCTCGGGGTGAGTGACGGAAACGGGGCCGCCGCGCGAGATTTGGGACTGGAACCTGGGAATGACGCTGCCCGTGCTGCCCAGCACGTTCCCGAAACGGACGATCTGGAACCGTGTCTTGCCGTTGCGGCCATGCAGCACTTCGCACACCATTTCAGCCATGCGCTTCGTGGCGCCCATCACGTTGGTGGGGTTCACGGCCTTGTCGGTCGAGATGAGGACGAAGCGCTGCGCCTGGTAGCGTTCGGCGCACTGGGCCACGTTCAGGGTGCCAAGCACGTTGTTGCGCACGGCCTGCCAGGCATTGTCGATCTCCATGAGAGGCACGTGCTTGTACGCTGCCGCATGGAACACGATGTCCGGTTTGTAGCGCGCAAAGACTTCATCCACGCGCGTGGCGTCCTTGACGTCTCCCGCCAGCGGGATGACGCGCACCGAGGGCTGATTGTCGGTGAACCATTGTTCGATGGTGTAAAGGGCGAACTCGCTCACCTCGTACAGGATGATGGCGGCCGGCGCGAAGCGCGCAAGCTGACGGCACAGTTCACTGCCGATCGAGCCGCCCGCGCCGGTCACCAGGATCTGCTTGCCGGCAATCATTTCGTGGATATTGATGTTGTCGATATGCACGGATTCGCGGCCCAACAGATCCTCGATCTTTACGGGACGCATCATGTTGATGGCGACACGGCCGCTCATCAGCTCGCTCAACCCCGGCACGGTGAACAGCGACGCGCCTGCGCGGGTCGCGATGTCGGACACGCGGCGGATGGCGGTTCCCTTGGCGGAAGGAATGGCCAGGATGACGTGCTTTGCGCCGTAGTCATTGAGGATTTCGGGCAACCTGTTGGTGCCGCCAGCCACGCGACAGCCGGAGATTTCCAGGCCTCGCTTGGCGGGATCGTCGTCCACCAGCGCCACCACATGCCAATCGGAACTGCGACCCAGTTCGCGGACCAGCATGGCGCCGGCCGTGCCCGCGCCGATCACGACGACCGGCGTGCCCTGGCCGAAGCCCGCGCGGTAGAGCCGGTGTTCCTTCCACATGCGCCAGGCGGCGCGTCCGCCGCCCATGACCAAGAGCAGCAGCAAGGGATACAGCACAAGGATGGAACGCGGCAATGCGGGCTGGCCACGATTCAGGAAGGCAAAGAGCAGCAGCGCGACCGTCGAGGCGAGCACCACGTTCAGGACGCGTTTGAGGTCCGGCAGGCTGGCGAAGATCCACATGCCGCGATACAGGCCCGCCCAGCGGCAGGCGATGATCTGCACGGGCAGCAGGACGAGCAGCGCCCGCGCTATGGGGCCTTCCCACTCTGTCGGCCATTCGAAATTGAGGCGGATGAGGAATGCCCCCAGCCAGGCGATGAGGATCGCCGCCAGGTCAAACAGAAACACCAGTGCGGTTCGAAAGCGGGTAGGAACGATCATTTTATAGGTAGTCTGGAATCAATCCGCGATCAGGCGCGAACCTGGGGCCAACACGGCGTCCGCTGGCACCCGGACCCGGTATCCAGCACAGGATCCGGCCTGCAGCCAGGCGCGGTCTTCAATGACTACGCCGCCCGCGAGCTGGACGCCGACGCCAAGATGGGCATAGTCGCCGAGCACGACATCGTGGTCCGCTGTGGCGTTGGCATTGACGATGACGCCACGCCCCAAACGCGCGCAGGCGCCGACCACGGCGCCGGCCATGATGGCGCAGCCGGCGCCGACTTCGGCCAGCGCGCTGACCCAGGCCCGCGGGTGGACGATGGTCGCCAGCGGTATGCCGAGATCGGTCAGCGTGTCGGTCAAGCGCTGGCGCACGGCCTGGTTGCCGATGGCCACGACCGCCGCCTGATAGTTGCGGGCCAGCTCCGGCAGCTGGCCGGTCGAGCCGACGATGCGCCAGTCGCCCGACTGCTGCAGGGCGGGATACGCGTCATCGGCGAAGTCAATACCGGTCCATTCGCCTGTCAGCTCGGCGGCTTCGGCGACCGCGCGTCCATGCCCGCCGCTGCCGATGATGAGCAAGATGCCTTTGGAATTCATAATTACGCCATTCATGCCTGTGTCTTGCGGCCAAACGCACGCAGACGGAATTCTACTCAAGATGCGCCCGCTGCCGGGCTACCAAATGTTCAGTTTGTGGTTTCCGGGGTTCCCGCCTTAAGCCGTATGGACAGGGCTATTAGCGGTATATATGCACAAAGTACGCCAGTCAGGCCGTCGATTAATCCTGTCGATATTGCCGCAGCCCACGGGAACAGCCACACGACATTAATTAAAAGCACCGCAAGCGTGACCTTTTTGTGGCTGGAATATTTGCGGCTCGCATATTGGTACGCGTGAGTCCGGTGCGCTTCATAAACTTTTTCTCCGCGCCCAAGCCGGCGTATCAGGGTGACGGTTGCGTCGATGATGAAAACACCCAGCAGCACTAGCCACGCCCACAACATGGCCGGAGAATGCCATCCAGCCAGGAGCGACAGGGCGCCGAGAATCAGGCCGAGGAAGCCGCTGCCGCCATCGCCCATGAATATCTTCGCCGGCGGAAAATTCCAGATCAGGAAGCCCGCCACCGTGGCCGCCAGCAGCGCGCTGGGAATGCCTGCCAACGGTTGGCCGGCCATCGCGTACAGAATGCAGCCGCCCACCGTGACGCAGAGCGCCTCGATGCTGGCGATGCCATCGATGCCGTCCATGAAATTGTAGAGATTGAGCATCCATACCAGGTACAACGCGCCCAGGATCGAGAGCAACCAGCCGGTTTGCAGTTCCAGCCCCCAAAACGACATCGAGGGTACGCCGCCTATCCAGTAGAGCACCCAGGCTGCCCCGGTGAAGTGGGCCAGCAATCTCCAGCGTGCCGGGATATGGCCATGGTCGTCGAGAAAACCGATGAGCGCGATCCAGGCGCCCGCGCCGCCCAGGGCAATCGCGTCCACGGGGGCGACATTTCCGGTCGCGGCCAGCGTCGCCAATCCCAGCAGGAAGCTGATGACAAACGCGATACCGCCGCCGCGCGGCGTGGGCGTCTTGTGCGAACTGCGCGCATTCGGCACGTCGATGACATCATGCTTTAGCGCATAGCGGCGCAGCGCGCCTGTCAACAGCCAGGCCAGCGCTGCGAATACTGCGAATAACCACCACGGTAGCGATAGGGCATCCATTATTTTCTAGTGCAGAAATGGCCGGACTCGGGCCGGTGAAAAATAGACACGCTCGCGAATTCAGAGAACGTCGATATCGTGCAGGACGAACGGCTGCGGCTTGAAGCCGAAATCCCGCGTCGCGTCGTCATGCGCAAATACCATGTCGCGGTTCATGCGTTGCACCATGTCGCTATTCCAGCCCCGGTAGCGCGGAATCAGGCGCAGGAAGAACAGGGCGGAATTGAACAGCCAGATCGGCACGGTCAGCAGGCGCGGGGCCCGGCCCATGGCTTTGAAAATCCGCGTCACCATTTCCCGATAGCTCAGCACTTCCGCGCCGGAAATGTTGTATCCCTTGTCGGCGGCTTGCGGCGCGAACGCCGCGAGCACGGCAGCCTGCGCGACGTCATCCACATAGACGGGCTGGCGTAGTCCGCCGGCACGCCCGAACACGGGAAAGATGTGGAGCTTGCGGATGATGCGGACGATCTCCGACAGGTTGCGGTCGGTGCTGCGTCCGTAGATCAGCGTGGGGCGCAGCACGGTCCAGCCGATGCCAGCGCCCTCGGCCCATTCGGCCAGGGCGCGTTCGCCGTCGGATAGACGCCGTACCAGCGCTTCTTCATAGGCGTTCTGGGAGCTGACCTTGGTGTAGCGGCGGGTCGACGACAGACAGACGACGCGCTGGGCGCCCAGCCTGCGCATGAAATCGAAATGTTCACCGACTACCCAGATATGGCAGAGCGCAATCCAGACCGTAATCGGGCCTGCGGCCCGGGCTGCATCTTCCGCTTGACTGTCGGCCAGCGATATCCAGCGCACGGCATCGGCTTCGCCGGCTGGCTGCGCGCTGCGCGAGAATGCCACCACGCGATGGCCGGCTGCGGCGAGCTTGGCCAGCACCTGCCGGCCCGCCGGGGAAGTCGCGCCCAGGACGCCTACGGTAATCGCTTGGCTCATCGTCCACCTCGATCTATGTGTTGCTGTAGCAGCTCGGCCAGGCGGGCGGCCTGCTTTTCCAGCTCGAAATGCTCCAGGAAGTAGGCGCGGCCGCGCTCGCCCATGGCGGCGCGCGCTTCGCTGGACATGGCGTGCAGCTGTTCGATGCGGCAAGCCAGCTGCTCGGCGTCCTCGGCAGGGCTGACCAGCCCGGCGCCAGCTTCCTCGACGACGCGGGCACCTTCGCCGTCGATCGAGGCGAGGATGGGGCGGCCGGCGCTCAAGTAGGTCTGGATCTTCGCGGGTACCGTCTGCGCGTAGATTTCGCTGCGCTTGAGCGAAACGATCAGTCCTTGCGCGCGCGTCAGGAACTGTGGCATTTCGCTGGCCGGAAAGCGGCCGGCAAGGACCAGGTTGTCCAGGTTGCGCGCCTGTTTCTGTTCCGCCAGCCAAGACGACATGCTTCCGCTGCCGACCAGCACGACGCGGACATCGGGCAGATGCTTGAGCCGTTCGGCGGCCTCGGCCAGGGTCTCGACGGCCTGCGCGGTTCCGAGGTTGCCCGCGAACACGACACAAAAGCGCGACTCCATTTCATCCAGCAGTGCGCGCGGTACCTGCGTGTCGGCGGACAGCGTGTTCGGCGTGTCGCGCGAGCAGTTCGGGTAGTAGACCAGCTTGCGCGGGTCGGCATAGCGAGAAACAGCGTCGATGAACGCACGCGACTGCACCATGATCAGGCCGGAACACGCATAGATGCCGCGCACCATCAGGGCGATGGCGCTCAGCACGAACTTGTTCTTGATGAAGCCGGTTGCGCTGAGGCTTTCCGGCCACAGGTCCAGCACCCACATCGCCATGGGTTTGCGCAGACGCCATTTCAGATAGATCGCGGGAATGGCCGCCGTGATCGGAGATAGCGAAAATACGAAAACGATATCGAACGACTTGCCCTTGGCTTGCCGCGGAAAATGCCGCAGGCCATTCCAGACGAAGGATAGATAATTGCGTGCGAGGTTGGCCGCGCCGCCGCCGCCGCGCGGGCGCAACGGCGCCCGATGCACGGCGACGGAGCCGGCAAACAATTCTTCGGACGCGCCCTCTGCCTGGTATCCAGGGAAGATCTTCCCGTCAGGATAGTTCGGCTTGCCCGTGAAGACTTCCACGGTATGGCCTTGGGCCACCAAGGCTTCAACCAGGTCGTTGATCGAGAAGGACTCGGGCCAGAAGTACTGGGTAACGAGCGCGATCTTCAATTCGCCTTTTTCCATACGACGCGATTGACGTAGTCGGTGTAGCTATGAATGATGCGCACCACTTTCTCGGACACGTTCGGCATGCTGTAGTCCGCCACCAGACGGAAATCGCGGTTCGCGCCGCGCGACTGGTGCGCAAGCAGTTCCAGCGCCTGCAACGCCCGGTCGGTCTCCAGCCCAACCATCATCACGGACGCTTCTTCCATGCCTTCGGGGCGCTCGTGCGCCTCGCGGATGTTGAGCGCGGGGAAGTTCAGGATCGACGATTCTTCGGTGATTGTGCCGCTGTCTGACAGCACGGCGCGCGAGGACACCTGCAGCTTGTTGTAGTCCTTGAAACCGAGCGGTTTCAGCAGGCGCACGTTCGCGTGGAATTTGACCCCCATCGCGTCCACGCGCTTTTGCGTGCGCGGATGGGTCGAGACGATAACGGGCAGATCGTAGGTGGCGGCCACCGTATTCAGCAACTTCACCAGCTTGGAAAAGTTGTGGTCCGAATCGATGTTCTCTTCGCGGTGGGCGCTCACGACGAAGAATTGGCCAGGCGTCAGGCCCAGGCGATCCAGAACGTCGGACGCCTCGATGCCGTCGCGGTAATGATTCAGCACTTCGAACATCGGGCTGCCGGTCTTGATGATCCGGTCAGAGGGCAGGCCTTCACGCAACAGATACTCGCGCGCGATGTCGCTGTACGTCAGGTTGATGTCGGAGGTGTGGTCGACGATGCGGCGGTTGATCTCTTCAGGCACGCGTTGGTCGAAGCAGCGGTTGCCCGCTTCCATGTGGAAGGTAGGGATCTTGCGGCGCTTGGCGGGCAGGACCGCCATGCAGCTGTTGGTATCGCCCAGCACCAGCATTGCATCCGGTTGAATCTCGGCCAGGGCCTGGTCGGTTGCGATGATTACCTTGCCGATCGTTTCCGCGCCAGTGGCGCCCGCAGCATTCAGGAAATGGTCCGGCTTGCGGATGCCCAGGTCCTGGAAGAAGATCTCGTTGAGTTCGTAGTCGTAATTCTGGCCAGTGTGCACGAGCACGTGATCGCAATGGCGATCCAGGCTCGCGAGCACGCGCGACAGCCTGATGATTTCGGGGCGAGTGCCAACGACAGTGGCGACTTTGAGTTTTTTCATGTCAGAGCGGGCGGGCATAAGTGTCGGGACGGGCGCGGTCGAAGATCTCGTTGGCCCAAAGCATGACGACCATTTCGTCGTCGCCGATATTCGTGATGTCGTGCGTCCAGCCGGGCACCGTTTCCACGATTTCCGGCTTTTCGCCATCCGTGTCCTGCTCGTGGAATTCACCGGTCAGAATGTGGCGGAAGCGAAAGCGTGCGCGTCCCTTGATGACCAGGAATTTCTCGGTTTTGGAGTGATGGTAGTGGCCGCCGCGCGTCACACCGGGATGGGCGGTGAAGTAGGAGAACTGGCCGCTGTCCTGCGTCTTGAGCATTTCGACGAACACGCCGCGCGGATCGCCGTACTTGGGTACTTCATAGGAAAAGCGCTCGGGCGGCAGGTAGCTGATGTAGGTGGCATACAGTGCACGAACAAGGCCGGTGCCGACGGACGCCGTGATTAGCGTGTTGCGGCTGTCGCGGAACGTCTCCAGCTGCGCGGCGAGGTCGCCGACCGTGATCCGGTACTGGGGCGCGACGGTGCAGAACCGGTCGTCGGCGACGGCGCCGTCCATCAGCTCGATGAAGCGGGCGACAACGTCATCCACGTAAACCAGCGTGATTGTCGCGGCCGGATCATTGATCTGGATGGGCAGGTCACGATTGACGTTGTGGCAGAACGTGGCTACTGCGGAGTTGTAGTTCGGGCGCGCCCACTTGCCAAACACGTTGGGCAGGCGGAAGAGATGGACGGGCGAGCCGTGTTGATCCGCCAGCTGCGACAGCGCATCCTCGGCCTCTCGCTTGCTCAGGCCATAAGGATTGTCCTGGCTTGCCTGGGTCGATGAGGTGTAGATCACGGGCGTGCGCCGGCCGCTACGGGCGATGCTGGCGCAGAGCTGTTGCGTCAATCCAGCGTTGCCGCTTTGGAAATCGGCGGGATCCTTGGGCCGGTTCACGCCGGCCAGGTGAAAGACGAAATCGGCTTCGGCCACCAATTCGTCCAGGCATGAAGCGTCGTCGTCACGCGTGAAGCGCAAGACCTCGATGTCCTTGCGCTCTTGCAGCGTGGCGATGAGATTCTGCGCAACGAACCCGTTGCTGCCGGTGATGAGAACCTTCATGGCTTATTCCTCCGGCGTTACTTGCTCGCCGCGCTGGATGGCTTGCATGAATTCCAGCTTCAGCAGCAACTGCTCCATGCCGTGGGTATCCAGGCGCTGGGTATTGTGCGAGTTGTAGTCTTCGCTGCGCGAAATCTTTTCTTCGCCTTGTTCGACGAACTTCGCGTAATTCAGGTCGCGCAGGTCGGGCGGGATGCGATAGTAATCGCCCATGTCCTCGGCGCACGCCATTTCCTCGCGGCTCAGCAAGACTTCGTATAGCTTCTCTCCGTGCCGCGTGCCGATCACGTTGATCGGGTGTTCGGGTTTGCCGACCATGCGGGCCAGGGTCGCCGCCAGGGTCTGGACGGTAGCCGCAGGCGCCTTCTGCACGAACAGATCGCCGTTGTTGCCATGTTCGAACGCGTACAGCACCAGGTCCACCGCATCCGACAGCGTCATCATGAAGCGGGTCATGTCGGGGTCGGTGATGGAAAGAGGAATGCCGGCACGCATCTGTTCGATGAACAGCGGAATCACGGAGCCGCGCGAGGCCATGACGTTGCCATAGCGCGTACCGCAGATCACGGTCTCGGACGCATCCAGGTCGCGCGATTTCGCGACCATGACCTTCTCCATCATGGCTTTGGAAATGCCCATTGCATTGATGGGATAGACCGCCTTGTCCGTGCTTAGACAGACTACCTTGCTCACCTTGTTGCGGATGGCGGCTTCCAGGACGTTTTCAGTTCCAAGGATGTTGGTGTAGACCGCCTCCATCGGGTGGAATTCGCAGGAAGGCACCTGCTTGAGCGCGGCAGCGTGGAAGATGTAGTCCACGCCGCGCGTCGCGTTCAGCAGGCTCTGGCTGTTCCGGACGTCGCCGAGGTAGAACTTCAACTTCGGATGCGAGTAGCGCTTGCGCATGTCATCTTGCTTCTTCTCGTCGCGGCTGAAGATCCGGATTTCACCGATATCCGTCTGAAGGAAGCGCTTGAGGACGGCATTGCCAAAGGATCCCGTGCCGCCGGTGATGAGCAGTTTGGCGTTAGGTTTCAACATATTCGCAAGTCTCTTTCTGTGGGCCGACGCAATGCCGTTCAGGCACTGTGCAGATGCGCCGCGCGTACCAGCGCTTCGCGGTCAGCCAAGGTGGGGTAGTTGATCAGCACGGCCTTGTAGGCGCCCTTGAACACGAACAGGCTGCCGGCGCCGGCGCCGATGATCCCGAACTTCTTGATGAGTTCGCCGAGGTCAGCGACGGAGCCCGCGCCGCCCAGCACCGACATCGGCACGGTCGTCACATTGCGGATCTGCTCGACGATGCCGAGGTCATAACCCTTCATGACGCCGTCATGGTCGATGGAGTTGACGACGATCTCGCCCACGCCATGTTGCTGTAGCAGGGGGGCAAGCTCAATCGGGTTCAGGTGTGTGTTCTTGCTGGCATTGTGCGTCCAGACCTCGTAACGCGAGCTGAAGCGCTTCTTCTTGACATCCAGGACGGCGACCACGCTTTGACGGCCGAGCTTGTCGGCGATCCGGCTTGCGAGCGAGGGGTCCTCGACCAGCGCGGAGCTGAGGGCGACCTTCTCCACGCCGAGGCTGATGATGGCTTGCGCCTGTTCGACCGTCTTGACGCCGCCGCCATAGCAGAACGGCATGCGGCATTCGGCGGCCAGGCGTTCGATCATTTGCAGATCGGGGCCATGACCCTTGGTGGTGGCGTCGATGTCGACGACGATCAACTCGTCCACTTCCTTTTCGTTGAAGATGCGGACGGCATTGATCGGGTCGCCGACGTACTTGTCGGACGAGAACTTCACGGTCTTGACCAGACCTTTATCTCGGACCAGCAGGCAGGGGATGATTCTGGGACGAAGCACGTTAGATATCCGCGAAGTTCTTCAGAAGCCGCGCACCGAATTCGTGGCTTTTCTCTGGGTGGAATTGCACGCCATAGACGTTCTTGTGATTGACCGCGCAGGCGAACTTGGTGCCGTATTCGGCGCTCGCTAGCATGTCGTCCTGGTTCTGGCAGTCGAAATAGTACGAGTGGAGAAAGTAGAAGCGCGCATCCGCTTCCAGGCCGGCGAACAGCGGCGAGGCCTGGCGGGGATAAACGTCGTTCCAGCCCATGTGCGGCAACTGGGTGCGCTGCGTGAAATGGGTGGTATCCAGCTTGCGGACCATGCCGGGCACCCAGTTCAGGCCGGGCTCGGAGCCTTCCTCGCTGCCGCCCGCCAGCATCTGCATGCCGACGCAGATGCCCAGGACCGGGACCTCGTCCCTGGTCACGCGCTCGACCGCGGCGGCGTACATGCCGGAACGGCGGAACGAATCCATGGCGTAGTCGAATGCGCCCACGCCGGGCAGGATCAGCTTGGTTGCGCCAGCCAGGTCTTCGGCGGTGCGGGCAATGGACACAGGCACCGCCATGCGGCGGTACATATTGGCGAATGCCAGGACGTTGCCCAGGCCGTAGTCAATAATGGCGATCATCGGAAAAGCCTCTTTTCCAGGCCGATCTTCTGCATGACGGTCGCGCCCAGCCCAATCAGCGCCTTCTTGTTGGCGTAATCGCGGAAGGTCCGGTTCGGGCCGTCGAATATCGCCTGCAGCTCGTCTTCGGTCAGGTCCAGCTTGTGAGCGACGTAGCGGAATTCCTGGCGCGAAAAATGCTCATCGAGTTCGGGACGTGAAATCCGGTCCAGGGCCTCGTCACGCGTCATCTGGCCGGTCAGGATCAGGCTGGAGAAGTGGGCGCGGCGCTTTTCGTAGCCGAACTTGCGGGGCATCCAGTAGTCTTCGTAGAAGCGGGTGAAGCGCGATTCGTGATGCTTGTGCTGGAATTTCTTCCAGCCGAAGCGCGTCTCCAGCTCCCGTTCTGCGTCGGCCTTGATGTACGGCACCAGGTTCAATGGCTTGAAGACCTGCATGCCCAGCACGTAGCGGTAGTACAGCTTGTACGTCAGGATGTCGACGATCGGGAAGGTCTTGAGCGGACGCTTGCCGAACTTCTTGTGGATATCCAGGATGAGGCGCTTGTCGATACCCGGGTAGCCGCCCCATTCTTCCGGTTCGCGACAGCATTCGGTCGAATAGTTGCCGCCCGTCAACACATACTTGAGCTTGTGCTTGTTGGCGAACTTATACAGCCCCGAGAAAAACGCAACGTCCTGGGGCAAGTCCTGGTCGGGGATCTGCGCTTTCAGGAAGGCGACCTGCAGGTCCTTCATTTCTTCCCAGTTGATGACGTCGGTATACAGCTCCAGCCCTAGGCCATCGACCAGCTTTTCCACGTTGCCGACGGCCTGGTCGGTATTCCAACCGGCGTCGACGTGGAACAGCAATGGGCGCAAGCCCATCTTTTCCTTCGCGATGTAAGCCGTGTACGAGCTGTCCAGGCCGCCGCTCAAGCCGATGATGCAGTCGAAGTCTTTGCCTTTGCCGGCGGCCTTGATCTTCTCGGCCGTCCGCATGAGTTCGGCTTCGCCGCGCGCATCCGTATGCCAATTGGGTTTGATCTGCGTGTCGAAATTCGCGCAGTAATCGGACTCGCCGCGTTCGTCGAACGTAATGTTCGGATCGCTGGTGTCCATTATGGTGCGATTACAAATCCTGTAATTCCCATCTGTCGCCATATCACTTCCAGGTCAATCATTCCGCCGTAGGCCCGCCATGCACTCGGGCCGTAGAAGGCATAAAAATATTAAAAAAAACGAACTTGGAGGCAACGTGCAATAGCCGTCCAGTGTAGCTCTAAACTTTGTCAAGAATGGAATTATAGAAAATTTTCATTCTTTCCGAATTCCTTTTTGGATCGAAATTTCGTTGAGCCAGCTCAAAGGCGGCTGCGCCCATTGCTTCCACTCGGGATATATCTTTTGACAAAGAAAGAATTGAGTCCGCCAAGGCCCTCGGCGCCTTCTCTGGCACGGTCACGCCCGTTACATCGGGAATCAAAGTGTCTGCTGTCGGGCTTTCGATGCAAGCGATTGATGAAACCTTGAAAAAGGCTGCTTCGAAAATTGGACGTCCTGGAGCATTCGCATGGCATGGAAAACACAAGACATCAAAGTTCTTGTACGCAGACGAAATGTCCCAGGTTTTTCCGAAAAAAATTACATTATCCTCGATGCTCGCTTCTTGCACTCGGCCAATAATCCGTGTTTTTGCATCCTGGCTTAGCCCGAGCACACGTTCAACTAGCCTCCTGAAAAGCTTTTTCTTTTCCGTTTCATCGCCAACGATCAGGAATTTTATGTTTCCATGATCTTTCAAATAAACAGCAGCCTCAACCAGGTCGGCAATCCCCTTGTTCTCCTGGAAATTGCCCACAAAGCCCACGCGGAAGAAATCCTTGTAAGTGGAGATCCTGCCTTCAAAGTCCGGGTCTGATTTATCTGAGTCAACAGTAAAAGAATTGTGAATTACAACCTTGTTCTGCGCATCAACACTTCTTGATACCGTTTCGTCAATACAGACAATTCCATCGACTTTTCTCAGCAATCTGGTTATCCATTTGGTTCTCAGATTGTCTTTTTTTGACTGAACTGATCTTACATGCACTACCAACGGGCATCCGAACAAATACTTGGCCAGCAGTCCAGGAATAAGTTCCGTGATCTCATTGACATGAATGAGGTCAAATTTTTTCCATCGCCGTTTGGCTTGAAACAGAGCGAACAACATGAACGGCAAATGCCAAAGTTCGCGCAATAGCACCAGCCACCGGACCCCTCTGTAGTGGCTATACTCGGTGTTGTCAAACCGCGTCAAACCCACAGTGGCAATAATATCCTCTGCCACCATCTGATAGTAGTCGTTGGAAGACCCTTTGGTCGTCAAAAAATACGGAGAAATAAAGCCCGTATCTTTCATGCGTCTTACCGCTTCAAAAAGGCTTCTGCTTGCCCCGCCAAAAGGGCCGGCGCCATCGATATAGAGGACTCTTTTGCGGTTGCTCATCGTTTGCAGGAAAATTTTGATAGTACGGAACAGAACTGCATAAAGGGCTAACAAGTACGGTAGGCAGGGGGCGATTGTAGTGACTTTCCCTGGATAATGTGCGCTATCGTTTGAAACAAGATCCAGAGATGCATGGGTCTAACGATACTTCTTGATGGCCATCATCGTTACTGCTAAATAGAATAAATAAAATAATGCGCCTGTTAGGGCGTAGACCTCAGAAACCCAATCCGAAGCAAAGCGCGTGCAAAGATAGACTGCGCCCGTCCTCAATAAGAATCCCACCACTTGTACCAATAGTGCGAGCCTGAGTGCGCCAATAATGTGCAAGCTCGAAGATACGGGGGCAACGATAAACTGCAAGATAAACCATGGGGTCATCCATGCCACTAAAATCCCTGCTCGCTCCCATCCAGCTCCAAAGATCACGCCAAAGCAAAATGGGGAAACGGCGCCTAAAATCAATAACGGCGGACCACCTGTTTTCAGCAGGTTTTTCAGCATAGTGAAAACAAACTGATTGAGTTTTCCTTGCCGATTTTTTTCTGGGGCTTGGGAAATAAATACTTGGGAAATGGATGATCCCAGTACGGCCATGGGAGCCTGTATTATATTTATCCCCAATAATAGATAGCCCGCCTCCGGCCCGGTGAGGGAGGCGGCTATTATCATTAGCGGTATTTGCGTGGAGGCGCTATTGGCTAATGCCTCTATAACTGAGAATTTTGGAAATTGGTCATATTTTTTCCAGGTTGCTTTCGCACTCGTCGAGGGTTGGGCCTGAAGGGTTGGTCGCGATCGTCTCCAGTGCCACCAAATTCCACAAAGAATTAGAAAACCAATGCCAGTGTTAAATATATATCCGGTCAGCAATCCTATCGCGCCCGCACCTAAAATTCCGAGTGTGACTTGTGTGCCAACGCTTGCTATTGATTGGGCGATTCTACTCTTTGCTATCGACCAGAATTTCTTTTCTCGTATGAACCAATTTTGAAATGCTGCGTAAGCTCCCGCGCATATGATGCCCAGAGGAATAAGCCAAAGATGGGCAACTGACAGGCCTCTGCCGAATAGTGCAGCGAGCGCATCGCCTTTCCAAAAGACTACGACCGCAGCGATGAAAGCTATGACGGAAGTCGAAATTAGCGCAAATCCAAGCAGGTGGCGGGCTTCTTCATCGCGGCTGGCCAGAGGAATTGCAATATCAAATCGCAGGCATGCGGCTACGGAAATGGTGGACAGCACGGCGGAAAATGCCGCCAATGTACTGAACTCACTTGGCGTATACAGCCGGGTAAGAAATGGCAGGGCGAGCGCTGTGATAAGGTGGGCCAGCCCCGCGCCACTTACCAAGATCAATATTGAACGCAACAGTCCGTGGTTTTGGAAAAAACTCTTTATGTTTGTATAGCGCAATCTACTAGACATGAATCAATCAGCCTTTCACCGATAGCATCGCAGGCAGTTTTAAGGCAGCGAAGCACTGTACCTGGCCAGGTTCGACTCCCAAATGGGTGTATCTCCCTTCACAATAAAGTCTGGCGACTCAACTGAGTGGGCCAAGCCCGGATATTGATACTGGGCATGTGGAGGGAGACATGGTCCAGGGCTGCCGTTAGCGATGCCAGCGGGGCATCAGCGGCTGGCGCTACGTTCTATGCCTTGGGCGACTGCCTGAACGATTTGTTGCTGGACATCCGGCTCCAGGTACGGGTGCATGGGCAAGCTCATGACCTGTTCTGCAAGCTGATCCCCGATCGGCAGGTTGGCCGAGTCGTCACGCACGGCAGGCTGCTTGTTCAACGGGATTGGATAGTGCACGGCCGTCGGGATGCCCTGGGCTTTCAGGTGCTCCTGTAGCGCGGCGCGGTTCGGCACCAGGATCGTGTACTGCGCCCATGCGCTGACGTTGCCATCGGCCACGAAAGGCGTCTGCGTGATGCCCGCGGCGTGGAACGCGGCAGTGTAGCGGGTTGCAACCTGGTCGCGCAGGGCCAGTTCTTCGTCGAGAATTTCCAGCTTCGGAAGCAGAACGGCCGCCTGCAGAGTGTCGAGTCGACTGTTCACTCCGATGCGGACATGGTGATAGCGGCGGTCCTGGCCGTGACGGGCGATCTGGCGGATAACGCGGGCCAACTCGGGGTCATTGGTGAAGATTGCGCCGCCATCGCCGTAGCAGCCCAAAGGCTTGCTCGGGAAAAAGCTGGTGCACGAAATTGCGCTCAGATTGCAGGATTTGCGGCCTTTGTAGGTCGCGCCATAGCTCTGGGCGGCATCTTCGATCACCGGGATGCCGTGGCGCTCGGCGATGGCGTTGATTGCGTCGAGATCGGCGCATTGTCCATAGAGCGAAACCGGAATGATGGCCTTGGTCTTGGGGGTGATCGCCGCTTCGAGCTTCGCGGGGTCGAGGTTGCACGTGTGCGGGTCGACGTCCACGTAAACAGGCTTGGCGCCCAGCAGCGCGACGGTCTCGGCGGTCGCGATGTAGTTAAAGCCGGGTGTGATGACTTCGTCGCCAGGCCCGATGCCCAACGCCATTTGCACGATTTGCAGTGCGTCCGTGCCGTTTGCGCAGCTGATGCAGAATTCGGCGCCGACGTAGGCTGCCAACTTTTGTTCAAGTTCAGCGACTTCGGGGCCGAGAATGAACTGGCCGTGCGCCAGTACGCGCTGGATGCCCGCGTCGATCTTGTCTTTAATGCGGCCCTGTTGAGCCTTGAGGTCAACGAAATCGATCATGAGTTGGTTTCCGTTTTGGTCAAAACGCCGTCGTTGAGCACATATCGGGCATTGGTATGGGGGCACAGCGTTTCACCATTGCCCTGCAGCGGCAGGTCGAGTTGCTCGCCGAATTCGCTCATCCAGCCGATCTGTCGGGCCGGTACGCCCACCATGAGCGCGTAGTCGGGGACGTCCCGATTGACGACGGCGCCGGCGCCGACGAATGCGAAGGCGCCCACGGTGACGCCGCAAACCACGGTGCAGTTGGCGCCCAGGGTGGCGCCGCGCTTGACGAGCGTGTCACGGTATTGATCCTTGCGCTCGATAAGGGATCGCGGGTTGTACACGTTCGTGAAGACCATGCTCGGCCCACAGAAAACGCCATCTTCAAGCACGACGTTGTCGTAGACGGAGACATTGTTCTGCACCTTGCAGTCATTTCCGATAACGACCTTGTTGCCCACGAAGACGTTCTGCCCCAACGATACGCCCGTGCCGATGCGCGCGCCGCCGCATACGTGCACGAAGTGCCAGACGCGCGAACCGTCGCCGATTTGAGCGCCTTCGTCGACGATGGCGCTGGGGTGCTGGTAGTGGCTCATTTCTTCAGGAACGGGTGATAGTCGCCCGTGCGCGGCGCGAGCGGTGCTTGGCGAATCGCTGCAACGGTGCTGATTGCCACGCGGTTCTCTTCGAGTCCGAAGCCACGGCCCGCCAGGATTTCCTGGTAGCTGCGCGTGTGCAGGTCGGTGAAACCGCCGGAGAATTCGATCTCGTCGCCGTCAACGGTGATGGAGCGGAAGGTGCGTTGGCCTGCGTTGCGCTGTGTTTCGGGGACGTCGGCGAAGTCGACCGACAGGAACCAGCGGACACGAGCGTGTTCGTATTCGAGATAGCCTGCGGCCTTGGTGTCATCCGACAGGTGCACGACGTTATTTTGCAACGCTCCAAAAATAAAATGGAGCATGTCGAAGAAATGCACGCCGATGTTGGTTGCGATGCCACCAGATTTTTTCAAATCTCCCTTCCAGGACTGCAAGTACCAATGGCCACGCGACGTGATATACGTTAGATCGACCTCATGCTTGGTGGCCTTTTTTTCCTTTTGCACTTTTTCGCGCAAGGCGACAATTGCGGGGTGAACGCGCAGTTGAAGAATGGTGTTTACCTTGCGGCCGGTATCGCGCTCGATATCCTGCAGGCCATCAATGTTCCAGGGATTCAAGACGAGCGGCTTTTCGCAGATGGCGTCGGCGCCAGAGCGTAGCGCAAACCGCATATGCGAATCGTGAAGATAATTCGGCGAACAAATAGAGACATAATCTACGCGCTTGGAATCGCCGGCGCGATGCAGTTTGTCCAGATGGCGATCGAATCGTTCGAATTCTGTAAAGAAGTCGGCATTCGGAAAATGGCTGTCAATAATGCCTACGGAGTCATTGGGGTCCAACGCGGCGACCAAGTCGTTACCGGTTTCCTTGATGGCAATCATGTGGCGCGGTGCAATGTATCCGGCGGCGCCGATGAGGGCAAAATTCTTCATAGGGTTGAATATCTAGCGGTAGATTGATAGGCCATGGACAAAGCGAAAGCGGCAGGACCAACTATGCCCTGTTGTCCGGATTCACATGAAAGCATATGTACTGCCACCGGGTTATGGTGGGGTATTTGCAACATCGCCCCGTGCCGGCTCGCCAAGCGTCGACGACAGGCCTTGGATCGGTAGCCGCAGCCGAGCGCGCTGCAATGGCAACGCAGGAAGGCGAAACGCCTAGCGTCAGCTTGAGGATAGAGGAGGGGCGACAGCCCGCCTGGATGCCAGTTCACGTGTCGCCCCAGCTGTCCACCTGGGCTGCGTTCTTCATTTTGGTGGCTGTAGAGCGAAAGAGTAGGCAAGCACGGAGCAATGGCGCGCATCGCTGGCAGACCATGTGTGTGGTCGGTGCTTACGACATTCGCGGGAACCGTGCGGGAAGGTCCAGAGGACTATACTATAGCCGCTCGGGTTCTGCCACAGGGATAAGCAATGGGCAGCTGGATTTAGTGGCGCGGTCTGCCCGTAGGAATCAACTCGTTGCGGCCGGCGTGAACATCGGCCGGTATCCCGATTTTGCATTTTGCTGCCGAAAACTACATGCGGGATAAATTTTGCGGCGCACAATCTGTCACCGTTTAACGTATCCGCGTAGACCCGATCGCCACGGGCGTGGCCGTAGGCGGCGCACGGCATCCGCTCGTACATGTGTCCACGAGCCCGGTTCTCTTTTCCTTCAAGACAGCGTCAAGACGAAGCTGTCGCGCCACGTGTACTCCTGGAAACCGAAAACGCACGTCGGCGAAGATGTGTGAATCTGCGAGCCCAGGGCAGAAGTTGCGAGAATTGCGACCGTTTTGGGTGTGGTATTACGTCTTGAATTTCCTTTTTAATCAGTGATACTTCTGGTCGCCGGCTTCTGCGCCATGCATGCCTTGCTCTTCATGCTGCAGTCAAGGCCGCCTGAGGGTACGCTCTGGCCTGGCGTCGGTCTGGCTGCGTTGGGAATGCTGCTGAACGATGCGGGTTTCCATGTTTTGGCATAATTCCGGGTTGAATGCCGGGCCTGCTAGGCCGGCGTACGCGGCAGCCCTACGGTAGGGCAAGCCGAACAGGAGTGGGCGAGGTGCGGTCCAGCCGAGCACAATGACCTGCTCCAGGAGAATAGGTTTGAAGAAGAAAAAGTATCTGATCTTGGGTCCCCACACGGACGATGGCGAATGGGGCTGCGGCGCGTCGATGGCGAAATGGGCGGAGCAAGGGCACGAAGTGCACTATGCGGCGTTTTCCGCTGCCGAGGAATCCGTACCCGCAGGCCTGCCGCAGGACATCCTGCGCACCGAAATCGTGGATGCGGCGAAAGAAATCAACCTGCCGGCCTCACAATTGCAGGTGTTCCAGTTCCGCGTGCGGTATTTCCCGCGTGACCGCCAGGAAATCCTGGAAGCAATGGTCCGCCTTCGCAAGGAGATCGATCCCGATGTGGTGGTGGGCCCGAATTCCTACGACACGCACCAGGACCACGAAGTCATCAATCGTGAAGCGTTCAGGGCATTCAAGCGCGCAACGATTCTGGGTTACGAAATTCCCTGGAATAATCGTCGAACGGATTTGACGTTTTTCCACGGAGTGGAAGAGAAGCATCTGCAATGCAAGATCCGCGCACTGGCTGCGTATAAGTCACAGGCATTCCGTGCGCCGAACTACGATGAATTGATCCACAGTCTAGCTGTACAGCGTGGTTGCCAGGTCGGCATGCGCTATGCGGAAGCTTTCGAGGTGATTCGATGGGTAGAGCAATAAGCAAGCCGGTTTCGGCCAATGACGTCGCCCGATATCTGGGGTTGCCGGCCTTGGCGAGCGATGTCGAGATTACGTCGATCGCGGCGGTCGACGAAGCGGTCGCGGGAGCGCTGAGCTTCGCGAAATCGGGTCCTTGGGCGGAAAAGGCGCCGGACGGAGCCGTGGTGATCGTCTCCCCGGAGCACGCCGCTTTGGTGAGAGGCCACGCGCTGGTGTCGCCGACTCCCAGGCTGGATTTCGCGCGGGCATTGGCTTATATCGAAGAGACGGCGGGCTATGTCTGGTCCCAGGCCGAACCCGACATTCATCCAACTGCCTCCATCGGGCAGAACGTGGTGCTTGGCAAGGGGGTGGTGGTTGGACCGGGTGCGCGGATCTTGCACAACGTTGTGATCCAGGATGAAGTCACCATCGGCGCACGCAGCATCATCAAGTCCTGCGCGGTCGTTGGTGAGGATGGCTTTGGATTCGAACGTGATGTGGATGGCAAGGCGCTGCGGCTCCCCCATTTGGGCCGAGTGATCATCGAAGACGATGTAGAGATCGGCTCGTTGACTACCGTTTGCCGTGGAACGCTGGGCGATACGCTGATCCGGCGCGGCGCAAAGATTGACGATCACGTGCATATCGCGCATAACGTCGAGGTGGGCGAGGATGCGTTCGTCATCGCGTGCGCGGAGATCAGCGGCGGCGTACGCATTGGCGCCCAGGCTTGGGTCGCGCCGAATGCATCGGTACTAAATCAGCTGAAAATCGGCGAGAAGGCCATTGTTGGCCTTGGCGCTGTGGTTGTGCGCAATGTCGATGACAAGAGCATCGTGGCGGGCAACCCCGCCAAGCACATTCGTCACGTGGAGTAGCCGGCATCCCGGCGCCGCAGGTTCCCATAGGCGCCGATTGCAATAGGCAGCAACTGATAGGTGTAGTACTTGGCGAAGAGCATAAGCAGTATGCTCGCCACAAGCAGCGCCGCCGTTACGAGGAACACGGGCGTACGGACCCAGTTGCGGTAAGTGAGCATGATGCTGGCGCTGGCGAACGTCAGCAACAGTGCCAACGTGACGATGCCTGCCAAGCCCATGTCGACCCAGGCGGAAAGAATGTTGTGGGCGTAGTTGCCGGGCAGGTAGCTGCCGTATTCACCCAGGAATGGCGCCAGGCTGATCGACAGCCAGGCATCAGTGGTTAGCGCGGCCCGGGCGATGCTGGACGCGTCTTCGCTAACATCGGACAGGCCCAGGATACGGCTGCCCGGCAGCGTGCCGAGCATGGCATGGGCCAGCGCGAGAAGCGCGACGATTCCGACGATGCCCAGCGCGACGAACAGCGCTTTTCGTTTGGCCATGCAGAACTCGATGGTGCCGGCGATGAACGCAAAGGCCACGAATTCGGAGCGTGCGCCGACTATGTATAGAGCAATGATCGAGAATACGTAGCCGGCGTACCTGATCAGAACCCGTGCGGGGGGCAGCGCGGCCAGGGTCGCCACGATGTAGGCCAGCGCGACGGCTTGGTAATTCAATTCCTTGTCGGCTCCCGGCGAGATGTAGCCTACGCCGATCAGTTGGCCTCCCTTCGTATTGAGCAGGATGAGAAGTAGAAGACCGACGAAAATGAGTTGCGCGTAGTGCGTCGCAGCCTTATCGCCCCAGGGGAAAAGCAATCCCAGCAGGTACAGCACAACGAACGAGCACCATGTAATCGCATTGGGCCTCAGGATATCGGGCGTGACATTGGTATACACGCCTACGGCGAGGCTCATGCCGAAAAGCAACATGAACAGGACGAACAGCCATTCCACCAAGTCCGGTGGGATATGCGAGTGTGGTTTGACAGAGGCGGCAAGCAGCAACAGTGGCAAGCTGATTGCCATCCCGGCTGAAAAGTACCCACCCAGGTATGGGTGGATTACCCCCTTTTGCACGAAAATTTGGTAGGCGATGTAGACCGGAAACATGATGCAAAATGCACCAAACGCCAACCACCCCGCCGTCCTGTTCGGATGACGACGATCAGTTGACATAGTTGCACACGGCATCACTTTGAACCGATGCGTTATTCGCGATTCAGGAGATTGCTCACGGGATGGCGGGTACGAATCAAGGTTTGAATCAGCGCCAATAGGAAGGCGATGATAAAACCGACGATGGCGCCTATTGCACCGCTGACGATCAAGCTGCCGCCCAGAGGCGTCGTGACCGAAATCGGCGTCTCCAGCTTTGTGTTGAAGGTGCGGATCGGATTGATTTGATCCTGCAGCGACTCGATCAAGAGGCGCAAGCGGTCAGAATCGGCTTGGGTGGCGCGCAGCAGATACGACACCACCAGCGAATCCATCACGGCCGTCGCAGGAGCAATTTGCCCCGATTGGAGCGCCGTAACGACCATGTCTCGTTCGCTGAGGTTTTCCGCCAACTGTTTTTCCGCAGCTGCGAGCTTGCGCTTGCGCAGCTCGACTTCGTCGTGGAAGACTGCCTCGGTCTGTTGCTGCACCGTGGCAATCGCGACCTCCACGATGCGCTTGGCTTCGTCCGGAAAATATGCATTTACCCGCAACAGGACGAGACTCGGGGTGCCTTGAGCGAGCGCGGTGAACGTGCGCGACGCCAGCAGGGCTTTCGGGTCGCGCAAATCGCTCGGCATGCCGGCTTTCTCGAGGGTATCGTGCAGGAAGCTGGGTTGCTGCGAAATCGATCCGATCGTCGCCCCATCTGTAAGGAGGGTCCCGCTGATCTGCCCGAGCCTAATGAGTCCGCTGGCCGTCCAAAGCGGGGTGCGCTTGGGCATGGTGACGCCGATGATGGTTCCCAAAATAATGGCCAAAACCAGCAATTTCCTATAGGAGAGCAGCAGGCCGACAATATTCGGGAAATCGCCAGATTTGGATTGCATTTCGGTCGAACTCAATGATGAGACTGTGATTGTATGTCAACCGGTCAATATGGCGGGCAAGTCTGCGCCTCACTGTATGTGGAATTGTGACCGTCCCGCCGTGATGTGTTGTAGGGATCATAGCGCCTGGTTTCGGCCGCGAACCCGGGAGAAGGAAGGCGTTGTGTTGTACATTCGCGTTTCTGACTGAACCGTCTTTGCTTTGATGCCAACACGCATTCTCATCGTTCGCACATCGTCCCTCGGCGATCTGGTGCACATGCTGCCTGCTATATCTGATATCGCCCGATATATGCCGGACGCCGAAATCGACTGGGTGGCGGAAGAAGCATTCGCCGAGATCCCCAGTTGGCACCCGGCGGTCAATGAGGTGATCAAGGTGGCGCATCGCCGCTGGCGCAAGGCATGGTGGTCGAGCCAGGTCAGGGCAGAGCGTCACGCGCTAAAGGAACGCCTGCGGTCCAAGCAGTACGACATCGTGCTCGACATGCAGGCCTTGCTGAAATCCGCCTGGCTGGTGCGCCAGACCCGTGGCGTACGGCACGGGCTGGACTGGCGCTCGGCGCGCGAGCCGTTGGCGTCGCTGTTCTACAACGTGCGGCACAGGGTGGAATTCTGGCAGCCGGCGGTGATCCGCCAGCGCAAGCTGGCCGCCCTGACGTTCGGCTACCAATACGCCGGTGCGCCCGATTTCGGTCTGCAGGCTTTTGCGCGGCAGGCGACGCAGCCTGCGGCGGACCCGGTGCTGGAAGTCGGCAGCGAGGGTATGAACGTCGGCGAACTGCCGCGCTTGCACCATCTGGATACGGACCGCGGCTACGCCGTGATCATGCCGTCGGCCAGCCGCGACGACAAACTCTGGCCGGAAGAAGACTGGCGCGTCGTGTTCCGCCGCCTGCGCGAGGCCGGCTGCACCCTGAAATTGTTGGCGGGGAACGAGCAGGAGGCCGAGCGGGCCCGCTTGCTGATCGCCGGGATGGATGGGGCTGAGGTGATGCCCCGCATGGACCTGACGGCGGTGGCGCGTTTGCTGGCTGGGTCGCGCCTGATGGTGGGGTTGGACAGCGGTCTGACCCACCTGTCGGCCGCCCTGGGCCGGCCCACCATCGGCATTTACCGTGCGTCCACGCCGGTGCGCACGCCGCTGGTCGGTTCCAGCTACACCGCCAGCCTGGGCGACCGCGGGGCTTCGCCGTCGCGCGAGGCCGTGATGGCGGCGGTGGAGCAGGCCTTGGCCGCCCAGTGACATGAATCGCGGCGTTTACTCGCTGGCGCTCAGGGCTCTATCACCGCTGGTCTGGCTCTGGATGGGCCACCGCGCCCGGCGCGCGGGCGGACAATGGGAAATCTTCTCTTCTGAACGCTTCGGCCACGCCGCGCCTGCCACGGCTACAGCCGCTGCCGCGTCCTGGACCGCACCGGTCTGGGTGCATGCCGTCAGCCTGGGCGAGACGCGCGCCGCACAGCCTCTGCTGCAAGCCTTGCTGGACCGCAGCCTGCCGGTGTTGCTGACGCACATGACAGCCACCGGCCGGGCCGAGGGCGCACGCCAGTACGCGGATGCGATCGCCCGCGGCCAGTTGCGCCAGGCATGGCTGCCTTATGACTTTCCCGGCGCGACCCGCCGTTTCATGGCGGCGTATCGGCCGCGTTGCGGCCTGCTCATCGAACGCGAGATCTGGCCGAACCTGCTGGCGGCCGCGCGCGGCGCCGGCGTGCCCATGGCGTTGGTGAGCGCCCGGTTTTCGGCCTCGTCGCTGCGCCAGGCGGGCAGGATGGGCGGCGTGATGCGTGAAGCGCTGGGCGGGCTTGATTCGGTGCTGGCGCAGACCGCGGAGGACGCGGACCGGCTGGTGCAGGCTGGGGCGCCGCAGCCCGTCGTGACGGGCAATCTGAAATTCGATCTGGTCTTGCCGGCGCCGCAGGTTGCCGCGGGGCAAGCCTGGCGCGAACAGCTGGGCCGACGTGTGGTGGCGGTGGCCAGCACGCGGGAGGGCGAGGATAGCGGTTTCATCGAGGCCATCAAGCGTCACGCCGCGATGCCGGGCGCGCCCTTGTTCCTGTTGATTCCGCGTCATCCGCAGCGCTTTGACGAGGCTGCGCGTCTGTTGTCGGAGGCCGGGCTGCCGTATGTCCGGCGTTCCGAAGGCGTAGCGCCGGGGCCGGGTACGGCGGTGCTGCTGGGCGACACGTTGGGCGAGATGGCGTTCCACTATGCCGCTTCGGATGTGGCGATCGTGGCGGGCAGTTTCGCGCCGCTGGGCGGGCAGAATCTGATCGAGGCCTGTGCGGCGGGCGTGCCGGTCATCGTCGGTCCGCACACCTTCAATTTCAAGCAGGCGGCGGAAGACGCCATCGCGGCGGGCGCGGTGCTGCGCGCGGCCGACGCCGGCCAGGCGGTGGAAGCGGCCATGGCATTGCTGACGGACGAACCGCGCCGCCAGCGCACGGCTGAGGCGGCGCTGGCATGGTTTCGCATGCATTCGGGAGCCACGGGGCGCACGCTGGACGCGCTGGCGCCTTGGTTGGAGGCAGAAAAGGGGGGGTAGCGCCCGGGTTCCCCGGCGTGTGCGCCGGCTGGGGCTTCAGGGGGCGGCAGCCGCGGTCTTGGGAACCAGGGTCACCGCGCCCGGATTCAGTTCCTGATTGAAGCGGCGCGGGTCGCGGCCTTCGTCCTCGGGACGCACGCCCAGCCAGCCCTGGCCCAGCGCATAAACCCCCAGATTCGCCAGCAGGATGAGGATGAAGAGCACGCGCATGGCCGGGGTCTCCCGTTCAGGCTTGGTCGTCCAGGGTGGCGCGGGCGACCGCGGCCAGGCCGTCCAGGACGGGGTGATCCAGATAGATGGGCACGGGGGCCGCACCTTCGGTGCCGCCCGCGTCCGCCAGCAGGCGTTCGATTTCCTGATGCACTTCGGGCCAACCGCCGCCCGCCGCGTAGATCTGCGGCGTCTGGCCGTAGCGCTGGCGTCCCGCCAGCCATTGGCGCACGACGGCGCCGGCCTGCGCGGCGGCGATGCCGGAGGCGATGGCTTCGTGCGTGTCCGTGGGATAGGCCACGACCTGGCCGTTGGCGATGGGCAGGTTGGCGGTGCCGTGGGCCAGGGCGCTGCGCATCATGGCCGGGCCTGGCAGGATCAGGCCGCCGGCAAAGACGTTGTCGGGGCCGACGGTGTCGATGGTGGTGGCGGTGCCGAAGCTGGCCAGCACGAAGGGCGGGTGCGCGCCAGGCAGGCGCGACAGCACGCCCAGCAGTGAGGCCCAGCGGTCGGCGCCCAGCTGCGTGGGCGTCTTGTAGCTGTTGACCAACCCCAGCGTGGTTGCTTGCGACGGCGACCAGGTCACCGTGCAGCCATGTTTTTGCAGGATGGCGGCGATGGCCGCGCCGCGGGCCTCGCCGGCGACGTTCACGCCCAGCGCGCGCAAGGGGCGGCGCGGCAAGGCGGACAGCCAGCGGTCCAGGGCGTCCAGGTCCAGCCCGTCGAAGGCGACCGCCGCGGGTTCGCGCGGCGTGTCGGGGTTGCTGGCGTCCAGCCAACCCACCTTGAGACGGCTGTTGCCGGAGTCGATGAGAATAATCATGCTTGGCGTCGAATCGAGATTTCACCGACCAGGATCGGTTGGGTGCCCTCGGGGGTTTGCACCAGCAGGCGGCCTTGTTCGTCCACGCCGCAGGCGGTGCCGCCTAGAAGGATAGCGCCCTTGTCCAGCACGTTGACCTTGCGGCCGGCCAAAGCGTCCACCTGGTCGAAACGCGGCCTGAAGGCGCCAAAGCCTTCGCGCTCCAGGGTCTGGACCGCTTCCAGCCAGGCCATGGCGCTGGCGCAGACCAGGTCGGCGGCGGAGGCCTGGCGGGCGGCGACTGCCTGCACCTGGCTCCAGTCGGCGACTTCGCGTTCCAGCGCCAGCGACAGCCGGGCGGCGTCGGTCAGGTTCACGCCCATGCCGATGACGACCGTATGGCCGGCCTCGCTGCCGCCGGGGTTGCGGGTGGTCTCGACCAGTACGCCTGCCAGCTTGGCGTCGTGCCACTGCACGTCGTTGGGCCACTTCATGCACAGCCCGGCGGCTTGCGGGCCGGCGACGGTGCGCAGAGCTTCGCAGGCGGCGATGCCGGCTAGCGGCGACAGGGCGGGCAGTTGCGCGGGCGGCAGGTGCACGTCGAAGGCACAGGAGAACATCAGCGTGGAGCCCGTGCGGTTCTGCCACGGACGGCCGGCGCGGCCGCGGCCGGTTTCCTGCAGGTGCGTGCCCAGCAGCCAGGGTTTGCCGCCGCTGCCTGCGCGAGCGCGGGCCAGGAGGTCGGCATTGGTCGATCCGGTGCTACCGATCCAGGAGATGTCCTGGAAGGCGGGCAGGCGCGTGCTGAGCGTGCGGGCCAGGGTTTCCGGCGCGGGCAGGTCGATGGGGCTGGCTTGAGCGGACATGGCGGCGATTGTAGGGCACGCGGCCCGCGCTCGCGGTCTGCCGGCGCCAGCGTTTATGATTGGCGATACATTTTGCATCGGTATTCTGTCTTCATGCCGCATTCCGCTTCGTCCGCACCTGCCGCCGCCGCGCCCTTCCGTTTCGAAGGAGGCGTGTGCCATGTGGCCGGCGACTGGAGCGTGCTGGCGCTGGCAGAGCCTGGAGAGGTCCAACGCCGCCGCGAGGCGCTGGCCTGCGCCACCGATGGCGGCGCGCGCTGGGACCTGCACGGCATCGGCCGGCTGGACACGATAGGCGCGCTGCTGATCTGGGAAGCCTGGGGCCACAAGCTGCCCGAGCGCGTGCGCTGGTCCGCCGGCCAGCAGGACGTTTTCAACGCGCTGGCCCTGAACAAGGGCGAGACCCCGGCCGCCGCGCCCAAGCGCGACCCATTGAGCTGGCTGCGTGCGATGGGCGAGGCGATCTTCCAGGCTATCGACAATGGCCGCGCCTTGCTCATCATGCTGGGGCAACTGGTCCTGGACCTGGGCGGCATGCTGCTGCGCCCGCGGCTGGGGCCGTGGCGCGAAATTTCGGCGCAGGTGTACCGCACCGGCGCTCAGGCGCTGGGCATCACGGCGCTGGTCGGGTTCCTGATCGGCGTGGTGCTGTCCTACCTGTCGGCGCAGCAGCTACAGATGTTCGGCGCCGACCGTTTCATCGTGCGTCTGCTGGGCGTATCCATCGTGCGCGAACTGGGGCCGGTGCTGGCCGCCATCCTGGTGGCGGGCCGTTCGGGCTCGGCCATCACGGCACAGATCGGCGTGATGCGGGTGACGCAGGAACTCGATGCGATGCTGGTCATGGGCATTTCGCATGGGCAGCGCCTGATCCTGCCGCGGGTGGTGGCGCTGGCTGTGACCATGCCGTTATTGGTGCTGTGGACGGACGCCATGGCGCTGTTGGGCGGCATGCTCGCCGCGCAGATGCAGCTGGGCGTGTCGGCGCAATGGTTCCTGCAGTCGCTGCCGGACGCGATTTCGCTGACCAACTACTGGATCGGCATCCTCAAGGGCGTGACCTTCGGCATGCTGATCGCGCTGATCGCCTGCCATTTCGGGCTGCGCATCCAGCCCAACACGGAAAGCCTGGGTCGCGGCACCACCACATCGGTGGTCACCTCGATTACCGGCGTGATCCTGCTGGACGCGCTGTATGCCGTGATTTTCAGCTCGGTGGGCATCTGATGAACAGCGCCGCCCAGCACAAGCTTTTCACCGACGATGGCGTTACGGTAGAACCCGTCATCACCGTGCGCGGGCTGCGCACGGCGTTTGGCGACCACGTGGTGCACGACAATCTGGACCTGACCGTCTTCCCCGGCGAGATCCTGGTGCTGGTGGGCGGCTCGGGCACGGGCAAGACGGTGCTGCTGCGGCAGATCATCGGGTTGGACCGGCCGGCCGCGGGCACGGTGCGGGTGCTTGGTCATTCGCTGTTCGAACTGACGGCGGCTGAACGCCGGCGGTTGTCCTATCGCTGGGGCATGCTGTTCCAGGCGGGGGCGTTGTTCTCCGCGCTGTCGGTGTTCGACAATGTGGCCTTGCCGCTGCGCGAACTGCGCACCGTGCCGGAAGACCTGGTGCGCGATGTCGTCATGTGCCGGCTGGCGATGGTGGGCCTGTCGGCGCGCGATGCCGACAAGCGGCCGTCGGACCTGTCTGGCGGCATGGTCAAGCGCGTGGCGCTGGCGCGTGCGCTGTCGCTGGATCCGGAATTGCTGTTCCTGGACGAACCCACGGCTGGCCTGGACCCGCTGCGCTCCGACGAGTTCGTGGACCTGGTGCGCAGCCTGCACCGGCAATTGGGATTCACCGTCGTCATGGTGACGCACGACCTGGACACGCTGCTGGCGCTGGCCACGCGCGTCGCCGTGCTGGCGGACAAACGGGTGATCGTGTGCGACACGGTGCCGGAAGTATTGAAGGTCGATCACCCGTTCATTCACACGTTCTTCCTGGGCGAGCGCGGCCTGCGCGCGCTGGGGGATCTGGCGCCGAAGGGATTGCATCATGGAAAACCGTAGTCATGCGCTCATGGCCGGCATCTTCACGCTGGCCTTGCTGGCCGCAGCCGCCTTGGTGGCCATCTGGATCGGACGCGACCGGACTCAGCTGCAGCCATACGAAATCATCTCCGCGACCGCCGTCAGCGGCCTTAACCCGCAGTCCACGGTGCGCTATCAGGGCGTGCCGGTGGGCAAGGTGCAGTCCCTGGCCCTGAACCCGGACAAGCCCGGGCAGGTGCGCATCCGCATCGGCGTGGCGCCCAACACGCCGATCACCGAGTCCACCTGGGCCGAACTGGGCGTGCAGGGCGTGACCGGCATTTCCAACGTGGAGCTGCGCGATGACGGCACCTCGATGAAGCGGCTGGCGTCGTCGGCCGCGCATCCGGCAGCCATTCCGCTGCGCCCCGGTTTTCTCGACCGCATCGAGCAGCGCGGCGGCAAGCTGATCTCCAACGTCGAGGAGGTCACCGAGCAGCTGCGGCGCGTGCTCAGCGAGCAGAACGTGCAGGCGCTCACCGCCAGCCTGCAGAACGCCAACGACATCACCCAGTCGCTCAGGGGGGCCAGCCAGGATCTGGCGCCTACGCTGGCCAAGCTCGGTCCCCTGATCGATTCGCTGGACAAGACCTCGCGCCAGGCCGACCGCGCCGCGCGGGAAGTCGGCGACCTGGCGGCGCAGGCCCGCCAGTCGCTGGCGCGCCTGAACGCGCCGGATGGTCCCCTGTCCGCCGCCACCAGCAGCCTCAACGACATCGCCCTGGCCGCCGCGCGGCTGGATGGCGAGACCCTGCCCGCCATCACCAGCATGGCCACCAACGTCAGCGCGGCCGCGCGCGGCGCCACCGTTACTCTGCGCCGTGTGGACAACACGCCGCAATCGTTCCTGTTCGGCCCGGCGCCCCGCGAGCCCGGGCCCGGCGAGGCCGGTTTTGCAGGCTTCGGGAGATCGCCCAAATGATGAAGATGCGTAGCGCCGTTCTAATCCTGACGCTGGCCCTGGCCGGTTGCGGCATCGGCCGCGTGGCAGCCCCGCCTTCGGTATTCGACCTGGGCCTGGACTCCCGGCCCACGCCGGCCTTGCCCGCGCGCGCGCCGCTTGCGCTGGTCTTCCAGGCCGTGCCCAGCCTGTCCGACACGGGGGTGATCTGGCGCGTGGGAGACAGCGCCGCGCCCAAGGCCTATGCCAGTTACCGCTGGGCCTCGCCGCCGGCGGACCTGGTGCGTCAGCGCCTCACGGAGCGCCTGTCGCGCCAGGGGCCGGTGCTGGACGAGCGCGTCACCCTGCAGACGCCGCAATTGCAGGTGTCGTTGTCCCAGTTCGAACAGGTATTCGCGGCCGACGGCCAGTCCAGCGAAGGCCGCGTGCTGCTGCAGGCGGTCTTGCTCAGCGGCCGCAGCGTGGTGGGCCAGACGCGCATCGAGGCCCGCGCGCCCGCGCCCACGCAGGACGCGCAGGGCGGAGTCGCGGCATTGCGTCAGGCGACGGACGATGCCGCGGACCAATTGGCGCAGTGGCTTGCCACGACGCCCAAGCCCGCCGCCAGGCCGGGCGGTTAAGATCGCTGTTTTTCCCGCATCCTGAGTCACGCCATGTCCGCACGCACTGAAACCCACGCCTTCAACGGAGCCGCCGGCCGCATCGATTGCGCCGTGGACTGGCCGGCGGGTACGCCGCGAGGCTGGGCGCTGGTATTGCATCCGCACCCGCTGCAGGGCGGCGCGCGCGAGAACAAGGTGGTCACGACCCTGTCGCGCGCCTGCGTGCAGCACGGCCTGGTGGCGGTGCGGCCCAATTTCCGCGGCGTTGGGCAGTCCGAAGGCACCTTCGACAAATCCGTGGGCGAAACCCAGGACATGCTGGCGGTCGTGGCGCAGATGCGCGAGCTGCACCCGGAACTGGCCCGGGCGCCGTGGGTACTGGCTGGTTTTTCGTTCGGCACTGCCGTCGCCGCGCAGACCTATGCCGCCCTCGCCGAGCAGGGCGACACGGTACTGCCCTCCGCCCTGATGCTGATGGGCCCCGCCGTGAATCGCTTCCAGTCGCACGAAGTGCAGGTGCCGGACGATACGCTGATGGTGCACGGCGAGGAAGACGAAGTCGTGCCGCTGTCCGAAGCCATGGACTGGGCGCGCCCGCGTTCCATCCCCGTGGTGGTGGTGCCGGGCGCATCGCACTTCTTCCACGGCAAGCTCCTGGTGCTGCGCCAGTTGGTGCAGGCGCGGCTGAAGGTTGCGCTGGACTAAAACCGGGGGCGCCGCTTGCGCGGCGCAGCAGGTTCAGCCCGGCCAGCGCGAGCCGCGGATCACGCTGCAAAAATTGCCGGGCCTGAAGGCCGGTTCCTTGTCGGCGATGACATCGGCCTTGACGTTGCCGAAGGTCGTCTGCGGCTTGTGTTTGATGCCGTCGTAGAACGCCTGGATGATTTCTTCCTTGAAGCCTGGCCCGCGTGGATGCGCAGCGACCACGGCTTCGCGCTGGGTGTCGCTGTAGTCGCCGTAGGTCAGGCCCAGCACGTCCATTTCCACGCCCGCCGTCACCAGCGCGACCACCGGATGCATGAATTCGGGAATGCCGGGCGTCGTGTGCAGCGCAATGGCGGTCCACACCAGATCGATGTCCTGTTGGGCGATGCCGCGGCTGCCAAGGAAATCGCGCGCTGCGTTGGCGCCGTCCACTTCGAAGCGGCAGCAGTCGCTGCTGTGCTGATGCGTCAGGCCCATGTCGTGGAACATGCAGCCGCAATAGAGCAATTCCGGGTCGAACTTCAGTCCGCGCCGCTTGCCGGCAAGCGCGCCGAAGTAGTAGACCCGGCTGGAGTGGTGGAACAGCAGCGGCGTGGCGGTGTCGCGCACCAATTCCGTGATTTCGCGGGCGAGCTTGCTGTCGGGAATCTGAATGCCGTCGATGACAGGGTTCATGGCGGGAGTCCTTGCGTGGGGTGGGGGTTCGATAAATTCTCCCGCCGCACTAGAATGGCTTCAATTGTCGTAATACGCCAGATTCCGCCAAAATATGCGATTTCCCGACGCCTGGGGGCCAGGCGCGATGCCATGACCAAGACGATAGCCATTCTTGCGCTGCCCGGCGTCCAGATGCTGGATGTCTCCGGGCCCCTGGACGTATTCGCCCAGGCCAATGCCGAACTTGGACGCGAGCTATATGCGCTGCGCGTGGTGGGCTATGAGGCCGGGCCCATCCGCTGTTCGTCGGGCGCGCGCCTGCTGCCCGACCTGGCGGTGGGCGATCCGATCGCGCGTCTCGATACCCTGTTGGTCGCCGGCACGCCGCAGGCCGCCAGCGCAATGCTCAGCAGTTCCGCCTTGCGCTGGCTGCGCGTGACGGCCCGGGGCGCCCGGCGCTATGGCTCCGTCTGCACTGGCGCGTTCATGCTGGCCGCAGCCGGCCTGCTGGATGGCCGGCGCGTGACGACCCATTGGAACGCGGCTGCGCAATTGCGCCTGGCCTATCCCAAGGTGACCGTCGAGGAAGACGCCCTGCATGTGCGCGACGGCAAGGTGCGCACTTCCGCCGGCGTCACGGCCGGCCTGGATCTGGCGCTGTCGCTGGTGGAGGAGGATCTGGGCCGGGAGGTGGCCGCCAACGTGGCTGCGCAGTTGGTGATGTTCTTCAAGCGCCCCGGCGGACAACTGCAGTTCAGCCGCAAGGGGCAGGCCGGTCCGGTCGGGCGCTCGGCCCTGCAAGAAGTCCAGCGCTGGGTCGCCGGCAATCCTGGGCTGCCGTTGTCGGTGGACGCGCTGGCCGAGCACGCCGGCCTGAGTCCCCGGCATTTTGCGCGGCTGTTTCATGCCGAGGTCGGCGTCACGCCGGCCGCGTGGGTGGAGATGACGCGCATCGCCGCGGCCCGCGCGCTGCTGGAGGCGGGCGCCGCCACGCCCAAGCAGGCGGCCGCGCAATGCGGCTTTGCCAACGTCGACACCTTGCGTCGCGCCTTCGTCAAGCACGTGGGGGTTTCTCCGGCCGTGTACCGCCGGCATCACGGCGGCGGTACGGATTGATCCGTTGCCACATCCCGAGGCCGGCAGGTTGCATCAAGTTGCATGTTTTAAATGCGCGGGAACCCCGGGCGGGCCGGACGGGTCTGATCGACTGCCTATAATTGTCAGCCACTTGCCCCGCGCCGGCGGGCGTCATTACTGGACCCATGTTGCCGATGAAGAATTTGCCTTACTCCGCTCACTCCCCCGTTGTCTTTACCCGTCGCCTGCTGTCAGGCGCGGTGCTGTCAGCCATGCTGGCGGCTTCGATGCCGGTCTGGGCGCAGCAGGCTCCTGCCGCGGCGCCCGCCGCAGCCGCCGGCGCCGCGGCCCCGGCGCCGAATGCTTCGGCGGTGGTGCCCGTGGGCGACGTCTCGGCCGTGCCGGCCCCCACGATCGCGGCCAAGGCCTGGATCGTGATGGACGTGAACAGCGGCCAGACCCTGGCCGCTTCCAACCCGGACATGAAGGTGGAACCGGCATCGCTCACCAAGATCATGACGGCCTATGTCGTGTTCAACGCGCTGGACGAAAAGCGCCTGACGCTGGAGCAGACCGTGCCGGTGTCCGAGCGCGCCTGGCGCACGGGCGGTTCGCGCATGTTCATCGAACCGCGCAAGCCGGTCACAGTCGACGAACTCAACCAGGGCATGATCGTGCAGTCCGGCAACGACGCCTCCGTGGCCCTGGCCGAGGCCGTGGGCGGCAGCGAGGCTTCGTTCGCTTCGCTGATGAACCAGGAAGCCGAACGCCTGGGCATGCGCAACACGCACTTCATGAACGCCACGGGTCTGCCCGATCCGCAGCACATGACGTCCACGCGCGATCTGGCGATCCTGTCGTCGCACCTGATCACCGATCATCCGGACCACTTCCACTACTACAAGCAGAAGAGCTACACCTACAACAAGATCACCCAGCCCAACCGCAACCGCCTGCTGTGGGCCGACCCGTCGGTGGACGGCATGAAGACCGGCCACACCGATTCGGCCGGCTATTGCCTGGTGTCGACCGCGGTGCGCGGCGACCGCCGCATCCTGGTGGTCGTGGTGGGCACGGACAGCGAAGCCACGCGCGCCGAGGAAAGCCTGAAGCTTCTGAACTGGAGCTTCCAGAACTTCGATACCGTGAAGCTGTTCGACAAGAGCCAGCCCGGCATCGATGCGCGCGTCTGGGAAGGCACGGCTGAAAGCGTCAAGCTGGGCCCGCCCAACCCCGTGTCGATCGCAGTGCCGCGCGGCAAGGCCGGCGATCTGAAGCCGGTGGCGCAGCGCACGGATCCGCTGATCGCCCCGCTGGCCAAGGGCCAGCAGGTCGGCACCCTGCAGTTCACGCTGGACGGCAAGGTGCTGCGCACCGAACCGCTGGTGGTGCAGGACGCGATCGAACGCGCCGGCTTCTTCGGCCGCATGGTCGATACCGTCAAGCGCTGGTTCGAGTAAACCCGCCGCGCCGCGGGCGCTGCCGCGGGTGTAAGCTAGCAACGGGCGTTTCGCATGAAACGCCCGTGCTTTATTCACGGGACGGACCGGACGGTTCGTCCCTCTCCATTTCATATTCAGGAGTGCCTCATGATTCCGGGCGTGCCGGGCGAAAGCCAGGTGTATCTCAACGGTGAGTTTCTGCGTGTGGACGAGGCCAAGGTCTCCGTCCTGGACCGCGGCTTCATTTTCGGCGATGGCATCTACGAAGTCGTCCCCGTGTACCAAGGCAATGCGTTCCGCATGGCCGAACACCTCAACCGCCTGGACCGCAGCCTGGCTGCCTTGCGGATCGCGCAGCCCTTCGACCGCGCGGGCTGGATCGACCTGATCCAGCAATTGCTGGCGCGCACCAACCTTGAAACCTGCATCGTCTACCTGCAGGTGACGCGTGGCGTGGCCAAGCGCGACCACCAGTTCCCCTCGACGCCCGTGGCTCCGACGGTTTTCGGCATGATCTCGGCGTGGGCGCCGCCGCCTGCCGCGCAGCGCGAACGCGGCTTGAGCGCCATCAGCATCCCGGACGAGCGCTGGCTGCATTGCGAGATCAAATCGGTGTCGTTGCTGGGCAACGTGCTGGCCAAGCAGCAGGCCGTCGATGCGCAGGTCGACGAAGTGGTGCAGTTCCGCGACGGCTATCTGACCGAAGGCTCGTCCACCAATATCTGGGTGGTCTCCGGCGGCAAGCTGCTGGCGCCGCCCAAGAACAACCTCATCCTGGAAGGCATCCGCTATGGTCTGATGGGCGAGCTGGCCGCCGAGGCCGGCATCCCGTTCGAGTCGCGCCCGATCTCGCGGCAAGAGGTGGAAGAGGCCGACGAGCTGATGCTGTCCTCGGCCACCAAGGAAGTGCTGGCCATCGTCTCGCTGGACGGCAAGCCGGTGGGCTCGGGCAAGCCCGGCCCTGTTTTTGCGCAATTGCGGGCGGGTTATGATGCCCGCATCGCCGCGCTCTAGGCCGGCGTTACCGGGTGGCTCCCGCGGGGCCGCCCCGGCGGCCTTGCCGGCTGGCGGTTTGCCCCCATATAGACAGGATCTGGCCGCCCCGTGGCAGGCATCCCCGGGTGCAGTATCGAGCCGTGGCCGCGCCCTGGGGGGCACCACCAAACAGGTAATAGGCACATCATGCAACATATCCCGCCCGAAGACTCCCTCATCGAATATCCCAGCGACTTTCCCATCAAGGTCATGGGCAAGCAGCATCCCGAATTCGCGCAGACGCTGACCGAAGTCGTGCTGCAGTTCGATCCCGAGTTCGACGCCGCCACGGTGGAAATGCGGCCCAGCAAGGGCGGCAACTACATGGGCCTGACCTTCACGGTGCGCGCGACCTCGCGCGAGCAGCTGGACGCGCTCTACCGCGCCCTGCACGGTCATCCGATGGTGTCCATCGTCCTCTAGCGCAAGAGCAGGACAGCTGTGATCAAGTGGCTCGCGCGGCCCGCCGACTACCTGTCGGTCTGGCACGACATGCAGGCGTACACCAATCTGCGCGGCGCCGATACGCCTGACGAGATCTGGCTCTGCGAACACGCGCCGGTCTACACCCTGGGGCAGGCAGGCCTGCCCCAGCACGTGCTCAACCCCGGCAACATTCCCATCGTCCATTGCGACCGCGGCGGGCAGGTGACCTACCACGGTCCTGGCCAGGTCATGGCCTATGCGCTGTTCGACCTGCGCCGCGCCGACATCTACGTCAAGGAATACGTCAATCTGCTGGAAGGCGCGGTCATCGACACGCTGGCCCAGATGGGCGTGGCCGACGCCTGCCGCAAGCCCGGCGCGCCGGGCGTCTACGTGCCCGATCCGGACGGGGGCGAGCTGGCCAAGATCGCGGCGCTGGGCATCAAGATCCGCAACGGCCGTGCCTACCATGGCGTGTCGTTGAACGTGCAGATGGACCTGACGCCGTTCCTGGGCATCAATCCCTGCGGCTATGCGGGCCTGCGCACCGTGGACATGGCGGCCTGTGGCGCGCGCCGCGAGCCCACCGAGACGGGCGAGGCGTTGGCGCGCAATCTGGCGCAGGCCTGGGACCGCGCAAGGAACAAAACATGAAGACCTTTAGCGCGGCCGACGTGGCCGCAACCACGCCAGAAGAACTGGCCCGCCTGCGCGAACAAGGGCCGGCCGAGGACTATGCGGCCTGGATCCGCGCGGCGGCCGAACTGGGGCTGATCGAAGCCCAGACCATCTACGGCCAGATGCTGCTGGACGGCGCCGGCGTGGAGCGCGATCCGGAACAGGGGCTGACGTGGTTCAAGCGCGCCGCCCATGCCGATCACCCCATGGCCATCAACATGGTGGGCCGCTGCTACGAGAACGGCTGGGGCGTGCCGCGTGACGACACGGTCGCGGCCTACTGGTTCCGCCTGGCCGCGGACAAGGGTCTGGACTGGGGCATGTACAACTATGCTCACATGCTGCGCAGCGGCCGCGGCAGCGTGGCGCAGGATCCCGCGGCGGCGCTGGCCCTTTACCAAAAGGCGGCAGACGCCGGCCACGTGAAGTCCATCGGCGTCGTCGGCCGCTTTTACGAGGCTGGCGAGGTGGTCGAGCAGGACATGGAACGCGCCTTCGACTGTTATCAACGCTGCGCCGAAGGCGGCGATTTCCGCGGCATGTTCCACCTGGGCCGGCTGCTGTTGCTGCGCGGACGGAAGCAGGACGCCGTGCAATGGCTGGTGCGCGTGCCTGAAACCGCCACGCCTGCGTTTCTGCAGGAAGCCAACACCATGCTGCAGGACAGCGGTTTTCCGGCGTTGTACGAGTAGGAGAGGTGTAGCGCGGCAGGGCAGAGGTAAGCACTCTCGCGCTTTACGCATCCTACGTGCTCAGTCTTTCCTCAAAAACCACTTCCACCGTAATCCGCTCGCCCGTGCCGCATTCGCCATCCAGGCGGTCCAGCAGCAACTGGCCGGCGCGCCGACCCAGGAGGGCGGCGTCGGCGCCCAGGGTGGTCAAGCCCTGCGCCCACTGCGCGGCGCTGCCGTCGTCCGAGTAGCCCAGCACCGCCAGGTCCTGCGGCACGTGCAGGTCGCGGTTGTGGGCTTCCGAGACCGAGGCCGCGGCCAGCAGATCGCTCGTGCAGAACACCGCATCGAAGATCGTGTTGGTGGTCAGCAAGCGCAGGAAGGCCATGCGGCCGTCGTTCATGTGCTGCACTTCAGGCTGCACGATGTCCGCTGCCAGTTCCAATCCGAGTGCGGCTGCGCTGCTGATGAAGCCTTCGCGCCGGGCGCGTTCCCACGGGTTGTCGGCGCTGACGCAGGCGACGCGCGCATGGCGCTTGGCGGCCAGGTGCCGCGCCGCCAAGCGGCCGGCTTCCGCGTTGTCGACCACCACGGCGCCGTCCAGCGGCTGTGCGGACAGGCTCCAGGTCTCCACGACGGGGATCTCCAGCGCCGCCAGGGCAGCGCGCAGGGCGGGATCGTCCAGCGGGCCGATGGCCAGGGCGGCGGCGGGGCGCAGCTCGCCCAGCAGGGGCTGTGACTGGGCCTCATGCCAGGGGCCGGCAGCCAGATAGTAGCCCGCAGGCAGCAGCAATCCGGCGCAGGCCTGGATGGCGCGGGCCGCGGGCGCCCAGTCCAGTCGGGGTGCGATCAGGGCGATGGGGCGGGGCGGGGGCAGGGAAGACATGGGCAAAACCGGCGGATTCGTCAGGCGTGACGATAACCCAGCCCGGCTGCGGCCAAGGAGGCTTGCCGCCCGGGGGACGGGACCCCGCGCGGCGGATCCGGGCGGCGGAGGGTAAAATGCCGTTTTTGTCTCAGACCCGGCGCGCGCTCGCGCCGGTCATGAAGGTGCTCCATGTCCACGCTCGCCGAGTCTCCTGTTCCCTCGAACGAATCCGCCGCTGCGCCCGCGGAAGCGGTCTACGATCCGACGCAAAAGCAGAAATCGCAGGCCAAGACCGCGCGCATCCCCATCAAGATCGTTCCGGCCGAGCGCCTGAAGAAGCCTGAATGGATCCGCGTGAAGGCCGCCGCGCCCGGCTCGCGCTTCTACGACATCAAGCGCATCCTGCGCGAGCACAACCTGCACACGGTGTGCGAGGAAGCGTCCTGCCCGAACATCGGTGAATGCTTCGGCAAGGGCACGGCCACGTTCATGATCATGGGCGACAAGTGCACCCGCCGCTGCCCCTTCTGTGATGTGGGCCACGGCCGCCCGGATCCACTGGACACCAACGAACCCCTGAACCTGGCGCGCACCATCGCCGCGATGAAGCTGTCCTATGTCGTGATCACCTCGGTGGACCGCGACGACCTGCGCGACGGCGGCGCCGGCCACTTCGTGGATTGCATCACGCACATCCGCGAACTGTCGCCCAGCACCCGCATCGAGGTGCTGGTGCCCGATTTCCGCGGCCGCCTGGACCGCGCGCTGACCATCCTGAACGCCGGTCCCCCGGACGTCATGAACCACAACCTGGAAACCGTGCCGCGCCTGTACAAGCAGGCGCGCCCGGGCTCGGACTACATGCACTCGCTGAAGCTGCTGGCCGAGTTCAAGAAGCTGCACCCCGAAGTCCCCACCAAGTCCGGCCTGATGCTGGGCCTGGGCGAGACCGACGAGGAAATCCTGCAGGTGATGCGGGATATGCGCGAGCACAACGTGGACATGCTGACGATCGGGCAGTATCTGCAGCCGTCGGAACACCATCTGCCGGTGCTGCGGTACGTGCATCCGGATACTTTCGCCATGTTCGAGCGCGAGGCTTATGCGATGGGGTTCTCGCATGCGGCGGTGGGCGCGATGGTGCGGTCTTCGTACCATGCGGATGAACAGGCCCACGCCGCTGGCGTGAACTGATTCAGCAGGCCGGCGCGTCGGCGAACGGCGCGCCGTTGCGGTCCTTCTCGGACAGCAGGGGCGGTTGCACGCAGGGCCAGGCAATTGCCAGCTGCGGATCGTTCCAACGTATGCAGCGTTCGTGCTGCGGCGCGTAATAGTCCGTGGTCTTGTACAGCACCTCGGCAAACTCGGACAGCGTCAGGAAGCCGTGGGCGAAGCCTTCCGGTATCCACACCTGGCGCCTGTTCTCCGCGCTGAGTAGCGTGCCCACCCATTTCCCGTATGTCGGCGAGCCGCGCCGCAGATCCACCGCTACGTCGAAGATCTCGCCCGCGCACACGCGCACCAGCTTGCCCTGCGCCTGTTCGACCTGATAGTGCAGCCCGCGCAAGACGCCCTGTACCGAACGCGAATGATTGTCCTGCACGAAGCTGGGGCGCAGCCCCGTCGCTGCTTCGAACGCGGCCTGGTTATAGCTCTCGAAGAAAAAGCCGCGTTCGTCGCCCACTACCCTGGGCTCCAGGATCAGCACATCGGGAATGGCTTGAGGGATGGCTTTCATCAAAATACCTTGTCCACCAGGATGCGCATCAGATATTCGCCGTAGCCACTCTTGGCCAGGGGGGCGGCCAGCTTTGCCAGCGCGTCGGCGTTGATCCAGCCCTGGCGGAAGGCAATTTCCTCGGGGCAGGCTACTTTCAGTCCCTGGCGATGTTCCAGCGTGGCGATGAACTGGCTGGCCTCGAGCAATGATTCATGGGTGCCGGTATCCAGCCAGGCGTAGCCGCGGCCCATGATTTCTACGGCCAGCCGGCCCTGTTCCAGGTAGCGCTGGTTGACGTCGGTGATCTCGAGTTCGCCGCGCGCGGACGGCCGGATGCCGTGGGCGATATCAATGACGTCGTTGTCGTAGAAGTACAGCCCGGTCACGGCATAGCTGGAGCGCGGCTGCACAGGCTTTTCCTCGATGGACAGTACCTTGCCGTGCTGGTCGAATTCCGCCACGCCGTAGCGTTCCGCGTCCTGGACATGGTAGGCGAACACAGTAGCGCCTTCCGTGCGCGCGTCGGCCCGTTGCAGCAGTCGGGGCAGTTCATGGCCGTAGAAGATGTTGTCGCCCAACACCAAGGCGCAGGCATCCTGGCCGATGAAGGGCGCGCCGATGAGGAATGCCTGCGCCAGGCCGTCGGGCGCAGGCTGCACCGCATACTCGAGATTCAGCCCCCACTGCGAGCCGTCGCCCAGCAGTTGCTGGAAGCGCGGCGTGTCTTGCGGCGTGGAAATGACCAGGATGTCGCGGATGCCTGCCAGCATCAGCGTGCTCAGCGGGTAATAGATCATCGGTTTGTCGAAGACCGGCAGCAGCTGCTTGCTGATCGCCAGCGTCGCCGGGTGCAGCCGGGCGCCCGAGCCGCCCGCCAGAACTATGCCTTTGCGCGCCATGCGGGGTCTCCAGGGTTGACGAGTTGATCCAGGGTACGGTCGACCTGTTCGGTCCAGGGCGGCATTTGCCGTTGCAGCGCGCGCGACAGCACGGCGGTGTCCAGCACGGAATTGAGCGGCCGTTGCGCAGCAGCGGGATAGTCGCGCGTGGCGACGGCGCGAATCCGCTCGGGAGCCAGCGCCAGGGTGGCGCCGCGCGCGGCGGCACCAGCGACGACGTACTGTGCGTAGCCGTGCCAGCTGGTGGAGCCGGCGGCGGCCAGATGGTAGGTGCCTGCGGGCAGCTGGTCCGCGCGGCGGCGCTGGATCGCCAGCGCCGTCAAGTCGGCGATCAGTGTGGCCGACGTCGGCGCGCCATGCTGGTCCGCAACCACGTCCAGGCTTTCCCGTTCCCGCGCCAGGCGCAGCACCGTCGCCAGGAAATTGCCGCCATGCGTGGAGTAGACCCAGCTGGTTCTGAATATCAATGCATCGCAGCCGCTGGCCTGGATGGCGTGTTCGCCTTCGAGCTTGCTGCGGCCGTACACGTTCAGGGGGTTGGGAGCGTCGGTCTCCGTGTAGGGCCGCTCCTGCGTGCCGTCGAATACGTAGTCGGTCGAATAGTGCACCAGCAAGGCGCCGGCCGCGCGCGCATGGCGGGCCAGGGCGGCTACCGCGAGCGCATTGACCTGGTGGGCGGTGTCGGAATCACTCTCAGCCTGGTCCACCGCCGTGCAGGCGGCCGCATTCACGATCACGTCAGGCCGGTGGAGCGTCAGAATCGTGAGCAGTGCATCCTGGTCGCGCAGGTCGGCGTCGCCGCGGCCCAGCGCCACGACCTCTCCCAAGGGGAGCAGGGCGCGGCACAGTTCCCGGCCGACCTGGCCGTCCTTGCCCAGCAATAAGATCTTCACGCGGCCCTTGCTAAGTCTCGTAGCGTTTTTTGGCCCAGTCGCGATACGCGCCACTGGCGACGTTCGCCACCCATTGGGGGTGGCCCAGGTACCAGAGTACCGTTTTTCGAATGCCGGTTTCGAATGTTTCGGCGGGCGTCCAGCCCAGCTCGCGCCGCAGGCGGCCGGCATCGACCGCATAGCGGCGGTCATGGCCAGGCCGGTCGGTGACATGCTTGATCTGGGCTGAATAGGGCTGCCCGTCGGCCCTGGGGCTGAGTTCATCGAGCAGCGCGCAGACGTGGCGCACTACGTCGAGGTTGGTTTTTTCGTTCCAACCGCCCACGTTGTAGGTCGCGCCCGGTTGCCCGGCCTCCAGGAGCTTGCGGATCGCATCGCAATGGTCCGCCACATACAGCCAGTCGCGGATCTGCTTGCCGTCGCCATAGATCGGCAGGGACTTGCCGGCGAGCGCGTTGCGGATGACCAGCGGGATCAGCTTTTCCGGGAACTGGTAGGGGCCGTAGTTATTGGCGCAGTTCGAGGTCAGCACCGGCAGGCCGTAGGTGGTGTGGAATGCCCGCACCAGATGGTCGCTGGCGGCTTTGCTGGCGGAATAGGGACTGTTGGGCGCGTAGGGAGTCGTTTCCGTGAACGCGGGGTCGGTGTTTCCCAGTGTGCCGTAGACCTCGTCGGTGGACACATGCACGAAGCGTAGGCGCGCCTGCTCGCCTGCCGGCAGGCCGGTCCAGTAGTCACGCACCGCCGTCAGCAGGCGGGACGTGCCCACGATGTTGGCCTGGATGAAGGGCTCGGGATCGGCGATTGAGCGGTCGACGTGGGTTTCGGCAGCGAAATTGATCACGGCCCGCGGTTTATGGGCACGCAACAGGCGCGCAACCGCCTCCTGATTGCCGATATCTCCCTGCACCAAGGTGTGCCTGGGATCGCCGCGCAGCGGCGCCAGATTGTCGGGGTTGCCGGCGTAGGTGAGCTTGTCCAGCGTAACGACGGGTTCGTCGCTGCGGGCAAGCCAATCCAATACGAAATTGGAACCGATGAAACCGGCTCCTCCGGTGACCACAATACTCATTTCTTCAAATCCTCAGGTCCCTGCGGCGCCAGGCGCGGCAGGGCCGCGAGACTACTTGCGCGCCTGGGCGCCCGCCCAGAACGTGTCTTTCTGTCCCGCATGCTGGTTTATACAACGCGCCAGCACGAACATCAGATCCGACAGCCGGTTCAGATATTGCCGCACGGGCGGGTTCACCGGTTCGACCCGGGCCAGCGCCACCACGGCGCGCTCGGCCCGGCGGCAGACCGTGCGCGCCATGTGCGCCTGCGCCGAACCGCGCGAACCGCCGGGCAGGATGAATTCGCGCAGAGGCGGCAGCGCCGCGTTGTAGTGGGCCAGGCGCGCGTCCAGGCGGGCGATGTGGTCGTCCGTGAGCGCGGTATGGCCAGGGATGCAGAGTTCCGCGCCCATGTCGAACAGGTCGTGCTGGATGGCCAGCAGATCCGCGGATATCTCGGCGGGCAGGTCTTCGGTCAGCAGTACGCCGATCACGCTGTTCAGTTCGTCAACGTCGCCGATGGCCGCGATGCGCGGCGCGTCTTTGGGCGTGCGTGATCCGTCCCCCAGGCCCGTGGTGCCGTCGTCTCCCGTGCGGGTGGCGATGACGGATAAGCGATTGGCCATGGGAGCTCCTGAAATGAGTGACGAAAGGTATGGGTTTTGCGTCCAGCCATGAAACATGGGGGGGCGCGTCGCGGGTTCCGCAATCAACTGTCAGAATTGTTGCGTCCGGGCGAGGGAACTGTTGCACAAGGGCGGTATCCTAGCACTGTGGAAAGCGGGGACGCCGGTTCCGTACTTTCCCTGCAATCGGAGGATATCTGCATGATTTTTGACCGCAAGTATGCAATACCCATGGCCGCCGCGGCAGCCGTGGCCGTCGTCACGCTGGCCGCGCCGCTGGCGTTCGCGCAGCAGGCCGATGCCAGCGGGGAAGTGCGGCGGGTGGACCCCGCGGGCGGCAAGGTCACGATCAAGCACGACGCCATCAAGGCGCTGGACCTGCCCGCGATGACGCTGGTCTATGAAGCGGATCCGGCGCTGCTGGCCAAGATCAAGGCGGGCGACAAGGTGCGCTTCACGGCGGTCCGCAAGGACGGCAAGTACATCGTGACGGCGATCAGCAACTAGCGTCGCCGGGATGGCGCCGCGCGCACGCCGGGCGGCGCAGCGGGCCTGCTGGTCAAAAGAAAACGCCGTGCGCAGCGCCAGGCTGCGGACGGCGTTTTGCTGGGGGCGCGCAAGGCGCGCCCGCGGTTTACAGCACGTAGCGCGCCAGATCCTGGCTGCTGGCGGCTTCGGCCAACTGCGCGTTGACGTAGGCGGCGTCGATCTTCACATGCTTGTCGCTGCTGGAGGTCGCGTCGAAGGACAGTTCGTCCAGCAGTTTCTCCATTACCGTATACAGGCGGCGGGCGCCGATGTTCTCGGTGGTTTCGTTGACCTCGTAGGCGAGCTCCGCCAGGCGGCGCACGCCTTCTTCCGTGAACTCCAGCTGCAGGTCCTCGGTGGCCATCAGCGCCGTGTACTGCTTGGTCAGCGAGGCGTCCGTGTCGGACAAGATGCGCACGAAGTCCTCGGCGGTCAGCGATTCCAGTTCGACGCGGATCGGGAAACGGCCCTGCAGTTCAGGGATCAGGTCCGAAGGGCGCGACAGGTGGAAGGCGCCAGACGCGATGAACAGGATGTGGTCGGTGCGGACCATGCCGTAGCGCGTGTTGACGGTGGTGCCTTCGACCAGCGGCAGCAGGTCGCGCTGCACGCCTTGGCGCGAGACGTCCGCGCCACCGGATTCCTGGCGGGCCGCGATCTTGTCGATTTCGTCCAGGAAGACGATGCCGTTCTGCTCGACGTTGTTGATCGCCACGGTGCGCAGGTCTTCTTCGTTGACGCGCTTGGCGGCTTCTTCGTCGACGATCAGCTTGAAGGCTTCGCGCACCTTCATCTTCTTGGGCTTCTTCTTGTCGCGGGCCATGCCGGCGAACATGCCGCGCAGCTGCTCGGCCATTTCTTCCATGCCGGGGGGCGTCATGACGTCCATTTGCGGCACGGCCTGGGCGACTTCGATTTCGATTTCCAGGTCATCGATCTTGCCTTCGCGCAGGCGCTTGCGGAAGGTCTGGCGGGCGCTGTTGTCTTCGCCGCGTTCCGGCTCGCCGGAGGCGCCGCGCGGGGGCGGCACCAGGGCGTCCAGGATGCGGTCTTCGGCGGCGTCTTCTGCCTGGGTGCGCACGCGGCGCATTTCCAGTTCGCGGGTCTGCTTGATCGAGTATTCGGTCAGGTCGCGGATGATGGTGTCGACGTCGCGGCCCACATAGCCCACTTCGGTGAACTTGGTGGCTTCGATCTTGATGAAGGGCGCGTTGGCCAGCTTGGCCAGGCGGCGCGCGATTTCGGTCTTGCCCACGCCGGTGGGGCCGATCATGAGGATGTTCTTGGGATGGATCTCGTGGCGCAGGGGTTCGGCGACCTGCTGGCGGCGCCAGCGGTTGCGCAGCGCCACGGCCACGGCGCGCTTGGCGCGGTTCTGGCCGACGATGTACTTGTCGAGTTCGGAGACGATCTCTCCGGGCGTCATGTTGGATGCGGACATGAGGGCGGATCCTTGAAGCTAGGGCGGGCTGGGGTGGCGGCCGCGGCGCGACAGGCGCGCCGCGTGGCGGGCGTCAGTCGCCCAGCGTTTCGATGACGTGGTTCTGGTTGGTGTAGATGCAGAGGTCGCCGGCGATTTCCAGCGATTGCTTGACGACGGCTTCCGGCGAAAGCTCGGTGTTGCGCAGCAGCGCCAGCGCGGCCGACTGCGCATAGGCGCCGCCAGAGCCGATGGCCGCCAGGCCGTGTTCCGGCTCGAGCACGTCGCCGTTGCCAGTCAACACCAGCGTGTGCTCGGCGTCGGCCACGATCAGCATGGCTTCCAGGCGGCGCAGGACGCGGTCGGTGCGCCAGTCGCGGGTCAGTTCGACCGCGGCGCGCATCAGGTTGCCCTGGTGTTTTTCCAGCTTGGCCTCGAAGCGTTCCTGCAGGGTGAACGCGTCGGCGGTGGCGCCGGCAAAGCCGGCCAGAATCTTGTCGTGGTACAGGCGGCGGATCTTGCGGGCCGTGCCCTTGATGACGATGTTGCCCAGGGTGACCTGGCCATCGCCGCCCAGTGCGACGCGGTTGCCGCGGCGCACGCACACGATGGTGGTGGCGTGAAATTGTTCCATGCGTTCCTTCCTATGAAGGGATTAGCTGGGGGCGGTTCTGGGGAAATCAAGGCGGGACGGTTGCGTCCCCTTTGCGTGCCGGCCCAAGAAAAAAGGCCATGCTGGAAACCAGCATAGCCTTTCAGCGTAGGGCTTGAATACGGGACGGATCAGTCGCCGTAGAGCTTCTGGCGCATCTCGCGGCGTTCCTGCGCTTCGAGCGACAGGGTGGCCGTGGGGCGGGCCAAGAGGCGCGGGATGCCGATGGGTTCGCCGGTTTCCTCACACCAGCCGTATTCGCCGCTGTCGATGCGGGCGATGGACTGTTGCACCTTCTTCAGCAGCTTGCGCTCGCGGTCGCGGGTGCGCAGCTCCAGGGCGTGTTCTTCCTCGATCGTGGCGCGGTCGGCGGGATCGGGCACGAACTGCGTTTCGCGCAGGTGCTCGGTGGTTTCGCCGGCGTTGGCCAGGATGTCCTGCTCGAGTTGTTTGAGCCGTTCCTTGAAGAAAGCCAGCTGGCGTTCGTTCATATAGTCGGACTCGGGCATGGCCAGCAATTCCTTCTCGCTGGGCAGATCAATCGCCGTATCGCTCGTCGACTTGCTTGATTTCTTGGTTGCTGCCTTGGTAGCCATGAAAACACTCCACTATGAATCGATCCTGGCGCGGGCGTTCATTCCCGGTCCGTATTACTTGTTGCCTACGCTATTCGTACCTCACAGTACTGCCTTCGTCGCATCACGTCACGTCAGGAAGGGGGATTACCCCGCCAGGCACTGCTCCAAGCCCCGGGTGAAAATCTCCTGGGGCAGCTTACGACCGATGAAAACCATCTTGGTGGACGGTTTTTCGGCTGCGGTCCACGGCTTGCCGGGTTCGGCGCCCATCATCATGTGCACACCCTGGAACAACATGCGGCGGTTGATGCCCTTCATGTACAGGATGCCCTTGTAGCGCATCAGGTCGGGACCATAGACCTGCACCACGCCGCCCAGGAATTCCTCAAGGCGCGCGGGATCGAACGGCTTGTTGGAACGGAACACGAACGCGCCGATTTCGTCGTCGTGCTGGTGGTGGTGATGATGGTGGGCATGATTGCAATGCGCCCCGCAGTCGCCTTCGTGATCATGGTCATGGTCATGATCGTGGCCATGGTCATGCCCATGGTCGTGATCGTGGCCGTGGTCATGGGCGGCGTCGGGGTGCTCATCGGCCAGGAAATCCGGGTCGATGTCCAGAATGGAATTCAGGTTGAAGCCGCTGATGTCGATGATGGACTTCAGGTCGACTTCGCCGAAGTTGACCGGCGTGATCGGCGCGCGCGGGTTCATGTGAACCAGGCGGTGGCGCAGCGCTTCGTAGTCGACTTCGTTGACCAGGTCGCGCTTGGAGATCAGGATGCGGTCGGCGAAACCGACTTGCTTCTGGGCTTCGGGCTGGGCGTCGAGGGTGGCCATGCCGTGCTTGGCGTCGACCACCGTGACCACCGCGTCCAGGCGGTAGTACTCGGCAATGTCGTCATCCATGAAGAACGTCTGGCAGACGGGGCCGGGGTTGGCCATGCCGGTCGTTTCGATGATGACGCGTTCGAAAGACAGTTCGCCGGCTTCGCGCTTGGCGCGCAGTTCGCCCAGCGTGCGCATCAGGTCGCCGCGCACCGTGCAGCAGACGCAACCGTTGGACAGCTCGATGATTTCTTCGTCGCGGTCCTGCACCAGCAGGTCGTTGTCGATGCTTTCCGGCCCGAACTCGTTTTCGATGACCGCCACGCGGCGGCCATGGTATTCGGTCAGGATGCGTTTGAGCAGGGTGGTCTTGCCCGCACCGAGAAAGCCGGTGAGGATGGTGACGGGAACCATTTTGTCCAAACTGCGCGGGGTGTTCATGGCGAAGCTGCTAGCGTGAAGTCAAGGCGTTAAACAGGAACTCTCGGCGGGGATCGCAACCCTGTCTTGCAACGCCGTCTTGCGACGTTTCGACGGGGTTTCCCAGTCTTTGCCGGAGGGTGTTTGCCGCAGGCTGCGTGGGCCGCCTGCAGCGGCCGGACGCAGGATTACAGCACAGTCGGGGGCAGGGGGCAAACCCAGGGTCAACCCTGGGGCCGTAGCCATCCAGATGGCGTCCGTACGCCGTCAAGTATCGGGCGATACCACTATTTGGGGGCGGTTTGCCCGATTTCAAGAGCGCGATGCGCGCATCCGGATGAAACGGCCTGTACGGGCTTGCTGCCGATGGCGGAGAACCGCGGGCGGGCTGCCCGCCAGCACTAGTTCTTAATGATGGTGGTGGCCGTGGCCGGCGTCCGCGGCGGGCTGCTTCTGCTGGCATTGGGGGCACAGCGCGCGGATTTCGGTTTCGTGGGTGGCCAGGGCATAGCCGGTCTGGGCGACGCGTTCGGCCAGTTGGCGGCTCATGGCGGGGTCGGACACTTCCGCGACTGCGCCGCAGCCCGTACAGACGACCAGCAGGTCGTGGGGCGCGCCGCCCGCGTCGTGGCAGGCGCTCCAGGCGTTGACGGCGTCCAGGCGGTGGATCAGGCCCTCGTCCATCAGGAAGTCCAGGGCGCGGTACACGGTCGGGGGCGCGGCGCCCGGATGCACGGCGCGCATTGCATCCAGCAATTCATAGGCCTTCAGGCTGCGGCCATGGCGCAGCAGCAGTTCCAGCACCTTGCGGCGGATGGGGGTGAGGCGGCGCCCGCGCTGCTCGCACAGCGCTTCGGCGACGCTGAGCTGGGCGCCGACGGTATCGCTGCGAGGGGTGCGGGGCGGTGCGGACATGGCTGGCTTTATCTCTATGGAAAACGCGCGCGATGCGCGCGAGATGCCTGGAAGGTAGCAGAAAACATCCAGATGCGGGCGAACGCCGTGGAATCAAGCCGTTTAGTTATGATATAACATAATAAAACTGGCTGTAGCCGCTATTTGCCTCCGCATTCTTTCCATGTCCCATTTCACGCTTTTGCCCCGGCGGCCCGGTGCCGCGCCGCGGCAAACACTCCCGCCGCGTTCCGCCTTCCTGGTCTCCGCCTGGCGCCGCATGGCCGCGGCCGTGGTCGCTGCGGCGGCCTTGTGGGCCTTGACCGGTTGGGCGCTGGATTGGTGGGTGCGATGAACGCGCCGGTCACCATCGAGCTGGACGACGCGTCCTTCGGTTGGCATGGGCACGCCGCGCTCAAATCGGTGTCGGGGCGTTTCGCCGCGGGCGGCATGACCGCCGTGGTGGGTCCCAACGGAGCGGGAAAGTCCACGCTGATCAAGGGCATCATGGGTGTGCTGCGTCCCATGGCCGGCAGCGTGCGCATCAGCGGCGCGGGCCGTTCGGAACTGGCCTGGCTGCCCCAGGCCGCGGAGCTGGACCGTTCGTTCCCGGTGTCGGTGCTGGACCTGGTGGCAATGGGCGCCTGGTGCCGAGTGGGGGGATGGCGCAGATATGCGAACCAGGAGCTCGAGCGCTGCATGGACGCGCTGGAGACCGTGGGCATGGCCGACGCGGCCGGACGCGGCGTGGACGCGCTGTCGGGCGGGCAGATGCAGCGTGCGCTGTTCGCGAGGATGCTGGTGCAGGACGCGCCCGTGCTGCTGCTGGATGAACCCTTCGCCGCCGTGGACAGCCACACGGCGGACGACCTGATGGCCCTGCTTTGCGGCCTGCATGGCCAGGGCCGCACCGTGATTGCGGTGCTGCATGACCTGGATCTGGTGCGTGACCATTTTCCCGAGTGCCTGCTGCTGTCCGGTTCGGTGGTGGCCTGGGGAGACACCGAGCACACGCTGAACGACGCGCATCTGAAGCGGGCGCGGCAGTGGTTGGCGGAGGTCCGCGCATGAGCCTGGCGCAATGGGTGGCGTCGCCCTTCCTGGATTACGGTTTCATGCGACGCGCGCTGGCCGGCGCCTGCGCCCTGTCGCTGGGCGCGGCGCCGCTGGGCGTGTTCCTGGTGCTGCGGCGCATGAGCCTGATGGGCGATGCCATGTCGCATGCCATCCTGCCAGGCGTGGCGGCGGGCTTTCTGCTGGCCGGACTGTCGCTGGGCGCAATGATGCTGGGCGGCATCGTCACGGGGCTGGCCGTGGCGTTGCTGGCGGGATTGGTGGCGCGCATGACGCCGCTGCGCGAGGACGCCAGCTTTGCCGCGTTCTATTTGATATCGCTGGGGCTGGGCGTGCTGCTGGTGTCCCTGCGCGGCTCCAATATGGATCTGCTGCACGTGTTGTTCGGCACGGTGCTGGGGCTGGACGACGCGGCATTGCTGCTGGTGACGGCCACGGCCAGCGTGACCCTCCTGGCGTTGGCCGCGATCTACCGGCTGCTGGTGGCCGAATGCCTGGACCCGGGTTTCCTGCGCGCCAGCGGCGGCGGCGGAGGCTGGGTCCACATGGCTTTCCTGGTGCTGGTGGTGGTGAACCTGGTGGCGGGCTTTCAGGTGCTGGGCACGTTGATGGTGGTCGGCATCATGATGCTGCCGGCCGCCGCCGCGCGCTTCTGGGTCCGCTCTGCCGCCCGCCAGATCCCGCTGGCCGCGGGACTGGGCGTGACAGCCTCGACGACCGGTCTGCTCATTTCGTACCACTTCAATGTGCCGGCCTCGCCCGCGATCATCCTGGCGGCCGGCGCCTTTTATCTGTTTTCCATCGTGGGCGGCCCGCAAGGCGGGCTGCTGCCGGCGCGACGCCGCATGCGCCGCGCCTGACTCATCCAATAGGAGATACGCCATGCGTTTCCATTCCCTGGCGCGCCGCCGCGCGCTGCTCGCCACGGCCGGCCTGTGCCTGTCGGCGCTGTTCGGAACCGCGCAGGCCGCCGAACCGTTGAAGGCCGTGGCCAGCTTTTCCATCCTGGGCGACATCGTGCGGGAAGTGGGCGGCGCCGACGTCAGCGTGGCCACGCTGGTGGGGCCCGATGGCGACGCGCACGAATATGAGCCGACGCCGGGCGATGCGAAGAAGCTGGCTGCCGCGCGCGTGCTGTTCGTCAACGGCCTGGATTTCGAGACCTGGATGCCGCGCCTGGCGAAGGCGTCGGGTTTTGCCGGCGCTACCGTGGTCGCGTCCCAGGGCGTGAAGACGCGCACGTTCGCGGGCGGCGGGCATGATGATGGGCACGACCACGACCACGACCACGACCACGACCACGACCACGACCACGACCATGGCCATGATCATGGTCATCACCATCACGGCGGCGCCGATCCGCACGCATGGCAGAACCTGGCCAATGGCGTCATCTACGCCCGCAATGTGGCCGAAGGGTTGGCTGCCGCCGATCCCGCGCATGCCGACGCCTATCGCCAGCGCGCGCAAGCCTATATCGCGCGCCTGCAGGCGCTGGACGCGCAGGTCCGCAAGACCTTTGCCGCGATTCCGGCCGAGCGCCGCAAGATCGTGACTTCCCATGACGCCTTCGGTTATTTCGGCGATGCCTACGGCGTGGCGTTCATTCCCGTGATGGGCGTGTCGACGGATGCGGAACCCGCCGCAGGCGACGTGGCCCGCATCATCGAACAGGTCAAGCGCGAGCGTGTGCCTGCGGTATTCGTGGAGAACATCAGCAGCCCCAAGCTGGTCCAACAGATCTCCCGCGAAACCGGGGCCAAGGTGGGTGGTACGCTTTATTCCGACGCCCTGTCCAAGCCCGGACAGCCCGGCGCCACCTACCTGGAAATGTTTGAATGGAACGCACGTCAGCTCGCCGCGGCCATGCAGCCCTGACCGCGGCGGCGATGCTGCTGGCGGCAGGCGCCGCCAGCGCGCACCCGCATATGTGGATCGATGCCCGCGCGGCGATCGATATCGATGGACAGCAGCGCATCACGGCGGTGCGGCAGGTCTGGCTGTTTGACGAGATGTTCGGCGCCTACGCCACGCAGGGATTGAAGAAGGGCAAGGACGGTTCGCTGTCGCCCGAGATCCTGCAGGGCATGGCGCGGGACTGGATGCAGGCGTTGGGCGAACCGATCTCGCACTACTTCACCCGCGTCACCGTGGACGGCAAGACCTTGGCTTTCGCGGCCCCGCAAGATGCGCGCGTCGACTGGAACCCAAAGACCACGCGGCTGACGCTGTCCTTCACTTTGCCGCTGGCCACGCCAGTGGCGCCGGACGCAGGCGGCGCGCAGGTGGACATCTACGATCCCACCTATTTCGTGGCCTACGCCTTCGATGAGAGCGGCGCGGTATCGCTGGGCGGACAGGGCGCCAAGACCTGCACGTCCGCCTACCGCAAGCCCAAGGAACTGGATTGGAAAACCATGCAGCAATTGGCCGCGATCCCGGCCGACCCGGACGCCTTGCCGGACGAGCTTTTTGCGATCACCAAGGGGCTGACGCACCGCATCGAGGTGCGTTGCGGGTAATGCTCGCGCTGCTGGCCGTGCTGCTGCTGGGCGGTGCGGGCGCGGCCGCGGCCCAGGGCGCGCACCCCTTCGGCGTGCCGGAGAGCGGGGCGGGCGCGGGCGGGCCGGGTTGGCTGGCCGGCTTCTTTGGTCAGGTAGCGGTCTGGCAAAGCCATTTCTACCGGCAGCTGACGGGCGCGGTGCGCGCCTGGCAGGCCGAAGGCGGCGCGGCCTGGGCCTTGATCGGCCTGTCCTTTGCCTATGGCGTACTCCATGCCCTGGGGCCGGGACATGGCAAGGCCGTGATCTCTTCCTACGTGCTGGCCAACCGCCAGACCGCGCGCAACGGCGCGCTGCTGGCGCTGGCGTCCGCGCTGATCCAGGCGTTGGTGGCGATTGCGCTGGTGGCGGTGTTGGCGCTGATCTTCAACGCCACCGCGGCCACGATGAACAACGCGACGCGCTGGCTGGAACTCGGCTCCTATGCGCTGGTGACCTTGTTGGGCATGTGGCTGGTGTGGGTCAAGGCGGTTCGTCCGCTGTTGCGGACCCGTGCTGGACGGGCGTCTACGGGGTCGATGCCAGAGCACGGCCATGGGCATGGACATGAGCACACTCACCATCATCACCACGATCACGATCACGATTGCGGATGCGGCCACGCACATGTGCCCGCGCCGGCGCAGGTGTCTGGCCCGTTGAACTGGCGTCGCGCGGCAACGGCGATCCTGGCCGTGGGCTTGCGCCCGTGCAGCGGCGCGTTGATCGTGCTGGTGTTCGCGCTGGCGCAGGGCTTTTTTCTGGCCGGCGTGGCTTCGGCCCTGGCGATGGGCCTGGGTACCGGACTGACGGTGGCGGCGCTGGCGTGCCTGGCGGTTGCGGCCGGGGGCGCGGCCACGCGCGTCGGCAGCCGGCTGTCCGGTGTTGGCGCGGCGCGCCTGCGCTATGGCGTGGAAGCGCTGGCGGCACTGGCGGTGCTGTTGCTGGGGGTGATGCTGCTGGGCGGCGTGATCGCGGGAGGTGGCTAGGGAACGGTCGCGCGAATTTGCGTAGCTGTTTCACCAGAATGCGTCGGACCCGACGCGTTCAGGATTTGCGTCCGGCCCGAGGATGCGCCTGGTCGTAGGCGCGGGCCAGGTGCTGGAAATCCAGCCGCGTATAGATCTGCGTGGTGGAGATGTTGGCGTGGCCCAGCATTTCCTGCACCGCGCGCAGGTCCTGCGCGGATTGCAGCACATGGCTGGCGAAGCTGTGGCGCAGCACGTGCGGGTGCACGTGCGTGGGCACGCCGGCCTGCTGCGCGATGCGCGCGAGCTGCAGCTGCACCACGCGCGGCGAGATGCGCCGACCGCGCGCGCCCAGGAACAACGCGGCTGCGTCCTCGGGCTGCGCCGTGAAGGGCGTGAGCTGCGGGCGCGCCGCGATCCATTTGCGCAGGGCGGCCAGAGCCGCCTGGCCCACCGGCACCGAGCGGCGCTTGCCGCCCTTGCCCAGCACGATGACCTCGGCCTCTTCCAGGCTCAGCCAGCCGCGCGATTCGTAATTGCCGGAGCGTTCATAGCGCAGGTCCAGCCCGACCAGCTCCGACAGCCGCAGGCCGCTGGAATAGAGCAGTTCGAACATGGCCTGGTCGCGCAGCGCCGCGGGTTCGTTCGCCACTTGCGCGGGCGCGCGGTCCAGCAAGGCCTGGGTCTGCTCCACGGACAGGGCCTTGGGCAGGCCGCGCGGCGCCTTGGGGGCGCGCACGCCGGCCACCGGATTGCCGGCCAGCTCGATGGCCGGGGCCCACCATTGATAGAAGCCACGCCAGGCCGCCAGCGTGCGCGCCAGGCTGCGGGGCCCGCGGCCCTGGGCATGCAGGCGCGCCACGAACTGGCGGATGTGGCCGTTGCCGATCTTGTCCAGCGGCAGCTTGGCCTGCTCGGCAAGTTCGCGCAGGAAATGCAGTTCGCGGCGATAGCCGTCCAGTGTGTGGGGCGAGTAGCGCCGGTTGGTTTCCAGATGGCGCAGCCAGGCGCTCATGGCGTCCGGCAGGGGAGTATCGGGCGGGGCCGCGTCTTGCGCTTGCGTGGCTGTCGGCATGGCGTCCGCCCGTGTCACCGCTAGGCCTTGGGCGAGGCCGGATTCAGCCGATGCAGCGCCGCGGAAGCCAGCTGGCCAATGGATTCCAGGAAGGTCGTGCCCATTTCAGGCGTGAAGCGCTCGGCGTCGTCCGAACCCAGCACCAGCAGGCCGACGGCGGGGCCGTCCGCTTCCAGGCGTAGCGGCACCAGCGCCAGCGACTTGGGCTTGGCATCCAGCCAGCCGGCCGCTTCGAATTCGGTGTCGGTGCCGCAGTACGGCGTCTTCAGGCTGTCGGTAAAGGTGCGTACGTCCTGCGTGACGGGTTCGCCGTAGCCGGTTGCGGGCAGTTCCGACAGGTCCCACAGGCGCAGCGCCACATGGTTCAGCTCGAATTGTTCGGCCAGCCCCAGGGCGATTTCGCCTGGTACATGCTGCGGATCGCATTCGGACAGCAGGCGGCAGCACCACTTGGCCACATGGGTGCCGATGCTTTCGTTGGCGGTGGCGTTGCGCACGAGTTCGTTCAGGCGCCATTCGAGTTCGCGGTTGCGCTCGCGCAGCGTCAGGATCTGGCGTTCGCCCAGCGAAATGGCGCGCGAGCCATGCGGATGCGGCACCTGCAACGTGGCGAAGACGTCAGCGTGATCGTCGAAGAAGCCGGGGTTCTCTTGCAGGAAATCAGCGACGTCCTGAGCGTTAATAGCGGTATCAGTCATGGCTTATCGGTTCAGCCCCATGGAGAAGACGAGCTTGTCGATATCGACCTGCCCCGTGAAGACGGACTCGGCAGGGCCGGTCATGCGCAATTGCTCGCCGTTCCAGGCGACGGTCAGCACGCCGCCGCGCGCTTGCACGCGCACCGGCGAGTCCAGCAGGCCGCGGCGGATGCCGGCCGCGACGGCGGCGCAGGCGCCCGTGCCGCAGGCCAGGGTTTCGCCGGCGCCGCGTTCGAACACGCGCAGGCGGATGTTGTTGCGATCCACGATCTGCATGAAGCCGGCGTTGACGCGGCGCGGGAAGCGCGGATGGGTTTCGATCAGGGGACCGAGAACGGACACGGGCGCGGTGTCGACGTCGTCCACCACCTGCACGGCGTGCGGATTGGAAATCGCCACGGCGGACAGCGCGACGGTGCGCGGCAGGCCGGCGGGCGCGTCCAGTTCCAGTTCCCACAGCGTGTCCTGGCCTTCGACCCGCGAGGCGAGGCCAGCGGTGTCGAACGGCAGCGCGGCGGGCTCGAAGCGCGTGCTGCCCATGTCGACGGTGACCTGCTCGTCGTCGCCCTGATCCAGCACCAGGATGCCGGTGGCGATTTCGGCGCGCAGCGGGTTGCGGTCGGACAGGCCCTGCTCGTGCACGAAGCGCACGAAGCAGCGCGCGCCATTGCCGCAGTGCTCGACCTCGCTGCCGTCGGAATTGAAAATGCGGTAACGGAAATCGGCATCGGGCCGGGTCGCGCGTTCGACCAGGAGGATCTGGTCGGCGCCGATGCCGAAATGCCGGTCGCCCAAGGCGCGGGCGCGCTCGGGCGTCATTTCGATGGTCTGGCGGACCCCGTCGAGCACGACGAAATCGTTGCCCGCGCCATGCATTTTGGTGAAGTTCCAGTTCATCACTGGATTATCGCCCATATTGGGGCGCGAGCTGCGGACTCAGTAGAGTTTGGGTTCGCCCGGCGGACGGGTCTTGAAGCGGCGATGGACCCAGTAGTACTGGCTGGGGCAGCGGCGCACCCAGGATTCCAGCTCGCGGTTCAGGCGCGCGGTGGCGTCTTCCAGCGATTCGGTCCCGGGGAAGTCGGCCAGCGGCGGCAGCACTTCGACGTGGTAGCGGCCGGTATCCGGGTTCCAGAAGTCCAGGATGGGCAGCACGGCGGCATCCCATTTCTTGGCCAGCTGGGCGGTGGCGAGCAACGTCGCCGCAGGCACGCCGAAGAACGGCGCGAAGGTGGCGCCCTGGCGGCCGAAGTCCATGTCCGGCAGGTAGTAGACGGGGCGGGGCTCACGCAGGTGGCGGATCAGGTCGCGCACGCCGTCCTTGCGGCTGACCAGAAAGACCTCGTTGAAGCGCTTGCGGCCGGCGGCCACGATGGCGTCGACCTGGGGATCGCTTTGGGGCGTGTACATGGTGGCGGCGCTGGGCACCTCCATGGTGAGCCGCGTCGCGGCCGCGTCCAGCCCGATGAAATGGGGCGCCAGCAGGATGACCGGGCGGCCCTGCGCGGTCAGCGCGTTGATGCGGTCCGCGCCAGTTTGCGTAACCATGTCTTTGATGGCTTCGGGCGTGCCGTACCAGAGCACGCCGCGGTCGACGATGGATTGCGCCAGCGCGCGGAAATGGTCCGCGACCCACTGTTCGCGCACGTGTTCCGGCTGGTCGGGAAAGCACAGTTCCAGATTGCGGCGCACGATGCGGGCGCGCGACTTGGCCAGCCGCGGGGCCAGCCAGCCCAGGGTTGCGCCGATGCGCTGCCGGGTCGACGGCTTGATGCGGCCGAACCATTTCAACAGGGATGTCAGCGCGCGCGTTTTGAAATCAGTCATGGTCGGTAATAGGGAGCGGACAGGGCGCGGTGGTTCAGCTTGCCGGAGTAGCAGCGTCGGCGGCGGGAGCCGGCGGCGCGCCGCGCGGCGTCTTGTAGCGGTTGTAGCTCCAGAGGTATTGCTCCGGGCAGCGGCGGATCAGCGTTTCCATGGCGGCGTTGAGCAGCGCGGCCTGCTCGGCGGCGTCGGCGGGCAGCGGCTCGGGCACGCGCACATAGTGGATGCGCCAGCCCCGGCCTCCCGGCAGTCGTTCGCCTGCGGTCAGGATGATGGGCACGCCCGTCTGCGTGGCCAGCTTGCCGGGGAGCGTCATGGTGTAGGCCATGCGCCCGAAGAACGGCGCCCAGACGCCGTCGCCCACGCTGGGCGCCTGGTCGGGCAGCATGCCGACGGATTCGCCGCGGCGCAGGGCGCGCACGAATTCGCGCACTCCCTGCATGGTGGCCGGCACGGCGTTGACGGCCGAGGTGTTGCGCGCGGTTTCCAGCAGCGGGGCCAGGACGTCCTTGCGCGGCGGCCGGAACATGACGGTCATGGGCATCTGGCGGGCCAGGTAGCGCGCGGTGATCTCGAAGCAGCCCAGATGCGGCGTCAGGAACAGGATGCCGCGGTTCTCGGCGCGGGCCGCGCTGACCACGTCGTTGTCGTCCGAGATCACCTGGGCCAGGCTTTGTTCATTGCGGAACCAGACCCGCGGGCTCTCCAGGATCATGGCGCCGATTTCGCCCGCCGCGCGTCGCGCGAAGGCCGGATCGGGGTAGCCGGCCTGGGCCGCGTTGGCCTGCAGCCGCCGGCGATACTTGCCCGGCCAGGCGTAGATCGCACGCCCGGCCAGCCGCCCCACGGCATGCGCGACGGAAAGGGGCAGGGCGGCGAATGATCTGAACAGGAAGAGCAGCATGCGGCAGAAAAATGGGACGGACAGAAAGTGCGCCTGGGTCTGGGGCTATATGCATACGTCCCCCAGCTTTGGCGGCAGAACCGCATTTTCGCTTAAAATAGCGCAGTCGCCGAGTTAACCGACAACTTGCGGGGCGACGGCAAGGGTACAGCGCTTTGCGCGCCTCTTGCCAAATCCGCTAAAGCGTCGCGCCCAGATTTGCGTATGTCTTGCGGTCAGGGGTGCAACGCGCCTCGTGAACCTATGCGCCGGCAACGCCGGCCACCAAGGACGCATCTGTGGCCAACAACGACTTTCTCTTTACTTCCGAATCCGTCTCCGAAGGGCACCCCGACAAGGTTGCCGACCAGATCTCCGACTCGATCCTGGACGCGATCTTCACGCAGGACCCGAATGCGCGCGTCGCAGCCGAGACCCTCTGCAACACCGGTCTGGTAGTGCTGGCTGGCGAAATCACCACCACCGCCAACGTCGACTACATCCAGGTCGCGCGCGACACGATCCGCCGCATCGGCTACGACAACACCGAATACGGCATCGACTACAAGGGCTGCGCGGTGCTGGTCGCCTACGACAAGCAGTCGCCGGATATCGCCCAGGGCGTGGACCGCAGCTCCGAGGACTACCTGAACCAGGGCGCGGGCGACCAGGGCCTGATGTTCGGCTATGCCTGCGACGAAACTCCCGACCTGATGCCGGCCCCGATCTGGTACGCGCACCGCCTGGTGCAGCGCCAGAGCGAACTGCGCAAGGACGGCCGTCTGCCGTGGCTGCGTCCCGACGCCAAGTCGCAGGTGACGTTCCGCTACATCGACGGCCGCCCGGCTGAAGTCGACACCGTTGTGCTGTCGACCCAGCACGCGCCCGAGGTCTCGCAAGAGACCATCCGCGAAGCGGTGATCGAAGACATCATCAAGCCCAGCTTCCCCGAAGGCCTGATCACGCCGCAAACGAAGTTCCTGGTCAACCCGACCGGCCGCTTCGTCATCGGCGGTCCGCAAGGCGATTGCGGCCTGACCGGCCGCAAGATCATCGTCGACACCTACGGCGGCGCATGCCCGCACGGCGGCGGCGCGTTCTCGGGCAAGGATCCTTCCAAGGTCGACCGCTCGGCCGCCTACGCCGCCCGCTACGTGGCCAAGAACATCGTGGCCGCCGGCCTGGCGCGCCAGTGCCAGGTGCAGGTCAGCTACGCCATCGGCGTGGCCGAGCCCATCAACATCACCGTCTACACGGAAGGCACGGGCGTCATCCCCGACGACCAGATCGCCAAGCTGGTGCGCGAGCACTTCGATCTGCGTCCGAAGGGCATCGTCAACATGCTGGATCTGCTGCGCCCGATCTACGCCAAGACCGCGGCCTATGGCCACTTCGGCCGTTCCGAGCCGGAATTCTCGTGGGAAGCCACGGACAAGGTGCAGGCGCTGAAGAAGAGCGCGTAACCTTCCTGGCGCTTGAATAAGAAAAGCCCCCGCGAAAAAACGCGGGGGCTTTTTCATTGCGGCAGGGACCTTACAGTCCCCAGGCCGACAGATCGGGCCGGCGCAGCTTAGGCGCCAGCACCGGCTCCAGCGCCGCGGCGCAATCCAGCATTGCCGCGTCGCCGCCTGCCGGCGCCAGCAATTGCACCGCCATGGGCATGCCTTCGGCATCGAAGCCCACGGGCAGCGAGATGGCGGCCGCGCCCAGGAAGTTGGCGGGACGCAGCAGCTTGCCCAGTCCGGCGTGGCGCGTATCGTCGGCGTCCAGCGCTTGCGCGGCCTGGTCGCAGGCGGGCATCAGCAGGGCGTCCAGGCCTTGCATCGCTTGCGCGAACGCGGCCATGTCGGCGGCGCGGCGTTGCAGCGCGGCTTCGTAGTCGGCCTGCGCGATCCGGCCGCCGGCCGCGATGCGCTTGCGCACCACTTCCCACAGCGGCGTGGCCGGGTCTTCGGCCAGCGCGCCGTAATAGCGGTAGGCCTCATAGGCCAGCACCAGCGAGTTGTCGTCGGCCATGCGGGCAAAGGACAGGGCCGCGGGCGGATGCCAGGGCGTGGGCGTGTAGCCGGCCCGCGCCAGGTTTTCCTCGGCTTCGCGCCAGGCCCGCAGGCCGGCGTCGGCCAAGGAAGCGGGCCAGGCGTCGGGCGCCAGTACCGCCACCGGACCGGGGGCGCGCGCGGTGGGCTGGCGCAAGGCGGCGATGGCGCTTGCGGGAAATTCCAGCGTGGCCGCGTCGCCGATGTCGGGGCCGGCCAGCAGTCGGGTGAGCAGCCGGGCATCCGCCACCGTGCGTGTGATCGGACCCAGTACGTCCAGCGTGTCCGACAAGGGCAGACAGCCGGCGCGGCTGATCACGCCGGTGGACGGCTTGTAGCCCACCAGGCCATTCAGAGCCGCCGGCGCGCGCACCGAGCCGCCGGTGTCGCCACCCAGCGCCAGCGGCGCCAGGCCCGCGGCCACGGCCACGCCGGCGCCGCTGGACGAGCCGCCCGGCGCGCGCGCCGTCTGCGCGTCCCAAGGGTTGCGCGCCGTGCCTTGGGTGGGGTTCTGGCCCGACAGGCCAAAGGCGAACTCGGTCATGCGGGTCTTGCCCAGCACCACCATGCCTTGGGCGGCCAGCTTGTGCAGCGGCACCGCCGTTTCACCGCTGATCCGGCCTTGCAAGGCAAGCGAACCCAGGCTGGCGCTGACGCCGTCCCATTGCACGCTGTCCTTCACCGCCACGGGCACGCCGTGCAGGGGACCCAGCACAATGCCCGCGGCCAGCAGGCGGTCGGCGGCGTCGGCCTGGGCCAGCGCGCGCTCGGCCGTGACTTCACTGTAGGCGGCCAGCGCGGGGGCGCGCTCGATGCGGTCGAGGAAGTGGGTGGTGACCTGGCGCGAACTCAGTTCGCGCCGGCGGATGGCGCCGGCCAGGGCCTGGGCGTCTTGGAAGTGCAGGGCGGTGTCTAGTGCTGGCATGGGTCTCATCGGAAAAGAAAAAGCTTTCCGGTCCCGCGGGAACCGGAAAGCGCTATTGCGTGACGTTCGTTCTCTCTGCTTACTTCAGGCTCTGGCCCTTGGTTTCCGGCATGCGGATGAAGGTGATCAGGGTGATCACGGCGCCCGCCAGCACGTAGTAGAAGAACCAGCGCTCCATGCCCTTGCTTTGCAGCCAGGTCAGCAGGTAGGGCGTGGTGCCGCCCAGCAGCGCGACGACCAGGTTGTATGGCGTGCCGATGCCGACGGCGCGCACGCTGGTGGGGAACTGTTCCGACATGATGGCCGGCGCGATCGAGGTGTACATGGCGTACAGCACCAGGCCGAACAGCTCTACCGCCAGGATCGAACCGAACGACGGGCCCAGCGTGGTCATCAGCGGATAGAAGAACACCAGGTAGCCGGCGGCGAAGAAGATCAGCTGCGGCTTGCGGCCGATGCGGTCGGACAGGATGCCGAACAGCGGCTGCACCAGCATGAACACGATCAGCGCGACGGTGTTGGCGGCGAACGCGGTCTTCGGGTCGGCATGCACCTGGCGGATGGCGTAGGTGGGCACGTAGGCCACGAAGATGTAGAACGCGAACGTGGTCAGGATGGAGAAGCCCACGATGCGCAGCACTTCACGCGGATGGTCGCGCAGCAGCGTGCGCAGCGGCTGCTTTTCGACGCCAGCCTTCTTGGCGTGCGAGAACGCTTCGGTCTCCGGGATCGAGCGGCGGATCCACATGCCGGCCAGGCCGCCCAGCGCGCCCAGGAAGAACGGAATGCGCCAGCCCCAGGCGGCCATCTCGACCTTGGTCAAGGTCGAGGTCAGCACCCAGCCGATGGCCGAGGCGGCCAGGATGCCCACGGCGGCGCTGAAGAACACGAAGCTGGAATAGAAGCCGCGCTTGTTGGGCGGCGCCATTTCCGCCAGGAAGGTCGTGGCCGAGGCATACTCTCCGCCCAGCGACAGGCCTTGCAAGAGGCGCGCAGCGGTCAGCAGCAACGGAGCAGCCAGGCCGATGGAGGCGTAGGTGGGGGTGACGGCGATGATCAGCGAGCCGCCGGCCATCATCAGGATGGTCAGGCCCAGCGCGGCCTTGCGGCCGTAGCGGTCGGAGAAGATGCCCAGCAGCCAGCCGCCGACCGGACGCATGAAGAAGCCCACCGCGAAAATGCCGAAGGTCGCCAGCAGGGCCGTGGTTTCATTGCCTTCGGGGAAGAACTGGCTGGAGAAGAAGATGGCGAAGGACGCGTAGATGGTCCAGTCGAACCATTCGACGGCATTGCCTACACTACCGGCCAGAATGGTGCGCGAGCGGGAAACGGGCGCGGTGCCGGCCGAGGCGGCTGCCCCCTGCGGCTTGCGCAGGGGCGCTGAAGTGCTGCTCATGAAAACCTCAAATAAGAATTTATTTTTGGTCAAAAAGACCGTTTAATTTTGTGTTTTTATCAATGCGCGAACGTTAATTTAATGAATATGGACACGTCAAGTAAGGGTAAGCCCCTAGCTCCGGGGCTGGACGACACCGATCTCGCCTGTCTCATCGCGCTGCAGGCGGACCCGCGCGCGTCCTGGCGCGAGCTGGGAGCCGCCACCGGCATTCCCGAGCGCACTGTCGCGCGCCGCATCAAGCGCCTGATGGATGCCGATGCCCTGCGTGTCATCGCGGAACCCGATCCCCTGGCCACCGGCCGCGGCGTGGTGCTGCACGCCTGGGTGCGCTGCCGGTCGGGCCGCGTGCCCGAGGTGGCCGATCAGCTGGCGCGGCTGGACCTGAGCCAGCTGGTGGTCACGCTGGCCGGTTCGGCCGACCTGATGGCCGAGCTGACGCTGGCGGACGCGGCCGACATGCCGGACGTGGTCACGCGTGTGCTGCCGTCCATCGACGGGGTGGAGCACGTGGAGGCGCGGCTGGTGTTGCGGCCGTTCCGGCGCGCCGGCCAGTGGCGCATCCAGGCCCTGCCCGACGCAGCGGCGGCCGAGTCCGCCATGGCGCAGCCGCCCGCGGCGTTGACGGACGCCGAGCAGCGCATGGTGGCCTGGCTGATGCGTGATGGCCGCGCCAGCCTGGCCGAACTGGCCGAGCAGGCTGGCGTCAGCGAGCCCACCGCGCAGCGTCTCTTGCACAACATGGTGGAGCGCCGCGCGCTGAGTTTCCGTGTGGAAGTGGAGCCGGCGCTGGTCGGCTTTCCGGTGGAGGCGGTTATCTCCGTGCAAGTGCGCCCTCAAGCCGTGGACGCGCTGGCCGCGCATCTGGCGCTGGATCCCAACACCCGCTGCCTGTTCGGCACCAGCGGCGCGTCGCAGCTGTTCTGGCACGTGCTGTGCCGCGACAGCCTGCACCTGTGGGACGTGGTGACGCGCCGCCTGGGCGAGCTGGATGGCGTGTTGAAAAGCGAAGTCGGCGTGGTGATGCGGGCGCACAAGCGCTGCGGCATCGTGCGCGCCGGCGCGCGGCTGGGGGCGGACGCGTAGCGTTGCGTCCCCGTCAGTGCGGAATATGACGCGGCGTGTTCACCAGACCGCGTCGTCCGAACCCGGCGCGCGCAGATGCCGGGCGAAGCGCTGCGACAGGAACTCCACGAAAGCGATCGTCTTGGCCGGCAGGTTCAGGCGTTCGGGATACAGCGCGTGGATGTCCGCGGGCGGCGTGCGCCAGTCGGCCAGCACCGCGCGCAGGCGGCCGGCGCGCAGGTGCTCGGCCGTTTCCCATTCCGAACGCATGACGATGCCGTGACCGTCCAGCGCCCATTCCAGGGCGCTTTGCCCGTCGTTGGAACTGAGCGGACCGCGCACTTTCACGGTCTCCGCACGCTGGCCCGATTCCAGCCGCCAGGTGCCGTAGGCCACGTCGTTCTCGCGCACCACGATGCAGCGGTGGCGTTGCAGGTCGCCCGGCGCGCGCGGCTCGCCATGGATTTCGAGGTAGCGCGGCGACGCGCACAGCAGCCGCCGATTGGAGGCGATCTTGCGCGCGGTCAGGCGCGCATCGGGCAGGTCGCCAAAACGCACCGCCACGTCGAAGCCTTCCTCGATCAGGTTCAGCGGCCTGTCGGTCAGCCGCATCTGCACTTCCACTTCCGGGTACTGGCGGGCGAAGTCCGACACGGCGGGCACGATGTGGGCGCGGCCGAAGCCGAACGTGGCGTTCAGCCGCAGCAGCCCTTGGGGACGGGCGCGGGCGCTCGATACGGAACGTTCCAGCGCCTCCAGGTCCGTCAGGATACGTGCGCCCTCGGCCAGATATAGCTCACCTTCCTGCGTGACGCTGACCCGGCGGGTGGTGCGGTTCAGCAACCGCACGCCCAGGCGCTGCTCCAGCTTGGCCAGGCGCGTGCTGACCGCGGGCGGCGTCAGGCCCAGTTCGCGGGCGGTGGCGGACAGATTGCCGTGCTTCACTACCAGTGAGAAGAAGGCGAGATCGGAGAGGGCGTCCATGCGCTTATTTATAAACTGAATTTAATAAAGCTTTATCTGGATAAGCAATTATAAGAAGAAGACCCGCTTATACACTGGCCTCACCACTAAAGAGCCGCCTGCGCGGCCAACCGAGGAGACCAGGAATGAAGATCAACAAAGCGGCCGGCGTTCTATGCGCGGCCATTGCCGCATCCTGTTGGACCCAACCGGCCGCCGCCGCCGACGCCTTTCCCCAGCGCGCCGTGACGCTCATCGTGCCGTTCGCGCCCGGCGGCAGCGTGGATATCGCCGCGCGACTGATTTCGGACGCCTGGGGCCGCGCCCTGGGGCAGAGTGTCGTGGTGGAGAACCGCGCCGGCGCTTCCGGCAACATCGGCATGGCCGCAGTGGCGCGCGCCGAGCCCAACGGCTACACGCTGGCCGTCAACACCATGTCGCTGGCGATCAACCCGGCGCTGTTCCAGAACATGCCGTTCGACACGGCCAAGGACCTGCGTTCGGTCGGCACGATAGGAACGTCGCAGCACGTGCTGACGGTGACCAACCAGTTGCCCGTGGCCAATGTGAGCGAGCTGCTGGCCTATGTGCGCGCGCGGCCCGCCAACGACCTGAGCTTCGGTTCGGCAGGCACGGGCAGCACGTTCCACATGGCCGCGGAACTGTTCAAGTCGGTGTCCAAGACCCAGATCCTGCACGTGCCCTACAAGGGCGGCGGCCCGGCCATGGTGGACACCATCAGCGGCCAGGTGCAGATGAGCTTTCCGGTGCTGTCCGCAGCCAAGCCACAGGTCGACGGCAAGAAGCTCAAGGCGTTGGGCGTGACCGGCACCACGCGTTCGCCGCTCTTGCCCGACGTGCCCACCATCGCCGAGTCCGGGCTGCCCGGCTACGAGTTCAACACCTGGTTCGTGATCAGCGCGCCCGCGGGCACGCCGCAAGCCGTGATCGACACGCTGAACGCCAAGCTCGAACAGGCCCTGCGTTCGCCGGAGCTGGCGCAGCGCATGGGCCGCGAGGGCTTCGATCCGCTGATTTCCTCGCCCGCCAAGACGGACGCCATGGTAGCCGCCGAGATGACGCGCTGGGCCGGCATCGTCAAGGACGCCGGCATCCAGGCCAACTGACCGGGCCGCAAGACCCAACTACGAAGGACGCAAGACATGCCCGGCAAGACGCTGTACGACAAACTGGTGGCCAGCCATGAGGTGGCCCGGATCGACGACGAGCACATCCTGCTCTACGTCGACCTGCACATCATGAACGAATACACCAGCCCGCAGGCCTTCAGCGGCCTGGCCGCGCGCGGGCGCGGCGTGCTGCGCCCCGGGCAGCAGATGGCGGTGGTGGACCACATCATCCCCACGCATCCGGTGCCGGCGGCACTGCGCGTGATCGCCGACGACGCTTCGTCGCGCCAGGCGCTGAACCTCAAGCGCAATTGCGACGAGCAGGGCATCGCGCTGTTCGACACCACCGATCCGCTGCAAGGCATCGAACACGTGATCGCGCCCGAGCATGGCATGGTGCTGCCGGGCATGGTGGTGCTGTGCGGCGACAGCCACACCACCACCTACGGCGCGCTGGGCGCGCTGGGCTTCGGCATCGGCACGTCCGAGGTCGAACACATATTGGCCACGCAGACGCTGGCGTACCGCGTGGCGCGCAACATGCGCATTCGCGTCGATGGCGCGCTGCCGGCCGGCGTCACCGCCAAGGACCTGGTGATCTGCGTCGTGCACCGCATCGGCGCGCAAGGCGCGCGCGGCCATGCGGTGGAGTTCTGCGGCGAGGCCATCGCCGCGCTGTCCGCCGAGGCCCGCATGACCTTGTGCAACATGACGGTGGAAGCCGGCGCCCGTGCCGCGCTGATCGCGCCGGACGCCACCACCGAGGCCTACGTCGCCGCGCATGCGCCCGAACTTCAAGGCGAGACGCTGGCCCAGGCCCGCGCCTATTGGGCCACGCTGCGCTCGGACGGGGACGCCGTGTTCGATGCCGAGCACGTGCTGGATGCCGCCGCGATCGCGCCCTTCGTCACCTGGGGCACCAGCCCGGACCAGGCCATGCCGGTGGATGGCGTGGTGCCGGACCCGCAGGCCGAGCCCGACGCGTTGGCCCGCCTGGCGCTGGAGAAGGCCATGGACTATATCGGCCTGACGCCGGGTACGCCGATAGCCGGCGTGCCGATAGACCGCGTGTTCATCGGCTCCTGCACCAACGGACGCATCGAGGATCTGCGCGCGGCGGCAGCCGTGGTGCGCGGCCGCAAGGTAGCGGCCGGCGTGCGGGCCATGGTGGTGCCCGGATCGGGTGCGGTGCGCGCACAGGCCGAGGCCGAAGGCATTGCGGCGCAATTGATCGAGGCCGGCTTCGAATGGCGCCAGCCTGGCTGTTCCATGTGCCTGGCCATGAACGACGACGTGCTCAACCCGGGCGAGCGCTGCGCCTCCACCACCAACCGCAATTTCGAAGGCCGGCAGGGGCGCGCGGGCCGCACGCACCTGATGTCTCCGGCGATGGCCGCCGCCGCCGCGCTGGCCGGCCGCATTGTCGACGTCCGCGTCTGGGAGCAACACGCATGACCGCAACCATCGAGGGCGTTGCCGCGCCGCTGCCTTTTTCCAATCTGGACACCGACCAGATCATGCCCAAGCAGTTTCTGCGCATCATCGACAAGGCAGGGCTGGACCGCGGCCTGCTGCATGACCTGCGCTTTGATGCGGGCGGCGCGCCCAGGCCCGATTTCGTGCTGAACCAGCCCGCCTATGCCGGGGCGTCCATCGTGGTCGCGGGGCCGAATTTCGGCTGCGGCTCCAGTCGCGAGCATGCGGTGTGGGGCTTGCAGCAGTTCGGCATCCGCGCGGTGATCGCGCCCAGCTTCGGCGAGATCTTCTACTTCAATGCCGTAAACAACGGCCTGCTGCTGATCAGCCTGGCGCCGGCCGAGATCGACGCCTTGCTCGCCAGGGTGTCCAATACGGCCACCAGCCGCGTCAGCATCGATGTGGCGGCAGGGAGCGTCACCGCCATGAACGGCTGGACAGCGGCGTTCACGCTGCCAGAACGTCACCGCCGCATGTACGTGCAGGGGCAGGACATGGTGGGCGCCTCATTGCAGCAGCTGGACGAGGTGGAACGTTTCGAGGCCGGGCATTGGGCGCGGCACCCCTGGATGAAAGACCTGGCGCGCCGCGTGCGCGACCGCCTGGACCGAGAGGCCATATGACCGCATTCTTCGACCTGCCCGTGCGCCGCATCGCGGCCAACGGCATCGAGATCGCAGCCCGCGTCGACGGCGCTGGCCCGCCGTTGCTGTTGCTGCACGGCCATCCCCAGACCCACGCCATCTGGCATCGCGTCTGGCCGGAACTGACGCGCCACCGCACTTGCGTGGCGGCGGACCTGCGCGGCTACGGCGATAGCGACAAGCCTGCCGCATCGCCGGACCATTCTGCCCATTCCAAGCGCGAGATGGCGGCCGACATGATCGAGCTGATGCGCGCCCTGGGCCACGAGCGCTTCGAGGTGCTGGCGCACGACCGCGGCGCGCGCGTGGCGCACCGGCTGGCGCTGGACCATCCCGCCGCCGTCAGCCGCATGATGCTGCTGGACATCGCGCCCACGCTGGACATGTACGAAGGCACCACGCGCGCCTTCGCCCAGGCCTATTTCCACTGGTTCTGGCTGATCCAGCCGGCGCCGCTGCCCGAAACCATGATCCAGCGCGACCCGGTGTTCTACCTGCGTTCCGTGATGGGCGGACGGCCTGGCGGGCTGGCGCACTTTTCCGCCGAGGCCATGGCCGAGTACGAACGCGCGGCGCAACTGCCCGGCTGGGCCACGGGCATCTGCGAGGACTACCGCGCTTCCGCCACGCTGGACCTGGAGCACGACCGCGCCGGCCGGGAGGCCGGCGAACGCCTGCGCATGCCACTGCGTGCGCTGTGGGGCGAGCGCGGCGCGGTGGGCCGGAACTTCGACGTGCTGGCGCTGTGGCGCGCGATCGCCGACGAGGTGTCCGGAGGCCCGTTGCCGGGCGCGCACTATCTTGCGGAAGAGTGCCCGGACGCGCTGCTGGCGCAGGCCGGAGAGTTCTTCGGCTGGCGCTAGCGGCAGGGCTCGGCCCGCATGTAGCACCCCGCGCGCGGACAGGCATTCAAGTCCGGGCGGGGCATAGGGCCTTCTAAAAGGGGACGCACTGCCGGTGTTAACCTACGCCCGATGAATCAGCACCACGTCGACCTCTCCAAACTCCCCGACGCCGAAGACGCGCAACGCGCCTTCAAGGCTTCGGATTCGCCCTGCGTGGCCGTCTGCTCCACGCTGTTTGACGACATCTGCCGCGGCTGCGGCCGCACCGCCATGGAAGTCGCCAACTGGGTGTTCATGACGGAAGAGGAAAAGCGCGAAGTCTGGGTGCGCATCACGGCGCAAGGGTATCCCCGCCGCAACAACTAGCAGGCGGCCGCGCAGGCCGTCTTGGGCATGTCACATGGCGCGGGCTAAATCGCGCTATTGCCCACTTCCGGCTCCATCATGCGCATCGTCCTGGTCACGGATGCCTGGCATCCGCAAGTCAATGGCGTCGTCCGCACCTGGACGACCATGCAGCAGATCCTCGGAGAATGGGGCCACGAGCTGATCGTGGTGAACCCGCAGGGCAGCCGCACCGTGCCGGCGCCTTCCGAGCCCGACCTGCGGCTGTGTCTGCAGCCCGGCCGGCAATTGCGCCGCATCCTGGGCGACCTCGTGCCCGACGCCCTGCATATCGCCACCGAAGGTCCGCTGGGACTGGCCGCCCGCCGCATGGCGCTGGCGCGGGGCTGGCGCTTCACGACTTCGTTCCACACCATGTTCCCGGACTACCTGCAGGCGCGCATGGGCATCCCGGCGGCCTTGCCCTGGCGCTATCTGCGCTGGTTTCACCGGCCCTCGCAGCGGGTGCTGGTGCCGACGCCCACGGTGCGCGACGTGCTGGCGCGGCGCGGCCTCGCCAACCTGCAGATCTGGTCGCGCGGGGTGGACCCGCGCAAGTTCCAGCCGGGGGCGGGCGAGGCCTTCCCGGACCTGCCCCGTCCCGTATTCCTGAGCGTGGGCCGCGTGGCGCGCGAGAAGAATCTGGACGCCTTCCTGTCGCTGGACCTGCCGGGCAGCAAGGTAGTGGTGGGGGCGGGGCCGGATGAGGCGCGGCTGAAGAAGCGCTTTCCCGACGCAATTTTCCTGGGCATGCGGCAAGACGAAGCGCTGCCGGCGCTCTACGGGTCGGCCGACGCCTTTGTCTTCCCCAGCCTGACGGACACCTTCGGTCTGGTCATGCTGGAGGCCATGGCCTGCGGCACGCCGGTGGCCGCTTTCCGCAGCGAAGCGCCGCTGGCGGTGGTGACCCAGGGCGTCACCGGTTTCCTGGACGAAGACCTGGCCCATGCCTGCCGCTCGGCCCTGTCGCTGGACCGCCATGCGGTGCGCGAACATGCCCTGACGCGCAGCTGGGACTCGGTGGCCGCGACCCTGCTGGCTGCACTGGTGCCGCTGGATGGGAGCGCCCGCGGCGCGGAACATGCCGAGGCGTCGTGCGTCCCTGAAGGGGCCATGCTTGCGCGGCGGCCGGGTGGCGAAATGCCCGCCAGGGAGCCAGGGGTTTGATCCCTGGTGCACGGTTCCCGGGTACAATGCCCGGCAATCCTGAGGAGCGTTGCGACGACCCTGCGGTTCCCGCCAGCCGGCACGGCAAGCGGATCCAGGCTCGCCAGGCTCAGGAATCCTTGTTCAAGCGGCGCGCCTTGCGCGGCGCTACAGCAACGGCGCTCACCTTTGTCGCATATGGCGGGAAAGGCGAGCACTCGACCTTCGTGGTGCCTTCGCGTTGTCCGGCCATATCCTGCGCCGTTCGTATTTCACGTGGAGCCTACACACCATGAACGCTGTGACCGATAAATCCTTCTCCGACTACCTCGTCGCCGACATGTCGCTGGCCGGCTGGGGCCGCCGCGAACTCGCCATCGCCGAAACCGAAATGCCCGGCCTGATGGCCATCCGCGAGGAATTCGCCGCCAAGCAGCCGCTCAAGGGCGCGCGCATCGCCGGCAGCCTGCACATGACCATCCAGACCGGCGTGCTGATCGAAACGCTGGTGGCCCTGGGCGCCGAAGTGCGCTGGGCCTCGTGCAACATCTTCTCCACGCAGGACCACGCCGCCGCCGCCATCGCCGCGTCGGGCACCCCGGTCTTCGCCGTCAAGGGCGAAACGCTGGAAGAGTACTGGCAGTACACCCACAAGATCTTCGAATGGCCCAATGGCGAAAACGCCAACATGATCCTCGACGACGGCGGCGACGCCACCTTGATGCTGCACCTGGGCACCAAGGCCGAGAAGGACATCTCGGTGCTGGCCAACCCGGGCAGCGACGAAGAGCGCATCCTGTTCGCCGCCATCAAGGAAACCCTCAAGCGCGATCCCAAGTGGTATTCGACCCGCCTGGCCCTGATCAAGGGCGTGACGGAAGAAACCACCACCGGCGTGCATCGCCTGTACCAGATGTCGCAAAAGGGCGAGCTGGCCTTTGCCGCCATCAACGTCAACGACTCGGTCACCAAGTCCAAGTTCGACAACCTGTACGGCTGCCGTGAATCGCTGGTCGACGGCATCAAGCGCGCCACCGACGTGATGGTCGCCGGCAAGGTTGCCGTCGTGGCCGGCTACGGCGACGTGGGCAAGGGCTGCGCCCAGGCGCTGGTCGCGCTGCGCGCCCAGGTCTGGGTCACCGAAGTCGATCCGATCTGCGCCCTGCAAGCCGCCATGGAAGGCTTCAAGGTCGTGACCATGGAAGAAGCCGCCGCGCACGGCGACATCTTCGTCACCGCCACCGGCAACTACCACGTCATCACGCGTGAGCACATGAATGCCATGAAGGACCAGGCCATCGTGTGCAACATCGGCCACTTCGACAACGAAATCGACGTCGCCAGCCTGGCCGACTGCAAGTGGGAAGAGATCAAGCCGCAAGTCGACCACGTCATCTTCCCGGACGGCAAGCGCATCATCCTGCTGGCCCAGGGCCGCCTGGTGAACCTGGGTTGCGCCACCGGCCACCCGTCGTTCGTGATGTCGTCCTCGTTCGCCAACCAGACCATCGCCCAGATCGAGCTGTTCACGCGCAACGAAGCCTACCAGTCGGGTCAGGTCTACGTGCTGCCCAAGCACCTGGACGAGAAGGTCGCCCGCCTGCACCTGAAGAAGCTGGGCGTGAAGCTCACGACGCTGCGCCAGGATCAGGCCGACTACATCAACGTGCCGGTCGAAGGCCCCTACAAGCCCGAGCACTACCGCTATTGATGGTTGTAGCAAAATAGGAAAGTGCCGCGCCATGCCGGCGCGGGCTTTCCGGTCCGCAGGACCCCTGTCGCGTACGTATCGCCGCGGCAGGGCCGGCGGGCTCACAACAGGAGATCGAACATGGCATTGATACTCGTCTGGATCCTGAACGCGGTGGCCCTGCTGGCCGTGGCCTACCTGCTGCCCGGCATCACCGTGGCCAGCTTCGGATCGGCGCTCATCGCCGCGCTGGTGCTGGGCCTGGTGAACATGCTGGTCAAACCGGTGCTGGTGCTGCTGACACTGCCCATCACGATCGTCACTCTCGGTCTCTTCCTCATCGTCATCAACGCCTTGTTGTTCTGGTTCGTCGGCTCCGTGCTGAAGGGCTTCCAGGTCAACGGGTTCTGGTGGGCCGTGGGCGGTGCGATCCTGTACAGCATCATCTCTGGCCTGCTCACGAAGCTGATCCCCTAATGTCTGACTCGACTACTCCCGCTTTCAGTCTGGAATTCTTCCCTCCGCGCGACCTGGCCGGCCAGGAGCGGCTGGTGCGCGCGGCCAAGCAGATGCTGGCCATCCAGCCCAAGTACGTCAGCGTGACCTTCGGCGCGGGCGGCTCCACCCGCGCCGGCACGGCGGACGCCGTGCGCACGCTGCGCAACCTGGGTTGCGAGGCGGCGCCGCACCTGTCGTGCGTCGGCGCCACGCGCCAGGATCTGCGGGACATCCTCCAGGCCTACAAGAACGAGGGCGTGCGGCGCGTGGTGGCCCTGCGCGGCGACCTGCCCTCGGGCATGGGCGGCGATGCGGGCGAACTGCGCTACGCCAACGAGCTGGTGTCGTTCATCCGCGAGGAAACGGGCGACTGGTTCCACATCGAAGTGGCGGCCTATCCCGAAATGCATCCCCAGGCGGCCAATCCCTCCGCCGACCTGAACCATTTCGTGAACAAGGTGAAAGCCGGCGCCGACGCCGCGATCACGCAGTACTTCTTCAACGCCGACGCCTACTTCGACTTCGTCGACCGGGCCCAGGCCAAGGGCGTGAACGTGCCCATCGTGCCGGGCATCATGCCCATCACGAACCACACGCAGCTGCTGCGCTTCTCGGAAATGTGCGGCGCGGAAGTGCCGCGCTGGATCCGCCTGCGCCTGGCCGAGTTCGGCGACGACAAGGCCTCCATCCGCGCCTTCGGCGTGGACGTGGTGACCGAACTGTGCCAGACGCTGCTGGACAACGGCGCGCCGGGCCTGCATTTCTACACCTTGAACCACGCGGAAGCGCCGCTGGCGGTGTGGAAGGAGCTAGCGGTGCAGGCGTAACAGGCTGCACTCGCCATAAAGGCCAAGCCCACCCGCGAGGGTGGGCTTTTCTTTGGGCAGCCCGCTGCTTACTCGGGTTGGATTCCCGCCTGCCGGATCTGCTGACCCCAGGCGTCGTACTGGCCGCGCACGAATTGCTGCAAGGGATCACCCGTGGCCAGGTCGGGCTCCATGCCCATGGCGCGCAGTTTTTCCTGGATCGCAGGCTCGCGCATCGTGGCCGTCAGTTGCTCGGACCACCACTTCGCCGCCTCGGGCGCGAGGCCGCCGGGGCCGGCCACGCCGATCCAGCCGGTCAGGTCCAGGCTGCCCATGCCAAGTTCCTGGGCGGTGGGCACGGAGGGCAGGATGGTCGAGCGCTTGTTGGAAACCAGGGCCACGGCGTTCAGGTTCTTGGCGCGGATCTGCGGCAGCACGGCCCCCAGGTCGGCCGCCACGAAATCGATGCGCCCGCCCAGCAGATCGGTGATGGCTGCCGGTTGGCCCTTATAGGGCACGGCCAGCACCTCGGCGCCCGCTGCGCGGCTGAACGCCGCCGCGACCACCTGGCCCGTGCCCGAGCCATAGCCGCTGGTCACCGAATTCGGCTTTTCCTTGGCTGCCGCCACCAGTTGGCGCGCGTCGCCATGCTGGCCGGCGGCGCGCGTGACGATGACCACGTCGAAGCGCACCACACGCCCGACCTGGGTGAAGTCCTTCATGGCGTCATAGCGCTGGAAGGCCTTGGACAGGTAGGGGCCGGACGAGCTGGTGGCGCTGGAACTCGGCATCATGGTGTAGCCGTCGGGCGCGGCCCGTGCCACCGTGTCCACGCCCAGCACGCCCAGCGCGCCGGGCTTGTTCTCGACGATGATCTGCGCGCCGGTGCGGGCGCGGATATCGTCCACCACCACGCGCGAGACGTTGTCGATGGTGCTACCGGCAGGAAAGCCGACCACGAAATGGATGGGCTTGTCCGCCTGCGGATAGCCGGGGGCTGCGCCTGTCAGGGACGGCAGGCACAGCGCGGCGGCGATCAGGGCGGATCGGATGTTGTTTTTCATGTCTGTCTCCTCGTGCTTTGGAACCTTAGGACGTCCGGCCGGCCTGGGCTTCCGCCAGGATCTCGGCTGTGTGTTCGCCCAGGCCGGGCGGATGCCGCCGGATCTCTGCCGGCGTGCGGCTGAAGCGGACGGGCAGGCCCGCCTGGATCAGCCGCCCTTCGGTGGGGTGCTCGGATTCATGCCAGAAGCCGGTGGCCCGCAAGTGCGGGTCGGCCAGCAGTTCCTCGAAGCCGTTGACCGGCGCATAGGGGATGTCGGCGGTCGCCAGCAGTTCGATCCATTGCGCGGTGGTGCGCTTGCCCAGCACGCCTTCGACGTAGCTGTATAGCTCGGGAAAATGCTTGCTGCGGCTGTTGAGCGTCAAGTAGCGCGGGTCCTGCGCCATCTCGGGGTTGCCGGCCAGCGCAAAGAAGCGCTGCCATTGCGGCGTGGTGTAAGGCACCACGCTCATGTAGCCGTCCTGCGTGCGGAACGGGCGGCGGTACTCATTGAGCAGGCGCGTATAGCCCGCCGGCCCTTCGGGCGGCACGAAGGTCAGCCCCGCCAGATGTTCCGGCGCCAGGAAGGCCACCATGCATTCGAACATCGGCACTTCCACGGCCTGGCCGCCCGCGCCGCGCTCGCGCGCCAACAGGGCGCTGGTGACGGCGTTGGCCACGTACAGCGCCACCACCTTGTCGGCGACCACGGAATTGACATAGCGCGGCGCCTGCTCGCCCGCGCCGCCCTGCAGCCAGGCCATGCCCGACGCGGCCTGGATGGTGTCGTCGATGGCGGCGCGTCCCGCGTAAGGGCCTTGCTCCGAATAGCCATAGCAGGCGCAATAGACCAGTTCGGGAAAACGGGGCTGCAGCGTCGCGTAATCCAGGCCCAGGCGGCGCATCGCCGGGGCGCGCATGTTGGAGATGAAGACGTCGGCGCCGCCGATCAACGCGTCCAGTTGCGCACGGCCTTCGGGGGTCTTGGCATTGATCACCGCGCTGCGCTTATTGCGGTTCAGGTTCAGATGGGTATGGCTCATGGCGGCATGGCGCTGGGGGGTGACGTGACGGAATACGTCGCCCTCGGCGGATTCCACCTTGATGACGTCGGCGCCCATGTCGCCCAGCATCTGGGTGGCCATGGGCCCCATGCCGACGCTGGTCATGTCGACGACGCGTATGCCGTGCAGTGGTCCGGGCATGTTCAGTCCTCCCCCAGCAGGCGGCGCGCCAGGCGCAGGTGCGGGCGGTCGATCATCTTGCCGTCCAGCCGCAAGGTGCCCGCGCCCGGGTTGGCGGCGAAGGCGGCAATGACGGCGCGGGCCCATTGCAATTGGCCGTCGTCCGGGCTCAGCGCCGCGTTGACCGCGGCTACGTGGCGCGGATGGATGGCCATCTTGCCGACGAAGCCATCGCGAAAGGCTTCGCCGGCCTCGGCTGCCAGAACCTCGGGCGCGTCAAGGTCGACGCAGACCGTGTCGATGGCGCGCACGCCGGCCGCGGCGGCCGACATCAGGCACAGCGAGCGCGCCAGACGGAAGGGCTCCGTGTAGCGGCCCGCCTCGCGGTTGCGCAGCGCGCCGACGTCGGCGGCCAGGTCTTCCGCACCCCAGGACAGCCCCCACAGCCGCGGCGTGGCGTCGCGGTAGTCGTGCAGGCTGAATAGGGACTGCGCAGTCTCGGTGACGATGGCGAGGATGCGTGTGACGCCTGGGGCCGTGCCGGCCGTGGCCTCGAAGGCGTCAAGATAGTGCGACAGGTGCAGGAGACCATCGCGGCCGGCGCATTTGGGCAGCACGATGCCGTAGGGGGTGGCGGGCATCACGGCGGCCAGATCGGCCAGGGCGTCGCCGCCCTCCAGCGCGTTGATGCGCACCCATAGTTGTTTGCCTGCCGCGCCGCGTTCCAGCATGGCGCGGACTTCCTTGCGCGCAGCAGGCTTCTGGTCCGGGGCGACGGAGTCTTCCAGGTCCAGGATCAGGGCATCGGCGGCGCTGGCGGCCGCGTGATCGAACTTGCGCCCGGAATCGCCGGGCACGAACAGCAGGGAGCGGGTCATCGTGGTCCTCCTGGACGGCGGCAAGCTCAGGCCGGACGCTTGCGCATCAAGGCCGAACGCTTGCACGTGGCCACGACTTCGTCGCGATGGTTCAGCGCGGTGTGCTCGAACTCGACGATGCCCGCGTTGGGGCGCGATTTGCTCTCGCGCACCGACAGCACGCGGGTGTGCACATGCAAGGTGTCGCCAGCGAAAACCGGCTTGGGGAAGTTCACGTCGGTCATGCCCAGATTGGCCACGGTAGTGCCCAGGGTGGTGTCGTTGACCGTCATGCCGATCAGCAGGCCCAGCGTGAACAGGCTGTTGACCAGGGGCTTGCCGAACTCCGTCTGCGCGGCGAAATGCGCGTCCAGATGCAGCGGCTGCACGTTCATCGTCAGGGAACTGAACAGCACGTTGTCCATTTCGGTCAGGGTGCGGGTCCAGGCATGCTCGAACGCCTGCCCGGGCGAAAACTGTTCGTAATAAAGGCCAGCCATGTTCTTTCCTTCATGTAGAGAGCGCCGGGGTATTGGCCCGGAATTCGAGCGGCCGCTACCGGTAATCCCGATCCGCGTTCTTACTCTTGAACAAAAGTTTATATTCATGAACGAAGGCGGGCAATGGTTTTGGCTAGTCGTAAACCCGCAGGAGCCTGCGCAGCCGCGGAGGACGCAGGCGCGCGCCGCCAGCGCGGGTGACGCGGCGGAAAGCAGGAAGGGGAGGTAAAGGCGCGGCCGCCAGGCGCCTCTCGGGGCAGCCAGGCGGCCGGAGCGGCGAAAGCCCTTTTAGGGGCTGGCCTTAGTAGGCAGTCACGGCGGGCGCCGGGCTGTCCAGGCGTTGCGTGAGTTCGCGGCCGGCGGCAAGCAAGGTCTGGCCGATGAGGTCGGCGCGGGAGGCGGAACGGTCCAGCGGAGCGCCCACGACCAGCGCCAGCACGGCGCCGTACAACACCAGCGGCGCGGCAACCGACAGGGTATCGGCCTGATGCTCCGCCAGATTGACGTGCCAGCCGCGCCGGGCTTCGGAATCGATCAGCTGCAGCAGTTGCTTGTGGGTCTTGACCGTCTTGCTGGTATAGCGGTCCAGGGGCAGGCGCGCGACCAGCGCCTCGCGTTCGGCAGGCGGCATGGCGCCCAGCAGGGCACGCCCGGAGGCCGATGCATGCAGCGGTTTTTGCTGGCCGACCCTGGCCGTGAAGCGCACGATGCGTTCGGGCTCGGCCACGTCCAGGTAGACCACCTGGTCGCCCGACCGTTGCGCCAGGATCAGGGTCTCGTCCAATTCGTCGCGCAGCGCCTCCAGCGTGGGCCGGATGCGTGTGGTCAGCTGGTCATGCTCGGCCACAGTGCGGGCCTCGTTCAGCCAGCGGCGGGTGAGGTAATAACGGCCCGCAGTCTGATGCGCGTAGCCGTCGCCTTCCAGCGTGTCCAGCAAGGCCAGGCAGCTGGACTTGGGGATGCCCAGTCCGGCCGAAAGCTGCGACAGCGTGGCCGGCGCCCGCGTCGCGGCGAAGAATTGCAGGATGTCCAGGACGCGCCTGGCGCTTTTTACGTCGTTCGTACTCATGCACGCGAATATATATTCATGAACGGGCAGCAGCAACCGCCGCCGCCCGCCGCGCCATCAGTCGGCGTACACCCCCGCCTTGCCGATGATGCCGCCCCATTTGTCGACCTCGGATTGCAGCCAGGTCTGCAGGCCTTGCGGCGTCTGCTTGGATTCCGGCACGATCTCGGCGCCCAGTTCCGCCATCTTCTGCGTGAAGGCAGGATCCTTCAGCGCGGCGCGCAGGGCCTCGTTGAACTTCGCGACGGCTTCTGGCGGCGTGCCCTTGGGCGCGTAGACGCCATGCCACACCTTGACCTCGAAGCCCTTCAGGCCGTTCTCCTGCAGGGTCGGCGCATCAGGCAGCGTCTTGATGCGCTCCAGCGTGGTGACGCCGTACAGCTTCACGCGGTCGGCCTTGATCTGCGGAATGGTCTGGGTGGTCTGATCGCACAGCACGTCCACCTGGCCGCCCAGCAGCGCGGTCATCGCCGGCGCCGTGCCGGCATAGGGCACGGTGGTGAACTGCACGCCCAGCGATTCCTGCAGCAACATGCCGCAGAGCTGCGACACCGCGCCCAGCCCGGCGTTGGCCAGGTTGATCTTGTTGCCGTTTTCCTTGGCGTACTTGATGAAGTCCTTCATGCCGTCCGCGGGCAGGTCCTTGCGGCCCAGCAGCGTCATGGGCACGTCGGCCACCTGGCCGACATAGGCGAAGTCCGTCAGCGGGTTGAATGACAGCTTGCGGTACAGCGCCGGCGCGGTGGCCATGCCGTTGTGGTGAATCAGGAAGGTGTAGCCATCGGGCGCGGCGCGCGCCACGTGCTGGGACGCCAGCGTGCCGCCCGCACCGGTGCGGTTCTCGATGATGATGCTTTGGCCCAGCGTCTTGGACATGGACGCGCCCAGACTGCGCGCCACGACATCGGTCGGCCCGCCCGCTGCGAACGGCACGACCAGCGAAATGGGATGGTTGGGATAGGCGCCTTGCGCGCCGGCGGTGCCAGAAACCAGGCAGGACAGGGCCAGCATGGGCCATGCTGCACGCTTGAGGGCGCGCGCGTAGATAGGGGGCATGTCTCGCTCCTTGTGGTGTTGTCGGGGCCCCCAAGGCAAAGCATGACGGCCGGACACCAGTGTGGCGCGACAGCGCCCGGATGAGAATTCGCGGTTCCGCAAGCCGGGTTTCGGCTGCTGGAAAGGAGGGTTTACGCGGAAGGCGATATGAGCGGGGGATTTTCCTGCTCTTCCTGCGAACCGAGTCCGCTGCACGGGAGGGCTGCGGCTTGCACGCGGTCATGAAAGTAACGGTGAAAAATCTCCCAGTCCCGGTACTGCGCGGACGCCACCTGGAAGGCGCACAGCCGGCCCACCAAGCTGCAGATCCAGTCAGCACATTGAAGGGTCTGGAACAGGTGGCTCTCACCTTGAATCAGCGGCTCGACCAGCGTTCTGCATCGGTCGGTGGCATCTTCGAACATCGCCAGCGTGCAGGCTTCGACATTCATTTCGCGCCATCGGCTGCCCGCCTGTTGCTCGTCGATCAAAAGCATGAAGGTGGCCTGCCTTGCCGAGAAAAAGCGATCCGCGCGCCGGACTATGCGTAGCAATTGCTGCTTGAAGATCTCCGCGGGTTGATGCGATGCCGCGTCTGTTGTCTTTTGCTCGCCGCTGTAAATCACGTGTCCGCCAATCTGTCTGATCCGGTTCAGCAAACGCCCCGTTGCGGTCCGCAACTGCTGGTACTTTTCAACATTCCGGACGGTATAGAGTTGCGCGCCCTTCTTTTCCCAGCGGTACGCAGGTTGGTCTTGCCGTTCCAGTTCGAACTTCAATAGATGGCATTTCAGTTTGTAGAAGTAGATGGCGAATTCGCGCACGGATTCAACAGGCAGGACCAACCCCCCGAAGCCGAACACCGGGCTTGTCCGGTGCTTGTCGTGATCCCGAGAGACGAATGGGCCAATGTGGCCGAACTCGTCCAGATACATGACGTAATGCATGACGTAACACTTTGTCCGACACGTGGCTTGCATACGAATCGAAGCAGTGTAGGGCGCGGGAGACGGCTGGCTTTCCTTCAGTGAATGGAAAGATCGCACCCAAATTCAAAATGGCAACGATTCATGCCGCACAAAAACACGAAAGCCCGCAGCAATGAATTGCGCGGGCCTCGGAAGGTGGGCATATGGCGTGCATATACGTTGAAGAAACTGTAAAGCAGATTCCGGTCGTGCTGCAAGGGATCAAGGCGTCCGGAACACATAAATGCGCGCGGAAGCCTGCGGTATCAGACGGAGTCCCGGGTTCTGGCCTGGGAGGCTTGGCATGTTCCTGCCGGAAACCGCCCCTAGTTCGCCTGATCCTTCCCCGGATCTTCAGCCAACACCTGCGGCGCCGGATAGTTCGACACGGGCGCATCCATCGGCTCTGCGCGCAGCGGCTGGTGCACGCGGCTGGGAGGGACCAGCGAATCGGGCGAGTCGGGATTGGTCCACAGCGGGTCCGGGATCTCGGCGAAGACCTGGCGCAGGCGTTCGCCCCAGGTGCCGCGGATCATGCGGAAGTACTCGTTGTGCTCGTCGATGCTGGCGAAATGCGTGACGCGCAGCGAGTGCGTGTCGTAGACCAGCAGGTCCAGCGGCAGGCCCACCGAGATATTGGAGCGCAGCGTGGAGTCCATGGAGATCAGGGCGCACTTGGCCGCTTCGTCCAGCGAGGTGTCGGGACGCAGCACGCGGTCCAGGATGGGCTTGCCGTATTTGGCTTCGCCGATCTGGAAGTACGGGCATTCCTGGCCGGCTTCGATGAAGTTGCCGGCCGAATACACCTGGAACAGGCGGCAGCGTTCGGCGCCGATCTGGCCGCCGAAGATCAGGTTGACGTTGAAGTCCACGCCCTGCTCGCGCAGGGCCGGGGCTTCGTGGTGATAGACCGAGCGCACCGCGGCGCCGACGCGGCGGGTGGCCTCGAACATGTCGGGCGCGTTCCAGACGGTTTCGCCGCCTTCGTCGTGCTGGCGCGCCAGCGCGTTCAGCACCGCCTGGCTGACCGCCAGGTTGCCCGAACTCATCAGCACCATGACACGGTCGCCCGGGCGCTCGAACACGGTCATTTTGCGGAAGACGCTGATCTGGTCGACTCCGGCGTTGGTGCGGGAGTCGGCCAGGAATACCAGGCCGGAATCAAGGCGGGCTGCGACGCAGTAGGTCATGATCAGAATTAGGGAAAACCACGCCGCATTGTATTGCGGCGCGGCCGGCGGGATGTTACTGCTGGGCGCTGGTCTGGACCTGCACGCTGACCTCCATGGATTCCTGGCCGCCGCCGCTGCGCACGCCGCGCACCGGTGAAGCCGAGTCATAGTCCCGCGCCACCGCCAGCCGGCAATGGCAGTCCGAGGCGAACTGGCGGTTGGTGATGTCCACGCTGGTCCAGCCCACGTCGGGCAGCCAGACGTCGGCCCAGGCGTGGCTGGCGGCGTGTTCGGCGGTGGTGTACAGGTAGCCGCTGACGTAGCGCGCGGGCACGCCCAGGCCGCGCACGCAGGCCAGGAAGAGGTGGGCATGGTCCTGGCAGACGCCGTGGCCCATGGCCAGCACCTGGTTGGCGGCGGTGGTGACATCGGTGGTGCCGGGCTCGTAGGCAACGCGGTCGCTGACCGCGGTCGCCAGGGCCAGCACGTCGTCCGGCGTATGCAGACCGCCCGGCAGCGCGTCGCGCACGAAGGCCATGACGGTGTCGTCGGCCTGGGTCAGCGGCGTCTGCACGCAATAGGCGTGCACTGGCAGACGGCTGTCCTCGCTGCCCAGCAGGCCGCGTTCCAGCGGCGCCACCAGCACTTGCCCGACCACGCGCAACTCGATGTCGGTGTGCGGCTGGTTGAGCGTCAGCGTATGCGTGATGTTGCCGTAGGCATCCACCTGCTTGTCCAGTTCGCCGGGGGCTTCGATATGCCAGCGCAGCACGCGCTGGTGCTCGTCGTCGCGCGGGGTCAGGCGTAAGGTCTGGATGCTGTAGGTGACCGGGGCGGTGTAGCGGTAGTGAGTGACGTGGGTGATGATCTGTTTCATTCCGGTCTCCGGTCTAGGCCGACAGCGGCACCAGGAAATCCTGGCTGATCCGGTTGCCCAGATCGTTGATGCGGTCGAGGAAGTGCTCCAGGTATTGATGCAGGCCGCTGTCCAGGATGTCCTCGACGCGACCGTATTGCAGTTCGGCGCACAGCATGCCGGCGCGCCTCTCGGTTTCGGTCGAGCGTTGGTTGGAGACACGCGCCAGGTCGTCGGCCACCGCGCGCATCGAGGCCAGCAGCGAGCGCGGCATGTCGCCGTGCAGGATCAGCAGCTCGGCCACGCGGTCGGGGGTGATGACGTCGCGATATACCTTGCGGTAAATCTCCAGGCCGGACACCGAGCTGAGCAGCGCCGACCAGCGGTAGAACTCGCTTTGCAGCGCCGCCGCGCCGGCTCCCTCGGTTCGGCTATCGTGGCCGTTGGACCCGCGTTCATGGAACTTCACGTCCAGCATGCGCGCGGTGTTGTCGGCGCGTTCCAGGTGCATGCCGATGCGCAGGAAGTACAGGGCCTCGTCCTCCAGCATGGTGCCGATGGTGACGCCGCGCGCCAGGTGCGAACGGAACTTGACCCATTCGAAGAACTCGCCCGGGTTGCGTTCCAGCAAGCCCGTGTGCAGGTGCTTGAGCAGTTCCAGCCAGGTGGTGTTGTAGGTTTCCCAGACCTCGGTGGTGAGGCTGCCGCGCACGGCGCGCGCGTTCTCGCGGGCGGCGCGCATGCAGGAATAGATGGACGAGGGGTTCTCGGGATCGCGCACCATGTACTGCAGCACGTCGTGCGGCGAGATGGAGGCGTACTTGCTCTGGTACAGGCCTTGCAGCTCGGAGATGCGCAGCACGCCCAGCCACGAGCCTTCGCGCCGCTGCGCGTCCTGCGGCAGCAGCGACATCTGCAGGTTCACGTCCAGCATGCGGGCGGTGTTTTCGGCGCGTTCGGTGTAGCGGCACATCCAGAACAGATTGTCGGCGGTTCGGCTCAGCATGTTCAGTCCTCCTCCAGCACCCAGGTGTCCTTGGTGCCGCCGCCCTGGCTGCTGTTGACCACCAGCGAGCCCTCGGTCAGCGCCACGCGGCACAGGCCGCCCGGCACGGTGCGGATGTCCTTGCCGCACAGCACGTAGGGGCGCAGGTCCACATGGCGCGGCGCCACGCCCGATTCCACGTAGGTCGGCACGGTGGACAGCGCCAGCGTGGGCTGCGCGATGTAATTGGCGGGGTTGGCGCGCACGCGGTCCTTGAAGGCCTCGACCTCGGCGCGCGAGGCAGACGGCCCCACCAGCATGCCGTAGCCGCCCGAGCCATGGACTTCCTTCACCACCAGTTCGTGCATGTGGGCCAGCACGTGCGACAGCTCGTCGGGCCGGTTGCAGCGCCAGGTGGGGACGTTGGACAGTATCGGCTCCTCGCCCAGATAGAAGCGGATCATGTCGGGCACGTACAGGTAGGTGGACTTGTCGTCGGCGATCCCGGTGCCGATGGCGTTGGCCAGCGTCACGCGGCCGGCCCGGTACACCGACAGCAGGCCGGGCACGCCCAGCGCGGAATCGGCGCGGAACGACAGCGGATCTAGAAAGTCGTCGTCCAGGCGGCGGTAGATCACGTCCACCTTGCGCGGCCCCTGCGTGGTGCGCATGTAGACGGTGTTCTGCTCGACGAACAGGTCCTGGCCTTCGACGAGCTCCACGCCCATCTGCTGCGCCAGGAAGGCGTGTTCGAAGTAGGCCGAGTTGTACATGCCGGGCGTCAGCACCACCACGGTGGGATCGTCGCCGCCGTGCGGCGCGACTTCGCGCAGGTTGTCCAGCAGCAGGTCCGGGTAGTGCGCCACCGGCTCCACCTTGATGCGGCTGAAGGCGTCGGGCATCAGCCGCATCGACATCTTGCGGTTCTCCAGCATGTAGGACACGCCGGACGGCACTCGCAAATTGTCTTCCAGCACATAGAACTCGCCCGCGCCCGCGCGCACGATGTCCACCCCGGCGATGTGGCAGTAGATGTCCTCGGCCACGTCCACGTCCTGCATCTCGGGGCGGTACTGGGCGTTCAGGAATACCTGCTCGGCGGGCACCACGTCCGCGCGCACGATGTCGTGCCCGTGATAGATGTCGTGGATGAACATGTTGAGCGCGCGTACCCGCTGCTTCAGGCCGGCTTCCAGCAGACGCCATTCGGCGGCGGGGATGACGCGCGGGATCAGGTCGAAGGGGATCAGGCGTTCGGTGCCGGCCGCGTCGCCCGCCACCGAAAACGTGATGCCGACCCGGCGAAAGCTCAGGTCCGCTTCCAGGCGGCGCGCGGCCATGGCCTGCGCGGACTGCTCGTCATGCCAGCGCTCGAAAGCCTGGTAGTGGGAGCGTATGCCGCCGGCGCTGTCGCGCATTTCGTCATAGGCGGCGGGACGGGATGATCTGTCCTTCATGGCTCCTCCGGTACAGGTGCTGGCAGCCGGCTCGCGCACGGCCGCCGTCCGGCCAATGTCCGGCCGGTTGCAATGGATTAAGCAACCCGCATGCCAGCCTGGCCGGCACGCGCGGGGGGCGCCCCTGAGGACCAATATCCTCCGAAGGGCGTTGCGGCGCCATCGCCGCGGCGGCTGAGGCCAGGGGATGGCGTGGGCGCCAGGCGCGGATTGGCCGGGGCTGGCGGGTGGATCGGGGTCAGCGGGGCTGGCGCGGAAATGCTTGGCCAGGGGAACGGGTGGGGCGGCGCTGCCGAAGAAAGCGCCCGGAAGTGCGCGGGCGCTGCGTGCTGCGGCCGGGGTCTGGGCTAGGCCCGGCAGCAGTCCCTATGATAGGTCGTGCACCGTATTGGTGCAAACTGGTGGAGCAGAACTGGTGCGTCAGTTCATGCGGAAGCTGTGCAGCGTGGTGCCGCTGGTGCCGCCTTGTTCCAGCGGCGCCTGGGGCACCCAGCCGTCCTGGGTCAGTACCGCGTCCAGCGGGAAGTCGTGGGCGGCGGGTTCATAACCGGCGTCCAGCTCGCCGCAGCTCCAGGCGATGCCGATGGCGATGAACGGGTGGCCGCGGTCGCGCAGCGCGGCCAGGGTGCGGTCGTAATAGCCGCCGCCATAGCCCAGGCGGTCGCCCTGTTCGGTGTAGCCCAGGGTGGGGACCAGCACCACGTCGGGCAGCAGTTCGGCGCCGGCGACGGGTTCCTGGATGCCGTAGGGGCCGGCACGCAATTCGGCATCCGGCGTCCAGGGCAGGAAGGCCAGCGGGGCATTGCGTTCGCGCACCACGGGCAGGGCCACGGTCACGCCGTTTTCGACCCATTGTTCTAGCAGCGGGCGCAGGTCCGGTTCGTCGGCCATGGGCCAGAAGGCGGCCACGGTAGCGGGCGCGGGGCGGCCCGCGCGCACGGCCTCATCGCGCGCCACATTCAGCCAGGTGAACAGGCGCGCGCGCATGAGCAGGCCGCCGCGGCTACGCTGGTCTTCCGGCAGTTCGGCGCGCAGTTTCCGCAATCGCGCGCGTAGCGGTACTGCGGTATCCTCTGGAGTATTTTGCGTAGTCATGCGGTGGCTGTAAGAGGGATGGACAAATGATGGCGAATGTGCGGACGCATGCGGACGAACAGGTGGATTGCCGGCATGCTGGCGTACGGCAAGGCCAGTGTATGAGGGACAGGGCATGACACAGACTCTGCAACCCGGACGGTATCAGAAAACCGCGCGGAAATCCGGGTCCGCCGCCGCCACCGAGGCCGCTCCCGGCCTGCGCCGCTGGCTGCCGCTTCTGGCGCTGTTCACCGCGGCCTGTGCACCGGTGGACGCGCAGCAGCGCAGCGCGTCGGTCAACACCCAGCCCCAGCCTCAGCCAGCCGTTCAGGCCGCGCAACCCGCCATTTCCGTGCCGCCCGCGGTGCTGGCCGGCCTGCCGCCGACCTCCCAGACGCCCGCGCTGGCCGCCGTGGTTGCCGCGCGCGAAGCCATGAACCGCAAGCAGTGGTCCGTGCTGGGTGCGCTGGTGCCGCAGGCCAAGCCGGATCCGCTGGGCATGTACCCCGAATACTGGCTGCTGCGCTACCAGTTGTGGACGCCTCCCGCCACCGGCCGGCCCACCGCCGACCTGCAGAAGTTCATCAGCGGCAATTCCGACGCCTACCTGGCCGATCGCCTGCGCGGCGACTGGTTGCTGGCCGCGGCCCGCAGCGGGGACTTCGAAACCGTGCGCAAGCTCGCGCCCGTGAAGAACAGCAATGCGCAGATCGAGTGCGCCATCCTCGATGCCAAGCACATGACCGGGCAGCGCGCCACGGCGGCGCAGGCCGCGGCCGTGTTCGCGCCGGGCGGCGCCTGCTGGGCGCTGTACGACCAGCTGGTCGCCGACGGCATCATGGGTTGGGAGCAATTGGAACCCCAGCTGCGCGACGCCATCGAAGCCAACAAGACCGCCGACGCGCGCAAGTTCGCGCAGTACATGTTCGAGCCGGGCGACCTGAAAACCTATGACCAGCTCATGAAGGACCCCATGAAGTGGCTGACGCGCCAGAGCCGTCAACCCGTGGGCCGCAACGAGAAGGAACTGGTGACGATCGCCTTGGCGCGCCTGGCGCGTTCCGACGTCAGTGTGGCGGATTCCTACCTGCGCCGCGAATGGGGCAAGTCCGGGGACTGGTCCAAGTCCATGGCCAAGTCGAACCTGGCCTGGGTTCGCGGCCAGTACGCGCTGGTCGCCGCGCTGAACCTCGACAGCCGCGCCGACGACTGGTACCACGAGGCCGGCCACATCCGCATGACGGAATACAACGCCGCCTGGAAGGTGCGCGCCGCCTTGCGCCAGCCCAAGATCGACTGGAAATGGGTCATGGAATCCATCGACCAGATGCCCGCCTCGCAGCAGGCCGATTCGTCCTGGATCTACTGGAAGGCCCGCGGCCAGGCCGCGCGCGGCAACAAGGAACAGGCCGCCACCGCCTACGCCAGCATCGCCGACCGCTTCGACTTCTACGGCCAGCTGGCCGCCGAGGAACTGGGCCGCCGCATCACCGTGCCGCCGCGCCCCGCGCCCATTAGCGACCAGGAAATCACCGAGGCCCGCGCCAACCCCGGCCTGCGCCGGGCGATCCAGCTCTTCCGCCTGGGCTGGCGCGCCGAAGCCGTGCCGGAATGGAACTTCACGCTGCGCGGCATGAGCGACCGCCAGCTGATGGCCGCCGCCGAACTGGCGCGCGCCGAGAACATCTACGACCGCGTGGTCAACACCTCCGACCGCACGGAAAAAGAGTTCGACTTCAGCCAGCGCTTCATCGCGCCCTTCGAAGGCCGCGTCACCGCCAAGGCCAACGCCATCGCGCTGGATCCGGCCTGGGTCTATGGCCTGATCCGCCAGGAATCGCGCTTCATCATGGACGCGCGCTCGCACGTCGGCGCTTCCGGCCTGATGCAGCTGATGCCGGCTACGGCCAAGTGGGTCGCGGGCAAAATCGGCATGAGCAACTTCACGCCCGACAGCGTCAACGACTTCGACACCAACACGGAACTCGGCACCAACTACCTGAACATGGTGCTGCGTGACCTGAACGGTTCGCAGATGCTGGCCAGCGCAGGCTATAACGCCGGCCCGCGCCGTCCGCACAACTGGCGCTCGACCTTCACGCATCCAGTGGAAGGCGCGATCTTTGCCGAGACCATCCCGTTCAACGAGACGCGCACCTACGTCAAGAACGTGATGTCCAACTCGGTGTATTACGCCGCCATGTTCACCGGCCAGCCCCAGTCCCTGAAGGAACGCCTGGGCAACATTGTGCCGCTGGGCGCGGAAAGCACTTCGATCCCATGACGCGGGATCCGGCCACGGACGGCCTGCAGGTCTATATCGTGGGCGGAGCGGTGCGCGATGCGCTGCTCGGCCTGACGCCCGGAGACCACGACTGGGTCGTGGTCGGCGCCACGCCCGAGGACATGGCGCGCCGCGGTTTCGTGCCGGTCGGCGGCGACTTTCCGGTGTTCCTGCATCCGCGCAGCAAAGAGGAATACGCGCTGGCGCGCACCGAACGCAAGTCGGGGCGGGGCTACAAGGGCTTCACGTTCTATACGGGCGCCGACGTCACGCTGGAAGAAGACCTGCGCCGCCGCGACCTGACCGTCAACGCCATCGCGCAGAAGCAGGACGGCGAACTGGTTGATCCCCTGGGCGGCGCCGCCGACGTGCGCGACCGCATCTTCCGCCACGTCGGCGAGGCCTTCGAAGAGGATCCGGTACGCATTCTGCGGCTGGCCCGGTTCGCGGCCCGCTTTGCCGATTTTTCGGTGGCGCCCGAGACCCTGGCGCTGTGCCGCCGCATGGTCGAGGCCGGCGAGGCCGACGCGCTGGTGGCAGAACGGGTCTGGAAGGAATTGTCGCGCGGCTTGATGGCGGCGGCGCCGTCGCGCATGCTGGGCATCCTGCAGCAATGCGGCGCGCTGGCGCGCGTGATGCCCGAGCTGCAAGGGGTGGAGCAGACCGCGGCCGATGTGGACCGCGCGGCCGCGCAGGGCCTGTCGCTGCCGGGGCGCTATGCCTTGCTGTGTCGACTGACGCCTGAGCGCGACGCCATGGGCCGCCGCCTGCGCGTGCCCACGGAATGCAATGATTACGCGCGGTTGTTGCCGGAAGTGCTGGCGGGTCTGGATGCCGTGGAGCAGGGCGGCGATCCTGTCGACGCGCAACTGGCGCTGATGGAGCGCGCCGATGCGCTGCGCAAGCCGGAGCGTTTTCTGGATCTGCTGGACGCGGCGGCCGTGCTGCGCGCCGTGGACCGAGCGGCCTGGCAATCGCGCGTGGCGATCGTGCGCGGCGTGGATGCCGGAGCTATCGCCAAAGCTTGCGCCGGAGAGCCGGCGCGCATCAAGGAGCAGGTGCGCGCCGCGCGTCTGGAGCGCCTGCGGGCGCAGTGATTCCGCTATGGATCTGAAAACATGGCGGCCATGCCTATGAGGCCGCCACGCGTTCCTACAGCTTGCCCAACCGGTCGCCGCGCGAGAACCCTGCCAGCGGTTCGGTGATGCCGCGTCCCACCGCCAATACCTTGAACAGTTCGCCCATCTCCGATTCGGACAAGAGCTTCTGCACGGGCGCCACGGCTTGCGCGTATTGCTGCACGTCGCTCGGATCCAGTTGCGCCAACAGATCCATCAGCCCCGCATTCATCAGGAAGCGGGCCTGCGAGGTATAGCCCAGGACTTGCATGCCGGCCTCGAGCGCGGCATCCGCCATGGCGGTGAAATCGACGTGCGCGGTGATGTCCTGCAGGCCCGGCGCGGTGAACGGATCGCCGTGGGCGTGATGGCGCAGGTGGCACATGAGAGTGCCGCCTGCCCGCTGCGGATGGTAGTACTCGCTGCGCGGAAAGCCGTAGTCCAGCAGCAGCGCCGCGCCGCGTTCCAGCCAGCCGCCCATGGCGGCGATCCAGGCTTCGCCTTGCAGGTTGATCTCGGACACGTAACCGGGCAGGGCCGGCATGCGGGCGGCGACAGCGGCGGCTAGCGCCGGCGGCGCCGGGCGGTCTTCCCAGACGAAGCCTTGCGCGGCGTCCACCGCCACGCCGCGCTCCAGCACCTCGCCCGTATCGCTCCAGCGGAAGATCGACACCGGCATCGCGTCCAGCACTTCGTTGGCCAGCACGCAGCCGGCAAAGCGCTGGGGCAGCGCGTCCAGCCATTGCACGCGCTCGCCGAATGCCGCCAGCCTTTCAGCCTGGCGGGCGCGCAGGTCGGCCGACACTTCCAGGATCAGGTAGCGGGTTTGATCCAGGCCCATCGCATCCAGTTCGCGCAGCACGCCTTCGGCCAGGGCGCCGGTGCCGGCGCCGAATTCCAGCACGGCGTCGGTCTGCGTCTGGCGCAGCACCTGGGCGGCCTGGCGGGCCAGCGTGCGGGCGAACAGCGGCGTCAGCTGGGGCGCGGTGACGAAGTCGCCGGCAGGCGTGCGGACGTCGCCGTCGGCCTCGGCCAGCTTGACGTTGCCGGCCGCATAATAGCCCAGCCCGGGCGCGTATAGAGCCTGCGCCATCCAGTGGTCGAACGACAGCCAGCCGCCATGGGCGGCGATGGTGGCGCGCAGATGCGCGGCAGCGGCTGCGCTGTGTTCCTCGGCGGCGGGAGTAAGGGCGGGCAGGTTGGCGGGGGCGGATCGTTGCATGGTCGGGCGGTGCGTGGACAAGCGGTCATTTTCCCAAAAAACAAACCCCGCGACAGGCGCGGGGTTTGTGTTGGGTTCAAGCGGGCGGATTAGCCGCGGCGGTCAGCCGACTTGCCGAAGCGCTTGGCGGGGCCGCCGGGGCGCTTGTCGAACGAGGGCTTGCCACGGAAACCGCCTTCCGGACGGTCGCCGCCGCGGAAGCCGCCTTCACGCTGCGGACGGTCGCCGAAGCTGGGACGGTCGCCAAAGCTGGCGCGGTCGTTGTAGCTGGGGCGCGAGTCGCGGTCGCCGCCACGGAAACCGCCTTCACGCGGGCCGCGCTCGCTGAACGGGCGGGCATCGCGCTGGGGGCGGTCGCCATAGCTGGGGCGGTCGCCGAAGCTGGGACGCGAATCGCGGTCGCCGCCGCGGAAGCCGCCTTCGCGCTGCGGACGGTCACCGAAGGGGCGGTTGCCCTGGTAGCCGCCTTCACGCTGCGGACGGTCGCCGAAGCTCGGACGATCGCTGAAGGAACGGGCCGGGCGGTCGCCGAACGGGCGATTGCCTTGGTAGCCGCCTTCGCGCGGGCCGCCCTCGCGGTTGCCTTGATAGCCGCCTTCACGCGGCTTGAATTCGCCACGCGGGCCGCCGAAGGAACGGCCTTCGCGGTTGCCCTGGTAGCCGCCGCCGGGACGCTTGCCGAACGGCTTGCCGCCACGCGGGCCGGCGCCGCCAGCCGAGGGGCGCGGGGTGCGCTTGGGTTCCAGGCCGGCGATCACTTCGGGGGTGATCGATTGGCCGATGTAGTGCTCGATGCGGCGGACCTTATGGCGCTCGGAATGCGTTGCCAGCGTGAAGGCCAGGCCGCTGCGGCCGGCACGGCCGGTACGGCCGATACGGTGCACGTAGTCTTCGGCTTGCATCGGCAGGTCGAAGTTGACGGCGTGGCTGATGCCTTGCACGTCGATGCCGCGGGCAGCCACGTCGGTGGCGACCAGGATGCGCAGTTGGCCGCGCTGCAGTTGCGACAGCGTGCGGGTGCGTTGGCGCTGGTTCATGTCGCCGTGCAGGGCGGCGGCGGCAAAGCCTTGGTCGGCCAGGCGGTCGGCCAGATCGTCGGCGCCGCGCTTGGTCGACGTGAAGACGATGGCCTGGTCCAGCGAGGCGTCGCGCAGCACGTGGTCCAGCAGCTGCATCTTGTGGCTGGCATCGTCCGCGTACAGCAGGCTTTGCGTGATGTTGGTGTGCTTTTCCTTGGCGCCGGCGATCTCGATGCGCTGCGGCTCGCGCATCATGCGCGAGGCCAGCTTGGCGACGGTGCCGTCCAGCGTGGCCGAGAACAGCAGCGTCTGGCGGCCTTCCGGCAGGCGGCTGACGATGGTCTCGATATCTTCGATGAAGCCCATGTCCAGCATGCGGTCGGCTTCGTCCAGCACCAGCGTGTGCACGGTGTTCAGTTTGACGCGGCCCGAGTTCAGGTGGTCGATGAGGCGGCCGGGGGTGGCGACCAGCACGTCCACGCGGCGCGACAGCGCCTTCAGCTGCGCGCCGTAAGGCATGCCGCCGACGACGGTGGCGGTGCGCAGGTCGGCCAGTTTGCGGCCGTAGGTGGCGGTGGCGTCGGTGACTTGCAGGGCCAGTTCGCGGGTCGGGGTCAGCACCAGCACTTGCACGCCGACGCCCTTGTTGGCGGGCATCTGGGCGATGCGGTGCAGGGCCGGCAGCATGAAGGCCGCGGTCTTGCCGCTACCCGTCTGCGAGGACACCATCAGGTCGTGGCCAGCCAGCGCTTGCGGAATGGCCGAAGCTTGGACGGGAGTGGGGGAGGTGAAGCCAGCGTCTTGAATGGCCGACAACAGAGCGGGCGCAAGACCCAGGTTTTCGAAAGACATTACTTTCCCTTGCCGCAATCAATGCGACGCAGTGCTTGGTCGGGCCAGGGGATTAGGCGGCCGGATCCAGGCGACGGTTGATGGAGCATCGTGCCGACCGAATCAACCGTGCGCGTGGCGCGTTCTCGTGTACTGAGTGGAACGCAGGGCGAAAGGAAAGGAGGTCAGGAATCGATGATGTTCGGCATGGGGCCGGGGCTGTGTCACCCGGCAGACTGCGAAAATTTCCGCTAAATCAAGGCGGTAAATGCCGAACTCGTTTTGTGCAGTGCGGCGATCATAACCCGAATTCGCCCTGCATGGGAATTATTTTTTTGTCCAGCTCCCAATCAATAGGGTTTTTCCCTTGGTTGGTCAGCCACTGATTGGTGGCCAGGAAGTGGCCGCAGCCCAGGAAGGGTACTGGGGGCCTTCTGGCGGACAGGGGCGAGGGGTGGTTGGACATCAGGACCAGGTGGCCGCTGTTGTCCGGGAGCAACGCCCGCTTGGCCTGGGCATGGGCTCCCCACAGCATGAAAACCTTGGGCGACGGGTCGCGCGCGACCAGGGCGATCAACGCATCCGTCACCGTTTCCCAACCACGCTTGGCATGCGAGGCGGGCTGGCCGTCTTCCACGGTCAGCGCGGTGTTCAGCAGCAGCACGCCCTGATCCGCCCAAACGCTCAGGTCGTTGCCGGCCGGCACGCGGGTGCCCGGAAACTCCTGGGCGATCTCATTGAAGATGTTACGCAGGCTGGGCGGCCGCTTGCAGTCGTCGGGTACTGAGAAGGCCAGACCTTGGGCCTGACCGGGGCCGTGGTACGGATCTTGTCCCAGGATCACCACGCGCACGTCCGACGGCTCCAGGCCGTGCAGGGCGCGGAAAGGCGTGGCCGGATAGACCACCGCGCCTTCTTCCAGGCGCTTGTCCACATGGGCGATCACGCCGGCCAGCGCGTCGGCCACGGCGCGTGTCTCGAAAGCGACTTTCCAGGCGGAGGAGAGCTGCGCGGCCTGAGTGGCCAGGGAGGAGTGGAGTAGGCGGTTGTCCTGGTGCATGGGCGCAATTGTGGCACAGCCTTCCGAGGACGCCGGGCGGGGCATTGAGGGCCGAAAAAGCGCTCTTCTACTGTCAACTATCAGAATTTTCTGGTGCGGAACGGCCTGCCATTCGCTTAACTTGCGACAAATCTTGCTGACCAGAATTCGTGCATTGCGCCAAACAACCAGAACCGCGCATTTGCACGTAGTCCCTCCCAAATGAAAACGAACAGACCTTTGCAGGTAGGCGCAATCGCTGCATCCGCGGGCGGTTTCATTAAGAAAAATCCAGAAGCAATAGCTTTCATATGAAGCTGACCGCAGTGGCCTTGCTGGCGGTGTTCGCATCCCCCTTGGCAGCCCAACCCATACTGCCCGCGGCCGCTGACCGCGCCACCGAGATCCAGCGCCGCCAGGAACAGGAGCTCGAGGCGCAGCGCGCGCGCGCCGCGCAGCGTCCAGACGTCCTGTCCGCGCCCGAGGCGCCGGCCGCGGGGGAAGGGCCGCTGGTCTTTCCCGAGGAAAGCCGGTGCTTCGTGCTGCGCGAAGTGCAATGGGACTCCCCCGAACCGCCGTCGGCGCTGCGCCGCGCGGCCGAGTCCGCCATCGGCCCCTGCCTGGGCGGACAGGGTTTGAAGAAGTTGCAGGAGCATTTGCACGCGCTGCTCATCGCTCAAGGATTGATCACCGCGCGCGTACTGGTGCCGGAGCAATCCTTGGCCGCAGGCGAGTTGCAGTTGCGTTACGTGCCAGGCCGCATTTCGGCAGTCCAGAGCGAGGGCGCCGCGGGCTGGTGGCGCACGGCGCTGCCGACCGGCCCGGGCGGCGAACTGAATCAGCGCGATCTGGACCAGGCCTTGGAAAACATCCGGCGGCTTGGCGGCCAGGCCGATGCCACCATAGACGTGGAGCCAGGTCCGAGCGTCGGCGACTCCGACATCCTCATCAAACCCGGCAGCGGCAAGCGTTGGCACGCCTACCTGGGCGGTGACAACGGCGGCATGGAGTCCACCGGCAAGGAACAGATCAACGCCGGCCTCACGCTGGATTCTCCGTTGTTCCTGTATGACCAGTTGTCGGTTTCATGGAACAGCAACGCCGCGCTGCGCCGCGATGACGCCGGAACGCGCGCGGCCTCCATGAACTACAGCATTCCCTTCGGGTACTGGACGCTGTTCGCCGGCGCCAGCCGTTCGCGCTATCGCCAGACCGTGGCGGGTCTGGACGAGCCGGTCATCTACGGCGGCACCACCAAGCAGATCGAGGCGGGCGTGTCCGTGGTGCCTTATCGGGCTGGCGCCTACAAGGGCACGGTGACGCTGAAATTCCTGCGCAAGCGCGTCAACAGCACGATCAACGACGTCGATATCGACGTGCAGCGACGCGACATCGCTGGCTATGAGTTCGGTTATGGGCATCGCCAGTACATCGGCCCCGCCGCGCTGGACGTGGGTGGCGGCGTGCGCGGAACGCTGCCGCAGTTCTCCGACCGTCCCGGCTACATCTACGGCGATCCCGACTGGAACGGGCGCAGCACCCTGCTCACGGCCAACGCCGGACTGCATCTGCCGTTCAAGGTGGCGGGCCAGCAAGTGGCGTATCAGGCCAATTGGCAGATCCAGCACGCCAAGACCGCGGTGGTGCCGGCGGACTACTTCACCATCGGCAATCGCTACGCCGTGCGCGGCTTCGATGGCGAGATGACGCTGGCCGCCGAAGACGGCTGGACGTTGCGCCAAGACCTGTCGCTGAACCTCGGCGATCTGGGTCAGCAGCTCTACACCGGGTTTGACGTCGGACGGGTCGGAGGCCCGTCGGCGGAGTACCTGTCCGGCCGCACGCTGATCGGCGCGGTGACCGGCATGCGCGGCCGGATCGCCCTGCCCGGCCTGAGCGCGAGTTACGACCTGTCGGCGGGTTGGCCCTTGAAGAAACCAGAAAGCCTGAAGACGCAGAGCACCGTACTGGCTGCGTCACTGATGTTCGAGTTTTAGCGTCAAGCGCGGCCGGGCCACGCCCGCGCCTCGCTCCTTGCGCCGCGAGTCCCGCAGCGCGCCACAAGAACCGACTACCGAGTGTGCCTCATGTCCAAATTCCGTTCCGCCATCGTGTGGCTCGTGCTGTACACCCAGGTCTGGACGCCGGTCCTGGCGCAGACGCTACCTATCTCAGTGGACCGGAATGCTCCGGGCCAACGGCCAGTGGTGGGCGTGACCAACGGGGTGCCGGTAGTGAACATCGCGCCGCCTTCCGCGGGCGGGGTGTCGAACAACAAGTTCACGGACTTCAGCGTCGGCCGCTCCGGCGTGGTGTTGAACAACAGCGGCGGGGCCAGCCAGACGCAACTGGCGGGCCAGGTCGCGGGCAACCCCATGCTGGGCAACCAGCGCGCGACGACCATCCTGAATCAGGTCACTGCCCCCAATCCGTCGCAGCTCGCCGGCGCGCTTGAAGTGGCGGGCAACCGGGCCAATGTCATCGTCGCCAACCCGGCCGGCATCACCTGCAACGGCTGCGGCTTCCTGAACGCGGACCGCGCCACGCTCACCACCGGCAAGCCCGCTGTCGGGCCGGACGGCAGCATCGGTCTGGACGTCGCGAGCGGCAAGATCCGGGTCGAAGGCGACGGCCTGCTCGGCGGGAACGTCGGCCAGGTGGACCTGATGGCGCGCACATTGGAGATCAACGCGGGCATCTGGGCGCAGCGCCTGAACGTAACGGCGGGTGCATCGCGGGTGGATTACGGCTCTGGCGCGGTGTCGGCTCGCGAAGGCGAGGGCGCCGCGCCTGCGGTGGCGCTGGACACGGCGGCACTGGGCGGCATGTACGCCAACAGCATACGGCTGATCGGCACGGAAGCCGGCGTGGGCGTGAACGTGGGCGGCAATCTCGTGGCGCTTACGGGTGATCTGGAGGTGAGCGCCGCCGGGGACCTGCGCATCACTCCCAGCGGCACGGTGCAGGCCGCGAAGAACTTGCAGATGGCGGCGGGCCGCGATCTTGAAGTCGCAGGCGCGGCGCAGGCGTCGGGCACGGTGGCTTTGCGCGCAGGCGGGCAAGCCGCGGTTCGCGGGGCGGTGAGCGCGGGCGGGGAACTGGCGGTCAACGCCCTGGGCGACGTGACCGTGGGGGCGCAGGGCAGCCTGCAGACCCAGGACGCGCTGCGTGTGGCCGCAGGGCGAGACCTGGCCTTGTCGGGCTCGTTGCTGATGGGCGATCAGGATCTGAGCGCGCAGGCCGGCCGCCATGTGCGCGCCGGCGTTGCGACCCGCGTGCCGGATCCTGTGCCGCCCGTGACCGGCGGTTCGGATTCGGGCGGCGACCCGGCAACGGACGCTGGTTCGGGTACGGGTTCGGGGTCCGGCCAGGATGGTAATCCGCCGCGGGCGAAGTCCGGCGAGACGGCAGCGGGCGATGGCTCCGCCGGCCTGGTGTCGGCCAAGGGGACGGTGGCGCTACAGGCCGCACGAGACATCCAATTGCCGGGCCGCGTCGTCGCATCGCGCGAGTTGCAGGTCCAGGCCGGCGGCGAACTTTCATCCGCTGCGGGCGCGAAGTTGCAGTCGGGCAAGTCGATGAGCCTGCGCGCGGGCGAAGACGTAAGCCTGGCAGGATCGGCGTTGACGGATGGCGCATTGTCCATCGACAGCGCGCGCGGCCTGAAGGTGGACGGCAGTGCGCTGGCCTACGGCGGCGCGCTGCAGATGCGCAGTGGCGGCGATATCCAGCTGGGCGCCGCCAGCAAGACGCAGGGACGCGTCGTCGACGCCGTGGCGTCGCGCGACCTGCGGGCCGGCGGAACCATGGCGGCGGCGGGCGACGTCCGCCTGCAAGCCGGCCGCGATACGGCCGTCTCCGCGGCCATCGGCGCCGATGGCGACCTGACGCTGGAAGCGCGGGGCGGCATGCAGGTGAGCGGGCAACTGGCCAGCACCGGCAAGGCGCGGCTGCAAGCAGGCGGCGACGCGGCGCTGACGGGCAGCGTGCGCAGCAATGGCGACCTCGACGTCCGGGCGGACGGTAAGCTGTCGCTCGATGGTACGGCCGGCGCCACGGCTGGCGCGCTGAGGCTGGCATCGGCCGGCGACCTGAGCATCGGCGCGGGCGGCGTGGCGCAGGCGGGCGGCCTGGCGGACCTGCGCACGGGCGCTGCGTTCCGGTCGGCGGGCGAGGTGTCATCGGTGCAGGCGTTGACGGTGGTGGCCGCAGGCGATGCCGCCGTCGATGGCAAGCTGCTTGCCGGAGGTCCGCTGTCGGTGGATAGCATCGGCAAGCTCGTCGCGGGCGCGGGTTCCATCCTGCAATCCGAAGGCGCGATGCAGTTGCGGGCGGGACGCGAACTGACGCTCGCTGGGGTTGCTGAAACCAATGCGGGATTGGCGTTTCAGGCGGGTCAGGGCATGCGCATCGACGGCAACGCTCTGGCGTATGGCGGCACCTTGTCGCTTGCCGCCGGCGGCGATCTGTTGCTGGGGGCTGCCAGCCGTACCCAGGGCGTAGGCATCGCCGCACGGGCCGACGGCGACCTGACCGCAGCCGGCGCCATGGGTTCACGCGCAGACATCGCATTGACCGCCGGCCGCGACATATCGCTTGCCGGCAAAGGTTCGACGGCCGGGAACCTGGATCTGCGGGCCGCGCGCGACTTGCGAGGCAATACGCAGGCGCAGTGGGAAGTCGAGGGCGGCGTGGCGGCGCAAGCCGGTCAGGATCTGGCGCTCGTGGGCGCATTGCAAAGCAATGGCGGCATTGAATTGATCGCCGCGCGCCACGCAACCGTGGATGGCACGTTGACCGCCGCCACGGGCGCTTTGCGCTTGGCAGCAGGGAGCGACCTGGCGATCGGCGCGCAAGGCCGCGTGGCGGCCAAGGGGCGTGTGGAAGCCCTGGCGGGCGGTGATCTGCTGGTCTCCGGCGCCTTGAGTTCCCTGGATGAATTGTCCGCGCAGGCGGTGCGCAATGCCACGGTGAGCGGCAAGCTGTATGCCGCGGGTCCGCTGGATCTGCGTGCGCGCGCCGATCTCGCCGTCAGCCAAGGCGGGCATGTGCAGAGCGACCGGACGCTGCGCCTGAACGCAGGCCAGGACCTCACATTGGCCGGCACGACGTTGACCGATGGCGGCATGACGCTGGAAGCCGTGCGCGATTTGCGCGTGACTGGTGATGCGTTGGCTTTCGGCGATCGCTTGCGCGCATCCGCCGGGCGGGACTTGTCGCTGGGCGCTGCCAGCAGATTGCAGGGCAAAGGCGTGAGCCTGGACGCGACCCGCGACGCGCGGGCCGACGGCACGCTGGTGTCCACGGCCGATGCGGCGCTGACGGCCGGCGGCGATGTCGCGGCCCAAGGCACGATCAGCGCAGACGGCAGGTTGGACCTTACCGCTGGCGGGACGGCGCAAATCGCCGCGACGGGTCGGATCGAGTCGGCTGATGTCGCGCGTTTGAGCGCCGGCGGCGACGTAATCATGACGGGCGAGCTGCGCGGCAATCAAGGCGCGAGCCTGCAAGCCGCAGGCGACCTGAAACTGGATGGCGTGGCCGCCTCGGCCCAGGGCGAACTCGCATTGCGCGCCGGGCGGGATATGGCTTTTGGCGCCGGCAGCCAGGCGCTGGCTGGCGGCGCATTGAGCGCACTGGCGGGCGCCTCCCTGACGGCTGCCGGCATCGTGTCATCGCTGGCCGATGTGGCGCTGGACGCGGCCGCGGACCTGACGCTCAAGGGCCAGACCTTGGCTGTGGGCGATCTGCGATTGCGCACGGACGGGACGCTGGCTTCGACCTCGGACGCGCGCATACAGGCCGACGGCTCGGTGGTCGCGGACGCGGCCACGGCCGCGCTTGCCGGCCAGTGGATCGCCGGCCGCAGCGCAGATCTGCGCACCCGCGGGGACTTGAAGGTCGACGGTTCCGTCCTGGCGCGCGACGGCGCGCTCTCTGCTGTCAGCGGCGGCGATCTCGCGCTGGGCGCGGCGGGCGCGTTGCAGGCAGGCGGGCTGTTGGAGGCGCAGTCCGGCGGCAAGCTGATTCTTGACGGGACCCTCTCCGGCGAGAAGGATATCCGCCTGACGGCCACGACGGATGCGCTGTTGAACGGCAAGACGATCGCCAACGGCCTGTTGAACGTCACGGCTGGCGGAGATCTGCGCGTGGGCAAGGACGGGCTGGCGCAAGGCAGCCGCAGCCTGATGCTCGACGCGGGACAGGATCTGCATATCGCGGGCACCGCCGGCACGGCAGACGGCGCGGGCAGCGGCGGCACGCTGCGTGCACAAGCGGGCCGGGATCTCTTTGTGACCGGCGTGGTGACCGGCGGCACACCAGCCAGCCTCGCGGCGCGCAGGCATATCGGCATCGATGGCACCGTCACCGCGCTGTCTGGCGGATTGACCGCCGACGCCGGAGGCGATCTTAAAGTCGCTGCCGGCGGCCGCATGCAGGCCGCCACGGACCTGTCCCTGCTCGCAGCGGGAGATGTCGGCACCGACGGCACGCTGGCTGCCGGCGGCGCGCTGATGCTGCAAGCCGGGGGCGACGCCAGGTTGGGTGGCGTGGTGGCCGCGTTGGGCGAGATCGCCACGTCCAAGGCTGGCGACATGTCCGTGTTGGCGGGGCGTGACCTGATCGTCAAACAGGGCGCCCAGGTGCAGGCAGCAGGCGCCTTGAACGCGCTCGCGGGCCGCGACCTCTTTGTCGCTGGCGCTTTGGCGTCGGTGCGCGACCTGGCCTTGGCGGCTGCACGCGATGCGCGAGTGGAAGGGTCCGTTGCCAGCGATGCCAATCTGACCATGACGGGCCGGAATATCGAAGTGGGCGCGAACGGTCTGGTGCAGGCCGCAAACAAGCTCGCCGCGACGGCGGACGAACTCCTGGACGTGGCGGGCCGCATGCTGGCCGGCCGCGAACAGGCCCTGACCGCGGGTGACCGCGTCAAGATTGATGGCACAGTCGCGGCGCTGCAAGGCGACCTGTCGCTGCAGGCCGCGCGCGGCGATCTGACGCTCGGCGCCGGTTCGCAGGTGCAGGCGGGCGGCGTCCTGGTTGCCGCTGCGGGAGGCACGTTGCAGACGTTGGGGTCGGCTTCCGCCGGCCGCGGTCTGACGCTGCGCGCGGCCAAGGACGCGCTGCTCGGCGGCATCATCGCCACGCAGGCGGGCGCGCTGTCCGCCAGTGCGGCGGGCGACTTGCGGATCGCCGCCGACGGCCGCCTGCAATCCGCGGCCGCACTGATCCTGGACGCAGGCGGGAAGCTCGCCAATGCGGGCGTGGCCGTGGCGGCCACGAATGCCACCCTGACCGCAGGTTTCTCGCTCGCCAACACCGGCGCGGTGCTGGCCGGCGGCGATCTCGACGTTCGCACCCAAGGCCTGCTGGACAATGCCGGCAGGCTGGCTGCGGGCGTGGGCGCGGATGGCGTGCTCAATCAGCCAGGCAGCTTGCGTTTGACGGCAGGCTCCATTCAGCATGCCGGCGCCAGTCTCGCCGGCAAGGACATGACGCTGACGGCCACGGACTCGGGCGCGGCGGCGGGCGATATGTCGCTCGCGGGCGGTACGCTGTCGGCCAACAATCTGATGACGCTGTCGGCCAAGGGCGATATCGACACCGCCGGCGCAACCCTTCATGGCGGCGGCCTGGACTTGTCCGCCGCCAACTTGCGCAACGCAGGCGGCAAGATCACCTCCGCCGGCGATGCCCGCATCGATCTGGGTGCGGGCGGGACGCTGGACAACACCGGCGGCCTGATCGCGGCCGCGGGCAACGCGCGCATCAATGCGGGTACGCTGGACAACCGCGATGGCACGGTGGCGGGCGGCGACCTGAACGTCACCGTCGCGGACACGCTCAACAACCAGCGCGGACTGATCCAGGCCGATCGGACGCTGACGCTGTTGGCGTCCCGCCTGGATAACCGCGACACGCTGAATGGCACCGGCACGTCCGCGCGCGGCGTGTTGGGCAAGATCGTGAGCATCGTGGCCGACGGGGTGGACAACCGGGGCGGCGCCGTCAACGCGGGCGAGAGCCTCGCCATCAAGACCAGGGAGGTCGACAACACCGCCGGCGAAGTGGTCTCGCAGGGCGACGCGCGCATCGAGACCGACACGCTGAAAAACGTGCAGGGCAAGGTGTTGGCGGGCAAGAGCCTGGCCGTCATCGTCAAAACCCTGGAAGGTCTGGGGGTGGTGGAGTCCGCCGGCGATCTTTCCTTCGAATATGCCGGCGCGCTGAACCAGAGCGGCGACATCATCGCGGGCCGCGACCTGAACCTGGCGGTGGGTGGCGCCATGGACAACAGCGCCCGGCTCAGCGCCGGCCGCGACCTGAACATCAAGGCCGACTCGTTGCACAACCAGGCCACGGGCGAACTGCTGGCGGGGCGCAACAACAACCTCAACGTCACCAATGGTCTGACCAACGAGGGCTTGATAGACGGCGGCGTCACCAACATCAGGGCCGGCAGCCTGAACAACCTGGGCCGCATATTCGGCGACGCCATTTCCATCGGCGCGGGTACGCTGGTCAACGACGTGGGGGCGGGCGGCGGGGCCGTGATCGCCTCGCGCGGCGATCTGGATCTGGGCGCCACCAACCTCGTGAACCGCGAGCATGCGCTGATCTACGCGGCGAAAGACCTGCGCATCGGCGGCGCGCTGGACGCCATTGGCCGCGCCGTCGGCCAGGCCGTGTCGTTGATCAACGCATCGGCCACCATCGAAGCCGCCGGCGATGCCCGCATTTCGGCCGCATCGCTGATCAACCGGAACGATCACTACGCCAACGAAACCGTGGTGGTGTCGTCCAAGCCCAAGGTGTACTTCACGCCAGAAGGCACGACGGACATGTACGACGCCGAAACCAACTGGCTGTGCGACGAAGTCACGCCCATGTGCAGCAAGGATCCGGCGTGGCTGAATGACGATCCCGAACGCAAGCTGTTGTTGCCGTCGACCAAGTACCCGGCGGATCGCTACGGCCCTCCGTTCGATTATGTGCCGCGCACCAAAGGCAAGGCGGGCCGGGATGTGCCCATTCCGCCGGCCTATGCCAAGGCCTACGACGTCTGCTCCGGCGGCGATAACGGCGGCGACTGCACGCAAGTGCCCGAAAAGTTCAAGTATGCCAACGATGCGCGCGTATGGGCGGTCTTCGGCGTGACTCCGCCCGCGGGCGATATGCCCGTTTGGCGGGAACCGGATCGTCCCTGCAGGACGAGTGCCGAATGCACGGCGGAAAGCGAACGCCGCAAGGCTCACGACGAGGCCTATGCCGCCTACAAGGCCCGGCATTTGGAACTGGACGCGCGCATCCACGAGTTCAACGCCGACCACGCCAATCGGTTGGTGGGCAATTTCACCTACTACCAGGTGACCGAAACCGTCACCGAATCGCGCACGACCTCCACCGATCCCGCCCGCATCCTGTCGGGCGGCAATATGACGCTGACCGGCGCCGTCACCAACAACAAGAGTCAGATCGCGGCGGGCGGCGCGTTGTCGATATCCGGACCGGAAATCAACAACATCGGCGCCGGCGGCACGCGCACCATCACCCGCAACGGCACGGCAACCGTGACGCAGGAGCGCCGCCGGGACCGCAAGGAATACTCCACTCCCTACACCGTCACGCTGGCCGCCCAGCCCATCGAATTGCCCATCGCCACAGCGGGCGGCAATGTGCAGGTCGGCCTGAGCGGCAAGACGCCCGGTTCTACGGCGATCGGCAAGCCGGGCGCGGTTCAGGTCGCCAGCCTCGACCTCCCGGGCGGCAAGGCCGTCCGCACCGTATCCAATCCGGCCAGCATTCCCGACAGCCAACTGTTCACCATCAACGGCCGGCCGGACGCGCAGTACATCGTGTCCACCGATCCGCGTTTCACGGGCCAACGCCCCTACGTCTCCAGCGACTATCTGTTCGACCTGCTGCGCCAGCCCGGCGCGTTGCCGGGAACCTCGATCGACAACACGGCAGGCGCGGGCGCTGGCCTGACGGGAGATCGCAAGCAGGGGGACAACCCGTCTGGCGGCGTCAACGCCAATACAGGCGCCGATGGCCATGTGTCCGGCGGTTCCTCGGGGACCGGGGTTGCCGCCGGCGGCGCGCTGACCGGGTCCCGGCTGGGCGGTTGGGCCGCGCTGATTCCGCCGGGCGCCAAGTTCCTCACGCCCTCGGGCCAACCTCGGCGCCTGGGCGACGGCTTCTATGAACAGAAGGCGGTGTCCGATCAGATCCTGGCCACCACCGGCCAGCGCTTCCTGGAGAACTACAGCGACAACGACGCGCAGTACAAGGCCCTGCTCGCAGCGGGCGCCAAGTTCGCGCTAGACAACGGCGTCAAGCTTGGCTCCGCGCTGACCGAGGCCCAGCAGCGTCAGCTCACCACCGACCTGGTCTGGCTGGTGGAACAGACCGTCACCTTGCCCGACGGCAGCACCGAAACCGTGCTGGTGCCGCAGGTCTACCTGGTGGTGCGCGAAGGCGACCTCAAGGGCGACGGCACGCTCATGGCCGGGCGCGACGTGAAAATCGCCGCCGAAGGCAAAGTCACCAATAGCGGCACCATCGGTTCGCGGCAAGCCACCGTCGTCACCGCCGGCAACATCGTCAACCAAGCTGGCGGCACCATTCAGGGCGGCAGCGTCAATCTCGCCGCGCGGGAAGACCTGGCCAACATCGCGTCCCTGATCAAAGGCGACAAGGTCGCCCTGACCGCCGGGCGCGACATCGCGCTGACCTCGACCGCCGGTTCCGAAAACCACGGCAGCACCTGGGGCACGCACCTCACCGGCGTGGCGCGGGTAGAGGCGGGCACCCTCGACATGCAGGCCGGCCGCGACCTGACGCTGACCGCCGCGCAGGTCATGGTCAAGGACGACGCGCGTCTGCAAGCCGGTCGCGACATCACGCTGGCCACGCTGACGGAAAGCCATGGCGAAAGCATGGCGCTCAACCGGCGCAATCGTCATGACCTGAGCACCAGCAAGGAAATCGGCTCCGTCATCGACGCCGGCCGCAACCTGACCCTGATCGCAGGCCAGGATGTCAACGCTCGTGCGGCCGATGTCACCGCCGGCAAGCAGTTGGCGGTCGCGGCGGGGCGCGACATCAACCTGACCGCGGGCGTGGAGACGGGCTCTGCGCGCGACGAGGTCCACTACAAGACCAAGGGCTTCCTGTCCTCCAAGACCACCCACACCATCAAGTCGGGCGACTGGACGCAGGCGCAGGGCTCGACCTTCACCGGCGATACCGCCGTGCTGATGGCCGGAAGGGATTTGAACGTCATCGGCTCCAACGTCGGCGCGCAGAAGAACCTGGTCATGAACGCCGAGCGCGACGTGAACATCCTGCCCGGCGTCAACACCACGGACAGCTACGACTACAAGAAAGTCACCAAGTCCGGCCTCGGCGCGACCGGCGGCCTGAGCTACGGCAAACGCCAGCAGACAGACTCGCTCGAGGGCAAGAAAGTCTTCCACACGGCCAGCACCGTGGGCAGCGTCGAAGGCGACGTGCTCATCAACGCCGGCAAGACCTTGAATATCGTGGGCAGCAACGTGGTCGCGCCCAAGGGCGACGTGACCCTGATCGGCCAGCAGGTCAACATCGCCGCCGCCCAGGACTCCGCCCGTGAAAGAGAGTTCCACGAGGTCAAGCAAAGCGGCCTCAGCATCAACGCCAAGAACCCCTTGCTTGATGCCATGCAAACCGCGAACCGCATGGGCAACGCCGCCGGCAAGACCGACAACAAGATCATGAAGGCCCTGGCCTTGGTGACCACGGGCGTGGCGGCGGTCAACACCTACGACGAAGTGATGAAGGACCCGCAGAGCGCGGGCGGCGTGACGCTGAGCCTGGACATCGGCAGCAGCAAGAGCCAGACCACCACCACCCGCAACACGACGTCCTCGGTCGGCTCCAACGTCGCGGCAGGCAACGACCTCACCGTCATCGCCAAGGGCGCAGGCGCCGATTCGGACATCACGGTCACGGGTTCGCGGCTGTCCGCCGGGAACAACGCCTTGCTCAAGGCGGACGGCGACATCCTGCTGCAAGCCGCGCGCGACACCTACGAACAGCACACCCAGAACAAGAGTTCGGGCGCCAGCGTGGGCGTGGGCGTGACGGCGGGCAGCAACGGCGTCGGCTTTGTGGCGACTGTCGGGGCCAACGCCTCGCGCGGCCGCAGCGATGGCAAGGACACCACCTGGACCAACACCGAGCTGACCGCGGGCAATGTGCTGGCGCTGCAATCGGGCGGCGACATCTCCTTGATCGGCGCGACGGGCCGCGCCGATCAGATCATCGCCGACGTCGGACGGGACCTGCGCATCGAGAGTCTGCAGGACGTCAGCACCTACGACTCCAAGCAGCAGGGTGGCGGGGTGCAGGGCAGCCTGTGCTACGGCTATTGCAAGAGTTCGGTGTCGGGCAACGTCTCGCAGACCCGGATGAAGAGCGACTACAAGTCGGTGGAGGAGCAGTCCGGGCTGATGGCGGGCGACGGCGGCTTCGTGGTGGACGTCAAGCGCAACACCACGCTGATAGGCGGCGTCATCTCCAGCAGCGACCAGGCCGTGGCGGATGGTCTGAACCTGCTGAAAACAGGCACGCTGGTGGCCGAAGACGTGAAGAACGTGGCGCGCTACAAGGCCGACCGGATTTCTGTAAGCGGCGGCAGCAACGGGGCGGGGACGCCGGTGGCGCTTGGAGCCTTCGGCGAAAACGACTCCAAAACGCTCAGCGGCATCAGCGGCGGGACGGTGGAGATCCGGGACGTTGCGGGGCAGCAGGCGCTGACGGGCAAGACGGCAACTGAGACCATCGCGTTGTTGAACCGCGATACGAGCGACACGTTGAATTCGTTGAATCCGATCTTCGATAAAGATCAGATCGAGGCGGGTTTCGACATCGTGGAGGAAATGGGGAAACAGGCGGGGCAGTTCTTCGAGAATCGAGCGGCAAAGGCGAAGGCGCTTGAAGAGGCCTTGAAGAATGAACCCGAGGGTCCGCGCAGGGATGAGCTGAAAGCGCAATACGAAGACGCCAAGAAATGGGAAGCGGGTGGCGACAATCGTCGTTGGTTCACTGCAATAGCCGGCGCGGTGAGCGGCAACGTTACGGGCGCTGTCACCGAAATGGTGCAGGCGGTAGCGGTCAACTATCTGCAAGGGTTGGCGGCCACCGAAGTCAAAAAGTTCATATCCAATCTGGGCGATGGACCGCAAGCGGAAGCGGCGCGCGCCGCGCTGCATGCGATCGTGGGCTGCGCCGGGGCGGCGGCTAAAGGCAGCGACTGCGGCGCGGGAGCGTTGGGGGCTGGAGCCGGGTCGGTGTTGAATGCTCTGCTGGGCGAGACGTCAAAGCTCAATCCTGAAGAGAAGGAGCAACGTAGCAACCTGATCCAGTCGCTGGTGGCCGGTATGTCCAAGGTGGCTGGCGTCGACGGCGCGGAAGCGGTGTTCGCGGCGAACAACGAGACGACGAATAACCGTCTTGCTGTCGATGAACATCAGTCTCGCTTGGCCGAGATGGAGGCGTGCGGAACCACGAAGTGCCGGGACGAGGTAACGGCAAAGTACAGAGAGATATCGACGCAGCGGGGTCGCGAACTCCAGGAATGCGGGGTCGACTGCGTTGAGATAGCGCATGAGCTCACGCAACGTCTGGCCGAATCCACCCAGCGTCAAGGAGAGCTGGTAGAGAAATCTAGAAGCGCTCAGGGTCTAAGCACTGCCGAATTAGAAGAGCTCGAAATCCTCCGTTTCGGGATGCCCTTGCTCGTGGCTGATCGCTTTACCGCCATCAAAAGAGGCATGGAGCGTGGAAGTGAGGAAGCGAAGCAGCTGTTTTGGGAAAGCCTGGCCGAGGAAGGGATACAGGGTGCGGCGGCCGGTGCTGGAGCGATAGGCGGGAGAGCGGCGAAGGGAGGAAAGGATGGTTCTACTGCCGAGTCGGGCAAGGGGGGCGGTAAAGGAAGCCCGCTGCCTGTGCCGGAGCCTGTGCCTTTGCCGAATGGGTTGGTATATAAATCGAGCGCCAAGCATACTCGAGGACTGCAGGGGAATAGACAGGATGCGGGATTAGAGCCGAGAAACTCGCTGGGTTTGTTTGAATCCTCCATCTCTCCGGAAAAGGGTGGAAAACATAAATATGCCCAGGATGAAAACGGCAATGTGCATCGTTTTTCGGATGGCAATGATGGGACATGGCATTGGTCGGGAAGTACCGAAGATTCAAAAAATTCGTTAACAAAATCTGAAATTCCTATTGACGTTAAACGCAAATTTGGTCTCTCTGGAAAGTGGAGGTGAATATGGTTTTTGGTGATCCCTACAGATTCGCAATTCTCATGGAATACATTCCGGAATGGAGTGATTCGACATTTCGGAATGGGCTATTTCATTTTTTTATAGACGGAGAGATGTTTCCGGAAAAAATAGCAACAGCCACATTGGGCGTTGATGTGGGTTTTCTGGATGCTGAAAATTCATTGGTTTCGTTTCCCGAGAATCGTGAGATTTTTGAGGCGAAAGCAGAGATTGCTTTCAACTATATGTTGGGCTTGATTTCTCCGGAATTGGTGGATGAGGATGCTGATATTCCGGATGATTTCGAAAATTCCTATTTATATCGAGCCGCCACTGAAAATATTTTTGATGCAGGCTGCCACGTATTTTGCGTTGCATATGGTGATGAGGCACGGATAATCGGGGCGAAGATAAGGCAGTCTGTAAAGAATGATGAGACTGGGCGATGGAGCTGGGTCGCGGTTCCGAAAATTGAATATAAAGAAATATATCTAGAAAAAATTGAGATTGAGAAAATCGTCAAAGACGCTGTGAATTATTACGAGACAAATTTTCCATTTAATCTTGAGGAATATATGAAAAATAGGGGTTTAAAATAATTTGGCTTTCAAGATAAAAGTCGTCCTTTTTTGGTCGGACGCTCGAGAAAGTAGACAGTACTCGGATTTTAAAAAAGTGCCAGGGCGAATTTTCTTGGTTGAAGGGTGAATGGACTCTGAAGTCTTCAAAAATCGGCGATGCGTTTGTCAATTCATCAGTCGCTTTTCCAAATGAAAGAATGTGAAATCGCAATTCAATGAAGTTGGTCTTTAAAAAAATGAAAAGCTAGGCGCCACTGTCGACCTCACCGGCTGCGAGGTCAAGAAGGCCCTGGCCTTGGTGACCACGGGCCTGGCCGCGGTCAACACCTACGACGGAGTGATGGCGAACCCGCAGAGCGCGGGCGGCATGACGCTGAGCATCGACTACGGCAGCAGCAAGAGCCAGACCATCACCAACCGCAACACGACGTCCTCGGTCGGCTCCAACATCGCGGCAGGCAACGACCTCACCGTCATCGCCAAGGGCGCAGGCGCCGATTCGGACATCACGGTGACGGGCTCGCGGCTGTCCGCCGGGAACAACGCCTTGCTCAAGGCGGACGGCGACATCCTGCTGCAAGCCGCGCGCGACACCTACGAACAGCACACCCAGAACAAGAGTTCGGGCGCCAGCGTGGGCGTGGGCGTGACGGCGGGCAGCAACGGCGTCGGCTTTGTGGCGACTGTCGGGGCCAACGCCTCGCGCGGCCGCAGCGATGGCAAGGACACCACCTGGACCAACACCGAGCTGACCGCGGGCAATGTGCTGGCGCTGCAATCGGGCGGCGACATCTCCTTGATCGGCGCGACGGGCCGCGCCGATCAGATCATCGCCGACGTCGGACGGGACCTGCGCATCGAGAGTCTGCAGGACGTCAGCACCTACGACTCCAAGCAGCAGGGTGGCGGGGTGCAGGGCAGCCTGTGCTACGGCTATTGCAAGAGTTCGGTGTCGGGCAACGTCTCGCAGACCCGGATGAAGAGCGACTACAAGTCGGTGGAGGAGCAGTCCGGGCTGATGGCGGGCGACGGCGGCTTCGTGGTGGACGTCAAGCGCAACACCACGCTGATAGGCGGCGTCATCTCCAGCAGCGACCAGGCCGTGGCGGATGGTTTGAACCTGCTGAAGACAGGCACGCTGGTGGCCGAAGACGTGAAGAACGTGGCGCGCTACAAGGCCGACCGGATCTCCCTGAGCGGCGGCAGCGGCGGGGCGGGGACGCCGGTGGCGCTTGGAGCCTTCGGCGAAAACGACTCCAAAACGCTCAGCGGCATCAGTGGCGGCACGGTGGAGATTCGGGACGTCGCGGGGCAGCAGGCGCTGACGGGCAAGACGGCGGTCGAGACCATCGCGTTGCTGAACCGCGATACGAGCGACACGTTGAATTCGTTGAATCCGATCGTCGATAAGGGGAACAGGCCGAATGCCGGATTAGAGCCGAGAAACTCGCTGGGTTTGTTTGAATCTTCCGTTTCCCCTGAAGAGGGTGGGAAGCATAGATATGCCAAGGATGAAAACGGAAATGTGCATCGGTTTTCGGACGGCAATGATGGAAAATGGCACTGGACGGGGAGTACCGCAGATAGAGATAACTCGTTGAACAAGAGCGCTATTCCTATCGATGTGAAACGAAAACTTGGTTTATCCGGAAAGAGGGGGTGAATGTGATTTTTGGTGATACATACAAATTTGCGATCCTTATGGAGCATATACCTGTTTGGGGTTCGAACTATCGGAATGGACTGTTTTATTTTTTTATCGGCGGAGAGATGTTTCCTGAAGAAATGCATACAGCCACTTTAGACGTGGATGTGTGTATGTTAGACGCTAAAAACGCACTGGTCTCTTTTCCTGAAAATCGCGAATTATTTGAGGCAGACGCAAAGGTTGCTTTCAATCATATGCTGGGATTGATTTCCCCAGAGCTAGTAGACGAGGACGCCGATGTTCCGGATGATTTTAATTTGTCCTATTTATATCAAGCAGCTACCCAAAACATCTACGATGCAGGATGTCATGTTTTTTGCGTTGCTTATGGCGATGAGGTGCGAATTATAGGCGCGAAAATAAGCCAATTTTTGAGAGATGCGACAGGAAGAGGCTACTGGTCGGCAGTTCCTAATATTAAATATTGGGATGTGTATATAAATAAGAGTGAGGTTGAAAAGATAATATCTGATGCCGTAAATCACTACAAAAAAATTTGAAAATAGAGTGTTGCGTTATTCTTTAGTGCCCAGGTGGCCTCGTTAATTTTTCCAGGCATAGGCATGCCTTTTGGCGAAAGGTATCTGTGAGGGAGGCCAGGTGTCAGTCCGATTTTTCAATCAAGTTTCGGCCAGAGGCAGGGGCCAGGGTGGGGGGAAAATCTAGTCTTTCTGGAAAGCGAAGATGAAAGCGGTTTTGGTGATTCGTATAGGTTGGGATTCTCTGGAACATATCCCTGTTTGAAGTTGCTCCTTAAAAGAGCGCGATTGAAAGAGCAAGAGTCAGAGTATCGCCAATCGCATGAAGGCATCCTTCGTCGATGCCACCGAAAAAAAAATCTAGAAATCTGAGTTGGATAAAAGAATGAGCTTCAGCATGGATTTGTCCCATGAGGTACTGACGAGGTTTGACGAGGAGGGGTTGCTCGGAGAGATAGAAATCAATGGGTACAAGGAAAATTTCTTTTCTCCAGTGAGATTCTGGTCTCGCATGGATTATCTGAAGAGTTGGAAGAAATCACTGGACCAGGGGTTGCAAAGTCATGGGCATGCGGCTCTGGCAACCTCTATGTATGATCCGAATTCATCCAATTTCGTATTTTGCTGGGTAATTTATATTGAAAGTGAGCAGGCCTACATTCAAAATCATGTGATATTTTTGAATGAGTTGTCTGTTCCATTTGTTCCGGAAGATATAAATCTACATATTTATCCGAGGGAGGAAATCAGTGAGGATGGGATGAAGATTTCTCAGTGGAGCGTTGATACTGCCTCGGTTGCGCAGTTTTCTGAAATGTTGGGGAAGTGGATTTCAGAAAATTAAACAGTCCATCTGAAACGACACAAGAAAGATGCCGCGCCACCCGTCATGAAACTGGGCGTAATCCGGACGATAGGGTGAGGGTGTTTTAAACAGTGAGAGCTGGCGTATTACCCACTGCTGTAAGACTTCATCGGCCGGATCCAACTCTCCAGCAGCAATTGGGCGATGGCGGATGCATCCAACCCGCTGAAACAAAAACGCCAGGCATCAATAGCCTGGCGCTCAAGTGTGCCGCCAACACCTGGCGGCGGCGACTCCGAAATCGCTACCCTCGATTCAAACCGGCCACCCATCCTGCCGATACGCCGAATCCCAGAACATCCATTCCAGCTGCGCGGCACGCGTATACGCCGCGTGCATCTGCTCCAACGTTTCGGCGGACGCCTTTTCGGCGACGCGGTCGACCGTGGTGATGACTCGGCGCACCAGGGCGTGGAAGTCCTCGCAGGCATAGGCCTCGATCCAGGCGGAGTAAGGATTAGGCTGCGCCGCGCGCGCATGGATTTCGCGGCCGATTTCGGCGTAGATCCAGAAGCACGGCAGCAGGGCCGCCAGCGCTACCGGGTACGGCGCGCTCCAGGCGGTGGCGATCAGGTAGCTGGTGTAGTGGTGGCAGGCAGGCGTGAGCGGCGTGGCTTCGAAGGTGGCGTCATCGATGCCGAACTGCTTCAGGAAGCCCGCGTGCAGGGTGCGTTCGGCCACCACCGCGCCTTTGGCGGCGTCAGCAAATTGCACCACGCCGTCGGCGTCGTCGGCCTTGGCCGAAGCGATGGCCAGCGCGCGTCCGAAGGCCACCAGGTAGTGGGCGTCCTGGATCATGTAGTGCTTGAATGCGTTCTCGTCGAGCTGGCCGCTGGCCAGTTCGCGGTTGAACGGCATGTCGCGCGTGGTTTCGTAGAGTGCGGCGTTGCGCGCCCAGGCGTCGGAGCTGAAAGACATGGGATTCCTCAAGACAGACTGTCGGCGCGCGGTTGCGCGCCGGTCGATAAAAGCGGGCTAGGGTATCAAAGCATGCGGGGCGTCAGGCCTTGCGCTTGCGGTGATGCCGGACATAGTCCTGCAGGACCTCGCGCAGCACGATGGCCTGGTTGTGTTCGGTGTTGCGGGCGCCGTAGAGCAGGGTCAGCGGACGGTCGCCCGCCGCGTCCAGCAGGGCGGCCATGCGCGCCTGCTGTTCAGGTTCGGCCAGTTCGGCCTGGTAGCGTTGGCGGAATTCTTCCCAGCGTTCTTCGATGTGGCTGAACCATTTGCACAGCTCCTGGGTGGGCGCGATGTCGCGGGCCCATTCGTCCAGGTGCAGGTCCGCCTTGCGCAGTCCGCGCGGCCACATGCGGTCCACCAGCGCCCGGTAGCTGCCTTCCGGACCCAAGCCCTCGTAGACGCGTTGCACGGCGATGGCGGATGGTTTCATGGCGGCTCCAGGGAAGGGTGGCGGACCTCGCTACTTTAGCGCCCGCCGTCCCTATTCAACCGGCGCTCAAGGATTTTCCGCGGCGCCGGCGCGCGTGCCGCAGGCGCGCAGCACCAGGAAGCCGACCACGGCGGACGCCAGCGAGCCCGTCAGCACGCCGATCTTGGTGGCGTCGATGGCGGCCGGATCGCTGAATGCCAGGGCGCCGATGAACAGGCTCATGGTGAAGCCGATGCCGCACAGCAGCGACACGCCGTACAGCTGCATGTAGCTGGCGTGGCGCGGCAGGGTGGCAATGCCGCTCTTGATGGCCAACCAGGCAAAGCCGAACACGCCCAGCTGTTTGCCCAGGAACAGGCCCAGCGCCACGCCCAGGGGTACGGGCGCCGCCAGGCTGCCCAGGCCCATGCCGGCGAACGACACGCCGGCGTTGGCGAAGCCGAAAACCGGCACGATCAGCAGAGCGACCGGTTTGTGCAGCGCATGTTCCAGCGTATGCAGGGGCGAGTGCGCGCCGGGATGGCCCTGGTTTTGCGGGCGCAGCGGAATAGTCAGCGCCAGCGCCACGCCGGCCAGCGTGGCATGCACGCCGGACTTCAGGACGAAGTACCAGAGCACGGCGCCGATCAGCAGGTAGGGCGTCAGGCGTAGCACGCCAGCGCGGTTCAGGCAGAACAGGCAGACCAGCAGGGCGCCCGCCATGCTCAGCGCGAACACGTTGAGTTCGGCGGTATAGAACAAGGCGATGATGACGATGGCGCCCAGGTCGTCCAGGATGGCCAGCGCCGTCAGGAAGATCTTCAACGAGGTCGGCACGCGGCTGCCCAGCAGCGCCAGGATGCCCAGCGCAAAGGCGATGTCGGTCGCGGCCGGAATGGCCCACCCGCGCAGAGTGTCGGGGCTGCCAACGTTGATCAGCACATAGATCAGGGCGGGCAAGGCCATGCCGCCCAGGGCGGCTATGCCGGGCAGCACGATGCGAGCGGCGCCGCGCAGTTGGCCGTCCAGGACTTCACGCTTGATCTCAAGCCCGACCAGCAGGAAGAACACCGCCATCAGGCCGTCGTTGATCCAGTGCAGTACGGTTTCCTTGAGCACGACAGGCCCCGCCTGGAAGCCGAGCTTGGTCTCCAGCACGCTGAAATAGACGGGGGCGGCCGGGCTGTTGGCGACCACCAGCGCGACCAGCGCGGCCAGCATCAGGACATAGCCGCCCAGCGCCTCGGAACGGAGGAACGATTGCAGGAACGAGACCGGCTTTTGGGGAGGGACGGCCTGGAAACTCATGCAGTACCGCCCTTGCTTACGTTTTGATAAGATGCGCGTTTCATTCCTGAATTTTACCTGAATTCATCTTTCGGGATTCCTCTACGTCGTCGAACATCTTTCAATTATTCGAAAAAACAGCTTATCAGCGTCGAATTGTTGGCGTTGCTTGTCCGGCGACCAAACCCTTTCCCTCGAATCCCGACCAGTCCGTGGCCAGCAACGCCGCCTGGCGACTCTTGCTAGCCAAATGCCATTACGCCCTCTTACGGTATTGACCTACACGCCCGCCAAGCCCGGCGCCGCGAGCCGCCTGGTGGATGTTGGCGAAGCGCTCACGGCGCCCGCGGCCCAGAGTCCCCATGGCGTCTATCAGACCCGGCAACTGATTCCCAGCACACGCCTGTTGGGCTGGGCGCGGGCCGGTGCGCGCTTCGATCTGTCCCGCACCGGTTCCGTGCGCGTCTGGTCCGATGGCCGGCTGCACGCCGCCGAATGCCCGCGCGACTGCGCTAGCGCGGGCGCGGCGGCCCTGGAGCAGGAAGACATCGCCTACCTGGAAGCCTACCTGCTATCGCAGGGCCGTTGCTGGAGCGACGCGGACGCCTCGCAAGGCGGCCAGTCCTGATCATGCCGAATTCCATCGAATCCCTCCAGGGCCGGCCGGGCCCCGAAGCGCGCCTGCGCATCCTGCACACGGAAGCGGCCACCTCGTTCGGCGGCCAGGAATTCTGCATCTACAAGGAAATGATAGCCATGCGCGAGCGCGGCCACCATCTGGAAGCGGTCTGCCAGCCGGAGGCGGAACTCGGCACGCGCTTGCGCGAGGCCGGCTTCACCGTGCACCTCATTCCCATGGATGGCCCGCTCAACTTCGTGCGCGGCGTCGCGTTCGTGCGCCGGCTGTTGCGCCGCGGGCGCTTTGACGTGGTCAATACGCACAGTCGCCGCGATACGGTCCTGGGCGCGTTTGCGGCGCGCCTGGCGGGCACGCCTCTCATCGTGCGCACGCGCCATCTGGCCAAGCCCATCAATTCCCTCTACGCCTATACGTGGCTGGCGCATCGCGTCATCGCCGTCAGCCGTTACGTGCGCGGCCAGTTGCTGGACGGCGGCGCGCGGCCGGAGGCCATCGCCACCATCCATTCGCCCGTGGTGCTGCCTCAGGTGCATGGCGGCGTCTGCGTCAGGCGCGAGCTTGGCCTGCCGGAGGATGCGCTGGTGGTCGGCTGCGTGGCCGTCATGAGGGCGGACAAAGGGCATTGCGACCTGATCGACGCTTTTCGCCGTATCGCCGCCACGTTTCCGCAGGCGCATCTGGTGCTGGTGGGCGAGGGCCAGCCCATGGCGGGGCAGTTGCAGGCGCAGGTGGAGGCATTGGGCCTGGCGCACCGCGTGCATTTCACCGGCCGGCGCGACGACATCGGCAATGTCCTGACAGCCTTCGACGTGTTTGCGCTGCCGACGCTGCGCGAGGCGCTGGGCACTGTCTTCATCGAGGCCGCGGCCATGGGGGTGCCGGTCATAGGCACCGACGTGGGCGGCGTGCCGGAAACCATGCAGGCGGGCGTGACCGGCCTGTTGGTGCCGCCCGGCGATCCTGCGGCGCTGGCGGGAGCGCTGGAAAGCCTGCTGGCCGATCCGGCGCTGCGCCGCCGCATGGGCGATGCGGGCCGCGAGCTGATCCGCGGGCAAGGCCTGTTTTCCGCCGAGCGCACAGCCGGCCTGGTTGAACAGGCTTACGCCGGCTGGCTGGCGGAACTGCGGGGGCCTGCGCGCGCTGCCTGAGGCGGGCGGCGGTTCAGTGCCAGAGCAGGGCGTTCATGGCCTCGACCAGCCGGTCGCGGTAACGCGGCAGCAGCGCCTGCACGCGCGCCTGACGTTCCTTCCATTCGGCGGATTCCGCGCCGGCGGCGATGCGCGGCGGCGCCCAGATCGGGTCGGGGAAATGGCGGTCGCCGCGCCAGCGCGGGATCACGTGCCAGTGCAGGTGCGGCACCATGTTGCCCAGCGAGGCCAGGTTGATCTTGTCCGGTCCCAGGACCGATTGCTGCGCTTCTTCGACCACGTACACGGCGCGCATCAGCAGGTCGCGGCCGTGCGTGGACAGGCTGGTCATCTCGGCCAGATGGCCGTTCCAGATTACCCGCGTGAAGCCCGGATAGTCGGCGTCGTCGACCTCGACGATGCGCAGATGCGGGCCGCGCCACAGCAGCGTGCCGCCGTCTTCCTGGCACAGCGGACAGTTGGGGTCGCGTGCGCTCACGGCATCACCTTGCGGTACTGGATGAAGCCCGAGCGGTCGGCGATGCGGTCGTAGAGCTGGATGGCGGTGGCGTTGGTTTCATGCGTCAGCCAGTACACGCGCGCGCAATTGGCGGCGGCGGCTTGCGCGTACACGTGTTCGATCAGCTTGCGGCCGGCGCCGGTGCCGCGCACGTCCGGATCCACGTACAGGTCTTGCAGATAGCAGTAGTCGCCCGCGGTCCAGGTGGAGCGGTGGAAGATCCAGTGCACCATGCCGATGGCCCGGCCGCTTTCGTACGCCAGCGCCGCATGCATGGGTTCGGCGGGGTCCAGGAAGCGCGCCCAGGTGTTGCGCGTGACCGCGTCGTCGATGTTGACGCGATAGAACTCCTGGTAGCCCTTCCATAGCGGCAGCCAGGCTTCGAAGTCGGCGGCGACGATGGGACGGATTTCTGCGGTACTCATGGCTTGCGGCCTCCAGGCGGGATTCAGAGTTGGTCTTCCATGGCTTCGACGATGTGTCGCAGCACTTGCAATCGAGCGTAGCGCTTGTCGTTGGCCGACACCAGATGCCACGGCGCGTTGGGGAGGTCGGTGCGCGCCAGCATCTCGTTGGCGGCATCCGCGTAGTCCTTCCATTTGTCGCGGTTGCGCCAGTCGTCGGCCGTGATCTTGAAGTTCTTGAAGGGCGAGTTCTCGCGTTCCTTGAAGCGTTCCAGCTGCACTTCGGGCGTCACCGCCAGCCAGAACTTCAGCACCAGCGCGCCGCTGGCGGCCAACTGCCCCTCGAAGTCGTTGATCTCGGCGTAGGCGCGGCGCCAATTGGCGGGCGCGGTCAGCTTTTCGACGCGCTCGACCAGCACGCGGCCGTACCAGGAGCGGTCGAAGATGGCGATGCGGCCATGGCGCGGCACGTGGCGCCAGAAGCGCCACAGATAGGGCCGGGCCAGCTCTTCGCTGGTGGGGGCGGATATGGGCGTGATGTCGAACTGGCGCGCATCCAGCGCATGCGTGACGCGCCGGATCGCGCCGCCCTTGCCGGCCGCGTCCTGGCCTTCGAACACCAGCACCAGCGAACGCTCCTGGAATTTCTTTGAACGCGCGGCGCGCGCCAGCCGGCCTTGCAGCAGGCCCAGTTCGGATTCGTAGTCGTCCTTGTCGGTCTTGGCGTCGTAGTCCAGTTCGCCCAGGCGGTCGACGACGCGCGTGGTCCTGGCATGCGCCACGAAGGCGGCCGGAATGCGCGGCACGCCGCGCTGGCGCATGGCGGCCAACACGGCTTCGGCGGTGCGCGCGGCGCGCATGTCTTCGTCCGCGCTGGGGATCACGACCCAGGGGGCGTGGCCGCAGTCCGTGCGGTTCAGCACCACCTGGCCGGCGTTGCGGATGCGGTCGTACTTTTTGTAGACCTTCAGGTCTATCGGGCTGACCTGCCAGGAGGTTTCCGGGCTGGCCAGCAGGCGCTCGGCCCGCTCTTTCTGTGCCTTGGCCGACAAATGGAACCAGAGCTTGACGATCTGCACCCCCTCGGCGGCGAGCATGGCCTCGAAGTGGCGGATCGCGGCGGCCTGCGCCTCGATGCTGTTCTGGTCGGGCTTCTTGCGCGTGGCCTCATACAGCAGCGATGCGTACCAGGAGCCGAACACGATGCCGGTGCTGCCCTTGGGCGGCAGGTCGTTCCAGTAGCGCCAGAACGGCGGACGCTCCAGCGCGGCGCCTTCGCGCGGGCCGTAGGCCAGCGTCTTGATGTGGCGCGGATCCATCCATTCGTTCAGCAGGTTGACGGTGGCGCCCTTGCCGGCGCCGTCTATGCCCGCGATGACCACCAGCAGCGTCTTGTCCGCTTTCTGCAGGCGCTGGTACTGCGCGTTCAGCAGCGCGACGCGCAGCTTCGCCTCCAATGGCTTGAACTCTTCCTTGGACAGGCTGGGGTCGGCTTCGGCTTCTGCAAACATGGGGGATCCGTCTGATCGGCAATTCTGCGATCGGACGATCTTGCGGGATAAGCCCCGGGCGCGCAAGCCCGGCGCGCGGCTCGGTCAGAGCGCGTCGACGGGGATCTTCAGGTAGCGCACGCCGTTGTCCTCGGGCGGCGGGAAATGGCCGGCGCGGATGTTCACCTGGATGGCGGGCAGGATCAGGGTGGGCATGGAGAGCGTGGCGTCGCGCCGCGTGCGCATGGCCACGAAGTCTGCTTCGGCGACGCCGTCGCGCACGTGGATGTTGGCGCGGCGCTGTTCGGCTACCGTGGTCTGCCAGGAGGCGTCGCGCCCGGCCGGCGGGTAGTCGTGGCACATGTACAGCCGAGTCTCGGCGGGCAGGCCCAGCAGGCGCTGGATGGAACGGTACAGCTGATGGGCGTCGCCGCCGGGGAAGTCACAGCGCGCCGTGCCCACGTCCGGCATGAACAGCGTGTCGCCGACGAAGGCCGCGTCCCCGATCAGGTAGGCCATGTCAGCCGGCGTGTGGCCAGGCACGTGGATGGCCTGCGCCGTCAGCGCGCCGATGCGGAAGGTTTCGCCGTCCTTGAACAGATGGCCGAATTGCGAGCCGTCCAGCTGGAACTCCGGCTCCAGGTTGAAGATCTTTTTGAACACGCCCTGCACGGTCTGGATGCTTTGGCCGATGGCAATGACGCCGCCAAGCTGTCGCTGCAAGTAGGGAGCGGCCGACAGATGGTCGGCATGGGCATGGGTTTCCAGCAGCCATTCGGTCTTCAGGCCATGCTGGCGTACGTAATCCGCCACCCGGTCGGCGCTGGCGGTGCTGCTGCGGCCGGACTTGGGGTCATAGTCCAGCACCGAGTCGATGATGGCGCAGGCGCCGCCCGGCGCGGGCTCATGCACGACGTAGGTGACGGTGGCGGTGACGGGATCGAAAAAGGCCTGGATCTGGGGAGACATGGACGCTCGCATCGCAGCGAGTCGCTGCACGATGAAACACTATATATATTTCAATAATATTGTTGGATATTATATTGGTCAATATAATGATCAAACTCCATCTAGCCGATTGATACGCATCAAATGAATGACGCCCTGACCTAGTGCGAGGTCGCCGCCTTGCGCGAATCCGCCTCCCAGGCCTGCGCGCTCCTCAAGGCGCTGGCCAACGAAGACCGCCTGCTGCTGCTGTGCCAGCTGGTCCAGAACGAACGCAATGTGAGCGAACTCGAATCGCTCACCGGCATCCGCCAGCCCACCTTGTCCCAGCAACTGGGCGTGCTGCGCGACGAAGGCCTGGTCGCGACCCGGCGCGAGGGCAAGTACGTCTACTACCAGATGGCCAGTTTCGAGGTCAGCCAAGTGATGAAGACGCTTTCCAGTTTGTACTGCGGCCGGACCATGGAGTCACTGGAGTCGCTCAAATGAACATGGACTGGTCCGCCTTCACGCCTTGGTCCGCTGGCGCGGGCGGCCTGCTCATCGGCGCCGCAGCCGTGCTGCTGATGGCCGGGGCGGGGCGGATCGCGGGCATCAGCGGCATCCTGGGCGGCCTGCTGCCGCCCGAGCGCGGCGGCGTGTGGCGGCTGGCCTTTCTGTTGGGCGTGTTCGCTGCGCCCTGGCTGTACCGCCTGGGCAGCGCCTTGCCGCCCATCGTGGTCGAAGCCGGCACGACGCGCCTGATCGTGGCGGGTCTGCTGGTGGGGATCGGCACCCGCTATGCCTCGGGCTGCACCAGCGGCCACGGCGTCTGCGGCGTGTCGCGCGGATCGCGCCGGTCGCTCACCGCCACCGCCTTGTTCATGGCCGCGGGTTTTGCCGTGGTCTACGTCACCCGCCATCTGGGGGGACTTTGACATGGTGGCATTGATCGCATTCGGGTCGGGCCTGGTGTTCGGGCTGGGCCTCATCATTTCCGGCATGGCCAATCCGGCCAAGGTGCTGGGTTTTCTGGACCTGGCCGGCGCCTGGGATCCGTCACTGGCCTTCGTGATGGGTGGCGCCGTGCTGGTCACGGCGGCGGGCTTCGCGCTCTTGCGGCGGCGTCGTGCCAGCTTGTCGGGCGAGCCGCTGCGCTGGCCCACGGCTACGCGCGTGGACGTGCGACTGGCCGTGGGCAGCCTGGCGTTCGGCGCGGGCTGGGGCCTGGCGGGCTTCTGCCCAGGACCCGCGCTGGTGGCCGCATCCGCCGGCGTGTCCGAAGCGCTGATCTTCGTGGCCGCCATGGTTGCCGGCATGGCGATATTTTCAGTCCTGGAAAAATTCAAAAGCCGGTAAACCGGCGAGGAGACAAGCATGCCGACAGCAGAGGCGCAGCGCGATTTCGATGTGGTGGTGGTGGGCGGCGGATCGGCGGGCATAGGCGTCACCGCCAGTCTGCTGCGTCGCCGCCCGGACCTGCGCATCGGCGTCATCGAACCCAGCGACAAGCACTACTACCAGCCGGCCTGGACGCTGGTGGGCGGCGGCGCTTTCGACATCGCCAAGACCGTGCGCCCGACCCGCGACGTCATGCCCAGGCGCGCCACTTGGCTGCAGGCGGCAGCGGCGGGCTTCGAACCCGAGGCCAACCGCGTGCTGCTGTCCGACGGCCGGGCGGTGAGCTACCAGCAACTGATCGTCTGCCCCGGCCTGCGCCTGGCGTGGGACAAGGTCGAGGGCCTGGCCGACACGCTGGGCAAGAACGGCGTCAGCTCCAACTACCGCTATGACCTGGCGCCCTATACCTGGGAACTGGTGCGCGGGTTGAAGGGCGGGCGGGCGCTGTTCACGCAGCCGGCCATGCCCATCAAATGCGCCGGCGCGCCGCAAAAGGCCATGTACCTGGCCTGCGACCACTGGAAGCGCACCGGCGTGCTGGACCGCATCGACGTGGAGTTCGACCTGGCGGGCGCGGCGCTGTTCGGCGTGCCGACGTTCGTTCCGCCGCTGATGCGCTATGTCGAAAGCTATGGCATCGCGCTGGCCTTCAACTCGGCGCTGGTGGCGGTGGACGGCGCGGCGCGCAAGGCCTGGTTCGATCTCAAGAACGCCGACGGCGCGGTGACGCGCGTGGAGAAATCCTTCGACATGCTGCACGCGGTCCCGCCGCAGGTGCCGCATGACTTCCTGAAGAACAGCCCGCTGGCGGACGCCGCCGGCTGGTGCGAAGTGGACCCGTCCACGCTGTTGCACGTGCGCCATGGCAACGTGTTCGGGCTGGGCGACGGCATCTGCACCAGCAACGCCAAGACCGCCGCGGCTGCGCGCAAACAGATCGTCACGGTGGCGGAAAATCTGCTGGCGCTGCGCGAAGGCCATGCCATGCCCGTCAAGTACGACGGCTATGGCTCCTGCCCGCTGACGGTGGAGCGCGGACGCATCGTGCTGGCCGAGTTCGGCTACGGCGGCAAACTCCTGCCCACCTTCCCGCTGGACCCGACCGTGCCGCGCAAGAGCGCCTGGTTCCTCAAGGCGACGCTGCTGCCCTGGATCTACTGGAACGGCATGCTAAAGGGCCGCGAATGGCTGGCCCGCCCGTTGGGCAACTGAGCGTCTCATGATCGATACGGTATTGGCCGTCAGTGCGGCGCTGGGGGCGTGCGTCGGCCTGATACTCGGGCTGACCGGCGCGGGCGGGGCCATCATGGCGGTGCCTCTGCTGGTCTTCGGCCTGCATTTGCAGGTGTCGCAGGCCGCACCCATCGCCTTGCTGGCGGTGGGGTTGTCGGCCGCGTTGGGCGCGGTGCTGGGCTTGCGCAAAGGGCAGGTGCGCTATCGCGCAGCGGGCTTCATGGCGGCCACCGGCATCCTGGTGTCGCCGTTGGGCTTGTGGGCGGCGCGGCGTCTGCCCAATGCGCCGTTGGCCATCATCTTTGCCGGCGTGCTGGGCATGGTGGCCTGGCGCATGTGGAACCAGGGCAACAAGCCCGCGGCGGCGCAGGCCGCGCCGCGCACGCCGCCCTGCCAGCTCAATGCCAGCACTGGCCGGCTGCGCTGGACCGCGCCCTGCGCGCGCGCCTTGACGGGGGCGGGGTTGATCGCCGGTTTCCTCTCCGGCCTCCTGGGCGTGGGGGGCGGCTTCGTCATCGTGCCCGCGCTGCGGCGCGCCACGGACCTCAGCATGCAGGCCATCGTCGGCACCTCGCTGGCAGTGATCGCGTTGGTGTCGGCCAGCGGCGTCGTGGCCGCGGCGGCGGGCGGGCATCTGGACTGGCGCATCGCCGCGCCTTTTACCGCGGCGGCGGTGTTGGGCATGCTGGGAGGGCGCAAGGTGGCCGACCGGTTTCCCCCGCGCCGTCTGCAGCAGAGTTTCGCGCTGTTCGCGGGCCTGGTGGCCGTGGCGATGCTGATGAAGGGTGTGCTGGCGCTGCTCGCGGCCGCATGAGGCCGTGAGCAGCGCGGTTTACTCGTAGGTGCGGATATCGTCGATGACCTTGCCGTCGTTCGGCAGGCCATCCGCATCCACCCACTCCACGTCGCTGCGCAGCTTGGTCACGTCGCGCACCGATTCGGCGATGCGCTTGCCGAGCTCTTCGCTGCGCACCCGCGATTCCACTTTGAGCACCATGCGGTCGGAACCCGTGCTGCCGCTGATCACCAGCCGCGCGCGCAGGATCTCGGGGTGGCGGCGCGCCACGTCGGCTACCTGCGACGGATGCACGAACATGCCGCGCACCTTGGTGGTCTGGTCCGCGCGTCCCATCCAGCCTTTGATGCGGGTGTTGGTGCGTCCGCAGGGCGAGATGCCGGGCATGACGGCGGACAGGTCGCCGGTGCCGAAGCGCACCAGCGGATAGTCCGGGTTCAAGGTGGTGACCACGACCTCGCCGACCTCGCCATCCGGCACGGGTTCGCCGGTGCCGGGGCGCACGATCTCGACGATGATGTCTTCGCCCAGCACCAAGCCCTCACGCGCCGGCGTTTCAAACGCGACCATGCCCAGGTCGGCGCTGCCGTAGGCCTGGTAGCCGTCGATGCCGCGCGCGGCCAGCCAGTCGCGCAGGGATGGGGGGAATGCTTCGCCGGACACCAGCGCGCGGCGTAGCGAATCCAGCTTCACACCCAGTTCGTCGGCCTTTTCAAGGATGATCTTGAGGAAGCTGGGCGTGCCGGTATAGCCGGTGGGCGCCAGATCCTGGATCGCGCGCACCTGCTGTTCCGTCTGGCCGGTGCCGCCGGGAAACACGGTGCAGCCCACGGCATGCGCCGCGGTTTCCATCATGGAGCCCGCGGGTGTGAAGTGATAGGAAAAGCAGTTGTAGGCCAGCTCGCCGGCGCGAAACCCGGCCGCGTGCAGGGCGCGGGCAAAGCGCCAATAATCGCTGCGCGCGCTCTCCGGCTCATAGATGGGGCCGGGAGACGCGAACACCCGCATCGCCTCGCCCCAACCGATGGCGGAGAAGCCGCCGAAGGCTTTCTGCGGTCCGGCAGGCGCGGCCGCGTCGGCGCGGCTGTGCTGCTGGCGTTCCAGCAGTTCGTGCTTGCGCAGCACCGGCAGGGTCGCCAGCGCTGCGCGCGACGTGATGGTGGCGGGGTCGATGCCGCGCAGCTGCTCGGCGATGGCGGGCGCACGCGCAATGGCCCGCGCGATCGCGCCGGGCAGGGCGGCCATCAGCTCGCGCTCGCGTTGCTCGGGCGCTCTGGTTTCGAGAACATCGAAAAACTGGGACATGGGATCACACCCTCTCGTATGCCAGGAATCACGCCAGCCAGCGCTTGCGCCGGCGGTAGAACTTGTTGTCGCGGAAACTCTTGCGTTCGCCGCTGGAGATGCCCAGATAGAACTCTTTCACGTCCTCGTTCTGGGCCAGGTCGGCCGCCGCGCCATCCATCATCACGCGGCCGTTTTCCAGGATGTAGCCGTAGTCGGCGTAGCGCAGTGCAATGTTGGTGTTCTGCTCGGCCAAGAGGAAGCTGACGCGCTCGCGCTGGTTCAGGTCGCGCACGATCTCGAAAATTTCTTCGACGATCTGCGGCGCCAGCCCCATGGAGGGCTCGTCCAGCAAGATCATGTTGGGGTTGGCCATCAGCGCGCGGCCGATGGCGGTCATCTGCTGTTCGCCGCCCGAGGTGTAGCCGGACTGGCTGGCGCGGCGCTGCTTCAGGCGGGGGAAATACTGGTAGACGCGGTCCAGCGCCGCCGCGGTATCGGCGCGGCTCATGCTGCGCGTGTAGGCGCCGGTCAGCAGGTTTTCCTCGATGGTCAGGTGGGCAAAGCAATGCCGGCCTTCCATCACCTGCACCACTCCGCGCTTGACCAATTCCGCCGGCGACAGCTTTTCGATGCGCTGGTTGCGGTACTGGATATGGCCCTTGGTGACGTCGCCGCGCTCGCCCTTGAGCAGGTTCGAGATGGCGCGCAAGGTGGTGGTCTTGCCCGCGCCGTTAGCGCCCAGCAAGGCCACGATCTTGCCTTCCGGCACTTGCAGGGAAACGCCCTTGAGCACCAGGATCACGTGGTTGTAGATCACCTCGATGCCGTTCACGTCGAGCAGCACCTTGGGGGTGTCTGTCGTGGCAGCAATATTGGCGTCGTTCATAAAGGTTCCTGCGGTGTGGCGACTGCCAGTCCCAAGGGACGGCAGCCGGTTCGTATCAACATCCTCTGCATCGGCGGTACCTGCGCCGCATGCAGCCGGCGCGGCTCAAGCGGGGCCGCCGCGGAGCCGGCTTTGCCGGTCCGCGCGCGGCGCCCCTTGGGGGGAGGCACCGCAGGTGCTTCGGGGGGACTACTCACACTTGCGGGGCGTGATGTTCTTTTCCTTCGCGTACTTGGCGGCGCCTTCCTTCACCATGGGGTCCAGGATGGTCTTGTCCGACTGATACCAGTCGGAGACCACCTTGAACTTCGCGCCGTCCCACTGCACGATGCGGGCCCAGTCGTCGCCCTTGTGGTTGCTGCACGAGGTCTTGACCGGACGCATGATCTGGCCGAAGCCCAGCTTGTCCAGCTTTTCCTGCGTCAGGTTCAGGTTCTCGAAGCCCCAGCGGACCTGCTCTGGCGTCAGCGCCTTGCCCTTGCCGAACTTTTCCTGCGCGGTGCGGATCGCTTCCACCTGCAGCATCGAGATCATCATGCCGCGGGTGTGGGCGATGGTGCCCAGCGTGGTCTTGCCGGTCTTGTCCGAACCCTGGCCCTTGTCGTAGACGAACTTCTTCAGGTCGTCGTAGACCTTGTCGTGCTCGGCGCCGCTGTTGTGGATGGTGATGGCGTTGTAGCCCTTGGCGACATCGCCCAGGTCCTTCACGTCGCCTTCAGAGCCGGCCCACCAGATGGCGTACATCTTGTCGCGCGGATAGCCGCTGGCCTGGGCTTCGCGGATAGCGGTCGGCGTCATGATGCCGGCGCTCCACAGCAGCACGTAGTTGGGGCGCGCCTGGCGGATCTGCAGCCAGGTGGACTTCTGTTCCACGCCGGGAGCGGTCACGGGATAGAGCACCAGCTCGAAGCCTTCCTTGGCCGCGCGCTTCTGCAGCAGGGGGATAGGTTCCTTGCCATATGGCGAGTCGTGGTAGACCAGGGCGATCTTCTTGCCCTTGAGCTTGTCCATGCCGCCTTCTTTCTTGGCGATGTCCTGGATCATCACGTCGGCCGCGGTCCAGTAGGTGCCCAGCAACGGGAAGTTCCACTCGAACACGCTGCCATCGACCGACTGCGACAGGCCGTAGCCCATCGTTTCGACCGGGACCTTGTCGACCATGGCCTTGTCGCTGACGGCGAAGGTGATGCCGGTGGACTGGGTGTCGAAGCCCGATGCGCCGGTGCCCTTGCCCTTCAGGCGCTCGTAGCATTCCACGCCGCGGTCGGTGGCATAGGCGGTTTCGCATTCCTCGTACGTGATCTTGACGCCGTTGACGCCGCCATCGCGTTCGTTGACCAGCTTCAGATAGTCCAGCTTGCCGTCGGCCCAGGGAATGCCCAGGGGCGCGAAGGACCCGGTGCGATACACCAGCAACGGAACGAACTGCTCTTCCGCCGCCATTGCCGGCGTGGCCACGGCGCCTGCGGCGCCGGCTGCGGCCATCAAAGCTGCCGCCAACTTCAGGTTAAGACGCTTCATCTCCATTTACCTCCTGCGTGGTGTTTGGGTCAGTAAACCCTGGGACACCGGGATTGGCCCGGTCTTGAGCCGGGTATTCAGGATGCCGGTTGCAGCGCTCATGCCGCTACTGCCGACGGTGATCAAAACTTAGGCCACTCCATCCGGGCCGCGGCGGATCCGGCTTTGCCGGTCCCCAGCGGCGCCCCCTTGAGGGGGAAGCGCCGAAGGCGCTTCGGGGGTGGGTCTTATCCTTAATGCGGGAAGGGCCAGATGCGCAACTTCTCCTTGCCGATGCTCCACAGCCTGGCCAGCCCGTGCGGTTCGGCGATCAGGAAGAACACGATCAGCGCGCCGAACACCATGTGTTCGATGTGCGCGGCCGTGTCCACCGACAGGGGGATGCCCAGCGCATGCGGGATGTTGGACAGCGCCACCGGCACCAGCACGATGAAGGCCGCGCCGAAGAAGCTGCCGATGATCGAACCCAGCCCGCCGATGATGACCATGAACAGCAGCTGGAACGAACGCGTCAGGTCGAACGCCAGCGGTTCCCAGGACCCCAGGTGGATGTAGCCCCACAAGGCCCCGGCCACGCCGACGATGAACGAGCTGACCGCGAAGGCCGTGAGCTTGGCGTACATCGGGCGGATGCCGATGACGGAGGCCGCCACGTCCATGTCGCGGATCGCCATCCACTGCCGGCCGATGGCGCCGCGTACCAGGTTCTTGGCAAGCAGGCTGAAGATGACGACCAGGATCAGCACGAACAGGTACTTCTCCAGCGCGCTCTGCACCGGCAGGCCGAAGGCGGTCAGCGGCGGCACCGAGACGTTGCCGGACGACGAGTAGTTGGTGAAGAAGGGGATGCGCAGGAACGCCCAGTCCACGAAGAATTGCGCGGCCAGCGTCGCCACCGCCAGGTACAGGCCGCGGATGCGCAGGCTGGGTATGCCGAAGATCACGCCCACGATGGTGGCGAAGAAGCCGCCCAGCAGGATCTGGATGACCAGCGGCATGCCGGGAAAGCGCACGCCGAAGTTCCAGGCTGCATAGGCGCCCACCGCCATGAAGGCGCCCGTGCCCAGCGAGATCTGGCCGCAATAGCCCACCAGGATGTTCAAGCCCACGGCGGCCAGCGCCAGGATCAGGAACGGGATCAGGATGGCGCGCAGCAGGTAGTCGCTGGCCATGGCCGGGATGGCGATGAACGCCACCGCCAGCAGCAGCCAGATGAAGATGCGGTCCTGGCGGATCGGAAAGATCTGCTGGTCAGCGCGATAGCTGGTCTTGAATTGGCCGTTTTCGCGATAGAACATGTTTTTATCCTAGAGGGCCTGTGGGCTCAGACACGGTCGATGATCTTCTCGCCGAACAGCCCTTGCGGACGGAACAGCAGGAACACCAGCGCCAGCACATAGGCGAACCAGATTTCGATACCGCCGCCTACCAGCGACCCCAGATAGACCTCGGACAGCTTTTCGCCCACGCCGATGATCAGGCCGCCCAGGATGGCGCCCGGCACCGAAGTCAGGCCGCCCAGGATCACCACCGGCAGCGCCCGCAGCGCCGCGGTGGACAGCGTGAACTGCACGCCAAATTTCGAGCCCCAGATGATCCCGGCCACCAGCGCCACCAGCCCCGCCACGCTCCAGACGATCACCCAGATGCGGTTCAGCGGAATGCCGATGGACTGCGCGGCCTGGTGGTCGTCGGCCACCGCGCGCAGGGCGCGGCCGGTCGAGGTGTACTGGAAGAACAGGGCCAGCGCGGCCACCAGCAGGGCGGCGATCACCGCTGCCGTCAGGTCTTCCAGGTTGATCAGCAGCCCTCCCTCGAAGACCGAGTCCAGGATCATCAGGGGATCCTTGGGCATGCCGACGTTGATGGAGTACACCGAGCTGCCGAAGGTGATCTGGCCCAGGCCGTCCAGGAAGTAGCTGATGCCCAGCGTGGCCATCAGCAAGGTGGTGGCCTCCTGGTTGACCAGGTGGCGCAGCACGAAGCGTTCGATGGCGACCGCCAGCAGGAACATCACGATGGCGCTGACGATGAAGGCCAGCACATTGGCCAGGATCATGTTGTCAAAGCCGAACCAGCGCGGCAGCCACTCCGAGAAGCGGGCCATGGACAGCGCGGCGACCAGCACCATTGCGCCCTGCGCGAAGTTGAAGACGCCGGATGCCTTGAAGATCAGCACGAAGCCCAGGCCGATCAGCGCGTACAGCATGCCGCTCATCAGGCCGCCGAGTAAGGTCTCTAGAAAAAATCCCATGTCTGTCCGCCTTAGTGCGATACGCCGAGGTAAGCTCGGATCACGTCTTCGTTGGCACGGACCTCGTCCGGCTTGCCGTCGCCGATCTTCTTGCCGTAGTCCAGCACCACGACGCGGTCCGAGATGTCCATGACCACGCCCATGTCGTGCTCGATCAGCACGATGGTGGTGCCGAACTCGTCGTTCACATCCAGGATGAAGCGGCTCATGTCCTGCTTCTCTTCGATGTTCATGCCGGCCATGGGTTCGTCCAACAGCAGCAGGCGCGGCTCCATTGCCAGCGCGCGGCCCAGGTCCACGCGCTTTTGCAGGCCGTAGGGCAGGCGGCCCACGGGCGTCTTGCGGTAGGCCTGGATTTCCAGGAAGTCGACGATGTTTTCGACGAACTCGCGGTGTTTGATTTCTTCGCGCTCGGCCGGGCCCAGGCGGAAGGCCTGGGCCAGCAGTCCGCACTTCATGCGCAGGTTGCGGCCGGTCATGATGTTGTCCAGCACGCTCATGCCCTTGAACAGGGCCAGGTTCTGGAACGTGCGCGCGATGCCCATTTCAGCGGCGCGGCGCGGATTCATGCGCGAGAAGCGCTCGCCGCGGAATTCGATGCCGCCTTGCTGCGGTGTATAGACGCCGTTGATGACGTTGAGCATCGAGCTCTTGCCGGCGCCGTTGGGGCCGATGATGGCGCGGATCTCGTGTTCGCGCACGTTGAACGAAATGTCCGTCAGCGCTTTCACGCCGCCGAAGGACAGCGAGATGTTCTGCATGTCCAGCATGACGTCGCCAATACGCTGGTCGCGGTCGTTGTTGCTCATGATCTCTACGCGGCCTTGGCGGTGATGGCGGGGAAGGTCTTGACCGGGCGGATCTTCAGGTCCGCCGAGATCTTGCCGGTGCGTCCGTCTTCGAATTTCACTTCGGTCTCGATGAACTGCGATTGCTTGCCGCCAAAGAGCGCGTCAATCAGCACGCCATACTTCTGCGCGATGAAGGCGCGGCGCACCTTGCGCGTGCGGGTCAGTTCGTCGTCGTCCGGATCCAGTTCCTTGTGCAGGATGAGGAAACGGCTGATCTGCGAGGCCGACAGCTTGGGATCGGTGGCCAGGTCGGCGTTGACCTGCTCCACGCATTCGGCGATCAGCTGGTAGACCTCGTCCTTGGAAGCCAGGTCGGTGTAGCCGGCATAGGGCATGCCGCGGCGCTCGGCCCAGTTGCCCACGGCTTCCAGGTCGATGTTGATGAAGGCGCACACGTCGTCGCGGTTGGCGCCGAAGGCGACCGCTTCCTTGATGTGCTGGAAGAACTTGAGCTTGTTCTCGATGTACTTGGGCGCGAACAGGGCGCCATTGGCAAGCTTGCCCACGTCCTTGGCGCGGTCGATGATCTTCAGCTGGCCGTCGGTGTCCAGATAGCCCGCGTCGCCCGTATGGAACCAGCCGTCGGCGCTGCGCGCTTCGGCGGTGGCTTCGGGGTTGCGGTAGTACTCCTTGAAGAGCCCGGGGCTCTTGACCAGGATCTCGCCGTTGTCGGCCACGCGGATCTCCACGCCCTCGACGGGCGGGCCTACCGTGTCGTCGCGCACCTGGCCGTCGGGCTGCACGCAGACGAAGACCGAGGTTTCGGTGGAGCCGTAGAGCTGCTTGAGGTTGATGCCGATGGAGCGGTAGAACACGAACAGGTCGGGGCCGATGGCCTCGCCCGCGGTGTAGGCCACGCGCACGCGGCTCATGCCCAGCGCATTGCGCAGCGGACCGTAGATCATCATGTTGCCCAGCGCGTAGCGCAGGCGGTCCCAGGCGCCGACCTGCTCGCCGTCCAGGATCCTGGCGCCCACGCGGCGGGCGAGCTTCATGCAGGCCGCGAACAGCTTGCGCTTGATCAGCCCCGCGTCTTCCATGCGGATCATCACATGCGTCAGCAGGCCTTCCAGCACGCGCGGCGGCGCGAAGTAATAGGTGGGGCCGATGTCGCGCATGTCGATTGACACGGTGTCGGGCGATTCAGGATGGTTCACGGTAAAGCCCGTGACCAGCAGTTGCGTGTACGAGAACATGTTCTGGCCGATCCAGGCGGGCGGCAGATAGGCCAGCACGTCTTCCTGGTCGGTCAGCTTTTCCATATCGGACACGGCGCGCGCACGGTCGATCAGCGCATGGTGCGTGAGCACCACGCCCTTGGGCTTGCCCGTGGTGCCGGAGGTATAGAACATGGCGGCCGGGTCATGCGGCTGCACGGCGGCGACGGCCTGCTCGAAGAAGCCGGGATGCTGCTTGGCGTATTCGCGGCCCAGCTCTTCCAGCTGTTCATACGAGCGCAGCATCGGGTCGGTGTAATGCCGCAGGCCGCGCGGATCGTCGTACACCACATGCTTGAGCGCGGGGCATTGCTCGTGGACTTCGAGCATCTTGTCGACCTGTTCCTGGTCTTCGACGATGGCCACGCTGATCTCGGCGTCCTGCAGCACGTAGACCATTTCCTGCGCCACGGCATCCTGGTAGAGCGGCACCGGTATCGCGCCCAGCGACTGCGCAGCCATCATGGCCATGTACAGGCGCGGACGGTTTTCACCGATCACGGCCACGTGCATGCCGGGTTTGATGCCCAATGCAGCCAAGCCATGCGCAACGTGCCGGACATGCTCCGCCACGTCGGACCACGTTAGGGTTTGCCAGATCCCCAGATCTTTTTCGCGTATGGCGGGCCGCGACCCGCGAACGCTGGCATGCGTGAACAGCAGCGCCGGAAAGGTATCCAGCGCCGCCGGCATCTGTGCAGATGCGGGCGGTGTATGTGCCACGATGTCTCCTCCGGTTTGGGCGCATCGGGCCGGGAGTCCGCGAGAGCGGTGGCGGCGATGAGGCGCTTGACCAGTTGGTTTTAGATTTACGGCAGGAGTTAAGGTATAAGGTTGGGTTGCTACCAACTGTCACCATCGCGACATTCAAGGAACTTTTAGGGTATTCCCGATGCAGCTATCCGACTCCCTGCAACTCGCCGCCGCCTGGTTTCGCGTGCTCAGCCGCGATCAGCAAGAGCGCGTCGAGAGGGACCTTACCGTGCAGCAGGTGGTTGCCGGGTCGATCATAGAGCGCAAAGGTGAACTCGCCCAGGCTTGGATAGGGGTGCTGGCGGGGCTGGTGAAGGTTTCGGTGGGTAACGCCGAAGGCAAGGTGGCGTCGCTGACCGGCGTGCCTGCCGGCGGCTGGATCGGCGAGGGCTCGCTGCTCAAGCGCGAGATCCGCAAGTACGACATCGTTGCTCTGCGGGATTCGGTGGTCGCGCGCCTGCCGGCCGCTACCTTCGATTGGCTGCTGGATAACAGCATCCCGTTCAACCGCTATCTGCTCCACCAATTGAACGAGCGCGTGGCGCAGTTCATCGGCAAGGCGGAGTACGACCGTTTGCTGGATCCGGATGCGCGCGTGGCCCGCTGCCTGGCCGAACTCTTCAACCCTTTGCTGTATCCCGGCATGGGCATGCGCCTGGCGATTACCCAGGAAGAAGTCGGCTATCTGGCCCGGGTGTCGCGCCAGCGCGCCAACCAGGCGCTGCGCAAGCTGGAAGAGGCGGGCTTGCTGAATGTGGAATACGGCGCGGTCAGGGTGCTGGACCTGGACGGCTTGAAACAATACGGGTCGGACCGCGCCGCGGCCGAGGGCGAGCCGGCCTAGCGCTGGCCGCGCTTGTTCAAAATAGTTGTTGACGATAGATCGCGCGCTATTTAATATTGCGCAATGAAATCCAGATCCAAAGCCAAGGCCGCATTCAACCCGCTGCTGCTGGACAGCCAGCTGTGCTTCGCCCTGTACTCGACCTCGCTGGCGATGAACAAGGTGTACCGCAAGCTGCTGCGCGGTCTGGACCTGACCTATCCGCAGTACCTGGTGATGCTGGTGCTGTGGGAAGGCGACGAGATTACAGTGACGGATATCGGCGAGCGCCTGTTCCTGGATTCGGCCACGCTGACGCCGCTGCTGAAGCGCCTGGAAGCGGCAGGCCTGGTAACGCGCAAGCGCGCCGTGGAAGACGAGCGCCAGGTGATCGTCGGACTGACCCGCCAGGGCCGCGAACTGCGCGCGCAAGCCGAGGCCGTGCCGCACTCGATCGCGGGCGCCGCGCAGTGTTCGCTGGAAGAGGCGCAAGGTATGATGAAAACGCTGCATGCGCTGCGGGAGAAGCTCAGCGCAAGTCTTTGAAGCGGCGGGCCAGGCCCGCTATTGTTAGATCAAATAAATAGTGCGCTATTTAATATTGCACTATTTAAATAGTAAGGGTCGCGGCGGGATGTTCCCGCCAGGCCTGGCAGTCCAACCTCCACTTCCCTACAAGGAAACGCATCATGTCTATCGAAAAAGTGCTGTACCGCGCCCATGCGCACGTCACCGGCGGCCGTGAAGGCACGGGCGCCACGGACGACGGCAACCTGAACGTCAAGCTGACCACGCCGAAGGAACTGGGCGGCGCGGGCGCGGCCGGCACCAATCCGGAACAACTGTTCGCCGTGGGCTACTCGGCCTGCTTCATGGGCGCCATGAAATTCGTCGCCGGCCGCGACAAGATCGCCATGCCGTCGAATGCGACGATCGACGGTGCTGTTGGGATTGGTCCTATTCCTACGGGGTTCGGGATTGAAGTCGAATTGAAGATTTCGTTGCCGGGGATGGAGCGGGCTGAGGCGGAGAAGCTGGTGGCTGCGGCGCATATCGTTTGCCCTTACTCGAATGCTACGCGGGGCAATATTGATGTGACGTTGACGATTGTTTGATCGTTGATGGGTTGTTGATGTTCTGTTGGCGGGCGGCCTTGTTCTTAGGCCGCCCGTCGTCTTGGCGCGCTGCGCTGCTAGAGCAGTGGTCAGGGGCGATTCTTGTGCTGCCCGTCATTTACGGCCGCGCGGGCGGCCGTAAATGACATACGTGATTTTTGAAATTTCGATAGTGCTCGCTGTCGCGAATGCAGGCAGTCGCTTGCTGATGGCATCACCGTCTTGGAGGTGGGGCGGTGATGGGCGGCGCGCGTTGGGCAGTAACTTGCGCATGAAGAGTGTCGCGCGCGCCGCCCATCCGGCATCGGAGTTGAAATGTAGATGCTGGGCTGGGCTGGGCTGAGCTGAATAGCCGTTATGCCGCAGCCACTGCGCGCAGCGCCATCACGTGACGCAAGACACCGCGTAAGCCCCAAAAGGCCGCCCGCGCGGCCGGCCTGGGGCGGGCCCCGCAAGACCCCCCACCACACCCCGATGCGGAAAAAAACGCCAAGCACACCACCCGCCCCAGCGCCCGTGAAGATTCAAACAGCACAGCCTGCCGCGTCGGGGACTCGCGCTGCGCGGGGCGTCGATAAGCCCGAGGGAATCGGAAGGCAGCCGCCGTAGGCGGCAACGACGATGACGAAGGGGAAGCCCGGAGCGAAGGCTCCGGGCCGCAATCGTTGCCCCGCGCAGCGCGAGTCCCCGACGTGGCAGGCGTCAAAAGAACGCCAACAACGCCGTCCCTCTAATGCGACCCACCCAAGTAAGCCGCCACAACAGCCGGATCATGCTTCAACTTATCCGCACTCCCATGCACCGAGATCCGCCCGTTCTCCAACACATACCCATAATCCGCCACATTCAATGCAGCAGCAGCAAACTGCTCCACCAGCAGCATCGTCACCCCTTCATCCTTGAGCCGCGCAATGATCCGGAACACTTCTTCCACCAGGATCGGCGCCAGCCCCATTGAAGGCTCGTCCAGCAACACCAGTTCCGGATTCAGCATCACCGCTCTAGCCATGGCCAGCATCTGCTGTTCGCCGCCCGACAAGGTGCCGGCCAGCTGATCGCGCCGTTCCTTCAGGCGCGGAAACAGATCCATGGCCCGGCCCAGGTCGGACTGCACGTCGCCCTTGGGACGGCTGCCTGTCAGGCGCGGGAAAGCGCCCAGCAGCAGGTTGTCGGTGACCGACAGCGTTGGAAATACTCGCCGGCCCTCGGGCGAATGCGCCAGGCCCAGCCGCGCGATGCGGTGAGACTCCAGGCCGTCGATGCGCTTGCCGCTCAGCGTGACCTCGCCCGCGGTGGGGCGGATCATGCCGGACAGCGCCCGCATCGTGGTGGTCTTGCCGGCGCCGTTGGAGCCGATCAGCGTCACCACCTTGGCCTTAGGCACTTCCATGCTGATGCCGTGCAGCACCTTCACCTTGCCGTAGCCCGCTTCCAGATTCTTGATCGATAGCATCTTGTTGTCCCCTTGGCGTCAGGCGGGCGCGCCGCCCAGATACGCCTCGATGACCTTGGCGTTGCTTTGCACTTCGTTGGGCAGGCCCTCGGCGATCTTCTGGCCGAAGTCCAGCACCGACACGGTGTCGCACACCCCCATCACCACGTCCATGTGGTGTTCGATGAGGATCAGCGTGATGCCGTGGTCGCGCACCTTGCGGATGATGGCCAGCAGTTCGACGATGTCGGGCGCGGTCAGGCCGGCCGCGGGTTCGTCCAGCAGCAGGAGTTGCGGATCCAGGGCCAGCGCGCGGGCGATTTCCAGCAGGCGTTGCTTGCCGTAGGGCAGGTTGCGCGCTTCCTCGCTGGCCAGGGATTCCAGGCCCACGAATTCCAGCAGCGCCATGGCGCGGGCGCGGGCGCCCTGTTCCTCGCCTTTCCACTTGGACGTGCGCAGCGCGATGCCGGCCAGCCCAGTGGTGAAGGTGTGGTGCAGGCCGACCAGCACGTTTTCCAGCGCGGTCATTTCGCCGAAGAGCTGCACGTTCTGGAAGGTGCGCGCAATGCCGGTTTCAGCGATGTCGGCCGGCGTCATGCCGACCAGCGACTTGCCCGAGAATTCCACGGCGCCGGAAGTCGGCACGTAGATGCCCGTCAGCACGTTCATCATGGTGCTCTTGCCGGAGCCGTTGGGACCGATCAGGCCATGGATGGTGCCGCGCTTGACGGTCAGGTCGACCTGGTTCAGCGCCTTCAGGCCGCCGAACTGCATCAGCACGCCCTTGGCTGCCAGCAGCGTGTCGCCCTTGCCCTTGGCCGCATCGGGCACGGCGTCCTGGGCTTTCACCAAGTCCGACTTGACCGAGAGCGCGGCGCGGCGATTGGAGAAGAACAGGTTGCGCACGAAGCCCACGATGCCGTCGGGCAGGTAGTACACGACGAACAGGATCATGGCGCCGAAGATCGTCAGGCGCCAGTCGGTGACCGCTTCCAGCCAGTACGAGAACACCGCCAGCAGGATGGTGCCGACGACCGGCACGACGACGCGGCGCGGTTCGGTGCGGCCCTTGGATATTGCGATGGCGCTGCCGACGGTGACCAGGATGGCCACGGCCAGCGCGATCAGCCTGAAGGTCGAGATGTCATCCAGCATCTTGGGCAGCAGCACGATGATGGACGCGCCCAGCAGCGCGCCCGTGCGGCTCTTGCGCCCGCCCATGATGATGGCCAGCAGGAACAGGATGGTCAGTTCGAAGTTGTAGGTGTTGGGCGAGATGTACTGTTCGGAATACGAGTACAGCGCGCCGGCCAGGCCGGCGAAGCCGGCGCTGATGACGAAGGCGAACACCTTGTGCCGGTAGACCGACACGCCCATGCAGTCGGACGCGATGGGGCTGTCCCGCAGGGCCTCGAACGAGCGGCCCAGGTGCGACTTCAGGATGCGGTGCACCACGATCAGCGACAGCACCAGCAGCGCCGCGACCAGCCAGAAGTACTCGCTCTTGGTCAGCACATGTCCGGCGATGGCGGGCTTGGAGATCTTGATGCCCAGGGGGCCTTCGGTGAGGAAGGTCATTTCGTTGATCAGGATCTGGATGATGGTGCCAAACGCCAGCGTCACCATGGCCAGGTACGGCCCCGTGACGCGCAGCGCCGGCAGCGCCAGCACCGCGCCGAAGGCGGCCGCGATCAGGATGGCCGCGGGCAGGATCACCCAGATGGGCATCTGCAGATGGAAGAACAGCACGCCCGCCACATACGAGCCGATGCCGAACAGGCCGGCGTGGCCCAGCGACACCTGGCCGGTATAGCCCACCACGATATCGAGCCCGAACAGCAGGATCGAATAGATCATGATGGTTTCGATGAGGTGCAGGTAGTACGTGTTGGTCACGCCCAGCGGCACGGCGGCCAGGCAGGCCACGGCCACGATGGATAGCAAAAGGTGCAAGGGTTTCATCGCTTACACCTTCTTGATCGCGGTCTTGCCGAACAGGCCGGCGGGCTTGAAGGTCAGTACGAGCAGCAGCAACACCAATCCCGGCACGTCTTTGTACCCCGTCGAAAGATAGAAACCGGTGGTCGTTTCGGCGATCCCCAGGATCAGCCCGCCCACCACCACGCCCATGCCGCTGGACAGGCCGCCGATGATGGCGACGGCGAAGGCTTTGAGGCCCAGCACCGCGCCCATGGTGGCGCCGGTCAGGGTCAGGGGCGCGACCAGCACGCCCGCGAACGCGGCAGTCAGCGAGGACAGCGCGTAGGAAAACGTGATCACCATGCCCGTGTTGATCCCCATCAGGCCAGCGGCGTCGCGGTCGTTGGACGTGGCGACGAAGGCCTTGCCGTAGATGGATTTGCGGTTGAAGACTTCCACCAGCAGCATCATCGCCAGGGCGCCGAACACCACCAGCAGCTCCATGGGCAGCACGTTGGCGCCCAGCACCTGGATGGGCGCTTCCGGCAGCGGCGAGGGGAAGCGCAGGTCGTCGCGGCCCCAGATGTTCTCGGCGACGTTCTTGAAGATGATGCCCAGCGCGATGGTGGCCATGATCCAGCCGAACTCCGAGCGGGTCTTGATGGCGGGCCTGACGCCCACGCGCTCGACCAGCGCGCCTTGCGCGAATCCGAAGATGCAGACGATGGGTATCATCACCCAGTAGTTCACGCCCAGGCCGACCAGTGTCAGGCCGACCAGTGCGCCCAGCATCAGGGCTTCGCCCTGGCCGAAGTTCAGGGTGCCCGACGTGGCGAACGTGAGCTGGTATCCGAACGCGATGACGGCATAGATCATGCCCAGCGCGATACCGCTATAGATGAGCTGTAGAAGAATCATGGTGTGTGTCGTGTAGCGCTGTGGTTCCGTCCCAACCCCCTTGGGCAGAACGCGGTTTTCAGGCGGCGGCAAGCCCGCGCCCTGGGCGACAGGGCGCGGCTGGCGGCGGCCGGGCAGCCGCCGCCGGGATGCGCTGCGGGACCTTAGTTGGCCTTGACGACGCGGCCGCCCTTGACCTCGCCGATGACCACTTCCTTGACGGTGATCGCGTCGTGGTTGTCTGCGCTGAAGGGCTTGTTGTAGGTCATGACCACGCCCTCGACGGGCGTCTGCAGGTTTTCGAGGGCCTCGCGGACCTTCGGGCCGTCGGTGGAGTTGGCCTGCTTGAAGGCCGCGGCCAGCAGATAGATGGAGTCATAGCCCTGGGCGGCCGACACCGGGGAATCGATGCGGTTGTTCTTGGGCTTGAACTTGGCCAGGTAGGCGTCGATGAAGGCCTTGCGCTTGGGCGTGTCCGGGTCCTGGATGAAGGTCTGCGGCATGCGCGCGCCTTCGCCGTTGGCGCCGGAGTTGTCGATGTAGTTGGCCATGGACAGGGTCCAGCTGCCGATGATCGGCACCTTCCAGCCCAGCTTGGTCATGCCGTTGGCGACCTGGGCCAGTTCGGGGCCGATGCCGTAGGTCAGCACGGCTTCGGCGCCGGCGGCCTTGGCCTTCAGCAGCTGGGCCGTCATGTCGACGTCCTTGATGTTGAACTTCTCCACGGCCACGGGCTTGATGCCCTTGGCGTCCAGGGCCTTTTCCAGGTCCTCGCGGCCGAGCTGGCCGTAGTTGGTGGAGTCGGCCAGGATCGCGACCTTCTTGAAGCCGCGGCGGGTCACCGCCTCTTCGACGATCATCGGGGCCTGGATGCTGTCATGCGCCGCGTTGCGGAACACGTAGTTGTTCGGGTATTCCGGCGCCTTGAACTGGTGCGTGATCACGCTGCCCGTGGCCACGTTGTTGAACACGGGGATCTTGGCGTCCTGGTAGAAGCGCTGGGAGGCCAGGGCCACGCCCGTGTTGATGTAGCCGACGGTGGCGGCGACCTGTTCCTTGTTGATCAGCTCTTGGGCGATCTGTACGCCGCGCTCGTTCTTGGCTTCGTCGTCGCGTTCGACGGCGACCAGCTGGCGTCCCATGACGCCGCCGTTCTTGTTGATTTCTTCAATGGCCAGGCGCACGCCGTCGCGCATGCTGACGCCCATGGAGGACGAGCCGCCGGTGTAGGGGCCGGCCACGCCGATCTTGATGGGGTCGGCGGCGTGGGACGCGGCCGTTGCGGCAAGTGCAAGGGTTCCTGCTAGCAGCTTCAAACGAAAATCCATTGATGTCTCCGTTGTAATTGGTAGAACTGCGTGGAAAACCGTGTGCCGGCGCCAGACGGCGAAAATCGTTGCTGCGGCGCTCTCCTGTGTGGCGTGTCGTGACTGTCTGCCTAATCACTTACGCGAAACTGACCCGGCGGGGTTTTTCCGCGTAAATACCTAGTACGGACGCACGAGGGTTCCTGTCATGCGCCATGGCGCTGCCTGCTGTGGGGAAGGGAATGGAAGGCGGCATGCCGTGGCGGGCATGGGCGGGACATTGCATTGGCGGCATCCTAGCCAGCGCGGCGGCGGGCTGCGCGGAATTTCATTCCGCCCCGGCCTGGAAATTTATTCCTTACCGGCCCGCAGGCCTTGCGGCCATTGAGAAACCTGTTTGCACACGTCATCCAGCCATAGGGAAAACGCTTGGACCGCTCTGCCCGGCGGGCGCGAGGTTTCGGTGCACAGGTAATACTGGCATTCGCCGGGAATTTCGATGTCCAGGACGCGCACCAGCTTGCCCTCGTCCAGCCATTCGGCCGCCAGCGCGCGCCGCGTGAGCGCCAGGCCCTGGCCGGCGCGCGCGGCTGCCAACATGATGCCCAGGTCCACCAGCCACACCCCGCGCGCGGGCTCGGGCCAGTCCAGCCCGGCGGCGGCCAGCCAGGGCCGCCACGGTTCCATCGGGCAGCGCAGCAGTTGCGCCCGGGCCAGGTCGGCGGGCCGCTCGAAGGGGCCGTGCCGGTCGCGGTATTCGGGCGCGCAGACCGCGAACACCGGATCCGCCGTCAACTGGTGCGCGTTCAGGCCGGGATATTTGCCGCTGCCGAAGCGCACCCAGACGTCGGCATTGGGCGGCATGATGTCCAGGTAGGGGATGGACAGCATGATTTCCAGCTCCACCTCGGGATGCGCGGCGGTGAAGCCGGGCAGGGCGGGGATCAGCACCTGGCGGGCGAACGTGGGGGTGGAGACGACGCGCAGCGGTTCGAGCTTGGGTTCGCCGCGCTTGTGCAGGGAGGCGTCGGACAGCAGGTCCAGCGCGGTGCGGACCTGATCCAGGTACTCGCGTCCGGCCGAGCTCAGCGTGGCGCCGCGGCTGCTGCGGATGAAGAGTGTGACGTCCAGCATGGCCTCGAGCGCGGCGATGCGCTTGCCGATGGCGCTGGCAGTGACGAAGAGTTCCTCGCTGGCGCGTTCGAAGGAGCCCAGGCGGGCGGCTGCCTCGAAGGCCTGGATGGCTGCCAGGGGGGGCAGGCGCACATCTTTGGAAGGGCTGGGACCGCGCATGATCGTCTGGCGGGCCGGTGTTGCGCCCGACGAAAGATTGGCTACCGGGCGATTATAAGGACGGCGGCGCCAGCCCTGCGCCGTAGCGCCGGAGCACCTGGGAGATTTCCACGCGATAGCCGTCCAGCCAGCGCGCTTGTGCGGCCTTGGCCTGCTGGTGCGCAGGGTGGCGGATGAGTTGTTCCAACGCTTCCAGCGATTCCCAGTAGTAGACGTTGGAGATCAGGCCGCGCGCGGTGTCTGCCCAGCTCTCTTCGCCCAGGTAGCCCGGAATGGCGCGCGCGGCAGCGGCGATGGCTTGATCCAGGCGGTGAAAATCATCGTCGAACTGCTTGGTGGCGAAGATGAAGGTGGAGCTGTACATGTGGGACTCCGGACGCGGCGGGTGCGGCAAGCAGGAAAACCGGCCGCCGGGAGGTCCGGGCGGCCGATCGGGGGAACTGCTGGAAACGTAGCTTAAACGCGTCTACACGCCCTTCAGCGCCAGGCTGACCGCCAGCGCGGCCATGACCACGGCGATGATGCCGTCCAGCACGCGCCAAGCCGACGCGCTGGCGAAGAACGGGGCGAACAGGCGGGAGCCGATGCCGAGCACGGCGAGCCACAGCAGGCTGGCGGTGAAGGCGCCGGCGGCGAATGCCATGCGCGCTTCCTCGAAGCCGTGCGCCAGCGAGCCGACCACCACCATGTCGAGCCAGAAGTGCGGATTCAGCAACGAAAAGCCCAGCGCGCCCAGCATGGCGGCGCGGCGCGATGGCACCACGTCGCGGGCGGCGGCCAGGCCGCCGGTGGCGGTCCAGGCGCGGCGCGCAGATTGCAGTGCGTACCAGGACAGGAAGGCCACGCCGAACCACAGCACGGCGGTTGTCAGCCAGGGGAACCAGGCGGTGAGCGCCTGCAGGCCGGACACGCTGGCGAAGATGAAGACGGCGTCTATCAGCGCGCAGATGGCGACCACGCTCAAGAGGTGGGCGCGCATCAGCCCCTGTCGCAGGATGAACGCGCTTTGCGCGCCCACGACAGCGAAGAGGCCCAGCCCGGTGGCCGTACCGCTGGCCCAGGCAGTGAAGAAGAGGGGGGATGACAACGTGGCGAACATGACCTGCACCTGTGCTGCTACGCCTGTGGCGGCGTTTGGATGACAACGCGGGGCGCTATCGGCGCTCCGGTAATAAGGCATTTTCGCTTGCGGTGAATATGAAATAAAGCTAATTTTCCTTCACTATCTTAAGTAAATCTAATCTCATGAAAATCGATCACGGCAACCTGCGCGCCCTGGCCGCGGTGGTGCGGGAAGGCAGTTTCGAGCGGGCGGCGCTGTCGCTGAGCGTCACGCCATCCGCGGTGTCGCAACGGATCAAGGCGCTGGAGGACCGCATGGGCCGCCTGCTGGTCCAGCGCACCGTGCCGGCGGTAGCCACGGCGGACGGGCAGGTGCTGGTGCGGCTGGCCGAGCAGACGGCGTTGCTGGAGCATGACGCGCTCGACCGCCTGGGCGTGGCGGACGACGATGTGCCGTATGCCAGCATCCCCGTCGCGGTCAATCATGACAGCCTGGAGACCTGGTTCGTCGACGCGGCGGTGCAGTTCTCCGCGCGCACCCGCGCCACGCTGGACATGCAGTCCGAAGACCAGGACCACACCGCGGCGCTGCTGCGCAACGGTTCGGTGCTGGGCGCGGTGACCGCCCTGGCCGAGCCGGTCCAGGGCTGCCGCATCCATGCGCTGGGCAGCATGCGCTACGTGGCCACCTGCACGCCGGAATTCCACAAGCGCTACTTTTCGCTGGGCGTCAACGCCCAGACGCTGGCGCAGGCGCCGGTGCTGGTGTTCAACCGCAAGGACGCGCTGCAGGCGCGCTTCGCGCACAAGATCGCCGATCCCGCACCCTGGCAGCCGCCGGTCTGGTGGGTGCCGTCGACACGCGCGTTCGTGCAGGCCACGCTGGGCGGCCTGGGCTGGACCATGAATCCGCTGCCCTTGGTGCAGGAACACCTTGATGCAGGTCAGCTGATGCTGCTTCGAGGCCGCGCCTGGGAGGATGTACCGCTGTATTGGCAGCATTGGCGGGTAAACTCCGAAGCGATGGAAGCCCTGACGGATTCGGTCCTGTCAGCTGCCCGCAGCCTGGTCAGGCGGCGTTAACCCACTAGGAGAACAACCCATGAACATCCGCAAGTTCGCTGTCATTGCCGCACTGGGCCTGTGCACGGCCGGCTCGGCCTGGGCGAAGGACTACAAGGTTGGCCAGATCGAGGTCGACGACCTCTGGGTGCGTGCGTCGGCGCCTGGCCAGTCCAATGGCGCGGGGTATATGGACATCGATAACGACGCCAAGGCTGCTGACCGCCTGCTGTCGGTGTCGTCCGACGCGGCGGAACGCGTCGAACTGCACACGGTGCAAACCGAGAACGGCGTCTCGAAGATGCGTCAGGTGGAAGGCGGCATCGCGTTGCCGGCGGACACCGAGGTCAAGCTCAGCCCGGGCGGCTACCACGTCATGTTCATCAAGCTGAAGGCCCCGTTCGCCGAAGGCGGCACGGTCCCGGCCACGCTGAAGTTCGAAAAAGCCGGCGAAGTCGCCGTGCAATTCAAGGTCAAGCCGGCCTCGCACAACCCCGGCATGAACCACGGCAGCATGAACCACGGCACGATGAAGCATTAAGCGCCAGGCGCTGCACGCGCCTGACGGCGCGGGTGTAGTCGCATGAAAGACTAAGCCGGCCCAGGGGCCGGCTCAGGCAGATCCTCGCTATTGGGGCAGGTCCGTCGTCAGACTAGAGGCAGACCCGCCCGCATCAAGCCGGTCTCCCCCAATCGGGGCCGCGCGGAGCCGGGCTCTGCCGGTCCGCAGCGGCGCCCCCCTGGGGGGGAAGCGCGCAGCGCTTCGGGGGGGGGATTAATACAAGCCTTGCTGACGCATCGCGTCAGCCACCTTCACGAAGCCGGCAATGTTGGCGCCATCCAGATAGTTCACGTATTCGCGCTCGCTATGGCCGTGGCGCACGCAGTTCTCGTGGATGTCGCGCATGATGGCGTGCAGGCGCGCGTCGACTTCCTCGCGCGTCCAGGACAGGCGGGCCGAATTCTGGGCCATTTCCAGGCCGGACACGGCCACGCCGCCGGCGTTGCTGGCCTTGCCCGGGGCGTACAGCACGCGGGCGGCGATGAAGGCCTTGGCGGCTTCCAGCGTGGCCGGCATGTTGGCGCCTTCGGCGACGCACAGCACGCCGTTCTTGATCAGCGTTTGCGCATCGGCCAATTCCAGTTCGTTCTGGGTGGCGCAGGGCAGGGCCACGTCCACCGGCACGTGCCACGGACGCTTGCCGGACTCATAGGTCAGGCCGAATTGGCGGGCATAGGTGTCCAGGCGGCCGCGCAAGTCGTTCTTGATGTGCATCAGCGCCACCAGCTTCTCGTGCGTGAAGCCGGCTTCGTCCACCACGGTGCCGTTGGAGTCGGAAACGGTCACGACCTTGGCGCCGAGCGCCATGGCTTTTTCGATTGCGTACTGGGCGACGTTGCCCGAGCCCGACACGGACACGCGCAGGCCGTCGAAGGACTTGCCCACGCGCTTGAGCATTTCTTCAGCGAAGTACACGGTGCCGTAGCCGGTGGCTTCGGGGCGGATCAGGCTGCCGCCGAAGGTCAGGCCCTTGCCGGTGAACACGCTGGCGGTGGAGTTGGACAGCTTTTTCATCATGCCGGCCATGAAGCCGACTTCGCGCGCGCCCACGCCGATGTCGCCGGCCGGCACGTCAGTGTCCGGACCCAGGTGGCGGTACAGCTCGATCATCAGAGCCTGGCAGAAGCGCATGACTTCGGCGTCGGACTTGCCCTTGGGATCGAAGTCGGAGCCGCCCTTGCCGCCGCCCATGGGCAGCGTGGTGAGCGAGTTCTTCAGGGTCTGCTCGAAGGCCAGGAACTTCAGGATGGACAGGTTCACCGAGGGGTGAAAGCGCATGCCGCCCTTGAAGGGGCCGATGGCCGAGCTGTGCTGGATGCGGAAAGCGCGGTTGACCTGGGCCTGGCCGCGGTCATCGGTCCAGCACACGCGGAACTGGATCACGCGTTCCGGTTCCACCAGACGCTCGAGTACGGCATGCTCGGCGTAGTGGGGGTGCTTCTCGATGAAAGGCCAGAGACTCAGCATCACCTCCTGGACGGCTTGCATGAACTCAGGCTGCTGCGGGTCGCGCGCGGCGACGCCACGCAGGAAGTCGTCCAGACTCTGCACTTTCAACATGATCTCCTTGGGGGTGCTTCGAATAGGTGCGGACTGCGCCGGATTGGGGCGCGAAAATTCTTTTTGGTGCACGGCTGCACCTGTATGGTGCGGGAATTGTAGGGGCAAAATGTTGCCCTGCGCAAAGCCGAAAAATAGTGCCATCACCTTGATATCAAAGCACTTTTTCTTTTATTTTAATAGGGACGTATTGATGGCTGGATTTGGGTGAATGACGCGTTCATGAGGGGGATTTGAGCAGAAATGCTTGAATTCCCTAGGGAAATAAATATGTCCCCGTTTATTTTCACCAGGTAGTATTGCGCCCTTGCGACTTCCGCAGAGGAAAGGAACGCTGGTCTGAGGCAGGTTTGGGCTGGCACGAAGGTCGTTGTCTGCTTAATGCGTCCCCGTTATTTATTTGAGCGAAATCATTCCCCGGGGGCAGGATTACAACTGCGCGGCAGCCAGCCCCGCGCCCAAGGCCATCAAGACCGCTCCCACCACCCGATCGGCCGCAAGCTGATGATCCAGCAGCAGCCGCCGCAGGAAAGGCGAGGACACCGACCACGCCACCACGCCGAACCAGATCCAGTGCGCCAGCGACATGAACAGGCCATAGCCGAACTGCCACGACAGCGGCGTGCCGGGCGACACGACCTGGGTATAGGTGCTGACCACGAACAGCGTGGTCTTGGGATTGAGCGCGTTGGTCAGAAAGCCGCTGTATAGCGCCTGCCAGCCCGAGATCGGCGGGCGGGCCGACAAGTCGCGGCTGACCTGGGTGCGGTTGAAGAAAGTCTTCCAGCCCATGTAGACCAGGTAGCAGGCGCCCGCGAGTTTGATGCCCTGCAGCACGGGCTGCGCGTAATGCGCCAGCAGGCTGACACCGAACATCGTATAGAACACGTGCACCTGCACGCCCAGCGCGATGCCCAGCGCGCAGATCAGGCCGGTGCGGCGGCCGAACAGATAACTGTTGCGCGTGACCATGGCGAAGTCCGGCCCGGGGCTGATGACGGCAAGAATGGTGATGAGGGCGACGGCGATCAGTTCGGTCATGGCAATAGGGCGGCAGGTTGCGAAATGGAGCCGGCATTGTGGGACGCTGGCGCGCGCCGGAAAAACGATTTCTAATGCCGCTTATCCGTGAGAAAAAATCACCTTTCGCCATGAAACTGCCACCGCTCAATACGTTGCGGGTGTTCGATGCCGCGGCCCGTCATCAGGCTTTCGGCAAGGCGGCCGAAGCGTTGCACGTGACGCATGGCGCCGTCAGCCGGCAGATCCGGCTGCTCGAGGATGCGCTGGGCGTGGCGCTGTTCGAGCGCCGCAATCGAGCTGTTTTCCTGACCGATGCCGGCAGGCAGCTGTTCGAGGTGACGAGCGCGCTGTTCGAGCAGCTGACAACTGGCCTGGCCAAGCTGCGCCAGCCGGCGGCGGACGCGCCGCTGGTGCTGTCCTGCGAGCCCACCATCGCCATGATGTGGTTGATCCCGCGGCTGCCGGACTTCCAGCACGCCCATCCCGGCGTGCAGGTGCATCTGTACGCTGCGGGCGGACCGGTCGATTTCGGCGCCCAGGGTGTGGACGTAGCCCTGCGCCGCAATGACTTCGATTGGGACCCGGCCCTGTATGCCGAGCATGTCTGCGAGGAGTGGACGGGACCGGTGTGCCGGCCGGGATTGGTCGGCGCCGCAGGCGCGGATCCGGCTGAAGCGGATTGGGGCGGGGCGCCAGCGCTCAGCAGCGCGACGCGTCCGCTAGCCTGGCGGCAATGGTCGCGGGCAGCGGGCATGAAACCCCCGCGCCGGACCGGGCCGGCCTACGAGCATTTCTATCTGAGTTTGCAGGCCGCCGCCGCCGGTTTGGGGGTGGCGATAGGTTCGGCGCTGATGGCGTGCGACGCCTTGCGCGACCGCCGGCTGCAGGCGCCTTGCGGCTTTGCCCGTGACGGCTCGGCCTATGTACTGCTGTCGCCGCGGCCTTGTACAGAAGATCCGCGGGCGGCAGCGTTTCTGGAATGGTTGCGCCGGGAAGCCGCCGCAACGCTAGGGGAAGCGGCGGGTCAGAGCGTGGCGTCGTAGTCGATCGTCAGGGGAGCGTGGTCCGAGAAACGCTCGTCCTTGTAGATGGCCACATTGCGGGCGCGGGCGGCGATGCCCGGCGTGGCGATCTGGTAGTCGATGCGCCACCCCACGTTCTTGGCCCAGGCCTGGCCGCGGTTGCTCCACCAGGTGTATTGGTCCGGGCGGTCATCGATGGTGCGGAACACGTCGACGAAGCCGCGCTTGTCGAACACGTCGGTCAGCCAGGCGCGCTCTTCGGGCAGGAAGCCCGAGTTCTTCATGTTGCCCTTCCAGTTCTTCAGGTCGATTTCCTTGTGCGCGATGTTCCAGTCGCCGCAGATGATGAACTCGCGGCCGGTGGTTTTGTGTTCGTGCATCAGGGCGTCGATCCAGGGGCCGAAGCGGTCCAGGAAGCGGTACTTGGCCTGCTGGCGCTCGTCGCCGCTGGAGCCCGAGGGCAGGTAGGCGCTGATGACCGACAGGTTCTTCCAGTCAGCGCGGATGATGCGGCCTTCGGGATCGAATTCCTCGCATTCCAGGCCGGCGTTCACCCGCTCGGCCGCGTCGCGCAGATAGATGCCCACGCCGCTATAGCCCTTCTTCACGGCATGGTGGAAGTGGCCGGTATAGCCGGGCGGGTGGCGCAGGTCGTCGGTCAGGTCTTCGTCGGATATCTTGATTTCCTGAAGGCACAGCACGTCGGCGGCGTGCTTTTCCATCCAGGGTTGCAGGCCTTTGCGGAAGGCGGACCGGATACCGTTGAGATTGATCGACGTGATGCGCAGCAAAGCGAAACTCCTGTTGAGCGGCCGCCAGGGCCGGGGCAATGGCAGCAATTTAACCGACTCCGCGCCGCCGCCCGGGAATAGCCCCGACAGCGGATAAAATGCTGGCGTTTGCCATCTACCGGACCTTTACGCATGCCCGCCGCCCAATCTTCCGCCACCGCCCTGGATTTCGTCCGCTTCGCCCTGAACGAGGGCGTGCTGCGTTTCGGCAGCTTCAAGGTCAAATCGGGTCGGATCAGTCCCTATTTCTTCAATGCGGGCCTGTTCAATAGCGGACGCTCGGTCGGCAAGCTGGCGCAGTTCTACGCCCAGGCGCTGCTGGATTCGGGCGTGGAATTCGACATGCTGTTCGGTCCGGCCTACAAGGGCATCCCGCTGTCCACGGCTACCGCCGTGGCGCTGGCCGGCCACCCGGACATGAAGGGCGGCGACGTGCCTTTCGCGTACAACCGCAAGGAAGCCAAGGACCACGGCGAGGGCGGCACCCTGGTCGGCGCGCCGCTCAAGGGCAAAGTCGTCATCATTGACGACGTGATCACCGCGGGCACCTCGGTGCGCGAATCGGTCGAGATCATCCGCGCGGCCGGCGCCGAGCCTGCCGCCGTGCTGATCGCCATGGACCGCATGGAACGCGCGGGTCCGGACGACGCGCTGTCGGCGCATTCTGCCGTGCAGGACGTGGCCAAGACTTACGGCATGCCGGTGGTGTCGATTGCGTCGCTGGCGGACATTCTGGCCTTGCTGCAGGATGATGCGTCGTTCGCCGAACACCGTGAGGCGGTGTTGGCTTATCGGACGAAGTACGGGGTGAAGTAAACCTCGTCCTTGGCGAGTAGAAAGGGGCGGCCAGGTGCTGCCCTTTTTTTAACCGTAGCTTGCCGCTGGCTCGGCGACGCCGTGGGGTTGGCCAAAGACGGCAACACCGCTCGCCCGGGCGGCATCCGCCAGCTTGCGGTCAAAGGTGGCCAGATAGCCGTTGGTTCTTTGGGCCAGTTCGAGATAGCTGGCATCGTAGACGGTCAAGCCGTGCGTTCGAGCCAGCAGATAGCTGCGGGCCACGCTGGAAGATGGGGCGGCCGGATCCGGAAGTATGGGCAGGCGTTCGAGTAGCTGTCTGAACGAGAACAGCTGACCCGCCGACGCCCGTTGGCTACGTTCGGCGCGCAACATGCCGTTCGCGACTTCCGTGTGCCAGATGAGGGGCACCGTGTTTTCAGATTCGTGGGCCGTTTCCAGCAGATGCCGGGCCATCAGCGCTTCGTGGGCGTCCGCGCGGTCGACCAGCCACGCCAGCGCAAGCGAGGCGTCCGGTATCAAATGGATCGGATTCATTCCCGGCCCTCTTCGACCCAGGAACGGATGACTTCGTGGGGGACGGCCGGTGCTGGCTTGAAGCTTTTCATTGCCTCAAGCGCATCATGGGCATCCAGCGACGTGCTGGGTAGGACCGGGGTCAACCTGGCGCAGAACACGCCGTCCAGTGAAATGATGAAATGCTGGCCTTCGCGGACCGCCTGCAGGTGGTCGGAAAAGCTGTGCAGTAGTTCGCTGGTGCTGATTTCCAGGTAGTTCATGTCCAAGCCTCCGGGCAAAAGTCGACCGGATCATTCTTGGATAAACGAAGGGCCACGGCAATATGCCGCGGCCCTTCGTTTCGTCTGATACGTCAGGAATGCGCCCGTTGCCGGGGCGTCCTGCGCGGTCAGCTGTCCAGCTTCTGCTTCAACAGATCATTCACCTGCTGCGGATTCGCCTTGCCGCGGGCGGCCTTCATGATCTGGCCCACCAGCGAATTGAACGCCTTCTGCTTGCCGGCCCGGTACTCTTCCACGATGGCCGGGTTGGCGGCCAGCACCTCGTCGATCATGGCGCCGATGGCGCCGGTGTCGCTGATCTGCTTGAGCCCGCGCGCCTCGATGATGGCGTCAGGCTGACCGCCGTTCTCGCCGGCCCACATGGCGCCGAAGACTTCGCGGGCGATCTTGTTGGAGATGGTGCCGTCGATGATGCGGCCGATCAGGGCGGCCAGCGCCGGCGCCTGGACCGGAGAGTCGGCGATGCTCTTTTCGTCCTTGTTCAGGGCGGCGGAGACTTCGCCCATGACCCAGTTGGCGGCCAGCTTGGCCTGGCCGGCCGGCAGCGCGTTCGCCACCGCCTGGAAGTAGGCGGCCAGGTCGCGGCTGACGGTCAGCTGGGCGGCGTCGTAGGCGGGCAGGCCGTACTCGGATTCGAAACGGGCGCGCTGGGCGGCCGGCAGTTCGGGCATGGCGGCGCGGACCTCGTCGACCCAGGCGCTGGAGATCACCAGCGTGGGCAGGTCGGGGTCGGGGAAGTAGCGGTAGTCGTGCGCGTCTTCCTTGCTGCGCATGCTGCGCGTTTCGTCGCGGTCGGCATCGTACAGGCGGGTTTCCTGGACCACCGTGCCGCCATCCTCGATCAGCTCGATCTGGCGCCGCGCTTCATAGACGATGGCGCGTTCCAGGAAGCGGAACGAGTTGACGTTCTTGATCTCGGTGCGGGTGCCGAATTCCTTCTGGCCCACGGGACGCACGGACACGTTGGCGTCGCAGCGGAACGAACCTTCCTGCATGTTGCCGTCGCAAATGCCCAGCCACACGACCAGGCTGTGCAGGGCGCGGGCGTAGGCCACGGCCTCGGCGGCCGAGCGCATTTCGGGTTCCGTCACGATTTCCAGGAGCGGCGTGCCGGCGCGGTTCAGGTCGATGCCGCTGCCGGGGGCGCCGTTGGCCAGGCTGAAGTCGTCGTGCAGGGACTTGCCCGCGTCTTCTTCCAGGTGGGCGCGCGTCAGATTGACGGTTTTCTCTTCCTCGCCGACGAAGAAGGACAGCGAGCCGCCCACCACCACCGGCAGCTCGTATTGGCTGATCTGGTAGCCCTTGGGCAGGTCGGGGTAGAAGTAGTTCTTGCGCGCGAACACCGAGCGCGGCGCGATGGTGGCGCCCACGGCCAGACCGAAGCGGATGGCGCGTTCGGCGGCGCCGCGGTTCATGACCGGCAGGCTGCCCGGCAGCGCCAGGTCGACCACGTTGGCGTGGGTGTTGGGCGCGGCGCCGAATTCGGTGCTGCTACCCGAAAAAATCTTGGAGTCCGTGGAAAGCTGGGTGTGCGTTTCCAGGCCGATGACGATTTCCCAGTTCATGTTCTCAGCCTTGCTGGACCGGGGCACGCGTGTGCCAGTCCGTCACTTGTTGGTAGCGGTCGGCGATGGCCAGCAGGCGGCCTTCGTCGAAATAGTTGCCGATGATCTGGAGACCCACCGGGCGCTGGTTGCCAGCGCCACCGAAGCCGCAGGGGATCGACATCGCAGGCAGGCCGGCCAGGCTCACGCCCAGCGTGTAGACGTCGGCCAGCCAGTCGGCCGTGGGATCGTCGCGGTTGTCGCCGATGTTCTTGGCCACCGTGGGCGTCACCGGGCCCATGATCACGTCGCACTGGTCGGCGTAGGCGCGCTGGAAGTCTTGCGCGATCATGCGGCGCAGGCGCTGCGCCTGCAGGTAGTAGGCGTCGTAGTAGCCGTGGGACAGCACGTAGGTGCCGATCAGGATGCGGCGCTTGACCTCGTCGCCGAAGCCTTCGGCGCGCGAGCGGCTGATCATTTCGTTCAGGTCGCCGTACTGGGCGGCGCGGTGGCCGTAGCGCACGCCGTCGTAGCGCGCGAGGTTGCTGGACGCTTCCGCGGGGGCGATGACGTAGTAGGCGGGAATGGCGAGTTCGGTGCGCGGCAGCGACACCGGCACGCGCACGGCGCCCAGGGCTTCGAACTGGACCAGCGCGGCCTCGACCGCGGCGGCCACGTCGGGCGCCAGGCCGGCGCCGAAGTACTCGGCGGGCACGCCGATGCGCAGGCCTTTCAACGGCTGGCTGCCGGCGGCATCGAAACGGCCCTGGGCCGCCTCGAAGTCGCGCCGGACGCGGCCGGGCGCGTTGGCGGCGGCGTCGCATTTTTCCAGGCTGGTGGCGTCGCGCGGATCGAAGCCGCTGATGACGTCCAGCAGTTCGAGCAGGTCCCGGGCGCTTTCGGCCAGCGGGCCGGCCTGGTCCAGGCTGGAGCCGAAGGCCACCATGCCAAAGCGGGATACGGTGCCGTAGGTGGGCTTGATGCCGCTGACGCCGCACAGGGCGGCGGGCTGGCGCACCGAGCCGCCGGTGTCGGTGCCGGTGGCGGCCGCCACCAGGCGGGCGGCCACGGCAGCGGCCGAGCCGCCCGAGGAGCCGCCGGGCACGGCGGCGTGGTCCCAGGGGTTCTTGACCGCGCCGTAGGCGGAGTTCTCGTTGCCGGAACCCATGGCGAATTCGTCGCAGTTCAGCTTGCCGAGCGACACGGCGCCCGCTTCGCCCAGGCGTTCGACGACGGTGGCGTCGAACGGGCTGACGTAGCCTTCGAGCATCTTGCTGCCGGCGGTGGTGCGCCAGCCGCGGGTGACGAAGGCGTCCTTGTGGGCGATCGGGATGCCCGCCAGCGGGCCGGCCGAGCCGGACGCCAGCGCGGCGTCGGCGGCGCGAGCCTGGGCCAGCGTCAATTCGGCGTCAATATGTAAAAAGCAATTCAGGCCGCTGGCCGCTTCAGCGGCCGCCAGGCCGCTTTGGGCGAGCTCGACGGCGCTGATCTGGCGTTGCGCAAGGGCCGCGCGCAGGGCGGCGATCCCCTTGAATTGGGTGTGCAGAGCGGGTTTCGTCATGACTTAATCCAGGACCTTGGGAACCAGGAACAGGCCTTCCTGGGCGTCGGGGGCGTTGGCCAGCAGCTCCTCGCGGCGGGCCTCCGAGCTGGGTTCGGTCACGACATCTTCACGCAGGCGCAGCACGATGTCCTCATGGGCGGACAGCGGGTGAGCCAGGGGTTCGACCCCCTGGGTATCGACGGACTGGAGCCGTTCGATCAGGTGGAGGATGCCGTTGAGTTCGGCCTGCGCGACGGTGCGCTGGTCGGGGGTCAGTTCGATTCTGGCCAGCCGGGCAATGCGGGCCACATCTGTGTCATTGAGCGCCATGGGGGATTGCAAATCGATAAGCGAAGGCCGAGGGGCGGGACAGGGCAGTATGCATATGCCGAACCCGTTACAAAGCTTGAATAGCCTGCATTTATGCGCTATTTCCGGGGAAATTATAAGTTATGATTCACGGTTTAATCGCCGTGATGACAGGCGGACCCGTTGTTTTACGGGCCCTACGCCCCGCGGCATGTACCTCATTCCCCCCAGAATTTAGCTGAGCTCCCATGTTCGGATTCCTGCGCAGTTATTTTTCCAGCGATATGGCGATCGACCTCGGTACCGCCAACACGCTGATCTACGTCCGCGGCAAGGGCATCGTGCTCGATGAACCGTCCGTGGTCGCAATCCGTCATGAAGGCGGTCCCCACGGCAAGAAGATCATTCAAGCCGTCGGCCATGAAGCCAAGCAGATGCTTGGCCGCGTTCCCGGCAATATAGAAGCCATCCGGCCCATGAAGGACGGCGTCATCGCCGACTTCACGGTCACCGAGCAGATGCTCAAGCAGTTCATCCGCATGGTGCACCCCCGCAACATGCTGGCGCCCAGCCCGCGCATCATCGTTTGCGTGCCCTGCGGCTCCACCCAGGTCGAACGTCGCGCCATCCGTGAATCGGCCCTGGGCGCGGGCGCGTCCCACGTCTTCCTGATCGAAGAACCCATGGCCGCGGCCATCGGCGCCGGCCTTGCCGTGTCCGACGCCAGCGGCTCCATGGTGGTCGACATCGGCGGCGGCACCACGGAAGTGGCGGTCATCTCGCTGGGCGGCATGGTCTACAAGGGCTCCGTGCGCGTGGGCGGCGACAAGTTCGACGAAGCCATCGTCAACTACATCCGCCGCAACTACGGCATGCTGATCGGCGAACCCACCGCCGAACTGATCAAGAAGGAAATCGGCTCGGCGTTCCCGGGATCCGAAGTCCGCGAGATCGAGGTCAAGGGCCGCAACCTGGCCGAAGGCGTGCCGCGCAGCTTCACGGTCTCGTCCAACGAGATCCTGGAATCGCTGACCGACCCGCTGAACCAGATCGTCTCGGCAGTGAAGATCGCGCTGGAACAGACCCCGCCCGAGCTGGGCGCCGACATCACCGACAAGGGCATCGCCCTGACCGGCGGCGGCGCGCTGCTGCGCGACCTGGACCGCCTGCTGCAGGAAGAGACCGGCCTGCCCGTCGTGGTCGCGGACGATCCGCTGACCTGCGTCGTGCGCGGTTGCGGCGAGGCGCTGGAACACCTTGAGAAACTGGGCGCCATCTTCATCAACGACTAATTTTGCCCGCCAGCCCGGAGCCCCGCTTTTTCACGGCTCCGGCCGCTGCCGGAGCGACGGACGCGGGCGTCCGGGCTGATATTCATGCAACGACAAGGGACTCCTCCCCTATTCAGGCGCGGCCCACCTGCGGAGGTGCGGCTGGTCGTTCTGGTCGTCCTTGCGTTGGCCCTGATCGTCATGGATTCGCAATGGCGCATGCTGGAACCGGCGCGCCGCGCAATGTCCGTCGCGCTGTATCCCTTCCAACGCGCCGTCATGGCGCCGCGAGACCTCGTCCAGCAAGTGAACGAATGGGTCAACGCGGCCAATCTCATCCGTAGCGAAAACGAAGCCTTGCAGCGCCAGCGCATCGAGCTGGCACAGGTGACCACGCATGGCGCCCAGCTGGCTGCCGAGAACTCGCAGTTGCGCCGGCTGCTCGGGGTGACCGATACCGTGGCGCAATCCGCGGTGGTGGTCGAGGTCATGTATGAACCCACCAACGCATTCACGCAGCGCCTGGTGTTCAACAAGGGCAGCAAGGCGGGGCTGGCCCCGGGCATGCCGGTAATCGACGAAGGCGGCGTGGTCGGGCAGATCGTGCGCGTCACGCCCATGACCGCCGAGGCGGCGCTGGTCACCGACGAACAGGTCTCCATCCCCGTGCAGCTGCTGCGCAACGGCCTGCGACTGATTGCGTTCGGCGGCAACTCGCCCGGCAAGATGGAAGTTCGTTACCTTGCCGCCAACGCCGACATCAAGGAAGGCGATACCATCGTCACCAGCGGCGTCGGCGGGCTGTTCCCGGCAGGCCTGCCGGTGGCCAAGGTGACCTCGGTCGAACGCGACACCGCCTCCGGCTTCGCGCGCGCCGTATGCGAACCGCTGGCCCATCCCGAACGCTACCGCCACTTCCTGGTCTTGCAGGTCGATGTGGAGCGCGCCGAGTCCAACCGTCAGGAGGTCGATTCCGGTGGATCGGACTAATCAATCCTCGGGGCAGGCCGCGCGCCGCCTCGGCACCCCCAGCAACGTGCAGCCCGACCGGCTCTCCGGCCCGGCGCACGGCTTGTTCGTCTGGGCCACGGTGCTGGTGGCGTGGCTGGTGTCGCTGCTGCCCTGGCGCCTGTGGCAGGGCGCGCCCGACATCCTGCTGCTGATCATCGCCTTCTGGTGCGTGCATGAGCCGCGCCGCGTCGGCTTGTTCACCGCCTTCTTCTTTGGGCTGCTGATGGACGTGCACGACGCCGGCCTCTTGGGCGAGCATGCGCTGTCGTACACGCTGGTCGCCTACGGCGCGGTGGTGTTGCACCGCCGGCTGCAGCGCTTCGACCTCTGGAGCCAGGCCATGCACATGCTGCCTGTGTTCTTCATTGCCCGCTTCGTGACCCAGATCATCCATGCGTGGCTGGCCGGCAAATGGCCGGGTTGGGACTGGGGCATCAGCGTGCTCCTGACCACCGCCTTGTGGCCGCTGGCGGGCTGGGTTCTGCACTTGCCGCAGCGCGGTGTCGACGACGCTGAATCCTCCTCCGCCTGACGGCGGCGCCGCGTCATGTTCGAATTCAAGAAAACCGGCCAGCAGCAGAAGCAGCGTTTCCGCCTGCGCGCCTGGGTGGGCGGGCTGTTCGCGCTGGCCTGCTTCGGCGTGCTGATCGGCCGCTTCTGGTACCTGCAGGTCGACCGCTACGAGGGTCTGTCCGAGCGCGCCGACCGCAACCGCATCGCGGTCGTGCCCATCCCGCCGCGACGCGGCGAGATCCTGGACCGCAACGGCGAGGTGCTGGCGCGCAACTACCGCACCTATACGCTGGAGGTCGTGCCGGCACAGGCAGGGAACCTCAGCGCGCTGTTCGAACGCCTGACCGAAGTCGTGTACATCAGCCCGGCCGACCAGCGCCGCTTCAAGCGCCGCGCCGCCGAGTCCAGCCGCTACGCCAGCCTGCAGCTGCGCAATAACCTCAACGAAACCGAAGCCGCCTGGTTCGCCGCGCATTCGTTCCAGTTCCCGGGCGTGGAGCTGCGCGCGCGCTGGGTGCGCGAGTATCCGCAGGGCGTGTCGGCGGCCCACGTGGTCGGCTACATCGGCCGCATCGCCGAAGGCGATATCGAAGAACTGGACCGCGCCGGCCAGCTGGGCAACTATCGCGGCACCGACGTCATCGGCAAGAAGGGCATCGAAAAGACCTGGGAGGAGCAGCTGCACGGCCGCACCGGGCTGGAAGAAGTCGAAGTCACCGCAGGCGGACGCCCCATGCGCACGCTGCGCCGGATCGACCCGGTGCCGGGCTCCGACATCATGCTGTCCATCGACCTGGGGCTGCAGAAGGTGGCCGAAGCCGCATTCGAGGGGCAGCGCGGGGCGCTGGTCGCCATCGACCCCGATACCGGCGAGGTACTGGCCTTTGTCTCGCAGCCTTCCTACGACCCGAACCTGTTCGTGGACGGCATCGACGTGGACAATTGGCGCATGCTGAATGAATCGCCGGACCATCCCCTTATCAACCGGCCGCTGTACGGCACCTATCCCATCGGTTCCACCTACAAGCCCTTTGTGGGCCTGGCCGCGCTGGAACTGGGCAAGCGCCGCGCCACCGATCGCATCTCCGACCCCGGCTATTACGAATTCGGCGGCCAGAAATTCCGCAACGCCGGCGGCGCGGCCTATGGCATGACGGACATGCACAAGGCGATCGTGGTGTCGTCCGACACCTATTTCTATTCGCTGGGTCCGGAAATCGGCGTGAACGCGCTGCATGATTTCGCCAAGCAGTTCGGCTTCGGCCAGATCACAGGCATCGACCTGGAAGGCGAAAAGCGCGGCGTGCTGCCTTCGACCGACTGGAAACGCTCGGCCTACAAGGACAAGGACCGCCAGCGCTGGTACGCGGGCGAAACGATTTCGGTGGCGGTGGGTCAGGGCTACAACGCCTTCACGCTGTTGCAGCTGGCGCAGGGCACGTCCACCCTGGCCAACAACGGCCTGTACCGCCGCCCGCACCTGGTGCACGCGGTGCGCGATCCGCGCAGCGGCGTGGCCAAGGCCACCGAGTCCGCGCCCGACTACCGCATTCCCCTCAAGCAGGCCAACGTGGATGTGATCAAGAACGCCATGGCGGATGTGGTGCGCGCCGGTACGGCGCGGCGCGCGTTCGCCAATACGGCCTACCAGGCGGCCGGCAAGACCGGCACCGCGCAGGTGTTCAGCCTGCGCGGCGGCCATTACCGCGCCAGCGCCATCGACGAACGCCTGCGCGACCACGCCTTGTTCATGGGCTTTGCGCCGCTTGAGCATCCGCGCATCGCGGTGGCGCTGATCGTCGAGAACGCCGGCTGGGGCGCGAGCGTCGCCGCTCCGGTCGCGCGCAAGGTGTTCGACTATTGGCTGGCCAAGGACCGTCAGGACAAGATCGTGCGGCCCGAGCGCGCCGACCCCCTGGCCTCGGTCGAGGAAATCGCTTCCGACGTGGTGCGCCGATAATGAAACGCCTGGGCCTTATCCTGCTACGTGTGTTCACGGCCTTCGATTGGCCGCTGCTGGCGATCCTGCTGATGTTCGCCGCGCTGGGCATGACGGTCATGCATTCCGCGGTGGGCGGCACGGACTGGCGCTTCGCCGAACAGTCGCGCAATTTCATCATCGCCTTCTTTGCCATGTGGACCATGGCCCTGATTCCGCCGAAGTGGCTGATGAAGCTGGCCTTGCCCTTCTACGTGGTGGGGGTAGTGCTGCTGCTGGGCGTGGAGTTCTTCGGCGAAACCAGCAAGGGCGCGACCCGCTGGCTGAACCTGGGCGTGACCCGCATCCAGCCTTCCGAGATGATGAAGATCGCCGTGCCCATGATGCTGGCCTGGTACTTCCAGCGCCACGAAGGCGCCGTCCGCATCCGCGACTTCCTGGCCGCCGCCGCCATGCTGGCCGCGCCTTTCGCCCTGATCGTGCTGCAGCCCGACCTGGGGACGGCGCTGCTGGTGTTTGGCGCCGGCTTCTTCGTGATCTATTTCGCGGGCCTGTCTTTCAAGCTGCTGGTGCCGGTAATGCTGGCGGGCATCATCGGCATAGGCACGCTGATCTACTACGAAGACCAGTTATGCGAGCCCGACGTGGACTGGGTGGTGCTGCACGACTACCAGAAGCACCGGGTGTGCACGCTGCTCAACCCCAGTTCCGATCCGCTGGGCAAGGGCTTCCATACGATCCAGTCGATGATCGCGGTGGGCTCGGGCGGGGTGTACGGCAAGGGCTACATGAAGGGCACGCAGACGCACCTGGACTTCATCCCCGAACGCACCACCGACTTCATCTTCGCGGTGTACGCGGAAGAATTCGGACTCTACGGCGGCATCGCCATGCTGGTGCTGTATGGGCTGATGATGGCGCGAGGACTGACGATCGCGTCACGGGCATCGTCGCAGTTCGGCAGGTTGCTGGTCGGGGCGCTGACGATGATGCTGTTCATCTATGTATTCGTGAACGTGGGGATGGTGACGGGGATTCTGCCTGTGGTGGGGGTGCCGTTGCCGTTCATGAGCTATGGGGGGACGGCTTTGTTCACCATGGGGATTGCGTTTGGGATCATGATGAGTGTTAGTCGGCATCGGTCGGTTAAGACTTGATCTTTTTGGCGGCTGCGCGTTCTTCGTAGGTCGCCCGCGCCTACGGGCTACGTACGTCTTGGGTCGCTGCGCTGCTAGATCCGTGATCGGTGACGAGTCTTGCGTTGCCCGTAGCTTACGGCCGCGCGGGCGGCCGTAAGCT
>NZ_CADIJY010000004.1 GCF_902859735.1 Achromobacter aegrifaciens | reverse complement strand
GTCCCGGCGGCGACCGCTGCGCCTGCCGCAACGGCTGCGCCGGCTGCCACCGCGGCGCCCGCCGCCACCGCCACCCCCGCGCCCACGGTCATCATCCCGACCGAACTCGACACCAAGGCCTGCATCGCCAAGCTGCGCAAGGGCGCCACGGCCAACGGCCTGACCGTGGCCGATTGGGACAAATACACCGCCAACGCCAAGCTGCTGCCCACCACGGTCGCATCGGCCAAGGGCCAGCCCGAGGGGCGCGAGGCCTGGTGGGACTACATCGCCAAGACCGTGGACGAAGAGCGCGTGCGCGACGGCCTGGGGGTGCTCGCCAAGTATGGTCCGCAACTGTCGGCCATCAGCCAGCAATACCAGGTGGATCCGGCCACGCTGGTCGCGATCTTCGGCATCGAGACCAACTACGGCCGCCAGGTCGGCAGGACCAATGTGCTGGACGCCTGGCTGACGCGCGCCTGCACCGAGAACAAGTCGCTGTGGGAAAAGAACGCCTACGCCTCGGTGCGCCTGCTGCGCGACGGCGTGGTGCCGGCGGACAGCTTCGTCGGTTCCTGGAGCGGCGCCTTCGGCATGACGCAGTTCATCCCGACCTCGTTCTATGAACTGGCCGCCGATGGCGACGGCAACGGCAAGATCGATCTCTACAACTCGCTGCCCGACGCGTTGGCGTCGACCGCCAATCACCTGCGCAAGCGCCGCGCCAAGTGGACGCACAGCCTGCCCGCCGTGATCGAAGTGCGTGTGCCGGCCGAGCTGGCCTCTGCCATTCCGGCCTCGCCCGAAGCCGAATACGTGGGCTCGCAGGACCGCCGCACGATAGCCCAGTGGGCCCAGGCCGGCGTGAAGCAGGGCAACGGCTCGGCCTTGAAGCTGGCGTCGGGCAACGAGGAGCAGGCCTATCTGTTCGCGCCCACGGGTTCCGCTGGCCCGGTGTTCCTGGCGACCGTGAATTTCGACGCCATCCTGCATTACAACCAGTCGCGCCGCTATGGCTTGGCGGTGTCGATGCTGCTCAATCGCCTGCAAGGCGGTCCGGATCTCGTCGCGGCCTGGCCCACGGACGACCCCGGCCTGTCGCGCGCGCAGATCAAGGAGCTCCAGGAGATGCTCTACGGCCTGGGCTATGACGTAGGCGTGGCCGACGGCATTCCGGGCAGCAAGACCCGCGATGCCGTGCGCGAAGAACAGGTCAAGCGCAAGCTGCCGGAAGACGGCCGCGTGGGCAAGCGCATCTACGACGCCATCAAGGCCACCTGGCCGCCCGCGGCGATCCAGGCTCGGCCGGCAGCTCAGCAATGACAGGGGCTTCCGGCACGCAGGGCTACGGTGAAAACGCCGCGGCCCTGGCGGACCAGTACGAGAGCATCGCGTTCGCGGACGTGCACCGCAGTTGAAAGCCACGCCCCGGGGCCGGCCTCGGCCCGGGGGATTCGTCCGTTGGACGATGGGCCGGCGGGCCGTCCGCCGGTATCATTTCCGTCACGCCATTCCTTCCGCCCGCCATGTCCGCCGCACTGCTCCCCGACACTTTCCAGACCGCCCGGCTGCAAGCCCGGCGCATGGACGAAACTGATTTTTCCTTCATTGCCGCGATGCATGCGGACGAGCGCCTCATGGCCACCATGGGCGGCACCCGGACGGACTCGGCCAGCCGCCGCTATCTGTTGCAGAACGTCGAGCATTGGGCCGAGCTGGGCTACGGCATGTATGTGCTGGCCGACCGCGCCAGCGGCGCGCTGGCGGGCCGCGCGGGCTTGAAGCGCACCCAGTCGCGGGGCTGCGACGAGGTCGAGGTCGCCTATGCCTTCCTCCCCGCGAGCTGGGGCATGGGATATGCCACCGAAATCGCCCAGGCGCTGCTGTCGTTGGGATTCGGGCGCTTGCCGGTCGAGGCGCTGTCGGCCGTGGCGCTGGAAGAGAATGCCGCGTCCTGCCGGGTGCTGGAAAAATGCGGCATGCGCCAGATCGGCGGCGCGGGAGCGGGCGGCGCTGGCAAGCGTCGCTACGAAATCCGCCGCGCCGAATGGCCGCTGCCAGAGGCGGACGCGGCGGCTGGCGCAGGGCATCGGCGCTAAGATTCGGGTATGAGCACCAAGCAGATCCCCGACGACGACCCGCAACCCGTTCCGCCCGTCGCGCCCGAACCCGAAGAGTGTTGCAACAGCGGCTGCATCCCCTGTGTCTATGACACCTACAACGAAGCCATGGACGATTACCGGGAAGCGCTGAAAGCCTGGCGGGCCAGGCATCCGGAGCAATCCAAAGGCTAGGCGCCTGGCGGGGCGGGCAGGCGTCAGCCCGCCAGCTTCATGTGGATGATGGGACGAGGGCGACCCGCGTCGTCGTGCTCCGAGCGGCCCACGTCCTCGAACCCGTAGTGCTTGTAGAAGCCGTGGGCCTGGGGATTTTGTTCGTTGACGTCCACCACCAGGGTGCCGTGCAGCGAGCGCGCGAAGTTCAGCAGGCGCCGGCCAGCTCCCTTGCCGCGCTTGTTGGCATCCACGAACAGCATCTGGACCTTGTTGCCGTTCAGGCCCATGAAGCCAGCGACTTCGCCGGCATCGTCCTCACAGACCCAGACCCGCACCGAAGGCAGGTCGGTATTGAGCACCTGCGGGTACATGGCCTGGATTTCCTTTTCCGTCAGGAACGTGTGGGTGGCGCGTACCGAACGGAGCCAGATGTCCACCAGGGCCAGGTCATCGCCGTGGTTGCGTTCTCGGATATTCATTTTTCTAATGGTTTTACAGGTCGGGTGCCGGCGCGGTCCTTGGCTACGCCGGTCTTTTTGCCGCTAGAGCCCTGCGCGGTAGAGCTCGGTCGCCGCCAGGACGGTTTCCATCTGCACAGTATGCGCGAAAACGAAGCGCTCGCCGTAGACGGTTTCATCCGGAAACTCGGAAATCAACGCCATGGGCAGGTCCTCGCGGTCGCTTTCGCTGATCTGCACCGGGATGCCGTTCAGCACGTCGAATCCGGTTTCGAGCGCGTGCGCCTGGAATAGTTCAAGTTGCCGCGCATTGAACTCGACCAGGCCGGGAACATTGCGGGCCAGCCGGGCGGTAACGCCTTCGATCAGGCGGCGGGCGCGGTCGCCCCAGCCCGGATGATGGCGCAGCACCAGGAAGAAGCCCTTGGGGATGGTCCACAGTTCGAAATGGCGCGGCAGGTAGCCGGATAGCGGCCGGGTCCATTCATGGGCGGGATAGCCGTGCAGGTTGATGTGTAGCTGCGCGCCGCTGATCGCATGCGCCTGGTGGCGGCCTTCGCGTTCGAAGAACGGAGCGCGCTCGCGGTAGGCGATGTCGTCGCCCAGCGCGCTGTAGCGCGAGGCATGCAGCATGTGGCGCGGATGGTGCGCGCGCAGGCGGTTGAACAGCGCGTAGCCGTCCGGATTTTCCGCGGCGATCAAGGCGAAGTGCGCATCGCCGCGCTCGGCCAGCGTCTGCGCGGCGCGCAGGGCGCCGACCACGCCGGAAGTTTCATTGGCGTGCTGCGCACCCGAGATGAAGACCGCGGGGCCGGGGCCGCGCAGGTAGGTGCCCAGCACCGGACGACCCTGGCGCGATACGGCCTGGAAGGTATCGCCGCCGAACGCCGCCATGCAGCTGGCGATCTGGCCGGCCGACAGCGGTTCGCGGACCTGGGCCAGCGGCGCATCGAGTGGCGCGGGCGCAACGGGCGCCAGGGCGCCGAAATGCTCCAGCGAGATCTGCACGCGCGCCGCGCCGTCGTGGCGACGGATGTCGGGAATGATCTGGCCGGGTTGCAGGCCGCGGTCGCCGGACGGGCGGCCCGAGTGTTTCTGGAAGTGTTCCAGTAGCGAAAAATAGATGTCTTCGTGCAGCGCCTCGAAGGTGCTGACGATTTCCTCGTCCACCGGCAGGGCGAAGTCGATGCCCGGCAGATCCACGCGGATTTCCAGGCGTTCGAAATAGGGCTCGTGCGCGCCCCAGGCATGGTTGCGCACCGTGTCCAAGATGGCGCGGAACGCCTGCTGGTATTCGGTGGCCTGGGCGGCATCGGTCTGAAGCGCGCCTTCGGCGTCGCGCACGCGCAGCCAGCCGGTGGGCGACAGTTCGGGCGTGCCGTCCTGGGCGTACCCGAGCTGGTTGGGCGCATAGACGCGGGTATCGAGCTCGCGGCCATCGGCGTAGCGCAGGCTGACGTCATAGTGCAGGTCATCGGCGCCGGGCTGCATGGCGACGTCCACGCCTTGCAGCAGCGCGATGAGCGGATAGGCTTCCAGCGTGAAGCGCTTGGCCTGTGCATGTTCGTGCAGCGGATAGCGCACCACGACGGACGCCAGCCCTTCGCGCTCGACCTCTTCCAGGAAGTAGTGCAGCAGCGGCTTGTAGGCGCTGCGAAAGCGCGCCGTGACGCCGGCTTGCGCCAGGCGTTCCTGGGCCGCGCGGCGCGCTTCCACGCCTTCGAACAGCCAGCCTTCCACGACCGCGCCGCGCCAGGCCGGCGCCATGTAGGCGTGGGTCCAGGCGTCCAGCGTGCGGTCGAATGTTTTTTCCAGCAAAGACATACTCGATATTCCTTTCAGGCGGACCGGGGCGGCTTCAGACCTTGCCGGTCGGATCCAGGCGGTCGCGCAGCCAGTCGCCCAGCAGGTTCAGGCCCAGCACCGTCAGCATGATGGCCAGGCCCGGGAAGACGCTGACCCACCAGGCCGTCTGCATATACGTGCGGCCGTCGGCAAGCATACCGCCCCAGCTCGGGATCATGGGGTCCACGCCCAGGCCCAGGAAGGTCAGGCTGCTTTCCAGCAGGATGTTGTTGGCGACGTTCAGCGTCATCAGGATGACCAGCGGACCCAGCAGATTGGGCACGATGTGGTGGCGGATCATGGCCAGGTCGCGCACGCCGAAGGCGCGGGCGGCCAGCACGAACTCACGCTCGCGCAGGGCCAGGACCTGGGCGCGCACCAGGCGCGCGTATTGCACCCACTGCGACACGATCATGAAGAAGATGACGTTGAACAGCCCGCCGCCCAGGATGGCGATGAAGGTGATGGCCACCAGGATGAACGGCAGCGCCAGCTGCACGTCGGCAAAGCGCATGACGATCATGTCCCAGAAGCCGCGGTAGTAGCCGGCGATCAGGCCCATGACGATGCCCAGCAGCGCGCCGCCGACGACCGAGGCGAAGCCCACCGTCAGCGAGATCTTGCCGCCGACGATGACGCGGGCCAGCACGTCGCGGCCCAGCGGGTCGGTGCCGAAGGGGTGGGCCGCAGAGGTAAAGGGAGCCATCAAGCGGGCGGCCAGGTCCATGGCTTCGCCGCCGTCGGGAAACAGCCAGCCGGAGGTCAGCACCAGCACGATCATGGTGCCAGTCAGCAGCGCGCCCAGCACGAATTCCAGCGAGCGGTAGCGGCTGCGGGGCTTGGCCGCCTTGGCAGCGGCGGCGGTGGGGGTAGTAGTCTGCATAAGGCTCAGCGCGTGCGGATGCGGGGGTCGACGATGCCGTAGGCGATGTCGACGATCAGGTTGACCAGGACGATGACGGAGGCCAGCACGGTGACCGTGCCCTGCAGCACCGGGTAGTCGCGGCCGGAGATGGCGTCGAACGCCAGCGTGCCCAGGCCGGGCCAGTTGAAGACCATTTCAATGACCACGATGCCGCCGATCAGGCCGCCGAACTGCAGGCCCAGGTAGGTGATGAGCGGAATCGCGCAGTTGCGCAGCGCGTGCTTGTACAGCACCACGCGTTCCTTCAGGCCCTTGCTGCGCGCCACCATGATGTATTGCGCCGACAGCGTTTCCAGCATGGTGGTGCGCACCAGGCGGATATTGGTGGCGCTGAGGATGATGGCCATCGTCAGCGACGGCAGCACCAGGCTGGCCGGCCCGCTCCAGCCGGACGGCGGCAACAGCGGGAAGGTGATCGACAGCAGCAGCACCAGCATCAGCGCCAGCCAGAAATTGGGAAAGGACAGCCCCACCAGCGACAGGATGCGAATCGCCTGGTCCGTGGTCTTGCCGCGCTTGATCGCGGCCTGGATGCCCAGCGGCAGCGAGATCAGGATCGACGCCAGCAGCGAGGTGAACGCCAGCATCAGCGTGGCGGGCAACGCATCGCCGATCAGCTTGGCGACCGACGTGCCACCCATGAAGCTGCGGCCGAAATCGCCATGCAGCAGCCCCTGCATATAGGACAGGTACTGCTCGTAGAAGGGACGGTTCAGCCCCAGCGCCTGGCGGATATTGGCCAGGTCCTGCTCGGTGACGCTGCCCGAGCCCTGGCTGAGCATCAGCGCAGGATCGCCGGTCAGGCGCACGGCATAGGAGACAAGCAGTGTCACCGCGACAATCACGAAGACGGCCTGCAACACGCGTTTGATGAGAAATCCGGTCATAAATCGCCGTCCCGGCTTGCGCCGGAACGGGTCGGTAAGGTTAATGCCTCAAGGCAGCGCCAAAAGCATTCCAAAAAAGTGCCGGTTGTTCATAGCGTCATCACGCCAATAGCAACCGGTCCTCCCCAAGCGGGATGCCGCGGAGCCGGCTTTGCCGGTCCGCAGGCATGCCCCCTGGGGGGAAGCGCGCAGCGCTTCGGGGGGGGCGTCAGTCCACAGAGGCGTTCAGGAACCGGAAGCGGATGTCGCCCGGAACCTCCAGATCCTTCACGCGCTTGTTCACCCCGACGATCGTGTTCAGGCTGTACAGCGGCATTTCCAGCGCCTGGTCGGCCACGTAGCCGGCGATCTCCTGCAGCATGGCTTCGCGCTTCTTCACGTCATAGACCGTGCGCTGCGCTTCCAGCATGCCGTTGAGCTTGGCGTCGTTGTCGTACGGGTTCCACTTCTGGCCCGTGTGGTACATCAGGTAGGCCGTGTTGTCGTAGTCGTAGGTCCAGCCGCCCCACTGGTTCTGCCACATTTCGCCGGTCTTGCCGCCGGGGATGATGTCGTTGAGCAGCACGCCGGTTTCATACGGCTTGATCGTGGCGCGCACGCCCACGCCTTGCAGATAGCCCGACACGGCCTGGGCCACTTCGCGGAAGTTCGAATCGCTGCCGCGGACGTCGATCTGCACGGTGGCGCCAGGCTTCACGCCGGCGGCGGCCAGCAGCTTCTTGGCTTCGGCGGGGTTGAAGGGCAGGGGCTTCTGCTCGGGGTTGTAGCCGAAGGACTGCGGACCCTGGAAGCTGGCGATGGTCTTGGCCTGGCCCAGCAGCAGTTGCTTGACGATGGCGTCGCGGTCCACGGCCATGATCAGCGCGCGGCGCACGTCGCGGTTCTGCGTGATGCCGCTCTTGGTGTTGTAGCGCAGCGCGAAAGCGACCGGGCCGCCGGTGGAGATGACATCGGCGTTGCCGGACTTCTTCACGGTTTCGATCAGGCCCAGCGGGATCAGAGTGGCGACGTCGATGCGGCCAGCCTGCAGCTCGGCGACTTGCGTGCCCGGCTCGCCGATGAAGCGGTAGACCACCTTGTCCAGCTTGGGCTTGCCGCCCCAGTAGTCGTCATTGCGCGCCAGCGTCACGTTGACCTTGGGCTGGTAGCTTTCGAACTTGAACGGGCCGGTGCCGACCGGGTTGGTGTTGAAGTTGTCTTCGCCCTTTTCCTTGATGTACTTGGGCGGCACGATCATGGCGCCATAGCCGGCCAGCTTGGTCAGCAGGACCGGATCGGGCTGCTTCAGGATGAAGTCCACGGTGTATTCGTCCACCACCTTGATCTCGCCGATCGAGTCGTAGTTGGACTTCTGCGGACCCTTGGCGCCTTCCGCGCCCAAGAGACGCTCAAAGGTGAACTTCACGGCTTCGGCGTTGAAGGGTTCGCCGTTGTGGAACTTGACGCCTTCGCGCAGCTTGAAGCGCAGGCGCTTGTTGTCGTCCAGGTATTCCCAGCTGGTGGCCAGCCCCGGCTGCAGCTTCAAGTCGGCGCCGCGCATGGTCAGGCCGTCATACAGATTGCTGCCCACCGAACCCCAGAAGGTCACGAAGGTGTCGATCGGGTCCCAGCTGCCCGGGTCCTGGTTGATGGCGACATTGAGCGTGCCGGCGGCGTGAGCGCTCGTGAAGACTGCGGGCAGCGCGCCGCCCAGCGCCAGAGCCAGGGCGGTGGCGGTGTAGGTTTTGCGTAGGGAGAGCATGTTCAACTCCAGGAACGGGAAGCCGGACGGGCCGACGTGAAAAAGGATATGCGGCTCAAGCCGCGCGGGCCACCTGGTGGCCGGGCGCGAATTCAACCAGGGGAATGATGGCGGGTTCGTCGCCGACGCGCCGTACCGGGCTGGGAATCTCGCCTTCGATCAGCGAGGTGTCGATGTGGCGGCCGGGCTCGGCCACCGGCACGGCGGCCAGCAGCTTCTTCGTGTACGCGTGTTGCGGCGATTCGAAAATCTGGCGGCGGGTGCCGAGTTCGACGATCTGGCCCAGGTACAGGACCGCAACGCGATGGCTGACTTTCTCCACCACCGCCATGTCGTGCGTGATGAACAGATAGGACAGGCCGCGGTCCTTTTGCAGGTCCATCAGCAGGTTCAGGATCTGCGCCTGGATCGACACGTCCAGCGCCGACACGGATTCGTCCGCAATGATCAGTTTGGGATTGCTGGCCAGTGCGCGCGCAATGCAAACGCGCTGGCGCTGCCCGCCCGAGAATTCATGTGGGTAGCGCTTGGCGTGTTCGGGCTTCAGGCCGACCTGCTCCAGCAGTTCGCCGATGCGGCGGGCAATGGCGTCTTCGCTGGTCAACAGGCCGTGCGTGCGGATCGGTTCCGCGATGCTGAACGCCACCGTCTTGCGCGGATCCAGCGAGGCGTAGGGATCCTGGAAGATGTACTGGATCTCCTGGCGCAGGCGTTGGCGGCCGGCGCTGTCCATCGAGAAAATGTCCTGGCCGTTGTAGCGCACGGCGCCCGAGGTCGGCGCCACCAGCTGCTGCAAGGTCTTGCCGATGGTGGACTTGCCGCTGCCGGACTCGCCCACCAGCGCCAGCGTTTCGCCAGGGTAGACGTCGAAGCTCACTTCCTCGACGGCGTGCACGCGATGCGTGACACGGCCGAAGAAGTTGTGGCCCACGTCGAAGCGGGTGGTCAGTTTTTCCACGCGCAACACGGGCTCGTCGTAGCGCGCGGTGTCCTGCTCGCGCGTCTCGCCCACTTCGCGCAGCGTGTCGCCTTCCAGCACGGTCTGCGGCGTGCGCAGCGGCAGGTCGCGGCCCGTCAGGCTGCCCAGGCGCGGCACCGCCGCCAGCAACGCGCGGGTGTAGGGATGCTTGGGCGCGTTGAAGATCTCGTCCACGGTGCCTTGCTCGACCTTCTTGCCGCGCAGCATCACCACCACGTCGTCGGCCATTTCCGCGACCACGCCCATGTCATGGGTGATGAAGATCACCGCGGTGCCCAGGTCGCGCTGCAGTTCGCGGACGGTGTTCAGGATCTGCGCCTGGATGGTGACGTCCAGGGCCGTGGTCGGCTCGTCGGCGATCAGCAGGCGCGGCTGGCACGACAGCGCCATCGCGATCATCACGCGCTGGCGCATGCCGCCCGACAACTGGTGCGGGTAGCGGTCCAGCATTTGTTCGGCGTCCGGCAGGCGCACCTTCTCCAGCAGTTTGCGCGCCGCCTGGCGCGCGGCCGAGCGCGACAGCTGCTGGTGCAGCATGATGGCCTCGACGATCTGGTCGCCGACGGTGAACACCGGGTTCAGCGAAGTCATCGGCTCCTGGAAGATCATCGCGATGTCGTTGCCGCGGATGGCGCGCATGTCTTCGTCGGAAGCCGCGGTCAGGTCGATCTCGCGGTCGGCGCTGTCGCGGAACAGGATCTGTCCCGTGGCGATGCGCCCGTTGGTGTAGTCCGTCAGGCGCATGATGGCCATGGACGTGACCGACTTGCCCGAGCCCGATTCGCCGACGATGGCCAGCGTCCTGCCGGGGCGCACCTCGAAATCCAGGTTGTCGACGGCGCGGAACACGCCGTTTTCGGTATTGAAGTCGACCGACACGCCGCGCACGGACAGCAGCGGGGCGGAAGTAGATGCGGTGGTGCTAGACAACGTGGATTCTCACAGGGAGGTGGCGGCGCGGGCGGCCTGGTCGTACAGGCCCGAGAGGGCGCGCAGAGTGTTGGCCAGCTGATGGCTGGCGTCGTCCGCCGCGGGGGAGTCGATGAAGGGTTTGACGAGGCATTGCTCGCGCACTTCGGCGTAGCGCTGGATGGCGGCCGCGCCGGCGTCGGTCGCCGTGTAGATCACTTCCTTGCCCGTCTTGGCGCTTTGCACCACGCCCAGGCGCTCGAGTTTCTTCAACGAGTAGTTCACCAGATGGGTGTCCTCGACGTTGAGCGTGAAGCAGATGTCCGCCAGCTTCTTGCCCCGGCCGCGGTGGAATACGTGGTTGAGCACCAGGATGTCCAGCGAGGTCAGCTCTGGCAGTCCCGCACAGGCCATGCAGCGCACCATCCAGCGGTTGAACGCGTGCGAGGCGATGATCAGGCCGAATTCGACCTCGGAAAGCTCGGGGGCTGAAGAGGCCAGATGGGAGGAGGAAACAATGGCGTCCCGGACGGATACAGGCATGGGCTGGGAGGGGAAGGGGACGGATCGGCGATAAAACGTTGGCGAATTATTGACGATTTGTTGATATGCCCGTATCGGGGATAACCCGTGTTCAACCAACTGGTCCCAGGCTCTACCGCCGGTTTTCAGACTCGCCCTATTTATTCGCAGCACCTCTCCACGTAAAAGATTCCACAGGGTCGCTGGCTCCGAGTCGCTTGCTGTTTGTTTCACATCAAATCGTCCTTGCTGTAGAGATGATAGTTCCGGGGTGCGGAACTATGGTCTTTGTGCACCAATTGCCTGTTCTTCATCCGCTAAGTTCAACTAAGTACGCTAATTTTTGAATTTATACATTCGGATATCTATTGTTATTAATTGTGTTTTAAGGCAAACTCGAAAAACATTTAGTTTCACACAGAGATAACAAGGAGCGCCGCGCACGTCCGCAGGCGCCATACCGGCATGAATCACTATTGGCGCCTGCGCATGGCCGCGGGCATGTTGGCGGCTGGCTTTTTCCCGGCTGGATCCGGTGCGCAGCCGCTGCCCGAAGCAGCGGTGCGCGCCACCGAAATCGAACGTCGCCAAGAACAGGAACTTGGAGCGCAGCGCGCCCGAGCGGCCGAACGGCCGGACGTGCTGTCGCCCGCCGCGCCCACCGCCGGCGGCCTGGTCCTGCCGGTCGAAACGCCTTGCTTCGCCCTGAAGGAAGTCGTCTGGGACGGAGCGCAGCCCGCTGAATCGCTGGCGCGCGCAGCCGATGCCGTCGTTGGCCATTGCGTGGGCGGCCTGGGGTTGCGGGCCTTGCAGGAACATCTGATCGGCCTGCTGATCGATCGCGGACTCGTCACGGCGCGGGTGGTCGTGCCGGAACAATCCCTGGCCGCGGGCACGCTGACGCTGCGCTACCTGCCGGGCCGCATATCCGCCGTCAAGGGCGAGGGCGCCATCGGCTGGTGGCGCACGGCCTTGCCCACGGGGCCGGGCGGCGAAGTGAACCAGCGCGACCTGGACCAGGCGCTGGAAAACATTCGCAGGCTGGGCAGCCAGGCCGATGCGTCCATCGACGTCGCGCCCGGGCCGGAGCTGGGCGATTCCGACATCCTCATCCGTCCCGGCACCGGCAAGCGCTGGCATGGATACATCGGCGGCGACAACGCCGGCATGGACGCCATCGGCAAGTACCAGGTCAACGCCGGCCTGACCCTGGACTCGCCCCTGTTCCTGTACGACCAGCTGTCGGTGTCGTGGAACAGCAATGCGCGCTGGCGTGACGCCGAGTCGAACACGCGCGCCGCCTCGCTGAACTACAGCATTCCCTTCGGCTACTGGACCTTCTTTGCCGGCGCCAGCAAATCCACCTACCGCCAGACCGTGGCCGGCTTCGATGAACCCATCATCTACGGCGGCACGACCAAGCAGGTGCAGGCAGGCGTCTCGGTGGTGCCGTATCGCAGCGCCACCTACAAGAGCACGGCATCGCTGACGCTGCTGCGCAAGCGCACCACCAGCACGCTCAACGACGTGGACATCGAGGTGCAGCGGCGCGACGTCACCGGCTACGAGTTCAACCTGGGGCATCGCCACTATCTGGGCCGCGCCGCGCTGGACGTCGGCGGGGGCGTGCGCGGCACGCTGACCGGGCTGTCCGACCAGCCGGGCTACGTCTATGGCGATCCGGATTGGAACGGCCGCAGCACCATACTTTCGGCCAATGCGGGCCTGTATCTGCCGTTCGAACTGGCGGAGCAGCCCTTGGCCTACCAGCTGAATTGGCAGATCCAGCACGCCAAGACGCCCATCGTGCCGTCCGACTACTTCACCATCGGCAACCGCTATGCGGTGCGGGGTTTCGACGGCCAGATGACGCTGGCCGCCGAGGACGGCTGGACCTTGCGCAACGACTTGTCGCTGGGCCTGGACAAGCTGCTGCGCGTGCCCGGCCACCAGTTGTACACGGGCCTGGACGTGGGCCGGGTGGGCGGTCCATCGGCGGCGTCGCTGTCCGGCCGCACGCTGGTGGGCGCCGTGGCCGGGCTGCGCGGACGGCTCGCCATGCCCTATGTCAACGCCAGCTATGACCTGTCTGCTGGCTGGCCGCTGAAAAAGCCCGAGTCCCTGAAAACCGCTTCGACCATGTTCGCGGCGGTGCTGATGTTCGAGTTCTGATCCGGCGGCCTTGCGCCGCGAAACCGCAGTCCATCCCTAGTCCAACCGGATACGCCTGATGTCCAAGCTTCGCTCCCTGATAGTCTGGTCCGTCGTCTTCACCCAGGTCTGGTCGCCAGTATTGGCGCAGACCTTGCCGATTTCGGTGGACAAGAGCGTGGCGGGCGCGAAGCCCTCCGTCGGCGTCAGCAACGGCGTGCCGGTCATCAACATCGCGCCGCCGTCGGCGGGAGGCGTGTCCAACAACCGCTACACGCAGTTCAACGTGGGCCCGTCCGGCGCGGTGCTCAACAACAGCGGCGGCGCCAGCCAGACCCAACTGGCGGGGCAGGTGGGCGGCAATCCCATGCTGGGCAATCAGCGCGCCAGCACCATTCTCAACCAGGTCACCGCACCCAACCCGTCGCAACTGCTGGGCACGTTGGAAGTGGCCGGCAACCGCGCCAATGTGATCGTCGCCAACCCGGCGGGCATCACCTGCAACGGCTGCGGCTTCTTGAACGCAGACCGCGCCACCTTGACCACCGGCAAGCCCCAGGTCGGACCGGACGGCAGCATCGGCTTCGATATCGCTTCGGGCAAGATCCGCGTCGAAGGCGCCGGCCTGAACGGCGCCAACCTCAGCCAGGTGGACCTGCTGGCGCGCACGCTGGAAATCAACGCGGATGTGTGGGCCGACAAGCTCAACGTGACCGCGGGTGCGGCGCGCGTCGACTATGCCACGGGAGCCGTTTCCGCCCAGGCGGGCGAGGGCGCGGCGCCGGAGGTGGCGCTGGATACCGCGGCGCTGGGCGGCATGTATGCCAATAGCGTGCGCCTGATCGGCACCGAGGCCGGCGTGGGCGTGAACATCGGCGGCAACCTGGTGGCGCTGACCGGCGACCTGCAGGTCACGGCGGCGGGCGACGTCCGCATTGCGCCGCGCGGCACCGCGCAGGCGGCCGGCAATCTGCGCGTGGACAGCGGCGGCGATCTGTCTGTCCAAGGCGCGGCACAGGCCGGCGGGACTGCCGCGCTTGCGGCTACGCGCGACGTTTCCGTGCAGGGCGCGGTCGGCGCCGGTGGCGCCTTGACGCTCGATGCTGGCGGCGATGTGGCTGTCGGCGCGCAGGGCAGCCTGCGCACGCAAGGCGTCTTGCGCGTGGCGGCGGGCAAGGATCTCTCCTTGTCGGGAGGCTTGCTGACTTCGGATCAGGACTTGCGTGCGCAAGCCGGACGCAATCTGAAGGTAGCGGGCCAGGCGGTCGCGCCGCAGCCGGGGCAAGGCGGGAACACGGGTGGCGGGACCGGCGGGGGGGCGGGAACCGACAATGGTTCGGGCTCCGGCGCCGGATCGGGAACTGGATCTGGATCGGCCACCGGCGGCGAGCCCGGCAAGACTCCCGACCCGTCCGCGCCGGACGAGCCGAGCGGCGGCGTTTCCACGGCGGGTGGCGTGGTTTCCGCGAAGGAAGGCGTCACGCTGCAGGCGGGACGCGACATGCTGTTGTCGCGCCAGGTTTATGCGTCCGGCGTGTTGCAGGCGCAGGCGGGCGCGGACGCGGTGTCGGAGGCCGGCGCGCAGCTGCAGTCGGCAGGAGGCATGACCATACGCGCGGGTTCAGGCGTCACGCTGGCCGGCGCGGCCCTGACCGATGGCGCGATGCTGGTCGAATCCACGCGCGACCTGCGCCTGGACGGCAGCGCGCTGGCTTATGGAGGTGCGCTGGACCTGAAGAGCGGCGGCGATCTGCGCATGGGCGCGGCCAGCAAGGCGCAGGGCAAGCGTGTGGGAATCGATGCGGCGCGCGATCTGCGAGCCGATGGCGAACTGGTGTCGGAGACGGCAGCTGAACTGAAGGCCGGACGCGAAGCCGCGGTGGACGCCCGGGTGTTGGCGCGCGGCGATCTGGACCTGAGCGCGCAAGGCGCCACGGCCGTCACCGGACAGGTGGAAGCGCTGGGCCGCGCGCGGCTGCAGTCCGGAGCAGGCATTTCGCTTGCAGGTAGCCTGAGCGGCAATCAGGGCGTGGACATGCGCGCGGCGGGCCCGCTCGCCATCAGCGGCGTGGTGGGCGCGGCAGCGGGTGAACTGACGCTGGCTTCCGGCGGCGACCTGTCGGTCAGCGGCAGCGCGCAGGCAGGCGGCCCGGTCAGGTTGAGCACGCAGGGCGCGCTGAACGTGGCGGGTACGGTCTCCTCGCTGGCCGGATTGACGGCCCAGGCCGCGCGCGATGCCGCGGTCGACGGCAAGCTGCTGGCCGGCGGTCCGCTGCTGCTGGAAGCGATAGGCCAGGTGGCGGCGGGCGCGGACTCGCGTCTGCAATCGGACGGCGCCATGCAGCTGCGCGCTGGCCAGAGCATGCTTCTGGCCGGCGTGGCGGAAACCAATGCTGGCCTGACACTGGGCGCGGGCCGCGACCTGCGCGTGGACGGCGCGGCGCTGGCTTATGGCGGCGTCTTGTCGATGGATGCGGGCCAGGATCTGCGTTTGACCAATGCCAGCCGCACGCAGGGCGAGGGCGTGTCGGCGCGCGCGGGCGGTGACCTGCAGTCGGACGGCGCGATGGCCGCGCGCGGCGATATCGCGTTGACCGCGGGGCGCGATGCGCAGCTCGGCGGCAAGACGGTCGCCACCAACGATGTGACGCTGGCGGGAGGACGCAACCTGGCCATTGCGCAGGGCGCGCAGCTGGAGGCGGAACGCTCGGCGCAAATCCAGGCTGGGCAGGACGCCACGCTGGCTGGCGCTGTGCGCACCAATCAGGGCATACGCATCGACGCCGCTGGCAAGCTGCGGCTGGACGGAGAAACCTCCTCGGTCGCGGGCGCCATCGATTTGCTCGCGGGCGGCGATCTGTCCGTGGGCGCGCAGGGCAAGGCATACGCGGGCGGCGCGCTCAGCGGCGCAAGCGGCGGCGCGTTGCGCGTGGACGGCGAACTGGCCGGCCAGGGCGCGTTGACTTTCGTATCGGTGGGCGGCGCTACGGTGAACGGCAAGCTGCTGTCCGGCGACGCCCTGTCGCTGCGCGCGGGCACGGACCTGCGCACAAGCCAGGCGGCGCAACTGCAATCGTCCAAGAACATGACGTTGAGCGCGGGCCAGGACGCCAGCCTTGCGGGCGCTGCCTTGAGCGATGGCGGCATCGCGATCAACGCAACACGGGAGCTGCGCGTGGACGGCAGCGCGCTGGCCTACGGCGGCGGCCTGTCGATGAGTGCCGGTCGCGATCTGTGGCTGGGCGATATCAGCAAGACCCAGGGCAAAGGCATCAGCGCTCTGGCTGGGCGCGACTTGGGCGCTGGCGGCGAGATGGTGGCGCCGGGCTCCGTGACGCTCACCGCGGGCCGGGACGCGGTCATCGGTTCCAGGCTCAGCGCCGACGGCGGCATAACACTGCGTGCGCAAGACACGGCGCAAGTCACGGGCCAGCTGGAAGCGACCGGCGTGGCCAGCCTGCAAGCCGGCGGCGACATGACGTTGTCGGGCGGCGTGCTCAGCAACCAGGGCACGGAACTGCGTGCTGGGGGCGCGCTGGGCGTCAGCGGCACGGCGGGTGCAGCGCAGGGCGCATTGACCCTGGCCTCGGACGGCGACATGACGGTGGGCGGCAGCGCCCAATCCGGCGGTCCCTTGTCCATGGTCGCGAAGGGCGCGCTGAACGTGGCGGGCACGGTGTCCTCGCTGTCCGGCTTGACGGCTCAGGCCGCCGGCGACGCGACGGTCAATGGCAAGCTGCTGGCCGGCGGTCCGCTGCTGCTGGAAACGCTGGGCCGGTTGGTGGCAGGCGCGGATGCGCGCTTGCAATCGGAAGACGCCATGCAGTTGCGCGCGGGCCAGGATCTGGTCCTGGCAGGCGAGGCGGAAGCCAACAAGAGTCTGACGTTGGACGCCGCGCGCGATCTGCGCGTGGATGGTGCGGCATTGGCCTACGGCGGTCAACTGTCGATGGACGCTGGCAATGATCTGCGCTTGGGCGACGCCAGCCGCACGCAGGGCGAGGGCGTAGCCGCGCGCGCCGGCGGCGATCTGCTGGCAGAGGGGACCATGGCTTCGCGCGGCGATATCGCACTGGTCGCAGGCCGCGATGCCAGCCTCGGCGGCAAGACCGTGGCCGCAGGCGACCTGAAGCTGGATGGCGGGCGCAATCTGGCCATCGCCCAAGCCGCGCAACTGGATGCGGAAGGCAAGGCGCGACTCAAGGCAGGGCAGGATGCGACGCTGGCGGGTGCATTGCGCAGCAACCAGGGCAACCACATCGAGGCCGCCGGCGCCCTGCGCCTGGACGGCGTAACTTCCGCGGCATCCGGCGCAATCGATCTGCGCGCGGGCGGCGATCTGACGGTGGGAAGCGCCGGCAAGGCGCTGGCGGGCGGCGCACTGCGTGGTGAGAGCGGCGGCGCGTTGTCGGTCGCCGGTGAATTGGCCGGCCAGGGCGCGTTGACTTTCGTATCGGTGGCCGGCGCAACGGTGGACGGCAAGCTGCTGTCCGGCGACGCCTTGTCGTTGCGGGCAGGCCAGGGCCTGCGCACGGGACAGGCCGCGCAACTGCAATCGTCCAAGAATATGACGCTTAGCGCGGGCCAGGACGCCAGCCTCGCGGGCGCTGCCCTGAGTGATGGCGGCATCGCAATCGACGCAACACGCGAGTTGCGCGTGGACGGCAGCGCGCTGGCCTACGGCGGCGGCTTGTCCGTGAACGCCGGCAGCGATCTGCTGCTGGGCGCGGCCAGCAAGACGCAGGGCAAGGGCGTCACGGCCCAAGCCGGGCGTGACCTCAGCACCGCCGGCGAAATGGTGGCCGCGGGATCGGCCGCTCTCACGGCGGGCCGCGACGCGGTGTTCGGCGCCAAGCTCGGCGCCGACGGCGACCTGACGCTGCGCGCGCAGGAGTCGGCGAAGATTACGGGCGAACTGCAAACGACGGGCGCTGCAAGCCTGCAAGCCGGCGGCGACGTGGCGTTGTCGGGCAGCCTGCTCAGCAACCAGGGCACGGAACTGCGGGCGGGAGGCGCGCTGGACCTCAGCGGCACGGCCGGCGCGGCTTCGGGCGCATTGACCTTGGCCTCGGACGGCGACATGACGGTCGGCGGCAGCGCTCAATCCGGTGGTCCTTTGTCCATGGTCGCGAAGGGCGCGCTGAACGTGGCGGGCACAGTGTCCTCGCTAGCCGGTTTGACGGCGCAAGCAGGAACCGATGCAACGGTCACGGGCAAGCTGCTGGCCGGCGGCCCGCTGCTGCTGGAGGCGATAGGACGGTTGCAGGCCGGCGCGGATGCGCGCCTGCAATCGGAAGGCGCCATGACCTTGCGCGCGGGCCAGGATCTGGTGCTCGCCGGAGAGGCGGAAACCAACAAGGGCCTGACGCTGGATGCCGGGCGCGACGTACAGGTGGACGGGGCGGCGCTGGCCTACGGCGGCCAACTGGCCATGAACGCGGGCAAGGACCTCCGCTTGGGCGACGCCAGCCGCACGCAGGGCGTGGGCGTGGAGGCGCGCGCCATGGGCGATCTGCTGGCGGGCGGCGTGATGGCCGCGCGTGGCGACATCCTCTTGAACGCGGGACGCGATGCGCGCATCGATAGCAAGGCTGCAGCCACCGGCAACACGTCGCTGATTGCAGTGCGTGACCTTGCCATGGGCAAGACGGCGCAATGGGACGCCGAAGGCGCGTCGCGCGCCCAGGCCGGCCAGGACATGACGCTGGCCGGCGTCTGGCGCGGCAACGGCGACATGAACATCGATGCCGCGGGCAAGCTGTCCGTGGACGGGACGCTTGCCGCCAGCGCCGGCGGCCTGAGCTTGAACGCCGGCGGCGACCTGTCGATGGGCGAGCTGGCGCGGGTCGCGGCCAAGGGCGCGGTCAACGTCACGACGCAGGGCGATCTCCGCGTGGCGGGCGCGCTCAGTTCGCTGGACGCCCTGACGCTACAGGCCGCGCGCAACGCGGCAGTGGCGGGACAGGTCTACGCGGCACGCGGCCTGGACCTGAAGGCGGGCCAGACGCTGACGGCGGCGGGCGGCTCGCACCTGCAATCCGACGCATCGATGACGCTTGCGGCCGGGCAGGATCTGAACCTCGCCGGCACGGCGCTGGCCGAAGGCGGCATGTCGCTGGACGCGTCGCGCGACCTGCGCGTGGACGGCAATGCGCTCGCCTATGGCGGTGCGCTGCAGCTCAAGAGCGGCAATGACCTGCTGCTGGGCGCGGGTAGCCAGCTGCAAGGCAAGGGCGTGCAGGCTGACGCCGGGCGCGACCTGGCGCTGGGCGGCGTTCTGGTGTCCACCGCGGACGCGGAACTCCAGGCGGTGCGCGATGCGCGCGTGGACGGCAAGCTGGGCGCCGACGGCGCGCTGGATCTCGGCGCAGGGGGCAATCTGCGCATCGGCGCGGCGGCGCAACTGGACGCCGCGGACCAGGCGCGGATCGCGGCTGCGGGCAATCTGGAGATGGCCGGCGTCGTGCGTGGCGACAAGGGGGCAAGCCTGGACGCCGGGGGGCGACTGGATATGTCCGGCACGGCGGCATCCGCCAACGGCGCCCTGAATCTGAAAGCGGGTGAAGACCTGGTCTTGACGGCCGGCAGCCGGGCGCTGTCCGGCGGCGCGCTGCAAGCGCGGGCGGGCGGTTCGCTGACGGCGGCAGGTACGATTTCCTCGCTGGCCGATCTGATCCTGGAGTCGGTTGGCAACATCAGCCTCGACGGCCAGAACCTGGCGGCCGGCAATCTGGCGCTACAGGCCGGCGGCGCGCTGGCCACCGGCGCGAACGCGCGCCTGCAGGCCGATGGCTCGGTCGATGTGCAAGCCGACAGCGCCGCCTTGGCGGGCACGCTGGTGGCCGGGCAAGCGGCGACGCTGCGGATCGACAAGGATCTGGCGGTGGACGGCACGGTCCTGGCCGATGCGGGCGCGCTCAAGGTGGACAGCGGCGGCGCCATGACGCTGGGCGCCTCAAGCGCGCTGCAAGCAGGCGGACTGCTGCAAGCACAGGCCGGCGGCAAGCTGCTGGCAAACGGCACGATTTCGGGCGAGCAGGACATCACGCTGAAGGCCGGCACGGACGCCGAACTGAACGGCAAGACCGTCGCCAACGGCACGCTGCGCGCGGACGCGGCCGGGAACCTGAGCATCGGCCAGGCCGGCCTGGCCCAGGGCAGCAGCAAGCTGCTGCTGGGCGCGGGCCAGGACCTGCGCATCGCAGGCACGGCGGGCACCGCCACGGGCGCGGGCGCCGCGGGCGGCGTCTTGCAGGCGCAGGCGGGCCGCGACCTCTTCATCACGGGCACGGCGACCGCCGGTTCCCCCATCGTCCTGGGCGCGCAGCGCGACATCCGCATCGACGGCATCGCCACCGCGCTGGAAGGCGGCCTGACCGCTGACGCAGGCGCGAACCTGCTCGTCGGCGCGGGCGGCAGGATGCAGGCCTTCGACGGCCTGAGCGCGCGCGCGGGCGGCAACCTGGAGTCAGACGGCGTCATTGCCGCGGGCGGCGGCCTGACGCTCGCCGCAACTGGAGACGTCCTGTTGGGCGGCCTTGCTGCCGCCCTGGGCGAACGCGCGGCGGGCAATGCCTCGATCACGGCGGGACGCGATCTCGTCGTCAAACAGAACGGCCAACTGCAAGCCGCTGGCACGCTGACTGCCCGCGCGGATCGTGACCTGTACGCAACGGGCGCCCTGAGTTCGGTGGGCGACATGCTGCTGGCTGCCGCTCGCGACGCGCGAGTGGACGGCACTGCCGCCACCGATGCCAATCTGACGCTGACGGGCCGCGACGTGACCGTCGGTGCGGCCGGGCTGACGCAGGCCGGCCGCACGTTGAACGCCACCGCGCAAGGCGCGCTGCAGGCGGCCGGGCGCATGCTGGCCGGTGGCTCGCAGGCCTTGACAGCGGGCGACAAGATCTCGGTCGATGGCACGGTGGCCGCCTTGCAAGGCAACTTGTCGCTCACCGCGCAGCGCGGCGATATCGCATTAGGCGCGGCGTCGCGCTTGCAGGCAGGGGGCGCGCTGACCGCGCAGGCGGGGGGCGCGCTTACCGCGCTCGGCTCGGCCGCCGCGGAACAAGGCATGACCTTGCGGGCCGGCACCGACGCGACGCTGGGCGGCATCGCCGCCACGCAGGCCGGCGACCTGGTCGCCAGCGCCGGCGGCAAACTCACCATCCTGGCGGATGGCCGCTTGCAGTCCGGCGCGGCGCTGGACCTTAGCGCGGGCGGCGCGCTGCTCAACGCGGGCATCGCGTCCGCGGGTACGAATGCCAAGCTGTGGGCGGGATCCACGCTGGACAACACCGGTTCGGTGCTGGCCGGCGGCGATCTCATCGCCACCGCCTTGGGCCAGCTTTCCAACGCCGGCCGCTTCGTGGCCGGCGTGGGCGCCGACGGCTCGCTCAGCCAGCCGGGCAGCATCAGATTGACCGGGGGCTCCATCGTTCATGGCGGCACCAGCCTCGCGGGCCGCGATCTGAGCCTGTCAGCGGGCAGCTTGAACCTGGCGGGCGGCAAGCTGTCCGCCATCGGCAAGGTCACGCTGGCCACGCCGGGCGATGTCGACAGCCGCAACGCGGTCGTGCAGGGCGGCGCTCTGGATATCGCCGCCGCCAATCTCTACAACCAGGGCGGCAAACTGACGTCCACGGGCGATGCCGCGATCAAACTGGGCGGCGCCTTGAACAACACCGGCGGGGTGATCGCCGCCGCAGGCGATGCGCGCATCGAAGCCGCAAGCATCGTCAACCGCGACGGCACGCTGGCCGCGCGCGACCTGACCATCACCGCCACGGGCGCGGTGGACAACCGCGGCGGCCTGATCCAGGCCGACAACGTGCTGACCTTGAAGGCCGCCAGCCTGGACAACAGCGGCACGCTGAACGCGGCCGGCACGCCGCCCAAGGGCGTTCTGGGCAAGGTCGTCTCCATCGTGGCCGACCGCGTCAACAACCAGGGAGGCTCCATCGAGGCGATCGAGGACCTGGGCCTCACCACCAAGGAACTGGACAACACGGGCGGCGCCGTCGCTTCCCAAGGCAACGCGCGCATCGTCGCGGACACGCTCAAGAACACCCAAGGCACGCTGCAGGCGGGCAAGAGCCTGACCGTCATCGCGCAGGCGCTGCAAGGGCTGGGGGTGCTGCAATCCGCGGGTGACCTGTCGTTCGCATATGCCGGCCCGCTGAACCAGCAGGGCGACATCTCCAGCGGCCGCGACCTCAACCTGTCGGTCGGCGGCGCGATGGACAACCGCGCCAAGATCAGCGCCGGCCGCGACCTGAGCATCTCGGCGGACTCGCTGAACAACCAGGCCTCCGGCCAACTGCTGGCCGGAGGCCAGAACCGCATCACGGTGACGCAGGGCCTGACCAACGCCGGCCTCATCGACGGCGGTTCCACCCGCATCACCGCAGGCCGCGTCGACAACACCGGCCGCATCTACGGCGATGCCGTGTCGATCCAGGCAGGCGCTCTGGTCAACGGTGCGGGCGCGGGCGGCGGCGCCGTCATCGCGTCGCGCGGGAACATGGACCTGGGCGTGGGATCGCTCATCAACCGCGATCATGCGCTGGTCTATGCCGGCGCCGACCTGCGTATCGGCGGCGCGCTGGATGCCGCCGGCAAAGCCATCGGCCAGGCGGGTTCGCTGCTGAACGCCTCTGCGACCATTGAAGCGGCCGGCAATGCCAACATCTCGGCCGCGTCCATCCGCAACCAGAACGACCGCTACACCAACGAAACAGTGCCGGTGTCCAGCACGTCCAAGGTGTACTTCACCCCGGCCGGCACCACCGACATGTACGACGCCGAGACCAATTGGCTGTGCGACGAAGTGACGCCTATGTGCAGCAAGGATCCGGCGTGGCTGGACGATGATCCGGAACGCATGTTCCTGCTGCCGTCGACCAAGTATCCGGCGTCGCGTTATGGGCCGCCGTTTGATTACGCGCCTAGCAAGAAGGGCAGGGGTGGCGAGACGTCACCTATCACGCCGACCTATACCCCGCCTGAATCCGGTTGTTCCGGCGGCGATGCGGCCGATCTTTGCTGGGACACGCCGGAGAAGTTCCTCTACGGTTCCGGAGAGCGCATCTGGGCTGTCTTCGGTGTCACGCCGCCGTCCGGCCCGATGCCGGTCTGGGTGCCGCCGCGCTACGAGAACTGCGCGATCCTCAATGAATGCGCTGCCGAGAAAGCGCGTCGCAAGGCCTACGAAGATGCCTACGCCGCGTACAAGGCGCCGCACATGGAGCTGGAAGCGCGCATCCGGGAGTTCAACGCCGACTTCAACAACCGCCTGGTCGGCACCTTCACCTACTACCGGGTGCAGGAGACCGTCACTGAGACCCGCACCCTGTCCTCCGATCCCGGCAAGATCCTGTCGGGCGGGGCCATGACGCTCACGGGCTCAGTCACCAATGACAAGAGCCAGATCGCCGCAGGCGGCGCGCTCACGGTGGCCGGTCCCGCCATCAACAACATCGGTGCGGGCGGCGAGCGTACCATCACGCGGACGGGGACCATGACGGTTACCCAGGCGCGTTCGCGCGACCGCAAGGAATACTCCGAGGCTTACAACGCCACCCTCGCGGGCCAGCCCATCGAACTGCCAGTCGGCACGTCCGGCGGCAACGTCGCCGTCCAGCTCAACGGCTCCAAGCCCGGCGCCAGCAATGGCGGCGCCGCGCCTGGACCAGTGCTGGTCGCCAGCGTCGGCCTGCCTGGCGGCACGGTGGTGCGCACCGTGTCCAATCCCGCCGGCATTCCGGACAGCCAGCTCTACACCGTCAACGGCAGGCCGGATGCGCCCTACGTCGTCGCCACCGATCCGCGCTTCGTCGGCCAGCGTCCGACCGTCTCCAGTGACTACCTGCTGGACCTGCTGAGCCAGCCGGGCGCGCTGCCCGGCACCACCATCGGCAACGGCGCCGGCTCGGGCGGCGGCCTGGCAGGCCAACGCAACGACCAGCCCGGCACGGCCGGTACGGTAAATGCCGGCGTGGGCACCGGTTCGATCTCGACCCCGGGCCAAGGCGGCGCGTCCGTTGGTGCCAGCAGCGGCCTTGAAGGCCAGCGTATGGACGGCCAAGGCGGCTCCGGCCCTGTCAACGCCGGCGTCGGCGCGGGTTCAGTTTCGAATGCGGGCCAAGCCGGCGCCACCGTCGGCGCCAGCGGCGGCCTGGATGGCCAGCGCCTGGACGCGCAAGGCGCATCCGGACCCGTCGGCGCCGCGCTCGGCACGGGCGGCTCGCTCTCTGCCAGCGGCGCCACCGCCGCGGTCGACGGCCAGAACCTGTCCGGCGCGCGCCTGGGCAGCTGGGATTCCCTGGTACCCGCAGGCGCCAAGTTCCTGACGCCCTCGGGCCAGCCCAAGCGCCTGGGCGACGGTTTCTATGAACAGAAGCTCGTGTCCGACCAGATCCTGGCCACCACCGGCCAACGCTTCCTCGACAAGTACAGCGACAACGACAGCCAGTACAAGGCCCTGCTCGCCGCTGGCGCGCAATTCGCCCGCGACAACGGCGTCCAGCTCGGTGTCGCGCTGACCGAGGCGCAACAGCGCCAACTGACCACCGACCTGGTCTGGCTGGTCGAACAGACCGTCACGCTGCCCGACGGCACCACCGAGACCGTGCTGGTCCCGCAGGTCTACCTGCTGGTGCGCGAAGGCGACCTGAAGGGCGACGGCACCCTCATGGCCGGCCGCAACGTCAAGCTGGAAGCCGAAGGCGACATCGTCAACAGCGGCACCATCGGCGCGCGCGAAGCCACCGTCATGACCGCCGGCAACATCGTCAACCAGGGCGGCGGCCTGATCCAGGGCGCCACCGTCGACCTCGCCGCGCGCGAGGACCTGACCAACCTGGTGTCGCTGATCAAGGGCGACAACGTCGCCCTGAAGGCAGGACGAGACATCGCCCTGACATCCACCGCGGCCTCCGAGAACTTCGGCAGCACCTGGGGCACGCACGTCAGCGGCGTGGCCCGCGTCGACGCCGGCAACCTCAACATGCAGGCTGGCCGCGATATCACGCTGACCGCGGCGCAAGTCTCGGTCAAGGACGACGCACGTCTGCAGGCCGGGCGCGATATCGCGCTGGAAACGCTTACGGAGAGCCACGGCGAATCGCTGGTCCTGAACAAGAATAACCGCCACGACCTGAGCACCAGCTCCGAAGTCGGCGCGACCATCGCGGCGGGCGGCAACCTCACGCTGGTCGCGGGGCAGGACGTCAACGCGCGTGCGGCCGAAGTCACCGCCGGCAAGCAGCTGGCGGTGGGCGCGGGACGCGACATCAATCTGGTCGCTGGCGTAGAAACCGGCTCGGCCTACGACGAGGTCCGCTACAAGACCAAGAGCTTCCTGTCGTCCAAGACCACGCACACCATCACCTCCAGCGACTGGGAACAGGCCAAGGGGTCGACCTTTACCGGCGACACGGCGGTGTTGATGGCGGGGCGGGATTTGAATGTGGTGGGGTCGAATGTCATCGGCGACAACGACGTCACGCTGATGGCGAATCGGGACATCAACGTTGCCGCAGCGACCGAGTCGTACAAGGACTACCAGTACGAGAAGGTGACCAAGTCTGGCTTTGGCGGTGGCGGCGGCTTCAGCGTCGGCTATAGCAAGCAGCAACGAACCGACTGGATGAAGGGCGAAAGCGGAGGCTACTCCAGCAGCACTGTCGGCAGCGTGGGCGGCAATCTGACCATGGACGCCGGGCGCGACGTGGGGATCTTCGCCAGCAACGTACTGGCGCAGGACGGCGATATCTCGATCAGCGGCCGCAATGTGGCGATCGTTGCCGGCGTGGGTGAAGCCCGTCAGCACGAATACCACGAGTTCAAGCAGTCCGGAATCACGATAGGCGTGGCGGGCGGCGTGCTCGGAGCTGCCCAACAGATACACGGCACGCTCAAACAGGCAGATGACGCCAAGAGCAGCCGCCTGGCTGCGGTCAAAGTGGGCCAGGCCGCCTATCAGGCGGTGCAGGCCAACCGCATGCTGGAGGCTGCGGAAGGGGCCAACGCCACGGCAGCTGAAAAGGAGAACGCCAGCGCCCAGATCCAGATCAGCATAGGCGCCAGTAAATCCGTCAGCGAAACGAAGCGCACGCAGGAGTCGGTGTTCGGCTCTTCCGTCATGGGAGGCGGCAATGTCTCCATCGTGGCCCTGGGCGAGCGAGGCGTTCCAGGCTCGGGCAATCTGTCCATCATCGGAAGCGATGTCACTGGCAAGAACGTACTGCTGGGAGCCACGAACGATCTTTCACTGTTGAGCCAGGCACAGAGTTCCACAGAGACCTCAACCAACAAGAACAGCGGCTGGAAGGTCGGTGTGGGCATCGGCGTGTCCGATAGCGGCAGCGGCGGAGGCATCAACATCTTCGCCAGCGGCTACATGGGCAGCGGCAACGCCAAGGGCAACGGCACGACGTACCGCGAAACCCAGATCAGCGCACGCGACAACCTGACGCTGACTTCGGGCCGCGACACGCTGTTGGAAGGCGCGCAAGCGCGCGCCGACAGCATCCGCGCAGACATCGGCAGGAATCTGACCATTGCCAGCCAGCAAGACACGGACCGCTACAACGCCAAGCAGAAGCAGGCCAACGCGGGTGGCAGCTTCAGCTTCGGTTCCATGACGGGCAGCGCCTATATCGGCGCCAGCACGGGCAAGACCAAGTCGAACTACGACAGCGTGATTGAGCAGTCGGGACTGTATGCGGGTTCGGGCGGCTTCGACGTCTCCGTGGGCAAACATACCCAGCTCAACGGCGCGGTGATCGCCAGCGATGCCGATGCCGCGAAGAACAGGCTGTCGACGGAAACGTTGGGCTTTACCGATCTGAAGAACAAGGCCGACTACAAGTCCACCACCGTGGGCGTGAACCTGGGCATGTCAGGCGCATTCGACGTTGCCAACAAGGGCGGCGCAAACAAGGCCGGTCCGTCAGGGTTCAGCTTCGGCCAAACCAGTGGCAGCGACTCCGGCACCACCTACGCTGCGATTGCTCCGGGCACGATCGAGGTGCGCTCGGACAAGGACAGCGGCCGGGATAGCACGGCGGGACTTAGCCGGGATACTGCTGGCGCGAATGGCAGCATCGGGCAGATCTTCGACAAGGACAAGGTCCGCGAGCAGTTGGAGTTCCAGCAAGCCTTCGGCCAGTTGGGGATGCAGCTTGCGGGGGATGCGCTGAAGACCCTAAAGGAGAAGGATCCGGATCTTTGGGGGGAAGGTAAGCCGGGCGCGATCGGGTTGCATGCTGCGGTGGCGGGGATAGCTGCGGCGTTGGGGGGAGGGAGTGTGGCTGGGGCGATTGGGGGGACTGTAGCCGGTGACATCGCGAGCGATCTGGCGCAGGACCAAATCGCCTCGGCAGTCGCGGGTTTGCCTGATGACGTGAGGGATCAGGTATCGAGGGTTATTACGAACGTTGTCGCAGGTGCGGTGGGCGGGGCAGTTGGGGGCATGAGTGGGGCTGGAGGCGCGGCGGTTGCCGATATGTTTAATCGACAGCTTCATCCCCAAGAGAAAGACCTTGCTCTCGAGATTGTTGCAACGGCTCGGAAAAGAGGAATTGTCAATCCCGATGGGACTTCCATATCTGTCGAGCAAATTGAAGGGGCCTTGCGATCCGCGGATAACAAGACATATGGCGAGTTGGCGAGTTCGGGCATGATTGTTCCGTTGACTGGGACAACGTCAACCGGTGCCCTGTATGACACAACGGGGATGATTCTGCAGAGTGACGGGTCGGGAAAATACTGGTTAGTGCAGAGCCCCTCGGCGTTCCTCAACCCGCCTGATCATATTAGAAAGCTCATCATGGAAACTTCGGGCGGCGCTGAGTCTCCTTACGATTGGAATGCGCCTTCCCCTGGAAGCCAGAGGCCAGTGGTGGTGAACCGATATGATGCGTTTGGGCCTTTTTCCCCGGGGTGGAATACTGGAGATTATTCGGCAGGTTTGCCTCGTTCAGATTTCAGAAGCAATCCTGATGTGATTTTTCAGGCAGGATTTCATGTTCCGGCATCGGCTGGAGTCGGCGCTGGCTATAATTTCTCTATCAATAATGGCGATTACTCCGTAAAGCCTGACTTTATTGTTGGGAGCTTTTATGATGCTGGTGCGAGTATAGGAATTTATGGTGATGCAAAGTACTCGGGTCCTGCGGTAGTTAATATTGGGCCGGGAATTTTTGCTCTTCAAGTCACGCCGAGTAATCCTGCGGCTTGGGATGAAAAACCCTGGTATGTGCTCTCTAGATATATTAATGGCGTCGCGGTTGGTGTCGGAGTGGGCAAGGTTGCTCCCATTAATGTGACGGTGGATCCGACTTATATTTCGAATGGTGGGAATAAATGAATAGTTATCGTATTGAATTGACTGATGAACAGGGGTTGGGTGTTCTTTTGGCAATTTTTATTCTGTCATTTTTATTGGCTTGGGTTGTTCCCTCTATGCGAAGAAAGGGGGATATGCCGGGCAGTGAGCTTCTAACAATACGGGCGATAGCCATTTTTTATAATGGATGGATATTTTCATCTCAATTTTTTTGTCGGATAACTGCATATGAAAACAAGTTTATTTGGTGCTGCATTTTATCGAATTCTTATGCTTATTCTGACTTGAAAATTGATAAATCATACGTGAAAGGTGATTTATCTATGAAGATATCCATAAATGGAATTTCGGCAAGATTGATTGGGCGGGCAGAGGCATTGAGTCGGCTTGAAGAGAAAATAAAAAATAAGATTTTGGCCTAAATATCATGAAAAAAAGGTGTTGGGATGAATTTTAAAAATCTGAATAGCTAGAAAATGTCGTCTGACACCTTTTTTTCGTAGGTGGCGGGGGCAAGTCTGGGAGCCTTGGGGTCAGAATCTACGAACGCAGCGGTAAATGATATTTTGAAAAGCTGCGGTAAAAAAGGAAAAATGAAAAGAAAAATTTTTAGATTTCTTAAGAAATATTTTTTCTTTGTTTTATTTTTTTCTATTATTTTTTTCTATCGGCGGGGTGGTTTTTGAGTTTTTGTTGATTCCTGCTCTAGTTATGATCTCATCTGGTGCCGGTTACCAATTCCCAACTATGGAAAGGTTTTTCTTTATGGCAAAATTTTTAATTCTCGTATCTCCAATATGCGCCGCTGCGGTGAGTGTATTCTTGAAAACGTAGCTGCGTAAATTAAAATGGCAGTACCTAATTTGACAGTAATTTCAGGTCCTGAAAAAGGTGTCAGACTACGTTTTCGATAGTTGAGATTTTTATCTGGAGAATATTTTAAAAGATATATGGGGCGAAGATGGACTCTCGATGCGGGACTTCCGGTTGAGTGAGCACTTTGTCCCGCATTGCTCCAAGGGCAGTCGGAAGCTCTTTCAGGTGGATTTCTTAGAAATCAGAGAATTAGAAGACTATGCTTTTCTGTAGATTTATATTGACACTCTCCTCGCTATTCGCTTCCGCAGGCTGCTCCTTCATCATGGGCTCGCCGCCGGCAGCCTTGGCAACGAACCCGGAACCTCGCGAAATGATCAGTCCGGTGCTGATCTACACCACCGATTGCGATTTCAGAAAGAAGATTGATAGCGTCGGTTTCATAGGTGCCAGGACAGCCTATCCTGCGACCTACGCTGCCGAATCAGTATGCAACGCATTGAATGCCGAACTGCCAGGTGCCATGGACGCAGCGGGAGTTAAGGCTGTATTCAAGTTGCGCAAGTTCGATCTCAAGACGGCCAGACCGGAAACGATGAACGAGGACGCGTTGGCGGCTGGTGTCAAATATGTGGTTGCGGTGAGCGAGCCGGGCGCATTCGAGGGTTCCCAACAGTATCCTGCCAGTGTGTCGGTGGGTATCCGTCTGTATGACGCAGAGTCGGGCGAGTACCGTGGCATGGCCGAGGATACGTATGGGATCTCTCTGCGTGATTTTTCAAATCGTGGGCCGAATGCCGAGGGGCAGCGGATCGCGGCGGATGTCGCGAATAAACTGGCGCGCTCCATGATACAGCGGTGCACCGAAAAGTACCCTTACCAATGCCACAAGACCGGTCTGCTGCGTTTCGCGGAACCTCGCGATGCATTCGGGAAATAATCTGTAAATTAGTAGAGCGTCGGATTTTTTTTAGCTGTGAAAAAAGGTGTCAGACTACATTTTCGATAGTTGGAGTTTTTATCTCAGCCGAAAATGTAGTCTGACGCCTTTTTATACTGTTACGATATTTACGGAGCGGGCTGCGTGCAGTAGTTGTTTGGGGGTGGCTGAGCAGTTCAAAGCTAAGTATCCGAATATTCAGGTTAATATTTTGGATAACAATGGTGTGGTCATGCGACCTCCGAAAGGAAATTAATGTGGAACAAGATCGTGTTTCCTATTTTCAAATTAAGAGCTGGATTTTGGAGAACTACTGGGACGGCTGCCGGGATCATGGGCCGTTCCCCACGAGCAAGGGACAAAGAGGATGGACACTAGAGCAGATAGCGTCTGACGTTTACGATGGATATGCGGGGGGAGAGGGTAGCTTTGATTCTCCCCTGGAGTACTTGATGCTTGAGGTTGTTTGTTTGGTTTTGGCTTGCTGGTATCCGGCACAAGCCGAATATCATAGAGCGCAAATCTGTCGTTTGCTTTCGGAGCATGCTCTAGATAATTTGCTTCAATTGGTGCCTCAGGACGAGAATGATGAGTTTAGGCACGATCTAAGCATCTTAGGATTTATATAGTAAATAAGATAGCGTCTTGCCCGTCAAGAGATTAGGCGTAATCCGGGCGATAGGATGAACGCGTTTTGAGCACACCGAAGCAGAGATGAGCAAGCTTTCTCATTGCAGCGCCGAGCGCGGACATCTTGCTTTTACCGGCGTCTAGCAGTCGGGCGTAGAGGGCTTGAACATGCGGGTTATAGCGCGTGGTCACAATCGCGGCCATGTACAGCGTTGCTCTCACTCTGAGAAATAAGGTGTCAGACTACATTTTTCAAACCTGAAAATGTAGTCTGACACCTTTTTTGCGAATTCACTGGGGGGGCTGGTGATGATGCAAGAAATTTGGTGACGCTTTTCCAGCGCAACGCGAATCATCCAAATATGAGCTCATTTGAGCGTCAAGTCAGAGGCGCTGTGCAGAGTGGTGAAACAGTAAGCTATAGGGCGATTCCTATTTATACAGGTGCAAACCCAATGCCGACCGGTGTAACGTTGTCTGCTCGTGGGTCAGGTGGTTTTACTCTTGATGTATCAATCCCGAACATAAGTGGGGTGAAGTAAGAATGATAAATAAGCTGATTAGCCTTCTTCCGCCACCCTCTCCACGAGCCTTTGATAAGGCTGCTTGGGCGAATTTTGAAACGGAGGAGAACCTGCGCCTGCCCAATGATTTTAAAGAATTTATTTCAATTTACGGATGTGGAGCAATAGACGATTTTGTGTGGGTGCTAGATCCTTTTTCAGAAAATTCAAATTTGAATTTTGAGAAAAGTAAGTACTTTATAGGTGCGTACGCTGTAATGCGGCAGGAGTTTTTATCGGACTATCCAAGGCCAGATTATCCTGCGAAAGGTTCTTTTCTTTCTTGGGCCGTGACAGATAATGGGGAAACGTTTGTTTGGTTGATTGATGGAGAGCCAGATTCATGGAGAGTTGCTATTCATAGCTCCGATCAAGGGGAAGAAGAAATCTACAGTTGTGGCTGTGTTGAGTTTCTTTTAGGGCTACTTGGTAGGGATATTTCGTCAAAAATTCTACCTGGTCAGTTCCCTCCTGCCGATCTAGATAAGCATTTTTTTAAGGCTGCTGACTAGAGGTCAAATAAAGGTGTCAGACTTTGAGGTTTCCCCACGGATTTCTGGGGAAATACATTCTGAATCAATGGCTTGCTGCACAGGGTGGACTCAAGCTTTTAGCTTGTAGGTGATCAAGGCGTGCATAGCGCCAGTCTTATACCCTTCATCGGGCGACCAAACCGTTTGAAGGAAGACAGACCATGCATGCAGTCGGCAATAAAAAAGGTGTCGGCGGGGATATGGTGTCAGACTACATTTTCCAAAGCTGAAAATGTAGTCTGACACCTTTTTTTTAAAAGAAGGTTGGAAGATGACGACTAAAAATAACGGATCTATTATTTGTGTTAGAGGGTTTTGTGAGTGATAAATTATGAATAATTTAGATTTCGATAAAATTAATACAAAGGATGACCTCGCGTGCTTCATCGAGGGTTTTGTCAAAAGTCTAAAAACTTCTCCGTGTGATTGGGAAAATTCTGATCTTGAGAGTTTTCTGGTTGCAATGGCAGCTTGGGTAAGAGTGATAGACAATTATTCCCATAATTCCGGCGATAAGGGAGTGGTTGATCCCAGTTGGAGTACCTTTGCAAAAATACTCTCTGCAGCGAAGGTCTATGAGTAGGCTTATAAAAATTAAAAATGGTGTCAGTCTCTGAGGTTTCCCCACGAATTCATCGGCATCCTCCCATGGATTCGGCGGTGTCGTGGGGTGCTTGCAAAAGTCCAGGCACTGACGTTTGAGTCAAAGCCTGAGCCCGCTCGGCATAAATCATGACACCCAGCGTAAGCAACGAGATTGTCGGCCGGTCTTTGCGGTTGTTGGATTCATAGGCCGGTATCGCCCGAACCGCCTGCGCTCATTCTTTGCCTGATATGAGAAGAAAAAGGTGTCATAAAAAAGGTGTCAGCCTGAGCTAACCCGCAGAAAAAAAGGTGTCAGACTACATTTTTCCAATCTGAAAATGCAGTCTGACACCTTTTTTTAGTACGAGCAGCTCAAGCCAAAGACCAGCTTATCGGCACTACTTTGCCAGGTGCGAAGGCTCCAGTTACCGTTACTGCGGAAGGTAGCGTTGGTGGGAAAGTGCTGGTTGATACTAACCAGACGGCGCGCTCTACCATCGTTGCTGATCCTAATAAGCCAACGCTTATTGCAGACTTGATTCCATCAGGAAAGCCAAACTCAACAATGGCTAATGCCCACGCTGAAGTTGCAGTGATTCAGAGAGCGTATGGTTCTGGCTTAACTCGCGGTCAGAATATGTCTATTGTTGTTCGCGGTGAGGAGATATGTTCGTTCTGTCAGTCTTCAACCAATATATTGGCTGCTGCCGAGCGTTCAGGGTTGAATAGCTTGAAGTTGGTAGAAGCAAAGACTGGGAAGACTTTCACCTGGAAGCGCGGTGTCGAAGGATGGTAATAATGATTGATTATGAAGAAGCCTCAGAAACTATTCTTGAGTTGTGTTGTGGTGATAATTCATCTTCCTCCCTGGCGGTCACAATTGAGAGGCCAGTCTGGGAAAGTATAGAGAAGGGGATAATTAACTCATTTAATTTTGGGGGGGTTGTTAGGCTGAAAGTTGTTAGTCCTAAGACCTCCTTCATTAGTCTTCTGTCGATGAAATCTCTGCAAGGAATGTTTAGGCTGGAGGTTTTAACGCGCTCGCCTAATCCTAAAGAAGAATATCTCGAGTGGTGGGAGCTTTCCGAATCCACTTTTAGGGGTGCGGTCAGGTTTGGTGATGATGATTGCGATGCCCGAACAGTTTGCACGGACATCTCAGTAGCAGAAGCTATTTTCAAGGAGCTTTATGAAACTGGAGATTTGGAGGTGGGGCTATTTCAAATGCGCTCCCCATGGAATCCAAAGCCATAAAGTGCTATACACAAAAGCCCCGGCAGCGAAAAAAATAAGGTGTCAGACTACATTTCCCACACCTGAAAATGTAGTCTGACACCATATTTCACCACATTTTGCGCCCGCTATTAATGAGCTTGCGGAGTTGGTAAAGAGCAATGGTTATTTGAATAGTGTTGGTAGGAGATAATATGAGTTTCTATGGCGTGATAATCGCGGAAGGAAATTTCAAGCGCTGGTTCCGAGGATTGTTAATTTGGGTTGGGGTTGTCTTGGCCCTGCTTGGATTGCGGTTTGATCTTTATTTTTTGGCCCTGATCGGAGTGGTGATTGGGGGCGTGGGTATGTATGCAGCGAAGGCCGCTATGGTTAATGTCAAGCCCTTCAGGGAAAAAGGGAAGTACTGAATTTTAAGGTTGTTGCGTTCAGGGGCTCGAAAAGATGAGTGTCGGGTATTTTTTTGGTCGAGTAGAAAATCACGGAAAACGGGAGAAATTCTCGTGCTGGCTAAAATTGATCGCAATGACGGCTTCCATAAATAAGATAGTCAAACTGCATAAATAAGGTGTCTAAATAAGATATCAGGCTAGATTTTCTGGCTATCTAAATTTAGTCTGACACAGAGGCGTCAATCAGCTGGTGACGAGTGAGTGTGTAAATGTCCAGGGATGATGGCTGATTCCAGTCGGAAGCTCTTTTAGGTAGATTTCTTAGAAATCAGAGAATTAGAAGACTATGCTTTTCTGTAGATTTATATTGACACTCGCCTCGCTACTCACTTCCGCAGGCTGCTCCTTCATCATGGGCTCGCCGCCGGCAGCCTTGGCAACGAACCCGGAACCTCGCGAGATGATCAGTCCGGTGCTGATCTACACCACCGATTGCGATTTCAAAAAGAAGATCGAGAGTGTCGGTTTCATAGGTGCCAGAACAGCCTATCCTGCGACCTACGCTGCCGAATCAGTATGCAACGCATTGAATGCCGAACTGCCAGGTGCCATGGACGCAGTGGGAGTTAAGGCGGTATTCAAGTTGCGCAAGTTCGATCCCAAGACGGCCAGACCGAAAGCGATGAACGAGGATGCGTTGGCGGCTGGTGTCAAATATGTGGTTGCGGTGAGCGAGCCGGGCGCATTCGAGGGTTCACAACAGTATCCTGCCAGTGTGTCAGTGGGTATCCGTCTGTATGACGCAGAGTCGGGCGAGTACCGTGGCATGGTCGAGGATACGTATGGGATCTCTCTGCGTGATTTTTCAAATCGTGGGCCGAATGCCGAGGGACAGCGGATCGCGGCGGATGTCGCGAATAAACTGGCGCGCTCCATGGTACAGCGATGCACCGAAAAGTACCCCTACCAATGTCACAAGACAGGTCTACTGCGTTTTGCGGAACCTCGCGATGCATTTGGCAAGTGATTTGGCGCGGCGTCGTGACAAATGTACGGTAAGCCATATGTTTATAGTGAGACGATCGCTTAAGGCGATATTTGTGCGCGGTGGTTACCTGAGACCGATATATGGTGCGGTTTTGGTAATCGCAGGGGGCGCTATCGTTTTCCTTGATTTCGATCTCTGGCGTACCGGATGGATATACATCGTAGGGCTGGCGATAGGGGGATTCGGGGGGTATGCCGCGAGGGCGCACCAATTGGGTATTCGTTCATTTGAAGACCCACCTTATCCGCACGGATGGTTGAAGAAACGAAGAGCTGGACTACCCAAAACTCGGGAAGATACGAGTGAAAAGGCCGGAAAGTAAATCTGTGAGTGATTCGACCGCTGATATGAAAGGTGCTTTTGCGTCAGATAGGTATCCAGTGCTTTTGCACGCCTTTAATTAAATTGTGGATTTGGTAAAAGCAGAGAGAGAAAAAAGGTGTCAGACTACATTTTCCACAGCTGAAAATGTAGTCTGACACCTTTTTCCTGGGGGCCTACCTTGCTCAGGTTGGGCTTGGTCAGATCGCGCGATAATGCTAAATGAAGTTAGAGAATATGCGAGAGGAAAATATGGAAACTGATTTTATGGATAGGTTTAGGCGTCATGTTATTGTTGATGGATCTATTAGGACGATTTATCAATACGCTTTTACCGTCCTGGGGGTTTCGTTAATATTTCTTGACGTGAAGGTGTGGGAGACAGGTTGGGTCATGTATTTTGGCTTCGTTTTGGCGGGGGTCGGAGGGCTCTCTGGCAGAGCGATAGCGCTAAAAATAAAGCCATTTGAAGAGCCTCCCTATCCTCCGGGGTGGCTAGATAGGAAAAGTAAAAAATAAGAATGAGAACTTAAATTGAGAAAAATAGAGTGTCAGGCTAAATTTTCCAAATGTGAAAATTTAGTTTGACACCTTTTTCCTTTTTGAGATAATTAAATGGAGTCCATTGAAATGAGTGCTACCAGTGATGTTGATTCACTTGTAAAGAGGATGGTTGATTTACTCCTTCTAGGGGGAGGGGGAGATTGGGCTGCTACTCTGGAACAAGTTCGAGAACGGTTTGACGAAAATATTGTAGATATGACATATGGGTTTTTATCCATGTATGGGGGGAGTGGGTCAATCAATGATGTTGTTCTTTATCAGGAAGGAAAGGTGCTTGTCGCGGAAAATTGTGAATTTGACTGCCTGAGAAGTAGGCTGTATGAGTTGTGCAAAAAACTAAATAAAATCTAATATAAAAAGTTTCAGGCTATAAAAAAGATACCGTCTTACCCGTCAAGAGATTAGGCGTAATCCGGGCGATAGGGTGAACGCGCTTTGGAGAAAAAAGGTGTCAGACTACATTTTCCACAGCTGAAAATGTAGTCTGACACCTTTTTCCTGCGGTCACAGTGGTAATGGCAGCGGCCTCAGGCAATGTGACCGGTAGTGTTGGCGATTTCGCTGTCAACGCGGCAGTCGGATATCTGCAAGCGCAGGGCTCCAAATTGGTAAAGGAATGGGCGGATTCTCTGCCAGCCGGCGCGCAATCGGAAGGCGTGCGCGCCGCACTGCATGGTGTGCTGGCATGCGGTTCCGCCGCAGTACAAGGATCTGCGTGCTCCAGCGGCGCAGCCGGGGCGGGTTTGAGCAGTGTCCTGGGTTATCTGCTTGCGACCTCGGCGGATGGCAGCGCCGAAGAAAACGAAGCGAAGAACAACCTCTTAAGTGGGATTGTCGCGAGTGTCGTTGGTGGACTAGGAGGGCAAGCAGCGACAGCGAACGCAGCTGCGCGGATTGAATCCGAAAACAACTCCTTTTACCGAAATCCGGCCTCGGTCGCGCAGGCGACCGCTAGTCAACGCGCAGCGTTGGAACAGGAATGGGATGAAGGAAGGCTTAGCCCTGCGGCATACGAACAAGCGCTTAGAACGCTGGACGTGTCATCGAGCAAGATTGATGCGCTACTGACGATCTATAACATTCAGAGCGGGGCAAGTATATCGGAGCAGTTAGCTCTGATGTCGGACGTCCATGTGACAATGTTCGCCGAGGCCGTAGGTGGGCTGTTGACATTCCCTGGAATGGCAATGTCTGCCTATGAGTTGTCCACCGGCGAGACTGCCGCCAGCAAAGAGGAAGCCAGTTATTTCTTTGCAGCTTTGGGAGTCGTACGAGGCGCACAACTGGGCAAGGCGGTAGATAAGCTTGGCGATCTGGCTCGGGTCTTGAAGAATGGGCCTGCCGTGGCGGCGGCGAAGCAAATCGCAGCGAATCAGGCGCAGGGTAAGACATTTGAAGAGGTGGTTCTGGGATATGTGTCGTTGGAAAAAAACACTACCTCTTTTACTGCCAGTGTGAATGGAAGGTTGGTTACTGTGATTCCGGATGGTACGGAGAAAACCGTTAGAATTCTGGAAATTAAGGATGTGGCCAAGCTAAGTAATAGTGCCCAATTTCGAGCATATGCCAAGTTGGTAGAAGAGGGAGGGGTGGTTACCAAAGGGCTGGGTTCCGGCAACGGTGCGTTCAAACAGTTTGAGGGGATTGATCTTATAGTTTCTCCACGGACGAAGATATCTGAACCTCTAGCCCGGTTGATTGATGATAGCGGCGGATCGATTCGCGTTTTCGACTTGGAAAAGAAAACGCTTAACCCGTGGGTGCCTTAGTCGAGGAGTGGAGATTTGAAAAAAAAGTACATTGGCGTAGACGGGCAGATATTGTTGACACCGTCGTTTAGTGGTGCGGCCGATTTTGTAAATCTTATTGAAGATTTTAGCGTTGCGGTCCCGAGTTTTTCTCCTTCCCATTGGGGAGTTGTAGAGCCAATCAATCTGGAGTTGACGGCAGCAGAGTTGCGTGAGTTTCTTAGTCAAGATGTGAATAGCATAATGTGGAAGCGTAAAGCGATACCGAAGGGCTGGGGGGTATTTCGGAAACGTACATATCCACTGCGTGGCCCCCAGTTCGCCAGCCATGCGTTGGAGGTCTCAGTTAATCACGCTGATCAAGTAAAAAACTTGGTTGATTATTTCCGACATATGGTAGGTCGCTTTGGGGTTGAATATGCTATCTGCGATAGCACGACCGAGGCGTACAAGGCTGTGGGATTGGCAAACGGATTTTTGCCTTTTGCATCTCACTTTATGATTCCAACTCATAGATTGATGAAATGCGTTCCAGATGTTGCATGGTCTCAAGTGTTTGGACCTGCCTATGTGAAACTTATTGGACGAGAAAGACTGCTTTCGGCGCCAGCGTACAAGGTTGAAGCTTGGGGAGACGAGTCGGTTTACATACAGTTGTCAGAATCTATATTTGACTTGCATGAGCGGTTTTATGAGGTGGATGTGGTGCGAAAGCGCGTCAAGAGTCATTTGGACGACAATGTTTTTTTTGATCCAAAAAAATCGACGAATCATGCCTACAGAGTTCCGCAGTTCCAGTTTGTAGAGTGATTTTTATGTAAATAGACAAAAAAAACTTCAATCTGAATTTTCCGTAAAATTTTTACTGGACTAAATTTTCCATAGCTGAGAATTTAGTCTGACACGTTTCTTCACGGCGCCGGTTCGGGCGACGGTTTCTATGAACAGAAGCTCGTGTCCGACCAGATCCTGGCCACCACCGGCCAGCGCTTCCTCGACAAGTACAGCGATAACGACAGCCAGTACAAGGCCCTGCTCGCCGCCGGCGCGCAATTCGCCCGCGACAACGGCGTCCAGCTCGGCGTCGCGCTGACCGAGGCGCAACAGCGCCAACTGACCACCGACCTGGTCTGGCTGGTCGAACAGACCGTCACGCTGCCCGACGGCACCACCGAGACCGTGCTGGTCCCGCAGGTCTACCTGCTGGTGCGCGAAGGCGACCTGAAGGGCGACGGCACTCTCATGGCCGGCCGCAACGTCAAGCTGGAGGCCGAAGGCGACATCGTCAACAGCGGCACCATCGGCGCGCGCGAAGCCACCGTCATGACCGCCGGCAACATCGTCAACCAGGGCGGCGGGCTGATCCAGGGTTCCACCGTCGACCTCGCCGCGCGCGAGGACCTGACCAACCTGGTGTCGCTGATCAAGGGCGACAACGTCGCCCTGAAGGCCGGGAACGACATCGCCCTGACGTCCACCGCGGCGTCCGAGAACTTCGGCAGCACCTGGGGCACGCACGTCAGCGGCGTGGCCCGCGTCGATGCCGGCAACCTCAACATGCAGGCCGGCCGCGATATCACGCTGACCGCGGCGCAAGTCTCGGTCAAGGATGATGCGCGCCTGCAGGCCGGGCGCGATATCGCGCTGGAGACGCTGACTGAAAGTCATGGCGAAACGCTGGTCCTGAACAAGAATAACCGCCACGACCTGAGCACCAGCGCCGAAGTCGGCTCGACCCTCGCTGCGGGCGGCAACCTTACGCTGGTCGCGGGGCAGGACGTCAACGCGCGTGCGGCCGAAGTCACCGCCGGCAAGCAACTCGCCGTGGGCGCGGGGCGCGACATCAACCTGGTCGCCGGCGTGGAAACCGGTTCGGCCTATGACGAGGTCCGCTACAAGACCAAGAGCTTCCTGTCTTCCAAGACCACGCACACCATTACCTCCAACGATTGGGAACAGGCCAAGGGTTCGACCTTTACCGGCGACACAGCGGTGTTGATGGCGGGGCGGGACCTGAACGTGGTGGGGTCGAACGTCGCCGCGCAGAAGGACCTGGTCATGTCCGCCGAGCGCGACGTGAACATCCTGCCCGGCCAGAACGCCGAGGACAGCTACAACTACAAGATGGTCAAGAAGTCCGGCTTCGGTGCGATGGGCGGCATCAGCTACGGCAGCAGCAAGCAGACCGACTGGATCGACGGCAAGAAGATTTTCAACACCGCCAGCACGGTGGGCAGCGTTGAAGGCGATGTGCTGATCAAGGCCGGTGAGGCACTGAACATCACGGGCAGCAACCTCCTGGCGCGCCAGGGCGACATGACGCTGATCGGCAAGGAGGTGAACATCGCCGCGGCGCTCGATACCGCGCGCGAGAAGGAGTTCCATGAGATCAAGCAGACCGGGTTGACGCTCACCGCCAGCAACCCCTTGGTCAGTGCCGTGCAGACCGGCGCGCGCATGGCCGACGCGGCAGGCAAGACGGACAACACCGTCATGAAGGGTCTCGCCGGGGTAACCACCGGCATCGCGGGCGTCAACGCCTACGACGCCGTCCGCAAGTCCGCCCTGGCCGCCCAAGCGGCGGAGTTGGCCGAGCCTGGTTCTAGCAACAAGATCGACCAGGTGGGCGGTATCAGCATCAAGCTCAGCCTGGGTACCAGCAAGAGCACCAGCACCACTGATCGCAGCTCGTCCAACGCCTATGGCTCGACCGTCACTGCGGGCAAGGACTTGACCATCGTTGCGGAAGGCGCGGGCAAGGACTCCGACATCACAGTTACGGGCTCGAACGTGTCGGCGGGCAACAATGTGGTGCTCAAGGCCGAAGGCGACATCGTGTTGCAGGCCGCGCGCAACGCCTTCGAACAGAAGACCGAAAGCAAGAGCAGCAGCGGCAGCATCGGCATCGGCTTCTCGACTGGCGGCGAGCGCAACGGCTTCACGTTGGAACTGGGCGCCTCGGTTGGCCGGGGTTCGGCCAACGGCAAGGACGAAAGCTGGACCAACAGCCATGTCACGGCAGGCAACGTGCTGGCGATTCAGTCGGGCGGGGACACCACGCTCAAGGGCGCGACGGGGGAGGCGGATCGCATCATCGCGTCCGTGGGCGGCAACCTTCTGCTGGAGAGCCTGCAGGACAGCAGCAAGTACGACTCCAAGAACAAGAGCGCCGGCTTCGGGCTGAGCCTGTGCATACCGCCGTTCTGCGCCGGGGCCAGTAGTTTCTCGGCCAACGCCAGCACCGGCAAGATGAACAGCAACTTCAAGTCCGTCATGGAGCAGACGGGCTTGCGGGCGGGCGACGGCGGCTTCCAGATCGACGTCAAGAACAACACCACCCTGATCGGCAGCGTTATCGCCAGCAGCGACCAGGCCGTGGCGGAGGGGCTGAACAAGCTCGACACCGGCACGCTGATCACAGAGAGCATCAAGAACAGCGCCAAGTACAGCGGCGGCCAGGTCTCGATAGGCGGGGGCTTCGGCTTCGGCGGACCCAAGGGAGCGGATTCCGGCCTAGGGACCACCAAGGACGGCCAAGTGGCAGGCGGCGCCAGCAAGGACCATGCCACGTCCATCGCCACCGGCAGCAGCGGCTTCGGCATGGGCACGCCCATCGTCGTGGCCGCCAAGGGCAGCGGCAACTCGACCACGCAAAGCGCCATCAGCGGCGGCACGGTCGTGATTCGTGACGTGGCTGCGCAGCAGGATCTGAGCGGGATGACGGCGGCGGAAACGATCGCGGCGTTGAACCGGGATACCTCGGATACCTTGAATGCGCTGAAGCCGATTTTTGATAAGGAGAAGATCGAGGCGGGGTTTGAGATTGCGTCGGAAGCCCAGCGGCAGGTGGGGCAGTTTTTGACGAATCGGGCGAAGGAGGCGAAGGCGCTCTCTGATGAGTTGACCGCTGAATTGAAGAAGCCCGGCGGAGGGGACTCCGCACGTATTGCCCGGCTGACTGATGATCTGGGCGATGCTGCAAAGTGGGAGCCCGGCGGCCAATACCGTCTGATCGCCACCGCGATTCTGGGCGGTGTGACAGGCAATGTTACCGGTGGTGTTTCTGATGTGGCGAAAGCCAGCGCAGTCAACTACCTCCAGGGGTTGACCGCGCAGCAGGTCAAACTGTACTCCGATGCGTTGGGTGGCGGTGCGGAAGCACAAGCTGCACGCGCTGCGCTGCACACGCTGGTGGGATGTGCTGGAGGCTCGGCACGCGGTGATGGTTGCGGGGCTTCCGCGCTAGGCGCGGGAGCTGCCTCAGTGGTGAACGCCTTGTTGGATGCCGCCAGCGGCAAGTCTGGTTCGGCCTTGTCACCGGAAGACAAGGAGGCTCGTAGCAATCTGGTGTCCTCGCTGTTGGCAGGCGTCGCTGTTGGGCTGGGAGCGGATGCGAGTGCGGTGGTTAACAGCGGCAGACTGGAAACCGAGAACAACGCGGTAGCGACCCTGCTCAAGCGTGGTGGTATGGCGGCGCTAGGGGCTTGCTTCCGGTCACCGGCATGCGAAGAGAAGGTGATCGGGCCAGTTGCATTCGCAGCGATCACAGCGATGACCGCAGACCTGATCGGCAAGACGCCTGGCTTGTCGGAGGACCAAGCGCTGTTGTTGGCGGTTGTTCAGTACATCGCCACCGGCGGCGAACCCCAGAGCATTCCAGGGAAACCCGGAGACCCGGTGCCACCGGTGGGCGTGCCGCCTGGTGGTGGTGTGGGAACAGTGCCGGATACGCAGTTGCCTGGTAAGTCGGGGGATGTGCCTGAGATTGGTGGGGTGCCGGGGCAGGAGAATAAGGGGCCGTCGGGGCGGACTACGACCGTAACGCCGATGCCAGATAAAATCGGGCCGGGGTTGATATTCTCCGAGGGCGAGGGAGAGGCCATTGGAGGCGCGGGTGCTTCGAGAATCACTATTAGAGATCATTATGACCACCACTTAGACATGGTGGATGATGTCAAGGATCAACTAGTTAAGCAGGGTTATAGTGTTAGTGAGAGAGAGATCTCTTTTGGAAACTCATGCGGGGTCGTTGGTCGTTGCAGACCGGATATCGTGGCAAGAGCTCCTGATGGTGGGATAAAAATTATCGAAATAAAGACAGGGAATGCGGACTTAAGTATTAGGCAGTCTGAGATCTTCCCGCAGATAGAGAATGGGAATTCTATCCCCCGAGGCCAGGTGGCGAGGGAGTTCGGACTGATTCCCGGAATACCACTTAAAGACCAAGGCTATCCTAATGGTATTCCAGTCGAACCGCTGCGTTTTCCCGGAGCTAAGAAATGACAGAGATTGAAATTACTTCAATTCTTGAAAAATGTGGATGGAGTTGCAAACCTGACGAGGTGGGCGATCATTTTTGTGTGCTGGATTTCGGCGATAAGATGATCCGGATATTTCCAACGATTCGCAAGCGATCTGATCATCTTAGAGTTACGTTCATGCCGTCGATATCTTGCAAGCCGTTTTCACAAGCAGTCTCGCGTATTTTTGGGGAAAATATTGAATATGAGCCGATTGTAGTTAGAAATAGTCCGCCAAGAAAAATGTTGGAATTATCAACTGGCGATGTGTTGGGGTTGGCTGAAGAGGCTATCTCCTGGGCTGACGCCGAGAGTCTTGAATCTGGGCTGGCAATATATAGAAGTTTGCCAACGGATGCCAAGGGCGCTATGCCGCTTCGCCATTTGGCAGCCCTAGCAATGGCGCGCGAAGTGGATATTCTCGTGTCCTATAGAGATAGCTTCGAAAGAGGTAATCGACTTGGCTTTGTTCTGTATGTAACTACAGAAATGCTTGATAGAGCGATTCTGATTGCTAGGGAAAAATAAAAGTTGGAAGGTGCAGGGAATAAGATGTTAGACCCTGCATGAAAATAAGGTAGTCAGACTACATCTTCCAGCGTTGAAAGTTTTATCTATAACCTATTTTCGAAAGATGTTAGGGGGCGCGAAAATAAGGTGTCAGACTACATTTTCAATATTCCGCGCGTCTCCGGCTCTTGGCAGGAAACTAGGCCTTGATTTCCGCTTGCGGGAGAAAAAAAGGTGTCAGACTGAGCTAGCCCGTAGATGAAATAAGGTGTCATGACCTGCCCCCCTAGTTAGTACGAAATCGATGTAGAGTTCGTTCACAAAGGAACGGGAAAAAAATAAGGTGTCAGACTACATTTTCAATATTCTGCGCGTCTCCGGCTCTTGGCAGGAAACTAGGCCCTGATTTCCGCTTGCGGGAGAAAAAAAAGGTGTCAGACTGAGCTAGCCCGTAGATGGGAAAAGGTGTCAGACTACATTTTCAATAATCGAAAATTTGGTCTGGCACCTTTTTTTCTCAAGGGCGCGACCAAAAAGGTGTCAGACTACATTTTTCACACCTGACAATGTGGTCTGACACCTATTTTTTAATACCTGAGGGGAAAATAACGGGAACGCCAAATCAGGTTCCATCTAGGCTGCCAAAATAATGGGGCGAGTTGTGGATATTAAGTTGGATAGTAATTTTTGTCTTGAAGAAGCGCCCTGGATGCAATGGGGCGACATAAAATATGGGTTGGAGCGCGGTTTCTTGAGTCCTCGTGGCGCCGTTCAGTATGCTGTTAAAAATCTTGCCGTAGATTCTTCTGCTGAACATTATGAGTTAGCCTGCTTGGCCGGTGATGACGTAAATGTGGTGATGCAGCACGTTAGTAATCTTGCTTCAGAATTCCCGAGAGATATCGAGCGAGAGGAAAAGGTATGGATTTTCTTGATTTTTCTTTGGGTATTTAGAAATAGGAATTCATATCGAGATCCCTTGAGGGTCGTTGAGGAGTTGTACGCAGATTTTGGTTATCCTGTGTCTGTCTCTTCTTTTGTCAGATATATGCCGACGGCAAATGCTTCTCTCGAAGGGGATGAGTGGCTTTTTAAAAACTGGTCCGACATGTTGGACGTGCTTAGAAGGGAACTTCAGGTTAAGGGAACGAAATGAAACGTTGCTCAGAAAAAAAGAAGTCGGGCTGCGAAAAAGATCTCACGAAAAGGGTGTCACGAAAGGAAAAACAAAATAAGGTGTCAGACTACATTTTCCACACCCGAAAATGTAGTCTGACACCTTTTTTCTGACTTGCTAGCATGTTGCAGGTATATCTAACTTAACCCGGTGCGAGCGCACATGGCAGCACACGCAGCAGACTATCCATGGTCGAGCTATAGAGGTCGTATGGGGATGGCCGAAGGTGGAGTGCTGGAACCGCATCCCTTGTATCTGGCACTGGGGTGTTCGGAGGATGAGCGCCGAGCTGTTTATCGCAGCTACGTGGAATCAGCGATGCCCACTGAAGAAATTGAGCGCATTCGACAGTCGACCCAGTCAGGAAACCCGCTTGGGTCGGAAGAGTATTGTGCGGGTTTGGAGCATGGCCTGCATCGGCAGGTGGTTACCCGACGGCGCGGGCGGCCAGCGAAAATTGTAGTCTGACACTGAGGTTTCCTAAGTGGGGTGAAGTAGGAATGATAAATAAGCTGATTAGCCTTCTCCCGCCACCCTCTCCGCGAGCCTTTGACAAGGCCGCTTGGACGAATCTTGAAACTGAGGAGAACCTGCGACTGCCCAATGATTTTAAAGAATTTATTTCAATTTATGGATGCAGGGCGATAGACGATTTTGTGTGGGTGCTAGATCCTTTTTCAAAAAATTCAAATTTGAATTATGAGAAAAGTAAATGCTTTGTAGGCGCGTACGCTGTAATGCGGCAGGAGTTTTTATCGGACTATCCAAGGCCAGACTATCCCGCGGAAGGTTCTTTTCTTCCTTGGGCAGTGACAGATAATGGAGAAACTTTTGTTTGGTTGGTTGATGGAGAGCCAGATTCATGGAAAGTTGCTATTCATAGCTCCGACCAAGGGGAAGAAGAGATCTACAATTGTGGCTGTGTTGAGTTTCTTTTAAGGCTTCTTGGTAAGGATATTTCGTCAAAAGTTCTACCTGGTCAATTCCCGTCTGCTGATCTAGATAAGCATTTTTTTAAAGCTGCTGATTAGGTCAAAAAGCGACTGGCGCGGTAGGGCGGATTCAAAATAAGGTGTCAGACTACGTTTTTCAAACCTGAAAATGTAGTCTGACACCTTTACTACCGGGCATTGCAGGGCCTGGGCCTCAGCGAATAGTCGTAGGGAAAGGCGGCGAAATGTATTACACCGCCGACCACTACAAAACCTTCATCCAAATAAAAAATTAAGGTCTGTTGAAAATGTCGCCATTCTTGTTTTTAGAAATTTCACCTTCATATGACACGACCGAGGTTTTTTATGTTCGCATTGATCCCATTATTGAGACTACAGAGGAATTGAGGAATTAATAAAAGCACTGTATTATCTACTTTGGTTTCCGGGATACTTTGGATTCAACTGGGATGCCTTGTATGACTGTTTAAGAGATCTCAGCTGGATTCCGTGTCAAAAAATCGTCCTTGTGCATGAGTCCCTGCCGCGACTGCCAATCGACGATCTACAGGTATATCTTGAGATTTTGCGTGACTCGGTCCTTGATTGGGTCGATGACGATAGGCACGAGATAGAAGTAGTGTTCAGAACTATTGATAGAAGTGTGGTCGAAAGTCTGCTGAAAAATTAGGTTGGGTCGTTGGTAAAAAAGCTGCATGGATATAAGGTGTCAGCCTGAGTTGACCCGGATTTCTCGGACATTTTGGTTAAGGCACGGAGGCCTCGACCTGGGCAGGGGTTCGATAACCTAGCCCCTGGTGGATTCGCTGGAGAAATAAGGTGTCAAACTAAATTTTTCACACCGGAAAATGTAGTCTGACACCTTTATTTCCTCACGGTGGGCGTGCGCAGCAGCAGCGGCAGTCTGGATGAACGCAGCAGCACGCCCAGCGCCGCAGGCAGCACGATCACGAGTCGGCAGGGCGACGTCTCCATCATCGCCCAAGATGACTTGTTGATACGTGGTAGCGACATTCGCGCGGGCCGCGACATGTTGTTGGGTGGGCAGACTGTCACGATTGACGGCAGCTACGACACCAGCGTCTATCGCCGATTCCAGGAGACCAGTCAGATCGGCGTGACTGTCAGCGCCAGCAATCCGGTTATCAGCGCGGTGCAGAGCACCAACCGCATGCGCGAGGCAGCCCAGGAAAGCAACAATGGGCGCTTGCAGGCCATCGCCGCCGTCGCGGCGGGCCTCGCGGCGAAGAACGCATACGACGCCGTGGCCAAGGATCCCGCCAGGGCAGGCGGCATCAGCCTCAACGTGGACCTGGGCGCCAGCAGCGCCAGTCAGACCAGCACTGGACAAAGCAGCACCGCCAGCGGCGCAGCCATTGCAGCCGGCCGTGACCTGACGATCATTGCGGCAGGCAAAGGCGAGCAATCCGACATTATCGTGGCCGGCTCTGACCTCGCGGCTGGACGCAACGTGCTGTTGGACGCGCAAGGCGATCTGCTGCTCATCGCGCAGCAGAACACGTCCAGCCAGAAAACCGACGGCAAGAGCAGCAACGCCAGCATAGGCGTGGGCTTCTCCCTGGGCGGAAGCCAGCAAGGCTTCAGCATCAACCTCGGGGCGGGCGGCAGCAAGAGCAAGTCCGATGGACAAGCCTCCACCTGGAACAACACCCACGTCCAGGCCGGGAACACGCTGACCATGAACTCCGGCGGCGACACCGTGCTGCGCGGCGCGCAGGCAAGCGGCGATCGCATCCTGGCAACCGTGGGCGGCAATCTGCTCGTCGAGAGCCTGCAGGACATCAATAGCTTCACTGCTCGTGACCGCAGCGTAGGCGTGCAGGTCAGCCTGTGCATTCCGCCCATCTGCTATGGCGCCAGCTCGGTAAGCGGCAACTATGGCAAGACCAACATCGACAGCAAGTACGCCAGCGTCACCGAACAGACCGGGCTATGGGCGGGCGATGGCGGCTTCCAACTGGACGTTGCCAAGAACACCGGCCTGATCGGCGGAGTGATCGCCAGCAGCGACAAGGCTGTAGCCGACGCCAGGAACGTCTTGATCACCGGCACGCTGACCAGCCGCGACATCGAGAACCGAGCCCGCTATGAAGGCCAGTCCCTGCAATTGGGCGGGGGCGTGAGCTTTGGCGGCGGTAAGGAGGACGGCAAGGACAAGAACAACGTCGGCACGGATGGCAAGGGCGATGCCGCGGGCGGCTCCAAGGCGACGCCGAATTCGAACCTGCCTGCCATCAACGGCGTCAGCGCGGTCCCGCCTGTGCCGATGGGCGCCAAGGGCGAATCCAACTCCACGACGCTCAGCGGCATCAGTGGCGGCAAGATCGTCATACGCGACGAGACCGGTCAGAAGGTGCAGACGGGCCAGACGGCAGCAGAGGCAATCGCTAGCCTGAATCGCGACACCAAGGACACGCTGAACAGCCTGGATCCGATCTTTGACGAGAAGGAAGTGGGGGCGGGCTTCGAGATCGTGGGAGAGACTGGACGCCAGGTGGGGCAGTTTTTGGCGAACCGGGCGGAGGAGCTGAAGGACGCGAAGGCGCGTTCAGAGGACGCTTCGTTGCCTTACTCCGAGCGAATTCGGGCCGCTCAAGAATATGCGGAGCTGGAAAGCAACTGGGGCTCTCAGGGGACGTATCGTCAATTGAGCACGGTCATTCTCGGGGCCATCAGCGGCAACGTGACGGCAGGTACTGCGCAGGTTGTCCAATCCGCTGCGGTCAACTATCTGCAAACCTTGGGCGCGGTCAAGATCAAGGAGATCAGTAGCGCGTTGGGCGGGGAGGGCTCGGTTGGACACATGGCCCTTCACACGTTGTTGGGTTGCGCTGGTGCCGCCGCTCAGGGTTCGGCGTGCGGCGCCGGCGGCGCGGGGGCGCTGTCTGGTGTAGTCCTTAGCAAGTTGCTGGAGAGCGCGGAGGGCGATAAAGCCAACGATCTGTCTCCAGAAGATGCACAAGCACGCGTCAATCTGATCAGCAGCATCGTCGCGGGTATCGCAGCCTCGATTGATCCATCGTCTGCAGTGTCGGCGGAGGTCGCTGCCCGTATAGAGGCTGAAAACAACAGCCTCTACCGCAACCGCGACAAGGTTGCTCGTCTGAAGGCCGAACTCGTTGGGCGTTTGGAGGCGGCTTGCGGTGATAGCAATAGCTGCCTGCAAGCGGGATGGGCGGAAGCGGATCGTATGGCGGCGGCGTATGACGAAGTCATAACGCTCACCCACTACCCAGACTTGACCAAGGAGAAAGCGGACGCGCTTGCTCAAGCCGTTTTGGATCTGGCTCCAGGGGTGTCAAACGCAAGTTCGCTGTACGAGCTTGTGACTGGGAAGACGGCGACTGGGGATGAGGCGAATCGGTATTTTGCGTCGATTGGCTTGGTGCCGGTAGTTGGCGGCATGCTTAAGAAGGGCGGCCAGGCGGTTCACGTGTTTGCCGAAGTGGAAAAATCCCTTGATGTAGGGAGGGTGGCGGGAGGTGGTGCAAAAGCAATCGATGATTCTGCCGCCTATACAAAGTGGTGGGACAATATTGCTCAACCTAGGACTCTAACTGATAGAGAGGCTAGGGCTTGGTACTTATCTAAAGAGGCAGAAATTCCCAGTCGAATTGATGCAGGACTGTCGCTGGAAGATCAGGCTAAGCAGGCGTTTGCCATGAGGAATGATTTAAGGTCTACAGCTAGAGAGTTAATGTCTAACAGAGATTTGGCAGACTCTTTGAATAAGAGTGATCCCAATAGAACGTGGTCGGAGATCACTAATAAATACTCGTCACAAGGTCTTTCTGGGGATGATTTGTGGCGCAAAATTATCGAAAAATCCCAGTCATCTAGAGAAAGCGTGAATAATGGGTTGGGGATGTGAACATGAATCGTTTTTCTGAGTCTAGTTCCGAGCTTGGTAATTTTGTCTATTTTAATGAGTATGAGGAAGAAAGATTTGAGGAGTTTGTTGGTGTTGTTTTGAAAAAACTAAATGCAGAGGAAATAAAGCGTGAGCAAGGTCCTTACTCAATTCTAGTTACTATTGAATATGCAGGGCATAGGCTTGTTTTGACAAGCGGCTCATTCGAAGGATGCTACATTTCTATAGATAAAAGTGAGGCATGGTTAGCGAAAGAAATTATAGAGTTGTTTTGACTTAACTAGTTGGTTCAAAGGCGACAGGCACTGCTGGAGACGTTGCTGGTACGGGCGCTCAAAAGAGGTGCGCGAGCAACTGGAATTCCAGCAGGCGTTTGGTCAGTAGGGGATGCAGATTGGGATATAAGGTGTCAGACTAAATTTTCCGAATGTGAAAGTGTCGCCTGACACCCTTTTTAATCTGCAGGAAGCAGCTATCCGACACTCGCCAGGCCAAGTCCAAATGCCCCAAGCAACGTAATTCTTGGCGAACTCGACTCACTTGGTCGACCTACGGGAGTTACAGCAGTCCTCAGGGAGAGTTCATTGGGAAGCGGTTCGAGTGCTGAAAAAAAGGTGTCAGACTGACACCTTTATTCGGTAGTCTGACACCTTTATTCCCACTTTAATTCGACCGCCAACAACGCTGTTGTGCTCGATGCGTCAGGGAATTTTGTGACGGGCTTTAAGCTCTCGCCGGGAACTCAGCAGTTTGAAAACTCTATTAAAAATGGAGTTCTGCGATGAGTCTCACTATCCTCGAGTTTGCAAGATCGTATGTAGCAGGAAGACTGAAAGCCAAAGTTTTTTCTGAAGCTTATATTGAGCTTTGGAAAATTGAACGAGATAGCAATGTCCTTCAGCTCGATGAGCCTTCGTTGAGCGAGTGTTTGTCCAGTATTTTTTGTGCTGCGGATATGTACGAACCAGACGAATCTAGGGAAGAATATGAATTTGACGGTGAGGCGCTTAGAGCCGAAGTCGCGGGCTTGCTGCAAAAAATAGTCGCTGATTAGCTGGTTCAATATAAATAAGGTGTCAGACTCTGAGGTTTCCCCACGAATTTCTGGGGAAATGCATTCTGAATCAATGGCCTGTTACACGGGGCGGACTCAAGCTTTTAGCTTGTAGATGATCAGGGCGTGCATGGTGCCAGTCCTATACCCTTCATCGGGCGACCAAACCGTTTGAAGGAAGACAGGCCATGCACGCAGTCGGAGTATTGCAGAAACTGCTTCAGGACTCGATCCCCAGCCTACATTTGAACCGGCTCAACGCCTTGATAAGCACGGTGCGGAGTGCAATGACAACACGGCGGTTGACGCTCAGTGGACTAAAAAAGGTGTCAGACTACATTTTCCACAGCCGAAAATGTAGTCTGACACCTTTTTTGAAAGCAAAACATTCAAATGTTACAGTCAGTATCTTTGATAACCAGGGGGGGTATGCTCTGCCCGCCGAGGAAGACCCCATGACGGAAGAACGCGTAACTTATGGTGAAATCCGTGCTTGGTTTCTGGGCAGCTATTATAGCTATTGCAGAGTCAAGCTAAGTCATAAAAGTCCGTGGGGGGCGGGTGAAAGCGAAGCTGGCTATGCCTATAGCGAGCTTGAAAACTCCTTTGATATGCCAATTGAAAAGTTAATGCTGGAGGTTTTAACTCTGGTTCTTTTAGCAGGAAGGTCTTCGAGGGCGGTTGAGAAATATCATCTCGATATTATCTCTGAGTTGTTCAAGGAGATTGATATCTCCTCTGCTTTGAAGGGCTTGCCTCCTGATGAGGCTGCAGAGCTAAGAGCTGATCTTGAGGCTTTAGATTTGTATTGGTTTCGAAGATAGAGATAAGAAATGGTGTCGAACTCTGAGTTTTCCCAACGGAATTCTGGGGAAATGTATTCTGAATCAATGGCTTGTTGCACGGGGCGGACTCAAGCTTTTAGCTTGTAGATGATCAGGGCGTGCATGGTGCCGGCCTTATACGCTTCATCAGGCGACCAAACCGTTTGGATATAAGGTGTCAGACTGAGCTGACCCGGATTTCTCGGACAGTTTGGTTAAGGCACGGAGGCCTCGACCTGGGCAGGGGTTCGATAACCTAGCCCCTGGTGGATTCGCTGGCGGTTATAGAAGACCTCAATGTAGTTAAAGATCGCCAGCCGCGCATGCTCCCTGCTGTGGAAGACCTTGTGATGCGTTAATTCGTTCTTTAAGTTGCTGAAGAAGCTCTCTGCGACGGCATTATCGTAGGGATCTCCCTTGGCGCTCATGCTGATGATGATGCCGTGGTCCTTAAGCATGCCTCGGTACTCTGCCGAACTGTACTGCGCACCGCGATCGCTGTGGTGCAAAGTCCAGGATCGGGACGGCGCCGGGCTAGGGCCATTTGAAGTGCATGGACCAACAACCTGCGGTCGGCCTTCTCGGCCATGCTCCAGCCGATCACCGACCGAGAGTAGAGATCCAGCAGTACGGCCAGATATAGCCAGCCTGTCCGTGTTGGTACAACCGTTATGTCGCCCACCCAGACTTTATTGGGACATTGCACGGTGAACTGACGTTGCAGGCGGTTCGGGGCTGGCCCCAGCAGCGAATGCTTCTCCAGCCGACGAAACCGCTGCTTGCGCAGCGCCTCGATGCCGGCCTGGCGTCGCAGTCTTGCGACGCGATGCTTGCCGCACGCCACGCCGTTGGCGTTAAGCGCGCGCCAGGTCTTTTCCGCGCCATACGCTTGCCGGCAGGTCTGATGGGTCTGCTCGATGGCCGCGAGCAGCTTGACGTCCTCTTGCTGCCTTGCCGAGGGTTCACGACGTTGCCAGTCGTAATATCCGCTGCGGCTGACGTGCAAGGCCCGGCATAACCGAGCGACCCGGAACTGCTGCTGATGAGCCTGCACAAAGGCGTACCTCACGGCAGTTCCCGCGCAAAGTACGCTGCCGCTTTTTTTAGGATATCGCGCTCTTCGGTGACCTCGGCCAACTGACGCTTGAGGCGCTGAATCTCGGTCTGCTCGTCGGTGCGAGCCTTGCCTTTACCGGGAAATGAGACGTCTGGGCCGTGTGTCGCCAGCTCTTTCTTCCATCGGTAAATAATCGACCGCTTCACGCCCAGCATCAGCGATAGTTGCGTGCCGCTGACCTTGCCTTCCTCCAGTTGTCTGACCGCCTCGATCTTGAAGTCTCGACTGTGATACTGGCGTTTGGCTTCAAGCGGCTTGCCTTCGGGTTTGGATTTATCCATGGGACACCTCCTTCAAGTATTGTCTACTTCTTCGGGTGTCCGGAAAACCCGGGTTAGCTCAGTCTGACACCTTTATTGGTGCGTAGCGGTGGTTCTCGTACAGGTCCTCTAAGTGCTAGAGACTTGCAAGCTCTTGGGCTAAGAGATTTAGCAAGTAAGCTGAGTACACAGGCGGACCGTGAAGTTAACTTTATGATTTATGACTCTGTTGCAACAGCTGCAAGTCGTTCTCCAAGTGTGGTTCTTCCGAAATGAACAATGCATATGATCTATATGGTGCCAAAGATATAAGCCTTCTGCTGGCAAGAAGTCGTATTGAGGAAGTTTTTGGGATTTCTTTTGAGGAAAGAAATAGCACCTATCATGGCGGTGATTACTACATGTTCGGTAGTAATGATTCGGAAAATTTTGTTCTGAAGATGAATCTTGATCCATTTGATGAGGAGCCAGTTGAACAGGGTTTTCCGGATTACCCGGTTTTGCTCTACATAAATGCTACTGATCGATCCTCTGATATAGAGGAAGCTATCAAGAAGAGTGATTGCTTTAAACGACTCAGGCACGAAGTCTTCTAGATATATATAAATAGCCCCGGCGCAGCCGGGGCTATTTATTTCTGCCGCTGTAATTCCCTACCGCCCAAATCGCCGCCGTTCATGCGTCGGCTCGACCATCGCGGCGGGCGGCAACCTTACGCTGGTCGCGGGACGCGACATCAACCTGGTCGCCGGGATGGAAACCGGTTCGGCCTACGACGAGGTCCGCTACAAGACCAAGAGCTTCCTGTGGTCCAAGTGACCTCCTCCCTAAAAGTTGGACAGTTGATAACTGGAAAATTCCGGGCGCGCGTCACTTTTTTTCGGGACGGAAAAATCCAAAAAACAAACCCAAAACATTAAGAATCGCCCTGACCAGCCGTTAGCTATCAATAGAAGACGCGTAGCCTCAGGCTCCCTCCTGAGCCGCTACGACGCAGGAATCCTATCCCAGCGCAGCGCAACGGGGCGATGCACTGGGACAGCGCCGGCAAATTGATTCATCAGACTGCTGCCTATCGAGCAGCCCGGCCAGGACTCTTTCCCTCGGGACGTGTGCATCTCCATGGTTTGGACGGACACGGCGTGACCTGCCGCCACCAAAGTGGCGATCGGGTCTGATAGCTCTTCGAACAAGAAAATTCAGGCTTGTCAAGGCTGCGTTTCGATAGCCATCAGGCAAGCCAAGGAAGAATTCGACCAAAGAACAGACCTCACAAAAAACAAGTGGGGCTGGCGGCCCGCGGGAGGGCCGTTTCGGCACTTGGTGCCATACGGGTTTGTTTTGAAGTTCTGGAGGATCATGAAGTTCGTCAAAAAATACCTTACGCGTTCAAGCGCGCCGTTTTCCGCGCGTCTCCGGCTCTTGCCAGGAAACTAGGCCTTGATTTCCGCTTGCGGGTGCCTAGCCGGATGTTCATGGAGCAAGAGGTCTTCGATTACGTCAATCAACATTTCCGGCGCGGCGCGGCGGCTCCGGCGGCGAGATGCCTTTTCATCGGTCTGGACAAGCACAACTGGCACTATGACCGGCTGCTGGATCTCGACTTCTATTCCATAGACTTGAATCCGCGCAACGCGGCCTATGGCCCGCCCAACAGGCACGTGGTGGGTTCGGCGACCGAATTGTCTTCCTACTATTCTCCGAACAGCTTCGACGTGGTCTTCGCCAATGGGCTTATCGGTTTCGGGCTGGATACGGAGGAAGCATTCAATCAACTGATGTTTGAATGCCATCGTGTCCTCACCAGCGATGGGATGCTGGTGCTGGGCTATAACGACAAGCCTGACCGCCTGGGTTTCAAGGTTGAGCAGGCCGCGGGTTTTCAAGTCTTCAAGACGTTTGAGCCCGGCATAGCGGGAATGACGGGCGCGAGCCACGTCGTAGCGGATGGGTTCAAGCATCGCTATGTGTTCTTGCGGCCTCGGCGCCTGGGGCTGGGTGAACTGGGCATGGACCTGGCGGCGGCATAGCTGGGGACGGCCGCTCAGAGCCGCCCGCTATTCCGAAAACGTAATCCCGCTATTGGCTTTCTGTCTGCATCGCCTGTCTAAAAAGTGTCCGACGAAATTCTCTTCAGCTGAAAATTCAGTCGGGCACTTTTTTTTGGAAATTCACGCGTCATGGCGGGCTGGATTCCAGCATCGCCATGTTTTTCTGTGGCCGCGCCACAAGAAAAAGTAATTACCAATTCAGAAAAACTCCGGATAAAGAATCTCTCCCAAAAATAAAATTTGAAAGCGCGACGGCTGGCCGGCGGGAATGCCGGTAGCAGGTCTGGCGTTTTTCGGGTTTTTGAGATCTTGGGGATCATGAGGTTCGTTAAAAAAATAGCTTACGCGCTGAAGCGCGCTGTTTTCCGGGTTTCTCCGGGCCTTTTGAGAATGTTGGGCGCCGATTTCCGGCTGCGGGTGCCCAGCAGGATGTTCATGGAGCAAGAGGTCTTCGACTACGTCAATGAGCATTTCCGGCGCGGCATCGCGGCTCCAGCGGCCAGATGTCTTTTCATCGGGCTGGATAAGCACAACTGGCACTACGACCGGCTGCTGGATCTGGATTTCTATTCGATAGACCTGAATCCGCGCAACGCCGCGTACGGTCAGCCCAACAGGCACGTGGTGGGTTCCGCGACTGAGCTGTCTACCTACTATCCGCCCCATAGCTTTGACGTGGTGTTCGCCAATGGGCTGATCGGCTTCGGCCTGGATACGGAAGAAGCATTCAATCAGCTGATGTTTGAATGCCATCGTGTCCTGGCCGACGATGGAATGCTGGTGCTTGGCTACAACGACAAACCGGAGCGCCTGAGTTTCGTGGTCGAGCAGGCCAAGGGGTTTCAGGTTTTCAAGACATTCGAGCCCGGTATCGCGGGGACGACGGGCGCGCGCCACGTCGTGGCGGATGGATTCCAGCATTGCTATGTGTTCTTGAGGCCGCGGCGCCTGGGATTCGCTGAGCAGGGCCTGGCTTGGTAGCGGCATCGCGGGCCACGCGTCCGCGGTCCGCCATTTCAAAAACGTAATCCCGCTATCCGCTTTCTGTCTGCATCGCCTTCCTAGAATTTGATCGTGCAGTCCCCTCCACGATACATAGGAAACAAGCATGCAGATGATCCGCAAAGCCGCATTGATCCTGGCGCTGTCGGCCGCCGCCACCGGCACGGCGCTGGCGCAGTCCGCGCCGCCGCCCGCTGGTTTGGCCAACCCCAATGGTCCGTCGTTGACGCGCGCCGAAGTGCTGGCCGACCTGGCGCTATGGAAGCGCGCGGGCGTGGACCGCTTCTGGCGTGGCGAAGAGACGCCGGACATCTACAGTCCGGAGTACAAGGCGGCATTTACGGAGTACTTCCGCCTGCGTTCGGGGCCGGAGTACCAGGCTGAAGTGCAACGCCAGAACGCGTCGCGGCGATAGCCGCCCGCGGGGCAGGAGCGCCCGGCGTGGCTGAATCCTCCGTGATCAATCCCCCCGAGTCCAGTCCCAGGTTGCAGCTTGCCGATCTGGAGCTGGACTTGTTGCGTTGCCGCGCCTACCGCGACCGGCAGTTCCTGCCGCTCACGCCCAAGGAATTCGGTTTGCTGGCTTTTCTGATGCAGCGGCCCGGGGTCGTGTGCGTGGGATGGGAGCTGGCCGAGCAGGTCTGGAAAATGAAGCTGCATATCCACGACAAGCGTAATTTCAAGTCGCATGCGGTCGCGGTCACGATGCGCAGGTTGCGCAAGAAGATCGATGCAGGGCCGGGGCCCAAGCTGCTGCATACGATACGGGGCGGCAGCTATATGCTGGCGGCGGGTCCGATGTGATCGGCACAAGTCTTCATGCGCGGCCGGCAGCCGCGCGGCGTCAGAAAAAACGCGCGCCAAAACGGCGCGCGGCGATCATCTGGCCTTCCCTTCGCGGAGGAGGGCGCAATCAAGGGATTCCCTGCATACAGCGTTTTGTGAATGCTGGCGCTAGAACCGGTGGCGGATGCCCATGTTCACTTCGGTCGCCTTGACGTTGTCCAGGAACGCCCAGTTGGTGGTGTAGGACGCCACCGCATACAGATCGGTCCGTTTGGACAGGTTGTAGTTGTAGCCCAGGCTGTAGGTGTTGCTGGTGGCGTCGCCGCCCGTGAGCAGCTTGTTGTTGGCATCGGCGCGCTGCCACGATGCGAACGCGCCGCCGGATCTGCCGACCGGGGCGGCCAGCGCCAGCATGTAGGCGTTGGAGCGGAAGCCCTTGACGAATGCGTAGGACGGGGTGCCGGTGAAGCCGCCGATGCTGCCGCCATTGGGGAAGCCTTTGCCCGCGAACCAGCCGTCGCTCATGCGGTTGTAGGCCAGGGCGACCTTGACGACCTCGAAGTCGTAGGAGCCGCCGACAATGTAGGAGCGCGGCGTGGCGTCGGTCTGGCTTGGGCTCAGCTTGTTCGAGGCATTGAGCTGGTCATAGGTGGCAAAGCCCATCACGGGGCCGTTGTCGTAGCGCAGGCCGGCCGTGATGGCGCGGGTGTTGTCGGCGGTGGCGAAGCCTGTCTGGGCCAGGCGGCGGTCGTCGGCGTTGAAGGCATAGCCGACGGCGCCCTTGAAGCCGCCCATCGACGGGGTTTCATAGACGACCAGGTTGTCGTAGCGCACGAAGTAGGCCGAGCTGAAGCCCAGGCCCGCGCCGGTGTTCAACTGATTGAAGCCGCCGCCGAACGACGAGCCGAACATGCCGGTGAAGTAGCGCGCGGCGACGTTGTATTGCCGGCCCAGGCGGACTTCGCCCCAGTCGGCGCTGCCCAGGCCCACGGTGGCTTCGCGGCCGAACAGGCGGCCGCCTTGCAGCGAGTTGCCGTTGCGGCTGTCGTAGCCGGACTCCAGCTGGAAGAGCGCATACAGGCCGTCGCCCAAGTCTTCCTTGCCGCGCAGGCCCCAGCGCGAACCCGCGGTGGTGCCGGTGGTGGACCCGATGCGGCTGCTGTCGACGCGGGTGCGGCTGCCGGTGGCGGGATCGGTGTAGGCGCCATCGACGTTGGCGTAGCCGATGCCGGTGTCGATAAGGCCATAGAGCGTGACGGAAGAGGGCTGCGCATAGGCGGCGCCAGACAGTGCCGTGGCGGCCGCCGCGGCGTATAGCTTTTTCATGGGGACTCCGTGAGCGGGGAAGATCGATATGCGTCATACCGACCGGAAGCCACGGAAACCATGTCTTCTGGCGGATTGGCAGGGCCAGTGTGCAGGCCGTCGCCCGACAATCCGCAGTCATTGGAATTACAAATCCGATCGTCCCGGCGTCACGGTTCTGTCATGTCCGCATGGGTCGTACCCCGCCTGCCTTATCCCTCCAATCCCCCCAGATCCGGAGGCCGGTTCTCGATGATGGCCTCCATGCTGAAGAACCCGGTCACCGTGGAAAGCTCGAAATCCGTGATCAGCTTCTGGTAGAAGCGGTCGTACCCGGCCATGCCGCGGCAGACCACCTTGATCAGGTAATCCCAGTCGCCGCCGATGCGATAGAACTCCGTGACTTCGGGCAGGCGTTCCACATGTTGGCGAAAGCCGTCAGCCCAGGCCTTGGCGTGATGGCTGGTGCGGATCATCACGAAGACCGTCAGGTCCAGTCCCAGTTCGACCAGATTGACCTCGGCCCGGGTGCCGCGAATGATGCCGCAGGCGTTCAAGCGCTGCAGCCTGCGCCAGCAGGCGTTTTGCGACAGGCCGACGCGATCGGCCAGCTCGCGTTGCGACAGCGCGCCGTCCTTTTGCAGGCAGGAGATGATATTCAGATCAAATTTATCTATTTTTTCCATTTAAAAGATCAAATGACCCAATTTATGAGGTTTTTGGCAAAATTTAGGTGAGGTTTCAAATTTCTTTCCATCGTATGATATTTCGGTGTGCCCAGGAACATCCCCGACATGAATACGCCTACCAAAACGACCCCCGCCAAGATCACTCCGTTGCAGCAATTCCAGGAAAGCCTGAAGACGGACGACGTGGCCGCGGCGCTGGCCGAGGGGCTGATCGGCAAGGATGCGGTGGTCGAGGGGCCCTATGGCATCAAGCCGCTGGTGTACGCCGACTACGTTGCGTCCGGCCGGGCGCTGATGCAGGTCGAGCGTTTCATTCTTGAGCAGGTGCTGCCGTACTACGCCAACTCGCATACCGAGGCGTCATACTGCGGCGGTTTCATTACCCGCCTGCGCCGCGAGGCGCGCGCGGCGATTGCGCGGTGCTGCGGCGCGAGCGATGAGCATGCCGTGATTTTTGCGGGGTCTGGCGCGACGGCGGGGATCAACCGGCTGGTGCATCTGTTCGGCGTGCGCGAGGCCATCGCCGCGGGCCGCAAGGTGCGCATCATCATCGGCCCCTACGAACACCATTCCAACATCCTGCCGTGGCGCGAATGCGGCGCTGAAGTCGTCGAGCTGGCGGAAAGCCCGGAAGGCGGCCCCGAGCTGGCCCAGCTGGACGCGGCGCTGCAAGCCGGGAAGGGCGCGCTGGTCGTCTGCGCGCTGTCGGCGGCTTCGAACGTGACGGGCATCGTGGCGGACGTGGCGGCAGTGACCCGGCGCGTCAAGGCCGCGGGCGCGAAGATGCTGTGGGACTACGCAGGTGGTGCGCCTTATCTGACGATGCGGATGACGCCTGCTGCCGACGCGGCGATCGACGCGATTGTTTTCTCGCCGCACAAGTTCATCGGCGGCCCGGGCGCCTCGGGCGTGCTAATCGTGCGCCGCGACGCGGTGCTGGACACCAAGCCCACCTGGCCCGGCGGCGGCACGGTGCGCTTTGTTTCGCCCGCGGGCCACGACTACAGCGGCAGCCTGGAAGCGCGCGAGGAAGCGGGCACGCCCAATGTGGTGGGCGATATCCGCGCGGCGCTGGTGCTGCTTGTGAAGGAAGCGCTGGGCGCCGATTTCATGCGCCAACGCAATCAACACTTCGTACAGCGCGCGCTGGCCAGATGGCAGGGCGCTGCGCAGTTGGAACTGCTGGGTTCGCTGACGGCGGCCCGTTTGCCGATCTTCTCGTTCCGGGTGCGCAACGGCCGCGGCGGCTTCGTGCACCAGCAACTGGTGACGCGCATGCTGAGCGACCGCTTCGGCATCCAGGCGCGCGGCGGTTGCGCCTGCGCGGGACCCTACGTGCATCGCCTGCTGGATATCGACGCTGAAGAATCGCAGCAGATGCGCCAGGCCATCCTGGACGGCCGCGAGATGGAAAAGCCGGGCTTCATCCGGCTGAACTTCAGCGTGCTGCTGCCAGACGAGAAGGCCGATTTCATCCTGGATTCGGTGCTGGCGCTGGCCGCGGATGCGACCGAGTTCGAGCACCGCTACGGCTTCGATCCAAGCCGGGCCATCTTCTTCCCGCACAGCGCTGAGAAGCAGGCCGCCTGAGCCGCGCGCCCGCCGGCTGGCGGGCCGCTCAATCCTTCATCTGCAGGCCGCAGGTTCTGATCCATGCGGCCTTTTTGTCGGCCAGTTCCTCGGACGCGTCGCTCAGCGCGCGCGCCATCTTCGCCGGAAACTCGACCCCCTTGCGGCGGCAGGCCTCGAAGTCGTCGACCAGGGCGTAGCGCGCATCCAGCAGGTCCAGCCGGCCCTGGCACAGCTCGCGATTCAATTGCAGATCGTTGGATGCTTCGCGCGTGCGCTGCACGTCCTGCGCGCGGTCGATGCGCGCCTGCTCTGCCTGGACCTGCGCAACGCAGTCTTGCGCGACGGCGGGGGCGCTGGCGGCGCAGAGGAGCAGGACGGCGAGGGAGCGTCGGTCAAGAGCGGCCATGCGGGGATACCTTGGGAATGCGACTGAATGGGCAGCATCATAACTGCCGCGAGCATCAGTGCGCCGGATGGGCAGATCCGTCCGAACCCGCTGCCGCCAGATGCTTCCAGATCGCCTCGGCCACTGTCTGCGGCGCAATGCTGGCCATGTCGCCCTTTACGGCGGCTTCAATCGGATGCAGCCAGGGCACATACCGCAACGCAGGAGTGGCGCCGAACAGACCTATGGTCGGTATTCCGTGGGCCGCCGCAATGTGCATGCCCATGCTGTCGTTGGAAACAAACACCGAACAGCGCGCGATCAGCGCCTGGCTATCGCATATGTCCGTGGCCTGTTGCGTTGCGTCCAACAAAACAATGGACTCGGGCAGCAAGCTGCGAATTTCTTGGGCGATCTCCTGGACATCGCTGCCGCCCACCAATGCAAAACGCAGTCCGCTATCTTGCGCATGCAAGATGCGCGCGACCTCCGCAAATGCTCTGCCGCTATAGCGTTTGCAGGGTATCGATCCATTCAAGCCGAAGCCAACCGTCCGCGATTGCGCTTGGCAGAACTGGATGGCCTTGCTGCTCGCCGAATCCGTACAGAATAGCGACGGATAACGTGGCTCATACTGATAGCCAGCCTTGGCATACAGCAACGGCAGCCATGTATAGATGTCGGGGTGCGGGGTTCCTTTGCGGCGTACCCAGAGACGATGCGTGAGCAGTGCCGCGAGATGCGGATGATGCATGCGTACGAAACCGATGCGCCGTGGAATTCCTGCCAAGCGGGCCGCCAGCGCAATGTGAGTACGGAAGGTAAAGAGAAACAGGCTGTCGTAGGCGCGATCCGCCAGGACCTGCTTCACCCGTGTGATTCGTTCCCAGCCTTGCAGCCGGTTTTCCGATCGCAGCGAGATGACTTCCCCTACATAGGGCTGAGCGCGGAACAGTTCTTGCGCGGACTCATTTTGAGTCATGAGCAATGAGACCGTCCCTCCGGTTTGTTCGGCCAATGCCCGGGCAAAAACCATGCTGAGCACTCCGTCGCCGATGCCGCCGGAAATATAAATCGCACAATTTCGCGCAGTGCTGCACGAGACGGAGGGGGCGGTCGACATGGCATCCAATAGATACGCTCACTGCCCTTTGAAAAGGAACTGAATTTCGGATCCATTAGTCTGGCGGAGGTATGTTTCCTGCGTGTGTAGTTTTTTGTATTGAATATATGGAAAGAGTGTTGTGCGATGGCCCTGGATCAGGTGATGGCAGGTGGGGGTGCAGCGGGCGCATGACGCATCCCATGCCTCTTAAGTTCTACTCCAATTTATCCCCTGGTTACTGGTCGAAAACCCAGTTTACGGTTGCCTGAAACTCGCCTACTGTTCTTTACATATCAACGACTTGCAACGCCGCCTGGCGCGCTCGCGAGACAGTCGGAGATAGAAATTTCTGTTTTATCAACAAGTTACGTTGGAGATGAAAGAGAATGACCGATACCCTCATCAAGGTCGACCTGGCCCAATCCCCCTACGAGAACGCACAGATCCACAATCGCTGGCATCCGGACATTCCGATGGCCGTGTGGGTCAAGCCCGGGGATGACTTCGTGCTGGAAACCTATGACTGGACCGGCGGCGCAATCAAGAACGACGACAGCGCCGACGACGTCCGCGACGTAGACCTGTCCACGGTGCACTTTCTCTCGGGGCCGGTGGGTGTGGAAGGGGCCGAGCCTGGCGACTTGCTGGTGGTGGACCTGCTGGACATCGGCGCCAAGCCGGACAGCCTGTGGGGGTTCAACGGCTTCTTCAGCCGCAATAACGGCGGCGGCTTCCTGACCGAGCATTTTCCGCACGCGCAGAAATCCATCTGGGATTTCCATGGCATGTTCACGTCGTCCCGCCATATCCCGGGCGTGAACTTCGCCGGGTTGATCCATCCCGGGCTGATCGGCTGCCTGCCGGACAAGAAGCTTCTGGATACCTGGAACCGGCGCGAGCAGGCGCTGATCGACACCAATCCCAACCGCGTGCCGCCGCTGGCCAATCCGCCCGCGCCGAAGACGGCACACATGGGCGCCATGCAGGGAGCGGAGCGCGACAAGGCGGCGGGCGAAGGCGCGCGCACGGTGCCGCCGCGCGAGCACGGCGGCAACTGCGACATCAAGGACCTTTCGCGCGGCGCGCGCGTGTTCTTTCCGGTCTATGTGAAGGGCGGCGGCCTGTCGGTGGGCGACCTGCATTTTTCGCAGGGCGACGGCGAGATCACGTTCTGCGGCGCCATTGAAATGGCGGGCTGGGTGCACATGCGCGTGTCGCTGATCAAGGGCGGCATGGACAAGTACGCGATCAGGAATCCGATCTTCAAGCCCAGCCCGATCACGCCGGCCTACAAGGACTTCCTGATCTTCGAAGGCATTTCGGTGGACGAATCCGGCAAGCAGCACTACCTGGACGTGAACGTCGCGTACCGGCAGGCCTGCCTGAACGCCATCGAGTACCTGAAGAAGTTCGGCTATTCGGGCGCCCAGGCGTATTCATTGCTGGGCTGCGCGCCGGTGCAGGGGCATATCAGCGGGGTGGTGGACATCCCCAACTCCTGCGCCACGCTGTGGCTGCCGACGGAGATTTTCGACTTCGACATCCAACCGTCGGCGTCCGGCCCCGTCAAGCACATCCAGGGCGGCGTGGACATGCCGCTGTCGCGCGACCGCTAGGAGCCATCCCATGCCCATGTATGACTATGCCTGCGGCGATTGCGGCGAGTTCGCGGCGCTGGTGCCTCTGGCCCAGTGGCGCGATCCCGCGGCCTGCCCGCAATGCGGCGCGATGTGCGGCCGCATCCTGGGCGGAGCGCCGGCGATCTCGGCGCTATCGTCCGCGGTGAACCGGGCGCGCGCGGTCAATGAACGCAGCGCCCACGAGCCGCGCAGTTCGCGTTCCGGCCACGGCATGAATTGCGGATGCTGCTCCGGCGGCAAGACGGCGGGCAAGACGCGCACCACGCCCGATGGGGCGAAGTCGTTCGCGGGCGCAAGGCCCTGGATGATCAGCCACTGAGGACGCGCCGATGGCGCATAAAACAAGGCCCCGCTCGAGCGGGGCCTTGTTCTTGCGAGGCGCGAGCAGCGGGCTCAGGCCTCCAGTGGCGCCACCGCGGCGCCCTGGATCTTGTGGCGGGCCAGGGCTTCGGCGACGAAGCCCGATTTCTTCATGGCCTCGACGAAGGCAGCCAGGTAGGCGCTGGCCTTGTCGCCGCGGCTCTTGGGCACGCCCATGGCCTGCCGGATCAGCATGAAGTGGCCGTCCAGCAGGCGCAGGCCGCCCAGGCGCTGCGCGTCGACTTCAAGCTGCTGCTTCACGCCTGCGGCGACTTCCATGTTTTCCTGCATGAAGGTGTCGACGACGGCGGGCGAGGTTGGTGCGCGGAAGATCTCCGCCTGCTTGAGTTCCCGCGTGAGGTGCAGGTCGTAGGCGCTGCCCTTGCCGACCACCACGCGCTGGCCCTTGCGGTCCACCTGGTCCATGCTGGCGATGGGCGAGTCCTGGCGCACCAGGTACGCGCCTTCGATGACCACGTAGGGCGCGGTGAATGCGATCTGCGCGCCGCGCAGCGGATCGATGGCGAAGAAGCCCACGTCGGCCTCTTCTGCGGCCACGGCATTGACGGATTCGCCGGCCGACTTGAAGACCACCAGTTCCAGCTGCACGTCCAGGCGCCGCGCCAGTTCAGTTGCCAGGTCGACCGAGACGCCGCCGGCCTGGCCGGTGACGGGATCGGCGTGGGCGAGGATGGGATTGCCCAGGTTGATGGACGCGCGCAACGCGCCGGTGGGGGCGAAGGCGGAAAGCAGCTCGTGGTCGGTCTTCATGGTTTCCTTGGGCGTAGGGGCGCGCGCTGGCGCGCACGATGCGGCAAGCATAGCCGCAAGCGCGCGCGTTGCGCGATGCCTTATTGTGCGCGGCGCAGTACGTAGTGCGGGGCCAGCGGACCTGTAGGTCGGGTGCCGTCGCGGTACAGCATGGTCACCTGGTTTTCGCCCACGAAGTAGCGCTGGCTGTCGCCGGACGCGTCCAGGCGGATGGTGCTGCCGTCGGACTCCCAGCTGAATGTGCCGGTTACCACCTCGGGCTGCGGCTGGCGGTCCAGGTACTGGGTCTGTCTTTCGTAGCGGCCATCCTGTTCCAAGGTCAGGCGGGTTCGGATGCCCGGGCAGTCGGCGCAGGGCAGGGTGCCTTCGTAGCTGCCGGCCCAGTCCAGCGAATCGCGGGCGGTGTGGCTGTCGACGGGGGCGGAACCGCCGGCGCCGGGCCGGGAGGGCGCGCAGCCGGCGAGCAGGGCTAGCGTCAGGGCGCAGGTCAGGGTGGTTTTCATCATGGCGAGCTCCTGTTTGGCAAACCGGTCACGATACGGACAGTAACGGGGCGGTGCTGAAACGGGATGTAAAGCGCGGGGGCCGGCAGCGGCCGTGCATGCGCTACGCTACCTTATTTTCCAGGCGCACCGGCCCGGGCCTTCCCTCTTGAACAGGACGATTCCGATGAAAGGCGAACACCGTTACAACGTCACCGTCGACTGGACCGGCAACACCGGCTCCGGCACGTCCAGCTACGCGGCCTATTCCCGCGACCACGTGATCCGTGCGGCGGGCAAGCCCGATGTGCCGGGATCGTCCGATCCGGCCTTCCGCGGCGATCCCGCGCGCTGGAATCCCGAGGACATGCTGGTGGCGTCGCTGTCCGCGTGCCACAAGCTCTGGTATCTGCACTTCTGCGCGGTCGAAGGGGTGACGGTGGAGGCCTACCGCGACGAGGCCGAAGGCGTCATGGTCGAGGACCGCGAGCGTGGCGGCTTCTTCAGCGCCGTCACCTTGCGCCCCGAAGTGACCATCCGCGCTGGCGACGACGCTGCGCTGGCGGCCGAACTGCACGAGCGCGCGCATCATTTCTGCTTCATTGCCAATTCGGTCAACTTCCCGGTGCGTTGCGAGCCGCGCATCGTGCAAGCTGCCTGAGGACCATCGCCATGCTGACCATTTGGGGACGCCGCAGTTCATTCAATGTGCAGAAGGTGCTGTGGCTGGCGGGAGAGCTGGGCCTGGAATACGAACATGTGCTGGCTGGCGGCGAGCACGGGCTGCTGGACACGGCCGAGTTCCGCGCCATGAATCCGCACGGCAAGGTGCCGCTGCTGCGCGATGGCGCGACGACGGTCTGGGAGTCCCATGCCATCCTGCGCTATCTGGCCGCGCGCGACGGCGCCGGCCGCTTCTGGGCGGACGACCCCGCGCAGCGGGCCGGCGCCGACGGCTGGATGGACTGGGCCCAGACCGCCTTGCAGCCAGCCTTTCTGATGGGCGTGTTCTGGGGCTGTTACCGCACCCCCGAGGCGCAGCGCGACACGGCGGCCATCGAGCGCTCCATCGCCGCCACGCATGCCTGCCTGCGGCAACTGGACCGCGCGCTGGCGGACCGTCCGTATCTGGGCGGCGAAACCCTGGGCCTGGCCGACATTCCGGCGGGCACCACGCTCTACCGCTACTTCGAACTGGACATCCCGCATCCGTCCATGCCCCATCTGCAGGCCTGGTACGAGCGCCTGCAGGCCCGTCCAGCCTATCGCGAACATGTGATGGTGCCGTTCGGGGAGCTGCGCGGACGGCTGGCTTTCTAGCCGGATTTACAAATTTTCCGGCGGGCGATGTCACGCCGTGGCAGGCTGTCTCGTCCTACGGGTAATGGCGCCGCATCCTGCGGCGCATGCCTACCTTGCCGGAGACCCGCCATGAGCACCGCCCGCCTGAACGCCTACACCGCCTCGCCCAAGGCCATGAAAGCCATGATCGCCCTGAACGACTTCGTCGAAAGCTGCGGCCTGGAACACAGCCTGCTCGAACTGGTGAAGATGCGCGCTTCGCAGATCAATGGTTGCGCCTACTGCCTGCACATGCATTCCACCGATGCCCGTAAACAGGGCGAAACCGAAATGCGCCTGTACCTGCTGGATGCCTGGCGCGAATCTTCGCTGTACAGCGAGCGTGAGCGCGCCGCGCTGGCGTGGACGGAGTCGTTGACCAGACTTGCAGATACTCGCGCGCCGGACGCGGACTACGCCGAAATGGCAAGGCATTTCAACGAGGAAGAGCAGGTCAACCTGACCGTCGCCATCAACATGATCAATAGCTGGAACCGCATCGCAGTCGGGTTCCGCTCGCAGCATCCCAAGCACTGAGGCCAGGCCGTATGAGCGCGTCCGCCATTCCCGATGCCGTTGCCGACTTCGAGCCCCATCGCAGGCATTTGCAGGGCCTGGCCTACCGCATGTTGGGGTCATGGGCGGAGGCCGAGGACATCGTGCAGGACGCGTGGCTGCGCTGGCGCGACGCGGACCGCGGCCGGGTCGAGACGCCTCGCGCCTTCCTGTCGCGGACGGTCACGCGGCTGTGCCTGGACCAGTTGAAATCGGCGCGCGCGCGGCGCGAGGAGTACGTGGGGCCATGGCTGCCCGAACCCTTGCCCGACGCGGGCAGCTATGAGGCGGCGGGTGCGGGGGAGATTGCGCACGATCTGTCGGTGGCGCTGATGCTGGCGCTGGAGCGCCTGTCCGCATTGGAACGGGCCGCTTTCCTGCTGCACGACGTGTTCGACATGCCGTTCGCGGAGATCGCGGCGACGCTGGGCCGGAACGAGGCAGCCTGCCGCCAGTTGGCCGCGCGGGCGCGCAGCCGCGTGCGCGACGCGCGTCCGCGGTTCGCAGTGACGGAGCAGGAAGGCGCGCGCATCGCCGATGCCTTCTGGCAGGCATCGCGCGCGGGCGATGTGGATGCCCTGCGCAGCCTGTTGGCGCATGACGCCGTGCTGCATGCGGACGGCGGCGGCAAAAAGCTGGCCGTGTTCAGGCCCATTCTGGGCAGCGACAAGATCGCGCGTTTTTTTGCCGGTCTGGCGAAAAAGCCCAGCGGCCAGTTCCTGGACGCCGTGGTGACGCAATTGAACGGCATGCCGGGGGTGCTGGCGACCGAACTGGACGGTTTGCCCCGGTCCACCACGCTGGAGGTGCGCGACGGCAGGATCGCCGCCATCTACATCGTGCGCAACCCTGATAAGCTGCGCCATGTCGCGGCGCTGCCGCCGCAGCCAACCGCGCTCCAGGATGATTCCGCAACTCACTGACTATCCGCAGGACCTGCCCGTACTGGGGCTGGAAGGCTTGCGTCTGCGCCCATTGCGGGAAGCAGACGCGGCCGATTGGCACGCATATCTGCGCGACGAGGCGGTCACGCGCCATACCAGCTGGCAGTTGGACGGACCGGATACGCTGGTGCGCCTGATCCGCGGTTATGGTCAGCCAGCGGTATCGCACAGCCTGCGCCTGGCCATCGTCACGCTGGACGGCGTCTTGGCGGGCACCATAGGCTTGAACGAGATCGCTGCGTCCGCGCGGCGCGCGGAGATCGCCTATGACGTCGCGCCGCCGTACTGGCGGCGTGGCATCGCCACGCGCGCCTGTGTGTCCGTGACCGAGTGGGCCTTGCGCGAGTTGGGCTTCGCACGCATCCAGGCTACCGTGCTGGATACCAACGTGGCGTCGGCCGGCGTGCTGGAACGCTGCGGATTTCAGCGCGAAGGACTGATGCGCCGCTACCGCCTGGTGCGCGGCGACCCTCGCGACTTCTGGATGTACGCGCGGGTCGCTGCCGCGCAGGACTGACGCCCAACCAATTTGAGAAAACCATGACCTCCGCTTTGATCGTGATAGACGTGCAGCGCGCGCTGTTCGAGACGAATCCCGCGCCAGCCGATGCCGAGGCCGTGCTGGCCCGCATCAATGCGCTGGCCGGGCCTGCGGCGGACATTGCCTTCGCCGCCGTGGTTGCCCGGTGACCGCCATGGATCCTGAACTGCTGTCCTTGCTGGTCACGCGCACCATGCCCTTCGGCAAGTACCAGGGACGCCTGATCGCGGATTTGCCCGGGCCCTACCTGGCCTGGTTCGCGCGCAAGGGCTTTCCGCCGGGTGAATTGGGGCGTCTGCTGGCCCTGATGCACGAGCTGGACCACAACGGCTTGTCTTCCTTGCTGGCGCCGCTGCGCCAGTCCGCGCCGAAGAAGTAGGGCGCGGCCCGCGTAGGGCGGCCCGCCAGAGAAACCCCGGGAAACAACTGTGGCGGATTGTGTAGCGTCTTGGCACGCCGCGCGCCAGCGGCCGGGGATACCATAGTGCGGCATGTCCAGGGGCCCCGGAGCGCGCCCTGGACGTCAGTCCATTGAAGAGAGGTCGTCATGAAGAAACTCCACATTTCCGCCTTCCTGCTTGCCGCCTTGTGCGCGGCCGGCGCCGTACAGGCGCAGAATGCGGCGCCCGTCACGCAGGAATACCAGTACCCCAGCGTGCGCTCCAAGGACGGCAGCCTGTCGCCGCCTTCCACGTTGCGCATGACGGTCACGCCCGAAGCCGGCTCCGCGCCCGCGGTCATCCGCGACACGCCGGAAAGCCAGGCCCAGTACGTGCGCTGCCGCGAAGTGTCGGACCGCGCCGCCGTGTCGAACGCGCAGATGCAGGCCGGCGTGGCGCAGTGCCTGAAAGAGCTGGAGCAGCGTCGCCAGCAATAAGGCGCGCGCCGCCGCCCAACGGGCGGCTTTCCGTTCTGGTCAAACGGTAATAATATTCAATCTCATCAACAGCGCTGCCCGCCGCGACGGAGCCGCCATCTTGACCGCCGCCCATCCCGAACCTGATTGGACCGTATCGGCCGCCACGCCCGCTATTTCGCTGGCGGGCGGCACGCTGCGCTTTGGCCGCGACGAGCGCGTGCAGGAGCGCCTGGAGCCGGGCCTGAAGCTGGTGCTCGTGCTGGACGGGGACCTGCGCTATAGCGTGCGCGGCGCCGCGTCCACCCGCGTGAGCGGGCCCGCGCTGCACCTGAGCGTGTGCCAGGACGCCATGGGCATGGAGCACGAGTTTGGCGCCCATCAGTCCTTGCGCTTCGTGTCCCTGCGCACGGGACTGGACCATCTGCGCGATGCCTTTGCCATGGATCCGGCCCAATTGGCGGGCCTGCTGCGCGCGCCGCGGGCCGTTGGCGCATACGCCGAGGCCAATATGCGGGCGGACCGCAAGCTGGAGGCCTTGGGCCACCAGATGCTGGCCTGCCCGGTGCAGGGCGCGCTCAGGCGCATGTACCTCTCGGCCAAGGCGCTGGAACTGACCGCGCTTGCCTTGGGCGCGCTGCAGCCGGCGGAGCAGGGTGCTCCCGTGCGCGGCCTGACGCGCGCCGACGTGGAACGCCTGCATCACGCGCGCGACCTGGTTGCGGCGAACCTGCAGGACCCGCCCTCGCTGCCCGAACTGGCGCGACGCGTGGGCGTGAACGTCAACAAGCTCACCACCGGCTTTCGCAAGCTGTTCGGCCAGAGCGTCTACGCCTACGTGCGCGAGCGGCGCATGGAGCAGGCCCAGGCGCTGCTGGCCGAAGGCGCCTATACCGTGTCCGAGGCGGCCTACGCCTGCGGCTATACCGATTCGCACTTCACCAAGGCGTTCCTGCGCCGCTACGGCGTGCTGCCCAGCAGTGTCGCGCCGGGCCGCTAAGGCGTCGAAACTTCCGCAATCGCCAGCAAGACTTCCGCAATCGCCAACGCGCGGCCGCTGTCGTTCCTAGAATTACTTGAGAATTATTCTCAATAAAATTCTAAGAGGACAGGCAGTGCGAAAACAGGTGAAAACGGGGGCGCCGCGCAGGAACGCGGCGCGGGCGCGGCATTGGCCGCTGTGGCTGGCGGTGGCGGCGGGGCCGGCGCTGGCGCAGGAGGCCGCGTCGCTGCCGGCGGTGACGGTCAGCGGCGAGGGCGTGGCGCAGGACATGGCGACCCTCGGCAAACTGCCGCTGACGCTGCGCGAGATTCCGCAGTCGGTGACGGTGATCGGGCAGGAGCGGATGCGCGAGCAGAACCTGCAAAGCCTGGATGAGGTGATGCAGCACGCCACCGGCATCACGGTGCAGCCCTATCAGCTGCTGACCACCGCGTACTACGCGCGCGGCTTCAAAGTAGATTCGTTCGAGCAGGACGGCGTGCCCGTGCTGATGGGCAACATGGCGGCATCGCCGCAGGACATGGCGGTGTACGAACGCGTGGAGATCCTGCGCGGCGCCAACGGCCTGATGCATGGCGCGGGCAATCCCGCCGCCACGGTGAACCTGGTGCGCAAGCGGCCGCAACGCGAGTTCTCGTTCAACGGCTCCCTCAGCGCCGGCAGCTGGGATCGCTACCGTGCGGAGGCCGACCTGGGCGGCCCCTTGAACGACAGCGGCAGCGTGCGCGGCCGCATCGTCGGCGCCGTGGAAGACCGTGGCTATTTCTATGACGTCGCGGATCAGCAATCGGCGCTGCTCTACGCAATAGGCGAGGTGGACCTGGGGCCGGACACGGTGCTGTCCGCCGGCCTGCAGACTCAACGCATCCGCTCCACCACCAACATGGCCGGCGTGCCGCGCTACAAGGACGGCGGCGATATCGGCCTGAAGCGCTCGACCTACCTGGACGTGGCCTGGGACCGCTTCAACTGGGATACGACGCGCGTGTTCGCGGACCTGGAGCATCGCTTCGGCCAAGGCTGGAGCGCCAAGATCAGCGCCAATTACCTGACCGCGGACAGCAACCTGAAGTACGCCGGCGCTTATGGCGCGATAGACCGCCAGACCGGGTTGGGTTCCTCCTTGATGGGCGCGGCCTACAAGTTCGACAACACCCAGGCCAGCGTGGACGCCTATGTCGGCGGCCCGGTGCAACTGTTCGGCCGGCGCCATGAACTGCTGTTGGGCGGCAATGCCCAACGCACCACGTCCGAGCAGTACAGCGCGGACCTGACGCCCTATCCGAACGTGCCGGTCAACGTCTTCGACTGGGATCCGCACAGCGTGCCCGAGCCTGGCGTGGGGCCGTACACCTCGCCCGGGGAGACCCGGCTCAAGCAGCAGGGCGTCTACGGCATGGGCCGCTTTTCGCTGGCCGATCCGGTGACGCTGGTGCTGGGCGGACGCATGAGCTGGTGGAACCAGAGCGCGCCCCGCGCGCGCCAGCGCATCGATCCGGAGTTCACGCCCTATGGCGGGCTGATCGTCGACCTCGACCGCCAATGGTCGCTGTATGGCAGCTATGCACAGGTCTTCCAGCCGCAGGGCGAGCTGACGCGCGACGGCCAGCCGCTGGATCCCATTACCGGCACCAACTACGAGGCCGGCGTCAAAGGCGAACTGGCGGACGGCGCCTTGAACCTGTCGCTGGCCGTGTTCCAGATCCAGCAGAAGAACCGCGCGCAGGAGGACCCGGCATGGCCATGCGTGGGCCGCAACTGCTACTACATCTCGGGTGGGGAAGTGCGCAGTCGTGGGATCGAGGCTGAAGCCTCCGGCAGCATCACGCCCTACTGGACGGTGGCCGCGGGCTACACCTTCAACACCAGCAAGTACCTGACGGATTCGGAATCCGGCGGACAGCCGTTCGCGCGCTTCACGCCCAAGCACATCTTCCGCCTGTGGACCAACTATGCCTTGCCTGGCATGGAGCGGCGGCTGAGCGTGGGCGGCGGGCTGCAGGTGCAGTCGGGCTATTCCACGGTGTCCGGTCCCGTCACGCTGCGCCAGGGCGGCTATGCGCTGGTGGACCTGCGCATGGCCTATCGCGTGGACAAGCACGTGACCGCGGCGCTCAACGTCAACAACCTGTTCGACCGCGGCTATTACCAGAGCCTGTCGGGCACGGCCTGGAACAACCGCTACGGCGAGCCCCGCAACGTCATGCTGACCCTGCGCGCCGAATACTGATGACCCGCGGCGGATGCCCACCGCGCGTCCGCCGGCAACCAGAAGGAGAGATCGATGAGTGCACCCGATACCGGGCCGGTGTTCGACTGGCTGGACCACTTCGTGGCGCTGGGGCGCGACGGCGCCATGCGCGACGTGGGCCGTCTGCGCCGCCTCGCGCCGCAGGACGAATGGCTGGTCGGCATCAAGGCCGTGGCCAGCGACGCCGACGTGCATGGCGATGTGTGGGAGCGCCACCCGGCCGGCGATGAAATGCTCTGCGTGCTGGAAGGGCGCGTGGTGGTCACGCTGATGGCGGAGGACGGCGTCCAGACCGACATGCTGCTGGATACCCGGCGCAGCGCCATCGTGCCGCGCGGCGTGTGGCACAGGCTGCACGTGGCCTGTCCCGGCAAGATCCTGTTCGTGACGCCGGGGCAGGGCAGCGAACACCGTCGCGCGGATGCGCCGCAATCCCGCAGCCCCTTGTTGAAGGAAATCTGAAGTGAACCGTATTGCAGACGCACGCATGTTCGTGATGATAGGCGCCTTGTATTTTTCCCAAGGCATACCGCTGGGCGTGGCCATGGAGGCTTTGCCCACGCTGCTGCGCCGCGACGGCGCGGACCTGCACGCGCTGGCCTGGCTGCCGCTGGTCGGCCTGCCTTGGGTGCTGAAGTTCCTGTGGGCGCCCGTGGTCGACAACCGCTGGACCCGCGCCATGGGCCGGCGGCGCAGCTGGATCCTGCCGATGCAGGCCGTGGTGCTGGCCTGCCTGCTGGCGCTGTCCTTGCTCGGCATCGATGCCGCGGGGGCGGCCTGGGTGGTCGCTTTGATGGCGCTGGCTTCGTTGGCCAGTGCGACGCAGGATATCGCCACCGACGGCCTGACGGCGGAGCGCTTCCAGGGGCAGGATCTGGCGCGCGCCAATGCCGTGCAGGTGGGCGGCACCATGGTGGGCTTCTTCTTCGGCGGACCGGGTTGCCTGGTACTGGCCGGCCATATCGGACAGACCGGCGCGTTGCTGACCCTGGCGGCCGTGGTGGCGTTCAGCCTGCTGCTGGCGGCCGCCTGGCGTGAAACCGAACTGGCCATGCCCGCGGCCAGGCGCCGCGCCACGCTGGGCGCCTTCGTGCGCCGCCCCGGCGCCTGGGCCCTGGCCGCGGCCGCCTTCCTGTCGGCCATGACGGCGGTGGCGGGCTATGGCCTGTCCAAGCTGTTCCTGGTGGATGCGGGCTGGGCGGTCGAGGCCGTGGGGCGCGTCGGCATGGCGGGGGGCGTGGTGACGGTGCTGCTGGGTTGCGGCGGTGGCGCATGGCTGATCGGCCGGCTGGGCGCGCGCGCGGTGCTGGCGCTGGGCCTGGCTGCCTCGGGCGCGGCCGCGCTGGCCTGGATGGCGCAGGCCCAGGGCTGGATGCCGTCGCAGGCGGGTAGCGCCCTGGGCGCGCAGGCGCTGGGCGCGTTCGGCGCGGGCGCCGCGTCCGTGGCCCTGATGACGCTGGCCATGCGCTTTGCCAGCCGTGGCGAGCAGGCCGGCACCGACATGACGGCGGTGCAGAGCGCGCGCGACCTGGGCGAGATCCTGACCTCGTCCCTCATGACCGGGCTGGCGGCCCAGGTCGGCTACGCGGGGGGCTTTGCCAGCGGCTTGCTGGTGGCGGCCGCGACGCTGGCGTTCACGGCCAGGGCGCTGGCGCGCACGGGCTGATATGGCGATTCTGGCGGTTGCGGCTACACTTATGCGCCGTTTTGCTTTCAGCCCCAGAATTCCCCATGATTTCCACCGCATGCGGCGTCGACTTCGGCACGTCCAATTCCACCGTGGGCTGGAGCCGCCCCGATCAGCGCGCGCTCCTCGCCCTGGAAGACGGCAAGACCACCTTGCCCTCGGCCATTTTCTTCCATGACGAAGACGCCGAAGTCAGCTATGGCCGGGCCGCCATCTCCGACTACCTGGCGGGCTACGACGGGCGCCTGATGCGCTCGATGAAGAGCCTGCTGGGCAGCTCGCTGATCGACGGCTCGACGGAAGTGCAGGGCCGTTCGATTCCGTTCCGCGTCCTGCTCACGCGCTTCATCGCCGAACTCAAGCGCCGCGCGGAAACCGCAGCGGGGCGCGGCTTCACGCGCGCCGTGCTGGGCCGGCCGGTGTTCTTCGTGGATGACAATCCGGCCGCCGACCAGACCGCCCAGGACACGCTGGGCGAGATCGCGCGCAGCGTCGGCTTCACCGATATCGAGTTCCAGTTCGAGCCGCTGGCCGCCGCATTCGATTATGAATCGCAGATCGACCGCGAAGAACTGGTGCTGGTCATCGACATCGGCGGCGGTACTTCCGATTTCTCGCTGATCCGCCTGGGGCCCGGCCGCGCCACCAAGGCCGACCGCCGCGAAGACATCCTGGCCTACGGCGGCGTGCACATCGGCGGGGTGGACTTCGACAAGCAGCTCAGCCTGGCGCACGTGATGCCCATGCTGGGCCTGGGCAGCCAGCTGCGCAGCGGCAAGGATGTGCCCTCCACGCAATATGGCAACCTGGCCTGCTGGCACACCATCAACCAGGCCTATACGCGCAAGGCCGCCGAACATTTCGCCTACATCCGCGCCGAGGCCGGCGACCGCGAGAAGATCGACCTGCTGCTGAACCTGGTCAAGCAGCGCGCCGGCCACTGGGTGGCGGTGCAGGTCGAAGAGGCCAAGATCGCACTGTCGGAGACGCCCGCCGCGCGCATCGACCTGTCGCGCATCGCGCCGGAGCTGGGCGTGGACGTGACGCGCCCCTCGTTCGACGCCTGCGTGGGCCGCCTGATCGAAAAGGTCGAGACCACGGTGGGCGCGTTGCTGCGCGACGCCGGCGTATCGACCGCGGACGTGGATACGGTGTTCTTCACCGGCGGTTCCAGCCGCGTGCCGCGTTTGCGCGAATCGGTGTCAGCCCTGGTGCCGGGCGCGCGCAGCGTCGAAGGCGACCTGTTCGGCAGCATCGGCGCCGGCCTGGCGCTGGACGCCCGCCGCAAGTTCGGCTGAGCCGCTCAGGCGGCCAGCATCGAGGGTACGCGGGCCGCCAGCGCGTCGATGGCGGCCCGCGTCTTGGACGGCAGGTAGCGCGCTTGCGGCCAGACGGCGTGCACCTCTTGCGCGGCCAGGCGATCACCGTGCATCAGCACGTCCAGCTCGCCGGTGCGCACATAGTGCGTCAGCATCCAGCAGGGCAGCCAGGCGAGCCCCGCGCCGGCGATGGCGGCGTCCGCGATGGCTTGCAGGTCGTCCAGGCGCAGGCACGGACGCGGGCGCAGCTGCAGTACCTGGCCGTTGGGCCCATGCAGCGCCCAGGCCTTGTCCACGCCGTTGCGCGTGTAGACGATGGCGGCATGCCGCTGCATCTCATCCACGGTGACCGGGCGGCCATGTGCCTGGATGTATGCGGGAGAAGCCCCGATGCCCATGGTCTGCATGCCGAGCCGCCGCGCGGCCAGGCTGGCGCTGTCGGGCAGCTCGCCCACGCGGATGCCCAGGTCGTAGCCTTCCTCGATCAGATCGACCACCCGGTCGTTGAATGAAACCTCCACCTGCAGTTGCGGATGCTGCTGTGCCAGTTCGCGCAGCACGGGCGCGACGCAATGGCGGCCGAACACCAACGGCGCGCTGACGCGCAAGCGACCCTGGGGCTCGCGCCGGCCGCTGTCCAGCTCGGCCTCGGCGGTCTGCAGTTCGGCCAGCGCGCGCACGCAACGGTCGTAATAGGCCTGGCCATCGTCGGTCAGGCTTTGCTGGCGGGTGGTGCGGTGGAACAGCCTGGCGCCCAGCCGCGCCTCCAGCCGCGCGATGGACTTGCCCACCGCGGAGCGCGTGAGGTTCAGGCGTTGCGCCGCGAGCGCGAAGCTGCCTGCTTCCACGGCCTGAACGAAGACTTCGATGCCGCTCAGCCGGTCATAGGTGATCGCTGTAGCCATCATGGACTCCCTGCATTTATTGGTTCCTAGTGGGATTCAATGAAATGAAAAACATTCGCCACTAGGGAAATTGGTTCCCATATATCTTATCGGTACTTGACCGTCACGGATAGCCGCCAATGGCGGGCGGCGGTCTTTTTTGCCGCCGGGCCGCCCCAAGGCAAAAAAAAGCCCCCTTGGGGGGCAGCAAGCCGAAGGCGCAGCGTGGGGGCCTTTTTTGAATCGATAGGAGAAACAACATGCAGGCATACACCGTCACCAGCGGCAAGGACATCGCTTCGCTGGAGCGCGTCACGCGCCAGCCTCGCAGCCTGGGGCCGTTGGAGCTGCGCGTGCGCATCAAGGCCGTGTCGCTGAACTACCGCGACCTGATGGTGGCGCGCGGCGAGTATCTGAAGGGTTCGGGCGATCCGGTCATACCCGCCTCCGACGCCGCGGGCGAGGTGATCGAGGTGGGTGCGGGCGTGAGCCGGTTCAAGGTCGGCGACCGCGTCATGGGCGCATTCATGCCGGACTGGATCGATGGCGAGCCCACGCCTGCCACGGTGGCGCTGGCGCCGGGCGCCGCCACCGACGGCCTGCTGTCCACCGAGAGCGTGTTTGCCGAGCACGCCCTGGTCGCAACGCCGGCATCCTTGAGCGACGAGCAGGCCTCGACCCTGCCTTGCGCCGCCGTCACCGCATGGAACGCGCTGTTCGTCGCCGGACGCGCCAAGGCGGGCCAGACGGCTTTGTTCCTGGGCACGGGCGGGGTTTCCATCTGGGGCCTGCAACTGGCCAAGGCAGCCGGCATGCGAACCATCATCACCTCGTCCAGCGCGGACAAGCTGGCCCGCGCGCGCGAGCTGGGCGCGGACCTTACGATCAACTACCGTGAAACGCCGCAATGGCAGGACGAAGTGCTGCGCCTGACCGGCGGCGAGGGCGCCCACGTGGTGGTGGAAGTCGGCGGCGAAGGCACGCTCGAACGTTCCGTCGCGGCCGCGCGCATGGGAGGCACCATTGCGGTCATCGGCGGCGTCAGCGGCTTCGCGGCCGTGCCGGTCGCGCCCCTGGCGTTGATCGCGGGCGTCAAGCGGCTGGAAGGCATCTTCGTCGGCAGCCGCAAGATGCTCGAGGACGTGGCGCGTTTCGTCGACGTGGCGCGCATCGCGCCGGTCATCGACCGCGTCTACTCGTTTGCCGAAGCGCGCGAGGCGTTCGAGCACCTGGCGTCGGGCCGGCACTTCGGCAAGCTCGTCATCCGCGTCGCGGAGTAGGCGTCATCGGGGAAGGCGGGCGGCGATGGTAAGCTCGTGCTGCCCGCGCGGACTGGCCATCATCCGCGCGTCCCTTGAGGTATCCGACCCGCCATGACCCGCAAGCCCGATTCCCATCTCGAAGAAAAACTCCTCGCCAGCGAGGCGCCATACAACGGCGCCTTCCTGAAGATCCGGCGCGACACGGTCAGCCTGCCCAACGGCAACACGGCCACGCGCGAGTACGTGGTGCATCCGGGCGCGGTGGTGGTGATCCCGCTGCTGGACGATGGCCGGGTCCTGCTGGAGCGTCAGTTCCGTTATCCCATCGGACGCGTGATGACCGAGTTCCCGGCCGGCAAGCTGGATCCGGGCGAGGATCCGCTGGCCTGCGGCAAGCGCGAGCTGCTGGAGGAAACCGGCTATACCGCGGATCAGTGGGCGCATGCGGGAGCGCTGCACCTGGCCATCGCGTATTCCACCGAGATCATCCATATCTACTTCGCCCGCGGCCTGCGCGCCGGGCCTCGCCAATTGGACCAGGACGAATTCCTGGATGTGATCAGCGCGGATCCCGCCGAGCTGATCGAGGCTTGCGCCAAGGGCGAGGTCACCGACGCCAAGACGCTGACCTGCGTGCTGTGGATGCAGAACGTGCTGTCCGGCGCCTGGCAGCTGGACTGGCAGGACCACGCGGGCTGAAGCCCGTCCGGAATCTGTCCAGACATGTCCGCATTTCCCGTTCTGGTGCAGCCCGCCGGCCTGCGCTTTGACGCGTCGGCCGATACCTCCGTGCTGCTGGCGGCGCAGGCGGCCGGCATCAAGCTGCCCAGTTCGTGCCGTAACGGCACATGCCGCGCCTGTATGTGCCTGCTGCTGGAAGGCGAGATCTCGTACCGCATCGAGTGGCCGGGGCTGTCGCGCGACGAGAAGGAAGAAGGCTGGATCCTGCCCTGCGTGGCGCAGGCCGAGTCCGCCCTGGAAATCCAGGCGCCCCTGGCCGCGCCGATCGAGGCCGCGCCCGTTGCGCCACCGCGCCCGCTTACCGGGGCGCGGCGCTAGCGCCTGCAATCAGCGCCGCGGCGGCCATGGCGACGCCCATTCCCAGCGCCATGCCGGCCGCCATTCCGCCGAATGGCGCGACGCTCGCGGCCAGCGCCGCCGCCATGCCCCATTGAGCCCCTGCCAGCATGCCCAGCGCCATCGCCAGCGCGCAGGCCAGCCGCGCTGCCATGCGCGGCGCGCCCGGCAGTGGCAGTAGCGCGGCAAGCAGCATGGCTGCGCTGCTGGCGGGCATCAGGGCCGCATGGCGCCACGCTTGGTCCAGCAGCCCGCCGGACGCCCCGCACAGGCTGGCCAGCAGCGCCGCCGGCGTGCGCAGCGTGTCTGCCCACAGCCCCGCGGCCATGGCTGCGGTGCAGGCCAGCCACAGGACGGCGGCGTCGGAGGCCACGCGGACTGCATCGCCGGGCTTGCGCCTAGCCGCAGGCGTGGCAGGCGTGCGGCCGCGCGTCGTCGTAGCGGTCATGATGGCGTACCCAGTCGCCCAGGTTGAAGTGCGGGCCGTTCTCGTTGCGGCCCAGGGGCGCCAATTCCAGGTAGTTGTAGGCCCCGGCCAGCCTTTCCACGCCGCGCGAGAAGCTTGAATAGGTATGAAAGATCTCGCCGTCCGGGTCGCGGAAGAACGCGCTGGCGCCGGAGTTTTCCTCCATGCTGCCGTCGGCCTTGGGCACGGAGGCCAGCAGGTCGAAATTGAAGTCGCAGCCTTCGGACGAGTACCAGGGGAACTGCCAGCCCATGCGGCGCTTGAAGGCCTCCAGCTTGGCGTAGGGGGCTCGCGACACGGCGACCACCGTCACGTCATGCTGGCGCAGGTGCATGAGCGCGCTGTCCATGTGGTCGGCCAGGAACGAGCAGCCCACGCAGCCTTCCTCCCAGTCCGGGCCGAACATGAAGTGGTAGACGATGAGCTGGCTCCTGCCCTGGAACAGCGCGGCCAGGTCCACGGAGCCGGCCGCGCCCTGGAAGCGATAGGGCTTGTCCACTTTGACCCAGGGCAGGGCCATGCGCTCGCGGGCCAGCGCGTCCTGGGCATGAGTCAGTTCTTTTTCGCGGCGCAGCAGCGCCTCGCGCGCGATGTCCCATTGCGCTCGGGATACGACGGGGTGATCGGTCTGCATCGTGTGTCTCCTTGGAACGGGCCGGCAGGCCCGGGTAGGGCGAACGGCGGGGATTCAGGCCGGCTTCGCCAGATGGGCCGCCAGCCGTTCCAGCGCGCCCAGCCAGCCATGCTGGTGGCTGTCGCGGGTGGCCTGGTCGACGAACGGGGTTTGCAGGAAGGCAAGCTCGGTGCCGCCGCCGGCAGGGGTGAATTCCAGGGTGATCAGCGAGACTTCCGCGGGCGTATCGCGCCAGGCCCAGGTAAACACCAGGCGGCGCTGCGGTTCGACTTCGCGGTAGTGGCCGCTGGCGTGGTGCTCCAGCCCGTCCTCGGTGGCGAATCCCACCTGATAGGCGCCGCCCACGCGCACGTCGGTTTCCGCCCGCAACACCTTGCGGGTTTCGGCGGGACCGAACCAGCGCATCAGCGCTTGCGGGTCCGTCCAGGCGCGCCAGACGCGTTCGACGGGGGCGTCGAAGCGGCGTTTGAGGCGGAGTTCGATGGGGGCTGTTTCGCCTCGGGTGCTTCGTTTTTCCATGGGTGGACCTCTTCCTCGTGGTACAGGTAGCGCGCCAGCGAATCCAGCTGCCCGTTCCAGAACTTCTCGTAGCGGGCCAGCCAGTCGGATGCCGCCCGCATGGGTTCGGGCGATAGCGTGCAGTTCACGACGCGGCCGTCCTTGGCGCGGGCGATCAGGCCGGCGTCTTCCAGCACGCGCAGATGCTTCATGAAAGCGGGCAGGGACATGGCGTGCGGCCGGGCCAGCTCGCTGACCGAGGCCGCGCCTTGTTCCAGGTCGGCCAGCACCCGGCGCCGCGTGCCGTCTGCCAGGGCCGAAAAGATGCTGTCCAGCGTGTCGTCTTTAAACTTAACCATAGGGTTAAGTATTAAGCCGAAGCCGCGGGACTGTCAAGCAACAAAGTTGGCGCGAAAGGAATCAGGCGTGCTGGTGCATGGCCGACCGGTGCTTGGTGTCGCGCATGGTGGCGTACACCAGCAGCGACAGGAAGATGATGCCGGCGAGGTAGTAGTAGAACCACTCCTCGTGCCCCTGCTGTTTGAAAAACAGGGCAATGGCCGGCGCCGTGCCGCCGAAGATCGACACCGTCACGGCGTAGGGCACGGCCACGCCGGTGGCGCGGATGTTGGTGGGGAAGAGCTCCGCCTTCACCACCGCGTTGATGGAGGTGTAGCCGGCCGTGAACACCCAGGCGCCGCAGATCAGCAGGAAGGCCATGAAGGGCGAATGCGTATGCGACAGCGTCATCAGGATGGGCACCGTGAGCGCCGCGCCTGCCACGCCGAAGAACACCAGCAGCGGCTTGCGCCCGATCTTGTCGGACAGCGCGCCATACACCGGCTGCAGGATCAGCGCGAAGATCAGCGACCCGGCGATGATGTAGGTCGTGACGATGTCGGAGAAGCCCGAGGTCTGCCGCACGAAGGTCTGCATGTAGGTGGTGAAGGTATAGAACGCCGCGGTGCCGCCCGCGGTCAGGCCCACCACGATCGCGACCTCGCGCGGATATTTCAGCAGGCCGCGCAGCGAACTGGTCTGCGGCTTGGGCGCTTTCTGCGCCTCCTTGTAGGAATCCGTCTCGGGCATGTCGCGCCGCATCAGGGCCGTGATGATGGCCAGCATGGCGCCGATCACGAAGGGGATGCGCCAGCCCCATTCCACCAACTGCTCGTGGGTCAGGAACACGTTCTGCAACAGCAGCAGCACCAGGATGGCGCAGAGCTGGCCGCCGATCAGCGTGACGTACTGGAAGCTGGAATAGAAGCCGCGATGCTCGGGGTCCGCGATCTCGGTCAGGTAGGTGGCGCTGGCGCCATACTCGCCGCCCAGGCTCAGCCCCTCGATCACGCGCGCCAGGGCCAGCAGCGCGGGCGCGGCCAGGCCGATGGTGGCATAGGTGGGCGTGACCGCGATGATCAGCGAGCCCACGCACATCATCCCCACCGACACCATCAGCGACAGGCGCCGCCCATGGCGGTCGGCCAGATGGCCGAACAGCCAGCCGCCGAGCGGACGCACGATGAAGCCGGCCGCGAACAGCGTGGCCGCGTTCAGTTGCTGGACGACCGGGTCGTGGGACGGGAAAAACGCGGGGGCGAAGTACAGGGCGAAAGCGGTATAGGCGTAGAAGTCATACCACTCCACCAGATTGCCCATGGAGCCGATGAAGATCGCCTTGATGCGGCGCTTCGCGTCGGGGATGTCGAGATACGCTTGTGTCATATCCATCCTTCGGGTGCGTTTGTCGGGGGACGCCGGACACGCGATCGCGGGTGGGCCGCGAATGGAACATGCATTGCGTTATGTTGCGCCTGCGCGCGCGGAAATGCACGCGTATCAATACCGCTTCTTGTTCAGCTTTTTGTCAGGCCTGGCCGCGCCGGCTCACTTGCCGCGTGGCTTGATGACTTCGCAAGGCGCGGCGCCGTCCGCCGCCTGGGCCTCGTCGCCCAGCAGCGCCTGCGTGCCGCAGACCGAGCCGAACATGCCTTTGCTGTTGTGGCCGATACCGGCCACTTCGAAGGCGCGCCGGTGCAGCGTCACGGGTTTGGCGCCGCGGGCGGCCAGCACGTGTTCGTATTGTGCGTAGCCTATGCCGCGGGCCAGCCGGGTCGCGCCCTGGGCTTCCGCGCCGCAGGTCTTGTCCAGCAGGCGGTCTTCGGGATTGTTGTCTGCGCCGCCCAGCAGATAGGTGACGTCGCGCGCGGCGTAGCGCACAAAGAGCTTGGATTCGTCGGTCTCGCGCGAGTACGCGGGCAGCTTGTCCGGGCCGTACTTGTACTGGTTGTAGGTGGGGCAGATGCCGCGCTCGTAGGGCGCATAGCCCTTGCCGTCGGCGCGGGGGCGCTCGTTGCTCAGGTACAGGTAGGACGAAGGATTGGCGACGACGTAGCGCAGCGCCAGCCCGTCGCGCCGCAGCGGGCCGTCGATGTTGTTCAGCACCGCGTAGCGTTGTACCAACTGCCCGCCGGCCGAGTGGCCGGCCAGCACGATGCCGGCCAGCGAGGCCAGGCGCTTGCGGTCGTCCAGGCTGCGCAGCAGGTCGTCCAGCACCTGGAACGAGCTGACGGGCGCGGGGCGTCCCGCGGCCTGCACGCTGTCTTCCCCGTCTTCCCAGCTGGCCTTGCGCCAGGCCGCCATGCCGCCGAAACCCGAATCGATGGAGCCCGAGAAGCGCGGCGCCAGGATCAGGGTGTCGCGGGCCCGCTCGGGGTTGTGCGCCAGCAGCGCGGCGACAGATTCGTAATAGCGGTCGGCGTCGCGCTTGACGCCGTGGATCACGACCACGACCTGCTTGATGTTGCGCAGGTCGTCCTTGGCCAGGTCGCGGTTGGCGTAGACCGGCATCTTGTAGCGGTGGCCGGGCTTGCCCAGTTCCACGGACTGCCAGCGCAAGGGCGCCGCGCGCTTGGGCGCGGGCGCGGTTTCGCTGTAGTCGTAAGGGTCGGGCAGGGGCGTCTGCGCGCGCGCGGCCAGCGGCGCGAGCGCCGCCAGGGCGAACAGCGCGGCCAGGCCGCGCATGCGGTCCGGCCGCGCTACAAGCAAGGGGAGGATAGGTGCGCGGCGCATGGCGCGGCGGAAATTCAGCAGCTCTCTTGGCCCAGCAACTGCTTGAGCGCGGGCAGGTCCAGGATGCGGACCTCGCGCTGGTTGATCTTGATGAGGCCGTCGCGCGCAAAGCGCGAGAACAGCCGGCTGACCGTTTCCAGGGTCAGGCCGAGGTAGTTGCCGATTTCCTCGCGGCTCATGCGCAGCACGAATTCGGTGGAGGAATAGCCCAGCGAAGCGTAGCGCTGCGACAAGTTCAGCAGGAACGCGGCCAGGCGCTGCTCGGAGCGCATGGAGCCCAGCGATGCCAGCATCTGGTGCGAGCGGTTGATTTCGCGGCTCATCAGGCGGCGGAATTGCTGCTGCAGCGAGGGCAGGTGGGCCGCGACCCGGTCGATGTCGGCCAGGCGGATGACGCAGACCTCGGAATCTTCCAGCGCCACGGCGGTCGAGACGTGCTTGCCGTCCAGCATGCCGTCCATGCCGACGATTTCGCCGGGCAGATGAAAGCCGGTGACCTGGATCTGGCCGGTCGCGTCTTCCAGCTGCGTCTTGAGGCTGCCGAAGCGCACGCTGTAGACCGCGTCCAGCGGGTGATTCAGCGAATAGAGCGGCTTGCCTTTTTCAAGGCGCACGCGTTCCCTGACCAGTTCGTCCAGCTTTTCCACTTCCGCGGCTGCCATGCCCACGGGCACGCACACATGCCCCAGCATGCATGTGGAGCAATGGGCGGCATCAGGGGCAACGGGGACCCGTTTTTGCATACGATGACCTCTATAGTGCCCATTGCGCGGACGGATGCCGGCATGGGTATAAAGCTTAAGACAAGCTGTATTGTAGTCCGTTGTTACTACGGGCGTCTTACGGGGCGTCCGATAGGGGGCGCGCAAGGCGGTAAGCGACCCAGTCGTCGGCGGCTATATCGACCGCCGCGCCGCGCAGGGCTGGGTCTATCGGATAGTACTGGCAGCGCAGTTCCGGGGCTTGCGCGGGCGGTTCCAGGCGCGCCACGACCTCGCGCCGCACGAAGCAGCAGGGCTTGCCGGATTCGTACTCCTCGATCTCGTCCATCAGCGCCACCAGGGCGGGCTCCACCTGGAAAACGTCGCCGCGCACGCGCCGGCCGTCGTCCACCGGGATCAGGCCGGGCCAGTCGCCGAAGTCCACCAGGCGGCCCGGCACGCTGGCCGGACCGACATGGCGGGCCGCCGGCAGGCCGCGCCGGGCGGCGGCTTGAGCCAGGTCATTGATTTCGCCCGCGCGTAGGGTGCCGTAGACAAAAACGTATATGCTCATAGGTCAGGTTGTTGCTGCACGTCGAAAAAACCATGGCGCGGGCAGGGTGTTGAAATTCTCGCATCTGGCCGCATATTCAGGATATCGAGCCAGCCGGCACGTATCGGTCAGGCTCCCCAACAAGCCAAACGACCATTATGCGATTCGACAAACTGACTACCAAGTTCCAGCAAGCCCTGGCCGACGCTCAGAGTCTGGCCGCCCGCAACGACCATCCCTACATCGAGCCCATCCACGTGCTCTCCGCCTTGCTGTCGGATTCCGACAGCGGCGCGGGCAGCCTGCTGGCGCGCGCCGGCGTGGCCGTCAACCGGGTGCAGTCGGCCATCGACAGCGCCCTGAAGTCCCTGCCGCAGGTGCAGGGCGACGACAACGTCCAGGTCGGCCGCGACCTGCAGGCGGTGCTGACCCGCACCGACAAGGAAGCCGCGCGCCGTGGCGACACCTATATTGCCAGCGAACTGTTCCTGCTGGCGCTGGCGGACGACAAGGGCGACGCCGGCCGCATCCTGCGCGACGCGGGCCTGCAGAAAAAGGCCCTGGAGGCCGCGATCGACGCCGTGCGCGGCGGCGAGAACGTCTCCGGCGCGGAAGGCGAATCCAACCGCGAAGCCCTGTCCAAGTACACCATGGACCTGACCGAGCGCGCCCGCCAAGGCAAGCTCGACCCGGTGATCGGCCGCGACGACGAAATCCGCCGCACCATCCAGATCCTGCAGCGCCGCACCAAGAACAACCCCGTGCTGATCGGCGAACCCGGCGTGGGCAAGACCGCCATCGTCGAAGGCCTGGCGCAGCGCATCGTCAATGACGAAGTTCCCGAAACGCTGCGCGGCAAGCGTGTGCTGTCGCTGGATCTGGCCGCGCTGCTGGCCGGCGCGAAGTTCCGCGGCGAATTCGAAGAACGCCTGAAGGCCGTGCTGAAAGAGCTGTCGCTGGACGACGGCAGCAACATCGTCTTCATCGACGAACTCCACACCATGGTGGGCGCGGGCAAGGCCGAAGGCGCGATGGACGCCGGCAACATGCTCAAGCCCGCGCTGGCGCGCGGCGAGCTGCACTGCATCGGCGCGACCACGCTGGACGAATACCGCAAGTACATCGAGAAGGACGCGGCGCTGGAGCGTCGCTTCCAGAAGGTGCTGGTCGACGAGCCCGACGTGGAATCCACCATCGCCATCCTGCGCGGTCTGCAGGAGCGCTATGAAATCCACCACGGCGTCGAGATCACCGACCCGGCCATCGTGGCCGCGGCCGAGCTCTCGCACCGCTACATCACCGACCGCTTCCTGCCTGACAAGGCCATCGACCTGATCGACGAGGCCGGCGCGCGCATCCGCATGGAAATCGATTCCAAGCCGGAAGTGATGGACAAGCTGGACCGCCGCATCATCCAGCTCAAGATCGAGCGCGAAGCCGTCAAGAAGGAATCCGACGACGCTTCCAAGCGCCGCCTGGGCGTGATCGAGGACGAACTCGAAAAGCTGCAACGCGAGTACAACGACTTCGAGGAAATCTGGAAGGCCGAGAAAGCGGCGGTGCAGGGCACGCAGGCCATCAAGGAAGAAATCGACAGCGTGCGCGCCGAAATGGCGGAACTGCAGCGCAAGGGCCAGTTCGACAAGCTGGCCGAGCTGCAGTACGGCAAGCTGCCGGACCTGGAAGCGCGCCTGAAGGCGGCCGAAGTGGGCGCCGCGGAAGCGGCCGAGGAAGCCGAGGGCGGCGAAGGGCGTCCGCGCCTGTTGCGCACCCGTGTCGGCGCCGAGGAAATCGCCGAGGTCGTGTCGCGCGCCACCGGCATTCCGGTGTCCAAGATGATGCAGGGCGAACGCGAGAAGCTGCTGCACATGGAGGAATACCTGCATAAGCGCGTGGTGGGCCAGGACGAGGCCGTACGCCTGGTGTCCGACGCCATCCGGCGTTCGCGCGCCGGCCTGGCGGACCCGTCGCGCCCCTACGGCTCCTTCCTGTTCCTGGGCCCCACGGGCGTGGGCAAGACCGAGCTGACGCGTGCGCTGGCCGAGTTCCTGTTCGATTCCGAAGAGCACATGATCCGCATCGACATGAGCGAATTCATGGAGAAGCACTCGGTGGCCCGCCTGATCGGCGCGCCGCCGGGATACGTGGGCTACGAAGAAGGCGGCTACCTGACCGAAGCCGTGCGCCGCAAGCCGTACAGCGTGGTGCTGCTGGATGAAGTCGAAAAGGCCCATCCGGACGTCTTCAACGTGTTGCTGCAGGTGCTGGACGACGGCCGCCTGACCGACGGCCAGGGCCGCACGGTGGACTTCCGCAACACGGTGATCGTGATGACGTCCAACCTGGGTTCGCACCATATCCAGAGCCTGGCCGGCAAGCCTTACGAAGTGGTCAAGGAAGTGGTGTGGGACGAGCTCAAGCAGACCCTGCGCCCCGAATTCCTGAACCGTATCGACGAAGTGGTCGTGTTCCATGGCCTGGAAGCGCAGCACATCGAGTCGATCGCCCGCATCCAGCTGCGCCGCCTGGGCGAGCGCCTGGAAAAGCAGGAGATGCGCCTCGAAGTGAGCGAACCCGCGTTGGCGGAACTGGCCCGCTCCGGCTTCGATCCGGTGTTCGGCGCGCGCCCCTTGAAGCGCGCGATCCAGCAGCAGATCGAAAACCCGGTGGCGCGCCTGATCCTGGAAGGCCGCTTCGGCCCGCGCGACGTGGTGCCGGTGGACTGGCAGGACGGGCAGTTCGTCTTTACGCGGACCTTGCAGTAAACGGGTCCGGCGCGGCGAGATCCCGGCCGCGCATGAAAACAACCCCCGGAAGCTGGACTGACGTCCAGTTTCCGGGGGTTTTTTACATGCGTCTTCAGCTTGCGTCGGCGTAGTCCTTGCGTTGCGCCGCCATCTGCCTGCCCAGCGTCTGCAGCGCCCGCAGCACCACGGCCATGCCGCGGCGGGTGTCCTCATCGCGCATCAGGCCGATGAGGCCGGTCAGGCTCGGAGGGCGCGCTTCCTGCAATGTGCGAGTGTGGGCATCGCGCAGCGTATTGGCGGCGGTCCAGGCGGCGCTGCTGGCCTGTTCCGACAGCAGCGCCAGCTTTTCCACCATGGACTGATCCAGCAGATCCACCAGATCGGACGCCAGCGACAGCAGGTCGGCGATGTTGTCCAGCCGTCCCGCTTCGGCCAGCAGGCCCAGCCTGTCGGCCAGCGCGCGTGCGCCCGGCCCGCCGCCCAGGAACGGAGCGGCCGCGTCGGCGGCCTGCGTGGCGCTTGCTTCGTGCGGCGCGTTCATAGCATTCCCCTTGCGACGGCCCAGTACAGGCCGCGGTTGAACCCGTGGCGCAGCAGGCCGCCGAGTTTGGTGGGCGGCGTGGGCAGCACGTCATGGGTGTAGTCGTACCAGAGCGGCATGCCGGCGTTCAGCCCCATCTGGGCCACCGCCTGCACCCGGCCGTCATAGGCGCTGCACGGTTGGCCCAGCCGGATCTCGCCGGCGATGTTGTTGGCGATGACCGGCGCCTGGTTATGGCAGGAGCCGCCCGCCTTGCTGACCGGCAGGTCGACGGTGTCGCCGATGACGTAGACATTCTGCAGCCCGTAGACCTGCAGCGTCTCATGGTCGGTCGGCAGCCAGCCTTCGTTGTTTTCGGCTTGCGACACGCCGGACTCCAGCACGACATCCACCGCGCGTATCGGCGGCGTGGCCATGAGGATGTCGAAGGGCTGTTCGCCGCCTTCCTCCGAGTAGGCGATGCGCCGGTCGGGATCGACCCGCGACAAGGTGAAGCCGCGTTGAAACTGTATGCCCTTCTGCTCGAAGATGGCGGGTAGCACTTCGCAGGTTGGCCGCTGCAGGAACAGGCAATTGCGAAGCAGCTGCGAGGTGGTGGGGTAGGTGTAGATGATCTCCACCTTGTCGCGCACGCCGCGCCGCCGCAGGTAGTCGTCCAGCATCAGCGTGGTTTCGATCGGCGCGATGCCGCACTGGTGCGGGACGTTGGGCGTCTTGGGGAAGGTGACGCTGATGAATACCCGCCCGCGCTCGATGCGCGACAGGCGGTCCGCCAACTGCCTGGCGGGCGCGTATTGGTAGAAGTGGTCTCCGGCCTCCTTCAGGCCTTCGATGCGTTCGGGCGAGGGTACGCAGCCGGTGGCGATGACCAGATAGTCATAGCCGTAGCGCTTGCCGCTCTGCGTGGCGACCTCTTGGCGGTCGAAGTGGAACCGCGTGACCTTGTCGACGCGGAATTCGATCTCGGGGCGCAGCAGGGAACGTTCCGGCCGTTTCAGTTCCTCTTGGAAGAAGAGGTTGAAGGCCACGTACATGAACGCCGGTTTGTAGTAGTGATCTGGCGTGTCCGACAGCAGCGTGATGGAGACTTCACCGCGGCTGATTTCGGGGTACAGCTTTCCGGCGAGCTGATTGGCGAGCATGGTGCCGCCTACGCCGCCGCCTACGACAACAATACGCTTGTTCATAAACCACCTCTTATGGAGAGATTCTGAGGGCAAGTGCAATGCGTCTGTGTGTGTAACAACTGTTGTCGGCGGCGTCAACCTTTCAATCGATTTTCAGATTCGAATCGGCCGCGTAGACGCGTCCCGCGTCCACGCGCAGCGGTTGCGGGTCGAGCGCCGCGCCCTGGCAGGGGCCTTCGATGCACAGCCCGTCCTCGAAGCGGAACAGGGCCGAATGATGCGCGCACATCAATACCTGGGCTTCGTAGGTCAGGACCGCGCCGTCGGCCGCGTTGAGCGTCACCGAGAAGTGGGGGCAGCGGTTGACGTAGCCCCAGACCGTCTGGCCCCGCCGCAGCAAGACCACCGGCTGCGCGCCCATCTCCGCCGTCAGCGAGCCGCCATCCGGAATGTCTTCGACCCGGCACAGCGCCGCCCCGGCGGCGTGCTCAAGCGCGGGGCAGCACGAAGTCATAACGTCCCTCGTGGAAGTCCGACCCGAAGCCGTAGCGCTTGCCCAGCGCGGAATCCGCAGCTTGCGGGCGGTATTGCAGCACCAGCGAGGGCTTCACGCCGAACACCGCGTCCGACGCGAGATACGGATCGCCGGCGTTGAACAGATGGGTTACCAGCCGCTGGTGCCCAGGCGCATCGATCATGAAGTGCAGATGCGCCGGCCGGAAGATGTGCCGGCCGGTCGCCGCCATCATGCGGCCGACGGGACCGTCGCCCGGGATCGGATAGGACACCGGCAGGATGGTGCGGATCGCGAAACTGCCGTCTTCGCCGCTGCGGTAGCGGCCGCGCAGATTGCCCTGCGGCTGGTCCAGGTCCTGGCCCGAATACATGCCGTTGGCGGCCGTCTGCCACACGTCGAGCACGGCGCCGGCCAGCGGCCGGCCTTCGGTGTCGCGCACATGACCATGCACCAGCGCGGGCTCGCCTGGCGTCTGCGCCATGTCCTCGCCCGCCGCGCGCTCGGGCATGCCGGCCATGTAGAAGGGGCCGAACACCGTGCTCTCGGTGGCCTGGCCCGGCTTGCGGTGGTTGATGGCGTCCACCAGCATCGATACGCCCAGCGTGTCGGACAGCAGGATGAATTCCTGCCGCACCGCGCCGTCACAGATCTGGCCGGTCTCGGTCAGGAACCGGATCGCGGCCATCCATTCGGCCTCGGTGGGCTCGACGTCGGCAACGAAGGCGTGCAGATGCCGCACCAGGGACTGCATCAGCTGACGCAGCCTGGGATCCGGCGTCTGGGCAAAGGCGGCGGCGACCGTGTCGGTCAGGGCGGTTTCGGCGTTCGGCATGGCAGGGTTCATGGCGGCTCCTCAGCGCTTGAAATGCGGCGGCACGGCGGCGTCCACATTGACCCACACGGACCTTGCCTCAGTGTAGTCATGCATGGCCTCGAAGCCCATTTCGCGTCCGTAGCCGGACTGGCCCACGCCGCCGAACGGACTGCCGGGATTGACCCGCTTGTAGCAGTTGATCCAGCACATGCCGGCGTGGATGGCGCCTGCCATTTTGTGGGCGCGGGCCAGGTCGCGCGTCCACAGGCCGCTGCCCAGGCCGTAATCGGTGGCGTTGGCGATGGCCAGCGCTTCCTCGTCGCTGCCAAAGCGCAGCACGGTGACGAAAGGGCCGAAGACTTCTTCCTGCGCGACGCGGTCCTGGGGCCGGGCTTCGACGATGGTGGGCGCGACGTAGTAGCCGCGGGCCAGTTCGCCGCCGGGCGCCTGGCCGCCGGCCAGCAGGCGCGCGCCCTGTTCGGCGGCAATGCCCACGTAGGACAGGACTTTGTCGCGATGCTGCGCCGAGGTCAGCGGACCCATTTCGGTATCGGGCGAACGCGGGTCGCCCAGGCGGATGGAATTCGCCAGCGCCGTGAAGCGCTCCAGAAAGGCATCGGCGATCTTGTCGTGCAGCATCAGGCGCGAACCTGCGATGCAGGCCTGGCCCTGGTTGTGGAAGATGGCCCAGGCCGCGCCGTTGATGGCGGCGTCGAGGTTGGCGTCGTCGAACACGATATTGGCGCCCTTGCCGCCGAGTTCCAGCTGTACCCGCTTGAGGTTGCCCTGGGACGCCTGCACGATGCGGCGGCCGGTGGCAGTCGACCCCGTGAAGGCGATCTTGCCCACGCCGGGATGCTCGGCCAGGCGTTGGCCTGCGGTGTGGCCGTAGCCGGGGACCATGTTGACCACGCCTTCGGGAAAGCCCGCCTGGGCCATCAGTTCGGCGATACGCAGGGTCGACAGGGGGGTGAGTTCGGAAGGCTTTAGCACCACCGTGTTGCCGGCCGCCAGCGCCGGCCCCAGCTTCCAGCTGGTGAACATCAGCGGGAAGTTCCACGGCACGATCTGGCCGACCACGCCGATGGGCGCGCGCTGCACGTAGTTGAGGAAGCCCGCTTCCACCGGAATGACGCTGCCTTGCAGTTTGTCGGCCATGCCGCCGAAGTAACGGAAGCAGCCGGCGGTGCGCGGCACGTCCAGGCCGCGCGTGTCGCGTATCGGATGGCCGGTGTCCAGCGTTTCCAGCTGCGCCAGTTCTTCCGCGTTGGCTTCGATCAGGTCGGCCAGCTTGAGCAGCAGGCGCCCGCGTTCGGCCGCCGCCATGCGCGACCAGGCGGGAAAGGCACGTTGCGCGGCCGCGACCGCGCGGTCCACGTCTTCGGCTTCGGCCGCGGCGATGGCAGTGATGAGGGTTCCGTCGTGCGGGTTGAGCACGTCTATCGTGCCGCCGGCGGCTGCGTCCACGAAACGGCCGTCGATAAAGAGTTTGTTCTGCATGGCTCTGGATACGTGATGGGTGGAAGGAGGCGGATTCAGAACTCGACGGGGTAGGGCGCGAGTTCGCCGCTTTCGTAGCGCTGGGGCAGATCGGGGGTGGCGTTCTCCCAGACCAGCAGCATCGAGCGCTTGGTCGAATAACCCTGATGGCGGATGTCGGCGGGCATGGCGCAGATGTCTCCTGCGCGCATGGTGACGCGGGCGCGCGGCGCGCCGGTGTCCTTGTCGCCGATGTCCCAGACGATTTCGTCGGACAGTTGCAGGAACCATTCGACGCGGTCATTGCCATGGAACACCGGCAGGATGAACTCCTCGGTGGTGGGGCAGAACAGGCTGGCGCCGCAGACGGAGGTGACAGAGGGGTTCCAGGTCACGTCCGAGCGCGACAGGTACTTGAACAGGCTGAACGCGTGCAGCGCGCCTTCGTAGCCCGGTTCGGCCTGGATCTGCGGCTCATCCTGGGTCACGTCGGCGAAGGCGCGGTTGACCGGCAGGTCGTCGCGCAGCGGCGAGTCTTCCGGCAGGCCGGGCATGCGGCGCGTGGCGATGCGCGAACGCTCGATGGCGGCGATGTTGTCGCCGTGCTTGCGGCCGAAGGCGGAGCCGGTTTCCTCGGGCGCGGCGAACGGATCGAAGCCTTCGTTGGTCCAGTCGTGCAGCATGGCCTTGAAGGTGGCCATGATGAGCGGCGTGTCGAAGGTTTCCGTGTAGTCCACGCCCGCGGCCTTCATGACGCCGTTGAACGAGCCGGCGTAGACGTCCACCTTGCCGTAGTGGTTGCGCGTGCCGAACACGTGGTCGAAGTTGACCCAGCCGTAGAAGAAGCCCCAGGCCACGTCGCGCATCAGCGCGCGCAGGAAAGCGTCGGCCGCGATGGCGTGGGTGCGCGTCTGGCCCTTGGAAGGCCAGTGCACCTTGACGAAGTATTCGTCACGGGTGAAGGTGAACGCGCCGAGATCGAAGCGCTTGTAGCCGGTGACGGCGTCGGCGGGCCCAGCCGCGACTTTGCCGGCGGCGAAGGAAGAGGCGGGAGCGGGGGTGTCCAGCATGGCCATATCGGTACTCCAGAAAAGGAAAAAGGGGGGCGGCTTACTGCAGGCAGATGTCCGCCCACTTTTCGACGGACAATTCGCCGGCGCGGGTCTGGATCAGCAGCACGCCCGGATACGGTGCGGTGAAGCGGTAGGCGCAGCCGGCGGGCAATAGGCATTGGTGTCCGCGGCCCAGCAGCACGCGGCCCATGGGCTTGCCGGCGGGGGCCGTCCCCGCCAGCACCGTGCCGTCAGCGGCGGGGGGCGGCTGGTCCAGCGCCAGGAATTCGACCTGGGCCTGGCCGTCCATCAGGATCGCGAACTCGTCGTGGCTGCAGGCGTACCAAGGCGATACGCCTTCGGCGCGCAGCGTTTCGATGACGTATTCCAGGTTCTTGCCGACGACGACCTTTTCGTAGGGCGCCGAGTTCGCGGCCACCTCGAAAATGTTGGAAAAGACGTAATGGCGCGGCGAGCCTTGTGTGATCTCGATCGAGCCCTTGCGGTAATCCTTGAGCGAGCCGAAGACGGTGGTCGGTGTTGCGGTGTTCATGGTGCCTCCTGTGTCGGGTACTGCTGCCCGCGCGGCGGAAAGGGCGCGGACGGGGGAAAGGGGCGGGCGTCTCAGTCCACCTTGAGATTGATCTTGCGGATGACGCCGGTCCATTTGGCGGCGTCCTCGCGCAAGCGCAGCGCAGTGGCGTCGGGCGATTCGGGCTGCGGATCGAGGTCGTTGCCTTGCAGCTTCTGCTTCACCTCCGGAAGCGCCAGGGCGCGCGCCACCTCCGCATTCATGCGTTGCACGATGGCGGCCGGCGTGCCTTTGGGCGCGAACAGCATTTCGCGGAAGGTGGCGTCGTAGCCGGCCACGCCGGCCTGCTGCATGGTCGGCACGTCCGGCGCCTGGACCGAGCGCGCGCTGCCCGACACCGCCAGCCCGTAGAGCTTGCCGGCCGCAACGTAGGGCGCGACCACCGGCGAGGCCAGATAACCGCAGGGCACCTGGCCGGCCAGCACGTCCTGCGTGGCGGGCGACGGCCCCTTGTAGGGGACATGCAGGATGTCCAGGCCGGCGCCCGACAGATAGAGCTCCATCGCCAGATGGCCAGGCACGCCCTGGCCGCCGGAGGCATAGCTGAGGGCGCCGGGCGTCTTCTTGGCTTGCGCGTCCAGCTGCGCCAGCGTGCGCAGGCCCGAGGCGGCCGAGCACACCAGCATCTGGTTGAAGTTCGCCAGCGCGACCACCGGCGTCAGGTCGTCGGCCTTGAAATTCAGCTTGCGGTAGATGGCGGGGTTGATGGTGACGACGGTGTCGGGCGCTTCGAGGAAGGTGTAGCCGTCGGCGGGCGCACGGACCACCGCTTCGGCGCCGATGTTGCCGCCCGCGCCGGGGCGGTTCTCGACGATGACCGGCTGCTTGAGCGACTGCCCCACGGCGTCGGCCACGATGCGCGCGGCGGTGTCGCCCGGCGATCCCGCGGGGAAGGCGACGACGATGCGGATGGCGCGCGTGGGCCACTCCTCCTGCGCCTGGACGTGCGACGCCGTGCTGGCGGCCATACAGGCTGCCAGCGCAAGTACTTGCGGTTTCATGCTGTCTCCTGACGTTTATTTTTCAGGCGCGCGGGTTTGGGCGCGCTGCGCTACCACCTGCCGATATGGATGCCGACCGAGTCCTCCTTGCGTGTCCATCCCGTCATGGCGGCGTGGCTGACGGTGGGGTGGATCCTGCGGTTGCGCAGCCAGTCGAACAGCATGGCCTGGTAGCGTTCCCGCACGGACGCGTGCGCGGGATCCGCGCCCAGGTCGTCGTACTCGTCCGGGTCGGCGCGCAAATCGAACAGCTGCGGACGCAGGCCTTCGAAATGGACGTACTTCCAATCGTGGTCGCGCACCATGATGGTGTGGCAGCCGTCGGCGGGACGGCCCAGCGGTTCGCGTACGAAGTCGCGGAACGCGTAGTTGTTTTCCGAGAACACGGCGCGGCGCCAGTCGGAGGGTTCCTCGCCGCGCAGCAGCGGCAGCAGGGAACGGCCTTCGAGGATGTGGTCGGGGATCTCGGCGCCCAGCGCGTCCAGGATGGTGGGCACCAGGTCGATCGCTTCCACCAGCCGCGATTCCACCACGCCGCGGCGCGCGCCGTCGCCGGGCAGACGCACGATCAGCGGCACCTTGGCCACGCAATCGTGAAACAATTCCTTCTCGCCCAGGTAGTGGTCGCCCAGGTAGTCGCCATGGTCGCTGCAGAAGATGACCATGGTGTCCTGGTCGCGGCCGCTGCGCCGCAGGTAGTCAAATAGCACGCCCAATTGGTCGTCGACCTGCTTGATGAGGCCCATGTAGGTAGGTATCACGGTCTCGCGCACCTGGTCGCAGGAAAAGTTCCTGCTGACCTCGGCCTGGCGAAAGCCCTGCAGCACGGGATGCGCGTTTTCGAGTTCGCGCGCCGCGCGTTTGGCGGGTTGCATGTCGTCGGCCGAATACATGGCGTGGTACGGCGCGGGTGCGACATAGGGCCAGTGCGGCTTGATGTAGGACAGATGCAGCACCCAGGGCTGCTCGCCGCTTTGCTCCATGAATTCGATCGCGCGCCGCGTCATGTAGGGCGTTTCGGAGTCGGCTTGCGCGACGCGCGCCGGCAGGCCGGCATAGCGCATGTTCCAGCCGGACAGGATCTCGCCGTTGGCGCCCAGCGCCGAGTTGGCGTGGTCGTGCCAGGGATTGGCGCCGTCGTAGCCTTGCTTGCGCAGGTATTGCGTGTAGTGGTGCGATTCGTCGCTGAAGCCCGGCGGCCAGATGCCGTCGTCGCGGTCGTAGGGCTCGAAGCCGCCTTGCGCGGCCAGCAGGCCGCTGGCGCTTGCCGGATCTATGCCCAGGCGCCGCATGCCGGACCTGTCGGCCTCCACGTGGGTCTTGCCCGCCACCGCCACGCGCACGCCCAGGGGGCGCAGGTAGTCGCCCAGCGTCATTTCGCTGACAGGCATGGGGACGAAGTTCCACACCGCACCGTGGCTGGTGACATAGCGGCCGGTGTAATAGGACATGCGCGACGGCCCGCAGACCGGGCCCTGCACGAAGGCATTGTCGAAACGCATGCCTTCGGCGGCCAGACGATCGATATTGGGGGTGCGCAGGCGCGGGTGCCCATAGCAGGACAGGTAGTCCCAGCGCAGTTGGTCGCACATGATCCAGAGCACATTGCGTACAGCCTGTCCGCTCATTCCCGCCTCTCTTCCCGTTCCGCCAGCCACCGCGGCTTGCGTTAGACGCCACGATATTTCGCGGGGGCTGGGCGGCTCAAGCAGGTTTTGCTAGAGTTTCACTGAGTGAAATTTCCAGTTGTGCTGAAAGAGGGGGCGCAATGAGCCGTTGGACGCCGAAGGTAAAGACCATAGACGCGCTGGAGCGCGGCCTGATCGTGCTGGACGAGGTGCGCGCCACGCAGGGCGCAAGCTTGCAGGAGCTGCATGTGCGCACCGGCTACGCCAAGGCCACGCTGCTGCGCATCCTGGCGACGCTGCAACTGCGCGGACTGATCTGGCGGCGGATCGCGGACGACTATTTTTGCCCCGCCAGCTCGCTCAACGAGCCCAGCCGGCGCGCGCGCGTGCTGGATCTGCTGGGCCAGTGCGCGGCGCCGGAGCTGGACCGGCTGCAGGCGCAGGTGCTGTGGCCGTCGGACCTGACGGTGCGCCGCGGCACCGCCATGATCGTGCGCGAAACCAACCGCAGCCAGTCGTACTTCACCATCCGCCGCGACAACATCGGCTTCCAGATCAACATGCTGCGCTCCGCGGTGGGGCGCGCGTATCTGGCGTTCTGCGCCGACAAAGAGCGCGATTCGATCCTGGCCGCGCTGCGCCGCAGCCGCCGCGAGGGCGACGCGCTGGCCCACGATTGCGCCGCCGTGGAGAAAATGCTGGAGCAGACACGCCGCCAAGGCTACGGCCTGCGCGAGCAGCGCTTTGGCGGCGACTACGACAAGACCCGCAAGGACCAGAACGATAGGCTGGAGGCCATCGCCCTGCCTATCCTGGCCGCGCCGGGGCGGCTCTACGGCTGCGTCAACATCGTGTGGATCCAGGGCGTGCGCACGGCCGAGCAGATGGTGGAGCAGTGCCTGGAGCCGCTGTGCCGCACGGCGCGGGCCATCTCCGCCGGGATGAACCGGCGCGATTGAAGCCGTTCAGGCCTTGGCGGCCTTCGCCTCTGCGCGCGCCTGCGCGATGATGGCGCGGGCGGTCCAGCGCGCTACGTCCGTGAGTTCGGCCAGCTCCAGTTTCCAGATGTCCTTCAACACCAGGAACACCTCCGTCCCATAGACCAGCGACAAGGCCTGGGCCACGCGGTCCAGCTGGGCCGGGGTCAGCTCGGGCGCCAGCGGCGCGATGGCGCGCCTGAGGATGTCGACGCGATGGCCGCGCACCAGCCGGGGTTCGGTTGCGGCGCGTCCGGCGCTGGCTTCGGCGTGCTGCTGCAGCGACACCATGATGGCGGCGCGCAGCGGCGCTTCGTGCGCTGCCAGCCGGGGGTAGGCGAAGCGCAGCAGTTCGTCGATGCGGTCGGCGGCGTCGGGCGCGGCAGAGTCCCAGGCCAGGATGGGCCCGAGGCTCTCGTCCACCACGGCTGCGATCAGCGCGCTCTGGCTGGGAAAGTAGCGATAGGCGGTGGCGCGCGATACCTGCGCGTGTTCGGCCAGTTCGGCCACCGACGGCGTGATGCCCTGGGCCATCAGCCGCTGCGCCGCATCCAGCAGGATCTTGCGCATGCGCGCGCGCGGCCCGTGCGGCGGTTCGCCGCTGGCGGCGGCTTGCGGACTGGCCGGCGCGATCAGGCGCGCCGTGCCGGCCGCGGAGGGGGCGGGAGTTTGACGTGAGACAGGTGTCTCAGTATGATTCTTTCGTCTCATTTCTAGATTCTACAGGCCTCGCGGCCTCACATATCGAGGCGCGCACCGAGTGTAGCCGCCCGCGGAGGAGTCATGACGCATTCGAATCGGCGGATCTACGTGGCCGCCACCTATGACACCAAGGGCCAAGAGGCTGAGTACGTGATGGACCTGCTGCGCCGGGACGGACTGGATCCGGTGTCGGTGGACGTGTCCACTTCCGGCGCCGCCAGCGCGGCACAGGTGCAGGCCAGCGAGGTGGCCGCCAGCCATCCGGGCGGCGCCGGCGCAGTCTTCACCGGCGACCGTGGCACGGCCATCGCGGCCATGGCGCTGGCGTTCGAACGCTACGCGGCCGGCAACGCCGGGATAGGCGCGCTGCTGGGCCTGGGCGGCTCGGGCGGCACCGCGCTGATCACGCCCGCCATGCGCGCGCTGCCGATCGGCACGCCCAAGCTGATGGTGTCGACGATGGCCTCGGGCAATGTCGCGCCCTATGTCGGGCCCTCGGACATCGCCATGATGTATTCCGTGACCGACGTCGCGGGCCTGAACCGCATTTCCCGCCGGGTGCTGGCCAATGCCGCCGGCGCGATCGGCGGCGCCTTCAAACAGGCGGCGAGCGCCACGGCCGATGACGGCCGGCCCGCCGTGGGCATCACCATGTTCGGCGTCACCACCGCCTGCGTGCAGCAGGTGACGCCGCTGCTGGAGTCCCGCTACGACTGCCTGGTGTTCCATGCCACCGGCACGGGCGGGCAGTCGATGGAAAAGCTGCTGGACAGCCATCTGCTGGGCGGCGTGCTGGACCTGACCACCACCGAAGTCTGCGACTTCCTGTTTGGCGGCGTGCTGGCCTGCACCGAGGACCGCTTCGGCGCAGTGGCCCGCACCGGGCTGCCTTACGTGGGCTCCTGCGGCGCGCTGGACATGGTGAATTTCGGCGCCATGGACACCGTTCCGGAACGCTACCGCGGCCGCAAGTTCTATCCGCACAATCCGCAGGTGACGCTGATGCGCACCACCGTGGAAGAAAACACCCGCCAGGGCGAATGGATCGCCGCCAGGCTGAATCAATGCCAGGGCCCGGTGCGCTTCCTGATCCCGGAGGGCGGCGTCTCTGCGCTGGACGCGCCGGGACAGGCGTTCTGGGATCCGGAAGCCGACGCCGCGCTGTACGCGGCGCTGGAGGCGAATCTGGTGCAGACCGCCGACCGCCGTCTGGTGCGCGTGCCGTGCCATATCAACGACCCGCTCTTCGCCCAGACCGCGGTCGACCAATTTCTTGAAATCGCTACACACTGAGGACCGCCGCCATGCCGCGCTTTGACCGCAACGAACTCCTGGACAAGTATCGCGCCATGGTGCGCTCGCGCACGCCCATCGTCGGCGGCGGCGCGGGCACCGGCTTGTCGGCCAAGTGCGAGGAAGCGGGCGGCATCGACCTGATCGTGATCTATAACTCGGGCCGCTACCGCATGGCGGGGCGCGGGTCGCTGGCGGGGCTTCTGGCTTATGGCAACGCCAACGAGATCGTGGTGGACATGGGGCGCGAAGTCCTGCCGGTGGTGAAGAAGACGCCGGTGCTGGCCGGCGTCAATGGTACCGATCCGTTCTGCGATTTCGACGTGTTCCTGGACGACCTCAAGCGCCAGGGCTTTGCCGGCGTGCAGAACTTTCCCACCGTGGGCCTCATCGACGGCACCTTCCGCGCCAACCTGGAAGAGACCGGCATGGGCTACGCGCTGGAAGTGGACATGATCCGACTGGCCCACAAGAAGGGCATGCTGACCACGCCCTACGTGTTCAATGAGGACGACGCCGCCGCCATGACGAAGGCCGGCGCCGACATCATCGTGGCCCATATGGGCCTGACGACCGGCGGCTCGATTGGCGCCGAGACCGCGCAGACGCTGGACGGTTGCGTGGCGGCCATCGACCGCATCGCCGCTGCCGCGCTGGCGGTGCGCCCGGATATCATCGTGCTGTGCCACGGCGGTCCCATCGCCACGCCCGAAGACGCGGCCTACGTGCTGCGCGCGTGCAAGCATTGCCATGGCTTCTATGGCGCCAGCTCGATGGAGCGGCTGCCCACTGAACAGGCACTGACCGCGGCAACGCGCGAATTCAAGAGCCTGACGTTCTGATTCCGTCGCTTCCGACGTTTTCTCCATCCCTGGGCCGCGCGCCCGCAGGAGTCCGCATGCCGCATACCGTACACGTCAGCGCCATCATCCACGCGCCGCTTCAGAAAGTCTGGGCGAGTTTCCGCGACTTCAACGGCCTGGCCGCCTGGCATCCCGGCATCGCCGAAAGCCGCCTGGAAGAAGGCGGCCGCCATGACGCCGTAGGCAGCGTGCGGCACCTGTCGCTCAAGCCTTCCGGTTTCGTCCGCGAGCAGTTGCTGATGCTGGACGATCCGGGCACGGCGCTGCGCTACTCCATCATCGAGACCGACCTGCCCATGCGCGACTACATCGCCGGCGTGTCCCTGCATGCCGTCACCGAGGGCGGCCACACGCTGGTGGAGTGGTGGGCGGATTTCCGCGTCGAGGGCGCGGAGCTGAGCGACGTGGCCAACGCCGTGGGCCGCAACGTGTTCGCGGCGGGGCTGGCGGCGCTGGATGAGAAGCTGCGCGGAGCCTGATCGCGCCGAGCCTGTCTTTCAGGCTTTCAAACCCTTGGCCGGCATGCGCTTGCAGCCGGCCGGCAGCGGCGCGCTGCGCAGGTAGTCGTGGATGGCGCGAATCAGCGCCTGCGCGGCGGGGCTCAAGGGGTATTCCTTGTGCCGGATGATGCAGACCGTGCGCACGACAGTGGGCCGCGCCAGCAATGCGTAGGCCAGTCCCGGCTCCATTACCCGCTGCGCGGCCAGCGCAGGCAGTAGCGCCACGCCCAGGCCGGCCTGGACCAGCGCCGCCTGCGAGGTGGTGCTGGACGCTTCGTAGAATGGCGCGCCGGCTTCTATCGGCAGGTCGGCGCGGGCGCGCAACAGCGCCATGATGCCGGTCTCGTCCACCACCCCCACCAGTTTGCGGCCGGCCAGGTCCGACCAGCGCATCGTGCCGTCGCGCGCGGGGCGCAGGCTGGCGTCGTCTTCCCGGTACAACACGCCGAAACGATCTTCCAGCAGGGCGTCGAACTGCAGGCCGGGCGCGTCGGCCCAGCGGCTGGTCAGGCCGAAGTCGACCTCGCGCGCGGCGACCTTGCGCTGGATGCGGCCGGAGTTGTCGTCGCTGAGATACAGGCGCACCGCCGGGTAGCGGGCGGAAAACGCCGCGGCGGCGGGCGCGATGATCTGCGTGATGGCAGACGGCGCTGCCGCCACCCCGACCCGACCGCGCTCCAGCGCGCCATAGCGCTGCACGTCGTCTATCACCCCATCGAAATCCGCCAGCAGCCGCATGACGCGCGGCAGGAATTCCTCGCCGGCCGCCGTCAGCAGCACGCGCCGGCTGGTGCGCGCGAACAGTTGCGTGGCGAGCGCGTCTTCCAGCTGCCGCACCAGGCTGGTCACCGACGACTGCGTCTGGAAGAGGCGCTTGGCCGCGTGCGTGAAGCTGGATTCCTGGGCCACCGCGACGAAGGCGGTCAGGTGCTTCAGGGTGACGTGCTTGGGCAGACGATTCATTTCAAATAGCGATAGATGGATCAATAAAAACAATTTTCCCAGATTGATCGGGCCGACGATACTAGACCCTTTCGGCGTCCGCTGGCCTGGCGTATCCGCCGGCGACACCCTCAAGGCGGGAGCACCATGCGGCAGGAACCTCTGGATCTGATCATTGAAGGCGGCTGGGTCATCGACGGCCTGGGCGGCCCACGTCGGCGCGCCGACGTGGGCGTGGCGGGCGAGCGCATCGCCGCCATCGGCGACCTGTCGGGCAGGGCTGCCACGCGCCGGGTGGACGCGCGCGGCAAGATCGTGGCCCCCGGCTTCATCGATGTGCATGGCCACGACGACCTGATGTTCGTGGAGCGGCCCGGCCTGGAATGGAAGACCACCCAGGGCATCACCTCGGTGGTGGTGGGCAATTGCGGCGTGAGCGGCGCCCCGGCGCCCTTGCCGGGCAATACGGCCGCGGCGCTGGCCCTGCTGGGGGAGACGCCGCTGTTCGCCGACATGCAGGCCTATTTCGGCGAGTTGCGCGCGCAGCAACCCATGATCAATGTGGCGGCCCTGGTGGGGCACGCCAACCTGCGACTGGCCGCCATGCGCGACCCGGCGGCCCAGCCTACGGCCGAAGAACAGGACAGCATGCAGCGCATGCTGGACGAAGCCCTGGCCGCGGGCGCGGTGGGCTTCAGCACGGGCCTGGCCTACCAGCCTGGCGGCGCGGCGCGTCCCGCTGAACTGGAGGGGCTTGCGCGGGTGGCGGCGGCGCGCGGCGCCATGCATACCAGCCATATCCGCAACGAAGGCGACGAGGTCGAGGCGGCCGTCGACGAGGTGCTCTCGGTTGGTCGTAACACGGGTTGCGCCACCGTGCTGTCGCACCACAAATGCATGATGCCGCAGAACTGGGGCAAGAGCCGCGCCACGCTGGCCAACATCGACCGCGCGCGTGGCGAGGGCGTCGAGGTGGCGCTGGACATCTACCCGTACCCCGGCAGCTCCACCATCCTGATTCCAGAGCGCGCCGAGACCATCGAGGACATACGCATCACCTGGTCCACGCCCCATCCCGAATGCGGCGGCCAGTTTCTCAGCGACATTGCGGCGCGCTGGGGCTGCGACAAGACCACCGCGGCGCAGCGGCTGTGTCCCGCGGGCGCGATCTACTTCGCCATGGACGAGGCCGAGGTCCAGCGCATCTTCCAGCACGAATGCTGCATGGTGGGCTCGGACGGCCTGCCCAACGACGCGCATCCGCATCCCCGGCTGTGGGGCAGCTTTACGCGCGTGCTGGGCCGCTACGTGCGCGAGGCCGAGCTGATGACGCTGGAGACCGCGGTCGCCAAGATGACTTCCCTGCCGGCCCGCGTGTTCGGCCTGGCCGGGCGCGGCCAGCTGAGCGAGGGCGCCTGGGCCGACATCGTTGTGTTCGACGCCGACACGGTCGAGGACCGCGCCACCTGGGAGGCGCCGACGCTGGCTTCCGCGGGCGTGGAGCACGTGCTGGTCAACGGCCAGCAGGTCTTCCCGGCCGAAGCCGGCATGGCCCGCCCCGGGATGGCCCGCCCCGGCAAGATCCTGCGCCGTGAAGCAATGGCGCAAGCCGCCGCCGGCGCGGCCACATAAGAATTCCAACCATCCGTACAGGAGACATACCCATGATGCGCAAGACTTGCGTAGCCCTGGCGCTGGCCGCCATGCTGCCCGCCGCCCACGCGGCTTTTCCCGACCATCCCATCACGCTGATCGTGCCGTTCCCGGCGGGCGGCCCGACCGATATCGTGGGCCGGCTTGCGGCCGCCAAGGCGGGCGAGATCCTGGGCCAGCAGATCGTCGTGGAGAACCGCACGGGCGCGTCCGGCACCATAGGCATGACCGCCACCGCACGGGCCAAGCCGGACGGCTACACCGTGGGCCTGGCCACCGTCAGCACGCACGGCACCGCGCCGCACCTGTTCCCCAAGCTGGCTTACGATCCGGTCAAGGATTTCACGCCCGTCAGCAACCTGGTCACCAGCCCCAACATCCTCAGCGTGAATCCGCAGTTTCCAGCCAAGACGCTGGCCGAGTTCGTCGAGCACGTGCGCGCCAATCCCAACAAGGACGGCTATGCCAATGCCGGCGCGGGCGGCGTGAACGACCTGGGCATGATCTGGTTCCTGCAGATCATCGGCGGCAAGATGAACAGCATTTCCTATCGCGGTTCGGCGCCCGCGCTGACCGATACGGTGGGCGGCGTGGTGCCGGTGATCTTCGACAATTTCCCGTCGTCGCTGCCCTATCTGAAGAGCAATCACCTGCGCGCCCTGGCCATCACCGGCGCCCAGCGCAACCCGCGTCTGCCGGACGTGCCGACGTTCGCGGAGCAGGGCTACAAGGATTACGACGTGACGGCCTGGTACGGCGTGGTGGGACCTGCCGGCATGCCTGACGACGTGCGCGACAAGCTGGCCGACGCCTTCGCCCGCGCCGTGCGCGATCCGGCGACCGCGGCCAAGATGGAAGAGACGGGCGCGTTCCCGCTGGGCAATACTCCGGCCGAGTTCGGCCAGCAGATCCGCGCCGAGCGCGACCGCTGGAAGACAGTGATCGAGAAGGCCGATATCAAGCTGCAGTAAACGCAGCTCAGTACACGTCGCGGCGGTAGCGGCCGTCGCGCTGCATGGCCTGCAGGCGCGCGGCGCCCAGTATGTCCTGCAGGGCGGCGTCCACGCCGCCGGCCATGCCTTGCAGGCTGCCGCAGACGTAGATCGCGGCGCCGGCATCGGCCCAGGCGCGCACGGCCTGGGCCTCATCGCGCAGATGGTGCTGCACGTAGCGGCGGTCGGCCTGATCGCGCGAGAACACCGCGTCCACGCGTTCCAGCGTGCCGTCGGCGCGCCACGCGTCGATCTCTTCCCGGCAGAACCAGTCATGCGCCGCATTGCGTTCGCCGAACACCAGCCAGTTGCGACGGCGGCCCGCGGCGCGGCGCGCCTTGATCAGCGCGCGCAGGCCGGCCAGGCCGGTGCCGTTGCCCACCAGCAGCAGCGGACGGTCGTCGGCAGGGGCGTGGAAATTGCGGTTGACGCGCACGCGCAGGTCGATCGCGTCGCCGGGCTGGGCGATGTGGGTGAGCCAGCCGCTGCCCAGGCCCAGCGCGCCATCGGCGCCGCGCATCTGGCGCACCAGCAACTGGATCGAACCGTCTTCCGGCAGCGATGCGATCGAGTATTCGCGATGCGCGAGCAAGGGGCCGCCGGCTTCGCGCCGCGGGCCGATCTCGGCGATGTCGCCGGCCTGCCAGCCGCGCACGCCATCGGCTGGCGGCGTCAGCGTCAGCAGGTAGCAGGGGCCGCCTTGGCTATGTGGATTGAGCTGCTCGCGGGCAGCCAGGCGCCAGGATTCATACACCGGCGCCTGCCAGTCGGGCAGGTCGCTGCGTCCGGCCAGCAGGCCCAGGTGGTGTTGCCAATGGCGCAGGGCGGCGGGGTCGCCGTTGTCGACTTCCACCAGGTCGAACAGCGGCGTCGCGCCCTGCGCGTGCAGCCAGTCGTCCAGGCGATGGCCGAAGCCGCAGAACTGGGCGTATTCGCTGTCGCCCAGCGCCAGCACCGCGTAATGCGCGCCGGCCAGCGCCGGGACCGTCTGCTGCATCTGTTCGGCGAAGGCCGCGGCGGCGTCGGGCGGATCGCCTTCGCCATAGGTGCTGACCACGAACAGCATGCGGCGATACGCCGCAAGACGCTTGGCATCCAGCTGTTCCAGCGAGGCCACGCGCACGGCGAGGCCGCCCGCGCGCAGGGATTCGGCGGTCTGCGCCGCCAGCGATTCGGCATAGCCGGTCTGCGTGGCATAGGCGACCAGCAACGTGTCTTCAGGGACGGGCGCCTGCAGGGCTTGCAAGGCCTGCTCCTGCTGCGCCTGATGGCGCTTGGCGCGGCGGCGGGCCCAGACGCACAGAAGCAGCCAGGCGCCCACCACGCATGCTGCCGCGATCAACCGGGTTGCTGGCATGTCGTCAGGCTATGGCGGCAAGCGCCTGGAATGCGGGCGTGGCGACGACGCGCCAGGCGTCGCGCTCGCGCAGGATGAACAAGGCCGCCAGATCGTGGCGGCGCGCATAGGCCAGGCCCTCGTCTTCGCCCAGCACGGTCAGGGCGGTGGCGAGCGCGTCGGCCTGCATGCATCCGGAATGCAGCACGGTGACCGAGGCCAGATTGTTGCGCACCGGCAGTCCGGTGCGCGGATCGATGGTGTGGGCGTAGCGCTCGTCGCCGTTGCCCGCGTGGCGGCGGTAATCGCCCGAGGTGGCGATGCTGCGGTCGGATAGCGGCAGGGCCAGCGCATGGTCGTCGCTCGCGTCCGGCACTTCGATCGCGACGCGCCAGGGCTGGCCGTCGGGCCGTTTGCCGCGCGCGCGCAATTCGCCGCCCACTTCGACCAGGTATTGGGTGATGCCCAGGGCATCGAGCGCCATCGCGGCGCGGTCCACGCCGTAACCCTTGGCGATGGAGGAAAGATCCAGATAGGCGCCGCCCGGCTGCAGCGCGGCGTGGCGTTCGGTGTCGAGCCGCACGCGGCGCCAGCCGCAGCGCGCGCGCGCCGCCTCGATGGCGGCAGGCGCGGGCGGCTCGAAGGCGCGCTGGTGCGGTCCGAATCCCCAGGCGTTCACCAGCGGTCCTACCGTGGGGTCATACGCGCCGCCGGAGTCCCCGGCCAGCGCCAGCGCGTGGCTCAGCACATGGAAGAATTCCGCGGGCAATTCCTGCCAGCCGGCCGCGGCCTGGTTGTAGCGCGTGATGTCGGAATCCGCTTCCCAGGTGCTCATCTGGGCGACCACTTCGTCCAGTGCCGCCTGGATGGCATGGCGCGCCGCGGCTTCCGTGCGTCCGGCCGGCAGCGCCATGCGCGCCGACCAGGTGGTGCCCATGGTGGCGCCGGCCAACGCCGCGGGCGCCGCCGGCATTGCCGGCATGGCGCCATAGGCGACGCGCACGGCCGCGGCCGGCGCGCCGCGCTGGGCGTACGAAGGAGAGTTGGCCATGCGCCTGCGGCGGCTTAGGGCTGCAGCACTTCGACCGTGCCCGCGTAGGACAGGCGGCGCTTCTTGGCTTGCGGCACGCTGACCTTGGCGTCTTCCATGCCGGCCTCGATCCAGTACAGGCCGGGCTGCGGCCACTTCACGGAGAACTTGCCGTCCTTGTCCGTCTTCAGCTGGATTTCGCCGACCTTGTCGCGATAGCGGCTGCCGCCGGGTACCACGTTGACTTCCAGTTCGGCGGCGGGCTTGCCGTCCAGCAGCATCTGGAAGGTGGCGGGCTCGTCGGTGAACAGGTCGTTCGGGTGGGTCACGGGCGCCAGTTCCAGGCCGCGGCCGACCGGCTTGACGGCCGAAGGCTTGCCGGCGGTCACGAAGGTTTCGACGCGGCCCAGGCTTTGCGAGACTTCCAGTTCATCGGCCTTGGCCGGAACGGCCTGCGCCAGGCCTTCGGGCTTGCCGAAGTAGCGCTTGTTCTTGCCGTCTTCCTTCCAGCGCGCGAACACGCCGTCGTTGACCACGGCCACGCGGTAGGTGCCGGCCTGCTTCAGTTGCAGGTCGAAGGTGCTGCGCAGCTTGCCCTTGTTGATGTTCTCGGCTTCGGCGGCGCTGCCGTCCGGGGCCGTCACGGCCAGGCCGTCCAGGCGCAGCGGGGCGTGGTTGAAATAGAACTTGTCGTTGCCGACGGCGGCGTCGACGGTGACCCAGCTGTCGGTGCCCGACAGCACCGTCGAGGACGGCACCATCCAGACGTCATGCGCCTGGGAGGCGAAGGGCAGGCACAGCGCCAGGGCGGCGGCCAGTTTGGCGGCGGATTTCATCGTTGCGCTCCTAGGGGATCTCAAGGTTTCAGGTCGAGCGCGATGGCGCCCAGTTCGTGTTCGCCGCGCGCGGTCAATTGCTCGGCCTTTTGCGGCGGCCATTGGAAGGGAATGCGCAGCAGCTCGCGGCCGCCGACTTCGCGTGCGGCTTCGACCACCACGGCGTACTGGCCGGGCTTCAGGCCCGACAGCGGCTTGCTGGCCGCGTCAAAGCTCAGCGCATGCTTGCCCACGGGTTTGGTCGCGCCGCTGACGCCGTCCACCGGGAATTGCTGGTTGCGGCCGCTGCGGCGCCACCATTGGCGCATGTCCTTGAGCCATTCCGTGCCTTCGTTGTTCTTCTTGGCCACGTCGTACCAGACGGCCAGGTCGGTCGCGACGCTCTGATCCGGGTTTTCGATCCAGATCGCGACGTAGGGGCGGTGGTACTCCGCCACGTCCAGGCGCGGGATCTCGATGGACAGGCCGATGTCGGCCGCTTGGGCCGTTCGGGCGATCAGGCCGGCCAGCAGGGCCGACAGCAACAGCTTGCGCATGGAAATCTCCAGGGGCGGATCGTTGGAATCAATGTATGAAAAGCAGGGCCAGCACCACCGGGATCACCACGCCCAGGCCGACCATGGGCCAGGTCGCGCTGCGGTTGCCGGCGTGCATCTTGAGCAGCACCAGTCCGGTCAGCGAAAAGACCAGACAGGCGACGGCGAAGATGTCCAGGAACCAGCTCCAGGCCAGGCCGGTGTTGCGCCCCTTGTGCAGGTCGTTCAGGTACGAGATCCAGCCGCGGTCGGTGCGTTCGTATTCCACGTCGCCGCTGGCCAGGTCGATGGACAGCCAGGCGTCGCCGCCAGCGCGCGGCAGCGACAGGTAGACCTCGTCGGCCGACCACTCGGCCGGTTTGCCGGCGGCGGAGGCATCCAGCGTCTGGTCCAGCCATTGCGCGACGGGCGCGGGCAGCGGCGCCTTTTTTTGGGCTGGCGGGGGGGACAGTTGCTGCAGCACGGCGTCCGGCATGCGGGCCTCGCGGCTGGTCACGACCGCCCGGGACTCGATATGCGAGGCATTGTTCAGGGTCAGGCCCGTCACCGCGAACAACAGCATGCCCAGCAGGCACAGCGCCGAGCTGATCCAATGCCATTGGTGCAGCGTCTTGAGCCAATAGGCCCGGCGGCGGGGAGTGGGTTGACTGTCCATGGGGTATAGGGTGAAAGCCCGCGGATTCTAACATTTAATGAGAATGACTCTTATAAATGCCTCCGTGGTCCGCCCAAGGAAATTTCAATTGGTTTCGGGGCAAGCGTCGGCAGAAAAGGGCGCGTCGTGGCGCCTGCCTGCCAGCGGCGATAAGATAGGCCACCCGTTACAAACACCGGAGGTCGTCATGCTTGAACAGCAAGTCGTGGATCAGATCGGTCGTCATTGGGGTTGGGTGGCGTTGCGCGGCGTCGTCGCCATCCTGTTCGGGCTCATGGCCTTGCTCATGCCTGCCATCACCTTGTCCGCGCTGGTGCTGGTGTGGGGCGCTTTCGCGCTGGTGGACGGCGTGCTGGCCCTGGTCGCCGGCGTGCGCATCCGCGACAACGGCAAACCTTTGTGGGCGCTCATCATCGTGGGCCTGCTGGGGATCGCGGCCGGCATCGTCACCTTCCTCTATCCAGGCCTGACCGCGCTCGTCCTGCTCTACATCATTGCGATCTGGGCGCTGGTGTCCGGCATATTCCAGGTTGTCGCCGCCATCCGTTTCCGCAAGGACATCCGCAACGAGTGGTTGCTCGGCCTCTCGGGCCTGGTGTCCATCCTGTTCGGCGGCATGCTGATCATGCAGCCGGGCGCGGGTGCGCTGGCGCTGGTCTGGGTCATCGGCGCCTACGCCGTGTTTTTCGGCATACTGCTGCTGGTCTTTTCCTTCCGCCTCAAACAGCACAAGGCGTCCTGAAATCCGATGTCCGTATACCAAACCCTGATTCCCCTGAATTTCCTGGCCGTGGGCCTGGGCGCCATGTTCGGCGCCTGGACCCGCTGGCTGGTCAGCATGTGGCTCAACGTGGAGTCCTGGCCCTGGGGCACCTTCGCGGTGAACCTGGCCGGCGGGTACCTGGTCGGATTGGTCCTGGCGCTGGTGGCCGGGCATCCCGAATGGCCGGCCTGGGTGCGGTTGGGCGCGATCACGGGTTTCATGGGAGGCTTGACCACGTTCTCGACCTTTTCGGCCGAGACGGTGGCGATGCTGGAGCGCGGCGCCTACGCCAGCGCGCTGGGCTATGCCGGGTTCAGCCTGATCGGGTCGCTGCTGCTGACGGCGGCCGGGCTGGCCACTGCCAGCCTGCTGCGCTAAGGCCTGCGGGCGGCGTTCAGGCTGCTGCCGGATTCAGCACGCGGGCGGCCTGCAGGCCGCTGCGCACCGCGCCTTCGAGCACGCCAGGGTAGCCCGTGTCGGTCCAGTCGCCGGCCAGCGCCAGCGTGGGCCAGGGCGTGGAATTCAATGGCCGGGTCAGGCCCGGCACCGCCGCGAAGGTGGCGCGTTTCTCGATGAACAGTTCCGCGGCCGTCACTTCCGGCATGGCCGGCAGGCGCGCGGGATGGCGCGCCGCCTGTTCGGCCACCTGGTCGATCAGCGCTTCGATGACCTGCCGGCGGTTGCGTTCCGCGATGCCGGTGGCCGCGCTGGTCACCACGGCCAGTTCGCCGGCCTTGGTGTCGCCGGCCAGCTGCGCGCGGTCGAACAGCCATTGGCCGTAGTGGTCGCGGGCGGATTCCTCGCGCAGCATCATCATGGGTTCGGGCAGGCGCCAGGGATCCTGCAGCCGCAGGTTCAGCGTGGCGATGGGCATGTACTCGAATGCCTTGAGCGCATCCAGCAGCCCGGTGGCGCCCGCTTCCCGCAGCGGGGCGTCGAGCAGCCGCGCGGCAAAGGCGGGCGGTACCGCCAGCACGGCCGCGTCGAACCGTTCCTGGTTGATGTCGATGCCTTCAGCCGACGGGCGGAGCTGGCGCACGGTGCTGCCGTAGCGCATGGTCACCTGGCGCGCGGCGGCGTCGGGCCAGAGCGCGGACAGGTCGGTGCAGGGCAGCAGCATGTCGCTGTTTTCGCGGCTGCCGGTCAGGCTGTCGCGCAGCACGCGCGCGAACAGCGCGGCGCTGGCCGTGGCGGTTGGCGTGTTCAGCGCGGCCAGGCATAGCGGTTCCCAGACCTGGCGGATCAGCGCATCCGATTGCGCGTGGTAGTGCAGCAGGTGCAGGACGGTCCATTCGCGCGGCGGCGTCCAGGACATGGTCTTCAGGCCGCGCATCAGGCGCAGCGTCGCCAGGCGGTCCTTCCAGGCCAGGCCGCGCGCGCGCAGGATCGCCGCCGCCATGTGCAATGGGGCCGGCAGCCGCGGCGCGGCCAGGCGGAAGCGGCCGTCCAGGCTGGCCAGTTGCAGCGGCCGGCGCATCAGCAAGGCGTCCGGGTTGCGGCCGACGCGGCGCATCAGCGCCAGCGTGTGCTTGTAGGCGCCCGACAGCAGGTGCTGGCCGTTGTCCAGCGGCGCGTCGAAATCGGTGTGGAAGACGCGCCGGGCGCGGCCGCCCGGCGTATGGCCGGCTTCGAAGACGGTGACTTTGGCGCCGGCTTCGCGCAGGGCGACGCTGGCTGCCAGGCCAGCCCAGCCAGCGCCGATGACCGCGGCCTTCACCGCGCCAACCGGCGGACCAGTCCGCGTCCGCCGCCCACCCAGGTCTTCCAGGCGAGCCACAGCTTGCGCAAAGGGGTGAGCGAGATGCGCTGATGCAGCACCTGCCAGTTGTCGCGCTCGATCTCGTCGAGCAGCGCGTGGTAGATGGCCGCCATCATCAGGCCCGGGCGCTGCGCGCGGCGGTCCGCCTCGGGCAGGTTGCTCATGGCCTCGCGGTACAGTCCGCGGGCGCGCTCGGCCTGGAACTTCATCAGCGCGCTGAAGCGGTCGGAGTACTCGCCGTTCAGGATGTCCGAGGCCTTGACCTCGAATTGCTGCATGTCGTTGACCGGCAGGTAGATGCGGCCGCGCCGGGCGTCGTCGCCCACGTCGCGGATGATGTTGGTCATCTGGAACGCCAGGCCCAGCTTTTCCGCGTAGACCAGGGTCTTGGGGTCGGAGTAGCCGAAGACGCCGGCCGACAGTTCGCCCACCACGCCGGCGGCGTGCCAGCAGTATTTGCGCAGGCCCGGCCAGTCCAGGTAACGGGTCTGGTCCAGGTCCATTTCCATGCCGTCGATGACGGCCAGCAGGCGTTCGCGCGTGATCGAACAGCTTTGCAGGTGCGGCTGCAGCGCGCGCGTCACCGGGTGGTCCGGATTGCCGTTGTACATCTGGTCGACCTGCGTGCGCCACCAGGCCAGCTTGACGCGGGCCAGCGACGGGTCGGTGCATTCGTCGACCACGTCATCCACTTCGCGGCAATACGCATACAGCGCCGTGATGGCGCGCCGCCGCTCGGGCGGCAGGAAGAGGAACGAGTAGTAGAAGCTGGAACCGCTCTTGGCGGCTTTCTCCTGGCAATATTCGTCAGGGGTCATATCAGGTAATTGCGCGCCACAACATGATGGCCCAATCTTTGGCGCCCAATTCGGGGCGATTCATGAATACATCGTAGCCGCCCGCCTCGATACGCTCCAGCACGCGCAGCCCGCCTTGCACCACCAGACGCAGCTCCAGGCCCATGCGGCCCGGCAGGCGGCGCGCCAGCGGAGCGCCGAAGTGTAGCAGTGCGCGGGCGCGTTCGACTTCGAAGGCCATCAGGTCGCGCCAGGCGGGTGTCAACCGGCAGGCGGCCAGGTCCTCGTCCGTCACGCCGTGGCGGCGCAGGTCTTCCTGCGGCAGGTAGACGCGCTGCTTGTGCCAGTCCACCCGTACATCCTGCCAGAAATTCACCAGCTGCAGGCCGGTGCAGATGGCGTCGGCCTCGGTCACGTTATGCGGATTGGTGGCTTCGAACAGGTGCAGCATCAGCCTGCCCACAGGGTTGGCGGAGCGGGTGCAGTAGTCCGCCAGCGTGGCGTAGTCTTCGTAGCGCTTGACGCTGATGTCCTGTTCGAAGGCGGACAAAAGGTCGTAGAACGGCGTGATGGGCAACTGGTGGCGCGCGATGGTGGCCGCGAGCGGCACGAAGATGCCGGCCAGTTCGGGCGAGCCGGGTTCGGGCGTGGCGCCTGGTTCGGCGCCGATGCGGTGCAGCTCGGCGCGGAACGCGGCCAGCTGGCTCAGCCGTTCCGCGTCGGTGGCGCTGCCTTCGTCGGCGATATCGTCCGCTGCGCGGGCGAAACGGTAGATATCGGTCACGGCGCCGCGCAGCCTGCGCGGCAGCAGCAGCGAGGCGACGGGAAAGTTCTCGTAGTGATCGATGGGCATATTTGGAATTGCGGATCTGGCCCTGGGGGCCTGGACCGATCCATTTTAGAGTAGTCGCATTCCGGCGGCACGGCGCCATGCCGTGCGGGACGCGGATCAGTTAGACTTAAGCGCCACAGGATCCCACACCATGCCGCGTCCCATATCCGCCACCGTCTCCGTTTCCGCGCTTGCGCACAATCTTGCGGCCGTGCGCCGCCACCTGGACCAGACGGCCGCCGCGGCTTCCGGCCTGCCGCCCTCGATCTGGGCAGTGATCAAGGCCAATGCCTATGGACACGGCATCGAGCAGGCCGTGGCCGGCTTCTCCAAGGCCCAAGGCCTGGCGATGCTGGACCTGGACGAAGCGGTGCGCTGCCGCGAGGCGGGCTGGGGCGGCCCCATCCTGCTGCTGGAAGGCTTTTTCGAACCCTCCGACCTGGACATCGTCGACCGCTACCACCTGAGCACCACGGTGCACAACCGCGAGCAACTGGACATGCTGGCCCGCGCGCGCTTCTCGCGCCGCGTCGACATCATGCTCAAACTGAACAGCGGCATGAACCGCCTGGGCTTCAGCCCCGCCGCCTATGCCGCGGCGCATGAGCGCGCCATGCTGCTGCAACAGCAGGGCGTGCTGGGCTCGGTGGGCAAGATGACCCATTTCGCCTGCGCCGACGGCCCCCAGGGCGTGAACGAGCAACTGGCGGTATTCAATTCGGTGACGCATAAGATGCCGGGCGCCATCAGCGTCTGCAATTCGGCTGCCACGCTGCGCTTTGCCGAGATCGCGGTTGCCTCGGAAACCCAGGCGCACTGGGTGCGCCCGGGCATCTGCCTGTACGGCGCGTCGCCGTTCGCGGACGCCGAAGCATCTTCCTTCGGTCTGAAACCGGCCATGTCGCTGCGATCGGAAATCATTGCCGTGCAGGATTTGAAAGCCGGCGATTCGGTGGGCTATGGCGCCATCTTCCGCGCCGACCGCTCCATGCGCATCGGCATCGTGGCCTGCGGCTATGCCGACGGCTATCCGCGTCACGCCACCACCGGCACGCCGGTGGTGGTGGCCGGCATCCGCACCCAATTGGTGGGCCGTGTTTCCATGGACATGCTGATCGTCGATCTGGGGCCCGTCCCCGCCGCCGGCGTCGGCTCCCCCGTGTCGCTCTGGGGCGAGGAAGGCCCCTCCGTGGACGAGGTGGCCCTGGCCGCCGGGACCATCGGCTACGAGCTGCTGTGCGCCCTGGCGCCGCGCGTTCCGGTCACCCGGGACGTCTGAAAAGGGCCGGTCCCTTGCGGCCGGGCAGGCTGTCCGGCAGGCAAGAATTGCTACGCAATTTACAAGACAGGTGGCGCCGGATGGTGTCTACTTGGAAGACCGGGCGCCCAAGCGCCCGTTTTTTACCAAGAAAACAGAAGCGAGGTTTCAACCCATGAAGGACAAATGCGTGCTCGTCACGGGCGCCACCAAAGGCATAGGCTGGGCGCTTACTCAGCGGCTGTCCGACATGGGCTGTCATGTGGTGGGCATCGCGCGCAACACCACCGACGTGGACTTCCCGGGCTACCTCTATGCCTGTGACCTGGCGGACGCCGGCCGCACCGAAGAGGTGCTGCGCGAGATCCGCGAGAAATTCCCGGTCGACGCCGTGGTCAACAACGTCGGCATCGTCTCGCCCCAGCCGCTGGGCGAGATCGATCTGGCCACGCTGTACAACGTGCTCGACCTGAACGTGCGGGTGGCGGTGCAAGTCACCCAGGCCTTCATCGAATCCATGAAGGTGCGCCGCGCTGGGCGCATCGTCAACGTGGTCAGCCGCGCCATCCACGGCGGCCTGGAGCGCACCGCCTATTCGGCCGCCAAGAGCGCGCTGGTCGGCTGCACGCGCACCTGGGCGCTGGAACTGGCCGAATACGGCGTCACCGCCAACGCGGTGGCCCCCGGCCCGATCGAAACCGAGATGTTCCGCGCCACGCGGCCTGCCGGCAGCGACGCCGAAAAGCGCGCGCTGGCCTCCGTGCCCATGAAGCGTTTGGGCACGCCCGCCGAAGTGGCGGCCGCGATTGCATTCCTGCTGTCGGACGACGCCGGCTTCATCACCGGCCAGGTGCTGGGCGTGGATGGCGGCGGCAGCCTGGGCGGCCGTTCCTGACGTTTTCAGCCTTTCACTGCGCTGCGGAACGCCGCGCCCAGGGCCGTCAGCGCATCGCGCGCGCGGCCATCCCTGACCCTGGTGTGCAGTAAGACCGGCAGTTGCGGCAGGGCAGGCAGTCCCATCCTCGGGCCCGCGTCGACCGCGCCGAAGGGCAGCATGCGCGGAGACAGCGCCGCAACGCCGAGTCCCGCCATCACGGCGGACGCGACCGCCATTACGCCGCCGCCCACAAAAACTTCCGTCCACGGTATGCCCGATTCGTCGAGCAGTTGTTCGGCGATGGCGCGCACGCCGCAAGGTTGCGCCATGGTGGCCAGGGGCAGCGGTTCGCCTGCCCGGTGCTGCCAGTCGGGCGCCGCGTACCAACCGAATTTTTCCTTGGTCAGGACCTGGCCGTCGTCGCGTCCCGCATGCAGGCGCACGATCACCGTATCGAGTTCGCGCCGGTCGTAGCTCTGGAGCAAATCGCCGGATGAGGCAATCCGGATTTCGATCAGCAACTGGGGATCCGCCGCGTTCATGCGCGCGATCAGCGCCGGCAGTTCCGGTCCCGCCACGTGTTCGCTGATGCCGACGGCAAGGCGCTGCCTGTCCTCGGCAGCCGCGGACAGTGCACGGTCATGCGCCGCCAGCAGTTCGCGCGCCTGTCCAAGAAAGGCGGCGCCCCTGGCCGAAAGCTCCACATACCGCGGCGTGCGTTCGATCAGGCGGAAACCGAGCCGGTCCTCGAGCCGCTTGAGTTTCAGGCTGATGGCGGCCTGCGTCGTCTGCAGGACTTCGGCGGCGCGCGTGAAGCTGCCCAGTTCGGCAATGCGGACAAAGGCCCTGACCGCGGCGATATCCAGTGGGCGTTCAGTCATTTCAGATGTTTATCATTGAAATATAGAGCCATAGCTTATCAGAATGGCTAACATGGAACGGCACAACAACGGAGAACCACCATGCCGCTAGTCCATGTCTCATTGCGCGCTGGCAAGCCGCAAGCCTATCGCCAGGCCATCTTCGACAACATCTATCTGGCCATGCGCGAAACGTTCAATGTTCCCGAAGACGACCAATTCATGACCATGACCGAGCATGAGGCGTCGAACTTCCGCTATAGCCCGACCTACATGGACGTGGCGCGCAGCGACGACCTCGTCTACATCCAGATCACGGCGAACAACACGCGCAGCCTGGAACAGAAGAAGGCGCTGTTCCAGCGGATCGCGCAGCGCCTGGGCGAAGATCCCGGCCTGCGGCCCGAGGACGTGTTCGTGAACCTGGTGGAGGTGGCGAAAGAGAACTGGTCTTTCGGTTACGGTCTCGCGCAATACGCCTGAGACCGGGAGGCGGCTGCGGCGCTACGCGCCCAGCGCGCCAGCTTCCACCCGCAGCGCGTCCAGAAAGCGCTGCAGCGCCGGCGCCGCTTCAACCTGCGCGCGCTGCACCACGCCTACCGGCGGCAGGTTCCAGTCTGGGCGGAATCTCAGGATGGCCAGCACGCCCAGCGCGGCATAGTGCTGCGCCACCGCGCGCGGCATGGCCGAAAGCAGGTCGCTGCTGCGCAACAGCACCTCGTTGGCCAGCAGCGATACCGATTCGGCCATGGGCGCGCGCAGCGTCAGTCCCTGTTCGGCGAAGTAGGAGTCGATGCGCTGGCGCAGTGGCGCCTGGGGCGGCGGCAGGATCCAGTCCTGCCGCGCCAGCGCAGCGGCGGTGATGCGGGTGGACTTGGCCAGCGGATGGCCGACGCGCGCCACCACGCAGATGGGCTCTTCGTACAGGACCTCGGTACGGAACACGGGCTGTGTCGCGTCCAGCATCAGGCGGCCCAGTACGCAATCGAGTTCGCCGCGCGCCAGGCCGGCCAGCAGCGCGTCGTGCGCGCCTTCCTGCAGCATGACGGTGACGCCGGCATGGTCGGCGCGCAGGCGCTGCAGGGCGCGCGGCACCAGCACGGGCAGGGCCACCTGCTGCACGCCGACGCGGATGCGGCCGCTGGCGCCGGCGGCCAACGCGGCGATCTCGTTGCGCGCGCCGGACAGGTCGGACCAGAGCACATCCGCCTTGCGCGCCAGCGCATGGCCGAAGCCCGTGGGCACGATGCCGCGGCGCGTGCGCTGGAACAGCGGCACGCCGAACATGTCTTCCAGTTCCAGCAGCTGCTTGCTGGCCGCGGGCTGCGTCATGCCGAGCTCGGCCGCGGCCTTGTGCACGCTGCCCAGGGCATAGAGGGCGCGCAGCAGGTCCAGGTGGCGCATGCGCAGGCGTCCGCCAATGTGGTGCAGTTCGGGAATGCGGGGCGTGGCAGGCATTTTTTGCAATTCCTGTTGGTTATCACAGCATTCTAATAATTGATTAGATTGTATGCACCCCATCCCTATACTGGATCGCAGTTCAACCGACCTGTGCAAAAGGGGAAAACATGAAGATCACGATGCTGGGAACCGGAGCCGCGCTGCCCGATCCCGACCGGGGCCAGTCCGCCATCCTGCTGACCCTGGATGACGATACCCACTACCTGTTTGACTGCGGCGAGGGCGCCACGCGCCAGATGGTGCGCGCCAACGTCGATCCGGCCAAGGTCGGCTTCGTGTTCCTGACGCACCTGCACCACGACCACATCTGCGACTATCCCTACTTCGTCATCTCCAGCTGGATGCTGAACAAGACCGGCGCGCCGCTGGTGCTGGGGCCGAAGGGCACCCGCCATTTCGTCGACCACCTGTTCGAGAACGGCGCCTACCACACCGACTACCAGGCGCGCAGCGCCTATCCGGTACGCCAGGCCAATCTGGAAGCCATGCGGCCCGAGGTGCGGGAAGTCAGCCCCGGGCCGGTGTTCGACGACGGCAGGGTGCGCATTTCGGTCGATTGGGTGGAGCACATTCCGCGCGACGTCTGCGAATGCTTCGGCGTGCGGGTGGAGGCCGAAGGCAAGGTCATCGCGTTCAGCGGCGACACCGCGCCCTGTGAAGCCATGGTGCGCCTGGCACAGGACGCAGACCTGTTGATCCATGAATGCACCTTTCCAGAATCATTCATCGCGCACCGCGCCAAGACCGGCGTGGGCACCTATGCGCACACCAGCCCCACGGACCTTGGCATCATCGCCAGCCGCGCGGGCGTCAAGAGCCTGGTGGCGACGCACTTCGGCCATTTCGATTCGACCAGTCCGGTGATCAAGCGCGCCGCGGCCAAGCATCTGCCGGTGGAACTGATGGGACCGCACTTGATGGACGAGATCGTGGCCGACATCCGCAAGAACTATTCGGGCCCGCTGCGGCTGGCCCATGACCTGATGCGCATCGACCTGTAGCATCCGCGAGGAAAACCTGCCGGCCGCCGGGCCGGCGCGCGCGGGCACGGCCCGCCGGCCAGGGAGAACACCATGACGTACCGGACTTGCGCCGTATCCGTTTTGCTTGCCTGGGGCCTGGCGGCATCGCCGCTGGCCGCCCGGGCGCAGTATCCCGATCATCCCATCCGCGTCGTCCTGCCGTACGCGCCGGGCGCGGCGGGCGACGTGGCCATGCGCCAGATCCAGCCCCTGCTGGAAAAGCGTCTGGGCCAGCCTCTCGTCGTCGATTACAAGACGGGCGCCGGCGGCAACATCGGCGCGCTGGAGGTGGCGCGCGCCAAGCCCGACGGCTACACGCTGGTGCTGGGCGCGACCAACAACTTCGTCATCAACCAGTTCCTGTACCGCAAGCTGGGCTTCGATCCGCTGGCCGACCTGGAGCCGGTGGGCAAGCTGGCGGACGTGCCGGCCTTCGTCTACGTCAGCGCGCAAGTGCCGGCGCAGGACTACGCGCAGTTCGCGCAGTATGCGCGCGCGCAGGCCGGCAAGCTGAACTACGGATCGCCGGGCATGGGCACTACGCCGCATCTTTCCGGCTACCGCCTGTCGCATGCCATGGGTGCGGGCATGACGCACATCGCCTACCGCGGTTCCTCGCCGGGGGTGCAGGCCTTGCTGGCCAACGAGATCCAGATGTACATCGGCGGCTACAGCATCGCCGCGGCCTACATGCCGCAGGGCAAGGTGCGGGCCTTGGCGGTGGCGGCTCCCGAGCGCTTTGCCGGCCTGCCCGACGTGCCTACCGCGGCCGAGGCTGGCATGCCGGACGTGGTGCAGGGCAACTGGTGGGGCTTTGCCGCGCCCAAGGGCACGCCGCCCGAGCGCGTGGCGCGCTTTGCCGACGTCCTGCACGAGGTGCTGGCCTTGCCGGAGGTGCGCCAGGCGTTCCTGGCGGGCGGCTTCGTACCGGGACAGGACACGCCCGCGTCGTTCGCCTCGGCCTGGCGCCGCGAAGCGCCGCAATGGCAGGCGGTGGTGCGCGAATCCGGCGTGGTGCTGGACAACTGAGGAGCGGGACATGAAGTACACGCGCCGCGGTTCAGGCCGCCCGCTGTTCCTGCTGCATGGTTTCTGTTCATCGTCCGCGATCTGGAGCGGCCTGTTGGGCGCGCTGGCCGATGAGCATGACGTGATCGCCGTGGATTGGCCGGGCTTCGGACGCGGCGCGCAAGCGGCTCCCTTGCAGGGTTTGCCGGCCTACGCGGACGCGCTCGTCGCGCTGGCGGATGAACTGGGCATCGCCAGCTTCGACGTATTGGGGCATTCGTTCAGCGGCTTCGTTGCGCAGCAGCTGCTGTGCGCGGTTCCGGGGCGCGTCGGCCGTGCCGTGCTGTACGGCGCGGGCTTGAGGGTAGATGGCGCCGCGCGCTTTGAGCCCATGGACCAGACCTTGGCGCGCCTGCGCGCGGACGGCCCGCGGGCCACCGCCAGGCGCGTGCTGGGCGCCTGGTTCCGGCAGGGGGAGCAGGCGCCGGCCTACGCGGGCTGCCTGGAAGACGGCATGACCATGAGCGCGGCCGGCGCGGCCTCGATGATCGCGGCGGTTGCGGGCGTGGACTACACGCAGGCGCTGGCGGCGGTGCGCGCGCCGGTGCTGGTCATATCGGGCGAACTTGAACGCAGCCATACGCTGCCCTCGGCGCTGGCCTTGCGCGCCGCCTTGACCCACGGCAGCCTGTGCGTGCTGCCGGACTGCGGGCATGCCGCGCACCTGGAGCGCCCGCTATTGTTCAATACCGCCGTGCGCGAGTTCCTGGCGGGCCGGGACGGTGCGCCCCGGCCTGCGGGTCAGTAGGGACCCTTGGCCGCCACGGGGGCGGCCGCGTTCTTGAATTGGCCCGCCAGCTGTTCGGCCGCGCGCGCCAGCAGGGTTGCGTCCACGCCTACGGCGACGAAGGTCGCGCCCAGCGACAGATAGTGCTTGGCGCGGTCCACGCCGCTATGCAGGATGCCGGCGGCCTTGCCGCTGCGCACGATGCGCAGGATGGCGTCGTCGATCGCCTTGACCACTTCCGGATGCTCCGGCTGGCCCAGGTAGCCCATGCTGGCCGAGAGGTCGGCCGGGCCGATGAAGGCGCCGTCCACGCCGTCCACCGCGAGGATCTCTTCCAGCGCGTCCACGCCGCGCGGCGTTTCGATCTGCACCAGCACGCACATCTCGTCATTGGCGCGGCGCAGGTAGTCGGGGATGCGGTTCCAGCGCGACGAACGGGCCAGCGCGCTGCCCACGCCGCGCACGCCTTGCGGCGGATAGCGCACCGCGGCCACGGCGGCCGCGGCTTCTTCCGCGGATTGCACCATGGGCACCAGCAGCGTCTGCGCGCCGGTGTCCAGGATCTGCTTGATCTGCACCGCGTCGTTCCAGGCCGGCCGCACCACCGGAGCGACCGGATAGGCGGCCATGGATTGCAGCTGTTGCAGCGTGGTCTGCAAGGTGTTGGGCGCGTGCTCGCCGTCGATCAGCAGCCAGTCGAAGCCCGCGCCGGCGATGATTTCGGTGGAGTAGGCGCTGGCCAGGCCCGCCCACAGGCCGATCTGGGGCTTGCCGCTGCGCAGGGCCTGCTTGAAGGTGTTGGTCAATATGTCCATGGATGGTGGCGTGGTCAGATGAAATGGCAGTTGACGGAACCCAGCACGCCGTAATCGACGTTGAAGGTATCGCCAGGGCGGGCCAGCACCGGCCGGGTGAAGGAGCCCGACAGGATGATCTCTCCCGCTTCCAGCGCCACGTCGTGGGCGGCCAGCTTGTTCGCCAGCCATACTACGCCATTGGCGGGATGGTTCAAGACGCCCGCGGCCACGCCGGTTTCCTCGATCACGGCGTTGCGCGACAGGATGGCGCCGATCCAGCGCAGGTCCAGTTCGCCGATCTTCACCGGCCGTCCTCCCATCACCACGCCGGCGTTGGCGGCGTTGTCGGCGATGGTGTCGAACACCTTGCGCGGGCGCTTGCTGTCGGGGTCGATGCTGTGCGAGCGCGCGTCGATGATTTCCAGCGCCGGGATCACGTAGTCGACCGCGTCATAGACCTGGAACAGTGTGACGTCGGGGCCTTGCAGGCGCTTGCCCAGCACGAAGGCGAGTTCGACTTCCAGCCGCGGCAGGATGAAGCGGCCCGCGGGTATGTCCGCGCCGTCATTGAAGAACATGTCGTCCAGCAGCATGCCGAAGTCGGGTTCGTCGATCTGCGAGGCCTGTTGCATGGCGCGCGAGGTCAGGCCGATCTTGTGGCCGCGCTTGATGCGGCCTTCGGCCAGCTTGATGTCCATCCAGGCGCGCTGGATGGCATAGGCGTCGGCAATGGTGATGTCGGGGTACTCGAGCGAAATCTGGCGGATCTGCTGGCGGTTGCGTTCGGCTTCGTGCAGGCGCGCGGCGATGGCGCGCACGGTATCTTTATCTAGCATCGGAGTTCCAGGTGTCATGGAGTTGGAGTGGAATCAATTGGGGAAGGGGACGAGCGTGTTGACCAGCCGTCCCACTCCTTCGATCTCGGTCACGACTTCGTCGCCGGGCTGCACGTTGACGATGCCGTCGGGCGTGCCGGTCAGGATCAGGTCGCCGGGCGAGAGCGTCATGAAGCTGCTGAAGTACTCGATCAGCGCGGGCACGTCGAACACCATGTCGCGGGTATTGCCGCGCTGCGTCTCCACGCCGTTGACGGTGGTGCGCAGGTTGAGGTTCATGGGGTCGGGCACGTCGTCGCGGTCCACCAGCCAGGGGCCTAGCGGTGTGCAGGTGTCGCGGCTTTTCACGCGCAGATTGGGGCGGTACCAGTTTTCCAGGTAGTCGCGCAGCGCATAGTCGTTGGCCACGGTGTAGCCGGCCACGCAGTCATAGGCCTGGGCGCGGCTGACCTTGCTGGCGGTCTTGCCTATCACCACCGCCAGTTCGCATTCGTAGTGCATGAAGGCGACGTCGGCGGGGCGCAAGGTCTGGGCGCGGTGCCCGACGAAGGTGTTGGCGGCCTTGAGGAAGCCCAGCGGCTCGTCCGGGGCCTTGAACGCCAGTTCCTTGGCGTGGTCGGCATAGTTGATGGCCAGCGTGAAGGTGGTGCGCGGCTCGAAGGGCGGCAGCCATTGCACCGCGTCTTCGGCATACACGCGTCCGTCGGCCAGGCGGACCTGGCCGGGGCCGGCTTCGGTGGCGGCATGGATGACGCCGTCCAGGGAAATACGGGCATGTTTCATGGCGGGCTCCTGGGCTTATCGGGCGGCGGCCAGCGCATTGCCCAGCGTGCCAACCCGGGAAATGCTGATCTCGTAGCGCTGTCCGGCGCGCGCGCGGGGCGCGCCGTGAGGCGTGCCGGCCAGCAGGATGTCGCCCGCTTCCAGCGTCATGAACTGGGTCACGTCGGCGATCAGCCGCGCTACGGGACGGATCAGGTCGGCGGTGCTGGCGCGCTGCGCCACCTGGCCGTCGATGCGCACTTCGATGTCCAGGGCGTCCACGTCGCCGACCGCGGCCACGGGGGCGAGATCCTGGCCGATGGGGCAGAAGCCGTCGCGGCATTTCTGCTTGAGCGCGGGGCGGAAGTAGCTGGCGTGCGGCACGGACAGGTCCGCCACCACGCGGTACCCCGCCACATAGTCCAGCGCCTCGGCTTCGCTCACGCGGGTCGCACGGCGGGCGAACACCACGCCCAGGCAGGCGCCCACTTCGACCTCGTCCACGCCGGCGGGCAGGGCGATCACGTCGCCATTGCGGGCATAGGTATTGGCCGGCTTGATGTAGAGCACGGGCGCCTTGGGCGCGGCCTTGTAGGGGGGCGCGTCCACGGCCTCGCCCAGCGCGGCCAGCGCCTGGCGCGTGTTCAGCGCCGCGCCCACCACGGTCCGCGGCCACGGCGCCGCGGCCGCGGCTGCGCGCGCGGCCAGGTGTTCGCGGTAGTTGTTGAGCTTGTAGTTCAGCACCGGGTCGGCTTCCTCGATCTGCATCGAGATGCCGAGCGGGCGCGCCGCCATCTGCGGCGCGAGCGCGGCGGTCAGCGCCTGGAACACCCGCTCGCCCAGGGCGGCTTTCTGTTCGGCATTGCGGCCGTGGCCGATGCGCAGCACCACGTGGACGAAGGCGTTGTCGGGATGGCCGTCGACGATCAGGCAGTCATCCACGCGCAGCGCGCGGGTGCGCGCGCCGGCCAGCGGGAACAGGCTGCCGTCGCCCACGGCGGCGTCCTGCACGGTCCGCATCAGCGCCTGCGTATCCAGGGCCAGATTGCCTGAGTATTCGATCCAGATATGAGGCATGGCCTTGCTCCGCATGATGTAATTATCATGTTAACTAGTTTAATGAAAAACTGCGATGGCAACAATCGGCCATAGGGTTGCCGGGGCCTGTTCCGCCTGGGGGTTTCCCGACGTTGACAGCGCGTTCCGGCAGGCATAACGTTAACTTGTTAATTAAATTTGCGCCGGACGGTCCGGCGCGGACAGGACGAGGAGCCGCGCGTGAGCATCAAGCACTGGATCAACGGCAAGCAGGTCGACAGCCGCGACCGCTTCATCACCAGCAACCCGGCCACGGGCGAACCCATCGCCGAGGTGGCCGCGGGCGGGCAGGCCGAGATCGACGCGGCCGTCGCGGCAGCCGCCGAGGCCTTCCCCAAATGGGCCAACACGCCTGCCAAGGAACGCGCCCGCCTGATGCGCAGGCTGGGCGAACTGATAGACCAGAACGTGCCGCAGCTGGCCGAACTGGAAACCCGCGACACCGGGCTGCCGATCTCGCAGACCCGCAAGCAGCTGATCCCGCGCGCCTCGGAGAATTTCAATTTCTTCGCCGAGGTCTGCACGCGCATGAACGGCCACACCTATCCGGTGGACGACCAGATGCTGAACTACACGCTGTACCAGCCGGTGGGCGTGTGCGCGCTGGTGTCGCCCTGGAACGTGCCGTTCATGACCGCCACCTGGAAGACGGCGCCTTGCCTGGCGCTGGGCAATACGGCGGTGCTGAAGATGTCCGAGCTTTCGCCGCTGACGGCGGACCAGCTCGGGATGCTGGCGCTGGAGGCCGGCATTCCGGCCGGCGTGCTGAACGTGGTGCAGGGCTACGGCGCCACCGCTGGCGATGCGCTGGTGCGGCATCCCGGCGTGCGCGCAATCTCGTTCACCGGCGGCACCGTGACCGGCAAGAAGATCCTGGCCAGCGCCGGCGGCGTCAAGAAGTATTCGATGGAACTGGGCGGCAAGTCGCCCGTGCTGATCTTCGACGACGCGGACGTGGAGCGCGCGCTGGACGCGGCGCTCTTCACCATCTTTTCGCTCAACGGCGAACGCTGCACCGCGGGTTCGCGCATCTTCATCCAGCAATCCATTTACGACGATTTCGTGCGCAGGTTTGCCGAACGCGCGCAGCGCCTGGCCGTGGGCGACCCCACCGATGACAATACCCACGTGGGCGCGATGATCACGCGCCAGCACTGGGAAAAGGTCACGGGCTACATCCGCCTGGCCGAGCAGGAAGGCGCGCGCATACTCGCGGGCGGCGCGGACCGGCCCGCAGGCTTGCCGGCCCACCTGGCGGGCGGCAATTTCGTCAGCCCGACGGTGCTGGCGGATGTCGACAACCGCATGCGTTGCGCGCAGGAAGAGATCTTCGGACCGGTCGCCTGCCTGCTGCCGTTCAAGGACGAGGCCGAGGGCCTGGCGCTGGCCAATGACGTGAAGTACGGTCTCGCGTCCTACATCTGGACCCGCGACATTGGGCGGGCGCACCGACTGGCCCGCGGCATCGAGGCGGGCATGGTATTCATCAACAGCCAGAATGTGCGCGACCTGCGCCAGCCCTTCGGCGGCACCAAGGAATCGGGCACGGGACGCGAAGGCGGCGAATACAGTTACGAGGTCTTTGCCGAGATCAAGAACGTGTGCGTGTCCATGGGCAGCCACCACATCCCCAGATGGGGCGTCTGAATCCGGCCCCGACCACAAGAACGAGGAGACTAGCATCATGGGCAAGCTCGCGCTGGCGGCCAAGGTAACGCATGTGCCGTCCATGTATCTTTCGGAACTGCCTGGCAAGCACCAGGGTTGCAGGAAGGCGGCGATCCAGGGACATCGCATCATCGGCCAGCGTTGCCGCGACCTGGATGTGGACAGCATCGTGGTGCTGGACGTGCACTGGCTGGTCAACGGCGGCTATCACGTGAACTGCAACAGCGGCTTCAAGGGCCGCTACACCAGCAACGAGCTGCCGCATTTCATCAAGGACATGGATTACGCCTACCGCGGCAATCCGCAACTGGGGCGCCGCATCGCTGAATGCGCCAACGCCGCGGGCGTGGGCACGCGTTCGCATGAAATCGACAGCCTGGAACTGGAGTACGGCACACTGGTGCCGATGCGCTACATGAATGGCGACGGGCGCTTCAACGTGGTGTCGGTAGCCGCCTGGTGCGCCTGGCACTCGCTGGACGAAAGCCGCCGCTTCGGCGCGGCGTTGCGCCAGGCCATCGAGGCCAGCGACAGCCGCGTGGCGGTGCTGGCCAGCGGTTCGCTGTCGCATCGCTTCAACGACAACGGCAGCCCCGAGGCCGCCATGCACCAGATCAGCCGCGAGTTCTTCCGGCAGGTGGACTTGCGGGTGGTGGAGTTGTGGCGCCAGGGCGACTGGAAGGCCTTCTGCGCCATGCTGCCCGAATACGCGGACCTGTGCGTGGGCGAGGGCGGCATGCACGATACCGCGATGCTGCTGGGCCTGTTGGGCTGGGACGGCTACGACCAGCCGGTGGAGATCGTGACGGATTACTTCGCCAGTTCCGGCACGGGGCAGATCAACGCGATCTTCCCGGTGCCGGCCTGATCATTCTTCTTCGGAGGCGCGCGCGTCGGCGGGCTCGCGCTTGATCAGCTCGACCATGGCGTCGACGTCGCGATACAGGCGGTCCAGCAATTCCTTGCCGATCCGGGCCTCGATTTCCTGGTACTTCGCGTCCACTTGCGGACGCATGCGGTCGATCAGCTTGTTGCTCTTGGGCGTCAGCGAAATTTCCTGGCGCCGCTGATCGGCGCTGGAGCGCGTGCGCTTGATCAGGCCCTGTTCCTGCATGCCCGCCAGCATGCGCGTGAGGCTGGGGCTGAGAATCTGGCAGGTGCGGGCGATCTGGTTGGGTTCCATGGAGCCCACTTCGCTCAGCGTGCGCAGCACCCGCCATTGTTGTTCGGTGACGCCCGCGGCGTGCAGGATGGGGCGGAAGTGCGCCATCAGCGTTTCACGCGCGTAGAGCAGCAGATGGGGGAGATTGCGGTGGTGGAAGCTCGGACTCATGGCGGCTATGTTAGCAAGAAGCCGGGCCGCGCCGCAGCGAAATCGGACGCGCGCGCCCATCGGTCCGCGCCGGGCGCGGCGCCGATGGGTGGCGGTGATCAGGCGGGGTTCTGCTGGGCCAGTTCCTGCAGGTCGTCGGGCAGGGTCAGGTCGGGGGCGGCCTGCTGCAATTCGCGCAGCGCCTGTACTGCCTCTTCCTGCTGTTCCTCGCGCACCAGCGCCCGGATGTGGGTCACGCGGGCTTCGATGTCTTGATCGCTGAGGGCGGGCGTTTCCGGCGTGGCGGGCTCGGTGGCTGGTTGTTCCGCGGGCGAGGTTTCCTGGGCGGCGGGGGCGGCTTCCTGGGCAGGAGCGGCTTGCGGCGCCGTTTCTTGCGGCGGCGCGGCCACGCGTTCGGTGACGGGCGCGGACTGTTCGGCGGGCGCTTGCGCAGGCGTGGACAGCAGCGCGGGCGCGCGTTCCGAGCTTGTCCCTATTTCGTGGGGGGTGATGACAGGCGTGTTCTGCTCGGGAAAGTCCTGGGCTTCGCGCATCTCGGTCCAGGCGAACAGGCCGAAGACCATGGCCGCGCAAGCGGCAGCGCCCCAGGCGGGGTGCCAGCTATGGCCGGGATGCCAACGGCGGCGCACTGCCGCGTCCAATTCGGGATTGGCACCGGGACCGTGCCTGCGATACAAGGCGCGCAGATCCCGTTCATCGTCTTCGTCGAAAGGGGGGCGGTAGGTAATGCTCATGCGCGTACTCCTCGCACATGCGCCTGGTGGCAAGGCGCATCCGCGTCTGACCTCTGCGCACGCCGCGCCGGTGGTCCGGCGGTCTCGTCGTAGCTCGGGTCCTGTTCCGGTTTAGGCGGCTTCCTGGAAAGCCGCGGGTGATTGCGCCGCGATTCCCGCCGCCGCGCCCCGAGGGCGTCTGGCTGCAGGTATGCCGCCCTGGGCCGGGCGGTTCGTCAATGCGCTGCACCTGATGATTATGCGCGATTTGGAGAAATCCGCCAGAGAATTTCTTGAGTTTGCATCATGTAACTTCAGCACGTCCCTGTTTTTGAAAGCAGAATGACAGATACCGCCCCATCATGGGGCGTGCGAGGACGAAAGCGCGCGTGTGCGCGCGCATGCCGCCCTGGCTTGCCGGTACACTTTCGCGCATGGCCAAATCCCGAACCGTATATGTGTGCTCCGATTGCGGCGGCACCACCCCCAAGTGGCAGGGCAAATGCCCACATTGCAACGCCTGGAACACGCTGGAAGAAGCCGTGGAATCGTCGGCGCCGGCCGCCTCCCACCGTTATGCGCCGCTGGCGGCCGCCAGCCCCGTGCGCAGCCTGTCTGAAATCGAGGCCCGCGAAACGCCGCGCCAGCCTACCGGGCTGGAAGAATTCGACCGTGTGCTGGGCGGCGGCCTGGTGGCCGGCGCCGTGGTGCTGATCGGCGGCGACCCGGGCATAGGCAAGTCCACCTTGCTGCTGCAGGCGCTGGCCTCGCTGTCCGAAGTCACCAACGTGCTTTACGTGACGGGCGAGGAATCCGCCGAGCAGGTGGCGCTGCGCGCGCGCCGGCTGGGCCTGCAGACGGGCAACGTCAACCTGCTGGCCGAGATCCGGCTGGAGTCGATCCAGGCGGCGGTGTCGGAGCAGAAGCCCACTGTAGCGGTGATCGACTCGATCCAGACCCTGTACAGCGGCGAACTGACCGCGGCGCCGGGGTCGGTGTCGCAGGTGCGCGAATGCGCGGCGCAGCTCACGCGCCTGGCCAAGCAGACGGGCATCGCCATCGTCATGATCGGCCACGTCACCAAGGACGGCGCGCTGGCCGGGCCGCGGGTGCTGGAGCACATCGTGGACACCGTGCTGTATTTCGAGGGCGATACGCATTCCTCGTTCCGCCTGGTGCGCGCCTTCAAGAACCGCTTCGGCGCGGTCAATGAACTGGGTGTCTTCGCCATGACGGACCGCGGGCTGCGCGGCGTGGCCAACCCTTCCGCGCTGTTCCTGTCGCAGCATGAACAGCAGGTCGCGGGATCTTGCGTGATGGCCACGCAGGAAGGCACGCGCCCGCTGCTGGTGGAGATCCAGGCGCTGGTGGATAGTTCGCACGCGCCCAACCCGCGCCGGCTCACGGTCGGCCTGGAGGGCAACCGCCTGGCGATGCTGCTGGCGGTGCTGCACCGGCACGCCGGCGTGTCCACCTTTGACCAGGACGTGTTCGTCAACGCGGTGGGCGGCGTGCGCATCACGGAACCTGCGGCCGACCTGCCGGTACTGCTGGCCATCATGTCCTCGCTGCGCGACAAGCCGCTGCCGCGCGGCCTGATTGCTTTCGGCGAGGTCGGCCTGGCGGGCGAGATTCGGCCCGCGCCGCGCGGACAGGAACGCTTGCGCGAAGCGGCCAAGCTGGGCTTTTCGATTGCGCTGATCCCCAAGGCCAACGCGCCGCGCCAGCCCATCGAAGGACTGGAGATCTGGGCGGTGGACCGGCTGGACGCCGCGCTGGACAAGCTGCGCTGACGCCGAGAGCGGCGGCCTGCGGCGGTTTCATATCGACATTCTGATTGCCCGGCCTGCACTGGCCGGGCCTGCTGGAGCAAGAAGTGAGTCTGTTAGTTATCGCAGCGTGCCTGGCTGCGGGCGGCCTGATCGGTTTCATGGGCGGCGTGCTGGGCATCGGGGGCGGCCTGATCGCGATTCCCGCGCTGGTGCTGTTGATGGGCATGTCGCAGCAGTTGGCGCAGGGCACGGCGCTCATCATGGTCCTGCCCACCATCATGATGGCGGTGCGCAAGTACAACCAGCAGACCCGCATCGACAAGCGCGTGGCGTTGGCGGGAGCGGCCGGGGCCGTGGTGTTCACCTGGGTCGGCGCGCAACTGGCGCTGGGCATAGATTCCGGCATCCTGCGCCGCAGCTTCGCCGTGTTCCTGTTCTTCATTGCGCTGTTCTATGTGTGGCAGACCTGGCGCGCCTCGCGTCCCGTTGCGGCGCGCAAGCCGGCGGCCAAGGGCGATGCCCCGGTCTTCACGCCGCGCCGCGCCAGCGTGCTGGGCATTTTGTGCGGCACGCTGGGCGGCTTCTTCGGCGTGGGCGGCGCGGTGCTGGCCGTGCCCATCATCACGTCCGTGTTCAGGTTGCCGCAGACCACGGCGCAGGCGCTGGCGCTGAGCATGGTGATTCCGGGATCTTTCATCGCGTTGATCACCTACTCCTGGGCGGGGCAGGCCGATTGGCTGGTCGGCGCACCGCTGGCGATAGGCAGCCTGCTGTTCGTGCCGGTGGGCGTGAAGCTTGCGTACCGTCTGCCTGAACGCAAGCTGAGAGCCTGCTTCGCATTGATGCTATTCGCCACCGTGGCGCTGCTGGCGTTCGAGAGCTGAACCGTCCGCGCCATATTTCGAAGCGTTAGCGACCGAAATTTTCTGGTTCCGCGCTGAACCTTCTGGATGGGGCCGGTTCAAACGGGAACGGGTAAAGCGGCGATGTTGCCGCCCCGTGTCGAAAAAAGGACTTCGGTCCTTTTACATTCAGGAGTTCATGAAATGACGACTCACTCCCGTATTGCTGCGTTCCTATCCACCTCGGCCTTGTGCCTCGGTCTGGCTGCCGCGCCTTCGGCGTTTGCGGCGGGCGCCGATGCCACGTCCAAGACGGGTGAAACCAAGACCCAGGCGCAGCACAAGCATCACAAGTCCGACAAGACCTCCGCCAAACCGGCGGCGGCCAAATCGGGCGGGGCCGCGAAGACGGATCATTCCGGCGCAGCGGCGCCAGCGAAGTAAGCACTGAGGGCCTGAGCGCCCGGTAGTTCCTTTGCGCAAACGACTTCCGATTCCCGCGGGGGCCGGAAAGTCGAAAGCCTCTCGGTATGGGCGCCGAGAGGCTTTTTCATTTGGCGCGCCGCGGCTGCGGCGCAGGGCGGGCCTTACTCCGCAGGAGTGATCACGCGGCCGGTCTCGAAGAACGCCTGCAGGTTTTCCAGCATCAGGTTCTCCATGGCCACGCGGGTTTCCAGCGTGGCGCTGCCGATGTGCGGCAGCAGCACTGCGCGATCGGTCTTGAGCAACGCTTCGGGTACCTTGGGCTCGTGCTCGAACACGTCGAGCGCGGCGCAGCCCAGCTTGCCGGCTTCCAGCGCGGCGACCAGCGCGGTCTCGTCGATGACGGGGCCGCGCGCGATGTTGACGATGATGCCCGTGGGGCCCAGCGCTTCCAGCACTTCGCGGTTGACCAGATGGCGCGTGCTGGGACCGCCGACGGTGGCCACGATGAGGAAGTCGGCCCACTTGGCCAGGTCGGTGAGCGAGGCTTCGTAGCCGTATTCCACGTCATCGCGCTTGCGGCGGTTGTGGTAGCGCACGTCCATGTCGAAGCCCATGCCGCGGCGGGCGATGGCCTCGCCGATGCGGCCCAGGCCGACGATGCCCAGCTTCTTGCCGCTGACGCGCTGGCCCAGCGGGATGCCGCCATGCACCTGGCCCCACTGGCCCGCGCGCACGAAGCGTTCGCCCTGGCCCATGTGGCGCGCGCCCGCGATCAGGAGGCCCCAGGCCAGATCGGCGACGCAGTCGGTCAGCACGTCGGGGGTATTGCTGACCTGCACGCCGCGCTGCTTGGCGGCCTGGACGTCGATGGTCTCGTAGCCCACGCCCCAGCTGCAGATGGCCTTCAGGTCGGGCAGGGCGTTGATGAGTTCGGCGTTGGCGCCGTAGGTGGCGGACGTGACGACGGCGGTGACGCCCTTGCCATGCTCGGCCAGCGCCGCCTTGCGGTCCGGGTACTTCCATAGTTCGACGACGTCGTAGCGGTCCGCGAGCGTCTTGTTGGCGTAGGGGGAACCGGCCAGCGAGCCGACCTGGATGATGCGATGCTTGGTGGTCATGTTGTCGTACAGGTGGGTGGCAAAACGTTGATGCTACTTGATCCAGCCTTGATGCAGGCTGACAGGATGCCCGCCAGGGGCATCCCGGGTCCCGATCGCGACCTTACTCGAGCTGGATGTTGGCTTTCTGGATGACGTCCTTCCAGCGCTTGACCTCGGCCTGCTGGAATGCCGTGAACTGCTGCGGCGTGTTGGCCACGACCTCGAAGCCCAGGCCTTGCAGGGTCTTCTCGGTCTGGGGATCGCGCAGCGCGGTCTGCAAGGCCTTGGACAGTTGCTGGACGATGGGCGCGGGCGTGCCCTTGGGCACGGCAAAGCCTTGCCAGGAGTACACCACCATGTCCTTGATGCCGGCCTCGGCCAGCGTGGGCACGTCCGGCAGGTCGGCGGCGCGGGCGTCGCCCGTGATGGCCAGCGCCTTGAGCTTGCCGGCCTTGATGTGGGTCTGGACCGCGCCCAGGTTCTGGAATGACACGTTGACCTGCCCGCCGATCAGGTCGGCGATGGCCGCGCCGCCGCCGCGGTAGGGGACGTCCACGCCCGTGCTCTGGGTACGCTGGCGGAACAGCACGGCGGACAGGTGGTCCGACGAACCCGTGCCCGACGAGGCATAGGACACCTTGCCCGGATTCTTCTTCGCGTATTCGACCAGCTCGGCGACGGTGCTGGCCGGAAACGTCGGCGCTGCCACCAGCACGTTGGGATTGCGCACCGCCTGCGTCAGGTATTCGAAGTCCTTGCTGGGGTTGTACGACAGGTTCTTGTAGAGCGCCTCGTTGATGGCGAAGGTGCCGATGGAGCCGACCATCATGGTGTACCCGTCAGGCGTGGAGCGGGCCAGCGCCTGCGCGCCGATGGCGCTGTTGGCGCCGGGCTTGTTTTCGACCACGAAGGTCTGCCCCAGGATTTTCGTCAGCCCCGGCGTGACCGAGCGCGCGGTAATGTCGGAAGAACCGCCCGGCACGAAAGGCACGATCATCGTCACGGGTTTGTCGGGATAGCCGGCGGCCTGCGCCGCGGGCATCCCGGGCAGCACGGCGCCTGCGGCGACGGCGGCTGCGACGGCCGCGGCGCTCATCAGTTTGTTCATGGTGTCTCCTGGTTCGCGTGCTGATGAAGAGCCCGCCGCCCACGCGTTGCGGACGGACCCGGATCGGCTTGGGGTCAGTCGACCTTGGCGCCGGATTTCTTCACGACCTCCGCCCATTTGGCGGATTCCTGCGCCATGAACTGTTTGAACTGGGCCGGCGTGTTGCCGGAGGGCGTGGCGCCTTGCGCCTGCAACTGCGTGCGCACGGATTCCTGCTTGAGGGCCGCGGCCACGTCGCGCTGGATCTTGTCGACCACCGCCTGCGGCGTGCCGGCGGGCGCCAGCAGGCCGAACCAGCTGGACGCGTCATAGCCCTGCACGCCGGCCTCGGCCATGGTGGGGACGTCGGGCAAGGCGGGTGAACGCTGGGCGCTGGTGACGGCCAGCGGGCGCAGCTTGCCGCTCTTGAGAAACCCCATGGAGGACGGCAGGTTGTCGAAGATCAGATCGGCGGAACCGGCCATCACATCGGTCAGCGCGGGGCTGCTTCCCTTGTACGGCACGTGGGTCATGCGCGTACCCGTCATGTTCTGGAAGAGCTCTCCCGACAGATGCGTGGAGGTGCCGTTGCCGGTGGACGCCATGTTGACGCTGCCCGGATTGGCCTTCAGGTACTTGATCAGGTCGGCCACAGTGCGGATGCCGTGCTTGTCGGCAAACGCGGGGTTGAGTTCCAGGATGTTGGGTACGGGGATCACCAGCGTCACCGGCACGAAGTCCTTGACCGGGTCGTAAGGCAGCTTGGCATAGACCGACTGGTTGATCGCATGGGTGCTGACGGTGCCCATCAGCAGCGTGTAGCCGTCCGGCGCGGCCCGGGCGGCTTCGGCCGTGCCGACGTTGCCGCCTGCGCCTGCCTTGTTGTCCACCACCACGGCCTTGTTCCAGGTCTTGCCGAGTTCGGCGGCGACGATGCGGGCCGCGATGTCGGTGGTGCCGCCGGCCGGGAAGGGCACGATGATCTTGACGTCCCGTTCCGGGTAGTCTGCCCGCGCCGGCGCGGCCGGCGACAGGAAGGCGGCCGCCGCCAGGGCGGCGCTGCAAAGAACGGCCAAGGCGGACCGGCCTCGCGCAGGGGCTGCATGCATGGAATTCGTCTCCTCGGTGTGCGCGTGGCCGCGCATCGTTTCTGGGGGTATTCCGCCCCTGGCATGGCCCGAGGCTTTGACGCCGCATGGCGCCCCGCGGCGCCCTGCGTTTTGCTGCCGGACTACTTGTAAAACAAATATATGTATTGAGCTTGTGCTTGTCAACCAAGTATACTTTTTCGAACCCCCACACCCGATAGCAGGATCAGCCAGGAGCCCCGTCCATGAAAACCTCCCCGGTCACCGCGCAGGATTTGCAGCGTTCGGTCATCGCCGTGCCGCCGCTGGCGCGCCACGACGATCTTTCCCTGAACGAGGCGGCCAACAAGACCTTGCTCGGCCATCTGGAAGCGGGCGGCGTGCGCAACGTGATGTATGGCGGCAACGCCAACTTCTACAACGTGGGCGTGGGCGAGTACGCGCGCATCGTCGACATGCTGGCCGGACTGGCGGGCGCGGACACGTGGATCCTGCCTTCCGTGGGGCCCGACTACGGCAAGATGATGGACCAGGCGGCGATCCTGCGTACGCGTGCGTTTCCCACGGCCATGTTGCTGCCCATGTCCTTTCCCTACACGGACGCGGGCCTGGCCGAAGGCGTACGCCGCTTCACGGACGCGCTGGGCAAGCCCGCGGTGATCTACATCAAGTCGTCCGGCTACCTGGCGCCGGAAAGCGCCGCGCGCCTGATCGAAGAGGGCCGCATCGTGGCCTTCAAGTACGCCGTCGTGCGCGATGATCCGTCGCAGGACGCCTACCTGTCATCGCTGCTGCAGGCGGTGGACGCGCGCTGGATCGTCAGTGGCATCGGCGAACGTCCGGCCATCGTGCACTACCGCGATTTCGGCCTGAAGAGCTTCACCTCCGGCTCGGTCTGCGTGGCGCCGCGCGGTTCGATGCGCCTGTTGCATCTGTTGCGCGACGGCCGCTATGACGAAGCCGAGGCTGTACGCCAGCAGTACCTGGGCCTGGAAGACTGCCGCGACAGCATCAGTCCCATCCGCGTGCTGCACGATGCCGTGACGCTGTCGGGCGTGGCGGACATGGGGCCGATGCTGCCCCTGCTGACCGGCATCTCCGCCGCCGAGCGCGAGCGGGTGGCGCCGGTGGCGCGCGCCCTGGCGGCCTGGGACCGGGAGGCGGCTGCTGCGTGAGCGCACTGGCGCCGCGCATTGACGGTACGATGAGCGCTGTCCCGCCATCGCGGACAGCGCCATAGCATCGAGGAGGTTTCGTGGCCCGACCCAAAGCAACACCCGCGCCAGCGCCGCAGGCGCCCGCCGAACACGATGCCGCGGGCGCGCTGGTGCTCGAACGCGGGCACCGGGTGCGGCTGGCGGATCAGCTGTACGGCCAGATCTTCGAGCAGATCGTCTCTGGCGGGTTGAACGTGGGCGACAAGCTGCCTTCCGAGAACGAAATATCCGAACGCTTCGGCGTCTCGCGTCCGGTGGTGCGCGAAGCGCTGCTGCGGCTGCGCGCCGACGGCCTGATCACCGCGCACCAGGGGCTGGGCACCTTTGTCAGCCATGCGCCCGCACCGCGCCTGAAGACCTTCAACGACGTGCAGAACGTCAGCGCCTACCTGCGGGCCCAGGAGGTCCGGGTGGCGCTGGAGGGCGACGCCGCGCGCCTGGCGGCGCTGCGGCGCACCGACGAGCAGCTCAGGAAGATCGCCGATGCGCATGCGGCCTTCGCCGACAGCCTGGCGCGCGGCCAGGTGTCGGCCGAGGCCGACCTGGCCTTCCATGCCAGCATCGCCGAAGCCAGCGGCAACGACTTCTATCTGGGCGTGCTGGAAAGCATCCACGAATCCATCAGCGGCTTCATGCGGCTGACCTTGAACCTGACCCGCACCGGTTCGCGCCAGCGTGCGCAGCGCGTGGTGGACGAGCATGCCGCGATCCTGGACGCCATCCGCGAACAGGACAGCGAGCGCGCCCGCGTGGCCATGCAGTTCCATCTGGGCCAGGCCCGTCACCGGCTGGTGGACCGCGAGCGCGATTGATCCCTTCCGTCCGCCCGCTGCGATCAAACCAAAACTACAGGAGACCAGAGTGCAAGGGAATATCGCGGCGGAAGTGCCGGTGGAGCAGGTCCGCGAGCAGATCCTGCAGGTGCTGATGGCCTGGGGCATGGCGCAGGACCTGGCGCACATCACCGCGGGCCTGATGGCGCGCACCGACCTGCTGGGCATCGACTCGCACGGCATCTCCATGCTGCCGGCATACGAGGACAAGTTGCGCGCCGGCGCCCTGCGGCTGGACGCCAGGCCGCGGATCCTGCGCGACGGCGGCGCCAGCGCGCTGATCGACGGCATGGGCGGCCTGGGCTATCCGGTGGCGGCGCAGGCCATGAACCTGGCGGTGGACAAGGCTTTGGAGCACGGCGTGGGCGCCGTGTCGGTCTGTAATTCGCATCACTTCGGCGCGGCCGGCGTCTATGCGCGCATCGCGGTCGAGCGCGGCGTGGTCGGGCTGGTGACCAGCAGCGCCAACGGCGTCATCATGGTGCCCACGCGCGGCGCCATGCCCATGCTGGGCACCAATCCCATCGCCTTCGGCGCGCCGGCCGCCTACAACGAACCCTTTGTGCTGGACATGGCGACCACCACCGTCGCCGCCAACAAGGTCAAGGTCTACGACTTCCTGGATCAGCCCTTGCCGCCAGGCTGGGCGGTGGACGGGCAGGGCGGCGCGGTTACCGATGCGGCGGCCGCCATGCAATTCATCTTCACGCATCCCGAGGGCGGCCTGACCCCGCTGGGCGGCACCGCCGCCATGAGCAGCCACAAGGGCTACGGCCTGGCGATGATGGCGCAGATCCTGGGCGGCACGCTCAGCGGCAGCGCCTTCGCCGCGCGCCGCGCACCGACGCGCCGGCCGGGCGAACCCGACGATGTGGGCCATTTCTTCCTGGCCTTGAACCCCGACGCCTTCCGCGCGGCGGGCTCGTTCGAGTCCGACATGGACGACATGATCGACGCCATGCACGATACGCCGCCCGCCAACCCGGACGAGCCGGTGCTGGTGGCGGGCGAGCCCGAAGCCGCCGAGCGCGCGCGCCGGCTGCGCGCAGGCATACCCATTTCCGCCGCGCTGGCCGAACGCCTGCGCGCCATCTGCGAGCGCGCCGGCACGCCTTATCTGCTGGACCCGGCGTGATTCCGTTTTCCCTATAAACCCTTGCCCAAGAGCACAGGAACAGAGACATGAGCAATTCAGACAAGCGCAAGAAACCCGAAGAACTGCGCAGCCACCGCTGGTATGGCGTGCGCGACCTGCGCTCGTTCGGCCACCGTTCGCGCACCGCGCAGATGGGCTATCACCGCTCGGACTACGCCGGCAAGCCGGTGATCGCCATCATCAACACCTGGAGCGACATCAACCCCTGCCACAGCCACTTCAAGCAGCGCGTGGAAGAGGTCAAGCGCGGCATCTGGCAGGCGGGCGGCTTCCCGGTGGAAATGCCCGCCATGAGCCTGTCGGAACCCTTCCAGAAGCCGACCACCATGCTCTACCGCAACCTGCTGGCGATGGAGACCGAAGAGCTTCTGCGCTCCTATCCCGCGGACGGCTGTGTGCTGATGGGCGGCTGCGACAAGACCACGCCCGCGCTGCTGATGGGCGCGGTGTCCATGGACTTGCCCACCATCTTCATGCCGGCCGGCCCCATGCTGCGCGGCAACTGGAACGGCAACACGCTGGGCTCGGGCTCGGACACCTGGAAATACTGGGCCGAGCTGCGCGCCGGCAACATTACCGAGGAAGACTGGCAGGGCGTGGAGGACGGCATCGCCCGTTCGCCCGGCCACTGCATGACGATGGGCACCGCGTCCACCATGACGGGCGCGGTCGAGGCGCTGGGCCTGTGCCTGTCGGGCGCTTCGTCGATCCCCGCGCCGGATTCGCGCCACGCGCAGATGGCCAGCCTGACCGGCAAGCGCATCGTGGAGATGGTGTGGGAAGACCTGAAGCCCTCGGACCTGCTGACCGCCGCGTCGTTCGACAATGCCGTGCGCACGGTGCTGGCGCTGTCCGGCTCGACCAATTCCGTGGTGCACCTGATCGCCATGGCGCGGCGCAGCGGCTTCGGGCTGGACCTGGACCGCTTCGACCATCTGGCGCGCACCACGCCGGTGCTGGCCAATCTGCGGCCGGCCGGCAAGTACCTGATGGAAGACTTCTATTACGCCGGCGGCCTGCGCGCCATGCTGGTGCAGCTGGGCGACCTGCTGGACACGACGCAGCGCACCGTGGACGGCCGCACGCTGGGCGAGAACATCGCGGGCGCGCGGATCTTCAATGAAGACGTGATCCGGCCGCGCGCGCAGGCGCTGATCGAGCGCGACGGGCTGGCGGTGCTGCGCGGCAACCTGGCGCCCGACGGCGCGGTGATCAAGCCGCCCGCGATGGAGGCGCATCTGCAGGTGCACACGGGCCGTGCGGTGGTCTTCAAGGACTACAACGACATGGCGGCGCGCATCGACGACCCCGACCTGGACGTGGATGCCGACAGCGTCATCGTGCTGCAGAACGCGGGGCCGCAGGGCGCGCCCGGCATGCCCGAATGGGGCCAGTTGCCGATTCCGCAAAAGCTCCTGAAGCAGGGCGTGCGCGACATGGTGCGCATTTCGGATGCGCGCATGAGCGGCACCAGCTATGGCGCCTGTGTGCTGCACGTGGCGCCCGAGGCCTATGTGGGCGGCCCGTTGGCGCTGGTGCAGGACGGCGACCGCATCACGCTGGACGTGCCGGCGCGGCGCCTGGAACTGCTGGTGTCCGACGAGGAGCTTGCCGCGCGCCGCGCCGCCTGGCAGGCGCCGCCGCCGCGTTTCGAGCGCGGCTATGGCGTGCTGTACCTCAAGCATATCGGCCAGGCCGACACGGGCTGCGATTTTGATTTTCTTCAGACCGAAACGCGCGCTCCGGCCGCGGGCGAGCCTGAAATCCACTGACCCGGACACCGGGCGCACATACTAAAAAAACCATAGAGGAGACAACCATGCAACAGAAGAAACCGGCGGCGCGCGCGCGCCTGGCCATCCTGGCGGCGGCGGGGACACTGGCCATGCTGCCCGGCATGCTGATGGCGCAGGGCGCGGCCTGGCCCGCCAAGCAACTCAAGCTGGTGGTGCCGTTCCCCGCGGGCGGCAGCACCGATTCGGTGGGGCGCCTGCTGGCGGCCGAACTGTCCAAGGAGCTGGGCCAGACCGTGGTGGTGGAGAACAAGGGCGGCGCCAATGGCAATATCGGCTCCGACATGGTGGCCAAGGCCGAGCCCGACGGCTATACCCTGCTGCTGTCCGGCGTGGGGTCCAACGCCATCAGCTACGCGATCTACCAGAACATGCCATACCGCAACAGCGACTTCGCGCATATCTCGCTGCTGGCAACCGGCCCCAATGTGCTGGTGGCCAACAACGACTTCCCGGGCAAGACTTTCGCGGACTTCATCAAGCTGGCGCGGGAGAATCCGGGCAAGTACACGCATGCGAGTTCGGGCAGCGGCTCCTCCGGCCACCTGGCCATGGAGATGCTGAAACAGGACGCCAAGATCGACCTGGTGCACGTGCCCTACAAGGGCGGCGCCGCCGCCATCACCGACACCATCGGAGGCCGTGTCTCGGTATTGTTCCTGAACCAGGACGCGTTGCTGCCGCAGGTCACGTCGGGCAAGCTGCGCGCACTGGCCGTGGCCAGCGCCAAGCGCAATCCCGCCTATCCCGATACGCCGACGGTGGCGGAATCAGGCTATCCGGGTTTTTCGGCCGAGTCCTGGTTTGGCTTGTCGGCGCCAGCGAAGACGCCGCCCGCCGTGATCCAGCGCCTGAACCAGGCGACGGTGAAGGCGCTATCCTCGCCCGAGATCCGGCAGAAGCTGGAGAGCGTGGGGTTCGTGGTGGTGGCCGACGACCCGAAATCGTTCTCGGCGTTCGTGGATAACGAGATCACGAAATGGGGCAAGGCCGCCAAGGCCTCGGGCGCGAAAATGGATTGAATGCGTGGATTGAATGCGCGGCCGGGCTTGCTGGCCCGGCCTGACCTGTTTTTCTTGATGAAGTGAAAAGTGCAATGAACTCACCCCTACCCAACCGTTTCCGCCAACGCATCCTGGCGCGCGAACGGCTCATCGGATTCTGGATGTGCATGTCCAGCCACATCACGGCCGAGCTCGTGGGCCTGGCCGATTTCGACTGGCTGCTGCTGGACGGCGAGCACTCGCCCAACGAGGTGCCGATGTTCCTGCAGCAGCTGCAGGCCTTGCAGGGCAGCGCCAGCGCCGCTGTCGGCCGGCCGTCGTGGAACGATCCGGTGGAGATCAAGCGGCTGCTGGATATCGGCTTCTACAACCTGCTGATTCCGTTCATCGAATCCGAAGAGGACGCGCGCCGGGCCGTGGCCGCCACGCGCTATCCGCCGCAGGGCATGCGCGGCGTGGCGGGCGCCCAGCGCAGCAACCGCTATGGCACGGTGCCGGACTACCTGCACACCATCAACGACAACATCTGCGTGCTGCTGCAGATAGAAAGCCGCCCGGGCATCGCCGCGGTGGACGAGATCGCTTCGGTGGAAGGCGTGGACGGCGTGTTCATCGGGCCGTCCGACCTGGCCGCGGCGCTGGGACATATCGGCAATCCCGGCCATCCCGAAGTCCAGGAGGCCATCCGCCATCTGTACCAGCGGGTGTCCGCCCAAGGCAAGGCCGTGGGCATTCTTGCGCCGGTGCATGCGGATGCGCGGCGCTACCTGGACATGGGCATGCACTTCGTGGCGGTGGGCACCGACCTGGGCGTGTTCAAGCAGGCAACCTTCGCCTTGCGCGAGGCGTTCCCGACCTGATGGCGCTCAGGCGTCTTCCAGCGCCAGCAGTTCGCCTATCGTCTGGCGCCGGCGGATCAGCCGCGCCGCGCCGTTGTCCAGCAGCACTTCGGGCGCCAGCGGGCGGCTGTTGTAGTTCGAGGACATGGACGAGCCGTAGGCGCCCGCGTCGTGGAACACCAGGAAGTCGCCGATGCGCGGCTGCGGCAGCAACTGATCCGACACGACGCCGCCGGCGTCCTGGGTGAACACGTCGCCCGATTCGCACAGCGGGCCGGCCACGGCGATGCGGGTCTCCGCCGCGCCCTGCGGCTTGCCGCCATCGGGCGCATGCACCGAAATGCGGTGATAGCTGCCGTACATGGCCGGGCGCATCAGGTCGTTGAAGCCGGCATCGACCAGCGCGAAGTCGCGCTCCGGGCGGCGGTTGATCGAATGCACTTCCGACACCAGCGCGCCGGCCTCGGCGACCAGGAAGCGGCCCGGCTCGATCTCCAGGCGGATCTCGTGGCCCAGGCGTTCGGCGATGCGGCGGCGCGCCGCGTCCCATTGCTCGAAGTAGTGGTCGCAGTCGATACGGGCATCGCCTTCGCGGTACGGGATGGATAGGCCGCCGCCCGCCGAAATGGCTTCGATGTCATGGTCCAGCGAGGCGACCACGTCGACCATGGCGTCGCACACGCTGGACAGGTGGGCGTAGTCCACGCCCGAGCCGATATGCATGTGGATGCCGACCAGCTTCAGGCCGTGGCGGCGCACGATGGCCATGGCTTCGGCCACATCGCCGATCCAGATGCCGTGCTTGCTCTGCGGGCCGCCGGTATTGGTCTTGTTGCTGTGGCCGTGGCCGAAACCCGGGTTGATGCGCAGCCAGACGCGATGGCCGGGCGAGGCCTGGCCCACGCGGGCCAGCATGTCCAGGGAACCGGCGTTGACGGTGATGCCGTGCTTGAGCACCGCGGCCAGCGTGGCGTGGTCGATCAGGTCCGCGGTGAAGACGATGCCTTCCGGCTCGCCCTGGGGCTGGAAGCCGGCAGCCAGGCTGCGCTCGATCTCGCCCAGCGAGACGGCGTCCACCACGGCGCCTTCGGCGCGCATCAGGCGCAGGATGTGCAGGTTGGAGCAGGCCTTCTGCGCATAGCGGATGGTGTCGAAGCGGCGCAGTTGCGCAATGCGTTCACGGATGACGGCGGCGTCGTACACCCAGAGCGGCGTGCCGTGCTCGGCGGCGAGTTGGGTGAGTTGGCGCGGATCGAAGGCCATGGCGGGCGAAACCTTGTTGGTGGAAGTGAAAACAAGGCGGCATGATGCCCGGCTTCGGTCATCCAGTAAAATGCTTAAAATTCCTTGATCGATTCATTTTTGATATGGGTAGGCGATGCTGACGCACCGGCAAATCGAAGTCTTCCGTGCGGTCATGATCGCCGGCAGCGTGACCAAGGCGGCCGAGCTGCTGGGCTCTTCCCAGCCGACCGTCAGCCGCGAGCTGGCGCGCATGGAGCAGGGCATAGGCTTCACGCTGTTCGACCGGGTGGCAGGGCGGCTGCGGCCCACCATGCCGGGCCTGGCGCTGTTCGACGAGGTCCGCCAGTCCTACGCCGGCCTGGAACGGGTCGCTTCGGCCGCGGCCCGCCTGCGGGCCTACAAGGGCGGGCAACTGTCGGTGATCGCGCTGCCGGTCTTTTCCCATTCGATCCTGCCGGACGCGTTCCGGCGTTTCCATGAGCGCCATCCCGGGGTGAGCCTGGCGCTGGAAACCCAGGAATCGCCCTTCCTGGAGGAATGGCTTAGCGCCCAGCGCTACGACCTGGGCCTGACCGAGCACGACGCGGCGCCGGCCGGCACGCGCGTGGAGCTGCTGCTGGAAGTGGACGAAGTCTGCGTGCTGCCCGACGCCCACGAACTCCTGGGCAGGCAGCGCATCGAGCTGGCCGATTTCGAGGGCCATGCGTTCGTCAGCCTGTCCTCCAGCGATCCCTACCGTATCCAGATCGACGAAGCCTTTGCCGAAGCCGGCGTGCTGCGGCGGTCCATCGTCGAGACGACGACTGCCGTGTCTGTGTGTACCTTCGTGCGCCAGGGCCTGGGCCTGGCCATCGTGAACCCGCTGACTGCGCTGGATTTTGCCGGCCGGGGCCTGCATATCCGCCCCTTGGCGCGCTCGTTTCCGTTCCGGGTCAGCGTGGTGTTTCCGGAGCACCGGCCGGGCAATCCGCTGGTGGATGCATTGATGGCGTCGTTGCGCGAGGCGGCGCAGGCGGCCCGGAGCCGCCTGGCGTCTGGCCTGGATCAGGAAGTGCCGCGCAGTCGTCGCTCTGCCGCCAGCCGGTAGGCCTGCAAGCGCGCCTTCAGCAACGGGTCGCCCGCGAACGCGATGCCGGCAGGCAGGATGGAAGGGTCGAATACCAGGGTGCGCTGTGCGTCCTGATCTGGCGCAAGGCGTTCCAGCATCAGATATCCCAGGAGCAGCGAGCCGCCATGCCCTGGCCAGCCCGTGGACGGGTCGTCCGTCATGCCTCGTTCCGGCTCCGGGGTAAACGCCAGTTCCAGCGCCACCGGGCCCGCCGCCATTGCATGGCGCAAGGCCTCGTCCATACAGTTCCGACCGGTCAGGGCCTTGTGAGCGCCATCGGCATTCCTGCCCCGGATCGTCAGCCTGCCAGTTCGCGTCCCGCCATCCGCGGCGGTCAGGCGGTAGGAATGAAGCATGTGATAGCTGCGGGAGGCGTAGCCCGTGGGCAGGGCGTCTTGCTGCAGTTGGCCGAAGCGTTGCGCCGGCGCATTGGTCGCCAGATGGGCTTGCAACGCCTCGGGGGCGGTGTGCTGCGTGTTCAGGGCCTGTATGAATGCAAGAAACGTCTGCGGGTCTTGCGCGGGAAAACCTTCGATCGAGTGGCCTACGAGCACCAACTGCGAACCCTGTCCGATACGCACGGCCAGGCCGCGCGGTTCGGCTTGCGGACTGTCCTGGCGAATCCGCGGGTCGGGGCCGGAGTCCGAGAATCGGGCGAGGAGCGGCTGCTCAGCGTCGTTGAACATGGGCGAAGCGCAGAATTGCGCTGCCCGGGGCACGCCAAGGAATCTGCCTTCCACAAGCAGTCCGCGCGCGTGATTGACGCGGCAGCCTGGCGGGACGTCCGCGCCCGCATGGAGCGCGTCAATCAGCTTTGCGGCGATGGAATCCGGCATGGGAGCCTCCTTTTTTCTAATGGATGTTCTGGCTGGTCGGCATTAGCCGAGGCCGGATTTGAGCGCGATGTGCTTGTATTCGATGAAGTCCTCCAGCGCGGCCACGCCATTCAGGCGTCCCAGCCCGGATTGCTTGAAGCCGCCTTCCTCGGTGCTGTCGTAGACTTTGGCCCAGTCGTTGATCCATACCGAACCTGCGTCGATGGCTTGCGCGACACGCAGCGACCGCTCGACGTCGCGGGTCCAGACGCTGGCGGCCAGGCCGTATTCGCTGTCGTTGGCCAGGCGTATGGCTTCGGCCTCGTCGGCAAAGCGCTGGATCGTCAACACCGGGCCGAAAGTTTCTTGCTGGACGATGGCCAGGCTGTTTTCGGTCACCTCCAGCAGCGTGGGGCGGTAGAAGGCGCCGCTGGCCAGCGGGCCTGTGTCCACCGGCCCGCCGCGTTCGACTGCGGTGGCGCCCGCCGCGATCGCAAGGACGACGGCATGGTCGACGCGTTCGACGCTGGCGCGGTCGATCAGCGGCCCCATGTCGCTGTCCGGATCGGCAGCCGGGCCGACCTTGACCTTGCGCAGCCGGCAGGCCAGTCCGTCGCGAACCTCGGCGTAGATGCCGTCCTGGACCAGCAAGCGGGAGCCGGTCATGCAGAACTGGCCGCTGAAGACAGTCAAGGCCTTTTCAAGCACGGGCAGCGCCGCGTCCACGTCCGCGTCATCGAACAGGATCATGGGAGTCTTGCCGCCGAGTTCCATGCCGAAGCGCTTCAAGTGCCTGGCGCCGGCGGCGCTGATCGCGCGGCCCGTGCGGGTGGAGCCGGTGAAGCTGATGACGGGCACCTCGGGCGAGTCCACCAGATAGGCGGAGCCATCGGGTCCGCTTTCGAAGAACAGATTGATCACGCCATCCGGAAGGTCCTCCGCCTCGGCCATGATCTCGGCCATGAAGCTGGCTGTTTGCGCCACCTGGCCGGGCAGCTTGACGACCGCCGTGCAGCCGGCCGCCAGCGCCGGCGCCAGCGACCGTATCGTCAGCACGGCCGGTGAATTCCAGGGCGCGATCACCGCCGCTACGCCCATGGGTTGGCGCAGGACCATGGAAATGCTGCCGGGCCTGGGCGTCAGCGCCCGGCCGCTTTCGAGCAGGGCGGCGGCGGCCGCGTAGCGCAGCTTGCTTGGAATCATGTCGAGCTCGAAGCCCGCTTCGCCCTTGATCTTGCCGTTTTCGAGGGAGAGGATGTCCAGCAGCCGGTCGCGGTTGCGCTCGAATGCCCGCGCCAACTGCTCCAGCACGCGGGCGCGCAGTTCGTGGTCATGGGCCCAAGGCGTCGTGCGGAAGGCGCGTACGGCTGCCGTGACGGCCGACTTTGCCGCCGCCAAGCCGTTGTCGGGGTAGTGGCCGATGATGTTGTAGGTGGCAGGGTCGATCGATTCCCTCAGGGCGCCTTCGGAGCGCTGGACGCCGCCGATCCAGTTGTAGGCCTTGCGGGTCCAGGCGGTGTTTGCGGCATCTTTCATGATCTGGCCTCCGTGTTCCTGATCCAGTGGCTGACGCGTTCGGCCAGCATGACTACGGTGGGATTGGTGGCGACGGAGGGGACGTCCGGGAAACAGGATGCGTCCGCGACTCGCAGTCTGGCGATGCCGCGCACGCGTCCCTGATAGTCCGTTACCGCGCCAGGATCGCCGTCGCCGCCCATGGGGGCGGTCGAGGTGGGGTGGTGATAGATGTCCAACGCTGTCGGCAGGGCCGCTTCCAGCGCCGCAGCGTCTGCTGCGGTGGGGCCCGGCACGAGCTCCTGAGCGATGATCTCGGACAGCGGGCCCTGGCTCGCGATCCGGCGGATCAATTGAATGCCTTCGACCATCAGTTTCCGATCGCGCGCAGTCCCCAGGATGTTGAGGTCGATGAGCGGCGCAGTGCGGGGATCGCGGTCTTGCAGCTTGAGGCTGCCGATGGAGCTGGGGCGAGTCAGCGCCAGGGCCAGCATGAAGATTGCGCCGGTGGGCGAGTCGGCGGGGTCGCCATAATGCACTGCGCTGACATGCAGGTCGCCGTCGCCGGGCCCGGCCCGGGATGACCGGGTCCACAGGATGGCGCCAACCGGCGGGATGGGCAGCCCCAGCCGGTCGGGATGCGCGGCCCAGACCGTGAAGTAGAAGGGATGCTCCTGCAGTCGCAGGCCGACCGGAAGATCGGCGACCACGGGGATGTCCAGGGCCTTGAGGTCCGCCGCCGGCCCGATGCCGGAGCGAAGCAGGATGGCCGCCGATCCATACGTCCCAGCCGCGAGTACGACTTCGCCGGCTGCGATCCGCTCGCCATCGGCCAGGATCACGGCCTGCGCCCGGCCATTTTCAATCTCGACGCGGTCCGCCAGCGTCTCGCTGTAGATCGTCAGGTTGGGGCGGGCGCGCACGACGTCCGACAGGTAGGTCATACCCGTGTTCAGCCGTTGGCCCATGCGGTTGTTCATCGGGTAGGGACCGACGCCGAAAGGCGCGTCGCTGTTGAAGTCCTGCACGCGGGCATGGCCCGCCATCTGGGCCGAAACCAGGAACGCGCGCTGCATGTCGGAGATTTCGTCGTCCTGCAACTGGTGCACCGGCTCCGGGCCGGTGCGGCCATGGCATTGGTCCGCGCCCGAGGCGGTCCATTCACTGCCGCGGAAGAATGGCAGCGCGTCGGCGATGGACCAATGCGGCAGTCCTGCTCGGGTCCAGCGCTCGAAGTCGGCTGCGGGCGCGCGCATCCAGACGCCGGCATTCACGGCCGAGGAGCCGCCCAGCACCTTGCCCCGCGGAACCGGGAAGGACTTTCCGCCCCAGCCTGGCTGGGACACGTATCCCCAGTCGTGTTTGGCGTCGCCGCCGATGATGTTCTGGGCGCGGACGGCGTCCGGGTAGGCGTGGGGCGGATAGGCCTGGCCGGCCTCGAGCAGCAGTACCCGGCGGGCGGGATCCTCGCTCAGGCGGCTGGCCAGCACGGCGCCCGCCGAACCGCCTCCCACCACGATGATGTCGAAGGCAGCGTGCTGAAAGTCTGAATTTTCTGACGCCGAAGGGTGGCGTAGTCCTGTATTCATTGTGGTCTCCTCTAAAAATCCAGCCTTGTGTCAGGATCGGAGGTTCAAGCGCATCGACGGCTGATCGGATCAGCTGTAGCCAGCGTTCAGCCCGGCATCCCATTGGGATGCATCATTCATCGGTACCGCCTCCGACAGAAGACGGGTGGCGGTCTTTAGAGTCGCGAACATATGTCCGGAACCTTTTCGATCGAATCGTTCAGTGGAATGGTGGCCTTCGCGGCCACGGTGGAGTCCGGCAGTTTCGCTGCGGCCGGGCGCAAGCTGGGCCTGTCCGCGTCCGCGGCGGGCAAGGCGGTTGAAAGGCTGGAGCTCAAGCTGGGCGTACGGCTGCTGCATCGCAGTACGCGCTCTCTGGGGCCGACCGGTGAAGGCGAGGTTCTGTACCGCTATGTCAGCAAGATCCTGAAGGATCTCCAGGAGGCGGAGCGCGAGTTGCAGCTGGTGCAGAACGCGCCCCGCGGCCGGCTCAAGATCAGTGTTCCCACGGTGATGGGCCGCAGGATCGTGTTGCCGGCGCTCAGCGACTTCCACGCGCGCTTTCCCGAGGTGATGGTCGACATCAACCTGGACGACCTGATCGTCGACGTGATCGAGGACGGATACGACCTCGTATTGCGCCTGGGCGAACTGGAGGATTCAGGGCTGCAGGCCCGCAACATCGGCCCGCACGCGTTCACGACTTGCGCCTCGCCCGCCTACCTGGCCCAGCGCGGCACGCCGCGTACGCCTGCGGATCTCAGTGAGCATTGCTGTATCTACTATCGGTTCCCAACCACTGGCAGGACGGAAACCTGGGCTTTCAAGGGAGAGCCGTCGGGTAGGGTATTCAAACCCTCCAGCATATTGAATGATGGCGAGGCCCTGGCATCCGCGGCGATCGGCGGCTTGGGGATCGTGCAGGCGCCCAGCTACCTGGTAAAGGAAGACGTGGCGGCGGGGCGGCTGCGGCCGGTGCTCGAGGATTACACGGAAAACCGGGGCAGCGTTTCGCTGCTATGGCCGCCCCGATCGGCGGAGGTTGCCCGGGTGCGCGCGTTCATCGATTTCTTCGCCGAGCGGATCGCGGCGCATTTATAGCCGCGGCGGGCGCAAGGGGCAAAGGGGAGTATATGGACGCCGCAAAATAGAGCCTTTGCGGCAGCCCGAAACGCAAAAAAGGATGCCCATGGGCATCCTTTTTCATTTGCCGTATTCGTGACGCCCTGAAAACAGGGCGGCAGAATGGCTTAGGCCAGCGCCTTGATGGCGGCAGCCAGGCGGCTCTTGTGGCGAGCGGCCTTGTTCTTGTGGATGATGTTCTTGTCGGCCACGCGATCGATCACGCTGGAGGCCTTCTGGAACACTTCGCCAGCCGCAGCCTTGTCGCCAGCGGCGATGGATTGGCGAACGCGCTTGATGGCGGTGCGCAGCATCGAGCGCAGGCTGGAATTGTGCTTGTTGCGCTCAACGGATTGGCGAGCGCGCTTGCGGGCTTGGGCGGTATTGGCCATGTTGCTATATAAGTTGAATTCGGCAAAGTCGAACATTGTAGCAAGTCCCTACGGGAATGCAAGCTTTTAATGTTTGATCAGCCGATGGAGCGCCCGTCAACCGGGCGGGGGGCGCTGCGGGAGGAATTCCCTGGGCTGGAGAGCCCTTGCGGATGGTCCTCATGCGTTTGAGGAAAACCCGTGGCGCCTACTGGATAAAAACACCGTGCTTAGTATACAACGAAGCCGCTCCGGCGGCACGGGGCGAATGCCGGCGTTGTCAGGTGGCGACGCTGATGGAGACGAACCAGGGCGTGAAACGGCGGACGTGGATGGGCATGATGTCGCGCAGCGTATCGAGCGCGGCGTCGGTGTCGTCCAGCGGGAAGTGGCCGGATACCGGCAGGCCGCCAGCGGCCATGGATACTCGCAGCGTGCCGCTGCGGTAGGGGCGCAGGGCGGCGATCACTTCGGCCAGCGGGCGGCCGCGGGCTTCGACCCAGCCGGCTTCCCAGGCGGCTTCGGCCATGAGTTCGGCGCGCGGGGTGTCCATGCGGGCCGCGTCGAACCGGGCGCCGGTGCCGGCGCGGACGGTGCCGTGGGCCCCGGACATGGTTTCGACCTCGACCTCATGCTCATGCACCACCACCAGGGTGCGCTGGGCTTGCTGGCGCACCATGTAACGGGTGCCCAGCGCGCGGACCGTGCCTTCTGCCGTCTGGACCAGGAAAGGGCGGCGCGCGTCAGGAGCCACCGACACCGTCACGGCGCCGTCCAGCAGACGGACCTGGCGATAAGCGGGAGTGAAGTCCAGGTTGACGCGGCTGCGCGCGTCCAGCAGCAGTTGGCTGCCGTCGGACAGCACGTAGCGGCGACGCTCGCCCGTGGCCGTGGCGGCATCCGCCGCGACATTGCCCAGGGGATAGAAGGCATTGCCCACGTAGGCGGCGCAGGCGCCGGTACCGGCGAGCGCCAGCGCGCCGGCCAGAAAACGGCGGCGAGGGGGCGCAATGGCGGGGCCGGAAGGGGCCGCGAGATGCGGGATGGCCGGGCCGGTGGTCGCGTAGCCGGCGGGATAGGCGTCGCCAAGCCGGCCAAACGTCGATCCTTCCAGCGAGCCGGTCAGCTGCTGCCAGGCGTTCTCGTGGGCTGGGTCGGCAGCGCGCCACGCCAGGAAGTCGTTATAGTCCTGGGCGGTCGCCTTGCCGGAGCGCAATAACAGCAGCCAATTGATTACCTGGTCCGCCATGGGTTGTCCTTGGGCGTACTTCACTTCATGTCCCCGCAGTGCTTCAAGGGGGATCCTTTCGATGGCAATTTGTAAATAATAAAGGTTTTTTACCAAAGATTACCGGCTGATTGTCAATTCTTGACGAATCTAATGCAAAAAAAGCCGGTACTAGACCGGCTTTTGACGTGTATATAGGCAGATTGTCCGAACTTAGCGCGCCGGACGTCGGCCGAAGTCCCTAGGGCGGAAGCCAAACAGTAACAACATTCCGAAGTAGACCGCGCCGCTGGCCGCCAGCACGCCAGCCAGCCAGGCCACCCGCTGACCGGAGTGGGCCTGCAGGGCGATCCAGTCGATGCGTCCGTCCGCATACCAGAGCAAGGCCGCCAGCGCCGCCAAGGCGGGCAAAAGGCGCAGCGCGAACGCCGCCCAGCCGGGGCCGGGCTGGTAGACGCCGCGGCGGCGCAGGCCGATCAGCAGCGCCAGCGCATTCAGGCAGGCGCCCAGGCCGATTGCCAGGGCCAGCCCGGCATGCGCCATCAGAGGCACCAGCACCAGGTTCATCAACTGCGTCATGATCAGCACCCCGATGGCGATCTTCACCGGCGTGCGGATGTCCTGCTTGGCGTAGAAGCCGGGCGCCAGGATCTTCACTGCCAGCAGACCGATCAGTCCGGCAGAATAGGAAATGACCGCCAGCCGGGTCTGGCTTACGTCCTGGGCGGCGAAGGCGCCGTAGTGGAACAGGGTGGCGACCAGGCCGTCGGACAGCAGCGCCATGCCCACCGCCGCCGGCAGGCCCAGCAGCAGCACCAGGCGCAGGCCCCAGTCCAGCAGTCCGCTGTAACCGCCGTGGTCATCGCGGGCATGGGCGGCGGACAGGCTGGGCAGCAGCACCGTGCCCAGCGCCACGCCCAGCAGCGCCGTGGGGAATTCCATCAGGCGATCGGCGAATGACAGCCAGGTAACGCTGCCCGGCGTGAGCCAGGTGGCGATGTTGGTGTTGATCAAGAGCGAGATCTGCGCGACCGAGACGCCCAGGGTGGCGGGTGCCATCTGCTTGAGGATGCGCTGCACCGTGGGGTCGCCCCAGGCCTCGCGGAACCGCAGGGTGAAGCGTGGCGTCAGGCCGAGCCGGGCCAGGGCGATCCATTGCACAGCCAGTTGCGCAACGCCGCCGATCATGACGCCGATGGCCAGCGCGTAGACCGGCACGTCCATGCGCGGCGCGAGCCAGATGCAGGCCGCGATCATCGCCAGGTTGAGCAGCACCGGCGTGAAAGCCGGCACGGCAAAGCGCCGCCAGGTATTGAGCACGCCCGAGGCGAAGGCGATCAGCGACATGCAGAAGATATAGGGGAACATCACCCGCGTCATCCAGACCGCGGCGCCGAATTCGGTGTCGCGGGCGGCTCCGCGCAGGCCGCTGGCCATGGCCGATACCACCCAGGGCGCGGCGACGATGCCGATGAGGGTGATGAGCATCAGCGCCGCGGTCAGCAGCAGCGCCACGCGGTCCAGCAGGGTGCGGACTTCGGCTTCGGAACGGTTGTTGCGCGCGGCGCCCAGGATGGGCACGAAGGCCTGGGCGAAGGCTCCTTCGGCGAACAGGCGGCGCAGCAGGTTGGGAATGCGGAAAGCGACCCAGAAGGCGTCGGTGATGGGGCCGGCGCCGAAAGCGCGGGCCACCAGGATGTCGCGGATCAGGCCGGAAATGCGGGACAGCAGGGTGAAGCTGCTGACCGTGGCCGCCGAACGAAACAGGCTCATGGAAGACTACGTAAAAAGGGGGCCGGCAGGCCCCATAACCAACATTGCCCCTTGAATGGGGCAACACTTCGCCCTACGTTTTTTCTCTACGCCGGAGCGCCTTTTTCCCTTGGACCGCCCCAAGGGAAAAAGAGTCCCCTCGGGGGGCAGAGAGCCCGCGCAGCGGGCGAAGCGTGGGGGCATTATTTCGGCGGCATGCGGATGGCGCCGTCGAGGCGGATGGTTTCGCCATTGAGCATGTCGTTGGTGATGATGCTGTGGACCAGCTTGGCGTAGTCTTCCGGGCGGCCCAGGCGGGCGGGGAAGGGAATGCTGGCGGCCAGCGAGTCCTGCACTTCCTGCGGCATGCCGAAGATCATGGGCGTGCCGAAGATGCCCGGGGCGATGGTCATGCAGCGGATGCCGGTCTTGGACAGGTCGCGCGCAATGGGCAGGGTCATGCCGGCCACGCCGGCCTTGGAGGCGGCGTAGGCGGCCTGGCCGATCTGGCCGTCGAAGGCCGCGACGGAGGCGGTGTTGATCATCACGCCGCGTTCGCCGGTGGGTTCGGGCGCGTTGGCGCTCATGGCCTCGGCGGCCAGGCGCATCATGTTGAAGCTGCCGATCAGGTTGATCGACACGACCTTCTGGAACAGTTCCAGCGGATGCGCGCCGTTCTTGCCCACGATCTTGGCGGCGGGCGCGACGCCGGCGCAGTTCACCAGGCCAAAGAGCGAGCCCAGCTCGAGCGCGGCGGCTACGGCGTTCTTGCCGTCGGCTTCCTGGGTCACGTCGCAGTGGACGTAGCGCTGGCCCAGTTCCTTGGCCAGGGCCGAGCCCGGCTCGTCCTGCACGTCGGCGATGACGACCTTGGCGCCGTTTTCGACCAGCATGCGCACCGTGCCGGCGCCCAGTCCGGACGCGCCGCCCGTGACGATGAATACCTTGTTCGCGATTTCCATGTGTCTACCACCAGTAGTTCTAGGGATGAAAGCGGCGCGGCAGGCGCCGGATATGACTAGGCCTTCGGGGCCGGCCGGACGCGTTGCGTTCCGGTGCCAGCGCCGAAGGCCTGTGAGCCATCGAGGCGCCGATCAGCCTTGGACGGCTTCGAACAGGCGGGCCTTGATTTCTTCGACCGCGCCGACGCCGGAGATCTTGCGGTACTTCGGCGCGTCGGCGGGATTCTGCTGCGCCCAGGACGAGTAGTAGTCGACCAGGGGGCGGGTCTGGTCGCGGTACACGGCCAGGCGGTTGCGCACGGTTTCCTCGCGGTCGTCGTCGCGCTGGATCAGCTCTTCGCCGGTGACGTCGTCACGGCCTTCGACCTTGGGCGGGTTGAAGCGCACGTGGTAGCTGCGGCCGCTGGGCTGGTGCACGCGGCGGCCGCTCATGCGCTCGATGATGTCTTCTTCGGGGACTTCGATTTCCACCACGTAGTCCAGCTTGACGCCGGCGCTCTTGAGCGCGTCCGCCTGCGGGATGGTGCGGGGGAAACCGTCGAACAGGTAGCCGTTGGCGCAGTCGGGCTGCTTCAGACGGTCCTGTACCAGGCCGATGATGATCTCGTCGGAAACCAGACCGCCGGCATCCATGACCTTTTTGGCTTCAATGCCCAACGGCGTGCCCGCTTTGACCGCGGCGCGCAGCATGTCGCCGGTGGAAATCTGGGGAATGCCGAAGTGTTGGGTGAGAAACGCGGCCTGGGTGCCTTTGCCGGCGCCGGGAGGTCCGAGCAAGATGAGACGCATGAGTGCTCCTGAAGGGGTGTATTTTTTGTGATCCGGGGAATTATGCCGCAATGCAGCAGCCGATGCGGAGCCGCGCCATAGGAAATAACCCTTATATCTGCTTGCTGTAGACCAGTCGGACGCGTTCCAGATCTGCCGGGGTATCTACGCCTGCGGCAGGAGGATTGGACGCCCGATGGACGACGATGACGTGGCCGTGTTCCATGGCGCGCAGCTGCTCCAGAGATTCGAAACGTTCCAGCGCGCCCTGCGGCAGGGACGGATAGCGGCGCAGGAACGACACCCGGTACGCGTACAGGCCGATGTGGTGCCAGGCCGGCAGGCCGTCGGCCAGCACGCGTTCGCCCGAGGCCAGCGCATCGCGGGCCCAGGGGATCGGGGCGCGTGAAAAATACAGCGCGCGGTCGTTCGCGGCGCAGACCAGCTTCACCACGTTGGGGTTGAACAGGGCCTCGGCGTTGGCCAGGGGACAGGCGCAGGTCGCGATGTCGGCCTCGGGGCTGGCTTGCAGCTTGGCCGCGACCGCGTCGATGAGTTCGGGTTCGATCAGGGGCTCGTCGCCCTGCACATTGACCACGATGGCGTCGTCAGGCAGGCCCAGTTGCTCCACGGCTTCGGCCAAGCGGTCGGTGCCGGTCGGGTGGTCGGCGCGGGTCATCAGCGCCTGCAGCCCGTGCGCCTGCGCCGCCTGTTGCACGCGGACGTCGTCCGTGGCCACATAGACGCGGGAAGCGCCGGACAGCGCCGCGCGTTCGGCGGTGCGCACGACCATGGGCTTGCCGGCGATGTCGGCCAGCGGCTTGTCGGGCAACCGGGTCGAGGCGGTGCGCGCCGGGATCAGGGCGATGAAGCTCATGCTCGGCGGTTCAGTGGGAAGCGGGGGCGTCGTCCAGCGCGCGGGCTTCCGATTCCAGCATGACGGGGATGCCGTCGCGCACAGGGAAGGCCAGGCGGTCGGCGCGGCAAACCAGTTCGGCTTGCTGCCGGTCGTGTTCGAGGCGGCCCTTGCACAGCGGGCAGACGAGGATGTCGAGTAGGCGGGATTCCATGACCGGAATTCTAAAGCAGTTTGCCGAGGGCCGGGCCGCGCGGCGCTGCCAGGCGGACGGTTTGCTAGGCCCGGACTGGCTGGCGCAGCGCCTGCGCCAGCCAGTCGAACAGTTGCGGATCGGAGAAGCCGGCGCGCACGGGCACTTCCCACAGCCGCGGATCGTCCAGGGCGGCGCATTTGATCGCGTCCTTGGAGGTGATCAGGATGGCCTCGGCTGTCAGCGCCTGGAAGGGCGACTCGGCGTAATCGTGATGATCGGGCAGGGCGAGCGCGGTTTCCAGCTGGATGCCGGCGCCGCGCAGGGTGGTGAAAAAGCGTTCCGGATTGCCGATGCCGGCCGCCGCCGCGATGCGCGGCTGGCCGGCAAAGGCGGCCAGGGGGCGCGCGCCGCGGCCCGAGACCTGGCGCGTATCGCCCGGTTCCAGCCACATGCGGACTTGCCGCGGCCGGACGCTGCCCGCGGCTTGGGGCTGGCCGCCGGGGGTGCCGATGTTCGTCACGACCACGTCGACCTCCCGGAGCCGTTCGGCGGGCTCGCGCAGGGGGCCCGCCGGCAGCAGGCGGCCATTGCCCACGCCGCGCTCGTCCTGCACCACGATTTCGATGTCGCGCGCCAGCGCCAGATGCTGCAGGCCGTCGTCCGACACGATCACGTCCACCTTGGGGTGCGCCTGCAGCAGGGCCTGGGCGGCCAGGGCGCGCTTCGGGTGCACGGAAACCGGCGCTCCGGTGGCGCGGGCGATCAGCGCGGGCTCATCGCCAAAGCGGGCGGCTTCGAGTTGGCCCAGCCCGACGCGGGCGTGCGGCCCGACCTTGACGCCGTAGCCGCGGCTGACGACCCCGGGGGTGTAGCCGCGGGCCCGCAACGCCTCGACGGTGGCGATGACCATGGGGGTCTTGCCCGTGCCGCCGACGTAGACATTGCCGATCACCACGACGGGAACGGGGGCGCGGTACGAGCGGCGGGTGCCGTCCAGGTAGCGCTGGCGCTTGCGCGCCACTTCCCAGGCGGTCAGCCTGGACAGCGGCAGCAGCAGATTGGAGAGCCAGCCGCCGTGCTGCCATTGGCGCGCCAGCAGCGTCGAGGCGCGCTTGGCGGTCACCGGGTGGTCTGCGCGGCGAAGTTGACGCGGCCGATGCCAGCCAGCCGGGCGGCTTCCATGATGTTGATCACGGACTGGTGGGTGGCCTGGGCGTCGGCGTTGATGACGACCAGCGGTTCGGTCTTGCCGGCGGCGGCCTGGCGCAAGGCCTCGGCGATTTCGGGCGGCGTGGAGACGTCGATGAGCGTGCCGTTGAGCGCGTAGCGCCCGTCCTGGCTGACGGCGACTTCCAGCGCCGGAGGCGTGTCCTGTTCCATCGAGGCCTGGGGCAGCGTCACCTTCAGCTGGGTGAAGCGCGCGAAGGAGGTGGTTGCCGCCAGGAAGATCAGGATGACCAGCAGCACGTCGATGAGCGGAATCAGGTTGATATCCAGCTCATCGCGCTCGCCGCGGGGGCCGCGGAAATTCATGAACGGCCCTCGCGCATGGCGGACCCGGGGGAGACGGCGCGGACCAAGCGCGACGCGGTCTGTTCCATGGCGCTGAGGTAGCCGTCCACACGGCCGCGCAGATAGCGGTGCGCGATCATGGCGGGAATGGCGATGAGGATGCCGAAGCCGGTGTTGTACAGCGCCATCGAGATGCCGCGCGCCAGTTGCGCGGGATCGCCGCCGCCGGGGGTGTAGGAGCCGAAGATCTCGATCATGCCGACCACGGTGCCGAACAGGCCCATCAGGGGCGCGACCACGGCGATGGTGCCGATGGCGGAGATGTAGCGGCTGAGGTCGTGGGCGACGGCGCGGCCGGTATCCTCGACCACGTTGCGCAGTTCCTCGCGCGGCAGGTGGCGGTGACGCATTACCTCGGCCAGGATCCGGCCCAGCGGCGAGTTGCGCTCCAGGCGGTTGATCGCGTCGGGAGTGTCCTGGCGGTTGCGCAGCATTTCAGCCACTTGGTCGCTCAGGCCGCGCGGCATGACCAGGCCGCGGCGCAGGGAGAGGAAGCGCTCGAAGATCAGCGCCAGGCCCAGGACGGATGTCGCCAGCAGGGGCCATATCGGCCAGCCGGCCTCGCGCAGTATGGAAAGCAAAGCGTTCAACTCCCGGGGGACCGGCGCGCAAAGCGGCGCGAACCGGCATCTGATCAAGCCGAAACTGTAACGGTGCGGCGGGGGTGTGGCAAGTCGGTACGACCCCCAATCTATCCACAGATCTTGTGGATAATTCTGTGCAAAACTTCCCGGAAGTGCTTGTGGGCACAGGGCTTGCACTTGTTTGCTTCAATTTCGAGCAGCTTTGTTTTCAATAAAGTTATATAAAAATCAATGATTTAGTTCGAATTTGCTGGCTTTCGGGCCGGTTGGGGAAAATCTGCTGGGACGCGGTATGATTGCGGCCCGCTACGCGGCTCCTGTGGACAGGTACGCATCGGAAAGCCCCATGACAATTGAATCTACAGTCACAAACAACGTATTTGCGCGGGATATCCTGACGGTTGCCCAGCTGAATCAAGCTGTGGGGCAGTTGTTGGAGCGCAGCATCCCGGCGCTATGGGTGCGTGGAGAGATTTCCAACTTCACGGCGGCGGCTTCCGGGCATTGGTACTTCACGCTCAAGGACAGCCGGGCCTCCGTGCGGGCAGTCATGTTCAGAAGCCGCGCCAGTGCGGTGGGTTTCACGCCGCGGGCCGGTGATCAGGTCGAAATCCGGGCCCGCGTGTCGCTCTACGAGCCCCGTGGCGACTATCAGCTGCAGGCTGACGCCATGAGGCGGGCCGGACTAGGCAATCTGTACGAGGCGTTTCTGCGCCTGAAGGAGCAACTGGCTTCCGAAGGCCTGTTCGATCCCGCCGCCAAGCGCGAACCCGTGCGCCTGCCGCGGGCGATCGGCGTGGTGACGTCCCTGCATGCCGCGGCGTTGCGGGACGTGCTGTCGGCGCTGGCGCGCCGCGCACCCCAGGTGCCCGTGTTCATCTACCCCGCGCCGGTCCAGGGGGCGGACGCCGCCGGGCGGCTGGCCGCCCAGGTGCGCATGGCCAACCAGCGCGCCGAGGTCGATACGCTGCTGCTGGTGCGCGGCGGGGGCAGCATCGAGGATCTTTGGAGCTTCAACGACGAAGCCTTGGCCCGCGAGGTTGCGGCCAGCGCAATCCCCGTCATCAGCGGGGTGGGGCACGAGACGGATTTCACCATCGTCGATTTCGTGGCCGACGTGCGCGCGCCGACGCCGACCGCAGCCGCCGAACTGGCCTGCGTGCCGCGTTCGGAATTGCTGGGCCGGGTCATGCAGGCGGCAGAGGCCATGACGCGCGGTCAGCAGCGCCGCCTGGAACGCGCTGCCCAGCGGCTGGACCGCGCCGCCGCGCAACTGGTGTCTCCGGCCCAACGGCTCGAACATCAGCGGGAGCGCCTGAACAGCCTGCGTTTCCGCCTGGCCACCGCCTGGTCCGGTCCCCAGGAGCGCCGCGCCGCGCGCGTCAATCTGCTGACGCAGCGTCTGGCGCATCGCGTACCCGACACGGGCCGCGCGGCCGACCGGCTGGCCGGCGCGGCGCGGCAGCTCGGCCAGGCGCATGCGCGGCTGCTGGTGCAGCGGCGCAACCGGCTGGCCGCCGCCACGGCGCAATTGCGCGCGCTGGATCCGGGCAACACACTGGCCCGCGGCTACGCCATCGCGCGCGACGAACAGGGCCGCATCGTGCGGGACGGGACCGCGCTGACGGCGGGGCAGGCGCTGGACCTGAGCTTCGCGCAGGGCGGAGCCGAAGTCGCGGTCACGCGCAGCCGCGAGACGCGCGAGGCTTCCTGAAAGAGGGCGGTCGCGCGCGCTTGGGGCTGCTGTCATGAACACATGCTTCCAGTCATAAGCAGATGCGTCCCTTAACCCCGCGCGGGCGGGGGGTTAACGAGGTATCCTCAGTAGTTGCCGATACAATTGAACGGCTTGATCGTGCACTCAACAGAAGGAACCTCACATGGCACATACTCTTCCCCCCCTGCCTTACGAACTGGACGCGCTGGCTCCGCACATCTCCAAGGAAACGCTGGAGTTCCACTACGGCAAGCATCACCAGACCTACGTCACGAACCTGAACAACCTGATCCCGGGCACGGAATTCGAAACGCTGTCGCTGGAAGACATCGTCAAGAAGTCCTCGGGTGGCATTTTCAACAACGCCGCCCAGATCTGGAACCACACGTTCTACTGGAACAGCCTGGCTCCCAAGGCCGGCGGTGCGCCGACCGGCAAGCTGGCTGACGCCATCAACGCCAAGTGGGGCAGCTTCGACGCTTTCAAGGAAGCCTTCAACAAGTCGGCCGCCGGCAACTTCGGTTCGGGCTGGACCTGGCTGGTCAAGAAGGCCGACGGCTCGGTCGACATCGTCAACACCAGCAACGCCGCCACCCCGCTGACCACGGCCGACAAGCCGCTGCTCACCTGTGATGTGTGGGAACACGCCTACTACATCGACTACCGCAACGCCCGTCCCAAGTACCTGGAAAACTTCTGGGCGCTGGTGAACTGGGAATTCGCGGCCAAGAACTTCGCCTGATAGGCAAAGCCAGGCCCGCCGCGGCGTCAGCGTCGCGGCTCCTGCTGATCAACCCCTCGCGCAAGCGTGGGGTTTTCTTTTTTGTTCAGAAAAAATTCAGCCTGCGAAATCCCTGTCGATTGTCGAATTCATTGCGGGGAAATGAAGAACAAACCGGCTTTTCTTCCGGGTAATCCCTAGGTTTGCCAGCCACTATCGTTGGCCCCGGTCGGCGACTGAACCACGGGGTCCACGGCCGCGGCATGCCCGCCATAAACCGTGGTACTTACAGGGAAGGGAAGCATGTTGCGGTTATTTTCGGGTTTGCGCATCGGCGCGCGCCTGTCGGGCGCGTTTTTGCTGGTGGCGGTGATAGGCGGTGCGATTGGCGGCTTCGGGGTCTGGGGCCTGGCGCGCATCAATGAAATGAACGACCGGCTTTACGACACCGAGCTGCGCGGCATCTCGGACGTCAAGGAAGCCAACATCAATCTGATCTATGCGGGCCGCGCCCGCAACGGCTACCTGGCCGCGTCCACCGACCAGGAACGCCAGGCCCTGCGCAAGCAGTTCGACGACGCCGTCGCCAACATGGACGCGCTGCGTGAAAAGGCTGCGGCCAACTTCTATTCCGAAGAAGGCAAGCGCGCGCTGGCGCAGTTCACCGAGACCGAGCAGGTCTGGAAGCGCGAGTCCGCGGCCTTCTTCGCCGCCGCCCAGGCGCGGCCGCTGACCCAGGCCGATCCGCGGGTTGCCGAGATCGAGGCGCGCGTGATCGCTTCGTCGCAGAAGCTGGACGACCTCATGACGACCTTGGCGAAGACCAAGGAAAACGCCGCCGCCCAGACCGTGCAGAGCGGCACGGATCTGTATGAAACGTTGCGCGCCGTCATGGTCGCCCTGGCCGTGATCGGCGTGGCGGTCGGCATGTTGCTGGGCTGGCTGGTGACACGCGGCATCGTGCGTCCGCTGGAACAGGCCGTGACGGCGGCGCGCCAGGTTGCGGCCGGCGACCTGACGACCGACATCCAGGTCGCCACGCGCGACGAAACCGGCGACCTGATGGGCGCGCTCAAGACCATGAACGAAAGCCTGGCGCGCATCGTCAAGGACGTGCGCGACGGCTGTGAGAGCATCGCATCGGCGTCCTCGCAGATCGCGCAGGGCAACGCAGACCTGTCGCAGCGCACCGAGGAGCAGGCCTCGTCGCTCGAGGAAACCGCGGCGTCGATGGAGCAGCTGACCAGCACCGTGCAGCAGAACGCCAACAACGCCAGCGAAGCCGACCGGCTGGTCAACCAGGCTTCCAGCGTGGCCGTGCGCGGCGGCGAAGTGGTGGAGGGCGTGGTCCAGACCATGAGCGCGATCTCCGACAGCTCGCGCCGCATTGCCGACATCACGGGCGTGATCGACGGCATCGCCTTCCAGACCAACATCCTGGCGCTCAACGCAGCCGTGGAAGCGGCGCGCGCCGGCGAGCAGGGCCGCGGCTTCGCCGTGGTGGCGGGCGAGGTGCGCACGCTGGCGCAGCGCTCCGCAGTGGCCGCGAAGGAGATCAAGGCCTTGATCGACGAGTCGGTCACGCGCGTCGAGGGCGGCACGCGCCAGGTCGACGAAGCTGGCCGCACCATGCGCGAAGTGGTGGACAGCGTGCGCCAGGTCGCCACGCTGGTGCGCGAAATCGCCAGCGCTTCGGAAGAGCAGTCCGCCGGCATCGGCCAGGTCAACCAGGCCGTGGCGCAGATGGACACCGTGACGCAGCAGAACGCCGCGCTGGTGGAAGAGGCGGCAGCGGCGGCGGCCAGCATGCAGGAACAGGCCACGCGCCTGGCGCAGGAAGTGCGCCGCTTCAAGGTCGAAGCCGGCAGCGGATCGGCCCGTGAAGCCCAGGTCCGTTTGGTGCAGGCGGTGCCTGCGGCGCCGCGCAAGCCGGCCGCGCCGGTGGCGCGTCCCGCGCTGGCGCAGGCCTCTGACGACGACTGGTCGACGTTCTGATCCTGCGCTGTGGGCTGGCGGTCAGGTGGGAGTGGTAAGGTTAGCCACTTTCAACCGCGCCGGCTTCTGCCCATGAACCTGCCCGACCCTCTACGCCGGCTGCTGGCCGGCCCGCGCCGATGGGCGCATCGCAAGGTGCGCCAGATCAACCGCCTGTCGCGCAAGAGCGTGCAGATGGGGCTGTTGCTGGGGGGCGCCGGCCTGGTGGCGCTGATGTCGCTGGGCTTTGCCTATCTGGCCGACAAGGCGCTGGAATGGAACCGCGAGTGGGTCGCCTACAACGGCTGGCTGGCCTTGCTGGTCCTGCCGCTGAGCCTGGCGGCCTTGCGCTGGCTGACTTTGCGCTTCGCGCCCAATGCGTCCGGCAGTGGCATTCCGCAGGTCATCGGCGCCTTGTCGCTGCCGCCGGGCGCCAGCCAGAACAGCCTGGTGGCGCTGGGGCAGACTCTCTGGAAAATTCCTCTTGCGTTCGGCGGCATGCTGGCCGGCGCCTCGATCGGCCGCGAAGGGCCGTCCGTGCAGGTGGGCGCGGCCTTGATGCTGGCCTGGGGCGACTTCTGGAAACGTCGCGGCGTGCAGCTGCGCGGCTTTCACGCCAACGAACTGATTGCCGCCGGCGCCGCGGGCGGTCTGGCGGCCGCCTTCAACGCGCCGTTGGCCGGCGTCATCTTCGCCATCGAGGAGCTTGGGCGCGGCACGGTGCTGCGCTGGCAGCGGCTGGTGTTGATCGGCGTGCTGGCCTCGGGCTTCCTGGTCGTGGCCGTGGTCGGCAACAATCCCTATTTCGGCGTGTTCGGCGGCGCGCCGCTGACGCATGGCATGGTGATGTGGGTGGCCATCTGCGCGGCGCTCAATGGCGCATTGGGCGGCATATTCGCCCGCCTGCTCGGCAAGGGGGCTGCTGGCAGCGCGCCACAGTCCTGGCGCGCCTGGATCCGCGCCCATCCGATCTGGACCGCCTTCATCATGGGCCTGATCCTGGCCATGATCGGGCTGGCTACCGCCGGCAGCGTCTACGGCACGGGATATGGCGTGGCCGCGGACCTGCTGTCGGGCAAGGACACTGCACCCGCGAGCTTCGGGCTGGCCAAGCTGGCCGCGACGGTCGCCTCCTATTGGGCGGGCATACCGGGCGGCATCTTCACGCCGGCCCTGACCACCGGTGCCGGCATCGGCCATCACATCTGGCAACTGGCGGGAGAGGGCGTCGACCATCGCGTGCTAGTGCTGATCTCGATGGCCGCGTTCCTGGCCGCCGCGACCCAGGCGCCGCTGACCGCCAGCGTGGTGGTGATGGAAATGACGGGCAGCCAGCCCATGCTGTTCTGGCTGCTGGTCGGCTCTCTGCTGGCTTCCGGCGTGTCGCGCCAATTCTGCCCGCAACCCTTCTACCACCTGGCTGCGGGGCGTTTCCGCCGGCAAGCCATCGTCGATGCCGGACGCGCCGCCAAGCCGCCGGCGTGAGTCCATAAGCCGCGCCCGCGCCCCGGCGCGGTGCACGGGGCGCGCACAGGCGGGGTGAACAGCCATTGGACACTGTCCGTGCAGCGGACATCCCGCAGGCGCACCAACTTGGCGCGAAAGCGCTGCGTTAAGATCGCCCGATCCGGATTTTTTCTCACTGACTTCGAGCCTCCCATGACCGTGCATGCTTTTATTTGTGATGCGATCCGCACTCCCTTCGGCCGCTACGGCGGCGCGCTGGCTTCCGTGCGCCCCGACGATCTCGCTGCCGTAGCCATCAAGGCGCTGGTGGCGCGCAATCCTGGCGTGCGCTGGGAAGAACTGGACGACGCCATCATGGGCTGCGCCAACCAGGCGGGCGAAGACAATCGCAACGTGGCCCGCATGGCCACGCTGCTGGCCGGCCTGCCGATCGAAGTGCCCGGCGCCACCGTCAACCGCCTGTGCGGTTCGGGCCTGGACGCCATCGGCGGCGCTGCCCGCGCCATCCGCGCTGGCGAAGCCGGCCTGATGCTGGCCGGCGGCGTGGAAAGCATGAGCCGCGCGCCCTTTGTCATGGGCAAGGCCGACAGCGCGTTCTCGCGCAATGCCGCGATTTACGACACCACCATCGGCTGGCGCTTCATCAACAAGCTGATGAAGGCGCAATACGGCGTGGACTCGATGCCCGAAACGGCCGAGAACGTCGCCGACGATTTCAAGATCAACCGCGAAGACCAGGATCTGTTCGCGCTGGCCAGCCAGCAGAAGACCGCGCGCGCGCAGAAGGAAGGTTTCTTCGACACCGAGATCGTGCCGGTGTCGATCGCCCAGAAAAAGGGCGACCCGATCATCGTCAGCAAGGACGAGCACCCGCGTGAAACCACGCTGGAAGCGCTGGCCAAGCTGAAGGGCGTGGTCCGCGAAGGCGGCACCGTCACCGCCGGCAACGCCTCGGGCGTCAACGACGGCGCGGCTGCGCTGCTGCTGGCCGACGAAAAGGGCGCCGCCCGCCATGGCCTGACCCCGCGCGCCCGCGTGGTCGGCATGGCCACGGCCGGCGTCGCGCCGCGCATCATGGGCATCGGCCCGGCGCCCGCCACGCTGAAGGTGCTGGCCCAGACCGGCCTTACGCTTGCGCAGATGGACGTCATCGAACTGAACGAGGCGTTTGCCGCCCAGGGCCTGGCCGTGCTGCGCCAGTTGGGCATCGCCGACAACGACCCGCGCGTGAACCCCAACGGCGGCGCGATCGCCCTGGGCCATCCGCTGGGCGCCAGCGGCGCACGCCTGGCCACCACCGCGATCAATCAGTTGCACCGCACCGGCGGCCGTTACGCGCTGTGCACCATGTGCATCGGCGTGGGCCAGGGCATCGCGCTGATCATCGAACGCGTGTAATCGGGCTGGCGCGCAGCGGCTTGCTGCGCGCAGGAACGAAAAGGGAGCCTGCAGGCTCCCTTTTCATATCCGCCGGCGGTTCGCCTCAGGGCAGGCCGTCCAGCTTCTTGCCGGCCTTGATGCCGTGCTGTTCGAACCAGCCCTGGGCCATTTCCAGCGCGTAGCGCACCGGCTTCTTGGCGCAGTGCGGGTCTTCGGTCTGCGGCGCCATGTCTTCAATGTTGACGATCGTGCCATCGTCGGCGATAAAGGCAATCGAGAGCGGAAGGATGGTGTTGCGCATCCAGAAGCACTGCACGTCGGGCTGTTCGAAGACGAACAGCATGCCGTCGTTGCCGGGCAGCTCCTTGCGGAACATCAGGCCGTCGCGGCGGGTCGCTTCCGTGTTCGCGACTTCTGCGCGGATAATATGGATGCCAGCCGAAAGCTGGGTGGTGGGCAGCGGGGCTTGCGGTCCGGTTTGCTGTGCGCTGGCCGCCAGAGGCAGGGCCATGGCGATGGCTGCCAGGGCTTTCGGCAGGAAGTTTCTGAAGAACGCTGTCTTGAACAACGTGAGGCTGACAGGATTTAAAACGGCGTTCTTGGGCATGACCTGGCGCAATGAATGAAAAATAACAAGGCGGGGCTCGAAAGCCCCGCCTGAATAATGGCGCAACCTTACCGTTGCGCTTTAAGGGTAACTCAGGCAGCTGTGATATTAAGCGCCTGTTTGCCTTTGGGCCCCTGGATAATCTCGAAGGCCACTTTCTGGCCTTCCTTCAGGGTTTTAAAACCATTCATCTGGATGGACGAAAAATGGGCGAACAGATCTTCACCGCCGTCGTCGGGCGTAATGAAGCCGAACCCCTTTGCATCGTTGAACCATTTGACGGTGCCCGTCGATTTGGGATTGTCCCCTTGGACGGCGGTTGCGGTCGTATCAGACATGCGGACTGCCTCATTGAATCGTATGTTGACGAAGGGCATCGCGGCCTAGACCCCTGTCCCCCCTCCGGCTTCCTGGCAGATTTTCGGTGCTTTGAAAACCCCAGAATGCGTGGATAATGCGCCGCTTTTCTTTGCGGCGTCAAGTATGGAAACTACGCATTTCTACGTGTAATTTTCCGTAAGTTACACGCTAGCCGTCCCCCGTTTAAATAGAATAGCGGCCCTATGAGTTCTACCTTGGATACCCAGCATGATTTGGCCGTCGAGAAGGCTCCGGCGCGCGCCGCGCCGCCTCCGATGTACCAGGTCCTGCTGCTGAACGACGACTACACCCCGATGGAGTTCGTCGTGAAAGTACTGCAAAAGTTCTTCAATAAGAATCACGAAGAGGCTACGAGGATCATGTTGCAGGTGCATCACGAAGGGCGTGGTGTATGCGGGGTTTATCCCCGGGACCTCGCCGCCACGCGCATCGCGCAAGTGGCCCAATACGCACGGGCGCGCCAGCACCCCCTGCAATGCGTGATGGAACCCGTCTGAACCCCAGAATCAATGCGCCGCCTGTCATGGCGGCGTTGTGTTGTCCGGTTATTTTGTTTTGACAAGCAGTATCCGCGTACCCGAGAAGCGCGCGGAATGATCAGGTCGGCAGCTCCGCCGCTTAGGAGCGGTGCGTCTGCATTTGAGTAAGCGGGAGATTTACCGTGAGTGGAAAGATAAGCAAGGCCTGGCTGGCGACAGCCGGGGTCGTTGTATTGGCCGGCGCCATCGGCGTGGGCTGGTGGATGGGCAAGGAACGTCAGCCCGCCAATCCGGCGCCAGCCGTCGTGTCGCAGCCTGCTGCCCCGGCGGGCGGCGGAGATGCCAAGCCGGCATTGCCCGCCAGCGCGGTGGTCGGCGCGGCCGACCCGTTTGCCGCGCTTTCCTGCCAGCCGCGCCAGTACAACGATACGCTGGCGCTGGCCGTGACCTTCACGCAGCCGGTGGATGCCAAGTCCGACCTGGACAGCTTTCTGCAGGTGACGGACACGGGTTCGGCCTCCGACAAGGACAGCGAATCGGCCGCCAGCAACGGTGACCAGCCCGCCTCGGTCCGGCCGGGCGACTCGGCGCCCAAGGGCAAGATCCTGAAGGGCAACTGGGTGGTGGGCGACAACCCCCGCATGGTTTATTTCCCCTACGTGCAACCGCAGCGTTCCTACGCAATCTCCGTGCGTGCCGGGCTGCCCGGCGCGGGCGGCATCAAGCTGGCGGAAGCGTCGAATTGCGAGGTGAACACGCAGGCCATGCCGCCGTCGTTCTATTTCGCCAGCCGCGGCGTGGTGCTGCCGGCCGGCCAGAATGGCGGCCTGCCCGTGGCCACGGTGAACGTGTCCGAAGTGGACGTGCAGTTCCTGCGCGTATCGCCTGAGCGCGTGCCTGAACTGTTCGACACCGTGCTGGGCATCGGCCGCAGCACCGGCTCTGGCGAAGAAGAAGACAGCAGCGACGAAGATGACAACTGGCGCTATTCCGACAACCGCAGCCTGAAGGGCTCGGTCAGCAACTGGGACCTGGACCGCCTGAACTCGCTGACGACCAGCGTCTATCAAGGCCGCTTCGTCACCGACGACAAGCCCAACCGCCGCCATGTCACGTTCCTGCCGGTCGAAGGCATCAAGGAATTGCAGGAACCCGGCATCTACATCGCGGTGATGAGCCAGCCCGGCCGTTTCCGCTACGAATACCAGGTGACGTATTTCTACGTCAGCGACATCGGCCTGCACGCGCGCCGCTACAGCGACCGCATCGAAGCCTATTCGGTATCCCTGAAGAGCGGCACCGCCATCTCGGGCGCCGTGTTCGAACTGGTGGACGGCGCCGGCAAGTCGCTGGCCAAGGCCGCGGCCGACGGCCAGGGCCATGTCCGCTTTGACGGCAGCTTCGCCAATGCGCGCGTCATCCGCGCCTCGCGCGACAAGGAAATGACGGTGCTGGCCCTGGGCGAACCCGCCCTGGACCTGTCTGAATTCGACACGGGCGGCCATGTTTCCCGCCCCAACAACCTGTTCGTCTACGCTGGCCGCAATCTGTACCGCCCCGGCGAAACCTTCAACGTCTCGGTCCTGCCGCGCGATCTGGACGGCCGCATGCTGGCGCCGTCGCCCCTGACCGCGACCATCAAGCGCCCCGACGGCCGCACGGTGCTGAGCACCCTGTGGCAGCCCCAGAAGGATCTGCCCGGCTATATCGAGCGCAGCATCGACCTGCCGCTGGATGCGCAGACCGGCACGTGGCTGCTGGAACTGCGCGTGGACCCCGCGTCGCGCGCGCCGGACGCGTCCTGGAAGTTCCAGGTCGAGGAATTCCTGCCTGAACGCATGAAGATGGCGCTGACCTCCGACCAGGAGGTGCTGTCGCCGGAGGAAACGCTGACTGTCGACGTGCAGGGCGACTATCTCTACGGCGCGCCCGCCGCTGGCAACCGCCTGCTGTCCAGCTTCCAGGTCAAGCGCGACCGTTTTGCGCTGCCCCAGCAATGGCCTGGCTTCATCTTCGGCGACGTTGCCGACGATGCCCGCCGCCATTTCGAAGAGCTGCCCGAAACGGCCCTGGACGACAAGGGCCGTGGCCAGCTCGAGGTCGATCCGCGCACCGGCGGCACGCGTTCGCCGATGAAGGTGCGGGTGTCGGCCAGCCTGCTGGAATCCGGCGGCCGTCCGGTGGTGCGCTCGATCGAGCGCAGCGTCTGGCCCGCCGACCGCCTGATCGCCGTGCGTCCGCAATTCGACGGCGACGTGGCCCGCGAAGGCGCGCCCGCCGGGTTTGAAGTGCTGCGCGTGGATGCGCAGGGCAAGATTGCGCCGCTGGCGCAGGCGCAGATGCGCCTGTACCGCGAAGATCGCCAGTACTACTGGCGTTTCGACGACCAGCGCGGCTGGAACAGCGGCTACACCGAAACCGAGGAATTGCTGGATTCGCGCGAGATCGCGCTGAACGACCGCTCCCAGCTGACCGTGCCCGTGAAGTGGGGCCGCTACCGCCTGGAAATCGCCGATCCCGAAACCGGCCAGACCCTGCGCTACCGCTTTTACGCGGGCTGGAACGCGCAGGACTCCGACGCCATGGGCAATCGTCCCGACCGCGTGCAGATGAAGCTCGAAGGCGTGCCGGCCAAGCCGGGCGACACGGTCAAGCTGACCCTGACGCCGCCGCATGACGGCCAGGCGCTCATCACCGTGGAAGGCGACCGCATGCTGTGGTCCACCTGGGTGGCCGTGAAAGCGACGGGCACGCAGGTCGAGATCCCGGTCGACAAGAGCTGGAAGCGCCACGACCTGTACATCGCCGCCGCCGTGTTCCGTCCCGGCAGCGAAGGCGACCGCGTGACGCCGGCGCGCGCGCTGGGCCTGACCTTCCTGCCCATCGCCAGCGCTGACCGCAAGCTGGACGTGAAACTGACGGCGCCGCCCAAGGCGGTGCCAGAGACCAAGGCGACCGTGCGCGTCAAGGTGGACGGCGCCCAGGGCAAGCAGGCCACCGTGACCCTGTCGGCGGTGGACGTGGGCATCCTCAACATCAACCAGTACAAGACCCCCGATCCGCTGGACTACTTCTTCGGCAAGCACCGCTACGCGCCCGAATTGCTGGACATGTACGGCAAGCTGATCGAGAAAATGGACGGCACGAAGGGCAAGCTGAAGTGGGGCGGCGACGCCGCCATGCGCGGCGACAGCAAGAGCCTGCCCAAGAAGGTCAAGCTGGTGGACCTGTTCTCCGGTCCGGTCAAGCTGAACGAGCAGGGCGAGGCGGACATCCCGCTGGACCTGCCTGATTTCAACGGCACGCTGCGCCTGATGGCCGTGGCCTTCACGCCCGACAACTACGGCAGCACCGACACCGAAATGGTGGTGGCGGCGCCCATCGTGGCCGAGCTGAACACGCCGCGCTTCATCACCCCGGGCGACCAGGCCGCGATTGCGCTGGACGTGACCAACCTGAGCGGCGCCGAGCAGAAGGTGACGGTCAAGCTGGAAGCGCTGGACCCGCTGGCCATCGTCGACGGCGTCAAGACCGTGACTCTGAAGGACAAGCAGCGCACCACGCTGCGCTTCACCGCCACCACCACCGGTTCGTACGGCCTGGGCCTGATGCGCCTGACCGTCGACGGGCAGGGCGGCGGCAAGCCCTTGCGCATCGTGCGCGAATCGGTGCTGCAGGTGCAACCGGCCTACGCGGCCGAGCGCCAGGTGCGCCGCCTGCGCCTGAATCCGGGCGAAGCCAACGCGCCGCAGGCGTCGTGGGTGGCGTCCTACTACCCGGACTCGACCACGGTCAGCATGACGGTATCGAACCGTCCGCCGATCAACGTCAATCGCCTGGTCGAAGGGCTGCTCAACTATCCCTACGGCTGCACCGAGCAGACCATCAGCGCGACCCTGCCGTGGGTCATGCTGGATGAGGCCGCGGCCAAGCAGTTCGGCCTCAAGCCGCGCACCAAGGCCGAGCGCGACGCCAAGGTGGCCGGCGCGATCGGCCGCCTGGCGGGCATGCGCAACGCCGTCGGTTCGTACAACCTGTGGAGCAGCTCGTCCTCGCGCGATGTGTGGCTGACGGCCTACGCCGTCGGCTTCATGCAGGACGCCCGCGACAACGGTTTCGAAGTGCCCGAGGCATCGCTGGACCGTTCGCGCCAGTGGCTGCTGGAGCAGGTGCAGCAGAGTTCGGGCGCGTTCGGCACCTGGTCGGCCAACCTGAAGCGCGGCGTCGAATCCGGTCGCTACGACTCCAGCGACGCCAACATCCTGCGTGAGGACCATCGTCGCTTCGCCGGCCTGGCCACTGCCGCATTGGCGCTGGCGCGCGACAAGAAGGCGCCGCTGTCCACGGTGCGTCAGCTGTACGACAACTACCAGGAGCGCGCGCGCTCGCCGTTGCCGCTGATCCAGCTGGCGGCCGCGTTCAAGCTCATGGGCGACGAAGGGCGCATGAAGAGCGCGCTCGACCAGGCCGTGGCGCGCGAGTACGGTCTCAACAATCGTCGCAACTCCGGCTATTACGACGAATGGCTGGGCGACTACGGCAGCGGCGTGCGCGACTATGCGCTGGCCTTTGCGATCGCGGACAAGTACGAGCTGCGCCATGAGCGCCTGGACAACCTGCTGACGCAGCTGGCCAGCCGTCTGGGCAACCGTTCGTACCTGTCGACGCAGGAACAGATGTCGCTGTTGCTGGCCGCCCGCGCTATGGGCGGCGACAAGGCCACGCCCTGGTCCGCCACGTTGACCGTCAACGGTTCCACCAAGGCGCTCGCTGGCGGCACCAGCGACCAGACCGTGTCGCTGTCGGCGGCCGACCTGGCCGGCGTGCAGTTGCTGAACACCGGCAACCAGTCCCTGTTCGTCGAATACGACATCCAGGGCAGTCCGACCACCACGCCTGCGCCGCGCAATGACGTGATCCAGCTCAAGCGCGGCTGGTACCGTCCGGACGGACGCCCGTGGGATGGCGGCAGCCTGCAGACCGGCGACATGCTGGTGGTGTGGGTGCAGGCCAGCGCCAACCAGAACATTCCGGATGGCTTGCTGGTGGACCGCGTGCCGGCGGGTTTTGAAGTCGAAAACCTGAACCTGTCGCAAAGCCCCGAGATGCAGGAATGGACGATCGGCGGACGCCGCGTGGCCGAAGCCATGTCCGATCCCAACATCAAGCACCGCGAGTTCCGCGACGACCGCTATGTGGCCGCGGTGTCGCTGGGTCGCGGCAAGGTGGACGTGTTCTATCTGGTGCGCGTGGTGACGCCGGGCCGCTATGCGGTGCCGTCGACGGTGGCCGAAGACATGTACCGGCCTGAAATCCGGGGCGTAGGCGAGCAATGGAGCACGGTAGAGATCCGCGACCGCGGCGCCAAGCGTCCTTGAACCCCGCCGCCACCCCGGTGGCGGGCGCCTCGCGCGCCCGCCGCTGGCGGCGGCGAGGAATCTTCGCGGCCAGCGCGTTGTTTGCGCTGGCCGCGTTGTTATTCACGCTCGACCGCCTCTATCCCTTGCCGCCCGTGGATTCGGGCGGCGCCGCCGTCGTCGTGGCCGCCGATGGTACGCCGCTGCGCAACTATCCCAGCCGCGACGGCATCTGGCGCTATCCGGTCAAGCCCGACCAGGTGTCCGAGCGCTATCTGGAAACGTTGCTGACCTACGAGGACCGCTGGTTCTACTGGCACCCGGGCGTCAACCCGGTGGCGATGGCGCGCGCCGGCTGGCAGTGGGCCACCAACCGCCGCATCGTGTCGGGCGGGTCCACCCTGACCATGCAGGTCGCGCGGCTGATCGATCCGGAACTGGCCGGCAAGCCCTCGCGCTCGATGTCGGCGAAGCTGCGGCAGGCCTGGCGCGCCATCCAGCTGGAAATGCACTACAGCAAGGACGAGATCCTGTCGCTGTATCTGACCCACGCACCCATGGGCGGCATCGTCGAGGGCGTGGAGATGGGCTCGCGCCTGTGGCTGGGCAAGCCCGCCCGCGATCTGAGCCCGGCCGAAGCGGCGATGCTGACCGCCTTGCCGCAGGCGCCATCGCGGCTGCGGCCGGATCGTCACCCCGAGGCCGCGCAGGCCGCGCGCGACAAGGTGCTGGACCGCATGGTCGAACTGGGCCGCTGGACCCCGGCCGAGGTGGCCGACGCCAAGATCGAGAACGTGGTTGCGCCGCCGCTGCGCGCGCGCTGGCTGGCGCCCCTGGCCGCGCAGCGGTTGCTGCAGGAGGCGGGCAGCCAGCGCAAGGCGGGCCGGCGTCCTGGCGAGCGGCCCGCGGTGGTCACGTCCACCCTGGACGCGGACATGCAGGCGGCGGTGGAGCGCATGCTGCAGGATCGGGTGGACAGCCTGCCGCCTAAAGTGTCGATGGCCGTGTTGGTGATGGACAACGATACGCTGGAGGTCAAGGCCTATGCCGGCTCCGCCGATTTCTCCGACGAAAGCCGGGCGGCCCACGTGGACATGGTGCGCGGCGTGCGTTCGCCGGGCTCCACGCTCAAACCGTTTCTCTACGCGCAGGCGCTCGACGAAGGCCTGATCCACTCCGAAAGCCTGCTGATCGACGCGCCGATGTCGTTTGGCGGCTACGCGCCGGGCAACTTCCAGGCCGCGTTCGCCGGCCCGATCAGCGTCGCCCAGGCTCTGCAGCGTTCGCTCAACGTGCCGGCGGTGGATCTGCTGGACCGCGTCGGGCCCAGCAGTTTCGCCTCGGTCATGCTGGCCGGTGGGGTACGGTTACGTTTGCCCGCGGGCGCGGAACCGAATTTGAGCTTGATTTTGGGCGGGGGCGGCACCACATTGGAAGAACTGGTGGGCGCTTACCGGGCCCTGGCCCGCGGCGGCGTCTCAGGGCGGCCCCGGCTGCGGCCGGAGCAGCCGCGGGTCGAGTCCCGTATGATGAGCCCTGGGGCGGCCTGGATCGTCCGTGACATTCTGGAGAGCGGCGGCCATCCCGACCGGCCGTTCTACCAGTCGGGCAGTCCGGCGCGGCAGCTGGCCTGGAAAACCGGGACGAGTTTCGGATTCCGGGACGCCTGGGCCGTTGGAGTGACCGACAGGTGGACGATGGGCGTTTGGGTCGGCCGTCCGGACGGGACGCCCAACCCCGGATTTTTCGGGGCCAACGTGGCGGCGCCGCTACTGCAGGATATCGTGGCGGCCTTGCCCGAAGGCGCTCAGCAGGTCCGCGTCAGGCCCGAAACGGTGCAGGCCGCGGTGACATGCTGGCCCCTGGGTTACAAGCTCGGCAGCGTGCCGTCCGGCGAATGTCCGGAGCAGCGCGCGGCCTGGGTGCTGAATGAAACGGCGCCGCCGTCCTTTGCCGGCTACGCCGACGCCTCGCGCGGACCATTGCGTCTGGGCGGCGTGGCCAGCGGCTCGGTGCTGCGGCCCGTGCCGGGCGGGCGCGAAGTGGCGCTGGATGTGGATGTGCAGGGAACTGAAGGCGAAGTATGGTGGATGCTGGACGGGCGCGTGGTTGGCCATGGCGCGTCGGGTCATCCGTTTAAATTAGTGTTGGCCATGGACGGCCGGTATACGCTTACCGTCATGGATGCGCAAGGCCGCCACGACAGAGTGGTTTTTGAAATCTCTGGCGTTACGCCATGATCGGCATAGAATATGAATCGTGTATTTGCCCGCTTCGATGCGTTACGGAGGAAGCGTGATTTCTCAAGAGCTTGAAGTCAGCCTGCATATGGCTTTCGTCGAGGCCCGTTCGGCCCGGCATGAATTTATTACCGTCGAGCATCTGCTGCTCGCGTTGCTCGACAACGCTTCGGCCGTTGAAGTGCTGCGCGCCTGCGCCGCGAACCTGGACGACCTGCGCCGCAATCTGCGCCAGTTCGTCTCGGAGAACACCCCGGTGATCCCGAGCGGCGCCGAGGTCGACACGCAGCCCACGCTGGGATTCCAGCGCGTGATCCAGCGCGCCATCATGCACGTATCCGCGGGAGGCACCGGCAAGAAGCCGGTTACCGGCGCCAATGTGCTCGTGGCCATTTTCGGCGAAAAGGATTCGCACGCTGTGTACTACCTGCAACAGCAGGGCGTGACGCGGCTGGACGTCGTCAATTTTCTGTCGCATGGCATTACCAAACAGCCCCAGGTGGAGTCCGCCGCCGTGCAGAAAGAGCAGCAGACCAATGGTGAAGAGCAGGGCGAATCGCGCCAGTCGCCGCTGGACCAGTACGCCACCGACCTGAACGCCGCCGCGCTGGCGGGCCGCATCGATCCCCTCATCGGGCGCGAGCACGAAGTCGAACGCGTGATCCAGGTGCTGTGCCGCCGCCGCAAGAACAACCCGCTGCTGGTCGGCGAGGCCGGCGTGGGCAAGACCGCGATCGCCGAAGGCCTGGCCTGGCGCATCACGCGCGGCGAAGTGCCCGAAATCCTGCAGGCCGCCCAGGTCTTTTCGCTGGACATGGGCGCCTTGCTGGCGGGCACCAAGTACCGGGGCGATTTCGAGCAGCGCCTGAAGGGCGTGCTCAAGCAGATCCGCGGCAACCCCGACGCCATCCTGTTCATCGACGAAATCCATACGCTGATCGGCGCCGGTTCGGCTTCGGGCGGCACGCTGGACGCGTCCAACCTCTTGAAGCCCGCCTTGTCTTCCGGGCAGCTCAAGTGCATCGGCGCGACCACCTACACCGAATACCGCGGCGTCTTTGAAAAAGACCACGCGCTGTCGCGCCGCTTCCAGAAGATCGACGTGGCCGAGCCCAGCGTCGAACAGACCGTGCAGATCCTGCGCGGCCTGAAGAGCCGCTTCGAAGAGCATCACAGCGTGCGCTACTCGTCCGCCGCCCTGTCGGCCGCGGCCGAACTGTCGGCGCGTTTCATCAATGACCGCCATCTGCCGGACAAGGCCATCGACGTGATCGACGAGGCCGGCGCCGCGCAGCGCCTGTTGCCGCGTTCGCGCCAAAAGAAGGTGATCGGCAAGGTGGACATCGAGAACATCGTGTCCAAGATCGCGCGCATCCCGCCGCAGTCCGTCTCCAACGACGACCGCAGCAAGCTCGCGACGCTGGACCGCGACCTGAAGACCGTGGTCTTCGGCCAGGACAACGCCATCGAAGCCCTGTCCGCCGCCATCAAGATGGCGCGCTCGGGCCTGGGCAAGCCGGAAAAGCCGATCGGCGCCTTCCTGTTCTCCGGCCCCACCGGCGTGGGCAAGACCGAGGTCGCGCGCCAGTTGGCGTTCACGCTGGGCGTGGAGCTGCTGCGTTTCGACATGTCCGAATACATGGAGCGGCATGCGGTGTCGCGCCTGATCGGCGCGCCTCCGGGCTACGTCGGTTTCGACCAGGGCGGCCTGTTGACCGAGGCCATCACCAAGCAGCCGCACTGCGTGCTGCTGCTCGATGAAATCGAAAAGGCGCACCCGGATGTGTTCAACATCCTGCTGCAGGTCATGGACCACGGCACGCTGACCGACAACAACGGCCGCAAGGCGGACTTCCGCAACGTCATCCTCATCATGACGACCAACGCGGGCGCTGAAACCTTGAACCGTCCGTCGATCGGCTTCGCGAATTCGCGCGTGGTGGGCGACGAAATGGCGGAAATCCGCCGCATGTTCACGCCCGAGTTCCGCAACCGCCTGGACGCGATCATCCCGTTCGCGCCGCTGGACCGCGAAATCATCCTGCGCGTGGTGGACAAGTTCCTCATGCAGCTGGAAGACCAACTGCACGAGCGTCGCGTGGAAGCCATCTTCACCACGGGGCTGCGCGAGCATCTCGCCAAGGAAGGGTTCGATCCGCTCATGGGCGCACGCCCCATGCAGCGTCTCATCCAGGACACCATCCGCCGCGCGCTGGCCGACGAGCTGCTGTTCGGCAAGCTGGTCGATGGCGGCACGGTTACGGTCGACCTGGACGAGGAGGGCAAGGTCAAGCTGGACTTCGACGAGAACGGCAAGCCGCCCTCGTCGGATGCGCCTGACAAGCAGGAAGTCGAACTGGTCGATTAAGGCTCTCAATGACCGCGGACCGCCAGCCGCTGATCGAGTGCGAACACTGCGCGAGCATCTATCGCCGGCATCAGCTTGAACCTGGAGAGACCGCCAATTGCGCCCGCTGCGGCGCCACTCTGTGGCGTTACAGCGGGCTTACTTTGTCCAATTGGCTGGCGCTCGCCATTTCCGCCCTGATCGTGTTCGGGGTGGCCAATGCCTATCCCGTCGCTTCCATGTCCGTGCAGGGCATGGTGCAGCAGGCATCCTTGCTGGACGCTATTGCCATCACCTGGCGCCAGGACCATTGGGTCGTCGCCATCATGACCGGCATGGCCGGCTTTGCGCTGCCGATGCTGCAGCTGTCGGTGTTGCTGTGGGTGTTGGGGCCGCTGTCGCGCGGCCGGGAACCCCTGGGCTTTCGTACTGCGATGCGTTTGTTGGGCATTCTGCGGCCCTGGTGCATGGTTCCGGTGTTCCTCCTGGGCGTGCTGGTGGCGGTGGTGAAGCTGGCGGGCATGGCCGCCGTGACTCCGGGTATCGGGTTGGCGGCGTTCGGCATCCTGACCATCCTGTTGACGATGCTGGGGCGGCTGTCGCCGCATGTGCTGTGGCGCTACGCCGAGAGCGTGGGTGTGGTGCCGGTGCATATCCCCCAGGCTGCGCCGGACACGGTTCTGACCGGATGCCATGTCTGTGGCCAGGTGCAGGCGTTGCCCCGCGCGGCCGATCCGGAAGAGCACCACCACTGTGTGCGTTGCGACGCCCTGGTGCATTTCCGCAAGCCCGATCATCTGGCGCGCACCTGGGCGCTGTTGCTGGCGGCCGTGGTGTTCTACATCCCCGCCAACGTGCTACCAGTGATGCAGGTCAGGTCGGTGCTGGGGGACAGCGCCCACACCATTCTGGGCGGCGTGGTCGAACTCTGGGAAATGGGTTCCTGGGATATCGCGCTGATCGTCTTCATTGCCAGCGTGGCGGTGCCGTTGACCAAGCTGCTGGCGCTCATGCTGTTGCTGTTGACGGAACAATGGCGCAGCACCACCAACCTGCGTCCGCGCACGCGCCTGTATCAAATGGTCGAGTTCATCGGCCAATGGTCGATGCTGGATGTTTTTGTCGTTATATTGCTGGCGGCGTTGGCGGATTTCCAGGGCTTGATGGAAATCAGCGCCGGCGCGGGTGCGGCGGCGTTCGGGCTGACAGTGATCCTGACCATGTTGTCGGCCATGAGTTTCGACCTGCGCCGCAGTTGGGATCTGGAAGGACAAAGTGAAATAGAATCGCCGCCAGTGGGAGGCGGGCGCCAGCCGGCGTCTCTCGCCGGCAAGGAAATGGGCTAGGAAGCGCCGCGGCTTCCGTCCACGAACAAGGAAGAGTAGATGTCCGAGCAAGCACCCGGATCCGGTGAAGAGAAGTTTGCGTCACCCGCGATCTCGCGCAAGAAGAAGAGCCGGATTTCATGGATCTGGCTGGTGCCCATCGTGGCGGCCCTGATGGGCTTGTCGCTGGTCGTGCGAACCTGGATGCAGGCGGGGCCCGACATCTCCATTTCGTTCAATACCGCAGAAGGGCTGGAAGTCGGCAAGACCCAGCTGCGCTACAAGGACGTCAACATCGGCACCGTGAAGTCGATCGGCTTCAACGAAGACCGCACCAAGGTGGTGGTGCAGGCCGAACTGTCCAAGGATGTTTCCGATCTGGCGCGCGAAGGCACCAACTTCTGGGTGGTGCGCCCGCGTCTGGACGTGAGCGGCGTGTCCGGCCTGGGCACGCTGTTGTCGGGCGCCTATATCGGCGTGGACGCGGCCGAAGGCAAGGACAGTTCCAAGAAGGCCACCAAACTGCATTTCGAAGGGCTGGAAGTGCCGCCCGCGGTCACGCATGACCGCGCCGGCAAGCGCTTCAAGCTCAAGGCGTCCGACCTGGGCTCCCTGGATATCGGTTCTCCCGTGTACTTCCGCCGCATCAACGTGGGCCGCGTGATCGGCTACGCGCTGGATGAAACCGGCAAGGCCGTGAACGTCGAGGTGTTCGTGGACGCGCCCAACGACAAGTTCGTGACCCAGGGCACGCGCTTCTGGAATGCCAGCGGCGTCGACTTCAGCGTCAATGCGGACGGCCTCAAGGTGCGCACGCAATCGCTGGTGTCGATGGCGGTGGGCGGCGTGGCCTTCGAGCCGGTCATCAGCGCGCGCGATGCCGGCAAGCAGGCGCAGGCCGACGCGCAATTTGACCTGTACGCGACCGAGGCCGCAGCCAAGGCCAATCCGGACGGCGAGGCCTTCCCGATCCGCATGCGCTTTGACCAGTCGATCCGCGGCCTGACGGTGGGCGCGCCGATCGACTTCAGCGGCATCACGCTGGGCAACGTCACGCAGATCAACATGGACTTCGATCCGGTCGCCAAGCGTTTCTACTCGATGGTGGATGCAACCCTGTATCCGGAACGCCTGGGCCGCGTGTTCGACGAAGTGCGCGATCGCGCCACCAAGGACGGCGACGTTGCCGGCAACCGCTTGTTGGGCGGCATGATCAAGCACGGCCTGCGCGCGCAGCTGCGCACCGCCAACCTGCTGACCGGCCAGCTGTACGTGGCGCTGGACGACTTCCCGAACGCCAAGCCGGTTGAATTCAAACCCTCGGATCCGGCGCTGATCCCGACGGTGCCAGGCAACCTGGATCAGTTGCAGCAGCAGATCAGCAACATCGTCGCCAAGATCGAGAAGATTCCGTTCGACAAGATCGGCGAGGACCTGCGCACCACCTTGGCCAGCACCTCCAAGCTGATGAACCGCCTGGACAAGCAGGTCGCGCCTGAAGCGCAGAACATGCTCAAGCAGGCCAAGGAGTCCATGGCGCAGGTCAACGCGCTGCTGGCATCCGATGCTTCCTTGCCGGTCAATACGGAAAAGGCGATGCAGGAGCTGGGCCGCGCGGCCCGTTCGCTGCGCGCCCTGGCCGATTTCCTGCAAGCCAATCCCGAGGCCTTGTTGCGCGGCCGCGGCCCAGACCCGATCCCCGGCGCCGGTCCTGTCAGGAACTGAATCCCATGATGAATAGACGCCCGTCCCCCCACGCCCGCCAGGCGGCCCCGAGTTCCGAGCAGCCCCGATGCGCGGGCAGGCTGACGCCCCGTCTGCGCCCGGTCCTGTCCTTGCTGGCCTTGTCGGCGGCGCTGGCCGGCTGCGGGGCGTCCTCGCCCGTGCACTATCACACCTTGCAGTCGCCGGCGGCCCAGGCTCCGGGCGGTGCGGTGGCGCCGGCCAGCTTCCTGATCGAGGTGCAACCGGTCAATATCTCGACGCAGGCGGATCAGCCCCAGCTGATGGTGCGCACCGGCGAAGGCAGTCTGTCCGCGTTGTATTCCGAGCGTTGGAGCTCACCGCTGGGCGACGAGTTGCGGGGCGCGCTGTCGGACGCGCTGAAGCGGGAACTGGGCGCGCTGGATGTGCAACTGGTCAAGCCAGGCCCCGGCGCTGCGGTCTGGCGGGTGCAGACCGACGTACAGCGTTTCGAGCTGGAGCCGGGTCGCATGGCCCAGCTGGATGCGACCTGGCGCGTGCGGCCGGTCAACATGAAGGGTTCCGGCCTGCTGTGCCGCAGCGTGGTGACGGAACCGGTGGCGGAAGAGGGCGTGCCCGCCATGATCGCTGCCCAGCAGCGCGCAGTGGTCAGTCTGGCCGGCGCCATGGCCTCGGCCATACGGGGGCAGACCCCGGCGGGATCGGCCTCGGTGCAGATGCTGGGCTGCGCGGCGCTCAAGGATTGATAGCCCTGGGCCAAAATTCCGCCTGATCTCAAATGGTTAACCTAGGGTTAACCATAGTGCAAACCAAGTTGCAACCTGTCTAGCATACGGTCCTACCCATGCCGGGTCCCGTCGGGGCCCGGTACTACCTTTGCCATGCGACAGGAAGCAATCTCTTATGGCCAGCACGACCCTAGGCGTTAAAGTCGACGACGCGCTCCGCGACCGGCTGAAGGCCGCCGCGCAAAAGCTCAACTGCACGCCGCACTGGCTGCACAAGCAAGCGATCCTTTCCTACCTGGACAAGATCGAGCGCGGCCACCTGCCCGCCGAGATGTCGCACCTGGGCATGGACGCGGGCGGCGAGGACGAGGCGGGCGAAGGCCATTCCGCGCCGACGCCGCCGTTCTACGAATTCGGTCAGGACGTGCAGCCGCAGTCGGTGCTGCGCGCGGCCATTACCGCCGCCTACCGCCGCCCCGAGCCCGAGTGCGTGCCGCTGCTGTTGGGCCAGGCCCGCATGCCCAATCTGGAAAAGATCCACGCCATGGCCGCCGACCTGGTCCGGAAGCTGCGCGGCAAGCGCAGCGGCGGCGGGGTGGAAGGGCTGATCCAGGAGTTCTCGCTGTCCAGCCAGGAAGGCGTGGCGCTGATGTGCCTGGCCGAAGCGCTGCTGCGCATTCCCGACCGCGCCACGCGCGACGCGCTGATCCGCGACAAGGTGGCCCGCGGCGACTGGAAGTCGCACATGGGCGGCTCGCAATCCCTGTTCGTCAACGCCGCCACCTGGGGGCTGATGATCACCGGCAAGCTGGTGGCCGTGAGCAGCGAGCAGTCGCTGTCCAAGGCGCTGACCCGCCTGATCGGCAAGGGCGGCGAACCTTTGGTGCGCAAGGGCGTGAACATGGCCATGCGCATGATGGGCGAACAGTTCGTGTCGGGCCAGACCATTTCCGAAGCCCTGGCCAACAACCGCAAGATGGAAGCACGGGGCTTCCGCTATTCCTACGACATGCTGGGCGAGGCCGCGACCACGGCCGAGGACGCCGACCGCTATTACGCCTCGTACGAGCAGGCCATCCACGCCATCGGCAAGGCCGCGGCCGGCCGCGGCATCTATGAGGGCCCGGGCATCTCGATCAAGCTGTCGGCGCTGCATCCGCGTTATTCGCGCGCCCAGCGCGAACGCGTCATGGCCGAGCTGCTGCCGCGCGTGAAGGCGCTGACCGTGCTGGCGCGCAGCTACGACATCGGCCTGAACATCGACGCCGAGGAAGCCGACCGGCTGGAAATTTCGCTGGATTTGCTGGAAGCGCTCTGTTTCGAGCCCGAGCTGGACGGCTGGAACGGCATAGGCTTCGTCATCCAGGCGTACCAGAAGCGGGCTCCCTTCGTGATCGACTACGTGATCGACCTGGCCCGCCGCAGCCGCCATCGCGTGATGGTGCGCCTGGTCAAGGGCGCGTACTGGGACAGCGAGATCAAGCGCGCCCAGGTCGACGGCCTGGAAGGCTATCCGGTCTATACCCGCAAGGTCTACACGGACGTGGCCTACCTGGCCTGCGCCCGCAAGCTGCTGGGCGCGCCGGAAGCGGTGTTCCCGCAGTTTGCCACGCACAATGCCTACACCCTGTCCGCGATCTACCAGCTGGCGGGCCAGAACTACTACCCGGGCCAGTACGAATTCCAATGCCTGCACGGCATGGGCGAGCCGCTGTACGACGAAGTCGTGGGCGCGCTGTCGCAGGGCAAGCTCAACCGTCCGTGCCGCATCTACGCGCCGGTCGGCACGCATGAGACGCTGCTGGCCTACCTGGTGCGCCGCCTGCTGGAAAACGGCGCCAACACCTCGTTCGTGAACCTGATCGGCGACGACAGCATTCCGGTCGAGCAACTGGTGGCCGACCCGGTGGAAGCCGCTGCGCGCATCACGCCGCTGGGCGCGCCGCACGAGAAGATTCCGCTGCCGCGTGAACTTTATGGCGACCCGCAGGAGGGCGCCCGCGCCAACTCGGCGGGCCTGGACCTGAGCAACGAACATCGGCTGGGTTCGCTGTCCGCGGCCCTGCTGGCCAGCGCCGCCATGCCGTGGCGCGCCGGCCCCATGCTGGGCGAGGGCGACGGCGCCTGGGACGCCTCGCGCGCCATGGAAGTCCGCAACCCCGCCAATCTGCGCGACGTGGTGGGCCACGTGGTCGAAGCGCAGGCAGACGAGGCCGAGGCCGCGCTGCGCGCCGCCGCCAATGCCGCTCCCATCTGGCAATCCACGCCGGTCGCCGAACGCGCGCAGTGCCTGCGCCGCGCCGCGCAACTGCTGGAAGAGCAGATGCAGACCCTGCTGGGCCTGATCGTGCGCGAAGCCGGCAAGTCTCTGCCCAACGCCATCGCCGAGGTGCGCGAGGCCGTGGACTTCCTGCGCTATTACGCGGACCAGGCCGAAACGGAATTCAGCAACGACACGCATCGTCCGTTGGGCACGGTGCTGTGCATCAGCCCCTGGAACTTCCCGCTGGCCATCTTCACCGGCCAGGTCGCGGCCGCGCTGGCCGCCGGCAACACGGTGGTGGCCAAGCCCGCCGAACAGACGCCGCTGATCGCCGCGCAAGCCGTGGCCATCCTGCGCGCGGCCGGCGTGCCTGCCGGCGCCGTACAGCTGCTGCCGGGCCGCGGCGAAACCGTGGGCGCGCAACTGGTCGCAAGCCCCGGCGTGCGCGGCGTGATGTTCACCGGCTCCACCGACGTGGCGCGCATCATCGCGCGCACGCTGGCGGATCGCCTGGATGACGCCGGCCATACCATTCCGCTGATCGCCGAGACGGGCGGCCAGAACGCCATGGTGGTGGATTCCTCGGCCCTGTCGGAACAGGTCGTGTTCGACGTGCTGACCTCCGCCTTCGACTCGGCGGGCCAGCGCTGTTCGGCGCTGCGCGTGCTGTGCGTGCAGGAAGACAATGCCGACCACGTGCTGACCATGCTGCGCGGCGCGATGCGCGAACTGAGCGTGGGCAACCCCGACCGCCTGTCGGTGGATGTGGGCCCGGTGATCGATACGGAAGCGCGCAACGGCATCCAGCGGCACATCGAAACGATGCGCACGGCGGGCCATCGCGTGGACCAGGTGGAACTCAACGGCGAATGCCGCCACGGCACCTTCGTGCCGCCGACCATCATCGAAATCGACAACGTCAGCGAGCTGACGCGCGAAGTGTTCGGGCCCGTGCTGCACGTGGTGCGCTACCAGCGCGACGAACTGGACGCCTTGCTGGATGCCATCAACGGCACCGGCTACGGCCTGACTTTCGGCGTGCATACCCGCATCGACGAGACCATCGCGCACGTGACCGGCCAGGTCCATGCGGGCAACGTCTACGTCAACCGCAATATCGTGGGCGCGGTGGTGGGCGTGCAGCCCTTCGGCGGCGAAGGCTTGTCCGGTACCGGCCCCAAGGCCGGCGGTCCGCTCTACATGTATCGCCTGCTGGGCACGCGTCCGGCGGGCCTGCCGCCGGCGCTGGACGCGGCGGCGGCGCTGCCGCAGCGCATTGCGCTGCCGGGGCCGACCGGCGAGACCAATACCTATGTGGTCGAGCCGCGCGGCGCCGTGTATTGCGTGGCCGCCACCGAGGCCGGGGCGCGGGCGCAGTGGTCCGTCGCCAAGCTGACCGGCAACCACGCCTGGTTCGCGGACACGCCCGCGGCGCAGGCGCTGCTGGCCTCGCTGGACGCCGGCCAGCAGGAACAGGCGGGCATCCTGGCCGACGGCGAGGTCGACCAGGCGGACTACCAGGCCGTGCTGTTCGAGGGTGATGGCGACGCGCTGCAGGCGCTGAACCAGCGCATCGCGCAGCGTCCGGGCGCCATCCTGTCGGTCCATGGACTGACCCCCGACGCGATCGCGGCGGGCGCCGGCTACGTGCCGGAGCGCCTGTTGGCGGAGCGCTCCGTCAGCGTCAATACGGCGGCGGCGGGCGGCAACGCCAGCCTCATGACCATAGGTTGAGCCTGGTATAGGACAACCCTTGGGTATCCAAGGGTTATCTCCAATATCGGCAGAGGTTGCACTGGCACGAAAATTCGGTCGCACCTCAAATCCGGAAGTCGCAACCCGGCTTCCGGATTTTGCAGAACATGCACACGCAAGCTTCCGCCATATCGGACTTGCTAGTAGTGAAAAACCAAAAGCCTGGTTAAAAGCTCAGGTATAACAAGGTCTTAAGTCCGACACTCGGAGGATACCCATGAAGTTCCGCACCACTTTGAAGCTTCTCGCCGCCAGCATCGCCGCCGCCGGCATGGCCGCCTCCGCGCAGGCTGCCGACGTCAAGTTCGGTTTTGCCGCGCCGCTCACCGGTCCGCAATCGCACTATGGCGAGGACATGCAGAACGGCCTGAACCTGGCCCTGGAAGAAGCCAACAAGAAGGGCATCAAGGTCGACGGCGAAACCGCCAAGTTCGTGCTGGTGTCGCGCGATGACCAGGCCGATCCGCGCGTCGGCGTGCAGGTTGCCCAGCAGCTGGTCGACCAGGACGTGGTCGGCATCCTGGGCCACTTCAACTCGGGTACGACCATCCCTGCTTCGCGCGTCTACCATGAAGCCGGTCTGCCCCAGATCGCCATGGCGACCTCGCCGGAGTACACCAAGCAAGGCTACGAAACCACCTTCCGCATGATGACCAGCGACACCCAGCAGGGCGCCGCGGTCGGCAAGTTCATGGTGGAAAGCCTGAAGGCCAAGAAGGTCGCCATCATCGACGACCGCACCGCCTACGGCCAGGGCCTGGCCGACGAGGTCGAGAAGGCGGTCAAGGCCGCTGGCGGCCAGGTCGTGCGCCGCGAGTACACCACCGACAAGGCCAACGACTTCACCGCCATCCTGACCAACATCAAGGGTTCGGCGCCCGACGCCATCTTCTACGGCGGCCTGGACGCGCAATCCGGTCCGATGAAGCGCCAACTGGCTACCCTGGGCCTGAAGGCGCCGCTGGTTTCGGGCGAAATGACGCGCAGCGACACCTTCATCAAGCTGGCCGGCGACGCCGCCGACGGCACCTACGCCTCGCTGGCCGGCGTGCCGCTGGACAAGATGGCCGCGGGCAAGGACTTCGAGCAGCGCTACCAGGCCCGCTTCAAGAAGGCCCCCGGCGTCTATGCTCCCTACGCCTATGACGGCGCCTGGAACATGATCGCCGCCATCGAGCAGGCCGGCTCGGCCAAGCCCGAGAAGTACCTGCCGGCCCTGGCCAAGCTGAACCGCAAGGGCGCCACCAGCGAGCACATTTCCTACGACGCCAAAGGCGACCTGAAGGAAATCTCGGTCACCATCTACGAAGTCAAGAACGGCAAGTGGGAGATGGTTGAGACGATGGTCAGCCAAGCCAACTAAGGCGGCTGGACCGGGGCGGGGAGGCGGCTGAGCGCCGCGTCCCGCCCGTATTGCAGCGTGCGCGCCGTCAGGCGCGCGCCACGCGCGGCGCCGTGGCAGGCCCGAGGGCCGTCACCGCAAGGTCCGCGCGATTTTTCCAGGCTTATTCAGCGGCCCCTATGGATATCTTCATTCAACAACTGATTAACGGCGTCACGCTAGGCAGCGTGTACGCCCTGGTCGCCCTGGGCTACACCATGGTGTACGGCATCATCGGGCTGATCAACTTCGCCCATGGCGACGTCGTCATGATCGGCGCGATGGCGGCGACCACCATCGCCATCTCGCTGGTGGGCGGCGATCCTTCCACGTCCGCCTTCGTGGTGCTGGGCGTCGGCCTGCTGGTGTCCGTGCCGCTGTGCATGGCCGTGGGCTGGACCGCCGAGCGCGTGGCCTACCGGCCGTTGCGGCGCGCGCCGCGCCTGGCTGCCCTGATCACAGCCATCGGCGTGTCCATCATCCTGCAGAACGTGGCGATGATGGGCTGGGGCCGCAACTACCTGAACTTCCCGCAGGTGCTGTCGCCGCAGGTATTCGAGATTGCTGGCGCGCGCATGAGCTCGCTGCAGATTGCCATCGTGGTGATCGCGGCGCTGATCATGGGCGGACTGCTGGCCGTGGTGCACAAGACCCGCCTGGGCACGGCGATGCGCGCCACCGCGCAGAACCGCGAAGTCGCGGGGCTGATGGGCGTGAACATCAACACGGTCATTTCGGCGGCGTTCCTGATCGGCTCGGCGCTGGCCGCGGTGGCCGGCATGATGGTCGCCACCTACTACGGCGTGTCGCAATACACCATGGGCTTCATGCTGGGCCTGAAGGCCTTCACGGCCGCGGTGCTGGGCGGCATCGGCAACCTGGTCGGCGCCATGGCGGGCGGCCTGTTGCTGGGCATCATCGAATCGCTGGGCGCCGGGTACATCGGCGACCTGACCGGGGGCTTCCTCGGCAGCCACTATCAGGACGTGTTCGCGTTCTTCGTGCTGGTGCTGGTGCTGATCTTCCGTCCGTCCGGCCTGCTGGGCGAGCGTGTGGGAGACCGGGCATGAACGCAACCCTGAAAAGCAGCGGGTTCTCCACCCGCAACCTGATCGGCATCGCGCTGATCGGCGTGGTGCTGGCGGTGCTGCCGTTCGTGATCGGCATGGCCGGGCAGAGCTGGGTCCGCATCCTGAACTTCGCGCTGTTGTACGTGATGCTGTCGCTGGGCCTGAACATCGTGGTGGGCTTTGCGGGCCTGCTGGACCTGGGCTACATCGCGTTCTACGCGGTGGGCGCCTACACCTGGGCGTTGCTGGCATCGCCGCATTTCGGCCTGCACCTGCCGTTCTGGGCGATCCTGCCGATCGCGCTGGCGGTGGCCTGCCTGTTCGGCGTGCTGCTGGGCGCGCCCACGCTCAAGCTTCGAGGGGACTATCTGGCCATCGTGACGCTGGGCTTCGGCGAGATCATCCGCATCTTCCTGAACAACCTGAACGCGCCGGTCAACATCACCAACGGACCGCAGGGCATCAACCGCATCGACACCTTCAAGGTCGGCGAGTTCGCCTTCGGCCGCACGGAAAGCCTGCTGGGCCTGCGCGTGACGGGACCCGAGAAGTATTACTACCTGCTGCTCGCGGTGACGCTGATCATCATCGTGGTCTGCGTGCGCCTGCAGAATTCGCGCATCGGCCGCGCCTGGGAAGCGATCCGCGAAGACGAGATCGCGGCCAAGGCCATGGGCATCAATACCCGCAACATCAAGCTGCTGGCGTTCGCGATGGGCGCGTCGTTCGGCGGCGTGGCGGGCGCCTTGTTCGCCTCGATGCAGGGCTTCGTCAGTCCCGAGAGCTTCTCGCTGATGGAATCCATTTCGATCCTGTGCATGGTGGTGCTGGGCGGCATGGGCCACATCCCGGGCGTGATCCTGGGTGCGTTGATCCTGGCCGCGCTGCCCGAGTTCTTGCGCGCGGTGGTCGAACCGGTGCAGCACATGCTGTTCGGCGCCGTGGTGCTGGATCCTGAGGGCATACGCATGCTGCTGTTCGGCCTGGCCATGGTCTGCGTGATGCTGTTCCGTCCGGCCGGCCTGTGGCCGTCGGCGGTGCGCAAGCGTGAACTTGCAACCAAGACCCAGGGAGGCGGAGCATGAGCAAACTGCTGCAAGCCCAGGGACTGGGCAAGCGCTTCGGCGGCCTGCAGGCGCTGTCGGACGTCAGCTTCGACATCGAGCAAGGCGAGATCTACGGCCTGATCGGCCCGAACGGCGCGGGCAAGACCACGCTGTTCAATGTGCTCACCGGCCTGTACATCCCGGAAGAGGGCAGCTGCACGTTCAACGGCGAGTCCATGTCCGGCAAGAAGCCGCATGAAGTCGCCTATGCGGGCCTGGCGCGCACCTTCCAGAACATCCGCCTGTTCGCCAACCTGAGCGCGATCGAGAACGTGATGATCGGCCGCCACATGCGCACCAAGTCGGGCGTATTGGGCGCCGTGTTGCGCACGCGCGGCACGCGGGCCGAAGAGGCCGCCACCGAAGCGCGGGCGCAGGAACTGCTGGACTACGTAGGCATCGGCCATCGCGCCAACGACGTGGCGCGTTCCTTGCCCTACGGCGACCAGCGGCGCCTGGAGATCGCGCGGGCGCTGGCCACCGATCCCAAGCTGCTGGCGCTGGACGAACCGGCGGCCGGCATGAACGCATCGGAAACCGTGGTGCTGCGCAAATTGGTCGAGAAGATCCGCGCCGACGGCATCACCGTGCTGCTGATCGAGCACGACATGAAGCTCGTCATGGGCTTGTGCGACCGCGTGCTGGTGCTCGAATACGGCAAGGTGCTGGCCATGGGCAAACCCGCCCAGGTGCAGCGCGATCCCAAGGTCATTGAAGCGTATCTGGGCGCAGGCGCCGCGCAGGATCCGCAGATTCATCAGGAGCGCCCGGCATGACGGCAGCATCCCAACCCCTACTGGAATTGCGGGGCCTGCAGGTCTCTTATGGCGGCATCCGCGCGGTGCGCGGCATCGACCTGCGCGTGGACCAGGGCGAACTGGTTTGCCTGATCGGCGCCAATGGCGCCGGCAAGAGCACGACGCTGCGCGCCATCTGCGGACTGGTGCCGCTGGCGGGCGGTGAAGTGGTCTACGGCGGCCAGTCCGTCGGCGGCCAGAAGTCGCATGAGCTGGTGCGCCGCGGTCTGGTGATGGTGCCGGAAGGGCGCGGCATCTTCGGCCAGCTCACGATCGAGGAAAACCTGGCGATGGGGGCCTATATCCGTCGCGATGCGGCCCAGATCCGCCAGGACACCGACCGCGTCTTCACGCTGTTCCCGCGCTTGGCGGAGCGCCGCAAGCAGGCGGCCGGCACGCTGTCCGGAGGCGAGCAGCAGATGGTGGCGATGGGCCGCGCGATGATCGCGCGCCCCAAGCTGCTGTTGCTGGACGAGCCTTCGATGGGCTTGGCGCCGTTGATGGTGGAGAAGGTCTTCGAGGTGGTGCGTACCATCGCCAGCGAAGGCGTCACCATCCTGCTGATCGAGCAGAATGCGCGCCTGGCGCTGGAAAACAGCCATCGCGGCTACGTGATGGAATCGGGCGAGATCATCCTGTCTGGTCCGGCCGGCGACATGCTGCACGATCCCAAGGTGCGGGCGGCCTATCTGGGCGAGTCCGAGTAGGGCGCGGCCGGGATCTTGGGGGCGGGCGCGGCAGGGCTTCGAGCTTGCCGACGCCAGGGTTCTTTAGCCGCCGAGGCTGCCCTGCGTCATTCCGATGCTCGCCCCGGCGGGGCTGCGCTTCGGATGACTCCGGGGTCCTCGGCTGGCAGTCGCTTAATGCGCTGGCTTTGGACCCCGTTCATGGGCAGACATCGTGAGCCGGTGGCCGGACGGAGGGATCCGAAGCGCAGCCCCACCGGGGCGAGCATCGGAATCCCGCAGTCCGGACGCCGGCGACTCAAGAACTCAGCCTCATAAAACCGAAATGGCAGGGCTTCGAGCTTGCGGATGTCAGGGTTCTTTAGCCGCCGAGGCTGCCCTGCGCCATTCCGATGCTCGCCCCAATGGGGCTGCGCTTCGGATGGCTCCGGGCCGCCTCGGCTGGCAGTCGCCTAATGCGTTGGTTTCGGACCCGTTCGTAAGCAGATGCCGTGAGCCGGTGACCGGACGGAGGGATCCGAAGCGCAGCCCCACCGGGGCGAGCATCGGAATCCCGCAGTCCGGACGCCGGCGGCTCAAGAACTCAGCCTCATAAAACCGAAATGGCAGGGCTTCGAGCTTGCGGATGTCAGGGTTCTTTAGCCGCCGAGCCTGCCCTGCGCCATTCCGATGCTCGCCCCAATGGGGCTGCGCTTCGCATGGCTCCGGGCCCCCTCGGCTGGCAGTCGCCTAATGCGTTGGTTTCGGACCCGTTCATGGGCAGATGCCGTGAGCCGGTGACCGGACGGAGGGATCCGAAGCGCAGCCCCACCGGGGCGAGCATCGGAATCCCGCAGTCCGGACGCCGGCGACTCAAGAACCCCAGCCGTACAAAACCGAACGTCAGCAATTCAGCCAAAAACGTCCTAAGCCGGCGCGCGTTCACGGTCCACGGCCGCGACCACGCCCGCATCGATCAGCGCTTCGATTTCCTTGGCGCCGTAGCCGAACTCTCCCAGAATCGCGATGCTGTCCTCGCCCAGCCGCGGCGCCGCGCGGTGGTATTGCGCGGGCGTGGCCGACAGCTTCACCGGCATGCCTACCGTGCGCACCGTGCCCGCGACCGGGTGCTCCTGTTCCACCACCATGCCGCGCGCCAGCGTCTGCGGATGCGATAGCGCCTGGGCGATGGAGTGCACAGGGCCCGCAGGCACGCCGGCCGTGTCGAATACGTCCAGCCACTCCTCCGCGCTGCGCGTCTTGAGGATGGCGGACATATCCTCTACCAGTTGATCGCGGTTCTGCATGCGGTCGCGATTGCGGGCGTAGCGGGCATCCTCGGCCCATTCCGGCTTGCCCAGCGCCTGGGTGATGCGCTGCCAGTTCTTCTCGTTGGCGCCGCCGATGATGATCCAGTCGGTCGCGGTGGGGAAGGCCTGGTAGGGCGCGCTCAGCACGTGCGCCGAACCCGTGGGGCCGGGGGACACGCCGCTGCCGAAGTAGATGGCGGCGTGCCAGTACAGCTGCTGCAGGCTGGCTTCCAGCAATGACGTTTCCACGATCTGGCCTTCGCCCGTGCGCTGCTTGTGCTGGTAGGCCGCCAGCACGCCGAAAGCCGCCAGCAAGCCGGCGTTGATGTCCGCGACGGAATTGCCGGTGCGCAGCGGCGGCCCGCCAGGTTCCCCGGTGATCGCCATCAGGCCGGAGAAGCCCTGCGCCACCAGGTCGAAGCCGCCCTTGTCGGCATAGGGGCCGGTGGTGCCATAGCCCGACACCGCGCAATAGATCAGGCCCGGGTTTTCCTGGCGCAGCCGGTCGTAGCCCAGGCCCAGCTTTTCCATCGTGCCCTTGCGGAAGTTCTCGGTCACCACGTCGGCGTCGCGGATCATGCGCAGCAGGACCTTCTTGCCCTCCGGATGCTTCAAGTCCAGCGCGATGGCGCGCTTGTTGCGGTTGAGCATGAGATAAGGCGCCGAGATGCCGTTGATCTGCGGGTCCCGGTACTGGCGCGAATCGTCGCCGCCGTCGATCTTCTCGACCTTGATGACGTCGGCGCCCATGTCGGCCAGCATCATGCCGCAGGTCGGGCCGGCCATGATCTGCGACAGCTCGATCACGCGCATGCCGGAAAGGGCGCCGGCGGGGCGCTGGGTATCGTTATGCATGAGTCCTCCTTGCATGGGGTTCAGCGGGCGTTGAATTGCGGCTTGGCCTTGGCCAGGAAGGCCTGGTAGCCCGTGCGGAAATCCTCGGTGTCGAAGCAGTCGAAGGCTTCGTCGCGGTCGGCGTCGGTCAGGGCTTTGCCCTGCACCAGATTGCGGATGAACTTCTTGTGCCAGCGCGCGACCAGCGGCGCGCCGTCGGCGATGCGGCGGGCGGCGGCCTGGGCTTCGGAGGCGACCTGATCGTCGGGCGCCACGCGCGTGACCACGCCCAGGCGCAGCGCTTCCTGCGCGTCGAAGATGGTGCCTTCCAGCAGCACCTGCAGCGCGGCGGTCGGGCCCACCAGGCGCACCAGCGGCGCCAGTTCCGAGTACGACATCACCAGCCCCAGGTTCTTGATGGGCACGCCGAAGCGCGAACTCTGGCCGCAGATGCGGATGTCGGCCAGGCTGGCGATCTCCAGCCCGCCGCCCACGCAGATGCCGTGTATCTGCGCCACCACCGGATGGCGGCAGTTGCCGATGGCTTCTATGGTCCGGCGCATCACGGCGCCGTACTCGATGGCCTGGCGCTTGTTGCTGCGCGCGGTCTCGAATTCGCTGATGTCATTGCCCGGGGAGAAGGCCTTTTCGCCCGCGCCGCGCAGCAGCACGCAGCGCACGCTGTCGTCGGCGTCCAGCTCCAGGAAGGCGTCGCCCAGCAGCCGCCAGCTGTCTATGGTGAAGGCGTTGAGCTTTTCCGGGCGGTTCAGCACCACGGTCGCGATGTCGCCGTCGCGCTGGCACAGGATGGGGGAGGTGTCGGAAGTGGGGGTAGCGCTCATGGTGTTCCTTTGCGTGGGCGGGGGCGCACCCCCCGCCGGGTTGCTGCCGGCTTACTGCTTGGTCAGGCCCAGGCTGGCGGTGAGCTTGCCGTACTTGCTCCATTCGTCCTGGACGTAGCTGGCGAAGGCCGCGGGGGTGGCCGGACCGCCGCCCAGTTCCATGCCCTGGTCGGCCAGCTTGGCCTTGATCTCGGGATCGGCCAGCGTCTGGCTGAGCGCTTGGTCGAGCTTGTCCAGCACCGGCTTGGGCAGCTTGGCCGGGGCCAGCACCGCATACCACTGCACGATGTCCAGACCCTTGATGCCGGACTCGGCCAGCGTCGGCACGTCGGGCAGGCGCTTGCTGCGTTCGGTGCTGGTCACAGCCAGCGGCCGCAACTTGCCGGCCTGGATCTGGTTGATGGCGCCGGGCAGGGTGTCGAAGTTCATGTCCACGCTGCCGCCCAGCAGGTCGGTCATGGCCTGGCCGCTGCCCTTGTACGGCACGTGCTCCATGCTGACGCCCGCGATCTGAGAGAAGCGCGCGGCGCTCAGGTGTTGCGGGCTGCCCATGCCGGAGGAGGCGTAGGTCAGCTGCTTGGGTTTGGCGCGGGCGTCGTCCACCAGGTTCTGCACGCTGGCGTAGCTGTGCTTGGCCGGATTGACCACCAGCACGTTGGGCACCGACCCGATGTAGCGCACCGGCGTGAAGTCCTTGATCGGGTCGACGCTGGACTGCACCACATAGGGCGCGGCGACGGTGGACTGCATATTGGCCAGCAGCAGCGTGTAGCCGTCCGGATCGGCCTTGGCCACGAAGTCGGCCGCGATCAGGCCGGAAGCGCCGGGCTTGTTCTCGACCACGACCTGCTGGCCCAGCAGCGCCGACAGGCGCGCGGACAGGATGCGCGCCGATACGTCGGTGCCGCCGCCGGGCACGAAACCGACGATCAGGCGTACCGGCCGTTCCGGCCATTTGGATGCGTCCTGCGCCAGGGCGGGACTGGCGGCGGCCAGGCCGGCGGTCAACGCCAGGGCGCCGGCCCAGGCGCGAGCGTGCTTGTGCATGTGGGTCTCCTTTGGTGGTTGTCAGCCTGCCCGCGTGTTGCTTGATCTATGATGGGGTCAGGTTGGTATGCCTTTGGTGTTTGGTATACCAGATACAAAAATAGTCGAAATAGCGAGTGGCAACAACTCATGGCTAACCCTGAAGTTATGGACCAGTCCGTCCCCGATTTGGCCATTCATCACCCCACGCTGCCGGCCGTGGTGGCGGAAAAATTGCGGCAGCTCATCATCGACGGCACCTTCAAGCCGGGCACCTGGCTGAACGAGCGGGACCTGTGCGACCAGTTGAAGATTTCACGCACGCCGCTGCGCGAGGCCTATCGCATGCTGGCTTCCGACGGCCTGGTGACTCTGCAGCCCAAGCGCGGCGCGATGGTGATCGAGTTGTCGGCCGACGATGTCGAGAACATCTTCGACGTGCTGTCGGTGCTGGAGGGGCTGGCGGTGCGCAGTGCCGCCGAACGCGCCACGGACGCGGAACTGGCGCATATCGCACAATTGCACGCGCAGATGCTGCAAGGGTATGAACAGCGCGACATCCGCGCGTATTTCGCGGCCAGCATGGGCACGCATATCGCCATCAACCGGGCGGCCCACAACCCGGCGCTGACGCATTCGTATGACCGCTTGAACCTGCAGGTGCAGGCGTTGCGCTACAAGTCGAACTTCGATATCGACGAATGGACGGCGGCGGTGGCCGACCACGAGGCCTTCGTGCAGGCGCTGATGCAGCGCGACGGCGAGCTTGCGGAGTCGCTCATCCGCAGGCATGTGGGCAGCAAGAAGACCTACAACCTGCGCGGGCGCGGGGCCCAAGGCTTGAAGTGAGCTGTCATCGGCGCGGACGGCGCGGGCCCAGGGCTCGGCCGCCCGCCCGCTGGCGCGCTCAGGCCGGCTGCGCCACCACGCGCTTCCTGCCTATCATCAGCGCAATGACGGCGGCGATCAGGCCCGTCATGCCGGAGATGACGAAGGCCATCAGATAGCTGCCCTGGGCTTCGCGCACGGCGCCCGCCATCCAGGCGGCGCTGGCGGCGCCCAGTTGGTGGCCGGCGACGATCCAGCCGAACACGATGGACGCGTCGCGCTCGCCGAAGGCTTCGGTCGTCAGGCGCAGCGTGGGCGGCACCGTGGCGATCCAGTCCAGGCCGAAGAAGATGGCGAAGATCGACAGGCTGTAGAACGAGAAGTCGGAATAGGGCAGGTAGATCAGCGACAGTCCGCGCAGGCCGTAGTAGACGAACAGCAGCTTGCGTGGGTCGTAGCGGTCGGTGAGCCAGCCGGACGCCGTGGTGCCGATCAGGTCGAAGATGCCCATCAACGCCAGGAGGCCCGCGGCCTGCACCTCGGGCATGCCGTGGTCGCCGCAAAGCGCGATCAGGTGCGTGCCGACCAGGCCGTTGGTGGTGAATCCGCACACGAAGAAGGTCGCGAACAGGAACCAGAACGTGCGGGTGCGCGAGGCCCGGGCCAGCGCGCCGAAGGTGGCCGCCAGCATGCCGGTGCGCGGCGCGGCGGGCGCGGGCGGCGCATGCGGATCGCTGCCGAAGGGGACCAGCCCGACGCTGGCAGGCCGGTCCGGCACCAGCCACCAGGCCAGCGGTACCAGCGCCGCAGCAGCAGCAGCGACCGTCCACACCACGCGCGTCCAGTCGCCCGACGAGGCCAGCGCGGCCAGCACCGGCAGGAACACCAGCGTGCCGGTGGCGGAACTGGCGGTCAGCAGGCCCATCATCACGCCGCGGTGCTTGGTGAACCAGCGGTTGACGACGGTGGCGCCCAGCACCACGGCGACCGCGCCGGACCCCAGGCCCGAGAACACCCCCCAGGTCAGCAGCAGATGCCAGGACTGGGTCATGAAGGCGCTGGCCGCGCTGGACGCAGCCATCAGCATCAGCGCGCCGATCAGCACGCGCCGCAAGCCAAAGCGCTCCATCGCGGCGGCCGCGAACGGTCCCACCATGCCATACAGGAAGATGCCGACCGCGGCGGCCAGCGAGATGGTGCTGCGGCTCCAGCCAAAGGTTTCTTCCAGAGGCACCAGCAACACGCTGGGCGAGGAACGCAGGCCGGCGGATACCAGCAGGGACAGGAAAATCACCGCGACGACGACAAAAGCGTACTTCTGGCCGGCGCGCCGGAAAGGGACGGGAGGGTGGGCTATACTCATGTTACTGACCGGTACGTAATGGGGTTTGCGAATAGTACGTACCGGTCAGTAACATCGTCAAGCGATTTTTAGTCGATCCGTCATCCGGAAAGGAGCCCATCCATGGCCAGTAAAACCTCGAGCGCCGATCGGCCCGCATCCAAGCCGCCGCTGGCGGCCGAGCGCATCCGCAAGACCGCGCGCGAAATGTTCTACCGGGACGGCATCCGGGCGGTGGGCGTGGACGCCATCGTCAGCGAAGCGGGCGTGACCAAACCCAGCCTGTACCGCAGCTTTTCGTCCAAGGACGAACTGGCGGCGGCCTATCTGCGCGACTATGACGCTGAATTCTGGGCGCGTTTCGACGCGGCCTGCGCGGCGCATCCGGGCGATCCCCGGGCCCAGATCCTGGCCTACCTGACCGGCCTGGGCGTGCGCGCGGTGCAGAGCGGCTACCGAGGCTGCGGACTGACGAATGCGGCGGTGGAATACCCCGAGGCCGGTCATCCCGCCCGCGCCGTGGCGGTGGAACACAAGGCCGAGCTGCGGCGGCGCCTGGCTGCCATGGCGGCGGAAATGGGGGCGGCCGACCCCGACGCGCTGGGCGATGGCCTGTTGCTGTTGTTCGAAGGGGCCTTCGTCTCCAGCCAGCTATTTGGCGAAGGCGGGCCAGCCGGCCGGGTCGCGCAGATGGCGGACATGCTGATCCAGGCGCATCTCGCACAGCCCTGACGGGCGTCTTCGGAAGGGGCAGCACAAGAAAGGTGCAGGCAGCAGTGCACATGTGCACCATTTTCGGTGTTTGTACCCATTGCGCAACGCATAAAAAAATGGTTAAGAAATTTATTGCGGCGCAGCAAGCACAGGTCTAAGATGGACTCGTGTTGTTCCACATCGCTTTCTCAAGGAGAGAACCATGAGCGATACCGCGCTGAAGAATGCCCGCATGTCGGATGAGCTGGAACGTACCCTGATCCATGACGCGATCATCGCGGAAAGCCTGTCCGGCCACGCTTCCGGCTCGCGCTGGCTGCGCCTGAAAGTGCGCCTGGCCGCCTTCGGCGGCGCCGTGGGCGAGGTGTTGCACGACATGGACGCCGGCCGCCGCCAGCACCCCGTGGTCTCCGCCTACCACTGAGCCCGATAGCGGGTACGAGAAAAACGCCAGCATCGCTGGCGTTTTTTTATTCCAGGCTATCCCTGGGGCTCAGACCAGCATGTCCGCCACCAGATAGCCATCCAGCAGCAGGATGCCGACCGTGGCCGCAACCGCGGCCCAGGCCCAGGCGCCGCGCAACACGTACTTGCCCATCAGGCTCTTGCGGCAAGCCAGCAGCACCAGCGGCCCCAGCGCGAAGGGCAGGGCCAGGCTCAGGATGACCTGGCTCAGCACCAGCAGGCCGTCCGGATCCTGGCCGCCGGTGAAGGCCAGCAGGCCGACCGCCGCGGCGCCCGCCACCAGCCGCGTCGCCAGCGCGCGGCGGCGGTCCGACCAGCCGCTGCCCACCTGGAAGCCCTGGGACAGGATGCGTCCGGCCAGCACGCCAGTGATGGTGGAGCTTTGGCCCGCGGCATACAGCGCCACGGCGAACACGATGGCCGCGCCGATGCCCAGGGTCTGGCCGATCACGGCATGCGCGTCGTCCAGGCTGGACACGATGATGCCCGAGCCCGACAGCGAGGCGGCGGCGACGATCATGATGGCGGCGTTGATCAGCATGGCCAGGCCCAGCGACACGACGGTGTCGTTGCGCGCCACGCGCATGGCCAGGTCGCGGGCGCTGGGCGGCAATTGCTGCGCACGCTGCGCGAGCGATCCGGAATGCAGGTACAGGTTGTGCGGCATCAGGGTCGCGCCAAGTATCCCCAGCGCGATCAGGAAGCCCTGCGGGTCGCGCAGCGCGCGGCCGGTCTGCGTGACGCCGTGCGCCACTTCCGTCCAGGCCGGGTTGGCCTTGAACAGCAGGAACACGAAGGACATGGCGACCACCGACAGCAGCAGGGCAATGAAACGCTCGTGCTTGTCGGCGTTGCCGCGCGTCAGCGCCAGCACGGCAAACGTGCCGACGCCGGTCACCGCAACGCCCGCGATCAGCGGCAGCCCGAAGAGCAGGCGCAGGGCGATTGCGCCGCCGATGAGTTCGGCCAGGGCAGTCGCCAGGATCGCCGCCTCGCCCGCGAGCCAGGCGGCCTTGGCCAGGCGCGGCGACAGGTGGCGGGCCGTCAGCGTGGCCAGGTCCTGCCCCGTTGCCAGCGCCAGGCGCGACACCAGGATCTGGAAGCCCAGCGCCAGCAGCGCCGAGGTGATGACGACCAGCAGCAACCCGTAGCCGAAGCCGCTGCCGCCCGCGATGTCGGTGGCCCAGTTGCCCGGATCGATATAGCCCACGGCCACCAGGATGCCAGGGCCGGCGATGCGGCGCAGGCCCGCCGATACTTGGACGTCCTGCGCCAGCGCGGTCCTGCCGCCGGATATCGCGTAGATGAATTGGCCCATGCTCGCTCCTGAGAATGATTCTCATCATCCTCTTGGGGGACGGCATCGTCAAATTGATTTTGGGCAAGCAGGGGATAGGGCGGCCCAATGGCGCCATCCTTCTCGGACGGGCCATGGGCTGCACCGGGGATCAGGACTTGAGCTTGGCGTCCATGGAGATCTTGGCGTTCAGCACCTTGGACACGGGGCATCCTTTTTCCGCCTTGCGGGCCGCGTCCTCGAAGGCCTGGGCGCTGGCGCCGGGAATGACGGCTTCCACCGTCAGATGGACAGCGGTGATGGCAAAGCCGTCATCCACCTTGTCCAGCGTGACTTCGGCCTTGGTGTCCAGGCTTTGCGCGACCATGCCTGCTTCGGACAGGATGTTGGACAGGGCCATGGTGAAGCAGCCGGCGTGAGCCGCGCCCAGCAATTCCTCGGGATTGGTGCCCGGGGTGTCGCCGAAGCGGGTGTTGAAGCCGTAGGCCTGTTCCTTGAGCGCGCCGCTCTGCGTGGAGATCGTGCCCTTGCCGGTCTTCAGGTCGCCCGACCAGTGGGCGGTTGCGGTTTTCTTCATGCGTGACTCCTGTAGAAGGACCGCGCCCGTCGCGCGCGCGGCCGGTGTGGGAGGGCGCGGGCCGCCCGCTGGGGGCGGGGCGCGCTGCCTGGAATGGCATGAACGATGATAAGGCGGCTGCGGGCGCCAGGCGCGGAAAGCGTCTGCGCGCAACGGCAAGCCTATGTAACCGCAGACCAGCTTTCTTGATGCGCGTCGCAAGGCGGCACGCGGCCATCAGGCAAAATACAGGCATCTGCTCACACCTCGCCGAGAACTGCTGTCATGTCTTACAAGCTCGTCCGCTACGCCTGCGCCATTGCGCTGGCCGTCCCCGCCTTGTCCGCCCAGGCTGAAATCGTCATCGGCGTGGACGTGTCCACCACCGGTCCGGCCGCGGCCATCGGCATCCAGACCAATAACGCGATCCGCTTGTGGCCGGCCACGCTGGGCGGCGAGCCGGCCCGCTACGTGGTGCTGGACGACGGTACCGACGTCAGCCGCGCGGTGAAGAACATGCGCAAGCTGACCTCGGAAGACAAGGTCGACGCGATCGTCGGCCCCAACACCACGGCCGCCGCGCTGGCCGGCCTGGACGTGCTGGCCGAAACCGGCACGCCCATGATTGCGCTGGCCGCCTCCAGCGTCATCGTCGAGCCGCTGTCCGATCCGAAGCGCGCCTGGGCCTTCAAGATGCCGCAGAACGATTCGTTGATGGCCACCGCGCTGGTCGCGGACATGAAGAAGAAGGGTCTGAAGAACGTGGCTTTCATCGGCTTCGCGGATTCCTACGGCGACAGCTGGTGGAAGGAGTTCACCGCCGCTGCCGGGACCGACCTGAAGATCGTGGCGCAGGAGCGCTTCCAGCGCACCGACGCGTCGGTGGTCGGACAGGTGCTGAAGGTCATCGCCGCCAAGCCGGACGCCGTGCTGATCGCCGGCGCCGGCACCCCGTCTGCCTTGCCGCAGAAGACGCTGCTGGAACGCGGCTACACCGGCGCCATCTACCAGACGCACGGCATAGGCACGCTGGAATTCCTGCAGGTCGGCGGCGCGGACGTGGAGGGAACCCTGTTCCCCACCGGCCCTGGCGTGGTGGCGCGCGAGCTGCCCGACGACAACCCGGTCAAGAAGGTGGCGGTGGCCTTTGCCGACAAGTACGAAGCGCGCTACGGCGCCAACACGCTGACCCAGTTCGCGGGCGACGCCTATGGCGCCTGGATGCTGCTGGACTCGGCGGTGGCGCGGGCGCTCAAGACCGGGGCCAAGCCCGGCACGCCGGAATTCCGCGCGGCGCTGCGGGATGCCCTGGAAAACACGCGCGACCTGGTCGTGCCCAATGGCGTGCTTAACATCACCAAGGACAACCACCAGGGTTTCGACGAGCGCGCCCGCGTCATGGGCATCGTCCGGAACGGCCGTTTTTCCTACGCGGAATAAGTGGGGACATATAAGTCTACGATTCGTAACTTGTCCTGACGCCCATAGGGCGGCGAAGCAAAAAGCAGGCTGCGGCCTGCTTTTTTTCGGGCATATGATTCGTGTCGAAATCATTTAATAGCGTATTATTTTTAGTGAATCCATATACCTCGAAATAAATACAGGAGAAACTGCCATGAGCCTGATCCGATCCAGACGTATGCTGGCCGCCTTGAGCCTGGGGGTGCTGGCGGCATGTTCCGACTCGGGATCCGACAAGGCTGCTCCGGCAGCTAACGCGCCCGCCGCGGCGTCCACCCTGGAAGCCGCCAAGGCCGCCGGCAAGATACGCATCGGCTACGCCAACGAAGCGCCGTTCGCCTTCATGGACAGCAAGGAAGCCAAGGTCACGGGCGAATCCGTGGAGATCGCCCGGGTGATGCTCAAACGCATGGGCATCAACGAAGTGGAGGGTGTCCTGACCGAGTTCGGCTCGCTCATTCCGGGCCTGCAGGCCAAGCGCTTCGACATCATCGCCGCGGGCATGTACGTCACGCCCGAACGCTGCCAGCAGGTGGCGTTCTCGGACCCCACTTATGGGGTGGGCCAGTCCTTCCTGGTCAAGCAAGGCAATCCCAAGAATCTGCACAGCTATGAAGACGTGATGAAGAATCCCGACGCCAAGCTCGGCGTGGTGGTCGGCGCGATCGAAGCGGAGTACGCCTCCAAGATCAAGGTGCCGCCTGCCCAGGTGGTGGTGTTCCCGGATGCGGTCAGCGCGCTGTCCGGCGTGCAGGCGGGCCGTGCCGACGCCTATGCGGCCACGGCGCTCACGGTCAACGACCTGATGGGCAAGACCAGCGCGGCCAGCGGCCTGGAGAAGGCCGACCCGTTCAAGGATCCCGTCATCGACGGCAAGGACGTGCGCGGCTACGGCGCCTATGCCTTCCGCAGCGACGACAAGGCCTTTGCCGACGCCTTCAATGCTGAGCTGGCAAAGTTCATCGGCACCGAAGAACACCAGAAACTCGTGGCGCCTTTTGGCTTCACAGCAGAGGAACTGCCCAAGGGGGTCACGGCCGCCAAGCTGTGCGCCGGCCAGTAAGGGGGCGCGCATGCGGCTGATATCTGAGCATTTCGCCGAGCTGGCGCCACCGCTCCTGCAGGGGCTGGCGGTGACCCTGGAGATCATGGCAGGCGCCGTGGTGCTGGCAGTTCCGCTGGCACTGGCCGCGGGCATCGGGCGCCTGTCGTCCGTGCGCCCGCTGCGCTGGATCGCGGCGGTCTACGTCGAGGTGTTTCGCGGCACTTCGGCCCTGGTGCAGCTCTTCTGGTTCTACTTCGTGCTGCCGCTGTTCGGCGTGCAACTGCCGGCCATGCTGGTGGGCATCGTGGTGCTGGCGCTGAACGCCGGCGCCTATGGCGCGGAAGTGGTGCGCGGCGCGATCCGCGCGGTGCCGCCGGGCCAGCGCGAAGCCGGCATCGCGCTGAACCTGACGCGCGGCCAGATCATGCGCCGCATCGTGGTGCCGCAGGCCGTGCCGGCCATGCTGCCGCCTGCGGGCAACCTGTTGATCGAGCTGTTGAAGAACACCGCGCTGGTGTCCCTCATCACCATCACGGACCTGACCTTCCGCGGCCAGCTGCTGCGCAGCGAGACCCTGCGCACCACCGAGATCTTCACCCTGATGCTGCTGATGTACTTCGCCGTGGCGCTGCTGATCACGGCCGGCGTGCGTCTGCTGGAACGCAAGGTGCGCGTGCGATGAAGCCGGTATTCGATTGGTCCTTCGCCCTGGAGATCCTGCCCACGCTGGGCTCGGCGCTGGTCATCACGATCGAGGCCACGCTGCTGGGCATGCTGGTGGCTGTGACGCTGGGCCTGGTGTTGGCCTTGCTGCGGCGTTCGCGGCTGCGCATCGTGTCCCTGCCCACCGCCTTCGTGATCGAGTTCGTGCGCAGCACGCCTCTGCTGGTGCAGATGTACTTCCTGTTCTACGTGCTGCCGCTGACCGGCGTGCGGATGTCGCCGCTGGCCACCGGCATCGCCGCGCTGGGCCTGCACTACGCGACCTATTGCGCCGAGGTCTACCGCGCCGGCATCGAAGCCGTGCCGCGCGGCCAATGGGAGGCCGCCACCGCGCTGAACATGTCGCGCTGGCGCACGGCCGTGGGCGTGGTGCTGCCGCAGGCGATTCCGCCTGTGGTGCCGGCGCTGGGCAATTACCTGGTGGCCATGTTCAAGGACACGCCGCTGCTGTCGGCGATCACCGTGGTGGAACTGCTGCAGCAGAGCAAGATGATCGGCTCTGCCACCTTCCGCTACACCGAGCCCCTGACCCTGGTGGGCCTGCTGTTCCTGGCGTTGAGCCTGGTGGCGGCCTGGGGCGTGCGCGGCCTGGAGGCCCGCCTGCAACGATATGGAGGAAAGCGATGAGCGCGAGCGTAAGCATCAAGAACCTGCGCAAGCAGTACGGAGAACTGGAGGTGCTGCGCGGCATCAACCTGGAGATACCGGCCGGCCAGACCGTGGCAGTGATCGGCCCCTCCGGCTCGGGCAAATCGACCTTGCTGCGCGTGCTGATGACGCTGGACCAGCCCACCAGCGGCGACATCGAGATCGACGGCGTGCCCATGTGGACCGACGCGCAGGGCCGCCCCGCCGGCCTCAATTCAGAGCATCTGCGCAAGGTGCGCGGCAAGATCGGCATGGTGTTCCAGCACTTCAACCTGTTCCCGCACATGACGGCGCTGGCCAATGCCATGGAGGCCCCGGTGCACGTGCTGGGCATGTCGCGCGACCAGGCGCGCGAGCGCGCCGTGGAATACCTGGAGATGGTCGGGCTGGGCGACAAGCTCGATGTCTATCCCGCGCAGTTGTCGGGCGGGCAGAAGCAGCGCGTGGGCATAGCGCGCGCGCTGGCCATGTGCCCCGACATCATGCTGTTCGACGAGGTGACCTCCGCGCTGGACCCGGAGCTGGTGGGCGGCATCCTGCAGATCCTGCGCGACCTGTCGGCCCGGCGCAGCATGACGATGATCATCGTCACCCACCAGATGAAGTTCGCAGAACGCAGCTCGGACCGGACCCTGTTCTTCGACGAGGGCAACATCGTCGAGGACGCCGAATCGGCGGTGCTGTTCAGCCAGCCCAAGGAAGCGCGCACGCGCCAGTTCCTGGATTCGGTGATCGAAGGGCAGTAGCGCGGCGCTTGCGTGCCAGCCTTGACCCCGCCCGGGGCTGCGGTATTCAGGTTCCCGGGCGGGTCGGGGCGCTATGCTGTCGCATCCCACGCCCAGGAGGCTCCAGCATGTCCCTGCTTTTCAGTCCCACGTCCATCGGCCAGCTGGAGCTGGCCAACCGCATCGTCATCGCGCCCATGTGCGAGTACTCGGCTGAGGAAGGCCTGGCGACCGACTGGCACATGATCCACCTGGGGCATCTGGCCTTGTCCGGCGCGGCGCTGCTGTTCGTGGAAGCCACCGCCGTGGAGCCCGACGGCCGCATCACCCCGGGAGACCTGGGCCTGTGGTCCGATGAAACCGAGGCGGCCATCGGCCGCGTCGTTGCAGCCATCCGCCGCTATGCGCCCATCAAGCTGGGCATACAGCTGGGCCACGCGGGCCGCAAGGCGTCCAGCGAAGCGCCCTGGAACGGCGGCCAACTGGTGCCGCCCGAGGCCGGCGGCTGGCAGGGCTGGGCGCCTTCGGCCGTGCCGCACAATGCGTCGGAACCGCCGCCCCACGCGCTGGACACGGCGGGTCTGGCCCGCGTGCGCGACGCCTTCGTGGCCAGCGCCAGGCGCGCCGTGCGGCTGGGCTTCGACGCGATCGAACTGCACGCCGCGCACGGCTATCTGCTGCATCAGTTCCTGTCGCCGCTGTCCAACCGGCGCGACGACGCCTACGGCGGTTCGCTCGAGAACCGCATGCGCTTTCCGCTGGAAGTCTTCCAGGCGCTGCGCGAGGCCATTCCGCCGTCGGTGACGCTGGGTGTGCGCGTGTCGGCCACCGACTGGGTCGAAGGCGGCTGGGACCTGGAACAGACCTTGGTCCTGGCGCAAGCCTTGAAGGAACGCGGCTGTGAATTCATAGACGTGTCCAGCGGCGGCGTCTCGTCCCAGCAGAAGATACCCGTGGGGCCGAACTACCAGGTGCCGTTCGCCGACGAAATCAAGCGCAAGGTGGGCATGCCGACCATCACGGTGGGCCTGATCACCGAGGCGCAGCAGGCCGAAGACATCCTGCAGAACGGCCAGGCCGACATGGTCGCGCTGGCGCGCGGCATGTTGTACGACCCGCGCTGGCCGTGGCACGCCGCGGCGCAACTGGGCGGCCAGGTCAGCGCGCCGCGCCAGTACTGGCGTTCGCAGCCGCGTGACCAGAAGGCGCTGTTTGGCGATACGCGCTTCGGACAACGCTAGGCGCAACCGGCAGGCTGGCAGCCTGCCGGACCCTGTCTATTGAGGCCGCCTGCCTTCGTAGGCGTTTTGCAGCAGCGCCCGCAAGGCCTCGCGTTCCAGCGGCCGCGGATTGGGGTAGGGCGTCTGCATGGCGATGTCGCAGGCGCGGTCCAGGTCTTCCTGGCGCATGCCGATGTCGCGCAAAGCCGTGGGCGCGCCCAGCGTGCTGGCCAGATCGAATACGCCTGCCGCGGCAGCCGGTGCGCCCAGCGCCATGGCGATTCGTTCCATGGCCCGCGGCGCGGCCGCGGCGTTGTAGGCCAGGGCATGCGGCAGCACCACGGTGTGGACTTCCGCGTGCGGCAGGTTGAAGCTGCCGCCCAGCGTGTGGCAGAGCTTGTGATGCAGCGCCATGCCCACGCTGCCCAGCACCGTGCCGCACAGCCAGGCGCCGTAGAGCGCGTCGCTGCGCGCCTGCAGCAGTTCCGCGCCTTGGGAGCCTGCGTGGATGGCGGGCAGCGCCTGCGCCAGCGCGCGTATGCCTTCCTGCGCCATCAGGTCCATGATCGGATTGCCGTCGCGCGCGTACAGGCCTTCCGCCGCATGGGCAATGGCGTTGATGCCGCTGGTCACGCTCATCGATACCGGCAGCGACAGGCTCAGCTCAGGGTCGTACACCACGCTGCGCGGCAGCACCCGGTCATCCTTGCCGGTCTTCTTCAGGCCGCTCTCGGTGAGACCGTAGATCGGCGTCATCTCCGAGCCCGCATAGGTCGTGGGAACGGCAATGACCGGCAGGCCCGAGTCCAGCGCGATGGCCTTGCCCAGCCCGATGGTGGAGCCGCCGCCCACGGCCACCGCGCAATCGGCGCCCAGCTCGCGCGCCGCTTCCCGCGCCTGGCGCGCGATTTCCATCGGCACGTGCATCACGGCCTGGTCGAAGATCCCGGCAACCCGCGCTTCGCCCAGCAGCGCCGCGACCCGTTCGGCCTGCGCGCGCTGCGGCGGCGTGCAGAGCACCAGCGCGCGCTGCAGCCCCAGCGCATCGAGTTCGGCCGCCAGGCCGCCCAGGCTGCCCGGCCCGAAGACCACGCGCTGGGCGCGGCTGGCGTAGATGAAGGATTGCATGGCGTTCCCCGTCTGCATGTCGGTCATTGTGCAACGATTCCGCGGCTCTTGATGAGCTCGCCCCAGCGCTGGGACTCGGCCTGCACCAGCCGGTTCATGTCATCGCGGCCGCCGGCCACCACTTCGAATCCCGATTCGGTGATGCGTCCGGCCACGGCCGGGTCGCGCAGCGCGGCGATGGTGGCGTCGGCCAGCTTGTCCAGCGTCGCCGCCGGCGTCCTTGCGGGCGCCACCATGCCCACCCAGGAATAGATCTCGAAGCCCGGATAGCTCTCGGCGATGGCGGGCACGTCCGGCAGGGCCGCGACGCGCTTGGGCGCCGTCACCGCCAGCGCACGCAGCTTGCCGCTCTGGATGTGGGGCAGCACCAGCGGCAGGCTGGCGATGATGGACTCCACGTGTCCGCCCATCAGGTCCGATACCGCCGGGCCGCCGCCGCGGTAGGGCGTGTGGATGCCGCTGGTGCCCGCAGCCTGGTGGAACATTTCAGCCGCCAGATGGTTGGAACTGCCCGCGCCGACCGAGGCGTAGGACACGCTGCCCTTCTTGCCGGCCGCGACGTAGTCGGCCAGCGTCTGGTATGGACCGCTGGCTGTCACGGCCAGCACCATGGGCGAGCGCACCATGTACGACACGCCCGTCAGGTCGCGCGCCGTGTCATAAGACAGCTTGGGGTAGATGTGCTGCTCGGTGGCGTAGGAATCGAACACCATTTCCACCGTGTAGCCGTCGGGCGCGGACTTGGCCACCATCGCTGTGCCTATGGTGCCGCCGGCGCCGCCGCGGTTGTCGATGACCACCGTCTGGCCCAGCTTGTCCTGCAGCGCCTGCTGCACCTGGCGCGCCACCCGGTCCACGGTGCCGCCCGCAGCAAAGGGCACCACCACCGTTACCGGCTTGCTGGGATAGGAATCCGCCAGCGCGGGCAGGGCGGCAGCCCAGGCGCCTGCGGCGAGGGCGGCGCTGGCCAGCAGGGCGCGGGGCGAGCGGCGGGGGGCGTTGATCGGGGGCATGCGGGTCTCCTGGGCTTATCGTCGTTGTGTCCGGCCGTCTATCTTTGTCTAAATTGCCAAAGTGCGTCCATGCGCAGTATCGTAATTGCCAAATCTCCCAGGAAAGCTGGCGTGCCACGCCAAAGCCTTTTGCGCCAAACGCACAAATGAAAACCGTCAAATTCGCGGAAAGCCTCTCCATCTTCGTCGACGTCGCCCGCGCCCAGAGCTTTTCCGAGGTGGCGCGCCGCCGGGGCATGGTGGCCTCGTCCGTGGCGCGGCAGATCGGCGCGCTGGAGTCCGAGCTCAAGGTGCCGCTGTTCGTGCGCTCGACCCGTGCATTGATGCCCACCGAGGCCGGCGAGGTGCTGTACGAGCGCGCCGTGAAGATCCTGCACGACATGACCGAGGCGCGTTCCGAGGTCATTTCGCTGGAGCAGACCGTGCAGGGCCTGCTGCGGGTCAGCTGCCTGCCGGCGTTCGCGCGGCGCTACGTGGTGCCCATGCTGCAACAACTGGGTGAACGCCATCCGCAATTGCAGGTGGAGCTGGAACTGACCGAGCGCGTGGTGGATCCGGTGGTCGAACGCATGGACGTGGTGGTGCGGGTGGGGCAACAGCCAGACAGCAGCCTGATCGGGCAACGCATCGGCAGCCATCGCTACCTGATCTGCGCCGCGCCCTCATACCTGGAACGCCATGGCGTACCGCGCACGCTGGCGGACCTGTCGCGCCATCGCCTCATCGACCGGCGCCACAGCACCAGCGTGCGCGGCTGGCGCGAACTGGGCGACGGCCAATGGGCCCAGGACGCCAGGTTCGTCCTGGAGTGCGACGACTGCGACGCGCGCCGGTTCGCGGCGCTGGAAGGGCTGGGCATCGCGCTCATGCCCAACTGGTCCGCGGGCGCGGACCTGGGCGCCGGCCGGCTGGTGCAGCTGACCTTGCAGGACGCCAGCCCGCCGCCCGAAAGCGGCATTTACCTGCTGCGCGCCATGCCGCGCGCCAATGCGCGCATCCGCGCCTTCACCGAACAATTGCGGCGGCAGATCGGCTCGCCTTCCGTGTGGGATGCGGCCATCGAGGCTGCGCGCGCGGCCTGACGATCGCGCAGCCTTACGTGGCATCGTGGAAGATGATGCCCAGCGTGTGCCGCTCTCCGTTGCGCAGCCGGCCGACCCCATGCCGCAGATTCGCGCGGTAATAGCCGCGCGCCGACCGCACCGGCCTGTGATTGACGGCAAGCACCACGGCATCGCCTTGCCGCAAGGGCACCACGTCGGCCCGTCCGGGTTGCTTGGGATTGCTTTCGGCCAGCAGCAGCTCTCCACCTTCGAAATCGCGTCCCGGCTCATTGAGCAGGAAGATGGCCTGGAACGGAAAGACATGGTCGCCGTACAGGTCCTGATGCAGGCAGCAGTAGTCGCCCGCCTGGTAGCGCAGCAGCAGCGGCGTGGGCCGGCGCTGTCCGGCGGCGTGGCAGATACTCCGGAATTCTTCATGCGTTGCGGGAAAGCGTGCTTCGAGGCGCATGGCCGCATGCCAGCGGTTGGCGATGGGCGCCAGGCGTGGATAAAGCGACTGCCGCAAGCTTGCGACGATATCCGGCAGCGGATAGCTGAAGTATTTGTACTCGCCGCGGCCGAACGCATAGCGTTCCATCACGATGCGGCTGCGAAAGCGCGTTTCGTCGCCGTAGCCGGCCGCAAGTTCCTCGCACTGGGCCTGCGTCAGCAGTCCCGGCAGCACGGCGTAGCCATCGCGGCCCAGATCGTCTTCGACGTCCTGCCAGTCCGTATCCGCAATCCGGGTTTCAGGCAGGCCGTGCAGCATGGTTGATGTAGGCATGGCTGGGGCTGGCATCAGGGCGCATCGTGGAAAAACAGTTCAAGGCCGATGCGCGTGCCTTTGCGCACGCGGCTGACGGCATGCTTGAGGTTGACGCGGTAATAGCCCTTGGAACCGTGAAAGGGGCGTTCCCCCGTGGCGATGATGGCGACGTCGCCGAAACCGAGCGGCGCCACCAGCGGACGCGATTGCATGCGCGGACGCTGCTCCGTCATCACGAACTCGCCGCCCTGGAAGTCGTCTCCCGGCTCGGACAGGAGCGCGACCGCCTGCATGGGGAAGACCTGTCCGCCTGTATTGCGCTGGTGCAGCGCGATGTAGTCTTCGACGCCGAGCCGGCTCAGGTGCGATTGCGCCCGGGTCTGGCCGGCGTCGCGGTTGCGCTGAAGAAAATCTTCCAGCTCATCGGGATAGCGCGCGCGCACGTCCAGAAGCTCGTTCCAGCGATTGGCGTGTGCGACGAGCCGACGGTACAACGCCGAGCGCCATTGCTCCAGCGGCGGCGGGATGCCGGCATCGAAGTAATACAGGTCGCCGCGCCCCAGGCCGGCGGATGCCAGGCTCACCCGCCGGGCGTCTGGCGCGTCGGCTTGCCGCGCCAGACTGCGCGCCGGTTCCGCGCCCAGCAGTCCTGGCAGCACGGCATAGCCTTCGGCGTCGAGCTGCGATCCGATGTCCGGCCAATCCAGGTGGTCCAGGCTGGTTTCGAGGGCGGTCATGCCGCTGTGATGCATAGGGTCCTCATCGATGGTCGCAAGCGTGCGCGGCATCATGCCGCGTCATGAAAAATGATGCCCAAGGTGTGGCGCCGGCCGCTGCGCACGCGGCTCACGCCATGCCGCATGGCGACCTTGCGCGGCCCGCGCGCGCCCGCCGCGGGCCGTTGATTGACGGTGAACACCACCGCGTCGCCCTGGCCCAGCGTCACGACGTCGGCGCGCTGGCTTCTGGCCGCAAGCTCGGTCATGACGAATTCGCCGCCGGTGAAATCCTTGCCCGGCACGGCCAGCAGGATGGCGACCTGCAGCGGAAACACATGTTCGCCATAGAGATCCTGGTGCAGGCAGTTGTAGTCGCCCTCGCCGTACTGGAGCATCAATGGCGTGGGACGCGTCTGGCCCGCCCGGTGGCAGCGTTGCAGGTAGGCGTCCAGTTCGGGCGGGTACTGCGTATCCGCGCGCAGCCGCTGGTTCCAGCGGTTGGCGATCGGCGCCAGCCGGGCATAGAGCGCGTGGCGCAATTGATCGAGCAGCGGCGGCAAGGGGTAGGCGAAGTACTTGTATTCGCCGCGGCCGAAGCCATGCCGCGCCATGACGATGCGCGAACGAAAGCGCGCTTCATCCGGGTAGAGGGCGGCGAGGGCGCGGCATTGCGCGGGCGTCAGCAGTCCGGGCAGCACGGCGTTGCCGTGGGCATCGAGCGCTTGCTCCACGTTCTGCCAGTCATAGTCGGCTGCTGCTGTCATGTCCTTGTCTCCGCTTGCCGCGGCGCGCATGCCCGGTCCTCCCTGTGATTACAGGCGAGGCCAGTGTAGAAATCCACCGCCTTTTTGAAACTCCGTTTGTTGCGCTTGCTTCCTCCAAAACAAAAAACGCCGCGGATGGCGGCGTCTTCAGGCGGGCAGGAACCGTCGCGGCTCAGAGGCGCGAATAAGCCTGCTCCAGTTCGCGGTGCAACTGGTCGGCGAAATCCTCGCGCGCGGGATCCAGCTGCGACAGCAGGCGGGCCAGCACGACGTTGTCTTCCTCGCCGTTCCAGATCTTGATGTAGGTGCCTTCCTTGTAGCCATGCTGCTGGCGGAAGATGTTCAGCACGTTCTTGGACACGTATTGCGTGTAGGCGTCGTTCCAGCTCATCTCGCAGGACGTCATGGTCTGTTCCAGGACCTTGAAGCTGGCGCGTCCGCACACGGCCAGGCCGCCGATCAGCTCCAGCAGTTCGGGCACGTTCAGCTGGTCTAGCGCATGGGTCTTGCCGTCCAGCGCGACCGAGGCCGGGCCGGACAGGTCCGCGACCAGCGCGTCGGCGGCGGCGCCGATGTCGCCGCGGGACTGGACGATGGTGTGCGACAGATAGAAGTGCAGGATGTCCACCAGCTCCATCTGCACTTGCGGCAGGTCGATGGTCTGCTTCTTCCACCATTTCCAGCCGTAGTGTTCCAGCGCTTCGGCGGATTCGACGAAGGCGGCGCGCAGGAAGCGGGCTCCGCCGTTAACCCAGTCCGGATTGATCATGCTGTTCAAGTGGCCCTGCAGCTTCAGCATCGTGGCCGCCTGGGCCTGGTTCAATCCGACTACGTTATTCACTTTTACTCCGTGGTTCATGGGTCTTTCGACAGCGGCGGAAATGTTAGCACCATTACCCGCGGGGGCCGCGCCGCCGTGATGGCGGAATCAGGCGTCGCCGTCCTTGCGGTAGGAAGAGCGCTTGAGCGGAGGCAGCGGCGTCTTGCCGCGCGGATTGCGCGCGTTGCGGGCCGCCTTGAACAGCATCATGGCAAAGAAGAACAGGAAGACGGCGGGCATGGCCTCGTCCAGGTCGAACCCGGGGCCGCGCAGGGCTTCGAAGATGATGCGCGCCCCGGCCCAGCCGGCCAGGATGCCGCCCACCGTCAGGATGACGCCGATCTTGCGCTGGGTGGCTTGGCGGGCCATCGATACCTCGGCGGCATCGGTCTGGCCCGGCGCCGCGGGCGGCGCTTGCCGCGATTGCAGGGGCGGCGGGGCCGCCTTGCCCCAGGGCGCGCCGGATAGCGTTTCAGACGGAGAAGCGGGGGGCGAGGGCGGCGGAGCTGCCGGGCGGGATTGCGCCCGCTTGTCGGGAACCTGTCCCGGCGATGCGCCGCCGGCGCGCGTCAGGTTTTCGACGTAGCGCGCGAAATCGCCATTCCTGGGTTCCCCATCTATGGCCATTGCCCCTCTCTCCGGTTCAGTTGCCGCGGCGTTGGCGTGCCGGGACCCGGCGCTTGCGCAGCATGGCTATCAACAGCCCGCATCCTAGCAGTACCGAGAGGCCCGCGCCGATCATCATGGCAATCTGTTGCGCATTGTCCGCCGTACCCAGGCTGCGCGCGGTGATATAGCCCGGGGCCAGCATCAGCGGCATCCAGAGGATGGCCGAGGCGACATTGGCCATCTGGAAGCGGCTGTGCCCCATGCCCATCACGCCGGCGACGGTGGGAATGGTGGATCGGATGGGGCCGAGAAAGCGGCCGATCAGCACGGAGGCAAAGCCGTAGCGGTAGAAGAACAGGCGTGCGCGCGCCACGCCGCTGCGCTGCTGCTTCAGCGGCCAGCGGCGCAGAATGCCAGGGCCGGCCCAGCGGCCCAGCCAGTAGGACAGGGCGTCGCCCACGATGGCGCCGGCGATGCCCCAGGCGATGATGGCCCAGGGATTCAGGGTGCCCGCGCCGATCAGGCCGCCGGTCAGCAGCATCAGGGCCGTGGCCGGGATGAACAGGCCCAGCAGCACCATGGATTCGCCCAGCGTGAGCAGAAAGGTGATCGGTCCCGCCCAGGCCTGGTTGGCCTCGATGAACATCGCGATCTGGTCGATGTATTGGTCCATATTTACGAAGTTGAAAATTAGCTGAACGCAATCAGGTATGTTAACGCCTGCGGAACTGCCGGTGCACCGTATAGTCCGTCTGGATGAAGCTAATTGTTGGAGAGTTATGGATTCGGTTACGCAGGCGGTACTGGGCGCGGGCATACAGGGCGCCCTCCTGGGGCGGGTGCAGGGGCGGCGGGCGTTGATCTACGGCGCGGGGCTGGCCACGGTGCCGGATCTGGATGTCCTGATGCGCTATCCGGACCCGGTGTCGCTCATGACCTACCACCGCGGCTTCTCGCACTCGGTCTTCGTGCTGACCGGCCTTGCGGTTTTCCTGACCTGGCTGATCCGCAAGTACTGGCCGCAGGCGCCATACAGCGGACGCCGGCTGTTCCTGACCTTATGGCTGGTGCTGGTGACCCATCCCGTGCTGGACTCCTTCACGGTCTACGGGACGCAGCTGTTCTGGCCGCTGGCGCTCATCCCCGAAAGCTGGGCCGCCGTGTTCATCATCGACCCGGTCTATACCGTGCCGTTGCTGCTGGCGGTGTTGTTCGCCATCGGCTTCGGCATGACGCTGACGGCGCGCCGGCTGCTGGCCGCGGCGCTGGTGTTCAGCACGGCCTACCTGGGATTCGGGCTGGCCGCGCGCATCGCCGCCGAGGACCGCGTGCGCGAGGCGATGCAGGCGCAGGGCATTGCGCTGAGCGAACTGCGCGCCGTGCCCATGCCCTTCAACACGCTGGTGTGGCGCGTCATCGCCAAGACGCCCGACGGCCACTATTACGAATCGGTCAGCAGCCTGTTCGACAGCGATCCGCCGGAATGGCTGCGCCAGCCTCTGAACCTGGATGTGGCGCGGGCGCTGGCGGACGTGCCGTTGCACCAGCGCCTGCGCTGGTTCACGGACGACTGGCTGCGCTACGACGTCATCGGCAATGCCTTGGTGGTGACGGACCTGCGCATGGGCATGGCCGGGCATTACACCTTCCGCTTCAAGATGGCCGAACGCGCCGCGGACGGCAGCTGGCAGGCGGTGACGCCGTCCATCTGGCCCACCGAGCGCGGCGGTTGGGCCGAACTGAAGCTGGTGCTGGCGCGCATCCTGCATGCGCAGCCGCCCTTGCCGCTGGCGCAGTGGTCGGAACTGTCGACCAGATAGGAACGTGATTCAGGTTACCGCCGGCGGCCGCGGCAGCGGAGTGCCGGCTTGCTCATAGGCTTCGGCCGCCTGCAGCAGCTGCAGGTCGGCGTGGCAAGGGGCAACCAGCTGCAAGCCTATCGGCAGGCCATCCTGGCCCAGACCGCAAGGCACGCTGACGGCGGGGTGCCCGGTCAGGTTGAACAGCATGGTCCACGGATACCAGTGCGCGCGGATGTCGCCGTACGAGCGGCCGTCGATGTCCATGGTGTCGAATATGTCCGTGCCCAGCGGCAAGGCGGTGCGTGACATGGTCGGCATGGCCAGCAGGTCGGCCTGGCCGAACAGCGCCTGCACCTTGCGGTAGAGCGCGGTGCGGGCAAACATGGCTTCCTGGTATTGCTGGGCGCTGAACGCCGCGGCGGTGGCGATCTGCCGCCGGAAGGTGGGGCTGTAGGCGTCGGGTTCGCGTTCTATCAGTGGCAGGAAGCGGGTGCGCCAGACCGTGTGGTTGATGACGCGCCAGATGGGCTCGACATCGAAGCCCTCGCCGTCGAACGGTTCTACTTCCGCGCCCAGGTCGGCCAGGCGCGCTAGCGCCGCTTCGAATGCGCGGCGCACGTCGGCGGCCACGGGGCGGCCGGGCGGGGCGGCGCAATAGCGGACGCGCTTGCCGCGCAGCATCTCGGGATTGGCCGCCGCGCCGGCGTAGTCGGTCCTGGGTACGCCCAGCGACCACGGATCGCAGTCATGCGGGCCGGCCATGGCCGCCATCATCAGGCGGGTATCGGCCACGGTGCGCGTGGTCGGCGTCACGTAGGTCTGGTTGCCGATGGCGTCCTGCGCCTGGCTGTGCGGTATCGCGCCCAGGCTTTGCTTGAATCCCACCACGCCGTTGCACGCCGCGGGGATGCGGGTGGATCCGCCGCCATCGCTGGCCACCGCAAGCGCCGTGATGCCGGCGGCCGTTGCCGCCGCGGCGCCGCCGCTGGAGCCGCCGCAGGTGCGTTCCAGGTTCCAGGCGTTGCGGGTGTGGCCGAACAGCGGCGAATCCGTCATGGACTTGGAGCCGAATTCCGGCGTCGTGGTCTTGCCGATCAGGACGGCGCCTTGCTGACGCAGCCGCGCCACGGCCACGGCGTCCTCGGCCGGCACGTTGGCGCTGAACGGCACGGCGCCGAAGGTGGTCCGCACGCCCGCGGTATTGACCAGATCCTTCACCGTGTAGGGCAGGCCATGCAAAAGGCCCGGCGCATCGCCGCGCATCAGCGCGGCCTCGGCAAGCCGGGCCTCGGCCATGGCCTCTTCGGCGCACAGCGTGATGAAACAGTTCAGGACGGGCTGCAGGCTTTCGGCCCGTTCCAGCGAGGCGCGCACCAGCTCGACCGGGGACACTGCCTTGGTCCGGATCAGGCTTGCGGCCTCTACCGCGCTCAAGTCGCAAAGGGAATCGCTCATCGAAGCCACGTTGCGCCTATTCGTCGAAGGAAATGCCGGCGGCCTTGACGATGGGGGCCCAGTGCGCGCGCTCGACGCCGATGCGGCGCTTGGCGCTCTGCGCGTCCTGGGGGTCGACCAGGAAGCCCGCGGTCTGCAGTTTTTCCACCAGCGCCGGCCGTTTGCCGGCGGCGACGAAAGCCTGTTCCAGTTGGGCGATCGTGGCGTCCGGCGTGGCCGCGGGAGCGTACACGCCATACCAGCTGGCGGCATGCTGGTACTGCGGGTAGCCCTGTTCCAGCAGCGTCGGCACATCGGGCAGGGAGGGCAGGCGGCGGCTGCCAGCCACGCCCAGGAATTTCACCTTGCCGGCGTTGTAGAGCGGCAGCATGCTGGCGACGGCGTCCCAGCCCATCGACACTTCACCGCCCGCCACGTCCACCAGCATCGGCGCCGCGCCGCGGTAGAGCACGGGCACGACCTCCAGGCCGTTCTGGCCGCCCATTTCTATCGTGCCCAACTGGCCGGGGCTGCCTTGCGTCGCCAGGCCCAGGGTCGCCTTGGCGCGCGCCTGTTTGGCCCATTGCACGTATTCGGCCATGTTGCCGTAGGGTTGGGCGGCGCCCGTGACGGCGCCGGTGGGCACGTCGGCGACCAGGGCCACCGGGCGCAGGTCATGGTCCGGGTCGTATCCCAGCTTCTTGTAGGTCAGCGGAAAGATCACGAACATCGGCGACGAGCCCAGGTACAGGGTGAGCCCGTCCGCCTTGGCGCGCTTCACCACGTCGAAACCCAGGCGTCCCGATGCGCCGGGACGGTTCTCGACGATGACATTGGCGTAGCCCGCCGTCTGCAACTGTTCGGCGTAGGCGCGGGCCACCGCGTCGGCGGCGCCGCCCGCGGCGTAGCCGACCACCAGGCGCACGAGCTTGTCGCCGCCGGCTGGCTCTTGGGCCATCGCGCTGGGTTGCAGGCCTGCCGTCGTCGCGGCGGCAAGGATGAAGGCGAGAAGTCGGGGGCGGGCTAGCAAGGCGGTCTCCTGTTTGCGCTCTGTTGCTCCTGCGGCCTGGCCGGCCGCGGATCGGCTCATGGCCATGCGCTATGCCGTTATCATCGGTCCGCCCGGGTTTACCGTATAGTGAATTATTCGACTAATGGATTGAGAAAATGGTCAAGTCGAAGCCCATCGAGTCGCTGGCTTCGCGCCTGAAGCTGCGGCATCTGCAGATCGCGCTGGCGTTGCGCGATGCGCCGTCGGCCAAGGAGGTGGCCGCGGCCGCGAACGTGAGCGAGTCCGCGGTCTCCAAAACCTTGGCCGAGCTGGAATCGCAGCTGGGTTTCAAGCTGTTCGAGCGCATCGGCAATGCCAAGCGCCCGACGAAAATGGGCCGCCAGATCCTGCCCATGATGGAGGCCGTGGTGGCGCAATCGCGCGGGCTGGCCCAAGCCGTAACGGACGTACGCAGCGGCCGCCTGGGCGAACTGCGCATCGGCGTGGCGACCGACATGGGCAAACTGACGCTTGCGCCCTTGATCCATGCCTTCAACCAAGCCCAGCCCGCCGTCGCGCTGGATGTGCAGGCTGGCGGATACCGCGCCATGGCGGACCTGTTGCTGGACGACAAGCTGGACGCGCTGGTGTGCTACGACGCGCCCGAGCTGACAGCGCCTGGCCTGGGGCGCTTGCGGCTGGTGCCGCCGCAGCCGCTGGTGGTCGTCGCCAATGCCCGGCTGTCGCCGCTGGCCGCCCGCCGCCGCCTTACGCTGCCGGAGTTGCACGCAGAACCCTGGTGCAAGCCGCGTCCGGGCACGATGATGCACGACAAGCTGACCGCGCTGTTCCTGGGATGCGACCTGGGACTGCCGCCGCGCGGCATTCAGGTAAGTGATCTTTTGCTGACCGATGAATTCGTGCGCACCACGGATTACCTGGTCATGCTGCCGCTGGCGGCGGCCGAGCGCCTGACCGTCGCGGCAGAGGCGGTCATCCTGCCGGTCGAGCTGCGTGAACAGAATCCGCCCACGGTCGTCGTATGGCAACGTGCCGCCGAACGGCAGACTCCGCTGCATCGATTCCTGCAGTTCTGCGAGACGCCGGTTGGCTGAGGCATTCCGTTGATCTACATCGGGGGCTGGCGGCTCCCGCGACCAGGCCCCGGGCGACCCCGGAGCTTTTTCATGCTGTTCCCATATTGACCGCCGTCGAGCCCCGCATTATTCTTGTTCAACTTACAGGAACATAAGTTCCGTTTTTTGGAACAAACATGAGTATTCTCGATGGCGTCCAGCGTGTGCTGGGGCTATACGCGGAAGGCGCGTCGGAGCTGAGCTTCACGGAAGTGGCGGCGCGCCTGTCCATGCCCAAGAGCAGCGCGTCGCGCCTGCTCAACCAGATGCAGCACTACGGCTTGCTCGACCAGGACGCCGCCACGCGCCGCTACCGCGCGGGGGCGATGCTGGCGCAGGCGGTGCGCGCCGGCATGGCGGCCACGCCGCTGGACGACGCCTGCCGCGCGGTGCTGGCCCGGCTCTCCGACGACAGCGGCCTGACCGCCTATCTCTCCACCCTGAACCAGCGCGAGACCGTGGTGCTGCAGCGCCTGAACGGCTCGCACCCGGTGCAGGTGCTGTCGCCGCCCGGTTCGCGCCGCGCCGCCTCGGGCACCGCCATGGGCCGGGCGCTGCTGTCGCGCCTGAGCGAAGCCGAGTTCCAGGCGCTCTACGGCGCCGACGCCGACCAGCCGCTGCCCACCGAAGGCCGCGACTGTCCCGCCACGGTCGGCGATCTGGCCCGCCTGGTCGCGCAGACCCGCGCGGACCATTGCGGCGTGGCCATCGACCAGGCCATGCCGGGCATAGGCGCGGTGGCGGCCGCCGTGCGCGACCCCGCCACCGGCGAACTGCGCGGCCTGTGCTTGTCCTTCGTTTCCTTTCAGGCCGATGCCGCCCGCGTCGCGCGCTTGCGCGAGTCGGTGCTGCGGCAGGTGGGGGCGCTGGGCCGCGAACTGAACGATCCCTATTGGCTGGCCTGAACGCTTTCAGGCCCACAGATGCGTCCGCGCCGCCGGACACCCAGAAAATCCCCTTACGGAAATCCTCCACATGAACCTACTGCTCCTCAGCAATTCCAGCAGCGACGCCGGCTATCTGGTCCACGCGCTGCCCGACATCCGCGAACTGATCGCGTCGCTGCCGCAAGGCGCGCCGGCCGTCTTCGTGCCGTACGCTGGCGTCACGCGCGACTGGGACGACTACACCGCGCTGGTGGCGTCGGCCCTGGCGGATACCGGCCTGGACATCCAGGGGCTGCATCGCGCCGAGGATCCCGTGGCCGCGCTGGAAGGCGCCGCGATCATCATCGTGGGCGGCGGCAACACCTTCAACCTGCTGGGCCAGCTGCGCCGCCAGGGCCTGCTGGACGTCGTGGCGCGCCGCGTGCGCGAGGGCGCGGCCTATCTGGGCTGGAGCGCAGGCTCCAACCTGAGCTGCCCCAGCATCTGCACTACCAACGACATGCCCATCACGGACCCGCAAGGCTTCGACGCCCTGGGCTTGCTGTCGTTCCAGATCAATCCGCACTACACCAATGCCCATCCGCCCGGACACCGCGGCGAAACCCGCGCCCAGCGCCTGGCCGAGTTCTGCACGCTGAATCCGCAGATGCCCGTGCTGGGCTTGCCGGAAGGCTCCGCGCTGCGCGTGCGCGGCAATCGAATCGACCTGGTCGGCCCGCACGACGCGCCGCTGTTCCTCGGCAACGAAGAGCCGCGCGTGTTCCGTCCGGGTCCCGTGGAGATCCCGGCATGAAGCACGTCATCGACGCCATCGAACTGCTGTCCTCTGCGCACATCACGGGCGAGGCCGTGGCCGAACAGCTGCGCGCGGCGGGCAACTGTGAAGTCGAAGTGACCCGGCTGGAGCGCGACGGCGCGGCCACCGAATTCCTGTCCATCGTCATTCCGGGCCTCGACGAAACCGCGCCGCAACTCGGCATCGTCGGCCGCCTTGGCGGCATCGGCGCGCGTCCGGCGGTCACCGGCCTGGTGTCCGACAGCGACGGCGCGGTGGTCGCGATTGCCGCGGCGTTCAAGCTGATGGCCATGGCGCGCCAAGGCGACGTCATGCCGGGCACCGTGCGCATCCGCACCCACATCTGCCCGCGCGCCGGCACGCGGCCGCACCATCCGGTGCCGATGATGCGTTCGCCATTCCCGATGCGCGAGATGATGTCGCATGAAGTCGACCCGCGCATGGACGCGATCCTGTCCGTCGACACCACGCGCGGCAACCGCCTGGTCAACAAGCGCGGCGTGGCGCTGACGCCGGTCGCGCGCCAGGGCTATCTGCTGCGCATTCCCGAGACCATGCTGGACGTCATGGGCTGGGTCAGCGGCGAACTGCCGGTGACCTTGCCGCTGACCACGCAGGACATCACGCCTTACGAAAACGGCCTGTGGCACGTGAACTCGTTGATGCAGCCCACGATCGTCACCGGCGCACCGGTGGTGGGCGTAGCGCTGACCGCGCAGACCACTGTGCCGGGCTGCGCCACGGGCGTGACCAACGCCGTGGACGCCGACGTCGCCATGCGTTTCTGCATCGAGATCGCCAAGCTCTACGGGCAAGGCGCGATGAGCTTCGTCGACGAAACGGAATGGGCCGCCTTGCAGAGCCGCTACGGTTCGATGGCGCATCTGCAGACCGTGGGCCGCGAAAGCGCGGGCGAGGCATGAGCGCGCAGCCGCGCCGCGTGGCGTTCTTCACCATCGGCCAGTCGCCGCGCAGCGACGTGGTGCCCGAGATGGCCCCGCTTTTGGGCGCGCAGGTGCGCATCGACGAATTCGGCGCGCTCGACGGGCTGGACGCCGCGGGCCTGGCCGCGCTGGCGCCCAAGCCGGGCGAATACCGCTTCGCCACCCGCATGCGCGACGGCTCGCAGATCGAACTGGACGCGGCCGCCGCCGAGGCGCGCTTGGCCGAGGTCATGCGCCAGGCCGATGCCGCGGGCTACGACGTGCTGGTGCCGCTGTGCACCGGCACCGCGATCGCGCCGATGCGCACGCTGGTGGTGGAGCCGCAGCAGGTGGTGGACCACCTGGTCGCCGGCCTGGCCGAGCATTGCCGCAAGGTGGGCCTGGTGGTGCCGCTGGAGGCGCAGGTCGATGCCTTCCACATGGTCGTGCCGCTTTCCTGCGAGACCGTGGTCGTGCATGCCTCCCCCTACGAAGCCGACGCGGCCCAGGCCGCACTCAACTTCGAGCGGGCCGGCCGCGAACTCGCGTCCTGCGACCTGATCGTCATGCATTGCATGGGCTACGCCGAGCGCATGCGCCAGGCCGTGGCACAGGCCTCGGGCCGGCCGGTGCTGCTGTCCAACCGCATGGTGGCGCAGACGCTGGCGCAAATACTGGAATAACGCCGCGGGTACCGCTCCGCGACCCGGCCGCGCATGGATGCGCGGCGCGACGCGGACGGGCGAGCGGCGAGAGGAGACGAAGCGGGCTTCGTCAATCAATCGTTGGGAGTGTTTTTCATGTTCAGCCGTAATCTGCATCGCGCCGCTGGCGCACTGTTCGCCGTCACAGCCCTGACGGCCGCGCCGGCCTTCGCCGCCGACGCCTGGAAGCCCGCCAAGCCGGTGCGCCTCCTGGTGGGCTTTGCGCCCGGCGGTTCCGCCGATACCCTGGCGCGCCTCCTGGCCGAGCCGCTGTCGCAGCGCCTGGGCCAACCCGTCGTGGTCGAAAACCTGGCCGGCGCAGGCGGCAACATCATGGCGTACCGCCTGGCCCAGTCGCCGGCCGACGGCTATACCATCGGCATCGCCGCCGCCGGGTCCATGGCCATCACCCATGTCCTGAACCCCAAGGGCACCAACTACAAGCCGGCGGACTTCACGCCTGTCACGCTGGCCGCGGTGCAGCCCAACGTGGTCATCGTCAACAAGGACGTGCCGGCCAACAATCTGGCCGAGCTGAAGGAATACTTCCAGAAGACGCCGACCGCCACCTACGGCACCGCCGGCGTGGGCATTTCCAACCACCTGATCGCCGAGACCATGCTCTACAAGCTGGGCGTGAAGGTGCCGCACGCCGCCTACCGCGGCGCCGCGCCCGTCATCACCGACCTGCTGGGCGGCCACATCGCCATGACGATGGACAACATCTCCACCGCCGCGCCGCTGGCCTCGCAAGGCAAGGTCAAGGCCATCGCCGTGGCCTCGATCAAGCGCGCGCCGCAGCTGCCCAACGTGCCGACGCTGGACGAGCAGGGCCTGAAGGGCTTCGACATGCCGACCTGGCAAGGCGTGTTCGCGCCCGCCGGGCTGCCCGCCGACGTGCTGGCCGCCTACTACGCGGCCATGCAGGACGTGCTGAAGCAGCCCGCGCTGGTCGAGAAGATGGCCGGCCTGGGTTCCGAGCCGGTCACCGGCATGACGCCCGAGCAGTTCGGCCAGTTCCTGGAGAAGGACCGCCAGCAATGGGCCGACATCGTCAAGGCGGCCAACATCAGCCTGGAACAGTAAGCCGGGTTGTCCAACAAAAACCCTCCGGTGGCACGGAGGGTTTTTTTCATGGCGCAAGCCGCCGCGCTTGACTCTGAAGCCGCTACAGGCTTTGTCATGGTGCCTTTCCCCGACCAGGACAGCCATGAGCGACAGCCATCAGCACGGCGACGTGCGCGCCTTGCCCGAATCCCGCCTCTGGATCGCCTTGGGCCTGACCGGCAGCTTCATGCTGGTCGAGATCGCGGGCGGCCTGATCACAGGCAGCCTGGCATTGATTTCCGATGCCATGCACATGATGACCGACGCCATGGCCTTGCTGCTGGCGCTGGTGGCGATACGCGCCGGTCGCAAGGCGGCGGACCTGATGCGCACCTATGGCTACGCCCGCTTCGAGATACTGGCGGCGGCGGTCAATGCGCTGGTGTTGTTGGGCGTCGCGTTCTACATCCTGTACGAGGCCTACCAGCGCCTGTCGGCGCCGCAGGAGATCCAGTCGCTGGGGATGCTGGCCGTCGCCGTGGTGGGGCTCATCGTCAACCTGATCTCGATGCGCATGCTGGCAGGCGCCAAGGACGAAAGCCTGAACGTGAAGGGCGCCTATCTGGAGGTATGGGCCGACATGCTGGGCTCGATCGGAGTGATCGTCGGCGCTGTGCTCATCTGGTTCACGGGCTGGCGCTGGGTGGATTCGGCGCTGGCGGTGGGCATAGGCTTCATGGTGTTCCCGCGCACCTGGGTGCTGCTGCGCGAGTGCGTGAATATCCTGCTGGAAGGCGTGCCGCCGGGCATGAACCTGCAGGCCGTGCGCGCCGCCATCGCCGGCACGGCCGGTGTGGCTTCCATCCATGACATACACCTGTGGGCGGTGACGCAGAGCAATCCCATGCTCACGGGTCACGTGGTGCTGGCGGCCGGGGCCGACGGCGAACAGGTACGCCGGGCCATCGAGGACAGGCTGCAGGCGGATTTCGACCTGCACCATACGACGCTGCAGATGGAGCGCGAGGATCGTTCCTCGCAGGAGCATATCCACTGACGACGGCCGCATGAGCGGCAAGCCCGCAAGCAAATAAAAACCCCTGTCCGCAGACAGGGGTTCATCGGCAGCCAGGCCAGGCCGCGAGGCCTGCTCTTTTTATTTGCCTGGCACTCTGGCCGCGATCTCGGCGATCAGTCGCCGCGCGGCGTCCAGCTTGTCGGCGGCGGGCAGGGGATGGGTGCCTTGCTCGTCGAACAGCACCAGTTCGGTGGTGTCCGCATCCATGACCTTGTGCGCCAGGTTGCCCACGAGCAGCGGAATGCCCTTGCGCGTGCGCTTGGCTTCGGCATGCTCGGCCAGCTTCTCGGTTTCGGCGGCGAAGCCGACGCACCAGGGGCCGTTGGGCAGCTTGGCCACTTCGGCCAGGATGTCCGGATTGGGTTCGAATTCCATCACGGGCGCGCCGCCGCCTTCGCTGGTCTTCTTCAGCTTCTGGTTGCTGACGTTCTTGACGCGCCAGTCGGCCACCGCGGCCACCGCGATGAAGATGTCCGCGTCGGCCGCGCTGGCCATCACGGCGTCGTGCATCTGGCGCGCGGTCGTGACCGACAGCGCGGTGACGCCGCGCGGCACCTGCAGGAAGGTGGCGCCGGTGATCAGCGTGACGCGGGCGCCGGCCTCGCGGGCGGCGCGAGCCAGCGCGTAGCCGGTCTTGCCCGACGAACGGTTGCTCAGCACGCGCACCGGGTCCACGGGTTCGGACGTGGGACCGGCGGTCAGCAGCACGTGGCGGCCGGCGAGCAGCTTGGGCTGGAAGAAGGCGATCAGGTCGGTCAGCAGTTCATGCGCTTCCAGCATGCGGCCATCGCCCGTTTCGCCGCAGGCCTGTTCGCCGGCGGAGGGGCCCAGCACGCTGATGCCGTCGGCGCGCAGTTGTTCGACGTTGCGCTGCGTGGCCGGGTTGGCCCACATCTCGCGGTTCATGGCGGGCGCCACCAGCAGCGGACAGGCGCGCGCCAGGCACAGCGTGGACAGCAGGTCGTCGGCCATGCCGTGCGCCAGCTTGGCCATGAAGTCGGCGCTGGCCGGAGCGATCAGCACCGCGTCCGCGCCGCGCGTCAGGTCGATGTGCGCCATGTTGTTGGGCACGCGGGCATCCCAGGCATCCACGAACACCGGACGGCCCGACAGGGCCTGCATGGTGACCGGCGTGATGAAGTGCGTGGCCGCCTCAGTCATGACCACGTCGACGGTGGCGCCTTGTTCGGTCATGCGCCGCACCAGCTCGGCGATTTTGTAGCAGGCGATGCCGCCGGTCAGGCCGAGGACGATGCGTTTGCGGGCGAGGTCGAGCATGAGGGAGGCGGCGGTTCAGCGCCGTGTAATCGAGGAACGGACAGTGATTTTATTCTGCATTGCGGCATTGCGCCTTTCGCGATGCGTTCAGGGGGCATCAAGCAGGACAAAAACCGTGGGAAATGCGGGGGAAAGCCGGGGCATCGGGCCCCGGCCGGGCCATCTTCAGGCCTGGGTCTTGGCCTTGCGGCCGCGCAGGAGTTCATCCAGCACCAGCAATATGGCGCCGCAGGTGATGCCCACGTCCGCCAGGTTGAAGGCGGGGAAGTAGGAGGTGTTCCAGTAGAACAGCAGGAAGTCCACCACGTGGCCATAGACCACGCGGTCGATGACGTTGCCGATGGCGCCGCCCAGGATCAGGGTCAGCGCCAGGCTGAAACGCGGCTGGCCATGGGTGCGGCGCAGGATGATGGTGATGACCACCGCCGCCACGCAGCCCAGGCCGGTGAACAGCCAGCGCTGCCAGCCTTCTTCGGACGCCAGGAAACTGAAGGCGGCGCCGCGGTTGTACATCAGCGTGAAGTCGAAGACCGGCAGCACGTTGACGCGTTCGCCGTACTGGAACGAGGTGTTGAAGTAGACCTTGGTCAACTGGTCCAGCACGATGATGAGCAATGCCAGGGCCAGCCAGCCGCCCACGCGCGCCGGCGCGGCGCGGACGGGGGCGGCGCCCGTCACTCCGGGGTCGGAGGGGCGGGCCATGCTCAAGCCTTGTCGCGGGCTTCGCCCGTGCCGAACAGGTTGGACACGCAGCGGCCGCAGATCTCGGGATGATCCGCGTCCTGGCCCACGTCCAGGCGCCAGTGCCAGCAGCGCTCGCACTTCTTGTGCGTGGACGGCGTGACCTCGATGCGGGTCTCGCCTTCGCCCGCGTGCACCGTGGCGCGCGAGACGATCAGCACGAAGCGCAGGTCGTCGCCCAGGCTGGCCAGCAGTTCCTGGTCGGCGCCGTTGGCGTACAGGTCCACTTCGGCCTGCAGCGAGGAGCCGATGTCGCCGGCCGTGCGCACTTCTTCCAGCTTGCGCTGGACTTCGGCGCGGATGGCGCGCAGACGCGCCCACTTGGCCGACAAGGCGTCGGCATCGGCGAACGGGGGCAGCGCGTGGTAGACCTCGGTGAAGATCGTGGTGCGGGCGGCGTCGGCCTGGTTCTTCAAGGCCGAGTTGACCAGTTCCTTCCAGGCTTCTTCAGCGGTGAAGGACAGGATCGGCGCCATCAGCTTGAGCAGCGTCTGCGTGATGTCCAGCAGGGCCGTCTGGGCCGAGCGGCGCGCGCGGCTGTCCTCGGCCGAGGTGTACAGGCGGTCCTTCAGGATGTCCAGGTAGAACGCGCCCAGGTCTTCCGAGCAGAACGTCTGCAGGCGCGAGACGGCGGGGTGGAAGTCGTAGCGTTCGTAGTTGGCCTGGACCTCGGCCTGCATCTGCGCCGTCATGGCCAGCGCATAGCGGTCGATCTCGAACAGTTCGCCATAAGGAACGGACTGCGTCACCGCGTCGAAGTCGGCCAGGTTGGCCAGCAGGAAGCGCAGCGTGTTGCGGATGCGGCGGTAGCCTTCGACCACGCGCTTCAGGATCTCGTCCGAGATGGACAGTTCACCCGAGTAATCGGTGGACGCCACCCACAGGCGCAGGATTTCCGCGCCCAGCGAGTCGGACACCTTTTGCGGGGCGATCACGTTGCCCACCGACTTGCTCATCTTGCGGCCCTGGCCGTCCACCACGAAGCCGTGCGTGAGCAGGGCCTTGTAGGGCGGTTGGCCGTAGAGCATGCAGCCAGTCAGCAGCGACGAATGGAACCAGCCGCGGTGCTGGTCCGAGCCTTCCAGGTACAGGTCGGCGGGCCAGGCGAGTTCAGCGCCATGCGAGCCGGCGAAGTCGCCGTCCTTGCCGCCCAGCACCGTGGCGTGCGTGCTGCCCGAGTCGAACCACACGTCCAGCGTGTCGCGGTTCTTTTCGTACTGGTCGGCTTCGTCGCCCAGCAATTCGCGCGGATCCAGGGTCTGCCAGGCTTCGATGCCGCCTTGTTCGACGCGCTGCGCCACCTGTTCCAGCAATTCAGAGGTGCGCGGGTGCAGTTCGCCGGTTTCCTTGTGCACGAAGAAGGCCATCGGCGTGCCCCATTGCCGCTGGCGCGACAGCGTCCAGTCGGGGCGGTTGGCGATCATGGCGTGCAGGCGGGCGCGGCCCCAGGCCGGATAGAAGGCGGTGGCGTCGATGCCGGCCAGCGCCGATTCGCGCAGGGTCGGGCCGCCGCCCTTGGGGGCCACGTCCATGCCGGCGAACCACTGGCTGGTGGCGCGGTAGATGATGGGGGTCTTGTGGCGCCAGCAGTGCATGTAGCTGTGCTTGTGCTTTTCCACGTGCATCAGCGCGCCGGCTTCCGTCAGCGCCTCGACGATCTTGGGGTTGGCGTCCCAGATGGACAGGCCGCCGAACAGCGCCAGGCTGTCCACGTACTTGCCGTCGCCCATGACCGGGCTGATGAAGTCGGTGTCCTTCATGCCGTGCTCCTTGCACGAGATGAAGTCCTCGATGCCGTACGCCGGCGCCGAGTGCACCACGCCGGTGCCGGAGTCGGCCGTCACGTAGTCGCCCAGGTAGGCGGGCGACTTGCGGTCGTAGGCGGCGTTGAACTGCGCCAGCGGGTGGCGGAATTCGATGCCCGACAGCGCCGCGCCCGGGGCCGTGGCAATCACTTCGCCTTCCAGGTTCCAGGCTTTCAGGCAGGCTTCGACGCGTTCCTTGGCGATCAGCAGGAGCGGACCGAACTTGGGAACCGGCGTCACGCGCACCAGCGCGTATTCGATTTCGGGATGCAGGTTCAGCGCCTGGTTGGACGGGATGGTCCAGGGCGTGGTGGTCCAGATGACGATGGCGCCGTCTTCCACCGAGTCCAGGCCGAAGGCGCTGGCCAGCTTGGCGTGCTCGGCGAACGGGAAGGCCACGTCCACCGCCGGATCGACGCGGTCGGCGTACTCGACCTCGGCTTCGGCCAGGGCCGAGCCGCAGTCGAAACACCAGTTCACGGGCTTCAGGCCGCGGAACACGTAGCCCTTGTCCAGGATGCGGCCCAGCGCGCGGATTTCGTCGGCTTCATTGCTGAAGTTCATCGTCATGTAGGGACGATCCCACTCGCCCAGCACGCCCAGGCGCTTGAAGTCCTTGCGCTGGCGGTCGATCTGTTCGAGGGCGTAGGCGCGGGCCTTGGACTGCACTTCCGCCACGGGCAGGTGCTTGCCGTATTTCTTTTCGATCTGGATTTCGATCGGCATGCCGTGACAGTCCCAGCCCGGCACGTAATGCGCGTCATAGCCGGCCATGTTGCGGCTCTTGACGATGATGTCCTTCAGGATCTTGTTGACCGCGTGGCCGATGTGGATGTCGCCGTTGGCGTAGGGCGGGCCGTCGTGCAGCACGAAGCGCGGCCGGCCGCGGCTGGCGGCGCGGATCGCCTGGTAGACGTGGTTTTCTTCCCACTGCGAAATCCAGGCGGGCTCGCGCTTGGCGAGGTCGCCCCGCATGGGGAAGGGGGTATCGGGCAGGTTGAGGGTCTTTTTATAGTCCATGAACGGCAAAATAGGCGCGCGCGTTTCGCGCGTCTTCGGCGATGGCGGCAGTCAGGGAAGGGAGGTCAGGAAATTTTTCTTCGTCCCGCAGCTTTTGCAGGAATTCGACGCGTACGAGTTTACCGTAAGCGTCGACGGTCTCGTCGAGCAGGTGCGACTCCAGCAGCACGCGGCCGCGGTCTTCGACCGTGGGGCGCACGCCCAGGCTGGCCACCGCTGGCAGCGGGCGGTCGGCCAGGCCGTAGACCTGCACCACATAAATGCCCGAGCGCGCGGCGCAGCGCTCGGCCACCCGCAGATTCATGGTGGGAAAGCCCAGCGTGCGGCCCAGCTTCTGGCCGTGGATCACGTGGCCGCTGATGTGGTACGGGTGGCCCAGCAGGTGGCGGGCGCGCTCCAGGTCGCCCACCGCCAGCGCGGTGCGCACCTCGGAACTGGAGATCCGGTGCCCTTGCTGGTCGGTCACGTCCGCCAGGGTCTGCACCTCGAAGCCATGGCGCAGGCCGGCCTCGCGCAGCAGGTCGATGTCGCCGCTGCGCTTGTGGCCGAAGCGGAAGTCCTCGCCCACCAGCAGCCATTTGGCATGCAGGCCCTGGACCAGCAATTGTTCGATGAAGGCGTTGGCCGACATTTCGGCCAGGCGGGCGTTGAAGCGCTCCACCACGACCTGGCTGATGCCGTAACGCGCCAGCGCCGCCAGCTTGTCGCGCAAACCCGAAATACGGGTGGGCGCCAGCTCCGGGCGTTGATTCAGGGTGGCGAAATACTCCCGCGGATGCGGCTCGAAGGTCATCACGGCGGGCGTCAGGTTGCGGTCGCGAGCGACTTGGCAGACGCGCGCCAGCATGGCCTGGTGTCCGCGATGGACGCCGTCGAAATTGCCGATCGTCAGCGCGCAAGGGGCGCGCCGGTCGGGCGGGGGCAGGGATCGGTAGATGCGCAGCGATGGTTTCACGAGCGAGAGTTTACAATTTTGGATTCCGGGTTTGTTCCTGTCCTTACCTGCCGCGCGTCCAGGCTGTCGCCGCGCGCGGGATTGCGTAGGGCGGACGGGCCCGATTTCCCTTGGAATTCCTTATCTTGCCGGAAATATCTACCACCAAGCGCCGCATCGTCATCCTGATTTCGGGACGCGGCAGCAATATGCAGGCCTTGGCCGAGGCCTGCCGCAATGAAGGCTGGCCGGCCGAAGTCGCCGCCGTCATCGCCAGCAAGCCCGATGCCGCCGGCCTGGAATGGGTGGCCCAGCAGGGCATCCCCACCGGCGCGCTGTATCACAAGGACTACGCCAGCCGTGAAGCCTTCGACGCCGCGCTGGCCGCCGAGATCGACCGCTACGAACCCGATTACGTCATTCTGGCGGGCTTCATGCGCGTGTTGACGCCGGGCTTCGTCAATCACTATGCCGGCCGGCTGGTGAACATCCACCCGTCGCTGCTGCCGGCGTTTCCCGGGCTGCACACGCACGCCCAGGCCCTGGCCACCGGGGTGCGCGTGCACGGCTGCACCGTGCACTTCGTCACGCCGGTGCTGGACCACGGTCCCATCATCGCCCAGGGCTGCGTGCCGGTCCTGGCGGGCGATACGCCCGAATCCCTGGCCGAGCGCGTGCTGGCGGTCGAACACCGGGCTTTCCCGGCGGCGGTGCGCTGGCTGGCCGAAGGCCGGGTTACCCTGACCAGCGACCACCGCGTCAACGTGCAAGGCGATCCCGATCGCCTTTTCGCCTGGTCGCCGGCCGCCTGAGCGGCCCCGAATCGAATTTTTCGGGCGGAAGCCCTCCGCCCCACTGGAATACACCATGACCAAACCCCAATCTCCGCGTTCCCGTCCGGCTGGCGCCGCCAGGGCCGCGTCCGAAGGCCGCGACGGTCGGTCCTTCTTCTCGCGCCCCAAGGGCGAGGCGCGCGCCCCGATCGCACGCGACAACGCCCGCGACGAGCGCTCCGGTGGCAGCCGCGACGAACGCTCGGCCGGCCGCCCGACGCCGCGCCCGTCCTACGACGCGCCGCGCGGCGAAGGCCGCGGCGGTGAACGCGGTTCCTACGGTTCGGACCGTCGCGAGGGTCGACCGAGCCCGCGTCCGTCCTTCGATCCGGCGCGCGGCGAGGCCCGTGGCGAGCGCGGTTCTTATGGTTCCGAGCGCCGTGAAGGTCGCCCGGGCCAGCGTCCGCCCTACGACGCCCCGCGCGGCGAAGGCCGTGGCGGCGAGCGCGCTTCCTATGGTTCGGAGCGCCGCGACGGCCGTCCGGGCCAACGTCCGTCCTACGACGCCCCGCGCGGCGAAGGCCGTGGCGGCGAACGCGCTTCCTATGGTTCGGAACGCCGCGAAGGCCGCCCGGGCCAACGTCCGTCCTACGACGTCCCGCGCGGCGAAGGTCGTGGCGGCGAGCGCGCTTCCTATGGTTCGGAACGCCGCGAAGGCCGTCCGGGCCAGCGTCCGTCCTACGACGCTCCGCGCGGCGAAGGTCGTGGCGGCGAGCGCGCTTCCTATGGTTCGGAGCGCCGCGAAGGGCGTCCGGACTCGCGTCCGTCCTATGACGCCCCGCGTGGCGAAGGCCGTGGCGGCGAGCGCGCCTCCTATGGCCCGGATCGTCGCGAAGGCCGCGCGGACTCGCGTCCGTCCTATGGCTCGCCGCGAGGCGATGATCGCGGCGGCGAGCGCGGCCAGTATGGCGGCCCGCGCGGCGGCGACGGCGGCCAGGACCGCCCGCCCAAACCCCAATTCAATCGCCCGCGCCAATCGCACGCGGCGATCCGCATCGACCAGGTCCAGCGCGTCCTGGGCGAAATCCTGCAATGGACCTATCCGGCCGACGCGGCCCTGTCGCACTGGCTGCGCAATCATCCGAATCTGGGCGCGCGCGATCGCTCCGAGGTCGCTGAAGCCGTCTACGACGTGCTGCGCCATCTGCGCCGCTACCGCCAGTTCGGCGAAAGCGGCATCGGTCCTGCTTCGCGCCGCCTGGCGATCCTGGGCCTGGCCGCGACGCTGGGCGCCGAGGCGCTGGCCGAAGGCATGGACGCCGGCGAAGCCGAATGGCTGCAGCGCGTGTCGCAGATCGACCTGGCGACCCTGCCGCGCGCCGTGCGCGGCAGCATCCCGGACTGGCTGGACGAACGCCTGGGCGCCATGGACAGCCCGGAAACGCTGATCGAGGCGCTGAACCGCCAGGCCAGCCTGGACCTGCGCGTCAACCCGCTGAAGGTCGAGCGCGACGCCATGCTGGCCGAATTGCAGCAGGGCGCCGGCCGCTACGAACCTGTCGCCATGCCTTATTCGCCCTGGGGCATCCGCATGGAAGGCCGTCCGGCCATCAACCGCTGGCCGCAGTTCGAGAACGGCAGCATCGAAGTCCAGGACGAGGGCAGCCAGTTGCTGGCGCTGCTGGTGGCGCCGCGCCGCGGCGAAATGATCATCGATTTCTGCGCCGGCGCGGGCGGCAAGACACTGCTGCTGGGCGCGCTGATGCGCTCCACCGGCCGCCTGTACGCGTTCGACGTGTCCGCGGCCCGCCTGCAGCGCGCCAAGCCGCGCTTTGCGCGCAGCGGCCTGTCCAACGTGGTGCCGGTGGTCATCGACAGCGAAAACGACGCCCGCGTCAAGCGCCTGGCCGGCAAGGCCCAGCGCGTGCTGGTCGATGCCCCGTGCAGCGGCATTGGCACCCTGCGCCGCAATCCGGACCTGAAATGGCGCCAGCACCCCGAGGCGCTGGCCGAACTGGGCCAGCTGCAGGAACGCATCCTCAACAGCGCGGCGCGCTGCGTCGCCCCGGGCGGCCGCCTGGTGTACGCCACCTGCAGCCTGCTGGCCGAGGAAAACGAGGTCCAGGCCGAGCGTTTCCTCGCCAGCCATCCGGATTTCGAGCGCCTGGACGCCGCCGAGATCCTGGCCGCGCGCTGTGAAAACCTGAAGCTGGACGGCCCCTACGTGCAGCTGCGCCCCGACGTGCACGGCACCGACGGCTTTTTCGCCGCGGTATTCGAGCGCAAGAAGAAGGGCGCGGCGACCGTGGCCGAAGAAGCTTCGGAAGCGGACGAGGCTTCGACTGAAGAAACGTCCGACGGGGACGCGGCCGGTCCGCAGGACCAGCCGGCCTGATCGGGAGCGCCGGGTCAGGGACCCGGCGTCACCACCACCGTGGCGCTGTAGCGGCGCGTGCCCAGGGTCTTGTTCTGGTACTTCACTTCCCAGGCCAGGCTGTCATTGCCTGGCTGGTCCGCCTGGTAGACCACCTGGGACACCGGCACGGTCTGGTAGGCGCAACGCCCGGAATCGCTGGACTGGCCCCGCGTCTGCATGATGTTGGCCTTGCCCAGGCGCGGCGTCATGGTGAGCGATACGCGCGGCGCGCGCAGCGCCAGGCAGTCCGATCCGCGGATCTCGTAGTACGAGGCCAGCACGGCGACGTCGCCCGATTTCAGCGTTTGCGCGGAAACGGTGGCGGGCAGGGCGGTGCCCAGCGCGGCCAGGGCATAAAAAAATTGGGGACGGATTTTTTTCAGCAACATCAGTGGGACAAAAGAGACAGTTTGGTCGGTAAAGCACCCGCAGTGTGCGCCAGCCGCAAGTCCGCTTCAAGACCGGACGCCAAGCTGACAGGAACTTTAACGGCGAAATCGAGCCCAAACCTTGCGCCTTCGCGTATGCCCCCCACCTACCCTGGGGAGGACGGCCCTAGCGCCGCGTGCCGCAAGGCTCGGCCTCGCAACCCGCATTTTTGGTGGCGAGAGTGGGTTTTTGCCCTGAAAAACCGGGGCTTAGTCCTTGATTTCGCTCAAAAACTATTTTGAAACTACCTTGTCATAAGTCAGCCAAGGTAAGCTAAACTCCAGGCACTTCTCTAGCGAGGCTCCTAACAGCTTTATGGATTACATCCTTTCCTTCATTGCCGGCGGTCTGACCCAAGCCACTTGGTGGCAGGTTGTCGTGTTCACTCTGGTTGTGACGCACATCACGATTGTGTCGGTCACGGTCTTTCTCCATCGCAGCCAAGCGCACCGTGGTCTGGATCTGCATCCGGCCGTCATGCACTTCTTCCGTTTCTGGCTCTGGATGACGACCGGCATGGTCACCAAGGAATGGGTGGCCATTCACCGCAAGCACCACGCCAAGTGCGAAAAGGAAGGCGATCCCCATTCGCCCATCCTGTTCGGCATCTGGAAGGTGCTGTTCCGCGGCGCGGAACTGTACCGCGAAGAATCGAACAACAAGGAAACCATGGCCAAGTTCGGCCACGGCACGCCTGACGACTGGCTCGAGCGCAACGTCTACAGCAAGCACAGCCTGTGGGGCGTGCTGACCATGCTCGCCATCGACATCGCCCTGTTCGGCGCCATCGGCGTCACGGTATGGGCCGTGCAGATGGCCTGGATCCCCTTCTGGGCCGCCGGCGTCGTCAACGGCATCGGCCACTACTGGGGCTACCGCAACTACAACAGCCCGGACACCAGCACCAACGTGTTCCCCTGGGGCATCGTGATCGGCGGCGAAGAGCTGCACAACAACCACCACGCCCATGGCACGTCGGCCAAGTTCTCGGCCAAGTGGTACGAATTCGACATCGGCTGGTGCTACATCAACATCCTGAAGTTCTTCGGCCTGGCCAAGATCAAGAAGGTTGCGCCCAAGCTCAAGCTGGACGACAGCAAGACCGGCATCGACCTGCGCACCCTGCAGGGCGTGATCACGCACCGCTACGAAGTCATGGCCCGCTATGCGGACGTGATCAAGAGCGCCGCCCGTGAAGAGCTGGCCAAGCTGAAGGATTCGCGCAACAAGGACAGCGCCGAGTGCGACTGGACCAAGCTGCACAGCGTGCGCCGCGCCATCCACCGCAACGAGGACATCCTCCAGCCCGAACAGGTTGCCGCCGTGGATCAAGCCATCGCCCGCAACAAGTCGCTCGCCACGCTGGTACAGATGCGCCGTGAACTCGGCCGCATCTGGGAAAGCTCCAGCGCCAGCAGCGAACAGCTTCTTCATGACCTGCAGGCCTGGTGCCAGCGCGCCCAGCAAAGCGGCATCGCCGGGCTCGAGCAATTCGCTCAACGTCTGCGCCGCTACGCGGCATGATGCTAGAGAAGCTCAATCCTGAACAACGCGCCGCAGTAACGTTAGAACCGCAGCACGCCCTGGTCCTGGCCGGGGCGGGCAGCGGCAAGACCCGGGTGCTCACCACCCGCATGGCCTGGCTGATTCAAACCGGCCAGGCCTCGCCTTTTGGGCTGCTGGCGGTCACGTTCACCAACAAGGCGGCGCGCGAAATGCTCGCGCGCATGTCGGCCATCCTGCCGATCGATACGCGCGGCCTGTGGATCGGCACCTTCCATGGCCTGTGCAACCGCATGCTGCGCGCGCATCACCGCGATGCCGGCCTGCCGCAAAGCTTCCAGATCCTGGACGTCACCGACCAGCTCGCGGCGATCAAGCGCCTGATGAAGGCCAATGGCGTCGACGACGAAAAGTATCCTCCGCGCGATGTGCAGCGCTTCATCAACGGCGCCAAGGAAGAAGGCCTGCGTCCCGCCGACGTGGAAGCCTACGACGCCCATCGCCGTCGCCTGATCGAGATCTACCAGCTCTACGAGGCCCAGTGCCTGCGCGAAGGCGTGGTGGACTTTGCCGAACTGCTGCTGCGCGCCTACGAACTGCTGTCGCGCAATGCGCCGGTGCGCGAGCACTACCAGCGCCGTTTCCGCCACATCCTGGTCGACGAGTTCCAGGATACCAACACGCTGCAGTACAAGTGGCTGCGCCTGTTGGCCGGCGGCGGCGCCGCAATCTTCGCGGTGGGCGACGACGACCAGTCGATCTATGCCTTCCGCGGCGCCAACGTCGGCAACATGGCTGACTTTGAACGCGACTACGCGCGCGGCACCGTGATCCGGCTGGAGCAGAACTACCGCTCCTTTGGCCACATCCTGGATTCCGCCAACGCGCTGATCGGCCATAACACCGGCCGCCTGGGCAAGAACCTCTGGACCGAGCAGGGCGACGGCGAGCCGGTGCGCGTCATCGAGCAGCCGTCCGACGGCATGGAAGCGCAGTGGATCGTGGACGAGATCCGCTCCCTGATCCGCGAAGGCAGCCTGCGCCGCGAGATCGCCGTGCTCTACCGCAGCAACGCGCAGTCGCGCGTGCTGGAACACGCCATCTTTTCCGCCGGCATTCCCTACAAGGTGTACGGCGGCCTGCGTTTTTTCGAGCGCCAGGAAATCAAGCACGCGCTGGCCTACCTGCGCCTGATGGCCAATCCGCACGACGACACCTCGTGGATGCGGGTCGTCAATTTCCCCACGCGCGGCATCGGCGCGCGCACGCTGGAGCAATTGGGCGACGCCGCGCGCGCGCACGACACCAGCCTGTACGCGGCCGTGGCCCTGGTGCCCGGCAAGGGCGGCTCCAACCTGGCGCAATTCGCGCAGCTGATCCATCGCCTGATCGAAGAGACCCGCGACCTGCCGCTGCCGGAAATGGTCGAGCACATGCTCGAGGCCAGCGGCCTGAACGCGCACTACAAGGCGGAACGCGAAGGCGCGGAGCGCCTGGAAAACCTGAGCGAACTGGTCACCGCCGCGGCGGTGTTCGCGTCCGAGGAAAACTACGACGGCATGCCTGCCGGCGTGGTGCCCGAACAGGACACGGCCTCCACGCTGAACGCGGGCGTGGTCGACGCGCCGGTCGTGGCATCCGACGGTTTGACTCCGCTGGCGGCGTTCCTGTCGCATGCGGCGCTGGAAGCGGGCGACAACCAGGCCCAGCAGGGCCAGGACGCCGTCCAGCTCATGACCGTGCACGCCGCCAAGGGCCTGGAGTTCGACGCGGTGTTCATCACCGGCCTGGAAGAGGGGCTGTTCCCGCACGAGAACAGCGTCCTGGAAGCTTCCGGACTGGAAGAAGAACGCCGCCTCATGTACGTGGCCATCACGCGTGCGCGCCAGCGTCTGTACATCAGCCTGGCGCAAAGCCGGATGCTGCACGGCCAGACGCGCTACGCGATGCGGTCGCGCTTCCTGGAAGAAATTCCCGAACAGCACCTGAAGTGGCTGTCGCCCAAGGCCGGCCTGGCCCAGGTTGGCGGCACGGGCGCCGGCTGGGGCGGCGGCAACCGCGGCGACGCTTTTGGCCGCAAGCCCACCAATACCATTGCGCCGCGTCAAGCACGCAGCGTTACCACCGGCGTCACGGTGGGCGACAAGCAGTATCGTGTAGGTCAGGGCGTGCACCACGCGCGGTTCGGCGAAGGCACGATCATCGGCTTGAGCGGAGCAGGGCAGGACGCCCAGGCTGAAATCCAGTTCCGCGACGTGGGCGCCAAGACCTTGGCGCTGGGCATCGCCAAACTTGACATTGTTCAGGGTTGATACTCATGGCCGATAACGATACTTCCAAAGCCGAGCTGGCGTCGCTGCGCGCCGAGGTCGATGAAATCGACCAGCAGATCATGCTGCTGCTGGGCGTGCGGTTCCGCTGCACGGACATGATCGGCGAGCTCAAGCGCGATCTGGGCATGGACCTGGTGGATCCCAAGCGCGAGGAGCAGCAGGTCGCGCGCATCCGCCGCCTGGCGCAAGAGGCGGGCGTGCCGCCCGCGCTTGCCGAAACCATCCTGCGCGAAGTGATCGACACCGTGGTCGACCACCACACCCGCCTGCGCGAGCGCCCGTACTCGTAATGCCAGGCCGGCGGCGCATGGGAGCCTGCATCTGCAAGCTGCCGGGCGCCGCCTCTCCCTTCCTACAAGACCTGCATGAACGCCAGCAAGGCGTCGATCTCGTCCGCGCTCAACGCGAGCGGCCGGATGTGTTCGGACTTGCGCGGCGCATACGGGTCGGGCGGATCGCTGGGCACAGGATCGCGGCCCATGCCGGCGTTGTACATCCGCAGCAGGCCCTTCAGGTCGGGAAACAGTCCGTTGTGCATCCACGGTCCGGCGCGCGACACATTGCGCAGGCTGGGCGTGCGGAACTTGCCAAGATCGGCGGGATTGCGCGTCGCTTCGTAGCGCCCCAGATCCTGGTTGCGGCGGCCATAGAAGGACAGGCCGATGTTGTGGAACTGGTGATCCGTCAGCATCGCGCCGCTGTGGCAGTTCATGCAGCGCGCCTGGGTGCGGAACAGGTGCATGCCGATTAACTCGCTGTCGTCCAGCGCATTCGATTGTCCATCCAGGAACTTGTCGAAGCGCGTGGTTTCGGGCCGAAGCGTAGCGACATAGGCGGCCAGCGCGCGCGCCAGGCGGTCGGCGTCCACAGGCGGCTGCGCTGCCGGGGCGACGCCGAATGCTTGCAGGAACTGCGCAGGGTAGGGATCGGCCGCCAACAGGCGCGCCACGGCGCCGTCGGCGTCATGGTTCATTTCGCGGGGATCGTGGATGGGGCCCAGCACCTGGTCCTTCAGGCTGGCGGCGCGTCCGTCCCAGAACAACCGGGGCGCGAACGGCGCCGCATACAGCGGCGTGGAGCGCCGCCTGCCCATCAGCTTGTCTTCGCCCACGGCCAGCGCGAGGCCGTCGGTGAAGGCGCGCTGCGGCAGATGACAGGAGGCGCAGGACACCTGCCCCTTGCGCGACAGCCGGGTATCGAAGAACAGCATCTGCCCCAGCGTCACCACCGCCGGGCGCGCGACGTCCGCAGCCAGTTCCTTTTGGCCGGCATTGGCGGCGGTCCAGGCGAGGGGCGGACTGGAAGCGGGCGGCACCGGGCCCCATTCGCGCCAGGCCACGCCGGGATCGATCGTGGGCGCTGGCCAGGTCCAGGGCGGCCCGGCGTACAGCGGCCGCAGGCAAGCGGCATCCCAGCCCGTGGGCGTGCGGCAGGCGGCCTGATCGTCCTGGGCGTCTGCGTCGGCGTGGGATTGGGACGCCGCCAGCGTCAGCGCCGCGCCCAGGATCAGAAGCGGTAACCGACTTGCAGCCATAGCTCCCGTCCCGTCTGATAGGTACTGCGGTTGGTCTTGACGTTGGGATTGCTGGCCGTCACGGCGGGCCTGCGGTCCAGCACGTTCAGGACTTCGACCGTGAATTCCAGACTGCGCGCAAACGTGGGATTCCAGGAAAGCTTGGTGTCCCAGGTCCAGTAGGACGGGATCTCGCCGGATTCGAATCGATCCAGGTAGTCGGGCCGCGGACCGCGCCCGACGTAGACGGTGGCGTCGCGCTTGCTGCGCCAGTTCACCATGTTGCTCCAGGTCAGGCCGGCGCGCGGCCACGCGCCGGTCAGGCTGAGGGTGGCGATCTGTGGCTGGTAGAAGGAGCTTGGAGGCAGGTCGATGGCGCGCAGGCGCGAGCCGTTGTAGATCACGTATTCGCCGGGGTCGCGCGCGTCGCCGTTGTAGCCTTCGACCAGGTCCGCGTTGGTCTTGCGCTTCTGCCAGCTCCAGCTTGCCTGCATGTTCCAGCGCGTCTCGCCCAGGCGCCAGGGCTCCAGCGTGCGCAGCGAAAGGCTGACCCCGTCGGTGGTGGACAGGCCGTCGTTGGTGTAGCGGTAGCCGTCCTTGTCGTTGCCGGTCGTGGCCCACTGGTCGCGGCCGTTGCGGCGCACGTAGCTCAGCACGCCTTCCATGCCCGCCATGCGCTGGCGCAGCGAGACCGCCCATTCATCGTCATAGGGCATGCGCAGGCCCTTGTACTCCACGTAGTACTCCTTGCTGCCGTCCGTCACGGGCTTGCCGTTCTTGTCCAGCACCTGGCGCCGCAGGCGGCTGCGTTCTTCCTTGAGCGCCGTCTCCAGCACGCCGGCCCCGTAGTACCGCGACCAGCCGGCGCTGAGCAGGGTATCGCCCGAACCGAACATGTCCCAATCCAACCGCGTACGCGGCGACAGGTTGTTGTTGCCGAGGAACGTCTCGCGGTCGTAGCGCAGGCCGGCGTCCAGCGCCAGCCGTTGCCATTCGATGCGGTCCGACAGATAAAGGCTGGCCATGTTGTAGTTCACGTCCACGGTGCCGGGCAGGTAGCGGACCTTGCTGAAATCCCGATAGCTGCCGTCGCGGTTGTAAGCGCGCTGGTAGGAGTGGCTTTCCTGGAAACGCTCGAAGTTCGCCTGCACCTGGTTCAGTTCCGCGCCTGCATAGGGGATGTGCGTGAACACGCCCGTGCGCACCGGATCCAGGTCGACCCGGCCCTTCAGCGTCCAGGTGTCCTGCCGCGTCTGCTCCTTGCCGAAGCCGCCCGCCGTGTACCGCGGCAGCAGGTAGGGGCTGAATGTCACCAGCTCGTCGCCGACGGATTCGCGGTTGCTGAGCGACCGGTCCCAGCCCGCCTGCAGCGCAAGCCGGCCGCCCTGGAAGTAGTGGTCTACGTTGACGCCTATGCCGCGCGCCTCATGGTTGTTGTCCCAGCGCGTGTGCCGGAACAGGTCGCTGGCCAGGGTTTCGCTGCGGTCGCTGTATTTCAGCGTCAGGTCGGCCGTGGTATCGGCGCTGGCGCGCACGCTGAACTTGCCCAGGAAGTTGTCGATCCGGTCGCTATAGGCGGCCTGGCCCGGCGCCGGCTGTCCCTTGTCGTCCACGCCCATGTTCCAGCGCGTGATGTCCGATTCGCGGCGCGACATGGCCAGCACGGCGCCTGATTTTTCATTGAAGGCGAGGTCGCCCACGGCGGAGTAGAAGCGCTTTTTCCATTCCGGCGAATAGCCCGGCTTGCCCTGCGCCCAACTGTTTTGTTCGCCCTCGGCGACCTCCTGCCGCGTCATTTTGGAAGTGTTCCAGCGGTAGTCCAGATTCAAGCGGTTTTCGCCGGAAAAGCGGCGCAGCCTGGCGTCGACGACGCCGCCCGTGAAGCGGCCGTACTCCACCGGCACGAAGCTGTCGTGCACGCGCACTTCCTCCAGCAGGCTCGTGTCCACGAAGTACGACTGCGGGTTGCTGGGCACGTTGCCGACCTGCAGGTTCAGGTTCTTGCTGGCCGGGTCCACGCGGTTGGTCGCGTCCATGCCGTCGAGCTGGAACAAGTTCTGGTAGGGGCTGGAGCCGTGGAAGGAAATGTCCTCCACATTGAGCGAGCCGCGGTTCTGCGAGCCGGCGGCGCCCGGATTGGTGCGCACCGCCGGATGCGTCGCCACCAGCGTGCTGAGGTCGCGGTTGGAGCTGGGCGTTTCGGCGATGTCCTCGCGGGTATAGATGCGCTCGCCCACCTGCTCGCCGTAGACCCGCACGGCATCCAGGCGCAGGGCGGAAAACTGGTTGGTCTTGTCCACGTAGACGATGTAGCGGCCAGGTCCGTCCGCGCGCAGCGCCAGTCCGGACCCCGCCAGCAGGTGGTTCAGCGCGAGCAGCGGCGAATACTCTCCTTGCAGCGGGGGCGAAGTCTTGCCCGCCACCGCCGCCGGCGGAAACGAGATCTCCAGGCCCGCCTGTCGGCCCAGCGCGAGCAGTGCGTCGCCCAGGGGTTGGGCCGGCAGGTCATAGGCGACGGGCGCGGTCGACTGAGCGGGGGCCGGCGAAGCCGTTATCAACGCGGCGATGAGCAGCGCCGCCGAAGCGCCAGACCGGCGGGCGCGCCGGTTGAAGTGGGGAAACAGCATGAATGCGTCCAAGCGGGTGTTGATGTCAGCCGTAGGACGTGTGCAGGCACGGATTACCTCAGCGGATTGCCGATGAATAATTTATATCGATTCTCATTTACTGATTGGCAATCGGCTTCAACGCAAGATCAGCAGGCCTGGCAGCTCGGTAATGCCGACCTTGGCCTGCGCCAGCAGCAATTCCAGCGCTCGCTTGGGATCGCCGATGCTGGCGGTGCCCGAGATGCGCAAACGCCTCGCGGTATCACCCAGCACCAGGATGTGCTTGCCGCCATAGCGGGATAGCCGCGCAGCGGCCTCGGGCAATGCGACATCGTTGAAGGCCAGCAGGCCCTGGCTCCAGTCCGGCGCCGGTTCCTGCGGCGCGGCGAAGCGCGTGATGCCCGTCGCCGACACGGCAGCCTCCTGGCCCGCGTCCAGCGCCAAGGCGGCGTCATCCTGGCAGACCAGGCAATGGACTGCCACGCGATGTTCGTACACCGCCACGCGCGTGCCGCCGGCCTCGCGCGCCACGACATAGCGGGTGCCTAGTGCGGCTGCGGACGCGTCCGGCGTCACCACCGTGAAATCCGGACCACCAGGCGCGCGTGGTGCGGCCGTGAACAACGCTCGCCCGGCCAGGAGCCGTACTTCGCGCTTGCCCGGCGCGAAATCGATGGCGATGGCGGAGTCCGCATCCAGGGTGGCGCTGGAGCCGTCGGGCAGGGCCACGCGGCGCACTTCGGCGCCGGTCGTGTAGTCGGCGTCAGGATGGACCGTACGCAGCAATTGCCAGGCTGGCCAGGCGGCCAGCAATACAAGCGCGGCCGCCGCGCCGCGCTTATGCGCGCGCCGTGGCGCCAGCAGCTTGCCGCGTTCGATCTCGCCCATTCGCCGCCACAGGCGCGCCAGCCGTTCATAGGCGGCGGCGTGGCTGGCGTCAGCGCGGTACCAGGCTTCGAACTCCGCCTGGGCTTGCGCATCCATGCCCTGACCGCTGTGGCGCACGACCCAGCGCGACGCTTCTTCCTGGGCGCTGCCGGTCTTGGGGGCGGCCATGCTCAGGATGCCAGCGCCTGGTCGCAGGCCAGCAGGATGCGCATCATGTGTTTCTCCACCGCGCTGACCGAAATCGCGAAACGCTCGGCGATGGCGCGGTAGCTCAGGCCCTCGTGCCGGTGCAGCACGAACACGTCCAGGCTGCGGCGCGGCTGGGCCAGCAGCGCGGTTTCCAGCCTGCGCAGCATTTGCCGCGCGGCAGCCACGTCCAGGGTGTCGGGTTCATGCAGGGTAGGGCGCGAAGCGGCGTAGTCGGCGGTGGCGGCCTGTTCGCGGCTGCGGCGCCGGTGCCAGTCGGTAGCGATGTTGGCGGCCACGCGGAAGACGTAGGCACGGTCGTTGTCGGGACGCGTCCTGTCCTTGAATTCCGCCAGCTTGATCCAGGTGTCCTGGGCGCAGTCTTGCGCGACGTCGCGCGAGCCGGTGCGCAAAGAGAGAAAACCCAGCACCTCTCGGTAATGGCGGAGAAATACATCCGTGAGCGTAGACATGTCGCCGGCGCCGGGCGCCAGATAGAGTCAAATTCGCGCCAGAGTATAAATGATAACGATTTCTATTTCTAGATAAGGCGAGAGCGCAGGAAGCGGCGGCGGGCAGGGCGCCCGCCGCAGGCCGTCAGGCCTCGGACTGTTCGATCTCTTCCAGAGAGCCCTGGATTTCGAGCCACTGTTCTTCCAGCTCGTCCATGCGCTTGCCGTGTTCGCCATGCTCGGCCATGACCTTTTGGCGTTCGGCGCGGCGCGCATCCGAGTACAGGTCCGGATCGGCGATGACGGCGTCCAGCGCATGCAGCTTGGCGCGCAGCTTCTCCATCTCGGCCTCGACCTTGGCGAGCCTGGATTCGAGCGGCTTGCGCAGCGCGGACAGGCGCTGGCGCTGTTCGGCTTCGGCGCGGCGCTGGGCCTTGCGGTCCACCACCGGTTCGTTGCCTTCGGCGTTCTCGCGCGCGGCTTCCGCGCGTTCGCCGGCGTTGCGGGCGGCGAGCCAGTCGCGGTAGTCCTCCAGGTCGCCGTCGAACTCGCGTACCGCGCCGTCGGCCACGATCCAGAAGCTGTCCACCGTGGTGCGCAGCAGGTGGCGGTCGTGGGATACCAGCAGCATGCTGCCGCCGAAGTCGGCCAGCGCGGCGGCCAGGGCCTCGCGCGTTTCCACGTCCAGGTGGTTGCTGGGTTCGTCCAGCAGCAGCAGGTTGGGCTTTTGCCAGACGATCAGGGAAAGCGCCAGGCGCGCCTTTTCGCCGCCGGACATGGGGCCGACCTTGCTGGTCACCGTGTCGCCGGAAAAGCCGAAGCCGCCCAGATAGTTGCGCAGTTCCTGTTCGCGGGTCTCGGGGGCCAGGCGCGCCAGATGGGCGATGGGCGTGCTGTCCACGTCCAGCATGTCCAGCTGGTGCTGGTGGAAATAGCCGATGGCCAAGCCGCGCGAGGCGCGGCGAGTACCCGCCTGCACCGGCAGTTCTTCGGCCAGGGTCTTGATCAGCGTGCTCTTGCCGGCGCCGTTGGCGCCCAGCACGCCGACGCGGCTGCCCGCGCGCACCATCAGCGTCACGTCGCGCAGGATGGGCACGGCGTTGCCGTCGGCGTCCGTGTAGCCGGCCGACAGGTGCTCCAGGGTCAGCAGGGGATCCGGCACCTGGTCGGGCGAGGGGATGCGGATGTCGATGCCGGCCTCGGCGTGCAAGGGCGCCAGCACCTGCATGCGCGCCAGCGCCTTGACGCGGCTCTGCGCCTGCTTGGCCTTGGAGGCCTTGGCCTTGAAGCGGTCGATGAAGCCTTGCAGCCGGGCCGCTTCGCGGGTCTGGCGTTCGTAGGCGATATTGGTCTGGCGCAGGCGCTCGGCGCGCTGCGTCAGGAAGTCGCCATAGCCGCCGCGGTAGCGCACCAGCTTGGCGTGGTCGAAATGCAGGATGGATTTGGCGACCGCATCCAGGAACTCGGTGTCGTGGGAAATCAGCATGACGGTGCCGGGGTAGGCGGCCAGCCATTTCTCCAGCCACAGCATGGCGTCGAGATCCAGGTGGTTGGTGGGCTCGTCCAGCAGCAGCAATTCGGACGGCGCCATCAGCGCGCGGGCCAGGGCCAGGCGCATGCGCCAGCCGCCGGAAAAGCTCGCCACCGGCTGCATCCATTCGGCGGGCTTGAAGCCCAGGCCGGCCAGCAGTTGCTCGGCGCGCGAGGCCGCGCTCCAGGCGCCGGCTTCCACCAGCGCCGCTTCCACTTCGGCGATCTGCGTGCCTTGCTCGTCCGTCAGTTCGGCGCGGCGCGCCTGCAGTTCGCGCAGATGCGTGTCGCCGTCGATGACGAACTCTCGCGCCGGACGCTCGTCAGCTTCGATTTCCTGCTTGACGCTGGCGATGCGCCAGCCGGCGGGCATGGCGAGGTTGCCCGCGTCCAGGTCCAGCGTGCCGGTCAAGAGCGCGAACAGCGAGGACTTGCCCGCGCCGTTCTTGCCGACGATGCCCACGCGCTCGCCCGGATGCACGACGAATTCAGCGCCGTCCAGCAGCACCTTGGTGCCGCGGCGCAGGGTCAATCCAGTAGCGCGTATCACAGGCTGAGTTGCTCGCGGGTAAGCAGCAGAAGCTGGTCGGAGGCTTCTTCGGTGTCCAGCCACACGGGCGAGAGCTGCGGGAAGGCGGCCTCGAAGAAGTCGCGTTCGTGGCCGATCTCCAGCACCAGCACGCCTTCCGGCGTGAGAAAGCGCGGCGCGGCTTCCAGGATGCGGCGCACCAGATCCATGCCGTCGTCGCCGCCAGCCAGGGCCAACTGCGGTTCATGGCGGTACTCCTGGGGCAGGACGTCCATGGAGCCGCTGTTCACGTAGGGCGGATTGCAGATGATGACGTCGTACAGGCGCGGCGGCAGGCTGTCGAACAAATTGCTTTCGTGCAGGTCCAGCCGGTCCGCCAGGCCGTAGTCGTCGACGTTGCGGCGCGCCACTTCCAGCGCGTCCGGCGACACGTCGACCGCGTCCACATGGGCATAGGGGAAGGCCAGCGCCGACAGGATAGCCAGGCAGCCGGACCCCGTGCACATGTCCAGCACGTTCTCAACCGCCAGCGCATCCTGCACCCAGGGCGCAAGGCCCTGGTCCAGCAATTCAGCGATGGGCGAGCGCGGCACGATGACGCGCTGGTCCACGTAGAAGCGGTGGCCGCGCAGCCAGGCCTCGTTGGTGAGGTAGGCGGCGGGCAGGCGCTCGGTCACGCGGCGGTCGATCAATTCGAGCACGCGGTTGCGCTCTTCGCTGAGCACGCGGGCGTCCAGAAAGGGCTCCAGCGTGTCCAGCGGCAGATGCAAGGCGTGCAGCGTCAGGTAGACCGCCTCGTCCCAGGCGTTGTCGCTGCCGTGTCCCAGCGCCACCTGGGCGGCGTTCAGGCGCGATACGCCGTAGCGGATCAGGTCGCGCAGGGTCAGCAGTTCTTGGCGGGCGGATTGATACATGTGAGGCTTTTACTTGGGCGGCAGCAGGAGGTTTTCCAGCGTGCGCCGATAAATGTTCTTCAACGGATCCAGCGAGGCCAATTCGATGCGTTCGTTGACCTTGTGGATCGTGGCGTTGCAGGGACCAAATTCGATGACTTGCGGGCAGATCTTGGCGATGAAACGGCCATCGGACGTGCCGCCAGTGGTGGAGAGTTCTGCCGTCACGCCGGTTTCGTCGCGGATGGCCGAGACCAGCGCGTCCGTCAGCGAGCCGCGCGGCGTCAGGAAGGGCTCGCCGCCCAGCTCCCAGTCCAGCGTGTACTCCAGGCCATGGCGGTCCAGCACTTCATGTACTCGCGCCTGCAGGCTTTCCGGCGTGCTGGCGGTGGAGAAACGGAAGTTGAACAGCGCCACCGCCTCGCCCGGCACCACGTTGGTGGCGCCGGTGCCCGAGTTCAGGTTCGACACCTGGAACGTGGTGGGCGGAAAGTACTCGTTGCCCTGGTCCCATTCGATGCTGACGATGTCGGCCAGGGCCGGCGCCAGCTGGTGCACGGGGTTGCGCGCCAGGTGCGGGTAGGCCACATGGCCCTGGATGCCCTTGACCGTGAGCTTGCCCGACAGCGAGCCGCGGCGGCCGTTCTTGCAGGTGTCGCCCAGCACGTCGCCCGAAGTGGGCTCGCCGACGATGCAGTAGTCCATCTGTTCGCCGCGCGCCTTCAGCGCGTCGCAGACGATGGCGGTGCCGTCGATGGACGGGCCTTCTTCGTCAGAGGTGATCAGCAGGGCGATCGAGCCGCCATGCTGCGGGTGGGCCGCCACGAATTCCTCGGCCGCCACCACGAAGGCGGCGATCGAGCTTTTCATGTCGGCTGCCCCGCGGCCGTACAGGTAGCCATCGCGCTCGGTGGGAACGAAGGGATCGCTTTCCCACTTCTCGCGCGGACCCGGAGGCACCACGTCCGTGTGACCGGCGAACACGGTCAGCGGCGCCGCGTTGCCGCGGCGCGCCCACAGATTGGTGACACCGCCCTGTGCGATGGTCTCGCAGGCGAAGCCGATGCGCTCCAGGCGCGCGGCCAGCGTCGCCTGGCAGTCTTCATCGGCCGGCGTGACCGAAGGGCGGGCGATCAGGTCCTTGACCAGATCCAGTACAGCCGACGATGGACCCACCTGCCGCTGCGCGGCTGCCTCCCCAAGGGAGGGTGCACGCCCTTCGGGCGGCCGTGCGGACGTGCTGCTCATTTAAGCCCTCAGCAGATCGTTGATGCTGGTCTTGGCGCGGGTCTGCGCGTCGACGCGCTTGACGATGACCGCGCAGGCCAGGCTGTGCGAACCGTCGGCCGAAGGCAGCGAACCCGGGACCACGACCGAACCCGAGGGCACGCGGCCGTACGTGATCTTGCCGGTGGCGCGGTCATAGATCTTGGTGCTTTGCGACAGGAACACGCCCATGGCCAGCACCGAGTTCTCTTCGACGATCACGCCTTCCACGACTTCCGAGCGGGCGCCGATGAAGCAGTTGTCTTCGATGATGGTCGGGTTGGCTTGCAGCGGTTCCAGCACGCCGCCGATGCCCACGCCGCCGGACAGGTGAACGTTCTTGCCGATCTGGGCGCAGGAGCCGACGGTGGCCCAGGTGTCGACCATGGTGCCTTCGTCGACGTAGGCGCCGATGTTCACGTAAGAGGGCATCAGCACCACGTTGCGGGCCAGGTAGGCGCCGCGGCGGGCAACGGCCGGCGGCACCACGCGGTAGCCGCCCTGCTTGAAGGCGTTGTCGCCGTATTCCGAGAACTTGAGCGGCACCTTGTCGTAGAACTGCAGCGGAGCCTGGCCCATGATGGCGTTGTCGTTCAGGCGGAACGACAGCAGCACGGCCTTCTTGATCCACTGATGCACGACCCAGTCGTCGTTGATTTTCTCGGCCACGCGCAGGCGGCCCAGGTCCAGGCCGTCGATGGTGCGCTCGACCGCTTCGCGCACTTCGGCGCTGGCGTCGGTGGGCGACAGGTTGGCCCGGTCGTCCCAGGCTTTTTCGATGGTGGTCTGCAGGTCGAGAGTCATAGCGGCTCAGCTTTTAAAGGTTGATCAAACGGAAGTATGCACAAAATGGGCGATGCGCTCGGCTGCCTGTACGCAGTCAGCCAAGGGCGCCACCAGAGCAATGCGGATGCGGCCCTGGCCGGGATTCACGCCATGCGCCTCGCGTGCCAGGAAACTGCCCGGCAGCACGGTAACACCAGTACGGCCAAAAAGGTCGCGCGCGAACGCCGTATCCGAACCGGGCGTGGCAGCCCACAGGTAGAACGAAGCCTGCGGCCGGGACACGTCCAGCACCTTCTGGAGGATGGGCACGACGGCGTCGAATTTTTCGCGGTACAGGCGCCGGTTGTCCTTCACGTGCGCCTCGTCCGTCCAGGCGGCGATGCTGGCCGCCGACACGATGGGGCTCATGGCGCTGCCATGATACGTGCGATACAGCAGGAAGCGGCCGATCAGCGCGGCGTCGCCCGCCACGAAGCCCGAGCGCAGGCCGGGCACGTTGGAACGCTTGGACAGGCTGGAGAACGCCACCAGGTTGCGGTAGGTGTCGCGGCCCAGGCGGCGCGCGGCCTGCAATCCGCCCAGCGGCGGGTTGCCTTCGTCCAGGTAGATTTCCGAATAGCACTCGTCCGAGACGATCACGAAGCCGTGGCGGTCGGACAGTTCGAACAGCGTTTTCCATTCGTCCAGCGACATGACGTTGCCGGCCGGGTTGCCCGGCGAGCAGACGAACACCATGCGCGTCTTCTTCCAGATTTCGTCCGGCACCTGGTTCCAGTCGCTGGCGAAATTGCGCACCGGATCGGCGTTGACGAAGTAGGGCGTGGCGCCGGCCAGAAGCGCCGCGCCTTCGTAGATCTGGTAGAAGGGATTGGGGCAGATCACCACCGAGCCGGCGGCCGGGTCGATGACGGTCTGCGTGAACGCGAACAGCGCCTCGCGCGAGCCCAGCGCCGGCAGCACCTGCGTTTCCGGATCCGGGGCAGGGATGCTGTAGCGCCGCGCCAGCCACTCCGAGATCGCCCGGCGCAGCGCCGGGTCGCCCTTGGTGGACGGGTACACGGACAGGCCTGCGAGACTGTCGCGGATGGCCTGTTCGACGCACGCGGGTGCGGCGTGTTTGGGCTCGCCGATCGACAGATTGATGGGCGTCAGACCGTCCGGCTGCTGGCTGGCCGAAGCCAGCAAAGCGCGCAGTTTTTCGAACGGATAGGGGTGTAGGGCATCGAGGCGCGGATTCATGACGCAAGATTTTAACAAGCAAGCTACAATAGCGGGCTTGGCCTATAGCGAAGGTGGCGAAATTGGTAGACGCACCAGGTTTAGGTCCTGACGCCGTAACAGGTGTAGGGGTTCGAGTCCCCTCCTTCGCACCAACCTTATTCAGGCACTGATCCGGCTTCATGCCACCAGTGTCCCGCAAGCCCCAAGGCATTGAATGCCTTGGGGCTTTTCCTTTGCCGGCGCGCCCTTGCGCTTAGGGATAACCTCCCGTGCCGAAAGCGCATTTTTGATATATCTTCGCGCTCTTCGGTGGAGGCTTGCCGCTGGCCGGCATCGCAACAGCCTCTCAAACAGCCCCGTACACAGCACGATAAGGAGAGCCTCCCATGGCGCTCAAGCACGCTGCATTTCTGGATGTCATCGATATACGCACCCCGCATCGCGAACACGGGGAGGCCGTCAGCGTCAGCCTGATGAAGACGGCGCACATGCAACTGCTGCAATTGGCGCTGCCCGCCGGCAAGGGCCTGCCGCAACATGCCGTGGCGGGCGAAATCACCATTCATTGCATCGCCGGAGAGGTGAGCTTGGCATTGCGCGATGGCGTGCGCCAGTTGCGCGAAAACCAGCTCGTCGCGTTGGCCGCGCACGAACCGCACGCGCTGCAGGCCGTGCGCGACGCGACCGTGCTGGTGACGGTGCTGCACGCCCCGGCCTAGTACTCCGATTCCTGACGCAGACGTGTTCCCTGAGAGGTGAGCCGTGCATGAGCTGTTGGCCGACTGGTGCGAAATCCTGAACCGCTTGCTGCGGGACGTGGCCGATGCGCACGCCACGGCGCAGGCGCGCGACAGCGCGCTGCGCCATGCCCACCGGCATTCCTGCCAGGCGCCGATCTGCTTCCGGATGTCCGGGACCACGGTCAGCCATCTGGCGGAAACGCTGGATTGCGCCATCCGCGCGTCCTGCGCCCGCCACGACAACTCCGCCTGGGTGCAGGCGCTGGACGTGGCGTACACCAAGTTCCTGCTGTATCTGATCCGCGACGTGGACCGGTGGTCCAGCGGCGGGCTGCACCAAGAGGCGGCGTAGGAGAGGTTTGGTACTTCATAATTTACTGGATAAATAAACAGTAATTTGGTTCAATCCCATCATGCCTCCGGCGCATGCACCTGCAAAAGCGCCATTTCCCACGATCAGGACGAACCATGAAATTCGGATACACCATCATCTACGTACCGGACGTCGCCGCATCGCTGTCCTTTTTTGAACAGGCATTCGGTTTCGCCAGGCGTTTTCTGCACGAGTCCCAGACTTACGGCGAACTGGACACCGGCGAAACCACCTTGTCGTTCGCGGCGCATGAACTGGCCGACGCCAATTTCGGCGGCGGCCATGTTGCGGCTTCGGCGTCGGCCGAGCCGTTGGGCATGGAAGTGGCTTTCGTGACGGACGACCTGGCCGCGGCGCACGCCCGCGCGCTTGCGGCGGGCGCCACGGAAATGAGCGCGCCTGTCTCCAAGCCGTGGGGGCAGGTCGTGTCCTATGTGCGTTGTCCGGACGGCACGCTGGTGGAGCTTTGCACTCCCATGCAGGGCTAGGCACGCCGCTCGTCGCCGCGGCCGGGGCCAAGCGCTCCGAGACGCTGCCGCTGCGGCCCGCATCATCGGTGTCCGTGCGGCGTGCGCCTTTCCGTCTAGCCGGTCCGGACGATCCCCGAGTCCGCCCTACGCCGTTACCTTGGTTGCGGCAGGGGTGTCCGCGTCCGGCTGCGCTCAAGAATTGTCAAGAATTTACATTGCTTTGAAGTTGCCGTCGCCGCCCCGCGATACCGTGGCATTTTCGTTTTTCGGGAGTCGACATGTATCCGCTTTCCAAGCGTTGCGGCGCGGAGTTCTTTGGCACGTTCTGGCTGGTATTGGGGGGCTGCGGCGCCGCCGTGCTGGCCGCCGGTTTTCCGGAACTGGGCATCGGTTTCGCAGGCGTGGCGCTGGCCTTCGGCCTGACCGTGCTGACCATGGCGTTCGCGGTCGGCCATATTTCCGGCGGGCATTTCAACCCGGCCGTCACGGTGGGCCTGGTGGCGGGCGGCCGTTTTCCCGCCAAGGAAATCCTGCCTTACGTCATTGCCCAGGTCCTGGGCGCGATCGTGGCCGCTGCGGTGCTGGCCTGCATTGCCAGCGGCAAGCTGGGTTTCGATCTGAAGGGCAGCCATTTCGCGGCCAACGGCTACGGGGCCTATTCGCCGGGCAAGTACTCGATGGTCTCCGCCCTGGTGACGGAAGTCGTGCTGACCGCGGGCTTCATCTTCGTGATCCTGGGGGCGACCAGCAAGCGCGCGCCGGCCGGCTTCGCGGCGATTCCCATCGGACTGGCGCTGACGCTCATCCACCTGATCAGCATTCCGGTGACGAACACCTCGGTCAATCCGGCCCGTTCCACCGGCCCCGCGCTGTTCGTGGGCGGTTGGGCGTTGGAGCAGCTGTGGCTGTTCTGGGTCGCGCCCATCGTCGGGGCGATCGTCGGCGCCATCGCCTACCGGCTGGTCAGCGATCCCGCGCAGGAGCGTAGCTGAGCCAGGCGCTGCACCGGGCGATAATGGGGCCAAGTCTCTGATCCTGGTCCCATGAACGAATTTTCAATCGCCATCAATCTTGTGCTGGCCATGCTGCTCGGCGCCGCCATCGGCGCCGAGCGCCAATGGCGGCAAAACTATGCCGGCGTGGTCACGCATGCGCTGGTCTCGCTGGGCGCGGCCGCCTATACCGCCTTGCCGGCGCTGCTGGACGCCGGCAACGACATGCGCCTGGGCAGCCAGGTCGTGACCGGCATAGGCTTTCTGGGTGCGGGCCTGATCATGCGCGACGGCCTGACCATACGCGGCCTGAGCGCCGCGGCCACCATCTGGGCTACCGGCGCCGTAGGGGTACTTGCCGGCTATGGCTTCCTGGCCGAAGCCAGCGCGGTCACGGCGCTGATCCTGGTCACCAATGTGCTGCTGCGGCGCGGCGCCAGGCTGATGGACCGCTATGTGCCCGATGCGGAAACCGAAGAGCGTTACTACAACATCGCCTTGACCTGCGCCTCCACGGACGAAGCCATGGTGCGGGCGGAATTGCTGAACGCCTTGGGCAAGCACAGCCTGCGCCTGCGCGGCGTGGAAAGCCAGCAGCGCGACGGCGGCCGCTCCGAAGTGACCGCAGTGGTCTATTCCATGCGCCAGGAAGACGAGCGGGTGGAGCAACTGGTGGGCAGCCTCAGCCTGCTGCCGCAGACCTACTCGGCCAGGTGGACCTCCGACACCGGCAACGCCTGAAGCCGGCCCGAATCAGGACGCCGTAAGTCCGATCTCAATACGCTTGCACTCCGATTCCAAGAAGATGAGCGTATTCCGTGACGACAACGATTCCCCCTGCCGGGCCCGCCGGCGTGGTGCACTATGACCGCGTCAGCATCGCGTTTCACTGGCTGACGGCGGCGCTGGTGGTGGGCCTGTTCGCGCTGGCCGAAATCTGGGAATTCCTGCCGCGCGGCACGCCCACGCGGCGCCTGCTGCAGCACCTGCATATTTCGTTCGGCCTGCTGTTTGCCGCCGTGTTCGTGTTGCGCGCCATCTGGCGCGTGAGCGCGGGCAGGCGCCTGCCGCCGGCCGCCACGGGCTGGCTGCGCACGGCTAGTACGGGCGTACACGGATTGCTGTACCTGTTGATGGCGGCGCAGATCGTGCTGGGCTTTCTGTTCCGCTGGGCGCAGGGTGAGCCGTTCGCCTTCTTCGGCCTGTTTGACGTGCCCACGCTGATCGCCATCGACCACGAGCAGCGCCGCTTCATCGGCGGACTGCACAACACCGTGGCCTGGTGCATCATCGTGCTGGCGCTGCTCCATGCCCTGGCCGGCTTGTTCCACCACTATGTCCTGCGTGACGGCGTGCTGCGCCGCATGCTCTCCAGCCGCTGAGGAGCGCGCGGCAAGGGCGGGACGTGAAAGCCGGGCCGGGCAGGTTGTACATTACGCACTATCACTGCCTTACTTCCACAGGATGTACCCATCATGACCGCCCCTGAAGTGTTTATCTCCTCCTCGATCAGCTGCGCGAACGATCGCCCCTTCGTGCTGTTCGGCGGCATCAACGTGCTGGAATCCAAGGAACTGGCGCTGCGCGCCTGCGAGGAATACCAGCGCGTCACCCGCAAGCTGGGCATCCCGTATGTGTTCAAGGCTTCCTTCGACAAGGCCAACCGCTCGTCCATCCATTCCTATCGCGGCCCGGGCCTGGAAGAGGGCATGAAGATCTTCGAGGCGGTCAAGAAGGAATTCGGCGTGCCCGTCATCACCGACGTGCATGAACCCTGGCAGGCCGCGACCGTGGCCGAGGTCGTCGACATCCTGCAGCTGCCGGCCTTCCTGGCGCGGCAAACGGACCTGGTGGTGGCGTTGGCCAAGACGCAGCGCATCATCAACATCAAGAAGCCGCAGTTCCTCAGCCCGACCCAGATGCTGAACATCGTCGAGAAGTTCACCGAGGCCGGCAACGACAAGCTCATCCTGTGCGACCGCGGTACCTGCTTCGGCTATGACAATCTGGTTGTAGACATGCTAGGGTTTGGCGTGATGAAGAAAGTGTCCGGCAACCGGCCGCTCATTTTCGACGTCACGCATGCCTTGCAGCAGCGCTCGGCGCTGGATGCGGCATCGGGCGGCCGCCGCGAGCAGGTGGCCGAACTGGCGCGCGCGGGCATGGCCGTGGGGTTGGCCGGCCTGTTCCTGGAAGCTCACCCCGATCCCAAGAACGCGAAGTGCGACGGTCCCAGCGCCTTGCCGCTGGACAAGCTGGAGCCCTTCCTGACCCAGTTGAAGATGCTGGACGACCTGGTGAAGTCCTTTGCCCCTATCGACATCGAACCCTGAATCCCGCGGTCATAACGGCTGCGCAAAGTTGTTATACGATCCGGGCCAAACATTGGGGAGGCCTGGATGTCTTTGTATGTGATCGTCGCCGTTCGAAAAGAGCCCGTCAGCGGGCACGTGGCCTATGTGCGCTGGGGCCAGGCAGAACGCGGCGTCCCCGGCTGGGTCACCGAGCCGGTGACGGCGGCGGCATCCGAGGTCATCGAGGCCATCAAGGACGGCGTGGAAGTCGAAACCGCCATCAGCCAGGACGGTATGAGCGTGGCGTTGCGGCCGGTGCGCGTGCTGGTGGATGACGACGGACGCGAACACCTCGCGTCCGCGCCGGTTCCCAGCTCGACCTTGTACACGCTCTTCGACCTGCCCGAATTCTGATGCGGGCAGCCCGGCAGGCGCCTAGCGCCGGCCCTGCGCGAAATTGAGCAGGGCGTCTCCGGCCATCCGGTAGCGCACCCATTCATCCTGCGGCAGCGCGCCGATCGACTTGTAGAAATCGATGGCGGGCGTGTTCCAGTCCAGCACGCTCCATTCCAGGCGGCCGCAGCCATTGGCCACCGCCTCCTGCGCCAGATGGCGCAACAGATCGCGGCCCGCGCCGATGCCGCGCTGCTCCGGCGTGACGTACAGGTCTTCCAGATAGATGCCGTTCTTGCCCAGCCAGGTCGAGTAGCTGTAGAAGTAGACGGCGTAGCCGATGGGTTTGCCGTCCAGCAGGCACATCAGGGCCTTGGCCGGCGCGTTCTCGGCGAACAGGGTGCGCTCGACGTCCGCGGGGCTGGCGATCACTTCATGGGCGGCGCGTTCGTACACGGCCAGCTCGGTGATGAAGGCATGGATCTGCGCCGCGTCCGAGGCGACGGCGGGGCGAATTTCGATAGTCACGGGTACTTCCTGCTGCTGCTTTTGGGGGCCTTATCCTACCCGTGAATCGGGCGGCGCGCATTTTTGGCCAGCGCGTCCATTCCGGGAATACCCTTACTTGCGCGCTGACCCTGCGGGCGCGATTCTTGAAAGCGTTCTGCCCTCGAGTCCAATGCGTACAACAGGGGACATCTCCCATGCCTGAATCTGGGTCCGCCGTTGCCAGCACGCCTGCCGCAAGCCGTAAAAGGCGTCGCCTGTCCTGGATCTGGCTGGTGCCTCTCATCGCAGCCGTGGGCGGACTGGCGCTGGTCGTACGCGTCTGGATGGAAGCCGGCCCCACCGCCACCATCAGCTTCCAGACCGCCGAAGGGCTGGAGGCCGGCAAGACCCAGGTCCGCTACAAGGAAGTCGTTGTCGGCGTGGTCGAACGCGTGGCCTTGAACTCGGACCGTTCCGGTATCGTCGCGACCGTGCGCATCAACAAGGACGCCGGCAGCCTGCTGCAGGAAGGGACGATGTTCTGGGTGGTCCGGCCCAGGCTGACCCTGAGCGGCGTATCGGGCCTGAGCACCCTGTTCTCCGGCGCCTACATAGGCGTGGACCCGTCCGACCAGTTCCGCCAGGAAACCGAAACCCGCGCCACCAAGTACAGCTTCGTCGGCCTGGAGACGCCGCCCGAGGTGCAGCAGGACCGCGCCGGCAAGCGCTTCACCCTCAAAGCCCACGACCTGGGTTCGCTGGACATAGGTTCACCCGTCTACTTCCGCCGCATCGCGGTGGGCGAGGTGGTCGCCTACCATCTGGACAGCAGCGGGGAAGGCGTCAACGTGCAGGTTTTCATCGACGCGCCCAATGACGACTTCGTCAACAGCGCCACGCGCTTCTGGAATGCCAGCGGCGTGGATTTCAGCGTTGATGCGCGCGGCCTGCAGGTGCGCTCGCAGTCGCTGCTGTCCGTGATCGTGGGGGGCGTTGCGTTCGACACCGTCGAGCAGCATGCGCATGTGGCGGCCAAGGCCGATGCCGAGTTCACCATCTTCTCGTCTGAAGGCGCGGCCCGCGCGCAACCCGATGGCACGCCGCTGCACATCCGCATGCGCTTTGACCAGTCGGTCCGGGGGCTGGTGGTCGGCGCGCCCATCGACGCGTATGGCGCGTCCATCGGCCAGGTGGACTCGATCCGCCTGGAGTTCGATCCGGCGATCAAGCAGTTCTATGCGCTGGTCGGAGCCACCGTCTACCCCGAACGCCTGGGCGCGCAGACGGTCGAGGAAATCAGGGAATACTCGGGTTCGACGCTGCAGCATCCCAGCGGCAAGCTGCTGGCCGCTTTGATCCAGCAGGGCCTGCGCGCGCAACTGCGTATCGGCAATCTGCTGACCGGGCAGCTATATGTCGCCTTGGCGGTGTTCCCCGACGCCAAGCCGGTGACGTTCAAGATGGAAGAGGATCCCTTCATTCCTACCGTGCCGAACAACCTGGATCAGTTGCAGCAGCAGATCAACAGTATCCTCACCAAGCTGGACAGGGTGCCGTTCGAAGGCCTGGGCGCCGATCTGGGCCAATTGCTGCGCGCCACTTCCAGCCTGATGAAGCGGCTCGATACCCGCCTGGCGCCCGAGGCGCAAGCCATGCTGCGCCAGGCCAGCAAGTCCTTGGCTGCCGTGGGCGGGGTGTTGAATCCGGACGCCGGCCTGCCGGTCAATGCCAATGCAGTCTTGCAGGAACTGTCGCGGGCGGCCCGGTCGCTGCGGGAACTGTCGGACTATCTGCAAGCGCATCCGGAGTCGTTGCTGCGCGGCCGCGCTCCCGATGCCCAGTATCAGCGCCAGCCGGCGCGCTAGGCTAGGCCGCGAGCCACTGCGCGATCTGGCGGGCGCTGGTTTGCGCATCCGTGCCTGAAGTGTCCAGCACCAGGTCGCTGAACGGACGCGTGGCATAGCCTTCGCGGTACATCTGCGCGACGCGCTCCCGCTCCCAATCGGTCAATACCCGTCCGCCTCTGTCCGATTGCGCGGCCGCAAGCGAGGGGGCCAGGGTCACTACGCGCAAGCACGCGCCGCGTTGCCGGCACGCAGCCAGGATTTGCTCGTAGCTATCCTGCTCCAAGGGGTAGGCGATGACCAGATAACGCTCCTGCGCCTCGGCGATCAGCCTGGTGAGGCGGGCCAGCGCCAGCGCCCATTGCTCGGTGTATGGCAGATGGCTGGGGGCGTCGTGATCGTCGCCGTCGATGAAGCGTGCAGCGGGCAGCAGGCCGGCCAGCGCTGCGCCGACCGTGGATTTACCGCTGTTGATCGGGCCATTGAGATGGATGACGGTGGTGTCGGGCGTTGAGATGGCTGTTCCTTTCAGTGCAGGCGGGCGCGCGAGGCGTCCGCGCCGGCCGAATCAGAACAGGCATTGTCGCAAAGCGAACTTGCGGCCGAAAGCCCGCACTTCGTCGCCGTCCACGGACGCCGCCAGGTCCCAGCGGTCGCCGCGCGTCACCAGGAAGGACCGGCCGGTCGCGGCATGCCGCAAGGCGAATTGCCAGAAGGCTGCCTCGGAGCCTACCGGTTCGAGGTCGTGCGGCCCGATCAGCAGCCGGCTGGGGCGGGGCGTTGCGCCCAGAGTCCAGCGCAGGGCGATACCCAGGAACGCGAAACGCGCCGAGAACGACGACGGCTGGACGGTCAGCACGCGGATTCTGTTGGTCATGGCCAGGACCCCTTGCAGATAGCGTCCAGCGTAGCAAAAGCGGCCCGGGCCATCCATACCGCCTTTGGCGGAAATTGGCGGGCCCGGCTGGCTGCTATTGCTGGATGGCGTCCTGCGCATGGCTGCGCGTGATGCGCCCGAGCAGCAGCAGGGCGCCGGCCGGCGCCAGCGCGAATGCAGCAAACAGCCATTGCGCCGCATGCCGTGCGCCCGCGACGCCCCCGGGATCCGCCAGGCCTGCGCTATTGGTGATGACGCCGGCCAGCGCCGCCGTCAATGCCGTCGCGTAAAGCTGCACCGTCGTGATGGACGAAGATGTCAAGGTTTCTTCGCCGGCAGGCGCCGCGGTGAATATGCGCGTCAGCAGGTGCGGCCAGCTCAGGCCGATGCCGAAGCCCACGCCGGCCAGCGCCAGCACATAGAGCGCCAGCCCCGGGTAGGACTGCAGTTGCGCCGTGCGCGGCGTCATATAGGCCAGGGCGGCCAGCGCGGCCAGGATCACCATGGGACTCAGGCGCACCAGGAAATTCGCCGCCGGGCCGCTGCGGGTGGCGCTGGGCATGGCGGCCAAGGTCCAGCCCGCCGCCATGGCCGCCGTCATGTAGCCGGCCGCCAGCGGTGTCATGCCATGTATGACCTGCAGGAAATACGGCACGAAGATTTCGGTGGTGATAGCCGCTACCACCAGGCACATCACCGCGTACAGCGCGCCCAGCGGCGTGGCTATCGAGTAGGCGCCGGTCGGCAGCAGCCGCTTTGCGGCGCGCTGGTCCACCGCCGCGATCAGCGCGGCGATGGCCAGTCCGGCGGCGATGCCCGCCAGATTCCAGCGCAGGTCCGTCGACAGGCTGGCCAGCGTGATCGCCAGCACACTGGCCACCAGCAGGCCCAGCGTGGTCACGGGCAGCGGGCTTGGCCGCGAGGCCGGAACCGATTCCTTGCCGCCTACCTTGAGGGCCACGATCGCCGCCAGGGCGGCGGCCACGGGCAACAAGGCCCAGAACGCCAGCCGCCAGTGCCCGGTCTGGGCGAAGACGCCGCCGATGGCGGGGCCGCACAGGGTGGCGACGCCCCACATGCCGGACACCAGGGCCATTGCGCGCGACCAGAGCGGCGCCTCGAAGACCAGGCGGATCAGGGCATAGCTGAGCGCAAACAGGATGCCGCCACCCAAGCCCTGGATGCTGCGTCCGGCCAGCAGCGCCGGCATGCTCGGCGCCAGCGCGCACACCACGGAACCTGCGGTGAACACCGCGACGGCGAGCAGGTAGGCCGCGCGCGGCCCCAGCGTTTCGATCAGTCTGGCCGACAGCGCCGACCCGACGATGGAGGTCACGACGAACAGTGTGGTGTTCCAGGCGTAATACTCCAAGCCGCCGATGTCCTTGATGACGCTGGGCAGGATGGTGGTGACGATGTAGACGTTGATGGCGTGCAGCGCCACCCCGCCCGCCAGCGCGATCGAGCGCAGGGCATTGGTCCCGTGCAGCAGATCTGCCCAGGACGCGCTTGAAACATGGGTTGTGCCGGTGCTCACGCGGTCTTCCGCCTTCGAGAAAAATTATTTAAACAAGATATTTATTGGATAATACGCATGCCGGCGTGCAACAGCAAACGCTGTGTACGAGCGCCGCAGTCCTCGCCGCGGCGGCGGTCAGCGCTTGAGCAAGCCGCGCAACAGCAGGTCCAGCGCCTGCAAGGCCTGCGCCAGACGCGGGCCGTCCTCGGCGTCCTGCGCGATCCAGAAGGCACTTTCGACCAGGCTGCCGTTGATCAGCCGCGCCAGCGCCTGCGGCGCGGCGGCTTCGATCAGGTCCTGATCCATCATCGTCTGCAACAGCGCGGCGAGGGAAGCAATGCAGTGTTGCTGCGAGCCGTCCGCCGCCCCGCCCAGCACCGCCCGTGCATCTTGCAGCACGATGCGCCGGATCTCGGTTTCGGCCGCCATCTGCAGATACGCGCGGCAGCGTCCCTGCAAGGCGGACCAGGCATCGGGCGCCTGCGCTGCGATGGCCGCCAGGCGCTGGTCCATTTCGCCGTCGATCTGTTCGACCACGGCGGCGAGCAGGCCTTTCTTGTCGCCGAAGTGGTGGTACAGGGCGCCCCGGGTCAACCCCGCCGCCGCCGTGAAGTCGTCCATGGACGTGGCCGCATAGCCGACATCGCGGAAGGCTTGCCGGGCCGTGGCCAACAGTTTCGCGCGGGTGGCTTCGATCATCTCGGCGCGGGAACGCGTCATGCTCTCTCCATGCACATACGATACGTATGTAAATTGACATACGCATCGTATGTGAATACGATGCCGCTGTCCATGGCAATCAAAGGTTTCCGGTGTCGAATCCGTATCGCGAGTTGTTCCAGGCGCCCGGCGCACTGGGTTTTGTCCTGGCCGGCGCCATCGCCCGCCTGCCTTTGCCCATGATCGGCATCGGCATCATCACCATGCTGTCCGAGGTGCGCGGGTCCTACGCGTTGGCGGGCGCCGTCGCCGCCACGTTTGCGCTGGCCACGGCCTTGCTGGCGCCGCGGATTTCCCGCCTGGTGGACCGCCATGGCCAGGGCAGGGTGCTGCCGGTAGCCGCGGGCCTGTGCGTCGCGGGGCTGGTTGGCCTGGCGGCCTGCGTGCAATGGAATGCGCCCGAGTGGACCCTGTTTGTCTTCGCCGCGCTGGCTGGCGCCTTGCCCAGCATGCCGGCGATGATACGCGCGCGCTGGACCGAGATATTCAGGGACCAGCCGCAGTTGCGCACTGCCTACGCGCTGGAGTCCGTGGCCGACGAGCTGAGCTTCATCGTCGGCCCGCCGCTGGCCGTCGGGCTGAGCGCGCTGTTCTTTCCGCAGGCTGGCCCCTTGTTCGCGGCGCTACTGCTCGCGGTGGGCGTCACGGCCTTCGTGCTGCAGCGGGCCACGGCGCCTGCCGTGCGGTTTACGCAGGAAGGGCGTCAGGCGTCGGTGTTGCGCATGCCGCCGATGCGGTCCCTGCTGGCGATGATGGCCGCCATGGGCGTCATCGTCGGCACCATCGACGTCCTGAGCGTCGCCTTTGCCCGGCAGCAGGGCATGCCGGCCGGCGCCAGCCTGGTGCTGTCGGCCTATGCCCTGGGTTCCTGCGTGGCCGGCCTGGTGTTCGGCGTACTGAAGTTCCAGATGCCGCTGGCCCGCCTGCTTGTGGTCGCGGCGGCGGTCACGGCGTTCACCACGGTTCCGCTGCTGCTGGTGAACGATCTGCTGACCCTGGTGCTGGGCGTGCTGCTGGCCGGCCTGTCGTTCGCGCCGACCATGATCATCGCGATGGCGCTGGTGGAAAGCAGCGTGCCTGGCCATCGCCTGACGGAAGGCCTGACGTGGCTGGTGACTGGCCTGGGTGCGGGCGTCGCGGCGGGCGCGGCGCTGGCGGGCTGGGTGGTCGACCACTACGGCGTGGGCGCGGGATTCTGGACGGCGGTAGGGGCGGGCGCCATCGTGCTGCTGGCCGCCATGCCGGTGGGACGCAGTCCCGTGGCCGGTCGCGCCGGCGCCTGACCAGGCCGGCCGATAGAATGGGGAGTCCGGCGCCCTCACCAGGCGCGCCGCAAGGAGAACCGCATGTCCAGAACAGTCGTCAATCCCGACACCGTGTTCAACACCGTCCAGTATGGATTCAGCCAGGCCGTCATCGTCACGGGGCAGCGCCGCATGCTGCTGTCCGGCCAGGTTGGCGTCGACATCAACGAGCGTACGGCGGGGCCGGGCCTGCAGGAGCAGACCGAAGCCGCGCTGGACAATGTCGAGCGCGTGCTGGCTGCGGCCGGCGGCACTTTGGCGCAGGTGATCATGCTGCGCATCTACATCTGCGAAACGGCCAGGGAGGATCAGGAAGTCATTGCGCAGGCGCTGCGCGACCGCTTCAAGAAAGATCCTCCGCCCTCATCGTGGATCATCGTCAGCGGCCTGTCGCTGCCGGAATGGCTGATCGAGATCGAGGCCGAGGCCATGCTCGACTAGGCGCGCCAGGGCGCCGTTGCAAAGGCGGCGCGCAGATGCGCCAGAAAGCCGGCCGTGCGCGCGGGCAGTTCCTGGCGCGATTTCACCAGGGCCACCACGTCGGCCGACGGCAAGGTCCAGCCGGGCAGCAGCGGCACCAGCGCGCGCGCCTGCAGATGCGTGGCCACATCCCATTCCGAGCGCACGATGATGCCGTGCCCGGCCAGGGCCCACTCCACGGCGGTTTCCCCGGCATTGCTGGACAGCACCGGCGCCACGCGCACCCCCACGGCCGGGCCGCGTCCATGCTTGAAGCGCCACAAGGTCACGTCTTCATCGTTCTCGCGCAGCGCGATGCAGTCGTGCCCGCGCAGGTCCTCGGGCTTGGCAGGAGCGCCGTGGCGCGCCAGGTAGGAGGGCGCCGCGCACAGGATCCGGCGATTGGGCGCCAGCGGGTACGCGACCAATGTCGAATCGCGCAGCTCGCCGATGTGAACCATCACATCCCAGTCATCGGAAGCCAGCCGCGGCGGCCCGTCGGATAGCGTCAGGCTGGCGGTCACGTCCGCGCTTTGGCTGCGGAACTCGGCGACCAACCCAGCGATGTAGCGCTGCCCGAATCCTAGCGGCGCGACCACGCGCAGATGGCCTGCCACCACGCCCCTGCGGCCTGCCAGTTCGTCGGCCAGGTCGCCCAGTTCGCCGCAGATCTGTTCCGCCCGCAGCGCCAGCAGCCTGCCTTCGTCGGTCAGCGCGGTGCCGCGTCCCGAACGGTTGACCAGCCTGACCCCCAGCCGTTTTTCCAGCGTATGCAGTCTTTGGGTGACTGCGGGAGGCGTGACATCCAGCGCGCGCGCCGCTTCGGCCAGCGAGCGGGTGGCGGCCAGGCTAAGGAAGAAACGCAGGTCTTCAGTCGTAATCATGCAGGCATGGATTAATGGATGATTAAGTCTAGATTAAACACGCGGAACCGCCGTCGCGCCATACTTCAGCCATTCCCCGATACGCCATGCCGAGAACGCCATGAACCAGAACGCCACGCCTTCCTCCCTCGAGACCCTGGATACCCCGTGCCTGCTGCTCGACGAGACGCGCATGATGCGCAACATCGATCGTCTGAATGCGCTGATGGCCGGGCACGGGGTGCAACTGCGTCCGCACCTGAAGACGCCCAAATCGATAGATGTCGCGCGCCGGCTCATGTCTACACCCCAGGGGCCGGCCGCCGTGTCCACGCTGCAGGAGGCCGAACAGTTCGCGGCTGCCGGCGTCACCGACCTGCTGTACGCCGTGGGCGTGTCGCCAGCAAAGCTGGACCGCGTGCTGGCGCTGCGCCGCCGCGGCGTGGATCTCACCGTGGTGGTGGACAGCCTCGAAGCGGCGCGCGCCGTCGCCCAGCGGGGGAGGGATGCTGGCGACGCCATCCCGGCACTGATCGAGATCGACTGCGACGGCCATCGCGCCGGGGTGCAGCCGGGTAATACGGCACAGTTGCTGGCGATTGCGCGCGTCCTGCATGAGGACGGCGCGTGCCTGCGCGGCGTCATGACGCACGCCGGCGAGTCGTACGGCTGCGATAGCGTCGACGCCATTGCCGACATGGCCGAGCAGGAGCGCGTGGCGGCCGTGAGTTGCGCCGAGGCGATCCGCCAGGCTGGCCTGCCATGTCCCGTGGTCAGCGTGGGATCCACCCCCACCGCGCATTTCGCCCGCAAGCTCGATGGCGTGACCGAAGTGCGCGCGGGCGTATACGTATTCTTCGATCTGGTGATGGCCGGGCTGGGCGTGTGTACGGTCGACGACATCGCCGCCACGGTGTTGACGACCGTGATCGGCCATCAGCCGGACAAGGGCTGGATCCTGGTGGATGCCGGATGGATGGCCATGTCGCGCGACCGGGGCACGGCCAAGCAGCGGGTGGACCAACTGTACGGCCTGGTGTGCGACGCCAGCGGCACGGTCTATCCCGACTTGCTGCTGGCCGAGACCAACCAGGAGCAGGGCATCATCAAGGTGCGTCCTGGCAGCGGCGCCGCCTTGCCCGAGCTGCCGCTGGGGGCGAAGCTGCGCATCGTGCCCAATCACGCCTGCGCGACCTGCGCCCAGCATGATGCCTACGAGGTCGTGCGTCCGGATTCGTCCGGGGTGGTGGCGCATTGGGAACGCTTTCGCGGCTGGTAAGCCGCCTTTCACGAGGAGGCATGCATGGATCTCATCCATACGAATCGGGCCACGCCGCCCGCGGGCCATTATTCGCAGGCGGTCCGCGCCAACGGTTTCATATTCGTTTCGGGGCAATTGGGCTTCCTGCCGCCCGCTGCGCCGGGCGCGCGACCAGCGCTGGCCGATGGCGCCGCGGCCCAGACCCGGGAAGCGCTGCGCAGTGTTCGCGCCATACTCGAAGCGGCCGGCGCGTCGCTTGCCGCGGTCGCCAGCGTGACCGTGTACATCCCGGACGTGGCGCTTTGGGACGAGGTCAACCAAGTCTACGAGGAGTGCTTCGGCGCTCACCGGCCCGCGCGGGCCATTGTGCCCACCCGCGAGCTGCACTACGGCGCCCAGGTGGAGATCAGCGTGGTCGCCGTCGCCTAGCCCGCGGCGGACCGCGCAGGCGGACGCCTATAATGCCTGCGCCTCAATACCTTCGGGGGAGACCGTCCGCATGCAGTACGAATACCTGTTCTGGTCCATGGCCGCTATGGTGGCGGCGGCGCTGGCAGGCGGCTCGCTATGCGGGCGCCTGGGCTCCGTCAAGCGGGTGCTGCTGGGGGTTGTCGCGCTGGCCGCGGCGGTGGGCGTGGCGGTGTTCCTGCTGTCCCGCCACGGCGGCTTCAGCGAACTGTCGGCGATGCTGTCGATCGCCGCCTTCATGTTCAGCCTGGTGATCGGCGCCGCCGCATCGCTGCTCACGCGGCGCATACTCTTGCGCCGCTGAGCGCTTCGCGCCTTATTCTTCGGCGTCGAAATCTTCGTCGTCTTCGTCTTCTTCATCCTGTTCCAGGGCGTCGTAGCCCTTCCAGGTGATGCGCCAGCGCGTCGCGCCCGCAGTGGCCGCCGTCTCGCTGATCTGCTTGACCAGGCCCGCGTCTTCCAGCAGGTCGAGGTGATGCGCAATCAGTTGCAGGCCTTGCTCTTCGGGATGCGGCGCCAGGGCCACGTTCTTGATGTCGTGCGTGCTCAGGTTGGGGCCGGGGGCGTCGCGCAGGGCGCCCAGGATAGTGACGACCAGGTCGAAATCACGTTGCATGTTGTCCACCATTCATTGGGGGTAAAAGACAGGCCGACGATAGCAGAGATCCATTGCCGCGACGCGACAGGGGCCGCAGCCGGGTTACAGTCCAGGGTTCTCGATAACCGATACATGCAGATTCCATGAAGAAACCCGCAGAGCGCGATTGCCTCGCGCTGATCCCCGGCTACACGGGCCAGGCCGCCAAGCTCTTTCTCACGCGCAGCGAGGACGGCCGCATCGAAGGCGTGACCGTGTTCGATCTGCTTGGCCATATCAAGCTGCAGGGCGATGCGGATGCGGCGGCGGCGTGGGTCGGCGACTGGCTGGCCCAGGAGGCCGGCAACCGCAAGGCCCGCCGTACGCAGCTCCTGGCCCAGATGTTCGTCTGCAAGCTTGCCGGCGAGGAGAAGGACCGCTTCCTGGCGGCGCAGAAGCCGCTGGTCCGGGTTCTGGCCGATGCCGGGGTGCGGACCCGTTCCGTTGCCGCCACCTCCGGCGCCGCGCGGCAGTCGCTTGGTCCTACTGTCAAGAAGCATTAGCCCAAGGCTGTTATAGTCGCGCCTGGGCGTGCGAGTGCACCTGCAAGGTGCGTGCCCAGGCGGGCAGCGCCCGCAAGTCAAGGAAGAGTGATCATGGAAATAGTAAGTCGGCAGGTTGCCGACGTAGCGGGCGGCGTCGAGCTGCACACCACGCTGGATGGCGAGAGCATCAGCGTCTACGTCCTGGAAGGCGTGGCGGATCTCAATGCGATCGCAGACATCGTGCCGCGTGAAAAAGTCGAAGCAGGGGCTGACATACACGCCTCTAGTGTCGACAATGTTGATAATGCGCAAGAACAGATCGACCAAGTCCTGGAGAATATGAATCCCGGCGACGTGGCGGTTTTCCTTTGCTCGGGTCCCGATGCTTTCGGCGCGGCGCTCGATCTGCTGGGTTTACCTATCGACGAGTAAGCCTGGCGGCAAACCAAAGTGCTAGCCCGAACGGCGTATGAAGAAATCCTCGTACGCGGGCAGGCGGCATTTATATAAGCCTAGATTGTTTTTTTATGATGCGTGGGTGTAAACACCTATGCAGGACTTCTTATTGCCTATGAAAATGTGTGGAATCCGCGTGCAGTTTCTCTTTGTTGCATTATTGGCACGCATTTTTTAGGATTATGTTGACTTGTGAGGGGAACCTAACGATAGTGTCGGCACACGATCACAAGCGTTGCGATTTTCGTTCAGTGCCGTGCCTTTTCCGGCTCAGCGTTATTGTTCTACTGTCCCCTCCTTGATTGATTCGTGACCTCCGGGCATTTGCCCATTATCTCTAGGAAATACAGTATGGAAACCGGCGTCGTTAAGTGGTTCAACTCGGAAAAGGGCTATGGCTTCATCACTCCGGAAGCGGGTGGTAAGGATCTGTTCGCTCACTTCTCCGAAATTCAGGGCTCGGGCTTCAAGTCTCTGGAAGAGAACCAGCGCGTCAGCTTTGTGACGGCCAACGGCCCCAAGGGCCCGCAAGCTACGAAGATCCAGGTCCTGTAAGGGTCTGAGTTTTCGATAGAAGCCCCCTCGTGGGGCTTTTTTGTTTTCTGCCGCAGCGTTCCTAAACATGGAAAGTATCGCTGCGCTCGTAATCTCAGGGTAATCCCTAGAGTGCGTTATTCAGGTTTCCAAGTCACACCCGATTCATTCATTCGGTGTATGGATCCTAATATGGTGCGCGTCTCTGTTATTGTCGGCCTTGCTTTCGACTTCAGGATATGCGCGCTCATGACTTCTACCCCCGCCACGCAAATCGTTCCGCAGCCCCACGAGGTGGTGGCGTTCTGGCGCGATGCCGGCCCGCAACAGTGGTTCAACAAGAGCGCGGACTTCGACGCAGCCTTCCGCGCCCGTTTCGAGGCCGCCCACATGGCTGCGGCCGCGCGCCAGTTGGATGCGTGGCTGGACGATGCCACCGGCGCCTTGGCCCTGATGGTCCTGTTGGACCAGTTTCCGCGCAACGCCTACCGGGGGACGGCGCACATGTTCGCCACGGACCCTTTGGCCCAGTACTTCGCCGACCGGGCCATCGCGGCCGGCCATGATCTGGGGGTGGACCCGCAACTGCGTCAGTTTTTCTACCTGCCCTTCGAGCACGCGGAGAACCTCGCCGCGCAAAACCGCGCCGTGGCCTTGATGGAACCATTGGACGCCGACTCGCTGCGCTGGGCGGTCCTGCATCGCGACATCATCAAGCGCTTCGGGCGCTTTCCCCATCGCAATGCCGCGTTGGGCCGGCAAACTACGCAGGCGGAGCAGGAGTTTCTCGATTCCGGCGGGTTTGCGGGGTAGGCGCACCGCGCGCGGCACGTGGGTCCAGGCGCCTTTCCGGCAGCAGGTATCCGCATGTGTCTACGCGTGCCAAGTTGAAAATTTCCGGGCTGCCTGGCGGTGTCAAACCCGCGCCGGCCTTGCTTCTCCGCTGCTTTGGCGGTGCTCCTGAATTTGCGGATGTTTGACGTTTTTCGGGGTTCGCCAATACACTGGGTTCAGCGAGATTTTCAAGCGACGCGGTCTGCGTTTCACTTGTCGCCGTCAGTGGTACTGCGGTTGCTTCCTCTCCCATCCTTGATGATCTGGCGCCCCGCGAGCAATCGCTTTTTCTAGGTTCAAGGACACTCCATGGCAACCGGCATCGTTAAGTGGTTCAACGCCGAAAAGGGTTATGGTTTCATCATGCCCGATGATGGCAGCAAGGATCTTTTCGCTCACTACTCGGAAATCCGCAGCGAAGGCTACAAGTCGCTGCAGGAAAACCAGCGCGTCACCTTTGAGGTCGGTACCGGCCCCAAGGGTCCCAGCGCAAAGAACATCAAGGTAGCGGCCTGACCTTCGCAGGGCAGCGCCCCGGGCCGGCCCGGCGCTCCGCCCAGAAAAAAGCCCCCGCACGCAATGTGCGGGGGCTTTTTTTGTTGCCGGGCGGGCGCGCCTCTGGGGCGCTTGCCGGCGTCAGTGCTTCGCGTGGTTCGCCGGTGGCGTGGCCAGCTTGTCCACCAGCGCAATTCCCAGCGCCGACAGGATGAAGAGGGCGTGGATGATGGTCTGCCACATCACGCCGGCCTCGGAGAAGCGCGCGTTGGGCGTGCCCAGCGTGCCGGCCTCGATGAAGGTGCGCAGCAGGTGGATCGAGGAGATGCCGATGATGGCCATGGCCAGCTTGACCTTGAGCACGCTGGCGTTCACGTGGCTGAGCCATTCCGGCTGGTCCGGGTGGCCTTGCAGGCGCAGGCGGGACACGAAGGTTTCGTAGCCGCCCACGATCACCATGACCAGCAGGTTCGAGATCATCACCACGTCGATCAGGCCCAGCACGATCAGCATGATCTCCATTTCGCCGAAGCTGCTGGCGTGCGTCACCAGGTGCCAGAGCTCTTTCAGGAACAGCATGACGTAGACGCCTTGCGCGACGATCAATCCCAGGTACAGGGGCAGTTGCAGCCAGCGCGAGCTGAAGATCAGGCTGGGCAGCAGGCCCAGGCGGGGAGGGGTGTTGGAGATCATTTGGGTGCGAGCCCTATGGTGTATGCGAAAAAATGGCGGGCGCAATTCTATCAACGCCGCGTTGCCGCAGATATCAGTTTCTTTGAGAGGCCCTGATCCAAGGGAATACCCGCTAGCACGATTGCGCAAATCCTGTTCGGGTTTTATGTAAGGAAAACTGGCATTTGCGAAACTGTGTGGCGAAACGCTTGGTGCGCATTGGTCGTATATAGAATTGCGGCCTCGTTCGCATAGAGCCAGTAAAGAGGAGTTTGTTCCCATGAAGATCCGCTACACCGTCGCCGCCCTGGGCGTTGCGCTCGCCCCTTTCTCCGCCTCCCAGGCTTTGGACATCGGCGGCCTGGTCGGCGCCGGCAGCAAGGTCGTTCAAGCTGCCACGCTGAGCGATGCCGAGATCAAGACCCTGTCGGACAAGGCTTGCGCGCAGAGCGATTCCCAGGAAAAGATCGCCGCTCCCGGCAGCAAGTACGACGCCCGTCTGCAGAAGATCGCCAAGCAACTGGGCGGCACGGTCAACGGCCAGAAGGCCAGCTACAAGGTCTACATCACCAAGGACGTCAACGCCTGGGCCATGGCCAACGGCTGCATCCGCGTCTACAGCGGCCTGATGGACATGATGACCGACGATGAGGTGATGGGCGTGGTGGGCCACGAAATCGGCCACGTCGCGCTGGGCCACAGCAAGAAGGCGATGCAGACTGCCTACACCGTTTCCGCCGCGCGCGATGCCGCCAATGCGGCAGGCGGCGCCACCGTGGCCGCGCTCAGCTCGTCGCAACTGGGCGACCTGACCGAGAAGTTCATCAACGCGCAGTTCTCGCAGTCGCAGGAAAGCGCCGCCGACGATTACTCGTTCGACCAGCTGCAGGCCAAGGGCCTGAACACCCGCGGCCTGGTGACCGCGTTCCAGAAGCTGGCTGAGCTGGACGGCGGCAAGAGCGACATGATGAGCTCGCATCCGTCCTCGGCCAAGCGCGCGCAGCACATCGAAGAGCGCATCGCCAAGGCCAAATAAGGCTTTCTGGCTGACGTATATTCTCCCGTCCCGGGTGGAAAACGGGGCGCGAGTATCCGGACTTATCCGGGTGCTCGCGCCCCTTTGCGTCAGGGGACCGGAAGTTTCCGGTAAAATGCCCCGTTTATCCGCCCGTCATCTCTTTATCTCTCGGAAAATAGGTCTTTTAATGCAGCCTGTGGTTGAAACCCTCTCCGGCCTGGAGCGCCGTGTTGATCTGGCCGTCTCGGTGGCCGACGTCGAAAAGGAAGTCCAGGCGCAATTGAAGCGCGTGGCCCGGACCGCCAAGGTCCCCGGCTTCCGTCCGGGCAAAGCTCCGCTCGCCATGCTCGAGCGCAGCCATGGCCCCGGCATCCGCTACGACGTGATCAATAGCCAAGTTGGCCGTGCCTTTGAACAAGCTGTCGATGGCGCCAAGCTGCGCGTCGCCGGCGCCCCGAACCTCGAGCCCAAGACTGAAGGCGTTGCCGACGACACGCTGGCGTTCACCGCCACGTTCGAGGTCTACCCCGAAGTCGCCGTGCCGGATCTGTCGGCCCTGGCCGTCACCCGCTACGAAACGGCCGTCACCGACGCCGAAGTGCAGCAGACCCTGGACGTCCTGCGCAAGCAGCGCGCCACGTTCGAAGCCCGTGAAGGCCGCGCCTCGCAAGACGGCGACCGCGTCACGCTGGACTTCGCCGGCACCATCGACGGCGTGCCGTTCGAAGGCGGCAAGGCCGAAGCCTTCCCGTTCGTGCTCGGCCAAGGCCGCATGCTGCCCGAATTCGAAGAAGCCGCCCGCGGCCTGAAGGCTGGCGAAAGCAAGGTCTTCCCGCTCAAGTTCCCCGATGACTACCAGGGCAAGGAAGTTGCCGGCAAGACCGCCGAATTCACCATCACCGTCAAGGAAGTGGCTGAAGGCGTGCTGCCCGAACTGAACGGCGAATTCGCCAAGTCCCTCGGCCAGGCCGAAGGCGACATCGAAAAGCTGAAGGCCGACATCCGCAGCAACATCGAGCGCGAAGTCAAGGTCCGTTCGGCTGGCCGCACCAAGTCCAGCGTCATGGACGCCCTGGTCGAAGCCGGCAAGTTCGACGTGCCGAAGGCCCTGGTCGACAACGACGTGCAAGGCCGTGTCGCCGCCGCCCGCGAAGAGCTGAAGCAGCGCGGCATCCCCAACGCCGAATCCGTGCCGATCCCGGCCGAAGCCTTCGCCACCGAGTCCGAGCGCCGCGTGCGCCTGGGCCTGCTGGTGTCGGAACTGGTCAAGCAAGCCCAGCTGCAAGCCAAGCCCGAACAAGTCCGTGCGCGTATCGAAGAGTTCGCCGAGAACTACGAACAACCCGCACAGGTTGTCAGCTATTACCTGGCCGACCGCCAGCGTCGTGCTGAAATCGAGGCTATCGTGCTGGAAGACAATGTCGTCGCGCACGTGCTTGAAAAGGCCAAGGTCACCGAAGAGAAGGTGCCTTTCGATCAGTTGATGGGGATGGCGTAACACTATGCAGAGATTCACCGATTTCTATGCGGCAATGAATGGCGGGTCTTCGGTGACCCCCACCGGCCTGGGCTACATTCCCATGGTGATCGAGCAGTCGGGGCGCGGCGAACGCGCCTACGACATCTATTCGCGTCTGCTCCGCGAGCGGCTCATTTTCCTGGTGGGTCCGGTCAATGACGCAACGGCCAACCTGGTCGTGGCGCAGTTGCTGTTCCTGGAATCGGAGAATCCTGACAAGGACATTTCCCTGTACATCAACTCGCCCGGCGGGTCGGTGTATGCGGGAATGGCCATCTTTGACACCATGCAATTCGTCAAGCCGGACGTGTCCACCCTTTGCACCGGCCTGGCGGCCAGCATGGGCGCGTTCCTGCTGGCGGCAGGCAAGAAGGGCAAGCGCTTCACGCTGCCCAACTCGCGCATCATGATCCACCAGCCCTCGGGCGGCGCCCAGGGGCAGGCTTCGGACATCCAGATCCAGGCTCGCGAGATCCTGGACCTGCGTGAACGCCTGAACCGCATCCTGGCCGACAATACCGGCCAGACCATGGAACGCATCGGCATAGACACGGAGCGTGACAACTTCATGTCGGCCGAAGATGCGGTATCGTATGGACTGGTGGACAAGGTTATGACCTCCCGCTCGGAAGGCTGACTTCCCGGTTGACCCGAACCCGCTGCCACCACGTTTGAGTAAGCGCATGCGCTAGGCCTTTAGCCGGCCTGGCGCATCTTTACCTGAGATACGAACATATATGCCTGAAAAAAAGGGATCGGCAGACGCAAAAGTGCTGCATTGCTCGTTTTGCAATAAAAGCCAGCATGAAGTCCGCAAGCTGATCGCGGGTCCGTCGGTATTCATCTGCGATGAATGCATAGATCTTTGCAACGACATCATCCGCGAGGAGGCGCAAGCCACCGCGCGCGCGGCGATTCGTTCCGAACTGCCCACTCCGGCTGAAATCAAGACCTTCCTCGACCAGTACGTCATTGGGCAGAACTCGCCCAAGCGCATGCTGGCCGTGGCCGTCTACAACCATTACAAGCGCATCCGCCACGGCGAGATCAAGGGCGACGAAGTCGAGCTCTCCAAGAGCAACATCATGCTGATCGGCCCCACCGGGTCGGGCAAGACGCTCCTGGCCCAGACGCTGGCGCGCATGCTGAACGTGCCCTTCGTCATGGCCGACGCCACCACGCTGACCGAGGCCGGTTACGTGGGCGAAGACGTCGAGAACATCATTCAGAAGTTGCTGCAGAACTGCAACTACGAAGTGGAAAAGGCGCAGCGCGCCATCATCTACATCGACGAAATCGACAAGATTTCCCGCAAGTCCGACAACCCGTCCATCACCCGCGACGTATCGGGCGAGGGCGTGCAGCAGGCCTTGCTGAAACTGATCGAAGGCACGGTCGCCTCGGTGCCCCCGCAGGGCGGCCGCAAGCACCCGAACCAGGACTTCGTCCAGGTCGACACGACCAACATCCTGTTCATCGTGGGCGGCGCCTTCGACGGACTGGAAAAGGTCATCCGCGACCGCACCGAGAAATCGGGCATCGGCTTTTCGGCCTCGGTGCGCGCCAAGTCGGAGCGCGGCGTGGGCGAACTGTTCTCCGAAGTCGAACCCGAAGACCTGATCAAGTTCGGCCTGATCCCCGAACTGGTTGGCCGTCTGCCGGTGGTCGCCACCCTGGACGAGCTGGACGAAGCGGCCCTGGTGCAAATCCTGACCGAGCCCAAGAACGCCTTGCTCAAGCAGTTCCAGAAGCTGTTCGCCATGGAAGGCGCCGAGCTCGACGTGCGTCCCGCCGCCCTGAAGGCGATCGCCCGCAAGGCGCTGCGCCGCAAGACGGGCGCGCGCGGTCTGCGTTCCATCATCGAGCAGGCCCTGCTCGACACCATGTATGACCTGCCTTCCCAGGGCAACGTCAAGCGCGTGGTGCTGGACGAGAACGCGATCGAAGGCGAGGGCAAGCCATTGCTCATCTACGCCGACGAGGACGCGGCTTCAGACAAGCCAGAGCGCGGAGAAGTCCGCGACGCCGCAGCCTGATATTTCAAAAAAGCCCGTTCCTGTAACGGGTTTTTTTGCCTAAGGCGCATTCCCGGGTGCAAACACGCTTTTCCTGCAGGCGCGACGCTTGCATACTGAGGGTGCCGCCCCGCGGTTTTTTTCAGCCTTTGGGGGATCCAGGCGCCGAGATCTTGAATTTTCGGCTATTGTTCCCATAACAGACGTAACCGACGTGGATTGTCCGGGTATACCCAGGCCTCCCGTCCCCGATACGCCGAGTCATACCGAGGAACCTCCTATGTCTGCCAGCCAGACCCTGCCTTCCGACCCGATCGACCTGCCCCTGCTTCCACTGCGCGATGTCGTGGTGTTTCCGCACATGGTCATCCCGCTGTTCGTCGGCCGTCCGCGCTCTATCCGCGCGCTCGAGGTTGCGATGGAAGCGGGCAAGAGCATCATGCTGGTGGCCCAGAAATCCGCCGGCAAGGATGATCCCACCCCCGAAGACGTCTACGAGATCGGCTGCGTAGCCGGCATCCTGCAGATGCTCAAGCTGCCCGACGGCACCGTCAAGGTGCTGGTCGAAGGCACCCAGCGCGCCCGCATCAACAGCATCGAAGATGCCGATTCGCATTTCACCTGCCAGGTGTCGCCGATCGAACCGGACGCCATGCAAGGCTCCGAGACCGAAGCCCTGCGCCGGGCCATCGTCGCGCAGTTCGAGCAGTACGTAAAACTGAACAAGAAGATCCCCCCGGAGATCCTGACCTCGCTGGCTGGCATCGATGATGCCGGACGCCTGGCCGACACGATCGCCGCGCATCTTCCCTTGAAGCTCGAGCAGAAGCAGAAGATGCTCGAGATCGTTGGCACCTCCGAGCGCCTCGAAGGTCTGCTCACGCAACTCGAAACCGAAATCGACATCCTCCAGGTCGAAAAGCGGATTCGCGGCCGCGTGAAGAAGCAGATGGAAAAGAGCCAGCGCGACTACTACCTGAATGAGCAGGTCAAGGCCATTCAGAAGGAGTTGGGCGAAGGCGAAGAGGGCGCGGACATCGAAGAGCTCGAAAAGAAGATCATCGCTGCCCATATGCCCAAAGAGGCGCGCAAGAAGGCCGATGCCGAGCTCAAAAAGCTCAAGCTCATGTCGCCCATGTCGGCCGAAGCCACCGTGGTGCGCAACTACATCGATACGCTCATCAACCTCCCCTGGAGGAAGAAGAGCAAGATCAACAATTCCATCAGCAACGCCGAAACGGTGCTGGACAATGACCACTACGGTCTGGAAAAGGTCAAGGAACGGATCCTGGAATACCTTGCCGTGCAACAGCGCGTGGACAAGGTGAAGGCGCCGATCCTGTGCCTGGTCGGCCCTCCGGGCGTGGGCAAGACGTCGCTCGGCCAATCCATCGCCAAGGCGACGAACCGCAAGTTCGTGCGCATGGCGCTGGGCGGCGTGCGCGACGAAGCCGAGATCCGTGGCCACCGTCGTACGTACATCGGCTCCATGCCGGGCAAGATCGTCCAGAACATGTCGAAGGTCGGCGTGCGCAATCCCTTGTTCCTGCTCGATGAAATCGACAAGCTGGGCATGGATTTCCGCGGCGATCCCTCGTCGGCGCTGCTCGAGGTGCTGGACCCGGAACAGAACCACACGTTCCAGGACCACTACATCGAAGTCGACTTCGACCTGTCCGACGTCATGTTCGTGGCTACCAGCAACACGCTGAACATTCCGCCGGCGCTGCTGGACCGCATGGAAGTGATCCGCCTGTCGGGTTACACCGAGGAAGAGAAGATCCACATCGCCCGCGACCATCTGCTGCCCAAGCTGATGAAGAACAACGGCGTGAAGGATAGCGAACTCACGGTCGACGACAGCGCGCTGCGCGACATCGTGCGCTACTACACCCGCGAAGCCGGTGTGCGTGCGCTCGAACGCGAAGTGGGCAAGATCTGCCGCAAGGTCATCAAGCAGTTGCTGACCCAGAGCGACCGCGCCAAGGCCGAAGGCAAGACCGCCGACGTCAAGCCGGTCAACGTCACGGGCGACAACCTGAGCGATTTCCTGGGCGTGCGCCGTTACGCCTTCGGCATGGCCGAAAAGGAAAACCAGATCGGTCAGGTGACGGGTCTGGCCTGGACGGAAGTTGGCGGCGACCTGCTGACGATCGAAGTCGCGGACATGCCGGGCAAGGGCGTCATCCAACGCACCGGTTCGCTGGGCGACGTGATGAAGGAGTCGGTCGAGGCGGCCCGCACCGTGGTGCGTTCCCGCGCCCGCCGTCTGGGCTTTGCCGACAGCGTCTTCGAAAAGCACGACATGCACGTGCACGTGCCGGAAGGCGCCACGCCCAAGGACGGTCCGTCCGCGGGTATCGCGATCACCACGGCCATGGTGTCGGCCTTGTCGCGCATTCCGGTGCGCGCCGATGTCGCCATGACCGGCGAGATCACGCTGCGCGGCGAAGTCCTGCCCATCGGCGGCCTGAAGGAAAAGCTGTTGGCGGCTCACCGTGGCGGTATCAAGACGGTCTTGATCCCGGAAGAAAACGTCAAGGATTTGGCGGAGATCCCGGACAACGTCAAGAACCACCTTGAGATCGTGCCGGTGCGCTGGATCGACAAGGTGCTGGAACTGGCGCTGGAGCGTCTGCCGGAGCCCCTGGCCGAGGAAGAAGCGGTCAAGGAACCCCTGGTGGCCAAGCCTGCCGAACCTGGTTCGACCGACCCGGTGCTCAAGCACTGATGGACACCGGGAGGGACGCCGCCGGTAAGCGGCGCCCCTTCTGGATAGCTTCCAACAAAAAACCCCGTCAATTTCTTGGCGGGGTTTTTTTCATGCCGCGCGCAAACGCGGGAGTAGTGGGGGCTAGTGCAGCGCGTGCGTGCGGATCAGGCCCACCGCGATGCCTTCCAACGCGAAATCCTGGCCGGCTTCGACCACGATGGGTTCGAAGTCGGGGTTTTCGGGCAGTAGTTCGATGTGGCCGTTTTGGCGCTGCAAGCGCTTGACCGTGACGTCGTCGCCCAGGCGGGCCACCACGATCTGGCCGTTGCGGGCTTCCGAGGCTTTCTTTACGGCGAGCAGGTCGCCTTCCAGGATGCCGGCGTCACGCATGCTCATGCCGCGCACCTTGAGCAGGTAGTCGGGCGTCTGGGCGAACAGGTTGGGATCGACGCCGACCTCGCGTTCGACGTGCTCGGCAGCCAGGATGGGGCTGCCCGCGGCCACGCGGCCGACCAGCGGCAGCAGCAACTGCGCCAGGCCCGGCATGGGCAGCGAGCTTTGCGTGGGAGCAGGGGAGGTGTCTTTCAGGCGGATGCCGCGGGACGCGCCGGCCGTCAGTTCGATGGCGCCCTTGCGGGCAAGCGCCTTGAGGTGATCTTCCGCCGCGTTGGGGGAACGGAAACCCAGGGCCAGGGCAATTTCGGCACGCGTCGGCGGGAAGCCGGTGCGAGTGACGGTCTGCCTGATGAGATCCAGGATTTGTTGTTGGCGATCAGTGAGTTTGCTGGCCATGGCGATGATCCGGTGCTAGCGGACTGTACATATATACAGCGCCATTCTGGGGGACGCAGCGCAAAAAAGCAAGCCGGTCCGGACCAAAAGAAGAAGCCGGTCCGGACCAAAAGAAAAAGCCGGTCCGGACCAAAAGAAAAACGGGACCCGAAGGTCCCGTTCCTGACGGCAGGCCCGCGTGGGCCTGTGCGCTGCAAATGGCTTACAGCACGGCCGCGATGCCCTTGGCGACCTTGTCGATGTTGCCGCTGTTCAGCGCGGCCACGCAGATGCGGCCGCTGGAGACGGCATACACGCCATGCTCTTCGCGCAGGCGATCCACTTGCGCCGCGGTCAGGCCCGAGTACGAGAACATGCCGCGCTGCTGCAGCACGAAACTGAAGTCCTGCTTGCCGCCGTGTTCCTTGATCTTGTCGACCAGTTGCTTGCGCATCAGGCGGATGCGGTCGCGCATGCCGGCGAGTTCCTCTTCCCACATCGCGAAGAGTTCAGGCGTGTTCAGTACCGTCGACACCACCGTGCCGCCATGGGTGGGCGGGTTGGAGTAGTTGGTGCGGATCACGCGCTTGAGCTGGCTCAGCACGCGGGTGGCTTCGTCCTTGCTGCCGGCGACGACCGTCAGCGCGCCGACGCGCTCGCCGTACAGCGAGAACGACTTCGAGAACGAGGAGCTGATGAACATGGTCAGGTCCAGATCGGCAAACATGCGCACGACCGAAGCGTCTTCGGTCAGGCCGTCGCCGAAGCCCTGGTAGGCGATGTCCAGGAACGGGACCAGATTGTTTTCCTTCACGACGGCCGCGATCTGCTTCCACTGGTCGGCGGTGGGGTCCACGCCGGTCGGGTTGTGGCAGCAGGCATGCAGCACGACGACGGTCTTGGCCGGCGCGGCCTTCAGGTCGGCCAGCATGGCATCGAAGTTCAGGCCGCGGGTGGCGGCGTCGTAGTACGAATAGGTACCGACTTCGAAGCCGGCGCGCTCGAACAGGGCGCGGTGGTTTTCCCAGCTGGGGTCGCTGATCAGGACCTTGGAGGTCGGCAGCAGCTGGCGCAGGAAGTCAGCGCCGATCTTCAGCGCGCCGGTGCCGCCCAGGGCCTGAGTGGTCAGCACGCGGCCGGCCGCGGCCAGCGCGGAATCCTTGCCCAGCAGCAGGGCTTGCGCGCCGTTGTTGTAACCGGCGATGCCTTCGATCGGCAGGTAGCCGCGGGCGGCGGCGGCTTCGATGCGGGCGGCTTCGGCCTTGCGGACCGCGCCCAGCAGGGGGATGCGACCCTGATCGTCGTAGTACACGCCCACGCCCAGATTGACTTTACCGGGACGCGTATCAGCGTTGTATTGTTCGTTCAGGCCAAGAATGGGGTCGCGCGGGGCGAGTTCGACGGAATCGAAAAGGGTGCTCATGGGAGTCTGATGAGGTGGGTGGACGCAGTACAGGCTGCTGTGGATAATGAGGGGTTTACCCTGGAAGAGTCTAGCATGCCTAAGAGCGCAATAGACCCGATTACGGCGGGGGCCGCAGCGAACCTGGCGGCCGATCCCGCGGCGGCATCGGCCGTGGCGGATCCGTCCGCGCCAGGCCCTGGATTCATCGATTTCCCGGGCAGCCCGTTCCATCTGTACCAACCCTATCCGCCGGCGGGCGATCAGCCCACCGCCATCGAGGGGTTGACCCAAGGGGTCGAAGACGGCCTGATGTTCCAGACGCTGTTGGGCGTGACGGGCTCCGGCAAGACCTACACCATGGCCAACGTCATCGCCCGCATGGGGCGCCCGGCGCTGGTACTGGCCCCCAATAAGACCCTGGCCGCCCAGCTGTACGCCGAAATGCGGGAGTTCTTCCCGAAGAACGCCGTCGAGTACTTCGTTTCGTACTACGACTACTACCAGCCCGAGGCGTACGTCCCCACGCGCGACCTGTTCATTGAAAAGGATTCGTCCATCAATGAGCACATCGAACAGATGCGGTTGTCGGCGACCAAGAGCCTGCTGGAACGCCGCGACACCATCATCGTGGGCACCGTGTCCTGCATCTACGGTATCGGCAACCCCGGCGACTACCACGCCATGGTGCTGATCCTGCGCGCCGGCGACCAGATCTCGCGCCGCGAGATCCTGGCCCGCCTGGTCGCCATGCAGTACACCCGCAATGACGCCGAGTTCACCCGCGGCGTCTTCCGGGTGCGTGGCGAGACCATCGACATCTTTCCGGCGGAAAGCCCGGAACTGGCGCTGCGCCTGACGCTGTTCGACGACGAGATCGAAAGCCTGGAGCTGTTCGATCCGCTGACCGGCCGCATCCGCCAGAAGCTGCCGCGTTTCACTGTCTACCCCGGTTCGCACTACGTCACGCCGCGCGACACCGTGCTGCGCGCCATCGAGACCATCAAGGAAGAGCTGCGCGAACGGGTCAAGCGCTTCGTCGACGACGGTCATCTGGTCGAAGCCCAGCGGCTGGAGCAGCGCACCCGTTTCGACCTGGAAATGCTGCAGGAGCTGGGCTTCTGCAAAGGCATCGAAAACTATTCCCGCCACCTGTCGGGCGCGGCGCCGGGCGAACCGCCGCCCACCCTCATCGACTACCTGCCGTCCGATGCGCTCATGTTCATCGACGAAAGCCACGTCACCATCGGCCAGTTGGGAGGCATGTACCGGGGCGACCGGGCGCGCAAGGAAACGCTGGTGCAGTACGGTTTCCGCCTGCCGTCGGCGCTGGACAACCGGCCGCTGAAGCTCGAGGAATTCGAGGCCCGGATGCGCCAGTGCGTGTTCGTGTCGGCCACGCCGGCCGCCTACGAGAAAGAGCACACCGACAATGTGGTGGAGCAGGTGGTCCGGCCTACGGGCCTGGTGGACCCGCTGGTCCAGGTCTTGCCCGCCCGTACCCAGGTCGACGATCTGCTCGGGCAGATCAAGGCGCGCGTGGCGCAAGCGGAGCGCGTGCTGGTCACCACCCTGACCAAGCGCATGGCGGAGGATCTCACCGACTTCCTCAGCGAGCATGGCGTGCGCGTGCGCTACCTGCATTCGGATATCGACACTGTCGAACGTGTCGAAATCATCCGCGACCTGCGTCTGGGCACCTTTGACGTGTTGGTGGGGATCAACCTGCTGCGCGAAGGGCTGGATATTCCCGAAGTGTCGCTGGTGGCGATCCTGGACGCCGACAAGGAAGGCTTCCTGCGTTCGGAGCGCAGCCTGATCCAGACCATCGGGCGCGCGGCGCGCAACCTCAATGGCCACGCCATCCTCTATGCGGACCGCATCACCGATTCAATGCAACGCGCCATGGAGGAAACCGAGAGGCGGCGTGCCAAGCAGCTGAAATTCAATGCCGACCATGGCATTACCGCCCGGGGCGTGCAAAAGGCCGTGCGGGAACTGATCGATGGCGTTGTCGCTCCAACCCAGCACGATGCGCTCGAGGCCGCGGTTCCGGCCGAGTTCCTGAAGGACGAAAAGGCCCTGGCTCGCGAGATCAAGCGCCTGGAAAAGCTGATGATGGATCATGCCCGAAACCTGGAGTTCGAACAGGCTGCCGCGGCGCGCGATGCGCTGACCGCGCTGAAGCAGCGCGTGCTGCTGGATGGGGCGGTGTAGCGGCGAAATCATGTCTGAATGTTTCTATATGCTGACAGGTAGCTGAATATGCCGGAAATCTGCTGCGTTGCAATCAGGCTGCCACGATTCGTCCGAATATCCGGATTCAGTGTTCACAGGCTGGATCCGGATTTCTTCCTAAGTAATTGATTTCATTGAATAAATATTGGGGTCATATTCGCCCGATCAGAATCCCGCAGACGCAAAAAAAGCTTGCCTTATCTCGGGTTTTCCCGCACACTTACTTCCATGATGACCAAGGTACTTTTCGTTTGCATGGGCAATATCTGTCGCTCGCCGAGCGCAGAGGGCGTGTTTCGCCATTTGGTGAACGACGCGGGTTTGGGCGATGTGGTTCGCATCGACTCCGCGGGCACGCACGCGTTTCACATCGGCGAGGCGCCTGATGCCCGGGCGCAGGCCGCAGCGCGCAAGCGCGGCTACGAGATCACGCACTGCGAAGCGCGTCAGGTCACCGCGGAAGATTTCCGCGATTTCGACCTGATCCTCGCCATGGACTGGGACAATCTGTCCGCCATGCAGCAGCAGTGCCCCAAGGCCTACCAGCACAAGCTGATGCTGCTGATGCGCTTTGCCAATGAGTTCGAAGAGGCCACCGTGCCCGATCCGTACTATGGCGGCGCCGATGGCTTCGGCAAGGTCCTGGACTACCTGGAAGACGCCTGTCAGGGCGTCCTCGAGCTGGTGCGCAAGCGCGCTACCCAGTACCAGGCGGCTTGATCCGCTTTTGCCGCAGGGCTGCCCGCCGGGCGGTTCTCGGAGGTGCTTGGCAGTAAAAGACCGCGCGAATGCGCGGTTTTTTCTAGCCGGGAGCCATACCAAATTAGTCGGGAATAGGCTATACTTGAGGCAATTACTCGGGTATTGACCGCTGGATTCGCCTGCGGCCATTGCCGAATCACTGGGAACCTACCATGCGGCTAACTACCAAGGGGCGTTTCGCCGTGACTGCCATGATCGATCTGGCTATGCGGCAGCATAGCGGTCCGGTCACTCTTGCGGCCATCAGCCAGCGTCAGAACATTTCGCTGTCCTATCTGGAACAGCTGTTCGGGAAACTGCGTCGCCACGAACTCGTGGACAGCGTGCGCGGCCCCGGGGGCGGCTACTCGCTCGCGCGCCTCGCCCGCAACGTTACCGTTGCCGACATCATCTTCGCCGTCGATGAACCCCTGGACGCCACCAGCTGCGGCGGCAAGCGGGACTGTACGAGCGGCAACGACGGCAAGCCGGGCAAGTGCATGACGCACGAACTCTGGGCTACGTTGAATCGCAAGATGGTGGATTACCTGGATTCGGTGTCCCTGCAGGATCTCGTCGATCAGCAGCGCGTGCGCCAATTGCAGGAAGCCAACAATCAAGCGCAGGCTTGCGCGGTGCGCGTGAACCGGGTGGGGGGCGCCAACAACGCCGCCAACGCCCCGGCCGCGACCGTCGCCGCCAACGCCACCGTATAAGCAGTATCAGGAGTTGTAGAAATGACCACCCGCCCGATCTATCTGGATTATTCCGCCACGACGCCCGTCGACCCCCGCGTCGTGGACAAGATGGTGCCCTGGCTGTACGACAACTTCGGCAACCCGGCATCCCGCAGCCATGCGTTTGGCTGGGAATCCGAGGAAGCCGTTGAACGCGCCCGCGAAGAAGTCGCCAAGCTGGTGAACGCCGATCCGCGCGAAATCGTCTGGACCTCCGGCGCCACCGAATCCAACAACCTGGCGATCAAGGGCGCTGCCAACTTCTACCAGGAACGCGGCAAGCACATCGTCACCGTCAAGACCGAGCACAAAGCCGTGCTGGACACCTGTCGCGAACTCGAGCGCCAGGGCTTCGAAGTGACCTACCTGGACGTCAAGGACAACGGCCTGATCGACCTGGACACCTTCAAGGCCGCGCTGCGCCCCGATACCGTGCTGGTGTCCGTGATGATGGTGAACAACGAAATCGGCGTGATCCAGGACGTGGCAACGCTGGGCGAGATCTGCCGCGAAAAGGGCATCATCTTCCACGTGGACGCCGCCCAGGCAACCGGCAAGGTGGAAATCGACCTGCAAAAGCTCAAGGTCGACCTGATGTCGTTCTCGGCTCACAAGACTTATGGCCCCAAGGGCATCGGCGCGCTGTACGTGCGCCGCAAGCCGCGCATCCGCATCGAAGCGCAGATGCACGGCGGCGGCCATGAGCGCGGTTTCCGCTCGGGCACGCTGGCCACGCACCAGATCGTCGGCATGGGCGAAGCTTTCCGCCTGGCCCGCGAAGAAATGGGCACCGAGAACGAGCGCATCCGCATGCTGCGCGACCGCCTGTGGGCGGGCCTGTCGCAGATCGAAGAGGTCTACCTCAACGGCGACATGGACCAACGCGTTCCGCACAACCTGAATGTCAGCTTCAATTATGTCGAAGGCGAGTCCCTGATCATGGCGATCAAGGAACTTGCCGTCTCCAGCGGCTCGGCCTGCACCTCGGCCAGCCTGGAACCGTCCTACGTGTTGCGCGCCCTAGGCCGCAACGACGAACTGGCGCACAGCTCGATCCGCTTCACGCTGGGCCGTTTCACGACCGAGAAGGAAGTGGACTACGCCATCGAGTTGCTCAAGAGCCGCGTTGGCAAGCTGCGCGATATGTCGCCGCTGTGGGAAATGGCCAAGGAAGGCATCGACCTGAACACCGTGCAGTGGGCTGCGCACTAAGCGCCCGCGCCTTGAAATTCGTGGAGAATTAACATGTCTTACAGCACCAAAGTCCTGGATCACTACGAAAACCCGCGCAACGTCGGTTCGTTCGACAAGTCGGACGAGTCGGTCGGCACCGGCATGGTCGGCGCACCCGCCTGTGGCGACGTGATGAAGCTGCAGATCAAGGTGAACGAAGCCGGCGTGATCGAAGACGCGCGCTTCAAGACCTACGGCTGCGGTTCGGCCATCGCTTCCAGCTCGCTCGTGACCGAATGGGTCAAGGGCAAGACGCTGGACGAGGCGATGAACATCCGCAACACGCAGATCGCCGAAGAACTGGCCCTGCCGCCCGTGAAGGTGCACTGTTCCATCCTGGCCGAAGACGCGATCAAGGCCGCGGTGCAGAACTACAAAGAAAAGCATTCGGCCCCGGCTGAAGCTGCTGTGGCGGGCTGAACATGTCCGTTACCCTGACCCAACAGGCTGCCACCCATATCGGCCGCTACTTGCAGAAGCGCGGAAAGGGTATCGGCTTGCGGCTCGGCGTTAGGACGACGGGCTGCTCCGGCATGGCCTACAAGCTCGAATACGTGGACGACGCGGCAGCGGAAGACGTGGTGTTCGAAAGCTTCGGCGTGAAGGTCTTCATTGACCCGAAAAGCCTGGCCTACCTGGACGGCACCGAACTCGACTACGCCCGCGAAGGCCTGAACGAAGGCTTCAAGTTCCGCAACCCCAACGAAAAGGCGACCTGCGGCTGCGGCGAGTCGTTCACGGTGTAAGTCTTGGCTGGAGACGATCACTTCGGCCTGTTCGGCTTGCCGGCGCGTTTCGATCTGGACGCCCAGGCGCTTGAGTCCGCGTGGCGCACCGTCGCGGCGCAGGTGCATCCCGACCGCTACGCCACTGCCAGCCCCGCGGAACGCCGCGTGGCCATGCAGTGGGCGGCTCGCGCCAACGAGGCCTACCGCCTGTTGCGCGATCCCTTGCTGCGGGCGCGCTACCTTTGCGAGCAGGCCGGCGTGGATCTGCAGACCGAGAGCAACACGGCCATGGACCCCGAGTTCCTGATGCAGCAGATGACGTGGCGCGAGATGCTGGACGACGCGCGCGACGACGCCGACGCCCTGGCGGCCTTGCAGGCGGAATTGCAGCAGGCGCGCGCTGCCATGCGCGCCACGCTGGCCCGTCTGCTGGACCAGGACCGCGACTACGCCGCGGCGGGGCTCAAGGTGCGGGAGTGGATGTTCGTGGAGAAGTTGGCGGAAGAACTGGCGCACGCCCAGCCCGCCGCATAGCCCAGGCCGCGCCGGGGCGTCCGCGAGACGGGCGCCGGCACAGCGCCGCCTACTGACCAAAAAAACAGAATCATGGCCTTATTGCAGATATCAGAGCCTGGCGAATCGCCCGCGCCTCACCAGCGCAAGCTGGCGGTCGGGATCGACCTGGGCACCACCAATTCCCTGGTCGCGGCCGTGCGCAGCAGCGTCGCCGAAGTGCTGAGGGACGAGCAAGGCCACGCCTTGCTGCCTTCCGCCGTGCGCTATTTCGCCGGCGGCAAGGTCACCACGGGGCGGGAACCGCTCGCGCAGCAGGCCGAAGATCCTCTGAATACCGTTGTGTCGGTCAAGCGTTTCATGGGCCGTTCGCTGGAAGAGGCGCGCGCCAGCCGCGCACCGTACGAATTCGTGGACGCGCCTGGCATGGTGCGCATCCGCACCGTCCAGGGCGACCTGAGCCCGGTTGAAGTGTCGGCGCAGATCCTGGCCGTCCTGCGCCAGCGCGCCGAGGACGTGCTGGGCGATGACCTGGTCGGCGCGGTCATCACGGTGCCTGCTTACTTCGATGACGCCCAGCGCCAGGCGACGCGAGACGCCGCGCGTCTGGCCGGCCTGAACGTGCTGCGCCTGCTGAACGAACCCACGGCGGCGGCCATTGCCTACGGCCTGGATAATGCCGCCGAAGGCGTGTATGCGGTGTACGACCTGGGCGGCGGAACGTTCGACGTTTCCATCTTGCGCCTGACCCAGGGCGTGTTCGAAGTCATCGCCACGGGCGGCGATACCGCCTTGGGCGGCGACGACTTCGATGCCTTGATCGTCGATCACGTGGTGGCCGGACTCGCTGCTGGCGAGTTTTCGCCGGCGGACCGCCGCCGCCTGCTGATGGCGGCGCGCGCTGCGCGCGAAGCCTTGTCGGACGCCGATGCGGCCAGCCTGAAGCTGGAATTGTCCGATGGCCGGACCGTGGACACGAACCTGACGCGGGCGGCATTTGAAGAACTGGCGCAGCCCCTGATCGTGCGCACGCTGGACTGCGCGCGCCGCGCCTTGCGCGACGCCTCGCTGACGCCAGCCGATGTGCGCGGCGTGGTGATGGTCGGCGGCGCCACGCGCATGCCGGTCGTGCGCGCTGCCGTGGGCAAGCTGTTCGGCACGCAACCGCTGACCGACCTCGATCCGGACCAGGTGGTGGCGCTGGGCGCCGCCTTGCAGGCCAATCTGCTGGCGGGCAACCGCGCTCCCGGCGAAGACTGGCTGTTGCTGGATGTGATCCCGCTGTCGCTGGGGCTGGAAACCATGGGCGGCCTGGTGGAGCGCATCATCCCGCGCAACAGCACGATTCCCGTGGCGCGCGCCCAGGAATTCACGACCTTCAAGGATGGCCAGACGGCCATGAGCATCCACGTGGTGCAAGGCGAACGCGACCTGGTCTCCGATTCGCGCTCGCTGGCGCGCTTTGAGCTGCGCGGCATTCCGCCCATGGTGGCCGGCGCAGCACGCATCCGCGTGACCTTCCAGGTGGACGCCGACGGCCTGCTGAGCGTGACCGCGCGCGAGCAGAGCAAGGGCGTCGAGGCCATGGTGTCGGTCAAGCCGTCCTATGGCCTGACCGACGACGAGATCGCGCAGATGCTGGCAGACAGCGTGGCGCAAGCCGACACCGATGCACGCGCCCGCATGTTGCGCGAGCAACAGGTGGACGCGCGCCAGTTGGTCGAGTCGGTGCAGGCCGCGCTGGCCGTCGATGGCGATCTGCTGGACGCCGAAGAACGCAAGCGCGTGGACGAATGCCTGCAGGCTGCCATCGCCGCCCAGGATGCGCAGGACGTGGACACAGTGAAGGACGCGGTCCAGGCCCTGTCGGCCGCGACCGATGATTTCGCTGCGCGCCGCATGGATCGCAGCATCCGCGCCGCGCTGGCGGGCCGCAAACTTGATGAGATTGCCTGATAACACGCTATGCCGAAACTGACTGTATTGCCTCATCCCGACTACTGCCCGGAAGGCGCCGTGATCGAAGACGCGCCCAAGGGCGTGTCGATCTGCCGCGTGCTGCTGGATAACCACATCGACATCGAACACGCATGCGAACTGTCGTGCGCCTGCACGACCTGTCACGTGGTGGTCAAGCAGGGCTATTCTTCGCTGGAAGACGCGACCGATGACGAAGAGGATCTGCTGGATAAGGCCTGGGGCTTGACCCCGACCTCGCGCCTGTCCTGCCAGGCGCTGGTGACGGACGCCGACCTGACGGTCGAGATCCCCAAATACACCATCAACCACGCCAAAGAGGGCCATTGATGAAGTGGACCGACACCTACCAGATCGCCGAGGCTCTGCTCGACGCGCATCCTGACGCGGACCCCAAGACGCTGCGCTTCGTGCAGCTGCGCGAATGGGTCCTGGCCTTGCCGGGCTTCAACGACGACCCCGCGCATTGCGGCGAGAAGATCCTGGAGGCCATCCAGATGGCCTGGATCGACGAGGCGGACTGATCGCCAAACCAGAAACGCTCCCTGCGGGGAGCGTTTTTGTTTTTGAGCGCGGCGGATCGGGGCCAAAGCTGCCGCGGCCATGCCCGCCACGGTATCATCAAGGATCTTCTTGTTGTCCCTACTTGCCTGAGTCCACCGATGCCCGCTGCCCAATTGCGCTTTGGCCTGGCCGCCAACCGGCTGCACCACGAAACTCCCGATGCCGCGCTGTTTACCTGGCTGCGCGCCTGTTCGGGCACGATACGCGAGCTGGGCGTGCAGTTGCACACCGTCGGCCGCACGCACGACGCGATCGTGCGCGAGGGCATGCTGCAGGGCTACGGCGGGTTGATCCGCTATCCGTACGGCCGCGAGGGCGGCCTGATGAAGCTGGTGGCCCGGGTGACGGAAGGGCGTGACGGGCAGGCGCCGTTCGACGGCGCGATCTATCTGATCGATCCCGTCGACCCGTCGTCGATTTTCCCGGAGGCGCTGGCGCTCAAGCGCCAGTGCATCACGCACGGCCGCCCGTTCATCTCGACGCTTGCCGGCGCCATCGAATGGATGGAAGTCGAACGCGTCCACGCCGGCTTGGCGCCGGACGTCTCGGCTTCGCGCCATTTCAACTTCACTGGCCAGACGGTGGCGCTGATTGCCCACGATGCGCTCAAGGACGAGATGGTGGCATTCGCCAGCGAGCATTTCGACGTGCTGTCGCAGTTTGCGCGGCGCGTCGCCACGGGCACCACCGGCGGCCGCTTGAACGAGCTGGCCTGGTCGCGCGGCTGGCCCAAGGATACGCCCTGGGTGCACCGCTACCTGAGCGGGCCGCTGGGCGGCGACGCCCAGATCGCGGAGCTGGTGCTGGAACACCAATGCCAGCGTGTGATCTTCTTCGAGGATCCGCATGTGGCGCGCCAGCACGAGGCCGACATCCAGCTGCTGGAACGCGCGGTGCGGGTGGTGACCGAGTCCGCGACCTGCGCGACTTCGCCGGTAGTGGCGCGGCGCTGGGCGCAGGCGGTGGAAAAGCGCGTCATCTAAGCCTGGCCCGGGTGGGCGGGTCGCCAGGCCGGGAGTCCGTAATGATGCGGCTGACCCGGTCGGCAACGGCGGACGCGGCCATGGACAATGGCAGGACATCGGACCTGCACAGGAACACAGGCCGCGCCAGGCGCGGCTTGACGATGCGATGCAGGAGGACCTCGCCGCGCGCGGCTTCCTGGTGCACCGCCGCGTAAGACAGGATGGTGTGCGCGATGCCAGCCTGCGCCAGTTCGATCAGTTGCGGAATGGCGTTGGCCTCGGCAATGACGCGGAATTCGGCGCGCTCCTGTTGCTGATAGTGGTCCAGCAGGCGGCGCAGGCTGTGCTGGCTGCCGGGCAATACCAGCGGCAATTCGGCGAGCGCGTGCAGATCCATGGCCGGCAGCGCATGTAGCGCGGCTGGGGCCGGCTTTTTGCGCGACTTGGCCGGCGGCGGCGAAACCACGACCAGTTCTTCATCTATCAGGTGCTGGAAGCGCAGGTCGACCGAGGCGTCGTCGCTGAACGTCAGTCCCAGGTCGGCATGGCCGGAACTGACGAAGCCCGGGATGTACCCGGTGCTGGATTCGATGATCTTCAGGTAGACGCCGGGCCAGTGTTCCAGGGAAAAGCGCAGGAGCGGCACAGTGAGCAGCTTGGCCATGGACATGGACATGGCCAGCGAGACGGTCCCGCGCGGTGCGCTGATGTCTTCGCGCACGTCGGCGCGCGCCGCGTCGATGCGGCCGAGAATCTCGCGTGCGTGCGCCAGCATGCGCGATCCCGCGGCCGTTGGCGTGACCCCGCGAGCGCTGCGATGCAACAGCACCACGCCCAGATCCTCTTCCAGATTGCGTATCAGCAGGCTTAGCGCGGGCTGCGCGACGTGCAGCGCGGCCGCGGCGCGGCTGATCGATCCGGTGGAGACCACGGCGACAAAGCATTGCATCGCGCGGATTGACATCGACATGCGTAAACCTCGTGCAGGCAGGCCATCACAAATTTATTATGGCCTGCATATTTAAACGGTATTTCTAATATATCAAGACGCTTCGCATAATGGACGCCATCCCTCTAAGAACACAACGGAGACATCATGGCGTTCCAAAGAATTCTTGCCGCTTGTGCGACTGCGGCGGCGCTGTCCGGCCCGGCGTGGGCCGATACCTGGCCTGCCAAGCCCATTACGTTGGTCGTGCCGTTTTCGGCCGGCGGTCCGACTGATTTCATCGCGCGTCTGGTGGCCGAGCCTCTGGCGCGCGAATTGGGACAGCAGGTCATCGTGCAGAACAAACCGGGCGCCAGCGGCAATGTCGGCTACCAAAGCGTGCTGAACGGTCCCGCGGATGGCTACACGCTGATGCACAACACGGTGGCCATGCAGGCCATCAATCCGCTGATGTACCCGAGCGCGAAGATGGCGCCGCTGCAGGACTATGTGCCGGTCGGCACGACGGGCGCCATGCCCAATCTGCTGGTGGTCAATCCCGAGCGCACGCCGGTCAAGACCCTGGCCGAGCTGGTCCAGCGCGGCCGCGACATGAAGAACGGGCTCAGCTATGCCACCTTCGGTCCGGGCAGTTCGCCGCATGTCTATGGCGCGTCGTTGCAGCAGCTTGCGGGCTTTCAGGCCGTGGGCGTGGCTTACAAGGGCAGCGCGAACGCCGTGACCGACGTTATCGGCGGACAGGTCGATTTCCTGTTCGACAGCATGTCGACCAGCCTCGGCCAGGTGCACGGCGGCAGGCTGAGGGCCCTGGCGATTACCGCCGCCGAGCGTTCGCCCTTGCTGCCGGACGTGCCCACGCTGAAGGAAGCGGGCTATCCCAGCCTGGATCTCAAGTTCTGGTTCTCCCTGCAGACTCCCGCGGGCACTCCGCCGGACGTGGTGCGGAAGCTGCGCGAGGCCGTGGCCCGGGTGGTCGCGAGCGATGCCTACCGCAAGGCGATGCAGGAGCGCGGCGCAGAGGCTTTCCAGGTCGCCCCCGCCGAACTGGATGCGTTCTTCAAGCGTGAAACCGCGCAATGGACCCAGGCCGCGCAAACCATCGGCCTGAAGGGCGAGCAGTAATCATGTCGACTGAAGCACGCATGACGCCGTTGAAGAACATCACCGTCCTGGACCTGAGCAAGGTGCTGGCCGGGCCGCTATGCGGCCAGTATCTGGGCGAGTTGGGCGCGCGGGTGATCAAGGTCGAACCCGTGGGCAAGGGCGACGATACGCGCGCCTGGCTGCCGCAGGATGCCGGCCAATCCGCGACTTTCCTGGCGGTGAACCACAACAAGCGCAGCCTGGCTGTGGATCTCAAGACGCCGGCAGGGCGCGCCGTGGTGCACCGCCTCGCGCAACAGTCGGATGTGGTGTTGCAGGGTTTTGGCGGCAAGACCGCCGCGCGCCTGGGCGTGGATTACGAGACGCTCAGCGGGCTCAATCCCCGTTTGGTGTACTGCGAGATATCGGGCTATGGTCGCGAGGGCCCGATGGGCGAGGAGCCGGGCTACGACGTCATGCTGCAGGCCTTCAGCGGCATGATCAGCACCATGGGCGAGCCGGACGGAAATTTCGCGCGCGCCAGCTTCTCGCCTGTGGACCTGGGCACGGGCTCGTTCGCGCTGAGCGGGATTCTGGCCGCGCTGCTGGAGCGCAGCCAGACCGGCAAGGGCCAGTATCTGGACGTTTCCCTATTGGACACCTCGCTCGGCCTGATGTCGTACATGGCGCAGAACTACTGGCGCACCGGCCAGATTCCGCGCCGCATGGGCACGGGCCATCCGGCCATGTGTCCTTATCAGGCATTTCGCGCGGCCGATGGCGACATCATGCTGGGCGTGGGGAACGATGCGCAATGGCAGCGTTTCTGCGCGGTCGCGGGACTGCAGGACCATGTCGATGCGCCCCAATTCGCGACCAACGCCGACCGGGTCCGCCATTTCGCCGAGACGGTCGCGCTGGTCCAGGCGCGCATGCAGACGCGCAGCGTGGCGCAATGGCTGGATGCGCTCAAGCCCGCGGGCATCGCTTGTTCCGCCATCCACACGCTGGACGAGGCGCTGGCGCATCCGCAGGTCGCTGCGCGCGAACTGATCGTCAAGAGTGAGCACAAGGTGCTGGGCGAGGTCCGCAACGTCGGCCTGCCGATACGGTTCGGCCGCCAGCCTCGCCAGGCTGCGCTGCCGGCGCCGGTGCTGGGTGAGCACACTCGCGAAGTCCTGGCCGAGCTGGGCTACGCGCAAGCTGAAATCGAAGCGCTGCTGGCGTCGGGCAGCGTGCAAACCCATTCCTGAATGCGAGAAGACAGATGACATTCCTGCGCTATGAAGTCCGCGATCGTATTGCGGAAATCCATATGTGCCATGCGCCCGTCAATGCTCTGGACGAGGACATGCTGGACGCGCTGATCGCCGCGCTGGAACGGGCCAATGCCGATCCCGCGGTGCGCGCCGTGCTGTTGGCCAGCGATTTGCCTGGGCGCTTCTGCGCCGGGCTGGACATGAAGAAGTTGCTGGACAGCTCGCCGGCGCGGATCCACGCGCTGTTGTCCAAGCTGTATATCAAGCTCTACGACACGCAGTTCAACCTGACGAAGCCTTCAATCTCGGTGGTGTCGGGCGCAGTGCGCGGCGGCGGCATGACGGTGGCCATTTCCAGCGACCTGGTGGTGGCCGCGGACACCGCCACTTTCGGCTATCCGGAAATCGATGTCGGCGTCTTGCCGGCGATACATTACGTGCATTTGCCGGGCGTCGTGGGCAAGCACCGGGCGTTCGACCTGCTGTTCACCGGGCGCATCTTCGATGCGCAGGAGGCGCACGGGCTGGGGCTGGTGGCGCGCGTTGCGCCCACGGCGGAATTGCTGGAGCAGGCCCGCCTGCTGGCGCGCTCGCTGGCGGACAAGCCGCCGCAAGTCCTGGCCTTGGGGCGGCGCGCTTTCGTCTACAGCAATGACAACGAGTACCGGCGCAGGGTTGCAACGGCGGTAGAGGTGTTCTGCAACTCAGCCGCTACGTCCGAGGCGCGCGAGGGCCTGAGCGCCTTCGTGCAAAAGCGCGCGCCCGACTGGAGCGGGCTGCGGTGAGGCGGGGTGGAGCCGCCGCCAGACGTACCTCCGGGCCTATTCGCCCTTGAACTGCGGCGTCCGCTTCTCGCGGAATGCCCGTACGCCTTCCGCGAAGTCCGTGCGCGAGGCGCTGTCCAGAAAGCGCGCGGTTTCCTCGGCCAGTTGGGTTTCCAGCGTGGCGTGTTCGGCCGAGCGCAGCAGGTCCTTGGCCCCCGCGATGCCGTGCGGTGCGTGGCGGGCAATCTCTTGCGCGTAGGTTTGCGCGGCTTGCGCGAGTTCTCCGGTTGGGGCGGTGCGGGTGACGATGCCCCAGGCCAGCGCGTCGCTGGCGGGGAACGGGTCATGGCGCAATAGCAAGTCCAGCGCGCGACGGGCGCCCAGCACCCGCGTGAGACCGTGGGTCATGCCGGCGTCGGGAGTCGCTCCAAGCTTGAGGTAGGCCGTCATGAAGCGGGCGTCGGCGTCGGCGATGGCCAGGTCGCAGGCCAAGACCAGCGACAGGCCCGCACCCGCGGCAATGCCGTGGACCTGGGCAATCCAGATCTTGTCCATGCGGGCGATGCGCGCAATGAAGTCGTTCAATGGCGTGAACAGGTCCAGCAGCGTGGCGCGCACCAACGCGGGTTCGCCCGTGAACATACTGATGTCGCCGCCCGCGCAGAAAGTCTTGCCCGTCGCGCGCAGCAGCACGACGCGGATTTCATCGCGCGCTTCCAGCCATTGCGCGGCCCGTTGCAAGTCCTGCGCCATCGCCACGTCGATGGCGTTCAGCGCGTCGGGGCGGTTCAGCGTCACGGTCGCGATCGCGCCGTCGGTTTCCAGAAACAGCGTCTGGAAGGCGGGGTGTTCTTGGGTCATGGCGAGTCTCCGTTATCGGGTAAGTACCAACTGTCGATCCAAAAACCGCGATGCTATGGTCTGAACCGAGCGCTTGCTTGGTTTTCTTTTAAGCACGCTTAGCGTAACGCATAGAACGATTTTCCGGCGCTGTACTGGCGTAGGTAAAGACAGGTTCGTTGCATCTCCTGCCTCGCGGGTTCGCCAGACCAACGTCGATAAAAACTTCGCATGTAAAGGCGAGGAGACAAATGGTGGATCAGTCCGACAGCCCTCCCTTGCTGGAGGTGGATGGGGTCACGCTGGCGTTCGGCGGGGTCAAGGCGCTTACCGGTGTGGGCTTTCGCGTGGAGTCCGGCTCCATCACCACGGTCATCGGCCCCAATGGCGCGGGCAAGACCTCGCTGTTCAACACCATTTCCGGCTTCTACCGCCCCGCATCCGGGCAGATCCGCTTCCAGGGTCGCGACATCACGCGCGTGGCGGCGCCCGAACGCGCCCGGCTGGGCCTGGCGCGCAGCTTCCAGAACATTGCGCTGTTCCGCGGCATGACGGTGCTGGACAACATCAAGCTGGGCCGCCACGCCCACCTGCGGACCAATGTGTTGGATGCCTTGCTGTATTTCGGGCGGGCGCGCCGCGAAGAGATGGCGCTGCGCGCCGACATCGAAGAACGCATCATCGACTTTCTGGAGATCGACCACATCCGCCACGCGCCGGTGGCCGCGCTGTCCTACGGCCTGCAAAAGCGGGTGGAGCTGGCGCGGGCGCTGGCCATGAATCCCAAGGTGCTGATGCTGGACGAACCGGTGGCGGGCATGAACCGCGAAGAGACGGACGACATGGCGCGCTTCATTCTGGACGCGCGCTCAGAATGGGGCGTGACGGTGCTGATGGTCGAGCATGACATGGGCATGGTGATGGACCTGTCGGACCACGTGGTGGTGCTGAACTTCGGCCAAGTCATTGCCGATGGCACGCCGGCGCAGGTGCAGGCAGACCCGCAGGTCATCCAGGCTTATCTGGGCGCGGGCGACGTCGGCGATCTGCGACGGCGCCTGCGGGAGGCGGCCTGATGGACATGCTGTTCTTCCTGGAAGTCACGCTGGCCGGGCTGGGCAGCGGTGGGCTTTATGCGCTGGCGGCGCTGGCCTTCGTCATCGTCTACAAGGCGACCCGGGTGGTGAACATCGCCATCGGCGAATTCCTGATGCTGGGCGCCTACGTGTTCTATGCCTTTGCCACCGGCATGGAATGGCCTATCTGGCTGGCCATCGTGGGCGCGGTGATGGTGTCGGGCGCGCTGGGGGCGCTGGTCGAGCGGCTGACCATCCGTCCCATGCTGGGCGAAGCGCCGATCTCGGTATTCATGATCACGGTGGGGCTGGCGTCGATCCTGGTGGGCGTGGTCGAACTGATCTGGACGGCGGACCAGCGCCGCCTGCCGGAATTCATGCCGCGCTCGCCGGTGATGATAGGCGAGGCCTTCGTCGCGCCCAAGGTGTTCTACGGCTTCTGGGTGGCGGTAGTGCTGGCGCTGCTGGTGCTGGTGGTGTTCCGCTACTGGCGCGGCGGGGTGGCGCTGCGGGCCACGGCTTCGGACCAGGGCGCGGCTTACGCCATGGGCATCAACGTGCCGCGCGTGTTTTCGCTGGCCTGGGTGGCGGCGGGCGCGCTGGCCGCGGTGTCGGGCGTGATCGTGGGCGCGATCGGCGGCATCTCCTCGTCGATGGGCGTGTTCGGCCTGTCGGTGCTGGTGGTGGTCATCGTGGGCGGGCTGGACAGCGTGGCGGGCGCCCTGGTGGGCGGCGTGTTCATCGGCCTGCTGGAAGCCTGGGCCGGCGCCTACATGGGCGGCGAATACAAATTGCTGGCCACTTTCATCGTGCTGGTGGTGGTGCTGATGGTCAGGCCCTATGGCCTGTTCGGCACCCGTGAAATCGAGAGGCTCTGACCGATGCGCATCGCGACTGCCAAGCAGACTTATCTTGCGGACGAAGCGCTGTTCGACACCCGTACGCAGAAGGCGTGGCTGGTATTGCTGGCTGCGTCCCTGGTCATGTTTCCCTTCGTGGCGGATGCCTACTGGCTGTACCTGGCCTGCCTGGTGGCGATCAACGTCGCCAGCGCCACGGGACTGAATATCCTCACGGGCTATACCGGCCTGGTCAGCCTGGGGCAGGCCGCCTTCATGGGACTGGGGGCGTACACGGTCGCGGTGCTGGAGCAGCGGCTGGGCACGCCGGTGCTGCTCAATCTGGTCGCCGGAGGGCTGGTGGCGATGGCGGGCGGCCTGCTGGTCGGCATTCCGTCCTTGCGAGTGAAGGGCCTGTACCTGGCCATCGCCACGATCGCCGCGTCGTTCATCGCGCATTTCATCTTCGCCAACTGGCAGTTCACGGGTGGCACGACCGGCCTGCAGGTGCCGCCGGCGCGGGTGCTGGGCGTGGACCTGGATACCTCGTTCAAGATCTACTGGCTGATCGTGCCGGTGACGGCGCTGATGGTGCTGGGGGCGGCCAACCTGTTCCGCACGCGCATCGGGCGCGCCTTCATCGCCATACGCGACCGCGACATTTCGGCCGAGGTGCTGGGCATACGCCTGCTGCGCTACAAGCTGCTGTCGTTCGGCCTGTCTTCGTTCTATGCCGGCGTGGCGGGCGGCATGTGGGCCTATTTCTTCCGGGTGGTCACGCCCGAGAGCTTCCCGCTGATCATGTCGATCTTCTTCCTGGCGGCCATCATCGTGGGCGGCATGGGCACGATCCTAGGGTCCATCCTGGGCGCCATCTTCATGACCATGGTGCCGGAACTGCTCAAGCTGATCGTGGGCTGGCTGCCGGTGGGCGGCGACGCGCTGCGCCTGATTTCGCCGGTGCGCACCATTGTTTTCGGCCTGCTGATCGTGGGCTTTCTGATCTTCGAGCCGCACGGGCTCGCGGAAATCTGGCGGCGCGTGCGCCGCTACTTCCACCTCTGGCCTTTCCGTACCTAGCCATGGCGGCGGCCATCCATAAGACCCTCAGGAGACTAACCATGAAGCGCATCCGGATCGGCAGCGGTTTATCGAGGTTGTTGGCCCCGCTGGGCCTGGCGGCGGCCCTGTCGGCGGCGCCCGCCGCGCAGGCGGCCGAGGACCTGGTGCTGGGCGGCTCCATCCCGCTGAGCGGGGTGTTCGCCTTCGCCGGGCAGGGCATCCACGCCGGCATCACCGACTACGTGAAGATCGTCAACGACCAGGGCGGGGTAAAGGGCCGCAAGCTGCGCTACGTGCCGGAAGACACCGCCTACAAGGTGGACGCGTCGGTGGCGGCCTTCAAGAAGATCACCAGCCAGAACAAGGTGAACTTCTACTACGGCGACTCGACAGGCTTCTCCAAGACCATCAACGCCGAGCTGAACCGCACGGGCGACATCCTGATGACAGGCGCGTCCTTTGCCACCGAACTCAACGATCCGGCCAAGTACCCGGCCCAGTTCATGCTGGGACCTGACTACACGGAAATGTTCGGCATACTGCTGCGCTATATCGCCAAGGAACAGCCGGGCGCCAAGGTGGCTTTCGTGTATTCGGACACGGAGTTCGGCCGCGATCCCATCGCCAGCTCGCGCGCGGTGGCGGAAAAGCTGGGCCTGAAGGTCGCGACCGAGATCATGACGCCGCCGGGCAGCGTGGACGTGTCGACCGAGGTCATCAAGCTGCGCCGCGCCGATCCGGACTACACCATCTTCCACGGCTACGTGCTGGCGCCGATTCCCGAATTCGTGGGGCAGGGCAAGCGCATGGGCCTGAAGACGCGCTACATGGGCACGTTCTGGACCATGGACAACTCCACCGTGATGCAGATGGGAGAGGATGCCGAAGGCTTCATGGGCGTGATGCCGTACCGCTACTACTACGACACGGCGACCGACGCGCCGATGCTGAAGAAGATCCGCGAAATGCGCCCGCAGTACCAGAGCACCGGCTACATGCAGGGCTTCCTGGCCGCCATGCTGTTCACCGAGGTCGCCAAGCGCACGCTGGACGCCGGCAAGGAACTGACCAGCGCCAACATGAAGGCGGCGCTGGACGGCATCAAGGACTTCGACACGGGCGGCCTGATCGGCGTGCCGATCTCGATCAAGGGCAACTCCATCCCGGTGGGCCGGATCTATCGCGCCGATGTGAAGCAGAAGCAGATGGTGCCGGCATCCGACTGGATCGTGCTGAAGTGAGGCGGCTGTGAACCCTGGACATGACGCGCATGCCGCAGCGCCCGCAGCGGCAGTGCTCGATATCAACAATATCGAAGTCGTCTACAACAAGGCGGTGCAGGTGCTGCGCGGCTTGTCCCTGTCGGTGCCCGCCGGCAGCATCGTGGCTCTCCTGGGCAGCAATGGCGCCGGCAAGTCCACCACCCTGAAGGCCGTGTCCGGCCTGCTGGATCTGGAGGACGGTGCGCTGGTGCGCGGGCAGATCGTCTTCAACGGCGGCGACACCGCGGGCGCCAGGCCGCAGAACCTGGTGCGCGCGGGGTTGGCGCATGTGATGGAGGGACGCCGGGTGTTCGAGGACCTGACGGTCGAGGAAAACCTGGTGGCCGCGACCTATGCCTTGACGGGCAGGCCGGGGGCGAAGGTCGACTTCGACTTGGTCTACGGCTACTTTCCGCGCCTGTTCGAGCGGCGCCGCGGCCTGGCAGGCTATCTGTCGGGCGGCGAGCAGCAGATGCTGGCCATCGGCCGCGCGCTGATCGCGCAGCCCAGGCTGATGCTGCTGGACGAACCTTCGCTGGGCCTGTCGCCGATGCTGGTCGAGAACATCTTCTCCATCATCGCGCGCATCAACCACGAACAAGGGGTGTCGATGCTGCTGGTGGAGCAGAACGCCTCGGTGGCCTTGGCGGTGGCGCATTATGGCTACATCATGGAGACCGGCAAGGTGGTGATCGACGGCAGCGCCGAAAAGCTGGCGGCGGATCCCGACGTGCGGGAGTTCTATCTGGGCGTGGGCGGCACGGGCGAGGCCCGTGGCTTTCGCGACATCAAGCACTACAAGCGCCGCAAGCGCTGGCTGTCATGATGGACAAGCATATGGATACCTCCGGCGCATCGGCGCAGGCGTGGCCGGCCTTGACGCTGCCGCAGATGCTGCGCGAACAGGCCCGGCGCCAACCCGCGGCCATCGCCATCCGGCAAAAGGATTTCGGCATCTGGAAGCCCATGACCTGGGCGGAATACTGGAGCCGGGCCTGCCGCGTGGGACTGGGCCTGCGCGCCCTCGGGCTGAGCGCGGGCGGGCGGGTCGCCATCGTGTCCGAGAACCGCGTCGAATGGCTGCTGACGCAGATGGGCGCGGGCGCGGTCGGCGCGGTGGCGGTGGGCGTGTACTCCACCAGCCCGGCCGAGGAGATGGGCTACGTGCTGGAACACGCGGACGTGGAACTGGTGGTGTGCGAGGACCAGGAGCAGACCGACAAGGTGCTGCAGGTGGCGGACCGGCTGCCCCTTTTGCGCCGCATCGTCATGATGGAGACCAAGGGCCTGCGCTCCTATGCGCCGGCCGAGCGCGAGCGCATCGTGACCTACGCCGAGATCGAGGCCGAGGGCGCGCGGCGCGAGGCGGCGGAACTCGCCGCGTTGAACGCGGCGCTGGACGGCCAGCGGCTGGACGATACCGGCCTCATGATCTACACGTCCGGTTCCACCGGCAAGCCCAAGGGCGCGATGCTGAGCTACGGCAACATGCGCGGCGTGGCGCCGGGCATTGCCGACCGCCTGGCGATGGACGGCGGCAGCGTGCACCTGTCCTACCTGCCGCTATGTCACGTGGCCGAGCAGATGCTGTCCACCTTCGTGCCCATCTATCTGGGCGCGCAGGTGAACTTTGGCGAATCGATACGCACGGTGCAGGAAGATTTGCGCGAAGTCGCGCCGACGATCTTCCTGGGCGTGCCGCGCATCTGGGAAAAACTGCACGCCGCCATTTCGATCAAGATGCAGGAGGCCGGGCGTTTGCAGCAATGGCTTTACGGACGCGCGTTGGCCGCCTGCACGCCGTTCCTGGAAAAGTCCCCCGCGCAGTACACGTTGCGCGAGCGCTGGACGCGCTGGCTCTGGTACTGGCTGGTGCTGCGCGCCCTGCAGAACTTCATCGGGCTGCGGCGGGTGCGCGTGGCCATGACCGGCGCGGCGCCGATCTCGCCGGACGTTGTGCGCTACTTCCGCACGCTGGGCGTGCCGCTGATCGAGGTCTATGGGCTGACGGAGTCCGCCGGCATGATCTTCGGCCAGCATCCGGACCGCGTAAAGGTGGGCACCGTGGGCGAACCCATCCTGGGCGTGGAATGGCGCATGGGCGAGGCCGGCGAGCTGCTGGTGCGCGGCGATATGGTGTTCCAGGGCTATTACAAGAATCCGGAAGCCACCGCCAGCACCGTGCGCGACGGCTGGCTGTATACGGGCGATGTGGTGGCCGAAGACGCGGGGCGCGTGCGCATCGTGGACCGCCTGAAGGACATCATGATCACGGCGGGCGGCAAGAACCTGACGCCCTCCGAGATCGAGAACGCGGTCAAGGGCAGCCCTTACGTCAAGGAATGCATCGTGATCGCGGACGGCAGGAAGTACGTGTCCGCGCTGATCCAGCTGGAGTTCGACACGGTGGGCAAATGGGCCGAGTCGCGCCGCATCGCCTTCACGCATTTCCGCTCGCTGGCCGAATGCGCGCAGGTGCGCGAACTGGTGCAGCAGGAAGTCGCGCGCGCCAACGCCGGCCTGGCGCCGGTGGCGCAGATCAAGCGCTTCCATCTGCTGACCAAGGAGCTGGATCACGACGATGGCGAAGTGACCGCGACCATGAAGGTCAGGCGCGCCAGCATCTACCGCAGCTACGCGGATGAGATCGAAGCGCTCTACGTTGAGGAGACGACGGCATGAACGAAGCCGTGATCGTGGAGGCCGTGCGCACCCCTTTCGGGCGGCGCGGCGGATGGTGGGCGGATACCAGGCCGGATACGCTGCTGGCCGAGACGGTGTCCGGCCTGCTGGCGCGAGCCGGACTGCCGGGGGCCCAGGTCGAGGACCTGATCGCGGGCTGCGTCAGCCAGGCGGGCGAGCAGGGCGCCAACATCGGCAGGCTGGCCGCCATGCTTGCTGGCCTGCCTGAGAGCGTGCCGGGCGTGGCCCTGAATCGCATGTGCGGATCCAGCCAGCAGGCGGTGCATTTCGGCGCGCAAGCCATCGCCGCGGGCGACATGCGCTACGTGGTCGCAGGCGGCGTGGAGAGCATGAGCCGGGTGCCGATGTTCCTGGACGTGACGCTGGGCCAGGGCGAGTTCCGCGGCTTCGAAGGCTTGAACCCGGCCCTGCTGGAGCGCTATCCATTGATCCACCAGATCGAGAGCGCGGAGCGGATCGCAGAACGTTGGCAGCTGTCCCAGGCAGAGATGGACGAATGGGCAAGGGAAAGCCACGCGCGCGCCTGGAGCGCCGCGCAGGCCGGCCGCCACGCCGAGCTGCTGCCGGGGCCGCGGGCCGATGCCGGGCGTGACGAAGGCATACGCGAGAAAACCGACCCCGCCCGCATGGCCGCCATGGCGCCTGCCTTGCGGCCGCCAGGCCAGGGTGGCGTCACGGCCGCCAACGCCAGCCAGTTGGCGGACGGGGCGTCCGCGGTGCTGCTGGCCGACCGAGATGCGGCGCTGGCCGATGGCTTGCGACCCCGCGCGCGCTTCCTGGCGCGGGTGGTGGTGGGATCGGATCCGGTGCTGCAATTGACGGGCGTGATCCCGGCGGCGCGGCAGGCGCTGGCGCGCGCCGGCCTGAGCCTGGAAGACATCGACTGGATCGAGATCAACGAAGCCTTCGCCAGCGTGGTGCTGGCCTGGCAGCGTGAACTGGGCGCCAATCTGTCGCGCGTCAATCCCTGGGGCGGGGCGATCGCGCATGGGCATCCACTGGGGGCGACGGGAGCCGGCCTGATGGCCAAGATGCTGACGGGTTTGGAAGCCACCGAAGGCGAGTTGGGCATGCAGCTGATGTGCATCGGCCACGGCATGGCCACGGCGACCATCATCCAGAGGCTGTGACCGGACATGGAGAAACTGCGGGAGGCCGCGCAAGGGCGGGACGAGGGTTCGGAGTCCGAACGCCGGCGCGAGGTGATCCTGACGGCCGGACAGCTGTTCTGCAAGCACGGCTATGAACGCACCACCGTGCGCGAGCTGGCGCGGGCGGTGGGTCTGCAGTCCGGCAGCCTGTTCCATCATTTCCGCAGCAAGGAGGAGATCCTGGTGGCGGTGATGAACAACGGCATCCAGGAAGTGATAGACGACGGCGAACGGGCGCTGGCGCGCTACCGGGCGCCGGCTGACCGGCTGGCGGCGCTGTTCCGCGTGCATATGTGGAGCATGCTGCACGGCGCGGGCGGCGACGCGATGAACGCGCTGGTCTATGAATGGCGCAGCCTGTCCGCGTCCAGCCGCGCGGCCGTGAAATCGCTGAGCGACCACTATGAGGAGATGTGGCAGGACGCGGTGGCGGCAGCGGTCGCGGCGGGGCTGCTGCAAGGCGATGCGCGCGTCATCAAGCGCTGCGTGCTGGGCGCCATGAACCTGACGGTGCAGTGGTACAAGCCGGACGGCCGCTTGCCGCCCGCCGAATTCATCGATGCGATGTTGCAGGCCTCGCTGCCGTCGTTGCCGGCGGGCGCCGGCAAGTGGCCCGAATAGGCGCGCGGCAGGGGCGGGCGTTCAGCCCCGGCGCTTGAGGAACGCGCCTACGGCGCAGACGACGGCCAGCGCCAGCAGCGTGCCCGCCACGGGCAGCAGGAAATCCACCTGCCCGTGATAGCCGCCGCCGGTTACGCCGCCGGCCACGCCGCCCGCCCACAACAGGAAGGTCATGAGCGAAGCCGCCACCGACAGCGCCGCGGCGATACACAGCGCGATGAACGCCGGCCGACGCGGCCGCGCCGCCGGATAGGGGGAATAGGGCGAGCCGCTGCGGGGCTGTTTGATCCAGTAGACCAGCCCCGCCACGACCAGCAGCAGCATCAGGATCTTGAAGATCATGATGCCAGCGCCCGTTTAGTCTTCACGGCGCAGGTGCGGGAAGAGGATGACGTCGCGGATGCTGGGGCTGTCGGTCAGCAGCATGACCAGGCGGTCGATGCCGATACCGCAGCCGCCCGTCGGAGGCATGCCGTATTCCAGGGCGCGGATGTAGTCCGCGTCGTAGAACATGGCTTCCTCGTCGCCCGCGTCCTTGGCTTCGACCTGCGAGCGGAAACGCTCGGCCTGGTCTTCGGGATCGTTCAGCTCCGAGAAGCCGTTGGCGATTTCGCGGCCGGTCATGAAGAGCTCGAAGCGCTCGGTGATGCCCTCGCGGGTATCGGAGGCGCGCGCCAGCGGCGAGACTTCCACCGGGTAGTCGATGATGTAGGTGGGGTTCCAGAGCTTGGCTTCGGCGGTCTCTTCGAACAGCGCCAGCTGCAGCGCGCCCAGGCCGGCGCGCGACAGCACCGGGCCGTCGGCGTCGGCGCCCAGCTTCTTGAGTTCCGCGCGCACGAAGGCTGGATCGTCCAGTTGCGCCTGGGTGTAGCCCGGCGCGTACTTGAGGATGGCTTCGCAGATGGTCAGGCGGTCGAACGGCTTGGACAGGTCCAGTTCGCGTTCCTGGTAGGTCAGCACGGCGCTGCCGGTGGCCGAGATGGCGGCCTGGCGGATCAGCTCTTCGGTGAAGTCCATGAGCCAGCGGTATTCCGCGAAGGCCGCATAGAACTCCATCATGGTGAATTCAGGGTTGTGGCGCGGGCTCACGCCCTCGTTGCGGAAGTTGCGGTTGACTTCGAACACGCGTTCGAAGCCGCCCACGATCAGGCGCTTGAGGTAGAGCTCGGGCGCGATGCGCAGGTACATTTCCATGTCCAGCGCATTGTGGTGCGTGACGAAGGGCTTGGCCGCCGCGCCGCCCGGGATCGGGTGCAGCATCGGGGTTTCCACTTCAAGAAAGCCCGCGTTCAGCATGAACTGGCGGATGCTGCCCACGGCCTTGCTGCGCGCCTCGAACGTGCGGCGCGTGGCGTCCGTCATGATGAGGTCGACGTAGCGCTGGCGGTAGCGCAGTTCCTGGTCGGCCACGCCGTGGAACTTGTCCGGCAGCGGGCGCAGCGACTTGGACAGCAGGCGCGCGCTGGCGGCGTGCACCGACAGTTCGCCCTTGTTGGTCTTGAAGACCGACCCTTCGATCGCGATGATGTCGCCGATGTCCCATTGCTTGAACGCGGCGTAGCTGTCTTCGCCCAGGGTGCCGCGGTCCAGGTAGATCTGGATGCGGCCGGTGCTGTCCTGCAGCGTGGCGAAGCTGGCCTTGCCCATGACGCGCTTGAGCATCATGCGGCCCGCGACCTTGACGGTGACGGGGTTGGCGGCCAGGGCTTCCTGCTCTTGGCCGTCGTACTTGTCGTGCAAGGCGGCGGCGCGGGCGTCGGGAACGAAATCGTTGGGGTACGCGACCCCGGCTTCACGCAGTTTGGCCAGCTTGGCGCGCCGTTCGGCGATCAAGCGGTTTTCATCCTGGGCGGGCGCCGGAGTGGTCGAGTGGTCGGTCATGGTCGGGGAATCAGTCGTAATTGCGGATGTCGTCGATCTCGGTCGTGCCGAAATCTTCGCGATCCAGGTAGGCGAGGATGCGGGAGGCCACGTTGGCGGGCGAGGACAGCTTGCCGGTCGCGTGGAACTCCTGGAACTTGGCCAGCGCCGGGAAGCTTTCCGGATCGCTGGAACGGATGGCGACCTGCATGTCGGTGTCGACGATGCCGGGGGCCAGCGCGACGATGCGCGCGCCGTCGGCGCCTTGCTCGGCCTTGACCACGCGCGAGTACATGTCGAGCGCGGCCTTGGTGGCGCAGTAGACGCCCCAGCCGGCGTTCGGGTTGCGGCCCGCGCCGGAGGAGATGTTGAGCACGCGGCGGTCGGCCTTGAGGTCTTCGACCGCGGCCAGGAAGCGTGCGGTGAGCAGCATGACGGCGCTGACGTTCAGGTTGAAGGCGGCGGTGATGGCCGCGCCGTCGACCAGCGCGTCGGTGCCGGCAATGGGGTGCACCGTGCCGGCGTTGTTGATCAGCAGATAGCGGCTGGCATCGCGCGGCAGCGACGCGCAGATGCGCTGCGCCGCCGCTTCAACGGCGTTCAGGTCCGAGAGGTCCACGGACAGCTGTTCCAGCTGCGCATCCTGCGAACGCGCATAGGCGGCCAGCTCGGGATCTTCCCGGCGCGCCAGGGTGATCAGGCGGGTGCCCGGTTTGGCCAGGCCGCGCGCCATGGCGGCGCCGATGCCGCGCGATGCGCCGGTGAGAATTGCAATGGTGTCGGACATTCGTGAACCTCTGGATGCGTTGAGGGGGAGTATCGCGAAACTTAGATGCCTTGCTTCAGGCTGGCCTGGATGAAGGGATCCAGGTCGCCGTCCAGCACTTTCTGCGTGTTGGAAATTTCAACGTTGGTGCGCAGGTCCTTGATGCGGCTCTGGTCCAGCACATAGGAACGGATCTGATGGCCCCAGCCCACGTCGGTCTTGGAGTCTTCCAGCTTCTGCTGCTCGGCCATGCGGTTGCGCATCTCGAGTTCGTAGAGCTTGGACTTCAGCATCTGCATGGCTTCGGCGCGGTTGCGGTGCTGCGAACGGTCGTTCTGGCACTGCACCACGATGCCGGTGGGCATGTGGGTCAGACGCACCGCCGAGTCGGTCTTGTTGATGTGCTGGCCGCCCGCGCCGGACGCGCGGTAGGTGTCCACGCGCAGGTCGGCGGGGTTCACTTCGACTTCGAAGGATTCGTCGACTTCCGGGTAGACGAAGACGCTGGCGAACGAGGTGTGGCGGCCGCCCGAGGAGTCGAACGGGCTCTTGCGCACCAGGCGGTGCACGCCGGTTTCGGTGCGCAGGTAGCCGAAGGCGTACTCGCCTTCGATCTTGATGGTGGCGGACTTCAGGCCCGCCACGTCGCCTTCGGATTCTTCCAGCACTTCGGCCTTGAAGCCCTTGCGCTCGGCGTACTTCAGGTACTGGCGCAGCAGCATGGAGGCCCAGTCCTGCGCTTCCGTGCCGCCGGCGCCGGCCTGGATGTCCAGGAAGCAATTCAGCGGATCGGCCGGATTGGAGAACATGCGGCGGAATTCCAGCGCTTCCAGCTTTTCCTGGAAGGCGTCGGCGTCCTGCTCGATGGATTCGAGGGTGGCGTCGTCGTCGTCGGAGGCGGCCATTTCGAACAGTTCGTTCGAGTCGGACAGGCCTGTGCCCAGCGCCGTGAGCGTTTCCACCACGTCTTCGAGGGCTTTCTTTTCACGGCCCAGGTCCTGGGCGTGCTTGGGGTCGTTCCAGACCGCCGGATCTTCGAGCTCGGCGTTTACGACTTGCAGGCGTTCAGCTTTGGCATCGTAGTCAAAGATACCTCCGTAGAGCCTGTTCGCGCTCCGCGTAATCGGCGAGGCGGGCTGCGAGCTGGTTCTGACGTTCGGCTTCCATGATGATCCTGTCCTGATGACTTTTGTGCGAAACCAAACATTTTACCGTGCTTGGGCCAAGTGCGCGGCCGCGTTGGCGGGAAGGGGGACGGATCGCGAGCAGGCGGTTTCCCGGCGTGGACCCCAAGTTGTTCAGTTTTTTGTCAAGTCAGGGGTTCTAGGCTGCGTATAAGCGGTCCAGCCGTTCCTGATCGGGATGACCGGGCCGTAAAGGCGCCGGCGCAGCCGGCCTATCCCGACAGAGGAATGGAGACATAGATGGAAAATGCGATGGCCCCCGGGGTTTCGCCGGCGATCCCGGCGTCTGAGGAAGACCGGATCTACCGCAAGGTAGGCTGGCGGCTGGTGCCGCTGCTGGTGGTTTGCTACGTCGTGGCCTACCTGGACCGCGTGAACGTGGGTTTTGCCAAGCTGCAGATGCTGCAGGAGCTTCAGTTCAGCGAGACCGTGTACGGGCTGGGCGCGGGCATCTTCTTCATCGGCTACTTCATTTTCGAAATTCCCAGCAACATCATCCTGCACAAGGTGGGGGCGCGGATCTGGATCGCGCGCATCATGATCACCTGGGGGATCATCTCCGCCTGCATGATGTTCGTGACCAGCGTGCACATGTTCTACATCCTGCGCTTCCTGCTGGGCGCGGCCGAGGCCGGATTCTTTCCGGGCATCATCCTGTACCTGACCTACTGGTACCCCGCGGCGCGGCGCGGCCGCATCACGACCTTCTTCATGACCGCGGTGCCCATGTCCGGGCTGATCGGCGGGCCGATCTCCGGCTGGATCATGAGCACGTTCCATGGCGACCATGGCCTGTCGGGCTGGCAATGGCTGTTCCTGCTGGAGGGCATACCGTCGGTGCTGATCGGCGTGCTGGTGCTGATTTATCTGGATGACCGCATCAATAAGGCCAAATGGCTGACCGCCACGGAAAAGGCGGTGCTGATCCGCAATATCGCGGCCGAGGAACAGCAGAAGGAAGACCCGCCGATCCGCGCCGCGCTGGCCAAGCCGCGCGTCTGGGCGATGTCGCTGATCTACTTCTCGTTCGTGATGGGGCTTTACGGCGTGGGCTTCTGGATGCCGACCCTGATCAAGGGCACAGGGGTGCAGAGCCCGCTGGCCATCGGTCTGCTGACGGCGGTTCCCAACCTGTTCGCCGTGATCGGCATGATCCTGATTTCGCGCAACTCGGACCGCCACCGCGAACGCCGCTGGCACGTCGCGCTGCCCGCGCTGTTTGGCGCGCTGGGCCTGCTGTTGTCGGCGGTCTGGAGCGGCAATACCGTGCTGGCGATCGCTGCGCTGACGGTGGCGAACATCGGCATCTGCACGGTGCTGCCGCTGTTCTGGAGCCTGCCCACCGCCTTGCTCGGCGGCACGGCGGCCGCGGCTGGCATCGCGCTCATCAATTCGGTGGGTAATCTGGCGGGTTTCGTCAGCCCGTACCTGGTGGGTTGGCTGAAGGACATGACCGGCACCACCAATACCGGCCTCTACATGCTGTCGGGCTGCCTGGTGGTGGGGGCGCTGGTGGCCCTGGCGCAGCCGGCGAAGCTGGTGAACAAGTAGGAGGGAGCGCGCGGCCTGAGACGAGAGTTCAGGCGCCCGCCGCGCGCAACCCTACGCGGGTCGCGGCGGGCCCGCTTACATGGCGGGCCTTGTTAGCCCGCGTGCTCGATCACCAACTGCACCGACACCATCCCGTTCCACACGTTCTGCTCCAGCCGGTATGCCGCCTGGATGTGTTCGGGCAGCGACTGGTCGTGGCCGAACCAGATCGCGTCGAAGCGCTGGTGGCCGCGCTCCAGCGATAGTTTCAGGTGCTTTTCCCCAACCAGGCGCTGGTTGCGCACCACGAACTCGTCCAGGAACAGCGGCGCGGCGAAGCCGGCGCCCCAGACCTGCTGCTGCAGCATGCCGGCCACGTCGGCGTTGGCGTAGCCGGTGTCCAGCGAGCCGTCGGTCTCGATCACCGGCTCGAAGGTGTCGCGGCCCGTCAGCTCGCGCACGGCGGCGTCGAACGCGGGGGCGAAGGCCGCGAAGTCGTTGCGGCCCAGCGTCAGGCCGGCCGCCATGGCGTGGCCGCCGAACTTGCGGATCAGGTTGGGATGGCGCTTGGACACCAGGTCCAGCGCGTCGCGCAGGTGCACGTCGGGAATGGAGCGGCCGGAGCCGCGGATTTCATCGTCGCCGGCGGGCGCGAAGGCCAGCGTGGGGCGCCAGAATTTTTCCTTCAGGCGCGAGGCCACCAGGCCTACCACGCCTTGGTGCCAGCCCGGATCGAACACGCAGACCGTAGCGCCGGCGGCAGCGTTCGGCTCTTCCATGGCGGCCAGCGCCTGTTCGCGCATTTCGGCTTCGATGGTGCGGCGCTCGCGGTTGATGTTGTCGAGCTCGCGGGCCATTTCCAGCGCCTGCGCCTCGTCGTCCGTGGTCAGGCAGGCGATGCCCAGGCTCATGTCGGCCAGGCGGCCGGCCGCATTGATGCGCGGGCCGAGCGCAAAGCCCAGGTCGAAGCCATTGGCTGCGCGCGGCTCGCGTCCGGCCACGGCGAACAGCGCGCGCAGCCCGGGTTGCAGGCGGCCTGCGCGCATGCGTTGCAGCCCTTGGGTGACCAGCAGGCGGTTGTTCGCGTCCAGCTTGACCACGTCGGCCACGGTGCCCAGGGCCACCAGGTCGGACAGCGCGTCCAGGCGCGGGCCGCCATCGGCCGCGTAGACGCCGCGGCGGCGCAGTTCGGCGCGCAGCGCCAGCATCATGTAGAAAATGACGCCCACGCCCGCCAGGTTCTTGGACGGAAAGCCGCAGCCCGGCTGGTTCGGGTTGACGATGGCCAGGGCCGCCGGCAGCGTGTCGCCCGGCAAGTGGTGGTCGGTGATCACCACGCCGATGCCGGCCTCATTGGCCGCGGCCACGCCGTCCACGCTGGCGATGCCGTTGTCCACGGTGATGATGATGTCGGGCTTGCCGGCGCGGTGCCGGACCGCCAGCTCGACCACGGCCGGCGACAGGCCGTACCCGGTTTCGAAGCGGTTGGGCACCAGGAAGTCCACGTCGGCGCCCATGGCGGACAGCGCGCGCAGTCCGACCGCGCAGGCGGTGGCGCCGTCGCAATCGTAGTCGGCCACGATCAGCAGCTTCTTGCCTGTCTGGATGGCGTCGGCCAGCACGCCGGCGGCGTGGTCCGAATGCGTCAGGCCGTTGGGCGGCAGCAGCGACTTCCAGGCGAGCTGGGTCTGATCGGGATGGGTGACGCCGCGGGCGGCCCACAGACGGGCCAGCAGCGGGTGGATGCCCGAGGCTTCCAGGATGCGGCAGGCTTGCAGGTCGGGCGTGCGGACGGTTAAGCGGGGTGAGACCACCAGGCGCTCCAGTTTTTCTTGGGCGCGGGCAGCAAGCCGAGCAGGCCCCCGCGCGGTTTCAGGGTGAGGGCGACCTTGCGGTCGTCGCCCAGCAGCAGCAGTTCGGCGGGCGCGGCCGGCAGGCCTTGCTTGCCGGCCAGCGGGCGCAGATGCTGTGCGTCCAGCGCGGCCAGGGCGTCCAGCCAGGCGGCCCAGTCGCCGGCCCGCTGGGGGGCGTCCAGGTTGCTGTAAACCTGCGCCGGGGCCGGCTGGGACTGCGTCCAAGGTTTGCCGCCGCCATACAGCCACAGCGCATTGACCGGAGGCAGGCCGCGCGCCGCGCGGGCGTCGTTGACCGGGTGTTCGTGCCAGGCCATCTGTATTTCATTGAGCAGCCGGCGCCAAGGGCGCGCTTCCGCGTCCTGGCGCCACCAGTCGTTCAGGCGCTGTCCGGCCACGGCCAGCGGGCTGGCGGTCTGCGGCCGCAGGCCCTCCGGCAGGCGCAGGCGCCAGCGTTCGGGCGAGAGCGCTTGGACCTCGAAGCCCGTGCCTTCGAACAGGGGGCGGGCGGTGTCCAGCAGAGCAGCCGTTTCCTCGGCGCGCAGTTCCATCAGGCCGGGGTCCAGCAAGGCGGCCTGGTCCGTGCCCAGCGCCAGGTGGACCAGTTCGGCCAGCCAGACGGGGCCATCGCCGCCGGTTTGGGCGCCGGCCAGCAGCGGACCCAGTCCGGCGCCGGGCGGCAGGCCCGCTTCGGGGACGTAGCCGGCGCGGGCCAACTGCCAGGCTTCGTAGGGCGTACAGCCTTGGGCGCGCACGTCATGGGCCTGGGGCCGGGCGGCGCCGGCCTGGAGCCAGCCGTGCAGCGTGGGCGCGCGTTCGGGCAAGAGCTTGGCCAGTTCGGCGGCGACGGGAAGGGCGGGCAGGGCGCCCGGAATGACGATCAGCATGGGCGCGATTGTAGTCCGCGCGGGCCGCGGGAACTAAGCGGCGTCCGCCACTGCCATAGCTTGAAACGCCTGGTCTCGGAACCGCACATCCGCGGGGCGGAATACAGGCGGTTAATGCCATAATGCGCTCGTGCTGAAAATACCCTACGAACTATGGATAGGCGCCCGCTATGCCGGGTTGGCCCGAATCCGCCAGCGACGCGGCCGCCGCGATCGCTTCATCTCCTTCATCGCCGCCAGTTCCATGGCGGGCATTGCGCTGGGCGTTGCCGCCCTGATCGTGGTGCTATCCGTGATGAACGGCTTCCAGAAGGAAGTGCGCGACCGCATGCTGTCGGTGCTGCCGCACATCGAACTCTACATCCCCGGCGCGGCGCCGGAGCGGGTGCTGGAGAGATGGCAGGAATTCGCTTCCGCCGCCGAGAAGAATCCCGCCGTCAAGGCCGGCGCTCCGTTCGTGGCGGCGCAGGGCATGCTGGTGCGCGGGCAGGCCTTGCGCGGCGTGCAGGTGCGCGGCATCGATCCGCAGACCGAAGGCAATGTGTCGGACCTGCCGCGCCAGATGGTGTCGGGCAAGCTCGCCGACCTGAAGCCCGGCAGCTTCGGCGTGGTGCTGGGCAATGAACTGGCCGACGGCATGGGCGTGAAGCTGGGCGACACGCTCCTGATGATGGCGCCGCAAGGCTCGATCAGCCCGGCGGGCTTCACGCCGCGCATGCGCCAGTTCACCGTGGTGGGCGTGTTCTCGTCCGGCCACTATGAATACGATTCTTCGCTGGCCTTCGTCGACGACGAGGACGCCGCCCGCGTGTTCCGCGACAGCGGCACCGCCGGCGTGCGCCTGCGCATCGCCGACATGCAGCGCGCGCCGGAAGTGGCGGCCGAATTGCAGAAGGTGCTGCCGCCCTACATGATGGCCAGCGACTGGTCGCGCAACAACCGTACCTGGTTCGCGGCCGTGAAGACCGAAAAGCGCATGATGTTCCTGATCCTGGCGCTGATCGTGGCCGTGGCCGCGTTCAACCTGCTGTCGTCCCTGGTCATGGCCGTGAAGGACAAGCAGTCCGACATCGCCATCCTGCGCACGCTGGGCGCGGGACCGCGAGAAATCGCCCGCATCTTCCTGGTGCAAGGGGCGCTGATCGGCGTGATCGGCACGCTGCTGGGGGTCGCGGGCGGCATCCTCATTGCCTATAACGTGGACGTGATCGTGCCGTTCATCGAAGGGCTGCTGGGCGTGCATTTCCTGCCGCGTGAAATCTATTTCATCAGCGCCTTGCCGTCGGATCCGCAGATGGGCGACATCGTCACCATCGGCGTGACCTCCCTGGTGCTGTCGCTGCTGGCGACCCTGTACCCCAGCTGGCGCGCCTCGCGCCTGCAACCCGCACAGGTGCTGCGCCATGACTGACATGCTGACTCCCGCGCTGCAGGCCGACAACATCGTCAAGGTCTACGACGAAGGCCCTGCGCGCATCGAAGTGCTGAGCAACGTCAGCCTGACCGTGGCGCGCGGCGAAATGGTCGCCATCGTCGGCGCCTCCGGCTCCGGCAAGAGCACGCTGCTGCATATCCTGGGCCTGCTGGACGTGCCCACCAGCGGCTCGGTGTCGGTGGACGGCCAGCTTGCCGTCGGGCTGTCCGAGGCCCGCAAGAGCGCCGTGCGCAACCGCAGCCTGGGTTTCGTCTACCAGTTCCACCACCTGCTGCCGGAGTTCTCGGCGCTGGATAACGTGGCGATGCCGCTGATCGTGCGCCGCGAGAACCGCGACAAGGCGCGGCAAGCCGCGCACGAGGTCCTGGGCATGGTGGGCCTGGCCGCGCGCGAAGGTCACTTCCCGGGCCAGCTGTCCGGCGGCGAACGGCAGCGCGTGGCGCTGGCGCGCGCCCTGGTCACGCGGCCCGTCTGCGTGCTGGCCGACGAGCCCACCGGCAACCTGGACCGCCACACGGCGCACAATATGTTCGAACTGCTGACGCGGGTGAACCAGGAGTCCGGCACGGCGTTCGCCATCGTCACGCACGACCCGGAACTGGCCGCCCGCGCCGACCGCCAGCTGCTCATGGAAAACGGCCGCCTGGTTTCGGGTTAAGGCGCGCCGGGGGGATAATCCGGGCAAGGAGGTCGCGCCCATGCTGATCGATACCCATTGCCACCTGGATGCCGCCGAGTTCGACGCCGACCGCGAGCAAGTCGCCGACGGCGCCTGCCAGGCAGGCGTGCAGTCCATTGTGATTCCAGCGGTCGAACGCGCCAATTTTTCCGCGGTGCGCGAGCTGGCCGGCAAGACGGCCGGCGGCGCCTATGCGCTGGGCATCCATCCGCTATACGTCCAGCGCGCCAGCGACGCCGATCTGGAAGCGCTGCGCGCTGCCGTCAAGGATGCGCTGGGCGATCCTCGCTTCGTCGCCATCGGCGAGATCGGCCTGGATTTCTTCGTTCCCGAAATAGCCTCCGGCGAACCGCGCGAGCGCCAGGAGCGCTTCTACGCCGCGCAACTGGCGCTGGCTGCCGAGTTCGGCCTGCCGGTGCTGCTGCACGTGCGCAAGTCGCAGGACATCCTCTTGAAGTACCTGCGCCGCCATCCGCGCATCGGCGGCATTGCGCACGCCTTCAACGGCAGCGCGCAGCAGGCGCAGGCATTCATAGACCAGGGATTCGCGCTGGGCCTGGGCGGCGCCATGACCTATGAGCGCGCCTTGCAGATACGCCGCCATGCGGTAGACGTGGACCTGGCGCACCTGGTGCTGGAAACCGATGCGCCGGACATCCCTCCGGCCTGGCTGCATCCGCCGCATCGGCGCAATGCGCCTGCCGAACTGGTCCGCATCGCGGCCACGTTGGCGGAATTGCGTGGCATCACGCCGGCGCAGGTGGCCCATGCCACCACCGCCAACGCCATGCGGGTATTGCCGCGGCTGCCGGCCGCGATCCTGGCCGACGCCGACTGATCGACCCTGGCTTCAGCCGTTCAGGCGCGGCAGTTCCAGCCGCACGCTCAGCCCCTGTGGCGAAATATTGCGGGCCGACATCCTGCCCTTGTGCGCGGCCACGGCGGCCTGGGCAATCGACAGGCCCAGTCCGGCGCCGCTGCCCGGCTTGCGCGCGCCCGAGGCGGTGCGATAGAAGGGCTCGAACAGCGATTGCAGCTCTTCGGCGGCCACGCCGGGCCCATGATCCTCGATCTCCAGGCAGGCTTCGTGCGCGTTCGACAGCAGGCGCACGCGGATCGCGCTGTGCGCGGGCGCAAAGCGCAGGGCGTTGCGCAGTACGTTCTCGATGGCGCTGGCCAGGCTGCAGCGGTCGCCGACCAGGGGCACGGGCGCATGTTGGCTCCACTCTATGCGGATCTGCCGGCCGCCAGCCTCAAAGCGTGCGTCCTCGACGACGTCGGACACGAGTTCGGCCAGGTCCAGGGTGTCAGTAGGCACGGGCAGGGCGCCCAGGCGCGCAAGCCGCAAGGTGTTGCCGACCAGCGCGTCCAGGCGTTCGCATTCGAGTTCGATGCGGTCCAGCTGCAGATCCTGGCGCTCGTCCTTGCGCCGCGCGAGCTCCGCCGCCAGCCGCAGCCGTGCAAGCGGCGAACGCAGTTCGTGTGCGATGTTGTGCAGCAGCTGTTCGCGCGTGTCGACCAGCGCCTTCAGCCGGTCGGCCATGGCGTCGAAGTCGCGCGCAAGCTGGCCCAGTTCGTCCTTGCGGCGGGCCAGCTTGGCGGGCGTGTGCGCATCCAGCCGCCCCGCGGACAGGGCATGCGTGGTCTGGCGCAACTGCGCCAAGGGCGCCGTCACGTGGCGGCTCAGGGCCCAGCAGAACGGTGCGGTCACCGCCAGCGCGAACAGCACCAGGGCCAGCGCCACGGGCGACAGGGCCAGCACTTCCCAATGCGATGAATCGAACGGCAGGAACAGCAGCAGCAGTTGCGAACCATCGGGCAAGACCAGCTTTTGCGGTTCCCACCAGGAAACGCGCTCGCCGGTGGGGTCGGCGGGAAGGTAGTCGGCTTTCGGCGAACGGTCCGGCCCGGCGCGGAAATCGCTCAGCCAGTCTTCCATGCGGGCGGGCAGCCGCCGGCCCAGGATGTCCTTGTCCTGGGCGTCCATGACGTAGATCTTCAGCGCCGAGTAGCGCCGGTCCATGGCTTCGACCCAGCGTTCCAGGCCATCCACGCCCTCGCTGCGGGCGATCTGCGCAGCATCGCGCGTGAGATTGCCGGGATTCAGGCCATCCAGGGAATTGAAGCGGTACCAGGCGACCGCGGCCGTCAGCACCATGCCGCAGACCAGGATGACGGCCATCGCACCCCAGAAGGTCAGGAAGGCGCGTCCGAATAGCGAGCGGGTGGGCAGCCAGGCCATCAGTCAGCGCCCGCCAGCACGTAACCCAGGCCGCGCAGGTTGCGGATCGCCAAGGTCTCGGCGCCGCCGTCGCTGCGCAGCTTCTTGCGCAGCGAGCTGATGTGGGTGTCGATGCTGCGGTCGTAGCGGTCCGGCTTGCGGCCCAGCGCGTACAGGCCGATCTGGTCGCGCGCGACCACCTGGCCGGGCGTGCGCATGAGGATTTCCAGGATGCGCTGTTCGGCGCCAGTCAGCGGGATTTCACTGTCGCCCATCCGCAGCACGCCGGTGGCGGCGTCCAGCGACACTGCGCCCAGCGCCAGGGCGGGGCGGGCCGTGTCCGGCACTTCCTCGAAACGGCGCAGCACGGCCGTGATGCGGGCCTTGAGTTCGCGCGGACTGAAGGGCTTGGCCAGGTAATCGTCGGCGCCGAACTCCAGGCCCAGCACGCGGTCCGTCTCGCCGCCGTGGGCGGTGAACATGATGACCGGCCGGCGCGAGCGCTGGCGGTATTGCTTCAGCAGATCCAGCCCGTTGCCGTCGGGCAGCATCAGGTCCAGCAGCACCAGGTCGTAGTCGTCCTGAGCCAACAGGGCCAGGCCCTGCGTGCCGCTATGCGCCAGGGTGAGCTGGCAGTGACCGGGTTCCAGGTACTCGCGCAGCATCTGCGCAAGCTCGACATCGTCGTCAATCAGCAGGATGCGGCGAGTCGCCGGTGCGTGGGAAAAAGGCATGCGTGTCGTCGGTTCTGCATCCGGCAGTTTGGCTTATGGCCGCGGGCCGGAGTGTCAAGAAGTTCAAAGAAGATAAAAGTTGCGGAAAGCGTGTTGCTGGCTCCCGGCAGGTCCAATTCTAATATGAGAATGGTTTTCATTAATAAATACGGGGCAGGACGGACGCCGCACGCGGGGTGGGGCGCGGGCCTGGGACGGGAGAAACTGGAATCATGAGCAGCAAAGAATTGGTCGCCGGCCGGCGCGGTCCGGGTTCGCGCACGCAGTTGGCGGCAGCCCTGTGCGCGGCGGGTTTCGGCGTGGCGCAGCCCGCGTGGGCGCAGAGCGCCGACACCGCAAAGACGCTGGATACCGTGGTGGTGACGGCCTCGGGTTATGAACAGCAGATCCAGGATGCGCCGGCATCGATCAGCGTGATCACCCGCGAGGACCTGGACAAGAAGTTCTACCGCGACATCAACGACGCGCTGGTGGACGTGCCAGGCGTGATCGTCACCGGCGGCGGCGATCGCCAGGACATCAGCCTGCGTGGCATGGGCCCCAAGTACACGCTGATACTGATCGACGGCAAGCGCCAGAACTCGCGCGAGACCCGCACCAACTCGGACTCCACGGGCGTCGAAGGCGGCTGGACCCCGCCGCTTTCCGCCATCGAGCGCATCGAGGTGGTGCGCGGCCCCATGTCCTCGCTGTACGGCTCGGACGCCATGGGCGGGGTGATCAACATCATCACGCGCAAGGTGCCTTCTGAGTGGGGCGGCGAGATCCGCCTGGACACCACCATCCAGGAAAGCAACAAGTCGGGCGACATCTACCAGGGCAACTTCTACCTGTCCGGCCCGATCAAGACGGACCTGCTGGGCCTGCAGATCTACGGCCAGGCCACGCAGCGCGACGAAGACGACATCGTCGACGGCTTCCGCAAACGCAACTCGGAAAGCGTCACGGCCAAGCTGGCGCTGACGCCCAACCGCGACCACGACATCGTGCTGGAAGCGACCACCATGCGCCAGAAGCTGCACGAAACGCTGGGCAAGACGGTCGAGCCGCTGCCGCCCGGCCAGGCTTGCGGGCGCAATGGTTGCCCGGCCTCGTCCGATACCGACTACCGCAGCAACAAGTGGGCGCTGTCGCATACCGGACGCTGGGGCTGGGGCGTGTCGGACAGCTATGTGCAGCAGGAAGAGTTCGACAACCGCTCGCGCCAGATGAAGATCAAGAACCTGGACATCCAGACGAGCTGGACCTTGCCCCTGGGTTCGCACATGCTGACCCTGGGCGGCAGCTACCTGAGCCAGCGCCTGAACGACCAGACCGGCAACCAGCTGGCCAACGGCCCCAGCAAGGTGGACCGCTACCAGTGGGCCTTGTTCGCCGAAGACGAATGGCGCCTGACCGAGACCTTCGCCGTCACCACCGGCCTGCGCATGGACGAAGACGAGAACTTCGGCACGCACTTCAGCCCGCGCCTGTACGGCGTCTGGCACATGGCCGACCGCTGGACCCTGAAGGGCGGCGTGTCCACCGGTTTCCGCGCGCCCGACCTGCGCCAGACGGTGGCGGGCTGGGGCCAGGTCAGCCGCGGCGGCAATATGTACGGCAACCCGGACCTGACGCCCGAGAAGTCGGTGACCGAGGAAATCGGCATCCTGTATGACGACGGCGAAGGCTTCAACGCCGGCCTGACGATCTTCAACAACGACTTCAAGGACAAGATCACCCGCGTGGCTTGCCCGGCGACCCAGTGCACGGACGGCCCGAACCAGTTCGGTTCGGACCCGACCACCTACATGAACGTGGACAAGGCCAATTCGCGCGGCGTGGAAGCCAACCTGAAGCTGCCGCTGTCGCGCGACTGGTCCCTGACCAGCAGCTACACCTTCACCAAGTCGGAGCAGAAGTCGGGCCAGTACAAGGGCCAGCCGCTGAACCAACTGCCCAAGCACCTGTTCACCACCACGGTGAACTGGCAGGCCTCGGATGCGCTGCAGGCATGGGCGCGCCTGAACTACCGCGGCAAGGAAAGCCAGCCCATCACCGGCCCCTCGTCCTCGTCGGTGGTCGCGCCTTCCTACACGTTCGTGGACCTGGGCGGTTCGTACCAGGTGAACAAGACGGTGGCGGTGTACGCCGGCATCTACAACCTGTTCGACAAGCAGGTCACGTACGACGACTACGGTTACGTCGAGGACGGCCGCCGCTACTGGCTGGGCGTGGGCGTCAAGTTCTGAGTTTGAAAGGGCGCCTGGCGCCCGCAACATGAAGAGGTACGCATGAAGAAGCAAATGCAGGCAGGCCGCGTCCGGCGTTGGGCGATGCAGGCCGGGGCCGCGCTGGTCCTGGGCGCCGCCACGGCGGTATGCGCCGCGCAGGCGACGGTGCCGGTGAAGCACGCGCGCGGCGAAACCGCCGTGCCGGCCAACCCGGCGAAGACAGTGGTGATGGACCTGGCCGTGCTGGACACCCTGCATGCGCTGGACGTAAACGTGGCGGGCGTGCCGACGGTGGCCAAGTGGCCGCCGCAGCTCAGCCAGTATGCCGATCAGCGCTACCTGAAGGTGGGATCGATGTTCGAGCCCAACTACGAGGTGATCCACGCCGCCGCGCCGCAACTCATCTTCGTCGCGGGCCGCTCCGCGCCCAAGTACGACGAGCTCGCCAAGCTGGCGCCCACCGTGGACCTGACGGTCAACGCGAAGGACCTGGTCGGCAGCGTGACGCGCAACACCGAAACGCTGGCCGCCATCTACGGCAAGCAGGATGTCGCCAAGACCAAGCTCGACGCCCTGCGCGCTTCGATCGCGGACCTGAACGGCAAGGCGGCCAACGCCGGCACCGCGCTGATCGTGCTGACCACTGGCGGCAAGATGAGCGCCTACGGTCCGGGTTCGCGCTTCGGCGTGATCCACGACGCCTTCGGCATCAAGCCGGCGACGACGGGGCTGAGCGTGTCGAACCACGGCCAGGCGATCTCGTTCGAGTTCATCGCCCAGACCGACCCCGACTGGCTGTTCGTGATCGACCGCGACGCCGCCATCGGCCGTGAAGGCGTGTCGGCCCAGCGCATGCTGGACAACGAGCTGGTGCGTCCGACTAAGGCCTGGAAGAACAAGCGCGTGGTTTACCTGAACGGCTACAACTGGTACCTGCTGGGCAGCGCGGGCCTGACCGCCATGCAGCAGAACGTGGACGAGATCGCGGCCGCGCTGGCCGCGGGCAAGTAAAGCCTGATGCGTGAGCGGCGGGAGTAATCGCGGGTGAGTTGGCGGCAGTCGATAGGCGGTTGGGGCGGGCTGGCGGCGGCAGTGGGCTTGCTGCTGGCCCTGTGCGCGGCCAGCGTCAGCCTGGGCGCGGGGCAGCTCAGCCTGTCCGCGCTGTGGGGCAATGGCGACGAGGCCGAGCGCGCCTGGCGCCTGCTGATGGTCAGCCGCATTCCCCGCACGCTGGCCTTGCTGCTGGCCGGCATGTCGCTGGCGGTGGCGGGGCTCATCATGCAGATGCTGGTGCGCAACCGCTACGTCGAACCCACCACGGCCGGCACCGTGGAGTCCGCCACACTGGGCATACTCGTGGTCACGCTGCTGGCGCCGGATACGCCCGTGATCGGCAAGATGCTGACGGCCACGGGCTTTGCGCTGGCGGGCACCCTGCTGTTCCTGGCGCTGCTCAAGCGCGTACCGCTGCGCACGCCCTTCATCGTGCCGCTGATCGGCCTGATCCTGGGCGGGGTGATCCACGCCGCCACCACCTTCGTCGCCTACCGCTACGACCTGCTGCAGTCGCTGCACGCCTGGACCACGGGCGATTTTTCCGGCGTGCTGCGGGGACGTTATGAACTGCTATGGATAGGCTTCGGCCTGGCCTGCGCGGCTTACGCGGCGGCCGATCGCTACACCGTGGCCGGCATGGGCCGCGAGTTCGCCGCCAACCTGGGCTTGAACCATGCGCGGCTGACGCTGGCCGGACTGCTGATCGTGTCGGCGATTTCGGCCGTGGTGGTGGTGACGGCGGGCGGCATACCCTTTCTGGGCCTGATCGTGCCCAACGCCGTCAGCCTGGTGCTGGGCGACAACATGCGTCGCTCCATTCCCTGGGTGGCGGTGCTGGGCGGCGTGTTCGTGCTGGCCTGCGACGTCATCGGCAGGCTGGTGATCCATCCCTACGAGATTCCCATCGGCACGGTGGTCGGCGTGCTGGGCAGCATCCTGTTCCTGTGGCTGTTGCGCACGCGGAGGAACCGGCTTGGCTGAACTCGCCATCTCCGCGCCGGCGCCGGTCCGTGCGCCGCAAACCTGGCGTCTGTGGCTGCTGGGCGCTCTTGCGCTGATCTGCGCCATCGCCTTCATGACGCTGGGCGCCAATGGCCAGTGGTCCTTCGTGATTCCGTTCCGCGGCGCCAAGCTGGCGGCGATGCTGCTGGTGGCCTATGCCGTGGCGGTGTCGTCGGTGCTGTTCCAGACGATCACCCACAACCGCATCCTGACGCCGGCCATCATGGGCTTTGACGCCCTGTACCTGCTGATACAGGCCGTGGTGGTGTTCGGCTTCGGCCAGGCGGCCACGGCCGCCAGCCATCCGGTGGCCGCCTTCCTGCTGGAGGTCGGCGCCATGACGGCGTTCGCCTGCCTGCTGTTCCGCTGGCTGTTTTCGGACGCGGTGCGCAGCCTGCACCTGATGATGCTGGTGGGCATCATCTTCGGCCTGTTGTTTCGCAGCCTGTCCAACTTCGTGGTGCGGCTGATCGACCCCAATGAATTCCTGGTGTTGCAGGACCGCATGTTCGCCAGCTTCAATACCGTGCGTGTGGGCCTGTTGCCGATCGCGCTGGCCGCGGTGTGCGCGGCGTCGCTGCTGGTGTGGCGCATGCGGCGTCGCTACGACGTGCTGGCGCTGGGCCGCGACATTGCGGTGAACCTGGGCGTGGACTATCGCCGCACGCTGATGCTGACGCTGGCCGCCATCGCGGTGCTGGTGTCGGTGTCCACCGCGCTGGTGGGGCCGGTGACATTCTTCGGCCTGCTGGTCAGCAACCTGGCCTATCAGGCCATGGGGTCCGACCGGCACCGCCACACGGTTCCAGCGGCCGTGCTGCTGAGCGTGATCTTCCTGGTGGGCGGCCAGACGCTGCTTGAACGCGTGCTGGGCCTGAATACCACCGTCAGCGTGGTGATCGAATTCCTGGGCGGGCTGATGTTCCTCGTCCTGATCCTGCGCAGGGGGCGCCGATGATAGAGATCCAGCAAGTCAGCAAGCAGTACGGCGACAGCGTGGTGGTCGACGACGTCAGCCTGTCGCTGCCCGCGGGGGGCGTGACGGCCATCATCGGTCCCAATGGCGCGGGCAAGTCCACGCTGCTGTCCATGGTCAGCCGGCTGCTGCCGATGTCGGCGGGCCGCGTGCTGGTCGAGGGGCTGGACGTGACCCGGGCCGACAGCCGCGAACTGGCCCGCCGCCTCGCCATCCTGCGGCAGGATAATCACTTGCCGTTGCGGCTGACGGCGAGGGACCTGGTCGCGTTCGGCCGCTATCCGCACACGGGCGGCCGCCTGACGCTGGACGACAAGGCCCACATCGACCGCGCCATCGCCTACCTGAACCTGGAGCCGCTGGCCGACCGCTACCTGGACGAGATGTCGGGCGGGCAGCGCCAGCGCGCCTTCGTGGCGATGGTGCTGTGCCAGGACACGCGCTACGTCCTGCTGGACGAACCCCTGAACAGCCTGGACATGAAGCACGCCGTCGCCATGATGGGCACCTTGCGGCGCGCGGCGGACGAGCTGGGCAAGACGGTGGTGCTGGTGCTGCACGACATCAACTTCGCGTCCACATACGCGGACCGCATCGTGGCGATGCGGGCAGGGCGCATCGCGCATCAGGGGACTCCGGCCGAACTGGTCCGGCCGGAAGTCCTGAGCGAACTTTACGAGCTGCCGATCGAGGTGCACGAGATCGGCGGCCGGCGCATCTGCGTCTACTACCGCCAGCCTTAGCGGCTGAGGTCCACCGCGTAGCGCGACAACTGGGTCACGGAGTCGGGCGTGGCGTCGTGCACCGTGACGTTGTCCACGCCATGCGCCGCGGCCATGGCCAGGGTGCCCGGCACCGACGAAAACACCACCGGACCGGCCAGGGCGCCCACCCGCGCAAAGCGCCAGCTGCGGTCCAGGCCGTAGGTCGCCAGATCCAGGTCCGGGTGCTTCCTGATGTAGCTGATCAGCACGTCGCGGCTGGCGTCCGGGGCTTGCAGCACGATGTCTCCCTTGCCGCCGGCCAGGCCGGGGAAGTCGCCGCCGCCGCTGGCGCGGTAGTTGTTCGTGACCACCAGGAACTGCGCGGCGGGGTCTAGCGGCGCGCCCTGGTACGTCAACTTCGTGATGCGCGAGCCCTTGGGGCGGGTGACGTCGATTTCATACCGCAGGGCATTGCCCGCGGCATACAGCACGTCGAAGTTGAAGGTCGGGAAGCCCGTGTCGATCAGGTCCTGCGGCGCGACCTGACCCGGGTCGATCTGCCTGAACTGCTCGGCAGTCTTCTCCAGCCACTGGCGCACGATGTCGCCGCTGACCCGCACCACTTGCAAGGTGTTCGGGTACAGGTAGAGATCGGCGGCGTTATTGATGGCGATGTTGCCCTGCTTTACGTAGGTGAAGTCGCCCGGACCGTTGCGTCCGCCCTTGAAGGGCGCAGCCGCCGACAGGATGGGCAGGGCGGCATACGACGGCTTGTTCTTGGCGATGTAGTCCGCCAGATAATCGATCTGCGCCATGTTCACGATCTGCAGCGCCGACACGTCGCCTGCCAGCGCGTAATAGGTCGCCATGTCGAAGCGGCTCTGGCCGATGGGGGTCTTGACATAGGCAATGGTGGCGGCGTGTTCGGCCTGCACCAGCTGCTGCGCGGCGGCGTCGGATTCGACATAGGTCGCGGGCGTGGCGCCGTTCTGCGCGGTCAGGCGCGTGGAGATGCGCTGCACGCGCGTGGCGTCCTTCCGTACCTGCCAGCCTTTGTCATAGGCAAGCTTGAGCGTGATCTGGCCGAGGTTGTTGCCCCATTGGCCGGCCTGCACCGCCGGCACGCCGTTGATCAGGCCTTTCTCCAGATTTATGCCGGGCTGGCCCGCGAATTGCGACTTGGCATTGGTGTCGGGGAACAGCAGGTGCTGGTGGCCGGTGATCAGCGCATCGATACCGGCCACCTGGCTCAGGTAGCCGGCGCCGTTCTCCATGGCCGGGCTGTACTCGGTGAGCATGTCGATGCCGCCATGCGCCAATGCCACCACCAGGTCCGCGCCGGCCGCGCGCATTTCCGGCACGTAGCGCTGCGCCGATTCCTTCCAGCCGGCGACTTCCACGTGGCCTTCCAGATTGGCCTTGTCCCATTGCAGGATGGGCGGGGGCGCAAAGCCGATCACGCCGACTTTCAGCGCGACCTCGATCTGCTTGCCGTTGGGGTCGGTGGCCTTGAAGGTCTTGTTCAGCAGGACCCAGGGCTTGAAGATGGGCTGTTTGCTGGCGGCGGACACCACGTTGGCGGAGACGAAGGGAAAGCCCGGCGCCGCGCAGTCCTTGGCGCCGGCGGAATTGGTCTGCGCCGTGCCCTTGCCGATGCCGGCCAGCCCGAAGTCCGTATTCGTGACTTGCGACAGGAAGGGCAGGCCGTAGTTGAACTCGTGGTTGCCCAGCGTGGCCGCGTCATAGGCCAGCAGCTTCATCTGCTTGTAAATCGCCAGCATGTCGCTGCATTGCACCGGCGCCACCAGCGCCTGGTAATCGGACAGGGCCGTGCCCTGGATGGTGTCGCCGTTGTCGAACAGCAGGGTGTTGGCGTTCTCTTTGCGCGCATTGGCGATCAGCGTGGCCGTGCGGTCCACGCCGTAGCTTTTGTCCTCGGCCAGCTTGTAGTAGTCGTAGCCCAGCACGTTGGCATGCAGGTCGGTGGTGCCGAGGATGGCCACGTCCAGCGTGGAACCCTGGGGCACGCTCGCCTGCGGCGGCGTCTGCGGCGCGTCATCGTCGTCATCATCGCCGCCACAGGCGGCCAGGCCCGCCAGCAGCGCGGCGCTGGCGGACATCGCAAGGATCTTTCCTAGATTCGGCTTCACCGTCTTTCCTCCGGGTTTGAAGGAAAGAAATTCTGGGGACAGTGTGTGACCCGCCCGTGACATGAGCGGATGCCGCGGTGTCCCGCCTAGCGCAGCGGCGATTCGCCGCTGAGGTCGTCCGCATCCAAAGCCGCCAGCGCATCCAGGAAGCGCCACGCGAAAGATCCGGGTCCTTCCGCCTGTGCGCCGGCGCGCCGCCCCGCGATGGCGAAGCACGACAGGGCGGCGACTGCCGCGGAAAACGGGTCATTCCTGGATACTGCGGCGCAGGCGCCTACGACCGCCGTCAGCGCGCAGCCGGTGGCTGTGACGCGCGGCATCAAGGGCGAGCCGCCCACGATGCGGACGGCGCGCGTGCCGTCCGTGACGTAGTCGGTCTCGCCCGTCACTGCCACAACGGTTCCGCGGCGGGCGGCGATGGCATGCGCGGACTGCTCCGCCTGCGAGACCGCGTCGCGCGAGTCCACGCCCTTGCTGGCGCTTTGGCCGCCGGCCAGCGCGATGATCTCCGAGGCATTGCCGCGAATGATAGCGGGCCGCAAGTCCAGCAGGCGCTGCACAGCGTCGCGGCGGAATGCGGTGGCGTGGTGCGCCACCGGATCCAGCACCCAAGGTATGCCGGCTTCGTTGGCCGAGGCGGCGGTCAGCAGCATGCTGTCCAGCCAGGGCGAGGACAGGGTGCCGATGTTGATCACGACCGCGCCGCAGACGCGCGCGAACTCGGGCGCTTCTTCTTGCGCGTGCACCATGGCGGGCGAGGCGCCCATGGCCAGCAGCACGTTGGCCGCGGTGTTCATGGAAACGAAATTAGTCAGGCACTGCACCAGCGGCGCGTCGCGGCGCAGGGCGGCGAGCAGGTCGCGCGAGATCAGCGCCTGGGTGGAAAGGTCACGAATGGATTGCATGCCGTAGGGTCCTGTTTATGCGCTGACGTCCGACAGTCCAGGCTGCGCGGGCAGGGCGCCGCGCAGCGATTCCAGCAGCACGCGCTTGTTTTCGCGGCTGCGGTAGGCGTGTTCGCGCATCAGGTTTTCGGCGCGCACGGCCTCGCGGCGCGTGATGGCGCGCAGCAGGTCTTCGTGGTCCGCCTGCGCGCGCAGCACGAAGGGCGTTTCAAGCAACGACGGCGTGGACGGCAGGGTCAGCGCGGCCGGGCCGGCCAGGGGCGTCTTGTTGTTGTGTTCCAGCGCCGACAGGAGCGCGCGGTTGCCCGCGGCTTCGCACAGGATCTCGTGAAAGCGCCGATTGATTTGGCCCCAGGCGCGCGCATCCACCGTGGTATTGGGATCGCGGCGGGCGGGCGCCAGCAGCGCGCGTCCTTCTTCCACCGCTTGCGACAGGCGGTCCAGCACGTCCTGCGAGGCGCCGCGCTCGGCCAGCAGGCGGGCGGCCATGCCCTCGAGCACGCCGCGCACGTCCACCGCGTCGCCGATTTCATCCACCGTAAACGCCCGTACCCGGAAACCGCGCGAAGGCAGCCGTTCCAGCAGGCCCTCTTTTTCCAGCTCGGTCAGGGCAATGCGCAACGGGGTGCGCGAGACGCCCAGGCGCGCTGAAAACTGCAACTCGACCACGCGTTCTCCGGGTTGCAGGACGCCCGAAAGCACCATGTCCCGGAGTTCGGAAATGACTTTATCGATTTGTGCGGCCATAGAGAGGAGGGGGGCTGGTTCCGGTCTGTGAGGGCTTTCAGTGTACCGTCAAAATTGCATGCAATAGTCAAGAAAAAAACCTTTATGACCTTGCGATTTATCAAAATTGCATGCAATAATTCGGAAAAACAGCGATTCAAGTGCGGTTAAGGCGACAAATGCATGCAAAGAAATCCGTCAATGCATGCCATAAGCCGCCGCAAGCACAGGAGACAACATGAAGCTCGTCAGCTTCGTTCAGGCAGGCCGTAGCGCCTGGGGCGTGGTGCGCGGCGCCGAAGTCGTGGCGTTGACCCAGGTCTGGCCCGACATGGTCGCGGCGCTGGAGGCAGGGGTGGAACAGATTGCGCGCGCCGCGGAGACGGCCGGCCAGCCCTGTATGCCCTTGGCCGGGCTGCGCCTGCTGCCGCCGGTCGTGGCGCCGCGCAAGATTCTCTGCGTGGGCCTGAACTACGGCCGCCATGTGGCCGAGGCCGGACGTGAACTGCCGGCGCACCCCTCGCTGTTCGCGCGCTTTGCGGACAGCTTCGTCGGCCACGGCGAGGCGGTATGGAAGCCGCGCGCCTCCGATCGTTTCGATTACGAGGCCGAACTGGCCGTGGTGATCGGCAAAGGCGGCCGCCATATCGCCGCCAAGGACGCCCTTGCTCATGTGGCTGGCTACACCTGCATGGCCGAGAACTCCGTGCGCGATTTCCAGAAGCACAACGCGCAGGTGACGCCGGGCAAGAATTTCGAGCGCAGCGGCGCGCTGGGTCCCTGCCTGGTCACCGCCGACGAGATCGGCGACCCGGCCGGCCTGGAAGTCATTTCCCGCCTCAATGGCGAGGTCATGCAGCACGGCCAGGTGTCCGACCTGATCTTCCCCATCCCCGAGCTGATCGCCTACATCAGCAGCTTCACCCGTCTGTCGCCGGGCGACGTGATCGCTACCGGCACGCCCGAAGGCGTGGGCTCCAGCCGCAAGCCGCCACGCTTCATGAGCGCCGGCGACACGCTGGAAGTCGAGATTCCCGGCATCGGGACGCTGGTCAACACGGTGGCGGACGAGCCCGCCGCCGACGAACAAGGAGACGCGCATGTCTGATGCGCTGCGGTACCTGACGGAACGGGACGTGGTCTCGGTCCTGGATATTCCCAAGGCGATCGAAGCCCTGCATGCCATGCTGGTCGCGCAAGGGCGCGAACAGGCGCGCAACCTGCCCAAGGCGCTGGCGACCTGGGGCGACGGCAGCTCGATGCATGCATTGGGTTCGGTGCAGACCGGCGCCGGCGGCTACGCGGGTTTCAAGACCTGGGTCCATACCAAGAGCGGCGGAGGCTCGCTGTTCAGCCTGTTCGACGCCGAGTCGGGATTCCTGCGCGCCGTAATCGAGGCGCGCGCGCTGGGCATGCTGCGCACCGCGGCGATCAGCGGAGTCGCCACGCGCGCGCTGGCGCCGGCCGACGCCGCCTGTGCCGCGCTGATTGGCACTGGTCCGCAGGCCGTCACCCAATTGGCCGCGCTGGCCGCCGTGCGCGACCTGCGCCGCGTGCGCGTCTACAGCCCCACGCCCGAGAAGCGCCGCGCCTTTGTCGCCAGCGTGCAAGGCAAGTATCGATTCGAAGTCGAGGAAGCGGCCAGCCTGGAACAGGCGCTGGCCGGCGCGGAGATCGTCACCTTGATCACGCGCGCCGTCGAGCCTTTCGTGGATGCGGCCATGCTGGCCGACTGCAGGCACCTGAACGCCGTCGGCGCGATCCTGCCGGCCAAGGCCGAATTCGCGCAGGACGTGTTCGAACGCGCGGACCGCGTGGTGGTGGACGACCTGGAGAACGCCCGCCGGGGTTCGCGTGAACTGCGCGAACGCTTTGGCGCGGACGGCGCGCCGTGGCAGGGCGTGGCGGTGCTGAGCGACTTGCTCGCCGCCGGCGAGGGCCGCCCGCAAGGCGCGCGGCTGACGATCTTCAAGGGCATGGGCATGGGCCTGTCCGACCTGGCGATGGCGCGCGTCGTGTACGAGCACGCCCGCGACCACGGCCTGGGCGTGGCGCTGCCGCCCCAGACCCGCGAGAACCTGCTGCTGGCGCAGCCCTGATACCGAATTCGCATAACCGTACAGCCGGCGCAGGGCGCCGGCGGCAAGAGGAGACATACATGTTCGTAGACGTCAGCGGCGCCAGTCCGCGGGAACAAAACAAATGGCCGTCCATCGTCATCCCCAAAGAGGATATCGATCTCGAGATTGCGCGCCTGACCGACGCGCCCCGGCCGGACAACGGCCGCCGCGCCTCCCTCATCGTGCACCCGGAAGCCACGGCGCCGGGCCTGGGCCTGGCCCCGGGAACGGACGTCACCATCAACGTGGTCAATCCGGGCGAAAGCACCTTCAACCTGCGCAAGAACTCCAACATGCTGGAGATCTGTATCAGCGGCGAGGGCGTGGCCACGGTGGCCGGGCGTGACATCCGCGTCGGGCATTGGGACGTCTGGAACACCCCCGCCATGCAGGTGCATTCCTATCGCAACGAGGGCAAGACGCCCTGGGTGCGCCTGTCGTATTCCAACGCGCCGCTCTTGGAAAAGCTGGAGATCCACTACGTCGAGGAGTTCGAGGGCAGCGTGCCGCCGGCCGACGCCAACACCAAGCCGGTGCCGCCGCGCGCGCCCGACGCGGCCCGGTCGCGCGACCTGGCGCTGCGCGAGCAGATCACGCCCGAAGGCGCCTGGCTGCTGGGCTATGAATGGCTGATCGACATCGACGTGCTGGAATCCAAGGCGCTGCATTGGCCCTGGGCCGCGGTGTCGCGCCAATTGCCCAGCGTCGAGGACATGGCGCGCGGCTACAACGGCCGTCGCCTGTTCGTGCTGTACAACCCGGCGACCGAACGCCGCATCGGCACCACGCACAGCTTCTTCGCGACGATTTCCTCGTCGCCGCCGGACAACCACCATGTGCCGCACCGCCACAGCTCGTCGGCCATCAACTACTACCTGCGCGGCAACGGCTACAGCAAGGTCAACGGCACGCGGCTGGACTGGAAGGCGGGCGACCTGATCCTGTCGGCGCCGGGCTGGGCCATGCACTCGCATCACTCGGGCACGGAAACCACCTCCGCGCTGACGGTGCAGGACCATCCGCTGCAGATCGCCATGGAGTCGCTTATCTGGCAGGAGCGCATGCAGGAACCCATCCTGGCGCTGGGCAGCCAGAGCGGCTTCGAGAGCAACCGCGCGCAGCTGGCCGCGGCCCGATAGGACGCGATTTCCTAGAACCGATACCTGGATCCGCAATGACCATGACCGAGCTTTCCGATACCCCGTCGCTGCGCGCGCGCCTGCGGGACTTCTATGACGATTACGCCTACTGCCTGGACGAAGACCGGCTGGAGGACTGGCCTGCATTTTTCACCGAAGACTGCCATTACCGGGTGCTGTCGCGGGAGAACCATGACGCCGGCCTGCCCCTGGGCCTGATCTATTGCATGAACAAGAACATGGTGCGTGACCGCGTTACGGCCTTGCGCGAAACCACCATGTTCGAGCCGCGTTCGCTGCGTCACTTCATCAGCGGCGTGCGCGTGCTGGAAGTGCAGGGCGACCACATCGTGGCGCAGGCCAACTTCGCCGTGATGGAGTCGCTGTCCGACCGCGAGCCCACCTTGAACATGGTGGGCCGCTATCTGGACGTGGTGCGCGTAACGCCCGAGGGCCTGGCCTTCAGCCGCCGCGATTGCGTGTACGACAACTACCGTGTGCGCACCTCGCTCATCGTTCCCATCTGAATCCGCCCCGAGGATACCCATCATGACCTGTACCCACACCACCGCGCCAGAGGCTCCGGCGGCGGCTCCCATCCATATCGAGCGCCGCTGGCCCAAGGAAGGCTATACGCGCATCCCCAACTGGGTCTACACCGATCCCGCCATCTTCAAGAAGGAGATGGACGTTTTCTTCGGAGGCAAGACCTGGAACTACGTGGGCCTGGAATGCGAAGTGCCCGAGGTCGGCTGCTACAAGCGCAACTGGATCGGCGACCGCCCCGTGGTCATGGTCCGCAACGCGGAAGGCGAGATCAACGTGTTGGAAAACCGCTGCGCGCACCGCGGCGCGCAGATCTGCTGGCAGAACACCGGCAAGGTCGAGGACTTCACCTGCCCGTACCACCAGTGGAACTATGACCTGAACGGCAATCTGCAGGGCGTGCCGTTTCGCCGGGGCGCCATGGGCAAGGGCGGCATGCCGCGCGACTTCGATCCCAAGCAGAACGGTATCCGCAAGCTGCGCAGCGTGAATCGCGGCGGCTCGATCTGGGCCACCTTCGCCGAGGACGCGCCCAGCTTCGAGGACTATTGCGGTCCGGAAGTGCTGGCGGAAATCGACCACATGCTGCCGGGCAAGCCGCTCAAGCTGCTGGGCTACAGCCGCCAGCTGATCCCCAGCAATTGGAAGATGTACCTGGAGAACCTGAAGGATCCGTACCACGCCACGCTGCTGCACACCTTCTACATCACCTTCGGCCTGTGGCGCGCGGACTCCAAGTCCGAATGCATCCCCACCGGCGGCGGCGCGCACAGCGTGATGGTGTCGCACAACGAGGGCAAGAAGAAGACCGAGGCCACCACGGAAATGAGCCGTTTCCGCGACGACCTCGAATTGCTAGACCTCGAAACCGTGACGCCGCGCGCCGAGTTCAACCGCGGCCGCGTCGGCGGCGCGTGGGTGTTCCCGGCCGCGCAGTTCGGCATCCAGGCCAACTCGCTCAAGACCCGCCACGTCATTCCGCGCAGCCCGACCGAGCACGAACTGGTGTTCACCTATTACGGCTACGAAGACGACGACGAGGAGATGACCCGCCTGCGCCTGAAGCACGCCAACCTGCTGGGTCCGGCCGGCTTCGTGTCGATGGACGACAGCGAAATGCTGAACCAGGTGCAGATCGGTGTCACCGGCTATCCGGAAGAGCGCGGCATCATCGAGATGGGCGGCCGCGATACCGAGCCCGCCGACTACATGGTGACCGAGGTGCTGATCCGCTCCTTCTACGATTACTACCGCAAGGCGATGGGGCTGTGAGCATGGATACCTGGAAACCCGTGGCGATGGTGTCGGACATTTCCTCCGACACCGGCACCCTGCGCGTGGTGCATGAAGGCGAGGGCGTCTGCCTCTACAACCTGCAGGGCGATATCTGCGCCACGCAGGACCGCTGTCCGCACGGCAACGCCAGCCTGGCCGACGGCTACCTGGAAGACGGCACCATCGAATGTCCGCTGCACCAGGGCGTCTTCGACATCCGCACCGGCAAGCCGCAATGCCCGCCGGTCACGACGGACCTGCGCCGCTACGAGGTGCGGGTGGAGTCGGGCACGGTCTACCTGAAGGCGGAAGCCGCATGAACTCCGGCGCCATCGTGGTGGTCGGCGCGGGTCAGGCCGGCGGCTGGGCCGCGACGACCTTGCGCGAACGCGGCTACGAAGGCCGCATCGTGCTGCTGGGCGATGAGCCCCACGCGCCATACGAACGCCCGCCCTTGAGCAAGGCGGTGCTGGGCGGCCAGGCCGTGCCCGAAAGCACCGAGCTGTTTTCGGCCGAGCGGCTGGCGGCGCTGCGCATCGAGTTCCAGCCGGGCGTGGCGGCGACGCGGCTGCGCGTGGCCGACAGGCAGGTGGATACCTCGGACGGCGGCAGCATCGCCTACGACAAGCTGATCCTGTGCATGGGCGGCAGGCCGGTAGTCCCCGCGCTGCGCGGCGTAAACGGTCCCGGCGTGCACGTGCTGCGCACCCGCGACGACGCGCTGCGCCTGCGCGCCAGCCTCGGCCCGGGCAGCCGCCTGGTCGTGGTCGGGGGCGGCTGGATCGGGCTGGAAGTGGCGGCGACCGCGCGCCAGTCCGGCAGCGCCGTAACCGTGCTGGAGCAGGGGGCGCGGTTGTGCGCCCGCAGCGTGCAGCCTGCGGTGTCGGCGCACCTGGCCGCGCTGCATGCCGCCCATGGCGTGGACTTGCGCTTGAACACCGGCCTGCGCGCGGTGCTGGCGCAGGCGGACGGCCGCCCCGTGGCGGAACTTGCCGACGGCACGCGTCTGGATGCGGACGCCATCGTGCTGGGCGTGGGCCTGCGAGCCAATGACGAACTGGCGCGTGATGCCGGCCTGGCCTGCGAACGCGGCGTGCTGGTCGACGAGTATTGCAGGACCTCTGCCCCGGACGTCTATGCGGCAGGGGACGTCGCGGTGCTGACGGCCGAGGACGGCCATGCGCGCATGGAATCGTGGCAGAACGCGCAGGACCAGGGCACGGCAGCCGCGCTGTCGGCCTTGGGCCTGGGCGAACCTTATGCGCCGACCGGCGCCGTCTGGTCGGAGCAATACGACGCCATGGTGCAGATCGTCGGATTCCCGGGCCTGGCCCGCAGCGAAGTGCTGCGGCCGCAGGCAGGGGAGCGCGCCTTGCTGTCGGTGGCGCTGGACGCCAGCGGCCGCGCCGTGGCTGGCGTATCGGTGGATGCGGCGCGCGATTTCCGCCAGCTGCGCAAATGGATCGCGCAGCGCGCGGCCCTGGACCCGGCGTTGCTCGAGCGGCCCGACGTGCCGCTGGCCAGCGCCCAGATCGGATGAGGATTGCAATGGAAAACCCGATTTTGCCCATGCTGGCCAAGACGGCCTGCGAATCCGTGGTGCTGGAGTTCTTCCACGCCCTGGACACGCGGCGTCACGAGGCCGCGGCCGCGCTGATGGCCGAGGACGGCGTCTGGCAACGGCAGGGCCGCCGGCTTGCCGGCCGCCAGGAAGTCCTGCAAGCCCTGAATGCCCGCGCGCCCGAGCGCAGCACCTGCCATGTCATCACCAATCTGCGGCTGGTCGAGCTGGCCGGCGCGCGCGCCACCGTCGGCTACTTCCTGACCGCCTACGAAAGCGTGCCCCATGAACAGGGTGGCGCGCCGCGCCTGGTGGCCATCCGCGAATGCCAGGACGTGCTGGTGGAGACGGACGCCGGCTGGCGGCTGGCCGACAAGAGCAGCCGCCGTCATCTTCCGCCCGAATGACGGGCCTCGAATCGATACCAACCCACGCGTCCGGACCATTCAAAAAGCAGCGGACGCGTACCGTAAATACCTCAGGAGACAAACCGTGAAACCCTCAAGAATCTTGCATTGCATGCTGGCGACCGCCTGTGCCGCCGTCGTGTCCGGCGCCCAGGCGCAGCAGGCCGACTGGCCGAACCATCCGATCACGCTGGTGGTGCCGTTCGCGGCCGGCGGCGGCGGCGACACGCTGGCGCGCCTGGTCGCGGAGCCGCTGTCGCGCGAACTCGGGCAGTCCATCATCGTCGAGAACCGCCCCGGCGCGGGCGGCAATATCGGCACCTCGATCGCGGCGCGCGCCAAGCCCGACGGCTATACGCTGTCATACGGCACCAACGGCACCCAGGCCACCAATCACTGGCTGTACAAGTCGCCGGGCTATGCGCCGTCGGACTTCGAGCCGATTTCGCGTTTTACCGTCATTGCGGCGGCGCTGGTGGTCAATGCCACGGACGAGCGCTTCAAGACCCTGCCGCAGCTGCTGGCCTACGCCAAGGCTAATCCGGGCGAACTGACCTGCGGTTCCGCCGGCAATGGCACGTCCTCGCACCTGGCCTGTGAATTGTTGAACCAGATGGCCGGCACCAAGGTCATGCACATTCCCTACAAGGGCGGCGGCGCGGCCATGACCGATCTGCTGGGCGGGCGTATCTCGTTCATGATCGACGTGATGCCCAACGTGTCGGGCCAGATCGCGGCGGGCAAGCTGCGGGCGCTGGGCGTGACGACGCCGGACCGCGTGGCCTCCAATCCGGACATTCCCACGATCAGCGAAGCGGGCCTGAAGGGCTATGAGTTCTTTGCCTGGGACGGCCTGTACGCGCCCAAGGGCACGCCGGCCGCCGTGCTGGACAAGCTCAACGCCGCGGTCAACCGCGCGCTGCAACAGCCGGAAGTCCGCAAGATGCTGGAGTCTCGGGGCGCGATTCCTGCGCCCACGTCGCGCCAGGCGCTGGCGGAGTTCGGCGCGGAAGAGTATGCGCGGCTGGGGAAGGTCGTGAAGGTGGCGGGCGCGTCGATCGATTGAGCGGCTGACGCCTGAACCAACCAAGCCGGCGGCGCGTGCCGCCGGCTTGCTTTTGTGCGCAAGCAGCTACCAGGCCATGCGCAAGCGTCCCAACGCGGGCAATGCTCCCACTGTCGCCGCCAGGCCGCCAGGCGGCGGCTGTTCTTCATGGCGGGTCACGCGCCCGTCCGGATCGAGAAAATCGCTCAGCACGTCGTCGCGCAGGCGGATGAAGCGCGGATCGCTGCGGTTGCGCGGATGCGGCAGATCGACGTCGACGATGCGGCGGATGCGCCCCGGGCGCGGCTGCATCACCACCACGCGGTCACCCAGGAACACGGCTTCCTCCACATCGTGGGTGACCAGCACCATGGTGATCTGCTCCTGCTGCCAGATGCGCTGCAACTCGTTCTGCAGCCGGGACCGCGTCAACGCGTCCAGGGCGCCCAGCGGCTCATCCAGCAGCAGCACGCGCGGACGGTTGACCAGGCCGCGCGCGATCGCCACGCGCTGCGCCATGCCGCCCGAGATCTGATGCGGGTAGGACTTCTCGAAACCCTGCAAGCCGACCAGCGCGATGTGCTCGGCCACCAGCTCGCGCTTTTCTGCCTTCGAAAGCGGCGCGTTGCGCAGCGCCGCCGCGATGTTGCGTTCCACGTTCAGCCACGGAAACAGGCGATGGTCCTGGAATACGATGCCGCGGTCCAGGCCTGCGCCGCGCACCGGGGCGCCGTCCAGCAGGATCTGGCCGGAGTACTCGCCGTCCAGCCCCAGGATCAGGCGCAGCAGCGTGGACTTGCCGCAGCCGCTGGCGCCCACGATGCTGACGAAATGCCCGGCGGGCACGTCGAGGTTGATGTCCTGCAGGACCTGCAGCGCTTCTGCGCCGTCGCCCGGGCCGGCATAGCGCTTGCCCACGCCGCGAATGTTCAATTCCTTGCCGAAGATGCTCGTCATTCCTTTCCTACTCCATCAGGCGGCGCCGTAGCGGTGCCGCGCCAGCCTGCGCTCCAGCGCGCGGGCCAAGGCGTTCATGGACCAGCCCACCAGGCCGATCACGAACATGCCGAAGATCACCAGGTCCATCTGGAAGTGTTCGCTGCCTTCGATCAAGGTGTTGCCGATGCCGTGGCCGGCCACCAGCAGATACTCCGCGCCTATCGTCGCCAGCCAGGAGTAGATCAGCGCCAGGTATACCCCGGTGAAGATCGAAGGCGCGGCCGCTGGCAGGACCACATGCAGCAGCGTCTGCCAGCGCGAATAGCCGAACACGCGGGCCACTTCCAGCAGCGCCGTGGGGGTGCTGCGTATGCCGTCGCAGGTATTGACGACCACGGGCACCAGGGCGGCAAGCGACAGGAACGTCACTTTGGCGACGTCGCCCAGGCCGAACCAGACCGAGATCAGCGGGATCCAGGCAAACAGCGAGATCTGCTTGAAAGTGTTGAAGCTGGGACCCACAATGCGGTTGAACAAGGGCAGCAGGCCCAGCAGCGCACCCAGTATCAGGCCGAGCGCGGTGCCTATCGCGAATCCGGTGAATTCCCGAGCCAGGCTGGCGCTCAGCGCGCGCCATAGACGGCCTGAGGAGATCTGGCTGGCCGCCGTCTCCAGCACCTTGCCCGGCGACACCAGCAGCGGCGTGGATACCCAGTCCAGCCGCGCCAGCGCCCACCAGGCCAGGATGGCGGCGGCGGGCAGCACCAGGCCGCGCCAGCGCGCGCGCAACCAGGCGCCTCCGCGTCGGACCACGGGAAGCGAGGAGATGGACGCCGCGCTCATGCCCGGGCTCCCGTGGATGCCGCGCCCAGGCGGGTGGCAGCCTGGCCGCCGCCCGCGCGGGCTTCGGCCAGGTCCAGCAGCTTGTCGATGGCGTAGCCGATGGCGCCCACCACGATCACCGCCGCCATCACCAGGTCCAGCTGGAACAGCTGCCGGCCGTAGACAATCAGGTAGCCCAGACCTTCGCTGGACGCGACCAGCTCCACCACCACCAGCGAAAGCCAGGCCTTGGTGAAGCCCAGCCGCAGGCCGGTGAAGAGCGTGGGCAGGGCGTGGGGCAGCACGACTTCCAGCACCTGCTGGCGGCGCGTGTAGCCGTAGACGCGGGCCACTTCCAGCAGGCTGGCGGGCGTTTGCCGGAATCCCTGCAAGGTGTTCAGCGTTACCGGCACCAGCGCGGCCTTGGCGATCAGGATGTACTTCAATGGCTCGCCTATGCCCACCAGCAGCAGCACGAAGGGCAGCCACGCCAGGACCGGGATCTGCACCAGCGCGTTGAAGGTGGGCAGGATGTAGGCTTCCAGCGGACGCCACAATCCCATCGCGGCGCCCAGCGCCAGGCCCAGCAAGCTGCCGGCTGCGAAGCCAACCAGCACGCGCTGCATGCTGGCCTGCACATTCAGCCAGAGGTCGCCGCTGCTGTAGAGGTCCTGCAAGGTCAGCCAGACGAAGTGGGGCGAGGGCAGCACCTGCGGCGAGATCCAACCCTGCGACGCGCCCACCTGCCAAAGCGCGAGCAGCGCCAGCGGCAGCAGCCAGGGCAGCAAGCGGCTGCCGGCGCTGCGCAGCAGCGCGGCAGGCGCCAGGCGAGCGCCGCGGTGCGCGGACGCAAGCGGGGCGCTCAGTGTGTTCCCGGACATGGCGGCTCCTTATCGCGCGGCGGCGGCGCTGGCCTGGCGCTCGCCGGCGGCAGGCTGGCCTTGGGCATTGAACGCGGTCCAGCGGGCGGCAAGATTTGCCTTTTGCAGCGCGGCATTGAGGTAGCGGGGTTCGAACCAGCCATCTACGCTCACGGGACGGCGGATCAGCTTCAGTTTCAGCGCGTCGTCCGCCACGGCCTGGTAGCGCGCGGCGAGGAACTCGTCCAGCAGCGGCGAATTGCGCACGGCCAGCACCTCGCCGTCGAACTCCGCCTGCCAGGACGCGTAAGGCGTGCCGCTGCGCGCCCAGATCTTGAAGAGCGCGTCCCGGTTCTGCTCGTCCGAAGACCATTGCGCCGCACGCACGAACACGTCGACCACGCGTTGCACGGCTTCGGGGTTCTCCTTTTCGAAATCCTCGCGCACCAGCAGGGATGCCTGGCGCGTGAACGAGGGGTCCTGACCCTTGGTTGAGTAGATGATGCGCGCCAGCCCTTGGTCGCGCAGCTTGAAGTACTCATAGCCGCCGAACGCCGCATCCACGCCGTTGGAGACCAGCGCCGCTTGCGCGCTGCCGGTGTCGAGGTTCACACCCTTGATGTCGCGTTCGGTCAGCTGGCGCGAGGCCAGCACGTTGATGGCGACCAGATGGCCGTTGGTGCCGCGGAAGATCGAGACCTTGCGGTCCTTCAGGTCTTCCAGCGATTGCAGCGCGGAGTCCTTGGGCGTGGAGACGTACAGGTTGTTGCGCACGCCGCTGCCCAGCAGGATGCGGGTCTTCAGCCCGTTGGAGCGGCCTACCACCGACGGCAGGTCGCCCTGGTAGGCGAAATCGATCTGCTTGTTCGAGAGCGCTTCGTTGACCGCGGGGCCCGCGCCCTTGAAGAACAACCATTGCACTTCGGTGCCGGTGCCTTTGAAGGCCTCTTCCAGCCAGTTGTTGGCGCGCGCCACGCCGCCTGGCGAGCCGCCCCAGGTGATGGGGTCGCCGCCGCCGGCGGTCGCCACGCCGATGCGGACCACGTCGGGCGCGGCCAGGGAGGCGAGGCTGACAGCGCACAAGGCAGCGCCCAGCATCAGGCGTGAGATCAGGCTGAGGGGGGATGGCAGGGTGCGCATGGTTGTTCCGTATATCGATGATGAAAGACAGGTCCGGGCGGGCAAGCGCCGGCCGCGGACAGGGCCAGGCGCCCGCCGGCATGTGCGGGCGGGCGGGATTGCAGGTATGCGATAAGGTCAGGCCGCGCGCTTTTCTGCGTGCGCCTGCAGCTTCTGCTCGATGCGCGTGCCCTTGAAGAACTCGGGGTTCGCCTGGGTGTAGAAGCGGTAGGGGTTGTCGAACACCAGGGCCTTGAAATCGGCCGCGGAGATCACGCCGTCTTCCACCAGGTCCCAGCTTTCGGCCAGCGGCTCGGTCAGGTCCGGCACATCCCAATGGCCGACGTCGGACGACCAGATCGCGTTGAGCTTGGTGTTCAGGGGATTGGCGCGGTCGTTGAAGGCCGCGCCTATGGTCCGGTCGTCGGCCTCCGATCCGAAGTAGAAGCTGTCGACCCAGCGTTTGCGGATATCCTCGACGCTCTCGATGCCGGCCGCGGCAAAGTCGTCGAGTTCGTCGCCTTGCGGTTCGCGGCTGTGGTGCAGCGCCGAGATACCCAGGCTGTCGCGCAGCAAGGTGTCCTTGTTGAGCTCGCGTCCGTTGAGCAGGCTGGCGCCATAGCGTTCGAACAGGTCGGCCAGCAGCTCCACGTCCGCGTTGGCCGGGTTGTACTGCTGCACGGCGTTGCGATTGCGCTTTTCCCAGCGGTCCACCAGGTGCGCGTACACGTGCGCGCCCCAGTCCGCGCCGCCTTCCAGCAAGGCCACGCGCAGGTTCGGAAAGCGCCGCGTCACGCCGCCGAAGAAGAGCGCCTTGGCGAAGGCCTGGGAACCGTCGGCGAAGTGGCCGATATGGTTGAACATGTAGTTGCTGATGGAGTGGCGCCCGGTCCAGCCCTGGCTGCCGTAGTGGGTGGCCAGCGGCACGCCCAGCTCCACCGCCTTGGCCCAGAACGGATCGTAGTCGTACTCGCTGTCCAGGCCGAAGAAATCCACGTAGGACGCATGGCGCGCGATCTCCGGGAATTCAGCGGGCGGATACTTGTCGGCGATGGCCTTGATCGGCCGCCGCACGCCGCCGGGGATATTGGCCACCTTCAATCCCAGCGTCTTGACCGCGAATTCGAGTTCCTCGATGGCTTCCTGCGGCGTATTCAGCGGAATGCCCGCCACGGGCGTCAGGCGGTCGCTGTACTTGCGGTACTGGTCAGCATGGAAGTGGTTGATGGCGCGATGCAGCGGCTGACGGTAATCGTCGCCAGCGCCCAGCGGCGCCAGCACGTCGTTGGGAAACAGGATGGAGTAGTCCGAACCCTGTTCCTCCAGGCGCTCGTACAGCAGCTCGGGCAGCGTGACGGTCGCCAGGTCCAGGGTATTGCGCGTGACGCGCGCCCACCAGGGCGAGCGCAGCGTGCGGTTGCGCTGCCGTTCTTCCGGGGTCTGCTGGTACCAGTCCTTGCCCTGGGACTTGGTGGCAAAGCGCGAGCCCTGCGTCTTGCGCAGCACGTCCACCAGCTTGGAGCCGCCATAGTGCTGGATGTAGTCCTCCAGCACGGGCGCGTAGTCGTTGACGTGTACGTCGGTATCGATCACGGGATAGTCCAGCTTCGCCTTGATTGCGGCGGAGCGGGAAGCCTGGGTACGGTGCAGCCGGTCGTTCATGCGGGTCTCCGAGAGTGAAACGGACGCGGCGCCTTGCGGATTCGGCAAGGCCGGCGCGGACAGGTCACAGTACGGGAGATGACCGCCCGGCCAAACGACCGATTCGCAATTTCCAACTAAGTGATGTGCTTATGGCATTTGGGGAGACTCTCGGAATTCCGGCATCCCCATATTTTGTGCGGATGGTATCTGCGGCTGCGCCTCTCATGCGACCGGAGGAGGGCTTGTCGGAACGTTATCGCGTACTGTCGGGTCACGCAGCCAATGTCCGAGCAGATCGGGGAGCGTCTCATGAAGCGTTTCGTCAGTGTCGAAGCCGTCAACCTGCGGTCCATTCCCAGTACCGAAAACAACACGCCTATCGGTAGCCTGACCCTGGGCCAGGAGGTGGACGATCTGGGAGGCGCACCCGCGGGGTGGCACCATGTTCGGACGAAAATGGGCGGCCTGACCGTCGAAGGCTATTCGGTCGATGGCCTGGCGGATTCGAAATTCAAGTGGGCCCCCACTGCCAAGCAGCCAACGCTGCGGCCACTCGATACTCCGGCTCGCGAGGCGCTCGTGGCAGCGGCAGTGGAACAGTGGCTACGATTCGACAAAGGGCGGGGAAAGGAGACCGTCGAACCCTATAGCACTTACATCCACGAGATGTGGAAGGCGCTGAAAAGGAATCTGACCGGAAAGGACACCGGCTATCCCTGGTCGGCCGCCGCCATTTCCCTCATGGTGAGCAATGCGGCGAAGACCGTCCCTGAATTCCAGGCATTCAAGCGGTCCGTCGGTCACGCGGCCTATATGTGGGATGCCATCAAGAAGCGGGCGAGCGAGGACCGGTCCGCGCCGTTTTGGGGCGTACGCATAACGGAAGAAAAGCCGCAGGTCGGCGACATCATCGGCAGTTGGCGGGACAAGCCCTACACGTTCGATCAATATCTCGCAGCCTCAAAAAATCCGGAAGCTCCCAGCCATTCCGACATCATCGTGGCGGTAGGCACCGAGGTTGCGTTGGCCATAGGCGGCAACGTCAGCGGATCGGTCTTCGTCACCGGGTATCAGCTGACGGCCGATGGCAACATCGCGAAGAACCAACGTTTCTTCAAGGGAAAACTGGTCGGAGAAGCCATCGTCCTGATGAAGAACCGAATTGATTGAGGGGCGCTGTTGCGCAGGCGATCTCAAGCCGCCGACTGCTTCGCAAAGTCCCCGCGCTCCAGGATGAAGCTGGTCGCCACGCCGAACACCACGCCCCAGAAGGGCGCGCCGATGCCCAACAGCGGAAGGCCGCCCAGCGTCACCAGGAAGGCAACCAGGGCGCCCAGCGTGAAGTGCTGGCGGAACGCGGTGTGGAATGCGCCTTGCAGGATGCGCAAGAGCGCCAGTCCCGCCAGCGTGGCGACGAAGGCCGCGGGCGTGGCCAGCAGCGCCTGCGTGACCAGCGGGGAGAACAGCCCGAACACGATCACCATCACCCCGAGAAAGACCGCGGCCAGCCAGTGCCGCGACGCGTTGGCGCCGGAGGCGATGATGGCATTCGACGGCCCGGCCAGACAGGTGGAGACGCAGCCCAGGCAGGCGGTCAGCGCCGAGAACACGCCACAGGCATTGGTGATGGCGTTGACCGGCGGGCGGTGCAGCGAGTTGCGCAGCACGGCAATGCCTTGCGCGTTCTGCACCGCGATCACGGTCACGGCCAGCGGCAACACCAGTTCGAACGCGGCGCCCCAAGAGAATACCGGGGCGTAGAACTGCGGGCTTGCCAGCGAGGTCGCGAACGTCACATGTTCCAGCGCGGGCGTCCTGCCCGTGAACGCCAGCGTGCATACGCCGGCGATGAGCGCGCCGATGATGGGCGAGAGCCGCTTTTGCACCGCGGGGAACAACGAGACCGCGAAGAAGGTCGCGGTCATGGCGCCAGCCAGCCACGGATCGGAGGCGAATGATCGGATCCAGTCCAGCGCGAAGCTCAGAAAAACGCCCGCGACCATCCCCATGACGATGGGCATGGGGATGCGGTCCATGATGGCGCCGACCCAGCCGGTCAGCCCCAGTACCAGCATCAGCGCGGCGGTCAGCAAATAGGCACCGACGACCTCGGCAAAGGGCAGGTGTTGCAGGGCGCTGGCGACCAGCACCGCGCCCGGGATGGTCCACAGGAAGGCGAGCGGCTGCCGGTAAATGGCGGACATCACGATGGTAAGGATGCCGTTGAGCACGAAGGCCGCAAAGATCCAGGAGGCGAGGGTGGCCTGGCTGAGTCCCCCTTTCACGCCCGCGCTCAGGATGATCGCTACCGGCGCGGACGCGGAAAACAGGAAAGCGACGAAAGCGTTGGTCAGCTCAGTCGCCGGGAACGAGGACGAGGCGGCTGGGATCGCTTCTGAAGGGGCCATGGACTTATCTCATTAATGAGTGAAGCATTTTGCCGAGCACCGAAACAATACAGGAAATATCGCGTGCGGCGGCACCCTGGCTGCGATTGCGCCCAGCCGAGGTGGGCAAATCCGGTCACTCCCATGCCCGTGCGGCAATGCATGCGCCTACGCTCCCCGGTTTTGGGAGATCGCTATCACTGGCCGAATTTTCTGCGTCGCGTTCGTGGCTGGCGCGGGACTGGTCCAGGTGTCCCCGCGGCTGCCCGGCGCAGGCGCCGCATGGTGGCTGGCAGGGGCTTGCCTGCTTGGGCTGGTTGCCTGCCTGCGCTCGCGGCCTGGTCCGGCGCGCCAGCTTGCCGCCTTGATGCTGGGCGTGTGTGCGGGTTCGCTGAACGCCAGTCTGCAAGCCCAAGCCAGGTTGGACGATGCGCTGTCGGATGAGCATCAGGACGCCGTGTCGCGCCTGGCGCTGCGCGTGGCCAGCCTGCCGGATGGCGACGAGCGCGGCCAACGCTTTCTGGCCGAACTGGATGAGCCTGCGCCACCCGGCATTCCCTCGCGCATTCAGGTCTCGTGGCAGGCGCCGCCCGGCCCGCAGGCGCTGATTCCCGAAATCAAGCCCGGCCAGGTCTGGCGCATGGCGCTGGTGTTGCGGCGTCCGCACGGCTTGTTGAATCCAGCGGGGCCGGATGTGGAAGGGCGCCTGTTCGCGCAAGGGATACGGGCGGTGGCTACGGTGCGCGGACAGCCCAGGCTGCTGGCGGACAGGCCCTGGGCGACGCCGGGCATCGCGATAGAGCGGGCGCGCCACAGCGTGCGGGAGGGTTTGCGCGCGGCCTTGGGGGAACATCGCTATGCGCCAGTGATGGTCGCCCTGGCCATCGGCGATCAGGCCGGCGTCGCGCGCGAGGACTGGCTGCTGTTCAACCGCAGCGGCATCACGCATCTGGTGTCGATCAGCGGCATGCATGTGACCTCGATAGCGGGCATCGCCGGGCTGTTGGTGGCAGCGTTCTGGCGGCGAGGGCGCTGGCGCGGCGCGGGGCTGGCCGAGCACGTGCCCGCGCGCGTGGCGGGCGGGGCGGCGGCCGCGCTGGTCGCACTGCTGTATTGCCTGCTGGCGGGCTGGGGCGTGCCGGCGCGCCGCACGTTCTTCATGCTGTCGGTGGTGCTGGCGGCCGCGGTGTCGCGTCTGCCGCTGTCGGGCGGCCGGGTGCTGGCATGCGCGGCTGCGGGGGTCGTGGCGTTGGATCCATGGGCGCCGGTGTCGCCGGGATTCTGGCTGTCGTTCGGCGCGGTGGCGGTGCTGTTGCGCATCGCAGATGCGCCGGTCGACCGCGAAGCCGGCTGGCGCCCGCGCTGCTCGGCCAGGCTGGCGCAAGCGGTGCGCCTGCAGCTGATGGTGACCGTGGGCCTGACGCCCTTGCTGGCCTACCTGGTGCATCAGGTGTCGTTGGGATCGCCGTTTGCCAATGCGGTGGCGATTCCCGTCGTGACCTTCGTCGTGACGCCGCTGGCTTTGGCGTGTGCCGCCTTGTCGGTCTTGCCGGGCGCGCAGGGGCTGGCCGAGTTGGCCGGGCTATGGGGCCTGCAGGCGTTCGACCTGATCATGGCGCCGGTGTCCTGGGTGGGCAACGCGTCCTGGGCCAGCGTGCCGGTTGCGGCGGCGTCGTGGCCCTGGCTGCTGATGGCCTTGGCGGGCATGGTCTGGGCGCTGCAGGTGCGCGGATGGCCGGGCAGGCATCTGGGATGGCTCTGCATGCTGCCGTTGCTGTTTTGGCGGCCCGACCGGCCCGAGCAAGGATATTGGCGCATGAGCGCGATGGATGTGGGGCAGGGTAGCGCCATCCTGGTAGAGACGGCCAGCCAGGCCTTGCTGTTTGACGCGGGGCCGCGCCATTACGGCGGCAGCGACGCGGGCGAACGCGTCGTCGCGCCGTTCCTGCTGGCGCGGGGTATCCGGCGGTTGGACGTGTTGGTCCTGTCGCATGCCGACCTGGACCACGTGGGCGGATTGCGCGCGGTGCTGGCGGCGGTTCCGGCAGGGCGCAGCTACGCATCGTTCGATCTCGCTGCGTTCCTGCGCCGCGATATCCGGATGTGGCCGCAGGCCGGCAGCGCCGCGCCGCCGTTGCCCGCCGATGTGGGGCGTTGCCGGCGCGGCATGAGCTGGGAGGTGGACGGCGTGACATTCACCTTCCTGAACCCCGCGGATGCCGGCGGCAGGAACGGGCAGGGCCGCAATGCCGATAGCTGCGTGCTGCTGGTGCAGGGGACATCGCATGCGCTGCTGCTGACGGGCGATGTGGGCGTGGCTCAGGAAAATGCGCTGGCCCGGGTATTGCCCCGAGTCGACGTGGTGATGGCGCCGCATCACGGTTCGGCATCGTCCTCGGGCAGGGACTTGGTGGACGCGTCCGCAGCCGGCCATGCGATCGCACAGGTGGGCCATTTGAACCGTTTTCGCCATCCGGCCCGCGCGGTGGAACTGCGGTGGACGCGCGCGGGCGCGGCGTTTTGGCGCAGCGACCGCGATGGCGCGGTGATGGCGACTTCAGGCGCTGGGGGTCTGCATGTGTGGGCTGAGCGTGAACGCGGGCGGCGGTATTGGCATGGGCGCTGACTGAGGCCGCCCGCGGCGTTCAATTGGCGCCGAGCAGGTTCGCGCTCTTGACCAGCGACGATACGCGTTGCGAGTCGCGCTTGAGCAGATCGGAGAATGCGATGGGGCCGCGTTCCTGTGCGGCAGGCGCTTGCGCCGCCAATTGTTCCAGACGAGTCTTGAACTCTGGGGTGTCTATTGCCTGCGACAGGGCGGCGGCCAGTTTTTCGACCACAGGCTGCGGCGTGCCAGCCGGCGCCACCAGGCCATTCCAGATGGCCAGATCGAACTCAGGCAGTCCGCCCTCGGCAAAGGTGGGGATGTCCGGACTTTGCGCCAGGCGCGCGGTTCCGGTCACGGCAATGGCTTTGACGCGCTTGTCCTGATGCAGGGGCAGCATGGTCACGGTCTGGTCGATGACCCCGTCGATCATGCCGCTCATCAGGTCGGTCAGCGCGGGACCTGTGCCGCGATAGGGAATGAGTTCGCCGCGTGCGTCGGCGAAGTGCAGAAACATGGCCTCGGCCAGGTGCGCCGTGCTGCCCGGCCCGCTTGAGCCCAGGTTGAGCTTGACGGCGTTCACGTCGCGGATGCGCTTGAGCATGGCGGGCAGATCCTGGATGCCGCTCTTGTTGCTGACCGACAGCACCATGGGCACGGTCGCGACGATGCCGATGGGAGCCAATTCTTTTTGCGGATCGTAGTTGGCCTTGGGATGCAGATGCGGCAGGATCGCCAGCGACATGTTGTTGAAGGCCAGGGTGTAGCCGTCCGGTGCGCTCTTCTGCAGCTTCTGCATGCCGATGAGGCCGCCGGCCCCGCCTGAGTTTTCGACGACCACCGTCTGGCCCAATTGCTTGGACAGCGAAGTGGCCACCAGGCGGCCCAGCGTGTCGCTGGTGCCGCCGGGCGCGAAGGGCACGATGACCGTGATGGCGCGGCTGGGATAGTCCTGGGCGGCGGCCGGAGCGGCAAAGGCTGCCGCGGTCAGGGCGGCGCACAGGAAGGGGGTGATGCGTAGCATGGGGTGTCTCCTCGTATTTTCTTTTCTAGGTGGGGGGCCTTGCCGTCAGCGCGACAACGCGCGGCAGACGGCCTGGGTCATGTCGGTGCAGCTTGCCGTGCCGCCCAGGTCGCGTGGCACGTGGTCGCCTTTGGCGAGCACCTGTTCGACCGCGCGCTCGATGCGTTGCGCGGAATCGGAGAGCGCGGCATCGGCATGCTTGTCGCCCAGCCAGCGCAGCATGAGCGCGCCCGACAGAATGGTGGCCAGCGGACTGGCGGCGTTCTGGCCGGCTATGTCGGGCGCGGATCCGTGCGCGCCCTGGAAGAGCCCGTGGGTGTCGCCCAGTTCTGCAGACGCCGACAGGCCCATGCCGCCTATCGTGGCGGCGCCCAGGTCGGAAATGATGTCGCCAAACATGTTTTCCGCCACGATCACGTCATAGAAATCCGGCCGCTTGAGCATGTGCACTGTGATGGCGTCGGCATAGGCGTAATCGATTTCGACGTCGGGATAGCTGGCGGCCACGTCATCGCAGACCGCGCGGAAGAAGGCGTAGGTGCGCAGGATGTTGGCCTTGTCGCACACCGTGACGCGGCGCTTGCCGTCACGCGGCGCGCCGTTGCGCTGGCGCGCCAGCTCAAAGGAAAAGCGGGCGACGCGTTCGATGCCCTTGCGGGTGACGACGATGGTGTCGGTCGCCACTTCATCGCGCAGCACGATTCCGCCGCCGCGGCTGGCGTACAGGCCTTCGGTGTTTTCGCGCACGATGACGTAGTCGATCTGTCCCGGCTTGAAATTCTTGAGCGGCGAATCGACGCCCTGGTACAAGCGGATCGGGCGCACGTTGGCGTACAGGTCCAGCCGGAAACGCAGGCGCAGATGCAGGTCGTTTCCGACTTCGGTGCCGTCGGGGTAGGTCACGCCCGGCATGCCGGCCGCGCCGTGCAGGATGGCGTCAGCCGCCTTGCAGGCTGCGTAGGTGTCGTCGGGCAAAACCTGGCCCGACCTGACGTAGTGGTCGGCGCCGCCGTCGTAGCTGCTGAATGAGAGCAGGTCGGCGCCGCAGGCTTCCTTCAGTACGGTGAGCGCCGATTGGCAGACCTCCGGACCGATGCCATCGCCGTCGATGGTCGCAATTTCATACTTAGCCATGTGTGGCTGTCTCCTCGTGAGGGTTTTGCAATCAGAGGGACGGCCGCGCCCGGGACGCGGCCGTCAGGGCTTACCAATTGGTGGATATGTACTTGGCTTCCATGAACTCAAGCAGCCCATGGTGCGCGCCTTCGCGGCCCAGGCCGCTTTGCTTGACGCCGCCGAAAGGCGCCGCGGGATCGGATACCAGGCCGCGGTTCAGGGCGATCATGCCGCTTTCGATGCGTTCGGATACGCGCAGTCCGCGCGCCAGGTCGCGGGTATAGACGTATGCGACCAGCCCATACTCCGTGGCGTTGGCCAAGGCCACGGCTTCGTCCTCGGTATCGAACGCCACGATGGGCGCCACGGGACCGAAGATTTCCTCGGCAAGCAGGTCGGCGTCGGCGGGCACATCCACCAGCACGGTGGGCTCGTAGAAGTGCCCGGCGCGGTCCAGCCGCTTGCCGCCGGCCTTGATCCGCGCACCCTTGGCGACGGCGTCGGCCACCAGCGATGCCACCTTGTCCACCGCGCCCGCATTGACCAAGGGGCCGCATTGGGTGCCGGGATCGACGCCGTCGCCGGTCTTCAGCGCGGCCATGCGCGCGGCGAAGCGGGCGCTGAATTCCTCGACTGCGCCGCGCTGCACGTAGAAGCGATTGGCCGCCGTGCAGGCTTCGCCGCCGTTGCGCATCTTGGCGATCATGGCGCCTTCGACGGCGGCATCGATGTCCGCGTCGTCGAAGACCAGGAACGGCGCATTGCCGCCCAGCTCCATCGAGCAGCTGATGACGGAATCCGCCGCCTTGCGCAGCAGCACGCGGCCCACTTCCGTTGAACCGGTGAAGGAGAGCTTGCGCACGCGCGGATCATCCAGCACCGCGTTGGCGAACTTGCCAGCCGAGGAGGTCGTCAGTACGTTGACCACGCCCGCAGGCACGCCGGCTTCTTCCAGCAGGCGCATGACGGCGTAAGCGGTCAAGGGGGTCTCGGTCGCGGGTTTGAGGATGCAGGTGCAGCCGGCGGCCAGCGCGGGCGCGATCTTGCGGGTTGCCATGGCCGCGGGGAAGTTCCACGGGGTGACCAGCAGGGCGATGCCTATGGGCTGGTACTGCACGATGATGCGGCTGGCGCCGCCGGGCGATACGCTGATGTCGCCATTGATGCGCACCGCCTCCTCGGAAAACCATCGGAAGAACTCGGCGGCGTAGGCGACCTCGCCGCGCGCGTCCGTCAACGCCTTGCCGTTCTCCTGGGAAATCAGATGTGCCAGATGGTCGGCGTCGCGGACCATCAGTTCATAGCACTTGCGCAGGATTTCGCCGCGCTGGCGCGCGGGTGTAGCTGCCCAGCCTGCGGCAGCGCGCGCCGCTGCGTCCACGGCCGCGGCGGCGTCTTCGAGCGTGGCGTCCGCCACGCTGGCGATTACCTGCTCGGTCGACGGGTCGTACACGTCGATGCGACGGCCCGAGGTGGAGGCGCGCCAGGCGCCGTCGATGTAAAGGTCTGTAGACAGCTTGTTGGCCTCGATGGTCATGCGTCAGCTCCGGATGTGGGTGGAAGGCGGGTTATCAAGATGCGCGAAACGAGCCGCGTCCCGCGTAGGCGGCGGCCACGATGGCGGCGATGCCGTCCTGGTCCAGCGGTCGCGGATTGTTCGTGACCAGGCGCGCGGCCAGCATGGACTGCGCGGCGATCCATTCGAGCTGGTCGGCGCGCACGCCCAGTCCAGCCAGCGTTGCAGGGATGCCGATGCGCGAGAACAGGTCGTAGACATGGCGCGGCGCGCGGGCGGCGAGGCGCGCGGGATCGGTTTCCGTGTCCCCCATCGCCATAGAGATGGCCGCATAGTCCGCGCTGCAGGCCGTTGCGTTGAAATCCATGACATAGGGCATCAGGGTCGCCACGCCTGCGCCGTGCGCCGTGTGCGTCAGCGCGCCGATCGGGTACTGGATGGCGTGGGCCGCCGCGGTGCCCGCCACGCCGAAGGCCAGGCCAGCGGCAAGCGCCGCGGCCATGACCTGACCCCTGGCATGAAGGTCGGAGCCGTCGTCGACGGCGCGGGGCAGATAGGACGCGAGCGCGCGGATGGCAATCAGCGCCTGCTGGTCGCTGAAGGCGTTCTTGCCAACGAATACGCGGGTCTGCGCGATGTCGGCATCCGGACTGCGACGGACCGCGGTCAGGGCCTCGATGGCATGGGTCAAGGCGTCGGCGCCGGCGATGGCGGTCAGTCCCTTGGGGCAGGTCAGCGTCAGTTCAGGATCGCAGATGGCGGTGTGGGGAATCAGGTGCGGACTGGAGACGCCCACTTTCAGATCGCGGGCGCTATCGGCCAGCACGGCGACTGGCGTGACCTCGGAGCCCGTGCCCGATGTGGTGGGCAGCGCGATCACGGGTAGCACCGGGCCGGGAACCTTGTATTCACCGTAGTAATCGGAGGCCTTCCCGCCATGCGTCAGCAGCAGGCTGACGAGCTTTGCCATGTCCAGGCAGCTGCCGCCACCCAGTCCGACGATTACCTCTGGCTGGAACGCGCCGTGCGCTGCCACGCATTCGTAGACGCCCTCGACGGGCAGGTCCGGCTGAGTGCGGTCGTACACCTGGACGCGCACGCCGGCGCTTTCCAGCGTGGCCAGCAGTTCGGACATTTCCGCCGTGGCGGCGAAGCGCTCGTCGGTGCAGATCAGCGCGCGCTGGCCCAGGGCGGCTGCGACGCGGCCCAGCGCAAGGCGCTGGCCGTTGCCGAACAGCACAGCGCGCGGTGCGCGCATGATTCCAAACAATTCATTCATTGTGGATCCTTGAAAGGGTGTCTGGGGAAATTCAGGCGGCGCATTGCGCCAGGTCGAGGATGCGGCGCCAGACCTCGTCGGCCAGTTCGATGCCTGCATCCAGCCGCAGGCGGCGTTCGGTGCGCGCCCGATCGCCTGGCACCGCGACGGGCCGCCCGGGCAGCAGGGCAGGGCAGGCGCGGATGTCATCCAGGTAGCTCGTGACGCGGCTGGCAATCCCGCCCGACCCGGCCTCGATCGCGATGAAGACGTCGCCCTTGTTGCATATCTCGCGGGAATCCAGCGTGCCCTTGACGGCGTTGCCCAGCGCGGACGCCGTCAGGCTGGCGACCAGCACTTCGAACGCCAGGCCCAGCGCGTAACCCTTGGCTTCACCGAAGGGGGCCAGTGCGCCCGCTTTGGCAGCTTCGGCATCCGTGGTGGGGTTGCCGGCGCCGTCGAGCGCCCAGCCCGGCTCGAGTGGCCGGCCATGGTTGGCGTAGTCGTGGATCTTGCCCATGGCGACCTGGCTGGTGGCCATGTCCAGCACGAACGGTTCGTCCGCGGTGGGTACGCCGATAGCGATCGGGTTGGTGCCGATCAGGGCTTGACGGCCGCCCCAGGGATGGACCAGGGCTTCGCTGGTCGACAGGGCCAAAAGGATCTGGCCTTCGCGCGCCGCGCTTTCCGCGTAGAGCGCCAGCATGCCGATATGGTTGTTGTTGCTGACGGCGGCGATGGCGATTCCGGTCTCGCGGGCGCGTTCGCGGATCTGCTCCAGGGCCGCCAGCGCGATCACCGGCCCCAGGCCGCGTTCGCCATCCATGTCCAGGAAAGCTGGGGAGCGCCAGACGGCCGTGCCGCGGGTTTTCGGGTCGGCCACGCCGTTGTGGATGCGTTCGATGATGCGCGGCAGGCGTAGCAGGCCGTGGGACGCGCGCCCGCGCAATTCGGCTTCAAGCAGCAGGTCGGTCTGCGTCGCAGCGTGGTCGGTCGGGGCTCCGGCCAGTTCCAGCGCGCGGATGCAAACCTGCCTTGCCTCCCCCATTTTTATCGTTGTCGTCATAGTGTCGTTAAGTTGTTAAATCCGATCGGATCTGAAATACGATCTGATTTATGCTAACCTCGTAACAAATTGGACGTCAACACATAGTTGGCAAATCGGGTGAAACAACCATGACGACACTCTCTCGCGGTTCCGCAGCCGTACCCTCGACCATGCCCGCGGCCGGCCAGCGCCTGGGCGAGCGCGTGCGGTCGTTGGGCGACGAGGTCTATGAAACGCTGCTGTCGCAGCTCATTTCCCTGAAGATCGCGCCCGGCATGCGCATCGCGGTCGATGCGCTGGTGCGTGAGCTAGGCGTATCGCAAACGCCGATACGCGCCGCGCTGATCCGGCTTGAAACCGAAGGGCTGGTCGTCAAGACGCATCACGTGGGATACAGCGCGGCGCCCATGCCTACGCGCAGGCGTTTCGAGCAGATGTACGAACTGCGCTTGCAGCTGGAGCCATTCGGTGCCGGGCTGGCGGCGCAACGCATGACGGACGCGTCACTGCAGGAACTGGCGGCGCTGTCTGCGGCAATGAGCGCCCCGAGCGCCGATGATGCGCGCGTGGCCTATGGAAAATTCGCCGTGCTGGACGCGCAGTTCCACTCCTGGATCGCGGAGCAGAGCGGCAATGAACTGCTTGCCGAAGCGCTGGCCCGGCTGTACGCGCATACCCATCTGTTCCGGCTGCGCTTCCACTCGAGGGTCACGGAAGAAGCCGTGACCGAGCATGCACGCATCGTGCGGGCGCTGAGCGAGCGTGATGCCGATGGCGCTCAGGATGCCATGCGCGACCACATTCTCAGGTCGCGCGAGCGCATGGCGCCGTACTTCGAAATGTTGGATTAGCGCGCGGCCGGTGCAGCCGTATGCCCGCCCAGGCTGATGCCGTCCCGTATCTTGCGGAACGCGGGCAGGCCTGCCGGCATGTCCTCGGCAGTCGCGGTGCAGCGCATCGCGACGCGCAGCGTCGCGGTATCCAGCAAGGCGTTGTATTCCAGCAGGCGCGTGCCATCCGGTCCTGCGCCCGCGGGCGCGACATAGTCGATGCCCTTGGCGCCCTGCAACTCGAAGCCGCTGCGCTGCTCGGGCGATTCGCCCTGCGCGGCCAGGATCGCTTCGGCCGCAGCCATGCGCTCGGCGGCAGAGAGCGGCGCTTCGGCGCCGGGATGCGTCTTCAGCGATTTGCGCGGCGTGCTGAAGCCGACGCCGCACAGGTAGCCGGCCGCGCCCGCGGCTTGCGGCGCGCCGTTGGCGCGGACGATCTCGACCAGCACATCGAATTCGTCGGATTTGCCGCTCTTCACGATCCGATAGGCAGCGGGCACGGTGACGCCGAATCCGCGCGTCCGGTCGGCGTAGCGGCGCTCGGCGTCGCTGGCGGGCTCCTCGATCATCTGGAACCGCACCGGCAGCATCAGGATTTCCCTGTCGGCCTGCATGTCGCTGGTGAAGGCGGGCAGCGGGCTGGCGCGCCGGACCATGCGGACCGCGGCCTTGTCGATGGCGACATACCCCGAGGAACTGGCGAGGTCCACCGCGTCGATCTTGCCGTCCCGCAGGACAGTGAGGCGCAGGCGCAGGCTTAGGGGACCGTCAAGTTCGTACGCTTCCCTGGGCATTTCCAGATGGCTTTGCAGTTTGCGCATTGCGCCAGTGGTCCATTCGGCCTGATTCGCAGGGGCGGCGGCGGAAACAGCCGCGGACGCGCAGAGGGCGATCGCTGCCATGGTGCAAGCGCGTATCGGCCAGTTCATGTGGGCAAGTCTCCTGATCGTAGGAACCCGCAAAGGCGGGCGCGTCGGCAGCATAACCCGCTGCTAGCGTGAGCAAGCAGCACCCAGGTCCAGGCTGCTGGCCAACAGATTGATGAACTCGCGCACCTTGGGCGATGAGCGCCGCGGCTGCGGGTACACGGCATACAGGTTTCGCTCCGCGGGCTGCCAATCCGGCAGCAGGGACATGAGACGGCCGTCGGCCAGGTCCTGCGCGACCAGATAAGCGGGCAGCAGTCCGATACCGGCGCCGTTCAGCGTTGCGTCGCGCAGGGTCAGGCTGTTGTTGCTGCGCAGGGGGCCGCTGACATGCACGGTTTGCTTAAGGTCGTCTCGCGTAAAGCGCCATTCGTTGTGGTTGGCGCCGCGCTTATAGATCAGGCACTGATGGCTGGCGAGATCCAGGATGTCCTTTGGGGTGCCCTGGCGTTTTAGATAGGTCGGCGCGGCGACCAGCGCCCTGGGCAGGGTGGCGATGGTCTGGGCGCCCGCCGCGAAATGCTTGGGGGTTGCGCCGATATACAGCGCGACGTCGATGTCTTCGTCCGCCGGGTCGAGATACTTGTCGTTGAGTGTCATTTCAACGGTGACCTCGGGAAAAATCGCGGTGAATTCCGTGATCAGGCGGCCCAGATCCGCTGCGCCGAAGGCGATCGGCGCGCGCACCTTCAGGATGCCCCGTGGCGTGGTCTGTACCTGCCCCGCGGTGCGTTCGGCTTCTTCCACATCTTCGAGGATGCGGGTGCATTTTTCGTAGTAGGTCTTGCCCGCATCGGTGAGCACGATGCGGCGAGTGGTGCGCGCAAGCAGCGGCGTGCCTATGTGGTCTTCCAGCGCAGAAACGTTCTTGCTCACCGAGGCGGTGGACATGTTCAAGCGCGTTGCAGCGATCGTAAAGCTTCCATGTTCGACGACCTTGCAGAAGACATTCATTGCGACCAGGCGATTCATATTCTTTCCCGCAACGAAACCGTTTATTTCCGGCGCGACCCTTTAATTGCGGGGTTTGGCGGTGTCAATATCGCGGCTGATTATAGCGACGGAGACAGGCGTGGAACAGAAAAGAACAGACGCTTTGGTGCAGTCGCGAGGGGCGGGAAGGATGAGCAGGAATGCCTTCCTCCAATACGCGGGAATCAGTCCGATATCGACGCGGGAGTAGTAGGCATAAGCGGGGAATCCTGGCATTGGCGACGCAGGATCAGGATCTGCATGGCACCGAAGAAAACTATCTGGCAAAGCTGACCAACCTGTAGTCCGAGGCCGTTCGAACACCGGTTCGCGTGGCGCCGAGAGTTGCAGTGTCCTGGGGCTTGCCTATTGCCGACCACGGCAAACATAACGATTTTCAAAGGGGGTGGTTCATGAAGTATGGAAAGCAATACAGGAAGTGTGGCAAGCAATTCAGGGTCCCGGCGATGTGCGCGGCATTGGCTGTCTATGCCGCGCACTCGCCTGCGGTGTTCGCGCAGTCCAGTCTCAAGTTTTACGGAATAGCGGACACGTATATCGAGTACAAGAGCAACAACATCGATAACAAGAAGCGCGGCGCGTCGGCGGGGCGATCCTCTTCGTCCGGCGGATCCTCGATGCGGATGGGCTCCGGCGGGTTGTCGGGTTCCCGTTGGGGTATGCAGGGAGTGGAGGACCTGGGTGGCGGGATGCAGGCTGTTTTCACGCTTGAAGGCGGCTTGAATACGCATACGGGAACCATGGCCGAGGAGGGACGGCCGTTCAACCGCCAGGCCTTCCTGGGTCTGAACAGCCCCTACGGCATGGTGACTTTGGGAAGGCAATACACCAGCATGTTCAGCCTGTTGTTCCCGATGGTGCCTCAGGCCTACGCGCCGGCCTACGAGCCTTCGGGGGCTCTCTTGGGTGGTGTGCGTCACGACAACTTGGTCAAGTATCGCGTCGGGACGGGGGCGCTGTCGGCGCAGGCGCATTATCAGCTCGATGATGCGGCGGGCACGCGTTATCAGCGGTCGGCCTGGGGCGGGGGAGCGAGCTACCTGTCCGGCCTGTTTGGCCTGGCGGCAGTCTACGACGAGGCCGGCGGCGCAAAGCCGACAACCGCGTCGAACCGGCTGCGCAAGCTGGCCTTGAGCGCTTCCTACGCGCCGGATCCTTGGCACCTGACGGCGGGCTACCGCTGGGCGCAGGACAAGACGGCCCGAGGCAGCTTGAACCAGCGCGACGACATGTGGTGGATCGGAGTCGGGTACCGCCTTTCGCGGGTCCTGCAGGTCACTGCCGCGTTTTACTACGACGACGTGAAGGCCGATGCAGGGGGAGGAAATCCGCCGAATCCCAAACAGCATGTCTTGCAGCTGCTTTACAGCGGGCTGTCCAAGCGCACAGACCTGTATGCGGTCGGCGCCTATGCGCGTAACTCCGCGCTGAACTTTGCGCCGCTTGCCACGCTGCCCCCGGGCAAGGATAGCCAGGCCGCCCTGGCGCTGGGCATCCGGCACAAGTTCTGAGGGCATGGCGCGCCGTGGCGCGTCATGCCGGCTCAGGCCGCTCCCGACGCCAACTCATCGAACAGCAGATCGCCGCCCATCTGTCCGCCCTTGAGCATCAGTTCAATGCCGTCGGTCACAGGGTCATCGCTGCGCGTCAGGCTGACCGTCACGCCGGGCGCCAGCACGCAGCGGAACGCCAGGCCCCAGACGCCCAGGGCCAACGTCGCCTGGCTGGAGGTGTCGCCGCCGGCGATGCCGATGCGTGACAGGCGCGCGCCGGCTTGCGCGCTGGCGCGCACGATATCCGCCACCAGTTGACCGGTGGCGCGGGCGGTCGCGGCGGTCTGATGGGGTGCAAGGGGCTGGGCGGGCCGGTCGGTGTGCGCCAGCACATTACGCCCCTGGGCCAGCGTGGCGGCGGCCAACTGGGCTTGCTGGGCGGCGTAGGTAGGGTCTTGCAAGAGCCGTTGCGCCTGCAGCGGTTGGAGCTGGTATTGCCGGCACGCGGCGATCTGCCTGGCCGTGACCGGAGACAGGCTGCCGGCGACCGCCAGCACGGGGCCCGAGGCCGGTTGCAGCGGCGCGGCTGCGGCGCTGCCGCCGCCGGCTGGCGTGGCACGGGCCAGCGCCTGCTGCACGCTGCTGGGGCCGACCGCCAGTAACGGCAGGCAGGACGCCGCGCGCCAGATGAGCCGGCCGATGATGGCCAGCTGTTCTTCGTCGACCAGGTCCAGCAGCAGCGGTCCGTCGGTGCTTTCGATGACTTGGTCGATCCAGTCGTCCAGCAGCGGCGCATCCGCCGCCCGCCGCAGCCGCGGGTAGGCCGTGTGCGGCAAGGAGCGGATGTCCGCCAAGCCTTGCGCCGCCAGGTGCAGGCGCAGGTCGGCTTCGTGCATGGGAGTGACGGGATGCGCGCTCATGACCGGATGGCGGTCGATGCGATGGATCTCGGGCGCGGACCCCGCGCGCGCGAACAGCTGGGCGAAGCTGCAATAGCGGCCGATGCTGGGCTGCCCGCCCACGATAGGCACCAGCGGGTTGGGCATGTGGCGGTGCAGTTCGCGCACGGCGGCGCCGATGCTGCCCACGTGCGGCGCGCTGTCGAAGGTGGAGCAGCATTTGTAATGCAGCACGCGCACGCCCGCACCCGCCATGTAGCGGCCCACGGCCTGCAGTTCGGCCTGCATTTCGGCTGGCGCCATGCCGCGCGCCGCGCCGGCGATGCCAATGGCGTCCAGCGGTCCGGCGCGGCGCAGCTGGTCCGGCGTCGGCACGCCCAGGAACAGCAGGCTGCGCAGGCCGGCGCGCGCGGTTTCGGCCAGCGTATCCGTGGCGCCGGTGAAGTCGTCGCCGTACCAGCCCAGCCGCGGCCGCGTTGCGTCTTGCGCCGCTGAACTCATGCGCGGCTGCCGAAGAACTCGATGGCGCGCCGCAGTTCCGGGGCGTTGCGCGCGTAGTCTTCCAGGCGCTCGCCGTCGCGCATGGCCTGCCAGGCCTGGCGGATGCTGAGCACGCCTGCGGCGGGTCCGTCCGGGTGGGCGAGGATGCCGCCGCCGGACATGAACAGCAGATCGTCGCTGCGCACGGCGGCCCAGGTGGCGGGCACGGTGCCAGCCCATTGGCCGGACGAAAACGCCGGCATGACGGGGTCATCAATCCCGGGAGTCAGCGAGGCCAGGCAGTCGCGCGCGGACTCGACGACTTCGGCGTCTTCCTGGGCGAACTTGCCTTGCAGGCCGTGCACGTGCATATGGTCCACACCGGCCAGCCGCCATAGCGTCTGGTAAGCCTGGAAGCCCACGCCCAGCATGGGGTGGCGCGACAGCGCGCCGTAACCATTGCGGTGGCCGTGCAACGCCAGCGGGGTGCTGCGGCGCAAGGTCTGGATGGCCGAGTAGCCGCAATGGTTCAGGCTGGCCATGACGCAGGAGCCGCCTTCGCGTTCGATCAGGTCGGCGTGGCGGCGCATGGCGTCGGTCTCGTCGCTGATGTTGAACGCCACCATGACCTGCCGTCCGGTGCGCTCGCGGTGCGCGCGCACCACCGCCATGACGGCGGCGACGCGTTGCGCCAGCGGCGCGTGGGCAGGGTTGGCGCAGACCTCGTCGTCCTTGATGAAGTCCACGCCTGCATTGCACAGCTGCGCCGCCAGATGCGCGGTCTGCTCGGGCGACAGGCCGACGTTGGGCTTGATGATGGTGCCTACCAGCGGGCCATGCGCCACGCCGGTCAGTTGCCGCGTGCCGGCAATGCCCGCGCGCGGCATGTCGAACTGGGCGCGGTAGTTGGCCGGCAGTTCCATGCTTTCCAGGCGCAGGCCCGTGACTTCGCCCAGGTCGTACAGGTTGCCGCCTACCGTGGCCGCCAGCGTCGGCAGGTTGGCGCCGACGTTGGCGACGGGAAAGGCGATGCGCACGCGGGCGCGCTGGTAGCGGCCAGGCATGCCGCCCGGCTGCCGCGCCAGCCAGGCGTTGGGCAGGCTGGGCGCGGATGCGGACTCCAGGGGTTCGATGGACTCGATTCGCGCCCGGGCGCGGGCGCGCAGTTCGTCGGTTTCGCCCTGCACCCGCGTGAAGGTGCCGCAGGATTGCTCGCCAGCCATGATCTCCGCGACCTTGCCGGGGTCCAGCGGGGTTTCGATCAGGTAGGTGGCGGTAAACGATTGGGAATTCATGGCGGAGGTGGCAGGTAAGGGGATCAGATCCGGTTCAGATCGGGGAAGGGGCGCACGGGGTCCCTGCCGTCCCAATCCCGGGCGCTGTCGCGGATCAGGTCGAACAGGCGGCCCTTGGGACCGGCCACTTCGGACAGCTCGATCACGGTGCCGGGGTGGTACTCGGTGTCGAAGTAGATGAAGCGGCCTTTCTCGCCCACTTCGCCGCTCATCTTGGGCTTGAAGCCTTGCGCCAGCAGGCGTTCCAGGTCGGCGTCGTAGCTTTCGGTCCAATAGGCCACGTGCTGCAGCCCGGTGCGGCCGGCCTGCAGGAAGTCGCGGTACATGGAGGGCACGTCGTTGCGCGTCTGGATCAGCTCGACTTGCACGAAGCCGGAATTCGCCAGCGCCACCGAGTTGTGCGGTTCGTGGCGCTCGCCGTCGTACTGGTAGTTCACGATGGGCACGCGCGGGTTGTAGTACCAGGGCCCCACGCCCAGCGTGCTGCTCCAGTAGTCCATGGCGGCTTCGATGTCGTGGACCACATAACCGAGTTGGCGGATTTCGCCCAGGAAACGACTCATGATGGATTCTTTGCGGGAGAGGTTTGAGGATGTCGGGAGGATGCGGCCCGCTGCGGGCCGCGGACCTCACAGGAAACCGATGGAGAACCAGGGGAAGGCAGCGACGATCACCAGGCCCACCAGCAGCGCGGCGACGTAGCCCCAGATCGGGCCTATGCCTTCGTTGGGATCGACGCGGCTGATGGCGCAGGCGCCGTAGTAGCCCACGCCGAAGGGCGGCGCGAACAGGCCTATGCCCATGGCGAAGATCACGACCATGGCGTAGTGCACTTCGTGCACGCCGGCCTGCGCCGCGATCGGGAACAGCAGCGGGCCGAACAGCACGATAGCGGGTATGCCTTCCAGCACGCTGCCCAGGATGATGAAGGCTACGATGGAGACGGCCAGGAAGCCGTAGCTGCCGCCGGGCATGCCGGCCATCAGCTTGGCCAGGTCGCCGGAGAAGCCGGACTGCGTCAGCGCCCAGGCCATGGCGGTGGCGCAGCCCACGATCAGCATGATGGCGCCCGACAACGAGGCGGTCTCGATCAGCATGGGCTTCAAGCGGGCCCAGTCGAAGCGCCGGTAGATCAGCAGGCCGACCACTGCCGAATACACGATGCCGATGGTCGAGACCTCGGTGGCGGTGGCCACGCCTTCGACGACCGCGGCGCGGATCACGAAGGGCAGGGCCACGGCGGGCAGGGCGATGACGAAGAAGCGTCCGATCTCGCGGGCGCTGAAGCGCTGCGCCAGGCTCAGGTCTTCCTTGCGGTAGCGCCACCACACCACCGAGCACAAGGCCAGGCCCAGCACCACGGCCGGCAGCAGCCCGCCCGTGAAGAGCGCGGCGATGGACACGCCGGTCACCGAGCCGATGGTGATGAGCACGATGGACGGCGGAATGGTCTCGGTCTGCGCGCCGGTGGCCGACAGCAGCGCCACCAGGTCGCCGGGTTTGGCGCCGCGCTTCTGCATTTCCGGGAACAGCACGGGCGCGATGGCTGCCATGTCGGCGATCTTGGATCCCGAGATGCCGGACACCAGGTACATGGCGCCGATCAGCACGTAGGACAGCCCGCCGCGCACGTGGCCCAGCAGGCTGGCCAGGAACTGGATCATGGCGCGCGCCATGCCGGTCATCTCGATCAGCGATCCCAGGAAGATGAAAAGCGGCACCGCCAGCAACATCAGGTGCGACATGCCCTCGTCCAGCCGGCCCACCATCACCACCATGGGCGTGTTGGTGGTCAGGGCCAGGTAGGAGAACGTGGCCAGCGCGAACGAAAAGGCAATGGGCACGCCCGAGAACACCGTGGCGGCGACGATGCCCACGAAGAAGATCAGCAGGTTCAGCTTGCCCAGCGTGGCGAAGAGGGGCTGCGCCACCCAGAACAGCGCGACCACTGCCGCGGCTCCCGCCAGCGCCGCCAGCATTTGCGGCGCGGTCTGGGTGCGCAGCAGGCGCAGCAGCGCCACCACCGCCATCAGTCCCATGCCCACCGGAATCGCGGCGGCGCGCCAGGCGTTGCTCAGCTCCAGCGCGGGCGTGATGATGAAGTGTTCTTCATGCGCGTACTCCACGGCGGGTGCCAGGATCAGCGCCAGGAAGGCCAGCGATGCGGCCAGCGCCAGCGTTTCCAGCTGGGCGCGGCGCGCGGGGCTGACGTTGTTGACCAGCGCCGTCATCCGCATGTGTTCGCCGCGCCGCAGGGCGACCACCGCGCCCAGCATCGACAGCCACAGGAACAGGATGGACGCCAGCTCGTCGGACCAGACCAGCGGACTGTGGAAGGCGTAGCGCGCGACGACGCCCGCGAACAACACGGCGATCTCGATCAGCACGATGGCCGCGGCCACGTGTTCGACCACGCTGCCCAGCAGCGCGTCTAGGGCGCCGGCGGCGCGGCGCAGCGGATGGGCCGGCAGCGCCTGCGGCGCGGCGTGGGGAGCGGACAGGGAGGACATGGCGCGTCCTCAGGCCAGCTTGCCGACGGCCTGCTCCAGCAGGGTCCAGGCTTCGTTGCCGAAGCGGCCCTGCCATTCCTTGTAGAAGCCGGCCGCGCGCAATTGCTCGCGGAAGCTGTCGGCCGACGGCTGGTTGAACAGCAGGCCCTTGCCCTCCAGGTCCGACTGCACCGAGGCGTTGAGCTTTTTGATGTCTTCGCGCTGGGCGAGGCCGGCCTCGTTGATGCCGCGCGCCACCACCGTCTTCAGGTCCTGCGGCAGGCCTTCCCACATGCGGCCGTTGGCGATGAACCAGTAGCCGTCCCAGATGTGGTTGGTGAGCGAGCAGTATTTCTGCACTTCGTACAGCTTGGCCACCTGGATGATGGGCAAGGGGTTCTCCTGCGCGTCCACCACCTTGGTCTGCAGCGAGGAATAGACCTCGCTGAACTGCAGGCTGGCGGGGGCGGCGCCCAGGCCCTTGAACATGGAGATCGGCAGCGAGCTGACCGGCACGCGGATCTTCAGCCCTTCCATGTCGGCGGCGGACTTGACCGGCGCCTTGCTGCTGGTGGTCTGGCGAAAGCCGTTGTCCCACATCTTTTCGAAGGCGTAGAGGCGGCGCTGTGCGATGGCGGCGCGCACGTGGGCGCCCAGCGCGCCGTCCATGGCGCTCCAGACCTGGTTGTAGTCCTTGAAGGCGAAGCCCACGGCATTGATCGCCGCCACCGGCACCAGGGTCGCGATGACCAGTGCGGAAGGGGTGAAGAAGTCGATGCCGCCCGAGCGCACCTGGGCCAGCATGTCGGTGTCCCCGCCCAACTGGTTGTTCGGGAAGATCTTGATGTCCACGCGGCCGTTGCTTTCCTTGAGGATGCGTTCGGCGGCTTCCTGGGCGCGGATGTTCAGCGGGTGCGTGACCGGCAGGTTGTTGCCGTACTTGAGCGTGTAGTCGGCGGCGCGGGCGATCAGCGGGAAGCCCGAGGTCAGGGCGACGGCGGGAACCGCGCAAAGGCGGCGCAGGGCGCTACGGCGTGTCAGCAGCTTCATGGTTGTCTCCATAATCTTGGTTATGATGTTTTTTGATGTGCCACAACAGCGCCAGTACCATGCGGCAGAGTGGACAATAGTGAATCGTTGCCAATATCGTCAAACCTGATTAATGATGGATTTTGATGTGAATCGCATGCCTCCCGAACGCAAGCTCGCGCGTCTGGCCGATGTGGCGGAGCGCGCAGGAGTGTCCACCGCCACGGCCGACCGGGTCCTGAACCGCAGGCCCGGCGTGCGCGCCAGTACCGCCCAGAAAGTCTTCAAGGCGGCCATCGAACTGGACTATCTGCCGGAACAGGAGGTCCGTGCGGCCGCGGCGCCGGAACCCTTGCGGCTGGTGTTCCTGCTGCCGCGCGGCAGCAACCGCTACCTGCGCATGCTGGGCGATACCGTCAGCTATGCGCAGGAGCACTTCGGGCCGCTCAACGCCAGGTGCCAGGTCGAGTACGTGGAGAGCTTCAATCCGGACGCGCTGGCGCAGGCCCTGGCCAAGCACGGCAAGCGCGCCGACGGCATCGCCTTCATGGCGCTGGAACACCCGGCGGTGCGTGAGGCCGTCAACCTGCTGGCGCAGCAGGGCGTGCCTGCGGTGACGCTGATCTCCGATCTGGCCAACAGCGCCCGCGTGGCCTATGTGGGCCTGGACAACCGCGCGGCCGGGCGCACCGCGGGCTACCTGATCGCACGCTTCATCGGGTCGCGCGCGGCGCACGTGGCGCTGATCGCCGGGTCGCGCCACTACCGCGCCCACGAAGAGCGGGAAGGCGGCTTCCTGCAGCTGTACGCCGAACAGTTCCAGGCCATGCAGGTGGTGGACCTGCGCGAAGGCTACGACGACGCGCAGCGCAATTACGAACAGACCCGCCAGCTGCTGGAGCAGTATCCGCAGCTGGCCGGCATCTACAACATCGGCGGCGCGTCCGACGGCGTGGCGCGCGCGCTGAAGGAAGCCGGGCAGCAACACCGGGTGGTCTTCATCGGCCACGGCCTCACGCCCGACACCCGCGCGCTGCTGATCGACGGCACCATGGACGCCGTCATCACGCAAAGCCCGATGGAGGCGCTGATGAGCTGCGTGCGCATATTCTGCAACCTGCGCGACAAGCGCAGTCCGATGAACGGGGTGGAGCTGGCGCGCAGCCAGGTGATCTTCCGGGAAAACCTGCCCTAGACGGAAAAGTCGGGAGTAACCCTGACTGCGGGGGCGTTATGCAAACTATGCATAAGCCCGCCGGGCGCGGTCCCTATACTGCCTCGCATTCACTCTGACGGCGCGGCGGTTGCAATGGATCTACGTTGGTTCCAGGATTTCCTGACCTTGGCGGAATGCGGACAGTTCACCACGGCGGCTGAGCTGCGGCATGTATCGCAGTCGGCGTTCAGCCGCCGCATCCAGTCCCTGGAAACCTGGGCGGGCGCCGCGCTGATAGACCGCGGCTGCTTTCCCTTGCGTCTGACGGCGGCGGGCGAACAGTTCCGTTCCAACGCCGCCGAAATCGTGCGCAAGGTGGTGGATGCGCGCGGCGAGGCCGGCGTCACCGGCCATGACGGCGCGGTCCTCAGGGTGGCCATGCCCCATTGCCTGGCAACCTCGCACTTCCCGGGCTGGTGCGTCCGTTGGAAGGAAGAGAGCGGGGTCGAGTCGCTGCGCCTGCATGTGGGCAATGTGCATGATTCGGTGGAGTGGCTGGCGGCCGGCGTGGTGGACCTGCTGGTGTGCTTTCGCCACGCCGCGGAAGACATACAGCTGGATCCGCAAGCCTATATGAGGACCGGCATGGAGCCCGACTTCCTGCGCCTGTTCCGCCCCGCCACGATGCCGGTGGACGAGACCGCGCTGTACGACGCCGATTCTGCCGCGCGTTACCCCTATGTGTCGCACGCCCAGGGCGCCTATTTCCGGCGGCTGGTCGACCTGTCTTGCGGCGACCTCTTGCAACGCCCCGTCCTGCAGCGCGTCTGCGAAACCGATTTCGTGGACGGCGCCCGCACGCTGGTCAGCGCCGGCGTGGGTTTGGCGTGGCTGCCCGAGTCCAGCGCCCGGGTGTCGGTGGACGCGGGAGAGATCGTGGCGATCAAGGACCGGCGCTGCGCCGTCCCGATGCAGATCTGCATGTATGCGCGCCGCCAGGGACCAGCCCAAGAGCCGGTGGAGCGCGTGTTCAACCTCTATACCCAACGTTGACTGGCCGCGCCCGAAGCTCCCGCCACGGCAGGGAGACGGGCGCGCTCGGCGGCGAGTCCTGCGCAGCACCCCACAAGTACATGAATCCCAAGGAGAAAAGCATGGCACTTTCCATCAAGGCATTGATCGCGGCATTGACGGTTGCAATGGCAGGCCCCGTCGCGGCCCAGCAGCTGGACGGCACGCTGAAGAAGGTCGCGGACACCGGCGCGATCACCATCGGCCATCGCGAGACCTCGATTCCGTTTTCCTACTACGACGGCAACCAGAAGCCTGTCGGCTACTCGATCGACATCTGCAATCGCATCGTCAGCGCGGTGCAGGCCCGTCTGAAGCGCAGCGACATCCAGGTGAAGTATCTGCCCGTCACCTCCGCCACGCGCATTCCGCTGATGGGCAACGGCACCATAGACCTGGAATGCGCCTCGACTTCCAACACCCTGGACCGCCAGCAGCAGGTGGCGTTCTCGGTCACGACCTTCGTCACCGGCAACCGGTTCCTCAGCCAGAAGTCTTCCAAGTTGCGCAGCGTCGACGATCTGAAGGGCAAGGTCGTGGCCTCGACCTCCGGGACCGCGAACATCCGCCAGATCAACGAGCTGAACGAAAAGCGCGGGCTGGGCATGAGGATCGTGCCCGTGAAGGAACACGCGGAAGGCTTTCTGATGGTCGAGACCGGCCGCGCCGCCGCTTTCGTCATGGACGACATCCTGCTCTACGGCCTGATCGCCAACGCCAAGCAGCCGGACCGCTACGAGGTGTCCGACGAGTCTCTGTCGATCGAACCCTACGCCATCATGCTGCGCCGCGACGATCCGCAGTTCAAGGCGCTGGTGGACGACACCATCAAGACGCTCTATGCCAGCGGCGAGTTCCAGGCGCTGTATGACCGCTGGTACCGCAGCCCGCTGCCGCCCAAGGGTATCAACCTGAACGTGGCGATGAGCGAGGCGCTCAAGCGCGTGGTCGCCACGCCCACCGATTCGGGCGATCCCGCCGCCTACCGCTAGGCCCGGAACCTGCCGCAATACGCCGATGCGCGGCCCCGCCCCGGGGGCCGGGACCGCGCGCGGCCTGATCATCGAGAAAAGCATGGCATATCAATGGAATTGGGGCGTGCTGCTGGCCCCGTCGCCCGATGGCGGGCAAACCTATCTGCAAACCCTGCTGGACGGGTTGAGCGTGACGGTCAAGACCGCGGCGCTGGCGTGGCTGATCGCGCTGGCGCTGGGCCTGGCGGTTGGCGTGGCGCGCACGCTGCCTTACCGCGGGGTGCGCGCGGCGGGGGCCGTCTATGTGGAAGTGTTCCGGAACATCCCGCTGATCGTGCAGATGTTCCTGTGGTACTTCGTCTTGCCGGAGCTGCTGCCTGCCGCGGCCGGAGACTGGATCAAGCAGTTGCCCGACGCGTCCTTCTACACGGCGGCGCTGTCCATCGGCATGTACATGTCGGCGCGCATCGGCGAACAGCTGCGCGCCGGGATCGAGGCCCTGCCAAAAGGGCAGCGCAACGCGGGCCTGGCGCTGGGACTGACCTTGCCCCAGCTGTACTGGCACGTGCTGTTGCCGAATGCGCTGCGCACGGTCCTGCCCACCATGACTTCGGATTGCCTGAACACCATCAAGAACACTTCGGTGGCGCTGACCATCGGGCTGGCGGAACTGACCGCCCAGGCTCACGCGATGCAGGAGTTTTCGTTCCAGGTGTTCGAGGCGTTCCTGACCGCGACCATGGCGTATCTGGCGCTCAACCTGATTGTGATCGTGGTGATGCGGGCGCTCGAATACAAGTTGCGCATTCCGGGGCGCGCAGTCGGCGGGCGTGCGGCGAAAGGGGGCAGGGCATGACGGATTTCGACCTGCAAGCCATCGTCGATGCGCTGCCGTACCTGATCCTGTCGGGCCTGCGCTTTACCCTGCTGCTGACCTTCACGTCGACCTTGGGCGGCCTGCTGCTGGGCACCTTGCTGGCGATTGCGCGGCTGTACGGCGGCCGTCTGCTGGCCTGGCCCGCCACGGTGTATGTGAACCTGTTCCGCTCGCTGCCGCTGGTGCTGGTGATCTTCCTGATCTATTTCATCCTGCCTTACGCATTGCAGGCGGCTACGGGGGCTGAGCGGCCCATCGCGCTGGGCGCCATGGGGTCGGCCTTCATTACCTTCATCCTGTTCGAGGCCGCGTATTTCTCCGAGATCATCCGGGCAGGCGTGGGCAGCGTGGGGCACGGCCAGTATGCGGCGGGCAGCGCCCTGGGCCTTACCCACGGACAGGTGCTGCGCAAGGTGATCCTGCCGCAGGCGTTCCGCAACATGCTGCCGGTGCTGCTGACGCAGGTAATCGTCATCTTCCAGGAAACGGCGCTGGTCTATGTCCTGTCGCTCACGGATTTCCTTGGGGCCGCGACCAAGATCGCGCAGCGCGACAACCGCCTGGTGGAGATGTACATGCTGGTGGCGCTGGTGTTTTTCGTGATCTCGTTCACCGCTTCGCGCGGCGTGCGGGCGCTGCGCGCCCGGATCGGGGCCTGAAGCTGTTTCCATGAGGAGTCTACATACATGATCGAGATCGAACAGGTCGGCAAGCGCTACGGCGATCTGCCGGTGCTCAAGCAATGTTCGCTGCGCGTGCGGCGCGGCGAGGTCGTGGTGGTCTGCGGGCCGTCCGGGTCGGGCAAGTCCACGCTGATCAAATGCGTGAACCGGCTGGAACCCTTCGATGCGGGCCGCATCGTGGTCGACGGCACCGACGTGGGCGCGCCCGGCACGGACCTGCCCAAGCTGCGCGCCCGCGTCGGCATGGTGTTCCAGCATTTCGAGCTGTTCCCGCATCTGACGGTGCTGGAGAACGTCTGCCTGGGGCAAGTCAGCGTGCTGGGCCGCAGCCGCGCGCAGGCTTTGGAGAAGGCGGCCGCGCTATTGGAGCGCGTCGGCGTGGCGGCGCATGGCGGCAAGCATCCGGGACAGCTTTCGGGCGGCCAGCAGCAGCGGGTCGCGATTGCGCGGGCGCTGGCCATGGACCCGGTGGTGATGCTGTTCGACGAGCCGACTTCGGCGCTGGATCCGGAAATGATCGGCGAAGTGCTGGACGTAATGACGGGGTTGGCGCGCGACGGCATGACCATGATGGTCGTCACGCACGAAATGGGATTCGCGCGCCGCGTCGCCGACCGCGTCGTGTTCATGGAGTCCGGAGAGATCGTCGACGACGCCAGCGCCGAGGCGTTCTTCGGCAACGCCGCGTCGGCGCGCTCGCGCGCCTTCCTGTCCCGCATCATCAGCCACTGATTTCCCTTACCCACAAGAACTTCCATGTCCTCCATTTTCCATATCAACGGCAGTCTTGTTCCGGCCGAGCAGGCCGTCATCCCGGCGCTGGACCGGGGCTTTCTTTTTGGCGACGGCGTCTATGAGGTGATCGCGGTGATCGACGGCCTGCTGCTGGAGTTCGAGCGGCACGCCGCCCGCCTGGCGCGCAGCCTGGCCGAGGTCGGCATCCGCAATCCGCTGCCGCGCGACACGCTGCTGGCGCGTTGCCGCGAACTGGTGCTGCGCAACGGCTTGCGCGAAGGGTCCGTCTATGTGCAGGTGACGCGCGGCGCGGACAGCAAGCGCGACTTCGCTTTTCCCGCCGACGTCGAGCCCACCGTGATGATGTACGTCAGCGAGAAGTCCTTGCGCGTGAATCCGCTGGCGGAATCTGGCGTGCGGGTGGCAAGCGTGCCGGACATGCGCTGGCAGCGGCGCGACATCAAGAGCGTGTCGCTGATCGCCCAGGTGCTGGCCAAGCAGGCCGCGCAGGCCGCGGGCGCGTTCGAGGCGTTGATGGTCGATGCCGACGGCGTGGTGACGGAAGGCTCGTCGTCGAGCGCGCTGCTGGTGGATGCGCAAGGACGGATCGTGGTGCGGCCCTTGTCGCGCGAGATACTGCCGGGCTGCACGCGCGCCGCGGTGCTGGCGTTGGCCGCCAAGCGCGGGGTGGCGGTGGAAGAACGCAAGTTCACGCTGGACGAATGCCGGCGGGCGACGGAGCTGGTGTTGACGTCGGCATTGCACTTCGTGCTGCCGGTCATCGATCTGGACGGCCAGCCCATCGGCACGGGCCGGCCCGGACCCGTGTGCCGCGAGCTGCGGCAGCTGTATATGGAGTACGCGCTGGCCTCGGCGCTATAGCGGCGCGCGAGCCATGGCGGGCGTATGATTCCGCATAAGGGCTCGCACCCCGTCCGGCAATGGCCGGCACGCCATTGCCTACCTCATCGTATGGTTGCTCTACATCGGCCGCCCGGGCCATTCCGCGGGGGGCCGTGAAGGCGTTGCGCCATGGATCGCTTCCCGTCCGCTGTCCGCGTGGATGGCCCGGACCGGCCCAAGCCAGGCATCAAGGTCCGGTCACCGGCGCGTCACCACGATCTCCAGGTATTCGCTGGGTACGACCATCGTGCCATCGCCAGAGCGGTTATACCGGTCTATCTGCACCATGAGGTCGCTGGTCAGCGTGGCTTGCGCCGCCGGATCCAATGCGCCGAACGCCTTGAGCAGGGGGCCGTAGTAGGTCTTGAAGACCTGCAGCCAGTGTTCGGGGGAGCGGTAGCGGAACACGAAGTGGCGGGGCTCGGCCTGGATCGACGAGGCGTGCGGACCGAACATTTCGTCGATGCGGGCCCGGGTGCCCCACAGCGCCGGCGACTTGACCCCGGCGGGCGGCGGCAGATGCTTGCCGATGGTCTTGAAGACCTGGCCGATGAAACCGTCAGGCGTCCAGTTGGCCAGGCCGATCTTGCCGCCAGCGCGGCAGACGCGGACCATTTCGGCGGCCGCCTGGTCCTGGTCGGGGGTGAACATCACCCCGAAGGTCGAGACGACCGCGTCGAATCCGCCATCCGGGAACGGCAGGGCCTCGGCGTCGGCTTCCTGGAATTCGATCTTCAAGTGCTCGGCGGCGGCGCGTTCGCGGCCGCGTCCCAGCAGCGCGGGCACATAGTCGGTCGAAACGACATCGCACCAGCGGCGGGCGGCGGCCAGCGAGGCATTGCCGTTGCCGGCGGCGACATCAAGCACCTTCTGTCCGGCGCGGACGTCCAGCGATTCGCACAGCTGTTCTCCTACGATCTGCAGCGTGGTGCCGACTACGGCATAGTCCCCGGAAGCCCAGGTGCCCTGCTGGCGTGTCTTCAAGGCGGCCAGGTCGGGCTGCGCGGAATCGCGCACGGGGCTGGTGGCGAGGGAGGAAATGGACATGGTCTGTCTCCGTTAAGGCTCTGTGTATGCGGCAGTGCGCGATGCGGGCCTGCCGGGGAACCGCAACCGGCGCCGCGCGGGTTTGCGTGTGCCGTGCTTCCCGGAATCCAAGTTAAGAGCGGGCCATGGAGGCGGGCGTGGTAGCCGGCGTGGAATCGGCCGAGGGTTCGGCCGGCCCCGCGCAGCCGTCCGGTTCCGTCCCCGGCGGCGAGGTCCGGTTGCGCCTGCTCGGACCCATGGCGATCAGCCGGGCGGGCACGGCCCTGGCGCTGCCGCCGTCGCGCAAGCTGCGCGCGCTCATTGCCTATCTGGCGTTGGCCCCGCATCCCGTGCAACGCGCGCATCTGTGCGAACTGCTGTGGGACGTTCCCAACGATCCGCGCGGCGAGCTGCGCTGGTGTCTCAGCAAGGCCAGGACTCTGCTGGACGAGCCCGGCCGGCGCAGGGTGGAGACCGTGCAGGACACGGTGAGGCTGGACCTCGTCGACTGCCACGTCGACGCCATCGAAATCGGCAGCGCGATGCAGCAGGGCATCGCCCAGCTGGACTGCGGGCGGCTGCAAGCGCTGGCCGCGCTGTTTTCGGGCGATTTCCTCGAGGGGCTGGAGATCGACCGCAACCCCTTTTTCAACAACTGGCTGACCGCGCAGCGCCGGCGTTTGAGGGCCTGCCATGCCGCGGTCCTGGAACATCTGGCGGCCAGCCTTCCGGCAGGGTCGGGCGATACCTTCGCCTGCCTGGACAAGTGGCTGCAGCTCGCTCCCTTCGACCGGCGTGCGCATGAGCTGCTGCTGGGCTTGCTGGCGCAGCGCGGTCAATGGCGCGAAGGCGAGGAGCATCTGGCCGCGGCGGTCCGCGCCTTCGAGGCGGACGGGCTGGACTGGCGGCCCTTGCGCGATACGTGGCGGAATCTGAGGGGGCGGGCAAGCGAGACACCGCGGCTCGAGGCGGCGCCAGGAGCGGCGTCAGAGGCGGCGTCCGCGGAGCGCGCGGGCCGCGCGTCGATCGCGGTGATGCCCTTCGTGGACCGCTCGGCGCAGGCCGGCGTGCGCGGCGGGCTGGCCGATGGCCTGGCCTATGACATCATCACCCGGCTGGCCAAGCTGCGCAGCCTGTTCGTCATAGCGCAAGGCACGGTGTTCGCGCTGGACCAGCGCAACGTGGGACCCGACGAGGCCGGCCGCACGCTCAATGTGGACTATGTCGTGAGCGGGTGGCTGCAGCGTCGGCAAGACCGCATCGCCGTAGCCGTTGAACTCATAGAAGCCCGGACCGCGCGCATCGTGTGGGCGGACGTCTACGACCGGCAGCTGGACGATGCCCTGTTGGCCCTGGACGAAATCGGCAACCGGATCGTGGCCGCCATCGACATCGAAATCGAGGCCGCCGAGCGCAACCGGGCCATTCTGAAGCCGCCAAACTCCCTGGACGCCTGGCAGGCCCATCACCGCGGCCTGTGGCATATGTACCGCTTCAACCGCGCCGACAACGAGCAGGCGCGGCACTTTTTCGAGATGGCCTTGAGGCTGGATCCGACGTTCTCGCGGGCCTACGCGGGCTTGTCATTCACCCATTGGCAGGACGCGTTCCAGCGTTGGGGCGAGCAGGCGCCGGCCATCGACATGGCGTTCGAAGCCGCCGGCCAGGGCCTGATCGCCGATGACCGCGACCCGGCGGCGCATTGGGCCATGGGCCGGGCGCTATGGCTGCGCGGCAGCCAGGATCAATCGCTGGCCGAGTTGACGCGCGCCGTGGATTTGAGCCCGAATTTCGCTCTGGCGCACTACACCCTGGGCTTCGTCCATTGCCAGTCGGGCGACGCCGAGGCCGCGATAGGCTCGTCCGACCATTCTCGCGACCTGAGCCCGTACGACCCGCTGCTGTTCGGCATGCTGGCCGTGCGCGCATTGGCGTTGGTACGCCTGGGCCGGTTCGAGGAAGCCGCCGGCTGGGCGCTGAAGGCGGCGGCCCGCCCCAACGCCCATGTGCACATCCTGGCGATCGCGGCCTGCTGCCTGGCGATAGCCGGCAAGGACGATGAGACCGCCGGCCTGCTGGCCGCGATCCGCAAGACGCATCCCTCATACTGCGTGGACGACTTCCTGGCGGCCTTCCGCCTGGCCGGAGATGCCGAGGCGCTGTTCAGGACGGGCGCCCGGCGCATCGGGCTGGGCTGAGCCGGCGGCGTTGCGTTTCAGGCGATCTCCACCGCATCGCCGTTCAAGCGCGCCCGCCAGGTCCGCAGCCGTTGCTCCGGGTACTGCACGCACGCGCCGTCGGCGAGCCGGAAGTGTTGCTTGTAGAGCGGCGAGGCCACGACGAGTTCGCCGCCTACGTGGCCGACGAGGCCGCGGCCGATGACGTTGGCGCCGGACTTGGGGTCGCGGTTATCGATCGCATAAACGCCGTCGCCCGCGGCTTGCGGCACGTAGAACAAGGCGATCTGCGCGCCATCCACCAGCGCCACCACGCCGGAATTTGGCACCAGATCCTGGCGCCGGCAAACCGGTCGCCAGTCTTGGGGTTTGTGGATCAGGGCGTCCATCAGGCAATCTCCTCGGTAATGGCGATGACGCGCGCGGGAGCGGGTCGGGGCTGGCCGCGTTCCCGCACGAACCGGATGCCGGGGTCGGCGCTGGCGTCGTTGACGAAGGTGCGGAAGCGCTTGAGCTTTTCCGGATCGTTCAGCGCGTTGGCCCATTCGCATTCGTAGCGGTCGACCACCAGCTGCATCTGCGCTTCCAGCTCCGCGCACAGGCCCAGGCTGTCCTCCAGCACCACCTGCTTCAGGTAGTCCAGGCCGCCCTCCAGCGATTCGCGCCAGACCGAGGTGCGCTGCAGCTTGTCGGCGGTGCGGATGTAGAACATCAAGAGGCGGTCTATGGTGCGGATGAGGGCGGCGTCGTCCAGGTCGGTGGCGAACAGCTCCGCGTGCCGCGGGCGCATGCCGCCGTTGCCGCAGACGTAGAGGTTCCAGCCGTTTTCGGTGGCGATGACGCCGATGTCCTTGCTTTGCGCCTCGGCGCATTCGCGGGTGCAGCCGGATACCGCGAACTTCAGCTTGTGCGGCGAGCGCAGGCCCTTGTAGCGGTGTTCGATGTCCAGCGCCATCTTGACGCTGTCCTGCACGCCATAGCGGCACCAGGTGCTGCCCACGCAGGACTTCACCGTGCGGGTGGACTTGCCGTAGGCATGGCCGGTCTCGAACCCGGCGGCGATCAGTTCCGCCCAGATTTCCGGCAGCTCGTGCAGTTGCGCGCCGAACAGGTCGATGCGCTGGCCGCCGGTGATCTTGGTGTACAGCTGGTACTTCTTGGCGACCGCGCCGATGGCGATCAGGCCGTCGGGCGTGATCTCGCCCGCGGGTATGCGCGGCACCACCGAATAGGTGCCGTTCTTCTGCATGTTGGCCATGAAGGTGTCGTTGGTGTCCTGCAGCGGCACCAGATGGGGATCCTGGATCGGGCGGTTCCAGCACGAGGCCAGGATGGAGCCCACCGCGGGTTTGCAGATGTCGCAACCCTGCTGGCCGCGCCCGTGGCTGGCCAGGAGCTCGTCGAAGGATTCGATGCCGTTGACGCGCACGATGGCGTACAGCTCCTGGCGCGTGTGGGGAAAGTGTTCGCACAGGCTCTTGTCCACGGCCACGCCGCGGCTGGCCAGTTCGTGTTCGACCACCTGCTTGAGCAGGCTGGCGCAGCCGCCGCAGCCGGAAGCCGCCTTGGTGCAGCCCTTGACCGCGGCCAGGTCGGCACAGCCGCCGTCGATCGCGGCGCAGACCGCGCCCTTGCTCACGTTATGGCAGGAACAGATGGTGGCGGCGGCGGGCAGCGCATCCACGCCCAGGAGCGGCGCACCCTGGCCCTGCGGCAGGATCAGGCTGGCCGGGTCCGCGGGCGGCGCGATGCCGTTCTGCACGTATTGCAGCAGCGTGTCGTAGTAGCTGTTGTCGCCCACCAGCACCGCGCCCAGCACGCGCTTGCCGTCGGCGGACACCACCAGGCGGCGGTAGCCGGCGCCGGCTTCGTCGATGTAGCGGTAGCTGCGCGCGCCGGGCGTGGCGCCGTGGGCGTCGCCGATCGAGCCCACGTCCACGCCCAGCAGCTTGAGCTTGGTGGACATGTCGGCGCCGCTGAATGTCTGCTGGCCGCTGCCGCACAGCGCCGCCGCCACCGTGCGCGCCATCTGGTAGCCGGGCGCCACCAGCCCGAACACGCTGCCGTTCCAGGCCGCGCATTCGCCGATGGCGTAGATGTGCTCATCGCTGCTGCGGCACTGATCGTCGATGGCCACGCCGCCGCGCTCGGCCAGCGTAAGCCCGGCCTTGCGCGCCAGCGCCACCTGCGGCCGGATGCCGGCCGAAAACACGATCAGGTCGGTTTCCAGCGGCGCGCCTTCGGCAAAGCGCATGCGGTAGCGGTACTGCGTGCCGGGCTTGATGTCCTGGGTGGCGCGCGACAGGTGCACGCCCACGCCCAGCGCCTCGATGCGCGCCTTGAGCGCCGCGCCGCCTTGCTCGTCCAGCTGCACCGGCATCAGGCGCGGCGCGAATTCGACCACGTGCGCCTCCAGCTTCAGCGACTTCAGCGCATGGGCGGCTTCCAGCCCCAGCAGGCCGCCGCCCACCACCACGCCGCGGCGCGCGCCGTGCGCGGCCGCGCGGATCAGGTCCAGGTCGTCGAGCGTGCGGTACACCAGGCGCGATGCGCCTTCCGCGCCCGTGATCGGCGGCACGAAGGGGTAGGAGCCCGTCGCAAGTATCAGTTTGTCGTAGGCGCCGCGGCCGCGCGCGGTCACGATCTCGCGCCGGCGGCGGTCGATCTCCAGCACCGGCGTGCCCAGGTGCACGGTCACGCCTTCCTGTTCATACAGCGCCGCGTCGCCCAGCGCCATCGATTCGGCGTCGCGTCCGTTCAGGTATTCGGACAGGTGCACGCGGTCGTAGGCGCGGCGGCTTTCCTCGCCGTAGACGTGGATGCGGTAGCGCGCAAGCGCGCCGCCGGCGATGAGTTGTTCGACGCAATGGTGGCCCACCATGCCGTTGCCGATGACGACGAGGGTCTGCAGAGAATCGGATGAGGCCGCTACTTTCATGGGATGTCCCCGTGGGCTTGGGTATTCGGGTTTCAGAAAACGCAAAGGCGCCCTGGACCTTGCGGTCGGGGCGCCATTGCCGTTACTGCTCTAGTTGTCTCGCCGGCCTTGCGGCCCGCGCATGAATCATCAAGCAAAGTCCATGCCAGGGATGCCGGCGGTCAGCGGCGCGAGTGGGCGCGCCGGGCGCTTCATAGGGAAAGCGGCCTCAGGATCGCTTTTGCGGCCGCGTCGCGCGTCGCACCGCCTCGGCCGGCGTGCATCAAGGCGGTGCATATTCCTGTGCGGCGCCGCACCCGTTTGGCGCAGCGCAGCGGTCTAGGCAAACGCCGCCTGGACGGCGGCGAAGGCAGCGGCGACCAGGGGATCGCTGCGGCGGGAGGCCTGGGTGATGAAGGCGAGTTCGGCCTGGATCGCCAGGCCCTTGACCAGCACCAGCCCGCTGGCCTGGGATTCGCGCAGCGCGACGGAGTCGCGCGCCAGCGACAGGCCCACGCCCGAGCGCACCAGGTCCAGCATCGACGCTTCCTGGTCCACTTCGGCCACGGCGTTGGGCGCGACGCCCAGCGCGTCGAACTTGTCGGACAGCAGCCGGTGGTGCACCGAATCCGGCGGCGTCCAGATCCAGGGCAGGGCGGCGATCGCGGCCCAGTCGCGGCCGGCCACCTGCGCGCCCCAGCCCTTGGGAGCCACGACGAAATAGGCGAAGGAGGCGAGCGGCATTGCTTCAAGCCCGGCGGGCGCCGCGTCACGTCCTTGCGGGCCGAGGGAAAAACCCACGTCCAGTTCGCCCGCGCGTACCTGTTTCGCCACCGATCCGGACATGCCGTGGCGCAGGGTGGGGCGGATCTTGGGATAGTGCTCCACCAGGTATTGCAGCGTGGCGCCCAGGCGCAGGAATTCCGGATCGAGGATGGTGCCAATGCGCAGATCGCCCTGGACGGTGTCGCGCAGGGCGCCCAGGGCGCGCTGGAAGTCGTCCAGCGCGTCCAGGATGCGCTGCGCCGAAGGCAGCAGCGCGCGGCCGTCGGCATTGGGCGCCAAGCCTTGGGCGGTGCGCGAGAACAAGGTCAGGTCCAGCGATTCCTGGAAGTTCTTCAACTGCAGGCTGAGCGCGGGCTGGGTCAGGTGCAGATGCTCGGCCGCGCGCGTCAGGTTGCCCTCGCGGGCCACGGCGGCAAAAGTGCGGATGTGCTTCAGGTCCATGGGGCGGTTCCCGGAGTAGGCGGCGAGCAAAAGGGGCTGAGCATTATTTAAGTTGCTTATAAACCGTTTTTCAACAATTCATTGGACAGTTCCACCCGGCTGCGCGAGAGTCACGGTAGATGCCCGGCGCGCGCAAGGTCGCCAGAGCCGGGTCGGCTCACCCAGTCCGCAGGCGTACCGCCCCGGCAAGAAGATAAGAAGAGCTTATGGAGACATACGACTACATCATCGTTGGCGCGGGCTCGGCCGGCTGCGTGCTGGCCAACCGCCTGAGCCGCGACCCTGCCGTGCAGGTGCTGCTGCTGGAAGCCGGTGGCCGCGACAACTACCACTGGATCCATATCCCCGTGGGCTACCTGCATTGCATCGGCAATCCCAGGACGGACTGGATGTACCGCACCGCGGCGGAAGCCGGTCTGGGCGGCCGTTCCCTGATCTACCCGCGCGGCCGCGTGCTGGGCGGCAGTTCATCGATCAACGGCATGATCTACATGCGCGGCCAGCGCCAGGACTACGAGGACTGGGCCGAACTGTCCGGCGACCCCGCCTGGGGCTGGGACCAGGTGCTGCCGGTGTTCAAGCGCAGCGAGGACTATCACCGCGGCGCGGACGAATTCCATGGCGCAGGCGGCGAATGGCGCGTGGAATCGCAGCGCCTGCGCTGGGACATCCTGGAAGCCTTTGCCGGCGCGGCCGAGCAGGAGGGCATCCCGCGCGTGCAGGATTTCAACCGCGGCGACAATTTCGGCTGCGGCTATTTCGAAGTGAACCAGCGCGGCGGCTGGCGCTGGAATACCGCCAAGGCATTCCTGCGGCCGGTGCAAAAGCGTCCGAACCTGCGCGTGATGACGGGCGCCCATGCCGAGCAACTGGTGTTCGAGGGCAAGCGCTGCGTCGGCGTGCAGCTGCGCCGCAACGGCCAGAGCGCTACCTTGCGCGCGCGCCGCGAGGTGGTGCTGGCGGCTGGCGCGGTCAACACGCCGCACCTGCTGGAACTCTCCGGCGTGGGCGAGCCCGCGCGCCTGCGCGAAAGCGGCATCGCCTTGCAGCACGCCTTGCCGGGCGTGGGCGAGAACCTGCAGGACCATCTGCAACTGCGCGTCATCATCCAGGTGCAGGGCGTGAAGACGCTGAACCGCATCGCCTCCACCTGGTTGGGCAAGGCCGGCATCGGCCTGGAGTACCTGCTCAAGCGCAGCGGCCCGATGAGCATGGCGCCGTCGCAGTTGGGCGCGTTTGCCAAGTCGGATCCGGGCCAGGCACGCGCCAACGTCGAATTCCACGTGCAGCCGCTGTCGCTGGGCGCGTTTGGCGAACCGCTGCATGGCTTTGACGCCTTCACCGCCAGCGTGTGCAATCTGCGGCCGACCTCGCGCGGCAGCGTGCATGCGCAGGGGCCGCAGGGCGCGCCGGCCATCACGCCCAGGTATCTGAGCACCGAGGAAGACCTGCGCGTGGCGGCGGACTCGATCCGCCTGGTGCGGCGGATCGCGGCGGCGCCGGCCTTGCAGCGCTACCAGCCGCAGGAGTGGCTGCCGGGACCTGCGTTCCAGACGGACACCGAGTTGCGGGAAGCTGCCGGCAAGATCGGCACCACCATCTTCCATCCGGTAGGGACCTGCGCGATGGGACGCGACGCGGACGGCGGGGCGGTGGTGGACGCGCGGCTGCGCGTCCATGGCCTGGAGGGCCTGCGTGTGGCCGACGCCTCGGTGATGCCTTTGATCACGTCGGGCAACACCAATTCGCCGACCATCATGATCGCGGAGCGGGCCGCCGACATGATCCGCGAGGACGCTGCAGGGCGCTGAATCTACCGTGGGCGCGGCAGAAAAGAAAGCCGCCCTTAAAGGGCGGCTTTCTGGCGATGGCGTCACCGCGTTCAGCGCAGCGAACGGTACATTTCCTGGCGTTGCGGGTGGGTCAGCATCACTTGCCAGAGCTGGCCCTCGCGCGAGCGGAAAAAGCCCGCGCAGCACATCAGGTAGTACTTCCACATGCGGTAGAAGCGGTTGCCGTAGCGCGATTCCAGTCCGGGCCAGGCGCGTTCGAAGTTGTCCCACCACGCCATCAGGGTACGGTCGTAATCGGCGCCGAAGTTGTGCCAGTCTTCAATGATGAAGCGGCCTTCCACGGCGGCGGCGATCTCGCGCGCGGACGGCAGCTTGCCGTTGGGGAAGACGTAGCGGTCGATCCAGGGATCGGTGCTCTGGCTGGTGGAGGCGATACCGATGGTGTGCAGCAGGAACACGCCGTCCGGCGCCATCAGGCGCTGCACGTTGCTGAAGTAGGTGTCGTAGTTCTTGGGGCCGACATGCTCGAACATGCCCACCGACACCACCTTGTCGAAACTACCCTGCAGGTCGCGGTAATCCTGCAGCAGCAGTTGCACGGGCAGGCCCTGGACCCTTTCCTGCGCCAGGGCCAGTTGCTCCTTGGACACGGTCACGCCGGTGACCTTGACGCCGTAGCGTTCGGCGGCAAAGCGCGCCAGTCCGCCCCAGCCGCAGCCGATGTCCAGCAGCGTCTCGCCTTCGCGCAGCTGCAGCTTGCGGCAGATCATCTCCAGCTTGGCCAGTTGCGCTTCTTCCAGCGTCTGGGCGTTTTCCCAGTAGGCGCAGGAGTAGATCATGCGGCTGTCCAGCATGGCCTCGAACACGTCATTGCCCGCGTCGTAATGCTGTTCGCCGACCTCGAACGCGCGGTTCTTGGACTGCAGGTTGAACAGCTTGTGGCGCAGGTGCTCGGCGATCAGCTTGACGCGCGCCAGGCCCAGCGCCGCCGACCCCATGTCGGCGCGCAGCAGGCGGGTGAACAGTTCGTCGAGCTGGTCGCAGTCCCATTCGCCGTCCATGTAGGATTCGCCCAGGCCCAGCGACCAGCTGGCGAAGACGCGCTCGTACATATGCTTGTCATGAACCTGTATGTCCCAGGGGCGGTTGCCGTTGATGCGGACATCGGCGCGGGCCAGGACGTCCTGGAGCACTTTGGGAGGTTCGGGGGGAGGGGAACTGGCGGATTGATGGCCGGCGGCCAACGGCGAGGAAGGACTGCTCTGCTGCATACGGACTCCATATCAATTTTGGGATGACTGATCTGGCAATGCTTGAAACTTCCGAGTCTGATCCTAACAGGTCCGCAACTCCAATTTAATGATTGGATCGCCTCGATAGGCAAAGGCACCCCGCGGTGCGTGGAGGTGGGGGCGGCGATCCGGATGCAAGGATCGTAGCGACGACCGGGCCGATAGTCCAGAACCCCACCGCCGGGTGTTGCGGCGGCGCAGCCTGCCGTCCTATAAGATACCGGCCTGGCGCGCCTTCGCCATGGCGCGCAACGACTCGTGGAGTGTATCGATGGTGGACGCCAGCCTGGAACCCCGTTTGGATTTCGTCACATGCGCCAGCCCGGCGGGCCTGCACCGCATGGCCTACTGGGAATGGGGCGACCCGGGCAACGACCAGGTGCTGGTCTGCGTACATGGGCTGACCCGCAGCGGGCGGGACTTCGATACGCTGGCGCGGCGGCTGGCGGGGCGCTATCGCGTGGTCTGCCCGGACGTGGTGGGACGCGGCCGTTCCGACTGGCTGGCCAATCCCGCGTTTTACACGGTGCCGCAGTACGTCTCGGACATGGTGACCCTGCTGGCGCGCCTGAAGCCGGCGCGGCTGGCCTGGGTCGGTACGTCCATGGGCGGGCTCATCGGCCTGGCGTTGTCGGGCGCGGCGGTGTTCGCGCGCGCCATGCTGGCCATGCGCCCGCACGCGGGCATGCTGCCGCCCGAGCAAGGCTTCCATCTGGACAAACTGGTGCTCAACGACGTCGGGCCTCGTCTGGAGACGGGCGCCCTGGCGCGCATAGGCCAGTATGTGGGCGAGCCGGGTGAGTTCGCGAGCTTCGAAGAGGCCGTGGCCACCATGCGCGCCAACTCCGTCACGTTCGGCCCGCATACCGACGCGCAGTGGGCGGACCTGGCGCGCTATCTGTATCCCCAGCAGGGCGACAAATGGGTCAAGCATTACGACCTGGCGCTGTCGCAGGCCCTGGCCGCGCAGACTCCCGAGGAACTGGCGGCCGGCGAACAGATCCTGTGGCGTTCGTATGATTCCCTGCCGTGTCCCGTGCTGATCGTGCGCGGCGCGGAATCCGACTTGCTGACGCGCGCCACCGTCGAGGAAATGCTCAAGCGCAATCCGCGGGCGCAGGCCCATGAAGTGGCCGGCGTGGGCCATGCGCCCACCTTGATCTCGGACGAGCAGGTGGATCCGGTCGCGTCCTTTCTGCTGTCCTGACCGCGCCGTAAACAAGGGACGGCTCGGCGCTATCCACGCTGCCGGGCCTTCTCTACAATAGCTGGATGAACGCGCGCACATTGAATATCGACCTGCACTGCCATTCCACCGTCTCGGACGGCGCCCTCGCGCCGCGCGACGTGGCGCAGCGCGCGCATGCCAACGGCGTGGACGTCTGGGCCCTGACCGACCACGACGAAATCGGCGGCCTGGCCGAAGCGGCCCGCGCGGCGCGCGAGCTGGACATGGACTTCGCCACCGGCGTCGAGATCTCCGTGACCTGGGCGGGCGTCACCGTGCACATCGTGGGCCTGCGCTTCGACCCCGAGAACGCCGCGCTGGCCGAAGGCCTGCGCAAGACCCGCTCCGGCCGCGCCGAACGCGCCAAGCGCATCGGCGAACGCCTGGCGGAAATGGGCATGCCCGGCGCCTACGAAGGCGCGCTGCCGTTCGCAGGCAACCCCGAACTCATCAGCCGCACGCACTTCGCGCGCTATCTGGTCGAAGCCGGCTATTGCCCCGACGTGCAGACCGTGTTCACCAAGCACCTGGGCGACGACCGCCCGGGCCACGTACCCATGCAGTGGGCCACGCTGGCGGAAGCCGTGGGCTGGATCCGCGGCGCGGGCGGCATCGCCGTCATCGCGCATCCCGGCCGCTACAAGTACACGCCGCTACAGTTCGCCGCGCTGTTCGACGAATTCCTGCAGCTGGGCGGCCTCGGCATCGAGGTCAACACCGGCAGCCATACCCCGGAAGAGGCCCGCTATTATGCGGATGTGGCGCGCCGCTATGGATTCCTGGCGTCGCGCGGTTCGGACTTCCATAGTCCGAAGGAAAGCCGGGTGGACCTGGGCCGCTTGCCGGCGCTGCCGCCCGACCTCAAACCGGTCTGGCACGACTGGTTCTGACGCAGGCGGCGGCCATGTCGCCAGCCCTTGCACACAATCGACTGTAATCGCGCCCGACCGGCGCAACCGCCATGAACAAAGCCTTTGTCAAAGAGTCGGACAACGAGGACGACGACGATCTGCCGCAAGCCCAGGCGCTGCCTGCCGGCACCAAGAACTACATGACGCCCGGCGGCTACGAGCGCCTGCGCAGCGAGCTCACGCACCTGATGAACGTGGAGCGCCCCTCTGTCGTGCAGGTGGTGTCGTGGGCCGCGTCCAACGGCGACCGTTCCGAGAACGGCGACTATCTGTACGGCAAGAAGCGCCTGCGCGAGATCGACCGCCGCATGCGCTTCTTGACCAAACGGCTGGATATCGCCGAAGTGGTCGATCCGGCCGCGCAGCCCAACCGCGACCAGGTGTTCTTCGGCGCCACGGTGCTGTATTCGGACAAGGCCGGCGAGGAACACAACGTGACCATCGTGGGCGTCGACGAGGCCGAGCCGCTGGCGGGCAAGATCAGCTGGATCTCGCCGGTGGCGCGCGCGCTGATCAAGGCCAAGGAGGGCGACACCGTGGTGCTGCGCACGCCCGGCGGTATCGAAGAGCTGGACATCCTGGAAGTCAGCTATCCCGCATGAAAGAAAACGGGCGCCAGCTTGTGGCTGGCGCCCGTTGGTGGGCGGGATCTGACGTCCCTGCCTCGGTTGGCGGCTTGCGCCGCCGTTCCCCTGGGGCTTGCTGCTTGTTCTAGCGGGCTTACTTCTTGCGGCTGGCGATCGACTTTTCAGCCAGGTTCACCAGGTCTTCGCCGATCTGCTTCTTCCACTTGTCATAGACCGGCTTGGTCACCTTGACGAAGGCCTCGTGGTCCGCCTGCGACAGCGAGGTCACGGTCACGCCGTGGCCGGCGATTTCCTTCAGCAGCGACGGGTCTTCAGGCGTCACGCCCTTGCGCGCGATCACGATCTGCTGCTTGCCGGCGTCCAGCGCGGCCTGGCGCACGATGTCGCGGTCCTTCTCGGACCAGGAATTCCACACCTCGCGGTTGACCACGAAGATCAGCGGGTCGGCCACGTAGTTCCACAGCGTCAGGTACTTCTGGCCGACGGTGTAGAGCTTGGAACCGGTGTAGATCGACAGGGGATTTTCCTGGCCGTCCACTGCGCCGCTGGCCAGCGCCGGCTGGGCATCGGCCCAGCTCATCTGTGTGGGGTTGGCGCCCAGCGCGGTGAAGGTGTCGATGTACAGCGGCGAGCCCACCACGCGCAGCTTCAGGCCCTTCATGTCTTCGGGCTTCTTGATCTCGTGCTTGGAATTGCTGAGCTGGCGATAGCCGTTTTCACCCCAGGCCAGCGGCACCACGCCGGCTTTCTCGATGAGCTTGAACATCTCCTTGCCCACGTCGCCCTGCACCAGCGCATCGATGGCGGCATAGTCGGGCATCAGGAAGGGCAGGGAGAACAGGTTCAACTGCTTGACCTGCGGCGACCAGTTGATGGTGGAGCCCACGGCCATGTCGATTACGCCCTGGCGGATGGCGGTGAACTCGCGCGTCTGGTCGCCCTGGACCAGCGACGTGCCGGGATAGACCTTGATGTTGATGCGGCCCTGGGTGCGCTCGCGCACCAGGTTGGACCAGATTTCGGCGCCCTGGCCCCAGGGGAAGGTGGTGCCGACCACGATGGAGAGCTTGTACTCGGACTTGTAGTTCTGCGCGTGCGCGGGCGCCATGCCGACGACGGCAGCCGCGCACAGGGCTGCTCCGATCAGGTTGCGGAATTTCATGTTGCGTCTCCTCTCTTTGCGTGTCTGTTGTTGTAATGAATACTGGTACCGCCGGCCTTGGGGGCGCCCCTTGAGGTCGCCCCGTTCAGCCCTTTCAATAACCCAGCTTCTTGGGCAGCCACAGCGCCAGCTGCGGGAACATCAGCACCGCGACCAGCACCAGGAACATCGCGCCCAGCAGCCACACCACCCAGCGCACCGTGGACTCCATCGGCACGCGCGCGATGCGGCACGACACCATCAGGTTCACGGCCAGCGGCGGGGTGAACTGGCCCAGGGCGACCTTCAAGGTCAGGATCACGCCGAACCACACCGGATCCCAGCCATAGGCGTTGGCGATGGGCATGAGCAGCGGCACGAAGATCAGGAAGATGGAAATGCCGTCCAGGAACATGCCCACCGTCATCAGCAGCAGGATCAGCAGCGCCAGCACGCCCCATTCGCCCAGGCCGGAGTTGACGATGGCGTGGGTGATGGGATCGATCACGCTCAGCGTGGACAGGGCCCAGGCGAAGATGCCGGCCAGCGTCACCACCAGCATGATGACGGCGGAAAGCTCGGCGGCTTCGCGCAGGATGGTGTACAGGTCGCGCAGCTTGATGGTGCGGTGGATGAACATGCCCACGAACAGGCCGTAGAACACTGCGACCACGGCCGCTTCGGTGGGCGTGAACCAGCCCATGCGCATGCCGCCCAGGATCAGGACGGGTGCGGCCAGGCCCCATGAGGCTTCGCGCAGGCTGGCCCAGAAGGGCGGGCGGGGCAGGTGGGCTTCGAGCGCGCCCATCTTGTGCTTGCGCGCCAGCCACACCGCCGGAACGATAAGGGCGATGCCGGCCAGGATGCCGGGGATCATGCCGGCGGCGAACAGCGCCGGCACCGAGGCGCCGGGCACCAGCACCGAGTAGATGATGAAGGCCACCGAGGGCGGGATCAGGATGTCCGTGGCGGCGCCGGCCGCGACCACGGCGGCCGAGAACGAGCCCGGATAGCCGGCGCGCGACATGGCGGTGATCATCACCGCGCCCACCGCTGCGGCACAGGCCGGGCCGGAGCCGGAGATGCCGCCCAGGAACATGGCCACCGCGATCGACACCAGCGGCAGCATGCCCGGGCCGCGGCCGACGATGGCAATGGCGAAATCCACCAGCCGCTTGGCCACGCCGGAGCGGTCGAAGATCGAGCCCACCAGCACGAACATGGGGATGGCCAGCAGCGGATACTTGGCCAGGCCGGCGTAGAAGTTCTGCGGCACGGTCAACAGGCCATACCAGGGCGTGTCGAGGTTGGACAGCACGATGGCCACGGTCCCGCCCAGGCCCAGGGCCACGCCGACCGGCACGCCGATCAGCATCAGGACGATGAAGACAATGAAGAGGATGGCGGCGATCATTGCTGATCCTGCCCGGCGGCGCGTCCGCTCTTGGCGATGCGGCGCAGCGTGCCGATGGTGCGCAGCGAGATCGCCGCGGCCATCACGGGCAGCCAGATCGAATACCACCAGGTAGGCACGCCGATGGCGGGCGAGGTTTCTTCGTAGATATATTCGTCGGCAACCAGCTTCACCGACAGCACGGTCAGCAGCAGGAAGAAGGCCAGCACGCAGCCGTTGGAGATTAGCGCCATGATGCGCTGGCGGCGCGGGGAGCCGGAGTCCGCCAGGATCTCGATACGTATGTGGTGGTTGCGCACGAAGGCGACGCTGCCGCCCGCCATGGTCAGCACGATCAGCAGGAACACCGAGATTTCTTCCGTCCAGGCGAAGGACTGGTCGGTGAAATAGCGCACCAGCACGTTCAGGAAGGTGATGATGGCCAGGGTCGCCAGCAGGATCACGGCCAGCCAGTCCTCGATGGCCAGCGGTACTTTGACTGCGGGATCTGCTTCTGCGGGAATGATCGGTTCGACAGGCTCGGCGGGGGCTTCGGGGCGGGACATGTGAGGCAGCGGCCGGCGCGCGGGTAGGCGCCATGCGTTAATGGGGGTCGCTGCATCCTACCGTCGCGCCGTGGGACCGGAAGTTCGTGTTTTCCCGCGGTGCGGGATGAGCGCAACATGTTGCGACGCAATATAAAACCGCAGGCAGGGCGCCGCGCGGTATTGGGAAAGATTCGCAGCGACGCGGAGTTGGCGCGGATGCTGCTTTGCACCATCCCGGTGCGCGGTCTTCGGAATTCTTTTGTAACAATGGCCGAAACAGGGGCGTTCGGGATCGATTGAACAACGGCTCCGGGAAAACCCCCTAAACAGGTAAAATCTCTTTTTGCTCTCCTCTCTTTATACGGCGCCCGCATCGTGTCCCTAGTTCAGCATCTGCCTGGTTCCTCCGTCCTGTCCTCCTTCCGTCGCGATCGCCTCCTGGCGCAATTGAAGGAAGCCGGCTTGCCGGTGGCCGACATATCCGCCCGCTACGAGCACTTCGTCAGCACCGACGCGGCCCTGACGGCCGAACAGCAGCAACATCTGACCCAATTGCTGGACTACGGCACTCCCGCCACCGGCGACGCGCCGGCCAAGAGCCTGTCCCTGCTGGTGATTCCGCGCCTGGGCACGATTTCGCCCTGGGCCAGCAAGGCCACCGACATCGCCCACAACTGTGGCCTGGCGTCTGTGCACCGCATCGAACGCGGCGTGCGCTACGTGATCACTCCCGAGCGCGGCCTGCTGGGTACCAAGTCCTTCGACGACGCCATGCTGGCGCGCGCGGCCGACTGCCTGCACGACCGCATGACGGAAACCGTGGTGGACGCCAGCTTCGACGGCCAGGCGCTGTTCCAGCCGCTGGCCGGCAAGCCCATGCGCACGGTCGACGTGCAGGCGCGCGGCGCCGAAGCCCTGGCCGAGGCGAACATCTCGCTGGGCCTGGCGTTGTCGGACGACGAAATCGAATACCTGGCCAAGTCCTTCACCGACCTGGGTCGCGATCCGACCGACGTGGAACTGATGATGTTCGCGCAGGCCAACAGCGAACACTGCCGCCACAAGATCTTCAACGCCCAGTGGGTGATCGACGGCCAGGAACAGCCCAACACGCTGTTCGGCATGATCCGCGCCACCCACAAGGCGCAGCCCGAAGGCACCGTGGTCGCCTATTCGGACAACGCCGCCATCATGGAAGGCGGCCCCGCCCAGCGCTTCCAGGCCGGCGTGCCGGGCGTGACGGGCGAGGGCGTCGAAGGCGCCAGGTACATCCGCCGCGACACCACCGTGCACACGCTGATGAAGGTGGAAACCCACAACCACCCGACCGCGATCGCGCCGTTCCCCGGCGCCTCGACGGGCGCGGGCGGCGAGATCCGCGACGAAGGCGCGACCGGCCGCGGCTCCAAGCCCAAGGCCGGCCTGACCGGCTTCACCGTGTCGCACCTGCGCTTTGACGACGCGCTGCAACCCTGGGAAGCCGACCATCATGGCCTGCCCGAGCGCATCGCCTCGCCGCTGTCCATCATGATCGACGGCCCTATCGGCGGTGCGGCGTTCAACAACGAATTCGGCCGTCCCAACCTGCTGGGCTATTTCCGTTCGTTCGAGCAGACCGCCGGCGGCACGCGCTGGGGCTACCACAAGCCCATCATGATCGCGGGCGGCCTGGGCAGCATCGACGCCGGCCTGACGCACAAGGACGTGATTCCTCCGGGCGCGCTGCTGATCCAGCTGGGCGGTCCGGGCTTCCGCATCGGCATGGGCGGCGGCGCCGCCTCCAGCATCAGCATGGGCAGCAACTCGGCCGAGCTGGACTTCGATTCCGTCCAGCGCGGCAACCCTGAACTCGAGCGCCGCGCCCAGGAGGTCATCGACCGCTGCTGGCAGCAGGCAGAGAACAACCCCATCATTGCGATCCACGACGTGGGCGCGGGCGGCCTGTCCAACGCCTTCCCGGAACTCGTCAACGACGCCGGCCGCGGCGCCATCTTCGACCTGAAGCGCGTGCCGCTGGAAGAATCGGGCCTGTCGCCCGCCGAAATCTGGAGCAACGAATCGCAGGAACGCTACGTCCTGTCGATCCTGCCCAAGGACCTGGAACGCTTTGACGCCATCGCCCGCCGCGAACGCTGCCCCTACGCGGTGGTGGGCGTGGCCACCGAGGAGCGCCAACTGCGCGTGGTGGACGGCGAGGGCCTGCCTGGCCTGGACACGATCCGTCCGCAGGGCGAAGCCGAAGTGCGTCCGGTGGACGTGCCGATCGACGTCATCCTGGGCAAGCCGCCTCGCATGACCCGCGACGTCACGCGCCTGCCCGGCGTGTCCGCGCCGCTGGACCTGGCCGGCATCGACCTGACCGAAGCCGCCTACCGCGTGCTGCGCCACCCCACGGTGGCCAACAAATCCTTCCTCATCACCATCGGCGACCGCACCGTGGGCGGGCTGTCCAGCCGCGACCAGATGGTCGGTCCCTGGCAGGTGCCGGTGGCCGATTGCGCCGTGACGCTGGCGGACTATGAGGGCTTCCGCGGCGAAGCCATGTCCATGGGCGAACGCACCCCGATCGCCATGCTGGACGCGCCGGCCTCCGGCCGCATGGCCGTGGCCGAGGCCCTGACCAACCTGGCCGCCGCCGACGTGGCGCGCCTGGAAGACATCAAGCTGTCGGCCAACTGGATGGCCGCCTGCGGCGTTGCCGGTCAGGACGCCGCGTTGTACGACACCGTGTCGGCCGTCAGCGAACTTTGCCAGGCCACCGGCCTGTCGATCCCGGTGGGCAAGGATTCCCTGTCCATGAAGACGTCCTGGGAACAGGACGGCGAACAGCGCCAAGTGGTGGCGCCGGTGTCGCTGATCGTCACGGCATTCGCGCCCGTGGCCGACGTGCGCGCCAGCCTGACCCCGCAGCTGCGCACCGACGCTGGCGACAGCGTGCTGATCCTGATCGACCTGGGCCGCGGCCGCCATCGCATGGGCGGCTCGATCCTGGCGCAGGCCTATAACCAGGTCGGCGAAACCGTGCCGGACATCGACGCGCCGCAAGACCTGCGCGCCTTCTTCGTCACCATTCGCACCCTGGCCGAGGCCGGCACCATCCTGGCCTACCACGACCGTTCCGACGGCGGCCTGTTCGCGACCCTGACCGAAATGGCCTTCGCCGGCCGCACCGGCATCTCGGTCAACCTGGACATGCTGACCTTCGATCCGCAATCGGCGGATTGGGGCGATTACAAGATCCGCCCCGAGCAGGTGGCGGTGCAGCGCGAGGAACTGACGCTCAAGGCGCTGTTCTCCGAAGAAGCGGGCGCCGTCATCCAGGTGCCGGCCGCCCAGCGCGACGCCGTCATGCAGGTGCTGCGCGGCGCGGGCCTGTCGGCGCACTCGCATGTCATCGGCGGCCTGAACGGCGCCGACGAAGTCGAGTTCTACCGCGACGGCAAGAAGGTCTGGGGCCAGCCGCGCGCCGAACTCGGCCGCGCCTGGAGCGAAGTGTCCTACCGCATCATGTCGCGCCGCGACAACCCGGCCTGCGCCCAGGCCGAACTCGACGTCTGGAACGACGCCACGGACCCGGGCATGAGCCCCAACGTGGATTTCGATCCCCAGGAAGACGTGGCTGCGCCCTTCATCAACACCGGCAAGCGTCCGCGCGTGGCGATCCTGCGCGAGCAGGGTTGCAACAGCCAGGTGGAAATGGGCTGGGCCTTCGACACCGCCGGCTTTGAAGCCGTCGACGTGCACATGACCGACCTGTTGTCCGGCCGCGTGGATCTTGCTCAGGTGCAAGGCCTGGTGGCCGTGGGCGGCTTCAGCTACGGCGACGTGCTGGGCGCCGGCGAAGGCTGGGCGCGCACCATCCGCTTCAACAGCAAGCTGTCGGACCAGTTCGCCGCCTACTTCGCGCGTCCCGACACCTTCGCGCTGGGCGTTTGCAACGGCTGCCAGATGATGGCTGCGCTGGCGCCGATGATCCCGGGCGCAGAGTTCTGGCCGCGTTTCACGCGCAACCTGTCGGAAAAGTACGAAGCCCGCCTGGCGATGGTCGAAGTGGCCAAGTCGCCGTCGATCTTCTTCGCCGGCATGGAAGGCGCGCGCATTCCGGTGGCCGTGGCGCACGGCGAAGGCTATGCGGACTTCTCGCAGCAGGGCGACGCCAGCCGCCTGCTGGCTGCCGCACGCTACATCGACAACCGCGGCCAGGCCACCGAAGCCTACCCGTTCAACCCGAACGGCAGCCCGGGCGGCCTGACCTCGGTCACCACCGCCGACGGCCGCTTCACGGTCATGATGCCGCACCCGGAACGCGTGACGCGCAACGTCATGATGTCGTGGGCGCCCGAGAAATGGGGCAAGGCGGACAAGGGCGGCGCGTTCAGCCCCTGGATGCGCATCTTCCGCAACGCGCGCGTCTGGCTGAAGTAAGCCAACCGCTCGCGCCGGGATGAGCTTCCCGGCGCCTGCGCGAAACGCCCCGCTATTTGGCGGGGCGTTTTCATTGCGGAGTTCAGAACTGGTACTTCACCCGGCCGATGACGCTGCGCCGGCTGCCCGGATAGCAATCGCTCAGGTCGGAGCAGGTCGCCAGGTATTCCTTGTCGAACAGGTTGGTGGCGTTGACCGACAGCGTCAGGTGCTTGTCGACCGCATAGGACACGCCCGCGTCCACCAGCGTGCGCCCGGCGATCTTCAGCGTGTTGGCGTTGTCGCCGTAGGTCGAGCCCACGTAGCGCAGGCCCGCGCCCAGGCTCAGCCCGGCCAGGGCGCTGTTGCGCACCGTGTAGTTGAGCCAGCCGGAGGCGCTGTGCTCGGGCACCAGGGCCGGACGGTTGCCTTCGGTGCCGTTGTTGGCGCGGGTGATCCGGGCACGCACATAGGTATAGGAACCGGTGAAGTCCCAGCCATCGCCCAGGCTGAACTTGCCTTCCAGTTCCACGCCGCGCGATTGCACCTCGCCCGAGGCGACCTGGAAGCCGGGGTTCTGCAGGTCATTGGTCAGCACGTTGCTCTTCTTGATGTCGAAGACCGCCAGCGTGTAGAGCGCATTCGACCCGGGCGGCTGGAACTTGATGCCGCCTTCCCATTGGCGTCCGCGCGAGGGCGCGAACGGAGAACTGCCATTGGCCGGCGCAGAGGTTCCGGTATTGGGCAGGAAGGACTGGGCGAAGCTGACGTAGGGCGCGATGCCGTTGGGCATGACGTAGTTCAGGCCGGCGCGGCCGCTGAAGCGGCTGCCGCTTTGATCGGTGTCGTTGTTCAGGATCCGGTTTTCGGTCTTCTGGCTGTACCAGTCGTAGCGGCCGCCCAGGGTCAGCACCCAGCGTTCATCGAAGCGGACCTGGTCCTGCAGATACAGGCCGGTCTGGTGCGTGCGCTCCAGGTAGTTGGCCAGCGGTATGGTTGGCGTGGGCACGTCCACGCCATAGACCGGGTCGAACGGGTTCAGGCTGGGCGCCGGCCCCATGGTGCGCGACACGTCGGCGCTGCTGCGGTTGAAGTCCAGGCCCAGCAGCAGCGTATGGGCCAGCGGGCCGGTGCGCAGGTCGAACTGAGCCTGGTTGTCCAACGCCAGCGCGGTCATGCTTTCGTCGTAGCGCCGGGCTGTGCGGGCGATGCCGGTGGGCGTCAGGCCGGCCAGGAACATGTTGTCCAGGATCGAATCGACCCGCCCGTAGCGCAGGTTCTGCCGTACCTGCAGCGTGTCGTTGAAGCGGTGCTCGAACAGGTAGCCGATGCTCTTCTGGTCCTGGTCGTAGCGGTTGAAATTGGGATCGCCGTTGCGCAGATTGGTGGGCTTGCCGTTGACCGTGACCGTGCCGATGGTGCCGCCGGAGCGGTCGCGCAGGTACTCCGTCAGCAGCGTGAAGCGGGTCGCGGCGGAAGGGGCCCAGGTCAGCGAAGGCGCCAGGAACAGGCGGTCGTCGGAGATCCGGTCGCCGTTCGGATAGGTGAATTGCGTGTTGGCGTCGCGCGCCACGCCGATGACGCGGTACATCAGCGTGCCGTCTTCGGTCGCCGGGCCGGTCAGGTCGACCGCCGCCTGCTTGCGCTGGAAGCTGCCGTACTCCAGCTCGGCCTCGTAGTGCGGCGTGGCCGAGGGCAGTTTGCTCACGCGGTTGATGACCCCGCCCGCGTCGCCCTGGCCGTACAGCACGGAAGAGGGGCCGCGCAGCACCTCGATGCGATCCAGCGCATAGGGTTCGCTGCGGAACAGGGTGTAGCCGGAGGTCGCCTGGCGCAGGCCGTCCTTATAGTCGCTGGTGGCCTGGGCGTTGAAGCCGCGCAGCATGACCCAATCGAAACCCTTGGGGTCCACGCCGTAGGTTTCCACCGTTACGCCGGGCACGTAGCGCAGCACTTCGGTCACGCTTTGCGCGTTCTGCGCTTCCATCTGCGCGCGCGTTACCACCGAGATCGACTGCGGCACTTCCAGGATGGGCGTGTCGGTCTTGGTGCCGGCCCGGGTTTCCTCGGCCACGTAGCTGTCGGGCGCTACGCTCGAGGCCCGCACGGTGACCGGCTCCAGCGTGGAGACGCCGGCCGCGCCGGGCGGCAGCGGACGCAGCACGTAGCCGCCGCCTTCCAGGCGCGCCGCCAGGCCGCTGCCGGCCAGGATCGCGGCATAGCCCGCGTTCAGGCCATAGGCGCCGCGCAGGCCGGGACTGCGCCGGCCCGCGGTCAGGGCGCCGTCGATGGTGATGGTCACGCCCGCCTGCTGCGAATAGGCGTTAAGCACCTGGTCCAACGGGCCGGCGGGAATGTCGTAGCTTCTGGCGGCCCGCTCCTGGGGCGAGGGGGCGCCCGGTTCCGCGGCCATGGCGGCGGGGGGCGCGGCCAGCGCCAAAGCGGTCAGGGCCAGCGCCAGCGTGCTGCGGGCGGGCTTGGGAGTGGAGCGGGCTTGCATGTAGTGGGTTCCTCGTTGCGGACGTGAATGCTGCGGATATGCAGGTATCCCGAACGAGAAATAAAAAGTGCTACGGTTTTCGCGAAATTTTTTTGTGGAGGGCTATCTGGGTTCCACCACCACCCAGTAGCTCGTGTAGCGCGACACGCGCAGCGGCAGGGCTCTTGCAAGCGAGGCCAGGATCCGGTCCGTGTCGTCCAGGGCGTACACGCCCGACACGATCAGGTCGGCCACGCGCGGGTCGCAGCGGATCACGCCGCGCCGGTAGCGTCCGACCTGCTCCAGGAAATCGGCCAGGCGCAGGCGTTCGGCCACCAGTTGGCCGCGCAGCCAGGCTGGCGCCTGCTGCAAGGCGTCCAGCATCGGCTCGGCCGCCAGCGGCGTGAACGCGGCGGATTGGCCCGCGTCCAGGCGCAGGGGGCGGCCCCGGAACGGCTGGATCTCCACCGCGCCTTCATAGACGCCGACCCGTATCCGGTCGCGCTGCTGCTCCACCGTGAACCGGGTGCCCAGCGCCTGCACGTCGCCAAAGGCGGTGGCGACGAAAAAGGGGCGGCCCGCGGCGGCCGGGCCGTGGCCGGTTTGCACGTAGATCTCGCCGCGGCGCAGGACCAGCCGGCGTGTGTCGGCGGTGTATTCCATGTCCACGGCGCTGTCGCCGTTGAGTACGAGCCGGGTGCCGTCGGCCAGCGTGATTTCGCGCCGTTCGCCTACGGCGCTGCGGTAGTCGGCGGCGTAGGCCTGCCAAGGCAGGCGTTGGGCCGCCAGGCCCGCGGCGCCGGCGCCCAGCACCGCCCAGCCCATCAAGCGCAGGGCCTTGCGGCGTCCCGCCTGCCGGCCCGAGCGGGCCAGAGCCTGGGCCGATGCCTCGGGCGACACGTCCATCAGTCGCGTATCGATCCGCTGCACTTGCTGCCAGGCGCGCTCATGGTCCGGATGGGCGGCGCGCCAGCGCTGCCAGGCCGCGCGTTCGTCGGCGCTGGCTTCGCCGGACCACAGGATGACCAGCCATTCCAGCCCTTGAGCCAGTATCGGTTCCGGGATGTCCCCGTGCCGGGCGCTCACAGCGCGGCCAGGCAGGCTTGGGCGGCGCGCAGCATGTGCTTGCGCACCAGCGCCACCGACACGCCCAGGCTTTGCGCGATGTCGGAATAGGTCCGGCCCTCGAACCGGGACAGGATGAAGACCTGGCGGGCGCGGGCGGGCAGGGCGTCCAGCGCGGCGTCCACCGCCATCAGCGTTTCCAGCGCCAGCGCGCGCGCCTCGGCCGATGGCATGTGCGCTTCGGGCAAGCTGGCCAGGGCGTCCAGGTAGGCGCTTTCCAGGGCGCGGCGGCGGTACAGGTCCACCACCAGGCCCCGGGCGATCTGGGTGAGAAAGGCGCGCGCCTGGCCGGCTTCGGGCAGCCGGCCCGAGTTCAGCAGCCGTTCGTAGGTGTCGTGCGACAGGTCCGCGGCATCGTGGGCGCAACCCAGCCGCCGCCGCAGCCAGCCCGCCAGCCATCCGTGATGGTCGCGGTAGAGCAGGTTCAAGGCATGGTGCGCCGTGGGCTGGGTGGCCGCCGTCACGATGGGTTCCCGTCAGGTCCAAAACTGCAAATGATAATCGTTGTTAATTGTGTTGGACAAGCGCGGCGCGGAACGAAATGCCTCATGCAATCAAATGAGATGTTTAACTTTTCATTGCAACCTGTCGTAAAGCATAGGTAGCCGCTACACGCAACCCGGAGTGACCCCAATGTTCAAGAATCTCAGTATTCGCGCGGTCTTGACGACCGCTTTAGCCGTTTTCTTCGCGCTTTTCCTGCTAACCGGCATCGCCGTCCACCAGCAGTTGACCTCCAACCGCAATTCCATCGAAGTGCTGCTGGACACCAACCTGGTCCGCGCCAATGCGGTGAACGGCGCTGGCGCCGAACTGTTGCGCGCCCGCCTGGTGCTGCTGGCCGCGCAGACCGCGCTGATGGAAGGCAAAAGCCTGGACAACCTGGCCAGCATGCAGCGCCTGGACGGCTACACCAAGAAGGCCGGCGAGCTGATCGACCTAGCGCGCAAGACACCCGAAACCTCGCCCCAGGGCAAGCCCCTGCTGGACGCGGCGCTGGCGGCCTACGACGTCTATCACCGCGACGCCATTGTGCCCATGATCGCGGCCATCCGTGCCGGTAACGCACAGGATTCCAACCGCCTCAACCTGGAAAAAGTCACGCCGCTGGGCCTGACCTTTACCGCCGCCATCCAGAAGTACGTGGATTACGCCGACGAAGTCGGCCAGCGCGTGGCGCGCGACGCCTCCACCCGCATCAACGGCGCGATCGCCGTCCTGATCGGCCTGCTGGTCGTGGTGGCCGCGCTGGTGGTGGGCCTGTACGCGGTGTTCGGCCGCGCGGTGTTCCGTCCGCTGCATGAAGCCGGACGTCTGTTCGACCGCATCGCCGGCGGTGACCTGACCAACCGCATCGAGCAACGCGGCAACAACGAAATCGGCGTGCTCTACGCCGCCGTCAAGCGCATGCAGGATAGCCTGGCGCGTACCGTGTCGGCCGTGCGGCTGGGCGTGGAAGAGATCCACACCGGCGCGCGCGAGATCGCCGCGGGCAACATCGACCTGTCTTCGCGCACCGAGCAGCAGGCCGCCTCGCTGGAAGAAACCGCCGCCAGCATGGATGAACTGTCTTCCACCGTGCGCAACAACGCGGAAAGCTCGCGCAGCGCCTCGGAGCTGGCCGTGGCGGCGTCCGAAGTGGCCACGCGCGGCGGCCAGGCCGTGGGCGACGTGGTCGGCACCATGCGCGGCATTGCCGACAGCTCCAACCGCATCGCCGACATCGTCGGCGTGATCGACGGCATCGCCTTCCAGACCAACATCCTGGCGCTGAACGCCGCAGTGGAAGCGGCGCGCGCCGGCGAGCAGGGCAAGGGCTTCGCCGTCGTTGCCAGCGAAGTGCGCGCCCTGGCGCAGCGCAGCGCCGCCGCCGCCAAGGAAATCAAGGGCCTGATCGACGACTCCGTGCAGAAGGTATCGGTCGGTTCGGACCAGGTGGAAGCCGCCGGCGCCACCATGCAGGAAATCGTGGTCTCGGTGCGTCGCGTGACGGACATCATCAACGAAATTTCCAGCGCATCTGAAGAACAGTCGCAGGGCATCCAGCAGGTCAACCAGGCCGTGTCGCAGATGGACAGCGTGACGCAGCAGAACGCCGCGCTGGTCGAAGAGGCCGCGGCGTCCGCAGCCTCGCTGGAAACCCAGGCGCAGCGCCTGCGCGAAGCCGTGGCCGTGTTCAAGCTGCAGACCGGCCGCGTGATCGACGCCGACGCGCCGGCCGTGGGCCGCAACGGCGAACCGGCTTTGCTCGGCGCCTGATTGCGTCGCTGACCTTGGCCCATAAGGCGGCCGGCCCGGAGGGCTGGCCGTGAACTGAACCAAAGCCCCCTGCGTGTTTGCGCCTTGGGGGCTTTGTTCATGGGCCAGATCTGCGGCCCACAGGGCGGCACCACATGGCGGCACCATTTCACGGCGCCGACAACAACCAGGGACAAAAGGTGCCAGCCGCGCCACACAGGCATAAAATAGCGGATTGCCTACCCCCTCCCGCACACAGGATCCCGCGCCATGAACGCACGCATCCCCGAAGACGCTCTTCCTCCCACCCTGGACCCGAAGGCCCTGCAGGCTTTCGTCGACGAGAAATGGGACAACGAGATCATCCCGGCGCTGACCGACTACATCGCCATCCCGGCCAAGAGCCCGGCGTTCGACGCGGACTGGGAAAAGAACGCTTTCATCGAGCGCGTGGTGCGCGACGCCGCGCAGTGGGTCGAGGCGCAAAAAGTCTCCGGCCTGAAGCTGGAAGTGGTGCGCCTGCCGGGCCGCACGCCCGTCATCTTCTTTGACGCGCCCGCCACCCGCAGCGACAACGGCGACACCGTGCTGCTGTACGGTCACCTGGACAAGCAGCCCGAATTCTCCGGCTGGCGCGCAGGCCTCGGCCCCTGGACCCCCAAGCTCGAAGACGGCAAGCTCTACGGCCGCGGGGGCGCCGATGACGGCTATGCCGTGTACGCCTCGCTGACCGCCATCATGGCGCTGGACAAGCAGGGCATTCCGCGTCCGCGCTGCGTGGGCATCGTCGAAACCTGTGAAGAATCCGGCAGCTACGACCTGCTGCCCTATGTGGACGCGCTGCGCGACCGTCTGGGCAACGTGGCCCTGGTGGTGTGCCTGGACTCCGGCGCCGGCAACTACGACCAGCTCTGGATGACGACCTCGCTGCGCGGCATGGTGTCGGGCACGCTGGAAGTCCAGGTGCTGGACGAAGGCGTGCACTCGGGCGACTCCAGCGGCGTGGTGCCGTCCTCGTTCCGCATCCTGCGCCATCTGCTGGACCGCCTGGAAGACAGCAGCACCGGCCGCCTGCTGCCGCAGAGCCTGCATTGCGAGATCCCCGCCGAACGCGTGGAACAAGTGCACGCCACCGCGCGCATCCTGGGCGACGAAGTCTGGCGCCGTTTCCCCTGGAGCTGCGGTGCCGACGGCGGCTTCGTGCTGCCCATGACGACCGAACCCGAGCAGGCGCTGCTGAACCGCACCTGGCGTCCGACGCTGTCGGTGACCGGCGCCGAAGGCCTGCCGCCGCTGTCCAGCGCCGGCAACGTGCTGCGCCCGCGCACTGCATTCAAGCTGTCGCTGCGCCTGCCGCCGCTGATCGACGCCGTGGCCGCCTCGCAAGAGATCAAGGCCCTGCTGGAAGCCGACGCGCCCTATAACGCCAAGGTGATCTTCAAGGCCAACGAAGGCGCCGCCACCGGCTGGAACGCCCCGGCCTCGGCGCCCTGGCTGACCCAGGCGCTGGATGCGGCTTCGCAGCAATACTACGGCGCGTCCTGCGGCTACATTGGCCAGGGCGGCACCATTCCGCTGATGAGCATCCTGCAGAAGGGCTTTCCCAAGGCCCAGTTCATGGTCTGCGGCGTGTTGGGCCCCAAGTCCAACGCCCACGGCCCCAATGAATTCCTGCACGTGCCCTACGGCAAGAAACTGACCGCAGCCGTGGCCCAGACCATGGCCGCCATGCCCACCGCGTAAGCGGCGGCGACGCTCTTCAAAGCGCGGGCCGCAACGCCCGCGCTTTTCTTTTTTCCAGGACGGACACCCATGATTTCCACTTCCGACGCCTACGCCAACGTGGTCGCTGAGACCAAGCACTGGCTGAACCAGGCCGTGATCGGCCTGAACCTCTGTCCCTTCGCCAAGGCGGTGCAGGTCAAGGACCAGATCCGCTTTGCCGTCAGCGATGCCACCGACGCCGAAGGCGTTCTGACCGACCTGCAGGACGAACTGGCGCTGCTGGCCGAAGCCGATCCGGAAAAGATCGACACCACGCTGCTGATCATTCCCGACGCGCTGGACGATTTCATTGATTTCAATGACTTCGAAGACCTGTCCGACCGTCTGCTCAAGCGCATGCGTCTGGTGGGCGAGCTGCAGGTGGCCACCTTCCATCCGCAGTTCCAGTTTGCCGACACGCAGCCGGACGACATCGAGAACTACACCAACCGGTCGCCGTACCCGATCCTGCACCTGTTGCGCGAAGACAGCATCGACCGCGCGGTGGAGTCCTTCCCGGACGCCGCCGAAATCTACGAGAAGAACATCGATACGATGAAGCGGCTGGGGCTGGAAGGTTGGAAGAAGCTGATGACCAAGGCCTAGCGCCCTCAGATCGCATACCAAATACCGCTGTTCGGAATAAAGCGCTCGCTTGCTCCACGGAGAGCCTCGGGATATCCCTAGATAGCCCGTCCGCGGTATTGCATACAACATACTGACGCCGTGACAGCTCGCCGTAAGGTGAGCGGGCCGCGCGTCCTTTCCCTTCGATTGCTTTGCCCCGCGGCCTCTCCCGGGCGCGGGGGCGTTGTCCTTGCCTGGAGAGTTGTATGCGATTTACCCGCCGCCATGCCCTGGGCGCGCTCGCCGCGTTGCCCCTTATCTCGCGCCCCGCCTGGGCCCAGAATACCTTTCCGACCCGTCCCGTGCGCCTGCTGGTGGGCTTTGCCCCTGGCGGGCTGACCGATATCGCGGCGCGCGCCCTGGCCGAGCGCATGGGCAAGACCTTGAAGCAGAGCGTAGTGGTGGAAAACCGTCCCGGCGGCCAGGCCATCATCGCCACGGTGGCGGTGGCGCGCGCCGAGCCCGATGGCTACACGCTGGGTTTCGCCGGCACCAACGGCATGATCCTGAATCCCTTGCTCTACAACAACCTGCCTTACCAGCAATCGGATTTCAAGCAGCTGGGCTCCATGGGCAAGTCGCCGATGCTGCTGATCGTGCATCCCGACCTGGGCGTGAAGAACGTGCAGGAATTCATTGCGCTGGCCAAGAAGAAGCCCGGCGACATCACTTGCGCGCATGCGGGCCGCGGCGTGATCAACCACCTGGCGCTGCTGCATTTCCAGTCCAAGACCGGCACGCAGTTCCAGGACGTGCCCTACAAGGGCAGCGGCCCCGCGCTGCTGGACCTGATGGCAGGCACGGTGCAGAGCACCTTCGACTTCCCGACCTCGGCGCTGCCCAACATCAAGTCTGGCAAGCTGCAGGTGCTGGCGGTCACCTCCGACAAGCGCCTGTCCAGCTTGCCCGACGTTCCCACCATGAAGGAAGCGGGCGTGGACGGCTTCGAGCTCTATACCCGCATGATGATCTCGGGTCCGGCCGCCATGCCGGCGCCCGTGGTCGCGGCGCTGGAGAACGCCGTGCGCGAAGGCACGCGCGATCCCAGCCTGGTGCAGCAGTTCGCGGACCAGGGCGTGACCGTGGAGTTCACCTCGTCGGCCGACCTGGACAAGGTCATCGCCGATGAATCCGCCATGTGGGCCCAGGTCATCAAGGCCAACGGCGTGCCCAAGACCGACCTGAAGAGCTAAGGAGCCACCGTGGCAGAACAACCCAGCATCACCGTCACCCCGGAACGCGCCCTGATCGACGTGACGCGCGAGATCCGCGTGAGCGGCTTTCCGGCCTACGCCTTCATCACGGTCACGGCCAGCATGACGATGTGCGGCGCGCCATGGCGCTCGCAAGCGGTATTCGTGGCGGGCCATGACGGCAGCCTGGACCTGTCCCGCGATTGCCCCGTGTCCGGCAGCTACGCCGAACCCGCGGCCATGGGCATCGTCTGGTCCATGGCCTGCGAGGACGTGGCCAGCGTGGTGTTCCCGCCGGACCGGACCGAGCCGCTCGTCATCCGCATCGAAGCCAGCGACGGACGCCAGTCCGCCGCGGCGACCCTGGTGCAGGAATTCCAGGCCGAAGGCGTCACGCACCGCAGCGTGCGCGAGCAAGTCGGCGGCATGACGCTGTCGGGCGAGCTTTACACCCCCGCCGGACCGGGCCCGCATCCGCTGGTGATCTACATGAACGGCTCGTCCGGCGGCGTCAACGCGCCGCGCGCGGCGCTGTTCGCGTCCCGCGGCTACCAATGCCTGGCGCTGGCCATCTTCAACTACGAAGGCCGCCCCAAGTATCTGAACGACATGCCGCTGGAGTATTTCGAGCATGCGCTGCGCTGGGCACGCGCGGAGCTCAAGCCGCGCGACGGCTTCGTGGCCCTGTCCGGCATCAGCCGCGGCGGCGAGACCTCGCTGCTGGTGGCCTCGCATTACCCGGACCTGGTAAGCGCAGTGGTCGCCTATGTGCCTTCGCCCGTGATGCACGGCGTGGTCAGCGCTGGCGCGCCCGGCACCGGCCGCGACGCGCAGGTCTGGACCAAGGGCGGCGAGCCGCTGCCGCACCTGTGGCAGGACAACGCCAGCGCCAATTGGGACGCCGCCTACGCGTCCCAGCCGCCGTACCGCCAGACGCACGCCTTTCTCAGCGCCACGCGCGACAGCGCGGCGTTCGAGCGCGCCCGCATTCCGGTCGAGAACTATCCTGGTCCGGTGCTGCTGGTCAGCGCGTCGGACGACGGCTTCTGGCCCAGCACCGCGTACTCTGAAATCGTCATGCGGCGGCGCCAGGAACATGGCTTGCCCACCTTCCACCATGTCTGCATGGGCGCCGGCCATCACGTGCACTATCCCTGCCTGCCCGCGACCCTGATCAGCAAGCCGCACGCCATGTCCGGCCTGCTGCTGGACGCGGGCGGCACGCCCAGCGCCAACGCGGCGGGCAACGAAGGCTCCTATCTGGCGGTGCTGGAGTTCCTGGGCAGGGTGGGGGGCGTGGCGAAGTAGGCGGCCGGGCTTGGCCGCCCGCCCGTCATCCGTTGCGCAGCTTCTGTTCCGACACGAACGCCGACCAGCGTTGCAGCTCGCCGCGTATCAGCCCGGTGAACTCGGCCGGCGTGTTGGCCTGGGCGGCTTCCATGCCCAGGCCGGCGAGTTTGTCGCGCACCTCGGCGTCGGCCAGGATGGTCTGCATGGCGCCGTTCCATTTGGCGATCAGGTCCGGCGGCGTACCTGCGGGAGCGACGATTCCCTCCCATTCTTTCAGGTTGAACGCAGGCACGCCGGCCTCGGCCAGCGTGGGCACGCCGGGCAAGGCGGCCATGCCGCCATCACGCGTGACGGCGAGCGCGCGCAGCTTGCCGGACTGCGCCAGCGGCACTGCGACGGAAGCGGTGGCGAACATGGTCTGCACGTAGCCGCCCATCAGCGCCTGCGCCGCTTCCGCAGGACCCTTGAATGGCACGTGCAGCATGTCTATACCGGCCGCCTGGCAGAAGGCCGCGCCCAGCAGATGGGCGGGCGAGCCGTTGCCGCCGGAACCGTAGCTGAGCTTGCCGGGCTGGCGCTTCGCCTGTTCGACCAGGCCGCGGACGTCGGCGTACTCGCTGCCTGGCGCCACCAGCAGGGCGTTATACAGCCAGACCAGGTTCGCGATCGGCGCGAAGTCGCCATCCGTGCGGTACGACACCTTGCCGAACAGCGCCGGCAGCACGGTATGCGTCAGGAACATGATGCCCACGGTGTAACCGTCGGGGGCGCTGCGGGCGACGGCGTCCAGCCCTATCATGCCGGTCGCGCCGGGCCGGTTCTCCACCACCACCGGCTGCCCCCACAGGCGCTGCAGCCTTTCGCCGATCACGCGCGCCAGCACGTCGGGCGGGCTGGCCGCCGGCAGCGGCACGATGATGCGTACGGGCTTGTCCGGGTACGCGGCGCGGGCGGCCCAGGGCAGGGTACAGGCCAGGGCGCCGGACAGGCCCTTCAGTAGCGTGCGGCGGCGCATGGTTCAGGCCGCTGACGAGACAGGCGGCATGAAGATCACGTCGTACTCCGGCGCCACCGCAACGACCTCCGCCGGACTCGACATGTTGTGGATGCGCCGGTAAAGCTCCAGCAGCTTGCCCGCGGGCGCGGCCCAGAACAGCGCGGTGGCGGCGACGCCGGAATTGTTGAAGAAGGCATGCGGCACGCCACGAGGCATGCGCACGAGGTCGCCGGGGCCGGCCGAGGTCTTCTTGCCGTCCAGCAGCAGGTCGATGCGGCCGTCCAGCACGAAGATGTACTCGTCCTGGTTGGGGTGCACGTGCGGCGGCACGAAGCTCTCTTCCGGAAACGTGGCGTGCCAGGAAATGCTGTCCAGGCTGACCTGCTTGGGCACGTACACCTGGCCCAGGATGTTCCAGGAGACGCCGTCCAGGCCGGCCTGGGCGCGGGTGATGTCGGGGGTTTCGAGAATCATGCTGCACTCCTCAGGATTGCGACAGCCGATCCAGCGTCGGCTTCACGAGCGGGTTGGATGATGCGAAACGGGGCTTGAACGTCTGCCTGGCGCGGGCCAGGTCGGCTTCGTCCCAATAGCCGATCAGGATGCCGCCCTCGGAAATGCGCGGCTGGACTTCGATCGATTCGATGGTGCCGTCGGCCACCGTGGCGCGTTGGCGCGGCTGGCGCGCCCAGCGGAACAGCAATTCCTCCATGCGCTTGCGCACCGCCTCATGCGCGGGCGAGGCGCCCAGGTCGACGAATTCGTTCGGGTCTTCCTGCAGGTCGTACAGCATCGGCCGGTAGCCTTCGGCCAGCACGTACTTCCAGCGTTCATCGCGCACCATGCGCAGCCAGGCCTGGCGCGCGGACGTACCCAGCGCGATGCGCGAATCCTGGAAGGCGTAGTCGTACTCGCAGATGACGTGGTCGCGCCAATCCGGCGGCGTCTGGCCGAACAGCAGGGGCCGCAGCGAACGCCCGTCCATGATGTGCGGCACCGGCACGCCGCCACAGGCCTCCAGGAAGGTCGGCGCCAGGTCTATTGCTTCGACCATGGCCGCGCAGCGCGTGCCGCGGGCGGCGTCAGCCCGCGGATCCGGGTCGTAGACGATCAGCGGCGCGCGGATGACGGGTTCATGGAACAGGTCCTTTTCCCCCATCCAGTGGTCGCCCAGATAGTCGCCGTGATCGGACGTGAATACGATCATGGTGTTGTCGAACAGTCCGCGCGCCTCCATGAAGCGGAACAGCGCGCCGAGCTGGTCGTCGATCTGCTTGATCAATCCCATGTAGCCCGGCATGACGGCTTCGCGCACGCCGGGCTCGGAAAAGGTCGCCGACACGCGATGCTGCATCATCGCGGCGTACACCGGATGCGGGTCGGCGCGTTCGGCCTCCGATCGCACCACAGGCAGCGCGTCCTGCGCGTTGTACATGCCGGCGTAGGGCGCAGGCGCCAGATAGGGCCAGTGCGGCTTGATGTAGGACAGGTGCAGGCACCAGGGCTGCTCGCCCGCCTCGCTGATGAAGTCCATCGCGCGGCGCGTGATGTACGGCGTCTCCGAATGCTCGTCGGGCACGCGCGCGGGCAGGTTGGAGTACTTCAGGAACCAGCCCGAGCGCACCGTGCCGTCCGCGTCCACGGCGGAATTGGCCCAGCTTTCCCAGGGATTGTCGCCGCCGTAGCCCTGCGCGCGCAGATAGTCGTTGTAGCGCGGGTCCGGGTCGTGGCCAGAATACGGATGGATGCCATCGTCGCGCTCGTAGGCGTCGAAGCCGCATTCGGCAATGCGGCGGCCGATGACGGAGGCCGGGTCTATGCCCAGCCGTGACATGCCGGCCATGTCGGCGCGCATGTGGGTCTTGCCCACCAGCACGGAACGCACGCCCAGCGGCCGCAGATGGTCGCCGATGGTCATCTCGCCGGCCTTCAGCGGCACGAAGTTCCAGCTGGCCCCGTGCGCATGCACGTAGCGTCCGGTGTAGTAGCTCATGCGGGACGGGCCGCAAACGGGCGACTGCACGAAGGCGCGGTCAAAGATCACGCCGCGCGCGGCCAGCGCGTCCAGATTCGGGGTCTTCAGCCTGGGGTGGCCGAAACAGGAAAGATGGTCGTAGCGCAGCTGGTCGCACATGATGAAGAGAATGTTCTTCACGCCTCGGGTCATGCTAGGCTCCTGTCTCCGATTGGGGCATGCAGGAATTCTATCGACGGCCTGCGCGCGCATCCCTTGAATTGTTTTGATGTCGATTACCCCAGGTAATCGGCCGGAGAGGCGGCTTGCGACTCCAGCATCTGAACCTGTTGCTCACCCTGGCCCGGACTGGCAGCATGCGCGCCGCCGCGCAGGTCCTGAACGTGTCGCAGCCGGCGCTGACCAAGTCGCTGCGCCAGCTGGAAGAAGAGGTCGGCGCCGAACTCGTGGTGCGCACGCCCAAGGGCGTGCGGCTGGCGCAGGCCGGCGAGATCCTCGCGGCGCGCGCCGCGGTCGTCATGCGAGAAATCGAGAAGGCTCATGAAGACCTGGCTTGGCACCTGCGCGGCGCCGAAGCCCAGGTGACCCTGGGCGTATCGCCCGCCGCCGCCATCCTGCTGGCGCCGGGCGCGGTGGCGCGCTACGGCGCGCGCTGGCCGCAGGTGCGGCTGCGGGTGCGCGACACGCTGTATCCGCAGGCGCTGGAGCGCATCCGTTCGGGCGAACTTGACATGGCGCTGGGGCCGCTGCCCGAAGCGGGCGGGGGAGGCGACCTGGCCGTGCAGCCGCTGTTCGAAAGCCAGTCGGTCATCGTTGCGCGGGCGTCGCATCCGCTGGCCGGCGCCCGGCGCCTGAGCGAACTGGCCGAAGCCGCCTGGGTGCTGACCGGGCCGGCGCAGGGGCCCGGCGATCCCAGGGCGCTGTACAGCGACGAAACGCAGGCACGCGCGCTGCACCTGCAGCTGGAATGCGAGTCCTTTTCCACGTTGCTGGCGCTGATGCCGCAGCTGGACCTGATCGGCATCATGCCGCAAGGGTTCCTGGACCGTTACGGGCCGGCGTTGGGGCTGGTGCGGCTGGACATCATCGATCCCTTGCCCAAGACCGTCATCTACGTGACGCACCGCGCCGATGCGCCGCTGACGGTGCCGGCGCGCCGCCTCCTGGACGCGCTGCTGGGCGAGGCCGCGCAGCTGGCCGGCCACCGCTGAGTCGCCAGGGATCGGTCCAAAAGGTTGAGGTCCGTCCGCGGCGTCATGCCAGCGGCGTAAGCCTCAATATCTTTGACGGCCAGCGATGCGCGGCCTTACTTTTTTTGGTTCGTGCCGAGGCGCAATCCAGGTCGCCTCGAAATTTCTCGAGGCGACATCATGGTGATTGCAACGACAGTCCTGGTGGTGGGCGCCGGTCCGGCGGGCCTGCTCACCGCCGCCGAGCTGCAACGGCGCGGCGTGCAGTGCCTGTTGATCGATGCGCACGAGCGGCCGCTGGAATGGGACCGCGCAACGGTGGTCCACCCCCGCTCGCTGGAGATCTTCGATTCGCTGGGCATCGTCGAGCCGCTGCTGGCCGCGGGCGTGAAGCAGCGCGGCGCGCGCATCCATGCCGACGGCAAGGTGCTGGGCGAGATCGATCTGGACCTTTGCGGCAGCCGCTACCCCTACAACATCGGGATTTCGGAAGAGGTCACGGAGTCCATCCTCGCCGACTATCTGTCCAGCCACGGCGGCGCCGTCCAGCGGGCCAGCAAGCTGGTGGATCTGCAGGAACGGCCGGACGGCATGCTGGCCAGGATCGAGCAGCCGGGCGGCGCAATCGAAGTGCTGGCCGAGTGGGTGATAGGCTGCGACGGCCACCACAGCACGGTGCGCGAGCTGACAGGCATCGAGCAGGACGGCCACGACATCAGCCAGCCTTGGGCGGTGTTCGACGCCGCGATCAGCGGCTGGCCCGAGATCTTCGAGGCCAATTACGCCTACCTGGACAGGATCCCGGTGATCCTGACGGCGCTGCCGGGCCAGCGCTGGCGCGTGTATCTGCGGCCTACTGCCGAAGACTCCGATCTGGTGGCCGATGCCTTGTCCACGCTGCGGCGCTATCTGCCCGAGGCGAATTTCGAGGACGTGGCCCATCCGGCGCGCTTCCGTTGCTACACCAAAGTCGCGCGGCAATTCCGGGCCGGTCGCATCCTGCTGGCCGGAGACGCCGCGCACACCTGCAGTCCGGCCCAAGGCCATGGCATGAATAGCGGCCTGCACGACGCCGTCAACCTGGCCTGGAAGCTTGCGCTGGTCTGCGGCGGCCAGTGCTCGGACAGTCTGCTGGACAGCTACCAGGCGGAGCGCCGGCCGGCCGCGCAGCGCGTGCTGGCGTCGGGCGACGAGGCCGAGAGCGCCCAGCTGGCCACTGACCCGGACGTGCTGCGCGAGCGCAATGCCGCCATCCGCAAAGCCTTCGAGGATGGCGCCTCGCAGCACCACGAGGCCGTTGCCGAGGCGGAGCTGGACATCGATTACCGCGATTCGCCCATCGTCATGGGAGACCGGCACGACCCGGTTTCGCCGGGCCAGCGGCTGCCCGACCAGATCCCGATACGCCTTGCGGCGGGCGGCGCGGGGATGTTGCATGAGAGCGCCCACCGCAAGGGCCATACAGTCTTCATCCTGGGCGGCCCGCGGACGTCTGCGGATGCGCTTGCCCAGGTTCGCGCCGCGATCGAGCCGCTATCGGACGGCGCCATCATCGAGGCCGTGGTCGCGCTGACGGCGAATGCGGATGTCGATGGCGTGGACGGCTATGTGGATCCCTCGGTGGCCGGAAGGCTCGGCGTGCGGCATATCCTCGTGCTGGCCGTCAGGGCGGATGGCCATGTCGGGCTACGCTCGGAAGAAAGCCACCTGGAGACACTGGGCGCTTACTTGGCGCGGCTGCGCGCACCGGCGCCGGGCACGGCCGCGCCATCCTGAGCGGGGGCGGGCGCCTGCGGCACGCCTGGCACGCCGCGCCGGATGTTGCGCGAGAATTCGGCCGCGTCCGCGGTGGCGCGGGCACGCTGCGTGTAATGGCCGGCCTGCCGATACGCCAGCGGACTATCCGCTCCTTCCAGAGCATCCAGGCGGTACAGGTACTCGGGCAGATAACCCGAGAACAGCACGCGGTAATCCAGCGGCAACCCCGGCACGATCTGGTCGGCCAGCCGGTACACGATGGTGGTGCAGTTGCCCGTCAGCGTGTTGTAGAAGCGCGGCTTGTCCGCCAGCCGGGTAGCGGTCTCCACATAGGCCAGGAACAGCTTGCGAGCCGCGCCGTCCGGCATGTGCACGCGGTACAGATAGCCTTCTTCGCCGCGCACATTGGTGCGCACGCGCAGGCTGTCTTCCTCGGTCGAGGCCAGCACCGACAACTCGTACTGGCGGAAGAAACCGCCAATTTCCGAGAATACGTCGTGCAGCTTGCGGCGTATCTCCACCGAGAACACCACGTACTGGCCATCCGCAAAACCGAACGACACCAAGGCGTGCGCGATGGCGGGCCGGCCCCAGTAGGACAACGCCAGGTCTACCGATTCCAGGCGTGACAGGTCGTAGCTGTGGGTCTCCCAGCGCATGTCGTAATCGGTGCGCGACCGCCAGTCGAAGTTGCGCACGTTGCGCAGGGTGACGATGTCGCCCTCGACCGTTCCTTGCGTCTGGCGCGCCACCTCGGGCATCCACTGGCGCTCGTTGGACGGCCGCACACCCAGCCACCACCAGGCCAAGAGCGCCAGCAGCAGGGCGCCGAACAGCCAGGCAATCAAGGGCTGTCCGATAGACAGGCCGATCAGTGCGCCGGCCGCGAGCGCGAGCCAGGCCGCCGGCAGGACGGCGCGCGCGCGGCCGGGGAACGGCGATTGGAACCAGAGCGCCGCCGCGCCCCAGGCCGCGCCGGCCACGATGGCCACGCCGCTCACGATCTGCGCAATCATGGCGTCTTCACGCGCGTTGCGGGGCCGTCATTGCGCCCCTTGCGAGGACTCGGCCTGCTCCGCATTGCGGGCCTGAGCCTTGCGGTCCTGCTTGCGCCAGCCGGCGCGCATGCGCGCGATCTGGCGCAGCGCGTCCTGCGACATCTTCCACCAGCCGAACGGGCGCGGGTCGGCCAGCATGCTGAGCGCACGGGCATAGTCCAGCGTCAGGCCCGGGGTCCAGGCCATGGTCAGCGCGCGCTTGCGGATCTGCGCCGCCACCCACAGTTCCGGCGTCAGCAAAAGGCGCAGCAGCACGCGCCAACCGGCATCCGGGCCGTGCAGGCGTCCCACCACGCCGTCCAGCGCCGCTTCCAGCGCGCTGGACACGGAGCTGGAGCAGTTGCGGTGGGTCAGGTTGTAGATCTCGGTCTTGCGGTATTCGTCCCAGAAGGCCTGCAGCTTGGCTGCGTCGTAGTTGCGGATGCGCACCCGCATCGTGGACGGGGTCCAGGCCTTGGATTCGGTCGCGTAGTCGGGCTGGTACACGCCGGGCACGTTGTTTTCGGCCGTGGCGCGCAGCAGGGTGCCGAACTGTTCCGGAGAGTGGTCGATCTCCTGGGCCGGATACAGGCTGATGTACACGCCTTCCGGCGATTCCAGCGCGGCGTGGCCGGTCGACACCACGCCGTTGATGTCGACGGCGGCGATGTAGCGGTTCACCACGGGATAGTTGCGCGTCTCGGTCTTGGCCGAACCCGACGGCGTCCAGACGTGCACGGTCAGCGCGCGCTCCGATTCCAGCGGCGGGCCGTCGAACACCTTTTGCGCATGGGCGTCGGCGCGCGTGGGCATGAAGTCCGGATGCGGATTGACGTCCAGCGCAGGGTTGGAGTCCAGGTGGCGGACGCGGCGCGCCAGCGACAGCAGCCGCAGCCCTGTAAACGCCAGGAACAGGCCCAGGCAGTACGGCACCGTGCCGACGTAATGGGTCGGGTAGGGCTGGAAAAAGAAGATGGCCAACAGTATTTCGGCCACGCCCGAGGCAAAGACATAGCGCCAGCGGTCATAGCGCACCACGTAGGCGGCGGTGCACTGGATCAGGCCGTCCACCAGGAACATGAGGCCGAACAGCATGGACAGCGCGAAATGCCCGTGATGGTGGCCGATCAGGACCAGGATGCCCGCCGTCAGCACGATGGCGCCCTTGGCATAGCGCAGCACCCGCTGCCCACCCACGCCGGACTTGGCGATCACCAGCGTGGCCAGGCCTTCGAGGACCAGCAGCGCCGCGAAGAAATTCAGCGGGAAATAGACGGCATTATCGAGCGCGTCGATGAACAGCGTGACGCCTGTAATGAAAAGCAGGCCGCCGATGACATACAGCCCGCGGGCGCGCTTGCGCAGGTAGTCCACGCCCAGCAGCAGCAAAACCAGATTGGCCATTGCGCTTGATTCTCCTCTTCCGTGACCCCGTTACGGTGCTAGCTATTTTGGTTTGCTAACCAAGTTAACAAATTTTCCGGGATCGATGCAGGTATTCTTCCTGACGCATCCGTCTGCGATCTTTCCCGGGACATGGCATGAACACCAAGACGAGCAACGCAACCAAAGAGGCAACGCAAGAGACGGCCTCCGCCTTGATAGACGCCAGGATACGAGAATTGGACGACTGGCGCGGCCAGACGCTCGCGCGGGTCAGGGCCATCATCAGGCAGGCCGATCCCGGCGCAGTCGAGGAATGGAAATGGCGGGTGCCGGTGTGGTCGCACGACGGCATCATCTGTACCGGCGAAGCCTACAAAAGCGCCGTGAAACTGACCTTCGCCAGGGGTGCGGCGCTGGAGGATCCCTCCGGGCTCTTCAACGCCAGCCTGGACGGCAACACGCGGCGCGCCATCGATATCCGCGAGGGGGAAACGCTGGACGAAACGGCCCTGGCGGCGCTGATCCGAGCGGCCGCGGCCCTGAACGCGGCGGGGAGGTCCGGCGCCCGCTAGCCGTATCCCCCGCCGCGTCCGCAGGGTTCAAGGCGACGCCGGCTTGATGTTCTGGTTATGCCGGAACAGGTTCTGCGGGTCGTAGCGGGTCTTGGCCTGGACCAGCCGGTCGAAGTTCTGACCATAGGCCGCGCCCAGCCGCTCCGGTTCGTCCTGTGTCAGGAAGTTGACGTACACCCCTCCTTGCGCATAGGGCTCCGTGGTCCGGAACAGCGTCCGGGCCCACGCGATGCAGCGCTCGTCTTCTTCCGGAAAGTCCCAGCGGCCGTGCACGTTCATGGCGAATTGCGCCGAGCGGTGCGGATAGGCCATGGCGGACACCGGCACCTGCGCCGCTACGCCGCCGATGTAGCCCAGGAAGATCTCGCATTGCGGCGAAGGCAGATTTTCCACCGCCGCCACTATGGCGTCGATCAGCCCGTCTTCCAGCCCGCCCAGATTGTGCGACTTCCAGTAATTGCGGGCGCCGGGTGTAAGCAGCGGGTCGAAGGCCTTTTGCCAGGCGGCGTAGGGCATGGGGCCCAGGTGCTCGCCATAAGGCGTGCCGAAGCCGCGCACCACTTCCACCGCGGCTGGGCCATTGGCCGGATCGCCCGAATAACACATGGCGAAGGCAACCATGGGCTTGCCGTGCACCGCTTGCGGCAGGAACGGCAGCGGCGGAGCCAGGCGCAGCACGGCCCAGACCGTCAGTTCCTGGGGCAGGGTCGCCAGCGCATCGCGGTACTTCGACAGCGCTTCTTTACCCTGTTCCAGCGGCAGCACGACCAGGCCGCCATAAACCTCGGGTCCGACCGGATGCAGCTGGAATTCGAACATGGTGACCACGCCGAAATTGCCGCCGCCGCCCCGGATTGCCCAGAACAGATCCGGGTTGTCCTGTTCGCTGGCGTGCAGCAGCTTGCCATCCGCGGTGACGACATCGGCTGAGAGCAGGTTGTCGATGGTCATGCCGAACCTGCGGGTCAGCCAGCCGAAACCGCCGCCCAGCGTCAACCCAGCCACGCCGGTGGTGGAATTCACGCCCAGCGGCGTCGCCAAGCCGTAAGCCTGGGCCTCGTGGTCGAAATCGGCCAGCGTCGCGCCGGGCTCCACATAGGCTCGGGCGCGCACGGGATCGACGCGCACCGACTTCATCGGCGACAGGTCGATCATCATGCCGCCTTCGCAGACCGCGGTGCCTGCGATGTTGTGGCCTGCGCCGCGCACGGACAGGACCAGGCCGTTGTCGCGCGCGAAATCCACGGCGCGGCGCACGTCGGCGGCGCCGGCGCATCGGAAGATCACCGCCGGCCGGCGGTCTATCATCGCATTCCAGATCTTGCGGGCGTCGTCGTAGCCGGGGTCGCCCGGGCAGAGGACCTGGCCTCGGGCTGAGGCTCTCAGATCATCCAGGGCGCTATCGGAAAGTTGGCTCATCACACACCTCCTTGAAGGTGCTGCTTCGTGAACAACCTTTGAAACTGGGGCCTGCGAAGCAGGCCCTGGCCGCCTATGGGTTCGGACGCGGCATGGAGTACGCCTCCTGCGTGAGAGGCCATGACCTAAGGAGGGCGGCGCGCCGCGCCGGGAGCCGGTCGGCCCGCTCCCGTTATGCGCGCCGTGGCGTGCGTATCTGGAAAGCTTACTCCTCGCTGGTCCATTCCACCTGCACGCCGAGGCTGCGCAGGTTTTCGACGAAGCGGGGATGCGCGCGGCGGATCGGCGTGGCGTTGCGGATTTCCGAGCGGCCGTCGATGCTGCTGGCGATCATGAAGAGCGCGATGGCGACGCGGATGATGTAGGGGCTTTCGACCACCGCGGGCGTCAGCGGCCGGCCGCCAAACGTGATCAGCCGGTGCGGATCGGACGAAAACACGTGCGCGCCGAACTTGGACAGCTCACCGGTCCAGCCCAGCGCGCCGTCGTAGACCTTGTTCCAGAACATGGCGTTGCCCTCGGCGCACACGCCCAGTGCGATGAAGATGGGCAGCAGGTCCACCGGGAAATAGGGCCATGGCGCCGCTTCGACCTTGGTCAGCACATTGCTGGTGAAGGGCGTCTGTACCTTCAAGGGGCCCGAGCGCAGCGCGCGCGACCAGCCGTTCTCGTGCACGATCTGCACGCCGAACTTGGCGAAGGTGCGGTCGATCAGCGGGAAGTTCGCGGGCGTGCTGTTGCGCACCACCACGTCGCCGCCCGTGATCGCGCCCAGCGCGAGAAAGGTGGTGATCTCGTGGAAGTCTTCCTCGAAGGTGAATTCGCCGCCGCCCAGGCTGACGCCGCCGCGCACCGTCAGCCGCGAGGTGCCGATGCCGTCGATGTCCGCGCCCATCATCGCCATGAAGCGGCAGAACTCCTGCACGTGCGGCTCGGAGGCGGCGTTGGTCAGCGTCGACTCGCCTTGCGCGGCGGCGGCGCACAGCACGAAGTTCTCGGTGGTCGTCACCGAGGCGTAGTCCAGCCAGTGGTGGGTCGGCTTCAACGGGCCGCTGCTGCGGACCAGCAGCGAGCCGCTGGCGCGTTCCACCTCGCCGCCGAAGGAGCGGAAGATGTCCACGTGCGGATCGATCTCGCGCACGCCCAGGGTGCAGCCCTTGACGTTGTCTTCCAGGCGCGCGACCCCGAAGCGCGCCAGCAGCGGCGGCACCAGCATGATGGAAGAGCGCATTTCCTCGGGCAGCCGGTGGCGGGCGGCGTCGAAGGCGGTGTCGCGGTGATGCAGGTCCAGGGTGCGGGTGGACTCGTCCAGCCGCACCTCGCTGCCCAGCGTGCGGAAGATGTCCAGGATCTTGCGCACGTCCGTGATGTCGGGCACGCCGTGCAGCCGCAGCGGCTGGTCCGTCAGCAGGGTGGCGCACAGCACAGGCAGGACCGCGTTCTTGTTGGCCGAAGGGATGACGCGGCCGCGCAAAGGGGTGCCGCCGTGGACGATGAGGTTGGACATGGAGCGAGTAGGGCCAGAAAAAACAGGGAGATGGGAGCTTGCGGAGCTCCGGTTAATTTCACACTTTAAGGGCGCACGGCGGCCGTGTCATGCCGGCCTGGCCGCGCCCGGGCCGGGATTCTTGCGGATCAGGACCCAGCCGCCTATGGTCAGCGCCAGCCCGCCGGCCAGATAAGGCAGGCCGAAAATCAGCGCCCAGAAAAACAGCGCCGTATAGGCGTCGTTGGCCGCCTGCTTGCCGCCGCTGGCCGGATTGAAGATGCCGGGTTCCATTGCAAGCACGGCGCCGAGCAGGTTCAGCAGGACGGCCAGGCCGAGCATGGCGCAGCCCCAGCCGATCAGGCGGCGAAAATTTGGAATGCGGACCAGCGCTGCGACTAGCGCCACGCCTATCAGCAGCGACACGACGCCCGTCGTGATCAGCATTCTGTCCAGCGCCGCCATATAGGCAAGCCCAGTCAAGTCCGCCAGCCCGAGCGCCTGCTGCATGACCGGATTGACGACGCCGCCGCTGGCCCAGGCGACTAGCAGGCCGAACGCGATGCTGGTGAGCCATTTGGTCAGGGCAGAGGGCATGCGGGAGTCCTGTTCATAGTGCGGTGCAGCGAGAATACTGCGGATTGCTGCTGACGATTGAGACGGGCGGTAACGGCGAACCGTGCAGGGCGCCGCCTAGCCGCGGCGGCGCATTCTTTCCTGGTGCAGCAGTTTGATCTGTTCGGCGAATTCCGGCACGGGACCTTCCACCGGTATGCCGTCCACGACTTCGGCGATGGCCAGCGGCCGCACCTTGGTCGTGGGGGCGACGCCCCATTCCCGCAGCCATTCCCGGTACTGGGCAGAAGAACTGGCATAGACGATCCGGCCCAGGCCCACCCAGCCATGCGCGGAGGCGCACATGGAGCAGTGCTCGCCCGAGGTGTAGACGGTGCAGGCCGAGCGCTCGGCCGGCGGCAGATTGCTGGCGGCCCAGCGCGCGATCTCGAATTCCGGATGCCGCGTGCGGTCGCCGCTGGAGACATGGTTGTGGTCTTCGAACAGGACCACGCCGTCGGGTGAAACCAGCACCGAGCCGAAGGGTTCGTCGCCCGCTTCCAGCGCCTGTTTCGCCAGCTCGACGCAGCGCGCCAGGTGCTTCTTGTCCACTTCGGTGATCATGTAAACCTCCTCAGATATGCCGCGCGCCGTGGCGCCGGCGGACTGCGGCATGAGGAGGCCGCCGGCATCGATGCGCAAGCATAGCCTTCTTGCAGGCTGGGCTCAGTAGTACACGTCCACGTAGTCCGTCAGCCCGCCGCAGGCTTCCATCTGCTGCAGGCGCCAGTACTTGCGCTTGCCGGTCGCGCGGAACTCGAACTCGCCGTTGCGTTCGCAGCGGCGGCCCTTGTCCGGCGCGTCCAGGATCAGGATCGTGCCGCGGAAGATAAAGCGGTCGCTGGCGATGGAGACGATATCGCCCTTGATCTTCAGCGTGCCTTCGTGGTTGGCCTGCGTGCCCTCGATGCGGACCACGTCGTTTTCATCCGTCGCGGTCAGGTGGCCGCGCTGCGCGGACCAGAGCCATTGCAGGGTGATGCCGCTGTTGTTCATCAGGCGCTCATAGGCGGCCTGGTTCTGGATGTCGGTCTTCTGCACCGAACCCGAGGGCGCTGCCGTGGCGGGTGCAGCGGCAGGCGCGCCGTGCGCCTTGATCGGCGGTACGGCCATGGCCGGCGCGGTTGCCGCAAGCGCCAGGCCCGCCGCCAGCAGCAGGCCGGACATCCGCTTTTTTCCCTGGGCGATGATCGTGTCGCTCTCGAGGTTCTTGTGCATGGGTTCTCGTCAAATAGGGGTAGGAGGGCGCAGCGGCCCGGCAACGGCCGCCTGACGGGGACGCTGGGGATACGCCTGGGCCGAAGGTCGGCGGGCGCATAAATTAGCACGGTCATCGGACCCCGATAATTGCTGTTGTTTGAGCTTGTGTATCTATTGGTTATTTTAATTACCAATGAATACGGCAAGCGGCCGCGCCCGGCCAGCCGCCCGCCCGCTCACCGTTTGGCGGCTGCGCTCTGCGCCCGGAATGCGGCCTCGCCCGCATCGGAAATCTCGACCCATTTTCTGTCCGGCGGCGCGTCCGGCACGTAGCTGTCGTGCCAGTTCCACCACTTGTAGGTCGGGGTCTGCGGATAGCCTTCAGGAGAATCCTCCCAGACTTCCTGGCGGCCCAGCGGCGTGATGTCCAGGTAGTTCCAGGTGCCGCCCATCTGCTCGTCGCCGCGGTTGTTGAGGAAATAGGTGCGGAAGATGCGGTCTCCGTCGCGGTAGAACACATTGGTGCCATGCCACTCGTCCACGCCGAAGTCGGTATCGAAGCCATCGGTCAGCGTGTACCAGGGCATCTTCCAATCCATCTGCGCTTTCAGCCGCGCAATGTCCGCCTGCGGCGCCCGGGACAGGAAGACCAGCGTGGTGTCGCGGGCGTTCAGGTGCGCCAGATGCGCGACCTGGTCGGCCACCATGGAGCAGCCGCGGCAGGCGTGCTCCGGCCAGCCATACACGCCCGGCTCGAAGAAGGCGCGGTAGACGATCAGTTGGCGGCGGCCGTCGAACAGGTCGGGCAGGGCGAGCATGCCCGACGGGCCTTCGAACGCATAGGCCTTGGTCACTGGCGTCCAGGGCATGCGCCGGCGTTCGGCGGCCAGCGCATCGCGGGCGCGGGTGTGGGCTTTTTCCTTGACCAGCAGTTGCTGGCGGGCGGTTTCCCAGTCCTGGGGCGAGACGACCGGGGGCGTGCGCATGGGCGCGCCATTGCTTGATGCAGTCATGATTTCCTACCTCCTTATCGCGGGCCGAGGCCCTGGCGCAAGGGTCTGCGCGCAGACTGGCTGCTCGGCGGCCTGGAAACAGTCTGGCATCGCCGGGCGGAGAGGGGGGAGTAACAAATCCGGCGCAATTCCGCCGGCGGCCGGTTCAGAAGCTCACTGCCAGCCCGACGGAGAAGCCCGACACATTGGTGCCGAACACATAGCGGCCCACCAGCCGGGTGCGGGTGATGATCACGTCATAGGCGCTGGAATCCAGCTCCAGGCCGGCGCCCACGGAGGTCAGCCGGTCGAATCCCAAGATGCCGCGCTGGTCGCCCAGGAACTCAGAGTGCGTCAGCTCCAGCACGTAGCGCAGCGGCCGTTGCAGCATGACGAATCCCGTTGGCGCACGGTAGCGCGCCCACAGATTGGCCGATTGCGCCGTGGCGTGGCCCTCGACGGCGGCAGAACTGTTGAAGCTCTGCAGGCGCATGTCGGAATAGCGCAGCTCCACGTCGACCTCGTAACCGGGGCGGTAATGCTCATAGTCCAGCATCAGCGAGCCGCCCAGGCCATAGGCGTTGAGCGAACCCTTGTCCAGGAAGCTGATGTCCTTGCCGGTCTGGCGGCCCACATACCAGCTGGCGGCGCGCAGGTCGCTGGTGACGTTGCCCAGCGCAAAATTGAAGATGGGCCGCAGCTTCAGTTCGTCGGTCAGCTTGAAGTCCCAGCCTATGCCGCCGGTGGCCGAAAAGCTGTTCCACTTGGTGGGGATGCTGCGGGATTCGGCGCCCTGCGTGGCGACGAAGGTCGGATCGTAGCGGCTGGCGGCCAGCACGCCTTCCAGGTAGATGGGGACCGATTTGGAGATGGTGTCGCCGCCGCCCAGCTGCGTCATGGCGAATTCGCTGGATCCCGAGACCGATCCGCTGCCTCCGCCTATGTTCAGGGAACTGGTCGTGATGTCGGGCACGATGGAGAACGACATGATGGCGAGCACCCCGTTGGCGCGCTTTTGCAGGTCGTCCTGGCTTAGCCGCAGGCCCTGGGCCATGGCAGGAGCAAAGCTTGCGCTGCCAAGCAGCGCGAGCAACCAGCCTGAACGCCGTATCACCATCATCACGGGCGGGGGCATGTCATCTCCGGAATGAATGCGTGTCCAACAGCAGCCGGCCTTGCGGCGTCAGCGAATCTACTTGGCCGCGGCAGGCGGGTCAACCATGGCCTGCCGCTGGGCGGCCAGCAGCGCATCGCTCTGGTCGATCCGAATCGTGCCTATGCGCGGAAACTCGAAGTCCACGATGATGTATATCGCAGCGGTCATGACCACGGCATAGACCAGTTGATGCAGCAGGCTGTCGCGTTGGGACAAGGCCAGTTTCGATCCGATGAGGCAGGCGCAGACCAGGGCCAGAAAGACCAGAAAGGCATAGGTCGCAACGGGCGGGTGAACCTTCTGCGCCACGGTCTGCGCGGTGGACACGTCGAACATGTCGTTGACTGCGCCCACATACGACGCGGCAAAGGGCGGCACGGCATGGCGCGCCGCGCTCATGGAGGTGGTCCAGATTTCTTTCTGCAGGGCCCCCACGCGGGCCGCAATCGCTTCGCGTTGATCCAGCGCGGCGACGTGGCTGTAATACTCGATACGGCTGTCGACATAGCGGCGGAACTGCTCGCGCAGCTTGGGCTGGTCGGCGGCATCGAGCATGTCGATGCGCAGCCACGCCGTCCCGATGGCATTGACCTCCTGGACCAGCAGGTCGCGGCGCTCGGCCATGCGCTGGGCCGCGCCCGAAAACGTGAAGGCCACCAGCAGGCCCAGCAGCGCGAACACGGACGCCTCGATGGCGGCGGTCCCCGCGCCGCTTTTGTCGTCCGCGCCATGTCCGAGCCGTCTTCCGATTCTCATGGCAAGCAGCAGCAGCGCGAAGAACAGGACAGCCAAACCCGCCAGCAAGAGGGAATAGTTCATTTGGTCACCGTGTGTTCAATTGCGCTTGTTCGGAGGGGACTGTTCGGTGGCGGCGCGGTCGCGCCATAGCGTCACGCGGTTGCGGCCTAGCTGCTTGGATTCGTAGAGCGCTTCGTCCGCCCGCCGTATGACGTCGGCGGCGGATTCCCCGTCCTGCGGCCAGAGCGCGACGCCGATCGACACGGTTACACGGCCCACGCTGTCCGGCATAAGGCGTCGGGCTACGGCGGTGCGCAGGCGCTCGGCGATCTCGCACGCCTTTTCGGCCGAGCCGGTAGGCAACAGGGCGATGAACTCTTCTCCGCCCACCCTGAAGGCGCGATCCTGGTCGCGCAGGCCGGCGCGGATTACCTCGGCCAGTGCGATCAGCACTTTGTCGCCCGTCATGTGGCCGAAGCTGTCATTGATGCGCTTGAAGTGGTCCAGATCCATGGCGATGACGGCCACGGATGCGCCATCGGCCGCGTAGGCGTCCAGCACGTCGGTCATGGCGCGGCGGTTCAATAGTCCGGTCATGGGATCCGTCAGCGCCTGGGTATTCAGGCGACCCACCTCGTCCTGATGCTGGTTGAGCGTCAGCTCCACCGCGTCGCGCAAGGTGTCGGCCTCGGCATACCATGCGTTGAGCCGCCCGAGGTCCACGCCAGGCGATTTGCCCGCGCTCATGGCGCGCGTCAGACGCGACAGCGGCGAGGCGATGGCATAGGCCAGGCCGCATACCAGCAACAGCGTGAGCAGGATGGCCGGGATGGCCGAGCGCAGGGCATCCCCGAGCAATTCGCGCAGCGGCGACAGCACCTGATCCAGCGAACGTTGAGCCACCACGGCCCAATTGCCCTTGGCCAAAGGCGCGTAGCCGATCAATACGGCGCCGCCGTCCGCCTTCGGATAAAGGGCGGCGCCGCCGTGCCGTGCAGGCTCCAGGCTGGCCAGATCGAACGTCCCGGCAGGGGCATGCCTGCGGTACAGCACGTCGCCGTTGCTGCCGACCAGGAACACCGACATGCCGGCGATTTCGTCGCGGTCGCCGATGATGCGGTCCATGCCGCTGCCGGCGTCCAGCGTGATGGCGATGGCCAGGTAGGCCAGGGGCGCGCCGGCCGCGTCTTCCACGGGTTCGGCCACGGTAAGCACCGCGGCTTGCGCCCCGGGTATTGTCGTCACCCAGGACGCTGGGCCCTGGGCGCTTATGCCCAGGTCGGCAAGACGCAGGACCTTGGCATCCGCGAGCTGTCCCATGGGGGAACGGGCGACGATACGGCCCTCGGCGTCGGCCAGCATGACCGCGTGCAGCGAATCGATCTGGCCGGCCAGGCGCTGCAACTCATCCTGCAGCGCTTGGGGCTTGCCCAGGGAGCCCGGAAGCCGGTCGGCGGCGCTCCGGGCTTGGCGGTGCAACGCGGCGACATAGACGTCGATGACCTCGGCCAGTTTTTCGGCGCGCGCGTGGTTGGCGGCCAGCGCGTTCTTGATGATCTGCGCCTTCTGTACCTGGTAGCTCGAGTACATGGCGTTGGAAAAGCCGACGGCAACGCTCAGCACGGCCAGGGCGACCAGTACCGCAAGCAGGCCGATTTTGCGCTTGCGCATGCCTGCGTGGCTAGACCGGGGGCTCATCGAAGCTCCATGCAATATGCCATGCCTGGGGTGGGTATCGACCGCGTTCAGTCTGACAAAGATAAATGGAGGCGCCGCCGTTCGCAATGCGAAACGTGATTAATTGCAATTCACGATTGATTTAGAAGGAAAAATGTGTAGGCTTTGTTCGATACAGCCAACACCCCGTCGCATGCGATCGCTCTTCCGGGCTGATTCCTTTCTCCTCCGGCGCGTCGGCCTCACGCTTCGTCCCCTGCAAGTTTGATCTTGTCCTCTGCATTCGCCTGACTCAGTTGCTTGCCGGACCGCCATATTCAGGGCGGTTTGTCCTCTACCCGTCTGGAGAAAGTGATCATGAAGCTGCTTCGCCGCGCGACCGATTTCCATGCACAGCAACGCCTGCCGTCCAGGCGCCGTCGTTGCTCGGCGCCAGCCGCGTTGACGGCCCTGGCGTTCGCGCTTGCAGCGCCGGCATGGGCGGCTAATGGACCCAAGCCCGCCGAGGCCTCCACCAAGGAGGCCAACGCGGCCCTTCTGAAGGAATTGCCGTTCTCGGACAAGACCGCCTTCGAATTGGCCCATAAAGGCTTCATCGCGCCGCTGCCCGCCGGCATGATCAAGGGCGCCGAGGGCAACCTGGTCTGGGATTCGGACAAGTACGGCTTCATCAAGGAAGGCTCGGATGCGCCCGACACCGTCAATCCCAGTCTGTGGCGCCAGGCGCAACTGATCAATATTTCGGGCCTGTTCCAGGTGATGGACGGGATCTACCAGGTCCGCAATCAGGACCTGTCGAACATGACCATCGTCGAAGGCAAGGAAGGCCTGACGATCATGGATCCGCTGATCTCCACCGAAACGGCCAAGGCCGCGCTGGACCTCTACTATCAGCACCGCCCCAAGAAGCCTGTCGTGGCCGTCATCTACACCCATAGCCACGTGGACCACTACGGCGGCGTGCGCGGCGTGGTCGACGAGGCCGACGTGAAGGCGGGCAAGGTCAAGATCTATGCCCCGCTGGGATTCCTGGAACACGCCGTGGCCGAAAACGTGATGGCCGGCACGGCCATGAGCCGCCGCGCCAGCTATATGTACGGCAACCTGCTGCCGCCCAGCGCGACGGGCCAGGTGGGCGCGGGCCTGGGCACGACGACCTCGGCGGGCACGGTCACGCTGATTCCGCCCACCGACATCATCGAGAAGACCGGCGAAAAGCGCACCATCGACGGCCTGACCTATGAATTCCTGTACGCGCCCGGCAGCGAAGCGCCTGCCGAGATGCTGTACTACATCAGGGAAAAGAAGGCGCTCAACACGGCCGAGGACTCCACCCACACGCTGCACAACACCTATTCCTTGCGCGGCGCCAAGATCCGCGATCCGCTGGCCTGGTCGAAGTACCTGAACGAGGCCCTGAACCTGTGGGGCGACGATGTCGAAGTGATGTACGCCATGCACCACTGGCCGGTCTGGAACAACAAGGACGTGCGCGAACAGCTGAGCCTGCAGCGCGACATGTACCGCTACATCAACGACGAGACCTTGCGCCTGGCCAACATGGGCTACAACAAGGAAGAGATCGCCGAACAGGTCAAGCTGCCCAAGTCCATTGCCAGCAAGTTCTCCAACCGCGGCTATTACGGCTCCGTCAACCACAACGTCCGCGCGACCTACGTGCTCTACCTGGGCTGGTTCAACGGCAACCCCGCCACCTTGCACACCCTGCCCATCGAAGAGGGCGCCAAGCGCTACGTCGACATGATGGGCGGCGTGGACGCCGTGGTGAAAAAGGCGCGCGAATACTATGCCAAGGGCGACTATCGCTGGGTGGCCGAGGTGGTCAACTACGCGGTGTTCGCCGATCCGAAGAACCAGGAGGCGCGCAACCTACAGGCCGATGCGCTGGAGCAGTTGGGCTACCAGGCCGAAAGCGGCCCGTGGCGCAACTTCTACCTGACCGGCGCGAAGGAACTGCGTGAAGGCGTGCAGAAGCTGCCGGTGCCGGACACCGCCAGCCCGGACACCGTGCGCGCTATGACGCTGGACATGCTGTTCGACTACTTCGCGGTGCGGCTGAACCGCGAGAAGACCGAGGGCAAGCACGTCGTGCTGAACGTGGATTTCACCGACACGAAGCAGAAGTACATGCTGGAAATGGCCAACAGCGTGCTGAACCATTCCGAAGGCAAGGCGGCCAAGGATCCCAGCGCCAGCGTGTCGCTTACCCGCGAGACGCTCAACAACATCATGCTGAAGCAGACCACGCTGAAGGACGCCATGGCCAAGGGCGACGTCAAGGTCAGCGGCGATCAGGCCAAGCTGGCCGAAGTGTTTGGGGCGCTGGATGATTTCCCGTTCTGGTTCAACATCGTGACGCCGTAAGGCGGGATGCGAGAGGCCGATCCAGGCCTCTCGCCACATGCGCCGAAGTCTCGCTCGCCGTCGTGCTTGCAAGGCTATCGGCAGGAGTATGAATATGACCAGCAAAAATACCGTCTGCCTCTGGTACGACCAGGATGCCCTGGAAGCCGCGCAGTTCTACGCCCGGACTTTTCCGGACAGCGCTGTGCGAAAGATTCTGCGCGCGCCGGGGGACTATCCTTCGGGCAAGCAGGGCGATGTGCTGACCGTCGAGTTCACGGTCGCGGGCATACCCTGCGTGGGCCTGAACGGCGGCCCGGCCTTCAAGCACAGCGAGGCCTTTTCCTTCCAGATTTCGACCGAAGACCAGGCCGAGACCGACCGCCTCTGGGACGCCATCATCGGCAACGGCGGCCAGGCCAGCGAATGCGGCTGGTGCCGGGACAAGTGGGGCCTGTCGTGGCAGATCACGCCGCGCGTGCTGATCGAAGCGATCTCGGACCCCGATCCCGCCACAGCCAAGCGCGCGTTCGACGCGATGATGACGATGGGCAAGATCGATATCGCGGCGATCGAGGCTGCGCGGCGGGGGTAGGGGAGGATTCCTCCTTTTGGCTGATTCCCGCGGCAATGGCGCGATCTATCATGGATACACCGCACGCGGGCCGGCCATCTGCACGGCCAGTCCCTGGAGGCGGCGGCGTTTGCGCGATCATCCTCGGGGAGCTTTCCTATGGCCACGCTTGCGGTCCGCCTTATGGCGGCCATCGTGTCGGCCGGCATCGGCCACGCGGCGTTCGCGGGACCGGGGCAGGCCATTGAGGCCACCGGGAAGTCGCGTTCCTCGACTTCCTCGCGCGGCAATGCCGACGCCGCCATCGATGCGGCGCAACGCGCCCTGAGCGATTACCTGCGAGACTCCAGCCAGCAGGATGATGCGCTGCTGAACCAGGAGACGCAGGACCGGCTGCGGCAGCAATATGAAGATGCGCAGAACGCGGCGGCCAGGGCCCGGGCGAAACAGCAGGAAGCCGACTACCTGCGCAACCGCGACCGGATCAAGGAGCGCTACAGCACCGATCCCGCCCTGAACCCCTGGGGCAACAACGCCGCCAGCCGCGACAAGCCGCGCAATGCCCCCGCCGGCGCGCCGGATCCATCCCCTTCATCCAAGACCGCCGCCAAGGATCCTGGGCTCGATTACGCCGGCCAGGCCTGCGAGTATTTCACCCGCCCCTCGGATGCCGCGCATCTGAACTACTACAGCGAAGGTTCGACCGTCGTCTATGGCGGGCGGGTCTATCAATGCAAGGACGGACGTTGGGCGTACCGCTATCCCGATACGGTGCTGAGCGCGCGCGACCGCAGCCGGCTGTCGGCCACCCAACTGGAGAAGTGATATGGCATTGTTTGCTTCGGTGGCGGCGGCGGTGCTGGCCTCTTCGACCCTCGGCGCCCCGCTGGGCTTGGGTGACGGGAGAAGCGAAGCCTTGTTCAAGGCATATTCGGCTGCCCTGGACTTGGGGTTCCAGGCGATGGGACCCAGCATGAAGCGCGCGCTGGCGACGTATTGCCAGGACGGGCTGACCGTCGAGGGCTACTGCGTCTGGGTGGTGCAAGGGGTAATCATAGGCAGCCATCTCAGTGGCAATTACGAGGACGTGCTGCGCTATGGAGACCGCTACGCCGCCGCAAGGCTGGCGGATCTGCGGTCCAGGCGTGAGCCACTGGGCGCCTGCCTGCCCGCGTACGTGAGCACGGTGAAGCCGGGCACGACCAGCACCTTGATCTCCTGGAGTTCCCCCGTGCCTTCCTTGGTCTACCTGGCCCAAGCTCGCCTCAAACGGCCTGCGACGGGCTCGTACTATCAGGCGTTCTATTGCGCGCGCCGCGCTCCGAACGAGCTGCTGGACGCTTATGATCCCCAGCATTCCAGCGTGCCGGCGAGCGAAGCCGAAGCAAACGTAGCCCGCAAGTTCGAATCAGAAATCCTGCGGCCGATGCGCGCGGCGAGCGAGCAGCTGCAAGCCGAACTCACGCGCTCCATCCACTCCGACAGCACGGCGCTCAGCCGCAATTTCCTACAGACCGCGGTGCTGTACGGAAACGCCTACACCGCGTGCAGCCGAGCCCGCTTTCCGGCCAATCTTTGCGGCTATCTGAGCGCGGACCGCATCGAAGTCGAGTTCTACGAGTCCAAACTATGAGCGGGCTCGTCAGTCCGCGCATCAGCTGCCTGCCGGCAGCACCCGGATGCCCGTGCGCTTGACGAATTCCTCGTAACTGATCGGCGGCCCGGCCTTGGTGCTGGCGGCGTTGGCCTGCCAATGCACCCACGAGCGCCCGGTGGTCGCGTCATACACGACCTTGTAGATGTACGTGGGCACGGCCACGCCCGCGCCTATGGTCTTGGGCTTGTCGGCATAGACGGGACCGGTGAAGACGTAGACGTCGCCGGCGGCGCGCATCACGTACTTGCGCGTGTCCTGCTCGATGCTGCTCCAGGCGCCGCCGTTGTGTATCTGATCCTGCGGCACCATGTTGGCCAGCGAGAAGCTCTGCGCCATGGCTTCGGGCGTGGACATGTCGCCCGCCGGCGCCATGTGGCCGCGCGAATAACCGGAGCCGCGGTAGTCGTCCAGCTCGGCCCGTTCGGCTCGCGGCAGCCGCGCTTCGGCGTAGAACTTGTCGGTGCGGCGCTGCCCCTGGGCCTGGGTCAGCATCTGGCGATTCAGGCGTTCCGCCACGAATACCGGCGTCTTGGTCTGCCCGTCGTGCAGGATGGCGAAGGCCGAGAAGCACACCTCCCGCAGCTTCTGGCCGCCCGGGACTTCCGGCGGGCGCGAATGCGGAAAGAACTGCCGGCATTCGGCAAACATTGTTTGAACAGGCGCCCCTGTCCGCGCTGCGGTCGGCACCGCCGCGGGCGCCGCGGTCTGGCGCTGCTGCGGCCATCCCAGGCGCGTGATGACTTCCTGCACCGGCGCCGGGATCCGCCACTGCGGATTCAGCATATAGGTCGCCGCGCCGAAACTCGCCAGCGACGAGAACAGCAGGGCCTTCAGGAATCGGGGGAAGCGGCCGCTGGATCGGGAACCGGCCCGGGCCTTGGATCTGCTTGGGGGACTTCTCTTCTTGGAAGCGGGTGTCTTCGCGCGCGTCATTACTACCTGTGAGCTACTGCCCGATTGCAGTTGGCAACCGGCACCGCCACGGATTGTAGATGAGTGGCAAATTTGCCACTTGCACGGGATTCTTTCGTTTGAAGAGACGGCTGCGCGGTCCGGTGTTGCATGACGCGCAACCAAGTTGTGACAGGGGTTACGCTATGTTTCCATGACGCATTTCCCACGTAGAATCCTTGCTGGCTGCGGCGATTGCTGCGGCGCGATATCCACGCGTTGAAGATGTACGTCGATCTCCTCACCCTTTACTTCATCATCATCGGAACGCTGCTAGCCAGTGCAGGCCTGACGTTCTGGGAGCATCGGACCCACCCCAGCCGCAGCGGATCATTGCGCATCCTGGCGGCGGGCTTCGCCACGCTGGCCGTGGGCTGCACTGTCGCGCTGTTTCGCGCGAGGCTTCCCAGCCCGTTGGGCTCGGCCGTCGCCAATCTCATCGTCCTCAGCGGCTATCTCCTCATCATGAACGGCGCGGCCTCGTTGAGCGGCAGGCGCCATCGGGGCGCTTCCATCGGCTTGCTGGTCGTCATGGCGCTGATCTGGCTGGCGGCCGGCGCACAGTGGGAGGATCTCGTCTGGAAGTACATCAGCGCATTCCCGATCGCGTTGGTCAGCGGCGTGACCGCTTGGGAACTGCTGCGGTGCCAGTCGCTCAGGTCGTTGACGCCGCTGCGCATTGCAACGGCGGCGGTAACCCTCCACGCACTGGTCTACGCCGCGCGCGCCTTCATCCTGCCCTGGTGGGTGGCGGAGCACGGGCCGGCCATACACCTGACCGCCAGCACCCTTACCATGTACGAAGGCGTGCTGTATTCCATCGTGCTGCCGATGACGCTGCTCAAGCTGATCCGCGAAGAGACCCACGGGCAGCTGTTGCGCGAGTCGCAGACGGACTATCTGACCCGCCTGGGCAACCGCCGCTGGTTCTTCGAACAGGGCGCGCGCATCATCGAGGGCGGGGCAGGGCGCGGGCCGGTTGCGGTGCTGGCCTTCGATCTGGACCAGTTCAAGGCCATCAACGACAGGTACGGCCATCAGACGGGCGATCAGGTGTTGAAATTTTTCGCCGACAGCGCGCGTTGCGTGTTGGGCGACGACGTGTTGCTTGCGCGCATCGGTGGCGAAGAGTTCGCCGCCCTTTTGGCCGGTCCCGACGCGCGCCGCGCAACGGTGCTGGGCGCGGCCGTGGCGCAACGCTTTTCCGTAACGGTGTCCGGCCGGGACGACAGTCTGGGCATACCGGCCACGGTCAGCGTCGGGTTGGCGCAATTCGAGGACAAGGTTCCACCCTTGGCCGACGCGCTGGCCGCGGCCGACCGGGCGCTGTATCAGGCCAAGGCGCTGGGCGGGAACCGGGTGGAGCTGGCGGGTGCCGCCGCAAGCGCGGTGAACTGCTGACCGCGACCGGCCCGGATCAGGTCCGGCGTCGCGACCGCGGGCTGGGCGCCACCCCCATCCGCGAATCACGCGCCAGCGCAAGCTGCGCCAACCGCGCCGCGATTGTCTCGAAGTCCTCGTCGGTCTGGGGCAGGTACAGCCATTTCCCCAGCACGGGGTGCGGGCGCAGGGCGGGGAACTCCGCCAACAGCGCCTCGTGGCGCTCCTGCGAGGTGCAGACGAGCAGGCCGCTCCAGGGATCCTCGCGATCGGCGGCGACCAGGTACAGCAGGCCGTCCAGGTAGGCTGCATCGCAGCCGAACATCTTGCGGCGCAGGTAGCCGGCATCGCGCTCCAGCGGTTCCAGGATCCAGAGCAGCGAATTGAGGCGGACGTTCCGTTGCTTGGGGGGCGGGGCGAATGGGTCTGATCGGTTGCGCATGGGGTGACTTCTGGCGGGACGGGTTGCGGCGGGAACCCAAGAATAATGGTAATAATGGTGCCGGATTAACGTTTCGACTGCGAGGGGATAGCGTGCATTGCTCTAGATGCGGAGCCGCCCACAAGGGCAAGAACAGCGTATGCGACGAATGCGCAAGAGTGCTGGGCAACATGCCCAGCAAGAACATATTCGCATCGGACACCGGCAGTTTTGCGGCGAACGAGACACCGCCGGCGGTGACGAATCCGCAGCCCGCCGCCAGTCCGCCAGCCGCCGCGGCCTCTCGCGGCAGCTGGGCTGAAGCATTCCAGCGCTACCACATTGTCCCCCTGCGACTGCGCGGCAAGCCCGTCAAGACGGTCTGGCTGTTGGCTGCCGGCGCGGCGGGCTTGGCGATCACCGCCCTGGGCGTCTACGCCTGGGGGATGTCGGCGTGGTGGTTCATCCTGATATTCCTGAGTTTCATCAGCCTGGATACCGGCAATGACCTGAAACGCAAGCGTTATTCGCGGTTTTTCATGATGTGCAACCTGGAGGCCAATCGCGCCGGCGAGGTTTTCTATACGGAGATTGGCGGCCAGTGCCCGGTATGCGATGGCGAATTGAAGCTCAGGGAAATCGGTCCGAAGCGAGATAAGAAGACAATGGCGGTGTGCTGCGTGAATGGCAACCACCGCTGGCGATTCGACCCCCGCGTGCTCGGCGATCTTTGACGCCTGCGTCCGGCCCAACCCGCCGGTTGTTGCCGGGCGGCGGGTCTGGTTCTGCCGCGCTGCCTATAATGGCCCCGATCCCCGCTTCGACGGCAATCTTGCCGTGCTTCATGTCCTCTCCGCCTTTACGCGTGCTGTCGGTCATCCCGCCGATGACGCAGCTCAATACTCCGTATCCGTCCACCGCCTACCTGACCGGCTTTCTGCGGTCGCGCGAGGTGACCTCGTTCCAGGAAGATCTGGCGCTGGCCCTGGTGCTGCGCCTGCTTTCGGCCGACGGCCTGCGCGCCGTGGCGGAACGCGTTGCTGCCTTGCCGGCGAACAAGCACAGTCCCGCGGTCCAGTCCTTCGTGGCGCAGCAGGCGCGCTACCTGGCGACCATCGGGCCTGTGATCGCCTTCCTGCAGGGCCGCGATTCGACGTTGGCGCACCGCATCGTCGGCCGCCATTTCCTGCCCGAGGGGCCGCGCTTCAGTTCGCTGGACGTGTACCTGGACGAAGACGGCGGCGATCCGCTGGGCTGGGCCTTCGGCGCCCTGGGCCTGCATGACCGCGCCAAGCACCTGGCGACGCTGTACCTGAACGACCTGGCCGATGTGCTGCGGGACGCGGTGGATCCGCGTTTCGAGTTCGTGCGCTACGCCGAATCGCTGGCGGGCAGCCAGCCCACCTTCGATCCGCTGGCCCAGGCGCTGGCGGCGCCGCCCACGCTGGTGGACGACATGCTGCGCAGCCTGACTTCGGAAGCGCTGGCCCGCCACACGCCCACCGTGGTGCTCCTGTCCGTGCCGTTCCCCGGCGCGGTCTATGCCGCATTCCGCATCGCCCAGACCATCAAGGCGCACGATCCCGGCATCGTCACCGTGCTGGGCGGCGGCTTCGTCAATACCGAACTGCGCGAACTGAAAGACCCGCGGGTCTTCGATTATTTCGACTATGTGACCCTGGACGCGGGCGAGCGCCCCTTGCTGTCGCTCCTGGAGCACCTGCAGGGCAAGCGCTCGCGCCAGCGCCTGGTGCGCACCTTCCTGCGCGACGCGGACACGGGCGCGGTGCGCTACGTCAACATGGTCGAACCCGACATCGCCTTTGCCGAAGTGGGCACGCCCACCTGGGATGGGCTGCCGCTGGACCGCTACCTGTCGCTGCTGGACATGCTGAATCCCATGAACCGGCTGTGGAGCGACGGGCGCTGGAACAAGCTGACCGTGGCGCATGGCTGTTATTGGAAGAAATGCAGCTTCTGCGACGTCAGCCTGGACTACATCGGCCGCTACGAAGGCGCGTCCGCCGCGGTGCTGGCCGACCGCATCGAGGCCATCGTGCGCGAAACCGGGCAGACCGGTTTCCACTTTGTCGACGAGGCCGCGCCGCCCAAGTCGCTCAAGGCGCTTGCGACCGAACTGATCGCGCGCGATACCGGTATTTCGTGGTGGGGCAACATCCGTTTCGAAAAGACCTTCAGCCCCGAGCTTTGCGAACTGCTGGCCGACAGCGGCTGCATTGCGGTGTCGGGCGGCCTTGAGGTCGCCTCGGACCGCCTGCTGAACCTGATGAAGAAGGGCGTCTCGGTCGACCAGGTGGCACGGGTCACGCGCGCCTTCACGGACGCCGGCATCCTGGTGCATGCCTACCTGATGTACGGCTTTCCCACGCAGACCGTGCAGGACACCGTGGACGCGCTGGAGTACGTGCGGCAACTGTTCGACAACGGCTGCATCCAGAGCGGCTTTTTCCACCGGTTCGCCTGTACGGTGCATTCACCAGTGGGACAGAACCCCGAGGAATACGGCGTTACCCTCAAGCCCCTGCCGCCGATCACCTTCGCCAAGAACGACGTCGGCTTCCATGACCCTACCGGCGTGGATCACGATGCGCTCGGCCGTGCGCTGAAGAAGGCCATCTACAACTACATGCACGGCATCGGGCTGGACCAGGACGTGCGCAGTTGGTTCCCGTTCCATGTGCCGAAGACCACCGTGTCGAAGCACCGGATCAGCCGGGCCTTGAGCCAGCGGGGCTAGGGCGCGGGCTGCGCGCCCGCCGCGCTACCGCAGCAACACGTCCTCGTAGAACGCGCCCATCGGCCGCTCTGCATCCCGCACCTGGATCTCCAGTACCCAGATGCCGTCGGCGGGTACGAAGTCCGCCTGCGCCAGCAGATGTTTGCCGTACAGCGCATGCGGAAAATCCGATACCCGGTGCCCGGGAATCTCGCGCACCAGTTCGCAGCCCAGCTCGCGCGCATATTCCGAGGCGCGGTCGTACAGGGCGGCGCCCGTCAGGCCTTCCAGCCACGCCAGGCGGGCGCGCCGGAAGACCTCGCGCGCGGCTTCGGCGCAGCGCAGGCGGTCTGCATCGGCGCCCAGCACGAAGGTGTCGCCATAGTCGCCCTCGTGACCGTCCCACACCGGGCCGATGTCCAGCACGAAGATGTCATGTTCCTGCAGCTTGCGGTCATAGTCGGTGCGCTGGATGGGCGGGGATTGCGTATCTGGGCCGAAGCGCACATAGGTCGGGTGCCAGTTGTTGGACGCGCCCATCCGGCGCAAGTGCTCGTCCGCCACGGCGATGGCCTCGCGCGTGGTCATGCCGGGGCGCATCAGCGCGGCGATTTCCGCCACCGCCTGCATGGAGCGCTGGCGCGCGTCGAGGATGCCTGCGAGCGTGTAGCGCGGACTGAGGCGCTCCCAGGGATGCGCCTCGCGCTGCGGCGCGGCGCCGGCCGTGCCTCCCGCCGCGGGGTGGAAGGCCTCGGACCGGTAGCGGTCGGCGGGCAGGCCGGCCGCCAGCAGCCGGTCGCGGGCCGCCAGCACCATTGCCGGATTGCCGCAGGCGTAGACCAGGCTGCGTGACCAGTCGTGGTCCGCGGCGATGGCTGCGTCCTGCACGTGGCGGGGCTGGTCATCTGCGCGATCGGCCTGGGACAGCACCGCATGCCACTGGAACCCGTCGCCCTTGCCCTGCAAGGCATCCAGCATCTGCCCGGCGTAGCAATCGTCCGGCGTGCGTCCGCCCCAGTACAAGGTCACCGTCTTCAGCGCGCGGCTTTGCAGCGCTGCCATAAGGATGGGAGCCACGCCCGCATAGCCCGTGCCGGTGGCCAGCAGCACCAGGTGGTCGATGCCGGCAGGCATCGCCGCAGGCCAGGTGCAACTGCCTTGCGCGCCGTCCAGGGTCAGCATGTCGCCGGGCTGGAGGCCGGGCAGGATGCCATCGGTGAAGGCGCCGCCGGGCATGCGGCGGATGTGGAACTCCAGTCGGGCAGGCCCCGCCGCGCCGGGCGCATTCGCAATCGAGAAGTTGCGGCGGGCGCCGCCGTCCAGGATCAGTCGGGCATGTTGGCCGGGCAGGTAGCCGTAGTCGTCCTCGCCCTGCATTTCGACGATGAGCTGGGTGACGTCGGGGGCCAGCGGCAGGCGCGACGCGACGCGGGCGCGGCGCGGCGGACTGGGTTCTTCGGGGGCGCGCCAATGCGGGAAGCGCAGCGTCAGGTCGCTGGCGGCGCGGCACTGGCACATCAGCAGTTCGTCGCTGGCCGTCTGGTAGCCGCCGTCCGCGGGCGGCGCTATGCGTTCATAGCTGCCATCCATGACCACGGCGCGGCATGAGCCGCAGGCCCCGCGCTGACAGGAGAAGGGTACGGGTATGCCCTGGGCCAGTGCCGCCTCCAGGATCGAGGTCGTGCCGTCCGTGAAGAAGGGGCCGGTCTCCAGGGTGATGGTGTGGCAGGGCGCAGTGGCGGTCATGGCGGGTTCCAGGAAATTTGCCCCGCATGGGGCTCAGGCAGCCAATCTACCGATAGAATGGCTACATGAAATAGAGCCATTTCTCTCAATATGAACAAGCCACTTTCCGCAGGGCAGCCAGGAGCGAAACGCCAGGAAGCCAGCCTGGACCTGCCGATGGACGCCGCGCGGCCAGGGGAGTCCAAGCAGGCCTGGGTCTACCGCGAGATCCGCGAACGCATATTGAAGGGCGCGCTGCCGTCCGGCGCGCGCCTGCCGTCCACGCGCAGCCTGGCCGCGCGCTGGCACATTGCGCGCTCCACGGTCGAGGCTGCCTACGACCAATTGCGCAGCGAAGGCTATACCGCGGGCACGGTGGGTTCGGGCACATACGTGGCGGCGGTGATTCCGGACAACTTTTTCCGGGCGGGGTTGCCGGGCGAGAGTGCCGCAACGTCCAAGGCCCCGGAGCCGCGGCCGGCAACGCAAGCAGGCGAGCCGCAGCCCGCGCCCGCTGTCAGCCCGCCTGGGGCCGCGCCGCATATGGCCGCGATCTACGCGCCGTTGCAGCCCAACTCCCAGTTCTACTCCCGCAGCGCCGACGCCGCGCTCTTCCCCATGGAACGCTGGCGCAAGGGGCTGATGGCCAGCGCGCGGCGCGTCACGCCGGCCCAGCTTGCCAACGATGAACCGCAAGGCTGGCGCCCCTTGCGCGAGCAGATCGCCCGCTATCTGGGCGCGGCGCGCGGCATCAGCTGCGATCCGGAGCAGGTCATCGTCCTGGGCGGCATCCGCGACGGCCTGGACCTCTGCGGCCATCTCCTGCTGCAGCCGCAGGACAAGGTGCTGATCGAGGATCCGGGCTACCTGAATGCCGAACCGATCTTCGGCCAGTACACGCGGCACATCGTTCCCTTGGCCATCGATGCCGGCGGCTTTCCGGTTGCGCAGGCGCGGCGCCAGCGCGGCGTAAAGCTCGTGCACGTCACGCCCGCCCACCAGGCGCCTACCGGCGCCACCATGCCCGTGTCCCGCCGCCTGGAGCTGCTGGACTGGGCCGCGCAGGCCGGCTGCTGGATCGTCGAGGACGACTACGACAGCGAATTCAGCTACGACGGCGCGCCGCTGGCCGCCCTGAAAAGCCTGGATACGGCCGATCGCGTCATCCATTGCGGCAGCTTCAACAAGACCTTGTTCAACGCGCTGCGCATCGGCTATGCGGTGGTGCCCAAGGAATTGGCGCCCGCTTTCGTGCAGGCGCGTCGCCGCGCGGGGCGCTCGCCCAGCATCATCGAGCAAATGACGCTGGCCGCGTTCCTGCAGGACGGCAGTTTCGCGCGCCACGTGCGCAAGGCGCGCGGCGTGTACGCGCGCCGGCGCGACGCCGTGCTGCGCGCCTTGCGCCAGGCCGTCGGCAGCGATGCATTGCGCGTCGGTGGCGAACACGCCGGCTTTCATCTGCTGTGGTGGCTGCCCCCGGGCTGGGATGTGGCGCAGGCCGTGGCGGCGGCGCGGGCCGCGGGCGTGGGCATGCAGCCGGTGGCGGACTTCTGCCGTAAGGTGGAGCTGGCGGCGGGTGTGGTGGTGGGCTATAGCACGGTGCAGGAAGACGCCTTGCTGAAGCTGGGAACGCTGCTGGCGCAAGCCGCGCCAGGCGCAGGCCCGCAGCAGGATCCGGGCTTGCTGCGCCGCCTGCTGCGCGTCAAGGACCGCATGGACGCGGCCTCGCACGAAGCCTGGTCGGTGGAGCGCCTGGCCGAGGTCAGCGGCATCTCCAAGGCCCATTTCGCGCACTCCTTCAAGCGCGCCTTCGGCCTGCCGCCGCACCGCTACCTGTTGACGCGGCGTATCGAACAAAGCGTGGCCATGCTGCGGGACACCGAGCAGAGCGTCACTGAAATCGCCTATGCGACCGGGTGGGAAAGCCTCGGCACCTATAGCCGCATTTTCCGCGACGTCACCGGGCTCAGCCCCAGCGCCATGCGGGTACAGGCGCGGGCGGGGACGCCGCCACTGGACAGCATGCCCGGCTGCGTAGCGAAGGCCGCGCAGCGCCCCGACCTCAACATCGCTGTTTTGGAGAAGCGCCGCCGCGAGACCGACGGTAAATTTCCGCCATCAACCAAGGAGGTCTCATGAACTCAGGCATCAACGTGGCGGGTATATACGTGGACGATCAGGACGCGGCGCTGGCGTTCTACGTGGACAAGCTCGGATTCCGCGTCCATACGGACGTGCGCAACGGGCCGTACCGGTGGCTGACGGTCCAGCATCCGGACCAGCCCTCGTTTCAGCTCGGCCTGTTTTCGCCCGGCCCGCCCATCCACGACGAGGCCACGGCGCAGACGCTGCGTGCCATGGTCGCCAAAGGCGCGATGCCGCCTCTGGTCCTGCATGTGGCCGACTGCCGCGCAGACTATGCCCGGCTGCAGGCGTTGGGCGTCGAGTTCACGCAGGAACCCATCGAACGCTACGGCAGCGTGGACGCGGGCTTTCGCGATCCGGCGGGCAATGGCTGGAAGATGATCCAGGCGCCGCGGGGCGCGGCCTGACGTCCAGCCCCGGGCGCTGGCGGCGCGTTCAGTAGGTGATCCGCACCGAGGCCGCGCTGCGTTGGGCGCCCGCGCGCGTGACGGCTTCGATATTGTTGCCGTCCGGGTCCAGCACGAACGCGGCGTAGTAGCCGGCATGGTAGTTTGCGCGCTCGCCCGGCGGACCGTTATCCCGGCCGCCATGCGCCAACGCCGCCTGGTAGAAGGCATCTACCATGGCCCGGTCTTCCGCCTGGAACGCCAGATGGATGCGGCCGGTCAGTTCGCCCTGCACCTCGGCGCTGCCGCGCGAGGAAATGAACAGCTCGTCCGTCCAGAAGTCCGGGCCGTCGGAACCGCCGATGGGAATCTTCAACGCATTGAAGACCGCCGTGTAGAACGCCTTGCTCGCGGGCAGGTCGCGCACCACCAGCCCGATGTGATCTATCAAGCGGCCCTTATGTCGTTCTTTCTGCGCCATGAATCGCTCCCGGCTATGGCAGTGGGGGAAGAATCAGCGGTGTCAGACTACGCTTGCCGGCGCCATGTTTCAAGGCGCCGCGCAGCCACTTCGGGTGCATGGCAATGAGGGCTCAGTCCTTGCCGGCCATGGCCCGCATGGGCTGGCAGGTCAGCTCCTTTTCTTCCTCCCCGAAATCCGCCATGTCCTTGCGCGCCTTGGCGTAGGCGCGCAGATACTCCGCATCGAACACCAGCGACGACACGCCGGACTCGCGCGTGGCGGACTGCTGCCGCTTCTTCAGGACCTCCAGCAGTTCGGGGGTCAGCACCTCGCAATACTCCATGATGGCGTGGATCTGGGCCAAGGAGGTGGCGCGCTCCAGGTTCTGTTGCGCCGAGACGGTTGCGGCGGGCAGCGACAGGACGGCGGCCGCGATCAGCGTGGCCGGTTTGAGCAGGTGGTGAGGCATTGCGGAGTACTTCCGTTCGTAGGGCGAAAGCCCGCATTTAACACGATCTGCGCTTGGGTCCATTTTGATGTCCTTGGAAATGCGGCTATCGGTCTACAATTCCTCCCGCTCCATCCGGGGGCTCAGGCTGTCTGTACGTGTAGTGTCGATAAAGGTCCACCCATGCGTCTGCATCAGTGCCAGAACTTCCACGACTTTCGCCGCATGGCCCGCCAGCGGCTGCCGGGCCCCATCTTCAATTACATCGACGGCGCGGCCGACGATGAAACCACCTACCGGCGCAACACCGCGGCCTTTGAGTCCTGCGACCTGCTGCCCGATGTGCTGCGCGGCGTGGCGGAAGTGGACATGTCGGTGACCGTCATGGGCCAGAAGCTGGCGCTGCCGGTCTATTGCTCGCCCACCGCCTTGCAGCGGCTGTTCCATCATGACGGCGAACGCGCCGTGGCCGCCGCCGCGGGCAAGTTCGGCACCATGTTCGGCGTGTCCTCGCTGGGCACCGTCAGCCTGGAAGAAGCCCGCAAGATCAGCGGCGGCCCCCAGGTCTACCAGTTCTACTTCCACAAGGACCGCGGCCTGAACCGCGAGATGATGGCCCGCGCCAAGGAGGCCGGTGTGCAGGTCATGATGCTGACCGTGGACAGCATCACTGGCGGCAACCGCGAACGCGACAAGCGCACCGGCTTCGCCATTCCGTTCAGGCTCAATCTGGCCGGCATCGCGCAGTTCGCCGCCAAGCCGGCCTGGGCGCTCAACTACCTCACCCACGAACGCTTCCGGCTGCCGCAGCTGGACACCCACGTCGACATGGGCGGGGGCGCCATGTCCATCAGCCGCTACTTCACCGACATGCTGGACCCGGCCATGACCTGGGACGATGTCGCCGCGATGGTGCAGGAATGGGGCGGGCAATTCTGCCTGAAGGGCGTGATGTCGGTGGAAGACGCCAGGCGCGCGGCCGACATCGGCTGCTCCGGCATCGTGCTGTCCAACCACGGCGGCCGCCAATTGGACGGTTCGCGCAGCGCTTTCGACCAGCTCGCGGAAATCGTCGACGCGGTTGGCGACCGCATCGACGTGATGATGGACGGCGGCGTGCAGCGTGGCACTCATGTGCTTAAGGCGCTGGCGCTAGGCGCCAAGGCCGTGGGGCTGGGCCGCTACTACCTGTTTCCGCTGGCGGCCGCCGGCCGGCCGGGCGTGGAGCGGGCGCTGGAACTGATGCGGGTCGAGATCGAGCGGGCCATGAAGCTGATGGGGTGCAGGACCGTTGCTGAATTGCAGCGGCGGCACCTGCGGTTCCGCTGATCGTCTCTTCGCCGGTATTATCGGATGCGTTGAGACCACTTGAGTTTCCGATCGGTGAGGTCGCTGACAAACATGTCACCGTGCGGGCGTGGGTGCGATATTCTTTTGGAGATATCGTCTGCAAGGGGCCGTGGCGTCGCCAAAATGTGCAGATTGACGAAAACGATATGACCCGAGAACGAGCCTATCGTTGCGTCCCCGCGCAGCGTGGAGAACTTCGGGAATGGCGCGGCGGGCTTTACTCTCCCTTGATTTAGCGCTCCGGTCTTTCTTCCGGTTTAAGGCCGGCCGCCTGCAGACGCCAGGACGGGATGCGGTACTCGTACCACGCTTCCTCCAGAGTCTGATAGCGCTGAAACCATGGAGCCAGATGGTTTTCGACATCCGCCGCCAAGGTCGACAGCCAGTCCTTCAGGTCCTGCGCACTGCCGATCTTGAGCACCGCGCCGCTGCCCAACGTAGGTTCCAGGATTAGCCCGGCAGCTGGCTTCAAATAGGCGCGGCGGTACATGCGCCCCTTGTTCCAGACTTCTGCTGGCACGTAGACCGGCCATTCCTTTTCATACGGAAACGACACGTAGACGCCCAAGGATACGTGCTGCGCATCGTCGAACGAGCCCTTGTAGCGGATAAGTTCCACGCCTTGCTGCAATTCGCCGCAGGCTCGCCACAGGCAACGCTTGCCCTTTTTCTTCCAGCCCGCGAACGCGGGCTGTGCGCGCAACAGCTCCATGACGCCTTGCTCCAGATCGGCCAGGGCTATCGGCATGCGAGCCTCCAGGGCTTGCGGGCAAACTTCTGGCTGCAGTATTGCGTAGGTGTGTTCATCGATCGTCCATGTGTGAACGCTTCAGGCTTCAACGGTGCGCAAGGTCGCAAGGTATCATGCGCAGGTTTTCACGGATCGACCTCCTTCACGGTCAGAAGGCTTTTCAATGAAAAAAAGCATTCCGCTGGTATTGCTGTCGTCCATGCTGCTGACGGCTTGCGGTCCCGACAAAATCATCGCCGATCTCCCTTCGCCTGGCGGAAAGTATCACGTCGAGGTCCGCAAATGCCCGCAGCGCGGGTCGCTGACCTGGGACGAGCAGACCCAGGTATCCGTGGTCGAGACCGGCGTGTCGGAAAAGTGCAATGCGTTCATCGTGGCGCTGACGCAGTTCCGGTCGTATACGCCTGATGAGCAACTGCAGCTTGAATGGATTTCCGATACGGAACTCAGGGCCTGGCATCCCGCGTTCGAACCGAAGAATGGCCCCTGGGCCAGCACGGTCAAGCAGGGCGCGCCGGTCAAGGTGATATTCGCGCCTAAGCGTTAATCGGAGGCCGGTCATACGGCGATCTGCCAGGGCCGTATCGTAAACGTGATAATTTGTTGCCCCGCTGCCGCAGTTGTTACTGCTTGAATCCGCGGCTTCCAGTGAATGCGAAGTATCCGCAGGCGTATGCCGGTGAATTACCGATTTTTTGCCCATCCGTGCAGTGCCATCTATGTTTGAATACGCTCCGTTTGCGCGCGAGGTTTGGCCCGCGGCAAAACCCATATTCGACGGAGCCTGATCCAGTATGTATTTCAGAGTTTTGGCCATGGGGCTGCTGATGGCCGGCGGCAATATTGCGCAGGCCGCCACCGTGCAGGAAGTCTTCAATGGAAAAATGCTGGGCAAGAGCCAGGCGCATTTCGAAACGATAGCCGGCGCGCCGCAGGAATCCTATGGTGACGATCGCGTGTTCGAAGTGCAGGGCTGCCTGGTCACCGCGACGATCAAGTCGGGCAAGGTATCGGCGCTGAGCCTGGAGCCTTCCGAAACCTGCAAGCCCGACCTCGCCAGCTTCATCGGCGAATATGCGCCCAAGCCTGGGCAGAAAATTACCCCGGCCGCCTTTGGCTCTGACCTGACGTATACGGCAGATTGCCTGACCGACTGCGGCAACGCCGCCGATCCCTGGGTGTACGCAAGCTGGACCGCGCCTCGCGCAGCCGGTGGCATGGAAATCATGCTGGGCTTTGTACAGGCCGGAGACCAAGCGCTGGATGCAGCCGAGAAATGGGCCACGCAGATGGAAAAGGCGGAGGGCAAGGATTACCTGCTCAATAACAAATTCAATTGCGACGCCCGCTACAACAGCGCCGCCGATGCAGCTTTCAAGAACGTGATCGCGACCAGCGTCAAGGTCGGGTTCGATCTGCCGAAGGAATCTTGCCGCTAGGCCGCACTGCGGGCTGCTGTCTTTGCAATCCACGGCCATGTCAGGCCGATCCCAGGGGAAAAAATAAATGAAGAAGCTAATCTTGACGGTTCTTGTGGCTCAACTGCTTGCCGGGTGCGCGGGTTCCCCGCTAGGCAATATGATCAACAATGAACGCCAGGAAACCAGGGCTGACATGATGCAATCGTGGGTTGGCGAAAGCGAAGAAAAGCTGGTTTCCAAATGGGGGCCGCCCACCAACAGCTATACCTTGTCCAACGGCGGCAAGATCATTTCGTACGAATACGTCCGTGGCATCATCAACAACACCATCTACCGATGCACGGAGAAGTTCAGGATTGATGACGGCACGGTCACCAAGTGGGGCCTTAGCTCCGGGTGCGACACAAGGATTCAAGACGGCGACCTGATATCGAAGGATATCCCCATTCCGCAGCCGACCTTGTGATGGCGGGCGCGGCCCATGGCCGCGCCGCATTGGGTTGGAATTGAAATGAATATCGAGAACATCAAAGGCCGGCTGGCCTTTCTGCAGGAAGCCGAAAAACTCAAGAGCGTGCTGCGTAGCGGATTCACGTCCACCGGCCGCCCCGAAAGCACGGCTGAACACAGCTGGCGCCTATGCCTGATGGCCATGGCCTTCGAAGACGAGTTGGGCGGCCTGGACATGCTCAAGGTTCTGAAGCTGTGTGTGCTGCACGATCTGGGCGAGGCCATCCATGGCGACGTGCCCGCCATCGAGAAACACCATCATCCGGACAAGGCCAAACAGGAGAAAGCCGACCTGCTGCACCTGACCCGCTCCCTGGATGAGCAACAGCGCGCAGGAATCCTGGCGCTTTGGCAGGAATATGAGGATGCCGCCACGCCGGAAGCCAAAGCCGTCAAGGCCCTGGACAAGCTGGAAACCATCCTGCAGCACACGCAGGGTTTGAATCCGCCGGATTTCGACTATGGGTTCAATCTGACCTACGGCCAGAAGCACACCGACGCGGATCCTTTGTTTGCGCTGGTGCGCAGCATCCTGGACGAGAAGACGCGCGCCCGGATCAATCCAGAAACCTGAACGGTTTGATGCTCCAGAGGCAGAGTCAAGCGGCGCTCGCGCGCCGTTCATGCGTGCCGAACCAGACGCCCGATAACACCAGAACAAAAGCCCCCGTCAGGCGCCAGGTCAGCGGATACGAGCCGCTCAGCAGCTCGATCAATACTGCCGTGATCGGCGCCAGCGCCTGAAACGACATTACCCGGCTTGCCTCCAGGCGGCTCAGCGCCCACAGCAGGCAAAAATAGCCCACTGCGCTGGAAAGCCCGATGAACACCACGTTCGCCCATTGAAAGCCGGACAGGCTGGGCAGCAATGGCGCGCTTCGCGCCAGGCAGACGCCCGCCAGGAACAAGACCGACACCAGCATCGCCACCACGCTGACATACATGGATGGATAGCGACGCAGGTACGGACGATATAAAAGACTGCAAGCCGCGCCGATGAAGGTCGCGCCCAACAAGGCGGCCCATGCCCAACCATCTGCGGCGCTGCCCACCGCGGCGGCAGAGGGTTGCAGCAATAGCGCAATCCCCGAGACCGCCACGACCGCGCCGATCAGCCGCGGCCAGCTGAACTGCTCGCGTCCCGTGGCAATCGCCAGGCACAGCGTTACCAGCGGCAGCGTGGAAAACACCAGCGCGCAAGTGGCGGCCGGCAGCCGGGCCAGCGCGTAGTTCAACAGCAATATCAGCATCGCGAATTGCAGTATGCCCAGGCCCGCCACCGCGCAGAAATCCTTGGCCGTGAACCGTACAGACCATCGCCGCAGCATGGGCGCGGCAAGCACGAGCGCCCCGATGGCATAACGCAGGAAAGCCAGCGTCTCGGGCGACACGTCGCTCGACACCGCGCGGGTGGACACCATCGCGGCCCCCACAAGCGCGCCTGTGACGGCGGCGGCGCATATGGCCTGGGCGCGTTCACTCATCGGAGTCGAGCCTGTCCGTGGAAACGGATTTGATCTGGCCGCAGGGATGCATCGCGTGGCCTACAGATCCCGCGCCCAATACTGTCCCACCAGATCCTTGCCGAAGCTGTGGTGCTGTTCTTCCTCGACCAGTTCGAAGCCGGCCTTTTCATAGATCCGGCGCGCGTCCGTCAGCACGCTATTGGTCCACAACACCATGCGCTTGTAGCCCGCCTGCCGCGCAAAACGCAGGCACTCGTCGACCAGCCGATGGCCTATGCCCAGCCCGCGCGCGGAGCCGTCCACGTACAGCAGGCGTAGCTTCGCCGTGGTTTCGTCCTGCCGCACCACGAAGACCGAGCCCACCATCTTTCCGTCCTTCTCCGCGATCCAGCAGCGCTCTCGCTCGCGGTCGAACTCCCGGATGAACTTCGCCACGATCTCGGCCACGAGCGCCTCGTACTCCGAGTTCCAACCGAATTCTTGCGCATAGACCGTGGCCTGGTTTGCCACCACCAGCCCCATGTCGCCCGGGCGCGGATCGCGCAGCACATAGGGCAGGGCGGCTTTGTCGCCGAGCAGGTTCTGGATTTCGTTCATGGCATTGACCAGCTGCGCTTGCGCCGGCTCCGATAGCTGTTTGAGGATGGCGATGATCTCGTTGCGGGACGCTTCATTGAGCGGAGCAAACGCCGCCCGGCCGGCCTCTGTCAGTTCCAGCAGGCCGACGCGGGCATCCGCGGCCGAGCGCGTCTTGGCGATCAAGCCTTTCTTTTCGAAGCCCGAGATCACGCGGCTGACATACCCGGCGTCCAGGTTCAGTTCCCGGCACAGGTCCGACGTGCTGAGCGCCGGCCTGTGGGCCAGTTCATAAAGAATGCGGACTTCGGTCAGCGAGAACTCGCTGGCCAGCAGGTGCTCATGCAGGACGCCGATCTGGCGGGTGTAGAAACGGTTGAAATGCCGGACCGCTTCGGCGCGGTCGTAGAGCGATTGCTCTGTCATGGGGGAGTTCCAATTACTTGCTTAAGGCATATTATTGTTTGCTATAGGCAAGTAATTTTATATATTTTGCTATGATTATTTCAAGGCTATAGATGTTTTCTATCAAATAATCGAGCCATTTTCCGCCTTAGTTGTCGGTGTTGGGAGTTTCAATCAACTCTTTCAGCGTCATTGCGGAAAGGCCGTGTAAACGCAAGGAGCTTCCCTCGGTCGGCTCTATCGTCACATTGCCGCTTACCGGATCAAAAAGGATGATGGTGCTTCCGGTTGACGCGACATGTCGGCCTTCTGCAATCATGGAACCGTTTCTCCAGAGAGCGAGGCATGGAGTGGCCTTGCTTTTGTTCTCTTGCTGGGCAGATGTCTTTGGAAGGTCGGAGAGAATCAATCTCTCATTTCTGCTGCCGATTGGGGTGCAATGCTCAGCGGAAACTATCCAGGTTTGGAGCTGTTTCATTGCCCCCACGTATCCCAAATAGGGAAGGAGGGCAAATAGAATCAGCACGGTCTTCATGGCGAAAATAAGTAGCCAAGGTGCAATGCTGAGTGCGGCTAGTGGAATGAAGCTGATTATTTCCTTGCGCAGCCATCTCCGGCCTCTTTGAATGAACTGCCAGCCAGGAATTTTGGAGAGCATGAGCGCGATGCTGCTTCCGGCCTTTATCACGGGTTCGCGCACTTTCGGCGTGTGCGAGCCAATGAAAACCAGAGTGATTGCGAGGCCTATGGCCGCCATGACGATGGCCAACAGTTTGAAGTTTTCGAGGGTGTGTATCTCGTCCGCAATTTCTATCCAGCCGGAAAACGCGTGACTGGAGAGATGCAGAAGATCTAGTGGCGTGTCATACGTCAATTCCGTAGGCACGCCAAAGCGGCTTTCAATGGCACTGGCTGCACCGTACCCCAGCATGGAGAGGGAAGCGGCTCCCAAAACCACCAATGAGGGTACGCCGATCACAAGTCCACGGATCAAGCCTTTTTCTGCCACATCAAACTCCTGTTTTCAATAAACCAGACTTAGCTAGATTTACGGCAGGAGCGGATGTAAATGTACTGATATGGCGGGATTTTCTTTGTGCCTCTGGAGTTGGGGGGGGCAGATGCTCGTCGATTGCGGGCGATAGCGCCGCTTTTGTCCCATTTCATAGGCCCTTGGCCTACTGCGGCAGACGAATGCCTTTTCAGACCCTCATCTGGGGGGCATTGCGCAGATATTTCCTAGATTCGCTCGCCCAGCCCTTCCACCGGCAACCCCAGGCGTTCACGCAAGCCCGCTTGCCGCTCTCCATCCCGCAGCAAGCCGCGTCGGCGTAGCATGGGCACGACTTCGTCCACGAACAACTGGAACTCGCTCGGGAAAGCATGCGGCATCAGCATGAAGCCATCGGCCGCGCCCTGTTGGAACCACTCGGCAATCAGGTCCGCGATGCTGTCCGGCGTGCCGGTCAGGTTGGCATGGCCGCGACTGCCCGCAAGTAACTGGAGCAACGCACGGATGGTCGTCGGGCGGTGGCGTTCGATTACCGAAGCGATCACCCCAAAGCGGCTTTTTATCCCTTCGAATCTATCGATGTCGCCCAATATCGGCGGCAGGGGACCGTCCAGGTCGTGGGCTCCCAGATCGATTCCAAAGCCAGCCAGCCACGCCAGCGAAGCTTCCGGCACGATCAACTCGTCAAGGTCGCGCTTTTTGCGGCGCGCCTCTTCAACCGTGCTGCCGATGGCGGGGCTGATGCCGGGTATGAGCTTCACAGCATCAGGCTTGCGTCCATGCGCCGCGGCGCGTGTCAGCAAGTCGTGACGAAACGCATGTGCCTCCCCGATGGTGTTTTGCGCGGTGAATACCAGTTCGGCATAGCGCGAGGCGAAGTCGCGGCCATCCGATGAGGACCCGGCCTGCACCAGAACCGGATGCGACTGGACTGGCGCTGGCACGTCTTGTCCTTTGCGCCAAAGCTGCAGCACGTCTTGAACAGCCTGCGCGCCGATCTGGTAGCGCTGCTGATGCGGTACGGGCTTGTTCTGTCCAAAATTGGCGGCTGCCGCGGGATCGCCATTGGTCACGATGTTCCAGAGGGCGCGTCCGGCGCTGACATGATCCAACGTGGAAAAGGTGCGCGCAATTTCTTCCGGCGTGCTCAGCGTGGCCGATCCTGTTGCGATCAAGCCCAGCCGTTCGGTCGCCTGCGCGACACCCGACAGGAGCGTCAGCGGATCCAGTTCCCAGCGCGGGCTATGGCGCGCGCCCGGATTGAACACGAAGAAATCCGCGACGAACATGGCATGAAAGCCCCCAGTCTCGGCGAGGCGGGCGATCTCCTGGTGATAGCGGATGTCACGCAGGCGTTCTGGTTGAGCTTGGGGCAGCCGCCAAGCCCCCTCGTGGTGGCCCGCGACAAAGGCGTTCACGAGCAGAATCAACGATCGATCTTGAGCGGTCATGGATTTGGGGCGGCGGCAAGACGGTTGGAGTACTGCGGGGGAATGTCCGATAGGCCTAACTCGCGCCGCAGCGTCCGAGGCGGCCGTCCGGCGGTATCCGCGACGCCCGGTTCGAACCGGGCGCGCAGCTTGCGCCATGCGGTCGGATCTGCCACGACGTCAATCCACTCACTGAAAGAGACATCCGCAGTGCTGTCATCGCCCACCCTGGGCAGGCGGCCCTGCGGCGGTCGAGGAATATCGAGCGGGCCTGCCACGCGATAGAACGGCCCTGCGTGGTCCGCTGCCGCGATCCGATCCGTATCGATGTAGACGCCGCTGCGCTTGTCGAATCGATGGGCATCGTCATCCCAACTATCCCAGAGCGCATGCACCGCATCGACGTAGTCCCGAATGCGGCCAGGTTCGCGAGCGCCAGTCAGCGACCAGCCGGTCCTGCCGCCACTGATGTGATCGAGCGCCGCCAGTCGGCGGGCAGCGGTATAGGGATGGGTTTCGGCAGCGTCGACTTCGGCGAGCAGGCCTATGCGTGCGGTCAGCGGCGCCAGCGCGCCTACGACGGTCAAAGGTTCCAGCGCGCCGCGTCCGCCTGTGATCAGCGCCGCGCTTGCGCCCAACGCTTCAGCTTCGAGCACGATGTCGCGAACGGCTTGGAAATCAGGGCGCGCCGCAGGCCGAAGCACCAGCCGCGCCGGCAAGGGCCGGGGTTGATCATCCGTGTTTTGGGGCGCTACGCCTTTGTTTGATTCAGGCATGGGGCACTCCCGCCGGGATCGGGTAGGAGGGATCACGGGCGGATCCCAAATATCCCGTGAGGTCTGTGGTCGCGGCGTCTGCAGGATCGACAAACTTGTCCAGATCCAGGGGCTTGCGGATCATTCGATTGCCCAACAGGAACTCGACCGAACGTCTCAGTTCGGCCAACGCTTGCGCGTCCAGACGCGGGACCCAGGTGGAACGGCTGAATGCAGTCAAGGTCTGCGCCGGGCTCAATCCGAAAACAGGAGCCAGCTCGGCGGCCGTTTCATGGGGCCGGCGTTTCAGCGCGTCGGCGCCGCGGGCGATACCGCGCAGGTAGGCCTGGACATACTCGGGCTTCTGCTGGATGAGCGATGCGGAGGCGATGATGGGAATCAGATTGCTCTTGAGGCCCCGGCCATCGCGCAGCGTGCGTGCCTGGCCTTCGGTCTCCAACTGGGTGAAGACGGGGTCCCACACCAGCGCGGCGTCAATATCGCTATTGAGCAGCCCCGTGTTCATGTCCTGCAGAGACAGGTTGAGAAACTGCACGTCCGACAGTTTCAGGCCGGATTCGGCCAGGATAAGCGCCAGCAGTTCATGCACGTTTCCCCCGCGCAACGTCGCCACCTTCTTACCCTTGAGCTCTGCCACGCTCAGGAATGGCGCATCCTTGCGCACCATCAGCGCCAACGTTTCTTCCCCCTTGTATGACAGACCGATAATGCGATCGTCGATTCCGGAAGCGCGGCCGATCAATGCGGCAGTGTCACCGAGCGCTGCGATGTCCAGGTTGCCGGAGGCAAACGCTTCATTGATCGGCGGGCCGCCGGAAAATTGCGTCCAGATGACTTTGACGTCGTTGTGGCCGGCCTTTTTCAGCTCCTCTTCCACCCAGCCGTATTGCCGGGCCAGCAGGCTTGCCGAATACGGCACGAAGGGCATGACGCCCAGGCGCAGCGTATCGGCGCCATGGGCCGCCATGGAGCAGAGGAGGGCTGCGCCGAAGACCGCCGCTGTCATGAGGTTCCGGAATCGTTCATGCATGGGTGCCACCTGTTATCGGGGTGTAAGCCGTATCGCCACGCTCTGGCACATTGCTTGGCGGCGCTCCGGAGGCATGTTGTAGAAATTGCTCGTAAAGCGACTGGCGCAAGGCCGCGAAGCTGGCGCTTGTCCTCTTGCGCGGGTGAGGCAACTCGACATCGACCACGGCCCGTACCGTGCCCGGCCTGCTCGACAGGACGGCAATCCGATCGCCCAGATAGACCGCTTCCTCGATGTCATGGGTGATGAGCACGGTCGTCACCCGTTCCTTCTCGCGGATTCGGAGCAACTCATCCTGCATCTGCAGCCGGGTGATGGTGTCCAGCGCGCCGAACGGCTCGTCCAGCAGCAGCACGCGCGGCTCATGCGCCAGCGCACGTGCAATGGCTACACGTTGGGCCATGCCGCCCGAAAGCTGTGCAGGATAGGTGTCGCGAAACGCCAATAGCCCAACCAACTCCAGCTTCTGGTCCACGATCTCCCGGCGTCTCTGGGCGGTCTCGCGGTGCAGGCCCAGTGCCACATTTTCCGCAATCGTCATCCAGGGCAGCAGGCGATGGTCCTGGAACACCACGCCGCGTTGGAGCGATGGCCCGGAGAAAGTCTGTGCGCCTAGCGTGACGCTGCCGCCATGATCGCCATCCAGCCCCGCCAGGATTCTGAGCAAGGTGCTCTTGCCGCAACCGCTGGTCCCCACTACACAGGTAATGCTGCCTTCGGGAAAAACGAGATCTATGTTCACCAGCGCAGCCACATGCTGGCCATGGGGTCCCAGGTATTGCTTGCTCACATTCAGGGCCTGCATGGCGTTGCCTGCCCGCTGCTGCGCTTGCGATAGGGCATTCATGTGCGTGTCATCCCCTTGAACTGAGGACGCCAGAGGACCAGCGGTTGTTCCACAGCCCGTAGAACGTCGTCAGTGATCTTCCCAAGCACACCCAGGGTCAGCATGCCTGCCAGCACCAAATCTGCCTGGGACATCGCCCGGCCGTCCATGATCAGAAAGCCTACGCCGCTCGGCGCTGCTATCAGCTCGGCGGCTACAACGCACATCCAGGCCATGGCCAGGCCTACGCGCAGACCGCTCATGATCTGCGGCGCAGCGCCCGGGAGCATGATCTTGCGGATGAACAGATGGCGGGGCAGCTCCAGCGTCCGGGCCAGCTCCACGTAGCGCCGGTCCGTCTGGCGGATGGCGTCCACGGTAGTCGTCAGAATCGGGAAAAAGCTGCCGAGCACGATGATGAAAATCTTGGCGCCTTCGTCAATGCCAAACCAGAGGACCGACAGCGGAATCCAGGCGATAGGGGGAACCGGCTTGAGTATTTGAATCAGGAAATCCACGAATCGCTCCAGGCGGTTGAAGATTCCCATGGAGATTCCCAATGTCAGCGCCAGCGCGGCAGCCGCGACGAAGCCCTGTATCACTCGCAGGCCGCTGGCGCTGACGTGGCGCCAGAGTTCTCCGCTGTCGATCAGGTACGCCACCGTCTCGGCGACATGGAGCGGGGAGGGCAAGAGGGTGGGCGAAATCAGGCCTGTGACGGAAGCCGATTGCCAAGCCGCGATAATGATGAGCGGCAGGCTGAGGCGTCCTGCAAGGGCGTGTGCGCCGCCGCGCAGCGCACGCATCGCCCGCAAGAAAAAGACTCCCTGTGTCTCATTGGACATTCTTCTCTTCATCGCTTTCCAGTGTGATGCCGCTGGATGATTAATAAGCGCCGCGACGATTGATGGCCATGGGCGGTTTGATCCGGCTCTCTGTGCGAGGCGCGGCTGATGAAAAAAATATAGCGTGGGGAGAAGGGAGGCTAAATCTTGTTTTTGACTATGCTTAGTTGGCGAGCGCCAGCTTGAAAAGACGAACTCTGTTTGAATTATTTGTTGCCCCGCGCGCATCGATCAAACCTGGCCAGCATCCGAGCCTTGGTTCGTCGATACAAAACGCCATCACCGCTGCCGGAACTGCTTCCGATAAGCGGCAGGCGACACCGAAAACGCCGCCGTGAAATGCTGCCGCAGCGACACCGTCGACCCGAATCCCGTAGCCTCGGCCACCCGGTCCACCGACAGCCCGCCCGTCTCCAGCAGGCGTTGCGCCGCGGCCAGCCTGTGGTTCAGCACCCATTGCGTCACCGTCGTGCCCGTCTTCAGCTTGAAGCGCCGGGTGAAATTGCGGCGGCTCAGTCCGGCGTGGTCGGCCAGGCGGTCCAGCCCCAGCGGCTCCTGCAAATGCTCGATGGCCCATTCCATCGCGACGCTTATCGGGTCGCCGCCGTCCTCCCGCGTCAGCGGCCGTTCGATGTACTGCGCCTGCCCGCCATCGCGGTGCGGCGCCATCACCATGCGGCGGGCCACCCGGTTAGCGAGTTCTGCGCCATGGTCGCAGCGCAGCAGGTGCAGGCAGCAATCGATGGCGGCCGCGGTGCCGGCCGAGGTCAGGATGTCGCCGTCGTCCACGTACAGGGCCTTGCGGTCGAGACGGATCTGCGGGTACTTGCGGGCGAAGTCGTCGCTCCAGACCCAGTGCGTCGAAGCCGGGCGGCCGTCCAGCAGGCCGGCCTCCGCCAGCACAAAGGCGCCCAGGCACAAGCCGATGACCCGCGCGCCGCGCGCATGCGCCTCGCGCAGGGCCTGCAGCATGGTTTCAGGCGGGCGCTCGTCCGGATCGCGCCAGGCGGGCACGATCACCGTGTCGGCCTCGGCCAGGGCTGAATAGTCGTGCGGCACATGGATATCGAAACCCGACATGGTCGCGACGGGTCCGACAGCTTCGCCGCAAACCAGCAGGCGATAGCGCGGCACGCCCAGCCGGGCCAGATCGTCGCCGAACACCATGCAAGGCACGGACAGGTGGAAGGAACTGATGCCCGCGAAGGCGACGACGGCGATGGTATGCATGGCACAAGAGGCAGGAATGCGGATTTGGCCCGATCCTATCACTAATTGGTATTCGGGCCACTTTCGGGTTAATGCCCGATGGCGCATCCTTGATGCCGTTCGCCCTCGTGCGTGAACGGCACACTAAACGCCTACAGATCAAGGACCTACGATGAACCACCCGACCATTCGCGCCATCGCCGGCGCCACCGCCCCGCAGTCCATCGACCCGGCCAGCACCGCCTTGCTGGTGATCGACTTCCAGAATGAATACTTCAGCGGCAGGCTGCCCATTCCTGAAGGCCCGGCGGCCCTGCGCAACGCCGCGCAGCTCGTTGCCCACGCCGATCAGCATGGCATCCCGGTCTTCCACATCCAGCACGCCACGCCCGCCGGCAGCCCGGTCTTCGCCGACGGCAGCACGGGCATCGAATTCCACCCCGACCTGAGTCCCGCGGCGGGCCATACGGTGCTGCGCAAGTCCACTGTCAGCGTGTTTCCCAGCACCGACATCGACCAGCGCCTGAAGGCGGCTGGCGTGCGTACGCTGTTGATCACTGGCCTGATGACCCACGCCTGCGTCGCAGGCGCGGCCCGCGACGCGGTGCCGCTGGGTTATCAGGTGATCGTGGCGGCCGATGCCTGCGCCACGCGCGACCTGGATACGGGTGCGGGGGAACAGTCGGCCTTGCCGCATGCGATGCTGCATCGCGCCGCGCTGGCGAGCATCGATGACACCTTCGGCGACATCATGACGACGAAGCAGGTGCTGGAGTTGCCGTTGGGTTGACGGAGGAGGGGGGGGGCGCCAGGCGCTCCCCATCGCGCAGTCCGTTACGCGCCGGCCTGGCTCTCCGCTTCACCGATCCGGAAAACTTGAGATAGATCCCAATCTCCCATGCCGCGCTGCGCGGCATCCTGCAGCAGGCGCCGCACTTCCGGCAGCACGCGTTGGACCGTGGCGCTCGCTTCGGCCAGTTCGGCGATCGCGTCCAGATCCTTGAGCAGTACGCGCACCGTGCCGGTGGCTTGCTCGGGCGAGGTCACCATGCGCGGCCACAACGTTTGCAGCAGCACGGAGTCGGCCCAACCGCCTTGCAGGGCCGACGGCAGGACCGCCGTATCGATGCCGCTGCGCTTGGCCAGCACAAAGGCTTCGGCCAGGCCGGCGAGGGTGGTCGCGACGATGGCCTGATTGGCGAGCTTGGTGGTCTGGCCCGCGCCGACCTCGCCCATGCGCGTGACGCGCGCGGCGTAGGCGCGCATCACGGGCGTAACGGCTTCGATCGTGTCCGCCGGTCCACCCGCCATGATGGCCAGCTTGCCGTTCGCCGCGCCTTCCGTGCCGCCCGAGACAGGCGCATCGATCCACACGCCGCCGGTCGCCGTCGCCCAGCGCCTAGCCAAGGCACGCGTGAGCGCGGGCGACAAGGTCGAATGGTCGATGAGACAAGCGGGCGGCGTGGCGGCTTGCGCCAGCCCGTGCGCGCCGAACACCACGTCCTCCACGGCTTTGCCGTCGCCCAGGCAAAGCAGGGCGATGTCCACGCTCTCGCCCAGCGCCTGCGGCGTGGCCTTTGCCACGGCCCCGGCAGCGGCAAGGGAGTCGAGCTTCGCGCTGGAGCGGTTCCAGACGGCGACCTCGTGACCAGCGGCCAATAGCCGCTGAGTCATGGGTTCGCCCATGCGGCCGATGCCGCAAAAGCCGATGCGTGGCGTCTTCGTCATTCTTGGCCTCGCTGGGCCGGCGTTTCCCCGAGGGAAGCTTCATAGGGCCACGTCACGGCCCCGGAATGGGTCACTGCGCCCAGCTTTGCCGGACGCACCAGCGCTTCATACTTCTCAAGCACGCCGCCCAGCCTGCCGCGCGCGAACGGTTGGCTGGCCTTCGCCCGTTGCGCGAGTTCCTCGTCGGAGAGTTCGACGTCCAGGGTCCCTTTGATTGCATCGATGTGTATGCGGTCGCCGTCGCGCAGCAGGCGTATCGGGCCGCCCGCCGCCGCTTCGGGGCCGACATAGCCGATGCACATGCCGCGCGTGGCGCCCGAGAAGCGGCCATCGGTCAGCAGCGCGACCTTTTCACCCATGCCTTGCCCGTAGATCGCGGCGGTCACGCTCAGCATTTCACGCATGCCCGGGCCGCCCTTGGGCCCTTCGTTGCGTATGACGAGGACGTCGCCTTCCCGATAGGTACCGGCGGCAACCACGGCCATGCAGTCTTCTTCCGTCTCGAATACCCGCGCCGTGCCCGAGAACACCAGCTGCTTGAGGCCGGCGGTCTTCAGCGCGGCGCCGTCCGGGGCCAGATTGCCGCGCAGGACCACCAGCCCGGCGTTGGGCGAGAGCGGTTCGTCATGCGGCTTGACCACGCGGCCATCGGGACCGGGGAAGGCGCGCAGCGCCGTTTCCAGCGTTTCGCCGCTTTGCGTGAGCGTGTCGCCGTGTATATGGCCGCCCGCGAGCAGGGCGTTGAGCACCGCCGGCACGCCGCCGACATGATGCAGGTCCACGGCCAGATAGCGTCCGCCCGGCTGCATGTCGCCGATGAGCGGCGTGCGCGCCAGCACTTCCGACACGTCGTCGAGCGTGAAGGTGATGCCTGCTTCGTGGGCGATGGCCGGGATGTGCAGCATGGCATTGGTCGACCCGCCGGTGGCGGCGACGGCCGCGCAGGCGTTCTCCAGGCTCTTGCGCGTCACCAGGTCGCGCGGCAGCGGCCCGCCATTGCGCAGTGCGCGCATGACGTTCTCACCGGCGCGGCGGGCAATCGCGATGCGTTCGCTGTAGACGGCCGGCACCATCGCCGAGCCCAGCGGAGCCAGCCCCAGCACCTCAGCGACCATCGCCATGGTGTTGGCCGTGAACTGTCCCGGACAGGAACCGGCGGTCGGCGTGCAGCGCTTTTCTATGCCGCGCAGCGTCTCGGCCGACATATCGCCGCGCTGCGCCGCGCCCACGGCCTCGATGGCCGTCAGGATCGTGGCCTGCGAGCCGTCCGGGGCTACGCCCGGCAACATCGCTCCGCCGAACAGGAACACGCCGGGGACGTTCACGCGCACCATGCCCATCAGGATGCCGGGCAGGGTCTTGTCGCAACCGGCCACGCCGACCAGCGCGTCGTAACAGTGGGCGCGCACGAACAACTCGACGCTGTCGGCGATGGTCTCGCGCGAAACCAGCGAGAACCGCATACCCGAGTGATTCATCGACGTGCCGTCGGAGACCGAGATCGCCGAGCCGCGTATCGGCACGCCGCCGCCCGCCGCGATCCCGAGACGGACGTTGTCCGAGATCTGGTTCAGCGACATGGAACAGGGCGTGTTCTCGCCGAATGTGTCGACGATGGCGACGAACGGCTTGTCGATGGCCTCGTCGTCCAGGCCCGTGGCGCGCAGGAAGGCGCGGTGCGGGGCGCGCGTCACACCCTCGGTGACCGTGCGGGAGCGGTGTTTGTGCAGATCTTTCATGGATGATGTTCCTAGTATTGGCGGAGACTCAAGTGTTGAGCATCAAGCCGTTTTCGATGGCCAGCACCTGGCCGGTCATCGCCGGCGCGCGGGCGGCGATGAACCAGGCCAGGTCCGCGACTTCCGAAGGCTGCGACACCCGCTTGAGCGGCGCGTTCTCGCGCATGCCGTCGATCACGCGGGCGTAGGCCTCGTCGCCCAGCACGCGCCGCAGCAGGCCGTCGTCGACCATGCCCGGGGCAATGGCATTCACACGGACCTGCGGGGCGAGATTGCGCGCGAGCGACAGCGTCAGCGAATTGACCGCGCCCTTCGAGGCCGCATAGGCGATGGACGATCCCGTGCCATTCAAGGACGCCAGCGAAGAAATATTGATCACGCAGCCCGACGCCGCGCCTGCCGGACGCTCGCGCAACAGGGGAGCCGCGGCGCGCGTCATCTGGAACATGCCGATGAGGTTCACGCGATAGACGCGTTCGAATTCGCTGGCGTCGACCGCTTCCAGGTCGCCATGCGGAATCACGCGGGTCGTGCCCGCGCTGTTCACGACCGCGTCCAGCCGTCCCCACCGCGCCGCGACGGCATCGACCATGCCGCGGCAGGCAGCGTCGTCGCCCACGTCGGCATCCACGACGATGGCCTGCGCGCCGGCCTCGCTGCACTGCGCGGCCACCGCCTCGGCCGCCGCCCGCGTGCCGTCGTCGAAATTGTTGATGGCCACGGCCCAGCCTTCACGCGCGAAACGCAGGGCCGTGGCGGCCCCGATGCCGCTGGCCGCGCCGGTTACCAGACAGACGGGCACGCTCATGCCTGCCCCCGCTTCGTGCGCAGCGACATGGCGATGAAGGCCCCGCCGACCAGCGCGCAGGCTAGCAGGATCATGCCGGGCAGCAGCTGCCCCGTGGCGTCCTTGAGAAAGCCGATGACATAGGGGCTGACGAAGCCGGCCAGGTTGCCGACCGAGTTGATCAGCGCGATGGCCGCCGCGGCGCCCGCGCCGCTCATCATCGCCGTGGGAATGCCCCAGAAGACGGGCGCGATCGAATTGATGCCGATGGCGGCGACGATGAGGGCGGCCATCGACCACCACAGGTGTTCGGCAAGCAGCACCGATACCAGCATGCCGACGGCGCCCAGCACACAGCACACGGCAACGTGGATGCGGCGTTCGTTCGTGCGGTCCGCATGGCGCGCGATGAGTATCATCGCCACCGCGCTGACCAGCGACGGCACTGCCGACAGCAGGCCGATATTGCCCAGATTGGCCACGCCCGCGGCCCGTATCATCGTCGGCAGCCAGAACACCAGGCCGTAGTTGCCCATGGCGATGCAGAAATAGAGCAGGCCGAGCAGCCACACTTTACGGTCGCCGAACACCTGCCGCACGCTATGGCGGGCGCGGGTGCTGTCGTCGGCCGCCAGATCCTGCGCCAGCAGGCGCTTCTCGTCCGCGTTCAGCCACTTCACCGTCTCGATCCGGTCCTGCAGCATGAAGAAGGCGGCAATACCGACCAGCAGCGACCCCAGGCCTTCGACCAGGAACAGCCACTGCCAGCCGGCCAGGCCATGCATGCCGCCAAACCGCTCCATGATCCAGCCGGACAGCGGACCGCCGATGGCGCCCGACACCGGAATGGCCACCATGAACAGCGCGATGATCTGCGAGCGGCGGCTGGACGGGAACCAGGTCGACAGGTACAGCACGATGCCCGGGAAAAAGCCGGCTTCCGCCACCCCCAGCAGGAAACGCAGCAGATAGAACGACAGCGGTCCCTGCGCGTACATCGTCAGACAGGAAATGATGGACCACGTGACCATGATGCGCGCGATCCAGATGCGCGCGCCCACGCGATGCAGGATCAGATTGCTGGGCACCTCGAAGAGGAAGTAGCCCAGAAAGAAAATGCCGGCCCCCAAGCCGTAGACCGTTTCCGACATCGACAGGTCGGCCAGCATTTGCAGCTTGGCGAAGCTCACATTCACACGGTCGATGTAGGCGACGATGAACGACAGGAACAGGAACGGCATGATGCGCCAGGCCAGCTTGCGGTACAGCGCGTCTAGCTGCGCAGGGTTCTGCGCGGCCTGGGCGCCGGCATAGGCCGGCGCGCCGCCGGATAGGGACGTGCTCATGAGTGTTGTCTCCGTGGGTGTGTGCCATGGGGCACATCGAGTTATTCGGCAGCCTGCGAGTTCGGTTATGCGATGCGGCATTGACGTAGGATCAATCATTGTTCCCGGTTGATCGTCGATGCTTCACGAAAGGCCTGCGCTACAGTGCTGTCCGTTCGAAGGGTACGGGCAGCTCGCATTCGGCGGCAAATCACACTTTGCGCATTCGGCATTACCATTTGGTTATGATTGGCGGCTTGCGCCGTTACCTGATGGCGACCGATATCCCCGTCTTTCCATTCACGACATGTCCGCCAGCACGCCGTCCGACAATTCGATAGAACGCTTTTTCCGCAGCGGCCTGAAGCTAGGGCATCTGCGCATCCTGGTGGCGCTGGGCGAGCTGCGCCAGGTGACTCGGGTGGCCGCCGCGTTCCACGTCACGCAGCCTGCCATCTCCAAGCAGATCGCGGAGATCGAGGAGGCGCTGGCCACGCCGGTCGTGCGCCGCGTGGGCAACGCCATTGAATTGACGCGCATAGGGCGCGTGCTGGTCGAACGCGGGCGTGAGATCCTGCGCCAGATCGAACTGGCGCGGCGCGACGTCAAGGCGCTGGCCTCCGGCACGGCGGGCCACGTGAGATTCGGCGCCGTGGTGACGATTCCCCAACCCCTGATCGCGCATGCCGTCGAGCTGTTCACGCGGCGCGCGCCGAATGCCTCGTTCTCGTTCGTCGAAGCCACGCTCGACCGCCTGCTCAAGATGATGGACGAAGGCAATCTCGACCTGGCCTTGGGCCGCAACCGCGTGACCGGCTATCTTCCGGTGATGCGCCACGAGTCACTGCATCACGAGCCGTTCGTGTTCGTGGTGGGTACGCGCCACCCATTGGGCGGCCCCGATACCCCCGTGACCTGGGACGACCTGCAGGACGTGCGCTGGATCACGCCCATGCAGGGTTCGCCCGCTTTCGCGACCATGGTCGAGATCCTGGCCGAACATGGCGTGACCCTGTTGCGGCCGACCATCGAGTCCAGTTCCTTGGCGCTGAACTTGTCCTTGCTGCGCGACGGGGGATACGTCTCGATCCTGCCGCTGTCGCTCGCGCGCCGCTACGTGCAGCGCGGAACGATGCGGATGCTGCCGCTACCGCCGCTGGGGCCATTGGGCGAGGCGATTCTGTATTGGCGCGAAGATACGACGACTTCCACCACGGAGCTGTTTGCCGAGTGCTTGCGGGAGTCGTCGGCGGAATTGATCGATGCCGCTGGCGCCTAGCGGCCGGCCGCCTTATTTCGGCCCGGACCCGGTCCGCTCCACATAGATCGGGCTGGAATAGATGAAGAAGCCGTCCTCGGTCGTGATGCGCAGGTACACCGCATTGTCGGAGCCTGTGTGCAGCGGCACGCGCACCCGGGCCTGCATCCGTTGCACCGGGTTCTCGTCAGGCAGGCGATAGACCTGTAGCCGGCGACGGATGCCGCCGTTTTCGAAGACTACCGGTTCCAGTCCGATCTGGTCGACGGCGATCTCGGTACGCACGACCGGCGTGTCGATTTTCAACACACCAGCGCGCGGATCGCCCAGCCGCACGTCGATGCCGCTATAGCCGCCGGTGGTCAGCGAGCGCCAGCTCAGCATGTCGGGGCGGGGTTGCGCCAGGGTCTTGTCCAGGTTCCAGAAATTGATGGGCAGCGGATCGACGAAGGTGTTGCCTTCCAGGGTCGCGCTACCGTCCCAGACCGTCTGGCGGCCACGGCCGCGGTACTCGGATCCTTCCCAGACGATGCGGATCCGGCTGCCCAGCGCGGCCTCATCGTAGGGGTACAGCGTCTGCACTACGTCCATGCGGTTGCGGACTTCCACGCGCTCGATGGCGCCATGGGTCAGGACCTCGAAGGACAGCTCCAGCGAGTCGCCGTCGTACGACAGGATGGCGCCCATGTCGGCCTGCGTGACCGGCTCGCGCGTGACCGGGGCGCCCAGCTTGGGATCCTCGGAATAGCGCTGCGCCGGACTATCGAAATGCGCTTGTACGTCCAGGTAGGCGCGGCATCCGGTGGTGGCGTAATGGCGGCGCTGGCGCAGGCATTCGGCGATCGACTGGCGGGTCAGCTGGTCGGCAATCAGACAGCTCAGGCCGCCATACGCGCCGAACAACGATGCGCCAGGATGGCTGGCGCCATGTCGGCCCTTGTGCCCGTCGCTATTGGCCAGGATGCCCACGCGGTAGCCCAGCCGGAAAGCATCCTCCAGCAGCCATTCGAAGGTGCCCCAGTCGGAGTGGATCTCGATGGAGCGCTCCAGCCGCGCGTCATGCGACCGCGTAATGTCGGCGTAGCGCCCGCCTATGTGCGCGAACACCACCACGTCCTCGTCCTTCAACGCGTCGAACAGCGCATCGGCATCGTTGGCGTCCAGCGCCAGGTCCGACAGGTCGTCGATCAGGGCGTGCGAGGAACGATGGATGGGGCGGCCTTCCTTCAGGTACAGCACGTTGCGGTCGCCGCCCAGGCCGGTGTTGCCCGACCATTCATAGCCGGGAAAGATGATGAACGATCCATCCTGGTTGTATTGCGCGGTCAGCTGGTTCAACTGTTCCCAGAACGGCGTGGTGATCTGGAAGTCGTTGCCCTGGTGGCTCATGACGTCCAGAAAGGCGCGGTCGCGCGCGAACAGGATCAGATCCTCGGCGGAATTGGTGCCTATGGTTTCCTCGGACTGCCCGTGCAGGTCGGCCCAGTAGTGCCCGCGTGTGCCGCCGCCAGCCGCGACGATGCGGCAGGGCGTGCTTTGCGCCACGGGCAGGCCGTCGCGCAGCACCTCGATGCGCAGCTCGCCAGACGCTTCGGCCACCAATCCCTCAAGCCGCGCCGCAAACTCGCCCTCGCGCATAGTGAACGTGGCGGGCAGGCCGCGCAGCGGCAGGCTGCTGCGCAGGGTGAACTCGCCTGCTACCTGATCGCTGGGGTTGCCCCATTTGTCTTCACCCTTGAAACCCAGGCTGAAGGGCTCGCCCGCCACCGCCTGGCTGGGCAGGATGGCCTTGTAGGCGACCGGCGGCCCGGCCACCACGGCGATGGTGGGCGAGTGCTGGAGTTCGGTGTAGTTGTAGGTGGCGAAGGCGTCCACCAGCACCTTGAATTCGAACGTAGGCTCGCTGAACGTCTGCACCCGCATGCCGGGCGAGCCCTGCCGCGTATCGCCGAAGCGCACCACGATGCGATCGCCTTCCTCCAGGTAGCCGCGCACCACCCGGATGAATAGCGTCTTGTCCCAGGGCCGGATGTTGCGCTTGCCGTCGTACTCGACCTGCAACACGGCGCCGTTGGAAGCCTCGACCGTGGTGTAGTTCCAGCCGTCCGGCTGATCGAACTGCGGCTTGCCCATGTCGCTGGCGAAGCGGTGCACGATCTTGAGCGATCCGGTGTCGTCGATCCCGAAATAGCCCGCCGTGTACGTCAGCGTGAACGACGCGAAGCTGCCCGCTTCGAAGCGGCCGGTGGGTTCGACGATGGCCGATCCCATGCGGTCGGCGGCGTAGGAAGAGTGGGGCATTGCGGTTCCTGGCGGGTTAGGGAAATCCCATCTTAGGGACCGCACATCCATATAGCTATAGTATGCAAACTATTCCATCATGACGTCGCTACATGACCGAGCCGATCGAATCCGTCTCCCTGCGCCAGTTGCGCGCGCTGGTCGCTATCGGTGAAACGGCCAGCTTCACGGCCGCCGGCGAACGCCTGGGCCTGTCGCAACCTTCGGTCAGCCACTTGATCCGCCGCTTGGAGGCCGAAGTCGGCCAGCCGCTGGTGGTGCGTGGCCGCGAGGTCTCCTTGACGCGCGACGGCCAGGCTATGGTCGACGCGGCGCGGCGCGCCATCCTGGCCATCGACAGTTCCATCCAGGAATGCCGCGAACACTCCGACCTGAAGCGCGGCAAAGTCATGGTCGCCGTGGGCCACGTCAGCGCGGCCACCTTGTTGCCGCACATCCTGATGGAGTTCCGCCAGCGCCACCCCCAACTGGACCTGATCGTGGTCGATTGCATGGTGCAGCAGATCCGCACGCGCCTGCTCTCGCACGAGGCCGATGTCGGCCTGGGTGCGGTCATGCAGGACGACGACTCCCGCATCATGGTGGAACAGCTTTCGGACAGCGGCGTCGCGCTCTTCGCGCGCATGGATCACCCCCTGGCCAGGCTGGACGAGGTCGACGCCAAGGTGCTGGCCGAATTGCCCTGCATCCAGCTGAATCCCGAAGCGCCCGCCTGGCTCAACATCAGCCGCCGCTTGATCGCCGCGAACATCTATCCGCGTGTCGAACAGCGCGTCGTCCTCCTGTCCACGGCCATCGGTCTGATACAGGCCGGCATGGGCGTGGCCATGCTGCCGCAGATCGCGCGCGGGCAGATGCCCGCCGGCATCAAAGGCATCGCCTTGCGCAATCCGGCGCTGGAATGGCCGATCTCCATCGCGCGCCTGGCCAACTATCCACTGTCTCCGGCCGCCCAGGCGTTCGTCGCCGTGGTCCGTTCCGTCTCCCAACGCCTGCGCCGCGACGCCGCCATGCCGTGATGGCATGACGCTATAGCACCCCGCCTATTTTTCGGGGTTGCCTGCTCCGATACGCTGCTTGGCATCATGCAAGCCCGCATGGTTTCCATTGATCGCGCCAGCGCGGAGGCATCATGAAAACACTACAAGGGGTTCTACTGGGGGCTGTACTGACCTGTGCGTCGCTTGTCGTGACGCCAGCCGAGGCGGCGCCGTTTCCGGATCGTCCCATCACGCTGGTCGTGCCGCTGGCGGCGGGCAGCACGGCAGATATCCTGGCGCGCTCGATCCAGCCCGGTCTTAGCCAGCAACTGGGGCAGACGGTCGTCGTCGAAAACAAGCCCGGCGGCGGCGGCCAGATCGCCATGAGCTACGTGGCCAAGGCCTCGCCCGACGGCTATACGCTGGTGCTGGGCTCCAACAATACCTGGGCCATCAACCTGGGGCTGTTCTCGAAGCTGTCCTACGATCCGAACAAGGACTTCGTGCCGGTCGCCTATCTGGCCGGCGGCTCCAATGTGCTGGTCGTGCCGACCGACAGCCCGTACCGCTCCGTGCCCGAACTGGTTTCGGCCTTGAAAGCCCAACCGGGCAAACTGATGTACTCGTCCGGCGGCAACGGCACCACGCACCACCTCTCGGCCGAACTGCTGCTGTCGATCACCGGCACCCAGGCCGCGCACATTCCCTACCGTGGCGCCCCGCAAGGCGTGGCCGCCGTCATGGCGCATGAGGTCGCCTTCGCGTTCTACAACACGCCCAGCGTGTCCGGCCTGGTCAAGGAAGGCAAGCTGCGCGCCCTGGCGGTCACCGGCGAGGCCCGATCCCCCTTGCTGCCAGACGTGCCGACCATGATGGAAGAGGGCGTGCAGGGCTATGTGATCACCGTCGACCTCGGCCTGATGGCCCCCGCCGGCACGCCGCCAGACGTTGTGGCAAAACTCAACGCCGCGGCGCGCAAAGTCATGGATAGCGCCGAGCAGCGCCAGCGGCTGCAGGGCTTGGGGTATGAGATCTTCCACGACGGGCCGCCCAGCGGTTTGGCGGCATTTATCCAGGCGGATATCGCTAAATGGGTGCCGCTGGTGCAGCGGTCGGGGGCGAAGGTGGATTAAGTGTTTGCGTTGCCTGATTCCTCTGCCTAGGGAAATGCGCGGGGCGCCAGCTTACAATTCGCCGGCCCTAGCAACCTCAGCGGAGAGAGTCCCGCCCATGTCCGAACACCACCAGTTTCTGTGCCCCCGCGACATGCATTTGCCGCCGCCTGATTGGCGGGCGCTGGAAACCAAACTGCTGGAAGGCGGATATGTGATGGAACCGCGCGGCGGCGGTGTTCCGTATCGCGCTCTGTTGAATCTGAGCTTCGACTTAGCCAGCCTGAACGAAGGTTCGTACCAATATCAAGAAGACCTGCGCACCACGGGAGATGTGATCGCCATGTACGTGGGGGCGGGGTATCTGCCGGCGGATATGCCGATACGCCACAACGACACGATGGAAGAAGCCATGGCGTTGCTGGCCGAGCACGGTATTACGCCGGGGGACCGGTATGCGGATAACGAGAGCAGCGACTGGAACAGCCCGCAGTACTGCCTGGGGCCGGCGGCTCGTGCCTATCTGACTGACGACACGCGGGCTTCCTATGATGCAGATCCCAAGAATTTTCCGTTGATGCTCCTGGCCTACGACGGCCCTGAGCCGCATGTGGCGGTGGGGGAGAATCTGTCCGAGCCTAGCTTGCCGGGGTCAGATGAACTGCTGGAATCCATGCCGCCGTTTGACTCGCATGTTGATTTTATTGGGGCGGCTTACGAGGATCCGGCGGCGCAGTGGCATTGCGCGGAGGATGGGCGCGATTACCGGATACTGGAGCTGGATTGGCAGTACAGCTTGGCGATGGGGTTTCGGATGGTTCGGACGGAATGGCTGGATGAGGGTAGCGCCGGGGGGCTGGCCAGGCTGATCGAGGGGCTGACCGGGCAGGCTATGGTTTGCAGCCATCGGCATTTGTGAATGCGGGGTGGGGGATAGGCGCTGGGCTGTTATTCCCTTGTTCTCGCAAGGCATAAACCTGCGGTCCGAATGGGGTGTCGCTACGGCTGTTCCAGCGGCCAAACCTCAACGACTCCGTGCGCGACTGCGCAGGGCGTTTGCGACACCATCGCTATAGCTTCGGCCATGTCGGCGGCTTCGATGATGGCGAAGCCTGCCACTGGTAAGGGTGAGTTCATGAATGGGCCGTTTGTTGTTTCGACCCGAGCGGCCTCGTGGTTGCGCACTTGCACTGGCTTGCCTGCGATGCCCATCAGTACACCGTCGTTCTGCAATTTTGCGTCGTGCGCATGCGCTGCGTTTCGGATGGTCGCGGGCGTACGATCGTAGCCCTCTTGATCGCCATATCCGATGGTCACGAATTTGGGCATGGTTTGTCCCCTTTGCGCGTGGGAGAAATGGTGTCTGGCTGCAATCCGCCGAGAGAATTGTAGTCTGACACCATTTCTCCATTAAGCTGCTGGAAGGCGGATACGTGCTCGAACCGCGCGGCGACAATATCCCGTACCGCGCCTTGTTGAACCTGAGCTTCGGCTTGGCCACCCTGAACGAAGGCTCGTGCCAGTATCAGGAACCGTTGCGCACGACAGGCGACGTGATCGCGATGTACGTGCGGGCCGGGTATCTGCCTGCGGATATTCCCATTCGCCATAACGACACCATGGCCGAAGCTCTGGAGTTGTTGGCCAGCCACGGCATCACGCCTGGGGAGCTGTATGCGGATAATGAGGGCAGCGATTGGAACAGCCCGCAATACTGCCTGGGGCCTGCGGCAAGACCCTATCTCACTCCTGACACCCAAGCCTCCTATGATGCGGATCCCAGGAATTTTCCGCTGATGCTGCTGGCGTACGACGGTCCGGAGCCGCGTGTGGCTGTGGGGGAAAACCTCTCCGAGCCGAGCTTGCCGGGTTCAGACGTACTGCTGGAATCAATGCCGCCGTTTGACTCGCATGTTGATTTCATTGGGGCGGCTTACGAGGATCCCGCTGCGCAATGGCATTGCGCAGAAGATGGCCGTGATTACCGGATACTGGAGTTGGATTGGCAGTACAGCCTGGCGATGGGGTTTCGCATGGTCCGGACAGAATGGCTGGATGAGGGTAGCGCCAGGGGGCTGGCCAAGCTGATTGAGGAGCTGACCGGGTTGGCTATGGTTTGCAGCCATCGGCATTTGTGAATGCCGGGTAGGGAATAGGTGCCGGGTTGCCATTCCCTTGTTCTTGCAAGACATACACCTACGGTGCAAATGAGAGGTGCCGCTACGGCTGTTCCAGCGGCCATACCTCAACGACCCCGTGCGCGACGGCGCAGGGCGTTTTCGACACCATCGCTATAGCTTCGGCCATGTCGGCGGCTTCGATGATGGCGAAGCCTGCTACGGGCGAGGGGGATTTCATGAAGGGGCCGGGTGTTGTTTCGACCCGGACCGCCTCGTGGTTGCGCACTTGTACGGGCTTGCCTGCGACGCCCATCAATACCCCGCCTTTCTGCAATTGTGCGTCGTGCGCATGCGCTGCGTTTCGGATGGCTGCGGGCGTACTGTCGTAGTCTTGTTGATCGCCATACCCGATGGTCACGAATTTTGGCATGGGTTACCCCCTTTGCGCGTGGGAGAAATGGTGTTTGGCTGCAATCTACCGAGAGAATTGTAGTCTGACACCATATTTAGACCATCTCGTTGCTTACGCTGGGCGTCATGATCTATGCCGAGAGGGTTCTGACTTTGACCGCAACGTCGGTGCTTGGGCTCTTGCAAGCACCACACGACTTTGCCGAATCCATGGGAGGATGCCGATGAATTCGTGGGGAAACCTAAGTATCAGACTACAATTTCGGAAGCGGAATTGTAGTCTGATACCTTTTCTCCGGAGGGCAGAAAAGATGTCGCACTATAAATTTGCTATAGAAAAGGTAGTCTGGCGGCGCTATTTTAGGTTAAGGCACTTGTCCAGAGATGCGGGGCAAGGCTCGTGTCCCTACACCGACTAGGACCGTTCTTGAGATAACGGTATGTCGTCATGGTTTCAGAGATTAAATAATATGGAGGCGGTCTTGAGTTTTGATGATTTCCCTAAGGTATTTGACCCTTCTCGCTGCGTTATTTTTCTTGGGGCAGGCTTTTCTGCTGACTCGAAAAACAAGAACAATGGCTACCCTCCTGTTGGAAATGGGCTAAATAAAGCGATAAAAATACTGGCTAATATTCCAGTGGACGAGCCTTCTGATTTCACCGATTCGGCGGGGTATGCCATATCACAGAAGCTTGATCTATTTGGGTTGCTTGAGGGGCTCTACACAATTAAGCAGCTCACGGACTCCCAGCGTAGTATTCTGTCTCTACCTTGGCTAAGGATATACACAACAAATTACGACAATTCGGTTTCCGTTTTCAGGGCGGAGAACAATAGAAACGCGAATGGAGATATTTTTGACTTGACAGATGAGCCACCTCGGCAGCTACGTAAAGGTGCTGTCGTCCATCTGCACGGATCAATCGCCAAGTGTCAGCCGAACAACCTAGATCAGTCACTTGTCTTAACTCGTCGCTCGTACGTGGAACAGAGAGTTAAGAAGTCTCGCTGGTGGGATTGGTTCGATCGAGATATAAAAATCTCACAGTACGTATTTTTCCTCGGGTATGACATAAACGACTTTGAACCTGCAAGCTATTTAATTAAGTACCCAGGCATGGAGGGGCGGCGACACTTTATTTTAAGAAATCCTAAGAGTCCGATAATGGCCTCAAAATTAGCGGACTACGGTGTGCGGCATTCGTTTGAGATGACGGGGTTCGTAGATAGATTGAATCGAGCCAAAGTTGAGGCAACCCCGGCTCATGAAAGGGAGTTGAGTTCCTTTCGCTACGTTGACCTCTCAAAGGACAATAAGCTGCCATTAAAGCCAACTTCCGCTGAAATCCAAGAGCTGCTTGCATTCGGGAGAACTAGATTTGATGCGATGAGGTCAACTCTACCAGAGTCAGAATATGTTGTATTTAGGAAAAATCTTTTGGATACATGTAGGGATGCACTGAAAGAGAGTAAAACACTTGTCATTCACAGCAAAATTGGGAATGGAAAGACAATCGTCAGTGATGAGCTTAAGGTTGTTTTGTCGCAGGAAGGGCGCCGTTGCTTCATATTAAGAGATAGCATTTCACCACTTCCCCAGGATATCGAATTTTTGAAGGGGATCGATGCGCCTGTAATATTTTTCCCCAATTACGATAGCGCAATTGCCAATATTCATTTGTTTGATGGGCTAACTGAAAATGCAAGATATGTGGTGGAAATTTCATCCAGTACATTACAAGTTAGGATGCAAGAGGTTCATAATAGGCTCCGTGGAAAGATAGCGAGAGTCGGGATTGATAGGTTAGATCACGAGGACGCGACTGCTCTTCGAAACCTGCTTGGAAAGGCCGGGCTTACTGCTCTTGCACGGGTCGCTGATATTCGTGAAGGAATCGAGTTTCGCGACTTCTTGTTAATGTCTTACGATGATCCGGAAATTGCGAAGCGACTAAGATCGGTTATTAATCCGCTGCTTCAGAATGCCTCAGCAAGAAGGCTCATATGCATTAGTTCGATATTGAAATCCGCTGGCCTTCCTGTGGATGTCGGCTTTATCGAAAATGTCATTGGAGAAGACCCTTACGCAATATTGAGCGGCTTAGGAGAGAGCGTCCTTGAGCTTATGGAGTACAGCATGGATAAGCTTGCGCCGTATTCATCGGTTCTATCCGAGCATATATTGCGAAAGTATATTGACCCAAAAGATTTTGTTGGAATTATTTTTGATCTTGCCGCAGAGGCTGCACGCCGAATTGATGAGGAATGTGATTTTTCTTCGGAACGATTCCGGAGGGCGCGGGGACTTCTTTCGGCAGTGATTCGATTTGGGTTTATTAACTCAATTATCGGACACACCCCGGATAAACGAAAAACAATTGGAAAACTCTACGAATCATGCCGTCGTGATGCGCTAATTGAGAAGGAGCCTCTATTTTGGCTTCAATACAGTATCTTTTGGCAGGATGAGCCTCGATGGGACTTGGCTGAGTCACACATGGCTGAGGCGTATGCGCGTGGTGCCACGCGCCCTGGCTTCAAAACTTTTCAACTTGATACGAACTTTCTCGGGTTGTTGTGCGATTTGGAGCTATTTTTTTCCAGTGTTGGTCAACCCGTGACCAGGTTTGAAAAGCTTACCGAACTCATGGAAACGTGTCGCGCCATGATTGACGACGGCAATCACAGGAATCACGTGATAAAGGCATTTCTCAAACTAGAGCCAATGATTTCCAAGCGAAATGGTGACTTTACTGATGCGCAATGTGCGGCTCTTTGCTATGGCTTAAGTTTGGTTGTGGAAAAGTTGGTTGCTTTGCCGGCAAGCGAAAAGGCTCTCTGGGGAACTGAGCCATGCAGAATTAGTCTTGGCAATTGTATTCGCATATTGAAACGACAGTAGTGTAGTCAGTTCTTCGCCTGTGATACCGATCCAGATAGCGCTTCGGCCTGAACCGATACGCTAGCCTGTAAGGAAATTCAAGCAGCCAATGCTGACCTGCCCGCGGATTTAGTATGGCGTCGACATAGAGTCCGGGGGTAACGGGGTTTCCTTCTGGTGAGCCTGAACGAATTTCGCTGGAATTACATATCCGAGCACACTGTGGGGCCGATGGGTTTTGTACTCGACTGACCTGCTCCCCGTGATTAGTACGAAATCGATGTAGAGTCCGTTCCCAAAGGAATGGCAATGAAGAAACGATTCACGGAAGAACAACTCATCGGCGTGTTCAAGGAGGCCGATGCAGGTGCCAAGCCTGCAGAACTGTGCCGCAAGCACGGTATCTCCGAGGCAACGTACTGCAAACTGCAGAAAAAGGTGTCAGACTACAATTTCGCTGGTAGTCTGACACCATATTTCGCATTTCTTTCATTTGGAATGAGTAATGATTTGGGAATCTCAATATTGGAAACGACCTTTATTGCGTAGTGCGTCGTGGTTGAAGCGATGGCGTAATGATGAGGAGAATTTTGAACGTGACTCCGCGCGTATTGAAAGAGAAATTTTCATTGGGTTTTATTCCATTCGAAAATTGCTTGATACGTTCAAGGTTTCACCGTCGACGCGAAGAGGAAATTATTCCTTGGTCTGGTCGCCTCGGATTGGACGGCCAGATTATTTTAACTGGCATCGAATCGAAGAGCATTACGATTTGACGATTCAGCAAAAAGAAATGCGTGATCTGGTTTTTTTGTGCAACCAGTTTGTTCATAGTTTTATTTTTAGTATGGTTTTAGATGAAAAGGACGCGTTAGCAGGCGTATATGTTGCCTCAGATAAAACAAGAGGTGAGAAGTTGTACTTTGTTGATATTGACCAAATTCTTCAAGCATTCAGAATTGTGGGCCGCGACTACCCGAGCGAACAGCGCATGATTCGAAACAAAGAAACCGGCGAATGGGAAGAGATTGAATGACCGGAACAAGATCCTAGATTAAAATTTCGCTCGGTCTAAATTGTAGGCTCCCATTATTTCTACATGGGGCGTCAGCTTACAATTCGCCGGCCCCAATCACTGCAGCAGAGCGAGTCCCACCCATGTCCGAACACCACCAGTTTCTGTGCTCCCGCGACATGCATTTGCCGCCGCTTGATTGGCGGGTGCTGGAAACCAAACTGCCGCAAGGCGGATACGTGATGGAACCGCGCGGCGAAGGTGTTCCGTATCGTGCCCTGTTGAATCTGAGCTTCGATCCGGTCCGCCTGAACGAAGGGATGTACCAATATCAGGAAGGCCTGCGCACGACGGGAGATGTTACAGAATAGGTGTCAGGCTACGATTTCTTTCTAACTTGTAGTCTGACACCATTTTCCCTTTATTCGTAAATGCGGATTAACGGAAGATCTTATGCAAAGCACCAATGTCACGATGGTTTCCGAGCTGCGAGAGCGATTATTAGGATTCAACCGGAAGGTGTCGCGACTTGAGCATGCTCGCTTTTTCCAAGCCCCTGGTGCATCACTTAGTCTGGTGGAGGCTAGGGGGCGTGTCGTATCAATTAGGTCAGTCATCGATGCAACGAGCGAACCTGTTGAGCTCGAACTGGAAGCTGAGGTAAACGACTTTGGGTTGCACCATTTTGATCGGGAAAATATAGAGGCCGTAGTTCTAACCTATAGAATGCTTACCCAGAACAACGACAGATTTGCCGTTGCCCGTTTGGCCGATATCTACGATCATGTTCATCCGGTCTTTCGTAACACCTTTATCGATTTACGAGAGCAATACGCTATATTTTTCGCCGCAGACTCGTCGCTTTGTCCCAACGGAGTGGTGCTATCCCATGGGACCATCTTGGATACGGTCATTTACGGGGAATTAGCGCATAGCAATAAGAGCAAGGCGGCGATCTTTCAGCAGTGGACTCGCTGGATAGCTCATGAGAAGGCACTCTGGTTGGCCTTTGATCATGCGTTAAGAAGGTCGGTGGAGTTTTTGCGATATTTTCGGGACATCAATGCGGCAATTTTGATGTTGTACTTTGATATTCCTGTTAGCGAAGAGATTGTTTTTAAGCGCCTACAGGAAGAGGGGGTTCTAAGAATGGATCTCCCATTCTCTGAGAAAATAAAATAAGAAAGAAAGGTGTCAGACTACACTTTCGGAAGCGAAATTGTAGTCTGACACCTTTTCTCTCTTGGTCATCGAGGCAGGCATGTCCATCCCTTCGGCACGCCTGACTCGCGTCTTGAGCCGCTTAATTGATTGCTATCGGCCTCCCGGCGCAATACGCCTGGATAACGGCCCGGAGATGATCTCCGGGGCCTTTACCGAATGGGCTGCTGCCAAAGGCATCTCGATCTGCTATATCCAACCTGGCAAGCCGAATCAAAACGCCTTTATCGAGCGGTTCAATCGCACTTATCGAACCGATGTACTCGATGCACATCTGTTCGCCAACCTTGAGCAGGTCCAAGCAATTACCGATCGATGGCTGGCCGATTACAACGAATACCGCCCGCATGAGACGCTGGGCGGCCTCCCGCCGGTGAACTTTATGCCTCGATTAACCCTCGCTCCGATCGTCTATCAGACACTGTCTACTTGACAGGGGTGCTTACGCTTACAGGTGAGGTGTTTCTTTATCTTCGAGTAATTTGCTTATTTTTTCGTATGAAATTTCATCTCGAATATTTTTTCTGAGCGATCTTGGGTTAGGCATTCGACATGTTCGAGTTTGGCCAATGGATGATAGTACTCAAATTTTTCCAGGAAGAGCTTTGCTACGTCTAATGCGATTTTAGAAGTGAGTTTTGTTCCTGGTGTTTCAATATTGATTTGATTAGTGTGAGATGAATTTCTTATTGGATCTTGAAATTTGAAATTTACATGGAACACGATTGTTGCTCCTGCATTTTTTGCATCCTCATAATGTTGAGCCGCAAAACATTCATCAAACATCGGGGTTGATGCCTCACGGGTGATAAGAAGGACGAGTCCTATCGAGAATATGGCTAAGGCCTCGGCCTCTTGCTGTTGCTCAGGCCGCCAAGCATCCTTGCGTTCTATGTTTCCATGGAAATAAAAGCCTCTTTTTTCTACAAGATGCTCTATTATCCTTTCGGCAGAAGGGGGGGTGGCAAGAAGTTCCGTAGTGTCCGAAATATGTCGAGATTTCATCATAAGTGGATCTGACATATTTTCCTTTACCATTTTCACGAAAAAGGCATTGTTCTTCAGTGCTTCTTTTAATTTGGAAGATTTGAATTGACCTCTTCCGTACAGCGATTCAATAAGTAGGAAGGAATAGCGAAAGGAATTTATGAACTGTTGGTCAGATAACGACTTGCTCGCAGCTCGGGCGAGGGTGGACTCGAATTTTGGCGCATTATTTTTGTTTGCCGCCATAATTGCCCGTGTGAACATGTCAAAGGAAATATGTATTGGAGTTTCCTCAAATTTCTGAGCCATGGATTTGACAGCAATCTTCCTCTCCTCCTCCTCTGTCTCGCCCTCATATCTGATATCTGGCTCCTCAGTTGCAAGCACAATGTCGTGAAAGCAGTGAAGGAAGGCCATCGCACCATCCAACTGCTGTTTGACAAAAAGCCATAAGGGATCGCGTACCAATATCTCGGTGCTGCCGTTTTCCAATTTTTTGATATGGGGAGCATGCTCGATAGATTGATTCGCGAAGGTGATCTCCAATGCTTTGGCTAATCCGGCCTCCTCAATAATACGACAGGAGCCACCTTGAATCGGAATGGTCCAGTGGTCTGGGACGACTAATTTACCTTTAATTGGGATGATGTAACGAATGCGCATGGCATTTTCTGAAAATCACAGGAATGGTTGATATTTGCTGTCAGATTTACTATTTGATCGAGAGATTAATGCGCCTTAAGGTGACGGTTAAATTTATACCAAAAAATGGTGCCAGGCTACAAGTTAACGCAGACAACGTGTCAACGAGGGCCGCCGCAACATAGTCTATGACACCACCGCCGGCCCGGCCTATAGGTTTTCGGTTCATTCTTCTGACCTTCAATAGATTGAAAGTGTATCTGGCTTAGGAGCGACCAAGGTCCTCGAGATCGAGCGCAATGCCCTCACGGCTGATAACCGGATCAAGCAGGACGAATGACCGCCGCGGGCCAGGGGCCACCGCAAAGCTCGTTGGATGGTCGGTTGGTTGAGGGTGTTAGGAGCCTACTGAGTACAGCCTCACCTTGCTTCGGTACTAATGACACCTTCCTTGTTACGCTCAATCATGACAGAGCTCTCAGCCGGAAACGAGGAAAGGTCCATTTGTGGAGGTAGATCAAAGGCGTGATTGGTGCTGACCTCGTACGTTGCGGTTCCAGAGACAGGTTCAATCCAGATTCCCCACACTGAAAGAACTTCGCTTGAAGTACCCGCGGCTTCATGCATCTGCCAGAACTCAGGCAGTTCGACGCGAGATGCGTGCTCCGCCTCCGATATGACTGCGGGGATCGCAGTCCAGATCGAAGGAAATTGCTGACAAGCCGACTCCAGAGCGGCGACTTGTTGTTCTGGGCCGCCAAACAGCACCCATACGAGAGTCCCCCCGATCTGATATTCAAGACGGTCGGAGTACTCTCCAAGCAGCGAGGCTTGGCGTAGATCAGGCAATGACATATGGCACCTAACTTGATTGATGTAGACCACGCGAAAATGCAGGCCATATCTGGCGCTTGTGGTCTAAACTGACCCGAAAAAATCCAGCAAGGACTTGTAGCCTAACTTTGTGGCATGCATGGCGCACAAGAAACCAGTTTAACTTTAGCCGTCAAATCCACCGACCCTTTTCCTGTTGCGCGCTACCGTTTCGGGATCATGTCCGCAAGCATACAAGATAGGGTGTCAGACAAAAATTTCGTCTACCGCATGTAGTTAATCGGTGTCTGGCGCACTTTCCCTAAAATTGGATTCGTCAAGATTTGACTCCACAAGGTCCGCGATGTGATCGCATAGGCCTTCAATTCCTCCGATTAAATTGGACATAATCCAAGCATCAAGCGGTTGCCTGCCACTAGCTTCAGGCTCATTCGCGCTATTCCCCACGATTCGAGCAACAGCCCAAATCGCGGAGCACGCCCGTTCCATTTTCCGAAGCTCGGCAAACCGTACCCTGACGAACTCCGGATCATCCGGCGTAGCCCACCGGTCATGAGTCAAAGGGTGATGGTCCATCAGCCGCTCCAGTATTGACGTAATAAAGAGAAGGCAGTCGCCATTGCAGCGACCATGTCGTCCGTCTTTTCCAGCTGTCAATCTGGGCGATCTTTGTGGGATTGCAATGCCAGTATCGAGGCCGACGGACATCGCAATCAAGCGTGACCCGTGCCAAATTGAGCACACTTGAGCCTAAATCCGCGCCATGCGTTGCGGCCATTTCCAATGCAGGCTCAGGCCATGCCGACTCAGTCGTCATCTCCATCCCTTACACTTACCCCGATCATCAGGGAGCGATATGTCGATTCAAAGATTAGGCCGTTGCAGCATCCTCTTGTTCCTTGCCGCCTTGAGCTCAGGTTGTTCACTCGGCGGTGAGTGCGGATGGAACCGCAGCAGCTGCATGTACGAAGGCAAGTACGAAGAGGGCGAGGAAGACTACGCGGAAGACGAAGCGAAGCGCTTGAACAAGAACTCATCCGATCGGTTGCGCCGCAGCTCTGGCAATTGATCCGCGGATCGAGCTTTTCACGCTCGTGAGGTCTTAGCTTGAGACTTGCCAGTCGCGAAACTGCTTGAACAAGCGAAACCCTACATAGGTTTCGCTCCTGAGCCAGCGCCGCCGGTAGTAGCAATCCCAGTAGCTGGTCATGCGTTGCTGCGCCAGATCCAGAAAGGCCGGATTGCCTCGAAGAACCGTTCCGTAGACGTGCTTATCCAGCAATGGCAAGCGCGCCTCGATGTCCTGCAGGATTTCAACGACGTATTCACTGCAGAGCTGCACCACGAACGGCACAACCCAAGGCTCGGAAGCCCCAGCCAGTCGCTCAATTTGGCGCTGACGCACGTGGCCGTCGTGATGGCGTGACTGTATGCACGCGTAGATCAGCGCTTGGGGTTCGCCCAGCGTGGAAGACAAGGAGTCGCTGTTCCCATGCTGAACGCGATAGGGCAGCGTCAATGACTCGTCCTGCACGATGACGGACAATCCGCGGCCGCTCATGACCGAGGGACAGATCTCCTCGGCGATATGTGCCACTTCGGCTTGCAGTCGCGCGGGGAAGGCCGCTGTTAGCAGCGCCGTCTGCTCAGGGGATGCCTTGCGCGGGCGAGAGGACATGTGGGGAATGCTGTTCGCATGGTGTTCACCGCGTCATGCGGTGCATCCGGCAGCAGACGACGGCACGCACCACGGATGCTGACGCCGCGGCATGAAGCAGGACAGGCGCTTACGCCGCCGCCTCTGCAGGCTGCGGCACAAAGAACCGATCCTTCAATTCCTGCAGCCCAATCCTATCCAGCATTTCCGTCAGCCGGTCAGCCGGCTTCCTGCGCGGCAAATCCTTGTAGTGCGCGATGATGAGTTCATTCTTCATCGAATGCTCCCACCCCACCAGCTCCGTCACGCTGACCTGATACCCATGCGCTTCCAGTTGCAGACAGCGCAACACATTCGTGATCTGGCTCCCGAACTCCCGCGTATGCAGCGGATGCCGCCAGATCTCAGCCAGCGGATCGGCCAGCGCCTTAGCCTTGTTCTTGCGCAGCACCGAGGCCACTTCCGCCTGGCAGCACGGCACGACGACGATGTACTTGGCCTTCTTCTCCAAGGCGAAGTGGATCGCGTCGTCGGTGGCGGTGTTGCAGGCGTGCAGGGCGGTGACGACGTCGATGGTGGCGGGCAGCTTGTCCGACGTGATCGAATCGGCCACGGACAGGTTCAGGAACGACATGCCGCCAAACCCCAGCCGCTTGGCCAGTTCTTCCGAGGACTTCACCAGTTCTTCGCGGGTTTCGATGCCGTAGATGTGGGAGCCGTTCTTCAGCGCCTCGGGCTGTTCCTTGAAGAACAGGTCGTAGAGGATGAAGCCCAGGTACGACTTGCCCGCGCCGTGGTCGGCGAGGGTGGCGGCGCCGCGTTGTTGTTGGACGTTTTTGAGCAGCGGTTCGATGAACTGGAACAGGTGGTAGACCTGTTTGAGTTTGCGGCGGCTGTCCTGGTTCATCTTGCCGTCGCGGGTCAGGATGTGCAGGGCCTTGAGCAGCTCGATCGACTGGCCGGGGCGGATGTCGTGGGTTTTGTCGGACATGGGGTAAGGCAATGCGCCCCGCGATGGGCGGGGCGCATAAGTAGGCGGAAAACGTCAGTTTAACGAAAACGCCGCCGACGCTGGCGAACCGGGAAAACCGGCCGCGGACTGTGCAGTGTCTGGCGATCCAGATTATCTGGCATGCGAGTAACATGCCCGATGCGATTGAGGCATGTCATGCATTTCTGAAAGCGCCTGACCATCAGGGCGGGCGCGTGGAGAGTCGTCAAATGTTCAGCCATATCACTGTCGGGACGCGTGATCTTGAACGCGCGGGCCGTTTTTATGACGCGGTGCTGCTTCCGCTTGGACTGAAGCGTCGCGTAGTCAAGCCGGATGGCGGGCCCTTGGCGCTTTGCTGGGTGACCGGTCAGGCGCTGCTGCCGCGCTTCTATGTCTACATGCCCTACGATGGCGAGCCGGCGACGGTGGGCAATGGCAGCATGGTGGCTTTTCTGGCTCCTACGCAGGAAGCCGTGAGCACGGCCCATGCGGGCGGGCTTGCGCAGGGCGGGACGGACGAAGGGGCACCGGGGGTACGTCCTCATTATGGTGACGGCTACTTTGGCGCGTATCTGCGCGATCCTGACGGCAACAAGGTCCACATCGTTCATCGCGGGGACCTCCCGCTGTAAGGCGGAGAGGCCCGACATCCCTGGGGAAACGCAAATGCTCGTGAGTCAGCTCGCTCTTGTGTACGGCACCTATCTGATCGCCACGGCCAGTCCCGGACCCAGCAATATGGCGATCATGGCAACCGCGATGCGTCACGGCCGTGTGCCGGCGCTTGCGCTGGCGGCGGGCGTCATTACGGGCTCGTTGTTTTGGGCGACGCTGGCTGCGACTGGGATTTCCGCCGTGCTGGCGGCTTCCGCCCAGGCGCTATTCATCATTAAGGTGGTGGGGGGAGTCTATCTGCTTTACCTGGCGTTCCGCAGCGCCAGGTCGGCGTTGAGGCGGGGCGCGGCCTTTGCGAAGGTGGAAACGGGGCGCGCGACGCCGCGCTATCGGGTGCTCTACCGCCAGGGCGTGCTGATGCATATCGGCAACCCCAAGGCGGTGCTGGCCTGGATGGCGATCATGTCGCTGGGGCTGGGGGAGAGCGCGTCGAACGGCACTTTGCCCGCGATTATTGGAGGTTGCGCGTTGCTCGGCGTGATGGTGTTTGGCGGCTATGCGATCGCGTTCTCGACTGCGCCAATGATTGCGCTGTACGCCAGGCTGCGGCGCTGGATCGAAGGGACGGTGGCCGTGGTGTTTGGCGTTGCGGGCGTCAAGCTGCTGACCTGGCAACGTTGATGGGGCCGCATGTCAGCGCCGGCCAGCGCCGGCGATGACAAGCTCCAGGCAAAGCGTCCAGCACGCAAGCGGCCGGACGCCGCCGGATCAAGCCTGCGGGAAAACCGGCTCGCCCAGGTTCAGCATCAGGCGATTCGCCCAGGCGAAGATCGCATCCGAATGCAGCAGGTCCAGGATCTCGCCTTCGTTCAAGCCCGCATCCTTCAGGGCCTGGATGCTGTCGGCGTTCACCGCGGCAGGCGCTTCGGTGATCTGGATCGAGAACTTGCCGATGGCGAGTTCGCGCGCCGTGGTGCCGGCGGTGGCGGGATCCTCAAACACCTGCGCGATGACCTCGTTGCGCTTGGCCAACTGCTCGAAGCGCTGGGCATGCACGGACGCGCAGTACACGCAGCCGTTGATGCGCGACACGTAGGTCGAGCCCAGTTCACGCTCCGCGCGGGACAGGCCGCCGGGCGCGTACATGATGGCGTTGAACGCCGTGGAGCGCTGGCGCAGGATTTCGGGCTGATGCACCAGGAACAGGTAGTAGTCCGAGACCTTGGCCTTGGGGTGGCTTTCTTCCAGGACGGCGACTTGTTCGGGCGTGGCGGTTTCGACGTTGACCACGTCCAGCCAGGCCTTCCATTCCAGCGATTCGTTGGTGAAGCCGTGGGCCTTGATCACCGCACCGGGCGCGGTGGCGGCGGTGTTGGCGGGGAAGGGCGCGGGCGGCACGCTGGCGGCGCGCTCAGGGCCGGCTTCCAGGGCCTTCATGGCTTCCAGGCCGGCGACGAGGCGGACCTGGTAGGACAGGAAGGCGACGAGCTGGGACAGCGTGACCACGGCGGGCGTGGAGACGCCGGCGGCGGGCAGGGTCTTGAGCGCGGCTTCGTCGCCTTCGACGGGTTTCTCGATCAGCTTGCGCGTGAATTCCAGGATGGCGGCCAGGCGCGGGGTGGCGGCGTCTGACGGCTTGCCGGATTCGGCGACGGCGATGTCGGCCGGGGTGGCGCCGGCCTCGGCCACGCGCTTGCGGTAGTGCGCGGCCAGCAGCGGCGACGGGGTGATGCGGGTGGCGTACAGCGCGACCAGCAGGCGCTCGGCCAGGGACAGGCCGGGCAGCGCGGGGTCGAACAGGGCGTCGTAGCTGCCTTGGGTTGCGGCGGCGACCTTCTCGCGGAAGTGGCGCACTTCGTAGGTCTTGGCGCCCGGGGCCAGGCCGATCAGGCGGTCGACGAGGTCGTCCGTGACGTTGTAGACGATGGGTTCAGCCATGCGGATCTCCTTGATGCTTTACTTGGCGGCGCGTGCTGCGACAGCGGCGTCCAGGAACTGCTTCACGCCTTCCCAGGATTCCTGGTCGGCGCGGGCGTTGTCCTTGGGGTTGCCGCCGCTGGTGCTGATCTTGCCGGACACGGGATGGGCGTAGACAAGCTGGGTGGTGGGCACGTAGGGGAACAGGATGGAGTGCCCGCCGTTCTCGTAGTCCAGCCACTCGACCGGGTAGGGGTGGTTCACCTCGGCCAGCTTGTCCTGCACCATCTTGGAATAGATGCTGGACGGCCAGGAGCCGTCGTCGGTGCCGGACAGCAGCATGACGGGGCCCTGGATGTCCTCGACCTTGATGCGGGCGCGGGCCACGGCATCAGGGTCTTGCAGGGCGGTGAGGATGGCTTTTTCGTGGCGGTGCGGCGAGGGGCCTTCGTCGAAGGGCGCCCAGGTGGCGGTGCGGTTGTTTTCCCAGACGTGGGGGATGGGCTTGCCGCCCAAGAGCCACGTGGGGCCTTCGCGGCCGATCTTGGGATCGCAGGCGTTCTGGCCGCTGTGGACCACGGCGCCGGGCACGTAGGCGACCACGGCCGAGACTTCCTCGGGGAAGGTGGCGCCCAACAGCAGCACCAGTTCGCCGCCGCGCGACTGGCCGCTGATGGCGACGAAGTCTTGCTTAGGCTGGACCTTCTTGCGCAGCCAGCGCAGGCCGGTCTGGAAGTATTCCAACGGAGTGTTGGAGATGTAGTCCGACAGGCCCGGCGCTTTGAAGTAGGCCAGCGCGAAGGCGGCGTAACCGCGCGATGCGTAGAGCGCCGCGCGCGGTTCGTTGATGCCGCCGCCGGAGCCGTTCAGGATCATGACGGCAGGGAACGGGCCGGGGCCGGGCGGCAGGTACAGCGTGCCGACCAGGCCTTCCTCGCGCACGTCCTGCCGGGTGACGCCGTCAGCCGCCAGGCGCTGGGTGAAGCTGGCCTGGGCCTGCGAGCCCGCGACGCGCGCCACTACGTCGGTGACCAGGGCCTCGGTCACCGGGTGGTTGAAGTGTTCGCGGCTGGACGAGTCCACGGGGGACTGCGACCAGACCAGGCCCATGGGCGCCACGCCTTCGTAGTCGCCGGACACGGGCGCGTCGCGGCCCAGGTCGACCGTGCCGTCGGCGCCCGCCACGAAGGCGGCCTGGCTTTGCCAGAGCACGCCGTTGCGGCGGGTCAGGGCGGTGATTTCCACCGTCTGGCCGGGCGCGACGTGTTCGACCCGGATCTGGCGTGGCACGTCGATCAGGTCGACGGCCGGGGTGATGGTAAGGGTGGGCGTCATGGCTTACTTGCCCGACTCTTTCGTCACCATCATGGCGGCCGTGCGGTCGCTGGTCATGGGGGTGACCTTCAGGCCCTTCTTGGTGGCCCAGATGTTCTTGTAGTGGAACAGCGGGATGATGCCGACGTCGTCGTACACGATCTTGACGGAGTCGCGCAGGATGGCTTCACGCTTGGCCACGTCGAATTCCGAGGTGGATTGCTCCAGCGCGGCGTCGACCTTGGGGTTGCTGTAGCGGCCCCAGTTGGACGCGCCCAGGCCCTTCTTGGCGTCGGCGGTGGCCAGGATGTTTACCAGCGCGTAGCTGCCTTCGCCGGTGCCGTTGCCCCAGGCCAGCATGCTGACCGCGAATTCGTTCTTGTTGGCGCGGCCCGAGTACACGGCCCATGGCACGACTTCCACCTGGGTCTTGACGCCGGCGCGGGTCCAGAACTGCGCCACGGCCTGGGCGGTTTCCGGGCCTTGCGGGTAGCGGTCGTTCGGCACGTGCATGGTCAGCTTGAAGCCGTCCGGGTAGCCGGCTTCGGCCAGCAGCTTCTTGGCCTGGGCGACGTCGTTGGGGATGTCCTTGACGTCGGGGTTGTAGCCGATGGTGCCCTTGGGCATCCACTGGTTGGCTTCGGTGGCCGCGCCTTGCAGGATGCGGTCGGCGATGGCCTTGCGGTTGATGGCCAGGTTCAGGGCCTGGCGCACGCGCACGTCCAAGAGCGGGTTCTTGTCCAGCGGCTTGCCGTTGTTGTCGGTGATGTACTGGTTGGGCGCGGGGTTGAAGCTGGGCTGCAGCAGCATGACGCGCAGGCCGTCGTAGGGGTAGACCGACACGTTGGCGGCCTTTTGCAGCTTGGCCAGGTCGGACACCGAGACCTTGTCGATCACGTCCACGTCGCCGGCCAAGAGCGCGGCGGTGCGGGCGGCGGCGTTGTTGATGTAGCGGTAGTTGACCTTGTCCCAGATCTGCTTGTCGCCCCAGTAGGCGTCGTTGCGTTCCATGATGACGCGGTCGCCGGGGGTGTAGGACACGAACTTGTAGGGGCCGGTGCCGACCATGGCCTTGCCCGAGTTGTAGTCCTCGGTGGTGGACTTTTCACCGACGTGCTTGCTGACCACGTGCACCGAGGCCAGGTTCAGCGGCAGGTCGGGGTTGGGGGCCTTGGTCTTGACGATGAGCGTCAGCGGATCCTTGGCGGTCATCGTGTCGATGGTGCGCAGATAGCCGGCGTAGGTGGCCACGCTGCCCGGCACGGCACGCGCGCGGGTGTAGGAGTAGATCAGGTCATCGGCGGTGAAGGGCGTGCCGTCCTGCCACTTGACGCCTTCGCGCAGCTTGAATTCCCAGGTCTTGTCGTCCAGCGGCTTCCAGCTGACGGCCAGGCCGGGCTGCAGCTTGTTCCATTTGTTCTCGATCAGCAGGTCCCAGAAGTGCAGGGCCACCGAGCGGTCGCCGGCGTGGTTGTTCAGCTGCGGGTCCAGCGACGACAGCGGGTCGGCGAAGCCGATGGACAGGTCGTCGGCGCTGGCGGCGGCGGAAGCGCCGAGGATGGCGGCGGTCAGGGTGGTCAGAATCAGGCGTTTCATGTTCGGAGTCCTTGGTATAGGGGGAACTGGCGGTTGGTTCGGGCGCCGCGGCGCGGCGGCGGTGGTCACGCCATGTCGTTCAGGTGACAGGCGCTCAGGTGGTTGATGGCGATTCCCTTCAAGGTGGGAACCTCGGTCTTGCAGCGCGGCATCGCATGCGGGCAGCGCGGATGGAAATGGCAGCCTCCCGGCGGATTCAGCGGGCTGGGGATCTCGCCCTTGATCGCGGTAAAGGTCTTGTGGCGCGACTTCAGGCTGGGGATCTCGGCCAGCAGGGCTTGCGTATACGGGTGGTTGGGATGGCGGAAGACTTCTTCCACGGTCGCCGTTTCCACCACGCGGCCCAGGTACATGATCACGACGCGGTCGGACAGGTGCTCGACCACGCCGAGGTCATGGCTGATGAAGAGATAGGTCAGGCCCAGGTCTTCGCGCAGGTCCATGAAAAGGTTCAGGATCTGCGCCTGGATCGACACGTCCAGCGCGGCCACGGCCTCGTCGCACACCAGCATGGTGGGCTGCACGGCCAGGGCGCGGGCGATGCCGATGCGCTGGCGCTGGCCGCCGCTGAACTGGTGCGGGTAACGCTGGCGCAGGGCCGGGTCCAGGCCGGCGCGTTCCAGCTGGGCGCTGACGTAGTCGTCGAAGTCGCCGTTGCCGACCAGGCCGTGGATGCGGGCCGCTTCGCCCACGATCTCGTCCACGCGCAGGCGAGGGTTGAGGCTGGCGTAGGGGTCCTGGAAGATCATCTGCACTTGCAGGCGCGCGGCATGGGCCTGGGCCGAGTTCATGTCGGCCGGGCGCACGCCGTTGATGCGGATCTCGCCGCCGGAGGGCGTCAAGAGGCCGGCCGCGATGCGGCCCAGCGTGGACTTGCCGCAGCCGGATTCGCCGACCAGGCCGACCACTTCGCCGGGGTTGACGATCAGGTCGACGTTGTCGACGGCGCGGGTCACGGCGGGCGGCTTGGACAGGCCCAGGCGCTGCATCGCGCGCGTGGCGGGGCCGGTGGGGCGTTCGCCGAAACGCTTGCTGACTTGGCTGAGATCAATCAGCGGGGTAGGGGCTGTCGTGCTCATGCCATTACCTCGCTGGTCTGGATCGTGGGATGGAAGCAGCGCACTTTGTGTTCGGGCAGGGCCTGGGTGATGCCGGGCTGCTGGCCGCAGGCGGCGGTGGCGCGCGAGCAGCGCGCCGCGAAGGCACAGCCCGCGGGCAGGTTGAGCAGGTTGGGCGTCATGCCGGGGATCTGGCGCAGGCGTTGGCCGCGCCGGTTGTTGCTGGGCAGGCTGTCTATCAGGCCCACGGTGTAGGGGTGCTGCGGACGGTCCAGCACGTCGTCGACGGTGCCGTGTTCGACGATGCGGCCGGCGTACATCACCGCCACGTCGTCGGCCAGGCCGGCCACCACCGACAGGTCATGGGTGATCCAGATCAGGCTGGTGCCGTGCTGCTGCGCGAGCTTCTGCACTTCGGACAGGATCTGCGCCTGGATGGTGACGTCCAGCGCGGTGGTGGGTTCGTCGGCGATGATCAGGTCGGGCCGGTGCAGCATGGCAATCGCGATGGCCACGCGCTGGCGCATGCCGCCGGACAGCTGATGCGGGTAGGCCAGCAGCCGCTCTTCGGGGCTGGGGATGCCCATCATGCCCAGGGTGTCGCGCGACAGGGCGCGGGCTTGCGCTGCGCTCATCTTGTTGTGCGCGCGCACGGTCTCGATCATTTGCGCGTCCACCCGCAGCACGGGGTTCAGCGTCATCATCGGATCCTGGAAGATCATGGCGATGCGGTTGCCCTGCAGCTTGCGCAGTTCGCGCGGCGCCAGCTTGGTCAGGTCGCGGCCCTGGAACAGCACTTCGCCGCCGACGATGCGGCCCGGCGCGTCGACCAGGCCCATGATGGAGAAGCCCGTGACGGACTTGCCCGAGCCGGACTCGCCGACCAGGCCCAGGATCTTGCCGCGTTCCAGCGTGAAGGAAACGTCGTCCACGGCGGGCAGCACGCCCGCGCGGGTATGGAAGTGGGTGCGCAGGTTGCGCACCTCCAGCGTCGGCGCGCCGGCAATATGGCGGTCGGCGCTCATTTGTGGGTCCTCGGGTTCAGCACGTCGCGCAGGCGGTCGCCCACCAGGTTGATCGCCACGATGGTGATCAGGAGCGCGATGCCGGGATAGAAGCTGATCCAGTATTCGCCGGACAGCATGGTCTGGAAGCCGTTGGAGATCAGCAGCCCCAGCGACGGTTCGGTCACGGGCACGCCCAGGCCCAGGAAGCTCAGGGTGGCTTCCAGCGTGATGGCGCGCGCGATCTGCAAAGTGCCGATGACGATCAGCGGCGGCAGGCAGTTGGGCAGGATGTGCTTCAACATGATGCGCCAGTTGGGGATGTCCAGGCAGCGGGCGGCTTCCACGTATTCGCGGCGGCGCTCGACCAGGGCCTGGCCGCGCGCGGTGCGGGCGTAGTAGGCCCATTCCAGGATCACCAGCGTCAGCACCACGTTGCCCACGCCCTTGCCCAGGTAGGCCAGGATCATCATGGCCACCAGGATGGACGGGAACGACAGGATCAGGTCGACCAGGCGCATGATCAGCGCGTCGACCTTGCCGCCGGCGTAGGCCGCAAGCAGGCCCAGCAGCGTGCCGACGATGCCGGCGATGACGGCCGAGCCCACGCCCACCATCAGGCTGATGCGCAGGCCGTACAGAATGCCCGAGAGCAGGTCGCGGCCCTGGCCGTCGGTGCCCAGCCAGTAGTGGAAGGTGTCCAGGCCGTTCATGCTGCCCGGCGGCAGGCGCGCGTCCAGCACGTCGATCTGCAGCAGGTCATAGGGGTTCTGCGGCGCGATCCAGGGCGCCAGGATGGCGGCCAGGATCAGCAACGTGGCAACCGTCAGGCCCAGCACCGCCGTCTTGGACGACATGAACTCGGCCAGGTTGCGCCGCCACGGCGATTCGCGGCGCAGCGCGGGAGTGGGGTTTGTCGATACGGCGCTCATGCCGAGGCCTCCAGCCGCACCCGCGGGTCCAGCACTTTATAAAGAATGTCCACGATCAGGTTCAGGGTCACGAACAGGCACACCACCACGATCAGGTAGGCCACGATGACGGGGCGGTCCAGTGCGTTCAGGCTGTCCAGGATCAGCTTGCCGGCGCCGGGCCAGGCGAAGATGCTTTCCGTGACCACGGCGAAGGCGATGGTGGAGCCCAGCTCCAGGCCCAGCACCGTCACCAGCGGAATCATGGTGTTGCGCAACACGTGCACACAGACCACGCGCATGGGCGACAGGCCCTTGGCGCGGGCGAACTTCACGAAGTCCAGCGGCAGCACGTCGCGCACGCCGGCGCGGGTCAGGCGGATCACGAGCGAAATCTTGAACAGCGACAGGTTGAACGCCGGCAGGATCAGGTGGCGCCAGCCGTCGGCCGTCAGCCAGGACCATTGGAAGCCCAGGAGCTCCACGGTTTCGCCGCGGCCGCTGGCCGGCAGCCAGCCCAGCGACACGCTGAAGGTCATGATCAGCATCAGCGCGATCCAGAACGTCGGCAGCGAGAAGCCGACGATGCTGCCCGCCATGATCATCTTGGCGAAACGGCTGTCCGGATACAGGCCGGCGTACAGGCCCAGCGGCAGGCCCACCACCACGGCCAGCATCATCGCGGCGATGGCCAGCTCGAACGTCGCCGGCAGGCGCTGGATCACCAGTTCCACGGCCGGGATGTTGTAGACGAAGCTATTGCCCAGATTGCCGTGCAGGGCGCCGTTCAGGAACGCCAGGTACTGTTCCCACAGCGGCTTGTCCAGGCCGAGTTCGGCGATGATGCGGGCGCGATCCACCTGGTCCACGTCCTGGCCGATCAGGATGTCCACCGGATTGCCGATGGCGTGCAGGCCCACGAAGACGATCAGCGTCATCAGGAAGACCACCACCGCGGCTTGCGCGATGCGGCGCAGCAACCAGCCCGTCATTGCGCGGTCTCCGCTTGCGGGGCCGGGGCCGGCGTCCATTCATCGCCGAATACCTCGGGTTCGGAGAACGCTTCCATATTGGCGTAGTGCGTCTCCACGTCCTCGCGATAGAACAGGCCGGCGATGCCTTGCGCCAGGCGCTTGGCGCCTTCGCTGATGGCCGGGATGTCGCCCGAGATCGTGCCTTGCGTCAGCGCGGCGGGGTAGGAGAAGCAATGCACGCGGTCCAGGCCGGGACAGGCGCCCGGGGTCTTTTCCTGAAGTTCGAACACGGCGCCCAGGTCGGGCGAATCATGCAGCTCCTGGTCTTCCTCGCCCGCCGGCGGCACGTAGCGGTCGCCCCAGGCGCGCACGTGCGGCGCCAGCGCGGCGAACTCCGGACGCACGGTCCAGTCGATGCGGAAACCCGTGGAGAAGATCAGGAAGTCCAGCACGAACACGCCCTTGGGCGTGGTGACGTGGATCTCGTCGCCGACCAGCGCCAGGTCCTGCACGCCGCAGCCCAGGTTGAAGCGGGCGTTGGGGTGGCGCGAGACGCGCAGCGTGCTGCCGCGGGGCGGCGGCACCTGGGCGGCGTTGATGTAGTGGCGGATCTTCCACTTCCATTCGTCGGGCAGGGTCAGGTGCCCATGGGTCAGGCCCGGATTGCCCGCACCCTTGCCCTTGTTGATGCGCGGAATGTCGTTGCGGCGGATCAGCAGGTCTACGCTGGCGGCGCCGGCTTCCAGCGCGGTGGCCGCGCTGTCCATGGCCGACGCGCCGGCACCTACCACGCCCACGCGCTTGCCGGCCAGGGTGTTGTAGTCCATCACGTCGGACGAATGCGCCCAGCGGTTGCGCGGCAGCTTCTTTGCAAAATCAGGCACATAGGCGCCGCCCAGGCCGTCGCGGCCGGTGGCCAGCACCACGCGGCGCGCCAGCACCGTGCTGCGTCCGGCGGGGGATTCGATGTCCAGCTGCACCAACTGGTCGGCGCGCGGCAGCACGGCCAGGATGCGGTGTTCGTTCTTCAGGTCCAGGTCCAGTGCGCGGCGGTACCAGCGCAGATAGTCCATCCATTGCAGGCGCGGAATCTTGTCCAGCGCTTCCCAGGCGTCAACGCCGAACTGCGCCTCGAACCAGGCGCGGAAGGTCAGCGCCGGCAGGCCCAGCGCGGGGCCGGTCAATTGCTTGGGCGAACGCAGGGTTTCCATGCGGGCGGTGGTGGCCCAGGGACCTTCATAGCCTTCGGGCGCCTGGTCGAAGATCGGGGCGTTGATGCCCAGGTGCTTGAGCGAGGCGGCCGCGGCCAGGCCGGCCATGCCGCCGCCGATGATGGCCACGTCCAGCACCGGCTGGCCGTCGACGAGGCGGGGCGTGACCCAGTTCTTGGCGGGCAGTTCCAGCCAGGACAGGTCTTGCCGCAGGCGCGCTTCCAGCGCGGCTAGGCCTTGCGGCGGGGTGGCGACAGGCTGATTCATATAGCAGGGGATTCCGTAAGAGGGGCGTCGTCGCCATAGATCGACTGCAGCAGGGCCGAATGCTCGGCGGCGTCGTGCAGGGCGAAGCCGGGCAGCAGGGCCGCGGCGGCTTGGGCGAGCGCGTCCGCCATGGCCTGGCAGGCCGGCGTCAGCGTTTGCGACTGCGGGGTGATGACCCCGAAGAAAAAGGGGATGTCCAGGTCGATGGGACGGATCGCCACGCCCGGCATGGGGGCGCCGTAGGCGGTGATCGGTTCCAGCACCGACACGCCCAGCCCGGCGCGCACGGCGGCCAGGGCGTTGACGGACGAGTTGGTTTCCATGGTGCCCAGCGTCTGGGCGTTCTGCGCCAGCGCGGCATCCAGGCGGCGGCGCAGGCGATAGGGATTGGCCATCGTGATCATGCGGCGCCCGGCCAGTGCGGCGACTGGCACCACGGCTTGTTGCGCCAGCGGATCGTTTTCCGGCAGCGCGACCACACAGGGCGCTTGCCCGATCCAGTGCACCGTCAGGCCGCGATGTTCCAGCGGCAGGCTGGTCGCGCCCAGTTGCGCGGCGCCGGATAGCACGGCGTGCACCACGCGCTCGGGCGAGGCGCTGCGCAATTGGATGCGCGCGGCGCCGACCCGGTCCTCGATGCGCTTGAGCGCGTCGGGCACCAGGCCCGCCGCCAGGGCGGAGGTGGCGGCCATCAGCAGCGGCTGGGCCTGGCCGCGCGCGATTTCATCGGCGCGGCTGCGGATCTGCTGCATGCCCGCCAACGCGCGCTCGACGTCGTCATACAGCAGGAAGCCCTGCTCGGTGGGCGTCACGCGCGGGCCGCTGCGCGCAAACAAGGGATAGCCGATCTCGGCTTCCAGTTCCTGCAACAACCGGCTGATCGCCGGCTGGGAGCGTCCCAATAGCCGGCCGGCAGCAGTGACGCTGCCCGTGGACATGACGGCCGCGAAGGCCTCGAGTTGACGAAGTTCCATCTGGTTTGATTTATGCCAAGGACGAATTCTTGCCCGGCAAGTATGCGCTTTGCAAATAATTAAAGAGCATAAGTAAATTCCCTGATGGGGTTTTCATCAGGGAATTTCATAACTGGTAGTTATTTCAAGGGTTTGCGGCGGTGGCGCCTGTACGCCGCGCCGGACAAAGAAAAAGCCCGCGTCGGCATTCGCGGGCTTTGCGAGCATTAACGGGAGAGAAGCGGCCAGCCTGGGGCGTCAAGAATGCCCGCGTCCCTCGCGCCGGTAATACAGATAGCGTTCGATTTCCGCCTGTTCCACCGCCGGTTCCAGCGAGCGCCACCTGACGACGTAGCCGCGATGCGCTGGCGGCATCCAGCCCAATACGGAGTACATCGTGACTTCGGTCTGGCCAGTATTGAATTCCGTCTCGAAGAATCCCTGGCGACCCGGCGGCTCGCTGCCGCAAATCCAGCTGGAATCTGGCATGGCGCTCTCCCGTACGGCTTCAATCCTACGCGCCGGCCCGGGAATTGGCATACGTTCTAGCCCCGATGCGGGTTGCGTCTACCTTGTGTTAGAAACACGGATGGGGCTCTTGCGGCATGATTGCCGCGATCTTTGCGAACCTTTGCAGTTCGATTTGGCGGATGCCGGTAGTATTCGTCCATCGAACCTCAGGAGCCCGTCATGCACAGTCAGCAACCCGCGCCCGAGCCGAACAAGCGCCGTTGGCCTTTCGGCTACGGTGAAGAGGAGTAGTCCGGCTGCCCTAGCCGATACGCTCAATCCGGTCGCCCGGACCGGACAACTCGTGATAGATGTCATCCAGATATTCGGCCAGCCCGTCTGCGGGCACATCGGCAGGAATGGCAATGTCCGCAGCCCGCACGCGCTTGCCGGCTTCCGAACGGTACACCGTCCACACCGCGCCCTCGCGCCGGATGTCGAGCTGAAACCTGCCGTAGATGTCGAATTTCATCGATGTCCCGAAAAAATCATGACCAGGCCAGTGCCAACTCGGCAGCCATGCTGCGCGTGAGTCCCAGAAGAGCCTGAGCGGCCGGGCTGAGCGTCTCGCCGCCGCGGGTCAATACTTCCAGGCTGCGGACGGCGCTTTGGTCGGCCAGGGGTACGATGGCCAATTTTGCGCTTGCCGTCACCGCCAGCGCGGGCAGGATGGTGACGCCGAAGCCTTGTTCGACAAAGGTCAGCAAGGAAGTGGTGTTGCGCACCGTCAGCAGCGAGGCTTCCACCAACGCGGCCACTTCCGGGGAGTCAAACCGGGCGCACAAGCCGTTTGCAATGAATTCCGCGGCGTCGATATCGCGCCAGCGCGCCTCGCGCCGCAATTTCGTCAGGTGGTGCCCGGCCGGACACACCAGCACGAAACGGTCTTCGAACAGGGGTTCGGTCACGATGCCGGGCAGGGGCGCCGGCAGCGTGGCTATGCCGAAATCGACCTCGCCATCGGCCACCGCCTTGCCCACCGCGGCCGAGTCTATGTCGCGCAGGTCGACCCGTACCTGCGGATACTGCCTGCGCATCAAGCCGATGACCTGGGGCAACAGCCGGATGGCCGCCGAGGGCACGGCGGCCACCTTGGCCGTTCCCAGCGCGCCGCTGGCATAGCGGACCATGTGGGCCACGGCCGAGTCGAATTCCGCAATGGCCCGCTGCGCCTGCGCGCGGACATAAAGGCCCAGGGGAGACAAGCGGATCTTGCGTTCGCCTTCGAACAAGGGGCCGCCCAGCTCCGACTCCAGCTGCTTCAAGGTCATGGAAAGCGCCGCCGGCGTACGGCCGACGCGGTCACCGGCCTGCGCCAGTTCGCCAGCATCGACCACGGCCATGAAAATGCGCAGATGCTCGAGTTTCATATTTAAGAAAATATTAAATAGAACGAAGTTATTTTAGTTTGACTGAATTCAAGCTGGAAATCTACAGTACCGCTCACTGCCATTCAAGGAAGCAAGCAATGAGCGCAAGCGCCTTACGCGTCGACGGACTGCAATACAGCAACTGGTCCGAGAAGATATTCCGCCAGCTGCGTGAAGGCGGCGTGGACGCGGTCCACGTCACCATCGCTTATCACGAGAACCTGCGCGAGATGATCCACAACATCGAACGCTGGAACCGGTGGTTCGAGCGCTATCCCGACCTGATCGTGCAGGCGCGCAGTGGCGACGACGTCAGGCGCGCCCGCGAGGCCGACCGCACCGCGATCATTTTCGGGCTGCAGAACCCGTCACCCATCGAAGACGACATCGGCCTGGTCGAGGTGGTGCACACGCTGGGCGTGCGCTTCATGCAGCTGACCTATAACAACCAGTCCTTGCTGGCTGCGGGCTGCTATGAAGCGGTCGACAGCGGCGTCACCCGCATGGGGCGCGAAGTGATCAAGGAAATGAACCGGGTCGGGCTGGTCATCGACATGAGCCATTCGGGCGAACGTTCCACGCTGGAGGCGATAGAACTGTCCGAGCGGCCCATCACCATCAGTCACGCCAATCCGCATTCATGGGCGCAGGCGCTGCGCAACAAGTCGGACACGGTGCTCAAGGCGCTGGCTGGCGCGGGCGGCATGTTCGGCTTTTCGCTGTATCCGCATCACCTCAAGAACAAATCGGCCTGTACCTTGGACGACTTCTGCGCCATGGTGGCGCGCACCGCGGATCTGGTGGGGGTGGAGCACCTGGGCCTGGGTTCGGACCTGTGCCAGGACCAGCCGGACTCGGTGGTCCAGTGGATGCGCACGGGCCGCTATACCAAGAACATCGACTACGGCGAAGGCTCGGCCGCGCAGCCGGGGTTTCCGCCGCAGCCCGGCTGGTTCCAGGACAGCCGGGATTTCAAGAACATCGAACAGGGCTTGCGCGCCACGGGGTTTTCAGCGGACGAGGTGGCGCTATTGATGGGCGGCAACTGGATGCGCTTCTTCGATGCAAGCTTCGGCCCGCAAGCCACTACTACCCGCAATCCCTGAACGGTCGCAACCTCGGAGCACTTACATGAAGAACGCCATTCGCATCCTTGCGTGCGCCACGCTGGCGCTGGGCGCCGTCTGCAACGCCAGCGCGCAGGACTTTCCCAACAAAAGCATACAGATCGTCGTGCCGTTCCCGCCGGGCGGCGTGGCCGATCTGGTCGTGCGCACTGTCGCGCAAAAGCTGGGCCAGGACGTCAAGCAGCCCGTGCTGGTGGTGAACAAGCCCGGCGCCAGCGGCATCATCGGGGCCGAGTTCGTGGCCCGCGCGCCGGCGGACGGCTACACGCTGCTGTTGGCCAACCTGCCGATCATGTCGATCAATGAACTGCAGTACAGCAGCCTGCCGTACTCCGCCACGCGGGACTTCGCGCCCGTGATCCTGTTGGCCGATCAACCCTACATCATCGCCACCGGCAACGCCGTGCCCGCCAAGACGATGAAGGAGTTCATCGCCTATGCCAAGGACAAGCCGGACACGCTGACTTTCGGTTCCGCGTCCAGCTCGACCTTTCTGGCCGGCGAACTGTTCAAGCAGCGGGCGGGCATCCGCATGGCGCACATCCCCTACAAGGGCAGCGCACCCGCCATCAACGATCTGCTTGGCGGACACATCAGTCTGATCCTGGATCCGGTGATCACCTTGCTGCCGCACGTCCAGGCCGGCAAGCTGCGGGCCCTGGCGGTCACTTCGTCCGAACGGATAGATACGGCGCCGGACATTCCCAGCTACAAGGAAGTCGGCCTGGTGGATATGGACATCACTTCGTGGCAGGGCATCGTCGCTCCGGCCGGTACACCCGAGGCAGTCGTCAAGAAACTCAACGAGGACTTCAACCGGGCCTTGCAGTCGCCCGAAGTGGCCTCGCGCCTGAAAGAGCAGGGGGTAAGCACCAAGGGCGGCTCGGCCCAGGCCTTTACCGATTTCGTCGCGGCCGAAAACAAGCGCTGGGCGACGCTGGCCAAACAAGTCAACTTCCTGCCCGGCAGTTTGTGATGAGCATCCTGACCGGAGCCGATGCGCGTTTGCAGGCCCTGGGCCTGGCCTTGCCCCAGCCTACGCCGACGCACTATGCCTATCTGCCGGCGCTGCGGCACGGCGGCACGGTGTACGTCGCAGGGCAGATTCCGAAGCTCAGCGCGGACCAGTTGCTGGTTCAAGGCGCGGTGGGTGAGCAGGTCGGCGAAGCACAGGCGCGCGAGGCCGTGCGCCTGTGCGTGCTGCATGCGCTGTCGTGGGTTGCCCATCACGCGCAGGGCAGCCTGGACTCGGTGGAGCAGGTATTGCGCGTCAACTACTTCTTCCAGGTGGGCGAGCGCGCCAGCACGCGGCTATCCGCCATTGCCGATACCGGATCGGAACTGCTGGTCGCGATCTTCGGCCGCCAGGGCGAGCATGCGCGCTCGGTCATTGGCGTGCGCGAGCTGCCGCGCAATGCGCCGGCGCTGGTCAGCATGGACGTGGCCCTGGCGGTCGCAGACTCCTCGCGTATGCCGGCCGGCTGAGGCCGCTGCCGGCCCCACGCAGTGCTTGCTCAGCGCTTGGGCAGCACGAACTCCACGCGCCGGTTCTGCGCCCGTCCTTGCGGATTGTCCGAACCGTTGGCCAGCCGGTTCGACTGGATCGGCTGGGTATCGCCCAGTCCCTTGACCGTCAGCCGCGACTTGTCCACGCCATGGCTTGCCAACCATTGCGCCACCGCCTGCGCGCGGCGTAACGACAGATCCTTGTTGTACGAGGCCGAACCCTTGGAGTCGGTGTGGCCTTCGATGCCGACGGTGCCGGCCGAACTGGATTTGATCAGGCTGGCGATGTCACGCAGCGTAGGTTCGGCGGCGGGGCGTATCGTGGTCTTGTCGAAATCGAACAGCACATCGCCCAGCATGGCGACGGTCACGGCGTTCTTGTCTTGCCGCACCGACAGGCCGTCGTGGCGCGCGGCCAGTCCGTCTATCTGCGCGTTCAGGTCCGATATGCCGCCGCTGGCATCGGCAGGCAATCCCTTCAGGTCCAGGATGGTGGCCTGCAGATCCAGGATCTCGGCCTTATAGGGAGGCTCCTGCGCCCAGGAGCCGCTGGCGGCGGCGAGCAGCGCCGCGGCCAGGAGAGTCGGCGCGCGCGTGGCGGCGGCCATGGTCAGCGGTCGGTGATCTTGATGGCGTCGAAGGTCTCCACGCCCGGGATGGTCAGCGAAACCTCCTTGATTTCCTTGGGCGGGGCAGGGAACTTGCCCTGCCAGGAACCGGCCATGGGGGTGTCCTTGGACGTGCGGATGAGCAGCTTGGGATTGGTCAGCGGCTTGTCGTTGCTGTCTTTCAGCAGCAGGTGCTTCTTGTTGCCGGCGATGACGTAGAAGCTGTTGGCGTAGTCGTCCTTGCTGATCTGCGAGTAGATCATTTCCGTCTTGCCGTCGACGATGGGCTTGAACCGGATCTTGATGGACAGGATGTCGCCGCTGCGCACCGCTTCGATGACCTGGCCTTCCGCGCTGCCGGAATCGGTCAGGCCGGTGGCCAGGGGCGCGGGAGCGTCGGCCTGGCCTTGCGCCATGGCGGTCTGGGCGGCTGCCGCCACCATCATGCCCAAACCGAGGGCACAGGCGGCGGCTGTCTTTCTGATCGGAATCACGATAAGCATCCTTTGTCGTTGAAAACCATTCAGGGCAGGGCATCCGGACCAGGACTCATCCTTTTGGTCCCGTCCAAAGTCCAACGCAAGATGGTCCAACTTTCAGGCGCTTATTTCAGTTTGATGTTTTTCCAAGACGTTACGGAATCTAGCCGGCACAAGCCTCATCCGCCGCGGTGCCCGTGGTAGCGCGGTGCGGCGACGCTGCGGACGTTTTCCTTGTGCTGCGAGCCGACCAGGGCCTTGCGCCGGGCTTCCTCATGCTGTTGATCCGCGCGGGCGCGTTCCTTGTCGGCATGCGTGTCTGGCGCGGTGTGGGAGGGATTGGGGTGGGGAGTGTTGGGCGTCATGGTGCGTACCTATCAAGCAGGTGACGCGGCATATGCCGCTTTTCCACATTACGCCCCTCATCCGTGTTTCTCAAGCTGCGGCTACGGCGCTTTTTTTGATTGTGGCAGCGCAATGTTTGAGCATTTGTAGTGGCCGCGGCAGCACAATGGTCCTGCGCTGGTTTCCCAGATGTTCTTCTTTCAGGAGAGCCTCATGTGCGACTGTTCCTCTTTCGCCCATTCCCCGCAATTCAACCGCCGCCGCCTGCTGTTCGGCGCCGCAGCGATCGCCGCGGCCGGCGGTTCAGGCTGGCTGGGCGATGCCCAAGCCGCCGTGCCGACAAACGATATCGGCCCCGACGAGGCCCTGAAACGCCTGATGGCCGGCAATGCCCGCTACGCCGCCAACAAGCCGAACATGCGGGACTATTCCGCGGGACGCGCCGCTCGCGCCGTGAAGCAAAAGCCCATCGCCGCCATCCTGGGCTGTTCGGACTCGCGGGTGGCGCCGGAACTGGCTTTCGACCAAGGGCCGGGCGACCTCTTCATCGTGCGCGTGGCCGGCAACTTCGTGAACGAAGACGGCCTGGCCAGCCTGGAGTACGGCACGCTGGTCCTGCGCGCGCCGCTCATCCTGGTGCTGGGCCACGACAACTGCGGCGCGGTGGACGCGACGGTGAAGGCGTGGCAGGACAAGACGGAATTCCCTGGCCATCTGCCTGCGCTGGTGAACACGATCAAGCCCGCTGTCGAGATCGCGAGCAAGTCGGGCGCAAGGGATCTGATATTGGCTGCCGTGCAGGCCAATGTGCGCCTTGCGGTTGAACGCCTGAAGACTGCGCAGCCGCTGTTGCAAGAGATGGTGCAACAGAAAAAGTTGGGAGTGGTGGGCGGCGTGTACAGCCTGGCAACGGGCAAGGTGACGTTGGTCTGACGCCAGCGCCGGGGTCGGCTGAATTCCAGCGCCGGCCGGCCTCGAACTGGTGAGAATTGCTGAGCTTTAATCGTTTTTCCCTTCGTAATATCCGATGAAAGGATATTGAAAGGGGAAGAGGCATGGGGGCGTGCGAAAAATGCGAGGCTATCGTCAGGGACCGGCGCGACGCGCCTGGTCATGACAGCCTGATCAGCCTGGGAGTGGTGCGATCGACGGGGCAGCAGCAACGCGGCGTGCAGCACGAGGCGTACACCTGTGCGGTGTGCGGCACGGATTGGGATTATCTCTACGACAAGCGCGACCCGGCTTCGGGGTGGCGCCGCTCCGATGCGGGCGTGCACACGGAAACGGCCGAAGCGCCTTTGGCGAGAGCCGTCGGCGCCGCGTAGCGTGGCGCGCCGTATTTAATCAGATACCTTTCCTGCGTTGGCTCAGCGGCCGGCGCGGCTACATCTGCATCTTCTTCTTGCCCAATAGCGTCAGCGCCAGGCTGCGGCCGGTGCGCATGAAGGGGTAGAGCGCCGTCGACAGGCAGGGGTTGCGGAACACGGCCGCGTTGACGCTGTTGAACAGGTCGTTGCCGGTACTGATCAGCGCCAGGCGGTTGATGCAGTCCGCGCCCCAGTAGTCCTGCCCGTCCAGGTGCAGCAGCATGCCCTGGTTCAGATCGTAGCCTTGTGCCTTATAGGCCACCGCCAGGTCTGGGTGGTCGCGCATGTTCAGCAGGTCGATGGGGCCGACGGCCTTCTGCAGTTGCAGCATCCGCACGTAGTTCGAGCAGAAAGGGCAGTCTCCGTCGTAGAGCAGGAAGTTCTTTGCGATGGCCATGATGCACCGTGTGGAAATGCGCGGGCGCGAAAGGCGCGCCTGCCTCTTACATCCGATTAAAACGCATATCGCGGCAAGCGCCCACCGCCCGCATCGCGGCGCGGGTTTCAGCGCATCTGGCGCACGCCGTGGCCCAGGCGCCGGCGCAGCAGGTTGCGCAGCGTGACGCCGTCGGCATAGCCGACTTGCGCCGCGATCTGCTCCAGCGATTGGTTGCTGGTCTTCAGCAAATGGGCCGCGCGCTCTACGCGCAGGTCCTGGAAGAACGACAGCGGGCTCTTGCCAAGGACCTCCTGCATGCGGCGCGCCAGCGTGCGCTTGCTGGCGCCCAGCGCCTGCGCCGCGGCGTCCAGCGAGAATCCCTGCGCAAGATGCGCGCGGGCCCAGCGCTCGAAGGCCTGTACCATCGGCTCGGCATGCGTCAGGTGATCGGTAATGACATAGGCCGACTGCGAGGGCCGCTGGTCCACGATCAGATAGCGCGCCACCAGCGCGGCCAGCTCCGGGCTGGCCTGGCGCACCAGCCACAGCGCCATGTCCATGTGGCTGAGCGCCGCGCCTGCGGTCAGCAGCGACGACGAACGCACCAGCATGCGTTCGTCCTCCAGGTCCACCGCCGGATAGCGCTGCCTGAACAACGGGGCCAGCCACCAGGTGGTGGTGGCCTTGTGGCCGTCCAGCAGGCCGGATTCCGCCAGCACAAAGGTGCCGATGCAGGCTGCGGCGGTGTTCGCGCCGGGCGCGCGCTGCCGCAGCATGCGGCCGGCGTCGCGCACGTCGGCGCGGTCCAGCGCGGGCAGCAGGGTTTCGGGCATCTTGCAGGCAATGGCGGGGATCACGAGCCAGTCCGGGTCCGACGGGTCCGGGCTACCCGAGACGGGCACGCCGAATCCCTGTGCGGTACGCACCTTGCGGCGCATGCCGACGATCCGCGCGTCGAACGGCCGGACCGGTTCGGGCAGCAGCGGCGCCAGCTCGTTGGCCGTGGTGAACACGTCCAGGATGGCCGACAGGCCGGTATCGAACACGCCCTCCAGGGCCAGGATCTGGATCTTCATGGCAAGAACGCTATCAAAGATGTCAAAACCGCCAATATTAATAAGGCCCGCCCGGACGCACAATGCCGCTGTCTGATCGCGAGCGCAAGCGTGCGCCGCGTCTTGCCGGAGCCTTATCTTGTCTTTTGAAAACCTGCTTGCCCTGACGGTATTCGCCTTCGTGACCTCGGTATCGCCAGGGCCTAGCAACGTCATGCTGATGACCTCGGGCGCAAACTTCGGCTTCGGCCGGACGCTGCCCCAAGTGCTGGGCATCACAGCCGGCTTCACTTCGCTGCTGCTTGGGGTAGGCCTGGGCCTGGGTGCGCTGTTCCACGCCTGGCCGGCCCTGTCGGCGGGACTGAAGGTTGGGGGCGCGGCCTATCTGCTGTACCTGGCATGGCGCATAGCCCTATCGCGTTCCATCGGTGCGGGACAGGCGTCCGCCAGGCCGCTCACGTTCATTGAGTCGGCCTTGTTCCAATGGATCAATCCCAAGGCCTGGATCGTGGCGCTGGCCGCGGTTGCGGTCTATGTGGATGCCGCGGCGCCCTGGGCGTCGCTGGCGTGGATGTGCCTGGTGTTCGCGGTGGTGAACGTGCCCAGCGTTTCGCTGTGGGCGGGCTTCGGCGTGGCGCTGCGCGGATTCCTGGCGCAGCCTGGAAGGCTGAAGTGGTTCAACATCGGCATGGGAACGCTGCTGGCGCTGACATTGTGGCCGATGCTGCGGTGAGCAAGGCCGGTGGCAGCATTGAGGAAAGTGCGGCGAGGAAGGCCGTGGCCTTTTGGGGGGAGGGTGCAGCCCGCGCAGGCCGCACCCGGACACGGATCAGCCCGCGGCGGCTTCGTCGGGCGCGCCCCATGCCAGACCCATGGCGTAGCCGCGCACATCTTCCGGCCATCCGGCGATCTGCTGCGTAAAGCGCTCGCGGTCGTTGGCGTACAGCGCCCGCGTGGCTTCCTCGAAACCGGGCAGGTTGCCGGCCATGCTGGACATGAACCGGTATGCAGCCTCCTGGCGCTCGCGCCGGCGGTCCTGCGCCTCGTTGTCGCGGCGCGCCTGTTCCACCAGTTTGCGGAGGACGACCGATGCGCCGCCGGGCTGCGCGCCCAGCCAGTCCCAATGGCGCGGCAACAGGGTTACTTCGCGCGCCACCACGCCGAGCTTGGGACGGCCGCGGCCGCGCGGTTGCTCGTCATCGGCCGCTGCGGCGGGCGCTTCAAGCGAAGGGGCGGCCGGGCTGGTGCGGACGCGGTGGCGCTCCGCGATGGCGGCATGGTTTCCGCTCAGGTCCAGATCGACCTGTTTGCCGGACAGGTCATCGAATACGAGGATGGTGGCGTCGTGGCCTTCGTCCATCGCCTGCCTGACCGCGAGCGCCACGTCGGAGAGGGCGCCGGCCGCAAGGATGCGATGACCCGCGAAGGCGGTGTGCGGATCGGCGGGGAGGGGGGAGATTGGGTTGTTCATTTTTATCCGGGTGAAATTTGTGTATGAATTATGATCCGGGTAAAAATGGATGTCAATACACCCGGGTAAAAATATAGAAACGAAAAATGCACCACCGTGAGGTGCAGAAATATCCTTGTGGACCTAGGGTCAACACCTAGGCAAAACACGCAAGCGGCGTATAATCTTGCTTTGCGCCCGGAGTTACCCATGCGTCTCGTACAAAAAGCGCTCACCTTCGACGATGTGTTGCTGGTGCCTGCGTATTCCGAGGTCCTGCCTCGCGACACTTCCCTGGCTACGCGCCTCACTCGCAACATCACCCTGAACATCCCGCTCGTGTCCGCCGCCATGGACACCGTGACCGAATCGCGCCTGGCCATCGCCATGGCGCAAGAGGGCGGCATCGGGATCATCCACAAGAATCTGTCGGCTGAAGCCCAGGCCCGCGAGGTCGCCCGCGTCAAGCGCCATGAATTCGGCATCGTGATCGATCCGGTCACGGTTACCCCGCAAATGAAGGTGCGCGACGCCATCGCGTTGCAGCGCCAGCATGGCATCTCGGGCCTGCCGGTGGTCGAAGGACGCAAGCTGGTCGGCATCGTCACCAACCGCGACCTGCGCTTCGAAGAAAACCTGGACCAGCCCCTGCGCAACATCATGACGCCGCAGGAACGCCTGGTCACCATGAAGGAAGGCGCCACGCTGGAAGAGGCGCAGTCCCTGATGCACAAGCACCGCCTGGAGCGCGTGCTGATCGTCAACGACGGCTTTGAACTGCGTGGCCTGGCCACCGTCAAGGACATCGTCAAGAACACCGAACACCCGATGGCCAGCAAGGACGCCCAGGGCCAGCTGCGCGTGGGCGCGGCTGTGGGCGTGGGCGCCGGCACCGAAGAACGCGTGGAAAAGCTGGTTGCGGCTGGCGTCGACGTCCTGATCGTCGACACCGCCCACGGCCATTCCAAGGGCGTGCTGGAAGGCGTGCGCTGGGTCAAGCAGAACTACCCCAAGGTTGAAGTCATCGGCGGCAACATCGCCACCGCCGCCGCCGCGCGCGCGCTGGTCGAGTACGGCGCCGACGGCGTCAAGGTCGGCATCGGCCCGGGCTCCATCTGCACCACCCGCATCGTCGCGGGCGTCGGCGTGCCGCAGATCCATGCCATTTCCGAAGTCGCCAAGGCGCTGGAAGGCACGGGCGTGCCCCTGATCGCCGACGGCGGTATCCGTTATTCGGGCGACGTTGCCAAGGCCCTGGCGGCCGGCGCTTTCGCCTGCATGATGGGCGGCATGTTCGCCGGCACCGAAGAAGCGCCGGGCGAAGTCGTGCTGTTCCAGGGCCGTTCGTACAAATCCTACCGCGGCATGGGCAGCCTGGGCGCCATGACGGACGGCTCCGCCGACCGTTACTTCCAGGATCCGTCCAACAACGCCGACAAGCTGGTTCCCGAAGGCATCGAAGGCCGCGTCCCCTACAAGGGCAGCGTGCTGGCCATCATTTACCAACTGGTCGGCGGCATCCGCGCCTCGATGGGCTACTGCGGCTGCGCCACCATCGACGACATGCGCACCAAGACCGAATTCGTGGAGATCACCTCCGCGGGCGTGCGCGAGTCCCACGTGCACGACGTACAGATCACCAAGGAAGCGCCCAACTACCGCGCCGACTGATCCGTACAGTCAACTACAATGTCATGCATCGCGCACCGGCAGAACCGCAACATGAATCAGCGGTTCTGCCGGTGCGGTTTTATTTACTGCGGTTTTATTCTTTACCGGTAGAGTCTCCATGCACCAGCGCATCCTCATTCTCGACTACGGTTCGCAAGTCACCCAGCTGATCGCCCGCCGCGTCCGCGAAGCCGGCGTCTACTCCGAAGTGCACCCCGGCGACGTCGACGACGCCTTCGTGCGCGACCAGATGGCGCAAGGCCTGAAGGGCATCATCCTGTCCGGCAGCCACGCTTCCGCCTACGAAGAAGGCTCCATGCGCGTGCCGCACGCGGTGTTCGAGCTGGGCGTGCCCGTGCTCGGCATCTGCTACGGCATGCAGTCCATGGCGCAGCAGTTGGGCGGCGTGGTCAGCTATTCCGACCACCGCGAATTCGGCTACGCCGAAGTCCGCGCCCACGGCCACACCAAGCTGCTGGAAGGCCTGGAAGACTTTTCCACGGCCGAAGGCCACGGCATGCTCAAGGTCTGGATGAGCCACGGCGACAAGGTCACCGAGCTGCCCCCGGGCTTCAAGCTGATGGCTTCCACGCCGTCCTGCCCCATCGCCGGCATGGCCGACGAAGACCGCAAGTTCTACGCCGTCCAGTTCCACCCCGAAGTCACGCACACCGTCCAGGGCAAGGCCATGCTGGCCCGCTTCGTCAACGAGATCTGCGGCTGCGAAGGCGACTGGAACATGCCCGACTACGTGGCCGAAGCCGTCGCCCGCATCCGCGAGCAGGTCGGCACGGACGAAGTCATCCTGGGCCTGTCCGGCGGCGTGGACTCCTCGGTCGCCGCGGCGCTGATCCACAAGGCCATCGGCGACCAGCTCACCTGCGTGTTCGTCGACCACGGCCTGCTGCGCCTGGACGAAGGCAAGCAGGTCATGCAGACCTTCGCTGAAAACATGGGCGTGAAGATCATCCACGTCGACGCCACCGCTCAATTCATGGGCAAGCTGGCCGGCGTGGCGGATCCCGAAGCCAAGCGCAAGATCATCGGCCGCGAATTCGTCGAAGTGTTCCAGGAACAGGCGGGCAAGCAGAAGAGCGCCAAGTGGCTGGCCCAGGGCACGATCTACCCCGACGTCATCGAATCCGCTGGCGCCAAGACGGGCAAGGCCACCTCCATCAAGTCGCACCACAACGTGGGCGGCCTGCCGGACACGCTGAACCTGCAACTGCTGGAGCCGCTGCGCGAACTGTTCAAGGACGAAGTCCGCGAACTCGGCGTAGCCCTGGGCCTGCCGCCGCAGATGGTCTACCGCCACCCGTTCCCTGGCCCCGGCCTGGGCGTGCGCATCCTGGGCGAAGTGAAGCATGAATACGCCGAACTGCTGCGCCGCGCCGACGCGATCTTCATCGAAGAGCTGCGCAACACCAAGGACGAGGCCAGCGGCCTGACCTGGTACGAGCTGACCTCACAAGCGTTTGCCGTGTTCCTGCCGGTGAAGTCGGTGGGGGTGATGGGCGATGGGCGCACCTACGAATACGTGGTGGCGTTGCGTGCTGTGCAGACCTTCGACTTCATGACCGCCGATTGGGCGCCGCTGCCGCATCCGCTGCTGGCGCGGGTGTCGTCGCGGATCATCAATGAGGTGCGTGGCATTAATCGCGTTGTTTACGACGTGTCGAGCAAGCCGCCTGCGACGATTGAGTGGGAGTGATCCCGCTGTTGTCGTGCGGTGAATGAAAGAGGCGCTTCGGCGCCTCTTTCTTTTTGAGTCGGGAGATGAAAGCGCTGCCGTCATCCCCTCAATCGCACCAAGAATGCTCCGAGCGCCGTGGCAGTGGACAGCACCGTCACCGCCATCCATCCGAACTGTGCATACAGCAAGGCTGCCAATGCCGACCCGACGGCCATTCCGATGAACATGCCGGTGAACAGCACCGCGTTGAGCCGGCTGCGGGCGTTCGCATCGATACCGTAGATGATGGTTTGGTGCGCGATCAGCGCTGCCTGTATGCCCAGGTCGAAGCCGATGGCGCTGGCGACCAGCAATCCCAGCTGCGCGCCGGGCGCCAGGAACGGGGTCAAACCCATAACGGCGAAGGACACGACGACCAGAGCTGCGCCCAGGCGGGTGACTAGCGCCGCGCCGTGCCGGTCGGCGATGCGTCCGGCGATGGGCGCGGCCATGGCCCCTGCCGCGCCGGCCAGTCCGAAGGCGCCGGCGGCGGCTGCGCCCAGGTTGAAGGGTTCGCCATGCAGCATGACGGCCAGGGTGGACCAGAAGGCGCTGAAGCCGATCGACAGCAGGCCTTGAGCCCAAGTGGCGCGACGTAGTGCGGCATGTTGCTGCCATAGCGCGGCCAGCGATCGCAGCAGCGCAAAGTAGGGCAGTCGCGTGCTGGCCTCGAAGCGCGGGAGTTGGCGGCTTGCGGCCAGGCCCACGAGTGCGATGCTGGCGGCGGCGGCCGCGAACATGGCGCGCCAACCCCAGTTCTCGGCAACGAAGCCGCTGACTACCCGGGACAGCAGGATGCCCAATAGCAGGCCTGTCATCACCGTGCCCACGATCTTGCCGCGGTGCGCGGCTGGCGCCAGCGTTGCGGCTGCCGGCACGATGTCCTGCGCCATTGTCGCGGACAGGCCGACGGCCAGGCTGGCGGCCAGCAGCGTCGCCAGCGTAGGTGACAGCGCCGCCAACAGCAGCGCGGCAGACAGGATGGCGGCCTTGAGCAGGATGATCCTGCGCCGGTCGTGCCGGTCACCCAGCGGCGCCAGGAAGAGTATGCCCAGGGCATAGCCCAACTGGGTCAGTGTCGGCAGCAGTCCGACCGACTGGGAAGAGGCGCCGATGTCCGGAGCCAGCACGCCCAGCATGGGCTGGCTGTAGTACAGGGATGCGACCGACAGGCCGGCGCTGCCGGCCAGCATGAAGGTCAAGCGTAGTGGCAGCCCCGAGGAGACGGTCGGATCCTGATCCTTGATGGCGGTAATTTGCGTGGAAGGCATGTTGCTATGTTCCGGGGGCTTGGTGGGCGGCCGCCGCAGCGGCCTGTTGAAGGGCTTGCAGGAACGGCGCGAGGGGTTGCGCAGCGCTGACGAGTGAAGTGCCGATGCACAGGGATTTCACGGCGTAGCTCCTTGCGTTGAGGGGAAGGCCAGATTAGTCTTTGCATGGAATTCAATGAATTGGTCTTTATCGCAACGTAGGGTTGCGTTATTTGCAAAGATAACCATGGATAAACTGCAAGCCTTGCGCGTCTTCCTGGACGTGGCCGAGTCAGGAGGATTCTCCAAAACCGCGCGGCGCCTGGGGGTCGCCACGTCTTCCGTCACGCGGCTGATCGATACCTTGGAGGCGTCTCTCGGTACCGCGCTGCTGACCCGGTCGACGCGCCGGGTAACGTTGACCGACGCAGGAGTGACTTACCTGGAGCAGGTGTCCAGGGTTGTGTCGGATCTGGAGGAGGCCGACGGCAGCGTGTCGGACGTTGGCGCGGTCGCGGTCGGACCCTTGCGGGTTTCCTTGCCCGTGACCTTCGCGCGCTTGTGCCTGGGACCCTATATCTCGGGTTTCCTGCGCGAGAATCCGCGCGTGTCACTGGATCTGGTGCTATCCGATGCGTATGTGGACCTGGCGGCGGAACGGATCGATGTCGCCGTCCGCATTGGCACACCGGACTTGCAGCCGCAATTGATCGTGCGCAAATTGGCCGAGCATCGGCGCTACGTGGTGGCCAGCCACGACTACCTGGAACGTCACGGCACGCCCACTGCGCCGGAGGAATTGACACAGCACGACTGTCTGCGATTCGCCCACCAGGCCGGGCCGCAGCGCTGGTCGTTTCTTCGCGGCGATGACAAGGTGCAGCATGTGGAGGTGCAGGGGCGTCTGGCCGCCAACAACTCGGACATGCTGCGCGAAGCCGTGCTGGATGGACAGGGCATCGCGTTGCTGGCGGAATGGCTGATCCGGGAGGACGTGCGGGCCGGGCGGCTGCGCCGGTTCTTCGAGGACTACGAGGTCAATCCTCAAGAACAGAGTGTGTGCGTCCATGCGGCGTATCTACCGAATCGCAGGCACTCCAAAAAGGTCCAGGTATTCCTCGATTTTCTCCAGATGCGTCTTGCGACAAGCGTGCCCGGCTGACGTCAAGCCCTGTTGACCCCTGCAGCCTGGGCAATTGCGGGCCTTCTTTCTGGGATGTTATGAACGCAAACCACAGATCTCGCGCAATTGCGCGAGATCCGGCTCCACGCCCAGGCCCGCCGCGTTTCCGAGCTTGGCCTCTCCTTCGATGATGACGCCCAACGCCGGGCTGAGGGCCGCGCGCAGCGGGTTCTCGTTGGCATCGATTTCAAGCATGCCGCCGGCTCGTCCTCGCGCCGCCAGAATGTGCGCCGACGCAAGCTGGCCGACACCCGCGCCAAGGAAATGCGGGCAGTAGCGCAGTCCAGCCTCGTGAATCCTGTCGATGACGGGCAGGCAGCCGGATATGCCGCCCCATTTGGCCAGATCCGGCTGCACGACCTTAAGCGTCCTGCTGTTGATCATGGTCTCGAAGGCATCTGAACCGATGAGGTTCTCCCCGGCTGCCAGGGGGATGTCCGTTTGAGCAGCCAACTGCGCCCATTCCGACTGCGGGCGATCCGCGCGCAGCGGCTCCTCCAGCCAGCGCGGCGCGAACTCGCTGAAGTGGCTGGCCATGCGCTGCGCACCCGCCAGATCCCAGGCCTGATTGGCGTCCAGCATGAGCTCGTTGCCCGAAGGCAGCCGGGCGTGCACCGTTCTGACATTGGCGAGGTCCCGCTCTTCGCCAAAGCCCACCTTGAGCTTGAAAGCGCGATAGCCCTCCGCGTGTTTTGCGAGCACCGTATCTTCGGGGCGGTCAGGGTTGATGCCGCTTGCATAGACGCGGATCACGTCCGAGACGCCGCCCAGGAATTGCCATAGCGGCACGCCCGCCCGGCGCGACAGCATGTCCCACAAGGCCAGGTCGATGCCGGCGATCACCTGCGCGATGGGCCCGGGTTCGCCCGACTGGATGGCGAGCACCGCGGTGCGCGCGCTCATGTGGGCAAACGCGGCTTGGGCCGAGGCGTAAGGCTGACCGACGACCAGCGGCGCGACAACGGTTTCAAGCAGACGGGCGCGGTGTTCCGCGCCGCAGCCGGGAAAGTTGCACCAGACCTCGCCCCAGCCCACTGCGCCATCCGTGTCCTCTACCCGCACGAGCAGGGCGGGGCGGTCATGCATGGTGCCGAACGAGGTCTGTACCGGACGCTTGACCGGCCATCGCAGGACGTAGGCCTCGATACGCGCCAGCGTGAATGGTTTGATGGACCAGGCTTGAGTCGTATTAGGGTTTGTCATGGCATGAAGATATTAAGTGCTGGTCTATAGTATGTTTAGCACTTACGGATTGCAACTCAGGTCTAACCCTCTATACACACCATGCGCCTTCCGTCCTTCATCTCGCGCCCGCTGCTCATCGCGGCGCCATGGCTATGCATCCTCTTGCTGTGGCTGGCGGTGCGCGCCAGCGGACTCGTCAGCCCCGCGCTTGTGCCTTCGCCCGCCGCCGTCGTCGAAAAGTTCATCGAGCTCTCCAAGGACCGCCTGTGGCTGGACATCTGGATGTCGGCCCGGCGCGTCTTCACGGGCGTCGCGCTGGGCATCCTGGTGGCAGTGCCTGTGGGTTTTTGCCTGGGCTGGTACCGCGGGCTGCGGGTCTTCATTGATCCCGTCATCAACTTCTTTCGCGCGCTCCCGCCGATCGCGTTGATTCCGCTGGTGATCGTCTATTTCGGCATTGGCGAATCGGCCAAGACCGTCATCCTGTTCTATGCCTCGTTTTTTGCCGGCGTCATCGTGATGTACGAAGGCATCGCCCAGATCAGCCCGATCTTCGTGCGCGTCGCCCGCACGTTGGGCGCCAACGACGTGGAGATCTTCGCCAAGGTCATCGTGCCGCTTACCGTACCGCACATCCTGACGGCCATCCGGGTGGCGCTGGGCGTCGCCTGGGCCACGCTGGTGGCGTCCGAACTCATTGCGGCCCAGCAGGGGCTCGGGGCGCTTATCCAGAATGCATCGTCGTTCTTCCAGCTGGACGTGATCTACGTGGGGATCATCTGCATCGGCCTCATCGCCATGCTGATGGACCTGGCGCTGCGGGCCGTGAGCCGGCGCCTGGTCGCGTGGCAAGACCGCATCGCCTGAGACCGTTCCGGACATACAAGACCATGACCATGAGCACTCAACTGCGCAGCGTGGACACCGCTACGCCTAAGCCTTCCCAGGAACCGGAAGTCAGAATCAGGTTCGATAACGTCACCGTGGACTTTCCCACGGCCACAGGCCCGATGAGGGTGGTGGATGGCGTGACCCTGGACATCCGGGATGGGGAGTTCGTCTCCATCATCGGCCCTTCAGGCTGCGGCAAGACGACCTTGATGAATATCGTCGGCGGTTTTGTGCAACCCACCGCCGGCTCCGTGACGCTGGACGGCCGGCCCGTCACGGCGCCCGGGCCCGACCGCGGCGTGATCTTCCAGGAATACGGCGTGTTCCCGTGGCTGACGGTGCGCGGCAACATCGAGTTCGGCATGAAGCTCGCGGCCAACAAGACGAGCCCGCGGGAGCGCGCCGAGATCTGCCAGCGCTACATGAAGCTGATGGGCCTGAGCGACTTCGCCGATCACTTTCCGAAGCATTTGTCCGGCGGCATGCGGCAGCGGCTGGCGATCGCGCGCGCCTACGCCGTCAAGCCCCAGTTCCTGTTGATGGACGAGCCCTTCGGCGCGCTGGATGCGCAGACCCGGACCGCCATGCAGGATCTGCTGCTCGAAGTGCTGCAGACCGAAGGCAAGACGGTGATGCTGATCACCCACTCAGTTGAAGAAGCCGTCTACCTGTCGTCAAAGATCGTCGTGGTCACCGCCCGGCCTTCAAAGGTCCGGAAGGTGATAGAGGTTCCTTTCGGCTACCCCCGTTCGGAGCGGGTACACGAGGACCCTCGCTTCGTCGAGTTGAGCCGCGAGATCCGGGAGCTGGTCATGTTCGAGTACGAAGCCCAGGCCCGCCAATCCGTGCGCCCGACGGATTGAGCCAGCGTCAGCAGCCCCACCACAAGGAGACTCCATGAAACTCGACCGCAGAACCCTGCTCAAGGCCGGCATGGCCGCTTCCATCGCAGCAATCGCGGCGCCTGCCATCGGCCAGGCGCGCAAGAAACTGCGCGTAGGCTACTTGCATACGCCCGCCGTCGACGGCCACCTGTGGCTGGGCTTGCAGATGGGCAGCTACGCCAAGCATGGTTTGGAACTGGAGCCCATTGTCTTCACCACGGGGCTGGAGATCTTCCAGGCCATGATAGGCGGCAGCCTGGATGTGCTGGCCACCGGCGCGGTTGTGTCGAACTTTCCAGCGCGCGGGCAGGGCAAGGTTTTTCTTGTGAACGACATCGAGTACGGTACTGCCCAGCTTTGGGTCCGCGACGAGTCGATCAAGACCGTGGCCGATCTGAAGGGCAAGCAGATCTCCACGACCACGGGTACGACCGCCCATGTGTTCCTGGACCGGGCCTTGCGCGCCGCCAAGCTCGATCCGGGCAAGGACGTGCAGATCGTCAACCAGCGCATGGCCGATGCCGTTACCTCGTTCGTGTCCGGCGCGGTCAGCGCGGTTGCGCTCTGGGTTCCGTTTGACACGATCGTCCGGTCCAAGGTGTCCAATGCGCGCATGCTGATCGACGCTTCCGCGTTCTATCCGGAGGCGGCGATCATGGGCGGATGGGCGGCCAGGAACGATTTCTACGAGGCCCAGAAGCCGGCCATCCGCAGCCTCATCGCTGCCTGGGGCGAGGCCAACGATGCAATCGTAAAAACCCCGGACGCCGCGGTGGAGACGCTGCAGAAGACGCAATACAAGGACGTGCCGCTGGCCGAGTTCAAGGCGCAGTTCAAGCAGGCCAAGTATTTCTCCACGGCGGAATGGCGCACCAAGTACGAGGACGGCTCAGTGACACGCTGGCTGCAGCAGGTGACCGATTTCTTCGCGCAGGCCGGGAACATTCCGAATCCGGTTCCCGCTTCGCGCTACTTCGATCCCTCGGCCTATCTGGAGGCGATCAAGGCATGAGCATTCCGGCTGGCGCGGGCTTTGACTACATCGTCGTCGGCGGCGGCTCCGCCGGATGCGTGCTGGCCAACCGGCTCAGCCGCGATCCTGCGGTGCGCGTGCTGCTGCTGGAGGCGGGCGCGGCTGCGCACAATTTCTGGCTCAAGCTGCCGGTGGGCTACTTCAAGACCATTTACGATCCGCGGTTTGCTCGGCTGTTCCCGGTCGAAGCCCAGGCCGAAACCGGCAATCGCACCATCCTGTGGCCGCGCGGCAAGGCGTTGGGCGGTTCAAGCGTGATCAACGGCTTGTTGTACATCCGTGGACAGCATGAGGACTACGACGACTGGGCCGATCTGGGCGCAACGGGATGGGCCTATCGGGACGTGCTGCCGTACTTCAAGAAATCCGAGCGCTACGACGGGGGCGAGTCCGAGTATCACGGCGCTTCCGGTGAACTCCGTGTCTCCAACCTGCGCAATGAACATCCTTACACGGCTGCTTGGGTGGAAGCGGCAGTCGAGGCCGGCTGCCGGCGCAATGACGACTTCAACGGCGCCGAATCGGAGGGTGTGGGTCCCTACCAGCTGACGCTGGGCAGCCGTTGGCGTTGCGACGCCGCGACCGCGTTTCTTTATCCGGTCAGGTCGCGTCCGAACCTGGTGACCGAGACCGGCGCCCATGTCACGCGCATCCTGATCGAAGGCGGCCGGGCGCTGGGCGTGGAGTGGGTGCAAGAGGGCCATTTGAAGCGCGCGATGGCGGATGTCGAGGTGGTGCTTGCTGCGGGTGCGCTGCAATCGCCCCAGGTACTGCAGCTTTCGGGCGTGGGCGACGCAGCGCTGCTTGCCAGGCACGGCATCGCCGTCGCCGCACATTCGCCGGAAGTCGGCCGCAACCTGCAAGATCATTACCAGGCGCGCGTGATCGTCAAGCTTAAGCGGCGCATGTCGCTCAACGACGCGGTGCGCAATCCGTTCAGCCTCGCAGGCATGGGGGCGCAGTGGCTGTTCCAGGGCAGGGGACCGCTCACGGTGGGCGCGGGCCAGGTAGGCGGGCTGGCGGCGACCGAGCACGCGGTGGGCGGCCGTGCGGACATACTTTTCAATGTCATGCCGCTATCCGTGGACAAGCCAGGCGACGCGCTGCACCGGTTTTCCGGCTTTTCCGCGTCGGCGACGCAATGCAGGCCCGATTCGCGCGGCACCGTCGAGATCGTGGGCACGGATCCGTTCGCATCGCCGCGCATCGTCTCGAACTACCTGACCGAACCGCGCGATGCGAAGGTCTTGGTCGCGGGCTTGCGCATGTTGCGCGACATCTATGCCCAGCCGTCGTTCCGCGACCTGGTAACCGGAGTTGAGTACCTGCCGGGAAACGATGTCACGACAGCCGCCGCGCTGGAGCAATTCGCGCGCGACAAGGGCGGCACGGTGTTCCATCCTGCCGGCACCTGCCGCATGGGCGGCGACGCCGGGTCGGTGGTCGACGCGCGCTTGCGCGTGCGCGGGGTGGAGCGCTTGCGCGTCGTCGACGCTTCGGTCATGCCCCGCATGGTGTCGACGAACACCAACGCCGCCGCGATCATGATCGGCGAGAAGGGCGCCGCGCTGATCCTGGAAGACGCGCGCGGCGCTGCCCGGCCGCAAGCGCGTGATATAGTCGCGGACACTTTGACGCCATGATTCTCGACACCGCCCAAGCCCCTCTCTACGTTCAACTTTCGGATCTGTTCCGGCAGCGGATCCTGAAGGGTGTGTGGAAGAACGGCGAAAAATTGCCCTCGCTCGACGCGCTGGCCGAGGAGTTCCACGTGGCCAAGGTCACGGTGCGCCAGGCAATCGAAAGGCTTACCCGCGACGGACTGCTTTCACCGCAGCGGGGGCGCGGCACCTTCGTGACGGGAGCGCCCCAGGACAACCGTTGGTTCCGTGTCGAGACCACGCTCGAGAACCTGTCCAGCGTCTATCGGGATACGCACCCGACCATACTCAATATCGACGAGTCCACGCGCACGCCGTTGCTGAACGAGTCGGACGGCGTCGCCGCGGAAAAGTACGTGTTCATGCGGCGCATCCATGCCCGCAACGGGCAGCCGTATTGCGTCATCAACATCTACCTGGACGCCGCCATCTTTGCCAAGCACCCTGCGCGCTTTCGCAAGGAGACCGTCATTCCCATTCTGATGGGGATGTCCTCGGTGGATATTGTCTCTGCCCGTCAGGTGCTGACCATTTCGACCGCTGACGTCGAGGTGGCGCGGCATTTGGGCATCAACGTGAACGCGCCCGTGGCGGAAGTCCGGCGCGTATTCACCGGGCCGGACCGCCGCGTCATCTACCTGGGCGAAGTGACGTATCGCGGCGATTTCGTGCGCATGGAAATCGACCTGAAGCCGTGATGGCTGAAAGGCCGCCCGCTGCATCCGCGCAGGCAAGCAGGTCGTTCACGTGTCCCCGGGTTATCGGCTGCCGGCCAGTCCTTCAATAGCGGCGCGGGCGTGGGCAATGAACGCCGCGGTTTCGGCATCGTGCCGTTGCGCCAGGTCGTCTTCTTCTTGTCCCAGATAGATCGCGCGCGCCAGGGCGAGGACGGGGCGGTAGGGCGCTTCCAACCTCTCGAGCAGCCACGCCGCCGCCTGGTCCTTGGATGCGATGCCCCCGGAGACGGCCGTGTACCAGATGCGCGCCAGCGCGAGGATGATGTGCTTTTCATCGCCGGCCCAGTCCTCGGGCGTGTTCCACTGCGCGACAGTGTCCAGTAGCGCCCGCCTCAGGTCTTCGCGGGGGACGGCCTGGAGCAACTGATCGGCCTGCGGCCCCAAGATGGGAATGCTGTGGCCACGGACCTTGGTGAGCAGTATGGCCAGATCGTGGTCCATCATGGGCGGTTCCACGACGCCCGCCATCAGATCGGTCCGCAGCCATTCGCCGAACTGGAGTTCGCGTCTGGCCGGGTGGCGCCAAGGCACGACGTGTTCCAGCGCCAGCACGGTGACTTCGAGCGCGCGCAAATCGGGCGATGAGCCGGGCGGCGCGGAGATCGGCAATAGCGCCGCGGCCAGCGCGCGCAGCACGGCTTCGTCCGGCGGCTGGGTCACGGTAACGAGCAGGTCGATATCGCTATGGGGCTGCAGCCCGCCGTCCACGGCGGAGCCGAACAGATGGATGGCGACGAGGCCAGCGCCCAGATGCCGTTCGATGAGGCTGCTGGCCGCTGCGACCTGGGGGGCGATTGAGGGGGGAACGAGATGAGCCATGCGTCGATAGTAGCGAAGTTTGCTCGCAGCCGGCAGGGCGGCGGCGCGCAGGCCATGATCGCCGCGCCGGCACTGGTACTATGCCGGCGCAAGGCCCAAGTCCGCTGATCCCAACAAGCCCACGACAGGCACCGAGATGAACCGTTTATTGTTCCGAGCAGGCGTCCTGGCCGCAGGCGTCCTGATGGCAACGGCCAGCCAGGCGCAACCGCCTGCGGCTGCGCCCAATATTGGAGGCTGGCGCCAGGTGTCGGATAGCCAGTTCAACCGGAAATTCCATTTCTCGATGCTGCCCGGCGTGGCGGCCATCGGCAGCAACTGGGCGGTGTACGACTCCCGCGCGGGGAAGGTGGTGTGCTGCCTGGTGGTGGAAGGGCCGGAAGTGTCGGAAGAGCAACTGGGCAGCGTCTACGACATTCCGGGCCCCTGGATCACCGATCTGACCAATGGCTGGAACCTGGACGCGGCGCCTTACCGGCCGCGGGTGCAATTGCTGCGCGTGGATGGCGAGTTGCGCGACTACGAGTTCGCCGATGCTGGCGACGGCGTGGGCGGTCTGCTGGTCCCCGACCATGCCGACGCCGTCGCCGCCCGCTCGCTGGAAATCGATGGACAGCGCTACGCGGTGGAGCGCAAGGATTCGACGCTGGCTGATGACGATGGCGGCCTGTACACGTACAGCCTGCGTCCGGCCAAGGGTGGCGCGCCGCTGAAGATCGAGGTTCCCATCGGAACCTATTGAGCCCGGGAGGCGACGACCACCGCATGAGCCAGACCCTGCAAATCGAGGATGCCCCGCTCACCGAGGATGACATCCTGCTGCTGCGCAGATGCTCCCGCGGCAGGCTGTTGATGGCCGTGTTCGGCGTCTTCGTGGTGCTGCTGCTGGCGCTTTCCGTGTTGACCTTTGTCGTGCTTGGTCTGTCCGAGTGGCGCGCGCTGGACGTCGGCGTGGGCGCGGTGCTGCTGGCGGGCATTGCGGTGATGGGAGCGCTGGCGGTGTTTTTCGGACGCAAGCTGCTGCGCATGCCGCCAGGCTGGCGCAGCCTCGACCGGGCGCTGAAGGGGCGGCTGGCCAAGCAGATCGTTTCAGGCCGGCTGACGTCATTTGGTCCGGCTTCCTCGACGCCGGGCGTGTGCTACGGATTCGGCGAGCAGCGCGTGGACGCCGCCCTGCCGTTCTGGAACGAGATCGCCAGCGACACTCGTAGCGGACACGGGCCCGCGACGGCCGTGGGTCTGACAAATCTGCCCGTGCGCCTGCACCTGCTGACCTTGCAGCCAGACTCGCCTCCCGTGCTGTTGCGGGTGGAGTACCCCATGAGCGCGGAGTCCCTGGTCGCTGTCGAGGAAATCAGCGATGCCGACCGTGCGGCCGTGCGCGGGGAAGAGTTGGACGCGCGCAAGTTCATGCTGATCTTTGCCCTTGTGCCGCTGGTGGGGGGGCTGTTTCTGCCGCCGCTGCTGTTCGTCGCGGCGATCTTTGCAATCCTGGGAATGCTGTTTGGCATGCGCAGCCGCAAACTGCAGCGGGGGCTGTACAAACATGGCGTGCGGGGTGTGGTCGAAGAGGCCGTGGTCTATCGATTGCGCAGCCCCAACTCCTCGATCGTCTCGCTGGTCCACAACTACCGCATCGGCGGCGTGATGTATCGGGTCGAATACCTGGGCGACGTGGTTGAACCGGGCAGGCGCGTCGAGTTCGAGTTCCTGGATGGCGGCCTGAAGGGGCAGACCGCGCTGTTCTTCCGCGTGGACGGCGAGCCTGCGTAGGCGTCAATGAGTCGGCGGAACCGCCATCAGTGGATCCCGCCAAGCAAAAGGAGAGTTGCATGTCCGTACCCATAGACGTGTCCGGCGAGCCCGCGGGCTCGGTGAGCGAGGCAGGGCATTATCAGGTGAGCCTGACCGCGACGGGCAGCCACGTCTTCGCACGCGAAGCAGGGCGCGGCAATCTGATCATCGGCCCGGCCAGCATGGGCAAGAAGGCTGATCTGCACGTGGCTGGCGACGAGGCCATCAACTGGGCTGCATTTGAACCGTTCTCCACGCCTGCCGGCTCGCCGTGGCCGCGGCATATCGATTATTACGGCAACGACAGCGGTTTTTTCGGCTGGTCGCAGGGCCGCGAAATCGAGCAGTTCAGCTGGGCGCCGGCATACTCAGGCAGGCGCGCCATCGACGCGGGCGCGGCAAGAATCCAGACGCTGCGCATCCGGCTGGACCAGGTGTCGGGGCATCTTGAAGCCAGGTTGCCTCAGGTCCGTGACCTGGAGCTGTTTGGCGACCTGACGCGCATTGCCGTGGCGGGCGAACTGCCCGATATGTTGTCGCTGCGGCCGGCGCTGGGGCGCCGGACTGGCGTGGCGCCTTACGCCTTGCCCGACCTCGGCCCGCTGCAGGACGTGCGCGCGCTGGCGCTGCATGGCGCGCCGCTGGGGCAGCCCATTTCGCTGCAGGGAATCGATCGCTTTCCGCAGTTGGAGAGCCTGTCGCTCTGGGGCGGTTTCAGCGGCTGGGAGGCGCTTGCCCGCCTGCCGCGCCTGACTAGTCTGGAGATCCGATTCACGCCCGATCTGGATGGCTTGCCGGAACTGGCCAGTTGGCCCGCGCTGGACAGGTTCATCGCCTACAACGTCGACGAAGCCGCGGGCAAGCGCTTGAAGGCGCAGATGAAGGCAAGGGAGAAGGTCCGCGCATGGGGCGGTTACAACTCCGTCTCCCAGCTGCGCAAGCGGGAGTGGTGGCAAAGCGAATACGGCCGGCCTTTCTCGGGCTGGAACAGCCGCATGGCGAAGTCGGCGAATACGGCCTACGACACGGCCCGGTCGGCGCTGGAAAGCGCAAGCAATACCGTTGAGGTCCAAGCCGCAATCTCTGTCTTTACCCGCCACTTCAACAGCATGAAGGGGATCGAGACCAGCGAGCGCGAAGACATAGGCGAGGCGGTGTGGCAGTTCAGCCAGCTTGCCCAGGTCGAACGGCTGGGAGTAAGCGAAGCGCAGACGCAGCGCTGGTTCGACGAGGCCAGGGATTACTGAGGCGTTGCTTACCCGTGGTCAAGGCCGCAGGCGATACCTTCTATGGCGGCTACGCGGGCTACTTCATGGATCCGGACGGGCATTTATGGGAAGTGGTCTACAACCCTCAGATGCTGCCTTAGGAATAGTCGCGTAGCGCTCTGTTACGGTGACAGAGGGGCGCTTCCTTTAAGCTCCGCGAGTCTCAATTCTGATGGAGCTGGCGCATGTTCAAGCCCTTGATTTCCGTGGCGTCGATGGTTGCATTGTTGGGAATGGGCGGCATGGCCCGGGCCCAGGATCTGGTCCTGCCTTCCATTCCCGAAGCGACGGATGCGATCGTCGACATGCTGGCGGACACGGGCATGCCCCGGCCGTCCAAGGTCAAGCTTGGAACCTGCATCCCGGCGGTGGAGGCCACGTATCCGGGCCAGGTCGCCTGCACGGTCGCGGTGACCCTGGGGGCCGCGGTCAGCGAGAACCAGATGGATTTCTACAAGCAGGACGGCAAGTGGAAAGCGCAGCCCAGCGTTTCCCAGGATAAGCTGCCGTTTCCTGATCCCAAGCTGGATTGAGAACGACCTCCGGCCTGGCGACGGCCACAGGCACTTCAACCCGGGCGCCGCAAGTGCGACTGTTTACGCCTGCCGGCTCATGATGCTCAAGGCCACCGCCTCGGCGATCTTGATGCCGTCTACGCCCGCCGACAGGATGCCGCCGGCGTAGCCCGCGCCTTCACCCGCCGGGAACAGTCCCTGGGTGTTGAGGCTCTGCAAGGTTTCGTTGTCGCGCTTGATGCGGATGGGCGATGAGGTGCGGGTTTCGACGCCGGTCAGCACCGCGTCGTGCATGCCGAAACCCTTGATGGTCTTGTCGAAGACGGGCAGCGCCTCGCGGATGGCGGTGATGGCGAATTCGGGGAGCGCGGTGGCCAGGTCGGTCAGGTGCACGCCCGGCGTGTATGACGGCAGCACGGAGCCGAATTCGGTCGATGCCTTGCCGGCGATGAAGTCGCCGACCAACTGGCCTGGCGCGCTGTAGTTGCGGCCGCCCAGCTCAAAGGCCTGGGATTCCCATTTGCGCTGGAAGTCCACGCCCGCCAGCACATGTTCGGGGTAATCGACCTCGGGCGAGATCCCGACCACGATGCCCGCGTTGGCATTGCGCTCGTTGCGTGAGTACTGGCTCATGCCGTTGGTGACGACACGGTCGGGTTCGGAGGTGGCTGCCACCACCGTGCCGCCCGGGCACATGCAAAAGCTGTAGACCGAGCGTCCGTTGCTGGCATGGTGCACCAGCTTGTAGTCCGCCGCGCCCAGGATGGGGTGGCCGGCGTTGGGACCGAAGCGCGCGCGGTCGATCAGCGACTGCGGATGTTCGATGCGGAAGCCGATAGAGAAGGGCTTGGCTTCCATGAACACGCCCTGGTCGCGCAGCATCTGGAAGGTGTCGCGCGCGCTGTGGCCGATGGCCAGCACGACGTGGTCGGCCTCGATGTGCTCGCCGCCGGCCAGGGTCACGCCGGTGACGCGGCCGTTTTCCCGATGCAGCGTCTCCACCCTGCTGGAGAAGCGGACTTCGCCGCCCAGCTTTGTGATGGTGTCGCGCATGACTTCCACCATGCCGACCAGGCGGAACGTGCCGATGTGCGGCTTGCTGACGTACAGGATTTCTTCGGGCGCGCCAGCCAGCACGAATTCCTTGAGCACTTTTTCGCCGTAGTGCTTGGGGTCCTTGATCTGGCTGTACAGCTTGCCGTCGGAGAAGGTGCCGGCGCCGCCTTCGCCGAACTGGACGTTCGAATCGGGGTTCAGGATGCGCTTGCGCCACAGGCCCCAGGTGTCCTTGGTGCGTTCGCGCACGGCCTTGCCGCGCTCCAGGATGATGGGTTTGAAGCCCATCTGCGCCAGGACCAGCCCGGCGAACAGGCCACAGGGGCCGGTGCCGATGACAATGGGGCGCTTGGCCAGGTTGGCGGGTGCCTGGGCGACGAACTTGTATTCGGTGTCGGGAGTGGGCTTGACGTTGCGGTCGTCGTGAAAGCGCTTGAGCAGCGCCGCTTCGTTTTCGACATCGACGTCCAGCGTGTAGATCAGCAGGATGTTGTGCTTCTTGCGCGCGTCATAGCTGCGGGAGGCAACGGTATGGCCGCGCAGATCGCTGGCCGCTACACCCAGTTTCTTGAGAATCGCGGCGGGCAATTCTTCGGGCGCGTGATTCAACGGCAGCTTGATTTCAGACAGTCGCAACATCTTTGGTCCAGATAAAGGGGCGAGCACAACGTCGCCAAGCGCGAATTGTACTGGACCGCAGGCAGGGGGCCGCGGGGTATCTGGCGCCGGTCAGGGGCCGGGAGGGCTGGTCCGCGCGTCGCGCCGCACCGCCTGGGGCGGCATCCCGAACCCGCGCAGAAAAGCCTCGCGCAGGTGGCGGCGGTCGCGAAAACCGGTTTCCCTGGCCACGACTTCCAGCGGATGCCGGCTGCTTTCTATCATCAGCCGGGCAGCTTCCAGCCGCAGCCCCTCGATGGCCTTGGCGGGCGACTGGCCGGTCTCGGCCGTGAATACGCGGCTGAACTGGCGCGGGCTCAGGCTGGCGGCCTGGGCCAGATCCTCCACGCTCAAGGGGCGGGCGAGGTTGCGGCGGGCATGTTCCAGCGCCTGCTGGATGCGGTCGGACTTGGGCGCGAGCCTGAGCATTTCCGAGTGCTGCGACTGGCCGCCCGAGCGGCGCTGATGCATGACCAGCCGGTGCGCCACCGCGCGCGCGATATCCGCGCCCAGGTCTTTTTCCACCAGCGCCAAGGCCAGGTCCATTTCCGCGGTCATGCCGGCGGAGGTCCAGACCGTCCCATCGGCGATGTAGATGCGGTCGGCCTCGACCCGCGCGCGCGGATGGCGCTGCTGCAAGGCGTCGGCCCAGTACCAGTGCGTGGTGGCGCGCCGGTCGTCCAGCAGGCCGGCGTCGGCCAGCAGGAACGCGCCGGTGCACAGGCCGGCGACGCGGCGCGAGCGGGGCGCGAGTTTTTCCAGCAGCCGGGGAAGTTCGGACGCGACGGGCCTGGACAGGGGCGAAAGCACGCCGGCCACCAGCCAGGTGTCGGCCTGGCTGCGGACGGTGAGCGGACGGGCCTGTACCGTCAGGCCAGCCGAGGCGCGCACCGCGCCATCCAGGGCGTAGCTCTCCACAGCGTAGAAGGGCTCGCGCGCCACCACATTGGCGAGTTCGAACACGGCCTGCGTGCCCAGGCCGATGATCTGGAAGCCTTCGGGAAGTATGTAACCGATGCGGTGCATGGGAGCGTCCTTGCGGGCTATGGCCCCGCGTATGTCCTGCGTCAATGTCCTTATTTATGACTATATACGTCATTTACGCCATGGGCTGCAAGCCGCAATATGGCTTCCATCGCAATCGCCCCTACGGAGTCTCACCATGGCACAAACCCAACCCGGCACTGCCCTCGTTACGGGCGCATCCAGCGGCATCGGCGCGCTGTACGCGGAAAAGCTCGCGCAGCAGGGCTACGACCTGATCCTGGTCGCGCGCAACCGCGAACGCCTGAACGCGCTGGCCAGCGCCATCAGCACCCGCAGCGGCCGCGCGGTGGAGGTATTGGCGGCGGACCTGGGCGACCGCGCGTCGCTGGCCCGCGTCGAAGACCAACTGCGCCAGGACGCCAGCATTACCTTGCTGGTGAACAACGCCGGCATCGGCACGCATACGCCGCTGCTGCAAAGCGACGTGGAGCAGATGACGCGCATGGTCGACCTGAACGTCACCGCGCCGATGCGGCTGACCTATGCGGCGGTTCCGGGCTTTGTCGCGCGAGGCCGGGGCGCCATCATCAATATCGCTTCCGTCGTGGCGCTTGCGCCAGAAGTCCTGAACGGCGTCTATGGCGGCAGCAAGGCATTCGTGCTGGCGTTCAGCCAGTCGCTGCAACACGAGCTGGCTGGGACTGGCGTGCAGGTCCAGGCTGTGCTGCCCGGCGCCACGGCCACGGACTTCTGGGCCATCGGCGGGCGGCCGGTGGAAACATTGGACCAGCGCATCGTGATGCGAGCCGAAGACCTGGTCGACGCCGCCTTGCTGGGCTTCGCGCGCGGCGAGAAGGTCACCATTCCCTCGCTGCATGCTGGCGAGGAATGGGACGCCTACGAGGCCGCGCGCCTGGCCATGGCGCCCCATCTGTCCAGCAGCGCCGTTGCGCAACGCTACACGGCCGCGGTCTGAACCATGGACACCGCCATCTCCGCTGCGGCGCCGGGCAGTGCGGCGCCTGCGCGCCTGACCGGGCGCCTGCTGGCCGTGCTTGCCGGCATGGCGGCCTTGGGCGCGCTGTCCACCAACATTATCCTGCCGGCGTTTCCCAGCATGGCATCCGAACTGGGCGTGGACGCCCGCGATATGGGACTGGTGCTGTCGAGCTTTTTCCTGGCCTTCGCCATCGGGCAATTGTTCGTCGGGCCGCTGTCGGACCGCTGGGGACGGCGCGCTCCGGTGGTGGGTGGACTGGTCCTGTTCATCGCTGGCAGCCTGGTCTGCGTGTGGGCGTCGACCTTGCCGCTGCTGGTGGCGGGCAGGGTGGTGCAGGCGCTGGGCGTATGCGCGGCCTCGGTGCTGTCGCGGGCCATCGCGCGCGACCTGTTCGAAGGCGAAGCGCTGTCGCGCACCCTGGCCTTGACCATGGTGGCCATGGCTGCCGCGCCGGGCTTTTCGCCTCTGCTGGGCAGCGCGATGGAGTACGGGCCGGGCTGGCGCGCGAGCTTTGCGCTGGTCGCGGTGCTGGGGCTTGTTCTGGCGCTGGCCTATGTGGCGACGGTGGGGGAGACGCATCCGGCCGACCGGCGCGCTGCGGCGACGCCCGCTGCCGTGCTGCGCGGCTATGCGGACTTGGCGCGGGATGTCCGGTTCATCGGTCCGGCGTCTGCCGTGAGCGTGGTCATCGGCGGCCTGTATGCCATTTTTGCAGCCACGCCAGCCATGCTCATGGGGCGCCTCGGTCTGAGCGCGCTGCAGTTGGGATTGTTCTTCGCCTGCACGGTGTTTGTGGTGTTCGCCGCCGGCATGCTGGCGCCGCGCCTGGCTCACCGCTTTGGCGCGGCCAGGGTGGCGCGATCCGGCTGCGCGGTGGCGCTGGCGGGCGCGCTGACCTTGCTGGCGGGCGGCGAAGATAGCGGCCTGTCGCAGTTCACGGCCGCCGTGGCGCTGTATCTGTTCGGCATGGGACTGGTCAATCCGCTGGGCACTGCGCTGGCGCTGGGACCCTTCAGCCGGCAGGCCGGGCTGGCGTCCGCGCTGCTGGGCGGCCTGCAGATGGCTTGCGCGGGTGGCATGACGGCGTTGGCCAGCCTGGCGGGCGGCAGCCCCACGCTGATATTGGGCGGGGTGTTGGCTGGCGCTTCTGTGCTTGCGTGCGCTGCGTTGATGGCGGGCAAGCGCCAGCGGTAGTACTTTCCTGATTCTCGACAACCTGTACAAAGGACAAACGCAATGCTGCGCTCACCCGAAACCATAGAAAGTCTCTTCGAACGGCAACGCGGCACGTTGCCTGACACCTTCGGCGTGCGGCCGCTGTCAATCGAGGAAGGGCGCATGTCCATGGAAATGACGGTGGCGCCGTGGATGATGGCGCCCAACGGTTATCTGCACGCAGCCTCGCAGGTGATGCTGGCCGATACCTGCGCCGGTTACGCCACCCTGGCGCATCTGCCCGAAGGGGCCAAGGGCTTCACCACGCTGGAGCTGAAATCGAACTTCCTGGGCACCGCCCGGGAAGGCGTGCTGACCGTAGAGGCGGTGGCGGAGCACATGGGGCGCACGACCCAGGTCTGGTCGGCGACCGTGGTCGACGCAAGCGGCCGCAAGCTGTCGCTGTTCCGTTGTTCGCAGATCATCCTTTGGTGAGCGCGCGGCCCGGTGATGGGCCGCGATGGTAGAACCCGCAAGCCATTCCAGCCTTTTCGTCCGTTTCTCAGACGGATTCCGCCTTGGTTCCCGCGAGCGCCCTCGATAAGCTGCAACGTCGGCTTTCAGGGCCGGCGGCCACGGCGCAAAGAACGCCGTTCGTTCACGACGCCCGGCGCTGTTGGCATCCCCTGAAGCTGTGGCTTGGTTGTCTATTGACAACCTATTCTTATGTCTTCATACTGGATACCAATGATGGCTCGTCCGTCCCATCCCAAAAAAGAGGTCGAGGCAGCACTGCACCATGCCGAAGAATGCGGCTGGCGTGTGGAAGTTGGCGGTAGCCACGCATGGGGGCGGATCTATTGCCCCAGCAATCTGGCGGACTGCCGCTGCGGCGAATTCTGCATCACCAGCATCTGGAGCACCCCGAAGAACCCCGGCAATCATGCGCGCGCCTTGCTGCGCGTCGTAAATAACTGTACTGCGCACCGCCACTTGCCTAGGGCTGACGGCGGCGCATGGGAGTAGTGCGATGGAATACACCTTCACCTTGAAGTACCAGCTTGCCGACGGCGACCATGACATGGATGCGTTGGTCGAACGCCTGGGTGCGGCCGGTTGCGACGATGCTCTGGTCGGCACCGGGCTGCCGGGACGCATCGCGCTGGAGTTCACCCGCGAGGCTGAAAGCGCGGAATCCGCCGTGCGCTCGGCGCTGGCAGACGTCAGGCGCGCGGTTCCAACCGCCAAGCTGATCGAGGCCGCACCCGATCTGGTGGGCCTGACCGATGTGGCCGAGATCGTCGGCGTCTCGCGCCAGAACATGCGCAAACTGATGCTGGCGTATCCAGACAGCTTTCCGCTGCCGGTCCATGAGGGCAGTACCTCGATCTGGCACCTGGCGGACGTGCTGGCCTGGTTGCAGGCCAAGGGCGGCTATCCGCAGGTCGAACAAGTCATGGACGTGGCGCGTGTGGCCTTGCAGGTCAATGCGGCAAAGGAAGGGCAGCGCGTTTCGCGTTCTGCCTCCAAGGCACTGGAAGCGCTGGTGGGATGACGGTCCTGCGCATTTTGAGAGCGCTTGCCCGCGCCAGCGTCCCGATCTCGTCCAGGATTTGCAAGGCGGGCCCCGGCAATATTCCTTCGCGCCGGCGATGCGCATGAAAAACATGCGCTCATGGCCCAACCCGTTCAGTCGATCGGATAGGCCTCGCCCTCCAGGCCATAGCGGGTGAAGAACTGCCCGAACGACGGCATGGCGGCGATATCCATTGTGAGTCCTGCGGTGTCCAGCACCAGGGTGGCGACGGTGGCCGAGCGTCCGCCCGTCAGCGTGCCGCGCGGCGGGCGGCAGACGGAATAGGGCGTGGCCCAGTCGTCCGCCAGGGCGCGCCGCACGTCTATCACCGTGATCCGGGGGCCGCAGGCGTCCAGCAACTGGCGCACGCGCCAGGCCCGGTAATAGGTGTCCACGGCATTCTTCAGGCCCGCTTCGCGCAGCTTGCCCAGCGCGACTTCGCTCATGAAATGGTTGGAATGGGTCAAGAGGCCGTCCTGCGGCAGCAAGGTGAAGCTCTCGTCGGGCGCGCATTCGAAGTCGATCACCCAGCCGTTCTGGCTGACGATCATGTTGCTGGAGCAGGCCTTGGGCGTGGCGGCGATCAGCTGCATGGCGATGGCGACGTGCTGCTGGCAGAGCACCGCGCGCCGCACGCTGCTCAGCGGCACGCCGGACTGCGTGTAGTCGCGGTCGCTGCTGAGATAGTTGCCGGTCAGGCCGATGCCGGCCGAGTTGAAGCCGTGCCGCGCCAGGCCGCCGGCCTCCACCAGCGTCAGGAAGGTGATGCCGCTTTCCAGGGTGGCGCGCAGCACAATGGTGCTGTCGCAGGCGTCGGGTTCCCAGTCCCAGTTGTGCGCATGGATCAGCGTGCCTGTCGCGCTGCGCCCGGGCATGACCAGGGCGGCGGTGCATTCGCCCTCGGCGGGGTCCAGGTTGCCCATCTTGGCCAGCAGCCGCGCCTTGGCGATGACTTCGGTGCGGGCGTTGATCAGGGCTACGTCGTCGAAGGCGCAGCCCGCGCCTTGCGCGATGCCGCGCATTTCTTCGGTATGCGCGGGGTCGAACTTCTGGATCTGGTCTGCGAACTCCTTGATCAGGGCAGCCTGGGCGGCCATGGAAGTGCCGATCTTGTCGAGTTCGCCGCGATAGTGCCGCGCGCTGCGGGCAATGCGTTCGGGCACGGCGCGGCCGTACTGCACGCCGCGTTCAAAGGGGGCGCCGGAGATCGAGACTAGGGGAAACGGGGCGTATTTCATGGGAGCATCAAATGGGGGAGACGGATGTTCAGGAGGCGGTGTGGCCGGTCAGGTCCAGCAGCAGGGCATCGCCGTCGGCGTGCAGGTCCGCGCCCAGCGCGGCGGATGCGCGGATCAGCAGGTCGCGTTCTTGGGCCACGTCGGACGCGGGCAGGAATACGGTCTGGTTGGCGTCGTTGCGCTGCACGAAACGGAACTGCATGGCGGCGGGGCGCTTGTCGCGGATGTCGACGCGAACCGTCATGCCGGTCCACTCCGTATGCGCGTCCGCCTGGTGGGCGACCTGGAAGGAGAAATTGCCGCTGCCATAAAGAATGGGCCTGCCGCGATGCAGTTCGATCGGCAGGATCATGTGGGGGCCATGTCCCAGCACGATGTCGGCGCCGGCCTCGACGGCCGCATGCGCGTACTCGCGCTGGTACTGCAGCACTTCGCGCCGGTAGCCCCAGTGCAGCGAGGCGATCACGACGTCCGCCTGTTCCCGCAGCGCCGCCACGTCGGCCCGGAATTGCGCGAGCGACTCCGGATCGGCCCAGGTCAGCACTTCGGGCGGCACGCCGGGGCGCGTGCGCGCCGCCTGCATTTCCAGCCGCGGCCGGTAGGCGGTATGGCCGCGGATGATGGCGACGCCGGCATGATGCGCGGTGGCTTCGTGGTTGTCCGGCCAGTACACGGCGGTGCGCTGCAGGAAGCCGTAGCGCACGCCGTCGCGTACCTCGATCAGCGGAGCGCGGGCGGCACTGGCGTTCGCACCGGCGCCCACGCTGGACAGGGAAGCGCTCCGCAAGGCCGCCAGCGAGGACAGCACCGCTTCATGGCCGATGTTGACATTGTTGGCGTTGCCCACCGCCTGCAGGCCGGCGTCGCGCAGGACCTGCGCGTGCCGGGGGGAGGTATAGAAGCCGCGCCGCTCCTGGGCGTGCTCGGGCAGGTCGTACAGGCAGCATTCCAGGTTGGCGAACACCAGGTCCGCTTGCCGCAGCGGCTGGCTGACGCGGTCGAACAGGCCGCTGGCGTCATCCACACCCTTGAGGTTGATGTCGCCCAGCAGATACAGGGTTTGATTCATGGTGGCGTTCCTAGTCGGCCTTCGAGACTTCCCAGAGCAGCGGCGCGCCGAAGATCGACGATTCGAAGCCCTGGACGTTCTTGCGGTATGCGCCCGTGCTCAAGGTATTGAACAAGGGGATGATGGGGACCTGCTCCAGCATCAGCCGGTGCAGTTGATCCAGCAAGGCCTGCCGTTCGGCGGGCGCCGTGGCGTTGGTGGCCTTTTCCAGCAGCGCGCGGGCAGCGGGGTCGTCCCACAGCTTGCGCGGCTGGGAACTCTTGTCGCCGGTGACGGCCTCGAAGTTCAGGGCGGGGTCCATGCGGCTGGAGTACGAGAACGACATCATCTGGTAATTGCCTTTCTGCCACTTGTCCTGCTGGGCGCCCCATTCCAGCACCTCGATGTCGGCGTTGATTCCGGCCTGCTGCAGCATTGCCTGCGTGATCACGGCCGCGTCGTAGTTCGGCAGATTGCGCTTGTTGGTCGAAATGACGATTTTCTCGCCCTTGTAGCCGGCCTTGGCGAGCAGCGCCTTGGCGCGCGCCAGGTCGTAGACGTAGCCCTGCTTTTCGGCTTCGCCATAGTAGGGCGAAGCTACGGGGACGAGCGAGTTGTTGGGCTCGGTCAGGCCGTAGGTCACGCCGGCCACCAGTTCCTTGTAGTTCAGCGCCGCGGCGATGGCCTGGCGCAGATAGGGATTGGACAGCAGCTTGTCGCGCGTCTGGATCGTCAGCGTGGAAGGCGCCAACTGGGGCGAGACATTGGTGCTGATGGCCTTGTTCTGCGCCAATTCGGCGACCTCGGAATACGGCACCTTGGACATCACGTCGATAGCCCCGCTGGCCAGGGCGGTCTTGGCCGTCGCCGGGTCGGAGATCACGACAAAGCGCACTTCGTCGACCAGCGGGCGCTTGGAACCCACATAGCCGTCGGGCTTGCCCGGCCGGTTGGCGTAGTTCTCGAAGCGCGTCAGGCTCACGTATTCGCGGCGGCGCCACTCCGCGAAGCGGAACGGGCCGGTGCCGATGGGCTTGTCCCAGGTGCCGTCGGGCTTGACGGAGTCGCGATGGGTGATGGCCGTCATGCCGCAATCGCTGCGCGCCAGCGAATCGAGAAACAGCGGCGCGGCCCGGTCCAGCTTGAACACGACGGTGGCGGGATCGGTGGCGGCGGCGCTTTCCACCTTCAGGCCGATGCGACCATCGAAGTCGGTCAGGCAGCGCCAGCCCGTCTTGGGATCCATGTAGCGGTTCCAGCTCCAGACCACGTCGTCCGCGGTCAGGGGCGCGCCGTTGTGGAAGGTCACGCCCTGGCGCAGGCGGAAGGTGTAGGTCTTGCCGTCTTCGGATACGTCGATCTTCTCGGCCAGCAAGGGGGCGGGCTGGCCCTTCGCGTTGTAGCCGACCAGTCCTTCAACCACGTGCAGGATCACCCCATCGGTATTGGCGTCGCGGTTGACGCCCGGATCGCTGCTGCGGATGTCCGCGTCCTGGTGGGCGCGCAGCACGGTGGCGCTCAGGGCCGGCGCGGTGGCCGTCAGGAGGGCGGCCAGGGCGGTGTACGCATACAGAGGTCGTTTCATGATGGGTCCTTGTTGTGAGCGGTTTGCAGCCGGAAGACGTTCAGAAGGAAGGGGAGGATCCGCGCTCCACCGTATAGCGGGCGTAGGTGGCGCCCTGCCAGGGCATGCGCGCGACCTCCAGCACGCCAGCCGCGGGTTCCATGATCAGCGTCGCGGTGGTGCAGGATGCATAGCCCTGGGCGCTGACGCGCCCCGGCCGGCAGACGGAAAAGGGAGTGGCGTGGGTATCGGCGAAGGCGGCCTTCAGGTCCTGCACGCCGAGCTTGTTGCCCGCGGCGGACAGGCGCTGGCGCACGCGCTGGTCGCGGTAGAGGCTTTCCGGCGAGCTGGCGATGCCCGTCTCTTTCAGCTTGCCCAGCGCCACAGGGCTGGTCCAATGGTTGGCGTGGACCAGCAGGCCGTCCTCGGGATAGACCAGGAAGGTCTCGTCGGGCGCGCATTCCAGGCTCAGCGCCAGGCCCAGTTGCGTGCCCAGGATCAGGTTGCACGAACACGCTTTAGGCGTGCCGGTGACGATCTGCAGGGCCAGCGCGTAGTGCTCTTGTTCCAGGGCCTTGCGGCGCACCAGCGGCAGGGGTACGCCGTCCTGCTGGTAGTCGCGGCTGGAGGACATGCCGTTGCCGTTCAGGGTCAACCCGGCCGAGTTCATGCCATAGCGCGCCAGGCCGCCGGCTTCAACGAAGGTAAGCACGTCGGGGCCGTCGTCGCGCAGCACGCGCAGGATGATGATGGTGTCGGCGCAGTCCTGGCGGTTGTCCCAGTTCTGGCCTTGCAGGAAGCTGCCGTTGGCGCTGCGGGCAGGCAGGATGGCAGCGCCGGTGCATTCGTCGCTTGCCACCGCGGCAGAACCGGCAAGCTGCGCGCGCCGGGCCTGGGCCACGATCTCGGTGCGGGCGTTGATCATCAGCACGTCTTCGAAGGAAACGCCGGCGCCCTCGGCGATGCCGCGCATCTCGTCCAGGTAGGCAGGCTCGAAATTCTCGACGGCGCGCGAGAAGTTCGCGATGAGCCGGCGCAGGTCCGCGGGCGAGTACCGCAGCTCTTGCAGCGCACGGGCGTAGATCCCGGCGCTGCGCCGCACGCGCGCGGCGGCCAGGCGTCCGTGCTGCAGTCCGCGCTGGTAAGGCGTGCCGGCCACCTCGACCAGCGGAAAGTAGGCTTGCGCTTCCATGTCTGTTCCTATGCCTGCGGGGCTGCGGGCGTCATTGGTCGAACCGCCATTTCAGGCGTACGCCGCCGCTGTCGTTGGCCTCCAGGGCCGGAATGGCCGACAGCAGCTTGCGCGTGTAGGGATGCTGGGGCGCGTCGAAGATCTGGTCGCGCAGGCCCTGTTCGACGATCTGGCCGTCCTGCATCACGACCACGCGGTCTGCCACCTGCTCGACCACGCCCAGGTCGTGGCTGATGAACAGACAGGAAAAGCCGTGGCGTTGCTGCAATTCGGCAAACAGCTTGAGCACCTGCGCACGCACGGTCACGTCCAGTGCCGAAACCGGCTCGTCCGCGATCACGAAGGCGGGGCGCCGTACGATGGCGCGGGCTATCGCCACGCGCTGGCGCTGGCCGCCGGACAATTCATGCGGGTAGCGCCTGGCGTACTCCGGGCCCAGCCCGACCTCGGTCAGCACGGTCTGGACGCGTTCGGCCTTCTGCGCCGCCGTCATGCCGTCCACCTGGCGCAAGCCTTCGGCCGTGAGCTCGCCGACCGTCATGCGCGGATTCAAGGAGGAATAGGGATCCTGGAACACCATCTGGCAGTTCAGGCGGTAGTCGTTCCAGGCGGCGCCCGTCTGCGCAATGGGCTTGCCGCGGAAGTAAATGCCGCCGTCCGTGGGGGCCAGCAGCCCCGCGATGGCCCGGCCCAGCGTGGTCTTGCCGGAACCCGATCCGCCCACCACCGCCACCACCTCGCGCGGCCGGATCTGCAGGTCTATGCCGTGCAGGGCGCGCTTGGCCTGGGTGCGGCCGAACAGCCGCTGGCGGCCGGCGTAGTCCACCAGCAGCTGGCGCACGTCGACGATGGGCGCCTCGGTCGGAATGGGACGGGCGGGGCCGCGCATGGGCATGGCCGCCAGCAATTGCCGCGTGTACGGATGCGCGGGACGGTCCAGGATCTGCTGGGTGGTGCCTGTTTCCACGATCTCGCCGTGGCGCATCACGATCATGCGCTCGGTGTACTTGGCCACCATGGGCAGGTCGTGGCTGATCATCAGCACGGCCGTGTTGCGGGCGCGGGTCAGCTCCAGCATCAGTTCCAGCACGTCGCGCTGCACCACGGCGTCCAATGCCGTGGTGGGTTCGTCGGCCACCAGCAGGGCGGGTTCCAGCAGCATGACGGCGGCCAGCATCATGCGCTGGCGCATGCCGCCGGAGAATTCATGGGGCCAGGCGTCCAGCGCAGCCGCGGGGTCGCGCAGACCGACGCGCGCCAGCATCTCCAGTGTCCGCTGCTTGCGGGCGGCGGCGGACAGGTCCTTGCGGTGCAGCGCCAGACCTTCATCGAGCTGGCGGCCGATCTTCATGGAAGGATTGAGCGAGGTCATCGGCTCTTGGAAGACCATGCCGATGCGCGCTCCGCGCAGCTTGCGCAGGGTGGCGGGGCGGGCGTCGGTCAGCGACTTGCCTTCGAACGTGATCGAGCCCGCCGCGCGCACCAGCGGCGGCGGCGTCAGGCCCAGCAAGGCGCGCGCTGCCTGGGTCTTGCCGCTGCCCGATTCGCCGACGATGCCGACCAGTTCCCCGGGCTTGATGGAGAAGCTGACCCGCTTGACGATTTCCCGGCCGCCCGCGCCCACGGTCAGCGTCAGGCCGTTCACCTCTGCCAGCGTCGCGCCGGCGTCCATATGCTTGGTCGTCATGTCATTCACCCGTACGCATGCGCGGATCCAGGCGGTCGCGCACGGCGTCGCCCAGCAGGTTGATGCCCAGCAGCGTGAGCGAAATGCAGATGCCGGGGAAGATGCTGAGATACGTCGCCTGCGCCATGAACGGACGGGCCGAGGCCAGCATGTTGCCCCAGGTCGGCGCGGGAGGCGGCACGCCCAGCCCCAGGAAGGACAGGGCGCTTTCGGCCAGGATGACCCAGCCGAACATGGAAGTCGCCAGAACCGTCAGCGGCGCGACGCAGTTGGGCAGCACGTGGCGGAACATTGTGTAGAGCTCGGAATTGCCCAGCACGCGCGAGGATTCGATGAACTCCTTCTCGCGCAGCGACAGCACCGTGCCGCGCACGATCCGCGTCACCGAAGGCGTATAGGCCAGCCCCAGCGCCAGGATGATGCCGTACTTGTTGGCGCCTACCACCGCCAGCAGGCCCAGCGCCAGCAGCAGGCCGGGAAAGGCCAGCAGGGCGTTGTTGAAGGCCATGATGATGCGGTCGGTCCAGCCGCGCACGAAGCCGGTCAGCACGCCGATGGCGGTGCCCAGCACGATGGAGAACGAGACGGTCAAGAGGCTGATCCAGACGCTGGTCGAGGCGCCCACCATCAGGCGGCTGAGCACGTCGCGGCCGAATTCATCGGTGCCCAGCCAGAACTGGGCGCCTGGCGGCTTGAGCCGGGACGCGAAGCTGATGCCCAGCGGGTCGCGCGGGGTCCAGACGGCGCCGATGAGGGCGGCGCCCACGACGATGGCGATGATGACCCCGCCGATGGCCGCATTGGCGGGCAGGCGGCGGCGCCGCGGTTTCACGGGATTGATGGCTGTAGTCAGTTGCATGGCGGTTTACTCCGCTCCAACGCGGGGATCGAAGGCGGGATAGAGCAGGTCGACGAACAGGTTGACCAGCACGTAGATGACCGCGACGAACAGCAGGCAACCCTGGATCACCGGGTAGTCGCGGGCGAAGATGGAATCGACCAGCAGGCGGCCCAGGCCGGGTATGGTGAACACGGTCTCGACCACCGCGATGCCGCCCAGCAGATTGCCGAGCACCAGGCCGATCAGGGTCCAGGTGGGGCCGAAGGAATTCTTGAATACGTGATGGGTCAGCACCGCGCGCTCGCTCAGGCCCTTGGCGCGGGCATGGGTTACGTAATCCAGGCGCAGGACCTCCAGGGCGCTGGCGCGCGCCATGCGCATCAGCACGCCGATCTCGTGCAGGAACAGCGTCAGGATGGGCATGGCCAGGTACAGCAGGCCGGCGACCGCGTCCTCCGACACCGACACATAGCCCACGACCGGCAGCCATTCCAGCTTCAGTCCCAGCAGCAGCAACAGCAGCAGGCCCAGCCAGAAGGTGGGGATGGAAACCAGCAGCGTGGCCATGCCGACCAGCGCGATATCGGTGGCACGATTCTGGCGCCAGGCGGCGATGATGCCGGCCGGCACCGCGACCAGGGCGGCGGCCGCCACGGCGGCCAGCACGATGGGGGCGCTGACCAGGAAGCGGTCCCAGACCAGGGACAGCACGGCCTGGCCGGTGGTAATGGATTTCCCCAGGTCGCCCTGCAGCAGGTCGCCGAACCACAAGGCGAATTGCGCGGGCCAGGATAGGTCCAGGCCCATGCGCTGGCGCAGTTCTTCCAGGCTGGCGGGGTCGGCAAGGTCGCCCAGCAGCAGTTGGGCCGGATCGCCCGGGATCATGCGGATCAGCACGAAAACGGCGACGGACACGATCAGCAGTGTCGGTATGGCCATTCCGATGCGCGAGAGTGCGAAGCGAAGCATAGGGGGCTCGTAGCTCACGTCCCGGCGCCTGCCGCGGCAGCGCGATGGTGACGATACGGTTGACGGGGCCGCTATGCCAGCTCGGCTGCGGGACGACGTAACTTTGACGTCCTGTCATAAAGAAGTAAAACTAAAATTACTTTGTGATATATAAAGTTCTTCTTACCGATATGGCGCCCACCCGATGAGCTCGATCCGCTTCTTCCGCACCTTCGTCGCCGTGGCGCGCAGCGGGTCTTTCGCCGCGGCGTCGGAACGGGTGTCGCTGACGCCGGCCGCGGTCAGCCTGCAGATGCGCGCGCTGGAAGACGACTTGGGCGTCACCCTGTTCGACCGCAGCGGCAAGATCGTGTCGCTGAGCGAAGGCGGACACCGGCTGTTGCCGCGCGCGGAGCAACTGCTGGCGGTGTACGACGACCTGCGCGACGGCCCGGCCGGCGACGAGCTGGTGGGTTCCATCGATGTGGGGTCGGTGGGCACGTCCATGGCGTTCCTTGCGCGCGCCGTACTGACCCTGCGGGACTCGCATCCCAAGCTGAACGTGCAGCCGGTGATCAGTTTTTCCGGCGACCTGTCGCTGCGCGTGCGGGCAGGGGAGCTGGACGCGGCGCTGGCGGTCAAGAACGCCCACAAGCTGCCTTCGGGCACGCAATGGACGCCGCTCTACACAGAACCCTTTGTGTTCATCGCCAACCGTCAGGCGGCGGGCAAGGCGGACGTGGCCAGCCTGATGGCGCGGCGGCTCTTCCTGCGGCCTTCGCGCGACACGCACACGGGGGCGCTGATCGATGCCTTCGTCCGCAGGAATCACCTGAAGTTTGGCGAGTACCTGGAAATCAATTCGCTGCGGACCATGGTTGAACTGGTACACCAGGATGTCGGCGTGACCATTGTTCCGCTGACGCGCGCGGCGCATTGGGAGGAAGATCCGCGGCTGCGCGTGGCTTACTTCGATGATCCCTCCGCGCAGCGCACCGTCGGGCTGTTCGAGAACGAGGCGCGCAGCCATCTGACCAGCGCCCTCAGGCGCGTTCTGCTAGCCACGATCGAGCAGGATGCCCAGGTCAGGCGGTGATCCCCATTACAATGCGGTATTCATCACCTCACCAGGAGTCATTCGCCATGCGCCACTGATGCCGCCGTCTACGCGACGGCCAGTCTCCACCCACCCCCAAAGAGCAGGGGGAGTTCTTGGCATCCTTGGAATTGCACATGACGAATCCCTATATCGCGCTGGAAGGCGTGTCTTATGTTCTGCCGGACGGCAGAACGCTATTCTCCGGTCTCGACGAACAGTTCGACCTGCGGCCTTCCGGGCTGGTGGGCCGCAATGGCGTGGGTAAGAGCGTGCTGGCACGCATTCTTGCCGGGCAGCTGCCGCCGACCCACGGCCGCTGCCTGCGCTCGGGCAGCGTGCATTACCTGGCCCAGCAGGCGGCGCCCGGCGTGGCGGAAACCGTGGGCGGCCTGGCGGGCATGCAGGCCACGCTGGCTGCGCTGGAGCGCATCGAAGCGGGCAGCGCCGCCACCGAGGACTTCGACATCGTGGGCGAGCGCTGGGGGGCGCGCCTCGCGTTGCAGCAGGAGCTGGAACGCTGCGGCCTGGGCCATCTGGATGCGGCGACGCCGGCCGCCGCGCTCAGCGGCGGCGAGGCCATGCGTGTCGCCTTGATCGGCGCGTTGCTGTCGGACGCCGACTTCCTGATCCTGGACGAACCCACCAACCATCTGGACAGGCCGAACCGGCAGGCCCTGGCCGAGCAGCTGCAACGCTGGCCGCGCGGTTTGCTGGTGATCAGCCACGACCGGCAATTGCTGGAGGCGATGCAGCGCATCGTGGAATTGTCGACGCTAGGACTGCGCGGGTATGGAGGCGGCTACAGCTTTTACGCGCAGCGCAAGGAAGAGGAACGGAGCAATGCGCTGTCGCTGCTGGAGCAGCGCAAGCATGAGCGCCAACGCGAGGAACAGGCCCTGCGCGAACAGCACGAACGCCAGGAACGCCGCCAGGCGCGCGGCAACCGTCAGGCACGCGACGCCAATCAGGCCAAGATCCTGCTGGGCCGGCAGAAGGCGCGCAGTGAAACTTCCGCGGGCAAGCTGCGCCACCAGCATGCGGCGGCCAGCGAGCGGCTTGCCTTGCGCGTGCGCGAGGCGGCCGCGCAGGTCGACGACCAGGACGCCATCGTGCTGCATGCGCCGCCCGCCGCGATGCCGGCGCAGCGGCGCGTCGCCGAACTGGATGCAGTGGAGCTGCCGTTTGTTCCGGCCGCCACGCGCCGCATCGACCTTACGCTGGGCGGGCAGCAACGGGTGGGCGTGGTCGGTCCGAATGGTTGCGGCAAGTCGACCTTGCTCAAGGTGCTGGCGGGACAGCTGCAGGCACCGGGCGGAACCTGCCGGGTCGCGGCAAAGGCCGTGTATCTGGACCAGGGATTGGCCATGCTGGCGCCGCAGCGGCCGGTGCTGGAGCAGTTGCAGGCGGCCAATCGCAGCGCGACGCAAGCCGACTTGCGCACGCGCCTGGCCCAACTGGGGCTGGACGCGCGCAAGATCGCGGCGCCCAGCGGCGAGCTCAGCGGGGGAGAGCGCCTGAAGGCCGCGCTGGCCTGCGCGCTGTACGCCGACCCGCCCGCGCAATTGCTGTTGCTGGATGAACCCAGCAATCACCTGGATCTGCCTTCGATGCAGGCATTGGAGGCGATGCTGCGCGCCTACCGGGGCGCCTTGGTCGTGGTGTCCCATGACGACTCGTTTATGGAGCGTCTGGACCTGACGCACCGGCTGGTTGCGGGCAGGGAAGGCTGGCGCCTGGAAACTATCTGATCGACAGTTCCAGGATGTCGTCGCCAGCCTCGTCGCGCTCCCCGGTGGGCGTCCACCCCAAGTGGCGGTAGAAGCCATGGGAGCGCACGGCGGGATCGCTGGCGCATGCCAGGAACAGGCGTTCGTGTCCCAGGCTGGCCAGATGGCGGACCACCAGTTGCAGCAGCGTCTTGCCCGCGCCTTGGTTCTCGCTTTCGGGCAGCAGCGCCAGCACCACGATTTCGCCGGTCTCGCGGTCGCCGAAGCAGTAGCCTGTCACCCGGCCGTGCGCGCAGGCGACAAAGCCGGGCAGGTCGCCCGAGCGCACGCCAGCGGCCCAGCTGTCCTCGGTGATGCCCAATGCGTGCAGTTCCTCCACGGAAAATGCGTTCTCTCTCGTCTGGCCGCGGATCGTCAGGCAGGCGGGGACGTCGTCGGCGGTAGCGGGGCGGAATGTCAATGTGCTCATATCCGTATATTGACACCCTGTGCGCAATCGTGGCGAGCGGTAACACTCCGCGCGTCCGGGCGGCATTAACATCGTTCGCTTCAATCCGCGCACTGCAGGGTGTAGGCATGCTCGAGTCCGTACTCGCGCCATGGGCGCTCACCGGCCGGCTGTGGCTGCGGTTCTGGCCGCAATTGATGGCGCTGGTGCTGGCAGGCACGCTGGCCCGCGATGTGCTGCTGTGGGTGGCGGCGCAGACCGGCTTCGCCAACCATCTGGCCGGCCTGGCCGTGCTTACGCTGGTGGCCCTGGCTCAGCTGGTCACCACTGTCGCCATGTTCCTGGTGCTGCTACCGGGTCTGCCAGCCTTGCAAAGCGCACAGGAAGCGGCGCGCGCCGGACAGGCGGAGGCCGGCGGCAGCAACGGACGTCTGGGGCGGGCGCTGACCGTGGCCTTGTTGCCGTTCTTCGCCTACTACGCCGCCTGGGGTTTCCTGGGCGACATCGTGCGGCAATACTCGCGTCTTGCTTATGGGCTGGATCCGCTGGGCGAGCACGGCAATGTGCTGGACGCGCTGGATTCCCGCTGGCTGCTGGTGTCGGTGGCGATTTCCTGGCTGGTGCGCAAGGCGGCGGTGACGGCGCGCGACCGCACGGGCAAGGGTCGCTGGCAATGGCTGGTGGTGCTGTGCGAAACCAACTGGGTGCTGATCGGCTTGTACGTCATCAGCCGCTGGAAGGACCAGGCGTGGCAGTGGCTGGCCGACCGGCGCGGCCTGGAGGCGTTGTTGCAGTCCCTGATGAACATGCTGACGCCCGTCACGAATGCCTGGGCGGCGGGCATGACGCCCGTGGAGGCGCAGGGGCGCGGCCTGGGCGCCGCGCTGCTCAGCCTGTTCTTCTATGCCTTGTTGCCGGTGATATGGCTGGTGATGGCCGCACTGGTCTATGGCTATGACGTGCGCGACGATGCCGATCTCAGGCGCTATGAACGGCTGCAACGGCTGGGCGATCGCTACCGCGCCGTGCCGCGTTTTCTGCGCGATTTCGTCGAGCATTTCGTGGCCGGCTACCGCAAGCGGTATCTGCCGCTGGCCAGCGGCGTGCGGCTGGCCTTTCACAGCAGCGCGCTGCTGCTGGTTACGCTCATCGTGGGCTACCGCCTGATCGACTGGGGCGCCGCGTGGCTGTGGTACGGCGCGGCGCGCCTGATCGGTCCGCACGACCTGGATACCTGGCAGGTGCTGGCGCATGGCGTTTCGCTGCTGTTCGGCAGCCCCTTCCGCGATTCTTCCACGGGTCTGCTGATCGAACCCGTGCGCATCTGCTTTCTTGCGGCCGTGCTGGAATGCGCTTACGCACCCTGGAAGATGCGCAGCGCGGCGCCCGCGCCAGCAGCGTGAGTCAGCCGGCAGGCTCCGGCGGCGCGAAGCGCAGGTAGGCGGGCCGTTCGGCGTCGATGGACACGGTGATAGACCAGGGCGCGGCTGCGTCGGCGGGCACCATGAAGGCTTCCATGATTTCGACGCTGGCGCCGGGTGCGGCGCCGCTGTGGGCCGCGGCCACGCAACCGCGTGCGGTGCCGCGCGGCAGGCGCAGCGCCGGGGCGATGGCGGGCAGCCAGGTGCGTCCCTGCGCGTCGTGCAGCGCAATACGGCAGCCGCGCCAGCGCGTGGGCAGATCGGCAGATTGCACCTGCACGGAGAAAGCAGCCAGCGCGGCGCGCGAGCCGGGCTGCCAACCCCTGCCGGCAGGTGGTTCCAGTACCGCGAATTGCCGCAGCTGCCATTGCGCGCCGCCCAGCGGCGCCTGCGCGCCCGCCGCGATTTCGCGCGGCTGCAATTCACGGCCTGCGAGCCAGCGGGCCACGCTGTCGCGACCGCTCCAGTACAGCGTCAGCGCGAGCAGCACAGGAAGCAGCCACAGGCTGCGGCGGCGCCAGCGGCGTTCGCTCGCGGCCGCATCGTTCATGGGGCGGCCTCCTGTTCCAGATCATGGTTGGCGGCGGCGATGGGCCGGCCGGAGGCGTCCAGCGGGACGTCGTCCAGCGTAATGCGCACCTGCGAATCCAGGCGCGGGTCATAGCGCGCGGACAGCAGCAGCGTGGCGCCGCGCGCCTGATCCGGCCGGATCTCGAACACCAGCCGCACGGTGCGCGGCAGGCCCGGTTCCAAGGCGTGGGGCGGCTGGTTGCGCGCGAGGGCAAGGCGGTCCGTATGGCGGTAGGCCAGGCCGCCGGGTCCGAGCCAGGCGGCTTCGCCGACCGTGGCCGACGTGTCCCGTGCCGCCAGGCGCAGCCAGACGATGGCCCAGACGCCGCCCGTCGTGCGCGTCTGCGTGGCGCTCAGGCTCTTGTAGTTCAGCTGCTGCGCGAACTGCACGCGCTCCACAGTGACGTCGAACAGCCTGGCGCTCACCGTCTGTCCCATGGCGCCGCTTGCCGTGATGGGGCCGGTCAGCGCCATGTAGCGGGGCGTGGTGCGCTGCATGGCGTACAGAGCCAGCGCGGCGGCCAGCACCAGCAGCAGCGTGCCGAGCCGTGCGCTCATGGGGCCGACTCCGGCGCGCCGCCCGGGGCTATCGGCAACTCGATCCGGCCCACGTTCGCGGGATTGAACCAGCCCGGCGCGCCATACAGGTTGTCGACGGGCTTGTAGATCTTGCTCTGCACCGCGAGCGCGGTGCGCATGGGAACCGCGGCCGCGGGGGGCAGCATCCAGACGAAGGCCATGCGCTCGGGCAGGCCGGGCTGCAGATAAGGCATTTGCTGGGAGTCGCGCAGGCCGACCACCATGGGCTTGCCGGCAGCCGATCCCGGCGGTGCATTCCAGCGCAGCAGTCCGAGATAGTCGGCGCTCGATTCGGCGGTGCGGTTGGTGAGGTCGGCCTCGACCACCAGCGCCGTGGCGCCGGGCTTGAGCGGCACGCCGTAGACCTTGGGCGTGGAGGCGGTCCAGGCCCGGCGCGGCACCACCTGCCACTGGCCGGTCTGGATCGAGATATCGGCGCCATACACGGGTTCGGACACGCGGTTGAGCTTGCCGTAGGCGCCGTAAATCGCCACGCTGGCCGCGGCGACCAGAGAGCCTATGCCTGCCAGGCTGGCTGCGACACGGGCTCTGAGCGAGTGCAGTACGCGCATCCGGACTCCAGGCGCGCAGGCCGCGCGCATCGGGAATCCCAGATCGTAGGCGTGTCGCTCCTGGCGGGTTTTGTCCTTATGTTTCCATGCATGTCGGGGGCGGCAATGCTGCGTGCGCCGGCCAAGTTTTGAAACAATTCGCCAGGCGCGTTGCGCAGTCCCGGGCGCTTCAGAACAGGTTCAGCGCCCGCGCCACCCACCAGCCCAGGCCGATCGCGACGCCGATCAGCAGCGTCCTGCGCAGGCCGCCGCCCTTGGCCGGCACGGCGCCCGGAGGGAGGCCCGCGTTCGGGTCCGATTGGACGGCTGCCGTCGGGGCGCGGGTCGGCGTCGGCTCATCGGTCTCGATCACGAACTCCGGCTTCGCGCCCTGCGGCTTCAATCCCGGCGCGAGATTTTCCACGTCCACGCCGGCATTGCGCAGCATGTCCCACAGGCCGCCATCGCCCTGGCCGGCGCGCAATGCCTCGATGCGTTCGCGTTCGGCGCGCGGCACTTCGTCCAGGCTGTCGTATTTGCGGCCATTGACCGTGACCGCGCCATTCTTGATCTCGACCTTGAAGGACTCGCCGTTTTCGATGCCGGCATAGCTCCAGGTCTCGTTGACCGTGGCGCCGTCCATTCCGCCGTCCAGCAGATCTTCGATGTTGGCGCGCTGTTCAGGCGTGAGGTCCTTCGCGGCGCTCCAGCTGCGCGTCGTCGTGGTGCTGCGCCAGGTCTTGGCTTTTTCGTTCATGCGTGGGTCCGTTGTCATGCGGGTCTAGTGCAAAGGCACTTACTTTGTCCTTAATGCAAAACTTATTTTCATGTCAAGAAAATCGATCTGATATGGTCATCTGAGCGTATCAGATGGCCTAAAAAGCGCATAATGTGCGCACCCTTTCCCAAGCTCCATGTCGTGGGGATCGGGTCGATTTTCTGCAAGCGAAGAGCGTGTTGTCACTAGCTCGGCGGTTCGTGTTCCCAGGTTCATGTTCGGTAGCTAGGACAACTTGGAGTATTCACGGAGATGTCTATGACAGAAGACGCAAAGCCGCGCAGGCGGTTCCTGCAGGCGTTGGCCATTGTGCCGGCGTCGACGCTGGCGGTGGGCGCAATGACCACCGGCTGTACCAACGAGCCGGATGGCGCCGCAGCGCGCGCGGCCAAGCCCTACGAACCCACCTATTTCACCAAGGCCGAATGGGCCTTCATCGTGGCCGCGGTGGATCATCTGATTCCCGCAGACCAGTACGGTCCCGGCGCCATCGAGGCCGGCGTGCCGGAGTTCATCGACCGCCAGATGGAAACCCCGTTCGGCCACGGCAAGCTCTGGTACATGCAAGGTCCGTTCCACACCGACCAGGTGCCGGAACTGGGCTACCAGCTGAACCAGAATCCCCGCGAGGTCTACCGCCACGGCATCGAGGCCTGTGACGCCTGGTGCGTGAAGACGCACGGCAAGGCCTACGCCGAACTGGACAAGCCGCTGCAGGAGCAGATCCTGAAGGACCTGCAGGGCGGCAAGATCAAGTTCGAAACCGTGCCTGCCACGACGTTCTTCAGCTTCCTGCTTTCCAACACCAAGGAAGGCTTCTTCGCCGATCCGATGTATGGCGGCAACAAGAACATGGTGGGTTGGAAGATGGTGGGTTTCCCGGGCGCGCGCGCGGACTTCATGGACTGGGCCGACCAGCCCAACGCGAAGTATCCCTACGGCCCCGTGTCGATCTCTGGGGAGAAGGGTTAAGCCATGGCGATCAAGAAAGACAAAGTCGATGCGGTGCTGGTCGGGTTCGGCTGGACCGGGGCGATCCTCGGCCAGGAGCTGACCGAGGCCGGCTTGCATGTACTGGCGCTGGAGCGCGGCGCGATGCAGGACACGCCCAAGGACGCCGAGTATCCCAAGGTTGCGGATGAGCTGGCGTACTCCGTGCGCGGCAAGCTGTTCCAGGACCTGTCCAAGGAAACCGTGACCATCCGCCATGGCGTGGACGACGTGGCCGTGCCGTACCGCCAGAACGGCTCGTTCCTGCTGGGTACGGGCGTGGGCGGCGCGGGCTTCCACTGGAATGGCATGCACTACCGTGTGCTGCCCGAAGAACTGGAGCTGCGCACCCGGTATGAAACGCGCTACGGCAAGAACTTCATCCCTGAAGGCATGACCATCCAGGATTTCGGCGTGACCTACGACGAGCTGGAGCCGTACTTCACGAAGTTCGAGTACGTATGCGGCACCTCCGGCAAGGCCGGCAACCTGAACGGCCAGATCGTCGAAGGCGGCAATCCGCTGGAAGGCAAGCGCAGCAAGGAATTTCCGCTGCCGCCCCTGACCACCACCTACGGCGCCCAGTTGTTCGACAAGGCGGCGCGCGAGGTCGGTTTCCATCCGTATCCGGCGCCTGCGGCCAATGCTTCGGGTCCGTACACCAACCCTTATGGCGTGCGTCTCGGCCCCTGTAATTTCTGCGGTTTCTGCGAGAACTACGGCTGCTACATGTACTCGAAGGCCTCGCCGCAGACCACCATCCTGCCGGTGCTGCTGAAGAAGCCCAACTTCGAGCTGCGCACGCACTCGCACGTGATCAAGGTCAACCTGGACTCGAGCGGCAAGAAGGCCGTGGGCGTGACCTACATCGATGCGCAAGGCCGCGAAGTGGAGCAGCCGGCGGACCTGGTGATCCTGTCGGCCTACCAGATGCACAACGTGCGCCTGCTGCTGCTGTCCGGCATCGGCAAGCCCTACGATCCCAAGACCAATGAAGGCGTGGTCGGCAAGAACTATGCGTACCAGATGAACGGCGCGGTCAGCGTGCTGCTGCCCAAGGGTACCCAGCTCAATCCCTTCGTGGGCACGGGCGCGGGCGGCGTGGGCATGGACGACCTGAACGGCGACCAGTTCGACCACGGCCCGCTGGGCTTCCTGGGCGGCGCCAGCATCCGCCACGTGCGCTACGGCGGCCGTCCCATCAAGCAGACGCCCACCATGCCGGGCACGCCCAGCTGGGGCACGGGCTGGAAGGCCGGCGTACAGGACGCCTACCAGCGCCACATGTCCATAGGCATTTCCGGTTCGGTGATGTCGTACCGCGACGCCTATCTGTCGCTGGACCCGACCTACAAGGACAGCTTTGGCCAGCCGCTGCTGCGCATGACCTTCGATTGGCACGACAACGAGTTCGACATGCTGGGCTACATGGGCAAGCGCATGGAAGAAGTGGCCAAGGCCATGAAGCCCGAAAAGTACGCCGTGGGAGTGCGCAAGAAGGGCGCGCGCTACGACACGCGGGTCTACCAGAGCACGCACAACACGGGCGGCGCCATCATGGGCACCAACCCCAAGGAAAGCGTGGTCAACAAGTACCTGCAGAGCTGGGACGTGCCCAACCTGTTCGTGATGGGCGCCTGCGTGTTCCCGCAGAACATGGGCTACAACCCCACCGGCCTGGTCGGGGCGCTGGCCTATTGGTCGGCGCAGGCGATCCGCGACCTGTATCTGAAGAACCCCGGCCCGCTGGTCCAGGCTTAAGGAGACGGCACAATGATTAAGCAGACCATTGTTGCGGCCATCTCCGCCCTGGTGGCCAGCGCCGCGTTCGCCGCGGACGGCACGCCGGCCGCCGCCGACGCCCAGATGATCAAGCAGGGCGAGTACCTGTCGCGCGCCGGCGACTGCATCGCCTGCCACACGGCCAAGGACGGCAAGCCGTTTGCAGGCGGCCTGGGCATCGATTCGCCGCTGGGCATGATCTATTCCACCAACATCACGCCCGACAAGGACACCGGCATCGGCGGCTATTCCTACGAGGACTTCGACCGGGCCGTGCGCCATGGCGTGGCCAAGGACGGGCACTCGCTGTATCCGGCGATGCCGTACACCGCCTACGCCAAGGTCACGCCCGAGGACGTGAAGGCCTTGTACGCCTACTTCATGCATGGCGTGGAGCCGGTCAGGCAGGAGAACAAGGACACGGACATCATCTGGCCCTTGTCGATGCGCTGGCCGCTGGGCGTGTGGCGCTGGATGTTTGCGCCCGACGTGGCCACGGCTCCCGTGACCGCCGATACCCAGGGCGCCGACCGCGCCGCGCTCCTGCGCGGCCAGTATCTGGTTGAAGGCCTGGGCCATTGCAGCACCTGCCACACGCCGCGCGGCGTCGCCTTGCAGGAAAAGGCCTTGACCGAGGCGGACGGCTCGGCCTTCCTGTCCGGCGGCGTGGTCGAAGGCTGGCTGGCCAAGAACCTGCGCGGCGACACGACCGACGGCCTGGGCAGTTGGAGCCAGGCGGACATCGTGGCCTTCCTGAAATCCGGTCGCAACGGCCATTCCGCGGCTTTTGGCGGCATGGCGCAGGTGGTGGGCGACAGCACGCAGCACCTGTCCGATGCCGACCTGAACGCCATCGCGGCCTATCTGAAGAGCCTGCCGCCGGTGAACAAGGACGCCACCAAGCCGCTGGCCTACAACGAGTCCGTGGCGCAGGCGCTGCGCACGGGCAAGGACAAGGGCGACGGCGCCATGGCCTTCCTCAACAATTGCGCGGCCTGCCACCGCAGTACCGGCAAGGGCTATGCGGAAACCTTCCCGCAGCTGGCGTTGAGCTCGACGGTGAATTCGGCGGACCCCGCGTCCCTGATCCACATCGTGCTCAAGGGCGCGCAGATGCCGGCCACCGCGGCGGCGCCCACTGCCTACGCGATGCCGGGCTTCGACTGGCGCATGACCGACAAGGAAGTCGCCGATGTGGTGACGTTCGTGCGGTCCAGCTGGGGCAACCAGGGGGCGGCCGTCACCGCCGCCGACGTGGCCAAGGTGCGCAAGGACGTGGGGGCGGCGCCGCAGCCCGCGCGTTGAGGTCCCCGCGGCATCGCGCAGCGTGATGCAACACGGCGCCGGCAAGCTGCAGGGCTTGCCGGCGCTGTTTTTTCCGCGGAATTTGACAAGAGCCGATGCCGGGCGCAAGCTTCACCACATGCGCCGATCCCTGACCCCGTTCGCTTTGATTATTACCACCATCAAGGTCATGGTGGGTTAGCGCGCGTCGGTACATCGCTACATAAACCCGCCAGAGGCGGGTTTTTTGTTGGCCCGCCTCCTGCCGCAGTTTTTTCCAGGAGAGCACTTCATGATGTCCACAGAACCTTCCGCCGCCGCCACGCCCATGCTGCACTTTCTGTGCGGCAAGATCGGCGCCGGCAAATCCACGCTGGCGCAAGCCTTGGCCGCGCGGCCCGGCACCATCCTGCTCAGCGAGGACAGCTGGCTGGCGGCGCTGTATCCCGGAGAAATCGTGGACCTGACCGACTACGCCAGCTGCGCCAGCCGCCTGCGCAATGCCATGGGCAGCCACGTGGCGGCGCTGGTCGGGGCTGGCTTGTCGGTGGTGCTGGACTTCCCGGCCAACACGCGGCGCAGCCGTGAATGGCTGCGCCAAGTGGCGCAAGAGGCCGGCTGCGCCCATCAGCTGCATTTTCTGGATCTGCCCGATGAGGTCTGCAAGGCCAGGCTGCGCGCGCGCAATGCCTCGGGCACGCACCCTTACACCACCACGGACGAACAGTTCGACATGATCACGGCGTACTTCGTCGAGCCGGACGAAGACGAAGGGTTCAATCTGGTGCGCCACGGGCAAGCCTGAAGAGAGGGACGCCGGCCGGTCGCGCCTGCTATGATTGCTGGATAAATATCCAGTCTTCCGGCCCGGCCGATGTTCCCCGCCTACCGTTACTACTATCTGCACAACTTCCAGCGCGCGCTGACGTGGGTGGGCGACCGCTACGCCGACCTGCTGGACGACGCCGAGCGCCGCTTCATGGCGGAATTTCCGGCCTTGCCGCAGGCATCCCAGGCCCTGATGGTGCGCATGCTGATGCGGCGCGGGCCATGGTTCCGCGCCAGTCGGCTGACCTACGAGGAGATCGGCGCGGCCGAGGCCGCCGCCGGGCCGCTGCTGCAATTGGGCTGGCTGGACGCGCAGGCGCCGATGACGCTGGATGAACTCTTCGGCCTGCATACCAAGCCGGAGCTGAATCGCATGTTTGCGCAGGTGCCGGCCAAGTCCGCCCCGCGCAAGGGCGATCTGCTGGAGGCCGTGCGCGTCGCGTGCGCGGATGCGCGGCCCTATGCGGACTGGAATCCCGCAGCGGACGAGCCAGTCTGGCGCGTGACCGTATCGGATGTCTGTGAGCGATTCCGCCTGATGTTCTTCGGCAATCTGCACCAGGACTGGTCGGAGTTCGTGCTGGCCGACCTGGGCGTATTCCAGTACGAGACCGTGCTGTTCGATGCCTCGTCGCGCGCCTTCCAGACGCGCGAAGACGTGGACTGCTATCTGGCGCTGCACGCTTGCCGCGTCGCGCTGGATGAGGGGGCGGATGCCGATGCGCTGATGCAGGCCGTGCAGGCCTGCGCCAGCGCCAACCCCTGGCTCGAAAAGCGTCGCGCCAAAGTGCTGTTGCGCATCGGGCAGTCCTGCGAGCGGTCGCAGGACTGGGACACCGCGCAGCGCGTGTACGAGGCCTGCGCATATCCTGGCGCGCGCCATCGCCGCATCCGCGTGTATGAACGCATGGCGCGGCACGGCGACGCGTTGGCCCTGGCTCTGCAGGCGCAGGCCCAACCTGAAAGCGAAGAGGAAAGCCAGCGCCTGGCGCGCATGCTGCCGCGGCTGTATCGCGGCGCGGGGCAGGGCGCTCCGGCGCGCGAGTCGGCTCCCGCCTTGCTGCGCACTGATCTGACGCTGGCGCGCCCGGCAGAGCGAACTTCGGTCGAATTCGTCACCCGCGATCACCTGCATCAGGACGACGCACCCGTGCACTACGTGGAAAACGCGCTGATCAATTCGCTGTTCGGACTGCTGTGCTGGCCCGCGGTGTTCGCGCCCTTGCCGGGCGCTTTCTTCCATCCGTTCCAGCGCGGTCCGGCGGACCTGGACGCGCCGGATTTCCATGAGCGCCGCGCGGCGCTGTTTGCGCAATGCCTGGCGCAGCTGGACACGCCGGGCTACCCCGACCTGATCCTGCAACGCTACGCCGAAAAATCCGGACTGCAATCGCCCTTTGTTTTCTGGGGCTCCCTGTCCGAGGACCTGCTGACGCAGGCGCTGGACTGCCTGCCTGCCGCCCACTTGAAGCTGTACTTCGAACGCCTGCTGCGCGACGTCAAGACCAACCGCTCCGGCTTGCCGGACCTGATCCGCTTCTGGCCGGCCGAGCGCCGCTATGAGCTGATCGAAGTCAAGGGGCCGGGCGACAAGCTGCAGGACAACCAGATCCGCTGGTTGCGGTACTGCGTGTCGCACGGCATGCCGGTGCGGGTGTGCCACGTCAGCTGGCGCGAGGACGCGGCATGAGCTACGCCGTGGCGGTGCGCGCCCTGTGCGAATTCACGGCGCGGGCGGGGGATCTGGACCTGCGCTTCACGCCTGCGCCTACGGGTCTGGAGGGCATGGCGGGCCATGCCGCCGTGACGGGGCGCCGGGGGCCGGATTACGAGACCGAGTTGGCGCTGTCCGGCCTGCATGAAAACCTGCTGGTGCGCGGCCGCGCCGATGGCTACGACCCCGTTGCCAATCAGCTCGAAGAGATCAAGACCTACCGCGGCCAGCTTGAAAGTGTGCGCGATAACCACCGCGCAGTGCATTGGGCGCAGGCCAAGGTGTACGGGCATCTGCTGTGCCAGGCGCGCGGACTCGCAAGCCTGCGCGTGGCGCTGGTGTACTACAACGTGGTCACCGAGGAAGAGACGGTGCTGGTGGAAACGCACGAGGCCGCCGCGCTGCAGGCGTTCTTCCGCGAGCAATGCGGAAGATTCCTGGCCTGGGCAGCGACCGAGCTTGCGCACCGCCAGGCGCGCGATGCGGCGTTGGAAGCGCTGAAGTTTCCGTACGGCGAGTTCCGCGCGGGGCAGCGCGAGCTCGCCGTGGCCACGTACCGCACGGCGCGCGACGGTGGCTGCCTGATGGCCCAGGCGCCCACCGGCATAGGCAAGACGCTGGGGACGATCTTCCCGCTGCTCAAGGCCAGCCCGGGCGCGGGCCTGGACAAGATTTTCTTCCTGGCCGCCAAGAGTCCGGGCCGCGGCCTGGCGCTTGAGGCGCTGGACACGGTCAACGCGCAGCCGGCTGCGCCCGGCTTGCGGGTGCTGGACTTGCAGGCGCGCGACAAGACCTGCGTCCACCCGGACCTGGCCTGCCACGGCGAGTCCTGCCCGCTGGCGCAGGGATTCTACGACCGCTTGCCGCAGGCGCGCGAAGCCGCGCTGTCGCATGCGCGGCTGGATGCCGCCACGGTGGCGGCCACCGCGCGCGAACACCAGGTCTGCCCGTACTACCTGTCGCAGGAGCTGATCCGCTGGAGCGACGTGGTGGTGGGCGACTACAACTACTACTACGACGCCACTGCGATGTTGTACGCCATGACGCAGGTGTACCAATGGAAGGTGGCGGTGCTGGTGGACGAGGCCCACAATCTGGTCGACCGGGCGCGCCGCATGTACACGGGCCAGCTCGACCAGGCCTCGCTCGTGGCGGCGCGCTACGCCGCGCCCAAGGGGTTGAAGAAGTCCCTGGATGGTTTGCAGCGCTCATGGAACGCGCTCAACAAGAAGCAGGCGGAGCGCTACCAGGCCTATGACGAGGTCGCGGCCGGCGTGCTGGCCGCGGTGCAGAAGGCGGTGGGCGCGATCATGGAGCACATGGCCGAGAACCCGCTGCCGCAGGACGATCCCGTGCTGGCGTTCTACTTCGAGGCCTTGCAATTCATGCGGCTGGCCGAGCAGTTCGGCTCGCACGCGCTGTTCGATGTGACCCTGTCGGACGCCAGCGCGGCCGGCGCCAAGACGCCGCCCTCCGTGCTGTGCGTGCGCAACGTGATCCCGGCGCCGTACCTCGCGGCGCGTTACGCGGCGGCGCATGCCACGGTGCTGTTCTCGGGCACGCTGAGCCCGCAGCAGTTCTACCGCGACACGCTGGGCCTGCCCGCGGCCACGCCCTGGCTGGACGTGGCCGCGCCATTCCAGGCCGAGCAGCTGGCGGTGCGGGTGGTGGGCAACGTATCCACGCGCTATCGCGACCGCGAGCGTTCGCTGGCGCCCATCGTCGAACTGATTGCGCGGCAATACGCCGAGCGGCCGGGGAACTACCTGGGTTTTCTCAGCAGTTTCGACTATCTGCGCCAGGTGTCGGACCTGATGCGTGAGCGCCATCCCGCGGTGCCGATCTGGCTGCAGACGCCGGGCATGGACGAGGCGGGCCGCGCGGCGTTCCTGGCGCACTTTACCGAAACGGGGCAGGGCGTAGGTTTCGCGGTGCTGGGCGGCGCATTTTCGGAAGGCGTGGACCTGCCCGGCAAGCGGCTGATCGGCGCGTTCATCGCCACGCTGGGGCTGCCGCAGGTGAATCCCGTGAACGAGAACATGAAGCGCGCCATGGACTTGCGCTATGGCGTGGAGAACGGCTACGACTACACCTACCTGTACCCCGGCATGCAGAAGGTGGTGCAGGCGGCGGGCCGCGTCATCCGCACGGAACACGACGTGGGCACGGTGCACCTGATCGACGACCGCTACCGCCGCGCCAAGGTGCGCGGGCTGCTGCCGGGCTGGTGGCGGATCGAGTGATCAGGCCGGGTGCAGTTCGGTCAGCGGCTGGCTGGGGTCGCGGCTGAGCTGGTACCCATACCAGAGGCTGCGCGCCATGCGCCGGGCCATTTCCTGGGCTGCGTCGGCCAGCGCCCGGTTGGGCAGGGCGTCGGTGGTCTCCTGCCATAGCGCCAGCCAGCGCTCGAACAGTTCTGCGCTGAGGTTCGGCATGGCGGCATGCTTGGGCATGGGCATGCCGGTGAAGCGGCGCGTGCCCAGCAGCACGGCGGACCAGAAATCCGACAGGGTCGCCAGATGCTCGTCCCAGTCGTGCACCTGGCTGTTGAAGACCGGGCCCAGCTGCGCGTCCGCGCGCGCCTTGCCGTAGAAGGCGTGCACCAGGTCGCGGATTTCGGCTTCGGTGCAGATGTCTGCGTCTGAGGTCAAGGTCGTCTCCTTGTGGGGCGGAAGGCGATCTTAGGGCGGGTGCGCCAGCCTGCGGTTTGATCTGGCGCAAGTTTTCCGGCCTGCCGCGGGATCCGGCGCGCCAAGCGCGGCGCCTGTGGTTTGCGTAGTATCGTCTGCCTGCGCGGCCGGCGTCCGGCAAGCGCGACCCCATATGATCAGGCGCCCCGAGTCGAAGGCGCGCCGCAAGGAGACCCGCATGACCATTGCCGCCCCGGCCGCAGCCGTCCCATTGAACGACATCGTGGCGATGCCCGCGCACGCGCTGTCCGAGGCGATCCGCAAGCGTCAGGTGTCCTGCCGCGAGGTCATGGCGGCCTACCTGGCGCACATCGACCGGGTCAATCCCAAGCTCAACGCCATCGTCGCCCGGCGCGACAGCGACGAACTGCTGCGCGAGGCCGATGAGCGCGACGCCCAATTGGCCGCGGGACAGTGGCTGGGCTGGCTGCATGGCATGCCGCAGGCGCCCAAGGACCTGACCGCCGTGCGCGGCATGGTCACGTCCATGGGCTCGCTGGTCTACAAGGACCAGGTCACGGCGCACGACTCCATCATCATCGAGCGCATGCGCGCGTCCGGCGCCATCTTCATCGGCCGCAGCAACGTGCCGGAGTTCGGCCTGGGCTCGCACACCTATAACCAGGTATATGGCGTCACGGGCAACCCCTACGATCCGTCCCGGACCGCGGGCGGCAGCAGCGGCGGCGCTGCGGCCGCGCTGGCGGCCCGCATGCTGCCGGTGGCGGACGGCAGCGATTTCGGCGGCTCGCTGCGCAATCCCGCGGCGTTCTGCAACGTCTACGGCATGCGCCCGTCCGCTGGCCGCGTGCCTTACGGACCGTCGACCGAGGTTTTCCTCAAGCAGCTGGCGGTTGAGGGGCCGATGGGCCGTACACCGCGCGACGTGGCCATGCTGCTGTCCGTGATGGCGGGGCCCGACCGCCGCGTGCCGCTGTCCCTGACCGGCGACCCGGCGCAGTTCGCGCAGTCCCTGGACGCCGACCTGCGGGGCAAGCGCGTGGGCTGGCTGGGCGACTGGAATGGCTACCTGCCGATGGAGGCGGGCATTCTGGAACTGTGCGAGCAGGCGCTGGCCGGCCTGGCGCAGACCGGCTGCGAGGCGGTCGACTACCAGGTGCCATTCGCCGGCGAACGCCTTTGGCGCATCTGGCTGGCTCACCGCCACTTGATGGTGGGCGGACAACTGCACCCCCTCGTCCACAATCCCGAAACCCGCAAGCTGGTGAAGCCGGCCGTGGTCTGGGAAGTCGAAGGGCTGGAAGGCATGACGGCGCGGCAGGTTTACCAGGCCACCGAAGAGCGCAGCGCCTGGTACCAGACCGTGCAGCGCATGTTCGACGACGTGGATTATCTGGCGGTGCCGTCGGCCCAGGTCTTCCCCTTCGACGCGGCGCTGGACTGGCCCAAGGAGATCGCCGGGCGTCCCATGGACACTTATCACCGCTGGATGGAGACCGTCACGCCCTGGACGCTGGCGGGCTGCCCGGTGATCAGCGTGCCGGTGGGATTCAACGCCGCAGGGCTGCCCATGGGCATGCAGCTTATCGGGCCGCCGCAGGCGGACCTGGCTGTGCTGCAGCTTGCGCACGCCTATGGGCAGGCGCAAGACTGGGTGCAATCCCGTCCGCCCGCGGCGCTTTGGAGCGGCGCCGCCTGAAAACGGGTCCGGTACGCATTGTTGCGGGAAAAGACAAGCCCTTGTAAGAGGGCTTTGCTTTTTTCCGACGCAAAGCGCCATATTTCCCGCAATTTCGGCGTTTTCCGTGGCTGTCAGCGTTTGCCTTTGCAATAATTGTCAACCAACTCACAACATCCCGTAATAAATGGACAGCCTTGTGTCCCCGGTTCTGTTCCAGAATATTTCGGTCCAATCGACGAGTTGATTTTGCATAGAGGTCTCCCGGCATGAAGAATCTGACACTACGCCAGCGCATCCTGGCCAGCTTCCTGGCGATTCTGGCCATCATGGCGTTGATGGTGGTGATGGATTACCGGCGCCTGCTGGTCATCGAGTCGGAAGTCGAGCTGATCAACAATGATGCCGTGCCCGGCATCTACTACAGCACTTCGATCCGGGCCTCCTGGTTCGCCGGCTTCGTGCTGGTGCAGGACGCGTTCAACATGGAGACGGACCAGGAACGCAGCCGCATCCTGGCGGGTCTGCCCGAGACCGATAAGTTGCTGGCGGACGATATCGAGCAATACCGTCGCACCATCGCGCGCGCCGACGACCGGCAGATGTTCGAGGAGTTCGAGAAGGAACTGCAGGAGTACAGACGCATCCGCGCCAACATTCTTGCGCCTGCCGCGCTGGCGGACCCGGCGCGGGCGCAGGCGCTGATCAAGGCGGAACTGCGGCCGGCGTTCTACAAGGGCCGCGACATCCTCGCCAGGATGGTGCAGGAAAACAAGAAACAGGCCGACGAAGCGGCCGTCGCCATCAAGCAATCGGTGAACAGCGCCGAAACGCGCATGCTGCTGTCGCTGGGCCTGGCGATCGTGGCCGCCATCATCTGCGGCATCCTGCTGATGCGCGCCATCGCCAACCCCATGCGCGCCATCGTCAAGACCTTGGAGGCCACCGGCGGCGGCGATCTGACACGGCGACTGACGCTGGCGCGCAAGGACGAATTCAACGCCATCGAGACCGGCTTCAATGGCATGGTTGACGAGCTGACCGGTCTGGTTGGCAAGACGCAGCGCTCCGCGGTGCAGGTGGCCACCTCCGTCACCGAGATCGCGGCCACTTCCAAGCAGCAGCAGGCGACGGCCTCCGAAGTCGCCGCCACCACGACCGAGATCGGCGTGACCTCGCGCGAAATCTCCGCCACCTCGCGCGAGCTGGTGCGCACCATGGCCGAAGTCTCCGGCGCGGCCGAGCAGACCGCGGCGCTGGCGGGCAGCGGCCAGGTGGGCCTGGCGCGCATGGAAGACACCATGCGCAACGTGGTCGGGGCGGCGGGTTCGGTCAACGCCAAGCTGGCGATCCTGAACGAGAAGGCCGGCAACATCACGCAAGTGGTTACTACGATCACGAAAGTGGCGGACCAGACCAACCTGCTGTCGCTGAACGCGGCGATCGAAGCCGAGAAGGCCGGCGAATACGGCCGCGGCTTCGTGGTGGTGGCGACCGAGATCCGCCGGCTGGCGGACCAGACCGCCGTCGCCACCTACGACATCGAGCAGATGGTGCGCGAGATCCAGTCGTCGGTGTCTGCCGGCGTCATGGGCATGGACAAGTTCTCCGAGGAAGTGCGACGCGGCATGGCCGACATGCAGCAGGTGGGCGACCAGCTGTCGCAGATCATCCAGCAGGTGCAGACGCTGGCGCCGCGCGTGCAAATGGTCAACGAAGGCATGCAGGCGCAGGCCACCGGCGCCGAACAGATCAACCAGGCCCTGCAGCAGCTGAGCGACGCCGCCCAGCAGACCGTGGAATCGCTGCGCCAGTCCACGCTGGCGATCGAAGAACTGACGCTGGTCGCCAACGACCTGCGCAGCGGCGTTTCGCGCTTCAAGGTGTGATGGTTGCCATGGCGCAGCGCGCTCCCTCTGCTGCGGCCGGACGCCGGCTGTACCTGCTGTTCCGCATCGGCGGCGACCGCTATGCGCTGGACGCAAGAGACATCGCCGAGGTGCTGGGCCTGCGCCCGTTCAAGCAGGTGCCGGGCGCGCCGGCGTGGGTGGCCGGCGTGATGGACCGCCGCGGCGTGGCTGTCCCCGTCATCGACATGAGCGCGCTGGCGGGGGGCGGCGCGGCCGCCGCCGTCACCAGCACCCGGCTGGCCCTGGTGCGCTATCAGGCGCAGTCGGACGGGCCGGAACATCTGCTGGGGCTGATCCTGGAGCAGGCGACCGAAACCGTGCACTACGATCCCGCAGCGTTTCAGTCCGGCGGCCTGGACAATCCGCAGGCGCGCTATCTGGGCGCGGTGCTCGGCGATGCCGACGGCATGGTGCAGGCTGTCAACGTGCGCGACCTGCTGCCTGCGCCCGTGCGGGCGCTGTTGTTTCCCGCCGACGCCGCAGGCGCGGCGCGCGAGGCGCGGCCATGATGCTGATCGACGAGTTCAGCGCCTTGCTCAAGCGGCGCATGGGCCTGGATAGCGGCTCCATCGGCAAGGCCGCCGTCGAGCGCGCGGTGCGGCGCAGAATGGGCATGGCCGGCATTGCCGATGAGCAGGATTACCTGTGGCAGGTGCAGGCGGCGCCTGCCGAGATGCAGCAGCTCATCGAAGCGGTCATCGTGCCGGAGACCTGGTTTTTCCGTTATCCCGAATCGCAGGCGGCCATGGCCGCGCTGGCGCGGGCGCGCCTGTACGCCACGGGCGCCGAAGGCCGTGTGTTGCGCGTGTTGAGCGTGCCCTGTTCCAGCGGCGAGGAGCCTTACTCCATCGCCATGGCGCTGCTGGACGCCGGCGTGCCCGCCGAACGTTTCCAGATCGACGCCTTCGACATCAGCGTGCGCATGGTCGAATTCGCGCGGCGCGGCCTGTACGGCCGCAATTCATTCCGCGGCGATGACCTGGGGTACCGTGACCGCTATTTTTCGGAGACCGCCGACGGCCACCAACTGGCCGCCCACGTGGCGGCGCAGGTGCGGTTCCAGGCCGGCAATCTGTTCGATCCCGATCTGCTGGCAGGGGTGGCGCCCTATGACTTTGTGTTCTGCCGCAATCTGCTCATCTATTTCGACGCGGCAACGCAGGCCCGCGCCGTGCAGGTGCTGCGCAGCTTTATGCGCGAGGATGGCGTGCTTTTCGTCGGCCCGGCCGAAACCACCTTGCTGACCGGCCGCAGGCTGCCGGCAGTGCCCATGGCGCGTTCGTTCGCCTTCCTGGCCAAGCCGCTGCCCCCGCCGGCCGAGCCTGTCGCGCCGGCGGCAGCGCGGCCCATCGTGCACAGCTGGACGCCGCCCAGGCGGCCGCTGGCCCAGGCGCCGGAGCCCGGCCTGCCCCTGGCGCATGCGCCCATACCGGCGATACCCGCGGCGCCCGTGGTCGCCTCGGCCGGATTGCGCGACGCGCAGGCCTCCTTGCGCCATATCGCGGCCCTGGCCGACCAGGGCCGGGTGCAGGACGCCATGGCGCAGTGCCAGGCGCACATAGGCACCCACGGCGCCAGCGCCGAGGCCCTGTATCTGCAAGGCTTGCTGCAGGACGCGGCAGGCGACGCGCGGCAGGCGCAAGCGGCCTACCGCAAGGCGCTCTATCTCGATCCGACCCATCGCGAAGCCCTGCTGCATCTGGCCGCGCTGGTGGCGTCGGACGGCGATCACGAAGCGGCCAGCCGCCTGCAGGCGCGCGCGGCTCGCGGGGAGGCGCGACGTGGTTGAAATCATGGGCGTGCTGTCCGACGTGGACGACTGCTGGAACCGCATCGGCATCCGCGGCGACAAGAGTTGCGCGCAATTGGCCGACCACGTGCATTGCCGCAATTGTCCGGTCTATGCGGCGGCGGCCAAGCGCATACTTGACCGTCTGCCGCCGCAAATGGAAGAGCAGGGCGCCGAAGAGGCCCAGCAGGAGCGCGCCAGGCTGTCTTCGCTGCTGGTGTTCCGCGTGCACCGCGAATGGCTGGGGCTGCCGACCCGGGCGCTGGACGAAGTGGCCGGCACCCGCAGCATCCTGAGCCTGCCGCACCGGCGCGATCCGGCGATGCTGGGCGTGACCAATGTGCGCGGCTCCCTCACTGTGTGCGTGTCGCTGGCGCGCCTGCTGGGCCTGGAGGCGGCAGCGGAGGACGCGCGCGAGCGGCCCGCCACGGCGCGCATGCTGATACTGGGCGGCGCAGGCCGCGCGGTGGTCGTGCCGGTGGATGAGGTCGAAGGCATGCACGCCGTGGACCTGGACGGGCTGGAGCCCCTGCCCGCGACCGTGGAGGGTGCAAGCCTCAAGTACTCGCGCGGCATGGCCCGCTGCGGCGGCCGCGCCGTGGGCGTGTTGGACGAGACCTTGCTGATGCAAGCTTTGGAACGGAGCCTGGCGTGAATCCGGATCAGATGCGCGATGCCTCGCTTCTGGAATTGTTCCAGCTGGAGACCCGCACCCAGGTGGAGGTGCTGAACAAGGGCCTGCTGGCCCTGGAGCACGACCCCACGTCCGCGCCGCAGCTGGAAGCCTGCATGCGCGCGGCCCATTCGCTCAAGGGCGCGGCCCGCATCGTCGATCTGCATCCGGCGGTGCGCATCGCGCACGCCATGGAGGATTGCCTGGTTGAGGCGCGCGAAGGCCGGCTACGGCTGCAGGCCGCGGACATCGACGCCCTGCTGATGGGCGCGGACCTGTTGCAGCGCGTGGCCACGCCGGGTGTGGAGCTGGGTAGCGAGATCGACGAGCTGGTGAAGCGCCTGAGCAATGCGCCTGCGTTGCCGGCAGCGCAGGCTGCCGCGCCGGCCCCCAAGCCCTCGGATTTCCTGCCGCCGATTCCGGTCCTGGATGAACCGCCCGCCGCAGCGGTGCAAAGGCGCAGTTCGGACGCGGGATTGGGCGAGGGCGAACGCGTGCTGCGCGTGACGGCTGACACGCTCAACAAATTGCTGGGCCTGTCCAGCGAGACCCTGGTGGAGTCGCACTGGATCGCGCCCTTTGGCGCGTCCATGCTGCGTCTGAAGCGCATGCAGGCGGGCGCGGTCCAGGCGTTGGACGGCGTGCGCGCGGCCCTGGCGGGCCAGGCGCTGGACGCGCAGGCGCAAGCCGCGCTGGACGATGCCCTGCGCATCGTCCAGCAATGCCAGCAGGAGCTGTCGCAGCGCACCAGCGAGGTCGACGAATTCGGCTGGCGCATGGGCCACCTGGCCCAGCGCCTATACGACACCGCGCTGGCCTGCCGCATGCGGCCGTTCGGCGACGGGGTGGGAGGCATGGCGCGCATGGTCCGCGACGTAGGCCGCGCGCTGGGCAAGCAGGTGCGGCTGGAAATCGAAGGCGAGTCCACCCAGGTGGATCGCGACATCCTGGAAAAGCTCGACGCGCCGCTGATGCACCTGTTGCGCAACGCGGTGGACCACGGCATCGAGATGCCGCAGGACCGGCTGGCGGCGGGCAAGCCGGCCGAAGGCCGGATCCGGCTGTCGGCGCGCCATGCGGCCGGCATGCTGCTGATTGAACTCAGCGACGACGGCGCCGGCATTTCGCTGGACCGGCTGCGCGTGGAAGTGGTGCAGCGCAAGCTGGCCAGCGCGGAAACCGCGGCCCGGCTGACCGAGGCCGAGCTGCTGGAGTTCCTGTTCCTGTCGGGATTCAGCACGCGCGGCGAAGTCACGGAGATCTCGGGGCGCGGTGTGGGGTTGGACGTGGTGCAGACCATGGTGCGCCAGTTGCGCGGCGCGGTGCGCATCCAGCAGCAGACGGGGCAGGGCACCCGTTTCATGCTGGAGATGCCCTTGTCGCTCTCGGTGGTGCGCAGCCTGCTGGTCGAGGTGCAGGAAGAGATCTACGCATTCCCGCTGGCCTACGTCAACCACGCGCTGCAAGTGCGCGCCGAAGACATCGAACAGCTCGAAGGGCATCAGCATTTCCGCTTCATGGACCGGCAGATCGGGCTGGTGTCCGCGCGCCAGATCCTGCGCACGGGCGGCGCCGGGCCGGCCTCCGAAACGGTATGCGTGGTGCTGGTGGGCGACCACGACCGGCTTTATGGCGTTGCCGTGGACCGTTACGTGGGCGAGCGCACGCTGGTGGTGCAGCCGCTGGACCCGCGTCTGGGCAAGGTGCAGGACGTGATGGCGGGCGCATTGATGGACGATGGCACGCCGCTGCTGATCCTCGACGTGGAAGACATGCTGGTGTCGGTGCAGAAGCTGGTGGAAGGCGGACAGCTGAGCCGGGTGGACGGCGCGGGCGCGGCCGAACAGGCGCGGCGGCGCAAGCGCGTGCTGGTGGTGGACGACTCGCTTACGGTGCGGGAGCTGGAGCGCAAGCTGCTGTTGAACCGCGGCTTCGACGTGGCCGTGGCCGTGGACGGCATGGACGGCTGGAACATGTTGCGCAGCGAGTCGTTCGACCTGGTCGTGACCGACGTGGACATGCCGCGCATGGACGGCATTGAACTGGTGTCGCGCATCAAGGCCGATCCCAAGCTGCAGGGCCTGCCGGTGATGGTGGTGTCGTACAAGGACAGGGAAGAGGACAGGAGGCGCGGGCTGGACGCCGGCGCCGACTATTATCTGGCGAAGGGCAGCTTCCATGATGACGCGCTGCTCGACGCGGTGGAAGACCTGATCGGAAAGGCGCGCACGTGAGAGTCGGAATCGTCAACGACATGCCGATGGCAGTGGAAGTGCTGCGGCGCGCGATCGCGCTGGAGCCGGGGCTGGACCTCGCCTGGGTCGCGACCAACGGCCAGGAGGCCGTGGACCTGTGCGCCCGCGACCGGCCGGACGTGGTGCTGATGGACCTCATCATGCCCATCATGGACGGCGTCGAAGCCACGCGCCGCATCATGGCCGAAACACCCTGCGCGATCGTGGTGGTGACCGCCGACGTGGCGCGCCATACCTCGCGCGTATTCGACGCCATGGGCCACGGGGCGCTGGACGCAGCAGACACGCCGGTAATCGGCAGCGGCGACATGCGCATGGCGGCGGCGCCGCTGCTGCGCAAGATCCGCAACGTGGGCTGGCTGATCGGCCGCTATGGCAAGCGGCCCGCCCTGACGCCGGTGGCCCGGCCCATGCAACAGGCCGACGCCAAGCGCCTCCTGGTCATCGGCGCATCGGCTGGCGGTCCGCCGGCGCTGGCGCAGCTGCTGAAGGGAATACCGCCGGAGTTTCCCGCCGGCATCGTGCTGGTACAGCACGTGGACGCCTCGTTTGCCGCGGGCATGGCGGACTGGCTCAATGAACAGGCGCCGCTGCCCGTCAGGCTGGTGCGCGAGGGCGAATGGCCCGAACCCGGCCAGATATTGCTGGCCGGCACCGGCGACCATCTGCACATGCTGGCCGACGGCACGCTGCGCTACACCGAAACCCCTAAGGAAAGCCTGTACCGGCCTTCCATCGACGTTTTTTTCCATAGCGTGGCGCAGCACTGGCGCGGCCTGGCCGTCGGCGTGCTGCTGACGGGCATGGGCCAGGACGGCGCGCGCGGGCTGAAGGCGCTGCGCGAGCGCGGTTACCTGACCATTGCACAGGACCAGGCCAGCAGCGCCGTCTATGGCATGCCCAAGGCCGCGGCGGCCATGCAGGCGGCCGTGGAAATCCGCCCATTGGACCAAATCGCTCCTCGCGTGATCCAGGCTTTTGCCTGAGCGCGCGGACCTCGACAGCATTCAAGGACTCACTATGCAACCTCCCATTGACAGCTCGGCTTCGGCGAACCTGCATTCGCATGCGGCCATGGTGTTGCTCGTCGACGACCAGGTGATGGTCGGCGAGGCCATCAGGCGGGCCCTGGCCACGGAGGGCAACATCGACTTCCACTATTGCTCTGATCCGGAAAAGGCGCTGGCCGTGGCGATCCAGACCCGGCCCACCGTCATCCTGCAGGACCTGGTGCTGCCGGGCGTGGATGGACTGAGCCTGGTGCAGGAATACCGTGGTCATCCAGTGACGCGCGATATCCCCATCATCGTGCTGTCCACCAAGGAAGATCCGGCGATCAAGAGCGCGGCCTTTGCCGCCGGCGCCAACGACTATCTGGTCAAGCTGCCCGACTCCATCGAGCTGGTGGCGCGCATCCGCTACCACTCGCGCTCCTACCTGGCCCTGGTGCAGCGCGACGAGGCCTACCAGGCCTTGCGCCAGAGCCAGCAGCAACTGCTGGAAAGCAATATGGAGTTGCGCCGGCTGACCAATTCCGACGGACTGACGGGCCTGGGCAACCGCCGTTATTTCGACGAATACCTCAATGCCGAGTGGCAGCGTGCGCGCCGCGACGGCCGCGAAATCAGCATGCTCATGATCGACGTGGACCACTTCAAGGCCTACAACGACACCTACGGCCACATCGCTGGCGACGAGGCGCTCAAGCGGGTGGCCAACACCATCTTCGCCAGTTGCGACCGGTCCACCGACCTGGCGGCGCGCTTTGGCGGCGAGGAGTTCGCGCTGGTGCTGCCTGGCACCCCGGCCGGCAGCGCGCGCCTGGCCGCCGAGAAGCTGCGCCGCGCGGTGGAAGCCTTGCAGATTCCGCAGAAGGACACTGGCGACGGCCCGTGGCTGACGGTCAGCATAGGCACGGCGACGGCGGTGCCGCAAGGCGACCAGCCCTGCACCGACCTGATCCAGGTGGCCGACCGCGGTCTCTATCAAGCCAAGCGGCAGGGCCGCAACCGCGTCGTTCCCGGCGTGATGTAGGGCGCGGCCGCAGGCAGGCTGCGCCAGCCATCCTCCGCGGGTTTCATGATTTTCCTGTCGATTGCGCCAAGTTGAGGTAATCAGGCAGCGCCTTTCAGGAAATCCCCATAAGGGGAAATATTGTTTCTCACTGTCCTCGCCGGACGATGCAAGCGGAAGGACTCTTGCGGCCGGCTACTGTCATTCTTCCATGCAGCCCGAGGCGGGCGGCGCTATTGTTTTCGCATGCGTGAAGCGCCAGCCCGACGGCCCGGCCGGGCACCCGGAAACCAGACAGAGAGGCATAGCATGAGTTACTCCAGCTACCACAAGAAGGACATTTTCGGCCGCCCGCTGCATGCCGAAACCCAGATGATGTCGTACGGCTTCGACCCCTTCCTGTCGGAGGGCGCGGTCAAGCCGCCGGTGTTCCTGACGTCTACCTTCGCGTTCCGCTCGGCCGAGGATGGCGCGGCGTTCTTCGATCTGGTTTCGGGCCGCAAACCCTTGCCCCAGGGCGAGTCCGCGGGGCTGGTGTACAGCCGCTTCAACCATCCCAACCTGGAAATCGTCGAGGACCGCCTGGCGCTGCTGGATGGTTCGGAAGACGCCGCGGTGACCTCCAGCGGCATGTCGGCGATCAGCGCCGTGTTCCTGGCATTCTTGCGGCCCGGCGATCAATTGGTGCAATCCGTGCCGCTGTATGGCGGCACCGAAACCCTGATCTCCAAGATTTTCCCGGAGTGGGGGATAGGTTCGCATGCCGTCGAGGACGGCCTGTCGGCCAAGAGCATGCGCACAGCGCTGGAGGCCGCGGCGGCGCAGGGGCCGGTGCGTCTGTTTTTTGTTGAAACGCCCGCCAATCCGACCAATGCCTTGATCGATTTCGAGGCCATGAAGAATGAGCTGGACGCCTTCGAAGCGCGGCACGGCTATCGTCCCGTGTCGGTGTGCGACAACACCCTGCTGGGCCCGATCTTCCAGAAACCGGCCGAGCATGGCGTGGACCTGTGCGTGTATTCGCTGACCAAGTATGTGGGCGGCCATAGCGACCTGGTTGCGGGCGCGGTCACCGGCAGCAAGACGCTGGTCAAGAAGGTGCGAGCCATCCGCAGCGCGTTCGGCTCGCAGCTGGACCCGCATTCCTGCTGGATGATCACGCGTTCGATGGAGACCGTGGTGCTGCGCATGAAGCAGGCCGCGCGCACGGCGACCAAGGTGGCCCAGTGGCTGTCCGGCAATCCGCATGAAAAAGTGCAGATTTTCCATCCGGAGATGATTGCGGACCGGGCCTACCAGGAAGTCTACAAACGCCAGTGCACCGGTCCGGGTTCGACCTTCGCCTTCGTGCTTGAGGGCGGGCGCGCCAAGGCGTTCCGCTTCATCAACGCGCTGCATCTGTTCAAGTCGGCCGTCAGCCTGGGCGGCACCGAATCGCTGATCTGCCATCCGGCGTCCACCACGCATTCTGGCGTTCCGGCGGCCGAGCGCGACGCGGCTGGCGTGTCCGAGGGGCTGGTGCGCGTGTCGATCGGACTGGAGCACGAGGAAGACCTGATCGCCGACATGGACCACGCCTTCCGCAACTGCTGAGCCGGGGCCGGCATGGCAGGCCTGTTTCAGGCCGCCATGCGCCGCCGGTTGAACAGCACGAACCCCGCCGTGACCAGCAGCATCAGAGCCGCGGTGGCGATGACTGCGGCATAGCCCGTGTCGAAGGCGGTCTTGGCCAGGCGGGTCAAGGCCATGCCCAGGTCCGACGACAGTCCGTCCGCCACGATCAGGGCCTGGTCCAGGCTGTCGCGCGCCAGGTCGGACTGGGGCAGGCCAACCGGCACGGCAAGCGTGTGCGCATAGACGCCGGACAGGATCGATCCCATCAGGGTGACGCCCAGCGCGCCGCCCAGCTCGTACGACACCTCTTCGATCGAGGCCGCCATGCCGGCGCGCTCCGGGGTGGCGCTCTGCATGATGGTGCTGGACGCCGCGGTCATGGTGGCGCCTATGCCGGCGCCCAGTACGCACAGGCTGACCATCTGCGGCAGCAGCGCCGCGTCATAGCTCAGGAGGTAGCCGGTCATGCCCAGCCCCGACACCAGCAACGACAGGAACAGCATGGTGGCGCTGTTGACGCGGCCCAGCAGCCAGCCCGCCAGCGGACCCGCGATGAAAGCGGCCAGCGACAGCGGCAGGATGAAGAGCGCGGCTTCAAGCGGCGACATGCCCATGACCAGCTGCAGCCGCTGGCTGAACACCAGCTCCATGCCCAGCAGCGCAGCGGCGGCGAACAGCGCAGCCGCCACGGCCGAACTGAAGCTGAGGTTGCGGAAGATGGCGAAGTCGATCAGCGGATAAGGCCGCGCGCGCTGGCGCCGCACGAACACGGCGAGCATGGCCGCGCCCGCAGCGCAGGCCAGGCCGGCGTCGCGCCAGGACGGGTCGGTCTTGCCCAGTTCCTTCAGCGCGTAGGCGCACAGGATCAGGCCTGCCATCACCTGCAACGAGCCCGGCAGGTCCCAGGGGCGGGAGGCGTCCGGACGGCTGGCAGGAATCAGGCGCCAGGCCAGCGGCAGCGCCAGCAGCACGATGGGCACGTTGATGAGGAACACGGAACCCCACCAGAAATGCTCCAGCAGCACGCCGCCCACCACCGGGCCGACAGCGGCGCCGCCCGAGGCAACCGAGGCCCATACGCCGATGGCGATGGCGCGTTCGCGCTCGTCGGCGAAGGTCAGGCGCAGGATGGACAGCGTGGCAGGCATCATCATGGCGGCGCCCACGGCCAGCAGCGCGCGCGCCGCGATCAGCGTGGCCGCGCCGGGCGAGTAGGCCGCGCACAGGGACGCCGTGCCGAACACGACCAGCCCCGCCATGAACAGGCGCTTGTGGCCGAGGCGGTCGCCCAGCGTACCCATGCCCAGCAGCAGGCCGGACACGACCAGCGCGTAGATGTTCACGATCCACAGCTTTTCCGACGCGTTGACGTTCAATTCATGCGTGAGCCGGGGCAGGGCGGTATAGAGGACGGTCATGTCGACCACGATCAACAGCAAGGCGCTGGACACGATGGCCAGCACCAGCCAGCGGCCGGGCGCGGCCGTGGCGACAGCGTTCGGTTCAGTCCGCTGCATGGTTCTACTCCTGAAACTGAAACGCCTGCCGCGCCGCGAACGCGGGCGGGGCCGGGATTGGCCGGGTCTCAGAGGGCGCCATTATCCATCTTCCAAGTCGCATAAAAAAGTTTGAAACCATCTATAAAATAGATGGATAACGAGGAGTCGCGACATGCAATGGACACTGGATCAGCTACGTCATTTCGTTGCTGCTGCGGAATCGGGATCGTTCTCGGCGGCGGCGCGACGCCTGGGCCGGGCGCAGTCGGCGATCAGTACCTCGGTAGGCTTGCTGGAAGCGGACCTGGGCGTGGAGTTGTTCGACCGGTCGCGGCGCAACGCAACCCTGACGGCCGCCGGCGAGGTCATGTTGCAGGAGGCGCGGGAACTGCTGCGCCAGGCAGGCGCGCTGGAGCAGCGCGCCTTGTCGTTTGCCGCCGGGCGCGAAGCGCGCCTGGGCGTCGCGCTGGACGAAGGGCTGCCTTATCTGGTGGCCGACCAGTTGCTGAAGGAACTGGCCGAACGCTATCCGGCGCTGGAGCTGACCCAGCTCAACGGCACCGCGACGGAGGTCGCCGATTACGTGGAACAGGGCCGCGCCAGCCTGGCCTTCCAGTTCGATCGCGGCGATCCGGGCAGCGCCTTCGCCCATCGCCATCTGGGCAATGTGGCGCAGGGCATCTTCGTGGCGCAGGGCCATCCGCTGGCCGCGCTGCCCGAGGTTGGGCGCAATGACCTGGCGCGTCACCGGCAGTTGCTCATGCAGATGGACGGCGTCGACCAGGTGGTGCTGAGCCCATCGGTCTGGCGGGCCGACAGCAGCTACAACATCGCTGCCATGGCCGCCAATGGCGTGGGCTGGGCCATCCTGCCGCTGAACATCGGCGAATACCAGGGTTTCAGCAACGAGCTCGTCAGCGTGCGCTGCGCGGACCTGTTCCTGCCCATGTTGTCCGTGCGTACGCTGTGGCTGAGGGGCGGCAGCCTGAGCGAGACGGAACTCTGGCTGCAGCAGCGCATGGGCCAGCTGCTGGCGGGGACGCAGGCGCAGCCGTAGCGCTGGGGCCGGCTTCAGCTGAGCAGGGCGCTGACCAGGTCGCCGCCGCTGCGGCCGCCGTTCTTGAAATCCAGCGCCGTCTGCACATGCTCCAGATGCGCGTCCATCAGCGCGCAGGCACGGTCGGCATCGCCCGCGCGGGCGGCCTCGATGAAGGCGTGATGCTCCTGTGACGAGCAGCTGGCATCGTGCGAGCTTTGATACAGCACGGTGATGACGGCGCTGCGGGCCGAGAGTTCGCGCAACATCCCCGTCAGCACGGAATTTCCTACGGTCTCGGCCAGCAGAATGTGGAAGTGTCCGAGCAGCCGGTTGCGTTCCTGCACGTCGCCGCCTTCCAGCGCGCGGCGCTCCGCGGCCAGATGGGCGTCGATGCGGCGGTAGTCCGCCGCCGTTGCCCGCGCCACGAATTCGCGTGCGAGCGCTGCTTCCAGGATGCGCCGTACCGCATAGACCTCGCGCGCCTCGTTCGCGTCCGGCTTGCTCACGAACGCGCCCTTGTCCGGCACGATGTTGATCAGCTTGTCCTTGGACAGCATCAGCAGCGCGGCGCGGATCTTGGTCCGGCTGACCTGATACACCCCCGCCAGCGCCTCTTCGCGCAGCCGCGTGCCGGGCGGCAGCTTGTGCGCGACGATGGCCGCCGAGATTTCCTTGGCGATATCGTCGGCGCTGGGGTCGGGGCGGACTTCCTGGGACATGTTGGGGCAGGCGAGGGACAGGGCTGGTCAGTCTAGCAAATGGGCAGGCCCGGCGGGGAGCGGGCCTGCCCATGGCCGGGCGGACCCGCGCTAGCGCGCCGCCGCCAGCGCGCCCATTGCCTGCCGCATGAACGACAGGGTGGCGTCATCAGTCCAGGTGCCGGCGGTGAGCTCGGGCTCGGTCATCAGCGCGTGGCGGAATTTCGCCTGGGTGGCGGGGTCGTTGCCGGCATAGCTGCGGAACAGGTCCAGCCAGCGCCGGGCCAACGCCAGGGCCGTGGGCGAGTCCGGCGCCACGCCCGCGTCGAGCGCGTCGCGCACCTCGGCCATCAGTTCGGGCCATTCGCCAATGCGATCGCCGTAATGCTCGCGCATGTAGCGCGCCTCGTCCGGCGTGAGGTACTTCTCGTAGATCCGCAGCTTGCTTTCCGAGAAGGCTTGCAGCACGTAATCGCGCAAGGCCGGAGAGATGCCCATGAGCGCCTGCATCGAGGGCTCGCGTTCGTGCATCCGGTTCAGCTTGACCAGCAGGCGCGGATCGCGACTGGTGTCGCGCAGCAGCAGGGTCATCCAGCGCAAGGCCAGTTCGCGCGGCTGCGCCGCTTCGGGCGCGACGCCGGCATCCATCTGCGCCTGCACCTCCTTGACCAGCGCGAGCCAGTCGGCGTCGCCATTCTGGCTGCTGCGGTACATGGGCAGGCGGGCCAGTTCATCGGGGGAAAAGTATTTGTCGTACATGGTCATGAGTTCCAGAGTGGTGAGCCAATCGGCCAGCTCTGGCTCCTTGCCTTGCGCCAACTGGCCCTGCAGCTGGGCGAGACGCTCGCGCAGCCGGGAGGCTTGCTGGATCTGGCGGTCGAGCATCGCGATCTGCTTCGCGATGATTTCGTCCAGGGGAGTGTCGGGCTGGTCCAGATAAGCGCCGATCTCGGCCAACGGCAATCCGAAGCGGCGCAGCGCCTGGATCTGATGCAGCCGCGCGATGTCGTCGCGGCCATACAGCCGATAGCCGTTGTCGGCGCGCGCCGAAGGCGTGAGCAGCCCGATCGCGTGATAGTGGTGCAGCGTGCGGACAGTCAGCCCGCTTCGCCTGGCCAGTTCTCCTACTTTCAGTTGCACGGCATTCCTCCTGTTGATGGCGCGGAACGAACTCTGGGACCTGACGTTGCGTGAGGGTCAAGCGTTACCGCGGGCGGCAGCTAGTCTGACACGTCGGGCGATGGGATCCAGCGATTTTGAGCGGCGGCCTTGGCCGTTGCTGGAATAATGGGCGTCCCCCGAAGAGGAAACGAACAATGAATATCCGTGAGCTGGATGCTTCCGAGTTGTCGAGTCTGCTGGATTTGTATCGGCATCTGCATCCAGCGGATGATCCCCTGCCGGGCGCGCAAACGGTCGCAGCGGTCTGGCAGGAACTGATGGAAAGCACTCGGCACAGGGTTTTTGGCGCGTATGCCGACGGCAAGCTCGCTTCAAGCTGCACGCTTACCGTCATTCCCAATCTGACGCGTGGTTGTCGGCCCTATGGCGTGATCGAGAACGTGGTGACGGATGCCGCTTACCGGCGTCAGGGCCTTGCCAAGGCGGTGCTCGACGAGGCGCTGGCGTTCGCCTGGGGCGGGAATTGCTACAAGGTCATGTTGATGACCGGTAGAAAGGACGAAGCGACCCTTCGATTCTACGAGTCCGCGGGTTTTGACAGGCATGGCAAGCAGGCATTCATCGCGAGGCCGCCGGTATCCGGCGACCTCGGTTGAGCCGAACGGCCGGGTTCAGGCCTGTTGCCGCGACTTGGCAGACCCGGCCAGCAGCGCGACCGCTGCGATCGCCAGGGGAATGAACGAAACCCACAGCACCGTCGCCCAGTCATAGGCCGCCAGCAGGCCGCCCGATGCGAAGGAGCCGACCGCCATGGTGCCGAAGATGATGAAGTCATTGAGCGACTGCACCCGGGTCTTTTCTTCCGGCCGGTGGCATTCCAGAACCAGGGCCGACGCGCCCACGAATCCGAAGTTCCAGCCCAGGCCCAGCAGGATCAAGGTCACCCAGAAGTGGGCCACGTCGATCCCGGTGAGGCCGATGGCCGCGGACAGGCCGGTGAGCGCCAGGCCCGCCGTGACGATGCGTCCGGCGCCGAAACGCGTGATGAGGCGTCCCGTGAAGAAGCTGGGGCCGTACATGGCGATGACGTGCCATTGCAGGCCGAGGTTGGCGCTTTCCTGGGAATGGCCGCAAAGATGCATGGCCAGCGGCGCGGCGGTCATCAGGAAATTCATCAGCATGTAGGAGACGGCGCCGCAGACCACCGCCGTGATGAAGCGCGGCTGGCGCGCGATCACGCCCAGCGGCCGTCCGCCCGCAACTTCGGCCGCACTGGGCATGGGCAGGTGCACGCCCAGCAGGACCAGGGCCGAGACCGCTGCTACCGCCGCCTGCATGAGATAGGTCGCCGCGAACATGTGGACGGGCCACAGGTACATCGTGTACGTGACCAACTGCGGGCCGACCACGCCGGCCAGCACGCCGCCGCCCATCACGAAGGACAGGGCGCGGGCGCGCCTGGCGGGAGACACGCCGTCGGCCGCCGCGAAGCGGAACGACAGCACGACGGCGGCGTACGCGCCGCCGAAGAACGTGCCCAGGCAGAACAGCCAGAAAGAACTCAGCACGATGGCGGCGGCGGCCAGCAGGCCCACCAGCACGCCGCAGGCGGTGCCGGCAAGAAATGCCGCGCGGCGGCCATGGCGCCTGGCGATGGCGCCAGCAGGAAGGATGCAGGCGGCCATGCCGACCACAAAGATGGAAATGGGCAGGGTCGCCAGCGCCTTGTCCGGCGCCAGCATGTCGCCGACGATGGCGCCGGTGGCGTAGACCACGACGGCGTTGGCGCCTGCCAGCGCCTGGGCGATTGTCAGCCGGGCGATGTTGCCGCGCTGCGCCTGCGGCGTGAGTTCAGCGCCGGGTGCGGCCGATGGCGCCGGGGTTGATGCGGACAAGTGGGTCTCCTCGAGAGTCGTGCTTTTAGTTGATATGGGTGTTGATTTGCCGAGCGCGTTGCGGTTCTCGCGCGGCGTCCATGGTCAGGACCACGCGGAACTTCGCATCGCCGGACTTCAGCCGCAGCAAGGCATCAGCTGCGCGCTCCAGGGGTAGAGTCTCGACCATGGGCAGCGCCTCTGCAAGTACGCTGAAATTCAGCGCTTTTTCAGTTTCCCAAGGCGTGCCGGTCATGGACCCGGCAACGGTGCGCTCGCCGCCCACCAGAAAGCCGGGCGGCACCGCCAGCGGGTCGCGGCCCACGCCCAGCAACATCGTGCGGCCTTGCGGAGCCAGTCCGCGCATGGGCCCGGACACGGCCTGCGTGTCGGTGATGGTGGCGATCAGCGCTTGTGCGCCGCCCATGTCGAGGAGCCGTTGCGCGGCGTCTTCCTCGTTGCTGTCGATGTAGACATGGGCGCCCAGGCGCAAGGCGTCAGCGGCGATGTCCAGGCCCCGGCCGATTGCCGCCACTTTCAAGCCCATGCGGCGGGCGTATTGCAACGCCATGTGGCCCAGGCCGCCTATGCCCAGCACGGCAACGAGATCGCCGGCCTGCGCTCCGGATTTCCGGAGCGCGTTGAAGGTGGCGATGCCGGCGCAAAGTATCGGGGCGGCTTGCATGGCGTCGAGCTCGCCGGGTATGGCAACCAGTCCGGTCGCCCGGGCCAGCATCATCTCGGCATAACCGCCATCCCGGGTAACGCCGACTACCGGTTGATTCGCGCACAGATTGAAGAGGCCCTGGCGGCATTGCGTGCAGGCGCCGCAATGACCGCCCAGGCGCCCCACGCCGACGCGTTGGCCGATCTTCCAGCGGGCGTCGACGCCCGCGCCGAGCGCCGAAATGCGGCCGACGGCTTCATGCCCGGGGACGCGCGGCCGTTGCAGCGCCGGATTGTCGATATCGGCCGCGTCGGCGCCACAGACGCCGCAAGCTTCGACGCGCAGCAGTACTTCTCCGGGGCCGGGTTCGGGCGTGGACAATTCAACGAATTCGAGCCGGCCGGGCGCGGTGGTCCGAATGGCGCGATAGGTGGAAGGCAGGCGTGTCATTGGGCGAGGGCTCCAGGCGGGACCGCATTGGGGGAGGGTGCAGCGCAGTTCAGCAGCCACTTCACGCCCGCGTCCGCGGCATCGATGGCGCCAGCCAGATAGCCGGGGAATGCGGCGGACCATTCGCTGGCTATCCCGGCCAAGCGACCCGCCCATACGCCAGTCTCGGCTGCAACGGCGGGTGCTGCCGGGTGTGCGCCGCCATCCCTGCAGTCCGCAGCCGTCGAGGTGTCGGGGTCTTGCGCCCAGTCCTTGTAGAACTCCCGCTCGGGCTTGAGCGCCAGGGGGCCGAACAACCGGGCGAGCTGCGCGCGGCTGAGGGTCATCAACACGTCCTGGCCTGCCGACCGGCGCGCCGCCGCGGGCATGCCTACGAATCCGAACAGGGCAGGACCTTGCGGGGTGCTGGCGTCGTGGACCTCGGCCAGAGGTCCCCGGCTGCTGCGGGCTGCGCCAGACATGTCTTGCTCGCGCCAGAATGCCGAACCGTAGACGGCGAGGTACTTGGCATGGGGAGCCATCCAGGTCGGCGTGCCGCGCCATTGCGTTGCCAGCGCGCTCGGCAGCGGAGGGTCGAAAGCGATACGGGATTGCGCCAGGCGCGGAGGGACGGCCAGCAGCACCTGCGAGGCCTGAAAGACGCTGGCTCGTCCCTCGCCGTCCCGCGCATGCACCTCGATGGCGCGGCCTGTGGCATGCAGCCGGGTCACGGTCCGGCCCAGCTTGATGCATGCCGGATCCAGGCGTGCGAGCAGGGTATCGATCAGGCCGCTCATGCCAGTGGTTAGCCGGAAGGACTCCGGATGGCTGGGGTAGCTGTGCATACGTACCGGCGTTCCTGAACGCTCGACCATCATGAAACCCGCTTCGTGTTGCGGGATGATAGACAAGCCGAACTCGCGGACGATGGCGCCAAGCCTGGGCTGGATCGCTGGCCAGAACCACGTGGGGCCCAGATCGTAGGAGCCGGCGCCCAGGATGCGGCCGCCCAGCCTGTCGCGTGCTTCCAGCAGCATATGGCTGCCGGCGCCATGCCGCTGCAGCAGCAGGGAGGCGTACAGGCCCGCGAGTCCCCCTCCGATGATGACGGTGTCCACTGACGTCGTCATGGCTGGCTCCCGCCGTTCGGGTCCGGCAGATGGTTGGTCTTCAGATAGACGGTAGCGCCTTCGGCGCCGGCGTCGAGGGCGGCTTGCGCGCCACGGGCAAGGCGCAGCCAGCTGCCTTGCGGATAAGAAGCTTGTCCGTCGGCAATCGATCCGGCCAGAACCAGTATTTCCGCATCCACGGCTGCGATCCGCGGCAACGGTGCGCGGGCGGGCAGGCGCCAGAGGCAGGTCTGCTCATAGGACGCGGAGTAAAGCGGGCAGATTTCGCCGCGGCGCTCGCGTGTCCAAGCGGCGGGATCGCGCGTGTCGATGCGTACGACGGATTGTTCACCCGCAGGCATCTGCCGCAATTTGACGAGGATGGTGGCGCCGTTCCTGCTGGAAGGGGCATGGGCGGAGCCCGGCGGATTGCGCAGATACCAGCCTGCCGGATAGTGGCCGCTGGCGTCGGAGAAGGTGCCGGACAACACCAGTATTTCTTCGCCGCCGGGATGCGCGTGCGGCGGAAAGCGGCTGTCCGGCGCATAGCGCACGATGCTGGTGGCGCGGGCCTGTTCGCCGCCCACGCGGTCCAGCATCATGCGTTCCACGCCGTGCTGCGGCGACGGCACCCATTGGTATTGCTCCGGCGTCACGATGGCGTTGCGTGAGAAATCGGCGTTGATAAGCATGATATTGGTAGAAAAGCTATTCCAAGGTGATGTCCGGCCCTTGGCCGCCATATGCTGAAATTGGCTACTGAAAGGGCGTATTCTTCGCCAATCGGCAGCCGCGGACAAACCAGATAAACTACCTTTGATTGAAAGAAAAACTTTATCGCCATGAAGTCTCTTGCGCATCTCAACGCGCTGCGCGCCTTCGAGGCCAGTGCGCGCCATCAAAGCTTTTCGGCAGCTGCGGCCGAGCTGCACGTGACTCCTGCTGCGGTGGGCCAGCTCGTGCGCGCGCTGGAGCAATGGCTGGGCGCGCCGCTGTTCCATCGCGGCGCCAGCGGCAAGGCGCGGCTGGTCCCGACGGCGGCGGCTGAACGCGCGTTGCCGGAGATACAGGCGGGGCTCGGCAAGCTGGCGCTGGGCCTGGAGCGCTTGAAGGAAGGTTCCTTGAGCGGCATGCTCACCGTGGCCGTGAGTCCGGCTTTCGCCGCCAAGTGGCTGTTGCCTCGGATCGAGCGCTTCCAGCATGCCTGGCCCGATACCGACGTGCGCCTGGACACCAACCTCAAGCCCGTGGATTTCGCGGCCCAGCAGATCGATATCGGCGTGCGCTATGGCGCTGGCGTCTGGCCCGGCCTGGCGGCGGAAAAGCTGATGGACGAAGAGGTCTACCCGGTCTGTTCCCCGGAACTGCTGCGACGGCGCAAGGCGGCGAAGCGTCCGGCCGAGCTGGCGGGCGAGACCTTGATCCATGATCTTTCGATGGACGCGCAGACGGGATTTCCGACCTGGGCCATGTGGCTGGAGAAAGTCGGCGTACAAGGCGTATCCACCGCCCGCGGCATGAAGATCAACAATTCCGCCGCGGTGCTGCAGGCGGCTATCGATGGCCATGGCGTGGCGCTGGCCCGCAGCGTGATGGCGCATGATGATCTGGTTGCCGGCCGCCTGGTGCGCCTGTTTCCGCAGTTGGCGGTTCCCTCCGCGTTGGCCTACTACGTTGTTTATCGGCCCCAGGCGCGCGAGTTGCCCCGATTGGCCGCCTTCCGCGACTGGCTGTTCGACGAGGCCGCTGCCTGTCGGTAGCCGGGTTCGGAGCCCGGCGGACCTTGCGCGACGCCCGCCGCGCTTACCTTGCGGCGCGGGCGAATCTCTGCACCATGAATTCCACGAAGGTCGTGAGCTTGGGCAGCGCCTTGCGGTCTTTGGGATACAGCAGCGTGATCGGCCGGGCCACGGGCCAGGCGGACTCAAGGATCGGGACCAGTCGGCCCGCGCGTACGTCTTCGGCCAGCAACAGCTCGGGCTGCAGCACGATGCCGAATCCGGCCAGTGCCGCCTGCCTGAGCGCCTGGCCGTTGTTCGACACGAAGCGGCCGGCAGGGTAGGCCGCGCCGCCATTCTCCGCGTTCAGGCGCCAACCGGTGCGGCGGTTCCAGTAGGAAAAATCCAGGCATTGATGGCGCGCCAGGTCGCTTGCCGTTTCAGGCGTGCCGTGGCGTTGCAGATAGGCCGGCGCCGCGCAGATGATCATCTGATAGCGCCCGATCTTGCGCGCGACCAGGCTGGAATCGGCGGGTTCGCCGATGCGCACCGCCAGGTCGTAGCGCGAGGCCACCACGTCTTCGACGGCGTCGCTCAGGGCCAGGTCCACGCTGACGTCGGGATACTCGGACAGGTAGTCGGCGATGGCGGGGGCCAGCGCGAACGATCCGAAGGTCACGGTGGAGGTGATGCGCAAATGGCCGCGCGGCGCGGCGCGCATGGCTTCGGCGCCTTGTTCGGCATCGCGGATGTCCGACAGGATCACCTTGCAGCGGGCGAAATAGGCCTGGCCCGCTTCCGTCAGGCTTTGGCGACGCGTGGTGCGGTTCATGAGCCTCAGGCCCAGCCGCGCCTCCAGGCCCTTGATGTGCTTGGCCGCCATGGCGGGCGACATCTCGTGGCGGGCCGCCGCCGCGGTCAGGCTGCCCAGCTCGACGACCGCCACAAAGACTTCCATGCTGAGCAGGCGGTCCATGGATTACGCACCCTGAGTGTGAAGTGAACCCACCATTTTAGGATTTTTCCGGGACGCGCCCTTGGCCAGAATGGGCACAAGCGCTGGCGATATCGCGGGCGCACCCCACAACATACGAATCGGAGTTTCCATGAAAATCATCCTGATCGGCGCCACCGGCACCATCGGCCGCGCGGTCGCCCAAGAACTGGGCCAGCGCCACGACGTCATTGCAGTGGGCAAGACGCGCGGCGAGCATCAGGTCGACGTGACCCAGAGCGGCAGCATCCGCGCCTTGTTCGAGCGCGTGGGCAAGGTGGATGCCATCGTCTCCACCACGGGCAGCTTGCATTTTGGCCCTCTGGCCGAAATGACAGCGGAGCAGTTCAAGATCGGTCTGCACGACAAGCTGCTGGGACAGGTGGATCTGGCGCTGATCGGCCAGCATTACGTCAACGAAGGCGGTTCCATCACGCTCACCAGCGGCATCCTGACCGATGAACCGATCCGCTACGGCGCCAATGCGTCCGCGGTGAATGCCGCCATCGACGGTTTCGTGCGCGGCGCCGCCGTGGAGCTGCGGGGCGTGCGCATCAACTCGGTCAGCCCCACGGTCCTGACGGAATCGCTGGATGCCTACGGCCCGTACTTCCAGGGTTTTGAATCCGCACCGGCCAGCCGGGTTGCGTTGGCCTATAGCCGAAGCGTGGAAGGCGCGCAGACCGGACGCGTGTTCCGGGTGTGGTGATTTCCTGGGAGTTCCGGGTGCGGCAGCTGAGCGCCGCAGACATGGGACTCTGCCAAAGGAAAGCCCGCAGCGGACGGACCGCTGCGGGCTTGGTCATGCCAGGGGCCGGCTACCCGGCCCAGCTCATAAGGCTTACCAGAGCACCTTCAACCCGACAGAGCCCTGTGCGCCGGTCTTGACGCGGCTGTCGCCGCTGTTGGCCCACAGCTTGCCAATGTCGCCGTAGAGGCTGGTGTTCTTGGTCAGCTGCAGCATGGCGCCCACCGCGAACTCGGTCGACGTGTAGCCGCCCTTGGCGCGGATGTCGGTGGTGCCGGCCGGGGCGCTGAAGCTTGCCACGTCGGTGGTATTGCTGGCCTTGTACAGATTGACGCGGGCAAAGGGCTGCAGCACGGTGCCGCCGATGCTGTAGCTGCCCTTGACGCGGGCGCCCAGACGCAGGGTCCAGTCATCGTCCGCATCGTTCTTCACCTTGGCCAGGCTCAGCGTGGTGCCGTCCAGATTGAGCTTGCGGTAGATGATTTGCGCCTGCGGCTCCAACTGCCAGCTGCTGCCCAGGTCGAAGGGCTTGCCCACTTCCAGCGAGGCCAGCCAGCCGTGGCCCTTGGTGGTGGCGCCGGCGCCGGTGTCGGCCGTGCGCAGGCTGCTGCGGTAGTCGGCGCCCTGGATCACGGCGTCGGCGTACAGGCCGGAGTCGTGCTGCCAGGTGCCATACAGGCCCACGTAGCGACCACGCAGGTTGTTGTAGCCCGCGTACTTGCGCTCCATGCCGCTGGAGAAGCCGCGCACGCCCATGTCACCGTCCAGCTGGCCCACGTACAGGCCGGCCTTGAGGTTGCGGTCGGCGTACACGTCCACGCCGGCCTGGAAGCCGGTCAGGTGGCCGCTGCTCTCGGGGTTGACCGTGCCTTGCTGCGTGATGGTCGGAGCCGTGCGCAGCACACGGGCCCAGGCGCGGTGGTTCGGGTCCTGGTCGATGGCGCCTTGAGCGACGTCGTCGCCCATGCGCTTGCGCATGTCGCCGAGCATTGCCATATCCGCCTGGCGCAGTTGCGCGGGCAGCGAGGACAGCAGCGGCACTTCTTCACGGTAGGCGGGAGCGGGGGTGACAGGATCGGTGCCTGGGCCCGGGTTGACCTGCGTGTTGGTCGAGTGCAGCGCGGCGCCCTGTGCCGTCTGGGTCAGACGGTACTCGTAGGCGCCGGCATCGACATGGCCGCCCGCCAGCGTGAAGCTGCCGGGTTGCAGGCTGGCGCCGTTCTCGGTGGAGATGACCTGGATGCCCTGGCTGCCCGTCTGGGCGCCCAGGCCGCCGGCATTGGCGATCTGCACGCTGGTGCTGCCGCTGGCGATGGCGCTGGGGCCGCTCAACAACAGCTTGTCGGTGGCGCTGCCATCCGCGCCCAGCACGGTGGAAACGCCCAGCTTGCCGTTGTTGCCGACGTAGGGGCCGGTGACCTTGAGCACGGTGCCCGGCGTGCTGCCGCCGAGATTGACCGCGCCGCTGTTGTTCAGGCTGGCCACGGTCTGGCTGTAGCCCGCCAGGTCCAGCACGGCGCCGCTGGCCACGGTGTGGGCCGAGGCGCTGCTGAATGTATTGGTGGCGCCGGCCTTGAGCGTGCCCTGAGCGACATCGGTCGCGCCGGTGTAGCTGTTGCCTGCGCTGGTCAGGGTCAGGACGCCGCTACCTTGCTTGGTAAGGAAGCCGCCGCCCGTGATGGCACCGGCCCAGGTCGCCGTGTTGGCGCCGGTGTCGATGACCGGGTCGTTGGTGCCCGTCATGTGCAGGTTGTTGACGATGGTCAGGCCGTTGGCAATCAGGTTGATGACAGTGCCGTCGTCCATGGACAGCATGCCAGTGCCCAGGCCCAGGGAATGGCCCAGGCCGATGCTGCCCTGCTTGAGCTGCACACCGCCCGAGAAGGCGCTGCCGCCGGTCAGCGTCAGCGCGCCGGCGCCGGTCTTGACCAGGCCGCCGCTGCCCACGACGATGCCCGAGTAGTAGGACGCACTGCCAGCCGCGGAATTGACGGTCAGGGTTCCCGCGCCCAGCGCCACGGTGCCGGCGCCGGTCAGGCTGCTGGCTTGGAGCACGTTGCCATTGAGGTCCAGCGTGGCGCCCGACAGCACCTGATAGCCGGTGCCTTGGACCAGCGCCGTGGTGGATCCCGCGCGCAGCGTGCCGTCCGCGACCAGCGTGCCGCCGGTATAGCTGTTGGCGCCGGTCAGGGTCTGCGTGCCCGAGCCCTGCTTGACCAGGGTACCCGTGCCGATGACCGAGCCGCTGAAGATGCCGTCGGCCGAACCACCCGCCAGCAGGGTGTTGGTTCCCATCTTGATGTTGCCGGCGCCCGCCAGGGTGCCGAACACCTGGGCGCCTTGGCCTGCCGACAGGTCGAAGGTCGCGCCGCTGGCGACGGTCACGATGCCGGTGGCGGCGAGGCTGCTGCCCGCGCCCAACGCTACCGTGCCGCTGTTGACGTAGGTGCCGCCGGTGTAGCTGTTGGTGCCGTTGAGCGTCAGCGTGCTGGCGCCGTTCTTGGTCAGGCTGCCCGTGCCCGAGATGTTGCCGTCGAGCGTCAGGTCGTGGCTGCCTTGCACGGCAAGGCCGGCGTTCAGGGCAATGTTGTTCGCCAGCGCCAGCGCCTGAGTGTTGTCCAGCGTGGCCGCGCCGCCTACCGTCAGCGTGCCGGAACCGAGCGCGGCGCCGTTGCCGATGATCAGGCCGCCCGCGTTCAGGAGGGTGCCGCCGACGTAGCTGTTGACGCCGCTGAGGGTCAGGTTGGCCGCGCCGTTCTTGATCAGGCCGCCAGCGCCGCCGACGGTGGCGTTCAGGTCCATGGCGTTGGAACCGGCGATCGTCAGCGCGCCGTTCAGCGCGACCTTGTTGCGCACGGTGACTGCCGTGTTGCTGTCCAGCGTGGTGCCGTTGGCAGCGGTCAGCAGGCCATTGCCCAAAGCCTTGTCGTTGCCCAGCACCAGCGTGCCGCCGTTGAGCGCCGTGCCGCCGGTGTAGCCGTTGGACGCGTTGAGTACCAGGGTGCCGGCGTCGAGCTTGGCCAGCGTGCCGCTGCCAACGAGCGGGACGTTGATGGTCGCGGTCACGCCGGGATCGACGCGCACCGAGGCGTAGCCCTGATCGCCGTTGACCAGGTTGAGCGAACCCAGCGAGCCGCGCTCCAGCACATAGCCGTCGGTCATGAACTGCATGCCCGTCGTGCTTTGCGCGCCGGCAACGGTGACCTTCCCGGCAGCGCCCTGGAAGACCGCGAACTTGCCGGCCCAGGAGCGGTTCCCGTTGCCGTCGACGCCGGTCCAGTTGGCGTTGGCGCCGTCCCAGGTGCCGTTGCCGCCTTCGATCGCGCCGTTGCCGACGGTTTGCGAGCCGTCCCAGAACTGCACGGTGACGTTGGGTGCGGCCACCAGCAGGTTGATCTGCTTGTCGACGGCGGTCTGCAAGGTCAGGTCGGCCGCTTGCACATTGCCGGGCAGGTAACCGAAGTTCATGCCGTTGTTGGTCAGGCTGCCGCCATAATTCATGAGACGGTACACGCCGGTGCCGAAGCCGCCGGCGTCGCTGATATTGAGCGTGCCGCCCAGGGTCAGGTTGCCGGTCACGTCCACCAAGGCGGTGCCGCCGCCGAGGGCGGGGGCGCCGAGGCTGGCGTTGACGATCGAGTTGGTGCCCAGTTGCAGGCCGCCAACCGACAGGGTGTAGCCGTCCGTCAATTTCAGGGCGGCGCCACCCATGAGCGTCACGTCGCCGGCGATGCTGCCGGTTCCACCCAGGGCAGCGCCGCTGTACACCATCACATTGGTGCTGGCGAGCGAGCCGTCTACCCACAGGCTGCCGGCGCTGACGGAGGTCTGGCCGGTAAGGGTGTTGTTGCCGGAAAGAACCAGCGATCCCGTGCCGCTCTTGGTCAACCAACCCTTGCCGTCGAGCTGGCCGCCGAAGTTGCTGTTGGCCCCGTTGGCGCCGATGGTCAGGTTGTTCCCGTTCGAGACCGTTACGGTGCCGTTGCCGTTCAGGCTGGCCAGACGAGCCAGATTGGTGATGAACAGATTGGCGCCGGCTGCCACGTTCGCGGTGGCATTCTGGCCCAGCGCGTTGTTGCCCGCGGTGGTCAGGCTGCCGCCTTGCAGATCGATCATGCCGCTGAAGGTGTTGGCGCTGCCGGTAAGCGAGAGGTCGTTCGCACCGGTCTTGCGCAGCGTGCCGTTGCCGTTGAGCTGTCCATCCAGGATCAGGCTGTTGTTGCCCGCCACCGTGAGCGCGCCGTCGACATTGACGGTATTGCCCAGGCGCATCGGGCCCGCCGTATCCAGTTGCGTGTTGCCCGTGACGGTCAGCATGCCGGTGCCCAGCGCCGCGGCATTGCCCAGGCTCAAGTCGCCGGCATTGACCGTGGTGCCCCCGCTATGGCGGTTTTCGCCATTGAGGGTGAGTCGGCCGGCGCCGTTCTTGACCAGCTCGGTGGAACCATTGATCACCCCGTTCAGGGTGAAATCATTGCTGCCGTCCAGCGCAAGGGAGGCGCTCAGTTGCACGTTGTTGGCCAGGGTCACCGCGCGGCTGGCTTCCAGGGTTCCCGCGTTGCGCACGGTCAGCGTGCCCTCGCCGAGCGCTGCGTCGTGGCCCACGGCCAGGTTGCCGCCCGTCAGGTTGACGCCGCCCTGGAAAGAGTTGGCGCCGTTCAAGGTCAGCTTGCCCGTGCCGCGCTTGGTCAGGCCACCGAGGCCGTTGACCAGGCCGCCCAACGTGAGGTCCTGGTTGCCGACGAGGTTCAGGTCGCCAGCCAGGTTGATGGTGTTGCTCAGGCTCAATGCCACGCTGTTGTCCAGCTGCATGCCGGAGGCGGCGGTCAGGGTGCTGTTGCCCAGCGGATTGCTGGAGGCCAGCACCAGCTTGCCGCCGTTCAGCGCCATCGTGCCGCCGAAGGAGTTGTTGCCGCCCAGGGTCAGGGTGCCGCTGCCGTTCTTGTTCAGGCCGCCGCTGTTGCCGGCGATGTCGCCGTTCAGGGTCAAGTCATTGCTGCCACCCAGGTTCAACTGGCCTTGGGCGAAGATCTGGTTGGTCAGCGTGAGCGCCTGGTTGTTGTCCAGCGTGGTGCCGCTGTACGCGGCCAGCGGCCCCTGCCCCAACGCGGCATCGTTGCCGAGTACCAGGGTGCCGCCCTCCAGCAGGGTGGCGGCGTGGCTGTTGGCGCCGTTCAGCACCAGCGTGCCGAGGTCCAGCTTGCGCAGGGTGTTCAGCCCGCTAATAGGAACATTGATGGTCGCGGTAACGTTGGGATCAACCCTTACGGCGAACTGGCCCCTGGTTCCGTTGTTGGCCCGCAGCTCCGCGTTGTTGCCAGCGACGAGGTGGTAGCCATCGATCATGAACTGCATGCCGCCGATTTCGTGCGCGCCTTCCACCGTGACAGTGCCGGGGTCGCCCATGAACACAGCGAACTTGTTGAGCCAGCTTTGGTTAATCGTGCCGTCGGCACTGGTCCAATTGCTGTTGGCGGCATTCCACGTGCCGTTGCCACCGTCGATCGAGCCGTCAGCGACCAAGCGCGAGCCGTCCCAGGCCTGCACCGGCAAATTCGATTGGACCAAAAGGTTGACCTGATTGGCGGTGGAAGTCTGTACGGTCATTCCGCCGATACCGCCCACTCTGCTCGTGTCGACGCCGATGCCGTTGATGGTAAGACCGCCACCGTAATTGAACAAGCGATACACACCGTCGCCGAGGTTGCCAGCATCGGAAATATTCAACTTTCCGGCCAGCGTCAGGTTGCCCATGACATTGAAGAGCGGGGTGTTTCCGGTAGACGAGGAACCCAGCGCCACATCGACGTTTGAGTTCTGGGCCAGGACCAGTGCGCTGGCGGTCAGCGTACTGCCACTGGTTCCGGCCAGATGGCCAAAGCTGTCGATGTTCAGCTGGCTATTGATGAAGCCGCCGCCGCTCACGGTGCCTCCGGTCCGGACGATGACAGCGGGGCTGCTCAGGGTGCCGCTGACCTTCAGGGTGCCGGCCGTGACGGTGACGTTGTTGTTCAGGGCGCTTGTGCCCGTGAGTTCCAGCGTGCCTGCGCCCGTCTTTTCCAGCGAACCCAGGCCGCTCAGCATGCCGGCATATGCGCTGCTGGCGTTGGTGCCGCCCACCTGCAACACGGTGGACCAGCTGATGTTGGTAGTGCCGCTGCCGCTCAGGGCGCCAATCCGGACGACGGGATCATTGAGGCTCAGCGTGGTGCCCGCGGCCAGCTTCACGCTGGCAGGAGCGCCCAGGCCATTACCGCCGGCTGTCGTGACGTAACCTTGATCGATTTCGAGGTTGCCGGCAAATGATGGGTTGTTGCCAAACAGGAACAATTCGTCCGCGCCAGTCTTGATCAGCTTGCCGCTGCCGCTCAGCTGGCCCGCCAAGGTCAGCTGCTCCTGGAGCTCCATGGTCAGGTTGCCGTTGACGCGGACGGCGTTCTGCAGGCTCGTGGGCTGGGTGTTCTTCAGCGTGGCCGTGCCATTGGCGACCAGCGCGCCGCTCCCGAGGGCTTCATTGTTGCTGAACTCCAAGGTACCGCCACTGAGGGCGATGCCGCCAGTGTGGGCGGTATTGATGGCGTTGAGGCTGAGCGTACCGTTGCCAGTCTTGACCAATTGGCCGGGGCCCGAGATCAGCGAATTCAAGGTCAGGTCATTGTCGCCGGCAACCGTCAGATTCGCATTGAGGGCGATGGCGTTGCCTAGCGTTACCGTGTTGCTTGCCGTCAGGGTGGAAGCGCCGCCCACGGTCAAGTTGCCGAGACCCAAAGCCTGATCGTTGCCCACCGTCAGCGTGCCGGCGTTCAGCGTGGTACCCGACAGATAGGTGTTGGCCCCGTTCAAGGTCAGGTTGGCGGCGCCGTTCTTGATCAGCGAGCCTGGGCCGTAAACGACGCCGTTCAGCGTCAGGTCGGCGCTTCCGCCTATCTCCACGCTGCCAAACAGATTCACGTTGTTGTCGAGGGCCACCTTGTTATTGGCGTCGAGCACCGTGTTGTAGAGCGCCGTCAGGGCGCCGCTGCCCAGCGCGGTATTGCTGCCGACCTCCAGACGGCCGGCCTCGATTATCGTGCCGCCGGTATACGTGTTGTTGCCGTTGAGTACCAGCGTGCCGCTGTCTTGCTTGTGCAGGGTGCCGCTGCCGCCTATGGCGACGCCCAAGGTTGCGGTCACGTTGGAATTGACCCGAATCACGGCAACGCCGCTGGCATTCAGCTGACCATTGGCTCCGCCCACGAGCTTGTAGCCGTCGCTTTTGAACTCCAGGCCCGTGATGCTGTGCTGGCCGCCAACCGCCACCGTGCCGGCGGTGCCCGAGAACACCGCGTTGCTGTCGTTCCAGGATTGATTCGACGAACCGTCGGCGGACGTCCAGTTGGTGTTGGTGTAGTCCCAGATGCCGGCGGCGCCATCCACCGAGCCGTTCGCCACGGAGTGGCCGCCGTCCCAATACAGTTGCGGGTTGACGGGAACCGCATGCGCGCCCGTGGCAACCAGCGCAATGCCCAGCGCGCCCGCCAACTGTGCGCCGCCGCGGCGCAGGCGCCGGGCAGGGCTGCTGCTTTTTGCCGGCCCGCGGGCGATTTCACTGACGGCTTGCCACACGCCGGCGGTGGCGTTGAAGACTACTCGATAGACGTGATTCATTGATCTCTTCTATGCCGGCGCCGATGCCAGGCCGGCAAAATTGGATGTTGTATTGATTTAAATGAAACGAAATGCGTCTTGGTGGTAGGTCGCTCAGCGAGCCGATAGCATGAACGGGCGAGGCAACCGTTACAAAATTCGAAATGTTTTGCGGAAAATTAACATTTATTTACGCCGCGTAATGTACGGCAAAAATGCGAATTTCCGCACTGTCAACATGGAAAAATTTGAATTCCGTTCACATTTGCTGCGTTGACGCCACGCCGAGCGGTGATGGCCGAGCGCCGCATTCCTGCGTACACTCCCGGCCATGCTACGAATCGACAATCTCGGCAAGCGCTACGGCGACCATCTCGTCTTCCAGGGGCTGACCCATACGTTCACGCCCGGATGCGTGGCGTTGTGCGAAGAAGACAGCACCGGTAAGTCCACGCTGCTGGGCATCATTGCGGGCGTGATCGCGCCGGATGCGGGAGAGGTCTGGATCGACGGACATGCGCTGACCCAGGCGCCGGCGCAAGCCCGGTCCCGCCTGGCCTATGTGCCCGACAACTGCATGGCATTGCCCGCGCAGACGGGGCGCGGCTTGTTGGAACAGGTGGCGGCAGAGAAGAATGTGCCGCTGGCCGACAGCGTGCTGGACCTGGCGTTCCGGCTGGGACTGCAGCCGCATCTGGACAAGCGCTTCGAGCAGATGTCCACGGGCACGCGGCGCAAGGTCTACCTGACGGCCGCCGCCCTGGGCGACCCGGCCGTCATCATTGCGGATGGGGCCAGCAACGGCCTGGATGCGCAGGCGCGCGGCGTGCTGGCAGAACAGTTCAAGACCTGGGCGCAGGATCGGGTGGTGCTGTTCGCCAGCCACGATCCTGAACTGGTAGAAGCCTGCGGCGCCAGATCAATCGAGGTTGCGGCGCTGCGCTGAAGGCGGCGCCGCCATTATTACTTCGCCATCAAGCCTAGGTACTCGATCAAGCCTTTTTCCTTGACGTAGGTGGCCTGCGCCCATTCCTTGTAGTCCTGGCTGTTGCGGTAGGCGGGCTCCTGGTTCAGCTGCTTCATGACGTCCATGCTGGCGGGGTCGAACAGCGCCTTCTTGAAGGCGTCGTGCAGCGTCTTCACCACCGCGGGATCCATGCCTTTGGGGCCGGCCAGGCCATAGGGCGAGGTGGACACGACCTTGTAGCCCAGTTCCTGGGCGGTGGGCACGTCGGGCCAGCGCGTGGTGCGCTTTTCGCCGAAGGTGACCAGCAGGCGCATCTTGCCGGAATCCACGAACTGATCCCAGCCGGTGGCGTCGCTTTGCGCCATGACGTGACCGCCCAGCAGGGCCTGTTGCATGTCGGCGTTGCCCTTGAACGGCACGTGGTTCAGTTTCACCTTGGCGTTGATGGCGACTTCCTCGATCAGCAGGTGCGGCGATGAGCCGATGCCGGTGGAGCCATAGTCGATGGTGCCGGGCGCCTTGCGCGCCGCCTCGATGTATTCGTTGAAGGTCTTGTACGGCGAGTCGGAGCGGACGGTGAAGCCGAAGGTGTAGCCGGACAGGCCCAGGATGAAGGTGAAATCGTTGATGGGGTCCCAGCTGCTTTTCTGCATGTACGGCATGCGCAGCATGGCCAGGGTGTACAGCGTGATGGTGTAGCCATCGGGCTTGGCGGTCTTGGCCATGGTCGCCGGGCCCAGGGTGCCGCCGGCGCCGGGCCGGTTTTCGACGATAACGGGCTGGCCCAGGTACTTGGAGGCGTCCTGCGCCACGGTGCGCAGGTGGCGGTCGGTGGAGCCGCCGGCCGGGAAGGGCACGATCAGCGTGATGGGCTTGGACGGATAGGCGCCTTGCGCGCCGGCGGCGAAGGGCAATGCAATGCCGGCCATCGAGAGCAGCGCGGCGCCGAGGCAGGCGCGCCGCAGGGGCTTATGGGTCATGGGTTTGTCTCCTGGGGTGTTGTTGTGTGTGGGAGGGGGACTGCTCAGTCGCGCAGGGCGACCTTGACCGGTAAGCGGGCCAGCGCGTCGCGCAGGCTGGCCTTTAGCGCTGCGGACGCGCGGGCGTCGGCCTGGACTGCGACCTCGGATTGAGCGTCGGCCTGTACACGGAACAGCGCGCCGTCGTCGATCAGGCCGGCTTCCTGCAAGGTGCGCGCCACCACGGCCTGGGCCGATACGGCGGTGGCCAGGCGGCGCAGGTCGGGCTTGTAGATCTTGCCCACGTTGGTCATGGGCATGCTGTCCAGCACGATGACGCGCTTGGGCCGCGCCGGGCTTTCGTCCACGTGTTCGGCGGCATAGGCCAGCAGTTCGGCTTCCGGGACCTGCGCGCCTTCGGCCAGCGTGACAAAGGCGATGGGCAGTTCGCCGGCATAGGCGTCGGGGGCGCCGACGGCGGCGCAGAGCTGCACCGACGGGTGCGATGCGAGCGCGTCCTCGATAGTCTTGGGATCGATGTTGTGGCCGCTGCGGATGATCAGGTCCTTGGCGCGGCCCTGCAGATGCAGCCGGCCGTCCGGGTCCAGGTAGCCGACGTCGCCGCTGATGAGCCAGCCGTCCTCGGTGAAAGCGCGCGCCGTGTCTTCGGAATCAAGAAAGCCGGGGATGACGTTGGGCGCCTTGAACAGCACCATGCCGGGCTTGCCGGCGGGCAGGTCGCGCGCGGGCGCGCCGGCCGGCACGTCCAGGCCGACGATGCGCACCTGCACGTAGGGCAGCGGAAAGCCGACGCAGCCGACCGGAAACTCGCAGCCTGGCGGCGAGATGGTGGAGATGCCCGCCATCTCCGTCATGCCCAGGCTTTCGTTGACGTGCAGTCCGAACAGCCGTTTGAAGCGAGCGGCCAGCTCGGCGGGCAGGGGCGCGGCGCCGGTGCGGCAATAGCGCAACGACGAGATGTCGGCGCCGGCCAGCGGCACTTCGGCCAACGCGGCGAGGATGGTCGGCACGCCTTGCAGCGAGGTGGCGCGGTGGTGTTCGACCAGGCGCCAGTAGTTGCGCAGCACGTCGCGGTTGCGCAGCAGCAGGGTGGTGGGGATGACGGTTTCCACGCCCGCCGACAGGGCGGCCAGCGATGCCGGCAACACGCCCGCCACATGGAACAGCGGATAGCCGTTGATGACCACGTCGTCCGGTCCGGCGTTCTGCAATTGCACCGCGGCCCAGGCGCTGAAGACCTGGTTTGCATGGGTGTGGATGGCGAGCTTGGGCGCGCCGGTGGTACCGCCGGTATGGAAATAGGCGGCCACGTCGCCGGCGTGGATTTCCCGGTTGCTGACCAGGCGGTCGACCGGCTGCACGGCGCGCGCGGCGTTGAAGTCCAGCGCATGATCCGGTAGCGCCGGGCGGGCCGAGGGCGGCTCGTCCAACGGCGCCACGCGCAGCAGCGTGTGCAACGTGGGCACGCGTTCGCGCAGGCGCAGCGCCTTGGACCAGGAGCCGCATTCCACGTCGGACCCGTAGGCGATCAGTACCTTGGCGCGCGCCGTGGTCATGAGGGAGGCGAGCTTGTCCTCGGCCAGCAGGGGATTCAAGGGCTGGACGATGCCGGCGGCCTCGCCGCCCCAGAGCGCCAGGTGGTACTCCAGGCAGCCGGGCAGCAGGATGCCGACGGCGTCGCCCGGGCCCACGCCCAGTTCATGCAGCAGGTTGGCGGTCTGGTGGATGCCGGCCAGCAGTTCGCGGTAGCTCCAGCGCACCGGCGTGTCGCCGGGATCGGCGCTGCGCAGAAAGGTCAGCGCGGTCTTGTCGCCGAAAGCCGCGGCCGAGTTGCGGAAGATCTCGTAGGTGCTCTGCACCGTGAGCGTCTCGGTCAGCGGCCGGGCTTGCAGCCGCTGCACGTCCGCCGCGCTGCGCACGGGGAATGGGGCCGCAAAAGGCGGCGAGAGGGGCGGGGCGGCATGGACCTGGGTCATGGCGTGGTCCTCCGCTCAGGCCTGCCCCAGCGCGATGTAGCGCCGCAGGTGATGGTCTTCGTCGCCCAGTTGGTGGTCGATCATGACCAGGCGCTTGGCATAGTGCGCCAGGGGCAGCTCCCAGGTCATGCCGATGCCGCCGTGCAGCTGGATGCTCTCTTCAGCCACCAGGGTGCCGATGCGGCCGATGGTGTACTTGGCGGCGGACAGCGCGCGCTCGCGGGTGGCGCGGTCGGGATGGTTGAGCGTGGCCGCGGCGTTGATCACGGACGAGCGCGCCTGTTCGATCTCCAGCAGCACGTCGGCCATGCGGTGTTGCAGCGCCTGGAAGCTGCCGATGGGAGCGCCGAACTGGCGGCGCGTGCGCAGGTATTCCAGAGTGGCGTCGCGAGCGCAGTCCATGGCGCCGACGGCTTCGGCGCACAGCGCCAGGATGCCGCGCCCGGCGGCGCGTTCCAGCAGCGGGTAGCCTGCGCCGGCCTCGCCCAGCAAGGCTTCTGGCGCAAGCTGCACGCCGTCGAGCACCAATTCGGCCGCGCGGCCGCCATCGATCAGGCCATAGCCGCGCAGCGTCAGGCCGGGCGTGCCGGCGCTGACCAGGAACAGGCTGATGCCGGCCTCGTCGTCCGGCCCGCCCGCGCTGCGGGCCGGGATCAGGAACAGGTCTGCGTGCTCGCCCGCCGCGACCACGGCCTTGGCGCCGTTGAGCACCCAGCCGTCTGCAGTGCGTTCGGCGCGGGTCTCGACGTGCGCCAGTTCATAGCCGGAGCCGGGTTCGGCGTGGGCCAGCGAGGCCGTGATGCTGCCCGCGATCAGGCCTTCAAGGGTCTCGCGCTGGGCCGGCGTGCCGGCTTCGGCGATGGCGCTGCCGACCATGAGCGCGTCCAGCAGCGGTTCGACGGCCAGGCCGCGGCCCAGCGCTTCGAACACGACGGAAATGTCGAAGCCGGTCCCGCCCAGTCCGCCGTCTGCTTCGGCAAACAGGGCGCCGATGGCGCCGAGTTCGGCATAGCGCTGCCACAGCTCCAGGCTGTAGCCCCGCTCCGAGCGGGCATTGCGGTCGCGCGTGGCGAAGTCGCTCTGTTCGGCGACAAAGCGGCGCAGCATGTCGGAGAGCATGCGCCGGTCTTCGGTGTGTTCAAAATTCATGGCCAGCCCTTACAGTCCGAGGATCATCTTGGAGATGATGTTCTTCTGGATTTCATTGGAGCCGCCGAAGATCGACAGCTTGCGGTTGTTGAAGTACTGCGCGGCGGCGCTCTCGGCGCCGTGGGGGCCGATGGGCGGTGCGTCATAGCCGTCGTGCAGCGCTTCGGGCACGAAGGGGCGGGCATAGGGGCCCATGGCGCGGCGGTTCAGCGCGCTGATCTCCTGGCGGATCTGGGTGCCGCGGATCTTCAGCATGGAGCTTTCGGCGCCGGGCGCGCCGCCGCCGGCCACCGCCGCAACCACGCGCAGGTTGGTGGTGCGCATGTTGGCCAGCTCGATCTCGACGCGCGCCAGCCGCGCGGCGAAGTCCGGGTCTTCCGATAGCGGACGTCCGTGCTTGCGTAGTCTTGCGGCTACCGTTTTCAGGCGTTCCAGCGCCGCCGTCGATTGCCCGACTCCGGCGATGTTGGTGCGTTCGTAGGTCAGCAGGTACTTGGCGCAGGTCCAGCCGCGGTTCTCCTCGCCCACCAGGTTGGCCGCAGGCACCCGCACGTCGGAGAAGAACACTTCATTGACTTCGTGCTCGCCGTCCAGGGTGATGATGGGGCGCACTTCCACGCCGGGGCTCGCCATGTCGATCAGCAGGAAGCTGATGCCTTCCTGGCGTCGGCCTTCCTGTGACGTGCGCACCAGGCAGAAGATCATGTTGGCGTACTGGCCCAGCGTGGTCCAGGTCTTCTGGCCGTTGACCACGTAGCTGTCGCCGTCGCGCACGGCGGTGGTCTTGACGGAGGCCAGGTCCGAGCCCGCGCCGGGTTCGGAATAGCCCTGGCACCACCAGTCGGAACCGTCCAGGATGCGCGGCAGCCAGTGGCGGCGCTGCGCCTCGCTGCCGTACTTGATCAGCACCGGGCCCAGCATGCTCAGGCCAAAGGGCACGATGCGCGGCGCGCCGGCCAGCGCGCATTCGTTTTCGAAGATGTACTTCTGCACGGCGCTCCAGCCGGTGCCGCCGTATTCCATCGGCCAATGGCTGGCGAGCCAGCCTTGCTGGTTGAGGATGGCGTGCCACTCGACCATGTCGGCGCGCGTCAGCAGCTTGCCCTGCGCGACCTTGGCGGACAGGCGCTCGGGCAGGTGGCTGGCGAGAAAGGCCCGCACTTCGTCGCGGAAGGCGTTTTCTTCGGGGGTGAATTCCAGGTCCATGGGGGATCCTCAGTAGATTTCAAACAGGCCGGCCGCGCCCATGCCGCCGCCCACGCACATGGTGACGACGGCATAGCGGGCGCCGCGGCGGCGGCCTTCGATCAGCACGTGGCCGGCCAGACGGGCGCCGGTGACGCCGAAGGGGTGGCCCAGGGCGATGGCGCCGCCGTCCACGTTCAGGCGGTCCATCGGAATGCCCAGCTTTTGCTGGCAATACAGGGCTTGCGAGGCGAAGGCCTCGTTCAGTTCCCAGAGGTCGATGTCCTGCACCTTGAGGCCGTAGCGCGCAAGCAGCTTGGGCACGGCGTAGACGGGGCCTATGCCCATCTCGTCGGGTTCGCAGCCGGCGATCGCCAGGCCGCGGAACGCGCCCAGCGGCGTGATGCCGGCGCGCTGGGCTTCAGCGGCTTCCATCAGCACGCAGGCGGCGGCGCCGTCCGACAACTGCGAGGCATTGCCTGCCGTGACGAACTGGCCGGCGCCGCGCACAGGGGCCAGCGAGGCCAGGGCGTCGTAGGTGGTGCCGGGGCGGTTGCAGGTGTCGCGGTCCACGGTCACTTCGCATTCGCTGACGGCGCCGGTGGCGCGGTCGGTGACGGACATGGTCGTGGTGACCGGAACGATCTCTTCCAGATACCGTCCAGCGGCCTGCGCGGCCTCGGTACGCGCCTGGCTTTGCGCGGCGAAATGGTCCAGGGCTTCACGGCTGATGCCGTAGCGGGCCGCGACGATGTCGGCGGTTTCGATCATGGGCAGGTAGAGCTCGGGCTTGTTTGCCACGATCCACGGATCCATGCCGCTCACGCCGTCGTCGCGGGTGCGGATCTGCGACACGAGTTCCACGCCGCCCGCGATCATCGCGGGGGCGCCGTCCATGACGATGCGGCTGGCGGCCGAGGCGATGGCCTGCAGGCCGGAGGCGCAATAGCGGTTGACGGTAGCGCCGCCCACGCCGACCGGCAGGCCGGCGCGGATCACGGCCTGGCGGCCGATATTGCGACCCGTGGCGCCTTCTGGATAGCCGCAACCGATGAACGCGTCTTCGATCAGGGCCGGGTCCATGCCGGCCCGGTCGACGGCGGCGCGCACGGCGTGCGCGGCCAGCGTGGGGCCGGCGATGAGGTTGAATTCGCCGCGCCCCGCCTTGGTGATGGGGGTGCGGGCGGTGGAGACGATGACGGCTTCGCGCATGGCGTGTTCCTGTAAAGTGTCCGGGTCAGCCGGCCTGGTTCAGGCTGGCGAAATTGCGGCCGGATTCGGCCAGCTGCACGAGCAACGGCGAAGGTTTCCAGAAGGCGGGGTCTTCCTGCGCATAGCCGCGGATATCGGCCAGCACGCGGTCCAGTCCCACGCTGTCGGCGTAGTGCATGGGGCCGCCGCGATAACGCGGAAAGCCGTAGCCCGACAGGAACACCACGTCGATGTCGGACGGGCGCTGCGCGATGCCTTGGTGCAGCACGTTGGCCGCTTCGTTGATCATGGCGGCCAGGTAGCGGCGCTGGATATCTTCTTGCGTGTAGGCGCGCGGCGTGACGCCCGCGCGCGCGCGTTCGGCATCGATGGTGGCGAGGACTTCGGGGTCTGGTTCGCCTTGGCGCGCGCCGTCGGGGTACAGGTAGAAGCCGCGGCCCGTCTTCTGGCCGAACCAGCCCCGTTCGCACAGCCGGTCGGGAATCTGCACGTAGCGCAGTGCTGGGTCGCGGGTGGGCGCGCGGCGCTTGCGTGTGGCCCAGCCGATGTCGCCGCCGGCCAGGTCCGCCATCTGGTAGGGACCCATGGGATAACCGAAGTCGCGCACGGCGGCGTCGATCTCGTAGGGCGACGCGCCGTCTTCCATCATCATGTCCGCCGCCTGGCGGTGCACGGCCAGGATGCGGTTGCCGATGAAGCCATCGCACACGCCCGCGCGCACCGGGATCTTGCGCAGTCGCCGCGCCAGTTCGAAGCCGGTGGCCACGGTGTCGGGCGCGGTGTGCTCGCCCACCACGACTTCCAGCAGCTTCATGATGTTGGCCGGCGAAAAGAAGTGCAGGCCCAGTACGTCGGCGGGCCCGCGCGTGGCGGCGGCGATGAGGTTGACGTCCAGGTACGAGGTATTGGTGGCCAGCACCGCGCCGGGCTTGGCGACGCGGTCCAACTGCGCGAACACGGCTTGCTTGACCGCCATGTCTTCGAACACGGCTTCGATGATGAGATCGGCGTCGTCCAGCGCATCGTAGCGGGTGGAACCCGTGTAACGCGCCATGCGCGCATCGCGCTCTTCGGCGCTGATCCGGCCTTTCTTGACCAGCAGCTCGTAGACCTGCGCGACGCGGCCGCGCCCGCGTTCCAGCGCGGCATCGTCCTGCTCGACCATGGTCACGGGAAAGCCGGCGTCCAGCGCCGAGACGGCGATGCCCGCGCCCATGGTGCCGCCGCCGACGATGCCGATACGCTCCAGGCGCCGCGGCCGGGCCGCTTGCTGGCCCGGCATCTTGGCCGTGTCGCGTTCCGCGAAGAAGGCATGCACCAGGCCCGCCCGCTGCGGGCTGTCCAGGCATTGCAGGAACAGCGCGCGTTCGGTGCGCAGGCCATCCTCGAAAGGCTGCTCGATGGCGGCGCGTACGGCTTCGACGATCTTGCCGGGGGAATACAGCCCACGGGTGGTGCGGGCAACGCGTTCGGCCGCTGCCTCGACCTGGGCCAGCGCGGCGGTCCGGTCGGCGAGCGCGTCGGCGTCGCGGGTGCGGCGCGGACCCGCGCCGATCGCCAGCAATTGCCGGGTGTAGGCCAGGCCCGCGTCCAGCGGATCGGTCTCGCTGGAGAGCGCGTCCACCAATCCGGCTTCCAGGGCGGCGCCGGCAGAGAGGTGCTTGCCGGTCAGCATCAAATCCAGCGCGGCCTGCGCGCCCATGAGGCGCGGCGCGCGCTGGGTGCCGCCGGCGCCGGGCAGCAGGCCCAGGTTCACTTCGGGCAGGCCCAGCTTGGCGCCCGCGAGCGCGACGCGGTAGTGCGCCGCCAGCGCCACTTCCAATCCGCCGCCCAGCGCCGCGCCGTGCAGCGCGGCAATCACCAGCTTGGCGCTGGCTTCGATCTGGTTGCAGACGTCGGGCAGGATGGGCGGCTGCGGCGGCTTGCCGAATTCGCGGATGTCGGCGCCCGCGATGAAGTTCTTGCCCGCGCCCATCAGCAGGATGGCGCGGACCTGCGGATCGGCCTGGGCGTCGCGCACGGCCGCGGCCAGATCGCCGCGCACGGCGGCGCTCAGGGCATTGACGGGGGGATGGTCGATGGTGACGACGAGAATGTCGTCATAGCGGCGCGCGTTGGCCGCGCCGGTGCTTGCGCTGTCTGTCATGGACAGTGTCTCCGATGAGGCCTGCCGCCGGAGCGCCGCTGGGGGCGAGGGCTAGGGCCGGGCGGACCAGGAACGGCCCGTCTTTTATGGCCTCATTCTTTCGCAGTAAAGAAGTCTTGACAATGGCATCGATAATTGACATTGAGGTCAAAAAAATTTGACAATGTGGAGGTGACTTGCTGCGGCGTGGAGGCCCGGAATGGACACCAAATCCCTGACGTTGCTGGTGGAAATCCTGGACGCGGGCAACCTCAGCGAGGCCGCGCGCCGCCTGAAGATGACGCGCGCTAACGTCAGCTACCACTTGAATCAGCTGGAACGCTCGGTAGGCATGCAGCTGGTGCGGCGCACAACGAGGCATGTGGAGCCGACAGAAATCGGACTGAAGCTGTATCACCACGGGCGCAGCATCCAGGACGAACTCGCCGCGGCGCGTGAATCCGTCGAGACCCTGGGCAAGACGCCGCAGGGCAAGGTCAGGCTGAGCGTACCCAGCGGCTACGGGCAGTTCGTGATGACGCCCTGGCTGCTGGAATTCAAGCGGACCTATCCGGATATCGTGCTGGACGTGTTGTTCGAGAACAGCGTGGACGACCTGCTGCGCGACGAGGTCGATATCGCGGTGCGCATCATGTCCGAGCCGCCGCAGAACCTGGTGGCGCGCGAGCTGGGCCAGGTCCGCTACGTGGCCTGCGCCTCGCGGGACTATGCCGCCGCCCGGGGCCTGCCGCAGCATCCGGAAGAGCTGTCGCGCACGCCCATCATCAGCGCGGCGGTCATCGGCCGGCCCTTGCGGCTTTCGGCCTACTACGGCGGCCAGCCGCGGCAGCATGTGGTGTTGGAGCCGACGGTGATTTCGCGCAACTACGCGTTCCTGCGCGACGCGACGCTGGCGGGGCTGGGCGTGGGCGTGGTGCCGGACTACGTGGTGCACGACGACATTGCGCGCGGCGAACTGGTGGCCGCGTTGCCGCAATGGCGGCTCAGCATCTTCGGGCGCGGCATGTACATGCTGTACATGCCCAATCGCCACCACCCGCGGGCGATCTCGATGATCATCGAATTCATCCTGGAGCGTGCCCAGGCCGCGCACGAAGGCAGGCCGGGATTGCTGGAGGCGGCAGGCTAGCGGGGCCAGCCCGCTGAGGCGCGTGCAGGCCCTGGACGCGCGCCTTTCCTGACTGGCCGTTCAGCTTGGCGGGCATAAAATCCGTGTTCCTATCGGCAAGCGGCCGCAGGGCCGCGCCCATTTTTTCCAGGCCCGTCCATGTCCTCTTCCGACGTCCAATTGCTTCTTACCGCGCTGGCTAGCGTGCTGGTGCTGGTTGCGCTGATCGTTTCGCGCATCCGCATGCATCCGCTGCTGGCGCTATTGATCGTCTCCATCGGCGTGGGGTTCGCCACCGGCATGGAGCCCGTGGCCATCGTCAAGAACCTGAGCAATGGCGCCGGCAAGACGCTGGGCGCGGTGGGCGTGGTGATCGCGCTGGGGGCGATGCTGGGCAAGATCCTGGCCGACTCGGGCACGACCGAACGCCTGGCCAATGCCATCCTCAGCCATACTTCGCCGCGCATGATTCCGTGGGCCATGACCCTGGTGGCCTTCGTCATCGGCATACCGATGTTCTTCGAGGTCGGCCTGGTGGTGATGCTGCCGCTGATCTTCAGCGTGGCGCGCAAGCTGGAAAGCCAGCAGCGATTCAAGGGCTCGGCCTACGTGTACGTGGGCGTGCCGGTGATCTCGGCGTTGGCGGCAATGCACGGCATGGTGCCGCCGCATCCGGGGCCGCTGACCGCCATCGCCACGCTCAAGACCACGGTGGGGCCGACCATGATCTACGGCTTCATCGCGGCGCTGCCGGCCATGGTCTTCGGCGGCCCCTTGTATGGCGCTTTCATTTCGCCGCGCATGACGACGCGTCCGGACGAGGCGCTGTTGGAACAGTTCACCACCACCCGCCAGGAGGCTGCCGGCCGCAATGCGCCCAGCGTAGGCCTGGGGGTGCTGGCGGCCTTGCTGCCCGCCTTGCTGATGCTGGTGCACGCGGGCGCGGAAATGCTGCTGCCCAAGGACTCGCGCGCCATGCACGTGGCGGCGTTCCTGGGCGACCCGATGGTCGCGATGCTGCTGGGCGTGCTGTTCGCCGCCTTCACCCTGGTGCTGATGCGCGGCGGCGACGCGGAAAAGTTGCGCGACGCCATGGGCAAGAGCCTCAAGCCCATCGCCGGCATCATGCTCATCATCGCGGGCGGCGGCGCGTTCCAGCAGGTGCTGACCAGCGCCAAGGTGGGCGATGCCATCGTGCAGCTGACCCATCAGTTTTCCTTGCCGCCGCTGGTGCTGGGCTGGCTGATCGCCATGCTGCTGTCGGTGTCCACCGGATCGGCCACGGTCGGTATCGTGGGCGCGGCGGGCTTGCTGGCGCCGCTGGCGGGCGCCGATCCCAGCCTGAACCTGCCGCTCCTGGCGCTGGCCATCGGCTGCGGCTCGCTGTTCTTCAACTACGCCAATCACGCAGGCTTCTGGATGGTGAAGGAGTCCTTCGGCATGACCATGGGCGAAGCGACCAAGACGATTTCGGTGGTGCAGTCCATCGTGTCGGTGGTCGGGCTCATCATGGTGCTGCTGTTCAACATGCTGCCGCCGCTGGGCTGACGCCGCTGCGGGCCGTAATTGTTATGCTGGGTCTGTCGTTTCCGGAGACCCCATGACAGAGATGCCCCGTTCCGCCGCCACGCATTCCGCGCTGGCTTCCGAAGCGCGCCGCACGCAGTTGCGGCGCATGAAGATCGCCGCGCTGGCTCTGTTGGTGGCGATGGTCTGCGGTTTCATCACCAGTCACGTCATGGGCGGGCAGGGCGCCTGGGCCTGGGTGCGGGCGTTCTGCGAGGCGGCCACGGTGGGCGCTCTGGCCGACTGGTTCGCGGTGGTGGCGCTGTTCCGCCGGCCGATGGGGCTGCCGATTCCGCATACGGCCATCATTCCCAGCAACAAGGACCGCATCGGGGACAACCTGGCGGTGTTCGTGCGCGACCATTTCCTGGATCCGGACACGCTGATGGAGAAGCTGCGGGTGTTCGATCCCGCGGCGCGCCTGGCGCGCTGGCTGGGGCGCCCGCGGCAGGCGCGGGCCTTGAGCGAGGGGGCGCGCAATGTGGCCTTGCAGACGCTGGACCTGCTGGACGACCGGGCGGTGCGCGGGGTGATCCAGGAGTTCGTGGTGAAGAACCTGCGGCGCTGGGACGCGGCGGATACGGCGGGCGAGGTGCTGGGCTTGTTGACGCGTGACGGGCGGCATCAGGAGCTGCTGGACGCGGCGCTGGAGCGGCTGGGCGGCTATCTGGGCGACGAGGACGTGAAGGCGCGGGCCTCGAGCCTGCTGGTGAAGTTCGCGAAGAAGGAATGGCCGCGCATCATTGCGGCGGTGGACGTGGTGAAGTCGGTGGACGGAATTGCCGACAATCTGGCGGACCGGCTGGCGCGGGCGCTGGTGGAGGAACTGCGGGACGTGCTGTCCGAGCCTGGGCATCCGGTGCGGCGGGATTATGAAGCCTGGGTGCAGGATTACATCCGGCGGCTGAAGGATGATCCGGCCTTGTCGGCACAGGTGGAGGCGCTGAAGCAGCGGGCGATCGATCATCCGAAGGTGCAGGAGTACGTGCAGGGGCTGTGGGACGATATCCATGCAGCGCTGAGGCGCGATCTGTCATCGGAGGATTCGGCGCTGGCGCGGCATCTGGAGAGCGCATTGCTGGCCTTGGGGCGCAAGCTGGGGGAGGATCCGGGGTTGCGGGAGGCGATCAACAATCACGTGCTGGGCGGGGCGCGGAGGTTGACGGGGCGCTTGCGTAGCGGGGTCACGGAGCACATTTCCCGCACGGTGAAGAATTGGGATGAACGGCATCTGGTGGATGAGCTGGAACTTAGCGTGGGGAAGGATCTGCAGTACATACGGTTCAATGGCACCTTGGTGGGCGGGTTGATAGGGGTGGCACTGCACGCGGTCGTGTTGCTGGTTCGAGGGTGATGCGATTGCCGTATGGGATGGCTGTTGAGGATTCGGCTGCTGTTTTCTGCGCTTCGTAGGCCGCCCGTCGGCGCGGGCGCCTGGGTGGCGAGCGCCCACGATTGCGGTCCGGAGCCTTCGCTCCGGACTGCCCCGTCGTCATCTTCGTCCAGGCCTGCGGCCTTCCCTTCAGATTCCCTCGGGCGCATCGAGGTTGCTCGCCACCCAGGCGCCCGCGCCGACGGGCTACGTGCGTACAGATTTGATGCGCCGCTAGAGCGGGGTTCGGTTTCGAGTCTTGCGATGCCCGTCATTTGCGGCCGTCCGGACGGCCGCAATTGACGTACGTTGGGTGTGTCGTCGGGGTTTTGCGCGCTCGCGCGAATGTGGCGGGATGGCTCTTTTTTGCAAGATCTGCGTTTGTATCAGGAACGAAGATTGCTGGCAGACGCCCTGACCCAAATGCTATTGTTTTTTCCGGCATGGCCGGCACGGGCCGTCCATGCACCACCGGGCGTCCGCGGGCTGCGGGCGCGTATCTTGGAGGCACCCCATGAAGAAAATCTCGATGCTGGTCGCGGCGCTTGCGTTCGCAGGCGCGTCTGGCGCGGCGCTGGCGGAAGACGTGTCGATGTCGTTCCTGAGCGTGGACGGCGTGGGCAAGAGCGCTGGCACGATCACGCTCAAGGACACCAAAGGCGGGCTGCAGCTTACGCCGCATCTGAAGGGCCTGCCGCCCGGCGAGCACGGCTTCCATGTGCATGAGAAGGGTTCGTGCGAGCCTGGCATGGTGAACAACCAGATGGCGGCTGGCGGCGCGGCGGGCGGGCATTTCGATCCCAAGGGCACCAAGGCGCACAAGGGGCCGATGGCGACTGACGGGCATCAGGGCGATCTGCCGTTCATCGTGGTCGCTGCCGACGGCACGGCGACGAAGGCGGTGGTGGCGCCGCATCTGAAGCTGGCCGATGTGAAGGGCCGCGCGGTGATGGTGCACGTGGGCGGCGACAACTACAGCGATACGCCGGCGCCGCTGGGCGGCGGGGGCGGCCGGCTGGTTTGCGGGGTGGTGAAGTAGCCGCTTGGGCGGTCAGGCCGTGCCGTTGCGGCCGTACAGACGGTAGCCTGCGCGTTCGGCGAGGCGGTCGTAGTACGCGGCGACGGCCGGCAATCGCGGCTTGTCGAAGGGCGTGCTGAACCAGCGGTTCACCGACAGGCCGACCGGTATGTCGGCCAGCGAGAACGCGGGGCCGGCGACGTAGCCGCCGGCCTGTTCCAGGCGCCGGTCCAGTATCGCCATGAAGCTCGCCCATTCGCGGCAGGACGCTTCGATCGCGGCGCGGTCGCGGTGGGCGGGAGATTCGCGCACCAGGGCCATGAAGGCGTAGCTCCAGGAACGATTCAGGTCGGTGGCCTGCCAGTCCATCCATTGGTCGACGCGGGCGCGCAGCCTGGGTTCGGCGGGGTACAGGTCCAGCCCGCCGTATTGCGCGGCCAGGTAGCGGATGATGCTGTTGGACTCCCACAGCACGAAGTCGCCGTCCTGGATGACGGGCACCATCGCGTTCGGATTCAGCGCCAGGAAGGCGGGCTCGCTGGTGGGTTGGAACCCGGAGCCCCAATCTTCGCGCTCGAAAGGCAGGTCCAGTTCGGCGCAGGCCCAGAGCACCTTGCGCACGTTGATGGATGAGGCTTTACCCAGGATCTTCAGCATCTTGCCGCCGCCGTGTTGACTGACCGGGGCAGTCTAGCGGGCGGCGGCGGGCGCGCACAGATACAGATTGCCGGTTTTGCGTGCGCAACAGCGTTCAATAGGCGCCGGCTTCGGGCTGGGTGCGCAGGCGCAGCACCGGCGAGGTATACAGCACCACGAATTGCACGGCAAAGCCGGCGGTCGATACCCACAGGCAGGCTTCGACGCCGGCGCGGGCGGCAAGCGCGGCGCCGATCAGCGCGCCGACCGGGCGGGCGCCGAAGGTGGCGGTCAGGATGACGGCGGACACGCGGCCCAGCAGGGCGTTGGGGGTGATTGCCTGGCGCAGCGTGGTGGTGGTGATGGTCCAGAGGATGGGACCCGCACCGAACAGGAAGAAGCCCGCTGCCGCCCACGCGCCGGACGGAAACGCCAGCGTGGAGAGCAGGATGGCGCTTGCGATCAGCGCGGCCAGAGGGCCGGCGGCGATCATGCCGCCGAAGCTCAGCCGCTGTGCGAGCCAGGGCGCGAGCAAGGCGCCGGCCACCATGCCGCCGCCATACACGCCCAGCGTCAGGCCGACGGCCGTGGCCGACAGGCCCAGCCGTTCGATGGCGTAGGCCACGTAGATGGCCTGCAGCACGAACCAGGCGGTATTGAAGAATACGGCGGTCACCAGCACCGGGCGCAGCAGCGGATGCGTGAGGACGAACGCCGCGCCCTCGCGCAGTTCCTCCAGCACGCGGCGGCGCGGCGCTGGGCCGGGAGTGTCGTGGGGCAGGCCGGCCAGCAGCAGGGCCGCCAGCAGCGACAGCACGGTGGCCAGCACATACGCCGAGGGCGCGCCCATCCACCCGACCAGCGCGCCGCCGGCGGCTGGCCCTGCGGAAAAAGCGGTACTGCGGGCCAGTTCCAGCCAGCGGTTGGCGCTGGCAAGTCCGGCGGGCGGGACCAGCCGCGGCACCAGCGCCGGCGCGGCCACGTTGTAGGCGACCGTGCCCACCGCGCCCAGGAAACCCAGCGCGGCCAGCCAGCCCAGATTAAGTCCGCCCGTGGCCAGCAGCGCCAGCAGGCCCAGTAGGCTGGCGGCGCGCACGCATTCGGCGGCGGTCATCAGGGCGCGCCGTGACATCCGGTCGGCCAGCACGCCGGCGGGCAGGGACAGCAGCAGGAAGGGCAGGGTCTGGGCCGTCTGCAGATAGCCCGTCTCGGCAGCGCTGGCGCCCAGCGCCAGCACCGCGACCAACGGGGCGGCCGCAAGCGCCATCTGTTCGGAGAATTGGGCGGCCAGGTTGGAGGCGGCCAGGCGGCGGAACGCTGAGGGCAGGGCGGGCATGGGGCGCGGACGGCGGAAACGACAAGGGCACGATCATGATCGTGCCCTTGTCCTCCGGCACTCCGTTCCTTGCCATGGGCAAGGCGCGCGCGCCGCTTCGCCTCTTTCTCAGGGGATGGGCGGATAGTCGCCGAAGCCGTCCGGCCAAGGCGTCAGCACTTCATAGCCGGTCTCGGTCACGACCACCATGTGCTCCCATTGCGCCGACAGCGAGCGGTCCTTGGTGACCACGGTCCAGCCGTCGGGCAGTTGCTTGGTCTGGGGCTTGCCGGCGTTGATCATGGGTTCGATGGTGAACATCATGCCGGGCTGCAGCACCATGCCTTCGCCGGGGCGGCCGTAGTGCAGCACTTGCGGATCGTCGTGATAGATCTGGCCGATGCCGTGGCCGCAGTACTCCCGCACGATGCTGAAGTGCTCGCGGTGCGCCACGGTCTGAATGGCGTGGCCGATATCGCCCAGCGTCGCGCCGGGCTTGACGGCCATGATGCCGGCGCGCATGGCTTCGTAGGTGGTGTTGACCAGGCGCCGCGCCAGCGGGCTGGGCTGGCCCACGTAGTACATGCGGCTGGTGTCCCCGAACCAGCCGTCCTTGATCACGGCCACGTCGATGTTGAGGATGTCGCCGTTCTTCAACACCTTGGCCGACGGGATGCCATGGCAGATCACGTGGTTGGCCGAGGCGCAGATGGTCTTGGGAAAGCCGTGGTAGCCGACGTTGGCGGGTATCGCCTTCTGGACGTTGACGATGTAGTCGTGGCAGATGCGGTCCAGCTCATCGGTGGTGACGCCGGGGCGGACGTGCTCGGCAATCATGTGCAGCACTTCCGCTGCCATGGCGCCGGCCTTGCGGGCCATTTCGATGTCGGCGGCGGACTTGATGGAAACCTTCTTCGCCATTTACGCGGCCTCCTGCTGGGCTGGCTGTGGCAAGCCTTGGGACAAGGATGCGATGGCGAAGCCCTCGGCCTGTTCGATGCGGATCAGCAATTGGCAGATGTCGGCGTGGCGCAGTTCGGGGTAGAGCTCGGACAGCATGCCGATGCGCATCCAGTGTTCGGCCTGGGAATTGATGGAGCGGCTGAGCGCGCCGCTGGCGACGCGGAGGTTCTCATGCATCTGCTCGGAGATCTTGACGATGCCCATGGAGTGAATGATCCATATATGGTTTGTATATGGATCGTATCTTACCGCCGATGGGCGGCAGGGCGCAAATCGGGAGGGGGCTAGCGGCCCTTGCCGCGCGCCGTCTTCTTGGCGCCGGCGCGAGGCGCGGCCTCCTTTGGCGGGGGCGCGATGGCGGCGTGCACCTGCTCCATCCACATCAGCGCGTCGGTGTACGACAGGAACTGCTGCAGATAGCCGGGCGACACTTCGCGCATCAGCGACAGTGCGCGGTGCACCAGCTGATTGGAGTTGAGCGGGCCGGCGTTCTTGTGCACCTGCTCCTGCGACTGCCGCACCTGGCGGTCGGCGCTGACCCGCGACCAGACGCCGCGGAAGTACTCCAGCGTTTGCAGTTCAGGATAGGTGGCGCGCAGGTCGGCGGCGCCGCGCGCGTCGGTGCCGGGATCGGCGATGTACGCGGTCAGCGCCGCCAACGGTCCGGGTTCGGGGAGGGCGGCAGCGGGCGCGGGGAGGTTTTCGGCCGCATCCGCGGGCGCGCCGTCCAGTTCGGCCTCGTAGGCCTGGATCAGCGTTGCCAGCTTGCCGTCCAGCAGCCTGCGGGCTTCGCCGCCCTGGGCGGCTGCGCGCCGTTGCAGCGCGTCCATGAACTGGAAGCGGACAGGATCCACACGGTCGGCGCCGGCCTCGCGCCAGGCGTCCAGCATGGCCCGGGCGTCGATGATTTCGCCGCGGGTGCCGTCACTGGCCATGCGAGGTCCCGGCGTCGCTGGAGGGCTTGGGGATGGGCGCGATTTCGACGCGGCGGTTCTTGGACCGGCCGTCCTCATCCGCGTTCGAGGCCACCGGCTGTTCGGAGCCGAAGGCCGCGGCGAACACGGCCGACGAAGGCACGCCCTCGTCGATCAGCGCGCGCGTTACGGTCAAGGCGCGCTGCGCGGACAGGTCCCAGTTGTCGGCGAAGCGCCGGTTGCCTTCGCGCACCTGCTGGTCGTCGGTGTAGCCGCTGACCATCAGGATCTCGTTGTGCGACTTCAGATAGGCCGACAGGGGTTCGATCAGGCTTTTCAGGACTTCACGGCCTTCGGGCTGCAGTTGGTCCGAGTTCAGGGCGAACAGGACGCTGCCGCTGATGCCGATGCGGCCGTCGATCAGGGTCACGCGGCCGGCGGCCAGCGGACCCGCCAGCGCCTGCTCCAGCGTTTCGCGGCGCTGGGTTTCGACCTGGCGCTGCTTGACCTCTTCCTCCAGCTGGGTGGACAGCTGCAGCTGCACGGCGACGACGCTCACCAGGATCAGGACGAATGCGCCCAGCAGCACCGACATCAGGTCGCCGAAGACGGCCCAGGCCGGGACTGTGGGCTCCACGCCGCCGTCGATGTCCTCGCTCATGCCGCTTCCGCTCCGGCCGTCGCGCGCTGGATGGCCAACTGCTGCAGGTTCTCGATGATCTGCTTCTGCGACACCATGCTCAGGTCCACCACTTCACGGGCCTGCGCCACGTAGTAGGCGAGCTGTTCGTCGCCGCGCGCGATGGATTTGTCCAGCGCCGCTTCGATGCGTTGCAGGTGCGCCACCAGCTTGTCGTTGGACTCGCCGAAGAGCTGCACCGCAGTACCGAAGGATTCGCCCAGGCTGGCCACTTCGGCGGCCCCGCTGGCGACCTGTGCGGCCACCTCGGCCAGCTTGCCGGTTTCGGCCTGCGCCTGTTCGGTGAACTGCGTGCCGACGCGGTCCAGCAGCTCCGCCGACGAAGATACCAGCGCGTCCACGGCCGTGCGTTGCTCGGCGGCGGTGTGGTTGACGGCGTCCAGCAGGGTGCCCAGGGTTTCCAGCAGGCGGTTGCGTTCTTCCAGCATGTCATTGTCGCGCTCCATGCTGTCGGAGAGCTTCTGGCGCAGTTCGCCGATGACTTCGGCGGCGGCGCGCGGCGCTTCAGAGGCGGCCTGCACCAGGCGGCCGATCTCGGCGATGGTGTCGTTGGCGGACGCCTGGGTCTGCGCGCTGATGTCCTGCGCCGTGATGGCCAGCGTGTCGCAGATCTGCTGCTGCTGGTTGGCGGTGTAGGAACTGGTCTGTTCCCATTCGGTGCGCAGCGAGTCGGCGATCGTGCCGAGCTTGCCGGTCCAGACTTCCAGGCGCGCTTCGTCCTCGGCGGCGAGCGCATTCTGCAGGTCCGTCTGCGATTGCTCCAGCGTTTGCAGCAGGGCGGCGGCGTGTTGTTCGAATGCCGCGGCGGCGGCTTCCAGCGCCTGCTGGTTGTCGCCGGCCAGCTTGGCGTTGGCTTGCTCCTGGCGTGCCTGCGCCTCGGTCCAGGCCTGGGTGACGCTGCCGGCCGCCGTTTCCAGACGGGTCGACACGTTTTCCAGCAGGTCGGCCTGAGCCTGGGTCTGAGCCGTGATGTCGCGCGCGGTCTGGGCCAGCGTGTCGTTGACTTCCAACTGGCGCAGGGCGGCCTGGGTGCCGGCCTGTTCCCATTCCTGGCCGAGCTTGGCGGCCATGGCGGTGAGCGTGCCGGTCCAGGCGGTCAGGCGTTCCTGGTCGCGAGAGGCCAGCGCGGCCTGCAATTCGGCATGCGACTGATCCAGCGTTTGCAGCAGGGCGGCGGAATGCTGTTCGAAGGCGGCGGCGGCGGTTTCCAGCGCTTGCTGGGTGTCGCCGGCCAGTTTGGCGTTGGCCTGCTCCTGGCGCGCCTGCGCCTCGGTCCAGGCCTGGGTGACGCCGGTAGCCGCCGTTTCCAGGCGAGTCGATACGCTTTCCAGCAAGCCCGCCTGGGCCTGGGTTTGCGCCGAAACGTCGCGCGCGGTCTGGGCCAGGGTGTCGTTGACTTCCAGCTGGCGCAGGGCGGCCTGGGTGCCGGCCTGTTCCCATTCCTGGCCGAGCTTGGCGGCCATGGCGGTGAGGGTGCCGGTCCAGGCAGCCAGGCGTTCCTGGTCGCGTGAGGCCAGCGCGGCCTGCAATTCGGCGTGCGACTGGTTCAGCGTTTGCAGCAGGGCCGCGGAATGCTGTTCGAAGGTGGCGGCGGCGGTTTCCAGCGCTTGCTGGTTGTCGCCAGCCAGCTTGGCGTTGACCTGTTCCTGGCGGGCTTGCGCCTCGGTCCAGGCCTGGGTGACGCTGCCTGCCGCCGTTTCCAGGCGGGCCGATACGCTTTCCAGCATGCCGGCCTGGGCCTGCGTCTGGGCGGCGATGTCGCGCGCGGTCTGGGCCAGCGTATCGCTGGCGGCCTGTTGGCGGGCCACGGTGTCGGCGCCAGCCTGCTGCCATTCCTGGCTCAGCGTGGCGGCCATGGCGGTGAGCGTGCCGGTCCAGGCGGCCAGGCGTTCCTGGTCGCGCGAGGCCAGCGCGGCCTGCAATTGCGTGTGCGACTGGTCCAGCGTCTGCAGCAGGGCCGCGGAATGCTGTTCGAACGTGGCGGCCGCGGCGGCCAGGGCCTCGCGGTTGTCGCCTGCCAGCTTTTCGCCAGCCCGTTCCTGGCGTGCCAGCGCGGTGGCCCATTGTTCCGAGACGCCGTTGGCGGCCGCTTCCATGCGGGCGGATACGCCTTCCAGCAGCCGGGCCTGGACTTCGGCCTGCGCGGTGATGTCGCGCACGGTCTGCGCCAGCGTGGCGCTGATGGCTTCCTGGCGTTCGACGGCCTGCGCGCCGGACTGTTCCCATTCCTGGCGCAGCGTGGCGCCCATGGCGCCCAGGGTGTCGGTCCAGGCGGCCAGGCGCTGCTGGTCGCGCGAGGCCAGCTCGGACTGCAGCAAGGTGTGCGATTGGTTCAGCGTGCGCAAGAGCGAGGCCGAATGCTGCTCGAAGCTGGCTGCGGCCGCGGTCAGGGCCTGCAGATTGTCGCCCGCCAGTTTTTCGCTGGCCTGCTCCTGGCGCGACAGCGCCTGGGTCCAGGCTTGCGACATGCTGCCCGACGATTCCTCCAGGCGCGAGGACACGCTGTCCAGCAGGGCGGCCGAGCGCTGTTCGAAGGTCTGGGCGAAGTGGTCGAGCGAGGCGCGCAGGTCCTGGGACAGGGCCTCGCTGGCGCGCTGCTGGCCGGCCAGGGCCTGGTTCCAGATGCCGGCGACATTGCTGGTGGTGGCCTGGAAGCCCGAGGTCAGTCCTTCCAGTTGGCGCTGCACGGCTTGCGTCACGGTGTCCTGCAGGGAAGCGGTTTCGCGCGACAGGCTGGCCATCGTCGCTTCCACCACGGGTTGCAGGGCGGCGCCGGCCGAGCGCGCGCTTTGCGACACGCTTTCCTTCATGGACTGTTCCATGACGGCGGCCAGGCGCGAATAGGCCGCCTCGGCCTTGCCCTGGAACGCGTCCTGGCTGGCCATGTGGCGGTCGCTCAGGGCCTGGTTCTGGCGGGCCATGTCGCTCATCATGGCTTGCAGCTTGTCCACCAGGGTAGGCATGGCTTCCGCCTGGCGCTGCATGACTTCAGCCTGGCGTTGCAGCAGCTTGAAGGATTCCTCGCGCTGATAGCCCTGCGAGTACACGCGCAGCGTGGTCGCGGCCTTGCTGTCCAGCAGTTGTGCGGCGCGCACGCGTTCGCGGCGGCACAGGGCTGCCAGCAGGCCCAGCATGGCGGAGCTGGCCACGCCGGCGATCGAGGTGCCGAAGGCAAAGCCCAGGCCCTTGACCGGCGCGGCGAGCGAGGCGCGGATGGCGGCCAGATCGGTGGCGCTTTCCAGCGCCAGGCCGGTGCCGCGCAGGGTCACGACCATGCCCAGGAAAGTGCCCAGCATGCCCAGCAGCACCAGCAGGCCGACCAGGTACGGCGTCAGCGCCGGTCCGGGCAGGCCCGCGCGCTCGCCTTCGATGCGCAGCCGCGCGGCGTTGCGCAGGCCCGGCGGCAACTGGTCCAGCCAGGATCCCAGATTGCCGGGCGCTTCGGACAGGCCCGAGAGCGCGCGCGTCAACGAGGATGTCGCCTGCTGGTAGCGCAGCAGTTCCAGCGCGCCGGCCAGGTAACAGACGGCTATCAGCAAGGTCACGGCCAGCGCCAGCGGGTTGGTGCCCGCATAGCCCACGCCGATCCAGCCCACGACGGCCAGACCCGCCAAGAAAACTACGAGATTAGTCAGATATTTGGACATAGTGTCCCGGTTAGCTGGCGCGAAGGGTGGCAAGCAGCCCTTCGACCGGTTGTAAACGAACATCCAATTCGGCAAGCAGCACGCTGCGCATGTCTTTGCGGAACGTGTCCAGCCAGGCGCCCGGCGTTATCGATGCCGTCGCCGGAGCGGGCGCCGCGCCCGTCTCGACCGCGGCATCGCCTTGCGCCTCGGCTTCGGTCTCGCCTTGCGCTTGCGCCAATGCGGCAGCCTCGGCCAGGGCCGCGGCCTCCGCGTCGCGCAGGCGCTCGAAATGGCCTTGCAGCAATTTCGGAATCGCGCCGAACAGCGCGCGTTCCTTGGGCAGCAGGGCGCGGTCCATGATGGCGTCGACCACTGCCAGTCGCGTCATTTCGCCGTTTGTGGCTGCGACCATGCCGCGCAGCCGGCTGCGCAAATTGCCCACGGCGGTTTCCATCGTGTGCTGCAACGACAGATAGCGCTGGCGAAAATTCGCGTAATCGGCCTCGGCCAGCGCCGCCAGTTGCTTGGCGGGCGCGGGCGCTTGTCCCGGCGTGCGCCGCTTGGCGGCCGTGGCCGCGGTGTCGCTGGCGATGGCGTCGGCCAGCGTGGTCCGCACGCGTTCGCACTCGCGTTCTTCGGCGCTGCTGAACATGCGGGCGCCGGGGGCGATCACCGGCGGGCTGGTGTTCAGCGCCGCGGAGAGCGCGATCGCGTCCGTCCAGCCGAGCCATTGGCTCAGATGGTCCGAGAGCGATTGCCTGGATTGCGGAACATCGACATCCGTCAGGCGAGTCAGCAAGCGAATGAGCGTCGGGCCGCTTAAACCTGTGCGCTGTGGGGCCTGCAACATACCACCAGAGTCAAAAAGGGGGGAGTTTACACGGTGGAGGGCGGCGCCAGGGGCGGGGGACGGGCGGCAAGGGCGTGCCGCCCGAAAAAAGAGGGTCGCATCATCTGCCGATGCAATATTGTGACGGGGTTATGCCACCCGGCGAATTCGGAGTTCTGGCGCCAGGCCATGCGCCGGATTGTCCAGGTAGTCCGCCAGAAAATCGATGAGGTACCGGGTCCGGGCGGGCAGCAAACGGGTTTCGGTCACGGCGTGGACCTCGATCGGCCCCAGGCTCCAGGCCGGCAGCACGCGCGCCAGCTCGCCCGAGCGCAGCCGGCCGCTTTCGTCGCCGCCCAGCGCCGCGATGCCGGCGCCCAACACGGCAAGCTGCCTGGCCATGCAGGCGTCGTTGGCGCCGTAGCGGTGCTCCACCGGAACCAGCAACTGCTCGCGGCCGCGCTGTAGCGGCCAGGGCGCGGGCTGCCCGCCGCCGGCGCGCAGGCCGATGCAGTCATGGCGCGCCAGGTCCGCGGGGCTGACAGGCATGCCGCGGGCGGCCAGGTAGGCGGGCGAGGCGTACAGGCCGGCATGGACCGCGCCCACGCGGCGCGCCACCAGCGACGAGTCGGGCAGTTCGCCCAGGCGGATCGAGACGTCGCCGATCTCGGGCGGCTGCTCGGCGAACTCGGGTCCGGCCACGCTCATCTGGAGCCGGATATCCGGGTAGCGGCTGCCGAATGCCACCAGGGCGGGCATCAAGGCGTCCAGCGCATACGCCGCGGGCAGCTGGACGCGCAGCGGCCCGCTGGGAAGTTCCAGTTGCTCGCGCAGTTCCTCGTGGGCGATCTCGGCTTCGGCCACGATGCGGCGGCAGCGTTCGAAGTACAGCCGCCCGGCATCGGTCAGCTCCACGCGGCGCGTGTTGCGGCTGAGCAGCCGCAGGCCCACCGAGCGTTCCAGTTCGGCCACGTGGCGCGACACCGTGGAGGTGGGCATGCCGAGCGTCGCGGCGGCCCGGCTGAAGCTATGCGCCTTCGCCACTTCGGCGAACAATTCCATGCCTTGCAGGCGTTTCATGAGTGCATCTCCCGCGCGGTCCGGACGGATCAGCGCCATGTTCCATTGCTTGATGTGCGTGTTGCCGGCGGCCCAGGGAAGGCCAGCCGTCGCAGGAGGGCATTGTCGGCACGGGGTTTTAATAATTCTTTAAAGCGCCGCCGTGCCAGGGGAAAGAGGCAGTCCGCCCCGCCTGGAAAGGCGGGGCCTGCGCCGGTTTCAGCGTATCTCGGGATAGCCTGCCGTCACGGCGGCTTGCGCCATGTCGCCCAGGACAGAGTAGGCGGCCGGATCCGGGCGGGCGAAGCGCGCGACATGCGCCGCGCGCAATAGCGGCTGGTGCGCCGGATTCTCGTGCATGGCAAGCAGGGCATCCGACAGGGCCTGCGTGGCGGCCGGGGCCACGTCGGGTCCGGACACCAGGAGGGGATTCGGCGTCCATGGCGTATACGCCAGCGTGCGCAGTCCGGCCAGCGCGGCCGGATCGTGCGCGCGCAGCAGATCCAGGTACCAACTGTCGGCCGCGGTCAGGTCGATCTCGCCGTCAGCCAGCGCGCGCAGCAGGCCCCGCGGGTTGCCATAAGGCCCCTTGGACGCTGCGAACAGTGAGCCGCCAGCCGCGGCCAGCCCGGCCAGCGCCGCGCGCGGCGCATTCCAGCCCGATTGGGAGTCACGCACCATCCAGCCATAGCGGCTGCCGGCCGCATCAGCCAGCGAGGACCAGCCGCAGTCGGCGCGCACCAGGAATTCGCTGCGATAGCGCGGCAGGCCTTCGTAGGCCGGCCAGTCAGGCACCACCGCAGCGACCGCCGCAAAGGCCCGGCCCGCCTGCAGCGCGTTGACGTAGGGCCAGCCGCACATGAAGACGCCGCACAGGCCGGGCCGTTCCCAGAGTTCGCCGATGGGCGTGGGCCAGCCGTGCTCGACGAAGCGCACCTCCAGTCCGGCGCTGGCGTGCGCGGCCTGCAGCAGCGCATGCCAGGCAGCCCGCGCCGCGGGCGCCACGTCGTACATGCGCGTCGAAGTGATGAGATCCATGGCGCTGCGCCTATGCAAATTTCAAGGTCTGGCCCAGGCCCATATTGCGGGCCTTTTCCAGCATGGCGTGGCCCAGCGCAATATCGGTGGTGGACAGGCCGCGGTGCCAGAACAGGATGGTTTCGTCATCGCGCTCGCGACCCGGCTTCAGGCCCGCCACGATCTGGCCCAGTTCGGCGTGCAGGTTTTCTTCCGTGATGCGGTCGCTGTCGACGTGGGCGCGCAGCGCGCCATAGGGCAGCCCCTTGCGGCATTGGCCCCAGTCATCGACCACCACCTTGCTCATGATGTCGGTCAGGTTCAGTTCCACCGCGCTCATGGTGCCGTAGGGCATGACCAGGGCGCCGGGCTTGATCCATTCGGTCTTGAGCAGCGGCGTGGGTTCAGGCAGGCGCGAGGCTTCGACCACGATGTCGGCGCCGCGCACGCAGGATTCCCAGTCATTGACGACCTTCACCGGTTTGCCCAGGTCGCGCGACAGGCGCTCGCCAAAGGCCTGCTGGCTTTCCGGCCGGCGCGAGTGCACGCGGATTTCGTCAAAGTCGTAAAGGCTGTCGAGCAGCCGCACGTTCCAATAGGAAGTGCCGCGCGACCCGATATGCCCCAGCACCTTGCTGTTCTTGCGCGCCAGGTACTTGGCGCCCAGCGCGGTGACGGCGCCGGTGCGCATGTCGGTGATGGCGGTCGCGTCGACCACGGCCAACGGCTTGCCGTTGACCGGATCGAACAGATTGAGCAGGGCCATCTCCGAAGGCAGGCCGACTTTGTAGTTGTCGACGAAGTCGCTGACCACCTTCACGCCCGCGACGTGCAGCGGCTCGATGTAGCCGCGCAGCACATTGAAGTGCCCTTTGGCGGAAGACTCCGGCACCAGGTGCATGCGGGGTTCGATGACGGTCTTGCCGCGTCCCTGGGCGTCCAGCGCGCTTTGCACCGCGGCCAGGATTTCCGCATCGGTCAGCGCCAGCGCGCGCACGTCAGGGCCGTTCAAATAGGTGATGTCTATGGATTGCATGATGTCTCCTCTGTTTATTGGATGGGCTGGATGCCGGCCTGCTTGACGATGGCCGCCCACTTTGCGGTTTCCTGCTGGATCGCCTGGGTGAAATCCGCGCGGTTCGAGCCGGCGGGCTCCACGCCCAGGCCGGCGAACTTCTGGCGCACGGACTCCTTTTGCAGCACGGCGGCAATGTCGGCCTGCAACTGGTCGAGGATAGCGGGCGGCACCTTGGCCGGCGCGACGATGCCGTACCAGGACGTCACGTCAAAGCCCGGATAGCCGCTCTCGGCCACCGTGGGCACGTCCTTCAGTTGCGGCAGGCGTTGCGGACCGGCCACCGCCAGCGCGCGCAGCTTGCCGGATTGGATATGCGGCAGCACGGTGGATACGCCGGCGAACATCATGTCCACGTTGCCCGCCACCACGTCGTTGACTGCGGCAGCCATGGCGTTGTAGGGGATGTGGCGCGTGACAATGCCGGCCGACTGGTTCAGCAGTTCGCCCGCCAGGTGGGCCCCGCTACCGGGGCCGGGCGAGGAATAGTTGAGCTTGTCCGGATGCTGGCGCGCATAGGCCACCAGTTCGGTGAAGCTCTTGACCGGTACCTTGTCGTTGACCACCAGCACATTGGGCGAGGTGGCCAGCATGGTCACCGGCGCGAAGTCCTTTGCGGTGTTGAACGGCAGCTTGGTATAGAGCAGCGGGTTCACGGTCAGGTTGCCCGCGGGCGCCAGGGCCAGCGTATAGCCGTCCGGATTGGCGCGGGCGACAAAGTCCATGCCGATGTTGCCGGAGGCGCCGACCTTGTTTTCGATGATGACCGGCACGCCCCATTTGCTGTTGAGTTCCTGGCCGACGATGCGGGGCAGCGCATCGGCGATGCCGCCCGCGCCAAACGGCACGACGATGGTGACGGGCCTGGCGGGATACTTGCCATCGGCGGCAGCCGCAGGCAGTGGCAGCGCGGCGGCCAGCAGGGCGCTGCTCAGGCACAGCGCAAGGTACTTTTTCATGGTCATTCCCCTTGTTGTGTGGTTCAGGCCGCGGCGTGGCGCTTACTGCGCCGCGCCGCGCTCCTGGTTCAGAAACCGGTCGGCGCGCGCGATGTCGTCGGCCAGCCTTCTGTCCTGCGAAAGAAACGGCACTTCCTGCCGGAAGGCCGCCAGCACCTCGCCGGTCCCTTTGCCCACCGGACGCCGCGGTTCCGCGCGCGTGCGCAGATCCACGGCCTGCGCCGCATGGATCAGTTCTATGCCCAGCAGCGTGCGCAGGCGCGCGGCCTGCTGGCCCACGCGCTGCGCCGCCAGCGGGCCGTTGGTGGCCACGTCTTCGATGTTGCCGGCGACCGCCAGCGCATCGGACGAGACGGGCTGCGACAGCGTCCGGATTTCGGTCGCCAGGAGCGACACGGGCTTCTGTATCGTGGTGTAGGCCAGCGTCGTGTCATTGGGCGACAGAAAGCGCGGCAGCTTGGTGAAGGCCGGGTCGCCCATGCGCAGCACGCGTTGCGCCGAAGACTGGGCCACCTGGGCCAGCGCCACGCCCACCGACTGCAGCGGCACCACCCAGGCGGTGGGATCGAAGCCGGCGCTGGGCAGCACCGCGCCGCGCAGCTTGCCCTGCGTCACGTAGTAGCGGGTTTCCTGCGGCGTGGCGCCCGGTGGCGGCGAGACATCCAGCGCCACGGTCGGGTTGTCATCAGAACTGTTGATCTGCACCAGCAGCTGCACGTCCAGCTGGCGCAGCGTTTCGCGGGCCGCGCCATGGACCTGGCTCACGGTGCGGAAGCTCAGGGGATCCTGCAACGGCCGCTGTTCATCCGTCTGCCACAGCGCGCTGCCTTCGAGCAGCGACAGGATGCGCCGGGCCACCTGCTGCTGCGCCGGATATGGACGCTGGCCCTGGGTGGCGGGCAGCAAGGGTGCAATATTGCCGTTCAGGCCTTCGAGCGACAGGGCCGCCACCTCATCGGCGCGGTCCAGCACCCGGCTGGCGTCGTGCGCGGCCAGGATGGCAAGGGCCGCGCCATAGGCGTTGGAACTCAACAAGGACAGCGAATCCTTGGCGTAGGGCTGGATCGGCGCCAGGCCTGCCTGGCGCATGGCCTCGGCTGCCGGCAGGCGCTTGCCGCCGGTTTCCACCATGCCTTCACCCATCATGGCCAGGCCGATCTGCGGCAGGATCGTGATGTCGGCCTGGCCGACCGAGCCTTGGCCCAAGACCACCGGCGTCAAGCCCTTGTTGAGAAAGTCGGCGTACTGGCGCACCAGCGGCGGACTCATGCCGGTGCCGCCCGCCAGCGCGGTATTCAACCGTATCAGCATGGCGGCGCGTACCGTGTCCGTCGCCGCCGGCTCGCCATAGGCCACGGTGTGCGACAGCAGCATGCGATGGTTGAAGGCCGCCGACAAGGCGCGGGCCTCGTCCGACAGCGTGTCGCCGGAGAAGATGGTCTGGTCCTTGTTCTGACCCACGCCACGATTCAGGCCGTACACGGGCTGCCCCAGGCGGCCGTATTCCAGCAGCAAGTCGTGCGAGCGGGCCACGCGCTGCCACGCAGTTTCGGTGGGCGCCACGGGCTGGCCGCCGCGCGCCACGGCGACCACGTCCGCGGTGGTAAGCGAGCGCCCGTCCAGCGCCAGGGGCGCCTTGCGGGCCGCGGCGCGCGCTTCGGCGGTAGTGGCCGGCGCGGCGGCTGCGGCCGTTGTGGCTGACCACGCGGGCGCGGCAGCAAGGGCCGTGGCCAGTGCCAATAGCAGCGGACCTGCGCATTTATGTGTAAAGCCTCTGAAAACGCGAACTTCAACTGCCGGAAGATGACGCATCACTGCTCCTGGGAGGGAGGGAAGTAGAGGGACTGCAGCGTGAGTTAGGGGCGGATCCGGGGCCGACGGATGGCGCGTACTTGAAGGCGAGAGGGTGGCGCCCAGGTGCGGTGCGGCGGGTGGCGCTCTTGGCGCGTTCCGGGGATGCGGTGTCAGCGGGATTTATTTAACTCGTATATACAAGTACAGTCAAGCATATGCTAATGACGGTATAGCCAGTAAGAGGGACGTAGCCAGACTGCGCCAGCGTCGACGGGGGGCGCTTGCTAAAATCCGCCGCTCTGGTCCATCGCCCGCTCCGCGCTTTCCGCAAGGGGCTGGCCGCAAGCCGCGGGCATGGCTTCTTAATAAGTTCTTAAACCGCGGCCGGCATGCTGCGGCATGGTTGACGGTTCTGGAGTTTTCTTGCGTGTCCTGCTAGTTGAAGACGACGCCATGTTGGGCGACGCCGTGCACACCAGCCTGGCGCAGTCCGGCGCCGACGTGCAATGGGTGCGTGACGTTGCGCAGGCGCGGCTGGCCCTGGTGGATCATGGTTTTCAAGCCGTGCTGCTGGACCTGGGGCTGCCGGATGGCAGCGGGCTGACGGTCCTGAAGCATCTGCGTGCGCGCTACGATGCCACGCCGGTGCTGATCCTGACCGCCCGCGACCGGCTGAGCGAGCGGATACAAGGCCTGGATGCCGGCGCCGATGACTACATCGTCAAGCCATTCCAACTGGACGAACTGCTGGCGCGGCTGCGCGCCGTGGTCCGGCGCAGCAGCAACGCCGTGGTTTCGGCGCTGCGCTGCCGCGACGTGGTGCTGGAGCCGGCCAGGCGGGCGGTGACCCGCGCAGGCGTGGAAGTCAGTCTCAGCGCGCATGAATACCGAACGCTGCTCGCCCTCATGGAGCGCATCGGCCACACCGTCAGCCGCGAACAACTGGAGGCCGCCGTCTACGGCGACAGCGGCGCCATCGAAAGCAACACGGTGGCCGTCTACATCCATCAGTTGCGCCGCAAGCTGGGCGACAAGCTCATCGCCACGGTCCACGGCCTGGGCTACCGCATCGAGGCGGGCGAATGAAGACGCTGCGCAAGCAGCTCACGCTGACGCTGCTGGTGACGATGACCCTGTCATGGATCGCGGTGTTCGCCTTCCAGCAGTACGAAGCCACGCGCTCGCAGACCGGCGCGCGCGATCAATGGCTGCACGACGCGGCCAGCCAGATGCTGGCGTCGCTGCCGGTCAGCCTGCTGGGCAACGAGGCCCCGTCCGAGCGTTTCACTCCGCCCGCATCCAGCCGTGTCGACGGCGACAAGGTACGTTTCCACCTGTGGTCGCTGGCCGATCGCCGGCTGCTGCTGCGCTCGCCCGAGTCGCCCGCGCAACCCTTGAGCGGCGGCTTCCAGGACGGCTATTTCGACGTGCGCGCCGACGGCGTGGACTGGCGCGTGTACGCGATCTCCGACGCGCAGGGGCGGGTGCAGGTGCAGGTGGCGCGGCCGCAGAGCGAATTGCGCGCGCAGTCGCTGTACAGCCTGAAGCGCGGACTGCTTATCGTGTCTGTCCTGTTCGTGCTGCTGGCCGTGGTGAGCTGGATGGTGGTCGGCCGCGCCTTCCGCAAGGTGGACCGCGCCGGCGTGGCCATCGCGCGGCGCGGCCCGTTCGATCTGGCGCCGCTGCCCATGGCCGGCATGCCGGGCGAACTGCGTCCCTTCATCCGCTCGATCAACCAGCTGTTGCTGCGGGTCAAGGGTGGCATGGACCGCGAGCGCCGCTTTCTGGAAGATGCCGCGCACGAGCTGCGCACCCCGCTGGCCGCGCTGAGCGCGCATGCCGAACTGGTGGCCCGCAGCGCGGGTTCCGGCGACGCCCCGGCCGCCATCGAGAAACTGCGGCTGGTCGCCCAGCGCACCTCGCGCCTGTCCGAACAATTGCTGGACCAGGCCCGCATGGATGCGCTCAGCGCCAGCGCCGACGAGCCGGAGCTGGTCGAACTGGACGCGCTGGTGGCCATGCTGGTGCGCGATTGGGAATCCGACGCCACCCGCAAGCAGCTGCGCATCCAGCTGGATGTGCAGGCCTGCGTCGTCAGGGGGCGGCTGGACGCGCTGGGCGTGTTGGTGCGCAACCTGCTGGACAATGCCGTGCGCTATACGCAGAGCGGCGGCCAGATCGTGGTTTCCTGCGGACCGTCGCCCGACGGCGGAGCCTGCCTGCGCGTGGCCGACGACGGACCGGGCATCGCGCCGCAGGAACGCTCGCGCGTGTTCGACCGCTTCTATCGCGCCCCAGGCAGCGCCGCGGGGGGCAGCGGCATCGGCCTGTCGCTGGTGGCGCAGATCGCGCAACAGCATGGAGCCGAGATCACGCTGGGCGAGGGCCTGCGCGGCGCGGGCGTGGCGCTGACGGTGACTTTCCCGCCTGCAGCCGGGGGAACTCCCGCAGCAGGCGCGCAGGGCGCTTGAACCCGCCGGACCGGGGCGGGGATTGAAATGCCGGCCGGCCTGACTGCGCAGCAAATCCTCGCCAGGTGGTAGATTAGTTTCCGGCAATCGGACTGAGGGAGCGGCGTCAGTGGCGGGATTTCCATGGATTTGCTGATCACCTCGGCAGCGCGCGCACTGGCCGCCGGCAATCCGCTGGGCGCCCTGAACCTCGTGGCCTTGCGCGATGACGCGCCCGCGCTGGCCTTGCGCGGCATCGCCATGGCCCAATTGGGCGATTTCCGCCGCGCCCGCGCCTTGCTGCGCAGCGCGGCCCGGAACTTCGATCACAAGAATGTGCTGGCCCGCTCCAGATGCGTCGTAGCCGAGGCCGAGATCGCCCTGGTATCGCGCGATCTGGCCTGGCCGGAAAAGGCCCTGGAGGCCGCGCGCGCCGCGCTGGAAGCCCATGGCGATCCGGCCAACGCCGCGCATGCGAGGCATCTGCAGGCGCGGCGTGAACTGCTGCTTGGCCAGCTCGATCGGGCCGAGGACGCCCTGGCCATGCTGGACCCGGCCTCGCTGGCCCCGGCTTCCCGCGCCATTCACGAACTGATCGCAGCCGGTATCGCCTTGCGGCGCCTGCGCACCGAGCGCGCGCGCGCCGCGCTGACCCAGGCCGAGCTTGCGGCCCGCGTCGCCGGCATCCCCGCGCTGATGGCCGAGGTGGAACACGCCACCCTGGTCCTGAATACGCCGGCCGCGCGCCTGATCGGGCAGGGCGTCCAGCGGCCCATTCTGCTGGATGAAGTGGAAGCGCTGCTGGCATCCGACACGCTGGTGGTGGACGGTTGCCGTCACGCGGTGCGCAGCGCAGGCCGCGAGATTCCGCTGGCGAGCCGGCCGGTGCTGTTCGCGCTGGCCCGCGTCCTGGCCGAAGCCTGGCCGCAGCCCGCGCCCAGGGAAACGCTTATTGAGCAGGCCTTCCGCACGGCCTATTTCGATGAAACGCACCGTGCGCGCTTGCGGGTGGAGATAGGACGCCTGCGCGCGGCCTTGGACGGCGTGGCCGGCATCAGCGCCGCGCGCGGCGGTTTCGTTCTGAGGCCCGAAGCCGACAGGCCGGTTGCGTTGCTGGCCCGGCCAAGCGGTGAGGGCGACAGGGATCAGGGAGCGGTGCTGGCCTGTCTGGCCGACGGCGAAGCCTGGTCCAGCTCGGCCCTGGCCCTGGCCTTGGGCGCAAGCCAGCGCACCGTGCAGCGCACGCTGGACGCGCTGGCGGCGGCAGACAAGGTGCAGGCTTGCGGACAGGGCCGGGCGCGCCGCTGGATGACGCCGCAGGTACCGGGATTCACGACAACCTTGTTACTCCCGGCCGCGCTGGCCGCCGACTAGCATGAAGGCTCGAACTCCAGTTCAAGGAACCGACATGAAACGAACGCAAGCCCAGATCATTCGCGAGTACGGCCCATTTCCCGGCGTGCAGGCCGTGCATGGTGTGACTTATGACGGCCGGCAGGTCTGGTTTGCCGCCGGCGAAAAGCTGATTGCCATGGACCCGGATAGCGGCAGCACGCAAGCCTCGATCGACATTGTTGCCGACGCGGGCACGGCCTTTGACGGCAAGCATCTCTATCAGATCTCCGACGGCACCATCGTCAAGCTGGAACCGCAGAGCGGGCGGGTGCTGAGCCGCATCCCCGCGCCCGGCGGCGGCGGCGCTTCGGGCATGGCCTGGGCCGAGGGCAGCCTGTGGGTGGCCGAGTACCGCCAGCGCAAGATCTACCAGGTGGACCCGGAGACCGGCCGCGTGCTGCGCACTATCGAATCCAACCGCTACGTCACCGGCGTGACCTGGGTGGACGGCCAGCTGTGGCACGGCACCTGGGAGGACGGCGCCAGCGATCTGCGGCAGCTGGACGAAAAGACCGGCGAAGTGCTGCAAAGCGTGGAGATGCCGGCCGGCATCGGCGTGTCGGGGCTGGAATCGGATGGCGCCGGCTGCTTTTTCTGCGGCGGCGGCGACAGCGGCAAGCTGAGGGCGGTGCGCCGTCCGCCAGCCAAGGCCGACGATACGGCGGTCACCAACGGATGATGTAGGGCCTGTCTCCCAGTTCCCACACGCCGTCTTTCCGTTCCAGCATGATGTACTCGGTTTGCCATTCGTCCGGCTGGTCTTCCGGCGCAAAGCCGGACAGGTACGGACGGAAGGCGGGATCCGCCGCCCAGTCCGCGGTGCTGCGGTCCAGCCGCCATTCGAACTTCACCGCCGAGACCAGGTTGGGGTTGTCGTCGAATGGATTCTTGAGCGGCTTGGTATGGGTGAGGATCTTGCCGATCTGCAGGCCGGGGGCGCAGAACTTCGCGGTATAGACCAGCTTGGAGTTGAGGCGGGCCTCGCCATCCGTGTAGTAGGGCCGGCCTTTATCCGTCAGCTCCATGCGGCTGCTCGCGTCCTCGGGATCCTCGTCCGCTTGCGGTGGCCCGCCGTCGCCGTTGGCGCTGACGCGCTTGACCGTGACCAGCTGATGCTTGATCAACCCCTGCACGATCCTGTCCTGGCTTTCCAGGAAAGCGGTGTAGACATCAGTGGGCAAGGGCCGCACGCCCACGACGTTGACGCAGGCGCCGACCGGCGCATATTCCGGTTGCGCCGTGGCCTCGACCAGGATCTTGCGCATCTTGCCTTCGGTCAGGCCCGGACCCAGGGGTGATTGCCACCATGCATAAAAACCCGCGGCGCCCGCGATGATCAGGCCCAAGGCCCAGGCCTTGCGTGGAATCCGGCGGCGGTTGACGGCGCGCTGCTTCTGGTTCATTCCTTTCCTTGCCGATTGTGGTTCCCCGATAGTAGCGCGGGACCAGTGCAGTCCTACCAGACCTTGCCTTGCGAGGTTCCGCGGCGCAAGACCGGCAGGCAGGCAAAATACAGCCCGGCGCCCGCGATCCATGCCCATCCTTTCCACGCGTTCAGCGTCGCGGCATAGAGCGCCGTGATGGCCAACGGCCCGACTATCGCGCTCAGGCTGGACAGCGCGGACAGCGCGCCCTGCAACTGGCCCTGGCGTTCCTGCTCCACCTGCGCGGACAACATGGCTTGCAATGCGGGCATGCCGATGCCGCCCGAAGCCAGCAGGAGCATGATGGGGAACGCCATCCATCCCCGCGACGCAAACGCCAACAGGACGTAGCCCAGGGCATCGGCGCCCATGCCCAGCAACAGCGTACGTTTTTCGCCCAGCCGCGCTGTGACGGGCCCGGTGGCCAGTCCCTGTATCAGCGCGTGCAGCGCGCCGAATGCGGCGAGCGAGACGCCGACCGTGGCGGCATCCCACTGGTAGCGGTCTTCGCCGTAAATGACCCACAAGGTGGCAGGCACCTGCCCCACGAACTGCATGAGGAAGAAGACGGCCATCAGTGCGATGACTACGGTTCTGCCGCGCGTCCACAGGAACGAAGAGGCGGGCATGAGCGCCTTTAGCGATAGCGGCCGCCGTTCGCCCGCATGCGATTCGGGCAACAGGAAACAACCCATCAGGAAATTGACGCCGTTCAGGATTGCGGCTGCCAGGAACGGCGTGTGCGGCGAGACGCCGCCCAGCAGGCCGCCGATGACGGGCCCCGCAATCATGCCGACGCCGAAGCAGGCGCTCATCAGGCCGAAGTAGCGCGCGCGCTCGTGGCCCCGCGCAAGATCGGCGATGCAGGCGCCCGCCACGGCGCCCGTGGCGCCGGTGATGCCGGCGACGAGCCGTCCCGCGTACAGGACCGGCAGCGTTGGCGCTGTCGCCATGATCAGGTAGTCGATGGCGGCGCCCGCCAGCGAGAGCAGCAGGATGGGCCGCCGGCCGTAGCGGTCGGACAGCGCGCCCAGCGCCGGAGCGCACAAGAACTGCATCAGGGCATAGGCTGCCAGCAGGGCGCCGTAATGGCCCGCTATGTCCTCCGATTGCACCAGGCCGCGCAACAGGCCGGGCAGGACGGGCATGACCAGGCCTATGCCTGCGGCGTCCAGGGCGACGGTACTGAGGATGACCAGGGCGTGGCCGGCTCTCATGCGAGGCCTCGTGGCGGGTGGATGGACTGCATGTTGTTTGATCTGTTATTTATCAGTGATAAATTTTTCGCTACGATAATTTATCATCGATAAAATTTCAAGATGAACGAGGAATCACCATGACCAAATTGCAAGCGGATGTCGTGATCCGCGCCGGCCTGGACCTGCTGAATGAGGTCGGCGCCGATGGGCTGACGACGCGCAAGCTGGCCGAACGCCTGGGGGTCCAGCAACCCGCGCTGTACTGGCATTTCAAGAACAAGCGCGCACTGCTGGACCGCCTGGGCGAGGCGATGCTGTCGGAGAGCCACACGTATTCGATGCCCAGGTCCGGCGACACCTGGCGTTCATTCCTCAACGGCAATGCGCGCAGTTTCCGGCGCGCCTTGCTGGCCTATCGTGACGGCGCACGCATACACGCCGGCACCCGGCCGAGCGAGCCGCAATTCGAAGCCGTGGAGGCGCAGTTGGCGTTCCTGTGCAAGGAGGGTTTCGCGCCCGCCGATGCCGCCTACGCGTTGACGACTGTCAGCTATTTCACGGTCGGCGCCGTGCTGGAACAGCAGGCCGCCGCGGCCGATGAGCAGGAGCGGCAGGCCGGCGCGAAGCAGACCCCGTCCTTGGCGACGCCATTGCTAACCGCGGCTTTGCAGGCCCTCGACGCCGCCGGACCCGATGCGGCATTCGAGTTTGGACTCGCGGCCATACTCGATGGACTGGAGCAGCGGCGTGGGCACTCCGCGTTGCCCGGGAAGATCGTGCGTAAGCACTAGTACTTGGTTTCTAGGGTAATTCCTGACGAGAAGCTGATTGTCAGCGATTAGTCAGAAAGGTTTAATCAGGCTCACGCTTTGCGCATCGTCCGCAATCGCGCCGGCGGGATTCCGCAGCAGGCTTCACCATCCCGCGCCCACGCAGGAGTAGTAACTACAAGCTGGTCCATGTAGTCCTAATTCAGGAGACAACACGCCATGCAACACGTTACCAAGCCCCGCCGCAAGTTCATCTCCGGCGCCGCTGTCGCCGGGGCCGCCGCGCTCGGATTTCCGGCAGTTGCCCGGGCACAGAATGCCCCGGTTTCCCTGCGCTTTCAGAGCACCTGGCCCGCCAACGACATCTTCCACGAGTTCGCGCGCGACTATGCGCAGAAGGTCAATGACATGGCCGGCGGCCAGTTGAAGATCGAGATCCTGCCGGCTGGCGCCGTGGTCAAGGCCTTCGACCTGCTGGACGCGGTGTCCGCGGGCACGCTGGACGGCGGGCATGGGGTGGTCGCCTACTGGTACGGCAAGAACACGGCGGTGGCGCTGTGGGGATCGGGGCCGTCCTTCGGCATGGACGCCAACATGTTGCTGGCCTGGCACGAATACGGCGGCGGCAAGGAGCTGCTGGTCGAAATCCAGAAGGCCATGGGCGTGAACGTGGTGTCGCTGATGTACGGGCCGATGCCGACCCAGCCGTTCGGATGGTTCAAACGTCCGATCACCAAGATGGAAGAGGTCAAGGGCCTCAAGTTCCGCACCGTCGGCCTGGCCATCGACATGTATACCGCCATGGGCGCGGCCGTGAACGCGTTGCCCGGCGGGGAAATCGTGCCGGCGCTGGACCGCGGGCTGCTGGACGGGGCGGAATTCAACAACGCTTCCTCGGACCTGGCCCTGGGCTTCCAGGACGTCTCCAAGATCTGCATGCTGCAGAGCTTCCACCAAAGCGCGGAGCAGTTCGAAATCCTCTTCAACAAGGCCAAGTACGACGCGCTGCCGGAACACCTGAAGCACATCCTCAGCTATGCCGCGCAGGCCTCCAGCGCGGACATGTCCTGGAAGGCGGCGAACCGCTATTCGCAGGACTACGTCAAGCTGCAGAAGGACCACAACGTCAAGTTCTACAAGACGCCAGACGCCATCCTGCAGCAGCAGCTGAAGATCTGGGACGAGATGATCGCCAAGCGCTCGGCCGAAAACCCCTTGTTCAAGAAGGTGCTGGAATCGCAACGGACCTTCGCCGAGCGGGTGGGGCGCTGGCACGGGGACACCTCGGTCAACTTCCGCATGGCCTACAACCACTACTTCTCGCGCTCCACCAAACAGGCTTGAAGGGCCGGTACCTGTATCCCGCGCCGCGCGCCATTCACCGGTGCGCGGCGGGACGCCATGCGTCTTGACCTGGAAGCGAGATGATCCGAATCATACGTTTCATAGACCGCATCTCCACTTTTGTCGGGCAAACCTTTGCCTGGTTGATCGTAGTCCTGACCTTGCACGTCTGCTGGGAGGTGGCCGCGCGCTACCTGTGGAACCAGCCCAGCGCCTGGGCGTTCGACATGCAGATGATGTATTACGGCATCCTGTTCATGATGGCGGGGGCCTATACCCTGGCCAAGAACGGACACGTGCGCGGAGACATCCTGTACGGCTTCCTGCCGCCGCGCGTGCAGGCGGCGCTGGACCTGATCCTGTATATCGTGTTCTTCTTCCCCGGCGTGATCGCGCTGGTGTGGGCGGGCTGGTATTACGCCGGCTACTCCATCGCCATCCGCGAGCATTCGTCGCTCATGGCCAACGGGCCGCCCATCTATCCCTTCAAGGCCTTCATCCCGATAGCCGGCGCGGTGCTGCTGGTGCAGGGCGTGGCGGAAGTGCTGCGCTGCGTGCTGTGCCTGAAGCGCGGCGCCTGGCCCTCGCGCGAGGAGGACGTTGAGGAAGTGGACGTCGACAAGCTCAAGAAGATGGTGCATGTAAAGGACGAGGACATCGCCAAGCTGGACCGCTACGTCACCACCGGGGAGCCGCGCTCATGAAGATCCACAAGGCGCTGTGGTTCGGCCTGTCGTGCATCGGCCTGGTGCTGCTGATGATCGCGTTCCTGACGCCCTGGGACCATCTGACCACGGGGCATATCGGCCTCTTGATGCTGGCGCTCATCGTGGTGGCCATCATGCTGGGCTTTCCGACGGCGTTCACACTGATGGGCATGGGAGTGTTGTTCACCTTCCTGGCGTACTACATGCAGAGTTCCGACGCGGGCCGCTCGGTCGGGCAGACGCTGGACCTGATGGTGCAGCGGACCTACGCCACGATGACCAACGACTCGTTGATTTCGATCCCGCTGTTCGTGTTCATGGGCTATCTGGTCGAACGCGCCAACCTGATCGAAAAACTGTTCCGCTCCATGCACCTGGCGCTGGCGCGCCTGCCGGGCGCGCTGGCGGTGGCCACGCTGGCGACCTGCGCGATCTTCGCCACCGCCACCGGCATCGTGGGCGCCGTGGTCACGTTGATGGGCCTGCTGGCCATGCCCGCCATGCTGAAGGCCGGCTACAGCGTGCGCCTGACCGCGGGTTCGATTACCGCTGGCGGCTGCCTGGGCATCCTGCTGCCGCCTTCCGTGATGCTGATCGTCTATGGCGCGACCACCGGCGTATCGGTGGTGCAGCTGTATGCCGGCGCGCTGTTCCCGGGCATCATGCTGGCCGTGCTGTACATGGTCTATGTGATCATCGTGGCCAAGCTGCGCCCCGACATGGCGCCGCCCCTGCCCAAGGAAGAGCGCGGCGTGCCGCTGTCCCCGGAATCCGCCGCGCTGGCGTCCGGCGGCTACACGCGCGCCGTGTCCGGCATGCTGGCGGCCCTGTTCAAGGGTCGCCGCAACAAGGACGTGCCGTTCGGCTTCCTGATGCGCAACATGGCGCTGGCGATTGCGCCGCTGGCGGTCACGGTGCTGCTGGTGGGCGTGGTCTACCAGGCGACGACGCGGCCGGCGGTCGTGTACGAGATCCCTGCCGAGTTGCAGCTGGGGTCGGGGGGATTCGATTCGGGCCTGAGCGAGCCGCCGGCAGACGATGGGCTGGCGGAGCCGCCTTCGAACGAGTTGGCCGAACCGCCTGCGAATGATCCGCCCGCGGCCGGCGGCCTGGCCGAACCGCCTGGCACGCCCGCCGCCACGCCAGCGGCCGCGCCCGAGACCGCCGCCGCCGCGCAGGCGCCGGCATCGGCCGGCGAGAGTATCGCCGCGCCCCAGGGTTTCTGGATCTTCGCGGCCATATGCGCGGCCATCCTGGTGGCGTTCTATGCGATGCTGACCTGGGCGCGCATGGAAATCTTCAAGATGCTCATGGCCTCGTTCTTCCCGCTGGCCGTGATGATCGCGGCGGTGCTGGGCTCCATCGCCTTCGGCCTGGCCACGCCCAGCGAGGCCGCCGCCATGGGCGCCATGGGCGGCGCGCTGCTGGCCCTGGCATACCGGCGGCTGAACCTGCCGGTGCTGCGCGAATCCGTGTTCCTGACCGCCAAGACCAGCGCCATGGTGTGCTGGTTGTTCGTCGGTTCATCGATCTTCTCGGCGGCGTTCGCGCTGCTGGGAGGACAGCGCATCATCGAGGAATGGGTGCTGTCGCTGGGGCTGTCGCAGTTGCAGTTCCTGCTGCTGGCGCAGGTCATCATCTTCCTGCTCGGCTGGCCGCTGGAATGGACCGAGATCATCGTGATCTTCATGCCCATCTTCGTGCCGCTGCTCAACACCTTCGGCATCGACCCGCTGTTCTTCGGCCTGCTGGTCGCGCTGAACCTGCAGACGGCTTTCCTGTCGCCGCCAGTCGCCATGTCGGCGTTCTACCTGAAGGGCGTGTCGCCGCCGCACGTGACGCTGAACCAGATCTTCCTGGGCATGATGCCGTTCATGGGCATCCAGGTGGTGGCGATCTTCCTGCTGTACGTGTTCCCGGGCATTGGCATGTGGCTGCCGACGGTACTGTACCGGTAAGAGGCGGGGGCGGCGGTCGCGCCGCCTCCCGTTCCGCCTTGCCTCAGGCCTCTGCCTGAATGCCGCGCCGGCCCAGGGCTGCCGAATAGCGGATGAGATAGCCGTCCGGATCCTGCACCAGGAACTGCTGCACGCCCACCTCCGTGGTCCCGGCGCGATACCACTTTTCCTCGGGCTCCATATACAGCGGCCAGCCGGCGCCGCGCAGGGCATCGACGATAGGCGTGATCGCGGGCACCTCGATCTGCAGATTGATCCCGCGCCCCAAGGGCGCTTCCAGCGGGCCGGTGATCCAGTTCCTGCCGTGGCCGTATTCCTCCAGCATGACCTGGGATCCGTGCTTGTCCAGATAGGCGAAACGGTCTTCCGGGCGGTCGTAGGCTATCGAGAACCCGCAAAGCCCGCACCAGAAATGCAGGCTCTTGCGGATGTCGGACACCAGCAGTTCGGGCACGACGCGGGCGGCGGAGAATTCGGCGGCGGGAAGGACGGGGTAGTTCATGGCGGAGATTTGCAGGATGCGCAGGAGGGCGGGAATCAAGGCCGCGGGAACCGGTCGGATCCAGCGGCAGGACGCGGCAGTGCATAGACGATGGTCTTGCGGTCGTAGTGGCGTTCGCGCGCCCGGAACGTAAACCCGAGTTTTTCCAGGACGCGTACGGAGGCTTGGTTGTCGGGCCAGACAACCGCGACGAGTTCGGAAACTTCCGTTTCGCGCCAGGCATACTCGCACAATTGCTGCGCGGCCTGGCTTGCATATCCCTTTCCCCAAGCCGCGCGCTGCAGCCGATAGGCAAGCTGGATGCTATCCGTGCCAGCCAATGGGACCAGGCTTACCCAGCCCATTGCGACGCCGTCTACTGTGATCGCCCAGTGGCCCAGTTGGGTCGGCGGTTCCCGCAGCCATGCCAGCAGCTCCTGCCGCCGTGCCTCGTCTGCCGGTTTGATGCCGGTGCTGTAGCGCATGACCTCGGGATCGGATTCCATGGCCAGCAGCATGGGGATGTCATTTTCCTGCATGCGGCGCAGGGTCACGCGGGGAGGCAAGGGCATGGATTCATTCACTGGCTGCTTGGGTAGCCAGGATGATAGCCGTTCATAGCCACCAGCCCGTCTTGCGGAAATATGGTTAGGCACCTTATTATTTCGGCATCGAGAATCACTGGGCTGGATAACTCATGCAAGACCCACAACACATGCTTGAACCCAAACACCGGGCGCTGCTCGACGTCGCCGCCAAGCGCGGCCTGCCGTCGGCCGACGGCATAGCCCTTTGCTTTCAGCTGCTGTCGCTGGCCAGCGCCATCGACCGCGATTGCGCTGCCCGGCTGGCGCCGCGCAAGTTGTCGGAGGGAAAGTTCGTGCTGCTGTTCCTGCTGCATGAGCAGGCCGACGGCATGTCGCCGCACGAGTTGGCCGATGGCGCGGGCGTCACGCGGGCCACGGTCACGGGCCTGCTGGACGGCCTGGAGCGCGATGGTTTCGTCTCGCGCCGCGCGGGCAAGGAAGACCGGCGCAAGATCATCGTGAAGCTGAGCGCCAAGGGGCGGGCCGAGGCCGCGCAGCTGTTCAAGACGCATACGGACTGGATAGATTCCCTGTTTGCGGGCTTGGGCCCGGCGGACCGGGCGCGCCTGCGCACGCTGCTGGGCAAGATCTGGCAGGGAACCGACGCGGGCCGGACCGCGGGACAGGAGAGCACGCAATGAACAAGAAAGCTGCCGCCGCGCCGACGGGCAGGGGCGTGAAGGACATCGGCGCGGAACGCCTGGCGCAGCTGAACGCGGGCGAGCCGGCACGCAATCTGACCGAATGCCTGGCCGTGGACTTTGCCGAATTGATGCAGGCAGCCGCGCCCCAGGTCGGCGCCGAAGCCATCGCAGTTCTGCGCGCGCAGGCTGCGACGGGCATCTCCAAGCGCATGGACGTGGCGGCGCGGACGCTGCTGGACGGCCTGGGCGCGGACGCCTTCAAGCAACTGCGTGATCACCGCTCGGATACCGTCCGGGGCTGGGCCTGCTTCATGGTCGGTGCAATGCCGGACCTGAGCTTGCAGCAGCGGGTGGCGCTGATCCGGCCGCTGGCCGATGACGGGCATTTCGGCGTGCGGGAATGGGCCTGGCTGGCGGTGCGTCCACAATTGGCGGCGGAACTGGACGCCGCAGTGGAACTGCTGCGGCCCTGGACCGCGGACGCGTCCGAACGCGTACGTCGTTTTGCCAGCGAGTCGCTGCGCCCACGCGGGGTATGGTGCGCGCACATTGCGGCCCTGAAGGCTGATCCCGGCCGCGCGTTGCCGCTGCTGGAACCGCTGCGGGCCGATCCGGCCATCTACGTGCAGGACTCGGTGGCGAACTGGCTGAATGACGCCAGCAAGGACCAGCCGGACTGGGTGCGCGAAGTCTGCGCGCGCTGGTCGCGGGGCAAGCCGGCCGCGGCGACGCAACGCATCTGCCAGCGCGCGCTGCGTTCCATCGGCGCCTAGCCGCGGGTTTGGGCAGATACGCTTGCGCCCATCCGGCTGGCCAGCGATTACAACTGGCTCATGCCCCCATCCGCGATGATTTCCGTGCCCACGATGAAGGCGGATTCGGGCGAGGCCAGGTGCAGCACCGTGGAGGCGATTTCCTGCGGCGTGCCGAAACGCCCCAGCGGCACCTGGGCGCGGATGCTGGCGGCGGTCTTTTCCAGCGCCGCGGCATCCAGGCCCAGCTTGTCATAGATCGGCGTGGCGACCGGCCCGGGACTGATGACGTTGACGCGTATGCCACGCGGCAGCAGCTCGGCCGACAAGGTCTTGGCCAGCGAAATCAGCGCGGCCTTGCTGGCCGCGTAGATCGATGAGGCAGGCATGCCGATGCGGGCGTTGATCGAACCATTTAGCACGATGGACGCGCCCGGGTTGAGCAGCGGGTCCAGCGCCTGCAACTGGAAAAAGGCGCCTTTGACGTTGGTCGAGAAGGTTTGGTCCCAGAGGGCCTCGGTGGCTTCGGCCAGCGGCGCAAAGCGGGCCACGCCGGCGTTGATGAAGACGGCGTCCAGACGGATGCCGGCCTGGCGCAGTTCGGCCGCCAGCGCAGCGGGGGCGCCGGGGGCGCCGGCGTCGTTGCGCAGCGCCAGCGCATGCGAACCCAGGCTGGCGCGCACCTGCTTGAGCACCGCGGCGTCGCGCCCGGTGACGACGACGCGGGCACCCTCGGCGGCGAAAGCCTGGGCGGCGGCCAGGCCGATGCCGCTGGTGCCGCCGGTGATCAGGACGGTCTTCTGTTCGAAACGGTTCATGGTGGGCTCCTTGGAAGCCGGGGGGTGTCCTGCGCGTTTGCGGCGGGCGGGTTTGCCGCTATCCACGATAGATCAATCAGGGGCCCGGCGGGCGATTCGTTATAGTCATTGCTGACCGCGATCAATCTGCGGCAATGCGGCGAAGTCCGCGCACAAAACAGTCCAAGGGACGGGCATGGAAGAGACGACACTGAACTGGGCATTGCTGGTCGATGATCTGAACAAATTGCTGCGCCTGAAGACCACGGTCATCGGCATGAAGCTCTACGAGCGCGAAGACGACATGGCCGCGGTCAAGGGCCTGCGGCGTCCGCAGGCCACGCACACCACCGACCAGATCGTGGGCATGGCCGCCCGGCTCGGTTGGACGGTAGGAATCACGGGCGACGACCTGGTCGGCGCGCAATGCCGCGCCGTGGTCGGCCTGGGGCCGCAGGATGAGGCCTGGAAGCGCGGCGAGGATTACGTGGGCGTCTGGCACGCCACCCAGGAAGATGCCCAGGCGCGCCAGGAGGCGCTGTCCTGTGTGCCGGCGGGCAAGTACCGCGGGCTGGTGGTGTCGCCGCTGGCCTCGGGCCGGCTGGACCCGCCCGACGTCTGCCTGATCTACGCCACACCGGGCCAGATGATCATCCTCATCAATGGCTTGCAATGGAAGAACTACCGGCGCTTTGACTGGAGCGTGGTGGGCGAAACGGCCTGTGCCGACTCCTGGGGCCGCGCGCTCGCCACCGGCGAGCCCAGCCTGTCCTTGCCCTGTTACGCCGAGCGCCGCTACGGCGGCGTGCCCGACGAGGAAATGCTGATGGCCTTGCCGCCGCGCTACCTGCCCATCGCAATCGAGGGCATGAAGGCGCTGTCGGCCAACGGCCTGCGCTACCCGATTCCGCCCTACGGCATCCAGAACGACGTGCGCGCCGGCATGGGCGTGAGCTATGCGCGTGCGCCAGCGTCGTCCAAGCCCTGATGGACGGCTGCGCGCAAGGCGCCCGCCAGCACGCGGGCGGCCGGTCCCAGCGGCTGGTCGATGCGGTGCGCCAGATAGGTTTCGCTGACCACCTGGCTGCCGCGCCCCAGGCTGTCGGTCGGCAGGCGCAGCAGGCGGCCTTCGGCCAGGTCGCGTTCCACCTGCCAGTAGGGCAGCCGGCCCCAGCCCACGCCCGCCAGGATCAGGGCGTGCTTGGTGTCCTGGCCGCTGACGCGGCAGGTCTGCGGCGACAGCACTGCGAAGTCCCGGCCCTGGGTCAGCGTGGAGGGATCCGTCTGCACGATCTGCACGTGGTCGGCGAGTTCGGCCGGACCCAGTGGCATGTCGGCCGCGACGCGCTGCGCCAAGGCGTGGCCCGCGCCCACCACCGCCACCATCTGCACGGACGACAGCGCCTGCATCACGATCCGCGGATTGCGGAAATGGTCGCCGGCGACGATGGCCAGCGTATGGCTGCGCGTCAGCAGGGCTTCCACCGGGCCGCCCAGGGGCAGCACGGATACGCGCACGGCGACGGACGGATAGACGGCGCGCAGCGCGTTCAGGGCGGCGCCTACGTCGGCGATCGGAAACAGCGTGTCCACCGCCAGCGACAGTTCCAGCTCGACGCCTTCGCCCAGGCCCTGGGCGCGGGCGCGCATGGCGTCCACGCGGAGCAGGATGTCGCGGGCGTTGGCCAGCAGGGCCGCGCCTTGCGGCGTCATCACGGGCCGGTGGCCGCTGCGGTCGAACAGGGTCACGCCCAGCTGCGCTTCCATGTTGGCAATGGCGTGGCTGACGGCCGATTGCACGCGCGACAGGCGGCGCGCGGCCGCGCGGAAACTGCCGGCGTCGGCCACGGCGGCGAATACGCGCAACTGGTCCAGGGTCAGGGCGTCTATCATTCTGCCGGCTGATCTATCCAATCGATCAATTCCATCAAAAGATTATCACTTACCGGGATCGGTTTGCGCTGGCATCCTGGCTGGGTCGTAAAACAAGGGAGACAAGGATGGGCAAGGAAGGAACGCGCTGGTCGGCGGTGCTGGCCATCGTGGGGGCAGGGGTGGTTGCGGCGCTGCAAGTGGGCAAGGTCATCATTGCAGCGCCCTTGCTGCGCAAGGACATGGGGCTGGATCTGGCCTCCATCGGCGCGCTGGCCGCGGTGTTTTCGATCCTGGGCCTGGTCGGCGGCATTGCCGCGGGCGGCGTCATCAACCGCTATGGCGCGCGGCGCATGCTGCTGGCGGGCCTGGCGGCGACGGCGGTGGGCTCCGTGATGGGCGCGATGGCGTCCGCCTACAGCGTCCTGCTGGTCTCGCGGGTGGTGGAGGGCCTGGGCTTTCTGATGATTACCGTGGCTGGACCCGCGGCCCTGCAACGCATGGTGTCGGCATCCACCCGCGACTTCGCCTTCGCGCTGTGGAGTTGCTACATGCCGGCGGGCATGGCGATTGCGATGCTGGCCTCGCAGGCCTTCAGCGGCTGGCAGGCCTATTGGTGGTGCGCCGGCGCAGCGGTGCTGGTGGCCATGGTATGCGTGGCGGCGCTGGCGCCGGCCAACCCGGGCGGGGCCAGCCTGTCGTGGCGGGGCTTGCGGCAGGACACGGTCGATACCATGGGCGCGCCCGGTCCGCGCCTGCTGGCGCTGTCGTTCACGCTCTACAGTCTGATGTTCTTCGCGTTGTTCACCTTCCTGCCCGTGCTGCTGACCGAGCAACTGGGCCTGCCGCTGGCGACCGCCGGCCTGTACAGCGCCATCGCCAGCGCCGCCAACGTGGTCGGCAACCTGGGCGCGGGCGTGTTGCTGGCGCGCGGCTGGCGGCGTTCCACCCTGATCGCCTGCGCCAGCCTGATCATGGGCGCGGTGGCGCTGTTGATCTTTCGCTCGGTGCTGCCGGCCATGCCCACCTTCCTGCTGTGTGTGCTGTTCTCGGCGGTGGGCGGACTGATACCGGCCACCCTGCTGGGCACGGCGCCGCTGCTGGCGCCGCGGCCGGCGTTGACACCGGCTTCGGTGGGGCTGGTGATGCAGGGGAGCGGCCTGGGCCAGGTGATCGGCCCGGTGGCGGTGGGCGGCGCGATCGACCGCTACGGCTGGTCGGTGGCATCGCTGATCGTCGCGGCCGCCGGGCTGGGCGGGGTGTTTCTGGCGTGGCGCTTGCGGCGCCTCAAAGGTCCGGGGTTATAGAGCGCCCGGATCGCGCGGTGGTGTCACGAGCCAGGCATATCATGGGAACTTGTCCTGAAATGGAGCCACCATGCACACGCCTCCCCCCAGCCTGGTCATCTTCGACTGCGACGGCGTCCTGATCGATAGCGAAATCATCGCGGCGCGCGCCCAATCGCGGGCGCTGGCCGCGCATGGCATTGCCATCACGCCCGAGGACGCCGCGCGCCGCTTCGCAGGCATCCCCGATGCGGACATGTGGCAGACCTTGCAACAGGAAAACGCCCGCAGTCTGCCCGAAGGATTTGCGCGCGAATACGCGGACGGGCTGGAAGCCATCTTCCGCCAGGAGTTGCGCGCGTTGCCGGGCGCGCTGGAGACGGTTCGCATGCTGCGCGAGCGCGGCCTGCAGGTCTGCGTGGCCTCCAGCAGCACGCCGCCCAAGCTGGAGGCGGCCTTGAAGCTGGTTGGCCTGTGGGATCAGTTCGCGCCCAATGTGTTCAGCACCGCGCAGGTGGCGCACGGCAAGCCGGCGCCGGACGTGTTTCTCTTTGCCGCCCGGCAGATGCGCGCCGCAATCCTGGATTGCGTGGTGGTGGAAGACAGCGTGCCCGGCGTGCGTGCCGCTCGCGCCGCGCGCATGCGCGCCATCGGCTACGTGGGCGCTTCGCATAACGGGCCGGACCAGCGCCAGCGCTTGCTGGACGAAGGCGCATCGGACGTCATCGACGATTTGCGGCGCTTGCCTGAGTTGCTGCTGGACTAGGACGCGCGCGCGCCTATGCCGCGGCAGGCAAGGGCTCCGGCTTGACCCGCACCGCGCGCAGCACGCCCACCATCAGGCAGGCGATGCCGATCAGCGTCAGCGGCTGGGGCATCTGCCCGCGCAGGATGTAGGCATAGGCCAGCGCTGCCAGCGTTTCGAACACGATCAACTGCCCCGCCAGCGCGGTGGGCAGGCGCTGGCTGGCTTCGTTCCAGCACAAGGTGCCCAGCCAGGACGCGAACAGGCCGATGATCGCCATCAAGGCCAGGAAGACCTCGGGCCTGGGACCAGCCGGCATGGGAAAGTCGCTGCCGGCCGCGGCCATGCCGGCCCACAGCACAAGATAGCCCGCCAGCGCCAGCGGCAATGTCGCCACGCCCTGGGCCGTGGCCCAGGTGCGCGGGCTGCGGTCGGGATGGGCGCGCAGCCAGTCCGCGTTACGCAGCGGATACCAGGTCCAGCACGCCACTGCGCCCAGCGCCAGCAGCGCGCCGATGGCGTAGCGCGACATGTCGGCGTCGGTATCCTGGCGCAAGGCTTGCAATTCCACCTGATTGACGCAGGCGATGCCCAACGCGATCAGCGCCAGCGCGGGCGCCAGCCGCTTCCAGGGCAGCCGGCCGTCGCGCCGAGCGTTGCGCAGGTTGGCGCTGATGGCGATGACCACGGGGAGCGTACCGATAATCATGGTGGGCAGCGGCCCGCCCGCGCGCTGGATGGCGCTGGCCAGGCACAGGTAGTAGAGCAGGTTGCCGATGGCGGCGAGCTTCAGCGCCTCGATCCAGTCGGCGCGCTGCAACTCGCGCAGGCCGCGGCGATCCAGCCAGGCCAGCGGCAGGGCGATCAGGCCGAACGCCAGGTAGCGCGCCACGGATTGCAGCGCGGCAGGGTATTCCGGCAGCAGCAGGGGACCCACGAACACCAGCCCCCACATCAGGCCGGCGGCCAGGGCATAAAGGGTTCCAGCCCACATACGACGTCGCTCCAGGTCACGAATGGCGGCAGTCTAGCCAGCGGGCGGGCGGCGCGTCTTGTACCAGATTGCGGTGCGGGGCTCAGGCGCGGACTTGCTTTTGGTAGCGCGCGGGCGTGACGCCGTAGCGGCGCGAGAAGGCGCGGGTCAGATGCGCCTGGTCGGTCAGTCCCGAGGCCAGCGCCACCTGGGCAGGCGATTCGCCCGCGGCCAGCCGGCGCTTGGCTTCGAACAGCCGCAGCGCCATCAGCATCTGCTGCGGCGTGGCGTGGTATTGCGCCTGGAAGCTGCGCAGGAAATGAAAAGGGCTGAGGCCGGCCACGGCCGCGAGCTCGTCCAGCGTCAGGCGGCGCGCCAGGTTGGCGCGCAGGTAATCGATGACGGGCGCAAAGCGCGGCGCGCCGGTGTCCCTGGCCGTGCGCGGCACACGCGCGTGGCGGCGAAACTCGCCCAGCAGCGCGTACAAGGCGCTGTCGAACGCCAGCGGTTCGCGCGCCTGCCATAAGGTGTCCAGCAGCGCGGTGACGCGCTGCGCGCCGGCCGCGTCATGGCCGACCGCCGTATCGAACCACCAGCCGCTTTCGCCGGTGACGCGGGCCACCACGTCCGGGTCCAGGTAGACCATGCGGTAGCGCCAGCCGCCCTCGGTTTCGGCGCGGCCGGTATGCAATTCGTCGGGGTTCATCAGCACCACCGAGCCCGAGGGCGCCAGATGCTCCGCCCCCCGGTAGCGGAAGCGCTCGACGCCGGACTCGATCGCGCCCAGCCCGTAGGCTTCGTGGGTATGTGGCTCGAAGGCGTAGCGGACGATGTGCGCGCGGTACAGCTCCACGCCGGGCAGGTGCGCCGCCTGCCGGAACTCGGCGCGGTCGCCGGGATGCTCGAACGCCTGCGGCACGCCCGGCATGACGGGCGCGGCAAGGTCGGAGAGGGCATGGTCGGCGGGGCGCATGATTGGATTTAAGCATGCCGGCAAGCGCCGCAGCGCCCCTTGGGCCGCGCGCTCAGGAACCGGACATGTCGCGCGCCCGCGCCAGCAGCAGTTCGCGTTCGCGCGCATTGCGCGTCATGCCGGCCGCGCGTTCGAACTCGGCGCAGGCCTCAGACTTGCGCCCCAGCTTGGCCAGCAGGTCCGCGCGCACGCTGGGTAGCCAGTGGTAGTTGGCCAGCGCCGGTTCCTGTGCCAAATGGTCGGCCAGGTCCAGCCCGGCCTGGGGGCCGAATGCCATGCCGACGGCGACGGCGCGGTTCAGCTCCACGACTGGCGAGGGCGCGGCCTGGGCCAACGCGTCGTACAGCGCCACGATGCGCGGCCAATCGGTTTCCTCGGGCGTGCGCGCCCGGGCGTGGCAGGCGGCCAGTTCGGCCTGCAAGGCGTAAGGGCCGCGCGGGGCTCCCAGACTGTCCGACAGCGCCAGCGCCGCCAATCCGCGGCGGATCAGCAGGGGGTCCCAACGGTTGCGGTCCTGCTCCATCAGCAGGACGGGACGGCCCTGCGCGTCGGTGCGGGCATGCAGGCGCGACGCCTGCAATTCCATCAGCGCCGCCAGTCCGTGGACCTCGCTTTCGCCCGGCGCCAGCTGGGCCAGGATGCGGCCCAGGCGCAGCGCCTCGTCGCACAGCGCGGGACGCATCCAGTCATCACCGGACGTCGCGGAATAGCCCTCATTGAAAATCAGGTAGATCACTTCCAGTACCGACGCCAGGCGCGGCGCGCGCTCCTCGGCCCGGGGGACTTCAAACGGCACGTTGGCCGCGGACAGGCTGCGCTTGGCGCGCACGATGCGCTGCGCGATGGTGGATTCCGAGGCCAGGAAAGCGCGCGCGATCTCGGCGGTGGTCAGCCCGCCCAAAAGGCGCAGGGTGAGCGCCACGCGCGCCTCGGTGGACAACAGCGGATGGCAGGCGGTGAACACCAGCCGCAGCAGGTCGTCGCCGATGTCGTCCTGGCGCGCGGCGTCCAGCGCGTCGACGAAATCGGGCTCGACGTCGGCCTGCAGGGCCTCCAGCTCGTGCCCGATCTGCTCGTGCTTGCGCGTATGCAGCGCGTCCAGCCGCAGGCGGTCGCGCGCGCGATTCTTGGCGGTAGTCATCAGCCACGCTCCCGGGTTGTCCGGCACGCCGGTTTCGGGCCAGCGTTCCAGGGCGGCGACCAAGGCATCCTGCGCCAGCTCTTCAGCCAGTCCGACGTCGCGCACCAGGCGCGCGACGCCGGCGATGACGCTGGCGGATTCGATCCGCCAGACCGCCTCGATGGCGCGATGCACGGCCTCCCGCGTCATGCGTTGGGCACTTCGCCAGGGGCCATGTACACCAGCTCCCAGACGTGGCCGTCCAGATCCTCGAAGCCATGCGCGTACATGAACCCGTGGTCCTGGGGCTGGCGCGGAGCGGTGCCGCCGGCGGCGAGGGCGCGCTTCACCTGCTCGTCCACTTCGGCGCGGCTGTCGCAGGACAGCGCGATCAGCACCTCGGTGGTCTTGGTGGCATCGGCTACCGGCTTGCCGGTGAAGGTCTGAAAAAAGTCCTTCACCAGCAGCATGACGTAGATGCTGTCGCTCACGACCATGCAGGCGCCCTGGTCGTTGGTGAACTGCGGATTGAAGCTGAAGCCCAGGCTCTTGAAGAAAGCCTGCGATTTCTGCATGTCAGCGATGGGGAGATTGACGAAGATCTGGTTGTGCATGATGTTCCCGCTTCCTTTTTAGTGTGTGTCCTGGCGCCTTTCCGCCAGGGTCCTGAGGTTGGCCAGCCCGTCTTCGAAATCCTTCCCGACCATGCTGTCCATGTTGCAAAAGAGATGCACCGGTTTGGCGGCGTGGTTCAGCCGCTCATTGGCCATTGCCGGATATCCGCCGGTAGCGTTCGACTCCCTCGCTGGGGCCGAATTCGTCCAGTTCGAAGACCTGCCGCACTTCGACGGCGCAGGACTGGCCGGGGAAGGGCTGGGGAAAGCGCAGCGCCCATTGCATGGCCTCCTCGCGCGAGCGGACCTGGATCATGGTGTAGCCGGCGATCAACTCCTTGGTCTCGGCGAACGGGCCGTCGACCACCGTGCGCTGGTCCTTGTCGTACTGCACCCGCCAGCCCTTGGAAGAGGGGTGCAAGCCATTGGCGTCCAGCAGCACGCCGGCCTTGGCCAGCGCCTCGTGATAGGTCGCCATGGCGGCCAGCAGGCTTTCCTGGGGCATCACGCCGGCTTCGCTGTCCGGCGTGGCGCGGACGATGATCATGTATCGCATTCCTGGGACTCCTCGATTCTGACTACAAGGCCCGAGGGGGGCTTGTACTGGCACGACGAACGGCAAGACGCGGAATCGACAGAAAAATGATGAACCTAGGGTAACTACCAAGAAAGCGGGCGGACCGGCCTGATCCTGCACACCGTTACAAAGGCACAGCCCTGGTTGCAGCGCGCCTCCATACACTCGCAGCGTCCACAACTTTGAACACCAATATGAAAATCCTGTGCAGTCTTGCCTTGCTGGCTTCCTTGCTGACGGGCTGTGCCGTCTATACCCCCAGTGGCGCGGTCATCGTCGATCCTCATGACGGCGGCGGCCGTGGCGGTTTCTGTCCGCCGGGCCAGGCCAAGAAAGGAAACTGTTGAATCTTGCGGCTGGCGCGCGCGCCAGCCGCAGGTCCAGCATGGATCGCGTGCCTACATGAAGCAGGGGCCCAGTTCGCGGACCTCAATCGTGGCCCACTGGGCGGCCGGACACTCGGCCGCCAGCGCCAGCGCCTCTTCCCGGGTATCGCAGTTCAGCAGGAAGAAGCCGCCTATCATTTCCTTGGCCTCGGCATAGGGGCCGTCCACCAGGGAACGTTCGCCGTCGCGGATCCGCAGGCGCACGGCTTCCGATTCGGACTTCAGGGATTCCGCGCGCGCCAACAGGCCGCGCGAACTCAGGTCTTCCGCATAGCGCAGCATCTGCGCGTAGGCTTCGCGGCCCTCTTCGGGCGTGCGCTGGGCGCGCTGGCCCACCGGTTCGACGATGAAAAGCAGATAGGACATGGGATCTTCCAGTTCGGACTGCCGATAAGGTTCGCCAGATTACCGCTATTTGTTGCGCCGGTGCCATCCTGCAATACGTCGCCCGGCGTTCTTTGTAAGCAGAGGTAGGCGGCGGACTCAGCTACCGTCCCGCAACACTGCCACTCCCGTCCGGGGATTCACCAGCGTGACGTTCTCCAGCGCCTGGATACGCCAGGCGCCGGCCTGCCGCGTCAGCACGGCAAGAATCATGGTGTCGACGGCATGGGCGCCCGCTGGATGCGCCGCGCCGGCCGCCAGACGACTCCAGAAGTGCACGATCGCTGCGTCGGCGCCGACTGGCGTCACGTCAACGAGTTCGTTCGCCAGCGTGGAATCGCTGTAGATGCTGGCGTGGATGGGAGCATGCATCTTGACGATTTCCTCGACGCCGCGCACATAGTGGCCGAACCGGTTCACGAACGTCGCGTCCTCATGGAACAGCGCGCCCAGCGCCTGCATGTCGTGGTCGTTCCAAGCGGCCTGGAACGCGCCTGGGATGTCTTCGGGATTGCGCATCTGCGTCATGTGGATTCTTGCCCGTGTCTGTATAAGGATAGGCGTCGCGCCATGCGCCGTCATGGCTACCCGCAAGCATGAATAATGCGTCAGACTACGGAATCGGCGCTACCGGATTTGCAGCCTGACATGCTCTGCCGGCACGCCCGTCCACACTGCGAAGGTCCCATGGCATCCCATACTTCCGCCTCCAAGGATGTGACCGCCGCCGGCTGGCTGCGCTGGCTGCCCGGATTGGCGATGCTCAGGTCGTATCAGGCCGCCTGGCTGCCCAAGGACGTGGCCGCCGGCCTGGTGCTGACGACCATGCTGGTGCCGGTCGGCATTGCCTATGCCGAAGCGTCCGGCGTCCCGGGCGTTTATGGCCTTTATGCCACCATCATTCCACTATTGGCCTATGCGCTGTTCGGCCCCAGCCGGATCCTGGTGCTGGGACCGGACTCCGCTTTGGCAGCGCCCATCCTGGCGGTGGTGCTCAGCGTTTCCGAAGGCGATCCGATGCGCGCGGTGGCCGCGGCCAGCCTGATGGCGCTGGTCGCCGGGCTGTTCTGCATCGTGATGGGATTGCTGCGGCTGGGTTTCATCACCGAACTGCTGTCCAAGCCGATCCGCTATGGCTACATGAACGGCATTGCGCTGACGGTGCTGGTCAGCCAGTTGCCCAAGCTGTTTGCCATCTCCATCGAAGACGCCGGCCCGCTGCGCGAACTGGTGCAGCTGGGCCAGGCCGTTTACCAGGGGCAGACCAACTGGTACAGCTTCGGGGTAGGGGCGGCGACTTTGGCGGTGATCCTGCTGCTCAAACGCTACGAGCGCGTGCCGGGCATCCTGATCGCGGTGATTCTGGCGACACTGGCCGTCAGCCTGTTCCACCTGGACTCGCAGGGCGTGAAAGTGCTGGGCGAAATCCCGCAGGGGCTGCCCAAGTTCGTCTTGCCCTGGCTCAGCAACGCGGACCTGGTCAAGATCGCGCTGGGCGGCTGCGCGGTGGCGCTGATCGCCTTCGCCGACACCAGCGTGCTGTCGCGCACCTACGCCGCGCGTACCAACACGCGGGTCGATCCGAACCAGGAAATGGTGGGCCTGGGCGTGGCCAACCTGGCGGCCGGCTTCTTCCAGGGCTTTCCGATCAGCAGCAGCGCTTCGCGCACGCCGGTGGCCGAGGCGGCGGGTTCGCGCACGCAGCTCACGGGCGTGGTGGGCGCGCTTGCCGTCGCGGGGCTGCTGGTCGCAGCGCCCAACCTGCTGCGCTATCTGCCGAACAGCGCGCTGGCCGCGGTGGTGATCGCGGCGGCCATCGGCCTCTTTGAATTCAAGGACCTGCGCCGCATCTACCGTATCCAGCAATGGGAGTTCTGGCTGTCGATGGCGTGCTTTGCCGGCGTGGCCGTGTTCGGCGCCATTCCCGGCATCTGCCTGGCCGTGCTGATCGCCGTGATCGAATTCCTGTGGGACGGCTGGCGTCCGCACTTCGCCGTGCTGGGCCGCGTGCCCAACCTGCGCGGCTACCACGACCTGAAACGCTATCCGAATGCTGCACTGATCGACGGCCTGGTGCTGTTCCGCTGGGACGCGCCGCTGTTCTTCGCCAATGCCGAACTCTTCCAGCAACGCCTGATGGAAGCCGTGGAGGCCTCGCCCACGCCGGTGCGCCGGGTGGTGGTGGCTGCCGAGCCGGTCACCAGTGTGGACGTCACGTCGGCGGACATGCTGCGCGAACTCAGCCGCAGCCTGGCCCAGCAAGGCGCGGCGCTGCATTTCGCGGAAATGAAGGACCCCGTGCGCGACAAGCTCAAGCGCTTCGAACTGACCGAGGTTTTTGGCGACGACCGCTTCCATCCCACGGTGGGCAGCGCGGTGGACAGTTACCTGGAGAGCGGGGGCGGCGGGCATCCTGGAGATTGAGGCCCGCCTCGCCTGGGTCAGGCCATCAACACGGCGACCTGTTCGCCGAACAGGATCAGCGCAATGACGATCATGGCCAGGCCCGAGAACTGGCTGACCCTGCGCGCGGCCACCGGGCGCGATTGCAGCACCGCCTTCGACCCCAGGCCCACCAGGGTGTAGATGACGGCGCAATTGAGGATCTGCAGGATTCCCAACGCCGTGATCTGCGTGGAAATCGGCCAGGCGCCGTCGCGGCTGGTGAATTGCGGCAGCAAGGCCAGGAACAGCAGGATGGCCTTGGGGTTCACGCCGCTGACGGCGAAACCTCTTGCGGCCCAGCCCAGCCAATGCCCCGCGGCCCGCGCGTCACCCGCTATGGGCTCCGACGGATGCGCCAGCACGTTGGCCCCCAGCCAGAGCAGATACGCCGCGCCGACCAGCGTCAGCACGGTGAGGATGGCGGGTTCGCTCGCAACCAGCGCCCCTATGCCCGCCGCGACCACCATGGTGATCATCAGATAGCCGGTCAACATGCCCGCGACGGCGGGAAGGACGGCCTTGTCCCGTAAGCCGGCGGATATGGCATACGCCCAATCCGCGCCCGGGACGACAACCAAAGAAAGCGAAACAAGCCAAAACGCCACCAGATTGCCGGTTTCCAACTGCATACCCCAAATGAATCTCAGGCGGGGAATGTTATCGGCGAAGCAAGGGGAGGTGCTCCTGCTATCTACCTGAAAATACATAGTTATGGGTAGAATCTTCCCCATGGATGACTTAGATAGAAAAATTCTTGCGCAGCTGCAGGAAGACGGCCGCATTTCCATCACGGACCTGGCGGAACGGGTTGGCCTGAGCCTGTCTCCGTGCCACCGGCGGCTGCGGGCGCTGGAAGAGGCGGGCGTCATCAGCGGCTACGGCGCAAACATCAATCTGGCCGCGGTCGGGCTGAATTTTTCGGCCATCGTCTTCGTCACCATGCGCGAAGGCAGCAGCGACCGGGTGTCGGCGTTCGAGGCAGCCCTGGCCGATATTCCCGAGGTGGTGCAGGCCCAGCGGCTGTTCGGCGACCCGGACTACATGCTGCACGTCGTCACCCAGGACCTGCCCGCGTTCCAGGCGCTCTATGACCGCGTGCTGTCGGCGCTGCCGAGCGTGCTGCGATTGCGGTCGACGCTGGTGATGAAGAACGTGCTTAGGAACCGGCCTGTGCCGCTCTGAGGCGGGCGGAGAGCCAGGCCGCGCGGCTGCGCGCGACCTGGGCCCGGATCAGGATTTCGCGGCGGGGGCGGGGGCGGCCGCGGCGGCCCCAGGCGTCGCGCCCTGCGCCGTCTTCTGCGAGGGCGCGATGTCCATGATCAGTTCCACGCGCCGGTTGGCCGCGCGGCCTGCCGGGGTGTCATTGGACTCGATGGGGCGGGTCTCGGCGTAGCCGACGGCGCGCAGGCGCTGGGCCGATACGCCGTCGCGGACCAGCTCGCGCAGCACGCTGGTGGCGCGGCTGCTGGACAGTTCCCAGTTGGACGCGAATTGCCGGGTCTGGATGGGCACGGGGTCGCTGTGGCCCTCGACCGAGACCTGGTATTCGTTCTTGTTGAGGATGGCGGCCAGGCGCTTGATCACGTCCAGGCCGGTGGGGCTGAGGGTGGCCTGGCCGGACGGGAACAGCAGTTCATTGCTGATGCGAAAGCTCACCGACTGCTCGTTGATGATCACGTCCACCGATTTGCCCAGGTCGGCGAGGCCCAGCGATTCCTTGGAGGGCGCGCGCAGCGGCGGGGCGGCGTCGGCGACGACCTCGCCTTCCTGGGCAGGCTGGGCTGCGGCCACGGCAACGGCCGGGGCTTCGGCCTGCGCCCAGCTTGCCGGAATCTGGACCGCGTCGAATTCGGAGTATTCGCCGTCGTAGTCGGGCAGGCCGCTGGCGGCCAGTGTGCCGACCAGCTCCACGGGTTGTTCCGATTGGCCGAAGGCGCCGCCGTGCAGCCGCGTGAGCGCCAGCAGCACGACCAGCATGGCCAGCAGCAGGGTGATCAGGTCCAGGTAGCTGAGCAGCCAGTTCTCGGAGTCCTGTTCGACGGTTTCCTCGACGTGCCAGCGGGCATAGCGGTCCTTGCGGTCGCCCTTGCTGGGACGCCAGCCGCTATTGGCCGCCGCTTTCTCGGCGCGTAGCTGGGCCTGGCGGGCCTGCTCGATCCGCTGCGCCAGGGTGGGAGAAATCAGGCTCATTGGCGCGCGGTGGCAGGACGGGCGATGGAGACGGGCTGGGCCGCGCCAGGTTTGGCCGCGGGTTTGGTCTGACCTTCCGCCTTGGCTTGCGCGGCCTGGGGCTTGGCGTCCGCGCCGCCGTCGTAGATTTCGTCTTCAACGTGCATGACGAAGGAATTCAGCGTTTCGCGCACCACCGCGGGGCCGCGCTTCTCGCACATCATGGCGATGCCCTGCAGCACCATGTTCATGGATTCGACGCGCCTTGCGGTACGGCGTTCCAGCTTGAGCGCGATGGGCTTGCAGACCAGATTGGCCAGCAGGATGCCGTAGAAGGTGGTCATCAGGCCGATTGCCAGCTGCTGGCCGATCATCTGCATGCTGCCGTCGCCCAGCACCGACATCAGGTTGATCAGGCCCACCAGCGTGCCCAGCATGCCGAAGGCCGGGGCAAAGGTGGCCATGACGCGGAACATCTGGGCCTCGGCCTGTTCGCGGGCGCGCAGCCGCGCCACGCGCCATTGCAGCAGTTCGATGATCTGGTCTTCGGGCGTGTTGTCGATGATCAGCTGCACGCCGGTGCGCAGGAAGGGGTTGCTGACCTTCTTGAGTTCCTGCTCGACCTTGCGGACGTCGGTGTTCATCCACAGCTGGGCCATGGACACCAGTTCCTCGATGTCCCGCTGCTGGTCGTGCTGGTCGTTGCGAAAGACGGTGCGCACCAGCTTGAAGACGCGCAGCACTTCCGACAGCGGGTAGGCGATGAACACGGCGGCCGCGGTGCCACCCAGCACGATGGCCAGTCCCGGCAGGTTGATGTACATGCCGGGGTCGGTGGCGGCCAGGGCCACGACGATAACCAGGGTAAGCAGGCCGACGGCGGCGCCGATGACGGTAGACGGATTCATGGATCTTGCCCGATAAACATAGGCATCCCCGTACGCGGAATGCCGGATTTCGGGGAATTCTAGCCAGGGCAGGTCTGAGTCAATCGACCGGAAAACGGGGCGAAAAGGGCGGTAAGCGGCGGCTTGAAGCGGTCGGCGGGGCGCAGGTCGGTCCGGAAATAAAAGGGTCGGATAAGACGCAGGATCGGCCGGTGCATATGCCGGCAAGCCGCGAGCCCCGCATCGGCTCCTCGTCGATCCCGCGTCGGCCCTATCGGCCCTGGCGATCCTGGCGGGCGAACCATTCCTCGCGCGTGATCTCCCAGATTTCCGTGGGCAGCCGTCCGCTGACGTAGCCGCGCTCCTCGGTGGCGACCAGGCGCATGCCGCCTCGCTCCGAAATCCGGCGCGAGGCGGTGTTGGTGGCGGCCTTGGGCGCCCGCAGCAAAGGCTTGCCCAGGACCTCGAACCAGTATGCGGTGGCGGCTTCGCTGGCCTCGGTCATGTAGCCCCGGCCGTGATGGGCGGGGTCCAGCCAGAAACCGCGGTTGTTCCAGGAATCGTCGTCCATCAGGCTGACGATGCCTATCAGGCTGGCGGGCGCCTGACGGGTGCGGATGGACCAGTGCCACTCCTTGCCGCGCCGCATCGCAGGGATCGCCACTTGTTCCAGATAGCTGCGCGCCCCGTCGGGCGGGTAGGGCCATGGCACCTGGTCGACCAGGTAGCGCACCACTTCCCACTGCGGGAACAGGCGCTGGATCGCTTCGGCGTCGCCGATTTCCAAGGGCTGCAGGATCAGGCGGTCGGTGGCAAGAGGCGGGAACAAAGGGGCTTCAGGCATGGCTGCTGGGGGCGGGCGCCGCGTGCCGGCGGCAGATATGTATATCATGAGCGTCATCTGGCGGCGTCTCGCCCGGCGCCGCGGCAGCATTGGAGCAAAAACATGAATACCCCCAACGAAAACGTCAGCATGGCGCTTTTCTGTGATTTCGAGAACGTGGCGCTGGGCGTACGCGACACCAAGTACCAGAAGTTCGACATCCGGCCGGTGCTGGAACGGCTGCTGCTCAAGGGTAGCATCGTGGTCAAGAAGGCCTATTGCGACTGGGAGCGGTACAAGGAATTCAAGGCCCCCATGCACGAGGCCAATTTCGAACTGATCGAGATCCCGCACGTGCGCCAGTCCGGCAAGAATTCCGCCGACATCCGGCTGGTCGTGGACGCGCTGGACTTTTGCTACACCAAGTCCCACGTCAATACCTTCGTGATCATCAGCGGCGATTCCGATTTTTCGCCCCTGGTGTCCAAGCTGCGCGAGAACAACAAGAAAGTGATCGGCGTGGGCGTGAAGCAGTCCACCTCGGACCTGCTCATCGCCAACTGCGATGAATTCATCTTCTATGACGACCTGGCCCGCGAAGGCCAGCGCGCAGCCGACGCGCGCCGCGACAACCGTGGCGGCGCCGCCGCGGGCCAGCAGCGCCGCACGCCCGACGAGGAACGCCGCCGCAAGGAAGAGCTTGAGGCCCGCAAGACCCAGGCCGTGGAAATGGTCGCCGAGACCTTCGAAGCCCTCATGGCCGAACGCGGCGACAGCGGCAAGATCTGGGCGTCCGCCCTGAAGGATGCGCTCAAGCGCCGCCGGCCGGATTTCAACGAGTCCTACTACGGCTTCCGCGCCTTCGGCAACCTGCTGGACGAGGCGCAGTCGCGCGGCCTGCTGGAAGTCGGGCGCGAGGAAAACGCCGGCACCTACGTATACCGCGACAGCGCGGACGGGGCTGCAGCCGCGAATCGCGCCGCAGCCGATGGCGGATCCCGTTCAGCCTCGGCCCGTCAACCGGCAGCGGCCGAGACCGGCGACGCGTCCGCCGGCGCGGCTCAGGAAGAATCCCGTTCCCGCTCCGGCCGCAAATCGCGTGGCGGGCGCAAGTCGGGCGGCGAGGGCAGGGGAGCCAACCAGACTGCCGAGCAGGAAACCGCTGGCGAGAGCGCTGCCGCGCCGTCCGAAGCTTCGTCCGCGGCGTCTTCCGTCCAACCCGCAACCAAGGCGCCGGCCCCGACTGAGGCAGCCGCGCAATCCGCCGCCATAGCGCCGGCGACCGCGCAGGTCGATGCCGCCAGGCAGGCCGACGAACAAGCGGATGCCGCCAAGCTGGACGCCATGCGGGCCGACGCCCTGGCTCGAGCGCAGGAATCGAAACCGGTCCAACCCTCGCGTCTGCCGCCCATGCCCAAGCCCCTGCCGCAAGCGCGCCAGCCGTTGCCGGCGGTGAACATCGCTGAATGGACCTTTGCCCAACCTGCCGCGGAAAGCCGCAGCCAGCCCGCGAGCAAAACGCCTGCCAAGATGTCCGACCCGTTCGAGGGCGGCATGGCCAGGATTGCCGCAAGGGACGAGGCCAAGGCCGTCCAGCCCGTGGCGGACACGCATGCGGCTGCAGAGCCCGCAGCCGACAAGCCCGCTGCGAAGCGGGCCGCGACCCGCAGCCGTCCCGCTGCCAAGAAGACCGCCGCCAAGACCGCACCCGTGGCGCCGGCCGAGCCAGCGGCTGCGGCGGCATCCGAAGCGCCCGCCAAGCCTGCCCGCAAGAGCGCCGCCAAGACCGCCAGCAAGGCGGCTCCCCGCGCGCGCCGGGCCAGCAAGACGGCCGGGGAATCCTGAAGCCCCGGCTTCAGGGCTGACAGCGCTTAACCGCCCGGGCCGCCGTAGCGGCCCGGCGTGGCGCCCAGCTCGCGCTTGAACATGGCAATGAAGGCGCTGACGTTGTCATAGCCCAGCTCCAAGGCCACTGTGGTCACGGCTGCGCCTTCGGCCAGCATTTCCTGCGCCCGCATCAGGCGGGCGCGCTGCCGCCAGGCGCCCAGGGTCAGGCCGGTTTCCGCCAGGTAGCGGCGCGCCAGCGTGCGCGGCGACATGCCGATGGCGGCGGCCCATTCTTCTTGTGTCCGGGTGTCCGAGGGCTGGTTCGACAGCGCCAGCGCCAGCCGCTGCAGACGCGCGTCTCGCGGCAGGAGCAGGGGCTGGCCGGCATGCGGCAGGGTTCTGATTTCATCCCGGATCACCTCGATCAGGCAGCTGCGCGCCGGGTCGATTGCGTCGTCCCTCCAGGACGCGGCGCGGCCCACGGCGGCCAGCAGCAGATCGGAGGCATGCAGCACGCAAGGACCGGCAGGCAGCCCCGCGCAAGCCGCCGGGCTCAAGTACGCGCTATAGCCGGCATACGGACCATGCGAGTACAGTCCGTGCGGCACGTCGGGGGGTATCCACACCGTCTGGCGGGATGCCACCACCCATTGATGGTCTCCCGCATAGACCGTCAGCAAGCCTTGATAGGCGCCCAATAGCTGCCCCCGCGCATGTTGATGCATGGCGGTATGGCGTAGCGCGCCATCCTGGCTGCGTACGGCGATCAGCCTGGGACCGCCGCGGTCGCGGGCGCGTCCAGGATCGAGCAAGGGAGGGGTGAGAGCAGGCAGTGCCATTGGCAGAAATACCGTATTGAATGGCCAGAACCGCGCAGACTTGCCACGCGGGCCCGTCTATCGTAACTCCTGTCTTGAGCAGCTACAGGAGCACAACATGAAAGCAAGCGATATCCTGCCCGACGGCAGGGATCTGGGGGAGTTCAACGGCGTGGCGGTGCGCAAGGGTACGGTGGGGGCGTTTCTCGCCAACGCCCGCGTCTGCCTCGACCCACAGGCGCCGGCCCAGGCCGTGGCCGATGCGCGTACGGACATCCAGGATGCCTTGCCGGCGCTCAATGCGCTGGGGCTGTTCGACGTGCTGCAGGTACGGGATCCCGCGCTGCGCGCCTGGATGCGCGAAATGGGCGCGGCCGCAAGCTGAGCCCTGGCCACACAGGCGTCCGCGCGCCAAGCCCGGTGCTCTATCATGCATGCTTTGAATAAGGGCCGCGCGCCGTGTTGCGGTCCATCGCCTCGGATTACGCATGCAATACGTTCTGGTCAGTTCCTGTCTGCTGGGCAACCCCGTACGCTACGACGGACGCGGCGCCTCCCATGACCACGCCGTGCTGACGCGCTGGCGGGACGAAGGCCGGGTGGTGGCGGTCTGTCCGGAAATGGCGGGCGGCATGCCGGTTCCGCGTCCGCCCGCCGAGATCGAGCCGGACTCGGACGCCGCCGCCGTGCTGGCCGGCCGCGCTCGCGTCATGGCGGTGTCGGGCGAGGATGTCACCGCGCCCTTCGTGCATGGCGCGCAAGCAGCGCTGGAAGCCGCGCGCAAGCACGGCATCGGCATCGCAGTGCTGAAGGAGGGTAGCCCTTCCTGTGGCAGCGGCTACGTGTACGACGGCCATTTCGCCGGCCGCAAGCAGCCCGGCGTGGGCGTGACGGCCGAACTGCTGGCCCGGGCCGGCCTGCGCGTCTTCAGCGAGAAACAGTGGGATGAGGCCCAGGCCTGTCTGGCCGGCCTGGAGGCGGCCGATGGGCGTTGATGTGGGCGACCTGCTGGTGCTGCTGGGAGTGGCCGGTTGCGCGGTCCTGGCCTGGAAGGCCGCAGTGCGCACCGGCCGCAGCAAGGGCCTCCTGCGCCTGGCCGCCGGCCTCTGCCTGGCCCTGTCCGGCTTCTTTTTCTACGCCTGGTACGCGCAATACCTGAAGTGGGACTTCAACGAGCTGGGCCGTTACTACGATCCGGTCGACCAGGTGGTCTACACGGATTCGGGATTTGTCTGGATCCTGCCCGCCAGCGTCATGCTGGCCGTCGGCCTGCTCTGCGGCTGGCGCGGCTGGCGCCGCTGAGCCGCCAGCCGCTTACTGCCTCACGCGGTCATTCGCTGCGGATGTTGGCCTGCTTCACGATTCGGCCGTTATCGGCGTATTCCTTCTGCACCTGGGCCGTGAACTGCTCCACCGTCCCGGGCGACATGATGTTCAGCGCGTCCGTCAGCGATTTGCTGATGTCCGGCATGGCGGCGATGCGGTTGATGAGGCCGTTCATGCGCTGGCGGAAATCCGGACTGGTGCTGGCGGGAGCGAAAAACCCGAAAGTGGATGTCATGTTGGCCATGGGATAGCCCAGTTCGGCCAGCGTGGGCGTGCCGGGCCGTCCGGGCAGCCGGGCGGGGGAACCCACCGCCAGCAGCGTGAGCTTGCCTTCGTCGATCAGCGCATTGACCGGACCGGAGGCATTCACCAGCATCAGCGTAAATTGTCCTCCGAGGGCATCGGGCACCATCTGCGCCATGCCCTTGTACGGCACGTGGGTGATGCGCACGTCCGCCTGGCCATTGATCTGCTCCAGCATCAAATGCCCCAGCGACCCCACGCCGGCCGTCGCCAGCGACAGGCCGCCGGGATCGGCCTTGGCCTGGGCCAGCATGTCCTGGAAGGTTTTGCCCGTGAACTTCGGGCCGCCCACCAGATACACCGGCGAATACATCACGGAGGCCACCGGCGCCAGATCCTTCAAGGGGTCGTACAGCGTCTTCATCACATGCGGCGATAGCGTGACGGGGCTGACGGCGGTAAAGGCCAGGGTGTTCTCGTCGTGAGCCCGCGCCACCGTGTTCATGCCAATCATGCCGCCCGCCCCGCCGCGGTTCTCGACCACAACGGGCCGGCCCAGTTCCGCCGCCAGTTTCTGCGCGAACGCGCGCGCCGTGTTGTCGACGATGCCGCCCGCACCATAGGGCACGACGATGGTCATGGCCTTGGCGTCGGCTTGCGCTTGCGCGGCGGCAGAGAACGCGCAGGTTGCGCTGATTGCGCACAGCCCGGCGATCCGCTTGAAATTCAACATGCTTTCCCCTTGTCTATGCCCGACGGCCTGTCCGTCGGGACGCGGCAACGGCCCTGCAAAGAGGCGCGCCGGCATGCAGTGTGTGCAGGCCGGCGCGGCAGGGCAAGCGGGAATACCCGGAATGGCGCTTCAGTGCGCGCGGTAGCCGCGGCTGGTCATGCAGGAATCCAGAGCCCGGTTGTAGGAGTCCACCATGACCTGGGTGGTCCATTGCGTGATGGTGGCCGGGTCGTATCCGCTCTGGTTCATGGCCCAACGCTTGCAGTCCATGGTGGCGCTGGCCTGGGCGCTGTTGACGGGCGCGGTGGACTCGTATTGCACCGGCTCGTACTGAGGCTGGGGCGCGCTGTACACGGGCTGTGCCTCGTACACTGGCGCGTTGTAGACGGGGGCCGCGTAGACCGGCGGGCTGGTGTAGCCCACGCCCGACGAATAGACGCCCGCCTGGGTGTAGGAGGGCCCGGAATCAGCCGCCAACAGCAGGCCTATGGTGGCCAGCGCGAAGGCGCCGCCTATCCACCAACCGTCGGAACTGCTGCTGCCGCCATGGTAATTGTGGTACCCGCCGTGGTATCCGCCACCGTGGTATCCGCCGCCGTGGCCGCCGCCCCAATAACCGCCGCCACGCCCGCCAGCCATGGCAGGCGCGCTTGCCACGGCCAACGCCAGCGCCGCGACGATGGCCATACGGCCAGAAAACCGCTTCATGATCTTGCTCCTGATCCGCCCCGGGGCCCAGCGTGACGCGGGACCCGGACCGATATTGCCACTTTACCGCCTGGCCGCTCCCATAAAGTGTCTCAAGCGCTACGGAGATTTCAACTGATTTCAGCGGGAGGCGGACGGGTCCCGGCGGTCGGGCCAGTTGTTGCAGGAACGCGACTCGCCGGGGCGCAACGTGATTTGCGGCTTATCGTTGAAATACGCGGCGTCGCGGTCCAGCGTCATGTAGGTTTCGTAGCCCGTTTTCTCCACGCACCAGTTCCAGAAGTACACCTGCGCCCCGTGGATCATCATCGATTCGGCGCGCCATTCCTTCAGGGCCCCGAACGCGGCGCTGCCGTCGGACGCGCTGCGGGTTTCATTGCGGAATTGTTCCCGCCCATAGGGAAACGTGCTGCTGATCAACACCACCCGCGCATCGGCCAGGGGCTGGGAATTCTCGTCCAGCACAGTGGCGCGGGCGTCAGGCTGCATGGTCTTGTACACGGGGTAGGGCACGCAGCCCGATAGCAGGCTGGCGAGAGCCAGGGGGGCAATGGTCGGCAAGCACTTTGGGAAGGACATTGCAATGGTTGTATCCGTTGTGGGAACCGTGGGTAAAACCAGTGGCTAAAAGCGCGGAAGGGTAGTATTTTCTCGCGATGATTACGGCACGACCTTCTTCTTTACCGCAAGACAAGCGTCTCACCAAGGGTGAACGCACACGGGCTCAACTTCTGGAGGTCGCGGCAGCGGAATTCGCGGAACGCGGATTCCAGCATACCCGGATCAGCGACATCGTCGCCCGCGCCGGCGTGACCCAACCTGTCTTCTATCAATACTTCGCCGGCAAACAGGCAGCCTACGATGAACTGGTGGGCCTGTTCGCGCAGCGCTTGCGCCAGGCCATCGGCCAGGCGCGCATGCCGGACGGCCTGCAAGACGCCGGATTGGACAGTCGCGTCCGCCTGGGCGTGAGCGGCCTGCTCGCCATTCTGCAAGAGGATCCGAACCTGACGCGCATCGGCTTCTTCCAGGCCGCCGAGGCCGAGGCGCTCAAGAACGAGCTGGCCGCGATGATCGCCGACAACGTGAGGGCCGAGCAAAAGGTGGGACTGCTCCGCGAGGACATTCCGGCCGACTGGTACGCCCAATCCATGATGGGCATCATCGAACGGTTCACGCGGCAGGAGCCGGATGCGGCCAGGCAGCAAGCCCTGGCGGAAGTCGTCACCAGCCTGTTGCTGGACGGGATACGAAAACCGCTCCGACAAGCCTCCTAGCCGGAGGCTTTTTTTTGGCCGGAATCCGGATCCGAATCCGGGCCTGAATTGCATTCGCGCGGTCCGGCGCTCAAGCCCAGGTTTCTTGCAGATACATCCATTGCGGCTGGCCGCCGGGCTGGACGACAAACAGCGCTGTCGCCCGGCGCTGGGTCGCGCCCGCGGTCCAGGCGTGGCGTTCACGGTAGCTCAGCAAGACCGAATCCGCGCCGGCGTGCAGCACGGCCAGCTCGTCGATGTCGATCTTCAAGCCGGGGCGGGCGCCGCGCAATCTGCCGAACAAGGCCGGCAAAGCCTCCGCGGGCAGACGCTGACCGTCGGCGGCGATCATGCTGAAGCCGGGCGCAAAATCCTTGAGCAGGGCGGTCAGCTGTGTATCCGGGGCATCGGGCGAGCCTATCCAGCCTTCGATACGGGAATGGACGTCGACAGCCAGGCGCAGGCAATGGGATGAAAGGTCGGACATGGGTGGGATTCCTGGAAAGGGAGCGCCATTCTAGGAGCCAGGTTGTTCCCGAAAAACGACCTATCGATGGATATACTGTTCGTGTTTTTTTGACAATTAATCCAGGCCTTCCATGATCAATCTGAATCGTCTGGCGATGTATGCGGCGGTGGCCGAGGCCGGCTCTTTTACCGCGGCGGCCGATGCGCTGGGCACGACCAAGGCGGTGGTCAGCTTCAACATCAAGCAGTTGGAACAGGAGCTGGGCGTGGCGCTGCTCACGCGCAGCACTCGGCGGCTGGCGCTGACCGAGGCGGGGGAAGGCTTTTACGGCCACTGCGCGCGGCTGCTGCGCGAAGCCGAGGCCGCGGTGGACGAGGCGCGTTCCGGCCAGACGGCGCTGTCGGGCAGCCTGCGCGTGACGGCGTCGGTGGACTACGGCAACCGGGTGGTGGCGCCGGCGCTGGCGGCATTCGCGCGCGCGCATCCCGCCTTGCGGGTGGGCTACCGCGCCGGGTCCGCGCATGCGGACCTGATCGCCGAACGGCTGGACCTGGCCATACGGGTGGGGGCGCTGGAGGATTCCAGCTACCGGGCCACGCGCATCGGCCAGTTCAGGCTATGGATCGTGGGCAGTCCGGACCTGTTGGCGCAGCACGGCGCGCCGCGCACGCCGCAGGCGCTGGCGGCGCTGCCCTGGCTGGCCAACCGGCCCGGCCGCAGCGACCGTTGGCGGCTGACGGACAGCAAGGGGCGCGAGCACGAGCTGCGCGTGGCGCCGGTGGCGCAGGCCGATACGGCTTCGGCGCTGCTGGCTTTTGCCGAGGTCGGATGCGGCGTGGCCGCGCTGCCGGAGTGGCTGCTGGAAGAGCCTTTGGCGCGCGGCACATTGCAACGCCTGCTGCCTTCGTATGCGCTGCCGCGCCTGGAGGTCTACGCCGTGTATCCCGACACCCGCCACGTCAGCGCCAAGGTCCGGCGCTTCATCGATTTCCTGCGGGAGCGGCTGGGGCCGTCCGGCAAGCCTTAGGGGCGGCGCATGGTCCTTTGCATGCGAACATGCTGGGGCCTCGCGTCTCAGCGCTCCAATGCCGGCGTGCCGCCCGCGCCCAGATCCCAATACAGTCCTGTCATCAGGCTCAATGCCTGCCGCAGCAAGGCCGGCGGCAAGTGTTCGTTCGGCGCGTGCTGGGAACAGCCTGGATAGGAGTGCGGCACCCAGATCGTGCGCAGGCCCAGCACGTCGGTGAAGATGTCGTTGGGCAGAGAGCCGCCCAGGTTGGGCAGCACGGCGGTCTTGGCGCCGGAGGTGCGTTCCAGCGAATCCACCGCCCAGCGCACCCAGGCGTCGTCAGGGTCGATGCGGGTGGCGCGGAACATGTTCTCGCGCGTCAGCGTGATCTGGACCATGGGGAAGCCCTGGCGGTCCAGATGGCGGCGCAGGGCGGGGACCAGGTCGTCCGGATCTACGCCCACCACGAAGCGCAGCTGGCAGCGGGCCCAGGCGCGCGGCGGAATGGCGTTGACGGGCGTGTCGGGATTGCCGGTCTTGTAGGCCAGCACCTCGAACGAGCACCAGCCGAACACGCGCTCTGCCGGCGACAGCCCCGGCTCGCCCCACCAGGGTTCGATCTCGGGACCATCGGCGCCACCGTCCACCTGGCAATCGGCAAGGGCGCGCCGCACCGCGGCGGGCAGTTCGCGCGGCACCCATTCGGGGATGCGGATCTGGCCGGTGGGCGAAACCAATGTTGAGATGGCGTGGGCCAGCTGGATGCCGGGATTTGAGATCAGGCCGCCCCAGTTGCCCGAGTGGTGGCCGCCCGCGCGGGCGTCAATGCTGAGGTCGAAGTTCAGGCTGCCGCGCGCGCCCAGGAAGATGGTGGGGCGTTCCGCGCTCAGGCGCGGGCCGTCGGAGGCGATGAGCAGGTCCGCCGCCAGCAGCGCCCGGTGTTCCTCGCACAGGTCGCGCAGGCCCATGGAGCCGGTTTCCTCGCCCATCTCGATCAGGTACTTGGCGTTGAAGCCCAGCTTGCCGCGCGTCTCCAGCACCAGCCGCAGCGCTTCCATGTTGATGCTGTGCTGGCCTTTGTTGTCGGCGATGCCGCGGCCATACCAGCGGCCCTCGGATTCGGTCAGCGCCCAGGGCGACAGGCCTTCTTTCCATTCCTTTTCCAGGCCGCGGATGACGTCGCCATGGCCGTAGCCCAGCACGGTGGGCAGGGCCGGATCCTCGATGCGCTCGGCATACAGGAACGGCGCGAGCGCCTTCGGGTGCGTCAGCGTGCGGCAGGTGAAGCCCAGCGCTTCGAAGGCGGGCCGGATCTCGACTTCCAGGTAGGCCGCGAGTTCGGGCGCGCGCGCCGGGTTCTGGCTTTCGGTGGGCTGGGCCAGGCGGCGAGCCAAGAGCGCGCGGAAGGCGCCGGAATCAAAACACTGTTCCGCCTGGGCGATGGCTTGTGCGCGGGTCATGATGGCTGGACTCCGTTGGAGGTAGGGGGATAGAGGTGGCAGGCCACCACGGATTGCTCGCGCCGGACCAATGCCGGGCGTTCGGTCTTGCATTGCGCCATGGCCTGCTGACAGCGCGGGTGGAAGGGGCAACCCGAGGGCGGACGCAGCGGATCCGGGAATGACAGGCCCAGGCCCATGTCGGGTATGCCCAGTCCGGGTTCGGGCGTCAGCACCGAGGCCAGCAGCGCCTGTGTGTAGGGATGGCGCGGATCATGGAACAGTTGCGCCGTGGCCGCGGATTCCACCACCCGGCCCAGGTACATCACCGCCACGTGGGTGGCGATGTGCTCCACCACCGCCAGGTTGTGACTGATAAAGACATAGGTCAGGTTGAATTCGCGCCGCAGGTCCATCAGCAGGTTCATGATCTGCGCCTGCACCGACACGTCCAGCGCCGAGGTCGGCTCATCGCAGATGACGATCTCGGGATGCATCACCAGCGCTCGCGCAATCGCCACGCGCTGGCGCTGGCCGCCGGACAGCTGGCCCGGCGTGTTGTGGGCCAGCCGGGGCGGCAGGCCCACGCGCTCCAGCATCTCGATGGCCTTGTGCTGCTTCGGATTGGGAATGCCGTGCACTTCCAGCGGCAGCGAGACGATGGAGGCGATGGAGCGCCGCGGATTCAGCGACGAATATGGATCCTGGAAGATGGGCTGGACGCGGCGGGCGAGCGCACGCCGGCCCAGGTTGCGGATGTCCTGGCCGTCGAGCCGGATCGCCCCCTCGGTGGGCGGCGTCAGTCCCAGCAGCATGCGGGCAAGCGTGGATTTGCCGCAGCCCGATTCGCCCACGATGCCCAGCACCGCGCCGCGCTCCACGGCCAGGTCCACGCCGTTGACGGCGTGCAGCGTGCTGCGCGGCCGGAACATGCCGGATCGGATCGAGAACTGCCTGCTGACGGCCTCGGCTTGCAGCAATGGGCTCATGCCGGGACTCCTTCGGATTCGAGGATGCAGCGCCATTGCTGGCCGGATGCGGCGCCGTGTACGGGTACCTCATGGCGGCATTGCGGCTGGGCGTGCGGGCAGCGGTCGCGGAAGGCGCAGCCCTGCAGTTCGCCCACCAGCGCGGGCACGACGCCCGGGATGGTGCCCAGCGCCTCGCCGGGCGGCGTGCGCCCGGGCACGGGGATACAGCCCAGGAGCCCCTGAGTGTAGGGATGGCGCGGCGAAGCGAACAGTTCCGCCACGGGTCCTTCTTCCACGATCTGGCCCGCGTACATCACCGCGACCTGGCGCGCGATGCGCGCGACCACGCCCAGGTCGTGGGTGATCAGCACCATGGCGATGCCCAGCTCGGCCTGCAGGTCGGCGAGCAGACGCAGGATCTGCGCCTGGATGGTCACGTCCAGCGCGGTGCTGGGCTCGTCGGCGATCAGCAGCTCCGGGCCGCACATCAGCGCCATGGCGATCATCACGCGCTGACGCAGGCCGCCGGAAAGCTGGTGCGGATATTGGGATAGCCGCTGCCCGGCCGACGCGATGCCGACTTTCTCCAGCAGCTCCACCGCGCGGTCGCGGGCCTGCCGCGCGCCGGCCTTGCAATGGTGGATGTAGTGCTCGGTCAGCTGTTCGCCGATGGCGTAGGCGGGGTTCAGCGCCGTCATCGGCTCCTGGAAGATCATGGCCATCTTGCTGCCGCGCAGCGCGTTGATGCGCCCGCCGCGCGCGGCGGACAGGTCTTCGCCCAGCACCGCCAGCCGCCGCGTGCTGCGCCGGGCGGCCTTGGGCAAGAGACCCATGATGGCCAGGGAGGTCATGGACTTGCCGCAGCCTGATTCCCCCACCAGGCACAGCGTTTCGCCGCGCCGGACCTGGAAGGACACGTCGCGCACCGCGTGCAGCGGGCCGCGCGGCGTGGCGATGTCGACGGTGAGACCCTGCACGTCCAGCACGATGTCGGTGTCGCTCATGCTCAGGCCCTCTCTTCAGGCGTCAGGAGTTGATGCAGCCCGTCGCCGGCCAGGTTGATCGCGAAGATCAGCAGCGCCAGCGCCGACCCCGGTATGGCGATCAGCCAGAACGAGAAGAACATGTAGGCCTTGGCCTCCGAGATCATCAGGCCCCACGACGGCAGCGGCGGCTGCACGCCCAGGCCCAGGAAGGACAGGGAAGCTTCCAGCAGGATCGCGCTGGCGGCTTCCAGCGTGGCGATCACGATCAGTTGCGGCACCACATTGGGCAGCACTTCGCTCCAGACGATGCGCCAGGTGGACGCGCCCGCGGCCTGCGCCGCGGCCACGTATTCCAGCGAGCGCACCTGCTGGGTGGCGCTGCGCATCACCACCGCATAGCGATCCCACTTGAGCAGCCCCAGCACCAGGATCACGACCCACAGCGAGCCGCCGACGATGGCGACGGTGGCCAGCGCCACCAGGATCACGGGCATGGACAAGCGGGTGGTGATGAGAAACGACACCGCCATGTCGACCTTGCCGCCGAAGTAGCCGGCCGCCATGCCCATGGCCGTGCCGATCAGCCCCGAGATCAGCGCCACGCTGATGCCGATCAGAAGCGAGATGCGCGCGCCGTAGAACAGGCGCGACATGTAGTCGCGGCCCAGCTGGTCGGTGCCCAGCGGGTGCAGCCAGGTGCCCTTGGCGTACCAGACCGGCGGCGCCGTGCGGTAGGCCAGGTCCTGGTAGTAAGGGTCGTGCGGCGAGATCCAGGGCGCGAACAGCGCGATCAGCACGATGAGGAGCAGGATGCCGCCGCCGGCCAGCAACGCCTTGTTGCGGCGCAGCCGCCGCCAGCGCAGGGCGGACGCGGACAGTTCCAGTGGCGCCGGGGCGCCGGAAGCGGACGGGGTCAGGATAGGCGTGGTCATGTCAGGACACCCGGATGCGCGGGTCCAGCCACGCGTTGGCGATGTCGGCGGCCAGGGTCAGCAGCACGTAGAGCACCGACAGCAGCAGCACGATCAGCTGCATCACGGGATAGTCCTTGTAGGTGATGCTCTGGTAGGCCAGGTAGCCCAGGCCGTCCAGCGCGAAGATGGTTTCGATGACGACCGAGCCGCCCAGCAGGTAGCCCAGCTGCACCGCGGCCAGCGCCACCACCGGCACGATGGCGTTGCGCAGCGCGTGCTTGAAGACGATCTTGCGTGCCGGCAGGCCCTTGGCGCGCGCGGTGCGGATGTAGTCGGCGGCCAGGACTTCGATCATGCCGGCGCGGATCAGGCGCATGAAGGCGGGGGCCACGTAATAGCCCAGCGCGATCGCCGGCATCACGAAATGCTGCCAGCTGCCGCTGCCCGACACCGGCAGGATGCGCAGCGATATCGAGAACAGCATGATCAGGATCAGCGCGAAGAAGAAGTTGGGCAGCGCCTGCCCCAGCACGGCGATGGCCAGGCATATGCGGTCGATCAGGCTGCCCTTGTACAGCGCGGCCAGCACGCCCAGCGGAATCGAGATCAGAAGCGCGAAGGCCAGCGCGCCCAGGCCCAGCAGCAGGGTGGTCTTGAGCTTGGAGAGGATCAGCGGTCCCGCCTCGGTCTTGAAATACACCGAGGTGCCGAAATCGCCCTGCAGGATGTGCCAGAGCCAGTCCGCGTACTGCACGGCCAGCGGCCGGTCCAGGCCGTAGGTCTTGCGGATCATGTCGATGTCGGCCTGGCGCGCGCCTTCGCCGGCCAGCGCCAGCGCCGGGTCGCCAGACAGGTGCAGCAGCAGGAACGCCAGGATCGAGACCGTCAGCGCCACCAGCACCGCCAGGCCCAGGCGCCTGATCGTGAAATACAGCATAGGGCTTCCTCTTCGTTGGACTCACGCCGGCCCGGCGCGATGCCAGGCCGGCGCGGGGCCGCGCCTTACTTCCAGCTCATGTCCCAGAAGCGCACCAGTTCATCCGAATAGGGCTTGAAGTTCAGGTCCTTGGTGGTCACGTAGTAGGCGGGCAGGGTCCACAGCGGCACCGCATAGGCCTTCTGTGCAATCAGGTCCAGCGCCTGCTTGTAGGCGGCCTTGCGCGCGCCGCTCTCGATGGTGTGGTCGCCCTTGTTGAGCAGGTCGCGCACCTGCGGGTCACGGGTGATGTCGTCGTTGCCGAAGGCGAAGTACACAGGCGTGGACGCGGACACGTCGTTGACCAGATTGGACGCCCAGGTCTGGTGCGTGAGCGAGGCCTTGTTGGCGCGGATCATGTCGCGCATGGCGGCGTACTGCAGGAAGTTGAGCTTGGCGCGGATGCCCACCGCCTGCAGGTAGTTGATGATGGCTTCGGTCTGGTTGCGCTCGCGATACGCCACCAGGTCGATGTCGAAGCCGTTGGGGTAGCCCGCTTCCGCCAGCAGTTTCTTGGCCTGGGCGGGATCGTACTTGTAGACCGGCGCGCCTTCCTGGGTGCAGCCCGTCTGCGAAGGCGTGCAGATGGTGTTGATGAGACCGCCGCCTTCGCCCACGATGTTCTTCAACATGGCTTCGCGGTCGATGGCGTGGATGATGGCGCGCCGCACGCGTTCGTCCTTGAGCTGCGGCGCGGGCGTGCCTTCCTGGATGTTCATCTGCATGAAGACGATGCGCATGGTGTCGCCCGTGACCATCTGCAGCGAGGGCATGCCGCCCAGCTGCTCGGCCTGGTCCTTGGGCACGCTCATGATCAGGTCCTCGCCGCCCGAGATGACCTCGGCCATCTGCGTCTGGCGGTCGGGGATGAAGCGGATCACCACCTTGCCGATCTTCGGCTGTGCCTTGGGCGAATCCTTGAAGTAATCGGCGTTGCGCTCCAGCGTGATGGACTTGCCGGGCTGGTAGTCCACCACCTTGTAGGGACCGGAGCCCACCGGCTTGGCGTTCATGCCCTTGGGCCCGACTTCCTGGTAGTACTTGGCCGGATGTATGGCGGCGGTGGTGGACAGGTATTCCTTGGCGCCGGGGAAGGGCTCCTTGGTGGTCAGGCGCACCTTGTACTTGTCGATCTTCTCGACCTTGTCGATCCAGGCCACGTTCTGCTGCGTGACGGCCTTGTTCTTCGGGTCCGCCACGTAGTTCAGCGTGTACACCACCGAATCCGCGTCGAACTCTTCGCCGTTATGGAATTTGACGCCTTCACGCAGCTCGAATTCCATGGTCTTGTCGTCGACCTGCTTCCAGCTCTTGGCGAGCTGCCCCTTGTACTCGTTGGTGACCGGGTCGCGGTAGAGCAGGGTGTCCCAGACGTTGGCGGCGATGATGACGCCGATCCGCACGTTGTTGTAGTAGGGATCCACGCTTTCCGGCGCCTGGTCGTAGGCCATGCGCACGGTGTCGTCCTTCTTGCCGGCCAGCGCTGGCTGGGCCGCCAGCGTGGCGCAGGCCAACAGGGCGGCAGCCAGGGCCTTGAGGGGGAGGGGGCTGCGCCAGGTCGGCGCGGATGCTGCGGGGGTGATGCGGAAATCAGTCATGGTGAGGCTCCTGTGGAAGTCACTGCACGTACTGCTTATCTGCCATCTTGTCGCGGGCGGCGCGGCCCGATGTGCTGCCTGCGGCGGGTCAGCCGGAATCGGCCGCCGCCGCGGGCGGCTGGGTAAGGGTCTTCAACGCGGCCTCGCACTTGCGCTGCAAGTGCTGGCGCATGATGCCGGCCAGCCGGTCCGCGTCGCGCGCGTCCAGGGCCTCGGCCATCTCGATGTGCTCGCGCATCGCCAGATCCCATTTCTGGCGGTTCTCGTTCGAGACGAAGCGCAGGTTCTGGATGCGCGCGTTCTGGGCGTCATACAGCTGCTTGAGCAGGCTGTTGTGCGCGGCCAGGCTGATGCGTTCGTGGATTTCGCGATTGGTGCGGAAATAGGTGGGGAGGTCGTGGCGCGCGTGGCTGGCCATCATTTCGTAGGTCAGCGCGCGGATCTCGGCGATTTCCTGGTCCGTGGCCCGTTCGCAGGCCAGCCGGCAGGACATGGCCTCCAGCCCGCCGATGACCTCGAAGGCTTCGCGGATGTTCGCTTCCGACAGCGCCACTACCTGCGCCCCGCGGTTCGGTTCGATCTGCACCAGGCCTTCGGCGGCCAGCACGCGGAAGGCTTCGCGCAAGGGGGTGCGGGATACGCCGAGCAGGTCGCACAGGGTGCGCTCGTTCAGCCGCGAGCCGGGCGGGAATTCGCCCTGGATGATGCGTTCGCGCAGTTGCCCGGCCACCGTGGCCGGCAGCGTGCGGCCGTTGCCCATGCCGCGCGCCGCAGGCGGCGGCGCGGTTTCGGCGGCCAGGCTGGCGGCGCCGGAATCAGGCATCAGGCTGGAAACGCTGCTCATTGGTATACAAAAATTCCCCGTGTTTTGCGAAACTATAAACCTGTCTTTCCGTATCTCCAGATGGGTGTATACCCTAGGTTATTAACGCAAAAACAATGGGATAGAGTGACGCATGCCGCAAGTCCGCGCGCGGGGAAAGTCCTGCTTGTCTGCCCTGCGCCTTTCGTTGGTATACAAAAATATTCCACTTTGGGACTACGCATGCTTACCCTGAACAGTCATCCGTCCGGCCGGCATTTCCTGCAGATTCCGGGGCCCACCAACGTGCCCGATCGCGTGCTGCGCGCGATCGACCAGCCCACCATCGACCATCGCGGACCCGAGTTCGGCGCGTTGGGCCTGGCGGTGCTGGAAGGCGTCAAGCAGGTGTTCCAGACGCAGTCGCCGGTGGTGATCTTCCCGTCGTCCGGCACCGGCGCCTGGGAGGCCGCGCTGGTCAACACCCTGTCGCCCGGCGACCGCGTGCTGATGGTCGAGACCGGCCATTTCGCCAGCCTGTGGCGCAAGCTGGCGGGGCGGCTGGGCCTGGAGGTGGACTTCCTGGAAGGCGATTGGCGCCACCCGGTGGACGCGGCAGCCATCGCCGCCCGCCTCGCCGAAGACCAGGGGCGCAAGATCAAGGCCGTGTGCGTGGTGCACAACGAAACCTCCACCGGCGTGACCAGCGACATCCCGGCCGTGCGCGCCGCGATCGACGGCGCCGCGCATCCGGCGCTGCTGATGGTGGACACGATTTCGTCGCTGGGCTCCATCGACTACCGCCACGACGAATGGGGCGTGGACGTGACCGTGGCCGGTTCGCAGAAGGGCCTGATGCTGCCGCCCGGCCTGGCCTTCAACGCCGTCAGCGCACGCGCCCTGGCCGCGGCCGACGAGGCGCGGCTGCCGCGCTCGTACTGGGACTGGCGCGAGATGCTCGCCGCCAACGCTCGCGGCTACTTTCCGTACACGCCTTCGACCAACCTGCTTTACGGCCTGCACGAAGCCCTGGCCATGCTGCGCGAAGAAGGCTTGCCGCAAGTCTTCGCGCGCCACCAGCGCCATGCCCAGGCCACGCGCCTGGCTCTGGCCGGGTGGGGGCTGGAGCTGCTGAGCCTGGATCCGGCCGCGCACAGCCCGGCGCTCACTGCGGTGGTCATGCCCCAAGGCCATGGCGCCGACGCCTTCCGCAAGCTGGTGCTGGAACGTTTCGACATGTCGCTGGGGCAGGGCCTGGGCAAGCTTACCGACCGCGTGTTCCGCATCGGCCACTTGGGCCACTTCAACGACCTGACGCTGTGCGGCACGCTGGCCGGCGTGGAAATGGGCCTGGCCGCGGCAGCCGTGCCGTATAGGGCGGGCGGCGTGCAGGCGGCAATGGAATTCCTGGCCGGCTCGCGCGCAAGCGTAGCGGCCTGAGACACACACATAACGAGGGAAACGATGAACACACTCATGCAGCAGGCGATCCAGTTCGCCAACGACCACGAATCCGCCTGGGACCGCAGCGTCAAGGGCAACTTTGGCGTGCACCTGAACGATCCGCCGCCCTGGAACCGCCTGCTGGGCCCCATCCACGACCGCGGCCCGGTGTCGGGCGTGGTGACCGTGCGCGGCGAGACCGTCGCGTCCTGGGGCGAGCCCGAGCGCGCCGACCTGACCTTCAGCGTGGCCAAGCTGTACCTGGCAATCCTGGCCGGCGTGGCCCATGACCGCGGCCTGCTGCCGGACGTGGACGAGCCTGTGGGCAAGCGCGTGCCCGGCATCGGCTTCGACGAAGGGCAGAACGCCGACATCACCTGGCGTCATCTGCTGCAGCAGACCAGCGAATGGGAAGGCGAACGCTTTGGCGTATCCGACCAGGCCGATCGCTATCGCGCCGTTACCTTCGGCGTGCCGCCGGACGGCAAGAAGGGCGAAGCGCGGCCCTTGCAGCGTCCCGGCACGTACTGGGAATACAACGACGTGCGCATCAACCAGTTGTCGTACGCGCTGCTGCACCTGTTCCGCAAACCCTTGCCCGAGGTCTTCCGCGAGGCGGTTACGCGGCCCATCGGCGCCAGCGAAGACTGGCAGTGGGTCGGCTACGACAACGCCTGGGTCGAGATCGACGGCCAGCGCATGCCGTCGGTGCCGGGCGGTTCGCACTGGGGCGGCGGCATGTCCATCAGCGCTCGCGACCAGGCGCTGATCGGTCAGATGCTGCTGAACGACGGCATGGCCAACGGCCGTCGCATCCTGTCCAGCGAGTGGATCAGGGACATGCGCACGCCATGTGCGATTGCGCCGTATTACGGCTATCTGATCTGGCTGAATCATGAAGGCCGCGTGTTTCCCAGCGTGCCGGCTTCCAGCTTCTTTGGCGTGGGGGCGGGTAGCTCGTTTACGTGGGTGGAACCGGAGCGGCAGATGGTGGTGATTGTGCGCTGGCTGAACTCGGCCCACGCCGACGCGCTGTTCGGCAAGATCCTGGAGGCGGTGGACGCTGGGGTCTAGATCGTTTTTGGCTAGGTATTTGATGTGGCGGCTGTAGGCGGCTTCGAGTATGCGGATGTCGGGGTTCTGAACCGCCGAGGCTGCCCTGCGCCATTCCGATGCTCGCCCCGGTGGGGCTGCGCTTCGGATGGCTCCGGGCCGCCTCGGCTGACAGCAGCTGAATGCACTGGTCTTAGGTCCGTTCATGGGTAGATGCCGTGAGCCGGTGTCCGGGCGGAGGGATCCGAAGCGCAGCCCCACCGGGGCGAGCATCGGAATCCCGCAGTCCGGACGCCGGCGACTCAAGAACCCTGTCTCACAAAACCGAAGCGGCAGGGCTTCGAGCTTGCGGGCGTCAGGGTTCTTTAGCCGCCGAGGCGGCCCTGCGCCATTCCGATGCTCGCCCCAATGGGGCTGCGCTTCGGATGGCTCCGGGCTGCCTCGGCTGACAGCAGCCTTATGCATTGGTTTCAGGCCGATTCATGGGCAGATGCTTTGAGCCGGTGGCCGGGCGGAGGGATCCGAAGCGCAGCCCCACCGGGGCGAGCATCGGAATTCCGCAGTCCGGACGCCGGCGACTCAAGAACCCCAGCCTCACAACACCAAACGTCAACAATCCATCCCAGAATGCCCAAGATGCGAATTTGACTCGCGCGGGCCTGCCGTTGCATGCTCCCGCCTAATCCATTTCCGTGAACGAGAGGAAGCCAACCATGAACTACCGCCGCCTCGGCCGCAGCAATCTCCGCGTCTCTCCGCTCTGCCTGGGCACCATGATGTTCGGCGAGCAGACCCCCGACGACGAAGCCGCCCGCATCGTCGCGTCCGCGCGTGACCATGGGTTGAACTTCATCGACACCGCCGACGTCTATAACGGCGGCCGCTCCGAAGAAGTGGTCGGCAAGCTCCTGAAAGGCCAGCGCCACGATTGGGTGCTTGCCAGCAAGATCGGCAATGCCGTCGGTGAAGGCCCCAACCAGGCCCACTATTCGCGCCAGTGGCTCATGCGCGGCGTGGAGGAAAGCCTCACGCGCCTGGGCACCGACTTCATGGACATCCTCTACCTGCACCGCGACTACCATGAGGAAAACCTCGAAGAAGCCCTGTGGGCGCTGGGCGACCTGATCCGCGCCGGCAAGCTGCGCAGCTTCGGCCTGTCCAACTTCCGTGGCTGGCGCATCGCCGAGGTCATGCGCCTGTGCGAAAAAATGGGCGTGCCGCAACCCGTCGTGTGCCAGCCTTACTACAACATGCTCAACCGCGGCCCCGAAGTCGAGATCCTGCCGGCGTGCAAGCACTATGGACTGGGCGTCGTGCCCTACAGCCCGATCGCGCGCGGCGTGCTCACCGGCAAGTACCTGCCGGGCCAGGCGCCCGCGGCCGACACCCGGGCCGGACGCGGCGACCGCCGTATCCTGGCGACCGAATTCCGCGAAGAGTCCCTGGAAATCGCGCAGAAGCTGGTGGCGCACGCCGCCGCCCGCGGCACGCAGGCGGGGCATTTCGCCACCGCCTGGGTGCTGGGCAATCCCGTCATCACCGCCGTCATCGCCGGCCCGCGCACCCTTGCGCAGATGGAGGACTACTACGCGGCGCTGGACGTGAAGATCACGGCCGAGGACGAGGCCGTCGTCAACGACTGGGTCACGCCTGGGCACGCGTCGAGCCACGGCTACAACGATCCCAACTATCCGTTCTACGGCCGCCCGGTAGCAGCGGCCTGAGGCACAACTCAGGTAGGGACGCGCCGGCCCATATGGCCGGCGCTTTCACATTCAGGCCTTGCCCAATCCCCCGCGCGGCATGGCATTTGCCGCCGCCTCCAGTTCCGCCGGCTGCGCGCCGCGCCCGATCAGCATCGCGCACACCGCCGACACGACCCCAGCGAACAGCACGTACAGGCAGATCAGCCAGGGCTGGCCGCCGCCCGTCTTCAATAGCGCCGTCGCAATGATGGGCGTGATGCCCGAGGCGAAGATGCCCGAGAACTGGTAGACGAAGGAAATTCCCGTGTAGCGCACCTTGGCATCGAACAGCTCGCAGAACAGCGCTGCTTCCGGTCCGTACACGGCGGCGTACAGGATGCCGAACGGAATGATGATGGCCAACCAGATCAGCATCACGCTGCCCTGGCTATTGAGCATCAGCCAGAAGCCGGGGAAGGATGCCGCGGCGGTGATCAGCGATCCCCAGAAGTAGACTCGCGTGCGGCCGATTTTGTCGGACAGCCGGCCGAAGAAGGGGATGAAAAAGCACATCACCAGGGCTGCGGCCATCACGCCGATCAGCGCTTCGGTCCGGCTGATCTGCACCGTCTGCGTCAGGTACGAGATCGAGAACACGCCGAATACATTGAAGAACACGCCGTCGATGTAGCGCGCGCCCATGCCCTTGAAGACATTGCCCGGATAGCGCTTGAGCATGTCGAAGAACGGAATGCGGCTCTCGGCGTTGTTGGCCTTGACCGCCGCGAACTCGGGCGTCTCCTTGATGTTCAGGCGGATGTACATGCCCACCAGCACCATGGCGGCGGACGCCAGGAAGGCGATGCGCCAGCCCCAGGCCATGAATTGCGCGTCCGTCAGCAGGGTGGACAGCAGCGCCACCGTGCCCGAGGCCAGGCACAGGCCGATGGCCAGGCCGATCTGCGGCAGCGAGGCATAAAAGCCTTTTTTGCCCGGCGGCGCGTATTCGTAGGCCATAAGCACCGCGCCGCCCCATTCGCCGCCCAGGCCTATGCCCTGGAACACCCGCAGCAAAAGCAACAGGATCGGCGCCCAGATGCCGATGCTGTCGTAGGTGGGCACCAGGCCGATCAGGAAGGTGGCGATCCCCATGATCATCAGCGTCATCACCAGCATGCTCTTTCTGCCGATGCGGTCGCCGAAGTGGCCGAAGATCAGCCCGCCCAGCGGTCGCGTGACGAAGCCGACGGCAAAGGTGGTGTAGGCCAGCATGGTCGAGACCAGCGGGTCGCCGGTAGGGAAGTACAGCTTGTTGAACACGATGCCCGCGACGACGCCGTACAGGAAAAAGTCGTACCACTCGATGGTGGCGCCGATCAGCGACGCGGCGACGACTTTGCGCACCGCGGCTTCGTTTTGCTTGGCCATGTCTAGTCTCCTTTGGTGGGGCGGTGGGGCAATCTGCGTTGTCCTGCGCCTTGGGGTTCTGCTATCCGGGGTCCGTCATCTCCGATTCAGGCGGCGACGCGCAGCGCCTGCGGCTGCGCTTGCCTGAGGTCCTGCAACATGAATTCGGCCGCGCGTTCGGCCAGCATCACCACGGGGACGTTGGTGTTGCCCGACACCAGCGTCGGCATGATCGAGCAGTCCACCACGCGCAGCCCCGCCACGCCGTGTACGCGCAGGCGTTCGTCCACCACGGCCATCGGGTCGCTGGACGGCCCCATCCTGGCGGTGCCGGACGGGTGGAAGATCGTGGCGCCGTATTCACGGCAGAAGTGCAGAATCTCGTCGTCCGTGCGCACGTCCGGCCCGGGGCGGAACTCGCGCTTCATCAGGCCTGCCAGCGGTTCGGTGGCGGCGAGCCTGCGCGCATACTTCACCGCCGCCACGGCCATGTGGCGGTCCAGTTCGGTGGACAGGTAGTTCGGCTGCATGGACGGCGCCTCGAAGGGATCCGCGCTGCGCAGCTGGACCCGGCCGCGCGACGTGGGCCGCAGCTGGCACACCGAATAGGTGCAGCCCGAGAACGGATGCACCTTGCCGCCCGCCATGTCCGCCGACAACGTGGCGAAATGGAACTGCGTGTCGGGCGTGCGGCTGGCCGGGTCTACCCGGCAGAACACGCCGCCCTGGTTGATGCCGACCGCCAGCGGCCCGCCGCGGAACAGCAGCCATTCCAGGCCCATGCGGGCGCGGCCCGTCAGGCTGCGCAACTGGTCGTTGGTGGTGATGGGGCGGGTGGTCTCGTAGATCAGGCGGATCTGCAGATGGTCCTGCAGGTTTTCGCCCACGCCCGGCAGGTCGCGCACCACGCCGATGCCGAACCGGCGCAGCAGGGCTGCGGGTCCGACGCCGGACAGCTGCAGCAGCTGCGGCGATTGCAGGGCGCCGGCGCACAGCACCACTTCGCGGCGGGCGCGAACGGTATGCACCTGGCCGTCGCGCCGGTAGCGCACGCCGCAGGCGCGCGTGCCTTCGAACAGTACGGCCATGGCGTGTGCGTCGGTTTCCACGCGCAGATTGCTGCGGTCCTGCGCGGGACGCAGGTAGGCCACGGCGGTTGAGCAACGGCGGCCGTTGCGTGTGGTGAGCTGGTAGTAGCCCACGCCTTCCTGGTCGCCGGTATTGAAGTCCTGCACATGCGGCAGGCCCAGCTTTTGCGCGGCGCCTATCAACGCTTCCACCAGCGGATGCGCCGTCTTGATCGAGGTGGCGTTGAGCATGCCCTCGGTGCCGCGCGTGGGGCCGGGGCCGAGGTCATTGTTCTCGAGCTTGCGGAAGTAGGGCAGGCATTCGTCCCAGCTCCAGCCGGGATTGCCGGCGGCGGCCCAGGCGTCGTAGTCCTGCCGCTGGCCGCGGATGTAGATCAGGCCGTTGATGGAGCTGGAGCCGCCCAGCGTGCGCCCGCGCGGCCAATAGATGCGCCGGTCCAGCATGCCGGGATCGGGGTCGGTGTAGTAGCCCCAGTTCAAGACCTTGTGGAACATCGTCTTGCCGTAGCCGATGGGGATGTGTATCCACGGGTTGCTGTCCTTGGGGCCGGCTTCCAGCAGGCAGACGCTGTGCGCGCCGCTGGCGCTCAGCCGGTTGGCCATCACGCATCCGGCCGAGCCGGCGCCAACCACGATGTAATCCACGGTATCGGACATGTCCGCAAGCTCTCCCTGCAGCAGGGCGCGGCGCCAAGCCTACGGCGCGTTAACCCTGCTTGTCGTTGTGGGGCGCACTTATATACTGGATCGATGCCGGCGCCTGAGCGCTGCGGCATTTGAGGCGATTCTAGGAAGCGCGCGCGCAGAGCAAAGCACAACAGGCGCAGGGGCGGAAAAGTGGAACAGAATATGCAGATTCAGTTTCAAAATCGCGGTGCAGCATCGGCGCAGCAGGCCGACGACGCCGCCACCCATCAAGAGGCCGCGCGTTCGCTGCGGGCGCTGGTGGTGCTGGATCACCTGGCGCGCGCCCAGCATCCACCCACGCTGGCGCAACTGGCGCAACGGCTGGACATGCCCAAGACCACCTTGATGCGCCTGCTGGCGGCCATGCAGCGCGCCGGCTTCGTGGCCGCCACGCCCACCGAGAACGGCTTCGTGCCGGGACCGCAGGCAGCGACCCTGGCCCTGGCAACTCTGCGCGCCTCGGCCTTCACGCGCGCCTGCCGCGCCGTGCTCGCCCAACTGGTCGGCACCCTGGGCGAAACCTGCAACCTGACCGCACCCGACGGCGATCGCGTGATCTACATGGAACGAGTGGAAACGGAGGAACCGCTGCGCCTGTTCTTCGCGGTGGGCAGCCACGTGCCCATGCACTGCACCGCCAGCGGCAAGTTGTTCCTGGCGTCCATGAATCGGCTGGAGCGCGGGCGGGTGCTGGCGCGCCTGCCGCTCACGCGCAACACGCCGCGCACGCTGACAGACCCGGCCAGGCTGGAAGAAGAACTCGAACGGCTGGCTGCGCGCGGCATTGGCATCGACAACGAGGAATTCGTGCGCGGCATGAGCGCCGTGGCAGTGCCGGTGCGCGACGCGGACGACCGCGTGGTGGCGGCCGTGGCCTGCCATGCGCCGACGGCGCGCGTCATGCTGGACGAGCTGCTGCGCGCGGTGCCGGTGCTGGAGCGCGCCGCGCGGGCCATGCACGACGTGCTGGCGCAGCACCGAACTGGCGCGACGTAGCGGCCCGGCCTGCGGGTTTTCAATCGGGCGTGAACAGGTCTGGCGGCAGGCGCGCCACGGCCTCGTAGGTCAGGCGGATGTGGGCGGCCAGCAGTTCACAGGCGCGGTCCGCATCGCGCGCCAGCGTGGCGTCCAGGATGCCTTTGTGTTCG
>NZ_CADIJY010000003.1 GCF_902859735.1 Achromobacter aegrifaciens | reverse complement strand
GGCGCCTCGGACCGGGCGGCATCGGGGCGACCTGCTACGGACCGCAAGCGGGCCGACAGCCCGCGCCGCGAAACTGAATCCGGCGGCCGCTCCGGCCGCGCCCCGCAGCGCGCGCCGCGCCTGCGCGACGACCAGTACATCGCGCCCGCGACGCCGGCGGGACGCTTCTACGACCCGTTCGAGGACGACGGCCCCGCGCCTGAGTACCTGCCCGAACCCGACCACGCACAGGAAGCAGATTTCGCCGAAACCCGCGACCATGGACATGACCGCGACGAAGGCCGTGGCAGGCGCGAGCCCGCCGTGGAGACCCGCAGCCGCCGTCCGCGCGAAACCCGCCAGGCGGAAACATTTCCCATCTTCGCCCCCTGCCCCCAAGGACTGGAAGAGGCGCTGACTGCCGAAATGCAGGCGCTGGGCTTCGAGGACGCCCAGGCCGGCCGCGCTGGCTGCTCGTTCACGGCCGATTGGGCCGGCGTGCAGCGCGCCAACCTGTATTCGCGCCTGGCGACCCGTATCCTGGTGCAGGTCGCCCATGCCGAGATTTCGCACGAAGACGACATCCTGGACCTGGCCCGCGACACTCCCTGGGAGCGCTGGTTCGGCGCGGAGCAGACCCTGCGCGTGGATACCTCGGCCATCAAGAGCCCGGTGCAAAGCCTGCAGTACTGCAATTTGCGCGCCAAGGACGGTATCTGCGACCGCCTGCGCGAACTGGAAGGCGAACGCCCCAGCATCGACACCGTGCGTCCGGACGCCCGCGTGCACCTGTTCCTGACCGGGCATACCGCGACGCTTTACCTGGACACCTCGGGCGAGTCGCTGTTCAAGCGCGGCTGGCGCCTGGACAAGGGCGAGGCGCCGCTGCGCGAGAACCTGGCCGCAGGCATGCTGGCGCTGGCAGGCTGGGATCCGGCCGCCCCGCTGCTGGATCCGTTCTGCGGATCGGGCACCATCCTGATCGAGGCTGCCTGGATCGCCCTCGGCGTGCCCCCGGGCATCTCGCGCCCGTTCGGCTTCGAACGCCTGCGCGGACATGACGCCTACCGCTGGCGCGACCTGAAGGACGATGCCCGCGCGCGCATCCTGCCGCAACTGGACGCGCCGCTGGTCGGCTACGACCTGGACCCGCGCGCGATCGAATTCGCCCGCAACAACGCCGAACGCGCCTGGCTGACCGAAGACTCGATCCGCTTCGAGGTCGGCGATGCCCGCCACGTCACGGCGCCCGCCGACCACGGCTGGATCGTCACCAACCCGCCCTATGGCGAGCGCATGGGGACGGAACAGGACGCGGATCTGTGGCGCGACTGGGCCACCTGCCTGAAGCGCAATTTCGCGGGCTGGCAACTGCACGTCATCACCAGCGACCTCACCTTGCCCAACCAGATGCGCTTGAAGCCCAAGCGCCGCGTGCCGCTGCACAACGGTTCGCTGGACTGCCGCCTGTTCGGTTTCGAGCTGGTCGCGGCCGGTTACCGCGACGCCTGAGCGCCCCTGCGCCCCGGGAGGTTTCGGCCCCCGGGCGCCCCCCTTCCCCTTGAACAGCGCGTTGTAAAGGCGCCGCAACATGGCGCGCTTATCTTTGCTTATGGTTTTCCCCAGCACCGTTTGAGCGCATCATCGCACCAAGGTGTTGCCAATATGCACCAGGCACTTGCACAAGTTCAGGGTTAACCCCTATAATTCGGGTTATCCCTAGTAGCTAAACAAACAGTGCAAGCCCGTGGAGGCTATTGTGATCAACCCGAACAACACCATCCGCCTGACCGACGAACTCGAGCGCCAACTGATGCTCCAGGCTATCGAAGAACAATTCCGTCCGCACCCGATGCGGGCGTTGGCCGCCGGCCTGCGTAAGCTGGCCCACGGCATCCGTGCCCTGGCTGGCAAGACGAGCGCCAAGAACGCGCACTCCGCCGCCTGAGCAAGGCCCAGGCTTACGGCCTGAACAGTTTTCCCCTTGGGGGCTGCATAGCCCCTTTTAAGACCCGCCCTTACCGGTGGGTTTTTTTTTGCCTTGGAAGGCCTGGGCTTTGTCGGATAATAGCGACCCATGACGACCGACGCCCTCCTCGACCAGACCCCCAACCGGCTGCGCCGGTTCGCCTGCATGATGTACGAAGCCGTGCTGCTGTTTGGCGTGGTGTTCCTGGCGGGCTACTTGCTGGATACCCTGACCCAGAGCAAGAACGCGCTGGAATTGCGCGGCGCCCGGCAGGCCTGGCTGTTCGTCGCCATCGGAGCGTATTTCGTGCTGTGCTGGCGCCGCCGCGGCCAGACCCTGCCCATGAAAACCTGGAACATCCGCCTGGTCGACCGCGACGGCAACACCCCGTCCACGACCCGCCTGATGTTGCGCTACGTCCTGGTCTGGCCTCTGGTGCTGGCCGGCGCGGCGGTCGTGTGGGCTGCCGCCAGCGCCACCGGCTGGCCTTCGATGGACATGTTCATCGTCGCCGCGCCCTTCACCATCTTCGTCTGGTCCTGGTTCGATCCCGACGGCCAGTTCCTGCACGATCGCATCCTGGGCACGCGGCTGCGCAACGCGCCGCGCCACAAGAAGGCCCGCTAGCCTGCGCCGGCAGCGTCAGCCGACCCGCCGCATACATTCTGCGACAAACGGCAACATCGTGCGCCGAATTAGCCGTTTGCTTTCAGAAAGTTGAAAGTCGACCGCAAAGACAATGGGGCCCCTTTTTTCAGACGCCCTAGAACCATCATGCGCGCTTTCCTTTCCCGTGTTGCGCTGGCCGCCGCCAGCGCCCTGTTCCTGCTCCCCGCCGGCGCCCTGGCGCAGAACGCCGCCGCCCAACAGGAAATCGAAGCGGCCACCAAGGCCGCCTTCGCCGCTGCCCAGGAAGGGCCCGCCGACGTCAAGCTGGGCGAGCAGGCGGTCGTGCATCTGCCCGAATCCATGTTCTTCGTGCCGCGCCTGCAGGCGGACCGGCTGATGGCGGCCTACGGCAACGGCAAGGATCCTTCCCTGCTGGGCGTGGTGATGCCCAAGAGCGACGATGACGATTGGGTCATCACCGTCAATTTCGACAAGGCCGGCTACATCAAGGACGACGACGCCAAGAACTGGAACGTCAACGAATTGCTGGACAGCCTGCGCGAAGGCACCGAGCAATCCAACGAAGAGCGCAAGAAGCGCGGCTTCCCCGAACTGATCATGGACGGCTGGGTCGAGGCGCCGAAGTACGACAGCAACTCGCAGCGCCTGGTCTGGTCGGTCGCGGTCAAGCACAAGGGCGAAAGCGCCACCGAGAACCCCACCGTCAACTACAACACCTACGCGCTGGGCCGCGACGGCTACATCACGCTGGACCTGATCACGCAGAAGAGCATGGTGCCCAAGGACAAGACGGCCGTGCTGACCCTGCTGGACAACCTGAACTACGTCGAAGGCAAGCGCTACGCCGACTTCAACTCCTCGACCGACAAGGTGGCCGAGTACGGCCTGGCCGCCCTGGTGGCTGGCGTAGCGGCCAAGAAACTGGGCCTGTTCGCCGTGATCGCCGCCTTCCTGGCCAAGTTCGCCAAGGTCGGCCTGCTGGCCGCGGCCGCGCTGGGCGGCGGCATCTGGAAGCGCCTGCGGGCCAAGAAGGCCAACCCGCAGCAGCCCTGACCGCCGACTCCGGTCGCGGCCCCCCGAACCCATGAACCCGATGCACGGCGGTCCGCCGTGCATCGCAGAACCTCGCCCGCCGTCACAACAGCGTCACGCAGCGTTCACGTTCCGGTCATCGCCGGATGGTTTCATTCCCAGGCATGAGCACAGCCCCTGGGAAAGCGACCGTGAACGAAATCCGCCCCGCGCACTGGCGCGCCCTCTGGATTTCCGATATTCACCTGGGCACCGCCGGGTGCAAGGCGGAATTCCTCCTCGACTTCCTGGACCACAACGATTCCGACACGCTCTACCTGGTGGGGGACATCGTCGACGGCTGGCAGCTGCGCAAGCACTGGCACTGGCCCCGGGCGCACAACGACGTCATCCAGCGCATCCTGCGCAAGGCGCGCAACGGCACCCGGGTCGTATTCATCCCGGGCAACCATGACGAATTCGCGCGCGAGTTCGCTGGCTATGCCTTCGGCGACATCGAGATCCTGGACGAGGACGTGCACACCACCGCCAAGGGGCAGCGCCTGCTGGTGCTGCATGGCGACCAGTTCGACGGCGTGATCCAGCACAGCCGCTGGCTGGCCCACCTGGGCGACGGGCTCTACCAACTGGCGCTGTGGATCAACCATCATTTCAACCGGCTGCGCCACCGCCTGGGACTGCATTACTGGTCCCTGTCGCAATACCTGAAGCACAAGGTCAAGAACGCCGTGTCCTTCATCACGGACTTCGAAGAGGCGCTGGCGGGCGAAGCCCGGCGACGGGGCCTGGACGGCGTGGTCTGCGGCCATATCCACAAGGCCGAACTGCGCTACGTGGGCGAGATCCTCTACTGCAACGACGGCGACTGGGTGGAGAGCCTGTCCGCCCTGGCGGAGACGCACGACGGCCAGCTCCAGTTGCTGGACTGGGCCACTGTCATGGCGGATCGCGAAGCCGATCCCGCCGCCCGGCCGCCCCGCTCGCTGACGCTGCCGGCCCTGCCCTCCGCACTGCGCCGCCAAGGCAAACACCCGTGATAACCCGTATGCGTCCCCGTTACGCAACGGGGATGTTGCAGTTCACGGCCCTCTAGGTCATGCTTGCATCTGGGGCAACGGGCCAACTTGACCCGTTCACGCTGCAACATGCTCACAACATAGGGCCATGAACGACCAATATCAGGCGCTCTACCAAACATTCCGCTGGCTGGTACCCACCCAGTTCAACATCGCGGAAGCGTGCTGCCACCGCTGGGCATCCAGCAGTCCGGATGCGCGGCGCATTGCCATCTACTACGAAGATGAATCTGGCAACCGCGAGGTCTGGACCTATGCTCGCCTGGCGGAAGCGGCCAATCAGCTGGCCAACGGCCTGGTGAAAATGGGCGTTGGGCGCGGCGACCGCGTGGGTGTGGTGCTGGGGCAACGGCCCGAGACTGTGGTGGCCCATATGGCCATCTACAGCGTCGGCGCGGTAGTGCTGCCGCTGTCCGCCCTGTTCGGCCCCGAGGCCCTGGAAAGCCGCCTGCGCGACTCCGAAACCCGGGTCGCGATCGTGGATTACGCCTCCAGCGCCAACCTGCTGGCCGTAAGCGACAACTGTCCCAACCTGCAGCAGATCATTGGCATCGGCTTCGCCGACGAACGCGTATTGCCCTGGCGCAGCCTGCTGGCGCGCCAACCCAGCGAATTCAAGATGGTCCAGACCCGTTCCTCGGACCCGGCCATCCTGCTCTATACCTCCGGCACCACCGGCGCCCCCAAGGGCGCGCTGCTGCCGCACAGCGTGCTGATCGGCAACCTGCCGGGCTTCGTGGCCTCGCAGGACTGGTTCCCCAAGCCCGCCGACGTGTTCTGGTCGCCGGCCGACTGGGCCTGGACCGGCGGCATGATGGACGCCCTTCTGCCCACCCTGTACTTCGGCCACCCCATCGTCGGCACGCGCGGCCGCTTCTCGGTCGAGCGCGCATTCGAGCTCCTGGAACGCTACCAGGTCACCAACACCTTCCTCTTCCCCACCGCGCTCAAGATGATGATGAAAGCGGTGCCGGAGCCGCGCGGCCGCTACCAGCTGGCCCTGCGTTCCATCATGAGCGCCGGCGAAAGCGTGGGCGAGACCGTCTTCGAATGGTGCCAATCGGCGCTGGGCGTAACGCCCAACGAAATGTTCGGCCAGACGGAAATGAACTACGTGGTGGGCAACAGCCAGAAGCGCTGGCCCGCCAAACCAGGCAGCATGGGCCGCCCCTACCCGGGCCATAACGTCGCGGTGCTGGACGAGGACGGCAAGCCGGTCGCGCCCGGCGCCACCGGCGAGATCGCCGTCAACCGGCTCGACATCCATGGCTACCCGGATCCCGTGATGTTCCTGGGCTACTGGCGCAATGAAACCGCCACCCAGGCCAAGTTCAAGGGCGACTGGTGCCTGACTGGCGACCTGGCCAAGATCGACGCCGACGGCTACCTCTGGTACGCAGGCCGCGCCGACGACGTATTCAAGTCCGCCGGCTACCGCATCGGGCCGGGCGAAATCGAAAGCTGCCTGATCGGGCATCCGGCCGTGGCCAACGCCGCCGTCGTGCCCAAGCCGGACGCCGAGCGCGGCGCCCTGGTCAAGGCCTACGTGGTGCTGACGCCGGAGTTCGCGCAGCGCGACCGCAACGACATCATCGAGAACCTGCAGGAACATGTGCGCGAGCGCCTGGCCCCGTATGAGTACCCAAAGGAGATCGAATTCGTCGACGAGCTGCCCATGACCACCACCGGTAAAATCCAGCGCCGCATCCTGCGCCTGCGCGAAGAAGAGCGCTCGCGGATGACCGCAGCCATTACAGACGCGCCGCACGCCCCCAAGGCGTGACGCCGCAACCGGAGACCTAGGCATGCCCATTTACCAGCTCGACGACCTGATTCCCCGCATCGACCCGGCGGCCTATGTGGCCGACAGCGCCGACATCATCGGCAACGTAACGCTGGAGGCAGGCGTCAGCATCTGGTCCAACGTGTCGATCCGCGGCGACAACGACGCCATCCTGATCAAGAGCGGCACCAATATCCAGGAAGGCAGCGTGCTGCACGTGGACGACGGCTGTCCCATGACCATCGGCCCCAACGTCACGGTAGGCCATCAGGCCATGCTGCACGGCTGTAGCATCCATGAAGGCGCCCTCGTGGGCATGCAGGCCATCGTGCTGAACAATGCCGTCATCGGCCGCAACTGCCTGATCGGCGCCGGCGCCATCATTCCGGAAGACCGCATCATTCCCGACAACTCCCTGGTCATCGGCATCGGCAAGATCGTCCGCGAGCTCTCGGACGAGGAAATCGCCAATCTGCACAAGAACACCGCCCATTACGTGGCGCGCGGCCAACACTACAAGACCGCGCTGAAACGGATCGGCTGAGCGCCCCGGGGCGGCGCTTCGACCCTGCTGGCGGCAGGGGGAATAGACGGGCCTGATCGGCTAACATTCCTCCATGACCGATCAGCTCAAGAAATACCTTACCGAAGACCGCAGCGTCCGCATCCAGGCCGTGCGCCTGGACGCGACCTGGAAGGCCGTGCAGGCCAATCACGACTACCCTCCCGCCATCACCCACCTGCTGGGCGAACTGGTGGCGGCGTCCACGCTGCTGGCCGCCAACATCAAGTTCGACGGCTCGCTGGTGCTGCAGATCCAGGGCGACGGCCCCATTGCGCTGCTGGTGGTGGAATGCCGCAACGACCTGAGCCTGCGCGCCACCGTCAAGATGCGCGAAGGCCACGACGTGCCCAGCGACGGCAACATGCAAAGCCTGCTGAACCCGGGCGGCAACGGCCGTTTCATCGTGGTGCTGGATCCGCAGCGCAAGCTGCCGGGCCAGCAGGCCTATCAGGGCATCGTGCCCCTGCAGGGCGACACCGTGGCCGAAGCCCTGCAGCACTACATGAAAGCCTCCGAACAGCTGGATACCCGGCTGTGGCTGGCGGCCGACGCCGACCATGCCACGGGCATGCTGATCCAGCGCCTGCCCTACCACGGCGGCTCGGACGCGCCCGCTCTTACCGAGCAGAACGCCGCCGAAACCTGGGACCGCGCCTGCGCCCTGGCCGGCACCATCAAGCGCGATGAACTGCTGGCCACCGACATCGACACGCTGATCCATCGCCTGTTCTGGGAAGAAACCCTGGTGGCGTTCGATCCGCTGGCGGTGCGCTGGCACTGCCCCTGCACCCGCGAACGCGTGGCCAGCATGCTGCGCACGCTGGGCCAGGAAGAGATCAACAGCATCCTGGCCGAACGCGGCCAGGTCGACGTGGCCTGCGACTTCTGCGGCAAACCGTATAAGTTCGACTCCGTCGACTGCGCCACCTTGTTCTCGTCCGGCGCAGCTCCGGCCGCGGACGAACCTCCCACGGTGCACTGATCCACACCGGCGGCCTGGCCGCCGGGACGTTTCGATCACGCCGGCTTATCCTCATCGACAGGCGGCCATGCCTGCGCCAGACTGCGCAGCCATGACCGCCTTTTTTCATGCTCCCTCCTGCCGGCAACGCGGCGCCGCCGCCATCGAATTCGCGGTGGCGGGCGCCGTGGTGCTGCTGCTGGGCCTGCTGGCGATCGAAACGGCCCGCTGGCAGGGCGTGCGCCAGATGGCCTATCTGGCGCTGATGGAGGCGGGACGCGCCGGCGCCACCGGGCACGGCGATCCAGCGCGCATGCGCATGGCCTTTCTGCAGGCCCTGCTGCCGCGGTACGCCGATGCGCAGGGCCAGGCCGGCGCACGCCGCCGCCAGGAAGACGAGCAAGCCGAGCTGGCCGCCATTTCGGGTACCCACCCCTGGCGCATCGAAGTCCTGCTGCCCGACGAGCAATCGTTCCGCGAACACGCCCGCCCGGATCTCAAGGTGCCCGCCGCGTCAGGCCTGCGCGCCATCGACAACGGCTACCAGGACCTGCAGCATGCGCGCCGGCCGCCGCAGCCGGGCGGCCAGACCATATTTCAGGCCAACACCTTGAAGCTGCGGCTGACCTATCTGCACAAGCCGTTGCTGCCGCCCTTGCGGGCGCTGCTGGCCGCGCTGGGCTCCGATCGCGGCAGCTTTGCCGGAAACGCGCAGACCCGGGGCCTGTTGCCCCTGCGCATGGAACTGGAAACGGAGATGCATTCGCACCCGGTGGATTGGGCGCGCAGGACGCCGCAACCCGCCGGCATCGTGTACGGAGAGTGCCGCAGCGTGCGCTGCGGTTGAACGGAACGGGGAATGAACAGGAACGGCAGCCGGCGCTCAGTGCCGGGCGTTGGCCTGATTGGCGGGCTTGGGAGGCGTAGCCGCAGGGCGGGCCGCCGGCGCGCTGGCGCGCGCGGGGGTGGCCGGCTTGGCCGCGGCGTCGGCAGCCAAAGAGGCGCCGCCAGCCGGGGCCGGGGTGTTCTGCGGCAGGATGTGCACGAACACCTCGCCGTCGCGCATCATGCCCAGTTCGCCGCGGGCGCGTTCCTCGATGGCGCCGGAGCCGCCTTCGAGGTCGCGCACTTCCGCTTCCAATGCGGCATTGCGCGCGCGCAGGCCTTCGTTGGTCTCGCGTTGCTCCGCCACCTGGCGTTGCAGATCCCAGACCTTGAACCACCCGCCCTTACCCAGCCACAGCGGGTATTGGATCAGGCCTAGCAGCACGAACAGCACCAGGAACAACAGGCGCATACGCGGGAACCCTCAGCAGTCGTGGCGTGGATGCGGCCCCGGGATTGCGCCTGGGGCCGCGCTTCTCATCAACGCAGGTTGTAAAAAGCTTCCAAGCCGGGATACGACGCGACTTCAGCCAGCTCTTCCTCGATGCGCAGGAGCTGGTTGTACTTGGCCATGCGGTCCGAACGCGACAGCGAACCCGTCTTGATCTGCATGGCGTTAGTCGCCACGGCGATATCGGCGATGGTGGAGTCTTCGGTTTCGCCCGAACGGTGCGACACGACGGCGGTGTAGCCGGCTCGCTTGGCCATTTCGATGGCGGCGAAGGTCTCGGTCAGGGTGCCGATCTGGTTGATCTTGATGAGGATCGAGTTGGCGACGCCCTTCTGGATGCCTTCGCGCAGGATCTTGGTGTTGGTAACGAACAGGTCGTCGCCCACCAGCTGCACCTTCTTGCCCAACTGGTCGGTCAGGAGCTTCCAGCCTTCCCAGTCGTTTTCGGCCATGCCATCTTCGATCGAGATGATCGGGTACTTGTCGCACCAGGTGGCCAGCAGATTGGTGAACTCCTGCGAGGACAGCGAGATGCCGCCTTCGCCGGCCAGCGTGTACTTGCCGTCGCGGTAGAACTCGGAGCTGGCGCAATCCAGGCCCAGGGCGATCTGCGTGCCCGGCTCGTAGCCGGCTTCGGTGATGGCCTTCAGGATCAGCTGGATGGCGGCTTCATGGCTGGCCACGTTGGGCGCGAAACCGCCCTCGTCGCCCACTGCCGTGGACATGCCTTGGCCGTGGATCAGCTTCTTGAGCATGTGGAAGACTTCGGCGCCCCAGCGCAGGGCTTCGCGGAAGCTGCCTGCGCCCACCGGCAGAATCATCAGTTCCTGCAGGTCCAGCGTGTTGTTGGCGTGCGCGCCGCCGTTGATGACGTTCATCATCGGCACGGGCATGCTCATGGGGCCGCTGCCGCCGAAATAGCGGTACAGGGAAAGGCCCGATTCGTCGGCGGCGGCGCGGGCCACGGCCATGGAGGCGGCCAGGATCGCGTTGGCGCCCAGGCGTTCCTTGGATTCGGTGCCGTCCAGCTCGATCAGGGTGCGATCGACGAAGGTCTGTTCCTGGGCGTCCAGGCCCATCAGGGCTTCCGAGATTTCCGTATTCAGGTTCTCGACGGCGCGCAGCACGCCCTTGCCCAGATAACGGCTCTTGTCGCCGTCGCGCAGCTCGATGGCTTCGCGCGCGCCGGTGGACGCGCCCGACGGCACGGCCGCGCGGCCCATGGCGCCGGACTCCAGCAGCACATCGCATTCGACGGTGGGGTTGCCGCGCGAATCCAGAATCTCGCGGCCGATGATATCGACGATAGCACTCATGACTTTACATTCCCTGAACGATAAACATATTCATGACAGCCGCGCCTTCGCGGGCATTGCGGGCGCGGCGGTACTGCCAGGAGTCGTAGAAAGCCTGGGCCGCGGTCATGGAGGGGAATTCCATGACGACGGTACGGCCAGGCTCACGGCCCTCGAGGTGCCTGGAATCGCCGCCGCGCACCAGGATCTTCGCATCGTACGCGCGCATTGCGAGCGTGGACAGACGCTTGTAGTCCTCGTACTGCGCGGGCTTGGTCACTGAGACGTCGGCGATGAGGTAGGCACTCATGGGATTCCTTCAGAGCAGTTGCGTTGGTTTCGGTCTGACGCCGGATACGGCGACGCCGCCAGTGTCGCGCAAGGCGGCCGGGCGACGCATATCCGATGCTAATTGGTTGTATCCGAAAGAAGCGCCGCCGTATAGGGCGGCGCTGAGGCGGCGGCCCGCGGTCCCGAAGATCCGCTTACGGAACTCCAGACCGCAGACGCGCATTACGCCTCCTGACCGCGGCGAGCCTTCTGCTCGATGGCGGCGCGGATATAGCTGGCGAACAACGGGTGGCCGTCACGCGGGGTCGACGTGAACTCCGGGTGGAACTGCACGCCCACGAACCACGGGTGGTCGGGCAATTCCATCATTTCCGGCAGGTTCTCGGTCGGCGTGCGGGCGCTGATCACCATGCCGGCTTCTTCCAGGCGCGGCACGTAGACGTTGTTGACCTCGTAGCGATGGCGGTGACGCTCGTTCACTTCGTCGCCGTAGATCGACTGCGCGCGGGTGCCCGGCTTGATCGGCACGCGCTGCGCGCCCTTGCGCATGGTGCCGCCCAGGTCGGACGACTGGTTGCGCTTTTCGACCTTGCCTTCGCGGTCCATCCATTCGGTGATCAGGGCCACCACGGGGTGCGGCGCCGAGGGATCGAATTCCGTGCTGTTGGCGCCGCCCAGGCCGGCGACGTGGCGCGCGAACTCGATCACGGCCAGCTGCATGCCCAGGCAGATGCCCAGGTACGGCACGCCGTTTTCACGGGCGTAGCGGATCGCGGCAATCTTGCCTTCGGTGCCGCGCTTGCCGAAGCCGCCCGGAACCAGGATGGCGTCCAGGTGCTTGAGCTGGTCGGTGCCGCGGGTTTCGATGTCTTCGGAGTCGATGTACTCGATGTTGATCTTCGAGCGCGTGTGGATGCCGGCGTGGACCAGGGCTTCCGTCAGCGACTTGTACGACTCGGTCAGGTCGACGTACTTGCCGACCATGCCGATGGTGAGCTGGTGCTGCGGGTGCTCCAGCGCCTCGACCAGGTTGTCCCACATGGACAGGTCGGCCGGCGGCGGGGTCAGGCCCAGCGCTTCGCAGACGATGTTGTCCACGCCCTGCGCATGCAGCATCGCCGGGATCTTGTAGATCGAATCGGCGTCCCAGACGGAGATGACCGCGTCCAGGGGCACGTTGGAGAACATCGAGATCTTGGCGCGCTCGTCGTCCGGGATGCGGCGGTCGGCGCGGCACAGCAGCGCGTTCGGGTAGATGCCGATTTCGCGCAGCTTCTGCACCGAGTGCTGGGTCGGCTTGGTCTTGAGTTCGCCGGCCGACGCGATGAAGGGCACCAGCGTCAGGTGCACGAAGGCGGCGTTGTTGCGGCCCATGCGCAGGCTCATCTGGCGGGCGGCTTCCAGGAACGGCAGGGACTCGATGTCACCCACGGTGCCGCCGATCTCGACGATCGCGACGTCCGTGTTGCCGTTCCAGGCGGCTTCGGCGCCGCGGGCGATGAAGTCCTGAATTTCGTTGGTGATGTGCGGAATGACCTGGACGGTCTTGCCCAGGTAGTCGCCGCGGCGCTCCTTGCGGAGCACGGATTCGTAGATCTGGCCGGTGGTGAAGTTGTTCACCTTGTGCATGCGAGCCGAAATGAAACGCTCGTAGTGGCCAAGGTCCAGGTCGGTTTCGGCGCCGTCTTCCGTGACGAACACCTCGCCATGCTGGAACGGGCTCATGGTGCCCGGATCGACGTTGATGTACGGGTCGAGCTTCAGCATGGTGACTTGCAGGCCACGCGACTCGAGGATGGCGGCGAGCGACGCAGCGGCGATGCCTTTGCCCAGGGAAGACACCACACCGCCGGTGACAAATACGTATTTGGTCATCGTAATGAGCACCCGGGACGAGCGGGCGCGTGCGGGAAATTTGGATTATAGCCGGGAGGCGGAGCTTATTTGGGTTTTCCCCTAGCTCCGGGGCGTAACATTTGGCAGCACTCGAATCGCCGAAAGGGGAATCGCCTTGTGTGGCGCGGCGCAGCGCCGTGCTATGTTCGATCCCTATTTTTTTGCTTGCTGTTTTTTCTCAACACTCCCGCTTCCGCCGATGACCGATCCCGCCCGATCCTCCTACTCGCTCGCCTGGCGCCTTGCGTTGACCGCAGTTTTCCTGCGGCTTGCTTACTCGGCGCTGGTCCAGTCGTACAGCCTGCTGGCCCTGCCCCAGTTCGAGCAAATGCAGGAGATGTACACCCAGCCGCAGTTCCTGGCGCCGCTGCTGGTCCATATCGTCGCGGGCGCGGTGATCGCCGGATTGACCGCCTGGGGAGCCATGCGAGGCTGGCTGGCGCGCCATGACACCCAGGCGGTGACCGAGCCCCGCAAGCTGTTCGGCACCTTCATCGCGCTGTTTCTGCTTTACACCCTGGCCGTGGCGGCAGGCATCGCCTTCCTGCAGAACACGCTGATGCGCTTCGTCATGGACCACCGCGACGTGCTGCAGGAACGGCTCGGCTTCGGCATGATCGGGCAGTTTCTGGCCCTGAACATCATCACCAAGCTCGTGACCATCGTGCTTGAGATCATCGGCATCTGCGTCATCGTGCGCATTGCCGCCTGGACCGTGCAGCCTGCGGGCCCGGCTGGCGGTCCCGCCTATGAACGGCGCCATGCCGCCTGGACTACCGCGCTGACCGTGCTGGTCTGGCAACTGACTGTTTCGATCTGGTTGGGCGGTTTCCTGCAGATGCAGGCTCAGGGCGCTGGCTGGACGGCGTACGCGCTGGGCTACCTGGTCCTGCCTGCGGCCCTGCTGGGGCTATGCACCCTGGTCTGCCTGAACATCCTGCCGCGCCCGATCGGCGCGGCCCGGTTCGGACGGGCCGTCGCCCACGGCACCATCGCCTTCTGGCTGGCGCAGGCGCTGGGCATAGGTTTGGGATTCCTGGCCGTCCGGGCGATGACCTGGGGACAACTGATGCGCGCGGCGGAGTCCCATGCGGCCGCCGGCCTGACGCTGCTGGCCTATGGCGCGCTGCTGGCCTTGGGCTGCCTGATCGGCAGGCTCGCACTGTATCCCCGCGCCAAGACGGCCACGCCGGCAAGCTGACCCGACTCCGCGCGAAGCAAAAGGCCGCGGGCATTGCGCCCGCGGCCTTTTTTCATGCACTCACGCAGCGGTTCAGATCGCGGCGGTGCGGCGCTCCAGCCAGGCCAGCGCCTCGCCTTCGACCAGCGGCGACAGGCGTTCGTACACCGTCTTGTGATAGTCGTTGAGCCAGGCGATTTCGTCGGCGCGCATCAGCGACGGCTCGATGCAGCGCGTGTCGATCGGGCACAGCGTCAGCGTTTCGAAGCACAGGAATTCGCCGAGTTCCGAGGTCAGCCAGGCGCGGTTGGCGACCAGGTTCTCGATGCGCACGCCCCAGCGGCCCGGGCGGTAGATGCCCGGCTCGTTGGAGGTGATCATGCCTGGCTCCATCGCCGTGTACGGACCCGGCACGGCGCGGTAGGAAATGACCTGCGGGCCCTCATGCACGTTCAGGAAGTAACCCACGCCGTGGCCCGTGCCATGGCCGTATTCCGCGCCGCCTTCCCAGATAGGGGCGCGCGCAATGGCGTCCAGCATGGGCGAAGGCGTGCCGCGCGGGAACGAGGCGCGCGACAGCGCGATCATGCCCTTGAGCACCAGCGTGAAATCCACCTTCTGGTCGGCGCTGGGCGAGCCCACCGCGACCACGCGGGTGATGTCGGTCGTGCCGCCCAGGTATTGGCCGCCCGAGTCGATCAGCAGCAGGCCGTCGCCTTCGATGGTGGCGTGCGATTCCTGGGTTGCGCGGTAGTGCGGCATCGCGCCGTTGGCGTTGAAGCCGGCGATGGTGGCGAAGCTGGGGCAGACATAGGCCGGCCGGCGCGCGCGCGCAGCGGTGATCTGCTCGTCGATGGTCAGTTCGGTGATGGTTTCATTGCCCAGCGCGCCTTCGAACCAGGCGAAGAACTCGCAGAGCGCGGCGCCGTCCTGCGCCATGGCAAGACGTACGTTCGCCAGCTCGGCATCGGTCTTGCGGGATTTCAGCAGCGTGGACGGATTGATGGCCTCGACGCGCGGCACGGCCGGGTCCATCGCATGGAACACGCCGCAGGTCACGCGGGCCGGATCAATCAGCAGCTTCTGATCGAGTTCCAGCGAGGCCAGCGCATCGGCGGCCTGGGCATATGCGGCGACTTCCACGCCATCGGCCGCCAGCACAGCACGCAGGGCGTCGTCGATCTTGCCGTCGGCCACGAACAGCGTGGCATGGTCCTGTCCGACCAGCGCGTGGCCGACGAACACCGGGTTGTAATCCACGTCCGCGCCGCGCAGGTTGAAGAGCCAGGCAATGTCGTCCAGCGTGCTGATGAAATGCACGTCGGCGCCATGCGTGCGCATGGCGGCGCGCACCTGCGCCAGCTTGTCTGCGCGGGTCACGCAGGCTTCGGGCGCCACATGTTCATAGATGGCGGCGCCGGGCAGCCCGGCGCGTTCCTGCCAGATGTCTTCCAGCAGATCCTCGCGGATTTCAAGCGCCGCGCCGGCCGAGGCCGCGGCCGCCGACAAGGCGCGGAAAGCGCCCAGGCCCAGCACCTGTCCGTCCACCCCGATGACCTCGCCCGCCTTGACATTGGCCGCCAGCCAGTCCACATGGCCCGGCGTCGTGGCCAGCGCGATCTTCATCAACTGCACGCAGGTGCCGGCCAACTGAGCTTCGGCCTGCACCCAGTAGCGGCTGTCCACCCACAGGCCGGCGAAATCGGCCGTGACCACCAGCGTGCCGACCGAGCCCGTGAAGCCGGACAACCAGCGCCGTCCCTGCCAGCGCGCGGGCAGGTATTCGGACAGGTGCGGGTCCGAGGACGGAACGACATAGGCGGACAGGCCGCGGCGGCTCATGGCCTGCCGCAATTGGGCAATACGGGCGTCGGTGCTAGACATGGGGGATGGGATCCTTAGCGCAACATGAAAGACATGGCGGCCAGGCTGTTCAGCGTGCGGACGGCGGACTGCATGCTATCCGTGGTGAATCGCAAGGTCACGCCGTCCACGCGTTCCAGCGTGGGCCACATGCAGAACAGGTCGGCCAGGGCCGAGCTCTGCGTCTGCAACCGGCATTCTATAGGGGCGGGAATGCGGAAAGGAACTGCCGCGCCTTTCTTCAGATTGCGCACGGCGGTTTCCGCAGCGGCGGCGATCGCGCGGCGCGACGCGGCCGGCGACAGGGTCACGCCGCTGCCCTGCCCATGGGCCACCTTGGTCTGCACCCATTCGGCGCCCGGGAAGGTATCGCGGGTCTCCGCGATGAAGGCATCGTCGCCGGTGCCCAGGATGACGGGCACGCCCAACTCGCCCGCCAGCGCGCCGTACAGGCCGGCCTCGCCCAGCTCCATGCCGTTGATGAGCACGCGGGCGAAGGCGAAGCTGTTGATGGTGTGGGCCAGGATGCCGCGGCCCTGCGAACGCGAGTGGTAGCCGATCATGAAGACGGCGTCGCAGCCCTCTTCCAGGCCGCCCATCATGCCGAGGTAGCGCGGCTTGCCCAGCACCAGGCGGGCGCGCTCGTCCAGGCCGTCAGGCAGCAGGTTGCGAAAGCCGCCGTGCGAATCGTTGACCAGGATCTCTTCGGCACCGCCGGCGATCGCGCCTTGCACGGCCGCGTTGGCCTCGGCGGTCATCCAGGCGCGGGCGCGCTCGTATTCGCCGTTGCCGGCGCGGACTTGTTCGGAATGAAAGACGCCGGCGACGCCTTCGATATCGGTGGAAATCAGGATCTTCATGGGATCAGCCTCGGAGGATTTCAGAATTCGGTTTCGGACAGCCACTGGCGCCACTGCGGCGCCGCGTCGCGGATCGCGGCGCGGTGGTTGCCGTCGCGCCCCGTCACGCCTTCGGCATGCCACAGCGCGGAAATGATGGCCTGTTCGCAGGCTTCGGCGGCGGCTTCGAACAAGGGATCGATGCGGGCCTCGTGCAGCATCGCCACCGCCGGCATGGGCTGCTCCGGCAGTTGCGGCACCGTATAGGCCGTGGAAAACGCCAGCGCGATGTCGCCGCTGCCATGGCCGTACACCGAACCGGTGCGGGCCAGCCCCGCCCCGGCCCGCAGCGACAGGCGGCGCAACTGGCGCGAGTCCAGCGGCGCATCGGTCGCCAGCAGCAGGATGATGGAACCCTTCTCGGGCACGATGGCGGCGTTCTCGCCCGCCTGGGCGAGGCTGCTGTCCAGCTGCTGCGCCAGCCGGCGGCCGAAGGGCCTGCCCGCCACGGTCAGGTTGGGCAGGCGGCCGAAGTTCGCCAGCACCAGCGCGCCAACCGTGTATTGCGGTCCGGCCTGAATGGATGCCAGGCGCGAGGCCGAGCCGATGCCGCCCTTGAACGAGAAGCAGGACATGCCCCGGCCCGCGCCGACGGCGCCCTGCTCGAACGGCTTGCCCGCGGCGGCCAGCGCCTCGGCGTAGTGCGATTCCTGCACCGCCAGCGCCTGGATATCGTTCAGATAGCCATCGTTGCATTCGAAGACCAGCGGATTGACGGTAGCCATGCCGCGACCAATGCCAGGGTTCGCGGCGACCGCGGCGCGGATCTGCGCATTGGCCACCGTACCCACGCCAAACGTATTGGTCAGCGCAATGGGCGTTTCCAGCACGCCCAGCTCCTGCACCTGGACCAGGCCGGTGCTCTTGCCGAAGCCGTTCAGCACGGTGGCGGCAGCCGGCACCTTATCCAGATAGGGATCGCCGGCATGCGGACGCACCACGGTTACGCCGGTCTGCAGCGGGCCTTCGGCCAGCGTACGGTGGCCGACGGCGACCTCGCCCACGTCGCAGATCGAATCCAGCGGTCCCGATGGCAGTACGCCGATGCGGGGGATGTCCAGCGCTTGTTTGTCCATGTTCGCTGCGTGTCGCCACGCTCCTGAATGTAAAACGCCGCCGCCCTGGGGCGACGGCGCAAAGATTCGCCCTCCACGCCAGCCCTCCAGGGAGGGCCGGCGGCAGGATTACTTGCGGTCGATCTTGGGATCGAGCGCGTCGCGCAGGCCGTCGCCCAGCAGGTTGAACGCGAGCACCGTGAAGAAGATCGCCAGCGCCGGGAAGATCGCCACGTGCGGCGCGATCACCATGTCGGCGCGCGCTTCGTTCAGCATCGCGCCCCACTCCGGCGTGGGAGGCGAAGCGCCCATGCCCAGGAACGACAAGCTGGCAGCGGTGATGATCGAAGTGCCAATACGCATCGTGCCGTAAACCACGATCGGCGAGATCGTGCCGGGCAGGATGTGGCGCATGATGATGGTCCAGTCGGACGCGCCCACGCTCTTGACCGCTTCGACGTAGGTCATCTGCTTGATCGACAGCGTGTTGCCGCGCACCAGGCGGGCAAACGCCGGCACGCTGAACACGGCCACGGCCACGATCACGTTGACCATGCTGGAACCCAGGATGGCGACCACGCCAATGGCCAGCAGCATGCCGGGGAACGCCAGCAACACGTCGGAGATGCGCATCGTGATGCGTTCCCACCAGCCTTCGTAGTAGCCCGCCATCAGGCCCATGAAGGTGCCGACGACGGCGCCCATGGCGACGGACAGAAAGCCGGCGGCCAAGGAAATGCGCGCGCCCATGATGATGCGGCTGAAGATGTCGCGGCCCAGCGAGTCCACGCCCAGCCAGTGGGTCGCGGAAGGTCCGGCGTTCAGGGCGTCGTAGTCGAAGAAGTTCTCGGGGTCGAACGGCACGATCCACGGCGCGAAGACCGCGACGACGACGAGCAGCAGGACGAAGAGACCCGCGCCGACGGCGAGCTTCTGCTTCTTGAATTTGCGCCAGAACTCGGTGGCGGGAGTGCGCACGTCGTTCTTGGGAACGGCGGCGATGGTCGTGGCGGGTGTCGTATTGCTCATGGCCGCCTCACTTGTAACGGATGCTGGGATTGATGACGCCATAGAGCACGTCGACAATCAGGTTGATCAGGATGAATTCCAGCGAGAACAGCAGCACCAGGCCCTGGATCACCGGATAGTCGCGCTGGGTCACGGCGTCCACCAGCAGGCGGCCGAGGCCGGGCCAGTTGAACACGGTCTCGACCACGATGGAGCCGCCCAGCAGGAAGCCGAACTGCAGGCCCATCATCGTGACGACGGGAATCAGCGCATTGCGCAGCGCATGCTTGATCACGACGCGGCGCTCGGTAAGGCCCTTGGCGCGGGCGGTCCGCACGAAGTCTTCCTGGATGACTTCCACGAAGGAAGCCCGGGTAAAGCGCGCCATCACGGCCGCCACGGCGGCGCCCAGCGTGATGGACGGAAGTATGTAGTGTTGCCAGGTCGAGGCGCCCACGGTAGGCAGCCAGCCCAGATTCACGGAGAAGACCTGCATCAGCATCATGCCCAGCGCGAACGCGGGGAACGAGATGCCGGACACCGCCAGCGTCATGCCGAGACGGTCGGGCCAGCGATTGCGCCATACCGCCGACACGATCCCGATGATCATGCCGAAGGTCACTGACCACACCATGCTGGCGAGCGTGAGCCACAGGGTAGGCATGAAACGGTCGGCGATTTCGGTCGAGACGGGGCGCTTGGTACGCAAGGAGGTACCCAGGTCGCCTTGCAGCATGTGGCTGAAATAGCGCACGAACTGCTGCGGCAGCGGCAGATCCAGTCCCAGTTCCTTGCGCACGAGCTCGACGGTCTGCTGGTCGGCCTCCTGGCCCGCGGCCAGTCGCGCCGGGTCGCCCGGAAGCATGTGCACAAACAGGAACACGACCACGGCTACCAGCAGCAGCGTGGGGATCATGCCCAAAAGACGTTTGACGATGTAGGTCAGCATTGAAATTCCTGCAACATCGGCGGGGACACCGCGCCCCCGCCGTATGTGGCCTTACAGGGGCGACTAGGCCCCGAGAGTTACTGCCAGATTTACTGCTTCAGATCGATGTCGCCGAACCAGAACGAGGTGTCCGGCTCAACGTACACGCCCGACAGGTTCTTCGACTTCACGTACAGGTTGTTCTGGGTCACCAGGAAGGCCCACGGGGCGTCCTTCCAGATGGTTTCCTGAACGTTCTTGTAGATTTCGGTCTTCTTGGCGCGGTCGGTCGTGGCCAGGGCTTGCTGGATGCCATCGTCCACCGACTTGTTCGAGTAGTACGACACGTTGTTGAGCACCGGCGGGAACGCGGCGGTGGTCAGCAGCGGACGCAGGCCCCAGTCGGCTTCGCCGGTCGAGGACGACCAGCCGGCGTAGTACATGCGGACCTTGGCGTCTTCAGGCTTCTGCACCTGTTGGACGCGCTGCACACGCTGGCCCGATTCCAGCACTTCGACCGACACCTTGATGCCGACTTGCGCCAGTTGCTGCTGCAGGAACTGCACCACCTTCACCGAGGTGCCGTCGTTATAGGCGGACCACAGCTGGCTTTCGAAGCCGTTGGGGTAGCCGGCTTCGGCCAGCAGGGCCTTGGCCTTCTTGATGTCGTACGGCCACGGGCCGGTCTTGTGCGCGTAGTCCACGCCTTGCGGCACGACGCCGTCGACGATGGTGGCATAGCCCGAGAAAGCGACCTTGGCCAGGGCTTCCTTGTTGATGGCGTAGTTGATGGCTTCACGCACCTTGACGTTGTCGAACGGCTTTTGCTGCGTGTTCATCGACAGGTAGCGCGCCATGATCGAGTTGTGGTGATCGACCACGTCCAGCTTGTCGTTCTTCTTCAGCACGGCGGCCTGCTCGAACGGCACCGGGAAGGCGAACTGCGCTTCACCCGTCTGCACCACGGCGGCGCGGGTGTTGTTGTCCGTCACGGTACGGAAGGTCAGGGTGTCGACCTTGGGGTAGCCCTTCTTCCAGTAGCCGTCGAACTTCTTGACCTTCAGGTATTCGGCCGGCTTCCATTCGACGAACTCGAAGGGACCGGTGCCCACGGGGTGGAAGCCGATTTCCTTGCCGTACTTGGCCAGCGCGGCGGGCGAGATCATCATGGCGGCCGGGTGGGCCAGCGCGTTGATGAAGGCCGAGAACGGCTTCTTCAGCGTGATCTTGACGGTCATCGGGTCGACCACTTCGGTCTTGTCGATGACGCTGAACTGGATGTAGCGCGACAGGCGGTTGTCCGGATTGGCCGGACGGTCGAAGTTGATCTTGACGGCTTCGGCGTTGAAATCGGTGCCGTCATGGAACTTCACGCCGGGACGCAGCTTGAAGGTGTAGACCAGGCCGTCTTCGCTAACGGTGTAGTCGGTGGCCAGGACCTTCTGGACCTTCAGGTCCTTGTCGAACTCGAACAGGCCTTCATAGTAGGCCTTGCCGGCCGCCTGGTTCAGCGTGCTGTTGGTGTTGTACGGATCGAGCGTTTCCAGCGCGATGGAGACGGCGAACGTCACGTCCTTGGCGGCATGCGCCAGCGGCGACGCGATCACGCCGAAGGCCAGCGCAGCGGCGGCCATCAGTTTGGTGGGGCGCAGAACTTTCATCATTGCAACTCCTGGTTCCAAAAAGGAATTAGGGGGTTTGGTGGAAGAAAAACAAGTACGACAACTGACTCAATACGCTCCGCCGACCGGATGCCGGGCGACGAAGTGATCCGTTCCGACCTGCACCAGCGGCTGCACCACGGGCTCGTCGCCGAGCTTGCGGATGGGGCTGGGGATTTCGTCGGACAACAGCGTGCGCTTCATGTGGCGGCGGGCCGGATCGGCGATCGGCACGGCGGACATCAGCTTCTTGGTGTAAGGGTGCTGCGGATTCTCGAAAATAGCGCGGCGCGGCCCGATCTCCACGATCTGGCCCAGGTACATGACGGCGACGCGGTGGCTGACGCGCTCGACCACAGCCATGTCATGCGAAATGAACAGGAAGGAAATGCCCATGTCGCGCTGCAGGTCGATCAGCAGGTTCACGATCTGCGCCTGGATCGACACGTCCAGCGCCGACACGGATTCGTCCGCGATCACGACCTTGGGGTTCAAAGCCAGGGCGCGCGCAATGCAGATGCGCTGGCGCTGGCCGCCCGAAAATTCGTGCGGATAGCGCTGCGCCATTTCCGCCGGCAGGCCCACGCGTTCCAGCAGTTCGGCCACGCGGCGCTCGGCATCGCGGCCACGGGCCACGCCGTGCACCAGCAGCGGCTCCATGATGGAAAAGCCGACCGTCACGCGCGGATCCAGCGAGGCGAACGGGTCCTGGAACACGAACTGGATGTCGCGGCGCAGGGATTGCAGTTCGGTGTTCTTCAGGCGCACGATGTCGCGGCCGCCGAAGCGGATCTCGCCGCCCTGGCTGTCGACCAGGCGCAACAGCGAGCGGCCGGTGGTGGACTTGCCGCAACCGGACTCGCCCACCAGCGACAGCGTTTCGCCGGGGAACAGGTCGAAGCTGACCTGCTCCACCGCATGCACGCGGCGCTGCACGCGGCTCATGATGCCGCCGCGCAGATCGAAGCGGGTGACCAGCTTGCGCACGCTCAGGATAGGCTCGCGCTTGGCGTCCGGCGCGGCGGGCGCGCTGACCGGAGCTGCCTCGGGCTGGGCCTGGCCTTCGGCCTGCAGCAGCGGGAAACGCGCGGGCAGGTCCGTGCCCTGCATGGCGCCCAGCTTCGGCACGGCCGACAGCAGCGCCTTGGTGTAGCGGTGCTGCGGCGAGGCGAATACCTGCTCGGACGGGCCTTCCTCGACCTTGTCGCCGCGGTACATGACCAGCACGCGGTCGGCCACTTCCGCGACCACGCCCATGTCGTGGGTGATGAACACCACGCCCATGTGCATTTCTTCCTGCAGCTGGCGGATCAGTTGCAGGATCTGCGCCTGGATGGTGACGTCCAGCGCGGTGGTGGGTTCGTCGGCGATCAGCAGCGCCGGCTTGCAGGCCAGCGCCATCGCGATCATCACGCGCTGGCGCATGCCGCCCGACAGTTGGTGCGGGTAGCGGTCCAGCACCGACTTGGCTTCCGGAATACGGACCTGCTCCAGCATGCGCAGCGCCTCGGCGCGCGCGGCCGCGGCGTCCTTGCCCTGGTGCTGGCGGATCGATTCGGCGATCTGGTCGCCGGCGGTGAAGACCGGATTCAGGGAGGTCATCGGCTCCTGGAAGATCATGGCCATGTCCGCGCCGCGCACACTGCGCATTTCGCGTTGGCTGGATCCGACCAGGTCGATCACGGAACCGTTGCGCCGCCGCAGGGCCATGCTGCCCTGGGCGATGCGCCCGCCGCCGTGCTCCACCAGACGCATGAGCGCCAGGGACGTCACCGATTTGCCCGAACCCGATTCGCCCACGATGGCCAGGGTCTCGCCCCGGTCCACATGGAACGACAGATTGCGCACGGCTTCGACCGTGCGCTCCGATCCCACGAAGCGCACCGTCAGGTCGTCGACCTGGACCACGCGGTTTTCCGGCAGCGCCAGGCTGTTTGCGCGATCAACCATCTCTTTTGATTCCCCAAATACTGAAAAAACGAACCCGCCGCCGCTTATCGGTAGATAGCGGTGACCGGCTTCTCGCCGACGCGGGCGTAACCCCGATACATGCCTTCCGTGTTGAACGGCAAGGCCACATTGCCCTGGGCGTCGACGGCCACCAGGCCGCCCTTGCCATCGATGGTGGGCAGCTTTTCATGCACGACGCGGTCGGCGGCCGCTTCCAGCGACGCGCCGCAATATTCCATCTGCGCCGCCACGTCATAGGCGGCGACCATGCGGATGAACATTTCGCCGGTGCCCGTGGTGGACACCGCGCAGGTCTTGTTGCTGGCATAGGTGCCGGCGCCGATCAGCGGCGCGTCGCCCACGCGGCCGACCTGCTTGTTGGTGATGCCGCCGGTCGAAGTGGCCGCGGCCAGGTTGCCCTGGGCGTCCACCGCCACCGCGCCCACGGTGCCGAACTTCTTGTCCGAGTCCAGCGGATCGGCCGGTGCGGGCTGGCCGCGCGCGACCAGCGCCTGGCCGTCATGGTCCAGCACCGCCGCTTCCGGCGTTTCGCGCTGCACGCGCAGCAGCTGTTCGCGGCGGGCTTCGGTGGAGAAGTAGGAGGGATCGACCAGTTCCACGCCTTCTTCCTTGGCGAAGGCTTCGGCGCCCTCGCCCACGAAGAACACGTGCTTGCTGTTTTCCATGACCTTGCGCGCGGCGAAGATCGGGTTGCGCACGCGGTGCACGCCGGCGATCGCGCCCGAGCGCAGCGTGGCGCCGTCCATGATGGCGGCGTCCAGTTCGTGGGTGGCGGCGCTGGTGAACACGGCGCCATGGCCGGCGTTGAACAGCGGACAGTCTTCCAGCAGGCGGACGGCTTCGGTCACGGCGTCCAGGGCGCTGCCGCCACGGGCCAGCACGGCCTGGCCGGCGGTCAGGATGGATTCCAGCGCGCTCAGGTACTCCTGTTCTTTCTCGGGCGACATGGCCGCGCGGGACATCGCGCCGGCGCCACCGTGAATCGCAATCACGGGTTGAATCATCGTTTACCTACTCCATGGATGAGCCACGGCATCACGGACTGGGTCACCCCAGCGGCGGCCGCGACGGAATTCTTGGCCCGATAGGCCACCGCGGCCGACAGGGCTTCGATCAGCCCCAGCGCAGCGGTTTCGGAATTGGGAATCAGCTGGCGCGCGGAATACGCATACAGCAGGACGGAAGCCGTGGGCGCCAATGGCGAGGTGGGCTTGTCGGTCAGCACCAGCACCGGCACGCCGGCCTGCTTGGCGGCGCCGGCCAACGTCACCGTGTCGGCCAGGTAGCGGGGAAAGCCGATGGCGATCACCAGGTCCTTGGACGTCATGCGCGCCATCTGGCGCGCCGCGTGCGACACGCCGCCGGGACCGGCCAGCGATTCGACGGAATGCAGATGCATGCACAGGCCGCGCTGCAGGAGGCCGGCCAGGAAGCCGCTGGCGCCGAAACCGATGATGAAAACGCGGTCGGCGGCCAGGATGGCCTCCACTGCCTGCTCGCAGGCGGCGGCGTCCAGCGACTGCAGGTTGCGCTGGGCATTGCGGATGTCTTCTTCCAGCGTAGCGGCGAAGATCTGCACGGCGCTGGCGGAATGCGCCAGCTCTGTGCGCAGCTTTTCCACCGGCTCCAGCGCCGCCTCGAAGCCGCGCGCGAGTTCGGCGCGGAACTGCGGATAGCCCGGCAGGTCCAGGGCGCGCGCGAAGCGGTTGGCCGTCGCCACCGACACTCCCACCGCCGCGGCGAACTCATCGATGGTCATGGTGGCGGCGCGGAACTGGTGCGCCAGCACGTACTCGGCCATCTTGTGCTGAGTACGGCTCAGCGCGGGCTGGGCCCGGGCGATCCGGTCAGCAATCGTGAGTGCGGCCTTGGTCATCGAGGGGGAGAGATGTAGCGGGAGTTTATGTAAATCTGTTTACAAACAAATTTTAGAGAAGAAAATAGATTTTCATACTAAGGGTATACCCGTGAAAACATGTAACAGTGCATCGAATAAAACGGGGTCGGTTTGAGGTACGCTAAGGCCCGCCCTAATGGCCCCCACCCCGCCACACCGGATTGACGCTATGCCCGATTGGATCTGCAAGCCGCACCAGGAACTGACCGTGACCGAGATCTACGCGATCCTGCGGTTGCGCACGGAAGTCTTTGTCATTGAACAGAATTGCATCTTCCAGGACATGGATGGCAAGGATCTGATCGGGCAGACCTCGCACCTGATGGCCTGGCAGGACGGCAAGCTCGCCGCCTATTGCCGCATCCTGGATCCGTCGCTGAAGGACGGCCAGATCGAGATCGGACGCGTCATCACCGCCCCCTGGACCCGCGGCCAGGGCCTGGGCCACGAGCTGATCCGCCACGCGATGCAGGAAGTACGCCTGCGCTGGCCCGGCCGCGCCATGTACCTGGGCGCGCAGGCCCGACTGCGCAACTACTACGGCGGCCACGGCTTCGTGCAGGTCACCGAGGAGTACATCGAGGACGGCATCCCGCATGTGGGGATGCGGCTCGACGAAACGGCATAAAAAACGCCCCGGAGGGGCGTTTTTCATGGGTGCGGCGCAAGGATTACTTGACTGCCGACACGTCCAGCTTGGCCTGGGTCTTGGACTTGATCTCGTCCACCGTCACGCCCGGCGCCGTTTCCAGCAGCTTGAGGCCGTTTTCGGTGACTTCCATCACGCCCAGGTCGGTGATGATCAGGTCGACCACCCCCACGCCCGTCAGCGGCAGGTTGCATTCGGACAGCAGCTTGATGTCCTCGGTGCCGTCCTTTTTCTTGGCCACGTGCTCCATCAGGACCACGACGCGGCCCACGCCCGCCACCAGGTCCATGGCGCCGCCCATGCCCTTGACCATCTTGCCCGGAATCATCCAGTTGGCCAGGTCGCCCTTTTCGGACACCTGCATGGCGCCAAGAATGGCCAGGTTGATCTTGCCGCCGCGGATCATCGCGAACGAATCCGCCGACGAGAAGATCGAGGAGCCGGGCAAGGTCGTGACCGTCTGCTTGCCTGCGTTGATGAGGTCGGCGTCGACCTCATCGTCGGTGGGGAACGGGCCGATGCCCAGCAGGCCGTTCTCGGATTGCAGCCACACTTCCATGCCCTTGGGCACGTGGTTGGCCACCAGGGTCGGCAAGCCGATGCCCAGGTTCACATAAAAGCCGTCTTGCAGCTCGCGCGCGGCGCGTGCCGCCATTTCATCGCGGGACCATGCCATGTCTGTTCTCCTTAGGCCGGGCGAGTGGTGCGTTGTTCGATGCGCTTTTCGGGCGTGGCATTCAGCACGATCCGATGCACATAGATGCCGGGCAGATGGATCTGATCGGGATCCAGGCTGCCGGTGTCAACGATTTCCTCGACTTCGACCACCGTGAACTTGCCCGCCATGGCGACGTTCGGATTGAAGTTGCGGGCGGTCTTGCGGAACACCAGGTTGCCGCTGCGGTCGGCGATGTGCGCCTTGACCAGCGACACGTCCGGCACCAGCGAACGCTCCATCACGTACTGCTGGCCATCGAACTCGCGGATTTCCTTGCCGTCGGCGACGATGGTGCCCACGCCGGTGCGGGTGAAGAAGGCCGGGATGCCGGCGCCGCCGGCGCGCAGCTTCTCGGCCAGCGTGCCCTGGGGAGTGAACTCCAGCTCGAGTTCGCCGGACAGGTACTGGCGCTCGAATTCCTTGTTCTCGCCCACGTAGGACGCAATCATCTTGCGGACCTGGCGCGTATTGAGCAGCTGGCCCAGGCCGAAGCCGTCGACGCCCGCGTTATTGCTGATGCAAGTGAGATCCTTCACGCCCGAATCGCGCAGCGCGGCGATCAGTGCCTCGGGAATGCCGCAAAGGCCGAAACCGCCCACGGCAATCATCTGGCCGTCCTTGACGATGCCTGCCAGCGCCTCCTGGGCGCTTGCAAAAACCTTGTCCATCGCTCCAACTCCTAGTTAAGGTCGAACTTGAAGAGGGCGCGGCTGCCGACGCCGGTCCCAGCAACACCGTACGGAGTCCTGTGCGGCTGGCGCCTAGGGTGGCGCGCCCTTATTGCTTTTTTGATTTTGCGCTGATTTTACCGGCATGGCCGGCCAACGCACGCGCTATTTTGGCCGGCGCCGATTCAAGCCCCGGGCTTGAACATGGCGCCCAGCTTGGACAGCACCTCTTGCGGCCACGGGGCGGACGCATTGACCACATAGTCCATCCAGACTAGCACGTTGCGCGCGCGGGCATACGGACCGCCTTCGTCGCCCGCCTTCTCCAGCAGCAATTCGAATTCGGCGCTGGATCGGCCTATGCGCATGAGCTTGTGCGTCACGAGCACATTGGCGGGATAGGTCAGCGGCCGCAGAAAATCGCAGGAGGCATGCGCCAGGATGAGCCCCTGATCTGCGGGGAGCGCGAAACCCGCGCCATAGAGTATCTGTATCCGGGCCTCTTCCATGAGGCGGAAATACATCGCATTGTTCAGATGATTCAGAGCGTCCGAGTCGCCCCACCGCAAAGGCAGTTCGACTTGATGAATATCTCCCACGGCCAGGATCCGCGCTGAGGTTTTGTCCGCGTTCACCAATTACTCCTGATGGCTAAAAGAAATACGAAGGCAACCATGGCCTCCGCCTGCAATACAATCGCCGATAATACTTCCAGCCATATATGGAATACATACGGGGAGCTTTGCAATGTCTGAACGCGAGTCGATGGAATATGACGTGGTCGTGGTTGGCGGTGGACCCGCCGGCCTGGCCACTGCTATCCGTCTTAAGCAGTTGGCCGCTGAGAAGAATCAGGAAATCGGCGTCTGCGTACTTGAAAAGGGCGCGGAACTGGGTGCACACATCCTGTCCGGCGCCGTCATGGACCCGCTGGCGCTGACCGAGCTCATCCCCGACTGGAAGGAAAAAGGCGCGCCCCTGAACGTGCCCGTCACGCATGACAAGTTCATGTTCCTGTCCGAGACCGGCGCGCGCACCACGCCCAACTGGCTGCTGCCGCCCTGTTTCCACAACGAAGGCAACTACATCGTCCGTCTGGGCGATGTCGTGAAGTGGATGGGCGAGCAGGCCGAGGCCCTGGGCGTGGACATCTTCCCGGGCTTCGCAGCCGTGGAAGTGCTGTACGACGAAAACGGCGCGGTCCGCGGCGTGGCCACCGGCGACATGGGCGTGGCCCGCGACGGTTCGCACACCGACCATTACCAGCCCGGCATGGAGCTGCACGCCCGCTACACCGTGTTCGCCGAAGGCGCGCGCGGCCAGCTGGGCCGCCAGCTGATCGAACGCTACAAGCTGGACGACGGCCGCAATCCTCAGTCCTACGGCATCGGCATCAAGGAAATGTGGGAAGTCGATCCGGCCCAATCCAAGCCCGGCCTGGTGATCCACACCGCCGGCTGGCCGCTGGACGCCGACACCTACGGCGGCTCCTTCCTCTATCACCTGGACAACAACCTGGTGGCGGTGGGCATGATCGTGGGCCTGGACTACGCCAACCCCTGGTTGTCGCCGTTCGACGAATTCCAGCGCTACAAGACGCACCCCGCCATCCGCGGCACCTTTGAAGGCGGCAAGCGCATCGCCTACGGCGCGCGCGCCATCACCGCGGGCGGCCTGCTGGCCCTGCCCAAGCTGACCTTCCCGGGCGGCGTGCTGGTCGGCTGCGAAGCCGGTTTCCTCAACGCCTCGCGCATCAAGGGCAGCCACGCCGCCATCAAGTCCGGCAAGCTGGCCGCCGAAGCCGCGTTCGACGCGCTGGTCGCGGACCGCCGCCAGGACGAGCTGGCCGCCTACCCCGCGGCCTTCGAGTCTTCCTGGCTGCATGCGGAACTGAACAAGGCGCGCAACTTCAAGCAGTGGTTCAAGAAGGGCCGCACCATCGCCACCGTGATGACCGGCGTCGAACAACTGCTGCTCAAGGGCAAGATGCCCTGGACCCTGCGCCACAACAAGCCCGACCACGCCTGTCTGCAACCCGCATCGCAATGCGCGCGCATCGACTACCCCAAGCCCGACGGCAAACTGACCTTCGACAAGCTCAGCTCGGTGTTCATCTCGAACACCAACCATGACGAGAACGAACCCGTCCACCTGACGCTGAAGGATCCGTCCGTGCCAGTGCAGGTCAACCTGGCCAAGTATGGCGGCCCGGAATCGCGCTACTGCCCGGCGGGCGTGTACGAATTCGTCAAGGACGACCACGGCGAGGACCGCCTGCAGATCAACGCGCAGAACTGCGTGCACTGCAAGACCTGCGACATCAAGGACCCGACCCAGAACATCGTCTGGGTGGCCCCGCAAGGCGGCGAAGGGCCCGTGTACAGCGGCATGTAACGCTACCGGACGCCCGCGCCCGGCCACCGAAGGCGCCCCGCGGGGCGCTTTTTTTTCGACAGGCAGAACTCTCCATGACCGAACGCGTACTCCTTATCGGCTGCGGCGACCTGGGTCAGCGCGCGGCCCGGCGTTTCCTGGCGCGCGGCGACGAAGTCTACGCGCTGCGCCGCAATCCACCGGTCGGGGATGCGGCCGGCATCCGCTGGCTGCGGGGCGACATCTCCCGCGCCGACGGGCTGCCCGCCCTGCCCCCGGGTGTCACGCGGCTCATCCACCTGCCCGCGCCCGGCGCGCGCGAAGCCGCCGCCTACCGCGCGGTGTTCGTCGATGGCCTGAAACACGTGCTGGACGCGCTGGACACCACACAGCTCAAGCGCATCGTGTTCATCTCGTCCAGCGCGGTCTACGGCGAACACGAAGGCGGCTGGGTCGACGAAGACACGCCGCCCGCGCCGCTGGGCGTCAATGGCCGCATCCTGCTCGAGGCCGAAGCCGCGCTGGCGGCCCGCGGCCTGCCCTCGACCGCCTTGCGCCTGGCGGGCCTCTACGGCCCCGGACGCCTGCACTTGATCGAACGCCTGCGCCAAGGCGCGGCAGGCGCGCCGACCGCTCCCGAACACTGGGCCAACCGCATCCACATCGACGACGCGGCGGGGGCCGTGGTCCATCTGGCGCTGCTGCCCGACGTCGCGCCTGTCTACATAGGCTGCGACGATACGCCGCTGCCCCTGCACGAGCTCTATGCCGACCTTGCCAGGCTGATCGGCGCCCCCGCGCCGCGCGAGGCGCCGGCGCCGGCCAACGTCGGCAGCAAGAAGCTGAGCAACGCCCGCCTGCGTGCCAGCGGCTTCACCCTGCAATGGCCGGACTCGCGGCTCGGCTATGCCGCGCTGCTGGCGGCGGCAGGCAACCCGGACGCGCCGCAGGCATAGTTCGCCGCGCATCGAATCGTGGCCGTCAAGGCTGGCGGATACTGGCGGCCGTATCCATTACCGGCCATCGCCATGCATCCTGCCCATCCCCTGCAGGCGGTCACTCACCCCGACCCCTACCCGTACTACGCCGCGCTGGCGCGCGAGCGGCCGCTGTATCGCGAGGCGGCGCTGGACCTGTGGGTGGCCAGCCATCCGGACGCGATAGCGGCCATCATGCAGCATCCGGCCGCGCGCGTGCGCCCGGCCGCGGAGCCCGTGCCCAAGGCGCTGTGTCCAGGCCCGGCGGGCGAACTCTTCGGCCGCTTCGTGCGCATGAACGACAGCGCAACGCACACGCAGGTGAAGGCCCTGCTGAGCGCCTACCTCCGCGAACAATCGGCGCGGCCCTGTACGCCCGCGTGTCCCGATCCCGGCCCCCTGGACGCCGCCGCCGTCGACCGTTACCTGAGCGCCGCGCCGGTGCATGCGCAAGCCGCCTTCCTGGGGCTGCCGCCTGACCTGTATGCAGATTGCGCCGCCGATATTGCGGCGTTCCTGTCCGCGCTGCCCGCCGCCGCAGCGGCGGATCGCATCGAAGCGGGACACGCCGCAGCGCAGCGCCTGCAGACACGCCTGGAATCGCATCTGCAAGCCCCCGACGCCGCGCCGGCCCTGCGCCGGCTGCGCGAAGACGGCGCGCGGGCGGAGATAGCGCCCGCGGTGCTGGCCGCCAACCTGGCCGGCCTGCTGTTCCAGTCCTGCGAGGCGGGCGCCGGCCTGCTGGGCAACGCCATCGTCCTGGCCGGACGGCGCGGCCTGCGCGCGGATCTCACGGACGCTGCGGCGCTGGCACTGGTGGACGACGTGGAACGCAGCGACCCGCCGTTGCACAACACGCGGCGCTTTCTCGCCGCGGGCATGGACGTCTGCGGCTTGCGCATCGAAGCCGGCCAGACCGTGCTGCTGGTGCTGGCCGCGGCTGCCACGGTGCAACCCGAGGCGCACTGGACTTTCGGCGCTTTCGGGCATGCCTGCCCGGGCCGCCTTCCGGCCCGCCTGCATGCGGCGGGCGCGCTCACTCGCCTGCTGCGCGCAGGCCTGGATGCCGCGGCGCTGGCGGCCCGTTTCCGTTACCGGCCGCTGCCCAACGCGCGCGTGCCGCAGTTTGATTTTTCCGAGGAACAAGCACCATGATCGCAGTGATATTCGAAGTCGAACCCGCCCACGGCAACCCCGATCCCTATCTGCACATCGCCGCCAGCCTGATCGACGAGCTGAAGGCCATTGATGGCTTCATCTCGGTCGAACGTTTCCAGAGCCTGAGCGATCCGGGCAAGCTGCTGTCGCTGTCGTTCTGGCGCGATGAAGCGGCGGTCCAGCGCTGGCGCACGCTGGAGTCGCACCGCCGGGCCCAGGAAGCCGGGCGCGGCGGCGTCTTCGCCAATTACCGCCTGCGCGTGGCGCAGGTGCTGCGCGACTACGGCATGAACCAGCGCGACGCTGCGCCCGTCGACAGCCGCGAGCGGCACGGCTGAGGCCCCACCTCAGGCCCCGGCCGCGGCTGCCGCCAGCGCCACCCGGTGGGTCGCGCCCGATTCGAGTACCGCCGTCATTGCGGGCAGGCCCGGCGCGGACGAGGGATCGAAGTAATCGGCCTCGTCGCGGCCCGGGCCCGCCGGCAGGTCGCGCACTTCCACGCGAAAGCCCTCGGTCCGGTTGCCGCGCAGTTCCGGCACCGCCTGCAACAGGCGGCGCGTGTAGGGATGCGTGGGCCGGTCGAACACTTCGTCGCGCGTGCCTTCTTCGACGATATGGCCGCGCAACATCACCACCACGCGGTCGGCGATCTGCTCGACCACGCCCAGGTCATGCGAGATCAGCAGGCAGGCAAAGCCGTGTGAACGCTGCAGCGACATCAGAGTCTCCAGCACCTGCTTCTGCACGGTGACGTCCAGCGCCGACACTGGCTCGTCCGCGATGATGACCTCGGGCCGCAGCACCAGCGCCCGCGCGATGGCCACGCGCTGGCGCTGGCCGCCGGACAGCTCGTGCGCATAGCGCTCGGCGTAGTCCTCGCCCAGGCCCACGTCCCGCAACGCGTCGGCCACGCGCTTGCGGCGGATGTCCGCCGTCATGCCGGCTTCCAGCCGCAGGCCCTCCCCCACCAGGTCGCCGATGGTCATGCGCGGATCCAGCGATGAATAGGGATCCTGGAACACCATCTGCACCCGCCGGCGCGCCGCCTGCCACGACTGCCCCGAACCGCCCGCGGGCAAGGCCTGGCCGTCCAGTTCGATGCGCCCCTGCGCCTGCGGCACCAGTCCCAGGATGGACATCATGACCGTGGTCTTGCCGCTGCCCGATTCGCCGACGATGGCCAGCGTTTCCCCCGGCGCCACCGCGAACGTCGCGCGGTGCACGGCGCGCACCGCGCGCTTGCGGAACCAGCCCTCGCGGACCGAGTAGTCGATCGCCAATCCGTCCACCTGCAGGATGGGCGCCGCTTCGACGGCAGGCCGGGCCGGACCGCGCTTGGGCAACGCGTCCAGCAGGCTGAGCGTGTACGGATCCGCCGGCCGCGACAGCACCTCGGCCACCGGCCCGGTCTCGACCGCCCGGCCGCGGCACATCACCAGCACGCGCTGCGTGTACGCGGCCACCAGCGCCAGGTTGTGGCTGATGAAGATCAGCGCCGTGCCCTGCTCGCGCGTCAGTTCGCACATCAGGTCCAGCACTTCCTTCTGCACCACGCAGTCCAGCGCGGTGGTGGGTTCGTCCGCGATCAGGAGGCGCGGCTTGAGCAGCATCACGCCCGCCAGCAGAATGCGCTGGCGCATGCCGCCGGAGAATTCATGCGGATAGCGCTTCATGCAATCCTGCGCGTCGCGCACGCGCACCCGCTCCAGCATCCGGACGGCTTCGTCCCAGGCCTCGCGGCGCGCCATGCCACGGCGCAGAACCAGCGCCTCGATCAGTTGTTCGCCCACGCGGAACGCCGGGTTGAGCGACACCATCGGCTCCTGGAACACCATGCCGATGCCGGTGCCGCGCTTCGCCAGCCAGTCGCGCGGCGCCTGCTGCAACAGGTCCTGGCCTTCGAACAGCGCCTGTCCGCCGGTGATGCGCGCCGAATCGGGCAACAGGCCCAGCAGCGTCTTGCCGATCAGCGTCTTGCCGCTGCCGGACTCACCGACGATGGACAGCGATTCGCCTGCGTGCAGATCGAATGACACCCGGTTCACCACCGGCGCGGCGTCGCGCTTGCCCGGAAAGCGGATCTCCAGGTCGCGCACGGACAGCAAGGGTTGCGCAGCGCTCATGCCATCACCCCCCGCATGCGCGGATCCAGCAGATCGCGCACCGCATCGCCCAGCAGATTGATGCCCAGCAGGCTCAACGAAATCATGGCGCCCGGAAACACCGCCAGCCAGATGGCCTGGTCCATGGCGTTGCGGCTTTCGGACAGCATGCCGCCCCAGGTGGCCAGCGGCGGCGGCACGCCCAGGCCCAGGAAGCTCAGCGCGCTTTCCGCCAGCAGGGCGGAACCGAAGATCGAGGTCGCGAAGATCAGCAACGGCGGCAGGCAGTTGGGCAGTACGTGGCGGAACACGGTCCATAGGCCCCCATGGCCGGTGGCGCGCGAGGCAATGACGAAATCGCGCTGACGCAGGGACAGCGCCGCGCCGCGCGCGATGCGCGACACCGACGGCGAATACGCCAGGCCCAGCGCCAGCACCACGCCCCATTTGGACGGCCCCAGCACGGTCATGATCCCGAGCGCGAGCAGGAGGCCCGGAAACGCCATCAGCGATTCCACCAGCACGGTGATGCCGCGATCGACCCAGCCGCCCGCATAGCCGGCCGTGACGCCTATCGTCGTGCCCAGGAGCAGCGCCAGCAGCACGGAAAACACGCTGACCGCCACGCTGACCCCGGCGCCCGCCATCAGCCGCGACAGCACGTCGCGGCCGAATTCATCGGTGCCCAGCCAGTACTCCGCCGACGGCGGCGAAAAGCGCGCCAGCAGATCGCCTTCCAGCGGATCGTGCGGCGTGTACACCAGCCCGACCAGGGCCAGCAGCACGACGCCCCCGACCAGCGCGCCGCCCAGGACGGCATTGGTATGTTTAAAGCCCATGATGATCCTATTGAAGCTTCACGCGCGGGTCGAACAGCGGATACAGCAGATCCACCACCAGGTTGACCGCCACGTACAAGAGCGCGATGAACAGCAGGCAGCCCTGCACCACGGGGTAGTCCCGCGCATAGATGCTTTCCACCAGCAGCCGCCCGATGCCCGGCAGCGTGAACACGGTCTCGATCACCGCGGCGCCCGACAGCAGATGGCCCAGCATCAGGCCGATCACCGTCAAGGTGGGGCCGAACGAATTGGGCAGCACATGGCGCAGCATGACGCGCTTTTCCGGCAGGCCCTTGGCGCGCGCATGCGCCACGTATTCCAGCCGCAGCGTCTCGATGGTGCTGGCGCGCATCATGCGCGTGATGGCCGCGATTTCCGTCAGCACGATGGCGCAGACCGGTAGCACCAGATACCGAGCAGCGCCCAGTCCGCCCTGGGCGATGGATTCGAAGCCATACACCGGCAACCAGTTCAGCTTCACGCCGAACAGCCAGATCAGCAGGATGCCGACCCAGAAGCTGGGCATGGACACGAACAGGATCGAGGTCGACACGATGGCGGTGTCGGCGCGGCGGTTCTGGCGCCAGGCGGCCACCATGCCGGCGGGCACCGCCACCAGGCAGGCCAGCAGCGTGGCGGTCAGCACCACCTGGGCCGTCACCGCAAAATGCGTCAGCACCAGATGCATCACGGGTTCGCGCCGCGCGATGGACATGCCCAGGTCGCCCTGCAGCGCGTTGCCCACCCAGATCAGGAACTGCTCGCCTACAGGACGGTCCAGCCCTAGCGCGTGGCGCATTTCCGCCAGCAGCGCAGGGTTGTCGATATCGCCCAGCATCAGCGACGCAGGATCCCCGGGGATCGCGCGTATCAGCGCGAACACGAGCACCGTGACGACGATCACGGTGGGCACCGACGCCGCGATGCGCTTGAGTAGATAGCCCAGCACGGCGCCTCAGTTCTTGGTCACGTTGAAGAAACGCGGCTTGCGCAGCGGCCAGCCGGTAAAGCCCTGCAGCTTGCTGGAAACGACCACATAGCCGGGCTTGTTGTAGTACATCAGCAGCGGCGTGTCGCGCAGCATCAGGGCATGCAGCTTGTCGAAGGCCTGCTTACGCACGGCAGGATCGGATTCGGCTTCTATGCCTTCCAGGATGGCCGCGGCCTCCGGACTTTCCCACTGGGCCATGGGCGTTTTGGACTTATCGCCGATCACGTCGCGGAACATCAGCGCCGGCTCCGTGCGCGCGGAATACGCGAATGCCATCAGCTGGAACTTGCCTTCGCGGAAGTTGGTCACCTGGGTGCCCCATTCCAGCATGTCCAGCTCGGCCTTGATGCCGGCCTTGCCCAACAGCTGCTGCGTCACCACCGCGACGCGGTACAGGTAGGGATAGCGCTTGTTGGCCTGCAGCTTCAGGGGCTCGCCGCGGTAGCCGGCGGCATCGAGCAGGCGCTTGACCTCTTTCAGGTTCTTCTCGTAGCCGGCGCGGTCGGCCTCGGAGTAGTAGACGCTGGCCGCGGGCACCAGGGACGGGTTATAGGCCGCCTGGCCGTTATTCAAAGCCTTGGCGATGCCGGGAAAGTCCAGCGCCAGCGCGATGGCGCGGCGCATGTTCACATCCGACAGCAAGGGCGCGCGCGTCTGCATCAGCAGGTTGACGGTGTCCAGGCCCTGCTCGGTGACGATGTTCCAGCGCGGGTCCTTGGCCGGCAGATTGTCTTCGTCCGCGTTGTAGGCGTCGACCTGCCCCGCCATGAGCGCCGCCTTCTGCGCGGCCGCATCCGGAATCACCACGAAGCGCACATTGGCCCGCGCCACTTTCTTGCCGGCCATGCCGCTGGGCGCTTCCTCGCGCGGCTTGTAGCCGGCGTACGGCGTCAGCAGCAGGTACTGTTCCTTCTTCCATTCCGCCAGCACGTAAGGACCGGTGCCGATGGGCCTGGCCCACTTGCCGTCGGCGTCGACGCTCTTGGCGCTCAGCACCGGCATCGGGCACTGCACGCTGGCCATCTGGTCCAGGAACAGCGCGTAGGGCTGCTCCAGCCTGAACACCACGGTGGCCGGATCGGGCGTCTCCACCGCCACGACCTTGGCGCCCTTGCTGCCGTCGTAGAGGTTCTTGCAGGAGTACTCGGACTGGGCGCCGTTGAGGTAGTCGTAGGTCCATTTGACGTCGGCCGAGGTCATGGGCGTGCCGTCATGGAAGGTGACGCCCTGGCGCAGCTTGAAGGTATAGGCGCGCTTGTCGTCGGACAGCGTCCAGCTGTCGGCCAGCATGGGGGCCACGCTCATGTCGGCGCGCAGCGCCACCAGGGACTCCACCACGTGCGCCAGCACGTTGTCGGTGGAAGTGTTGCGGGACCGCCCGCCGGGCAGCGTGGTCGGCGTGCCCGACCCTTCGGCGTAGCGGATTTCTGGCGCGGCGGCCTGCGCCCGCACGGCGGCGGGCAGAGCGGCCACGGCGGCGGCCAGCGCGGCGGACAACAGCAGCGCGTTCTTGGCGCGCGTAGCATGCGAATTCATAGGGATCACTCCAGGCGCGGCGCTCGCCGCATACGGGTCTGGGGGCCGGCTCAGAAGAGCCGGTACTCCGCGAAGTTGCGTCCTTCGTAGGGCTTGCGCGCGATCCACATCACGCCGCTGGCCGGCTCCATCAAGGTGGTGGCCACCGTAGCCGAGATGCTGTCGAAACTGGCCGGCTTGGGCGAACGCAGCACGCCGTCGGGCGCGGCGAAGTCGTCGGCCAGGATGCGCTTGACCGTGTCCCAGTCGATGCCGCCCGTGGCGCGCGCCAGCATGTCCTGCACACGGCGCTGGCGGTAGATCGAATCCGGATTGGCCGCCAGCCCTTTGTCGAACAGCTTGGCGCGCGCGGGCGGGCTAATCCAGTGGTTGGCATGTACCAGCAGGCCGTCCTCGGGGGTGATCCAGAAGATTTCGTCGGGCGAGCATTCCAGGTCGACCGCCTCGCCCTGCGCCTGCGCCAGCATCAGGTTGTTGGAGCAAAAGCGGCGCGAGGCCCACAGCACCTTCATGGCGTTGCAGATGTTGCTGGCTTCCAGCATCTTGCGCCGCACCAGCACCAGCGGCACCTCGGCGGGGCGCTGATAGTCGTGTTCGCAAGACAGGAAATTGCCGGACAGGGAAACGCCCGCGCTGTTGAAACCGTGGCGCGCGAGGCTGCCGGCTTCCGTGAACACCAGCAGGTCGGGGCCGTCTTCGCGGCGCATGCGCAGCACGATGCCGGTGTCCACGCATTCCTCGCGCCAGTCCCAGTTATGGGCATGCATGAGCTTGCCGCCGGCGGCGGCCTCGGGCAGCACGACCAGGCCGGTGCAGCCATCGTCCAGCCCCTTGCGGGCGCGGCCCAGCTCGGCATGGCCGAACATCATTTCGGTGCGGCAGTTGATGACCACCACATCCTCCAGCGCCTGGCCCGATCCGTCGGCGATGCCGCGCAGCTCTTCCAGGTAGGCCGCGTCATAGTCGCCCACCACCGGCACCATGGCGGCGGCCAGTTCCTTCAAGCGGTCCGCGGCGACGCCGCGCCGCTCCAGCTGCCCGCGGTAGAGGGCCACGCTGCGCGCCACGCGCTCGGGGACGGCGGCGCCATGCTGGCGGCCCCGCTCGTATGGGCTGCCCTGTACATCGACCAGGGGGAAGGGGGTGGGCAAAGTCACGGCTCAAGGCTCCGGAGCAAGGTTCAAGACGGGCAAATTTTGTACTAATATAAGAAAAAGTTCAATACAAGGGTTTCCCCGGGGCCACTATCGCGAACGTTGCGCGCGTAGCTCTCCGGTACCATTCCGACTCCGTCGCCCTTCGCGCCCATCCTTCATGTCCAACGCCGCTCCCGCCCGCCCCACTCCGCTGCAAGTCGACCTGGCGCGCCTTATCGCGGAAGACATCGTGGCCCGGCGCCATGCGCCCGGCGACCACCTGTCCGAGGAAACGTTGGCCGCGAGCTACGAGGTGTCGCGCACGCCCGTGCGCGGCGCGCTGAAGCTGCTGGCCGCGCAGGGCCTCATCACGCACCGCCCCAACAGCGGCTACACGGTAGCGGCGCACGCGGCGGCCGCGCCCCCCGCCATCGAGGGCGCCGGCCCCACCCAGGACGAGCTATACCGGCGCCTGATCGATGACCGCGCCTCGCGCGAGCTGCCGGAAACCTTTACCGAGCGCGACCTGCAACAGCGCTATCCAGCGCCGCGCAGCGTGCTGACCAAGACCCTGTTGCAGCTCTCCGCGGACGGCCTGATCGAGAAGCGCAAGGGCCATGGCTGGCAATTCGCGCCGTCGCTGGAAAACCGCGACGCGCTCAACGAGAGCTACCGCTTCCGCATGACGATCGAATGCGCCGGCCTGCTGGAACCCACGTTCCGCCTGGACCGCGAGGCGCTGGCCCGCATGCGCGCCGCGCATGAAGCGCTGGCCGCGCGCAGCGACGCCGACATCTCGGCCACCGAGTTCTTCAATCTCAACGCCTCGTTCCACGAAATGCTGGCCCGCTTCTCGGGCAACCGCTACATCCTGCAGGCGGTGCAGCAGCAGAACCAATTGCGCCGGCTGGAAGAGCATGCCGCGTTCTACCGCGACGCGCGCTTCATCAACTCCAGCAGCGAACACCTGCAGATCATCGACGCGCTCGAGGCCGGCGACCAGGAGTGGGCTTCGCAGCTCATGCGGCGCCACTTGAAGACCTCGCTGCAAGTGTCCTGACACCCTCTCCGCTTTCATTCATCCGCCAGTCCGCCGTCGCGGGCCCTCGGCACGCATGGCGTCCGCGTTGCGGCGTACCTTCGGGTCTTCTTGTATTGTATTTATCAATTGATTAATACAAAATAGAAAGCCCGAATATCTCTTCACGCCGGAACACCCATGCCATCGTCAGCGCCTCATCCCACTCCCGCCATCAACGCCGAAGCCTATTGGATGCCCTTCACCGCGAACCGCCGCTACAAGCGCGCGCCCGTGCTGTTCAGCGCCGCCGAGGGCATGCACTACATCCGGCCGGACGGACGCCGCGTGCTGGACGGCATTGCGGGCCTGTGGTGCGTGAACGCCGGACACCGCCGCCCGGAAATCGTCGAGGCCATCGCCCGCACCGCCCATGAACTGGACTACGCGCCGTCGTTCCAGATGAGCCATCCCCTGGCCTTCGAGCTGGCCGAGTCCTTGCGCCAGGAAGCGCCCGCCGGATTCTCCAACGTGTTTTTCTCGAACTCCGGATCCGAAGCGGTGGACACCGCGCTGAAGATCGCGCTGGGCTATCACCGCGCGCGCGGACAGGGCCAGCGCGTGCGCCTGATCGGGCGCGAGCGCTCGTACCACGGGGTGGGGTTCGGCGGCCTGTCGGTGTCGGGCATCGCCGGCCACCGCAAGCCTTTCGGCAATCTGCTGCCCTACGTGGACCACCTGCCGCACACCTATGACCGCAGCCAGATGGCCTACACGCGCGGCCAGCCGGACTGGGGCGCCCACCTGGCCGATACGCTGGAGCGCATCGTCGCGCTGCATGACGCCTCCACCATCGCAGCCGTCATCGTGGAACCCGTGGCGGGCTCGACCGGCGTGCTGGTGCCGCCCAAGGGCTATCTGCAGAAGCTGCGGCAGATCTGCGACGCGCACGGCATCCTGCTGATCTTCGACGAAGTGATCTGCGCCTTCGGCCGCATCGATGGCGCGTTCGCCTCATCGCACTTCGGCGTCACGCCCGACATCATCACCAGCGCCAAGGGGCTGACCAACGGCGCCATCCCCATGGGCGCCACGCTGGTGCAGCAGCATGTCTACGATGCGTTCATGCAGGGGCCGGACAGCGCCATCGAGCTGTCGCATGGCTACACCTATTCCGGCCATCCCGTGGCCTGCGCCGCCGGCCTCGCGACCCTGGACATCTGCCGCCGCGAAGGCCTGTTCCAGCGCAGCCGCGAACTCTGGCGCTATTGGGAAGACGCGGCGCACAGCCTGAAGGGACTGCCGCACGTAGTGGACATCCGCAACATCGGCCTCCTGGCCGCCATCGAACTCGAACCGCTGGAAGGCAAGCCCGGCCAGCGGGCGTACGCCGTGCACCAGGCCTGCCTGGAACGCGGCTGCCTGATCCGTTCGGCGGGCGACACCATGCTGTTGTCGCCCCCGCTCATCATCGAGCGCGCGCAGATCGACGAATTGTTCTCGGTCTTGTCGGACGTGCTGCGCGCGGACGCCTGAGCGCCCGCCCCGCTTATGCCAGGTGCCGGGCCACCGCCTGGACCACCTGCCGCACGTCCACGGCGGACACGTCCAGGTGCGTGACCAGGCGGGTCGGGCCGCCATACACAGCCCGCATCTGGATACCGTCAGCCGCCAGCTTGGCGGTGAGTTCATCGCAGCGCGCGGGCTCGAATTCCGCGAACACCATGTTGGTGTCCTGGCTCAATACCTTTACGCCCGGAATGGCGCGCAGCCCTTCTGCCAGCAGCCGGGCGTTCTCGTGGTCTTCGGCCAGGCGCTCCACGTTGTGCTCCAGCGCATACAGGCAGGCCGCGGCCAGCACGCCAGCCTGGCGCAAACCGCCGCCCAGCATCTTGCGCCAGCGGCGGGCGCGGGCGATGAGTTCGACGCTGCCGACCAGCACCGATCCCACGGGCGCGCCCAGGCCCTTGGAAAAACAGATGGACACCGTGTCGAAAGGCGCGCACAGGTCCGCCACCGGCTTGCCGCTGGCGACGGCCGCGTTGAACACGCGGGCGCCGTCCAGATGCGTCGCCAGGCCATGCTGGCGCGCCCAGTCGGTCGCGGCCTGCACGTAGCTGGCCGGAATCCGCTTTCCGTGGAAAGTATTCTCCAGCGCCAGCAAGCGGGTGCGGGCGAAATGCGCGTCGCCCTCGGGCTTGAGCGCCGCGGTCAACTTGTCCAGCGGCAAGGAGCCGTCCGCCGCATGTTCTATGGGCTGCGGCTGGATGCTGCCCAGCACGGCCGCCCCGCCCCCTTCGTACTTATAGGTGTGCGCAAGCTGGCCCACCAGGTACTCGTCGCCGCGCTCGCAATGGGCCATCAGAGCCCCCAGATTGCTTTGCGTGCCAGAGGGGAAAAACAGCCCGGCCGCCTTGCCCGTGCGCTCGGCAACCGCCTCCTGCAGGCGGATCACGGTCGGGTCATCGCCCATCACGTCATCGCCCAGGGGCGCGCAGACCATGGCCTGCAACATGGCTGCGGATGGCCGGGTGACTGTGTCGCTACGCAGATCGATCATGGAAAATCCCAGGATAGGAAAAGGAATATGGAAAGCGCTTATTCGGCGCGCGCCGCCGGCGCCGCGCGGCTCACTACCCAGATGCCGGCCAGTATCAGCGCCATGCCGCCCAGCTCAGCCGCGGTAGGCTGCTCGGACAGCAGCGCCCAGGCGAACAGCATGGCCACGACTGGCACGCCCAGGCTGGACAGGCCTGCGATCGACGCCGGCACCAGTCGCACCACCAGCAGCCACAACAACCAGCCCGCGGCGGTCGCGATCAGCACGATGTAGGCCATGCCGGCCCAGAGCTGCCAGCCCCACTGGGCCGGCATCTGCGGCACCAGAAAGGCGACCGGCGTCATGACCAGTCCGCCCAGCAGCATCTGCCAGGCGGTGAATGTCATCACATCGGGCGCGTGCCGCTCGAACATGCGCTTGGACAGCACGGTGCCCACGCCCCAGCACAGGCCGCTGCCCAGCCCCAGCAACACGGGCCGGATATCGCCCAGGCCGTTCCAGGGTTCGACGAAGCAGACCAGCCCGATGGCGGCCAGCGCAATGCCCACCCCATGCCGCGCCGTGGGACGTTCGCCCAGTAGCCACCACGCGAAGAGGATCACCCAGAACGGCATCGTGTACGCCATGAGCGAGACCTTGCCCACGCCGCCCGACACCAGCGCCGTCTGTACAAAACCCTGGAATCCGGCCGTCTGCGTCAGACCGATCAGCAATGTCAGCTTCCAGGGCGGCATCGCCAGCGGCCGCCGCATCGCGATGGCCAGCGCGAACAGCACCAGGCCGCCCGAAACGTAGCGCAGCGCCACGAAGTCGAAGGGACCGATGTAGGGAACGATCAGTTTCATCGCGATCCAGCTGCCCGCCCAGACCAGGATGGTGCTGAACATCAGGGCTAGCCCTGCTCGATCGAAACTGCTGCGGCTCACTGGCACGGCTCCGTGGGAAAAAATTCTGGGCGCGAAAAAGCAAATACGCCCGTACCGGCGGTTCCGATACGGGCGTATGACATTATGCGCCTGCCTTGCCTCCCGCGGAGGCTGCAGGCGGGCCGTTCCCGTCCATCAAGTGGACGGGAAGGATCACAGCGACTTGGCCAACTGATCCAGGATGGCCGGATTCTCCAGCGTGGAAACGTCCTGCGTGATTTCCTCGCCCTTGGCGACCACGCGCAACAGGCGGCGCATGATCTTGCCCGAGCGGGTCTTGGGCAGGTTGTCGCCGAAGCGGATGTCCTTGGGCTTGGCGATGGGGCCGATTTCCTTGGCCACCCAGTCGCGCAGCACCTTGGCGATGGCTTGCGCCTCTTCGCCTTCCGGACGCGAACGCTTGAGCACCACGAAGGCCACCACGGCTTCGCCCGTCGTGTCGTCCGGACGGCCCACCACGGCGGCTTCCGCCACCAGTTCGTGCGCCACCAGCGCGGACTCGACTTCCATCGTGCCCAGGCGGTGGCCGGACACGTTCAGCACGTCGTCGATGCGGCCCATGATCCAGAAATAGCCGTCGGCATCGCGCTGCGCGCCGTCGCCGGCCAGGTAGTAGCCGCGCAGTTCCGAGGGGAAGTAGCTCTTCTTGAATCGCTCCGGGTCACCCCAGATGTTGCGGATCATGGCGGGCCACGGACGCTTGATGACCAGGAAGCCGCCATTGCCCTGCTCCACGTCGCCGCCGGTCTCGTCGACGATGGCGGCGGCGATGCCCGGCAGCGGCAAGGTGCAGGAACCCGGCTTGGTCGGCGTGGCGCCAGGCAGCGGCGTGATCATGTGGCCGCCGGTCTCGGTCTGCCACCACGTGTCCACGATGGGGCAACGTTCGCGGCCGATGTTCTTGTGGTACCACATCCAGGCTTCGGGATTGATGGGCTCGCCCACCGTGCCGATGATGCGCAGGCTGTCCAGGTCGTAGTTCTGCGGATGCGCTTCGGGCGCGGCCTCGGCGGCCTTGATCAGCGAGCGGATCGCGGTGGGCGCGGTGTAGAAGGTGGTGACCTTGTGGCGCGCGATCATGTCCCAGAAGCGGCCGGCGTTGGGATAGGTCGGCACGCCTTCGAACACCACCTGCGTCAGGCCGGCGGCCAGCGGACCGTAGGTGATGTAGGTGTGGCCGGTGACCCAGCCCACGTCGGCCGTGCACCAGTACACGTCGTCCTTGCGGGCGTCGAAGGTCCACTTCACCGTCAGCAGCGCCCACAGCAGGTAGCCCGCCGAGGAATGCTGCACGCCCTTGGGCTTGCCGGTGGAACCGGAGGTATAGAGGATGAAGAGCGGATGCTCGGCGTTGACCGGCACGGGTTCGCAGGTGTCGGGCTGCCCGGCTTCGACGTCGTGCATCCAGAGGTCGCGGCCTTCGTTCCATTGCACCTTGCCGCCGGTGCGGCGGTACACGATGACCTTGCTCACGGCCTCGCAGCCGCCCATGGTGAAGGCTTCTTCGACCGCGGGCTTGAGCGGGATGGTCTTGCCGCCGCGCACCTGCTCGTCGGCGGTGATGACCAGGGACGCGCCCACGTCCATGATGCGCTCCTGCAGGCTCTTGGCCGAGAAGCCGCCGAACACCACCGAGTGCGTCACGCCCAGGCGCGCGCAGGCCTGCATGGCCACCACGGCTTCGATCGACATGGGCATGTAGATGATGGCGCGGTCGCCCTTCTTGTAGCCCAGCGCCTTCATGCCGTTGGCGAAGCGGCAGACGCGCGCCAGCAGTTCGCGGTAGCTGACCTTGTTGACCTTGCCGTCGTCGGTTTCAAAGATGATGGCGGTCTTGTCGGCATTGCCGTTGGTCAGGTGCACGTCCAGACAGTTGGCCGACACGTTCAATTCGCCATCGCCGAACCAGCGGTAGAACGGCGCGTCCGATTCGTCCAGGACCTGCGTGAACGGCTTGGTCCACTGCAGGTTGTCGCGCGCCTGCCCGGCCCAGAATCCGTCGAAATCGTTTTCGACCTGCGCGCACAGCGCGTTGTAGGCCTCCATGCTGGGAATCGCGGCGCCTTCTGCTGCGCGCTCGGGCGGCGGGAACACCCGGGTTTCCACCAGTACGGACTCAATAGCGTTCGACATGATCTTTGTCTCCAATCGGTAATTCTGTTTGTTTGTGCCGCTTGTTCATTACCCAACCGCAACCGTATCGCCGCGCTCTTACGGGCACCTTACGCAAAATGCGGGCCGGAGCCCGCGGCGCAAGGCCGGCGCCGGGTAATCAAGGCGTGCCGCCGCGCTCTCGACGCGGCGGCACCGGACAGTCCATAAGGATAGCAGCCTGCGCGAACGGCGCGCCTCAGGCGGCGCGCCGTTCCAGCCCGCGCTTCACGTCCACGCGCGACAAAAGGATGAGGCCGCCCACGAAGAACAGGCCGGTCACCAGGATCGCAAGCCGGTGGTTGCCGTGCGTGGCCCAGGTCACCAGGCCGTAGGTCAGCGGACCGATCACCGCGGCCAGTTGCACCGCGAAGGTCCACAGCGAGTAGAACTCTGCCAGCCGGCCGGCGGGCGCCAGCGCGCCGGTCATGGCGCGGCCCGCGCTCTGCGTGGTGCCCATGCACAGCCCGGCCAACGTGGCCGCGACCCAGAACACGGGCGCGGTCACGGCGGCGTAGGCCACCAGCACCATCACGATCCAGCCGCACAGCGTCAGGGCCAGCGCCGGCTTGTGGCCGATGCGGTCCTGCACGTAGCCGAACGAAAACGCGCCGGCCGCCGCGCCGATGTTTACGGTGAACACCAGCAGCATGATCTGCGGCGTGGTGAAGCCCATGACCTCCGAGGCATAGACCGCGGCCAGCGTGATCACCACCGAAATGCCCGCCTGGTAGCAGGCGATGCACATGAGCAGGCGGCGGAACTCCGGAAAATGCTGCCCGGTTTCGCGCCAGGCATAGGCCAGGCGCTTGAGCATGTGCAGCGCCTCCTGCTTGCCAGCCTGCGGCTTCGCGCGTTCGCGCAGCAGGAAGAAGGATGGCAGCGCCGCCAGCGCGAACACCGCGCACGTGACCACGATGACCCACGGCACGAAATGCTCGGCCGTCTCGCCACGCCCCTCGGCCAGCGTCACGACCACCAGCGACAAGCCCAGCGTGAGCATGCCGCCGCAATAGCCGAAGCTCCAGCCCCAGCCCGAAACGCGGCCCAGCGCGGAGGACCGCGCCAGCTCCGGCAGGAAGGCCGCGACCACGGATTCGCCGACGCAATAGCAGTAGTTGGAAATGACGATGGCGGCCAGCGCCAGCCAGACGTCCCCGGGCCCGGCCTGCGTCAGCACCAGCGTAGCGGCCACGCAACCCACCGTGCTCGAAAACAGCAGGCGGCGCTTGCTGGCGCGCGCATCGGCGCGGGCGCCCAGCGTGGGCATGGTCAGCATGATGAGGAGGTAGGACAGCGACAGCGCCGCGGTCCAGGCCAGCGTGGCCCAGGGCGCGCGCCCGCCGACCACACCGACGAAATAGGTGCTGAACACCGCCGTGAGGATCACGGTGGTGTAGCCGGAATTGGCGAAGTCGTACATGGCCCAGGCCCAGACCTCGCGTTTGGCCACGCCGGGATTCAGGGGGCCGTCGCCCCCTGCTCCAGCGTTCTGCGCGGATGCGCCGGCCGGCGCATCCGACGGCTCGCCGTGGCTCATAGGCCCAGGGCGGCGATGCCAGCTTGAGCGATCAGCACGTCTTCGCTCGACTTCACGCCCGACACGCCGACCGCGCCGACCACATGGCCATCGGCCACGACCGGCACGCCGCCTTCCAGCAGGCCGTCGATCAAGGGGGCCGACAGGAACGAAACGCGGCCATTGTTGATCATTTCCTCGTAGACGCGCGATTCGCGGCGGCCGAGCGCCGCGGTCTTGGCCTTGGCCGGCGCGATGTGCGCCGAAATCGGAGCCGCGCCGTCCAGGCGCAGCATGCCCAGCAGATGGCCGCCATCATCGACCACGGAGATCGTGACGGCCCACTTGTTCTGCAGGGCGTGTGCTTCGGCCGCAGCCAAAATCTTCTTGACGTCTTCGGCGCTCAGCACGGGCTTGGTATTCATTGCAGCGACTCCTTTATTTGTTCCAGGGCGGTGGGATCTTCTATGGTGGTCAGATCGCCGGGATCGCGTCCTTCGCATACCGCGACGATCGCGCGGCGCAGGACCTTGCCGGAACGGGTCTTGGGCAATGCGCCCACGAACCGGATCCTGGCGGGCCTAGCCACCGCTCCCAGCTGCTCTTCCACCAGCCGCATGATATCGCCTTCCAGGCGCTTTGCCCCTTCATCGGTTTCGGCTCCGGCGGGATTCTTGAGCACGGCGAACGCCATCGCAACCTGGCCCTTGAGCGAGTCCGCCACGCCCACGACCGCGCATTCGGCAATCGCGTTGTGGCTATTGACGGATTCCTCGATCTCGCGCGTGCCCAGGCGGTGGCCCGCCACATTGATCACATCATCCGTGCGCCCCAGGATGAACCAGTAACCATCGGCGTCCACCAAGCCCCAGTCGAAGGTCGAATACACCTGGCGGCCGGGAATGGAGGTGAAGTAGGTCTGCACGAAGCGCTCGTCGTCGCCCCAGATGGTGGACATGGCGCCCGGCGGCAGCGGCGGCACGATGGCCACCACGCCTTTCTGGTCGGGGCCCAGATCCTCGCCCGTGGACTCGCTGACGATGCGCGCGTCAAAGCCATATACCGGGAACGACGGGCTGCCGAAGCGCGTCGGGACCTTTTCCACGCCAGGCTGGGCCGACAGGATCGGCCAGCCCGATTCCGTCTGCCAGTAGTTGTCGATGATGGGCTTGCCCAGGCCGCCCGAGATCCATTGCGCGGTCGGCTCGTCCAGCGGTTCGCCCGCCAGATAGACCGCACGCAACGAGGACAGGTCGTGGCGCTTGAGCAGCTCCGGATCCTGGCGCTTGAGCACGCGCACCGCGGTCGGCGCCGAGAACAGGGTGTTGACGCCGAACTCCTCCACCAGCTTCCACAGGATGGCGCCGTCCGGACGCACCGGGGTGCCTTCATACAGCACCGTCGCCTGCCCGCCGATCAGGGGGCCGTAGATGATGTACGAATGGCCCACCACCCAGCCGATGTCGCTGGTGCAGAAGAAGGTGTCGCCGGCGCGGCCGTCGAACAGGTATTCCATGGACGAGGCCAGCGCCACGGCATAGCCGCCGGTATCGCGCTGCACGCCTTTGGGCTTGCCGGTGGTGCCCGAGGTATAGAGGATATAGCTGGGCTCCGAGGACTCCAGCCATTCCACCGGCACCCGCGCGCCCAGGTGGCGCTGGCGCAGCGTCTCGTAATCCAGGTCGCGTCCTGCGACGGGTTCGAACGGCGCCAGGCCGCGGTCGAACACCACCACCGAGGCCGGCGGCGTCTTGGCCAGCGCCAAGGCACGGTCCAGCAAGGGTTTGTAGGGCACGACCTTGCCGCCGCGCGAACCGCCGTCGGTGCAGACCACCACTTTGGGCGCCGCGTCGTCGATGCGCTGGGCCAGATTGACCGAGGCGAAGCCGCCGAACACCACCGAATGTACCGCGCCGATCCGCGCGCACGCCAGCATGGTGAACACGGCTTCCGGCACCATGGGCATGTACAGCAGCACCCGGTCGCCGCGCCCCACCCCGAGCTCCTTGAGCATGGCAGCGGCGGCGTTGACCTCTTCGTACATTTCCTGGCGCGTGTAGACGCGCTCGCGGTCGACCTCGGTGGACACCCAGATCAGGGCCGGCGTTTCGGCCTGGGTCGGCAGCCAGCGGTCGACGGCGTTGTAACAGAGATTGGTGCGCCCGCCCGTGAACCACTTGGCGAACGGCGGCCGGGAGAAGTCCAGCACGGACTCGAAGGGCGTCTCCCAGTGGATGCGGCCGGCCTCTTCCCGCCAGAACGCGTCGCGGTCATGTATCGAGCGGTAATGGAAATCCCGGGTTTTTTGCATTTATGTCTCCTGTTATCTTTCTTAGGCCTTAAGGCTGATTGATTTCTTCTCTGATCCTTCGGTCATTCTGGTAGGCAAACCTTGCACGAGGCTTGCCGCAAGTCAAAATGTTCTACCAAATGTCCACGCTGCATGGACATTAACGCCGGTTTCGTAACTAACTGGTCTTAAAAGTTTGGTAGAATCCCCGCGAAGTTGTAGAACAATGTTGATTTTGCTGACATCTCGGCCACATTCACGGCGAATTCCGTGTTTTTTGCCGTTATCTGCAAATCACCCCCAGGCGCATGCATCGACACTCCAACCACGCGAGACTGAATTCATCCTCCGGCCAAGCAACTCGCGGTCTGCGCTTGCTGGCGTTGGTTGCATGCGTGGTGGGTCTGGCAGGTTGTGCCGCTACAAATCAAAAGTCAACCGCCCATACGTCCGAGATTGACCCCTACGAGACGGAATGGGTCGCCACCTCCGATGATCCCATCGGCGTACTGGTAAGCCAGAAATTCAAGCGCGAACGCCAGAAGACCCACTCCGGCGTCAGCAGCGACAACGCCCTGGTCAGCGAAGCCCTGAACCATCTGGGCATCCGCTACCGCTTCGGCGGCAATTCCCCCGATACCGGATTCGACTGCAGCGGCCTGGTGACCTACACCGCCGAACGTTCGCTGGGCCTGAAGCTGCCCCGCAACGCCGCCGAGATGGCGCAGCAAGGCGTCTCGGTCGCCAAGAACGAACTGAAGGCCGGCGACCTGGTCTTCTTCAATACGCTGGGCCGCCGCTACTCGCACGTGGGCATCTACCTGGGCGACGACCGCTTCGTGCACTCGCCCAGCGCTGGCGGCGTGGTCCGCGTCGAAAACATGACCATGGCCTACTGGTCCAAGCGCTACAACGGCGCGCGCCGCCTGGACAACAGCCTGATGGCGTCCGCCCGCGCCTCCAACTGACACATTCCCAGGATAGCCGCCAGGCTCTCCCCGCTACAAGCAAAACGCCGCCGGACTTTCCAGTCCGGCGGCGTTTTTCCATCTCTTCGCGGCGCTTTGGGCCGCAGGCCGTTTCGGCCTCCCCAGTTTTTTGTTTGGCGGCAGCAGACCGTGTCTTCAGTGCACAGAGCCAGCCCGCTGGCACAGGCCGCATTGCTGCAGGGCCTGCTGCATGCTGCATACCGAACGCCGACAAGCGACGACTCGGATACCGCCACGTTGCGCGGCGTTGCGGAAGGTTTTCATGACGTTGTGGCCCAGGAAGTCGGTCAGCAGGATGACCAGCTGGGTGCCCGAGGGCAGTTGCAACGTCTTCTTTTGATGCGAGGGATCACGCCCGCTGATGTGGTGCGTGATCGAAATATTGTGTCCTTTGAGCAGATCCGGGATGTTGCCAAGGCGGTCGGCGCCCACTACCACTGCACTTAATCCTGCCGTCATGATGAACCTCACTGGGTCGTTGAGACTGGATGTAATGATAATGATTCCTATTTTTTAGTCAACTCAAATGAGATCAGTTCTTATTTAATTATTTTTATGAGCCCATGAAAAGGGATAGCGCGGACCGCGACGCATCAAGAAAAAAGGCGCGCCGCCCAATGGCGCCGCGCCTCTCGCCCCCGTGAAACGGATGCCTACTTGGGCGTGCCCTGCACCGCTTCGGTCACCACCGCGCGGGTCAGCGAAGGCGCCAGCATCTCCAGGAAGGTGTAGACGTAGTCACGCAGGAACACGCCCGCCTTCACGCCGACGCGGGTCGTATGCGTGCCGAACAGATGGCCCACCGGCAGGCCCACCAGGTTGCTGTCGCGGCGCGGATCGTAGGCTACGCCGGCGATGATGCCAATGCCCAGGCCCACGTCGACATAGGTCTTGATGACGTCGGCGTCGATGGCTTCCAGCACGATGTCGGGGTGGATACCCTGGTTGGCGAAGATCTCATCGATGGTGCTGCGGCCGGTGAAGGCGCGGTCGTAGGTCACGATGGGATACTCGGCCAGCTGCGCCAGCGACAGGCGCTTGGCGGCGCTGGAGGTCAGTTCGGCCAGGGGATGGTCCGGGCGCACCACCACGGTGTGTTCCCAGGCATAGACCGGCAAGGTCGCCAGGCCCGGCGTCAAGGCCAGCGATTCCGTCGCCAGGGCCAGGTCGGCCTGCTCATGCAGCACCATTTCGGCCAGTTGCGCCGGGCTGCCTTCGGCCAGCGACAGGTGCACCTTGGGGAATTGCTTGCGGAACGCGGGAATCACGCGCGGCAGCAGATAGCGCGCCTGAGTGTGGGTGCAAGCGATGACAAGGCCGCCTTCGTCGCGGCGCGCGAACTCGTCGCTGACCTTCTTCAGGTTGTCCACTTCGCGCATGATGCGGTCGATGACCTGCGACACCGCCAGGCCGGGCTTGGTCAGCCCCTTGATGCGCTTGCCGTGCCGTTCGAAGATCTTGATGCCCAGTTCGTCCTCGAACTCGATGATCGCCTTGGAGACGCCGGGCTGCGAGGTATAGAGCATCCGGGCGGCTTCGGTCAGGTTGAAGTCGCGCCGGATGGTTTCGCGGACAAAACGAAATTGCTGCAGGTTCATGAATTGGCCCCTGTTAGACGGGCCAATTATAAGTAATAAGGACGCCTCGTTATATAACTTATTTATATAAGCTTACATGCAAGGCGTCCCCAGTTCAGCGCATCGAGATCGTGGTGTTCACGCTCTTGGCATGGGCCGACCAACGCGCCGTGACGGTCTTGGTCTGCGTCCAGAACTGCACGGCCTGCTTGCCATTGGGGCCCAGGTCGCCCAGTTTGGAGCCGCGCGAGCCGGTGAAGCTGAACCAGGCCACCGGCACCGGGATCGGCACGTTGATGCCGACCTGGCCGACGTCGATGTTGTTCTGGAAGTAGCGCGCCGCGCCGCCATCCTGGGTGAACAACGCCACGCCGTTGCCGTTGGGATTGCGGTTGATGAACGCAACCGCGTCCTCCAGCGTTTCCACGCCCACCACGCACAGGACCGGCCCGAAGATTTCCTCGGTGTAGATGGTCATGTTTTCGGTGACGCCGTCGAAAATCGTCGGGCCCACGAAGTTGCCCTGCTCAAAGCCGGCGACCTTCAGGCTGCGGCCGTCCAGCAGCAGCTTGGCGCCTTCATCCACGCCCTTCTGGATCAGGCTTTCGACGCGCTTCTTGGCGTTGGGCGAAACGAGAGGGCCGAGATCCGCTTCGCGGTCCATGCCGGAATTGACCTTGAGCTTCTTCGAGCGTTCGACGAAGTCAGGCAGCCAGTTGCGGGCTTCGCCCACCAGCACGGCCACGGACGAGGCCATGCAACGTTGGCCGGCCGCGCCGAAGGCGGCGCCCACCAGCTGGTTCAGCGCGACCTCGGGATCGGCGTCCGGCAGGATCACGCAGTGGTTCTTGGCGCCCATCATGGACTGGCAGCGCTTGCCGGCGGCGGAGGCACGGTTGTAGATCTCGGTGCCGACGCGGGTCGAACCGATGAACGAGACCGCCTTGATGTCGGGGTGTTCGCACAGGCCGTTGGCGGTTTCCGGGCCGCCGTGCACCACGTTCAGCACGCCCGGCGGCAGGCCGGCTTCCAGCGCCAGTTGCGCCAGGAACAGCGAGGACGTCGGATCCTGCTCGGAAGGCTTGAGGATGAAGGTATTGCCGCAGGCCACGGCGATCGGAAACATGAAGCAAGGCAGCATGACCGGGAAGTTGAACGCGGTAATGCCCGCGCACACGCCCAGCGGCTGGATCAGCGTATAGACGTCGATGCCGGAAGCGGCATTCTCGGCGTACTCGCCCAGTTGCAGGTTGGCGATGGAGCATGCGTGCTCCACCACTTCCAGGCCGCGGCCGACTTCGCCCTCGGCGTCCGGCAGGGTCTTGCCGTGCTCGCGGGTAATCATTTCGGCCAGCTTGCCGGTATTGGCGCGCAGCAGTTCCTGGAACTTCAGCATGACGCGCATGCGAGCGCCCTGCCCGCTGTTGCGCCAGGTCTTGAAAGCCTCCTTGGCGTTGGAGACGGCCAGGTCCAGTTCTTCGCGCGTGGCGAAGGGCACCTTGGCAACGACCTCCTGGGTAGCGGGATTGATCACGTCCCGCCATTCGGTGGTTTTGGACTGCACGAGCTTGCCGCCGATCAATAGCGGAACGCGGGGGACTTCACTCATTTGATGCTCCTCACACTGCATGGTCGATGCGGATGGAATCCGCATACATGGATGGTGAGGCGCCGGCGGCAAGGGCCTGCCGGCGCCCCGGGTTTACTTCTTGACCAGCGGGCAGCTCGAATCCGCCAGCGGCTGGAAGGCTTCGGCGGCCGGAATGGTGGCCACCAGCTTGGAATAGTCCCAACCGCCCTTGGACTCGGACGGCTTTTTCACTTCATACAGGTACATGTCGTGGATCACGCGGCCGTCGGGACGGATGGACGCGTTGCGCATGATCGGATCCTCGATGGGCAGCGCGCGCATCTTGTCCGCCACCACCTTGCCGTCGGTGCTGCCGGAAGCGGCGACCGAGCGCAGGTAGTGCCGCACGCTGGAGTACACGCCGGCCTGCGTCATGGTGGGTTTCAGGCCGCGGAACGCTTTCTCGAAGCGCCCGGACCACTGGCGCGTGGCGTCGTCGTAATCCCAGTAGAAGCCGTCCACGTACGACAGGCCCTGGGCGCTTTCCAGGCCCAGCGCGCGCAGGTCCGACAGGAAAATCAGCAACGAGACCAGGCGCTGGCCGCCGGCCACGATGCCGAATTCGCGCGCTTGCTTGACCGCGTTGACCGTGTCCTGGCCGCCGTTGGCCAGCGCCACGACCTGGGCCTTGGAGGCCTGCGCCTGCAGCAGGTAGGACGCGAAGTCCGGCGCGTTCAGGGGATGGCGCACGCTGCCGGCGACGGTGCCGCCCAGCGCTTGCACGGCCTTGGCCGTGTCGGCTTCCAGCGAATGGCCGAAGGCGTAGTCCACGGTGATGAAGTACCAGGATTTGCCGCCTGCCTTTACCGTGGCCTTGGCGCCGCCCGCGGACTGCGAGTAGGTATCGAACATCCAGTGGAATCCCACCGGCGAGCATTCCTTGTTGGTCAGCGCCGTGGTGGCGGGACCGGAGAACATCACCACCTTGTTCTTTTCGCGCGCAATGCCCTGCACCGCCAGCGCCACCGCGGAGTTGGTCAGGTCGGCGATGGCGGTGACGCCGTCGCGGTCGAACCATTCGCGCGCTTTGGCCGCGCCCACGTCGGCCTTGTTCTGGTTGTCCGCGGACACCAGCTCGATCTTCATGCCCTTGCATTCCGCGGCCAGGCAGTCGTCGATGGCCAACTGCGCCGCCGCCACCGAACCAGGCCCACCCATGCCGGCGTAGGTGCCAGACATGTCCGTCAGAATGCCGATCTTCACTGGCGGCTTATCCGCCGCCTGCGCCTGGCCGACCAATGCGGCGCCCAGACACAAGCCTACGGCCAGCCCGCGTGCGTGCAATTTCATGGATTTGTCTCCTGAGTTTTATTCGTTATGGCGCCGTCTACGCGGCCTGCGGTCCCGGGGTTCAGGCCCCGGAGAGCCTGGCTACAGGCCCCAAGCCCGCCGACCCAGTGTAGATGTGTGAAAATCAACAAGCAACACTAGAAATGCACATTCCTTGTGCATTCATGCACAAAGAAAATTTGCCCGGCGGCGCAGCGCGCAGCCGGGCCTGGAGAGCCGGAAGTGCTTGATTGGGACAGCCTGAGATATTTCCTGGAAGTGGCCCGCACCCAGCGGGTGAGCGCCGCGGCGCGCAAGCTCGGGGTCGAGCACACGACCGTGTCGCGACGCATCCGCGCGCTGGAAGCTGAGCTGGACACCCTGCTATTCGAAAAGTCGCGCGGCGCGGGCTTCGTGCTGACCGAAGACGGCCAGCGCCTGTTCGTCCATGCCGAACAGATGGAGAGCACGGTGCATTCCGCCCGCGAAAACCTGTCGGGCATCGGCCAGGCGCTGTCGGGGCACTTGCGCATCGGCGCCACCGAGGGCTTCGGCAGCTATGTACTGACGCCGTTGGCGGCGGACTTCCAGCGGCGCTATCCGCACATCACGCTGGACATCCTGCCGGTGCCGCGCTTTGTCAGCCTGTCCAAGCGCGAAGCCGACCTGGCCATCACCATCGAGCGCCCCCAGCGCGGCCCCTATGTGTGCAGCAAGCTGTGCGACTACACGCTGCGCCTGTACGGCACGCCCGGCTATCTGGCCAGCCATCCGCCGATCCGAGAGCGCGCGGACCTGGCCGACCACACCTTCATCGGCTACGTCGACGAACTGCTGTTCAGCGAGCGGCTGCGCTATCTGGAAGACCTGCTGCCCGCCAGCAAGGTGGTATTGCGCAGCACCAGCGTGGTGGCGCAATACCACGCCGCGCTACAGGGCCAGTCGCTGGCGATCCTGCCCTGCTTCATCGCCGCGCAGGACCCGCGGCTCACGCCCGTGCTGGCGGACGAGGTCGAGATCACGCGCTCGTTCTGGATGTACTGCCATGAAGACCTGCGCAAGCTCAAACGCGTGACGGCCCTGTGGGAGTTCATTCGCAAGTCAGTGCTGAAGAACGCCGACCTGCTGGCCGGCAAGGGCGGCACGATGAAGTACCTGCCCTGAAAAAGCCGCGGCCCGCGCTGGGCGGGCCGCAAGGCGTTGGATGTGCCGGCGTCAGGCGCTGTTCTTGGGCGCTTTCACACGCAAGCGCCGCATCAGCAGGAAGACCGTCAGCATCGCCACCAAGGCATGGATCGCCCACACGCCCACGCCAAAGCTGAGCTTGCCGTTGGAGATCCAGGCGCGCGACAGGTTCATCAGGTTCATGTAGAGCAGGCCCACCAGGCCGGCGATGAGCAGGTCGCCCGAACGTCCCAGGCGCGGGTTGACGGCGCCCAGCGGAATCGCCAGCAACGCCAGGTTCAGCGCGGCCAGCGGCAGCGAGACCCGCCACATCACTTGCGACCAGCTGCTATTGGTGTTGTCCGCAATCAATTGCGAGGTCGTGCGCGCCTTGGCGGAACGCTCCGCGTTGGCGCGCGCTTCGGCCACGGGATCGCCGCCCGACTTGCTTTCGAGGCGCAGGCCGTACTTGTCGAAGTGCACCAGCCGGATCTCGGGCGTGCCCGGCTTCAGGTCATAGCGATGGCCTTCGCCCAGCACCAGGAAGCGGTCGCCGTTGGGCATGGTTTCGCTATGGGCCTTGCTGGCGGTCAGCACGCTGAGCCATTCGGGACCATTTTCGCGCGCGAATACGTTGCCCAGTTCATCGCTGGGCTCCAGCGGATCTTCGGCGAAGAACACGCGGTTGCCGCCGGACGATTCCGCGAACTGGCCGGCCGTGACCTTGGACAGGTCGGAGCGCTGCTCGAAGCGTTCGTGGTATTCGCCGATCTGGCGGTACGCCCAAGGCGCCGCCACCAGCGTCAACCCCGCCACCGCCAGCGCCACGGGGATGGCGACGCGCAGCACCGGCCGGAACCAGTCGGCCAGCGAGAGGCCGCTGGCGAACCACACCACCATTTCCGATTCACGGTAATTGCGCGTGACGGTGGTGAGGACCGCAATGAAGACGGAGACCGCGAGAATGGTCGGCAATGCGGTGATGGTCGACAGCGCGGCCAGCACCACCACGACGTCCGCCCCGATGTTGCCGCCCGCTGCTTCACCGAGCAGGCGCACGAGCAACACGCTGAGCCATACGATGAGCAACGTGGAAAAGACAACGCCAGCGTGACTGGTGATCTCGCTGACGACAGAGCGTTTGAATAGAGACATGGGAGAATATGCGGGATAATCGACCGCATTCTACACAGACGTACACGGGAAACCCTCATGGAATTTAGCACACAGACCACTGCTTCCCTGCACCAAGTCAAGACCGCCGCCCTGGCCGTCGGGGTCTATGCGGAAGGCGTGTTGAGCCCCGCCGCCGATCTCATCGACCGCGCTTCCAATGGCGCGGTGCGTTCGGTGGTCAAGGCCGAGTTCCGCGGCCGCGCCGGCTCCACGCTGACCCTGCGCAACCTGCCCGGCGTGTCCGCGCAGCGTGTGGTGCTGGTGGGCCTGGGCAAGCAGGAAGAATATTCTGCCCGCGCCCACGCCTCGGCCGAGCAGGCCTTCGCCGCGGCTTGCGTATCGGCGCAGCTGGCTGAAGGCGTGTCCACGCTGGTCGCCAATCCGATCGCCGACGTGGCTGTCATCGCGCGCGCCCGCAGCGCCGCCATCGCAGCCGGCAACGCCACCTATCATTACGACGCCAGCTTCGGCAAGCCCGACCGCGACGCCCGTCCCAAGCTCAAGAAGATCGTCCAGGTCGTCGAGCGCGCCGACGCGGCCCAGGCCCAGAAGGGCCTGCGCGAAGGCGGCGCCATCGCCAACGGCATGGACCTGACCCGCACGCTGGGCAACCTGCCCGGCAATATCTGCACGCCGACCTACCTGGGCGAGACGGCCAAGCGCCTGGCCCGCGAGTTCAAGTCGCTGAAGGTGGAAGTGCTGGACCGCAAGCAGGTCGAAGCGCTGGGCATGGGCTCGTTCCTGTCGGTCGCGCGCGGCTCCGAGGAGGCGCTGCGCTTCATCGTCCTGCGCCATGCCGGCAACAAGGCCGCCAAAAAGACCGCCAAGGGCGCGCAAGGCCCCATCGTGCTGGTCGGCAAGGGCATCACCTTCGATGCCGGCGGCATCTCGCTCAAGCCCGCCGCCACCATGGACGAAATGAAGTACGACATGTGCGGCGCCGCCAGCGTGCTGGGTTCGTTCCGCGCCCTGGCCGAACTGGAGCTGCCGCTGGACGTGGTGGGCCTGATCCCGGCTTGCGAAAACCTGCCCAGCGGCAAGGCCAACAAGCCGGGCGACGTCGTCACCAGCATGGCTGGCCTGACCATCGAAATCCTGAACACCGACGCCGAAGGCCGCCTGGTGCTGTGCGACGCACTGACCTACGCGGAACGCTTCAAGCCGTCCGCCGTGATCGACATCGCCACCCTGACCGGCGCTTGCGTGGTGGCCCTGGGCAACGTCAATAGCGGCCTGTTCTCCAAGGACGACGCGCTGGCCGATGCGCTGGCCGCGGCCGGCCGCCAGTCGCTGGATACCGCATGGCGCATGCCGATGGACGACGCCTACCAGGAACAGCTCAAGTCCAACTTCGCCGACCTCGCCAACATCGGCGGTCCTCCGGCGGGCGCGGTCACGGCGGCCTGCTTCCTGTCGCGCTTTGCCACCTCGTACCGCTGGGCCCACCTGGACATCGCCGGCACCGCCTGGCGCGGTGGCAAGGACAAGGGCGCCACCGGCCGCCCCGTGCCGCTCCTGATGCAGTACCTGCTGGACCAGGCTTGAAACGGCAGCAACGGAACCCGGCATGACGCGCATCGACTTCGCCTTCGGCGCGCCCGACCGCTTGCGCACCGCCTGCCAGGTGGTGCGCAAGCGCTACCTGGCAGGGCAGCGGCTGGTGGTGTACTGTAGGGATGGCTCCCGGCTGGCCGCGTTCGACCGCATGCTCTGGGCCTTCGACGACACTTCTTTCGTGCCGCACGTGTTGGCCAACGATCCGCTGGCGGGCGAGACTCCTGTAATTCTCACTGCCGGCGATCCGAAACAGGCCGCGGCCGCGGCGGGCCAGGGCGGACAGCCCCAGCCGTCCTGGCTGCTGAACCTGGACCTCGACTGCCCTCCGGGTTTCGAAGCCTTCGAGCGCCTGCTTGAAATCGTCTCGGACGACCCCGACGACAAGCAGGCCGCCCGCCAGCGCTGGCGGACCTACCTGGCCGCGGGCCACACGCCGCAAAGCCACGACCTCAGCCGCCAGCAGCCGGACGGCTGAACGCGCCGGCCTTGCGGCGCGCCACCTCGATCACCCGGGAGCCATCATGCCCTCTCGCCACGCCGACCCCGGCATCCCTACCCTGACCCAGCGGGCCGAGCCCGCGCTCTACCCGCCGGCGTCCCCGGACGACGCGGACATGCCCGTGCTGACCGACCTGGCCGACGATGGCGAGCAGGGTCATGACGACGACGCCTTTCCGCTACTGACGGAAGTGGCGGACGACGCAGATGCGTCCCCTGATATCATTCCGCCGGCAGCCGCCGTCCTGGCTGCGCCTCCCGCGGCGCCGGACGCCGCGGTCCTGAGCGCCCGCCTTCAGGCCGAGGTCGAGCAGCTGATGCGCGAAGCCCTGGCCGAGGCCATCGAACAGATCCAGGCCCGCATGGACGCGGAATTGCCGCGCATCGTCGCCAGGGTGCTGCAGGACGTCAGGCCGGGTTGACCCGTCTGGAACCTATTTCGCGCCTCTGGTCTAATCCTAGGCAGAACTGGATTCTTCAGGGAACTGTAAGGTATCCTTCCCATCTAAGCCTTCTAGGCAACCATTACTCTGCCGCACACAGGAGTTCTCAATGAACGAATATCGTCCGTCCCCTTTTAACCGTTCCGGCGCCGTAGCCGGCGCGCCGGGCGAGGTCGCGCGCAACCAGGTGCTGCGCAACACCTATTGGCTCTTGGCGCTCTCGCTGATCCCGACCGTGCTGGGCGCGGCCGTCGGCATGTACACCGGCATCAACCGCATCATGGGCGCAAGCCCCGGCCTGTCCGCCATCGTGTTCCTGGTGGGCGCGTTCGGCCTGATGTTCGCGATCGAAAAGAACAAGAACAGCTCGCTGGGCGTGGTCCTGCTGCTGGCCTTCACGTTCTTCATGGGCGTGATGCTGTCGCGCCTGCTGGGCTTCGTCATGGGCATGAGCAACGGCTCGCAGCTGGTCATGACGGCCTTCGGCGGCACCGCGATCGTGTTCGGCACGATGGCCACGCTGGCCACCACCATCAAGCGCGACCTGTCGGGATTGCAGAAATTCCTGTTCATCGGCGCGGTCGTGATCCTGGTGGCGGCCCTGGCCAACATCTTCCTGCAACTGCCCGCGCTGATGCTGACCATCTCGGTCCTGGCCATCGTCATCTTCTCGGCCTTCATGCTGGTCGACCTGCAGCGCGTGGTCAACGGCGGCGAAACCAACTACGTGTCCGCCACGCTGGCCATCTACCTGGACGTCTACAACGTCTTCTCGAACCTGCTGATGCTGCTGGGCATCTTCGGCGGCAACCGCGAGTAATCGCAACGCTGCCAAACCGGCACAAAGAGCCTACATTCACGTGTAGGCTCTTTTTTTACCTTGGGCCTGCATTCACGTGTAGGCCCTTTTCTTTGCCCCTCCCGGGCGCCCTTTCCCGCTGGAGCCACGCCATGCCCGACCGCCGCCGCTTCCTCCAGACCGCTGCCGCCGCCGCCCTGACCGGGCCGGCCTGGACGGCCCGCGCCCTCAGCGTGGTAACTCCCATGCACAGGCGGAACATACCCGCCTCCGGCGAGGCGCTGCCTGTGATCGGCCTGGGCACCGCCGACACCTTCAACGTCTCCCCCGCCGACAAGGCCGCCATGGCGCCGCTGGCGCAGGTGCTGGATACGCTGCTGCAGAAGGGCGGCAAGCTGATCGACACCGCGCCCAGCTACGGGCAGGCGGAAGCGGTCACCGGCGCGCTGCTGGCGCGCGACGGCGGCGTGCGGGCCAGGACCTTCCTGGCGACCAAGATCAGCACGCAGGGCCACGAGTCAGCCATGCGCCAGGTGCGCCAATCGCAACAGGCGCTGGGCAGCGACAAGCTCGACCTGGTCCAGGTGCACAACCTGATCGACACCGCCAACCAGCTGGCGCTGCTGCGCGAACTGAAGCAGCAAGGCATGATCCGCTATCTGGGCATCACGCACTACACCGACCATGCCCACGACGAACTGACCGAACTGGTCGAACGCGAAAAGCCCGATTTCCTGCAGATCAACCTGTCCGTAGCCGACCGCAGCGCCGAAAAACGCCTGTTGCCCGCCTGCCAGGCCCACGGCGTCGCGGTGCTGATCAACCGCCCGTTCCAGGACGGCGCGCTGTTCCGCCGGGTCAAGGGGATGGCGCTGCCCGAGCTGGCCGCCGAGATCGATTGCGGATCCTGGGCGCAGATCTTCCTGAAGTTCATCATCGGCCATCCCGCGGTCACCGCCGTCATTCCCGCCACTTCCAAGCCGGCCAACATGGCGGACAACGCGCAGGCCGGCTTCGGGCCGCTGCCGGACGCCGCCATGCGGGAACGCATCGCCGCGTTGCTGGCCTGACGCCATGGCGTCCGCCCCCGGCAGCTTGCCAGGCCGCGCCGCGCAGGCCTTGGGCATTCCGCAGGAAGAACTGGCGCCGGCAGCCTGCGGCTTCGCGTTTTTCTTCTTTCTGTTCTGCGGCTATTTCATGCTGCGGCCGATACGCGAGACCATGGGCATCCAGGCGGGCGTCGACCAGCTGCAATGGCTGTTCACCGCGACCTTCATCGCCATGCTGGCCGTGGTGCCGCTGTTCGGCTGGCTGTCGGCGCGCGTGCCGCGCGCCATGCTGGTGACCTGGGTCTATGCCGCCTTCGCGCTCAGCATGGCCGGCTTCGCCGCCCTGCTCCATCTGCGCCCCGGCAGCGTCTGGGCGGCGCGCAGCTTCTACGTCTGGCTGTCGGTCTTCAACCTGTTCGTGGTCTCCATCGCCTGGAGCCTGATGGCCGACGTATTCCGCATGGAGTCCGCCAAGCGCCTGTTCGCGCTGATTGCCGCGGGCGCCAGCGCCGGCGGGCTGGCAGGCCCGCTGTTGGGCGGCCTGCTGGCCGGCGCGCTCGGTCCGGCCGGCCTGTTGCTGCTGTCGGCGCTGCTGTTGACCGCCACCCTGCCCCTCAAGCGCTGGCTGCTGCGCTGGCGCGCGGCCCACCGCGAGGACGCGGCGTCGGACGACATGCGCCGACCGCTGGAAGGTTCGATCCTGGCCGGCCTCTCGCGCATCTTCCAGTCACCTTACCTGCTGGGGATTTCGCTGCTGGTGATCCTGCTGGCCACGCTCAACACGTTTCTCTACATGGAGCAGGCGCGGCTGGTGGCGCATGCCTTTACCGACACGGCCCAGCGCATCCGGGTCTTCAGCGCGCTGGACTTCACGGTGCAGGCGCTGTCGCTGCTGTCGCAGCTCTTCATCACCGGGCGCGTGGCCACGCGTCTGGGGCTGCGCTTCCTGCTGACCGCCGTGCCGCTGACGATGACGGCCGCTTTCCTGGCGCTGGCGGCCTTTCCCGTCTTCGGCGTGCTGGCCGCGGCCATGATCGTGCGCCGGGTCGGCGAGTACGCGCTGATCCGGCCGGGGCGCGAAATGCTGTTCACCGCAGTCTCGCCCGAAGACAAGTACAAGACCAAGAACGTCATCGACACCGTGGTCTACCGCGCGGGCGATGCGGCCAGCGGCTGGGTCAAGGCGGGCGTGGACATGCTGGGCTACGGCCCGGCGCTGATCGCCGCGCTGGGCGCCCTGTGCGCGCTGGCGGCCGCCGCCGTGGGCCACGGGCTGGGACGGACCGCCGACCGGCGCAATGCGGACAGGTCTTAGGTTTTATTGAACATCCATCTCATTGAAACAAACGTATTCCCCAGGCCGCGACCGCACAATGGCGCAGCTCTCAATGCCTGGGGAAACGTCATGAAACGCACCGCCTGTCTTGCCGCCGTGTTGCTAAGCCTGGCCGCGCCCGCCGCGCTGGCCGCCTATCCGGAACGCGCCATCACCCTGATCGTGCCGGCCGCAGCGGGCGGCAACGCCGACATCACCGCGCGCCTGGTGGGCCAGGAAATGAGCCGCCAGCTGGGCCAGCCCGTGGTCGTGGAGAACCGCGTCGGCGCGGGCGGCCGTATCGGCACCCAGGCCGTGGCGCGCGCGCCGGCCGACGGCTACACCATCGGCTATGCCCACGTCGGCACGCTGGTGCTGCACCGGTTCCTGTTCAAGCAGCAGCTCTACGACCTGGACCGCGACATCGCCGCCATCGGGCTGGTGGCCGAAACGCCCAACGTCATCGTGGTGAACGCGTCCTCGCCCTATCGCGACCTGAAGGGGTTCATCGAGGCCAGCCGCGCCCAGCCGGAGCGCCTGACGATGACCTCCGCCGACCCGGGCACCACCAGCGAGGTCGGGGTCAAGCTCTTCATCGCCCAGACCGGCGCCGCCGTGCGCCAGATCCCGTACAAGGCCACGGCCGCGCAGTTGTCCGACCTGCTGGGCGGCCATGTCGATTCCATGATGGAAAACCTGCCGCCACTGATCGGCAACCTGAAGGATGGCCGCTTGCGCGCGCTGGCGGTCACGACCAAGACCCGCGCCGCCTCCAATCCGGACGTGCCGACGGTGGCGGAGCAAGGGTATCCCGACTACGAGCAATCGGCCTGGAGCGCGCTGGTCGCGCCCGCCGGCACCCCGCCCGAGGTCATCGCGCGGCTGAACGCGGCAATGAACGCTGCGCTGCGCTCGGACGGCGTCAGCAAGGAACTGCGCAGCCGCTCCCAGGAACCGCTGGGTGGCACGCCGCAGGACGTACAGAACCAGATACGCAAGGAGCTGCCCAAATGGGAAGGCATCATCAAGGCCGCCGGCACGACGCTGGATTGAACCGGATCGTCACATCAGCAGGAGCCGCCGCATGGCCACGGTAAGCCGCGAGGACTTTTCCTGCGCCGCGGCGACCAACGCGTCGGCCTACCGGCGCGTCACCATACCGATGCTGCGGATCGAGGCGGGGCCTGGCCCCGCCGTTGCCTTGATGGCGGGCGTGCATGGCGACGAATGGGAAGGCCAGGCCGCCATCCTGGAGCTGTGGCGCCTGCTGCCCGGCATCCTGCAACGCGGCACGGTCTACCTGCTGCCCGCGGCCAACGCCGAGGCCTCGCTGGCGGGCACGCGCCTGTCGCCGTCCGACGGCGGCAACCTCAACCGCGCTTTCCTGGGCGCCCCCGCGCGCGGCTACACGGAAAGCGTGGCCGCCGCGCTGGAAGCCCGGCTGCTGCCGCGCATACAGGCGCTGGTGGACGTGCACAGCGGCGGCGCGTCGCTGCGCTACCTGCCCTCGTCGGTCATCACGCGCTACGGCGACGACGCCTACGACGAACGCCTGCCCGCCCTGGCGCGAGCCTTCGGGCTGCCCGATTGCATGTACTTCCGCGGCACGGAGTCCGGCTCCATGCCGGCCGCCGCCAGCCGCCATGGGGTGCTGCGCCTGAGCGCCGAGATCGGGGGCGGCCGCGAAACCAGCCAGGCGCTGGTCGACCGCTGCCGCGACGGCCTGCTGGGCTGCCTGGGCGAGCTCGGCCTCCTGCCCGACCGCCCGCCCGCGCGCCGCCCCGAGGTCCGCCTCTATGACCTGGACGCTCCCGCCGCCACCCTGCGCGCCAGCGAGGCTGGCGTGTTCGTGCCCGCTGTCGAACTGGGACAACTGGTCAATGCGCGCCAGCGCATCGGCCAACTGCTGGAACCCGCCCGACCCGACATGGCGCCGCGCGCGCTGACCAGTCCGCAGGCCGGCACTGTCGTGTGCCTGCGCGCCATCGCCCGCAGCGACGACGGCGATTGCCTGCTGCAAGTCGCGCCCGCCCTTCCCCTCGATTCCCTTGCCTCGAAGTATTGACCCATGCAGATGAACCCTAGCTTGTCCGGCCTGCGCTGCATCCGTTGCGCCAGCCTGTGGCCGCCGGCCGATTACCCCGAAGGCTGCCCCAGCTGCCTGGAAGCCGGCCACCCCGCCAGCCTGGAGTGCCTGTACGAACCCTCGGCCGACGGCGCCATGCCCCTGCCGGTGCTGGACGCCGTCACGCTGGGCGAAGGCGCCACTCCCTGCCTCGCCGCGCCCGCGCTGGCGCAGACCGAAGGCGTGGGCCAACTCTGGTTGAAATGCGAAAGCGCCAACCCCACCGGCAGCCACAAGGACCGCATGGCGGCCCAACTGGTGTCGCGCGCGCGCCTGGCCGGCGCCACCCGCGTGGCGGCCGCCTCCAGCGGCAATGCCGGCGTCTCGCTGGCCGCCTATTGCGCCGCCGCGCGGCTGGAAGCCGACATCGCCATCACCACCAACTGCCCGCCCTTGCAGCGCGAGGCCATGCAGCGCTTCGGCGCCCGGCTGACCGCCTTCGAGGACAGCCTGAGCCGCTGGCCCCATGTCGAGGACCTGTGTCGCAACCACGGCGCCTTCGCCGGCACGAACTATCTGAATCCGCCCGTGGGCACCCACCCCTACGGCGTGGAAGGCTACAAGCCCATCGCGCAGGAGATCCTGGAAAGCTGCGGCGTGCCCAGCGACATCGTGGTGCCCACCGCGCGCGGAGATCTGCTGTGGGGCATCTTCCTGGGTTGGCAGCATCTGCTGCAAACCGGCCGCATCGCGCGTTTGCCGCGCCTGCATGCGGTGGAGCCGTACGCCCGCCTGTCGCGCGCGCGCGCCACGGGCGACGCGCGCAAGCAATGGGACGGCGTGACGGACCAGTATTCGATCGCGGGCAGCACCAGCACGCTGCAATCGCTGGAAGCCTTGACGCGTTCCGGCGGCACGCCGGTGGAGATCTCGGACGCCGCGGCCGCGCAAGCGCAGCAGCGGCTGGAACGCATCGGCCTGGCGACCGAGCTGTCATCGGCCGCGGCGCTGGCTGCCGTGTCGCGGCTGCGGCGCTCGGGCTTGTTGGATGCGGAGTCGTCCGTGGTGTTGATCGTGACCTCGGACGGGCGCCGCGGCTAGCGCCCGGGGGCCGGCTTCGGCACGCTAGACGCCGAAGCTTTCCACCAGCGGCGCCAACGCGCCGCGCAGGCAGGTCGCCCAGAACTTGCCCGCCTCGGACAAGGGGCGGCTGCCATGCAGGATCATGTGGCATTCGAAATGCACCGGCGCGGCCAGCGGGCGATAGCACAGGCCCGCCGCCGCCATGCCGACTGCCGTGGCCGGGTTGGCGATGCCCACGCCATGCCCCGCCAGCGCCAGTTGGCACACGGTGCTGGAATAAGGCGTCTCGATGGCCACCTTCAGGCTCTGCCCCGCTTGCGCCAACAGCGCGTCCAGGCGCTTGCGCGAGCCGTCCTCGGCGTTCAGCGCGATCACGTCGGCGTCGGCCAGGTGCGAAAAATCCACTTGCTCCAGCCGCGCCAGCGGATGCCCCTTGGGAAAAACCGCCACGGCGCGCAAACTGGCCAGCCGGTGGCCGCGCAAGCCTTCGAGTTCGGATTCGTCGGCCACAGCTGCCAGGTCCAGCTCGCCCGACACCACCATGTCGCGCAAGGTATTGGAATCCCGGATCTGCAGATACAGGCCGGTATCAGGATAGCGCTCGCGAAAGCGAGCAATAGTGTCGCTGATGATGGCGCCGCTATAGGCATGGATGCAGCCGATGCGCAGCCGTGGCTGCGCCGCGCCGCGGATGGCGCGGATCTTGCGGCCCAGGCTTTCCAGCCCGACGTTCAGGCGGCGGATTTCTTCATACAGCAGGGTCGCCTCGGGCGTGCGCTGCATGCGCTGGCGTACGCGCTCGAACAGACGCAGCTCGATGCTGGCTTCGAGCGCGGCCAGGGTCGCGCTGACGGTGGCGGGCGACACGTCCAGCCGTCTGGCAGCGGCGGTGACGCTTTCCGTTTCATAGACGGTGCGGAAGGTCTCGACCTGCTTGAGCGTGAAGGTCATGGCCGGATCGCGCTGCGCTCAGATGCGTTGCAGGTCCAGCAACACGCGGCGGGTCGACAAGGGACGGCCCGCCAGGATTTCGGCCAGCCGTTCGCGCAGGTCGCGGCGCAGGGCCGGCTCGATCGCCGGGTCGTCGAAATCGGGGGGATCCTCGTCCACGCCATAACCGGTTTCGCGCAGCAGCGTCCATTCGAAGCGGCGCAGCGCGCCCGCGGCGCGGGTGCCGCCGGACAACTGCTGCAAGGCGAAGTCGTAGGCGTCGAACAACAGCGGATGGGCATCTTCGCGCGGCAGCAGCCGCAGCAGCAGTTCGTTCATATACCAGGCCGACATCAGCGCGGTGCCGGTCAGCGGCCGGATGCCCGCGATCTCGGCGCGCGTCAGCGTCTTGACCTCGCCATTGCCGGTCCACGACAGCAGCAGCGGCTGGAACGCGGACAACACGGGACGCAGGACGGAATACGGGCGCTTCGCGCCCTTGGCGACCATGGCCACACAGCCGTGATCGCGTGAGAAAGTCTGAACGATGAGGGAGGTTTCACGCCACGCGGTGGCGTGCAACATGTATCCGGGGCGATCCTGGACGCGAGGCGCCCGTCTACTCATAGCCCAGATCGCGGAGCGCACCCTCGCGGTCGGACCAGCCCTTGCGCACCTTGATGTAGACCTCCAGGTGCACCGGCTTGTCCAGCAGCTTGGCGATGTCCTGCCGCGCCTCCGTGGCGATGCGCTTCATGTGCATGCCGCCCGCGCCCAACAGGATGGGCTTGTGGCTGTCGCGCTCGACCACCACGCAGGCATTGATGCTGGCGCCCTTGCTGGTCTCTTCCCATTGCTCGATGACGACGGTACAGCCGTAAGGCAGTTCGTCGCCAACCAGGCGGAAGATCTTCTCGCGCACCAGTTCGGCGGCGATGAAGCGCATGGGGCGGTCGGTCAGCGTGTCTTCCTCGAACATCGGCTCGCCTTCCGGCAGGCGCGACGCGATTTCTTGCAACAGCTGATCCAGCTGCTGGTTCTTGGTGGCGCTGACGGGCACCACGGCGCCGAACGGATGCAGCGCCATGATCTTGGACACGAAGGCGAACAGGTCGTCGCGGTTCTTCAATGCGTCGATCTTGGAGACGACCAGGATGGTGCGTTCCGGCGCGGGCAAAAGCGGCAGCAGCTTGGCGTCGCCCTCGGACCATTTGCCGGCTTCCACCACATGCACCACCACGTCCACGTCGGCCAGGGCCTGCGTGACCACGCGGTTCATCATGCGGTTCATGGCGCCGCCATGGCGAGTCTGGAAACCCGGCGTATCGACGAATACGAACTGCTCGTGCTCGCGCGTCAACACACCGTGGATGCGGTGGCGCGTGGTCTGCGCCTTGCGCGACACGATGGAAATCTTGGAACCGATCAGGGCGTTCGTCAGGGTGGACTTGCCCACGTTGGGGCGGCCCACGATGGCGACGAAGCCGGTACGAAAAGGGGTATCGCTCATTTAGTCTCTTGAGCCACTGCCACCGGCAGCGACAATTGCGCGGTTTTGCGCGCCTTGCCCGACTTGCGGGCAGCCTTGGTCGCCGGGCTGACGGCCAACGCGGCCTCCAGCGCCAGCTTGGCCGCCGATTGCTCGGCGGCGCGGCGGCTGGCGCCGGGCGCCATCACCTTGATCTCGAGCGCCGGAATGGCGCACTCGACTTCGAACTGCTGGCTATGGGCCGCGCCATGCGTGGCCACCACCGTGTACACCGGCAGCGCCAGCTTGCGGCCCTGCAGGAATTCCTGCAGCAAGGTCTTGGCGTCCTTGCCCAGGGTCTTGGGATCGACCGAAGCCAGCACCGGCTGGTACTGGCGCACGATCACGCGACGGGCGGCGTCGAAACCCGCGTCCAGGAACACGGCGCCGAACAGGGCTTCGACCGTGTCCGCCAGGATGGAAGGCCGGCGGAAACCGCCGCTCTTCAATTCGCCTTCGCCCAGACGCAGGTATTGCGACAGTTCCAGCCGCTGGGCGATATCCGCCAGCGAGGCCTGCTTGACCAGATTGGCGCGCAGGCGCGACAGATCGCCTTCGTCGATTTTGGAATAACGCTCGAACAGCATCGCCGCAACGACGAAGTTCAGCACGGAATCCCCAAGGAATTCCAGGCGCTCGTTGTGGCGCGCACCGTGGCTGCGGTGCGTCAGCGCCTGTTCGAGCAATGCCGAATCACTGAAGTGGTGATCCAGGCGGTTTTCTAGCGTGGCTAGCGACATAATCAGTTGAACCGGCCGATGCGGCTGAGATCGCTGAAATTCATCCAGATGAAGAACGCGCGGCCGACGATATTGGCTTCCGGTACGAAGCCCCAGTATCGGCTGTCGGCGCTGTTATCCCGATTATCGCCCATGGCGAAAAACTGCCCCTCGGGTACTTTGCAGCGTACCCCATTACGGCTGTATTGGCAGTTCTGGCGGTTGGGAAATTGCCACATCGGGCCATACTCCTGCGGCTTGCCCTCATCCAGCAGGATTTTGTGCTCAACGTCGCCCAACTTCTCTTTATATTGCGCAATATATGACACACGATCCGGCTCGAAGTAGTCGCCGTCGCGCTCATGCGGCACCAATTCGCCGTTGATGTAGAGCTTTTTGTCCAGGTAGGCGACCTCGTCGCCCGGCAGGCCGACCACGCGCTTGATGTAGTCAACGTCCGGATCCACGGGGTAGCGGAACACGAACACGTCGCCGCGCTGGGGCTTGCCCACCTCGATGATCTTCTTGTCGATGACCGGCAGGCGCAGGCCGTAGCTGAACTTGTTCACCAGGATCAGATCGCCCGATTGCAGGGTCGGCAGCATCGAGCCCGACGGAATGCGGAACGGCTCGACCACGAACGAGCGCAGCATGAACACGAACAGGATGACGGGGAAGAAGCTGACGGCGTATTCGATCCACCACGGCATGCGGCGCGCGGCGTCGCCGGCTTCGCGGCGCAGGCGCTCGGCTTCCTGGGCGTCGCCGACCAGGGCCGTATCGTATTGCGCCATTGCCGCCTGGGCCCGGCGTTCGCGGCCCTTGCGCAGCACTGCCAGATCAAGCACCCAGATAATGCCGGTCAACACCAGCAAAACAAAAAGAATCAGGGCAAAGTTCCAACTCATCAGCTAACCGCCTTTTCGGGTTCTATTTGTCTTCCACTTGCAGGATGGCCAGGAACGCCTCCTGCGGAATTTCCACGCTACCCACCTGCTTCATGCGCTTCTTGCCGGCCTTCTGCTTTTCCAGCAGCTTCTTCTTGCGCGAGATGTCGCCGCCGTAGCACTTGGCCAGCACGTTCTTGCGCAGCGCCTTGACGTTTTCACGCGCGATGATTTCGGCGCCGATGGCGGCCTGGATCACCACGTCGAACATCTGGCGCGGAATCAGGCCGCGCATGCGCGTGACCACGTCGCGGGCGCGATGGCGCGCGTTGCTGCGGTGGACGATCACGGCCAGCGCGTCGACGCGGTCGTTGTTGATCAGCAGGTCCACGCGCACCACGTCGGCCGAGCGGTACTCCAGGAACTCGTAGTCCATCGAAGCGTAGCCGCGCGACACCGACTTCAGCTTGTCGAAGAAGTCCAGCACGATCTCGGCCAGCGGGATCTCGTACACCAGGTGCACTTGGCGGCCGTGGTAGCTCATGTTGACCTGCACGCCGCGCTTGTTATTGCACAGCGTCATGACAGGACCTACGTAGTCCTGCGGCATGAACAGCGTGACCTTCACGATGGGTTCGCGGATGTCGGCGATCTTGCCGATTTCCGGCATGCGCGACGGGCTTTCCACGGTGATCACGGAACCGTCGCGCTGTTCGACCTCGTATACCACCGACGGCGCGGTGGTGATGATGTCCATGTCGAATTCGCGCTCCAGGCGCTCCTGCACGATTTCCATGTGCAAAAGACCCAGGAAGCCGCAACGGAAACCGAAGCCCAGCGCCTGCGACACTTCCGGCTCGAACATCAGCGCGGCGTCGTTCAGCTTGAGCTTTTCAAGCGAATCGCGCAGCTGGTCGTATTCGGAGCTTTCCACGGGGTACAGGCCCGCGAACACCTGCGGCTTCACTTCCTTGAAGCCGGGCAGCGGTTCGGCTGCAGGCTTGTTGGCCAACGTGACGGTATCGCCCACCTTGGCGTCTTCCAGCTGCTTGATGCCGGCGATGATGAAGCCCACTTCGCCCGCCGACAGATGCGGACGCTGTTGCGACTTCGGCGTGAACACGCCGGTCTGCTCGCAAAGGTGGGTGGCGCCGGACGCCATCAGCAGGATCTTGTCCTTGGGCTTGAGCACGCCGTTGATGATGCGCACCAGCATCACCACGCCCACGTAGTTGTCGAACCACGAATCGATGATGAGGGCCTGCAGCGGCGCGTCGGGATCGCCCTTGGGCGGCGGCACGCGGGCCACGACCATTTCCAGGATCTCGTCGATGCCCATGCCGGTCTTGGCGCTGGCCAGCACCGCCTGCGAGGCGTCGATGCCGATCACATCCTCGACTTCCTGGCGGGCGCTGTCGGGATCAGCCTGCGGCAGGTCCATCTTGTTCAGCACGGGCAGCACTTCCACGCCCAGCTCGATGGCGGTGTAGCAGTTGGCCACGGTCTGCGCTTCCACGCCCTGCGAAGCGTCCACCACCAGCAGCGCGCCTTCGCAGGCTGACAGGGAGCGGCTGACTTCATACGAGAAGTCCACGTGCCCCGGGGTGTCGATCAGGTTCAGGTTGTAGACCTTGCCGTCCTGCGCCTTGTAGTGCAGGGCCGCGGTCTGGGCCTTGATGGTGATGCCGCGCTCGCGTTCGATTTCCATGGAATCGAGGACCTGCGCCGACATCTCGCGATCCGCCAATCCGCCGCAGCGCTGGATCAGGCGATCGGCCAGGGTCGATTTGCCGTGATCGATGTGGGCAATGATGGAGAAGTTGCGAATATGCTGCATGCTTGAAGTTATAAGGGACGGAACACTCGGCACTGGGCCGGAAGACACCGCCGCCGGAATACGCACGGCTGACGAGGAGGGTGCCAACGGGCCTGGCCCGGGCAAAACAAGGGGGCGCCATGCGCCCCCTCTTGCGGCAACCAGGCATTTTAGCCGGTCTTGCGCCTTTTTTCTGCGGACTCGGAAGACGGGCCCGGCATTACTTCGATGCCGGCACCGCCACCCACTGCGTCTGGTCGCCGCGGCGCACCAGCAACCCTGCGGCGCGGCCCTTGTCCAGCTTGGCCACGAGTTCGCCGAACTGCTTGGCGCCCGTGACGTCGGTGTCGTTCAGGGCCAACACGATGTCGCCTTCCTGCAGGCCGGCCTTGGCCGCAGCGCCTTCGGCCACCTTGACCTGGACGCCGCCCTTGATGCGCAGCTTCTTCTGCACGTCGGCCGGCACGTCGACCACGCCCAGACCCAGCGCATTGGTGACTTCCGGGACTGGCGGCGCGCCCTTCTTGCTGGCGCCCGCGGCCTTCTCGGTCGGGATCTCGCCCACCTTGACCGTCAGCGTCAGGTTCTTGCCCTTGCGCCACACTTCCATGTCGGCGCGCGTGCCCGGCTTGGTTTCGCCCACGATGCGGGGCAGGTCGGACCAACGCTTGATGGGTTCGCCGTTGAACTTGAGGATCACGTCGCCCGGCTGCACGCCTGCCTGCTCGGCAGGACCATCGGCTTCCACGCTGCTGACCAACGCGCCTTCGGCCTTGGGCAGGCCGATGGCTTCGGCCACGTCCTTGCCCACTTCGCCGATCTGCACGCCGACGCGGCCGCGCGTGACCTTGCCGGTAGCGCGCAACTGGTCCACCACGCGCATGGCTTCGTCGATCGGAATGGCCAGCGAAATGCCCATGAAGCCGCCGCTGCGCGAAATGATCTGGGAATTGATGCCCACCACCTCGCCTTGCAGGTTGATCAGCGGACCGCCCGAGTTGCCCGGGTTGACCGCCACGTCGGTCTGGATGAACGGCAGGTATTCGCCGGTATCGCGGCCGATGGCGCTGACGATGCCGGAGGTCACGGTGGAATCCAGGCCGAACGGCGAACCGATGGCCAGCACCCACTGCCCCTTCTTCAGCTTCTTGGGATCGCCGATCACCAGCGGGGTCATGTCCTTGGCTTCGATCTTGATCAGCGCCACGTCGGTGCGCTCGTCCGTGCCGATGACCTTGGCCTTGAACTCGCGGCCGTCGGTCAGCGTAACGTAGATGTCCGTCGCATCCACCACCACGTGGTTGTTGGTCAGGATGTAGCCGTCATCGGAAATGAAGAAGCCGGAACCCACGCCGCGCGGCACGGTGCGCTCTTCGGGCTGGGATGGCTGCGGACGCTGACGCGGCGAGGGGCCGGGCTGAGCGCCGCCGCCGGGCGGCTGGAATTCGGGGCCGAAGAACCAGCGGAACAGTTCATAGGGATCATTGCCGCCGCCGGGGCCCATGCCGCGCACCGGCACCGTGGCCGTGGTGCGGATGTTGACGACCGCGGGGTCGGCCTTTTCGACAATGCTAGTGAAATCAGGCAGCGTCACCGTCGGCGCCTGGGCGACGGCGGCAGGCACATAGGCGCCGGCCAACATGACGCTGGCCGCGGCCGCCACCAGAAAGCGCCGGAAAAAAGCATTCGACACTGTCATTGCTTTCATAAGTGTTACTCCGAAATTGCTGCTTGCCACACCCGGCCGATCACTTGGACTCGGCCCCGGGGGCTGCTGCCGCAGGCGCGGCGGGCACGTATTCAGTGGCTTGCGCCAGCTGCTCCAGCGTCGCGATGGGCACTTCGCCCACGGCGGTCAGCCAGAAATCAGCGATGCGCGTGCCATAGACCGTGATCGCCCCGCGCTGCGCGGCGCCGTGGGGAGGACGGTGGCCGCGCTGGCTGTCGTAGGGTTCGATGAACACGGAAATGGCCGCCAGTCCGTCGGACAATACCATCTGGTTGACCGTAATGCCCTTCCCCATCGAACGGGCCACCTGCATGACGGCCTTGAAGCCCTTGGGCGCCGGGATGCGCCACCCCTGGGCAGCCAGATCCACCGGTTTCATCGAGGGTTCCAGCACCTTCCAGTCGCGCGTGCTCCAGCGCGAGCTCAGCAACTGGGGATCGACTTCCGAGCCCAGCCGCAGCGAGGTGAAGGACACCTGCTCGACCACGCCGCGGGCGGCGTTCAGCGTCTGGGCCTTGAGCAGCAGATTGGTTTCGACGTCCGCGCACAGCCGGTAGCCGTAGCGCAGCTTGTCCAGCGGCTCGATCGTGATCAGGCGGCATTCGCGCCCGGCCACGCGGTGCAGCGCGGACTCGGCGTGGATCTTGTAGTGCTCGGACAGGTTGGCCGCGTCGCCCAGCAGCAGACCGGGGAAGCGGTCGCCTCGGCGGCGCTCCAGCAACACGGTCTTGCGCTCGGGCAGCAGACACTGCACGTCTTCGTTGTGACGCAGGTACTCGCGGGGCTGGCCGTCGAGGATTTCCAGGCGTTCGCGTTCACCGGTGCCGTCCACCACGTGCACCAGGCGCGAGGACTGGATCGTTTCGCCCTGCTGGTACATGAAGACGCCCGCGTAGTCCTGCTTGCGGGCGGCTTGTTGGATGCGGGTCAGCAGTTGGACCACGTCATCGGTGACGGCAGGCGCGGCATCGGCCGCGCGCGCGGGTTCGTGCGCAGCCAGGAAAGCGGTCAAAAGCGTGGCGGCAAACCAGCCGGCGCGGTGGGCCTGCAGCGTGGCGGCCCGGCCCAGCACCGGCCAGCGCGATGGAAGCACCAACGCCATCAGCGCCCCACCCCGGTGTCAAAGGACACCTGGCGCACGGCGCTCGGGCCAGCCATCTGGCGATGCGCTTCCAGGTAGTCGCGCAAGCCCGAATCGTCGGCAGCCGCGGCGGGCGAGCTGGCATCGGCCAGTACGCGGACTTCGGTCGCCGGTTCGCCGGTCAGGTAAGGCTGCGCCACCCAGGCGACGGTCGCCACGGCAGCGGCCACCGCCAGGCCGGACAGGCCGACCCGCAATGGCGAGCGGCGCCGAGGCGCCGCAACAATGGGCAATTCCGCGTCCAGCGCCCGTGCCAGGCGGGCCTGGAAGGCCGCGCTGGGGGTCAGCGCCAGATCGGCGTTGCGCAGGGAATCACCGATCAGATGATAGGTGTCCCAGGTCTCGCGCCCCTCGCGGGACAACAAGCCGGGAAAGATGTCGTCGGATTCCTCTCCGTCCATCCAGGCGGAAACCGACTCCTCCCAGGAGGACTCGGCGATCACAACGGATTTGGCTGCTGTTTGCATGACTGCCACTCCTTACCAGCGACGCTCGGCATCGGTGCCTAGCAACGGACGCAACTTGGTGGCGATGGCTTCACGCGCACGAAAAATGCGGGAACGCACCGTACCTATCGGGCAATCCATGCTCTGGGCGATGTCTTCGTAACTCATACCTTCGATTTCACGCAGGACAATTGCGGTACGCAATTCTTCCGGCAATTCCTCAATAGCCGCGTTCACCGTCTCGGCGATTTCGCGGCTGGCGACCATGGATTCCGGCGTGCTTATATCGGTTAGGTTGTCGGTTTCGTTAAAAGTTTCACCGTCTTCCGTTTCTATCGCATTGGGCGCGCTGGGACGCCGGCCCTGCGAGGCCAGCCAGTTGCGCGCCGTGTTGATGGCGATCCGGTACAACCAGGTGTAAAAGGCGCTCTCCCCACGGAATTGGGGCAAGGCGCGGTAGGCCTTGATGAAAGCCTCCTGGGCCACGTCCTCGATTTCCGCGGGGTCGCGGATCATGCGGGCCAGCAGACGGAGAATCTTGCGCTGGTACTTGAGCACCAGCAGGTCGAAAGCCTTCTTGTCGCCCCGCTGGACGCGCGCGACAAGCTCGGCGTCGACTTCGCGCTCGCTCATGACGCCTCCCGCAGGCTGGGCGCCGGACGGGCAGGCCGCGCCGCGCCGGCCAGCAGGCACAGGCGCCGCCAGGACTCGGGGCGCAACGTCCGCTGCCAGACGGTGAGGGTGATTGTGCTGTTGGTAAAGGCCGTACTCCCGGTGGACAAGGGCTGCAAAGTGAGCGTCAGCCAGCGGGGACCACGCTGTTCTCGCAACAGCCTTGCGTCCTGCCAGCCTTGCGGCAGGCGTACCTGCCAGCTCCCTGCCCCGGCTGCCGCGCGCAACGCGGATACGGGGGACAGGCTGCTCCGTGCCGAGTGTAACAGCCCGGCCAGCACAAGCAGGAGCGCAATCGCCGCGCCCGCTGCCCATGCCATGCCGTGCCAGGACGCCGCCGTCAGCACGCTGGCGCCAGCCGCGGCCAGCGCCAGGCCAAAAAGCGCCGTGGCGCTTCCTGGCCGCCTGACGGGCACGCGAAACGCCCAGCGTTCCCCGAGCGCCTCTTCCAAATCAGACCCGGCGAACGGCCATCGAGCCGTTGGTGCCGCCGAAGCCGAACGAGTTGGACAGGCCGACATCGATCTTCATCTGCCGCGCCTCATTGGCGCAGTAATCCAGATCGCATTCCGGATCTTGATTGAAGATGTTGATCGTGGGCGGCGACACCTGGTTGTAGACCGCCAGGGTGGTGAACACCGCCTCGATACCACCGGCCGCGCCAAGCAGGTGCCCGGTCATGGACTTGGTCGAATTGACCACCAGCTTCTTGGCGTGATCGCCGAAAGCCAGCTTCAAGGCGTCGGTTTCGTTCTTGTCGCCCAGGGGCGTCGAGGTGCCATGCGCGTTGACGTACTGCACGTCTTCGAGGTTCAGGCCGCCGTTGCGCAGCGCATTCACGATGCCGCGACGCGGACCGTCCTTGTCTGGAGCCGTGATGTGGTGCGCATCGGAACTCATGCCGTAGCCCACGAACTCGCCGTAGATGCGCGCGCCGCGCTTCTTGGCGTGTTCGTACTCTTCCAGCACCAGTACGCCCGCACCCTCGCCCAGCACGAAGCCGTCGCGATCGCGGTCCCAGGGACGCGAAGCCGTCTGAGGATCGTCATTGCGGGTCGACAAGGCGCGCATCGCGGCAAAACCGCCGATGCCCAGCGGCGACACGGTGGACTCGGCGCCGCCGGCAACCATGACGTCGGCATCGCCGTACTCGATCAGACGCGCAGCGTCGCCGATGCAATGCAGGCCGGTGGTGCAGGCCGACACGACCGCGTAGCTCGGGCCCTTCATGCCATATGCGATGGACAAATGACCGGAGATCAGGTTGATCAGCGAACCCGGCACGAAGAACGGCGAAATGCGGCGCGGACCCTTGGCCAGGTATTCAACCTGCGTTTCCTCGATGCGCGGCAGACCGCCGATGCCCGAGCCCACGATCACGCCGATGCGTTCCGCGTTGGCTTCGGTGACTTCCAGGCCGCTGTCGCGCCATGCCTGCATCCCGGCGGCCAGGCCGTAATGGATGAAGGTATCCATCTGGCGGGCTTCCTTGGCCGAGATATAGGTGCTGATGTCGAAGTCTTTGACTTCGCCGGCAATATGCGTGGTGATGGCCGAGGGATCGAAACGGGTGATGCGGCTGATGCCAGAACGTCCGTTGACGATATTGTCCCAAGCGGTGGTCAAGTCGTTCCCGACGGGAGAAACGATACCCAGGCCAGTGATGACGACACGTCGCTTCACGGATGACTCCTCAAACAGACAAAAGAAAGGCGGTTTTCGGGATGCGCTGCACGTGCGGCCCACGCGAAAGCGGGTCGGGCATTACTACGCCCTTCCCGCATGCGGACCGCACGGCAAATTCCTGAAACCGCCCCGATTTTCCGGCTGGCTGCGACGGACGTCGCGAGGCAACCAGAAGGGTAAAAGCCCAGCTTACTGCTTGCCGTGCGAATTGATGTAGTCAATCGCTTGTTGCACGGTCGTGATCTTTTCGGCCTCTTCGTCGGGGATCTCGGTCTCGAATTCGTCTTCGAGCGCCATGACCAGTTCGACCATGTCGAGCGAATCGGCACCGAGGTCGTCAAGGAAGGAGGATTCGTTCTTGATCTCGGCTTCGTTGACGCCAAGTTGTTCAGCGACGATCTTCTTGACGCGCTGTTCGATGCTTTCCATGCAGATCTCCAATTGGGAAAAATCCCGCGAATTATAGCCAAGCGCGGAGTTTTGCGACGCCTGGCCGTGACAAAAATAACACCGCGCACTTGATCTGTCGCCGGGAATGGCGCAGGAAACCGGTGTGCGGCGTTTCCGGTTGAACCTCGCGTTGCCTCGCCGTTTGTGTCCGGCGGCGGCATGGCGGAACTGGCCGCCTACGCGCGATTCGTGACTTATTGCATGTACATCCCGCCGTTGACGTGCAGCGTGGTGCCGGTAATGTAACCCGCCTGCGGCCCGGACAAAAACGCCACGGCGTGGGCGATGTCGGCAGGCGAACCCAGGCGGCCCAGCGGAATCTGCTGCAGCAAGGCCGCAGTCTGATTTTCGCCCAGCGCGCGCGTCATGTCGGTATCGATGAAACCGGGCGCGACGCAGTTCACGGTGATGTTGCGGCTGCCCAGTTCACGCGCCAGGGCGCGCGACATGCCTGCCACGCCGGCCTTGGCCGCGGCGTAGTTGGCCTGGCCCGGGTTGCCGCTGGAACCCACCACGGACGTGACGTTGATGATGCGTCCCCAGCGGGCCTTCATCATGCTGCGCAGCACGGCGCGCGACAGGCGGAAAACCGAAGCCAGGTTGGTATCGATGACAGCCGACCAGTCCTCATCCTTCATGCGCATCGCCAGCGTATCACGGGTGATGCCTGCGTTATTGACGAGGATGTGGGGACCGCCGCCCTCCTTGCCCAGCGCGTCGATCAGCGCATCGCAGGCAGCGGCGTCGGTCACGTCCAGCACCACGCCGCGGCCGCCCACGGGCGCCAGCGCTTCGGTGATGGCGGCAGCGCCCGATTCGGACGTGGCGGTGCCGACGACGGTGGCGCCGCGCGCAGCCAGTTCCTGGGCGATGGCGCGGCCAATGCCACGCGTGGCACCGGTCACCAGCGCGATCTTGCCCTGCAGTTCGATCGAGGTGTTGTCCATGTTCTTAATTTCCGTTGACGGCGGCCAACGCTGCTTCAAGCGAAGCAGGATCGGTAATGGCCATGCCCGTGAGTTCGGGATCGATGCGCTTGGTCAGGCCGGCCAGCACCTTGCCGGGACCGCATTCGATGACGTGCGTGACGCCTTGCGCCTTCATCGCGCGCAGGGTTTCGACCCAGCGCACAGGATGCCATGCCTGGCGCACCAGCGCATCCCGGATTGCATCGGGTTCGACAGGCGAAGCCACGTCGACGTTGTTGATCACTTGCACCTGCGGCGCGGACACGGTCACGCCGGCCAGCGCGCCGGCCAGCACGTCTGCGGCGGGCTTGAGCAGGCTGGAGTGGAACGGCGCGGACACCGGCAGCAGCAGCGCGCGCTTGGCGCCTGCGGCCTTGGCCAGTTCGCAAGCGCGTTCGACCGCGGCCTTGTGGCCTGCGATCACGACCTGCGCGGGCGCGTTGAAGTTCACGGCCTCGACAACCTCGCCCTGGGCGGCGGCTTCGCAGGCCGCGCGCACGGCGTCGTCGTCCAGACCCAGGATGGCGGCCATGGCGCCGGTGCCTACCGGCACCGCGGCCTGCATGGCGTCGGCGCGCACGCGCACCAGACGCACGGCATCTTCAAGCGCGAGCGAGCCCGCGGCCGTCAGCGCGGCGTATTCGCCCAGGCTGTGGCCGGCCACGACGTCGGGCTTGCGGCCGCCAGCAGCGCACCAGGCCGCGTAGAACGCAGCGCCAGCGGTCAGCATGGCGGGTTGGGTGTTGGTGGTCAGGTTGAGCTGTTCCGCAGGGCCTTGCGCGATCAGCGCGCCCAGGTCCTGACCCAGCGCCTGCGAGGCGCGCGCCACGGTGTCCGTGACGGCCGCGACGCCGGACCAGGCGTCCAGCATGCCGACAGCTTGGGAACCTTGGCCAGGAAAGACAAAAGCGATTTTCATGTTTGACCGTTTGGATTGATTCAGTGTCTGTGTGGAATGCCAGGCACATCGTTCCGGCGGCCGCGGCGCCGAGCGCCACGCCGCGCCGGAGCGCGCCCTTACATGCGGGCCAGTACCGAGCCCCAGGTGAATCCGCCGCCCACGCCTTGCATCAGGATCAACTGGCCCGGCTTGACGCGGCCGTCGCGGCGCGCGGCGTCCAGGGCCAGCGGCACGCTGGCTGCAGAGGTGTTGGCGTGGCTGTCGACGGTGACGACGACCTTCTCGACCGGCACGGCAAGCTTGCGCGCCAGGAAATTCAGGATGCGCACGTTGGCCTGGTGCGGGATCAGCCAATCGACGTCGGCGATCTCGACGCCCGCTTCGGCGCAGGTGTCGCGCGCGGAACGGTCCAGCACGGTAACGGCCTGCTTGAACACGGCCTGCCCGTCCATGCGCAGGAACGGATCGCCGGTCACGTCGCCATAGGCTACGTTGCCCGCAGCGTTCAGGATCTTGGCCTGGCTGCCGTCGGCGTGCAGTTGCGCGGCCAGGATGCCAGGCTTGTCGGAAGCCTTGAGCACCACGGCGCCGGCGCCGTCGCCGAACAGCACGCAGGTGGAGCGGTCGTTCCAGTCCAGGATGCGCGAGAAGACTTCAGCGCCGATGACCAGCGCGCAACGCGCACGGCCGGCACGGATGAAGCTGTCGGCGGTGGTCATCGCATAGACGAAACCGCTGCACACGGCCTGCACGTCGAATGCCGCCGAACCCTTGGCGCCGATATTGGACTGCACGATGCAGGCGGTGCTCGGAAACACGAAGTCCGGCGTCGACGTGGCCAGGACGATCAGGTCGACCTCGGAGGCGTCCACGCCGGCATCGGCGAGCGCGCGGCGCGAGGCCTCGGTCGCCAGCACGCTGGTGGTCACGCCGCGCTCGGCCAGATGGCGCTGGCGGATGCCGGTGCGCTCGACGATCCATTCGTCGGAGGTGGCGATGTCGCGCGTCGCCAGCTCCGCCGCCAGTTCGTCATTCGAAACCACGCGTTCCGGCAGGAAGCTGCCGGTGCCCGCGATCACGGAATATTTCATTGCGGTATCCATCAAGCGGTGTCCCCAGCCACGTTTGGCGACGACACCGAGGGGCCTTCGCCAGATTGAACGCGCTTGGTAATCTGAGCGACCGTCTCAGCGGTGCGCTCCAGCAGTTTACTCACTACGGCTTCACGGGCGCGCTGCAACGCAAATCCATAGGCGTAGACGTCCGCGGAACCATGGCTCTTGATGACCACGCCGCGCAAGCCCAGCAGCGCGGCGCCGTTATAGCGCCGGTTGTCGACGCGGGTGCGCAGGCGGTTGAGCACCGGCTTGGCCACCGCGCCAGCCAGCAGCGTGATCAGATTGCGTTTGAACTCTTCGCGAATGACGCTGGACAACATCTTCGCCAGCCCTTCGACGGACTTGAGCACGACGTTGCCGACGAAACCGTCGCAGACGACGACGTCGACCGTGCCTTTGAATATGTCATTGCCTTCCACGTTGCCGTAGAAGTTGAGCGGGCTGCTGCGCAGGAGCTCGGCGGCTTCCTTGACGACTTCGTTGCCCTTGATGACTTCTTCGCCGATGTTGAGCAGGCCCACCGAGGGGCGCTCGCGATGGTCCACCGCCTGCGACAGCGCGGCGCCCATGATGGCGAATTGGAGTAGATGCTCGGCCGTGCAGTCCACATTCGCGCCCAGGTCCAGCACCGTGGTGGCGCGGCCCGTCTGGTTCGGAATGGACGTGGCGATCGCGGGGCGGTCTATGCCGTCCAGCGTCTTGAGCACATAGCGTGAAATGGCCATCCACGCGCCGGTATTGCCCGCGGAAACGCAGGCGTCGGCGCGCCCGTCCTTGACGGACTGGGCGGCCAGGCGCATGGAGGAGTCTTTTTTGCGGCGCAGGGCGACCTCGACCGGGTCGTCCATGGTGACGACTTCGGAAGCCGCCACGATCTCAATGCGATCACGCGCCACGCCGCGGTGCTCGGAGAGCGCCGCTTCGATGGCGTCGGGAAGCCCGACCAGCAATAGCCGGGTATCCGGAAATTGCCGGGCGAACTCGATCGCAGCCGGAATCGTGACGGGCAGACCGAAGTCTCCGCCCATACAGTCTATGGCGATGCGTATCACGGGTGCCAGGTATCAGCGCTCAGCCGAAATGGTCCGAGTACGAGTTCGGCCCGGGGGCCTTATTCGTCGGCCTTGGTCTTCAGGACCTTGCGGCCGCGGTAGAAGCCGTTGGGGCTGATGTGGTGACGCAGATGCGCTTCGCCCGTGTTGGGTTCGATCGCGGTCGGCGGGTTCACCAGAAAATCGTGCGAGCGGTGCATACCGCGCTTGGACGGGGACTTCTTGTTTTGTTGAACGGCCATGATGACTCCTAGAAACGGGGCGCATTGTACGCGATGCGGCCCGATGTTGATCTCAATCTTTGTGCTTCAGTTGTTCCAGCACCGCAAACGGCGACGGACGCTTGACAGCGGGCTCCTCGGGAGAAGCTTCGCTGACCTTGGCCAGCGCGCCCGGGCATACATCATGCTTGGGCACATACGGAACGCTCAGAATGAGCTCATCTTCGATCTGGGCCAGCAGATCAAAATGATGCGAACCCACCACCTTTTCAGGCAGGTTGGACACAAAACCATTTCCTTCTTCGTCCTCGTCGTCCTCGCCGGATGGATCCCCGTAGGAAGCATCGTCGTCGAGATCGGCTTCGGACTTGACCAGCTGCAAAAGGACTTCGCTGTCGATCGGATACACGAACGGCTCGTTGCACCGTTGGCACACCAGCACCGGATTCGCCTGCACATGGATATGCAGTAGCGGCCGGCCCATCAGCAGGCCGGTTCTACCCATTTCGCCGCGCACGGACCACGTCACGAGTCCGGCATCGCCCTGCGGTTGTTCGGGCAGCCCGTCAACCACGCGCGTAAGCCGCACAAGAGGTATGGTTCCTTGCGCTTCCTTGCCCATCTGGGCAAATGCGTATGCATCGATGCGCTTGATGTTCAGTCCTTTGCATTCGCGGGGCTGTTCACAGAGCCCGAACTCGCGGGTTTAAAACCCCGGGGGTTTAAACCCCGGAAAACCCAGAACCCATGATTTTGCCGAGGCCGCCAAGCTTCGCCACCGGCTTGCTCGCGCGCCCATTCATGCAAAAATCCCGCAAAACGTAGATAATACTGTGACTTACGCCTTAACGTCAAATATCGCATGCCTTCCAAGCCCAGCCTGATCCTCGCGTCCAGCTCGCGTTACCGCAAAGAACTGCTGTCCCGCCTGCGCCTGCCTTTCACGGCGATTTCCCCCGATGTAGACGAAACGCCACACTCCGGCGAAACGCCCGAAGCCCTGGCACTGCGCCTGTCCGTGGCCAAGGCCATGGCGGTCGCGGCCAATTACCCCGGCAGCATCGTGATCGGCTCGGACCAGGTGGCCACCATCGACGGACAGCCCATCGGCAAACCGGGGGATTTCCCGCGCGCATTGGCGCAATTGCGGGCCCTGTCGGGTCAAATCGTGGAATTTCACAGCGCCTTGGCGGTCACGGACGGCCAGCGGGTGGAAAAAGCCGACATCGTCACGCGCTGCCATTTCCGCCAGCTGTCGGACCGCGCGATCGAAGCCTATCTGCGCGCCGAAGAACCCTACGATACCGCAGGCAGCGCCAAGGCGGAAAGCCTGGGCATCGCCCTGATGGAAAGCATCCAGAGCGACGACCCCACCGCCATCATCGGGCTGCCGCTGATCGCACTGACCGGCATGCTGGCGCAGTTCGGCCTGGATCCGCTGGACGCCCCCGGAGCATCCGCATGAGCGGCGCGCTGCACCTGATCCCGGTCGGCCTGGGTGAAGCCCCGCCCGAGCGCTGGCTCCCCGCCGAGGTCCGCACCCTGGCAGGCCAGCTGGACACCTACATCGCCGAAAACGCCAAGACCGCGCGCGCCTTCCTCAAGCTGATCGGCACAACCCGGCCGCTGCAGGAAATCACCATCCACACCCTGAACGACAAGGTAGACGCCGTCCAGATCAAGGCCTGGCTGGAACCGGCGCTCAAGGGCGCGGAAATCGGCCTGGTCTCCGAGGCGGGCTGCCCCGCGGTCGCGGACCCGGGCGCCAAGGTCGCGGACGCCGCGCACCGCCTGGGCATCACGGTAAAACCCTGGGTCGGCCCCTCTTCCATCCTGCTGGGCCTGATGGCCAGCGGACTGGACGGCCAGCGCTTTGCCTTCCATGGCTACGCGCCGGTGGACCCCGCGGAACGCGCCAAGCAGCTGCGCGCCTGGGAGCAGCACTCGGCCAAGCACAACCAGACCCAGTTGCTGATCGAGACCCCCTATCGCAACGCCGCCATGTTCGCCACGCTGCTGGCCAGCCTGAAGGGCGACACCAAGCTGTGCGTGGCGCGTTCGGTCACGACCGCCGACGAATGGATCGTCACCCGCAGCGTGGCCGACTGGAAAAAGCAGCCGGCGCCCCAGCTCGACAAGCTGCCGACGCTATTCCTCTTCCTGGCGCGCTGATCCATGCGCCGCCTATTCCTTGTGCCGCTTGCCGCGGCCATCCTGGCGGGATGCGCCGCGCGCGGCCCCGCCGGCCTGGACCTGGACACCTCGATCACCGCGGTCAGCCAGGCCAGCCGGGTACGCAGCATCGTGCTGCACTACACCAGCGTGGACAACGCCCGTTCCATGGAATTGCTCTCCAAGGGCAAGGTCAGTTCGCACTATCTGGTTAACGACGCCGGCCGCGTCTACCGGCTGGTCGACGAGAACCGCGCCGCCTGGCATGCCGGCGCCAGCTCCTGGTATGGCAACATCGCCATGAACAGCACGTCCATCGGCATAGAAATCGTCAACCCAGGCTGGACGGAGGGCTCTGACGGCAAGCCTGTCTGGCATCCGTACAACGACCAGCAATTGCGCGCACTGACCATATTGCTGCGCGATATTGCGCAACGGCATGGCGTCACGCCCGAGAACATCGTGGGCCACAGCGACATCGCGCCCCAGCGCAAGGTGGATCCCGGCCCTCTTTTCCCGTGGAAGACGTTGGCCGAGGCGGGAATCGGGCGCTGGTACGACGAGACCGGAGCCGCCGAACACCTCGCGCGCCTTCAGGTCCAGGGCATCCCGGATGTCGCATGGTTCCAGAAACAGCTGGCACGGTTGGGCTATGCGTGTCCACAGGACGGCACACTGAGCCCGGCCACCATCGGCGCGCTGGCAGCCTTTCAGATGCACTACCGGCCGACACTGTACGACGGCCAGCCGGACGCGGAGACTGCCGCCATCATGCTGGCGATGCTGTAGGGACGCGCAGCGCTACCGCCTGCCGCGCAACCAGGCGACCAGCCGCCAGCCCAGCAACAAGGCCAGCACGGCGGCGTACAAGGCGGGCTGCGTCAGGTCGTTCTTGCCGGCCTTGTGCCACCAATAATGCAGCACCGCCAGCAGGCCGATGGCATAGATGGCGCGGTGCAGGCTTTGCCAGCGCTTGCCCAGCTTGCGCATGGCCCACTGCGTGGAGGTAGCCGCCAGAGCGGCCATCAGCACGAACGCCGCAAATCCCACCATGATGAAGGGGCGTTCGCCGATATCGCGCAGCATGCCCGCCGGATCGAAGCCGCGATCCCACCAGACCCAGGCCATGAAGTGCATGGATCCATAGAAAAACGCGAACAAACCGCACATGCGCCGCAGACGCACCAATGCCGGCTGGCCAGTCAGCCGGCGCAGCGGCGTGATGGCCAGGGTCACGAGCAGGCAGACCAGGGTCCAGGTACCCGATGAACGGGTCAGGAACTCGACCGGGTTCGCCGTCAGCCCGTTATTCACGCCCAGCCAGATCCAACGCGCGAACGGCGCCAGCCCCAGCAGGAACAGGAACGGTTTGAAGCGCCCCACAGTCTTGGCGGAAAGCTGGGTCTTGCGCGGCGGCGTGGCCGGAGCCACCTGCGGAGTGCCGTCAGGCATGGAATCGCCTCAGTAGTTCGCCTTCAGGTCCATCCCCTGGTAGAGCGACGCCACCTGTTCGGCATAACCGTTGAACATCAAGGTCTTGCGCTTGGGGGAGAACAGCCCGTCCTCGCCAATGCGGCGTTCCGTGGCCTGGCTCCAGCGCGGATGAGGCACGTCGGGATTCACATTGGCGTAAAAGCCGTACTCCTGGGGCGCGGCCTTGATCCACGACGACACGGGCGGCTTTTCGACCAGGCGGATCTTGACCAGGGACTTGGCCGACTTGAAACCATACTTCCAGGGCACCGCCAACCTGAGCGGCGCGCCGTTCTGGTTCGGCAGCACCTTTCCGTAGACGCCGAACACCAGCATGGCCAGGGGATTCATGGCTTCGTCGATGCGCAGGCCCTCCACATAAGGCCATTCCAGGATCGCGGCGCGCACGCCCGGCATGTTCTCGCGCTGCACGGCGGTGACGAATTCCACGTACTTGGCGTTGCCCGTGGGTTCGACCTGCTTGAGCAGCGCCGACAGCGAATAGCCCATCCACGGAATCACCATGGACCAGCCCTCGACGCAGCGCAGCCGGTAGACGCGTTCTTCCATCGGCGCCAGCTTGAGCAGCTCTTCGATGGAAAAGGTGCGCGGCTTGCCGACTTCGCCCTCGACGCTCACGCTCCAGGGGCGTGTCTGCAATTTGCCGGCATTGGCGGCCGGATCGCCCTTATCCACGCCGAACTCGTAGTAGTTGTTGTAGGAGGTGACGTCGGCCAGCGTCGTCTGCTTGTCCATGACGCTCAAGGCGGGGTTGAGCTTGCCCGGCAGAACGCCGGCCTCCTGGGCGTGCGCGCTGCGCATGGCCCACCCCGGCAGGCCTGCGGCGGCCGCGACCAGCCCCGCGCGCAGCATCAGTTCGCGGCGCGAACGCCAGACGTCCTCGGAGGTGATCTCGTACGGAAGAATATCGTCGGGCTTGCGTATCAACATCATGGTCTCCGGTGTAGCGCCCGCAGGATCATGGACGCGCCCTGCGCAAGCCATGGACGCCGCGCCGCCCCATGATATTCCGCGGCAGCCGGCGCTTGCGGGTATTTCCTATAGACCCGCGCGTACGGCGGGCGTTCCGCGCCCGGACTGCGCACGCCCGGAGAATCCCGGGCGCCAGGCCGCTAGATACGCGGCAGCAGCCATTCGCGCACCTTCGGCACGCTGTCGAGCACCGCCTGGGGCGAACAACCCTCAAGTTCCTTCAGGGTATGTGCGCCATAGGTCACCCCCAGGCCATGCACGCCGGCATTGATCGCCATCTGCAGGTCGTGCGAGGTGTCACCCACCATCACGACGCGGTCCGGATCCACGTCCAGCTCCTGCATCAGTTCGTGCAGCATCGCCGGATGCGGCTTGCTGAAAGTTTCGTCGGCGGTGCGCGTGGCATCGAACAGCGGCCCCAGGCCGGTCGCGGCCAGCGCGCGGGTCAGGCCCACGCGGCTCTTGCCGGTAGCCACCGCCAGGCGCACGTTTTGCCCGGCCAGTTCGGCCAAGAGTTCCTGCACGCCCTCGAACAGGCGCAATTCCGGATCACGCAGCAGATAGTGCGTGCGGTAGCGCTCCAGGAAGCGCGGCAGCATCGCCTGCGTCAGTTCCGGCACCGCGCGGCGCAGGGCGCTTTCCAGGGACAGGCCTATCACCCAGCTGGCATCGGATGCCGAAGGCACCGCCAGCTCCAGGTCGCGGCAGGCGCCCTGGATGGCGGCCACGATGCTGTGCGTGGAATCCATCAGGGTGCCATCCCAGTCAAAAACGACCAGCGAATACGACATAATCAGACCGACTCCAGTTGTTTCAGTATTTTCCGGCAAGCTGGGGGCAGCTCGGCGGTAAGCGTCAGGGACTCGCCCGTCACCGGGTGGGCCAGGGTCAATTGGTGGGCGTGCAGGAACATCCTGCCAAAACCCATGCGCGCGAACTGCGCCCGTACTTCGTCGTGGCCGTACTTGTCGTCGCCCACGATGGGGAAGCCGCTGGCGGCCAGGTGCACCCGGATCTGATGGGTGCGACCGGTACGCAATTCGGCGTCGACCAGACTATAGCCACCAAAACGCTGCTTGAGCGTGACGATGGTGTGCGCCGACTGGCCGTCCGGATCGACCTTGACCCGGCGCTCGCCGGACTGGGTGGTCCACTTGGACAGCCCCAGCTTGATGTGCTGGCGGTCATTGACCCAATCGCCCTCGACCAGGGCCAGGTAATGTTTGTCCCCTTTTCCTTCGCGCAGCATGGCGTGCAACGCCAGCAGGGCGCTGCGCTTCTTGGCCACCATCAAGAGACCCGAGGTCTCCCGGTCCAGGCGATGGACCAGTTCCAGGAACTTGGCGCCGGGCCGGGCCGCCCGCAGCTGTTCGATCACGCCGAAGGACACGCCGCTGCCGCCATGGACCGCCACGCCGGCGGGCTTGTCCACGACAAGCAACGCCTCGTCCTCGAACACCACGGGGAATTCGGCGCCAGGCACCGGACGGGGCTTGCCCGGGTCGGGCAGCCGCAGCGGCGGAACGCGGACCACGTCGCCCTCGGCGACGCGGTAGTCGGCCGAAGTGCGTCCCTTGTTTACCCGCACTTCGCCGCCGCGTATGGCCTTGTAGATATGGGTTTTGGGGACGCCCTTGCACAGGCGCGCAAGGTAGTTGTCCAGACGCTGGCCGGCATGCTCGGCATCGACTTCCACCATCCGGACGGCAGGGGGAGCTTTAGAGAGGGAAAGCGAGGGGGAAGTTTCTTTGCGCATTGCGAAAAGCGACATATAATCGGGACAGCCTAAAGGGGCTGAACTAGCCGCCTGACGTAGAGATGCAACGTTACGCAACTCCGTCGAGCGCGCGGGCCGCCATTGTACTGCCTGCTCATTCAACCCCCGGGGTCATTTGGTCGCCGGCGCAACCGCGCCCTGCCGGATAGTGGTGTGGCATTCATTTTGCCCGCTGTCCCAGCAGGTCCGTTGCATGCCGCAAGCGGCTCTGAAGCACCGCAAGAATCGTCGCATATTTAAAGCACCAGCTGCGCGTGGGCAACCAATCCGACCGCAACTGCCGTTCACAGCACTTTTCCGTCAAACCACATTCAGTGAAGCTGACCCTCCTGCTGACAGAACCCCGAGCCCCACGGCTCGACGTGCCCGCCTGACCCGCGGCGGATACGCCTGGGCGCCGCCCAGGTACGGTCCGCAACTCTTGCCCGCTTCAGCCCGCAGCCCGAGTGACCCGAGGTCACGCGCCGATATCGGCGCGTCATGACAACGGAGAACCCCTCTCATGAAGCGCATGCTGTTCAATGCGACGCATCAGGAAGAATTACGCGTCGCTATCGTCGATGGGCAAAAACTCATCGACCTCGACATCGAGACTGCCGGCCGCGAACAACGCAAAGGCAATATCTACAAAGGTGTCATCACCCGGATCGAACCCGGCCTCGAAGCTTGCTTCGTCAACTACGGTGAAGACCGTCACGGTTTCCTGCCTTTCAAGGAAGTGGCCCGCAGCTACTTCAAGGAAGGCGTGGACGTCCGCAGCGCCCGCATCCAGGACGCCCTGCGCGAAGGCCAGGAACTGATCGTCCAGGTTGAAAAGGAAGAGCGCGGCAACAAGGGCGCCGCCCTGACCACGTTCATCTCGCTGGCCGGCCGCTACCTGGTCCTGATGCCCAACAATCCCCGTGGCGGTGGCGTTTCGCGCCGCGTCGAGGGCGAGGACCGCCAGGAACTGCGCGACACGATGGAGCAGCTCGATCTGCCCCAGGGCATGAGCATCATCGCCCGCACCGCCGGCATCGGCCGCAACGTCGAAGAGCTCCAGTGGGACCTGTCCTACCTGTTGCAGCTCTGGACCGCGATCGACGGCGCCGCGCGCGACAACTCCGCGCCGATCCTGATCTACCTGGAATCCAGCCTGGTCATCCGGGCCATCCGCGACTACTTCTCCCCGGAAATCGGCGAGATCCTCATCGATACCGACGAGATCGCCGACCAGGCCACGGCCTTCATGAGCGTGGTGATGCCGGACAACGTCCAGCGCGTCAAACGCTACCGCGACGATATCCCCCTCTTCTCCCGTTTCCAGATCGAACACCAGATCGAAACGGCGTACTCGCGCACGGTCACGCTGCCCTCGGGCGGCGCCATCGTCATCGACCACACCGAAGCCCTGGTTTCCGTGGACGTCAATTCGGCCCGCTCCACGCGCGGCGCCGACATCGAGGAAACCGCGCTGCGCACCAACTCGGAAGCAGCCGATGAAGTGGCCCGCCAGTTGCGCCTGCGCGACCTGGGCGGCCTGATCGTCATCGACTTCATCGACATGGAGGACAGCAAGAACCAGCGCGCCGTCGAACAGCGCCTGCGTGACGCCCTCCACTTCGACCGCGCCCGCGTCCAGATGGGCAAGATTTCGCGCTTCGGCCTGATGGAACTGTCGCGCCAGCGCCTGCGTCCCGCCCTGAACGAAGGCTCGCACATCACCTGCCCGCGCTGCAACGGCACCGGCGTGATCCGCGACGCCGAGTCCAGCGCCCTGCATGTGCTGCGCCTGCTGCAGGAAGAGGCCATGAAGGAAAACACCGCCGCCGTGCACGCCCAAGTGCCGGTCGACGTTGCAACCTACCTGCTGAACGAAAAGCGCGCCGACATCACCAAGATGGAAGCCCGCCTCAAGGTCAACCTGATGCTGATCCCCAACAAGCATCTGGAAACGCCGCACCACCACATCGAGCGCCTGCGCCACGACGATCCGCGCCTGGAAGAACTGAAGACCAGCTTCGAACTGGTTGAAGCCCCGGCCACGGACGCCCCCTGGCAGCCGCGCGAGCACGAAATCAAGTCGCGTCCGGAAGCGCTGGTCAAGGGCATCACGCCCTCGCAGCCCGCTCCTGTTTCGACCCCGGCTCCCGCTGCGCCGGCTCCCGCGCCGGCAGCAACCGGCGGCCTGGGCGGCCTGTTCAAGCGCCTGTTCGGGTGGCTGGGCGGCAGCTCCGAAGCGGCCAAGCCCGCTCCCGCTGCCCAGGAAGACAGCGCCAAGCGCGCCAGCTCCGGCCGCGGCAAGGGCCGCAGCAGCCATGACGGCCAGGAACGCCGTGGCGAACGCCATGGTTCGGACCGCAACCGCAACCGCCGCGGCGAATCCCGCGGCGAAGGCGCCGAGGGCAGCGAAGGCGGCCGCCACCACGTCCGCGGCAACCGCCGCGCCGAGGGCGAGCGCCAGGAACGCGGCGACCGCAACAACCGCAACGACGCCCGTGGCGAACGCGACACCCAGGCTGCGCAAGCTGCCCTGGCGTCCCACCGCCCCGAGCAAGCCGTGGAAGCTGGCGGCGAGGACAGCGGCGCCGGCCGCAACCGTCGCCGCGGCCGTGGCCGCAATCGCCGCGAGGAAGGCCAGTCCGACGCCCCGATGAGCGAACAGGAAAGCATGGTCGCCGCCCTGGCGCAGACGGTCGCCACCGCCCTGCCCGAAACCAAACCGGCTCCTGAAGCCGCCGCGGTGACCGCCGAGGCCGGCGAAGCCGAAGCCGTGCTCGAACAGACCGCCGATGGCGTACCCGCCGTGGAAGGCGCCGAAGGCGCCGCCGATCCCGAGCGCAAGCGCCGCCGCCGCCGCAGCCGCCGTGGCCGCCGCAGCCAGGAAGAAGCTGGCTTGGCCGGCAGCGACGACCAGCAGGAAGATGGCGCTGACGACGACAGCATCGAACAGTCGGAAGAAGCCGCTGCCCAGCCCGCCGTGACCGCTGCGCAAACCGAGGAACCTGCCGCACATGTCCAGGCCGCTCCGGCGCAAGCCCAGCAGCCCGAAACCACGACAGCCGAGCCCGTCCAGGTTGCCGCTGCTCCGGTTGAAACCCAGCCGGCAGCGCCCGTGCAGGCCCAAGCCGAGCAAGCCGTCGAACCCGTGGCCCAGCCGGTGTCCGTGCAGGCCGCGAGCGAGGTTTCCGCCCCCGCAGCGACCGAGCCGGCGCCGGTGGAAGCCGCCGCCGTCGAGCCCGTGGTTGCTCCCGCCCCCGCACCGGTCGCCCCGGCAGTTCCTGTCGCGCCTGTCGCACAGGAAGTGGCTGCCCCGGCTCCTGCAGCCAGCCAACCCATCGTGGTGCCGGCTGTCGCCCCGTCGGCCAAGGCCCAGGCCCTGCACGACGTGGTGAATGCCGCTGGCCTGCAGTGGGTGGAGACCGATCCGGACCGCCACGCCCAGACCCAGCTGCGTATCGCCGCTGCGCACACGCCGGTCCGCCTGGGCCGCGAGCGCAAGCCGGTCGCGGCCGTTTCCAACGAACCGCTGGTTCAGGTCGAAACGCGCCACTAAGCCGCAGGCCCGCAAGGGCTTGCGACTGGCAGCACATCGCACCCCGTACGCTGGATACCGATCCAGCGTACGGGGTGTTTTTCATGGTGGGTCCGCAGGGCAGCGACGCCCCGCGCGATTCGCAGCGCGCCCCCTCGGCCGCTCACTCGTCCTCTATCGGCTCCGCGGGCAGGTTCAAAGCCAGGCCGGCCTCTTCGACGAACGCTTCCGCCAACGCCGAATGCGGCATATGCCGGGCCCAGATGATCCCCATGCAGCGCAGAGGCGCGCGCCCCGGCAGCGGCACTCGCTTGACGCGCCGGCTGTCCACCCAATCCGGCGCCCAATCGGGCACTAGCGACACGCCCAGCCCTTCCGACACCATGCAGGCGATGCCCATCAGGCCGTCGACCTCCAGGCGCTCGCGCGGCACGATGCCGTGCTGGCGCAGATACTGGTCCGCCAGCCGGCCGCCCCAGACGTTGCGGTCATAGCGTATGAAAGGCTGCGTGCTCATCAGCTCGTGGGCGTCATTGCTTACGGTATCGGGCGGCGCCAGCACCACCAGCGGCTCTTCCGCCACCAATTTCCAGGCGTAGCCCTTGGACAGGTTGAATTGCGGTTTGACGATGAAGGCCGCGTCCAGGTCGCCGTTGATCACCCGGTGGTACAGGTGATTGGAGGTGCCTGGCTCCACGAAAACGGCCAGCTTGGGCAGGCGCCGGTACAGGCGCGCCAGCACGGTGGGCATGATGCCCGTCAGCGCCGACACCGACACGCCCAGCCTCAACTCGCCCAAGGGCGCGTCGTCGCTGGCGCTGGCCCGCAGGTCGCGCACTTCGCGCAGCACGCTGCGGGCTCGTTCCAGCACTTTCAGGCCCGCTTCGGTCGCCTTGACGCTGCGGCCCACGCGCTTGATGAGCGTGGCGCCCAGCTCTTCCTCCAGGGTGCGCACCCGCGCCGCAATGGCAGCGGGGGTCAGGTCCAGCCGGCGCGCGGCCTCCGCCAGCGATCCGCATTCGACCACCGACACAAAGCTCTGCACATATCGCGTATCCAAAGCGTCCCCCCTTTTTCTGCAGGCATGGTTTGCGCCAGGGCAAACCACAACAATTTTATGGATTGAAGCAATTAAACAGCAGATGTTCACTGGCCGCTTCGGTGCCAGAATCAGACGTTGCCGCTGCGCCCCGTGGCGCGTCCTTTTCATTCATCAGAAAACGAGTAGAGACAATGAGCACCCAAGCCAGCATTCCCGGCGTTTTTTCTCCGGTCCTGACGCCATTCGACGCAGCCTATCGCCCGGCGCTGGGACGCTATGTGAAGCACTGCCGCTGGCTGCGCGAACAATCCGTCGGGCTGGCCATATTCGGCACCAACTCGGAAGCCAACTCGCTCGCCCTGTCGGAAAAGCGCAGCCTGCTGGACGCGCTGCTGGAAGCGGGCGTGGAACCGTCGGCGCTGATGCCCGGCACGGGCGCCTGCGCGCTGCCCGACGCGATCGAATTGACACGCCACGCCGTGCGCAGCGGCAGCATGGGCGTGCTGGTCCTGCCCCCCTTCTATTACAAGGGCGTGAGCGACGAAGGCCTGTTCCGCTACTACGCCGAACTGATCGAAGGCGTGGGCGACGACCGGTTGCGCATGTACCTGTATCACATCCCTCCCGTGAGCCAGGTGCCGCTGAGCCTGGACCTGATCGACCGCCTGCTCGACCGCTATCCCGGCCAGGTCGCCGGGGTAAAGGACAGTGGTGGGGACTGGAACAACACGGCGGCCATGATCGAACGCTTCGCGCCGCGCGGCTTCAAGGTCTACGCGGGCAGCGAAGCCTTCCTGCTGCAGACCCTGCGCGCGGGCGGCGTGGGCTGCATCACCGCCACCGGCAACGTCAATCCGGGCCCCATCGTCGCCCTGCAGCAGCGCTGGCAGGAAGCCGACGCCGACGCTCGCCAGGCCGGTCTGAACGCGACCCGCAACGTGTTCGGCAAATTCCCCATGATCCCCGCGATGAAGGCCGCGATTGCCTGGAAATCCGGCGATCCGGCCTGGGCGACGGTACGCCCGCCCCTGGTGGAACTGAACGCTGAACAGCGCACCGCCTTGCAGGCCGCCCTGGATGAGAACGGCTTCGACATGCCCGGCGCGCAGACCCTGGCGGACAACTAGCGCCCAATCCCGCGGGCGCTAGTTGTCCGCGGGATTGAACAGCGCAATATCCGCAGCACGAAGCGCCCCGGCGCACGGCGACCTGAAGCCGTGCGCCGGGGCGCTTCTTTTGGCGGTGCCGCTCAGCTCACCACGCCGATGTTCCAGGGCACGAACTCGTGATCGCCCAGTCCCAGCAGCTCGCTCTTGCTGCGCGTGCCGGAGGCCACCAGCAGGATTTCCTCGAAGATGCGCTGCGCCACTTCCTGTAGCGTCGCGGTGCCGTCCAGGATGTCGCCGCAATTGACGTCCATGTCCTCCGTCAGCCTTTCATACATCGGCGTATTGGTCGCCAGCTTGATCGAGGGCACGGGCTTGGCGCCGAACATCGAACCGCGCCCGGTGGTGAAACAGATCATGTTGGCCCCGCCGGCGATCTGTCCGGTCGCGGACACGGGGTCGAAGCCCGGCGTGTCCATGAACACCATGCCGGGCTGGCGCACCGGCTCCGCGTAGCGGTAGACCTCCATCAACGCCGTGGTGCCGCCCTTCATCGAAGAGCCCAGCGACTTCTCGAAGATATTGGCCAATCCGCCCATCTGGTTGCCCGGACTGACCTTGCCGTTGATCTGCACGTCGCGCCCCGGCGAGTACTCTTCCTTCCACCAGCGGATGCGCTGCACCAGCTTTTCGCCGACCTCGCGGTTGCGGGCGCGCGAGGTCAAGGTGTGCTCCACGCCATAGATCTCAGGCGTTTCGGACAGGATGGCGGTGCCGCCGTGGCGCACCAGGATGTCCATGGCCGCCCCCAATGCGGGATTGGCGGTGATGGACGAAAAGCCGTCCGAACCGCCGCATTGCAGGCCCACCGTCAGATGCCGCGCCGGCACCGGCACGCGCTCGACCCGATTGGCCTCGGGCAGCAGCGCCTGCACCGCGGCGACGCCCGCCTCGATGGTTTTGCGCGTGCCGCCGGTCTCCTGCATGATGAAAGTCTTCAACCGCGCGCCCGCCTCCAGGCCCTGGTCCTTGAGCAAGGCATCCAGCTGATTGCGCTCGCAGCCCAGCCCGACGATCAGCACGGCGGCGAAGTTGGCGTGACAGGCGTAACCGCCCATCGTCCGGCGCAACAAATCCATGGGTTCGCCGGACATTTCCATGCCGCAGCCCATGCCATGGCTCAACGCCACCACGCCGTCCACATTGGGATAGGCGGCCATCAGCTGCGGCGTGAAAGCTTCGGCAATGCGATGCACCACCGTCGCCGAACAGTTGACCGTCGCCATGACCCCGATGTAGTTGCGCGTGGCGACCTGTCCGTTGGCGCGCACGATACCAAGAAAGCGCGCCTGCTCGGACTCGGGCAGGACCGGCGTCGCGACGTAGTCGCGGGCGTGCGCGTAGTCGCGGTCGAACTCCTGGAAGTCCATGTTGTGCGAATGGACGTAGGTGCCGGCCGGAATGTCGCCCGCTGCAAAGCCGATGCAGACGTTGTACTTGAGGATGGGCTCGCCGGCGCGCAGGTCGCGCGCCGCGATCTTATGCCCGGCCGGGATCTGGCTGCGGCTGACGATGCCTTCGGAGGGTACGGCCATGCCTATGCCGATGGGCACGCGCGCCACCACGACGTTGTCCGCGGAATGCAGCCGGATGACGGGGCCGGCTGCACGTTTTTCAGTGAAATCGATCATGTCTGGATCTCGTAGGGATAAAGGCTCGCCCGCGCGGGCTGGACGCCTATTCGGGTTTGATGCCTATGTCGCGGATCAGCACCGACCAGCGCGGCAGCTCCGTACCCACGAAACGCGTGAAGGTATCGGAATCGCTGCCCACCACCGTGAAACCCTGCTCGCTGAGCTTGGCCTGCATATCGTTCTGCTGCACGGCGGCGCGGATGGAATCGGAAAGCTTGGCCACCACGGGCTTGGGCGTATTGGCCGGCGCGAACACGCCATACCAGGTCGACACTTCGAAGTCCTTGAACCCGGACTCGGCCAGGGTCGGGATTTGCGGCGCCTTGGGGTCGCGCTTCAGGCTGGTAATGGCCAACGGCCGGACCTTGCCCGATGCGATGTGAGGCAAGGCCACAGGCAGATTGGCGAACATGTACGGCACGTGCCCGCCCAGCACGTCGGCCATGGCGGCCGATTCGCCCTTGTACGGCACATGCGTCACCTTGGTGCCCACCATGTGCGCATACAGCTCGCCGGCTATGTGCTGCGGGCCGCCCTGGCCGGACGAGGCATAGCTCATTGCGCCATCCCCGGCCTTGCGGATCTGTTCCGTCAGCTCCTGTACGGTCTTGGCATCCACCAAGGCTGGATTGACCACCAGGATCAGCGGCATGGTCACGATCTGCGATACCGGCGCAAAGTCCTTCTCGGGCTTGAAGGGCAAGGACGGGAACAGCGAAGGCGCCACCACCATGGTGGACTGCGAACCCAGGAACAGCGAGTAGCCATCGGCAGGCGAACGGGCGACGTTGTCGGCGGCGATGGTGCCGGTGGCGCCGGCCCGGTTTTCGACCACCACCTGCTGCCCCAGGCTTTCTGCCATCTTGGCGCCGACCAGGCGCGCCACGATGTCCGCGCCGCCTCCCGGGGCAAAGCCCACGACCATGCGCAGCGGCTTGTTAGGAAACTCCTCGGCCATGGCGGCGGATGAGCCGCAGAAAAGCGCGAGGCCCAGGCCTAGGGCTACCGTCATGCGCGTCAGGGGACGCGCGGGCGTACAGGGGGTGTTCATGCGTTGGTCTCCGTATGCCATCGGCGCGCCCCTCCCCGGCCGCAGCCAAGCGTGCCGGGCGGAGCCGCGCGGCGGCTCGTTGTGTGTTGTGCAGTGCCAGAGCATTCTGGCGATTGCACTCCCTACCAACAAGTATGTATACGCAGCGTCAGAACATAATATTTTTGAGGTATCAAATTGGACTTGCCGCAATGCAGCACAGCAGCCCAAAAAAAATCCACCCCTGAGGGTGGATCTGTCTGTGCGGCGGGCCCTTGGGGCCGCGCCACGCCCACATACATGGCGTGATCAGAACTGGTAGGTGTACGTCAGCTGCACCACGTCCAGGCCCGGGTTCGGGCGCTTGATGCTGGCGTTCGAGAAGTGCGAATAGCGCAGGCCGATGCGATTGTTCGGCGTCACGAGAAAGCCCATGCCGATGTGGTCGCCAAACTGGAAAGCGGTGCTGATGTTCTCGTCGGCGAAACGCGTGCTGGAGAAGAGCGTGGCGCCAATACCCGCTTCAATGTAGAAGCGTTCGCCGGTCCACCAGCGGAACATCGGGATGGCGTTGAGCTGCCAGACATGGCCCGGGGAGCGCGAGCCGCTCGCCTTCCAGTACGACGCGCCGAGTTCGGGCGTCAGGTCCAGCCGGCCCCAGTTGCCGCCGAACTGGTAGGTCCAGACCGAAGCCGTTTCGTAGTTGATCGTCAGGCGCTGATAGTGGTCTCCAATGCCGTAATGCACGCTGACGCCGCCCTGAGTACCCTCGGACGATTGGGCGCTTGCCAGCGACGCGGTTGCAGCCAGGGCAAGTCCCACAAGGCCGGTAAGCATCTTCTTCTTGGTCAACTGCATTGGAAAACTCCGTAGATTTCAAACCTAGTACGCAACATAGCAAAATCCGGGCCGGAAGGCTCAAGCTTTGTCGCACGCAGGCAACATCGCGGATGGAAAACACTGTTCCGCAAATTGTTCGTCATATGCGGCCCCGGGGCCGCATATGACAATGCCGCCGGAAGCCCTGGGCTGCCGGCGGCATCTTGGCGCTGTTCGTCTGGCCCGTCCCCTCAGGCGCAGGCCGGGGCAAACTCAGGCCGTAACCACGTCCGCCGGTTGATTGGTCAGCAAGGCCAGCAGGCGGGCGATTTCCTCGCGCAGCTGGCGGCGGTCCACGACCATGTCGATGGCGCCCTTCTGCAGCAGGAACTCGGCGCGCTGGAAACCTTCCGGCAGTTTTTCGCGCACGGTCTGTTCAATCACGCGCGGGCCGGCAAAGCCGATCAGCGCCTTGGGTTCTGCGATGACCACGTCGCCCATGAAGGCGAAGCTGGCTGACACGCCGCCCATGGTGGGGTCGGTCAACACGCTGATGAACGGCAGGCCGGCCGCCGACAGGCGGGTCAGCATGGCATTGGTCTTGGCCATCTGCATCAGCGACAGCAGGCTTTCCTGCATGCGCGCGCCGCCCGAGGCAGCCACGCAGATGAAGGGCGTCTTGTTGTCCAGCGCGGCCTGGGCGCCGCGCGCGAAGCGCTCGCCCACCACCGAGCCCATGGAGCCGCCCATGAATTCGAATTCAAAGCAGGCCAGCGTTGCGGATACGCCGCGGATCGAACCGCTCATGACCACCAGCGCGTCGGTTTCGCCGGTCTGCTTGACCGCTTCCTGCAGACGCTCGGGGTACTTGCGGGTGTCCTTGAACTTCAGCGTGTCGACCGAACGCGTGGTCTGGCCGATCTCGACGCGGCCCTCGACATCCAGCAGCGAGTCGATGCGGGCACGGGCCCCGATGCGCATGTGGTGGTCGCACTTGGGGCAGACGTGCAGGTTGGCCGCGAGGTCTTCGCTGTACAGCACCGATTCGCACGACGGGCATTTCACCCATAGGCCTTCGGGAACGCGGCGGGGGCCGCTTTCGCTGGTTTTATTGATGCGAGGAGGCAGGAGTTTTTCGATCCAGCTCATTGATTATTCATCCCGTATGAGGTCACGCCCGCCGCTCAGGCCGACGCGCTTGCTCGTTTTACTTGATCCAGCGCTTGCCGGATGGTGCGCAGCCAGCCGCTGGCGGCGGTGACTGCGGCGTCGGTTTTCTGGGCCGCGGGGGCATTCGCCGCCGCCTGCTCCATGGTTTCAATCAGTTTGCTGCCGATCACGACGGCATCCGCCGCGCGCGCCACGCGTTGGGCGCTTTCGGCGTCGCGGATGCCGAAGCCCACGCCCACCGGAATGTCGCGCACGTGGCGGCGGATCACGGCCAGGCGCTCGGCAACGTCGTCAGTGTTGAGCGAGCCCGAACCCGTGACGCCCTTGAGCGACACGTAGTACACGTAACCCCGCGCCACTTCGGCGACGGCCTTGATGCGCGCTTCCGTGGACGTGGGCGCCAGCAGGAAGATGGGCGCAATGCCGTGCCCGCCCAGCGTGGCGGCGAACTCGACGACTTCTTCGGGCGGATAGTCCACCACCAGCACACCGTCCACGCCCGCCTGCTCGGCGCGACGCGCGAACTCGGCCTGGCCCATGCGTTCGATCGGGTTGGCATAACCCATCAACACCACCGGCGTGGATGCGTCGCGCTGGCGGAATTCAGCCACCAGCTCCAGCACGCGGGCCAGGCCCACGCCTTGCGCGATGGCGCGGTCGGCGGCGCGCTGGATCACCGGGCCGTCGGCCATGGGATCGGAGAACGGCACGCCCAGTTCGATGACGTCGGCGCCGGCCTCGACCAGCGCATGCATCAGGGGAACGGTCGCGGCGGGCGAAGGATCGCCGGCGGCAATGTAGGGAATCAGCGCCGCGGCGCGGCCCGATTCGGCGGTGCGCGCAAAAGCGGCGGCAATGCGGTCGATGCGAGTGGTCATGGACAGGGCCTCAGAGCTCGATGCCGGCCTGTTCGGCCACGGTATGCATGTCCTTGTCGCCACGGCCCGACAAGTTGACCAGGATGACGGCGTCGCGCGGCAGCGTGGCGGCCATCTTCACGGCTTGCGCAATGGCGTGCGAGGACTCCAGCGCGGGCATGATGCCTTCGATGCGGCAGCAATCGTGGAAGGCCTTGAGGGCTTCCGCGTCGGTGATGCCGACGTACTCGGCACGGCCGGAGTCCTTCAGCCAGGCATGTTCCGGGCCCACGCCGGGATAGTCCAGGCCGGCGGAGACCGAATGCGTTTCCTGAACCTGGCCGTCGGCGTCCTGCATGACGTAGGTGCGGTTGCCGTGCAGCACGCCCACCTGGCCCGCGGCCAGGGAAGCGGCGTGGCGGCCGCTGTCCATGCCCTCGCCCGCCGCCTCGACGCCGATCAGGCGCACGTTTTCGTACGGAATGTAGGGATGGAAGATGCCCATGGCGTTGGAGCCGCCGCCCACCGCCGCCACGACGTAGTCGGGCTGGCGGCCGGTGGCCTCGGGCATCTGCGTCAGGCATTCGTTGCCGATGACGGTCTGGAAATCGCGCACCATGCGGGGATAGGGGTCGGGACCCGCCACCGTGCCGATGATGTAGAAGGTGTTTTCGATGTTGGTGACCCAGTCGCGCATGGCTTCGTTCAGCGCGTCCTTCAGGGTGCGCGAACCGGACGTGACCGGCACCACCGTCGCGCCCAGCAGCTTCATGCGGTAGACGTTCGAGGCCTGGCGGCGGACGTCTTCGCTGCCCATGTAGACCACGCATTCCATGCCGTAGCGGGCCGCCACCGTGGCGGTGGCCACGCCGTGCTGGCCGGCGCCGGTTTCGGCGATGACGCGCGGCTTGCCCATGCGCTTGGCCAGCAAGGCCTGGCCGATGCAGTTGTTGACCTTGTGGGCGCCGGTGTGGTTCAGGTCTTCACGCTTGAACCAGATCTGGGCGCCGCCCACCATTTCCGACCAGCGGCGTGCGTGGTAGACCGGGCTGGGCCGGCCGACGAAATGCTTGAGTTCGTAGTTGAACTCTTCCTGGAAGGCGGGGTCGACACGGTAATGGTCATAGGCCGCGCGCAGCTCGTCGAGCGCGTGCATCAGCGTTTCCGCCACGAAAACACCGCCATAAGGGCCGAAATGGCCCTGGGCATCCGGAAAGTCGTAAGGTTTCACCAAGCATCTCCCCCGGGTATCGCGGCAGGCCACTGCCGGCCGCAAATCCGGTTTGCAACCCGTCATTTTACCTGACGCCGGCAGCGGCCGGGGGCAACGCCCCAGCCGCCCCGGGAACCGTCAGCCTGCCCTCAGAGCGACTGCCCCAGGCGGCGCAGGAAGGTGTCGCAGGCAGCCAACTGGTCCAGCGCGACGTACTCGTTGGGCTTGTGGGCCTGTTCGATATGGCCGGGGCCGCAGACCACGGTGGGGATGCCGATGCCCTGGAACAGGCCGGCCTCGGTGCCGTAGGCAACCTTGCGGGTGGCGCGGTCTTCGGTCAGGGCGCGCACCAGCTGGGTGATGGCGGCTTCCTCGGACGCTTCCAGGGCGGGCGCGGCCGCGCCCGTCTCGATTTCGATGCTGGCGCCGTCGAACTCGGCCTTCATGCGCGGCAGGAGCTCTTCGCGCACGTATTTTTCAACTTCTGCCTGGATCTCGTCGGGCTGCATGCCGGGCAGGTTACGGAATTCGTAGGTGAATTCACACAGTTCGGGGATGGTATTGACCGCGATGCCGCCCCGGATCTGGTTGGTGGTCATCGTGGAGAACGGCACGTCGTAGAACTGGTCGTAGGGGCCGTTGGCCTTGAAGCTGTCGGCCAGGTCGCGGATGCGGCAGATCAGGCGGGCGGCATATTCGATGGCGTTGCAGCCGCGCGGGGTCAGCGACGAGTGCGCCGCCTTGCCGTGCACCTTGCAGCGGAACAGGTTGATGCCCTTGTGCGCCACCACCACCTGCATGCCGGTGGGTTCGCCCACCACGCAACCTTCGGGGCGGATGCCGCGTTCGTGCAGGTCGGCCAGCATGTAGGGCGCGCCGGCGCAGCCGACTTCCTCGTCATACGAGAACGCCAGGTGCATCGGCTTCTTGCGCGGCATGGCCAGGAATTCCGGCACCATTGCCAGCGAGCTGGCGATGAAACCCTTCATGTCGCAGCTGCCGCGGCCATAGAGCAGGCCGTCCTTTTCGACGAGCTTGAACGGATCCGTGCTCCATTCCTGGCCGTCGACCGGCACCACGTCGGTGTGGCCGGACAGCACGATGCCGCCCTGCATGCCGCCGTCCTGGGCGGGCAAGGTCGCGAACAGGTTGGCCTTGGTGCGCTCCGGATTGTGCGCCAGCCATGCGTCGACGCCCTGGCCCTTGAGCCAATCCCGGACGGTTTCGATCAGGGCAAGATTGGAATTACGGCTGGTGGTGTCAAAGCCAACCAGCGTTTCCAGCCAGGTGCGCGCGTTCATGTCACTACTCTCTTGGGGAAAAACAGGAGTGTAAGGCCAGCGCGCCTCCGCGTCTCGGCGTGGTCCGGCGCGCGAAGCGCCTAGAATGTCGCCCGGTTAGGCAAACCCCAAGGAGAAACCGTGCAGCACAAAGCAGTTCCCACACGCAACATCGTGGCGGCAGTAATAGGCAATGCCCTCGAATGGTATGACTTCCTGGTGTTCGCGTTCATGACGCCGATCATCTCGAAGCTGTTCTTCCCCACCGACCCAAGCGTTCCCGGCAGCGAGCTGAACGCCATCCTGATGACCACCGCCATTTTCGGCGTCGGCTTCTTCATGCGCCCCGTGGGCGGCATCATCCTTGGCCTGTACGGCGACAAGAAAGGCCGCAAGGCCGCCATGGTCATGGTGACCTCGCTGATGGCCGTGTCGATCGCGCTGATCACCGTGGCCCCCACCTACCACGCGGCCGGCATCCTGGCCCCGATCTTCATCCTGATCGCTCGCCTCTTGCAGGGCTTCTCCGCCGGCGGCGAATTCGGCACCTCGACGGCGCTGCTGATCGAGATGGCGCCCAACGGCAAGCGCGGCTTCTACGGTTCCTGGCAGATGGCCGGCCAGATGCTGGCGCTGCTGATCGGCGCGGCCTGCGGCACGCTCATCACCGAGTTCTTCACCCCGCAACAGATCGCCGACTGGGCATGGCGCCTGCCGTTCGCGTTCGGCCTGGTCATTGTCCCCATCGCCATCTATATCCGCCGCAACGTCGATGAAACCGACGCGTTCAAGCAGATCAAGGAAGAAGAGCGCCAAGCCGCCGCCCGCGGCGACGTGCAGCGCCTGAGCCTGGGCCAGATGCTGAAGACGCATACCCGCGAAGCGCTGATCGGCGTGGGCCTGGTCGTGACCGCGACCGTGTCCATCTACATCACCTTCACGTATCTGGTGACCTACTCTACGCAGATCCTGAAGCTGCCGCTGAACCAGACCTTCCTGGTGCAGATGGCGGGCGCGGCGCTGATGGTGCTGCTGACGCCCTTCATGGGCGCCTGGTCCGACCGCATCGGCCGACGCCCCCTGGTGATCGGCTCGCTCATCGGCTACCTGATCGTGCTGTACCCGCTGTACTACTGGCTGTCGGATGCGCCTTCCATCGGCCGCCTGCTGGCCGTGCAGGTCGTGGTCTGCCTGTTCGTGTCGGCATTCTTCGGCGTGTTCAGCACGGTGATGGCGGAACTGTTCCCCGCGCGCGTGCGCTCGGTGGGCCTGTCCCTGGCCTACAACGTGGCCGTGATGATCTTCGGCGGTTTCGCGCAGTTCATCGTGACCTGGCTGATCAAGACCACCGGCTCGCCGATGGCGCCCGCCTATTACGTGATGTTCGGCGTGGCGCTGGGGCTGATCGCCGCGTTCTACATGCGCGACCGCGCGCACGAAGAGCTGGACAACTGAGTCCTGCTCCCACCCGGGCCGCCCGGCCCGGGTTTCCCGCCTAGCGGCGTGTCGCCGACGACACGCCCGGCACTTCGGCCAGGGCGTCCAGCGCGCGCGACAGCGATTCCCCGCCGCGCACTTCCACCGTGAACACCATATGGGCCAGCGACTGCTTGCTCTGTGTGTTCACGCCCACCACGTTCAGGCGCAGCCGCGCAAAGACTTCGGACAGGTCCCGCAACAGGCCGGAACGGTCGTGCGCGCGCACACTGATGTCCACCGGGTAGAACGTGTCGGCGGTTTCGCCCCAGGCCACCTCGATGACGCGCTCCGGCTCTCGCGCGGCCAGCGCCAGATAGCTGTGGCAATCGCTGCGGTGGATCGACACCCCGCGTCCGCGCGTGACAAAGCCGGCGATCGGATCGGGCGGCGCCGGACGGCAGCAGCGCGCCAGCTGCGTCAAGAGCGACCCCACCCCCACCACCAGCACGCCGCTCTTGCCGCTTTTCTCGGCGCTGCCGGCGCTGGCATGGCGCAAGGCGGCCGGCTGCGGCTCGACGACCGGCCCGGGCTGCTGGAACAGGGTGTCGATCTGCCGGAGGCTGAACTCTTCCTTGGCCGCCGCCACGTACAGGTCGTCGGCGCGGGCGAATCCCAGGTTCTGCGCCAGCTGTTCCAGATTGACGGCAGTCTTGCCCAGCCGCTGCAATTCCTTTTCGACCAGCGCCTGGCCCTGCGTGATGCGCTGCTGCAATTCGATCGCGTTGAACCACATGCGCACCTTGGCGCGGGCCCGCGGACTGGCCAGAAAGCCCAGCTGCGGGTTGAGCCAGTCGCGCGACGGCCCGCCGGACTTGGCGGAGATGATCTCCACGGTCTGGCCGGTGGACAGATGGGTCTGCAGCGGCACCATCTGCCCGTCGACGCGGGCGCCGCGGCAACGGTGGCCAAGGTCGGTGTGCAGGTGATAGGCGAAATCGACCGGCGTGGCGCCGGCGGGCAGTTCGATCACGCGCGCCTGCGGCGTCAGCACGTAGATGCGCTCATCGGTATGGGCCGGCGCCGCCGCCGGGCCGCGCTGCCTGCCCGATGCCGGCTTGGCGGGCGCGGGCTGGGCGGGTTCGCCGCCGCCCTCGACATCGCTGTTCCAGGCCAGTAGTTGCCGCATCCACGCCAGTTGCCGGTCGTATTCGCTGGAGGCCGCCACCTGGCCGCCCTTGGCGCCCGCTTCCTTGTAGCGCCAATGCGCGGCCATGCCGTATTCGGCGAACTGATGCATTTCGCGCGTGCGGATCTGCACTTCGAAGGGACGGCCGTCGTCGTCGGCCACCACCGTGTGCAGCGAGCGGTAACCGTTGGGCTTGGGCCGCGAAATATAGTCGTCGAATTCTTCCGAGATCGGCGTCCACATTTCGTGCACCATGCCCAGCGCCGTATAGCAGGCGCGCACGTCGTCAACGATGATGCGCAGCGCGCGCAGGTCGTACATCTGCGAGAAATCCAGCCGCTTCACGCGCATCTTGTTCCAGATGCTGTAGATGTGCTTGGGCCGGCCGCTGACCTCGGCCTCGACGCCCGCCTTGGCCAATCCCGTCTGCAGGCGCTCGATGGCGCCGGCGATGAAGGCTTCGCGCTCCACCCGCTTTTCTTCCAGCAGGCGGGCGATCTGTTTGTACTTGTCGGGCTCCAGGAAGCGGAACGCCAGATCTTCCATTTCCCACTTGATCTGCCAGATCCCCAGGCGGTTCGCCAGCGGCGCATACAGGTCCAGGGTTTCGCGGGCGAAATCGGTGGAGCACGGCGCCTTGCTTTCCGCGTGCCAGCGCAAGGTGCGCAGGCGCGAGGCCAGCCGCATCAGCACGATGCGCAGGTCGGCCGCCATGGCCAGCAGCATCTTGCGCTGCATTTCCTTTTGCGAGCCGCTTTCGGCGGCGGCGTCGCTCGCCTGCCGCGCCACCACGCCCAGGCGCAGCAGCGCGCGCGTGCCCTGCACCAGCCGCGCGATCTCGGGACCGAAGGCGGCCGCGACCGGATCGCTGCGCAGGGACGGCGCGGGCGCCATCAGGTCGGTCGGCAAGGCAGCCAGCAGCGCCGCGGCGCGGGTGGCGGCATCGGTATGCAAGGCCGCCAGGATGCGGACCACGCCCGCGCCGTGTCCGGCCAGGGGTTCGCCGGTCAGCGCCTGCTGCCCTTCGAAACGCGGTTCGGCCCAGGCCACGGCCTGGTCGATCAGCGCCACGCCCTCGGCATCCAGGCCGGCGCCTACCTCCTGGCGCCAGGTAGCGTCGAAAGGCGTAGGCGCGTCGGGAACAGGCGGGGCGGACATGACGGACGGCAGGCGGATGTAGTTTGATATCCCGACACTCTACACTAGGGTTTGTAGACACCAAAAGCAGCCGCTAGCCCCGGCATATGGAAGGAACCGAAGCTTATGTTGCGCTGGCTCAAGGGCCGGGGCGCCCGCCCCTCCGCGGTGGCCGAAATGCAGGCCCGCATCTCCCCGGAACTGTGGCAACAGGTGCTGGACGCCCACCCGTTCCTGGCGGCATTGAAAGCCGATGAAGCGGCCCAGTTGCAGGCGCGTTCGGCCTGGCTGCTGGCCAGCAAGCACATCAACGGCGCGCAAGGACTGGAGGTCTCGGACTTCATGCGCCTGAGCATCGCGGCCCAGGCCAGCCTGCCCATCCTCAACCTGGCGCCCGAACTGTATGAAGGCTGGGACGAGATCATCGTGTACCCCGCCAGCTTCCGCATCCCGCGCTCGCGCCAGGACGATGACGGCGTGGTGCACGAATACCTGGAGGACGCCGCCGGCGAAGCCTGGGAAGGCGGGCCGCTGGTGCTGTCCTGGGAAGACACGCAGTTCTCCGACGGCGGCTTCAACGTGGTCATCCACGAGTTCGCCCACAAACTGGACCTGCGTTCGGGCTATGCCGACGGCATGCCCTCGCTGGCCGCGCACCCCGAACTCAAGCCACAGGCCTGGCGCCGCATCCTGGACGACAGCCTGGACCGCTTCATCGCTGCCGTGGACGCGGTCGAGGCCGCCATCCCGCATGATGTGGATCCGGAAAGCGAGGCCGCCGACGCCTGGTACGGCCAACTGCCGATGGACCCGTATGCCGCCACCGACGAAGCCGAGTTCTTCGCGGTCAGCTCGGAACACTTCTTCGTGGATCCCTACCCCATGCACGAAGCGCTGCCGCAATGGTATGGGCTGCTGCGGGCCTACTACCGGCAGGATCCGCTGGAACGCTACGCATGAAACAGCTGCTGATCGTGTGGCATTCGCGCACCGGCGCCGCGCGGCAGATGGCCGAAGCCGCTGCGCGCGGCGCGCGCGCGGCCGCCGCGCAACTGGAACAGACGGCAGACCTGGACGTGGTCTTGCGGCGCGCCGCCGACACGCAGGCCGAAGAAATGCTCGCCAGCCAGGCCTACCTGTTCTGCGCCCCCGAGAACCTGGCCTCGCTGAGCGGCGAGATGAAGGAATTCTTCGACCGCAACTATTACGCGGTGCTGGACCGGATACAAGGCTTGCCCTACGCCTGCGCCATCAGCGCGGGCAGCGACGGCGCGGGTGCGGCGCGGCAGGTCGAGCGCATCTGCACGGGCTGGCGGCTCAACGCGCTGGCGCCGGCGCTCATCGTCAACATGGGTGCGCAGACGGCGCAGCAGATCCTGGCGCCCAAGATCATGGCCGGCGCGGATATTGCGAAATGCGAGGAATTGGGCGGCCTGCTGGCCGCGACGCTGTTGCTCGGGCAGTAGCCGGCACAACGCGGGATGATGAGACGGGTGGCGCACGCGCCAGCCCGCCCCGTGCACGCATCAGGCGCCCGGGGCGCCCGACGCGGCAGGCGTCTTAGACGGCAGCCGTCACGACGATTTCGACCTTGTAGTCCGGATTGGCCAGGCGGGCTTCGACGGTGGCGCGCGGAGGCGAATTGCCGTCGGCGACCCAGGCGTCCCAGGCCTTGTTCATGCCATCGAATTCCTTCATGTTGGCCACGTAGATCTGGGCCATCAGGATCTTGGTCTTGTCAGTGCCGGCTTCGGCCAGCAGGCGGTCGATCGTGGCGAGCACCTGTTCGGTCTGGCCGGTGATGTCCAGCGTGGAATCGTCCGGCACCTGGCCGGCCAGGTACGCGACGCCGTTGTACACGGCCATGTCGGACAGGCGCTTGGCCACGTGGAAGCGCTTGATGCTGCTCATGAATAGTCCCCTAGATTCGAGTGGGTTGGGTGGAACGATACTGAAGAACCCGCAATTTACCCCGAGCCGCCGTCAGGCGGGGGGCAGCTGGAATACCTGGCGCAGATAGGCCAGGTAGGCCGGATCGTCGCACATGGTCTTTTCCGGCGCGTCGGACACCTTGGCCACCGGCTGGCCATTGCAGCGGACCATCTTCATGACGATCTGCAGGGGCTCGTGGCCCAGGTCGTTGGTCAGGTTGGTACCGATGCCGAAGGACACCTTGCAGCGACCGGAAAACTGGCGGGCCAGCTCGATGGCGCGCGGGAAAGTCAGCGAATCCGAGAACACCAGCGTCTTGGCGCGCGGATCCACGCGGTTCTTGCGGTAGTGCTCGAGCAGGCGCTCGCCCCAGACGAAGGGATCGCCCGAATCATGCCGCGCGCCGTCGAACAGCTTGCAGAAATACATGTCGAAATCACGCAGGAAGGCATCCATGCCGTAGACGTCCGACAGCGCAATGCCCAGGTCGCCACGGTATTCCTTGGCCCAAACCTCCAGCGCGTACACCTGCGAATCGCGCAGCCGCGGACCCAGCGCCTGGCAGGCTTGCAGGTATTCGTGGCCCATCGTGCCCAGGGGCAGCACTTCGTGTTGCTTGGCCAGCAGCACGTTGCTGGTGCCGGCGAAATGCACGCCCATCTGCGACTTCATGGTGGACACGATTTCTTCGTGCCAGATCTTGGAAAAGCGGCGCCGCGTGCCGTACTCAGCCACGCGGAAATCGGCCAGCGCCGGATCGTCCAGCACCAGGTGCATCTTGGACTGCAAGCGCTTGCGGCCCTCTTCCCAGTCGGGATTCTTGCGGGTGTTGCGGAAATAGACCTCGTTGACGATGGCCAGCACCGGGATCTCGAACAGGATCGTATGCAGCCAGGGGCCTTTGACCTCGATGCTGATTTCGCCCGGCCCATCGCCCACGCCGATGTGAATGCAGCGCTCCGGCAGATGGAACAGTTCGAGGAAATCGACGAAGTCGCTTTTGATAAAGCGCAAGCCGCCCAGATATTTAAGTTCGTCCTCGGTGAAGCGCAACTGGCATAGCTGATGCACTTCCTCGCGGATTTCGTCCAGGTAGGGACGCAGGTCGACCCCGGGCGTGCGGCATTTGTAACGGTACTCGACCTGGGCAGCGGGAAAATGATGCAGAACCACCTGCATCATGCTGAATTTATACAGATCGGTGTCGAGCAGCGAAGTGATTATCATGATGGCGCGTTTCGTTTCGCGACACCATAGCATAGAGCTCCCGCTGTTCAGGGCGAAGGGCCACTATGTCAATACGGGTATTGCCGGCACATCGGCGCGGCATTGGGTAAAATCCGCCCAACAAGACACAAAAGCCGCCGCTCCCGGAGTTCCTGAATGACCCACGTTGTCACCGAAAACTGTATTAAGTGCAAGTACACCGACTGCGTAGACGTGTGCCCGGTGGACTGTTTTCGTGAGGGTCCGAACTTCCTCGTGATCGACCCTGACGAATGCATCGACTGCGCCGTCTGCATCCCGGAATGCCCGGCCAATGCCATCTACGCCGAAGAAGACGTGCCGCAGGACCAGTTGAATTTCATCGCCCTGAATGCCGAACTCTCGCCCGAGTTCGCCAGCATCAGCCGTGCCAAGAAGCCCCTGCCCGACGCCGACGAATGGAATGGCAAGCAGGACAAGCTGCAATACCTGGAAAAATAATCCGCGAACGCCGGCCCCGCCCTGGCGGCCGGCCTCGCGCGATGTACCGATGACCGACGACTCCAAATACACGCGCCAGACCGTTACCCACGTCCACACCTGGGTGCCTGACAAGCTGTTCTCCGTGCGCGTGACGCGCGACGACGCGTATACGTTCCAGCCGGGCCAGTTCGCCCGGGTCGGTCTGCCGGAAGCCGGCGCCTCGGAAGGCGAACCCACGCTGTGGCGCGCCTATTCCATGGTGTCGGCGCCGCACGAACCCTGGCTGGAGTTCTATTCCATCGTGGTCCCCGAAGGCCTGTTCAGTCCGCGCATGGCGCGGCTGCAGCCTGGCGACTCGCTATATGTGGAAAAGACGCCCTACGGATTTCTGACCCTGGAGCGCTTCGCGCCGGGCGGCGATCTTTGGCTGCTGGCCTCGGGCACGGGCCTGTCTGCCTACCTTTCGATCCTGCGCGACCCGGCAGTCTGGCGGGCCTACCGCCGCATCATCCTGGTGCACGGAGTGCGCACCGCCGCGGAGCTCGCCTACCGCACCGAAATCGAATCCTGGCGCAACCAGCCGGCGCTGGCCGAGTTCTTCGCGGCGGATCCGCAGAAACTCGTCTACCTACCCATCGCCACCCGCGAAGCCCTGCCCGGCATGCCGCAGGAACGCCTGACCACGCTGATCGCCGACGGCCGCCTGGAGCAGCTCGCAGGCCAGCCGCTGGACCCCGAGCAGGCCAAGATCATGCTTTGCGGCAATCCCGACATGCTGGCCGACGCCCGCAAGCTGCTGGGCGAACGCGGCTTCAAGCCTGGACGCCGCGGCATCCCCGGCAACCTGGCAGTGGAAAACTACTGGTAGCTTCGGTCCGTCCGACTTAGTGCATAAATCCTTCTTTTGGTATGACAGCACGTTGTAAAAAGCGCCCTAAACTGGTGCTCAATGGGTATTGGGTCGCTTTTTAGCAACAGATTTGCTTTTTTTGTCGGCGTTTCTTCAGGCTGTTTAGAAATATCGTTAGTGCCCGGAGCAATAATCGGGACACACGCACGACCCAGAAGGACTTTTCTCAAATGCTGTATCAATTGCACGAAATGCAGCGCGCCTTCCTGACTCCGTTCGCTGCATTTACGGACGCCGGTTCTCAGCTGTTTTCCAGTCCCTACAGCCCTCTCGCCTATACCCCGATCTCCCGCCAGATGGCAGCCGGGTATGAGCTGATGACCCGCATCGGCAAGGAATACCAGAAGCCTGCCTGGAACCTGCCCACCACCGAAATCAACGGCAAGTCCGTCCGCGTCATCGAAGGCGTGGCCATCGACAAGCCGTTCTGCCGCCTGCTGCACTTCCAGCGCGATGTCCGCCACACGGGCCGCGACGATCCCAAGGTCCTGCTGGTGGCGCCGCTGTCCGGCCACCACGCCACCCTGCTGCGCGACACCGTGCGCGCCCTGCTGCCGGCCCACGACGTCTACGTCACCGACTGGGTCGACGCCCGCATGGTGCCGCTGTCGGCCGGTCCGTTCCATCTGAACGACTACGTGCGCTACGTGCAGGATTTCATCCGCCACCTGGGTCCGGACGTGCACGTGATTTCCGTGTGCCAGCCGACGGTGCCGGTGCTGGCCGCCGTCTCGCTGATGGCCTCCGCCAACGATCCCTGTCAGCCGCGCAGCATGGTGATGATGGGTGGTCCCATCGACCCGCGCCAGTCGCCCACGCAGGTCAACCGCCTGGCCACGACCAAGCCCTACAGCTGGTTCGAGAACCAGGTCATCCATCCGGTGCCGCCGCGCTATCCGGGCGCGGGCCGCAAGGTCTACCCGGGTTTCCTGCAGCACGCGGGGTTCATGGCCATGAACCCCGACCGCCACATGAAGTCGCATTACGACTTCTACCTGGACCTGCTGCGCGGCGACGACAGCGACGCCGAAGCGCACCGCCGCTTCTATGACGAATACAACGCCGTGCTGGACATGCCGGCCGAGTTCTATCTGGACACGATCCGCATGGTGTTCCAGGAGTTCCAGCTGCCCAACGGCACCTGGGAAGTGGACGGCAAGCTGGTGCGTCCGGCGGACATCAAGAAGGTCGCCCTGCTCACCATCGAAGGCGAACTGGACGACATCTCCGGCCAGGGCCAGACGCGCGCCGCCATCAAGCTGTGCAAGAACATCCCGGCCGAGCGCAAGACGCACTACACGGCGCCCAACTGCGGCCACTACGGCATTTTCTCGGGCCGCCGCTGGCGCGAAATGATCTGTCCTAAAATTGCCGAATTCATCCGGCAATCTGCGTAGGATGGGTGTAGCGCGAGTCAAGCCGGACTAGAATCCGGACCTCCGACGCGCGCAACCCATCAAACAGCGGTGACTGGAAATCTCAGCGCTGTTTGATGGGTTGCGCGCGATTCGCGTTTGGGGTCCCTGATTCCTGCCTTTCGCGCCCCCGTCCCACGATTTCATCTTCACATCCATGTCCTGTCGCTCATTGGCCGACCGCATCGATGCCTTGCTACCCCAGACGCAATGCACCAAGTGCGGATACGACGGCTGCCGGCCCTATGCCGACGCCATCGCGGACGGCTCCGCCCCGATCAACCGCTGCCCGCCCGGCGGCGACGACGGTATCGCCGCGCTGGCGGTCCTGCTCGATACCCCCATCCTGCCGCTGGACGCCACCCGCGGCGAACCCGGCCCGCTGCTGGTCGCGCGCATCGACGAAGCGCACTGCATCGGCTGTACGCTGTGCATCCAGGCCTGTCCCGTGGACGCCATCGTGGGCGCCAACAAGCATATGCATACCGTGCTGGCCGACTGGTGCACCGGCTGCGACCTGTGCGTGGCGCCCTGTCCGGTCGATTGCATCCAGATGGTGCCGGCAGGTCGCGCCTGGAATTCGCAGGATGCCGCCATCAGCCGCCAGCGCCACCGCAGCCATCTGGCACGCACCGAACGCCTGGCTGCCGACAACGCGCGCCTGATGGCGCCCGAAGCGGCTGCCGCGCCCAGCGCTTCCGCTCCCGCCGCCGACGAGGCGCGCAATGAGGACCGCAAGCGTTCCGCCATTGAATCCGCGCTGGCCCGCGCCCGGGCCCGCCGCAACCCCACTCAATCATGAACGCAGCCAAACGCCGAGAGATCTTCGCCCGCCTGCAGGCCGCCAACCCGCATCCGACCACCGAGCTCGAATACGACACGCCGTTCCAGTTGCTGATTGCCGTGCTGCTGTCGGCGCAGGCGACCGACAAATCGGTCAACATCGCCACGCGCAAATTCTTCCCCGCTTACGGCACGCCGCAAGCCCTGCTGGCGCTCGGCGAAGAAGGCTTGGCCGACTACATCAAGACCATCGGCCTGTACCGCACCAAGGCGAAGAACACCATCGCCACCTGCAAGATCCTGATCGAGCAGCACGGTGGCGAAGTACCGCAGACTCGCGAAGCGCTGGAAGCCCTGCCCGGCGTTGGGCGCAAGACCGCCAACGTGGTGCTCAACACGGCGTTCGGACAACCCACGATGGCGGTGGACACGCACATCTTCCGCGTGTCGAACCGCACCGGCATCGCGCCCGGCAAGAATGTGCTGGAAGTCGAACAGAAACTCGAAAAGTTCGTGCCGCGCGAATACATGCAGGACGCTCACCACTGGCTGATCCTGCTGGGCCGCTACGTCTGCGTGGCGCGCAAACCCAAATGCCCTCAATGCGGCATTTCCGACCTCTGCGAATTCAAGCAGAAGACGCCTGCCTGACGGCGCGTTAGCTTACGCGCCGACACGGCATTCGGTGCACGCAAATCGGGTTTTCCCTCCCTCTCAAATCCATCAGGCGTTGATGACGATCAACGCATATTTGCTGCATTGCATTTCCATTATGGAAAGCCTTTATTCCCTTGTGGCGCAAGCATTGTCGGCCTGCCGACAATTGCCCATTCCGCACTGCAAAACCTATGACAAACCCTCATGGAATTTTGATAAATAGGTGCGCATACTCGCCGGCAACTCATAAGAAAACTGCGATTTCCTGAACAGTTTTCCGGACCCTGCGGGGGCCTGGCGCAACGACGGCAGGTGGAGACCGAAATAAATACAACGCCGGTGCAGCGAACATGGACGACACGATCCTGGAGACAAAAGGCCTCACCAAGGAATTCCGCGGATTCGTCGCGGTCAATGGGGTCGATTTGCGTATCAAGCGGGGCGAGATTCATGCCTTGATCGGGCCGAACGGCGCCGGCAAGACCACTTGCTTCAACCTGCTTACCAAGTTTCTTTCTCCCACGTCGGGAAGCATCAAGTTCAACGGTATCGACATTACCGGCGAGCGGCCCGCGCAGATCGCGCGCCGCGGCGTGATCCGTTCATTCCAGATCTCGGCGGTGTTTCCGCACCTGACCGTGCTGGAGAACGTGCGCATCGGGCTGCAGCGCAGGACCGGCCTGTCGTTCCACTTCTGGAAAAGCGACAGGCAGCTCGCCGTGCTGAATCAGCCGGCGCGCGACCTGCTGGAGCAGGTGGATCTGGGCGCCTTCGCCAACGAAACCACCGTAAACCTGCCCTATGGCCGCAAGCGCGCGCTTGAAATCGCCACCACGCTGGCGATGGAACCCGAGCTGATGCTGCTGGACGAACCCACACAAGGCATGGGCCACGAGGACGTGGACCGCGTCACGCAACTGATCAAGCGCGTCAGCGCCGGACGCACCATCCTGATGGTGGAACACAACATGAATGTCGTGTCCTCCATCGCCAACACCATTACTGTGCTGGCGCGCGGCAGCGTGCTGGCCGAAGGATCGTACGCCGAAGTCTCCCGCCATCCGGCCGTGATGCAGGCTTACATGGGCACCACCGACGGCGAACTTCAAGGAGCGCACGCATGAGCACCCCGGCACTGGAAATTTCGGGCCTGCAGGCCTGGTACGGGGAATCGCATATCCTGCACGGCGTGGATATGCGCGTTGGACAAGGCGAAGTGGTCACGCTGCTCGGACGCAACGGCGCCGGGCGCACCACCACCCTGCGGGCCATCCTGGGCCTGACGGGATCGCGCAAGGGCTCGGTGCGCATCCATGGCACCGAAGCCATCGACCTGCCCACCTACAAGATCGCCCATCTGGGCGTGGGCTATTGCCCCGAGGAACGCGGCATCTTCGCCAGCCTGTCCTGCGAAGAAAACCTGCTGCTGCCTCCGGTCGTCGGTTCGCTGGGCGGCGGCATGTCGCTGGCAGAAATCTACGACATGTTCCCCAATCTGCAGGAGCGCCGGAATTCTCCCGGCACGCGCCTGTCTGGCGGCGAACAGCAAATGCTGGCCGTGGCGCGCATCCTGCGCACCGGCGCCAACCTGCTGCTGCTCGACGAAATCTCCGAAGGCCTCGCCCCTGTCATCGTGCAGGCGCTGGCTCGCATGATCACGGCGCTGAAGCAGCGCGGCTACACCATCGTCATGGTGGAGCAGAACTTCCGCTTCGCAGCGCCCCTGGCCGACCGCTTCTACGTCATGGAGCACGGCCAGATCGTCGAGCACTTCGAAGCCGCAGAACTTTCAGAAAAACAGGACACGCTCAACGAACTGCTGGGCGTCTAGAACCTGTGTCATCCGCCGGAAATCCGGCAACACTACACCGTAGGGAAGAGAGGAGTCATCCCATGAAGCTGCACACCATCACTGCTGCACTGGCCATGGCGGGCCTGGGATTTGCTGGGGCAACCGCCCACGCGCAAGGTATCTCCGACGATGTCATCCGCATCGGCTTCATCACTGACATGTCCGGCGTGTATTCGGACATCGACGGCAAGGCCGGTCTGGAAGCCGTGCGCATGGCGATCGAGGACGCCGGCGGTTCGATCAACGGCAAGAAGATCGAAGTCGTCTCCGCAGACCACCAGAACAAGGCCGACGTGGCTTCGGCGCGCGTGCGCGAATGGTTCGACGAGCAGAAGGTGGACGTCATCATCGCCGGCACCAACTCGTCGACCAGCCTGGCCATGGCCGGCGTGGCCGCCGCGAAGAAGAAGCCCTTCATGGCAATCGGCGCGGGCGCGTCGGACCTGACCAACGCCCAATGCTCGCCCTATACCGTGCACTACGCCTACGACACCGTGGCGCTGGCGCGCGGCACCGGCTCCGCCGTGGTGAAAGACGGCGGCAAGAGCTGGTTCTTCCTGACCGCTGACTATGCCTTCGGCCACGCGCTGGAGCGCGACACCATGGCCGTGGTCAAGGCCGCGGGCGGCGAGGTCAAGGGCCAGGTGCGGGCGCCGCTGGGCGCGTCGGACTTCTCGTCCTTCCTGCTGCAGGCGCAATCGTCCAAGGCGCAGATCCTGGGCCTGGCCAACGCGGGCGGCGACACCATCAACTCGATCAAGGCCGCCAATGAATTCGGCGTGACCAAGACCATGAAGATGGCCGGCCTGCTGGTCTTCATCAACGACGTGCATGCGCTGGGCCTGCAAGCCACGCAAGGCATGTACCTGACCGACGGCTGGTACTGGGATCAATCCGACGCCTCGCGCGCCTGGTCCAAGAAGTTCGAAGCCAAGGTCGGCCGCAAGCCCTCCATGCTGCAGGCGGGCGACTACTCGGCCACGGCTTTCTACCTGAACGCCATCAAGGCCACCGGCACGGACGACGGCGACGCCGTCATGAAGTGGATGAAGTCGAACAAGGTCAACGACTTCTTCGCGCAAGGCGGTTATGTGCGCGAAGACGGCCGCATGATCCACGACATGTACCTGATGCAGGTCAAGACGCCGGCCGAATCCAAGGCCCCGTGGGACTATTACAAGGTCGTGGCGACGCTGCCCGGCGACGAGGTCTACACCAAGTTGTCCGAGTCCACCTGCAAGCTGGTCAAGAAGTAATCCAGCCCATGTGCCCCAGACGCGACCCGGCGATCCTACCCGTCGGGCCGCGTTTTGATTAGCTCGCTTCCCTCCGTACGCGCAGGATTTTCATAAGATGACTGACATTTTCGGCATCCCCATACAGGCCTTGTTCGGCCAGCTTTTGCTAGGCCTGGTCAACGGCTCCTTCTACGCCATGCTGTCGCTCGGGCTGGCCGTCATCTTCGGGCTGCTGAACGTCATCAACTTCGCGCACGGCGCGCTCTACATGCTGGGCGCGTTCATCGCCTGGATGGGGCTGTCGTACCTGGGGTTGAACTACTGGGTCATGCTGATCCTGGCGCCGCTGGTCGTCGGGCTGTTCGGCATCATCATAGAAAAGCTGTTGCTGCGACACCTGTACAAGCTCGATCACCTGTACGGGCTGCTGCTGACCTTCGGCCTGACGCTGCTCATCGAAGGTCTGTTCCGCAGCTTCTACGGCGTCTCGGGTCAGCCCTACCCCACGCCTGACGCCTTGCGCGGCGCCACCAACCTGGGCTTCATGATCCTGCCGAATTACCGCGGCTGGGTCGTGGCAGCCTCCCTGGTAGTGTGTCTGGCAACCTGGTTCGTCATCGAACGCACCCGCCTGGGCGCACTGTTGCGCGCCGGCACCGAAAACCCCCGCCTGGTCGAGGCCTTCGGCGTGAACGTGCCGCGCATGATCACCCTGACCTATGGCTTCGGCGTGGCGCTGGCGGGCTTTGCCGGCGTGCTGGCCGCGCCCGTGCTGCAGATTTCCCCGCTGATGGGCTCCAACCTCATCATCGTCGTGTTCGCCGTGGTCGTGATCGGTGGCATGGGGTCCATCATGGGCGCCATCGTGACCGGTCTGGGCCTGGGCGTGATCGAAGGACTGACCAAGGTGTTCTGGCCCGAGGCCTCCAGCACGGTCGTGTTCATCATCATGGCCATCGTTCTGTTGATCCGCCCGGCCGGGCTGTTCGGAAAAGAAAAATGAATCGTCAATTCCTGGGCTATGCGGTACTGGCCATCGTGGTGGCCATTCTTCCCTTTATCGGGGTCTATCCGATCTTCGCCATGAAGATCATGTGCTACGCGCTCTTCGCCTGCGCATTCAACCTGCTGCTGGGTTTCACCGGGCTGCTGTCGTTCGGCCACGCCGCCTTCCTGGGCAGTGCGGCCTACGCCACCGGCCACGCGCTCAAGGTATGGGGCTTCCCCACCGAGGTCGGCCTGCTGTTCGGCGTGGCCGTGGCGGGGCTGCTGGGCCTGGCGATGGGCGCCATCGCCATCCGCCGCAGCGGCATCTATTTCGCCATGATCACCCTGGCGCTGTCGCAGATGGTGTTCTTCTTCTTCCTCCAGGCGAAGTTCACCGGCGGCGAGGACGGCCTGCAAAGCGTGCCGCGCGGCACCCTGTTCGGGCTGATCGACCTGTCCAAGGACCTGAACCTGTACTACGTGGTGATGGCCATCTTCGTCATCGGCTACTTCATCATCTGGCGCACGGTGAATTCGCCCTTCGGCCAGGTGCTGCAGGCGCTGCGCGAAAACGAACCGCGGGCCATCTCGCTGGGCTACGACGTCGACCGCTTCAAGCTGCTGGCCTTCGTGCTGTCGGCCGCGCTGGCCGGCCTGGCGGGCGCCACCAAGACCCTGGTCTTCGTGTCGGCCACCTTGTCCGATGCCACCTGGCAGATGTCCGGCCTGGTCATCCTGATGACGCTGATCGGCGGGCTGGGCACCTTGACCGGTCCCATCCTCGGCGCCTTCATCGTGGTGCTGATGGAAAACAAGGTGGGCGACTTCGGCCAGATGATGGCCAACCTGACCGGCGTGGACTGGTTCCTGCGCCTGGGCGAATCGGTCACCATCGTGATCGGCCTGATCTTCGTGATCTGCGTGCTGGCCTTCCGCCGCGGCATCGTGGGCGAGGTCGGCGCCTTCATCGATCGCCGCCGCGCCGCCCGCGCCTGATCCTGACAGCGCAAGCACGGGGCCGCTTTATGCGGCCCCGTTTTCATTTGGCGCGGCGGCTGCCGCCCGTACAATGAACGGCACCCAACCAAACAGGTGCCTGACCATGCGCAAACCGCATCCGCTCGCCCCCGTCCTTGGCGCCCTGGCGCTGGCCGCAGCCCTCCTTCCCGCGGCTGGTCAAGCCGCGGATTCCGCCGCGCCGGTATGCGAAGTCAAACGGCCCGTCCGCTTCAGCGGCCTGAACTGGGAATCCAACCTGGTGCTGGCCGGCATCGAACGCTATGTGCTGGAACACGGCTACGGCTGCAAGACCACGGTCGAAATCGGCGAAACCCTGCCCATGCTGGCGGCGCTGCAACGCGGCGATGTCGACGTCACGCCGGAAGTGTGGCCCGGCCAGATCGAGGGTGCATGGAAGAAGGCCCTGGCCAGCGGCAAGGTGCTGGGCGTGGGCCACGTCTACGACGCCGGCGAAGGCTGGTACGTGCCTCGCTACACCGTCGAGCGCCATCCCGAGCTGAAGTCCGCGGCCGACCTGGCGCGCTTCAAGGACGTGTTCGCCGATCCCGAAGAACCCGGCCGCGGCCGGATCTACGGCTGCCCGGCGGGCTGGGCCTGCGGCACCCTGAACGAGAACCTGCTGCGCGCCTTGAAGCTCGATAAGGACTACGCGATGTTCGCGCCCGGCTCCGGCGCCGCGCAGAAAGCCGCCATCGTGTCCGCCTATAAGCGCAAACGCGACATCGTCTTCTACTACTGGACGCCCACCTCGCTGGTCGGCGCGCTGGATCTGGTGAAGCTGGAACTGCCCGCGTTCGACCAGGCCGCCTACACCTGCATGACCGATCCCAAGTGCGCGAATCCCGTGCCCACCGAGTTCAAGCCCAACCCCGTCGTCACCGGCGTGAACGCCGAGTTCGCGAAACAGGCGCCGCAGATCGCCGAATTCCTGGGCAAGCTGACGGTGCCCAGCGACGCCATCGACGCCACCCTGGGCTGGCTGGAAAACGAAGGCAAGGAACCCGAGGACGCCGCGCGCTATTTCCTCAAGCAGTACGGCCGGGTCTGGCGGCAATGGATGCCGGCGCAGGCAGCCGACCGCGTGCAGGCGGCGCTGGCGCGCGAATGACGGCGCGAAGCCGGCCGCCGCCTCATGTATCCTGACGTTTCGGCGCGCCGATAGCGCCACCCCAATTCAAGTGAAGGAAGACAACCATGGATGCCTTGTTCTGGCACAACGGTCACTGGACCACTGAAAACCCCAAATTGCTCGGCCCGGCCGACCACGCCTTCTGGATGGCCAGCATGGTGTTCGACGGCGCGCGCGCATTCCGCGGCCTGACGCCCGACCTGGATCTGCATTGCCAGCGCGTGGTGCGCTCGGCCGAAAAAATGCTGATGAAGCCCCAGATCGGCTGGGAAGAGATCCAAAAGCTGTGCCTGCAGGCTGTAGCCAAGTTCCCGCAAGGCAGCGAGCTCTACATCAAGCCCATGTTCTATTGCGCCGACGGCTTCCTGCTGCCGGACGCCGACAAGACCCAGTTCGTGCTGCACGTGTTCAAGGTGCCGATGCCGGGCGACCAGGGCTTCTCCGCCTGCTTCTCCAGCTTTGCGCGTTCCTGGCCCAACATGGCGCCCACCGACGCCAAGGCGTCCTGCCTGTACCCCAACGGCCAGCGCGCCATCCGCGAGGCCGCCGAAAAGGGCTTCGACAACGCCATCATGCTGGACGGCGCGGGCAACATCGCCGAATTCGCCACCAGCAACCTGTGGATCGCCAAGAACGGCGTGGTGTCCACGCCCGCCGACAACGGCACCTTCCTGAACGGCATCACGCGCCGCCGCGTGCTGGCGCTGTTGAAGGCCGACGGCGTCGACGTGCAGGAGCGCAGCCTGACCCGCGCCGACATCGAGGAAGCCGATGAAGTGTTCTCGTCCGGCAACTACGGCAAGGTGGTGCACGTGAACCGCGTGGAAGACCGCCAGCTGGAATACGGCCCCATGGCCCGCCGCGCGCACAAGCTGTACATGGATTACGCGGAAAGCACCGGCGCGAAGTAGGAACGCCGCCGTTTCAGCCCCCTCCCTGCTGCCCGCCCCTGTGCGGGCAGCGTCGTTCTCAGGAATGCCTCATGCAGACCCGACGTGATTTTCTCCGCAGCGGCGCGACGCTGGCCGGCGCCGGCAGCGCCCTGGCCCTGCTGCCCGCCTCCATCCGCCGCGCGCTCGCGATCCCCGCGGCGCGGCGCACGGGCACGATCCGCGACGTGGAACACATCGTGATCTTCATGCAGGAGAACCGCGCGTTCGATCATTACTTCGGCGCGCTGGCCGGCGTACGCGGGTTTGGCGACCGCTTTCCCATACCCGTGCCGGATAGCCCCGACGCGCGCCATCGCACCGTCTGGGCGCAATACAACGACAAACCCGATGAAGGCGCGCCGCGCACGGTCCTGCCCTTCCATCTGGATACGCGCGAGGCCTTCGAAACCATGCGCGTGGCCAGCACGCCGCACACCTGGTCCAACGCGCAGGACGCCTGGGACGCGGGCCGCATGGGCAACTGGCCGGCCGCCAAGAAGAACCATTCGATGGCGTACTTCACGGACGAGGACATGCCCTTCCAGTACGCCATGGCGCGCGCCTTCACGGTCTGCGACGCCTATCACTGCTCGTTCACCGGCGGCACCAACACCAACCGGCTGTTCGTCTGGACCGGCACCAACGACGGCCTGGGCCGCGGCAACGGCCCGGCCTTGGGCAATACCTACAACAAGCTCACGGGCGGCGATCCGGCGCGCGCCTACACCTGGACGACCTATCCCGAACGCCTGGAGGCCGCCGGCATCAGCTGGCGCATCTACCAGAACATGGCGGACAATTATTCGCTGAACCCGACCGCCGGCTTCAAGGCCTACCGCGACGCCTACCATGGCGCGCCGGGCGCGGCGGCCGCGCTGAAGGAAAAGGCGCTCACCACCCGCGGCCTGGACCTGCTGCGCCAGGACGTGCTGGACGGCACGCTGCCGCAGGTCTCGTGGATCTGCGCCACGAAGGCCGGCTCCGAGCATCCCAGCCCGTCCAGCCCGGCGCAAGGCGCCGACTACACGGCCCGGGTGCTGGATGCGTTGACGGCCAACCCGGAGGTCTGGAGCAAGACCGTCCTGTTGCTGATGTTCGACGAAAACGACGGCTTCTTCGACCACATGCCGCCGCCCGCACCGCCTGCGCGCGATGCATCGGGCGCGCTGGCCGGGGCGTCCACGGTAAATACGCGCGGCGAGTATCACGAGATCGTCGCCGGCGCAGAGAAGGACGACACGCTGGCGCATTTGCACGGCGTCTACGGCCTGGGTCCGCGCGTGCCCATGTACGTGCTGTCGCCCTGGACCAAGGGCGGCTGGGTCAACTCCCAAGTGTTCGACCACACTTCCGTGCTGCGCTTCATCGAGCAACGCTTCGGCGTGGCCGAGCCCAATATCTCGCCGTGGCGGCGCGCGGTCTGTGGCGACCTGACCTCGATCTTCGATTTTCGCCGCGCCGGACGGCGCAGGCCTGCCCAGCGGCTTTCCAGCCACCGCCGAACGCGCCGGCCTCGCATCGGCGCTGCCGGGCACCGTCACGCCGCCCGCGCCGCTGCAGCCGGGGCCGGCGCGGCAGCAGGCGGGCACGCGCCCGTCGCGCCCCCTACCCTATGCGTTGCAGGTCCACGCGCGCGCGGACGCGGCAAGCGTCACGCTGCGTTTCGAGAACAGCGGCACGGCGGGCGCGGTGCTGCACGTCTATGACCGGCTGCATCTGGACCGCGGCCCGCGCCGCTACACCGTGGAAGCCGGCAAGCACCTGGAGGGCGCATGGCAGACCGCCGCTGACGATGGACGCTACGATCTGTGGGTGCTGGGTCCCAACGGTTTCCATCGCCATTGCACCGGCCGCGCCGGCCTGCCGGCGCTGGAGGTCTTGGCCGCCTACCAGGGGCCTGGCGCATCGCTGCAACTGACGCTGCGCAACCCCGCCCCGCAGGCCCGTTCATTCCGGGTGGATGCCAACGCCTACGGCTATCCCCAGGAAGAGGATGCGACGCTCGCTCCCGGCGAGACGGTCAGCCTGTCCTGGGACATGACCCGCAGCGCGGGATGGTATGACCTGACCGTGCGCGAAAGCGGCGATCCAACCTACACGCGGCGTCTGGCCGGCCGCATCGAAACCGGCGCCCCCTCCACTTCCGATCCCGCGATGGGACAGGAGCTGATATTGCAATGGATACCCCAGGCATGAAACCACCTGCCCCCTATGAAAACGCCGTGACCTTCCAGTTCGGCGACTCGCCCGAGTTAGCCGACGAATTGCTTGCGCTGGTGCTGGCCGGCACGAAGACCGCCACCTGCGGCGCGTTGCGCGACTTCAACGAACAGGAACCTGTGCCCGAGGCCGGTCGGCGTGACGTGGTGCTGGACGGCTCGGGCCGCCCGGCTTGCGTGATCGAGACGCTCAGCGTGCTGATCCAGCGCTTCGATCAGGTGGACGAGGCGTTCGCGCTGGCCGAAGGCGAAGGCCCGTACGAGGCATGGCGCGATGCGCACATCGCTTATTTCGACCGCAACGGCGGCTATGCGCCGGACCTGGTGCTGGTGTGCGAACGGTTCCGGGTGGTCGAGGTCTTCGAACGATAAAAAAAAGCCGGACACCCTGCGGCGTCCGGCTCTTCGTGTGCTCGGGGTCGGTCAGCTTTGCTCGCCGCCCTTGCCCAGGCCCAGATAGCTTTCGATGACCTTCGGGTCGCCGGCCAGCTCGCGCGCCGGGCCGTGCAGGATGACTTCGCCGGTTTCCAGCACGTAGCCGTAATCGGCCACCTGCAACGCCGCGCGCGCGTTCTGTTCCACCAGCAGGATTGCCACGCCGGTCTCGCGCAGGCGCGCGATGATGTGGAAGATCTCGCGCACGATGCGCGGCGCCAGGCCCAGGCTGGGCTCATCGAGCATCAGCAGATTGGGCTTGGCCATCAATGCACGGCCGACGGCCAGCATTTGGCGTTCGCCGCCCGACAGCGTGCCGGCCTGCTGGGCGCGGCGCTCGCGCAGCCGCGGGAACAGGTCGAAGACTTCGTTCAGCGTGTCGCGCCAGCCGCTTTCGCGGGCGCGGTAGCGGCGGAACCCGCCCAGCAGCAGGTTGTCTTCCACCGACATGGTGCCGAACAGTTCGCGGCGCTCTGGCACCAGCGACATGCCAGCCGCGACGCGGCGCTCGACCTGCCAGCCCGATACGTCGGTGCCGGCGTATTGCACGGTGCCGGCCGCGTGGCCGGTCTGGGGCAGCGAGCCCATCATGGCGTTCAGCATGGTGGACTTGCCGGCGCCGTTGGCGCCGATCACCGTGACGATGCTGCCGGCGGGCACGGTGAGCGAGGCGCCCACCAGCGCGCCCACCTTGCCGTAGCGGGCAGACAGGTTGCTGACTTCGAGTACGGGAGCGCTCATCACACGCCTCCTGCCGACACGGGCTTGGCCTGGTCCGCTTCGGGCAGGTCATCATCGATGCCGCCCAGGTAGGCTTCCAGCACCGCCGGGTTCTTTTGCACGTCGGCCGGCACGCCTTCCGCCAGCTTGGTGCCGAAATCCATCACCACGAGGTGGTTGGTCAGACGCATCACAAAATCCATATCGTGTTCGACGAGCAGAATGCTCATGCCCTCGGCGCGCAACTGTTCCAGCACGCGCGCCAGGTCCTGCTTTTCCTTGTAGCGCAGGCCTGCGGCGGGTTCGTCCAGCAGCAGCAGCACGGGGTCGGCGGCCAGGGCGCGCGCGATTTCCAGGATGCGTTGCTGGCCCAGCGCCAGGTTGCCGGCCTGCTCGTACAGGTACTCGCCCAGGCCGACGCGCTTGATCTGTTCGGCGGCCTCGTGCAGCAGCTGCGCCTCGCGGGCGCGGTCCGAATGCAGGGCGCCCGCCAGCACGCCGACGTCGGAGCGCAGGTGCGCGCCTAGCGCCACGTTTTCCAGCACGGTCATGCCGGGCAGCAGCTGCACGTGCTGGAAGGTGCGACCCACGCCCAGCTTGGCGATGTCGCGCGCCGAACGGCTGTCGATGCGCTGGCCCATGAAGGTAACCTTGCCTCGCGTCACCGGCAGCACGCCGCTGATCAGGTTGAAGGTCGTGCTCTTGCCGGCGCCGTTCGGACCGATCAGGCCCATGATCTCGCCGGACGCGACCTTGAAGGAAATATCGTTGACGGCGACCAGCCCGCCGAATTCCTTGCGGATGGCGTCGACTTCAAGCACCACCTGGCCGGCTTGCGGGCGCACGCGCGTCGGCAGGGCCGGCGCGGACGCGGGCGGCGCCAGATTGCGGCGCGAGCTGTCGGCGCCGGTGATGCTGTCCCACCAGCCCGCCAGGATCGGCCAAAGGCCGTTGCGGGCGTATTGCAGCATCAGGATCAGCAGCACGCCGAAGACGATCATCTCGAAGTTGGCGTTGGTGTCCAGCAGCTTGGGCAGCAAGTTCTGCAACTGGTCCTTCAGCACCAGGATGACGCTGGAGCCCAGCAGGGCGCCCCAGACATAGCCGGCGCCGCCGACCACCGCCATGAACAGGTACTCGATGCCGTAGTTGATGCCGAACGGGCTGGGGCTGACGGCGCGCTGCATGTGCGCGTAGAGCCAACCCGAGACGCAGGCCAGCAGCGCCGCCCAGACGAAGATCACGACCTTGTAGGCGGCGGTGTTCACGCCCATGGACTCGGCCATGCCGGCGCCGCTCTTGAGCGCGCGGATGGCGCGGCCCGGACGCGAGTTCAGCAGGTTGCGGGTCGCCCACAGCGCCAGCAGCACGAACACCCAGATCAGGTAATAGATGTGGCGGCCGCTGGCCAGGGACATGCCGAAGATGCTGATGGGCTCGATGCCGGCGATGCCGTCATGCTTGCCCAGCCAGTCGATATTGCCGAACAGGAAGTACAGCGACAGGCCCCAGGCGATGGTGCCCAGCGGCAGGTAGTGGCCCGACAGGCGCAGGGTGATCGCGCCCAGCAGGTAGGCCACGACGGCCGTCAGGATCAGCCCGGCCGGCAACGCCAGCCAGGGCGAGACATCGTATTGCGTGGTCAGGTAGGCGGTGGTGTAGGCGCCCAGGCCCACGAACGCCGCCTGGCCGAACGAGGTCAGGCCGCCCACGCCGGTCAAGAGCACCAGGCCCAGCACCACCAGGCTGGCCAGCCCGATGTAATTGAGTTGCGTCACCCAGAATTCGGGCGTGACCGGCAGCAGTGGCAGGCCCGCCAGGACGACGATGAAGACGGCAAGCAGAATGCGGTTCATGACGTTTATTCCTCTTCGTCCACGTGATGGGTGCTGAACGAACGCCAGACCAGAACCGGGATAATCAGGGTGAAGACAATCACTTCCTTGTAGGCGCTGGCCCAGAAGGACGAGAAGGACTCCAGCACGCCCACCAGCAGCGAGCCCGCGGCCGCCACGGGGTAGCTGGCCAGCCCGCCGATGATGGCGCCGACAAAGCCCTTCAGGCCGATCAGGAAGCCGGTGTCGTAGTACACGGTGGTGATGGGCGCGATCAGCATGCCGGACATGGCGCCGATGGCAACGGCCAGCGTGAAGGTCAGGCTGCCGGACATGGTGGTGCTGATGCCGACCAGGCGGGCGCCGCGGCGGTTGACGGCCGTGGCGCGCAGCGCGCGGCCATACAGCGTCTTGCCGAAGAACAGCCACAGGCCGATGATCAGGATGGCGCATGTCGCCACCACGAACAGGCTTTGCGCCGACCAGGTCATGAAGCCCAGGTCGACCTGGCCGCTGACGAAGGCCGGAGTGCGCCAGCCTTCGGCGCCGAAGAAGACCAGCGCCAGGCCGGTGAGCGCGAAGTGCACGGCCACGGAAACGATCAGCAGCACCAGCACGGTGGCTTCGGCCAGCGGCTGGTAGACGATGCGGTAGACCATCGGACCCATCGGGATCACCAGCAGCAGCGTCAGCAGCATGTTCAGCCACAGCGAATTGCCGGGTGCGGTGTAGGTCACGGTCAGCCAGAGCAGCGCCAGCGGCAGAACCACACAGGTGGCGATGGCCTTGGGCAAGGCGGCTGCGCTGCGGGTGCGCAGCGCGCGCAGCAGCTCGAGCGCCAGGCAGACGATGCCCAGCAGCGGCAGGAGATAGGCGGTGCCCGGCACTTTGCCGTCCACCAGCATGGCCAGGGTCAGGGCGCCGAACGCCACGAACTCGCCCTGGGGAATGAAAATGACGCGCGTAACGGCGAACACCAGCACCAGAGCCATGCCCAGGAGGGCATAGATGGCGCCGTTGACGACACCGTCTTGCAGCAGGATCAGCGCAATTGAGGAATCCATCTAACAACCTTATTTATTCTGGTGTTCCGGCCGCACCCGGGACACTGATACGACACACCGGCCGGAAAGGCCGGTGCGAAGCATTGCTAGGGTGCCGCGCGGCGGGCGCCGCCGCGCTTTGCACACCCTTGGATCGGGCGATCCTGGAGGATTACAGGCCGGGCTGGTAGACCCACTTGCCGCCTTCCACCTTGACCATGACGCGCGAACGCTCGTCAAAGCCAGCGTGGTCCGTGGGCGACATGTTGAACACGCCTTGCGACGCGGCCAGGTCCTTCACGCCTTCCAGGGCGTCGCGCATGGCGACGCGGAATTCCGGCGTGCCGGGCTTGGCGCCCGACTTCAGCGCCACGGGCAGCGCGGCCACGACCAGCTGGCCGGCGTCCCACATGTGGCCGCCGAACGTGTTGGTCGAACCGGCGCCGTTGGCCTTTTCATAGGCTTCGACGTAGGCCAGGGCCGACTTCTTGACCTGGTTGCTATCGGGCAGCTGGGCCGCGACCAGCAGCGGGCCGGCCGGCAGCAGCATGCCGTCGCAGTCCTTGCCGCAAACGCGCAGCACGTCGTTGTTGGCGGCGCCGTGCGTCTGGTAGATGGTGCCGCCGTAGTTGCGGGCCTTCAGTTCCTTTTGCGGCAGGGCCGACGGAGTGCCGGCGCCGGCGATCAGGATGGCGTCGGGCTTGGCGCCGACCAGCTTGAGCACCTGGCCCGTCACGCTGGTGTCGGTGCGGCTGTATTTCTCGATAGCGACGATCTCGATGCCCTTGGCCTTGGCGGCCTTTTGCATCACGTCCAGCCAGCCGTCGCCGTAGGCGTCGGCAAAGCCGATGAAGCCCAGGGTCTTGACCTTGGACTTGGCCATGGCGTCAGCCAGGGCGCCGGCCATCAGGGCGTCGTTCTGCGGGGTCTTGAAGACCCAGCGGCGCTTGTCGTCCACGGGTTCGACGATCTTGGCGCTGGCGGCCACGCTGATCATCGGCACTTTGGCTTCGGCAGCCACGTCGACCATGGCGAGCGAGCCCGGCGTGACCGAGGTGCCGATCAGCACGTCGACCTTGTCGTCGGAGGCCAGCTTGCGCGAGTTCTTGACGGCTTGCGTGGTGTCGGTGGCGTCGTCCAGGACGATCCATTCGATCTTCTGGCCAGCCACTTCCTTGGGCAGCAGCGCCACGGTGTTGCGCTCGGGGATACCCAGCGAGGCAGCCGGGCCGGTGCTGGACACGGTCACGCCAACCTTGACCTGGGCGTTCGCCAGTAGCGGCAGGGCCAGGGCAATGGCGGCAGCCGCCGCGGACAAGCCGAAGTGCTTGCGCATGTTTTTGTCTCCTGTGGTGGCTCTGAGGCGCCTCGGTCGAGGCAGGGCGAGCCTAGTTAAAGTTATACAGAAAAAAATATTATAGGGTTAAAACAGTATCAAATGACGATGCGCAACTCCGGTAATTCCCTGATGTGCTACGAAAAACGCAATTCAGCAAACGCATTCGTTAATGGCGAACTTGTACTAGAAAAGCTTTGCGGCCGTCAGTTGGGGGATTCCCTTGGACTGCGGCGCGCCTCTCAACGCCCCAACATCGGCCACACGCGCTCCACCCGCGACGCCACCCAGGCGGCAACCACGGCCTTGGCCAGGTCGCCGGGCAGGAACACCGCGACCGCCATCGCAGCCTTGGCCAAACCCATTTTCGTCACGGCGGCCAGCCAGGGCACGCCGCAGGCGTAGACCACCGCGATGCCGCCCACCACGCATGCCGCCAAATAGCCGGCGAACTTCCCCCAGCCGCCCGCGGCGCGGCCGGCCAGGCTGCGCGCCAGCCAGCCCGTCACGAGGGCGCCCGCCACCAGGCCGACGAGAAAGCCGCCGGTAGGCCCGAAAAAGGCGCCCAGCCCTCCCCGGCCTCCCGGCAGGACGGGCAACCCGACCGCCGCCAGCGCCAGGTACAGCAGGCAGGCCAGCGCGCCACGGACGGGTCCGAGCATTGCGCCCGCCAGCATGGCACCCAAGGTTTGCAGCGTGACCGGCACCGGTATGGCGGGCAGTGGAATCGGCGGGATCAGGCTCAGGACGACGATCAGCGCCGCGAACAGCGCAATCAGCACGGTATTACTGGATTTCACGGTTTTCCCCTTTGGGAGATGGAACTGGGCGCGCGGGCCTCAGTGGCTGCGCGCGTCTATCGCTTCGGATACTTCCTGCGCTCTTTTCAGCGTCAGCACGATCAAGGGCACGATCAGCGCGACCGGATTGGCGCCCAGGCCACGCGCGGCCTGCGCTTCGCGGATTTCCTGGAAGTTGCGCCAGATCTCCGGCACGAAACGCAGGGCCAGCGCCAAGGCCAGCGCAACCTTGCTGGCATCGACAAGCCTCAGGCGTTCCAGTGGCATCAGCGCCTTTTCGCAGACGGCAATCAGATCCGAGGTGCGCGTGGCCAGCGTGACGGCCAGGGCCAGTCCCACCATCGCGCCTACGCGCAGCAGCACGGCCAGCGCCTCCAGGCCGCCCTGGAACCAGGCCGTGAACAAGCCGACGGCCAGCAGCACCCAGGCCAAGCCCTTGACCTGCCGCCAGACGGCAGCCCCGGCCACGCCCGTGGACCAGACCAGCGCGGCGGCCGCCAGGAAGGCAGGCGCCAGCCAGCGCGGGTCGCGCAGCAGGAACAGGCCCGCGCCCGCCGCCATCAGCGCCAGCAGCTTCAGCCAGGCGGGCAGGCGGTGCAGAAAGGTATCTCCCGCGACGTAAAGCGGCTCCATCATGCGCAGTGCTCCCGGTACCAACGCAGCGCGGCGGCCGGCTGGTCATCGGCCGCGACGTTACCGTCGCGCACCACCACCACCCGGTCGAAATCCTCCAGCAGCTCCAGGTCGTGGCTGACGACGATGGCATCATGGGGCAGGCCCGCAATGGCGTCGCGCACGCGATTGCGATTGCGCAGGTCCAGCTGGGTGGTGGGTTCATCGAACACGATCAGCGCCGGTTCCATCACCAGCACTGCCGCCAGCGCCACCAGTTGGCGTTCGCCGCCGGACAGCGTGTGGCTGGTCCGGTCCGCCAGGTGACCGACGCCCAGGCTGCCCAATTGCGCATCGATACGGGCTTCGCGCTGCTGGCGGTCCGGGGACAGATGCTTCAGGCCGAACGCCAGGTCCTCGCGGACGATGGGGAAGACAATCTGGTTTTCAGGGTTCTGGAACACGAACCCGACCTGGCGGCGCACGGCCTTCAAGTCGCGCCGGGTGTCCAGCCCGCCCACCCGCACATTGCCGGCCGAGGGCAGGACCAGCCCATTGATCAGGCGCGCCAGCGTGCTCTTGCCGGCGCCATTGGGGCCGACGATGCCAATGCGTCGTTCGGCCAGCGTCAGGCTCACCCCATTCAGCACTTGCGCCTGGGGCGTGGAAACAACCGCCTGATCAAACTCGATTAACATGGGGCGGGATTATGCCCGAACCATTTCGGGCATCGGGACTCCAAGAGCTCATATGGACAAAGTACGAAAATCCGACGCCGAATGGCGGGCCCAGCTTTCCCCCGAAGAATACGTCGTCGCCCGTGAAAAGGGTACCGAACGGGCATTCACCGGGCGTTACTGGAATACGTTCTCTCACGGCATCTACCGCTGCGTGGGCTGTGGCACGGCGCTGTTCGCTTCCGACACCAAATTCGACGCCGGCTGCGGCTGGCCCAGCTACTTCCAGCCGCTGGACCCTGAACTGGTGCGCGAAGAGCGCGACACCACCCACGGCATGGTCCGCACCGAAGTGCTGTGCAACGTCTGCGACTCGCATCTGGGACACGTCTTCCCCGACGGCCCCGAACCCACCGGACTGCGCTACTGCATCAATTCCCTGTCGATGACGTTTGAACCCATAGAAGACTGAATGAAGAAGTTCCTGTTCGACCTGTTTCCGCTGTTCCTTTTCTTCATTGCGTATCGGTACACGGACATTTTCATCGCCACGGGCGTCGCCATGGCGGCGGCCGTGCTGCAGATCGTCTGGCTGAAAGCGACGGGCCGCGCCACCGAGGCCATGCATTGGATCAACCTGACCGTCATCCTGGTGTTCGGCGGGGCCACGATCTGGCTGCACAGCGACGTGTTCATCAAGTGGAAGCCCACGGTGCTGTACTGGCTGTTCGGCGGCGCGCTGGTCTTTGCGCGCTTGCTGTTCGGCCGCAACCTGATCCGCCGCCTGATGGAAAAGCAGATCCAGCTGCCCGACGCCGCCTGGGAACGGCTGAACCTGGTCTGGGCCGGCTTCTTCCTGATCGCGGGTGCGCTCAACCTGTATGTGGCGTTTTCCGGCCACTTCACCGAATCGCAGTGGGTCAGCTTCAAGGCCTTCGGCCTGATGGGCCTGATGGTGGTCTTCGTGATCGGCCAGTCGATCTGGCTGGGCAAGCATATCCAGACGGAGGAACAGGCCCCCTCCTCCGACACCCCGCCCCCTCAGCCCTGATCCCTTCCGAAATCCATGGCCGGCGCGCCGCGCCGGAACCAACCCTCACTCCTCATGTCAGACACCACCGACCGCATTTCCCTGATCCGGGAGCGGCTAGCCGCCCTGGAACCTGTCAGTTTGGACATTCTGGACGACTCGCATTTGCATGCCGGCCACGAAGGCAGTAAAAACGGCGCCGGCCACTATCGCGTGATCATCGTAGCGCCTTGCTTCGCGGGGCTTTCGCCCGTTGCGCGGCATAGGCTGGTGTATCATCATTTGCAAGATTTGATCCCTTATCCGATTCATGCGCTTGCGCTAGATGCCCAGGCTCCCAAATAGAAAGTAAAAGGATATTCATGAAACGCATCGTCATGCTGGCTGCGGCCTGCGTCATCGCCGTGCCGGCTTTCGCTCAGAACGTGGCTACCGTCAACGGCAAGGCCATCTCGCAGAAGAGCCTGGATCAATTCGTCAAGCTGCTGGTCAGCCAGGGCGCCACCGATTCGCCGCAACTGCGCGAACAGGTCAAGCAGGAAATGATCAACCGCCAGATCTTCGTGCAAGCCGCCGAATCCAGCGGTATCGCCAAGCAGGCCGACGTCCAGACCGAAGTCGAACTGGCCCGCCAAGGCATCCTGGTCCGCGCCCTGATGGCCGACTACCTGGCCAAGCACCCCGTGTCGGACGCCAAGGTCACGGCCGAATACGAGAAGATCAAGAAGGAACAGGCCGGCAAGATGGAATACAAGGTCCGCCACATCCTCGTCGAAGACGAGAAGACGGCGAATGACCTGCTGGCCCAGATCAAGAGCAACAAGAGCAAGTTCAACGATCTGGCCAAGAAGAACTCCAAGGACCCCGGCAGCGCCGAAAAGGGCGGCGACCTGGGTTGGGCTCCCCCGACCAACTACGTCCAGCCGTTCGCGCAAGCCGTGACGCAGCTGAAGAAGGGCGAAATGGTCGACAAGCCGGTCCAGACCCAGTACGGCTGGCACATCATCGTGGTCGACGACACCCGTCCGGTGGAATTCCCGCCGCTCGATCAGGTGCGCCCGCAACTGGAAGAAATGCTGCGCCAGCAAACCCTGGCCGACTACCAGAAGGAACTGCGCGAAAAGGCCAAGATCCAGTAAGCCTTGCCGCACAGATGAAAAATGCCCGCGCAAGCGGGCATTTTTTCGCCCGGGTTTTCCTGCGCCGGGGTGGCACAGCCTCTGCTATGCCAGCGCCTGCCGCAGCTGGGCATCCCACAGACGGCCTTCCAGCAGCGGCGACAGATGGCCGTAGCGCCCAGCCACGCTGGTCTGGACAATATGGGCGGGATACGCGATCCGCGCCCCCGCGCCCGGGTCGTCGGGCGCAAAGAGCTCGTCGGATACGCAGCGCAGCCAACGCACGGGCGTAGCGGTTTCCAGCAGCGCGTCGCGCACGTCGTAGCGGCAGGCGGACGTCCTGAGCGCCGCCATGGACCACGGTGAAAAACGCGCCGCCCAGGCCTGCGCCTCGGCCCGCAAACGCTGCTCCGCGGCGGGTTCGCCCGCATCGGCCAGCCATTGCGCGTAGCCATAGCGACGCAGGGTTGCGCAGCGCAATTCGACCCATTCGTTCCAGGCATGCGCATCGCCCGCGTCGAGGGCGGCGGCGATGCGGCGCAGGCGCTGCGCGTCCGCCATGCTGCCGCCGCCGCGCGGCGCCGACGCCAGCGCCACCACCCGCCCGACGGGCAGCGGCGCGGCCACGGCCCACTGGAAGGCCTGATAGCCGCCGTAGGAATAACCCACCACCGCATCCAGGCGCTCGACGCCGATCGCGCGCAGCCATTCCCCCTGCAGGCGCACGCCATCGGCAATCGATATGTCAGGAAATGCGCTGGCGGCCGCCCCGATCGGCGCGCTGCTGCCGAAACAGGATCCCAACGCGTTCGGCGCCAGCACGCAGGTATCGCGCGTGTCCAGCGCCGCTCCCGACCCCAGCCAGGGACTGGCCCAGCCGGCATCGGGATGGACCTCTCCCTCGGCCGCAAGCAAGGCCTGGTGGCTGCCGGATATGCCATGCAGCAGCAACACCACGGCGCGCGCGCGCTCCGGCGGCGGACCGTAGCGGGCCCAGGCCAGCCGGACCGGCGCCAGCGTTCCCCCGCCGTCCAATGGCAAGGCATCCAACTGCGTCACGCCACCGGCGCGACCTGAGGGCTGACGGGTGGACATCGGCAGCGCCTAAACGGGACGTTCGCCCATGACCGTGGTGCGGTAGATCGTGCGCCGCATGCTGGCCGGCAGTTCACGGGTGGTGGCCTTGTGCATCACGCAGCGGTTGTCCCACATGACCACGTCGCCCGGCTCCCATTGCAGCGCGTACTGGTACTGCTCCTGCGTGCAATGCGCGAACAGGCGGTCCAGCAATTCCTGGCTGTCCGCTTCGCCCCAGCCAGACACCTCGGCGGTCATGCCGGGATGGACGTAGAGCGCCTTGCGGCCCGTCTCGGGATGCGTGCGCACGATGGGATGTTCGACGTCAGGCGTGCCGGCCAGTTGGCTGGCGTCCATCTTCACCTGGGTGCCTTCGTCGGCCCTGGTGTTCTTGCGCCGGTAGCGGTGCACCGCCCGCAGGCCCGCCAATTGGCTTTGCACGGCGCCGTCCAGTTCCTCGTAGGCCTGGTACATGTTGACGAACAGGGTGTTGCCGCCTTCCGGTGGAATCTGTTGCGCATTCAGAATGGTGGCCTTGGCCGGGCATTCGCGGAAGGCGAAATCCGAATGCCAGTACGAACCGCCGTCGGCGATGCCCGCCGGCACGCCGTTCTTGACCTCGTTGGAAAGCACGAATATCTCGGGATACTCGGGATGGTTGTACTGGGCCAGCACGTGGATATCCAGCTCGCCCAGGCGGCGGCTGAAGCGCAACTGGCCCTCGGGCGAGAGGCCCTGGTTCTTGAAGACCAGCAACTGGTGGCGCAGGAACAGCGCATTCACATCCGCGAAGGCGGCGTCGTCCAGGGTTTCCAGATCCACGCCATGGACGGCCGCGCCGATCAGCGGGCTCAGGGGTATCGCTTTCATCATCAGGCTCCGGCAGAGGTTCAGGGAAGGCGGTGCACGCGGGCCTCGGTGCGCACCAGCGGCTCGGCGCCGTGCTCTCCGATCAGCACCGGATACTCCAGCCGCATGCCGCCCACGCCCGGGCGGTACAGGTGCGTGCCCAACGCCACCACCATGCCGGGCGTCACGACGTCGCGGCTGCGCAGGTTGATGAAGGGCCGGGTGCGCGCGCAGGTGCCCAGGCCATGGCCGAACAGGGGCAGGCCGAACTCGCTCAGTCCGTGCTTTTCGAACACGGCAATGCCGCGGCTGGCGCACTCCGCTATCGGCCGGCCCGGCGTCAACGATGCCAGCATGGTCTGCACGGTCTCTTCCCAGCAATCGATCAGCTTGCTCTGGACCGGGTCGGGCTTGCCCAGGAACACGGGCAATGCCGTATCCGCCATGTAGAGGTCCAGCAAGGGATGCAGGTCCAGGATCACGAATTCGTTCGGCTGGATGGCGCGGTCGGTCGCCTGCTGGGTCACGCCGCGCAGGAATCCCGTGCGCTCGCCGGCCCCGACTTCGGTACCGCCCGTCACCGCCCAGGACCAGGTGCTGCCTCGTTGCCGGATCGCACGCTCGATTTCGCCGGCGATCTCGTTCTCGGTCGCTCCGACCCGCACCGCATTCATGCCCTGCTCGAAACCGTAGTCCGAGACTTCCGCCGCATGGCGCAGGCGCTCGATCTCGGCAGCGTCCTTGATCAGCATGACGTCGTCGATCACGTCCACGCCGTTCGCGAAACGGATGTCGGGCAGATGGCTGGTGAGGTCGAAGTACTCGGCCGCAGTCAGCATGCCCGGCGCCACCTGCGCCGCCCCGGGGTGCGACAGGTCCAGCGCCACCTTGCCACGCGTCAGTCCGTGATGCTCCAGGCGCTGGCGTATCAGTTGCGGAAAGTCGGAAAACTCGAACTCGTACATTTCCATCTCATGGCCTTCCACCCGCACTCGCGAGGCGTCCATGGCCCAGTAGATGAATTCGCAGTGGCCGTCAGCCGTGACCAGCACGGCGCCGCGCCAGGGCATGAATGCGCCGCTCAGGTAGTGCAGCGCGCCCTGGCGGGTGCCCAGGTAGGCATCGAAGCCGAGTTCGCGCGCGCGTTGGGCGACGCGCTTGCGGCGCGCCTGAAAATCGATGGACTGCATGTGTCACTCCTCCTTGGGGATTCAGGAAACGGATGCGCCGGAAGCCTTGACGACAGGCGCCCATTTCTCGGTTTCATCGGCTGTGAAGCGCGCAAAGTCGTCGGGCTTGCTGGCCACCGGATCCGCGGCCTGCGAAACAAGTTGTTCGCGCACGCGGGGATCGGCCAGCGCCTTGGCAATTTCCTGCTGCAGGCGTTCGACGATGGGACGCGGCGTGCCGGCGGGCGCGAATACGCCGATCCAGGACGTCATGACATAGCCCGGCAGGGTTTCGGCCACGGTGGGGATGTCGGGTGCGGCTGGGGAACGTTCCGGCCCGGTCACGGCGATTGCGCGCAGCTTGCCGGACTTGATCAGGGGCTGGGCGATGACCAGGCTGTCGAAGGCCAGGTCGGCCTGTCCGCCGATCACGTCCGTGAGCGCGGGCAGGCTGCCCTTGTACGGGATGTGCTGCATCTGCACGCCGGCCATCTCGTTGAACAGTTCGCCCGACATGTGCATGGACGTGCCGCTGCCGCCCGAGGCGCGGTTGAGCTTGCCGGGGTTGGCCTTGGCATAGGCGATGAGGTCTGCCACCGAGTGGATCGGGAGCTTCGGGTTGACCACCACCACCAGCGGATACGACACGACCTGCGTCACCGCCGTGAAGTCCTTCAACGGCTGGAACGGCATGGACTTGTACAGGGTCTGGTTGATGGCGTTGGTGCCTATCGTGCCCATCAGGATCGTGTAGCCGTCCGGCGCCGCCTTGGCCACGGCGTCCGCCCCGATATTGCCGCCCGCCCCGGGCTTGGCCTCGACGATGACCGATACGCCCATGCTCTGCGTCATGCGTTCGGCCAGCAACCGGGTGACGATTTCAGTAGGTCCGCCGGCCGCGGCGGGCACGACGAAGCGGATGGGTTTGCTGGGATAGGCCTCGGCCGCGCCGGCGACGGAACTGGCCGCCGCCCCCGCCGCCAGGGCGCATGCGCCCAAGGCGCGCAATAGTCTCCTGCACATGGCATGTCTCCGTTGTTGCGGGACGTACCGGGCGGGTGCCCTGGCCGACCCATCTAATTAACGAACAATTGTTCGCTAATTGGCATTTTATGAAGATTGCCACGGATGTCAAACTACAATCGAGCCTCCAACGACAAGACTGCCGATACATGGACACGACATTGCCGGAACCGAAAGAAAGGAAAGAGGAGTTTCTCGACAGCCTGGCCAACGGCCTGCAATTGCTGCAGATCTACGCCACGGGCGTGGCCAGCGTGACCGTGCAGGAGGCCGCGGAACAACTGGACGTGACGCGCGCGGCGTCGCGGCGCATTCTGCTGACGCTGGAAAAACTGGGCTATGTGCGGCAGGACGGCAGGAATTTCTCGCCCACGCCCAAGGTCATGGACCTGGGTTATGCGTATTTCGCTTCGCTAAGCCTGCCCAAACTGACTCGCGCGACCATGCGCGAAGTCGCGCAGACCGTAGGGGAAACCTGCTCGCTGGGCGTGCTGGACCGGCAACATGTCGTGTTCCTGGCGCGCGAAGAAGGCCCCAAGCTGCTCAAGCTGGACCTGTCGGTGGGCAGCCGCCTGCCCGCCTACGCCCACTCCCTGGGCCGCACGCTGCTATCGACGCTGGACGACGAGGCGCTCGACGCATATCTGGAAAGCGCGGACCTGAAGCGCCTGACGCCCTACACGACCGTGTCGCGCAGCGCCCTGCGCAAGCTGATCCGGCAGGTGCGCCAGGACGGCTACTGCATTTCGGTCAGCGAATTGGTGGATGGTTTCGCGGGCGTGGCCGTGCCGCTGTACAACCACGAAGGCCGCGCGGTGGCGGGCCTGAGCGTCAGCATGGTGCTGGGCTCCCGCCAGCCCGACGAATTGAAGCAACAGCATCTGCCGGCCTTACAGCGCGCCGCCGCCGCCATCCGCGACATGATGCCGCGCAGCACCATCTGATTCTGTGCCTGGGCGGGCGGCCTCAGCCGCCCTGTTCGCCCAGCAAGGCTTTCAGGCCGTCCTCGTCCAGCACCGCCACGCCCAGTTCCTGGGCCTTGGCGAGCTTGCTGCCGGAATCCTCGCCGGCCACCAGATAGGCCGTCTTCTTGGACACCGAACCGCTGACCTTGCCGCCCGCCGCCTGGATGCGCATCGAGGCTTCTTCGCGCGTCCAATTGGGCAGCGTGCCTGTCAGCACGAAGGTCTTGCCGGCCAGCGTCGTAGCCTGCGGCGCAGCCTCGGCCACGGGATTCACGCCCTGCGACTTCAGCTGTTCGATCACGTCGCGATTGTGTTGCTCGGCGAAGAAACGGCGGATCGATGCCGCCACCACCGGCCCCACATCGGGCACGGAGGACAAGGCGTCTTCATCGGCGTCCATGATGGCGTCGATGCTGCCGAAATGGCGCGCCACGTCGCGCGCCGTGGTCTCGCCCACATGGCGGATGCCCAGCGCGTACAGCAGGCGGTTCAAGCCGGGGGCGCGCGCCTTGTCGATGGCGGCCACCAGGTTGTCGGCGGACTTCTGGCCCATGCGGTCCAGGCCCACCAATTCGAGCGGACGCAGGCTGTACAGGTCGGCCAGGGTCTTGACCCGGCCGCTGTCGACCAGTTGATCCACCAGTTTTTCACCCAGGCCTTCAATGTCCAACGCCTTGCGGCTGGCGGCGTGCCACAGCGTCTGCTTGCGCTGCGCGCCGCAGAACAGGCCGCCGGTGCAGCGCGCGATGGTCTCGTCTTCCAGGCGTTCGATGGCCGAGCCGCAGACCGGACAGGCCGTGGGCATGACGAATTCACGGGCGTCATCCGGGCGCTTATCCAGCACCGGGCCCAGCACTTCGGGGATCACGTCGCCCGCGCGGCGCACGATGACGGTGTCGCCGATGCGCACGTCCTTGCGGCGGATCTCGTCTTCGTTGTGCAGCGTGGCGTTGGTGACGGTGACGCCGCCCACGAACACGGGCTTCAGGCGCGCGACCGGCGTGATGGCGCCGGTGCGGCCCACCTGCACTTCGATATCGACCAAGGTGGTGGTGGCTTCCTCGGCGGCGAACTTGTGCGCCAGCGCAAAGCGCGGCGCGCGCGCGACGAAACCCAGCACCTTCTGCGCCGGCAGCGAATCCACCTTGTAGACCACGCCATCGATGTCGTAGGGCAGCTCAGGCCGCAGTTTGCCAACCTTGGCGTAGAAGGCCATCAGGCCCTCGGCGCCGCTGGCGCGGTGATTGTGCTTGACGTTGACCGGCAGGCCCAGCGAGGCCAGCCAGTCCAGCATGGCGCCATGGGATTTCTCGGGTAATTGCGAGGCTTCGGCCGCCCCCGCCGAGGCTTCGGCGAACAGCCCTCCCTGGGAGCCCGCCAAGCCCTGGACCTCGCCCCAGCCATAGGCAAAGAAGCGCAGCGGCCGCTTGGCGGTGATGCGCGGATCCAGCTGACGCAGGCTGCCCGCGGCGGCGTTGCGCGGATTGACGAAGACTTTTTCGTCGCGCTTGGCCTGGGCCTGGTTCAGTTTTTCGAAGTCGGCGCGGTTCATCAGGACTTCGCCGCGGACTTCCAGCACCTTGGGGTACGCCCCTTTGAGCTGCAGCGGAATCGCCTTGATCGTGCGGATATTGGAGGTGACGTCTTCGCCTGTCTGGCCGTCGCCGCGGGTCGCGGCCTGCACCAGGCGGCCGTCCTCGTAGCGCAGGCTGATCGCCAGCCCGTCCAGCTTGAGCTCGCAGAAGTAATCGGCTTGCTGCGCCGGCCCCAGCAGGCCCGCGCCGCGCAGCGTGTCGGTGACGCGGCGGTCGAAGGCGGTCACGTCTTCTTCGTCGAAGGCGTTGCCCAGCGACAGCATCGGCACGACATGGCGCACGCTGCCAAAGGCCGAAACAGGCGCCGCGCCCACGCGTTGCGTCGGCGACTCAGGCGTCACCAGCTCCGGATGCTCGGCCTCCAGCGCCTGCAGTTCGCGCATCAGCCGGTCGTACTCGGCGTCCGAGATCGACGGATCGTCGTAGACGTAGTAGCGGACGTTGTGCTGTTCGATTTCGGCGCGCAAGCGCGCCGCGGCCTGCGCCGCGTTTTCACCGCCAGTCGCGCCGCTCATTTATGCAAACACCCTTAGGGCGCGCTCGCTGCCAGCGGGCAGGCCCGCTTGTTCGAGCTGGCCGAACAGCACCTGTAGACGCTCGTCGATGACCGTTTCCGAACCATCGGCCAGCGGCTTGCCCTGGTCGTCCACCAGGTCCGCGCGCAGGCGAGCGGCCAGGTCGCGGCCCACATCGACCATGCGGCCGAAAGCGCGCTCGTCCGCCGGGCTGCAAGGCACGTCCAGTAGCAGGTACAGACGTTCGATGCCGCCCATGCCGGCATCGAATGCCGCACCGTCGCCGCGCGCCAGCGTGAAACGGGCTACGCCGTTTTCCGCCAGCCAGGCCAGGCGGCTGCCGTCGGCAACGAAGCCCATGTCGCGCGCCACGGACAGGACCTCGGCGGCGGGCTGGGCGGCGCCCAGCAGCAGGGTCAGGCCGACCTGGGTATCCAGGGCGGCGCAGGTGTCGTCCAATCGGGCGCCCTGCTCCAGTACGGCCTGCTGGTCCGGACCTTCGATGGTGGCGTCGAAACGCTCGGCCATGTCCTGGGCGCGAGCCCAGGCCTGCGACCATTCGATGGCGGTCAGCGGGCCGCTGCGATTGGCCAGCAGCACGGCCAGCTGCATGGAGGCGTAGGATTCGCCGGCGTGGACGCGCGCGCGGTGGCGGCGCTGATCGGTTTCGGCGAACACGCGCATGGGCTTGCGGCCCACGTGGCGCAGGCTTTGCATGTAGGGCAGCAAATCGGCGCCGCGCACGGCGTCGGCGAAGTTGATCTCGATGACCACCTCGCAAGCGGGATCGGGTTCTTCGGTATCGTCGGCATCGCTGCCGGCATCGACCGGGGCCGGCTGACCGGGCTGGGCACGGGCGCTCTCGCCGCCCATGCCAGGCTCACGGCGCGCCGCCGCTGCGCCCGCGGTTGCAGACGCGCCGGCTGCCGCGCCCGCCCCCAACAGCGGATCCTGCTCGGTGGAGGGGAAATGGGTCTGCATCTTGCGCCGGACGCGCCGGTCCTGCCACCAGTTGAATCCCAGCACCAGCAGTATCAGCAATACGCCCAGGGCTATCAGCCCGATCTGCAAATCACTCATGTATCAATCCCGCGCCGAAACCCCGACGCCCTTCTGAATATTGGGTTTATGCCGCTTCGGAGGCCATCATCTGGACGGCCGAGTCTATGTCTACCGCAACGATACGCGAAACCCCTTGCTCTTGCATGGTTACACCGATCAGTTGCTTGGCCATCTGCATCGCGATCTTGTTGTGCGAGATGAACAGGAACTGGGTCTGCTCGCTCATGTTGGCGACCAGGTTCGCATAGCGTTCGGTGTTGGCGTCGTCCAGCGGCGCGTCCACCTCGTCCAGCAGGCAGAACGGCGCGGGGTTGAGCTTGAACAGCGCGAACACCAGGGCGGTCGCGGTCAGGGCCTTTTCGCCGCCGGACAGCAGGTGGATGGTGCTGTTGCGCTTGCCTGGAGGCTGAGCCATGACCTGCACGCCGGCATCGAGGATTTCCTCGCCCGTCATGGTCAGCTTGGCCTCGCCGCCGCCGAACAGCTTGGGGAACAGCTCGCCGAAGTGGCCGTTGACGACGTTGAAGGTCTCTTGCAGCAGCTCGCGGGTTTCGCGGTCGATCTTGCGGATGGCGTCCTCGAGGGTCTCGATGGCGGTCATCAGGTCCTGATGCTGCGAATCGAGGAAGCCCTTGCGCTCGCGCGAGGTATTCAATTCGTCCAGCGCCGCCAGGTTGACCGAGCCCAGGGCTTCGATCTGGCGTGAAATACGGCTGACTTCGGACTGCAGCCAGCTGGCGCGGCGCCATTCGTCGGGCTGATTGGCCAGATCCTGGGCCAGCGCCTCGCGGTCGACCTCGCGCGCGTTCAGCTGTTCGGTGAACTGCTCTTCAGCCAGGCGCGCGGCCTGTTCCTGCAGCTGCAGTTCCATGATGCGAGCGCGCCGCGGCTCCAGCGTCTGCTCCTGCTGCAGGCGGTCTTCGTCCGCGCCGCGCAGCAGGGCCGCCAGATTTTCCAGTTCCTGGCGGGCGCGCGACAGCGCTTCCTCGCGCTCGGCGCGCGCTTCCAGGGCGTCCTGCAAGCCAGCCTGGGACGCCGAGGCGTCCAGCTCGGCCAGGTCCACCAGCAGCTGTTCCAGCTCGACGCTGCCGCGCTGGCTTTGGTCGGCCGCCAATTGCTGGTTGCGCTGCAGATCGGTGATACGCACCTGGATGCCGCGCTCGGCGAATTCGGCTTCCTGGGCGGCGCGTTCCAGTTCGCGCAGGCCGGCGCGGGCTGCTTCGGCCTGCGCCGCCAGGGTTTCACCGTCGATCTCGGCGTCGGCGAAACGGGATTGGTGTTCGGCCAGCTCTTCGTCCAGCGCCTCGAAGCGGGCTTCCGCCTCTTCGCGGGTGGCGCGCAAGTCTTCTTCCTGGACCTTGATCTCTTCCAGGTCCTGGCGCAGACGCGAGGCGCGCTCGCCGGACTGTTCGGCCTGCTGCTGCAGGCGCGAGTGTTCCAGTTGGATGTCGTGCACCCGGCGCGTGACCTCGGCCACCCGCTGGCGCGCCGGGGCGATGGCCTGGGACACTTGCTGCCAGGCGGCTTCGGCGCGGGCGACCGCGGCGCGCGCCTGGTCGGCGATCAGTTGCTGGGCCTTGATCTCGCGTTGCAGGTTCTCGATTTCCTGCTGGCGCGCCAACAGGCCGGCCTGCTCGGAATCCGGCGCGTAGAAACGCACGCTGTGGGCGTCGACCAGATGGCCGGCCTTGACCACGCAGGCGCCGCCCGCGGGCAGGCTGGCGCGCATGGCCAGCGCCTGGGTCACGTCGGTAGCCGTGTAGATGCCGCCCAGCCACTCATTCAGCAGCGTGCGCAGGTCGGGATCGGTTATGCGCAGCAGGCTGGCCAGCGACGTCAGGCCGGCGGGCGCGGCGGGCGTCGGCGCCGCGGCGGGCAACTGGTAGAAAGCCAGCCGGGCCGGCGGCGCATCTTCGGCGAAGGCGCGGGCCCAATCCAGGTTGCGTACTTCCATGGAAGCCATGCGCTCGCGCAGGGCGGCTTCCAGGGCGGTTTCCCAGCCGGGTTCGATGTGCAGCTTCTGCCACAGGCGCGACAACCCGGCCAGTTCATGCTTGGCCAGCCAGGGTTCCAGCGCCCCCTGCTTCTGCACGTCTTCCTGCAGCTTCACGAGGGCCGACAGGCGGGCTTCCAGGCGCGCCAGGTTCTGCACGTCGGTCTGGGCGGCGGCCTGGGCGCGGCTGCGCTCGGCGTCCGCTTCGGGCACGCGGCCTTCCAGGGTGGCCAGCTCTTCCTGGGCCTCCTCGAGCTGGTCTTCGCCGGCGGCTCGGTCGCCAGCCAGTTGCTCCAGGCGCACCGGATCGGGACTGTGCAGTTCGCGCAGTTCCTGTTGCAGGCGCTCGCGGCGCTGGTCCAGGGCCTGCATCTGGCGGTCCGCGTCGCGCTGCGACTGGGCCACCAGGGCAAGATTCTGCTCGACGCGGGCCAGCGCGGCGCGCATCTCGTCGCGCCCCGAGGCGGCTTCGCGCACGCGCTGCTCCACGGCCGGCAGCGCGGCCTGGGCGTCCTCGGCCTTGGCGCGCGCCTCTTCGGTGCGGGCGGCGCCGGCGGCCAGGTCTTCCTCGGCCTGGGCGATCTGTTCGGTGCAATGCTCGCGCTGGGCGGTCCACTCGCCGATCTGCTGCTGCAGCTGATCGCGACGCGCCTGCAGGCGGTTGCGGGAATCCACCACGTGACGGATTTCGGCTTCCAGGCGGCTGACCTGCGCATTGGCTTCGTACAGCCCGCCCTGGGCGGTGTGCACGGCGTCGCTGGCGGCGTAGTGGGCCTGGCGGCGGGATTCCAGCGCAGCTTCGCCCGCCCGCAGGCCGGCGATGGCGGCTTCCAGTTCATTCTGGGCCTGGGCCATCTCCTGGGCTTTCTTGGCGCGCTCTTCGCGCGCGCCGGTTTCCTTCAGGAACCACAGCGCATGCTGCTTCTTTTCGCCGTCAGCCTGGAGTTCGCGGTAGCGCGTGGCCACTTCGGCCTGCGCTTCCAGCTTTTCCAGCTGATTGTTGAGTTCGCGCAGGATGTCTTCGACGCGGGTCAGGTTTTCGCGCGTGTCGGACAGGCGATTCTCGGTCTCGCGACGCCGTTCCTTGTAGCGCGACACCCCTGCCGCCTCTTCCAGGAACACCCGCAGTTCTTCGGGGCGCGCCTCGATCAGGCGGTTGATCATGCCCTGGCCAATGATGGCGTAGCCGCGAGCACCCAGGCCGGTGCCCAGGAAGATGTCGTGGATGTCGCGGCGGCGGACCTGCTGGTTGTTGACGAAGTAGCTGCTGGTGCCATCGCGGGTCAGCACCCGGCGCACGGCGATTTCCGCGTAGGTGCTCCACTGGCCGGCGGCGCGCCCCTCGCTGTTGTCGAACACCATTTCCACCGAGGCCCGCGCCGCGGGCTTGCGGTTGCCGGAGCCGTTGAAAATGACGTCCTGCATGGACTCGCCGCGCAGTTCCGAGGCCTTGGCCTCGCCCAGCACCCAGCGCACGGCGTCAATGATGTTCGATTTTCCGCAGCCATTGGGACCCACCACGCCCACCAGTTGGCTGGGCACGGGAATCACGGTGGGATCGACGAAGGACTTGAAGCCGGCGAGTTTTAGCTGAGTAAGACGCACAGTACGATGACGACGGGGTGGGTTGAACGAAAGGCGTTAACGGACCTGCCGCACAGATTGCAAACCGGCCCCTGGAGGGCCGGCGCACATATGGGTCGTATGATACCGCAGGCAGTCTGTCCCCAAACGTCAGCAAGGGTCAAGGCGTGTTGTCCCTGAGGCTTGCCGGCGGTCAATCCGCGGGCAAACGCTCAATGGCCGCCGTCTGGGGTCCGGCTATACTCCCTGACACTTTTTTGCACGACACATAAATTTTCACGCGGACTGGCCGGGGCCAGGCCTGAGAACGGGGACATTCTTGAAACGTGGTTTCTATCTGGTCATGGCCGCGCAGGCCTTCTCGTCATTGGCGGACAACGCGCTGTTCATCGCAGCCATCGCCTTGATACAGGAACTGCATGGGCCGGACTGGATGGCGCCCATGATGAAGTGGTCGTTTGCGCTGGCTTATGTCGTGCTGGCCGCCTTTGTCGGGGCACTGGCGGACTCCTTCCCCAAGGGCCGCGTGATGTTCTCCACCAATGCCCTGAAAGTGACCGGCTGCATGCTGATGTTCTCGTATGCCAGCATCGGCGTCGCCCCCGAATACCAGACCTACCTGGTCTGCGCGGCCTACGGCATCGTCGGCATCGGCGCCGCGGCCTACTCTCCCGCCAAGTACGGCATCGTCACGGAAATGCTGCCCCCGGCCATGCTGGTCAAGGGCAACAGCTGGATCGAGGGCCTGACGGTCTTTTCCATCATCCTGGGTACGGTGCTGGGCGGCCTGCTGATCTCGTCCTCGGTTTCCACCGCCCTGCTCAGCCATTCCTTCATCGGCAAGCTGGTCCACACCCCGGCCGAAGCCGCGATCCTGGTCATCGCCTTCGTGTACCTGCTGGCGGCGCTGTGCAACCTGCTGATTCCGCACACCCACGTGCGCTACCCGCCGCAACAAAAGAACCCGGTACGGCTCATCCGCACCTTCTGGGGCTATGTCTGTGTGCTCTGGAAAGACAAGCTGGGCCAGATCTCGCTGGCCGTCACCACCCTGTTCTGGGGCGCGGGCGCCACGCTGCAGTTGATCGTCATCGAATGGGGCCGCAGCCATCTCGGATACCAGCTGGACAAGGCCTCGATGCTGATGGGCGTGGCCGCGCTGGGCACCGTCGTCGGCTCCATCCTGGCCGGCCGCATTCCGCTGCGCCGCGCGCTGGCCGTGTTGCCGGTCGGCGCCGCCATGGGCCTAGTCGTGCTGCTGATGCCGCTGGTCTACTCGCCCTGGAGCGTCTACCTGCTGCTGCTGATCACGGGCGGCCTGGCCGGTTTCTTCGTGGTGCCGATGAACGCGCTGCTGCAGCACCGCGGCCACGTGCTGCTGTCGGCCGGCCACTCCATCGCCGTGCAGAACTTCAACGAACAGCTCAACATCCTGCTGATGGTCGCCATGTACACGCTGCTGCTGTGGCTGCAGCTGCCCATCAACATCATCATCGTGATCTTCGGCACCGTTGTCGCCGTGCTGATGGTGGTCTTCATGCGCTGGAGCAAGCGCAACCTGCAGGCCAACCCGGAACTGCACGACCAGATCGGCCAGGAAGGCCATGGGCGCGCGCTGGACTCCACGCACTAGGCGCGCGATTCCGCTGCAATGAAAAAACCGGGCTGACGCCCGGTTTTTGTTTGCCCAAAGATAGCGGAGCCAGGCTCAGGCCAATTGCGCCACGGCCAGGCGCAGGTCCTGCCAGGCGCGCGCCTTCTCGCTGGGACTGCGCAACAGATAGGCGGGGTGGTAGCTGACGATTACCGGAATCTCCCGCCCTTCATCCGTCTTCAACTGGTGAACGCGGCCGCGCAGGCTGCCGATCGTGGCGTCCGTGCCCAGCAGCGTCTGGGCCGCGAAACGACCCAGCACCAGGATCCGCTCCGGCTTGAGCAGCGCAATCTGGCGCATCAGGTACGGACTGCAAGCCGCGATTTCCTCAGGCTTGGGATTGCGATTGCCGGGCGGCCGGCACTTGATGACGTTGGTGATGAACACATCGCGCTCGCGGCTCATGGACACCGACGACAGCATGGCGTCCAGCAACTGGCCCGAGCGGCCCACGAAGGGCTGCCCCTGCCGGTCCTCTTGCTCGCCAGGCGCCTCGCCCACCACCAGCCAGCGCGTAGGTTGGCCGCCGTGGCCGAACACCGCGTTGCGGCGGCCCTTGCACAGGCCGCAGGCGGAACAGGCCACGACCTGGTCGTGCATTTCTTCCAGAGTGGAATTCCGGATCGCTTCTGCCACAGGCACGGGCGGCGGAGGCGCCGCCTCGGCCTCGGCCTTGGGAGCCGGCGGCGGCGGCGGGCCTTTGCGGTTCAGGATCGACGTCGGTATGCCGGGGCGGCCGGGAGCGGGTTCCGCAGGAGCCGCCGCGGCGGCGGGTGATGCCTCGCGCGCCGGGACCGCCGGGACCGCCGCGACCGGAGCGACAGGCTGCGGCGCAAGCGGCGCCTCGGCGACGGGATCCTGGGCCGCAGCCGGCAAAACCGGCTTGGAAACAAGGGCTTGCGCCTCGGCCGCCGGTTTGCCGGGCGCAGGGGCTGGACGCAGCCACAGCCGCTCCATGCCGATCTCGCGCAGCCAGATGCGCTGCAGCGGATTGACCCGGGGCGCGGCCGGCGGCGGCGCTATGTTGGGCTGGCTCATGCCGCCGCTCCATCCGCCGCAAAGCGCTTCTGCATGACCAGGGCATCTTCCCTGCCGCCTTTCTCGGCCGGGTAATAGCCCCGGCGCACGCCGATCTGCAGATATCCGTGCCGTTTGTAGAAGCTGACGGCCGACTCGTTGGACGGGCGCACTTCCAGCAGCACGCCCTCCATGCCGCGCTCACGCGCCTGCTGCTCGCACCAGTCCAGCAGCACGCCGCCCAGGCCCTGGCGGTGCAGCGGCTTGGCGACCGCGATCACCAGCAGGTGCGCCACGTCGGGCGCGAACATGAGCACGCAGAACCCCGCCAGCTTGCCCTCGCGCCTCAGCGCCCAGGCGCCGTAGCCTGCCGCCAGGGCGTCCGCGAAATTGCCACGGGTCCAGGGGAAGGCCTGCACGTGCGCTTCCAACGCCACGACCTCGTCCAGGTCGGCGTCGGTCATCGGTTGAGGCACCGCGGGAACCAGCGAAGGCTGGGCTTTCGGATTGCCGCCCTCGCCCCGCATGCGCTCGGCAGTGGTGAACGCCACCTTGTCGCGCACGTACAGCGGCGCGGCCAACTCGGGCGCCACGGCTTCGCCCCGCAGCCAGCCCTGCCGGCCCAAACGGGCAACGCTGGCCGCTTCCGGACGCCTGGCGTCGGCGCGGCGCCAGGCGCCGGGATATTCCATTTCGGACGCGTAGGCGTCCCAGGCATCGCCGGCCAATACAGGTTCCAGCGGCCGGCCCGCGCGCGCCGACCATGCCGGCAGGTGATGGGCGGTCCATGGCACCACTTCAGCCGCCGCGATCAGCAACGGCGCCTGCAGGACTTCCCAAGAGATTTCGCCATCTGAAACGTCCGTCTGGCGGTAGACGGCCAGATAGACCTCATTCATGCGGGCGTCCAGCGCCACCACGATCGCGTCCGCCGGCGTGGCCTCCACCTGTGCGGCGACCGCCTGATGAGAGACAATGGGAAGTACGGGGATGCCCAGGCCGAGGCCCATGCCTTGCGCCACTCCGCAGGCCACCCGCAGGCCGGTAAATCCGCCCGGCCCCTGGCCGAAAGCCACGGCGTGCAAGGCGGCTGGCGCCAGTCCGAACGCCGCCAGCAGTTCGTTGGCCATGGGCAAGAGCCGTTCCGCGTGCTCCTGGGAACCCTCGTGTTCCCTGACGCTGACCTCCAGGCGGCCATCGGCCGCCCGCAACAGGGCCACGCCGCAACGGGACGAAGAAGTTTCCAAAGCCAGCAGGTTTAGTTCCATAGATGCAGATTGTACGAAATACCGCGACTCCGCCCCCGGTTATCAGGGGGATGCGAGGGGGATTTCAACCATGGTTCGCAATGTGTAATATCTTGTGAACGCCCACTAGCCGCTGGTTCTTGCCACTGTTACATTTCCGGCCATGAATACGCAAAACACCACCCCCACCCGAAAAATCCTCGTCGTCGACGATGATCCGCGCTTGCGCGATTTGCTGCGTCGGTACTTATCCGAGCAGGGATTCAACGTTTTCGTTGCCGAAGACGCCAAAGAGATGGGCAAACTCTGGCAACGCGAGCATTTCGACCTGCTCGTGCTGGATCTGATGCTGCCTGGAGAAGATGGCCTGTCCATCTGTCGCCGGCTGCGCGGTGGTCACGACAATACCCCCATCATCATGCTGACGGCCAAGGCGGAAGAAATCGACCGCATCGTCGGCCTGGAAATGGGCGCGGACGACTACCTGTCCAAGCCGTTCAACCCCCGGGAACTGCTGGCGCGTATCAACGCGATCCTGCGCCGCCGCGGCACCGAGGAACATCCCGGCGCCCCCAGCCAGGAAAACGAGTCCATCGCCTTCGGCCCCTACACGCTGAACCTGTCCACCCGCACGCTCACGCGCAACGGCGAACAGGTGCCCATCACCACCGGCGAATTCTCGGTGCTGAAGGTGTTCGCACGCCACCCCAAGATCCCGCTGTCGCGCGACAAGCTCATGGAACTGGCGCGCGGCCGCGAATACGAAGCCTTCGATCGCAGCCTGGACGTGCAGATCTCGCGCCTGCGCAAGCTGATCGAACCGAATCCGTCCAAGCCCGTATTCATCCAGACCGTCTGGGGTCTCGGATACGTGTTTGTGCCGGACGGTGGTAGCTGACCGACTCGCCCGCCCCGGGCAGGAGCGCAGCCTCGTGCCCCGCTTGCGCAGAACCTTCAGGAACCTGACATCACGTTTGCGGCTCGGCTTGTTCGGCCGCACGTTCCTGTTGCTCGCCGCGCTGATGCTCGTCAGCCTGGGCGCGTGGCTACAAGTATTCTTCAGCATGGAGCTGGGACCGCGCGCCAATCAAATGGCGCAGCGGGTGATCACGGCCGTCAATATCACGCGCACCGCGCTGATCTACTCGCATAACGACGAGCGCAGCAAGCTGCTGCTGGATCTGGCCACCAACGAAGGCATCCAGGTCTATCCGCGCGAAGTCACCGACTTCGCCGAAGCCCTCCCGGACGACGATTACTGGCAACGCGTTGCCCAGCACATCCGCACGCGCTTCGGCCCGGAAACGCAGATTGCCTGGGGCGTCAACCAGGTACCCGGCTTCTGGGTCAGCTTCCAGATAGAAAAAGACCTGTATTGGCTGGTGTTCGAGCGCGAGCAGATCGGCCTGACGGGCGGGATCGAATGGCTGGGCTGGGGCGCCACGGCGCTATTGCTGTCGTTGGTAGGCGCCGCAGTCAGCGTGGGCTTCGTCAACCGGCCGCTGTCGCGGCTGGCCCGGGCCGCCCAGGTGCTGTCGCGGGGCGAAACCCCCGCCGCCCTGCCCGAGCAGGGACCACTGGAAATCCGCGACCTGAACGCCTCGTTCAACCGCATGGCCAAGGACCTCAGACAGGCGGAGGCCGACCGCGAGCTGATGCTGGCGGGTATCTCGCACGACCTGCGCACGCCGCTTGCGCGCATGCGGCTGGAGATCGAGTTGAGCGGCGTATCCGAGGACGCCCGCCAGGCCATCGACGAAGACCTGGGCCAGATCGACCACAGTATCGGCCAGTTGATGGAGTACGCGCGTCCCGCCGGCACGTTGCCGCAGCTGGCCACGGACATCTCCGCGGTGCTGGCCGAGCTCTACGAACGCGAACGCAGCCATACCGCATCCCTGGGCGGGGAGCTGGACGCCACGCTGGAGCCTGGCCTGCGCGCCCGCATCACGGCGCTCGACCTCAAGCGCATCGTCAGCAACCTGATCGAGAACGCCCGCCGCTACGGCCGTTCGGCCGATGGCATGGCGCATCTCGTCATGACACTGCAAGCTGAAGGCTCCATGATCGTGATCGAGGTGTCCGACCGCGGTCCCGGCATCGCGCCGGAAGACGTCGACCGCCTGTTGCGGCCGTTCTCGCGCGGCGAAGCCGCGCGCACTGGCGTCAGCGGCGCGGGGCTGGGCCTGGCCATCGTCGAACGCCTGCTCAAGCATGTCGGCGGCTCGTTGCGCATGCTGCCGCGCGAGGGCGGCGGCCTGACCGCAAGGATAGAGTTGCCCAAAGCAAAGTTTAGGAATTATCAATTAGACAACGAGAATCCATAGCGTAGAATTAAGGTTTGAGGCGCAGCCTTAATTCCACCAACAACTGGGAGTAAACATGAAAACTGTTGGCGACAAACTCGAACCCTTCAAGGTCACCGGCGTCAAGCCCGGCTTCAACCAGCACGAAGAAAACGGCGTGTCGGCGTTTGAAGACATCACCGAAAGCTCGTTCCCCGGCAAGTGGAAGGTCATCTACTTCTACCCGAAAGACTTCACGTTTGTTTGCCCGACCGAAATCGTCGGCTTCAACAAGCTGGCCAAGGATTTCGAAGACCGCGACGCCGTCCTGCTGGGCGGCTCGAGCGACAACGAATTCGTCAAGCTGGCATGGCGCCGTGAGCACCCGGACCTCAACAAGCTGGGTCACTACCAGTTCGGCGACACCACCGGCGCTCTGATCGACCAGCTGGGCGTGCGTGAAAAGGGCGCTGGCGTTGCCCTGCGCGCCACCTTCATCGTTGATCCGGACAACACGATCCAGCACGTTTCGGTGAACAACCTGAACGTCGGCCGTAACCCGGAAGAAGTTCTGCGTCTGCTCGACGGTCTGCAAACCGACGAGCTGTGCCCGTGCAACCGTACGGTTGGCGGCGCCACGCTGTAATTTCCAGCCCGGCCCGGGACCCGATTGCGGGTCCTGCGCTGGGCTTTAACTGCTCTAGATTATAGGTAAAAGCTATGGAATTTCTTACGACCATTAAGGAACAACTGCCGGATTGGGCCAAGGATATCCGCCTGAATCTGGACGCCGTGATCGCCCGCTCGACGCTGGCTCCTGAAGATGCCGTCGGCGCCGCGCTGTCCGCCGCCTACGCCGCGCGCAGCCCGGTGCTGGTCGAAGCCTTCAAGAGCGGCCTGTCCGAAGGCGACGCCAACGCCGCGCTGACGGCCTCGGCCCTCATGGGCATGAACAACACCTGGTATCCGTACGTCGAAATGACTGGCGACGCCCAATTGAAGAGCCTGCCGGCCCAGTTGCGCATGAACGCCTACGCCACCCACGGCGGCGTGGAAAAGAAGCGCTTCGAGCTGTTCGCCCTGGTGGCCTCCATCATCGGCAAGTGCCACTTCTGCGTGGCTTCGCACTACGAAAACCTGAAGAATGACGGCCTGTCGACCGAGCAGCTGCGCGATGCCGGCCGCATCGCCGCCGTGGTCAACGCTGCCGCCCTGGCGCTGGCTGCCCAAGGCAAGTAAGCCTCCGTCCGGCAAAAAAAGCCCGCCTGCGTAACCGCAGGCGGGCTTTTTATTTACGTCGCCGACCGTTTATTTCTTCGGCATGCTCGACGTGGTGGGCAGGCCGTTCGCGACCCAGGCCTCGACGCCGCCGCGGTACCAGTACACGGTCCAGCCCAGCGTGCCGGCGCGCAGCGCCGCGTTGTAGGCGGAACGATCGTTCATGCCGGCGCCCAGGACCACGACGGGCGCCTTGCGATCGCCACCGTTGTTCTTCAACAGCCAGGCGTCGAAGCCTTGCTGCAGGTGATCCGTAACGCTGCCGTCCGAACCCGCATCGGTCAGCGGATAGCCGATAGGCACCGTGTCGCGCAGCCCGCTGGTATCGACGATGAGGAGATTCTTGTCTTTCTTGATCATCCCGACCAGGTCGGCGGTCGTGATCACCTGGGCCCGGTAGATCTTGTTGGGCGTCGGCCCCTTGTACGGCGCGGTGAACAGCATGGTCGTGGCCGGCACGCCAAAGTCCTTCAGCTCGTCGATGGCGCTGGCAGGCAGGCCCTGCCCCGGCTGCGCCGGCTGCTGCCGCGGCGCAGCCGAGCCCGGAGCCGCCCCTGCCTGAGCGACCTCGCCGCCCACGGTACCCATCTCGATGTCGGAAATCATCACCGCGATGTTTTCGATCAGCTCATAGCACATGGTGATCGAGCCTTCGCGCGGGCTGTACCAGGCATTGAGCTGGCCGCAGTCCTTGAACACCACGTTGACCGGGCGCGGCAGCACGTAGCGTTCGCCCAGCAGCTTGATGTTGTTCGAGATCGCTTCGGACAGATTGTTCGCAAACAAGTTGCCGATCTTGCGCTTGGACGGCTGGAACACCACCTTCACCGGCGCGCCGGGCGCATTCGCCGGCTGCTGGCCTTCGGGCGTCCAGGTGCCCACGCGCGTGTGAGGCGCCAGGATCTTGTTCCAGGCGCGGTTCTGCTTGTTGAATTCATCCGCGCAACGCGCCCGGGTCCGGTCCTCCAGCCCGACGTGTTTGGCAATGGACTCGAACACGGCGGGGTTGCCGCCGTACATGATGCAGAGCATGTTGCGAAAACGCTTCAGGTCGCCAGTGTGCTCGTCTTGCCAGGCCGAGGAGGCGTCGGCCCCCCTGCGCTCGGCCACCTTGCCGCTGTAGTACCACTGCAAGGCCGCGTACTTTGCCGCGTCCTGCGCCATGGTGTTCACTTCCTTGTTGTCCGACGGATACATGGTCGGCTCGACGATCTGCAGCGCCGAATAGATGTCGACCGCGTCCTCTTCCGCCCCCGTCGAGGGCAGCTCCAGCTCGCCGATCAGGGCGTGCCCGAACTCGTGCATGAAGATGCTGCGCATGATGCCGATGTACACCGACACAATGCGCATGGTGTCGCCGCCAAAGCGCGGATAGGGGCCTTCCCCCGGCAAGGCAGGGTTGTAGTCACCGCCGCCCTGTCCAGCGGCCGGAGCCTGCGCCTGGGGCTTTTGCGCCGTGCCCCCGCCTGCGTTGCCGCCGCGCGCGGGCAAGGTGCCGGCCGCCGGCGCCGCGGCGGATTGGCCGCCGGTCATCGTGATCTTGAAATCGGCAACGCCGAAGGTGCCTACGTCGTAGGCCATGATGCCCAGCTCGGCGCCCGTGGCGGGCTCATTGCTGACATCGCCGATCTGCTGGCCGTTGACGATGAAACGGGCCGCGCCGGGCAGCTCGACCACTCTGATGCGGTCGGTACCGTCCAGCTTCGCTACGTTGGGCAGCGCAGCGATGTCGCGGCGATCCTTCCCCTGCAGACAGAACAGCAGCGTATTCTTGTCGGCCGTGAGTTCGAGCAGGCACAGGCTCTTGTTGGCGCGGTTGCTCAGCGCCACGCCGATGGACGCTTTCGGATTCGGCGACTTGACGACCACATTGACGTCGGTCACCCGGCCCGATTCCGGCGCCGGCCCGACATTCATGTACAGCGTCTGTTCGCTGTCGGCCTTGTTCGCGTTGTGCAGGGTGAACCATCCATCCTGCACGCCGGCGGTCCAGCCCTCAAGCATCTGCTGCTTGACCGCGCCGGCCAGCGGGCCGAGCTGCTGCTCGTACTGCGCATGCGCGGGCAGGCTTACCGCGCCGAAGATGGAAGCCAGGGCGATGCCACGTAAATGCATCCGAATGTCTCAGTAGTCGAAATGAAGTAGCGCAGAATATGCCAGATCAATCCGACCCGCTTATTCATTTGTTAAAGATGTATCAAAACCAAATGAATTGCGGAGAATATGCGAAAGCCCCTTGCCCGCGGGCCCCGCGGCGGGCTAGGAAATCCGCCCCAATAGCGCCACCACCGTCGCCGCGATGCCTTCCTTGCGGCCCAGGTACCCCAGGCCTTCGTTGGTCTTGGCCTTGATGTTGACCTCGGTCTCGGCCAGCCCGGTATCCGCGGCGATGTTCTTCACCATGGCCGGCGCGTGCGGACCGATCTTGGGCGCCTGCGCGTGCAGCGTGGCATCGATGTTCACCGGCGTCCAGCCCGCGGCGCGCACGCGCGCCATGGCCTCGCGCAGCAGCACGCGGCTGTCGGCGCCCTTGAAGGCCGGGTCGGTATCCGGAAAGTGGCGGCCGATGTCGCCCAGGCCGGCGGCGCCCAGCAGCGCGTCGGTAATGGCGTGCAGCAGCACGTCCGCGTCCGAATGCCCCAGCAAGCCATGCGTGTGGGGAATCGTGACGCCGCCGATGATCAGCGGGCGGCCCTCGACCAGCGCGTGCACGTCGAAACCCTGGCCGACGCGAAAAGGAATACTCATAGCCATTTTTCCATCAGTTCAAAATCGTCCGGCCACGTCACCTTGAAATTGCGCATGGCGCCGGGCACCAGCAGCGGCGCATAGCCAGCCGCCTCGATGGCCGAGGCCTCGTCGGTGACGGCCGCGCCGCTCACCGAGGCCGCCGTCAGCGCATCGCGCAGCACGCCGGCCCGGAACATCTGCGGGGTCTGCGCCAGCCACAGGCCATTGCGGTCCAGCGTGCGCTCCACACGCTCGTGGCCGGCCTTGACGGTGTCGGCCACGGGCAGCGCCAACAGGCCGCCCACGGGATCCGCCAGGCAGGCGTCGATCAGGCGGCCCAGCGCCGTTGCCGGCAGCCCGGGGCGCGCGGCGTCATGCACCAGCACCCAGGTATCGTCGGCCACGCCGCTGTCGGCCAGCGCGCCCGCCACGGTATCCGCGCGGGTCGCGCCGCCGCAGGCGCGCCACACCGTGCGCGGCAGGCCGGCCAGCGCGGCATCGACCCAGCCGTCTCCAGGCGTCACGGCCACCCGCACCTGCGAGATGCGTTCATCGGCCAGCAGCGCGCATACCGCATGGCGCAGCATGGGCTGTCCGGACAGCGGACGGTACTGCTTGGGCACGGTTTCATGCCCGGGCCGGCTGGCGCGGGCCCCTACGCCCGCAGCGGGCACGATTGCAATGAGGGAGGCAGACATGGTGCGGTGATTTTATAATCTTCCGCTTGATGCCTGCTCCCAGCCTGATGCCAGCCCCCTCCGCCCCCGCCACCTTCGCGCCTCCCGTCCCCGCTACGGCCCCCACCCTGTCCGCGCTGAAGGCCGGCGCGCGCTATGCGCAGCCGCGCCCTCCAGGGTCCGGCGACGCCTGGCTGCTGGCGGACCTGGCGCGGCAGGCCTCGGCGGCGCTGGTCATCCTGACCGCTGAGCCGGTCGAGGCCCAGCGCCTGGCCGAGGAAATCCAGCTGTTCGCTCCGGACCTGCGTGTGCGCCAGCTGCCCGACTGGGAAACGCTGCCCTACGACGCCTTCTCGCCGCACCAGGACCTGATTTCGGAACGCCTGCACACGCTGCACTCGCTGATGACCAAGTCGGTGGACGTGCTGACGGTGCCGGTCACCACGGCGTTGTACCGGCTGGCGCCGCCCTCTTTCCTGGCGGCCTACACCTTTTCCTTCAAGCAGAAGGACAAGCTCAACGAAGCCGCGCTGCGCGCCCAGCTGACCCTGGCCAACTACAACCACGTCACCCAGGTAACGGCGCCCGGCGAATTCTGCCTGCGCGGCGGCCTGATCGACCTGTTCCCGATGGGCTCGGTGGTGCCCTACCGCCTGGACCTGTTCGACGACGAGATCGAGACCATCCGCAGCTTCGACGTGGACACGCAACGCAGCCTGTACCCGGTGCGTGAAGTGCAGCTGCTGCCCGGCCGCGAATTCCCTATGGACGAAGACGCGCGCAACCGCTTCCGGGCGCGCTTCCGTGAAGTCTTCGAGGGCGACCCCTCGCGCGCGCTGCCCTACAAGGACATCGGCAACGGCATTCCGTTCGCTGGCGTCGAGTACTACCTGCCGCTCTTCTTCGAGGAAACGGCGACGCTATTCGACTACCTGACGGAAGGCACGGTCACCGTCACCGTGGGCGACATCGACGACGCCATCCAGCGCTTCAACCAGGACACCTCCAGCCGCTACGGCTTCCTAAAGAGCGACCGCGAACGGCCGGTGCTGCCGCCCTCCGAACTGTTCCTGGACAACGAGACGCTCTACGCACGGCTGAAGGATTTCCGCCGGCTGTCGCTGACTGCCGGCCAGCCGCATCCGGACTTCCGGGCGGCGCCCGACGTGAGCGTGGCGCGGCGTTCTGAAGATCCCATCGCCAAGCTGCGCGCGCTGGTGCAGGCCGGCCAGACGCGCGTGCTGCTGTGCGCCGACTCCGCCGGCCGGCGCGAGACCCTGGTGCAGATGCTCAACGAGTTCGGCGTCACGCCTGACGCGCAGCCCGACACCATCGAAGCCTTCCTCGCTTCGGACGCCCATTTCGGCATCGTCGCCGCACCGCTGTCCACCGGCTTCGGGCTGCCCCAGGCCAATCTGGCCTTCCTCACCGAAAACGACCTGTACCCGGGCCTGGCCACCACCGGCCGCCGCGGCAAGCGCGACCAGGAACGCGCCAGCAACGTCGAAGCCATGGTGCGCGACCTGTCCGAGCTGCGCGCGGGCGACCCAGTGGTCCATGCGCAGCATGGCATCGGCCGCTACCACGGCCTGGTCAACATGGACATGGGCGAAGGCGGGATGGAGTTCCTCCATCTGGAATACGCCAACGGCAGCACGCTTTACGTGCCGGTGTCGCAGCTGCACGTGATCGCCCGCTACAGCGGCGCCGATCCGGAGGCCGCGCCGTTGCATCAATTGGGCTCCGGCCAATGGGACAAGGCGCGCCGCAAGGCCGCCCGGCAGGTCCGCGACACTGCCGCCGAACTGCTGGCCCTGTACGCCCAGCGCGCCGCACGCGAAGGCTACGCCTTCAACCTGCCGCTCAACGACTACCAGGCGTTCGCCGAGGGCTTCGGCTTCGAGGAAACGGCCGACCAGGCCGCCGCCATCGAAGCCGTCATCGCTGACATGACCTCCGGCCGCCCCATGGACCGTCTGGTCTGCGGCGACGTGGGCTTCGGCAAGACCGAGGTCGCGCTGCGCGCCGCCTTCCTGGCCGTGGCCAATGGCAAGCAGGTCGCCCTGCTCTGCCCCACCACGCTGCTGGCCGAACAGCATGCACAGACCTTCTCCGACCGCTTCGCCGACTGGCCTGTGAAGGTCGTGGAGCTGTCGCGCTTCCGTTCGGCCAAGGAAGTCTCCGCCGCCATCGAAGGCATCAACGACGGCCGCGTGGACATCGTCATCGGCACCCACAAGATCCTGTCCAAGGACGTGAAGTTCAAGCGCCTTGGCCTGGTCATCATCGACGAAGAGCACCGCTTCGGCGTGCGCCAGAAGGAAGCTTTGAAGGCGCTGCGCGCCGAGGTCGACGTGCTGACGCTGACCGCCACGCCCATTCCGCGCACGCTGGGCATGTCGCTGGAAGGCATACGCGACTTCTCCGTCATCGCCACCGCGCCGCAAAAGCGCCTGGCCATCAAGACCTTCGTGCGGCGCGAGGACGGCAGCACCCTGCGCGAAGCGCTCTTGCGCGAACTCAAGCGCGGCGGCCAGTGCTACTTCCTGCACAACGAAGTCGAGACCATCCACAACCGCCGCGCCCGCCTGGAAGAACTGGTGCCCGAAGCCCGCATCGCCGTGGCCCACGGCCAGATGCCCGAGCGCGAGCTGGAACAGGTGATGAAGGGCTTCTACCAGCAGCGTTACAACGTGCTGTTGTGCACCACCATCATCGAAACCGGCATCGACGTGCCCAGCGCCAACACCATCGTGATCCACCGGGCCGACCGCTTCGGGCTGGCCCAGTTGCACCAGCTGCGCGGCCGCGTCGGGCGCTCGCATCACCAGGCCTACGCCTACCTGCTGACGCCCGGTGAAGACGCCATCACCAACAACGCCAAGAAGCGCCTGGAAGCCATCCAGGCCATGGAAGAGCTGGGCTCGGGCTTCTACCTGGCCATGCACGATCTGGAGATCCGCGGCACGGGCGAAGTGCTGGGCGATTCGCAGTCCGGCAACATCCAGGAAGTCGGTTTCTCGATGTACAACGAGATGCTCAACGAAGCGGTGCGCGCGCTGCGCGCCGGTGAAGAGCCCGACCTGGACGCGCCCTTCAACCTGGCCTGCGAAGTCAATCTGCACGCCCCGGCGCTGCTGCCGTCCGACTATTGCGCCGACGTCCATGCCCGCCTGGGCATCTACAAGCGCCTGGCGCACGCTGCGGACGAAGACGATCTGATCCACATCCAGGAAGAACTGATCGACCGTTTCGGCAAGCTGCCCGAGGCCGCGCAGACGCTGCTCGCCACGCACCGCCTGCGCCTGGCCGCCCAGCCCCTGGGCATCGTCAAGATCGACGCCAGCGAAACCCAGGCGCTGCTGCAGTTCGGCCCCAAGACCTCGGTCGATCCCGGCAAGATCATCGAACTGGTGCAACGCCAGCGCCACATCAAACTGGCGGGACAGGATAAATTGCGGGTTGAGATCAAGGCCGCGCAGATTCCTGCCCGCGCCGATGCCGTGCGCGCCGTGCTGCGCGCCTTGAAGTAACCGTCAAACCACACCGATTTCTATGACTACCCATCACCTTGTCGTCCAATCCCCCGGCCTGACCGTGGAACATGCTGAACAGTTGGCGGCCCTGGCCCAGGCGCAAGGCGTCGCGCGCATCAGCGCCACTGCCGCCCGCCTGCTCGACGTGCAGCACGACGACTCGACCCGCGCCGACGTCGTGGGCTGGGCAGAACGCCATGGCGTCGACACCGCCTTCCTGCCCGCAGGCCTGAAGCTGTCCGGGTGCAAGGTGCTGGCCATGGACATGGACTCCACGCTGATCAACATCGAGTGCATCGACGAGATCGCCGGCGTGGCGGGCTTGAAGGACAAGGTCTCCGAAATCACCGAGGCCGCGATGCGCGGCGAGATCAAGGACTTTTCCGAAAGCCTGCGCCGCCGCGTCGCCCTGCTCGAAGGCGTGCCGGCCGATGCGCTGGAACAGGTCTATGCGGACAAGCTGCGTCTGAACCCCGGCGCCGAACGCCTGATCACCACGGCCCAGGCGGCCGGCATCAAGGTGCTGCTGGTCTCTGGCGGCTTCACTTTCTTCACCGAACGCCTGCGCCAGCGCCTGAACCTCGACAGCGCGCACGCCAACACCCTGGAAATCGCCAACGGCGTGCTGACCGGCAAGGTCTTGGGCGACATCCTCGATGCCGACGCCAAGGAAGCCCACCTGCGCGAGTTCGCCCGCGAGCACGGCGCCTCCCAGGAGCAGATCATCGCCATGGGCGACGGCGCCAATGATCTGAAGATGCTGGGCATCGCCGGCTTCCCCGTCGCGTACCACGCCAAGCCGCTGGTGCGTCAGCAGACGCGTTATGCGCTGAATGTGTCGGGGCTGGACGGGGTGCTGAACTGGTTCGAGAGCTGATCGCGCCACGCCCGGCGCCTGTGCTCGCAGCCGGCGGCCAAGCATGAAAAAAGCCACCTCGCGGTGGCTTTTTCATTGCAGCGGCGTATCAGTACCGCACGCGCAGCGAAAGCAGCGCAGCCCGGCCAGTACCCAGCGCCGCATAGTGCGCCGCATAGGCCTTGGTGTAGTACGTTTCGTCGAAAATGTTCAGCACGTTCAACTGCGCCGACATGTGGTCGTTGAATTCATACGCGGCCATGGCGTCGAAGCGCCAGTAGGAAGGCACCCAGCGCGCCTTGGGCGAGCCGTCGGCGTTCTTGGTCGCGTCCGAATTGCCGTACACCTTGTCCACGTAGTAGGCGCCGCCGCCGACCGTCAGCTTGGGCAACACCTTGTAGGTGGTCCACAGGCTGAAGGCATTGCGCGGGGTATTGGGCAGGTCCTGGCCCACGGCGCCGCTGTTGTAGGCGCCCTTGGTCATTTCGCTGTCCATGAAGGTGTAGCCGCCGAACACGTTCCACTTGGGCGTGATGCTGCCCGAGAAGCCCAGTTCGATGCCGCGCACCTTGGCTTCGCCGACCTGTGCGGTCTCGGTGGCCGAAACGGCCACGCTGGTGTTCTTGCGGATGTCCTGGAAGGCCGCCGCCGACAGCGTCAGGCGGTCATCGAACACCTGCCACTTCGTGCCGAGTTCCACCGTACGGCTCTTCTCAGGCTCGAGCGACTGGTTCGAGACCGACACGGCGTCGCTGATCGCGCTGGAGGCGATGGCCGACGGCGTGGACGAAGTGCCATACGTCGCGTAGATGGTGCCGTTGGGCGCCGGCTTGTAGGCCAAGCCAATCTGGTAGTTGAAGAGATTGTCCTCGCGGCTGGTGCTGTAGAACGCCGGGGTGCTTGCCGGGTCGTTCCGGCCCTTGGCGATGTTGCTGCCGCTGGTGCGGTAGTTGTCCCAGCGCAAGCCCAGGCTGGCCTGCCATTGTTCGTTGAACTTGATCGTGTCGAAGCCGTAGAGCGCGACCGTATCCGTGTTGTAGCGCGCGGGATTGTTGTTGCGCTGCAGATGGCCAGGGTAGTAAGTACCCGGGTCCGGATCCCACAGCGAAGCGCACAGCGCCGGGTTGGCGTAGGTGTTCTTGCCATTGGCCGTGCCAGTCACGCAACCGCTGGTGCCGGCGGGAACGCCCGACTCGGTGTAGCCGTCCTTGTCTTGCTTGATATTGCTGTACTCGAAGCCCAGGTCGAACGAGTGCTTCAGGCTGCCGGTATCGAACTCGCCCGTCAGGTTGGTCTGGTTGGCGAAGCTCTTGGTGACGTAATAGCCCGACTTGAGCGCCCGGTACACCAGGCCATTCGGAATGTTGCCCTTGCTGTCGTCGGGGTTGGTCGCAGCAAAGTCGGTCGTGCCGCGGCCGTAGCGTGTCACGTTGCGCAGCTGCAGCTTGTCGGAGAAGTCGTGCTGGAAGTCCACCGTCGCAACGTCGTCGCGGGTCTTCATGAAATCGCGGCCCTTCAGGCCATAGAAGCTCTTGCGGCTCACGCCCATGGTCTCCGTCACCGGCTGACCCGTTTTCGGGTCATACGGGATGGAGTAATCCGGCATGCTGTCGTCTTGGTAGTGGTAGTAGCTCAGCGTGATGCGGGTCGGCGTGCCCACGCCCAAGGTCAGCGAGGGCGCCACGCCCCAGCGCTCGAAGTCCACCGCGTCGTCGCGGCCCGGCGCATCGCCCTTGTTGCCCATGACGTTCAAGCGGAACGCGGCCTTGTCGGCCAGGCGCCAGTTGCTGTCGATCGTCGCGCGGTAGTTGTTGTCCGTGCCGATCTGCGCCGTGGCTTCCGTGAAGTCGGTGGCCTTGGGCGTCTTGCTGACCATGTTGATGCTGCCGCCCGCGCCGCCGCGGCCGGAGTAGACCGAGTCCGGCCCCTTGATGACTTCGACCTGTTCCAGGTTGAAGGTGTCACGCACCTGCGTGCTGGAATCGCGGATGCCGTCCAGGAAGATGCTGCCGGCGGAGTTCTGGCCACGGATGATGGGCAGGTCGCCGCCCGGGCGGCCGCCTTCGCCTGCGCCAAACGTGATGCCGGGCGAGTTGCGCAGGACGTCCTGCAGCGTGGACGCGGCCTGGTCCTGGATCACCTGCTTCGGCACGACCTGCACCGTGCGCGGGGTGTCCAGCAGAGGCGCCGTGAACTTCGGCGACTGCGCCGTGGAGGTCTGGTACGACGACCCCTCACCCTCCACGCGCACGGGCGCAAGTTGCGTCACGCCCGAATCCGCGGATTGGGCGGCGGCGTACGGGCTGATGAACAACGCGGGGGCCGCTATCGCGGCGGCCAGGGAGGTAGTGAGCGTATTCAGCGAATACGTATCTTGGGGCTTCAAACCAGCTTCTCCGAATGTAAATAGCAACGATTCTTGTTTTTTTACCGGTTGCGATTGTGAACTCGAGGGCTGAACGGAACCTGAAAAATAGCTTTACGCTCACATAAAATGAAAAAAAACAACACTCAATACTTATAGGGTCAATACCGAACTTTCGCGCGGTGCGGCTAGTGGGTTCAGCCTCGCGCCCCCACAGGCTCTCACGCTACGGAATGCCGATGGAGACGCCCGGAAGGGCCTCTGGGAAGCCAAAGCGCATAAGAGAGGACATTCCCTCATTGCGCAAAAAAAAACGCCCCGCGGGGCGTTTTTCATGCACGAACCAAGCTGCCTTCAGGTGCGCAGGCGCGGGTGCCGTTTGAACAGATAACGGTACACGAACCCCGGATAAGCCAGCACCAGATACAGGCTCAGGGTGATCGCGTAGAACTCCCAGGTCTGGGAAAACCGGTTGCCCAGCGTGGATTCGAACGCGAAACCGAGCGCGCCGACGATGGCATAGAACACCAGCACTTCGATCAGGCGCATCCAGAACGGCTTGACTGCCGCCACTCCGCCCTGCTTCCAGGGCATGACGGCGAAAACCCGCTCCGTCAGGAACGGGAGATTCGCGCTGACCAGGGCCAGCGCGATCAGCAGCCATACCGCCAGAGTCTGGTTCATGGCCCCGTTTTCCGCTTACAGGCTGAGCGAGCTGCGGATGGCCTGCACGCACAGGGCCATCAGGCCGCCCGGCAGGATGCCCAGGATCAGGATCAGTGCGCCGTTGACCGACAGCACGCCGCGCTGGCCGCAGGTGGCGACCATCGGCGCGGCATCGGCGGCCGGCTCGTCGAAGTAAACGACCTTGACCACGCGCAGGTAGTAGAACGCGCCGATCAGCGAGAACAGCACCGCGATCACGGCCAGCGTCACGTGGCCGGCGCTGACCAGCGCCTGCAGCACGGCCAGCTTGGCGTAGAAGCCCACCAACGGCGGAATGCCGGCCAGCGAGAACATCAGCAGCAGCACGATGGCTGCATGCCAGGGGCTGCGGCGGTTCAGGCCCTTCAGGTCGTCGATGTGTTCGCACTCGAAACCTTGGCGCGACAGCAGCAGCACGATGCCGAAGCTCGCCAGCGTGGTCAGCACGTAGGTCAGCATGTAGAACAGCGAGGCGCCGTAGGCGGCCGACGACAGTTCCGGCTTGCCCGCGACCGAACCGGACATCAGACCCAGCAGCACGAAGCCCATGTGCGAGATGGTCGAGTAGGCCAGCATGCGCTTGAAGTTGGTCTGCGCGATGGCCGTCAGGTTACCGATGGCCAGCGACAGCACCGCCAGGATCATCAGCATCGGCTGCCAGTCGGCGGCCAGGCCGTGCAGGCCATCGACCAGCAGGCGCAGCGTGATGGCGAATGCAGCCAGCTTGGGCGCGCCGCCCAGGATCAGGGTGACGGCGGTGGGCGAACCTTGGTAGACGTCCGGAACCCACATGTGGAACGGCACGGCGCCGAGCTTGAACGCCAGGCCCGACACCAGGAACACGATGCCGAACACCAGGGCCAGCTTCTCGGCCTTGCCCGCGGCGATGACCTTGGACACTTCGGCCAGATCCAGGTGGCCGGTGGCGCCGTAGATCATGGACATGCCGTACAGCAGGAAGCCCGAGGCCAGCGCGCCCAGCACGAAGTACTTCATGGCGGCTTCGGTGGCGACGACGTTGTCGCGGCGCAGCGCGATCAGCGCGTACAGCGCCAGCGACATCAGCTCCAGGCCCAGGTAGATGGAGATCAGGTTCCCGGAGGAGATCATGACCATCTGGCCCAGCAGGGCGAACAGCGTCAGGACGTAGAGTTCGCCGCCGCGCATCATGTCGCGCAATTGCGCGTAGACGCGGCCATAGACCAGGGTCGCGGCCACGGCGATGTAGGACGCGATCTTGAGCAGATGCGACAGTTCGTCGGTAACGTACAGGCCGTTGAAGGTCGAACCAACAACGCCGTTCTTCCATTGCAGGGCCGACACGACGGTCAGCACGCCCAATGCAAGCATGGTCAGCAGAAACGTCGGCTTGCGCTCGGGGTGATTGCTGACCGCGTCGACGAGCAGGATAGCCAGGCCGAAAACCAGCAGGAGGATTTCCGGTGTCGCCAGGGCGAAATCGATTTGGGATTGCATCATTGTCTTGTCTTACAGTTTCGAGACGGCAACGTGTTGCAGCAGGGCCTCCACCGAAACGTGCATCACGTCGGTAAAGGGCTTGGGATAGATCCCCATGTACAACACGGCGATCGCCATCACGCCAAGAATCACAAACTCGCGGCGGTTGATATCGGTCAGCTCGCGCACGTGGTCGTTGGCGACGTCGCCCAGGACCACACGCTTGACCATCCACAGCGAATACGAAGCGCCCAGAATCAGGGCGGTCGCCGCCAGCAGGCCGATCCAGAAGTTGTGCTCGACCGCGCCCATGATCACCATGAACTCGCCAACGAAACCGCTGGTGGCCGGCAGGCCGCTGTTGGCCATCGAGAACAGGATGAAGAAGGTGGCGAAACGCGGCATGACGTTGACCACGCCGCCGTAGTCGGCGATGCGGCGCGAGTGCATGCGGTCATAGAGCACGCCGATACACATGAACATGGCGCCCGACACAAAGCCGTGCGAGATCATCTGCACGATGGCGCCTTCGACGCCGGCCGTGTTGAAGATGAAGAAACCCAGCGTCACGAAACCCATGTGGGCGACGGACGAATAGGCCACCAGCTTCTTCATGTCGTCCTGGACGATCGCAACCAGGCCGATGTAGATCACGGCGACCAGCGACAGCGTGATCATCAGGCCGGCCAGGCTGTGCGAGGCGTCGGGAGCGATCGGCAGCGAGAAGCGCAGGAAACCGTAGGCGCCCAGCTTCAGCATGATCGCGGCCAGCACGATGGAGCCGCCGGTGGGAGCTTCGACGTGAGCGTCGGGCAACCACGTGTGGACCGGCCACATCGGCACCTTGACGGCAAAGGCCGCCAACAGGGCCACGAAGATCAGGATCTGCGGGGTGTAGCCCAGCTTGGTCTGCTGCCAGGTCAGGATGTCGAACGAGCCGCCTGACACGTTCCACAGGTACACGAAGGCGACCAGCGTCAGCAGCGAGCCCATCAGCGTGTACAGGAAGAACTTGAACGCCGCGTACACGCGGTTCGGGCCGCCCCAGACGCCGATGATGATGTACATCGGGATCAGCGTGGCTTCGAAGAACACGTAGAACAGCATGCCGTCCAGCGCGCAGAACACGCCCACCATCAGACCCGACAAGATCAGGAAGGCGGCCATGTACTGGGACACGCGGCTGGTGATGACTTCCCAGCCGGCCAGCACCACGATGATGGTGATGAAGGCGGTCAGGAGCACGAACCACATCGAGATGCCGTCGATGCCCAGGTGGTAATTGACGTTGAAGGCCTCGATCCAGGAGGTCTTCTCCACGAACTGCATCTTGGCCGTGGTGGAGTCGAAACCGGTGTACAGCGGGATCGTGACGAGGAAACCGGCGATTGAGCCGACGAGCGACAAGCCGCGCGTCAGGCCGGGACGGTCGTCACGGCCCACCGCCAGCACCAGCAGGCCGAATACGATCGGGACAAAGATCGCAAGCGTGAGCCAGGGGAAAGTGTTGGATGCCATCTCGCTTGCCATCATTGGGGAATCAGCACAAAGAAAGTCACCAGCGCCATGATGCCGATGATCATCGCGAACGCGTAGTGATAGATGAAGCCGGACTGCAGGTGACGGCTGACCGCTGCCACCCAGCCCACCACACGGGCGCTGCCGTTGATCAGCAGGCCGTCGATGATGCCGCGGTCACCGGTCTGCCACAGGCCACGGCCCAGGCAGCGCAAGCCGCGGGCGATGATCTGCTCGTTGACCCAATCCACGTAGTACTTGTTCTCGAGCACCTTGTTGATGCCGGACAGGCTGGACTGGATCTTGGCCGGAACCTTGGGATTGATCAGGTAGCAGTACCAGGCGATGACCGCGCCAGCCACGACCAGCCAGAACGGAACCGTCTGGAAGGCGTGCAGGCCGAAGGCCACCCAGCCGTGCCACTCTTCATGCAGCTCGTGCATGGCGGGATGCTGCGGCAGGACCTTGATGACGCCGTCGAAGAACTTGCCGAACAGCATTGGATCGACCACCAGGGCGCCGATGATGACCGACGGGATCGCCAGCAGCACCAGCGGCAGCGTGACCACCCAGGGCGACTCATGCGGCTTGCCGCCATGATGGCCGTGGTCGTCGTGGCCGTGATCGTCGTGGCCATGACCATGGCCGTGGTCGCTGGTGTCGAAACGTTCCTTGCCGTGGAAGACCAGGAAGTACACGCGGAACGAGTACAGCGAGGTCACGAACACGCCGATCAGGGTCGAGTAGTACGCGAAGTTCGCGCCCCAGACGTTTGCGGCGCCGGCGGCCTCGATGATGTGTTCCTTCGAGTAGAAGCCCGAGAAGAACGGCGTGCCGACCAGGGCCAGCGTGCCCAGCAGGAAGGTGATCCAGGTGATGGGCATGTACTTGCGCAGGCCGCCCATGTTGCGGATGTCCTGGTCATGGTGCATGCCGATGATGACGGAGCCAGCGCCCAGGAACAGCAGCGCCTTGAAGAACGCGTGCGTCATCAGGTGGAAGATCGCGACCGAGTAGGCCGAAGCGCCCAGCGCGACCGTCATGTAGCCCAGCTGCGACAGCGTGGAATACGCGACCACGCGCTTGATGTCGTTCTGGATGATGCCCAGGATGCCCAGGAACAGCGCGCCGATGGCGCCGATCACGATGATGAAGGACAGCGCCACGTCGGACAGTTCGAACAGCGGCGAGAAACGCGCGACCATGAAGATGCCGGCCGTCACCATGGTGGCGGCGTGGATCAGCGCGGAAATCGGGGTCGGGCCTTCCATCGAGTCAGGCAGCCAGGCGTGCAGCGGAACCTGAGCCGATTTGCCCATGGCGCCGATGAACAGGCAGATGCAGGCGACCGTCAGCAGCATCCAGTCGGAACCGGGCAGCGTCAGCGTGGCCAGCTTGTCGGCCTGGGCGAAGACTTCGCCGTAATGCATGGTGCCGGCGTAAGCGAACAGCAGGCCGATGCCCAGCACGAAGCCGAAGTCGCCGACGCGGTTGATCAGGAACGCCTTCATGTTGGCGAAGATCGCCGTGGGACGGGTGTACCAGAAGCCGATCAGCAGGTACGACACCAGGCCCACCGCTTCCCAGCCGAAGAACAGCTGCACCATGTTGTTCGACATCACCAGCATGAGCATGGAGAACGTGAACAGCGAGATGTACGAGAAGAAGCGCTGGTAGCCGGGATCATCCGCCATGTAGCCGATGGTGTAGATGTGCACCATCAGCGACACGGAAGTCACCACGACCATCATCATGGCCGACAGGGGATCGATCAGGAAGCCGATTTCCAGCTTGGTCTGGCCGATCAGGCTCCAGGTGTAGACCGCGCCGTCGAAGCGCAGGCCGTTGAGCACGTCGTTCAGCACCACCACCGAACCGATGGTGGAGATGAGCACGCCCAGGATGGTGATCATGTGCGAAGCACGGCGGCCGATGGGACGGCCCAGGAACCCGGTGCCGAAGAGGCCCGCGAGAATCGCCCCGGCCAGCGGAGCCAGCGCGATGAGCAAGTAGAGATTGGGTGAGCTAGACATTTTCTTCCAATACCCCGTCAGCCCTTCAGGCGATCGAGTTCGTCAACGTTGATCGTGTTCAGGTTGCGGAACAGCAGCACCAGGATGGCCAGGCCGATCGCCGCTTCGGCGGCGGCCACGGTCAGGATGAAGAACACGAACACCTGGCCGGCGGTATCGCCGAACCAGCTGGAGAACGCCACGAAGTTCATGTTGACGGCCAGGAGCACGAGCTCGATGGACATCAGGAGAATGATCAGGTTGCGGCGGTTCAGGAAGATGCCGAAGATCCCGATGGCGAACAGGATCGCCCCGAGGATCAGGTAGTGGGCCAGCGTCAGCGTCATTTTTGTTCTCCTTGGGGCGCGGCGGCGGTCGGGGTGCCGTTCTGCGCCTGGGCACGCTCGCTCTGGGCGGGCATGCTCACCATGCGGTAACGGTCCTTCGAGCGCACGCGGACGGCGGCCACCGGGTCGTTGTACTTCACGTCGCGGCGGCGGCGCAGGGTCAGCGCGATGGCGGCGACCATGCCGACCAGCAGCAGCGCGGCGCCCACTTCAATGGCGTAGATGTACTGGGTGTACATGGCCTCGCCCAGCGCGCGGGCGTTGTTGTAGTCGCCGGCAACCGGGGCTTGCGGGCCCGCGCCGTACCAGGTCGAACCCAGCACGAAGGCCATTTCGACCACCATCACCAGGCCGATGACCAGGCCCAGCGGCAGGTAGGTCTTCATGCCCTGGCGCAGGGCATCCATGCGGATGTCCAGCATCATCACGACGAAGAGGAAAAGCACCATCACGGCGCCCACGTACACCAGCACCAGCAGCAGCGCCAGGAACTCGGCGCCAAGCAGCATCCACAGCATGGCCGCGTTGACGAAGGCCAGGATCAGGTGCAGGACGGCGGTGACCGGGCTGCGCGCGGTGATCACGCGGAACGCCGCGATCACCAGCACGGCGGCCAGTATGTAAAACAGGACAGTGGTAAAAGTCATGGATCAGGTCCTGGGCTTCAACGATAGGGAGCGTCTTCGGCCCGGCGGCGGGCGATGTCGGCTTCGTAGCGGTCGCCCACGGCGAGCAGCATGTCTTTGGTGAAATACAGGTCGCCGCGCTTTTCACCGTGGTATTCGTGGATGTGCGTTTCCACGATGGAGTCCACGGGGCAGCTTTCCTCACAGAAGCCGCAGAAAATGCACTTGGTCAGGTCGATGTCGTAACGCGTGGTGCGGCGGGTGCCGTCATCGCGCTGGTCCGACTCGATGGTGATCGCCAGCGCGGGGCACACGGCTTCGCACAGCTTGCACGCGATGCAGCGCTCTTCCCCGTTGGGGTAGCGGCGCAGCGCATGCAGGCCGCGGAAACGCGGCGACGCAGGCGTCTTTTCCTGGGGGTAGCGCAAGGTGACCTTGCGCTTGAAGAAATACTTGCCCGTCAGGCGCATGCCCTTGAGCAATTCGGTCAGCATCAGACTGCCGAAGAAATCCTTGATCGCTTCCATATCCTGCCTCTGCCTGGCGGCTTAGCGCCAAATGTTCCAGGGCGTCTGCATCCAGATCGCCACCACGACCAGCCAAACGCCGGTCAGCGGGATGAAGATTTTCCAACCCAAGCGCATGATCTGGTCATAGCGGTAACGCGGGAACGACGCGCGGAACCACACGAACAACGAGACCACGACGAACGTCTTGAGACCCAGCCAGATCCAACCCGGAATCCAGGTCAGCGGCGCGATGTCGATCGGGGAAGCCCAGCCGCCCAGGAACATGATCGAGGCCATGCAGGACAGCAGGATCATGTTGGCGTATTCGCCCAGGAAGAACAGCGCGAACGCCATGCCCGAGTATTCGACCATGTGGCCGGCCACGATTTCCGATTCGCCTTCGACCACGTCGAACGGGTGGCGGTTGGTTTCGGCCACGGCCGAAATCACGTAGATCACGAACAACGGCAAGAGCGGCAGCCAGTTCCAGGACAGGAACGTCAGGCCCTTGTCGGCAAACCAGCCGCGGTTCTGCACGTGCACGATCTCGGACATGTTCAGGCTGCCGGACACCAGCAGCACCGTCACCAGCACGAAGCCGATGGCCAGTTCGTAGGACAGCATCTGCGCGGAAGCGCGCAGCGCGCCCAGGAAGGCGTATTTGGAGTTCGACGCCCAACCCGCGACGATCACGCCATACACGCCCACGGACGTGATGGCCATGATGTACAGCAGGCCGGCGTTGACGTTGGCCAGGACCACGTCGGGACCGAACGGCACCACCGCCCAGGCCGCCAGGGCCGGCATCAGCGTGACCACCGGGGCCACGATGAACAGCACCTTGTTGGCCTGCGACGGAACCACCACTTCCTTGGTCAGCAGCTTGAACACGTCGGCGAACGGCTGCAGCAGCCCCTTGAAGCCGACGCGGTTCGGGCCCATGCGCACGTGCATGGCGCCGATCATCTTGCGTTCCCAGTAGGTCAGGTACGCCACGCACAGAATGATGGGCACGGCGATGACCACAATCTTGACGAGGGTCCAGAGGACCATCCAGACCGTCGGGCCCAGCAATGCCGTACCCTGGCTCTCAAGAACATTAAGCCATTCCATCAGGCACGCTCCACGCTGATTTGACCGAATGCGCCACCCAGGGCTGCGGTGTTTTCAAAGGCTGCGGAGATGCGCACGGCGCGGTCGGCCACGGCATCGTCCTGCACGGTTTCGAGTTCGACGGCGCCCTGCCCGCTCGACACGCGCACCTTGACGCCGGCCGTCAGGCCCAGGCTGGTGAGCGTGCGGCCGTTCATGGCGGCAGCCGGCTTCTTCGAGGCCGGGGCCGCTTGCAGCGGCTCCGAGCGGCGAACCATCGCGTCGGTGCGGTAGATCGGCACGTCGGCGACGCGCTCCAGGCCGCTGGCGGCCTGGCCCAGGCCCAGCGGGGCCTTGATCTCGTTGGACAGGCGGCCTTCGATGCCGCCAGCCAGCACGGCGTCGCGCACGGACTCGGAAGTCTCGTCGTCAAAGCCAGCCAGATGCAGGACGTTGCCCAGCACGCGCAGGACCTTCCAGCCCGGACGGGTCTGGCCGAACGGCGTGACCGTGCCCTTGAAGCTCTGGGCCAGGCCTTGCGCGTTGACGTAGGTGCCCGAGGTTTCGGTGAACGGCGACACCGGCAGCATGACGTCGGCCCATTCGGCGGCGGCCGAACGGTAAGGCGTCAGGGCCACGGCGAACTGCGCGCCGCGCAGCGCGGCGATGGCTTGCTGGCCGTTGTCGGCATCCAGCAGCGGCTCGGCGTGCAGGACCACGTAGGCCTTCAGCGGCTCGGCCAGCATGGCGGCTGCGTTCTTGCCGCCCTTGCCCGGAATGGCGCCGGCCAGGTAACCGCCGACGGTGTTGCCGCCGGAGGTCAGGAAACCGAACTTGCCGCCGGCCAACTCAGCCACGGCGCGGCCGTTGGCGGCCAGGGTCGAGGCCTGGGCGCTGGCCACTGCCAGGTTGCCCATCAGCACGGCGGTGTTGGCGCCGGAAGCCAGGCTGGCAGCGATGAGCTTGGCGTTTTCGCCGGGCGTGACCGAGGCGAACTCGGCCGGCACGGCCTGTTCCTTGGCCTGGGCCAAGGCGACTGCCACTTCGGCCAGCGCGCGCGCCAGCTCGGACGGGGCCACGGTGATACGGGCAGCCACGGGCATCAGGGGATCGTCGGCAGCGCTGTCGACCATCAGGATCTGCGTGCCGCGCTTGGCAGCTTGGCGCAGACGCTGCGCCATCAGCGGATGATCCTTGCGCAGGAAGGAACCGACCACCAGGACGCGATCCAGGTTGTCGAGTTCGGCGATGGGCATGCCCAGCCACGGCGCGCCGGTCAGGGCGGCGTCGAAGGCGGCATCGGTCTGGCGCAGGCGGAAGTCGATGTTTTCGGAACCCAGCGCGCGGACCAGGCGGCCCAGCAGCGCGTATTCCTCGGTGGTGGCGTATTCGGACGCCAGGGCGCCGATCTGGCCGGCGCCGAAGCTGTCGCGCACGCGGGACAGGCCCTGGGCCACGGCGGCTAGCGCGTCGCTCCAGGAGGCTTCCTGCCACTTGCCGTCGGTGCCCTTGATCATCGGGGCCGACAGGCGGTCTTCGCTGTTCAGGCCTTCATACGAGAAGCGGTCGCGGTCGCTGATCCAGCACTCGTTGACGGCTTCGTCTTCGAACGGAACCACGCGCATGACGCGGTCGCCCTTGACTTGGACCACCAGGTTGGCGCCCAGGCTGTCGTGCGGGCTGACCGAACGGCGGCGAGCCAGTTCCCAGGTGCGCGCGCTGTAGCGGAAGGGCTTGGAGGTCAGCGCGCCCACCGGACAGATGTCGATCATGTTGCCCGACAGTTCGGACTCGATCGAGCGGCCGACGAAGGTCGTGATCTCGGAGTGTTCGCCACGGCCCAGCATGCCCAGTTCCATGACGCCGGCGATTTCCTGGCCGAAGCGCACACAGCGGGTGCAGTGGATGCAGCGGCTCATTTCCTCGGCGGAAACCAGCGGGCCCAGGTCCTTGTGGAAGACCACGCGCTTTTCTTCCTGGTAACGCGAGGAAGAACCGCCGTAGCCCACGGCCAGGTCCTGCAGCTGGCATTCGCCGCCCTGATCGCAGATCGGGCAGTCGAGCGGGTGATTGATGAGCAAGAATTCCATCACCGACTTCTGAGCGGCGCGAGCCTTCTCGGAGCAGGTGTGGACGACCATGCCGTTGGTCACGGGCGTGGCGCAGGCGGGCAGCGCCTTGGGCGCCTTTTCCACTTCAACCAGGCACATGCGGCAGTTGGCCGCGATGGACAGTTTCTTGTGGTAGCAGAAATGCGGCACGTAAAGCCCGACTTTCTGGGCGGCATGCATGACCATGCTGCCTTCGGGCACTTCGACCTTGTTGCCGTCGACGGTTAGTTCAACCATTGCTGTTCCTGAGACCTACAGATATTGCGGGACCACACAAGACTTGTGCTCGATGTGGTGCGCGAATTCGTCGCGAAAATGCTTGAGAAAGCCACGGACGGGCATGGCGGCGGCGTCACCCAGGGCGCAGATGGTGCGGCCCATGATGTTGCCCGCCACGTTGTCCAGCAAGTCCAGATCTTCCGGACGGCCGTGACCGTTTTCGATGCGATGCACCATGCGGTAGAGCCAGCCGGTGCCTTCGCGGCACGGCGTGCACTGGCCGCAGCTTTCTTCGAAATAGAAGTACGACAGGCGCAGGAGCGACTTCACCATGCAACGCGTTTCGTCCATGACGATCACGGCGCCCGAGCCCAGCATCGAGCCGGCCTTGGCGATGGAGTCATAGTCCATCGTGCATTCCATGATGATGTCGGCCGGCAGCACCGGCGCGCTCGAACCGCCGGGAATCACGGCCTTCAGCTTCTTGCCGCCGCGCATGCCGCCCGCCAGCTCCAGGAGCTTCGAGAACGGAGTGCCCAGCGGGATCTCGTAGTTGCCGGGACGCTCGACGTCGCCGGTGATCGAGAACAGCTTGGTGCCGCCGTTGTTCGGCTTGCCGACTTCGAGGTAGGCCTGGCCGCCGTTGCGGATGATCCAGGGCACCGCCGCGAACGTCTCGGTGTTGTTGATGGTGGTGGGCTTGCCGTACAGGCCGAAGCTGGCCGGGAACGGCGGCTTGAAGCGCGGCTGGCCCTTCTTGCCTTCCAGCGATTCCAGCAGCGCGGTTTCTTCGCCACAGATGTAGGCGCCGTAGCCATGGAACGCGTGCAGCTGGAAGCTGAAATCCGAACCCAGCAGCTTGTCGCCCAGGAAGCCGGCGGCGCGCGCCTCTTCCAGCGCTTCTTCGAAACGCTCGTAGACTTCGAAGATTTCGCCGTGGATGTAGTTGTAGCCGACGCTGATGCCCATGGCGTAGGCCGCGATCGCCATGCCTTCAATCACGATGTGCGGATTGAAGCGCAGGATATCGCGGTCCTTGAACGTGCCAGGCTCGCCTTCGTCGGAGTTGCAGACCAGGTACTTCTGGCCCGGGAAGGCGCGCGGCATGAAGCTCCATTTCAGGCCAGTCGGGAAGCCCGCGCCGCCGCGGCCGCGCAGGCCGGAGGCTTTGACCTCGGCGATCACGTCTTCCGGCTTCATGCCGGTGGTCAGGATCTTCTTCAGGGCTTCGTAGCCGCCGCGCTTGACGTAGTCGGCCAGGCGCCAGTTGGCGCCGTCGACGTCAGCCAGGATCTGCGGCTGGATGTGCCGGCCATGCAGGCACATCGAATTGGAAACGTCGTTCAGCGGGTTGGGGTCCAGCCCCTGCGCGAACTGTTTGTACAGGTCGGGCGCGTTCATGCCGACTCTCCTTGCACCTTGAGGGCCGCGACCAGCGCGTCCAGCTTCTCTTCGGTCATGCGCACGCACATATGCTTGTTGTTCACGATCAGCACGGGCGAGTCACCGCAAGCGCCCATGCACTCGCCTTCCACCAGCGTGAACTGGCCGTCGGGAGTGGTGCCGCGGTAATCGACGCCCAGCTTGCGCTTGAGGTAGTCGCCGGCGCGTTCGCCGTCGCGCAAGGCACAGGGCAGGTTCGTGCAGACGGCGATCTTGTTCTTGCCGACGGGCTTGACGTCGAACATGTTGTAGAAGGTGGCGACTTCCTGGACCGCGATGGGCGGAACGCCAATGTAGTTGGCCACATCTTCAATGATTTCGGTAGCCAACCAGCCCTTCTCTTCTTGCGCGATGGCAAGCGAGGCCATGATGGCGGACTGCCGCTGGTCGCCCGGGAACTTCGCGAGTTCTCGGTCGATTTTCTGGTAGGCCTGTTCGGAAAGCAGCATAGTTTGAATCCGGGTTATGCGGGCGTGCTCGTGACTGTCTGGGCGGATCAGCGATCGATCTCGCCGAAAACGATGTCCTGCGTGCCAATGATGGTGACGGCGTCGGCAATCATGTGACCGCGCGACATTTCATCCAGCGATTGCAGGTGGACGAAGCCGGGGGCCCGAATCTTCAGGCGGTAAGGCTTGTTGGCGCCGTCGGACACCATATAGATGCCGAATTCGCCCTTGGGGTGTTCCACCGAGGCGTACGCTTCACCGGGAGGCACGTGGAAACCTTCAGTGAAGAGCTTGAAGTGATGGATCAGCTCTTCCATGTTGGTCTTCATGGCGGTGCGCTTGGGCGGGGCGATCTTGTGGTTCTCGATCATGACCGGGCCCGGGTTGTTGCGCAGCCATTCCACGCACTGGCGGATGATGCGGTTGCTCTCACGCATTTCGGCGATACGGACCAGATAGCGGTCATAGCAGTCGCCATTGACACCCACGGGGATGTCGAAATCGAGCAGGTCGTAGACTTCGTAGGGCTGCATCTTGCGCAGGTCCCAGGCCACGCCGGAACCGCGCAGCATCGGGCCGGTGAAACCCAGCGCCTTTGCGCGGTCGGGGTCGACCACGCCGATGCCCACCAGACGCTGCTTCCAGATGCGGTTGTCGGTCAGCAGAGTTTCGTACTCGTCGACGCAAGCCGGGAAGCGGTTGGTGAAGTCTTCGATGAAATCCAGCAGCGAACCCGAACGCGCGTCGTTCATGGCGCGCACTTCCTTGTCGCCGCGGTACTTGCTGGTGTCGCCGTATTGCGGCATCGAGTCCGGCAGGTCGCGGTAGACGCCGCCCGGACGGTAGTAGGCCGCGTGCATGCGCGCGCCCGAAACCGCTTCGTAGCAGTCCATCAGGTCTTCGCGTTCACGGAAGGCGTACAGGAACACCGCCATGGCGCCCACGTCCAGCGCGTGCGAACCCAGCGACATCAGGTGGTTCAGCAGACGGGTGATCTCGTCGAACATCACGCGGATGTACTGCGCGCGCAGCGGCGCTTCGACGCCCAGCAGCTTCTCGATGGCCATGACGTAGGCGTGCTCGTTGCACATCATGGACACGTAGTCCAGGCGGTCCATGTAGGGCAGCGCCTGGATGTAGGTCTTGTGTTCGGCCAGTTTTTCGGTGGCGCGGTGCAGCAGGCCGATGTGCGGGTCGGCGCGCTGGATCACTTCGCCGTCGAGCTCGAGCACCAGGCGCAGCACACCGTGCGCAGCCGGGTGCTGGGGACCGAAGTTGAGCGTGTAGTTCTTGATTTCTGCCATGATTTAACGCCCCAAGCCGTAAGAGTCTTCGCGAACCACGCGCGGAGTGACCTCGCGCGGATCGATCGTGACCGGCTGGTAAATGACGCGCCGCTGTTCCGGGTCGTAGCGCATTTCGACGGTGCCGGACAGCGGGAAGTCCTTGCGGAAGGGATGGCCGATGAAGCCATAGTCGGTGAGGATGCGGCGCAGGTCCGGGTGGCCTTCGAAGACGATGCCGTACAGGTCGAAGGCTTCGCGTTCGAACCAGCCCACGGCCGGCCAGCATTCCATCAGCGAGGCGACCATCGGGAACTCGTCGTCCTCGGCCCAGGTGCGCACGCGCAGGCGCCAGTTGTTCTCGATCGAGAGCACATGGGCAACCACGGCGAAACGCGAGCGGTGGATCTTGGCGTTGGTTTCCTCGGGCAGTTGGCGCGTGCCGTTGCCCCAGGTCAGGTAGTCGACGCCGCAGAGGTCGATACAGGTTTCAAAGCGCAGGCCGGCTTCGGTGCGCAGCTTGTTGCAGACGGAGAACCACTGCTGCGCGGGTACTTCGAGCGTCAGCTCGCCCAACGCCTCGGTCAGCGCGATATCCGCGCCGAGGGTGGTCTGCAAATTGTTTTTCAGGGTTTCGAGCCTGGTCATCATCTTGTACGCTTAGGTGAACCGATATGCTGGTTTCGCGGGGCCGGCTGCAAAGGCTGCTGCCTGGCGCGGCGGAACTCAGCGCGCAATCGTGTTGGTCAGACGGATCTTGTTCTGCATTTGCAGCAAGCCGTAGACCAGCGCCTCGGCCGTGGGCGGGCAGCCTGGCACGTAGACGTCTACCGGTACGATGCGATCGCAGCCACGGACCACCGAATACGAGTAGTGGTAGTAACCGCCGCCGTTGGCACAGGAGCCCATGGAAACCACCCAACGCGGCTCGGGCATCTGGTCGTAGACCTTGCGCAGCGCCGGCGCCATCTTGTTGCACAGCGTGCCGGCCACGATCATCAGATCGGACTGGCGCGGGCTGGGGCGGAAGATGATGCCGAATTGGTCCAGGTCGTAGCGGGCCGCGCCCGCGTGCATCATCTCAACCGCGCAACAGGCCAGACCGAAGGTCATGGGCCACATGGAGCCGGTCTTCGCCCAATTAAGGAACTTGTCGGCGCTGGTTGTGATGAACCCTTGCTTGAGAATGCCGTCTATAGCCATATTCGTCTCTGATAGCGTGCTGTGAAAAAACCCGGCGGGTTATTCCCAGTCCAGCGCGCCCTTTTTCCATTCGTAGATGAAGCCGACCGTCAGCACGGCCAGGAAAACCATGACCGTCCAGAAACCGACGAGACCGACCGTGCCCTGGGCGATGGCCCACGGGAACAGAAAGGCGATTTCCAGGTCGAAAAGAATGAACAGGATCGCCACCAGGTAGTAGCGCACGTCAAACTTCATGCGGGCGTCTTCGAAGGCCTCGAAACCGCATTCGTACGGCGAGAGCTTCTCGGCGTAAGGACGCCGCGGACCAAGGAGGGAGCCGGCCGTTAGAAGCGCGAACCCGATAAGGGTGGCCACTACGATAAACAGCAGGACGGGAAAATACTGTTGCAGGTTCATTCAGGCGTCCGTCAAATGCGCAAACCTTAGGATTGTAGCATTCGCGCGGTTACTTCTGGCTGAACTCTGTAGCTCGAACAGCAGGCGAAAGACAGCATTCCTTAAATGGAACAATGGCTGCTTTCAGCACCGGTACGCAAGCATACAGCAGCCTGCCGATGCACGCACAAACACACGCAAAAACACAGGCGCAAAAACGAAAAAAACCACCCCGAAGGGTGGTTTTATACAAACGGGCCGAAGCCCGTTTGTGCACTTTAAATCCAGGCAGGACTTGCGCCCTGCTTTGGATTAGAAGCGGTGACGGATACCGACGCCGACGGCGGTCGACTTGACGTCTTCGATGAAGGCGTAGTTCTTGGCGTACGAACCGTAAGCGTACAGGTTGGTGCGCTTGGACAGGTCGTAGGTGTAGCCCAGCGAGAAGACGTTCATCGTCTCAGCACCGTTGATACGGTCGTTGCTGGGGTCAACCATTTGCCACGAACCGAACAGCTTGCTTGCGCCGCCGATCGGGGCGGACAGGCCGACCATGTACGAGTTGGCCTTGAAGCCGTCAGCAAAGATGTTGGTGCCGATGCTCAGGGAGCCCGAACCGGTGTTCACGCCTTGGCCAGCGAACCAGCCGTCGGTCGTGCGAGCGTAGGCCAAGGCCAGCTTCACGACTTCGAAGTCGTACGAACCGCCGATGGCGTACATACGCGGGGTCGCGTCTTGATCAGCAAACACCGACTTGTTCGAAGCGTTCAGCTGGTCGTACGTGAGGGCCACGTTCAGGGGGCCGTTCACGTAACGCAGACCGGTCGTGATGGCGCGGGTGTTGTCAGCCGTGCGCCAGCCGGTTTGATCAGCGTTGTTGTCGTCAGCGTTGAACGAGTAGCCAACGCCGAACTGGAAGCCGCTGAACGACGGGGTCTGATACATGACCATGTTGTCGTAGCGTTGCGTGTTGGCAGCGCTCATCGAAACGCCGATGTTGGCTTGACCGAAGCCAGCGCCGAACGGATCGATCGAGCCGAAGTACTTCGACGCGATGTTGGTTTGACGACCGAAGTCCAGTTGACCCCAGCTGTCGCTGGCCAGACCGATGGTGGCTTGACGACCGAACAGGCGGCCACCTTGGGCCGACTTGCCGTTACCCGAATCAAAGCCGGATTCCAGTTGGAAAACAGCGCGCAGGCCGTCACCCAGGTCTTCCGAACCACGCAGACCCCAGCGCGAACCGTTCTGGACGCCGTTGATCATGCCGAAACGGCTGCCGTTCATGGCATCGGGACCACCGCTGATCTTGTTGTAGCCGATACCCGTGTCGATGATACCGTACAGGGTGACAGACGTTTCTGCCTGGGCGACACCGGCAAAACCGGCGAGCAGGGCGGCAGCGAGCAGAGTCTTTTTCATTTAAGAAATCTCCGTTGATTTGAGTGACAAGAGCAGCAATCCAGCAAACCAGCCTGCCGCCCCCCTAACTCCGCGAAGGGAAGTTGACGCTATTGCATCAAAAATCAGGGGGGCTGGCTATGGTCGGCGCCAGAAAAGTGCAGGTTTACGACAGGCTTGTTGGGATATTGCAACAACTCAGCGAAGCCTGGCCGGACACGCTAGGGCTTACCCTTAGTTTTTAGGCCAAGCACCTATTCATGCGACTTTCAGCCCTGCCCCTAATTATCCGGATGCTCCGGATACCATCCTCGCCATCAAATACAGCTCCCTTCCGAGCCCTGTTTCCGCGTCGCCGCGGCCTCCAACCAGCCATCGGAATCGCACCTTCGCCATAAGGCCCCCACAGCAGGAATGCGCCGACTCGTCCACTATCAATAACGTTGTTATTTATAAAAATCGCCGATATGATCGAATCGTCGTCTCACCATTCAGCCATATGCCTACGCCCACCTCCCGCGCCGACCGTTCCGAAAGACTGAATGCGTTGCGCCGCCAGCTGGTTCTGGACGCCGCCCAGCGCGTGTTCGAGCGCGACGGCCTGGAGAAGACCACGATCCGCGCGATCGCCAAGGAGGCCGGCTGCACCACCGGCGCCATCTATCCGTGGTTCGCCGGCAAGGAAACCATTTATGGCGCACTGCTGGAGGAATCGCTGGAACGCCTGCATGCGCATCTGGCCGAGGCGGCCTCCAGCGGGCCGGCGCCGGCCGCGGCGCGCACTGCGATCCATGCGTTCTTCGGGTACTACGCAGAGCGGCGGACCGACTTTTCGCTGGGCATGTACCTGTTCCAGGGGCTGGGGCCGCGCGGCCTGGGCCGGGAAATGGACGAACGGCTCAACGCCCGCCTGCGCCAGTGCATAGATCTGCTGGGCGTGTCGCTGGCCCGGACCAAGTCCTGGGAGGCCGCGACCGTCGCCGTCGAACAGATGAATCTCTTCACCTATTTGATGGGGTTGCTGCTGTTGCTGCACACCCGCCGCCTGAAATCCCTGGGCCAGCAAGCGGAAACGCTGCTGGACAACTACTGCCTCGCCCTGGAGCAACGATGACCGCAACCGACCTGGACACCCCGGCCGACGCCCCGCTGATCAGCCTGGCCGACTTCCATATATTGCTGGCCGACCAACATCCGTTTTCCATGCTGTTGGGCATAGACGTAATACGCATCGGCCGCGGCACGGCGCGCGCGGTGCTGCCGGCGCGCGACGCCCACCAGCGGCTGGGCGGCATCGTTGCCGGCCCCATGCTGATGGGCCTGGCCGACCTGACCATGTACGCGGCGGTGGTGGGCGCCACCGGACAGGCGCACGCTGTGACTGCCAGCCTGACGATCAATTTCCTGCGCAAGAGCCCCGCGGGCGCCATCTATGCCGACGCCCGGTTGCTGAAAGTGGGCCGGCTGTCCGCCGGGGAAGTCATCCTGACCGGCGAGGGTTCGGACGAACCTCTTGCCCATATCGTGAGCACGTGGTCCGTGCCCAAGCCATGAGCATGCGCGTGAGCATCGTCGGCATGGGCAGGATCGGCACGCAGGCCGCACAGCGCCTCCTGGCGGCCGAGCCGGACATCGCGCTGACCCTCTACGACATCGAGCCCGGGCGTTGCGAAGACTTCCGCGGCAGCGCGACGCTGGCCACCTCCGCGCGGGAAGCGCTGGAAGAATCCGACACCATCGTGCTGGCCCTGCCACGCGAACGCGAGATCGACCGCACGCTGGAGCGTTTCAGCGACGGCAACGTGACGGCGCCGGTGGCAGGCAAGCTGATCGTGGATCTGGAGCCGCCTTGCGCCGAACGCGCGCGCAGCCTGGACCAGGCCATCGTCGCGGCGGGCGGCCGCTACACCTGCGCGCCCCTGGCCGCGGCGGTGGACGCTCCGCTCGCCGAGACGCGCTTACTGAACGCGCTGGCCCGCGGCGCATGAGGGCCGCAGGCGCTGCGCCGCCGCCACGCACAACGCCAACCAGGCCAGGCTGACCGCGAAGCCCGCCAGCACGTCGCTGGCGAAATGGACCTGCAGCAGGATGCGGCTGAGTCCGATCGCCATGATGAGCGCCGCCAGCAGCGCAATGCCGGGCAGGCGCCAGGCAGGCGGCGCCAGACGCCACAACAGATAGCAGGCCATGCCGTAGACGGCCATCGCGGCAGAGGAGTGGCCGCTGGGAAAGCTCCATCCCGCCACGCTGGCGTAGCCATGATCGTGCTCTGGCCGCACCCGTTCGAAGGCGTGCTTGAGCAGCCAGTTGAGCGCGCCGCCCACGCCCGTGGCGACGGCGCAAACCAGGGCCAGCCGCCATTCTCCGCGCCACAACAGGAACAGCGTCATCAGCACGCTGACCCCGGTCAGGAATTTCCGGTCGCCCAGGTAGGTGAACCAGGACAGCAGCCACAGCAACGGCGTGGACATGGACATGCTCAGGGAATTGGCCAGGGCCCGGTCGAACGCCACTACTCTCCCCTCGCTTTCTATCGCGAAAGCCAGGACCAGGAAGAGTACGAGCGCGGCGCACGTACCCGTCATGAAGAGGGCGTCGCGGCGACGGCCGCGCAGACTCAGGCCGCAGCGCGCAAACACGAGCGCCACCCCGCCGGCCAGCAACGGCAGCGCGATGAACAACTGCAAGGCATGGGCCGCGGCCCATGCCGCGTACGCGTCCGTCATGAATAAGAGCCCGCCACGATGAAACTCCCGATCCTTCTCAATTACAGCGCGACCAAGGTCCTGTCTACCGGTGCAAAAGCATGCGCCCCGGCGGCGTAGTCCCAACGCTCGATATGGCACTCGCCTGCCCCCTCGCAGATGATGACATTGACCGAATTGGGCACATTGCCGCGCACGCGGCGCGAGCAGGTGGTTCCAGCCTGGACGACCCAGCCGCCGGAAGGCGCCGCCGGGTTCGCGGGCAGCACATAGGGCAGATGGATATGCCCCCCCAGAATCAGGTCCACGCCCGCCTGCGTCCAGGCTTCGAGAGCCCGTTCGCGCCCGTTCAGCAGATTGGACAGGTCCGACTCGACCTTGGCGCGCACGGGATGGTGCGCCACCACGACGCGCAACTGCCCGGGCCTGGCCTGGCGCAGCCTCTCGGCGACCCGGGCGATCTGCGCGCCGGATATCTCGCCATCCTTGCGGCGGCGCGGGCGTGTCGTGTTGACGCCGATGGCGAGCAGGCCGGCGTTCTCGAACACGGGTTCGAGCACTGGCCCCAAAGCCCGCTTGTAGTTGCCGTAAGGATTGAGCGCGCGCGCAAACACGTTGAACAGCGGAATGTCGTGATTGCCCGGCACGGTCAGCACCGGCAGCGACAGGCGCTCGATGAACCTGCGGGCGGCGGCGAACTGGCCGCGCCGCGCGCGTTGCGTGATGTCACCGCTAAGAACCACCAGGTCAGGCGCAAGCGTGCAGGCCAGGTCCAGCGCGGCTTCGACCACGGGTTTGCGTTCCGTGCCGAAGTGGGTATCGGAAAAATGCAGGATACGGGTCATGAACGGTCCAGATATTGCGAGTCCGCCGGCACCACCAGCGGCAGCCGTTCGTCGGCCACTTTGAATTCCAGCGGCGTATCCATCCAGGAGATTTCGCCGTCCATCGCCACCTTGACGCGGCGACGCCCGCGCACGGCCACCGTCAGACGGTCGAAGGCGAAACTCACCACATGCTCGGCTTCGCCCAGGCGGCTGAACAAGCCGCGCAACAGCAGGCCATAGAGCGCCAAGGTGCCGACCGGCCGCGCCGCCATGGCGATCAGGCGGTTCTGATCCAGCTCAGCCGATTCGATGCCGATGTGCTCCAGCTGGAGCTTGTTGTTGCCCACCACCAGGGTGGGCGAGCGCAGATTGCGGGCCTGCCCGCCATGATCCAGCAGCAGGCTCAACTGGCGTGGCGCGCGCAGCAGGGTGACCAGGCCGGACCACAGCGCCACCATCCGGCTGCGGCCATACTTCTGTTTATAGGCTTCGCGGTCCTCGAGCAATTGCGGATACAGACCCAGGCTGGCATTGACCAGGAACAGCCGGCCGTTGAGCATGCCGACCTGCACCGGCCTGGGCTGGCCTTGCAGAAAGCCGCGCAAAGCCACCTCGGTATCTTGCGAAATGCCGTAGCTGCGCCCGAAGTAATTGAACGTGCCCTGGGGCAGGATGCCGAACGGCACTCCTTTGCCAAGCACCACACCCGCGACCGCATTGAGCGTGCCATCGCCGCCTGCCGCGATGACCACGCCCTGCTGTTCCTGCGCGCGCGTGACCGCGGCCTCGGCCGTGGCGGTCAGGCGCGACGGATCCTGCACGGGCATCAATTCGTAACGGCGCCCGGCCTCGTCGAGTATGCGACGGATCGTGTCTTGGAGGATCTGCGCGTCGCCGCGTCCCGATCCGGTATTGAGGACGATGAAGAGGGGTTCTTGTCCCGTCAGGGAATGGGCCGCTGTTGCCGGTTTATGCTGGGTTGGCGTCATGCGACAAACATACCCCATGCCGGCAAAGCGCCGCAACAAGGCTGGCGGCGGACGCGCCAGGCGCGCCCGCCGCCTCCGTTCAGCGGCCGATGGCGTAAGCCTGCATCAGGCGCGGCGTGGCTGCCGCGTGCAGGAGGCCGTCGGCATCGCGCGAAGCCGCGGTCAACCTGCCCACCGACCACTCGGGCACCTCCTCGATCTGGTGCCCGCGCTGGCGCAGCGCCGCGATGACCTCGGCGCCGAAGCTCGCCTCCACCGCCAGATGCCCCGGCTTGCGGTCGCGCGGATAGAAGGACGTGGGGAAATGCATGGTGTGGGACATGGGCAGGTCGATCGCTTCCTGCAGGTTCAGGCCGTGGTGCACGTGACGCAGGAAGAACAACAGTTGCCATTGCTCCTGCTGGTCGCCGCCCGGCGTGCCGAAGGCCAGGTAGGGCTTGCCATCGCGCAGCGCCAGCGAGGGCGTCAGCGTGGTGCGCGGACGCTTGCCGGGCGCCAACGTGCCAGGCAGCCCTTCTTCCAGCCAGAACATCTGCGCGCGGGTGTTCAGGCCGAAGCCGAGTTCCGGGATCACCGGCGAAGACTGGAACCATCCGCCCGAAGGCGTGGCCGAGATCATGTTGCCCCAGCGGTCGATGACGTCCACGTGCGTCGTGTCGCCGCGTTTGGCGGAGGCGCGCATGTCGGCAAGCGTGGGTTCATTGGTGGCGCTGCCGGGCGCGGATACCTTGGACAGGCGCTCCAGCGTGTCCATGACGCGCTTCACTTGCGCCTCGAAACCCGGCACTTGGCCGGGCAGCAGATCTTGCGAAGCCGACTCGCCGATCAACGCGCGGCGTTCGGCGTTATAGGCGTCGGACAGCAGATGGTCCAGCGGCACGTCGACGAAGGCCGGATCGCCGTAATAGGCCTCGCGGTCGGCGAAGGCCAGCTTCATGGCCTCGGTCACGCGGTGCACGAATTCGGCGCTGGTCGGGCTCACGCCTGCCAGATCCATCTCCTTGAGCAGCGCCAGGGTCTGCAGGAAGACCGGACCTTGACTCCAGGAGCCGGCTTTCGCCACGGTGTAGCCGTGATAGTCGTAGGTGACCGGCGTGTCGTAGCTGGCCGACCAGCCCGCCAGGTCCTCGGCGGTAATGACGCCGCGGTGGGTGGACCCGCTCTCGTCCTTGACATCGGTGTTGCGCGCAAACTTGTCGATTTCCTCCGCAATGAAGCCACGGTAGAAGGCGTCGCGCGCCGCTTCGATCTGGCGCTCGCGGTCTGCGCCGGCGCTTTCGGCCTGCTTCAGCACGCGGGTCCAGGTGCGAGCCAGCGCCGGATTGCGGAACAGTTTGCGGGCCTCGGGCACCTGGCCGCCCGGTACGTAGACCGCGGCCGTCGTGGGCCAATGGGTCTGGAAGAAGTCCTTCAGGCCGGCGATGGTGTTGGAGATGCGCGGCATGAGCGCGTGGCCGTGCTCCGCGTAATAGATGGCGGGCTCCAGCACGTCGCGCACGCGCATGCTGCCGTGGTCGCGCAAGAGCAGCATCCAGGCGTCGAAGGCGCCAGGGATGACCGTGGCCAGCAGGCCGTTGCCAGGGATGAGCTTGAGGCCTTCGGCGCGGTAGCGTTCGAGCGTGGCGGCAGCGGGCGTGGTGCCCTGGCCGCACAGCACTTCGACGCGGCCGGTGCGCGCGGAATAGAACACCGCGGGCACTTCGCCGGCCGGGCCCACCAGATGGGGTTCGACCACCTGCAGCACGAAGGCCGAGGCCACGCAGGCGTCGAAGGCGTTGCCGCCGCGCTCCAGCAGCGACATGCCGGCCGCGCTGGCCAGCCAATGGGTGGACGTCACGACACCAAAGGTGCCGAGGATTTCCGGGCGAGTAGTAAACATGATGATTCCTATAGGGCTGCCGCTGAAACGCGGAACACTTCCTGCACGGCGGGCGCCTGGCGATCAAAAGAACAGGCACGCTGGAGAGGCCGGCGGACGCTGCCAGCCGGGGCACCGCGGATCCGGCTCCGCCGGTCCGCCAGCGCCGCCCCCTGGGGGGCCCGCGCCAACGGGTAGGGGGGAGCCTACTTTTTTGCCACAGTGACGCCCTTCAGGCGGATCAGGCCGTCGGGGTAAGGCACAAAGCCTTCCACCTTCTTCTGCACGCCGAAGGTCCACGGCAGGTAGAACAGGTAGACGATCGGGCGCTGGTCCTGCATCGCCGTCAGCACCTGGTCATACATGGCGCGGCGCTTGGCGGTGTCCGATTCGGCGCGGGCGTCGTTGAGCAGCTTGTCCACGGCGGCGTCGCAGAACTTGCCGTCGTTCAGGTTGCCCTTGCAGCTCAGGTACTGGTGGATGTTGCCGCTGGGATCGACGCGGCCCGACCAGCCGCTCTGCCCTACTTCGAAGTCGCCGCGCGCGAGCGAGGATTGCAGGGACGCGAACTCCACCGGACGCAGTGTGATGTCGAAGCCCGCTTCGGCGCCCATGGCCTGTACCAGCTCGAACACCTGTTGCATGGTGGTGTTGTTGCCAAAGGTGATCTCGAACTTGACGCGGTCATAGCCCGCTTCCTTCAACAGCGCCTGCGCCTTCTTGGGGTCGCGGCCCTTGTGCTCGAAGGCGGTGTTGTAGGCGAAGCTGGCCGGCGGGAACGGCTGATAGGCGGGCTGGAACATGCCTTCGCCGATCACCTGATTGAGCACGTCACGGTCGATCGCGAGGTCCAGCGCCTGACGCACGCGCTTGTCCTTGGCCAGGGGGTTGTTGGCGCGCGCGCCATTGGCCAGGTTCACCGAAATGGCCTGGAAGCCCAGGCCGGTCACCGGCGCCAGGGTCAGGTTCTTGTCGTCCTTCACCGCCTTGGCATCGCTGGGCGCGACGCGCTCGATGATGTCCAGGTCGCCGGCGCGCAGGTTGTTCAGGCGCACGGTGTTGTCGGGAATCGGGGTGTAGACCAGACGGTCGAAGTGATAGTTGGCGGCGTCCCAGTACTTGGGAAATTTCTCGAGCACGATGCGGTCGTTCTGCACGCGCTCCTTGAACTGGTAGGGGCCGGAGCACACCGGCTTGCCGCCAGGGTCCTTGTCGAAGCTGGCGGGAGACATCATCATCCCGGCGCGGTCGGACAGCTGCGACAGCAGCGAGGCATCGGGTTCGGACAGCGTCAGCACCACGGTGCTGGCGTCCGGGGCCTCGACGCTGGCGACGGTGGCCAACTCGCTCTTGCGGTTGCTGTCGGGCAAGGTGCGGGCGCGGTCCAGGTTGGCCTTGACGGCGGCGGCGTTCACCGGCGTGCCGTCATGGAAAACGGCGTCGGTGCGCAGCTTGAAGGTCAGGACCTTGTTGTCGGGGCTGAAGGTCCAGGATTGCGCCAGCTGCGGCACGATCTTCAGGTCCGGCGTGATCTCCACCAGCTTGTCGCAGAGGGAAGCGAAGACGATGCGGCCCACGAAGGTGCGCGCGCGCACCGGGTCCAGCACGTCGGGGTCGTCCTGCAAGCCGATACGCAGGGTGGATTGCGCTTGCGCCAATCCGCTGGCCAGCATTCCCGCCATGGCCATGGCGAGGCAAAGTTTACGCATGAAAGATCTCCGTCGGTTCAGGTCGGCCTGGTTCCCCACGCGGACGCGCCGCCCGGCATGAGGGAACAGACCCGAGCCGTGCTGCATCCGGGTCCATCCCCCGCTGCGCACGTTCTTGTTGGATTCTGCGCCAGGCGCGCGGCGATTGTATAGAGCGACGGCTGTCGTAAGCCTAAATGCGCGCCGGACGGCCGCCTTGCGGACGCACCCTCAGGGGATGCGGCAAGGGGCAGCGAAGTCCACGGCGGCCTGGACCTCGGCGCGCAGCTTGGCGACCAGCGGCCGGGCATCATCGCGGCGGTACTGGAATGCATAAGGCATGGCCGCCAGCGGCGTATCGCCTTCCAGCACGCGCAGGCTGCCCTCGGCCTGCAAGGCGCGGGCCCAATGGCTGGGCAGCAGGCCGACCCCGGTGCCTTCTATCAGAAGGCCGACCACCGCCCCCCAGTTGTTGCAGCAGAGGCGTTCGCCGCCAGCATCGCGGCCCGCCAGCCAGTCGTCGATGATGCGCGTGGTGCCGGCCCCCGCCGGCAGCGTGACCAGCGGCAGGCGGGCAAGCAGCTCCGGCGTCATGCGCGTGGCGCCGTCCAGCAGCGCCGGCGCGGCGACCCAGGAAAAGTCGGCCTGGCCTATGGCCGTGGAAGCGATATTGGGCCGAGAGGAACGGCCGGCGATCACGGCAAAGTCCAGTTCGCCGTCGGCCACGCGCTGCTCCAGCACCTGGCCGATGTCCACATAGGGTTCCAGCACCAGGTCCGGATAGGCGGCGCGCACGCCCCGGATCAGCCGCGGCAGCCAGGTGAGCGCGGTCAGCTCGCCCACGCCGAAGCGGCAGCGACCGCTGAGCCCCGCGCTTTGCGCCAGCGACGCCCGTATCTGCTCCGCCGAGGCCAGCAGGTCGCGCGCCTGCGGCAGCAGGCGCTGGCCGGCGTCGGTCAGCACCGCCTTGTGGCCGCTGCGATCGAACAAGGACTGGCCCAGGCCTTCCTCGAGCTCGGAGATGCGCTTGGACAACGACGATACCGACAGATGCAGGCGCTCGGCCGCCACGGCGAAACTTGCGCAGGTGGCGGCCCAGTAGAAGGCTTCGAGTTGCTTGAGGGTCATGCGCGGATTGTAGGGGCGTCCGGCATGGGGATGCTCAATTCAGGAGCATCCCGTTGAAAAGCGCCCGCCGCGGAATCAGGCGGCTTTCGGCGTCAGCAGGTGCGCGAAAAACCGGAGGGTATCGATGGCGGCGCGGAGCATGCGCTCGACGCGCGGCCACATGTCGCCCTTGAGGCGATCGGACCAGCAGATGCTGTCAAACACCCCGTCGACCAGGGCGTGCAGATAAAGATTGGACAGGCGCACGTCCAGCGCGCGCGGCAGGTCCTCGCGCTTGACCGCGGCGCGCAGCAGTTTCTCCGAGGTGCGCAGGGCGTGGCGCTCCCACAAGTCACGGCGGCGCAGCAGCGGCGCGTTCTCGTCGCTGCGTTCGCATTTGAGGTACAGGATTTCCAGCACGCGCTGCACCGAGCCTTCCTGCGCGTAGATCTGGATGTATTGCCGCATGGAGGTGTAGAGCGATTCCAGCGCCTCGCCGTCGGTCGAGACATGAGTCAGGGGAGCAGCCTCGCCCAGCGCGCGGTCGCACATGGCGATGCAGACGTCGATCTTGTTTTTGTAATGGCCGTAGACGGCGCCCCGGGACACCCCTGCGTGGTCGGCGATGTCGCTCATGGTGGTGGCGGCCACCCCCTTGGACAGGAACACGTGCTCCGCGGCATCCAGGATGCGGTCGCGGGTGCGTTGGGACTCTTCTTTCGTCTTGCGGGCCATGCGGGGGACCTCCTTCTTAAAAACCGGCTGCAAAAAAACGGCGGCTTCAAAACAAGAAGCCGCCTCTTTCGTCACTGTGAATAAGTGTGAAGCGGGGAGCATACTTCCGAACAAAATAATTAATCAAGCGTGACGGATTAAATGATAGACTCGCTTCCCCACGCGGGAAAGTCGGCGCCTTTCCCCACCTCAGCCCTCTGCGGGCCCATCAGAAATTTTAAAAATGAAGCAAAGAGTCTCTCTACGCACGCTCGCCCTTTCTTCCGTACTAATTCTTATTACCGGTTGCTCGAAACCGGAAGCCCAACAAGCCACCGAGGCTCCCGCCGAAGTCGGCGTCATCGTTGCCCAAGCCACGCCCACCAGCGTCGCGACCGAATTGCCGGGCCGGCTGGAGCCCTACCGCGAAGCCGAAGTGCGCGCGCGCGTGGCCGGCATCGTCACCGCGCGCCTGTACGAAGAAGGCCAGGATGTGACGCGCGGCGCCGCCCTGTTCCAGATCGATCCCGCGCCGTTGCAGGCCGCCTACGATTCGGAAGCCGCGAACCTGGCGCGCGCGCAGGCCAATCTTTCCGCCGCCGCCGACAAGCTGCGCCGCTACGCTGACCTGGTGTCGGACCGCGCCATCAGCGAACGCGACCACGCCGAAAGCGTGGCGCAGGAACGCCAGGCCCGGGCCGAGGTCGCCCTGGCCCGCGCCAACCTGCAGAGCGCCAAGCTGAAGCTGGATTACGCGCGCGTCACTTCGCCCATCGACGGCCGGGCGCGGCGCGCGCTGGTGACCGAAGGCGCACTGGTGGGCGAAGGCCAGGCCACGCCGCTGACGGTGGTGCAGCAGATCGATCCCATCTACGTGAACTTCGCCCAGCCGGCGGCCGAGGTGATGCAGTTGCAGAAGCAGATCCGCGCGGGCGCCCTGGAAGGCGTGGCGCCGGACCAGGTGCGGGTGCGGCTGCTGCTGCCCGACGGCTCGGAGTACGGGCGCGGCGGCACGCTGTCGTTCGCCGATCTGGCGGTGGATCCCGGCACGGACAACGTCACCATGCGGGCGCTGTTCGAGAACCCGGGCCGCGATCTGCTGCCGGGCATGTATGTGCGGGTGCGGCTGGAGCAGGCGATCAACCGCGACACCTATCTGGTGCCGCGCAACGCCCTGCTGCGCAATGCCGAAGGCGCGCACGTGCTGGCCGCGGGTGCAGACGGAGAGCTGAAGAAGATCGCCGTCACCGCAGAGCGGCTGCAGGGTCCGAACTGGATCGTCACGCAGGGATTGGCAGGCGGCGAACGCATCGTCGTCGAGAACGCCGCGCATATGGCGGCGGGACAGAAAATCAAACCGGTGGAGCGGGCCGCGCCCAGTGCGCAGGCCCCCGCCGCCGGCAACCCGGAGGCCGGCGTCCAGGCTAGGACGTCCGCGCCGGGCCAAAAAGGATAAACCGCAATGGCGCGTTTTTTTATCGATCGCCCCGTCTTCGCCTGGGTGATCTCGCTGCTGATCGTGCTGGTCGGCATCCTGTCGATCCGTGCGCTGCCGGTGGCGCAATATCCGGACATCGCTCCGCCCGTGGTCAACGTCGGCGCCAGCTACCCCGGCGCCTCGGCCAAGGTGGTCGAAGAGGCCGTCACCGCCATCATCGAACGCGAGATGAACGGCGCGCCGGGACTGATGTACACCTCGTCCAGCAGCGACTCGACGGGCTGGGCCAGCATCAACCTGACTTTCAAGCAAGGCACCAACCCGGACCTGGCGGCCGTGGAAGTGCAGAACCGCCTGAAGGCGGTGGAGCCGCGCCTGCCGGAATCGGTGCGCCGCGACGGCGTGCGCGTGGAGAAGGCGGCCGACAACATCCAGCTGGTGGTGTCGCTGAAGTCGGATGGCGGGCTGGATGACATCCAGCTGGGCGAACTGGCAGCCTCCAACGTGCTGCAGGCGTTGCGCCGCGTGGAAGGCGTGGGCAAGGTGCAGTCGTTCGGCGCGGAAGCCGCCATGCGCATCTGGCCGGATCCGGCCAAGCTGACGGCCATGTCCCTGACCCCGGGCGACATCGTCTCGGCCCTGCGCAGCCACAACGCCCGCGTCACCATCGGCGAGCTGGGCAACCAGGCCGTGCCCAAGGACGCCCCGCTGAACGCCAGCATCGTCGCGGGCGAGTCCCTGCGCACGCCCGAGCAATTCGGCAACATTCCGCTGCGCGCGCAGCCGGACGGTGCCACTTTGCGCCTGAAGGATGTGGCGCGGGTCGAATTGGGCGGCACCGACTACATGTACCTGTCGCGCGTGAACGGCATGACCGGCACAGGCCTGGGCATCAAGCTGGCGCCGGGTTCGAACGCGGTCGAAACCACCAAGCGCATCCGCGCGACCATGCAGGAGCTGGCCCAGTATTTCCCGCCGGGCGTGACCTGGGACATTCCGTACGAGACATCCACCTTCGTCGAAATCTCGATCAAGAAGGTGCTGATGACCCTGCTGGAAGCCGTAGCCCTGGTGTTCTGCGTGATGTACCTGTTCATGCAGAACTTCCGCGCCACGCTGATTCCGACGCTGGTCGTGCCGGTGGCGCTGCTGGGCACGCTGGGCGTGATGCTGGGGCTGGGCTATTCCATCAACGTGCTGACGATGTTCGGCATGGTGCTGGCCATCGGCATCCTGGTCGACGACGCCATCGTGGTGGTGGAAAACGTCGAGCGCATCATGGCCGAGGAAGGCTTGTCGCCGCGCGAGGCCACGGTCAAGGCCATGGGCCAGATCAGCGGCGCCATCGTGGGCATCACGGTGGTGCTGGTGTCGGTGTTCGTGCCGATGGCCTTCTTTGACGGCGCGGTGGGCAACATCTACCGCCAGTTCGCCGTGACGCTGGCCGTGTCGATTGCCTTCTCCGCCTTCCTGGCGCTGTCGCTGACGCCGGCGCTGTGCGCCAGCATGCTCAAGCCGATCGCCGCCGGCCACCACGAGAAGCGCGGCTTCTTCGGCTGGTTCAACCGGGCCTTCGCGCGCCTGACGGCGCGCTACACCGCCCGGGTGTCGGGCGTGCTGGCCCGTCCGGTGCGCTTCGGCCTGGCCTATCTGGCGGTGATCGCCGCGGTGGCGCTGCTGTTCGCCCGGCTGCCCTCTTCCTTCCTGCCGGACGAAGACCAGGGCAGCTTCATGGCCATGGTCATCCTGCCCCAGGGCTCGCCGCAAGCCGAAACCATGGCGATGGTGAAAGAGGTCGAGCGCTACATGATGGAGCATGAGCCCGTCGAATATGTGTATTCGGTCAACGGCTTCAGCAACTACGGCAGCGGACCGAACTCGGCCATGTTCTTCGTCACGCTAAAGGACTGGAAGCAGCGCGGCGGCGCCGACCTGCACGTGAACGCGGTGGTGGAACGCATCAACGCCGCCTTCGCCGACCGCAAGAACGTCATGGTGCATGCGCTGAACTCCCCGCCGCTGCCGGACCTGGGCTCCACCTCGGGCTTCGACTTCCGCCTGCAGGACCGGGGCGGCCTGGGCTACGAGGCCCTGGAGCAGGCGCGCCAGCAATTGCTGGCAGCGGCGGCCAAGCATCCCGCGCTGACGGAGGTTGTCTTCGCCGGCCAGGAAGAAGCGCCGCAGCTGGAGCTGCGCGTCGACCGCGACAAGGCGCAGGCCATGGGCGTGCCACTGGACGAGATCAACACCGCCCTGGCGGTAATGTACGGTTCGGACTATATCGGCGACTTCATGCTCAATGGCCAGGTGCGGCGCGTGACCGTGCAGGCCGACGGCAAGAGCCGTGTCGACATGGAAGACGTGTCGCGCCTGCATGTACGCAACCTGCAGGGCCAGATGGTGCCGCTGTCGGCCTTCGCCACCCTGAAATGGTCGATGGGACCGCCGCAGCTCAACCGCTACAACGGCTTCCCGTCGTTCACCATCAACGGCTCGGCCGCGCCCGGGCACAGCAGCGGCGAGGCCATGCGCGCCATGGAGGCGCTGGCGGCCGAACTGCCGCGCGGCATCGGCTTCGACTGGTCGGGGCAGTCCTACGAGGAACGGCTGTCCGGCAACCAGGCGCCCGTGCTGTTCGCGCTGTCGGTGCTGGTCGTGTTCCTGGCCCTGGCCGCGCTGTATGAAAGCTGGTCGATACCGCTGGCGGTGATCCTGGTGGTGCCGCTGGGCGTGATCGGCGCGGTGCTGGGCGTGACGCTGCGCGGCATGCCCAACGACATCTACTTCAAGGTCGGCCTCATCGCCACCATCGGGCTGTCGGCCAAGAACGCGATCCTGATCGTGGAAGTAGCCAAGGACCTGGTGCGCGACGGCCAGGGCATCGTGTCCGCCACGCTGGAGGCCGCCAGGCTGCGGCTGCGGCCCATCGTGATGACCTCGCTGGCCTTCGGCGTGGGCGTGCTGCCCCTGGCGCTGGCCACCGGCGCGGCCTCGGGCGCCCAGGCCGCGATCGGCACAGGCGTGCTGGGTGGCATCGTCACGGCGACGGTGCTGGCCATCTTCCTGGTGCCGCTCTTCTTTTTGATCGTGGGCCGCGCGCTGGGCATGCGCGTGCGCCCCTCGCGTCCGCAAGGCCGCGAAACGCTGGAGACCACGCCATGAAGGCTATGGCAATGACCCTGCTTGCGCTGGCCCTGGCCGGCTGCTCGCTGGCTCCCACCTATGAGCGACCGGCAGCGCCGGTCCCCCAGGCCTATGACACGGTCGCCGCGGACGGACTGGCGGCGATGCCGCAGGACTGGCGCGATTACTTCAACGACCCGGCGCTGCAGGCCTGGATCGCCGCCGCGCTCGAGAACAACCGCAACCTGCGGGTGGCGGCGCTGCGCATCCAGGAAGCGCGGGCGCTGTACGGCGTACAGCAGGCCGACCGCTTGCCGTCCATCGACGGTACGGGCGAGTTCAGCCGCGGACGCGGCGCGGAGCCCGGCCAGCCGCGCATGCCGGTGGCCGACCGCTACCGCGCCGCCGTCGGCATCGCCGCGTTCGAACTGGATTTCTTCGGCCGCGTGAAGAGCCTGAGCGACGCGGCGCTGTCGCGCTACCTGGCCAGCGAGGAAGCGCACCGCGCTGCCACGCTGTCGCTGGTGTCAGAAACGGCCACGGCCTACTTCAACCAGCGCTCACTGGCCGAACAGCTGCGCCTGACCGAAAGCACGCTGGCGCTACGCGAGGCCTCGCTCAAACTGACCCAGCGCCGTTACGACGCCGGACTGGAAACGGCCGTGGGGCTGCGTACCGCGCAGATGCTGGTGGAATCCTCGCGCGCCACGCATGCCGAACTGAGCCGGGAATACCGGCAGTCGGTGCACACCCTGGGCCTGCTGGCGGGCGACTTTTCGCTGCCGCCCGACACCGATGCCGTCACGCTGGAAAGCCAGAGCCTGACACCGCTGGCCGCGGGCCTGCCTTCAACCCTGCTGGTCCGTCGCCCGGACTTGCGCCAGGCCGAGGACACGCTGCGGGCCGCCAACGCCGACATCGGCGCGGCGCGCGCGGCGTTCTTCCCGTCGGTGCAGCTGACGACCGACATCGGCACCACGGCGGGCAGCTTCTCGGACCTGTTCGGTTCGGGCACGGGCACCTGGACCTTCGCGCCCAAGCTGACGCTGCCCATCTTCAACGCCGGACGCAACAGCGCCAACCTGTCGCTGGCGGAAGCGCGCAAGGACATCGCGGTGGCCCAGTACGAGGGCAGCATCCAGCAGGCCTTCCGCGAAGTGGCCGACGCGCTGTCCGCGCGCGACACGCTGCGCGCCCAGATCGACGCCCAGCGCAAGGTCCGCGACGCCGACCGCGACCGCCAGCGGCTGACCGAAAGGCGCTACGAACGCGGCGTGGCGAGCTACCTGGAAATGCTGGAAGCGCAGCGCAGCCTGTTCGAATCCGAACAGGAGTTCATCCGGCTGCAGCAGCGCCGGCTGGTCAATGCGGTGGAGTTGTACAAGGCGCTGGGCGGCTGGGAGCAGCCCCGCTCATGACTGGTCAGCCAGCCTTGTCGATGCGGTAGGCGCAGCGGCGCGCGCCCGCGAGGATGTGTTCTTCGCGGCGCACCCGGACTTCTGCTCCTAGCACCTTGTGGAAGAGTTCCAGCTCGCTGCGGCAAAAGCCCATACAGGCTTTGGCCGCGGAGCAGATCGGGCAGTGGTTCTCGATGAACAGGAAGTCCGCGCCATCCTTGCGCAGCTCGGCCATGTAGCCTTCGGCAGAGCGGACTTCCACCAGCCGCTCCAGCCTTTCCTTCAGGCTGCGGGCGCCCTGCATGGCCTGGCGGTAGCTGCTGAGCATGGCGGCTTCGCGCGCCTGGATCAGCTTTTCGATGCCCTCTTCGCCAAACACCTGGCGCACCGCGCCCAGCATCTGCACCGTCATTTCCGCATGCGTGTCCGGGAAGCGCCCGTTTCCGGCATCGGTCAGGAACCAGATCTGCGTGGGCCGGCCCCGGCCCGCGCTGTGGCTTTCGGAATCCACCAGTCCTTCCGCATGCAGACGCGTCATCTGCTGACGCACGGCCTCGGCCGTCACGTCCAGGGCCTTGGCAATGACGGCGACGGATTGCGGGCCCCGCGTCTTCAGGGTCATGAGCACGCGATCGGCGGGCTGATGCTCCCAGACCACGGGATGGGACGGACTGTCAGACATGGATGTGCATACTCCGGTTGTTTGCCTATGGTGCCATGAACCTGGCCTGCCGGTCAGCCGGAAGCGGCCGGCGGATCCATCGAGGGCGCCTCCCATCCGCCCCCCAAAGCTTTGTACAGCGCGATCAGGCGGGTATAGGACTCGGTTTCAGCCACGGCCACGGCGTCCTGGGCGCGCAAAAGCGTACGCTGCGCGTCCAGCACCGTCAAATACGGCGTACTGCCCTCACGGTAGCGCAGCTGCGCCAGTTCCGCCGCCCTGCCGCTATGCGCGGCCGCCTGCGCCAGGCTGCCCAGGCGCTGCTGGGTCTGGCCGTACTCCGTCAGCGCCGATTCCAGTTCCTCGACCGCGCGCAGCACGGTCAGCTCGTAGCTGGCGACGGCGCCGTCCGCGCGCGCCACCGCGCCACGCTTGCGCGCCAGCGCCGTGGGCAGATGGAAGGCAGGCCAGTTGGCCGTGGCCGCCACGCTGAACGCGCGGCTGGCCGATGAGCCGAAATCCGCGCCGCGCAGGGCGACGAAACCCAGGAACCCGCCCAGGTCGATGCGCGGATAGAGCTCCGCAGTCGCCACGCCCACATCGGCGTTGGCCGCAGCCATGCCGCGTTCGGCCGCCAGCACGTCCGGGCGGCGCGACAGCAAGGCGCTCACGTCGCCGATCGGCAGGCGGGTATCCAGGGGCGCCAGCGCCTTGCCCGCATCGAGCTCGCCCAGCTCCACCGGCCGCAGGCCCGCCAACACCGCGATCCGGTACTGCGCCAGCCGTCGGGCCGCGATCTGCAACGGCACGCTGGCCTGCACGGTCTCCAGTTCGGCGCGGGCGCTGGCCAGGTCGCCTTCATCGCCGCGGCCGGCCGATACCATGGCCTGGATCACGCGCAGGCTGTCGCGCTGGCTTTCCAGGTTGGCGCGCGCCACGGCCAGGCGCTGTTCCGCGCCGCGCAGCTCGAAGTAATTGCGCGCCACTTCGGCGGCCACGACGATGCGGGTCTGGGCCAGGTCCGCGGCCTGCGCCTCGCTGCGCGCGGCCGCGCCCTCGGCCGCCCGGCGCAGCCGGCCGAACAGGTCCAGCTCCCAGGTGGCGTCAAAGCCCGCCCGGTAGCTCTCGGCCAGATTGCGCCGGCCCGCGACGCCGGCATTGGCCTGCGACAGGCTGCGTTCATAGCCGCCGCCCAGCGCGACCGCCGGCAACTGGTCCAGTTCCTTCTCGTCCAGCACCGCGCGCGACTCGGCCAGGCGCGCCTGCGCCATGCGGATATCCAGATTGCGCGACAGCGCCAGATCGATCAGCCGGTCCAGCTGGGGGTCCTGCAATTGCTTCCACCAGTCGCGCTGCAATTGATCGGTGGAGAACAGGGCCTGTTCAGGGCTGGCCAACGCCACCGGAGCAGCCTGGGGCTTCTGGTAGTCGGGTCCGACGGCGCAGCCGGCCGTGGCCAGCGCGGCCAGCAGCACGGCCGCGCCGCGGCGCATGCGTATGGAAAGTTGTGAGTGCTTCATGATGGTTTCCTTCGGCTAGGCGGAGGCGCCGGGCGCCGCGGCGTCCTCGGCCTGGGCCAGCGCCAGTTCCCGGGCGCGCGGCGTGTCGTGCGCTGCGCGGTGATCCCGGGCGAATACGGTGTAGACGGTGGGCAGCACGAACAACGTAAACAGCGTGCCCACCAGCAGGCCCACCACGATGACCAGGCCCAGGCTGTAGCGGCTGTGCGCGCCCGCGCCGCTGGCGAACAGCAACGGGATCAAGCCCATGACCATGGCGGCGGTCGTCATCAGGATGGGACGCAGCCGGATGCGGGCGGCCTGCTCCATCGCGGTGCGCCGGTCCAGCCCGTGGCTGACCTGCATTTCATTGGCGAACTCCACCATCAGGATGCCGTGCTTGCTGATCAGGCCGATCAGCGTCACCAGCCCGATCTGGGTATAGATGTTGACGGTAGCCATGCCCAGCGCCAGCGGTATCAGCGCGCCGCAGATCGACATGGGCACGCTCACCAGGATGATGAAGGGGTCGCGCAGGCTCTCGTATTGCGCCGCCAGCACCAGGTAGATCACGATGATGGCGAAGATGAAGGTGATCATCAGCGCCGAGCCTTCCTGGCTGTACTGGCGCGCATCCGACTGCCAGTCGTAGCTGAAGCCCGCAGGCAGGAACTGGGCTTGCCGGGTCAGGAACTGCACCGCATCGCCCATGGTCACGCCCGGCATCGGGATGGCCTGGAAGGTGGCCGCGTTGAGCTGGTTGAACTGCGTCAGCTTGTTGGGCTCCACCCCCATGGACACGGTCACAAGGTTGGACAGCGGCACCTGCGCGCCGCTGGCGCTCTTGACGTAGTAGCGCGCCAGCGACTCCGGCGAAATACGCTGTTCGCGCAGGCTCTGCGGAATAACGTCGTAGGAACGGCCGTCCATGCCGAAGCGGTTCACGTAGTTCTCGCCCACCAGCACGGCCAGCGTGTCGCCGATGGCCTTCATGGTGACGCCCAGGCTGTTGGCCTTGGCGCGGTCCACCTTCAGTTGCACCACCGGATTGTTGTAGTCCAGGTCGCTGTCGACCACCATGAACAAGCCGCTTTCACGCGCCGCCTTCTTCAGGCCCTCCATGGCCTCATAGACCACCGGATAGTCGGACGCGCTCATGATGACCATCTGTACCGGCAGCCCGCCGGTGGAGCCCGGCAGGGACGGCAGCTGGAAGGCGAAGATATTGCTGCCCTCGACCTGGTTCACCATGGCCTGCATGTCGGCCTGGATCTGGTCGGCCGAACGCTCGCGCTTTTCCCAAGGCACGAAGTCCACGCCGCCGATGCTGTTGGAGACGCCGTCGGAACCGTTGATCAGCCAGCGCCCCTGCTGTTCCGGCAGGGTCTTCATGACGTCGTCCCACTTGCGGCCGAATTTCTCCACGTAGTCGATATTGGCGTGCTGCGGCGACTTGATCGCGGTCAGCACTGTCGACTGGTCTTCGACCGGCGCCAGCTCGCGCTGCGCGGCGTTGTAGAGGAACGGCAGGCTCGCCAGTACCGCCACGGCAATCAGCCCGGTCACCCATCGGTGATGCAGCGAGACGTCCAGCACGCGGCCATAGGCATCGCCCAGGCGTCCGAAGAAATGCTCGGCGCGGCGCGCCATCCAGCCCTCGGAGACCCGGCTGTTGAGCAGGAACGAGCTCATCACGGGCGACAAGGTCAGCGCGATGACGCCCGACACGACCACGGACCCGGCCAGGGTGAAGGCGAACTCCTTGAAGAGCGAACCAGTAAGCCCGCCCATCAGGCCGATCGGCGCGTAGACCGCGGCCAGCGTGATGGTCATCGCGATCACAGGCCCCGCCACTTCGCGCGCGCCGATGAGGGCCGCGCGCACCGGCGACTTGCCCTCTTCGATGTGGCGGTGCACGTTTTCCACGACCACGATGGCGTCGTCCACCACCAGGCCGATAGCCAGCACCATGGCCAGCAAGGTCAGCAGGTTCACGCTGAAGCCGAACAGCGCCATGATGGCAGCCCCGCCCAGCATGGACAGGGGAATGGTCAGCACCGGAATCAGCACGGCGCGCAAGGAACCCAGGCACAGGAAGATCACCACCACCACGATGGCGATGGCCTCGATCAGCGTATGCACCACGCCATCGATGGAAGCGCTGATGAAGCGGGCCAGCTCGAACGGCACCTGTACGCTGGTGCCGGGCGGCAGGTTCTGCTTGATGTTGGGCAGCAACTCGTTCAGGCGTTTGACGATCACCAGCGGATTGCCCACCGGCGTGGCGTTAAGGCCGAAGTACACCGCCGGCTCGCCGTCCATCAGGCCGCTGGAATCGGTGGATGCCGCGCCCAGTTCCACCGTGGCCACGTCGCCCAGGCGCACGATCGCGTCGCCCTCGCGCTTGACCACCATGTCGCGGAATTCCGCGACGTTGACCAGGTCCGTGTTGACCTGGATGTTGGACACCACGTACAGGCCCTTGGCCTGCCCCGGCGCCGCCTGCACGTTGTTGTCGCGCAGCGCGTCGGCCAGTTCGCCCGCGGAAATGCCGCGCGCCGCCATCCGGTTCGGGTCCAGCCACACCCTCATGGCCAGTTTTTGCCCGCCGTAGAGTTCCACGCTGGCCACGCCGTCGATGGACGAGAGCTGCGGCTGCACCACGCGCGACAGATAATCCGTCAGGGACGCCAGCGACAAGGTGCTGCTGGAAAAGCCGACATAGGCCACGGCGGTCGCCTCGCCGGCGGACTTGACCAGCACGGGGTCGTAGACGTCCTGCGGCAGGCGGTACTTGACCTCGTTGACCTTGGCCATCACCTCCGTCATGGCCTTGTTGGAGTCGGCGTTCAGCTTCATCCGTACCGTGATCACGCTGCGGCCCTGCGTGGAGGAAGACGACAGGTAGTCGATGCCTTCCACCGTGGCCACGGACTGCGCGATGGGCTGGGTGACGAAGCCTTGCATGAGGTCGGGCGAAGCGCCCGGATACTGGGTGGTGATGGTGATGGTGGTGCTTTCGGTCAGCGGATACTGCCGCACCGGCAGGCCGCTCAGGGCCTTGATGCCCAGCAGCAGGATCAGCGTGCTGACCACCAGCGCCAGCACTGGCCGGCGCACGAAGAGATCGGTGAATTTCATGTTCTGCTCCGCGCCCTTACCGGACTTGCGCCACGGTCTGCTGCGCGGCGTCCAACGCCACGGTGTCCTCGGCGCCAACCTCGACCGCCGCGCCGTTGTGCAGGCGCAGCTGGCCTGAGGTCACGACCTGGTCGCCCGCCTGCAAGCCTTCGGTCACGACCACGCGGCCGCGCACGCGCTCGGCCGTCTTCACATAGGCCTGGCGGACCGTCGGGCCGGCGGACGCCTCGCCCGCCTTGGGCGGGTTCAGCACGTAGACGGAATCGCCATAGGCGCTGTAACTGACCGCGGTTTCCGGCACGGTGATCACGCCGGGACGCGCGGGCAGGCCGATCTGGCCCTGGGCATACATGCCGGCCGCGAGCGCGCCGTCGGCGTTCGGCAGGGTCGCCTGCACGCGCACGGTGCGCGACCCTGCGTCCACTTGCGGCTCCACAGTGGTGATCTGACCTTCGAAGACGCGTCCCGCATGGGCGTCCACGGTCACCGCCACCGGCTGGCCCGCGCGCAACGCGCCCATGGCCTGCTCGGGCAGGGTGATGTTGGCGTACATGGCGGAAGCGTCGGTCAGCGATACCAGCGGATCGCCGGCGCGAGCGAATTGCCCCAGGTTCACGCGGCGCACGCCCAGCACGCCGTCAAACGGCGCTTTGATGCGCTTTTGCTCGATCAAGGCCTGCACGCGCTTGATGTCGCCCGCGGCCTGGTCGTAGTCGGCCTGCGCCTGGTCCAGTTGTTCGCGCGTGGCGGCCTGTTGCGGCAGCAGGCGGCGGGTGCGGTCCAGCAAGGCGCGCGCATTGCGCGCCTGGGCCTGCAGCCGGGCCAGTTCGCCCTGCTCGGGCGCGTCGTTCAATTGCACCAGCAACTGGCCGGCCTGGACCTGCGCGCCCGAGGCGAACAGGATACGGTCGACCCGGCCGTCCACTTCGGCCGCTACCTGCACCTGGCGCGCCGCCTCCAGCGAGCCGATGCCGCTCAGCGTGACAGGGAAGTCCGCCTGCCGCGCGGCGGCCACCGCGACCTTGGCCGGCGCCATGGCCCAGCCGCCCTTTTGCTGCGCGCCGCCGTACTTCCAGTACAGTCCGCCGCCCGCCAGCGCCAGCGCCACGACCCCAGCCGCCCACGCTCCTGATTTCGCCTTCATGATTGACTCGCTATTTATCAAAGAATGTTCTTGGATAATCCACGATATCGGGCATTTCGTCAAAAGGGTTAATCCAATCCCCTGCATAGCGGCGGACTATGGCGCGCAAGCCCCTGCGGGCCGTGTGGGCAAAAAAAAACCGCCAGCAGGCTGGCGGTTTCGTGGAGCGCAACGCGGCTAGGTCCGCACCATGTGCAGATAGTGGCGATGCCGTTCGTACTGGTCCAGGATGTCGCCGATGACGGCGTCGCGGCTCCAGCCCATGATGTCGTAATCCTGCCCGCCTTCGCGCAGGTGGACCTCGGCGCGGAAGTACTTGCGCTCGTCCTCGTCGGCCGCTTCCTCGGGCGTGAGACTGGGACGCACGAAAGCCTCGGGCTGCACCGCGTAGGAAAAGTCCAGGTGCTCGCCATGGGAGACTTCCATGATCACGCCCTCGTCGTTGCCGTGCTCGCGCACTTCCACCTGGTAGCCCTGCTTGCGCAGTTCGTCCGCCACGTCTTCCATGGCGGGCCGCACCACGTCGCTGATGAAGCGCTGCACATGGGCGCGGCGCGGCATCATGACCATGTTGCGCAGGCGCCGCTCCCATGACTGTCCGCCGCGCGCGGGGCGTGACAAGGTCAGCGACTGGTAGCGGATGCCGCGCTTGGTCGCGTCCAGCTTGAGCGCCTTGAACAGGCCCCACAGCGACAGCAGCAGAATGATGGAGAAAGGCAGCGCGCTGGCGATGGTCGCGGTTTGCAGGGCCGTGAGGCCATCGGCCAGCAGCAGCGCGATCGCCACCGCCCCCATCAGCACCGACCAGAAGATGCGTTGCCACACGGGCGTGCGGTCCGAACCGCCGGAGGCCAGCAGGTCGACCACCAGCGCGCCCGAGTCGGCCGAGGTCACGAAGAACACCGCCACCATCGCGATCGCGACGACGGACAGCACCCCGCTCCAGGGCAATTGTTCCAGGAAGGCGAACAGCGCCAAGGAAGAATCGGCCTGCACCACTTCCGCCAGGCCCTGCACCTTGTCGACCAGGATCATGTGGATGGCGGTATCGCCGAACACCGTCATCCAGAACAGCGTGAAGCCGGCCGGCACCAGCAGCACGCCGGTGACGAATTCGCGGATGGTGCGGCCGCGCGAGATGCGCGCGATGAACAGGCCCACAAAGGGCGACCACGCAATCCACCAGCCCCAGTAGAACAGCGTCCAGCCGCCGATCCAGTCGGTGGGTTCGTAGGCATACAGGTTGAAGGTCTTGTTGACGATGTCAGACAGGTAGGCGCCGGTGTTCTGAACAAAGGTCTGAAACAGGAACACCGTCGGGCCGACCACCAGCACGAACAGCAGCAGCACCGCCGCCAGCACCAGATTGGTCTCGGACAGGATGCGGATCCCCTTGTCCAGGCCGCTGGCCACCGACAAGGTCGCCAGGCCGCAGGTGACGATGACCAGGATGATCTGCGTGGTCACGCCCACCGGAATGCCGAACAGATGGTTCAGGCCGCTGTTGATCTGCGCCACGCCCAGGCCCAGCGAAGTCGCCACGCCCAGCACCGTGCCGATGATGGCGAAGATGTCGACGGCATGCCCGATGGGCCCGTGGATGCGGTTGCCGATCAGCGGATACAGCGCCGAACGCAGGGTCAGCGGCAGCCCGTGCCGATAGCTGAAGAATGCCAGGATCAGCGCCACCACCGCGTAGATGGCCCAGGCATGCAGGCCCCAGTGGAAGAATGTGATCTTCATGGCTTCACGGGCCGCAAGGGCGGTGCCCCCCTCGCCCACGGGCGGCGCGATGAAGTGCATCACGGGCTCGGCCACGCCGAAGAACATCAGGCCGATCCCCATGCCCGCGGAGAACAGCATCGCGAACCAGGTGAAGTTGCGGTAATCGGGTTCGCTGTGGTCGGGTCCCAGCTTGATGTCGCCATACCGGCTGACCGCCAGGAATACCACCGCGATCAGGATGATGGCCACGACCAGGATATAGAACCAGCTGGCGTTGCCCAATATCCAGCCCTGCACGGACTCGAACAGGCTTTGCGCGACCTTGGGCGCCAGGATCGCGAACCCCACCAGCAGCAGCGTGAACACGGCCGCCGGAAAGAACACTGGGCGATTGATGGTGGATGGTCGGGTTTCTGAAGTCATGCTGCCGCTCCTTTCGCCCGAGGGTTGGAAATTCCCAGCACGCGTCCCCCCTCAGTCCGGCCGCGCGCCGCAAGTATTACTATCACGGCCTAAGGCCGTCTGACAATCTGAAACCGCAAGCCGGGCCGGCCAGAGGAGAGATATCCCATGATCGATCACCTGGACCATCTGGTCCTGACCTGTACCGACCCCGACGCCACGGTGGACTTCTATACCCGGATCCTGGGCATGCGCCTGGAAACCTTTGGCGAAGGCCGCCAGGCGCTGCGCTTCGGCAACCAGAAGATCAACCTGCACGTGCGCGGCCATGAGTTCGAACCCAAGGCCCACCTGCCCGTACCGGGCGCGCTGGACCTGTGCTTCATCGCCGATCGCCCGCTGGAAGACGTGATCGCGCATCTGAACCGCGAAGGCGCCCGGATCATCGAAGGCCCCGTGCCGCGCACTGGCGCCACCGGCAAGATCCGCTCGGTCTACCTGCGCGACCCGGACCTGAATCTCATCGAAATCTCGGAATTGCTGGCCTGAGGCCGGGAACCGGCCGCCTTAGTCGGTCTTCGGTTCGCCGAAGACCACGCTGCGGAAGAAACCGGCCAGCACGGCCTCGGTCATTTCCGGCGTGACGGCCTGCGGGTCGAAGGCATAGCTGAACTGCATGCCGTCCGACAGGGCCAGCAGGCCCAGTGCCATCTGTTCCGGCGGCATGCGTAGCGGCGTGCCGACCCGCGCAGAAAACTGGCGGATGTACTCCGTGGTGGCTTCGCGCAATTCCCGCATGCAAGCCACGAAGCCAGCCCGGAAATCCGGATCGCGCGCCGCCTGCAACTTGCCTTCCATCCACAGCAGGAAACAGTCGTTCTCGCGGTAATGCGTGGAGTAGTACTCCAGCACGCGGGCTTCCATCTGCGGACGCGATTCGCCGTCCTCGAAGATGGCGCGCATGTCGCTCATCACGCTCTCGTGATCGCGCCTGAGCAGTTGCAGGAACAGTTCGGACTTGCTGGTGAAGTTGGAATAAAAGGCCCCGCGCGTGTACCCCGCCTGCTCGGCGATGTCCTCCACGCTGGCAGCCACGAATCCCTTGGCAAGAAAGATCGATTGCGCAGCGTCGAGCAGACGCTGGCGCGTCTGGTCACGGCTTTGCTCTCGCGTAAGGCGGACTTTTGACATGGCGGGAGTTTAGCACTGGGGAGCATTTCAGATTCAATATTGAATTCGAATTCATACCTGTATTAGAATCCAGGCCGTATCGGGTCGAAACCGGCCCTTATTCCCGAATCTCCGCGCCGCGAGGTGTTCCGTGACTTGCCCTGGCCCTGCCGCGCGCTTTGCCGCGCGCGCCGCCGCGGCCGCCTCTGCGGCGCCGCTTTCACCCTCCAACCGCTCCCGCCATTGGCCGCGCCTGTGGTCGCTGCCTGCCGCCGCGTCACTCGCTCTGCTGCTCGCTGCCTGCGGCCGCAATGAAGCGCCGCCGCCCGCGCCGCGCCCTGTGGTCGCCATGCCCGCCCAGGCCGATGAACGCCTGCCGGCCTGGACGCTGCCTGGCGAAGTGCAGGCGCGCTACAGCACCCCGCTGTCGTTCCGGGTCAATGGCAAGATCATCGAGCGCCAGGTCCGGCTGGGCGATGCCGTCACCCCCGGGCAGATCGTCGCCAAACTGGATCCGGCCGACGCCGCCAAGAACGCGGCCAGCGCCCGCGCACAGCTGTCGGCGGCCCAGCACCAGCTGGACTACGCGCGCCAGCAGCTGGACCGCGACCGCGCCCAAGCCCGCGAAAACCTGATCGCCGCGACCCAGCTGGAACAGACCCGCAACGCCTACGCCGCGGCATTGGCGCAACGCGACCAAGCTCAACAGCAGGCAGCGTTGGCGGCCGACCAGCTCAAATACACCACGTTGCAGGCCGACCATGCTGGCGTCATCACCGCGGAGCAGGCGGACACCGGACAGAACGTGGCCGCCGGCGAACCGGTCTACAGCCTGGCCTGGTCCGGCGACATCGACGCCATCTGCGACGTGCCGGAAAGCGTGCTGGCGGGCCTGGCCATCGGCCAACGCGCCAGCGTCACGCTCGGCCCGCTGCCCGGCCAGACGTTCTCCGCGGTGCTGCGCGAGATCGCGCCGGCCGCGGATCCGCAAAGCCGCACCTATCGCGCCAAGCTCACGCTGGAATCCCCGACCCCGGACGTGCGCCTGGGCATGACGGCCAATATCAGCTTCGACAACCGCTCCGGCGAAAACCTGACGACCTACACCGTGCCGGCCACCGCGCTGTTCCATGACGGCCCCGCGCCCGCCGTGTGGATCGTCAAGCCGGACGCCGACACGCTGGAGCTGCGCCGCGTCGAGGTGCTGCGCTACGACGCCCGCACCGTCACCCTGTCCAAGGGCCTGCAGGCGGGCGAACGCGTGGTCTGGCAAGGCGTGCACGCGGTGGCCGCCGGCGAGAAAGTCCGCGCCGTGCCGCCGCTGCATCCCGAGGATTTCGCCTCATGAGCGGCCCGCAGCATGACGCTTCCGTGCAGGCGCCTCGCCACGAGGAAGGCCGGTTCAACCTGTCGGCATGGGCGCTGCGGCACCAGCCGCTGGTCATCTTCATCATCACGCTGATCACGCTCTTCGGCGTCCTGTCGTACTCGAAGCTGGCGCAATCGGAAGATCCGCCTTTCACCTTCCGCGTCATGGTCATCAAGACGCTATGGCCCGGCGCCACTGCGCAGCAGGTGCAGGAGCAGGTCACCGACCGCATCGCCAAGAAGCTGCAGGAAGCCCCCAACACGGACTTCATGCGCAGCTACTCGCGGCCGGGCGAATCGCTGATCTTCTACACCATGAAGGACTCCGCGCCCGCCAGCACCGTGGCCGAACAGTGGTACCAGGTGCGCAAGAAGGTCGGCGACATCGCAGCCACGCTGCCACCGGGCGTGCAAGGCCCCTTCTTCAACGACGAATTCGGCGACGTCTATACCAACATCTACACGCTGCAGGGCGACGGCTTTTCGCCCGCGCAGCTGCATGACTACGCCGACCGGCTGCGCACCGTGCTGCTGCGCGTGCCGGGCGTGGCCAAGGTGGACTACTTCGGCGATCAGCCTGAGCACATCTACGTCGAGATCTCCAACACCCAGCTCACGCGGCTGGGCGTGTCGCCGCAGCAGATCGCCCAGGCCATCAACAGCCAGAACGCCGTGACGAGCGCGGGCACGCTGACCACCGCCGACGACCGCATCTTCGTGCGGCCCAGCGGCCAGTACGCCAACAGCCGCGTCCTGGCCGACACGCTGATCCGGGTCAACGGCAAATCGATCCGGCTGGGCGACATCGCCACCATCCGCCGCGGCTACCAGGATCCGGCCATCGAGCAGATGCGGCTGGGCGGCAACGCCGTACTGGGCATAGGCATCACCATGCAGCCGGGGCGCGACGTGGTCCATCTGGGCAAGGCTTTGAGCGCCAAGTTCGAGGAACTCCAGGCCCAGTTGCCCGCCGGGCTGACGCTGAAGGAAGTCTCCAGCATGCCCAAGGCGGTATCGCATTCGGTCGACGACTTCCTGCGCTCCGTGGCCGAAGCCGTGGCCATCGTGCTGGCGGTGAGCCTGGTATCCCTGGGCCTGCGCACCGGCATGGTGGTGGTCATCTCGATCCCGGTGGTGCTGGCGGTCACGGCGCTGTTCATGGACATGTTCGGCATCGGCCTGCACAAGGTATCGCTGGGCACGCTGGTGCTGGCGCTGGGCCTGCTGGTGGACGACGCCATCATCGCGGTCGAGATGATGGCGGTAAAGCTTGAACAGGGCTGGAGCCGCGCGCGCGCCGCTGCATTCGCCTACACCAGCACTGCCTTTCCCATGCTGACCGGCACGCTGGTCACGGTGGCGGGCTTCCTGCCGATCGCGCTGGCCAAGTCCAGCACGGGCGAATACACCCGTTCCATCTTCCAGGTGTCCGCCATCGCGCTGATCACCTCGTGGTTCGCCGCCGTGGTGCTGATCCCTTTGCTGGGCTACCGCATGCTGCCGGAACGCAAGCGCGAAGCCCATCTGCCCGACGACCACGAACACGACATCTACAACACCCGCTTTTATCAGCGCCTGCGCGGCTGGGTGGGCTGGTGCGTGGACCGCCGCTACCTGGTGCTGGGCGCCACGGCGCTGATCTTCGTCGTGTCCATGGCCTGCTTCCGCTTCGTGCCACAACAGTTCTTCCCCAGTTCCGACCGCAGCGAACTGCTGGTGGACGTGCGCCTGCAGGAAGGCGCCTCGTTCGCGGCTACGCTGCGCCAGGTTGAGCGGCTGGAAAAGGCGCTGGAGGGCCGTCCGGAAATCGATCACTCGGTCAGCTTCGTTGGCACCGGCGCACCGCGCTTCTACCTGCCGCTGGACCAGCAGCTCGCCACCCCGAACTTTGCCCAGCTGGTCATCACCACGCATTCGGTGGAGGACCGCGAGAAGCTCGCGCAATGGTTGCAGCCGGTGCTGCGCGAGCAGTTCCCGGCCATACGCAGCCGCCTGTCGCGCCTGGAGAACGGCCCGCCCGTGGGCTTCCAGGTGCAGTTCCGCGTGAGCGGCGACAGGATCGCCGACGTGCGCGCCGTGGCCGAGCAAGTGGCCGCCGAGGTCCGCGCCGATCCGCGCTCGACCAATGTGCAGTTCGACTGGGACGAACCGTCCGAACGTTCGGTGCGCTTCGAGATCGACCAGCAAAAGGCGCGCGAGCTGGGCGTCAGTTCCAGCGATATCTCGGACTTCCTGGCCATGACACTGTCGGGCTACGCGGTCACGCAATACCGCGAACGCGACAAGCTGATCACCGTGAGCCTGCGCGCGCCGCAAGAGGAGCGGATCGATCCCGCGCGCCTGGCCACCCTGGCCATGCCCACGCCCAACGGCGCGGTGCCGCTGGGCAGCCTGGGCCACGTGCGCTATGACCTGGACTATGGCGTCATCTGGGAACGCGACCGCCAGCCCACCATCACGGTGCAGGCGGACGTCGCGGCGGGCGCGCAAGGCATAGACGTCACCCGCGCCATCGATGCCAAGCTCAACACCCTGCGCGCCGGGTTGCCCGTCGGCTACCGCATCGAGGTGGGCGGCCCGGTGGAAGAAAGCGCAAAAGGCCAGTCCTCGATCAATGCCCAGATGCCGCTGATGGCGGTGGCCGTGCTGACCCTGCTGATGCTGCAGCTGCAAAGCTTCGCCCGCGTGCTGATGGTGGTGCTGACCGCGCCGCTGGGGCTGATAGGCGTGGTCGCGGCGTTGCTGCTGTTCGGCAAGCCCTTCGGCTTCGTGGCCATGCTGGGCGTGATCGCCATGTTCGGCATCATCATGCGCAATTCGGTCATCCTGGTGGATCAGATCGAACAGGACATCGGCGCCGGCCACAAGCGCGTGGACGCCATCGTCGGCGCCACGGTGCGGCGTTTCCGCCCGATCACGCTGACGGCCGCGGCCGCCGTGCTGGCGCTGATTCCGCTGTTGCGCAGCAACTTCTTCGGCCCCATGGCCACCGCCCTGATGGGCGGCATCACCATCGCCACCGTGCTGACGCTGTTCTTCCTGCCGGCCCTGTATGCCGCGTGGTTCCGCGTCCGCCACGACGAGCGCGACGAACCCGAAGGCGTGCCGCCGGGCGCCAACGCCGGCGACACGGTGGAACGGGGAGCATGACGATGACCCAACTTTCCTTGCGCGTGGCCGCCCTGCCCTTGATGCTGGCGCTGGGCGCCTGCGCCTTCGCGCCCAGCAGCAAGCCGCCCGCGGTCGCGCAACCGGCGCAGTACGGCGTCGAAGCCACGCCCCCCGCGAGCGCCGCCGCCCAGGGCGTTGCGCAGCGCTTCGAGCAAGGCGCGCGGCCCGTGCCCGAATGGTGGAAGCGCTATGAATCAGAGGCGCTGAACGCGCTGGTGGCCGAAGGTCTCGCCAACAGCCCGGACCTTGCCGCCGCCGAACGCAACCTGGCCGGCGCGCGCGAACAGCTGCGCGGCCAGGTGAATTCATCGTTACTGCCTTCGGTCGACGCGGGCGCCGATGCCTCCCGCCGGCGCGCGCTGACCATGCCGAACCTGCCCGAACCGACGGCGCAATACAACGTCTTCACCGGCCAGGTCCACGCCAAGTACGACCTGGACCTGTTCGGCGCGGCGCGTTTTGCCAACGCCTCGCTCGCGGCCCAGGTCGAGCAGCAGGCCTTTCAGCTGGAGTCGGCCCGCCGTTCGCTCGCCAGCAACATCGTCACAGGCGCCATCACTGCTGCGGCGCTGGCCGAACGCGTGGCGTTGACGGAGAAGCAGGTGGTGCTGGCGCGGCAGGTCGCGCGCGACACGCAGCGCCGCTACGAGCTGGGCTCGGCCTCGCAGAACGACGCGCTGGACGCGGACCAGGACGCCGCCACGCTGGAAGCGTCGCTACCCGGCCTGCGCGCGCGCTGGCATGCGACGCGCCATGCGCTGGCGGTGCTGCTGGGCCGCAATCCGGACCAGGCTCCGCCCGATCTCGCCTTCAGCATGCTGGCCGTGCCGCAACAAGTGCCGGTGGTGGTGCCGTCCGAACTGCTGGCCGCGCGCCCGGACATCCTGTTCGCCGATGCGGTGGTGCAGGCCGCGGCGGCCGACGTGGGCTTGGCCACCGCGCAGCTGTTCCCCAGCCTGTCCTTGTCCGCGTCCATGGGCAAGAGCGGCTTCAATTGGCCCGCTGCGATGTCGGGCGCCGGCGCCGTCTGGGCCATCGGCGCTTCGCTCACGCAGCCTATCTTCCATGGCGGGGCGCTACTGGCCGAGCGCAGCGCGGCCAAGGAACGCTACGAAGCCGCGTTGCTGCAATACAAGCAGACCGTGCTGACCGCCTTCCGCGACGTGGCCGACACGTTGTCGCGGCTGGACGCCGACGGGCAGGCGCTGGCCTCCGCCGAAGCGTCGCGCCGCGCCGCGGAGCAGTCCTACCGCAACACCGCCAGCCGCGTGCGGCTGGGCGCGCTGGCGCCATATACCGAGTACGCCGCCGAGCAGCACTACGTGGCGGCCCGCCTGCGCGAGATCGAATACGCCAATGCGCGCCTGACCGAAACGGCGGCGCTGTTCCAGGCCATGGGGTCGCCGGCCCGCGCCGCGCAGCAATAGGCGCATCCGGCCACATCCGGCGACACGCGGCCATGGCCGCGGCGGATCGGCAAGCAAACCCTCGCGCTCACGGCGCGGGGGCTTGTTCCTTCATGCGCGTGGCCAGCGCCAGCGATTCGATGCGGCGGGCGGCCGACTGCAGCAAGGCCGTGGTCTTGTCCTGCGCGATAGTGTTGAGCCGAGCCGCAAGAAAGGTGACGGTCAGCGCGCCGAACACGCGCCGGTCTTCCTGGAACACCGGCACCGCGATGCCCGCCCGTTCTGGCGAGATCTCGCCCACTCCCAGATAAAAACCCTGCACCCGGATCCGGTCCAGCTTGCCGGTGAATTCGGCCTGCGTCGCCCCCAGGCCCAGGTCGCGGATCTCGTCCGCATGGGCCTCGTACAGGCGGCGCTGATCCTTGCGCGGCAGGAAAGCCACGATGGTCTTGGCCGTGGCGCCGCGGAACAGCGGATGGGCGCGGCCGCGGCCGTGCGGAATACCCAGTTCGTCGGGTCCGCGCTCGTGGTGGATGTTCAGGATGCGCAGGCCGTGGATCACGCTGAGCAATACGTCGCCGCCCACCTGATCCACCACCTCGCGCATGATCGGACGCGCCACGCCCAGCACCGGATCGCCGTCGATGATGAGGTGGTCCAGTTCGATGATGCGCGGCCCCAGCTTGTAGCCTTCGCCGGTCACGCGCAGCAGATAGCCCAGGTCCGTCAGGTCGCGGATGTAGCGGTAGCCCGTGGGCGCCGAATACGACAGGCGCGAAATGATCTCTTCCGCCGACAGCACCGGGGTTTCCAGGCTGAAGAGGTCAAGTATCGCTAGGGCTCGCTTCAGGGTGGACATGGCGGTCGTGGGACGGGGAACAACGCGGGATCGGGCGCAGCGTATCACAGGGATGCCCGCGGCGCGCCTGGGCCATAGGCGCTGACTACCAGACCCTGATTTCCCTCCAGACGCAAACTATCGTTTTTCTATTTTTTATCATTTATAGATAAAAACTAATTGGATTAGATAATTTTTTATCGAATAATGATATTCAAGCAATGGGCAGATTGACGTCCAACACGCCACTGCACCTGCGGAAAACATCAGGGGAAAATCCATGAAGCAGTCTTGCGGCACCAAGGGCGGCATCAGCCGCCGGCATTTCCTGGGGGCTTCGGCCGCCACCTTGGCCAGCGCGGCGCTGGCGCGGCCCGGCCGCGCCTGGGCGGCCGGCTATCCGGCCGAACGCGCCATCCAGTTCATCGTGCCCTTCCCCGCTGGCGGCGGCACCGACCTGGTGGCGCGTCCGCTGGCCCAGGGCATCGGCGAAGCGCTCAAACAAAGCGTGGTCGTCATCAACAAGGGTGGCGCCGCAGGCAACATCGGTACCCAGCAGGCCGCGCGTTCGGCGCCGGACGGCTACACCATCGCGCTGGGCTCCACCGGTACGCACACGGTGAACCAGAGCCTGTACGAGAACATCGGCTATGACCCGGTCAAGGACTTCGAACCGGTGTCCATGGTCTGCTACTACAACAACGTGCTGGTGGTGCATCCGTCGTTTCCGGCGCGCACGCTGCAGGAGTTGGTCGCCATCATCAAGGCCAATCCGGGCAAGTACTTCTATGGCATCACGCAGAACGGCAGCTCTGCGCACCTGGCCATGGAACTGCTCAAGGCCACGGCCGGCCTGGACCTGCCCGGCGTGCCGTACAAGGGCGCGGCAGCCGCGGTCAACGACTTCCTGGGCGGACAGTTCCCGATCCTGATGGATGTGGTGATCAACCAGCAGCAATTCATCCGCGGCGGCAAGTCGCGCCCGCTGGCCGTGACCTCGGCGCAGCGCGCGCAGGCGCTGCCCGACGTGCCGACCGTGGCGGAATCGGGCTTTCCCGGCTATCAGGCCATAGGCTGGAACGGCGTGTTCGCGCCCGCGGGCACGTCCGCCGCCATCATCCAGACGCTCAATGGCGCCGTGCAAAGCGCGCTCAAGCAGCCCGCCCTGGAGCAATTGACGCAGAACGGGCTGGAGCTGCACGGCAGCACCCCGCAAGAACTGAGCCGTTTCGTCGCCACCGAAAGCGAAAAGTGGCGCACGCTGATCAAGAGCGCCAACATCAAGGCCACCTGATGCAACGCATACCCTATGGCGTCCCCGTGGACGCCCACTCCAATCCCTGGCTGGCGCTGGACCGCGAGCTGCGCGCGCAGGGCCTGCGCGCCGCGGGCGCCGCGCCGGTGCGCGCGGTGGTCTGCGTCACCGTCCACGTCGACGGCCCCGCCGTCGAGGTCGGCCGCAAGCAGTTCCCGGCCGGTCCCCACACCGCGGGCCGCTATGCCATCCGCCGCGGCGTGGCGCGGCATCTGGAGATCCTGGCGCGCCACGGCATGCCGGCCACGTTCTTTGCCTGCGGCTATGACGTCGAGCACTATCCGGCGACCTTCCACGACATCCTGGACGCGGGCCACGAGATCGCCGCCCACGGCTATCTGCACGAAGCCTGGGACCTGGGCGATGACGAGCCCGCGCTGCTGGAAAAGACCCACCGCATCATCCAGCGCGAGCTGGGCGTAACGCCCGCGGGCTGGTGCTCGCCCTCGGGCCGCAAGAGCCATCGCACCCTGCCCGCGCTGCGGCGGCTGGGTTACTGCTACGACGCCAGCGAAAAGGACCAGGACCGTCCCTACCTGCCGGCGGATACGACGGACTTCATCATGCTGCCGAACAACACGGTCTCGCTCGACGACTATCCGTTCTACTTCTCGGGCCACAGCCTCGCCGCGGAAGCCTATGACAACTGGGTGCAGGAATTCGAGGCGCTGCGCGCAGCCGAAGGCTATGTGCACCTGACCGTACACCCCAAGGCCGCCGGCGGCTCCGGCACGCCGGCCCGCGCCGCGGCGCTGGACCGCTTCCTGGCCTATCTGGCCGCACAACCCGATGTGCACGTCATGACGCTGGAAGCGCTGGCGCGGCACTGCCTGGCCCGCCCCGACGCCTGGAGAAGCGCATGAGCGCCGACAAAACCGTACTGGTCACCATCAATGTGCAGGGCATCGGCCCCGAAGCCGCGACCCAGCCCGAAACCTCGCTGCACGGGCGCGACGCGCATGGCCGCTACACCTACGGCGGCGGCCTGGCGCGCGTGCTGGACATGCTGCGCCGCCAGGACATCCGCGCCACGCTGTTCTGGCCGGTATTCGAAGCCGAACGCTGCCGCGGCCTGCTGGAGCAGAGCCTGCGCGACGGCCACGAGGCCGCCTCGCACGGCAATGCCTACGAAGACCTGCCCGCGCTGGGCGAGCGCGAAGGCGAAGTGCTGGAACGGGCCCGCGACCGGCTGGCCGAACTGACCGGCTCCGCCCCGCAAGGCTTTCGCTATGCCAGCGCGTTTACCGCCAATACCGTGCCGCTGCTGCACCAGCTCGGCTATCGCTACGACAGCAGCGCCATCGACGACGACGCCCCCTACGCGCTGGACGCGGACGGCGGCCCCGGCATGGTGGAGCTGCCCTGGAGCGAAGGCCTGTGCGACGCCACCCATTTCAGCCGCCGCGTGACGCAGGACCGTGCCTATGCGCACTGGGTGGAGCAAGGCGATGCGCTGCTGGCGACCGATGGTTATGCCTGCCTGACCCTGCATCCGCGCGCCGACAACGGCGTCGGCCGCGCGGCCAGGTTGGTGAAAGTCGAGCAATTGCTGGAGCGCTTCCGCACCGCAGGCGCCAGCTTCAAGACCTGCTCCGAGCTGGCCGCCTCCCCCCATACGCGCTGAACGCAAGACGCCCATGGCGTGCTTGCACTGGTAAACCCTGAGCAATATTGGCGCCAAAATAAGCTAACATTTTTTCGCCATCCAATTCCCACCCCCAGATTGCGGCGCGGCGCGCCGCCCAAGTCCATGACCCAGATCACCCAATTTCCCTTCGTATCGGTTTCGGGCGCGCCCGAGGCCCGCGGCCGCTCGTATGGCCAGCAAGCCGCCGACCGCGTGCGCAAGAGCGCCAAGATGTACGGCCAGACCCTGGTCGACCTGGGCTATGACGCCATGGCGCGCACCCAGCTGATCAATGGCTTCGCCCGCGAGATCGAGAACTTCGCGCCGCACTACCTGGAAGAAATGCGCGGTATCGCCGCGGGCGCCGACGTGCCTTTCGAAGACATCGTGATGGTGAACGCGCGCACCGAAGTCATCGCCAAGGCCCGCGCCGAGAAGAAGAAGGCCGCCGAATTGGAGCCGGGCGACGGCTGCACCGGCGCGCTGATCCTGCCGACCCGCTCGGCCAACGGCCGCCTGATCCATGGCCAGAACTGGGACTGGCGCGCGGAATGCGCCGAGACCGCCATCGTGCTGCGCGTGCACAACGACAACGGCCCCGACATGCTGACCTTCGTCGAAGCGGGCGGACTGGCGCGCAGCGGCCTGAACAGCGCCGGCGTCTCGATCACCGCCAACTACCTGGAGTCCGACCGCGACTTCCGCCAGCTGGGCGTGCCGCTTTCGTTGATCCGCCGCAAGGTGCTGGAACAGGAACACTTCGCGCTGGCGATCAAGGCGGTGGCGACCACGCCCAAGTCCTGCTCGAACAACATCATGATCGGCATGGCGGCGGGCTTCGGCGTCGACTACGAATGCACCACCGATGAAGCCTTCCCCATCTACCCGGGCAGCGACGATCTCATCGTCCACGCCAACCACTGGGTCAGCGAAGTGGCCCTGAGCAAGCTGCGCGACACGGGCCGCGCCAGCACGCCGGAAAGCGCTTACCGCGACTGGCGCGTGCGCCGCCTGCTGAACGAGGAATCCAAGCTGACGCGCGAAGACTTGAAGCGCGCGCTGTTCGATGACTTCGGCGCGCCCTATTCCGTGTGCCGTCCGCCGCGCCCCGGCAGCCACGACAATCTGTCGGCCACGGTGGCGATGGTGATCATGGAGCCCGAGGCCGGCCTGATGGAAGTGGCGCCGCTGCCGGCGCTGAACCGCAGTTTCACCCGCTACAGCCTGACCGCCGAACCCGAACTGCTGGCTGCCGCCTGAAGCGGCGCGCCCGCGCAACCCCAGGAAAACGTATCGATGAAAAACCATTTGTTGAGCGCCGCGGTTGCGCTGGCGCTGGGCTCCATGGCCGGCGCGGCCTGGGCGCAATCCGCCCCGCCGCTGCGCATTTCGTTCACGGCCGATATCCGCTCCACCGAACCCGGCGTGAACCGCGACAGCAACAGCGATGCGGTGGTGCTGCACATCGTCGAGGGCCTGGTGGCCTACGGCGAGGACGCCGAGGTGCGGCCGCTGCTGGCCAAGTCGGTGGATATCAGCCCGGACGGCAAGACCTATACCTTCAAGCTGCGCGAAGGCATCAAGTTCCACAACGGCAAGCCGATGACGTCGGCCGACGTGCTGTGGACCTGGCAGCATTACACCGCGGCCAATTCGGGCTGGCGTTGCGCCAGCGAGTTCGACGGGCGCGGCACGGTCAAGGTGACGGGCGTGGAAGCGCCGGACGCGCAGACCGTGGTCTACCACATCGAAAAGCCCAGCAGCCTGTTCCTGGCGACGCTGGCGCGCGCCGACTGCGGCGGCACTGGCATCCTGTCCAAGGATTCGGTGCGGGCGGACGGTTCCTGGGACAAGCCCATCGGCACCGGGCCGTTCGAATTGGCGGAATGGAAGCGCGGCGAGTACGTGCGGCTGACGAAGTTCGCGGGCTATTCGAACCTGGACGGCAAGCGTGACGGTTATACGGGATCGAAACGGCCGCTGGTGGACGAGGTGCGCTTCCTGATCGTGCCGGACGATTCCACCGCCAAGGCGGCCCTGCAGCGCGGCAACATCGACATCATCGAGGACGTGTCCAATAGCGACGTGCCGGTGCTGCAAGGCACGCCGAACGTCAAGGTGGCGCATGCGCCGGTGATGAGCATGACGGCATTGCTGATGCAGACCAAGGATCCGGTGCTGGCCAATCCGAAGATGCGGCAGGCGCTGGCGCACGCGATCGATTACCAGCAACTGGCGGCGGCGGTGACGGAAGGCCTGGCTCAGCCCAACAATTCGATCGTGCCGCTGGTGTCGCCCTACTATGACGCGGCGCAGAAGCAGGGCTGGAACTACGATCCGGCGCTGGCGCAGAAGCTGCTGGGCGAAGCGGGCTACAAGGGGCAGGATCTGACGATCCTGACGACCAAGCGCTATCCGCAGTCGTACAACTCGGCGGTGATCATCCAGGCGATGCTGCAGGCGGTGGGGATCAAGGCGCAGTTGTCGGTGGTGGAATGGGCGACGCAGCTGGACCGCTATAACGCGGGCACTTACCAGATGATGACGTTCCCCTATTCGGCGCGGCTGGATGCGGCGCTGAACTACGAGATGGTGACGGGGGACAAGGCGAAGCAGCCGCGCAAGGTCTGGGACAATCCGCAGGCGCTGAAGCTGATCGAGGCGGCGTCGTCGGATACGGATCATGCGAAGCGGCAGGCTTCGTTTGATCAGCTGCATAGGCTGTTCCTGGCGGATGTGCCTAGTATTCCTTTGTATAACGGGTTGGATATTGGGGCTTATCGGGCGGATATCAGGGGGTATCAGCCTTGGGCGGTCAAGAAGCCGCGGGCTTGGGAGGTGGAGCGGGTTTCGGCGCCTTGATGTTGGTTTTGTTGTCTTTGTTGGTGCCTTCGTTGTCTTCGTAGGTCGCCCGGCGGCGCGGGCCCTGAGGCTGCTCGCGCCCACGATTGCGGTCCGGAGCGTTCGCTCCGGACTGCCCCGTCGTCATCGTCGTCACCGCCTGCGGCGGCTCCTTCCGATTCCCTCGGGCGCATCGAGGTTGCTCGCAGCCTCAGGGCCCGCGCCGCCGGGCTACGAGTTTCTTGGTTCGCTGCGCGGTTAGACCCGTGGGTAGTGGCGAGGTTTGCGGGGCCCGCCGCTTGCGGCCGCGCAGGCGGCCGCAAGCAGCTTACGTGGTGGTGGGGCGTCGGGGCGGTGTGCGCTGGCGCGCTGGCGTGGGTCTTGTTTTTTCCCTACTCGCAGTTTCCTCTCCCCGCAGTTTTCCCTCCGCTTTTTTCTTCTTCTCCCCGTCTCACTCCTCTCAGATTGGCTGGCAGCATCAGTCCGGCCTATTAGGGATACTACTGGTATCTCTTTGGGATACCAGTGGGGTACCTTCTCGTCCATTGCGCCGGACGGCAACTCGGAGTCTCTGCCGTCCGCGCCTTTTTCTTACGCTGCAATACACATGAACGCTACGCAACGCACCTATCAAACCCTGCTGGACCAGATCGTTTCGCGCCGGATTCCGGCGGGGGAAGTGTTGGAGGAACGCCGACTGGCGGATGAGCTGGAGGTGTCGCGCACGCCTTTGCGCGCGGCCATGAACCGGTTGTTGGGTGAAGGGATGCTGGAGCGGCTGTCCAACGGGTCCATCGTGGTGCGCTCGTTTGGCGTGACGGACCTGCTGGAGCTGCTACAGATCCGCAGCCTGCTGGAGAGCGAAGCCGCGGCGATGGCGACCGGGCGGATTCCGGCGGAGCCGTTGGAAGGGCTGCGGGCGCGGCTGCAGGCTTTGCTGGATGCGAAGACGCCGGACGAGAAGTCGGATTGGGAGGTCGATAACGCGCTGCACGATCTGGTGGCGGCGTATTGCGGCAACCGGAATCTGGCGACGATGATCACGGCGACGCGGCGGCAGGTGCGGATGTGCGATGTGGAGCGGCTGCCGCAGCGGCAGGTGCAGGCGCGGGAAGAACATCTGGCGATTGTGGAAGCGCTGCTGTCGGGGGAATCGACCCGGGCGCGGCAGGCGATGGCGGCGCATCTGGAGAACGTGCGGCGCAGCTACGTGAATTCGCTGGGGTATCTGAGCCATGGCGCGTGACATGGATGTCTCCCCGCTCGTGATCCGCCCGCGGCCGCTCACGCCGGAGGCCTTCGCGCCTTATGGCGAAGTGATCGCGCACCAGGGCGCGGAGCGCCGTCACCATCTGACCGAGCCCATGCGGCACAGCCCCGAAGTTGTGCGGCACGCCAGCTGGGTCAGCCGGGTGCAGGCGGCGCCGCCCGGGCCGGTGGAGATCCGGCTGATGGAGCGCCACCGCTACGCGGCGCAGAGTTTCGTGCCGCTGACGGACTCGCCCTATCTGGTGGTGGTGGCGCCTACCGGGGCCGACGACCTGCCCGACATGGCGCGGCTGGAAGCGTTTCTCGCAACCGGCAGCCAGGGCGTGTGCTACCGCGTGGGCGCCTGGCATCACGGCCTGACCGTGCTGCGGGGGCCGGCGGAGTTCCTGGTCCTGATGGGCCAGACCGGCCGCGGCGATGACGACGAGTTCTGGCAGGCTCCGGCTCCGCACGCCCTGGTTTCGATTTCCGATTGACTCTATCCCGATGGCTAGCCCGCTATGACTACCGATCATCCCCACTTGCGCCGCGATTTCGTCGGCTACGGCGCCAACCCGCCCGATCCCCGTTGGCCGGGCGGCGCGCGCCTGGCGTTGAATCTCTGCATCAACTACGAGGAAGGCGGCGAGCCTTCGGTGCCGGACGGCGACGCTGAATCCGAAACCGGACTGACCGAGGGCGGCGCGGGCGGCTTCGCCGGGCGGGACCTGGCGGCCGAGTCGATGTTCGAGTATGGCAGCCGGATCGGCTTCTGGCGCGTGCACCGGCTGCTGCAGGCGCGCGGCATGGCGGCCACGATACTGGGCTGCGGCCTGGCGCTGGAACGCAATCCGGAAGTCTGCGAGGCCATCAAGGCGGCGGGCTATGACGTGTGCGCACACGGCTGGCGCTGGGAACGGCACCAGAACCTGACGCTGGAAGAGGAACGCGAGCGCATCCGCCGCACCGTGGAATCGATCACCCGCACGGTGGGCTCGCGGCCGCTGGGCTGGTATTGCCGCTACGGCCCCAGCCTGAACACCCGCGCCCTGCTGGCCGAGGAAGGCGGTTTTCTCTACGACTCCGACACCTACAACGACGAGCTGCCCTACTGGACCGAAGTTGCCGGCAAGCCTCATCTGCTGGTGCCCTACGGCCTGGCCAACAACGACGCCAAGTTCATCCGCGGCGGCATGGCCACGGGGCAGGACCTGTTCGAGTACCTGCGCGACGCGTTCGACATGCTGTACGAGGAAGGCGCCACGGCTCCCAAGATGATGTCCGTGGGGCTGCATCTGCGCCTGGTCGGCCAGCCGGGCCGCGCGGCGGGCCTGGCGCGCTTCCTGGACCACGTGGCGGCGCACGGCGACGTCTGGGTCTGCCGGCGCGCCGACATCGCGCGCCACTGGCATGCGCACCATCCGGCCGCCCAGGACGCCGCGCGCTGATTCATTTTCTGCATCGCCCACGTTTTCTCATCAGGAGAGCAGCATGTCGAAGTACCAGAAAATCAATCGCCGCGGCCTGCTGGCCACGGCCCTGGCCGGGTTGCTGGCGCTGGGCCTGAGCCCGGCGGCGCAAGCCGAGGCCTATCCCAGCAAACCGATCCGCATCGTCGTGCCCTTCCCGCCCGGCGGCGCGGCCGACACCCTGGCGCGTGCTCTGTCGCAGCAGTTGAACGACACGCTGGGCAAGCAGGTCATCGTGGAAAACCGCGCCGGCGCGGGCGGCACCATCGGCACCAATGCGGTGGCGCGAGCGGAGCCCGACGGCTACACGCTGCTGCTGGGCAACGTGTCCACGCTGGCCATCGCGCCCAGCCTGTATCCGAACCTGAACTACGACCCGGTCAAGGACTTCACGCCGATCACGCTGGTGGGCAAGAGCCCGCTGGTATTCGCGGTCAATCCGGGCCTGCAGGCGAAGAACCTGCCCGAGCTGATCGCCCTGGCGAACAAGGATCCGGGCAAGCTGACCTTCGGCTCTTCCGGCGCGGGCAGCATCACCCACCTGACCGGCGAAGTACTGAACCTGGCCACGGGCGGGAAACTGGTGCACGTGCCCTACAAGGGCAGCGCGCCCGTGCTGCTGGCGGTGGCCTCGGGCGAGTTGAGCATGGGCGTGACGCAGGTGGTGGAGATGCTGCCGCAGTACAAGGGCGGCCGGGTCGGCGCCGCGGCGGTGACGGGTATCGAGAAGTCGCCCGCCCTGCCCGAAGTCACGACCGCCGCATCGCAAGGCGTGAAGGGACTGGAAGCCACCACTTGGTACAGCCTGATGGCGCCCGCAGGCGTGCCGGCGGAAGTGGTGCAGCGCCTGCAACCGGCGCTGGAGAAGGTGCTGACCAACGCCGAGCTGCGCAAGCGTTTTGCCGACGAGGGCCTGATCCTGGCGCCGTCCACGCAGGCCGAGCTGAGTGCGTTCCTGGGCAGTGAAGTGCGCGATTGGGCCGCGGTGATCAAGCAGGCGGGCGTGAAGCTCGACTAGCGATTCAGGCCGGGCCGCACTCGCGGCCCGGCGCCGTCAAGCGTCTTACTTGCCGTCGCGGACCTTGGTTTCCCAGGCCCGCGGCTTGCCTTCCCAGACCGAGAATCCTTCCACGCGCTTGCTGGATGCCCATGCATCCGCGCCGTTGTACAGCATCAGCATGGGGGTCTGTTCCAGCATCAGGGCGTGCAGCTGGTCGAACAGCGCCTGGCGCCTGGCCGGATCGGATTCGAGGAAGCTCTCATCGATCAGCTTCTGCGCCGCCGGGTCATCCCAGACCTTGCGCGGCTGCTTGGCCTTGTCGCCCGAAAATTGCTCGAAGCTCAGCGACGGATCCAGGCGCGAAGAGAACGAGAACGAGCTGATCTGGTACTTGCCGGTGTTGTAGCGGTCCAGCTGCGTGGCCCATTCCAGCACCTCGATCTTGGCGTTGATGCCCACCGCCTGCATCATGGCCTGGGCGATCACCGCGACTTGATAGCTCGGTACGTGGGCGCGCTTGTTGGCGTAGATGACCACGGGCTCGCCCTTGTAGCCGGCTTCCTTCAGCAATTGCTGCGCCCGGGCCGGATCGTATTTGTAGCCGCGCTTTTCCGCGTCCTTGTAATAGGCCGACCCCGCGTAGACGGCGGAATTGTTCAGCTGGCCCAGGCCTTCGGAGGCGGCGGCCACGACCTGCGGAATATCCAGCGAGGCGGCGATGGCCTGGCGGATCTTCACATTCTTCAGGACCGGATCCTCGGTCTGGAACAGCAGCACGTGCTTGACCGCGTCATGCGGGCTGAACACCGTCAGGTTCTTGGCGTTCTTCAGTTCGCCCACGTCGGTGTTGGTGATCTGCGCGGCGTCGATCGCGCCCGACAGCAGGCCTGCCTTCGAAGTGGAAGGATCCGGCACCACCAGGAATTTGACCTCGTCGGCCAGCGGACGCTTGGACCCCACGTAGCCGTCCGGTTTGTCGCCGGCGGGCGAGACGTAGTCCTTGTAGGCCGTCAGCAAGGTGTATTCGCCGCGCTTCCAGTCCTTGAACATGTAGGGGCCGGTGCCCACCGGCTTGATCCAGGAACCGTCGGCCGCGACCGAATCCTTGGAGATGATGGCGGTCATGCCGCAATCGGTGCGGGCCAGCGAATCCAGGAACACGGCCGACTTTCGGTCCACCTTCATCACCACGGTCTGCGCGTCGGGCGCGGACACGTCCGTCACTTTCAGGCCGTTGCGGCCGTCGAAGTCGCTGCGGCAGCGCCAGTCCGTCTTGGGATCCATGTAGCGCTGCCAGCTCCAGATCACGTCGGCCGAGGTCAGCGCGGCGCCGTTGTGAAACTTGACGCCGTCGCGCAGCTTGAAGGTGTAGGTCAGGCCGTCTTCCGACAGGTCCACCGACTTCGCCAGCAGAGGGCCCACAGTGCCGTTCTCGCGGTAGCCGACCAGACCTTCCACGATGTTGAGCACCACGCCGTCGGTGGTGTTGTCGCGGTTGACGCCGGGGTTGGTCGAGCGGATGTCGGCGGGCTGGGCGATGGTCAGCAGCGCGGCCTGGGCCGAACCGGCGGCGGCCAGCGCCAGGCTGAGCGCGAGCGCTCTAGGTACGAAAACGTGGTGCATGCAAAAACTCCCCGGCGTGCGGCGCAAAATTCACGCATATATTGGCGCCAAAATTAGCTGCCCATTATGAGCGGAATGCGCCGCTCCGCTATCGGGGGTATCCCTGAAGACGCCGCCGGAATGAAAAACGGCGGCCTTCTTTCCGAAGGCCGCCGCATGCGTGCAGCGCGGGACACGCTGGCAGCGTCAGGAGATGTCCTGCCCCACGTGCTGGGCAATGATTTTTTGCAGACGCTTGACGTCGCGGGCTTCCAGCGCGTCCACCATGTCGAAATGCTCGCGCGCGGAGATCTCGATGCGTGAACGCGTCACCCATTCCTTGGCTGGCGCCGCCGGGCCGCGGGCGCGCGTTTCGTGGATCAGCGCGACCAGTTCGCGATTGCGGCACATGTCGTACATGCCCGCGTGGAAAGCCAGGTTGACCTCGTACTGTTCCAGCAGCGTGCCGTCCTGCAACAGCTTGGCGAAGCGTTCGGCCAGGGTGCGCAGTGCCTTGACTTTGCCCGCGGTGACGTTGGGCATCAGGTCCGCCGCCGCGCCCGTTTCCAGCAGGATGCGGATGTCGCGGATCTGCAGATGCTGGTCCGGATCCATGGCATAGACGTGATAGCCCCGGTTCGGGATGTGCGCGATCAGCCGCTTGGCGGCCAATTGGTCTAGCGCCCGCCGGACGTCCAGACGCTTGGCGTCGTAGCGTTCCTGCAGGTCGATCTGTTTCAGCCAGGCGCCGGGACCGTAAACGCCCGCCTGTATATCGTGGGCGATGCGATCAACCAGGCCGGGTTGCGCCGTTGCCGCTTTCGGCATGGACCACTCCCGTCTATCAAATCCGAAGCGCGTATTTTATGCGTAAGTATCCCTGGGGGACGGCGCCGTCGCCCCCTGGGATACCCGGCCCTCAGGCGCTGGCCCGCAACGGCTCCTGTTGGTCCAGCCGCCAGCGCAGGCGCACGCCGCCGGTATCGGTGGATTCCAGCGCCGGAATCGCCGACAGCAGGCTGCGGGTGTATTCCTCTTGCGGCTGGTCGAACACGGCGTCGCGCGAGCCCTGCTCGACGATGCCGCCGTCACGCATCACCACCACGCGGTCGGCCACCTGCTCCACCACGCCCAGGTCGTGGCTGATGAACAGGCAGGAAAAGCCGTGGCGTTCCTGCAGGTCGGCAAACAGGTCCAGCACCTGCGCGCGCACGGTCACGTCCAGCGCGGACACCGGCTCATCGGCGATGACGAAGGCCGGACGGCGCACGATGGCGCGGGCGATCGCCACGCGCTGACGCTGCCCGCCCGACATCTCGTGCGGATAGCGCTTGGCGTACTCGGAGCCCAGGCCCACTTCGGCCAGCACTTCGTCCACCCGGCGTCGCTTTTCCGCCGCGGGCATGTCGTCCAGCATGCGCAGGCCCTCGCCCACCAGTTGGCCGATGGTCATGCGCGGGTCCAGCGAGGAATACGGATCCTGGAACACCATCTGGCAGTTCAGCCGGTAGTCGCGCCAGGACGCCGACCGGCGGTTCACCGGTTGGCCACGGAACAGGATCTGGCCCGAAGTGGGCGCCAGCAGTCCGGCAATGGCCCGGCCCAGCGTGGTCTTGCCTGAACCCGAGCCGCCCACCACCGCCACCACTTCGCGCGGCTTGACATGCAGGTCGATGCCGTTGAGCGCGCGCTTGGCGCCAGTGCGCGAGAACAGCCGCTGGTGGCCGGCGTAATCGACCACCAGATTCTTGACCTCGACAATGGGCGGCTCCTTGCCCAGTTGGCGCGCCGGCAGCCGGCGCGGCATGGCGTCCAGCAGCTTGCGCGTGTAGGGATGCTGCGGCCTCTCCAGGATGCTGGCGGTGGCGCCGGTCTCCAGCACCTTGCCATGCTGCATCACCACCATGCGCTCGGTGTAGCGCGCGACCATTGGCAGGTCGTGGCTGATCATCAGCACCGCCGTATGGTGTTCGCGGGTCAGGTCCACCATCAGTTCCAGCACGTCGCGCTGCACCACCGCGTCCAGCGCGGTGGTGGGCTCGTCGGCGATCAGCAGCGCTGGCTCCAGCAGCATCACCGATGCCAGCATCATGCGCTGGCGCATGCCGCCGGAGAACTCGTGCGGCCAGGCTTCCATCGCTCCCTTGGGATCGCGGATGCCGACCCGTCGCAGCATTTCCAGGATGCGTTCGCGGCGCGCGGCGGCGGACAGGTCCTTGCGATGCAGGCGCAGGCCCTCATCCAGCTGGCGGCCAATTGGCATGGACGGATTCAGCGAGGTCATCGGCTCCTGGAACACCATGCCGATGCGCGCGCCGCGCAGCTTGCGCAGCGCAGCCGGCGACGCCTGCGTCACGTCCACGCCTTCGAACTTGATGGAGCCGCCAGCCACCACCAACGGCGACGGCGTCAGGCCCATGATGGCGCGCGCGGCCTGCGTCTTGCCGCTGCCGGATTCGCCGACGATGCCGACCATCTCGCCGGGCGCCACCTCGAAGGACACTCCGCTGACGATCTCGCGCCCGCCGGGGCCGACGGTCAGCGACAGATTCGATACCGATACCAATGCGCTCATTACACGCCCCTCATGCGGGGATCGAGGCGGTCACGCACCGCGTCGCCCAGCAGATTGATTCCCAGCAGCGCGAGCGCGATGGCCAGGCCGGGAAGTATGGATAGATAGGAAGCCTGCGCCATGAACGGTCGGGCAGCGGCCAGCATGTTGCCCCAGGTGGGCGCGGGAGGCGGTACGCCCAGGCCCAGGAAGGACAGCGCGCTTTCCGCCAGGATCACCCAGCCGAACATGGAGGTCGCCAGCACCGTCAGCGGCGCCACGCAATTGGGCAGCACATGGCGGAACATGGTGTAAAGCTCGGAGTTGCCCAGCACGCGCGAGGATTCGATGAACTCCTTCTCGCGCAGCGACAGCACCGTGCCGCGCACGATGCGCGTCACCGAGGGCGTGTAGGCCAGGCCCAGCGCCAGGATGATGCCGTATTTGTTGGCGCCCACCACGGCCAGCAGGCCCAGCGCCAGCAGCAGGCCGGGAAAGGCCAGCAAGGCATTGTTGAAGGCCATGATGATGCGGTCGGTCCAGCCTCGCACAAAGCCGGTCAGGGTGCCGATGATCGTGCCCGCGACGATGGCGAAGCTTACCGTCAACAGGCTGATCCAGACGCTGCTGGAAGCCCCCGCCAGCAGGCGCGACAGCTCGTCGCGGCCGAATTCGTCCGTGCCCAGCAGGAACTCGCCGCCAGGCGGCTTCAGGCGCGCCACGAAGTTGATCTTGAGCGGGTCATGCGGCGTCCAGAAGGCGCCCATGACGGCCGCCACCAGCATCAGCGCCACGATGACGCCGCCCAGTAGCGCGTTGGCTGCAATTCGCTTTTTCATTCGGCGGTCACTCTCGGGTCAAAGAGGGGATAGCAAAGGTCGATGAACAGGTTCACGATCACGTAGACCACGCCCACGAACAGCAGACAGCCCTGGATCACGGGGTAGTCGCGGGCGAAGATGGAGTCCACCAGCAGACGCCCCAGGCCGGGGATGGTGAATACCGTTTCCACCACCGCGATGCCGCCCAGCAGGTTGCCCAGCACCAGGCCGATCAGCGTCCAGGTGGGTCCGAAGGCATTGCGGAACGCGTGGCGCATCAGCACCGCGGATTCCGACAGCCCCTTGGCGCGCGCGTGGGTGATGTAGTCCAGCCGCAGCACTTCCAGCGTGCTGGCCCGCGCCATGCGCATCAGCACGCCGATCTCATGCAGGAACAGCGTCAGGATGGGCATGGCCAGGTACAGCAGGCCGGCCTTCCAGTCCTCGCCGATGGACACGTAGCCCACCACTGGCAGCCACTGCAGCTTGAGGCCGAAGAAGATCAGCAGCAGCAAACCCAGCCAGAAGGTCGGAATCGACACCAGCAACGTCGCCGTGCCGACCAGGAACAGGTCAGGCGCCTTGTTCTGCTTCCAGGCGGCGATCATGCCGGCCGGCACCGCCACCAGCGCGGCGAACAGCACCGCCACCACCACCACGCGGCCGCTGATCAGGAAGCGGTCCCACACCAGCGGCAGCACCGGCTGGCCGGTATTGATGGACGACCCCAGGTCCCCGTGCAGCATGTTGCCGAACCAGATGCCGAACTGGGTAAGCCAGGTCTGGTCCAGCCCCAGCCGCTCCCGCAGGTCAGCCAGCGCGGCTGGCGTCGCCAGGTCGCCCAGCAGCAGTTGGGCGGGGTCGCCCGGGATGAGCCGGATCATCACGAATACCGCCACCGCCACGATCAGCAGCGTCGGTATGGCCATGACGATCCGGGATAGCGCGAAACGCAGCATGCCCCTCTCCTATTCCTGGTCACGGACTCGCGGATGCCCGCAAGCGCCGCGTCCGCCAGTCTCAGTTGTCTTCATGTCGCAGCTTGCGCAGGGCGGAGGCCAGGAAGTCCTGCACCTGGCCCACGCACTTCAAGCCGTCATGCGGCACGTTTTCCACCACGTCCAGCACCGCGTTCACGCCTTGCGCCTCGAACGAACGGCGCAGCGACTCCAGGCGCTCCGGGCGGGTATTGCCGGCGGAGTTGGCGCCGGGCATGAAGAACTTTCCGCCTTCGCGGTGAGTGATTTCCCAGGTTTCCAGGTCGGCCTTGCCCACGATCATGTGGACCGCCACCTGCTTGAGCGCTTCGATGTCGATGCGCTTGCCGAAACGGGTCTCGGCATCGCGCACGCCCACCCACCAATCCTGGCTGGGATCCAGCAGCGTGACCGAGCCCGGCGCGCCGATCGACACGGCCCACAGGCTTTCCGGGTGCAGGTAGGCGAATCGATTCACGAACTGGCCGCCGCCGGAGTAGCCGAACAGGCAGAACTTCTTGAAGTCGCAGCCGAACTTCTCGCCCACTTCCGCCACCATGTCCAGCAGGATCTCGTCGTAGCGGATGTTGCCTTCGCGCAATTGCTTGAAGCCGTCGCGATTGCCGTCGCCCAGCGGGCTCACGGGGAACAGCGGGCACAGCACGATGCAGTCGTTCCAGCGGGCGAACTCGGCGAACGCGTCGCGGTATTCCACGAAGGCGCGGCCGGTGCCGTGCATGATCACCACCAGCTGCATCGGATGCCTGGCGCTGTCGATGTGCGGCGGGACATAGGTGCAATAGGAAAAGCGCGGATCGGAGCGGGCGGCGAAGACGGTGCTGTGGCCCAGGTCGTACATGGCCCGCGCGCGGGCGGCGTCGGGCTGGATGGCAAGTGCTGCGTTGGACTGCATGATTTCCTCGTTTCCATGGCCGCGGAGGCCGATGGTCTGTGCCGGTGGTCAAAATAATGATCACATAAATTGGCGCCAATTTTAGGCGCACGTATTCCGGCCCAACAAGGCAGGGGATTCCCTAGGAACGTAAAAAGGGAGCGCCGCGGCGCTCCCCTGGATGGCTCGGGGCGCGTCCCGCCGGGCGGGACGACGCCTGCCCGCTTCAACCTTTCTTGAACAACCGCTTGGCGAGGCTGACCGCCCCCAGCACCACGGCTCCGGCCACGATGCCGAACAAGGCGTTGAGCAAGGTGGCCGTAAGCGCCTGCACCACCCCGCCCCCGCCGACCGCGGCGGCGGCCTGATCGACCGCGGCCTGCACCGGCGGGATGCCGTGAGTCAGGATGGCGCCGCCCACCATGAACATGGCGGCGGTGCCAACCACCGACAGCGTCTTCATCAGATAGGGCGCCGCGCCCACGATGCGCCGGCCCAGCCAGGCCATGGCCTGGGACGACTTCTGGCTGAGGTAGAGGCCCAGGTCGTCGAGCTTGACGATGCCGGCCACCAGGCCGTAGACCCCGACCGTCATCGCGATGGCGATGACCGACAGCACCAGCACCTGACGGGTGAAGTCCGCATCCGCCACCGCCCCCAGGCTGATGACGATGATTTCCGCCGACAGGATGAAGTCCGTGCGTATTGCGCCTTTGATCTTGTCGCGCTCGAACGCCACCATATCGACCGAGTCGTCCTGCAGGGCTTCGGCCCGCGCGGCGTGATTGCCTTCGTCCGAATCGCCGTGCGGCAGGAACTTGTGCGCCAGCTTCTCCACGCCTTCGTAGCAGAGAAAGGCCCCGCCCACCATCAGCAGGGGCGTCACGGCCCAGGGCGCGAAGGCGCTGATCAGCAGCGCCGCCGGCACCAGGATCAGCTTGTTGATGAAGGAGCCCTTGGCCACCGCCCAGACGACCGGCAGTTCCCGGTTGACCGGCACGCCCGTGACCTGCTGGGCGTTCAATGCCAGGTCGTCGCCCAGCACCCCGGCCGTCTTCTTGGCCGCGACCTTGGTCATCACGGACACGTCGTCCAGGATGGTCGCGATATCGTCGAACAGTGCAAAGAAGCTGCTTCCAGCCATCAAGAACCCCCTGTGCCTCGAAAGGATTTTCGAGTGTACAGGCGGCGGCCGCCCGCCAAGCGTAACCAGCCTGGCCGTTTTCACTTCTTTTCTGTCCGTAATGCCAATGGCGCCGCCGGCCATCCCGGCCTACCCTGGCGCCAGAACCCGACACTCGCCCCAGGAGGCCACATGCTTGCCTTGCGACCCAGCTGCGAACACTGCGATGCGGCGCTGCCGCCAGACTCCACCGCCGCCCGGATATGCAGCTTTGAATGCACCTTCTGCGCTGCCTGCGCCGAAGGATTGCTGGGCAATGTCTGCCCCAATTGCGGTGGCGGCTTCGCGTCCCGGCCCGTGCGCCCGGCCAGCGACCGCAAAGGCGGGAATTTCCTGGGCAAGTACCCAGCCAGCGCCGAGCGCGAGCACCGCCCGGTCGATCTGGCCGCGCACGAGGCCCTGCGGCGCAGCCTGGACGGCATTCCGCCGGAACGCCGCTAGCTGTTGCGGCGCCCGGACGCGGACACTAGCTGCGCGCGTGCGCCGCCGGACTGGCCGCGTTCTCGAACAGGATGTTGTTTTCCAGGTGGATGTGCGCCATCAGGTCTTCCTTGAAGGTGCGCAGCCCCAGGTACAGCGCCCGCCAGGTGTTGCAGGCGGCGCGCGGCAACGTGATGTCGTGGGTCAGCGCCAGCAGCCGTTCCAGCGCCACGCCGTGGTCGTCGTGCTCGGCGCGCATGACCATGATGGGCATGCCGGCCATGGCGCCATGGCCGCGCGCCAGCATCGGGAACAGCACCTGTTCCTCCTTCTGCATATGGCTTTCCAGTTCCTGCTGCATCACGCGCAGGTGATCGGCCAGGCCGGTCGGGCAGTCCGGGCTGTCGGCGTGCACCTGCTCCACCTTCAGCGCCAGCCGGATCAGCTCGGGCAGTTGCTGGCGATGCACCTCGTGGTAGCGCGCCAGGATGTGATCGACCAGTTCGGCCGGCGAGGCCAGCCCCCAATCCGTCTCGTGGGACGGGCTGCGCGCCAGCTCCATCAGGCGCGCCTCGATCTGCGCCGCGTCCAGCGAGCGCTGGGCCGCCGCCTCGGCCAGGCTCTTCTTGCCGCCACAGCAGAAGTCCAGCTGGTACTCATGAAACACCTGCGTGGCGCCAGGGATGCTGCGGGCCAACTGCCCCAGGGATTGCTCAACCATGCTCATCGCGTCTCTCCATAGTTCGTGACGGGTACAGAAAGCAATGCGAAATCCGTGCCAGGAAAAACTTGCTATTTATCAATGAACTGCAAATTAAAGGGTGAATATCACCCTGCAAACGTGAGGTTTAAACCACCCAGAACGGTAAAATTCACCCCATGCAAAACCTCCTGCTTGCCGATCTGGTCGCCGACCTGCCCCCCGCCGTCCGCCTGCAGCGGCTGGTGTCCAGCCTGCGCACGCATTTCCGTTGCGGCGCGGTGGCGCTGCTGCAACTGGAGGAAGACCATCTGCGCCCCATCGCGGTGGACGGCCTGACGCAAGATGCCCTGGGCCGCCGCTTCGCCGTGCAGCAGCACCCGCGGCTGGCGGCCATCCTGGCGCGGCGCGGCGTCACCTGTTTCCACCACGACAGCACCCTGCCCGATCCCTATGACGGCCTGATCAACGGCATGGCCGGGGAACCGCTGCCGGTGCACGACTGCATGGGCACCAGCCTGCACATCGAGGGCCGCCCCTGGGGTGTGCTGACGCTGGACGCGCTGGAAGTCGGCACTTTCGACGCCGAGGCCCAGTCGGACTTGCGCGACTACATCGTGCTGCTGGAAGCCGCCTTGCGCACCACGCGCCTGGAAGCGGAAATCCGCGCGCTGCGCGTGGCGCGCGGCGCCGAACCGGCCGACAGCGCCGTCGCCGACAACAACGAGATCCTGGGACAAAGCGAAGCCATCGGCCGACTGCTGCATGAGATCCAGGTGGTGGCGGACTCGGAGCTGCCCATCCTGCTTCTAGGCGAGACTGGCGTCGGCAAGGAACTGTTCGCGCATCGCGTGCACCGGCTCTCCCGCCGTCGCGACAAGCCGCTGGTGCACGTGAATTGCGCGGCCCTGCCCGAATCGCTGGCCGAGAGCGAACTGTTCGGCCACGCCAAGGGCGCCTTCTCGGGCGCCGTGGCCGACCGCCCCGGCCGCTTCGAGGCCGCCAACGGCGGCACGCTGTTCCTGGACGAAGTGGGCGAACTGCCGCTGCTGGTGCAAGCCAAGCTGCTGCGCACCTTGCAGAACGGCGAAATCCAGCGCCTGGGCGACGACCGGCCGCGCCGCGTCGACGTGCGCATCCTGGCTGCCACCAACCGCAGCCTGCGCGACCTGGTGCGCGCCGGTGATTTCCGCGCCGACCTCTATCACCGGCTGTCGGTCTATCCCATCCCCATTCCGCCGCTGCGCGACCGCGGCAATGACGTGCTGCTGCTGGCGGGCCGCTACCTGGAACTGAACCGCGCGCGGCTGGGCCTGCGCAGCCTGCGGCTGTCGCCCGAGGCCGAGGACATGCTGCGCCGCTACCGCTGGCCCGGCAATGTGCGCGAACTTGAGCACGTCATCAGCCGCGCCGCGATCAAGGCCGTCAGCCACGGCGCCACGCGCAATGAAATCGTGACGCTGGGCGCCAAGCTGCTGGACCTGTCCGACGGCGACATGCCGCTGGCCGCGCCGCAGGAGGATGCCGACGCGCCCGCCGGTCCAGGCCAGACGCTGCGCGAGGCGGTGGACGCCTGCCAGCGCCAGGCCATCCGCCGGGCGCTGGAAACGCACCAGGGCAACTGGGCCCATGCGGCGCGCGCGCTGGGCGTGGACTCCAGCAATCTGCACAAGCTGGCGCGACGCATCGGGCTGAAGGGCTGAGGCGCGGCGTGGGGCGCCGGCAGCCCCCGCAGCCCTGCCCATGCCAGGCCGCTATTCGATCTTTATGCCGGTGTCCTGTATCAGCTTGCCCCAACGCTGCGATTCGGCCTGCACGCGCTGTTGAAATTCCTCCGGCGAGCTGGACACGATGTTGAAGCCGCCCTGCTCCATGCTGTCTTTGACCTGCGGGGTCGCCAGCGTGTCGCGCAGCGCCTGCTGCACACGCTTGCGCACCTCGGGCGGCAGGCCCGCCGGCGCCAGCATGCCAACCCAGGAATAGGCTTCGAAGCCGGGCACCAGCGTGGCGATGGGCGGCACGTCCGGCAGCGCGGGCGCGGGCTGCGCCGTGCCGATGGCCAGCGCGTTCAGGCGCCCGCCCTGCACGAAGCCAACGATGGTCGGCAGGCTGGCGATGACCACATCCACCTCGCCGCCCAGCACCGCGTTGAACATCGGGCCGCCCCCTCGATAAGGCACGTGCGTCACCTTGATGCCCGTGCGCGCCGCCAGGGCGGCCAGGTTCAGGTGATTGGAGCCGCCCACGCCTGAAGAACCGTAGTTCACCTGCCCCGGATGCGCGCGCGCATAGTCCAGGAACTGCTGCAGGGTGGTGATGCCGGTCTTCTTGGCAGTTAGCAGCACTGCGGGCATGGTGCCGATCAGGCTGATGTAGTCGAAGGACTTGATCGTGTCGTACGACAGATTCTTGTACAGCGAACCGTTAACCGCGTGCGAGTCGAAAGCCAGCATCAGCGTGTAGCCGTCGGCCGGCGCGCGCGCCAGCTCGGCGGTGCCGATGGTGCCAGACGCGCCGCCCTTGTTGTCCACCACCACGGTCTGGCCCAGCTTCTGCGACAACACGGGCGCGATGTTGCGCGCCACGTAATCCACCGAACCGCCAGGCGGAAACGGCACGATCAGCCGCACCGGCCTGTCCGGATACCCCTGTCCCCATGCCGCGCCAGCGGTGGCGCAAAGCGCCGCCGCAGCGATGACGGAACGCCATCGTTGCTTCATCATGCCCAGTCTCCTTTGGTGGTATGCGGGTCGCTATGCTGCGGCCCTTATCGATTCACGTCGACGACGATGCGGCCGCGTATCCTGCCCTCCAGCAACGGCGCGGCGGCGGCCGCGATTTCCGACAGGCCCAGCTCCTGCGTATTGGCCTCCAGCATGCCGCGCGGCAATTCATCGGCCAGCCTGCGCCAAGCCTCCGCGCGCAGCGCCATGGGCGCATACACGCTGTCCACGCCGATCAGCGTCACCCCGCGCAGGATGAAAGGCGCCACCGTGGCCGGCAGATCCATGCCCTGGGCAAGTCCGCAGGCCGCCACGGGCGCGCCGTACCGCATGCCGGCCAGCACGTTGGCCAGCGTGTGACTGCCGACGCAATCGACCGCCGCCGCCCAAGCCTCTTTCTGCAGCGGCTTGCCCGGCGCCGACAACGCGGCGCGGTCCAGGATGCCGCTGGCGCCCAGGCTCCGCAGGTAGTCCGCTTCCTGCGGACGTCCGGTGCTCGCCGTGACCGTGTATCCCTTGCCCGCCAGCAGCGCGATGGCGACGGTGCCGACGCCGCCGTTGGCGCCTGTCACCAGCACCGGCCCGCCTTCGGGCGTGGCGTTGTGGCGTTCCAGCGCCATCACGCACAACATGGCCGTGTAGCCCGCCGTGCCGATGGCCATGGCCTGGCGGGCATCCAGGCCCGCCGGCAAGGGCAGCAGCCAGTCGGCTGGCACGCGCGCGGCTTGCGCCAATCCGCCCCAGCGCGTCTCGCCCAGGCCCCAGCCATTGAGCAGCACCGCGTCGCCCGGCTTGAAGCGCGGATCGGCGCTGCGGCGCACGGTACCGGCGAAATCGATGCCAGGCACCATGGGAAAACTGCGCACCACCGGCGACTTGCCGGTGATCGCCAGGGCGTCCTTGTAGTTCAGCGACGAGTACGCCACCTCCACCAGCACTTCGCCCTCAGGCAGCTCGTCTTGCGCGATCTGTGTCAGGCGCGCCTGCGTGCCGCCGTCCTCGCCTCGCGTCAGCTTCAAGGCCTGATACGACATTCCTTCCTCCCTGTGCATCGTTGCGCCAGCCACCGTGGCAGGCGCCGTCCCTGCGAATCGCAAGGCCAGGCCGGCCGCGATACGCTCGTTCATCATTTCGGTGGTGCCGTCGGCAAAACACAATGCCTTGGCCGCCAACAGCCGCCGTCCCATGCCCTGCGCCGGCAGCAAGCCCGTTGCGCCCAGCGCCTGGATGCAGGCGGAAACGCCGTCCAGGCATTCCTCGCCGGCGTATTTCTTGGCCATGGCCGCGGCCGGGACCGCCTCGTCCGAACCGGCATCGATCAGGCCCGCGGCGCGGTCCGTCAACATGCGCAGGATCTGCAGCCGCATCGACACGTCCGCCAGCGACCAGCGCAAACCCTGCTGTTCGATGATGGGGCGGCCGAAAGCCTGGCGCGCGGACGCGTGGCGCACCGCCAGCCTCAGCGCGCTGTCCAGCAGGCCCGCCGCCATCGCCGCGATGTGCGTGCGCGCCTTGTTCACGCCGGCCAGCGCCATTTGGAAACCCTGGCCCGGCGCATACAGCATGTCGCTGTCCTCGGCCCGATAGCCTTCCAGGCGGATGCCGGCGATGCCGGCCGCCCCCAGGCCTTCCAGCGCCGCGCCCGTCAGACGCAGGCATTGCGGCGCACGCAGGTCGACGATGAAGCAGGCGATGCCGGCCGGCCCGCGCGCCGGATCGGTCTGCGCGAACACCAGCGCCAGCTCGCCGCCCGCGGCATTGGCCACCCAGGCCTTTTCGCCGTCCAGGATCCACCCGCCGCCATCCTGCCGCCGCGCCCGCGTGGCGATGGCGGCGAAATCGCTGCCCGCGCGCGGCTCCGACATGGCAGTGCCCCCGATCAGGTCGCCCGCCAGCAGCCCCGGCAGGTAACGCTCGCGCGCCGCGGCGCTGCCATGTTCGGCAATGCGCAAGGCCACGTTGTGCTGATTGATGAACGCGAAGGCGAAGGCAAAATCCGTCGCCGCCAGCGTCTCCGCCGCCCGGGCCCGCATGCGGTAGGACAGTCCCAGCCCGCCGTCCCGCGCCGGGATCTCGATGCCGCCATATCCGCGCCGGCAGGCGTCGCGGATCTGGACGCCAGCCCAATCCTGCGCGCCGCAGCCGGCCGCGGCCAGCGGCGCCACCGCCTCCTGCGCAAACGACGCCAGGCCGCGCAGCAGCGCGCGCTCGTCCTCGCGCAAGCCTGCGTCGCGCTCGTCCGCGGCGGCGTTCATTGCATTGCTCCCGCTGTCGCGGCGACAGTCCGGATCACGCCCGCCGCCTGCAAGGCGGCCAGGCTGGCGTCGTCATAACCCGCCATGGCGCGCAGCAACGCCTCGGTGTCCTGCCCCAGGGCCGGCGGATAGTCCAGCTGCGGCTGGCCTGCGAACTTGAAGGGATTGCCGAGCATGCGCACGGGCTCGCCGCCTTGCGGCCTGGCCACCTCTTCCACCATGCCGCGCGACGCCGCCAACGGATGCGCCAGCGCCTCGTCCACGCCCAACACCAGCGCGGCGGGCACGCGCCGCGCCTCGAAGATATCCAGCCATTCCTGCGCGCTGCGCGCGCCGATGGCGCCTGACAAGGCCTCGGTCAGCGCATCCACGTTGGCCACGCGCGCCGCGGGCGTGGCGTAGCGGGCGTCCGTGGCCAGTTCCGGCAGCCCGATCGCGGCGCACAAGGCCTGCCAGAACGCATCGCCGGTGGGCGCCAAGGCGATCCAGCGCCCGTCCGACGTGCGGTAAATGTCGCTGGGCGCGATCATGCCGTGACGCGCCCCGCTGGCGCGCGGCACGGGACCGCCCTGCAGATAGCCCTGGGCCTGCCAGGTCAGCATGGCCATCTGCGCATCGAACAGCGACACCTGCACCTGCTCTCCCACACCGCTGGCCTGCGCCTGCACCAGCGCAGCGGCGACACCCAGCGCCAGGTACAGCCCGCCCGCCAGATCCGCCACCTGATAACCGACGCGCACCGGCTTGCCGCCGGCCTCCCCCGTGATGCTCATCAAACCCGACATGGCCTGCAGCATCAGGTCGAACGCTGGCGCGCCTGCATAGGGACCTCGGTCGTCCAGCCCGATCAGCTGGCCGACCACGATGCGCGGATTGATTGCGGCCAGGGTGTCGTGATCCAGTCCCAGCCGTGCCGGCACGTCCGAGGCGAAGCCATAGATCACCGCATCCGCCTCGCGCACCAGATCCTGGAACGCCTGGCGGCCCAAAGGATGCTTCAGATCCAGCGCCACGCTGCGCTTGCCCCGGTTCACCGACAGGAAGAACGGCGAATCCTGCACGTCGGAAACGGGAGGCACCGAGCGCGCGTAATCGCCGCCCACCGGTTCGACCTTGATGACCTCGGCACCCAGTTGCGCCAGCAATTGGCCGGCAAACGGCCCGCCCAGCACCCACGTCAGATCCAGTATGACCTTGCCCTGCAGCATGCCTGCTCCCTTTCCGGTGAGTTAAATTCACAGCGTGTTCCGGGACGGCATCCGCCGCCCCGATTTCCCGGTATGCAACCTTGCGGCGTATTCCAGCACGGGGCGGACGCCGGGGCCAGGCATCATTTCTAGCGACTGTTGTGAGGTAATTTCACAATGAAACCCAGACTGCCGCCGCTGACGTCCATCCGCGCCTTCGAATCGGCGGGCCGCCAGTTGAGCTTCACCCAGGCCGCGGACGAGCTATCCGTCACGCATGGCGCCATCAGCCATCAGATCAAGGCGCTGGAAGACTGGTTGGGTGTGAAGCTGTTCCGCCGCCTGGGCAAGAAGATCGAACTGACGGATCAGGGCCGGCTCTATCTGGACACCATCAGCCCGGCGCTGGACGCCATCGCCTCGGCCTCGCGCAGCCTGCGTTCGCGCGAGGTGCTGCGGGTCAATGCCCTGCCCACCTTCACCATGCGCTGGCTGTTTCCCCGGCTGGCCCGGTTCCGTGAGCAGTATCCCGAGGTGGAGGTGGAGATATCCACCGGACTGGAGCCCTTCAGCCGCCTGCCCGCGAATCTGGACGTGGTGATCCGGCGCGAGGCCGAGCCCACCCCCGGCCTCTACAAGCGCCGAGTGCTGAACGAGAGCTTCTTTCCCGTATGCGCGCCCGGCCTCCTGCAGCGGCTGCCGCTGGAACGCATCACCGACCTGTCGCGCCACACCTTCCTGCACTGCCGCGCGCGGCGTAGCGCCTGGAACGACTGGCTGGCCAGCGTGCAGCACAGCCGGGTCGTGCCGGCCGAATCGCTGGAGCTCGAACACCTGTACTTCGCCCTCCAGGCCGCACTCGACGGGCTGGGCATGACCATAGGCTATTCATCGCTGGTGGCCAGCGACATCGAGGACGGCCGGCTGCTGGCGCCCTTCGGCCCGCTGACGGTGCAGTCGCCGGGCTATTTCCTCATCATCCGCGAAGAGCGCCGCCACGACCGCTTGCTGAAGACCTTCTGCGACTGGCTGATGGTGGAAGGCGAACGCTTCAACAAGCATATGGAGACGCTGGTGCCTGGCGGTTGAAAGCCTCCAACACGATATCCGCCACCAGCTTCCCCGCCTCCCATTGCGGCATGTGGCCGGCATCCGGCAGCAGGTGCAACGCGGTCCTGGCCGGTGCGTTCAGCGCGTGGCGCCATGGGATGACGGCGTCGCGCCGGCCGTGGATCAGCGTGCAGCGGCATTGCAGGCTGGCCAGGTCGGCCGCGATGCTCAGTTGCTGCACGCCGTTCCAGCCTACTTCCCGGCATAGCTCGATCAGGGGCTCGCGCCGCGCCTGCGTGCTCTGGCGCAGGGCGTCGATGAAGTTTCCCGACGGCGTCATGCCGGAGACGGTGAGTTTCTGCAGCTCGCGCTGTGCCGCTTCGTTGGTGCCGGCATGCGTCATGCCCGTCAGAAAGCTCTGGTCGATTTCAGTGCCCAGGCCGACCGGCGCGATCAGCACCAGGCTGTCCACGGCCATGCCGGGGCGGGACGCCGCCCGGGCCGCCACCGCTGCGCCAAAAGAATGGCCGATCAGGTTCACGGAGCCGATGCACTGGGATGCGACCGTGTCGGCCACCGCATCGACGATATGCTCGAAGCGCGTGGCCTGCGAACGCGTGGCGCCATGGCAAGGAAGATCCATCGCCAGCACGCGCAGTCCGGCGCGGCTGAGCGCATGCGCCAGGCTGGCCCAGGCGTCGCGATCGCCGAACATGCCGTGGATCAGCACCGCCGTCTGGCTGTCCGGACGGCTGCCCTCCCACACCGTGAACCGTATCTCGCCATGGCGGGTAGCCGCCCAGTCCTCGCGCTTTGCTCCTGGCGCGCCGCGGGCCAGCATGCCCTCCCGTCCGTTGCCGCTTGCCAGGCCGACATCCGCCACCGTCACGCGACCGTTGGGCCCGGTCCCCGCAACCGCGTCCAACGCGATACCGCGCTCGGCCGCGACGCGGCGGGCGGCAGGGGTGGCGAACTTGCGCGCTCCTGAAGGCTGCGCGAGTGGACGCACCAACGACGGCGACGCCGCCGGCGCCCGCGCGGCGGCCGGGGCGGCAGCGGCCGCCGCAGGCGTTGCCGCTGTGGGTTGAGCCGGCACGCCGGCAGCACTCGCCGCCGGCGCAGCCTCGCCTTCCATCTGCACGCGTGCGATCACCGTATCCGCGTTGACGATGCCGTCCACCGCGACCAGATGCTCCACCATGATCCCGTCGTCGTGCGCGGGCACCTCGATGATGGACTTGTCGGTCTCGATTTCGACCAGCACGTCCCCCGTCTTGAAGGCCTGGCCAGGCGCCACGATCCAGGCGACCAGGCGGGCGGCGTCCAGGGCCTCGCCCGTCGGCGGGACGACCATATCCAGCGTTCTCGTCATGCTTGTTCCTCAGAAGATCGATGCGCGCGCCCCGGCCGGCGGAGCGTGACGCAGCGCGGCGTCAGGCCGCCGGATTCATGAACTGGATGAACTCCGTGATGGCGCCTTCAGGCTCCATCAGATAGAACACCTTGGTGCGCCCTTGCCGCATGACGCGCGGCGAAGACACGCTTTCATAGCCGGCGCGCGTGGCCTGCTCGTATACGGCATCCACGTCCTCCACCTCGAACGCCATGTGGCTGTAGCCGAAATCGCATTGGCGGCGCGGCTGCCTGTCGCCGTCCGGCGTGTAGTACTTGAACAGTTCCACCCGGTGTTCGCCGTGGCGCAGCATGGCCCAGCGTATGGTCGCGCCCGGCAGGCCGACCACTTCGCCCAGCGCAGGCTCGCTGCGGTGGTCCATCTCGCCCTCCAGCTCGAAGCCAAGAAAGCCGGTGTAGAAATTGCGCGCGCGTTCGAAATCATTGACGCAGACAGCCGTGTGATGCGTGGCAAGCAGTTTGTCTTTGAGCATTTTTCTCTCCGATGGCGTCCGGTTCAGCGGGCGCCGCCGCGGCGGCTGTCCATGGATTTCAGGGCCGTCTCCACGGCCTGCGCGTCCGCCAGCGCGGCGCGCTCCAGCACCTTGGAGACCACGGGCGAGGAATTGGCGCCCGTGACGTGCACGATCTCGTGGTCCAGCCAGTCGAACAGCCTCGACTGCGCCTCGCTCGCGACCCGCGAGCCGATCGAGGTGCCGCGGGTAGTCTGCTCCACGATCATCAGCGCCTGCGTACGCTTGACGCCGGCCGCGATGGTGTCCCAATCGATGCCCAGCGGATCCAGCGTGCGCAGGTCTATCACCTGGGCATCGATGCCCGTGCGCTCCGCCGCCTGGCAGCAGACCTCGACCATGACGCCATAGGTCAGGATGGTGCAGCGCGTGCCCTCACGCGCCACCCGGGCCCGGCCGATGGGCACGATGTAGTCCCAGTCCTCGGCCGGCACCTTGCCCACCGTCTTGAACAGGTCGTTGTATTCCACCATCAGGACCGGATCGTCGCAGCGCAGCGCGGCATTGAGCAGGCCGATGTAATCGTAGGGACGCGACGGCGCCAGGATGCGCCACCCTGGATACTGGGCAAACAGGCCGCTGGCGTCCATGGAATGCTGCGAACCGTAGCCGGTGCCCGCCGTGACCCGGCTGCGCACCAGCACCGGCACCGCGAATTTGCCGCCGAACATGTGGCGCACCTTGGCGATCTGGTTGAACAGCTGATCCGCCGCCACCAGCGCGAAGTCGGGGTACATGATCTCCACCACCGGCCGCATGCCGTTCAACGCCGCGCCCAGCGCCAGGCCGGTGAAGCCGTTCTCGCAGATGGGCGTGCCGATGAGGCGTTCCGGAAAATGGTCGCCGATGTCCTTGGTAGCGCCAGCCGTGCCGCCTTTCAGGCGATGCACATCCTCCCCCAGGATGAAGATGCCGTCGTCGCGCTGCATGTTCAGCAGCATGGCGCGCGAAATCACGTCCTGGAACTTGGCGTCCGCCAGACTCGCTGGCGTCTGCTCCTCCAGCTCGATGGCGCGCTGACCGGCGAGTTCGCCCAGGTTGCCGCGGATGCCGCTGTCCACGCTGGCCGGGTCCGGCCACAGTTCGGGCCGGATGCGTTGCGCCGCCTCGTCGCCGTAGTGCTCCAGCAGCCGCCCTAGCGCGCCGTCTATCAGTTCTTCCGCGCGGCGCTCCAGGCGGGCGATGCCGGCATCGTCGATCAGGCCCAGCGACTTCAGCTGCTCGGGAAACGTCGAAATGGGATCGCGCGCGCCCCAGGCTTCTTCCTCGTCCTTGTCGCGGTAGCGGAAGGCGCTGCCCTTCAGCGCGCCCGACTGGTGCAGGTAGCGGTAGGTCTGCGCCTCCAGCAGCACCGGCCCGCCGTCGCGGCGGATGATGGCCCGGGCTTCCTGCATGGCCAGGCGCGCAGCGACCACGTCCATGCCGTCGAATTCTATCGCCGGCACGCCCAGGGACAGGCCGCGCGCCGACAAGCGGGTTTCGCGGGTCTGTTCCGACACGTGGGTGGACACGGCGTACAGGTTGTTTTCCACGAAGAAAATAGTGGGCGTGTTGTAGAGCGCCGCAAGGTTCATGGCCTCGTAGGCCGCCCCGCTCTGCATGGCGCCGTCGCCGAAGAAGGCCACCGACACATGGTCGCGGCCGCGCAGCTTGTCGGCAAAGGCGTAACCCACCGCATGCGACGGATTGCCGCCCACGATGGCGTTGGACCCATAGATGCCGGCCTCGGGATAGCGCAGATGCATGGAACCGCCACGGCCGCCGCAATAGCCAGGCGTCAGGCCCAGGATCTCGGCATAGGTCCGGTAGACCACCTCACGGTGCGAATCCAGCGTTTCCGAGTCCAACGGCGAATAGTCCGCCGGTGTGGCGTGGTTCAGCGCCTTGGCAAGAAACTGGTGGTGCATGCGGTGGGTGCCGTTGATCTTGTCGGCCGACTCCAGCGCCGACATGGCGCCCACGGCGCCGCCGTCCTGGCCGATGCTGGAATGCGCCGGACCATGCAGGATGCCGGCCACGCTGAGCTTCAGCAGCTTCTCTTCGAAGCGCCGGATCAGTATCAACTGCTCCAGCATGCGGACCATCTCGCGCGGCGCGATGGCCCCCGCATCCGCGGCGGTGGCGGTAAGCCGCCACCACGGCGTGTCGGTGTGCAGGGCGGCAAGCCGCGAGGGTTTCGCGGCAGGCGCCGCGCCTTCATTGATGTGCTTCATCTACGCTTCCCTTCAGTGAGCCGCGGCCAGGGCGGCATCCAGCGGTTCGGTTTCCTGCGCCCGCAGCAGCTTCCAGATGTGCGTGCGCAGGTGCACGAATGCCTCCATGTCCATCACGTCCTCGATCCGCTCCATGCTGTCCCAGTCCTCGCGCTTGCGCACGTCGGCCACGTTGATGATTTCCTTGATCTGTCCCGGGCGGCCGGTCAGCACCACCACGCGGTCGGACAGATACACCGCTTCTTCCACGCTGTGGGTGATGAACAGCACGGTGCGCGGATTGAGGCGGGACAACTTGACCAGTTCTTCCTGCATGACCACGCGGGTCTGGGCGTCCAGCGCGCCGAAGGGCTCGTCCATCAGCAGCACGTCGGGATCCAGCGCGTAGCTGCGGGCGATGGCCACGCGCTGCTGCATCCCGCCGGACAGCTGGTGCGGATAGGCCTGCTCGTAGCCCGCCAGGCCCATCAGTTCGATGTAGCGCGCCACGGTCCGCGCCCGCGCCTCGCGCGAGGCGCCCTTGCACTTCAAGCCGAAGCCGATGTTCTCGGTCACGGTCTTCCAGGGAAACAGCGCAAACTGCTGGAACACGACGGCGCGGTCCGGTCCCGGTTCCTCGACTTCCTTGCCACCCACCCGCACGCTGCCGGCCGAGGGAAACTCCAGGCCGGCTGCCATGCGCATCAGCGTGGTCTTGCCGCAGCCAGACGGTCCGACGATGGAAACGAACTCCCTCTCGCCCACCTCGAAACTCACGTCGTCCAGGGCCAGGAAGCTTTCCCCGCCCCGGCTGAAAGTGCGCTGCACCCGCTCGAAAGTAATCTGACTCATGCTTGCGTTCCTTTGTTGAGAGCCGCGGCCGCCGGCTTACCTGGCGACGTCGGAGACGAAGGCCCTGAGCTTGGGATCGTCCTGGATCATCTGCAGATACTTGCCCGTGACCATGGTCTTGGGATCAGGGATCTTCTTGACCACGCCCACGGACACCATGAATTCCCCCACGCTGTTCCACCACTCCACGATCTCCGAGGACCCGCCGGGGCCCGGCGCGAACAGCTTGGTCTGCTCCGCCAGGTCGAAAGCCGGACGGTCGCGCAATTCCTGCGCCAGGTACTTGTCGGGGAACTTCACGCCCACGCTGCCGAAAAAGGCTTTCAGATACGCCTTGGCCTCCTCGGGATGCGCGCGCTGCCAGGCCACCGCGCGCAGGTAAACCGCCAGGAAGCGGGCGACCTTGTCGGGATGCTTCTTGGCGAAGGCCGGCGTCGTGAACAGGTAGCTGTGGATAGGCATCTTCAGCTCGGCGCCAGTACAGATCACCTTTGCGCCTATGGCCTCTTCCAGGATGTAGGTGTTGGGCGCCCACACCGAGGAAATGTCGTACTTGCCGCTCATTACCGCGGCATTGATGTCGGGCGGCGACAGGTTCACGAAGCGGTAGTCGTCGGGCTTGAGGCCGAACTTCTGTGACAGGCATTGCGCCGCGCCCCACTGACCCGTGGAGTTGCTGGTGACCGGAATGGTCTTGCCCTTGAGCAGCGCCGGGTTCTTGAGGTACTCATCCGCCCGGTCCTTGGTGGCCATCAGCGTGATGATGGCGGCCTCGCCGTCGGCGATGCCTATGGTCTGCAGGCCGTACTTCGACGCGCCCAGCAGCGACGGAATATTGCCCGCCCCGCCCACGTCCCATGAACCGGACGCGCCCGCCGCGATTTCGACCGCGCCGGAAGCAAAGGTCGAGATCTCAGGCTTCAGGCCCACCTCCTTCCACCATCCCTTCTCGCTGGCGATGTACCACTCCAGCGCCCACCGCTGTGGCTGCTGCCCGATGCGGATGGTGAACAGTTCCTCGCCCGCCGGCGCGGCCTGGGCCGTCGCCTGTCCGGGTCCCCCCAGCCAGCACCCGATCACGAGCGCTGCCAAGGCCTTGAGGCCTTTGTAGTGTTTCATCTGTCTCTCTCCAGTATGAAATGACGCTGCCTGCACTGCCTGCCTGTACTCCCTCCTTTTTTCCCGGGTCAGCGCGACCAGTCGCGCTGCACCCTGCGCTGCAAGGCGCGCATGCCGTAGTCGATACCCGCGCCTATCAGGCCGATGGTGATCATTCCGCTGATCACGATGGCGGGTTCCAGATTGCTGCCGCCCTGCACGATCATGTAGCCCAGCCCGGTCGAACCCACGATCAGTTCCGCGCCGATCAAGGACTGCCAGCCGAACCCCGCGCCGACGCGGATGCCAGCGACGATGTGCGCCAATGCGGCCGGCAGCAGGATTTCCGTCAACGTCGCCCAGCGCCCAGCCCCCAGCATCTGGCCGGCCTCGATCAAGGCGCGGTCGATCTGCCTGGCGCCGCGATAGGCGTTCAGTACACAGGGCGCGAAGGCGCCGGCGAATATCACCAGGGTGGGCGACAGGAAGCCCGTGCCGAACCAGAAGATCGCGAACGGCACCCAGGCGATTGGGGGAATGAAGCGGAAGGCTTCGAACACCGGCGTCACCGCCCAATCCAGCGCCTTGAAACGCCCCATGAACAAGCCCAGCGGGACACCAAGCAGGACCGCGATGGAGAAGCTGATCAGGAATTTCTCCAGGCTGGCCAGCAGATGCATCTGCAGCACCGAGCCCGCATAGGGTTCGCGCGTGTGCTCGGCCATGCTGCGCAGCACCGTCAGCGGTCCAGGCAGGAAGGCCGGCGATACCAGGCCCAGCCCGGACAGCAATGCCCAGCCGCCGAACAAGGTGGCGATGCCCAGCGCCGGCATCAGCCAGCGTTCGAGCACGCGGCGCGACACGAGGGCGTGCGCGCGCGACGGGCCGGCGCGGTTCAGGCTTTCCATGGCATCACCTTGCGTTCGACCTGCGCCAGCAGGGCCGACATCAGCATGCCCATGCCGGCCACGGCGGCCATGGCCACCACGATCATTCCCGAGTTCAGGTCGCGGGTGGCGATGATCAGCACGTGGCCCAGGCCGACGAAGGAGCCGACCAGCTCGGCCGCCACCAGCACCATCCAGCAAGCCTGCAACGAGGTCCTCAGGCCCGTGAAGATGGCGGGCAACGCGCCTGGAACGATGACGTCCAGCAGCATCAGGCGGCCCGCCGCGCCATTGACCCGCGCCGCCTGGAGCAGCGTGTCGTCGATGTTGCGCACGCCGGTGTAGGTATTGATCACGGTCGGCGCGAAAGCTGCCAGCCAGATGACGAAGACCTTGGCGCTGGTGCCCAGCCCGAACCACAGGATGGTCAGCGGAATCCAGGCGATGGGCGCAATGGGACGGACGATCTGGAACACCGGATTGACGTAGGCCTCGACCAGCCGGTTCTGCCCCATCAGGATCCCCAGCGGCACGCCCGTCAGCGCCGCCGCTGCAAACCCGTACAGCACCAGTCCGGTGCTGGCCACGATGTGCTGCCACAGCGTGCCGTCGGCATAGCCGTCCCCTGCGATCTCCAGTAGTGCGTCCCAGGCATCGCTGGGCGACGGCAGCTGCACCGGACTCAACAATTCCAAAGGGCCGGTGGCCAGGTACCAGGCCAGGAGCAGCGCCGCGACCGACGCGCCGCTGACCAGCCAGCGCAGGGACAGGCGTCGACGCACCGGCGCGGGTGGAGGGGCGGGAGGCCTGGCGACGGTCATGGCGGCACTCCGATCGAGCAGGGCCAGGGCGGCCGGTACGCCCCCGACGACGGGCGGGGAAAGAGGATGGCGGGCCATGTCAATGCGTCCTCAGCACGATCTTTGCCGACGCCGCGCGTCCGCCATCGAGGTCAGAGAAAGCCCGCGCGCCCGCGCCCAGTTCGCGCTCCTCGATCCAGGACAGGTCGCCGAAGACGCCGCGATGCAGCGCGTCCACCGTGGCGCGCAGATCCGCGCTGGTGTAGGTATAGGCGCCGATGAGGGTGATCTCCTCCAGCGTCAGCCGCCGCATGTCGATCTCGCTGGCCCAGTCCTGCAGGCCGATGTGCAGCATGACGCCGCCCGGCTGCACCGCGGCCAGCGCCGCGGCGCGCGTGAGCTTGCCGCCTACCGCGTCCACCACCAGTTCATATGCGCCCGGTTCGGGTGCCGCCTCGCGCGGATCGAAGGCCGTGCAGCCCGCGTGCTGCTGCGCCGAAGCGCGCCGCAAGGGATTGGTCTCCGCCAAGCTGACGCGGCAGCCCTGGCTGCGCAGCAGCAACGCCGTCAGGAGGCCTATGGCGCCGCCGCCCACGACCAGCGCGCGGGCTTCGGCCAACGGCCGGAACAACGCCCGCTGCGCCAGTGCCACGCCGTGCAAGGCCGTGGCCGCGGGTTCGGTCAGCGCGGCCGCGGCGGCCGGCATGTCCTGCGGCACGGATATCAGGCAGCGTTCGGGTATGGCCATGAACTCGGCGAAGGCGCCGGGACGCGTCATGCCCACCATGCCGCGGTTGCGGCAGAGATTGTTGCGGCCCTGCACGCAGAAATCGCACTGGCCGCAGTGGATCAGCGGATTGCCGGTGACCCGCTGGCCGGCGCGGCTGCCGCCCACCAGCGTGCCGACGAACTCGTGGCCCAGGATCAGCGGCGGATTGCGGCGGGGATCATGCCCATGGTAGGCATGCATGTCCGAGCCGCAGATGCCCACAGCCTCGATGCGCAGCAGCGCATCGCCGTCCGCTGGTGCGGGATCGGGTTCATCGCGGAAGGTCAGCTGGCCGGGCGCGGTGTAGACAAGGGCTTTCATGGCGAGGCTCCATGGAGATGCCGGTCAGCGGGCCGAAAAGCCGCCGTCTATGAACAGGGTCTGCCCGGTTATGTAGGCCGACGCCTCGCTCGCCAGGAACACTGCCGCGCCGTGCAGGTCTTCCAGCCGGCCATTGCGGCCGATCATGGTGCTGCCCGCCAGGGCCTGCACGCGGGCCGGGTCGCTCATCACGGGCGCGGTCAGCGGCGTCTCGAAGAAGCCCGGCGCGATCGCGTTGCAGGTGACTCCGTGGCGCGACCAGTACTCGGCGATGGCTCGGGTCAGCTGCATCAGGCCGCCCTTGGACGCGCCATAGGGCGCGCTGTCAGGAAAGGCGCGCACGCACTGCAGCGAGGTAATGTTGATGATGCGGCCCCAGCCGCGTTCGCGCATGGCCGGCGCCAGCGCGCGGGTCAACAGGAACGGTGCGGTCAGGTTGATCGCCAGCGAACGGTCCCAATCATCGTCAGCCGTGTCCTCGAAGGACTTGCGCACATTGATGCCCGAGGCATTGACCAGGATGTCGGGCGCGCCGAAAGGTTGCGCCGCGCGGTCGGCAAAGTCGCGCAACGCATCGCGGTCGGCCAGATCGCAGGGCAACGCGCGCGCACGCAGGCCTTGCGCTTCGAATTCGCTGGCGGCGCAAGCCAGCTCGTGCTCGCGCCGCGCCACCAGCACCACGCTGGCGCCGGCCCGCGCCAGCGCCAGGCCAATGGCCCGGCCTATGCCGGAACTGCCGCCGCTTACCAGCGCGACGCGGCCGTCGAGGTCGAACAGGCGGGACATGTCATTCTGCATGATGGCTTTACTCCCGCACGGGTTCGCCCAGTTCGAAGGACTCTTTGGGGAAGTACTTGGCCAGGCGGTCGTCAGCCGTGCGCGCATGCGCTTCCATGCCTTCCAGGCGCGAGATCCGCGCCGTCACCTGGGCGGTGTCACGGCTGGCCTGGCGCGTCATGCGCTGCCAGGTGACGGTCTTGATGAACTTGTGCACGGATAGGCCGCCCGAATAGCGCGCCGCGCCCTTGGTGGGCAGGATGTGGTTGGTGCCGCTGGCCTTGTCGCCGAACGCCACCGTGGTTTCCTCGCCCAGAAACAGCGAGCCATAGCAGGTCAGATGCCGGAACCACCAGTCCAGGTCTTCGCAATGGACCTCCAGGTGTTCGCTGGCGTAGCGGTCCGAGACCTCGACCGCCTCTTCGCGCGTATCGCACAGCACCACCTCGCCGTAGTCGCGCCAGGCGGCGCCGGCCGCGTCCCTTGCGGTGGGCGGCAGGGCCGCGATCAGTTCGGGCACTTGCTTGAGCACCGCTTCGGCCAGCTTGCGGTCGGTGGCGATCAGCCAGGCCGGCGACTCGTGGCCATGCTCGGCCTGCCCGACCAGATCCGAGGCGACGATAGCCGGGTCCGCCGACGCGTCGGCGATGATGCAGACCTCCGAAGGCCCGGCGAACACGTCGATGCCCACGCTGCCGAAGAGCATGCGCTTGGCTTCCGCCACGAACTTGTTGCCCGGCCCGACGATGATATCGGCCGGTTTGCCGGTGAACAGGCCATAGGCCATGGCGGCGATCGCCTGCACGCCCCCCAGCGTCATCACGGCATCCACGCCCGCCACCTGCATGGCATACAGCACTTGCGGATGTATGCCCTCGCCGCGGTACGGCGTGGAGCAGGCGATGACCATGGGCACGCCGGCCGCCTTGGCGGTGGCAATACTCATGTAGGCCGAAGCGATGTGCGCGTAGCGCCCGGTGGGCACATAGCAGCCCGCCACGTTGACCGGTATCAGGCGCTGGCCTGCGACCAGGCCCGGCGCGAGTTCCAGCTCGAACTCGCGCACCGAAGCCATCTGGGCCTGCGCGAACTTGCGCACCTGGCCGGCGGCGAACTCGATGTCGCGCTTGATGCCGTCGGGAATGGACGCGGTGCGCCGTTCCATCTCGGTGGCGCCGACCAGGATGTCCCCCTCCCATTTATCCAACCGCCGGGCGTAGTCGCGCACCGCGGCCTCGCCGCCCGACTTGATGTTCGCCAGCATTTCGGCGGCGACCTCGCGCGCGGCGGCCTCATTGGCCTGGGGCTGCCTGGACGCGGACTTGAGCTTGCTTACTGCCATGGTATGGCCTCGCGGAAGAATGGATGAAGCTCAGTTGGTCTTGTTGGCGAAAGTCTTGAGCGCCGGGGTCTGGTCGACGCGCTTCATGTAGTCGTCCGTGATATAGGCCTTGGGGTCCGGCACCTCGGTGAGCGTGCCCACGCTCTTCAGGTAGCCCGACAGCGCCTCGTAGGCGTTGTCCAGCGTGGACTTGCCGCCAGTGCGCGACATCAGCTTGAGCTGCTCGTCGAGCGTGAAGATCGGCCGTTCCAGCTCCTGTCCCAGGTAACCGTCGTTGAGCTTGATGCCGTTGGCCTGGAACAGCTTGCGCAGGTAGCCCATGGCTTCCGCCTTGTTGTTCTTCTCGAAGCTGACGGCCCGCAAGTACACCGCCAGGAACTTGGCGACCGCGTCCGGATTCTGCTGGGCGAATTCACCGCGGGCCACCAGCGCGCCAGGAATCATCACGCCCGCGTCCTTGCCGCTGCACACGACTTCCGCGCCGATCTGTTCGTTGAGCGTATAGAAATTGGGCGCCCAGGTGCCGGCCAGCATGCCGTTGCCGCCGGTGTAGGCGGACACCAGCTGCGCCGGGGCCAGCGTCACCACGCTGACATCGCTGCGCTGCATGCCCCATTTCTTCAGGCAGGCCATGGTGGCGTATTCGCCCGTCGAGTTCGGACTGAGGAGGATCTGTTTGCCCTTCACTTCCTTGGCCGCGTTGCTGCGCACGGCGGCGGCGTTTTCCTTGCGCGCCATCACGCCGTTGGCGGTCGATTCGTCATTAGTGACGCCGAGGGTCACGATGCCATAGCGCTGCGCGCCCAGCACCGCGGGCGGCGACCCCGTTCCGCCCACGTCCCAGGACTTGGATGCGGCGCCGGCAATCTGCTGCGCTCCCGCCGGATACACCACGAACTCCGGCTTCAGGCCGGCTTCCGCCCACCAGTTCTTTTCCGTAGCGATGTAGATCGGCAGCGCCCAATAGGCAATCTGGTAGCTGACCTTGATGGGAGTCGGCGTCTGGGCCGACACGGACGGGCTCAACAACAAGGCGCCCAGCGGCGCCAGGCACAGACCCAGGATGCGGGGGATTCTCGACATGCTTAGTCTCCGATAGTGGATTCCGGTCTGCATGCGCGAGCTGCCGCGACATTCCCCGGATAGCAGGCCCAAATCTGCGTTCGGGCTCGTTTTTTGAAAGCGCATACAAAGAATAAGCGCGGAAGAATCTCGTTCAACCCCGAGAAAACCCTAGAGATAGACCATCGCGTTTCAATAACTGTATATTCACACCATCAAATTTCTGAAAGCGCTTTCAAAACATGAAGCGAAAGTCGGCTCCCCTATCCGGGGACACCCTGAAGTCCATCGCCGCCGCCGGCGGCATCTCGTCGGCAACGTTGTCGCGGGTGTTGAACCACCCGGAAAAAGTGCGGCCCGACCTGCGCGCGCGCGCCATGGCCCTGCTGGCCGAGGCTGGCTACGTGCCGCACGGCGCAGCCCGTTCGCTCGCTTCCCGCAAGACCCGGACCATGGGCGCCATCATCCCCACGGTGGACAGTGCCCTGTTCGCCAAGCTGGTCGACGGCATGCAGCAAGCGATCCACGAACACGGCTATCAGCTGCTGCTGGCCAGCACCAACTACAGCCCCGCGCGCGAAGCGGGTGAAGTGCGCGCGCTGATCGAGCGCGGCGTGGACGCCATGATGCTGGTCGGGCGTAGCCGCGACCCGGAACTCTACGAACTGCTGCACTCCAAGGGCATCCCCTTCGTCACCACCTGCCATTACGACGCCGCCGATTCCTGGCCCATGGTGGGCTGGGACAACGCCGCGGCTGCGCAGCGCATCGCCGACTACCTGCTGGACATCGGCCACCGCCGACTTGGCGTGATCGCCGGCATCTCCAAGGACAACGACCGCGCCGCCGACCGCGTCGCCGGCTTCACGCGCGCCCTGACGCGCCGCGGCATCGAACTGCCGCCGCAATACATCATCGAAAAGCCCTACACCGTGCCCGAAGCCCGCCGCGCAATGGCCACCCTGCTGCGCCTGCCCGAGCCGCCCACCGCGGTCATGTGCGGCAATGACATCCTGGCCTATGGGGCGCTGCAGGAATGCCTGTGGCAAAACCTGCGCGTGCCCGAGCAGATTTCGATCACGGGCTTCGACAATATCGAAATGGCGGCCCATTGCCGGCCCGGCATCACCACCCTGAACGTGCCGGCCTTCGAGCTGGGCCAGCGCGCCGCCCAGATCCTGCTGGCCGCCGATGCCGACACGCCGCCCGAAAACGTCTGCATCGAACTGGAATTGATCGTCCGCGACACCACCGCGCCGCCGCGCAGCAGCACCAGTGCGCGGCTAGGCCGCTGACCACAACGGAGCAAGCCCCATGGAACACATCGAATCACCCCGCATTGCATTCCTGGGCCTGGGCGTCATGGGGAGCGCGATGCTGCGCAACCTGGCCGCGCAAGGGTATGCAGTATCAGGCTACGACGTCGTTCCTGCAGCCATGGAGCGCCTGGCCGACACCGGCTTCCGGCGGGCCGCCACGCCACTGGACGCCGCCCGCGGCTGCGACGTGGCGATCACCATGCTGCCCACCTCGACCCACGTCCGCGACGCCTTGTTCGGCGCCGATGGCGCGGCGGCGGGCTTGAATCCGGGCGCCCTGGTCATTGAAATGAGCACGGGCGACGCGGTCGAGACGGACCGCATCGCCGCCGATCTCGCAGCCCTGGGCCTGCGTTGCATGGATGCCCCCGTGGGGCGCACGCCGCGCGAGGCGGCGCAGGGCAAGGCCTTGATCATGGCCGGCGGCGCGCAGGCCGACTTCGACCAGGCCGCGCCCATCTTCGCCGCCATGGCCAACGAGATCGTGCACGTGGGCCCTTTCGGTTCGGGCATCCGGCTCAAGCTGGTCAACAACTACATGTCCATGGTCGGCATGGTACTGACGGGCGAAGCGCTGATGTTCGCCGCCAAGCTCGGGCTGGACCGCGCCACTGTCGTCAAGGTGCTGTCCAACACCACTGCGGGGCGCGGACAGCTCCTGACCAATTTTCCCGGCAAGGTGCTGGCGGGCGACATCAGCCCCGACTTCCCCATGCGCATGGGCTACAAGGACATCAACCTGGCCATGAACCTGGCCGCCTCGGTGGGCGCGCCGCTGGGCCTGGGCGGCTACGCCCGCGAGATGTTCGCGCTGGCCAAATCATGGGGACGGCAGGAGCAGGACTGCACCGCCATGCTGCTGCTGCTCGAGGACGTGGCCCATCTGGACCGCCAGGCGACGGGGTCCGGCCATGAGTGAGCACATCGCAACCCTGCCCGCGCGGCGGCCGCGCGCATCGCGCCGCCGAATCACCGTGGGCGTGGCGGCCGTCGCCATCGCCTTTGCCGCCTGGTGGATCGTGTCGGCGCTGGGCCTGGTCAATGGCGCGCGCTTTCCCACCCCGCTCACCACCTGGCAGGCCGCGGTGCAGCTCTCGCGCGATTCCGGCTATGCCGGCGGCACGCTGTTCCAGCACATCGGCCACAGCCTGCGCCTGGTATTCCTGGGATTCCTGGTCGCGATCGGCACCGGCGTGCCGCTGGGGCTGCTGATGGGATTCAGCAAGCGCATCGACGCGCTGGTCGGGCCGGTGTTCTCGCTGCTGCGCCCGATTCCGCCACTGGCCTGGATCCCGCTGGCCATCCTGTGGCTGGGCCTGGGGGATCCGGCGAAGATCTTCCTGATCTGGGTGTCCTCGTTCACACCTGCCGTCATCAACACCTACGCAGGCGTGCGCAACATCGACCCCACGCTGATCGAGGCCGCGCGCGTGCACGGCGCGGGCAATCCCGTCCGCATGCTGCGCGAGGTCCTGATACCCGGCTCCATGCCCATGATCTTCACCGGCCTGCGGCTGTCGCTGCAGACCGCGTGGATGACGCTGGTGGCAGCCGAACTCATCGGCGCCTTCATCGGCCTGGGCAAGGTGCTGGACACCGCGGCGCTGGACATCCGGCCCGGCATGATCCTGTACGCAATGGTCTGGGTGGGCCTGTTGGGCGCGGTGATGACACGCGGACTGGAATGGATCGAAAAGAGGGCCTTGCCATGGCTACGCTGACACGCGCCTCGGGCGACCCGCCCGCCTTCACCTTCGGCTTGTCCTGCCTGGGGCTGGCCGGCTTCTTCCTGGCCTGGCATCTGCTGAGCGTGGCAGGCGTGTTCCCGCCCAACTACCTGCCCGGCCCGCTGACCGTGCTGCAGACCATCGCGCAGTACAGCAGCGAACCCTATTCCGGCGCCACGCTCTGGACGCACCTGGGCGCCAGCCTCTACCGCTTCGCCTGCGGCTTCCTGCTGGCTGCGGCGGTAGGCATACCGCTGGGCCTGCTGATGGGCTGGTACCGCTGGCTGGACGACGTGGTCAGTCCGTTCTTCGATGCGTTGCGCTTCGTGGCGCCCATCGCCTGGGTGCCGTTCGCCGGCCTGTGGTTCGGCACCGGCATCGGCGGACCCACCCTGATCATCTTCGCCGGCGCCTTTCCGCCCTGCCTGATCAGCGCCTACCGCGGCGCCAAGTTCGTCGACACGCGACTGCTGGAAGCCTCGCGCACGCTGGGCGCCAGTGGCCCGCGCATCGTGGCCGAAGTGCTGCTGCCGGCGTCGCTGCCTTCCATCCTGGCCGGCCTGCGCGTCAGCGCCGGCATCGGCTGGCAATCGCTGGTGGGCGCGGAACTGATCGTGGTGGGCAACGGCATCGGCTACATGATGGTCCAGGGGCAGCTCAACGTCGCCACCAATATCGTCATGGCCGGCATGATCGCCATCGGCATCGTCGGCATCTGCATCGACGTTGCGCTGCGCATGTTTGAACAGCGCCTGAAGGCGCGCTGGGGACGTTGATGGACCACGCAACGCCAGACTCAACCTTGTCGGTCATTGTCACGGGCGGCGCAAGCGGCATCGGCGCGGCGGTATGCAGGCGGGTGATCGAAGCGGGCGGCCACGCGGCCATCCTTGACCTCAACCAGGAAGCCGCGCATACGCTGGCGCGGGAACTGGGGCCGCGCGCGGTGGCCGCCCCGGGCGACGTGCTGGACGAGGCCGGACTGCGGGCCACTCAGGAACGGCTTGCCGCCCTCCTACCCGCGGTCAACGGACTGGTGAACTGCGCCGGTATCGCCCAGGTTCCAACCGCCATCGAAGACTATCCGGTGGAGGCCTGGGCCCGTGTGGTGGATTCCCACCTGAAAGGCACCTATATCGCCTGCCGCGTATTCGGCAGCGCGATGGCCGAACGCGGACGCGGGGCGGTCGTCAACGTGGCGTCCGTGCTGTCGTTCCGCCCCGGCCCGGTACTGGCCTATGGCCCGGCCAAGGCCGCGGTGGTAAATCTGACCGAAGCCCTCGCGGTGCAATGGGCGCGCCGCGGCTTGCGCGTCAACGCCATCGCGCCCGGCTGGACCGACACGCCCTTCCTGAAACCCAAGGAACGGCAGGGCGAGCGCGACATGACGCCGATCCTGAACGCCACGCCGCTGGGCCGCCTGATGCAGCCGCGCGAGATCGCGGAAGTGGTGTTCTTCCTGCTGTCGCCGGCGGCCTCGGTCATCACTGGCGCCACCATCCCCTGCGACGGCGGCGTCATCGCAGGATCTGGATGGGCGCCCTACGGGGGCTTTCCGCAAGCTGGCTAAGCGCGGGGCGTGGCCTCCAGCACCGCCGCGCGGAACTCCTGCATCAGCGGCGACCAGGTGGCGCCGTGGCGCGTAACCAGCGCCATGCTGCGCCGCAGAGGCCGGCCCAGCGCCACCGGCAGTTCCGCAATGCCTGGACCCAGCGCACTATGCGGCATCAGCGCCAGCAGGTCCGAGGCCGCCAACAACGCCAGCGCGCCCCCGGAAAAATGCTGCACCTCCAGCGCCGCCGCAGGTTGCGCCAGACCCGCCTCGGCATAGCGGGCCTGCAGCGCCTGACGCGCCACCGACCCCTGCATGGGCAGGATCCAGCGTTGGCCTGCCAGGTCTCGCAACGCCAGCTTGCGCCGCGACGCCAGCGGATGCTGGCGGCTGGCGGCCACGCACAGGCCGTCCTCGCGTATCGATTCCTGATGCAGCGAGCCCGGCACGTCGGCATAGATCGGCGTCACCGCAAGGTCCAGCCTGCCGCCCGCGACCTGCTCGTTAAGATCGTCCGACTGGCCTTGCGTCAGCTGCACCCGCAGCGCGGGCCGGCGCGGCAGCAGGCGGCGCAGCGCCGGCATCACCACGCTGTCCACGGTAGCGCCGGTCGCGCCGATACGCAGCAGCCCGGCCTCGCCCAGGCGCAGCTCCATCGCATTGCGCACGGCGTCGCGGTACTCCGCCCAGAGCCGCTGCGCATGCTCGCGGAACGCCAGGCCCGCCGAGGTCAGGCGCAGCCCGCGGCCGCCGCGGTCCAGCAACGCCAGCCCGGTATCAGCTTCCAGCCGTTGCAGGGACTTGGACAGCGCCGGCTGGCTGACGCCGCAGGCGGCCGCGGCGCGGTCCAGGTTGCCGTGTTCCACCACGGCCAGGAAGTACTCGATGTCGCGCAGGGACAGATTCATAATCGTTGGTTATGCATAGACTCAGCTTCAGGAATATTAAGCCGGGCCTGCGCTCCTAGAATCCCTGGATAAACCCGCAGACAGGAGACGCAGCGCGTGGACAAGAAGCCCAATATCGTATTGATCGTGGCCGACAACCTGGGATGGGGCGAATTGGGCTGCTACGGCGGCGGCGCGCTGCGCGGCGCGCCCACCCCCAACATCGACCGGCTGGCCTCGGAAGGACTGCTGCTGCAGAACTTCAACGTGGAAAGCGACTGCGTGCCCACGCGCTCCGCGCTGATGAGCGGGCGCCATCCCATCCGCACCGGTTGCCTGCAATCCGTCCCTCCCGGCCTGCCACAAGGCCTGGCGCGCGACGAAATCACGCTGGCCCAGCAATTGTCCGGCCAGGGCTACGCCACGGCGCATTACGGCAAGTGGCACCTGGGCGACATCCCCGGCCGCTATCCGTCCGATCGCGGCTTCGACGAGTGGTATGGCATCCCGCGCACCACGGACGAAAGCCAGTTCACCTCGTCCATCGGCTTCGATCCCTCGGTCGCCGACATCCCGCACATCATGCAGGGCCAGGCCGGCTCGCCTTCGGAAAACGTCAAGGTCTACGATCTGGAGACCCGCCGCGGCATCGACGCCGAACTGGTCGACCGGTCCATCGGCTTCATGCGCAAGCATGCAGAGGCCAGCCGCCCCTTCTTCCTGTACCTGCCGCTGGTGCACCTGCACTTTCCCACCCTGCCGCACCCGGACTTCGCGGGGCGCACCGGCGCCGGCGACTTCGCCGACTCCATGGTGGAAATGGACCACCGCGTCGGCCAGATCGTGCAGGCGGTGGATGAACTGAAGCTGCGCGACGACACCGTGTTCATCTTCTGCAGCGATAATGGCCCGGAATTCCGCAAGCCCTACCGCGGCACCGCCGGTCCCTGGACCGGCACCTACCACACGGCCATGGAAGGCAGCCTGCGCGTGCCCTTCATGATCCGCTGGCCGGGCAAGGTCCAACCCGGCCAGGTCTCCAACGAGATCGTGCACGTCACCGACCTGTACACCACGCTGTCGCGCATCGGCGGCGCGTCCATGCCGCAGGACCGTCCCATCGATGGCATAGACCAGACCGACTTCTTCACCGGCGCCAGCCCGACCTCGCTGCGCGAGGGCTTCCTGTTCTACATCAAGAACGACCTGCGCGCGGTCAAATGGCGCGACTGGAAGCTGCATTTCTACTGGGAGCCCGAGGTCAACGAAGGCAAGGGAAAACTGGAGTCGCCGTACCTCTTCAACCTGAAGCAGGACCCCAAGGAAGAAAGCGACATCCTCATCTTCAATACCTGGGTACTGGGGCCCATCCTGAAAATGGTGCAGTCCTTCAATCAGTCCTGCGCCGCGCATCCGAATACGCCGCCCGGCAAGCCGGATCCGAGCTGAGACGCGCGGCGGCCTGAGCAAAAAAACACAAAGGGGAAATCATGAAATTCGCTATCCGCTGCTGCGCGCTGCTGCTGGGCGCAGCGCTGACCGCCACCGCCGGCGCGGCAGACGCCAAGCTGGAATGGCCCGGCAAGCAGATCACCTGGGTGATCGGCTTCGTTCCGGGCGGCACCGCCGACGTGCTGACCCGCATCGCCGCGCAGGAACTGGCGCGGCGCAGCGGCTTGAACGTTATCGTGGAAAACCGCCCCGGCGCGGCGGGCGCGATCGCCCTGCAGCTGGTGGCGCGCAGCAAGGCCAGCGACGGCTATCTGCTGACCGTGCCCGGCCCGCTGATCTACCCCACGTCCCAGCCCGAGATCGGCCGCGAACTGGCGCCCGTCATCCTGATGGCCCAAGGCCCCATGGTCATTGTCGGTCCCGCCAAGGACGCCCGGGCATCCCTGCAGGACGTGCTGGCCGATGCCCGCCAGCGGCCCGAAGCATGGAGCTACGGCAGCTCGGGCAACGGCACATCGCAAAACCTGGCGGGCGAACTGCTCAACCAATATGCCGGCACCCGCATCGTGCATGTGCCCTACAAGGGCGGCGGCCAGGCGGTGGCCGACGTGGCCGGCGGCCAGATCCCCCTGGCGATCCTGGGTTCGGCACCGGTCATGCCGCAGATCAAGGCCGGCACGCTGAAGGCCTACGCCGTCACCACGCCCTACCGCCTGGACAGCCTGCCCGACGTCCCCACGGTGGAAGAGTCCGGCTTCAAGGGCTACGCCGCCACCCAGTGGTTCTCGGTCGCGGCCAGCAAGGACATCCCGGCCGCGCAACTCGACCAGGTCAACGCCGCGCTGCGCGCCGCCGTCGCCACGCCCGAATTCAAGGCCGCCCTGGAAAACGCCGGCATGATCGCCGGCGGCGGCTCGCGGGACGAACTGCAGTCGTTCATCCAGGCGGACAGCGCCAAGTGGCAGAAGCTGATCGACAGCGGGGCGGTGAAGCTGGCGAATTGAGGACCTTCCCTCAACTCATATACACGCCGCCATTGATGGCGTAGTTGGCTCCCGTCACGAACGCCGCCTCATCCGACGCCAGCCACGCGCACAGCCCCGCCAGATCCTTGGCAGTACCCAGCCGGCCCACCGGCACGCTTTCGACGATACGGTCCAGCAACGCCGGCGGGAACGCCTTCACGGTGTCGTCGGCGATGAAGCCCGGCGAGGCCAGGTTGACGGTGACGCCGCGGGCCGCGACTTCCTGGGCCAGCGAACGGGTGAAGCCGATCACGGCGCCCTTGGCGGTGGCGTAGTTGATCTGGCCGATCTGGCCCTTCTCCGCGGCCACGGAGCCGATGTTGATGATGCGGCCCCAGCCGCGGTCCGCCATGCTGTCGACCACCTGCTTGGTGGTGTTGAACAGCGTGTCCAGATTGCTGCGCAGCACCGCCGACCAGTCCGCCTGGCTCATCTGGCGAAAGCGCATGTCCAGCATGGCGCCGGCATTGTTCACCAGCACGTCGATCTCCCCGACCTCGCGCCGCACCTTGGCGAAGGCCGCCTCGGTCGAGGCCCAATCCGTGGCGTCGCCCTCGGAGGCGACGAAGTCGTAGCCCAGGGATTTCTGTTCCTTCAGCCAGTGGTCCTTGCGCGAGGAGCGCGGCCCGCAGCCTGCCACCACGCGGTGTCCCGCGTTGTGCAGCGCCTGGCAGATCGCGGTGCCCGTGTGGCCCATTCCGCTGGTGACGTAAGCAATGCGCAAAGCCATGTACTTCCCCTTTTGAAAAGACGGTATCGCGCCGCCGCTCAGCCGATCTGGCCGACCAGCGGGAACAGGCCGAACGCCAGCGCCGCGGCCAGCATCACCAGGCAGACCATCGTGGCCCACTTGAGCGAATAGCGCTGGTGGTCGCCGAAGTCCACGCCGGCCAGGCCGACCAGCAGGTAGGTCGAAGGCACCAGCGGGCTCAGCAGGTGCACGGGCTGGCCGATCAGCGAGGCGCGCGCCATCTCGACCGGCGAAATGCCGTAGCCCTGGGCCGCTTCGCTCAGGATGGGCAGCACGCCGAAGTAGAAGGCGTCGTTGGACATGAAGAAGGTGAAGGGCAGGCTCACCAGGGCGGTAATGCCAGCCAGGTACGGGCCCATGGCGTCGGGAATCACCGCCAGCAGGCTGCGCGACATCGCCTCGACCATGCCCGTGCCCGACAGGATGCCGGTGAAGATCCCGGCCGCGAAGATCAGCGACACCACCGACAGCACATTGCCCGCGTGCTGCGCGACGCGGCGGCGCTGCTCGGCCAGGTCCGGATAGTTGATGACCAGCGCGATCGCGAAGGCGATCATGAACAGCACCGGCAGCGGCAGCACGCCCATCACCAGGCTCACCATCAGGGCCAGCGTCAGTCCGGCGTTCACCCACAGCAGCTTGGGGCGGCGCAGGTCCTGGTCGACCTCGATCTCGGGCAGGTTCTTGGGACCGTCCTCGTCATAGCCGGCGTGCAGCGAAGCGCCGTCCGGCAGCGACAGCACGCCCAGGCGGCGGCGTTCACGCAGGCCCAGGCAGAACGCCAGGATCAGGATGGCGACAATGGCCACGCCCATTACCGGCACCAGCGGCACGAAGATGTCGCCCGCGTCCACGTGCAAGGCGCTTGCGGCGCGCGCCGTCGGGCCGCCCCAGGGCGTCAGGTTCATGACGCCGCTGGCCAGCATCGCCAGACAGGTCATGGACAGCGCGTTCATCTTCAGGCGGCGATACAGCGGCAGCATCGACGCCACCACGATCATGTAGGTGGTCGAACCGTCGCCGTCCAGCGAAATCACCAGCGCCAGCACGGTCGTGCCCACCACGATCTTCAGCGGATCGCCCTTCACCGCGCGCAGGATGCGGCCCACGATGGGATCGAACAGGCCGGCGTCGATCATGACCCCGAAATACAGGATGGCGAACATCAGCATCACGCCGGTGGGCGCGATCTTGCGGATGCCGTCCAGCATCATCTTGTCGATGCCCGACCCGAACCCGCCCAGCAGGGCGAAAATAATGGGGACAAGGATCAGCGCCACCAGCGGCGACAGGCGCTTGGTCATGATCAGCGTCATGAACGTGATCACCATGCCGAAGCCAAGCAGGGTCAGAAGCATGAGGGTTATCTCCGACTAGTCGTTGTTATGCGTAAACGCGCCTCCGGCTGGGGATGCGCGACCGCAAGACTAGAAATAAAAGCTGTCGGCAACCTGTCGTTTTTGAACGCGGGTGCGGCGCGGGGGGGCTAGTCCAGCCATGCGACAATCGCCCCTATGCGCATACTGGTGATCGAAGACGACGCGGACCTGGCCGACGCACTCGTGCGCCGGCTGCGCCGTCTCGGCCATGCAGTCGACTGCCAGAACGACGGCCTCAGCGCTGACGGCGTGCTGCAATACGAAACCTTCGACCTCGTCATTCTGGACATCGGCCTGCCCCGCATGTCGGGCTTCGACATCCTGCACCGCCTGCGTGACCGCGGCAGCAAGACGCCCGTGCTGGCGCTGACCGCCCGCATCGACATCGAAGACCGCGTCCACGCCCTGGATACCGGCGCCGACGACTACCTGGCCAAGCCCTTCGATTTCCGCGAGCTGGAAGCCCGCTGCCGCGCCCTGCTGCGCCGCCCCAGCCCCCAGGCGTCCGGCATGCTGCGCTTTGGCGAGCTGGTCATCGACAGCGCCGCGCGCCAGGTCACGCTGGCCGGCCAGCGCATCGAACTGCCCAAGCGCGAATACAGCCTGCTGGAAATCCTGCTGGCCGGCATGAACCGCGCCGTCAGCAAGACCGAAATCGCCAACAAGCTGTTCGCCTTCGACGACGATGCCGCGCCCAACGCCATCGAGGTCTACATCGCCCGGCTGCGCCGCAAGCTCGAAGGCTCGCCGCTGCGCATCGAAACGCAGCGCGGCACCGGCTACCTCCTGACCGTCACCGATGACCACGACCGCCCCGCCGCGCCCGGCCCCGGCCGGGAGTGACCCCGCCACGCCCGCCGCCGCGCAGGGCCGCCTCTCGATCAAGCGCCGCCTGCTGGCCATGCTGCTTGCGCTGTTCGTCGCCGCCCTGGCCACGCTGTATCTGCTGGTGCGCGGCTACGCCAATCAGACCGCCGACACCACCTACGACCAGTTGCTGCGTTCCTCGGTGCTGTCCATCGCCGACAGCCTGCAGCTGGTGCAGGGAGAGTGGCGCATGGACATGCCTTATGCCTCGCTGGCGCTGCTGGAGCAGGCGCCGCGCGACCGCGTGTTCTATCGTGTCGGCGACGCGGGCGGCGCACTGATTTCCGGCTATGCGGACCTGCCAGCGCCGCCCGCCCGTGGCAGCGAAGGCCCGGCGTACTCGCCCCGCCTGTACGACGCCAGCTACCAGGGCGAGCCGGTGCGCATCGCCTGGATGGAACGCAAGATCGCCGGTCCCCGCAATGCCGAGACCGCCCTCATCCAGGTCGCGCAGACCCGCGAAGCCCGCAACGCGCTGGCAGCGGGCATCTTGTGGCAAGGCACGCTGGCGCTGATCGGCTTTACCGCCGCGGCGCTGGCGCTGGCCTACTGGGGCCTGCTGCGCTCGCTGTCGCCGATCCGCCGTATCGAGCGCGAACTGGCCGCCCGCAGCGCGGCGGACCTGCATCCCATCGCCGCTCCCGTGCCGGAGGAACTCGACACGCTGGTGCACTCGCTGGATGGCTTCATGGCGCGCCTGTCGGAAAACCTGGACACCCTGCGCCTCTTCATCGCCGAAGCCGCGCATCAGCTGCGCACGCCGCTGGCCGCGCTGCACGCACAGATGGAAGTGGCGCTGGACGAGGAAGATCCCGCCGAACAGCGCCGCAGCCTGCTGGCCGTGCTGCGCAACGCCGAGAAACTCTCGCGCCTGGTCAACCAGCTGCTGAGCGACGCCAGCGTCATCCACCGCAGCAACGTGCGCCAGTTCCAGCCGGTGGACCTGGCCGAGCTGCTGCGGCAGGCGGTGTATGACACGGTCCCGCAAGCCGATCCCCAGCCCGACGTGCGCCTGCATCTGCCCGCCACTGCGCCCGGCAATCCGCCCACCGTGCTGGGCGACAGCCTGATGCTGCGCGAAGCGTTCAAGAACCTTATCGACAACGCCCTGCGTCACGGCGCCACGGACGACGGCCACATCGACGTGCGGCTGGAGCCGGAGGACGATGGCTGGCGCATATCCGTATCCGACCAGGGTCCGGGCATACCGCCGGCGCTGGCAAACGCCGCCTTCGAGCGCTTCGTGCGCGGTCCCAACCCGCGCGCGTCCGGCGCCGGCCTGGGCCTGTCCATCATCAAGCGCGTGGTCGACATCCATCAGGGCCGGCTGGCCCTGAGCAACCGCGTGGGCGGCGGCCTGGACGCCGTGGTCACGCTGCCGCCCCGCCCCCATGAAGCTTGATCTCCTGAAACCCCTGCGCCTGCTGGCGGCGCTCACCGCGCTGCTGCCCTTTGCTGCCGGCAACGCCGCGGAAACCAGCGCCGACGGCCTGACGCTGGGGCCCGCGGACAGCAGGAACGTACTGGTCGTGCACGCCTCCAACAGCGTGCAGGTGTTCCGCGGCGTGCTGGAAGACTTCAGCAGGCTCAACCCCGGCCTGCGCCTGGAATACACCGAGCTGTCCACGCAGGAGCTGTATGCCGGGACGGTCTCCCGCGCCACGCAGGCGCCGGCAACCAGATCCGGCCCCGACATCGTCATCAGCAGCGCGATGGACCTGCAGACCAAACTGGTCAACGACGGCTACGCGCAACCCCACATCTCGCCGGAGACCCGCGCCCTGCCCGCCTGGGCCAACTGGCGCGACGAGGTCTTCAGCATCGGCACCGATCCCATCGTCATGGTCTACAACACCAGCAAGCTCGCGTCCGCAAGGGCGCCGCGCACCCGGCGCGAGCTGCTGTCCCTGCTGCAGGCGCCGGACCAGCCCCTGGCCGGCGCCATCTCCACTTACGACGTCGAGGGCAGCGGCATCGGCTACCTGGCGGCCACGCAGGACACGCGGCTGGACAGCATGGCTGGCGCGCTGCTGGCCGAACTGGGCCGCAACCGCGTGGCCGTGCACGCGTCCACCGAAGACGCGCTGGACAAGCTCGAACGCGGCGAGATCACGCTGGCCTACAACCTGCTGGAGTCCTACACCCGGCACCGCATCGATCTGGGCGCACCGCTGGCCATCGTCTATCCGCAGGACTACACGTTGATGCTGTCGCGCTCCGCCATCATTCCCCGACAGGCGCCGCGGGCGGATCTGGGCGCGATGTTCCTGGACTATCTGCTGTCGCCGCGGGGCCAGGAAATGGTCGCGCGGCAATCGGGCATGCGGCCCGTGAGCGCATCGGCCAACCCGGAAGCGGGCGTGCGGCCGGTGGCGCTGGGCGTAGGACTGCTGGTGTATCTGGATGCGCTCAAGAAGCGGCATTTCCTGGATCTGTGGCGCGCGGCGGTCCGTCCGCCCGGCGGCGTCCACCACTGACGCGATCTCCCCGCCCGCACTGGTATACACAACCCGGTACACCAAGACCACCTCTGAATCCGGACCCTTTTTGTCCGGAAAATGCACCCACTTTTTTCATCCGCCCCGGGGTTTTGCGAGGATAATTTCCTTGTGGCAGCGCCGCGGCAATCCAGGCCGGCCAGCCTCTCCCATGCCGGCAAATCACCGCCGCGCAGCGCTCCCCCGATCTGGCCGGAGCCACCTCTACAACGATCTGTGATACGTGACAGCGTTTGCGTCTGAACCAGAGTTGGAGGCACGAAATGGCCGAACACCAGATTGCCGTCCGGCGCGCGATCGAAGCCCTGGACCGTCTGGCGGATCCCGATCCGCCCTGGCATGACATCCTGCTGACCGCCCGCGACATGGTGGGCGCGGACAGCGGCACCTTGATCGTCTTCGATGCCCGCCACAAGCTGCTGGACCTGTCCACCGTCAGCTTTCCCGAAGCCGCCGCCACGGACTACCGCAACCATTACTACAGCTGCGACATCGTCGAACAGGACTCGCGGCTGCTGCCCGTGGGCACGTGGCTGGATACCGCCAACATGTGCGGCCACAAGCAGCTGCAGCGTTCCGAGTTCTACACGGACTTCATGCTCAAGCACCGGATGGCGCAAGTGCTGTGCCTGGTAATCGAATCCAGCGCCATGCTGCGCGCCGCCATCGCCTTCCAACGCTCGACCGTGGACGACAAGGCCAGCGAACGGCTTCAGTCCGGCGACGTAGCCCATTACTTCCGCCTGCTGAAAAGCCGGTTGGCCCAACGCGAAAAGGCGCTCGCCATCGGTTGGACAGCCATTGAAAGCGCACTCTCGGATGTCGGCGAAGCCGTGCTGCTGGTCAGCCACGACGCGATGGTAGACAAGAGATCGGCCCTCGCCATGCACTATCTGAGCGACGGCCATGGCTGGAACGTGCGCGGCGGCAAGCTGCGCCATCCCGACGCGAAGATACAGGCCTTGTTCGACGCGTATTGCCAGGCGGTCGCGCGCGACGGCAAGGCGCGGTCCCTGGCGGCAGCCGCCGGATGGGGCGAATTGACCTGGATCGACATCAGCGCGGCCCCGCAAGCGCTGAGCCTGATCGGCAGCCGCATGCTGCTGGTGCGCATGCGCAGAAAAAGCGCCTTTTCCCAACCGGACGTCGACAGACTGGAATCCGTGTTCTCGATCACGCACGCGGAAGCCGCTGTGCTGGCCGGTCTTGCGATGGGACACAGCGTGGAGGAAGTCGCGACCCTGCGCCACGCCTCGGTGCTGACCGTGCGTAAACAGGTGGCGTCCCTGCTCAACAAGATGGAATGCAATCGCCAGTCCGAACTGGTCAGGCTCGCCTCGCTGCTCTGAGCGCGCGCCATCGGTATGACGTACCCAATATTGAGTATGTGGCGCCCACCCGCGCCGTCCTACGATGAGCACAAAGGCATGAGGCCCGGACGCCCGGTCCGGCCCGAGTCGTAAACCTGGCGGTGGAACCCAGCGCCAGGTGCGTGTCCGCGCGCGCCGCGGGCCGGGCCGGCCTGCCCAAGAAAAAAACCAATGCGCCAATCCGGTTGCGCAGCTGTCCCTGCACCGGGCTGCATTGCCGCGAGCCCCCATGGACACCGGTCTCCAATGCTGCGGTCACTCTCGTCATCAGGAGCATTTCATGAAAACTGCCCTAACCGTCCGCGCCATGATTCCCGTCGTCCTGGCGGCCTGCGCCCTGCTCTCCGGCCCCGTGGCCGCGCAAATGTCCGCCGCCCCAACCACCGCAGCTCCGCCCTCCGACGTCCAACTCAGCCGCGATCAAGTCGAACGCGACCTGGCCGCCTGGAAGCAATCCGGCGTTGAAAGAAACTGGGACAGCGACAGCACCCCTGACATCAATAGCCCCGAGTATGTCGCCGCCTACCGGAAGTATGTCGACACGGTCAGGCCTGCCAACGCCCCGCAGATGCAGCAGTCGCAGGGCCAGGGCAAATGGTGATGCGCGCTATTCAGCCCGCAAGGGCGCACCGCCGCGCTCGCTGCCTGGCGAGCGGCCATAGTGCGCGCGGTACGCCCGATTGAACGTGGAAACTTCCTCGAATCCCCAGCTGGCGGCGATGTCCGCGATGGAGCGGCCAGGCTGGGCCTCGATGGCCAGGCGGCACCTTTCCAGCCGGCACTGCCGCACGTAAGCGCTGAAGCTCAGGCCATGCTCGGCCATGATCTTGAACAGATAGCTGCGGGAGATGCCGAGCTCCTCGCTGGCCGAAGCCGGCGTCAGGCCGCGATCGGCCAAACGCCGCTGCACCAGCGCCAGAATGCGGTCCAGGACTTCGTGGCGCACCCGTTCGGCGATCTGCGCGCCGGCATCCGCCCCTTCGAGCTGCGTCCGCGACAGCAGTTCGCTGCAATGCCTGACCATCAGCGCCTGCACCTGCTGCAACTCGTTTGCCGGCAGTTCGCTGACCAGGCGCATGTAGCTGGCCAGCACCCGCCCTGCCCCTGAACTTCCGTCCAGCACCGGCATGGCCAGCCGCCCGCGCCGGCCCAGTTGCGGCCGCAAGAGGCCTTCCGGGATTTCTATGCAGAACATGCGGAAATCGGTGCGGAAGTCGACTTCCCAGGGCGAAGCGCAATCCACCACGTAGACGTCGCCAGCCCGCGCCCGCATGGCGCTTCCGTCCTGCGAAACCAGGGCCTCTCCCGCGCACAGCAAATTGGCGAAGAATGGGGATTGCTTGCGGGCCGAGAGACCGGCCGCGGACAGCCTGACCACATGGGATTGGGCGGTGATGGTCGAGCCGTGCAGGTCCGGCAGCAGCAGGCCGTCGATCTGGCCGCGAAAGCTGCGCGCGGCGTCACGCTCGGGTTCGAGCGGCACGTAGGCATCGCAGATTGCATCGCGCCAATACGCGAACTGCTCCTGCGGCGCTATGACATCGGTGGTGTGGTGGTAGGCCTGCGCGCTCATGTTGAGTACCGGATCATGCCGACTGGGGCCGCCATCTTCTAGGGGATGGACGCTTTGCGCCACTGCCGTGGACGCTACGCGCTGGCAGGGCGAAGACTACCGGCCGATTATACGCACAGACCTATATCGCCGGACTCAGATCCAGGCCCAATCAGGAGACAAAAGATGTCCACGCCCGAACCGCTCGACGAGCGGATCGCAGCCTTTGAACGCGACGGATTCGTGGTGCTGCCGGGAATCATCCCGCCCGAGCAGGTCAGCCAGTTGCAGGAAGCCCTGATCCGGATCGAGGCCGAGCACAACCTCGGTTACGCCCAGACCTCGTTCGAAGGCCGCAAGACGGTGCGCATCAACAACCTGCTGGTCTACGATCCACGCTTCTGGGACGTGCCGCTGCAGCCCGACGTGCTGAGCCTGGCCGAACGCCTGCTGGACCGCGAGCTGCTGCTGTCGTCGCTGTGCTCACTGACGCTGGCGCCGGGCCAAGGCGCCCAGCCCCTGCACGAAGATACCCAGCAACTGGCGCTGCCGCGCCCGCGCCCGCCGCTGGCGGTCAATGCCATCTGGGCCTTGAGCGATTTCACGGCCGAGAACGGCGCCACCCACATCGTGCCCGGCAGTCATCGCTACGATTCGTCTCCGCCCTACGGCGCGCAGGACATAGACACCGTGCAGGCCACCATGAAGGCGGGCAGTGTCATGCTGTTCGACAGCGCGCTGTGGCACAAGGGCGGCGCCAACAACAGCAACGCCCGCCGTTACGCGTTGTCGTGCTACTACTGCGCCGGATGGATGCGGCAACAGGAAAACCTGCAGCTCGGCATTCCGGCCGAGGTGGCGAGAAGCTTCCCGCGCCGCCTGCAGGAATTGTGCGGCTACAGCATCTACAAGGGGCAGTACGGCCACATCGACAATACCGACCCCATCACCCTGCTGGGCGGCGCTGGCCGGCCCACGGTCTGGCAGGCCAGCGACGCCAAGGCCGCCCGCAAGGCTGCCGAGCGCAAGGCATGATGAACGCCCCCGCCCTGCCCAGGGTCCCGGATTCGGTGATCCATCTGCTGCGCGACGCCGCTCTCGAAGCGCCCGATCTTCCCGCGCTGTCCTTCGAAGGCGTGCGCCTGAACTATGCGCAATACGCCGGCTTGGCTGGAGCTTTGGCACGCCGCCTGGGCGAACGCGTGCGGCCCGGCGACCGGGTGGCCCTGTTGATGCAGAACTCGCTGGACCTGGCCGTTGCCACCTTTGCAGTGCATGCGCTGCGCGCGCAGGCCGTGCCGCTGAACCCAGGCTATCGCGAGCGCGAGCTGGCCTATATGCTGGAAGACGCCGAGCCTTGCATGCTGCTGCATGACGACAGCGTGAAGCTGGATCTGAGCACCTTGTGCCCGGGCCTGGATGCCGGCGCCATTCTCCGCACAGGCAACGGCGCCGGCCTGCTGGAGATGCTGCCGCAGGCCTGCGCCCTGCCCGAAGACCTGCCGCGGCATGAAGATCTGGCCACGCTGCAATACACCGGCGGCACCACCGGACGCCCCAAGGGCGTCAACATCCTGCACCGACAGATCGCCTACAACATCGCGCAGCGCGAAGCCTGGCTGCCGACGCGGCGCGATTCGGAGGTGGTGCTCTGCGTGATGCCGCTATTCCATGTGTCGGCCGTCTCCATGTCGCTCTACTTGAGCTTGCATGCCCGCGGCGAGCTGGTGGTGATGCGGCGCTTCGATGCCGCCCGCACCATCGAGGCCATCGCCGCCCACGGCGTGACCCTGCTGCCGGGCGCGCCCGCAATCTTCCATGACCTGTTGCTGAGCACGGCCTTCCAGCCTGAAAAACTCGGCAGCCTGCGCGCCTGCTTCTCCGGCGCGGCGCCGCTGCCGCGCGAAACCCTGACGCGTTTCGAGTTGCGCGCCGGTTGCCCCATCCATGAGGGCTACGGCATGAGCGAGGCGGGTCCCTGCCTGGCCTTCAATCCCATGCACCGTCCACGCAAACCCGGTTCGGTGGGCTTGCCCGTGCCAGGCGGCGAACTGCAGGTGGTGGACCTGGATGGCGCCAGCCGCGTCATGCCGCCGGGCCAGCCCGGCGAAATCCGCGTGCGCGGGCCGCACGTGATGGCAGGTTACCGCCAAGCGGCGCCAGAGTCCGCGCAAGCGCTGCGCGAAGGCTGGTTCTACACCGGCGACGTCGCCATCCTGGACGACGAGGGCTATCTCCATCTGCGGGGCCGCCGGCACGACTGCATCAACGTGGGCGGCTTCAAGGTCTATCCGCTGGAAGTGGAACAGGTGCTGCTGTCGCGCCCCGAAGTCGGCGAAGCAGCCGCCTTCGGCGTGGCCGACGAGCGGCTGGGCCAGGTGGTCCACGCCTGGGTCACGCCCGCGCCCGGCCAACGCCTGGACATGGCCGCCCTGCAGGCGCATTGCGCCGCGCACCTGGCCGGCTACAAAGTGCCGCGCCGCATCGGCGCGACGGCAGCCTTGCCGCGCACCAGCATAGGCAAGCTCGCACGCAGCGCTCTCGCGCCCGTGGCCGTGCCCGGCCCGAATTCGCAGTGACATTCCACATAAAAGGGGAGGAACATGAAGCAACTCGATCTGCAGGCTTTGCAACACCAGCTCGCCGAAGAAGGCTACGCCGTCATTGAAAACGTGCTGGACGCCGCACAGCTGGAACAGGCGCGCGAATGCGTGTCCGGACTGATGGCCGCGGAACGCGCCGATCCGTTCCCGCTGGACGACGAACGGCACGAGGACGATGACGACATCCTGGCCTACTATAAGCGCCACTACACGGTGAGCGACATGGAAGCGCAGCGCATGGTGGCGCGCGTGCACCAGTATCGCCGCGACAACGAAAACACGCGCTGGCCGGTACCCATCAACAAAGTGTCGAAGAACTTCCTGCACTTGCCCACCCTGTTCGACGACGACAAGTCGCAACGCGTCTGGAACCTGCTGAACAAGGCGCCCGACATGATCCCGCTGATCGAGCACCCGGCGGTGTTGCCCATGGTTCGCAGCGTGATGGGCCAGGACTGCAACCTGCACGACTTCCAGGCCACCAGCATCGGCCCCGGCACAGGCGGCGGCGCCTGGCACGTGGATGCGCCGCTGGGCCAGATCGCCGAGCCGCTGCCGGAGTTTCCGCTGACGCTGCAGAACGTCTGGATGCTGGACGATTTCACCGCCGACAACGGCGCCACGCGGGTCATGCCGCGCAGCCACAAGCTGCGCAAGTCGCCACCGTGGGGCAGCGGCCCGCTGGACGGCGAGGTCACGCTGACCGCACCCGCCGGCTCGGTCGCCATCTGGCTGTCCAACACCTGGCACCGCTCCGGCCCGAACCATACCGACCGCGAGCGCCGCGCCATACTCTGCAACTACAACGTGTCCTGGCTGCGCGGCTTCGCCGACTTCACCAGCACGCTGCCCGAAGGCGTCGCGGCCGCGCTGTCCAACGACGCGCGCTACCTGCTGGGCTACGGCGCGCGCGCGCCATTGACGCGCTGACCATGGCCGCCGCAACCTCGTCTCCGGCGCTTGCACCCGCGGCGCCGGCCATACACGGCTACTGCGATCCCGCCTTCGAACCAGTACGCGCAGCATTCGCGCGCAACTTCCAGGACGGTGGCGAGCTCGGCGCGTCCGTCGCCATCGAAGTCGACGGCTATCCGGTGGTCGACCTGTGGGCAGGATGGGCCGACACGGACCGCAGCCAGCCCTGGCAGCGCGACACGGTCTGTATCGTGTTCTCCAATACCAAGCCGGCCACGGCGCTCTGCGCCCACATGCTGGCCGAGGCGGGAGAGCTGGATTTGGACGCCCCTGTCGCCCGCTACTGGCCCGAATACGCCGCAGCAGGCAAGGCCACCACCACCCCGCGCATGCTGCTCAACCATACCGCTGGCCTGCCCGCGCTGCGCGAGCCGCTACCCGCTGACGCCGCTTTCGACTGGGAGGGCATGACCCGCCGGCTGGCCGGGGCCGCGCCTTTCTGGGCTCCGGGCGAACGCGTGGCCTACCACGGCCTGACCTACGGCTGGCTGGTCGGTGAGCTGGTGCGCAGGCTGAGCGGCTGCATGCCCGGCGAATTCTTCCGCCGCCATATCGCGCAGCCGCTGGACCTGGACTTCTGGATCGGCTTGCCGGAAACGGAGGAAGCCCGGGTCGCACCCATCGTGCCTCCGCCTGCGCCGCAAGCGCCGTTCAGTCCCTTCGAGCAGTCCCTGAAGGACGAGCCCGAAAGCCCTACCGCGCTGTACGCCAAGAACACCGGCGGCTGGCGCCCTTCCGGCTTCAACAGCCGCGCCGGCCACGCAGCCGGGCTGTGCGCGGCTGGCGGCATCGGCAATGCGCGCAGCCTGGCGCGTCTGTACGGCACACTGGCGCTGGGCGGCCAGCGCGACAGCGTGCGCCTGCTGCGCGAGGACACGCTGGCCGCGGCCACGGCCCTGTCGGCGCGCACGGACGACGACGCCTGCCTGCGCGTACCCACGCGCTACGCCAGCGGCTTCATGCGCCAGATGGATAACCGCGCGCAAGGCCTGGACAGCGCCTGCTTCGGCGACGAGGCCTACGGCCACACGGGCGCTGGCGGGTCGCTGGCTTTCGCCTGGCCGCAGCGCCGGCTTTCCTTTGCCTACACCATGAACCGCATGGGACGCACGGTGCTGCTCGATGAACGCGCCCATCGCCTGGTATGCGCGACGCACGCGGCACTCGGCGCAGGGCCGCCAGGCTGAAGCCCGCGCCGCACTCTCGAATCACAAAAAAACCTGGAGACAAATCCTCATGAACACGAGCAACCCCTATCGCCCCGCCGCCCTGCGGCGTCTGTTCGCCGCGGCCGGCGCCACGTTGCTGGTCCAGGGCGCCGCCCTGGCTGCCGAGCCCGTCAAGATCGGCTATCTGATTCCTCTGTCGGGCAGCGCCACCGCTTCCATTGGCAAAGACATGTCGCGCGCCACGCATCTGGCCGTCAAGCACATCAACGACGCCGGCGGCATCAAGTCGCTGGGCGGCGCGCAACTGCAGCTCGTCGAGGTCGACACCCGGGGCGATGCCAAGGTCGCCATGACCGAGGTCGAACGCCTGATCACCCGCGAGAAGACCCCGGTGCTGCTGGGCGCTTTCCAGAGCGGCGTGACCTTCCCCGCCACCGCCGTCGCGGAAAAGAACCGCGTGCCATGGGTGGTGGACCTGGCCGCCAAGGCCGACATCACCGAACGCGGCTTCAAGTACGTGTTCCGTCCCACGCAGATCCCGGCCTCGGGCAACGCCGAAAGCATGGCGGACTTCATCGACTACGCGGGCAAGACCACCGGCAAGCCGGCCAAGACGGTCGCCATGGTCTACGAGAACACCGATTGGGGCCAGGACATGGCCAACACGTTGCGCGCCAAGTTCAAGGCAGCCGGCATCGATCTGGTGCTGGACGAGGGATACCCGCCCAACTCGCCTGACCTGCGTCCGCTGGTGCTGAAGATCAAGGGCAAGAAGCCCGACGTCGTCACCGTGACCTCCTATGGCGCCGACGCCGTGCAGCTGCACAAACTGCTGGCGCAGATGCGGGTGGGCTCGACCTACGTCGGCAGCGCGGCCGGCCAGATCGACAGTACCTTCATCCCGCTGGTCGGCAAGGACATCGCGGGCAATGTCTACACCACCAATGGCTGGGCCGGCTACGAGTCGTCCATCACCACGCCGTTCGCCAAGAAGTTCTGGGACGACTTCGTCGCCGCCTACAAGGTCGATCCCAACGAACTGTCGGTCAGCGCCTACGCCGCGGTCTGGGTCATCAAGGACGCGCTGGAGCGCGCCGGGAAGGCGGATCCCGAAGCCATCCGCGACGCCCTGGCCCAGACCAAGCTGCAAGGCACCGACCTGAACAAGCTGGTGGGCTATGACATCGTGATCGACGCCAAGGGCCAGAACCCCGAAAAGCGCTACGTCATGCAGCAGATCACGCCCGACGGCCAGTACCGCACCGTGTGGCCGGAGAACCTGGCCTCCAAATCCTACAAGATGGTCTGGCCTGCCGCTCAGCCCTGACCGACCTGGCGTCGCCGCGCCACGCCCTGCGCGTGGCGCCGGCGCCCCGTTACCGCTAGGAGCCTCCACTTGACCACTACCCTACTCCAGGCCTTGCTGGGCGGTATCGCCAGCGGCGCCGTCTACGGCCTGATCGCGCTGGGCCTGAGCCTGCAGTTCGGCGTCATGAAGATCATCAATTTCGCCCATGGCGCCTTCCTGATGATGTCCATGTACGTCTGCTTCGCGCTCACCAGCCACTTCGGCCTGCATCCGCTGGCCGCCATGCCACTCACGGCGGCCGCGCTGTTCGTCGTCGGCTATGCCTGCCAGCGCTGGCTGATCGACGGCATCTACCGCAAGGAAAGTTCGCGCGAGCCGATCGGCGTTCTGATCTTCACCACCGGCCTGTGGATCTTCCTGGACAACGCCTTCCTGGCGCTGGCCGGCCCCGACAGCCGGACCATCGACGCGCCTTGGGCCAACGAAGTCTGGATACCCGGCGACCTGATCTTCACCTATCCGCAGATCGCCGGCCTGTTCTTCGCCTGCCTGATCACGGCGGCCCTGGTGCTGTTCCTGCGCCACACGCGCACAGGCCGCGCCATCCGCGCCACCGGACAGGACCGCGAAGCCGCCAGCGTGCTGGGCATAGACAGCGCCCGCGTCTACCGGCTGTCGTTCGCCATCGGCCTGCTGGTGCTGGGCGCGGCCGGCGCGCTGCTGCTGCCGCTCTATCCCGTCAACCCCTTCGTCGGCGACATCTTCGGCCTGCGCGCCTTCGTCATCGTCGTGCTGGGCGGCATCGGCTCGGTGGCAGGCGCGTTCTGGGGCGGCATCCTGGTTGGCGTGCTGGAATCGGTCGGCAGCCAGCTGATCCCCATCACCTATGCCGAGGCGCTCATCTTCCTGCTGTTTCTCGCCACCATGTATTTCCGGCCCAGCGGGCTGTTCGGCGTGGAGAACGAATGATGGCCAAGACCACAAAGACTTCGGCCGCCGGCATCGCCGCGCTGGGCCTGTTGGCGCTGCTGCCGCTGGCCAGCGGCAACCAGTACCTGCTGTCGGTGGGCGCCATGACGCTGCTGTACGCCTATCTGGCGCTGTCATGGAACATCCTGGGCGGCATCGCCGGCCAGCTCTCGCTGGGCCATGCCGCCTACTTCGGGCTGGGCGCCTATACCTCGACCTGGCTGTTCGTGAACCTGGGCATCAGTCCCTGGCTGGGCATGTGGGCCGGCGCCGTCGTGGCCATGGGCGCGGCGTTGATCGTGGGGCTGTCCTGCCTGCAATTGCGCGGCGCGTACTTCGCGCTGGCCACGATCGCCTCCTGCATGGTGCTCAAGACGCTGGTGGAAAACGCCGACACCCTGCTGGGCGGGCCGCGCGGCATGGAGGTCACGCTGCTGCGCGACGCTCCGCTGTACTTCCAGCATACCGGCAAGGCCTACTACTACATCGTGGCGCTGGCCTTCACCATCGCCGCGTTGCTGATCAACCGCCATGTATTGCGCAGCCGCTTCGGCTACTGCCTGACGGCCGTGCGCAACGACCAGGACGCGGCGATGGCGCTGGGCGTGCCGGTGCGGCGCTACAAGCTGACCGCAGCCATGCTGAGCGCGGCCATGACCGCGCTGGGCGGCACCTTCTATGCGCAGTTCGTCCTCTACATCAGCCCCGATAAGGTATTCGGCGCCAATCTCAGCGTCGTCATCGCCGTGGTCTGCATCATCGGCGGCCGCGGCACGCTTTGGGGCCCGGTGCTGGGCGCGCTGCTGCTGCTGCCTGGCGAAGAGCTGGCGCGCTCCCTGACCGGGGGCATGGTGGGGGCCGACATGATGCTGTATGGCCTTTTGCTGATGATCATCATCCGCTGGGAGCCGCGAGGACTGATGGCGATACTGTCCCGACGCGCCAAGGCGCCTGCGCGCGTGGCCGGCACGCCAGCCAAGACCGCCGGTCCCGCGATGGGGGGCACACAATGAACCTGCTCGAGTTCCATAATGTCAGCCGCAATTTCGGCGGCGTGCGAGCCTCCGACGAGGTCAGCTTCGCCGTCGGCGCCGACGAGATCGTCGGCCTGATCGGCCCCAACGGCGCCGGCAAGACCACGCTGTTCGCCATGGCATCCGGCTTCGTGCCGCCCAGCAGCGGCGACATCCGCTTCAATGGCAGCCGCATCAACGGCCAGGATCCGGCGCGCATCTGCGCCGCTGGACTCGCACGTACGTTCCAGATCGTGAAGCCATTCGGCGACATGACGGTACTGGAGAACGCCATGATCGGCGCCTTCCTGCGCCACCGCGCTCCAGCCCAGGCCGAGGAAGTCGCCCAGGCCGTGCTGGCGCGCGTCGGCCTGGCCGGACGCGAGCATCAGATCGCGCGCACTCTCACGCTGTCGGGCCGCAAGCGCCTGGAAGTCGCCAAGGCCTTGGCGACCCAACCCCGCCTGCTGCTGCTGGACGAAGTGATGGCGGGCCTGACGCCGGTGGAGACCGAGGAAATGGTGGCGCTGATCCTTTCCCTGCGCTGCGACGGCATCAGCGTCCTGGTGATCGAACACAACATGAAGGCCATCATGCAACTATCCGACCGCATCGTCGTCATCCAGCAGGGGCGCAAGATCGCCGATGGCCTGCCGCAGCAGGTCGCCCGCGATCCGCAGGTGGTGCGCGCCTATCTCGGGGAGGCCGCGTGATGCTGGAGATCCGTCAACTGGACGCCGGCTACGGCGACGTGCAGGTGCTGCGCGGCGTGGACATGCACGTGGGCGAAGGCGAGATCGTCAGTCTGGTCGGCGCCAACGGCGCCGGCAAAAGCACGCTGATCCGCACCGTCATGGGCTCCCTGCCCGCGCTGGCCGGCGAGGTCCGCTTCCTGGGCGAGCGCATCAGCGGCCTGCCCGCGCACCTGGTGGCGCGCCTGGGCATGGCCCAGGTCATGGAAGGCCGCCGCCTGTTCGGCCACATGGACGTCGAGGACAACCTGCTGGTCGGCGCCGACGTACTGCGCGACAAGCGCCGCAGCCGCGACAACCTGGACTGGGTCTATCAGCTGTTCCCGCGTCTGCGGGAACGGCGCCGCCAGCTGGCTCGCTCGTTCAGCGGCGGCGAGCAGCAGATGCTGGCCATCGGCCGCGCGCTGATGACCTCGCCCAAGCTCCTGCTGCTGGACGAACCGTCCATCGGCCTGGCGCCCATCATGGTCAAGGACATCTTCGACAAGCTGCCGCTCATCAACGCGCGCGGCATCACCATCCTGCTGGTGGAGCAGGACGTGCACCGCTCGCTCAGCATGGCCGCGCGCGGCTATGTGCTGGAGCACGGTGAAATCGTCATGTCCGGGCCGGGCGCTGAACTCCTGGCCGATGAGGGGCTGCGCCGCGCCTACCTGGGCGTGTGATTACGGGGCGGCACGCGTCTGAGCCAAACGCGCGCCGCTCAGAACGTCACTTTCACCGAAGGCGCGCTGCGCTGCGCCTCGCCATGGAACACGGCCTCGATGTTGTTGCCGTCCGGATCCAGCACGAAAGCGCCGTAATACCCTGGATGGTAGTCCCGAAAGCCCGGCGCGCCATTGTCCGTGCCGCCATGGGCCAGCGCCGCCTTGTAGAAGGCAGCGACCATGGCCTGGTCCTGCGCCTGGAACGCAAGATGATGGCGTCCGGTCAACTGCCCCGCCGCAGCCTTGTTGTCGGGCGTGGAAACGAATAGCTCGTCCGCCCAGAAATAGCCGTCGCCCGTGCCGCCCATCGGCACTTTCAGCGCATCGAAGACTGCCTGATAGAACCGCTGGCTGGCTGCCAGGTCCCGCACCACCAGCTGGATGTGGTCGATCAGCCGGCCCCGATGGATTTCATTGGTCTGCATGTGGCGCTCCTGTTGAGAGGGGAGCTTTCGAATATACCGCCCGCCATGCGGCCCCGTCCGCGCCGGATCAAGCCAGATACGAAGCCACCTCGTCACGCGTGAGATAGCGCGTGAATGTCATGGACGGTTGCTGCGCTTCATGCATGGCGCCGTTGAACCCCGACCAATTGCGCTTCATGCCCTCGGCCGTTTCCAACGCGATGAGCACTCGCTTGCCGTGGCGGGACAGGTTGTGCCGCAACGCCGCCTCGCCCCAGGCGTAACGCATGGCGTTGACCAGCTCGCCGCCGGCGTAGGCATCAGCCTGCAACCACTGGAAGTCCGCGGTATCGCTGTCCTGGTCCGGTTCGCGCGCTGCGATCTCGCGCTTCACGCCCAAGGCCTGCGCGTGTTCGCCGATGATGATCTGCAACAGCGTGAAGGCGTGGAAGTTGTTGTTTACGGCATGCGCCCGCGCAATGAAGCCCGTCATGGAAGTCGGCAGCACCACTACCAACTCCTCCTCGTAGCCCAACTGCGAGGCCAGCCAAAGATAGTGCAGATGCTCGAAGGGCAGGCTGTCGTTGCTGGTGGCCATGGGATGCAGCAGCGCCATCAGCTCCGCGTCGGACACCAGGGCGGCGTGATTGCGGCGGTCGCGCAAGACCATGGTCATCATCGGCAGCACCAGCAGGTCTGCCGCCTGATGCAAGGCTTCCACTTCCCAGCGCCTGCCCTCGGGTACGTCGGCCATCCGCGACCTGGCATCCTGCCAAGCCCGGCGGTCGGCCTCCTCCACCTCATCGTCGTCGTCCTCGACCTCCTGCGCGCAATACGGACTCAGGGTGCTCAGCCACTGCCGCAGCAAGTCCTGCAGGACGGGAAAGAGTATTGCCGGATCGGCGCCGTCTTCCACCAGCGAACCGCACATCAAGGCCACGGCAGCGGCGCGGCCCGGGTGCAGCGTAGGCAGCAGATCGGCGCAGGTCCGCAAGCAGACTTCCGCCTGCCCAGGTTTGCGGGCCTGGGCTAAAAAGGCGCGTACCTCGGGGCGCTGGAAGAACTGATCCAGCGGATCAAGATCGTCGGCGGTGGAGACGGGAGTACGAAGCGCGGCGGCGAATGTCGTGTCGGAAGCAGTCATGGAGATCAGCGAGCATGAAAGCGGCGGTGAGCGCCGCGCGGCAGCCCCGGAGTTTACTGAAGCGGCGCAGGACGCGTCAGCAGCGAGCATTCAAGGTAGAGCGAATACGGTGCGAAACATCCCGTCGCCAGAATCCGGAAGATAGTGATCGCATGCGCCGGACGCCAGGTATTGATTTTTCCCCGCGACCTGCGACAATGAAACCACGCATTTCATATTGGCCGACAGTCCGTTCCAGGTCCCTGACCATCACCGCGTCCTCCAGGGCGCGATCAAAGGAGCCCACGATGCCGCCCATAGTCCTTCCGGTGTTCGCGTAGCGAGCCGACTCTCTCCTTACAAAAAAGCAGTCCAGCCGCGGATTTTCCGCCACGGCGGCATATCGCCGTGCGGACTGACGCGCCTGCGTTGCAGTTGCAAGTCAGGCACCGCTCGCACGCGCGAACGCGGCCCGAAGGCGGATTGCGATTAACTTTCGCTGCCGGATGCCGTTAAAGAAGTGAAGACAGACATAGCCCCCCCTCCGTTTCCAGTCGCAAGGAGTCGCTGTCATGTCCAAGCTCCAATATCGCCTTTCCCTGCTTCTGCTGTGCGCGTCCAGCGTCCTGCCCGCAGCCCGCGCCGCGGATGGAACCATCTATTTCCACGGCGCCATCGTCGAGGCTGCGTCATGCACACCGCAGGTTCAATCCCGAAAAGCCACCGTCCGCGTGGAATGCGATGCTGAACGCGCCCGCGCCGCTGGCAAGCCCGCCGACCGCTACCGCGTAAGCGCCAATCGAGTGAAGGTCGACGTGCAGACCGTGCCGCTCAGGGCGCGCCACGCCGGGCAACAAGACACCCAGGGCTACATCATCACGCTCGCCTACCTGTAGTCATCAATACGACAGTCCGGCGGCCAGGCGGGCCGCTGGATTGCCCGCGCCTGTCCGTCGAGAAAGCAAAAGGTATCAGGCGACACGGAAATTTTTCGTGAATGCCGGCTGCCAGTGCTTCAGGCAACCAACCGTGCCCCTTGCATCAAGCCGCGCTCAACGCCTTGGACAGCACCGTGAATATCCGCTCGTCCGTGGACTGCGCAACGTTGAACCGCAGGAAATCTCCCGCAGCCAGCGACTGGCTGAACGCATTTCCGGGAGCCACCAACACCCCTTCCTTCAGACACAGACGGGCCACCGTAGCCGCGTCCTTGCCCTCGGGCAGGCGGCACCACAGAAACATGCCCGCCCGGGGCGTCAGCCAGGGCTTGATGCCCAGCTTCAGCAACTTTGCGGCGGTCTTGTCCATCTGCTGCGCCAGGCGCAGCCGGGTCGACTCCATGTGGCGGCGGTAGCCGCTGCCCGTCAGCGTCCTGAAGATGATGTCGGCCGCCAGCCGGCTGCTGCCAAAGGTCGTGGCGACCTTCAGGTCGGTCAGGCTTTCCACCCAATCGGACCGCACCGCGATGTAGCCGCAACGCACCGACGCCGACACCGTCTTCGAGAAGCTGCCGATATGTATGACCCGCGACAGCCCGTCGAACGCAGCCAGCCGCGGCGCGGGCGTGTTCTCGAAATCCGCGAAGATGTCGTCCTCGACGATCACCAGCTCGGAATCGTCCACCAGCTTCAGCAGACGGTGCGCGACCAAGGGCGACAAAGTCGCCCCCGTCGGATTGTGTATGCCGGAGTTCGTGATGTAGAGCCGCGGGGAATGCTCGCGCAGCGCCGCTTCGAACGCCGCGACATCCGGACCGTTCGGCGTGTACGGCACCCCTACCGCCTTGACGCGATGCGCCTTCAACAGCGCATGGAAGTTGAAATAGCAGGGATCGTCCACCAGCACCGTGTCCCCCGGTTCCAGCAGAAAGCGCAGGATCAGGTCGATGGACTGAGTCCCCGAATCGGTCAGCATGATCTGCTCGGGCCCTGCCTCTATCCCCATGCCCGCCATGCGCCGCGCCAACAGCTGCCTCAGGGGCGCATGGCCCAACGGCGTTCCATACTCGGTCAGTTCCGCGGTTTCGGCGCGCGCCATGCCACGCATGGCGCGCCGCAACCCGTCTTCATACATCCAGCTGACCGGCAGCCAGCCGCAGCCCGGCCGCAAGCTATCCGCGTCCGCCGCCAGCGACTGACGCGATACCCACAGCGGGTCGACTTCCCGGTCCAGCTTCGGCCCCATCTCGGTCAGCGCCAACGGCGCCACCTGCCCGGCCACATAGAACCCGGAGCCGGGGCGCGACACCAGCACGCCTTCCGCCGCCAGCCGCTCGTAGGCTTCCACCACTGTGGACACCGATACGTCCAGCGTCTTGGCTTGCACTCTCACCGAAGGCAGCCGGGAGCCAGGCAAGGCTGTGCGGGCCGCAATCCGCCCCTGGATCTCGCCCATGACCTGCTTGATGAGAGTGCCGCCGCGCGCCATGGGATTCTCCGCCGTACTGGCTTTAAATACATAACAGTTTCTTGAAATTGTACTGGATTGTGCTTGGACTGCGCGCTCAGGCCGTGCTGTACTGGAGCCCGGTATCAAGGAGCTTCAGATGCAAAAGGCCACCAGCGGCTGGGTGAACGGTTTTATCGGCGTAGTGATCTTCGCGGGCTCCTTGCCCGCGACCCGGGTCGCCGTGGCGGACCTGGATCCCATTTTCCTGACCTGCGCGCGTGCCGCCATCGCGGGCCTGCTTGGCCTGGCCCTGCTGATGCTGCTGCGCCAACGCCGGCCTACCCTATCCGACCTCCCCTCGCTAGCGCTGACCGCACTGGGCGTGGTCGTCGGCTTCCCCCTGCTGACGGCGCTGGCCCTGCAGCACGTCACCTCGGCCCATTCCATCGTCTTCCTCGGCCTGCTGCCGCTCAGCACCGCGATCTTCGCCGTGATACGCGGCGGCGAACGCCCGCGTCCGCCGTTCTGGATGTTCTCCATCGTCGGCGCGGCTTGCGTCGCGGGCTATGCCGCCTGGGGCGGCCTGGAGGCCTCGCCCACCGGCGACCTGCTCATGCTCGCCTCCATCATCGTCTGCGGCCTGGGCTATGCCGAAGGCGCCAAGCTGTCCCGCAAGCTGGGCGGCTGGCAGGTCATCAGCTGGGCGCTGGTGCTGTCTCTGCCACTCATGCTGCCCATCGCGCTGTTGACCATGCCGGCCTCGTTCGAGCACGTCGGCACGCCGGCGTGGATAGGCCTCGCCTACGTGTCGCTATTCAGCATGCTTATCGGGTTCGTGTTCTGGTACCGCGGGCTGGCGCAGGGCGGAATTGCGGCGGTGGGGCAGTTGCAGTTGTTCCAGCCCTTCATGGGGCTGGGATTGGCTGCCGCGCTGCTGCATGAGCAGGTCAGCTGGACGATGCTGGTCGTGACGCTGGCGGCGGTGGTTTGCGTGGCGGGCGCCAAGCGCTATGCGTAGCAGGCGGCGCGCAAGCGCCGCCTGACCTCTTTCAATGAAGCTGATCTGAACCCTGGGGCTGCAAGCCCGACAAGGCATTCCAATCAGGATCCTTGTACATGCGCAGTTGTATGGGATAGACCGGGTGCCCCGCCAGGCATGCGTTGAATGCATCCAGGAAGGCTTCGACGTCACGCGTGTAGTAACGCCATTCCTTGTGGTGATTTCCAGTCAGGCAAGCCACCTGCACCCCGATATCGGAATTCTCAAAGCCTTTCTCGATGGCCTCTTCAAAGCTATTGTGGCTCTGCTTGTCTTCGTCATTGGGCATGCCGGACTCGATGCCCTGGTACGGCCAAGAGATGATGACCAGGTTCTCATTGATCTCACGATCAGTCGCCGACGGCAAGCCGGTGCGAAAGCGAACGATGACCGTCAAACCTTCGACCTGTGCTTCACCCACTGCCCACAGATCGCCTGGGAAAATACTGCTCATTGAATCAATTCCTGTATAGACGCCGGACCAGAAGGTTCAGCGCTTGTTACTGAGAAAACCTTGGATTCACGGTCGGCTCTACAACTGCACATGCTCGATGCGGTCCCGCCCGTTTTTCTTGGCTGCATATAGCTGCTGGTCGACGGCTTTGATGAAGCCAGCACGGTCGCTCTGTCCGTCTGGCACCGCCGTTCCGGCTCCAATGCTGACCGTGACGCGCCTGTCGTGCGGTGACAGCGCGTGCACGATAGCCTTTTTCTTGAGCAAGCGCTGGCAGCGTTCAGCGACTTTTCGCGCCACTCCGGCATCGGCTTCCGGCAGCAGCACGACAAACTCTTCGCCACCGTAGCGCGCAACGAGATCGCGAGGTCCATCCAGCGCCAAACTCAGGGTCTGGGCGATATCCACCAGACATTGGTCGCCTTGGGTGTGGCCATACAGATCGTTGTATTGCTTGAAAAAATCGACGTCGAACAACAGGATGGACAGCGGCTTTCGTTCGCTGCGCGCGCGCTCCCACTCCAATTCAAAACCGCTATCGAAGCGACGCCGGTTGGCAATATTCGTCAAACCGTCCTTGAAGGACAGCGCCTCCAGCTCCTTCTGCAAGGCCAGCAGCTTTTCCTCGGTCTTCTTGCGTTCGGTGATGTCGAACATGAAGCCGATCAGCGCTTCGACCTCGCCGCTGTCATTGCGCACTACGTGCACCACGTCCCGGATCCATACGTAGCCGTTTTCCTTGGTCAGCGCACGGTAGTCCGCCTCGTGGTCGACGCCGGCCTGGGATTGGGTGACGCAGAAATTCACCACATAGTCCCGATCCTCCGGGTGCATGCGCATGGCCCAGTCCTCCACGCTCACCCAGCTGGCGGCCTTCCAGCCCAGCAACGCCTCGATCTGCGGACCGATATAGGCGAATTGCTTCGTGGCCCAATCGATCTTCCAGGGAATTGCCTTGGTGGACTCGAGCAAGGTTCGGTACACCGCGTTGTCATCAAGAAGCGGGCTTTCGTTTGACATACCCTATCCATCCTCGATTCAAATGAACGGGCACTTTAGCGTGAATCCGTCGGCCGTGGCGTGTGCGTGATGAACGCCGAAAGGTAGCCGTATTGAAAAGGCCGCATTCGCGGCCTCTTTCAGAATCCCTCAAGGCGCCAACACCTCGATAATCCGGCGCCCGATATATGCCGCATGCGTCTCGAGCGCAAAGTGCCCGGTATCCAGCAACTCGACCTGCGCTTCCGGATTGTCCCGCTTGAACGCCTCGGCGCCGGGCGGTATGAAGAACGGATCGTGGCGCCCCCAGATAGCGAGCGTCGGGATTTTCGCCGCGCGGAAGAACGCCTGGAAATCCGGATACCGCTTCAGATTGTTGGCGTAGTCCAGGAACAGATCGAGCTGGATTTCCTTGTTGCCAGGCCGCTCAAGCAAGGCGGCATCGAGCGTGTAGCTTTCCGGAGCCACGTCGTCCGGATTGGCGACGCCATGCACGTACTGCCACTTCGTTCCTTCCAGGTTCAGCACGGCATCCGCGATGACCTGCCGGTTGGCCGCGGTCGGCTCCGCCCAATAGGCGCGGACTGGCGCCCAGGCATCGCCCAGCCCTTCGAGATAAGCGTTGCCGTTCTGAGAGACCAGGCCGGTCACCCGCTCGGGGTGGGCAAGCGCCAGGCGCAGCCCGACAGGCGCGCCGTAGTCGAAAACGTACATCGCATAGCGTTTCAGGCCCAAGGCATCGACGAACGCGCCGAGCGACACGGCCAAGTCGTCAAACGTGTACCGGTAGCCGCGCTCCCCAGGTACTTCCGTGAAGCCGAAGCCGGGCAGATCCGGCGCAATCACGTGAAAACGCGTGGCCAGAATCGGGATCAGATTGCGGAACTGGTGCGAAGAACTGGGGAAACCATGCAGAAGCAGCAACACGGGCGCATCGGGGTTGCCCGCCGCGCGATAGAAGAAGTTCAGGCCGTCGGCTTGCAAACGGCGCGTTTGGATCTGGTTTTCTGGGGGGCTGGACATGACGATCTCCGTGGTCTGGGGCTGGATCAATAGCCGAATTCCTGCAGGCTGTGCGGGCCATTCTTACGCCTTTTTAGTAACCCGTCAAATTAAGTTTTAATGGTTACCTAAATAGTTCAAAGCTATGACATGGAGAGACTCATTCAAAAAAAAATCCGGCCAGGCGGCCGGATGGGTGGGCTAGCAAGCGCTCAGGAAGCAGCGTCCTGGGCTTCTCTCTGTCGAAATGCCGCCACCTTGTGGCGGTTACCGCAAAGCGACATGCTGCACCACCTGCGGCGATGGGAGCGAGTACGGTCGTAGAACCAGAGGGAACAGAGCGGGCTTTCGCATTTGCGCACCAGCTCGAAGTCCCCATGCACGAGCAAGTCTGCGGCGGCCTCTGCGGCCGGAAGCAGCCATTGATCGGGCGTAGCCGCTTCATAGCGACGGGCAAGGCTGGGCGCGCCCGCCACCACGGAAACCTCAAGATGGCTGCCTCCGGCGGCGAGCGCCCGGTTGAGCGGGCTGAGCTTGAGCGGCAACCCGGCCTTTCTCTGGGCGACCAATGCGCGCACCGTCTCGCGCAATGTCCTCGCGGATTCGAGCAGACCCTTCGGGGTCTTGCGCTGGGCGGGCGAAAAACCCAAGGCCTCCAGCCAGGCTCGCACATCGTCGTCTGATTGCAGGCGATCGCGAGGGCCATCGTCGGATTGCTCGACGGTGTTGATCAGATCTAACGCCGCGTGGTCGCCAAGCAGGCGGAATTCTGGCGTGGGGGTAGTGGTGGTCATGATGTTCTCCATCTTGAATGTAACCACTTAGTTTGCGACTATCAAGTTACGGAGGAAGAGCATCCCATCGGTCATCGCACAGTTTTCCGCCCGGACGATGAGCACCGTAAACTAGCCTTTCACGGATTCGGAAAGCCACATGTCCTTCATCCCGTTTTCGATCCCTCTCCCGGACCGCGCCCAGACCTGGCGCTTCATGCACAGCCGCCAGCACTCGCAATTCGCCGGCGCGAATGAACGCGTCGTGCTCTACGATGCTCCGCCGCAAGAGGCCGTCCTGGCCTCGATCGAAGACGTGCATCTATGGGCGCCGCCGGGTGACCCGCTGCGCGAGCTGCCCGGACTCCTCGCCCGGCTGCCGGCGCTGGCGCACCTGTCCATCGGCCCCGGCGCGGTCGCGGGCAGCGTTCTGACGAGATTGCGCGCAGACATGCTCCCTGCCAGCCTGCGCCATCTTTCCATCCATCCCGAGCCTGGCACGTACACCTGGCAGGCCGGCCCGCTGCCCAGGCTGGAGGCGCTGACAGTGGGCGCCACGTTGCGGTTCGAGCCGGAAGACTTTCCGGCGTTGATTTCCTTGTCCATGGTCCCAGACCGGCGCGGCATGCTGCTGGACCGCGCCTTGAGCCTGCCGCTCAAGGAACTGAACCTTTGGAACGTGCCGTTCGATTCGTCGATATTCGACCGCATTGCGGGACTGCCGCTGTTGGCGCTGGGCTTGCTGGCGGGCCGTGGTTTGAAGACGCTGTCCGGCATCGAGCAACTGACAGGATTGCGCTCTTTGCGCCTGAAGAACCTTGGTGCGCTGGAGAAGATCGGTCCGATCAGCGCCCTTGAAAACCTGGAACGGTTGGACATTCAGTACTGCAAACGGATTGCGGATATCGGCGTGCTGGACATGCTGACCCGATTGCGGGAGCTGACGCTGGTCGGCTGCGGCGATGTGGGATTGGGCGAGTTGGCACAGACCTTGAAGGCGCGCTTGCCGCGCGCGAACATCGCGGCGACGCGATAGCCATGGCGGACCCGATGAGCATCTTGCACGAACGTTTCCTGGGCTTGCTTGCCGCGCGCGGCTGGACGGTGCTACGCGCGACGGCCATGGCTGCACCGGCTGACGCCTCGGAACACGCAGCGTTCCTGTCCTTGTACACGCAACTGAGCAGCGCGGACGATACGCGCTGGTTCCTGAGCGCGGCCGACTATGCCGGAACCGCCGACAGCGCCTTCGGGTGGGACGCCTTTCGCGACATCAGCCTGGAAGCCGCCATCAGCGATGCCGACCGGCACGCCGTCGAGACCTTCTGGGCGCGCCATGTGCCGATCTTCATGAGCGTGGACGGTGATTACGAGTTTCTCGCGATCGACCGGATTTCGGGAAGGATCGTGCATGGCGTCGAGCCCGAGTTCGAGGCGGTCAGCGAGGTGGCCAGCGGTCTTGGAGACCTGTTTGAGCAGATGCTGGCGGATGGCGAGGCGGCTGCGTTGCTGGGCTGCTCCGACTGGCCAACACAAGCCCCTGCGACTCAAGGAAAGGGCGAAGCGTAGAACGCAGACCGAATTTCATTGATTTTTCCTATTTCAACACGGGCTTAAAATAACTATTCCAGTGAAACTATCGTTGACACTTTCACTGAAAATGCTATTTTTAGCAGACGATGAAAATGCACAATCCAGTGAAAATCGATGATCAAGCTGCGAGTACCCTCCGATCGCTGTTGGAGGAAATACCCGCCGTCGAGAGCCTGGAGGTCACTCTCGTCCCTCGGAATCCAAGCTCAGCAATCGAGCTCGCCGCCCAACTGACGACATTCGGCAACCGGCACAAGCTGGTCGCGACGGTACTGCCCAGCGGACAACCGCGGCACGCGCGCCTGGCCGTACTTTCGTTGCGTGAATACGTGGGACGGCAGTCCGATCACGTTACGCCCATATTGATTGCGCCTTATCTGTCGCCGCAGGTTCAGGAGTTGTGCCGCGAGTTCGGCGTGGCGCACCTCGATTTCGAAGGGAATGCTCGGCTTGCCTTCGCTACCATCTTTATCTCACGGCAGGTAGCCAAGAAGCCGGTGATAGAACGGCGGGGACTGCGGTCGCTGTTCAAACCGAAATCAGTCCAGATACTCAAAGTCATGCTGCGCAAGTCGTCCCGCGGTTGGCGGGTTGCCGAATTGGCGCAAGCCGCGGACGTCAGCCTGGGGCACGTCAGCAATGTGCGCAATAGCCTGCTGGATCGCGAATGGGCGAAGCTGGGCCCCGAGGGAATGTTCCTGTCTAGGCCCGACGCACTTGTGGACGCCTGGCGTGAAGCCTACGAATCTCCGGCCGGTCAACGGCTGACTTTCTATACCACTTTGCACGGAACGGCGTTTGATGCGGCGCTGCACGATGGGTCACCCGGCGCGACAAGCCAGATCGCACGCGCTTCGTTCACTGCAGCCCGCTGGCTGGCGCCGTTTGTACGGACTGGCACACACTATTTCTATGCTGATGCTGCAGGCCTTGAACTCCTGCGATCACGACTCAAGCTCGAAACCGCCGGCAAGGGAGAAAACCTGGTGGTGACCGTACTGGACGATCCGGGGCTGTTCCGTGACACTGTGCAACCGGCGCCCGGCGTGGTCTGCACCAGCCCAATCCAGACCTATCTGGACCTCAGCGTGGCAGGCGAACGCGGACAGGAGGCCGCCGATCACCTGCGACGGGAAAGGCTCCAATGGCACGAATGACGCGTGGCGCGGCACAGTTAGCGAGCGAGTACGACGACCGCACAACGGCGGCAGTCAAATCCGTCCTTATCGAAATCGGACAGATCCTTGGAAGCTTCAAGGGACGTTTTGCCGTCGTAGGCGGCGCCGTGCCATGGCTGCTGCTGGGCAATGAAGACATGCCCCACGTCGGCACCCTGGATGTGGACCTGGGTTTGGATGCCGAAGCGCTGGGCGATGGTCAGTACGCGCACCTGGTCGAATCGCTGTTGAGCCAAGGGTATGCACAGCGCAAGGAACTCAGGCGATTCCAACTGGTGCGACAGATCCAGGCGGACGACGGCGGTCCTGCCATTGATGTAGTGATTGACTTTCTCATGCCCAGGCAAGCCGAGATCGTGAGGAACTCGCCTGCGCTGATCAGCGAATTCGCGGTACAGCGCGCCGATGGAACGGATCTCGCGCTACGGTTCTACCAAATGGTCGCTATCGCTGGATCGATGCCTAACGGCGGAACTAACCGCGTTGAAGTCGCCGTCTGCTCCATCCCGGCGCTACTCGCAATGAAAGGCCACGCCATCCAAGGCCGCTACAAGCAAAAGGACGCCTACGACATCTATTACTGTATCCGCAACTATGCCGGTGGCGCCGAGGTGCTGGCGGACGATTGCCTCCCTCTGCTGCAGCATGAGTCCGGCGTCAAAGGCTACACCTACATCGCAGCCAAGTTCGATACCGTCGATGGCTTCGGACCAACTTGTGTGCGTCGGTTTGTCGAGGACGCGAATGTGTTGGGAGAGCGAACCGCGGATCAATGGCAGCAGGATGCCTTCGGGCAAGTGGACGCTTGGCTGCGGGCTTTGGGACTGCGGACTCAATAGCAGGTTCAAATCTCGCAAACGCTCACCACATCGCCCGAAAACCTAGATTTCTTCCATCAACGCAGTCGCCTCGCGGCCTTGGATGCTCTCTCAGATGCTTCGCTCACTCTCCGCCCCCAGCCATTCATACCTCACCGCGCTGACGCTTTCCATGCTATTGCTGACCGCAGCCCAGGCCCATGCCGCGCCCCGCACCGTCTACACCGGAACACTGCAAGGCGCCGGCGACATCGTGCTGGAGCTGGACACAGAAGCGGCTGCCGACGGCACCTTGACCGGCCGCTACTTCTACGCCAGGCACGGTGTGGATATTCCGCTGCGAGGCACGGCCAAGGAGCTCTTCGAACCGAAGCCCCGCCAGGAAGGCAAGCCGGCGGATCAGGCCGCAAGCTGGCAAGGCACGCGCGATTCCAAGGGCTATCGCGGTCTCTGGACCGACGCCAGGAGCGGCAAGCAGCTACGCTTCGACCTGAAGCAGGTTGCGCAATACGACACGGAGCAGCTGGAAAAAGACCGCATGCAGGCCCGCGCCAGTCAGGTCAATCTCGGCGACATCGATGTCCAGGCAGGCATCAACGCCACGCGCGCGCCCTACGAGACGCTGAAACTGTCTGGACACGCCCAGCCCGTCGGCAAGGAGATCGGCGACGGCGCCGTGGCCTATCGCATGTGGCGCGACCCGCGCACCAAGTTCAGCTATCCCCGGCTGAGCCGGCATCCCGATGCGCAGGTCCTGCAGCGCACGAACACTCTGCTGGAACAGCGTCATTGGCAGAAGAGCCTGGGCGCGCTGGGTTGCATGGCATCGGCCTACACCAGCGACAATCCCGGAGCGGGCACGCTGGGCGGGTTCGATGAAGAAGCCGTGCACGTCACCTGGCTGTCGCGCGCGCTGATGACGGTGACCGAATCGGGCAGCCTGGACTGCGGCGGGGCCCATCCGTACAACCATTTCGAACCCTATACCTACGATCTGCTGCGCGGCGAGTACCTTGACTGGAATCGCGTGTTCGACGCCTATGTGCCGGGCAAGCGCAGCTTCGGCGGCGAAAAAAGCCCTGCCCTGCTCGCGCTGGTGCAACAAGCGGTCAAGGCGGGAACAACGGTCCAACAATCCGAGGATCGTCCCAATCTGGAAGACTGCGCGGACCTCTGGCCAGACTATCTGGCGCTAGGAGTCCAGGCGCCCGGCGCGCTGAGCCTGTCCGTGTCCGGGGTCGGGCACTCGGCGGGCGCTTGCCTGGGCACGCATGCCAGCGTACCGTTCACAGCGCTGGCGCCTTATCTGAAGCCGGGCGGGCAGGCGTATCTGGCGACAGATTGAGCACGCCGGCGGACTGTCCGCCGGCCTGAATCATCGTCTGCATGCCGGCGGGTCAACGGCCAGCAGTCGCCGTACCAGGAACAGTCCTGGTTCAAAGAGCACTTCGGCAAGTCATCGTAGGTGCAAAGCCGCTACGCGTTGGAATACGGCGCGTAGTCGGCGATGTCCGCCAGCGGCCAGTATTCGCCTGCGAGCCGTTCCCGTGGGAACGAGGTGATGTCGGCAGTGCTCAAGCCCACGCTATCGACAGAGATGATCTGCGCCGCAAGGCGGCGGTAGCCCGCGCGGAAATGGTTGGCGCCCTTGATGGCGATCAGCTTGTATGCGGTCACGTCGATGCCATGCAGGAAGAATGGCTCCTCGTCGTAGATCTGTTCGGCGCGCGAGGCGACAATCACGTCCACGCCCTGGATGACCAGGCGGCACATGGCGCCGAGGTCGAAGCGCACACCTTCGAACATCGAGCCCGCGCGATTGACGAAGCGGCCGTCGGTGATGGCTTTCACATAGGCATGCACCCGCAGCGGCTGCCCCTGGAAGCGGCCCTGCTTGGCGCCCAGCGACACGCTGATGGTCGCGCCGACGCCGGCCTGGCGAGCCTGCTCGACGACGGACGCATCGTTGATGGAAGCGAAGCAGCAGGTTCCGGCCACGGGTTTGGCGTCCAGGATGGCGCGCAACAGGTAGGTGCCGTCGCCGGGCGTGCCGCCGCCGGGGTTGTCCGCGTACTCGTTGACGACGACGGGACCGTGCGAGGCGGCCAACGCCATGGCGACGCCCTGCTCCGGGCTTGGCAGTGACGGCCGGAACGCTTCGCGGTGCGACCAGATCCATTGCGCGACTTCATTCGCGCAGCGCTCTGCCAGCGCCTGATCGCCCGCCGTGGTGCAGACCACGGCCGGGCAAGGCGCGGCGATATCCGCAAGGGGAAAGCCGTGGAACCACGAACAGTCGATGACCCCCGGCAGCGCAGCCAGCTTGGCGCATACGGCATTGACCTCGGCGGGAATGAAGCCTTCCTGCGTCGTGACGATGTAGGGCAGCATGGGCAAGAGGCGCATGGCGGTTGCCGGCTTGAGGCGGCCGCCGATGATCTCGAGCAACAGCGCCACCGCCTCGACCGCTCGGTCGTGAAAGTCAGTATGCGGATACAGCTTGCAAGGCAAGGTCAGATCGCAAGCCTGCCGCATGGCCTCGGTCATGTTGCCATGGAGGTCATAGACAGCGGCAATCGGGACATCGGCGCCAACCAGCTGGCGGACCGCCAGGCACAGATCGCCTTCGATGTCCTCGATGCCATCGGCGACGCCCGCGCCATGCAGCGCCAGCAACACTCCGTCGACAGGCAGAGCGGCGCGGATACCGTCCAGGATTCTGCGTTTCATTTCGGCGTAGGCCTGGGCCTCGATCGTGCCCGAGGGCGTGGCCTGACCGACGAAGGTGTAGCTCAGTTCGGCGCCCGTCTGCCTGGCGCCTTCGATGAAACCGCCGACCTGGTGATTCGATTTGTCGAAGGCTTGCAGTATCTCGTCCCCGCCGTACTGCTCGAACGCGCGCAACGGCGTCTGGCCGGCGACCTCGGCGGCATAAGTATTGGTTTCATGGATCAGGCCGGCGACGGCAAGTCGCGGCGCGGCATCTTTAACGTTTTCCATGGTGTATTCCTTGCCTTCAGCGATTGACTTTCTTGGGGTCGAAGCTCAGCGCAATCAAGGCGCTGACCAGGAGCGAACCCGCGATGATGTAGATGGCTGGCGCGGTGCTGTGATAGATGTCGCGGATCCAGCCGATCAGGTAGGGGCTGACGAAACCGCCCAGATTGGCCAGGCTGTTGATGATGCCGATCGACGCAGCCGCGGTGGCCCCGCCCAGGAAGGCGGTGGGCAGCGTCCACATGATGGGAGAAAAGCTGATGATGCCGGCGGCGGCCACCGACAACGAGATGACGGCCAGCGTCAGGTTGGTGCCGGCGGACACGCTGGCGACGAGTCCCGCCGCGCCGAGCACCAGGATGAAGACCAGGTGCCAGCGGCGTTCGCGGCGCAGGTCCGAACTGCGCCCGACCAGGACCATCGCCACCATGGCGACCAGATACGGAATGGCGCTCAGCAGGCCGATGCGCAAGCCGCCCTCGGCGCCGGCATCCTTGATCAGCGTGGGCAGATAAAAGCCCAGCGTGTACAGCGCCATCATCGCCGGAAAGGTCATGGCGACGATCTTCCAGATGCGCGCGTCGCGCAGCGCCTGCAGCAGCGGCATGTGCTCGCGGCCCGCGTTGTCGGCAGCGATGTCCCGCTCGATCAGCTGGCGTTGTTCCGGCGTGAGCCACGCGGCATCCTGTACGCGGTTGGTCAGGATCAGCAGCACGCCGATGGCCAGCGGAATGGTGGGCAGCGCTTCCAACACGAACAGCCATTGCCAGCCGGGGTGTCCGCCGACCAGATGGAATCGTTCCATGATCCAGCCCGACAGCGGGTTGCCGATAAGACCGGCCACCGGTATACCGGCCTGGAAAATGGCCGTCATCTTGGCGCGGCGGCGGTTGGGAAACCAATAGGTCAGGTAAAGGATCACGCCTGGGTAGAACCCGGCCTCGGCCACGCCCAGCAGAAAGCGCACCGTGTAGAACTGCCAGGGCGCGGTGACGAAGGCCATGATGCCGGACAGGATGCCCCAGGAGATCATGATCCGCGCGATCCACAGGCGCGCGCCCACGCGGTGCATGATCAGGTTGCTGGGGACCTCGAACAGCATATAGCCGATGAAGAACAATCCCGCGCCCAGGCCGTAGGCGGCCTCGCTGAACTGCAGGTCGGCCAGCATGTTCAGCTTGGCGATGCCGATGTTGATGCGGTCCAGGTACGCGACCACGTAGCAGAGCATCAGAAAGGGAATGAACCGCAGCGCGACCTTTCTGTAGGTCGCGTCTTCAAAGGCTTGCTGGTCCGGGCGCGCTGCGCGGCCGGCGGGGAGGGTTGCACTTCCGCTCACGGGTTTTCTCCTTGGTATGTCGTTTTTTGGGTGCTGCGGCTTATGCCGCGCGGCGCTGGCTGAGTTTCCTGGCGTGCTCCTGGAAGCCGCGCAGCGCTTCAGGGGGCACCAGCGAACCGCCGGTGGCCCAGATGACATGAGTGGCTGCGGACATATCGGTGCCCGACGCATAGACCTGCCCTGCGGCAGAGTCCAGCCAGCCAGGCCCCGAGACCGCGGCCGCGGCCGACGGCTCGACCTCGACGCCCAGGGTGTCTTTCAGCGCCAGCAGGTTCAGGTAGAGCTCGTCATCCGACACGGTGAAGACGCCGCCTAGCTGGGGCCTCATCAGCGACGCCACCAGTTCGGAAGCCTGGCCCACGGCCAGGCCATCGGCCTCGGTGCGGTTGTCCAGGCCGATGTCGTAGACCGACACGGGGGAATCCGCGCCCGATGCCAGCTGCACCAGAAAACACGGCGACGCGACGGGTTCGGCGAAGAAGCAATGCACGTTGGGGCCGAACAGCGCCTTCAGGCCATGGCTGATGCCGCCCGGCGCGCCGCCGACGCCGCAGGGGATGTACACGAACAGAGGGTGCGCCGCATCGACCACGCGCCCTGCTTCAGCCAGTTGCCGCGCCAGTCCGCGGGCCGCTGCGGCATAGCCGAAGAACAGCAGCTCGGATTGCTCATCGTCGACGAAATGGCTGCGGGGCGCGGCCAGCGCCTGCGCCCGCCCGGCCGCGACGGCCTCGGCATAGTCGCCGGCATGCTCCACCACGCGCACGCCACGTTTGCGCAAGCGGTCCTTCTTCCATTCCTTGGCATCGGCGGACATATGCACCACGGCATCGAATCCCAGCGCGGCGGCCATGACGCCGATGCTCATGCCCAGGTTGCCGGTGCTGCCCACGGTCACGGCATACTGGCTGAACAAGGCGCGAGCCTGCGGCGTCGCCATGATGCGCCTGTCCGTCGCCTCATCCTTGAGCAGGCCGTGCTCCAACGCGATCGACTCGGCAATGGCCAGCACTTCGTGAAAGCCGCCGCGCGCCTTGATGGACCCGGCGACTGGCAGTTCATCATCGCGCTTGAGATACCAGCTGCCCGACACCTCCCCGGCGCCCAGCGCCTGCTGCAAGGCTTTGGCGGGCATCAGCCGGGACTCGACATGCCCGCCCGCAGCGGCAAGCTCGGGAAACAGCGCGGCCAGCAGCGGCGCGCAACGCACCAGGCGGTTTTCGGCCTCATCGATCAGGGCCAGGGACGGCGCGGAGCCGGGCAAGAGCCCTCCCCTAGCCGGGTTGAGCCATAGCAAAGGCGTTCTTGATTGAAGATTTTCTAATAGCTGAGGATCGAAATTGGCGGTCATCATGGACTTGCGGGTTGATGGTTCGGCGCAAATCGTAGATTCCGAAGGCATGCAAGAATAGCGATCATTTCTAATTCAGCCATTAGCGTGACTTATGTCTGCCCATTTCGACTCGACACTCCTGGGAGCCCTGCGGTGTTTTGACATGGCCGGCCGCCATCTCAGCTTCACCAGGGCGGCGTCGGCCATGAACCTCACGCAAAGCGCGGTGAGCCAGCAGATCCGGCAGTTGGAAGACCGCCTGGGCTACCTGTTGTTTGTCCGCCAGCAACGCGGCCTGAAGTTCACGCCCAAGGGCGAATCGCTGTACACGACGGTCAGCCGTGCGCTTGGCGACATTCAGCAGGAAATCGAGCGGCTGGGCTTGCCGGCGTCCGCGCTGCAGGTCAATTGCCTGCCGTCGTTCGCGCTGCAATGGCTGATGCCGCGCCTGACGGAATTCCATCGCCTACAGCCGGAGGTATCAGTCCGGTTGAAGGCGGAGTTCCAACTGCTGGACCGCAAGCTGATGGAGGAAGAAGACATAGACCTCGCCATCCGCTATGACCCGGCGCACTACAGCCATTTACAGGCGGACGCCTTGCTGGACGAATACTTGCTGGTGGTCGCAACGCCCGAATACCTGGCCGCGCACCCCGCGTTTCGCACCGGCAAATCGCTCGACGGCGTCGAGTTCCTGCACGACGCCTCTCCTTGGGTCGGCGCCGCGGAGTTCATCGAGTGGCGCACCTGGATGCAAGCGCATCGGCCGGGGTGGATCCGCCACCTGGACGGGCCGCAGTTCAATCTGGCCAGCCTGGCCATTGGCGCCGCGCTGAATCACCAGGGCGTGGCTATCGGGCGCAGCGCGATGGTCTACGACGAACTGCGCAGCGGACGGTTGGTAGACGTGTTCGGCAAGCACGTGCCCGCGCCAGCGCGCTATGTGCTGCTGTCGCGCCGGCCTGAAGAGCGGCGCACCCGGATCTTTTCCGAGTGGTTGAAATCCGAGTGCCGCAACTTCGACAGCGCGCGTTCGGCCTTGATCGGGGGTACTCGCGGATAAGCATCATCCGCGGAGCCGACGAGCGCCGCCTTCCCATGCGGCGTCAAGCCGCTGCGGCGCTCAGATGCTCATAAAGTATTGCCGCGCCTATACCGATCAGCGCGACTCCACCCAGGATCTCGGCCCGCTTCCCGGCGACGCTGCCCAGCACGCGTCCGAGCATCACGCCTATCGTCACCATCAGCGTCGTGGCCAAGCCGATGGCGATGGCCGCCACCACGATGTTCACATCCACGAACGCCAGGCCCACGCCGACCGCCATGGCGTCGATGCTGGTGGCCAGGCCCGTAGCCGCCAGCAGCCAGAAGGAATGCCGGGTGACGGGCGCGGCGTCCTCGTCCTCTTCCTTGAGGCCGTTGCGTATCATCAGCAAACCCAGAATACAGAGCATCGCGAACGCGATCCAATGGTCCCAGGCGATCACATACTTTGCCGCGACCGAGCCCAGTCCCCAACCTATCACCGGCGTGATGGCTTCGATCACGCCGAAGATCAGCCCTGTGCGCAGGGCTTCCGGAAATCGGGGCTTGTGGAGCGCGGCGCCTTTGCTGATGGCCGCGGCGAACGCGTCCGTGGACATGGCGAACGCGAGAACGATGATGGCGATGGGATTCATTGGAGTGGGGATCCTGCTGGGCGGAAACGGCACGGATCCTCCGCGCCGCCCGGCATCGCGCGAAAAATCCGTGGTCTCGCCAAGCATGGATGCCGCTTGCGCCATGGCCGAGGAAGCCAAGAATGTTGACGCAAGCCCCTGCGGTACTGGCCGCAGGGAGGCTACTCCCCAAAGAGTGAAACCAGTCTAGCAGAGCCTGCTGACCGGCGTGTTACAGCGCTATTCCCCGCGTATTCCCGCCTTCGCGATCACCTCTTTCCAGCCCTTGGCCTCCCTGTCCACCCATGCCTGTGCCCGCGCCTTGCCTGCGAACGGCCCGCGCATGCCCAGCACGGCCATGCTCTGCTGGAACTCCGGCATGGCGTAGACCTTGGCCAGCGCGTCTTCCCAGACCTGCGCGACCTCCTTGGGCGTGCCCTTGGGCGCCATGACCAGGAAGGCGAACGACACGTCGTAGTCTTTCAAGCCAGCCACGCCCGACTGCGCCGCCGTGGGGACTTCAGGCAGGTCGGCGTCGCGTTCCTTGCCCGACACCGCCAAGGCCTTCAGCTTGCCTGCCCGTACATGCGGCAGGACGCCGGGCGTGGCAAGAAAGGCGGCCTGTATCTGATCGCCCAGCAGCGCGTTCACGGCAGGCGCGTTGCCGCGATATGGCACATGCGCGACTTCCATGCCAGCCGCGAGACGGAGCTTTTCGAAGGCCAGGTTGCCGGGACTGCCGTAGCCGGCTGAGGCATAGGTGATGCGATTGGCCTTGGCGTAGCGCAGGAATTCGTCCAGCGTATTGATGCCGAGTTCGGGGCGCACCGCCAGCGCCAGGCCGAAGGAGCCGGCCAGGCTCAGCGGTTCCAGCCGCTGGGTGACGTCCTTGTCCAAGCCCTTGAAAATGTATGGGTTGACGGTCATGAGCGTGTCCAGCGTCATCAGCAGCGTGTAGCCGTCGGGCGCGGCCTGGGCCACGGACTGGGCGCCGATGTTGCCGGACGCGCCGGAGCGGTTTTCGACGACGATGGTCTGGCCCAGGATCTTGCCGGCATGCTGCGCGATGGCGCGGGCTTCCAGGTCCAGCGGGCCCGCGGGCGGGAAGTTGACGATGAGGCGCACGGGACGCGACGGATAGTCGGACGCCACCGCGACCGAGGTTGCGGCCACGAGCAGCGCCGTACAGAGCAACAAGGACTTGATCATGCTTTTCTCCTGGATGGCGCCAACCCGCAGGCTGGCGCCGTGGCGGCGGAATCAGGCGATGGCGGTGGGATGCGGGCTGGTCTCGGCGTGCCGGATCATGCTGCGCGACAGTTCCAGCAGCAGTTCTGCGCGCAACGCGCCGGCGGCGGGGTCGTCCCACAGGTTGCGCAGTTCGTGGGGGTCTTCTTGTAGATCGTAGAGTTCGCCCCAGGCGGCATCGGCATAGACGCTGAGCCTGTGGCGCGGCGTCTGCAAGGTACGCATGCGGGTGCGGCCGGGAAAGCCGAACATGGTGCGCTGGCCCTCTTCCTCGATCAGCACCGCGTCGCGCACGCGCTCGGTCTCGCCCGACATGAGCGGCAGCAACGATGCGCCCTGCATGCCGTTGTAGGCAGGCAGGCCCGCGCGCGCCAGCACGGTAGCGGGGATGTCGGCGGTGGAACACAGCGCCTGACTGCGCGCAGCGGCGGGCGCCGCCTGCGGATCGCGCCAGATGAAGGGCGTGCGGATCAGGCTCTGATAATGGATCGGCCCCTTGAGCAGCAGTTGGTGGTCGCCGAAGTAGTCGCCATGATCGCTGGTGAAGATGACGATGGTGTTGTGGTCCAGCCCGGTCGCGCGCAGCGCCCGCATGACGCGGCCGATGGTGGCGTCGATATGGCTGATGGAGCCGTAGTTCAGCGCGATGGCCTCGCGCGCCTCGCGCTCGGTGCAGGCAAAGATGGCGGGCGTGTGCTTGACGGCCTTGCCCTGATTGCGCTGCTGGTGCATCCAGGCTACGTGAGGCGGCGGCTGGTGGCCCGGCGCGGCGCTGGCGTGGAACGACCCGGGCAAGGTCACGTCTTCCGGGCGGTACATGTCCCAGTACTTGCCGTGAGGCGTGAAAGGATGATGCGGATCGGGAAACGAGCACTGGATGAAGAAGGGCTTGCCGTTGGCCGCGTTGTCGCGCAACTGCGCGATGGTCTGGTCGCCGATGTAGGCGGTGGTGGAGCATTCTTCCGGCACGCGGGTGCGCCAGGCCTGATGATGCTCTGTCAGCACATAGCCGGGCGCGGGCAGGGCATGCTCGGGCCCCCACAGGCGCCGCGCCTCGGGATGTTCGCGGGCCAGCCAGCGCTCGTAATGGCCCCAGACCTGGTCGCCGTGATCCACCGCCAGCGCCACGCGCTCGAAGCCGTAGAACGGCGTCTGCAGATCATGCCCAGGATCCGTGCGCCACAGCGGGCCCCATTCCTGATCGTAGTTGCCGGGCTCGGCGGTCCAGGCCTCGCCCTGCGCGCCGTCGCTCGCCGGCGGCCAGACGGCGGGCTTGCCGGTCATGTTCTGCAAGTGCGACTTGCCGATCAATGCGGTGGAATAGCCCGCGCCGCGCAAGCGGTCGACGAAGGTGGTGGCGCGCTGCGACAGCGGAATTCCGTTGTGGCGCACGCCATGCACCGAGGGCATGCGGCCCGTCATCAGGGTGGCGCGGTTGGGCATACAGATGGGCGACGCCACATAGAAGCGGTCCGCCGACCACCCCTGCCCCGCCAGCGCGTCCAGCTCCGGCGTGCGCAGCATGGCGTTGCCATAGCTGCCCAGATGGTCCGCGCGCTGCTGATCCGTGATGAATAGCAGGAAATTCGGCTGCATCGTGTCTCCTCGCCGCCAGCTTTGCGCCGGCTTGGCTCTGTTGTCAGGCCATTATGTGTAGAGGAGACATAAATTGATAATGAATTAATATTACCGAGCCATAACCCTGCATTTATGCCTCAAGGATGCCCGCATGGACTGGACCCACCGCATCCGCCTGCGCCACCTGGCCATACTGGTGCGCCTGTGCGAAACCCGCAACCTGAGCCAGGTCGCGTCGGAACTCAACATCACACAGCCGGCGCTATCGAAGTGGCTGAAGGACCTGGAAGCAGACATCGGCCTGACGCTGTTCGAGCGCCACGCGCGCGGCATCGAACCCACGCTGTATGGACTGGAACTGCGCACGCATGCGCGCGAGATCCTGGGCAAGCTGGGCCGCGCCCAGGACACCATGGCGCAGCTGGCCCGCGGCGCCACCGGCACGCTGGCAGTGGGCGTCACGCCCAATATCGCGCCGGTGCTGCTGCCGCCCAGCATCCGGCGCTTTCGCGAACGCTATCCGCGCGTGCTGCTGCGCCTGGCCGAGAACACGCTGGACTACCTGCTGCCGCTGATGCAGGAAGGCACGTTCGACGTGCTGGTGGGACGCCTGGAACAGCACTCGCTGCCGCGCAACCTGCACTACGAAGAGTTGTACGGCGAGCCCATCTGCCTGGCCGTGGGCACGGCGCATCCGCTGGCGAACAAGCGCAAGGTGACATGGGAGGACGTGCAGGAATACCCCTGGATCGCGCCCGGCGCTTCAACACCGATGCGGATACGCATCGATTACGAACTGGCGCTGGCCGGCCAGCCCGCGCCCTGGCATCAGGTGGAATCGTCGTCGGTGCTGGTCAACCTGGCGCTATTGGACGGATCGGATCTGGTACTGCCGATCTCCGAGCGGCTGGCAAAGCATTTCGCCAAGCAGCACATGATCAAGGTATTGCCGCTGGCGATGCGCAGCCGCGGGATTACAGGCATGGTGTGGCGAGACGCCGCGCTGGCCTCGGAACATGCGGCGTACTTCATGGAGTGCCTGCGGCTGGCGCGGTGACGGCGACAGGAAATGGCAGATAATCCACGGCACTCCCTGCCGCCTCTCCAGAGGTCGGCGACAAAATGCGCCAACCAGTCCTGAACGGAATGCCATGAACCGATCCGAATACGAAACCGAACTGCTGCGCATCCTGCGCGCCCACGACGCCGCGGCGCGCGCCACACTGACAGCGCTGATCGCCGCCCTGCCGCCCAAGGCGCGCGAGATCCACTTCGTGGTGTTCCCCGACCAGGACGGCGAAGGCACGTTCTCCGTGGTGGCCAGCCTGGAAGGCCCGGACCTGTTCGTGCTCAACAAGGCCATCGAAGGCCACCGCTACCTGTTCGATGTGCGCCACACGGAAGACGGCATCGAGCCCGAGGTTCCTCTGTTCGCGTCGGACGAAGGTGGATTCAACGTCCAGGACGTCATCGTCGATACGGCGATGCAATGGGTGGCGGAACTATGGGAAACGAACGGCCAGGGCCGTTCGCCGCTGCCGGCGCTGGTATATGGGGAGGAAGGCTACGGAACGCTTGAGCCGCTCGCATTGCCGGCATAGCACTGCGGCAGGGGCTCCTACGGCGCCGCGGCCTCCGCGCTCACCAGGCCACGTGGAACATCGCCTTGGCCAACACCACGATCAGCACCATGTGGCAGAACACGCTGATATGCATGCGCCGGCTCAATGCGCCAGTCAGGCGCTTGCGGCGAGCGAGCGTCAAGGCGGTCGCGACATGGACCAGCACGCTCAAGGCAAGCGCGATCTTCAGCGACAGCAGGACGCCGAAGGACGATGCAAACGGGTTGGCGAGCGCGCTGCGGTACTGCCAGGCCAGCCCCAGGCCGGCCAGGTACAGCACGGCGACCGACCACGGCAGCACGGCCCGCACGCGTGGCGCCAGCTGGCTGCCCAGCGCGCGCCGCACGTCGGGCGGCAGGCGCTTGTGCACGGGTTCCAGGAACAGCACCTCGAACGTAACGGTGCCGACGAACAGGAAGGCGGCAAGCAGGTGCAGGATGAGCAGCAAGGGGTAGGTGTTCATGGCTGCGATCGGGAATGGCCATCAACGAGGATTGTCCCATCAACCCGGAAGCCGCGGACATGACAAACATCAAACCCGCCCCGCGCGAAAGCCTCCGCGCGCCCCCGCCGCCTGGCTTGCCCGGTCCTCAGAACTTGTAGCTCACCTTCATCCAGACGTTCCTGGGCGTGCCGTAGTTGTAGCCGTTGTAGCCCCCCAGACCGCTGTAGTAATACTTGTCGGTCAGGTTTTCCACGTTGACGGACGCGGACACATGCCTGTTGAAGTCATAGCGCGCCATCAGGCCAAACAGCGTGACGCCGCCCTGGCTGGCGCGCCCTAGCCCGCCGGCTTCGTCGTAGTAGATGCTGCTCTGGTAGCTGACGTTGCCGCCGATCGTAAGCTTGCTCCATTCGCCCGGCAGCCTGTAGCTGGCGGCCAGGCGGAACAGCCGCTGCGGCGTGCTCGGCAACAGCAATGCGCCTTCGGCGTCGCGCTTGGCAAAGTAGGTGTAGCCGCCCATCAGCTGCAGGCCCGGCGCCACTTCGCCGGATGCGGTCAGCTCGAAACCCTTGCTGCGCGCGCCTTTGACGGCGCGGTAGGGAGTGCTCCCGTCCGGCAGCGGCGGGCTGGACGGATCCTCCACCGCAACGTTTTCCTCTTGGGTGCGGAATATCGCGAAGCTTGTGTTCAGCTTGCCGTCCAGGTGTTCGCCCTTCAGGCCGATTTCATAGTTCTGGCCGGTTTGAGGAGGCAGCACCACGTTGCTGGCGTCGCGCGAGGTGGTGGGAATGAAGATCCGGGTGTAGCTGGCGTAGGCCGAATAATCCTTGCTCAGGTCCACGACCACGCCGGCATAAGGCGTGAAGACGCCGTTTTCCTTTGCGGTGGGGTTGTGGGTCCAGGTGTTGGCGGGGCCGTTGTAGGCCGATGAGTTTTCTTCGTACCAGGTGGTCCGCGCGCCCAGGATCAGCGACACCGGCTCGGCCACCTTCAGGCGCGCGGAACCGTAGATGGCGGTCTCCTTCGCATCCAGGAAGGTGTTGTAGAAAGTGTAGGGCATGGCGGGCCGCGGCACGTCGCGCAGCTCGTAGAGATTCACGCGCCGACGGTCCCAGCCGGCGGGATTCGCCGAGTTCAGGTTGAGTTCGCTGGTGTAGCGGTTGTAGCTCAGCCCCAGGACGGCCCGGTGCTCCCTGCCGAATGCCTGGAACGGCCCTTCGGCGTAGACGTCGAAGGACTTGTTGGTGGAGCTTGCGGGGTTGTCGCGCAATTCGATGGTGGACGCGCCGGACGGATCGACGGGCTGATACGCGAGGACGTAGCCCCAGGCGGCTTTTCTTTCGTTTTTCAGGCGGCTGGCGTCCATCTTGACGTGCCAGCCGCTGCCGAAGCGGTGGTCCAAGGTCGCGAATATCCGGTCCGTATACATGTCCCATTGGCTCCACGGCGTCACGGGATTGAAGGACCTGGGAAAGTTCGTGCGCGTGCCGTCGCTGTAGAACAGCGGCGCCTGGCCGAAGTTCGCGCCGTCGATGGCGGTCTTCTGGTGCTCGTAGCCGAGGCTGACCGTGGTGCTGGGCAGGATGTCGGCCTCGAGGATGCCGTAGAAGACATCGTCGGACCGCTTCTTGTAGTCGATGAAGCTGTCGCCCGCGGTGCGGGCGGCAACCACGCGGCCGCGCAGCGTGCCGGCGCTGTTCAGCGGGCCGCCCAGATCGGCTTCGGCGTTGTAGCTGTTCCAGCGGCCGACGCCGCCGGTGACGTGTCCGGCAAACTCCGATGTGGGGCGCTTGCGCACCAGGTTCACCGAACCACCGGGTTCGCCCACGCCGTTGAGCAGGCCTGCGGCGCCGCGCACGACTTCCACCCGGTCGTAGATGGCGGTGTTGATCATGCCCGCCTCGGCCGACGGCGTCTTGAACGACAGCGTGGGCACGCCATCGAGCATGGTGTTCAACGCAAAACCGCGCGAGGTGAATTGCACGCGCTCATCCAGCCGGTCGACGGCGATGCCGGGCGTCTGGCGCATCACCTCGTCCAGCGTGTTCAGGTTCTGGTCGTCCATCTGCTGCCGCGTGACGACGCTGATGGATTGCGGGGTTTCGCGCAGCGACAGCGGCATGCGGGTGGCGGCGCTGGTTGCCGGCACGGTATAGGAGCCCGTCCCTTCGGAGGGACCTTCGTCGCCAGCGCCGGTGACGGTCACGGCGGGCAAGGCCGTGACTTCGCCCTGCGGCAATCTGCGCAGCGTGTAGCCGCCGTCCGCGCGCCGCGCCGGTTCCAGCCCGCTGCCGGCCAGCAGCTGGCGCAGCCCTTCCTCGAAGCCATAGCTGCCGCGCAATCCCGGCGACTGGAGGTCGCGCGTCAGAGCAGGATCGAACGACAGCAGGACGCCGGCCTGGGCCGCGTAGGCCGACAGCGCCGCGCTGAGCGGCCCGGGCTCGATGGCTACGCTCACCTGCCCCGCCTGCGTCTGCGCCTGGGCAGGCGTTATCAACCCGGCCAGAGGCAGCGCGAATACGCCTGCCGCGAGCAAGGCGGGGAAGGAGACGCTTGCGCGCAACGGGGGAAGCTGACGGGGCATGACATGCACTCCAGATGTTGGTCTTACCCTCGTAGCCAGATAAGACGCAGAAAGTGCTAGTCGCCGTTACAAAATAGTCCCGCCGCGCGGCACCAGCGACACCCAGTAGCGGGTGCGATGGCGCAGGCCGAGTTGCAGGGTGTCCGCTACCGTGGCCAGCACCCGGTCGGGTTCGGCCAGCGGGAAGGCGCCGGAAATCGGCAGATGCGCCACTTCGGGCGCGCAATCGATCCAGCCCGTGCGGTAACGCTGAAGCTCGCGCAGGAATTCATTCAAAGGCATGCCGTCGACCTGCAGCATGCCGCGCTGCCAGGCGGCGGGGTCGCCGGTCAGCGCTTGGGCGTCATCGATATGGCCGCCGCCAAAGCGCAGGCCCATGCCGGCGGGCACGATGCGCGCCGCATCCGCCGAAGCGCCCGGTAGCGCCACGCGCACGGCGCCTTCCAGAACCTGTACCGCCGATACGCCATCGTCGCGCCTGACCACGAAGCGCGTACCCAATGCGGTGATGCTGCCTTCGCGGGTGCGCACGATGAACGGCCGGGAAACCTGTTGCGGGTCCGGCGCGGTTTCGATCAGGATTTCGCCGCCGTGCAGCGCGATCAGCCGCTGCTGGGCATCGAACAGGACGTCCATGGCGGTGGCGGCATTGAGCACCACGCGGCTATGGTCCGCCAGCATCACCTCGCGCCGGGCGCCGACAGCAGTGCGGTATTGCGCCACCCAGCCGCGCCAGGCTTCATCGACCTGCGCGTAGCCGATGGCGCCTCCGGCGCCGATCAGCACCAGCAGCTTGCCCAGCGCGGCGCGGCGGGCGGACGAGCGCGGTCGCCCCAACACGGGCAGCATGCCCTTGGGCAACGCCTCAAAACGGCGCGTAAGCGCTTCGGTGCGCTGCCAGGCGCGCTCGTGTTCAGGATCGGCCTGGCGCCAGGCTTGCCACGCGTCCCGGTCCGCCTGGCTGGCGCTGCCGGAGGTCAGCCGCAAAAACCAGTCCACCGCGCCGTCCAATGCACGCGGATCGATGCGCCCTGCCTCGCCGGCGCTCATGGCGCGAACTCCAGGCACTGGCGCAGGGCGCGCGCGATGTACAGCCGCACCGAGCCGACCGACACGCCCAGCGTCTTGGCAATATCCGCGTGCGTCTGCCCTTCAAGCTGGCAAAGCAGGAAAGCGCGCCGCACCGGGACGGGCAAGCCATCCAGCATGGCGTCGATTTCACACAGGGCTTCCAGCGCCAGGGCGCGCTCCTCGGGTGACGGCGACTGCGCCTGGGGCAGCTGCGCCAGCGTTTCCAGATAGGCGCGTTCGAGATCCCTGCGGCGCAGGTGATTCACCATGAGACCGTGCGCGATGGTCGCCAGATAGGAACGCGGCTCGCGGATGTCGCCCGGATCACGGCGGGCCAGCACACGCAGATAGGTGTCATGCACCAGGTCGGCGGCGTCGAAAGCGCATCCCAGTTTTTTACGCAGCCAGCCCTGCAACCAGCCTTGGTGTTCCTGGTACAGCGTATGCAGGGGGTGCCGCGGAGAGGGATCGGAGGCGGCCATGAAGACGCACGGTTATAAATGAGAATGACTACAATTTACAACATAGTACCCTGCACCGGGTGAAATGACTGCGCCCGGCCGCTGAATCCAGGGGCCGGGCGCAATGGGGAAATCCAGAGGGAAGCTGGCGTCTTACTTCTTCGACGCGTCCTGCTCCACCACCATGTCCAGCACATACACCTGCTTGGGCGCATCCGCGGGCGGGTTCTTCCAGTCGTAGCGCTTCACGCGCAGCACGGTGCGCACGCCATCCTGGTGCTGGAAGCCTTCGATGGACTGATACAGCGGATGCCACTTGTCCTGGGTAGGCTGCTGCACGCCGGCTTCGTTGTAGCGGCGCTCGCGCACCATCAGGCACTGATAATTGGGAATCAGCGGGTGGCTGCACTCCGTCTTCTTCGCGGCAACTTCCAGGAACATGATTTCGCCGGCGCTGCCGTACAGGGTCTCGGGCGTAGGTTCGCCGACGAACTTCAGGACGCTGCCGTCCTGCGCAACCAGCTCCAGTCCGGGTTCGGAAGCGTGTCCGCTGAGCGTGGCGCGCAGGTCGCCCTTCATGCGCTGGCCGATCTCGGCGTCCAGGCGCATCAGGCTCTGGTCGCAGGCCTTCATGGTCGACGCGAGGTTCGCCACCTGCAGCACGCCGTTCTTGTAGGTGTAGCCCCCGAACTGCGCATTGCAGCCGCCGCGGATGTTCAAGGCGTCCTGCGTGAACGACAGGCGCAGTTGGTGTTCGACGCCAGCCTGCAGCGCGGCTATCGGCTTGCCCGCTGCATCGGTGGCGGAAGCCAGGCGCCAGTAATAGGCGGGCAGGCTAACTTCAGGGCTGGCGGGCGTGGTGGCGGTAGTGGGCATGGAGGACGATCCTTCACGGGGAGAGGAAGTCGGAGCGCAAGCTTGCAGCAGCGCGGCGCATACGGACGCAAGGAGGATGGTTTTCTTCATGGTTCGTTTCCTGTCAGCCGGATGGCACTGATGAAAAACGGGATTCTACGTTCGCGGGATGGACGTTTTAAACACGCAGCCATCCAGTCGGTTTCAAAATCTTGCCGCAGATCCGGCCTGAAAAACACCCTCTGAGCAACGCAATCTACGGGTTTTCCCTAGGTAAACGTATAGCGCTCTTGCCTGCCAGCGGATCACCGTGAGGTTCCGCTTGACTTACAACTAAATACATAACCCTCAAAATACTGCAAGTATTGCCAATCCACCGCGAACTGCACGCAATACGCGCAAACCACCGCAATACAAGGCCGATCGCGCGCTCGCGATCGGCTCGCCAGCGTCAATTGGCAGGGTAGGCCGCGCCCGTCAGGCAGGCTCGGGCCCACTCATAGTCGTCATCGCCCACGATCTCTCCATCGATCTTGGGCAGCGGCTGGGCTGGATAGGAAAAGTCTGGCTTTTTCGGCTTCATGTTCCATTTTGTCTCGCCCGCCTTATCGGAGCATGCCTCGTCCGAGCTGCTGAACGAGCAGGATGCCGCCAACTGCGGCTTGCCGTCCACGACGTTGGCGACATAGCGCTTGGTGTAGACGCCGCCCGACGCCCAGTACTCGTCGACCGAGCAAATGCGGTCGTTATTCTGGTAATGCCGCGTCGCGAAGCAGCCGTAGTAGGCATTTTCGCCTGGGAAGACGTCGCAAGAAGTCGAGTAGCCGGCGTAAGCGCCGCCGGTGAATTGCGCCTGGAACTGCTGCTGGCGGACTGCGCTGCCGATCATGTCGGGGAGCGTTGCGCCCTTGTGCGTCTCCTTGAGCTGCGCCGTGCGGCTTTGGATCAAATCGCGAGCGACGCCTGCGGCCGTCTTGCCGTCGGGAACCGAACCCGGGTCCTCGATCAGGTTCGTGAGCGCGCGGTCGCGCGCCACAATCCAGCGCTTCTGGTTGTGCGCCAGCATGGCGCGGATATCTCCGTCGGGAGCCTGTTTCAGAATCGCGGCGTAAGCCCGGTTCAACTCGGCGTCCGCCGCCACGGTCTTGCGGTCCGAGCAGATCAGCTTTTCCACGGCGCTGGCGGCTTTGGCGCAATCGATCGCATAGGCGGGCGCGGCAAGCGCGAACAGGCCGGCGACGCACAGCAGGCGGCCCACGGGGATTCCAGATTTCATGTGACGTTTCTCTTTGAGAATGCGCTGCGCAGCGTTTCGATGCTTGCAGACCGTTAAGCCATTCATCGCAAGGCGGCAGCAAGGCTGCAATTTTGCACGCGACTTTTTAACAGACTGGAAACAGAGTTCAACGCTCTGCAACGCAGCGCGGATTGCACAGTCCATTGGAATATTCCCCTTCCCTTGCTCGTCTACTCAGTGGCAAGCCGCGCAAGAGACCACGCAGCACGCCACGGATCAACCAGCCGAACGCGCCGGACGCCCGGCGTCGGTCAGCGCAGAAATGGAAGTCTTGATATGAAGTCGATCAGATCGTTTGCCTGCGGCGTTGCCCTGGCTTGCACCGCCGCCGGCAGCGCCTGGGCCGCTCCAGGCCTGAACGTGTACGGCCCCGGCGGTCCCGCGCCCGCGATGAAGGAAGCGGCCACTGCGTTCGGCAAGCTGCACGGCATTGACGTCAGCGTCACCGCGGGCCCCACGCCGGCCTGGGCCGACAAGGCCAAACAGGACGCCGACGTGATCTACAGCGGCGCCGAAAACATGATGAGTGGTTTCGCCTCGGCGCTGCCCGGCGTGTTCGAGCTGCGCGAGGCCCGCACGCTGTACCTGAGGCCCTCGGCCATCCTGGTGCGTCCGGGCAATCCCAAGGCAATCAAGGGCTTCAAGGATCTGCTCAAGCCCGGCATCAAGGTCATGGCCGTGTCCGGCGCGGGCCAGACGGGACTGTGGGAAGACGTGGCCGGCCGTCTTGGCGACATCGAAACCGTGCGCGCCTTCCGCGCCAACCTCGTGCTGCCGGAGGCCGGCAACAGCGCACAGGCGCGCACCCAATGGACCGAGGACAAGACCATAGACGCCTGGCTGATCTGGAACATCTGGCAGGTGTCCAACCCCGAGCTCGCCAGCATGGTCGAGGTGGAAGAGCCCTACCGCATCTATCGCGACGCGGGCGCCGTCGTGACCAGGAAAGGCAAGGGCAATGCCCAGGCGCAGGCCTTTATCGACTTCCTGACTGCGCCCGAAGGCCGGGCGATCTTCAAGAAATGGGGCTGGAAGACGGATTGAAGTCCGCCAGGAGCCGGACGTAAAAAAGCCCGCGATTCCCTGGGAATTGCGGGCTTTCCGATGCGCTCGGACCGGGACGCGCAAGGCGTCCCGAAAACTCAGCCGGCCACGCGGAAGCGCTCGGCGTCGTCCATGAACGCCTTTTCGCCGAAGCCGTTTTCGTTGGAGCCGAACGGCATCTGCGCGCGCAGCTTCCAATACGCCGGAACGTTCCATTCGCGAGCGACGGCGGCGTCGATCAGCGGGTTGTAGTGCTGCAGGCTGGCGCCCACGCCCGCGCTGGCCAGGGTGCTCCAGACCGACAACTGGGCCATGCCGCCCGCCTGCTCGGACCAGACCGGGAAGTTGTCCGCGTACAGAGCGAATTTTTCCTGCAAGCCCTGCACCACGCCCTGGTCTTCAAAGAACAGCACGGTGCCCACGCCCGCGGCGAAGCTCTTGAGCTTGGCTTCGGTCTGGGCAAAGCTCTCGGCCGGCGCGACCTTGCGCACTTCTTCGATCGCGATGTTCCAGAGCTTTTCGCTCTCGGCGCCGAACAGGATCACGGCGCGCGAACTTTGCGAATTGAACGACGAGGGGCTGTGCTTGATCGCTTCCTGGATCAGGGAGGTCAGTTCCTCCTTGGAGATCGACAGGTTGCGGCCCAGCGAGTACTGCGTGCGACGCTGCTTGAGGGCGTCCAGATAAGCGTTGCTCATGACGTTGTGGCCTTCCGACGAGTAGATAGAGGAAAATGCATGGCGAATTCTACCGACCGGCAATTGTCCCGAATACGTCCAGGAAGCCAAAAAACACCCCATTGCGCGGAACAAACTGTTCCGCCTATCGACCAAATCGGCTCTGCGCAAGGTGACGGACAGCCCAATCCAAGGACCCAACGTGCATTACACCCAAGACCCGAACACCCCCGCCGCCGCCGATATCGGCTTTGACGACTTTCTCAAGGTCGACATCCGCATCGGTACCATCCAGTCGGCGCAAGCCTTTCCCGAGGCGCGCAAACCCGCCTACAAGCTGACGATAGATTTCGGCGCCGGCGTGGGCATCCGCAAGAGTTCGGCGCAGATCACCGATCGCTACACGCTGGAACAGCTGACGGGCAAGCGCGTCATGGCGGTGGTGAACTTTCCGCCGCGCCAGATCGGGCCGATGAAATCCGAAGTGCTGGTGCTGGGTTTCGCGGACGAGTCCGGCGGCATCGTGCTGGCAGTGCCGGACGATCAGGTTCCCAATGGCACCCGCCTGACCTGACCTCCCGAGCACCAGAGTTTCCTCCATCGGGGCTTTCCCCTATTACTTGTCTGCCGTCAAAAAACTATCGTATTCGAGAATTATCAAATAAGAGAATTCTCGCTTCCGACAAAATGACAGCAGAACCCCTATTCGATTACGCCGTGATCGGCGCCGGCATCGCCGGCGCTTCCGTGGCCTACCGCCTGAGCGCCACGGCCTCGGTGGCCGTGTTGGAACGCGAGGCCCAGCCGGGCTACCACTCCACCGGCCGTTCCGCGGCCATGTTCATGGAAACCTACGGCACGGACCAGATCAAGGCGCTCACGCGCGCCAGCCGCGCCTTCTACGAAAATCCGCCGCAGGGCTTCAGCGAGCATCCGCTGCTCAGCCCGCGCGGCGTGCTGTACATCGCCACGCCCGAACAGCGGGACCTGCTGCGCCAGGTCTATGACGACTTCCGCAGCCAATCGCCCAATGTGGCGCTGATCGACGCCGAAGCGGCCGTCGAGCGCGTGCCCTGTCTGCGCGCCGACCAGATCTGCGGCGCCATCGAAGAACCGGACGCGCGCGACATCGACGTGCACGCGCTGCATCAGGGCTTTCTGCGCGGCATGTCGCGCCAGGGCGCAGTACTGCACAACAATGCCGAAGTCGTGTCGGCCGCCCATGCGGACGGCGTCTGGACGCTGACGCTGGCCGATGGCCGCAGCCTGCGTGCGCGAGCGCTGGTCAACGCCGCGGGCGCCTGGGCGGACCATACCGCGGCCCTCTGCGGGGCCTCGCCCGTCGGCCTTCAGCCGTGCCGCCGCACCGCCTTCACGTTCTCCGGCCCGCAGGACGTGGACTTTGCCCATTGGCCGGCCGTGGTCGGCGTCGACGAAAGCTATTACTTCAAGCCCGATGCCGGCCAATTGCTGGGATCGCCGGCCAACGCCGATCCGGTCGCCGCGCATGACGTGGTGCCGGAAGAACTGGACGTGGCCACCGGCATCTACCGCATCGAAAGCGCGACCTCGCTCACCATCCGCCGCCCCAAGCACACCTGGGCCGGCCTGCGTTCCTTCGTGCGCGACGGCGATTTCGTGGTCGGCTGGGATGCCGATGCGCCCGCCTTCTTCTGGCTGGCGGCCCAAGGCGGCTATGGTATCCAGACGGCCGCGGCGACTTCTGAGCTGGCTGCCGCGCTGCTCACGCGCCAGCCGCTGCCCGCCCATCTGCATGCGCACGGCGTGAATGCCGAAGCCGTGCGTCCTGCGCGATTGCGCTGAACCCACCCCCTTGCCTGCGAGAGTCCACCATGACCACCATTGCCCGCTACCCCAGCCCCCTGCCCCTGCCGTTCTCCCGCGCCACCCAGGCCGGCGGCTTCCTGTTCCTGTCGGGCCAGATCCCGATGGACGCCAACGGCCAGGTCGTGCGCGGCGACATCACCGCCCAGACCCATGCCGCCATCGAGCGCATCAAGGAAACGCTGGCCCTGGCGGGCGCCACCCTCAAGGACGTGGTGCGCGTGACGGTATGGCTGTCGGACCTGGAGCTCTTTGCGCAGTTCAACGACGCCTACCGCAGCCATTTCTCGTCCGACTTCCCTTCGCGTTCGACGGTCGAGGCCAAGCTGGCCATGGGCGTGGACGTGGAAATCGAGGTGCAGGCTTGGCTGGGCGCGGCAGTCGCGCACGGCGGCTACACGCCGGGCCCCGTGTCCGAAGCCTGATCCCGCCCCGCGGGCCTGTCCGATGGTTTGACACTGCCCGGCCCTCGCGCCAGGCGGTGCGGTCTTTTCCTTGCGCTCGCGGCAACGCCTGCGCCCCCATGTGCACATCCTTACGCGGAGCGGCAGCATGAAAATCTTTTCCGGGTCCCTGGCGACCGAGACGAACACCTTCTCTCCCATCCCGACCGGGCTGTCGGCCTATCGGGCGCGCGGCTACTACCCCGCAGGCCAGCATCCGGACCGCATGCAGATGTTCTCGGGGCCGCTGTGGGCGGCGCGCCAGCGCGCGCAAGGCAAGGACTGGACCTTGATCGAAGGCCTGACCGCCGGCGCAACGCCGGCCGGCATCACCACCCGCCACGCCTACGAAACCCTGCGCGACGAACTGCTGGGCGACCTGAAGCGCGCGGGCCGCGTCGACATCGCCCTGTTCGGCCTGCACGGCGCCATGGTGGCCGACGGCTACGACGACTGCGAAGGCGACCTGCTGCGCCGCGCGCGCGAGATCGTGGGCCCCGACACCGTGATCGGCGCCGAACTGGACCCGCATTGCCACATGACGGCGGACATGGTGGAAAGCGCCGACTTCCTGGTGTGCTTCAAGGAATATCCGCACACGGACATCCTGGAACGCGCCTACGACCTGGTGGACCTGTGCGTGGCGCGCGCCGAAGGCCGCATCAAGCCAACGCGCGCCGTGTACGACTGCGAGATGATCTCCATCATGCACACCAGCCGCGAACCCATGCGCAGCTTCGTCGACCGCCTGCTCGCGATGGAAGGCAAGGAAGGCGTGCTGTCGGTGTCGATCGCGCATGGCTTCCCGTGGGGCGACACCCCCGACATGGGTTCCAAGGTGCTGGTCTATACCGACGGCGACCAGGCCCAGGCCAACGCCCTGGCGCGCGCGCTGGGCGAAGAGATCATCGGCTTTCGCGACCAGTTGGCGCCGCCCTACCCCGGCGCCGACGAAGCGCTGGACCAGGCCCTGGCGTTGAACGACTTCCCGGTGGTGCTGGCCGATTCCGCCGACAACGCGGGCGGCGGCGCCCCCAGCGACGCCACCTTCATCCTGGAACGCGTGCTGGCGCGCGGCATCACCGACGTCGCGACCGGCCCCTTCTGGGATCCGGTGGCGGTGCAGCTCTGTTTCGAAGCTGGCGAAGGCGCGCGCATCCAGCTGCGCATCGGCGGCAAGGTCGCGCCGGTATCGGGACAGCCGCTGGACCTGGACTGCGAAATCGTGGCGCTCAAGCGCGACGCCATCATGACCGGGCTGGCCGGCACGCCCGCCCTGCTGGGCGACGTGGCCATCGTGCGCAGCCAGGGCGTGACCATCGCCCTGACCACCAACCGCACCCAGGCCATGGGCACCGACCTGTTCACGCAGTTCGGCGTGGACCTGCAGGCCATGAAGCTCATCATCGTGAAATCGTCGCAGCATTTCTACGCCTCGTATTCGCAGGTCGGCCGCCACGTCATCTACGTGGAAACGCCGGGCGCCATCACCACCGACTACAACGCGCTGCCTTACACCAAGCGCAAATTGCCGAAGTGGCCGTTCAAGGCCTGAGGCTCAACGATCGCCGCCCGACCAGGGCATGGGAATAACGAAGGGGATAACAATGATCAGACGTTTCAGTTTGCTGGGCGCAGCCGCCCTGCTGGCCATGGGGGCCGCCACCGGCGCGCTGGCGCAGACCAAGACCCTGCGCCTGGTGCCGCACGCGGACCTCAAGACGCTGGACCCGCTGTTCAACACGGCCTACATCACGCGCAACCACGGCTACATGGTGTTCGACACCCTGTTCTCGCAGGACAGCAAGGGCCAGGTCAAGCCGCAGATGGTGGACAGCTGGACCGTATCCGAGGACGGCAAGAGCTGGAGCTTCACCTTGCGCCCAGGCCTGAAGTTCAATGACGGCACGCCCGTCAAGGCCGAGGACTGCGTGGCGTCGATCCAGCGTTGGGCCAAGAAGGACACGCTGGGCCAGGCCATGATGGCCGCGGGCGCCGAACTCGCGGTGACCGGCGACAACAGCTTCACGCTGACGCTGAAGGAGCCTTTCGGCCTGGTGCTGGACGCCCTGTCCAAGCCTTCCGGCATGCCGCCCTTCATCATGCCCAAGCGCCTGGCCATGACGGACCCGAACACCCAGGTCACGGAAATGGTCGGCTCGGGCCCCTTCCTCTTCAAGCGCGATGAATGGGTGCCGGGCAACAAGGTCGTGTACGTGAAAAACCCGGCCTACGTGCCGCGCACGGAACCTGCCGACGGCCTGGCGGGCGGCAAGAACGTCAAGGTGGACCGCGTCGAGTGGGTCTACATTCCCGACGGCAACACGGCCACCGCCGCCCTGATGAACGGCGAAGTCGACATGATCGAACAGACCACGCCCGACTTCCTGCCCGTGCTGGAGACCAACAAGGACATCACCCTGAACACGTCCGTCGCGACGCAGGGCATGGTCATCCTCAATTCGCTGCATCCGCCCTTCGACAACCAGCTTGCCCGCCAGGCGCTCTACCACCTGGTGAACCAGAAGGAAATGCTGTCGGCCATGGGCTACCCGGAGAAATACCGCGTGGACTATTGCCCCAGCCTCTTTGTCTGCGGCTCGCCGCTGGCCAGCGACGCGGGCGCGGCGCCGTACGCCAAGACCGACCCGGCGCGCGCCAAGCAACTGCTGCAGGAAGCCGGCTACAAGGGCGAGAAAGTCGTGGTGCTGTACCCCACGGACCACCTCAGCGCGCCCGCCGTCATGGTGCTGACGCAGAACATGAAGAAGGCCGGCATCAACGTCGACCTGCAATCCATGGACTGGGCCTCCCTGGCCGGACGCCGCCTGAAGAAGGATCCGCCCGCGCAAGGCGGCTGGAACGTCTTCCTGACCTGGGGCGGCTATTACGACGCCAGCACGCCGGTGACCAATCCCTGGATGTCCGCCGCTTGCGGCAACAGCCTGCCGGGCTGGCCCTGCGACAAGGAACTCGACGCGCTGCGCACCAGCTGGATCCGCGAAACGGACCCGGCCAAGCGCAAGGACATCGCCGCGCAGATGCAGGCGCGCGCCTACCAGAGCGTGCCGTATGTCATGTGGGGGGAATTCAAGCCCGTGTCCGCGTTCCGCGGCTTGCAGCACACCGAGCTGCTGAAGACCGGCATCCCGGTGATGTGGAACATCGAGAAGCCGTAAGGCGGGCGCCGGGCGCCATGAGCGCCCGGCCACAAGCCGGGGGAAAACCAGCGTGAAATACATACTGCGCCGCATCGCGGCCGTCATTCCTGTCATGGCCGTGGTCGCGGTCGTGGTGTTCCTGCTGATCCACCTGTCGCCGGGCGATCCCGCGGCGGTGATCGCGGGCGACAACGCCACCGCCGACGACGTGGAGAAGATCCGCCAGAACCTGGGGCTGGACAAACCATTGCTGCAGCAGTTCGGCATCTGGGTCAGCCACATCGCCACTGGTGATCTGGGCACGTCGATGTCGACACAGATGCCGGTCTCGCAGCTGATCGGCCAGCGCATGGGGCCGACGCTGTCCATCGCCATTTTCACCATGCTGTTCGCGGTGATCGCGGCGATTCCGCTGGGCGTGCTGGCGGCCTGGCACGCGGGACGCTGGCTCGACCGGCTGGTCATGATAGGCGCGGTCTGCGCATTCTCGGTGCCGGTGTTCCTGATCGGCTACAGCCTGGTCTACGGCTTTTCGATCAAGCTGGGCTGGCTGCCGGTGCAGGGCTACAAGCCCCTGGCCGACGGCGTGGTGCCCTACCTGCGCCATCTGGTGCTGCCCTGCCTGTCGCTGGGTCTGGTCTACATGGCGCTGCTCACGCGCATGACGCGCGCCACCATGCTGGAAGCCCTGTCCGAAGACTACATCCGCACCGCCCGCGCCAAGGGCCTGGCGGCCGGCCCCATCGTCTGGCATGCGCTGAAGAACGCCGCCAATCCCATCGTCACCACCATCGGCGTGGGCGTGGCCCTGCTGATCGGCGGCGTCGTGGTCACGGAAACCGTATTCGCGATTCCCGGCCTGGGCCGCCTGACCATCGACGCCGTGCTGCGCCACGACTATCCCGTGATCCAGGGCGTGCTGCTGGTGGCCTCCGGCATCTATGTCCTGATCAACCTGCTGGTCGACCTGAGCTACCGGCTCTTCGATCCGCGCATCCGCTATTGAACGGGGACTACGCATGACGACCACTACCCTGTCCCTGCCCGCGCGCCGGCCGCGCCATCGCCGCGTGCTGCGCTCGCTGCGCCGCCATCCCATGCTTTACATCGGCGGCGCCATCCTGCTGGCGCTGGCCGCGATTGCGCTGGCCGCGCCCTGGCTGGCCACCGTCGATCCGCAGGACATCAATCCGCTGGCGCGCATGAAGCCGCCATCGTCCGAACACTTCTTCGGCACCGACGCGCTGGGCCGCGACGTCTATTCGCGCACCGTCTGGGGCGCCCGCGTCTCGCTGGTGGTCGGCATCGTGGTGGCGGTGGTCTCCACCGTCGCCGGCGTGGCCCTGGGCATGGCCGCGGGCTACTTCCGGCGCATCGACGCCTTCATCATGCGCATCATGGACGGCCTGATGGCCATTCCGGGCGTGCTGCTGGCCATCGCCCTGATGGCCACGCTGAAGGGCGGCCTGGGCACCGTGATCATCGCCATCGTCATCCCCGAGGTGCCGCGCGTGGTGCGCCTGGTGCGGGCGCTGGTGCTGACGATACGCGAGCAGCCCTATATCGAGGCCGCCATTTCGTCCGGCACGCGCGTGCCCGCGATCCTGCTGCGCCACATCCTGCCCAACCTGTTCGCCCCGCTGATGGTGCAGGCCACCTTCATCGCGGCGTCCGCCATCCTGACCGAGGCCGTACTGAGCTTCCTGGGCGTGGGCATACCGCCGCAGATCCCCAGCTGGGGCAACATAATGGCCGAAGGCCGCAACTTCGTGGCCGTGGCTTTCCACATCATCCTGTATCCGGGCTTGTTCCTGGGCGTGGCCGTCCTGGCCGTCAATCTGGTGGGCGACGGGCTGCGCGACATGCTCGATCCCCGTCTGGCGAAAAAGCTGTAGGAGCGCCCATGCAAACCCAACCCGTCTTGCGCGTGCACGACCTCACCACCTGTTTCGATGGCGATGAAACCACAGTGCTTGCCGTGGACCGCCTGTCCTTCGACCTGATGCCCGGTGAAACCCTGGGCCTGGTCGGCGAATCCGGCTGCGGCAAGAGCGTCACGTCCCTGTCCATCATGCGCCTGTTGCGCGCCCCCGGGCGAGTGGCCGGCGGCAGCATCGAGTTCGACGGCCAGGATCTGCTGGCGCTGCCAGAAAAGGCCATGCGCGCGATCCGCGGCAACCAGATCTCGATGATCTTCCAGGAACCCATGACCTCGCTGAACCCGGTGTTCACGGTGGGCCGGCAGATCAGCGAATCGCTCATGCTGCACCAGGGCCTGTCGCGGCGCGAGGCCATGGCACAGGCCGAATCGCTGCTGGAGCTGGTGCAGATCTCCGACCCGGCGCGCCGGGTGCGCGAGTATCCCTACCAGCTGTCGGGCGGCATGCGCCAACGCGCCATGATCGCCATGGCGCTGGCCTGCCAGCCCAAGGTCCTGATCGCCGACGAGCCCACCACCGCGCTGGACGTCACCATCCAGGCGCAGATCCTGCACCTGCTGCGGGAAATCCAGCAGCGGCTGGGCACCTCCATCGTGCTGATCACCCATGACCTGGGCGTGGTCGCGCAGATGTGCCAGCGCGTCATCGTGATGTACGCCGGGCGCAAGGTCGAGGAAGGCAGCGTCGACGACATCCTGGATCGCGCCCAGCACCCCTATACCCAGGCGCTGATCCGCTCGTTGCCTGATTTCGCCGACGGCCAGGACCATACGGCGCGGCTGGCCGAGCTGCCCGGCATCGTGCCAGTGATGACGCCCGAGTCGCGCGGCTGCGCCTTCGCGGCGCGCTGCCCGGAGGCGCAACCGCGCTGTTCCGAGCAGGCGCCTCCGGCCGCCGATGCCGGCAGCCGCCACCGCGTCTGGTGCTGGGCCCGCGCGGCCGAACCCGCCCCCGCCGCCCTGACCGCCTGAGGCCCGCCATGAATCTGCACGACATCCCCCTTGCGAGCGCCGTGTCCGCGCCCGCCGCCGACGCCCCGCCCATGCTGGAAGTCGTCGGCCTGAAGAAACACTACCCCGTGGACAGCGGCAGCGGCGCCAAGGTGCTGCGCGCGGTCGACGGCGTTTCCCTGTCGGTGCCGCGCGGCCAGACGCTGAGCCTCGTGGGCGAATCCGGCTGCGGCAAATCGACCACCGGCAAATGCCTGATCCGCCTGACCGATCCCACCGAAGGTCGCATCCTGCTGGAAGGCCGCGACCTGGCCGCCATGAACAGCCGCGAGCTGCGCGCCATGCGCCAGCGCATGCAGTTCATCTTCCAGGATCCGTTCTCGTCGATGAACCCGCGCATGCGGGTGCGCGACATCATCGGCGAGCCGCTGCGCGCCTTCGGCCACAGCCGCGCGGCCATCCGCGACCGAGTCGCGCAGTTGCTGGCCCGCGTCAGCCTGCGCCCGGACGCCGCCGACCGCTATCCCCACGAGTTCTCCGGCGGCCAGCGCCAGCGCATCGTGATCGCCCGCGCGCTGGCGCTGGACCCGGGCCTGATCGTTTGCGATGAACCGGTGTCGGCGCTGGACGTGTCGGTGCAGGCGCAGGTCATCAACCTGTTGATGGACCTACAGCGCGACCTGGGGCTGACCTATGTCTTCATTTCGCACGACCTGAGCGTGGTGCGCCACATCAGCCATCGCGTCGCCGTGATGTACCTGGGCAAGATCGTCGAGACCGGCACCCGCGAGGCCATCTTCGAACGGCCCGCCCATCCCTATACCCGCGCCCTGCTGGCCGCCGTCCCTTCGGCCCGACAGGGCGAGCGCAAGCCCGTGGAAGTGCTCAAGGGCGAGATTCCCAGCCCGCTGTCGCCGCCCTCGGGCTGCGCCTTCCGCACCCGTTGCCCGATGGCGCAGCCGCGTTGCGCCGAGGAAGCGCCGCAGCCGCGCCAGATCGCCCCCGAACAGCAGGTCGCCTGCCACTTCGCCACCCCCGTTTAGCCGGAGATACGCATGTCCCAGACCGACGCCACCCCGTTCGACTACATCCTTGCCGGCGGCACCGTCATCGACGGCACCAACTCGCCGGGCCGGCTGGCCGATGTCGGCGTGCGCGGCGACCGCATCGCCGCCGTCGGCGACCTGAGCGCCAGCAGTGCCCGGCGGCGCATCGACGTGGCCGGCAAAGTGGTGTCGCCGGGTTTCATCGACTCGCACACGCACGACGACAACTATCTGCTCAAGCACCGCGACATGACGCCCAAGATCTCGCAGGGCGTCACCACCGTGGTCACCGGCAACTGCGGCATCAGCCTGGCGCCGTTGGCGCACGCCAACCCGCCCGCGCCGCTGGACCTGCTGGACGAAGGCGGCTCGTTCCGCTTCGAGCGCTTCTCCGACTACCTGGAGGCCCTGCGCGCCGCGCCGCCCGCGGTCAACGCCGCCTGCATGGTAGGCCATTCCACCCTGCGCGCCGCCGTCATGCCCGATCTGAAGCGCGAAGCCACGGCGGCGGAAATCCAGGCCATGCAGGCGCTGGCCGACGACGCGCTCGCCAGCGGCGCCATCGGCATTTCCACCGGCGCGTTCTATCCGCCCGCGGCCCATGCCAGCACCGAGGAAATCATCGAGGTGTGCCGCCCGCTGGGCACGCATGGCGGCGTCTACGCCACCCACATGCGCGACGAAGGCGAACATATCGTGGCGGCGCTGGAAGAGACCTTCCGCATCGGCCGCGAACTGGACGTGCCGGTGGTGATCTCGCACCACAAGGTCATGGGCAAGCCCAACTTCGGCCGCTCCAAGGAAACGCTGGCGCTGATCGAGGCCGCCATGGCCAGCCAGGACGTGTCGCTGGACGCCTATCCCTACGTGGCCGGCTCCACCATGCTCAAGCAGGACCGCGTGCTGCTGGCTGGCCGCACGCTCATCACCTGGTGCAAGCCCTTTCCCGAACTGAGCGGGCGCGACCTGGAGGAAATCGCCGCCGAGCGCGGCAAGTCCAAGTACGACGTGGTGCCGGAGCTGCAGCCCGCGGGCGCCATCTACTTCATGATGGACGAGCCCGACGTGCAGCGCATCCTGGCGTTCGGCCCCACCATGATCGGCTCCGACGGCCTGCCCCACGACGAGCGTCCGCACCCGCGACTGTGGGGCACCTTCCCACGCGTGCTGGGCCATTACTCACGCGACCTGGGCCTGTTCCCGCTGGAAACCGCGGTCTGGAAGATGACCGGCCTGACCGCCGCCAAGTTCGGCCTGGCCGAACGCGGCCAGGTGCAGCCCGGCTACTACGCCGACCTGGTGGTCTTCGACCCCGCCACCGTGGCCGACTCGGCCACCTTCGATCGTCCCACCGAGCGCGCCGCGGGCATCCACTCGGTGTACGTCAACGGCGCTCCCGTCTGGGAAGGCCAGGCCTTCACCGGCCAGCACGCCGGCCGCGTCCTCAACCGGGCGGGAGCCTGATCCCGGCCAGCCCTTACAATCCGGCATACGCAGCGGGGCTTGCGGGCCCTGCCCCAACCACCTCCCACCTGCCAGATCGCTACATGGCCCTACCCGGCACTACATCCCCGCCCGAGATCGTCGGCAAGGAAGAAATGGGCGCTCGCCTGCGGGCCGAGCGCAAGGCGCGCAAGATGACCCTGCAGGCGCTGTCCCGCGCCAGCGGCATCGCGGTCTCGACGCTGTCCAAGGCGGAGCTGGGGCAGATTGCCCTCAGCTACGAGAAGTTCGCCGCGCTGGCCGGCGCGCTCGGCATAGACATGACCCGCATGTTCATGCTGCCGGACGCCTCGCAGGCCGCCGTCGCCCCCACCTTCGTCAAGAACAAGCTCAGCGACGCCCGCGACTACGTCACCGAGAACTACCACTACCGCCTGCTCATGGGCGAATACCCCGGCAAGAAGATGACGCCCATGCTGGCGCTCATCGACTCGCGCAAGGTGGTGGAGTTCGAGGACTACATCCGGCACCCGGGCCAGGAATTCGCGCTGGTGCTGTCGGGCAAGGTCCGCATCCAGTTCGAAAACGGCGACAGCGTCGTGCTGGGCAAGCTGGAGACCGCCTACTTCGACAGCAGCATCGGCCACGTGTACCTGTCCATGAGCAAGAAGCCCGCCGAAGTGCTGGCGGTCTGCAGCGACGTGGGCGAGGTGCCGTCGCGGTTGAAGGCGCCCTGAGGCGGCGGCCGCGTTAAGGGCGCGGCCGCCCGGAACGCCTGTGCGCCGGCCTGCCCGTTCCCTGCCGGGCGGCCGCGCGCAGCACTGGCATATGGCTGTCATACTCGCGGGCGATACTGGCGTCCGGATATCCGCCAGCCCCCGATCCCGGGCGCGCGCCGGATATTCATATAAAAGGTATTTCGTTGGCCGCCGCCCCTGGCCGCCTTACGATACCTGGCATCGACAGGGCCTGACGCCCGCAGGAATGCTCCACATGCAACGCTTGATATCCCCGATACTTACCCGCCGCCCGGTGCTACTGGCCGGCCCGCTCAGCGCGCGCCGCTACGACGCCGTGGTTTCCCTCCACGCCCACCGCGAAGCGCGCAGGCTGCGAGAATCCGCGCAGCGCATCCTGGCCGTTTCCGCCCGCTACATGCTGCCGGGCGCCTGAACCCGCCCCCAATCGCTGCGACCCGATCTCGTTCGGACGCGCAGTGCCCACTTTCATGCACTTCCTCCAGCTGCCACCTGCGGTAGCATTGCCGATTCGGCCCGAGACCGGGCCAGGCAGAACAGGAGTCATGCATGCAGAAGGTGGTAATCGTCGGCGGCGGCCACGCGGCGGCGCAATTGTGCGCCAGCCTGATAGAAGGCGGCTTTCCCGGCAGCCTGACGCTGGTGTGCGAAGAGGCCTCGCTGCCCTACCACCGCCCGCCGCTCTCCAAGACCTACATCAAGGATCCGGAAGCCCCGATCCAGCTGCTGCGCGCCGAGGCGGTCTACGCCGACGCCGGCGTGCAGGTGCTGCTGGCCGATCCCGCGGTCGGCATAGACCGCGACGCGCGCCGCTTGACGCTGGCTTCGGGCAAACAGCTGGACTATGACGCGCTGGTGCTGGCCACCGGCACGCGCGCGCGGCGCCTGCCGGACGTCCCTGATGAGCTCCAGAACCTGATCTACCTGCGCAACGCCGACGATGCCGCGCGCCTGCGCGCCGCGATCGCCGACGCGCCTTCGGTCACGGTCGTGGGCGGCGGTTTCATCGGCCTGGAAATCGCGGCCACGGCCGGCGCCCTGGGACGCCCGGTCACCGTCTTCGAATCCGCGCCGCGCCTGCTGGCGCGTTCCGTGTCGCCCGAAGCCTCGGACCACGTCGCCCGCGTGCTGCACGAGTCCGGCGTCGACCTGCGCCTGTCCTCCGACCTGCAACACATCCGGACCGAGAACGGCCGCGTGCGCAGCGTAGTCGTCAACGACGTGGAGCATCCGGTGGACCTGCTGGTCGCCGGCATCGGCGCCGTGCCCGAGATCACGCTGGCGCAGGCCGCGGGCCTGGACTGCCTGAACGGCATCGTGGTGGACGGGCTGATGCAAACCTCGGCGCCCGGCATCTACGCCATCGGCGACTGCACCTCGTTTCCGTATGCGCGCTGGGGCAAGACCCTGCGCCTGGAGTCGGTGCAGAACGCCAACGACCAGGCCCGCACCCTGGCCGGCGTGCTGCTCGGCACCAAGACCCCGTATCACGCCCTGCCCTGGTTCTGGTCCGACCAGGGCGCCTTGCGCCTGCAGATCGCCGGCCTGGCGCCGCCGGACACCGAGCGCGTACTGCGCCCGGGCGCCAAGCCCGGCAGCTTCTCGATCCTGCACTTTGCCGACGGCCATCTGGTCTGCGTCGAATCGATCAACGCCCCAATGGACCACCTGGCGGCGCGCAAGCTGTTGGAGCTGGGTCTGAACCCGCCCCGCGACGTGCTGGCCGACCCGGCCGTGCCGCTCAAAAGCCACTACTGAGGCGAATGGAGAAAGTCCGCGCCGGCGCGCCTCAGATGAAGCCGGCGGCGCGGAACATGCGCTGGTAGATCTGGCGCAGGACGGCTTCCTTGCGCTTGTTGTAGTCCATGACCTGCATCGCGCCGACCGCCGCCTCGCGCTTGGCCTGGGCATACAGATCGCGATCGGCGTCGTGCTGGCGCAGCCAGTCGCGGAACATCCGGTGGCGGACGTTCTCGGGGCAGTCCGGGCCGAACACATGCAGGTTCACGCGCGGCGCGGCCAGCTGCAAAAGACGGTGCTGATGCCAGGACGGCTCCCGCAAGACCAGCGCGTAACCGGCCGCCTCCAGCGCGGGGACATAAGAGTCCTCCTGGACGGGGTCGGCCACTGTCAGGTCTATATCTATCACCGGCTTGGCCGGCAGGCCCGGAACCGCCGTCGATCCCATATGCTCGACCGCAAGCGCCGCCGGTCCCAAGGCCTCGCGCACCTGCGTCGCAAGCTGGCCATAACGGACCGGCCAATCAGGGTCATAGGGTACGACCGCGACCAATTCCGGCGCCGGCTTGCCACGGACCCAGGGATCCTCGTCCGGATCCGAGTCGTAGTGCCGCATGATTTCTTCCGGCGTGGGCGCGCGCCGGTTTCCAGCCGGGTTCAATTGCCGAAAGCGCGACGCAGGCGCTCCAGCTCGGCCATGTTCAGGCGCTTGGCTTCCGCTTCGGCGTAGTTCCGTTCCCCTGATTCGTAGGCACCCTTGTAGATGCACTTGCTGCGGCTCGCGCACTCGCCGCCGGCGCGGGCAGAGGAGGAATACGACTTGGCGGCAGCCTGATCCGAAGTCTTGGAACCGCTGGACGAGCAACCGGCCATCAGCGCAGCCGCGAAAATCGCCACACCACAGCGGCTCAACGTTTGAATGGACATTTCCTGGTCCTGCAGAAAAGCTGTAGCCGACTTTATAGCAGGCTCTTGGAATCAGGGATTCACGGGCAATTGCTTCGAAACATTGCCGGTCTGACGGTGCAAGACTCTGCTCGCGGCATATGGCAGCGCCTTTGAGTGCGGGTAGACTGCCGCAGCTGGCTGGCCATGCGTTCCCGATAGTTGCCGCGGCGCTGGGAACACCGCGAAATGAAAAAACCCGCATCCTGGTCAAAGGAATGCGGGTCTTTTGCGTTTTCCAGGGGCGACCCCTGGAACAAATTCTTGGTGCCGACGGCGAGACTCGAACTCGCACAGCTTTCGCCACTACCCCCTCAAGATAGCGTGTCTACCAATTTCACCACGTCGGCTAACTTCAGCCAGAAAAGCGTGCTTTCCTGGAAAGTCGAACATTCTATCACGCAAATTGGGAAACGGGTGGTTCCGTGCCGCTTTGTCGCTGGCATGCCACCAATCCGTCCCCCCAAGGATTATCCAGAGGAGCCGCGGACGCCCCCTCTCCCCGCCTATCAGTTGATCTGCAGGTTGGTCGCCTTGACGACTTCGCCCCACTTGCGGGTTTCGCTTTCCATGAAGGCCTTGAATGCTTGCGGCGTGTTGGGCGGCGGGGGCATCAGGAAGCCATTGGTCTGATAGCTGGCGGCCAGCGCGGCGTCGGAGGTCAGGGCCTTGTTGATGGCGGCGTTGATCTTCTGGACGATTTCGGGCGGGGTGCCGGCCGGCGCGTACACGCCGAACCAGGCCGCCACGTCGAAGCCCTCCACGCCGGATTCGGCGATGGTGGGGATTTCCGGGGCGAACGGCACGCGGCTGGCGGTGGTGACGGCAAGACCCGTCAGCTTGCCGGCGCGCACATGCGGCAGCAGCGGCGGCAGGTTGTCGAAGATGGAGTCCACCTGGCCGCCCAGCAGGTCGGCCACGGCCGGGCCGCTGCCGCGGTACGGAACGTGCAGGATATCGACGCCGGTCTTCATCTTGAAGAGTTCGCAGCCCAGGTGGGCGGACGAGCCGTTGCCGGGCGAAGCGCAGGTGAGCTTGCCGGGGTTCTTCTTGGCGTAGGCGATGTATTCCTGCACCGACTTGACGGGCACGCTGGCGTTGACGGCCAGGATGTTGGGCACCACGTTTAGCAGGGCGACGGCGTCCAGGTCCTTGAGCGCGTCATAGGACATCTTGGAATAGAGCGACTGGTTGATCGCGGTGGAAATCGATCCGACGAACAGCGTGTAGCCGTCGGGCGCCGAGCGGGCGACGGACTCGGCGCCGATGTTGCTGTTGGCGCCGGGCTTGTTCTCCACCACGAAGGTCTGGCCGAACTCCTTGCCCAGCACGTCGGCGATCATGCGCGCGCTGATGTCGGTGGTGCCGCCCGGGGCGTAGCCCACGACCAGCCGCACCGGCTTGGTCGGATAGGCGCCGGCCTGGGCCTGCGCCGGTCCGCTGGCGATGCACGCCAGCACTGCCGCCACGCCGGCCAGTTTGGTATAGATCTTCTTCATGTTTCCTCCTGTCGAAAACGGATGGGCGCGCATGGGGATGCGCGCCGTTTTTTGTTGTTGTGCGGGCGCTGCTGCCCGGAGCGGCACAGCCGCCCGCGTCAGACGGCGCCTGCCGGCCGCAAGGGCGCGATCAGGTCCGGCGTGAGATCGGCCAGCGTCGCGCAGCCGAGCAGCGCCATGTTGGTCGAGATCTCGCTGCGGAATATGTCCGCCACTTTGCGGATGCCGGCGCTGCCGGCCACGGCCGCGCCGAACAATTGGGGCCGGCCGGTGAAGACCATGCGCGCGCCCAGGGCCACGGCCTTGAGCACGTCGGAGCCGCGGCGAAAACCGCCATCCACCATGACCGGGAAGCCGGGCGGCACCGCGGCCACCACGTCGGGCAACGCCTGCAAGGGCGAGATGCAGCCATCCAGCTGGCGTCCGCCGTGGTTCGACACGATCACGCCGTCGGCGCCCGCCGCGCAGGCCAGGCGCGCATCATCGGGATGCATCACGCCCTTGAGCACCAGCTTGCCCGGCCAGTTCTCGCGGATCCAGCGGATGTGTTCCCACGACAGCTTGTCGCGTTCGCCGCGAAAGCCGTTGGGCGGGTCCTGGGTGATGGGCGGGCCGATCTCTTCGTACAGGTTCGAGAACCTGGGGATGCCGCTGCCCAGCAGCGTGCGCAGGAAGACGTTGAAGCTCCAGCGCGGGTGGCGCATGCCGTCCAGCATCACGCTGGGGCTGAGCTTGAAGGGCACGGTGAACGAGAGCTTCTGCAGGTTCTCGCGGTTGGCGCCGACGCAGGTGTCGATGGTCACGACCAGCACCGGGATCTCGGCCTGGCGCAGCCGCGCCATCAGCTTGCCGATGCGCTCGGTATTGCCCGGCAGATAGGCCTGGTACCAGCAGCGCTTGCCCGTGGCCTCCTGCAAGCGTTCCAGCGGCACGCTGGAAGCGCCGCTGATGATGAAGGGAATCTCGGCCTGCTGGGCGGCCTGCGCCAGCGCCAGGTCGCACTCATGCATGACGATGGCGGAGAACCCGGTAGGCGCGAAGCCCACCGGCATGGCGTAGCGCTGGCCGTAGAGTTCGACCTGGCTGCTGCGCTGGTCCACCACGCGCAGGCCGCGCGGCCGGAAACCCACGTCGCTCAATGCGCGCACGCTCTCGGCCAGCGAGGCGCCGTCCTCGGTGCCGCCGCAGACGTAGCCTTCGACGCAGCGCGGCATGATGCGCCGCGCCTCGCGTTCGAAGTCGCGCACGGACAGGCAACGATCCAGACGGCTCATGCGGCCACCGGCGAGCCGGCCTGTGCGCGCAGCGCCTGCATGCAGGCGGCCAGCGAACGGTCCTGCGTGTCCTGGTAGAGCGCCAGCTCGTCCTGCACCTGGGCGCCCAGGGCCTGCTCGAAAGCCGCCTGGCTGGCGTTCTGCGCGTATTCGGCCTGGGCCTTGTCGCCCAGGTTCGACTGGAAGATGCCGGCCGCGCTGACGGGCAGGAAGTCCTCGTACACCAGCGGCTCGAAGCGGATGTAGCCCTGGGCGATCAGGTCCTGCAGGCTGGCTTGCGCATCCGCGCCGTCCTTGCCGGTCAGGAAATAGCGGAAATAGGCCAGCCCCTGCGCATGCAGCGCGTCATAGTCATCCGGGAAGGCGGCGAAACAGTCCTGCAGGTTCTGCATATAGGCCGCGGCATTGCCTTCGTTGGGCGCGCCGCTGATGCGGCTGCGGGCCAGGTCCAGCAATTGGTCGTAGAGCGCGCGGCCCTTGCGGGTCAGCGCGACGCCGCGCTGCTCGATCTCGCCGAAGCGCGCCGTGTGGCTGCCGGCCGCGGACTGGCCGTCGGCGCCGGCGAACAGGACCGCTTCCTCCAGCGCCTTGAAGCTGGTCTGGCGCAGCAGGATCGGACATTTGCGCGGCGGCGGGCCTTCGATCACGGCCTTCGCTGACACGCCGCGGCGCGGCATCTCGGCCTGGGCCTCGTCGATGTCCAGCGTGCGCGGAGTCAGGTGATTGATGTGCGGGCCCTTGAAGGCCACCACGTCGGCGATCAGGCGGTGCTGGCCGTGCAGTTCCTCGTAGTCGTCCAGGCTGACGGTGGCCTCGCTGTGCCAGCGGAAAGTGTGCAGGGCTTCGGCCACGAATTCGCGGGCCTCGGCTTCAACCAGTCCGCCCTGCGCCTCAAAGCGGGCCGCGAGTTCCAGCGTACGCGCGGTGAATATCTGGCGCGCGGCCAGGACGCGCGCGGCCTTCTCGCGCAGGGCCTCGTCGGCGATCAGTTCCAGCCGCAGCAGCGAGGTGAAGACGCGGAAGGGGCTGGCCTGCAGCGAGGCTTCGTGGGTGGCACGGAAGGCGGTGGAATGCACCGGTACGCCGGCCGGCGACAGATCGTAGTAGCCCACCGGCTGCATGCCCATCACGGCGAACACGCGCCGCATGTTGGCCAGTTCCTGCGCGGTGCCGACGCGGATCGCGCCGTGGCGCTCGATGTCCAGGCGCTCGATCTCGCCCGTGCGGGCCAGTTGGGCGGCCAACTCGGGCTGTTCGGCCAGCGTCTTGGCGTTGACCTGGGCGACCAGGTCCAGCAGCGTGTCGTACAGCGGCACTTCCGACTTGTACATGTCGGACATGGCGCGGGAGAACCAGGCGCGGATCTGGTCCGGATTGACGAAATTCTGACTCATGGCGGGCTCGGCACATCGGTAAACAAGGATGGCCCGCATGAAATCATGCGCCGCGCGTGCGATCAAATGAAAAAAATCGGCTTAATCAGTCCGTTTTTTCATGGACCGCGCCCGCTGGGCGTCGCGCTCGCGCTTGCGCGCGGCCTCTTCCTCAACCCAGGCGACGAACTGCTTGATCTTGGGCACTTCGGCCGAGTGCTCGGAATAGGCGACGAAGTACGCGCCGTCGCTGGGCTGCACGTAGTCCCAGGGAATCACCAGCTTGCCGGCCTGCAGCTCTTCTTCGGCCAGCAGGCGCGGCGTCAACGCCACGCCGCAACCGCCCTCCGCAGCGCGCACGCACATGTAGAAGGTATCGAAGCGGGGACCGTGGTAGCTGCGGTCGGACTGGAATTGCTGGCGCGAGAAGTAGTCGTGCCAGGCCTCCGGACGCGAGGCGCACTGGATCAGCGCCTGCGCGCTCAGCGCCTCCAGGCTGTCGACCCTGTCACCCGGAAGAAAGCCGGGCGCGCACACCGGCACGACCTCGGCCTCGAACAATTCCCGGCACTGGGCGCCCGGCAAGGTGCCATGGCCGAAGAAGAAGGAGATGTCGATCTTGGCCTGCATCAGGTCGAAGGGCCGCGTTTCGCTGCGCACCTTGACCTGGATGTCGGGATGGGCGGCCATGAAGCCCTGCAGGCGCGGGATCAGCCAGCGCGCGCCGAAGGTGGGCTGGGTGCCGATGGTCAGCACCTGAGTCTCGCTGCCGTAGGTCAGGATGTAGCGCGAGGACATGTCCACCTGGTTCAGGATGGCCCTGACCTCGGACTGGTACAAGGCTCCCGCAGGCGTCAGTTGCAGGCGCCGCCGCACCCGCAGGAACAGCGGGTTGCGCAGCAGCGCCTCCAGCTGCGCGATCTGTTTGCTGATCGCGCTCTGGGTCATGTGCAGTTCCTCGGCGGCGCGCGTGAAGCTCATGTGCCGCGCCACCGCCTCGAAACATTGCAGCGCCATCATCGATGGCATCAAACGCTTTTCCATGGGGCCGATCCGGGTATGCCTGTGCTGGCGGCGGCCCGCGTTCCATCGCCGGCCGCCGCGCTTGCGGCATTATCGCAGGCCCGGCCTCACCACTGGTATCCGACCCCCGCGGCGCCGCCGAAGTCGCCGCGGGACGTGCCGTTGGCCGACACCTTGTAGACCCAGCGCCCGCCGCTGGACACGCGCGACAGCCCCAGGGCGTAACCCGATTCGCCGTTCCAGGTGCCGCCCGCCATGGACAGCATGTTGCGGCCAGGCAGGTAGGCCTGCGGCAAGGAAGCCGTCGCCATGGCCGCAGCCACCCCCGCGCTCAGCATGCGCTCCTGGGACTCCAGATCGCTGCGCAGGTTCTGCAGGGAATGCTCGACGGCGCCCACGCGCGCCTCGCTTGCGCTGCTGGCGGCGCGCAGCTGGCCCACGTTGACGGCATCGGTGTCCTCGCTGCCTGCAGCCACGCCCGTCATCTGGCGTCCGCCCACGTTCACCTCGCCCGTGGAGCTTTGGGGCTGCGCCATGCCGTAGGCTTCGTAGTTCTCCTGCGCGCCGCGCGCCGCCGAGGACCCCGCCCCCAGCGCCACGCTGTTGCCCGCGCTGGCCACCGCGCCTGCGCCGACCGCGACGCTCTGCGTGGCCGCGGACGAATCCGCTCCCACCGACACGCTGCGGTCGGCAACGGAACCGCGTCCGGCGTTCGAGCCTATCGACACGTTGTCGTTGCCCCGCACGCCCGACCCCGCGGCCGTGCCCTGCGCCATGTTGTTATTGCCGACGACGTCGCGCCCCGCAGCCAGCCCGCCAGCCGTATTGCCGTCGCCCTGCACGCCATAGCCCGCGTAGGCGCCGGCAGCCGTGTTGTTGGCGCCGGTCACGTTCTGCCCGGCGTTCTTGCCCTGCGCCAGATTGCCCTCGCCCTCCACGTTCTGCCCCGCGTTCTGGCCCAGCGCCAGGTTGCCGTCACCGACGACGTTGCGGCCCGCTTCCTGGCCGAAGGCCGAATTGCCGTTGCCGGTGACATTGCGCCCGGCGTTGGTGCCATAGGCGGCATTGTTGTTGCCCACCGTATCCGTGCCGGCCCAGAAGCCAAACGCATCGTTGTAGTCGCCCGTGACGTTCTGGCCGGCGCTGCGGCCGAACGACTGGTTCCAGCCGCCCTGCACATTGGTGCCGGCGTAATAGCCGATGGCCTGGTTGGCGTTCTTGCCGCCGACCTTGGAGCCCGCGCCCTCGCCGATCGCCAGGTTCCAGTTGGTGCTCACGTCCTGGCCCGCGCCATTGCCCAGGCCGATGTTGTTGCTGCCTTTCACGTTGGCGCCAGCGTTCTTGCCGATCGCGTGATTGCCCTTGCCCGTCACGCCCTGAGCGGCGCCCGGCCCATAACCAAGGTTGCTGCCGTCCCACTTCACAGGCGGCGCGGTCTGCGCCTGCGCGGCCGATCCCCCGGCCAGCGCGCCCACCAGAACCGCCACCGACAAGCCGTTGGCGGCCAGAATTGCGTATGTGTGCTTCATTTGTATGTTGATCGATTGTTGTTGCGGACCGGCCGGACGCGCACCCCGATGCGCGCCCGGCCCGCTCATGCCTGAGCCATCACAGATGCAGCGCCATGGCCGGATCGCTGACGCTCGCGCGGCCGTTCTCCATGCGTCCCGCGAAGCGGCGTTCGAAGCCTTCGGCGGTGACGGTGAAGTCGTACCAGTTGCCGCTTTCCTTGATGGACCAGTGGTGTTCGGCGACCTTGCCCGGCTCGACCGCCAGGGTCCAGGGGCCGTCCTTGCGGTAGGCGTTGGATTGCAGGTTCGCCTGCAGGCTGGCCGTGCCGCGGTTGGACACCTTCACGTAGAGCGCGCTGCCTGCCGGCTCGTAGCAGACCTGCACTTCCAAGGCCGCGCCACGCTGCGTATTGCCGGAGAAGGTCCGCACGAAGCCGTTGCTGCTGTACACCCACAGGTCATAGTCGCCGCCGGTCCAGGTGTCGGACAGCGTCTTGCCGGCTTCGACGGTGTAGCGCCGCGGGATCAGGTCCAGGTTGCGCTTGTCGTACACATGGAACACCGCGCCGGCTTCGCCCGTGTTGCTGAACAGCAGTTCGACCGCGCCATCCGCCCCCAACCGGGCGCTGGTGTGCAGTTCATAGGGCAGCGCGCGCGACAGCCGCGTGCCGGTCTCCTGGAACAGCGGCTGCGGGATTGCGGGCGCCTGGGTCACGGCGGTGGTGGGCAACAGCTTCTGCGCCGCGTTGACCGCGGGATAGTTGCTGGTGTCGGGCAGCGTGGGCACGCGCGGATCGTTGGGACTGACGAAGTCGAAGCAGGTGGTCAGGTCGCCGCAGACCGCGCGGCTCCAAGGACTGATGGCGTCGACCTTGATGTCGAAGCGCTGCTCCAGGAACCGGCCCACCGAGGTATGGTCGAACACCTGGGAATTGACCCAGCCGCCCTTGCTCCACGGCGACACGACGTACATCGGCACGCGTGAACTCAGGCCCCACGGCCGGATGTTGCCGGTGATCTTGTCGTCGGCCTTCAGGTAGTTGCCCACCGAGGCATCGAAATACTCCCCCTCCAGCGGCACGGTGGACTTGCCCATCAGCACGCCATTGGCGTCATAGGACGGCACTGCGGGCATGGCGGCGTGATCGAAGAAGCCGTCGTTCTCGTCGAAGGTCACGAACAGTGCGGTCTTGCTCCAGACTTCCGGATTGGAGGTCAGCGCGTCCAGCACGTCGGCGATGAAATCGGCGGCACCGGCCACGCCTTCGCTGCTGCCAGGATGCTCGGCCAGGGCCTGCGTAGGCAACACCCACGACACCTGCGGCAAAGTGCCATTGGCCACGTCCTGCTTGAGCTGGGCAAGGAAGTTGACGGCGCCGTCGTTCTTCTCGGGGCCGCCCGTCAGGCCATGTTCATAGATCGGCGAACCCGGCTGCGCGGTGCGGAAGCTCTTGAAGGCCAGGCAGCCGTGCATGGCGCCCGTCCAGTTGTTGTTCATGTTCTGGTAGATGTGCCAGCTGACCCCGGCGCGCTGCAGCAGGTCGGGCAAGGTGTCCCACTTGAAGGCGCTGTTCACGTACTTGTAGTTGTAGGCGCCGGTCGCGGGGTCGACCTGGCCCGAACCGTCGGCCAGCTGCGCGCGGCCCGCCACCCAGTTGGACGGATTAGGCCAGCAGCGCGAGTTGACGGGTTCCGAATCGGTGTCGGTGCTGTTCACGCCCAGCTTGCGCAGCTCGGGATTGGCGTTAGCGCCTGACCAGAACACGATGCGGTTGGGATCGGTGCCGGTCAGGATGGAACAGTGATAGCCGTCGCAGACCGTGAAGGCGTCGGCCAGCGCGAACTGGTACGGAATGTCCTCGCGCATGAAGAAGCCCATGGTGGCCTGGTTCTTGTACTGGATCCACTGGTCCATCTTGCCCTGGTTCCAGGCTGCCTGCTGGTCCGGGAAATTGTGCGGCGTGCCCGATCCGATCAGCGCGTTGCTGGTCCTGGAATCGCGGCGGAAGGGCTGGATGTCCTGGCCGCCCTTGGGGTCGGGCTGGAAGAACACCGATTTACCGCTGGCCAGCGGAATCGGGAAGCGGTCGCCGAAACCGCGCACGCCGCGCATGGTGCCGAAATAGTGATCGAACGAGCGGTTCTCCTGCATCAGGATCACGATGTGCTTGATGTCCTTGATGGTGCCGCTTTCAACCGCGGCCGGAACCGCCAGCGCGCGCTGGATCGAGGCGGGCAGCAAGGCCATTGCCGACAGGGCGCCGGCCGCCTGGGCCGAGGCGCGGAAAAACTGCCGGCGGCCCGGCAAGGCCGGGGACGCGCTGGCGGGATGCGAGGGATAGGTCTTGGTCATGGGGCTACTCTTGCGTGGGGTTGGGCGGATCGGGCGTTCAGGGCGCGCAGCGCAGTTGCGGCGCGGGCGGCGGCGTCTCTGGCTGTCCGGTCTCGGGCGGCGTGGTCGCGCCGTCATCCGAGTCGTCATCGCCGCCGCAGGCGGCAAGGGTCAAACTCAAGGCGATGGCCGCAACAAGGGCGCGGCCCAGTGCAAAGTACGGGGTCATGAAAACTCCTGGTCAGGGAACGTTGCCGGGTCCGTCCGGCAGAAAACCTATCGGGGCGCGGCGGCCTGGCTGGCCGCCGCGCCGGCTCAGCTCAAGCGGCGCCGCAAGCGGGCGGCGACCTGGTCCAGCAAGAACACGGTGATGAAGATCACGACGAGAATGGTCCCGACGTGGGCGTACTGGTACATGTCGTAGCGGCCTTTGAGTTCCTGGCCGATGCCGCCCGCGCCCACCAGGCCCACGACGGTCGCCATGCGCACGTTGCGGTCCAGGATGTACAGGGTGTAGCCGGTGAACTTGGGCATGACCTGCGGCAGCACTGCGTAGGCCAGCACGCGCGGCTTGCTGGCGCCGATCGCGGCCAGCGCCTCTTGCGGCTTGGTGTCGGCCGTTTCGATGTCCTCGGCGTAGAACTTGCCCAGGAATCCCATCGAATGGATGGCCAGCGCCAGCACCCCGGCAATCGGGCCGAAGCCGTAGGCCAGCACCAGGAACAGCGCGCAGATCAGCTCGGGCATCGCACGGAACATGCTGACGAGGGCGCGTGCCGCCACGTACAGCAGGCGGTTGGGCGCGTAGTTGCGGGCGCTGCAATAGGCCAGCGGCGCACTGCCCAGCACGGCCAGCAAGGTCGCCCAGATCGCGATCTCGAAGGTCTCTACCATCTTCACCGCCACCCGCCATAGATAGCCCAGCGGCTCGACCAGATAGGTCTGCGTGGATACCTCGTCTTCCATCTTCAGCGTGTGCGGATTCAGCCGGCTCTCGGTCACCTGCACCGTTTCCACATGCGCCAGCCACGGCAGCCTGTCCGGGTCGAAGCCCTCTATGCGCGAAGTCTCGGTGCGGTACGAGACCTGCAGCGGGAACAGGTTGTCGGCCAGGGCGCCCAGGCCCGAGGTGACCTGGGACTGCTCCTTCAGGCCCACCGCCGCCAGCGCGCCGTCCAGGGTGAGCGCCGCCATGCGACCCATCTCGACCCGCTGCCCGGTGTAGAGGAACAGCATCAGCGCGGCGATCACGATCAGCAGCGCGCGGGCGCCATAGGGCGGATCCAGGCGCCAGGCCGCGTTGTCGGCCGGCGTCTTCAATGCATGCGTGTTCATTGCGCGCCTCCCGCCGACAGCACCGCCGGCCGGATCGGCCTGGCCATGCGAGGTTCAGCATGGCCGCGGCCCGCAAGCGCGGCCATGCCGCTTTCCGCCTGCGGCGCCTGATACAGCGCACGGGCAGTGGCCTCATCGAACGCGCCCGCCGGTCCGTCGAACACCATGACGCCATGGCGCAGGGCCACGATGCGGTCGGCGAACTCGCGGGCCAGGTCGACCTGATGCAGGCTGCAGAGCACGGTGGCGCCGCGTTCGCGTGCCTGATTGCGCAACAACTCCAGGATGTCGCGGCTGATGCGCGGGTCCAGGCTGGCCACCGGCTCGTCGGCCAGCAGCAAGGCCGGAGCCAGCATGAACGCTCGGGCGATGCCCACGCGCTGCTGCTGGCCGCCGGACAATTCGCTCACGCGGCGTTGCAGGTGCTCGGGCTGCAGGCCGACTTCGCGCACCAGCTTGCAGGCCCGTTCGCGCAATTCCGCGGGGAAGCGCATCAGATAGGCGCGCCATGCCGGCAAGCCGGGCAGCGCGCCCGACAGCACATTGGTCGCGACCGTCGCGCGCGACACCAGGTTGAAGTGCTGATGCACCATGCCGATCCGTGGCCGCACGGCCGCCAGCGTCGAGGGCTGCACCTGCGTGCCATCGACCCACACTTCGCCTTGGGTCGGCGCGGTCAAGCCGTTGGCCATGCGCAGCAAAGTCGACTTGCCCGCGCCCGAGGCGCCCAGGATCACGCAGAACTGGCCGCGCGGCACCTGCAGCGATACCGAGTTCAGCGCCGCGGTCCCATCGGCATAGCGCATGCCTACAGCGTCATAGCGCAGCATGTCCATTTCGCTTGCTCCGCCGATCACCGCTGTGCCGCCTTCTGCAGGATTTCACCCTTGATCTCGTCGGTCAGCAGGGCCATCTTCGAGGCCGGGCCGGCGAACTGCGCCTCGGAGAACTCGGTGTCGAAACGATCCAGCTTGGCGCCGCCATAGCCGCGCACCATGTCAGGCGTTACACCGGGCGCCTGATGGACCGTGGCAAAGGCTTGCTTGAGCGTGGCCTTCAGCGTCTCGGGCAGCTTGGTGTTCATCGCCAACGGCGGATACGGGATGGGTTCGCTCTTGAAGATCACCTTCACGGACTTCGGGTCCACCGCGCCCTGGCGCACCGCCTTGTCGAAGGAATCGAACGACAGCGCGGCCGCGTCGACCTGGCCCTGTACCAGCGCGGCGAGGCTGCTGGCGTGGCTGCCGGTCAGTTGCAGCGCCGCCAGGTCCTTGGCCGGGTCCATGCCGTCCTTGATCATGGATGCCACCTGGAAGGTGAAGCTGGAGGCCGAATTCACGTCGCCGAACGCGGCGCGCTTGCCCTTCAGATCAGCCAACGTATTGATCGGCGAATCAGCCTTGGCGAACATCGCGGCGTAGTAGGCGGATTCGCCCTTCTGCACGCCCACGGCCAGCAATTGCGCACATTGGCGCTCTTGCGCCTGCACGTAGGAAACCGGACCCAGGAACGCGACCTCGGCCAACTGGTTGCACATGCCTTCGACCACGGCGCCGTAGGATTGGCCCACGGTCAGTTGGAAATGCAGGCCGGTGCTGCGCGTGATCGCGTTGAAGATCGGCGCGTAGTCGGCCTTGGTGCCCGACTCGGTGCCGCCGTCGGCGGGTATCAGCAGCACGCGCAGCGGACGTTGCTGCGAGCCGTCTGCCAGGGATTGGGCTTGTGCGAGAGGCGCGGCGGCCAGCACGGAAACCAGCGCCAGGGCGGACGCGCAGGTGCGGATCTTCATTTTTCTGTTCCTAGTCTTGTTGAGGTTGCCATCGGGGCGCAGCGTGCTCGGCCCTGATTCCGGAACGCAGATTAGTCACCGCACATGACAGGCAAATGAAAATTTCTCAAATCAAAAAAATGAATTTTTGAATTTTGTTCAGATAGAATCACAGCCGCCGGGCAGGCCCGAACCGTAGCGGGCGCCCACTTCTTTCAACCCTGCACGCGCTTCGACGCCACCACGCCGATCCATGACCCGCATTGCCCGCACTCCCCTCGCTTCCTTCCCCCAAGCGCCGACGGCAGAACCGCCCTGGACCGCCCGATCACGCGGCCTGATCCTGGACCTGGACGGGACATTGATCCGGGGGCATGAAGTGATACCGGGCGCCAGCGAGCTGCTGACCCGCTGGGCAGGGCGCTGCGTCATCGTGTCCAACAATTCCACCGACACGGCGGCGGACCTGGCGCCGCGTTTACGGGCGATGGGCCTGCCGGTGCAGGCCGGAATGCTGGTCCTGGCCGGTGAACAGGCCGTGCGCCATATCGCCCGGCAAAACCCGCGGGCCGCGGTGCTGCTCTGCGCCTCGGACGCATTGCGCGGTTTCGCGGTCGGACTGGGGCTGGCGTTGGTCGACCGCGATGCGGACATCGTGCTGCTGGCGCGCGATCTGTCCTTCGGCTACGGGACGCTGCAGACCCTGGCAGGCGAGCTGGCGCGGGGCGCGGCGTTGATGGTCAGCAACGGCGACCTCACCCATCCCGGCCCGCAAGGCGCCATCGTCCCGGAGACGGGCGCGCTACTGCAGTCGGTGCTGGCCTGCGCGCCCGGCACGCGGCCGCACATACTCGGCAAGCCGGGAGCCATGCTGCTGGAGGAAGGATTGCGCCGGCTGGGCCTGGCGCCTGCGGACGTCACGGTCATCGGCGACAACGTGCGCACCGATGGGCTGGGTGCGGTACGCCTGGGTATCGGCTACCTGCTGGTGGGCAATGCGCCCTGCGCGGATGCGCCGGACGTGGCGAGGCTGCTGGACAGCGCGTGCCCGCGCCGACATGCGCTGCCGGAGGGCATTGAAGACGATCAGTAGCGCTTGTTCGACAGCACGTCGAAGGTGCTGCGCAGCGTGGAGACGGCCTTGTCGTAGTCGGACAAGGCCAGGCAAGCGATGAGGGTGTCGATGATGGCGAGCTGGGCCAGCCGGCTGGTCATGGCCTCGGTGCGGAAACGGGTCTCGCGCGACATGGTGTGCAGCACCACGTCCGCATGCTCCTGGATCGGCGATTTGCCGAAATTGGTGATGCAGATCGTGCGCGCGCCGGCTTCCTTGGCCAGCCGCGTCGCCAGCACGGTCTCGTGCGTGCTGCCCGAGTGCGAAATGGTCAGCACAGCGACGTCCGGCCCGGTCAGCGACGCGCTGATGGCCTGCACGTGGGAATCGGTCACTGCGGTGGCATGCAGCCCGATGCGCAGCATGCGGTAGTGCGCGTCGTGCGCGATGACGGCCGAGCTGCCGATGCCGTAGATTTCAACGCGGCGGGCGCCGCGTATCAGGTCCACCGCGGCCGACAGCGCTGCCACGTCCAGCACCGATTCGGTTTCCTGCAGGGTCTGGATATTGCTATGGAAGATCTTGCTGACGACCTGCTCGGGCGTGTCCTGGGCGGCCAGGTCTTCGTGGATATACTGCACCGGCTGCACGATCTGCTGCGCCAGCGCGATCTTCAGCTGTTGAAAGCCCGTGGCCCCCAGCAGCTTGCAAAAGCCCACCACGCTGCCTTCGCTGCACTGGGTGCGCTCGGCCACTTCACTGACCGACATGTGCACCACCTCGGCGGGGTTGCGTATGACGAACTCGCCAATGCGCTGCGAGGCCGCCCCCATCGAGGGCAACAGGCTCTGGATGCGCGCCAGCATGGCCTGCGGCGAGCCCCGCTGCTGATCGGCGGCGGTCGGGGTTCGGGGAGTGCGTTTGGATGTGGCCATGGCGGAGATCGAGAGACGGGAACCGGGTGCGCAGGCAACGATACCCTACCCGCTGCCGGCGCGGCGACGACGCATGCTAACGGCCGCCGATGACAGGATGTCCGGGCAGGCGCGCGCCGCCCATGAAAAAGGCCGGCATGTGCCGGCCTTTCCGTTTGCTGTGCCTTACTTCGCGGGCGTTTCGGCGGGCTTTTCGCCTGCGGCCGGAGCGGCCGGGGTGGCGGGAGCGGCCGGGGCCGAGGGCACCGACGCGTCGGGCTTGGCCGGAGCGGCGGGCACGGAACCCGCGCCGGGAACCGAGGCGGCGCCGGGAACCGACGAGCCAGCGGGAGCAGGCGCCGCGCCCGGCACTTGCGGCACCGAACGGTCGGCCGGGAAGCTCTGCATCACGCCCGAGTCGACGGCCGGGCCGCTATTGCCCTTGTGGCTGACATAAGCCAGGCCGGCGGTGGACGCGAAGAAGACCACGGCGGCCCACTTGGTCGCGCGCGAGAGGAAGTTCGCCGCGCCGGTGGCGCCGAACAGGCTGCCGGCCGAGCCGCTGCCGAAGGCGGACCCCATGTCGGCGCCTTTGCCCTGCTGAAGCAGGACCAGGACGATGATAGCCAGCGCCGAGATCACTTGGACGGCCAGCAGGATTTTGAGCATCAAGGGCATTACAGACTCCGGAACGGAAACTTAGATAGCGGCGATTCGCAAAAATTCTTCGGCCACGAGCGACGCGCCGCCGACCAGGGCTCCGTCGATATCAGTCATGGCGAACAAACTGGCGGCATTGGCAGCTTTGACGCTGCCGCCGTACAACACTTGCACCTGCGCGGCGCCCAGCGCGCGCAGGGCGGCGCGGATGGCGCCATGGACTTCCTGCGCCTGCTCGGGGCTGGCGGTGCGGCCGGTGCCGATGGCCCAGACGGGCTCATAGGCCAGGACCATGCGCGAAACCGCCTCGGCGCCCAGCGCCAGCACGGGCTTCAACTGGCGTTCGATCACGGCCAGCGTGTTGCCGGCTTCGCGGTCGGCCAGGGACTCGCCCACGCACACCACCGGCGTCAGGCCGGCGGCCAGCGCGGCCTGGGCCTTGGCGGCGACGGCTTCGTGGGTCTCGCCGTGCAGCACGCGGCGCTCGGAGTGGCCGGCCAGGGCCCAGCGGCAGCCGAATTCCTTCAGCATGGCGCCGGAGACTTCCCCGGTGTAGGCGCCCTTTTCATGGGCGCTGACGTCTTGCGCGCCCCAGGACACGCTGCTGCCGGTCAGGGCCGACGCCGCCTGCGCGAGATAGGGGAACGGCACACAGATGCCGATTTCGCAGTGGCTCGCAGCATCCGCGGCGCGCAGCTCGGTCAGCAACGCGGCGTTCTCGGCCAGGTTGCCGTGCATCTTCCAGTTGCCCAGCACGAGGCGGGCGCGGTTTTCGACTGAAGTCATGGCGAGGTATCTGTATCGGTTGGACTGGGGCGAGCCAAGGGCTGCGTAGCAACCGCCCACGGGCCTGCCTGGAAAAAATCCCAGGCGAAACCCGTGATTGTATCCTGTTGCGGGACGCTATGCCGAGCGCCCCCATTTCTTACATGGTCAGGATGATTTTGCCGATGTTTTCACCGCTTTCCATCATGGCATGGGCGCGGGAAGCCTCGGCCAGCGGGAAGGTGGCGTGCACGATGGGCTTGATGGCCCCTTTTTCCAGCAAGGGCCAGGCCTGTTCGCGCAGCGCACGGGCGATGGCGCCCTTGAAGGCAACCGGACGGGGACGCAAGGTCGAGCCGGTGATGGTCAGGCGGCGGCGCATGACCTGGGCCGTGTCCACATTGGCGTGGGAACCGCCCAGCTGGGCAATGATGACGATGCGGCCGTCGTCGGCCAGGCACTGCATGTCGCGGCCGATGTAATCGCCGGCCACCATGTCCAGGATCACGTCCACGCCGCGTCCGCCGGTGGCGTCCAGCACTTCCTTCACGAAATCCTGGGTCTTGTAGTTGATGCCGCGTTCGGCGCCCAGCGCTTCCACGGCGCGGGCCCGGTCGTCGCTGCCGACGGTGGCATAGACCTTGTGGCCCATGGCGCGGGCCAGCTGGATGGCCGTGGTGCCGATGCCGCTGGCGCCGCCGTGCACCAGCAGCGCCTCGCCTTCGGACAGGCGGCCGCGGTCGAAGACGTTGCTCCAGACCGTGAAATAGGTTTCCGGCAGGCCGGCGGCCTCGATGTCGGACAGACCCTTGGGGATGGGCAGGCATTGCGCCGCGGGCGCCACGCAGTATTCCGCGTAGCCGCCGCCCGCCACCAGGGCGCAGACCTTGTCGCCCATGGCGAAACCGCTGCCCGCCAGGTCGCCGCCGACGATTTCGCCGGCCACTTCCAGGCCCGGCAGGTCCGAGGCGCCGCGCGGCGGCGCGTAGTTGCCCTTGCGCTGGAACACGTCGGGACGATTGACGCCTGCGGCGCTGACTTTGATCAGAACTTCACCCGCGCCGGTTTCCGGCGTGGGGCGCTCCACGGGGACCAGGACCTCGGGGCCACCAGGGCGAGAGATTTCTACGGCGTGCATCGCGTGCCTCCTTTGCAGCAAATGGATTATTATTGCGCCCTTTACGGCGTATCGTGTTCCCGGCCTGGCAGATTGTTTGCCTGATGGCCGGATCGCCGGAATATACGCAATACCAGGAAGCGTGGCAGAGTGGTCGATTGCACCGGTCTTGAAAACCGGCAACGGGCAACCGTTCGTGAGTTCGAATCTCACCGCTTCCGCCAAGACACCCGATGCCAGCGCGCATCGCCGCCCGCAAGGCTGCAGGGGCCTACAGGCTGCCGTACGAATGCAGCCCCGACAGGAACATGTTCACCCCCAGGAAGGCGAAGCTTGTCACCACCAGGCCGGCGAGCGCCCAGTAGGCCGCCACCTCTCCCCGCAGCCCCTTGAGCAGCCGCATGTGCAGCCAGGCGGCATAGTTCAGCCATACGATCAGCGCCCAGGTCTCCTTGGGATCCCATTGCCAGTACGCGCCCCAGGCGTCGGCGGCCCACAACGCGCCCAGCACGGTGGCCACGGTGAAAAAGGCGAAACCCAGCGCGATGGCCCGGTACATGATGTCCTCCAGCACCTCCAGGGACGGCAGCCGGCGGGCAATCGGCCGGCGCAGCGCCAGCACCGCGCCCACGAGGATGGCGCCCGCGCCGAAATACAGCATCCACACAGGCGACAGCCGCCGCGAGCCGAAGATCATCGGCTCGGCGCATAGCAGCGCACCCAGCAGGAAAACCGGAATCAGACGCTTGCCTGCGGCGCTCTGCCCGTGCAGCTTGACCAGGTAGGCGAAACCCACCGCGCCCGCCAGCGAGAACGTGCCGTAGCCAATGAAATTGGCCGGCACGTGCAGCTTCATCCACCAGCTTTGCAGCGCGGGGACCAACGGCTGGATCTGATGGGCGCCGCGCGTGAGCGAATACCAGGACAGGAAGACGACCATCGAGGCAACCACCAACATGACGAAGCCGCCCAGCGCCCGCGTGGCGTAGCGGGCCTCGTAGTAGAGGTAGAACAGCGCCGTGACCAGCGCGAAAAAAACAAATACCTCGTACAGGTTGCTGACTGGAATGTGTCCGACATCCGGTCCCAGCAGATGCCCTTCGCGCCAGCGCACCAGCAGGCCGGTCAGCCCTGCCCATACCCCGCCCCACGTCAGGACAGTGCCCAGCCAGGCGATCGCGGGCCGGGCCAGTCCCGCCCAGTAGCAGAGCGTGCCCAGCACGAACAGGCAGCTCATCCAGAGTATGGACGACTGCGACGACAGCAGGTACTTGAGCAGGAAGACGCTTTCGGCGCGCCCTAGATCGCCCTGCAGCAGCCCTGCCCCGCCCGCATACAGCCACACGGCCAGCAGCGCGCTGGCGCCGCTGGACAGGGCCAGAGTCCGCAAGGGGCGCCACAACCATCCCAGCCAGGCCAGGGCCGGCACGGCGCCGATCAGCATCGCTTTCTCGTAGCCGTTCAGGAACGGGCCGAACTCCGCCAACGCATAGGCGCAGCCGGCAAGGCAGATCAGCAGGAACGCGGCATCGGTCCGGTTCAGGCGCCTGCCGGTCCGGGCTGCGGCATTCGGAACCTCCGGCACGGGCCGGCGGGAAGTCAGCGGGACGGACCCGGTAGCGGTAATCGGCATCGCAGCATCTCCATGCGTGACCGTCCGCCCCAGGTTGCCCACAGGCCGAACGAATCTTATATTGTCATAGGACAAATTGATTCTACGAACGACGCGGCAGCGCCGCATAGCGATGCCGCCGGTCCCCGCGCTGCGCCGCCGTCCCTACCGGAAACGCGGCAGGCGTGCTAGACACCCGCGCAGCGCGCTTCGTCCAGAGACGGGCGAGACGCCGCCCGGTCCTGACAGGATTCCTGCAATTGTTTGCAAGCCGCGTGCACGCGCGCCATGGCCTGGGCGATCTCGCCAGTATCCAGACCGGCAAAGCCGAACAGCAGATGTCGGGGCTCGGCGCCCTCGGCCGCACAGGCGGCGGCCTGGGCCAGTGGATACAGCCTCACGCCCTGCGCCAGCGCGGCCGCGGCGACCGCGTCGGCGGGTGGGCTGTCCGCCGGCAGTTCGAAGGCCAGGTGCATCCCTGAATTCTGTCCGCTGATCCGGCCGCGTCCGCCCCAGACCTTGCGGATGCCGCGCAGCAGTTCGTCGCGCTGCGCCTGGTAGCGCCGCCGCAAGGTCTGCAGGTGGCGCGCGAAACAGTTCTCATCGAAGTAGCGCGCCAGCACGGCCTGCGTCAGCCATGGACTGCCGTTGTTGAGCAAGGCCTTGCGTTCGACGAAATCGTCGACCAGCGCAGGCGGGCAAACCATGTATCCCAGCCTCAGGCCGGGCCCCAGCGTCTTGGAGAACGTCCCCAAGTACACGACCTGCCGCGGGCTCATCGCGGCCAGCGGCATGGGCAGTACAGACTCATAGCAAAAGTCGCCGTCGTAGTCGTCCTCGATGATCAGCGCGCCGCTGCGGCCCGCCCATTCGAGCAACTGCCGTCTCCGAGACAGCGACATGGCGTGGCCCAGGGGGTACTGGTGCGACGGCGTCACATAGGCCAGCCTGGCCGGCCCTTCCGGCAACAGATCCGTGCGCAGTCCCTGCCCGTCCACCGGAACCGGCGCCTCCTGCGCGCCATGCCGCCGCACCAGATTCCTGAATCCCGCGTAACAGGGCGACTCGAACACCGCCCTGCCGTGGCGGTCCAGGAAATGCGAGGCGATCAGGCTCAAAGCCTCCTGACTGCCGGCCGTGATCAGCACCTGTTCCGGTTCGACCTTCAACGCCTTGGCCGCCGACAGGTAATCGGCAATCTGCACGCGCAAGCCCCACAGGCCGGCCGGTGGCGCATATTCGGCCATGGCGCAGCCCGCATGCCGCAGCAGCTGGTTCGACAGCGTGATGAACTGGCGCAGCGGAAAGGCGTGAACCGAGGGACGGCCGACCTTGAAGTCATAGCGCAGGGGCATCGGCGGCGACTGGCCGCAGACGCCGCTGGACAGAGCCTGGCTGACGGCGTCGGCGTAGACCGGCGGACGGTCCTGGACGAAATCGGGGCAACGCGGATTGATGACCAGGCTGCGATTCAACGTCACGAAATAGCCGCGGCTGGGCTTGCTCTGGATCAAGCTGGAATCGATCAGCAGTTCATACGCGCCCAGCACGGTGTTCTTCGATACCTGCAGCAGCGATGACATCCGATTGATGGCCGGCAGCCTGTCCCCTTCCTGCAACCGTCCGGCGCGTATCAACGCCTCGATCTGGTCGGCGATCTGCTGCTTGTAGGGTTTTGCATCCTGGCGGGATAGAGAGAGCGGGAGTGAAAACATGGCGGACAACCACAGGACAAAAAATGGCGCCGGCCTTTCGAAGCGGCGCGGGCCGGCCGCGCTCCGTTTGCTATCACGGTAGTGCTTTGGCCACAGCCTCACTTTGTCCTATGTCAAAAAACAGATTGGACCGTAACCATTGCGCAGGCATGAGCCGTGCCTTATCGGCCCGGCGCCGCGATGACACAGTGCATGTGCCGCAGTTTCGGCAAAACCTTACGGGAGAGATCGACATGCACATCAAGCTATTGAGTGCGGCCTTGCTGTTCGTCTCGGCCGGCGCCGCCTGGAGTGCGCCGACCGGGGAGTACCTCAAGGCGAATCAGCTGTTCCAGCAGAACTGCGCCGTCTGTCATGGCGCCGACCGCGGCGGCTACATCGCGCCGGGCCTGACCAGCGACCGCCTGGTCCAGAGCGAGGCGGCGCTGCGCGGCACCATCATGACCGGCATCCCCGACACGCTGATGCCGCCCTTCGTGGGTCGCCTGTCCGACGAAGAGATCCGGGCGCTGGCCCGGCTCATCAAGACGCAGACGGCGGACGATCCCAAATGGGGGCTGGACCAGATCCGCGCCAGCGTGCAGGTGGTGGTCGACGAAGCCACCCTGCCCGCCAAGCCGACCTACGCCATCGACACCGTCTACGACCTGATGGTGGTCATGGCGCGCGGACGCTATGGGCGCGGCGACGCGGGCAACAATGCGCGCACCGTGTTCCTGGACGGCAAGACCAACAAGGTGGTCGGCGAGGTCGCCACGCCGGTGGCGCCGCACATCATGGATTTCAGCCCCGTGGCGGAACGCTGGGCCTGGCTCAAGAGCGACGATGGCATGGTCTACAAGATCGACCTGTACTCGCTGCAGATCGTGCGCAAGGCCAAGGTCGGCCTGACCGGCCCCGGTATCGCCCTGTCCAACGACGGCAAGTGGCTGGCCATCAGTTCGTTCGTGCCCAAGAGCGTCGCCATCCTGAAGGCGGACACGCTGGAACCGGTCAAGTACATGGACCTTGAGGGCGAAGATCCGGACGGCAAGTTCGTCAAATCGGCCGGCGGGCCCGTCATCGGCAGCCGGATCAACAATAAGTTCGCGCTGACGCTGCGCCAGGCTGGCCAGATCTGGATCATCGACCCCGACAAGCCCGACATGCCCGTGACCAAGCTGACCAAGGTCGGCCGCATGCTGCATGACACCTTCCTCACGCCCGACGGGCGCTACTCCATGGTCGCGTCCTATGACGACAACAAGATCGTCGCGATCGACTTCAAGGACGACAAGGTGGTGCGCGACATACCCGCCGGCTGCCAGCCTCACGTCGGATCGGGCGCGGTGACCGAAGTCAACGGCCGCTTCCTGGCCTTCGGCACCAACATCGGCACCTGCGCAAAGGGCTCCGTGGTCACGGTCTGGGACACCAAGGACTTTTCCGTGGTCAAGCAGATCCCGGTGGCCGGAGCCACCGAATCGCCCGCCGCGCATCCGAACGCGCCCTACGTGGCGGTGGACATCGTCGACAAGGACAAGCGCGCGGCCTGGATCCAGCTGATCGACAAGAACACGCTGGAAGTGGCCAAGACGCTGGACGTGGGCGGGCATGCCTTCTTCCCCGACTACAACCGCACCGGCAATTACCTCTATGTCAGCTCGGGCTACTGGGGCGACCGCATCAAGATCTACGACAGCAAGACCCTGGAGCTGGTGGCGGAGCACAAGATGGAAAGCCCCTCGGGCATTTTTTCCCGCGCCCGCACCCGCTGGCTGACCATCGGCCTGTCCGAAACGCGCAAATTCTGAGCCGAGGAACCCACATATGAAAACGCTATTCCGCATACTCACGGCACTGCTGCTGTCCCAGGCCGCCGCGCACGCGCTGGCCGCCGACGGGCAGCCCGCCCTGGTCGCCGGCGGCAATCCCGACACGCTCTCGCCCCGCGTCTCCGCCATGCTGCCGCTATGCGCCTCCTGCCATGGCGCGGACGGCATCAGCGCCGTCGGCCTGTACCCCAATCTTGCAGGGCAGAAGATGGAGTACCTGGTCAAACAGCTCAATGCCTTCAAGACCCGGGAGCGCAATGACCCGGTCATGAGTTCGATGGCCGAGCCCTTGAGCCCCGAAGCCATCCAGGAACTGGCCCAGTACTTCTCCAGCCGCAAGTAAGGGAGCAGGCCGCCATGAACGCGCCATCCGCGATGCTCTTCCCGGTGTACTTCAACCTGGCCGGCCGGCGGGTGGTCGTGGTGGGCGGCGGGGCCGTGGCCGAACGCAAGATCAGGCTGCTGCTCAGGGCCGGCGCCGCCGTTGCCGTGGCGGCGCCGGCCCTGACGCCCTGGCTGCGCGCAGCCGCGGACCAGGACCAGTTCCAGCATATGCCGGACGTCTTCTCGCCGGCCTGCCTGGACGGCGCCTGGCTGGCGGTGGCCGCGACCGATCACGGCGGCACGAACCAGGCGGTTGCCGCGGCGGCGCTTGCGCGCCGCATTCCCTGCAACGTGGTCGACGATCCCGTTCTTTCGACGATACAAGTGCCCGCCATCCTGGACCGTTCTCCGCTGGTGGTGGCGATTTCTTCAGGAGGCTGTGCGCCCGTGCTGGCGCGGCGCATCCGCGAACGGCTCGAAGCCTTGCTCGACGAAAGCACGGGAGATCTGGCGCGGCTCGCGGCACGCTATCGCAACCGCATCGTTGCGCGCTTCCGCGACCTGGAGCAACGTCGCGACTTCTACGACTGGATGCTGGACGGCCCGCTGCCCTCGTTGCTGGCGGCCGGCGACGGCAGGCAGGCCGGTCTGGCCCTCGAAGCCGCGATGCAGGCCGATACCCTGCCCCGCACAGGCAGCGCGACGATACTGGCAGCCGCCGACGGCCCCGCCGATCTGTTGACCCTGCGCGCCTTGCGCCTGCTGAACCAGGCCGACCTGGTCGCGCACGTGCCGGCGGTCAATCCGGCCATATTGGACAAGGCACGGCGGGACGCGGCGAGAATCGAGCTGAAAGGCCCGGGCCTGCAGCCTGATCCGGCCGTGGCCGCAGGCGAGGGACTGGACTGGCTGGCCCGCCAGGTGCAGGCGGGCCAGCGCGCCGTCCTGCTGCTGGGAACCGCGCATGACGCGAAGCTGCTGGCGCGACGAATATCGGCTTGCGGCGTGGCATGCAACGTCCTGTGAACGTCCGGCCCCGGAGCAGCGCCGCGATCAGGAAGTCAGGTCCCCGCTTCCTCGCCACCCGCCAGCGCAGCCGCCAGATAAGCCTGGCCCCGCTCGCTGAAGGACAGCGACGCAGCCGCCTGCCTGCCGGCTTCGTCCATCTTGTGCCAGGTCTTCTGCAACACCGCGACGACCTTGTCCGGATAGCGTTCGCAGAATTCCTCGTACTGGTGCTCCAAAAACACCAGGCACAGCGCGTTCTCCATGCATTGGACGTCGGCATCGCGCTTGATGCCCTGCTTGCGCACGATCTTCAGCACCGCCTGCATGGTTTGCGCGTCATGGCCTGCGCTGGCTAACAGCCTTGCGGCGACGTCCGCGTGATGCTCCTTGAGCGTATTGCGCCATTGCAGATAGCCAGCCCTGCCGGCCGGACAGGCCTCGCGCGGGACCTCCCAGCGGCCGATGTGCTGGCAGCGGGCGGCCAGCCGCAAGGCAGAGCCGGCCTGCGGGGCCAGCTTCGTCACCCAGGCGTGGAGGAATTGGGCGTGCAGCCATTCGCGCGGCTGCATCGCGCCATTCCAGGCGACCAGATTGGGATCGCGCCGGTTGTACTCATCGAACAGCTGCCAGGCGCGCTGCAGCGGCGCGTCTTCTGCATCCACCGGGTTGGGCGGGAATTCCATTCACACTCCTGTCTCGTCTTCGGTCAGATAACAGCCGGGATCCTCGGCCCAGAGGTCGCCCGACTGCTTCTGCGCACGGATGCGGGTGTTGCCGTTGCAGATGTCCAGGTGGGCGCAGCTGGCGCAGCGTCCCTTGACGGGCCGCGGCCGCAGCCGCAGCAGCTTGAGCAAGGGTTCGGCGGGATCCGACCAGATCTCCGAAAAGGGCCGCAAGCGCACATTTCCCAGAGTGTAGTGCCACCACATGGTGTCGGCATGGACATTGCCGCGATTGTCGATGTTCGCGACGTTCATGCCGCTGGCGTTGCCGCCCCACAGGCGCAGCCTGGCCTCGATATGCGGCGCGCTCTGCGGGAACCGGCGACGCACCCAGTGCAGGAAGAACACGCCGTCGGCATCGTTGTTGCCGGACGTGAACTCACGCGGTCTGCCGGCCGCGGCTTGTTCCAGGCAGGTTTCGAAGATCCGCTCCATGGCCGCGCGCGTCATGCGGTGATGGCTGTCCTCGCCCCGGTTGCGGCCGCCGCGGCCGGCGTAGTTCAAGTGTGAAAAGTAGAAGCGGTCGACATTCTCGGCGTCCAGCAATGCCAGCAGCCCGGGAAGATCGTCGGCGTTGCCCTGGGTCAGGGTGTAGCGGATGCCGACCTTAAGGCCGCGGTCCCTGCACAGCCGGATGCCTGCCAGCGAGGCATCGAACGCGCCCGCCTCGCCCCGGAAGCGGTCGTGCGTCGCGCCCAGGCCGTCCAGCGAAATACCTACATAGTCGAAGCCGCAACCGGCGATGGACTCGATGTTGCGCCGGTCTATCAGGGTGCCGTTGGACGACAGGCCCACGTAGAAGCCCATGGCCTTGGCCCGGCGCGCAATATCGAAAATGTCCGGCCGCAACAGCGGTTCGCCGCCAGACAGGATCAGCGCCCTCACACCGTAGGCATGCAGATCGTCCATGACTGCGCAGACCTCGGCGTAGTCCAATTCGCCGGCGAAATCCTTGTCGACCGAAGCGGAGTAGCAATGCCGGCAATGCAGGTTGCAGCGCCGGATCAGGTTCCAGATCACCACGGGTCCGGCCGCCCCACGGCGCGGCGCAAGCGGCGTGGGACGCAGCAGTTCAGACACGAAGGCAGAGATGCGGAACATGCGGAATTCCTCGCTATGCTGCCGGCCCCTGGCCTTCTTTCAGGCGCAGGCCAGTCTTTTTCAGGATTGCCGAGGAAAACAGCGCGTCGTGCGCACGCAGGGCGTCCGGAAAGCGCACGTGCAAAGCCTCGGCGACGTCATCGATGCGCGCCAGCACCGCCGCGCGATCGGTCCCGTGCAGCATGGCGTAGAGGTTGTAGCGCCACAGCGGCGGATGCCGGGGACGCCGGTAGCAATGGCTCACGTCCGCGCGCTGACCCAACCAGGCTCCCACAGCGTCGGCCTGACCGTCTTCCACGTCCCAGACCGACATGGCGTTGGCCACGAATCCGAGCGCGTAGTGGTTGGGTACCACGCCGATGCGCCGTATCACGCCGCGCGCGAGCATGTCGCGCAACTGCGCCATCACCTCGGCTTCGGTGACGCCCAGCCGCGCGGCCACGGCCCGGTATGGATCCCGCCGGATCGGCAGCCCCTCCTGCGTGGCGCGGACCAGGGACAGTTCGAACGGAGTCAGGCCGGCTGCGTCCATCTCAGACCTCCAGCTTCATTTCAAGGAAGTACTCGCGCTCCTTCGGAAACGCCAGCACGGGCAGGCCCGTCTCCTGCTCAATGGCGCGCAAACAGGCGGCAACTTCGGCGGGATCAGCCGCCGCCAGCACGAACCACATGTTCAACGCATGCTCGCGGCGGTAGTTGTGCGCCACTTCGACCCGGCGGTTGACCAGGGCCACGACCCGCTCCCATTGCGCCTGCGGCACGGCCATCGCCGCCAGGCAGTACGCGCCGCCGGCGCGCTCGATCTGGAACAACGGGCCGAAACGGCTCAGCGCGCCGCACTCGCGCAAGCGGGCTACCCGCGCGATCACGGCGTCTTCGTCCAGCCCCAGCGCCCGCGCGACGTCCGCGAACGGACGCGGGCTGATCGGAAAGCCGCCCTGCAGGCGGTTGATCAGCTTGCGGTCGGCAGCGTCCAAGCCCAGCGGCATGCCCGCGGCAATGTCCTTGGACCTAACCATGCGTCGCCTCTTCCGGCACGAACCTCGCACCGCGCTGCTTGAAACATCTGGTCGAGAACAGCACCGCATGCGGCCAGGCATCAAGTCCAAGACGGCCGGCGATGGCATTGCGCAGCGCCTGCACCGCTTTCCGCTCCTTGCCGTGGATCATGCAGAAGAGGTTGTAGGGCCATTGCGGCAAGCGCCGCGTGCGCCGGTAGCAAAGCGTGACGCCGGGCTCGGCGCCAAGCCGCTGCCCCAGCGCATCCACCCGCGTGTCGTCCACGTTCCAGACGCACATCGCATTGGCGCGAAAGCCCAGCTGGCGATGTCTCAGCACCACGCCGAAACGGCGGAACAGGCCTGCGCGCTGCCAGCGCTCCAGCAGGTGCAGCGTCTCGTCCTCATCCAGCCCCGCAAGTAGTCCCAACCGGCGATAGGGGTGCGCGCAAAGGTCCAACCCATCCTGCACGGCATGGAGCAAGGTCTCTTGCGCGCTGCCGGCGGGTGGCAGCACGGCTCGTCCGCCGCTGCGCTGCGGCGTCGTGCGTTGTTGTGGCGCGCTCAGACTGAAACCCAGGTCGATGTGGTACTCGGCCTCCATGGGCAAGGCCAGCGGCTCGCAGCCGGAGGCCTGTGCGATCCGCGCCAGCAAGCGCGCCAACGCGCCAGGCTTGCGGCAGGCGGCGACGAACCACAAGTTCAAGGCATGTTCGCGCTCGTAGTTGTGATTGACCTGTGGCAGGCTGCTGACGTAGGCGGCAACCTGATCCAGGCGGGCGGACGGCACGTGCATGCCGACCAGCGCGCTGGCAAAGCAGGACTGGTGCAGCACCGGACCGACACGGCTCACGAGCCCCTCGCGCTGCCACCGCTGAAAGCGCGCCAGCACCGTGTCTTCATCCAGGCCGACGCGCTCGGCCAGCAAGGCATAGGGCCGCGAGACCAGCGGAAAGTCCCGCTGCCAGCCATCGAGCAGACGCAGATCGGAATCGGACAGTTCAGAAGCCAATGCGGCCGCTCCTGTTGGTGAAGAAAATGCCGCTGGGCTTGGGAATGTCCAGCGTGGCGCCGCGTTGCAGCGTCCGGGTGTCATACACCACCACCCGGTCATCGTCGCGCGCCGACAGCCATACCGCCTCTCCTCGCGGCGTGAATTCCATGTGCAACACGCCGCGGCCAGGTGCCAGCGTCCGGACCACGGCCAGGGTTTCGGTGTCGATGACCTGTACCTGGCCGTTGTCCGGCACCGCAAAGTTGACCCAGACGCGGCGGCCATCGGGCTGCGCCATGACGAACACCGGCTGGCCCAGCGTGGCGATGCGGCCGGTCTCCTGCCAGGTGGCGGTATCCACCACCAGCACCTCGTGCCTGCCGATGGCGGGCAGGAACAGGCGTCCGCCCGCCGCGCTCCAGCCTCGCAGGTGGGGCATCTTGTAGACCGGCAACGCTTCCTCGCCGCGCCCATAGCCCTGCAGGATCTTGCGCACGCCGGCCTCCGGATGCCAGAGGTCCATCATGGCCAGCGCATCCTCGCCGAACAACCCGGCGATGTAATAGCGGCCGTCCGGGGTGACCAGCGCGTCGTAGGGCTGGCGACCGGCCTTGTGGCGTTGTGTGGACGGCCGGGCGGGGTCCGACAGATCCGTGATCCAGATCTCGCCCGCGTCGAACAGCGCGTAGGCGAACTTCTGTCCAGGCAGGTCCGCCAGGCCGACGACCTTGGAGCGCCTGCCCGGCGCATACTCGGCGGGCACTTCGCTGATCTGGCGCAAGGTCACAGCGTCGAAGACCTTGATGCCGCCGGGCGTGTAGTTCTGCACCACGATCAGCCGCCCGTCCTGCGAAATGGCGCCGCCGATCGCATTGCCGGACTGGATGCTGCGACGGTCCACGCGTTTCCGCAGCAGATCCACCTTGGTCAGCCCGCCGTCCCGGCCGAAGACGTAGCCGTAGCGGCCATCGCGGGAATAGGCGATGTGCGCATGGGAAAGGTCGCCCAGCCCTTCGACCCGCGCCAGCCGGGTCTGTCCGCTGGTTTCGACGATGGAGACGGCGCCGTCGGCACGCTCTATCACCATGCCCAGGTCGTTGGTGCCGCGCGGGTCGGTGGCCGCGGCGCAGCCGGCCAGCACAACGGCGGCCAGGACGAACAGGAAACGCAGTTTCATGAACGTTTTATTCCTCTGGAAAGCCCTTGAGCAGCCGCGCGGCGATCCAGGCGGCTTCGTCGGGCGCAAGCATGCCGCGCCACCCGGGCATGGCGGTGCCGGGCAGCCCGTGCAGAATCGCCTGTTCGAGATAGGCCGGCGGCTTGCCAGCAAGCGCTTGCGGCGTCAACGCCGGCCCCAGGCCGCCATTCAGGCGCAATCCATGGCAGGAGCCGCAGTCCTGCCGCACCAGGTGTATGAGTCGCTGCTGATCGACGGGATCGAGGTCCGGCGCCGCCTGCGTCCGGCCCACCGCCGCTCCCAGCCCCGTGCAACAGGCCAGCGCCAGGCATGTCAGGCCGCGACCGGGGCGCATGGCTCGGCCGCGTCACGCAACAACAGCTGTCCCGCCGCGGCGGCGGACCAGGCGCGCTGCGCCAGTCGCACCACGTCGCCGACCACCAGCAGCGTGGGCGGCTTGAAGCCGGCCACCAGCTGCGGAATCTGGCGCAAGGGGGCCACCGTCCAGTCCTGGGCTTCGGTGGTGCCGGAATGAACCAGCGCGGCCGGCGTGTCGCCGCCGCGCCCATGCCGCTGCAAGGACGCGACGATCTCGGCGGCGTTGGCCACCGCCATGTAGAACACCAGGGTACAGGTGGGATCGGCTAGCGAACTCCAGTCCAGTTCAAGGCCGGCGTCGTCCCGCAGATGACCCGTGATGAAACGCACGCTGGCCGCCACGCCCCGATGCGTCAGGGGTATGCCCAGCGCTGCCGCGCAGCCGTTGGCGGCGCTGATGCCCGGCACGACCTCAACCTGCACGCCGTGCCGCGACAGGAACAGCAGCTCCTCGCCGCCGCGCCCGAAAATGAACGGATCGCCGCCCTTCAAGCGCACGACGCGGGAGCAAGACCCCGCCAGCGCCAACAGCAGCTGATGGATGTCTTCCTGCCGGTGGCGGCAGTCGCCCGCCATCTTGCCTACGTCATGGAACTGCGCGGCGGGATTGATGAGGGGCAGGATGCCGCCGCCTACCAGCCTGTCGCAGACCACGGCATCGGCCTGCTGCAATAGCCGCGAGGCGCGCACCGTCAGCAATTCGGGATCGCCCGGACCGGCGCCAACCAGGTAAACCGTTCCGCTCACTACTCCCTCCCTTGCAGCCAGGCTGCGCAAAATAAGGCTTCAGGAGGAAGTGTAGGAAGCGACAGGCGGCTGCAATAGGTACGGTCGACGCAAGTGCAATGGGTGCGCCAGGGGCGTTCAGGACGCCTGGGCGCGCAAACGCGCCAGGATCTGTGCGCGATGCTGGTCCAGGCCGGGGACCTCCCGCGCCATCGACGGCAGGGGTTTGGAGAACTTCACCGGGAAGCCCACCACGCGTCCTGCCGGCGTATCGGCAACGACCCCGCGATGTCTGACGTGCGGGTCCTCGAACACTTCATCGTGCCGCAGTACTGGCGCCCAGGGGATATCGTGACCGTCGAACAGGCGTTCCCAATCCGCCAGGCTGCGGCTCTTGAACAATTCACGCAGTCGATCGTTCAAGACCCGCTTTTCGCGCATCCGCCCCGCCCTCGTCTGGTAGCCCGGCGCGTTCAGATCCGGGCAGACCGGGGCCAGCGCCACGCAAAGGTTGCGCCAGAACGATTCCTCCAGAATGCCGAGCGCAAGATGCCGGCCGTCCGCCGTCTCGAAGACGTCGTTGTCAGGCATGACATGCGGCAGATGCGCCACCTCCGGGCCAGCGGGACCGTTCATCGCCTGCAATGCAGGGGCCATCCATGCCGTCATGGTGTCATGGATTGACACGTCCAAATGCTGCCCCACGCCGGACTCGCGCGCGTCCTGCACGGCAGCCAGTATCGCGAGCGCGGCGTGCATGGCTGCGCAGTAATCCGACAGACGCAATCGCGGCCGCGCCATGACATCGCGCACCTGCGACGGCACGGCCCAGTATCCGGCCAGGGCCATGTAATTCACGTCATGGCCGGGCCGTTGCGCATAGGGCCCTGTCTGCCCGAATCCCGAAATCGAACACAGCACCACCCGCGGATTGACGCGCGCCAATTGCGTGTAGTCCAGTCCCAGATTGGCCATTACGCCAGGCCTGAAACCCTCCACCACGACGTCGCTGCCTGCCACCAGTTGCAGCAGGACGCGCTTGTCTTCTTCGCGCTTCAGATCGAGGCAGATGGACTGCTTGCCCCGGTTGTACTTGGCGAAGGTCTCGGCTCCCAACTGGCGAGCGGTGTCGCCCTGCGGCTTTTCCACCTTGATCACGGTCGCCCCCAACTGTCCCAGCAACATGGCGGTGTACGGCCCAGGGTGCAGTTGGCCCAGGTCGAGCACAGACATGCCGCTCAGGTAGCCCGCCGCCCCCTGCTCTGCGCCGGCGCTCATGCGAGTATCCCCTTTGCGATGGTATTGCGCTGGATTTCGCTGGTTCCAGTGACGATGCGGTACAGGCGCAGGCGGCGGAAGATGAACTCCACCGGATGGTTCTTCGTCACTCCCACGTTTCCATGGATCTGCATGGCCTTGTCGGCAATTTCGAAGCAACGCTCGGACACGAACAGCTTGCACATCGACGCCGCATCGCGCACGTCCTCGCCCGAGTCGGCACGCTCTGCCGTGGCAAGCACCATCTGTTCGCAGGCATAGAGGGCCGTCGCCATGTCGGCCAGCATGTGCTGGATGGCCTGGAAGCGGCTGATGGGGCCGCCAAACTGCTGACGGTGCTTGGCGTAGTCCACAGCCAGCCTGAAAGCCTGGCGCGCCAGGCCTATCATGGTCGGGCAATGCAGCAGGCGGTTTACGCTGACGCGGTTCATGGCGATCTTGAAACCCTGCCCTTCCTTGCCGATCAGGTTCTTCTTCGGCACCCGGACCTGATCCAGCACGATGTCCGCATCGACATACTGGCCTGTCATCGGCACGCAATCGTGCACCAGCCGTACGCCGGGGCTGTCCAGATCGATGAAAATCGCGGATATGCCTTCCGCGCCCCGGTCAGGATCGGTGACGCACATGGTGATGGCGAAATCGGCGAACGTCGAGGCGGTAATGTAGTGCTTGACCCCGGTCACGATGTAATCGTCGCCGTCGGCCACCGCGACGGTCTGCAAGCGGGTAGCGTCGGAGCCCGACTGCGGCTCGGTCATGGCGAAGCAGGCGCCGCGCTCGGCGTTGACCACGGGCATGATGTAGCGGTCGTGCTGGTACGGGGTCGCATACTGGACCAGGTTGCCGATGCGCGAAGGACCGCCCCAATCCCCCAGCACATGGGGGAACAGGATGGCGCCGGATGCCGCGACGTCGTCCTTGAGCACGCACAGGTCGCGGTAGGACAGCCCCTGCCCGCCCAGCTCGCGCGGCAGTTGCGCTCCATAGAATCCCAGCGCCCGGCATCGTTTCCACACGGACTGCACCAGGTCGCGCCCGAACTTGTCCTCGTACCCCAGGCCGAGCGACTGTTCCAGCGGTATGAGTTCGTCCTGCAGGTACTGCTGCAACCGGGTGCGCAGGCCGGTCAGCGCCTGTTTGTCGTCTTGGGCCATGTCGTCTCCTTTGAGTAGTCCCCAGCTTGACAGCGCCCGGCATCCTCGCAATTATCTTTTCTTCGTTTTCAATAACCTGGCGGAATCATGAGGCTGGAAGATCTGGACTATTTCCTGGCGGTCGCGCGGCTGGGCCATGTCGGCCGGGCCGCCGACGGCATAGGCGTCAGCCAGCCTGCACTGACCAAGGGCATCCGGCGCCTGGAAGAAGAACTGAAACTGCAGCTCTTTGTCCGCACGCCCAAGGGCATGGAGCTGACAATTCCAGGACGCGCGTTCTATCAACGCTCGATGCAGGCAAGGCGGGAACTCGACGACGCCATGCAGGAAGCGGGTGACCTGCACCGCGGAAGCATCGGCTTGCTGCGCGTCGGCGTCACGCCGCTGCTCGCGGAATCGTTCTTCAATCCGGCCTGCATCGAACTGCTGGCGCAACGACCCGCCGCCAAGGTCCAGGTCATGGTCAGCCTGAACGATGCCTTGATTCCAGCGTTACGGCAGGGAGACCTGGACTTCGCCATCAGTTCGCTCTTCGAATCCGCCTCCGCGGCGGAATTCGAGCGGGAACCCTTGTTCGCAGACAAGCTTTTCGTTGCCGTGCGTCCGGGCCATCCTTTGCTGGGCCGCCGCAAGATCCGCTTTGCCGATCTGGCGGGGTGCCAGTGGATGCTGCCGGGACCGCAGGCGGCATCACGGCGCTGGCTGGAAGCCAAGTTCGAGCAACACGGGTCGGCGCCGCCCAACGTGACGATCGAATCCAACGCGTCGGTATCGGGATTGCTGGGCATCCTGCACAGCACGGACCTGCTGACTCTGGTAAGCGAAATCACCCTGTCCGCGCATGCCGGCCAGGGCCTGAGCATCCTGCCTCTGGACGACATGACATGGCATCGGCAGATCGGCGTGCTGACGCGGCGCAATAGCTACCAGTCGCCGCTGACGCAGCGGCTGCTGGAAATCCTGCGGGAGCATGCCCGCGCCCGGGCGGGCGCCTAGCCCTCAATCCGCCTGCAAGCCCAGCTTGTCGATGAGCGGCCCATAGCGGGCGGACTCATCATCGATGAGCTTGCGCAGCTGCTGCGGCGTGCCGGGTATGGGCGTGAACGATTGCGACGCCAAGGCCTCTAGCACCTGGGCATCCTGCATCGCGCGGCCGACGGCGGCATTCAGCCGGTCGATGATTTCCTGCGGCGTGCCTTTCGGCACGGCGATTCCCGCCCAGCTGCCGCTGTCGAAGCCGGCATAACCCAGCTCGGCCACCGAAGGGACCTCTGGGAGGGAAGCGGCGCGCTTGGCGCTGGTGACGGCCAGCGCGCGGATCTTCCCCGAGGCGATGAAGGGCATGGCGGGCGCGACCGCAACGATGCCGATATCGATCTGGCCGCCTGCAAGGTCATTGAGCGCGTTGCTGCCACCCCGATAGGGCACGTGTATGGCGTCCAGGCCGAAATGCTGCTTGAGCGTTTCAAACGTCAGATGCATGGATGAGCCCACCCCCGGGCTGCCGTAGCTCAGTTTGCCTGGATTGGCGCGGGCGTATGCGAGCAGCTCCTGGAATGTCTTGACCGGCAAGGCGCTGCTGACCAGGACCACGTGCGGAGCGATGCTGAGTCCGGATACAGGCGCCAGATCCGCGATGGGGTCGAACGACAGTTTGGGCGAAAGATGCTTGGCAATCGCGAAGTTGCCGCCGTACTCCAGCAGGGTGTAGCCGTCCGCAGGCGCGTTCGCGACCTTGGCGCCGCCCAGATTGCCGCCGCCCCCGCCCACGTTCTCGACGATGATGGTCTGGCCCAGTTCCTTGCCCAGGGGCACGGCGACCAGGCGGGCGATGTAGTCGAACTGGCCGCCAGCCGAGAACGGCACGATGAAGCGTATGGGCTTGTCGGGGTAGCCGGCAGCCCCGGCGCCAGCCGCCTGCGCGGGTCCCGCCATGAGCGCGGCAAGCCCCAGGCTGACGGCCGCCAGGCAACGGGCCGCCCTGTCCCGCAGGCGGAAATTTCGCTGGTTCATGTTGTCTCCTGTTCTTGTGCAAGGCGGGACCGATGCTGGCCCCGCTTTCGCATAGAGGTAACCCGCAGGCCGCCTGAACGTCATGCCGCATCCAACGATTTCCATAACGCAGGGGAATCGCCCCCGCACGATAACGGCGCGGCATGAGGATTCGCGTCCTGGTTATCCGCGGGCGCCTTGCCGCCCCGCAGGATAGCGGCAAGCCAAACCCAGACACGGACACACCATGAACCAAGGCCGATACACCACCCGCAATGCGCGCTATTGGCGCGACCGTCCCGCCGTCATTTTCGGCGACAGGACGCTGAGCTTCGGACAGCTGGAAACCCGCTCCAACCGCCTGGCCAACGCCTTGCTGGGCCTGGGGCTGAAGAAAGGCGATCGCGTCGCCATTCTGGCCTGGAATTGCCCGGAGATCATCGAACTCGAATGCGCGCTGTACAAGGCGGGACTGGTGAAAGTGGCCCTGAACGCGCGCCTGTCGAACCAGGAGGTGCTGGATTCGGTCAACAATGCCGATGCGGCGGCCTTCATTGTGGACCCAGCCCATGTGGAAGCAGCGCAATCCCTGCTGGACGGCTTGGAGAACGTGCGGCATCGATTGGTGATGGGCGCCAGCGACATCGAAGGCTGGCGCTCATACGAACGCCTGCTGGAATCGGCCGCCGACAGCAACCCGGACGTGCCGATGCAACCCGGCGACCTGGCCGTGCTGCACTTTACGTCGGGCTCGACGGGCAAGCTCAAGGCCGCCATGCAGACGGTAGGCAACCGCCTGGCGTCGCTGCGCAAGGTCGTGATGGGCCGCATGCGCGCCAATCCCGGCGAAGTGCTGGCACTCGCCGGCCCCATTACCCACGCCAGCGGCATGTTCATGCAGCCCTTCCTGTTCCAGGGCGGAACGATCCTGCTGCATGACCGGTTCGACCCCGAGAGCTTCCTGGCCTCCGCTGCCCGGCATCGCGCCGCCTTCAGCTTCATGGTGCCCACGATGGTCAACATGCTGATCGCGCATCCGCGGCTGCATCAGCACGACCTGAGCGCGCTGCGACAGATTTCCTATGGCGGCGCGCCGATGGCGCCGGCCCGCATCCGCGAAGCCTGGGAAGCCCTGGGACCCAAGCTCAGCCAGGGCTATGGCGCGGGTGAAACCACCGGCGGCCTGGTGCTGCTGAGTGCCCTGGACCATGCCGAAGCCATGTCGGGCCACCCGGAACGGCTGCTCTCCTGCGGGCGTCCATTCGGCGAAAGCGAGGTTCGTCTGCTGGATGAAGACGGCCGTGAGGTCGCGCCCGGCGAGGTCGGCGAGATTACCGCCACCGGCCCCGACATCTTCGCAGGCTATTGGCGCGAACCCGAGCTGTCCGCCCAAGCCCTGCGCGATGGCCGGCTGCATACCGGCGACCTGGCTCGGATGGACGATGCAGGTTTCCTCTATGTCGTGGACCGCAAGAAGGACATGATCATCTCGGGCGGATTCAATATCTACCCTACTGAAGTCGAACAGGCGCTGTATCAGCATCCGGGCGTGTACGAAGCCTGCGTTTTCGGCGTGCCCGACAAGGTGTGGGGCGAGTCCGTCAAGGCTGTGCTCGTGCTCAAGCCTGGCGACACCACCACCCCGGCCGATCTGATCGAGCATTGCCGCAAGCACCTGGCGGATTTCAAGAAGCCTCGCAGCATCGAACTGGTGGCGGAGTTGCCGAAGAACGCCAACGGCAAGCTCGCGCGCAAGCAACTGAGGGACGCGCACTGGGCGCATGAGGAGAGAAAGGTGGGCTAAGGGCACCACTAGGCGTAGTATGGGGATAGATGCTGTTCACGCTCCTAGGGCCGCGCGGACTCGCGCCGCCCTCCACACCCTCAGGAGGTTGTCATGTACAAGCACATACTCATCCCCATCGACGGATCCGAGCGTTCCTATGCCGGCCTGGCGCAAGGACTGGGCCTGGCCAGCGCCCTGGGCGCAAGCGTCACGGTGCTGACGGTGTACAGCGCCTACCGCCCGACCTCCATGGAAACGGTGCACCTGGAGGGCGTGCATACGGAATATGAGCGCGAGGCCCAGGAGCTCGCCAAGTCGTACCTGTCGCAAGCGGCCGCGCAAGCCAGCGCCGCGGGCGTGCCCTGCACCACCGAAATGCGCGAAAGCAACAACCCGGCGCAGACCATCATCGATATCGCCATGACGCAAGGCTGCGACCTGATCGCCATGGCCTCGCGCGGCCACGGCGGACTGGCGGCCGTGCTGCTGGGCAGCCAGACGCAGAAGGTGATGGCGCATTCGACGCTGCCGGTGATCGTCTACCGCTAAGACCGGCGCTTGGACTAGACCGCGGCGCGCGCTCCGTAGGTCTTCGGTATGCCAGCGGCGGCCACGCCGCTGCGCAGGCTTTCCTGCGGCAGCGCCTGGGCCAGCAAGGGCCGCGCCTGCAGCAACCGCGACAGATCCACGCCCGTGCGGTAGCCCATGCTTTCCAGCATGAAGACCAGGTCTTCGGTGACGATATTGCCCGACGCGCCAGGCGCGAAGGGACAGCCTCCCAGGCCTCCCAGGCAGGAATCGAAAGCGCGGATGCCTTCGTCCAGCCCGGCCAGCGCATTGGCCAGGCCCAGCCCCATCGTGTCATGCAGGTGCAGCTTGACCAGGCGCGCGCCCACGGCGTCCTGCGCGGCGCGCACCGCATCGCGCACCAGCGCCGGATGGGCATAGCCCACGGTGTCGGCCAGCGAGATCTCGTCGGCGCCGGCCAACGCGGCGGCGGCGGCCACCTGCGCGACACGACGCACCGGCACCACGCCTTCCATCGAACATCCGAAGGCGGTGGCGACCGCCGCATCGATGCGCACGGGCCGCGGCTGCGCCCGCACCCAATCGACGATGGAGGCCAGCACCTCCACCTGTGCGTCGGTGCCCTTGCCGACGTTGGCGCGGCTATGCGTGTCGCTAACGGAGACAGGAAACGACAGCGCGTGCGCGCCAGCCTCGTAGGCCGCAATGGCGCCCTTGAGGTTGCAGACCAGGGCAACCACCGTCAAGCCCTCGATCTTCAGGACGTCGGGCAGGACCGTACCCGTATCGGCCATCTGCGGCACCAAGCGCGGCGACACGAAGCTGCCCGCCTCGATCTCGCGCAGGCCGGCGTCGGCCAGCTGCCGGATCCAGCGCAGCTTGTCGGCCGCGGACATCATGCCCTTGGCCATTTGCAGCCCGTCGCGCGGACCCACTTCGCAAAGCCTGATTTCCTGGTTCATGTGCTGTCCTTTCCCGGCCGGCCTACTGCTGCACCACGATGCCCGCGCTTTCGATGGTCTGGCGCGCCTTGGCGATGTCCGAATTGATCAACGCGGCAAACTGTTCGGTGGACACCGGATCGGTTTCCAGGCCTTGCGAGGCCAGCGCCTCCTGCACGTCCTTGCGCGCCAGCAGCTTGTTGAAGTCGCTATTCAGGCGCGACACGACCGCGGACGGCGTCTTGGCCGGGGCCAGCACGCCGTAGTAGGTCACCACGCTGAAATCCTTGTAGCCCAGCTCCGCGACCGTGGGCACCTCCGGCAGCGCCGGATTGCGCTTGGGCGAAGTGACTGCCAGCGCGCGCACCTTGCCGGACTTGATCAGCGTGGCCGCCGACGAAATCGAAGAGCCCGCGAACTGCAGGTGTCCGCCCATCAGGTCCGCCAGCGCCGGGGCCGAGCCCTTGTACGGCACGTGCTGCATCTTGAAGCCGGCCGCGTGCTGCAGCATTTCGATGGCGATGTGCACGCCGCCACCCGTGCCCGAGGTGCCATAGGAGATCTTGTTCGGATCCTTCTTGGCGGCGTCGATCACTTCGGGCAGCGTCTTGTAGGGCGAGCTGTCCGATACCAGCAACACCATGGGCGTAGTGGCCACCAGCGCCACCGGCGCCAGGTCCTTGACCGGGTCGTACGACACCTTCATCAGCAGCGGAATCAGGGTGACGTTGTCGGACTGGCCGATCACCAGGTCGTAACCCTGGGCAGGCGAGCGCGCCGCTTCGGCCAGGCCCAGCGCCGTGCCCGCGCCCGGCTTGTTCTCGGGAATCACTGACCAGCCGTTAAGTTCATGCAGCTTGGTGCTCATCAGGCGGCCGATGTAGTCGGTGCCTCCGCCCGGCGTGGACGGGATGATGATGCGGATGGGCTTGCTGGGATAGTCCTGGGCGTGTGCGGCACAGGCGGCGGCCAGCGCGGCCACCGCGAACAGTTTGCGGATCATCTTGTCTCCTCTTTGATGGAAGTCTTGGCGGTCTGCGCCGCCTCGACCGATATCGGGCGCTATCGCCCGTTCATGCAATAACGCCTGCGCTGCGCAGGACCTCGATGCGCGCGGCATCCCAGCCCAGGCCCTGCAGGATGGCCTGCGTGTCGCCGCCCTGCCGCGGCGGATCGGAACGCTTGCCGGCCTTCAGGCCGTCGAACTCGATGGGCAGCGCCGCCGCGGATATCTCCCCGCCGTCCGGCAGCCGGGTCTTGAGCAGCGCGCCGCCAGCGTTCAGGTGCGCATCGTCCAGCAGGTCGTGCGGCTGGCGTATCGGGCCATAGGACAGGCCGGCGGCTTCCAGTGCCGCGCACAGCTCGTCGGTCTTCCAGGTCTTCAGGATCTCGCCCACGCCCGGCACCAGCCAGGGCCGCGCCGCCTCGCGGTCGACGGCGGTGGCCAGGCGCGGATCGGCGGCCCACTCGGGCGGCAGGAATTTCTGGGCGAAGTTGCGCCATTGCGCATCGCCCACCACGGCGACGAACACGCGGCCGTCGGCGGTCTCGAACACGTCATACACTCCCCAGGGCGGCCGGCGCTCCGCGCCCATGGGCTTGGGCGCCGCGCCCGTCAGCTGGTATTGCGCGATGAACTGCGCGACCAGCAGCAGGTTGTTCTCGAACAGGCCGGAGCGCACATGCCTGCCGCGCCCCGTGGCGTGGCGGTCGTGCAGCGCCGCCAGCGCGCCCACCACGCCGAAGGTGCCGCCCAGGATGTCGTTGACAGAGGCCGCCACGCGCTGGGGCGTGTCCGCGCCGCCGTTGATGTAGGCCAGCCCGCCCATCATCTGCACCACTTCGTCCAGCGCGGTGCGCTGCTTGTAGGGGCCGGACAGAAAGCCCTTGAGCGATACGTAGATCAGCCCAGGGTTCTCGGCCGACAGCGACTCATAGTCCAGCCCGTACTGGGCCAGGCTGCCGTCGCGAAAATTCTCCACCACCATGTCCGCCTGCAAGGCCAGCTGGCGCACCACGGCCTGCCCCTCGCGCGCCTTCAGGTCGATCGCCAGGCTTTGCTTGTTGCGATTGAAGACCGGGAAATAGCCGCTGCCCGAACCCTTCAGGCGCCGGGTGCGGTCGCCTTCGATCGGCTCCACCTTGATGACCTCGGCTCCCAGGTCCGCCAGCGCCAGGCCGGCCGCCGGGCCCATGATCATGTGGGACAGCTCCAGCACCTTGATGCCGCGCAGCGGTAATTCGGTGTGGTCCATGAAGGGTGAAGCCGGTGTTGCTGCCATCTGCATATCCTCGGGCCTGATGCGCTGAAAAACAGGCAACGGCAAGATCGATGCATGCCGCCGCCCCATGCCCCATCATCGGCGGCAAGCCGGATCAGCGGGTAGCGCTCTTTCAGCACGGGGGCATTCTCGTTTGGGAACGTCCGGGAAAGCCCTGAGCCCCGTCGTTTCAGGCGGCGTCCGCCACGCCCAGATGCGCCAACAGCACGCGAGCGGCGGGCGGCAAGGCGTCCAGCCCCAGTACGGCGATGCACAAGGAAGTGCTGGACCAGGCTCCGGAGAGCGGAATGAAGCGGATGTCCAGGTTGGCGTGGCGCGCCTTGAGATACATGGGCACCACGGCCACGCCCATGCCGCGCGCCACCAGCATGCAGATGGTTTCATGCGAGCTGACCCGCGCGCTGATCCGCCGCGCCACGCCCGCATCCTGCGCCGCCTGCTCGAACACCGCGCTGATGCCGTTGTCGCGGTTCAGTTCGATCTGCTCGAAGGGCAGCAATTGCGCGTAGTCCAGCGTGTCGCGGTCGGCCAGCAGATGCTGGCCGGGCACGACCGCCGCCAGATCGCAGCGGCCACAGGTAAAGACCTGCAAACCGTCATGACCAAAATCGGAACCCACCGCCACGTCGGCCTGGCCGTCGAGCACCGCGCGGAACACCTCCTGGGTGGTGCCCTCTTCCAGGGAAATATCGATCTGGGGATAGGCGCGGCGAAAGGACTGGATCTGCGCCGGCAGTTCGCCGGACAGCGCCGCCACGCTGACCGCGAGCCGGATACTGCCGCGCACGCCGGTCGCAAAGCCCGCCATCTCGCGGCGCATGCGGTCCATGCTCTGCAGCACCATGCGCACGTGCGTGGCCAGCGCATTGCCTGCCGGCGTGGGCTGCACGCCCCTGACCCCGCGTTCCAGCAGCGGCACGCCGAAGGCATCCTCCATCTCCGACATGCGTTTGCTGACGGCGGAAGGAACGATATTCTCGCGAGCGGCGGCGCGCGCCAGGCTGCCTTCCTCCAGCGCTGCGAGGAACAGGCGGAGCGAGACGGGATCGATATCGCGGGGATGCGGCGGGGGAGACGGGACGGGCTTCATGCCGGGAAGTGTCGTGCCTTGCGCGCCTGCGCAGGGATCGGGGTTTTCCCGGTCCGGGGCGCCTTGCGCCTTTAACCCCGCACGCCCATACCGCCCTCCCATGCGTAGCCATTCAGCAAGCCCAGCAAACCGCGCCTGACCACGGCCACCGCCTCATCCCGCAAGGCATCGGCGCGCCAGCCCATTTCGATGGCATAGCCCGGCATCGCGACCGGGCAGGGCAGCATGCGCAGGCCGGAAGCGGCAGCCAGGCCGCGCGCCGCGTGCGCGGGCAAGGTCGACAGGGCATCGCTGCCCCGCAACAGGAACGCCAACGCCGAAAAATGCGTGGTCGAGGCCTGCACCCGGCGCGTCAGTCCCAGCCCGTGCAGCACTTCATCCACCACCCCGATGAAGCCGCCGGACGACACCAGAATGTGCTGGCGGCGGATGAATTCCTCCAGTGACAAGGTGGTCTGGCCTGGCGCCACGCTGGCGGGATCCAGCAGGCAGGCATAGCCGCCCTGCCCGACCGTCACGCGCTGCAAGGCCTGCGAGGCCAGTCCGCCCGAAGCGATCACCAGGTCCGCCTCGCGCGCCATCAGCATGTCGGCCGCCAGCCGGCTGTGGGTCTGGCGGAAGATGAGGCGCAGCCCCGGCGCGCTCTGCGCCAGCGCGTGGATCGCGTCTCGTCCCAGTGCGATCTCGAAATCGTCCGATAGCCCCAGCGTCACCGACCTGCCGGCAAAGCCCGCCGCGCCAGGCCGCGCCAGCGACAGGCTCTGACGGCACTTGTCCAGGGCTTCGCCAATGACGGGCCGCAGTTCGCGCGCCCGCAGGCTGGGCGTCAGCCCTCTGCCGGTGCGCGTGAACAGGGGGTCTCCGTAAAGCGCGCGCAGGCGGCCCAGCGCCGCGCTGACAGCGGACTGCGTCACGCCCAGGCGCAGCGCGGCACGTCCCGCTCCGCCCTCGTCATAGATGGCCTCGAAGATCTTGAGCAGGTTCAGGTCGGCTGACTCGATATCAATCTGGTTCATATCATTTATCTCTGACCAGGATTGATTGATTTTAGGGCCGGCCGGACACTGAAGCCCATTGCCACGTTTCCGAGACCCCCGCCATGACCACGAAAACCGTCGCCGCCCTGCAGATCGGCTCCTCCCCCGAGGGCAAAGCCCGCACCCTGGAAGACATCCTCGCCTACGAGGGCGAGATCATCGCCTCTGGCGCCTCGCTCGTGGTCATGCCCGAAGCGCTGCTGGGCGGCTATCCCAAGGGTGAGATCTTCGGCACCCGCCTGGGCTACCGCCTGCCCGAAGGTCGCGAGGCCTATGCCCGCTATTACGACAACGCCATCGACGTGCCCGGCCCCGAAACCGAAGCGCTCGCCGCCCTGTCGCAGCGCACCGGGGCCAGCCTGGTGGTGGGCGTGATCGAACGCGGCGGCAACACGCTGTATTGCACCGCCCTGTTCTTCGAACCTGCTACCGGCCTCGCCGCCAAGCACCGCAAGCTCATGCCCACCGGCACCGAACGCCTGATCTGGGGCCAAGGCGACGGCTCGACCCTGCCGGTCGTCGACACCGAAGCCGGCCGCATCGGCGGCGCCATCTGCTGGGAAAACCACATGCCGTTGCTGCGCACCGCCATGTACGCCAAGGGCGTGGAAATCTGGTGCGCGCCCACCGTGGACGAACGCGACATCTGGCAGTGCTCGATGCGCCACGTCGCCCACGAAGGCCGCTGCTTCGTGGTCAGCGCCTGCCAGGTGCAACCCTCGCCCGCCGAACTGGGCCAGGACGTGCCGGGCTGGGACGCCAACCGCCCTCTGATCAACGGCGGCTCGGTCATCGTCGGCCCGCTGGGCGACGTGCTGGCGGGCCCGCTGCACGGCAAGGCCGGCCTGCTGACCGCCCAGGTCGACACGGCGGAACTGGTGCGCGCCCGCTACGACTTCGACGTGGTGGGCCACTACTCGCGCCCCGACGTCTTTTCCTTGACCGTGGACGAACGCCCGCGCCCCGCCGTGCGCTTCGTCTCCTGAACGCCCCGGCTGACGGGAGCCCGCAATCCGGGCACCTGGCGCCGGGATGGTATAGTCTCGCCCGCTGCCGGCCCTTCCGGGCCGCGCAACGCCCGAGTGGTGAAATTGGTAGACACAAGGGACTTGAACTAATTTGAGCCCTTTGGGGGAAACTCCAAAGGTGTAGCCCGTCAAACTCGGCGAATGCCCTGGACCCGTTCCGAGCCAACGCCGAGCCAAGCCCTGGCCGCACGGCCGGGGAAGGTGTAGAGAGCAGACGGCGGGCACCTAAGGCCGCAAGGCTATGGTGAAGGCGTGCTCCAGACCACGAACAGCGCATCCGCGCTGGCGGCGAAAGCCGAAGTGGTAAGAAAATCCCTCGGCCTCGCGGCCGTACCGGTTCGATTCCGGTCTCGGGCACCACCCCGCCACAGGCCAGGCGTCCATCCTTCGTCGCAAACCGGCGAACGCCTGCCTCGTCAAACTGAAGCGCGCAAAATTGCCCCCGCCGATCTAATCTAGTCCGGTAACCAGGGAGCGCGCCATGATCACCCTCTACTCGTACCCCGGACTCTATGGGCTGGAAGACAACAATCCTTACGGCCTGAAGATCTACGCCTTCCTGAAGCTCTGCCGGCTGCCGTTCGACCACCGGCATACGCTGGACGTACAGTCCGCCCCGCGTGGCCAACTGCCCTACATCGCCGACGGCGATCTGCGCATCGGCGACAGCGACGCCATCATCGCCTACCTGAAGCGCCAGTACGAACTGACCATCGACGATTCCCTCACGTCCGAGCAGCAGCGCCAGGACTTGCTGGTGCGCCGCGCGCTGGACGACCTGTACTGGGTCATGTCCTATTCGCGCTGGCGCGATGACCGCTATTGGCCGACCTTCCGCCGCGCGCTGCTGGACGCCCACCCGGACGTCACACCCGAGCAGCTGGAAGCCGCCCGCCAATACAACTTCCAGCGCTACCACTACCAAGGCATAGGCCGCTACGCCCCCGAAGACGCCTATGCGCGCGGGATCGCCGACCTGGAGGCCGTCTCCAGCCTGCTGGGCGACAACGGCTTCATGTTCGGCCCCAATCCGGGTAGCGTGGACGCGGGGCTCTACGGCTTTCTTGCCAATATCTATTTCTACGCCATCGACACGCCGCTCAAACAGTGCCTGGTGTCGCGGCGCAACCTGGTGAGCCTGTGCAATGCCGTGCGCGCCGAACTCGGTTAAGGCCTGACGCCCTTCCCGCGCGCGGCCGCCCGCCCCGGACGGCTTCCAAAAACGTTATTCTTGCGCCTCGTTTTCCACGTTTTAGCCCTGCCCGCCATGCGCCGGCGGGGCTTCAGACCTCACTTGACCGCCGCTTTCTCCTCCCCGCCCTTCATCGTCCTCGACGCCTGCGTCCTCATGTCAGGCATCCTGCGCCGCCTGCTGCTCAGGCTGGCCGAAGCCGGCGTGTACACGCCGGTCTGGACCGACCGCATCGGCGAGGAATGGCGCCGCAACGCCTCGCGCATCTGGGAGATCCCGCCCGAGGTGATGATGGAGATGTGGGACGACATGAACGCGCGCTTTCCCGGCGCCCGCGAGACGGACACCCAGGTCTACGAGGCATCCTTGCGCTACAGCGACCCCAAGGACTTCCACGTGATCGCGGCCGGCCTGGCGCGGCGCGCGCGCTGCGGCCTGCAACAGCCGCCGGTGGTGCAGGTGCTGACCTGGAATCTGAAGGATTTCAACCGTTCCGAACTGCGGCGCCAGGGGCTGGACGTCTACAACCCCGACCGCATGCTGACGCAATGGTGGCAGGCCGCGCCCGACGCCATCCGTGCGGCGGCGGCACAGGTGCCCGCGGACTATGTGGCGTTGGGGCGCGAACCCGAGCCGCTGTCGGCGACGCTGCACCGCGAGCGCCTGTATGGCCTGAAGAACCTGCTGGCGCGCGACGCCGCGCAGAACGGCGGCGCCTGAACCGCGCCAGCGTGTTCAGTGGTCGTGGTTGCTGGCGGCAAAGCCCGCCGCGTTCAGTATGTCGATCACTTCCTGGATGTGCTCGTGGCCGCGCGTCTGCAGCACGAAATCCACCTCGACATTGCGCACCGGCAATGACGTGAACGCACGCTGGTGGTGCACTTCGGTGATGTTGGCCTGCGCGTCGGCGATGAGCTTGGTGGCGTGTGCCAGCGCGCCCGGCAGATCGCGCAGGTCCACGCGGATGCGCGCCAGGCGGCCGGCGCGCACCATGCCGCGCTCGATCAGTTCGCCCAGCATCAGCGGGTCGATGTTGCCGCCCGTCAGCACCAGGCCGATGCGCTTGCCCTTGTAGCGGTCGCTGCCCTCTTCCTGCGCGCGCAGCAGCGCGGCCAGGCCGGCGGCGCCCGCGCCTTCGACCACCGATTTCTCGATCTCCAGCAGCACCACGATGGCGTGCTCGATATCGCTTTCGCTGACCAGCTCCAGTCGATCGACCAGCTGGGTGACGATGGGCTGGGTCAGCGCGCCCGGCGACTTCACCGCGATGCCTTCGGCGATGGTGTAGGCGCCCTGCGGCATGGACACGCCCTTGACGGCGGCGTACATGGACGGAAAGCGCTCGGTCTGCACGCCGATGATCTCGATGCCGGGCTTGAGCGCCTTGGCCGCGGTGGCAATGCCGGAGATCAGGCCGCCGCCGCCGATGGCGACGACCAGGGTGTCCAGCTGCGGCTGGTCTTCCAGCATCTCCAGCGCCACCGTGCCCTGCCCCGATATGACCGCCTCGTCATCGTACGGGTGGATCATGATCAGGCCGCGCTCCTGCGCCAACTCGTAGCCGCGCGCCTTGGCATCGTCGAAGGTGTCGCCGGCCAGCACCACCTCGGCGCCGAAGCGGCGCGTGTTGGCGATCTTGACGGTGGGGGTGAACCGCGGCATCACGATCACGGCCGGCACGCCCATGCGCTGGGCATGGTAGGCCACGCCCTGCGCGTGGTTGCCGGCGGACACGGCGATCACGCCCTTGGCGCGTTCTGCTTCCGACAGCGTCAGCATGCGGTTGAGCGCGCCGCGCTCCTTGAACGAAGCCGTGAACTGCAGGTTCTCGAACTTCAGCCAGATCTCCGCGCCGAAGATGTCGGACAGCGTGCGGGACAGGGTAAACGGGGTCTTCAGCACCTGGCCGCGCAGGTTCTCGCGGGCGGTCTGAATGGAGGCAATATCGATCACGATGGAAATCCTGTTAGCGCACCGGCAGGAAATTGAACAGCAGCAGGCCCTGCGCGTAGTTGATCCCGATGCGCCGCGTGTTCTCGCCCAGCAGGTTCGCGATCAGATCCAGGCGGCCGATGATGGCGCCGAATTCGCGTTCAAAGCTGAGGTTGGTGGCGTTCTGGGACATTTCGTTGGCCAGCAGCAAGGGTTCGCCCTGGGTATTGCGGCGCGACGCCAGCAGCCAGGCGGCTGCCTCGACGTTCCGTGCGGCATTGTAGACCCGCTGCCCGTCCAGCGCGTCGGTGGCGTACAGGCGGGTTTTGCCGTTGTGGGCGGCGATGATGGTGTCGGCCAGGCCGTAAATGAAAGCGCCGACCCGGTCGCCCGAATAGTTGGGGTCCAGGGACACGGCCAGGATCTGGATGTCGCGCAGTCCCGCCAGGTCCTTGGGCGGGATGCGGACTTCGATGGAATGCTTGACCAGCGACACCGCCTTGGCCAGGTCGGGCGCGCCGGACTTGCGCCATTCGCGCGGATTGCGGCGGTAGAGCTTGTCCAGCAGGACATACAGGCTGGCCAGGTTGTCGCGCACCTCCAGCGTGACGGTGCGGTTGAAGTCGGTCTGGCCGAACTGGTCGGCGGACATGTCTTCGCTCTTGGGACCGCCCTTGCCCGGCGCAGGGCTGCTCATGCAGCCGCTCAGCAACGCCGCAAGCAGCGCCGCGGCACTGGCGGATCTGGCCCACGCCGTCATGCCTTGCCCATCCGTTTCCCCCTTCTTTGCCACGTTGCGCAGGCCATCCTCCGTGGTCGGGGGGCCTCGCTCTCGCGCAAGACTTTACAGGAAGGTAAGCGCAGTTGGGAGATGTCCGGGGTCTGAAGAAGCAAGAAGATGAATCATGCCGGCCACAAGCGTGCGCGCCGGCCCATGAAAAACGGCGCCCGCAGGCGCCGTTTCATGCTACCGGTCAAGCAGGCTTATTCAGCTTGCGGTTCCGATTGCGGGGCAGCTTCGGGAGCCGCAGCGGCTTGCTGCTGCTCGATGCCGCCAATCGCCTTGATGGACAGGCGCAGGCGGCCCTTGTCGTCGGCCTCGATGACCTTGACGCGGACTTGCTGGCCGACCTTCAGCACATCGTTGATGTTGGCGATGCGGTAGTTGGCGATTTCCGAGATGTGCAGCAGGCCGTCACGGCCCGGCAGCACTTGCACGATGGCGCCGAAATCCAGCAGGCGCAGCACGGCGCCTTCGTAGATCTGGCCCACTTCGACGTCGGCGGTCAGTTCGACGATGCGGCGCTGGGCTTCCTTGGCCTGCGCTTCGTCGACGCTGGCGATCACGATCGTGCCGTCGTCCGAGATGTCGATCTGCGTGCCGGTTTCTTCGGTCAGCGCGCGGATGGTGGCGCCGCCCTTGCCGATCACGTCGCGGATCTTCTCGGGGTTGATCTTGATGGTCAGCATGCGCGGAGCGAAAGCCGACAGCTCGCCGCGCGAACCGTCCAGCGCTTCCTTCATCTTGCCCAGGATGTGCAGGCGGCCTTCGCGGGCCTGAGCCAGCGCCACTTGCATGATTTCCTTGGTGATGCCCTGGATCTTGATGTCCATCTGCAGTGCGGTGACGCCGTTCTCGGTGCCCGCAACCTTGAAGTCCATGTCGCCCAGGTGATCTTCGTCGCCCAGGATGTCCGTCAGCACGGCGAACTTGCCGCCGTCCAGGATCAGGCCCATGGCCACGCCGGCCACGTGATCCTTGACCGGCACGCCGGCGTCCATCATGGCCAGCGAGCCGCCGCAGACCGAAGCCATCGACGACGAGCCGTTGGACTCGGTGATTTCCGACACGATGCGGATGGTGTACTGGAAGTCTTCCGGAGCCGGCAGCAGCGGGATCAGCGCGCGCTTGGCCAGGCGGCCGTGGCCGATTTCGCGACGCTTGGGCACACCGATGCGGCCCGTTTCGCCGGTGGCGAACGGAGGCATGTTGTAGTGCAGCATGAAGCGGTCGCGGTATTCGCCCATGAGCGCGTCGATGATCTGCTCGTCCTGCTTGGTGCCCAGCGTGGCCACGACCAGCGCCTGGGTTTCACCGCGGGTGAACAGCGCGCTGCCGTGTGCGCGGGGCAGCACGCCCAGACGCACGCTGATGGGGCGCACGGTGCGGGTATCGCGGCCGTCGATGCGCGGCTCGCCGTTCAGGATCTGGCCGCGCACGATGGCGGATTCCAGCGAGAACATGATGTTGTCGACAGCGACGGCGTCCGGCAGCGCTTCGCCCTTTTCGGCGGCGGCGGCGGCCAGCTTGGCCGACACGTCAGCCGACACTTCGCGCAGCTTGGTCGTACGGGCCTGCTTTTCGCGGATCTGGTAGGCGGCGTTCAGGCCTTCCTGGGCAGCTGCAGTGACCGCGGCGATCAGGGCTTCGTCCTTGGCGGGCGCTTGCCAGTCCCAATCGGGCTTGCCGGCGTCCTTCACCAGTTCATGAATGGCGTTGATGACGGCCTGCATTTGCTGGTGGCCGTAGACCACGCCGCCCAGCATGATTTCTTCGGACAGCTGGTCGGCTTCGGATTCCACCATCAGCACGGCGTTTTCGGTACCGGCGACGACCAGGTCCAGCTTGGACGACTTCAGCTGCGAGGCGGTCGGGTTGATGGCGTACTGGCCATCGATGTAACCCACGCGCGCGGCGCCGATGGGGCCGTTGAACGGGATGCCCGAGATGGCCAGCGCGGCCGAGGCGCCGATCATGGCGGGAATGTCGGGATCGATTTCAGGATTGACCGACAGCGTGTGGATGACCACCTGGACTTCGTTGTAGAAGTCTTCGGGGAACAGCGGACGCAGGGGACGGTCGATCAGGCGCGAGGTCAGCGTTTCCTTCTCGGAGGGCTTGCCTTCGCGCTTGAAGAAGCCACCCGGGATGCGGCCGGCGGCGTAGGTCTTCTCGATGTAGTCAACGGTCAGCGGGAAAAACGTTTGACCCGGCTTGGCCTTCTTGGAAGCCACGACGGTGGCCAGGACGACGGTGTCCTCGATCGACACCACAACGGCGCCGGAGGCCTGGCGAGCGATCTCGCCAGTTTCCAGGACGACCGTGTGCTGGCCGTACTGGAACGATTTTGTCACTTTGTTGAACATGACGATTATTCCTTACAAATGAAAAACCGTGGCCGTCGCGACATACGTCGCACCGACCACGGTTGCGTCATGGGGAGCCAGCCCCGTCGATCACTTGCGCAGACCGAGTTTTTCGATCAGTGCGCGGTACGAATCGGGATTGCGGCCCTTGAGATAGTCGAGCAGCTTGCGGCGACGGCTGACCATACGGAGCAGACCGCGGCGCGAGTGATGGTCCTTCATGTGTTCTTTGAAGTGACCGGTCAGTTCGTTGATGCGAGCGGTGAGCAGAGCCACCTGAACTTCGGGGGAGCCGGTATCGCCTTGAGCGCGTTGGAATTGCGCGACGATATCGGATTTCTTGATGTCAGCTACAGACATTTATGACCTCTTCGGACATGCGACAGGGCCGAGGCGCCCTGACGTGGTTTGGAAAAAATTTGCGCGAACCTGGCGGAATTCGCTTTCTCACTGCTGCCATTGATGACTCAAACAGAAGCCTGGAATCCGGGTGTTGGACGCGGTGTTTCGACACCGGGGCCTGGCACCTGGACCAGCTCTGCGGCCAGCGCAAAGGATGTTGCAAGATCAATACACTTGATAAAGCTCGATGATTATAGCCGATTCGCTAGAATTACCCCAATGAGGGCCGCCTGCCCCGCCGCAGGCCGCGATGCCACGTAAGGAGAAGATATGTCTAAATATTACAGAAGCGCGCGCCTGGCACTGGCTGCCGCCGCGTTGGCCGGCCTGGCCGCCTGCGCAAACATGGCCCAGATTCCTCCCGGCACGCCCTACGCCGACGTGCAAGCCCAGTTCGGCCGGCCCAACTTCGAATGCCCGCAAGCCAATGGCGGGCGGCGCGTGATCTGGACCCAGCAGCCCATGGGCCAGTACGCCTGGGGCACCAACGTCGGCGCCGACGGACGCGTGGGCCAGGTGGTGCCGCTGCTGACGGACGAACACTTCAAGGTGCTGAGCGAAGGCGTATGGGGTCCCGACCGCGTGCGCTGCGAATTCGGCCCGCCCGCCAAGATCGAGGAAGCCGGCCTGGGAGAAAAGCGCGAGGTGGTCTGGTCGTACCGCTACAAGGAAAACGGCGTCTGGAACTCGCTGATGTATGTCTACATGAGCCGCGACGGCAGCAAGCTGACGCACTTCCATCCCGGCCCGGACCCCATGTACGACGACGACAGGTTCATGTGGCGCTGATTCCCCCGCCTCTCTAAAAAACAAAACCCGCCATCAGGCGGGTTTTGTTTTCAAGGCGTTCACCAATCAGGACGATTGGTTGCGGCGTTCCTGCGTCAGGCGGCGCGCGCGGTTCCAGCGCCAGGCCCACATGATCCAGCCCGACAGGCCATACAGCACGAACAGGCCGAACAACACGACCGGAGGATCGCTGGACACGAACACGAACACGGCCACCACCAGCAGGATGCCCCAGAACGGCACGCTGCGGCCCAGGGCGAAGCTCTTGCCGCTGAAGAACGGCGCATTCGACACCATGGAAATGCCCGCGTACATGGTCAGCGTGAACGCCGCCCAGGCCATCAGGCTGTCATGGATGGGCAGCTTGTTGTCCACGGCCAGCCAGACGAAACCCGCCACCAGCGCGCCGGCAGCCGGGCTGGGCAAGCCCTGGAAGTAGCGCTTGTCGACCACGGCGATGTTGGTGTTGAAACGCGCCAGGCGCAGCGCGGCGCCGGCGACATAGACGAACGCGGCCAGCCAGCCCCAGCGGCCCAGGTCGTTCAGGATCCATTCGTACATGACCAGCGCGGGCGCAACGCCGAAGGAGGTCATGTCGGACAGCGAGTCGTACTGCTCGCCGAAGGCGGACTGGGTGTTGGTCAGGCGGGCAACCCGGCCATCCATGCCGTCCAGCACCATGGCCGCGAAAATGGCGATGGCGGCCACTTCGAAGCGGTCGTTCATGGCCTGCACGACGGCGTAGAACCCCGCGAACAGTGCCGCGGTGGTGAACGCGTTGGGCAGCAGGTAGATGCTGCGGTGGCGGTTCTCGGAATCGCGCATGGAAAAATTGGGCATGGTCTCAATAACTTACAACGAACATTGAAAGGTTAACCCATCTGGCCCCGCTTGCGGGGCGGAGCAAGCCGCGTGCCTGGCCAATCGAGGGGAAGCCTGCAAAAAAAAGCGGCATGCCCTCGCAGGCATGCCGCTTCGACCCTGATTGCGCGGGGCAGGCCCCGCGCAATGGCATGGATCAGTTCTTGGACTTGTCCACCAGCTTGTTGGCGGCGATCCAGGGCATCATGGCGCGCAGCTTGCCGCCCACTTGCTCGATCTGCGATTCCGCGTTGATGCGGCGGCGCGAGGTCAGCGTCGGAGCGCCGGCGGTGTTTTCCAGGATGAACTTCTTGGCGTATTCGCCGGTCTGGATGTCCGTCAGGCACTGGCGCATGGCCTTGCGGGTTTCGTCGGTGACGATCTTCGGGCCGGTTTCGTACTCGCCGAACTCGGCGTTGTTCGAGATCGAGTAGTTCATGTTGGCGATGCCGCCTTCATAGATCAGGTCGACGATCAGCTTCAGTTCGTGCAGGCATTCGAAGTACGCCATTTCGGGCGCGTAGCCGGCTTCCACCAGCGTGTCGAAACCGGCCTTGATCAGTTCGACGGTACCGCCGCACAGCACGGCCTGTTCGCCGAACAGGTCGGTTTCGGTTTCTTCGCGGAAGTTGGTTTCGATGATGCCGGCACGGCCGCCGCCGTTGGCACTGGCGTACGACAGGGCCACGTCACGCGCGGCGCCCGACTTGTCCTGGTACACGGCCACCAGATGGGGCACGCCGCCGCCTTGCTTGTAGGTGTTGCGCACGGTGTGGCCCGGGGCCTTCGGGGCGATCATGATGACGTCGATGTCTTCACGCGGCACGACCTGGCCGTAGTGCACGTTGAAGCCGTGGGCGAACGCCAGGGCGGCGCCGGGCTTGATGTTGGCGTGCACTTCCTTGTTGTAGACCGAGGCGATGTTCTCGTCGGGCAGCAGCATCATGACGATGTCGGCGGACTTGACCGCGTCGGCAACTTCCTTGACTTCCAGGCCGGCGTTGGCGGCCTTGTTCCACGAGGCGCCGCCCTTGCGCAGGCCGACCACGACCTTCACGCCGGACTCATGCAGGTTCTGCGCGTGCGCGTGGCCTTGCGAGCCGTAGCCGATGATGGCAACAGTCTTGCCCTTGACCAGGGAGAGATCGCAGTCTTTGTCGTAGAAAACTTTCATGGTTGTGCTCCAGATTCCAGTATTTTGGATATTTGTTTAATTCAGATGTAGGGTGCGGCTTGGCCTGGAAGGCCGGTCAAATCTTCAAAATCCGTTCACCGCGTCCGATGCCGGACACGCCGGTGCGCACGGTTTCAAGGATTGCACTGCGGTCCAGGGCCTCCAGGAAGGCCTGTACTTTTTCCTGCACCCCGGTCAATTCGATGGTGTAGGACTTGTCGGTCACGTCGATGATGCGGCCGCGGAAGATATCCGCCATGCGCTTCATTTCCTCGCGCTCCTTGCCGACCGCGCGCACCTTCACGAGCATCAGCTCGCGCTCGATGTGCGCGCCTTCGGTCAGGTCGACCACCTTGACCACATCCACCAGGCGGTTCAGGTGCTTGGTGATCTGCTCGATGATTTCATCGGAACCGGTGGTCACGATGGTCATGCGCGACAGCGTGGAGTCCTCGGTGGGCGCCACGGTCAAGGTCTCGATGTTGTAGCCCCGCGCGGAAAACAGGCCCACCACGCGCGACAGCGCGCCGGGTTCGTTTTCGAGGAGGACGGAAATCACGTGCTTCATGGGTGGCCTCCTTACAGGTCTTCAGAGCCGAGCAGCATTTCGGTCAGCCCGCGGCCGGCCTTGACCATCGGCCACACGTTTTCGGTGCGGTCGGTGATGAAGTCCAGGAAAACCAGGCGATCCTTGTGCTTCTTGAACGCTTCGCGCAGCGCCGGCTCGACGTCCGCCGGTCGTTCGATGCGCAGACCCACGTGGCCATAGGCCTCGGCCACCTTGACGAAATCGGGCAGCGAATCCATGTAGGACTCGGAATAGCGCGAACCGTAGTCGATCTGCTGCCACTGCCGGACCATGCCCAGGAAGCGGTTGTTCAGGCAGATGATCTTCGGCGTCAGGCGGTACTGGTGGCAGGTCGACAGTTCCTGGATGTTCATCTGGATCGACCCTTCGCCCGTGATGACGGCGACGTCGTGCCCAGGATTGGCCATCTGCACGCCCATGGCGTACGGCAGGCCCACGCCCATGGTGCCCAGGCCGCCGGAGTTGATCCAGCGGCGCGGCTTGTCGAACTTGTAGTACTGCGCGGCCCACATCTGGTGCTGGCCCACGTCGGAAGTCACGAAGGCGTCGCCGCCAGTCACTTCCCAGAGCTTTTCCACCACGAACTGCGGCTTGATGACCTCGTCCGAGTTGGCGAACTTCAGGCATTCCTTGCCGCGCCAGGACTCGACCTGCTCCCACCACTTGGCGATCGGAGCGGGCTTGTGCTCGGCCGCGGCGATGTCGTACTGCGCGCTGAGGTCGGCCAGCACGTCCTTGACGTTACCGACGATCGGGACGTCCACGCGCACGCGCTTGGAGATCGACGAGGGATCGATATCGATATGGATGATCTTGCGGGCGTTCTGGGCGAAGTGCTTGGGGTTGCCGATCACGCGGTCGTCGAAACGGGCGCCGATGGCCAGCAGCACGTCGCAGTGCTGCATCGCCATATTGGCCTCGTACGTGCCGTGCATGCCGGGCATGCCGACGAACTGGCCGCTGCTGGCCGGGTAGCCGCCCAGACCCATCAGGGTGCTGGTGCAGGGCGCGCCCAGTTGCGACACGAGCTTGTTCAGCTCGGGCGCGGCGTTCGACAGGATGACCCCGCCGCCCGTGTAGATCATGGGCCGCTCGGCGGCCAGCAGCATCTGCACGGCTTTCTTGATCTGCCCCTGGTGGCCCTTGTTGACGGGCGCATAGGAGCGCATCGAGATCTCGCCCTTGGGCGGCGTGTACTTGCACTGCGCGATGGTGATGTCCTTGGGGATATCCACCAGCACCGGGCCGGGACGGCCGGTGCGCGCGATGTAGAACGCGCGGCGCATGGTTTCGGCCAGGTCCTTGACGTCGCGCACAAGGAAGTTGTGCTTGACGCAGGGACGCGTAATGCCGACGGTGTCGCATTCCTGGAAGGCGTCCTCGCCAATGGCCGCAGTGGGCACCTGCCCGCTGATGATGACCATGGGGATGGAATCCATGTAGGCGGTGGCGATGCCGGTGACGGCATTGGTCACGCCCGGTCCGCTGGTCACGAGGCAGACGCCGACCTTTTGCGACGAGCGCGAATAGGCATCGGCGGCGTGCACGGCGGCCTGCTCGTGACGAACCAGGATATGCTGGAATTTGTCTTGCTTGAAAATCGCGTCGTAGATGTAAAGCACCGCGCCGCCGGGGTAGCCGAAAACGTGTTCCACGCCTTCATCGGCCAGGCAGCGCACGACGATATCGGCGCCATTCAGTTCCATGTTGTCATTCCTTTCAGTACCGGCCCTGCAACCCTGACTGCTGCTCGCCCGGATACGGCGGCAACTGAACCCATACCGGTCCCGACAACATGATCCGGCGCTTTGCGGCTCACGGAGCCACGCCACCCGGACACCTTGCCGACCCGGCACACGCTCGACAGAACGCAGTGCAAACGCCCCTGGGGGACGCTGGAGGTCGAAATGGAAGCCTTGGCAACACACGCTTGTGGCGCGGCCAACGGCAGGTGTAACTGCTGCGGGATGGCTGGGAGGTGACCCTGGCAATCCGCCTCAACGCACCGGTTTCGGATAGGCAGACCGATGCAAGTGGAGCAATTTACCGCGTTGCGTCAAAGGTAGCAAATCGACTTTTCTTCGACCGTTGCTTGGAAGGTTCGGTAACTATCCGACCCCAAAAATTTAGGCAGTCTCTCTATACTTGTTTCGTCATCCGAAACCGAGCCGCCGCCTCATGGATTTGCGCATTGCCAGCATCCGCCGCTTCCTCTACAGCCACTACTTCTTCGGAGGGGTGCGCCAGGGGGTGGGGATGCTGTTGCCCGTGCTGGTGCTGGGCGGCCTGTTCGGCAACTACACCACGGGTCTGGTTGCAACGTTCGGGGCGCAATGCCTGGCCATCATCGACCAGCCGGGCGGGCCGCAGCGCCACCGCACCAACGAGATGCTGGGCGGCGCCGCGCTGGGCACGCTGACGGTCATCATCACAGGGCTGGCGTCATCGCACCCCGTGCTGATCTGGCTGGCGGTCATCGTGCAGTGCTTCGTCTATTCGATGTTCACGGTGTTCGGCAAACGCGGCGGGCTGATCGGCTTTGCCGGCCTGTTGCTGATGACCCTGACCATGCATTCGCCGCTGGCGCCCCATGAGGTGCTGGCGCACGCCACGGCCACGCTGGGCGGGGCGCTGTTCTACGTCGCATTCAGCCTGGGGGTCTCGCGCCTGTTCTGGCTGCGCGAGGAGCAGCAGGCCATGTCGGTGGCGCTCTTCGCCACCGCCGACTACGTGGCGGCGCGCGCCACCTTCTACGATGAAACCGCCGATCTGGACGACGCCTACCGCGAGCTGATCCAGCGCCAATCCGTCATGACGGAAAAGCACCAGGCGGCGCGCGACATGGTGCTGCGCGCCCTGCCCCGCGGCAAAGGGCTGGGCGACCGCCAGCGCGTGATGATCTGGAACATGTTCGTCGATATGCTGCAGCTGCTGGATACGCTGGTGGCCACGCATACCGACTACGCGGCGCTGCGCCGCGCGCTGGCCGGCAGCGACTGCCTGATGTTCATGCGCGATGCGCTGGTGAAGATGTCGCTGGAGCTCAACCGCATCGCGCTGGACGTGTCGCGCGGGCGCAAGGTGCAGTACCGCAGCAGCGCCAAGGCCGAACTGCGCGCCATCGAATACGAGATCGAACAGCTCAAGCAGCAGGGCCTGGGCGAGCGCGAGCCCGAGATGCTGGCGCTGATCGTCCAGGTGCTGCGCCGGCTGCGCAATTCGGCGCGCATCGTCGACCGCCTGGCCGACCACACCGCGGCTTCGCCCGACGCCAAGCCCACCGACGTGCTGCGCATCAACAAGTCGCTGACGCGCTTCATTTCGCGGCAGGAATTCCGCGTGGGGCTCCTGACCAGCAACCTGCGCCTGGATTCGCCGCACTTCCGCTATGCGCTGCGCGTCACCGCGGCCGCGGCCATCGCCATGACGCTGGCCAGCCAATGGCTTTCGCCAGCGTTTTCCGCGCACAACTACTGGATCATGCTGACCATCGTCATCATCATGAAGCCGGGTTTCGCGCTGACCCGCCAGCGCAATAGCTGGCGCCTGACGGGCACGCTGATCGGCTGCATCCTGGCCCTGCTGCTGTTCAACCTGACCGACCGGCCCGAACTGCTGTTCGCCGCGCTGCTGGGCGCCTGCATCATGGGCAACAGCCTGGTGCAGCTGAACTACATGGCCAGCGCCACCTTCAACACGCTGTTCGTGGTGCTGGTGTTCCACTTCGTGTCGCCGGGCACGGTGTCCATGTCGGTGATCGGCGAACGCGCCATCGACACGTTGATCGGCTGCGCGCTGGCGCTGATCTGCAGCTACATCCTGCCCTGGTGGGAGGCCCGCTACCTGAAACCGCTGGCGGCCGCGGCCACGCGCGCCAACCGCGAATACCTGATCGCCGGCCTGCGCTACGTCGAGGCCATGCAGGCCCACGGCGCGCCCGTGGGCGCCGCCGCCGGCGAGACTCCGGCGGTCACGGACGCCGACCTGGCCTGGCGGCTGGCGCGCAAGAACGTGCACATCTCCTTCAGCAATTTCGCCGAGGCTTTCTACCGGATGATGAGCGAGCCCACGTCGCATCAGGTAAGCGTGCCGGAGCTGAACAACCTGCTGATCCAGAACCACATCCTGGCTTCGCAGATCACAGCGGCCATCCCCATTCTGGCCAGCCTGCCGGCTACGCCCGAAGCGGTACAGCGGGCGCTGACCGGCATGGTGGATCTGTTGGATGAGAACCGCGCACAGGCGCCGGCCGGCCTGCCGACCCAGTTCGACACGGAAGGCGAACAGGCGGCGCTGGTCTATCCGGTCAAGCAGATGCTGAAGGCGGCGCACATGATCCGCCAGGAACTGCACGCGCTGGCCGATCCCACGCACGCGCCGCCGGTGGCGGCGGCAGCATGACCGGCGTGGATGGCTCTGACGGGAATGGGGAGTCCCGGGCGCAAGGCCCGGGACCGGATCAGACCTTGCGGCGGAACACCAGCTTGTCTTCCGACGAGGCAGAGGCGTCGAACTTGTAGCCTTCCAGGTCGAAGCCTTGCAGGCCTTCGGGCTTGGACACTTTGTGCAGGATCGCGTAGCGCGCCATCAGGCCGCGCGCGCGCTTGGCGTGGAAGCTGATGACCTTCCAGGCGCCGTTCTTCCAGTCCTGGAATACGCATTGCACGACGCGCGCCTTCAGCGTCTTCAGGTCGACCGACTTGAAGTATTCCTCGGACGCCAGGTTGACGATCACGGGCGCCTTCTGGCCGGCCTGCCGTTCGTTGAGATAGTCAGCGATGGCCGGGCCCCAGTACTCGTACAGGTTCTTGCCCTTGGGCGTGGCCAGGCGCGTGCCCATTTCCAGGCGGTAGGGCTGCATCAGGTCCAGCGGGCGCAGCACGCCATACAGGCCGCTCAGGATGGCCACGTGCTCTTGCGCCCAGTCCAGCTGCTTGGCCGACAGGGTCGCGGCCTCCAGCCCTTCGTAGACGTCGCCGTTGAAGGCCAGCACCGCCTGGCGCGAGTTGGCCTGCGTGAAGCTGCGCTTCCAGTGGGCATAGCGCTGCACGTTGAGTTCGGACAGCGCCGGGCTCAAGCTCATGAGCTCGGAGATGTCCTCGGCCGACTTGGTCTTCAGCACCTTGATGAGGCCGGCGGCCTGGTCCACGAACAGCGGCTGGGTATGCGTCTCGATGTGCAGCGGCGAGTCGTAATCCAGCTTCTTGGCGGGAGAAAGCAAAAACAGCATTCGGGAATTCCTTTTTTAGCGTGCCGTCCAGCCGCCATCGACCGAGACGGACGTACCTGTGATTTGCGCGGCGGCGTCCGAGGCCAGGAACACGGCGGTGCCCCCCAGTTGCTCCGGCGTCACGAATTGCAGCGACGGCTGCTTTTCGCTCAGCAGTTCGCGCGCGGCGGTTTCCTGGTCCACGCCATCTTTTTCCGCCAGCGCGGTGATCTGCTTTTCGACCAGCGGAGTGCGTACCCAGCCCGGGCAGATGGCGTTGGCCGTGATGCCCTGGCCGGCCGTTTCCAGCGCGGTGACCTTGGTGAAGCCGACCACGCCGTGCTTGGCGGCGACATAGGCCGACTTGTTCGCCGAAGCCACCAGGCCATGGGCCGAGGCGATGTTGATGATGCGGCCGAAGCCCTGCTTCTTCATGTGCGGCAAGGCGGCGGCGGTGCCGTGGAACACTGCCGACAGGTTCAGCGCCAGGATCGCGTCCCATTTTTCAGCGGGGAAATCCTCGATCAGCGCGGTGTGCTGGATGCCGGCGTTATTGACCAGAATGTCGATGCGGCCCAACTGGCGCACGGCGTTCTCGACCAGCTCGCGCACGGCCGCGCCCTTGGACAGGTCGGCGCCGTCGTAGATGACCCTCACGCCATGCTTGTCGGCCAGGCCGGCGCGGAGCTTTTCGATTTCGGCCGCATCGCCGAAGCCGTTCAAGACGATATCGGCGCCTTGCTGGGCGAAGGCAGTGGCGATACCCAGGCCGATGCCGCTGGTGGAACCGGTGACAAGGGCGACTTTTCCTTTAAGCATGAGCATTCTCCTGTGGTCGGGCACATTGGACGGGCCAAGCAAGGGTCAAGTGTAGCTGCCCGGCATGACGGCAATCATGCCATGCCCGTACGGCACGCAGGGTCAAGCAGCGGGAGGAGGATCGCGCGGCGCGGGAGGTTTCGGCGCCTCGTCCTGTACCGGTTCCGCTGCCGGCAGATCGGCCATGCCGCCCCGGTTCTCGGGTATGCGTTCCAGCAGCTTGATCAGCATCGGCACCACGCCCATCGAAATCGCCACGATGACGGACAGCAAGTCGCGCTGTTCCAGGTTCATCAGATTGTTGTCCCAGGCTTCGTTGAAGATGGCGAAGCTGAACTCCCCGCCCTGCGCCAGCGCCAGCGCGAATAGCAGGCGGTGATAGCGCGGCAGGCCCAGAAAGCGCGAAAAGCCGTACAGAATCAAGGCCTTGACGAGCAGCAGCGCGAATACGCCTACAAGAATGAAGGGCCAGTGGTTGGCCACCACCTTCAGATTCACGGACATGCCGATGGCTACGAAGAACAGGCCCAGCAGCAGCCCCTTGAACGGGTCGATGGCCTTTTCCAGGTCATCCCGATAGCGCGACTCGGCCATCAGCACGCCCACCAGGAACCCGCCCAGGCCCGCGGACAGGCCGGCGTAGTCGAACAGTTGAGCAGCGCCCACCACCATCAGCAGGGCGGCGGCCGTGAACAATTCATTCAACTGCGCCTTGGCAGCCCAGCCCAGCAGCCGCAGCCGGTACGCCGCCGCGACCACCACCACGGCGATCAGCGCCTCCTTGAAGGAAGGCGCCGAGGCGCCATCCGAACCCAGCAGGCCCGCCGCCACCAGCATCGGGATCGCCGCCATGTCCTGGAACAGCAGTATCCCCAGCGCCGACCTGCCCAGGGGCGTGCGCGTCAGCACGCGTTCGTCCAGCAGCCGCAAGGCCACCGCCGTGGACGACAGGGCCAGCGACAGCCCGCAAAGGATTGCCGCCTGCCATTCCATGCCGGCCAGATGCCGCAGCGCCGCGCCGAACACCACCGCCAGCAGCAGCCCGCAGGCCAGCATCTGCAAGGAACCCAGCACGAAGACTTCGTTGCGCATGGCCCACAGGCGTTTGGGCGAGAGCTCCAGCCCGATGATGAACAGCATCATCACTACGCCCCACTGGGACACATTGATCATGGTGTCCACATTGGTGACGAGCCTGAGGCAGGACGGCCCCACCAGCACGCCGGCCAGCAGATAGCCCGGGATCGCGCCCAGGCCCAGCAGCTGGGTCAGGGGCACGCACAGCACGGCCGCAAGCAAAAGGATAAGGATGAGATCCATGGGACTAGCGGTTCCGGGATGAGCGCCGAGAAGAGAAGAGTGCCGGGCAGGGACGCCGGGCATGTCGGAATTCTGGGCAAAGATCGCCGCCGCTGAAAGCCGGTTGAAACCCGCTGTGGGGGACTTTCAACCACCCCCTTTACACAAACAAAAAAAATCCTGTAGAATTGCGGGCTTCGCTGCTTCGACAACGAAGATCCTTCCGACCAGGGATCTTTAGTGGAAGACCCGGCCCTTGGGGTAACCCAGGCCAGCCAGGAACACCACCGTTACGAAACCCAGCCACGGAGAGGTGGCAGAGTGGTCGAATGTACCTGACTCGAAATCAGGCGTACGGTATCCCCGTACCGTGGGTTCGAATCCCACCCTCTCCGCCAAGTATTGCAAAAAAGGCCAATCCCTCGGGATTGGCCTTTTTCTTTTTCCTTCGGACTTCATAAAAACTAAAAACGCACAGGCTCGGCGCGCGCCGGCTTGCGTGTAGGCAAGCCTGCGCCATTCCGATGCTCGCCCCGGTGGGGCTGCGCTTCGGATGGCTCCGGGGGTCCTCGGCTGGTAGGCGCCTAATGCGTTGGTTTTGGATCCCGTAATGGGCAGATGCCGCGAGCCGGTGGCCGGACGGAGGGATCCGAAGCGCAGCCCCACTGGGGCGAGCATCGGAATTCCGCAGTCCGGACGGCGGCGACTCAAGAACGCTGCCTCACAAAACCGAAGTGCGGGGCGGTAGGGCTTCGAGCTTGCGGATGCCAGAGTCCTTTAGCCGCCGAGGCTGCCCTGCGCCATTCCGATGCTCGCCCCGGTGGGGCTGCGCTTCGGATGGCTCCGGGGTCCTCGGCTGGCAGTTGCCTAATGCGTTGGGTTTGGACCCCGTTCATGGGTAGATGCCTTGAGCCGGTGGCCGGACGGAGGGATCCGAAGTGCAGCCCCACCGGGGCGAGCATCGAAATGGCCCGACAGCGCCCCATCGCCAGATATGGACCCATGTCACTTTGGCACCATATGGCAAGCCGCAGACTCGAGCCCCCCCATCGGCGCGCCAGGAGTATTCAGAGCGAGGCAATACCTGTCAAGACAGGAAGATCGGCGTCTCCCATGCCTTTTCGAGACCGGAATTTCGCCGGCGATGTCCTCAACCTGCTGAAGCGCTATCGGATTGCAGCAAGCGAAGGCGGGGCCGCCCCGCCTGACTATCACAAGGGCGCCGTTGGCCGCGCCAACTGGAACAGGTCCGTGCTGCGCGCGTACCAGCCGCCGCCGTGCATGCGCGCGATCAGCCCCATGGCCGGCGTGTCCATGTAGCCGCGCTCGGCGTCCTGCACATAGGCATCGTCGATGTGCGCGCCCAGCACCCGGCCGATCACCACGAGCTGGCGCGGGCCGGTCACGATGGTTGCCTGGCTGACGCATTCCAGCGACACCGGACTGCCCTTGATCAGCGGGGGACGCACGTGTGTCGCCGGCAGCGCGGTCAGGCCGGCCGCCGCCATCTCGTCCACGTCCGCCGGGTAATCGGCGCAGGTCTGGTTCATCTGCGCAACCAGCGACTCCGGCACCAGGTTCACCACGAACTCGCCGTTCTCGATGATGTTGGCGCCGGAATCCTTCAGTTCGCCGCTGGCATGGCGCATCAGGCCGATGGCGACCGTCGGCGGCTGAGGCCCCATGACATTGAAGAAGCTGAAGGGAGCCGCGTTGACAACGCCTTTGTCCGAAATGGTGGTAAGCCACGCGATCGGGCGCGGGGTGACGGTCGAGGTCAGCACGTTGTAGACCGTCTGCGTCGGCAAGGCGCTGAAATCAAAATGCATGATTCAAGCCTCCCCGGCATTCAGCGCCGAGACGGCCCGCTTTTCACGGGTGTCGACCTGCAGCTGGAACACGTCGGGGCGGGCGTAGTGGCCCGAGACGTCGAAGTCGTACTTGCCGCGCAGGATCTGGTTGGGGTTGATGTCGGCGTACAGGATGGTCTCGGCTGAGAAATCCGGCCCTGCCAGCACTTCGCCCAGCGGATCGATGATGGCGCTGCCGCCGCGCATCAGCACGGTGTCGGGCGCGTCGCCCAGCGCGCATTCAAAATCGCCGGGATAGGCATCGCGGCGCAGATGCTGGCAGGCCGTGAGCACATAGCAGCGCCCCTCCAGCGCGATGTGGCGCATGCTGGGAATCCAGGAATCGCGGTCGTCGGCAGTCGGCGCGCAATACAGCGCCACGCCCTGGCTGTACATGTACATGCGCAGCATGGGCATGTAGTTTTCCCAGCAGATGACCGCGCCGATCTTGCCGTAGGGCGTGTCGAAGACGGGCATGGTGGAACCATCGCCGAAGCCCCAGATCAGGCGTTCGCCGGCGGTGGGCATGAGCTTGCGGTGTTTGCCCGCCAGCCCTTCACGGCCATTGAAGTACAGCACCGTGCAGTACAGCGTGCCGCCATCGGCCTCGATGCAGCCCATGACCACGAAGCTGTCGGTGTCGGCCGCGGCCTGGGCCACCAGCGCGACCTCTTCGCCATCCAGCCGGATGGCTTGGTTGTGATAGCTGGCGAAGGCGTCACGGCCTTCGGGCTTGCGCATGCCGATGGGCGCGCCGAAGGAGTTGCCCTTGGGATAGCCGCCCAGGAACGCCTCGGGGAACACGAGCACGCGGGCGCCCTGCTCGGCCGCCTGGCGAATGAGCGATGCCGCCTTTTCGGCGCAGGCGACGCTGTCGGTGGGAATGGAGGCCGCCTGGATGACGGCAGCCTTGAAGCTCTGTTGCGTGGACATGTCTCTCCTCTTTCTCAGTGTGCAGCGTCTTCGTCGATGGCGCGGGCGCGGGTGTTCGGCAGGAACAGGCTGCCGATGACGCCGACCACCGCGGTCACGACGACCGGATACATCAGGCCACCAAAGATATTGCCGCTGGCCTGAGCCAGGTAGGTGGCGGTAAAGGGCACGATGCCGCCGAAGATGCCGGCGCCGATGTGGTACGGGAAGGATAGCGCCGTATAGCGGATGCGGGCCGGGAACAGTTCGACCAGATAGGACGCCACCGGGCCGTAGACCATGGCGACCACGGCCGTCATCAGCACCAGGATCAGGATGATGGTCGTGCGGTCGACGCGTGCGGGGTCGGCCCGCTCCGGATAGCCGGCGGCCGTCAGCGCGCTGGTGTAGGCGGCGCGGTCAAAGCCGTTGACGGTCGTGCCGCCCACGCTCATGGCGATGCTCTGCCCGGGCAGCGGCGCGGCGTATTCGAAGTTGATGCCCTTGCCGACCAGGAATTTCTTGGCCTGCACGCAGACCTTCTTGTGGTCGGCGTGGCTACCGATCATGGCGGCCTGCAGTCCGAAATCGCAGGCGCCGCCGCTGGTGTCGGCATGCACGCGCACCGGGGTGGTCTGCATGGCTTGCGCCAGGGCCGGGTTGCCCGCCTTGAGCAGCACGTCGAACATGGAGTGGTAGCCCAGCGCCGCGACGAACAAGCCGACCATCATGATCCACTTGCGGCCGATGCGGTCCGACAGCCAGCCGAACAGCACGAAGGTCGGCGCGCCGATGATGAAACCGATCAGGATCAGCGTGTAGACGCTGGTCTGGTCCAGTTGCACGGCCTGCTGCATGAAGATCATGACGTAGAACTGGCCGGTGAAATAGGTAGCGCCCTGGCCGGCGGTGACGCCGATCAGCGCCAGCAGCACCAGCCGCAGGCTGGACCATTGGCCGAAGGTCTCCTTGACCGGGTTCTTGGACAGGCGGTTCTGCTGCTTCATGCGCGTGAACACGGGCGACTCGTGCAGCTTGGCGCGCACGTAGATCGAAATCGCCAGCATCACGATCGACAGGATGAACGGCAGGCGCCAGCCCCACTGGCGGAAATCCTCGGCGCTCATGGATGCCTGGGTGCACAGGATCACGATCAGGGACAGGATCAGGCCCGCCGAGGACGTGATCTGGATCCAGCCCGTCAGCAGGCCTCGGCGCTTGGGCTCGCAGTGCTCGGCCACATAAATGACCGCGCCGCCGTACTCGCCGCCCACCGCCAGGCCCTGCACCACGCGCAGGGTCAGCAGCAGGATCCATGACAAGTGGCCGGCCGATTCATAGGTGGGCAGGCAGCCGATCAGGACGGTTGCGCCGCCCATCATCACCACGGTGATGAGGAAGGTGTACTTGCGGCCCAGCTTGTCGCCCAGGTAGCCGAACATCACGGCGCCCAGGGGCCGGATGATGAAGCCCACCGCCAACGCGCCCAGCGCGGCCAGCAATGCCACCGTGGGGTTGTCCTGCGGGAACAGCACCTGGCTCATGAAGACGGCCAGGGTCCCGTAAATGAAAAAGTCGTACCACTCGAACAAGGTGCCCAGGGTCGAGGCCACCACCACCTGGCGTTCCTCTTTCCTGCTGAGCGTCGGACCGGCGTCGATCCGCGGCATTGCCACATTCGCTTCCATGCTTGCTTTCCCCAATCGCTTTAGATTGATAATGCTGTATTCATTAACTATTATCAAACTTAACCCAGGGCCTGAAAAACTAGGGGAAACCCGGCGAAGCCGCCCGCGCGCCCGGGCGGTGAGGGTCCGCCCCGCTGCTACACTCCCGCCAGAAAAACAGTGGAGGCAGCAATGGCAAGGCCCGCCGGCAAGATGGAAAAGAACGCGGAACAGGCGCCTGCCGCCGCGCGCAGGGGCATCCAGTCGATCGAAGTGGGATTCCGGATCCTGGACGTCATCCGCAAGGCCGGCCGCCCCCTGCCCCTGAAGGAAATCGCGGATGCCTGTGAACTGACGGTACCCAACGTCCACTACTACCTGGTCAGCTTTCAGAAGGTCGGCGTGGTGCAGCAGCACGCGGATACGGGCCACTACGGCCTGGGTCCCTATGCCCTGCGGCTGGGCCTGGCGGCCCTGGAACAGTTCGACGTATTCACCACCGCCCGGCCCATCATGGCCGAAGTGGCCGCGGTCACCGGCCACACCGTGTTCCTGGGCGTTTGGGGCAACAAGGGCCCGACCATCGTCTACCGCGTCGAAGGCGCCCGCAGCCGCCCCCTGCTGGAACTGCGCGTGGGCAGCGTGCTGCCGCTGCTGTCCTCGGCGCTGGGCCGCAATTTCCTGGCGCACCTGCCGGAAGCCAGCACGCGCGAACTGCTGGAACAGGAAATGGCCTCGGCCGGTTCGGACGGATATGGCGGCAAGTCCTACACGCAAAAGGACGTGCAGGCCATCCGCGAGGAAGTGCTCGAACACCACCTCAGCCGTTGCCGCGACGCGCTGCTGCCGCACTTCACGTCGCTGTCCGCGCCCATTTTCGACATGCTGGGCGAGATGAAGGCGGCCATCACGCTGATGGGCCCGGTGGGCGCCATCGACGACGACCTGCAATCCGACACGGCGCGGCTGCTCAGTGAAAAAGCCCGCTCGATCTCGGCAACGGCAGGCTGGGTGGAGCCGCAGGCGCGCTAGGCGCTTCTGCCGCCCTCACCTCCGCGCGTCGGGCAGCCGGCTGGGCGGCGGCGTGCTGGCCACGTTTTTCTTGTAGTAAGCGATGAACTCCGGCGCCGGCATGGGCTTGCCGTACAGCCAGCCCTGGCCGAAATCCACCTCGCGCGCTTTCAGGTGGTCTTCCTGTTCCTGGCGTTCGATGCCTTCGGCCACGGTCAACAGGTTCAGCGACTTGGCCATGTCGATGATGTGGTCCGTGACCTTGTGGGTCGCGGAATCGGTGCCGATGGTGTCGACGAAGGATTTGTCGATCTTCAGCGAGTCGAGCGGCAGCCGCTGCAGATAGGACAGGCTGGAGTAACCCGTGCCGAAGTCGTCGATGGCCACGGCATGGCCTTGCGCCCGGGCCTGTTCGATCACGCTGCAGGCCTTGTCCACGTCCATGAAGCCGCGTTCGGTGGCTTCCAGCCAAATCTGCCGGGGATCGATGACCGTGCCTTCCAGCATGCGCTGCAACACCCGCAACGCCCCGCCATCCTTGAGATCGCTGGCGCTCAGGTTGACCGAGATGTGCGCCCCCCGGTCCTCGCCCAGCAGATCCTCCATATCCCGGATCACCAGGCGAAACACCTCTTCGGTGATGCGGGCCATCAGGCCGTTGTCCTCGGCGATCGAGATAAACAGATCAGGTCTCAGGGTCTTGCCGCCGCGCCTGATCCAACGCACCAGCGCCTCCGCGCCGATGCAGCGGCCAGTGCGCAGGTCGATGATGGGCTGGTAGTGGACGACGAATTCCCGCCGCCTGATGCCGGCGGCCAATTCGCCCGCGATCGACAGGCGCCGGCGCGACAGCCAGACGACCAGCGCGATCATGGCCGCCGCGACCAGCGTCCCCATGGGCAACCAGAACAGGCGTTCGCGCGGCAGCATGTCCAGCGCTTCGGTTTGAGGTTCGAGCAGGACGACGGCCAGGTCCGCATTGCGGGCGACGGCGCTGAGATAGGCCTCGTCGATGTCCAGCTTGCCGCCATTCAGCGCCTGCGATACCAGCACGAGATCGGGGTCGTTGCGGGTGCCCAGCATGCCCACGCCCGGCAGGACCACGGCCAGTTGCGCGCCGTCCGTGAGCGCCTTTTCGGTGAACCGGCCTGGTTCGAACAAGGCGCTGTAATCGCCGTGGCGCACGGCCACCATCCTGATGCCGGGGCTCAAGACGGGCACTGCGTCCAGCAACAGGCGTCCACCATTGGCCAGTTCGACCTGGGCCGGAACCAGCGGCTCTTCGTAGCTGGGCACGCCCCAGGTGGTGCACTGGACGATGCCGCCCGCCACGTAGGCCAGATCGTCCACGGCCCGGTCCCTCAGGGCCAGGGCCCGCATATGGCGGATATGCTGGGGTGAACAGGGTTCGAATGCCAGCCCGTCCAGATCGCGCAGCGTGGTCACGGTCTGGTCCAGCAAGTCCTGCGTGTCCCTCAGGATGCGCTGGGCCTGGTCGTCCAGATAGCGCTGTTCGCCCGCGACGGCGCGGGACCAGGACATGTGCAGCGCGAAGCCGATGGGCAACAGCGCCGCGGCGGCGGCGAGAGCGATGGCGATGCCGATTACAAACTTGCGCGGCATCGAGGCCGTCCCCAGGGATCGCCGGCTGGCGAGGTTATATCTTTTTACACTTTTTGAGGGGGCAGTGTCTCCATCAATTTCCGCTCGCAGCCGCCGTTTCAGCCTTCCGCCACGATCTTCGCGTCGCGGATGGTCTGGGCGTACTTCTGCTGCTCCTGCTTCATGAAGTCGGCAAAGCGCTGGACGCTGCCGCCGCCATCCTCCGCGCCCACCTGCGCCAGCTTTTCCTGCACATCCGGCATCGCCAGCGCCCGGTCGATGTCCTGGTTCATGCGCTGGACCATGGCGGCGGGCATCTTGCCCGGACCGACCATGCCGAACCAGATGCTGGCCTCGAAGCCGGGATAGCCCTGTTCGGCCACGGTCGGCACATTGGGGTGGCTCTTGGAGCGCTGCAGCAGAGTCTGCGCCAACGCGATCACCTTGCCGGACTGCACCAGCGGCGTGGCGGTGGTCATGCCTTCGAAGCAGTACTGCACGTGGCCGCCCAGCAGGTCGTTCATCAAGGGAGCCGAACCCTTGTAGGGCACGTGCAGCACATCAATCCCGGCGCGGGCCTTGAAGATCTCCAGCGCCAGGTGCTGCGCCGAACCGCTGCCGGCCGAACCGAACACGATCTTGCCCGGCTGCGCCTTGCACAGCGCGACCAGCTCGGGCAGCGTCTTGGCGGGCTGAGAGGCGCCGCCGATCAGGATGGTGGGCGTCTTTCCGACCAGCGCGATGGGCGTGAAGTCGCGGTCCACCGAATAGGCCAGCTTGGGCTGCAGGCCCGGCGCGATGCCGTGGCTGTTGACGTGCGCCATCAACAGCGTGTTGCCGTCGTTGGGCTGGCGCGCCACCTGTTCGGCGGCAATGATGCCGGCCGCGCCCGCGCGGTTTTCGACGATGACGGGAATATTCCACATCACGCCCAGCTTCTGCCCCAGCAGGCGCGCCAGCACGTCGGTGCCGCCGCCGGCGGGAAAGCCCACCACGATCTTCACCGGCCCCTGCGGCAGGTCTTGCGCCCGCGCCGCCGCCGGCAGGACCAGCGCGGCTCCCAGCGCCGCGGCGCCGGTCATGAATTGCCTACGTTGCATTGCTGTCTCCTCGCGCGCCGGTCCGATGGCCGGCGACTGGTTCTCGAAACTCTGTCACCGCTCACCGCAAGCGGCCGTCTGGCGCGGCCTGGCTGCGATGCTCCTGCGCTGCTGCGCGCGGCCGGCAGGCCGCGCGCCCTGCCCTCAACCAGCGACCCGGCTCCACTTGCCATAGCGCTCGACCATGCGCTCGTCGAAGCCGAAGCCCAGGCCGGGCTCCTGATGCAACACCACGCGCCCCTGCTTGTGCGTCAACTGGCGGTCGACCAGCCTGCGGAAGTTCAGGACCTGATCGTCCCAGAAAAATTCGACGTAGCGTGCATTCGGCGTCGCGGCGACCAGCGGCGCATGCACGTCATGGAACCAGTGCGGGCAAACCACGACGCCGTAGCTGGCAGCGGTAGCGGCGATGCGCTTCCATTCGGTGATGCCGCCGCAGACGGCGGCGTCGGTCTGCAGGATGCCGGCTGCGCCCTTGTCCAGCAGCTCCTTGTGATACCAGCGGCCGTAGCCAATCTCGGCGGTGGCGATGGGCAGGCGCGTCAGGCGCGCGAGCTTGGCGTGGCTGTCGATGTCGTCGGGGCCGAAGGGTTCTTCGATGAAGTACGGATCGTACTGTTCGAAGCGGCGGATGTACTGCATGGCCTGAGTCACGTCCTGCCAGGCGTTGTTGCAGTCCATCATCAGCTCGACGTCGGGGCCGATGGCCTCGCGCGCCGCCTTCAGGCGCGCCTCTTCCTCGGCCGGGGACAGGCGGCCGGTCTTCATCTTCACGGCGCGAAAGCCCTTGTCCACGTAGCTCGCCATTTCCTCGCCCAGGTGCTGGGGCGTCTTGCCGTCGAGGTAATAGCCGCCGCTGGCATAGGCCGGCACGGTTTCGAGCTCGACCGCGCCCAGGTACTTGTGCAGCGGCAGGCCGACGGTCTTGGCGTTCAGGTCCCACAGCGCGATGTCCAGGGCGCTCAATGCGCGCATTACCGTGCCTTGCCGGCCTTGCAGCAGGGCTTCCTGGTACATCGCCTGCCACAGGCCTTCGACGGCGAGCGAATCCTTGCCCAGCAGCACGGGGCCCAGCAGGTTCTGCACCGCGGCTTCGAAGATGGCGCCGCCGGCGCTGCCCACGTAGCAGAAGCCGATGCCTTCCACGCCGTCGGAGGAACGGACCTTCACCAGGCCGTAGTGCCGCGTGGACACGGTGCGGTTCGAAAACGAGGTGACCTTGTCCAGGGGCACCGCGGCGGCGCACACGTCTATGGATTCAATGATGGGCACAACTGGCTCCTTGGTAATCGGGATGGTCGGGCGGGGCCTGCGCGGCTTGCGGGGCCTCAACGCTCTGAACGTATTCTTGCCCCGGCAAAAGAAAACAACAATTATCTTCATCCATCTTTAGAATATGGAAAAAGCATCTTTTCAGGAGAAGCTGGTTCGTGGATTCGCGCTTTCTGCAAACCTATGTGCACGTGGTGGAGCTGGGTTCCATCGCCCAGGCCGCGCGCCACCAGGGGCTGACGCCCGCCACGGTGCAGCAGCGCCTGCGCGCGCTGGAAGCGGACATGGGCAGCGCCTTGATCGCGCGCTCCGGCCGCACCGTGAAGCCCACCCAGGCCGGCATGCGGATCCTGGAGCGCGCCCGCGCCATCCTGCGCGACGTGCGCGACCTGCGTTCGGCCGCGTCCGACACCGAACTGCCGGCGGGCCCTTTGCGCCTGGGCGCCACGCCCACCGCGCTGACCGGCATCATGCCGCCCGTGCTGCGCGCCTGGACCGCGCGCCATCCCCACATTGAAATCTACATAGAACCCGCGCCCACCACCCTGCTCTACGGCAAGGTGCTGTCCGGCGAACTGGACGGCGCGCTGCTGGTGCATCCGCTATTCGCCATCCCCAAGACCTGCGCCTGGCGCGACCTGCGGCAAGAACCGCTGGTGCTGGTCACGCCGGCCGACATGAAGGTGCGCGATCCGCTGGAAGTCATCGCTCGCGAACCCTACATCTGCTATGACCGCAGCGTGGTGGGCGGCAAGATGGCCGACGACTACCTGCGTGCGCGCAGCCTGCGGCCGCACGTGCGCTTCGAGCTGGATGGAATCGATTCCATTGCCAAACTGGTGTCGGAAGGATTGGGCGTGGCGCTGCTGCCGGATTGGGCGACCACCGGTGAACCGTCAGCCCGCGTCAGGCGCTGGCCCTTGCCGCCGCCATGCCCGGTGCGCACCGTGGGCGCGGTCTGGCTGCGCTCCGGCGTGCGTTCGGCGCTGATGCAGGCCTTCGTGGAAATGGCCGAGACCCAGCTCGGCCTGGACTGAGCGCGGAAGATCAGCCCTGTGCGTTTGCGTCGCGGCCGTCGCGCGCCACGACCACGCCGCCCGACACCACCAGGCGGCGCGGCGCGCGCGTTGCCACGGCTTGCGCAATACAGCTGGCGTCGACCAGCACCAGGTCGGCGCGCGCGCCCGGCGCCAGGCCATAGTCCCTGAAACCACAGGCGCGGGCCGCGGCGGCGGTCACGCAATCGAACGCCCATTCGACCTCGTCGTCGCGCCGCAGGTCGTTGCGCAGCCCGATCAGCATGGCGCGCGCCAGCATGTCGGGACTGCCGTAAGGCGTCCAGGTATCGCGGATGCCGTCGTTGCCGCCGAAGATCGTCACCCCCGCCTCGCGGCAGGCGCGCACGGCCGGCACGGGCCGCGACGGCGGCGCGGTCGTCAGCAAGGCCACGTCCAGCGCGGCCAGCCGCCGCAGCAGGCCGTCCAGCCGCTTGGCGTCGACGCCGCCCAGACAGAAGGCGTGGCTGATGACAACCTTGCCCTGCATACCCAGCGCCTGGACGCGGTCCAGGATCAGGTCCAGGGTAAAGGCGCCCAGTTCGCCCGGCTCGTGCAGATGGATATCGACGGGCTTGTGATGCTTGTCCGCCAGGCCGAACAGCACGTCGAGCGACCTCGCCGGATCGCGGTCGATGGCCGAGGGATCCAGCCCGCCCAGCACATCCGCGCCCTGCGCCAGCGCCTGGTCCAGCAGCTCGGCCGTGCCGGGCCGGACCAGCAGGCCCGACTGGGGAAAGGCCACGGTCTGGATCTCGACGCGTCCGGCCAGCTCCTGGCGCGTGGCGTGCACACCCTCCAGATGGCGCAGCCCGGCGTCGGTATCGATGTCCACGTGCGTGCGGATGCGGGTCGTGCCTTCGCGCAGGAAGGCCAGCGCCAGGGCGCGCGAATGGCTGGCCGCGTCATGGCCGCTGCGGGCGCGCCAGACGCGTTCGTTCTCGATGCGGTCGGTCAGCGCCGGGCCCACTTCGTTCACGTACCAGGGCGAATCCCAGGTGGTCTTGTCGAGGTGAGTATGGCCTTCGACCAGGCCAGGCAGCAGCAAGGCGCCTGCGCCGTCCTCGACAGGCATGCCGGGCGCGGCGGCGAGGCCCGGCCCGATACCCTGAATGCGCCCGTCGCGCACCAGCACGTCCACCGGGCCTCCTTGCGGGGCGCGGACATTCTTCAAAAACAGATTGGTCATGGCAGGATTCCAGGCGCCGCGCGTGGCGGCCGGCCTTGCGCAGACCAGGCGGCACGCGCCATCAAGCTCAGGCTTGGGGCGGTTCTATCCAGAAGAAACGTTCACCCTGGCGGACCATGTCGGCCACGCCTTCGGCGCCGATGCGGTAATCCGTACCCATCAGCGTGGCGCCGCCATCCTCATGGATATGAATGATGGCGAGCGGGTCATTTGCCATGGTGTACCAGTAGTAACCCGGCTTGAGATCATGCAGGTTCGTAGTCATGTTTCGAGTATACAAACATCCCCGCGCCGTATTCAAAAAGACACATAAATCCAGCTCATGCCTGACATGATGGCCTTGAGGCGGCATACTTCCCGATTCCAGGCCCAAACCGCCCGCACAGTAGGCATGCGTCGACCAGGCTGTCGCCGCATTGGCGCATATGCTTTGACCGTTGGAGGAACCGCGAGCGTATGAAAAGGCAGTCTCTTCAATTCAGCGAGCCGCTTAAACAAGCTGTTTTGGACGGCCGTAAAGTGCAGAGCCGGCGCATCCTGAAGCCGCAACCGACCAAACTGACCACGGTCTGGTATGCGGACGCCGCGGATTCCGGCAGATGGGTGGCCATGGGCCCGTCGCTGGATAATCCATCCGAATTGCGCAAGACCTCCAGCTGGGTCAGGTGCCCATTTGGAAAATCCGGCGACAGTATCGAATTGACCGACGAAGCCGGCAATACCTTCGCCACCGCCGTTATCGTGGGGGTGCGCGTCCAGCGCCTGCAAACCCTGTCCGAAGCCGATGCCCGCGCCGAAGGCACGCAAGCCCTGTACCAAAGCTCCGCCCTGTTGCCGGGCGTGCCGCTGCAGACCGCCTTCGCCTTGACCTGGTGCGAGCGTTACGGCTCGCACGCCTGGGCAGCGAACCCGTGGGTCTGGGTGGTCGAATTCCGTCGCCAACAGGCCGATGGGGAGCGGGACGCCTAGCTCCTGCCCCAAAAAACTGGTGCGCCCGCGCAACGTCGTTACGCGGAAACAGGGGCGGATGGTGACTGCCTGTAACCTGGCCACCCGGCTTCACCTGATTCCAGGCGATTTCAATCCATTTCAATCGCGGCCGCATCAGAGCGGACTCACGCTGTTGCGTAGCAGCAAGCCGCATGCCATATGGGCGGGGACGGTTGCGGATTGTCGCGATTGACGCGGGCCCGCTTACGTCTGCCTGATCGAAAAGCCCGAAAATGGCATCAACGAATACTCAACTTTGCTGCGTCAAGCGGCAGGCAGGTGCAAGATGAAAAAATGGCTTATCGCTGGTGCTGGTGCCGCTGGTCTGCTGATCTCCAGCGTCGCCCTGGCTCGCGTGGACGTCGGCATCTCGATCGGCATACCGGGGATCGTATACCCCGCGCCGGTCTACGTCGCGCCGCAGCCCGTGTATGTGCCGCCCCCGCCGCCCGTCTATTACCGCCCCGCGCCGGTGTATGTCGCGCCGCCGGTGGTCTACCCGGCGCCGGTGTATTACCGCGGCGGCGGCCGCTATTACGACCGCGGCTATTACTATGGCCGCGGACGCGGACATGACCACCACCACGGCCGCGGCCGCGGACATGACCGCGATTAATGCGTGACGGCCGCCAGGCGCCAGAAAAAGCAAAGGCCACTCTTGCGAGTGGCCTTTTTTTCTGCGGGGCAATGTCCGGTGCCGCGCGGAAAGCACCTCAGGCCGCAGGAGCCTGCACGGGTTTGCCGACCAACACCACCGGTTGCTGCGGAGCCTTGCTGGCTTTGGCATCGCTCCACCGCGGCGTTTCCTGAACGAGATCGATCCAACGGCGGGGCTCGCTCGACGACCGCCACCAACCATTATGCGGACGCATGGGCAAACTCCGGTTCACCGTTGAAACGCACGCCGTTGATGCCCTGGAACAGTTGCAGGCTTTCCTGCTCGGCTTCGTGCAGGCTCGAAAACGGCGCCTGTCCGGGCACGGTCCAGCACTTTTCCGGCGCGGTGCCGCCAACCCGGCGCGTCCATATCTGCACACGGTAGCCCTGCTCGTCTTCCTGAGCCACGGAGCATCTCACACGAAAATCTCCAATCATTCTTGAAGTCATGGGCAACTCCTTGTTATTTAAGTGAATGAAGCGTGTAGCACACGGGGCATATTGTGCCGTAACTATCCGGCCCTTTTATTGGAATACACAATTGCTCACATCATAATCAAACACTCGCGCAGGCAGCTTAAAGGCCCGAGGCGACAGGAATATGTACAGATAATAAAAAAAAACGGAGCCCGAAGGCTCCGTCTTTTACTCCGCCAAATGACGGATGGACAGCTGAAAAGCGTCAGGCTTTCGGTGCCGGATTCAGCACCGTCAGGCCGCCCATATAAGGCTGCAGCGCCTCCGGAATCAGCACGCTGCCGTCTGCCTGCTGGTGGTTTTCCAGCACGGCGACCAGCGCGCGGCCCACGGCCAGGCCCGAACCGTTGAGCGTGTGCACGTATTCCGGCTTGCCCTGGGCATTGCGGAAGCGCGCCTGCATGCGCCGGGCCTGGAAGGTTTCGCAGTTCGACACCGAGGAAATCTCGCGCCAGGTGTTCTGCGCGGGAAGCCACACTTCCAGGTCATAGGTCTTGGCCGAACCGAAGCCCATGTCGCCCGTGCACAGCAGCACAACGCGGTAGGGCAGGCCCAGCAGTTGCAGCACGCGCTCGGCATGGCCCACCATGTCTTCCAGCGCCTCGTAGGACTGATCGGGCTGGGTGATCTGCACCATTTCAACCTTGTCGAACTGGTGTTGGCGGATCATGCCGCGGGTATCACGGCCGCCGCTGCCGGCTTCCGAGCGGAAGCACGGCGTGTGCGCCGTGAGCTTGAGCGGCAGGTCGGAGGCGGCCTGGATGGTGTCGCGCGCCACGCTGGTCAAGGTGATTTCCGAGGTGGAGATCAGGTACTGGTCTTCACGCACGTACGGCTTGCCCTGGTCGTCGACCTTGGGATCGTCGTCGCCGCCGCCCTTGGACACCGCGAACATATCGTCCTTGAACTTCGGCAGCTGGCCCGTGCCGTACAGCGTCGAGGCATTGACGATGTAGGGGGTGTAGCACTCGGTGTAGCCGTGCGTGCCCGTCTGCAGGTCCAGCATGAACTGCGACAGCGCACGGTGCAGGCGCGCAATCGGGCCGCGCATGAACGAGAAGCGGGCGCCGGACAGCTTGGCGGCCATGTCGAAGTCCAGCCCCAGGGGCTCGCCGATGGCGACGTGGTCGCGGGCCTCGAACGCCAGGGCCGGCGGATTGCCGTCGGCGCCGGCCGCGCCCGGCAGCCAGCGGCGCACTTCGACGTTGTCGTCGGCGGATTCGCCCAGCGGCACGCTGGCGTGCGGCAGGTTGGGCACCGACATCAGCAGTTCATTGAGCGGCTGCTGCAAGGCGGCCAGCTCTTCTTCCAGCTGCTTCAGGCGCACGGGCACGGCCTGCGATTCGGCCATGACGGCGCTGGCGTCCTCGCCCTTGGCCTTGAGCTGGCCGATCTGCTTGGCCAGCGCGTTGCGGCGGGCTTGCAGGGACTCGGTTTCAGTCTGGACGGCCTTGCGGCGGGATTCCAGCTCATTGAACCGTTCCGTGTCGAAGGACACGCCACGGCTCTTGAGGCGGTCTACGACGGTTTGCAGGTCTTTGCGCAGCAGTATCGGGTCTAGCATGGTGATATCGGTGAGGTTGCGTGAAGCAACGGGCGACGCCCGTTACCGTTTCTTGGCGCGTTCCTGTGCGTCCAGCTCGCGCAGGAATGCCAGCTTTTGCTGGATTTTAGCCTCCAGGCCGCGATCGGTCGGCCGATAGAAGGAGGGATTGAGTCCATCGGGGAAATATTGCTCGGCGGCGGCGTAGCCGTGCGGCTCGTCGTGCGCGTAGCGGTAGGCCTTGCCATGGCCCAGCTGCTTCATCAATTTGGTGGGCGCATTGCGCAGGTGGATCGGCACCGGCGCGCTGCCGTGCTCGGCCGCGAACTTGCGCGCCTGGTTGTAGGCGTTGTAGACGGCGTTCGACTTGGCCGCGCAGGCCATGTAGACCACCGCCTGCGCCAGGGCCAGTTCGCCTTCTGGCGAGCCCAGGCGTTCGTAGATATCGGCGCCGTTCACGGCCAGGTCGGTGGCGCGGGGATCGGCCAGGCCGATGTCTTCCACCGCCATGCGCACCAGCCGGCGCGACAGGTATTTGGGATCGGCGCCGCCGTCGATCATGCGGCAGAACCAGTACAGCGCGGCGTCTGGGTTGGAGCCGCGCACCGACTTGTGCAGTGCGCTGATCTGGTCGTAGAACGCGTCGCCGCCCTTGTCGAAGCGGCGCAGGTTCTGCGACAGCGAGATCTCCAGCCAGGCCGCGTCCACCGTATCGCGGCCGGCGGCCTGGGCCGACTCGGCCACCACTTCCACGGCGCTGATCAGGCGGCGCGCGTCACCGTCGGCCCAGGCCGCCAGCTGTTCGCGCGCGTCGGCCTCGACATGGATGCGCTCGCCCTCTTCCAGCCCGTCGTTCAGGGCCTGCACGGCGCGGTCGACCAGCTGTTGCAGCTCCTCGGCGGTAAGCGATTGCAGCACGTACACCCGCGCCCGCGACAACAGCGCCGAATTGACCTCGAACGAGGGGTTTTCGGTGGTGGCGCCGATAAAGGTGAACAGCCCGCTTTCCACATAGGGCAGGAAGGCATCCTGCTGCGCCTTGTTGAAGCGGTGCACCTCGTCGACGAAGAGGATGGTGCGTCGTCCCTGGCCCTGCGCCACCTGCGCCACGGTGACCGCGTCGCGGATGTCCTTGACCCCGCCCAGCACCGCCGAGATGGCGATGAACTGCGCGTCGAAGCCGTCCGCCATCAGGCGCGCCAGCGTGGTCTTGCCCACGCCTGGCGGCCCCCAGAAGATCATGGAATGCGGCCGGCCCGAGTCGAAGGCGACGCGCAGGGGCTTGTCGGGCCCCAGCAGATGCGACTGTCCGACCACGTCGGACAGGGTCCGCGGGCGCAGCCGCTCGGCCAGGGGCACATAGGGCCGATGCGCAGGATCGGCCGCGAAGAGATCGTTGCTCATTGGCAGAAGATGAGGGGAGACAGCAAGTAATTCAAGCCAGCATTACACCATGGCGCGGGCCTGCCTCCCTTAGCGGTCCTAGGCCAGTCCCGGCGGCGCGAAGCGGCGGTTCGCCAGCACCGGCAATACCTTGCGGGCATGGGCCAGGCGTTCGGGGTCGATATCGGCGAAAACCAGAGCCGGGGCTTCGCCCGCCCGCGCCGTCACCACACCAAGCGGATCCACCACCATGCTGCAGCCAATGTTGCGTTCGCCGCATTCGCCGGTGGCAGCCACATAGCAGGTATTTTCCAGCGCGCGCGCCGTGACCAGCACTTCCCAGTGCATTTCCTTCAACGGGCCGCGAACCCAGGCCGCCGGCAGCACCAGCAGGTCGGCGCCGTCCAGCGCCAGGCGCCGCGCCAGTTCGGGGAAGCGCACGTCGTAGCAGGTCATCAGGCCCACGCGCAGGCCGCCGATGTCCAGCAGCGGCGGGATGTCGACGCCGGGCGTGACGTTGGTGGATTCCTTCATGTTGAAGGCGTCGTACAGGTGCAGCTTGCGGTATTGCGACAGGATCTTGCCGTCTTGCAGCGTCACCAGCGTGTTCCAGACCCGCCCTTCCCCGGTCGGCACATGCACGCACATCATGGTCGCCAACTGCGAGCCGCGGCTGGCTTCCAGCAGGCGGCTCATAAAGGGGCCGTCCAGCGGCTGGGCAGCCTTCAGGACGATCTGCGGATCGGTGATGTCGCGGGCCAGGATGCCTTCGGGCAAGACCAGCAGGCCGGCGCCGCCGGCGCGGGCGCGTTCCATCAAGTCTATGCAGACCTGGGCGTTTTCTTCCCAGACGCGGCTGACGGCGAACTGGCCCAAAGCAACTTTCAGCATGACGCTTCCTTGTGTCGGAGGTTTTTCCTATTGTCGCGCCAACCGCCGGCCAGCGCCGACTACGGGAAACTCCTAACTCCCGCTTGTAAATTATTTTCACGATAATGAAAAAAACCAGGTTTGACGTAAATATTTTCCATAGCAGGCGCCCCCATGACGAACTCCTCCTTCCCCGCAGCCCCCCTGGACGTGAACGGCAAAGGCCTGGGCGCCTTTCCGGAATCCTGTACCACCGCCGGCGTGGCGGCGCTGAACTGGAACCTGCTCAATGAGGACGTCAGCCTGCCCGTGGCGGTGCTGTACGAAGCCCGCGTGCGCCACAACCTGCAATGGATGCAGCGCTTCATGGAAGCGTACAAGGTCAAGCTGGCGCCCCATGGCAAGACCACCATGAGCCCGGCTCTGTTCCAGCGCCAGATCGCCGGCGGCGCCTGGGGCATCACGCTGGCAACCGCCCCGCAGGTCCGGGCCGCCTACCAGCATGGGGTGCGCCGGATCCTGATGGCCAACCAGCTGGTGGGCCGCGCCAACATGGCCATCATCGCGCACCTGCTGCGCGACCCGGCCTTCACCTTTTTCTGCATAGTGGACTCCCCGGCCAACGCGGCCCAGCTGGGCGCCTACTTCGGCGAACAAGGCCTGACCCTGCCGGTGCTGATCGAGCTGGGCCCGCAGGGTGGCCGCACCGGCGTGCGCGATGACGCCCAATTGCGGGCGCTGGTCGACGAAATCGGCAAATGGCCCGGCCTGGCCCTGGCCGGCATCGAAGTCTACGAAGGCGTGCTGCAGGAAGAAGACGCCATCCGCGCCTTCCTGCGCCGCGCCGCCGACGCCCTGCGCGGCCTCGCCGCCGCCGGCCGCCTGCGCAAGAACGGCCCCGCCCTGATCTCTGGCGCCGGCTCCGCCTGGTTCGACGTGGTGGCCGAAGAATTCTCGCAACTGGACATCGGCGCGCCGCTGGAAATCGTGCTGCGCCCTGGCTGCTACCTGTCGCACGACGTCGGCATCTACCGCTCGGCCGCCGAGCGCATCAACGCCCACAATCCGGTCGCGCAAAAGATGGAACCCGGCCTGCAGCCGGCCTTGCAGGTCTGGGCCTACGTGCAGTCTCTGCCCGAACCGGGCCGCGCCATCGTCGCCATGGGCAAGCGCGACGCCGCCTTCGACGCCGGCCTGCCCACGCCCGCCGCGCTGTACCGCCCCGGCCGTGACGCCGCGCCCGGCCAGGCTCCCGGCCACTGGAAGCTGAGCGCGATGATGGACCAGCACGCCTTCATGCAGATCGGCGCAGGCGACGACATCCAGGTCGGCGACATGATCGCCTTCGATATTTCCCACCCGTGCCTGACCTTCGACAAGTGGCGCCAGGTGCTGCTGGTGGACGAGCAATACCGCGTCACCGACGTGGCCGAAACCTTCTTCTGAACGGCCCTGCCCGCCGCACCGCGCCGGTACCCGGCGGGCAGGAGGAATCGCGGGATTCCGGCGCAAACCTCTAATTACTACAAGCAAAACCCGTTTTTGACCCTCTGGAGAGAGAATCATGAACTTCCGTACCTCCCGGCGAGGCGGTGGGCTCAATAGCCTGCTGCTGGCCGGCGCAATTGGCTTGACCGCATTGTCGACCCCCGCCCTCTGTGCCACGCCGATCAAGGGAGGCACGATTTCGGTTGCCACCATAGGCGAGCCGCCTACGCTGGATCCGATGACCAGCACGGCCGACCTGGTGGGCATCCTGACCCAGCACTTCTTCGAAACGCTGTACACCTTCGACGGCAAGTGGAACCTGACCCCGCTCCTGGCCGACAAGCTGCCGGAAGTCTCCGCCGACGGGCTGACCTACACGATCCCGCTGCGCCAGGGCATCACCTTCCATGACGGATCCAAGATGGATTCGTCCGACGTGCTGGCCTCGCTCAAGCGCTGGACCGAGACCGCCACGCGCGGCAAGATGGCCGCCAAGATCATCACCGGCATGGAAGCGCCGGACGCCAACACCATCCGCATCACGCTCAAGCAGCCCTATGCGCCCCTGACCGCGCTGCTGGCCATGAACAACAGCGCCGCCGTCATCATGCCCAAGGGCAAGATCGCTCCGGCCCTGACCGAATTCGTCGGTACCGGCCCCTACCAGTTGAAGGCGCGCGTGCCCGACCAGTACATCCAGCTGGTCCGCTTCGAAGGCTACAAGCAGCGCGAAGGCGAGCCCGACGGCTTTGGCGGCGCGCGCAAGCAGTACCTGGACGAGATCCGCTTCGTGCCGGTCAGCAACGCCAACACCCGCGTCGAAAGCGCGGTGGCCGGCCAGTTCGACTACGTCGACTCGCTGCCGGTGGAATCGCTGCCCAAGCTCAAGAACGGCCGCTCCGACCCCGTCATGCTCAAGCCCTTCGGCTGGCCGCGCCTGGTGCTCAATACCAAGCAAGGCATCATGTCGAACCTGGCGGTCCGCCAGGCCGTGCAGCTGGCGCTGAACGAAGAAGACATGCTGTACGCCGCCTTCGGCGACAAGAACTTCTACAAGCTCAACGGCGACCTGTATCCCGAGGGCTATCCCTGGGCCACGTCCCTGGGCGGCAAGGTCTACAACAAGGGCGACGCCGCCGGCGCCAAGAAGCTGGTGGATGGCGCCAACGTGCAGGACCGCAAGATCCGCATCCTGACCAGCCAGCAGTACGAGTTCCACTACAAGATGGCGCTGGTCGCCGCCGAATACCTGAAGGCCGCGGGCTTCACCGTGGACATGCAGGTGGTGGACTGGGCCACGCTGACGCAGCGCCGCCAGGACCCGGCCCTGTGGGACGTCTTCATCACGCACAGCCCCTTCCTGCCTGAACCCGCCCTGATCGACTTCCCGTCCAAGGACGCGCCGGGCTGGTGGGACACCCCCCGCCGCAACCAGGCGCTGGACGCCTTCAACCAGGCCAGCAACCAGGAAGAGCGCATCAAGCGCTGGGCCGATGTGCAGCAGGCCGTGTACGACGAAGTGCCCTTCATCAAGGTCGGCGACTTCAACGCCCAGGCCGCGCGCTCGCCGTCGCTGCAAGGCACCAAGGCCGTGCCGTGGCCCTACTTCTGGAACGCCTGGAAGTCCAAGTAATGGCGTAGCGCGGCAGGGCAAAGGCGCACACAAGACCTCCTGCCGCGCTCCACGCATCAATGCATGACCCGCAGAGCGCGCCCTTCCAACAAGCGCGCCGCCCCTCCCCACGATACGACGCTTTTTTAGGACATCCATCGTGTTGCGTTATCTCTTAAACCGGCTGGTCGGGCTGGTGGCCGTGATGTTCATCGTCGCGACCATCGTGTTCGTGATCATCCGCGTCACGCCAGGCGATCCCGCCGCCGTGATGCTGGGTCCGCAGGCCAGCCAGCAGGACATCGCCGCCCTGCGCACCCAGCTCGGGCTGGACCAGCCGATGGCCGTGCAGTACGTTTCGTGGCTGGGCAAGCTGGCCCAAGGCGACCTGGGCCAATCCATCTTCATGAACAAGCCGGTGCTGTCGGCCTTGGCCGACCGCGCCGAACCCACCATCCTGCTGACGCTCATGTCGCTGCTGATCGCCAGCGCCATCGCGCTGCCGGTGGGGATACTGTCCGCGGTCAAACGCGGCACCACGCTGGACCAGTCGGTACTGTCGTTCTCGATGTTCACCTCCAGCGTGCCCAGCTTCTGGCTCGGGCTGCTGCTGATGCAGGTGTTCTCGGTCAAGCTGGGATGGCTGCCCGTGGCCGGCTATGGCGGCCCCGACGCCTCGCTCATGACCCGGCTGTCGCACCTGATCCTGCCCGCGGTGGTGCTGGGCCTGGTGAACTCGGCGCTGATCACCCGCTTCATCCGCGCCAGCATGCTGGACGTGCTGCGCGACGACTATGTGCGCACCGCGCGCGCCAAGGGCTTGCCCGAAAGCAAGGTGATCCTGAAGCACGCCGTGCGCAATGCGCTGATCCCGATCCTGACGGTGCTGGGCCTGACCACGGCGCTGCTGATCAGCGGCGCGGTCGTGACCGAAACCGTGTTCGGCCTGCCCGGCGTGGGCAGCCTGGTGGTGTCGGCCGTGCTGCGCCGCGACTACCCCGTCATCCAGGGCGCGCTGCTGATCATCGCGGCCATCTACGTCCTGATCAATCTCTTCATCGATCTGCTCTACCTGCTGGTCGATCCCCGGGTCCGCTACTGATATGGCTATCGCAACTACCGCTAATTCCGGCGCGGGCGCCGACCGCTGGCAGGTCCTGCGCCTGCTGGTGTCGCGCAAGACCGTGCTGATCAGCCTGATCGTGATCGTCGTGCTGGTCCTGGCTGCGCTGCTGGCGCCCTGGATCAGCCCCTACGATCCGTTCAAGCTGTCCATCATGAACCGGTTGAAGGCGCCGGGCGCCGCGCACTGGTTCGGCACCGACGACTTCGGCCGCGACGTGTTCAGCCGCGTCATCCATGGCGGCCGCCTCTCGCTGATGGTGGGCTTCTCCGTCGTGATCGTGTCCAGCATCCTGGGCATCGCGCTGGGCCTGATCGCCGGCTTCTTCCGCACGGCGGACAAGTTCGTGTCGCGCCTGATCGACGCCATGATGGCCTTTCCCGACATCCTGCTGGCGATCTCGCTGGTGGCCGCGCTGGGGCCGTCGCTGGTCAACGTGGTGATCGCGCTGGGCATCGTCTACACGCCGCGCCTGGCGCGCATCGTGCGCGCCTCGACCCTGGTGATCCGCGAACTGCCCTTCGTCGAAGCCGCCCGCGCGCTGGGCGTGCCCACCTGGCGCATCGTCACCGTGCACGTGCTGCGCAACCTGGTGTCGCCCATCCTGGTGCAGGGCACGTTCATCTTCGCCTACGCGATCCTCGCCGAAGCCGGCCTGTCGTTCCTGGGCGTGGGCGTGTCGCCCGACATCCCCACCTGGGGCACCATGATCAACGCCGGCCAGCAGTACATGGGCTCGGCCGACTGGATCATGATCTTCCCCGGCATCGCCATCGTCCTGTCCGTGCTGTCGCTGCAACTGGTCGGCGACGGCCTGCGCGACGTCCTCGATCCGCGCCTGCGCAAGGAGCTGTAATCATGACCGCAAGCACCCGAGACGTCGTGCTTTCCGTGGAAGGGTTGAAGACCTGGTTCCACAGCCGCGACGGCATCGCCAAATCCGTGGACGGCGTTACCTTCGACCTGGCCCGCGGCGAAACGCTGGCCATCGTCGGCGAGTCCGGCTCCGGCAAGTCCGTGACCAGCCTGTCCATCATGGGCCTGCTGCCCAAGCCGGCGGGTCGCATCGAGGCCGGCAAGATCCTGTTCCGCGACCGCCAGGGCGCGCAGCACGACCTGGCCCAGGCCTCGCCCGCCACCCTGCGCAAGATCCGCGGCGCCGAAATCGCCATGATCTTCCAGGAGCCCATGACCAGCCTGAATCCGCTGTACACGGTGGGCGACCAGATCGCCGAAGCCGTGCTGCAGCACGAGGGCGGCTCCCGCGACGCGGCCATGCGGCGCGCCCGTGAAATGCTGGAACGCGTCGAAATCCCGGCGGCCGAGCGGCGCATCAACGAGTACCCGCACCAGATGTCGGGCGGCATGCGCCAGCGCGTGATGATCGCGCTGGCCCTGGCGTGCAACCCCGCCGTGCTGATCGCGGACGAGCCGACCACCGCGCTGGACGTGACCGTGCAGGCGCAGATCCTGGACCTGCTGCGCCGGCTGCAGGCCGAGATGAACATGAGCATCCTGTTCATCACGCACAACCTGGGCGTGGTGGCCGAGATCGCGCATCGCGTGGCGGTCATGTACGCGGGCCGCGTGGTCGAGGACGCCGGCGTCTACGACCTGTTCGAAAAGCCCACGCACCCCTACACCCGCGGTCTGCTGTCCTGCATCCCCACGGCCGCCCTGCTGGCCTCCGGCGAACGGCTGCGCGCCATCCCGGGCAACGTGCCCAGCGTGCTGTCGCTGCCGGCCGGCTGTACCTTCGCGCCGCGCTGCCCGCTGGCTGCCGACGACTGCCGCGCCGCCGTACCCGAACTCATGCCGGTGCAGACCGACCACCGCGCGCGCTGCATCAAGGTGAATCCGATATGACGAGTAGCCCCATTCCCATCCGCGCCGAGGAGCCGCTGGTGCGGATCCAGGACCTGAAGGTCCACTTCCCCACCTCGCAGGCGCGCCATGCGCCGGTCGTGAAGGCCGTGGACGGCGTCAGCTTCGACGTGCCGCGCAACACCATCGTCGGCCTGGTCGGCGAATCCGGCTCGGGCAAGACCACCACCGGCCGCGCCCTGCTGCGCCTGTTCGCGCCCACCGCCGGCCGCATCCTGTTCGACGGCCAGGACATCACCAAGCTGTCCGAAAAGCAGATGCTGCCCTGGCGCCGCCGCATGCAGATCGTGTTCCAGGATCCCTACGCCAGCCTCAACCCCCGCATGACGGTGGCCGAGATCCTGGGCGAAGCGCTGGACACCCACCGGCTTGCCCAGAACCGCCGCATGGCCCGCATCGGCGAGCTGCTGGAACGCGTGGGCCTGAACGCCGACCACAGCCGCCGCTATCCGCACGAGTTCTCCGGCGGCCAGCGCCAGCGCATCGGCATCGCCCGCGCGCTGGCAGTCGAGCCCGATTTCATCGTGGCCGACGAGCCGGTGTCCGCGCTGGACGTGTCGGTGCAGGCGCAGGTGCTGAACCTGCTGCAGGACCTGCAGCGCGACCTGGGCCTGACCATGCTGTTCGTGGCCCACGACCTGGCGGTGGTGGACTACCTGTGCGACGAGGTCGTGGTGATGTACCTGGGCCGTGTCATGGAACGCGGCCCGACCAGTGAGGTCTACGCCCGCCCCCGCCATCCCTATACCCGCGCGCTGCTGTCCGCCGCGCCGGTGCCGGACCCGCGCGCGCCGCGCTCGCGTATCCTGTTGAAGGGCGACATCCCCAGCCCGGTCAACCCGCCTTCCGGCTGCGTGTTCCGCACCCGCTGCCCCTACGCCATCGAAAGCTGCGCAACCACCGAGGCGCAGGCCGCCAATGTCGGCCCGGGCCACTATGTGGCGTGTTCGCGCATCGGCGACGCCGAGCTGGCCGCCTGATAACCGCCCAGTCCAGAACAGATCCAGGAAGCCCACATGAACATCATCCGCGACATCGTCTTCCAGATACGCAGTCGGCGGGACTCGCTGAGCGTGACCGAACGCAAGGTCGCCGACGCCATCCTGGACGACATCATCTGGGGCGCCAGCGCCACCGTCGACCAGCTGGCGGCCAAGGCCGGCGTCAGCATCGCCACCATCTCGCGCTTCGCGCGCACGGTCGGCTGCGACGACACCCGCGACCTGAAGCTCAAGCTGGCCCAGGCCAGCACAGTGGGCAGCCGCTTCCTGGACCCCAGCGCGCCAACCGAGGAAAGCACCTTCTACGCCCGCATCTACGCCGACATCGAAAGCACGCTGCGCGCCCACCTGCCCAACTTCACCGAGCAACTGTTCGAGGCGGCCGCCGGCATTGTGGACGGCGCGCGCATGATCTACGTCTTCGGCATGGGCGGCGCGTCGGCCGTGCTGGCGCAGGAAGTGCAGTCGCGCCTGGTGCGCCTGGGCTATCCCATTGCCGTGTACAGCGATGCGGTGCTGCTGCGCATGGTCGCGGCCACGCTGGACGAACGCGACGCGGTGCTGATCCTGTCGGCCTCGGGCCTCACGCCGGAAATCGTGGGCGCGGCCCGCATCGTCAAGCAGTACCAGGCGCGCATCGTCGCCATCACCGACGCCACCTCCGCCCTGGCTGAACTGGCCGACGTGGTGCTGCCCATCCGCACCGACGAAACCGACTTCATCTACAAGCCCTCGGCATCGCGCTACGCGATGATGCTGGCCATAGACCTGCTCTCGACCGAACTGGCCATGCTGAACCAAGAAGAAAACCGGGAGCGCCTGCGCCGCATCAAGCTGGCGCTGGACGAACACCGCGGCGGTCCAAACCGCCTGCCGCTGGGCGATTGAACTGGAACACAAGATGTACGACACCCTCATAGGCAATGTGCTGGTCCTGGACGGCACCGGCGAACCCGCCTACCGCGCCAGCGTGGCGCTGGCCGACGGCCGCATCGCGGCCATCGGCGACCTGCCCGGCGCGGCGGCGCGCAAGATCATCGATGGCACCCGCCTGGCGCTGGCCCCGGGTTTCATCGACGTGCACACGCATGACGACACCAACGTCATCCGCACGCCGGACATGCTGCCCAAGCTGTCCCAGGGCGTGACCACCGTGGTGGTGGGCAATTGCGGCATCAGCGCGTCGCCCGTGGCCCTGCGCGGCGAACCGCCGGACCCGATGAACCTGCTGGGCGCCCGCGCGGACTTCAGCTACCCCACCTTCGCGGACTACACCCGCGCCATCGAGGCCGCGCGCCCCGCCGTGAACGTGGCCGCGCTGGTCGGCCACACCGCCCTGCGCAGCAACCACATGGACCGGCTCGACCGCGCCGCCACTCGCGAGGAAGTGCTGGCCATGCGCGAGCAGCTGCGCGACGCGCTGGCCCATGGCGCCATCGGCCTGAGCACCGGCCTGGCCTATGCCTCCGCGTTCGACGCGGACACCGAAGAGGTCAAGCTGCTTGCCGAGGCGCTGGATGAATTCGGCGCGCTCTACACCACCCATCTGCGCTCGGAGTTCGCCGCCATCCTGGAGGCCATGCAGGAAGCCTTCGACATCGGCCAGCATGCCCGCGTGCCGGTGGTGGTGTCGCACCTGAAATGCGCCGGCGCCGGCAACTGGGGCCGCACGAAAGAAGTGCTGTCCGCGCTCGAGACCGCCGGCCGCCTGCAACACGTGGGCTGCGACTGCTACCCCTACTCCGCCAGCTCCTCGACCCTGGACCTGAAGCAGGTCACGGACGAGTTCGACATCGACATCACCTGGTCCGTGCCGCATCCGGAGCAGGCCCGCCGCAAGCTGGCCGACATTGCCGCCGACTGGGGCCTGAGCCTGCTCGAAACGGCCGCGCGCCTGCAGCCGGCCGGCGCCGTGTACCACAACATGCATGAAGACGACGTGCGCCGCGTGCTGTCGCACCGGCTCACCATGGTGGGCTCCGACGGCCTGCCCAACGATCCCATGCCTCACCCCCGGCTCTGGGGCGCATTCCCGCGCGTGCTCGGCCACTACAGCCGCGACGTGGGGCTGTTCCCGCTGACGGAGGCCGTGCACAAGATGACGGGCCTGTCCGCCGCCCGCTTCGGCCTGGCCGAGCGCGGATTGGTGCGCGAGGGCTACCACGCGGACCTGGTGCTGTTCGATCCGGCCACGGTCATCGACCGCGCCACCTTCGCCGCGCCGGTGCAGACTGCCGCTGGCATCGAGGCGGTCTGGGTCAATGGCGCCCTGTCCTATCGCCAGGGCGAGGCCACCGGCGACCGCGCCGGCCGCTGGCTGCCGCGCAGTGGCGACCTGCGCAAGAACTTCCAGTAAGCAACGGGCGAAATCCCGGTGCAAAACCGGCCATTCATTTCAAGGAGAGAACCATGAGCAATGCTCCCACCGCCGACAGCAACGGCATCACCCGCTACGGCGTCGCCGGCGGCACGGGCCAGGGCGGCTCGCACATGCCCTTTGCCCGCGCGGTCGCGGCCGACGGCTGGCTGCACGTGTCCGGCCAGGTGCCGATGGACAACGGCGAAGTCGTCGAAGGCGGCATCGTGACCCAATCGCACAAGGCCATTCAGCAGGTGCTGGCCATCCTGAAGGAAGCCGGCTACGGCCCCGAACACGTCGTGCGCTGCGGCGTGTGGCTGGACGACGCGCGCGACTTCGCGTCGTTCAACAAGGTGTTCAAGGAATACTTCGGCGAGAACCCGCCGGCGCGGGCCTGCGTGCAGTCGTCGCTGGTGGTCGACGCCAAGGTCGAGGTCGACTGCATCGCGTACAAGCGTCCCTAAGCGGACACCACACAAGAAAAAGCCTGGCGTTGCCAGGCTTTTTTCACATCTTCACGACATCAACACCCTTGGGCGCGACGAACTGGAATTCCTTGGCCGGCAGCTGCGGATTGGCGGCAATGCCGGACAGATCCACGCGGGTGGTCTGGCCAAATGAATCCAGCAGCTCCACGCGCACCGGCAGGTTGTCCTTCATGCCGATGTCCACGCGCGAAAAGCCCGCATCGGCGGTGCGCGGCTTGGCCCGCAGCCAATCGATCCCATCCTTGGACGGCAGGGCCGAAACGTCGAACGACTGCTCCAGCGACCCCGAGCCGAACAGGATGGCGGCGGGCGAGGTGCCGATGGCGGCATCGACCTTGCGTTCGGTGACCTGGGCCAGGTCCGGATCGAACTGGAATACCTGGCGGCCATCCGAGATCACCAGTTGCTCATAGGGCTTCTGCACCGCCCACTTGAACTTGCCGGGACGCTGGAACGAGAACACGCCGGTCTGGGCGGGCTGCGTGCGGCCCTGATTGTTCACCGTGTACTGCGAGAACGAGCCGGTGGCCGAGGTCACCGTGGCCACGAAAGCGCGCAGCTGCTCCTGCGCGCTGGCGGCAAACACCATGGCGGGCGCCAGGCTCAGGGCCGCCACGGCGGCCAGTCGGCGGAACATCTTCATCAAGCTTCCTCTCGGGCGGCGGCGGCTGCGGGAACCAGGATCTCGCGGTTGCCATTGGACTGCATCGCCGACACCATACCCGATTGCTCCATCTGCTCCAGTAACCGGGCAGCACGGTTGTAACCAATGCGCAGGTGGCGCTGCACCAGCGAAATGGACGCGCGGCGGTGCTTGAGCACCACTTCGCAAGCCTGGTCGTACATCGGGTCGGATTCGGCGTCGCCGCCGATGCCGGTGACGCTGCTGGCGCCTTCGCCCGCATCCCCGTCCAGGCCGCCTTCCAGCAGGCCTTCGATGTAGTTGGGTTCGCCCTGCGCCTTGAGGCTTTCCACCACGCGGTGCACTTCGTCATCGCTGCAGAACGCGCCGTGCACGCGTACCGGCAGGCCGGTGCCCGGCGGCATGTAAAGCATGTCGCCCTGGCCCAGCAGGGTTTCGGCGCCCATCTGATCCAGAATGGTGCGCGAGTCGATCTTGGACGACACCTGGAACGCGATGCGCGTCGGGATGTTGGCCTTGATCAGGCCGGTGATGACGTCGACGCTGGGACGCTGCGTGGCCAGGATGAGGTGGATGCCGGCGGCGCGCGCCTTCTGCGCCAGGCGGGCGATCAGCTCTTCGATCTTCTTGCCCACCACCATCATCAGGTCGGCGAGTTCGTCGATGACCACCACGATGGTGGGCAGCGGCGACAGCGGCTCCGGCGCGTCCGGCGTCAGCGAGAACGGATTCGGAATGGGTTCCTCGCGCTTGATGGCGTCGCGGATCTTGGTGTTGTAGCCCGCCAGGTTGCGCACGCCCATCTTGCTCATCAGGCGGTAGCGCTTTTCCATTTCGCCCACGCACCAGTTCAGCGCGTTGGAGGCCTGGCGCATGTCGGTGACCACCGGCGCCAGCAGATGCGGAATGCCTTCGTAGACGCTCATTTCGAGCATCTTCGGATCAATCAGGATCAGCCGGGTGTGGGACGCGTCCGCCTTGTACAGCAGCGACAGGATCATGGCGTTGATCCCCACGGACTTGCCCGAACCGGTCGTGCCCGCCACCAGCAGGTGGGGCATCTTGGCCAGGTCGGCCACCACCGGATTGCCGGCGATGTCCTTGCCCAGCGCCATCGTCACGACGGAATGGCTGGCGTGGTAGGTCTGCGAACCCAGGATCTCGGACAGGCGCACCATCTGGCGGCGCGGGTTGGGCAGTTCCAGGCCCATCAGGTTCTTGCCCGGAATGGTTTCCACCACCCGGATGCTGACCAGGCTGAGCGCGCGCGCCAGGTCCTTGGCCAGGTTGACGATCTGGCTGCCCTTCACGCCCGTGGCGGGCTCGATTTCGTAGCGCGTGATGACCGGGCCGGCCTGCGCCGCCACCACGGTGACCGACACGCCAAAGTCGGCCAGCTTCTTTTCGATCAGGCGCGAAGTGAATTCAATGGTTTCGGCCGACACCGTTTCCTGGTTGGCCAGGGGTGGATCCAGCAGGCTGATCGCGGGCAGATCGCCTTCGGCGCCGCCCGAGGGCGCGAAGAACAGCGATTGCTGCTTTTCCTTTTCAACGCGTTCGGACTTGGGCACCACGGTAATGGCGGGTTCGATCCGCACCGGCTGCTCGTGGACCAGCTTTTCCTGCTTGGCCACGACCTGTTCGGTGCGCACGGCCTTGGCGACCTCGCCGACCTTGCGGTCTTCGCGGGCGGCGTAGGAGTCGCGCACGCGACGCACCAGGCCCTCCAGCCACGAGCCCACGCGTTCGGCGATGGACAGCCAGGAAAACGAGAAGAACAGGCTCAGGCCGATGGCCAGCATGACCAGAAAGGCCAGCGTGCTGCCAGTGAAACCGATGCTGCGGCCGATCAGGTCGGCCAGCGTCTGGCCGATCACGCCGCCGGCGCCGCTGGTGTTCTCGGAGGCGCCGGGCAGATGCGTGCCGCGGCTGGCCAGGCGCAGGGCTTCCATGCCCAGCGACCCCACCAGCAGCAGAAAGAAACCGATGCCCTCTTCCCAGTGGACGCGGGGCAACACTTCCGGCTGCTTACTATTGGTAACGCGAAGATGGCTGGCCAGGCGGCGGTAGCCCGCGCGCACCCGGTGCAGCAGCAAAATTACCCACCACCAGGCGGAAAAGCCGAACAGATAGAGCAGGATGTCCGCCAGATAGGCGCCCAGGGTCCCGCCCTTGTTGTGGATGGCGCCGGCGGGGACGGAATGCGACCAGCCAGGGTCGGCCGCATTCCAGGTGGCCAGCACCAGCGTCAGCCAGGCCGCCAGGGCGGCGAAGAGGATCCAGCGGGCTTCGCGCAGCAGAGCGGACAAGCGCGTCTGCAGGGGGGAAGGCCCGTTACGGGTATTGCGCGAGGCGCGCGGAGAAGCAGTCGAGATACGCGGCATGCGGCTCATTATAATTGGGCGTTAACCTAAAGATACCCGCCCATGTCCACGCCTACGCACGCTAAAGTTTTGATACTCGGTTCCGGCCCCGCCGGTTACACGGCGGCCGTCTATGCGGCACGCGCCAATCTGAGCCCTGTTCTTGTTACAGGTCTGGCCCAAGGCGGCCAGCTCATGACCACCACGGACGTCGACAATTGGCCGGCCGACGCCGATGGCGTGCAGGGTCCGGACCTGATGCAGCGCTTCCAGAAGCACGCCGAACGTTTCAACACCGAAATGATCTTCGACCACATTGCCAAGGTCGATGTGTCCAAGCGCCCGTTCACCCTCACGGGCGACACCGGCAAGATCTACACCTGCGACGCCCTCATCATCGCCACCGGCGCCTCGGCCAAGTACCTCGGCCTGCCGTCTGAAGAGGCCTTCATGGGCCGCGGCGTGTCCGGCTGCGCCACCTGCGACGGCTTCTTCTACCGCAACCAGGACGTCGTCGTCGTCGGCGGCGGCAATACCGCCGTGGAAGAAGCGCTGTACCTGTCGAACATCTGCCGCAAGGTCACCCTGATCCATCGCCGCGACAAGTTCCGCGCCGAGCCCATCCTGGTCGACAAGCTCATGAGCAAGGTCGAGAACGGCAACATGGAACTCAAGCTGTTCCATACCCTGGAAGAAGTGCTGGGCGACGACAGCGGCGTCACCGGCGTGCGCGTGCGCCACGTCGACACCGGCGTCACCGAAGACATGGCGGCCACCGGCGCCTTCATCGCCATCGGCCACCAGCCCAACACCGAAATCTTCCAGGGCCAACTGGAAATGAAGGACGGCTACATCGTCACCAAGAGCGGCCTGTCCGGCATGGCCACGATGACCTCGGTCCCGGGCGTGTTCGCGGCCGGCGACGTGCAGGACCACGTCTACCGCCAGGCCATCACCAGCGCCGGCACCGGCTGCATGGCCGCGCTGGACGCACAACGGTGGCTGGAGAATGCGGGGCAGTAAGGTCGGCCTGGCCGACCTGAAACGCCTGAAGAAAGACCTGCAGGCCGAGCGCGAACGCGCCGCCCTGGCCCAGCGGGTGGCGGTGCTGAAAAAAGCCGACACCGCCCCCGTGGACGACATGGCGGCGTTCAAGCGCACGATGCAGTCGGTCACGCCCATCAAGCAGGCCGCCCGGGTGGAGCACAAGCCCGTGGCACAGCCTGCGCCCGCGCTGCGCCGCGCCAACGCGCTGGGCGAAACGCCCACGCGCGCCGACGCCGGCGTCTCAGACGGCGGCGAAATCACGCATCTGCTGTCCGAAGGCGGCACCGCCTTCGTACGCAGCGACGCCGCGCCCGACACCGCGCGCAACCTGCGCCGCGGCCAATGGCGCGCAGGCGCCGAACTGGACCTGCACGGTCTGCGGGTGGAACAGGCCCGCCACGCCCTGCTGTCGTTCCTGGACGAATGCCAGGAGCACGGCATCCGTTGCGTGCGCATCGTGCACGGCAAGGGCTATGGCTCACAGGGGCTGGAACCGGTGCTCAAGGACAAGGCCCGCACCTGGCTGGTGCAGAAAAACGAGGTGCTGGCGTTTTCCGAGGCGCCCGAGCGCGAAGGCGGCGCGGGCGCCCTGCTGGTGCTGCTGCGACAAGCCGAAGGAACGCGCAAATGAAGTGGCTCTATCTGGGCATAGCGATCATCGCCGAGATCTTCGCGACCAGCGCGCTCAAGGGGTCCGAAGGCTTCACCCGCCTGGCGCCGTCCATCGTGACGGTGTTCGGCTATCTGATCTCGTTCTACTTCCTGTCGCTGACCCTGCGCGAGATACCGGTGGGCATCGCCTACGCCATCTGGTCCGGCGTGGGTATCGTGCTGATATCCATCGTGGGCGCGGTGCTGTTCAAGCAGCACCTGGACACGCCCGCGCTCATCGGCATCGGCCTCATCATCGCCGGCGTGGTGGTGATGAACGTGTTCTCGAAATCCGTTTCGCATTGAAGCCCCGCGACGGGTCCACGGCGAGTTCCCGGATCCGCCGCTGGCTGGCGGCCTGGCTGTGCCTGGGCTGTCTGGGCTTGCTGCCGGCCGGCAATGCCTGGGCCCAGGAGTGCAACCGCGCGGCTGAGCTCGTGCGCTACCGCACCTGGCTGAGCGCTTTCAAGCAGGACCTGGACCAGTTGTCCGCTACGCCCGGCCCCTTGTCGCAAGCCCAGTTGGAGGCGATGTTCGCCCGCACGGTGGTGCCCGGCTCACGCGGCGCGGGATTCATCCGCCAGGCGTTCACGCAGCGCGGCGGTGAAGGCGCAAACTTTCCGAAGCCTGGCCCGCGCGCCGTGCTCATGGCCGTGCTGGACAGTGCCATCCCCGCCGGCCAGGGCGGCCTGTATCCGGAAGCGGATGCTGCCCTGAACGTCGCGGAGCTGACCGTCTGGTACCTGCATGTGGATGTCGGCGACATGACCAATACCTACCTGCTGTCGGGCGAGCACTTCACGCCTTACCGACTACCTCCTCCGGGCAAGCTGGAACGCAACGCCTACCCCTTCCTGCTGATGGACACCCGCGACAACGCCTTGCGCCTGGGCGGCGTCAGCAGCGAACTCTGGGGGCTGATCGCCTACCTGCACAATGCCGCGCTTTGATTGCTCTCTGCGTCTGCTTGCGCTGACGGCACTTTCCATGGTGCCGGGGCTGGCCAGCGCGCTCTGCGAGCCACTGGCGGCGTCCGCGCAGCGCCACACCAGGGTGATGGACATTTCCCTGGACTACACGAATACCTTGCTGGCGCTGGACGGCTCGCGCATCCGGTCATGGCTGCCTGGCGTCGCCATAGACACGGACGGACGCGCCTCCCCCGCCATCTGGGCCGAACAGGTGGACTGGTCCGTCTACGCCGCCGCGCCGCACGCCCGCATCGGCGTCACGATGCTGCGCTGGGAAAGCGCCCCCGACGGCCGCCAGCATTTGTGCGGCATCGCCCGTTACAGTGCCAACGCAGTCCACGAAACCCGCGCATCGGGCAAGGCCGAGCTGCCCCCGCCAGACGCTGAAACGCGCTTCTACTATGACGCCGCCGGTCGGCTGACTGGCTACGAGGAGCGCTCGCGCGCATGGGACGGCCGCCGCAACCGGCCGGCGCGCTACTGCCTGCGCTACGACGCCCACGGCTGGCTGGCCGAGCTGGGCGCCAACGATTGCTCGGCGCGCTCCCGGCCCATGGCCCGCTACGTGCATGACGCGGCGGGCCGGCTGTTGCGCACGATTTCCTATCAAGACAGATCCGAAGACGCGTTCGAAGTCGTGACGTATGACGCTCAGGGCCGCAGGGCGCAGCGCTACTTGCGCCAGCGGACGGCGTGGGCGGACGAGCCCGCCGTTCTGGGACTGCCCTACCGCGAAAGTCCGGGCCACTATGCCGTACTAGTGTTGCCCGGTCCGGCCTGGAAAGCGCCAGCGCTGGATTCGTACAACTACGACTGGACCATCGTGCAACCCAAGCAGACCGCCGCAGGCATGGTCAGCATCTATGACGCCAAGCGGGACCCCGCCCAGGTGCTGGCAAAAGGCAAAAGCGGCGACGATGGACAGTTCCCCATGACCAGCGCGCAACGCAAACGGGTCTGGGAGGCCGCCGGCCAGACGCCTGGCGGCGTGCAATGGCTATGGGCGCCCGGCCAGACCTATACCCTGCTGCAAACGATGCCCGCGGCGGCATGGGCTTCCTGCGTCGATCCGGAAAACCGGAAGGCCGACGCCTGCGCAGCGCCTTAGGCGCGTTCGCCCTGCGGTTTGGGTGCGCCCGGATGCCGCAGGTAGTCCACCAGCGCCAGCGTGGCCCGGTCGGGAGGCGGCGTCAGCAGGGACACCACAATGATCGTCAGGAATGCCACCGGCGCGCCGAACACGCCCGCCGCGATCGGCTGGATGCCCCACCACAGGTCCACGGGCTGGGTGCGTGAAATGCCCAGCACCCATTCGCGCAGCCACGGATGCGTGTGCGTCATGTAGGCGAACGTCGCCGCTAGCCCCGCCGCCATGCCCAGCGTCGCCCCCCATTTGTTGGCTCGGCGCCAGAACACGCCCATGACCAGCGCCGGGAAAAACGACGAAGCCGCGAAGGAAAACGCGGCCGACACCATGAACAGGATGTCCGCCGGCTTGCGCGCCGCCACCCAGGCCGCACCGAACGCCACCAGCAGCAACAGGATCTTGGACACCATCACGCGGCGCGCCGCCGACATGCGCGGCGACACCATGCGGTACCACATGTCGTGCGACAGGGAGTTGGACAGGGTCAGCAACAGGCCATCGGCGGTGGACAGCGCCGCAGCCAGCCCGCCCGCCGCCACCAGGGCCGATATGACGTAGGGCAGCCCGCCGATTTCCGGCATGGCCAGCACCACCACGTCGGCACCCATGCTGATTTCGCTCAACTGCACGATGCCGTCGCGGTTGACGTCGGTCACGTCCAGCAGATTGCTGTCGACGGCGCTCCAGGCATGCACCCAGTTGGGCAGGCTGAGAAAGCTGGACCCCACCACCTGTGTATAGACCTCGTACTTCACCAGCAGCGCCAGCGCCGGCGCCATGAAATACAGCAGCAGGATGAACAGTAGCGACCAGCACACCGATTTGCGCGCCTCGATGACTGAAGGCGTGGTGTATGAACGCATCAGGATGTGCGGCATGCCGGCGGTGCCCAGCATCAGGCATAGCACCAGCGCCAGGAAGTTGACGCGCATATTGCGCTGCTCTTCCGGATCCTTGGACGGGAACGGTTCCGCATGCGGTGTGGCGGGCGCCGCCCGCGCCTCGAAGGCGGCCTTGGCCTGCGCCCATGCGACACGCGCCTCCTCCACGCTGGGGGGATAGCCGGCCAGCTCGCGTTCGGCCGAGCGGATCTCGACCATGGGCGCATCGTTCGCCGTCAACTGCGCCAGCCGGCTGCGCAGCTTGTCCTTTTCCAGTGTCCAGGATTCTGGCAATGCCGTCATCCGGCGGCCCATTTCGTCGGCGCGCTCCTGCCAAAGCCTGCGCACCTCGATTTCGGACGGGTCGTTCTGCAGGTAGATTTCTTTTTCAGTGACCTGCTGCAGCACCACCCCGGCCGACAACTGCGGCACGGGCATGTTGGTGTGCTTGATGGACAGCCAGACCACCGGCACCAGATAGGCAATGACCAGGATGATGTACTGCCCCACCTGCGTCCAGGTGACCGCGCGCATGCCGCCCAGGAACGAACAGACCAGCATGCCGCCCAGCGCCACGAAGATGCCGAGCTCGAAGGAAATGCCGGTCATGCGCGTGGTGATGATGCCCACGCCGTAGATCTGCGCCACCAGGTAGGTGAAGGAACAGAGTATGGCGCAGGCCACGCCCGCCAGGCGCGGCATGTTGCCGCCATAGCGCGCACCCATGAAGTCGGGGATGGTGTATTGGCCGAAGCGGCGCAGATAAGGCGCCAGCAGCATCGCCACCAGTACGTAGCCGCCGGTCCAGCCCATGATGTAGGCCAGCCCACCGTAGCCCGTCAGGTAGAGCGTGCCGGCCACCCCGATGAAGGAAGCCACCGACATCCAGTCGGCGGCGGTGGCCATGCCGTTGTAGATCGCGGGCACCCGCCGGCCGGCCACGTAGTATTCCACCTGATCCGAGGTCCGGCAGACGATGCCGATACCGGCGTACAGGCTGACCGTGACCAGCAGGAATACATAGCCGATCCAGTTGCGCGGCATGCCCAGGATCTCGGCCAGCGCCATCAACAGGATCATCAACGCGAAGCCCGCCGTGTACAGCACGTAGATGCGGCGCAGCCGGACTCTGAATTGCTGGGGCGTGTCTCCGCTGAAAAACGGCATCAGCGGTGCCCTCCCGTGTCGTCGGAGCGCTCATCGGCGCGATTCATGATCCGGGCGTAGATGCCGATGATGACCAGGTAGGCCAGCGGCGCGCCATAGGCCGCCATCCAGAACGCGAACGGCCAGCCGATGAAATCGAAGTTCAGGCTGCGGGCAAAAAAAGCGGGAATGAAGGTCAGCGCGGCCCAGGCGACGAGCAACACCAGGATCAGCCACAAGTTGCGGCGCCAATAGGGAGTCGTGGCGGGTGCCGAGGATGAAAGGCGCGATTCCGACATAGCTGGGATGAGCGAACCCTGTCTGATTATCGCGAAACGCGGCGCTTGAAAAGCCTTTGCGCTTGAAATGCCGGCTTTTTATGCGACAACGGCCGGCACTACCTGGTGCCAGCCGTTGTGCGTTTTGCTTTTTTTGGGTACTGCTTTACTTTTTTTATGTACCGGTGCCGCCGGTATTTGCCCATGCAGGGCTTTGTCTCCTCACCTGCATGGGAAGAGATTCTGCACCAGATGCGGGATTGTCACACTAGGGGAATGCCCTAAGAAGGAGCATTCATTTACATATTCCATGCACCAACTTGGTGCAATTCGGTGTTCCCGTACTGAATATTGGGATTTTACGTTTCATTTACACCCCCCTCCCAAACGTATACCCCGTTTTTACCCCCCGCTCCGTAACCTGCCGATGTCCTGATTGGTCACTACGCCTGCCCGGCGCGCATCCCTATTCGCCGAGCAGGCCCGTCGTTCGAAGGGAGCGCCGCTCCCGGGAGGAAAAACGTGGATGCCTTCTATATCGCCATCTTTGCCGTCATGGCCGGGCTGACTTTCGCCCTGTTGCGGTTCTGCGAAACCTTGTCTGCGGGAGAGCAGCCATGAACTGGCTCTATTGGCTGAGCGGCCTGACGGCCGCCTTGTTGTTCGTGTACCTGCTGGTCGCGCTGTTCAAACCGGAGAAATTCTGATGACCGCCGAATTCGTCGGATTGCTGGTCGCGTACCTGGCAGTCCTGCTTGCGATCGCGCCCCTGCTCGGGCGTTATATCCGCATCGCCATGGAAAACGGGCAATCCCGGCTGACCGCCTGGGGCCGTCCCATCGAGCGCGGCATCTACCGGCTGGCGGGCATAGACCCGCAGGCCGAAATGGGCTGGAAGCGCTACGCCGTGGCGGTGCTGGCCTTCAATATCATCGGCATCGCGGCCGTCTACGCCTTGCAGCGCCTGCAGGGCATGCTGCCGCTCAATCCCGCCGGCATGGGCGCGGTGTCACCGGACTCAGCCCTGAACACCGCCATCAGCTTCGTGGCCAATACCAACTGGCAGGGCTATGGCGGCGAATCGACGATGAGCTACCTGACGCAGATGCTGGCGCTGACGGTGCAGAATTTCGTCTCGGCCGCCACCGGCATCGCCGTGCTGTTCGCGCTGATCCGCGGCCTGTCGCGCCATTGCTCGGCCACGGTGGGCAACTTCTGGACCGACATGGTGCGTAGCACGCTGTACGTGCTGCTGCCGCTGTCCCTGGTCCTGGCGCTGGCGCTGGTCAGCCAGGGGGTGATCCAGAATTTCAGCCCCTATCAGGAAGTCCAGACGATCGAGGCGGTGCATTACGAGCAGCCCCGCGTGGACGCCCAAGGCCAGCCCGTGCTGGACGCCCAGGGACAGGCCGTGACCGATCCCGCCGTCAGCAAGACCCAGACCCTGGCCATGGGTCCGGTCGCTTCGCAGGAATCGATCAAGCTGCTGGGGACCAACGGCGGCGGCTTCTTCAACGCCAACTCCGCGCATCCCTTTGAGAACCCCACGCCGCTGGCGAACTTCCTGGAGATGCTGGCCATCCTGGCCATTCCCGCCGCGCTGTGCTTCTCGTTCGGCGAAATGGTGGGCAGCCGGCGCCAGGGCATCGCGATCCTGGCGGCCATGACCGTGCTGTTCGCGGTGTTTGCGCTATCCGCCGCCTACTTCGAGCAGCAGCCCAATCCGATGGCGGCCCAGGCCGGCGCCGACAGCGCGCTCAGCGCGTTCTCGCCGGGCGGCAACATGGAAGGCAAGGAAACCCGCTTCGGCATCGCCGCCACCTCGCTGTTCGCCACCGTCACCACGGCGGCGTCCTGCGGCGCGGTCAACGGCATGCACGATTCGCTCAACGCCATGGGCGGCCTGACGCCGATGCTGTTGATGCAATTGGGCGAGGTGGTCTTCGGCGGCGTGGGTTCGGGCCTGTACGGCATGCTGGCCTTCGCCATCCTGGGCGTCTTCATCGCCGGACTGATGATAGGCCGCACCCCGGAATACCTGGGCAAGAAGATCGAAGCCTATGACATGAAGATGGTCTCCATCGTCATCCTGGCTACCCCGCTGCTGGTGCTGGTCGGCACGGCGCTGGCGGTCTCGGTGCCGGCCGGCCAGGCCGGCGTGCTGAATCCGGGCATCCACGGTTTCTCCGAAATCCTCTATGGCCTGACGTCGGCCGCCAACAACAACGGCAGCGCCTTCGCCGGGTTGTCGGCCAACACGCCCTTCTACAACGTCCTGCTGGGCGTCGCCATGTGGTTCGGCCGCTTCGCCATCATCGTCGCCATCCTGGCGATGGCCGGCTCGCTGGCCGCCAAGCGCCGGCTGCCCGCCGGTCCCGGCAGCATGCCCACCACCGGCCCGCTGTTCGTGGTGCTGTTGATCGGCGCGGTGCTGCTGGTAGGCGCTTTGACGTACGTGCCCGCACTGGCCTTGGGCCCGGTGGCGGAACACCTGCAAATTAAAGGCTAGGAATGAAAAATGGCCAAGATTGAAACTTCTACTACCGGCGCCGGCGGCGGCGCCGCCCGCGCCGCGACTGACGTTGCGCGTGAACGCCAGTTCGGCATGTGGTCGCGCGCCCTGATCGGTCCGGCGGTGCTGGACAGCCTGCGCAAGCTATCGCCCGCCGCGCAGTTGAAGAACCCCGTGATGTTCGTGGTCTACGTCGGCAGCATCCTGACCACGGTGCTGTGGGTCATGGCCCTGCGCGGCCGGGCCGAAGCGCCCGCCGGGTTCATCCTGGCGATCGCCGTGTGGCTATGGTTCACCGTGCTGTTCGCGAACTTCGCCGAAGCCCTGGCCGAAGGCCGCGGCAAGCAGCAGGCGGCCACCCTGCGCGGCCTGCGCACCACCATCGACGCCCGTCTGCTGAAGGGCTTTCGCGATGCCGACGCCAGCCTGGCTGCGCCCGGCGCCTGGCGCAACCAGGCAGTCAGCCAGCCTTCGGGCCTGCTGCGCCGGGGCGACGTAGTGCTGGTCGAAGCGGGCGACATCATCCCTGGCGACGGCCAGGTCATCGCCGGCGTGGCGTCAGTGGACGAAAGCGCCATCACCGGCGAATCCGCGCCCGTGATCCGCGAGTCCGGTGGCGACTTCTCGTCGGTCACCGGCGGCACCCGGGTGCTGTCTGACTGGATCTTCGTGCGCATCGCCGCCGACCCCGGCGAGAGCTTCCTGGACCGCATGATCACCATGGTCGAAGGCGCCAAGCGCCAGAAGACGCCCAATGAGCTCGCCCTCACCATCCTGCTGGTGGGCCTGACCGTGGTGTTCCTGCTGGTGGTCGTGACCCTGATGCCGTTCTCGATCTACGCGGTCAACGCCGCTGGCGGCGGTTCTGTGGTGACGGTCACGGTGCTGGTCGCGCTGCTGGTCTGCCTGATCCCCACCACCATCGGCGGCCTGCTGTCGGCCATCGGCGTGGCCGGCATGAGCCGCATGATGGGCGCGAACGTCATCGCTACGTCCGGCCGCGCCGTGGAAGCCGCTGGCGACGTGGACGTGCTGCTGCTGGACAAGACCGGCACCATCACCTTCGGCAACCGCCAGGCCTCGACCTTTCTACCTGCCCCCGGCGTGTCCGCGCGCGAACTGGCCGAGGCCGCGCGCCTGGCCTCGCTGGCCGATGAAACGCCGGAAGGCCGCAGCATCGTGGCGCTGGCCGACAAGTCCATCCACGCCCCGGCCGCGCCCACGGCGCATGCCGAATTCGTGCCCTTCACCGCGCAATCGCGCATGAGCGGCGTGAACCTTAATGGCCGCATGATCCGCAAGGGCGCGGTCGACGCCGTGCAGGCCTGGCTGGCCGAGCAGGACTCTACCGTGCCGGAACAGGCCCTGCGCCTGGCCGAAGACGTGGCCCGCCGCGGCAGCACGCCGCTGATGGTCAGCGACGGTAATCGGGCGCTGGGCGTGGTCGAGCTGAAGGACATCGTCAAGCCGGACATCCAATCGCGGTTCGCGGAGCTGCGTCGCATGGGCATCAAGACCGTGATGATCACGGGCGACAACAAGCTTACGGCCGCATCCATCGCCGCCGAGGCGGGCGTGGACGACTTCCTCGCGGAAGCCACGCCCGAGGCCAAGCTCAAGCTGATCCGCGCCTACCAGGCGGAGGGCCGGCTGGTAGCGATGACGGGCGACGGCACCAACGATGCGCCTGCGCTGGCGCAGGCCGACGTGGCGGTGGCGATGAATTCGGGCACCCAGGCCGCCAAGGAGGCCGGCAATATGGTGGACCTGGATTCCAACCCCACCAAGCTGATCGAGATCGTCGAGATCGGCAAGCAGATGCTGATGACCCGCGGCGCGCTCACTACCTTCAGCGTGGCCAACGACGTGGCCAAGTACTTCGCCATCATTCCGGCCGCCTTCGCCACCGTCTATCCGCAGTTGAACGTGCTGAACATCATGGGCCTGGCCACACCGGCCTCGGCCATTCTGTCTGCCGTGATCTTCAACGCGCTGATCATCGTGGTGCTGATCCCGTTGGCGCTCAAGGGCGTGCGCTATCGCGCGCTGGGCGCGGCCGTGCTGTTGCGCCGCAATCTGCTCATCTATGGCCTGGGCGGTCTGCTGGTGCCGTTTGCCGGCATCAAGCTGGTCGACATGGTCCTGGCCGCCCTGGGCTGGGCCTGAGCCCCGAAACCGCAAGGAACCCATCATGAAAAATTCCGCCACACTGCCGCGCCAAGGCGGCATCCTGCGTCCCGCGCTGGTCGTCTTCGCCGCGCTGTCGCTGGTGACCGGCCTGGCCTATCCCTTCCTGACCACGGGCATCGCCGCCGCCGTCTTCCCACATGAAGCGGCCGGCTCGCTGATCAAGCAAGGCGACCGCGTCGTCGGGTCCGAACTGATCGGCCAGTCGTTCAGTTCGCCTGCCTACTTCTGGGGCCGCCCGTCGGCCACCGCGCCCATGCCGTACAACGGCGCCGGCTCCGGCGGTTCGAACCTGGGGCCGCGCAATCCGGCGCTGGCCGATGCCATCCAGGCGCGCATCGCTGCCCTGAAGGCGGCCGATCCGGACAACCCGGTCCCGGTGCCGGTGGACCTGGTCACCGCATCAGGCAGCGGCCTGGATCCGCACATCAGCCCGGCCGCCGCTGCCTACCAGGCGGCGCGCGTGGCGCGCGCCCGCGACCTGCCGCGCGCGCAGGTCGACGCGCTGATCCAGGCCCATACCGAGAAGCCCTGGCTGGGCGTGCTGGGCGACCCCGCGGTCAACGTGCTGACGCTGAACCTGGCGCTGGACCAATTGCGTCCAGCCCGCTGATGCCGCGGCGTATAGTATTGCCAGCCGTTCCCTCACACCTACTGCGCGTTCATGGCTGATATCGCTGGCGAGCGTCCCGACCCCGACGCGCTCTTGAAGACCCTGGACGACGCCGCGCGCCAGGCGGTGCGCGGCAAGCTGCGCGTCTACTTCGGGTCGTCGGCAGGCGTGGGCAAGACCTACGCCATGCTGGAGGCGGCGCGCGCGCAGGCCGCCCAGGGCGCCAACGTGCTGGCCGGCATCGTCGAGACCCACGGCCGGCGCGAAACCGCCACGCTGCTGGAAGGCCTGCCTGTCCTGCCGCTCAAGGACGTGCCGTACCGCGGCCACGTGCTGAAGGAATTTGATTTGGACGGCGCACTGGCCCGCCATCCCGACCTGGTGCTGGTGGACGAGCTGGCGCATTCGAACGCGCCAGGCTCGCGCCATGCCAAGCGCTGGCAGGACATCCAGGAACTCCTGACGGCGGGCATCGACGTCTGGACCACGCTGAACGTGCAGCACCTGGACAGCCTGAACGAAGCCGTGGGCAGCATCACCGGCGTGCGCGTCTGGGAAACCGTGCCGGACGAGGTCTTCGATGCGGCCGACGAAGTCATTCTGGTGGACCTGTCGGCCGACGAGCTGCTGCGCCGACTGAAGGAAGGCAAGGTCTATCTGCCGGAACAGGCCCGCCACGCCACCCGCAATTTCTTTCGCAAGGGCAACCTGATAGCGCTGCGCGAGCTGGCGCTGCGCCGCACCGCCGACCACGTCGACGACGACGTCCAGGCCTACCGCCGCGACCGCGCCATCGAACCCGTGTGGCGTACGCGCGAAGCCGTGGTCGCGTGTATCGGTCCGGACGTGGACGCCGAGTACGTCATCCGTAGCGCACACCGCCTGAGCCAGCAGCTGGAATGCGATCTGCACGTGGTCACCATCGACACACCGCGCGCGGCCCCGCCGCCCCAGGCCGAACAGGAGCGCATCCAGCGCAGCCTGGCCCTGGCGGATGCATTGGGCGCGCGCAGCGAAGTCCTGGCCGGCGGCGACATGGTCGACGCCGTGGTGCGCTATGTGCGCCGCCACAACATCACCAAGGCCATCATCGGCCGCACCCGCGCCAGCGGCCTGCAGCGCCTGCGCCTGTCGCTGTCCGCGCTGCTGACCGCGGCCATCTCGCCGGGCTGGCTGTGGCGCCGCCACAGCTTTGCCGACATGCTGGCCGCGGGCTGCCCCGAAATCGACATCATCCGCCTGGGCGCGCCGCCGCTGCCGGCCGCATCCGCGCCGGGGCGCGATCCGCTCACGCTGGGACCACGTACGCGCCAGGCCGCCGACGAGCGCAATCCGCGGCCGCTGGCGGGCTACGCCTGGGCGCTGTGCTATTGCGCCGCGGCCACCGCGCTGTCCATGCTGGCCTTCCCGGCGCTGCACCAGACCAACATCGTCATGCTGTTCCTGCTGGCGGTGGTGGCCGTTGCGCTGCGCCACGGACGCGGACCGGCGGCGCTGGCCTCGGTCATCAGCGTAGGGCTGTTCGATTTCTTCTTCGTGCAACCGCTGGCGTCCTTCGCCGTATCGGACGTGCAGTATCTGCTGACCTTCGGCGTGCTGCTGTCGGTGGGCCTGCTGATCGGCCAGTTGACGGCCGGCCTGCGCTTGCAGGCGCAGGCTTCGGTCAAGCGCGAAGCCGATGCGCGCAGCCTCTACGAATTCGCGCGCGAATTGTCGTCCGCGCTGCTGCCCGAGCAGATCGTCACCCTGGCGGGCGCCTTCGTGCATGCCACCTTCGGTTCGCGCTGCGCGCTATACATCCTGGGCATGGACGACCGCCTGAAGCTGGCGTCTCCCGCCGCGGACGACATGCCGCCGCTGGAATCCGCGCTGGCCCAATGGGTCTACGACCACGGACAGCCGGCCGGCGCAGGCACCTCCACCCTGTCCAACAGCGAACTGCTGTACCTGCCGCTGAAGGCGCCGATGCGCACCCGCGGCGTGCTGGCGCTGGCCGCTCCGCGCCGCAGCCTGTTCCTGAATCCAGACTCGCGCCGCCAGATCGAGGCCTACGCCACCCTGATCGCCATCGCGCTGGAACGCCTGCACTACGTGGAAGTGGCGCAGCAGGCGCTGGTCAGCATGGAATCCGAAAAGCTGCGCAACTCGCTGCTGGCGGCCGTGTCGCACGATCTGCGCACCCCGCTGACCAGCCTGGTCGGCATGACGGACACGCTGATGCGCCAGCAGGCGACGCTGCCGCCCGACATCCACGACACCGTCCGCGCCATGCGCGACCAGGCCCAGCGCATGCACGCGCTGGTGGTCAATCTGCTGGACATGGCGCGGCTGCAGAACCGCGACACGCCGCTGCGCCTGGAATGGCAATCCATCGAAGAACTGGTCGGCGCTTCGCTTGCCGCCATGCGCGAACCGCTGGCCGCGCACCGCGTCACCGTGGACAGCCTGTCGCATCTGCCGCTGGTGGAATGCGACGGCGTACTGATCGAACGCGTGCTCTGCAATCTGCTGGAGAACGCGGCCAAGTACACGCCTGCCGGCAGCGCCCTGCGTCTGCATGCGGACGTACACGAGGGCGAACTGCGCGTGGCGGTCAGCGACAACGGCCCGGGCGTGCCGCCGGGCGCTGAGCGCCGCATCTTCGAAAAATTCACGCGCGGCGACCGCGAGTCCGCCACCCCGGGCGTCGGCCTGGGCCTGGCCGTGTGCGAGGCCATCATCGCCGCCCACCATGGGAAAATCTGGGTAGAACACGCGCCGGGCCAGGAGTCCGGCGCCCAGTTCGTCTTTACGCTGCCACTGGGCGCGCCGCCCCCGATCCAATCCGAAACCCCTTGAACGCCGCAACGCATGTTCGATTACCAGCCTACCGTCCTGATCATTGAAGACGACGCCAACATCCGGCGCTTCGTGCGCCAGGCCCTGGAAAGCGAGGGCTGCGTCGTCCACGAAGCCGAAACCGTCAAGCGCGGCCTGATCGAAGCCGGCACCCGGCAGCCCGACGCGGTGGTGCTGGACCTGGGCCTGCCCGACGAAGACGGCATGATCCTGATCCGAGAACTGCGCGGCTGGACCGAGGTGCCGGTACTGGTGCTGTCCGCCCGCAGCGCCGAGGCCGACAAGGTCGCCGCGCTGGACGCCGGGGCCGATGACTACCTCACCAAGCCGTTCGGCGTCAGCGAACTGCTGGCGCGCCTGCGCGTGCTGCTGCGGCGGCACGCAAGAGGCGGCGCGGGCAATGCTTCCGAGATCAGCTTCGGCGACGTGCGCGTGGACTTCGCCAAACGCGTGGTGGAGCGCAGCGGCCAGCACGTGCACCTGACTGCGATGGAATACCGCCTGCTGGCGGCGCTGCTGGCGCATCGCGGCAAGGTCATGACGCACCGCGAACTGCTGCGCGAGGTGTGGGGTCCGTCGCACGTGGAAAGCAACCACTACCTGCGCATCTACATGGGCCATCTGCGCCAGAAGCTGGAAGCGGATCCCGCCCAGCCCGTTTACCTGCTCACCGAGATCGGCGTGGGCTACCGCTTCGCCGGCTGAGGCACGCGCCCCGGACGCGCATTGACGCCGCGTTTACGCGCAACCCGCAAGTCTTGTCTCGGCCTTTACGCGCTTGCTCCTATTGTTGCGGTCCCATCCAACAGTAGGAGCAATTCCATGCCCCGCCACACCTTGGCCGCGCTCGCGCTGCTGACCCTGGCCGCCTCGCAAGCCGGCAACGCACTGGCCGCCGACGCGCCCGCCGAAGCGGCGCCTGCCGCGTCCGACCTCACGTTGACGGCCAACGTCACCCTGGCCAGCCAATACCGCTATCGCGGCCTGATGCAAAGCAATAACAAGCCGGCCATCCAGGGCGGATTCGACCTGGCCCACTCCAGCGGCTTTTACCTGGGCAACTGGAACTCCAGCATCAGCTGGCTCGACGACAGCAACAGCGACGTGTCCGCGCCCGTGGAAATGGACTTCTACGGCGGCTACAAGGGCAATCTCGCGCAGGACGTGCCCGTCGACCTGGGCGTCCTGCAGTACTACTACCCTGGCGACTATCCGTCCGGCTACACCAGTCCCGACACCACCGAGCTGTATGCCGGCATCGGCTATGGACCTCTGATGTTCAAGTACTCCCTCTCCCTGACCAACCTGTTCGGCTTCGCCGACAGCAAGCACAGCCAGTACTTCGACCTGTCCGGCAACTTCGATACGGGCGTCTGGGGCCTGACCGTCAACGCGCACGTCGGCCGGCAACTGGTGCGCAACGTCGACAACGGCAACTACACGGACTGGAAGCTGGGGCTGACGAAGGACTTCGGCCGGGGCCTGTCGGTCTCGTTGGCCTATCTGGACACCAACGCGGACCGCGCCGTCTACACCAATACGCGCGGCCGCGACATGGGCCGCGCAACGGGCTTGCTGTCGCTGACCAAGACGTTCTGAGCGCCCCGGACGTTGACGCGTTTTTTACGCGCTGCGTCCGCTTTTATCGGCAGGATTTACGGCGCGCTTCCTATAGTGGAACCGTCATTAACCAACCGGATCCCCGGAACGCCGCAAGCGGCGCCTCCGGTCCCGCTGCCCGCCATGATCCCCCGACTTCAAGCCTGCCTCGCCCCCATGTCCGACATCCTGCCCGCGCAGCGTACGCACGCCCGCGTCGAACGAGTCGCGCTGACCATCAGGATAGACACGCTGGACGCACTGAACGTGCGGCTGGCGCTGCATCGCGCATTGGGCGAACGCATCGGCGTCTATGTGCTGTCGGTGGATCACGTCCATGCGCAAAGCGTGCTGCAACTGCAGTGCGAACGCGGGCAGCTGGATGCGCTGATGCACGCGGTGATGTCGGGCCTGCCCCGCGCCGAGTTCGGTCCGGTGCTTCCCGCATACGCGATGACGGGGCAGTAAGCCATGGACACGCCACGCAAGACCGCGTTTGAAGGCATCTGGCTGCCCATGGTCACGCCGATGCGCGGCGGCTATGTGGACCTGGACGCCGCGCAGGCGCTGGCCCGCTATTACCGCAACGCAGGTATCGCCGGCCTGGTGCTGTTTGGCTCCACCGGCGAGGGCAATCTGCTGAGCGTGCCGGAAAAGGTCGACATGATAGAAGCCATATCGAGCGATCCGCACGCGCTGCCGCTGGTGTTCGGCGCGGGCGGCGTGGACACGCGCGGCGTCGCAACCGCCATCCGGCGCCTGGACAAGTACCAGCCGGCCGGCTACCTGGTGCCACCGCCTTACTACCTGGGCCCTTCGCAGGCCGGCATCCTGTGGCACTACCGCCAGATTGCCTGGGCCACGCAGCGGCCCATCATCCTGTACAACATCCCCAAGCGCACCGGCGTCACCATGACGGTCGAAACCATGGAAGCGCTGGCCGCGCTGCCCAACTTCAGCGCCGTCAAGGAATGCAATCCCGCGGTACTGGCGGCCTTGAACCGGCGCGGCACGCTGACGCCGCTATGCGGGGAAGATATGGCCCTGCTGGACCACTTCCTGGCCGGCGGCCTCGGCGCCATCCCGGCCGCCGCGCATATCTATCCCGAGCGCTATGTCGAGGTCATGCAGCTGGCCCGAGACGGCCACGCGGAGGCCGCGCGCGAACTCTTCGAGCCCCTGCGCGGCCTGATCCGCCTGCTGTTTACCGAACCCAATCCTGCTCCGATCAAGCGCGCCCTCTCGATGCAGGGCCTGATCACCGATGAGCTGCGCATGCCCATGACCAGCGCCAGCCGAGAGCTTGGGCAGCGCCTGCAGCGGGCCATGAACGTGGTGCAGGGCTCGCCTAGGCGGCTGCAGACAGCCTGAAGACGGACACCGCATTCGCCAGCTCGGCCGCCTGATCGCGCAGCGCGCCAGCCGACGCGGCGAACTCTTCCACCAGCGCGGCGTTCTGCTGCGTCACGCCGTCCAGATGCGTCACGGCCTGATTGATCTGTTCGATGCCCACGCTCTGCTCGGCCGAGGCCGTGGCAATCTCCCCCATCAGCGGCGCGCTGGTGGCGGCGGACTCCAGCACGTTGCCCATCGTCGCGCTGGCCTGCTCGACGCGCTGGCTGCCACGAGCCACCGAATCCGCCGACGCTTCGATCAGCGTCTTGATCTCCTTGGCGGCGGTGGCCGAGCGCTGAGCCAGCGCGCGCACCTCGCCCGCCACCACGGCAAAGCCCCGGCCCTGTTCTCCGGCCCGCGCCGCTTCCACCGCGGCGTTCAGCGCCAGGATGTTGGTCTGGAACGCGATCTCGTCTATCAGCCGGATGATCTCGTCGATGCGCTGCGAGCTATGCGAAATCTCGCGCATGGCGTCGATGGCGTGCTGCGTTTCATCGCTACCCTGCCTGGCCAGTTGCGCTGCCTGACCGGCCAGCGCGCTGACCTCACGCACATGTTGCGCGCTCTGCTGCGCGGTCGCGGTGATCTGCTCCACGCTGGCGGCGGTCTGCTCCAGCGCGGCGGCCTGCTTCTCGGTGCGGTCCGACAGGTCCATGCTGCCCGCCGCGATCTGCCGCGAGGCCGCGGCAATGGAAGCCGTGGAATGCACAATGCTGCGCACCGCCCCGTCCAGGCGTTGCTGCATCCGCGCCAGGGCGTCGAACAGGCGGCCGATCTCGCCGCGCTGATTGCGCGGCACGCTGCCCGACAAGTCGCCATTGGCCACGCGCTCGCACACCACCACCGCCTGGTCCAGCGGACCGAGGATATGCGTGCGGAAAAAGCGCAGCGCCGCCGCCAATAGCAACACCAGAAGGCCCAGCGTCACACCGCCTTGCCGCCACAAAGTGCCGTAGAACGCCTGATCGACGTCATCCACGTACAGGCCCGTGAACAACAACCAGCCCCAGTCAGCGTCGTAGGTGGCATAGCTGATCTTGGGCAGCGCCCGATCCGTTCCCGGCCGCGGGAACTGGTAGCGCGTAAAGCCGCCGCCCGCCTTGCCTTGGGCATAGAGGTTTTCGAAGATCGGCTGTCCGGCGCTGTCCTTGACGGCCCGGACGTTGGTGCCGACCAGCTTGGGATCGGGATGCACCAGCAGGTCGTAGCCGTCGCCGAAGGCGCCCACATAGCCGTCCTCGCCATAACGCAGTTGCGCCAATCGGCGCGCCACATTGCGCTTGGCCTCGTCCAGGGGCATGCCCTCGCGCACGCTTTGCTTGCCATTGCGCACGATGCCGGACGCCAGATCGAGGACGTGGCGCAGCTCGCTCCTGCGCTCGGCCACCATCTCGGCGCGGCGCTCCCAGGCGTCCCAGGCGCCCAGGGCCAGCACGACGGCGCCGACCGCGAACACAAACCACAGCAGTTCCCTGCGCAAGCTGGAATTCTTCATAGTCCTCTCATCCTTCTTCACCCGCCCAATGAAACTAATCAAGGCAGAATGTGACGGTTTATGTATGTATTCCGTCAGAATAAGGGACAGCACCAGGGTTTTCACCAAGACTGCAGAGGGCGTTTGATTTAACGCAAGGCCCATAAAAAAAACGCAAGGCGCGCTTGCCTTGCGTTTTTTTCGTCGTGGCGGCTCATTCCGCCTTTTGTACAGCCCTTTCCTAGGCCGGAGCCCGTGCGGCGCCTGCGGAGCGCGGCGTGGTCAACGCGATCAGCGCCACTACGATCAAGGAATACGTCGGTACGCTGCGCATATTGCGGAACATCATTTCAGTCAGACTGAATGCGCAATAGCCCAGGCAGAACAGCAAGCCCAACTGTGCGCCGACACGTATGACACGGTCATTGCTGGCCAGCCGGCGCAGGAAAATGTAAGCCGGCACGAAATACAGTGCGAGGCTGCTCAGCAGGCCCAGCAGCCCGTATCCGGACAAGGCGGCCAGCAGGTCATTGTGGGGTTCGCCATAACCGTCGACGACCTCGTGCGACACCACGCCTTGCTTTTCCAGCTCCAACAATTCACCACGGAAATTGCTCGGGCCCACGCCCACGACGGGGCTTTTCTGGAACATGAGGATCGACGCATGCCAGAGCTGAAGACGGATGCCAAACGAGGTGTCCCGGTCGGCCGACGTGGAGAAGCTCTGAAAATCCGTCACAACCTCTTTCATGCGACTGCTGAAGTTCCAGATTCCGAGCGCGCTAACGACCAGAACCACGCTGAGCGCGAAAGCGCAATACATCTTGTGGCGCCGGCTCCAGCCATGCAGCCCCAGCAGGAACACCACGGCCAGTATGGGAAGTAGCATCCAGCTGCTACGGGTCTGGGACAACCAGGTGGCCCATGCGCTCAGGACGAAAGCCAGTACCTTGAGCCCATTTTCGGCTCGCGGCCAGCGCGTCGTGGCGCCCCAACCGATGGATAACAAGGCCATCGAACCGAACAGCAAGGTCATGTTGGCGAAGGCGACTGCATTGTAACGGCCCCCAATATCGACCACTGCGCCTCTGTCCCAGAACGTCATGGCGACTATCAGAATTCCCGCCCCCGCCAGCGCACCGGCCAGGATGCTCCACTGGATCTGCTTCAACCACGCTTGCGGCGCCCTGAGCAATAGCCAGAGCACCGGCACCGCCAGCGCAAACCGGAGCAGTTTTTCCAATTCGGAGCCGCTCCAGACGCCTCGCGCCAAGGACGTAATGAATAAGCAAAGTAACGGCAGCAGCAATGCCAGCGCCATGGGCCACATGGCTCGGAAATCCATGGGTTCGTAGCGCTTGATCGCGTTGGCGGCCAGCGCGATCAGTGCAATCAAACCTGTCAAATAGATGATCGCCGGTCCTCCAGCGGCACTGGTCAAAGCCAGGGCAGGAACCAACAACGTAAGCCATGTGGCCAAGGAAACATACAGTCGGGGCACAACACTCAACCAAAGAAAGGCGACGCGGCATGCACAATGCCACTTGCCTAGGTACACAAAACCCGCCCGCCATGATGGCGGGCGGGTTCAAGGAAAATATACGCGGCAAGCCGCCCAGGGCAATCACATATTATCGATCATCACCTGGCCAAAGCCCGAGCACGACACCTGGGTCGCGCCTTCCAGCAGACGCGCGAAGTCGTACGTGACCTTCTTGGACAGGATGGATTTTTCCATGCTGGAGATGATCAGGTCCGCGGCTTCGGTCCAGCCCATGTGGCGCAGCATCATTTCGGCCGACAGAATTTCGGAACCGGGGTTCACGTAGTCCTTGCCTGCGTACTTCGGCGCAGTGCCGTGGGTAGCTTCGAACATGGCCACCGAATCAGACAGGTTGGCGCCCGGGGCGATGCCGATGCCGCCCACTTGCGCGGCCAGCGCGTCCGAGATGTAGTCGCCGTTCAGGTTCAGGGTGGCGATCACGTCGTATTCGGCCGGGCGCAGCAGGATCTGCTGCAGGAACGCGTCAGCAATCACGTCCTTGACGATGACCTCGCGGCCCGTCTTCGGATTCTTGAACTTGCACCACGGGCCGCCGTCAATCAGCGTCGCGCCGAATTCCTTCTGCAGCAGCGCGTAGCCCCAATCGCGGAAGCCGCCTTCCGTGAACTTCATGATGTTGCCCTTGTGCACCAGGGTCAGCGACGTACGGTCATTGTCGATGACGTACTGCGCGGCCTTGCGCACCAGGCGCTCGGTGCCTTCGCGCGACACCGGCTTGATGCCGATGGACGAAGTGTTCGGGAAACGGATCTTCTTCACGCCGAGCTTGGTCTGCAGGAACTGGATCAGCTCCTTGGCCTGCTCGCTTTCGGCCATGTATTCGATGCCGGCGTAGATGTCTTCCGAGTTCTCGCGGAAGATCACCATGTTGGTCTTTTCGGGTTCGCGCACCGGCGAGGGCACGCCCTTGAAGTACGCCACCGGGCGCAGGCAGACGTACAGGTCCAGCTGCTGGCGCAGGGCCACGTTCAGCGAACGGATGCCGCCGCCCACCGGCGTGGTCAGCGGGCCCTTGATCGACACCACGTAGTCCTTGACGACGTCCAGGGTCTCGTCGGGCAGCCACACGTCGGGGCCGTAGACCTTGGTGGCCTTCTCGCCGGCATAGACTTCCATCCAGTGGATCTTGCGCTTGCCGCCATAGGCCTTCTGCACCGCCGCGTCGACGACCTTGATCATCACCGGGGTGATGTCGGCGCCCGTGCCGTCGCCCTCGATGTAGGGGACGATGGGCTGATCGGGCACATTCAGCGAGAAATCAGCGTTGACCGTGATCTTCTGGCCGCCAGCGGGAACCTTGATATGTTGGTAGGACATGAATGCTCCATTTGCTCCGAGTGGTTTTTCTGCACGCGCCGGCATCGGGAAGCGTCCGTTCCGGCGGGGAAGATCGCCCACGGGAACCGCGCACTGGATGGCCGATAGCAACCAATTCTATATCGCAAAGGGGCCAGCGGGCCTGACGGCCCGCGCGCGGCGGTAAAATAATGCATCACCAGCCCGCTTTTCAGCCCCATCAGATGTTCAATCCCTCACGCGACCAAGTCCGCGAATTCTTCATCGAAACCTGGCGCAAGCATCGCGCCTCCGAAGTGCTGACACCGCTCGAGGCCATCGCGCTGGACTGGATCATCGAACATCCCGAATACCACGGCGACCTGGAAAACCCCGAGGCCATGACGGCCGAATACTCGGTGGAAAAGGGGCGCACCAATCCCTTTCTGCACCTGTCCATGCATCTGGCCATTGCAGAGCAGCTGTCCATCGACCATCCGCCGGGAATCCGGCAGGCCTACCAGCAGCTGGTGTCGCGCGGCGACGCGCACCAGGCCGCGCATGAAATCATGGAATGCCTGGGGCAGGTGGTGTGGGAAGCGCAGCGCCTGGGCACGCCGCTGGACAGCGACACCTATATCGACCTGATCCGCCAGCGCGCCAGCCGCTGAGCACCGCCCCCACGCTGCGCCTTCGGCTTGCCGCCCCCCGAGGGGCTTTTTTTCCTTGGGACGGCCCGGCGGAAAAAGAAAAGCCCCCACGCTGCGCCTTCGGCTTGCTGCCCCCCGAGGGGGCTATTTTTCCTTGGGACGGCCCGGCGGAAAAAGAAAAGCCCTCGACCGAGGGCTTTCTTGTTTGCGGAACGGATCCGGACGGCTTACCTGCGCACGCCCAGGTCGCTCGGCTGCGCCGACAGCCATGCCGCCACGTTGGAGATGTCCTGGTCGGACAGCTGGGTCGCGAAAGCGCCCATGATGGGGTTCTTGCGCACGTTGGCCGTGGCCGCGCTGCCGGACGCGCCGCGCTTGTAGGCCTTCAGGGCGTGAACCAGGTAGTCCGCGTGCTGGCCAGCCAGCGTCGGATAGGCCGGATCCACGGCCGTCTTGGCGTCGGCGCCGTGGCAGGAAGCGCAGTTGAATTTGTCGAAGACGGCCTTGCCGGCCGCCAGGTCCTGCGCCTGGGCGGCAACGCCCGTCATGGCCAGGGTCGCGCCCGCAAGGGCAAGCATGTAGCGATTCATGTGTTTGCCCCCTTACTTGAGATTCGAGTAGTACGCGGCCAGATCGGCGATGTCCTGGTCGGACAGGCTGCCGGCAATGGCGTCCATCGTGGGATGGCTGCGCGCGCCTTTCTTGTACTCGTTGAGGGCGGTTTCGATGTACTTGGCGTTCTGCCCAGCGATCATCGGCACGTGGTACAGCTCGGGAAACGTTGCCTTGTAGCCTTCGATGCCGTGGCAACCGATGCACATGGAAACCTTGTCGCGGGCGTTCTGGACATTACCGACCACTGCTGCGTCTGCAGCAACAGACTGGCCGGCGATCGCACAGGATGCCATCGCGGCCAACACGGATACCGTGTACTTCAGAGAGGTTCGCAACTTCATTGGAATGGCTCTTCTTGGTATGGCTAAGGACTAGGGCCTGCTCACACGAAAAGGCCCTCGGCAAACACGTTGCGGGTCGAACCCAAAGCAAAACCGCCTGATTGTACGATAATTGCTCAGGATTAATACCTTTACCATGGTATTGATCACCGTCAAATCTCAGAAGCCATCAGACCATGTCCGCAGCCCAGTCCGCTACTTCCGCCTCGCCAGACCGCTTCGACGGGACCGACAACTATGTCGCCACCGATGACCTGAAACTCGCCGTCAATGCCGCCCTCACCTTGCAGCGTCCGCTGCTGATCAAGGGCGAACCCGGCACCGGCAAGACCATGCTGGCCGAGGAAGTGGCGCGTGCGCTGGGACGGCCGCTGTTGCAGTGGCACATCAAGTCCACTACCAAGGCCCATCAGGGCCTGTATGAATACGACGCGGTGTCGCGCCTGCGCGACTCGCAGCTGGGCGACGAAAAGGTCCGCGACATTCGCAACTACATCGTGCAGGGCACGCTGTGGCAGGCCTTCCAGTCGCCTGAGCCGGTGGTGCTGCTGATCGACGAGATCGACAAGGCCGACATCGAATTCCCCAACGATCTGCTGCGCGAACTGGACCGCATGGAATTCCACGTGTACGAAACGCGCGAAACCATCTCCGCGCGGCACCGTCCGCTGGTCATCATCACGTCCAACAACGAAAAGGATCTGCCCGACGCTTTCCTGCGCCGCTGCTTCTTCCACTACATCCGTTTCCCCGACCGCGAAACCATGCGCGACATCGTGGCCGTGCACTACCCGCACCTGAAGCAGGACGTGCTGCGCGCGGCGCTGGACACCTTCTTCGCGCTGCGCGACGCGCCGGGCCTGAAGAAAAAACCGTCCACCTCCGAACTGCTGGATTGGTTGCGCCTGTTGCTGGCCGAGGGTTCGACCGCCGCCGAGATCGACGCGCACACGGCCACGGCGGTGCCGCTGATGGCCGGCGCGCTGCTCAAGAACGAGCAGGACGTGCACCTGCTGGAACGCCTGGCGGCCATGACGCGCGGCGGCCAGCGCCGCTGATCTGCCAGCAACGATCCGCCAGCAACTACCGGCAGCCCGCAAATGCTGATCGACTTCTTCTATCACCTCCGGGCGCATAAGCTGCCCGTCTCGGTCAAGGAATACCTGACCCTGGTGGACGCCCTGCGCCAGGATCTCATGGCGCCCACGCTGGACGAGTTCTACTTCCTGGCGCGCGCCACGCTGGTCAAGGACGAGGCGCTCTACGACCGCTACGACAAGGCTTTCGGCGCCTACTACAAGGGCATCGCGGCCGCCCTGCCCCCAGGCAAGGAAATCCCGCTGGACTGGCTCATCAAGCAGTTCGAAAAAAGCCTGAGCCCGGAAGAAAAAGCCGCAATCGAAAAGCACGGCTGGGACAAGCTGATGGAGCTCTTCAAGGAGCGCCTGGAAGAGCAGAAGGAACGCCACGCCGGCGGCAGCAAATGGATCGGCACCGGCGGCACCTCGCCTTTCGGCAATGGCGGCTACCACCCCGAAGGCATACGCGTGGGCGGCGACTCTGCCGGCAACCGCAGCGCGGTCAAGGTCTGGGACATGCGCCAGTTCAAGGACTACGACGATCAGGTCGAGCTGGGCACGCGCAACTTCAAGGTGGCGCTGCGCCGCCTGCGGCGCTTCGCAAGGCAAGGCGCCGAAATGGAACTGGACCTGGACGACACCATCGCCAGCACCGCGCGCAATGCCGGCCATCTGGACCTGCGCATGGTCCCCGAACGCCACAACACCGTGAAGGTGCTGATGCTGCTGGACGTGGGCGGCAGCATGGACGACCACATCGGACGCGTCGAGGAATTGTTCTCGGCGGCGCGCAGCGAATTCCGCAACCTGGAGGTCTACTACTTCCACAACTGCCCGTACGAAAGCCTGTGGCAAAGCAACCGCCGGCGCCAGAACGAACGCTTCGACACCTGGGACGTGCTGCGCAAGTACAACCCGGATTGGCGCCTGATCATCGTCGGTGACGCCACCATGAGCCCCTACGAAATCCTGCAGCCGGGCGGCTCCGTCGAGCACTACAACAAGGAGCCCGGCGCCGAATGGATGCGCCGCCTGCTGGACGCCTGGCCCAAATCGGTCTGGCTCAATCCCGAGCCCACCGCGTCCTGGCAATACCGCCAGTCCATCGCGCTGATGCGCGACATCATGCAGGGCCGCATGTACCCGGTGACGGTCGCCGGCCTGGAACAGGCCATGCGTGTGCTATCGAAGTAGGACTGCCGGTCACCCGTCGACCGGCTTTTCAGGCGTATCCAGCGTCAGCTGATAGAACGCCAGATCCAGCCAGCGTCCGAACTTGAAGCCTGCCTCGCGGATGGTGCCTGCATGCGTGAAGCCCAGCTTCTCGTGCAGGCGGATGCTGCCCTGGTTGCTCGCGTCGATGCCGCCGACCAGCACGTGCACCTGATTGGCGCGCGCCCGCTGGATCAGCTCGCGCATCAGCGCCTCGCCCAAGCCCAGTCCGCGAAAACGTCCGTCCACGTACACGGAATGCTCCACCGAGTACTTGAAGGCCGGCCAGGCGCGGAAGGTGCCGTAGCTGGCGAAGGCCATCAGTTCGCCGTCGGCATTCTCGTACCCAAGCACCGGAAAACCGCCCTGCTGCTTGGTCTGGAACCAGCCCAGCATCGCCTCGCGCGGCCGCGGCTTGTAGTCGTACAGCGCGGTGGAATTGACGATGGCGTCGTTGAATATGGCCAGTATCTGGTCGGCATGGCGCTCATGCGTGCAATCGACCAGGGTTGCGCCATCCGGCGCGCGGGTTTCGGCGTGCGTAGTCATGGCGCAAATTGTAGCGACCCGCAAGGCCTTGCGGCGATTCGGCTTTCGGCCGCTACAGGCAAAAAAAACCGGCGGAGCCGCCGGTTCAATTGGATCTTGCCGCTTCTGGCCACTCTCAGGCGGCGCGGCTCTCAGCAGATCGGGCGGCGGGCGGCTCGCCACGCAAGCCAGGGCAGTTGCGCCATGCAAGCTCATCCGCATCCATGTCCAGGTCGAACAGATCGTTGGCGGCGGGCCAGGGATGGCTGCGCGCCGCCGCGCCTTCCATTTCCAGCACGTGCCCGGCGAAGCCCCGTGGCGAGCCGCCGCACTCCGCGAAATATCGTTGTGTGCTCAAGTCCACCACATAGGTGGTCATGTCATGGGTCAATATGGCCACGAATTGGCCGTCATCACTGGCATAGGCGTACTGAAACTGTCCTTTGATCCCGTCGCCGCTCAATGGGCTGCCGGTCAATTGGGACAAGGCACGCGTGACGATCTCGGTCAGCATGGGTCGTTCCTCCGGTAAGTGCGCCGGCACAATGCCGGCGGCGAAGGCGCGAACGACAAGCACCGGCGCCGGGCAGAAAACGGCGTCTGGCGTTGGACGGGAAACCTGTGGGCGGGCTGTCGCGCATCCCGTCTGCAACTGGGTACTGCGTCTTGAAAAGCTTACACCCGCGGGCCGGGACAGCTCAAATCAGCCCCGTCATTTCGTCATATTGCGCCGCAACATCACAGCCGGACGCCCCTCCTGGACCCTTATGCCGCCGCAACTGGCACGGCTGCTTCACCTGTGTCACCAATTTGCCGCAATCGCCACTCCTCACGCCCAATGCGGTACAGCACGTGTCGACACAGCGGATGCCCCTGTGGAACGGCGGGATGGTCGAAACCTTCCGGATCCTCCCTCATGCCCAAGCGGTCCATCACCGCGCGCGAACGCTGGTTGCCCGTGGCCGTGAAGGCCACGATCTCATCCAGTCCCACCTGCTCGAACCCCGCGCGCAAGGCCGCCTCGGCGGCTTCGCTGGCGTAGCCCTTGCCCCAGTGCCGCTGCGCCAGGCGCCAGCCTATCTCCACGCCTGGCGCGAACGGCAGAGTGGGCGCCAGCGGCTTGATGCCGACAAAACCGATGAAGGGCGCCACGCCTGGCGCCTCCACGGCCCAGAAGCCCCAGCCGTGCTCGTCGATGCCGGCGGCCAGCCGGTCGGCAAGCGCATCGCTTTCCTGTGCATTCAGCGGCAGCAGGTACTCGGCGACGCGGGGGTCCTGGTTCAGCGCCGCGAAAGGTTCACGGTCGGCGGCGCGCCATTGGCGCAGCACCAGGCGTGGCGTTTCGACTTCCAGGGATAGAGACATGACGGACTTCCTTGCTTGCGGTCCCGGGCCGCGCGCCGTGGACAACGCCGCGCCGCGCCCCTGAACCATTGCCAACGTATACACTCCAACGGATTCTGCCATGCCAAAGGAATTGTCTGCCATGCGCCTGTCCCTGTCGAAGCTGCCGCGCCCGCTGAGCGTGCTGCTGTTTTCCTCCTTCCTGGCCTTTCAGGCCGGCGCCGCCAGCCTGCCGGCGGGCGTCTCGGAGGCCGCCTCGATCGAAGGCATCACCGAATACCGCCTGGCCAACGGCCTGAGGGTGCTGCTGGTTCCCGATGAATCCAAGCCGTCCACTACCGTCAACATGACCTACCTGGTGGGCTCGCGCAACGAGAACTACGGCCAGACAGGCATGGCTCACCTACTGGAGCACATGCTGTTCAAGGGCACCTCGACCACCCGCAACGCCATGGGCGAGTTCTCGCGCCGCGGCTTGCAGGCCAATGGTTCGACCTCCAGCGACCGCACCAACTACTTCGCCAGCTTCGCCGCAAACCCCGACACGCTCAAGTGGTACCTGGGCTGGCAGGCCGACGCCATGGTCAATTCCCTGATCGCCAAGGAAGACCTGGACTCGGAAATGACCGTAGTCCGCAACGAAATGGAAAGCGGCGAAAACAGCCCCTTCCGCATCCTGATGCAGAAGATGCAGGCCGCGGCCTTCCAGTGGCACAGCTACGGCAAGAACACCATCGGCGCCCGTTCCGACGTCGAGAACGTGGACATCGGCCAGTTGCGCGCCTTCTATCACGAGTACTACCAGCCCGATAACGCCGTGCTGATCGTGGCGGGCAAGTTCGACCCGCAGGCGACCCTGGCCGACATCGAGGAAACGCTGGGCAAGCTGCCCAAGCCCGAACGCAAGCTCCCGCCCGAATACACGGTGGAACCCGTGCAGGACGGTGAACGTTCCGTAACCCTGCGCCGCACGGGCGGCACGCCGCTGGTCGCGGCCATGTACCACATTCCTGCCGCCGGCAGCGCCGACTTCGTGCCGCTGGACCTGGCCGCCACCATCCTGGCCGACACGCCCTCGGGCCGTCTCTACCATGCCTTGGTCCCGACCAAGCTGGCCTCGGGCGTGTTCGGCTTCACCATGGAAAACCTGGATCCGGGCCTTGCGATGTTCGCCGCCCAGCTGACGCCGGGCAAGAGCCTGGACGCCGCCATGAAGGCGCTGACCGGCACGCTGGAGACCCTGGACAAGAAGCCCTTCACACAGCAGGAGCTGGACCGCGCCCGCAGCAAATGGCTGACTGCCTGGGAACAGACCTATAGCGATCCCGAACAGGTCGGCGTGGCGCTGTCCGAGGCCATCGCCGCCGGCGACTGGCGCCTGTTCTTCCTGCAGCGCGACCGCGCCCGCAAGGCCACGCTGGCCGAAGTGCAGCGCGCCGCGACCACCTACCTGGTCCAAAGCAACAGCATCGAAGGCCGCTACATCCCCACCGAGAAGCCCGTGCGCGCGCCGCAAGAACAACGGGTGGACCTGACGGCCGTCTTCAAGGACTACAAGGGCGATCCGGACTTCAAGGCCGCATCGGCCTTCGACCCCACGCCCGAGAACATCGACAAGCTGACGCAGCGCAAGAAGCTGGACCTGCCCAACGGCTCCGTGCAGTTGGCGCTGCTGCCCAAGGCCACGCGCGGCAACCGGGTGCAGGCGCAGATGCTGATCCAGTTCGGCAACGAAAAAGACCTGCTCGGCCAACGCGTGAATTCCAGCGCCGTGGCCGACCTGCTGACCCGCGGCACGGCCAAGCTGTCGCGCCAGGACATCCAGGACCGCCTGGACAAGCTGCAGGCCGAACTCGGCTTCAGCGGCGGCGGCACCACGCTCAAGATCGCCATGTCGACCAAGGGCGAAAACCTGCCCGAACTCACCGCGCTGGCGTTGGACATCGTCCGCAACGCCAACTTCCCCAAGGAGCAACTGGAGGAATATCAGCGCCAGCTCGAAACCTCGATCCAGAACGCCATGACCGAACCGTCGGCACTGGCCGGACGCGCGCTGGCCCGCCAGGACAATCCGTGGCCCGCCAATGACCTGCGCTACGTGCCGACCTTCGAGGAATCGCTGGCCGGCGTGCGCGCCCTGAACCGCGACGCCCTGGTCAAGTTCCATTCCAAGTTCTACGGCGCCGGCAACATCGAGTACTCGGCGGTGGGCGATTTCGAGCCCGCAGCCGTGGAAAAGGCGCTCAAGACCGGTTTGGCCGGCTGGAAAAAGGCTCCTGGCTACACGCGCGTGCCCAATCCGTACCGCGACATTCCCGCCAAGCAGTTCGACATCGACACGCCCGACAAGGCCAATGCGTTCTACATTTCGCGCATGCCGCTGAAGCTGCAGGACACGGACGCGGACTACGCCGCGCTGTACCTGGCCAACTACCTGTTCGGCGCCTCCGAAACCTCGCGCCTGTGGAACCGCGTACGCGAAACCGACGGCCTCTCGTACAACGTGCGCAGCTCGCTGTCGGTCTCGTCGTTCGAGCCCTCCGCCAGCTGGACCATGTACGCCATCTACGCGCCGCAAAACCGCGAGCGCCTGGAAAAGGCCATCGGCGAAGAACTGGCGCGCGTGCTGAAGGACGGCTTCACGGACAAGGAAATCTCGGACGGCATCACGGCCCTGCTGAACTACCGCAACCTGGCCCGCGCCCAGGACGACGTCCTGGCCAGCACCTGGCTGGATTACATGCAGCGCGGCCGCACCTTCGCCTGGTCGGCCGACATGGACAAGAAGATCTCCGCGCTGACGGCCGATTCGGTCAATGCGGCTTTGCGCAAGTATCTGCGCGCGGACGGTTTCAGCACCGCGGTTGCCGGCGACTTCAAGAAGAAGCCGGCGCCCTGACCAGGCCCGCCTCGCCCAAGCCCCGCTGCGGCGGGGCTTTTTTTGGCTTTCCGGCGCTGGTCAGCTCACCAAAATTCACCAGAACGCCCCCCCGACTATGCCAAAAATGGATGAAATCATAAAAGCGAACGTGATTACTCGATTATTTGGAAAGATGTTTTCAAGAAATACGGGTTTATCCCAGGTGGGATAACGAGCACAATTCAGTCATCGGGAACACACAACGAACCACGACGGAGGGCCGCCGGATTCGGTCCCCAACCAAGACGAATTGGAGGTCTACCATGAAAACCCTAACCACCACCCTGCTGCTATCCCTGGCCCTGGTTGGCGTTGGCGCCCAAGCCGCCGGCGTTGAACAAGCCAAGAGCAGCGCCCAGGTCGCCACTGAACTGCAGCAAGCCAAGATCAGCGGCCAGTACACCTTCGGCGAGCTGGACTATCCGCCCGCCCTGCCCCAGACCACCAGCCTGAGCTCGCAGGAAGTGCAAGCCCAGCTGCAACAAGCCAAGGTCAGCGGCCAGTACACCTTCGGTGAACTGGAATACCCGGCGGCTGTATCCGCCCCCGCCAGCGCCAAGACCAGCGCTGAAGTCCAGCAGGAACTGGCGCAAGCCAAGGCCAGCGGCCAATACACGTTCGGCGAACTCGAGTACCCGCCGATCACCCGGTGAGCTGCTTGCTGTGGCCCGGCCGGCCTCGGACGGCATCATGGTTTGAGGCCGGTTTTTATCGGCGACAGCGGCGGTCGAAGTAGCAGTAGAAGTAGAAGTAGCAGTAGCTGTGAAAGTAGCAGTAGAAGCTGAAGCTGAAGCTGAAGTTGAAGTTGAAGTTGCAGTCGATACAGCAGTTGCAGTACTCGCAGTAGCAGTAGCACTGGACCGCGGCGCAAGCCGCGGTCTTTTCATATGCGCGCTGCCCCCGCCCCCACGCCCTCGCCGGGCAAAAAAAAGCCGCGATCATGATCGCGGCTTTTTGCATGCCTCAGCCAATTCAGCTGAAGAATTCCTTCACCCGGTCGGTCCAGGACTTGCTTTGCGGCGAATGGCGGTCGCCGCCATCGTTCAGCGAAGCCTCGAACTGGCGCAGGATGTTCTTCTGGTCGTCGCTCAGGCGCACGGGCGTTTCCACCACTACATGGCAGTACAGATCGCCCGGGTAGCTGCCGCGCACGCCGCGGATGCCCTTGCCGCGCAAGCGGAAGGTCTTGCCCGACTGCGTGCCTTCGGGGATCGAGATTTCGGCCTTGCCGCCCAGCGTCGGTACCTGAAGCTCGCCGCCCAGCGCCGCCGACGTGAACGGAATGGTCAGTTCGCAATGCAGGTCGTCGCCGTCGCGCTGGAAGATCTTGTGCTGCTTGATGTGGATTTCCACATACAGATCGCCCGGAGGACCGCCGTTGATGCCTGGTTCGCCGTTGCCGCTGGAGCGGATGCGCATGCCGTCATCGATGCCGGCCGGAATCTTGACCTGCAGCGTCTTGTTGCGGCGGATGCGGCCCACGCCGTCGCAGGCGGGGCAGGGATCGGTGATTTCCTTGCCGTTGCCGTGGCAGGTCGGGCAGGTCTGCTGCACGCTGAAGAAACCCTGCTGCATGCGCACGGCGCCCGAGCCGCCGCAGGTGCGGCAGGTCTTGGGCGAGGTGCCGGCCTTGGCGCCGGAACCGTGGCAGGTGTCGCAGTTTTCCCAGCTGGGCACGCGGATCTCGGTGTCGAAACCGGCCGCGGCCTGCTCCAGCGTGATTTCCAGCGCGTACTTCAGGTCGGCGCCGCGGTAAACCTGCGGGCCGCCGCCACGGCGGCCACCGCCGCCGCCGCCGAAGATTTCGCCGAAGATGTCGCCGAACGCATCGGCGAAACCGCCGCCCATGCCGCCGCCCATGCCGGCGGAGTTGGGGTCCACGCCCGCGTGGCCGTAGCGGTCGTAGGCGGCGCGCTTCTGATCGTCACCCAGGACCTCGTAGGCTTCCTTGGCTTCCTTGAACTTCTCTTCGGCTTCTTTGCTGTCCGGATTGCGGTCCGGATGGTACTTCATGGCCAGCTTTCGATAGGCCTTCTTGAGGTCGTCGTCCGAGGCGTTCTTCGCGACGCCCAAGACTTCGTAATAGTCACGTTTTGCCATGATCCGTGGGCTCGAAAACGAGCCTTCTTTTCAGTGCTACAGAATGAGTACGCCCGGTAGGCGGATTTCTCCGGCTACCGGGCGGCAGAGGCTGGTCAGCGCCCGGCCATTATTGGTCGCGCTTGACTTCCTTGAAGTCGGCGTCGACGACATTGTCGTCCACCGGCTTCGCGTTGTCGGCCGCTTGCTGCTGGCCGGCGGCTTGCTGCGCCTGCATGTCGGCGTACATCTTTTCGCCCAGCTTCTGCGAAACCGTCGACAGGGCTTCCACCTTGGCGTCGATCGCGGCCTTGTCGCCGTCCTTCAGCGTGTCTTCCAGTTCCTTGATGGCGGCTTCGATGCCTTCCTTTTCGGAAGCCTCGAGCTTGTCGCCATATTCGGTCAGCGACTTGCGGGTGGCATGCACCAGCGCGTCGGCCTGGTTGCGCGACTGGGCCAGTTCGGCAACGCGGTGATCTTCCTCGGCATTGGCCTCGGCATCCTTGACCATGCGCTGGATCTCGTCTTCCGACAGACCCGAGTTGGCCTTGATGGTGATCTTGTTTTCCTTGCCGGTGCCCTTGTCCTTGGCGGACACGTGCAGGATGCCGTTGGCGTCGATGTCGAAGGTGACTTCGATCTGCGGCATGCCGCGGGGCGACGGCGGGATCCCTTCGAGGTTGAACTCGCCCAGGGCCTTGTTGCCCGCAGCGATTTCGCGCTCGCCCTGGAACACCTTGATCGTCACGGCCGGCTGGTTGTCGTCAGCGGTCGAGAAGGTCTGCGAGAACCGGGTCGGAATGGTCGTGTTCTTCTGGATCATCTTGGTCATCACGCCGCCCAGGGTTTCGATGCCCAGGGACAGGGGGGTGACATCCAGCAGCAGCACGTCCTTGCGGTCGCCCGACAGCACGGAACCTTGAATGGCGGCGCCAGCGGCGACGGCTTCATCGGGGTTCACGTCCTTGCGCGGATCCTTGCCGAAGAATTCCTTCACCTTTTCCTGGACCTTGGGCATGCGGGTCATGCCGCCGACCAGGATCACGTCGTCGATGTCGGAAACCTTCACGCCGGCGTCCTTGATGGCCACGCGGCAGGGCTCGATCGTGCGTTCGATCAGTTCTTCGACCAGCGCTTCCAGCTTGGCGCGCGTGATCTTCAGGTTCAAGTGCTTCGGGCCCGAGGCATCCGCCGTGATGTACGGCAGGTTGATTTCGGTCTGTTGCGCCGAGGACAGCTCGATCTTGGCCTTTTCGGCCGCTTCCTTCAGGCGTTGCAGGGCCAGCACGTCCTTGGACAGGTCAACGCCTTGTTCCTTCTTGAACTCGGCAATGATGTAGTCGATGATGCGCTGGTCGAAGTCTTCGCCGCCCAGGAAGGTGTCGCCGTTGGTCGACAGCACTTCGAACTGCTTTTCGCCGTCCACATCGGCGATTTCGATGATGGACACGTCGAACGTGCCGCCGCCCAGGTCATAGACGGCGATCTTGCGGTCGCCCTTTTCGGTCTTGTCCAGGCCGAACGCCAGCGCGGCAGCGGTGGGTTCGTTGATGATGCGCTTGACTTCCAGACCGGCGATGCGGCCAGCGTCCTTGGTGGCCTGGCGTTGGCTGTCGTTGAAGTAGGCGGGCACGGTGATGACGGCCTCGGTCACTTCTTCGCCCAGGTAGTCCTCGGCGGTCTTCTTCATCTTGCGCAGCACGTCGGCCGACACTTGGGGAGGCGCCATCTTCTTGCCGCGCACTTCCACCCAGGCGTCGCCGTTGTCGGCCTTGACGATGGCATAGGGCATCAGGTTGATGTCCTTCTGCACCGCCTTCTCTTCGAACTTGCGGCCGATCAGGCGCTTCACCGCATACAGGGTGTTGCGCGGGTTGGTCACGGCCTGGCGCTTGGCCGGCGCGCCGACCAGGGTTTCGCCATCGTCCATGTAGGCGACGATGGAGGGGGTGGTGCGAGCGCCTTCCGCGTTTTCAATGATTTTGACCTGCCCGCCGTCCATGACAGCCACGCAGCTGTTGGTCGTGCCCAGGTCAATGCCAATAATCTTGCTCATGGTCGGTTACCTTGATTGAATCTATGAAAATAGGGAGAAACTTCTTGTCCCCACATAACTGGGGCTGCCCGCAGGGTTTTTCAAGACGCCTGGCCGGAATTTTCTACAGCCGTTTCCTGCAGGCGGCGCATGGCCGCGGTGAATTGCGGCAGGCCGGGCCAGCCGGTGACGCGGCCCAGCCGCTTGCCAGCGCGGTACAGCACAAAAGTGGGGACACCATGCAGCGAGAAGCGCCTTCCCAGCGCTTCGTCCGCGTAGACGTCGGCTTCGAACCAGGTCAGCCCCAGCTCCAGCAGCGCGTCCCGGTGCAGCAAGGCGGTCTGCTTGAAAATATTGCAGTTATAGCAATCCTGTCCCCAGAGGAACACGCAGCGCAGATCCGTCCCCGGCGCCTGCACCACCGCCGCGTCGAATCCCTCGGTGTCGACGTGCCGCATGCCGAACACCTGGAATATCTGGGCGGGGTCGAACCGGGGATCCGTCATGGCACGCCGCCTGCTCAGCCCTGGCCGGCGGACACCACGACCAGCGCGGGGCGCAAGGTCCGGTCGGCGATGGCGTAGCCCTTTTGCAGCAGCTGGACCACGGTATTGGCGGGCTGCTCGGCGGGGATGGACGAAATGGCCTGGTGCAGGTGCGGGTCGAACTTGTCGCCCTGTGCCGGCGCGATTTCCTTGAGCAGATTGCGCTCGAAGGCGGCCGTCAGCTGCTTGAGGGTCACTTGGACGCCTTCGCTCAGGGTTTCAACGGTTTGCTCAGGCTGGGCCAGCGCTGCTTCCAGGCTGTCCTTGACCGGGACCAGGCTTTCCGCGAACGACTCGATGCCGAACTTGCGCGCCTTGGACACGTCTTCCTGTGCACGGCGGCGCACGTTCTCGGCTTCGGCCCGGATGCGCAAAAGCTGGTCCTGCTGCTCATTGACGGTAGCCTGGGCGGCGTCCAGCTGGGCGCGCAACTCGTTCAGCTCGGCCTGCACGGCGTCCTCGGCGGCGGAGGCCGCATCGGCGTTCTGGCCGACTTCGGGCGTCTGATCTACAGGCTCGTTGGGTGCCGTCATGGGGAATCCTCCAAAAAGTATGGCTTTCGCAGACATGAATGGGGGCCAATACCCCTATTTCAAGCCCGGGAAAGCAAATATTCCCTGACGGCGCCAGCCAGCAGAGGCAGGCGGAATGTAATCAGAAATCCGCCCAATTTCTGCCAAATGCCGTCAAATCTCAGACTGCAAGCATAGATTCAGCGCTTTTCGACGCCATCCGGCAAATGGCGGACGCCCTCTGCGCCAGGCTATTTCTTGTGCGGCTGTGCGGGCGCCACCGGGTCGCTGGCGGGAAAACTGTCCTTCAGGGCGCGGTCCACGGCGCGGTCCTCGTCCGGCTCGGGGCTGATCGCGATGGGGTCGCTGGCGGGGAAGGTCTCGGCAAGCGCCTCGTCCAGTTCGTGTTCCACCTGATCTTCGTCCACCGGGGTACTGACCTGCCCCTTTTTGACGATCTTTCCAGTCTTGGGATCATGGTGCATGCGCCTTCTCCTTCAAGTCCGTGATTTGCGTGGGCCACCCCTGCAAGTGGCGTGCCACCAGGTCGGCCAGCCCTGCGATCCAGGCCGGATCGTCGTTGATCGCCGGGATGTAGCGGAAACGCTTGCCGCCGGCCCCGATAAAGGCGTCGCGGCACTCCAGGCTGATCTCTTCCAGGGTTTCCAGACAGTCTGCCACAAAACCCGGGCACACCACATCGACCTCGGTAACCCCGGCGGCGGCCAGCGCCTTCAGGGTCGGTTCGGTATAGGGCTCCAGCCAGCGGGCCGTACCGAAACGGCTCTGGAAGGTCACCTCGACCTGTTCGCGCGGCAGCGACAGGCGTTGGCCCAGCAGGCGCGCCGTTTCCATGCAGTCGCGGTAGTACGGGTCGCCCAGTTCGATCGAATAGCGCGGCAGGCCGTGAAAGCTCATGACCAGCTTCTGCGGTTTGCCGTGCTCTTGCCAATAGCGTTCGATGCGACCGGCCAGCGCGTCCAGATAGGCCGGCTCTTCGTGGAAACGCTTGATGAAGCGCAGCTCGGGCTGGTCGCGCAGGCGGCCGGCATGGCGGGTGACCGCATCCACCACCGTGGCGGTGGTGCTGGCGGCGTACTGCGGATAGAGCGGGACGGTCAGTATGCGTTCGCAGCCCTGCCGGCGCAGCCGGGAAATGGCGTCGGGGATCGAGGGGTTGCCGTAACGCATGCCCAGCTCCACCACGGCGTCGATTCCGGCCTCGGCCAGGGCCGCGCGCACACCATCGGCCTGTCGCTGGCTGTACACCATCAGGGGCGAGCCTTCCTTCATCCAGACGCCGGCGTAGCGCGGCTCCAGCTTCTTGGGCCGCATCGTCAGCACCAGGCAATGCAGGATGGGCTTCCACAGATAGCGCGGGATCTCGATCACGCGCGGGTCGGACAGGAACTCGCCCAGGTATTTGCGTATGTCTTGCTTACCCGGGGTGTCCGGGGTGCCCAGGTTCACCAGCAGCACGCCGACCTTGGCCGGCCCGCGAGGCGCGGGGTCTTCGTTGAAGGGGTCCTCCTGCTCGGGTTCCGGCAGATAGCGCTCAGGCCACAGGTACTTGAACAGGCGAAGAAACACAAACACTCCCCTTCCTCCGCAAGGAGGACGTAGCTTCGGATGGACCTACTGGTTGTGGCTGAGGGCGTTGGACAGCAAGCGCGCCGTGATATCCACGATGGGAATGACGCGTTCGTAGGCCATGCGCGTGGGACCGATCACGCCCAGCGTGCCCACGACCTTGCCGTCCACGCCGTAAGGCGCGGTGATGACCGAGACCTCTTCCATCGGCACCAGCTGCGAATCGCCGCCGATGTAGATCTGCACGCCCTGGGCGCGGGTGGACACGTCCAGGAGCTGCAGCAGGTCGGTCTTTTTCTCGAACAGCGAGAACATCTTGCGCAGGCGGTCCATGTCGGAGGCGATGTCGGTCACGTCCAGCAACTTGCGCTCGCCGGAAATGACCATGGCATCGCCGTCCTCGGCGGCTTCCGCGCTGGCTTCGACCGCGGCCTGCATCAGGCGCGAGATGTCCTCGCGCAATTGCGCCAGTTCGGTCGACAGGGTTTGCCGCACGACATTGAAGGACTTGCCGGCGAAATGCATGTTGAAGAAATTGCCGGCTTCCAGCAGTTCCGCTTCGGCATAGTCGCGCTGAACGAAAAGGATGCGATTTTGAACATCGCCGTCGGGCGTGACGATGATGAGCAGCACGCGCTTATCGGACAGGCGGATGAATTCGATCTGGCGGAACACCTGGGCGCGCTTGGGCGTGAGCACCACTCCCGCGAACTGGGTCAGGTTGGACAGCAGGGCCGCGGCGGCATTGACGGCGCGCGTGGGTTCGGCGGCCGCCAGCATCTCGCCCATGTTGTGCGGTTCGAGCTGGTAGGACTGCACCGCCAGCAGCGAATCGACGAACATGCGGTAGCCCCGCGGCGTGGGCACGCGGCCGGCGGAGGTGTGCGGGCTGTGGATCAGTCCCAGTTCTTCGAGATCCGCCATCACATTGCGGATCGTGGCCGGGGACAAGTCGAATACTTTCGATAGCGTCCGCGAGCCGACTGGCTGCCCATCGGCGATATAGCGTTCGATCAACGCTTTCAGTAGTGCGCGTGCGCGGTCATCCATAACAAGTATTTTAGGGAATCTTTTTCAATTGAGGCGATTTTTGTCCCGCAAGCACATATGCGGCCCCATATAATCGGCTAAACCGCCCATTCCGGGCAGGTTTCGGCTTCTGGTCCGGCCTTTTTTGATACGCAAGCAGCCATGCATTTTCCTACCGTAGCCCTGATCGGCAGATACCAGGACACCGGCCTGGACACACCGCTGAGAGCACTCGCCCACGCGCTGACGCAAGCGGGCCGGCAGGTGCTCATCGATGCGGACACGGCGCGCAACACCGGGCTGACCGAATACCCCGTCGCCACGCTCGAGGAAATCGGCAAGACCGCGTCGCTGGCCGTCGTCATGGGCGGCGACGGCACCGTGCTGGGCGCCAGCCGCCACCTTGCTCCCTATGGCATGCCGCTGGTCGGCATCAACCACGGACGCCTGGGCTTCATCACCGACATCGCGTTGCAGGACGCGCATGGCGCGCTGGCGCGCGTGCTCGAAGGCAGCTTCCAGATCGAGGAACGCATGCTGCTGGAAGGCAGCGTGTGGCGCGGCGATCAGAAAATGTATTCCGCGTCGGCCCTGAACGACGTGGTGCTGAACCGCGCGGGACGCGGCGGCATGATCGAAGTGCGGGTGGAGCTGGACGGCGCCTTCATGTACACGCAACGCGCCGACGGCCTGATCATCGCTACGCCTACGGGCTCCACCGCGTATGCGCTGTCGGCCAACGGTCCCATCCTGCATCCGGGCATGAACGCCATGGTGCTGGTGCCGGTGGCGCCGCAAACCCTGTCCAACCGCCCCATCGTCATTCCCGACTCCGGCGTGCTGAACATGACGCTCACGGCCATGGGCCGCGTGGAAGTCGGCGCCAGCGTGCATTTCGACATGCAGACCTGGTCCGACCTGCAGCCGGGCGACCGCATCGTCGTGCAGCGCGCGCCCTATACCATCCGCTTCGTGCATCCCGAAGGCTACAGTTTCTTCTCCACCCTGCGCCGCAAGCTGCACTGGAACCTGATGCCCGAAGCCTCCGACAACGTAGAGTAGTAAGCGCCCCGACATGCTGCGCACCCTGCATATCCGCGACTTCGTCATCGTCGAACAGACCGAGATCCATTTCGGCCCCGGCTTTACCGTCTTTTCCGGTGAGACCGGCGCAGGCAAATCCATACTGGTGGACGCGCTGGCGCTCACGCTGGGCGAACGCGGCGACGCCAGCATGCTGCGCGAGGGCGCGCCGCGCGCCGACATCACCGCGGTCTTCGATACCCCCAAGGGCCTGATCGCCTGGCTGCAAGAGCGCGAGATCGACGCCGACACGGAACTGTCCCTGCGCCGCGTCATCGACGCCCAGGGCCGCAGCCGCGCCTACATCAATGGCACGCCGGCCACCGTGGCGCAATTGCGCGAACTGGGCGACAGCCTGGTCGACATCCACGGCCAGCATGCGCACCAGAGCCTGATGCGCGCCGACGCCCAGCGCGACCTGCTGGATGCCCACGGCGGCCATGGCGAACTGCGCAACTCGGTCGGCCAGGCCTGGAAGCAATGGCGCGCGTTGGCGCGCCAGCTGGAATCCGCCGAAAAGGACGCCGCAAGCCTGGCTACCGAACGCGACCGCCTGCAATGGCAGGTCGACGAACTCGATCAGCTGAATCTCGGTCCCGACGAATGGGATGCGCTGCAGTCCGAGCACACCCGCCTGTCGCATTCGCAATCCCTGCTGGATGGCGCCAACCAGATCCTCGAAGGGCTGGACGGCGAAGGCGATTCCGCGCACCACCGGCTCACCGCGGCCAACCACCGCATCCAGCAGATGCTGCGCCACGATCCCGGCTTGCAGGGCGTCTACGATGAACTGGAATCGGCCCGCATCGCGATCAGCGAGGCCGTATCGGACCTGAACAACTACGTCAGCCGAGTCGATCTCGATCCTCAGCGGCTCGTAGCGGTCGAGGCGCGCCTGGGCCTGGTATTCGAAACCGCTCGCAAATTCCGCGTCGAGCCCGACGCGCTTTGCGAGCTGCGCGACACGCTGCATGCGCAGCTCAAGGCGCTGCAAGCCGCGGGCGACATCGATGCCCTGCGCGCCCAGACGCAAGCTGCGCAGGCGCAATACGACGCCACGGCCGCCAAGCTGACGACGGCGCGCCGCAAGGTCGCCAAGGACCTGGGCAAGCAGGTCACGCAAGCCATGCAGACGCTGGCCATGCAGGGCGGCAAGTTCGAACCCACGCTGGCCGAATCGGCGCCGTCCGCGCACGGCAACGAGCAGGTTGAATTCCTGGTGGCCGGCCATGCCGGCACCACGCCGCGGCCGCTGGCCAAGGTGGCTTCGGGCGGCGAACTGTCGCGGATTTCGCTGGCGCTGTCGGTCATCGCCAGTCGCGCTGCGCGCGTGCCGACGCTGATCTTCGATGAAGTCGACAGCGGGGTGGGCGGCGCGGTGGCCGAGGCCGTCGGCAAGCTGCTGCGCGAGCTCGGCGAACGCCATCAGGTGCTGTGCGTGACCCACCTGCCCCAGGTCGCGGCCTGCGCCAACAACCAATTCCTGGTCAGCAAGGCGGAATCGCGCGGCGCCACCCGCTCCAGCATCGAGGAACTGGACGCTTCCTCCCGTGTGGAGGAAATCGCGCGCATGCTGGGCGGCATCAAGCTCACGGCGACCACCCGCGAACACGCCCGCGAAATGCTGGAAGGTTTCGGGCAGAACTGAAGCGCTGGCCCGCCGCTTTACGGCGGGGACGCCGGAAAAAACAGGGCCGATTCGCGCCATAAAAAAATCCCCTTCACATTGAAGGGGATTTGGATCTCACGGACCCGCTGCGAGCGTAGCCGCGGGCCGTAGGCAGGCCGGATCAGCGGCCCTTCATGCAGCTGCCGCAGATGCCATACAACACCATGGCGTGGCTTTCCAGCGCGAAGGAGTTGTCCTTGGCAATCTTTTGCTGACGCTTTTCGATTTCGGGGTCCGAAAACTCGACCACCTTGCCGCAATTCGTGCAGATCAGGTGATCGTGGTGATCGCCGTCGTTGAGCTCGAACACCGCCTTGCCGCTGTCGAACTGGCTGCGGGCAAGGATGCCGGCCTGTTCGAACTGGGTCAGGACGCGATAGACGGTGGCCAGCCCGATTTCGACGTTTTCGCCGATCAGGGCGCGATAGACGTCTTCGGCGCTCAGGTGCCGTTGATCCGATTTCCGGAAAATATCAAGAATTTTCAGGCGGGGAAACGTCGCCTTCAAACCCATGTTCTTCAGTTCGCTTTGGTCGCTCATGGTGTAATCGCTCTCCGTCCGCGTTGGCATGGGCAGGATAGGTTCACCGCGAGCCGGCTCACCGAAATCATGCCGCCACGCGGAACTATCCTTATGAAACCTTTATGATAACGGTTTTGTCTGCTTCCAAATAATAGGGGCGCGTAGTGTCCATGATTGCACGAATTCCCTCCCGCTCGCTGAAGACCGGCCTGGCGGTGGCCGCTCTGGCCGTCGCCCTGGCTGGATGCTCGGGGGACAAGTGGGGCTTCCCCTACAAGGCCGGCGTCCAGCAAGGAAACTGGATCACCCAGGAGCAGGTCGCCCTGCTGCAGCCCGGCATGACGCGCGAGCAGGTGCGCTTCGCCCTTGGCAGCCCCACGCTGACCAGCGTGCTGCACGCCAACCGCTGGGACTACCCCTACTACTACAAGCCTGGCTACGGCGACGCCCAGGAACGCAAATTCACCGTCTGGTTCGAAAACGACCGCCTGACCCGCTGGGAAGGCGACAAGCAGCCAGAACTGCAGCCTTACCAGATCAATACGCCCAACGCCGTCGCCGACGAAAAGGCAGACAAGCGCCTCATCGAAGAAGAAACCCGCCAGAAGGAAGAGGAAGACCAGCGCAAGCGCGACTCCGCCGCCCCGGTCAGCCCCCTCAACCAGTACCCTGGCCAGCCCGGCAACGCCCCAGAGCCGCTCAAGTAACACCAAGGACTATCTATGCGTATCGCAATTGCCGGCGCCAGCGGCCGTATGGGCCAGATGCTGATCGAAGCCGTGCTGAACGCCTCCGGCCTGCAGCTCGCCGTGGCGCTGGACCGCCAGGGCTCGGCCGCGCTGGGCCAGGACGCCGGCGCGCCGCTGGGCAAGCAGACGGGCGTGGCCATCACCGATGACCTCGACGCCCTGGCCCAGGCCGACTGCCTGATCGACTTCACCCGCCCCGAAGGCACGCTTGAACACTTGCAGGCCTGCGTCAAGCACGGTGTGAACGCCGTCATCGGCACCACCGGTTTCGACGACAACGGCCGCGCCGCGATCGAAGTCGCCGCCCAGAAGATCGGCATCGTCTTCGCGCCCAACATGAGCGTGGGCGTGAACGCCACGCTCAAGCTGCTGGACATGGCCGCTCGCATCCTGAACTCCGGCTACGACGTCGAAGTCTTCGAAGCGCACCACCGCAACAAGGTCGACGCGCCTTCGGGCACCGCGCTGAAAATGGGCGAAACCATTGCTTCGGCCTGGAACGTGGCCCTGCCGGACGTCGCCACCTGGAGCCGCCACGGCGATACCGGCGTGCGCAAGCCGGGCACCATCGGCTTCTCGGTGCTGCGCGGCGGCGACATCGTCGGCGACCACACCGTGTCCTTCTGCGGCACCGGCGAACGCATCGAGATCACGCACCGCTCGGCCAGCCGCGCCACCTATGCGGAAGGCGCCCTGCGCGCCGCCCGCTTCCTGGAAGGCAAGCACAACGGCCTTTACGACATGCAATCGGTGCTGGGCCTCTGAAGCCCAAGCCCTCGCCTGCAAAAAAGGACCCTGCGGGGTCCTTTTTTCTTGCCCGGCCCAAACGGCCTCACACCACCACGGGTTCCGGTTCGAGCCGCACGCCGTAGCGCTCGGACACCGCGGCCTGGATGGCATGCGCCAAGCCCATGATGTCGGCCGCCGTGGCCCCGCCGCGATTGACCAGTACCAGAGCCTGGCGCTCATGCACGCCCGCGGCCCCCAGCGAGCGGCCCTTCCAGCCGCATTGGTCTATCAGCCAGCCGGCCGCCAGCTTGTAGCCGCCGTCGGGCTGGACGTAGGACACCAGACCGGGAAAACGGTCCAGCAGCCTGTCCCGCACTTGCGCCGACACGATAGGGTTCTTGAAAAAACTGCCTGCGTTGCCCGTCACCGCCGGATCGGGCAGCTTGGCGCGGCGGATCTCGCACACCGCGTCGAAGATATCGCGGGCGCTCGGCTGTCCCGCCGCCAGCCGCGCGTGGCGCTGCAAATCAGGGTAGCCCAGCACAGGCCGCCAGGGCCGGGGCAAGGCGAAACGCACACTCACGATGACCCAGCGTCCGGGCTCGTCGTGCTTGAACAGGCTGTCGCGGTAGGAAAAGCGGCAATCGGCCGCGCTCATTTCGACCAGGCGCCCTGCGCGCACGTCCCAGGCGGTCAGGCTGTGGAAACGCTCCTGCAGTTCAACGCCGTAAGCGCCGATGTTCTGCACCGGTGCCGCGCCCACCGTACCCGGGATCAGCGCCAGGTTTTCCAGCCCGTCCCAGCCCTGGTTCACGCAGGTTTCGACAAAGCCGTGCCAGGTCTCGCCGCCCGCCGCCTCGATCAGCCAGGCATCCGGACGAGCTTCCAGCAGGCGCACGCCCTTGAACGCGACGCGAGCCACCAATCCCTGCACCTGGCTCGGCAATACCAGATTGCTGCCTCCCCCCAGCACCAGCAGGGAAGACGCCTCGTGCGCCAGCTGCGACAACGCCGGCAACTGCGCCGCATCTTCCAGGGTCACAAAGGCCCCGGTCCGCGACGCCAGGCCCAACGTATTCAGCCGGGTGAGATCCTGGCTGGCGGGCGACAAGGCTGGGGACGGAAGAACTTTGGCGGGAGAATTTGACATGGATGCTGCGGATTGCTATAGTTTCTGTCTTCGCTCATATTACTTGATTGAGTGCTTGCCCTGAATTTCAGGCTTTGTTCGCAAACTGCTTGCAGTGAACAGACCCAAATAAGTCCAGGCCAAGACAAGCTCAAAAAAATCATGTAGAATGCGCGCCTTCTGATCGATAACCAAGTTGATCAGAGTGAATAAGAAAACAGGTTCTGGCTGTTTCAAGTGCAGAACCCATGCGGGAGTAGCTCAGTTGGTAGAGCGCAACCTTGCCAAGGTTGAGGTCGCGAGTTCGAGACTCGTCTCCCGCTCCAAATTCTGATTTCCAGATTCTTTCTGGAAATCCTTGAGAAAGGGCCTTCGGGCCCTTTTTTCATTTCTGCTCGCAACGCGGGCATCTCCCCACGCTGCCTGCGGCCATATTGCGCCGCCCTCTCCGTCCCCCACTGTCACACGCCCTATGACATACGCGGCCTTGGCCTGCGTCATTCATGCTGGACGCCAGGACAATTTTCGTGGATTCGAGGAAGCCCGCGCCCTGCCCGGCTTCCGTACCATTCATTACGTCCTAGGACAAACAAAACGGCGCGGTGGCAGAGTGGTCATGCGGCAGATTGCAAATCTCCTGAGGTTGGTTCGATTCCAGCCCGCGCCTCCAAGACCAGCCTGGCATGTCGGCCCATGAGGCACGGGTGCCGGGACGCAGCCGCCCTGGCGGCACGCCAAGGAGATCGCCTTGATTCAAGTCACCCTGTTCCACGACGGCTGCAATCTCTGCCTGGGCATAGACCGCAGCATGGCCGCGGCCTTCGCGACGCCTCAGCATCGCTACGAATCATTCGATCTCGCGCGGCAGCCCGGGTCCGCCGCCCAGGCCCGGGCGCTTGGCATCACCCGCCTGCCGTCCCTCGTCATCGATGGTCGTGTGCTGCGCCTGGAAGACCATTCCCCCATCGAGCACTACGTCTGAGATTGGCGCGGCCGGATCCGAGCCCGTTGCGATGCTCCCGCTCTTGAAGGCCGCTGCCCCGTTGAACCACGCAAGGAGCCCATCATGAGCAAACTCACCACCGCGTTCGGCGCCCCCGTGCCCGACGACGACAACACGATGACCGCCGGCCGGCGCGGGCCGGCGCTGTTGCAGGACGTCTGGTTCCTGGAAAAGATGGCGCACTTCGACCGCGAAGTGATCCCCGAGCGGCGCATGCACGCCAAGGGAGCCGGCGCCTTCGGCACGTTCACCGTCACCCATGACATCACGCGCTACACCAAGGCCAGGATCTTCAGCCAGGTAGGCAAGCAGACCGAAATGTTCGCCCGCTTCTCGACCGTGGCGGGCGAGCGCGGCGCGGCCGACGCGGAACGCGACATCCGCGGATTCGCGCTCAAGTTCTATACCGAGGAGGGCAACTGGGACTTGGTCGGCAACAACACGCCGGTCTTCTTCGTGCGCGATCCGCTGAAATTCTCCGACCTGAACCGGGCCGTCAAACGCGATCCTCGCACCGGCATGCGCAGCCCGCAGAACAACTGGGACTACTGGACGCTGCTGCCCGAGACCCTGCACCAGGTGACGCTCATCATGGGCGACCGCGGCATTCCGAAGAGCTATCGCCACATGCATGGCTTCGGCAGCCATACCTATAGCTTCATCAACGCCGCCCGCGAGCGCTTCTGGGTCAAGTTCACCTTCAAGACCCAGCAGGGCATCCAGAACCTGACGGACGCCGAGGCCGGTCAGGTCATCGCGGCGGACCGCGAAAGCAATCAGCGTGACCTGTACGAAGCGATCGAACGCGGCGAGTTTCCGCGCTGGACCCTGTATGTACAGATCATGCCCGACGCCGAAGCTCATACCTATCATCTCAACCCCTTCGACCTGACCAAGGTCTGGCCGCACAAGGACTATCCGCTGATCGAAGTCGGCGTCCTGGAGCTCAATCGAAACCCCGAGAATTTCTTCGCCGAGGTCGAACAAGCCGCGTTCAGTCCCGCAGCAATCGTGCCCGGCATTGGCTTCTCTCCGGACAAGATGCTGCAGGGCCGCCTGTTCTCGTATGGCGACACGCAGCGCTATCGGCTGGGCGTGAACTACCCGCAGATCCCGGTGAACGCGCCTCGCTGCCCATTTCACAGTTATCACCGCGACGGAGCGATGCGCGTGGATGGCAACGGCGGCAGCACGCCCGCGTACACGCCCAACAGCCATGGCGTCCTGCAGGCGCAGCCGGACTATTCCGAACCGCCGCTGGAGATCAGCGGCGCTGCGGCCCGCTGGGATCACAGGGAAGATGCCGACTACTACTCCCAGCCCGGCAACCTGTTCCGGTTGATGGCGGCGGACGAAAAACAGAGACTGTTCCAGAACACCGCGCGCGCGATCCGCGGCGCCTCCAGGGAAGTCATCGAACGCCATATCGCCAACTGCACCCGGGCAGACCCGGCCTATGGGCAAGGCGTGCGCGACGCGGTCGCGCAGACGGAACAAGACCGTCCGCGGGCCGCCCCCTAGGTTCAAAAAACATCAACCAACCCGCCACGGATAGCCGATACACTGAACTCTCCCATAGCCGGTAAAAAACAGGCGCGCGGCGCACAGCCGACGCAGCCCCAGCGGAGAGACAGGTGCTTGGATCCCAGTTGATTATCCGTACGCTGCATCGCCTGGGCGTCAAGACCATCTTCAGCCTGTCCGGCAATCAGATCATGCCGCTCTACGATGCCTGTATCGACGCAGGCATCCGCATCATCCATGTGCGGCATGAGGCGGCCGCCGTCTTCATGGCGGACGCCTGGTCCCAGATCACCGGCGAGCTTGGCGTCGCGATGCTGACCGCCGCGCCCGGCATCACCAATGGCCTGGCGCCGCTTTACTCGGCGTCGCAGGCGGAAAGCCCCGTGCTCCTCATCTCCGGCGACTCCTCGGTAGGAGAAGACGGCATGGGCGCGTTCCAGGAACTGGACCAGGTTTCCATCACCCGTTCCTTGACCAAGCTATCGCTGCGTCCGCGGACCGTGCAGGAGCTTTATCCCGCGCTCGACCGCGCGGTCGCGCAAGCGCTTGCCCCACGGCGCGGACCGGTTCATCTGGCCCTGCCCTTCGACCTGATGACCGCGGAGACGGGTTTGGCAGAACTGCCCGCCACTACACCGAAGCGCGAGCCCGCTGCAGTGGACGCAGCCGGCCTGGAACAGCTCGCCGCGCTGCTTGACTCGGCGCAGCGCCCCCTGTTGCTGGCAGGCCCCACCGGAGCGCGTCCGCACATGCGCGCGGTTCGCGAGAAGCTGGAAGCAACGCTAGGCGTGCACCTCATCCCCATGGAAAGCCCGCGCGGCCTGAAGGACCCTTCCCTGGGCTCCCTGGCCGAGATCATTCCGCAGGCGGACCTCATCGTGCTGGCCGGCAAGTGCCTGGACTTCACGCTGGGCTTCGGCGGCACGGGCGCGCTGGGCAAGACGGCCCGGGTCGTGGCGATAGACCCCGACCCCGCGATGCTGGAACGCGCGGCCCGCCTGCTGGGCGACCGCCTGGCTCTGGCCCTGCAGGGCGATCCCTACACCGTGCTGCCGGCATTGCCAGCGGCGCCAGCCCCGGCCGCGCGCGCCTCGTGGCGCGCGCGCGTGGACGAAGCGCTGCGCAACCGGAACACTCTGGGCGCCGCGGCTTGCGCCGATGGAGCATTGGGGCCGCGCGCGCTATGTGAAGCGGTCCAAGCGTTTCTCACGTCCGCCCCCAATCCCATCCTGGTCTGCGACGGCGGCGAATTCGGCCAGTGGGCGCAGGCATACTGCCAGGCGCCGGTGCGCATCATCAACGGCATGTCGGGCGCGATCGGCGCAGGCATCTGCTACGCCATCGCCGCCAAGATCGCACAACCAGAGGCCACCGTGGCCGTGCTCATGGGCGACGGCACGGCGGGCTTTCACCTGATGGAGCTGGACACGGCCGTACGCGAGCGCGCCGCGATCGTCGCCGTGGTCGGCAACGACCTGCGCTGGAACGCGGAACACTTGATCCAGATGCGCACCTACGGTCTGCAAAGGCTGATCGGCTGCGAACTCGCGCCGACCGCGCGCTACCACGAAGTCGCCGCGGCGCTTGGCGGAGCCGGCTACGCCGCCCGGGACCGCGACAGCCTCGCCACCGCGCTGCGCGCGGCGGCGGACAGCGGGCTGCCCGCATGTGTCAACGTATCCCTGGCGGGCGAACCCGCTCCGGTTTTCAGCGCATCAACGCAGTCCGCGACCGGTCATTGACCTCGAAGCATCGAGCCCAGCTGCAGTCCGGTTTCGTCCCTTAGCACGACAGGAGACTTCTCATGATGAGACCTACCGGCCTCTGGCCGGGCGCGTTCGCTCGCGCCGCGATTTGCATGCTGGCCGCGCTTCCGGGCCTGGCAACCGCCCAAGCCTATCCCGCCAAACCCGTCCAGCTCATCGTGCCGTTCAGCGCGGGCGGCGACGCCGACATGGCGGCCCGCAACTTGTCCGCCGCCGCGCAAGGCCTGCTTGGCCAGCCGCTGGTCGTCGTCAACAAGGCCGGGGCGAACGGCGCGATCGGCTCGGCCGCCGTGAAGAACGCCGCTCCCGACGGCTACACCCTGCTCGTCGGCCGAATAGGCTCCCAGGTCCTGCTACCCGCGCTACAACCCAAGACCACGCCCTATACCGCCCGGGACTTCACGTACATCGGACTGCTGGAGCTGAACCCCGTGGTCTGTGTGGTGCATCCGGACAGCCCTTACAAGACAATCGGCGATCTGGCACAGGCCTTGAAGGCCCATCCCGGCAAGCTCAACTACAGCCATTCCGGTCCGGCCACGGTGCAGAATCTTGCGCCGCAGCTGCTGCTCAGCAGCCTCGGCCTGAAATCCGAGGCCGTGGTCAACGTCCCCTACAAGGGCGGCAACGAAGTCGCGCTGGCGGTGCTCAGCAAGGATGCGGACTTCGCCTGCAACAACCTGAGTTCGATGACGGGCATACTTGCCAGCGGCAAGCTGCGCGCCCTGCTGACGACCACGCCCGAACGCCTGGCGCAGTTCCCCGACATCCCGACCGCGCGCGAGCTGGGGCTGCCTCAACTCGAAGCTGTCGTAGGCTGGAGCGGACTGTTCGGGCCGCCGGGCATGAGTCCCGAAGCGGTGGCCAAATGGGCCGACGTGCTCAAGCAGATCGCACAGGATCCGAAGTGGATCGCCGGCAACGCCAACTTCGGCGGCATCCCCCACGTCCTGTCCCCCGCGGAAACGGAAAAATACGTCAGCCAGGGAGCCGCGATCTATGCCGACCTTGTGGCCAAGGCCGGGTTGCAAGTCAATTAACCCGCCTCATTGCCCGCTCCAGGCGGTCCGCCAAGTCCGGCGGACGCCGGGATCGCCTCGCGCAGGTAACCGACGAATGAGGATACGGTCAGCGGCACGCGCGGCGTGTAGGGCCTGACTGCGTACAGCCGTTCTGCATATTCGCCCACCACGCGCCACCCGCGCAGGACCTCGACCAACTCTCCGCTGCGCAGGGCCTGGTTGGCGCTGAAATCCGGCACCAGCGCGATCCCCAGGGATCCGGCAGCCACCTCCCGCAGCACTTCGCTGTTGTTCGCGGTGAAGCTGCCGCGCACCGGAACCGCCACGCGCTTGTCTCCGTCACGCGACTCGAACGACCAGGTAGCGCTGCCGCTGCGCCGCAGGTAGTGCAGGCAATTGTGGGCGGCCAGATCCATCGGCGTCTTCGGCGTGCCGTGCTGCGCCAGGTACTCCGGGGCCGCAACCAGCACGGAGCGCGTCTCGCAGATGACCGACGCGACGTGCGTGTCCGGCACGCCGGCCACATGCCGGATGGCCAGGTCGAAGCCTTCGGTGGCCAGGGACGCCAGATGGTCGCTGAGTTCCAGCTGGATCCGCACGTCGGGAAAATTCTTCAGGAATCCGGGTATCAGCGGCGCAATGACCTGACGTCCCAGGGCTACGGGTGCGGTCACGGACAGCACGCCGCGCGGCCCCTCGGACAGGTCCCGCACGGCCGAGAAGCCCTCTTCGATGCGCAGAAAGGCCGCCGCGGTCTGGTCGACCAGGCTCTGCCCCGCCTCGGTCAGGCCGACGCTGCGGGTGGTGCGGCGCACGAGGGGGACGCCAGCCGCCTGCTCCAGTTCCACGATGCGCTGGCTCACCGACGCCTTGCTGATCTGCAGGCGGCGCGCGGCCGCCGTATAGCTGCCGGTATCGGCCAGCACCCCAAGGCAATGGATATGCGACCACAGATCTTCCAGACGCCTGGTTTTCGTCATGCCTTGCTCCATTGTTCGAAACATCAAACACTGATTCCAGCCCTGCGGTCTGGACGTCCGGGCGGCAATGCGCGACATTGCCAGCTCCAGAACACCATGCATGAGCCCAGGAGCCAGCCATGACCGCAAGCAATGCCAGCGCCCAATCCCGCGATGCCGGACACTATATCGGCGGCAGCCTCGTCGACGGGACAGGCAGCCGCCAGCCCGTCTACAACCCGGCCACGGGCGCCGTCGCCAAGCAGGTGGCGCTGGCCACGCCCGACGAGGTGAACCGCGCCGTGGCCAGCGCCCGGGCGGCATTTCCGCAATGGGCGGACACCCCTCCCATCCGCCGCGCCCGCGTGCTGTTCAGGTTTCTTGAACTGATGAACAAGCATCGCGACGAACTTGCCCACCTGATCACCGCCGAGCATGGCAAGGTTTTCAGCGATGCGCAAGGCGAAGTCACTCGCGGCATCGACATCGTCGAGTTCGCCTGCGGCGTTCCCCAGTTGCTGAAGGGCGCCCACACCGAGCAGGTTTCCACCGGCATCGACAACTGGACGCTGCGCCAACCGCTGGGCGTGGTGGCGGGCATCACGCCGTTCAACTTTCCGGTGATGGTACCCATGTGGATGTTCCCGGTGGCGATCGCGGCGGGCAACACCTTCGTGCTCAAGCCCAGCCCCACCGACCCCAGCGCATCGCTGCGCATCGCCGAACTGCTGCGCGAAGCGGGGCTGCCCGACGGCGTGTTCAACGTGGTGCAGGGCGACAAGGTGGCGGTTGATGCGCTGCTGGAACACCCGGACGTGAAAGCCATCAGCTTCGTCGGTTCCACGCCCATCGCCAACTACATCTACGAGACCGGCGCACGCCATGGCAAGCGCGTGCAGGCCCTGGGCGGCGCCAAGAACCACATGGTCGTGATGCCGGACGCCGACATCGACCAGGCGGTCGACGCCCTGATCGGCGCCGGCTACGGCTCGGCCGGCGAGCGCTGCATGGCGATCAGCGTGGCGGTGCTGGTGGGCGACGTGGCCGACCGGCTGCTGCCCAGACTGATCGAACGCACCAGGACGCTGAAGGTGCTGGACGGCGAGAACCCCGCGGCCGAGATGGGCCCCATCGTGACCCGCGCCGCGCATGAGCGCATCAGCGGCTATATCGATCTGGGCGTGCAGGAAGGCGCGCAACTGCTGGTGGACGGCCGCGGCTTCCAGGGTTCTCAGGCAGGCGCAGGCTGCGGCGACGGTTTCTGGATGGGCGGCACGCTGTTCGACCACGTCACGCCGGACATGCGCATCTACAAGGAAGAGATCTTCGGCCCGGTGCTGGGCTGCGTGCGCGTGAAGGATCTGAAAGAAGCCGTGGATCTCATCAATGCCCACGAATTCGGCAACGGCGTGGCCTGCTTCACCCGCGACGGCAACGTCGCGCGCGAGTTCGGCCGCCGCATCGAGGTTGGCATGGTGGGCATCAACGTACCCATCCCCGTGCCCATGGCCTGGCATGGATTCGGCGGCTGGAAGCGCAGCCTGTTCGGCGACATGCACGCTTATGGCGAAGAAGGCGTGCGCTTCTACACGCGGCAGAAGTCGATCATGCAGCGCTGGCCCGAAAGCATTGGCAAGGGCGCCGAGTTCGCCATGCCGACGGCCAAGTAACGGCAGCCTGTCTCACGCAGGCGAGACCCATCCGCGATAGATGGCGCCTGCGCCCGCTATCGCGAGCAGAACGAAGATGGCCCGCTTCAGCAGTTCCGGGGACACCCGAACCCTGAGGCGGGATCCGCCGTACAGGCCGATCAGGGCCACGGGCAGCAGCACGGCGGCCGCGAACAGGATTTCCGGCTGCGCATACAGTCCGGCGGCGCCGAAGGCCGCCGCCCGGATGAGGCCGCTGGCCAGGATGACCACCGAGATCGTGGCGCGGAACTGGTCCAGCGCATCCAGCCGGCGCGACAGATAGATGGTGTAGATCGGCCCGCCGGTCCCGAACAGCGCACTGAAGATGCCGCCGAACACGCCGAACGGCAAGGCCCAGAAAGTATTCAGCGGCGCCGACGGCTTGGCCCCGCGCGCGCCCCGCAGGCCCTTGATGCACACCGCCAGCACGAAGCTGCCCAGCAGGATCAAAGGCCAGCGAGCGCCGGCGTTGTGCAGCAGCGTCACACCCAGCCCTATCCCCAGCAGCAGCCAGGGAAACAGGCGCTTGAGTTCGACCAGGGAAACGCGCCGCCAGTTGCTGCCGCCCACCAGCGCGGTGCAGGCCAGGTCGAACAGCACCACCAGCGGAACCGCGAACTGCAAGGGCATGAACTGGACCAGCAGCGGCACGGCCACCATGGCCGCGCCGAATCCCGTCATCCCGAAGACGACATAGGCGGCAAGGACGACGGGTGCGGCAAAGGCGAGCGTATCGGGCGGCATCATGCGGATTCAGCTTGCGGTGATCTTCTTCTTTTCCACCAGCGCCTTCCACTTGGCGGACTCCCTGGCGATCTCCTCCCTGAGCGCGGCGGCAGGCACGATGGTCGCCGACATCCCCTGGTCAGCCAGATAGCGCTGCATGTTGGGCTGCGCCACCGCCGTCCTGGCATCGGCCAGCAGCCGGTCGACCGAAGCCTGGGGCGTGCCCGCCGGCGCCAGCAGGGCGAACCACCCAGTGAACTCGAACCCCGGCACTCCATCCTCGGCCGTGGTCGGCACGTCCGGCAGCAACGCGGAACGTTCCTTGCCCGTCACCGACAGCGCCCGCAGGCGTCCTCCCTTGAGCAACGGCACGATGGCATTGATATTGCCCACGGCGACTTCGATCACGCCCGCCATGAGGTCGGTGTAGGCCGGCCCCTCGCCCTTGTACGGGACGTGCATGAGTTCGATCCCGGCCGCATCGCTGAAAGCTTCGCCCGCCATGTGCGTCTGGCTGCCCACGCCCGCGGACGAGAAGCTGAGTTTGCCAGGCCTGGCGCGGGCGTACTCGATCAGCTCGCGCGTGTTCTTGACCGGCAGGTTGGCATTGACGGTGATGACCATGGGTCCGTTTGCCACCTTGCCGATGGGACTGAAATCCGTCAGCGAATAAGGCAGCTTGCTGTAGATGAACTGGTTGACCGTGAACATGCTGCCCGACGCAAGCAACAGCGTATAGCCGTCCGCCGGCGCGCTGGCGACAGCCTGCGCGCCCACGCTGCCGCCAGCGCCCGCGCGATTCTCGACGATTACGCTCTGCTTCAGGCCCTTGCCCAATTCGGCCGCCAACGCGCGGCCCAGCAGGTCGGTGGCCCCGCCCGCCGAAAACGGGACGATCATGCGTATGACCTTGTCCGCCGGCCAGTCGGCTCGCGCCGGAAGGGCGATAAACGGCGTAAGCGCGAGGCCACAGCCCAGCGTCTTGACGATGCGGCGGCGCGCAATATTGGGTTGAGTTTGGTTCTTCATGGCTTTGTCTCCTTCAGTTCGCGGGACGGCGTAGCGGGTCGGCTTTCGGCCGGCTGACGATTCGCCAGGCAGCAACTGACCCTCGGGCCGATGGCTCGATTTTTTGGGGCGTTGCGGTGTTTTTCTGCGGACTACTAGGCTGCTGAACTACAGAACTACCGGACTAAGAACTACTGGCCGGCACAGACTGACTTCAATGCGTCGAGCAACAACTGCGTAAGATGGGCCCGCGGGTTCTCCTTCGGCGCCAGGATGCCCAGGCGACGAGTGACCGTGGGCGAGCCGAACGGAATGACGCGGATGCCCGGGGGAAACTCGTTCCTGCCGCGGCAGGCCGGCACCACCGATGCGCCCAGGCCATTGGCCACCATGGCGATCACGCCTTCCAGGTTGTCGATCTCCATGGTCGAACGCACGGTGATGCGCCTGCGCACCATCTCTTCCTGCACCAGATGCCCCACGCGCGCCGAACGATTGAAACGGACATAGGGATTCTGCTCCAGGATCTCCTGATCGCTGGCGCCCTTGACCGAGCGGTGGGCGATGACGACCAGTTGTTCCTCGACGAACGGCAGGAAATCCAGGCCCGAGCGCGGCGCATCGGGCTCGGTCACGATCGCCACGTCCAGCTGGCGGTGATAGATGGCGCGCTCCAGGTCGTGCGTGAGTCCCGTGGTGACATGGACCTCCAGGCCGTGGCCCTGCTTCTGCAGGTGCCGCAGCGCCAGCGGCAGCACGCCCGACACACAGGTATGGACGCTGCCGAGCCTGAGCAATCCCGACGAAGTACCCTTCTTCAAGGCGGCGCTCATGCTTTCCCAATGCGCGATCAGGTCGCGCGCCCGGTGCACCAGCGCCAACCCCGTGTCCGTGAGGATGGGCGGACGCCGGCTGCGGTCGAAGATCGTGATGCCCAGCTCGTCCTCGAGCGCGCGAACCTGCATGCTCACCGCCGACAGCGACAGGCCGATGGTATTGCCGGCCTCGGCGAAACTGCCGTGGTCTGCAATCGCGATCAGCGTGTAGAGCGTGCGGATATCCATGCAAGAAGGTTCCTGGTGTTGACGGCATTGCGGAAAGGAGGAGTATGCCGCGTCAGATGCCAAGCAGCCGCCGCGCGTTCCCTCCCATGACTTTCCCAAGATTATCTTCCCGGATCGGCAAGGTCTCGAACCACTCTTTGTACCCTTGCACCGGGCAGAACGGGAACGAGCTGGCGTAAAGCATCCTGTCCGAGAGAAAACCGTCTGCCGCCTTCACGTATTCCTCCCAGCCTGGCATGCGGGAAAAATACATATCGGGCGACAGCCAAAGGTTCTGGCGCCGGAACGCCAGGTGCAGGATCTCAGTGACCCAGGGCCACCCGCCATGGGCGACCACCACGTTCAGGGCGGGAAAATCCGCCAGCACCCGGTCGGTCCGTATCGGATCCGAATAGCTCAAGTCCGGCCCCGCCGTGCCTCCGACCATCATGATCACCGGCAGGCCCAGGTCCTCGCAGTGGCCGTAGATCGGATACAGGCGTCTGTCGTCGGCGTACATGGGAACCGGGTAGGAGCCCGGCTCGATATTGATCAGCTTGAAGCCGTCCTCCAGCGCCTGGCTGATGGTCTGGCACGCGCGGCGCCGGTCGGTGGGGTCGATGGAGGCGGCGCCGATGAATCGGCCCGGATGCTCGGCCACGATGCCTCGCACGTCCTCGTTGGACACGCTGCCCAGCACGCCGGCCAGGCGTCCCACGACCACGCCGCGGTCTATCCGCGCGGCATCCATCTCTTTCAGCAGCAGCGCCATCGATTGCTGCTGCGCCGCGGCCGAGGGCTCGAAGCCCACCGTCCGCGTAAAGCCATCGCGACGTTCTCCCGCCGAGTACATCAGCGTATCCAGGAAGCCGCCTACCGGCGGCCGCAGCCTAAAGTCGATGATCATTGCAGTCTCTTTGTCAGGGGGTGGAATTACCCGGGCCGCGCTTGCACGCCTACATCACTTCGTCCTTGCGATCGTCCGTCTCGCCGTAGCGGTGCAACGCGGGCGGCTTCAGCCCGGCGTAGAGTTTCTCGATGCCTGCATTGATGGTCTCGGCGTGCTGGGCGAAAAGCGAATTTCCTTCGAGGTCGCTCTCGACGATGAAGGGCCCGAAATTTTCGACCTCGAACAGCCACATGGCTTGGGCTATGCCCAGTTCGTCCAGCCAATGCACTTCGCGCACGCGCTTGATGCCCCGGCCCAGAAGTGCGCCCGTGCCGTAGCCCACGGTCGTCAGGTAGATCGCGCCGCCCGGCGCCAATACCTGCTTGTAATCGTCGGCGGGCATCCCGCCCTTGCCGATCAGGATGCGGCAGCCGGTCTCTTCCAGCCAACGCGGTATCCACTTGGAGAATCGGAACGAGGCGGTGGCGGTGACGGCGCCCACGTTGTAGCCGCCGCGACCGTCCGGCGCCGCCGCCGGCGAGCAATGGAAGTTGACATTGCTGATGGCGCGCAAGTCCACGGGCAGCGGCAGGCCCTGGTCCAGCACCTTCTTGTATACGCCTTCGCGGGCCGTGTAGACCACGCCGTTCAAGTACACGGCCGAGCCGAGTTCCAGCTTGGCGATGTCTTCGCGCCTGGCGGGCAGGTCCAGATGAAAGACCTTGATGTCGTCGTCATTGCTTACCATTCGACCGTCTCCCGGCGCATGTAGGGCGTGAACCATTGGGGATCGGTGCGGTACTCGATCTCCCCGTTGGCATGGATCCGCGCAGTGGCGCGGCGCGAAGACAGGCAGAAAGTGTGCAGGCTGATGGGCATGCCCCCGGTGTGGGTGTAGCCGCACTCGATATGGCAGTCCACCACCATGCCGGAGCCGACGAAACCCATGGCGCCCATGCCGATGGAATTGCCCAGCTGCATCAGCTCCAATTCAAGCTCCGCCACCTTGGGGTCCGGATTACGGTCCCCGACCGTGCGCAGACAGGCGGCCTGCTTGCCCAGCTGCATGCAGGTGTCCTTGGAGCCGCCCAGCCCGATGCCGACGATGGCCGGCTGACAGGCCAGCCCGCGCTTGCCGAAGGCGATCAGCGTGTCCAGCACGAAGCGTTTGATGCCGTCTATGCCGTCGCCTGGAAACAGCATGCGGTAGTCGGTGCCGAACAACCCACCCTTGTGCACGGTGGTGATGTCTATCCAGTCGCAGTCCGGCTCGAAGGACCATTCGACCTCTGGCGCATTGATGCCGACGTTGTTGTTATGGTCGGTACGCCAGAGCGGATGCACGCGGTTGGGCCGCAGCGGCACGCTGACCGTGGCCTCGGCCGTGGCGTGGCGCAGCGCGCGTTCCACGGCGACGAAGCCGCTGTCGACCGAGGCGTTGTTGCCCACCTTGACGTAGTAGCGCGGCAGGCCGGTGTCGGCGCACATTGGGCGCCGGTCCTGATCGGCGGCTTCCCAGTTGTCCACCATGGCGTGGATGACAAAACGCGGCAGCTTGCCGGTTTCCTTCTTCTGCAGCTCCTGGATGCCGCGCTTGTAGTCGGCCGGAATCTCGATGGCCGCGCGGCGCATGATCTCCAGCGCCGCCTCTTCAACTTTCTGGACAGGAATGCTCATGGTTGGAGTGCCTCAGCTCTGGGGAATGCCCGCCTCGCCCTCGATGAGCGATTCGCCGGGTTTTACGATGTCGAAGGAAACCGGAACCATCTCCAGCGCCACCTCGCCGTCCTGCGCGCTCACGCGCGTGTAGCAGCTGGTGAGCAGGTCGCCAGCTTCGGGAAAATCTTCGCGGTAGTGCGCGCCGCGGCTGTTCTCTCGCGCCAGCGCCGAGACCGTGATGACCTTGGAAATGTCGACCAGGCTTTCCAGGTTGAGCCAGTCGTGCCAGGTCAGGTTGTAGCGGCGGTCGCCGTCCGCCACGCCGATATCGCGCAAGGCGGCGCGGTGGCCGGCAATGGCATCCAGGCCATGCGCCATGGCCTCTTGGCGGCGCAGCACGCCTACGTCGTCCCACATGGTTTGCGAGAGCGCGTCGCGCAGCTCGTGGATGCGGCCCGCGGGCCGGGAAAACGGGAACTCGGCGCGTTCGATGCCGCGCGCGATGACGCCCTGGTCGGGGTCGCGCCACTGGCCGGACTTCGCAACGTAGGCCGCCATCGCATCGCCCGCGATGCCGCCGAACACCGTGGAATTGGCGACGCCGTTGCCACCCAGGCGGTTGGCGCCGTGCACGCCGCCGCAATCCTCGCCGGCCGCATACAGGCCCGGCGACGCGGTTGAACCGTCCACATTGAATTCGACCCCACCCATCAGGTAGTGCGCCGTCGGCACCACCTCCACCTTGCCGCCCGCCAGATCGAAGCCGCAGTCCTTGCATCGGTTGACCATGCCGGGAAAAGTCTTGGCCACCTTGTCCGGGCCCAGATGGCTCATCTGGATGTAGACCCCGCCCATCGGCCCCGTGCGTCCTGCGCGCATTTCGGCGTAGATGCCGCGGCTGACCACGTCGCGCGTGGCGCGTTCGCCGCGCTTGTCGTAATTGGCCATGAAGCGCTCGCCGTCGCCATTGAGCAGGTAGCCGCCCGCTCCGCGCAGGCCCTCCTCCAGCACCGTGCCGGTCATGCGCGTGTCCGGCCCGCCCAGCAGGCCGGTGGGATGGAACTGCACCATCTCCATGTCGCGCAGCTTCAAGCCGTAGCGCAGCGCCATGGCCAGGCCGTCGCAGGTCTTGTCGCCCGAAGGCGTGTGGTAGCGGTACATGGTCGGCCCCGCCCCCGTTGCCAGCAGCACGGCCTTGGCCTGGATGTAGCGGTAAAGGCCTGTCCGCATGTCGATGAACAGCACGCCGGAAATACCAGAGCCGTCGGCGGCGGGAATCAGTTCGATGGCGCGATGCTCTTCCAGTTCATCGACGTCCAGCGCCCGCACCTGCTCCATGAGCCGGTTGATGATCTCGATGCCCGTCAGGTCTGCCTTGTGCACAGTGCGGTCGAAGCTCTGGCCAGCAAACGCCTTGGAATGCAGGGTGCCGTCGGGATTGCGGTCGAAGAAGCAGCCGATCTCGTTTTCCAGTTCGCGCACGCGCTCGACGGCGCCTTCGACCAGCCGCCACGCCAGGTCCTGGCGCGGCAGCCATTTGCCGCCCTCGATGGTGTCCATGAAATGGCGTTCCACCGAGTCGCCGGCGGCCAACGCGACGTTGTAGCCGCCCTGGACCATGCGGGTACAGCCGCACTTGCCCAACAGGCCCTTCACCGTCACCGTCACGCGCAGCGACGGATTCGCCTTCTTGGCGTGCAGCGCCGCGAACAGGCCCGCGCCGCCGGTGCCCAGCACAAGGATGTCCGTCTTGATGTTCTCGATCCGCATCTCAGATCACTCCCGCGATGAAAACCAGGCCCGTCGCCATGGAGACCGCAAAGCCCCAGCCGATCCACGCGACGCGCGCGTCCCGCGGCGAACGCCAAGGCAGCAGCTCCAGTGCGAGCAGGCGCAGCCCGAAGAACATGTGCAGGGTCAGCAGCAGCACCAGCCCCCACTCGCCGACCTTCATCGCCGGCATGTCGGCGAGCTTCAGGAATCCGTCCAGCCGCGCTTCGTCCAGCGCCATCGCCAGCACATAGAAATGCGCCGGCAGGAACAGGGCCAGCGCCAGGCCGGAAATGCGATGCCCCAGGAAAGCCCAGTACGCCTGATGGTTGCGCGCGGATCTCATGGCATCAGGCCTCCCACCGCCGCGACGGCGCGAACGCCCAGGATGAGCAGTCCCAGGCCGAACGCCAGTCCGACCGCGGACGCCGCGCCGCGGCCCAACTGCAGCCACTCGATCAGGATGTTGCGCACGCCGATCGGCACGTGGACCGAGACGCTCACGACGAACAGGCCGTAGAAGACTATCCAGAACCAGTTGCCCTCGGTACGCGAGAGGATCTCGCCCGCGGTCAGGCCGCCGCGCACGGCATAGATGACCAGGCCCACATGTACCAGGACAAAGGGCGCCATCACCATCGCCGTCAGACGCTGGAGCGCGAAAAGACGAGCTTCCATGTCAGCCTCCCTTGAGCAGGCTGAAGATGGCGCTGCGCTTCAATCCGGCAATGCTGCCGGTGGGGCTGAGGCTTACCGGACAGTGCTTCATGCAGCTGCCCTGGGAGTGGCAGGAATTGCAGCCGCTGCCGGAGGTGGCCTTGCGCAGCACGTCCTTGGGGTCGGCGTGTCGTTCGTCGTTGTACAGCGTCCATGCGCGGTTCAGGGCGGCCGGGCCAAGATAGTCCTTGTCCCAGGACACCACGTCACAGGCCGCGTAGCACACGCCGCAATTGATGCATTCGATGGCCGCGTCGGCCTGCTTGCGCTTCTTGCTCTGCGGCGACACCAACGCCGGCGGATCGTTGCGTGTGGCTGTGCCGACGAAGGTGTTCCCGGCGCGCGCCCACTTCTGGAAGAACTCGCTCATATCGACGACGAGATCCTTGATCCGCGGCATATTGCGCATTGGCTCGATCACGATCACGCCGCCTTCCTCGACGCGGCTCACATGCGTGCGACAGGTCCAGCGCGGCTTGCCATTGACCGTCATGGCACAGGACCCGCACACGCCGACGCGACAGGCGTAGCGATACGAGAGGCTGGGCTCCTGCGTGCGCTGGACTTCGGTCACCACATCCAGGACCGTCTGGTTTTCGCGCCAGGGGACCGAGTACGTGGAGTAGGCCCCGTCCTCGGTTCCCCGGGAAATGCGGACCGTGAGTTGTCTCTGATTCGTGGAGTTCTTGGTATCCATTTTCCGCCCTCGGGCGACAGGCTGCGCCCATGAACAGAATTCTGAATCTCGCGTATGAGTGAAGCAATATGGATTTGGTTGATATTTTTTGAAGATAATTTGCCAGTTTTCATAGCGCCGGACTGGCGATCCGGCGCATGCCGCGCCGCCGCATGTTCAATCAATGGCGACCACCGGGGCGCCGAAGCAGCGTCAGCGCGCCGCTTCGAGGGCCCGCATCGCGGCATTCCGCGGCCAGCGTGCATCTTTGGAAAAATTGGGTATACTTCCGCCTCGCTTGTCAGGAACCGCCCAGTTGGGGCTGGCTCCAGACAAGAAATTGCGGGAGTAGCTCAGTTGGTAGAGCGCAACCTTGCCAAGGTTGAGGTCGCGAGTTCGAGACTCGTCTCCCGCTCCAAATTTTGATTTCCAGCTTCCTTCTCGGAATTCTGAAAATCCTTGAGAAAGGGCCTACGGGCCCTTTTTTCATTGCGGTTTGCGCCGCTTGAAAAATGAAGGAACACGGGCAATGGATACCGCATTGATCCTGCTGGTGCTTGTCGCTGCATGGCAGGTGCTGCGCGTGCGCTACCAGCGCGCCCGCATCGCGCTGCTGGGCCGTCATCTGGGCGGTTTGCAGCTTGAGCGCCACATGGAAACCCTGACGCAAGGCTACACACGCGCCATCCGCGAAGACGCCGAAACACGCCAGCTACAGGTGCTGGAAACCTTCGCTCAGACCGAACGCGCCGTGGCGGCACAAGTACGGTCGCTGGCCGACGCCATGCAAAAGGAAAGTCCGCAGGCTACCCGTGTGAGCACGCTCTCGTTCTGCGTGCCATACATCGAGCGCTTTCTTCCTGCAAGGACACGGGATTTTCGTGAACTGCTGTACATCCATGCATCCGGCTTGCGCCATGTCGTGGACAACGAGAGCCACTGGGATGCAAGAGAACGCGCGTACCACCTCTCGGCAGAGCTGTATCTGCTGCAGCACAGTTGCCATTGGTTCTGCAAATCCCGCGCCGTGGCCGATGCACGGCTGATGCTGCGGCATCAGGTCGATCACCGGAAAGTCCTCGATTCAGTGTCTGCTGTTACCCGCTCGGCTTATCTGCGATGGCAAGGGGCCGATAAGCGCTAGGACCAACTGCGTCTCGTCCGCCCTGGCCTCGCTCAGCGCGCATTCTTGAGCAAGTCCTGGAAAAAGGGGCGAATCTTTCGATTCGCCCCTTTTCATTTGGCCTGGATTCCAACCCGCACAGGCACAACGGGCGCCGCAATCGCGATGCCTGTTGTGCCTGTGCGGCGTCCAATCAGAAGCGCACAGCCAGCTTGAGTACGCCCGATTGCTGGCGGTTGCCGCCGCCGAACTGCGCGTCATACGCAATGCCGGCCGTCGTGTTGCGCGTGATCGCCATTTCTGCGCCCAGGCCCAACACCGCGGCGTCGCGGGCGATCGGCACGCCCGTCACCGAGAACGTGCTGCCGCCTTCGAAGGCCAGCTGTTGCTTGGGCTTGACATCGCCCATGGCATGGCGCCAGCCCAGCGACGCGGTCAGACGGCCCGGCGTGCGGTCAGAGCCGAACTCCCAGCCGCCGCGCAGTCCCAGCGTGGTGCTGGTCACGTCATCGGAATTGCTGGACCCGTGCAGGGCCGCCGTGCCGCCCGATTCCTCGAAGCCGCGCGTGCGCAGTTGGTTCCATGCCAGCCCGGCGAAGGGTTCGATGGTGTAGGCATCGCCCAGCGGCAGGTTGTAGCCGAGTTCGGTGAACACCTGCGTCGACGAGGCGTGGTAGGACGACTCGAGGCGCTGGTTCAGGCTGCCGGCTGCCACGTCGCGCTTTGCGTCGATGTCATGCCAGGTGTAGGCCGCGCCGGCCATGAACCGGACGTGACCAGGGCCGGCCTGGAAGTTCCGTCCGCCGAACAAGGTGGCCGTGTAGCTGTCCACATTGGTACGCGAGGACGCGTCGTCGATCGAGTTGTGGCTGCCGATGTAGCCGACCGCAGCGCCCAGGCGCCAGCCGCCGCCGACCGCGCCATCGCCGCCGACGAAGAGGCCGCCCGACGATTGGCTCACGCTGGACGCGTTGCCGTCGCTGCCGAACTTGCTCCAGTTGCCGAACGCTTGCGCCCAAACCGGCGAGGCGCCGCTTTGCGGCATGGCGTCGGACGACGGCGCGCCCAGTTGGGCCGTGGGCCGTCCGGCAAGCACCGGCGCGTCGAGATTGCCGCGCAGATGCGACAGCGGCAGCGTGCGCACGGTGTCGCCCTGGCTCAGCAGCACGCTGGCGGTGCTGGCGTAGGCTTCGCCCGACAGCATCTTCAGGGCCGAACGCGCTTCGTTCGGCGTCATGGCGAGCACGGCCGCCGCCACCTGGCTGGCGCCGGTGTTCTTGCCCGCGGCGACGCCGCTGTCGACCAGGGAGGACCCGCTACCGGCGGGGGGCGTTTCGTTGCCGGCTGTGGACGAACCGTTGCCGGTCGATGTCGAGCCGTTGCCGGTCGAAGACGAACCATTCCCCGTCGACGTCGAACCGTTGCCAGCCGAAGACGAACCGTTGCCCGTCGACGTCGAACCATTGCCGGCAGAAGACGAGCCATTGCCCGTCGACGTCGAGCCGTTGCCGTTCGAGGACGAACCGTTGCCCGTCGCGGGCGGCTCTTCCTGGTCCAGCGCGCCACCCACGTTGCTCTCGTTGCCCGAGCCGCCGATGCTGCCGATCGGCACGTCGTTGCGCGTCAGGGTCATGTACGCATTCTTCGGGTCGTAGCTGAGCGTGGGCGTCAGGAACGCGTATCCGCTCGAAGCGCCGGTGAACTGGCCCTGGATGCCTCCATCGGCCGTCAGGATGTTGTAGGTCGTGCGCGGCGCGTAGTTGCCGTCTGGCCCCACATGCGCCACGGTGCCGTCGAGGTAGGCGACGCCGGTGACGTGGATGCGGTCGCTGAGGCTGCTGGCCGGGTCGGCATGCACGCGGTAGATGGTGTTCTGGCCAAAGGTCAGGTTGCCGTTGACGGTGAGCGTGCCCATGGGCGTGCCGTCATTGCCCGGAGAAATGACCGCGGTGGGATAGAGGTTGGTGGTGCCTACCTGGCCCACGCCCGCCAGCACGACTTCGCGGCCGATGTCCATCGGGCCGTTCAGCTTGCCGTCGATTTCCAGGGCGCCGTCGGCGATCAGGATGGGGCCCGTGAGGCCGCTGCTGTCCGCGGTCAGGATCACCGATCCCGGGCCGGTCTTGACGAAGCCCTGCGTGCCTTGCAGCGGGTTGTCGATGGTGTCGACGAATTGGCCCGAAGCATAGGTGCCGTCACCGACCACGATCGCGGGCGGGTTGCCACCGCTGCCGACCAGGGTGATGGGAGCGCCTTGCAGGCGATAGCGGTCGGTGGCGAACTGGATGCCCGACACGCGCACCGGCCCGGCGCTGCCGTCCACGGTCACCGTGCCGGCTGCGCCCGTGAAAATCGCATAGCCGCCGTCGGGCAGAGCGCCCGTGGCATTGCTCGGGCTGTTCCAGTTGGTGCTGGCCGCGCTCCAGGTGCCGTTGCCGCCGCCCGAGCGGGTTGCAGATGCCGCGCCGTTGCCGTTCCACAGATTGGTCGTGCTCGGCCCCAGGATGAGGTTGATCTGCTTGTCGCCAGTCAGGTTCTGGATGGTCGCGGCAGGGGCGGAATCACCCGAGACCGAACCCAGCGTCAGGCCGTTGCCGCTCAGATTGCCGCCGTAGGACAGGATCCGGTAGTAGCCGGCATTGACGCCCAGGGTGTTGACCGTGACGTTCAGCGTGGTGTTGTTGATGGCGGCATCGCCGCGCACGGTAATGTTGTCGCCGGTGCCGGGTTGCGTAATCGGCAGCCCCGCGTAGCCGGTCTCGAAATTGAACACGGCATTGTTCATCGACAGGTTGCCGTTGACGACCAGATTGCCGTTGGAGACGCCAGTGGGCGTGCCGACTTCATAGCCGGGCGCCACGCGCGCGCCGGACACGTTGAGGTCGCCATTGATCGAGCCAAAGCCCGCGACGGTGCCGTTCGAGTTCGCATTGACGTTACCGCCCAACGTAACGCCCGAGCCGCCGCCATTGCCGCCGATCACCAGCGTGCCGCCGTTGACATCCACCCCGCCGGGGAAATTGGCCGAGCCGTCGAACACCTGCGTATTGCCCGACGTAACCGTCAGGTCCGCAGCCGTAACGCCACCGCAGTAGGACGCGCTCAGCGCGAGCGTCGCCGTCAGCCATTTCTTCGTGTCGTGTATCAACGTAAATCCTCCATATGTCGATTAATAAATCTGATATCCAAGGCATTACCGGATCGCTATAAAAGTATTATTAAGTAACCGGGTAAACCTAATGGCCGAAACAAGTTTTCGCGAAAAAAGGAGGCAATTTATACCCCTTTTTTTTCAATATCTAAAATTAATGAATAGATACCATCTTTATTAATTAATTCAGTATCTTGGATACCATCCAAAATCGCAGAATTTGAATATGGATACCATCCGCACGTAGAAAATAAATAAAATGACCAATATCCGATTTATTTAAATTTTCTTGTCGGATACCATCCACGCCGACACAACTGGCGCACTATTTCCCGATTTCCGAGGCAATCGGGAAACAAATTGACATAGCCGTATGGGAACGAGGCCTCCGGCGCCATCGCGCTTCCAGAATTTTCTTATCCGTGAAGCCCGGCCCGGCCCATACCATCGCTGGCATGATGGCCGCCCCCAGCCTCCCCGACGGATACACGCCGGCAACCGCCAGATTGCCGATGATCCTGCTGCATCTGCTCGCCATGGCACTGCAGGCATGCATACTCATCGGCACGATGCTGTCGATGTACTGGTCGTTCAGTGACGAGGTCTCCAGCTACCGCCGCCGCATGAATGCCGCCGCTGACCGCGCGCAGATATTCTTCGATCAGCGCGAAACGCTGCTCCGGGCAGTGGCCTCCTCGTCAGTGCGCAACACCGACCGCATGCCAGCCCAGCACACGCCCAGGACCTTCGGCCAGACCGGACAGGTCAACGTCATCCCGCTGATGAACGGGGCGGACTCCTACGATTGGGCGCTGATTCTTACCCGCCGCAACCGGGCGGACGTAGCCGCCGCCAACGCGCGCATCGTCTACACGACGCTGGCAGGCCCCGGCTCGACGCGCCTGGCGGTGGACGACACGCGGCTAGGCGGACACCACAGCGGACGCCACCGATTATCTGTTTCTGTATACGCCGCTCGAAGGGGCTGGCAACGAGCAGACCTGGGTAGGACTCGAAGTCGACGACATCGCCTCCGTCATCACAGCGGAACACGCCAGCGACGGCGCAAGCTATGCGCTTTACGACAATGACAGCCGGGTCGCCTTGCACGGCGGCCCCTCTCCTTCCGCAACCGGCTCGATCTCGGCAAGGTTGGCCCGCGACTCCTTCAGCTTCCAAGGCGCCAGCTGGGCGTACGCCACATCAGGGAAACGCTGGTTTCGCCCGCGATACGGCATCAGACAGCGCTCATCGACAGCCTCGCGCTGAACCGCAAGATCATCGACGTCGCGCCGATCGGACTCAGCCTGGTCCGGCCCGCCGCAAACCGAGGGAAACATACAGGTGCCCGGCCAGCCCGCCTGCCCGTCTTCCAAACGCTGATCCGCCGGCAAACCGGCATCCGCCGACGCCTGCGGCCATGGCGTCGGCGCCACACGCGTAACGCCCAGGCTGTGCTGCATTCGCGCACATGCGGTAACCTTCAGCCTGAACAAATCTGAGGTCTTGGAAATAACAATGGGTTTTGAAAAACTTGCCGACCTGCGCGAGCAGCTGCGGGCACAGGCTCAAAAGGCGGTGCCGGTCCAACCGAAGGCGGCAGGCCGGACAAAGAAGCGGGAGCCTGATCAAGCGAAGCCTACGGCGCGGCCGCAGCAAAAGCGCGAGTCGGGTCAAGCGAAGGCTGCCGCCCGCGCGCAGCAAAAACGCGAGCCCGTCGACCCCGCGGTCGAGGCCATCTGGCGCCTGCAAAAGCACTTTCCGCAGGCTTTCCCCAAGAATCCCGCGCCCAAGCTGCCGCTCAAGCAAGGCATCCTGGCCGACGCGGCCCAGCATCTCGAGAAGCTGGGCATGACGGAAGAACAGCTCAAACAAGCCATCGCCACCTGGTGCAAGGGCAGCCGCTACTGGAGCAGCATGGTCGCGGACGCCACTCGCGTCGACCTGCAAGGCCAGCCCGCAGGCACGGTAACGGCGGAACAAGCCGCGTACGCGCGCCGCCAGGCTTCGCGCCGGCCGGCCGGCAAGGCTCGTCCCGCGAAAAAGGCCGCCGCGCCGGCTGCCGCATCCGCTGACGCCCCGGCTGACGCCCCCGCGCCTGAAGCCGCCCCCGAAGCCGCGGCCGTCACGACGCCGGCATCGAGCGATACGCCCTGAGGACACTGTTTGGCCCGGCGAGCGGGGATTTTTCACTTCCCCGCCCCGCCAGGCTACACAAGCCCGAAATTCTGTGTATAATCGCTGTCTTTGGTGGACACGGCCTTTCTGAAAACCAAATCAGAAAACACACCAAAGTGCAGTACCCCCGCGGGAGTAGCTCAGTTGGTAGAGCGCAACCTTGCCAAGGTTGAGGTCGCGAGTTCGAGACTCGTCTCCCGCTCCAAATACAAAAAGGAAGCAACGGCCAACACCGCGCTTCCTTTTTTCTTGCAAGTGCTGGCGCAATGGCAGAGTGGTTATGCAGCGGATTGCAAATCCGTGTACGTCGGTTCGATTCCGGCTTGCGCCTCCAGCGATTTTCCGAAACCCGCAGATGAAAATCTGCGGGTTTTTTGTTTTCCGAGATGCCGGGCTCCGCACGACAAGGCGCCGTTCCACAGCATCGATACGGACTATTCAACCCTACCGGCAGCCAAGGACTCCAGACATTTCGTCTGCCAGGCGAACTCCACCCCGAACGCTTCGGGATCAGACACGGCGCCGTAACCACCCTGTCCGTAAACCGCCGCGTAAGCCGCGTATTCGGCTGCGCGCAGCGCCTTGCCGGCCAGGGCGCTGGCAACCGCATAGGTCGCGGACACCGCGGCATGGCCGCAGCCGTCCAACGATTTCGATCCCTGGTGCTGGTTCGCCAGGCGCGCAGCCCGCCTGGAAATCTGCTCCAGCTGTTCGTGGTCGATCGCGCCGTCCAGATAACGGCCCAGGCTCGCCAGGCAATCCACGACCTCCTGTTCTTCGAGCAGATACTCGACCCGCTGCGCACAGGCGAGGCCGAAAGCCAGTCGCAGGCGTTGCTGGTTCGCGGCAGCCAGATCCAGCTGCTTCGCCAGGCGTTCCAAGGACAGGTTCATGACGACGCCACCTGCGGATTCACCATGTTCACGGGCTGGCCTGCCGCAAAGGCAAGAATCTGGTTGAACACGTCCTTGAATTGCAGATCCCATTCCTCATAGGTCACGTATCCGATGTGAGGCGTGCACAGGACATTGGGCATCTGCAGTAACGGATTCGCGGTATCGGTCAATGGCTCCTGCTCGAAGACATCCAGCGCCGCCATACCCGGACGGCCTGCCCGCAGCGCCCGCTCCAATGCGCCAGGTTCGACAAGTCCGGCACGGCTGGTGTTCACGAACAACGATCCTTCTTTCATGGCCGCGAGGTCCGCCGCGTTGACGATGCCCTTGGTGGCGGCTACCAGGCGCATATGCAGCGACAGCACGTCACAGGACGCGAAGAACTCCTGCTTGGAGGCCGCGACTTCGTGCCCGTCCTCGCGTGCGCGCTGCAGCGACTCGGGCCGCGCCCAGACCAGCACCCGCATGCCGAACGCCCGCGCGTAGCCCGCAACCACTCGACCGATGCGCCCATAGCCAAAGATGCCCATGGTCTTGCCCCGCACGGTGTGGCCCACCCCACACTGCCAACGCCCCTGGCTCATGGACTCCACCTGCTGCGGCAATTGGCGCATGGCGGCCAGCACCAGCGCCCAGGTCAGCTCCGCCGCGGCATAAGAGGGCGTATCGGCGTGCAGGTCCGAGCAAACGAGGACGCCATGGTCGCTGCATGCGGCGACGTCGATATGCGGATAGACGCTGCGCTGGCTAATCAGGCGCAGCTTGGGCAACTTTTCGATCAACTCGCGGCGTATGGTGGTGCGCTCGCGGATCAAGACCAACGCTTCCGTATCGGCGAGGCGCTGCGCGAGCACATCGGTATCTTCGGCGTGATCCGTCCAGACGGTGACCTCGTGATCTCGCAAGAGGGCATAGCAAGGAAGGCGACGGAGAGTGTCGAACCAGTCGTCCAGAATAGCGATCTTCATTTGCGGTACCCCGCTGGGTGAGAGTGAGTGCTCAATTTTTACGCTGCCCGGGGCCCCTCGTAAAATGAAATGATTTCGTTCATTGATGCAAAAAATCTATGAAACTGGACGTCCTGGGTGTTCAAGCATTTGTGGCATTGGCTGAACGGGAAAGTTTCGGCAAGGCCGCCGAGTCGCTGTTCCTCTCGCAGGCGGCGCTGAGCCGCCGCATCCGGAACCTGGAAATCCACCTGGGCGTACGCCTGGTCGATCGCACCACCCGCACGCTCTCGCTGAGCACCGTGGGCCGCAGCTTCCTGCCGCAGGCGCGGCGCCTGCTGGGTGAACTGGAAAGCGCTCTGCAGCAGATCCGGGAACAACGGCAGGCGCTCGCGGGTAACGTGACCATGGCCTGCGTGCCGACGGTGGGCGTCCGCTTTCTGCCACGCGTGCTGCAAGCCTATGCCTCGGCATTTCCGGACAACCGGGTCAGCGTGCTGGATCACTCTTCCGCTGCCGTGCAGCAGGCCGTGCTGCACCGCGCCGCCGAGTTCGGCATAGGGATCGCGGACAGACTCGTACCCGAAATCGAATACGAGGAACTCCTGCACGACCGTTTCGTGCTGGTTTGCGGAAATGAACACCGCCTGGCCCGGCGCAAGGCGGTTCCCTGGTCCGAGCTGGAGAACGAAGCGCTGATCCTGCCTGGCGCGGGCAGCAGCAACCGCCCCCTGCTTGATGATCAACTGCCCGCGGGCATCGCCTTGCAGGCCCGCTTCGAGGTCCAGAGAAGCACGACCGCGGTGGGCATGGTGGCGGCGGGAGTGGGCGTGGCCATCGTTCCCGATCTCGCCCTGCAACCTGGGGCCTATCCGATGCTGGCGGCGGTGCCCTTGGTGCGCCCCGCTGTGTCGCGGGCATTCGTGCTGATGCAACGCCGCGGCAGCAGCCTTTCACCCGCTGCCGAAGCGCTCTTGGGATTCATAAGGCGCGAAAGACGCTCGCAGCGGCGCCCTGCCGCGCCGCAGTAAACCGCGGCTCAGGTACGATTGCGGCTTTCTGCCAGCATCTGGTTACGCATCCCTACGCGCCGTCAATCAAATGATTGCTATGGTGACGCCGTTTGCAACTGATGACGGACCCTATGCGTACCATTCCGAACTCTCGAGCCCGCCCCTCCTCCGCGTTGTTGACGCTGTCCACGGCGGCATTGCTCACGCTCGCCCCGCTTGCGGCGCAGGCCGATTCGGACAAGCACCGCCATCGCCACGGGCGCGAGTATAAAGAGCAGTATTGGGACGGCGCCTGTAAGGTCGAGCGTAAATGGAAGCGCAATGGCGACTACCAGTAAAAGCGCAAATGCCGGGACGACTACCGCCACGGCTATGTGCAGGTGCCGCAGCCGGTGGCCGTGATGCCGGCGCCCGCCATTGTCATCAACCCGCCCCCCATCATCATCCGCCCCTGAACATGGATCAATCGGTGAAGGACGCGCTAGCCCGCTGGCCCGACGTGCCAGCGGTATACGGCTGGCTGTCGCTGGACGCGCGCGGCCGCTGGCGCCTGCATCCGCAAGGGCAATCAGCCGAAGGCGGTCCGGGCGAGTCCATCACCAATACGCAGATCCTGGAATTCATCAACCGCAATTACGAACACGATGAAGCGGGCTGCTGGTTCTTCCAGAATGGTCCGCAGCGCGTGTTCCTGCGGCTGGACGCCGCGCCCTATGTGCTGCGGCTGAGCGACGACAGCCGCCGACTGCTCACGCACACGAACGTCGCGGTCGATTCGGTCGATACGTGGAAGCTGGACGACGCGGGACAGCTGTATGCGATGACGCCCCTGGGCGCCGGCATCGTGCTGGACCGCGATCTGCAGCCGCTGTTGGAGAAGATGGCCACGGCGGACGGCGCCCCGCTGCTGGATGCGCTGGCGGATCTTGCGCCCGGTGGCGCAGTCCAGGCCGTCCTGCCCGGAACCTATGCGGCCGCGCCGCTGGCGCTGATAGCGCAAAAGGATGTGGCGCGGGAATTGGGCTTCGAAGCGAATCCCCGCGCCTGAACGGCGCGTTCAGAACATGCCGTTGGAATTGGCGGACTGCTCGGGAACGGGCTGCACCGCGTCCCAATGTTCCACGATCTTGCCCTGCTCCAGGCGGAAAATATCGATGATGGCGCTGCCACGATCGCCGGGCTGGCGCACCGCATGCACGTGCAGGATCACGTAGTCGCCATCGGTGAAGACTCGCTTGATCTCGCTGCGTGACTGCGGAAACTTGTCGCGCAGGAAGGCGATGAACTTGCGGAAGCCTTCGGGGCCGTCCGCCGCATTCGGATTGTGCTGCACATAGCGGTCGCCGACGTACTTCAAGGCGGCATCCGCGTCCTTCTGGTTCAGGCCCTTTTCGTAGAAGGCCAGCACGGCCGCCTTGTTGGCGGCTTCCTGCTCGGCGGACGCATGGGCGGCGGGAGACAACGCCAGGGCCAGCATGGCTGCGGCAGCGGCGCGCTTGAAATACGGCTTGGAGAAGAACATGGAGAACTCCGGAATGGAAAAACGGCCGGGCCATTCTATGGTCCGGCCGTCCTGTCGGCCACGTCCGTGGCGGTAGACAGTCTGGTGCGCGCAGCGATCAGCCGCGGCCGCTCTTGACCAGCGCGTACTTGCCGTCGCCCAGCAACGCCAGTACGGCCGCAGCCACGGTCAGGAAGATCGGATATTCCCAGCCTCCGCCCGCATTGCCAAAGCCCCAGCCGTTGGGAAAATGCACCGTCGACGCCACGAACAACTGCACCACGGCAATGACGGCGACCCAACGCGGCACGACGCCCAGGATCAACAGCACGCCGGCGCCGACCTCGAAAAACGTCACCGGGTATGCCAGCCAGCCGGCGAAGCCGATCTTGGCAAAGAACTGCGCGGTGCCGGGCAGCGTGAACACCAGCAGCTTGGTCAGGCCATGGGCCAGGAACATGACTCCGAGCGCCACGCGCAGCAGCAGCGCGGCATAGGGCGCGGTACGGGTATCAACCATTGCACTCTCCTAGAGCGGTAGGGGAATCGCCCAGGATGGGAAGATTCTTGATGAGCGCTATTCTTGCGATTCCAAAAACAAAGATAAACATGCAGAATTGCAAATTATTGTTCCCCGATAGGAAACAATCTTGGACACGCACACCGCCATGCAGACCTATGCCAAGGTCGTGGAACTGGGCTCATTCGCGGCCGCGGCCGACAAGATGGGCCAGGCCCGTTCCGTGGTCACGCGCCAGATCGCCTATCTGGAACAGAAGTACGGCGTGCGCCTCCTGAACCGCACCACGCGCAAGCTGAGCATGACCGACGCCGGACGCGCCTTCTATGAACGCGTGCGGCCCATCCTGGCCGAGGTGGCGGACCTGGAGCTGTCGCTGCAGGCCGAGGGCCAACGGCCCAGCGGCCGGCTGCGGGTGAGCGCGCCGGTGTCGTTCGGCATCCTGCACCTGGGGCCTGCCATAGCCGAGTACCTGCAGCGCTACCCCGACGTGATCATCGACCTGGACCTGAACGACCGCGTGGTGGACCTGGTGGAGGACGGCTACGACGTGGCGGTGCGCATCGGGCCGCTGCAGGATTCCTCGCTGGTCGCGCGGCCGCTGGCGCCGCAGCAGTTGCTGGTCTGCGCCGCGCCCGACTACCTGCAACGCCATGGCACGCCGCAGACGCCCGAGGAACTGAAGCAGCACCGCTGCCTGCATTACGCCTATGCCAGCACCGGCAACGAATGGCATTTCGAGAAAGACGGCGTGACCCATCTGGTGCGCGTGAACGCGGCCCTGCGGGCCAATAACGGCGATGTGCTGCGGACCGCGGCCCTGGCCGGGCACGGCGTCATCTTGCAGCCCGATTTCCTGGTGGGCGACGACGTCCGCGCCGGGCGCCTGATTCCGCTGCTGACCGACTACGCCCATACCCCCATCTCCATGTACGCCGTCTACCCCCACCGGCGCTTCCTGTCGCCCAAGGTACGATCCTTCGTGGAGCATCTGGAAGGCCGCTTCGGCGCCTCCTCCCCAGCCGTTCCGGGCCGGCGCGCCAGCCCCCGCCGCAGCCGTTAGAATCGTACCCATGACCGCAAAATCGCCCCTCGAATACTTCCCCGCGCCGCGCCGTTCGCATTTCTGCAGCCAATGCGGCTCGCCCATCAGCCGCCGGGTTCCCGAAGGCGACAACCGCGAACGCGACATCTGCGATCACTGCGGTGCGATCCACTACCAGAATCCAAGGCTGGTGGTCGGCACGGTGCCGGTCTGGGAGAACCGCGTCCTACTATGCCGGCGCGCGATCGAGCCGCGCTACAACACCTGGACCCTGCCCGCCGGCTTCATGGAGCTGGGCGAGAGCACGGCGCAGGGCGCCGCCCGCGAAACACTGGAAGAATCCGGCGCGCGCATCAAGCTGGGCGAGCTTTACACCATCATCGACCTGCCGCAGATCGATCAGGTGCACGTGTTCTACCTGGCCGATGCGCTGTCGGACGCGCTGGACCCCGGCCCCGAAAGCCTGGAGGCCCGTTTTTTCGACGAGTCCGAGATCCCCTGGGACGACCTGGCGTTCCGCACCGTGGCGACCACGCTGCGCCACTACTTCGACGACCGCAAGCAGGGCGTGTATCCCCCCCATCACTACACCCTAGAATCGCACCGTTGAAACTGCCCTGGCTCGCCGTCGACACCCCTTTTCCGCCCGCGGAGTTTGCGCTTGCGGATCCCGACGGCCTGCTCGCGGCGGGCGCGGACTTATCCACGGCCAGGCTGATCGAGGCGTATTCCAACGGCATATTCCCGTGGTACTCCGAGGGCGAGCCCATCCTGTGGTGGAGCCCAGATCCGCGCATGGTGCTCGCCGTGAAGGACTTCGCGCCCTCGCATTCGCTGCGCAAGCTGTTGCGGCAGATCGCCAGCCAGGAGCAAGGCGCCGCGCCGCGCGTGCAGGTACGCGTGGACACCGCTTTCGCCGAAGTGATGGCGCAATGCGCCGCGCCACGTGACGGCCAGCCCGGCACCTGGATCACCGCAGCCATGCAGCAGGCCTATCGCGCCTGGCACGAGGCCGGCTACGTGCACAGCATCGAAACCTGGATTGACGGCGAACTGGCCGGCGGCCTCTACGGCATCAGCCTGGGCCGCATGTTCTTCGGTGAATCCATGTTCACCCGCGCGCCCAACGCCTCGAAGATCGCGCTGGCCTATCTGGTGCGCTATCTGGCCGCGCAAGGCGTGCAACGCATCGACTGCCAGCAGCAGACGCGCCACCTGGCCAGCCTGGGCGCGCGCCCCATCCCGCGCGCCGCTTTCCTGCAGCATGTGCGCACCGCCACTGCGCTACCTGCCGTCGCGTGGGCGCGGGGCACGCTGGACAGCGCTGGCCGCTTGCATCCCGACACAGCATCGGGCCCGGGGTTCGGCGTTAATATGTAGCCACTCCCCTTGCGGGCCTGCTGCCGCATTGCGGGACCTCCGATGAGCCAGCTCAAAGAACTCCCTTTCTCCACCCTGCAGTTCTACGCCACCGCTCCCTACCCTTGCAGCTATCTGCCGGGTCGCCAGGCACGGTCGCAGGTTGCCGCGCCCGGCCATCTGATCAACGCAGGGACGTATTCGCAACTGGTGGAGCAAGGTTTTCGGCGCAGCGGGCTGTTCACCTACCGGCCCCATTGCGACAACTGCCACGCCTGTATCCCGGTGCGCGTGGATACGGCGGGCTTCGCGCCCAATCGCAGCCAGCGCCGCGCCTGGCGCGATCACCAGGGTTTGCAGTCATTCGTGGCGGAGCTGGCCTGGTCGCCCGAGCACTACCGGCTCTATACGCGCTACCAGCAGGGCCGCCATCCGGGCGGCGGCATGGACGAGGACAGCCGCACGCAGTATGCGCAATTCCTGCTCACCAGCCGTGTCAACACCCGCCTGGTCGAGTTCCGCGACGAGACCGGCGAGCTGGTCATGGTGTCCATTATCGACGTGCTGGACGACGGCCTGTCGTCCGTCTACACCTTCTACGATCCCGACATTGCCGGCAGCCTGGGCACCTACAGCATCCTGTGGCAGATCGAACAATGCCGCACGCTGAACCTGCCCTGGCTGTACCTGGGCTACTGGATCGCCGACAGCCGCAAGATGTCCTACAAATCCAGCTTCCATCCAGCCCAGTTCCTGGTCGACGGCGTGTGGGGCGACCAGCCCGCGTTGCCGCCCGCCTGATCCGCCCCTTCTTTGAAGCGCCAGGGGCGGCGCAGGGCCGGCAAAATTCGCTCTACAATTCCGCCCCATGTCTATCCTCTTCCACGCCTATCCCCTGGCCCGCCCGGCGCTGTTCGCCATGGACGCGGAAACCGCCCACGAAGTCACCTTGTCGGGCCTGCAACGCGCCTATGAATGCGGTGCCACCCGCAAGCTCATGCACGCGCAGCCGAAGGCGCCAAGCACGCTGATGGGCTTGCAGCTGGCCAACCCGATCGGGCTGGCCGCGGGCCTGGACAAGAACGGCGCCTATATCGACGCACTGGGCAACCTGGGATTCGGCTTCATCGAGGTGGGGACCGTGACCCCGCGCGCGCAGCCCGGCAACCCCAAGCCGCGCATGTTCCGGCTGCCGCGCGCCAATGCGCTGATCAACCGGCTGGGCTTCAACAACCAGGGCCTGGAAGCCTTCCTGGCCAATGTGCAGCGCAGCACCTGGCGCAAGCAAGGCGGCATTCTGGGGCTGAACATCGGCAAGAACGCGGACACGCCCATCGAGCGCGCCGCGGATGACTACCTGATCGGGCTGGAAGGCGTGTATCCGCATGCCGACTACGTGACGGTGAACATTTCCTCGCCCAACACCAAGAACCTGCGCGCGCTGCAAGGCGGCGACGAACTGTCGGCCCTGCTGGCGCAACTGGCGGACAAGCGCCGCGCGCTGGAAGACCAGCACCAGCGGCGCGTGCCCATGGCGGTGAAGATCGCTCCGGACCTGACAAACGAACAGATCGATTCCATCGCGGAAACGCTGCCGCGCCACGGCATCGACGGCGTCATCGCCACCAACACCACCCTCTCGCGCGACGCCGTCACCGGCCAACCGCATGCCGAGGAAGCGGGCGGCCTGTCGGGCGCCCCGGTGCATGAACTGTCTCTGGCCGTCATCCGCCGCCTGAAGGAAAAGCTGGGCGGCAGCCTGGCGATCATCGGCGTGGGCGGCGTGATGTCTGGCCGCCAGGCGCGCGAAAAGATGGATGCGGGCGCCGACGCCGTGCAGCTCTATACCGGCCTGATCTACCGCGGCCCGGCGCTGGTAGGCGAGTGCGTGCGCGCCGTGGCGCGCTGAGCCCGGACGCGGCCGGCATCCGCCGGCCGTACAGCGAAAAAAGCAGGCAAAAAAAGGGGCCACCCGGTGGGTGGCCCTAATTCCAGCTCTGCTCTGTCACTCAACAGTACTACATAACTGCGGTTTGCGCAGCACTGCGCGCCAAAAACTTAGGCGCTGCGGCGGCTGCGGCTGGCAACCTTGGTGGCGGCGTCGGCGGCATCCGAGGCAGCCTTGAAGGTCGCGTTGGCGGCGGCATTCAGGTTCGACTCGGCGACTTCGGCGGCCTGCTTGGCGGCCTTGGTCATCGAATCGTAGGCGCTGGTCGCGGTGGCCAGCGAGGACTTGATCAGGGCAACGGCGCTTTCGGAGCCGGTCGGGGCGTTCTTGGAGAACTGGTCGACGGCTTCGCTCAGCTGCTGCTGGCCTTCGGCGATCTGTTCCTCGGTCAGCTTGACCAGGCTGGTCTGCACGCCGGCAACGATGTCGTACACGTGCTTGGTGTAGGCCATGGCCTTTTCGGCGCCCGGCTGCAGCAGGCCCGAGGCGAAAGCGGCCGCTTCCTGCGGATCCTTGACTTCAGCGGCTTGCTGCGACTTCTGGGCGACTTCGTCCAGGGTGGCCTTGACGACCTTCAGGTTCAGCTCGACCAGCTTTTCGAAGCCGGCGAACACGGCCGACTGGGCGGCCACGATGGTGTTGATGCTGGCCTTTTGACGGTCCAGGACTTGTTGCGGGATAGCGCTCATAGAATGCTCCTTCAGGGTAGCCGGAGGCTGTCCGGCAAATAAGGAATGGTTGTCTGCGACGAACTATAGAAACGTGCGCGGAAACTGGTACTACAAGCTACCGCCGGCCCGTTTGATGCACTGCACAATTGACATTCTAGGCTGAGAAAAATCCTTGTCAAGGAGTTTTTGTGCGACGCAACAAAGAATTGCACTTTGACGGTGCATGCCTTGTCCGGGTTTGATCCAGCACAAAGGTTTCCCAGGATTCAGGAAATACCCGAAGTGACGTCGTATCAATTGTTTTCTAAACTGCTTTCACGCTGATGACAGACAAATAAACCCACAAGTCAGCGCGCAACAGCAAATCGCAGCAAACCCTGCAATTGGAGACTCCATGACCCTCATCCCCCGCACGCTTTCGGCCTTGCTCGCGGCCAGCGCCATGCTCGCAGCCGGCGCCGCCCAAGCCGAATATCCGGATCGCCCCATCAACATGGTGGTGCCGTTCGCCGCTGGCGGCCCGACGGACAACGTCGCGCGTTCGCTCGCGGAAGCCATGCGGCCGAGCCTGGGCCAGACGGTCGTGGTCGAGAACAAGGGCGGCGCCGGCGGCACCATCGGCACGACCCAGGTAGCGCGCGCCCAGCCTGACGGCTACTCCGTCCTGCTGATGCACGCCGGCTTCTCGACGGCGCCCTCGCTGTACAAGAATCCGGGGTACGACCCCTACAAGAGCTTCGAGCCCATCGGCCTGGTGGTCGACGTGCCGATGACCATCATCGCGCGTTCGGACTTCCCGCCCAACAACATCAAGGAACTGGCCGAGTACGTCAAACAGAACAAGGACAAGGTGTCCCTGGCCAACGCCGGCATCGGCGCCGCCAGCCATCTGTGCGGCACCATGCTGGTCGAGGCGCTGGGCGTACAGCTGCTGACCATCCCCTACAAGGGTACGGCGCCCGCCATGAACGACCTGCTGGGCAAGCAGGTGGACCTGCTCTGCGACCAGACCACCAACACCACCCAGCAGATCGACAGCGGCAAGGTGAAGGCCTACGCAGTCACCAGCCTGAAGCGCGTCCCCACGCTGCCGAACCTGCCGACCATGGACGAATCCGGCTACAAGGGCTTCGAAGTGGGCATCTGGCATGGCATGTGGGTGCCGAAGGGCACGCCCAAGCCCGTCGTCGACAAGCTGGTCAAGAGCCTGCAGGCTGGCCTGGCCGATCCCAAATTCCAGGAACGCATGAAGCAGCTGGGCGCGACGGTGCTGACGTCCGAAGCGAACCCGCAAGCCCTGGAAGCCAAGGTCAAGCAGCAAGTCCCGCAGTGGGGCGAGCTGTTCAAGAAGGCTGGCGTCGAACAGCAGTAACCCAAACCATGCGCCCTGGCGGCGCATGCAAAAAGAAAAGCCCCGTCCGGGGCTTTTCTTTTTTTGCAGGCCGGCCCTGGATTACGGGCGCAGAGCCTCTGCGGCCATGCCCAGACCGTTGAAGCCGGTGGAAACGGAGGGCTCGTAGCCCAGCGCTTCCGAGATGCTGGCGGCGGTGTCGACCAGCGCCTTGATCCAGTCGTCCTGCAGGCGCTCGGCGGGGGCCGAAATGGACAGGCCGGCGACCAACTTGCCGGTATCGTCGAAAATGCCGGCGGCGATGCAGCGCACGCCGAGTTCCAGTTCTTCGTTGTCGCGCGCATAACCGTGGCGCCGCACTAACGCCAGTTCGCGCTCCAGGCGGTCCAGGTCGGTCAGGCTGTTGCGCGTGTGGCCGGCCAGGCCGGTGCGCAGCGCGTAGGCCCGGACCTGGCGCGCATCGGCGGTGGACAGGAACAGCTTGCCGGTGGAGGTCAGGTGCAGCGGCGCGCGGCCGCCGATGGCGCGGACCACCTGCATGCCGGAACGCTCGCTCCAGGCGCGGTCGATGTAGACGATCTCGTCGCCCTGCTGGACCGACAGGTTGATGGTCTGCCCGGTCAGCTTGTGCAGCGAGCGCATGGCGGAAATGGCCGCCTCGCGCACGTTCAGGCGCCCCTTTACCAGCGAACCCAGCTCCAGCAGGCGCATGCCCAGCTGATACAGGCCGTTGTCGACGCGTTCGACATAGCGGCCCACGACCAGGTCGTTAAGGATGCGATGCGCGGTGGACGCATGCAGGCCCGTGGTCGCGGACAGTTCTTTCAGCGTTACCGGATCCGGCTGCGCGGCCAGGGCATCGAGCAGACGCATGGCGCGTTCGATCACCTGGATGGCGATGGGATGGGCGGAGGCGCCTTCGGTCTCGGCGTCCAGGGCGTTGCGGGTAGTGGGGAGACGGGACATGGAAAGGGGGGCGTGGACAGCCGCGCCGCCTGTAGGGCCCCACCTTAGGGAACCGGACTTGCGGCATTGCAGCAAACAGTTCTTTCCCGTATTGTGAAATTTACTGGCGCGTTTGGCAACCGCTTTTTGTATCAAAAAAAGGGCCGCACATCGGGTGCGGCCCTGACTTCAGGCTACTGGCGGGGGCGCCAGCCTGCCTCCCAGGCGCAGCACCTCGGCCCGCAAATACTCCAGCGCTTCGGCTGCCGCGACCGGTTCGCCCTTCACGCCCAGGTCGATATGGGGGGTGCCGCCGGCCTCGCCCACGCTGGGCAGGCTGAACGCGCGCACGCCGGGCCAGCGCGTTTCCACGGCCTGCATGGCCGGCGTAATACGCGATTCGGGCATGCTGAATACCAGGAAGGAATGCTCCGCGTGGGCGCGCACATGCTGCAGCGCACGATAGCGCGTGTCCAGCGTCCATTCCAGCATGGGCCACGCCATGACGGGAAAGCCCGGCACGAAGGTGTGGTCCTTGATGAAGAAGCCGGGAATGCGGTTGTAGGGATTCGGGACGATCTCGCAGCCTTCCGGAAACACGCCCATCTGCAGGCGCTGCTGGTTTTCCGGCGCGCTCATGTCGGCTGTGCCCTGCCCCTTGGCAGCCATCTCGGCCGTGCGCAGCGCGATGGCCTCTTCGGCCTCCGGGTGCAGCGCCAGCGGCAGGCCGAGCGCGGCCGCGGCGGCCTGGCGCGTGTGGTCATCGGGCGTGCCGCCGATGCCGCCACAGGAAAACACCACATCGCCGGTGGCAAAGCTGCGCTTGTAGGTGGCGATGAGCGTGTCGCGGTCGTCGGGCACGATTTCAGCCCAGCCCAACTGCATGCCGCGCGCGCCCAGAAGCTCGACGACCTTGGAAAAATGCTTGTCCTGACGGCGGCCCGAGAGGATTTCGTCCCCTACGATGATGAGGCCAATGCGGCGGGCGGCGGATTCTGCGGCCATGTCCGATTCCAGAAGTTGAGAAGAATGACGCGGTTCAGACGTCGATGACCCGGTCCTCGCGCAAGCGCTTGAGCGCTTCCAGACCGTAGTGGGCGTAGACCAGGGCCGAGAACACCGGCAGGATGACCCACGCGGGCGGCAACAGGTTCAACAGCGAGCAGATCAGGCCTATGGTCCAGAAGCCGCCGTTGTTGCGTTCCAGGATCAGCTTGCGCTCGGCGGGGCTGGCGTGTTCGACGATGGCGTCCACGCGCATCATGCGCGAAAACGCGAACGCCCACCAGAAGATCGACAAGGCGATAGCCATGGGCGGCACCAGCCACAGCGGCAGCGTCAGCAGCCAGCCCGCGGCAAAGGCCAGCGATACCCAGATCGCGTTCCATACGCTGACCGCCGTCGCATGCTTGCCTTGCCGCGTGACGCTCACATACTCACGCTTGCCGACGTGGTTCAGCACCAGCGGCATCACGAACACGGCGGCAATCGCCAGGCCGAGGATGCCCGATACCGGCAACAGGATGGCCACCGCGATCACGGGGATCATGTAGACCTTGAGCGAGAACAGCCCCATCGCCAGCATCCAGTCCTCGGCCCGGTTGACGAAGTCCCAGCGCGCCGCCTCGGCCGCCAGCCATTCGTTGAGCGGTGTCCAGAACAGGTACAGCAGCAACAGGGCCCCCACCAGCGCGATCAGGAACGGCAGCAGCACCGCGAACAGCATGGAGGGATGGCATTGGGACACCAGGGCGCGCTTGAACGCCTGGCCCACGCTGACGGCGCCGGCCCCGGCAGCGGAAAATCGGCCGTTGTCGGGCGTGGCGGAATCAGTGCGCAAAGCAGTCATGGACGAGGAATGAGGGGGTAGACATCCCGGGTATGATAGTCAAACACGCCTTCATCTGCCCACATGTCCCTACTTGTACCCGATACCGACCTGGCCGCGCTGCGCGCGCGGCTGGGCTCATCGCCCGACGCCTGGCTGGTGGCCTGCTTCTGCGCGGCCTGGTGCGACACCTGCGAGCAATACAAGCCCAAGCTGCAAGCGCTGGCCGCCGCCATGCCGCGGCACGTCTTCGCCTGGATCGACATCGAGGACCACGCCGAACTCTTGGGCGACGAAGACGTGGAGAACTTCCCCACGCTGCTGGTGCAGATCGGATCGAAGGTGGTGTTCTACGGCCCCATGCTGCCGCACATCGGCCACCTGGAACGCCTGCTCGAAAGCCTGAATGAAAACAGCCCTGCGGTCGCCACCGCGCTGCCGGACCTGCCGCGCATGCTGGCCACCTGAGCCGCAGCGGGCGTCACGCGGGCCAGCCATAAAAAAACCCGCAAACCTAAGGGCTTGCGGGTTTTTTCATGCCGGCGCCTTTCAGGGCTTGCGGCTGCCGCCCAGCAGGACGGCGATCTGGCGCTTCGGCCCCGAGGATGCGCCATTGCTCCTGGGCGCCGGTTCTTCGGCGGGCGCGGACGGCGCCGAGGGCTCGTAGGGCTTCAGGAAGAAATCGTCCACGGGCTGGCGCGGCGCGCCGGACGAATAGCCGGAGCGGCGGTCGGACGAACGGCCGCGGTCGCCGCGGCTGTCACGGCTTTCACGACCCTCGCGCCCTTCGCGCGACGACGAACCGCGGCGCTCGTCGCTGCGGCGGTGGCTGCGCGCGACCAGGTCGGCAGGAACATCCAGGGTGCCGCGCGGCACTTCGCGCTTGATGAGTTTTTCGATGTCGAGCAGGAAGCGTTCTTCGTCGGGCGTGAACAAGGCGATGGCCTCGCCCGATGCGCCCGCGCGGCCCGTGCGGCCGATACGGTGCACGTAGTCTTCCGCGTTGTACGGCAGGTCGTAGTTGATGACGCAAGGCACGCCAGCCACGTCCAGGCCGCGCGCGGCCACGTCGGTAGCCACCAGCACTTCCAGTTCGCCGGCCTTGAAGGCTTCCAGCGCCTTCATGCGGTCAGCCTGGGTCTTGTCGCCATGAATGGATTCAGCCTTGACGCCATCGCGTTCCAGGTCGCGGGCCAACCTCGCCGTGCCGATCTTGGTGTTGGAAAACACGATGACCTGGTTCAGGCCGCGCGACTTCACCAGATGCACGACCGCGGCGCGCTTGGCGTCGCTGGGCATCTTGTAGGCGATCTGGGTGATCGTGTTGGCGGTGGCGTTGCGCGCCGCGACTTCGATTTCGACCGGTTGATTCAGGTACGAGCGGCCCAGCTTGCGGATTTCATTGCTGAACGTGGCGGAGAACAGCAGGCCCTGGCGCTGCGCGGGCAGCAGGCGGATGATGCGCTCCAGGTCGGGCAGAAAGCCCATGTCCAGCATGCGGTCGGCTTCGTCCAATACCAGGATGCCGACCTGGCTCAGGTTCACGTTCTTTTGCTCGACGTGGTCGAGCAGGCGGCCGGGCGTGGCCACCAGCACTTCGCAGCCGCGGCGCAGGGCTTCCTTCTGCGGACCGATATCCACGCCGCCGAACACCACCGCCGAACGCAGGGGCGTCTGCTTGCTGTAGCGCTTGACGCTTTCGTAGACCTGGTCGGCCAGTTCGCGCGTGGGCGTCAGGATCAGCGCGCGCACCGGATGGCGCGCGGGCGATGCGCTGGTATTGGCCAGCGGCATGAGGCGATGCAGGATGGGCAGCGTAAAGGCGGCCGTCTTGCCGGTGCCGGTCTGGGCTGCGCCCATGACGTCGCGCCCTTCCACCACGACGGGGATGGCCTGCGCCTGGATCGGCGTGGGCGTGGTGTAGCCGGTTTCGGCGATGGACTGCAGAAGCAGAGGGTGCAGCCCGAAATCGGTGAACGTCGGCGCGGGCGCGGCAGGTGCTACGGATTGAGTGGATTCAGTCATCAGGGTTAGGCAGATACCGGGACCAGTGAAAAAGAACAAAACGAGAGTGCTACGCGCACTGCACTACATATGCATCGGAACAACCTGAACACGCGCAATCTGCATCCTGCCTTGCTGGCCAGGCGGCGCATTCTGGATTCGATACTTATGAGGGCAGTACCAGGCCCGGATTGCTGTGGATAACATGATTTTAGCGCAGCCGCATTACCACACGGTCCAGCCGCCTTCTGAAAGGCATTGCAAACGCCTTCCGCCCGCTGTCAGCAAGCGCCCGCCGGGCATACCAGCCGCGTCCACTGGATGGACGTTTTGGGTAATGACTCTTAGCCGGCCAGCCAGCGCAGGCCCCAGAGCGCCAGCATGCCGACGATGATGACCAGCACCGCGCTGCGGGTGCGCAGGAATACCAGGATGGCGAGTACGCCCGCGACCAGCTTGTAGTCGAACACCGGCCCCAGGCCGGCCTTCCAGGGCAGCAGGTCGGGCACGATGATGGCGGTCAGGGCGGCGGCGGGCGCGTAGCGCAAGGCGCGGCGCACGCCTTCCGGCAGGGGGATGTAGTCGCCGAACAGCATGAAGCCGGCGCGCGTCAGCACACTGCACAGCGCCAGCAGCAGGATGGCGGAATAGACGTAGATTTCAGCAGGCCAGAGGGTCATGCGCGGGCCTTGAAGTAGCGTTCGGCCCAAATGCCGGCGACCACGCCCGCCACCACGGCGGCGGCCAGGCCCAGGCGCAGCGGCAGGACCTGCCCGGTCCAGGCGACCACGCCGGCTGCCAGCATGGAAATCAGCATGGGCTTGGTGCTGGCCAGCGGCACCGTGATGGCCAGCAGCGCCAGCACCGCGGCAAAGTCCAGCGACCAGTCCGTGGGCACCATGGAGCCCAGATAGATGCCGACGATGGACGAGGTCTGCCACACGAACCAGCCCGGCGCGATGGCGCCCAGGAAGAACCAGAGCTGCTCGCGGGTGCCGCGCACGGCCGCATCGCCAAAGCGCGGCATGAACAGCACGAAGCCCATGTCGGTCGTGAAATACCCCAGCCCCAGCCTCTTGGGCCAGGACAGGTGGCGGAAATAGGGATGCAGCGCCGCGCCGAAAATGAGAAAGCGCAGGTTCACCACGCAGCCGGCGGCGAAGATCAGCCAAAGCGGCGCGCCAGTAGCGATGAGCGGCAGGGACGTCAGTTGGGCCGAGCCCGCGTACAGCAACAGGGTCATGGCCAGCGCCATGGTTTCGGTCAAGCCCGACTTGACCATGGCCACGCCGGTGACCAGCCCCCAAGTTGCGGTGGCGATCAGGGCGGGCACGATGGCGTGCACGCCAGCCCGGAATGCAGCGATACGCTCCTGGCGGACCGCGACGGGGTCTTCGGATTCAGGAAGCGCGGATTCAGAGGACAACTGCTGGCCCCTGGCGATTCGGACAGGACGACATGGAAACTCTAAGGAAAAGGAACGCACGACAACCCGTTCGCCCGCCGGGATCACTACGCGCGGGCCTGGCGGCGCCGCGCCGGGGCGCGAATAGGGGCGTATTGTAACCTCGCTGCTTGATACAATACGGGCCTCGGGATTCTTGGGCGCTTGGGAGTAGACCATGTCGATGGCAGACCGCGACGGCTTCATCTGGTATGACGGCAAGCTCGTACCGTGGCGAGACGCGACCACGCACGTCCTGACGCACTCCCTGCATTACGGCCTGTCGGTATTCGAAGGCGTGCGCGCCTACCGCTCCGAGATCGGCACCGCCATCTTCCGCCTCGAAGACCACACCAACCGCCTCTTCAATTCGGCTCACATCTACCAGATCCCGATGCCCTTCGATCGCGACACGATCAACGAGGCGCAGCGGACGGTCGTGCGCGAAAACCAGCTGGAAGCCGGCTACCTGCGCCCCCTGGTGTTCTACGGCCCCGAAAAAATGGGCGTGTCGCCCAAGGGCGCCCGGGTGCACGTGGCCATCGCCGCCTGGCCCTGGGGCGCCTATCTGGGCGAAGAGGCGCTGTCCGCAGGCATCCGCGTCAAGGTGTCGTCATTCGCGCGCCAGCACGTGAACGTCACGATGCCGCGCGCCAAGGTGGCCACCACCTACGCCAATTCGATCCTGGCCAATACCGAAGCCCTGCAGGACGGCTACGACGAAGCCCTGCTGCTGGACACGGAAGGCTTCGTGGCCGAGGGTTCCGGCGAAAATCTCTTCATCGTCAAGGACGGCGTGCTCTGCGAGCCTGAGATCGCATCCGCCCTGACCGGCATTACCCGCTCCACCATCCATGCGCTGGCCGCCGACCTGGGCTTGCGCGTGGTGACCAAGCGCCTGACACGCGATGACGTCTACATCGCCGACGAGGCGTTCTTCACCGGCACGGCCGCCGAAGTGACCCCCATCCGCGAAGTGGACAACCGCCAGATCGGCTCCGGCCGGCGCGGCCCGATCACGGAGCGGCTGCAGAAAGCTTTTTTTGACGTGGTGAATGGCCGCAACCCGAAGTACCATCACTGGCTGAGTAAAGTCTGATCCGCGCGGCCCGGTCCATGACCAGGCCGCATCATTGCCCCAACCTGCCGATTACCGGTTTTTTTTCAGGAATATCCATGACCGCTGCTGCTCCGGCCGCCGTCCCCCACCCCCACGAAGTCATCGAGGTCGGCGCTGACGACCTGCCCGTGTTCTGTCCGGGCCCCAAGGCGCCGCTCTGGAGCATGCATCCGCGCGTGTTCCTGGACGTGGCCCGCACCGGCTCCGCCAGTTGCGCCTACTGCGGCGCCGAATACCGCCTGAAGCCCGGCACCGTATTGCACGGCCACTGAGTCACCCGCTCTACAACGTCCACCCGTTTCCGCCGCCATGTTCGCCACGCCCGAAGAAGCAGAGCACGCGTTCTACGAAGCCCTCGACCAGGCGGACGTCGTACGCCTGATGCAAGTCTGGGCGGACGACGAGGAAGTCGTCTGCATCCATCCGGGGGGCCTGCGCATCGTCGGCCACTCGGCGGTGCACGATTCCTGGCAGCAGGTGCTGGCCAACGGCCCGCTGCACGTGCGCCCATTGCGCCCGCTGGTCATGCTCAGCATGATGTGCGCGGTGCACGTGCTGGTGGAACAGGTGGCGGTGCAGACGCGGGAAGGCACGCAATTCGCCAATTGCTACGCCACCAACATCTACCACAAGGGGCCCACCGGCTGGCGCATGGTCATGCACCATGCCTCGCCGGCGCCCACCGAAGCCGGGGTGCTCGACTTGCACGACGTACCCGACATGCTGCACTGAATCGGGTGGATTTTTAGTTGGCCGCTGCTCGTCTTGATACAACGCCCTGTCCCGTCCCCTCCTGGTTGCCCGGAGGCGACAGCCAGACGGTTTATGCCGCCCTGTTCGCGCAGTATCACCGCATCGCATTCGTGCGCGAACGGGTGGACACGCCCGACACCGACTTTGTCGATTTCGATTGGACCGGTCCGGGCCTGTTCCCACACAAGTCCGCCGACGGTGCGCCCGTCAGCGGCCAGCGTCCGGTTGCCAATGGCAAGACCGCCGCGGCCCGGTGGATGACGGATGCGGACTGGAAGTCCCTGCCGCATACGCCCGATACCCCAGCTCTGATCCTGTTCCACGGCCTGGAAGGCGGCAGCAATAGCCGCTATGCGCAGTCCATCGCGCATCACTTCCGCGCGCGCGGCTGGATCGTGGTGATCGCGCATTTCCGCGGCTGTTCGGGCGTGCCCAACCGCCTGGCCCGCGCCTACTACTCGGGTGATTCGGCCGAGGTCGGTTTTATGCTGAATACCGTGCGCCAGCGCATCCCGCATGCTCGCTGGCATGCGGTCGGCGTATCGCTGGGGGGCAACGCCCTGCTCAAATACCTGGGCGAACACCAGGAGGATACCGGCTGGCTGACGGCCTGCGCGGGCGTGTCCGTGCCGCTGGACCTGGTGGCCTGCGGCAAGACGCTGTCCACCGGCATATTCAACCGCAGGGTCTACACCGCCCATTTCCTGAAGACGCTCAAGCACAAGGTGCTGGAGAAGGCGCACCGCTATCCCGGCGCCGTGGACGTCATGCGCATCGCCCATGCGCATGATCTGCGCGAATTCGACGACACGTACACCGCGCCCATGCACGGCTTTCGCAATGCGCTGGATTACTGGACGCGGGCGTCCAGCAAGCCCTGGCTGCCGAAGATATCCGTGCCGACGCTGGTGCTCAATGCCCGCAACGATCCGTTCGTGCCGGCCGCGTCGCTGCCGACGCCCGAGGAATGCTCGTCCACCATCCTGCTGCATCAGCCTACCGATGGCGGCCATGCCGGTTTTCCGACCGGCAGCTTCCCCGCCCACCTGAACTGGCTGCCCCAGCGGCTGGGACGCTTCTTCGAAACCGGCCTGTAGGGCGCGTCCTGCGCCCTGCCCGGCTCGGCCGGGCGCTCAGCCCGACTTGAAGCGTTCCAGCAACTGGCGCTCTTCGGCCAGCTTGTCCTTCACTTCCTTGATCTGCACGTCGATCTGAGACTGCTCGTAGAAGTCGGTGGACATGTTGCGCGCCTGCTGCAGCTGCGATTCCGCGGCGGCGTATGCGCCCGTCATGACGTAAAAGCGCGCCTGGTCGCGGCGCGCGGCCACGGGCTTGCCGTTGCGGTCTTCGCTCTGCGCCAGCATCTGGTAGAGGCTGGGCTCGTCGCTGCCCCATTGCTTGATCTTGGCCCGCAGGTATTCCTGCGCGTCCGTGTGGCGGCCGACGCTTTGCAGCGCCTGGGCGTAGGCGATGCCCAGGGCTCGGTGGGCGGGCCAGCGCTTGGTGCCAGCCTGGGCGAGCTCCAGCGCCCGGGGGTACTCCTTGCGGGCCAGGGCGATATCCACACTGAGCTTGGCCAGCTGGGCCGAGCTTCGACCGTCCGCCGACGCCAGGTTCCAGTTGCGCTCGGCCTCGGCCAGGTTGTTGCGCTGGAACGCCTGCAGCGCCAGGCCGTAGTAGGCGGCCGACTTGCGCACGCCCGACAGGGCCTGGGCCTCGTCCTGCAATTGCTGGCCGGCGGTGCGCAGGCTGACCGCGTCGCGGCCCTGCACCACGCGCATCTTGGCGCGTATGTACCAGAAATCGTCGCTATCCACGTGGCGCGCCACCGGAGACTGGTTGCGCACCCGATTCTGCACGTCCGACATACGCTCGATGGACAGCGGGTGGGTGCTGGCCCATGAGCCGCCGCCCGCGCCTTCATTCAGGCGCGACGCATTCATCAGGCGCCCGAACATCTGCGCCATGCCTTCGGCGTCGTAGCCCGCCTTGGTCAGCATCTGCAGCCCGGCCCGGTCGGCTTCGCGTTCCGCATCGCGTGAAAAACCCAGCTGGCGGTTGATGGCCGCGGCCTGGCCGAATGCCGCCACGCCCACCGCCAGGTTGCCGCCGCCCCCGGCCAGGGCCGCCAGCAGCGCCCCCGCCAGGCTCGCCAGCATCACCATGCTGTTCTGGTTCTGCTGGGTCATGCCGCGGGCGATGTGGCGCTGCACGACGTGGCCGATTTCGTGCGCCAGCACCGCCGCCAGTTCGGACTCGCTGGCGGAAGCCACGATCAGTCCCGTATTGACGCCGATGAAGCCGCCGGGCATGGCGAAAGCGTTGATTTCGGGGTCGCGCACGCCGAACATCTCGACCTCGGGGACCGCGCCGGGCGCAAAGGCCGCCAGTTTGCGCCCCATGGTGGTGAGGTACTGGCTGAGTTCGGAATCGTCCACATAGGTCGGGTCGCGCCGCCCCTGGGCCATGATGGCCTCGCCCAGGCTGCGCTCCAGCGCAGGGGACAGTTCAGCGGCAGAGGCCGCACCCATCGAGGGCAGGCCTACGGGCTGCGCCCAGGCGGCGATAGGGAGGGCGGGCACGGCCAGGGCCACGGACAGCCCGACGATTGCACCCCGTTTCGCAATCGAGCAAATGGATGGCATTTTCCTGCGGTTCATAAGCCTATGATAGCGATGCGCTTAAAATGTTTCATCGATAGCCCCAACGAGGTCTCAATGCGTCCTGTCCGTAAAGCCGTTTTCCCCGTCGCCGGCATGGGTACGCGCTTCCTGCCCGCCACCAAGGCGATGCCCAAGGAAATGCTGCCCGTGGTCGACAAGCCGCTGATCCAATACGCCGTGGAAGAAGCCGTGGCCGCCGGGATCACCGATCTCATCTTCGTGACGGGGCGCAACAAGCGCGCCATCGAAGACCACTTCGACTCCGCGCCGGAACTCGAATCGGACCTGGAAAGCAAGGGCAAGCACGAGCTTTTGGCCATGGTGCGGGGCATTCTACCTGCGCATGTGAATTGCCTCTACATCCGCCAGTCGGCCCCGCTGGGACTGGGCCATGCGGTGCTGTCGGCCGCGCCGGCCGTGGGCGACGAACCGTTTGCCGTGCTGCTCGCCGATGACCTGATCGACTCCGACCAGCCCGCGCTGAAGCAGCTGATCGACGTGGCCGTGGCGCAGAACGCCAGTGTGCTCGGCGTACAGGACGTGCCGCGCGCGGATACCCGCAAGTACGGCATCGTGGCCACCCGCCAGGGAGAGGCAAGCGCCAGCGGCCGCACGGAACGCGTCACCCATATCGTCGAAAAGCCCGACCCCGAAGCCGCGCCGTCGACGCTCGCCGTGGTGGGCCGCTACGTGCTGGAAGCCGCGATCTTCGACCACCTGCGCTCGACCAAGATGGGCGCCGGCAACGAGATCCAGCTGACCGACGGCATCGCCTCGCTGATGCGCGAGCGCGCCGTGTATGCGCACCGCTATGAAGGCGTGCGCTACGACTGTGGCAGCAAGGCCGGCATGTTCCAGGCCACCGTGGCGCTGGGCAAGAAGTACCACGGCCTGCTGCCGGAATAGCCGCAAGCCTGCGGCTATTCGTGCCGCGTCAAGGCTTGAGCGCCGCGGCCTCGCGCCGGCCGTTGAAGCCTTGTTCCAGAATCTTCCGCGCCGAGGGCTCATGGGCCTTCGGCCCGCCGATGCCAAAGCGCTGTGCCGCCACGCCCATCAGGACGATCACGGCGCCCAGTGCGGACGTGTACAGCACCTCCTGGCGGTACGTACCCTCCAGCACCATCGTCAGCAAGGCTGCGCAGATGAACAGGATGACCGCCCAGGTCAGCCAGGGAAACAACCACATCTTGAACTTCAGTTCGGCTCCCTGAGCCTGCAGGCGCTGCCGCATGCGCAGTTGGCAGCATGCGATGGTCAGGTAGACGAACAGCGCTACGCAGCCCGTGGTTTGCATGAGGACGTCGTACAGGTCCATCGAGGACGTCGCCATCATGTAGACGGCAACGAATGCGAACACGCTGGATATGACCACGCCCACGTACGGCGCACCGGACGAAACGCCAGTAACGGCCATGATGCGATGCGCGTCGCCGCGACGGGCCAATGAATAGAGCATGCGCGACGAGACGTAAAGCGCCGAGTTGAAGCAGCTGCAGACCGAAGTCAGCACGATGGCGTTGACGATCAATTGTGCGTAGGGAATGCCCATCGCGTCCAGCACCACGTTGTAGCTGCCACGCGTCGGGTCGACCAGGGCGGGCGTGTCGTAGGGCACCAGGCAAACCACCAGAAAGATGGACCCTACATAGAACAGGCAGATCCGCCAGACCACCGATCGGATGGCTTTCACGATTTGGCCACCGGGCTCGGAGGTCTCTCCCGCCGCCACCGTGACGACTTCCGCGCCCATCATTGCGAACATGATGCCCAGCAATGCGGTGACCACGGCGCCGGGCCCATTGGGCATGAAACCCCGATCGGCGAGATTGGACATGCCGCCGGCATCGCCAAAGGGCCACAGGTGCACAACCGCCAGCGTTCCGACCACCAGGAACAAGACGGTGGCCACCACTTTGATCAGGCCGAACCAAAACTCGAATTCCCCGTAGTTCCTGACGTTCATGAAGTTGACGCCTATCAACCCAAGCGTCAGGAGCAGCGCGTAGACCCAATTGGGCGCCACGGGGAACCAGCCATGCAGAATCTGTCCCGCGACATAGGCTTCCCACCCCATCAGCAGCGCCCAGAAGTACCAATACAGCCAACCGATGGTGAAATCCGCCCAGCGCCCGATAGCGCGATCCGCGTAAGTCGAAAAGGAACCGGTATCGGGCTGGGCCACGGCCATCTCGCCCAGCATGCGCATGACTAGAAACACCAGGATCCCGCCGCCCAGATAAGCCAGGATCACTGCGGGTCCGGCCAGCGCGATCTGCTTGCCGGACCCCACAAACAAGGCCGCGCCGATGACCCCGGCAATGGAAATCATCGTCATGTGGCGCGATTGCAGCCCACCCTTGAGTCCCTCACCCTTAGACATGCTTTCTCCTTTGACCGCGCCCCCGGTATGGAACGCGCTTGTTTTGTTTTTTCCGCACAGGCCTGATGCAGGGCGCGCCTGACCCTAATCTTCAAGTCCCGCGGGCGCGAACCCGGCCAGGAGCGCGTCCAGCCAGCGCGGCGCAAGATCCCGCGCTTCGCGCGCTTCCTTTCTGCGTACGGCGTTGCGGACCAGCGAACCGCCGAAGTACTTGATGGGTTCGGGCGGAAACCGCTTGGGCTTGCGGCCAACCAGGGCGCAGCGGCGCCAAGAATCGTTGCGATCCAGCGCCAGGCTCGCCAGAATCCTGCCGCCCAACAGGCTGGGAGCGACGCCGTTGCCGCTCCAACCCACTCCGTAGTGGATGTGCCCCGTACCGGACAAGGTGCCGAAAACGGGCAGGCTGTCGTAAGTCCGATCAATCGGGCCCGACCACGCATGCGAGACGCGCACATCGGCAAGCATCGGGTAGGCGCGGCGGAAATCCTGTTCCGCCATCCGGCAGCTTTCTTCGTGGCGGCTGAAGGTGGCGTCGATGACGCCTCCCCGGGAAAGCGCCCCCGTACCCTTGCCGTACGCGATCCGCCCGTCTCTTGTGGTCCGGTAATACCCGACCATCAACTGCGAATCGGTGATGGCTTCGCCTCCGGTCCAGCCCAGGGAAGCCAGGCGCTCGGGGATCGCCTGCGTCACGACGATGGAACTGTTGACGGGCACGATCAGCCTTGAGATTTCAGGAATGGCCGCGGCCCATGCATTCGTCGCCAGCACGACGCTTTTGGCCAGCATGGTGCCCAAGGCGCTGCGGATCACCGCCGGATAGCCGTCGCTCAACTCCAGCACCGGCGTGTTCTCGTGGATCACGATGCCGCGCTCCAGGGCCACCCTGCGCATACCGCGCACCAACCGTGCCGGCTGCACCGTGGCATTGCCGCGCTCGAACACGCCCGCCCTGTGCATACGAGACCCGGTTCGACGTGCAACGTCCTCCGGGAGTACGTACTCGAAGGGACGCGCGCCGACCCGGGCGCAGGCCTGGAGCGTGCCGTCCCATGACTCCTGTTGCGCCTCGGAAGTGGCAGTCCAGAGCCATCCCCCGCGGCGGATGTGCGCATCGATGCGATGGCGGCCGCAGAACTGTTCGATTTCATCGATGGCGCGTTCCGAGGCCTGGGCCAGGAACAGCGCCTCGTCGGCATCCGCGAAAGCAAGCAACGAAGCGATTTTCGGCCACCAGGACATGGCCATGCCGCCGTTGCGCCCTGAAGCGCCCCCGCCGCAAACGTCGCGTTCCAGGACCACGACCTTGGACCAAGGGCTGAGCTCCTTGATGCTCAACGCCGTCCACAGGCCGACATAGCCTCCACCGATAATCACGATGTCGGCGGCCTGGCTACCGGTCATGGGCGCACTTGCCTGCATGGCGGGCTCCGCCTCCTGCATCCAGAAGCTGCGTTGCAGGAAAGGTTCGGCTTGGCTTGTATGGCGTGAAATGATCATGAGCAAAGCGGCTTTAATCCAGCCGCGCCTCGAATTGAATATATCTACATAATTTCTGTAGGTTGTGATCCTATCGAAGCTGATTTTTGCAAAAAATAGGGGCTTTCCCCAATATGTCCGGTCCTATCATGAAGGATCGGATTTATATAATTTATCTATATATATTCTGTACGAACTGCCACACTGGTCCATCCACCGCACCAGCACAGGAACTTCACTCGCATGTCTGAGTATCGAATCGGCGACGTCGCGCGCCTCACGGGCACGAACATTTCGACGCTGCGGCTATGGGAGCAACACGGCCTCCTCGTTCCGGCGCGCACCGAAACGGGACAGCGCATCTATTCAGATGCAGATCTGGCTCGGGTATCCCATATCGTTCGTCTGCGGCAGATCAACGGCCTGAACATGCCTGCGATCCGTCGCGTACTGGAGGAGTCGCAGGCCGGATCAGCGTCCGCGGCGCCACCCTCGACCGCCTCAGGCGCCACGGCATCCCAGGCCCGTGAAATGGCTGACGCCGCCGCGCTTGGACTGCGTTTTCGCACCGCGCGCCGCAGCGCCGACTTGTCGCTGAAAGAAGCGTCAGATGAAACCAGCCTGCCCGTGTCCTTCATTTCCACCTTTGAACGGACAGGCCGCGGGGCCACCGTCGCCAGCCTGAAGCTGCTTGCCACCTGTTATGGCACGTCGCTGACGGCCCTGTCGGAGGTGTCGCCCAAGCCGTCGCGCAACGCGGCCGAGGTGGTGCGCAAGGGCCAGGAAAGACATGCCCCGTCGTTCGGCGCGGGCATCCAGATCCTGCAGCTCGCGACGAGCCTGCCTTCGCTCGACTGCCAGAAATGGGTCCTGGCGCCGGGCGCCCGCAGTGAAGGCGCCTATACGCACCATGGAGAGGAGTGCATACACGTCATCGCCGGCGAATTCAGCATTACGGTCGATCTGGCGGCGCCCGTGACCTTGCGCGCCGGAGACAGCATTTCGTTCCTGAGCGGACGGCCTCATTCGTGGAAAGTCGTCGGCGAGCAAACCGTGGAACTGTTCTGGGTCAATACGCCGAAGAGCTTCTAAGCTGACGGCGTATGCCACCCGCCGCGGTTTTCAGGCCGAAGCGGCGCGGGCACGGGCCTTGGAACGGGCCAGCGCATCGCGATCCGCCTTGCGCAAGCGCCCCTTGGCCGACAGGCGCATCAAGGTTCCCAGGGCCACCATCAGGCCGATCACCTCGACCAGCGCGGCCGGAATCCACATGGTCAGGCCGCCTATGGTCTGATCGGTCTGGGCCGACATGGCGATGGCGCGGCCGCATAGTTCGAACAGCGGATAGATGTCGCTTTCAGTGAAGGCAATGACCGCGCCGGCCACCATTTGCGGCAGCATCGTCAGCACGGGAGAAATGACCCGGCCGCCCGGCGTCATGGCCGCGGGAGGCGCGGGCCTGCGGTCCAGGATCAGGTTCCAGTACATGAAGCCGCTGATGACCACCGACCAGTTCATCAGGCGGTAGAGGCGCCAGTCCAGCATGGAATAGAACTGCACCGACGGGATCAGCCAGACCAGCACCAGGAAAACAAACAGCGTCGGCACGAAGATCTTGTGGGTCAACACCGCCACCGTGGCACGGCCGGCGCCGGTGCGCAGGAAGTCGCGCAGGCGGATGCGCCAGCGCATGGGCAGGCCCGCGCGCATCACCTGCCCCGGGAATGCCGCCATCACCAGCAGCGGCCCCAGATGGTGCAACACCAGATGCTGGATGCGGTGGATGAAGAACATGCGCTCGGCGTAGTAGTCCAGCCGGGTATGCATGGACAGGTACAGCAGCACCATGCCGGTCCAGAACAGGATGCTGCGGGCGGCGGTCACGCGATGGACCTTTTGGCCGCGCACGAACAGCACGATGGCCACCAGGAAGGAGGCCACCAGCGTGGGAGAGAACTCCCAGGGTATGAGCCATTCGAGACTATCCATGCAAACCATCCGGAAAACGTCGGGGCTGTACGAGGACGGGCGCCATGCGCCGCACTCGCCGATTGTAGTTGACCCCGGCCCGCCCTGCCCCGGCGCTCAGAAACGGTGCGAAATGCCCGTGCCCACCCGCGTGGTGTGGGAATGGGCAGGATCGAACTGGTCGTCCAGCGTGTAGTTCGACGCATAGCCGGCGAAGGCATAGAGCGTCGTGCGCGGGGACAGGCTGTAGGTATAGCCCAGCGTCATCACCTGCGCATTGCGCGCCGTCATGCCGTTGTCCCAATGCCAGTCCGGATGGGCCAGCGACCATTGCACCAGCACGGCGCCAGGCCCGACCGGCACGCTGGCCCCGACCAGCCAGGCATCGACCGTGCCGCCGCGCACGAAGGCAGCCGGTCCCAGGCCCATGCCCAGTCCGTCGGGATCGCCCCCGTCCAGCCCGACATCGCCGTTGCGCTGGCGCGACCAGGCCAGGGACAGCTTCAGCACCTCGAAGTCATAGGAAGCGCCCAGCTGGACCGCTTGCGGCCGTCCGTTGCTGCCCGGCGGCGCGTCGGCCAGGCGCAGCTGGTCCCAGGTGGCGACCGCCAGCAAGGGTCCATCCTCATATTTCAGGCCGAGACTGAGCGCGCGGTTGTTGTTGGCCGTTTTGAACTGGCTGCGGTCGTCGGCGTCGAAGGAATAGCCGATGCCTGCCTGGAAGCCCTGCCATACCGGCGTGTAGTAATTGACCAGGTTGCTGAGCTGGTAGTTGTCGGACGCCTTGAAGGTGGCACCCATGCCCATTTCCTTCCAGGACGCGATTTCCAGGGAATTGCCGTAGACCTGGCCTATGGTGTGCTGGCGCCCCAACCGCAGGTCGCCGAAGCTGTCATGCCCCAGGCCGACCCAGGCGGCGTAATTGAAGTAGCGGTCGTCGTCGGCCCGCTTGCCCGACGAGGGATCGAAGCCGCTTTCCAGCTGGAACCTGGCGCTCCAGCCCCCGCCCATGTCTTCCGCCCCCGTCATGCCCCACAGGGTATCGGTCAATCCGCCGTTGAGCAGCCCGCTGTGACTGCCCTGCCCCGAGACCGAGGTGACGGCCAGCCCCGCGTCCACCACCCCGTACAGCGTCAGCCCCTGCCCGGTCTCGGCGCAGCGACCCGCCAAGGGAAGGGCCAGGCCCACTGCCATCAGCGCGGCAAAAGTAGCGATTCTCATGTGTTTCTCCTGATCGCGCGGCGGGCTTGCGCCCGCCGCGGGCCTCATCTACTTATTGCCAGCCGTAGCGGCGGACCCAGATTCCCTTCAGGAACTGCGTCAGCGTGCAATAGGCCAACAGGATGCCGATCAGCCAGGGGAAGTAGCTCAACGGCAGCGGCTGCAGCTGGAGGTACTCGGCCAAGGGCGAAAACGGCAGCAGCAACCCCATCGTCACCACCAGCAGGGTCATGCCCATCAGCGGCCACGCGGCGCGGCTTTGCAGGAACGGGATCTTGCGTGTGCGGATCATATGGACGATGAGCGTCTGCGACAACAATCCTTCGACGAACCAGCCCGACTGGAATAGCGTCTGGTGTTCCGGCGTATTGGCCTGGAAAACGTACCACATGAGCGCATAGGTGGCGATGTCGAACAGGGAGCTGATCGGACCGAAAAACACCATGAAGCGACCCAGGCCGTCAGGGTCCCACTGCTGGGGCTTCTTCAACAATTCTTCGTCGACATTGTCGAACGGGATTGCGGTCTGGGAAATGTCGTACATCAAGTTCTGCACCAGCAGGTGGATGGGCAGCATCGGCAGAAACGGCAGAAAGGCGCTGGCGACCAGGACCGAGAAGACATTGCCGAAGTTCGAGCTGGCCGTCATCTTCAGGTACTTGAGCATGTTGCAGAAGGTCTTGCGACCTTCGATGACGCCGTCCTCCAGCACCATCAGGCTCTTTTCCAGCAGGATGATGTCCGCAGCCTCTTTGGAAATATCGACCGCCGAATCCACCGAGATGCCCACGTCGGCCGCCCGCAGGGCTGGCGCGTCGTTGATGCCGTCGCCCATGAAGCCCACGGTGTTTCCCTGGGCCCTGAGGCTGCGCACAATGCGCTCCTTGTGGGCCGGCGTGAGCCGCGCGAACACATTGGCCTCGCGCACGGCGGCGGCCAGTTGCGCCTCGTCCATTGCCTCGATATCGGCGCCCAGATAGACCTTGCGCACCTCGAAATCGACCTCGCGGCAGACCTTCTGCGTCACCAGCTCCACGTCGCCGGTCAGCACCTTCACTTCGATGCCGGAATCCTTGAGCGCCTTGAGCGCGGGGGCGGTGGATTCCTTGGGAGGATCCAGGAAGGCCATGTATCCGACCAGCACCAGATCGGACTCGTCGGCCACGCCGTAGGTTTGCTGGGTGGGCGGCATTTCCTTGACGCCCACCGCGATGACGCGCAGGCCGTCGCGATTCAGGTCCGCCGTCACCCGGCGGATGTCGGCCCGGCGGGCATCGGTCAGCAGATGCTCTTCGTGGCCCACGCGCAGGCGGGTGCAGACCGCCAGCATCTCCTCCAGCGCGCCCTTGCAGATCAATTCGTGATGCTCGCGGCCATTCTCGGTTTCGTTGACCACGACCGACATGCGGCGCCGGGAAAAGTCGAAGGGGATCTCGTCGACCTTGCGGTACTTTGCCGCCAGATCCAGCTTGCGCTCGACTTCGGCGTGCTGCAGCACCGCCACATCCAGCAGGTTCTTCAAACCGGTCTGGTAGTAGCTGTTGAGATAGGCGTAGGCCAGCACGTCGTCGCTGCTGGCGCCGTAGACGTCGGTGTGGCGCTCCAGCACGATGCGGTCCTGGGTCAGGGTGCCGGTCTTGTCCGTGCACAGCACGTTCATCGCGCCCAGGTTCTGGATCGCGTCCAGCCGCTTGACCACGACCTTGCGGCGCGACATGCGCACGGCGCCCTTGGCCAGGGTGGCCGTGACGATCATGGGCAGCATTTCGGGCGTCAGGCCCACGGCGATGGCCAGCGCGAACAGCAGCGCCTCCATCCAATCGCCCTTGGTAAAGCCGTTGATCAGCATGACGATGGGCGCCATGACCAGCATGAAACGGATCAGCACCCAACTCACGCGGTTGATGCCCTGCTGGAACTGGGTCGGCGCACGGCTGGTCTGCGTGACGCGCCCGGCCAATTGGCCGAAGTAGCTGCGCGAGCCCGTGGCGACCACCAGGGCGCTGCCCGAGCCGCTGACCACGTTGGTACCCATGAACGCCATGTTCTCAAGTTCCAGCGCGTTGGCGGTCTCGCTGCGCTGCGTGGCGTACTTTTCGACAGGCAGCGATTCGCCCGTCAGCGCGGCCTGCGCGATGAACAGGTCCTTGGCATTCAGGATGCGGCAGTCGGCGGGAATCATGTCGCCCGCGGACAGCAGCACCACGTCGCCCGGCACCAGCTCCGCCAGCGGCACCTCGATCTGGCGCGAGCCGCTGACATGCAGCGCCACGCCGAAATAGCGGCGGGCATCGCCCTCGGCCTGGGTCGCCGGGTCGCTGCGCAGCACGGTGGCGGTGTTCTGCACCATGGCCTTGAGCGCCTCGGCGGCGCGGCTGGAGCGCTGTTCCTGCGCAAACCGCAGCACGGTGGAGATGAGCACCATGGCGCCGATGATGAATACCGCCGTCCAGGACTGGTCGTCCGGCACGGCCATGCGCACGTCGGTGAGCCAGGACAGCGCCGCCAGCGCGGTCAGAAGCAGGTTGAACGGATTCCGATAGGACAGCCACAGATGCGTGTACCAGGAGAGCGGCTTTTCGTGGTCGACCTCGTTGGCGCCGTAGCGTTCGCGCGCGGTCTGGGCCTGGGCCTCGGACAGCCCGCCGCGGCTGCTGCCGAACAGGGCGAACAGGGCGCCGAAGCCCATGCGCGACAGGTCCAGCATCTGGCGGTTGGCATGGCGCGCGGTGTCGGAAGACGCCGCGGCGGTCGCGACGCCGCGTTCCGGCATGGGCGAACGGCGGAAGTGTCTGGCGCTATGGCGCAGGCCCGCCGCCGACGTAAAGAAGGACTTGAGAAACTTGAACATCGGAGTGCTCCGGTTGTACGTGTAGTTGTTGGAGACACGGACGACCCTGCCCTCTGCTGGCTGCGCGCGGGCAGCAGCGGTCCGCGGCTTTCGCGCAGAAAGCCGTCAAACCGCCGCGTACAGGCGTGCGCAGGCGCCGGGGCAATGTTGCCGGTATCCGGATCGCATGAAATGCGCCGGGTGCGGAAAACGGATGGGAGCTAGCGGAGGAATCGGTGCCGGCGGCAGAGGCGCACGCGACGTGGGCCAGGCCGGTGATTCTTGGCTGCGGACTCCGTACGGGCCAGGATGACTATCCTGCCTGTCGGCTCGCAGCGAGGAGACAGGTCAGACAGGCATGCCGGCGCCGCGCACTGGGCGCAATCGAGGCTCGGGGTCTAAGGCACTGGGCATGATCTCTCCTGTGGAAGAAAGGACGGCTTCAGGCCAGCGCGGCCTGCGCGGCCGGCGTCGTGGTCTGGGTGCCGAAATGCACGTGGCGCACGGCGGGATTGGCGCTCAGGCGGCGCGCCTGCGACATCAGTTCGCCCCGCAGCTCCGGGGGGCAATTGACGGTAATGCAGGCGGATGCCATGCCAGGATCCCGGCCCTGGTCGATCTGCACTTGCGAGACGTCCAGGCCGGCGGCGCTGAAGTCCAGGCAGATCTGCTTGCGCAAGGCGCCCAGCTCGTCGCGCGGACAGATGACCGTCAGGCGCGAAGTGCCGCGGCGGCGGCCCAGGGCGGTGGCGCGGTCCACGCCGGCGCGGCGTAGGAACAAGTCGAAGAAACGCATAACGACCTCCATTGCAAGAATGGGGAGCGTGATCGCGAATACGCGCGCATGCGCGCTGCGCGTGGCGGACAGGCACGAGAAAAACGTGCGCGAACGCTGACGCTGCGGCTGAAGCGGCGGTTCTGGCGGTTTATGTTGGGGAGTTTCCCGGCAAGCCGCTGGCTTGCGCGATTGCCCGGGCTTGCGCCTGGAGCTTGGGATACAACCGCAACCTGTTCAACAGGCTGCGGCAGACGGAGTTCTGCGTGGACCTGTTAAACAGCGACGTCGATGCAAGATCGACAACTTTCGCCGGAATCGGTATTCACGAAGACTGCTCCTGGGATGGATAACGGGCAAGATTTTACGCGGGTTTCCACTTATGGACAAGGCTTTTGGCGCTAAATCGAGCCTGAATGCGGAAAAAAACGCGGGGCCCCAAGCCCCGCGCACTAAACGCCGTCAGACGTAGAAATGCCAGCCCAGATAGGCTGCGAACACGGCATACAGGCCCCCCACGGCCGACAACGCCGGCACGCTCATGGCCGAGCGGCGGAAACGGAGCCACAGCAGGCCGATCGACAGCATCGTGAACAGGCCTGCCGCGAGCAGGGGACCGTCCAGCAGCCAGGGCGTCATGAAGATACCCAGCGCGCTTGGGATGGTCGCCTGAATCATCATGGCGCCCGAAATATTGGCCAGCGCCAGCCGTTCCTTGCCCTGGCGCACCCAGATCAGCGCGTTCATGATTTCCGGCAGCTCGGTCGCCACCGGCGCCAGCAACAGCGCGGCCACATGAGGCGATGCGCCCATCGCCACGCCCAGCAACTCGATCTGGTTCACGAACACATGCGATGCCCCGGCGATCACGACCAGGGCCAGCACCGTCTGCGTGACTGCCCAGAACATGCTCGGATCCTCGTCGCGCGGGCGCAGCTTCAGCGGTTCGAGGTCCTCGCTGTCCAGGCTCTCCTCGTCGTTGCTGAGCTCGCGCTTGACGTAAAGGCCGTAGGTGGCCAGGAACAGGATGCCCAACCAGGGCTTCCAGGCAAAGGCCAGCAGGCCCAGGCCCACCTTGAAGATGAAGATGCCCATGAACCAGGCCTGGTCGCGGGCCAGCCGGCGCTGGTCCGCGTTGATACAGTCCGCCTGCGTGGCCCGCCCGCGGCGCGAGCGCCACAGAGCCAGGCCAACCACCGCATACGCCAGCGTCGCCAGCACCAGCGGGCCGCCCATGGCGGCGCCGACGCCTATGTCTTTTTGCTCGGGGGTTTCGCCAAACACGACAGCCATGAAGGTCACGGCACTTTCCGGCAAGGCCGTACCGAACGCGGCCAGCACGGTGCCGGTGGCGGTGGCGCCAAGCTGGAAGCGATGGCCGACCCATTCGACGCCGTTCACGAAGAACTCGCAGGCGAAGTAGATCACTGCCGCTGACAGGAAAAACAGGAACAGGGTGAGAAACATATGGGCGAGCCGGACGAGCAGAAACCAATTGGCGCGACGTCGCGGCTCGCCCGGCTGGGGTGAACGCAACGCGGCCAAAGGTCTCGCCTGGCTGATCCATGCGGCGGGTGCCGCCGTGCATGGATACCGCTACTAGCGCCATGGAGTTCTAGCGGCTGCTGCGCAGCGCTGAACCACCAAGTCTGTTGACGCTAGCTCCTTTGTGGGGACAAAGGATGGCTACTCCCCAATGACAGAGCCGCGATTGTAGCAGCTTGGCCTGCGCGGTCCAGCGAATTCAGTGCGCCCCTTGCGGGCTGTCGCAAGCAGGGGATGGCAGGTAAAGTAAACGGCATCCTCACCCTGCCGGGGTTCGCGCCCCAGTCCACCATGAGCCTGCCTCCCGACGACATCGCCCCTTACGCCGCGCGGCGCCAACGCCTGATGGCGCAGATGCGCGCGGAGGGCGGCGGCATCGCCATACTGGCGACCGCCCCGGAAGCCACGCGCAACCGCGACGCGGAATATCCATACCGGCACGACAGCGACTTCTTCTACCTGACCGGCTTCACCGAACCCGGCGCCTGGCTGGTGCTGACCGCCGGTGCGACCGACCGCGCCGTGCTCTTCTGCCGCCCCCGCCACATCGAACATGAAATATGGGAGGGCAAGCGCTTCGGCCCCGAGGCGGCTGCCGCGCATTTCGGCTTCGACGACGCCCATCCGCTCGATGCGCTGGACGAACTGATGCCGGCGCTGCTGCAGGACCATGCCACCTTGTACGCCCCACTGGCGGGCGACAAGCGCAGCGACGGGCGCCTGCACCGCTGGCTGGCCGCGGCGCGCGAGGCCGGCCGCGGCGGCCATGCGCCGCCTTCGCGCCAACAGGACATCCGGCCGCTGCTGGCCGAGATGCGGCTGATCAAGGACGCCACGGAAATCGCGGCCATGCGGCGCGCGGCCAAGATCTCCGCCGGCGCCCACGTGCGCGCCATGCGCGTCGCCCGCGCCGGCATGCGGGAATACGAGATCGAGGCCGAACTGCTGTACGAGTTCCGCCGCCACGGCGCGCAATCGGTGGCCTACAACAGCATCGTGGCCGCCGGCGCCAATGCCTGCGTGCTGCACTACCCGGCCGGCGAAGCCGTGTTGCGCGACGGCGACCTGGTGCTGATCGACGCAGGCTGCGAGGTCGACAGCTACGCCAGCGACATCACCCGGACGTTCCCGGTGAACGGCCGCTACAGCGGTCCGCAGCGCGCGCTGTACGACCTGACGGTGGCCGCGCAGGATGCCGCCGCCCAGGCCACGGCGCCCGGCCGCAGCTTCAACGACGGCCATCAGGCCGCCCTGCGCGTGCTGGCGCAGGGCATGCTGGACCTGAAACTCTTGAAAGGCTCGCTGGACGGGGTGCTGGAATCCGGCGACTACAGCCGCTTCTACATGCACCGCACCGGCCACTGGCTGGGCCTGGACGTGCACGACGTGGGCGACTACCGCCAGCCCGGCCCGGCCCACGGCGCCGAACGCCCCTGGCGCAAGCTGGAACCGGGAATGATGCTGACGATCGAGCCCGGCATCTACGTGCGGCCCGCTGACGACGTGCCCGAGGCCTACTGGAACATCGGCATCCGCACCGAAGACGACGCGCTGGTCACGGACGAAGGCTGTGAACTCATCACCCGCGGCGTGCCGGTGCAGGCCGGCGAGATCGAAGCGCTGATGCGCGAGTAGGCTGGCGGCGCGCCAGAGCCGCGCTAAAAGACGTAGCCGTCGAGCCAGCCCATGGCGATCCAGGTGTAGACCACCACCATGGCGATGGCGAACATGGACACGATGGCGCCGACCAGGCAGGCCAGGATCGCAACCAGCACCGGCCCCCAGCCGGTCTGGGTCGGCCGGCCCAATCCGTCGTTGTAGATGCGGTCGAATTTCTCGTCCGGCATCAACGAGAACACCGCGCTCTCGATGAACCCGTCGACCATGGGTATGAACACCAGGAAGAAGGCGGGGTTGTCGTACCAGACAGGGTAGAAGCTGACGGCACAGAACAGGCTGATCAGCGTGTACGCGGTCACCAGCCAGGCGTGGCGGCGCCCCAGATACCACCAATGCGCCCCCACCGCCCCGAACAGGCAGGCCAGCAGCCCGACCGCGACCTTGCCGCGCGGGCGGCGGGCGGAAGCTGCGGACAACGGGGATGAGGCCTGTAGCTGCGTCATGTCGATCGACCGGAAAGAGGACCACGGCGCCAAGACGCGCCGGCTGCTGCGGATTGTAGTGGACGGTTAAAATCCGGGCATGACTTCATCCGCCTTCGACATAGCGATTCTAGGCGCGGGCCCGGTGGGCCGCGTGCTGGCCCTGATGCTGGCGCGCGTGGCGCCCGACCCCGCGCGCATCGCGCTGCTTGCCGCCAGCGCGCCCGCCCCGGTCGCGCCGTCGGCGGCGGCGCCCGCCACGGATCCCCGCGTGCTGGCCATGAACCACGGCAGCCGGGTGCTGCTGGAGTCGCTGCATGCCTGGCCCGAACGCTCGGCCGACATCCGCAACATCCATGTGTCGCAACGCGGCCGGCTGGGCCGGACCCTGATCCAGAACACCGATTTCGGCGTGCCGCAGCTGGGCAGCGTGGTCGCCTATTCCGGCCTGCATGCCAAGCTGGACGAATGCGTGGCCGCCTGCGGCGTCACCGTGCTGCCGGGCCCGCCCGCCCGGATCGGCATGCAGGACGCGGACGGCGTGCGCATCGAACAAGGCGACACGACGCTGCTGTGCCGGGTGGCGGTGCAATCCGACGGCGCGGGCGCGGTCGACGTGCGCCGCGACTACGACCAGCACGCGGTGCTGACCACGGCGCACGCCACCCTGCCCCGCCGCGGCTGGGCCTGGGAGCGCTTCACCGCCGAGGGCCCGCTGGCGCTGCTGCCGCATCCGCAGACCCCGGACGCCTATTCGGTGGTCTGGTGCAGCGCGCCCGAGCGCGCGGCCGAACTGGCGGCGCTGGATAATGGCGCGTTTTCGCGGGCGCTGTCCGTCGCCTTCGGCGACCGCCTGGGACGGCTTTCCAGCCAGGCGCCCCGGCATGTCTTTCCACTGGCGCTCAGCGCCCGCCGCGCCCAGGTGCACGGCCGCGTGGCGGCGATCGGCAATGCCGCGCAAACCCTGCATCCGGTCGCAGGCCAGGGCCTGAACCTGGGCCTGCGCGACGCAGCCCGCCTGGCCCAGACGCTGGCCGGCTGGCTGGCTCACCCGGAGGTCAATCCCGGCTCCGCCCTGGCGGAATTCGCCGGAGCGCGCCACGTGGACCGCTTCATCACCGCCGGCCTGACCGATCTGATGCCCCGCATCTTCTCGACCGGCCTGGCGCCGGTGGAGCACGCCTGTGGTCTGGCCTTATTGGGGATGGATCTGGCCTCTCCGCTGCGCGCGCCGCTGGCGCAGCATCTGCTGCAAGGTTTCCGCGCCTGAACTCTTCCTATCCGCCCCCGATAATGGGGCGGTTGTCTGCTTTCGCCTTCCTTTGTTACGAATTGTTCTCCAGGTGACAAAGAGGGCGCGAACGAGCCGGTTAAAATGTGAGCATGCGCATAGGTCAATGGACCCTTCCCAACAACGTGCTGGTCGCGCCCATGGCGGGCGTCACGGACCGTCCTTTCCGCCAGCTTTGCAAGAAGCTGGGGGCGGGCTATGCCGTCTCGGAAATGGCCGCGAGCAACCCCAAGCTGTGGGATAGCGTCAAAACCTCCCGCCGCCTGAACCATGACGGCGAGATCGCCCCCATTTCGGTGCAGATTGCCGGCGCCGACCCTGCCATGATGGCGGAGGCGGCGGTGTTCAACGCCAGCAAGGGCGCCCGGATCATCGACATCAACATGGGCTGCCCGGTCAAGAAAGTCTGCAACGTGGCCTCCGGGTCGGCGCTCTTGCGCCATGAAGACCAGATCGCCCGCATCCTGGACGCGGTGGTATCCGCCTGCGCGCCGCTGGACGTGCCGGTGACCCTGAAGACCCGCACGGGCTGGGACCGCGAAAGCCGCAATGCCCTGCGGGTGGCGAAAATGGCCGAAAACGCCGGCATCGCCGCCCTGACCCTGCATGGCCGCACCCGCGCCGACCTCTATACGGGCGAGGCGGAATATGACACTATCCGCGCCGTCAAGGCCGAGCTGAAAATCCCCGTTGTCGCCAACGGAGATATCACTACGCCCGAAAAAGCCCGGCACGTCCTGGATTACACTGGCGCCGACGCGGTCATGATCGGCCGGGCGGCCCAAGGCCGTCCCTGGATTTTCCGCGAAATCGACCACTACCTGCGCACGGGCGAAACACTGGCCCCTCCCTCCTATGGGGAAATGCGCGAGCTGCTGCTCGAACATCTCGACGACCATTACCGGTTTTACGGCGAGCACACCGGCGTACGCACGGCGCGCAAGCACATAGGCTGGTATCTGGACGGCCTGCCGGGGGCGGATTCGTTCTGCGCCCGCATGAATCTGATCGACAACACCCGCGACCAGTGGCGGGCCGTGTCGGACTGGTTCGACCTCATCTCGCGCGACGGCGGATCCCATCCGGCGCCGGTCGCAGAAGCCCTGCTGGCGGCATAACCGCCTCAACACCAACATAAAAATATCTGTACTCAAATGAGCAAGAAAGATGTCCTGGAAGAATGCGTGCGCGCCAGCCTGGAGCGCTATTTCGAAGACTTGGGCGAATCCGAACCCCACGACATGTGGGACATGGTGATGCGCTGCGTGGAGCGCCCGGTGCTTGAAGTGGCGTTGGAAAGGTCGGGCGGCAACCAGTCGCGGGCATCCGAAATGCTGGGCATCACCCGCAACACCCTGCGCAAGAAGTTGCTGGCGCACAATATCCAGGTATAGCTTTCGCGCGCGGGCGGCAGGCGCATCGCGCCGCCCGCTCCCCCAGATTTCCCATCCGACCTGAACGAGAAAGGCGCTCCCGCCCCACTCCGTCCCTCACCATGAAAATCGAAACCGCCCTGCTTTCGGTGTCCGACAAGACCGGCATCGTTGAATTTGCCCGCGCCCTGGCTGCGCGCGGCGTGCGCCTGCTGTCCACCGGCGGCACCGCCAAGCTGCTGGCCGACTCCGGCCTGACCGTCACCGAAGTGGCGGCCCACACGGGTTCGCCCGAAATTCTCGATGGCCGCGTCAAGACGCTGCACCCGAAAATCCACGGCGGCCTGCTGGCGCGCCGCGACAGCGCCGAGCACATGGACACCATCAAGGCGGCGGGCATCGACCGCATCGACATGCTGGTGGTCAACCTGTACCCGTTCCGCGAAACCGTTGCCAAGCCGGACTGCACCTTCGCCGACGCCGTCGAGAACATCGACATCGGCGGCCCGGCCATGCTGCGCGCGGCGGCCAAGAACCACGGCACCGAAGCCGGCGGCGTGACGGTGGTGATCGACCCCGTCGACTATTCGCGCGTGCTGGCCGAAATGGACAAGGGCGGCAACACCTCCTATGGCCTGCGCCTGGCGCTGGCCTCCAAGGTCTACGCCCACACCGCCGCCTACGACGGCGCCATCGCCGCCTACCTGACCAGCCTGGCCGAAGCGGAGCCCAAGCAGGAAGCCGTGCCGGCCCGCAACGAATGGCCCGGCACCCTGACCCTGCAGGTCAAGCAGGAACAGGCCCTGCGTTATGGCGAGAACCCGCACCAGACCGCCGCCTTCTACGTGGACGCGCAGCGTCCGGCCGGCTTGCTGGGCAACTACCGCCAGCTGCAGGGCAAGGAACTGTCCTACAACAACATTGCGGACGCGGACGCCGCCTGGGAATGCGCGCGCAGCTTCGAAGCGCCCGCCTGCGTCATCGTCAAGCACGCCAACCCCTGCGGCGTGGCCGTCGCGGCCGACACGCTGGGCGCCTACCAGCAAGCCTTCAAGACCGACCCGACCTCGGCCTTCGGCGGCATCATCGCCTTCAACCGCCCGGTCGACGCCGCCACGGCCGAAGCCGTGAGCGCGCAGTTCCTGGAAGTGCTGCTGGCTCCCGCCTATGACGGCGCCGCGCTGGCCATCCTGGCCGCCAAGAAGAACGTGCGCGTGCTGGAAGTGCCGATGGGCACGGGCCAGAACGCCTTCGACATCAAGCGCGTGGGCGGCGGCTGGCTGGTGCAGAGCCCAGACGCCTACAACGTGCCGCGCGACGCGCTCAAGGTGGTCAGCAAGCGCCAGCCCACCGAAGCCGAAATGAACGACCTGGCATTCGCCTGGAAGGTCGCCAAGTACGTCAAGTCCAACGCCATCGTGTTCGTGGGCGGCGGCATGACCCTGGGCGTGGGCGCCGGCCAGATGAGCCGCATCGACTCGGCCCGCATCGCCTCGATCAAGGCGGAAAACGCCGGCCTGACCCTGAAGGGCTCGGCCGTGGCGTCGGACGCCTTCTTCCCGTTCCGCGACGGCCTGGACGTGGTGGTGGCCGCGGGCGCAACCTGCGTGATCCAGCCGGGCGGCAGCGTGCGCGACGACGAAGTGATTGCCGCAGCCGACGAGCACGGCATCGCCATGGTGCTGACCGGCACCCGCCACTTCCGCCACTGATGCGCGTCCTCGGCATCGATCCCGGCCTGCGCCGCACCGGCTTCGGTGTGATCGATGCCGACGGCCCGCGGCTGCGCTATGTGGCCAGCGGGACCATCGTGGTCCCGCCGGCGCTGGCGCTATCCGAACGCCTCAAGGTCATCCTGGACAATCTGCGCCAGGTGGCTCGCGACACGCAACCCGACGTGGCCGCGCTGGAAATCATCTTCCTGAACACCAACCCCGCTTCCACCCTGCTGCTGGGCCAGGCGCGCGGCGCCGCGCTGTGCGCGCTGGCCGACAGTTCGCTGCCCGTGCACGAGTACACCGCGCTGCAGATCAAGAAAGCCGTGGTCGGCACCGGCCGCGCCGCCAAGGAGCAGGTGCAGATGATGGTGCAGCACCTGCTGTCGCTGGACGGCGCGCCCGCGCCCGACTCGGCGGACGCGCTGGCCTGTGCCATCTGCCATGCCCATGCCGGCCCGCTGCAGGACAAGCTCGAACGCCTGGGCGCCTCGCTGCGCATGAGCGGCAAGACCCGCATCCGCAACGGCCGCCTGATCGGCTGAACGCCTGGCACGCCGCGATTTGCCGCGAAGCGGGACCCGTTCCCGCCGCATGCGCGCCCGCGCGTATAGAATCCCCGCATCCGCCGCGCATTCAGCGGCCTCACCATTGCCAGGCCACCATCACCATGATCGGACGCATCACCGGAACCCTGATCGAGAAACTCCCGCCCACCATCTGCGTGGACGTGGGCGGTCTGGGCTATGACATCGACGTGCCCATGAGCACGCTGTACTCGCTGCCCGACACGGGCGCGCGCGTCACGCTCTACACGCACCTGACGGTGCGCGAAGACGCCCACATCCTGTACGGCTTCGCTTCGGCAGGCGAACGCAGCGCTTTCCGCGAACTGATCAAGGTCAGCGGCATCGGCGCGCGCACCGCGCTGTCGGTGCTGTCGGGGTTGTCGGTGGCTGACCTGGCGCAGGCCATTACGCTGCAGGAATCGGGCCGCCTGACGCGCGTGCCCGGCATCGGCAAGAAGACCGCCGAACGCCTGCTGCTGGAAATGCGGGGCAAACTGGGCGCGGACATCGGCGCCTCGCCGCATGCAGCGCCGGACAACCAGTCGGACATCCTGAACGCGCTGCTGGCGCTGGGCTATTCAGAAAAGGAATCGCTGTCGGCGCTGAAGACGCTGCCCGAAGGCGTGGGCGTGTCCGACGGCATCAAGCAGGCATTGAAAGCACTGGTGCGCTGAAACCGGCTTACAGGTAGCGCGGCGCCACGGCTTCCAGGCCCGTCGGCACCACGTGCAGTTCGGGCGCGATCGGCCCGCTGCAGATGTTGTCGCGGCGCAAGGAATCCAGATTGTCGCGCGACATCAAAGGCGTGCCCGGCATGCATTCGAACAGCCGGGCCTGCATGCGGCCCACGCCCATCGGCATGCTGACCACCGGCCGCGGATGGCCGCTCCAGGCGGCGCACAGGCGCGCGATCTCGCCCAGGCTGTAGACCTGGGGTCCGCCCAGTTCATAGGTCTTGCCGCAGGTGTGCGTATTGCCCAGGGCCGAGACGATGGCAGCGACCACGTCGCCCACGTAGACCGGCTGCATGCGCACATGCGCGCCGGCCAGCGGCAGCACCGGCAGCCACCGCGCCAGCCCGGCGAACATATTGGTGAACTTGTCGTCCGGACCGAAGACCACCGAGGGCCGGAAGATGGTCCAGCCGCCGTCCTGATTGCCCTGGAATTCCTGCTTGATGGCGGCTTCGCCGTCGCCCTTGGAGCGCTGGTACATGCTGTCGCCGTTGGAATCGGCGCCCAGCGCGCTGATGTGGATGAGCCTGCGCACGCCCTGCCGGCGACAAGCTTGCGCGATGCGCTGCGGCAGCAGCACGTGGGCCCGCGCGAATTCCGAGCCATAAGGCCGGCCGGCGTTGCCGTGCAGAATGCCCACCAGGTTGATGACCGCGTCGCAGCCCTGCGCCAGGCCGTCCAGCGTGGCGTCGTCGTGCACGTCGGCTTCGAGCAAGGTCACGGTGGGAAGAATCTGCAGGTCGCGCCCGCGGCTGTGGAGCCGGGTGGGCACGACGATCTGATGCTGATCCGCGGATAGCCGCGCTACCAGATGACGGCCTATGAAACCGGTGCCGCCGATGACAAGGATACGCATGTCGCAGCCCCTGTTCGTCAGGATTCAGTCCCGATTCTGCCTTGCACACGCGACAACCGCAAGCGCGCGGCGGCGGCCCGCAAGGGGGCCGCCAGAAGGGGGTCAGCCCGCCAGCAGCTTGGCGTAGGCCGGAAGGTCGACGTTGCCGCCGCTGATGATGACGCCGACCCGCGCACCGCGCACCGGCACCACGTTCTGCATGACGGCGGCCGCGCCCAGGCAGCCGGTGGGCTCCACCACCATCTTCATGCGTTCGGCGAAGAACCGCATGGTGGTGACCAGCTGTTCGTCCGTCACCGTGACGATGTCGCGCACATGCTTCTGGATGAGCGGGAAGGTCAGGTTGCCCAGGTGCGTCGTGGCGGCGCCATCGGCCAGCGTCTTGGGCGCCGGGATGCGGACGATTTCGCCTTTGCGCAAGGACTGCTGGCCGTCGTTGCCAGCCTCGGGCTCGACGCCGTAGACCAGGCAGCGCGGGCTCAGCGCGTAGGCGGACAGGGCCGATCCCGACAGCAGGCCACCGCCGCCCAGGCAGACGAACAGGTAGTCCAGCTCGCCCACTTCCTCGAACAGTTCCTTGGCGGCGGTGCCCTGGCCGGCGATCACGTCTTCGTGGTCGTAGGGAGGGATCAGGGTGGCGCCGGTTTCCGCATGGATGCGGCGGGCGATCGCCTCGCGGTCCTCGGTGTAGCGGTCATAGGTGACGATCTTGCCGCCATAGCCCTCGGTGGCGGCGCGCTTGGCGGCCGGGGCGTCCAACGGCATGATGATGGTGGCCTGCACCCCTTGCAGCTTGGAGGCCAGTGCGATGGCCTGCGCGTGGTTGCCCGACGAAAACGTGACCACGCCGGCGGCGCGCTGTTCCGGGGTCAGGCGGGCGATGGCGTTGTAGCCGCCGCGGAACTTGAAAGCGCCCATGCGCTGGAAGTTCTCGCACTTGAAGAAGACCGACGCGCCGCTGATCGCATCGGCGGTAGCCGAGGTCAGTACGGGCGTGCGGTGCGCGTTGCCGGCCAGGCGCTCGCTGGCGCGCACGACGTCGTCATAGGTGGGCAATTCGGGCTGCATGGGCTTGGGTCCTTTGATCGCGGAGAATAATCAAAACCTCCGGATGATAAACCCGCGGCCGGCTTCGGGCGCCCTCCGGCGCCCGGGCACGGTCCGGTTTGCCCGCAGCCTACTTCCCGAAAAGATCGCCGGAGCCCGCCGTGGCGCCGGCCGGCGGGGTCAGCCCCAGGTGGCGCCAGGTGGTCAGCGTGGCGGTGCGGCCGCGCGGCGTGCGCTGCAGGTAGCCATGCTGGATCAGATAGGGCTCGATCACGTCCTCGATGGTGTCGCGCTCTTCGCCGATGGCGGCGGCCAGGCTGTCCACGCCGACGGGACCGCCGTCGAACTTATGGATGATGGCCTCGAGCAGCTTGCGGTCCATCAGGTCCAGGCCTTGCGGGTCCACCTCCAGCATGGCCAGCGCGCGGCCCGCGACGTCCGCATCGATGGTGCCGCCCGCCTTGACCTCGGCATAGTCGCGCACCCGGCGCAACAGCCGGTTGGCGATGCGGGGCGTGCCGCGGGCGCGGCGCGCGACTTCCGCCGCGCCGTCCGGCGTGATGCCGGCGTTCAAGAGGCCGGCGCTGCGCGTGACGATGTGGCCGAGATCGGCGGCGTTGTAGAACTCCAGCCGCGACACGATGCCGAAGCGGTCGCGCAGGGGGTTGGTCAGCATGCCGGCGCGGGTGGTGGCGCCGACCAGGGTGAAGGGCTGCAGGTCCAGCTTCACGCTGCGCGCGGCCGGGCCTTCGCCGATCAGGATGTCGATCTGGAAGTCCTCCAGCGCCGGATAGAGGATTTCCTCGACCACGGGCGACAGGCGGTGGATTTCGTCGATGAACAGGACGTCGTTCTTTTCCAGGTTGGTCAAGAGCGCCGCCAGGTCGCCCGGGCGTTCCAGCACCGGACCGGAGGTCTGGCGCAGCTGCACCCCCATTTCATGCGCAATGATGTGGGCCAGCGTGGTTTTGCCCAGGCCCGGCGGACCGAACAGCAGCACGTGATCCAGGGCCTCGCCGCGCTTCCTGGCTGCGGCGATGAAGATCTCCAGCTGTTCCCGGGCGCGCTGCTGGCCGACATACTCGTCCAGCGCCTTGGGCCGCAGGGCGCGTTCGATCGACTCCTCGTTGGGCGAGACCGGCTGCGGCGCCACGATACGGGGGGCGTCGGGACGGGAGGAAAGCGAATCGGACTGGATGGCCATGGTGCGGAAACGACAAAATGCTGAGCAGGATGCATCGTACCGTAGCGCGCCCCGCCCAGGGGGAAGCGAGCGCCCTTACGGGCGCCCCTAGGGCGTCTCGGACAGCGGCAGCTTGACCCGCACGCACAGCCCGCCGGACTCCGCCTCAAGCAGCTCCAGCGAGCCGCCATGGGCCCGCGCGATGGCCTCGGCCAGCGCCAGCCCCAGGCCCACGCTGCCGGTGCGCGTGCGCGCGTCGTCCAGGCGGCTGAACGGGCGCAGCGCTTCCTGGCGCCGTTCCGGCACGATGCCGGAGCCATGGTCGGCCACGTCCAGCACCGCGTGGCGTCCCTCATGCCTCAGGCTGACCTGGACCGGCGGCGCGCCGTGGTTCAGCGCATTGCCGATCAGGTTGTCCAGCAGGCGGCCCAGCGCCACGGCGTCCGCCTGCACCACCAGGGTCGCGACGTCGTCGCCGGCCCGCAGGCTGATATCGGTGCCGGCGCCCTGCCAGGCGCCCACGCGCTCGGTCAGCCAGTCGGACAGCAGCATCGAGGCGTAGCGGTAGGCGGCCGGGTCGGTGCCGCGCACGAAGCCGATGAACTGGTCGACCATGTGCTGCATGTCCTGCAGGTCCGCGCGCAGCCCCTCCTTCAGCTTGGAGTCGTCGGCCAGCTCGATGCGCAGCCACATCCGCGACAAGGGACCCTTCAAGTCATGCGGCAGGCCCGACAGCAGCGTGCGGCGCACCGAATCGGATTCGGACAGCGCATCCAGCATGGCATTGAAGCGTTCTCCCAATACCCGCGTTTCGTGCGGGCCCGAGGGCTCGACCCGTTGCGGCTGCCCTGCCGCCAACCGGTCGGCCGCGTCGGCCAGCCGGGTGATGGGACGCGTGATGTGCCAGGAAAAACCCACCGCCAGCAACAGCAGCAGCCCCAGGCCGCCCAGCCAGGCGGCGATGAACGGCGTCGCAACCGGCGGATCCAGGCGGTCCAGCGGGATGACCAGCCATTCGCGCAGGCGCGGCGCGTCCTCGCTGGCGGGGTTGGGCGCCAGCGAAATGAAGATCTCCGGCGTGGGTCCACGCGACAGCGCCACGCGCGTGCCGTCGTTCAAACGTTCATTGAGCTGCTGCACCAGCACCCGCAGGTCGCGGCGGATGTCATCCGGTTCAGGCTGATAGCGGCGGCTGTGTTCTTCGCGGTCGCGATCGCGCGCGCGCTCGCCTTCCCTGGCGCTGGCGCGTTCATCGCCGTGCTCCTCGTCGCGCACTTCCGGGGGGGGCGGCGCCGGAGGGCCGTGTATCTGCATGTCCGCGGGCGGCGGAGGCGGCGGCTTCGGGGCGGCCTTCGGCGGCGGGCGGCGGCCATTGAAGCGTTGCAGCTTGGCCTCGGCGGGCAGCACCCGCGACCACAGGCGCCACTGGTTCTGCGAGGCGGCGCGCACGAAGTCGGCGCGTTCCTCCGCCGGCACCTGCGACACCGCGGCGCGCAAGGTGCGGATGGTGGTGACGATGTAGCCGATGGCCACGTCTTCCATGAACTTGTGCCGGAAGTACGACACCGTCACCAGCGTGGCCGCCTGCGTCAGCAGGACCGAGCCCAGGATCAGCAGGATGAGCCTTGCCCGCAGCGAACGCGGCACCAGGAAGCCAGGAGAAAAGCGCATCAGGGCGAAAACCGGTAGCCAATGCCCCAGACGGTCTGGATCCAGCGCGGCTGCTTGGGATCGTCTTCGATGACCCGGCGCAGGCGCAGGATGGCGATGTCGATGGCGCGGTCATTGCGTTCGCCCGCGTCGTCGTCGCGCGCCAGCGCCAGCAGGCGTTCGCGCGACAGCGGCTTGCCCGCGTTGCGCACCAGCGCCTCCAGCAGATTGATTTCGCCGCCGGTCAGCTTGACCACCGTGCCTTCGCGCGACAACTGGCGGGTGGAGGGATCGAACACGAAGGGACCGAACGAGACCGGCGCGTCCTTGGTCAGCGCGGACGGGCCGCGCTTACGGCGCAGCACGGCTTCGATGCGGGCCAGCAGCTCGCGCGGATCGAACGGCTTGCCGACGTAGTCGTCGGCGCCGGCCTCCAGGCCGATGATGCGGTCCACCGCCTCGTCACGCGCGGTCAGCAGGATGACGGGGATGTCCTCGCCCTGCTCGCGCAGGCGGCGGCAGGCGTCTGCGCCGTCGCCGCCGGGCAGCATGCGGTCCAGCACCAGCAGGTCGGGCGCGTAGCGGGTGATGCGGGACGACAGGTCGGTGGCGTCCGGCGCCAGCAGGGTGTCGTAGCCGTGCCGGTTCAGGTAGTCGGCCAGCAATTGCCGTAGGGCCGGATCGTCGTCGACGACCAGCAGCTTGGTGTGGGGATTGTCCATGGATGCCATAGTGCGGCCCGCCGCTACAAGCCGCAAGAGGCGGGAAATCAACTGAAATATACCTGTTGCACGATGTTGAGCGCGTTTACCAGCGCTTTCCCGCCACGGCGCAGCGCCCGATGCGGACTGGCCCTAAAATGGAACCCGGCCCGCCTTCTGTCCGCTTTGCTAAAAAACGTTTACAGGCAAGGCAGCGCTCCCTTTCTACACTGTGCCTATGGTCGCCCCTGCATTCCTCTGGCGAAAACCCTTGTTGCGCGCCGCGCTGGTCGCGGCCTCTGCCTGCCCGATCGCCCCGGCCCTGGGCGATCCGCTTGCGGCGTCCCCCTATATGCCCGCTCCGCCCTCTGCGCGCGGCATCGGCATACTGTCCCCGGTTCAACCCATGCCCGTGCGCCCCGCAGCCTCGATGGCGTCGCGCGCGGTGCCGCTGGATCCGTCCCCTTGCGACATGCAGACCATGGAGCCGGCGCTGGACACCAGCGTACACAGCACGGGCGACACGGACCTGATCCCCGGCACCGGACTGGGACTGTCCGGCGATGCCCAGCCCGCGCCGGTTCCGCAGGATTGCACCGTGCTCGCGACGCCCGAAGACCCTGCGCCGGACTACTCGCTCACCCTCCAGGATGGCGACCTGCCCCGCATACCCGTGGTCATGATCTCTGGCGTGTCGCGCGCTTCCCGGCCCTGGTTCGCCTCCGCCAGCAGCCAGGATGGCCTGCGCTACGGCGGCAACCGCAACTGGGTCTACCGCAATACCTCGGGTCCCTCCGTCGCCGTCGGCAACATCGACGCCAGGGCGCCCGCCTGGGGCAGCGGCGCGCCGGTGGGCGGGCTGCAGATCTCGAACTGGGCCGGATCCGGCGCCACGGCCCCGGAAGGCAGCTTCGGCTATTCCTCGTCGCTGGGCCGCCTGAACCGCATGGACCCGGCCGCCAGTTCCGGGGCCGTGGACTACGGCGACCCGGTAGGCAGCGGCAGCGTGCGCTACGGCCTTACGCCGGCGCTGACCGTGGAGGGCCAGATGCAAAGCGCGCCGTCGCTGACGACGCGCGGCATGGGTACCACCTACGCCGCGGGCGACTATGGAACCTTCCGCGCCGGGGCCACGCAAAGCACCTTCGACGCGGCCAGCGCGTGGCGTTATCGCTTCGACTACAACGTGGCCTTGGCCGACGCCGTCAACCTGGGCTATTCCAACGAGCAGGTCGGCGCGGGCTACGGCGACCTGTCCAGCTACTCGGGCGGCGGGGTTTCGGCGGCGCACACCCGCAACACGCTTTCCGCCGGCGTCCCCATCACCGGCTGGGGCGTGCTCAGCGGCACCTATTCGGGGTTGCGGGAAGGCTCCGAGCTGGCCGAACAGCGCGTGGGCCTGTCGCACAGCATGTTCGTCGCGCCCAAGGTCAAGCTGGCCGTGGGCGCGGACCGCGACATCATTTCCGGCAACTACGAATGGCGCGCCAACCTCAGCATGCCCGTCGATACCTTCATGCGCGGCACCTGGCTGAGCTGGTAGGCAGACCGCGGTCAGGACAGAAATCTCCCTGCCGGAAAAGGTCCGGCGGAATTGCGGCTTAAAATCCCTGCCATGATGCTCCCGGCCTACCCCCATGTCTGACGCGCGCGCCCTCGGCGTGTTGCAGCGCGTTTTCGGTTACGAATCCTTCCGCGGCGACCAGCAAGCCATTGTCGAACAGGTGATCGACGGCGGCGACGCGCTGGTCCTCATGCCCACGGGCGGCGGCAAGTCGCTCTGTTACCAGATTCCGTCCCTGGTCCGCGAAGGCACCGGCATCGTCGTGTCGCCCCTGATCGCGCTGATGCAGGACCAGGTCGACGCCCTGACCGAACTGGGCGTGCGCGCGGCCTTCCTCAACTCCACGCAGGAGTGGCGGGTGGCCCGCGACGTCGAGCAGGCCTTCCTGGCCGGCGAGCTGGACCTGCTGTACGTGGCGCCCGAACGCCTGCTGACCGACCGCTGCCTGCAATTGCTGGAACGCGGCCGCATCGCGCTGTTCGCCATCGACGAGGCCCACTGCGTGTCCCAGTGGGGCCACGACTTCCGCCCTGAATACCTGGGCCTGTCGATGCTGCACGAGCGCTGGCCCGACGTGCCGCGCATCGCGCTCACCGCGACCGCCACCGCCGACACCCGCCGCGAAATCGCCCAGCGCCTGTCGCTGGACGATGCGCGCCACTTCGTTTCCAGCTTCGACCGCCCCAACATCCGCTACCGCATCATCGAAAAGAACGAGGTGCGCAAGCAATTGCTGGAAATGATCCAGACCGATCATGAAGGCGAATCGGGCGTGGTCTATTGCCTGTCGCGCGCCCGCGTGGAAGAGACCGCGGAGTTCCTGTGCAACCAGGGCATCGACGCCATGCCCTATCACGCCGGCCTCAGCGCGCAGGTGCGCGCCGCCAACCAGGCGCGCTTCCTGCGCGAGGACGCCGTGGTCATGGTGGCCACCATCGCCTTCGGCATGGGCATCGACAAGCCCGACGTGCGCTTCGTGGCGCACATCGACCTGCCCAAGTCCGTGGAAGGCTATTACCAGGAAACCGGCCGTGCCGGCCGCGACGGCCTGCCTGCCACGGCCTGGCTGGCCTATGGCCTGCAGGACGTGGTGCAGCAGCGCCGCATGATCGACGAATCGCCGGGCGAAGAGTCCTACCGCCGCCGCCTGGGCCAGCAGCTGGACGCCATGCTGGGGCTGTGCGAAACGGTGGAATGCCGGCGCGTGCGTCTGCTGGCCTACTTCGGCCAGCAGATCACGGCCTGCGGCAATTGCGACGTCTGCCTGGAACCGCCGCAGGCCTGGGACGGCACGGTCGCGGCGCAGAAGGTGCTGTCCGCCGTCTACCGCCTGTGGAAGGAGCGCGGCCAGCGCTATGGCGCCGGCCACATCATCGACATCCTGCGCGGCAAGGTCACCGACCGCACCAAGCAGCACGGCCACGAAACGCTGAGCGTATTCGGCGTGGGCGCGGACCTGAGCGACACCGCCTGGCGCGGCGTGCTGCGCCAATTGCTGGCGCAAGGCCTGCTGACGGTGGACCACGAAGGCTACGGCACGCTGGCCCTGACCGAAGGCAGCCGCGCCGTGCTCAAGGGCGAACGCCAATTGATGCTGCGCCGGGAATCCGAAAAGAAACCGCGCTCGGGCAAGAGCGGCAGCGGCCGCCCCAAGGCGGCAGCCATCGACCTGCCGGCCGAACTGCAACCTGTATTCGAGGCCCTGCGCGCCTGGCGCGGCGAAGTCGCCAAGAGCCACGGGGTGCCGGCCTACGTCATCTTCCACGACGCGACCCTGCGCGAAATCGCCCTGGCCCAACCCGAATCCATGGACGAGCTGAGCCACATCAGCGGCGTGGGCGCCCGCAAGCTGGAAGCCTACGGCGAAGAAATCCTGCAGCGGGTAGCGAAGCCGGTCTTGTGACGACGGCTCCGGCCGGACTTCCCGGCCGGATCAGCTCGGCGGCGGCAGCAGCGGCACCGGGGCGCGTTCCTTGCCGAACACCGAGCGGTACGCCAGGATGTTGAACACCAGCACCACCGGTATGCCCACCACCGCCCCGGCCAGCACCAGGCGCATCGAACCCAGCGCGCCCGCGCCGTCCCACAGCGTCATGTCGTCCAGGATCAGGTAGGGGAACAGGCTGTAGGCCAGGCCGCTGAGCATCAGCAGGAACAGCGCCACGCACAGCACGAACGGCAGCCAGCTGAAACGGTCGGCCTTGCCCGGCAACCGCGCCAGCAGCATTTCGGCTGCGACGAAACCCGCCAGCATCAGCACCCAGACCGTCGCCGCCAGGCTCAGGTGGGCGATGTTGCTCCATTTGTAGAAGATACCCGCGTTGGCCAGACCCAGCGTGACCGCGATGGCCACCATGCCCACCGCCGTCCAGCGGATGGCGTGGCGGGCCCAGTTGGCGGCGCGGCGCTGCAGATCGCCGTCCACCCGCATGACCAGCCAGGACGCGCCCAGCAGCACATAGGCCGCCACCGCGCACAGGCCGACGAACATGGAGAACCAGCCGTAGCCGGCATCGGACTGGTAGCCGGTGGCGATGCGGCCCAGCAGCATGCCCTGGCCGAAAGCGGTGATCAGCGACCCCGCCCAGAAGCCGAAGATCCAGCGCGGCTTCATTTCGTTGCGCGCGCGGATGCGGAACTCGAACGAGACGCTGCGCAACACCACGCCCAGCACCATGCAGGTGAGCGGTCCGTAGAGCTTGCCCAGCACCGCGCCCCAGGCGAACGGGAACGCCGCCGCGAACAGGCCCATGCCCAGCAGCAGCCAGAACTCATTGGCGTCGCGCCACGGGCTCAGCAGGCTCATCATGCGGCCGCGCTCGTGTTCCGGCGCCAGTTGCAGCAGGATGCCCACGCCCAGGTCGAAACCGTCCAGCACCATGCCCGCGGCAATCACCACGAACAGTAGCGCCATGAAGGCCAGCGGCATCCAGAAAGAGGGATCGTCGGGGTTGAGGCCCTGGGAGGCGGCCAGCATGGCGATCATGGCGTACCTCCAGCCAGTTTGCGCACGGGCACGACGCCATAGCGCGCCGCGTGGAACAGCATGCCGACGAACGCCGCAAGCAGCAGCAGGTACAGCACGCCATAGCCGATCAACCCGTACAGCACGGTGCTGGAGGCCACGATGCCCAGCACCTCGGACTGCGTGACGGTGCCGTTCACCGCGAACGGCTGCAAGCCCAGGATGGATACCCACCACCCGGCCACGACGGCGATGGCGCCGGAGAACATCATGCCGCACAGCACCCGCTGCCACCACGGCGGCAGCGTGGACGGGTCCAGCCCGCGCCGGAACGTCCACAGGAAGGTCACGCAGGCCACGGCCAGCATCAGCAAGCCCAGCCCTGCCGCCACGCGCAACGACCAGAAGGTCAGCGCCACCGGCGGCAGCATGCCTGAATACTTGTCCAGGCCGCGGTAGGTGCCGTCCTGGTTGCGGTGCAGCCACATCCCACCCATGTTGCGCAGGGTCACGTCGGCCACGTTGGTATGGGCGCGCGCATCGGGCCAGGCGAACAGCACCAGTTGCGGCTCCGCGCCGCTTTCCCAATAGCCCGCGGCGGCGGCGGCCTTGGCGGGCTGCAGCTTGGCAATCATCTGCCCGGCGCCGGTCGCGACCGGCAACTGCATGAAAGCCCCCACCACGGCGACCACCAGCGCGGTCTTGAACGCGTTGCGCTCGCCGTCGCCCAGCGGACGCCGCAGGGCCTGCAGCGCCGTCACGCCCATCATCAGGAACGCGGCGGCCAGCGCCGCACCCACCATCACCACCGCCATGCGCCAGCCCACGGAGGGATTCAGCACCACGGCCATCCAGTCATAGACCTGATAGCGTCCATCGACCAGCAGCGCGCCGTCCGGCGTCTGCATCCAGGATTGCAGCGCGAGCACCCAGAACACCGCCACCAGCTGCCCCACCGCCACCATCAGCACGGCCAGCGTGTGGGCGCCGTCCGACACACGGCGTTGGCCGAACAGCATGACGCCCAGGAAACAGGATTTGAGGATGAAGACCGAGAGAATGGCGTAGCCAAGCAAGGGGCCTGCCACGTTGCCGATCTTGTCCATCAGGCCGGCCCACAGGCTGCCCAGCTGGATCAGCACCGGCACGCTGGCCGCCAGCGTCAGCACGAAGGCCAGGGCGAATATCCGCACCCAGAAGCGGTACGCGGCGGTCCAGCCGCCCTGGCCGGACCAGCGCGCCCTGATCTTGAAGAACAGCAGTACCCAGGCGAGCGCCAGGGAGAAGGCCAGGAAAAACGCCAGAAAGCTCAGGCTGGCCACGAACTGCGTGCGGGCCAGGGATAACGTGGATATGTCCATGATGGCCCGTAGTGTAGAGCCAGTTACATGACTGTGGGGACAGTTTGAAACCGGTTGCACCGGCAGCAAAAAGGCCCCGCCTGCGGAACGTGGCAAAATTGACTCTTTGTCGCTGCTTTTTCCTATTCTTTCAAGAATGACCTCCGCCACGACGCCGACCCCTGCCGCATCAAATTTCCTGCTCAACATCGTTCAAGACGACCTCGAAGCCCAGCGCTTCGCAGGCAAGCGTTGGGCGGGCAAGCCTGGCCCGGCGGCCTTGCAACAACAAGGCGGACTGGATTCGGCCCGCATCCGCACGCGCTTCCCGCCGGAGCCCAACGGCTACCTGCACCTCGGCCACGCCAAGAGCATCTGCGTGAACTTCGGGCTGGCCCGCGATTTCGGCGGCGTCTGCCATCTGCGCTTTGACGACACCAATCCGGAAAAGGAAGACCAGGAATACGTCGACGCCATCATCGAGGCCGTGCACTGGCTGGGCTTCGACTGGAAGGCCGACGGCAATGACAACCTGTACTTCGCCAGCGACTACTTCGGCTACATGTACGAGTTCGCCGAGGCCTTGGTCGAGGCCGGCCACGCCTACGTCGACGAGCAAAGCCCCGAAGAGATCCGCGCCAACCGCGGCACGCTGACCGAACCCGGCACCGACTCGCCCTGGCGCAACCGCCCGGCCGCCGAGTCGCTGACGCTGCTGCGCGAAATGCGCGACGGCAAGCATCCGGACGGCAGCCTGGTGCTGCGCGCGAAGATCAACATGGCTTCGCCCAACATCAACCTGCGCGACCCGGTCATGTACCGCGTGCGCCACGCCCACCATCACCGCACCGGCGACCAGTGGTGCATCTACCCGATGTACAGCTGGGCGCACCCGGTCGAAGACGCGCTGGAAGGCATCACGCACAGCGTCTGCACGCTGGAATTCGAAGACCAGCGTCCGTTCTACGATTGGATCCTGGCGCGCCTGGCCGAACTCGGCAAGCTGGCGCAGCCGCTGCCCCACCAGTACGAATTCGCACGCCTGAACGTGAGCTACGTCGTCACCAGCAAGCGCAAGCTGCTGCAACTGGTGCGCGAAGGCCACGTGGACGGCTGGGACGATCCCCGCATGCCGACCATCTTCGGCCTGCGCCGGCGCGGCTACACGCCCTCCTCGATCCGCCTGTTCTGCGACCGCACCGCCGTGTCCAAGTCCGACTCGCGCATCGACTACAGCCTGCTGGAGCAGGCAGTGCGCGACGACCTGGACCCGGTCGCCCCGCGCTCGGTGGCCGTGCTGGACCCGCTCAAGCTGGTCATCACCAACTACCCGGAAGGCCAGACCGAGATCTGCACCGCGCCGCGCAACCCGCACGATCCCGAAGCCGGCGTGCGCGAGTTCCCGCTGTCGCGCGAACTCTGGATCGAACGCGACGACTTCCGCGAAGAAGCGCCCAAGAAGTACTTCCGCCTGTTCCCGGGCAATACCGTGCGCCTGAAATACGGCTACGTGGTGCGCTGCACCGGCTTCACCAAGAACGAAGCCGGCGAGGTCATCGAGGTCCAGGCCGAATACCTGCCGGAAACCAAGAGCGGCACGCCGGGCGCCGACAGCGTCAAGGTCAAGGGCAACATCACCTGGGTCAGCGCGGCCCATGCGGTGCCCGCCCAGATCCACCTGTACGACCGCCTGTTCGCCGACGCGCGTCCGGACGGCGGCGACAAGGATTTCCTGGCCTGCCTGAACCCGAATTCCAAGCTGACCGTCACGGCCTGGCTGGAGCCGGGCACCGTCGCCACGCCGGGCGCCACCTGGCAGTTCGAACGCCTGGGCTACTTCACGGCCGACCTGAAGGAATCCAGCCCCGAAGCGCCGGTGCTCAACCGCATCGTGACCCTGCGCGACTCCTGGGCGCAAGGCTGACGCGCCGCGCGCGCATTGCCGGAAATAGGCGCCGAAAGGCGCCTTTTTCTTTGGGTCCGCCCCCTGCGCATGCGGCCCCTGGGCGGGTTATCATCCCCCGAACCCCGCAGCCGGTCGAGCCCGCCGTTTCCCGGCCCCAAGACCGCCAGCCACAATCAAGATGAACACTGAATCCCTAGCCCTGGACTTCAAAAGCGCCACCCTCTATGCCATCCGGGTGGTCCTGCACAGCGCCGACCCCGAACGCCTGAACGCCGCCCTGGCCAAGCGCATGGCCGATGCCGGCAGCTTCTTCGAAAACGAACCCGTGGTCGTCGACGCCAGCCGCGTCGAGGAAAAAATCGATTGGACCGCCCTGGTGGCGGCATTGCGCGGCCATAACCTGCCTCCCATCGGCGTGGTCGCCGAAGGCGCCAATCTGGAATCCGCGCGCGCGGCGGGCCTCACTCCGGTTGAACTGTCCACGCCCGCGGCCCGACCCGCGCCAGTGATCGACACCGCGCCGCCCAACGACGTCTCCACGCCGGTGCCTTCTGTGCCGGCCGCCGCGATCGAAACCGCGGCAGCTCCCACCGAAGCAGCCGCCGAACCGGAAGCGCCCGCCGACAAACCCGCGGGCGAACCGCTGCCCGCGCGCGCAGCCAGCAACACCACCTCGGCCTCCAGTCCCACGCCCGCCGCGCCGCACTCGTCATCGGCGCTGGTCATTACCAAGCCGCTGCGTTCCGGCCAGCGCGTCTACGCGCGCCACACGGACCTGGTGGTGATCGGCATGGTGAGCCAGGGCGCCGAAGTCATTGCCGACGGCAACATCCACGTCTACGGCCCGTTGCGCGGCAAGGCCATGGCCGGCGCACGCGGCGATACCTCCGCGCGCATTTTCACGACCCACCTGGACGCCGAGCTGCTGGCCGTGGCCGGCGTGTACCGCGTGGTCGAGGACAAGCTGGACCGCACGCTGCAGAACCAGCCCGCGCTGGTCCGCCTGGACGGCGACACGCTGCGCATCGAAGCCCTCAAGGCTTGATATCCGGAATCTGGCCGCCAGCGGCGGCCAATGCGCACGCGCAGACACCCGCGCAAATTTCAACACATCCTGTAAGAAGCCTTACAAGGGCTTTTTGCTTTACGATAACGCGATTTATTCGAACATAAGGGTTTGATCGTCATGACACGCATTGTTGTGGTGACTTCCGGCAAAGGCGGCGTGGGCAAAACCACGACCAGCGCCAGTTTTTCTGCGGGACTCGCGATGCGGGGCCACAAGACCGCTGTCATCGACTTCGATGTCGGCCTGCGCAACCTCGACCTGATCATGGGCTGCGAACGTCGCGTCGTGTACGACTTCGTCAACGTGATCCAGGGCGAAGCCACGCTCAACCAGGCTCTCATCAAGGACAAGCAGCTCGAAAACCTGTTCATCCTGCCCGCCTCGCAGACGCGCGACAAAGACGCGCTGACGCAGGAAGGCGTGGAAAAGGTCATCAATGACCTCAAGGGCATGGGCTTTGACTACATCGTCTGCGACTCGCCCGCCGGCATCGAAACGGGCGCGCTGATGGCCGCCTATTTCGCCGACGACGCGCTGGTCGTGACCAACCCGGAAGTCTCGTCGGTGCGCGACTCCGACCGCATCCTGGGCATCCTCGCCGCCAAGTCCAAGCGCGCCGTGGAAGGCGATGAACCGGTCAAGGAATACCTGCTGCTGACGCGCTACAGCCCCAAGCGCGTGGTCGACGGCGAAATGCTGTCGCTGGGCGACATCGAGGACATCCTGCGCATCAAGCTGATCGGCGTGATCCCCGAATCCGAAGCGGTGCTGCAAGCGTCGAACCAGGGCCTGCCGGCCATCCACCTCAGAGACACCGACGTTTCCGAAGCCTACAAGGACGTCGTGGCCCGTTACCTTGGCGAAGACAAGGCCCTGCGCTTTACCGACTATGAAAAGCCCGGTTTCCTGAAACGCCTGTTCGGAGGCAAGTAAGCAATGTCCTTCCTGTCGTTTCTGCTTGGTCAAAAGAAGACCTCCGCATCCGTCGCCAAGGAACGGTTGCAGATCATCCTGGCCCACGAGCGGGGCCGCGGCGACTCGCCCGATTACCTGCCGCAGTTGCAGCAGGAGCTTATCGCCGTCATTTCGAAATACGTGAAGATCAACCCCGAGGACATCAAGGTGCACCTGGAACGCCAGGACACGCTGGAGGTCCTGGAGGTCAAGATCGAAATGCCGCAGAACGAGACCTGATGCGGCTGTGCGCGCCCCTGGCGCGCATCACAATCAAAAAAAATGCCCGGCGATGCCGGGCATTTGCTTCGGGGCGACGGACGCTTAGCGCTTGCCGACCTGATCGCCGATGACGCCGCCGATCGCCGCTCCGCCCACCGTTCCGAGGATGCCGCCGTTGGTGATCACAGCGCCTGCCACGCCGCCCAGCGCAGCGCCGCCGACGGCGCTCTTCTGGCGATGGCTCATGCCGTCCCACGAAGAGCACCCAGCCATGGCGGCGGTCATCGCCAGCGCGACACAGATTTTGGAGAGAGATGCGATTTTCATATTTGTGGTTCCTATTCTCGTACCCGGGAGCCGCGCATGAAACTGGATGCGAGCGCGCGGCGCCCATAAGGGCCTGGAACCTTCAGGATCGCAAAATATTCTTGCCCTGGCTGTGAAGTTTGCCCATGAATTGTGTCAAAGGGCGAGTTAATCTTTGCGCGCCCCAGGGACATTGTTGCAGCGCGCGGCCGCTATTTGACCAGACGTAACACCTCGCGGAAGCGCGGGTGTTCACAAGTGCGCATCCACTCGAATATCGCCATCTCGGACGTGACGATTTCAGCGCCATGCGCACGCGCGCGGCGCAACGCCGCGTGATGATCGGCCGGCTTGCGCGAGCCCGCCGCATCCGCCACCAGCACCGCGTGGTAGCCCAGGTCAATCAAGCCGATCACGGTTTGCAGCACGCAGATGTGCGCCTCGCAGCCCGCCACCAGGATGGTCTTGCGCGCGGCCGGCAACCAGGCCTCAAAGCCCGGCTCCAGCGCCGAAGAGAAGTGCATTTTCTGGAAGGCGCTCTGGACTTGCTCGCGCAGCGGCTCCACGGTGGTCCCCAGCATCTTGGCGTGGTGCTCGGTAGCCACCACCGGCACGTCCAGCAGTCGCGCAGCCTGCGCGAGCTTGTGCGCGGCGTGAAGCACCGCCTCGTTGTCATGGATGACGGGCATCAGGCGCCCCTGCATGTCGACGATCAGCAGGGTGGAATCGGTAGCGGACAACAACATTGCGCGGTGCTCCTGGAAGATGTCCTCAAGGCAGGCTCACGCAGAACGAAGCCTTGAACAGCCCTTAGCATACCTCCGGCAAAAAAAATCCCGGCGCGAGGCCGGGATCGTTTTCAGGCGCCGATTACTTCAGGGCCTTGTAGCGCAGGCGCTTGGGCTTGGCGCCCTCTTCGCCCAGGCGGCGCTTCTTGTCGGCTTCATATTCCTGGTAGTTGCCATCGAAGAACACGACTTGCGAGTCGCCTTCGAAGGCCAGGATGTGCGTGGCGATCCGGTCCAGGAACCAGCGATCGTGGCTGATGACCATGACGCTGCCGGGGAACTCCAGCAATGCATCTTCCAGCGCGCGCAGCGTTTCGACGTCGAGGTCGTTGGACGGTTCGTCCAGCAGCAGCACGTTGCCGCCGGCGATCAGCGTCTTGGCCATGTGCAGGCGGCCGCGTTCACCGCCGGACAGCTGGCCCACGACCTTGTTCTGGTCGCCGCCCTTGAAGTTGAAGCGGCCCAGATAGGCGCGCGACGACATTTCGAACTTGCCCACCGTGAGCAGGTCGGCGCCGTCGGCCACCGCGTCGAACACGGTCTTCTTGTCTTCCAGCGCATCGCGCGACTGGTCGACATAGGCCAGCTTGACGGTCTGGCCGATGTTGACCTCGCCCGAATCCGGCTGCTCGCGGCCCGCGATCATGCGGAACAGCGTGGACTTACCGGCGCCGTTGGCGCCGATGATGCCGACGATGGCGCCGGGCGGCACCTTGAAGCTGAGGTTGTCGATCAGCAGGCGGTCGCCATAGGCCTTGCTGACGTTGTTGAATTCGATGACCTCGTTGCCCAGGCGCTCGCCCACGGGAATGAAGATTTCCTGGGTTTCATTGCGCTTCTGGTATTCGTAGGACGACAGTTCCTCGAAGCGGGCCAGACGCGCCTTGGCCTTGGCCTGGCGGCCCTTCGGGTTCTGGCGCACCCACTCCAGTTCCTTCTTGATGGTCTTCTGGCGGGCGGACTCCGACGCCTCTTCCTGCTTCAGGCGATCTTCCTTCTGCTCCAGCCACGAGCTGTAGTTGCCCTTCCAGGGAATGCCATAACCGCGGTCCAGTTCCAGGATCCATTCGGCCGCGTTGTCCAGGAAGTAGCGATCGTGGGTCACGCCCACCACGGTGCCGGGGAACTTGTGCAGGAACTGCTCCAGCCACTCCACGCTTTCGGCGTCCAGGTGGTTGGTGGGTTCGTCCAGCAGCAGCATGTCGGGTTTGGACAGCAACAGGCGGCACAGCGCCACGCGGCGCTTTTCACCGCCGGACAGCTTGCCGACGATGGCGTCCCAGGGCGGCAGGCGCAGCGCGTCGGCAGCGATTTCCATCTGGTGTTCGATGTCGTCGGCGCCGCTGGAGGCGGCGGCGGCGATGATGGCCTCAAGCTCGGCCTGCTCGGCGGCCAGCGCGTCGAAATCCGCATCCGGCTCGGCGTAGGCGGCATAGACCTCGTCCAGGCGCTTCTTGGCCGAGACGACGGCGCCCAGGCCCTCTTCCACCGACTGGCGCACCGTGTGCTCGGGGTTGAGCTGCGGTTCCTGCGGCAGGTAGCCGATGTTCAGGCCCGGCATGGGGATGGCTTCGCCTTCGATTTCCTTATCGACGCCGGCCATGATCTTCAGCAGCGTCGACTTGCCCGAGCCGTTCAGGCCCAGCACGCCGATCTTGGCGCCAGGAAAAAACGAAAGCGAAATGTCGCGCAGGATCTGCCGCTTGGGCGGCACGATCTTGCCGACGCGGTTCATGGTGTAGACGTATTGGGCCATGGGCTCGTATAGGAGATATAGCTGATGAACCGTCGATTGTAGGCCGGAACCCTGACCCGCGTATGTCCGCCGCCAAATGGCCGGCCCTTGCGGCGTACCCGGCCCTTCAGGCGGCCTTGGGCCGCGTCGCCCGGCCGCCGGCGCGCATTTGCGCCAGCATCACGCCAGCCAGCGCCATCGCCCCGCCGACGATGTGGAACAGATGGGGCTTTTCGTCCAGGAACACGGCCGCGATCGCCACCGTGGCCACCGGCATGAGGTTGAGGAAAATGCTGGCGCGGTTGGGGCCCAGGTGCTTGACGCCCTGCATCCACAGGAAGGGCGCGAACAACGACGGGAATACCGCCGCATACAGCACCAGGGGCAGGTTGTCGCCGTTTAGCGGTGAAGGCGGCGCCATCAGGAAAGCGGGCAGCTGGAACAGCACGCCGAAAGCGACCTGCACATACAGCGACTGCCACGGTCCCACCGGCAGTGCCCAGCGGCGCAGCAGCACGCCGTACAGCGCATAGGCCAGCGCGCCCACGCCCATCAGCAGATCGCCGCGGTTGGCGCCCACTTCAAGCAGGCGGGCGGGATCGCCCTCGCCGATCAGTAGCGCCAGGCCCGCCAGCGACAGCAGCCCACCCAGCATGGCCATGACCGAGGGCAGTTCGCGCAGCAGCAGCGCCACCACCGCGATGGTCATCAGCGGAATCATCGCCGTGATGATGCCCATATTGGTCGCCGTGGTGCTGGCGGCCGCCACATAGGCCAGGCCCTGGTACAGGGCCATGCCCAAGCCGCCCAGCACCGCCAGTTTGGGCAGGTGGGGCAGGATCTGGCGGCGCTGCGCCCAGACGCCCGGCAGCACGAACGGCGTCAGCACCACCCCGGCCAGGGCCCAGCGGTAGAAGCCGATGGCGGCCGGCGCGATGGCGCTGGCCGCCATCTTGGTGACGATCATGTTGACCGACCAGATCAAGGCTGCCAGCAACGGATAAAGCAGATAACGGGCGGGAACATGCGGAGAGGAAGCGCGGGTCATGAGGGGCAATGCACAGGCGTAGAGGAGACAGGGCCAGTGTAGGATCTGTCTGACCTGATGTATATAATGAAAAACAGACAAAACCAGACGAAGTTCCGACATGTCCGCCATCGATTCCGCGCCCACGCTGGCCAGCCACCTGCCCTACCCGCTGGCTTGCCGCATCCTGCATTTCACGCCGCGTTCCGGCATGAAGCGCCACAGCTCGCCCTGGGCGGAACTGAACTTCGCCATCTCCGGCATCATGGAAATCGGCATACGCGGCGTCACCTACCTGTCGCCGCCGCAGTACGCCATCTGGATACCGCCGCATGTCGAGCATTGCTGCCAGAACGAAGGCGAAGTGCACTACGCCTGCATCGACATCCCCGCCGCGGCCTGCGCCGGCCTGCCCACGGAACCGTGCACGCTCGAGATCAGCCCGGTCATGCGCGCGATCCTGGGCGACTTCGAGCAGCGCGGCATCAGCTATCCGGATACGCCGGAAGACCGGCGCATGGCGCAGATCGTCATCGACCAGGTCCGCCAGGCTCGGGCTTACGCCAGCTACCTGCCCTCCACCTCCGACCCGTTGCTGGCACCCATCCTGTCGGCGCTGCAGCACAGTCCAGGCGATAAGCGCGGCGCCGCGCACTGGGCAGCCACGGCCGGCATCACCGAGCGCACGCTGCTGCGCCACTGCCAGCAGCGCCTCGGCATGTCGTTCAATGAATGGCGTCTGCGGCTGCGCGTGGTCAGCGCCCTGGGCATGCTGGACGCGGGCCGGCCGGTCCAATCTGTGGCGCGCGAGCTTGGTTACAGCACGCCGTCGGCCTTCATCGCCATGTTCCAGCGGCTTACAGGTCAATCGCCCGACAACGCGCGTAGGCGCAGCCAGGGCGGCGCACCCGCGCCCTGACCCCGGAAAACCGCGTCATCCAAGCGCCTGATGCAAGGCGCGGCCGATCGCGAGACAATACGGCTGTAGCCAGGGCCTGCCAGCGGGCCCGAATCTTGCCGTGCCGTCGCGGCTTCATCGCGCCCAGGAACCCCTTCATGTCTGCCTCCGCCACTCCCCCCGCCTCCTTGACCCATTTCAGCACCGCCGAGCTGGACATGCTGGCCAAGACCGCCGACGCCTTGAGCGCCTATCTGGGCAAGCCCGTGCTGGCCGAAGTGGTGCTGGGCGATGATGGCACCGAATGGGTAACCTATGGCGTGCCCATGGACGAAAACGCCAAGCCCGACGAAGACCAGACCCACGTGCAGCTGGGCGGCGCCGGCGCCCGCCTGCTGGGCAATCGCGGCGGCCTGTCCCAGTCCGACGACGACACCTACGACTGTCTCTACCTCTGGGCCATCGAGATCTCGCTGAACGAAGGCGAGCGCTTCATCAAGCTGGACCACGACGGCGAAGAGTCCGCATGGTCCGACAATCTGGAAGACGTGCTGCCGTTTGCCCTGACGGAAGAACCCGTACCGGAGGACCCGGACGCGGAGGACGACGAGGACGACGAGGACGAAGCGGATGAGGACGATGAGGATGATGCGGATGGCCACGGCCACGATCATTCTCACGACCACAACCACCGCCACTGAAGCGCGGCCGGGCGGCGGGTTGCGGCCGGCATGGCCGCGCAACCGCGCCGTCCGCGGATCAGACCGAGATCCGCCCTTCCTGCACCGCGTGGCAGGCCACCACCGACACTCCCGCGGCCATTGCCACTGGCGCCTCTGACTTGCAACGCTCGTTCGCATGCGGACAGCGCGGATGAAAGGTGCAGCCCGACGGCGGATTCAGCGGATTGGGCACCTCGCCCGCCACCGCGGTGCGCGGCTTGCCCGCGCCGTTGATGTCGGGAATGGCCTCCAGCAGCATGCGCGTGTACGGATGGCGAGGCCGCGCGAACAGCTCGTCGCGCGGCGCCACCTCCACCATGCGGCCCAGGTACATCACCCCCACCCGGTCGGCCACATGGTGCACCACCGCCAGGTTGTGGGAAATGAACAGATAGGTCAGCCCCAGGTTGCGCTGCAGATCCTTCATCAGGTTCAGCACCTGCGCCTGCACCGACACATCCAGCGCCGAGGTCGGCTCGTCGCACACCAGGAATTCCGGATTCACCGCCAACGCCCGCGCGATCGAAATGCGCTGGCGCTGGCCGCCGGAAAACTGGTGTGGATAGCGGCCCTGGTCGGCCGGGTCCAGGCCCACCTGCTTGAGCAGTTCGCCCACGCGCGCGCTGCGCTCGTCAGGCGTCATCGTGGTGTGGGTCAGCATGGGTTCGGCGATGATGCGGCCCACGCGCCAGCGCGGATTCAGGCTGGCATAGGGATCCTGGAAGATCATCTGCAGGCGCTTGCGCAAGGCGCGGCCGCCTGGCTCGGACATGCGCGACAACGGCTGGCCGTCGAAACGGATGTCGCCGCGGGTCAGGCCATACAACCCCACCAGCATGCGCGCCACGGTCGATTTGCCGCAGCCCGATTCGCCCACCAGCGCCAGCGTTTCGCCGCGCGCGATCTCGAACGACACCCCGTCCACGGCGCGCAGCATCACGCGCGGCTTGCCCGCGAGCTTACGTTCCAGCCACGGCGGTGACACATCGAACCAGCGCGCGGCGTCCTTTACTTCCACCAAGGGCGTCGTCATGCGGCCACCTTATCGTTGTTGTCGTGCAGCCAACAGGCCGCGCGGGACGTCCCGGCCGCCATCAGCTCCGGGCGCTCGACGCCGCAACGCGGCAGGCGCTGGCCGCAGCGCGGATTGAAGGCGCAGCCCGGCGGAATGGCGTTCAGGCGCGGCATGCTGCCGTCGATCTGCACCAGCCGTTCGGAGTGTCCTTCCAGCGATGGAATCGATCCCATCAGTCCCTTCGTGTAGGGATGGCGGGGCTTGTGGATCACGTCGGCCACCGGGCCGATCTCGGCCACGCGGCCCGCGTACATCACCGCAACGCGGTCGGCGGTTTCGGCGATCACACCCATGTCGTGCGTGATCAGCATCACCGCCGTGCCGTTTTCACGGCACAGGCGCTTGAGCAGTTCGATGATCTGCGCCTGGATCGACACGTCCAGCGCGGTCGTGGGCTCGTCCGCCACCACCAGCTTGGGTTCGGCCGCCAGGGCCAGCGCAATCACCACGCGCTGGCGCATGCCGCCGGAGAACTGGTGAGGATAGTGGTCGATGCGCTCGCGCGCGGCCGGAATGCCGGTCGACGCCAGCAGCTCCACCGCCCGTTCGCGCGCCTGGGACCAGCTCAGGTCCAGGTGCGTCACGATGGTTTCCGCCAATTGCCGGCCCACCGTGTATAGCGGGTTCAACGAGGTCAGCGGGTCCTGGAACACGGCCCCGATCTCGCGGCCGCGCACGCGGCGCATCTGCTCGTCGGGCAGGTTGTCGATGCGGCGGCCCGCCAGCAGGATCTCGCCCGCGGCGATACGTCCCGGCGGTTCCAAGAGGCCAATGATGGATGCGCCGGTCAGGGACTTGCCTGCGCCGGATTCGCCCACTACGCCCAGGACTTCGCCAGCCTGGATGGAAAAGGACACGTCGTCCAGCGCGCGCAGCGTGCCGCGGCGCGTGGGGAATTCCACGCGCAGGTTGCGGACTTCTAGTAATGCGCTCATGTAAACCTCAATTCAGACGCGGGTTGAGCGCATCGCGCAGCCAGTCGCCAAGCAAGTTGACCGACAGCACCAGCAGCACCAGCGCCGCACCCGGGAAGATGGTGATCCACCACTCCCCTGAAAACAGGAAGTCGTTGCCGATGCGGATCAGCGTGCCGAGCGACGGCGCGGTCGGCGGTACGCCTACGCCCAGGAACGACAGCGTGGCCTCCGTGATGATGGCCGTGGCCAGGTGCACCGTGGCCAGCACCAGCACCGGACCCAGCACATTGGGCAGCACGTGGCGGAACATGATGACCGGCGAGGCCACGCCGATCACGCGCGCCGCCTGCACGTATTCGCGGTTCTTCTCCACCAGGGTGGAGCCGCGCACCGTGCGCGCATACTGCGGCCAGCCCGCCAGCGCGATCGCGCCGATCAGCACCGGGAACGCGATCAGCTCATGCAGCTCGCGCGGCACCGCCGCCCGCGCCACACCGTCGATCAGCAGCGCGATCAGGATGGCGGGGAACGACAGCTGCACGTCGGCGATGCGCATGATGAACGCATCGATGCGCCCGCCCGCGTAGCCCGAGATCAGCCCCAGCACGATGCCGATCAGCATCGACAGCAGCACCGAGGCCAGGCCGATCAAGAGCGACACGCGGGTGCCGTACAGGATGGCCGAGTACAGGTCGCGGCCCTGGCTGTCGGTGCCCAGCAGGTAGGTCGGCAGGCCATTGGCCTCCCAGGCGGGCGGCAGCAAGGCGTCCAGCAGTTCCACCTTGGTCAGGTCGAACGGGTTGTGCGGCGCCACCCAACCGGCCCCGAAGGAGCCGATCAGCAGGAGCGCCAGCATCACGGTGGCGATGATCGCCACGGGCGCCCGGCGCCAGGCCCAGGCAATGTCGCTGTCCCACCAGCGTTTGAGTACGGCGCGCATCAGTGAGCCCCCCCGCCGCGGGTCAGCCCGGAACGCAGGCGCGGGTCCACGACAAAATACAAAAGATCGACGATCAGGTTGATCACCACGAACACCAGCGCAATCAGGCACAGGTAGGCCGCCATGACGGGCACGTCGGCGAATTGCACCGCCTGGATGAACAACAGGCCCATGCCCGGCCACTGGAACACGGTTTCCGTGACGATGGCGAAGGCGATGATGCCGCCCAGTTGCAGGCCGGTGATGGTGATGACCGGCACCATGGTGTTCTTCAGCGCGTGGCCGAAGTGGATGGCGCGACGCTTCAGGCCGCGGGCGCGGGCAAACTTGATGTAGTCCGAACGCAGCACCTCCAGCATTTCCGAACGCACCAGGCGCAGCACCAGGGTCATCTGGAACAGCGACAAGGTGATGGACGGCAGGATGAGATGCTTCCAGCCCGTGGCGGTGAACAACCCCGATGACCACCAGCCCACGCTGACGGTGTCGCCCCGCCCGTAGCTGGGCAGCCAGCCCAGTTGCACGGAAAACACCAGGATCAGCAGGATGCCGATCAGGAAGGTGGGCAGCGACACGCCCAGCAGCGACCCGGCCAGCAGCAGCTGGGACAGCAAGCTGTTGCGCTTGAGCGCGGTGTACACGCCCAGCGGCACGCCCACCAGCAGCGCCAGCAAGGCCGCCACCATGGACAGCTCCAGCGTGGCCGGCAGGCGGGATTTCAGCAAGGAAGATACGGGTTCGCTCTGGCGCAGGGAGATGCCGAAATTGCCCTGCACGGCGTTGGCCACGAAATGGCCGAATTGGACGATGGCGGGCTCGTTCAGCCCCAGGCGCTCACGCAGTTCGATGCGCTCGGCATCGGTGGCGTCCTGTCCCAGCATGATGGTGACAGGGTCGCCGACATATTGAAAAAGCACAAAGGCCAGTAGCGCGACGGTGAGCATCACCGCTACGGCCTGCAACAGGCGACGCAGTATGAAAGCAAACATAGGCGGAAAAGGCGAAACAGCGAAAGCCCGTCGGCCTGTTCATCATGAACAGGCTGACGGGCCCCGCCGTTTGATTAGCCTGGATCAGTCAACCTTGACCCAATCGGCAACGAGGCGATTGTCGGCACGGTGGATGACCGTGACGTTCTTGCGCATGGCCCAGGGAATCACCTGGTCGTGCAGCGGGATGTGGCCGAAGTCCTTGGCGTGCCCTTGCAGCACGGTGATGATGTCGGCGTCACGCTTGGCCGGATCGGTTTCCGTCTTGATCCGGTCGATGATGACGTCCAGTTCCTTGTTGCTGTAGTTGCCCAGGTTGTACATGCCGTCCGCGCCCTCGCCCTTGGTGCGAATCAGGTTCTGCAGCGTGTACATGGCGTCGAACGTGGGTACGCCCCAGCCGAACAGGTAGGCGCTGGTGTCGAACGACTGCACCTTGGGGAAATAGGTGGAGCGCGGCATGGCGTTCATGGTGGCCTTGACGCCGACCTTGGCCCACATGCCGACCACCGCCTGACAGATGGCTTCGTCGTTGATGTAGCGGTTGTTCGGGCAATCCAGCGTGAAGTTCAGCGTGCCGTCGTAGCCGGCTTCCTTCAGCAGGGCACGGGACTTTTCCGGATCATAGGGCACGCGCGCCTGCAGCTGCTGGGCCCAGCCGTGCACCTGCGGCGCGATCATCGTGCCGGTGGGCGCGGACAGGCCGCGCATCACGGCACGCTTGATGGCGTCCACGTCGATCGCGCGATACAGCGCCTCGCGCACGCGGATGTCCTGGAACGGGTTCTTGCCCTTGATGTTGGAATACTGGAGTTCCGGACGCTTCTGGTCCAGGCCCAGGTAGATGGTGCGGTATTCGTTGCCTTCCACGACCTTGGCCGACTGGCGCAGGCGATCCAGGTCCTGGGCCGCCGGATCCAGCACGAAGTCGATTTCACCCGACAGCAGCGCCGCGGTACGCGTGGCGTTCTGCTTGATCGGCGTGAACACGACTTCGGTCACGTTGCCGACCTTGCCGCCCTTGTTCCACCAGTCCTTGTTTTCCTCGAACACCGTGCGCACGTCCACTTCGCGCGACTTCAGCTTGTAGGGGCCGGTGCCGTTGGTGTTGCGCGCGGCGTAGGTCTCTTCCTTGTTGACGAAGTCCTGCGGCTTGGCGACGTTGTTCTTTTCCGACCAGGCCTTGTTCATGATGAACACGTTGGTCAGCTGGCGCAGCAGCACCGGGTTAGGCGCCGAGGTCTCGATCTCGACCGTCAGGTCGTCGATCTTGCGGGCTTCCTTGATGCCGGTGGTGTAGGCCTTGTAGTTCGAGGTGGGCGCCATGGCGCGGTGGATCGAGAACACCACGTCGTCGGCGGTGAAGGCGGCGCCGTCATGGAACTTCACGCCGGGGCGCAGCTTGAAGCGGTACAGCGTGGGCGAAACCTGCTCCCACTCCGTCGCCAGGCGCGGGTTGACCTTGAAGGACTTGTCGTAGTCCACCAGCGGTTCGTAGACGTAGCTGTTGGCGGCGATCGTCATGCCTTCGTTCTGCGAGTGCGGATCGAAGGTGAGGATGTCGCCCTGGGCGGCCCAGCGGAAGGTCTTGGCCTGCCCGATCGTGGGCACGGCAACGGCGGCGGCGATCGCGATAGCAATCAAAGTGCGGCGCATAGGTTCAACTCCTGACTGTAGTCTGAATACCGGCGCGATATTGCCTAGCCGCAGGACCTCCGTCAATTGAGGGTTTATGCGTACCGTAGACGGTTTTCACAGAGGGAGAACCAATTGGGGACACATAAGTTTGTAACAAAATAATCGAAGTAAACAGTGTTGGGCATGCGGCCCGCCCCCGCCCCCGCCTATTCCTCGTCCGGCGCCGACAATTCCAGCGGCACGTGCTCGGTCATCAGCACCTCCAGCATGTCGATCAGCATCGCGGCCTTTTCCTCGCCGAACGGGGCCAGCACGGCCTTCTGGTGCTGCAAGGCCTGCTCGCACAGCGCGGCGATCAGATTCGTGCCCTTGGTGGTGATGCAGACGCGCGTCTGCCGCCGGTCCGCCCGCACGCCCGTGCGCGCCACCAGCCCTTCGGCCTCCATGCGCTGCACCACCTTGCTCAAGGTGGGCTGCTTGGTGATCGCCAGCACCGCCAGCGTGCCTATGGTTTCACCGGGACTGCCCTCCAAGCTGGCCAGTACCCGCCACTCGGTCACCGACAGGCCGGCCGCCTTCACCTGCAGATGGAATTCCGCCGAAATGCGCTGGCTGGCCTGCGCCAGCAGATAGGCCAGATAGCCATCGACGAAGCGGCCTTTGTGCGCCGCCGCGGCCGTGTCCCGCTGCTTGTCCAACCGCATGTTGCTTTGCTCCCACGCACCGGAAACCAGGGCCGACGCCGGCCCGACGAAATGCGCATTGCACCACGCCGGCGCATGCGCGCGCCATGATGTGCCGCAATGCTGTTGCGCAGCACAGGGTATACCCGGAATCGCAACCCGTTTTTGCACCATCACAGCGCCGGAACAGCACTGCGGCCTAGAGAACAACGAGTATATACGTCATTGTTTTAGCGTGATATTTTTTGTTTTCCATGAAATTTCATCTTTTTTGTTGACAGCTAAAACGTTGACTCCTAAAGTATTTTTAAGACGAGAATTTCCTGACGTGACGATGCTGCGCAGCAGCAACCATTGAGACCCGCAGGCCGGGCCGCGAAGGAGTGCCAGAATGGCTGAAAGGTCTTTCAAAAAAGAAGTCCAGCAGTTGCGCATCGGCGCGGGCGAAGAGTTCCGCGGAGAAGGCATTCTTGCGGTCACCAAGGCCTTGCTGCAGTCCGGCGTGGGCTACGTCGCGGGCTACCAGGGTTCGCCGATCTCGCATTTGATGGACGTGCTGGCCGACGCCAACGACATCCTCCAGGAACTGGGTGTGCATTTCGAGGCCAGCGCCTCCGAGGCCACCGCGGCGGCCACGCTGGCCGCCTCGGTCATGTACCCCATCCGCGGCGCCGTCACCTGGAAGTCCACCGTGGGCACCAACGTCGCATCCGACGCGCTGGCCAACCTGGCTTCCGGCGGCGTCACCGGCGGTTCGCTGGTCATCGTGGGCGAAGACTACGGCGAAGGCTCGTCCATCATGCAGGAACGCTCGCACGCGTTCGCCATGAAGTCGCAGATCTGGCTGCTGGATCCGCGCCCCAACCTGGAAAGCATGGTCAAGGCGGTGGAAGACGGCTTCGAGCTGTCCGAGGCCAGCAAGACGCCCGTGATGCTGCAACTGCGCATCCGCGGCTGCCACGTGCACGGCCGCTTCATCGCCAAGGAAAACAAGCGCCCCGCCTTCTCGCTGGCGCAGGCGCTGGAAAGCCCGGCGCGCGACACCAGCCGCATCGTGCTGCCGCCTGCCTCCTTCCTGCACGAACAGGAAAAGATCAAGGAGCGCTGGCCCGCCGCCATCCGCTACATCAAGGAACACAAGCTCAACGAACACTTTGACGGCGACCAGGACGATATCGGACTGATCCTGCAAGGCGGCCTCTACAACGGCGTGATCCGCGCCTTGCAGCTGCTGGGCCTGGCCGACAACTTCGGCAACAGCCGCATCCCGCTGTACGTCATGAACGTGACCTACCCCGTCATCGAGGACGAGGTCATCGATTTCTGCCGCGGCAAGCGCGCCGTGCTGCTGCTGGAAGAAGGCCAGCCGGACTACATCGAACAGAACCTGCACGCCGTGCTGCGCCGCGCCGGCATCGACACCAAGCTGTCCGGCAAGGACGTGCTGCCGATGGCGGGCGAATACACCACCCAGGTCATGCGCGACGGCCTGCGCGAATTCCTCAAGCGGCAACGCCCGGAATCGCTGCAGACGCATCCCGCCGCCCTGGCCGATGCCCAGGCCGCGGAACGCCAGCTCCAGATCACCGAGGTGGCGCGGCCCAAGCCGGCGCGTCCGGCCGAGCAGCCCATCACCTTCCACAAGCACGTCGAAGGCCTGGCGGCGGTCGTGCCGCCGCGGCCCGCCGGCTTCTGTACGGGCTGTCCGGAAAGGCCTATCTTCTCGGCCCTGACCCTGGCGCAGGAAACGCTGGGCCAGCACCATATTTCCTGCGACATCGGCTGCCACCTGTTCTCGATCCTGCCGCCGTTCAACCTGGGCGCCACCACCATGGGCTACGGCCTGGGCGCCTCCAGCGCGGCGGCCTTCAACGTGCCGGCCGCCAAGCGCCCCATCTCCATCATGGGCGACGGCGGCTTCTGGCACAACGGCCTGTCCTCGGGCATCGGCAACGCGGTCTTCAACAAGTACGACGGCGTCATCGTCATCGTCGACAACTTCTACGCCTCGGCCACCGGCGGACAGGACATCCTGTCCTCGCGCGCCGAAAACCCGGACCGCTCCACCAACAATCCCATCGACCAGGCCGTGCGCGGCGTGGGCGTGAAGTGGGTGCGCACGCTGGACCGCACCTATGACGTGGCCAAGGTGCGCGCCACCATCGAAGAGGCGCTGACCACCGACATCAAAGGCCCCAAGGTCATCATCGCGCAATCGGAATGCATGCTGAACAAGCAGCGCCGCATCAAGCCGCTGTTCAACAAGGCAGTCAAGGAAGGCAAGCGCGTGGTCAAGGAACGCTTCGGCGTGGACCCTGACGTCTGCACCGGCGACCATGCCTGCATTCGCCTGTCGGGCTGCCCGTCGCTGACGGTCAAGGACAGCGGCGACCCCTTGAAGGAAGATCCGGTGGCGCACGTGGAAAGCAGTTGCGTAGGCTGCGGCAACTGCGGCGAAGTCGCCCATGCCGCGGTGCTCTGCCCGTCCTTCTACCGCGCCGATATCGTCCACAACCCGACCGGCCGCGACCGCTTCATGGCGCGCATGCGCACCGCCGTCATCGGCTTCCTGCAACGCCGCCGCGCCGCGCGCCTGGCCCACCACGCCCTCTGAGGATTCCCGTTCCATGAACCCGGCCGCTATGCAACAAGCCAATCCGATCAAGATCGCCATCCTGGCCATGGGCGGCCAAGGCGGCGGCGTGCTGGCCGACTGGATCGTCGACATGGCCGAGCACGCCGGCTGGTGGGCCCAGACCACCTCGGTGCCAGGCGTGGCCCAGCGCACCGGCGCCACCATCTATTACCTGGAACTGCTGCCCGAAGCCGAAGTGCAACGCGCCGGCCGCCAGCCCGCGCTGGCGCTGATGCCCACCCCGGGCGACGTGGACCTTGTGGTCGCCGCCGAATTGATGGAAGGCGGGCGCGCCATCCAGCGCGGACTGGTCACGCCGGAACGCACGGTGCTGCTCACTTCGTCGCACCGCAGCTACGCGGTCAGCGAAAAATCCGCGCCCGGCAACGGTATCGCCGATCCCAACAAGGTGCTGGAAGCGGGCCGCGCCGCGGCCAAGCGCTTCCTCTGCTTCGACCTGCAAGACCTGGCCGACCGCGCCGGCAGCGTCATCAGCGCCAGCCTGTTCGGTGCGGTAGCCGGCAGCGGCGCCCTGCCGTTCTCGCGCGACGATTTCGAAGCCACGGTGCGGCGCGCCGGCCTGGGCGTGGAAGCCAGCCTGCGCGCCTTCGCGCTGGGCTACGAATCCGCCGACCAGGCGCCCGCGCAACCCGCACCCATCGACCTGGCCCGGCCGGTGCCCGCCGTGCCGGAACGCGCCGCCAGCGCCAAGGCCCAAGCCCTGCTGGACACGATCAAACGCGACTTTCCCGCCTGTGCCCAGCCCATGCTGGCCGCGGGCACGCGCCGCCAGATCGAATTCCAGGACCTGGCCTACGCCACCGAATACCTGCGCCACATGAAGGCCATCCGCGACCTGGACGCCGCCCATGGCGGCGAGGCCCGGCAATGGACGCTGACCTGTGCCGCCGCGCGCTACGTGGCCACGGCCATGGCCTACGACGACGTGATCCGTGTCGCCGACCTGAAGACCCGCGCCACGCGTTTCGACCGCGTGCGCCAGGAAGTGGGCGCGCGCCCGGACCAGCTGGTCTACACCACCGAATTCATGCATCCGCGCCTGGAGGAGATCTGCGGCACCTTGCCCGCCGGGCTGGGCCGCTGGCTCGAAAACTCCAAGTCGTTCGGCGGCTTCGTCGAACGCCGGCTGGGCCACGGCCGTCGCATGCAGAGCGGCACGCTGGGCGGTTTCCTGATGCTGTACACGCTGGCCGGCATGCGACGCTTCCGCCGCAGCACGCTGCGCCATCAGGCCGAGGCCGCCGGCCTCGCGCAATGGCTGGACCTGATCGCCCGGCTGGTCCCGCGCGACTACGCGCTGGCCGTCGAAACCGTCAATTGCCGCCGCCTGGTCAAAGGCTATAGCGACACCCACGTGCGCGGCGGCGGCAAGTACCGCCAGCTGATCGCGGCGGCAGAGCAACTGGCCGGCCGGCCCGACGCCGCCGAAACGCTGCGCTCGCTGCGAGAGACCGCGCTGGCCAACGAGAAATGCGGCCCCATGGAACGCCAGCTGGCTGAAAAGCTGGCGGCCTGAGACAAGCAAAGATAGGGACAAACGCCGTGCAGACACTGAAACTCATCGTCCGGGAAGTCCGGCAGGAATCGCCGCTGATCCGCTCGTTCCGGCTGGCGCGCGAAGACGCCGGCCCCCTGCCTGCCTTCGGACCGGGCGCGCACCTGAAGGTGACGGTGCCGGGCCTGCGCGAGCCGCGCTGCTATTCGCTGGTGCAGTTGGCGCCGGAAGCCGGCAAGTTCGCGCAGCCCGCGGAGTACCGGCTCGGCGTGCGCCTGGAGGAAACCAGCCAGGGCGGATCGCGCCACATGCATGCGCTGGCCGAGGGCGACACGCTCGATGTCGAAGGCCCGAAGAATGATTTCCCGCTGCACGAATCGCCTGCCGGCGACGAACCCGTCGTGCTGATCGCGGGCGGCATCGGCATCACGCCGGTGGCATCCATGGCCGCGGCGCTCAAGGCCGCGGGACGCGCCTTCCATCTGCATTACTGCGGCCGCAGCAAGGACCAGCTGGCCTTCCTGCCCGAACTGCAGGCCCTGGCCGGCGACGACCTGAGCCTGCACGCGGACGACGATCCGTCCTGCCGCTTCGACCTGCAGGCGCTGCTGGACGCATCCTCGCCGCGCCAGCACCTGTATGTCTGCGGCCCCAAGGGCCTGATCGACGCAGTCATCCAGGGCGCGCACGCACGCCACTGGCCCGACGCCCATATCCATTTCGAACTTTTCGCCACCGCTGCACCGCAGGCCGGCGACCAGCCCTTCGAGGTCGAGCTGCGCCAGTCGGGCCGGGTGCTGACCATCCCCGCTGACAAGACCATCATCGACGTGATGGAAGAGGAAGGCTGCGACCCGATGTACGACTGCAAGCGCGGCGAATGCGGCGTCTGCCAGGCCACCGTGCTGGAAGGCGAACCCGACCACCGCGACTACTACCTCTCGGACACCGAGAAGGCCAGCGGCAAGATCATCCAGATCTGCATCTCGCGCGCGAAATCGGCGCGCCTGGTGCTGGACCTGTAGCCCCGACGCAAGGAAGCGCCCTCATGGCCAAATACCGCGACAACCCCGACGCCATCCGCGCCCTGCTGCGCGACACCGAGGTGCACAAGGATCTGTTCATCGACCAGGAGCTGTTCGAGCTGGAGATGGAACGCCTGTACGCCAACACCTGGGTCTACGTCGGCCACGACAGCCAGGTCCCCAACCCGGGCGACTACATCACCACCACAGTGGGCAACCAGCCCGTGGTGATGGTGCGCCACAGCGACCGCTCGGTGCGGGTGCTGCACAACCGCTGCCCGCACAAGGGCACCATGGTGGCGGGTGAAGCCTGCGGCAACACCGGCAAGTTCTTCCGTTGCCCCTATCACGCCTGGACCTTCAAGACCGACGGCAGCCTGCTGTCCATCCCGCTGAAAAAGGGCTACGAGAACACCGGCCTGGAAAACTGCGAAGCCAGCCAGGGCATGGCTGCCGTGAAGGACGTGAAGAACCATCGCGGCTTCGTGTTCTGCCGCCTGAACCCCGAGGGCCAGTCCTTCGAGGATTTCTTCGGCGAATCGCTGTCCACCCTGGACAACATGGTCGACCGCTCGCCCGAGGGCCGGCTGGAAGTCGCCGGCGGCGTGCTGCGCTACATGCACCGCTGCAACTGGAAGATGCTGGTCGACAACCAGACCGACACCTGCCACCCGATGGTGGCGCATGAGTCCTCCGCAGGCACCGCCGTGAAGGTCTGGGAACAGGCGCCGGAAGGCACGCCCAAGCCCATGGCCGTCGAGTTGTTCGCCCCCTTCATCTCGCCTTACGAGTTCTTCGAGAACATGGGCATCCGCGTATGGGAGAACGGCCACGGCCATACCGGCGTGTCGGACTCCATCCATGCCTCGTACTCGGGCATTCCGGGCTACTGGGACTCCATGGTCGCGGCCTACGGCGAGGAACGCGCCAAGCAGATCCTGGGCGACGTGCGCCACAACACCGTGTACTTCCCCAACATCATGGTCAAGGGCCCGATCCAGACGCTGCGCGTCTTCAAGCCCATCGCAGCCGACCGCACGCTGGTGGAATCCTGGACCTTCCGCCTGGTGGGCGCGCCCGACCTGCTGCTGGAACGCACGCTCATGTACAACCGCCTCATCAACGCGCCGACCTCCGTGGTCGGGCACGACGACCTGGAAATGTACGAGCGCGCCCAGGACGGCCTGCAATCGCGGGCGCGGGACTGGGTCAACGTGGGCCGGCTGTACTCGCCCGACGAGGTCGGGCAAAAGAACGTCGCCACCAATGGCACCAATGAATGGCAGATGCGCAACCAGTACCGCGCATGGGGCCGCTACATGACCGGACCGGAGTCGGTATGAGCGCAAGCGACCGCGAGTTGATCGATTTTGTCTACGCCGAGGCGCGCATGCTGGACGAGCTGCGTTTCGAGGACTGGCTGAACCTGTACACCGAAGACGGCTACTACTGGATGCCGCTGGCCCATGGCCAGACCGATCCCAGGCTGCACGCCTCGCTCATGTACGAAGACAAGCTGCTGCTGCGCGTGCGCGTGGAGCGGCTGGCCGGCCAGCGCACGTTTTCGCAACAGCCCAAGAGCCGCTGCCACCACTTGCTGCAGGCGCCCACGGTGGAGCACGGCCATCCCGATGCCGCCCCCGCCGAAGGCCGCCACGTGGTACGCACCGCCTTCCATTACGTCGAGACGCGGCAGGACGCGCAGACGCTGTATGCAGGCTGGACCACCCACCACCTGGTGGAGCAGGACGGCGTCTTGCGCATCCGTCTCAAGCGCGTGGACCTCGTCAACTGCGACGCGGCCTTCGGCAATATCCAATTGTTCATGTAGGAGCGGCTTGTGAGCACCACGGTCCATCAGGCATTCCGCGACACTGCGGCCCGCTACGGCGCCCAGCCCTTCCTGTGCATCCTGCCGGAAACGGCCCAGGCCTATGGCATCGCCGCAGGCGAACTAAGCTACGCCCAGGCCGCCGAGTCCATCGAGGCCCTGCGCGCGGCCTATGCGCGCGCCGGCTACGGCCACGGCCACCGCGCCGGCCTGCTGCTGGAGAACCGCCCCGCGTTCTTCCTGCACTGGTTCGCGCTGAACGCCCTGGGCGTGTCGGTGGTGCCCATCAACCCCGATCTGCGCGCAGCGGAACTGGAATACCTGACGGGGCATTCCGAGATCGCTTTGGCCGTTGCCCTGCCCGAACGCCACGCCGACCTGCTGGCCGCGGCAGAACGCGCCGGCCGCGAACTGCGTGTGATGGGACCGGACGACACGCCGCCCGCCGCGCCCTTTGCGGCGCCGCTGGCGGGCAGCGAGCCCGATATCCTGACCGAATGCGCCCTGCTCTATACCTCCGGCACCACCGGACGGCCCAAGGGCTGCATCCTGCCCAACCGCTATTTCCTGCATGCCGGCGGTTGGTACGCGCGCATCGGCGGCTTGTGCGAACTGCGCCCTGGCCTGGAACGCATGCTGACGCCGCTGCCCCTGGTCCACATGAACGCCATGGCGTACTCGGCCATGGCCATGCTCCTGACCGGCGGCTGCCTGATTCCGCTGGACCGCTTCCATCCCAAGACCTGGTGGGACAGCGTGCGCGATTCCGGCGCGACGGTGCTGCACTACCTGGGCGTCATGCCCGCCATCCTGATGAAGGCCGAACCGTCCGCACGGGATAAGCAGCCCGCCATCCGCTTCGGCTTCGGCGCGGGCGTGGACCGCAAGCTGCACCAGCCCTTTGAAGAACGCTTCGGCTTTCCGCTGCTGGAAGCCTGGGCCATGACCGAAACTGGCGCGGGCGCCGTCATCATCGCCAACCATGAGCCGCGCCACATCGGCAGCAGCTGCTTCGGCCGCGAGGAAGAAGACGTGCTGGTGCGCATCGTCGCTGATTCCGGCTTGGAAGCCGCCGCCGGCGAACCGGGCGAATTGCTGGTGCGCCACGCCGGCGATGACCCGCGCTACGGATTCTTCGCCGGCTACCTCAAGGACCAGGACGCGACCTCCCAGGCCTGGGAGGACGGCTGGTTCCATACCGGCGACATCGTGCGCCGCGACGCCGACGGCGCGCTGCGCTTCGTGGACCGCAAGAAGAACGTCATCCGCCGCAGCGGCGAGAACATCTCCGCAGTGGAAGTCGAAAGCGTGCTGCTGCAGCACCCGCTGGTGAAGGCCGTGGCGGTCGCCGCCGTGCCCGACGCCGTGCGCGGCGACGAAGTGCTGGCCTGCGTGGTGCCCGAAAGCCTGCCGGCCGAGGGCGTCGCAATGGCCGAGGCCGCCCGCAGCATCGTGCAATGGAGCCTGGAGCAGCTGGCCTATTACAAGGCCCCCGGCTACGTCGCCTTCGTCGACAGCCTGCCGCTGACCACCACCAACAAGATCCAGCGCGGCGAAATGAAAGCTCTGGCGCCCACGCTGCCCGGCACGGCCCGCTGCGTGGACACCGGCCACATGAAGAAGCGCCAGGAGCCCGCGCGATGAACCGCCTGGGCTATGACGGCGTGGTGGCGGCCCTGCCCGTCACGATTCCGTATGAACGCTATTCCACCCATGCGGCCCACTGGTGGCTGGGACGGGCGCTGGGCGCGCTGATCCGCCAGGCCGGTATCGCCAAGACCGAGGTGGACGGCCTCTGCGTGTCCAGCTTCACCCTGGCGCCCGACACCGCCGTCGGCCTGGTGCAGCACCTGGGCATGAGCCCGCGCTGGCTGGACCACATCCCCATGGGCGGCGCCAGCGGCGTGGCCGCCTTGCGCCGCGCGGCCCGCGCCGTGCAGGCCGGCGACGCCAGCATCGTGGCCTGCGTCGCAGGCGACACCAACCACGTGGACTCGTTCCGCAACACGGTCAGCCAGTTCTCGCGCTTCGCGCAGGACGCGGTCTATCCCTATGGCGCAGGCGGCCCCAACGCCAGCTTCGCGCTGCTGACCGCCAACTACATGCGCGCGACCGGCGCCACCCGCGAGGACTTCGGCAAGCTCTGCGTGGCGCAGCGCGACAACGCCCTGCGCTATCCGCACGCGCTGATGAAGAAGCCGTTGACGCTCGCCCAGTACCTGGACGCCCGCGTCATCACCGACCCGATACACCTGTTCGATTGCGTGATGCCCTGCGCCGGCGCCGACGGCTTCCTGGTCATGAGCGAAGACCGGGCGCGCGCGCTGAACCTGCCCTACGCCCGCATCCTCTCCACCATCGAACGCCACAACGCCTGGATCGAGGACCCGATCCAGACCCGCGGCGGCTGGACCGTGGACCTGGACGAACTCTACGGCCAGGCCGGCGTCCAGCCCGGCGACATGGATTTCCTGCAGGCCTACGACGACTATCCCGTCATCAACCTGATGCAGATGGAAGACCTGGGCTTCTGCCCGAAGGGCGCGGCCCCCGACTTCGTGCGCAACAACAGCTTCACCGTGGACGGCAGCTTTCCCTTCAATACCAACGGCGGCCAGTTGTCCGTGGGCCAGGCCGGCGCCGCCGGCGGCTATCTGGGCATGGTCGAAGCGCTGCGCCAGTTGAGCGGCACGGCCGGCGGCACGCAAGTGCCCGACGCCCGCCTCGGCATGGTGAGCGGCTTCGGCATGATCAATTACGACCGCGGGCTGTGCACGGCCGCGGCCATCCTGGGGAGCCACGCATGACCGAACCCTTGGCCAAGCCGCCCCGCAAGAACCCGATCGCCCGCACCCGCCAGCCGACGCTGCCGCCGGGCTGGCGCAGCCGCAGCGCGCTTGGGCTGACCGCCGCCGCAGCCGAGGGCCGCTTCGACCTGCAGACCTGCGCCGATTGCGGCGCGGTCCAGTATCCGCCCCGCGAAGTCTGCGGCCATTGCCTGTCCGAGCATCTGCCCTGGCGGCCTGCCGATCCCAGCGGCGTGCTGCTGGTCAGCACCACCCTGCATCACAGCAACGACCTGTATTTCCGCGAACGCCTGCCCTGGCGCGTGGGCACGGTGCGCATGACTGCCGGCCCATCCGTGGTGGCGCATGTGCACCAGGACTGCGCCGACGGCGACCGCGTGCGCCTGGCGCTGAAGCTGGACCGCAGCGGCCAGGCCGTGATGATCGCCCTGCCTGAAAGGAATACGCCCAACATGGAAGACGACAAGACCCTGCGCGAAACCTCTTGCGATCCGAAGTTCCGCCGCGCGCTCGTCACCGACGGCAAGTCGGCGGTGGGCCAGGCCGTGGCGCGCGCCCTGCTGGACGCCGGCTGCCCGACCGTGTTCCTGGGCGACCCGCAAGCCTGGAAGCGCGACGCCGCCTACGCGGCCCTGGCGGCAGACCCGCGGGTGCAGGCGGTGGTGCTGGACGTGACCGATACCGATTCAGTCGAGCGCGCCGCCGCCTCCATCGGCGGCAAGGTCGAGATCCTGGTGAACACCGCCGACCTGGAACGCGAAGGCGGGCTGCTGAACCGCAAGGACGTGAACACGGCGCGCGACGCCATGGACGTGAACGTGCTGGGGCTGATGCGCCTGGCGCAGAGCTTCGGCCCGGCCCTGTGCGGACGCGCGGCGGACGGCGTGAACAGCGCCACGGCCTGGGTCAACGTGCTGTCCATCTACGCCCACATGAACCTGCCGTCGCGCGGCATGTGGTCGGCGTCCAAGGCGGCTGCGCTGTCCCTGGCGCAATGCCTGCGCGCCGAGATGCGCGGCGCGGGCGTGCGGGTGGTGAACGTGTTCCCCGGGCCGGTGGATCACGAATGGGAGCAGCGCACGCCGCCCCCGCGCGTGGCGCCTGCCGCGATCGCGGCCGCCATCGTGCGCGCGCTCAAGGACGGCATCGAGGACGTCTACGTCGGCGATGTCGCGCAGGAATTCCGCGCCCGGCTGGCGGAAAACCCCAAGGGACTGGAACGGGAGCTGGGAGCCTGACGGCCCGCCGCCCCGACAACGTACGAACCTAGAGGAACAGCACATGAGCCAAAACATTCTTGCCCAATTCATGGCCGAACTGATGTCCGGCCGCATCCGCGTGGTGGACCTGACCGAAACGCTGACGCCGGAATTCCCGACCATCGTGCTGCCGCCGGAATTCGGCCAGGCCTGGCCGTTCCGCATCGAGGAGATCTCGCGCTACGACGAGCGCGGCCCCGCCTGGTACTGGAACAACTTCTCGTGCTCCGAACACACCGGCACCCACTTTGACGCGCCGGCCCACTGGGTCACGGGCAAGGACCAGCCGGACAACACCGTCGACACCATTCCGGTGGAAGCCTTCATCGCCAGCGCCTGCGTCATCGACTGCTCGGCCGAGTCGCGCGACAACCCCGATTTCCTGCTGACCATCGACTTCGTGAAGAAATGGGAAGAGCAGCATGGCCGCATTCCCGCGCGTTCCTGGGTGCTGATGCGCACCGACTGGTCCAAGCGCGCCAAGCCCGCCGATTACCTGAACCAGCAGGAAGACGGCGCGCACTCGCCCGGCCCGGACGCTGAAGTGGTGCCCTGGCTGATCAAGGAACGCGACGTGCACGGTTTCGGCACCGAGTCGGTCGGCACCGACGCGGGCCAGGCGCAGCACCTGGATCCCCCCTATCCTTGCCACTACTACATGCATGGCAACAACCGCTACGGCCTGCAATGCATGACCAACCTGGACCAGCTGCCGCCCACCGGCGCGGTGATCTTCTCTGCGCCGCTCAAGATCCGCAGCGGCTCGGGCAGCCCGCTGCGCGTGCTGGCGCTGGCGCCCAAGGCCTGAGCAGGCCGCCCCAGAGCCGGCCTCACGACAACGACAACAGGGGGATACCCATGACGCACACCAACGTCGCCATCGTCACCGGCGGCAGCGCCGGCATCGGCGCCGAAATCTGCCGCAGCATGCTGGACGCGGGCTACGAAGTGATTTCCATGGCACGCCGTGCCGCCGACTTCAGCCACCCGCGCCTGCACAACGTGCAGGTGGACCTGCTGGACGCCGAGGCCACCGCGCAAGCGGGCGCCGAAGCCGCTGCCAGGTTCCCCATCAGCCACGTCATTCACAACGCCGGCGTCATCTGGCCCAACCTGCTGCCGCAGGTCACGCAGGAAGAACTGCACGGCCTGACCCAGATCCACCTGGGCGCGGCCATCAGCCTGGTGCAGGCCGCCCTGCCCGGCATGCAGGAGCGCAAGTTCGGCCGCATCGTGATGATGTCCTCGCGCGGCGCACTGGGCCTGCCGACCCGCACTGCCTATTCGGCCACCAAGGCCGGCATGGTGGGCATGGCGCGCACCTGGTCGCTGGAGCTGGCGCCTTATGGCATCACGGTCAACGTGGTGGCTCCCGGTCCGATCCAGACCGACATGTTCTACGAGGTGATCGAGCCCGGCAGCGAGCGCGAAAAGCAGCTGGCGGCCGGCATACCGGTCAAGCGTCTGGGGCGTTCCGACGACGTGGCGCGCGCCGTCATGTTCTTCTCGGATCCCGCCAACAGCTTCGTCACCGGCCAGACGCTGTTCGTCTGCGGCGGCGCCAGCGTCAGCTCCATCACCATCTGAACACGCGTCGCGCGAGCCCGCTTCGGGTTTTGACGGATAGGTAAGCACTGCGGACCAGGTCTACAGTGCGAGCCTGCGCACAGAAAGTTTAAGCAACAAGTATTAAAGCAAACCAAGCAAGCACAGAAGTACCCGTTTTCTCCGTTTTCCAGCCGCACCCCCACCCTGCTCCCTATCCGGAGGTTTTGCCATGCTGTCGAAGAAACTCCCCCTGGCCGCTGCCGCCGCGGTAGCCGCGCTGTTCGCCCTGCCCGCCCTGGCCCAAGTCAAGGTCGGCGTCGTCACTTCATCCACCGGCCCGACGGCCCTGGTGGGGATTCCCCAGAAGAACACCGTGCCGCTGCTGCCGAAGAAAATCGGCGACCTGACCGTGGAATACATCTCGCTGGATGACGCCAGCGATTCCACCAACTCGGTGACGGCCTTCAAGAAGCTGATCTCGGAGCAGAACGTGGACGCGCTGATCGGCCCGTCGGGCTCGCCCAACGCCATGGGCGTGATCCAGTTCGCGGCGGAAGCCGGCGTGCCGATGCTGGCGCCCGTGGGCACCGCCGCCGTCGTGCTGCCCATGAACGACCAGAAGAAGTGGGTCTTCAAGACCACGCAGAACGACGACATCATTGCGCGCGCGCTGGTCGACCACATGGCCAAGACCGGCATCAAGACTGTCGGCTTCATCGGCCTGAACGATCCCTATGGCGAGAACTGGTACAAGGTCTTCTCGGGCATGGCCGCCGAAAAGGGCATCAAGATCGCCGCCAACGAACGCTACCTGCGCTTTGACAGCTCGGTCACGGGCCAGGCGCTGAAGATCCTGGCCGCCAAGCCGGACGCCGTGCTGGTGGCCGCCCCCGGCGCCGCCAGCGTGCTGCCCCAGACCACCCTGTTCGACCAGGGCTACAAGGGCAAGTTCTACCAGACCCACGGCGCGGCCCTGCCCGACTTCCTGAAGCTGGGCGGCAAGAAGGTCGAAGGCACGGTGCTGGCCGCCAGCCTGATGCTGGTGCTGCCGGAAATGCCGGACAGCAACCCGTCCAAGAAGGTCGCTTCGGACTACATCGCCGCCTACGAAAAGCTCAACGGCTCCAAGCCCGCCACCTTTGGCGCCAACGTCTATGACGCCGGCCTGCTGCTTGAGAAGGCCGTGCCGCTGGCGGAAAAGGCCGGCAAGCCGGGCACCAAGGAGTTCCGCAACGCGCTGCGCGATGCGCTGGAACAGACCAAGGAGCTGGTTGGCACGCAAGGCGTCTACAACATGACGGCCGCCGACCACAGCGGCTTTGACGACCGCGGCCGCGAGCTCATCACCGTCAAGGACGGCGCCTGGACACTAGTGAAGTAACTCCCCCCGAAGCGCTGCGCGCTTCCCCCAGGGGGGCATGCCAGCGGACCGGCAGAGCCCGGCTCCGCAAGGTGGACTCCCCCCGAAGCGCTCCGCGCTTCCCCCCAGGGGGCATGCCTGCGGACCGGCAAAGCCGGCTCCGCGGCATCCCGAGGATGCGCAGAGTTTGCTCCGTGGGCGCGCGGATGGGGAATGAGGTGCCTGGCGTGCTTGTCTGTCTTACCCGGAATTTCGCATGAATGCTCAGATTGCCCTGATACTCGGGCAGGACGGCATCACCAACGGCGCCATCTATGCGCTGCTGGCCTTGTCCATCCTGCTGGTCTTTACCGTCACCCGCGTGCTGTTCATCCCGCAAGGCGAGTTCGTCGCGTTCGGCGCGCTCACCATGGCCGCGTTGCAGGCCGGCAAGCCGGTGCTGCTGGTGTGGCTGCTGTTTGCCTTCGCGCTGGCCGAGGTCGGCGCCGATCTGCTGGCGCGGCGCAAGCGCCCCGGGCGCAACCGCGGCGTCTGGCGCATGGCGGTCAAGGTGGCCTATCCGCTGGTGCTGGCCGCGCTGTTCTACAACCTGCCGCTGGCCCAGCTGCCGATGGCGGCGCAGGCGCTGTTGACGCTGCTGCTGCTGGTGCCGATGGGACCGCAGCTGTACCGCTTGTTCTACCAGCCCATCGCGTCGGCCTCGACGCTGGTGCTGCTGATCGTCTCCATTGCCGTGCACCTGGCGCTGGTGGGCCTGGGGCTGCTGGCCTTCGGCGCGGAAGGCGCGCGCACGGCGCCCTTCAGCGACGCCAGCCTGGCGCTGGGGCCGTTGAACGTCAACAGCCAGGCGCTGTGGGTGGTGGCGGTGTCGGCCTTGCTCATCGTCGTGCTCTACCAGTTCTTTGAACGCTCGATGTACGGCAAGGCCCTACGCGCAGCCGCCTTCAACCGGCTGGGAGCGCGGCTGATGGGCATTTCGCCGATCTTCGCCGGCAAGGCCACGTTCTTCCTGGCCGCGCTGATCGGCACGGTGTCGGGCATCCTGATTGCGCCCATCACCACCATGTACTTCGACTCCGGCTTCATGGTCAGCCTGAAGGGCTTCGTGGGCGCCATCATCGGCGGCCTGGTGAGCTATCCGCTGGCCGCGGCCGGCGCCATCCTGGTCGGCCTGATCGAAGCCTTCTCCTCGTTCTGGGCCAGCGCCTACAAAGAAATCATTGTGTTCACGCTGATCATCCCCGTGCTGCTCTGGCGTTCACTGAAAAGCCATCACGTCGAGGAAGAAGACGAATGAACCCGCGCCACATCCTCTTCGCATTCCTGGCGCTGCTGGCCCTGGCGCCGCTGGCGCTGCCACCGTTCTACGTCACCTTGCTGAACTACATCGGCCTGTACGCCATGGTGGCGCTGGGCCTGGTGCTGCTGACCGGCGTCGGCGGACTGACGAGTTTCGGGCAGGCCGCGTTCGTGGGCGTGGGCGCCTACACCACGGCGTTGCTGACCACCCGCGCGGACACGCTGCCGTCCTGGCTGGCATGGCTGGGCGCATCGCCCTGGCTGACCCTGCTGGCGGGGCTGTTGCTCACGCTGGTCATCGCTTACCTGCTGGGCGCGATCACGCTGAAGCTGTCGGGGCATTTCCTGCCACTGGGCACCATCGCCTGGGGCCTGTCGCTGTACTTCGTCTTCGGCTCGGTGGAGGGCCTGGGCGGCCACACCGGCATCCCGGACATTCCCGCCATCAACCTGTTCGGCTGGACGCTGAACCAGGGCGACAACATCTACTACCTGATCTGGGCCTTCCTGCTGGTGGCCGTATGGTCCACGCAGAACCTGCTGGATTCGCGCGAGGGCCGCGCCATCCGGGCGCTCAAGGGCGGCCGCGTGATGGCCGAATCGATGGGCGTCGATACTGCGCGCTCGCGCATGGTGATCTTCATCATCGCCGCGCTGCAGGCCTGCGCCTCGGGCTGGCTGTACGCGCACATGCAGCGCTTCGTGAACCCCAACCCCTTCGGCCTGCAGATGGGCATCGAGTACCTGTTCATGACCGTCATCGGCGGCGCGGGGCAGGTCTGGGGCGCGCTGGTCGGCGCGGGCGTCTTCACCGTGCTCAAGCAATGGCTGCAGGACTGGATGCCCAAACTGCTGGGCCAGACCGGCAACTTCGAGGTGATCGTATTCGGCTTCGGCATGGTGCTGCTGCTGCACCGCGCCCGCAGCGGCCTGTGGCCGGTGCTGACGCGCTGCGTGCCGGTGAAGAAGCAACAGCGCAAGCTGGACATGAACGCCGAGCCGCTGCCGCGCAAGCCCATGCCGCCGCGCGGCGAGGTGGTGCTCAAGGCCGTGGACGTGACCCGCAAGTTCGGCGGCCTGGTCGCCAACAACGCCATGAACCTGGAAATCCGCGCCGGCGAAATCCTGGCGCTGATCGGGCCCAACGGCGCGGGCAAGAGCACCATGTTCAACCAGATCTCGGGCGTGGACACGCCGACTTCCGGCACGGTGACGCTGCTGGGCCATTCCGTGGCCGGCGTCGGCGCGCGCCGCATCGCGCGGCTGGGCCTGTCGCGCACCTTCCAGCACGTGCGCCTGCTGGGCCGCATGAGCGTGCTGGAGAACGTGGCCATCGGCGCCCATCTGCGCGGCCATCGCGGCGTGCTGCCGGCCGCCTGGCGGCTGGACCGCGCCGAGGAAGCGCGCCTGCTGGCCGAAGCCGCCCGCCAGGTCGAGCGTGTGGGCCTGGGCAAGCATCTGCACGACGAGGCCGGCTCGCTGGCCCTGGGACAGCAGCGCATCCTGGAAATCGCCCGCGCGCTGGCGTCCGACCCCTGCATCCTGCTGCTGGACGAGCCCGCCGCCGGCCTGCGCTACCAGGAAAAATGCGAGTTGGCCGAATTGCTGAAGAAGCTGCGCGCCGAAGGCATGGCCATCCTGCTGGTGGAGCACGACATGGACTTCGTGATGGGCTTGGTGGACCGCGTGGTGGTCATGGACTTCGGCGAAAAGATCGCCGAAGGCCTCCCCGCCGAGATCCAGAACAACCCCGCGGTGCTTGAAGCCTATCTGGGCGGAGTGGAATGATGAGCGCGAAACTGCTGGAAGTGCGCGACCTGCGCGTGGCCTACGACAAGGTCGAGGCCGTCTCGGGCGTCAGCCTGGAAGTAGGCGAAGGCCAGATCGTGACCGTGATCGGCCCCAACGGCGCCGGCAAGACCACCTTGCTGTCTGCCATCATGGGCGTGCTGCCGTCCAGCGGCCGGATCGTCTTTGGCGGCAAGGTCCAGGAGCATGCCGAGATCGAGGAAATGGTGGCGGCAGGCATGAACCTGGTGCCTGAGAAGCGCGAGCTGTTCGCCGAGATGACGGTGGAAGACAATCTGATGCTGGGCGCGTTCCACCGCTTCCGCAGCGGCCTGCGCGACCAGGACCAGACGCTGGCCGAGGTCTATGAACTGTTTCCGCGCTTGAAGGAGCGCCGCGCCCAGCTGTCCGGCACGCTATCCGGCGGCGAACGCCAGATGCTGGCGGTGGGCCGCGCGCTGATGGCCAAGCCCAAGCTCCTGATGCTGGACGAGCCCAGCCTGGGCCTGGCGCCGCGCATCGTGCGCGAAGTGTTCCGCATCGTCACGCGCTTGCGCGAGATGGGCGTGTCCATCCTGCTGATCGAACAGAACGCCCGCGCCGCGCTGCAGGTGGCGGACTATGCCTATGTGCTGGAAACAGGCGCCGTCACGCTGGAAGGCCCGGCCGCCCAGGTGGCGGAAGACCCGCGCGTGGTCGAGGTGTATCTGGGACTGGGGCACGGAGCCCCTGCCTCAACGCCCGCCTGAAACGCCGGCAGAAGCCTGCCAAGGGCCTGCCAGCTTGGCAGGCTTCAGGCCACGCCGCGGCGTCTGTCGCGGCGGTACATGGCATAGCCCAGCGGCCACAGGGCCGCGACCATGAACTTCGCCATGGGATTGGTCAGCTTGTAGGCTTGCACCGCCGTCGGCACGCCGGAATGCTTCAGATGCAGCCGAAAGCGCGTGTAGCGGATCGCGGCCATGATGAATTCGCGCGGCCGGTAGCGGAAGAATTCCAGGTGATGCTGCAACACGTCCCAGGCCAGCAGGTACAGGCCTTGGGCATTGTTGCCCACGGAAACCGCGCCCTGGCTCAGGCCGCCGGGCGTGTCGTGGTAAGTCCGCACCACGCGGTTGATGAAGCGGCTGAGATACCCCGCCCGCGCAATCGCCCACCACACCAGGCTTTCGGGCACAAAGCCCGCGACATCCTCGGGGAAGGGGTACTTCCTGAGAATGTCGGTGCGCATACAGCCGAATTTCTCGCCTTTGATGCGATAGCGGAAATAGACATCCACCGCCGTGCTGTCGAACACGTCCTGCGGATAGCGGTCGCCGACGATGCTGCCATCGGGACGCGCACACAGGCCCGTCACGGCCACGTAGGATTCGCGCCGCGCCGGCGGAATGCTGTCCCAGGCCTCCTTGAATGTGGCCAGGGCATCGGGCGGCATTTCGTCGTCGCTGTCCAGCGCGACGATGAGTTCGCCGCGCGCCTCGCGCACGCCACGGTTGAAGGCGGTTTTCTTGTGGCGGTTGTTCTGCCAGAAATAACGGATGGGAAAATCGGCGCGCGCCTGCCAGTCCAGGATCGATTCGTGGGTGTTGTCGGTGGAACCGTCGTCCACCACGACCCATTCGAAATCCCGGAAAGTCTGCCGGGAAAGGGATTCATATACCCGGTGCAGCGTGCCCGCCCGATTGTAGGTGGGCGTTAAAACAGTGAATAAAGTTGGTGTGTCGGTCATGCCCACTGAGCCCCTTTGCGATGCGTCGAGCAAGCGCTGCGGTCTTGGTTTTGGTGTTTTCGCCTGAAGTTTAGGGGATATGCTCGCGCGTACCGGCCCCGTCGGCCTCAAATTTGCAATCAAATCTGACAAAAACTGCAATTCGCGGGACTTCGCGAAGCCGTAGTTGCCTTGGGACGCACTCCGTAGTGGCGTACACTCGGGCGGCCAAAACCGGAATGCCTATGGAAGCTTCGACCGTCCAGCTCAATGACATCGCCTTGTTCGTGGAGGTTGCCAAGCGCAAGAGCTTCAGCCTGGCGGCGCGCGCGCTGAACATGCCGACCTCGACTTTATCGCGCCGCATCAACGAGTTGGAGCGCGCCATCGGCCTGCGGTTGATCAACCGCAACACGCGCCGCCTCGACCTCACCGAAGCCGGCGCGGCCTATATGCGGCGCTGCCAGGGCCTGATCGACGAAGCCAGGTTGGCGCACGAGCAGCTGCAATCCCTGTCTGGCGGTCCGTCCGGCAACCTCCGGGTATCCATGCCCTACAGCCTGGCGATCTGGCTGTTGCCAGAAACCATCAATGATTTCACCGACCGCTATCCGGAAGTGGAATGCGAGTTCGACCTGAGCATGATGACGGCCTCCGACGCGCAAGGCACGCCGTTCGACATCGTGCTGCGCTTTGGCAGCAATGCGGATTACCCGCTGGCGTCGGCCAGCGCCGCCGATCTGAATGGCAACCGGGGCATGCACAGCGGGGCGGTCGTGCAGGAGCTGGTCTCCCTGAACAACTACCTGTATGCCTCCGACCGCTACCTGGAACGCTACGGCGAGCCCAAGACGCCGGCGGATCTCACCCAGCACCAGTGCCTGCGCACCACCATCGACGAGGCGCATTCGCACTGGACGCTGCGCCGCGGCGCGGTCAGCGAACGCGTGCCGGTCAGCGGCCACCTGGCGGCCAACAACATGAGCATCGCGGGCACCCTGGCGGGCCTGGATCTGGCGATCACGCGCATGCCGCATTGCCTGGCGCTGGAGCCCATCATCAAGCGCAATTCGCTCAAGCGGGTGCTGCCAGGTTGGTCGGTGGATCCGATCTCGATCTACGTGGTGTATCCGTCCAGCATCCAGCCGGCCAAGACCCGGGCCTTCATGGACTTCATCCGGCCCAAGCTCGGTCCGCCCCAGGACAAGAAATAGGCTGGTCCCCGCAGGACAAAAAAAACCGCTCGGCGCACCGAGCGGTTTTTTTGATCTGGCCGAGCCTGGGCTACGGCCGGACGCGTCACTTAGACGCGCTTGATCTTTTCCAGCATCTTGAAAACGCCCTTGGGCGACGTGACGAACAAGCGCTTGAAAGCCTTGCCCAGGCAACGACGTTCCAGGGTGTTGCGACGCACGCGTTTGCGTTCAGCCATGTTGATTCTCCTGTTGAATTTGCGGAAATGTTGCCCGCACAACCGGAAACTGGGCTGGCGGAAAATTCGGGTAACTTGGCATTTTAGCCTGAAATGCCCTGACGGCGCCAGCGACGGAAAAATGCGGCGTTTCCGCCACGTTCGCGCCTGACGCAATCAAAATGCGGGACGGAACGCCGCCCCAGTCAGCCTGAATAGGCGCCCGCACCCGTCCACGCCCCTCCTGCAATCAGCCGGAAAGGCTCTTCAGCCGCTCCAGCACCTGTTCCTTGCGCGGCAGCGGATCCACCGCGCCATAGCCCAGCGTGGACAAGGCCGCCGCGGCATTGGCGTAACGCACGGCGTCTTCCCAGGAGTCTCCCAGGCAACGGCGCGCCAACAGGCTGCCGGCGAAGCAGTCGCCCGCGCCGGTCGCGTCCACCGCATCCACGCGCAAGGCGGCCACGGGTACGCGGCGCTGGCCGTCGTCAATGATGGAGCCGTCCTTGCCCAGCTTCAGCACCACCACGCCGGTGGCGCCGGCATCGCGGATCCAGTCCAGCGTGCGTTCCGGATCGTCGTTGCCAGTGAGATGCTGCATATCGTCCATGCTGGGCAGGAACAGGTCGGCCGTGCGCATGGTTTCGCGCAGCACGGCGCGGGCGCGGTCCACCGGCCACAGGCGCAGCCGCAAGTTCGAATCCAGGCTGACCTGGACGCCGGCCGCGTGCGCGCGCTCGATGGCGGCGAACACGGTGTCGCAGGCGCTGGTGCTGATCGCCAGGCTGATGCCCGACACGTGCAGGTAGCGGGCGCGTTCGATCAGGCCCGAGTCCAGGCTGGCCGGCGTCATCAGGCTGGCGGCCGAGCCGCGGCGCAGGTAACTGAAGGCATGGCCGTCGGGGCCGTGCTGAACGAAGTACAAGCCGGTGTGAGCCTGCTCATCCACCTGCACGCCTGACGTATCCACGCCCTCGGTCTGCCACAAGTCCAGGAACTGCTGGCCAAAGGCGTCGTTGCCGACACGCGTCAGATAGGCGCAGCTTGCGCCCTGCCGCGCGGCTGCGATGACGGCGTTGGAGGTGTCGCCGCCAAAGCCCTGCAGATACTGGCGCTGGTCCTGATGCGTCTGGTTCAGTTCGACCAGCGGCTCGCCCAACGCGACGATATCGAAATCAGCCATGGGCGGCCTCCCGGGTGCGAACGATCTGCGCCACCAGCGCGGCGGTGTCGCGGGCAGCGAAGGCCGCCTTGTCATAGAGATTGCTGCCGATGCCGACGATGGCGGCGCCGGCAGCGAAGTACGAGCCCATGTTGTCCTGGGTGACGCCGCCCGTGGGGCAGAAAATGGTATCCGGATACACCGACTTGAGCGCGGCCAGGTGCTTGGGGCCGCCGGTGTCTGCGGGGAATATCTTCACCACGTCCACGCCCGCGCGGCGCGCCGCCAGCACTTCGGTGGGGGTAAAGGCGCCCAGCAGGCAGAGCGCGTCGGCCGCATGCGCCAGGTCGACGATGTCGGTGGCCAGCGCCGGCGACACGAGGAAGTCCGCGCCCGCGACCAAGGCCTCGCGCGCGTGGTGCTCGTCCAGCACCGTGCCCACGCCCAGCAGCAGCGCGCTGCCGTGCTTGTCGCGCAGCGCCCGCAGCAGGTCGGTGACGCCGGGGATGGTCCAGGTCAGTTCCAGCGTGGTGCAGCCGGCGGCCACCGCGACTTCGGCCGCATAGGCGGCGGTGGCGGCGTCCGTGTAGCGCAGCACGGGGACGACCCGGGAGGCCAGGAGGGTGGAGAGCTTGGAGGCAAGAGGGGCAGCGGTTGCGGTCATGGCATTCCTTGGGGGCAGACGGTCAGGCGCCGCCGGGCGATACCGGCAGGACGGCGAGTTTGGCCGCGGCGGCATCGCGCAGCCGCAGCAAGGGTTCGATATAGGCGGCTTGCGGGTCTTCGCGCCGCCGGAACAGCAGGGTACTGACGCTGACGCCCGCGACGGGCCGCCCGGCCGCGTCGCACAAGGCTACGCCGTAGCAGACGATGCCAGCTTCGTTTTCCTCGTCGTCCGTGGCGTAGCCGCGGGCGGCGGCCGCGTCCAGCACGGCGCGCAGTTCGGGCAGGCTGGTCACGGTGCCGGGCATGCGGGCAGTCAGCGGCAATTCGCGCAAGAGGCGTTCCCGCGAGGCTGGATCCAGCGCCGCCAGGTAAGCCTTGCCGACCGCACTGGAATGCAGCGCCACGCTGGCCCCGACGCGCGAGGCCATGCGCACCGGACCGGGGCTTTCCAGCTTGTCGATATAGGTCATCTCGTGTCCGGCAGGCACGGCCAGGTGCACGGTTTCGCCGGTTTCATCGCGCAGGGCCTGCAGGTCGGGCGCCAGCGCCGCGCGCAGGTCGAACTGCGACCAGGCCCGGCTGGCCAGCGACATCAGGCGCGGCCCCAGGCGGTAGGCGCCGCCGGTTTCGGCCACCATGCCTTGTTCGGCCAGCGCCGCGACGATGCGGTAGACGGTGGGCCGGGGATAGCCGCAGCTGCGCGCCAACGACGCGGCCGTGGGCGGCTGGGGCGCATCCGCCACCGCCTGCAGCACCGTCATGAATTTGGCGAACGCCGCGGCGCCCGGGACCTTGGTTTCCAGCAAGTTTGTCTCCAGCTAATGGCCATATGCCTTTAGCAGTGAATCTGCAGAACGTGCAACGCCGACAGCGCGAATTTCAGACGAATCTGCGATACTGTTTATTTGTACAGCTAGTGAGTTCTTGTTTTGTCCACATATTGGACTCATGACTCACAATATAGTCAATTATTCCATATCGCCGCGCTCGGAACCAGCGATGGGTTGTCGCTCGGGCAGGCCTCTCCCCTCAGGCTACGATACCGTCCATGAGCTCCCAAATTCGCATCGTTGGCGCCCGCCAGAACAATCTCAAGAACCTGGACCTGACCATCGCCACCGGCGAACTGGTCGTCGTGACCGGCGTGTCGGGGTCCGGCAAAAGTTCGCTGGCCTTTGACACCCTGTACGCCGAGGGGCAGCGGCGTTATGTGGAAACTTTCTCGCCCTATGCGCGCCAGTTTCTGGACCGCATGGACAAGCCGCAGGTGGACCGCATCGAAGGCATCCTGCCCGCCATCGCCATCGACCAGACCAATCCGGTGCGCAGCTCGCGCAGCACGGTCGGCACGATGACGGAACTGAACGACCACCTGAAGCTGTTGTTCGCGCGCGGCGCCAAACTGTATTGCCGCGGGTGCGGCAAGGTGGTGCGGCGCGACACGCCGGATTCCGTGTACCACTCGCTGGCCGAACGCGCCGCCGCCGCCGGCGATCCGCGGCTGGTGGTGACTTTTCCCATTGCCGTTCCCGCCAACTTCACCGAAGAGGAAGTGCGCGGCTTCCTGGAGCAGCAGGGCTACACCCGCGTGCACGCCGAGGAAAACGCCGCGCCGCGCACAGCCGCCCCGGCCAAGGGCGCCAAGAAGGCCAAGGCCGCAAAAGGCAGCACTGAATCACGCCGCATCCTGCACGTGGTGCAGGACCGCTTCCGCTTCGCCGGCACCGAACGCGAACGCGTCATGGAAGCGCTGGACACGGCGCTGCGCATGGGCGCCGGCCACCTGGCCGTGTACGTCATGGACGCCGAGGGCGGCAACGCCCACATCTGGAAGTACAGCGACCGCCTGCATTGCGCCGACTGCGACATCGAATACACCGATCCCCTGCCCAGCAGCTTCTCGTTCAACTCGCCCCTGGGCGCATGCGAGGCCTGCCGCGGCTTCGGCCGCGTGATCGGCATCGATTTCGGCCTGGTCATTCCGGACGAAAACAAGACCCTGCTGGAAGGCGCCATCAAGCCCTGGACCACGCCGTCGTACAAGGAATGCCAGGACGAACTTCAGAAATACGCGCCCAAGGCCGGCGTGCCGCTGGGCGTGCCCTGGAAAAAAATGAGCGAAGAGCACAAGCGCTGGGTGCTCTATGGCACTCCCGACTGGAAGGGCGGCAACGACGCCTGGAAGCACCAGTGGTACGGCGTGCAGCGCTTCTTCGACTGGCTGGAAACCAAGGCCTACAAGATGCACGTGCGCGTGCTGCTGTCCAAGTACCGCAGCTACACGCCCTGCCCCACCTGCAATGGCGCGCGCCTCAAGCCCGACGCGCTGCTCTGGCGCCTGGGCACCAAGGAAGAAGCCGACACCGTGCTGCCGCCGGAAGACGGCCGCTACAAGCGCTTCATGCCGGTGAGCGCCAACTGGAGCCGCGAGCAGCTCGACAACCTGGGCGGCCTGTCCATCCATGACGTGATGCTGCTGCCCATCGAACGGGTGCGGACCTTCTTCGACACGCTGTCGTTCTCAGGCGCGCTGGACGCCGCCACCGACTTGCTCATGACCGAGGTGCGCGCGCGCCTCAAGTTTCTGTGCGACGTGGGCCTGGGCTACCTGACGCTGGACCGCCAGAGCCGAACGCTTTCTGGCGGCGAAGTGCAGCGCATCAACCTGACCACGGCGCTGGGCACCTCGCTGGTGAACACCCTGTTCGTGCTGGACGAGCCGTCCATCGGCCTGCACCCGCGCGACATGCACCGCGTCGTCGAAGTCATGCACCGGCTGCGCAACGCCGGCAACACGCTGGTGGTGGTGGAGCACGATCCGCAGGTCATGGTCGCCGCGGACCGCATCATCGACATCGGCCCCGGCCCCGGCGAACGCGGCGGCCAGATCGTCTTCGACGGCACGCCGGCCCAGCTGCGCTCGGCGCGCACGCTGACGGGCGACTACCTGGGCGGCCGCCAGCGCGTGGAAGCGCCGCGCCCCATGCCGGTGGCGGCGAACACGCCGCGCCTGCTGCTGGAAGGCGTCAGCGCGCACAACCTGAAGAACGTCTCCGTCGAGCTGCCGCTGGGCCGCCTGGTCTGCGTGACCGGCGTGTCCGGCTCGGGCAAGTCCACGCTGGTGCAGGACGTGCTCTACCCCGCCCTGCTCAAGCAGAAGGGCAAGCCATCGGAAGCGCCGGGCGCCTTCGAGCGCCTGCTGGGCGCCGAACAGATCGCCGATGTGGTCATGGTGGACCAGACCCCTATCGGCAAGACCGCGCGCTCCAACCCGGCCAGCTACGTGGGCGCGTTCGACGCGATCCGCAAGCTGTTCGCCCAGGCACCGCTGGCGCGCGAGCGCGCCTACACGGCCGGCACGTTCAGCTTCAACGGCGGCGACGGCCGCTGCCCCACCTGCGGCGGCACCGGCTTCGAACACGTGGAAATGCAGTTCCTGTCGGACGTGTACCTGCGCTGCCCGGACTGCGACGGCAAGCGTTTCCGCCCGGAAGTGCTGGAAGTGCGCGTCGAGCATCTGGGCAAGAGCGCGTCCATCGATGAAGTGCTGGAGATGACGGTCAGCGAGGCGCTGGACTTCTTCAAGGGCCTGCGCGACGTGCAGACGGGCCTGGCGCCGCTGGCCGACGTGGGCCTGGAATACGTGCGGCTGGGCCAGCCCGTGCCCACCCTGTCGGGCGGCGAGGCTCAGCGCCTGAAGCTGGCCGGCCACCTGGCCGAAGCCGCGCGCAGCGGCATCTCCACCGCCAAGGTCGCCAAGAAGGGCAGCCTGTTCCTGTTCGACGAGCCCACCACCGGCCTGCACTTCGACGATGTGGCGCGGCTGATGCGCGCGTTCCGCAAGTTGCTGGCCGCCGGCCACACGCTGCTGGTGATCGAGCACAACCTGGACGTGATCCGCGCGGCGGACTGGCTGATCGACCTGGGCCCCGAAGGCGGCGACGCCGGCGGCCTGGTCATCGGCACCGGCACGCCACAGGACCTGATGGACAACCCCAAGTCGCATACGGGCGCCGCCCTGCGCGACTACGAAGTCAGCATCCTGCCGGCCGACGTGGTGGTAAGCACCGACGCCGACGCGCAGGAAGTCGAGCAGGCCGGCCTGACGGCCCGCATCGCCGAGCCCGGCGAAACCTACAACGCGGACGTCGGCCGCCCATTGCAGTCCCTGATGCGCGAGCGCCGCCAGGCCAATATGGCGATCGAAATCCGCAATGCGCGCGAACACAACCTGAAGAACGTAAGCGTGGAAATCCCGCGCGACAAGTTCACCGTCATCACCGGCGTGTCCGGTTCGGGCAAGTCCACGCTGGCCTTCGACATCCTGTTCAACGAAGGGCAGCGCCGCTACCTGGAATCGCTCAACGCCTACGCCCGCGCCATCGTGCAGCCGGCCGGCAAGCCGGACGTGGACGCCATCTTCGGCATCCCGCCCACGGTCGCCATCGAGCAGCGCACCAGCCGCGGCGGACGCAAGTCCACCGTGGCAACGATGACTGAAATCCATCACTTCCTGCGCCTCTTGTACGTCAAGCTGGGCACGCAATACTGCCCGGATTGCAACGTGGCGGTAGAGCCGCAGAACACCGACCAGATCGTGGCGCGGCTGCTGCGCGAGCACAAGGGCGTGCACATCGGCCTGCTGGCGCCGCTGGTCACGGCCCGCAAGGGTTACTACACGGACCTGGCCAAATGGGCCGGATCCAAGGGCCACTCGCACCTGCGCGTGGACGGCGAGTTCATTCCCGTGGCCCCGTGGCCGCGCCTGGACCGCTACAAGGAACACACCATCGAACTGCCGATCGCGGACGTGGTCGTGGATCCGGCCAACGAGGCCGAGCTGCGCGCGGCGGTCAAGAACGCGCTGGAAAACGGCCAGGGCGTGATGTCCGTGGTCTGGCCTGTGAACAAGCTGCACGAGGCGCTGGACAGCGACCTGCAGCAGCAGCACTTCTCGGTCAAGCGCGCCTGCCCGTCCTGCGGCACCAGCTTCCCCGAACCGGATCCGCGCCTGTTCTCGTACAACTCCAAGCATGGCTGGTGCACGGGCTGCTACGGCACCGGCCTGCAGCTGCAAGGCTTCGATGAAGAGCAGACCGGCGAGGAAACCGCATGGAACGCGTGGTACGAAGGAGAGGCCAAGGTCTGCACCCAGTGCGATGGCGACCGCCTGAATCGCGTGGCCCGCGCCGTGCGCTGGCGCGACAAGTCCATCGCCGAACTCGCCTCGCTGCCGGTGTCGGACGCGCATACCTTCTTCACCGGACTGGTGGCGCGCGGCCGCGAAGGCGAGATCGCCCGCGACATTCTCACGGAAATCCGCGGACGCCTGAACTTCATGCAGGAAGTGGGCCTGAACTACCTGGCGCTGGACCGGGCCGCGCCGACGCTGTCCGGCGGCGAAGCGCAGCGCATCCGCCTGGCCGCGCAGCTGGGCTCCAACCTGCAGGGCGTCTGCTACGTGCTGGACGAGCCAACCATCGGCCTGCATCCGCGCGACAACCGCATCCTGCTGGACGCGCTGGCGCGCCTGGAAGGCAACGGCAACACGCTGGTGGTGGTGGAGCACGACGACGACACCATCCGCCGCGCCTCGCACATCATCGACATCGGTCCGGGCGCGGGCATCCGCGGCGGCCGCGTGGTGGCCCAGGGCAGCGCGCAGGACCTGATCGAAGCGCCCGAATCGGTCACTGGCCGCTACCTGGCCAAGCCCTTGCAGCATCCTCTGCAAGGCCGCCGGCCGGTCGAGGCCGACACGCCCATGATCGAGATCAAGGGTGCGCGCCTGCACAACCTGCGCAGCGTGGACGCGAAGATCCCGGTCGGCCGCCTGAGCGTGGTGACCGGCGTGTCGGGCTCGGGCAAGTCCACGCTGGCGCGCGAAGTGCTGCTGGACAATCTGATGCAGGCCGTGTCGCAAGGCAAGGCGCCGGGCTGGGCCGGCTGCGACAGCATCAAGGGCTGGGAAGCCATCGACCGCGTGCTGGAAGTGGACCAGACCCCTATCGGCAAAACGCCGCGCTCCTGCCCGGCCACCTACGTGGGTTTCTGGGACGACGTGCGCAAGCAGTTCGCCGACACCCGGGAATCGCGCATGCGCGGCTGGACCGCGGCGCGCTTCTCGTTCAACACCGGCGACGGCCGCTGCCCGATCTGCGAAGGCCAGGGCATGCGCACCATCGAGATGAACTTCCTGCCGGACGTGAAGGTGCCTTGCGACGCCTGCAACGGCGCGCGCTTCAACAACGACACCCTCAGCGTGCAGATGCGCGGCAAGAACGCCGGCGAACTGCTGGCCATGGAAGTGGACGACGCCATCGGCTACTTCGCCGCGCATCCCAAGATCCATCGTCCCCTGCAGCTGATGCAGGACGTGGGTCTGGGCTACCTGACGCTGGGGCAGCCCTCCCCCACGCTGTCAGGCGGCGAAGCACAGCGCATCAAGCTGGTGACCGAGCTGTCCAAGGCCCGTCTCACCGACGGTCTGATCAAGACTGGCCGCGCCTCGCGCATCCCGCATACGCTGTACGTGCTGGACGAGCCCACCGTCGGCCTGTCGATGGCCGATGTGGAAAAGCTGATCCACGTGCTGCACCGGCTGGTGGAAGCCGGCAATACTGTGGTGGTGATCGAGCACAACCTGGACGTGATCGCCGAAGCCGACTGGCTGCTGGACCTGGGCCCCGAAGGCGGCACGGGCGGCGGCAAGCTGGTGGGCGAAGGCTCGCCCGAACACGTCATGACCCTGAGCGACCATTCCCATACCGGGCGGGTCCTGAAGGAATTCCTGGCACATCAACAGCAGTAAGAAGCATGGAATGTCGCTTTGAAGACCGGCTGGCGGGCCGCGCGCTGCGATTCGAGGGCTTGTGCTCGCGGATCGAGGCGCGCTGCGCCACCGAGGTCGCCCCGGCCCTGGCCGCCATCGAGGCGCAGCGGCAGCAGGGGCGCTGGATCGCCCTGTTGCTGGACTACGAACTGGGCGAATGGCTGTTGCCCGAAGCCGCATTGGCGCCGCCCGCCGGCCCCTGGACGCCGCCGCGCGACGACGGCAGGCCACGCCTGACGGCGCTTGCATTCGAAAGCAAGCACGACGAAGCGCCCTGGGACGCGCCGGATGCAGACAGCGCGCCAGCCGCCATCAACCTGCCCGCGCCGCGCATGACCGAGGTCGACTACGTGCGCCAGATCGAAGCCATCCGCGGCCTGATCGGCGACGGCGAGCTGTATCAGGTGAACTACACCCAGCCGCTGGACCTGCAATTCCAGGGCGACGCGGCCACCCTGTACCGGCGCATCGCCGCCCGCAACCCAGTGGCGCACGGCGCGTTCATCCAGGACGGCGAACGCACGGTGCTGTCGTTTTCGCCCGAACTGTTCGTGCGCCGCGACGGCCCGCGCCTGACCACGCGCCCGATGAAGGGCACGGCCCCGCGCGACCCCGATCCGGCCGAGGACGAACGGCTGGGCCAGGCGCTGCTGGCCAGCGAAAAAAACCGCGCCGAAAACCTGATGATCGTGGACCTGCTGCGCAACGATCTGGGCCGGCTGGCCGAGCCAGGCTCGGTGCGGGTCGACGCGCTGTTCTCGCTGGAGCGCTATCCCACCGTCTGGACCATGACGTCCACAGTGTCGGCGCTGGCGCCGCACGCCTCGCTGGAAGAGGTGCTGTGCGCGCTGTTTCCCTGCGGCTCCATTACCGGCGCCCCCAAGGTCGCGGCCATGCGCCGCATCCGCCAGATGGAAACAGCGCCGCGCGGCCTGTATTGTGGCAGCATCGGCTGGCTGGCGCCGGACGGCGACTTCTCGCTGAACGTCGCCATCCGCACCCTGGTGCTGGACCACGCCGGCCACGGCATCTATAGCGTGGGCGGCGGCATCGTGCACGATTCCGACCCGGCCGAGGAATGGCAGGAATGCCATTGGAAGGCCCGGATCTTGCGGGCCTGAGGCCACAGTCCGGATGTCCGGCGCCCCTGCGCGCCGGCCGCCATCGGTAGTAGGATAGAGCGCGGCCGCAGCGCGCCTTTACGCCAGGAGAGTCCCATGCAACCCGAACTGATCGAGACCATCCTGGTCGATGCCGAACGACGCGTGCCGCTGCTGGGGCGCCACCTCAAGCGTCTGGAAGCGTCCTGCAAGGCCCTGGGCTACGGCTGGGGAGGCCGGGCCGTCGAAGCCGACATCATGATCACCGCGCTGGGCCTGGCCACGCCGGGGCCGCACCGGCTGCGCCTGCTGGTGGCGCGCGACGGCAGCCGCAACATCCAGACCGCGCCGCTGCCGCCCCTGCAACCCGCACAGGAAGCCATGCTGGCGCCCGAAGCGCTGCGTTCATCCGAACCGCTGCTGCGCTACAAGACCACCTACCGCCCCTGGTACACCAAGACCATCGAATGGCTGCCATCGCATCCGCACATCTTCGATCTGCTCTACCTGAATGAGCGCGGCGAACTCTGCGAAGGCAGCCGCAGCAACGTTTATCTGCGCCTGGATGGCGACTGGTACACGCCGCCCGTGGACAGCGGCTGCCTGCCCGGCGTGCAGCGCGCCGAACTGCTCGAAACGGGCAAGGTGGAAGAACGCGTCCTGACCCTGGCCGACCTGCATGCCGCCGAGGAAATCCGCCTGTCCAATGCGCTGCGCGGCTGGTTTCCGGTAACGCTGCGCGACACTTAATCCGCAAACTCGTCGACCACCACCTGCCGCAGCCACTGGTTGGCGGGCTCTCGGTGGTTGCGGGCATGCCAGAACACGTTGATGACGGACTCCGGGATCTTCACCGGACAGGGCGCGGTTGCCAGGCCGAACGGACCGCAGGCGCAGTCGGCAAAGCGCTGCGGCACCACGGCGATCATGTCGGTGGCGGCCAGCACCGGCCCCACCGCAATGAAGTGCGGCACCGTCAGGCGCAGGCGCCGCCGGATGCCGGCCTGCCCTATCACCTGGTCGACCACGCCGTGGCCCGTGCCTTCCGAGGCGATGGCCACGTGCTCGGCCGCGCGGAACTGCCGCGCCGAGACCCCGGTGCGCGCCAGCGGATGGTCGCGGCGGAAGATGCACACATAGGGCTGGCGGAACAGCAGCCGCTGGAAGAAGCCGCTCTTCAAATCGGGCAGGAAGCCCATGGCCAGATCGATGCGGCCGCGCTCCATCTCGTCCTTCACGTCGATCGAGGTGGTGCGCACGGTGCGCACCGTGACGCCGGGCGCGGCGCGGTCCAGCGCGCGCATCAGCCGCGGCAGGAAATAGGTCTCGCCCACATCGTTCACGCCGATCACGAAGGCACGACCGCTATGCGCGGGGTCGAACGCGGCGCGCGCGTTCAGGGTGCTGTGCAGCGCCTCTAGCGCGGCGGCGATGGGCTGCGCCAGATCCTGCGCGTAGGGCGTGGGCACCATGCCGCGCGAGGTCCGCAGGAACAGCTCGTCGCCCAACAGCTTGCGCAACCGGCCCAGCGCATTGCTGACGCCCGGCTGCGAGATGCCCAGGCTCTCGGCCACGGCCGACACCCGGCCGTGCTTGCGCAGTTCGTTGAAGACGACCAGCAGGTTCAGGTCCACGTCTTGCAGGTTCATGGGCTGTCTCCACCAATATTGATTCTGGTGATTTATCTCATCAAGCAGATTCTATTTATTTATTTCACCTTCTGCCCGATGATGCAAAAAACGCCAGCGCCCATGCCGCGCCGGCTCTGCTGGATCGCGCCCGCGGTCCGCCGAACCAAGGAGACACGCCATGCGTACCTGTACGCTGTCCGCCGCCGCGCCCTGTCGCCGGAGCGGATCATGAACGCCCCCGAGCAGCCCATCCAGTTCGCCCCGCGCTGGCAGGACGACGGATCCCACCGCATCCCCTTCGGCGTCTACACCGACGCCGCCCTGCATCAGCGCGAAATGGAGCGGTTCTTCTACCGCGCGCACTGGAGCTACGTGGGCCTGGAAGCCGAGATCCCGAACCCGGGCGACTTCAAGCGCACTGCGGTGGGCGAACGCTCTGTCATCCTGCTGCGCGACAATGACGGCCAGGTGCGCGTGGTGGAAAACGTGTGCGCCCACCGCGGTGTTCAGTTCTGCCGCGAACGTTCGGGCAACCGCAGCGAATTCGTCTGTCCGTACCACCAGTGGAACTACGACCTGCAGGGCAATCTGATCGGCGTGCCGTTCCGCCGCGGCGTCAAGCAGGACGGCAAGGTCAACGGCGGCATGCCGCCCGACTTCAACCCGCAAGAGCACGGCCTGACCAAGCTGGCCGTGGCCTGCCGCAACGGCGTGGTGTTCGCCTCGTTCGACCACGACGTCGAGCCGCTGGAGGATTATCTGGGGCCGGACATCCTGCATTATTTCGACCGCGTCTTCGACGGCCGCGAACTGGTGATCCACGGCTACAGCCGCCAGCGCATCCCCGGCAACTGGAAGCTGATGCAGGAAAACATCAAGGATCCGTATCATCCGGGCCTGCTGCACACCTGGTTCGTCACCTTCGGCCTGTGGCGGGCCGACAACCGCTCCGAGCTGAAGATGGACCGGCACTTGCGCCACGCCGCCATGATCTCGACGCGCGGCCAGGGCGGCAAGGGCAGCGTGACCAGCGGCGTGTCCAGCTTCAAGGAGCAGATGTCGCTGAACGACGACCGCTTTCTCGACATCGTGCCGGAGCCCTGGTGGAACGGCCCCACCGCCGTGCTGATGACGCTGTTTCCCAGCGTCATCATCCAGCAGCAGGTGAACTCGCTGTCCACGCGCCACATCCAGCCGGTGGGCCACGACGCCTTCGACTTCGTCTGGACGCACTTCGGTTTCGCCGACGACACGCCGGAGATGACGCGCCGCCGGCTGCGCCAGGCCAATCTGTTCGGCCCGGCGGGCTTCGTGTCGGCGGACGACGGCGAGGTCATCGAGTTCTCGCAATCCGGCTTCGAACAGAAGCCCTGGCACCGCAGCGTGGCGGAACTGGGCGGCAAGACCGCCGAAAACACCGACCACATGGTCACGGAAACGCTGATCCGCGGCATGTACGCGTATTGGCGTCGGGTCATGGAGGCCTGACGATGCTGGACTTTCCCCTCTACTACCAACTGACCTGCCTGTACAACGACTACGCCGCCGCGCTGGACGCGGAACAATGGGAAAAGTGGCCCGAGTTTTTCCTGGAAGACTGCGTGTACAAGGTGCTGCCGCGCGAGAACCACGAGCGCGGCTATCCGCTGGCAACCATGTCCTTCGAAAGCCGCGGCATGCTGAAGGACCGCATCTACGGCGCCACCGACACCATCTTCCACGACCCCTACTACCAGCGCCACGTGGTGGGCGCGCCGCGAGTGCTGTCGGTACAGGGCGACCGCATCGAGTCCGAGGCCAACTACGCCGTGTTCCGCACCAAGCCCAGCCAACTGACCACGGTGTTCAACGTGGGCCGTTATCTGGACGTGGTCCGGCGCGGCCCCGACGGGCTCAAGTTCGAATCGCGGCTCTGCATCTTCGACAGCGAGCTGGTGCCGAATTCGCTTATCTACCCCATTTGAGAAAGGACACGACAGCAATGAGCACGCAATGGATCAAGGCCATCGCGCGGGACGAGGTGCCTGAAGACGACGTCATCGCCGTGCAGGCCGGCGGCCGCGAGATCGCGCTGTATGGCGTGGACGGCGAGGTCTACGCCACCGCCAATCTCTGTACGCACGGCAATGCGCGGCTGTGCGACGGTTTTCTGGAGGGGCATGAGATCGAATGTCCGCTGCATCAGGGGCGCTTCGACGTGCGCGACGGGCGCGCGCTCTGTTCGCCGCTGCGCGAGAACATTGCCGCCTATCCGGTCAGGATCGAGGACGGCGTGGTGTTCGTGGCGTTGTAGCGTCTTTGTCAGACCGCGAGGCGCAGCGCCTCGTTGGCGGCCGCCATGCCCATGGCGGCCGTGACGGTCACGACCGAGCCATAGCCGGCGCAGGACAGGCCTTGCGGCGCCAGGGTCTGGCCCGAAGCGCCCATGTCGTCCTCGCCTTCCGTGGGGCGAGTCCAGGCGTCGGGCAGGATGGCGGGCTGGTCGAACCATAGGGCATGGATGCCCATCTTCGGCACGCGCTTCAGTGCTTTGCCGTTCTGATCGGAAGCTCGCGGAAAGCCGTGTTCGCGGCGCAGCTTGTTGCGCAGCTTGGACAACAGTGCATCGTTGACCGCAGCCGACAGGTCGCCGGCGCGCAGGGCCAGCGGATCGGTCTTGCCTCCAGCGCCGCCGCACAACAGCATGGGCACGCCGATTTCGCGCGCATGCAGGATCATCGCGATCTTCGCCGCGGCCTGGTCGGTGCAGTCGATGATGACCGAATACGGGCCGGGCAGGACCTGGGCGACGTTCTCTGGCGAAACGAAGTCATCCACCCGCGTCAGCCGGCATTCCGGATTGATCGCCTGCACGCGCTCGGCCATGGCATCGACCTTGGACTGGCCCAGCGTCTCGGTCAAAGCGTGGATCTGCCGATTGACGTTGGATTCGGCGATGTGGTCCAGGTCGATGAGCGTCAACGCGCCGACCCCGCAGCGCGCCAGAGCTTCGACGGTCCAGGAACCCACGCCGCCCAGGCCTGCTATTGCCACATGGGCGTTGCGCAGGCGGGTCGGGGCTTCGGGGCCGTAGAGGCGGGAAAGACTGCCGAAGCGGCGGTCGAGGTCGGCTTGGGGTTCTGGGGTGTTCATGAGGGCGTATTTTATTGCAGGCGGGTGTTGGGGGACGGGTGCTGGTTCTTGAGACGCCTGGCACGGCGTCGCCCTGGCTGATTGAATCTTGCCGGCCGCTGGGACGAGTTGTGTGCTTGGCGTTCTTCTCCCCGACGAGGAAGAGAGAAAGATCTTGCAGGGACGCCAAAGACGGCCGCGCGGGCGGCCTTCTTTGGCATATGGTTGCAGTCAGTTGTACGGATGGCGCTGCGCGCGGGTGCAGGCATGCACTCATATGCAATCCGTCGCCCAGCAACGATTCCTGCTCAAGCGCAGATCATCATCAGCGCACAGCAGCATCACCAATCGCAAGACGCCGCGTAAGCCCCAAAAGGCCGCCCGGGCGGCCGGCCTGGGGCGGGCCCCGCAAGACCATCGCCCAACCCCCACCGTCGGCGAGAATCCTACGAAGACCAGTCACCCCAGCTGACGCCAAGTTTCAAAAGCGGAGTCTGGCGCGTCGGTGCGCTGGGGCGCGCGGGGCGTCGATAAGCCCGAGGGAATCGGAAGGGAAGGCCGAAGGCCTGGACGACGATGACGAAGGGGGGGGGCCGCCGAGGCAAGTCCGGAGCGAACGCTCCGGACCGCAATCGTTGCCCCGCGCGCCCCAGCGCACCGACGCGCCAGACGGATTAAGAACCCGCCGCTGCGCCAGCAGCAGACTCAGCAGCACCACCGCCAACAACATCATCCCCCCCGAGCGCCTGATAAACCGTCACCTGATTCACCAACCGATTCAACATATTCTCATCCCGAGAAACCTCAGCCACCCGCCGCTTCTCCTGCGCGTCCAGCCAGTCCTTCAACGGCACCGCCCCCGCCCGGTAGCGCACTTCGTACAGACGCTCGGCCTCGCGCGCCGCGCGCAGAGACGCGTCCAGCTGCTCTGCCTGCAAGCGCAGTTGCGTGCGATTGGACAGCGCGTTTTCCACGTCCGCCATCGCCTGGTACAGCGCCTGCCGGAAATTCACCACCCGCTCTTCGTAGTCGGCCTTGGAGATCTTGATGTTGAGCTGCATCTGGTTCCATTGCAGGAACGGCAGCGTCAGCGCCGCCCCCAGCGAGCCCACCGGGTTCTTCAGGACATCGGACAACGTAGGGCTCGAACTTCCCAAGGCGCCGGTCAGCGTCAACGGCGGGTAGAAGCTGGCGCGGGTTGCGTCGACGGTGGACAGGGACTGGCGCAGGCGCAGCTCGGCGGCGCGCAAGTCGGGACGGCGGCCCAGCAGGTCGGCCGGCACGCCGGCGCGCGCTTGCGGCAAGGGATAGCCCGGCAATCGCGCCGGGTCGGCCATCATGCGGTCCGGCGGGCCGTCGAACAGGATGGTCAGGGCGTTGGCGTATTCCACCCGTTGCTGCACCAGCAGCGTATGAGCGGCTTCCTGGCTGGCCACGGTCTGTTCAGCCTCGGCCATTTCCAGCGCCGACGCGCCGCCCGCCGCGTATTGGGCGCGCACCAGGTCCTGCGTCCTGCGTGCGTACGCGATGCTCTCGGCGCTGCTGGCGATGCGCTGGTTGATGAAGGCGGTCTGCCAGTACAGCGTGGCCGTGGTGCCCACCAGGGACAGCGCGGCACTCTGGCGGTCCTGCTCGGTCGCCAGCGCATCCCACTGCGCCGCGTCGCGCTGGCTGGACAGCTTGCCCCACAGGTCCACTTCGTAGCTGACAGTCAACTCCGCCGCGTTGGTCCGAGAGATCGCGCGATCGCCGTACAGATTGCGGTTGCGCGTCACATTGGCGTTGCCGCCCAGTTGCGGCAGCAGCTTGTCCTCGGTGATTCCAGCCTGGTACTGCGCCCGGCGCACGCGGATCGCGGCGGCGGCCAGGTTGTTGTTGCGCGCCAGCGCGGCGTCGACCAGGCCGTTGAGCGTCGGGTCGTTGAAATTGCGCCACCACTGGCCGCCATCGGCCAGCGGCCCGGCCTGGAAGTCGCCTGCGGGCGCATGGGTCCAGGCGGCTGGAATGGACGTCAGCGGCGGCTCGTAGTCGGTGTGCAGCAGGCTGCCGCAACCGGCCAGGGCCAGCAGCAGCGCCAGGGCGGCAGGTTTGCAGATCAGGGAAACCGCTTTCATCTTCCTCATTCCCGGGCCAGGGCCTCGACGGGATCCAGGCGCGCGGCATTGCGCGCCGGCAAATAGCCAAAAAGCACACCGATCAGCGTCGAGCAGCTGAACGCCGCCACCATCGATGTCGTGGAATAGATCATCTGGAACGACCCGCCCGTGGCCTTGGACACCAGCACGCCCAGCCCCAGGGACAGCACGATGCCGATGGCGCCGCCTATCAGGCACACCAGCACCGCTTCGATCAGGAACTGCTGCATGATGTCGCTGCGCCGCGCCCCCACCGCCATGCGCACGCCGATCTCGCGGGTGCGCTCGGTCACCGACACCAGCATGATGTTCATGACGCCGATGCCGCCCACCATCAGCGAGATCAAGGCAATCATGGAAACCAGCAGCGTCATGGTGGCGGTGGTGCGTTCGATGGTCTTGCGGATCGCGTCCGTGTTGAACACGAAGAAATCCTTGGTCACGTGGCGCCGCGTCAGCACGCGCACGATGGCCTGCTCCGCCGCGGCGGGCGGCGAGGCGTCATTGACGCGCACCGTGATGCTTTTCAGATGCTGCTGGCCCAGCACGCGCGACAGCGCCGTGGTGTAGGGGACCCACACGTTCAACGAATCATTGCTGCCGAAGACGGTTTCCTTCTTTTGCGTCACCCCGATCACGCGCGCCGGCATCGACCCCAGGAATACCACCTGCCCGATGGGCTCGGTATGCGAGCCGAACAGCTTGCGCCGGGTGGCGTCATCGATCACCACTTCCTGCGCACGCCGCAGCACGCTGGTCTCGTCGAAGAACTTGCCCTGGGCCAGCTTGATGGCGCGCACGCGGAAATATTGCTCGCCCACGCCCTGGATCACGCCGGTCACCGACACGTTGCGATAGCGCAGCGTGTTGCTGGTGGAGACTTCCGGCGTAACGCTGTCCACATAGGATTCGCGCGCCAGGGCGTCGGCGTCGGCCGGCACCAGGGTGCGGATATTGACGGCCTTCTCGTCGCCGAAGTCCTTGCCCGGAAAGATCTCCACCGTGTTGGTGCCGATCTCGCTGATGTCGTCCAGGATCTTGCGGCGCGAGCCTTCGCCCAGCGCCACTACCGACACCACGGCCGCGATGCCGATGATGATGCCCAGCATCGTCAGCGAGGTGCGCAGCCGGTGCGCATTCATCGCCAGAAGCGCCATGCGCAAAGCCTCGCGGCAACGGTCCAGGTAGGCCTGCCACACAGGCCGCGCGGCCAGCGCCGGCGCATCTTCCTTGACGCGTTCGCGCCGCGGCGCGTCGGGATTGCGCTTGTCGGCGACGATCTCGCCGTCGCTGATCTCGATGATGCGCTGGGCGTGGCGCGCCACATTCATATCGTGCGTGACGATGATGATGGTGTGGCCGGCCGCGTTCAGTTCTTCCAGGATGCGCAGCACTTCCTGGCCGGTGTGCGTATCCAGCGCGCCGGTCGGCTCGTCGGCCAGGATGATGTCGCCGCCGTTCATCAGCGCCCGCGCGATGCTGACGCGCTGCTGCTGGCCGCCGGACAGTTGGCCGGGCCGGTGCCCGGACCTGTCGCCCAATCCCAGCCGCTTGAGCAGTTCATCGGCCCGTTCCAGGCGCGCCTCGCGCCGCTTGCCGGCGTAGACGGCCGGCACCTCGACGTTGCCCTGCGCGGTCAGATCGGACAGCAGGTGGTAGCGCTGGAAGATGAAGCCGAAGTGCTCGCGGCGCAGCTCGGCCAGTTCGTCCGGGTCCAGCTCGCCCGTGCTGCGCCCGTCGACCCGGTACTCGCCGCGGGTGGGGCGATCCAGGCAGCCCAGGATGTTCATGAGCGTGGACTTGCCCGACCCGGACGCACCCACGATCGCCACCATCTCGCCGGCCTCGATAGCCAGGTTGACGTCCTTCAGCACCGCGATGGTCTGTTCGCCCGCGGGAAACTCGCGGCGCACGCCCGTAAGCGATATCAAAGGCCCGCTCATGTCAGGCCCCCGGCGCAGCCGCGGCCGGCGCGGCATCCGCCGACACGACGCGCTCGCCCACCTCCAGCCCTTCCAGCACCTGCGCCTGGACGTTGTTGTTCATGCCTATCCTGACCTGGCGCGTTTCGGTCTTGTTGTCCTTCAGGACCACGCGCACGGCGTAGCGGCCGTCCTCGCCGCGCTTGCCCAGCGCCGAGGCCGGCACCACGACCGTGTTCTTGGCCTCGCCCAGCACGATGAAGACCTGGGCGGTCATGGAGATGCGCAGCTTCTCGTCCGGATTGGGCACGTCGAACAGGCCGTTGTAGTAGACGGCGGCGGTGGTGGAGCTGCCGCTGGTCGATCCGGTAAGCGAAGACGCCGCGTCGTCCTTCTGCACGGAATCCGGCGCCGGCTCCACGGCGCGCAGGGCGGCGCGGTAACGCTCGTCGGGTTCGCCCAGGATGGTGAAGTACACCGGCAGGCCGGGCTTCACGCGGGTCACGTCGGCTTCCGAGATCTGCGCCTTGATGGTCATGGTGTCCACCTGGGCCACCTTGATGATGGTGGGCGCGCTCTGGATCGAGTTGACGGTCTGGCCTTCCTTGGTCACCACCGCGACCACCATGCCGTCGATGGGCGAGACGATGCGCGTATAGCCCAGGTTGACCCGGGCGGTGTCGACCTGGATCTCGGCCTGCGCGATCTGCGCCTCCAGCGAGGCGATTTCGGCGCGGGTCACGCCCAGCGTAGCCTCGGCGCTCTCGTAGGCCTCGCGCGAACTGGCGTCGGCCGCCAGCATCTGCCGCTGACGGCGGAAGGCCAGCTCGGCCTGCTTCAGCGTGGCGACCTTGGCGGCCCGCTCGGCGCGCCGGGTCTGCAAGGCGGCCTCGGCGTTGCGCAGCTCGTTCTGCTGGGTCATGTCGTCGATCTCGGCGACCAACTGGCCCTTTTTGACGCGGTCGCCCAGCGCCACCTTCAGGGATTTGAGCTGGCCGGTAGCCTGGGCGCCGACGCTGACGCGTTCGATGGCGTCGATGGTGCCGCTGGCCAGCACGCTGTCTTCAAGGTCGGCCCGGGTGACCTCGGCCACCGCGAAAGTGGGCGGCGGCGGCGCGGAAAAGAATGCGGCGCGCACGCCGAACCCGGCTAAAAGCAGAAAAACGGCGATCAGGGCGTAGCGCTTGAACTTGCTGCGAGACTTTTTCATTGAACCTGTCGGATGTGGCGCTGGAAATCGAGCCAGCGCCGGTATTGCGAATTGCGGACCGGACAAGGGGAGGCTTGCCCACGCTGCCTGCACATCCTAAACGTCTAGTGCGTCCGAACCATCGACGATCTGTGGCGAAACGGTGAAAAACAGTAAAGCGGAACGGAACGTCAAGGTTCGCGTGATTGTTCCGTTGCATGAACGATACAACGCTTTGTCCGTCCCCCACGCAAGCCCTCGCACGCAGATGCGGCGAACGTGCCGCCATCTTGCGCCATAAGCATGCGACTTCGCCCCTAGATAGCCGGCATCATGCGATTGGCGCCAAAATACGTTTGCGGCGCTGCAAAACAGCAGCGCCTCGACATAGGGCGACGATATGGCCAGAATGAACGCAGTTACGCCGTATCCGTGTCCATTTCTCATAGATCCCCCTCTTCGTCACCCAGTTCCCCAGAATTTTCCGGGGCGGTGCTTTTGTGCCTGCTGGCCATGATGAATCACGTGGCGCTCACTGGGGGACGGATCACGGTTTCCCTCACTGCGCTGCAGATGGGGCTGTCGACCTTCAAGGTGGGCACGCTGGTCGCGGTGTTCGCGGTGCTGCCCATGCTGTTCTCCGTGCGCGCCGGCCGCTGGGTCGACCGGGTCGGCATTGTGCGGCCGCTGGTCATCGGCACGGCACTGGTCGCCTCGGGCACCGCGCTGCCATTCATCTCACAGACCCAGTTCGCCCTGCTGATAGCCTCCTGTTGCATCGGCATCGGCTTCATGTTGCATCAGGTCGCCACGCAAGACCTGCTGGGCCACGCGGAACCGGCTCAACGGCTACGCAATTTCTCCTTTATGTCGCTGGCGCTGGCGGGGTCCGGATTCTCGGGCCCGCTGATCGCCGGGCTGGCGATCGACCATCTGGGCACGCGTCTGGCCTTCGGCCTGCTGACCTTGGGTCCGTTGCTTTCGGCGGGCGGCCTTTATGTCTTGCGTCACCAATTGAAGGCGGTGGATTCGCAGCTGTCAGGCAAAAAAGAGGCTGAAAAGCGGCGCGTTACTGAATTGCTGGAAGTGCCGGCATTGCGCCGCATCCTGATGGTCAACACGATTTTGTCCGGCGCGTGGGACACCCATTTGTTCGTCGTGCCCATTTTCGGCGTCGCCATCGGCCTGTCGGCCACCACCATTGGCGTCATTCTTGCGTCCTTCGCGGCGGCTACTTTCGTTATCCGCCTGATATTGCCCTTCATCCAGCGCCGTGTGCGGTCCTGGACGCTGGTGCGGGTAGCGATGGCGACAGCCGCCATTGATTTCATGCTTTACCCGCTGTTCACCGACGTTAACGTCCTGATCGTGCTGTCTTTCATCCTTGGTCTGGCCCTGGGCTGCTGTCAGCCGAGTATGCTTTCCCTGCTGCACCAGCATTCGCCGCCGGGCCGCGCCGCCGAGGCCGTGGGCCTGCGGATGGCCCTGATCAACGGCTCGCAGGTGTCCCTGCCGTTGACCTTCGGCGCGCTCGGTGCGGTAATTGGCGTTGCCCCCCTCTTCTGGGCGTACTCCGTGGCCCTGATGGCCGGAGGCTGGGCCAACCGCAATCCCCCGATCGAATCTGAACGCAAAGCGTAGCCGTGAACATGCAGTCCTCTCCTCCCGCCGCCGGCAATTCCGGCGCCAGCCTGCCCTTTCGTCTTTGGACTGCGCAAGAGCGGCAGGAATCACTGGACGAGGCGCTGCGCCACTGGCAATCGGGCGAAGACGTGTGGGTCTACGGCTACGGCTCCCTGATCTGGCGGCCCGACTTCGACTTCGTGGAGCGCCGGCTGGCAACGCTGCGCGGCCACCACAGGGCGCTGTGCCTGTGGTCGCGGGTCAACCGCGGCACCCCGGAATGTCCGGGTCTGGTATTCGGCCTGGACCGGGGAGGCTCCTGCCGCGGGGTGGTCTACCGCCTGGCGGGCGACCAGGTGCCAACCTATTTCCCCGCGCTCTGGGAGCGCGAGATGTCCACTGGCGCCTATCTGCCCCGCTGGATCAACTGCGCCACCGATACCGGCACCGTGCGGGCGCTGGTCTTCATCATGAACCGGGACAATCCGGCCTACATCCGCGCCCTGCCCGAACCCGAGCTGCTGGCCATCGTGCGCCGCGCCGCCGGACGCTACGGCCCCTGCACCGAATACGTGGTGCAGACCGCCCAGGCGCTGCGCGCCGCCGGCATCCATGACGCCCGCCTGGACGCCATCGCGCGCCGGCTGGAGCTGGACGGGCACACCCTGCCGGAAGGCGCCTGAGGCCCGGCCTCGGGAAATCTTGCCTGCGCCCTGAGCGGGGTCAATGAGGGTACCGCCTCCCAGGCGGTATAAACTCCTTGTTATCAACGCTGAACTACTAGCCCCATGTCCGTCTCTGATCTGCGTCAAAGCTACGACAAGAACGTGCTGCTCGAAGGCCAGGCCGCCGCCTCCCCGTTCGAGCAGTTCACCCGCTGGTTCGACGAGGCCCTGGCCGCCAAGGTCCCCGAACCCAACGCCATGACCCTGGCCACGGTGGACGCCAGCGGCCAGCCCAGCGCGCGCATCGTCCTGATCAAGGGCTTCGATGAGCGCGGGTTCACGTTCTTCACCAATTACGAATCCCGCAAGGGCCTGGACCTGCAGGCCGAGCCGCGCGCCAGCCTGCTGTTCTTCTGGCAGCCGCTGGAGCGCCAGGTCCGCATCGAAGGCGTGGTCGAAAAAGTGGCCGGCGACGAGTCGGACGCCTACTACCACAGCCGCCCCGCCGGTTCGCGCATCGGCGCCTGGGCCTCGCGCCAGAGCCAGCCCATCACCCGTGAAGAGCTGGAAGCCCGCGAACGGGAATTCCGCGAGCGCTTCGGCGAACAGCCGCCGCGCCCGCCGCACTGGGGCGGCTACCGCCTGAAGCCCACCGCCTTCGAATTCTGGCAAGGCCGGCCCTCGCGCCTGCATGACCGCCTGCGCTATGTCGCCGACGGCCAGGCCTGGAAGATCGAACGCCTGTCGCCTTGATGCCGGGCGCCGCGCGCCCGCCCCCAATTAACGATTGCATGACCGCCTCCTCCCCTGATTTTGACGCCGCCTTTTTCCGCACCGCGCTGGGCCGTTACGCCACGGGCGTGACCGTCGTGACGACCGCCGACCCCGATGGCGCGCCCATCGGCCTGACGGTCAGCTCCTTCAACTCCGTGTCGCTGAACCCGCCACTGGTGCTGTGGAGCCTGTCGCGCAGTTCGTCGTCGCTGGCCGCCTTCGAGCAGTGCGAGCGCTACGTCGTCAACGTATTGGGCGCGGAGCAGATCGCGCTGGCGCGCCGCTTCGCCACCGGCAAGACGCCGGACCGCTACGCAGGCCTCACGGTGCACCACGCGCCGGGCGGCACGCCCATGCTGGACGGCCACTGCGCCGCCTGGTTCGAATGCCACAACCGCAGCCGCTACGTCGAGGGCGACCATGTCATCATGGTGGGCGAAGTGGAGCGCTGCGGCCATAGCGGCGAGCCGCCGCTGGTCTTCCATGCCGGCGGTTTCGACCTGACCCCGGCTGGCGCCCGTTCGGAAAGGAAAACGCCATGAGCGTGGATGTGGATTGCGTCGTCATCGGCGCGGGCGTGGTGGGCCTGGCGATCGCGCGCGCGCTGGCCCAGTCCGGACGCGAGGTGCTGGTGGCGGAAGCCACCGAGGCGATCGGCACCGGCACCAGTTCGCGCAACTCCGAAGTCATACACGCCGGCATCTACTACCCGGCGGGCAGCCTCAAGGCCCGGCTCTGCGTGCGCGGCAAGCACCTGCTTTACTCCTATTGCGCCGAGCGCGGCGTGCCCTACAAGCGGCTCGGCAAGCTCATCGTCGCCACCACGACGGAACAGGCCGCGCAGCTGGAGGGCATTGCCCAGCGCGCCCGCGCCAACGGCGTGGACGACCTGCAGTTCATTTCCGGCGAGGACGCCATGCGCCTGGAGCCCGCGCTGCGCTGCACCGCGGCGCTGTCCTCGCCGTCCACCGGCATCGTCGACAGCCATGCGCTGATGCTCTCGTTCCAGGGCGACGCCGAAAACGCCGGCGCCCAGTGCGTCTTCCACACGCCGCTGGTGTCCGGCCGGGTCCGCCCCGAAGGCGGCTTCGAGCTGCAATTCGGCGGCGACGACGCCATGACCCTGAGCTGCAACGTGCTGGTCAATTCAGCCGGCCTGCACGCGCCGGCGCTGGCGCGCCGCATCGACGGTCTGCCCGCGTCCAGCATCCCCAAGGATTACCTGTGCAAGGGCAGCTATTTCACTCTGTCCGGCCGCGCGCCGTTCTCGCGCCTGATCTACCCTGTGCCGCAGCATGCCGGCCTGGGCGTGCATCTGACGCTGGATCTGGGCGGCCAGGCCAAGTTCGGCCCCGACACCGAATGGGTCGAAACCGAGGACTACACGCTGGACCCGGCCCGCGCCGACGTCTTCTACGAGGCCGTGCGCAGCTATTGGCCGGCCCTGCCCGATGACGCGCTAGCGCCCGGCTACACCGGCATCCGCCCCAAGATCTCCGGCCCCCACGAGCCGGCGGCCGATTTCGTCATCGCCGGCCCGGCCGCGCATGGCGTGCCCGGCCTGGTGAACCTGTTCGGCATAGAATCCCCGGGGCTGACCTCCAGCCTGGCCCTGGCCGAAGAGACCCTGGCCCGTCTGAACGGATGATCCCCACGCCGCGCATGCCGCGCGTGGCGGCATCAACAAATACTGTCACCTCTTCTCCTTTTTCTCCTCTCCCTGAACCATGCAGCACAACGACTACATCCTGACCCTGTCCTGCCCCGACCGCACGGGCATCGTGTACCGCGTCAGCGGCCTGTTGTTCGAATTGGGCTGCAACATCCTGGATTCGCAGCAGTTCGGCGACGAAGAGACCGGGCGCTTCTTCCTGCGGGTGCACTTCGACGTCCCGGTGGGCGTAGCCGCCAGCGACCTGCGGGCGCGACTGGACGGGATGTCGGCGGAATACGGCATGGAGCTGAAGCTGCATGACGCCCGCCGCAAGGAACGCCTGCTGATCATGGTCAGCAAGCAGGGCCACTGCCTGAACGACCTGCTGTTCCGCGTGCACAGCGGCCATCTGCACGCCGAAGTTGCCGCCATCGTCTCGAACCACAACGACTACGCCAGCCTGGCGGCGTCCTACGGCATCCCGTTCCACCACCTGCCGGTCACCGCCGACACCAAGGCGGAACAGGAAAAGCAGGTGCTGGCCCTGGTCGATCAGGAAGGCATCGACCTGGTGGTGCTGGCCCGCTACATGCAGATCCTGTCGGAAGACATGTGCCGCGCGCTGAACGGCCGCGCCATCAACATCCACCACAGCTTCCTGCCCAGCTTCAAGGGCGCCCGCCCCTACCACCAGGCGCATGCGCGCGGCGTCAAGATCATCGGCGCCACCGCCCACTACGTGACCTCGGACCTGGACGAAGGCCCCATCATCGACCAGGACATCGAACGCGTGGACCACACGATGACCGCCCAGGACCTGACCCAGGTCGGCAGCGACATCGAATCCCTGGTGCTGTCGCGCGCCGTGCGCAGCCACGTCGAGCACCGCATCCTGCTCAACCGCAACAAGACCGTCGTCTTCCGCTGATCCTCAGCTTGCGGATCGCCGTCCGGCGGATTCGCCTGGCGGCGGATCCTCGGGCGCGCCTGCCCCCAGCGGGAACTGGCGCGCCGCCATTTCCACCGCCTTTTCCTGCAGCGGCGAACGCGCAGCCTCGGGCCAGATCATCTGGCTGACCGAGCGGGCCGCGTGCTCGAAGGCAATGAAGCGCGTCCCCGCCAGCCCGCTGCGCGACAGGCAGGCCGGCACGATGGACACGCCCAGCCCCTGCGACACCAGCGACGCCACGCTCAGCCAGTGCCTGACCTCGTGCCGGATCACGGGCATGAAGCCCGCCGACACGCACATGGACAGCACCGTCTCGTAATAGCTGGGCGAAGCGGCCCGGGCGAAGAACACGAAGTCGTCCGCGGCCAATTCCGCCAACCGCAGGGATTCCCGGCCGGCCAGGGGATGCGCCTGCGGCAGGCACACCACGAAAGGCTCGGCCATCAAGTCGCGCGCCAGCACGCCTGGCGGCACCGGATTGGCATGGATGAAGCCCAGATCCTGCTCGCCGCGGCGCACGGCCTCGATCTGGTCATGGGAATTCAATTCGGTCAGCACATGTTCCACGTCCGGCAGCTCGGCGCGCATGGCGTTGAGCAGCGCCGGCAGGCCGCGGTACAGCATGGAACCGACGAAGCCGATGCGCAGCCGGCCGCGCAGGCCCGCGTCCACGCGCTGCACCAGTGTGCGCACCTCTTCCGCCTGGCGCAGCAACGTCAGGGCTTCCCGGTACAGCACCTGGCCGGCGTCGGTCAGCTCGACGTGGCGGCTGGTGCGGGTCAGCAGGCGCGCGCCGACGTTGTCCTCCAGTTGGCGGATGGCGTAGCTGAGCGGCGGCTGGGAAATGTGCAGCCGCGTGGCCGCGCGGCTGAAGTGGCGTTCTTCGGCCACGGCGATGAAATAGCGCAACAGGCGCGGATCCAGGTCCATTTGTCTCCCCTGGGACTGCAATCCATACTTTTTTTGGATTGTTCTACACACAAACAGTATTTGTATAGATTAATCCATGCAAGCACCATCACAGGCATCGTTCCCGTCTTCAGCAGGATGCCGCCATGGATACCCCCGTCAAGACCGCGCCCACCGCCGCCACGCCCGTTCCGGATTCGCGCGGACAAAACCTGTTCAGCGCGGACCCTTACGCCGAGGCGCTCAGCCGGCGCTACCTGCCGCCCGCGCTGCACGCCCACCTGCTGCCCCACCTGGAACGGCTGGGCGCGCTGGCAGGCGGCGTCATGGACGAACTGGCCGCCACCGCCGACAAGCACCCGCCCACGCTGTCCGTGCGCAGCCGCGCCGGCGCCGACGAGTCCCGCATCGACAAGCATCCGGCCTACGTCGAACTGGAGCGCCTGGCCTACAGCGAATTCGGCCTGGCGGCGCTGTCGCACCGCGGCGGCGTCCTGGGTTGGCCCGAACCCATGCCCGCGGCCGCCAAGTACGCGCTCAGCCATCTGTTCGTGCAGGCGGAGTTCGGCCTGTGCTGCCCGGTCAGCATGACCGACTCGCTGGCTCGCACCCTGCGCAAGTTCGGCGACCCGGAACTGGTCGAGCGAGTCCTGCCCGAAGTGACCTCGCAGGATTTCGATGCGCTGCGCCAGGGCGCCATGTTCATGACCGAACAGGGCGCCGGGTCCGACGTCAGCGCCACCGAAGTGACCGCCACGGCGCAGGACGACGGCACCTGGCTCATCCACGGCGACAAATGGTTCTGCTCCAATCCGGACGCAGGCTACGCCATGGTGCTGGCGCGCAGCGAAGCCCAGGCCGGCCTGAAGGGCGTATCGCTGTTCCTGCTGCCGCGCGACCTGGCCGACGGCACGCACAACCACTACCGCATCCTGCGCCTGAAGGACAAGCTGGGCACGCGCTCGATGGCCAGCGGCGAGATCCGCCTGGAAGGCGCGGTGGCCTGGCTGGTGGGCGAGCGCGGCCGCGGCTTCAAGCACATGGCCGACATGATCAATAATTCGCGCCTGTCCAACGGCATGCGCGCCGCCGGCCTGATGCGCCGCGCCGTGACCGAGGCGGTCTATGTCTCGCAGCACCGGCGCGCCTTCGGCAAGCGCCTGATCGACATGCCGCTGATGCAGCGCCAGTTGGTCAAGATGACGGTCTGGGCCGAACAGGCCCGCAGCGTGATGTTCCAGACGGCGCGTGCGCTGGCCGACGCGGACCAGGGCGCGGCCGATCCGGCGCTGGCGCGCATCCTCACGCCGCTGATCAAGTTCCGCGCCTGCCGCGATGCGCGCAAAGTGACCGGCGACGCCATGGAAGTGCGCGGCGGCTGCGGCTACATCGAGGAATGGACCGAACCGCGTCTGGTGCGCGACGCCCACCTGGGCTCCATCTGGGAAGGCACCAGCAACATCGTGGCGCTGGACGTGCTGCGCGCCATCACCCGGGAAAACTCGCTGCCGGCGCTGCGCAGCCATATCGACGGCCTGCTGGCCGCAGGCCGCCCCTGCCCGCCCGAACTGGCCGACATGCAGGCGCGCGCGCTGGAGCAGACCTATGCCCTGGCCGAACACGCCGCGCAGGCCGACCGCCCCGAGCTGGCGCGCCAGGCGGCTTCGCTGCTGTACCACGCGGTTTCCATGGCCGCCCTGCGCTGGGAAGCCACCGAACCCGGCCTGGAAAGCCGCGCGCTGCTGGCCGACCAGGTGTTGCAGCATCGCCTGGGCCCGCGCGATCCCTATGCCATTGCGGCCGACGAAAGCACGGCGTGCCGCGCCATCCTGCAATACGCGCTGTAAGAACCGACGCCGGCGGCACAGCCGGCGCGCAACCACTGGAGACAAGCATGAACCGAACCTTCGCCCCTTTGCTGCTGGCGGCTGCCGCCGCCATCGCCCCCGCCGCACCCGCGCTGGCCGCGGACGCCTATCCCTCGGCCCGGCCCGTGACGCTGATCGTGCCCTTCCCGCCGGGCGGTCCCACCGACGCCCTGGCGCGCAGGCTGGCCGACAAGCTGCGGCAACCGCTCAACCAGAACGTCATCGTCGAAAACCGCGCAGGCGCCGGTGGCAACATCGGCTCCGAGTACGTGGCGACCGCCAAGCCGGACGGCTACACCCTGCTGTTCGGCACCTCGGGGCCGCTGGCGATCAACGTCAGCCTGTACAAGAAGCAGGGCTACAACCCCGAGACCAGCTTCGCGCCCATCATCCGCATCGGCCACCTGCCCAACATCCTGGTGGTGAACCCGTCAGTGCCCGCCAACAATGCGCAGGAACTGATCGCCTACGCCAAGAAGAATCCGGAAAAGCTGAGCTACGCCTCGTCGGGCAACGGCGCCTCGTCGCACCTGGCCGGCATTCTCTTCAACAATATGGCCGGCACCCAGATCATGCACATCCCCTACAAAGGCACGGGACCGGCCCTCAATGACCTGCTGGGCGGGCAGGTGTCGATGTCGTTCACCGACATCCTCACCGCGCTGCCCTACATCAAGGCGGGCAAGCTGCGCGCCATCGGCCTGGCCAGCGCCCAGCGCTCGGATGCGCTGCCCGACCTGCCGACGCTTTCCGAGCAGGGACTCAAGGGCTACGACGTCAGCGTCTTCTTCGGCATCGTCGCGCCCAAGGGCACGCCGGCTGACGTAGTGGACACGCTGAACCGCGCCTTCAAGACCGCACTGTCCGATCCCGAGGTCGCGCAGACGCTGCGCAGCCAGGGCATCGTCGAAGCCCAGGACCAGACGCCGCAGGGCCTGGCGACCTTCATCTCGGCCGAAGTGCCCAAATGGCGCGACCTCATCAAGAGCGCCCACGTTTCCATCGACTGAACGGACCCCACATGGCTGCAACCCTGCCCAACGCCGGCGCGCTCGCCGGCTGCAAAGTGATAGACCTGTCGCGCGTGCTGGGCGGCCCCTATTGCACGCAGATCCTGGCCGACCACGGCGCCGACGTGCTGAAGATCGAGCCGCCCGGCGGCGACGAGACGCGCGGCTGGGGCCCCCCCTTCCTGGGCGATACGGCGTCCTACTTCATCGGCGTGAACCGCAACAAGGACGGCATGACGCTGGACCTGTCGCAGCCCGCTGGGCAGGAATTGCTGCGCCATCTGCTGGCCGACGCCGATGTGCTGGTGGAGAACTTCAAGCCCGGCACGCTGGAGCAATGGGGCCTGGGATACGACACGCTGAGCCGCGACTTCCCCGCTTTGATCCATTGCCGGGTCAGCGGCTTCGGCGCGGACGGTCCGCTGGGCGGCCTGCCCGGCTACGACGCCTGCGCCCAGGCCATGTGCGGCCTGATGAGCGTGAACGGCGATGCGGACGGCGAAGCCACCCGGGTCGGACTGCCGGTGGTGGACATGGTGACCGGCCTGAACGCGGCCGTGGCCATCCTGCTGGCGCTCAATGAGCGTACGCGCAGCGGACTGGGGCAATTCCTGGACATCACGCTGTACGACTGCGCCCTGTCGCTGCTGCATCCGCACGCGCCCAATTACTTCTACAGCGGCAAGGTGCCCGCGCGCAGCGGCAACGCGCACCCGAACATCGCGCCCTACGAAACGCTGCCCACGGCCAGCGGCCCGATCTTTCTCGCGGTCGGCAACAACCGCCAGTTCGCGCAGCTGGCTCAGGCTTTGGAAGCGCCAGGATTGGCGGACGATGCGCGCTACGCCACCAACGCCGACCGCCTGCGCAACCGCTCATCCTTGCGCGACGACCTGTCCGCGCTGCTGGCGGGCCACGACGCCGCTGCGCTGGCCGACCGTCTGCTGCGTGGCGGCGTCCCCGCCGCCGCCGTACAGACCGTGGACCAGGCCTTGGCGCATCCGCATACCCGCCATCGCGGCATGGTGCTGGAGCAAGGCGACTATCGCGGCGTGGGTTCGCCGATCAAGCTGTCGCGCACGCCAGCCACGCTGCGCAAGCTGCCGCCGACGCTGCGTCCCGCTGACGCCGGCGAATAGGCCCGCGCGGCCTCAGCCGCCCTGGGCCACGCCTTCGCGGCGCGGATCGGCGCCGCCCTGCAGGCCGCCAGCATCGATCACGATGCCGTGGATGCCGCTGGGGAATTCGGTGATGCGCACCGGATGCCCCATGCGCTCAAGCTCTGGCGCCAGCGCCTCCAGCGCGGTGCCCTTCTCCAGCTCGGTCTCCTTGTTGCGGCTGCCCATGTTCGGCAGGTCGATGGCCGCCTGGATGTCCAGGCCCCAGTCCAGCACGCCCACAATGGTCTTGGCCACATAGTTGATGATGGCGCTACCGCCCGGCGACCCCACCAGCAGATAGGGCTTGCCATCGCGCAGCACGATCATCGGCGCCATCGAGCTGCGCGGGCGCTTGCCCGGTTCGATGCGGTTGGCGACGAGGCGGCCCTCGGGATCCTTGTAGGACGAGGAAAAATCCGTCATCTCGTTGTTCAGCAGGAAGCCGCGCACGAAGATCTTGCTGCCGAACTCGTTTTCGATGGTGGTCGTCATGCTCAAGGCATTGCCCTGGGCGTCCACCGCCACCAGATGGCTGGTCGAGGGCAGCGCCCACGCGTCGTCCTTGCCCAGCGACAGCAGCTTGCCTTCCGGATCGCCGGGCAGCGCCACCTTCATGCTGCGGTCCGGCTGGATCAGCGCGCCGCGCGCGCGCAGGTAGGCGGGGTCCAGCATGGCGCGCACCGGCACCCGCACGAAGTCCGGATCGGCCACGTAGAAATCGCGGTCGGCGAACGCCAGCCGGCCAGCTTCCGAAAAGTAATGCACCGCCTCCAGGCTGCCCGGCTTGTAGCGGGCGAGGGGGAACTGCTCCAGTTCGCCCAACATCTGCAGCACCGCGATCGGGCCGCTGCTGGGCGGCCCCATGCCGCACAGCTGGTAGCCGCGATAGGCGCCGCAGACGGGATCGCGCGTCTTGGCGCGATAGCCCGCCAGGTCGGCCAGGGTCAGGTCGCCGGGTACGGCGTGGCTGCGCACGGCGGCGACGATATCCCGGGCGATGTCGCCCTGGTAGAACGCGTCCGCGCCTTGCTCCGCCACCGCGCGCAGCGTGCGCGCGAATTCCGGGTTCTTCAGCACGTGGCCCACCGGCCAGGGAGCGCCGTCCGGCGCGTAGAAGTAGGCCGCGGCCGCGGCTTGCGTGCGCAGTTCCTTGTTGCCGGCCAAAAGCTTATGCAAGCGCGGCGACACGGCAAAACCTTGTTCGGCCAGCCGGATCGCGGGCTGGAACAAGTCGGCCCAGGGCAGCGCGCCCTGCTCCTTGTGCGCCAGCTCCAAGCCTCGCAGCAAGCCCGGCACGCCCACCGCCAGGCCGCTGTTCACCGCGCGGGCGAATGGCACCGGCTTGCCGTCCGCATCCAGGAAACGTTGCGGCTGGGCCGCGGCGGGCGCGGTCTCGCGGCTGTCGTAGGTCTGGATACGGCCGCTCTTGGCCGAATACACCACCATGAAGGCGCCGCCGCCGATGCCCGACGATTGCGGCTCCACCAGGTTCAGGACCAGTTGGGCGGCGATGGCGGCGTCCACCGCGCTGCCGCCCCGGCGCAGCATCTCGTCGCCCGCCTGCGTCGCCAGCGGATTGGCCGATGCCATCATGAAATGCGGCGCACGCACCAGTTGGCGCGTCTGTATGCCGCTGGCGGCCTCGGGGTTCAGGTCCTCGGCGGCCTGCGGCGTGCGGGCCCAGGCCGCGGGCATGGCGGCAAGCGCGGCGGCAAGCATGAGGGCGGCGGCGTGGCGGGGTGCGCGCATGGGAAGCTCCAGTGTGCGCCGGCTTTCCGGCAGGGGTTCATGATAGTCAAGGCGCCCGCGGCTGTCGCGACGCCAGCCGCATCCGGCTTAGAATCGCGGTTTCCGCCCACCGTCCCCACCGTGCCATGCGTTTGCGCCACATCGAGATTTTCGAAGCGATCCGCCGTACCGGATCCCTGACCGAGGCCGCGGCCGCGCTGCATATCTCGCAGCCCGCGGCCAGCAAGCTCCTGGCGCACGCCGAGGCGCAGCTGGGCTTCAAGCTGTTCGAGCGCGTCAAGGGCCGGCTCGTCGCCACGCGCGAAGCCGAGATCCTCACGCCCGAAGTCGCGCGCCTGAACCAGGACCTCAACAGCGTGCGCAGGCTGGCCGCCAGCCTGCGCGACCATCCCAACGGCCACCTGCGACTGGGCTGCGCGCCAGCGCTGGGCCTGGGGCTGCTGCCCGGCGTGGTGCGCGACAGCCGGGAGGCGCAGCCCGGCATCACCTTCGACATCCACACGCATCACAGCACCGAACTCGTACAGGGGCTGCTGACGCGCGAACTGGACCTGGCCATCACCTTCGACACCAACGACTATCCGGGCCTGACCCGCATGGGGCTGGGCCACACGGAGCTGGTGCACCTCAGCCGCAAGGAAGGCACGGGACCGCTGCCGCTGGCGGAGCTGACGGCCATGGCGGGCGACACGCTGATCGTGCTGGACGCGGCCGACGCCTCCGGCGCCCTGCTGCAGATGGCATTGGACGCGCAGGGCCTGGATCCGCAAGTCGCCATCCAGGTGCAAACGCACTACGTGGCCTGCGCGCTGGTGGACGCAGGCTGCGGCGACGCCATCGTGGACGCCATCACCGCGCAGGCGATGCTGCGTCCCGGCATGAACCTGCGCCGGCTGGACCCCGCGCTGCGCGTGCCGATCAGCATCATGGTGCGCAACCAGGATCCGCTGTCAGCGCTGCACCGCGACTTCATCGAACGCTTGCGCGCCGCCTGCGAAGCGCTGCAGGCCGGACTCGACGCCGCGGCCTGAAGCGGCCGGCGCACAAAAAAAGACGGGCGCCCGAAGGCGCCCGTCATTGCGTGCAGACAGGGCAGGCAGCGCCCGCCCCGCGCGGCATCAATCCAGCTTGATGTTCTGCTTCTTCACGACGTCCTTCGCCCAGTCATACTGCTCTTTGATTTCCTTGGCGAATTCTTCCGGCGTGTTGCCCGACGGCGCCGAACCCTGGTCGTCCAGCGCCTTGATGACCTTGGGGTCCTTCAGGGCCACCACGGCAGCGTCGCGCAGCTTGTTCACGACTTCCATCGGCGTGCCCTTGGGCGCCAGCAGACCGTACCAGACCGGCTGGTTCAGCACCGGGAAGCCGGCGTCCTTGAAGGTCGGCACGTCCTTGATCGAATCGATGCGGGTCGGCCACGCGATGGCCATGGCGCGCAGCTTGCCCGCCTGGATCTGCGGCATCGACGACGGCAGGTTGTCGAACAGGATTTCGATCTGGCCGCCGACGGCGTCAGCCACGGCCGGGCCCGAACCCTTGTACGGCACGTGCACGATGTCCGTGCCGGTGGCCATCTTGAACGATTCGCCCATCAGGTGCAGCACGCCGCAAGTGCCCGAGCTGCCGTAGGAGTACTTGCCCGGGTTCTTCTTCAGCTCTTCCAGGAAGCCCTTGAAGTCCTTGGCGGGGAACTTCGGGTTCACGGCCACCACGTTGGCGGTGTTGGCGAAGTTGGTGACCGGCTGGAAGTCCTTGATCGGATCGTAGGGCAGGTCATTGGGGCGGCAAGCGGGGTTCACGGCCATCGTCGACACGGTGGCGATCGACAGCGTGTAGCCGTCGGCATCGGCGCGCGCGGCTTCGGATGCGCCGATGGCGCCACCGGCGCCGCCCTTGTTTTCCACAACCATGGGCTGGCCCAGTTCCTGGCTCATGCGCTGCGTCACCAGGCGCGCGATGATGTCGGTCGAGCCGCCAGGCGCGAACGGAACGATGACGCGGATAGGCTTGCTCGGGTACTTGTCGGCAGCGAAGGCGGCGGAGGCGCCAAAGGTGCCGGCAACGCCGGAGGCCAGGGCAATGGCCACGGCCAGGGAGCGGACTTTATTCATAGGTGTGTTTCCTCCAATATGCGAGCCCGTGTGTGTACGGACCGTTGTGTGATGCGCCTGCCTGTAGACAGGTCAGCAATGAACGGCGGGAGGGCGCAAGTTCTGTGCGCAGGGAGAGCACTGCTTTTATAGGTTGCTTGTGGCACATGCGCCCGCCAGAATGACGGAGAATAGCAGCAAATGCTTACAGACGCATAGCGCCGGGATCCCCTTCTGACGCGCATCAAATACCTGCTCTCACATGTCCGTTGCCCTTCTGGTTTTCCCTGATTTCATGCTGGTCGCGCTGGGTTGGGCGCTGCGTCACAAACTGGATTTCTCGCGCGAATTCTTCGCCGGCACCGAGCGCCTGGTTTACTTCGTCCTGCTCCCCGCACTGCTGTTCCAGTCCATCCTGCGCACCCCCATCACCGCCGGCAACGCCGCCATGCTGCTGCAGGCCTGCGCAGCCGTCATCGCGACCGGCGTCGCGCTGACCTGGCTGGCGCGCTGGGCGCTGCGGCCGTCGCCGCTCAGCCTGGCCTCGTCCGCGCAATGCGGCTACCGCTTCAACACCTATCTCGGCCTGGCCTTGTCGGCCAGCCTGGGCGGCGCCCAGGGCCAGACGGTCATGGCGCTGATCGTCGGGTTCGCCGTGCCGATGGCCAACATGGCGGCGGTCTACGGCCTGGCGCGCCACAGCGGCGGCAACCTGCTGCGCGAACTGGCACGCAACCCGCTGGTCATTTCCACGCTGGCCGGCCTGGCCTGCAATCTGGCCGGCGTGCATCTGCCCGGCCCGCTGGACACGGCGCTGGGACGCCTGGGCGCTGCCGCGCTCGCGCTGGGCATCATGTGCGTGGGCGCCAGCCTTTCATGGGAAGGCGGCAAGGGCCATGGCGCGCTGATCGCCTGGATGCTCGGGGTCAAGCTGCTGGCGCTGCCCGCGGCGGCCCTGCTGATCGCGCATCTGCTGGCGCTGCCGCCGCTGGAATCGCAGATGCTGCTATTGTTCGCGGCCCTGCCCACCGCGTCCGCGGCCTATGTGCTGGCCATGCGCATGGGCGGCGACGGCCGCATGGTGGCCGTGCTGATATCGCTGGGCACGCTGCTTTCGGCGTTGACGATTCCGCTGTGGCTGATGCTCACCGGCGCAGGTTGAGCGGCAAGGCCCGACAACGAAAAAAGACCGCGGCGGCGGTCTTTTTTCATGCACGCACAGGCCCGCTTACTAGGACTTGTGCGCGTTGGTCATGGAAGCCGGCACCACCCATTCGGCGAACTGCGCTTCGGTCACGTAGCCCAGCGCCAACGCCGATTCCTTCAGCGACAGGCCTTCCTTGTGCGCCTTCTTGGCGATCTGCGCGGCCTTGTCGTAGCCGATATGCGGATTCAATGCCGTCACCAGCATCAGCGAACGGTCGACCAGTTCGGCGATGCGCTCGCGATTGGGTTCGATGCCGGCGGCGCAATGCTCGTTGAAGCTGGCCATGCCGTCGGTCAGCAGGCGCACCGATTGCAGGAAGTTGTGGATCACCAGCGGCTTGAACACGTTGAGTTCGAAGTTGCCGCTGGCGCCGCCGATATTGATGGCCACGTCGTTGCCCAACACCTGCGCCGCCAGCATCGTGATGGCTTCGCATTGCGTCGGGTTGACCTTGCCCGGCATGATCGAGCTGCCCGGCTCGTTCTCGGGAATGCTGATTTCACCCAGGCCCGAACGCGGACCGCTGGACAGCCAGCGCACGTCGTTGGCGATCTTCATCAGGCCGGCCGCCAGCGACTTCAGCGCGCCGTGCGCGAACAGCAGCGCTTCGTGCGAAGCCAGGCCCTGGAACTTGTTGGGCGCCGACACGAAGGCAGTGCCGGTGGCATGCGCCAGTTCGGCGGAAACCTTGGCGCTGAACTGCGGGTGCGCGTTCAGGCCCGTGCCCACGGCCGTGCCGCCGATGGCCAGCTGGTGCAGGCCAGGCAGGGTGGCGCGGATCTGCTGCTCGGCCAGGTCCAGCTGGGCCACGTAGCCCGACAGCTCCTGACCCAGCGTCAACGGCGTGGCGTCCTGCAGGTGGGTGCGGCCGATCTTGACGATGTCGTAGAACTCGGCGCTCTTGGCCGCCAGCGTGGCGCGCAGCGCCTTCAGCGAGGGCAGCAGATGATGCTCGACCTGCACCGCCGCCGCCACGTGCATGGCGGTCGGGAAGGTATCGTTGGACGACTGCCCGCGGTTGACGTGGTCGTTGGGGTGGACCTTGCGTTCTTCGCCGCGCACGCCGCCCATCAGTTCCGAAGCGCGGTTGGCCAGCACCTCGTTCATGTTCATGTTGCTTTGCGTGCCCGAGCCGGTCTGCCAGACCGACAGCGGGAACTCGTTGGGCCATTTACCGGCAATGACTTCATCGGCGGCGCGGACGATGCCATCGGCGATCTTCGGATCCAGTTCGCCCAGATCGGCATTGACCTTGGCCGCCGCGCGCTTGAGCCGCGCCATCGCTTCGACCAGGGGGACCGGCATCTTCTCGGTGGAAATCGCGAAAAAATGCAGCGAACGCTGGGTCTGGGCGCCCCAGAGGTGATCCTCAGGGACTTCGATGGGACCAAACGTGTCTTTTTCAATGCGGGTCTTCATGGCGCGTGCTACTCCGTGGCGACGTCGATTACGGCTGACGGCAGCGCGCCAGCCGCGAGAATGTTGAGAATGACAATCAGTTATAGGTTAGCAGAAACCCGCATTCCTATAATTGCGCAAACATCCGTGCTCCCTCCACCGTTTTTACCACTCGCCCCGCGCCATGTCCGCCCCTCTTTGCAGCCTGACCTTGCACCTGCCCGACGAAGCCGCCACGGAATCGCTGGCACGTCAGCTCGCCCCCCTGGTTTCCGGCGGCCAGGCCGGTCCGGCTGGGGGACATATCCACCTCCAGGGGGACCTGGGCGCGGGGAAAACGGCCTTCACACGGGCCCTGTTGCGGGAAAGCGGCATCACGGGACGGATCAAAAGTCCCAGCTACGCGCTGCTTGAATCCTATAAAGTTTCTAACTTATACTTCTATCACCTTGATTTTTATAGATTTAGTGATACGCGAGAATGGTTGGACGCAGGATTCCGGGATTTACTGCGTGACGACGCAGTCGTTTTGATCGAATGGCCGGAGCGGGCCGGGGGCCTTTTGCCCCCTCCCGACCTGCTGATTTCCCTAGCCTATGCAGGCGACGGACGCGACGCCACCCTGACCGCGTACACCGCTCGAGGACAAACATGGTTGAACGCGATTGTCCCCCCGCCCCAGTCGGCGCCCTCCCCTCGGCAGGCGCCACCCGGCGCCGCCTGATCAGCGTCGCCGCCACCCTGCTCGTCCTGCCGGTCCTGCCGCGCCTGGCGCAGGCGGCGACCATCCTGGCTGTGCGCACCTGGCCGGCCGACGAATACACCCGCGTCACGCTGGAGCTCGACAGCGAGCTCAAGGCTGAGCAGTTCACGCTTGAAAACCCCCACCGCCTGGTGGTGGACATTGAGGGACTGACCATCAGCGCGGCCCTGAACGACCTGGTTTCCAAGGTCCGGCCTGACGACCCCTACATCCAGAGCCTGCGGGTGGCGCAAAACCGCCCCAACGTGGTGCGCCTGGTGTTCGACCTGAAGCAGCCCGTGGCGCCCCAGGTGTTCACGCTCAAGCCCGTGGCCGACTACCAGTACCGTCTGGTGCTGGACCTGTATCCGAAGATCGCCCAGGATCCGCTGGTCGCGATCCTGAACAAGCAGACCGGCCCCGACGTGGACGACCCGCTGGCGCGCATCCTGGAAGACATCCAGCGCAACCCGGTGACCCGCGCCGATCCGCCCGAGCCGCCGCGCGTGCGCGGCCAGCAGCCGGCGCCCCCGCTGCCCACCGCGCCCAAGCCTCCGCCCGCCACCGCCAGCCGCGGCAAGCAGCGCATGGTCACCATCGCGCTGGATCCCGGCCACGGCGGCGAGGACCCGGGCGCCATCGGCAGCAGCGGCCTGCGCGAGAAAGACGTGGTGCTGCGCATCGCCCGGCGCCTGAAGGCGCTGATCGACAGCCAGCCCTACATGCGCGCCTATCTCACGCGCGACGACGACTACTTCGTGCCCCTGCACGTGCGCGTGCAGAAGGCGCGCCGCGTGCACGCGGACCTGTTCATCTCGATCCACGCGGACGCCTGGATCAAGCCTTCGGCCAATGGCTCGTCGGTGTTCGCGCTGTCGCAGCGCGGCGCCACCAGCGCCCAGGCGCGCTGGATGGCGGACAAGGAAAACGCGGCCGACCTGATCGGCGGCGTCAACCTTGGCAGCCACGACCGCCAGGTGGCCAAGGTACTGCTGGACCTGTCCACCACCGCGCAGATCAACGATTCGCTGAAGGTGGGCAGCGCCTTCCTGGACGAAATCAAGAAGATCAACCGCCTGCACAAAAACAGCGTCGAACAGGCCGGCTTCGCGGTCCTGAAAGCGCCGGACATTCCTTCGGTGCTGGTCGAAACCGCCTTCATCAGCAACCCGCAGGAAGAAGCCCTGCTGCGCAGCACCTCGCATCAGGACAAGCTGGCGCAGGCCATGATGACGGGCATCCAGCGTTACTTCACCGCCAACCCGCCGCTGGCGCGGCTGGGCGATGTGAGCTGACGGCGACGTCTGCCGCCGCATGAAAAAGGGCGTTGCGCTTCACGGCGCAACGCCCTATTCACTGGTTTGACGCGTGTGCCGCAGCATGCTCTGCGGCGCTTCACGCGCCGCGTTTGGCCTTGATCAGCTTGAACAGGCCCGCCCCGATCACCGGCACGATGGCGGCGGCCAGGCCCAACAGCACGATGGTATTCAAGTGTTCGCGCACCAGCGGGATGTTGCCGAAGAAGTAGCCCGCGGCCACCAGGCTCACCACCCACAGCAGCGCGCCCAGGATGTTGAACAGCTGGAAGCGCGACTGCGGCATGTCGGCCACGCCCGCGACAAAGGGCGCGAAAGTGCGCACGACCGGGATGAAGCGCGACATGACGATGGTCTTGCCGCCGTGCTTTTCATAGAACGCGTGCGTGCGCATCAACGCGCCGCGGTCCAGAAAGCGCAGGTTCATCGAAAACACGCGCGGCCCGATATAGCGTCCGATGAAGTAGTTCACCGTATTGCCGGTGATGGCGGCGATGATCAGCAGCCCGCCCATCAGGAACGGATCGATGTGCCCGGTCGCGCCGAACGCGCCCGCGATGAACAGCAGCGAATCCCCCGGCAGAAAGGGCAACACGACCAGCCCCGTCTCCGCAAAAACGATCAGGAACAGCACCAGGTACACCCACACGCCATACTGCGCGACCCAGACGCCGAGCGTCTTGTCGATGTGGAGCACCATATTGAAGAATTCGAGCATTGAAGCAACCCTGCCAGCGGAATGGGATATCAGTCCGCGACTATAGCCCACCCGCCCATGACGCTAAAATCGTCCACATAGCCATACCTGAACGCCAGCCACATGACCGAACGCCGCTCCATTCTTGCGCTTCCCGACCTGCTGATCAGTCAGATCGCCGCCGGCGAGGTGATCGAGCGGCCGGCATCCGTGCTCAAGGAAATCCTCGAAAACGCCATCGACGCGGGCGGACGCGCCATTGAAGTGCGCCTGGAAGGCGGCGGCATACGCCGCATTGCCGTGACCGACGACGGCGGCGGCATTCCGCCCGAAGAGCTGCCGCTGGCGCTGGCGCGCCACGCCACCAGCAAGATCCGCTCCTTGAACGAACTGGAATCTGTGGCATCCATGGGGTTCCGCGGCGAAGCGCTGGCCTCGATCGCGTCCGTGGCCCAGGTCACCATCATTTCCCGCACCCGCGATGGCGAGCACGCCTGGCAGATCGATGCAGGCAGCATGCAGGTCAGCCCCGCCTCGGGTCCTCCGGGCACCACGGTGGACGTGCGCCAGTTGTTCGACGCCGTGCCGGCCCGCCGCAAATTCCTGCGCTCCGAGGCCACCGAGTTCGGCCACTGCGTCGACGCCATGGAGCGCATCGCGCTGGCGCATCCGCAGATCGCCTTCCGCCTGTTCCATCACGACCGCGCGCAGCGCCAATGGCTGCCCGCCGAACCGCCGCAGCGCATCCGCGACGTGCTGGGCGCGGAATTCGCCGAACACGGCCTGCTGCTGTCGCACTCGGTCGGCACGGTCAGCCTGGCGGGCATGATCACCCGTCCCACCGCAGCCCGCGCCCGCGCGGACCGCCAGTATCTCTACGTGAACGGCCGATACGTGCGCGACCGCACCGTCAGCCACGCTCTGCGCGCCGCCTACGCGGACGTACTGCATGGCGACCGCCAGCCCGCCTACGTGCTGTTCCTGGACATCGACCCGGCCGCCGTGGACGTGAACGTGCACCCGGCCAAGCATGAGGTCCGTTTCCGCGACAGCGGTGCGGTGCATCGGTTCGTGTCCCATGCGGTCGGCCAGACCCTGGCGCAGACGGGCGGCGCGTCCGCCGCAGCCCCCGCGGCGCAAAACGACGACGCGGACGACGCCGGGTTCGAAACCGTGGCCCGGCCCGCCACCGCCGCGGCGACCGACGCCGCGCCGCAAGCCTCGCCTTACGCGCCCGCCAGCAGCCCCCGGCCCATGACGGACGCGCCCCGGCCCGCCTACGCCGGCGACAACTCATCATCATCGTCTTACGGCTTGCGCCCATCGCCCGCGCCGCAGCGCCCGCACACCCAGGTGCCGTTCCGCCTGCACGCCGAACCCGCCGGCATTCCGGCCGCGGACTGGCAATCGCTCTACCGCCCGCTGGATGACGACTCGGCCGCCAAAACCGCGCCGCTGCGCGAACCCGTGCCTGCTCCCGTCGCCGCCCTGCCCGCGGACGAAGAACATCCGCTGGGCATGGCGCTGGCGCAGCTGCACGGCATCTACATCCTGGCGCAGACCCGCCGCGGCATCGTGCTGGTGGATATGCATGCCGCGCACGAGCGGGTGGTCTACGAACAGCTCAAGCAAGCCCTGGACGCGCGCAGCCTGCCGCGCCAGGATCTGCTGGTGCCCGTGGTGTTCCATGCCCAGGAAAAGGACGTGGCGCTGGTCGAGGAATACGAAGAGCAGCTGAACGAACTCGGCTTCGAAATGCGCCCGTCCGGCCCCACCTCGATCGCCGTGCGCTCGGTGCCGGCCATCCTGGCCCGCGGCGACATCGAAACGCTGGCCCGCGCCGTGCTGCGCGACCTGGGCGCCGTGGGCGTGTCGCGCCTGCTGACGGAACAGCGCAACGAGCTGCTGTCCACCATGGCCTGCCATGGTTCCGTGCGCGCCAACCGCAAGCTCACCATCGAAGAAATGAACGGCCTGCTGCGCCAGATGGAAGCAACCGAACGCGCCGACCAGTGCAACCACGGCCGCCCCACCTGGATCCAGTGGTCGGTGTCCGACCTGGACAAGCTCTTCCTGCGCGGACAATAAGCTTGTCGCCGTCCTCCTCCCCCAACGCGACGCCGCTGGTCATCTGCCTGGCCGGCCCCACCGCGGCCGGCAAGAGCGCCTCCACCCTGGCGCTGGCCGAGCGCTGGCCGCTGGAAATCGTCAACGTCGATTCCGCCACGATCTATCGCGGCATGGACATCGGCACGGCCAAGCCCTCGCCCGAGGAACAGGCGCAGGTGCCGCAGCATCTGCTGGACATCCTCGACCCCATCCAGTCGTACTCCGCAGCCGACTTCGTCGCCGATGCACTGCGCCTGATAGACGAGATCCGCGCACGCGGACGCATCCCGCTGCTGGCGGGCGGCACCATGATGTACTACAAGGCGCTGCGCGACGGCCTGGACGATCTGCCGCAGGCCGATCCGGCGCTGCGCGCCGAGCTGGAAGCGCGCGCCGCCGTCCAGGGCTGGCCCGCGCTGCACGCCGAACTGGCGCAGCTGGATCCCGTCACTGCCGCACGCCTGGCGCCCAACGACAGCCAGCGCATCCAGCGCGCGCTGGAGATCTGCATGCTGTCCGGCCAGCCCATGTCGGCCCTGCTGCTGCGCAGCCAGCGTCCGCGCGACGCGACGGGCAACCAGTACCTCACCATCAGCCTGGAGCCTTCCGACCGCGCCGCGCTGCATGCCCGCATCGAGCAACGCTTCGACGCCATGCTGGACCGCGGCCTGCTCGACGAAGTCCGCGCCCTGCGCGCCAGGGGCGACCTGCATACCGGCCTGCCCTCGGTCCGTTGCGTGGGCTACCGGCAGATGTGGGCGCACCTGGACGGCGAGGTCGACCTCGCCACCGCCCGCGAACAAGGCATCGCCGCCACGCGCCAGCTGGCCAAGCGCCAGATCACCTGGCTGCGCGCGCAGCCCGAGCGCGTCATCGTCGACTGCCTGGCGGCGGATGCCGTGGCGCAAACCATAGACGCGATGGCCGTCGCGCTGGCGGGACGCGCCTAGCCAGGCGCCAGACACAAAAAAACCGCGCCGTGGCGCGGTTCTTCGTAGCGGACAGCGTGGCTTACACCACGAAGGTTTGCGCCATGCCTTCCTTCTGCTCAACGATCTCGCCCAGCGTGCTGACGGTCTCGCCCTGCTCGCGCAGCGTGGCGGCGATGGCTTCGGCCTGCGCCGGATCCACCACCAGCACCATGCCGATGCCGCAGTTGAAAACGCGGTACATCTCGGTGTCTTCGACCTGGCCCTGCTCTTGCAGCCACTGGAACAGCTTGGGCATTTCCCAGTTGGCGCGGTGCAGCTTGGCCGACAGGCCGGGCTGCAGGATGCGCGGCACGTTGTCCAGCAAGCCGCCGCCCGTGATGTGGGCCAGGCCCTTGATGCTGGTGCCGTGCTTGGCCAGGGCGGCCAGCACCTGCTTCACGTAGATGCGCGTCGGCGCCATGACCACGTCGACCATCGGCTGGCCGTGGAAATCGTCGTCGGGCTTGGCGTTGGCGCGTTCCAGGATCTTGCGCAACAGCGAATAGCCGTTGGAGTGCGCGCCGCTGGAAGCCAGGCCCAGCACCACGTCGCCGGTCTTGATCGACTGGCCGGTGATGATGGCGGACTTTTCCACCGCTCCCACCGCGAAGCCGGCCAGGTCGTACTCGCCGTCCGGATACATGCCCGGCATTTCGGCGGTTTCACCGCCGATCAGCGCGCAGCCCGACAGCTCGCAACCCTTGGCGATGCCGCCCACCACGGCCGCCGCCGTATCCACCGAAAGCTTGCCGCAGCCGAAATAGTCCAGGAAGAACAGCGGCTCCGCGCCCTGCACCAGGATGTCGTTGACGCTCATGGCGACCAGGTCGATACCCACGGTGTCGTGGCGGTTCCAGTCGAACGCCAGGCGCAGCTTGGTGCCCACGCCGTCGGTGCCCGAGACCAGCACGGGTTCCTTGTACGACTTCGGCACTTCGAACAGGCCGCCAAAGCCGCCGATACCGGCCAGCACCCCGGGACGCATGGTGCGCGCCGCAAGCGGTTTGATACGGTCGACCAGGGCGTCGCCTGCGTCGATGTCGACACCGGCATCGCGGTAGGTCATAGGGGCGGTAGGTTGATTCGTCATGAGAAATGCCGTGGGGTATGTAACAATTGCTGGGATTTTGGTGGAACGCCCTGCATTTTACGATGTTGCGGGGACTAGCAGGGATCGGCGCCGCCAAAGCGGTCCGGACGGCGACCGCGCCGGCTCGCCCGGCCAGGGCGGGCAAGAGGGGCCGGATCGGCGCAAACCCAAGCCAGCCCAGGCCCATCGACGCGACACCCTGGCCCCAGGTGGTTTAAAGTGTAGGGTTGGCCGGTATTGATTTTGTCGGTTCCGTGGTGCAAACCCCGGAGTTTCGCGCCCGGCCAGCGACGTTTTGACCCGTTGTACTGACCTGTAGCCGTATTGACCCGTACTACCCGCCTCGTTTCGGCACCCTGTAAGCTCCCATGAACCGCCAGCTGCTGCTTGACGTTCTTCCCGCGCCAGCGCCATCGCTGAACAACTATATCGCCGGCCCCAACGGGGAAGCGCTGGCGGCAGTGCGCGCGCTGCTTCCTGGCCGCGCCCTGTACATCTGGGGCGCCGCGGGCTGCGGCCGCAGCCATCTGCTGCGCGCGCTGACCGCCCGCCCCGACGCCGTCTATATCGACGCCGAGACTGGCGAAAACATGCTGCGCCGCCTGGCCGAAGCCGATTCCAAGTCGCCCATGCCCAAGTTCGTGGCGGTCGACGACGTGCACCGCATGAACGACAGCCGCCAGGCCGCCCTGTTCGCGCTCTACAACCGCTGGCGCGAATCCGCCGCCACCGGCCGCGCCTTCGCGCTGGCGCTGGCGGGCGACCGCGCTCCGCTGTCGATGCCGCTGCGCGAGGACTTGCGCACGCGCCTGGGCTGGGACCTGGTTTTCCGCCTGGACCCGCTGTCCGACGCCGACAAGCTGGCCGCCCTGTCGGCCCAGGCGGCTGCCCGCGGCATGCACCTGGCGCCCGAAATCATCAATTGGATGCTCACGCACCACGAGCGCGACATCCGCAAGCTGGCGGAGCTGATCGACGCGCTGGACCGCTATTCCCTGGCCACCGGCCGTCCCATCACCCTACCTCTGCTGCGGGCCATGCTCGCAGATCCTGATTCACAACGCACATGACCTCCCGACGTCTCGCCCTGTTCGACCTGGATCACACCCTGTTGCCGCTGGATAGCGACTACCAATGGGCCGACTATCTGGCACGCACGGGCCGCGCCGGGGATCCCGCCGAAGCCCGCCGCCAGAACGACGATCTGATGGATCGCTACAACCGCGGCGAGCTCACCGCCGAGCAGGCGGCCGAGTTCATGCTCGGCCTGCTGGCCGCGCACACGCCTTACGACCTGGCGGCCTGGCATGAAGCCTTCATGGAAGAAGTGATCCGCCCGTCCATGACGCCCGCCGCGCGCGACCTGGTGCAATCGCACCTGGAAGCCGGCGACCTGTGCGCGGTGGTCACGGCCACCAACAGCTTCGTCACCGCTCCCATCGCGCGCGCCTTCGGCGTGCCCCACCTCGTGGCCACCGACGCGGAATACCTGCGCGGGCGCTACACCGGCCGCATCCTGGGCACGCCCAGTTTCAAGGAAGGCAAGGTGGTGCGCGTCAACGACTGGCTGGCCGGCATGGGTTTGGGGCTTGCGGATTTTTCGGAATCGTTTTTCTATAGCGATTCGGTCAACGATGTACCCCTGCTGGAGAAAGTGACCCGTCCGATCGCAGCCAACCCCAGCCCCACCCTGCGCGGCATCGCCCAGGAGCGCGGCTGGCAGGTGATCGACTTGTTCGACCACATGGAAGATTCGAAGTCCTAAATGATCACTGAAACTATAAAAAAATTCGTCGGCCGACTATTCGCGCCGGCAGCCCGGGGGCCGTTGCGCATTGCGCGCGACAAGCACGGCATCGACCGCCGCAACGTCTCGCGCCACGCGATCAAGGTCTGCGAGGTGCTGCGCCAGCACGGCTATGACGCCTACATCGTCGGCGGCGCCGTGCGCGACCTGATCGTGGGCCTGGAGCCCAAGGACTTCGACGTGGCCACCAACGCCACGCCCGAGCAGATCCGTCCGCTGTTCCGCCGCGCCCGCATCATCGGCCGCCGCTTCCAGCTGGTGCACGTGGTCTTCGGCCAGGAAATCATCGAAACCTCCACCTTCCGCGCCCCCGCCTCGGAAGACCAGGAGACCGACGAACACGGCCGCATCCTGCGCGACAACGTGTTCGGTTCGCACGAAGAAGACGCGGCGCGCCGCGACTTCACCATGAACGCGCTCTACTACGACCCGCACAACGAGGAAGTCATCGACTTCCACAACGGCGTGGCCGACCTGAAAAAGCGCCAGGTCCGCATCATCGGCGACCCGACCAAGCGCTACCGCGAAGACCCGGTCCGCATGCTGCGCGCCGTGCGCTTCGCCGCCAAGCTGAACGGCACCATCGACCCGGCCACGCGCCAGCCCATCAGCACCATGGCCGAGCTCATCGAGAACGTGCCGGCCTCGCGCCTGTTCGACGAAATGCTCAAGCTGCTGACCTGCGGCCATGCCATGGACTGCCTGCGCCAGCTGCGCGCCGACGGCCTGCACAAGGGCCTCTTGCCCCTGCTGGACGTGGTGCTCGAGCAACCCGGCGGCGAGCATTTCGTGGAGCTTGCGCTGGAACGCACCGACGCGCGCGTGCGCTCGGGCAAGACCATCAGCCCCAGCTTCCTGTTCGCCGCGCTGCTGTGGCAACAGGTGGAAGCGCGCTGGAAGCAGCTGCGCGCGCAGGGCGAGCACACCATCCCCGCCCTGTCGCAAGCCGCCGATTCGGTGCTGGACGAACAGACCGAAAAGCTCGCCATCCAGCGCCGCTTCTCGTCCGACATGCGCGAGATCTGGTTCATGCAGCCACGTTTCGAGCGCCGCATGGGCAAGACCATCTACCGCATGATCGAACAGCCGCGCTTCCGCGCCGCCTGCGACTTCCTGCAACTGCGCGCCGCCGCCGGCGAGTTCGACAGCGTGCTGGCGCAATGGTGGATGGACCTGGCCAACGCCGACGACGTCACCCGCAGCGAGATGATCGAAGAGGTGTCCCGCCAACCGCGCGATGCCGGCGACGCCCCCTCCGCCCCGCGCAAGCGCCGCCGTCCGCGCCGTTCGCCCTCGCGTGGCACGCCGCCCGCAGCGGGTTAAGTCATGACCGCTCCTGTGCGCGCCTACGTCGCGCTGGGCGCCAATCTGGGCGACGGCGCAGCCACGCTGCGCAGTGTCCTGGCTGAATTGCAGGAAACCGGCGGCATCGCCGCGGTGGCGGCATCGCCGTTCTACCGCAGCGCGCCGGTCGAAGCCACCGGCCCCGACTTCGTCAACGCCGTGGCGGCGCTGGACACGCATCTGACCCCGCTGGCCCTGCTGGATGCGCTGCAGGCGCTGGAAAACCGGCACGGCCGCGAGCGCCCCTACAAGAATGCGCCGCGCACGCTGGATCTGGACCTGCTGCTGTACGGCGACACCGTGCTGGACCATGAGCGGCTGACGCTGCCCCACCCTCGCATGCACCTGCGCGCCTTCGTGCTGCTGCCCCTGCGCGACCTGGCTCCCGGCCTGGCGCTGCAAGGCAAGCCCATCGGCGACTGGATCGCCGCGATCCACGACCAGCCGATAACGCGCATCGCGGACTGAACGCCGGCGGCCAAGCCCGCCCGCTATTCCTTCGGCGCGTAGGCCATCAGCACGCGCTCCACGTCCTCGACCTGCGGCAGGCCCGCTTCATTGCCCAGATGCTGGATCTTGTGGGCCGAAGCCGCGCGCGCAAAGGTGAAGTGCTCCGCCCACGGCAGTTCCGGCCGGTTCAGATAGGACCAGACGTAGGCGCCGTGGAACACGTCCCCGGCCCCCGAGGTATCGACAATGCTGGCGGCCGGCACGTCCAGCGCGGGCAGGACATCCACCGTTCCCGTCTCGTCGTACCAGAGCATGCCGCGCTCGCCCATGGTGACCGCGCCGATGCGGCAGCCGCGCGCCTTCAGCAGTTCCAGCAGGCCTGACGGCGCAAGCCCCAATTGTTCGCACATGCGCTCCGCGCAGACCGCCACGTCGACGTGGCGCAGCAGCTCGTCGGTGTTCTCGCGCACGCCGCCGCCATCGAGCGAGGTCAGCACGCCCGCCTGCCGACACGCCTGCGCGTAATGCAGGGCGGCGTCGGGCTGATGCCCGTCCAGGTGCAAGGCACGGTAGCCGCCGATGTCCAGCCGCGGAAAGTCGTTCAGGTAGTCCACGTCGCGCGCACGCACGATGGCGCGCTTGCCGTGATTGGGCATGATGAAGGACAGGGACGAACGGCTCACTTTGCGCGCATGCAGCGACACCCCGTGCGCCGCCGCCATGTCCGTGTACATGTGGCCCAGCCAATCCGATGCCAGCGAGCAGATCAGGTCCGGCGGCGTGCCCAGCCGCGCGCAGGCGAACGCGGCCGTCACCGCGTTGCCGCCGAAGGACACCGCGTAGTCGCGCGCCACGCTTTTTTCATCGCCCGTGGGCCATTCGTCCGCCAGCACGGTGACGTCGATATAAGTGTGTCCGATGAAGAGCGCTTCGCCCATGGAGCTGCCGGAAAGTAGTGATCGGAACCGGCCTAGACGCCGGTGGTTTCGCCCGCCTGCGCCAGCACCAGCCGCGCGCGTGCGATGACTGGGGCGTCGACCATTTTGCCGTCCAGCATGAAGGTGCCGGCCGAAGTGTCGCGATGCGTGGCGATGACGCGGCGCGCCCATGCCAATTCCTGCGCGGCGGGCACGAAGGCCGCGTGGATCACCGGCACTTGCGTGGGGTGGATGCACAGCATGCCGCCAAAGCCCATCTGCTGCGCGCGGCCGGCGGCATGCGCCAGCCCGGCCTGGTCCTGGATGCCGGGAAACACGCCGTCCAGCGCGGGCGCCAGTCCGGCCGCGCGGCTATGCAGCAGCACCTGCACGCGCGCCTGGTCCAGCACGGTTTGCGCCCCCGGCGTATCGGGCGTCAGTCCCAGGTCCAGGCCGTAGTCCAGACTGCCGAAGGCCAGGCGCTCCACGCCGGGCGTGGCGGCGACTTCCGCAACGTTGAGGATGCCTTGGGCGGTCTCCAGGATGGGAATCACCCGCAGGCCCGCCTGGACCACGTGGCGCACCTGAGCCAGGCTCTCGGCCTTGGGCAGCAGCACTCCGGCCACCCCGGGCTTGCCGCGACAGGCCTTGAGGTCGTCGTCGTGCCAGGAGGTGGAGGCATCATTGATACGCACCCACAGCCGCGCGCGGGGATTCGTCCCCAGGAAATCGCACAGCGCTTCCCGGGCGGCCGCCTTGGCCAGATGCTCCACCGCGTCTTCCAGATCGACGATGACGGCGTCAGCCCCCGCGGCCAGCGCCTTGGGGATGCGCTCGGGGCGCGACGCCGGCACGAACAGCGCGCTACGGACAACGGGATGCGTCACACGACCTCCGATGCATGGAACTGCGCCACCTGATCGGGCGCGTATCCCAATGATGCTAGCACCGCATCGGTGTTTTGGCCCACCGCAGGCACTGCGGCCATGCGCGGCGCGAAGGCGTTGCTGCTGGCTGGAGGCAGCAGCGCGGGCAGAACGCCTGCGGGACTCTCCACCTGGCTCCAGCGGCCGCGGGCCTGCAGCTGCGGATGGGCCCATACGCCGGCCATGTCGTTGACGCGCGCGTTGGCGATCTGCGCGTCCTCCAGCCGCTGCGTCACCTGTTCGATGGACAGGTCGGCGAAGGCGGCCACGATCAGCGCGCGCAAGTCGTCGCGGTTGGCGGTGCGCAGCGAATTGGAGATGAAGCGCGGGTCTTCCGCGAGTTCCGCCTGGCGCAGCACCTGGGCGCAGAACACGCGCCATTCGCGCTCGTTCTGCAGGCCCAGCATGATGGTGGCGCCGTCGCCCACGGGGAACGGCCCGTAGGGATAAATGGAGGCGTGGGCCGCGCCCGCGCGCACGGGCGGCGTGGCGCCGTCGAAGGCGTAGTACATGGGGAATCCCATCCACTCCACCATGCTCTCCAGCATGGAAACGTCCAGGCGGCTGCCCAGGCCCGTTTTCTGCCGCAGCAGCAGGGCGTTCAGGATCGCGGAATAGGCGTACATGCCGGCCGCGATGTCGGCGATGGAGCAACCGGCCTTGACCGGATCGTCCTTGGTGCCGGTCACCGACAGGAAGCCGCTTTCGCTCTGGATCAGCAGGTCGTAGGCCTTCTTGTCCTGGTAGGGCCCGCCTTCGCCATAGCCCGAGATATCGCAGACAATCAGACGCGGATACTTCTTGTGCAGGGCGTCAAACGACAGCCCCAGACGCGCGGCGGCGCCGGGCGCCAGGTTCTGCACCAGCACGTCGGCCGTTTCCAGCAGACGCTCCATGACGCCGCCGGCCTCCTCGCGCTTGAGGTCCAGCGTCAGGCTTTCCTTGGACCGGTTGGTCCAGACGAAATGCGAGGACAGGCCGCGCACGCGCTCGTCGTAGCCGCGGGCGAAGTCCCCGCCGCCGGGACGTTCGATCTTGATGACGCGCGCGCCCATGTCCGCGAGCTGGCGGGTGCAGAACGGCGCGGCGATCGCGTGCTCCAGGCTGACGACGGTGATGCCGTCCAGGGGACGGGGGGCCTCTATGCTCATTCTGTAAACCTCAGTTCAGCTTGGTGGGCCAGCGTGCCGTCCTGCTCAGCCCAGAGCTGGGCCACGCCCGGCTCGGTCAAGCGGCCGGCCACCTGGAAGGGTGCGGGCGCAATCAGCGGACGCAGGCCGCGATACGACAGGTGGGTCAGGCGCGCCTGCGGATGGGCGCGGGAGAAGGCGGCAACCATCTCGGTGGCGATGAGCGGGCCGTGCACCACCAGCCCGGGATAGCCCTCGGTGCCCGTCACGTAGGGATGGTCGTAGTGGATGCGATGGCCGTTGAAGGTCACCGCCGAGTAGCGGAACAGCAGCACCGGCGACGGCTCAACGGTATCGCGCCACTGCGCCTGCGGCGCGGGCTCGCTGCCCGTGAGCTTGGGCGGCGTCGGCTGCCGATAGACGATGTCCTGCTCCTCGTGGATGGCGACCTCGCCTTCCTGGCGGAACTCGTGGCGCACGGTCACGAACAGCAGTGCGCCAGTGCGCCCTGCCTTTTCCTTGACATCGATCACCGTGGATTCGCGCTCCGCGGGCACGCCGACCAACAGCGGCCGGCGGAACTCGACCCGGCCGCCCGCCCACATGCGGTTGCGGTCCTGGGCCGGCGGCAAAAAGCCGCCGCGCGCCGGATGGCCATCCGTCCCCAGCCCGCCCATGTCCACCGTGGAAATGAAGAACGCCCATTGCCACAGCGGCGGCAAAGCATCGCCCTGGACCGGCGCCGGACCGCCCAGGGTTGCCGCGATGCGCGCGGCGTGGCCAGGATCCATGGCGTCCGCCCTGCGTTCGCCGCTGCCGATCCAGGCGGCCGGATCTGTAGATGTCATGCCGATATCCTCTGCTGGGGTTTTTACAGACTGAAGCATGCCCGCAAGCCGTCCCGCTTGTGAATTCGTTTTTGCTCAAGGCGGGGTTTGCGCTGCCTGAATCGCACCCCTGCCTCCCGGCCCGACGCCTCGCGCCGTAATATATGGCCCATGCACTTCGACCTCGCCGACCTACGCCTGTTCATCCACATCGCCGAATCCCCCAGCCTGACCCAGGCTGCCAAGCGGGCGCACCTGTCCCTGGCAGCCGTCAGCGTGCGCATCAAGGCGCTGGAGAACCAGCTCAATACCCGCCTCCTGTACCGCGACAGCCGCGGAGTGGAGATCACGCCTGCGGGCCAGAAGCTGCTGCAGCACGCGCGCGTCATCATGCGCCAGGTGGACCACCTGAAACATGACTTCCAGGAGCAGGCCGACGGCGACGCCGGCCACATCCGCATCTTCGCCAACACCACGGCGGTCACGGAATTCATGCCGGACATCCTGGCGCAATTCCTGTCCGGCCACCCTGGCGTCACCGTGGACCTGCAGGAACGCCTGACCCGCGACATCGTGCGCGGCGTGCTGGACGGCACCACCGACCTGGGCATTGTGGCCGGCCCGGTGGATGCGCCCGAATTGCAGACCATCCACTTCAGCACCGACAAGCTAGTGCTGGTGGTGCCCAATGGCCACCCGCTGCAGGATCAGGAAAAGATCAAGCTGGCCGAGGCGGTGCGCTACCCCTTCATCACCATGCACGAAGGTTCCACCCTGGTCGCCTTCCTGCGCGACCAGCTGGAACAGGTGGGCCAGCGCCTGCCCCAGCGCATCCAGCTCTACAGCTTCGATTCCATCTGCCGGATGGTGCAGGCGGGCGTGGGCATCGGCGTCATCCCCGACTCCGCCGCGCGGCGCTATGGCGCCGACATGAAGCTGCGCGTGGTCGAATTGGACGAGCCCTGGGTGGTGCGCGAACGCAAGCTACTGGTGCGCGACATCGACGCTCTGCCGGGTTGCGCGCGCGAACTCATAGAACAGATCCAGGCGGCGCGGACGCCCTGACGGCCGTCTGCAAAGCTCAGGCGCCGGTGAACGCCGGCGGGCGCTTCTGCGCGAACGCCCGCATGCCTTCCAGGTAGTCGTCGGTGTAGCCCAGTTCGCGCTGCAAGCGGCATTCCAGATCGAACTGCTGCGCCAGCGTGTTGCCGCTGGACGCGTGCAGCGCCGCCTTGGTAGCCGCATAGGCGCGCGTAGGTCCGGCCGCCAGCGTATCGGCGACTTCGGCCAGCGTGTCCGCCAGCGCGGCGTCTGGCACCACACGCCAGATCAGGCCCCAGGCTTCCGCCTGCCTGGCGCTGAGCGCTTCGCCGAACAGCGCGGCGCCCATGGCCCGCGCAGAGCCCACCAAACGCGGCAGGAACCAGGTGCCGCCGGCATCCGGCAGCAGGCCGATCTTGCTGAAGGCCTGAATGAAGCGCGCCGACTCCCCTGCGAACACCACGTCGCAAGCCAGCGCCAGGCTGGCGCCTGCGCCGGCCGCGACGCCGTTCATCACGCACACCACCGGCACCGGCAAGTTACGCAGCCGGGTGATCAGCGGTCGGTAGCACTGCTCAAGAATCAGGCTCAGGTCGCGACGTGCTCCGTCCTCAGCCGGCTTGCGCTCGCCCAGGTCCTGCCCAGCGCAAAAGCCCCGGCCCGCGCCCGTGATGATCAGTCCGCGCAGGCCGCTGTCCGCCTCCATGGCATCCAGCGCCCGCGCCAGCTCTGCATGCATGACTTCCGTGAAACTGTTCAGCCGGTCGGGCCGGTTCAGTGTGATGACGCCCACGCCCCGCTCCAGCGTGAAGCGGATCTGGGTGTAGCCGCCTTCGACCTGAGTCGTCGCCGCTGCGCTCATGCCAGTTCCTCCAGCACCGCCAGTTGTTCGGCCGTATCGCCCAGCAGCTGGTCCACGACGGTCAGCCGTTTGAAGTAATCGCCCACGTCCAGCTCGTCGGTCATGCCCATGCCGCCATGCAGCTGCACCGCCAGTTGCGCCACCAGGCGTCCGGCGCGCGCGGCTTCCAACTTCGCGGAGGCGATCATGCGGCGGCGCTGCGCAGCGTCGGTTTCGGTCAGCGCCGCCACTGCCACATAAGCCATGGACAAAGCCAGTTCCTTGGCCACCAGCATTTCCGCCAGGCGATGCTGCAAGGCCTGGAACGAGGCCAGCGGTTGGCCGAACTGCTTGCGCGCCTTCAGGTAGTCGACGGTGATTTCCAGCAGCCGCTCCATTGCGCCCGCGGCGTGCGCGCATAGCGCGGCCGTGCCCCATTGCAAGGACTGCGCCAGCGCCTGGTCGGCGGCGGTCCCTTGCGCCAGCAAGGCCTCGGGCGCCAGATTGACCGCGTTCAGATCCAGCCGGGCGCAGCGCGCGCCGTCCAGCGTGGGCGTATCGGTGATCCTCACGCCTGCCGTATCCGCCGGCACCGCCAGCAACAGGGTCTCGCCCCCGTCGCCGCGCGCGCTGACCAGCCACGCGGTGGCCGCCGCGCCGTGCCAGACCAGATGCTTGGCGCCGTCCAGCCGCCAGCCATCGGCAGTCTTGCTGGCGCGGCAATCGCGCGGATCGGTGTCGTAGCGGCGGCCGGGCTCCTGGTACGCCACGCTGACCACGGCGTCGCCCGAGGCGATGGCCGGCAGCCACAAGCCGCGCGCTTCGCCGCCGCAGGCTTCGATCAGCGCCGCGCCCATGACCGCGCTGGGAATGACCGGCTCGGACACCAATCCGCGTCCCAGTTCCACGTGCACGGGCAGCAGGCTGGCGGGCACTTCGCCGAAGCCGCCGAAATCCTGCGGGATGGTCAGGCCCAGAACGCCCAGTTCAGCCAGCGCGGCCCAGGCGTCGGCATCCAGCTTGCCCGCCGCCTGCCGGGCCCGGCGGCGCGCGTGCGTCCATTCCTGGTCCACCAGTCGCCGCAGGCTGTCGGCCAGCATGCGTTGTTCTTCGGTATAGATGAAATCCATGCGTCGTCTTCCTGTCGGGTTGCGCGAGGCCGGGCCTACAGGCCCAGCACCAGGCGGGCGATGATGCCCTTCTGCACTTCGGTGGTGCCGCCGTAGATCGAGGTCTTGCGCATGTCGGCATAGCCGGCGCCGGCCGCAGCCGCCAGTTCCGGCCCAGGACCGCTGTATCCATGGTCTGCCTGCAGCCAATCGGGGTCATAGGGCCAGGCGTCCGGCCCCGCCACCTCCATCTGCAGCATGGCCAGGTCCTGCTGGATCTCGGAGCCGCGGATCTTCAGCACCGACGCTTCCGGCCCCGGCGTGCCGTCGTTGCTGGAGGCCACACGCAGCAGCAGCATTTCCAGCGCCATGATGTCCACCTCGATGCGCGAGATGCGGTCGCGGAACCGGCTGTCGGCCAGCAGGGGCTTGCCCCGGGACTGCGCCTGCACCGCCATGTGCTTGAGCACGCCCAGTTCGCGGTGGCAATGGCCCAGGCCTGCGATGCCGGTGCGCTCGTGGCCCAGCAGGTACTTGGCATAGGTCCAGCCCTGGTTCTCCACGCCCACCAGGTTGGCCACGGGCACGCGCACGTTCTCCAGCCAGACCTCGTTCACGTCGTGCCCCCCATCCAGCGTGCGGATGGGGCGCACGGTCACGCCCGGCGTACGCATGTCCAGCAGCAGCATGGAGATGCCGCGCTGCGCGCGGGCCTCGGGGTCGGTGCGGACCAGGCAGAACATCCAATCGGCGTACTGAGCCAGGGTGGTCCAGGTCTTCTGGCCGTTGACGACGTATTCGTCGCCGTCGCGCACGGCGCGGGTCGAGAGCGAGGCCAGATCGGACCCCGACCCCGGTTCGGAATAGCCCTGGCACCACCAGTCCTCCACGCGGATGATGCGAGGCAAGAGGCGCGCCTGCTGCTCGGCGCTGCCGTACTTCATCAGGACCGGGCCGATCATGGACAGGCCGAATGGCAACAGGCGCGGCGCGCCGGCCTTGAAACATTCGACCTCGAAGATCAGCCGCTGCAAGGCATTCCAGCCGGTGCCGCCATGCTCGACCGGCCAGTTCGGCGCGCCCCAGCCCTGGTCGGCCAGGATGTTATGCCAGCGCACGTAGTCCTCGCGCTCCAGCCGCTGGTGGCGCAGCACCTTGTCGCGTATGTCCTGCGGCAGCTTGTCCGTGGCGAAGGCGCGCACTTCTTCGCGGAATAGCCGCTCCTGCGGCGTCCAGGTCAGATTCATGGTCGGGCTCCTTTTCCGATATCTAGCCACGCGGGGGCACGCCGGACAATCTGCCTCTTCCGAAGACGGGCTTCGCGCAGGACATAGGGCGCCCCACTACGGGCCGGCAGAAGGCCAGCTTCAGCAATGAAGAATGGCCGAACCCGCCGCCAGTGCCGACACTTGCAAGCGTCATCCACTGGAACCCGTAGGCATCATGACCGTTCCCGATCAGCAGGCCGTCGCGCCGCAAGGCGTCGAGGCGCAATACCGCCAGGCGCTGGACCAAGGCCGCTTCCTCATCCAGCATTGCGCGGGCTGCAACCGCGCCGTGTTCTACCCCCGCATGATCTGCCCGCATTGCGGCGCGGACAAACTCGCCTGGACCGAGCCCGACGGGCGCGGCGAGGTCTATTCCACCACCGTGGTGCGCCGCAAGCCCGAGGCGGGCGGCGACTACAACGTGGCGCTGATAGACCTGCAGGAAGGCGTCAGGCTGATGAGCCGCGTCGAAGGCGTGGCGCCGGACGCCGTGCATATCGGCATGGCGGTGCGCGCGCAGGTGGCGCAGCAGGACGGCCGCGGCCTCCTGATCTTCCGACCCAACCAGGAGGCGCAATGACGCTGAACGATCTGCGCGGCGCCGTGGCAGTGGCCGGCGTGGGCCACGCGGGCCTGGGCCAGGCCGCGGGCTACACCGAAATGGAAATCCTGGTGCAGGCCGCGCAGCGCGCGGTGGCAGACGCCGGCCTCACCATGCGCGACATCGACGGCATCTGCACCGCCAGCGTGGCCGCGCCCATGTGGGCCATGCCGGTCATCGAACACCTGGGCATCCGCCCCAGCTTCATCGACAGCACCATGCTGGGCGGCTCCAGCTTCGTCGCGCACCTGCTGCCCGCGCTGCACGCGCTGGCATCCGGCCAGTGCAACGCGGTGCTGGTCTGCTATGGCAGCACGCAGCGCACTTCCACCTTGAGCCGCGCCGAGATCGGCCGGGTCCGCAAGCAGTTCGATCCACAGCCGTACGAAACGCCCTACGAGCCGCTGAGTCCCCTGTCCTCCTACGCGCTGGCGGCCGCGCGCCACATGCATCAATACGGTACGCGTCGCGAGCACCTGGCACAGGTGGCGCTGGCCGCCAACCAATGGGCCCAGCTGAATCCCGAAGCGCAATTGCGCGAACCCGCCACGCTGGACCAGATCCTCTCGGCCCGCATGGTGTCCGATCCCTTGAGCGTGCGCGATTGCTGCCTGGTCACCGACGGCGCCGGCGCCTACGTGCTGGTGCGCGCCGAGCGCGCCCGCGACCTGCCGCGTCCGCCGGTCTACGTGCTGGGCAACGCCACCGCGGTCTGGAACCGCCAGATCTCGTCCATGGAAGACCTGACCGTGACCGCCGCGGCCGAGTCCGGCAAGCGGGCCTTCGAGATGGCAGGCGTTGCGCCCCGGGACATCGACGTGGTGGAACTGTACGACGCCTTCACCATCAACACCCTGCTGTTCCTGGAAGACCTGGGCTTCTGCGCCAAGGGCGAAAGCAAGGACTTCATCGCGGGCGGCGCCATCGCCCCTGGCGGCGCGCTGCCGGTCAACACCAACGGCGGCGGGCTGTGCTGCGTGCATCCCGGCATGTACGGCGTCTTCATCATGATCGAGGCCGTCCGCCAGCTGCGCCGCGAATGCGGCGCGCGCCAGGTCGCCGATGCGCATCTGGCCTTGGTGCACGGCAACGGCGGCACCCTGTCCAGCCAATCCACCGCCATCCTGGGCACCCAGGCCACGCTTTGAGCGACGCAACCATGTCCCCGGCAGCCCCTCTTACCCGCATCCATCAATTGCTGGCGCAGCAAGCCGGCCAGCGGCCCGACGCCACCTTTCTGTACGAGGAAGGCGGCGGCAAACTGAGCTACGCGCAGTTCTGGCGGCGCGTGCAGGCCGCGGCCGCATGGCTCGAAGAACAGGGCGTACGTCCCGGGCACCGCGTGCTGATCGCCGGTGAAAACTGCGCCGCCATGGTCGCCGCGTTGTTTGCCTGCAGCGTGGCGGGCGCCTGGCCGGTGGGCGTGAACGCGCGCCTGTCCGCGCGCGAGATCGACGCCATCCGCGTTCACGCGCAGCCCGAACTGCTGCTCTACACCAGCGGCGTCTCGCCCGCCGCCGCAGCCCATGCCGAGCACGCCGGCGCCGCCGATGCCGACCCGGACGTCTGGGGCCCAGGCATGCAGACCGCAAGAGCGGATGCGCCCACGCAGGCCGAAACTGACGACACGGCCGCGGAAGTGGCCACCGTGATCTACACGTCCGGCACCACGGGCGCGCCCAAGGGCGTCCTCGTGCCGCACCGCGGCCTGCTGCATTTCGCCCGCGTGTCCGCCGCCTCGCGCCGCCTGACGCCGCAGGACATCGGCTACGCCGCACTGCCCATGTCGCACATCTTCGGCATCGCCACCGTGCTGATGGCCACGGTGCACGCCGGCGCCAGCCTGGTGCTGCGCAGCCGCTTCGACGCCGCCGACGCCTTCAAGGCCCTGGCCCATCCCGGCGTCAGCATCCTGCAGGGCGTGCCCACCATGTTCAGCCGCATGATGGCCGTGGCGCCGCCGCGCGCGGAGCTGCGGGCCCCTGCCCTGCGCTACCTGTACACGGGCGGCGCCGCGCTGGATCCCACGCTAAAGCGCGACGCCGAGCGCTATTTCGGCGTCGCCATGCACCACGGCTACGGCATCACCGAATACGCGGGCTCCATGTTTGTCACCCGCATCGATGCGCCGCGCAGCGACTGCTCGGCCGGCCATGCGGTCGAAGGCGTGGAAATGCGGATCGGCAACCCCGACAACGGCGCGCCCGCACCCGGAGAGCGCGGCGACATCCTGATCCGCGGCCCGGGCGTCATGCTGGGCTACTACCGCAGTCCCGAACAAACGGCGCAGGCGCTGCTGCCCGGCGGCTGGCTCAACACCGGCGACATCGGCTACGTCGACGAACAGGGCGCGCTGTACATCGCAGGACGCTCCAAGGACTTGATCATCCGCTCCGGCTTCAATGTCTATCCGCTGGAAGTCGAATCCGTCATCAACGCGTTCCCCGGCGTGCGCCTGTCGGCCGTGGTCGGGCGCCCCACCGCCGACCAGAACGAAGAAGTCATCGCCTTCGTCGAGCCCTTGCCCGGCGCCACCGTGAACACCAACCTGCTGATGCTGCATCTGCGCGCACAGCTGGCGCCGTACAAGCGGCCCGCCCGCATCATCCCCATCGACACCATTCCCACCACCGTCAGCGGCAAGATCCTCAAGCAGCCGCTGAAAGAAAGGCTGGCGTAGCCGCGGCTAGCTGTTCCGCTGCACGACCCGCCACTTACCCACAAGGAGACTACAGCGTGAACATCAAGACCCTGCTCGCCGCGGCCGCCGCCACGGCGGCGCTGGCCACGGCCTCAAACGCCTGGGCCGACGCCTATCCCGAACGCCCCATCCGGCTGCTGGTGGGCTATGCCCCCGGCGGCCCTGTGGACACCACCGCCCGCGTCTTCGCCAAGTACCTGGGCGACAAGCTGGGCCAGTCCGTGGTGGTGGAAAACCGCGCCGGCGCCAGCGGCATGATCGCCTCCGACGCCACCGCCAAGGCCGCGCCCGACGGCTACATGCTGGGCTTCGCCGCCAGCCCCACCCTCACCATGTCGCCGCTGGTACAGCGCAGCACGCTGTTCGATCCGCGCAAGGACTTCTCGTTGATCGGGCTGGTGGTGGACTACGCCAACGTTCTGCTGATCGGCCCGCAGATCCCAGCCAAGAACGTCAGCGAATTGGTCACCTACGCCCGCGCCCATCCGGATGCCGTGTCGTTCGGTTCCGCCGGCATCGGCGCGTCCAACCACCTGTCGGCCGAGCTGCTGAAGAAGCAGGCGGGCGCGCCCATGCTGCACGTGCCCTACCGCGGCAACTCGCCTGCCATGGTCGATGTGATCAGCGGCAAGATCACCTTCATGTTCGACATCACCAGCACCGCCATCCCCTTCGTCAAGAGCGGCAAAGCGCGCGCCCTGGCGGTCACGTCCAAGACCCGCAACCCCGAACTGCCCGACGTGCCCACCATGGTCGAAGCCGGCATGAAGGACTACGAAGTGGTCGGCTGGTACGCGCTGGTTGGGCCGAAGAAACTGCCCGACGCCGTCGCGGCCCGCCTGACCCGCGCGCTGAACGAAGTCTCCAGCGATCCGGCCTTCCGCCAGGCCATGACCGATGGCGGCTACACCATCAACACCGGCGACTCCAAGGCGCTGCAATCGCGCATCGACCGTGAATACGCCTTGTGGTCCGACGTCATCCAAAGCGCCAACATCCAGGCCAATTGAGTACCACCGGAGCATCCAGATGAATCCCCCGCTCGCGCTGCACGCCCACACCCGCCTCCCCGTCATCGGCGCCCCCATGTTCCTGGTCTCCGGACCGGACCTGGTGGTGGCGCAATGCGCGGCGGGGATCATCGGCACCTTTCCGTCGCTCAACGCCCGTCCGCAGGAGCAGCTGCACGACTGGCTCACGCGCATCGAGAACGGCCTGGCCGCGAAGCGCCAGGCCGCACCCGACGCGCAAATCGCGCCCTATGGCGTCAACCTGATCGTCCACCCCAGCAATCAGCGTTGGCAGGGCGATCTGGCCATCTGCGCCGAGCGCCGCGTGCCGCTCATCATCACCTCGCTGCATGCCCCCGAAGCCGTGGTGGCCGCCGCGCACGGCTATGGCGGGCTGGTATTCCATGACGTCACCAATGTGCGGCACGCCAAGCGCGCGCTGGACGCCGGGGTCGACGGCCTGATCCTGGTGGCGGCGGGCGCAGGCGGCCATGCAGGGCAGATCAGCCCATTCGCGCTGGTCAACGAGATCCGCGCCTTCTACGACGGCCCGCTGGCGCTGTCCGGCTGCATCAGCCACGGCAAGGACATTTTGGCCGCGCAGGTGCTGGGCTGCGACTTCGCCTACATGGGTACACGCTTCATCGCGACGCAGGAATCGCTGGCCGGCGACGCCTATCGCGAAATGGTGCTGCAGGCGCAGGCGGCAGACGTGACCTACACGCCCTACTTCTCGGGCGTGCCCGCGAACTACCTGTCGGCCAGCATCCGGGCAGCCGGCCTGGATCCCCTGGAGCTTGCCAGGAACGGCGTAGCCCCGCCCGCGAACATGGACAAGAGTTCGCGGCCCAAGGCCTGGAAGGATGTGTGGAGCGCGGGCCAGGGCGTGGGCGCGGCGCAGGAAATCCTGCCTGCCGCGATGCTGGTGGATCAGCTGGAATCCGAATATCTCGCCGCGCGCGAAGCTCTGCGCCAGCTTTAGTCCAGCTTGATGTTGGCGGTTTTGATGACGTCGCGCCATTTCGCGATTTCATCGCGGACGAACTCGCCGAACTGTTCTGGGGTGCCGGGCTTGGGCTCGGCGCCTGCGGCGATCATGCCCTGCGCGGTGGCCTGGTCAGACAGGACCTTCACGAGATCCGCATTCACGCGTTTCACGATGTCGGGCGGGGTGCCTTTGGGCGCCATCACGCCGCTCCACGAGTATGCCTCGTAGCCTGGCAGACCGGACTCGGCGATGGTAGGCACGTCGGGCAGCATGCTGGAACGCGTGGGATTGCCTACCCCCAGCGCACGCACCTTGCCGCCCTTCAGATGCGGCACGGCGGATGGACCGTCGGCGAACATCACCTGCACCTGTCCGCCCAGCAGGTCTTGCATGGCGGGCGCGCTGCCGCGGTAGGGCACGTGCTGGATGCGCACGCCGGCCATGGCGTTGAACAACTCGCCGGCCAGGTGCGTGCCGCCGCCCGTGCCTGACGAGCTGAACGAGAGCTTGCCCGGATTGGCCTTGGCATAGGCGATCAGCTCGCTGACCGAATTCACGGGCAGCGTCGCGTTCACCACCAGCACGATGGGAAACACCGCCGCCATGCCGACCGGCACGAAGTCCCGCGTAATGTCGTAGCTCAGATTGCCGCGCAGGCTGGGCAGCACCGCATGGTGGATGGAGGCAAAAAAATAGTTGTAGCCGTCGGGCTCGGACTTGGCCGCGAACTGCGCGCCCACGATGCCGCCAGCGCCCGACTTGTTGTCGACCACCGTGGGCACCGACCACAGCTGTCCCAGCGGCTGCGTGGTGAAGCGCGCGGTCGTGTCCACGGGGCCGCCCGCAGGAAACGGCACGATGAAGTTCACGGCATGCGCCGGCCAGGCGGCGGCGCGGGCCATCTTGGGGAACAGCGCGGGCAGCGCGGCGGCGGCGCACGCGGCGCCCAGCCGCGCAACGGCGCGGCGGCGTAGTAGATCGGTCACGGCAGTCTCCTGGTTCTCGGTTTTATGGGCGGCCAAGCTCTAGGACTGCTGCCTGACGCCTTTTTTATTATTTGCCGAACCTGCGGAGCTACCGCTACATATTTGCAAAAGCCCCTCTTCGGAACGCGCTACAGACCGCGGGCCGCACGCTGCACATGTTCGATGAAGCATTCCGCGAAACTGGGCAGGTCGCGGCCGCGCTGGCGGCACAGCAGACGGTCGCGCAACGCCCAGGGGTCATCCAGCTTGAGCACGTGCAGCGCATCCGGACGGCTGTAGCGCGCCGCGCAGGCGCGCGGCACCACCGCGATCCCCGCGCCCGCCTCCACCATGCGGCACACGGCCTCGAAGCTACCCACGTGCACGCGCTGGCAGATGCGCTTGCCCAGGCCGCTGGCGATATCTTCCAGGAAGGTCTGGATGGCGCTGTCGGGATGGATGCCGACGAACTGGTAGGCATCGACCAAGTCGGCGAAATGCGCGGACTCCGTGGCCGCCAGCGGGTGGTCCAGCGACGTGACCACGGTGAGCTCATCGCGGAACAGCGGCGTGACGTCCAGGCCCGACACGTCGATATTGCCCGCCACCAGCCCCAGGTCTCCCTGGCCTGCGCGTATGGCGATGACGATATCGCCAGATATTTTTTCTTCCAGTTCCACGTCCACGTCAGGGTTTTCCGCAAGAAACGTGGACAAGGCGTCGGCCAGGAACGAATTGGTGGCCGTGGTGTTGGCCAGCAGGCGCAGGCGTCCCTTCAGGCCGCTGGCATAGGGCTGCAGGTCCGCGTTCAGGCATTCCAGCTGGCGGAACACGGCGTTCGCATGCTTGAGCAGCACCTCGCCCGCCGGCGTCAGCGCCACGCCCGTGGCCATGCGCACCAGTAGCCGGGCCTTGAAAGCCTCTTCCATGTTCTTCACCCGCGCGCTTGCCGCCGGCAGGGACAGGAAGGTGCGTTCCGCAGCCCGGGTCAGATTGAGTGTTTCCCCCACGTTCAGAAACAAACGCAGGTCCGTCAGATCGTGTCTCATGTTCCACCACGCAGAAGGGGGGCATATCTAATTTTGAATTCTTCGCATGCCTCGTCGAATCTACCATGGTGCATCCCCTCGAACCAGAGCGTTCGATGCGGAACTGTTTTCCACACGGCGCGCGCGCCGCAGCACAGGAGTCAGCTTCAATGAGCGGCATAGTTTCCGGAAAAGTGGTGATCGTGACTGGCGCGGGCGGCGGCATCGGCCGCAGCATTGCACTGGCCATGGCGCAGGCCGGCGCCAAGGTGGTGGTGAACGACATCGGCGTATCGCTCACCGGCGAAGGCGGCGCGGATGGCCCCGCGCAAGCGGTCGTCAAGGAGATCGTCGCGGCGGGCGGCCAGGCCGTCGCCAACACCGACAGCGTGGCCGCGTACGACAGCGCCAGCCGCTGCGTGCAGACGGCAATCGACGCCTTCGGCCGCATCGATGCCGTGGTCAACAATGCCGGCAATCTGCGCGACCGGGTTTTCCACAAGATGAGCGAAGAGGAATGGAGTCAGGTGCTGGGCGTGCACCTGAACGGCTCCTTCTTCATGAGTCGCGCGGCGGCGCCCTACTTTCGCGAACAGGAGTCCGGCGCGTTCGTGCACATGACCTCCACGTCCGGACTGATCGGAAACTTTGGCCAGGCCAACTACGCGGCGGCCAAGCTGGGCATCGTGGCCCTGTCGAAATCCATCGCGCTGGACATGGCGCGCTACAACGTGCGCTCCAACTGCATCGCGCCGTTCGCATGGAGCCGCATGACCAGCTCCATTCCCGCCGAAACCGACGAAGAAAAAGCCCGCGTCGAAAAGCTGAAGAAAATGGAAGCCGGCAAGGTCGCGCCCATGGCCGTGTATCTGGCCAGCGACGCGGCCAGCGAGGTCACCGCGCAGATCTTCGCGGTGCGCGCCAACGAGATCATGCTGATGAGCCAGCCGCGCCCGCTGCGCACCGTGCACCACGGCGAAGGCTGGACGCCCGAGCGCATCGCCGAGATCGCCGTGCCCGCCATGCGCAAGCACTTCTACGCGTTGGAGCGTTCGCCTGACGTCATCGACTGGGATCCCATCTGAGGCCGCCATGCCCCTGGACTACGCAACCGTGAAGAACTGGCGCTTCGACGAAGTCCGCCAGCGCTACGACGAAAAAGACACCATGCTGTACGCCCTGGGCATAGGCCTGGGGCAAGACCCCGAAGACGCCGGCCAGTTGCGCTACGTGTACGAAAAAGGCTTGCAATCCTTCCCCACCATGAGCGTGGTGCTGGGCTATCCGGGCTTCTGGGTCCAGGATCCGCGCGCCGGCATCGACTGGGTACGCGTGGTCCACGGAGAACAACGGCTGACCATGCATGCGCCCCTGCCGCCGGCGGGCGTGGTCACCGGCAGAAGCCGCAACACGCACGTGATCGACAAGGGTGCCGACAAGGGCGCCATCATCATCACCGAACGCACCCTGCACGGCGAAGACGGCGCCTGCCTGGCCACCCTGCGCCAAAGCACCTTCTGCCGCGGCGACGGCGGCTTCGGACAGGGAGATGACAGCCCCGCCGCCCTGCCCGCAGCGCCCGACGGCGCCCCTGACCTGAGCTGCGAAATCCGCATCCCCGCCAGCGCCGCCCTGCTGTACCGACTGAACGCCGACCGCAATCCGCTGCACGCAGACCCCGAGGTCGCACGCGCGGCCGGCTACCCCAAACCCATCCTGCACGGACTGTGCTCCTACGGCGTAGTCGCGCACGCCATCGTCAAAAGCTGCTGCGGCTACGACGCCTCGCGCCTGGTCAGCCTGAACACGCGCTTCTCGGCGCCGGTGTATCCCGGCGAAACCCTGCAGTGCGACATCTGGCGCCTGCCCGACGGCCAGCTCCGCTTCCAGGCCCGCGCGCTGGAACGCGGCGTGGTGGTCATGAGCCACGGCACCGCGGAGCTGAAGCCATGACCCGCCCGCCCGCATTGACCGGCATCCGCGTACTGGACCTGTCGCGCATCCTGGCCGGTCCCTGGTGCACGCAGAACCTCGCCGACCTGGGCGCCGACGTCATCAAGATCGAACGCCCGCGCGTCGGCGACGACACCCGCGCCTGGGGCCCGCCGTTCCTCAAGGACGGCGCGGGCCAAGACACCGAGGAATCCGCCTACTACCTCAGCGCCAACCGCAACAAGCGTTCCGTCGAAGCCGACATGGCCACGCCCGCAGGCGCCGCGCTGATCCGCGAACTGGCGGCCGCCAGCGACATCCTGGTCGAAAACTTCAAGGTGGGCGGCCTCGCCAAGTACGGCCTGGACTACGACAGCCTGAAGCAGATCAACCCGCGCCTGATCTATTGCTCCGTCACAGGCTTCGGCCAGGACGGCCCCTACGCGCAACGCCCCGGCTACGACTTCATGATCCAGGGCATGGGCGGCCTGATGAGCATCACCGGCGAACGCGACGACCTGCCCGGCGGCGGTCCGCAAAAAGCCGGCGTGGCGGTCACCGACATCGTCACCGGCATGTACGCCACCGTGGCCATCCTGGCCGCCCTGCAGGAACGCCACAACAGCGGCCTGGGCCAGCACCTGGACATCGCCCTGCTGGACAGCCACGTCGCCCTGCTGGCCAACCAGAACTCGAACTACTTCAACTCCGGCGTGGCGCCCCAGCGCGCCGGCAACGCCCACCAGAACGTCGTGCCCTACCAGGTGTTCGCCGCCAGCGACGGCCACCTGATCGTGGCCACAGGCAATGAATCGCAGTACCGCGCATACTGCCGCGCCATCGGCGCACCCGAACTGGGCGACGACCCGCGCTTCGCCACCAACCGCATGCGCCTGGCCAACCGCGAGCTGCTGGTCGGCCTGCTGACCGAGATCATGCGCCAGGGCCAGCGCGACGACTGGATCGCCAAGCTCGAGGCCGTGGGCGTGCCCTGCGGACCGATCAACGATATCGCCCAGGCCCAGGCACATCCGCAAGCGCTGGCACGTCAGCTGCGCCGCGATATGCCGCATCCGGCGGGCGGCATGGCGGCGGTGACAGCCAGCCCGTTGCGGCTATCGGCCTCGCCGGTGGAATACCGTCGCGCGCCGCCGCTGCTGGGGGAACATACGGAGGAAGTGCTGCGGGAGGTGCTGGGGAAGACGCAAGAAGAGATCGCCGTGTTTCGCGAGGGATTAAAGACGACGAACTGACGCGGGCCGCGCCTACAGCGAAGACTCCAGTCACAGGACGACGATGAGCCCCACACGCCACTCACCGCATGCGCGCTAGCGGCCACCACAGCAATCAAATAAATCACGTATGTCATTATTGGCCGCCCGGGCGGCCAATAATGACGGGCAAATCAAGCCTCTCCCCCGACCACGGCTCCAGTAGCGCGCCAGGCCAAGACAAACGTAGCCCGTCGGCGCGGGCGTCTGGGTGGCGAGCAACCTCGATGCGCCCGAGGGAATCCGTAGGAGTCGCCGAAGGCGAGGACGAGGATGACAACGGGGCAGTCCGGAGCGAACGCTCCGGACCGCAATCGTGGGCGCTCGCCACCCAGACGCCCGCGACGACGGGCGGCCTACGAAGCACTAAGCACTAAAGCCAAAAAAAACGGCCACCAGTCCCCTGGCAGCCGTTTTTCTCACAGCCTACGGAATCAAGCCACAGCGACAGGAATCTTCCCGATCTTGGCCTGCCATTCCTTGGGCCCCGTGGTATGGACAGAGGTACCCTGAGCGTCAACCGCCACAGTCACCGGCATGTCCTTCACGTCGAACTCGTAGATGGCTTCCATGCCCAGGTCCGCAAAACCCAGCACCTTCGCGCCACGGATAGCCTTCGACACCAGGTAAGCCGCGCCACCCACCGCCATCAGATAAGCCGAGTTGTGCTTCTTGATGGATTCGATAGCCACCGGACCGCGCTCCGACTTGCCGATCATCGCGATCAGGCCCGTCTGCTCCAGCATCATGTCCGTGAACTTATCCATGCGCGTAGCGGTAGTGGGACCCGCCGGGCCGACCACTTCGTCGCGCACCGGATCCACCGGACCCACGTAGTAAATGACGCGATTCTTGAAATCCACCGGCAGCGGCTCGCCCTTGGCCAGCATGTCCTGGATACGCTTGTGCGCCGCATCGCGGCCCGTCAACATCTTGCCCGACAGCAGCAGCGTCTGGCCCGGCTTCCAGCTGGCCACTTCTTCCTTGGTCAGCGTATTCAGGTCCACCTGCTTGGACTTGTTGTAGTCCGGCGCCCAGTGCACTTCCGGCCACTCCGACAGCGACGGCGGATCCAGGCGAGCGGGGCCCGAGCCGTCCAGTTCGAAGTGCGCGTGGCGCGTCGCCGCACAGTTCGGGATCATCGCCACGGGCTTGGACGCCGCGTGCGTCGGGAACGTGCTGATCTTGACGTCCAGCACCGTCGTCAAACCGCCCAGGCCCTGCGCGCCGATACCCAGCGCGTTGACCTTCTCATACAGCTCGATACGCAGCTCTTCCAGCTTGTTCTGCGGACCGCGGGCCAGCAGCTCGTACATGTCGATGTCTTCCATCAACGACTGCTTCGCCATCAGCATGGCCTTCTCGGCCGTGCCGCCGACGCCGATGCCCAGCATGCCCGGCGGGCACCAGCCCGCGCCCATCGTCGGCACCGTCTTCAGCACCCAGTCCACCAGCGAATCGCTCGGATTCAGCATCGCGAACTTCGACTTGTTTTCCGAACCGCCGCCCTTCGAAGCGACTTGCACGTCGACCTTGTCGCCCGGGACAAGCTCGACGTGCAGGATACAGGGCGTGTTGTCGCGCGTGTTCTTGCGCGCAAACAGCGGATCGTCCAGCACCGAGGCGCGCAAAGGATTGTCCGGGTTCAGGTAGCCGCGGCGCACGCCTTCGTCACAGAGTTCCTGCAGCGTGCGCTTGGTCTCGAAACGCACGCCCATGCCGACCTTCAGGAACACGTTGACGATGCCCGTGTCCTGGCACAGCGGACGCTTGCCCTCGGCGCACATGCGCGAGTTGGTCAGGATCTGGGCCATCGCGTCGCGCGCGGCGGGGCTTTCCTCGCGCTCGTAGGCGCGGGCCAGGTGACGGATGTAGTCGACCGGGTGGTAGTAGCTGATGAACTGGATGCCATCGGCTATCGACTGGATGAAGTCTTCTTCTTTGATGATGACTGACATGGCGATATCGGGTCTAGATGAAAAACGTGAAAACGCGGCCGGCGTGACTAGCCCGCCGCGATGGAGAAAGAACTATTTTTGCCGCCGGGCCGCCCCAAGGCAAACAGCGCCCCCTCGGGGGGCAGCTAGCCCCGCAGGGGCGCGGCGTGGGGGCATTTCCTATTTGCCTTGCCAGACCGGTTTGCGCTTCTCGGCGAAGGCGGTCGCGCCTTCCTTGGCGTCGGCGGACGAAAAGATGTGCGCAATCAGCGGACGCTGCTGGTCGAACATGCTGGCCTGGTCCCAGTCGCCCGACTGCGCCACGATGCTCTTGGCGGTCTGCACCGCCAGCGGGCCGTTCTCGACGATGGCGCGGGCCAGTTCCAGAGCGCCCGCCAGGGCGGCGCCCGGCTCGGTGATGCGGTTGACCAGCCCGAAGGAGTGGGCGCGCTCGGCCGTCAACATTTCGCCGGTCAGGATCACTTCCATGGCGATGTGGTACGGCAGGCGGCGCGGCAGGCGCAGCATGCCGCCAGCGCCCGCCACCAGGCCGCGCTTGACTTCAGGCAGGCCGAACTTGGCGTTGCTGGCGGCCACGATCAGGTCGGAAGCCAGCGCCATTTCGCAGCCGCCGGCCAGCGCATAGCCTTCCACCGCCGCGATCAGCGGCTTCTTGGGCGGCCGCTCGTTCAGGCCCGCGAAGCCGCGGCCTTCCACGTAGGGACGCTGCCCCGACTTGGCGAAAGCCTTCAGGTCCATGCCCGACGAGAACGTGCCGCCGCCGCCCGTCAGGATGCCGATGCGGATGTCGTCGCGGCTGTCCAACTGGTCCAGCGCCGCGGCCATGGCCTGCGCGGTCTCCAGGTTGATGGCGTTCTTGGCCTCGGGACGGTTGATCGTGATGATCTGGATGCCGTCGGTGACTTCTACCTTGATCAGGTCTGACATGGGACTGCTCCTTCCGGGAATTCTCGGAATCGGGTTCCGGGTTTTATATAAGACTTGGTACGCAACCTGGAATCATACGATCATTGGTTTCCAGGCGCAGCGACGGGCCCGCGGGGCGTCCACCAGCGGCACACTGTCCCCCTGCGAACCGCCCCGAAGGCCCAGATGTAACCGTCCGCCCGGCATTCGGGAACCGGACCGCCCCAGGCCAGTTAAAATGTCGGGTTTCCCACGCCCAGGGCAAGCCTTGCCCGGCGGCCGAATTCCAAGAATCCTATGCTCACCTTTCAGCAAATCATCCTTACGCTCCAGGAATACTGGGACAAGCAGGGTTGCGCCCTGCTGCAACCCTACGACATGGAAGTCGGCGCCGGCACCTCGCATACCGCCACGTTCCTGCGCGCGATCGGCCCGGAGCCCTGGCGCGCCGCCTACGTGCAGCCCTCGCGCCGCCCCAAGGACGGCCGCTACGGCGAAAACCCCAACCGCCTGCAACACTATTATCAGTACCAGGTCGTGTTGAAGCCCGCGCCTCCGGAAATCCTGGACCTGTACATCGGTTCGCTCAAGGCGCTGGGCATCGATCCCACCCAGCACGACATCCGCTTCGTAGAGGACGACTGGGAGAACCCCACCCTCGGCGCCTGGGGCCTGGGCTGGGAAGTCTGGCTGAACGGCATGGAAGTCACCCAGTTCACCTACTTCCAGCAAGTGGGCGGCCTGGACTGCACGCCGACCACCGGCGAAATCACCTACGGCCTGGAACGCCTGGCCATGTACCTGCAGGACGTGCAAAGCGTGTACGACCTGGTCTGGACCGAAGGCGCCAACGGCAACCGCGTGCTGTATCGCGACGTGTTCCACCAGAACGAAGTGGAACAGTCCACCTACAACTTCGAGCATTCGTCGGCCGAGATGCTGTTCTCGCACTTCAATGACTACGAAGCCGAGGCCAAGCGCCTGATGGACGTGCCGCTGGCGCTGCCCGCCTACGAGGCCGCGCTGAAGGCCGCGCACACGTTCAACATGCTGGACGCGCGCGGCGCGATCAGCGTCACCGAGCGCGCCGCCTACATCGGCCGCATCCGCAACCTGTCGCGCGCCGTCGCGCAGGCCTACTACGATTCCCGCGAACGACTGGGCTTTCCCATGCTGGGCCGCGACAAGGCCGCCGGGGAGGCTGCATAAATGACGACGAACATCCGCCCGCTGCTGGTCGAACTGCTGACCGAAGAACTCCCGCCCAAGGCCCTGCAGAAGCTGGGCCAGGCCTTTGCCGAAGGCGTGCGCGCCACGCTGGAGCGCCACGGCCTGCTGGCCGCCGGCTGCGCCGCCACCGCGTATTCCACGCCGCGCCGACTGGCCGTGCACCTGTCCGCCGTGCTGGCTCAGGCGCCCGACCAGCCCTATGCCGAAAAGCTGATGCCGGTGAAGATCGGCCTGACCGAAGACGGCCAGGCCACGCCCGCGCTGCAGAAGAAGCTGGCCGCCAAGGGCCTTGAGAACATCGACCTGTCGACCCTGGAACGTGAATCCGACGGCAAGCAGGACTACCTGGTCGCGCGCGGCACCGCTCCCGGCGCCCAGCTGGCCGCCGGCCTGCAGGAAGGCATCGACGCCGCCATCAACGGCCTGCCCATTCCCAAGGTCATGCGCTACCAATTGGCCGACGGCGTCACCACCGTCAAGTTCGTGCGTCCGGCGCACGGCCTGGTCGCGCTGTTCGGCGCCGACGTGGTGCAGGTGTCCGCGCTGGGCCTGGCTGCCGGCCGCGACACGCTCGGCCACCGCTTCATGAGCGCGGGCCCCGTATCCTTCGCCGACGCCGACGCCTACGCCGCCACCCTGGCCGAAAAGGGCCGCGTGGTGGCCTCGTTCGAAGGTCGCCGCGACGAGATCCAGCGCCAGTTGCTGGACCATGCCGGCCGCCTGAACGCCACCCTGGGCGACGATCCCGAAGTGGCCGCGCTGCTGGACGAAGTCACGGCCCTGGTCGAACACCCAACCGCCTACGTGGGCCAGTTCGAAGAGCAGTTCCTGCAAGTGCCGCAGGAATGCCTGATCCTGACCATGCGGCTGAACCAGAAATACTTCCCGCTGTTCGATCCGGCTACCGGCCGCCTGACGCACCGCTTCCTGATCGTCAGCAACATGCACACCGACAATCCGGTGAACATCATTGAAGGGAACCAGCGCGTGGTGCGCCCGCGCCTGGCCGATGCGCAGTTCTTCTTCGAAACCGACCGCAAGACGCCGCTGGCGGCGCGCGTCGAACAACTGGGCTCGATCGTCTACCACAACAAGCTGGGCACCCAGCTGGAACGCGTGGAGCGCGTGCGCGCCATCGCCCGCGGCGTGGCCGAGCAACTGGGCGGCGACGTCTCCGCCGCCGACCGCGCGGCCATGCTGGCCAAGGCCGACCTGGGCTCGAACATGGTGGGCGAATTCCCCGAGCTGCAAGGCGTCATGGGCGCCTACTACGCGGCCGGCGACGGCGAGCCCGACAGCGTGGTGCAGGCCCTGCGCACGCAGTACCGCAACCGCTACGACGCGCCCGTCACCGCCGACACGCTGACCGCGGCCACCCTGTTCATCGCCGAGCGCGTGGAAACCATGGTCGGCATCTGGGCCATCGGCCTGGCGCCCACCGGCGAGCGCGACCCCTTCGGCCTGCGCCGCGCCGCGCTGGGCCTGATCAGCGCCTTCGAACAACTGGCCGCAGGCGGCTGGCTCAAGATCAGCGAGGCCGGCCCCCTGTCGCTGGACGGCCTGCTGGAACTGGCCGCAGGGACCTTCCCCGCCGGCAAGATCCCCGCCGACACGCTGGCCGAAGTCCGCGCCTTCATCTACGAACGCTACCGCAACCAGCTGATCAATGACTTCGACCGCAATGCCGTCGAAGCCGTGATCGCGCTGACCCCGCCGTTGCACCAGGTGGCCGAGCGCGTGCGCGCGGCCGCCGCCTTTGCGCAGCTGCCCGAGGCCGCCAGCCTGGCCGCCGCCAACAAGCGCATCGGCAACCTGCTCAAGAAGGCCGAAGGCGAGATCGGCGCGGTGAACGACGCCGCGCTCGTGGAACCGGCTGAAAAGGCCCTGGCCGCCGCCGTTTCCGCGCTGCGCCCGAAGGCCGAGGCGCAACTGGCCGCGGGCGACTTCGCCGGCAGCCTGAGCACGCTGGCCCAGGTCCGCGAAGCCGTGGACGCCTTCTTTGCCGACGTCATGGTCATGGCCGAAGACCCGGCCGTGCGCGCCAACCGGCTGGCCCTGCTGGGCCAGTTGCATGGCCTGATGAACCAGGTCGCTGACATCTCCAGGCTGGCACAGTGAAACTCATCATCCTAGACCGCGACGGCGTCATCAATCAGGACAGCGATTCGTTCGTCAAGAATCCGGACGAATGGATCGCCCTGCCCGGCAGCCTGCAGGCCATCGCCCGGCTGACGCAGGCGGGCTGGAAGGTGGTGGTCGCCACCAACCAGTCGGGCCTGGCGCGCGGCCTGTTCGACATGGACACCCTGACGGCCATCCATACCAAGATGCGCCGCGAACTGGCCGCCGCTGGCGGCAGTATCGACGCGGTCTTCATGTGCCCACACGGCCCCGATGACAATTGCTCCTGCCGCAAGCCCAAGCCCGGCATGTTCGAACAGATCGGACACCGCTACGACGTCGACCTGGCTGGCGTGCCGGCGGTGGGCGATTCGTTGCGCGACCTGCAGGCCTCGTCTTCGGTCGGCTGCTCGCCCTGGCTGGTGCTGACCGGCAACGGCAAGAAAGCGCTGGCCAAGGGCGGTTTGCCTGACAACACCCGCGTCTGCGACGACCTGTCGGCCGTGGTCGACGCGCTGCTGCAGGACCATTGATCCAATGGCCCGCCTACGTTCGCTGCTGTACTTCCTGTTCCTGGCCGTCACGGTCATTCCCTATGCCTTCGCCTGCATCCTGTGGGCGCCGCTGCCGCTGCACTGGCGCTACAAGCTGACCGTGGGCTGGCCGCGCCTGGCCATCTGGGGCGCGCGCTTCTTCTGCGGCATCCGCTGGCAGGTCAAGGGCTGGGAAAACCTGCCCGACGGCCCGGCGGTGCTGCTGTCCAAGCACCAGTCGGCCTGGGAAACGCTGTTCTTCCCGGCCCACATGCCGCGCGAAGTCTGCTTCGTCTACAAGAAGGAACTGCACATGGTGCCGTTCTTCGGCTGGGGCTTGGCGCTGCTGCGCATGATCCCGATCGACCGCGCCAAGGGTCGCGATGCCTTCGATCAAGTGGTCAAGCAAGGCCAGACGCGCCTGGACGAAGGCCGCTGGCCCCTGCTGTTCCCCGAGGGCACCCGCGTGCCGCCCGGCAAGACCGGCCGCTTCAAGATGGGCGGCGCGCTGCTGGCCTCGCGCACCGGCGCGGTCGTCATCCCCGTGGCGCATAATGCCGGCGAATGCTGGCGCCGCAACGCCTTCGTGAAGTATCCGGGCATGGTTACCGTGTCCATCGGTCCCGCGATAGAATCCAAGGGACTCTCCCCCGAGGAACTGAACAAAAAGGTTCAGGACTGGATCGAAGGGGAAATGCGGCGTCTCAATCCAGAAAGGTATGGCCAGCACTGATCAGCTCGAACTCCTGTTCGACGAACAGCAGCACGACGCGCCCACGGGCGCGCCGCCGCTGAACGCCGCGCCAAAGGCTCCGGCCGCGCCTGAGGCGGCCTCGCCCAAGCCGGTCCCGCCCAAGCCCCTCTTCCCCGATCTGCCGCCGGCCGCCGCCCCTGCGGGCGAACCGCTGCTGACGCTGTCGCCCAACGCGGCCTCGCTCGTCCCCACGCCCTGCCCCGACCCGCTGCCGCCCGGCGCGCGTTGGCGCGAGGTCGCGACCGAGCAGCAGTCCATCGGCTTCGTGCTGCTGCGCTCGCGCCGCCGCAGCATAGGCTTCGTGATCACTGACGACGGCTTGCGCGTCACCGCCCCGAACTGGGTGACGCTGACGCAGGTGGACGACGCCGTGCGCGAGAAGGCCCGCTGGATCCTGACCAAGCTGCGCGAATGGCATGCCCGCAAGCAGCAGCTGGCCATGGCGCATACGCGCTGGCAGCCGGGAGGCGAACTGCCCTACCTGGGCAAGCGCATCGTGATCGGCGTGGGCGGCGACAGCCGCCAGGCCAGCCTGTCGGGCGATGCCGACGCCCCCCAGGACGGCGACACCCTGTGGCTGGCGCTGCCGTCCTCGGCGGACCAGGGCCGCATCCGCGATTCGGCCCAAGCCTGGCTTCAGCAGCGCGCCGGCGCCTGGTTCGGCGCGCGCCTGGCCCATTTCCTGCAGGTCAGCGGCCTGAAGATCCAACGCTGGCGCCTGTCCTCGGCCGCCACCCGCTGGGGCTCCTGCACCAGCGACGGCAACATCATGCTGAACTGGCGCCTGATCCATTTCGCGCCCGCCATCATCGACTACGTCATCGCGCACGAGCTTGCCCATTTGCGCGAAATGAACCACAGTCAGGACTTCTGGCGCGAAGTAGGGCAGATCCTGCCCGATTTCGAAGACGCCAAGAACATCCTGCGACGTCACGACCCCGCATCCTTGCCTCAGTTCTGAGGCATTCTGGAGACACGAAAATGTTGCTGCTGATTCCGGGCCCGGTCACGACCGACGCGCGGGTGAAGGCCGCCATGGCGCAAGACTATGCACCGTGGGACAACGATTTCCGTCAGACCTACCGGCAGGTCTGCGATGGCGTCCTGCGGGCGGCGCAGGCGTCGCCCGACGAGCATGCCGCGCTGGCGCTGCCGGGCTGCGGCCACTTCGCGGTGGAAGCCGCCATCCGCAGCCTCATCCCCGCCGGCGGCCGCCTGCTGGCGCCCTCCACCGGCGCCTACGCCGCCCGCCTGCAAAAGCTGGCCGGCGATGCCGGCCGCGTCGCCGTGCCGCTGCCCGTAGGCCCCACAGATCGGATCGATCCGCAAGCGGTCGCGCAGGCGCTGGAACAGGATCCCACGCTCACGCACCTGGCGCTGGTCTACAGCGAAACCGGCAGCGGCATCTGCCACGACGTGCCCGAACTCGCGCGCATCGCGCATGCGCTGGGCCGCAGCGTCATCGTCGACGCCGTATCCGCCTTCGGCGCGCTGCCCCTGGAGCTGCACGCCCTGCCCGCCGTGGAGGCAGTGGTGTTGACGGCCAACAAGTGCCTGGAAGGCATGCCCGGCGCCGCCTTCGTGGTGGCGCGGCGCGACAGCCTGGAAGCGGCGCGCGGCATCGCCGGCAGCTGGTCGCTGGACCTGGCCGACATCTACCAGCAAAGCCAGCAGCCCAATGCCGGCCCGCGTTTCACGCCGCCCGCGCCCACGCTGGCCGCGCTGGCCGTGGCGCTGGAGCTGCACCGCGAAGAAGGCCGCGAAGCCCGCCTGGCGCGCTACACCGCCAACATGCACACGCTATATGATGGCGTCAGGGAACTGGGCCTGGCGCCTTACCTGCCGCCCGCGCTGCAGGGGCCCATCGTCGTCAACGTCCGCGCCCCGGATGCGCCGACCTGGAACCTGCAATTGTTCGTGGACGCCCTCAAGCGCCGCGGCTACGTGCTCAGCAACTTCTACAACACCGAACAACCTTCGTTCCGGGTCGGCTGCATCGGCGCCTTCGGGCCAGACCAGATGCGGCAGGCAGTCGACGCCATGGGCGGCGCGCTGCGCGACATCGGCATCACCCGGGAAGCCGCCGGCAACGGCGGATTCTTCCCGTTCCCCCTCACCGCTTAAGGAAACCATCCCATGCGTATGCTCCACACCATGCTGCGAGTCGGCAATCTCGACAAGTCCATCGACTTCTACACCAATGTGCTCGGCATGCGCGTCCTGCGCCGCAACGACTACCCCGAAGGCAAGTTCACGCTGGCCTTCGTCGGCTACCAGGACGAATCCGAAGGCGCCGTCATCGAACTGACCCACAACTGGGACACGGACAAGTACGACCTGGGCACCGGCTACGGCCACATCGCCCTGGAAGTGGACAACGCCTACGAAGCCTGTGACAAGGTCAAGGAAAAAGGCGGCAAGGTCACGCGCGAAGCCGGCCCGATGAAGCACGGCAAGACGGTCATCGCCTTTGTCGAAGACCCCGATGGCTACAAGATCGAGTTCATCCAGAAAAAGGGCCGCCAGGACTGAGCCCCGCGCGGCCAAAGCCAGGAAGACACTTCCATGATCCACACCATCCTGAAAATGGGCGATCCGCGGCTGCTGCGCGTGGCCGCGCCCGTGGAGCGCTACGACACGCCCGAGTTGCATGCGCTGATCGACGACATGTTCGAAACCATGGCCGCCGCGCAAGGGGTGGGCCTGGCCGCGCCGCAGATCGGCGTGGATCTGCAGCTGGTGATCTTCGGCTTTGACCGCAACGAGCGCTATCCCGACGCCCCCGCCGTGCCGCAGACCATCCTGTGCAATCCCGTCATCACGCCGCTGTCGGACGAGATGGAAGACGGCTGGGAAGGCTGCCTGTCGGTGCCGGGCCTGCGCGGCGTGGTGCCGCGCTACCGCCGCATCCGCTACAGCGGGCGAGATCCCTACGGCCAGCTCATCGAGCGCGAGGCCGAAGGTTTTCATGCCCGGGTGGTGCAGCACGAATGCGATCACCTGATCGGCCGGCTGTACCCGTCGCGCATCCAGGACTTCAGCAAATTCGGGTTCACTGAAATCCTGTTCCCGGACATGGATCCGAATCAGGACGACTAAGGCCCCGCTCCCGCCTTGCGGGGGCTTGCGTCCCTACCCTAAGCCTCGCCGGAGTCCGCCTTGGCGGCCTGCGGCGACAACTCCTCGGGCGCGAAATCGTCCACCTGCAACACCCGCGAGACCAGGGCTTCGGCCTCTTCCAGCGAGGCCGCCTGCGCGTCGGTAATGGCGCCGCGCTGATGGGCTTCGCGCCAATCGCGCACGCCGGACTGGCGCAGGCGGTCGCGCAGCGGCTGCACGGCGTCCGCCAGCGCGAAGGCGCGGGTCAGAAGGCCTACCGGATCGTCGCCGGCAGCGCCGGCATCGCGATGCAGGTCGGCCGCCAGGCGCACATGCGTGGGCGAAGGCTTGAGCAGCAGTTCAGCGCATTCCCGGGTCAAGGCGTCGCTCGGCCCCTTGGCCAGGCGCAGCGGCAGGATGGCCGCGCGCAGTCCCCACGACAACACGCGGCCCGGCAGATTGCGCAGGACCTGATCCATGCTTTTCTCGATGCTGGCGTAGCCCTGCTCCAGGCACCACTGCACCAGCGGCAGATCGTCGTGCTTGCGGCCCTCGTCTTCCCAGCGTTTGAGCACCGCCGACTGCAGATACAGTTCGGACAGGATGTCGCCCAGGCGGGCGGAAATCATTTCCCGGCGCTTCAGGCCTCCGCCCAGCTGCGCCAGCGTGGCATCGGCCAGCAGCGCGAAGCCCGAGGCATAGCGGCCCAGCCGCCGGTAGTGGCCAGCCACGGGACCGGATGAAGGCGCAGGCGCCAGCACCCCGCCAGTCCAGGCGCGGCCGATGGCCCGCAGCGCGTTAATGCCTGTGTGGCGCAGATGCCGCCAGAACACGTCGTGGAAGACCTCCATGCCGCGGTCTTCGTCGGGGTTGCCCAACGCCAGGATTTCCGGCATCAGATAGGGATGGGCGCGGATCGCGCCCTGGCCGAAGATGATCAGGTTGCGCGTCAGGATGTTGGCGCCCTCGACCGTGATGGCGATGGGCACGGCGCGGTACAGCGCGCCCAGGTAATTGCTGGGACCGTCGATGACGGCGCGGCCGGCATGGATGTCCATCGCGTCGTTGACCGAGCCGCGCATGCGCTCGGTGGCGTGGTACTTCATGATGCCCGAGACCACTGCCGGCTTGACGCCCTGGTTCAGCGCGGCGCAGGTCAAGCGCCTGGCGGCTTCGACCAGATAGGCATTGCCCGCCAGCCGGGCCAGCCCTTCCTGCACGCCTTCGAACTTGCCGACGGGAATGCCGAACTGTTCGCGCACGCGGGCATACATGCCCGTGGTGTGCGCGCACATCACGGCGGCCGCGGCCGACAGCGACGGCAAGGAAATGCCCCGCCCCGCCGCCAGCGCGCTCATCAGCATCTGCCAGCCATGCCCGGCGCGCTCGGCGCCGCCGATCAGCGCGTCCAGGGGCACGAACACGTCGCGCCCGCGGTTGGGGCCGTTCTGGAAGACCTGCATGGCGGGCAGGTGGCGGCGCCCGATCTCCACGCCGGGCGCTTCGGTCGGCACCAGCGCGACCGATATGCCAATGTCCTTGGCGCCGCCCAGGATGCCGTCGGGGTCCGATAGCTTGAAAGCCAGCCCCAGCACCGTCGCCACCGGCCCCAACGTGATGTAGCGCTTGTGCCAGTTCAGCCGGATGCCGATCAGTTCGCGCCCGTCGATCACCTGGCGGCAGACCACGCCCGTGTCCACCATGGACGCGGCGTCCGAACCGGCCTCGGGGCTGGTCAGGCCGAAGCATGGCACCTCACGGCCGTCGGCCAGCCGCGGCAGCCAGTAGTCGCGCTGCGCCGGCGTGCCGAACTGCATCAGCAATTCGCCGGGGCCCAGCGAATTGGGCACCATGACGGTGACGCCCGCGGTGATGGAGTAGGCCGAAATGCGCCGCACGACCTCGGAGTGCGCATAGGGCGAAAAGCCCAGGCCGCCGTAGCGCCGCGGAATGATCATGCCGAAGAAGCGTTCGGCCTTCAGGAAGTCCCACACCTCGGGCGGCAGATCGCGCCGGTTCCAGGTGATGTCCCATTCGTCCAGCATGGCGCAAAGCCGCGCCAGCGGGCCGTCTATGAAGCGCTGCTCGTCCGCGGTCAGCGTGGCCGCCGGCACGTCCAGCAGCTTGCGCCAGTCGGGATTGCCGGTGAACAGATCCGCATCCCACCAGGTGTCGCCGGCCTCGATGGCTTCGCGCTCCGTCGCCGACATGGCGGGCAGCGCGTTGCGCGCCCAGCGGTAAGCGGGTTCCGAGATGCGGCGCCGGCGCCATGCGTTGAAGTCCATGAGTTTTCCTCACTGTTATGGCCCCAGGCCCCAGGGCGTATCAGGTCAAAGTACCAGAATTGGCGGCGTCGGGCCAAGCTGCGGCCTGCCGACTCTGCGACAATGGGCCTCGGCGCGCAGCGCGCAATCCATCGCTATCCGGGCAGTCTCCGCATGCTGAACAAACTCTGGCTGGGCTTTTTCCTTACCGCGGCCGCGGCGGCGCTGTACCGCTGGCTGGTCATCGGCGACCCCGATGTCTTCCGCATGATGGTCGCCAGCCTGTTCGACATGGCGCGCGTGTCGGTGGAAGTGATGGTGCTGCTGTTCGGCACGCTGACGCTGTGGCTGGGCTTTCTGCGCATCGCCGAGGGCGCGGGCCTGGTGGAAAAACTGGCGCGCGTGCTGGGACCGCTGTTCGCGCGCCTGATGCCCGGCGTGCCGCGCAACCACCCGGCCATCGGTCTGATCACGCTGAACTTCGCCGCCAACGGACTGGGCCTGGACAACGCCGCCACGCCCATCGGCCTGCGCGCCATGCGCGAACTGCAGTCGCTCAACCCCACGCCCGAAACCGCCAGCAACGCGCAGATACTGTTCCTGGTGCTGAATGCGTCATCGCTGACCCTGCTGCCGGTGACGCTGTTCATGTTCCGCGCGCAGCAGGGCGCGCCGGACCCGACGTTGGTGTTCCTGCCGATCCTGCTGGCCACCAGCGCATCGACCCTGGCAGGTTTCCTGGCCGTGGCGGCCTGCCAGCGCCTGCGCCTGATCGATCCGGTCGTGATGCTGTGGCTGGGCGGCACGGCGCTGCTCATGGGCGGATTCATGGCGCTGCTGGCCAGCATGTCGGCGGCGGCCATCGCCTCGCTGTCGTCGCTGCTGGGCAATCTGGTCCTGTTCGGCATCCTGATCGCCTTCCTGGTGGCGGGCGCCTGGAAGAAGGTGCCGGTCTACGAGGCCTTCATCGAAGGCGCCAAGGAAGGCTTCGACATCGCCAAGAGCCTGCTGCCCTATCTGGTCGCGATGCTCTGCGCGGTGGGCGTGCTGCGCGCATCGGGCGCGCTGGATTTCCTGCTGGACGGCATCCGCTGGCTGGCGGTGCAAGCGGGATGGGACACGCGCTTCGTGGATGCCCTGCCTACCGCGCTGGTCAAGCCATTCTCGGGCAGCGCGGCGCGCGCCATGATGCTGGAAACCATGACGCATTTCGGCGTGGACAGCTTCCCCGCGCTACTGGCCGCGGTGGTCCAGGGCAGCACCGAGACCACCTTTTACGTGCTGGCGGTGTACTTCGGATCGGTGGGCATATTGCGGGCGCGCCACGCGGTGGGCTGCGCCCTGATTGCCGACCTGGCCGGCGTGCTGGCGGCCATCGGCGTGTGCTACTGGTTCTTCGGCTGAAACCCGCCGCGCGGCGGCAAGGAGCGCCCGGGCGGCGCTCCTGCCCCGCCGTATCAATCCACCAGCAGGATCTTCATGCCGTTGGTGCCACCGCTGTCGCGGTAGAAGTCGCCCTTGGTCAGGATCACCCAGTCTCCGGTCTGCACCAGGTTGCGCTTGCGCAGTTCATCGATGGCGGCGTTGCTCAGGTCGGCAGGCTCGTAGTCCGACGGCGCGAACGGAATCGTGTAGACGCCGCGGAACATGGCCACACGGTTTTGCGTGATGCTGTGCGGGCTGTAGCAGTAGATAGGCACGCCCGAGCGGATGCGCGACATGATCAGCGGCGTGTGACCGCTTTCGGTCAGCGAAATGATGGCCTTGACGCCGGGGAAATGGTTGGCCGCGTACATGGCCGCCAGCGCGATGGTCTCGTCGCAACGGGTGAAGGTCTCGCCCAGGCGGTGATGCGACTTGGTCGAGGTCGGGTGCTTTTCCGCGCCCAGGCAGACGCGGGCCATGGCCTGCACGGTTTCCACGGGATACTGGCCCGATGCGCTTTCCGCCGACAGCATGACGGCGTCGGTGTAGTCCAGCACCGCGTTGGCCACGTCGGACACTTCGGCGCGCGTGGGCATGGGGCTGGAGATCATCGACTCCATCATCTGCGTCGCGGTGATGACGACCTTGTTCAGCGTGCGGGCGTGCTGGATGATGCGCTTCTGGATGCCGACGAGTTCGGCATCGCCCACCTCCACGCCGAGGTCGCCGCGCGCCACCATCACGCCGTCGCTGGCGCGGATCAGCGCGTCCAGCGCCTCGTCGTCGGCCACGGCTTCGGCGCGTTCGATCTTGGCGATGATCCACGCCTGGCTGCCGGCGGCCGCCAGCAGCGTGCGCGCCTCGTCGATATCGCTGCCATAGCGCGGGAACGACACGGCCACGTAGTCCAGTTCCATCTCGGCGGCCAGCTTGATGTCGACGCGGTCCTTGTCGGTCAGGCTGGGCGCGGACAGGCCGCCGCCGCGGCGGTTGATGCCCTTGTTGTTCGACAGCGGACCGCCCACGGTGACGGTGGTGTGGACCTCGTCGCCTTCGACGCTGTCCACCACCAGCACCACGCGGCCGTCATCCAGCAGCAGCTCGTCGCCGACGCGGCAGTCCTGCACCAGTTCGGGGTAATCGATGCCGACGATGCTGGCCGTGCCCTCTTCCTTGGGATGCACGCGCGACAGCGTGAACGGCTGTCCGATCTGCAGTTGGACCAGCTTGTCCTTGAAGCGTGCAATGCGGATCTTGGGGCCTTGCAGGTCGCCCATGATGGCGACGAAGCGGCCCTGCTTGGCGGCGATCTCGCGCACCATGCGGGCGCGCTCGCGATGGTCGTCCGCGCTGCCGTGCGAGAAGTTCAGGCGGGCCACGTCCAGACCCGCGCGGATCAGCGCTTCTATGCGTTCAGGCGTCGAAGTCGAAGGTCCCAGGGTGGCGACAATTTTGGTGCGGCGCAATACGGGCATGACGATCCACTCTCGCTAAAACAACAAAAACGCTATGGTACGCCGGCCGCGCCCGCGCAGGTATCATGGGCATCACCTCAACCGAAAAACGAGCTCGACTGAACCCGTGAAAATCGTCATCGCCCCCGACTCTTTCAAAGAAAGCGTGTCCGCCCCCGATGCCGCGGCAGCCATTGCACGCGGCGTGAAGGCCGCTGTTCCCGGCGCTCACACGGTATGCATTCCGATGGCCGACGGCGGCGAAGGCACGGTCGAAGCCGTGCTCGCGGCAACCGGCGGCAAGGAACGCCAACAGACGGTGAACGATGCGTTGGGCTACAAGGTCGACGCCGTCTGGGGCTTGCTCGAGGACGGCACGGCGGTGATCGAGATGGCCGCGGCGGCGGGCCTGGAACTCATCGCCCCTGCCAAGCGCGATCCGATGCGCGCCAGCAGCCACGGCGTGGGCGAACTGATGCTGGCAGCCTTGAACGCAGGCGCCAAGCGCATCATCCTGGGCCTGGGCGGATCGGCCACCAACGACGCGGGCGCCGGCATGCTGACTGCGCTGGGCGTGCGCCTGCTGGACGCTGACGGCCGCAGCCTGCCGCCCGGCGGCGGCGCGCTCGGCAAGCTGGCCAGCATCGATACCCACGGCCTGGATCCGCGCCTGGCCCAGATCCGCATCGACATCGCCTCGGATGTGGACAACCCTTTGTGCGGCCCACAGGGCGCCTCGCATGTGTTCGGCCCGCAAAAGGGCGCGACGCCTGAACAGGTGCTGATCCTGGATCAGATGCTGACGAATTTCGCCGATGTGTGCGCCAAGCACCTGGGCTCCGACCATCGCGACCACCCAGGCGCGGGCGCGGCGGGCGGCCTGGGATTCGCCGCCAAGGCGTTCCTGGGTGCCAGTTTCCGGCCCGGCGTGGAGATCGTGGCCGAACTGGGCGGCCTGGCCCAGGCGGTCGAAGGCGCAACCCTGGTGTTCACGGGCGAAGGCCGCATGGACGCGCAGACCCTGCGGGGCAAGACTCCGGCCGGCGTGGCGAAGATCGCGCAGCGCGCGGGCGTGCCCGTAGTGGCGCTGGCCGGCTCGCTGGGCGAAGGCTACGAAGCGCTGCACGCCTGCGGCATCAGCGCCGCGTTCAGCCTGGCGCCCGGCCCCATCACGCTGCAGCAGGCGCTCACGGACGCCGAAAAACTGCTGGCCGACCGCGCCCGCGACGTCATGCAGCTCTGGATGACCGCGCAGAAGCGCATGTTGTAGAAACCCAAATGAAGAAGCCCGCTTGCGCGGGCTTCTTCATTTTGCGGATCCAGCCTCACTCGGCCTGCAGCACTCCGGCCGCCACGAGCGCATCCGCCAGACGGATGTACCGGTCCACCGAAATATCCTCGGCGCGCGCCGTGGGCGCGATGTCCAGCGCTTCCCAGGGCACTTGCTGCGCCCAGTCCGCCAGCACCCGGCGCAGCATCTTGCGGCGCTGTGAGAATGCCCGCGCCACCACGGTTTCGAAGGCCCGCTCGCTGACCGGACGCAGACGGTCCGCCGGCAAGGGCACCATGCGCACGATCGCCGACACCACCTTGGGCGGCGGGTCAAAGGCTTCCGGCGGCACGTCGAACAGCTTGTGCATGCGGTAGCGCGACTGCAGCATCACCGACAGGCGGCTGAAGTCGCCTGAACCGGGCTGCGCGACCATGCGGTCGATCACTTCCCGCTGAAGCATGAAATGCTGGTCGCGGACGTGATCGGCCCAGGTCATCAGATGGAACAGCAACGGGCTGGAGATGTTGTAGGGCAGGTTCCCCACCACGCGCAGCGCAGGCCCGAACTGGGAAAAATCCACCGTCAAGGCATCGGCCTCGACCACGGTCAGGCGGCTGGCGTCGAACTGCTTGCGCAGGCGCGCCGCCAGGTCGCGGTCGATCTCGACCGCCGTCAGGTGATCCAGGCGTTCGAGCAACGGCCGGGTAAGCGCGGACAAGCCCGGGCCGATCTCGACCACGGTATCGTCGCGGGCGGGCGAAACCGCCCGGACGATGGACTCGACCACGCTCTCGTCGGTCAGGAAGTTCTGGCCAAAGCGCTTGCGCGCCTGGTGCTGGGACATGTAAAGCCTGTAATGCGTTTAGCGGTTGTTCTGCTGGATCTTCTGCTGCTTTTCCAGACGATTGTCGATGTACGCCTGGGCGCGCAGCTGCTCCAGCCAATCCTCGAAAGCCGGCTGGGCGCGGCGTTCGAACAAGGTCTGACGGGCCTTCATGCGAGCCATATCGTCGGTGGCGTCGTGCTGGCGGCGCTCTTCCACTTCGATCAGGTGCCAGCCGAAGGGCGATTGCACCGGTTGGCTGATTTCACCCGGCTTCAGGGCGTTCATGGCGGCCTCGAACGGCGGCACGGTTTCGCCCGGGTTCAACCAACCCAGTTCGCCGCCTTGCGGGGCGGTCGCGTCCTGCGAATACTGGCGCGCCATGTCCTCGAACTTGGCGCCGCCGCTCACCAGGCGCTGGCGCACCTGCTCCAGGCGCTGACGCGCCATTTCGTCGCTCATGACGGTGGAGGTCTTGATCAGGATGTGGCGCGCACGAGTCTGCATCACTTCCACAGGGCCTTGGTGCGCAGGCGCCTGCGCGGGCGCGGCGGCGGGCTGCGGCGCCTGGGCCGGCGCCGGAGCGCGG
>NZ_CADIJY010000002.1 GCF_902859735.1 Achromobacter aegrifaciens | reverse complement strand
AGCGGGGGGAGGGTGGCGCCGTCTGACATGGGAGCTACTTTATCACTGGCTTTAAAAAATCTCGATAAAAATTATTGACGCCGAGATTTATGCTGCTTATCGTAGAAAAAAGCGTCGAGACTACGACCGGTAATCAGCCGGCGGCTGGCGCACCCAGGAGACAAGCACAGTGATACGGCTACACGACGTCCGGCGCACCGGCCCACGCACCCGCAACCTGCCCGAAACATCCGCCCGGCGGCCCTTGTTGCGCCCGGTTCTGCGTCATGTTGCGGCCTGCGTGGCGACGGTAGCCGCACTGGTTGCCGGCCCTGCAGCCAGCGCGGAAACCTGGCCGTCGCGGCCGGTGACCCTGCTGGTCAATGGCGGTCCTGGCAGCCTGCCGGACCTGTTCGCGCGGCCCTTGGCCGAACGCCTGCACCGCGCCCTGGGCCAGCCCGTCGTGGTCGAAAACAAACCCGGCGCCGGCGGCATGCTGGCCATGCAGCAGCTCAAGTCCGCGCCGGCCGACGGCCACACGCTGGCCCTGGTCACCAACGCGCACCTGGTGTGGAACCCCTACATTTTTCCGGCCCTGACCTACGATCCGGCGCGCGACCTGCAGCCGGTCAGCCCGCTGGCGGTCATCCCCATGGCATTGACCGTCAACGACAAATTGGAGGCCAAATCCCTGGATCAACTGCTGGCGCTGGCGCGCCAGAAGCCTGGCCGCCTGAACTACGCGTCCTCGGGCAACGGCAGCCCGCCCCACGTGCTGTTCGAAATGCTGCGTGAACAGGCAGGCGTGGACATCCTGCACGTCCCATTCAAAACCGGCACTGCCGCGCTGAATTCGGTGCTGGCGGGCGATACCGAAATCTATTTCGCCGGCACCGCGCTGGTCGAGCCCATGGTCAAGGACGGCCGCCTGCGCGCGCTGGCAATGAGCGAGACCGTGCCCGACGCTGCCTTCGGCAAGACGCCCACGCTGGCCGCCAGCAACTTCCGCGGCTTCGAGGGCGCGGTGTGGCTGGGCGTGGCCGCGCGCGCCGGCACGCCGGACGGCATCGTGCAGCGGCTCAACGAAGAAATCGGCCGCGCGCAGCAGGACGGCGCGCTCAAGCAGATGTACGCCAGCCACGGCTCCTTGCCGTACCATCTGGCGGCGGCGGCCTTCGCCCAGCGCGTCGCAACCGAGCGGGACACTTCCGGTCCCGTGCTGCGCAAGCTGGGCATCAAGCCCGATTGAACTTCCTACTTCCAACCCTGGTATTCGGGGCTCCGCTTGCGGGGCCCGCAGCAGCTTATGAACCTGATCGAAGAGATTGTTGAAAACTCCCCGTCCATCCGCGACATCCGCAGGGACATCCATGCGCATCCGGAGCTGGCGTTCGAAGAGAACCGCACTTCCGACCTGGTGGCCCAGCTGCTGGAAAGCTGGGGCATCCCGGTGCATCGCGGCTTCGGCAAGACCGGGCTGGTGGGCGTGATCCGCAATGGCGACTCCGGGCGTACGCTGGGCCTGCGCGCCGACATGGACGCGTTGCCCATGCACGAGGTCAACCAGTTCAGCCACGCCAGCAAGCATCCCGGCGTGATGCACGCCTGCGGCCATGACGGCCATACCGCCATGCTGCTGGGCGCGGCCCAGCATCTGGCGCACCATCGCAACTTCGATGGGACCGTGTACCTGATCTTCCAGCCCGCCGAAGAGCGCGGCGGCGGCGCGCGCGAGATGATGCGCGACGGCCTGTTCGAGAAATTCCCCATGGAAGCGGTCTTCGGCATGCACAACATGCCCGGCATTCCGGTGGGCTGCTTCGCCTCGTCCGCGGGGCCGGTGCTGGCGTCCAACAGCGAATTCCACGTGACCGTGCGCGGCAAGGGCGGCCACGCGGCCATGCCGCACCTGTCCATCGATCCCATTCCTGCGGCGGCGCAGATGATCGAGGCCTTCCAGACCATCATCAGCCGCAACAAGAAGCCGCTGGAGACGGCGGTCATCTCGGTGACGACGGTGCAGGCGGGCGGCGTGGTCAACGTCATCCCCGACACCTGCGAACTGCGCGGCACGGTGCGCGCCTATACCCGCGAAACCCTGGACCTGATCGAGCGCCGCATGGGCGAGATCGCGCAGCACGTGGCCGGCATGTTCGGCGCGCAATGCGAATTTGTCTTCACGCGGCACTATCCCTCGACCATCAACCACGAAGCCGAGACCGCCTTCATGCGCAACGCGCTGACCCAGGTGGTAGGGCAGCAACGCGTGCTGGTGCAGGCGCCCATCATGGCGGCCGAGGACTTTTCCTTCATGCTGGAAGAGGTGCCCGGCAGCTATTGCTTCATCGGCAACGGCGAAGGCGACCACCGTGAACCCGGCCACGGCGAAGGCCCGTGCCTGGTCCACAACACCAGCTATGACTTCAACGACGCATTGCTGCCGATCGGCGCGAGCGCCTTCGTGAAGCTGGCTGAGAACTGGATGCCGCGCAAGTAGCGGCAATGGCGGCGCGGGCGGACAGGACAGCGCCTGCCGCCCGCGCGCCGCGACTATCCCGCGTCAGTGCGACGAACCGGCCTGGACCGACAGTTCGTGGTTACGTGTGCGCACCAGCAGCGCGCTGAGCGTAGCGGCCAGCCCTGCAATCAGGGCGCCCGCCAGGAAGGTCAGCTGATAGCCGCCATTCAGCGCCAGGGTCGGCGCCGCGCCAGCCGCTGCCAACCCCGCGGTACGCGCTGCGGCCAGGCTGGCCAGCACCGCCAGACCTAGCGCGCCGCCCATCATGAAAGCTGTGTTGACTACGCCGGACGCCAGGCCGGACTGGCTGGGCTCCACATCGCTCATCGCGGCCAGCAGCATCGGGTTGAAGGCCACGCCCGCGCCCAGGCCCAGCAGCAGCATGGCTGGCAGGACATCGACGGCGAAGCTGCCGTCCGCCGGCGCGCGCGCGAACAAGGCCAGCCCCAGCGCGGCAATGAACAAACCCGTGGCCAACGGCCCGCGGATACCAAAGCGCATCACCAGCTTGGCCGACAGCCCCAGCGAGAACGCCGCCATGATGAGATTGGCCGGCAGAAAGGCCAGGCCGACCTCCATGGGGCTGTAGCCCAGCACCAGCTGCATGTACAGCGCCGACACGAAGAACCACGCGAACATGGCCGCGGCCCACAGCACGCCGACGACGTTGGCCGTGGCCACGTTGCGCAGGCGGAACAGCCCCAGCGGCATCAGCGGGGATTCCACCCGCGCTTCGATCGTCAGGAACAGCGCCATCAGCGCGGCTGCCGCGCCCAACAGGGTCAACGATTGCGTCGAGGTCCAGCCGGCCTCGTTGCCGTTGACCACCGCATACACCGCCAGCATCAGCGAGGCGGTGACGCTCAGCGCGCCGGCCACGTCCAGCCGGGCGCCGGCGGCGGCAGGCGGTGCGGCCGGAATCAGCCGCAGGCACAGCGCATAGACCACCACGCCGATGGGCAGGTTCACCAGGAAGATCCAGTGCCAGGACAGCGCGCTGGTCAGCAGCCCGCCCAGCAGCACGCCGATGCTGCCTCCGCCCGCGCAGACAAAGCCATACACGCCCATGGCGCGCGCCCGTTCCCCGGTTTCGGTGAACAGGTTCATGATGAGCGACAGCGACACCGCCGACACCACCGCGCCGCCCAGCCCCTGCGCCGCGCGCGCGCCGATCAGCAGGGCCTGGTTCTGCGCCAGGCCACAGGCCAGCGAGGCAATCGTGAAGACCACCAGGCCCGCCAGGAACATGCGGCGGTGCCCCAGCAGGTCGCCCAGCCGTCCGCCCAGCAGCAGGAAGCCGCCGAAGGTCAGCATGTAGGCGTTCACCACCCACACCAGCGAGGTCTCGGTGAAATGCAGGTCTTCGCGGATGGAGGGCAGGGCGACGTTCACGATGGTGGTGTCCAGCACGATCATCAACACGCCCAGGCAAAGCACCATCAGCGCCCACCAGCGTTGCTTGCCATGTATTCCATGCGTCATCAGTTGTTGCTCCGTGGATGGCGGTTCGATCCGCCGCGTTGCTTTTCTAGTGGGAAACGCGCCCGCCACTGACCATCCAGCGCGTGCCGTAGCGGTCTATCAGCGAGCCATGGGCCTCGGCCCAGAAGGTCTTCTGCAAGGGCATGGTGATGCTGCCGCCGTCGGCCAGCAGGTCGAAGACGCGTTGCGCGTCCGAGACCGTGGGATAGGCCAGCGACAGCGCCACGCCTTGCTTGCCGGGATAGGGATGCCCGGCGGTCGCGTCGCTGCCCATCAGGGTCTGCTCGTCCAGGCCCAGGCGGGCGTGCATGATACGGCCGGCGTCTTCGTCCGACAAGACCGGCATGGCGGCGTCGGGCGGGGCGTCCGCATAGCGGATCATGGCCTCCATCCGCCCGCCCAGCACGCGCTCGTAGAAGTGCATGGCCTCGGCGCAATTGCCGTCAAAGCTGAGGTAGGCGGATAGTTGGGGCATGATGTCTCCAGGGTGACGAACGGACGGTGCCAGGAGGGCGGCGCCGCTCTATGATGGAAGCCTGACCCCACGTACAAAGGAGCCCGGCCATGCTGAAAGGAAGCTGCCATTGCGGACAGATCGCGTTCGAAGTCGATGGCGAACCGTCCCAGGTACTGGAATGCAATTGCTCGCACTGCAGCCGCAAAGGCTATCTGCTGTGGTTCGTGCCCCGCGCCAGCGTGCGCCTTGCCACGCCCGCCAGCGCCATGTCGACCTACCGGTTCAACAAGCACGTGATTTCACACCACTTCTGCGCCAATTGCGGCTGCGCGCCATTCGGCTTCGGCGTGGGCGCCAAGGGCGAAGAGACAGCAGCGATAAACGTGCGCTGCCTGGAAAACGTGGATCTGAACGCCTGGCCCCGCATCCCGTACGACGGCCGCAGCGTCTGAGCGCCGCGAACCGCGCTACATCATAGGGCAAGCGCGCGCCGCGCGATATGGCTAGCGCGTGACATGTCTTTTCATCGAATTGAACGAGTTTTCAGGGAAGCGCCGCATGAGCACCGTAAAACTGCTGTCCGACGACGACGTCCGCAAAAACCCGCAGGCCTGGGCCGTGTTCGAAGACATCCGCGCCACGCGCAAGTCGGATTTCGTCAATAACTTCTGGCGCGCCCTGGCTAACGATCCGCCGCAGCTGGAGCGGGTCTGGGGCCAGCTCAAGCAGGTCATGATGGCGGACGGCGAACTCTCTCCCCTGATGCGCGAAATGATCTACATCGCCGTGTCCACCGCCAACGGCTGCACCTACTGCATCCATTCCCACACCGCCGCCGCCCGCGCCAAGGGCATGACCGACGGCCAGCATGCCGAACTGCTGGGCGTAATAGGCATGGCCGCGCAGACCAATGCCATGGTCACCGCCATGCAGGTGCCCGTCGACGAGGCATTCATCGTGAAATAGGAGGCCGCCATGTCTCTGATCCCGCTGTTTCCGCTATCCAACGCGCTGTTCCCCGCAGGCGTGCTGCACCTGCGCATCTTCGAGGTGCGCTACCTGGACATGATCCGCCGCTGCATCGCGGACGGCAGCGAATTCGGCGTGGTCGGCCTGTTGTCGGGCCAGGAGGTCCGCACCCCCGAAGGCACGGAGACCCTGGCCCCCGTCGGCACCATGGCGCGCATCGCAGACTGGGACGCGCCCATGCCGGCCCTGCTGGAACTGCGCTGCGTCGGCACCAGCCGCTTCCGGCTGCTTTCCAGCGAGGTGGCAAAATACGGCCTTTGGATGGGCCAGGCCGAGCCCATCCCCGACGACCCGCCCGCGTCCGTGCCGGCCGCCATGCAGCCCAGCGCCGACGCGCTGGGACGCCTGGTGGCCCATTGGCAGCAAGATGGCGTGTCCCCCGAAAGAATGCCCCTGGGCCCGCCGTTCCGGCTGGATGACAGCGGCTGGGTCGCCGACCGCTGGTGCGAACTGCTGCCGCTGCCGCCCGACGACAAGGCCGCCTTGCTCGCCATGACCGATCCGGTGGCGCGCCTGGCGGCGATCCAGGACGTGCTGCGGGGGCAGGGGCTGGCTTAGGACAGATGCCAGGGCTTCGTATAGGTATCAGGCTGGGCGTAACCGTATTTGGACACCATGGAAATCAGGATAGACGAGGGCCTGCGCGCCTACATAGACCCCTTGACCGACGACGAGCGCGAGGCGCTGGAACGCAGCCTGCTCGCCGAAGGCTGCCGCGACGCCCTGGTGCTATGGGGCGATCTGCTGGTCGACGGCCACAACCGCCATGCCCTGTGCATGAAGCACGGCATCCCCTTCGAAACCCGCCAGAACACCTCGTTCAAATCCATCGAGGATGTGCACCTCTGGATGATCGAAAACCACCTGGGCCGGCGCAGCGTGTCGGATTTCCAGCGTGGGGTGCTGGCGCTGCGCAAGAAGGAAATCCTGCAGGCGCGCACCGCGGCTGCGCCCGCGCCCGACGATCCGCCCTGGGACGAAGACTCCGGCGAACCGCCGCCGCTGCCGGCCGCAGTCGTGTCGCAGGCGCTGAGCCGCCAGGCTCTGGCTCGGGCTGCGCGTATCAGCAGCAATACCTTGGGGCAGATCGAGAAGATACAGAAGGCTGCGGCGCCGGAACTGGTGCGGGCGGTGAAGGATGGGGCTATCTCGATTAACGCTGCGGCGGCGGTCGCGACGTTGCCGCCGGAGCGACAGGCTGCGGCCGTGGCTGGCGGCAGGAAGGAGTTGCAGCAGGCAGCCCGCGAAGTCCGCCAGGCCAAGGCCCCGCCGCCTCGGGAGGCTGTGCCGGATATTCCTATCGAGAATATTGCGGATTTGCCGGCCGAGGTGGCGCGGTTACGCGAATTGCTGACTCGGCTGACGGATGAGAGGGATCAGCTTAAGAAGAAGGTGATGCATTTGACGGTGGCGTTGGCCGAGGCCAGGAATGCGGCGGGGGGAGGCGATGATTAAGAAGGGCGGACGCTAATTGCCAAGCGCTTGCTTTGCTTAATGTGCGAAACGACCAAGGCTAGACGGGCCTTCCTGTCCGTGCCCGCCGTTTGCGCACCCAGATCACCAATCCAGTCACGCTCAGCGTCGCAACAAAAATCCCCATGAACGAAATCAACACGCGCCCCGGCATGCCCAGCAGCCGGCCGGAGTGCAGCGGCAATTGCGCCTGCATGAACACATCGCCCCAGGTGCCTTGGCCCGGCACTCTTTCGCCGACGATCGTACCGGTGTCGCCGTCCAGGTAAAGCACGTTGTTCCCCATGCCGTTCTCATCCCGGTCGTCTTCCGGCGTGTAGAACGTCACGCCATAAATGCCGAAGCGCTGCGCATAGAAAAGAGACCCGGCGGGGGCAGTCCAGCCTCGACGGCTGCCTTCGGCCTCGGCTACGGCGATAGCCTGCTCTCGACGCAACAGCGGGTCGGTCAGTTCCCGCTCGCGACTGCCCTGGCGTGACTGAAATGGCGAGGGCGTGATCGGCGAGAAAACCGACACGAGCGGCTGCATCACTTGCGTTCCCAGGTTCAGCGACACCGAGGTCACGGCCAGCATCAGCAGCAGACCCCATACCCATACGCCACCCGAGCGATGCACGTCGAAATTGAGTTTGACGCCGCCCTGGCGCAGCCGGAAGCTCAGCGACTTGCGCCAACTGCGCACATTGGGAAATGAGATACAGAGTGCCAGGAAACTGTCGATGATCCAGACCGCCGACACCACCCCCATCAGCCACACCCCGAATTCGATTCCCCAGCCTTTGGGGATGTGCAGGGTGTAGTGCAGCTTGTAAAGAAAGGGCAGCAAGTTCTCGCGCGACAGCGATATCTGGCCCCACTGCCGCTGCCCCTGGACCTGGCCGGTGGCAGGATCCACGGCCAGTTGATTGAAGCCGAGGACGTAGGGCGCTGCGGTAGCGGGATCGATGCGCGCGGCGACACCCAGCATCGCAGTGTGGCCAGGCTCCAGCGTCAGCGGGACAAAGCTGACGCGCAGGCGCGGGTCAGCCGCCTCGACCCGGCGCGCCAACTCCAAGGGAGCAAGCGCACTGGCTGCCGCACCGGAGGCGGCCACGTACAGGTTGGGGTTAGCCCACTCGTCGAGTTCGTGATTCCATGCGATCAGCGCGCCGGTCAAGCCGGCGACGAACAGGAAACCCGCGATGAACAGGCCGCACCAGCGATGCAGCACCACCATCGCGCCACGCATGCCGCCGCGCATCAGAATTGGTAGCGTGCCGACAGCGTCACACTGCGCGGCTCGCCATAGACATTGCTCGGAAAGCCCACATTGCCGGACAGCGCGTTGTAGTACTTCTTGTCAAAGACATTATTGATGTTGAGCTGTACATCCAGCTTCGGCGTCGCCTGCCAGCCCACTACCAGGTCGGCCAGGGTGTAGGCGTCCTGGCTGATACGGAAGGGAACGCCGCTCGTGGTGCCCTGGTTGTAGATGGAGCCCTGGCGGTAGACCGAGCCGCCGATGCGCCAGCCTTGCAAAGCGCCAGACAGCCGGTACATGGTCGACAGCTTGAACAGGTGTCGCGGCGTGTCGGTGTCGAACAGCTCGCCCACATTGTCGGGGTTCGCATCCTTGCGATAACGCGCGATGGCCACCGTGTAGCCCAGGCTCACTTGCCAGTTGGGGGTGATGGCGCCCTGCAATTCGAATTCCACGCCCTGGCTGCGTACTTCGCCGGCGGCCGAATAGCAGGCGACAGTCGGGTAACCGGCGCATTGGGTCTGATCGGTGCTGCGGAAGGCGCGGTTTTTCTGGTCCATGCGGAACAATGCTGCCGAGGCATTCAGCGCGCCATTGAAGTATTCGCCTTTGATACCGATTTCATAGTTTTGACCGATCACCGGATCCAGCAGATTGTTGCTGGCGTCCATGTAATTCTGAGGCTTGAAGATGTCCGTGTAGCTGGCGTAGACGGAGTGCTGGTCGTTCAAGTCGTAGACGATGCCGGCGTACTTTGTCAGTTGGTTATTGATGCGGTATCGGTTATGCGCGCTGACGGATGGCGTATTGGAGGTAAAGCTGGGATACGTGTTGACGGTGTCGTTGTAGTCGAACCAGTCCAACCGTCCGCCCAGTATCAGTTTCAGCCGGTCGGCCAGGTTCAGGCGGGTCGTGGCGTATAAGCTTTGCTGGGTGATGTCGGCGTCCATCCAGTCGCGCAGCGGGATGTTGGGATTGGCGACGGCACTCGGATCGAAGTCGTAGAGATCGAGGTTGTCGTAGAGAACCACGCCTTGACGGCTGTTGCCGTCGAAATCGATGTTGCGGTAGCTGGCGCCCAGTACCAGTTCATGCGTGCGGCCAAGCAATTGAAAGGGACCGTTGGCATACAGGTCCACGCTGCTCTGCTTTTCCGTATGGGCGTTGCGCGCGCCTAGTTGGCGGTATTTTGCGGTGCTGAAGTTGTAATTGAGGTAATGGCCCAGCATGTCGAGCTCGGCCTGCGCGTAGTAGGCCGAGAGATGCGTACGCCAGCCATTTTCGAATCGGTGGTCGAGTCCCACGAACGCCGAAGTGGTGTTCTTGTTCCAATGTTCCCAGTCATTGGCATACGAGGTGGATCGAGGCAGATCCAGATCGCTACCGTCGCGGGCCACGGGCAAGCCGGTAAAGCCATTGCCATGCAACCTGTTCTCTTGGTGCAACGCGCTGAGCGTGAGCGTGGTGGACGCAGTCAAGTCCTTTTCCAGGATCCCGTAAAACGTCTGGCCGCTGCTGTTTTCGCCACGCTTGTAGCTTCCGTAGTCCTGAGTGGCGATCACGGCGCGGCCGCGTAGACTGCCGTCCTCCGATAGCGGACCAGAGGCGTCCAGCTGGGCTCTATAGTGGTCCCAACTGCCGGCGCTCACGTCGGCGGATACCTGCGGCACATCGGTCGGCCGCTTGCGCACCAGATTGATCGCAGCCGACGGATTCCCTGCACCCTGCACCAGCCCGGTGGCGCCACGCACGATCTCCACGCGGTCATAAATAGCCATGTCGGTGGACAGCAGGTCCTGCGACAGGTTGGAGCTGTCCAGGCTCACGGGCAGACCGTCGAACATGATGTTGTCCACATACATGCCGCGCGCATAAAAGGAGGCGCGCTCCGGGCCGAAGCGCCGGTACGTCAGACCGGGGGCAGCCTGCACCACATCGTTGATCGTCTGCAGGTTCTGATCCTTGATGCGTTCGTTGGTAATGACGGTGACCGACTGCGGTGTCTCGCGCATGGACAGGTTGAGCCGGGTGGCCGTGGCCATGCTGCTGGTGGTGTACGAGTCCGTGCCCTCGGTAGTGCCGTCCGCTACCGATGTTCCGGTTACTGTAACCATGGGCAGCGTGGCGGCGTCGGACGCAGCGGACGAGAGCGTCTCGTCGACTTGCAGCACGTACGCGCCATTGTCCAGTTGCACGGCCCGCAGGCCGCTGCCGGCAAGCAGAAGGCTCAGCGCGCCCGCGGCGGGATGGCGGCCGCTCACGCCGGCCGTGCGCTTGCCCTGGGTTTGCTCGGCGGTAAAGGTCAACATGATGTTGGCCGTGCTGGCCAACTGACGCAAAGCGGGCGCCAGCGGCCCGGCGGCAATCCTGAATTCGACCGCGGCGGTCCCTGCTGCGGGAAGCGCGGCGCCTTGCGCCAGCACGGCGGCCGGAACGCCGGCCGCGAGGGCGGCGGTCAGCGTCAGGGCGGCAAGCGCAGTAGACGATGGGTAAGGGCGCTCCGAATCGTGGGCGCGGTGCAGGTTCGGCATGTTCTTCCTCTGGATTGGACCTCCGAAAATCCCGGTCCTTCCTAGGTAGGTGCCGCGAACATGCCAATCGGGCAGTCAATTCGAAAAATTTTTTTCGGGCCTCAATCGGCCGGTACGATCGTCGCCCAGTAACGGGTGCGCCATTGCACGCGTACCGGCAGCACGCTGGGCAGCGTAGCCAGGATCCTGTCCGTGTCCGCCAATGGAAAGACACCCGAAAGCCGCAGATTCGCGATTTGCGGATCGACGCGCAGTACGCCCCGCCGATAGCGATCCAGTTCGGCAGCGAAGTCGCCCAGCCGCTGCTCGTCCGCCACCAACTGACCCCGCGCCCATGCATCCGCCTGCTCATTGATCGCGCGCGGCGCCCCAACAGCATCGCGGCTGAACTGGGTCTGCTGGCCGGCGTGCAGCACACTCGCGCCGGAGCCGGCGCGGGGAGAGACTTCCACGGCGCTTTCCAGAACCGCCACACTGGTCTGTCCAGCGCGCTGCCGTACAGTGAATCGTGTACCCAGCGAACGGATGCTGCCCTCGGCGGTCACTACCGAAAGTGGCCGCGGATCGGCCATCCCCGGCCCGTGTCGAGTCGCAACCATGATCTCGCCCGCCATCAGCAAGATTCGGCGCTGGTCCGCATCAAAGCGCACATTTGCCGCGCTATCCGTGTTCAGCGTCAGCCGGGTGCCGTCGTCCAGCGTGACTTCGCGTTGCTCACCCGTGTTGCTGCGGTAGTCGGCCGTGCGGGCCTGCCAGGTGTCAGTGCGCGAAGCGAGCAACCCGGCGCTGGTGGCCATTCCCCCCCACAGAAGCATTCGGGTGACCCGCCGGCGGGCGGCGGAGGAGGGCTGATCGGTCGTGGCGTACGACGACAGGGCCGCGTAAGCCGGAGCACGCTCCAGTGATTTCATCCGGCCCGTGACAGATTCGACATGTTGCCAAGCGGCCTCATGATCGACATGTGCCTGGCGCCATTGGCGCCATTGGCGTTGCTGTTCATCGCCAGCCTCCCCGGACATCAGCAGCGTGAGCCAGTCCGCCGCAGCGTTCGCAGTAGCCCGGCTGATGACGCGGCCGCCAGGCAGGGTTAGCGTGTCTCTATGAGAGGCCATGAATTCAGGTCGCCAGCGCGAACATGCATTCGCGGTTGGCCCTGGTCAGATACTGCTTGACTGAACTGGTCGAAGTCCCCAACCGTTCGGCGATTTCGGCGTAGCTCAGTTCGACCAGGTGCGCCAACAGAAAGGCTTCTCGAACCTTGGGAGGCAGGCCATCGAGCACGCGGTCGATCTGCTGCAGGCTCTCGACGGCCATCAACTGTGCTTCCGGCGAGGGAGCGACTTCTTCCGGCAGGCAGGCGAGAGCCTCGAGATAAGCGGTTTCAAGCAACTGCCGGCGGTGGCGGTGTGCGAGGAGCCGCCGGGCAACCGTCGCCAGAAACGGACGCGGCTCCCGGATCTCGATAGCCGCGGTCTTGCGGTCCAGCAGGCTTAGAAAAGTGTCCTGCGCCAGGTCGGCTGCCGCGAAAGTGTCGCCGACGCGCTTGCGCAGCCATCCCTGAAGCCACTTGCCGTGCTCGACATACAGTCCCGCCAAATCATCGGTTATAGGTAGATCCTGGGCTGGCATGAGGACGGAATGTGGAAGCAAACGAATCAAATGAGAATTGATCGCATTATACATAGACAGCTAATCAATTCGGCAACCCGGCCATCGGACGGGTGCGGGGGCTCGTTCCAAGCCGGCGGCTTCGCCACCCGGGGCTCGCGCGCGAACGCACGCAAATGGAGCGTCGCAAGGACCACGTTCTTTATTTTTTTGTCGCTATGGGGGGCCTGGCTGCACATTGCCGCTTTCGCGGCAAACGCGACAACGTAGAAGTCCGCGGCGGGCCGAGATCAATTTTCTCGAAAAGGTTGCCCACGCCAGCGGCGGATAGTCCTGAGCTAGGCTATTTCTGCCTTTGCACTGCGCTTTCTGCGCAATTCGACTACCTGCGCCGCGCCAACGGCCCGAGCGCGCAACTGCCCACAGCCCCCATCCACATCCTGCCCGGCGCTATTCCTGACCTTGGTCAGCACGCCACGGCTTTGCAGATTACGGACGATCTCGCGGATGCGCTCGGTATCGGGGCGCTGGTAATCATCCCCTTCGAGACTATTGAAGGGAATGACGTTGAGCACCCCATACTTGCCCTTCAGCAGACGCACGACCGCATCGAGCTCGTCGTCGCCGTCGTTGATGCCCTTGAGCAGCGTCCACTGATACTGGATTGGATAATCGGTGTCGCGAGCGTATTTCTCGCCCAGTTCTATCAGTTCCTCAGGCGCAATTTTCGATGCGCGTGGCAGAAGGTGCACACGCAGATCGGCCTTGGTTGTGTGCAGCGACAACGCCAGCGCGGGCTTGACGCGTTGCTGCGGCAGGGCCTCGAATACGCGCAAGTCGCCCACGGTGGAGAACACCAGATTCTTGTGGCCGATATTGCCTTCGGTGCCGAGCAGGTCGATGGCTTCGAGCACGTTCTCGAGGTTATGCGCCGGTTCACCCATGCCCATGAAGACGACTTTCTTCACCGCGCGCTGACGCCGCGCCAGCACGACCTGGGCGAGGATTTCCATGCTCGTGACCTGGCGGATCAGGCCGCTCTTGCCGGTCATACAGAAGCGGCAGCCGACCGCGCAGCCGACCTGGGTGGAGACGCAGAGCCCGTCGCGCGGCAACAGGACGCTTTCCACCATCTGCCCGTCCGCGAGCTCGACCAGCAAGCGCGAGCCGTCGTTGCCGGCGTGTTCGGAGCGGACGCGGGCAAGGGCGTCCAGTTCCGCCGTCAAGGCGGGGACGGCGTCGCGTAGCGCAAGAGGCAGGAAGTGTTCGGCGCTCCGACGTCGCGTGCCGGTGTCGAGCGCTTGCCCTTGCAGCCAGACGCGCAGGAGCCGGCCGCGATGGACGGGCAGGGCGCCGAGAGCGGCGAGGCGTTGGTCGAAGTCGGAATAGCGCATGGGGGGCGGATTTTACCTTGCGCCCGGAAAATGGAGAAAGGGCGCTTACCTTGAGCTTGGACAGTTATGGCTGTGTCTCACCCTAGGCGATAAAAGAGCTGAAGCAGTGCCGTGAGTATCCCTATGCTGGCATGGAGATATTTGACTGACAGCAATGGGTCGAGAAAGGTCATTCGGATCCGGCGGCTCTCGGCCAGAAGCCGACAGTCATCAGGGTCCCCGAGCAGCACAGTGCCGCAACGCGAGATGAGCGCGGGGCAAGCCTATACACATTTGTTACCTTTCAAGTCCATTGAGCAAACTTGCATCTTCAATGGACTCCTACAGCCAGGGTTCTTTAGACGCCGAGGCTGCCCTGCGTCATTCCGATGCTCGCCCCGGCGGGGCTGCGCTTCGGATGACTCCGGGGTCCTCGGCTGGCAGTCGCCTAATGCATTGGCTTTGGATGCCGTTCATGGGCAGATGCCGTGAGCCGGTGTCCGGGCGGAGGGATCCGAAGCGCAGCCCCACCGGGGCGAGCATCGGAATCCCGCAGTCCGGGCGCCGGCGGCTCAAGAACCCTACCTTGAATAAAGGTGTCAGACTACAAATACGCTAGCCAGATGCTGCAAAATTGTAGTCTGACACCTTTTTTAACAGCGACAAGATTGCAAGACCAGAGATGTGCATTAGCTCGGTTAAGCTGATTTGGCGTGTCACGAGGGAGATGTGTTGTGCTGTACGCAAGACATCATCGACAAACAACTTGAGAAGAAAGGATCATGACCCAGCCGCATTCAACACGCCCACCCGCTTACGCACTGAAGATGCTGTATGCACCTGCGATGAAGCTTCTCTTTACGTTGGGCCTTGCAACTTTATGGACTGGCTCCCAAGCTGCAAGTTTTGATTGCAACAAGGCCGTGAGCGCTACGGAAAGGTTGATCTGTAGCGATGCCGAGACATCCGCGCTGGATGGAAAATTGCATGGGGCCTATGAAACAGCACTAGCCGCAACCGATGCCTATGGCAAGAAAGAGTTGGCGAAAGAACAGCGCAACTGGATTAAATACGCTCGTGATATTTGTCAAGACAGCGCCTGCCTGCAGCAAACATACATAACCCGCATCGCCATGCTGGCTCGTAATGAGGAACATATTGCCAATGGCGAGGTGTACTCGGACTGCAAGCTGCCGGGCAACCAAACCGTTAGCGGCGAGTGCGTTAATGTAGTGTCGATTCGTGATCCCAACTCCCGTGTTGAATCGTTCAACCAATCGTTGTCGTATCAGAAGCAAAACGGCCGAATCATCGGTTGTAGCCGGCTGATTGACCTACCGGTTGGCGTCGCCGGGAGTAATCACAGTTTTGGCGGCTCCTGCGTATTGCAGGAAGGTACGCAGCGCAAGAACGTGAGGATCTGCAACGACGATATGTTCGGGCATTTCCAAGTAGAGCCGTCCACGCCACAGGATGCCTCAGACAAGCGCCTGGTCGACTTTACTTACGCGCAATGCTATGGCGGTTGATGGTAAGCGCCCGGGCCTATCCGTGATGTAGTGTGCGAGGCATATCATGAGGACTAAAGATCATGGATATGCCGATGAAGAAGAGGCGCACAGCAGCGGATCCGGCGGCTCTCGGCCAGAAGCCTCCTACAGCCAGGGTTCTTTAGCCGCCGAGGCTGCCCTGCGTCATTCCGATGCTCGCCCCGGCGGGGCTGCGCTTCGGATGATTCTGGAGTCCTCGGCTGGCAGTCGCCTAATGCATTGGCTTTGGATACCGTTCATGGGCAGATGCCGTGAGCCGGTGTCCGGGCGGAGGGATCCGAAGCGCAGCCCCACCGGGGCGAGCATCGGAATCCCGCAGTCCGGGCGCCGGCGACTCAAGAACCCTGCCTCACAAAACTGAAGCGTTAGGGCTTCGAGAAAAGGTGTCAGCCTACAGTTCGCTACCTAAGAGCTGATCAAGAAAGACCACGGCAACGCAAGAGGTCGCGGGGGCGACCATCCGATAATCGGAGTGGAATCCGATCACCCCCGTCGCAAGTGTTCAGGCGCTCAGAAAGCGCAAGACTTCGGCCCAATCGTTGGTCGACAGGGCGACGTCCTCGTAGTCGCCAGCTTCCTCGTCGTAGCGCGAAACGCAGAAGCGCTGGCTTCTGCCGGATTCGCGGTCGGCGTAGTTGGCGTAGTCGACATACACTTTCAGGCTGCGCTCTTCGTTCTCGAATGAGGGAGCGGCATCGATGTAGCTCGACGTATCGAAATACCCTTCGGGCAGGGGCGGCAGGGTGGCTATGTCGAAGTCGGGAAATTCGCGGCGTAGTCGTTCAAGGTTCATAAGGAAAGCAAGTAGAGGCTGGAGACCTGACATTTTACGTTGCTCAGTGTCAGTCGCCACGATGGCTCCCGAAATCGAGTTTGGAAATGACGTTTACGACCGTCTGGACAGAAGCCGTTCCACGAAAGTCTCGAACATGACAGGCAGAACTCTCAATCAATCAGAGCTCGACTTCTTCCATAGCGAAGGGTACTTGCGATTGAGCGGCGCACATTCCAAGCGCTGTCTTACGCCGCTTCGGGAGCGCATTCTGCGAGAGCTATCGCGGCTCAAGGTCTGGGCCGGCGGAAAAAGTCTGGGCAGTTCGCTGAACAATTTGGCGCCGTTTCAGCAGATCGCAAAGCTATCCTCGATGGTGAAGATTGCGGATCTGGATGAAACGCTGAACACGGCGGAAATTCGCAACGCAATCGCTGGCCTGACCGGCAGAGCCCCGCAACCCGGCCAAGGCACGCAGCCCTTGCTGTCTTTGCCTCATCAGGGGCCATGGTCTCTGCGCAGCCTGAACTGGCACGTTGACCTGGCTGCGAAATCCGGCGCCGAGGTCCCCGGCATCCAGGTGTTCTATCTGATCGACGACGTTATTGAGCACGGGGGCGCGACTTTGGCGCTGGCCCGTTCTCATCGCGTGGCGGGTGTAGCGGCTGGGAGGCTTCGTGGATCGTTGAAAACGCCGGGTGGTCTCGAAGCTGTGCTCAGCGCATCCGACACCAAGATCATCGAGATGTCGGGACGGGCTGGCGATGTGTTTTTGATGGATATGCGCGTGCTGCACACCCCATCCGTCAATTCGTCCAGCCGTATCAGGATGATGGCCACGACTCGTTTCAGTCTGCGCGCAAGCGGATAGGAGCGGGGTCTGCCGGGGGTTGCGGACTCCACCGCTAGTCTTTCGCGCCAGCCAGATCTGCGATCAACCGCAGCGAATCGCAGTCATGACGTCCTTGTCATCCACGATCAAATTCAAGCGCGTGGCGTTGTACTCCATCGTGACCAGTTGGCCCGGGCGCAGCATGCGTGCGGTGGCGCTTCCGCTGCGGGTACGCAGGTCTTCCATGACGGAAGCAGTCGCTTTCTGGCCGATCTGGGATTGCAGGGCTGCGGCGTCGCAGGTCTTGCCGCCGCCCATGGACGACCCGCCGTATGAAGACCCGCCATAGCTGGTCCCCGCATCAGCGGAAGACGAGGTGCCGGAGGAGCTGGAGGCCGCCGGCGAGCTGGATGAGCGCGGGGCGCCGGTGTTGGCGCACGCGGTCAGGCTGGCGACCAGCAGGAAAGGGATCAGCTTTCGGATCATGTAACGCTCCTTACAACAACACGTCTGAAAAAAGCCATGATAGACCAGCGCGGGCGCGCTGTGACCTGGGCCGGGGCAGGGCTGCACGCGGCAGTCCTGACCCCAGGCGCGATGATCCAAATTTTGCATTGACACTAAAGTTTCATGAGAATATATTTCTGAAACCATAGTTTCATAGGCGGGATCATCATGACTTCGGTGTTGCAGGAGCGCATCCTCGCGCTGCAGGACAGCTTCACGGACAGCGAGCAGCGGTTGGCTAGCGTGACCCTGGAGTGCCTGGGCAATATCGCGGCCTATTCGGGCGCCGAGCTGGCGCAGAAGGCGGGCGTGTCCAAGGCGACCGCGGGGCGGTTTTTCCGGCGTCTGGGGTACGAGAACTTCAACGAAGTGCGGGCGCAGGCGCGCGATGAGGCCGACCGTGGGTCGCCGCTGTACGAGATGGCGGGCGTGCGTCCGCCGGACGCGACGGGGGATGCGCTGGCGGAGCATCTGGCCACCGATTTGCAGAACCTGGCGCAGACCTTCGAGCGCCTGGACAGCCGCGACGTGGAGCGGGCCATCGAACTGTTTGCCGGCGCTCGCCGTATCTGCATTGCGGGCTTTCGCAATGGACGGGTGCTGGCGCAGTACGCCTGGGCCTTGCTGACGCAACTGCGCGACGGCGTTGCGCTGGTGCCGGGCGCGGGTTTGAACCTGGCCGAGGATCTGGCTGACCTGGGGCCTGACGACGTGTTGCTGGTGATGGATTTCCGGCGTCGCGTCACGCTGCTCAAGCCGATTGTCGAACATGCGAACCGGGTGGGCGCGAAGGTCGTGGTGCTGACCGATCCCACCGCCACCGAATTGCCCGCGCGTTCGGACCTGGTGTTGCGATGCGTGAACAGCGGCGCGGCCGTGTTCGATTCCTACGTCGCGGCCACCAGCGTCATCAATCATTTGTGCTCGGCCCTGGCCCGCAAGCTTGGGGCGGCCGCGCGCGAACGTCTGCAGAACATAGAACGCCTGCACGAACACTACGGCGACTTGCATCGCTGATTTCCAAGAGGAGACTGACTTGAACCATCCCATTCCGAACGTCCGGCTGCAGTACGCGCCCAATCCGGCCTTCGAACCCGCCGCGCCTTACGGCCAACGGCAGCTGGAGGTGCTGGGCGGCCAGGCCTATGCGCAGGCGGAGGCGCAGATCCGGCGCTGGCCGGGCTATCAACCTACGCCGTTGCGCGATCTGTCGGGTCTGGCCCATGCCGTAGGCGTGGCGGGCATCCGGTACAAGGACGAGGGCGGCCGCTTCGGGCTGGGCAGCTTCAAGGCCCTGGGCGGCGCCTATGCCGTCAGCCGCCAATTGCTGCGGGAACTGGCGGTCAAGCTGGGGCGCGACGATCTGTCGGTGGACGACTTGCTGTCCGGCCGCTACCGGGAGCTGACGCAGGCCATGACGGTGACCTGCGCGACGGACGGTAACCACGGCCGGTCGGTGGCCTGGGGCGCGCAACGCTTCGGTTGCCAGTGCGTGATCTACATCCACGCGACGGTCAGCGAAGGGCGCAAGCGGGCGATCGAGCAATACGGCGCGCAGGTCGTGCGCACGCCGGGGAACTACGACGACTCGGTGCGCCAGGCGGCGCAAGACGCGGCGCGGCTTGGGCGCTATGTGGTCTCGGATACTTCTTATCCCGGCTATATGGAGGTGCCCAAGGACGTGATGCAGGGATACGCCGTGATGGCCGACGAGGCACTGCGCCAGCTGCGCGAGGCGGGCGATGGCGAGTTGCCGACGCACGTGTTCCTGCAAGGCGGCGTGGGCGGGCTGGCGGCCGCGGTGTGCGCGCATTTCTGGGAGCAGCTGGGCGAGCGCCGTCCGCGTTTCATCGTGGTGGAGCCGGACAAGGCGGCCTGCCTGTACGAGAGCGCCCGCGCCGGCAAGCCGGTGGCGGTGCACGGCGATCTGGATACCGTGATGGCCGGGCTGGCCTGCGGTGAAGTATCGCTGCTGGCGTGGGAGGTGCTGCATCCCGGCGCGCAGGCTTTCCTGACGGTTGACGACGAGGCGGCGCTGGAGACGGTGCGTCTGTTGGCGAGCGGCAAGTATGGCGATGCGCCCATTGTCGCCGGCGAGTCGGCCGTGGCGGGACTGACCGGCTGCCTGGCGGCGCTGGCCGATCCGGCGGTACGCGATGCGCTGGGCCTGGACGCTGGCAGCCGTGTGCTGGTGTTCGGCAGCGAAGGGGCGACCGACCCGGAACTGTATCAACGCATCGTCGGCAAGAGCGCTGCCGAGGTCGAAGCCGAGGCCATGGCATGACTGGCGCCGCGCTTGAGGCAGGCCGGCAGGCCGTGCGGGTCGACGGCGCCCGGTTGTTGCGCCGCATTGCGGACCTGGCGCAGGTCGGCGCCATCGAGGGCGGCGGCGTTTGCCGCCTGGCGCTGACGGACGCCGACCGGCAGGGACGCGATCTGGTGGTGCGGTGGATGCGCGAACTGGGCCTGGCCGTGACGGTGGACGGCATCGGCAATGTGGTGGGCCTGCGGGCCGGGCGCAAGGCCGGTCCGCCCGTGATGACGGGGTCGCACATCGACACGGTGCGCACCGGCGGCCGCTATGACGGCAACCTGGGGGTGCTGGCCGGGCTGGAAGTGGTCGCGGCCTTGAACGACGCAGGCGTGGTCACTGAAAGACCGATAGCGGTGGCGTTCTTCACCAACGAGGAAGGCGCGCGCTTTGCGCCCGACATGATGGGCAGTCTGGTGTTCCAGGGTGACCTGGCCTTGGAGGATGCGCTGGCCACGGTCGGCATAGACGGCACTACGGTGGGCGAGAACCTGGCCCGCATCGGCTATGCCGGGACGGCCCCGGTAGGCAATAACCAGGTGCACGCCTTTGTCGAACTGCACGTGGAACAGGGACCGGTGCTGGAGCACGAGGGCTACACCATCGGTGCGGTGACGGGCGTGCAGGGCATCCACTGGATCGAGTTCACCGTGCGCGGCGTGTCCAACCATGCCGGCACCACGCCGATGGGGTTGCGCCATGACGCCGGCATCGTGGCGGCGCGCATTGCGTGCCTTGCGCGGGATCTGACCGTCGAGTTGGGGGCGGGCCAGTTGGCGACCGTGGGGCAGGTGAATCTGTTTCCCAACCTGATCAACGTCATTCCCAACCGCGCGACCTTCACGCTGGACCTGCGCAACACCGACGGCGCGGCCTTGCAGGAGGCGATTGCGCGCTGCATGACGTACGCGGCGCAGGCTGCGGCGGCTGAGGGGGTGGAACTGAGCCATCGGGTGCTGGCCGATTTCGCGCCGGTGGCGTTCGACGAGGCCATCGTCGGCCGGGTCGAGAACATCGCGCGCAGCCGCGGGCACCGGGTGCGGCGGCTGCCCAGCGGCGCCGGACACGATGCCCAGATGCTGGCGCGCATGTGCCCCACGGGCATGGTGTTCGTGCCCAGCGTGGGCGGGCTGTCGCACAACGTCGCTGAATTCACGCAGGACCAGGATATCGAGGCGGGAGCCGGCGTGTTGCTGGAACTGATGCTCGAACTCGCAGAACAATGAAACCGTAGGAGACTGAACATGTCACGCATCATCAATGTCGCGGCCGCGCAGCTGGGGCCGATCCAGCGCAGCGACTCGCGTCGCGACGTCGTCGAGCGCCTGCTCGCGCATCTGCGCCAGGCCCATGCCATGGGTTGCCAACTGGTGGTTTTTCCGGAGCTGGCGCTGACGACTTTCTTCCCGCGCTGGTACATGGAAGATCCGGCCGAGATCGACGCGTTCTATGAAAGCGAGATGCCGGGTCCGCAGACCCGGGTACTGTTCGAGACCGCGCGCAAGCTGGGCATAGGCTTTTACCTGGGCTATGCGGAGCTGGCGGTGGAGCAGGGCGTCAAGCGCCGCTTCAACACGTCTATCCTGGTGAACCAGAACGGCGAAATCATCGGCAAGTACCGCAAGGTGCATTTGCCCGGGCATGCCGAACACGAGCCGTGGCGCGCTTTCCAGCATCTGGAGAAGCACTATTTCGAGCCCGGCGAATCGTTCGATGTCTGGCGCGGCTTTGGCGGCGTGATGGGCATGGCCTTGTGCAACGACCGTCGCTGGTCCGAGACCTATCGGGTCATGGGCTTGCAAGGCGCGGAAATGATCCTGCTCGGCTACAACACGCCGGTGCACAACCCGCCGGCGCCGGAGCATGACGACTTGTCCATGTTCCACAACCATCTGGTGATGCAGGCGGGCGCCTATCAGAACGGCACCTGGGTGGTGGGCGTGGCCAAGGCCGGCAAGGAAGAGGGCTGCGAGATGATCGGCGGCAGCTGCATCATCGCGCCGTCGGGCGAGATCGTTGCCGCCTGCTCGACCAAGGGCGATGAGCTGGCGATCGCGCGCTGCGACCTGGACCTGTGCCTGTCCTACAAGAGCACGACTTTCAATTTCGACCGCCACCGGCGTCCCGAGGCTTACGGCCTGATCACGGAACGCAGAGGCGCGGTGGAACCTGCGCCGGAGGTGGCGGTAACCGCCTGACCTGCGGCGCGGCCAGCGCGGACTGTCGATAGACCGTCCGCATAACCGGCCCGGACGTTCCCTTCCCATAAAAAACAGCATGCGGGCGCCCCGAGCGCCTGCAGGGGAGCGTTCGGCCTAAAAAAACACAGACCCCAAGGTGAAAATATGGACCAGTCAGTCGAGAGCATTGCGGCGCCTCCGGTTGCCGCAGACAAGGATCCCCTGGCGGCGCGGGATGATGCGCTGTATCGGAAGGTGGCGTGGCGGCTGCTGCCGTTCTTGATGGTGTGCTACATCGCGGCGTTCCTGGACCGGGTGAACGTCGGCTTTGCCAAGTTGCAGATGCTGGATGACCTGAAATTCAGCGAAACGGTGTACGGCCTGGGCGCGGGCATTTTCTTCATCGGCTATTTCCTGTTCGAGGTGCCGAGCAATGTGCTGATGCACCGCATCGGCGCGAAGAAGACGCTGGCGCGCATCATGATCCTGTGGGGCATCATCTCGGCCGCCATGGCCCTGACGCAGACGCCGACGCAGTTCTACATCCTGCGCTTCCTGCTGGGGGCGGCCGAGGCCGGGTTCTATCCCGGGATCATCCTGTACCTGACCTATTGGTTTCCGTCGAACCGGCGCGGCCAGATCGTGGCGGTGTTCATGACGGCGGTGCCGTTCGCGGGCATCCTGGGCGGGCCGCTGTCGGGCTGGGTGATGGAGGCTTTCCATGACACGCACGGCATGGCCGGCTGGCAGTGGATGTTCATCATCGAGGCCATCCCTTCGGTGCTGCTGGGCCTGGCGGTGTTCTGGTACCTGGATGACCGCATCGACGATGCGCGCTGGCTGTCGCCTTCGGAGAAGTCGCGGCTGGGCCAGAACCTGCAGAGCGAGAAGACCGCCAAGACCGAACACGTATCGATGCTGACCTTGCTCAAGGACCGGCGCGTCGTGCATATGGCGCTGATCTGCTATTGCACGGTATCCAGCCTGTCGGGCCTGGCGTTCTGGATTCCGTCGGTGATCCGTTCCACGGGCGTGGTGTCGCTGCTGGACATCGGCCTGCTGACGGCGGTGCCGAACGTCTGCGCGGTGATCTCGATGGTGCTGGTGTGCCGCCATTCGGACGCTGTGCGGGAGCGCCGCTGGCACATGATCGTGCCGTTTCTGGTGGGCGGGACGGGCTTGGCGCTGAGCACGCTGTTCAGCCATAACCCGATGCTGGCCGTGGCCATGCTGTCGGTGGCGGCCGCCGGCTGCATGGTGTGCTCGCCCTTGTTCTGGAGCCTGCCGACGGCGTTCCTGGAAGGCAAGAGCGCCGCGGCGGGCATAGCCGGGATCAATTCCTTCGCCGGCTTGGCGGCCTTTGTCAGCCCCTATGCGATCGGCTGGATCAAGGATCTGACCGGTTCGACGGATTGGGGCATGTACTTCCTGGCCAGCTTCACGCTGATCGGGGCGGTGCTGGTGTACCGCGTGCCGAAGAGCCTGGTCAACCGGTAGGCCCGGTAGGCGGCTTCTCTACATCGGCGGGCGCGCCGCGCCCGCCACTTTCAGACAGGAATGATGATGACTCTGGACGTAGTTGCGTTGACCCAGGCGATGGTGCGCATTCCCAGCCTTTCCGGCAAGGAAGGCGAGATGGCGGCGCTGATGGCCGCGACGATGCGCGAGGCGGGGTTCAGTTCGGTGACGACCGATGGCAATGGCTCGGTGCTGGGGCTGATCGGCCCCGAGGATGCGGACGTGGCCTTGTTGTTCGACGGGCACATGGACGTGGTGCCGGTGACGGGCGACTGGCGCTTCGATCCGTTCGGCGCCGAAATCCGGGATGGGCGGCTGTATGGGCGCGGCAGTACCGACATGAAGGGCGGCATTGCCGCGGCGATTTGCGGCGTGGCGGAGGCGGCGCGGGATGGCTTGAAGCACCGCGTGGCGGTGTCGGCCAGCGTGCTGGAGGAAGTCATCGAAGGGCATGCGCTGGCCTCGGTGCTGGACATTTGCACGCCGCAGGCCGTGGTCATCTGCGAGCCGTCAAAATTGCAGATCAAGGCCGGTCAGAAAGGGCGGGTGGAACTGCTGCTGACCTTCCACGGCAAGCCGGCGCACGCGGCGACGCCGCACATCGGCGTCAATCCCCTGCATGCGGCGGCCCGGGCGCTGGCCGCGCTGGAGAGCCTGCCGCTGCCGCACGACGAGGTGCTGGGCCAGGCGCTGCTGGTGCCGACGGACATCGTGTCGCATCCCTATCCGTCGATCTCCATGATTCCGATCTCGACGACGATACGCTTTGACCGGCGCACCGTCTCGGGCGAACGCCTGGAGGACGTGCTGGCGCAGATCCGCGGGCATCTGGCGGCGCACGGCCTGTCCGACTTCACCTTGCGGGTCAGCGAGGATCAAGTGGCGACCTATACCGGCCAGCACGCCACGCCGCCGCGCTGGTTGCCGGGTTGGCGTTGCGACGCGCAGGCCGGCTTGTTGCAGGCTGCGCGCGCGGCGGTCAGCGCCAGCGGCCGGGACCCGGTGGTGGGCAGTTGGGCGTTCTGCACCAACGGCTCGGAATCGGCCGGACGCCGCGGCATTCCGACGATAGGGTTGGGGCCGGGCAACGAAGAGGATGCCCACACGATCGACGAATCCATCGCGCTGGAGCAGCTGGAAGGCGCGCGCGACATCTACCGGAATCTGGTGCGCGCGGTCTGCGGTTAAGGCGTTTGCATGCCGGGCAGGCGGGCCAGCCGGTCATTCAGGAACTCGATCAGCAGCCGCGCCCGCAGCGACTGATAGCGGCGCGACGGGTAGATGAGGAAGGCCTCTTGCGGCGTGGCGCTCCATTTGGGCAGCACGCGCAACAGTTCGCCGCTGGCGACCAGATCCTGCACCAGCCACGCGGGGCATAGGCCGATGCCGGCGCCCATGGCCAGGCTTTCGCGGATGGCCAGGGCGTTGTTGACGCGGAAGCGCCCCTGGGTCTGGACGGTGGCTAGGGTCGCGCCCTGGTGCAGTTCCAGGGTGTCGCCGGCAGCCAGCCAGGCAAAGCGCACGTATTCGTGCGCGGCCAGATCGCGGGGCGCGCGGGGCTTGCCGCGCTGCGCCAGGTAGGAGGGGGCGGCCACCAGGTAGCGCGGCGATAAGGCTGTCTTGCGGGCGATGGCGTTGGGCGGCAGATTGCCGCCCAGCCGCAGCGCCACGTCCACGCCTTCTTCCACCAGGTCCACGAACCGGTCGTTCAGGATCAGTTCGACCTGGATGTCGGGGTATTCGTCCAGGAATTCGCGCACCAGCGCGTTCAGGCGGAACTGGCCCAGCGCCACGGGCGCGTTGATGCGCAGGAAGCCGGCGGGCTTTTCGGTCTGGCCGCGGGCGTCGGCGACGGCTTCGGAGTATTCCTCCAGCACCCGCGTGGCGCGTTCGTAGAAGCGCTTGCCTTGTTCGGTGGGCACGACGCGGGTGGTGCTGCGTTCCAGCAGCCGCACGTTCAGGTCCTTTTCCAGCGCGGCGACGATCTTGCTCAGGGCAGGCTGGCTTAGGGCCTGTTCGCGGGCGACGGCGGACAAGGTGCCCAGCTCCACGGCGCGGACGAAGGCCCGCATTGCGCGCAGGGTGTCCAAGGTCATTCCTTTTTGGAAGAAGAGGTATGCAGTTTAGGGTTCTACCGGTGGAATTGGGAAGAACCTATCGTGACGTCACTTTCTCTTTTTCTGGAGTCGTCATGAACCGCTTCAATCCTTTTTCCCTGGTTTCTGCCGCTACCCTGGCCGCGGGCCTTGCGGGCCTTGCGGGCCTTGCGGTCCTGGGACCGTCCGTGGCCGCCGCCGCGCAGCCGCCTGTTCAGTCGGATGTCGCGCGTTCCAGCTGGGTCAGCTCCTGGTTCGCCAGTCCGCAACCGCTGTGGGAGGATTCCTTCGTGCTGCCCACGGAAGTGCCGGCCGAATTGCGCGGCCAGACTCTGCGCCAGACCTTGATGCTCAGCGTGGGCGGACCGCGCTTGCGGGTGGTGCTGTCCAACCGTTATGGCACGCAGCCGCTGGAGATTGGGGCGGCCAGCGTGGCGCTGGCCTCGGGCCAGTCCAGGATCCGTCCGGCGTCCAGTCGCGGGCTGGCCTTTGGCGGTCGGCCAAGCGTGACGGTGGCGCCGGGGGCGCAGGTGGTCAGCGATCCGGTGGACCTGCCGGTATCCGCGCTGGCCGAACTGGCCGTCAGCCTTTACTTCCCGCAGGCAACGCCGGTGACGACCTTCCATTGGGGCGCGCAGCAGACCGGCGCCCTGGTCCGGGGCAATGCCACGGCGGCGGCGGAGCTGCCTGAGGCGCAGGCGCTGCAAGGCCGGGCGTTCCTGGCGGGGATCTGGGTGGAAAGCCCGAAGCGCGTGCCGGTGGTGGTGGCCTTTGGGGATTCCCTGACCGATGGCAACGGCTCGACGCCGGGCGCCAACCGCCGCTGGCCGGACTTCCTGGCGCGCCGCCTGGCGCCGCAAGGCATGGGCGTGGCGAACGCGGGCATTTCGGGCGCGCGGGTCTGGGGCGACAAGATGGGGGTGAACGCGATGGCCCGGTTTGACGCCGACGTGCTGTCGCAGCCGGGCGTGCGCACGGTGGTGATGATGATGGGCATCAATGACATCGGCTGGCCGGACAGCGGCTTCGCGCCGGACGACGCGCCCATGACGGCGGCAAGATTGACCGAGGGCTACCGGCAGTTGGCAGAAGCCGCCCGTCTGCGCGGCGTGCGCATCGTGGGCGGCACCATTGCGCCGTACGAAGGGTCGCTGCATGGCACGCCGCTGTCGGGCCACTACAACCCGGCCAAGGACGCGGTGCGGCGGGAGGTGAACCGCTGGATCCGCGAAAGCGGCGTGTTCGACGCGGTGGTGGATTTTGACGCGGTGCTGCGCGATCCGGCGCATCCGGCGCGGCTGCTGCCCGCGTATGACTCGGGCGATAACCTGCATCCCAACGATGCCGGCTACCAGGCCATGGCGCAGGCCTTGGACATGGCCACGCTGTTCGGCGATTGAACGGCGGCCGCAGCGGTCAGTGGAAATTCCGGCTCTGGGTGTTCAACCCGCCCAGCAGGTCGGACAGATCCACCAGCCGCTGCGCGATCAGGTGGCGCACGCCGTCCACGCTTTGCCAGGATCCGTAGACGCCCAGCAGCGAGGCCCTCAGCAATTCGCGGCGTTGGCGTTCTATGAGTTCCGGGCGCACGACCACGTTGACGGGGCCGGTCTCGTCTTCCAGCGTGACGAAGATCACGCCCTTGGAGGTTTGGGGACGTTGGCGCACGGTGACGATGCCGCAGGCGCGGGCCACGCGCTTGTCGGGGTAGCTGTTCAGCACCGAGGCGGGCTGGAAGTTGCGCGCCGCGAGCTGGGGGCGCAGCAAGGCCACCGGGTGGCTGCGCAGCGTCAGGCCCACGCTGCGGTAGTCGGCCGCCACGGCCTGGCCCTCGGACGGGGCGGACAGCTGTGGCGCCTGGGTTTCCTGGATGGCGGCGTCGCGCAGCAGGTCGCGGCTCTGCACGCTGGCGGCGGCTTCCCAGCTGGCCTGGCGGCGATGGCCGGCCAGCGTGCGCAGGGCGTCGCCAGCGGCCAGCGCGTTGAGGTCATGGCGGGTGAGCGCGGCGCGGCGGGCCAGGTCGCCGGTGTCGGTAAAAGGGGCGGCAACGCGCGCGTCTTCGATGCGCCGGGCGGCGTCTTCGCGCATGCCCTGGATCAGGCTCAGTCCCAGCCTGACGGCGGGACGGGTGCCGTCGGCGGCGGGCGCGTGCGGATGGGGGGGCCGGCGGGCGCCAGGATGACCGTCGGGCAGGGTCTCCAGGGCCGAGTCCCAGCCGCTGACCGTGACGTCCGCCGGCAGCACGCAGACGCCGTGGCGGCGGGCGTCCTGCACCAGTTGCGCGGGGGCGTAGAAGCCCATGGGCTGGGAGTTGAGCAGGGCGGCCAGGAAGGCTTCGGGCTCGTGCCGCTTGAGCCAAGAACTGGCATAGGCCAGCAGGGCGAAGCTGGCGGCGTGGCTTTCGGGGAAGCCGTATTCGCCGAAGCCTTCGATCTGCCGGAACAGCGCCTCGGCGAAATCCAGTTTGTAGCCATGGGCCAGCAGGCCGCCGACCAGTTTGCCGCGGTACTTGTCCACGCCGCCCTTGCGCTTCCAGGCCGCCATGGAGCGGCGCAACTGGTCGGATTCGCCCGGCGTGAAGCCAGCGGCCACCACGGCGATCTGCATGACCTGTTCCTGGAAGATGGGCACGCCCATGGTGCGGCTGAGCACGCCGCGCACTTTTTCGCTGGGATAGGTTTCGGGTTCCTTGCCCTGGCGGCGGCGCAGGTAGGGATGGACCATGCCGCCCTGGATCGGGCCTGGGCGCACGATGGCCACCTGCACCACCAGGTCGTAGTATTCGCGCGGACGCAGCCGCGGCAACATGGTCATCTGGGCGCGGGATTCGATCTGGAACACGCCTATGGTGTCGGCGTCGCAGATCATGTCGTAGGTGGGCGTGTCGCTGGCGGGTATGTCCTGCAGCCGCAAGGGTTGGCCGCGGCGCTGGCCAGCCAGCTCCAGCGTGCGGCGCAGGGCCGACAGCATGCCCAGCGCCAGCACGTCCACTTTCAGCAGGCCCAGCGCATCCAGGTCGTCCTTGTCCCATTGCACGACGCTGCGGTCTGCCATGGCGGCGTTTTCGATGGGCACCAGGCGCGACAGCTTGCCGCGTGAAATCACGAAGCCGCCGGGGTGCTGCGACAGGTGGCGCGGAAAGCCCATCAGGGTCTGCGCCAGCGCCGCCCACTGGCGCGCCACCTGCGATTCCGGGTCCAGGCCGCAGGCGCCCAGGGTGCGCAGCATTTCCTTCTTGCCGTCCCACCATTGGTGGGCGCGCGCCACGGCGTCGATGACGCCTGCGTCCACGCCCAGCGCGCAACCGGTATCGCGCAGCACGCTGCGCGGCCGGTAGGAAATGACCACGGCGGTGAGCGCGGCGCGTTCGCGGCCGTACTTGCGGTAGATGTACTGGATGACTTCTTCGCGGCGCTGGTGCTCGAAGTCCACGTCGATGTCGGGCGGCTCGTTGCGCTCCTTGCTGATGAAGCGTTCGAACAGGTTGTTGCCGCGCACCGGATCCACTTCGGTGATGCCCAGGCAGTAGCAGACCGCGGAGTTGGCGGCGGACCCGCGGCCCTGGCACAGGATGCCCTCGCCGCGGGCGTACTGGACGATGTCGTAGACGGTGAGGAAATAGGCTTCGTAGTGCAGGTCCGTGATCAGGGCCAGCTCTTTTTCGATCTGCGCGGTGACGCTGTCCGGCGTGCCTGAAGGAAAGCGGCGGGCGGCCCCGGCCAGGGTTTCCTGGCGCAGATAGGTGGCCGGCGTGTGGCCGCGCGGAATGATTTCGTCCGGGTATTCGTAGCGCAGCTCGTCCAATGAGAAGGCGCAGCGGCGGGCCACGGCCAGCGTCTGGGCCAGCGCTTGCGGCGGGTACAGGTTGGCCAGGCGCATGCGCGTACGCAGGTGCTGTTCGGCGTTGCCGGACAGTTCATAGCCGCATTGCGATACCGGTTGGCGAGTGCGGATGCCGGTCAGCGTGTCGTGCAGCGGCTTGCGCGAACGCAGATGCATCTGCACCTGGCCCAGCGCCACGATGGGCAGGTCCGCGGCCTGCGCGGCGTGCTCGACCGCGGCGCGGTGCAGGTCGTCGCGCGAGCGGTGCAGCAAGGTCAGCCCCACCCAGGCGCGGTGGGGGAAGACGCGTGCCAGCCAGCGCGCCTGCTCGGCCATGCGGTCGGCGTCAGTGCCGTAGGCGGGGCTCAGGATGGCCAGGCATTCGGGCAGGTGGCGCAGATGGGCGTGGCCGCTGGGAGGATGGGTAAGGTCTTCGGGCGCCAGCTGGTATTCGCCCTTGGGCGCGCGGGTGCGGGCGAGGGTGATCAGTTCGGACAGGTTGCCGTAGCCCTCGCGCGTCTGCGCCAGCAGGGTCAGGCCCAGTGGCGCGGCGTCGGGCGCGGCGCGCAGCTGGAAGGTGGCGCCGATGATGAGCGGCAGCTTGCGGGCCTTGGCCTCCACGTGGGCGCGGACCACGCCCGCCAGCGAGCATTCATCGGTGATGGCGAGCGCGGCGTAGCCCAGTTCGGCGGCGCGTTCGACCAGTTCCTCGGGGTGCGAAGCGCCCTGCAGGAAAGAGAAGTTGGACTGGCATTGCAGCTCGGCGTAGCCGGGCAACTGCGCCAGGATGCCGGGGGTGTCGTCGTCGTCCATGCGCATGGCGTTTCAGGCGTAGAGCCCATGCAGGAACCAGCGGGCGTGCTCGTCGTCGCGCTCGCGGTAGATCCAGTAGCGCGCGGCGGCGGCGTCCTCGGCGACGAAGTAGTCGCGCACGGTCAAGGCCGGATCCCACCAGCCGCTTTCGATGCGTTCGGGGCCGCGCATCAGGCGCAGCGCCTGGCCGCCGTATTGCGGCCGGTGGCCGGACAGCTTCAAGGGCAGCGGCGGGTCCAGCAGCCAGAAGGGGCGGTCCAGCAGGGCGGGCAGGGGCGCGGGGCGTTGGGGCGGTGACAGCGCGTCGCCCCAGGCGTTGGCGGCCTCGGGGCGGTGGTCGGGTACCGGGTGGGCGTGGCGCACCTGGTCGCGGCCCAGCCGCGCCACCAGCAGGTCCAGCAGCCGGGCATGGTCGGCAGGCGTGCCGCCGGGCTCGGGGAACAGGGTGGTGCTGGCGGCGGGCTGCTCGACCGTGTCGGGCGCCAGCAGCGCCACGGCGATCACGGGCGCTTCCAGCGTGAAGCGCGCCAGCTTTTCCCGCAGCAGGTGGAGGATCTGCGGCGCCTGCCAGACCGGCTGGGCCAGGGCCAGTTCCAGTTCGGTGGGCGGCCGGGCGTGGCGGCCGCGTTCGTGTTCCATGCTGAGCACCACGCGACGTACCGCCAGTTGCCGGGCGCTGAGCCAGCCGCCCAGCTGTTCGGCCAGGCGGCGCGCCACCGCGAGCACCGCGTCGGTGTGCTCGACGTAGTCGGTGAGTTCGATGCGGCGCGAGAACTGGTGTGGCGGTTCGACCCAGCGGTGGAGCTCGGGCGCCAGGCCGTAGGCGGCGTCCAGGGCCTGCAGCAGTTCGGGGGCGCTGCGCCGCTGAAGCCCCGCGCGCGGCAGGGCGCGCAGGTCCGCCAGGGTATGGCAGCCGATGTCGTCGAGCCAGTCGCGGCGGGCCTGCGCCTGCGGCAGCAGGGCTAGCGGCAGGGCGTCCAGCCGCCGGGTCAGCGTGGGCAGCGTGAGGGTACGGCGGGGCGCGCGCCGGCCGGGGCTGCGCGCCAGCAGCCAGGCGCCGGCGGCGGTCGGCGCCATGCCTAGCGACACGTGCAGGTCCAGGGCGCGCAAGGTGGCGGCGACCCGCCGGTGCAGCGCCTTGGGGCCGCGGAAGAGCATCAGGCTGGCGCTCACGTTCAGGAGCAGCGTGTCGCCGTCGGCCAGGGCGATTTCGGGCGTGTATTGCAGCAGCGCCAGCGCCGCGCCCTGCAAGGCTTCGGACTCGGCCTGGGCATCGCGGGGCAGCAGCTCGACCTCGGGAGCGATGGCGGCCGCGCCCGCGCGGCGCATGCCCGGCTTGACGCCGGCGCGGCGGGCGGCGGGCGTCAGGGCGGCGACGCGTTCCTGTTCCAGGACCGCGAACGCCTGCCCCTCAAGCGGCCAGTGCGGGCGCAGTGCGTCCAGCGGCAGGCAGCGCAGGAAGGCGGCGATCCAGAGGCGCATGGCGGGGAGAAACAGGAATGGTGGCGCCGGTGTCCAGGCCCACGTACAGCGGCGTGTCGCAGGCGGGCCCGCGGCGCTTCAGGATATGGACGGACAGGCCGCCCGCGGCCGGCGCCAGCGCCAGCCGCAAGGGCGCGGGCGTGGCGTTCTGCGCCGCGCTGCTGGGGCGCACCGCGATGAACAGCAGGTCGCTGGCCTGGGCGGCCAGGTGCAGGCGGCGCAGGGATTCGGGGCGCACATGAGGCAGCCAGCAGATCAGGGCGCCGCAGCTGCCGTTCTTCAGGATCTGTTCGGCGGCCCAGAGCGCGTCCACGGGTTTTTCCGGCGCCACCCAGAGCAATTGACGGGGATCCAGCCGCCAGCTCATCCAGCTGGCGATGTGGGGCGCGTGCGGCGGCTGCACCAGCGCAATGGCGCGGCGCGTTTCCAGTTGGGCCAGCGCCGGACGCAGCAGGCGGATTTCGCCGATGCCGGGGTGCGGGACCAGCAATTCGTTCAGGGAACCCAGCGGCCAGCCGCCGTCTGGCAGCTCGGCCGAAAGCGCGGCATGCCCGGTGGGCAGGGTGCGGGCGGCGCCTTGAGCCAACTGGGTGGCGCGCCACAACGCGGGATGGATACGTTCTGGGGACTGCATGGCAAATCGGTTGCCGGGAGATAGGAACCCGGTGGAAGTGGCCGATGAGCCATTATAACTGTATATATGTACAGTATTTAAAGGGGGCGGAGCATGCCGCGAACTAAAAGAAAACCCACCCGTACACCTTTCGATGCAGAGGGGTGGGCCGTGTTGGATACGATTTTAGTTGCTTCAGGCAGGCGGATCGCAACTAAGCGCGGGCGTTCTCACTAGTAGCTGCCGAGGCCGCCACCCCCGCCGCGCGATCCAGGTCCAACCCATAAAACCGCATATCCTCGTACCGGATCCAGTGCGACTTGCGCACCAGCCGGTGGCCGATCCACAAGGCCAGGAACAGCGGGATCGCCAGGTAGGTGGAGATCACGCCGATCCAGTCGATGCGGTCTTGCAGGAAGGCCTGGTAGTTCTGCCCCAGGGTGACCACCAGGCACAGGACGAAGGCCAGCAGCGGGCCGAAGGGGAACAGGCCGGCCTTGTAGGGCAGGTCGGCGGTGTCGTAGCCGTGCTTTACATAGCCCTGGCGGAAGCGGTAGTGGCTGACCGCGATGCTCAGCCAGACGATGAATTCGGTCATGCCGGCGAAGTTCAGCAGCCAGATGTAGACGGCCTTGGGGCTGTACACCAGGCTGAACAGGCACAGGCAGGCCAGCAGCGCGGTGGCTATCAGTGCGTACAGCGGCACGCCGCTACGCGTGACGCGCCGGAACAGGGCGGGCGCCTGGCCTTCCACTGCCATGTTGAACAGCATCCGCGTCGCCGCGTACATGCCGGAATTGCCGGCCGACAGCACCGAGGTCAGGATCACGGCGTTCATCACGGTGGCCGCAGACAGCAGCCCGGCGTGCTGGAACACCAGCGTGAAGGGGCTGACCGCGATGTCTTCCACTTCGTTGCGCAGCAGTTGCGGGTCGGTATAGGGCAGCAGCAGGCCGATGATCAGGATGGCCAGCACGTAGAACAGCAGGATGCGCCAGAACACATGGTTGATCGCGCGTGGCACGTTGCGGCGGGGATTTTCGGATTCGCCGGCGGCCACGGCCACCAGTTCGGTGCCCTGGAACGAATAGGCCACCACCATCGCCACGCCGACCCAGGTGGCCACATTGCCCACGAAGGGCGCGTCGCCGACCGACCAGTTGGCCAGTCCCACGGGCGTGCCGCTGTGGATGATGCCCACCAGCATCGCCAGCCCGACGCCGATGAAGCACAGCACGGCCACGACCTTGATGATGGCGAACCAGTATTCGGCTTCGCCGAAGCTGCGCGCCGAAAAGGCGTTCAGGCCGAAGGTCAGGGCCAGGAAGGCCACGCTCCATATCCAGCCGGGCGTATCGGGGAACCAGTAGGCCATGACCAGCTGCGCGGCCACCACGTCCACCGCCACCACCGTGGCCCAGCTGATCCAGAAGTTCCAGCCCAGCGCGAAACCGAAGCCGCCGTCCACGTAGCGCGAGGCATAGGTGCAGAAGGAACCCGATACCGGCATGAAGGTGGCCAGTTCGCCCAGGCTGGTCATGATGAAGTAGACCATCAGGCCGATGGCCAGGTAGACCAGCAGCGCGCCGCCCGGGCCGGCCTGGGCAATGGCGGCGCCGGAAGCCACGAACAGGCCGGTGCCGATGGCTCCGCCCAACGCTATCATCGTGAGGTGGCGCGCCTTGAGCACGCGATGCAGCTGGTTCTGGCCGGCAGGCGTGGCGCCGGATTCTGTCGTCGGAGTTTGCATTACTGGGGTAGGAAGTTGCCGCGGCGGCGGACCATCAGGCACGGGCGCGCGGGCCTGCCCGCCAGGCAATGCCGCGCAAGCCAGCCGGTCCGTGGCGGTGCGGCAAAGGTTGCTTCAAGGCGCGCATTTTACAATGCGGCTATTCCGGGGCCGTTCGGCGGCCCCAGCCAGCACGGAGCAGTTTCATGGCGTCTTCCACTTCTATCGAATTTCTTCCCAACGCCGGCGTCGACGTGCGCCAGCTGTTCATCCTGCTGCACGGCGTGGGCGGCAGCCCCGACGACATGGAGCCGCTGGCAAAAGCCGTGCGCGCGGCGTTCCCGAGCGCGGCGGTGCTGGCGCCCCAGGGGTTCGAGCCCTACGACGGCGGCGGCGATGGCCGGCAGTGGTTCTCGGTACGCGGCGTGACCGAGGAAAACCGCCCGGAACGCGTGGCGCAGGCCTTGCCGCCCCTGGAGACCTATGTGCGCGAGGCGCAGGCCCGTTTCGGCCTGCTGCAGTCGGACACGGCGCTGGCGGGCTTTTCGCAGGGCGCGATCATGGCGCTGGAACTGGTGCAGGCGCACGACGGCATCGCCGGTCGCGTCATTGCGTTCTCGGGCCGCTATGCCCAGATGCCCAAGATCGCGCCGCAGTTCACCACGTTGCACCTGCTGCACGGCGCCGCCGATCCGATCATGAACGTGGAGCTCATCCAGGCCGCCCAGGCGCGCCTGACCGAGCTGCACGGCGACTCGACCATCGACATCGCCACCCAGGTGGGGCACGCGTTGCATCCGGCGCTGATCGAGCGCGCCATCGTGCGCTTGAAGACCTGCGTGCCGCTGCGCAGCTGGGAGGCCGCGCTGGGTCTTAACCAGACGCCGCCCGACGGCACCCCGGTGCATTGATCATTTTTCCCAGCCGCCGCCCAGCGCCAGGAACAGCGCGATCTGGTCGCTGCTGAGGTCGGCCTGCGAGGCGGCCAGCGCGCTTTCATTGCTGGCCAGCGTGCGCTCGGCGTCCAGCACGGTCAGGTAGTCGGTCTTGCCGTACTGGAACAGGCGGCTGGCCTGCGAGGCGGCCTCGGCGCTCTGGTCGCGCGCGGCGCGCAGGGCGGCGTCGCGGTCCAGCTGACGCGCGTAGACCACCAGCGCGCTTTCCGTTTCCCGCAGGGCGTTCAGCACGGTGGCGTCAAAGCGTGCCGCCGCGGCCTTGGTGCTGGCCTGGGCCTCGGCGATGCGGGCCTGCGCGGCGCCAGTGTTGGGGATGGTCCAGGAGATCAGCGGACCGACGCTCCAGCTGAAGGTGCCGCGGTCGCCGAACATGGCGGCCGGACCGCCCGAGGCCGCCGACAAGCCCAGAGAGATCTTCGGATACAGGTCCGCTGTAGCCACGCCGATGCGCGCGGTGGCCGCGGCCAGCGTGCGTTCGGCCTGGCGGATGTCCGGACGGCGGCGCAGCAGTTCGGCGCCGTCGCCCACGGGGATGGTCTCGGTCAGGCGCGGGGCCTGGGCGCATTGCAGCAGCGCGGGCGGGATCTGGCCCGGCGTCTGGCCGGTCAGCGCCGCCAGGCGGTACAGCGCGGTGCGCTGCTGGGCCTGGAATGGCGGCAGGTTGGCCTGCAGCTGTTCAAGCTGGCTGCGGGCGCGGGTCACGTCCAGCGTGGTGCCGCGGCCGGCGCGTTGCAGCCGGTCCACCGCGTCCAGCGATTGCTTCTGCACCTGCACCGAATGCTGGGCGGAGGCCAGCTGCATGCCGGCCGCGCACATATTGGCGTAGGCCCGGGCGGTCTCGGCGGCGACGGTGACGCGGGTGGCGTCATAGGCGGCCTGCGCGGCCTGCTCGTCGCCGCTGGCCGCTTCCACGGCGCGGCGGATCTGGCCGAACAGGTCCAGCTGGTACGACACGCTGGCGCCCATGGAATAGGACCAGCGGTTGGGCGGATCGATGCCGGGCTGCAGTTCCTGCAGGCCGGACACGTGGCCGAAAGTGGGCGAGGCATTGACACCGATGGACGGCTGCTGCTGCGCCTGTGCTTCACGCACGGCGGCCTGGGCCCGTTCCAGGTTGGCGCTGGCCACGCGCAGGTCGGTGTTGGCGGCCAGGGCTTTCTCCACCAGGCCATCCAGCACGGGGTCGTCGTACAGGCGCCACCAGTGGCCAGGCACCGCATCCTGCCGGAACGCCGCCTCGCGCGCCTGCATGAAGGGCGCCTGCGCGCTCTGCCGCTCGGCCACCGCTCCGGGGGGCACCTGGTAGTCCGGGCCCACGGCGGCGCATCCGGCCAGCGCAAGGGCCAGCGTAAGAGGCAGGAGGTATCTGGTGTTCATGGCGGTTACGGCTGTGCGTCGATTAGGGGTAAGGGGTTGAAAAAGTGGTGATCAGGACGGCTGGTGCGCCTCGGTCTGCGAGTGGGCAGGGCCGGAATCCACCGATACGGTGGCGGTCTGGCCGGCCACCAGGCGCACGCCTTCGGGCACGTCGTCGATCTTCACGCGCACCGGGATGCGCTGAGCCAGGCGGACCCAGTTGAACGTGGGATTGACGTTGGGCAGCAGGTTGGCGCCGGTGCTGCGGTCGCGGTCGGCAATGCCCATGGCAATGCTTTCGACGTGGCCGCGGATATGGTGCGAGTCGCCCATCAGCGTCACGGTGACGGGATCACCTTCATGGATGCCGGGCAGCTTGGTTTCCTCGAAGTAGCCTTCGACGTAGAACGAGCCGGAATCCACCAGCGCCATCACGCCGCGGCCCGCGGTGGCGTAGGAGCCGGCGCGCAGGTCCAGGTTGGTGATGCGGCCGTCGTTCACCGCCAGCACCCGGCTGCGTTCCAGGTTCAGGCGCGCGGTGTTGAGCTGCACTTCGGCCTGGGCCAGCGCGGCTTCGGTCTGCTGCAGCTTGGTCTGGCTTTGTTCCAGCGCCTCGGCGGCCACCAGTTGGCCCAGCGAGCGGTTGCGCTTGGCGTCTCGCACCGCCTGGTCGCGGGCCACTTGCGCGGAACGCACCGAGGCCTGGGCCTGGTCGTAGGCCAGCTGGAAGCGCGCGCGGTCGATTTCGAACAGCACGTCGCCGGCCTTCACGTCCTGGTTGTCGTGCACCGGCACGCTGGTCACCAGGCCGGAGACATCCGGCGCGACCTGCACCACGTAGGCCTTGACGCGGCCGTCGCGGGTCCAGGGTTCGACTTCATAGTGCACCCAGAGCTGCCAGCCGGCGTAGGCGGCCGCGGCGACGACGACGGCGGTCACCGCGAACTTGCCGATGGCTGCGGGGCGCAGGGCATTGGGGAGTTTCATGCTTATCTCTGGAGTAAATAGGGGGAAATGAGGGATACGCCGTACAGCAGCACCACGAACAGCGCCAGGTCGAACAGCGCGGGGTGCCACACCAGGCGGTACAGCCCGGCGCGGGCCAGCACGCGGCGCACCGCCCAGGCCACGCCCAGGGTCACCACGCCCAGCACCAGCAGCCAGGGAAAATAGACGCCATAAAGATTGAATTCGCCGATCATGATGCTTGGCCCTCCAGAGTGGGATGGGCGGGTTGGTAGTCGGGCGCGTCGGGGAAGAAGGCGCGGCGCAGGCCCACCAGCGCGACGACTGCCCGGTCGCGGGCCGCGGCGCCCGGGGGCGTGGCCGTCACGCTGGCCAACGCGCGATCGATCTGCGCCAGGAATTCGGGCGTTTTCTCGCCGACCTGCCAGGCCGAGCGCGCGTGGAAGAACTTCGCCAGCCCGTCCAGCACCGGCTGGATGGCCGGTTCGGCCATGGGCAGGTGACGCCGGGCGCGCTGCAGTTCGGTGATGTCGCGGCCCACGCGCAGATCCTTCAGCGCATCGGCGGCGACCAGGTCGTCCGGACGCTGGGCCAGCGCCAGGCGCGGCTGCAGGAGGCCGATGCGGTCCAGCATGCGGGCGGCGTAGGTGTGGCGCGAAGGCGCGCGCGGCGAGCTTGCCAGGGTTTCCAGTTCCTTCCAGTTGGCGGCCTGGATGCGGCGCGCGCTCCAGTCGGCGCTGACGGTGCGGAAGATGGCGGCGATGATGGCCGCGGTGGCCACGCCCATGCACTGCGCGACCTGCGTGTCGATGAAGGACACGATGTCGGCGGTGTTGGTATCCTGCAGCGCCATCGTGCCCAGGAACCCGAACAGCATCGCCATGGCCTTGCCCGCGGTGGCGGGCCGGGCAATGAAGATGCCCAGCACGAAGGCCGTGGGCAGCATGGCCAGGGCCAGCATCTCGAACGAATGAATGGCGGGCATGATGCCCAGCAGGTACAGCGCCGACAGCGGGATCGAATACACCGTGTAGGTCAGGAACTGCATGATGCCGGGCACTGGGTTGTCCTGCGACGCGAAGAAGCAGCTGAAGATGGCGGCCATGAGCGCGGCGGTGGCGCCGTTGCTCCAGGCGGTGCCGATCCAGAAGGCGCAGCAGACCGAAATGGCCACGCCCGCGGCCAGGGCCGACAGCAGCGCCATGCCGCGGTCGCGATGCAGCGCGGCGTTGGGCGCGGGCTTGGAGCGCGGGGCGCGCAGCGGCGCGCCGGCCAGGCCCGCGCGGATCTCGCGGCGCAGCGCCAGGCATTCGTCATAGGTGTCGACCAGCTCGCGCAGCCGCGTCATCAGGCTGGCCAGCAGCACGTCGCGCCAGTTGGAGCGGCTGTCGATTTCAGGCGTGAGGCGGGTGGCGGCGGCGCGCAGCTGCACCGCGGTCTCGTGGGTGGCCTGCGCGCCGGCGTTGATCCATTCGGAGATGTCGGCGAGCAGGGCCGTGACGGGCTCCGGCAGCGGCTGGCCGCCGGCCTGCAGGGCGCGCATGCGGTCTTCCACGGCGGACACGGTGGGCGTCAGCGCTGCGATCTGGTCCTGCATGGCGCGCACCGCGCCCGAGGTCCAGCGCAGGTTGCTGGTGTCGAACGGCACGTGGGTGGACATCAGGCGCAGCTGCGTGATGTCGTTGGCCAGTACGCGGCGGTCGCGGTCCTTCTGCTCGGTGGCCTGGCCGCTGAGCGTGTCGTGCATCCAGTTGCGGGCGTCGCGCACGGCCTTGTCCAGCATCAGCGTCAGGGCAGGGGCCAGGCCGCGCGGCAGCACGATGCTGTGGATCAGCGTGGCGCAGACGATGCCCAGGCTGATTTCCTCGACGCGGGCGAGCGCGGTGTCGAACACCTGGGCGGGGGCCGTCACGCTGGGAAAGCCGATCATCGCGGCGGTATAGCCCGCCAGCATGAAGAGGTACGAACGCGGGGTGCGGTCCAGCACCGACAGGTACAGGCAGGCGCCCACCCACAGCACCATGGCGGCGGTCATGACCACCGGGGAATTCGACAGCCGCGGCACCAGGTAGACGGTGGCCGCCGAACCGAAGAAGGTGCCGGCCAGGCGGTACAGCGCCTTGGAGCGCACCGCGCCCGACCAGGGTTGGGCCACGACATAGGCCGTGGTCATGGCCCAGAACGGACGCGGCAATCCCATGCTGTAGGCCAGGTAGAGCGCCATGATGGCGCTCAGGTAGCTCTTGAGCGAGAAGATGGCTTCGCGGACGTTGGGGAGTTTCACGCTTGTTCGTCCTGTGGCTGGGTGCCGGCGCCGCCGCGGCCCAGGGTGACTTTCAGGCTGTCGAAGACCCGCAGGCAGGCTTGCAGGTCGGCTTCGCTTACGTCCCGGAACAGGTGGCGGCGCAGGTCGACCAGGACGTCCTCGACCTTGGCGCGCAGCGCCTGCCCGGCGTCGGTCAGGTGCAGGGTCTTGGCGCGGCGGTCGTGCGGGTCTTCGCGGCGTTCCATCAGGCCGGCGGCGACCAGGTGGTCCAACACGCGCACCAGCGACGGGCCTTCCACGCCCAGCGCCTCGGCCAGTGCGCCCTGGCGTACGCCGTCTCCCAGGCGGCCGGCCAGGATCACGGGCCAGGCGGTGGCTTGGGACAGGCCGTAGTCGGCCAGGGCCTTGTCGGCGGCGCCGCGATAGGCGCGCGACAGGACCATCAGGGCGGAGGTGGTGGCCATGAGCTGGGAGTCGGTGGGCGTGTTCATGGAATAGATTGTATCCTATCTATTAGCTTACTAATAATTGAAAATGGCGATTATCTCCATGGATTTTCTCAATCGGGAAAATAGGGGGCGGGTTTTCCGTCTATGGAAAACCGGCAGCCGGGGGGGGGCATGTCGCGGCAAGGACGGGCGCGGCAGCGGCCGCCGCGCCCCGGCGTTCAGCCGTTGCAGTCCGCCCAGCAGTTGGGCGTTTCGTACAGGCGCACGCGGGTCAGGCGCAGTTCGGCGCCATAGTGGCCGTGATAGTGCGGCGCCAGGGTCTGGAAGACGATGGCGGCCAGGTTTTCGGCCGTGGGGATGCGGTCCAGCACCACGGTCTTGTGGCCGGGCAGGCTGTCCAGGAAGCCGCGCACGGCGGCGTCGCCCTCATACACCAGGAAAGCATGGTCCCAGACGTCCACGATGTGGGTCTTGGCGATGTGCTTGATCTCGGAGAAATCCATCAGCATGCCGTTGTCGGACTTGCCGGGCGCCTGCACCACGTCGCCGGTCAGGGTGATTTCCAGCACATAGCGGTGGCCATGCAGGTTGCGGCACTGGCTGCGGTGGTCGGGAATGCGGTGGCCGGCGTCGAATTCCAGCCTGCGGGTCACGGAAATCATGGCGCGCTCCGCAGGGGGCTAGGGTGAATCATGGAATGCCTATGTATTTGTGGGTCTGCAGGCTGAGCCGCCATTGCGGATGCTGCATACAGTACTGGACGGCCTGTTCGGTATTGGCCGCGCGCGCGGGGCCATCCATGGGTTGCAGGAAGAAGTGCTCGAAGTCCAGGTGCGCGAAGGCTTCGGGCTGCGCATTGGCCTGCGGATAGACCAGCTTGAGCTCGTCGCCGCGTTCCAGCACCACGGGCGCCGTGCCCTTGGGGCTGACGCAGATCCAGTCGATGCCGGCGGGCGGCTTGATGGTGCCGTTGGTTTCGATGGCCACCGTGAAGCCGCGCGCGTGCACCGCGGTCAAGAGCGGCGCGTCCAGCTGCAGCAGCGGTTCGCCGCCAGTGAAGACCACGTAGCGGTCATTGGCGCCCGGGCCCCAGGCCGCGGCGATGGCGTCGGCCAGCAGTTCGGGCGTGGCGAACTTGCCGCCGCCGTCGCCGTCGGTGCCGATGAAGTCGGTGTCGCAGAAGGTGCAGGCGGCGCTGGCGCGGTCGCTTTCGCGGCCGGTCCAGAGGTTGCAGCCGGCAAAGCGGCAGAAGACCGCCGCGCGGCCTGCGTGGGCGCCTTCGCCCTGCAGCGTCTTGAAGATTTCTTTGGCGGAGTAAGTCATGGTGGTGCCGGCGGCCGGATAAGGCCGGACCCCGGATAAATCAGGCAAAAGCGCATTATTTTACTTTGCGCGGCGCATCTATACTTGCGGGCTATGTTTCACGTCCAAGATTCCATCTACCTGGATGAACGCGACCTGGCGTTCACCATGATCCGCGCCCAGGGCGCGGGCGGCCAGAACGTCAACAAGGTGTCCAGCGCCGTGCACCTGCGCTTCGACGTGCGCGCCTCCAGCCTGCCCGAAGAAATCAAGGAAGCGCTGTGCGCGCTGAGCGACCACCGCGTCTCCAAGGACGGGGTCATCGTCATCAAGTCGCAGGCGTTCCGCAGCCAGGAAAAGAACCGCGCCGAAGCCATCGAACGCCTGATCGCCATGGTGCGCGCAGCGGCGCGCACCGACAAACCGCGCCGTCCGACCAAGCCCACCCGCGCCTCGCAGCGCCGCCGTGTGCAGCGCAAGGTGCTGCACGGCGAAGTCAAGCGCCTGCGCGGCCGGGTCCAGGGAGACTGACCATGGCCGACGCGCGCCGGCGCTACCTGTACACGCTGGGCGCACTGTTCGCCGTGATATGGACGGCACTGGCGATTGCGCCGCATGACCGCGCCGACTGGGCGCTGGAGAACGCGCTGGTGCTGGCCTTCGGCGCGGCGCTGCTCTTTACGCGGCGCTGGTTCGTGTTTTCGCGCACCTCGTACACGCTGATCTTTCTTTACCTGTGCCTGCATGCCGTCGGCGCGCACTACACCTATTCGCTGGTGCCTTACGACGACTGGTGGCGGGCGCTGACGGGACACAGTTTCAACAGCATGCTCGGCTGGGAACGCAACAATTTCGACCGCGTGGTGCATTTTTCCTACGGCCTGCTGCTGGCGTATCCCATCCGCGAGATCTTTCTGCGCGTGGTCGAGGTGCGCGGCTTCTGGGCGTATTTCCTGCCCATGGACGTCACGCTGTCGACCTCGGCGCTCTACGAACTGCTGGAGTGGGGCGCTGCCGCCACCGTGGGCGGCGACCTGGGCGCGGCCTATCTGGGCACGCAGGGCGATATCTGGGACGCACAGAAGGACATGGCGCTGGCGGCCGGGGGCGCCGTCATCGCGATGGCCATCACCGCCCTGGTCAACCGCCGCGCCCGCCGCGACCTGGCGCGCGACTGGGCCGACAGCCTCAAGCCGCGCCGCCAGCCTGGCGTGTAGCCACGGCACCCGCCTGGGCTAGCCGCTGGATGCGTCGGCGGAACAGGTCCGCCATGGTGGACGCCGCCAGCGACAGCGGCGTTCCCCGCAGCGTCATGATGCCTATGCTGGCGACCGGCATGGGCGCTTCGGTGCGGATCTGGCTGGCTTCGGCGCCGTAAGGCGGGATCTCTAGCATGCCCGCCGGGCAGACGATCAACGCGTCGCTGCGGACCATCAGGTTCCACATCACGCCGAACGTATCGCAGTCGATGACGCGTTCGGGCGGCTGCAGGCCGTTTGCGCGCAGGCCTTGCAGAAAGGCGTCGGTGTGGCTGCCGCCCGAGGTGTTGAGCAGCCATTCGCAGCCCGCGATGTCTTGCCACCGCGTGGCGCCCGCCAGCGGATGTCCGCGGCGGCAGGCGACCATGAATTCCAGCGGCCGCAGTTCCTCGAAATCGAACTCCTGCCCGCCATGGTTGTCCGCCATGCCGGACGCCAACGCGAAATCCAGCGAGCCGTTGCGCAAAGCCGGCAGGACGGCGGCCAGCAGGCCTTCCGAAACCTTGAGCTTGGCCGCGGGCATGCTTTGCCTGAAATCGTTCAGCACGTCAGGCAGCACGCTCAGCATCACCATGGGCGTCACGCCCACTGCCACCCGCGCCTGCGCACCGCTGAGCAGTTGGCGGATGTCCTGGCGCGCCAGGGACAACTGGGCCTGGGCAAGCTGCGCCCGCACCGTCAGGTGTTCGCCGCATTCGGTGACCTCGATGCCCTGGGGGCTGCGCGTGAGCAGCGGCGCTTCGAGCTCCGTTTCCAGTTCCTTGATGGCCTTGGTCACCGCCGCCTGGCTCAAGTGCAGGCTGCGCGCCGCGGCGCGGATGCTGCGTAATTCGGCGACCTTCAGCCAGGCCCGGAGATGGTGGTCTTTCATGTGCCTCTCGATGGCGACAACCTGGAGTTGTCACCTTAACAAAGAAATAGCCTTATGCGCAGCGCGGGCGATCTCTAAGCTTCACGACGACAAGACCATGCAGTCCCGTACTTCAGGAGCAAGCCATGCAGATCTTTCCCCGTCGTGTAGGTCAGGCCATTTCATTGTGTTTTGCCTTGCTGGGAGCGGCAGGCGCCGGCGCGGCGCAGGCTGATTGGCCCCAACGGCCAGTCAAGCTCATCGTGCCGTATGTGGCGGGGTCCGGTCCCGACGTGGTGCTACGCCCGATCGCGGACGCCCTGGGGCGCGAACTCGGCCAACCGGTGATCGTCGACAACCGGGGAGGGGCGGGCGGTATTGTCGGCACGCAGGCGCTGGCCGCGGCGGCGCCGGACGGCTACACGATAGGCTTCGGCAACCTGGTCACGCTGGCAATCAACAAGAGCATGTACTCGAAGCTGCCTTACGACCCGCAACGCAGCCTTGCGCCCATCAGCCTGGCCATCAGCAATGCCCTGGTGCTGATCGCCCGCAACGACTTCCCGGCAAGCGATGTGCAGGGCCTGGTCAGCTATGCCAGGCAGCATCCGGGCAAGGTCAGCGTCGGCTCGTTGGGGGTGGGATCGAGCGCCCATCTGGCCGGGGAAATGCTCAAGAGCGAGACGGGCACGACCATGCTGCACGTCCCGTACAAGAGCGGCCAGCAGGCGGTGGGCGACATCGTGGGCGGGCAGCTCGACGTGATGATCGACAACGTCGCGGGCGTGCTGCCCTTCATCCGCTCCGGACAGGTAAAGGTGCTGGGGGCGACCAGCCTCACGCGTGTGCCTGTCCTCTCGGACGTGCCCACCCTCGACGAATCCGGCTTGAAGGGATTTGAGGTGGTGTCCTGGGGCGGCATCGTCGCGCCCGCCGGTACGCCCAAGCCCATCATCGACAAGCTCAATCGCGCCATCGCCAAGGCGCTGCAGGACCCCGCGGTGCTCAAGCTCAACGAAACGCTGTCCGTCGATGCGACGCCGTCCACGCCCGAACAGTTCGCCAGCCTCATCGCCAGCGAGATCCCACGGTGGGGCGAGATGGTCAAGCGCTCCGGCGCGTCCGCCGACTGACTGCGTTCAACCCCACAGGGAGCCATCATGACGAACGAACTCTGGCGCTGGAGCGCCGTCGATCTGGCCCAGGCCATCCGCCAGCGGGAAGTTTCCAGCCGGGAGGCCGTGCAGAGCTGCCTGCAGCGGGCGGCACAGCTAAATCCGGTCTTCAATCCGCTTACCGAGATCTGCGCCGACCAGGCACTGAAGGCGGCCGATGCCGCCGACGCCGCGGTGCGCGGGGGCGCGCCGCTGGGCCTCCTGCACGGCGTGCCGGTCACCATCAAGGCCAACGCCGATCTGGCAGGGTCGGCCACGACCAATGGCGTCGTCGCGTACCGGGACCTCATTGCCAGCGAGAACAATCCCGCCGTCGACAACTGGCTCAAGGCCGGCGCGGTCGTGATCGGCCGCAGCAACGTTCCGGCATTCTCCTGGCGCTGGTTTTCGGACAACGACCTGCATGGCCGCACCGTCAACCCGTTCGACGCCGCGCGCACGCCGGGCGGCTCCAGCGGCGGCGCGTCCGTCGCCGCCGCCCTGGGCATGGGGCCGCTGGCGCACGGCAGCGACCAGGGTGGATCGATCCGGTATCCGGCCTATGCCTGCGGCGTGGCGGGGCTGCGGCCCTCGCAAGGCCGGGTGCCGGCCTACAACGCCAGCCAGAAATCGGAGCGTCCGGTGGCTTCCCAACTGGCCGCGACCCAGGGCCCCTTGGCGCGGAACATTGCCGACCTGAGACTGGGGCTGGAGGCCATGTCGGCGGGCGATTCCCGCGATCCGTGGTGGGTGCCCGCGCCGCTGGACCTGCGCCAGCCTGGAGATAGCCGGCGGGTGGCGCTGTTCTGCGGCACCTCGGCCCTGAAATCCGATCCCGCTGTGCTGGATGCCTTGCTGCGCGCCGCAAAGTACCTGGAAGACGCGGGCTACATCGTCGAAACAGCAACGCCGCCCAGGTTCGAGGAAGCGGCCGAGCTATGGCGCAGCGTGCTGATGAACGAAGCGTCCGGCTCCATGGGCCGCGAAATCGAGCGTGCAGGCGACGCGGCGATACAGCGCGCCTACCGCAGCATGCTTGCGCACACCTCGCCGCTGGACAAGGACGGCTTTATCCAGGCGCTGGCGCTGCGCACCACGATACTGCGGGAGTGGGGCGCATTCTTCGACCGCTATCCCGTCCTGCTCATGCCGGTGTCGTTCGAGCGTCCATTCCCGATCGACCAGGACCAGCAAGGCGACGCGGCCATGGGCGACATACTGCGCGCGCAGAGCCCGCTGGTCTCGACCGCGATACTGGGCTTGCCTGGCCTGTCGGTCCCTGTCGGCCTGGCGGACGGTGTGCCGATGGGTGTCCATCTGGTGGCGGGGCGGTTCCGCGAAGACCTGTGCCTGGCCGCGGGCGAAGCCATCGAGGCGCGGGCGGGGTGGTCGGTGCTGGATAGGCTCGTGGCCTGAGCGGCGCGGAAGGAAGGGGAAGGGCGGCTATGGAGGCATCCGTGGCGGATGGCCGGGCGCGGATGCCGGGGCCATAAAGCCCTGTCCGCCGCAGGGGCATGACTATATATCGAATACTTCCGATATAAGATTCGATAAATTGCGATACTTCAATATGACGGTCTCCACTTCCAGCTCCGACCCAGCCGCCTCGTTACCGGCCATTGACGCCGACGCCATCCTCAAGGCGTTGGCCAATCCGGTGCGGCGCGACATCCTTGCCTGGCTGAAGACGCCGCACGCGTACTTCGAGGAACGCCCGGGCCATACTTTCGAGCATGGCGTATGCGCGGGCCACATCGACGAACGCTGCGGACTGTCCCAGTCCACCGTGTCCTCGCACCTGGCCGTTCTGCAGCGCGCGGGCCTGATCTCGGCGACCAAGGTGGGGCAGTGGATTTTCTACCGTCGCAACGAAGCCGCCATTGCCGCGTTCCTGCGGCAATTGAACCAGGATATGTAGCCCTGCTACGCCGCCAGCGGCCCCTGATCCGGGGCCAAGGATTTACGCATGAGCCAACTTTTCGAACCCCTGCGCGCAGGCGATCTGACGCTGCGCAACCGTATCGTCATGGCGCCTTTGACGCGCATGCACGCCAGTCCGGGCCGCGTGCCCAACGACCTGATGGTCGAGTACTACACCCAGCGCGCCGGCGCCGGCATGATCCTGACCGAAGCCACGGCCGTCACCCCGCAAGGCGTGGGCTATGCCGATACGCCGGGCCTGTGGACCCCCGAACAGGTCCAGGGCTGGCGCAAGGTCACGTCCGCGGTGCACCGGGCCGGCGGCCTGATCGTCGCGCAGCTCTGGCACGTGGGCCGGATCTCCGACCCCATGTTCCTGGATGGCGAACTGCCGGTGGCGCCCAGCGCCATTGCCGCCCGCGGCCACGTCAGCCACGTGCGTCCGGAGCGCGCCTACGTCACGCCGCGCGCGCTGGAAACGGCCGAGATTCCGGGCGTGGTCGAGGCCTACCGCCACGGCGCGAAGATGGCCATGGAGGCCGGTTTCGACGGCGTGGAAGTGCATGCTGCCAACGGCTATCTGCTGGACCAGTTCCTGCAGGACAGCACCAACCATCGCACTGACGCCTATGGCGGCTCGCTGGAAAACCGCGCGCGGCTGCTGCTGGAAGCGGTGGATGCTTGTATATCGGTGTGGGGCGCGGGCCGCGTGGGCGTGCATCTGTCGCCGCGCGGGGAAATCCACACCATGGGCGATTCCAACCCGGCCGCCACCTTCGGCTATGTGGCGCGTGAACTGGGCAAGCGCGGCATCGCCTTCCTGTGCGTGCGCGAATACGAAGCCGCCGACAGCCTGGGCCCGATGCTCAAGGCCGAATTCGGCGGCACGTACATCGCCAACGAAGGATTCGGCCGCGAGTCCGCCGAGGCCGCCATTGCCGCGGGCCGCGCCGATGCCGTGGCTTTTGGCGTGCAGTACATCGCCAATCCGGACCTGGCGCGCCGCTTCGAACTCAAGGCGCCGCTGAACCGGCCCAACCCGGCCACGTTCTATGCGCCGGGCCCGGGCGGCTACACCGACTATCCGGCCCTGGCCTGACCGGCGGGTCCGGCATTCAGAACACGGCGCGCATCGGATAGGTGAACAAGCCGAAGTGCGCCGCGTTCAGGCCCAGGTGCGCCAGCACCGCAGCGGCCAGGCCGCCGTATTTGTAGGCCAGCCCGTAGGCCGCGCCCGCCAGGCTGGCCAGCAGCATCCATTGCCAGCCGCCTGCGTAATGCGCCAGGCCGAACAGCACGGCCGCGATGATCAACGCCGCCCACGACCCCCAGGCGCGGCCGCGCCACAAGTCCGTCAGCCGCTGTTGCAGATAACCGCGGAACAGCGCCTCCTCGGCCAAGGTCACCAGCAAGGCGTTGTTGATTAGCCAGATCCAGCCCGATTGCGGCCACTTGGGCGCCCAGCCGACCACGCCCAGCGCCAGCGCGCAGCCCAGGCAGATGGCGACGGCGCCCGCGCAAGCCAGGAACGCGGACGACAGCGTGGCGCGCGGAGTCAGTCCCGCCATCGGCGGCGTCAGCGCCAGCACGACCCAGAACGCCACCAGCGGCTTGTCCAGGTTCAGGTACATGCCGAAAGGCACGGCGTCCGGACTCAGTGGCGCTGGCGCGATGACCTGCGGGTTGTGAAAGCCCGGCAGCAGGTGCAGGAACAGCAGCGCGGCCAGCGCGATGAAGAGCGCATGGCCGGCGGTGCGCGCCAGCGCGCCCGATGCGGGCCGGACCAGCACGGCGGCCAGGATCAGCAAGGCAGGCCAGGCCAGCGCCACGGCGTCTATCGTGCCATCGCTCCAGGCCCAGGCGTAGGCGGCGGCGAGCGGCGCCAGCGCCCAGCGGCGGGTGGCGGGTGGCCACAACATGGCGGCGGCGATGAACAGTGCGGACCAGGGGCTTAGCGCGGACACGGGCGTGGACGGGCGTTGAAAGGGCTGAGTGTAAACGCGCGGCTCTTTGCGGGCCGCACGGCATGCGCGCCGGACCGCTGAGCGCGTGTGCTGACGCCGCGCCGCGAACCCAGGTATCCTGGCGCCTGCCGGATACCTGGGAGCCAGACTATGAAGATGATCGCGTGGTTGATGTTGGCGGCGGCAGTGCTGCCTTTCGTGTCGGCCATCGTGGCCAAGGCGGGCGGAAAGAAGTTCGACAACAATGATCCGCGCGCCTGGCTGGCACGCCAGGATGGTTGGCGCGCGCGTGCCAATGCGGCGCAGACCAATACCTTTGAATCGCTGCCGTTCTTCTACGCGGCGGTGCTGTTCGCGCTGTATACCCAGGCGCCGCCCGCGCACGTGGCCACGCTGATGGCCTGCTGGCTGGGCGTGCGGCTGGGCTATCTGGCCATGTACCTGGCGGGCTGGGGCGCGCTGCGTTCGCTGGTGTGGGCCATCAGCGTGGGCTTCATCATCGCGATCCTGTTCGCGGGCGTCTGACGGACGGCGCCATGCGCAAGCGGCGTGTCGCGGCACTGGCGGCCATCGCGCTGCTAGGCTTCATCTACATCAACAACGCTGACTGGGCGGCGCCCGATCCCGGTGCGCGGGTGACGCTGCTCGCGCATCGCGGCATCGCGCAACGCTACGACGCGGCGGGCCTGGTGCGGGACACCTGCACCGCGACCCGCATCGTCGAACCCACCCACGGCTATCTGGAAAACACCATCGCGTCCATGCGCGCGAGCTTCGAGGCCGGCGCGGACATCGTCGAGATCGACGTCCATCCCACTACCGATGGCCAGTTCGCCGTGTTCCACGACTGGACGGTCGATTGCCGCACCGAGGGCCGCGGCGCGACGCGCGAACACACGATGGCCGAACTCAAGGCGCTGGACATCGGCTACGGCTATACCGCCGATGGCGGCAAGACCTTTCCGTTCCGCGGGCGCGGCGTGGGCCTGATGCCGACGCTGTCCGAAGTGCTGGAGGCGTTTCCGCGCCAGCGCTTTCTCATCAACGTCAAGAGCCGCGATGCGGAGGAGGGCGCGGCGTTGGCGGCGGTGCTCAACGGCATGCCGCCGGCCAGGCGGGCAGACTTCATGGTGTATGGGGGCGAGGAGCCGGTAGGCCGGTTGCGCCAGTTGGCGCCGGGCGTGCGCACGCTGACGCGCTCGGACCTGAAGTCCTGCCTGTTGCGCTATGCGGCCGCGGGCTGGACCGGCCACGTTCCGCAGGTCTGCCGCGGCATGGCGCTGACGGTGCCGGTGAACGTCGCGCCCTGGTTGTGGGGCTGGCCCGGCCGCTTCCTGGACCGCATGGAGACGGCGGGCAGCAGCGTGTTCCTGCTCGGTCCTTACGCCGGCGAGGGCCATTCCACGGGCATCGACACCCCCGAGGACATACGCCGCGTGCCGGCGGGATACGCAGGCGGGATCTGGACCAACGAAATCGAAGCCGTGGCGCGCGCTTTCAAGCGCGGGCCATGAAAGCCGCTACTTCCATTCGAACACGGCGCGCGCGGTGCCAGAGTTCTGCACCGAGACTTCGCGCTGTTGGGCCTGGCCGTTGTAGGTCGCTGAAATCCTGTAGTTGCCGGCCGGCAGCTTGACCAGCATGTACGGGCCTTCGGCAGTGGTTTGCAGCACGGACTTGCCCTGCGCATCGCTGATGGTGACGGCGACATTGGCGACGTAGTCTGCCTGGCCGCCGCGTTGCGCCGCGAACGTCAGCGCCAGCGGATAGTCCTTGGCTGCGGCCTTCATGGCTTCGGATTCGTCCAGACCGATGCCGCCGCTGACGTATTGCACCGAACCCTGCTGCTGCACTGCCGGCATGCCTGCCTGGGCGGTGGACAGGACGCCGGCAAAGGCCATGCTGCCCAGCGCCATCGCGGCGGCCATGGTGCAGCGTTCTAAACGCTTGTTCATGAGACTCTCCTGAATAGGACGATCTGCGCGGTGTCGTGCGCGCATGAACATTTCGACCCGCATGCCGGCGCGGAGTTCGCACCCGCGGGTCTCCGATATCAACCGATTGTTTCCGCAGCCTAGGTAAGCGTACCGCGTGCCGCGCTCCAGGAAAATGTCAGCCGGCTTTCGCCGCTGACCGAGCCGTCCGGGGCGAAGCGCCTTTCATCCAGCTGTCCGGCGCCATCATCGCGCAGCGCCAGTACGCTGGAACTGCGCGTGCCATAGTTCGGACTGACGATGAACGGGCTGCTCAATAGCCTTTCGCGATCCAGCGGCAGGCCGGTGGCGGGCAGGTCGGCGTCGTCGGCGGGCTGGCGGTCGGCCAGGGCGGCCATCAGCGCGGGCAGGTCGGGCTGCGGCCCGCTGCGCAGCACGGCCTCGAAAGCCGCCTTGGTGCGCGCCAGCTTGGGCCAGGGCGTGTCCAGCAGATGGTTGGACAGGGCATAGACGCCCGGAGCCAGGCGCCGCGGGCCGCCGTCGCGGTTGCTGAGATACCAGGCTTCGCGCGCATCGCCCACGATCAGGTTGAAGCCGTTGTAGGCCTGGCCGGCGGCATGCACTTGCGCCAGGTAGTCGGCCGGGGAGACCGTGCCGCGCAGATAGTCTTCGACCAGCGCGCCGCGCGAAGGCGCGTTCTCGATCATCCTGCCCGGCTCGCGAAAGTTGGTCACTAGCGCATGGCGTCCGCCGGTCGTCGCGCCCATCCAGCTGCCGCCGGCCAGGCCGTCGCGGCCGGCGTAGACCTCGGGGGCGTCAGGCCATTGCGCGGCGGGCAAGGTGGGGCGTTGGTGGAATTCGTCGCGGTTGGCGGCGATCAGGACGGGGATGCCCGGCAGGGCATGCAGGGCCAGTACGGCAAGACACATGGTTCAGACCTGGTTGGCGGGTTTGTCGGGGATGGCTTTGCCTGGCGCGGCCGCGAAATCCGGGCCGGCCAGCGCGGCGCGCAAGGCTTCGATCTGGGCGGCCACGTCGCGCAGCGCGGGGGCGGGCGAGGCGATGGCGGCGGCCGGCATGGCCGCGCCTTGCGCAACGGCGGCGCTCATCTGGTGCAGGCTGGCCGCCAGTTGCGCCAGCTCCGTGGCGCTAGGCGCGGCCTGGTCGGCGGGCAGCGACCAGGCCGTGTCGGAAATGGCGTTGGCCACGCGTTCCAGCGCGACCTCCACCGGCCACCAGGCCAGTGCGCGGCGGCTGACCAGGCGCGGCTCGGACAGCCCGCGCTGCAAGGCGATGCGCAGATCGGACAGGCGTGCGTAGGCGCTGGCGCGCAGGTCGTGGCGGCTGGTGGGATCGGCCTGGAACACCGTGTTCAGGTAGGCGGCCAGCGTGTCCATGGCGGCGGCGACCGCGTTGTCCAGGTTGCCGCGTTCTATCCGTATCCATGGCAAGTAGCCCACCAGCAGCACGATGCCGGCGGCCACGGCCACATCGATCAGGCGCGCCAGCGCGATGGGCCAGCTGCCTGGTTGCAGCGCGCCGATCAGCAGCATCAGGATGGGCAGCAGGATGGCGGAAAACAAGCCGTAGTTGCGCCGCACCGACCAAGGCAGCAGGGACGCCAGCCCCGCCACCGTGAGCAGGCTGACGATGCCGTTGCGGTCCAGCGCCAGCACGGTCGCGCTGATCGCTACGCCCACCACGCTGCCCGCGCAGCTTTGCAGCGCCCGCGCGAACACCGAGCCGAAGTTGGGCTTGAACACCACCACCACGATCAGCGGCACCCAGTAGGAACGCGGCAGCGAGGCCGCCAGCGCCACGGCCTCGGCGGCGATCAGGCACAGGCCCAGCCGCACCAGGTAGCGCAAGGTGGTCGGCCCCGGCCGGTAAGTGCGCGCCAGCACGCGCCAGGGCGTGCGGGGCCGCGCCGGCGGCAGGCCGGCAAAGGCGTCGGCTTCGGAAAGCGCGCCGCCGTCCAGCAGGGGCTGCACTTGGGCCAGCGCGTCGGCCAAGGGGGCCATGTCCACGTGGCGCAAGGCCGCGATGTCCTCGCGCGGGTCCGGCGTTGCGTCGTTTTCCACGCGGTCTGCGAGCCGGTTCATGACCCGCGCACAGTCGCGCGGCAGCACGCGTCCGGCGCGGGCCAGCTCCAGGGCGGTGTTGGTGAGAGGCGTACAGGCTTGCAGCTGGGCCGCCAGCCGGGCCAGTCGCGGGGAGGGGCCGGCCGCGCTGCGGCGCGCGGCCAGCACGGTGTCGTAGGCGGTCGTCATGGCCGCTTCCATGTCGCGCCGCGCGCTCATGGTGTGCGAGGTGCCGATGGCGGCGAACATGGCCGCCAGCTTGCGGTAGGCCATGGCGACGGCGGCGCGCTCGGGCGCCGTCGGGTGGACCACCCAGCCCGTCAGGGTCAGCGCCAGGCCGAACAGGCCGCCGGCTCCCACCAGCACCGAAGGCAGCCAGGGCGGCAGGGTGGACGTCAGGCTGGCGCCGACGATGACATAGGCGGCGAATTGCAGCGTGGAGACGGCGGCGATGTTGTTGAAGGTGCCGACCAGGCTGGCCGCCAGCACCAGCAGCGTCATGGCGGCGGACGTCCACAGTCCGTGCCCTGCAATCAGGGTGCCGAGGAAATATCCCAGCGCGCCGCCGAACACGGTGGCGCCGATGGACAGGGCGCGGTTGCGGTATGGGCCGCCGTTGTCGCCGGTGATGGCGGGCAGCGCGCCTAGCGCAACCAGGGCCGCCGCCGCGCTTTGGTCCAGCGCGAGTCCGACCGCCGAAGGCAGGCCGATGGCCAGCGCGGCGCGCAACGCCACCCAGCGGCTGACGGGCGAAGGCTCCATGTGCGCCAGGCTCATCAGCCAACGCATGTTGGCGTTGCGCGCGGCATGTTTCAGCGAGGAACGGAACACGGCGGCCTCGTGGCGCGGCCTGGGGATCAGGCCTTGATCAGCGGCGCCTCGTCGGGCGCGGCCAGCCGGAAGTAGTCTTCCGTATTCAGGAGGATGGAGGCGTCCAGGCGGCCGGCGTTGAATACGATTTCACCGTGGCGCTCGCGCAGGCTTGGGTCCACCAGCAGGTGCAGGTCCGGATTGAAAGTGAAGGGCGGAATGGCGCCGATCTCGCAGCCGGTGAGTTCTCGCGCCAGGTCCTGCGACGCCAGCGAGGCCTTCTTGCCGCCGGCCGCGCGGGCAATGGCGTCCAGGTCGGCCTGCTTGTCGGCCGGGAACACCGCCAGCACGTTGCGGCGCTGGTTGGAGGATATCTTGACGCGGCAGACCAGCGCCTTGGCGCCCTGGCTGACCTCGGTGCCGCGGATCGCGGCGACTTCGACGGAGCGGCCAGCCGCGGCGTGTTCAATCAGGCGGTAGCGGGCCTGGTTCTGGGCAAGCAAGGCTTGCAGGCGTTCGTAGACTTCCATGTCGGGGCGCGTAGATCGGGATGTGGCGGGGCGCAGGCCGGGAGTCGGCCTCGTACGCCGCATGATACGCCCGCCGCGCGGCGCCGCGGCGGCGCGTACGCTGATCCGGGCCAGCCTCCTCAGATTTCTCCGGTAAAGGCGTAACCCCAGCCCCAGACGGTGCGGATCGGCAATTCCAGGTTCAGGTCCTGGGCCTTGCGGCGCAGGCGGCTGACCAGCACGTCGGTGCGGCGCATCGATTCGTGGCCGCCATGCGAATCGGTGATGGCTGCGTCGGCGCGCGGCAGGCGCTTGTCGGCGGAAGCCGTCAGCTTGAGCAGGAACTCGCGCTCGGCCAGCGTCAGGGCCAGGCGCTTGCCTTGCGGGCTGACCAGCGTCCAGGCCGCATCATGGAATTGCCATTTGCCTGCCGCGTCGCCTGGCGCCGGCTGCGCCGGGCGCGGCTCGGCGTCGACGGCGCGCCGGCCAGGCGCGGGGATGCGCCGCACCAGCGCCTGCAACGCGGCCGCGATTTCCGTTGCGCCCGCGTCAGAGGGCAGGCAGACGTCTGCGCCGCAGTGCAGGCCGAGTATGCGATTTTCGGGCGAGTCGAAGGTGGAGATGGCGACGATGCCCGCGGTGGTGTCCAGGGCGCGCAGGCCAGCCACGGCCATGCAGAGTTCGGACAGCTCGGCTTCCATCACCAGTAATGGGGTGCGGCGGGCCTGAAACAGGCGGAACAAGTTATTGGAGTCTTCGCACAACCGGGGCGAGAAGCCCATTTCCGCCAGCGCCGCGCCGCGGTGCGCGCGCACTCCGGGATCGGGAGAGAAGACGATCAGGTCTAGTAGGTCATTCATGAATCGTTGTGATCTGTGCAGCATGAGCGCATGCATGATGCATCGGATACAGCGATTTCCTAAACCCCGCACAACGCCACTTTATTACCCGAATTCTCGGGCAAGGTTACGCAAGGCGCGTCGCGGCACCGTTATGGTGCGTCGGCGGACGTTTCATTCCACCAACCGCCGCCCAACGCCTGCAACAGGGCGGCGGTGTCGGCGTGGCGCGCCGCGTCCGCGGCGGTGCGCGCAATGCGTGTCTGAAGCAGTTGGCGCTGGCTGTCCAGCAGGCTCAGATGGCTGATGCCGCCGGCCTGGTAGCGCCCTTGCGCGATGCGCTCGGCCTGGTCGGCGCGGCGCCAGGCCTCGTCGCTGGCCAGGTAGGCGTCGCCGTCGGTCTGCACCGCGCGCAAGGCGTCGGCGACCTGCCGGAAGCCCTCTAACACTGTTTGACGGTAACCGGCCGCGGCCGCGTCGTAGGCGGCCTCGGCCGAGCGCGTGCGCGCGCGCAGTTCGCCACCATGGAACAGCGGCTGGACCAGGCCCAGGCCCAGGCTCCAGACGTTCAGGCCATCGGACAGGTCGCCCGCGCGGGTGCGTTGCGAGCCGAAGCTGGCGGTCAGGGTGAATTGCGGATACTGATTGGCGACGGCCACGCCGACATTGGCCGAGGCCTGATGCCAGAGCGCTTCGGCGGCCAGGATGTCGGGCCGCTGGCGCGTCAGGGCCGAGGGCACGCCGGTGGGCACGTCGGCGGGCAGCGTCAGGTCGGCCAGCCGCAAGGGCGCGGACCGCAGCTCGGCTGGCGCCAGCCCCAGGTAGGCGGCCAGCTGGTGCGTGGCCTGCGCCAGCTGGTATTCCAGCGGCGGCAGCGTGGCCCGGGTCTGCGCGACCAGCAGCTCCTGGTTGCGCAGATCGGCCTCGGACACGCCGCCCGCCTGCTGGCGCTGGCGCATGATGTCCTGCTGCCGCTCCTGCGCCGCAAGCAATGCCCGCGTGTCGGCCAGGCGTTCGTTCAGGTCGGCCTGGCGGATGGCGGCAGTGACCACGTTGGCGGCCAGCGACATGCGCGCAGCCTGCAGCTCATGCGCCTGGTAGTTCACCTGCGCGCCCAGGCCTTCCAGCGCGCGGCGATTGCCGCCGAACACGTCCAGCGTGTAGGACACGTCGATGGACGCGTTGTAGAGCGTGAAGGGCGGGGGCTGCTCGGCCACCGGCACGCCGAAGGCTGCAGGGTCCACCTTCTGCCGCGTCACCGACAGGTTGCCGTCGACCTGGGGCAGCATGCGGCCGCCGGTTTCGGCGTTCAGGTCTTCATTGGCCTGGCGCAAGCGGGCGCGCGCCTGCTCCAGCGTGGGGCTGGCCTGCAAGGCCTGCCGGACCAGCTGGTCGAGCGCTTCGGAGCGGAACAGCTGCCACCATTGCGCGGGGATGTCGACGCCGTCCTGCAGGCGTTGCGCGCCGCTGGCGGCTGAGGCATCGCGAGGCGCGGCGTAGGCGTCGACCCGCGGCGGCGCCGGGCGCTCGAAGTCCGGCCCCACGGCGCAGCCCGCGAGCAGCGCGCACAGGACCGGCGCAGCCAGGCGCAAAGGCGCGGCGGCGGACGGGAAGGGCAAGGGCGTGGAGCGGGACATGGCGGTTCAATCCAGGGTGCGGCGGTAGAACTTCACGGCGGCGGTCATGACGACCACGGTAAACACCAGCAGCGGCCAGATGCTGGGCCACAAGTCCCACCAGCCGTTGCCTTTGAGCAGGATGCCGCGGATCAGGCGGTTGAAGTGGGTCAGCGGCAGCAGGTTGCCCAGGTATTGCGCCCACATCGGCATGCCCTGGAACGGGAACATGAAGCCGGACAGCAGCATGTTGGGCAGGAAATAGAACATGGTCAGCTGCATGGCCTGCAACTGGTTCTGCGCCAGCGACGACAGCGTGATGCCCACGGTCAGGTTGGCGGCCACGAACACCAGCGCAGACAGGTACACGGCCAACAGCGACCCCTGGAACGGCACGTGGAAGACGAAGTGCGCGGCCAGCAGGATGATGCTGGACTGGATCAGGCCTATCGCGATGTACGGCACGATCTTGCCCGTCATCACTTCGATGGGCAGCACCGGCATCGCCAGCAGGTTTTCCATCGTGCCGCGTTCGCGCTCGCGCGTCATGGCCAGGCCGGTCATCATCACCAGCGTCATGGTCAGGATCACGCCCATCAGGCCCGGCACGGTGTTGTATTGCGAGATCTGCTCTTCGTTGTAGAGCTGGTGCACCAGCACGTCGAATGGCGGCTGGCCGCCGGCCAGGCTGGCCAGCGGTCCGGTCAGGTCCTTGGTCGCCACGGCCTGCGACAACTGCGTGGCCGCGCCGATGGCCAGTCCGGTCGCCATGGGGTCGGTGGCGTCGGCCTCGATCAGCAGCGCGGGGCGCTCGCCGCGCAGCAGCTTGCGGCTGAAGTCCGGCGGAATGGTCAGGACGAACAGGACGCGCCCTTGCGCCAAGGCCGCGCGGCCCGCTTCTTCATTGTCCAGCTCTTCGATGATGTGGAAGTAGTCGGACGATTTCATCGCCGCGACGAAGCTGCGCGTGAACGGGCTGTGGTCGGCGGCGATGACCGCTGTCGGCATCTGCTTGGGATCCGTGTTGATGGCGTAGCCGAACAGCGCCAGCTGCATGATGGGCAGGCCCACGATCATGCCGAAGGTGATACGGTCGCGGCGCAGCTGCAGGAACTCCTTGAGCACCATGCTCCACCAGCGCGACCAGGAAAAGCCTTGCAGATGGCGCATCATGGCGGGCTCGCGAAGTTGTCGGTGGAGCGTTTCATCAGGTAGATGAAGACATCCTCCAGGCTGGTGGCTATGGGTTCCAGGGTCAGGTCCTGGCCGGCGATGGCGTCCCTGAGCGTGCGTTCCAGCAGGGCGGCGTCGCGGCCGCTGATGTGCAGCGCCGAACCGAAGGCCACGGTCTGGTCCACGCCCGGCGCGTTGCGCAGGCGCTGCGCCAGAGGCACCAGGTTGTGGCCGTGGATGGCCCAGGTGGTCAGGCCTTGCTCGGCGATGACGTCCTCGGCCGTGCCTTGCGTCAGCAGCCGGCCATAGGAGATATAGGCCAGCTTGTGACAGCGTTCGGCCTCGTCCATGTAGTGCGTGCTGACCAGCACCGAGATGCCGCGCGCCGCCAGTTCATGCAGCTGCTCCCAGAAGTCGCGCCGCGCGGTCGGGTCCACGCCCGCGGTGGGTTCGTCCAGCAGCAGCAGCTTCGGCTGATGCAGCAGGCAGGCCGCCAGCGCCAGGCGCTGCTTCCAGCCGCCGGACAAGGAACCCGTCAACTGGCCGGCGCGGCTTTGCAGGCCCAGGTCTTCCAGCGCGCGGTCCACCGCCGCGCGCCGTTCGGGCATGCCGTACATGCGCGCCACGAAATCCAGGTTCTCGCGGATGGTCAGGTCGTCCCAGTAGGAGAACTTCTGCGTCATGTAGCCGACGTGCCGCTTGATCTGCGCGCTGTCGCGCAGAATGTCGTAGCCCAGGCAGGTCCCGCTGCCCGAATCCGGCGTCAACAAACCGCACATCAGCCGGATGCTGGTCGTCTTGCCGCTGCCGTTGGGGCCCAGGAAGCCGAAGATCTCGCCTTCCCGCACTTGGAGCGACACGTCGTTGACGACGTGCTTGCTGCCGAAGCGCTTGTTCAGGCCGTGCACGTCGATGACGTATTGCCCGGCGGATGCTTCCTGCGTGGCGGCGGGCGCGCTCATTGCAGCACCGCTTCCACCGGCTGGCCCGGATGTAGCCGCGTGGCGGCTTCGGGCGCTGGCCGCGCCTGCACCATGTAGACCAGCTTGCTGCGGCTTTCGCGGCTGTAGATCACGGGCGGCGTGTACTCGGCCTGGGTCGATATGTAGTCGATGCGCACGGGGATGGGATCGCCGCAGCCATCGCAGCGCACCGTCGCCTGTTGCCCCACCTTCAGCGCGCCCAACGCCGTTTCCGGAACGAAGAAGCGCACCTTGATGTTGCCCGGCGGCAGCAGGCTGACGACCGGACTGCCGGCAGGCACCCATTCGCCCACGCGGTAGAGCGTGTCGAACACCAGCCCCGCGGCCGGCGCCGCCAGGCGCTTTTGCGCCAGCGTCCACTCCGCCTGGGCCAGCGCGGCGCGGGCCGCATCGACTTGGGCGGCCTGGGCGCGGCGCTGGTCGTCGCGGCCAGGCAGGCGGGCCACTTCCAGCTGGGCCTGCAACTCGCGCACGCGCGCCGCGTCCGATTGCGCCTGTTCGCGGCTGTCGTCCAGCTGCGCGCGCGCGATGCCGCCGATGCGGAACTGGTCGGTATCGCGCCGCAGTTGCGCCGCCGAGCGGCGGCTGGCCGCCTCGGCCTGCGCCAGCTGGGCGCGGCTGACGTCCACTTCGGGCGGACGCTTGCCGGTGGCGATGTCTTCTTCCTGGGCCACGGCGGCGGCCAATTGCGCGCTGGCCTGGTCGCGCGCCGCGGTTTCGCGCGTGGCTTCCAGCGCGAAGAGCGGCGCGTCGGCTTGCACCTGCTGGCCGCGCCGCACCGGCAGCTCGGCCAGCCGGCCGGCCTCGGACGACGCCACGTAGACATATTCGCCTTCGGCGTAGCCCTGGAAGAAGGCGCCGTTGTCCTTGCCGCAACCGCCCAGGGCAAGCAAGGCCAGCGCAGAGGCGGGCAGGGGGCGGCGCAAGACGGAAGGGATGCGCATGGTCAGCGTCCTGGAGTGGCGGGAGTCGGGGCGGACGGCGAGAACAGGCCGCCGGTGAGCATGGCGATGGCGTGGGCCGCGATCGCGCGGGTGTCTATGGACTGCGGCTGCGCGGCGTCCTGCAGGACGCGCCGCCACAGGCCGGAGGTGGCCAGCGGCAGCAGGGTCAGGCCCAGGACGGACAGAAAGACCAGCCGCGGTTCCACGTCCGGGGTGATGGCGCCCGCGCGCTGGCATTCGGCGATGAGGCCGATGAAAGCCTGCAGGCGCTCGACGGGCAGATGGCGCAGCACGCGTTCGCGCAGCTGGCCGCCTTCATTCACGACCTCGTGCAGCCACAGGGCCGGCAGCCAGGGCCGTTCGACCGCGCTTTGCACCAGCCGGCCCACGACCTCGGCGATGAAGGCGCGCGCGGCAGCGGCGGGGTCCGCTGCGGGAATCTGAGGTTGTGGCAACGGCGACCAGACGTAGCCGATGACCGGCACGATCCGCTCCTGCACGACCGCGTCGATCAACTGGTCGCGGCTCTTGAAGTAGTAATGCACCATCGCCGTGGTGACGCCGGCGCGTTGCGCAATGTGCGTGAGCGTGGTGGCCGCCACGCCCTGGGCCGCGAACAGGCCGGTGGCGGTGTCCAGCAGGTTGGCGCGGGCGGCGGCATTGTCGGGTCGCGGCGGGCGGCCGGGCCGGCGGGACGGGGTAGAGGGAGCGGAACGCATGCCGCGTATGTTAATTAAATTATTAATTAATTAAAAGAGGGGCGCGCTTCAGGGTTACACGCCGGATGCGCCGGCTTAGATGGTGTAATGGGCCGGTACCCCATCCCGCCATCCGGGTTGTGTGCGCCAGGCCCGGGCGGCTTTCTTGCAGGAGGCTGGACCGTCATGCCCCAATCGTCTTCCATCAACCGCCGCATCGTGCTTGCCGCGCGCCCGCAAGGCGAGCCGGCAGACCGCGATTTCCGCCTGGAAACCGGCGAGGTGCCGCAGCCCGGCCCCGGCCAGGTGCTGCTGCGCACCGTGTACCTGTCGCTCGATCCCTATATGCGCGGCCGCATGAGCGACGCGCCGTCCTATGCCGAACCGGTGCAGGTCGGCGGCGTCATGGTCGGCGGCACGGTGACGCGGGTCGAAGCCTCCAACCATCCCGACTACCGGCCAGGGGAGTGGGTGCTGGCGCAATCCGGCTGGCAGGACTACGCCCTGTCCGATGGCGCCGGCCTGCTGCGGCTGGGTCCCAATCCCGAACACCCGTCCTATTCGCTGGGCGTGCTGGGCATGCCCGGCTTCACCGGCTACATGGGCTTGCTGGACATCGGCCAGCCCAAGGCGGGCGAGACCGTGGTGGTGGCCGCGGCCAGCGGCGCGGTGGGGGCGGTGGTCGGCCAGATCGCCAAGATCCATGGCTGCAAGGTGGTCGGCATCGCGGGCGGCGCGGACAAGTGCCGCTACGCAGTCCAGGAACTGGGCTTTGACGACTGCCTGGACCACAAGGCGCCCGACCTGCCGGGCCGCCTGGCGCGCGCCGTGCCGCAGGGCATCGACGTGTATTTCGAGAACGTCGGCGGCGCGGTCTTCGACGCGGTGCTGCCGCTCTTGAATCCGCGCGCGCGGATACCGGTCTGCGGCCTGATTTCGGCCTACAACGCCACCAGCCAGCCGCAAGGGCCGGACCGCCTGGGCCTGCTGATGCGCACCATCCTCACCAAGCGCCTCAAGATGCAGGGCTTCATCATCTTCAACGAATACGCGCACCGCTACGGCGAATTCCGCGAGGCGATGGAAGGCTTGATCAAGCAAGGCCGCATCAAGTATCGCGAGGACGTGGTCGATGGACTGGAGAACGCGCCGCGCGGCCTGATCGGGCTGCTCAGGGGTGAAAACGCCGGCAAGCGCATTGTGCGCGTCGGCCCGGACGAAAGGAGCGCCACATGAACATCCTGATCGTGCTGACTTCCCACGACACGCTGGGCAACACCGGCCGCAAGACCGGATTCTGGCTGGAAGAATTCGCTGCGCCGTACTACGCCTTCGTCGACGCGGGCGCCAAGGTCACGCTGGCTTCGCCCGCAGGCGGCCAGCCGCCGCTGGACCCCAAGAGCGACGACCCCGACGCCCAGACCGACGACACGCGGCGCTTTCGCCAGGACAAGGACGCGCAGCGGCAACTGGCCGCCACCTTGCGGCTGGCGCAGGTGCAGGCGGCCGACTACGACGCCGTGTTCTACCCGGGCGGCCACGGCCCCTTGTGGGATCTGGCGGAAGATCCCAATTCGGTCTCGCTGATCGAGACCATGCTGGCGGCGGGCAAGCCTGTTGCGGCCGTATGCCATGCGCCCGGCGTGCTGCGCCACGCCAAGACGGCCGACGGCAAGCCGCTGGTGCAGGGCAGGCAGGTCACCGGCTTTTCCAATGCCGAAGAGGCGGCCGTGCAGTTGAGCGACGTGGTGCCTTTCCTGGTCGAGGACGAGCTGAAGAAGTTGGGCGGGCAGTACAGCAGCGGCCCGGACTGGCAGCCGCACGTGGTCGGCGATGGCTTGCTGGTCACGGGCCAGAATCCTGCATCTTCCGTCGGCGTGGCGCAGGCGCTGCTGGACAGGTTGAAGGATTGAGCGCTGGCGGGCCGGACCCGGTTCCCGCGGGATGCGGGGGCGGGTCCGGCTCTGCTTTGCCCTGGCGCGCGGCATCTGATCGGCAAGGATTGCTGCGCAATGTGTCAGAATCGCGACCTTTTGCTACAGCGCAAAGCGGCAAGAGCCCATTGCGCGCGATGACCGATGCCTCCAGACGTACCCGAATATCCCGCTGGCTCCTGCGTGGCGGCCTTGTTTGCCGCCATGCGGGCGCGCGACCCGGCCACCGGCCGCCATTCCGAAAGAGTTGTTGCGCTGAGCGTGGCGCTGGCCCGGGCCTGCGGCCTGCCGGAATCCGAACAGGAGGCGGTCGCGGTCGCTGCCCGCCTGCATGACATCGGCAAGATCGGCACGCCGGATCGTGTGCTGTATTCGCCGAAGCGGCTGGACAAGGACGATTGGGAAATCATGAAGGCGCACGCCGCAGTGGGCGCCGACATCATCATGCACAGCGACATTCCGCAACGCGAGCTGATCGCGCGGGCGGTGCGCCATCATCACGAACACTTCGACGGTTCGGGCTATCCCGCAGGACTGGCGGGCGAGGACATTCCGCTGCATTCGCGCATCATTTCGCTGGCAGATTCCTACGACGCCCTGGGCGATGCGCGTCCCTACCATCCTGCGCGCACGCATGCGGAGATCATGCGCATCCTGAACCAGGAAGCCGGCGCCAAATGCGACCCGGCCCTGTTGCGCACGTTCGAAGCGATGATCGCGAAGAGCCCCCTAAGGGTTCCGTAGCGCAGATCCCGTCAGCATCGCCGACGGGTCGGGCACTCCGGATGGGCGGTCACTTCAAGCGGTAATTCGCTGCCACCACCGCCAATTCCTGCAGCGTGCGCTGCTGCCACGCGGCATCATGCCCCAGCTCTTCGGCCAGGATGCGAGCCACTTCGGGCGCCGCCAGCATCGCGGCCTCGCTGTCCAGGAACAAGGCGCGGTTGCGCCGCGCCAGCACGTCCTCGGCGCTGCGCGCGAGTTCGTACCGTGCGGCGAAACGCACGTGCGCCTCCGACAAGCCGCTGCTCCTGACCAGCATGCGGTCCGCGCCGGGCAGCGCCTTCAGGGCCGGCAGGTCGCTGCCGTAGTAGCTGTCCGGCGTGCCGGCATGCTCCTGCGACGGCGCCAGGCCCGCCGCGCCATGCAGCGGCAGCGATTCCGTGCGGCAGGTGGCCTGCGTCAGCAGCTGGTGCTGGATGGCCGTGTCGACCACGTCCTGCGCCATGCGGCGGTAGGTGGTCCACTTGCCGCCGGTGACGGTCACCAGCCCGGCCTTGGACACCAGGATGGTGTGCTCGCGCGACAAGGACTTGGTGGAGGCTTCGCCCGTGGCCTTGACCAGCGGCCGCAGCCCGGCCCAGACGCTGGTGACGTCGTCGCGCGTGGGCTTGCGGCTGAGATAGCGCGCCGCGGTGCTGAGGATGAAATCCACATCCTGCGCGCCCGCCTGCGGATCCAGCGGCAGATCGTCGCGCGGCGTATCGGTGGTGCCGACGATGGTGTGGCCGTTCCATGGCACCACGAACAGCACGCGGCCGTCGTCGGTCTTGGGGATCAGGATGGCGCGCTTGCCCGGCAGGAAATCCTGCGGCAAGGTCAGGTGCACACCCTGGCTGGGTGCCACCATGGTCTGCGCGTTCTTGTCTTCCATGCGCCGTACCGCGTCCACCCACACGCCGGTGGCATTGACCACGCAGCGCGCGCGCAACGTGAAGCTGGCGCTGCCGATCGCGTCCTGCACCGTTACGCCGTCGACCTTGCCGCCCGTCATGGTCAGGCCGGTGGCGCGCATGTAGTTCACCGCGGTGCCGCCCAGGTCGAACAGCGTGCGCATCAGGCTTACGGCCAGGCGGGTGTCGTCGAACTGGCCGTCGTAGTACAGCACGCCGCCCTTGAGATTCTTGCCCTGCACGTTCTCGGCCAGCGTCGGCGCATTGGCCAGCGTGTCGCGGCGCGACAGCCAGCGGCTGGGCGACAGGTTCAGCTTGCCGGCCAGCATGTCGTACATCTTCAGGCCGATGCCGTAGAAGGGCTGGTCGAACAGGTTGTAGGCTGGCACCACGAAGCCCAGCGGCCACACCAGGTGCGGCGCGTTGCGGTTGAGCAGGCCGCGTTCATGCAGCGCTTCGCGCACCAGGCTGACGTTGCCCTGCGCCAGATAGCGCACGCCGCCGTGCACCAGCTTGGTGGCCTTGCTGGACGTGCCCTTGGCGAAGTCCGTGCCTTCGATCAGCAGGGTGCGATAGCCGCGCGAAGCGGCATCGACCGCCGTGCCCAGGCCGGTGGCGCCGCCGCCGATGACGATCACGTCCCAGGAGTGCGTGTTGTCCAGCGTGTTCAGGAGGCGGTTGCGGTCGGGCGGGGCGACGGGGGCTAGGGGTTGGTTCATGGGATTCAAGGTGTTTGCTTCAAGGTATTCGGGGCGGCCGCCACGTCGCAGCGCACGCCGGCGTCCAGCAGGACTTGCGCCAGCGGCTCTTGCGGATGCGCGTCGGTGAAGAAGCGGTCGATTTGCGAGATGTGCGCCAGTTCCACCATGGCCTGGCGCTTGAATTTGCTGCTGTCGGCGGCGAGCCAGACTTCGCGCGACTGTTCGATGATGGTCCGCGCCACGCGCACTTCGCGGAAGTCGTAATCGCGCAGCGTGCCGTCGGCCTCGATGCCGGAGATGCCGATCAGGCCGATGTCGACCTTGAACTGGCGGATGAAGTCCATGGTGGCTTCGCCGACGATGCCGCGGTCGCGCGAACGCACCACGCCGCCGGCCACGATGACTTCGCAGTCCGGGTTGTCCGAGAGAATGTCGGCCACGTGCAGGTTGTTGGTGATGACGCGCAGGCCGCGATGGCGCAGCAGGGCGCGCGCAATGGCTTCGGTGGTGGTGCCGATGTTCAGGATCAGCGAACAGCCGTCGGGCACGGCGCGGGCCACGGCCTCGGCGATGCGCTGCTTGCCGGCGGCGTGCAGGCCCTGGCGCTTGCGGTAGGCGATGTTCTCGATGGTGGACGCTTCGATGCGCACGCCGCCATGGAAGCGCGACAGCAGGCCCGCTTCGGAAAGAATATTGACGTCGCGCCGCACGGTCTGCAGCGTGACGTCAAAGCGTTTGGCGAGTTCCTCGATCGAGGCCGAGCCTTGGGCCCGCACCATTTCGATCAGGGCGCTCTGTCTGGGATTCAGTGTCATGTTCGTATAGTAAAACAACAAAAGCGAAAAATAATGACGCGCCGCAAGATTGTTTTTTGTTCGCTTCTTGAGTAAAACGCACAATAAACGAAAGCTATCTGAAAGAGTATGCTCATCCTGTTGTTCGCTTGAATGCAGGCCGAGACCGCTGTACCGAATACCGAAGTCCGCCGTAAAAACAGGGACGTATAAGTAGGTAGAGGAGACCAGATGCAGCTGAACTTGGACAGGGTAGGTTTGCGGGCCGGCTCGCAGACGCACCTGTATCCCATGAGCCTGGCCCCCGTCGAGGGCGCCATGACGGTATTGCTGGGGGCCACCCTGGCGGGCAAGACCTCGCTGATGCGCATCATGGCCGGGCTGGACCGGCCCACCGAGGGCCGCGTGCTGGTCGACGGCGCCGACGTGACCGGCGTGCCGGTGCGCCAGCGCAACGTCGCCATGGTCTACCAGCAGTTCATCAATTACCCGTCCATGTCGGTCTACGACAACATCGCTTCGCCGCTCAAGCTGCGCGGGGCGGCGGACATCAGCGAAAAAGTCCGCGCCATGGCGGAGCGGCTGCACATCGACCACCTGCTGGAGCGCTACCCCTCGGAGCTGTCCGGCGGGCAGCAGCAGCGGGTGGCGCTGGCCCGGGCGCTGGCCAAGGACGCGCCGCTGATCCTGCTGGACGAGCCCCTGGTCAACCTGGATTACAAGCTGCGCGAGGAACTGCGCGACGAACTTTCCGAATTGTTCGCCGAAGGGCGCTCCACGGTGGTCTATGCCACGACCGAGCCGGGCGAGGCCCTGTTGCTGGGTGGCCACACCGCGGTGCTGGACGCGGGCGAATTGCTGCAATACGGCCCCACGGCCGAGGTCTTCCACCGCCCCAATTCCATCCGCGTGGCCCGCGCCTTCAGCGACCCGCCCATGAATCTGTTTCCCGCGCGCCGTACGGGGTCGGGCTTCGTGCTGCAGGGAGACCTGGCGGTGGAGCGGGCGCTGCCGCAAGGCGCCGATGCGGAGATCACCGCCGGCCTGCGCGCCGGCGCTCTCGATGTCGAGCCGCGACCCGGCCACATCGCGCTGCCCGGGGTGGTGAAGCTGGCCGAGATCTCCGGATCCGACACCTTCGTGCATGCGCAGACGGCGGCGGGCGACGTGGTGGCGCAACTGCCCGGGGTCCACCGCTACACGCTGGACCACCGCGTACAGTTCTATTTCGACCCGGCGCAGACCTATGCCTTCGGCGCGGGCGGCGCGCTGCTGGCGGCGCCGCGGCAGCCGGCGGGCGCTGGGGAGACGGCCTGATGGCGCAGATCGAGCTGGACCTGTCCCATTCCTACGTGGCGGACCCCAAGACCGACGAGGACTACGCACTGCTGCCGCTTTCGTTCACCTTCAAGGACGGCGGGGCCTACGCCTTGCTGGGTCCGTCCGGCTGCGGCAAGACCACGCTGCTCAATTGCGTGTCGGGCCTGCTGCGGCCGTCGCACGGGCGCATCCTGTTCGATGGCCAGGACGTCACGGACAAGACGCCGCAGGCGCGCAACATCGCCCAGGTGTTCCAGTTCCCGGTGGTGTACGACACCATGACCGTGGCCGAGAACCTGGCGTTTCCGCTGCGCAACCGCGGCATGGCGCCCAAGCTCATCGGCGAGCGGGTCGGGCGCATCGCCGAGATGCTGGAGATGTCGCATGTGCTGGACCGGCGCGCCAGCGGCCTGACCGCCGACGCCAAGCAGAAGATCTCGCTGGGGCGCGGACTGGTGCGCAGCGACGTGTCGGCCATCCTGTTCGACGAGCCGCTGACCGTGATTGATCCGCAGCTCAAATGGGAGCTGCGCCGCAAGCTCAAGGAAATCCACCACGAGTTCAAGCTGACGCTGATCTACGTGACGCACGACCAGACCGAGGCGCTGACCTTTGCCGACGAGGTCATGGTGATGGCGCGCGGCAGGGCGGTGCAGGTCGGGACCGCGGATGACCTGTTCCAGCGGCCGGCACATACCTTCGTGGGCCATTTCATCGGCTCGCCGGGCATGAACTTCCTGCCGGCGCAATGGCGCGACGGCGGCCTGGAGGTGGGCAAGAGCCGCGTCGCCGGGGTGCCGGCGGAGATGGCGGCAAAGCTGGACGGCGCGGGCCCCGTGAAGCTGGGCGTGCGTCCGGAGTACTTGCGCATTACCGAGCCGGGCGCGCCCGGCGCCCTGGCCATGCGCGTGGAGCGGGTGCAGGACGTGGGCACCTACACGCTGCTGGTGGCGGACTTCGAAGGCACGCCGGTGCGCGCCCGGCTGGCCAGCAACATCGTCCCGGCCGCGGCTGGCGGCACGGTCTGGTTGTCGGCGCTGAATCCGCACACCTGCTTTTACCGCGACGAGGAGCTGATCCGATGAAACCCATAGATCACCGGGCCTGGTTCCTGGTCCTGCCCGTGGTGCTGTGCGTGGCGTTCTCGGCCATCCTGCCGCTGATGACCATCGTCAACTATTCGGTGCAGGACATCATCTCGCCCGAGCGCCGCGTCTTCGTCGGCACCGAGTGGTACGCCGCCGTGCTGCAGGATGAAGAACTGCATGGCGCGCTGTTCCGCCAGATCGGCTTTTCGCTGGCCGTGCTGGCCATCGAGATCCCGCTGGGCATCCTGCTGGCACTGTCCATGCCGGCCAGCGGCTGGCGCGCTTCCGCGGTGCTGGTCATCATCGCGCTGTCGCTGCTGATTCCCTGGAACGTGGTGGGCACCATCTGGCAGGTGTTCGGGCGCACCGACATCGGCCTGCTGGGCGCCACGCTGTCCTGGCTGGGCGTGGACTACAACTACACCGGCAACGACGTCGACGCCTGGGTCACGGTGCTGGTCATGGACGTGTGGCACTGGACGCCGCTGGTGGCGCTGCTGTGCTACGCGGGCTTGCGCGCGATACCCGACGCCTACTACCAGGCCGCCCGCATCGACGGCGCGTCGCGCCTGGCGGTGTTCCGCTACATCCAGCTGCCCAAGATGCGGGGCGTGCTCATGATCGCAGTGCTGCTGCGCTTCATGGACAGCTTCATGATCTACACCGAGCCGTTCGTGCTGACGGGCGGCGGGCCGGGCAACGCCACGACCTTCCTGTCGCAGTACCTGACGCAGAAGGCGGTGGGCCAGTTCGACCTGGGGCCGGCGGCCGCGTTCTCCATCATCTATTTCCTCATCATCCTGCTCTTGTGCTTCATCCTCTACAACTGGATGCAACGCGCCGGCACCACCGGCGGCTTTGACGAGGAGCGCTCAAATGCGTGAGAAAAATTCCCGCTGGCGCGGCGTCTTCCTGACCCTGTACCTGGTCTTCGCCATCCTGCCGCTGTATTGGATGCTGAACATGTCGTTCAAGACCAATACCGAAATCGTCAGCACCCTGACGCTGTGGCCGCGCGACTTCACCTTCGAGCACTACCGCACCATCTTCACCGACCCGGCCTGGTACTCGGGCTACATCAACTCGCTGATCTACGTGGTCATCAACACGGTGATCTCGCTGGCCGTGGCGCTGCCGGCCGCCTACGCCTTTTCGCGCTACCGCTTCATTGGCGACAAGCATGTGTTCTTCTGGCTGCTGACCAATCGCATGACGCCGCCCGCGGTGTTCCTGCTGCCGTTCTTCCAACTCTATAGCTCCTTCGGCCTGATGGACACGCACCTGGCCGTGGCGCTTGCGCACCTGGTGTTCAACGTGCCGCTGGCGGTCTGGATCCTGGAGGGGTTCATGTCCGGCGTGCCGCGCGAGATCGACGAGACCGCCTACGTCGACGGTTATTCCTTCCCGCGCTTTTTCCTGACGATCTTCCTGCCGCTGATCAAATCGGGCGTGGGCGTGGCGGCGTTCTTCTGCTTCATGTTCAGCTGGGTGGAGCTGCTGCTGGCGCGCACGCTGACCTCGGTCAACGCCAAGCCCATCGTCGCCACCATGACCCGCACCGTGTCGGCCTCCGGCATGGACTGGGGCGTGCTTGCTGCGGCGGGGGTGCTGACCATCGTGCCGGGCGGCATCGTCATCTGGTTCGTGCGGCATTACATCGCGAAGGGCTTCGCGATGGGCCGGGTGTAGAGGCAAGGAGGGCGCGCTCATGTTCAGCTGGATGGTATGGACCACTCCCGTCGCCGTGTTCTTTTCCTGCATCGTGCTGATGCTGGTAGGCATGACGGTATGGGAACTGAAATCGCCCACGGCCGAGCGCAGGGGCTTCCTGCCCCTGCGCACCACGCGCGGCGACCGCCTCTTCATCGGCCTGATGGCTGCGGCCTGGCTCAACCTGGCGTTCCTGGGGTTCGGCCAGAAGGCAGCGGAATGGTTTTCGCTGGACGAGCCGCCATCGGTGTGGATCAGCTTCATCGCGTCCATGCTGCTGCTGGCTTTCGTCATGAGGAAAGGTTGAAGAGGGGCGCCAGACCCCTCGCGTATTCAAGCGGTTGGTAAGGACTATCGGCCAGCGTCTTCCCCGGCCAGCGGTCCGCAGCAAACGATGGGGAAGACTTATCGAGGAGACAGGTCATGAAATTGCGCATGCACGCCATGGCAGCCGCCATCGCACTGATCGGGACGTCGGCGGCCTGGGCTGGCGAACCGGAAGCGAAGAAGTGGGTCGATTCGGAGTTCCAGCCTTCATCGCTGTCCAAGGACCAGCAAATGGCCGAGATGAAGTGGTTCATCGAGGCCGCCGCCAAGCTCAAGGCTAAGGGAGTGAATGAAATCAGCGTGGTGTCCGAAACCATCACCACGCACGAATACGAGTCCAAGACGCTCGCCAAGGCTTTTTCCGAGATCACCGGCATCAAGGTCAACCACGACCTGATCCAGGAAGGCGACGTGGTCGAGAAGCTGCAGACCTCGATGCAGTCGGGCAAGTCCATCTACGACGGCTGGATCTCCGATTCCGACCTGATCGGCACGCACTACCGCTACGGCGCCATCCTGCCGCTGTCCGACTACATGGCGGGCGCGGGCAAGGAATGGACCAACCCCAACCTGGACCTGAAGGACTTCATCGGCACCAAGTTCACCACCGCTCCGGACGGCAAGCTCTATCAGCTGCCCGACCAGCAGTTCGCCAACGTCTACTGGTTCCGGGCCGACTGGTTCGCGCGCCAGGACCTGAAGGACAAGTTCAAGGCCAAGTATGGCTACGAGCTGGGGGTGCCCACCAACTGGTCCGCCTATGAGGACATCGCCGACTTCTTCTCCAACGACGTCAAGGAACTGGACGGCAAGAAGGTCTATGGCCACATGGACTACGGCAAGAAGGACCCGTCGCTGGGCTGGCGCTTCACCGACGCTTGGCTCTCCATGGCCGGCGCCGCGGACAAGGGCCTGCCCAACGGCATGCCGGTGGACGAGTGGGGCATCCGCGTGGCGGACGACAAGTGCACCCCGGTCGGCGCGTCGGTCGCGCGCGGCGGCGCCACCAACAGTCCGGCAGCGGTCTATGCCCTGACCAAGTACGTGGACTGGATGAAGAAGTACGCGCCCCAGCAGGCCATGGGCATGACCTTCTCGGAATCCGGCCCGGTGCCGGCCCAGGGCCAGATCGCCCAGCAGATCTTCTGGTACACGGCGTTCACCGCCGACATGACCAAGAAGGGCCTGCCGGTGGTCAACGACGACGGCACGCCGAAGTGGCGCATGGCTCCGTCGCCCTACGGCCCGTACTGGAAGGACGGCATGCAGAACGGCTACCAGGACGTGGGCTCGTGGACCTTCTTCAAGTCCACCAACCCCGACAAGATGGCCGCGGCCTGGCTGTATGCGCAGTTCGTCACGTCCAAGTCGGTGTCGCTGAAGAAGTCCATCACCGGCCTGACCTTTATCCGCGACAGCGACATCAACAGCGAGTTCTTCACCAAGAACGCGGCGAACTACGGCGGCCTGATCGAGTTCTACCGCAGCCCGGCGCGCGTGGCGTGGACGCCCACCGGCAACAACGTGCCTGACTATCCCAAGCTGGCGCAGCTGTGGTGGAAGAACGTCGCCACCGCGGTCACGGGCGAAAAGACTCCGCAGGCCGCCATGGACAACCTGGCCAATGAAATGGATCAGGTCATGGCGCGTCTGGAGCGCGCCGGCATGGCGCAGTGCGCGCCCAAGCTCAACCCCAAGAGCGACCCCAGCAAGTGGCTGTCGGACCAGCATGCGCCGTGGAAGAAGCTGGCCAACGAAAAGCCCAAGGGCGAGACGATCGCCTATGAGAAGCTGCTGGATGCGTGGAAGCAGGGCAAGGTGAGGTAAGCCGGCCGAACGCTGCGCACGGCCTGGACCCGGCATCGCGCCGGGTCCTTTTTTTGCCCGTCAGTGTATGACGCGCGCCGCCTTGCGCGCGCGCTTGACTTCATACATGCGGGCATCGGCCAGGCGTACCGCCGCTTCAGCGTCCAGGCCGCGCGGATCCAGCGCCACCACGCCGACGCTGGCGCCTTCATACGGGACGGTCGCCTCGCCGAGCTGGTAGCGGCCCACGGTGGCGGCGGTGGCGCGCTCTTCCAGGGAGCGGGCGGCTTCTTCGGCATCGCCGCGCGGCGCGTGCACGCCATGGGGGCCGTCCCCCGCTACCAAGGCAGGGCCGGGGCCGATCAGCACGAATTCGTCGCCGCCTATGCGGCCCAGCATGTCAGAGCCGCGCAGGGCCGCGGAGATCCGGCGCGATACCTCCTGCAGGAACACGTCGCCTTGCTGGTGGCCGTAGACGTCGTTGATGCCCTTGAAACCGTCCAGGTCGATCACGCCGACCAGCACGCTGCCGCCTTCGCGGATGGCGCGCGCCTGCAAGCGGTCGAGCGCCTCGTAAAGCGCGCGGCGGTTGGGCAGGCCGGTCAGGGTGTCGGTCAGCGCATATGACATGAGCTGGACGTTGGCCGCGTGCAGCTGCTCCATCAGCATTTCGCGTTCCAGGAAGCGGGCGATCACGCTGGAGAACAGTTTCAGCACCGATTCGGCCTGCGGTTCGATCTGGTGTCGCGTGGCGCTCGCGGCGCACAGGGTGCCGAACAGCACGCCGTCATCGGTGCGCACCGGGGCGCTCAGATAGGTTTGTATGCCCAGTTGCCGGGCCGCGTCGGAATCCGGCCAGCAGCTGGAGACATCGCTGGTGCACATGCGGCCTTCGTCCAGCGCGCGTTTGCACAGGGTATCGTCCCAGGGCACGGACAGGCCTTCGGGGATTTGCAGTGTGCCGGCGTTGCGCGCGTAGCGGATGCTCTGGAGATCCGCCTTCAGGTCGATGGACGTGAGATAGGTGGATTCCAGCCCGGTCACCGCGCCCAGCATGTCCAGCAGCGGGCGCGTCAGCTGTTCGACCGACTTGGCCTCGGGCAGGGTGGTCGACAGTTCTGCAAGTATTGGATCCAGCACGGCGTCTCCAGGAAGCATGGGCATACGGGTGGGCATATGAACCTGCGGCCCGACGCTCCGTGAGGAGCGCGGGCCGCGCATGTCCGCCATTATGCACGCTGTGCCGCGGGTTGCATGTAACCCGCTCGCGGGACTACGCTGGACGTTCTACACGCGGCGGCCGGGCTCGATGCGTAGCGGCCGCCAGGGAGGCAGGCATGCATCACGCGAGCGAACTGCGCGGCCGGGTGGCCGTGGTGACAGGCGCATCTTCCGGCATAGGCCGGGCCATCGCGATCGGGCTGGCGGCCGCTGGCGCGCAGGTGGTGGTGAATCATCGCGCGGGCGGCGATTCTCAGGGGCGGGCCGCCGCCGTCGCCGAAGCGATCCAGCGGCAGGGCGGTTCGGCCGTCACCGCGGCCGCCGACATCAGCAAGGAGCCCGAGGTGGAGCACCTGTTTGCGCAGGCGCTGCAGCATTACGGGCGCCTGGACATCCTGGTCAACAACGCGGGCATAGAGCATCCCGCGCCGATTGCGGACATGACGCTGGCCGACTGGCAGCGCGTCATCGACGTGAACCTGACGGGGCAGTTCCTGTGCGCGCGCGCCGCTGCGCAGCAGTTCCAGTCACAGCCGGTCGACCCGGCGCGGCAGGGATTGGCGGCGGGCAACATCCTCTTCATCAGTTCCGTGCACGAGGTCATACCCTGGGCCTTCCAGGTGAATTACGCGGCGTCCAAGGGCGGCGTATCGATGCTGATGAAATCCCTGGCGCAGGAGCTGGCGCCGGCCCGGATACGCGTCAATTCGATTGCGCCGGGCGCCATACGCACGGCTATCAACCAGCCGGCCTGGGATACGCCGGAAAGCCTGGCCAGGCTGTTGCAGCTGATTCCCTACGGCCGCATCGGCGAACCCGAAGACGTGGCGCGGGCCGCCGTCTGGCTCGCCAGCGACGCCTCGGATTACGTCACCGGCACGACCTTGTTCGTCGACGGCGGCATGACGCTGTATCCCGAATTCCGGGGCGCGGGCTAGGCCATGTCCAAGCCCCTGGAAGACTATGGCTTGATCGGCAACATGCTGTCGGCTGCGCTGGTGGCGCGCGACGGCTCCATCGACTGGCTGTGCCTGCCGCACTTCGATTCCCCCGCCTGCTTCGCGGCGCTGCTGGGCGATGAACGGCACGGGCGCTGGCGCATTGCGCCGCACGCGCAGCGCTGCACGGTGTCGCGCCGTTATGTGCCGGATACCGCGGTGCTGGAAACGCGCTACGAAACCGGCTCGGGCACGGCGCTGCTGTACGACTTCATGCCCTTGAGCGACGACGACGAGCGCGCCGACGTGGTGCGCATCGTGCGCGGCGAATCCGGACACGTGCAGATGGACATGGAGATGGCGCTGCGCTTCAACTATGGGCAGGCCGTTCCCTGGGTGCGCCGGCGCGACTATGGCCTGAGCGCCATCGCGGGCCCCGACGCGGTCGAACTGCACACGCCGGTGGACCTGGCGGGGCACGAACTCACCACCACGGCGCGCTTCACCGTGCATCCGGGCCGGGTGGTGCCGTTTACGCTGTCCTACCACCGTTCGCACCGCACGCCGCACTTCGTGCCGGATCGCGTGGAAAGCATGGACCGCACCATTTCCTGGTGGCAGGAATGGGCCAAGCGCTGCCGCTGGGAGGGCAGCGAAGAAGGGCGCGAGGCCGTGGTGCGCTCGCTGATTACCTTGAAGCTGCTGACCTTCCAGCCCACCGGCGGCATCATTGCCGCGCCTACCACCTCGCTGCCGGAGGCCCTGGGCGGCAGCCGCAACTGGGATTACCGGCATTGCTGGCTGCGCGATTCGGCGCTGACCCTCTACGCCTTGCTCAATGCCGGCTACCGCGAGGAGGCCGAGGCCTGGCGCCAATGGCTGTTGCGCGCGGTGGCCGGGCATCCCGACCAGTTGCAGATCATGTACGGCATCGCGGGCGAACGCTGGCTGCCCGAACTGGAAATCCCCTGGCTGCCGGGCTATGAGGGCAGCCTGCCGGTGCGCCGGGGCAACGGCGCCGCCGGCCAGAGCCAGCTGGACGTCTATGGCGAACTCATCGAAACCCTGTATGCGGCGCGCGCCGCGGATCTGGCACCGCTGGCCGAGGCCTGGCGCCTGCAGAACGTGCTGCTGGAGCCATTGAAGCGCCGTTGGCAGGACCTGGACCACGGCATCTGGGAAGTTCGCGGTGAGCGCCGCGCCTTCACCCATTCGCGCCTGATGTGCTGGGTGGCCTTCGACCGCGCGGTGCAATCCTGTGATCGCTTCGGCCTGCGCGGGCCGCGCGATGAATGGCAGCGGCTTGCCGACCGCATCCGGGCGGACATCTGCAAGCACGGCTACAACCAGGCGCGCGGCAGCTTCGTGCAGAGCTATGGATCTGATGAGCTGGATGCCAGCCTGCTGCTCATCCCCCAGGTGGGTTTCCTGCCCGCGGACGATCCGCGGGTGGCGGGGACGGTGCGCGCCATCGAGCGCGAACTGCTGCGCGATGGCTTGCTGCTGCGCTACTCCAATCAGCATGCCAGCGACGGCCTGCCGGGCGACGAAGGCGTGTTCCTGGCCTGCAGCTTCTGGCTGGCCGACGCCTACGTCATGCAGGGGCGCATCGATGACGCCGAACGCCTGTTCGAGCGGCTGCTGGCGCTGCGCAACGACCTGGGCCTGCTGGCCGAGGAATACGACGTAGGCCGGCGCCGCCTGGTGGGCAATTTCCCGCAGGGGTTCTCGCATATCGGGCTGGTCAATACTGCCTACAACCTGAGCCGGGCGAGCGGCCCGGCGCGTCAGCGCAGCGAGCAGGACGCGCCGCGGGAATAGGCCGCGCGGCGGCGTCCAGCGCCTGCCGGCGCGGTGTATTCTGGCGATCTGACGGCCGCCCCAAGTCGGGCGCCGAACCGCAGAACAGAGCAGGCCGCGCATCGGCCGCCACCGCATCCAGGAGAGACAAGCATGCTTTTGACCGACGAACAGCTCAGCGTCCAGGAAATGGCGCGCCGCTTCGCGCAGGAGCGCCTGGCGCCCAACTCGGAACGCTGGGACCGCGACCATCACTATCCCGCCGACGCCATCGCCGAAATGGCGCAACTGGGCTTTTTCGGCATGCTGGTGCCCGAAGCCTGGGACGGCAATGACAGCGGCTATATCTCGTATGCGGTCGCGCTGGAGGAAATCGCGGCCGGCAATGGCGCCTGCTCCACCATCATGAGCGTGCACAATTCGGTGGCCTGCATGCCCATCCTGAAGTTCGGTACCGACGCGCAGAAAGAACAGTTCCTGCGTCCGCTGGCAACGGGCGAGCATATCGGCGCTTTCGCGCTGACCGAGCCGCAGGCGGGGTCGGACGCCAGCGGCCTGCACACCCGGGCGCGCCGCGATGGCGACGACTACATCCTGAATGGCGCCAAGCAGTTCATCACGTCGGGGCGCAGCGGCCAGGTGGTGATCGTATTCGCCGTGACCGACCCGGATGCCGGCAAGCGCGGCATCTCGGCCTTCATCGTGCCCACCGATACCCCGGGCTACAAGGTGTTGCGGGTGGAAGACAAGCTCGGCCAGCATGCGTCCGACACCTGCCAGATCGCGTTCGAGGACATGCGCATTCCGGCGGCTTACCGGCTGGGCGCGGAGGGCGAAGGCTACAAGATCGCCCTGTCCAACCTGGAGGGCGGGCGCATCGGCATCGCGTCCCAGTCGGTGGGCATGGCGCGCGCGGCCTACGAGTGCGCGCGCGACTATGCGCGCGACCGCCAGGCTTTCGGCAAACCCATCATGGAGCATCAGGCGGTCGCGTTCCGGCTGGCCGACATGGCCACGCAGATCCATGCGGCGCGCCAGATGGTGCTGCACGCGGCAGCCTTGCGCGAGGCCGGCAGGCCGGCGCTGACGGAAGCGTCCATGGCCAAGCTGTTCGCCTCCGAGATGGCCGAGAAGGTCTGCTCCGCCGCCATCCAGACCCTGGGCGGCTACGGCTATCTGAAGGACTTTCCGGTGGAACGCATCTATCGCGACGTGCGCGTCTGCCAGATCTATGAAGGCACCAGCGACATCCAGCGCCTGGTGATCGCCCGGGCCCTGTGAACGAAAGGCTAGGCCGGCAGGCGCCGGCCGCGCCGCGCCCACAGCGTGTAGACGACGATGTTGCCCACGATCAGCAAGGCCGCCAGTACGATCTGCGTGCCGCGGGTGATGCCTTCGGGGTAGATCAGCGCCAGTATGTAGTGTTCGATGAAGCCGCCGCCATAGCCTTGCTGGCCGGCCTGCTGGCGCAGTGAAATCTCCAGCGGCGTCAGCGGGCAGATCCAGCCCATGCCTATCACCAGCGCGCCCCAGGCCAGCGCGGGCAGGTGCAGGTAGGCGATCCAGCGCTTCCACAACGCCAGCAGGCCGCCGAATACGACGAAGGCAACGAAGAGGCCGTGCACGATGAGCACCAGGTCGGCGAGCAGTCGATAGCTCATGGCCGTGTCCGCCTCAGGGCTTGAGGTCCCGCAGCAGCTTGGCCAGTTCAGGCGCGGTCATCAGCGACACGCCTTGCGACTTGGCGTATTGCAGGGCGTTGTCCGAGACCTCGCCCAGCGCAATGTAGATGGCTTCGCGCGCGCCGCGCTTCTCGCGCGCCGCCTGCAGTTCGCGCAAGGGTTCGACGCCGACGCGGGCGGCCTTCCAGCGCTTGGCGCTGACCATGGCGACATGGCCGTCCTTGCTCAGCGCGAAATCGGCGCCGGGCAATTGCAGGCGCTGCACTTCACAGCCGTCGCGGCGAAAGCCCGCTTCGACGGTTTTGGAAAATTCCGCCCAGGACATGCCGGCGGCGGCTTCGGCCACGGCCTGCACCCGCGCGCCCGAGGGCGCGCGCAATTGCTTGTAGGCCGCCATGATGGCGATGACCGCGAACGGTACCGCGGCGAACACGCCCATCGCGGCGTACTCCAGCGGCAGCGCGGCAAAGCCGGCGGCCGACAGCAGCACGGCCACGCCGGCGCTCATCCACCAGGGCGAGCGCAGCAGCACCGCAAAAATGGAGTTCTGGGACATCTTGAGTTTCATGGCGGCTCGCGGTGATGCGTGGTGTGGAGGGCTTCAGGCGTCTGCGTCGCCGGCGTCGGGGCCGCGCACGACGATGCGCACGTCGCCGCAGGTCACGATCTGGCCGGCGCGGATCTTGGCCGTCTTGCGGCTTTCGACCACGCCGCCCACGCTGACGTGGCCTTCGGCCACCAGCATCTTGCCCGCGCCGCCGCTGTCGCACACGCCGGTGGCCTTGAGCAGCTGGTTCACTTCAATATAGGGGCTGCCTTCGGCCAGCGTGAATTCGATGATGGGCATAGCGAGAGTCTGGTAGAGGTTGGGGGCGGGGCGCTCAGGCCTGGCCGCCGCCGTTGGCGCCGTCCTGGGCAGGGGCGGGGGGCTCCTGCGCGGCGGGACGGTTGTTGCTGGTTTCGGCGCGAGCCATCCAGGCGATCAGGGACGAACGCATGGCTTCCTCGACCGACATCTGGATGGGCTGGACCCATTCCTGCGGCACGAACACGGTATAGCCGCCGATCATGTAGCCCATCGGCAGGTATACGGCCACGCGCTCGCCCTGGGTGAACCCTTCGGGCAAGCCTTCCATGTTGCGGCGGGTGACCAGGCCGACCAGTTCCAGCTGCTGGCCCGGCACTCGCAGGATCACGACCTGCTGCGCGGTGTTCTTGGAACTGGGCGAAAAATAGTCCGCGAAGCTCTTGAGCGACGAATAGATGCTCTTGACCACCGGCAGGTTGGTGAACGGCATTTCCAGCAGCACCAGCACGCGCTGCACGCGTTCCTTGGACACCAGGTAGCCGATGGCCAGGATGCCGAGGATGCCCAGCGCCAGGCCCATGCCCGGCACATAGAACCCGCCGATGAAGGGGCGCAGGAAGGTCAGCGCCACGGCTTCGGTCCACGCCAGGAAGATATAGAGCAGGTAGATCGTCAGGGCCAGCGGCAGGACGGTGATCAGGCCGCGGAAGAAGTATTTATAGAGGCGAGTCATAGACATAGGCAAATAAATCAGGGTCGGATTACGCGGCAAAGGCACGCGCCGAAGGGCCGCCAGCATAGCAGCCGGCGCGGGCCCGACCGGTAACAATCGGCGTGCGATCAGCGGAAGCGGCGCGCGCCTAGCGGTCCACGGGCAGGTACAGGGTCTCCTTGATCTCCTCCATGACCACGTAGCTGCGCGATTCAGCGGACGCGGGCAGGCGCTTGAGGATTTCGCCGAGGAGACGGCGGTATTCGTTCATTTCGGTCAGGCGGGCCTTGACCAGGTAGTCGAAGTCGCCGGACACCAGATGGCATTCCATGACTTCGGGCACGTACAGCAGCTCTTTCTTGACCTTGTCGAACACGTCGCCGGATTTGGCCGACAGCTTGATCTCCAGGAAGACGAGCAGGTTCTTGCCCAGCGCCGCCGGATTGACGCGCGCATGGTAACCCGTGATGACGCCTTCGCGCTCCATGCGCTTGACGCGGTCGGAGCAGGGGGTGGCGGACAGGCTGATCCGGTCGGCCAGTTCGGTCACGGAAATGCGGCCTTCCCGCTGCAGGATATCCAGGATTTTCAGGTCGATACGGTCTAGCTCGCGCATTTCACTTTTGGCGATCGAAAAACAGGATGCGGCCGGGAAAAAGCACTGGCAAAGCAAAATCTTCAGTGCTTTTCACTGCTGAGAGGCCCATAGACTACCGAAATTCCTGAACAAAACCAATCACCGGAAAGAATCATGCACGTCATCGTCCTCGGCAGCGGCGTCATCGGCACCACCACCGCCTACTATCTGGCCCGCCAAGGCGCCAAAGTCACGGTGCTGGACCGCCAGCCTTCGGCGGCGCAAGAGACCAGCTACGCCAACGCCGGACAGGTTTCGCCGGGCTATTCCACGCCCTGGGCCGCGCCCGGCATTCCGCTGAAGGCCATCAAGTGGCTGTTCCAGAAACACGCTCCGCTGGCCATACGCCTGGACGGCAGCCTGTTCCAGCTGAAATGGATGGCGTCCATGCTGGCCAACTGTTCTGCCGAACGATACTCGGTGAACAAGGAGCGCATGCTGCGCCTGTCCGAGTACAGCCGCGATTGCCTGCGCGAACTGCGCCAGTCCACCGGCATCCACTACGAAGAACGCACCCGCGGCACCTTGCAGCTGTTCCGCACCGAGGCCCAGCTGGAAGCCGCGCGCCGCGACATCGCGGTGCTGGAAGAAGTGGGCGTACCCTACGAACTGCTGGACCGCAACCGCCTGGTGACGGCCGAGCCCGCCCTGGCGCGCTCGCTGCACAAGCTGAGCGGCGGCCTGCGCCTGCCCAACGACGAAACCGGCGACTGCCAACTGTTCACGACGCGCCTGGCCGAAATGGCCAAGGGCCTGGGCGTGGAATTCCGTTACGGCCAGACGGTGTCGGGCCTGAACACGGCCGGCGGCCAGATCACCGGCGTGCGCGTGGGCAATGAAGTCCTGACCGCCGATCGCTATGTCGCCGCCTTCGGCAGCTACACGCGCGACTTCCTCAAGCCGCTGGATCTGGACCTGCCGGTGTATCCGCTCAAGGGCTACTCGCTGACCATCCCCATGGCGGACGAATCGGCCGCGCCGGTTTCGACCATCCTGGACGAAACCTACAAGATCGCCGTCACGCGTTTCGACCAGCGCATCCGCGTGGGCGGCATGGCCGAGATCGCGGGCTTCGACCTGCGCCTGAAGGAGGCCCGCCGCAAGACGCTGGAACTGGTCGTCAACGACCTGTTCCCGGGCAGCGGCCACGTGGCCCAGGCCGAGTTCTGGACCGGCCTGCGTCCCATGACGCCGGACGGCACGCCGGTGGTCGGCGCGACCCGCTACGGCAACCTGTACCTGAACACCGGCCACGGCACGCTGGGCTGGACCATGGCCTGCGGCTCGGGCAAGCTGGTGGCCGACCTGGTCATGGGCCAGCGTCCCGCCATCCGCACCGACGGCCTGGGCCTGTCGCGCTATGACCGCAAGGCGGCGTCCAGCCAGTCGCTGGTGCTGGACGGCAAGAGCGCCTGATTCCACTTGCGGCAAGCCGGCGGCGATTCTTCCGGATATCGCCGCCGGGACTGCGCATGGGCCATCTACAATGGCCCGCATGATCCATTTCCTGCACACCGCCGACTGGCAGATCGGCCGACAATACGGCCAGTTTGAAACCGACGATGCCGCCATGCTGGCCGAGGCCCGCTTCGACGTCGTCGCCCGCATCGCTGCGCTGGCCGCGGAGCGCGGCGTGGACGCCGTGCTGGTGGCGGGCGATGTGTTCGACACGCAGGGCGTGTCGGACCGCACGATACGCCGCCTGTTCGCGGCCATGGCCGCTTACACCGGCCCCTGGGTCATGATCGCCGGCAACCACGACGCCGCGCTGGCCGACAGCGTCTGGAGCCGGGCGATGCAGTTGGGCTGCATCCCTTCCAACGTGCATGTTCCGCTGCGCACCGGCGTGGTCGATCTGGCGGCGATCAATCTCGCCGTGCTGGCCGCGCCCCTGACGCAACGCCATACCTACGACGACGTGACCCAGGCCTTCGACGCGCTGGAAACCGAAGCCGGCCGCATCCGCGTGGGCCTGGCGCACGGCAGCGTGGCGGGCCGCCTGCCGGACACCATCGATGCCACCAATCCCATCGCCCCGGACCGCGCGGTTCGCGCGCGGCTGGACTATCTGGCGCTGGGCGACTGGCACGGCTGTCTGTCCATCGACGAGCGCACCTGGTACGCCGGCACGCCGGAGCAGGACCGCTTCCGCGGCAACGAACCGGGGTACGCGCTGCATGTGCGCATCGAGGCGCCGGGCGCCACGCCCGCCGTCGAGCGGCTGGCTACGGGCAAGTACCGCTGGTCGGCCTGGTCGGAAACGCTGAGCCTGCCCTCGGACGCGCAGGCGCTGGCCGCGCGCATGGCCGAGCTGCGCGCCGAGGATGTGCTGCGGCTGGACCTGCAAGGGCACGTCAACATGGAAACCTGGGAAGCGCTGCAACGCGCCGTGGACCAGGCCGCGGCGCAGGTGCGTGCGCTGCTGCCGGACCTGTCCGGCCTCATGCTGGAACCGGACGAAGCCGACCTGGCCGAACTGCGCGCCAGCGGCTACGTGGGCGAAGTTGCGGCGCAATTGCAGGCATTGCAGGCCGACCCGGAACAATCTGCGGTTGCGGGCGAGGCATTGCGGCTGCTGCTGCGGTTCCAGCGCGAAAGCGCCGCGCCGGGAGCCGCCAAATGAAGCTCTCGCGCATCTCCCTGGAAGAATTCCGCAAGTTCCGCCAGCCCATGGCGCTGGAGGGGCTGCAGGACGGCCTGAACCTGTTCGTGGGCCCGAACGAAGCCGGCAAGAGCACCGTGGCCGCGGCCATCCGTTCAGCCTTTCTTGAACGCTACAGCACCAGCAAGGTCGCTGACCTGGCGCCGCACGGCGAGTCCGGCGCGCGACCCAGCGTGGAACTGGAATTCACGCATGCCGGACACAGCTATGTGCTGAAGAAGCAATTCCTGTCGCGCGCCCGCTGCGAACTGTTGATCGATGGCGGCGCGCAACGGCTGGACGGCGAAGAGGCCGAGAACGCGCTGGCCGCATTGCTGGGCTTTGAACTGCCGGGACGCGGCCAGAGCAAGCCGGACCTGGCGGGCATACCGGGCCTGTTGTGGATCCAGCAGGGCGACGGCCAGAATCTGCAGGAAGCGGCCGGCCATGCGGGCGCGCATCTGCGTGAGGCCTTGACGCAGCTGTCCGGCGAGCTGGCTTCGGGCGATGGCGACCGCCTGTACGAGCGCGTGGCCGCCGAACGCGGCGCGCTGCTGGACGCACGCAATGGCCGCCCCAAGGGCGTCTACAAGGAAGCCGAAGATGCGCTGACGCGCGCCGCGGCCGAACGCGACGAGTGCGCGCAGGCCATGGCGCAGCTGAACGCCGACGTGGACCGCCTGGCCGAATTGCGCCGCGACCACGAGCGCGCCCAGGCCGGCGAGCCCTGGAAGGACTTCGAAGCCAAGGCGGCCGAGGCGCGTGCGCGCCTGGCGGCCCTGGCCAAGGAGCGCGAAGCCTTCGAAGGGCTGCGCCGCGAACAGGCGCAAGCCGCGCAAACGCTGGCGCTGTTGCAGGACCAGGTCCGGCGCGACCAGCAGGACGAGGCCGAACTCCAGTCGCTGGCCAGCGAGGCTCGCGCCGCGCGCGCCCGGGTCGAGGCCGCGCGCGAACCGCTGGCGCGCGCCCAACAGCAGCGCCAGGCGCATGCGGCCGCGGTGGACGCGGCGCGCCAGCGCGTTACTTCGGTGCAGGCCGTGGCCGACCGGCGCGACCTGGAGCATCAACTGCTCCAGTTGGGCGTGGAGATCGAACGCCTGGACGGCGCATTGAAGGAAGTCACCGCATTGATCGAGCAGGGCTCCGCGCTCAAGGCCGAGACCATGCGGATCGAAATCGCCGACGCCGACATCGAAGCCCTGCGCAAGAGCGAACGCGAACTGGCCAACCTGCAATTGCAGCAGCAGGCCAGCGCCACGCGCCTGTCCTATCAGCTGGAAGCGGGCGGCCGGGCGCTGCTGGACGGCCGGATGCTGAGCGGCGCGGACGAGGTCCTGCTGACGGCGGCCGCCGAACTGGAGCTGCCGGGCGTGGGGCGCTTGCGCATCGAGCCGGGCGGCAAGGACTTGCCCGCGCTCAAGCGCGAAATCGACGCGGCTCGGGCGGCCAGCGCGGCCTTGCTGCAGCGCCTGGACGTCGAGAGCCTGGCGCAGGCCGAGCAACGCTACGCCCGCCATGGCGCCTTGCTGCGCGAGCTGGACGGCATGCGCAAGACGCTGGGCATCCATGCGCCCAAGGGCGTGGACGTTCTGCGTGGCCAGCGCGACGACGCGTTGGCGCGTCGCGTGCAGTTGCAGGAACGTTTGGACAAGCTGCCAGCTGCGCCGCAGGCGGACGGCGGCGACGATCTGCCCGGGGCGCTCCAGGCCCTGCGCGAGGCCGAGGCGGTTTCGGCGCAGGCCGAGACCGCGCTGGCCGCCGCACAGCGCACCATGGACACCGACGGCGCGCGCGCCCAATTGCTGGAAAACCAGACGGCGGCGCGCAGCGCCGAGCTCCAATCGCCCGAGCGCGCGACGCAGCGGCAGGCCCGCGCAGGCAGGCTCGCCGAGGTCCGCAGCAGCCACGACGAACTGGAGCGCCGCGTGCGCGAGGCGCAGGCGGCATTGGCTGGCCACCGTCCCGAGCTGGTCGAACAGGATGTGCAGCGCTACGAGAAGTCCGCCGCGATCGAGCGCGAGGCGCAGCACAAGCGCCACGGCGAAATCCTGCAGTTGCAAGGCAAGCTGGACCAGGCGGGCGCCCAAGGGCTGGGCGAACGCCTGTCTGAAGCAGAGGCCGCCTGCGAACGCCTGGAACGGCGGCGCGACGACTTCGCCCGCCGCGCCGCTGCGCTGGAACTCCTGCAAAAGCTGCTGGCAGACAAGCGCGCGGCGGCGACGCAACGCCTGCAAGCGCCGCTGGCGCGCCGGCTGAACCACTACCTGGCGCTGCTGTTTCCGGAAGCCGACCTGCGACTGGACGATGCCTTGCTGCCTGCCGCGCTGCGCCGCGCGGGCGGCGAGGACCAGCTGTCCGCGCTCAGCTTCGGCACGCGCGAACAACTGGGCATCCTGGCCCGCTTCGCCTATGCCGATCTGCTGCGCGAAGCAGGGCGGCCGACGCTGCTGCTGCTCGACGACGCGCTGGTCCACACGGACGACGCGCGGCGCGACTTCATGAAGCGCGCGCTGTTCGACGCGGCCACGCGGCATCAGATCCTCATGTTCACCTGCCATGGCGAAGCGTGGCGCGACATGGGCGTGGAGCAGCGGCGCATCGCTTGACCGCGCCGCGCGCAGCCGGTAGGCTACGCCCCATGCCTGACCACACGCTCCTCGCCGATTCCGCATCCGCTGCCCGCGCAGCGGATACGCGTGCGCGTGTGCTGTCCCGACGCTCCGCAGTTTCCCCCGGTTTTTCTCCTGTCGTGTCCACGGTGGTATCGCCGCCGGTCGCGCCGCCTTGCGACGTGGTCTCGGGTGCTTACCCGCCTAGCGCGGTCGTCGTCGGCTGACGCCGTCCGCAACGCGACTCCAGCCTTTTTTCAAAAAGCTTCGTCAGACGTCCTGATGCATATTGCATCCGTCTAGCGCATGCTTATGCCCGCTTGCGCGGGCGGGGCTGGAGCCTGTTCATACCCCGACAGGTAGAAACCTCATGTCTTTCGATAGATCTGCGTGGACCTCCTATGGCTCCACTTCCTTGTTCGTGCTGCTGTGGAGCGGCGGCGCGATTTTCGCCAAGTGGGGGCTGTCCCACGCCTCCGCCTTCGGCTTCCTGCTGTTGCGCTTCATCCTGGCGCTGGCCGCACTGATGCTGTTGTGCGCGTGGCGGCGGCGTTGGCTGCCAGAGCCTGGCACGCGTCTGACGGTCGCGGCCACTGGCCTGCTGCTCATCGGCGGCTACTCCATCTGCTATCTGCTGGCGCTGGACCACGGCATCACGCCGGGCGTGCTGGCCACGCTGCTGGGTGCGCAGCCCATTCTGACGTTGGCGGTGATGGAAAGGCGTTACTCATTGCCGCGCGTGGCGGGCCTCGGCCTTGCCTTGTGCGGGCTGGTGATGGTGGTCTACCAGAGCATAGGCATGGCGCGCTTTTCCGCGGCCGGCATGGCCTACGCGCTGGCCGCGCTGCTTTGCATGACCAGCGGCGCGATGCTGCAGAAACGCGTGCGCCAGGCGCCCATGGACGTCATGCCGTTGCAGTACTTCGTCAGTCTGGCGTTGTGCCTGCTGTTCGTGCCATTCCAACCGATCCGCGTGGAGTGGGTGATCGGTTTCATCCTGCCGCTGATCTGGATGGGCCTGGTGATCTCGGTGGGCGCGACCCTGCTGTTCTACCGCATGATCCAGGCTGGCAACCTGGTCAATGTCACCAGCCTGTTCTATCTGGTGCCGGCCGGCACGGCAGCCCTGGATTACCTCATCCTGGGCAACCGGTTGTCGGCGTTGAGTCTGGGCGGGATGGCGGCGATCCTGCTGGGCCTGATGCTGGTGTTGCGCAGTCCGGCGCCAGCGGCGAAAGCGGTGCAGACCTGACCGTTGCCAGTTGAGGCATGACCCCGCGAGCGGATTTGAGTGCGCCCGCGGGGCAACTCATTGGGTCGCGGGTTTTCCCCAGGTATCGAAGAAAAATACCAAGTAGTATGTTCTCATCCAGCTTATTAAATACTCATTAGTATGTTGCTGGAGACAACGATGTCCGTGATCTGGAATCCCCCGCTCGACCCGCAGGCAAGCGCCTGGCGCGACAAGGCCGCCGACCTGACCGCGCGGGCGTTCGCGCCGGCGGCCGCCGCCATAGACCGGGAACAACGCTATCCCGTGGAGCACCTGGCGCCGTTGCGGGAAAGCGGGATCTCGGGACTCTTCTTTCCGGCCGAGTACGGTGGCGCGGGCGCATCGCTGACCTCGCTGGTGGCGGTGGTGGAAACCGTGGCCCAGGGCTGCGCCTCCACGGCCGCCATCCTGGCGGCGCTGTCGCTGGGCGCGTTTCCGGTCATCCTGGGAGGTACCGCCGAACAGAAGATGGTGCTGCTGGGCGGCCTGGCGCGCGACGGCCACGCGGTCAACTTCGCCCTGAGCGAGCGCGGCGCCGGTTCGGATGCGGCGGCCCTGTTGACCACGGCCGTGCCCGAGGGCGACGGATGGCGCATCCGGGGCGAAAAATGCTGGCTGGGCAACGGCGGGCATTCGCGCCATTTCATCGTGTTCGCCCGCACGGGCGAGCCGGGGGCGCGCAACAACATCAGCGCATTCGTGGTCGACCGCGACGCAAGCGGCGTGGTGGTAGACCACTACGAAGACAAGATGGGCATACGCGGCACCACCACCACGAACCTGAAACTGGACACCTGGGTCGGCGCTGAAAGCGTGGTCGGGACGCTGGGAGAAGGGCTGAAGCTCGCCTTGGCGACTTTGAGCATCGGCCGCGTGGTGGTGGCGGCCCAGGCCAACGGTATCGCCTTGTGCAGCTATGCCGAGGCGCGAGACTTCGCGGTGCAGCGCCAGACCTTCGGGCGCAGCATCATCGACCACCAGGGCGTGGGCTTCAAGCTGGCCGACGCCGCCACCGCGCTGTCGTCCTCGCGGATGATGACCTACGAAGCCGCGCGCGCCTACGACGCCGGGCAGGACATCGGCACGCTGGGCGCGATGGCCAAGCTGCTGGCCAGCGAAACCTCGCACAGCGTGGTGGACGACGCGATGCAGATTCTCGCCGGACGCGGCTATGTGAAGCCCAGCGCGGTGGAACGCTGCTACCGGGACCAGCGCATCACCGAAATCTACGAAGGCACCTCCGAAATCCAGCGCGTGGTCCTGGCCCGCGCCATCAAGAAAAGCGCAGGCGCTGCGGCGCAGCGCGGGGAGTTCGCATGAAAGCCAAGACTGCCATTCCTTATGACGAGATGCCCCTGCGGCAAGTGGAGCTGCTGGACGCGGCCGCGCATGCCTTCACCGAAATGGGATTCGCGGCGACCACGATCGATTCGGTCGCCGACCTGATCGGCGTCACGAAAGGCAGCGTCTATTACTACTACCGCAGCAAGACCGACCTGTTCTTCGCCGTGCACCGGCGCGCCATGCAGTTGAACCTGGACACGGTGACGCCGCTGGCGGAGGACGAGGCCGCGTCGCCGCCTCAGCGGCTCTGGAACATGGCCCACGCCCACACGCATCTGATGATGGCGCACCTGCCGTACCAGCGCGTCACCGTGCAGGGCGTCGAACTGCACCTGGCCGGACGCACCACGGCGAACCAGCGTGCCGAGCTGGAAGAACTGGTGCGGCAGCGCGACCGCTACGAGTCGCTGTTCCGCAGCGTGGTCGAGGCGGGCATGGCGACCGGAGACTTCCGGCGCGGTCCGCCGGCCTTGCAGGTCAAGCCGCTATTGGGCGCCTTGAACTGGACCACCATGTGGTATCGCCCCAGGGCCGGCGAATCCGAAGCGGATCGCGAAGCCATCGCGCGCGACATCGCGGATTTCGCTGTCGCGTCCATGCAATCCCTGCTGCCCGGTTCCGTGGCGGTTCCCACTGGAGTGAATGGCCATGCATGACATGCAATCCGAGGAACGCGGCTGGCGCGCGGTTTCCGAGTGGTATCACGCATTCTTCACCGGCATCGTCCTGTCGGCCGTGACGCGCCGCGGCACGGCGCGCGCGGCCGAACTGGTCTACGAAATCTTCTGCCGCCAGCGCAACGAGCGCTTCCTGCCGGGCCTGAAGAAGCTGGGCATCGCGCATCTGCCGCCCGCGGTGGCGGCGGCGCAGTACCACTACCTGTCCAACCATATCGGCGGCGTGGCGGTGCAGTACATGTACGAGTCCGACCGCAAGGCCTGGATACGCTATTCCGCACCGCGCTGGATCTGGTCGGGCACCGCGCTGTGCGCGATACCGTCGGAGGTGTCGCGCGCCATGCTGGCGGGCTGGCATGCGCAGAACGGCGTGTCGCTTAACAATCCGCGGCTGGGTTTCGTATGCACCAAGCAGGCTGTCGACGGCCAGTCTGGGCTGGAGGGCTACTACTACGAGTACGACCGCGACCTGCAGCCGCATGAACGCCTGCGCTTCAGCCGCAATGAGGACGCGCCCGATTTCGACGCCGCTGCCGCACCGACGCTGCCCACCGTGGATTGGCCCGCGACGCGCCTGGCCAAGGCCAGCCGCAACTACGCCATGGAGTACGTGCGCAGCGCCTTGCCCGTAGCGGTGAACCTGTGGGGGCCGGAGGACGCGACCGCGCTGCTGCACCTGACGGGAAGAATGATAGGCATGCAGTTCTATCACGAGACGGCGCGGGCGCTGGGCGTGGGGCAGGATACTTCCGCGCTGCAGTTCGGGCGCTTCATGGTGGCGCTGGCGCAAGCACAGGGCGACACGTGCGAGTTGAGCGAAACGGCGGAAGGCGTGCGTGTGACGCAACACGGCTGGAACCTGATGGACGCTGTGGCCGATGCGCACCCCTGCGTGGCGCAAGCCTGGAACGGCCTGCTGGAAGGCGCGCTGGATGCGCACAATCACCGGCTTGCGCTGCGCATGAACACGCAGGCGGGCGCGCAGGGCAGGGAATTCAGCTGGCTGATCGCCCGCACTTCGGCCTGAGCCTGAAATCGAAGGAGACAGACTATGCATAGCAGCGATACCGGCGGCGCGCTCGCCGGCCTGCGCGTCATCGACGCGTCGCGCGTCCTGGCAGGGCCATTCTGCGGCCAGATGCTGGGCGACCATGGCGCCGACGTAATCAAGATCGAATCGCCGGAAGGCGACGAATGCCGCGGTTTCGGTCCCCCCTTCGTGGACGGCAGTTCGGCCTATTTCCGCGCCGTGAACCGCAACAAGCGCAGCATGGTGCTGGACCTGAACAGCGAAGCCGGCCGCGAGACGTTCTGGCAATTGCTGGAAACGGCCGACGTGCTGATCGAGAACTTCAAGGCCAGCACGCTGCGCGCTTGGGGCGTGGCCGAACCGTCCGCCATCACCGAGCGCTTTCCGCGACTGGTCCATTGCCGCATCACGGGCTTCGGCGACGATGGCCCGCTGGGCGAATTGCCCGGCTACGACGCCGCGGTGCAATCCATGGCCGGCCTGCTCAGCATCAACGGCGAGGCGGGTGGCGAACCCTTGAGGCTGGGCGTGCCGGTGGTTGACCTCACCACCGGCATGAACGCCGCGATCGCCGTGCTGCTGGCCCTGCAGGCCCGGCACCGCACGGGGCGCGGCCAGATGGCGGACGTGTGCCTCTACGATTCCGCCGTATCGGTGGCGCATCCGTTCCTGGCCAATTACCTGGCGTCGGGCAATACGCCGCGCCCCAGCGGCAACGGGCATCCCAACATCGTGCCCTACAACGTTTACCAGACCCGGACCTGCCCCTTGTTCATCGCGGTCGCCAACGATCGCCTCTTCACCAAGCTGTGCACGCAGCTGGGCATTGCCGACATGGCGCAGGACGAACGCTACAAGTCCAACGGGCAAAGAGTGGTCAACCGCGAAGCCGTGGATGCGGCGCTGGCCCAGGCGTTCGCGCAGGTCGATGGCGAGGCGTTCGGCAAGCAGTTGCTGGCGCAGAACGTGCCGGCCGCGCCGATCCTGGACATGGCATCGGTGGCCGCAGCCGCCCATACCGAGCATCGCCAGATGGTGGTCCGGCGCGACGACTACCACGGCCCGGGCATACCGATAAAACTGTCCGGCACGCCGGCGGCCATACGCCGGGGCCCGCCGCGCTTGGGCGAAATGAACGCCGCAACACCGCCGTCAGAGCGGTAAGGCGAACCAGGCAGTACCCATAAAACCAGGAGACTAGACCATGAAAACGATTCGATTCGCGCTGTTGGCATGCGCGCTGCTGAACCTGTCCGCGCAAGGCGCGGCGCAGGCCGAGACCTATCCGGGCGACAAGCCCATCAAGATCGTCGCGGCTTTTTCGCCAGGAAGCGCGACCGACACCAGCGCCCGCATCATCGCGGAAGAACTGCGTAAGGACCTGAACGCCAACGTGATCGTCGAGAACAAGCCCGGCGCCCAAGGCCTGATAGGCACCGAGTATGCGGTGCGTTCGCCGGGCGACGGCTACACGCTAACGATCTCCAGCAGTTCGCTGAACTCCATCAATCCGGGGCTGTTCAAGAAGCTTCCCTACGATGCGCAGAAGGACTTCAGCCACGTGTCGCGCCTGACCACCATGCCCATGCTGCTGCTGGTGCGCGCGGACGGTCCGTACAAGGACTTGGCCACGTTCGTGAAGAAGGCGGCCTCGGGTTCCTTGAACTACGGCTACGGCTCGCCGGGCGGGCAGGTCGGCGCGGCGGCGTTCAACCGCATTGCCGGCGTGCGCGCGGAAGGCGTGCCGTACAAGAGCCAGCCCCCGGCGTTGACGGACCTGGCAGGCGGGCAGGTCGATTACGTGATGGCGGACCTGTCGGTCGCCACGCCGCTGCTGCGCGGCGGCAAGCTGCGGGCGCTTGCCATCAGCACCGAGCGCCGCTTGCCGGACCTGCCGGATGTGCCAACCTTTGCCGAAACGGAATATAAGGATTTCGACCTGGTGGTATGGGTAGGCCTGGCCGGTCCCGCCGGCATCCCCCAGCCTATCCTGGAGCGCTTGAACAAGACGGTGAACGACGCGCTGGCGCGTCCCGAGGTGCAGCAGAAGTTCGCCGCCCTGGGCATGACGGCCGCGCCGAACACGCAGGCGCAACAGCAGGCTTTCGTGGAGGCGCAACTGGGCACCTGGGGCCGCCGCATGCAGGAAGCGAACATCAAGCCGGAGTAGGCGGCTTTGCGCCCCGGCTGCGCCGGGGCTGCGGTTATGCGTAGGCGGCGCTGTCCTGGCCGTCCCAGTGCCCGCTGACCAATTGCTCGGGCCGGCTCTGCGCCACCACCCGCGCGCAGGCGGCCCAGGCGTCCAGGCGGACGCTCAGGCCGGCGTAGATGCCGTGGCCCGCGCCGGCCTCGATCACGCCTTCGGCCTGCACGCCTTCGCCTGCCCGGATTGCGCCTTCGGCGCGGATGTCCTCGCCGGCGATCAGGCCCCAGCCGGAAGCGAGGTGCTCGCCGCACTGGATGGAGCCCCCGGCCTGGATGCCGCAGGCGGCGTCGATTTCCTTTTCGGCGCGCACGTCGCCGCCGGCCTTGATGCCCTGGCCGCATTTGATGGCGCCTTGCGTCTGGATGTCCTGCCCGGCATGCAGGTGGCCGGTCACGGCCAGGTCCTGGCCGGCGCAGATGTCCCACTTGGCGCGCACATTGCCGCCGCAGTCCAGGCGCGTGGCGGTTTCGATGCCCCAATCGGCGCTGATGTCTCCGCCCGCGCGCAGGTTGCCGCCGCTGGCGAGGTTGGCGTTGGCGGTGATGTTCTCGCCCGCCTGGATGGTTTCGCCGGCGCGGATGCCGCCGCCCGTGACGATGCTGCGCCCGGCGCGCACCACGCTGTCCACATTGATGCCCATGCGCACTTCCAGCGTGCCGGCGAACACGATGGCATTGGCGTCGACCGAATCCAGCCGCAGCACCGCGTCGGTGGGGCCGAACTGGTCCAGCAGCCAGCAGGCGTCGCTGACGCGGCCGTCAGCGACCAAGGCGTCAAGCACGGCCTGGTAGTCTCCCTGGCCGTTGTGGTCGCGGATGAACCATTTGTAGCCGCCCGCGCAGGGGTTCTTGGCTTTGACGAAGTTCTTGGTGAGTTGCATGGCGCTTGAATAGGTCGGTGCGTGGCCTGGCCGCAAGCCTGCGTTGGCGTTGCGGATCGAGGGACGAGACGCGGATCCCGGCCACGCGGCAGGGCGTCCGCCGGCCGGCAGCAAGGCTGCCGGATGCGCGAATGTGCGCAGGCAGCCGGCGGCGGGCCGGTGCAGGAATCAGAAAGAGGAAAAGCGGGCGATTAGCCGGGCTTGGAGCGCGCGTAGGCGGAGCGCGCGGCGACTTCCTGCGAGCTCAACAGGGTCGAGCGCAGGGCGCAAAGCGCGCAGGCGGCGCAGGGAGGGGGAGAAAGATGGGATCGCACGGTCGCACATGCTACCACCGGGGCGATTGCAGTCAAGCGCAGCCCTTGGAACGTTGGGGGCGCAAGGCGGGCGCGAAAAAAAACCGGCCTGGGAAACAGGCCGGCCTTGGGGCGGCGCCGGACTGGGCCGGCGCGCTGTCCGCTGACGATCAGTTGGTCGACTGGATGTTGCGTTCCTTGGCGATGCGTTGGCGCAGTTCCAGCTCGCGCTTGATCTGGGCGGCGTATTCGGCGGGCGTGTTGCCGTCCACCAGCGAGCCGCCGTCGGCCAGGCGCTGCACGATCTTCGGATCCTTGAGCGCCTTGACGGTGGCGTCATGGATGCGGTCGACCACCGCCTGCGGCGTGCCGGCGGGAGCTACCAGGCCGTACCAGGCCATGTTGTCCATTTCCGGCAGGCCGCCTTCGGAGAAGGTCGGCACGTCCGGCAGCGCGGGCAGGCGCTTGGGCGCGGCCACGGCCAGGGCGCGCAGCTTGCCGGCCTGGATGTGGGGCATGGACGAGGGCAGGTTGTCGAACTGGGCGTTGACCTGGCCGGCGATCACGTCATTGAGGGCCGGACCCGAACCGCGGTAGGGCACGTGCACCATGTCGGTCTTGGTCAGCGACTTGAAGAGCTCGCCGTCCAGGTGGCCGATGCCGCCCGCGCCCGAGGACGCGTAGGCGTACTTGCCGGGGTTGGCCTTCAGCAGGGCAATGAACTCGGCCAGGGTCTTGGCCGGCACGGCCGGGTTCACCGTCAGCACGTTGGGAACGTTCACCATATTGGTGATGGGGACGAAGTCCTTCAACGGGTTGTACGGGTTCTTGGGGTTGGTGGCCGGGTTGGTGGCCATGGTGCTGACGGTGGCCACGCCCAGGGTGTAGCCGTCGGGCGTGGACCGCGCCACGGCATCGGCGCCGATCGAGCCGCCGCCGCCGCCTCGGTTCTCGACCACCACGGCCTGGCCGAGCTCGCGGGTCAGGCCTTCGGCGACGATGCGCGCGACGATGTCGGTGGTGCCGCCCGCGGCGAACGGGACGATCAGGCGGATGGGTTTGTTGGGGTAGGGGTCGGCTGCCTGCGCGGCGGTGGTGAGGCAGAGGCCGGCGATGGCGGCGGCCAGGACGGCCTTGGCTTGGGACAGCATGGTCAAGAGTCTTCTCCAGATTATTTGAATTTCCGACCCGGCCGGCTTCTTGGGCCGGCGTCGGTGAAGCCTGCCGCGCCCGGATGCTGGCGCGGTGGATGCTTCGTGGGCGCCATTCCACACAGTAAATATCCGTCGGTCAACCCGGATAGACCCTGGCTTGTCCAGGGTTATTTTTTTACGGCGCCGTTGCCGGGAGAAGACGGCAATAGACGAAAAAATCCAATGCTGACAAAGACATGAACAGCTTCCGGAATATTTCAATTGCGCAAGGATTGCGCATCTATCTTGCTGTCATCCGCATCGTAAACACATAAATCTCTGCATAACTTACAAGAATCTGATATTTTTCGTATGAGATTCTTGGCCGGTCTTGCAAGAAAGCTATTGCGTTTGTTTCTGTCTGCGCCGTTCAATGGCGTTGGTTGATGCCCCCCGCGGGGCAACGTGTAGTGCAGCGACGCACCGGGCCAGGGTTCCGTCCGTTTTTCAATCCCCGGTCTGTTCGTCTTTCGCTGCCTTGCGCTGGCGGGAGGGGGCCCGGACACTCTCGGAACGCCATGTCGCTGATCCTGATCCTCGCTCTGCCGTTTGCCGGCAGCCTGTGCGCCGCGCTTCTGCCATCCAACGCCCGCAATGCCGAGGCCTGGCTGGCGGGCCTCATCGCACTGGTCTGTGTGGTGCTGGTCATCAGCCTCTATCCCGAGGTCGCCAACGGCGGCGTGGTCCGCTTCGACATGCCCTGGGCGCCCGCCCTGGGCCTGCAGTTCACCCTGCGCATGGACGGCTACGCCTGGCTGTTCGCGCTGATCGTCGCCGGCATGGGGGCGCTGGTGGTGCTGTATGCGCGCTACTACATGTCGCCGGAAGATCCGGTGCCGCGCTTTTTCTCCTTCTTCCAGGCCTTCATGGCCGCCATGCTGGGCGTGGTGCTGTCGGGCAACCTGATCCAGCTGGTCATGTTCTGGGAAATGACCAGCCTGGCGTCCTTCATGCTGATCGCCTACTGGCATCACCGCCTGGACGCCCGCCGGGGCGCGCGCATGGCGCTGACGGTCACGGGCGGCGGCGGGCTGTGCCTCTTGGCCGGCGTCCTCATCCTGGGCCATATCGTCGGCAGCTATGACCTGGACCGCGTGCTGGCCGCGGGCGATCTGGTGCGGGCCGACCCCTGGTATCCGGCCGTCCTGATCCTGGTGGCGCTGGGCGCGCTGACCAAGAGCGCGCAGTTCCCGTTCCATTTCTGGCTGCCCAACGCCATGGCGGCGCCCACGCCGGTATCCGCCTACCTGCATTCGGCGACCATGGTGAAGGCCGGGGTGTTCCTGCTGGCGCGCTTCTGGCCGGTGCTGTCGGGCACCGACGAATGGTTCTGGATCATCGGCGGGGCGGGGCTGATCACGCTGGTGCTGGGCGCGTACGCCGCCATCTTCCAGCAGGACATGAAAGGGGTGCTGGCGTACTCCACCATCAGCCACCTGGGGCTGATCACGCTGCTGCTGGGCCTGAACAGCACGCTGGCGCTGGTGGCCGCCATCTTCCACATGATCAACCACGCCACTTTCAAGGCCTCGCTGTTCATGGCGGCGGGCATCGTGGACCACGAGACCGGCACGCGCGACCTGAGCCGTTTGTCCGGCCTGTACAAGGCCATGCCGATCACCGCCACGCTGGCCATGGTGGCGGCTGCGTCGATGGCGGGGGTGCCGCTGCTCAACGGCTTCCTGTCCAAGGAAATGTTCTTCGCCGAGACCACCTTCGTCAGCGGCGACCGCATCACCGAGATCGGCCTGCCCCTGGTGGCCACCATTGCGGGCGCGTTCAGCGTGGCCTATTCGCTGCGCTTCATCCTGCAGGTGTTCTTCGGCCCCCCGGCCACCGACCTGCCGCGCGCGCCGCACGAGCCGCCGCGCTGGATGCTGTTCCCCAGCGCGCTGCTGGTGGCGATCTGCCTGCTGGTGGGCGTGGTGCCGGGCCTGACGGTCGGCCCGTTCCTGGCGACCGCGGCCCAGAGCATCCTGGGTCAGGACATGCCGGAGTACAGCCTGGCCGTCTGGCACGGCTTGAACCTGCCTTTGGTCATGAGCCTGGTTGCGACCACGGCCGGCATTCTGCTTTATCTCGCCCTGCGCGCCCATCAGCGCGCCAATCCGGGCCGGGTGCCGTTCATCTACCGCCTGGACGGCCGCCGCAGCTTCGAGGCGCTGCTGGACGGCTCCAGCGTGGCCGCGGCCTGGCTGCTGCGCTGGCTGGCGTCCTCGCGCCTGCAGGTGCAGATGCTGCTGATCGTGCTGGGTACGCTGTTCGTGGCCTGGCTGCCGCTGCGCGCGGGCGGCTGGCTGGATGGCTCGGGCCGCATGACGCCGATCGATCCGGCCTTCGCGCTGCTGTGGCTGGTGGGCGCGGGCTGCGCGCTGGCCGCCGCCTTCCAGGCCAAGTACCACCGCCTGGCGTCGCTGGCGCTGGCGGGCGGCGCCGGCCTGATCACCTGCCTGACCTTCGTCTGGTTCTCGGCGCCCGACCTGGCGCTGACCCAGCTGTCGGTCGAGGTCGTGACCCTGGTGCTGTTGCTGCTGGGCCTGCGCTGGCTGCCGCGGCGCATTGCACAGGATGAAGACGAAAGCCTGAAGGCCACGCTGCGGGCTCGCGGGCGGCGTCTGCGCGACCTGTTGCTGGCAGGCGCCGCGGGCACCGGCATGGCCGCACTGGCCTATGCGGTGCTGGTGCGGCCGCAAGGCGACACCATCTCCTCGTATTTCGTCGACCGTGCGCTGCCCGATGGCGGCGGCACCAATGTGGTGAACGTGATCCTCGTGGACTTCCGCGGTTTCGATACCTTCGGCGAAATCACGGTGCTGGGCATCGTGGCGCTGACCGTCTACGCGCTGCTGCGCCGCTTCCGTCCGGCCGCCGAAAGCGCGGACCTGCCGCGCCAGCAGATCGACCAGGACGGCGGCGTGCCGGCCGCGCCGGACATCAAGTCTCTGGTGCCCACGGGTTCGATGATGGTGCCGACCGTGCTGGTGCGCCTCTTGCTGCCCACCGCCGCGCTGATTTCCGTGTACTTCCTGCTGCGCGGCCACAACGAGCCGGGCGGCGGTTTCGTGGGCGGATTGATCTTCGCCACCGCCGTCATCCTGCAATACATGGTCGGCGGCGTGTACTGGGTGGAGTCTCGCAGCCGCCTCAACCCGCAGAACTGGATCGGCATCGGCCTGTTGTTCGCCGGCACCGCGGCGGTGAGCGCGTGGCTCGCCTACAAGCCTTTCCTGGCGGCGCTGGCCTGGGATGTCGCGCTGCCGCTGATCGGCCACGTGCATCTGTCCAGCGTGCTGCTGTTCGACCTGGGCGTCTACATGCTGGTCGTGGGATCCACCGTGCTGGTGCTGGTGGCGCTGGCCCACCAATCGCTGCGCGCGCAACGCAAGGCTGCCGTCGAAATCCAGGCGGCGGCCGCACAAACAGGGGAAGCCTGATGGAATTGATATACGCCATCGCTATCGGTGTCTTGGCGGGCTCGGGCGTCTGGCTGCTGCTGCGGCCGCGGACCTTCCAGTTCATCATGGGCCTGTCGCTGGTTTCCTACGCGGTGAACCTGTTCATCTTCGGCATGGGCCGGCTGACCTCGGGCCGTCCGCCCGTGGTCGATCCGGCAATGGCCCATGATCCTTCCTGGTATGCGGATCCGCTGCCGCAGGCGCTGGTGCTCACGGCCATCGTGATCGGCTTTGCCACCACCGCGCTGTTCCTGGTTGTGCTGCTGGCCTCGCGTGGCCTCACGGGTACCGACCACGTTGATGGACGGGAGTCCCAATCTTGAATTTTTGGCTGCAACACCTGCCCGTATTGCCCATCGTCACGCCGCTGGCGGCTGGCGCAGCGATGCTCCTGCTGGCGGACACCCGCCGCTACACCCGTGGCGCCATTGCGCTGGTTTCGACGCTGGGCCAACTGGCCGCCGCCATCGCGCTGCTGGTGGTGGCGGGCGGCGGCGTGCCTGGCGTCTGGCCGGACGGGGTCGGAGTCTATCTGGTGGGCGACTGGCCCGCGCCCTTCGGCATCGTGCTGGTGGTCGACCGCCTGGCTGCGGTGATGCTGGCCCTGACCGCGGTGCTGGGGCTGGCGACGCTGGTCTATGCGCTGGCGCGCTGGGACCGCGCCGGAGTGCATTTCCATTCGCTGTTCCAGTTCCTGCTGATGGGCCTGAACGGCGCCTTCCTCACGGGCGACCTGTTCAATCTCTTCGTGTTCTTCGAGGTGCTGCTGGCGGCGTCCTATGGCCTGTTGCTGCACGGCTCGGGCGTGGCGCGCGTGAGCGCCGGCCTGCAGTACATTGCGGTCAACCTGGTGGCCTCGTTCCTGCTGCTGATCAGCATCGCGCTGATCTACGGCGTCACCGGCACGCTGAACATGGCGGACCTGGCGGTGCGCGCCGGCAACCTGGCGGGCGCGGACCGCATGCTGTTCGAGGCGGGCGCGGCCATCCTGGGCGTGGCCTTCCTGGTCAAGGCGGGCGCCTGGCCGCTGAACTTCTGGCTGGTCAAGGGCTACGGCTCGGCTGGCGCCCCGGTCGCGGCCATGTTTTCCATCATGACCAAGGTCGGCATCTACGCGCTGCTGCGCATCGGTTCCTTGCTGCTGCCCACCGGCGCGCCGGCGGCCTTCAGCCTGGATTGGATGTTCGCGGCGGGGTTGGCCACGCTGCTGTTCGGCGGCCTGGGCCTCCTGGCGACCCAGCAACTGGAAAAGATGGTGGGTTACTGCGTGATCGTGTCGGCCGGCACGCTGTTGACCGCACTGGGCATGCCCGGCGTGACGCTGACGGGACCGGCGCTGTTCTACCTGCTCAGCTCCGTGCTGACCACGGGCGCGTTCTTCCTGCTGGCTGAGTTGATCGAGCGCACCCGCAGCTTCGGCGCCAACGTGCTGGCGGTCACCCTGGACGCATTCGACCTGGACGACCCGGCCTCGGTCAACCGTTCCGACGACGTGGTGGGCGTGGCCATTCCCGCCGCCATGGCCTTCCTGGGCCTGGCCTTCATTTCCTGCGCCTTGCTGGTAACCGGCCTGCCGCCGCTGTCGGGCTTCGTCGCCAAGCTGTCGCTGCTGTCGGCGGCGGTGTCGGCCGCCAACGAATCGGCCGTGCCCATGGACGCCTGGATACTGGTGGCCGCGGTGTTGCTGTCGGGGCTGGCGGGCCTTATCGGCCTGGGCCGCACCGGCATCCGCGTGTTCTGGGCCAGCGATGACCGCAGCACGCCGCGCCTGCGCTTGATCGAAGCCGGGCCGGTGGCCGTGCTGTTGCTGCTGTGCGTGGGCCTGGCGGCCGGCGCCGGCCCCGTGTCGGCCTATCTGGACGACGCGGCACGGTCGCTGGACCAGCCCAAGTCCTATATCGACGCCGTCATGTCTGCGCAGACCGTGCGCGGCCTCAAGGGAGGAAGCTGATGCGCCGCCTCTACTTCCTGTTCCTGCCCGTCTACCTGTTCGTCCTGTGGCTGGTGCTCAACCAGAGCGCGTCCGCGGGCCAGATCGCGCTGGGCATCGCGCTGGCGCTCTGGTTCACCTGGGCGGCGTCGCGCCTGCGACCGCTGAGGGCCAAGCCGCGCCGCCTGTGGAAGGCGGTGCCGCTGTTCCTGCACGTGACCGCGGACATCATCAAATCCAATATCGCCGTGGCGCGGCTGATCCTGAATCCGCGCCGCAATGACTTTTCGCCCGGGTTCATCATGATCCCGCTGACCATGCGCGACCCGCACGGCCTGGCGATGCTGGCTTGCATCGTCACATACACGCCGGGCACCGTCTGGGTGGACCTGACCGACGACCACAGCCTGAAGCTGCACGTGCTGGACCTGCAGAACGAAGGCGACTGGATCAAGCTGGTGCAGGAACGCTACGAGCGCCCGCTGATGGAGATTTTCGAATGAATAACATACTTTATTGGGCGGCGTCCTTCGCCTTGCTCTGCTTCGCGCTGGGCATGGTCTTCGCCGCCATCCGGCTGCTGCGCGGTCCCACCGCGCAGGACCGCGTGCTGGCCCTGGACACGCTCTACATCAACGGCATGCTGACCATGCTGGTGTTCGGCATCCGCTCCGGCACTTCCGTGTATTTCGACATTGCGCTGCTGATCGCCTTGTTCGGCTTTGTCGGTTCCACCGCCATGGCGCGCTTCCTGCTGCGCGGCGAGGTGATCGAGCCATGATCGACGCCCAGATCCCGCTGTGGGCCGCCATACCCGCGAGCATCCTGCTGGTGCTCGGCGGCCTGCTTGCGCTGACCGGTTCGGCCGGCCTGCTGCGCTTCCGTACCTTTTATGCCCGCATCCATGCGCCCACCTTGGGCAACACCATGGGTTGCGGCTGCGTGCTCGCGGCGTCCATCCTGGTGTTTTCGGCACTGTCCTCGCGGCCTGTGTTTCATGAAGTCATCATCACGCTGCTGCTGATCGTGTCTTCGCCCGTGACCGCCATGCTGCTCATGCGTGCGGCAACCTACCGTAATCGCCTGAGCAAGACCGACGCCGAGCGCGATGCAAGTTAAGGGGAAAGGCAGGGTTTGTTGCGTCGCGTCAATTGAAACGTAGTCTTACGATTTCACGTCGCTGGACATGTAGCCGAAGCGTCATCGTGGGATAGTGGGTAACGGTTCAATCAACTTCAAGGAGCTGACCATGACTACACGACCCATGCATACCAAACGCCTCGCGGCGACGCTTTGTGCCGCTGGCCTGATGTTGGCCGCGGGAGCGGTCCACGCGGCTGATGCGACCGGCCGCGGCTCAGCTCAGTCCCAGTACCAGCAGGACGTCGCGGCATGCAAGAGCGGCGCCACCGGCCAGGACCAGGCCGCCTGCATGCGCGAAGCCGGCGCGGCGCGCCAGGAAAGCGGCCGCAACAACCTCAAGGACGGCAACAACGATCAACTGCACCAGAACATGCTGGACCGCTGCAACCGCCTGCCGGCCGCCTCGCGCCAGGACTGCGTCACGCAGATGACCTCGCCGACCAATGTGCGTGGCAGCGTGCAGGGCGGGGGCGTGCTGCGTGAAACCGTGATCCAGGTGCCGGCCGATACCGTGCCGCCCGCGACTAGCGCGCCGGGCATGGCGCCCGCGCCGGCGGCGGCGCCCATGACCGCGCCGGTGCGCCAGTAAGCGACAGTCGGGGCCGGGGCGGCAGGGCCGCCCGCCTTGGGCCTCCAGGGGCGCAGCCGCCGCCACATTCAGGCAAAATGGCGGCTGTCGCCCCTTTTTCACGCATATACATGTCCGACGTCATCGCCCTGATATTCGACTTCGACGACACGCTGGCCTCGGACAGCACGTCCGGCTTCCTGGAAAGCATGGGCGTGGACACGGCATCCTTCTGGAAGGATGAGGTCGATCCCTTGCTCTCGCAGCAGGATTGGGATCCCGTGCCCGCCTATCTGTACCAGATGATCCAGCTGTCGCAATCGGGCAAGCACGGCCTCATCACGCAGCAGCGCCTGAAGGACTGGGGCGCCCGGCTGGAATTGCACGACGGCGTGCCCACGCTGTTCCAGCGGCTGCGCGCCGCCGTGCGGGCCGAACAGCCGCAGGTGCAGCTGGAGTTCTACCTGATTTCCAGCGGCATCGGCGACGTGGTCAGGTCTACGCCCATCGCGCATGAGTTCACCGAGATCTGGGCGTCCGAATTCATCTACGGCGCGGACGGCGGCATCGCGTTTCCGCGACGCATCGTCAGCTTTACCGACAAGACCCGCTACCTGTTCCACATCCAGAAGGGCATCATCGGCCGCGACTTCCGCAACAAGCCTTTCGAGGTCAACCGCAAGGTGCCCGAGGACCGCTTGCGCGTGCCGTTCGACCAGATGGTGTTCGTCGGCGACGGCTACACCGACATCCCGTGCTTTTCGCTGATCCGCCGCGCCGGCGGCTTCGCCTTCGGTGTCTGGGACCCCAAGCATCGCGACAAGCGCAGCCGGGCCTGGGGCTTCATCGAAGAGGGCCGGGTATCGAACCTGAACCAGGCCCGCTACGACGAGCACGCCGAGCTCTACCAATGGCTGGAAGAGGCCGTGACCAGCCTGGCCGGCCGCATCGCGCTGAAGTCCCGGGTGTACCGTGGTTGAAGCAGTCCCGATGGCGGCGGTCCCGGCCTGGACCGCGCAGGATGCCAGCTTCATGGAACTGGCGCTGGAACAGGCGCAAGCAGCCTACGACATCGGCGAGGTGCCGGTAGGCGCGCTGGTGGTGTCGGCCCAGGGCGACATCCTGGGGCGCGGCTACAACCGCACCATCATCGACCACGACCCCACCGCCCACGCCGAGATCGTCGCCTTGCGCGGCGCCGCGCGCGCGCTGGAAAATTACCGGCTGCCGGGCATCACCGTATACGTCACGCTGGAGCCCTGCGTCATGTGCATCGGCGCCATGCTGCATGCGCGGCTCGCGCGCGTCGTGTTCGGCGCCTACGATCCCAAGACCGGCGCCTGCGGCAGCGTGCTGGACGTGGGCTCGGTCCCCAAACTCAATCATCACACCTCAGTCACCGGCGGCGTGCTGGCGGAACCTTGCGGCGAGCTGCTGCGCCGGTTCTTCCGCGAACGCCGCAGCAAGGAATCCGCAGCATGAGCAAATCCCAAGGCGCCAAGGCGCGCGGCGCGAAAGCCGCCGCCGCCCACGACCATGACCACAACCACGATCATGGCCACGCAGGCCACGAATGTGATGAAGACTGCGGGCATGACCACAGCCACGCTCACGTGCTGCCCGACGCCCGCGGCATCTACCTGATCTCGCCGTCGTCTGCCGTGCGCGATCCGGCCGCCGTCGAACTGGCGCGCGAACGGCTGCAGCAGCAGGGTTTCAAGACCGCCGTGGACCGCACTGCGTACGCGCAGCACCAGCGCTTTGCCGGCACCGACGCGCAGCGCCTGGCCAGCCTGACGCGCGCCGCCAAGCAGAAGCTGCCCATCGTCATGGTGACGCGCGGTGGTTACGGCATGGGCCGGCTGCTGCCCGCCATCGACTGGAAGGCCATGGCCGACAGCGGCAAGCGATTCGTGGGCATGAGCGACTTCACTGCCTTCAACCTGGGCCTGCTGGCACAGACCGGCGCGGTCAGCTATACCGGCGCCTCGGCCGTCTATGACTTCGGCGGCAAGAAGGTCGATGACCTGACCGAAGCGCTGTTCGGCGAGATCATGCGCGGCGAACTGGAAATCCTCAGCTTCGAAACCCGGGACGCCGATGCGGTGGACTGCCGCGGCATCCTGTGGGGCGGCAACCTGGCCATGCTGACGTCCTTGCTGGGCACGCCCTACATGCCCAAGGTGCGGGGCGGCATCCTGTTCCTGGAAGACGTGGCCGAGCATCCCTACCGCATCGAACGCATGCTGATCCAGCTGGCGCAGGCCGGCATCCTGGGCAAGCAAAAGGCCATCGTGCTGGGCCGCTTCTCGGACTACAAGCTGGCGCCGCACGACAACGGCTACGACCTGCACGAAGTCGTGGCCTGGCTGCGCAAGACGGTCAAGGTGCCGGTGGTGACGGGGCTGCCGTACGGCCATGTCGCCACCAAGGCGACGCTGCCGATCGGGCAGAAGGTAGGCCTGGCCACCGAGAAAGGCATGGCGCACCTGGTGCTGGACGAACACACGCACTAAAAAAGGAAAGGGGCGCTGAGCGCCCCTTTCTCATTGCTACTTGAACAGCCTGTCGACCAGCGATTGCGCCTTCTGCTCGCTGCGTCGCTTGGCCTCGGCCTGCTCGGCGGGCGACTGTGCCGCCTTGCTGCACTCCCCGGCATAGCTCGCGAAGCGCGACGCGCATTCCTGCGCCAGCTTGCGCGCCTGATCCCAGCCCTGGGTCTGACCATAGAAGCGGATGGCTTCAGGCCATGCCAGCGCCGAACCACGGAAGTACTCGAAGCCCTGGCCCATGATCTTGGAGGCCGGCCCGGACTGGCCCGCGCCCAGCAGATTATTGGCGCGCAGCACGTACACCTGCCACGCGCGGTCGGGCTCGGACGCGAGGTTGCGGTCCAGCAAGGCGGACCCGCGCGCGCCGGACTCCGCCTGCGCCATGCTCAAGGTCAGCAAGGGCAGGGCGTGCGCGGCGCTGGGCCCCGAAGCGGCCTGGGCCGCGAGCTTGCGGGCGCGCGGATAGTCCTGAGCTTGCAGCGCCTGCTGCGCCTCGGCTGCGGTCTTGTAGTTCTTCAGCAGCGCGGCCGTGCGGCGTTGCGCGCGGGCCTTGTTCCAGGGCGCGGTCGCCGCCGCAGGTCGCGGCTTGCCCGCCATCAGGGGCATGACTTGTTCGGTCAGCGCGGCCAGGCGCGCGCCGGTGTCGGGATGGCTGACGGTCAGCTTGTTCCAGATGTCTTCCAGGCCGGTGCGCAAACCTTCGCTGGCGCCGGCCACGCCGGAATTCAACGAGGCCTGCATTTCGGTCAGGGGTGCGATGCTGTTGCCCTTGGCCGCCTCCCGCTTGCGGGTGTTGTCGGCCGCCGCCTGTTTGATCTGCTCGAGCATGCGCTGGCGCGCTTCGGCCTGTACCTGGGCGTTCTCGGCTTCCCAGGTGGCCTGGCGTTCCAGGAACGCCTTGAAGCCTTGCGTATACGAGTAGCCCAGTTCCAGGCTGACAGTGGCGCCGAAACGGTCGGCGTTTTCTTCCTGCTGCCGGCCCCAGGCCGGCACCAGCATGTTCTTGCCCAGCGTATACGAGGCGATCACGCTGTCCACGGGGCTCCAACCGGTGGCGCTGCCGGCCTTGCGGGCCAGCGCCACGCCCACGGCCGCCAACGATGCGACCTGGTCGCCCGCGGCATTGACCGATTCCATCTGGTGGTAGTCGAGGTAGACGTGGCCGAACTCATGGGACAGGATGGCGACGATCTCGTCCTCGGATTCCGCCGAGGCCAGCCAGCCCATGGACAGGTAGATGTTGCCCGCGCCGGTGCTGTAGGCTTCCAGCGCCGATGAGGAGGTCACGTGAACCGCGCCAGGCCAGCCCGGCACGCCCGCGGCGTTCTTGATCCGGGCAAGCAGGCCGTTCAGATAGGTTTCCATCTCCGGCATGGCGACCAGGCCCATGCCCTGGGCGCGCTGGTTGCGCGCGTCCAGGTTGGCGTCGGGCCATTGCCGGTCGGCGGGAGGCGGAGGCAATTGGCCGGCCGTGACCGAAAAACCCTTGCCTCCGGGAAGGGTGGAGCAGGCGCTCAGCAGCAGCGCGCCGGATACGGCGGCCATGCGCAGGATGTGGGCGGATCGCATGGGCGGCTCAGCGGCAGACGTTCTCGCCCGCGCCTGCGGTCGAGCCGGTGGGCGGCGGCACGCCCTTGATCACAGGCCCGCATTGCGCGGCGGAACCTCGCGCGATGCGCACGTGCATGCTGTCCACCCAATAGTCCTTGCCGTCGACCTTGACGTGGTAGAACTCATTGGCCTCTTCGAGCACGGGCCAGGGCATGCCCTGGCCATCGGACTTGGCCGCGGGCGCGCCGCCGTCCGACTTGGCATACAGCGGCACGGGCTTGATGTTCAGGCCGACGATGGCGTCCGCCGCCGAGGCGCTCGCGCCAGCCAGCGCAAGAGCGGCCGCGGCCAGCGCGGTAATCAGGGAGGAGGGCTTGGGCATGCGTTTCTACTCCTGTTGTGGGCGGGTAGCGGATGGCTCCCGCGAGGGTGTCGTGGACGCCGGCGCGGAAGCGCGGTCCGGTTTGCCAAAAAGAAAGGCGGTGGCGCGATTGGTCCAGCCGAGCCAGTGGGCGGCCAGGGCCATGATTGCCAGGTCGACGATGGGCAGGGTGCCCACGTTCAGCCAGCGCTGCGCAAGCAGCACGATGTACAGCACGATGAGCGAGGACAGGACGATGGCGGCCGCCTTGCGCAGCAGCAGCAACGCCGCGACGCAGAGCTTGGACGTCAACCAGCGCGCCAGCCACAGGCGCGCGGCGCGGTCGCGCAGCAGGGCTGACAGGCGCCCGGCCTTGGCCTTCCAGCCGTCGCCGGCTTGCGCGGCCGGCGGCAGCGGCAGGGCGGGTGCATCGGCAAAAAGCCGCCATTCGGCGGGCGGGGCCAGCAGCCGGCCGCCCAAGCGCGTATTACCGCGCAGCCATTGCGCCAGCCAATGCAGGAAATGGGCCAGCATGACGACCGGGATGCCCAGCAGCCACAGAACATTGGGCGGCCAGATTTCCCATTCGAGGGCGCGCTTGTAGTCGTCCTGGTAGGTCAGCAGATTGTCCAGGGCCATGGCGTGCATGAACACGCCGGGGATGGCGTCATGCACGGGCGACAGCACGGTGTCGTTGAAGCCGCTGAGCGCGGCGCCGATCATGACGTAGCGCCCCGTGAGCATGTCGGCCAGGCGGGCGCCGTCGGCTTCTGGCGCGCGCAGTTCGGACAGGGTCAGCGCGCGCGTGTACGGGCAGATGGGCTGGGCGGCGTCCGGGTCGCCCAGCAGGCTGCGGACGTAGGACGGCAGCATTTCCATGTAGCCGCCGCGGGCCTGCCGGCATTCCATGCTGAAGCGGCGCTGGTCCAGGTTGTCGACGCCCCAGGTCAAGGCCATGGCTTCGTGCGTGCGCGTGATGGCCACCCCCGCCGCGTCCTGGGCGATGGCCAGCGCCGCGCTGCGCGCGTGCTCGCCCGACCAGAGGGGATAGCTCCATACCAGCCGGTCCACCTTGCTGGGGGTGTAGCGCACGTCGACCATGGTGAAGCATGGCTTCTCGCCCGCGGGCGCTTCCAGGCCCGAACGCAGGCTCAGGTTGCCCTGCGCATCGGGCAGCGCGGCCAGGAACACCGGGATGTTGGCGTCGCGCAGCTCGCACAGGGCGGCGGCCAGCTCGGGCAGGGTCGGATCGTCGCGCTCGCGCCCGAAGGTGATGTCCAGGAAGATGGCCTTGGGCTTGTGGATCAGGCCGATGTTGCGCAGCCAGCGCGCATGCGTCCTGTAAGGCACCGGCCAGGCGCCTTTCTGCTGGTCCAGGGAGTCGTCGTCGATCAGGACGACCGTGGTGTCGTTGCGGTGCGCGATGTCGTAGTGGCCGCCGACCAGCCGGGCCTGGAGCCGCGCCGCCGCATAGGTGAGCAGGTCGGAACTGGGGGTGAGCCGGGGCGTCGCCCACAACATCACGATCGCGACGATGGCCGCCACGATCAGCGACCGGCCATAGGAAAGCTCGACTTTCTCGGAGGAGTGGTTGGCGTCTGCCACGTAGCGGGGGAGGTGGGTTGCAACCGCCTGACCGGCCTGGCGGCCATAGGCGCTGAGTTGCCCGCAATAGTACCCCAATTAATACAAATGTTTACGTTGTGACATCAAATGCCATGCAGCATTTCCAGATGCTTCAGCAGGTAGCTTGCCCGGCCTGGATGCGATTCACGGATGCTTGGTACACTATCGGGTTTCTCCGCATGCGTCCCCGGACGCCCAAAGACTCAAACATACCGTGATCTCCACCGCCAATCTCACCATCCAGTTCGGTCCCAAACCCCTTTTCGAGAACGTCAGCGTCAAGTTCGGGGAAGGCAACCGCTACGGGCTGATCGGGGCCAATGGTTCCGGCAAGTCGACCTTCATGAAGATCATCGGCGGCGACCTGGAACCCTCGGCGGGCAACGTGTCGCTGGAGCCGGGCGTGCGCCTGGGCAAGCTGCGCCAGGATCAGTTCGCGTTTGAAGACCTGCGCGTGCTGGACGTCGTCATGATGGGCCACACCGAGATGTGGGCCGCCATGTCCGAGCGCGACGCCATCTACGCCAATCCGGAAGCGACCGAAGACGACTACATGCGCGCGGCCGACCTGGAAGCCAAGTTCGCCGAGTACGACGGCTACACCGCCGAAGCCCGCGCCGGCGAACTGCTGCTGGGCCTGGAAATCGCCGTCGACCAGCACAACCTGCCGATGCGCGAAGTGGCGCCGGGCTGGAAGCTGCGCGTGCTGCTGGCGCAGGCCCTGTTCTCGAATCCGGACGTGCTGCTGCTGGACGAACCGACCAACAACCTGGACATCAACACCATCCGTTGGCTGGAAAACGTGCTCAACAGCTACCAGAGCACGATGATCATCATCAGCCACGACCGCCACTTCCTGAACCAGGTGTGCACGCACATGGCCGACGTGGATTACGGCGAGATCCGCATTTATCCGGGCAACTACGACGACTACATGCTGGCCTCGACCCAGGCCCGCGAGCGCCTGGTGGCCAACAACGCCAAGGCCAAGGAACGCGTGGCCGAACTGCAGGACTTCGTGCGCCGCTTCGCCGCCAACAAGTCCAAGTCGCGCCAGGCCACCTCGCGCCTGAAGCAGATCGACCGCATCAAGGCCGACCAGGTCGTGGTCAAGCCCTCGTCGCGCCAGAACCCGTACATCCGCTTCGAGCAGAACAAGGTCATGCACCGCCTGGCGGTCACCGTCGAAAACCTGTCCAAGGCCTACGACGCGCCCGTCATCCGCAAGTTCTCGGCCATGGTCGACGCCGGCGAAAAGATCGCCATCATCGGCGCCAACGGCGTCGGCAAGACGACCCTGCTGCGCCTGCTGGCCACCGATCTGCAGCCCGATTCGGGCGAAGTGAAGTGGTCCGAAAACGCCGACTTGGGCTACATGGCCCAGGACGTGTCCGACCAGTTCCTGCAGACCGACATCAACCTGCTGGACTGGATGGGCGACCATCGCCAACCGGGCGACGACGACCAGTCGATCCGTTCGGTGCTGGGCCGCCTGCTGTTCTCGGCGGACGACCTGCCCAAGGCGCCCAAGGTGCTGTCCGGCGGCGAAAAGAACCGCATGACCTTCGGCCGCCTGATGCTGGGCCGGCACAACGTCATGCTGCTCGACGAGCCCACCAACCACCTGGACATGGAATCGATCGAATCGCTGCAGTTCGCGCTGGAAAAGTACGAAGGCACGCTGGTGTTCGTGTCCCACGACCGCGAGTTCGTGTCCGGCCTGGCCACGCGCGTGATCGAGATCCTGCCCACGGGCGAGATCGTCGACTACCGCGGCGGCTACGACGACTACCTGACCTCGCGCGGCATCGACGGCTGAGGCCGCCGCGGGCCGCCGCCAGAAGCATCTGGCCGCGGCCCTGGATTTTCCCTACATGCCTATGGTCATGCCGCCATTGGCATAGAGGTGCTGTCCCGTCATGTACGAGGCGGCATCCGACAGCAGGAAGCACACCGGCCATGCCACCTCTCCAGGCTGGCCGAAGCGGCCCAGCGGGATCTGCGACAGATAGGTGTCGCGGAACTTGTCCCCCCGTATGGTCTCCGTCATGGGCGTTTCCACCACGCCGAAGCCGATGGTGTTGACGCGTATCCCGTATTTGCCCCATTCGCGCGCGGCGCTCATCGTCAGGCCCAGCACGCCGGACTTTGCCGCGGCGTAGTTGATCTGGCCTATGGTGCCGCGGCGACCCGCGTCCGAGGTGATGTTGACGATGGAGCCGCCGGGCTTGCCAGTCTCGCGCGCCCCAGCCAGCATGTGGCGGCCGACGGCCTGCAGGAACTGGAAGGATCCGGTCAGGTGCACGTCGATCACCTTTTGCCAAGCTTCCTGGGTCATTTTTTCTATCATGGCGGTGCGGGTGATGCCCGCGTTGTTCACCAGGCCGTCCACCGCGCCGTAGCGCTGCGCCGCGCGCTCGACCGCCGCGGCCGCGAATGCCGGGTCCGACACGTCGCCGGCCAGGGTCAGCAACTGATCCTTGGGCGCCTCGCGCTCGAACGCGGCGAGGGCGTCGGCGTTCATGTCGACGGCGGTCACGCGCGCGCCTAATTGCATGGCCAGTTCGCTGATGGCGCGGCCTATGCCCTGGGCGGCGCCCGTCACGATGATGCTGCGCTGGTCTAGCAGAAAAGCTGTGCGGTTCATGGTTTTCCTTGTCGGGTTCAGAGGGTTTCGGCCGTGCCGAGGATCAGGGTGGCCTGGCTGGACAGCTCGCCGCCGTTGCCGTGAGCCAGCGCCAGGCTGGCGCCGGGCACCTGGCGCGCGCCGCCCAGGCCGGCCAGCTGCACGTAGGCTTCAACCATGGTGAACAGGCCGTACATGCCGGGATGCACGCAGGACAGGCCGCCGCCGTTGGTGTTGACGGGCAGCTCGCCGCCGGGCGCGATGCGGCCGTTTTCCACGAACGCCGCGCCTTCGCCCTTGGCGCAGAAGCCCAGGTCCTCCAGGAACAGGATCGGGTTGATGGTGAAGGCGTCGTACAGCTCCAGCACGTCGATGTCCCGCGGCCGCACGCCGGCCTGGGCAAAGGCGCGCGCGCCGCTGCGCGCGGCCGCCGTCACCGTCAGGTCCGGCATATTGGTGATTTCGCGGTGGTCCGTGGCGGCGGCCGCACCCAACAGATAGGCGGGCCGGGCGCAGTGGTCGCGGGCCCGGTCGGCGCGGGTCATCACCACGGCGGCGGCGCCGTCGGTGACCAGGCAGCAGTCGCGCACGCTCAGGGGCTCGGCCACCATGCGGGCCGACAGGTACTGCGCCATGTCCAGAGGTTCGCGCATGTAGGCTTCAGGATTGAGCATGGCCCATTGGCGGGCGGCGATGGCCACCGCGCCCAGCTGTTCGCGCTTCAGGCCGTACTGGTGGGCGTAGCGCGAAGCCGCCAGCGCATAGGCGCCCACCGGACGCGCCAGGCGGTAGGGCGCTTCGTTGGGGGCGGGGCGCATGGAGCTCACCAGTTTGCCCGCGCCGCTGCGCTGATTGCTGCCGTAGGCGATCAGCGCCACGTCGCATTGCCCCGCTTCCAAGGCCAGCGCGGCCCACATGGCGTGCGTCAGAAAGGAGGACCCGCCGGTGCGGTTGTTCTCCGTCAGGCGAGGCGAGATGCCCAGGTATTCGGCAAAGCCCAGGCCGGACATGAAGTCATCGGGCAGACCGATGAAAAGGCCGTCGACCTGATCCGGGCGCAGCCCTGCCTGGTCCAGGGCCGCAAGACTGGCCTGGACGGCGAGGTCCATCGAGCTCAGCCCCGGGGTCTGGCCGATACCGTAGGTGGCTGCGGCGACGATGGCGGCCTTGCCGCGCGGGAAACGGTCTTGGGTCATGCTTGCTCCGCCACAGGTTCAAACACCAGCACGCCGCATCCGGCCTCCTGGACAACGCGGGCGCGCACCCGGGCGCCGATGCGCACGTCCTGCGCGGGGATGCCGTCCACCCGTGACATCAGCCGCGGCCCTTCGTCCAGATCGACCAGCACCACGCCGTAGGGCGTTTCGGGCGGCCGGGGGTGGATGACGGTGGCGGCGTAGATCCGCCCCAGTCCGCTGGGTGCGGCCCATTCCACGTCGCGCGAACCGCTGCGCGGCGCGGCTACGCGCGGATAGAAGAAGAATTCGCCGCTGGCGCGGTCGCGCTGCAGCATGAAACGGCCTTCGTTCAGATAGGCCTCGTAGCGGGCCTGCGGACCCGGTTCGGCGGTTTGGGTTTGCGTAGGCATGTCGTTCAATCCCATTTGTATGCGGGGGGCAGCTTTTCCACGAAGCGCCGAGCGGCTTCGCGGTGGAAGGCGCTGTCGCGGCAGATGGCCTGGGCCATGGCTTCCTGCGCGTAGATGTCTTCGCGGCTGGATTCGAAGGTCCGGTTCATGATGGTCTTGGCCAGGCCCAGCGCCTGCGTCGGGGCGTTGTGAAATCGTTCGGCCATGGCCAGCGCCTGTTCCAGCGGATCGCCGTCGCAGAGCGCCTGCACCAGCCTAAGATCGAGCGCTTCTTCGGCGTCGCAGACCCGGGCCGTGAACACCAGTTCCTTGGCGCGCGCCAGCCCGACGGCGCGCGGCAGCAGATACATGCCCAGCATATCGGGCACGTAACCGATGCGGGCGAACACCGCGCAGAAGGTGGCGCCGCGCCGCGCGATGGCGTAGTCCGCGCACAGCGCCAGCGACAGGCCGGCGCCGAAAGCCACGCCTTCCACCGCGCTGATGACGGGTTTCTCCAGATCCACCAGCGCGTCGTACCACTGGTGGATCTTGCGGATGCGCGCGCGCCCCTCGAAGGCGTCCAGGCCCTGGGCATGCGCCTGCGCGATGGACTTGATGTCGCCGCCGGCGCAGAAATGCCCGCCCGAACCCGTCAGGACGACGGCCTTGATGCCGTCATCCTCGCGCAGTTCCGGGAGGGCGCGCGCGAACGCCTCGCGCATCTCCAGGCTGAGCGCATTGCGCTGGTCGGGGCGGTCCATGGCCAGCACGGCGGTGGCGCCGTGGCGGGTGATCTTCAGTGTCATGTCTGCTCCTTGCCTGCGTGATAGGCGATCTGCGTGAGCCAGCGCGCAACCAGCGCCGGTCTTTCCTCGCCGTCGATATCGATGCGAACGTCCCACGCCAGGCGCGCCTGGCCATCCGGCAGCTCGTCCACGCCAGTCAGTGCAAACGCGCCGCGGATGCGCGCGCCGGCCTTGACCGCCTGGGTGAAGCGCACGCGGTCAAAGCCGTAGTTCACCGCCAGCCTGCGGTTCGGAAAGCGCATCGCCGACGCATAGAGGCTGGGCAGCAGCGAGAGCGTCAGCAAGCCGTGGGCGATGGCCGCGCCGTAGGGCGATTCGGCCTGCGCGCGCTGCGGGTCCATGTGGATCCACTGCGTGTCGCCGGTGGCCAGGCCGAAGCGGTTGATGGTGTCCTGGTCGACCGTCTGCCAGGGAGTCAGCGCGGGAGGCTGTCCGGAAAAGGCGCGCAGCGCCTCGATGGAGTCCAAGGTGATCATGGGGGGCTCTTTTCACTGGGCCTTCAGGCCCAGGTCGCGGGCGACCGGCAGCCAGCGGTCGCGCTCGGCCTGCACGAAGGCGGCGAACACCTGGGCGTCGCCCGGCATGGCCACCGCGCCGATACTGGTGAGCTTGCGCTGCAGTTCCGGCTGCGCGAGCGCCTGGTTGACGCCGCGGTTCATCTGATCGACGACGGCGGTCTGCGTGCCGGCGGGCGCCACCAGGCCGAACCAGGCGCTAGCGTCGATGCCGGGATAGCCGAGCTCGGCGGCGGTGGGTACGTCGGGCAGGCCGGCGAAGCGCTTGTCGTCGAGCACGGCGAAGGGGCGGATCTTGCCGGACTGCGCCTGCGTCATGCTGGAGGGCAGGGCGTCGAACATCATGTCGGTGCTGCTGCCCATCAGGCCGACGATGGCGGGGGCGCTGCCCTGGTAGGGTACGTGCGTGACCTGGAAGCCCAGCTTGCTGACGGCGTATTCGCCGGCAAGATAGGTGATGTTCCCGGTGCCGGCCGAGCCCATGGTCAGCTTGCCGGGAGATTGCTTGCCCAGGGCGATCAAGGCCTTGACGTCGCGCGCCGGCAGGTCATGGCGCACCACAAGCAAGAGCGGCGACTTGGCCATGCCCGAGACCGGGACGAAGTCCTTGGACGGGTCGTAGGTCATCTTTGCGTAGAGCGCCTGGTTCACCACCAGCGGGGCATTGGAGCCGACGAAGAAAGTCTTGCCGTCGGGCTTGGCGCGGGCGACGTAGTCGGCGGCGATCATGCCGGCGGCGCCGGGCTTGTTCTCGACGATGATGGTCGCGCCGCCGCCCTTGCTCATTTCCTGCGCCACCAGGCGCGCGATCTGGTCGGCGGCGCCGCCGGGCGGGTAGGGCACGATGAAGCGGACGGGCGCGTCCTGAGCCGACGCGGGGGCGGCCGCTAGGGCCGCCAGGGTCAGGGCGCTGCAGACTGCGGCGGTGATGATGCGCATGGTGGTGTCTCCTGGGTTGTTGTCATGGCCGCCTGCCCGGCGGTTGGGGTCAGATGATTCCGCGGCCTTTCAGCTGCGCGATGCGGGCTTCGTCCAGGCCCAGCCGCTCGCGCAGCACGGCGTCGGTGTGCTGGCCCAGCGCCGGCGCGGCGCGGTCGTAGCGCATGGGGGTGTCGCGCATGCGGATGGGGTTGGCCACGGCCGGCGTGTCCACGCCCGAGACATGGGGCAGCGACAGCTGCATGCCGCGATGGCGCACGTGCGGGTCCTGGAATACCTGTTCGATGTTGTAGATGGGCCCGCAGGGCACGTTGACCGCTTGCAGTATCTGCACCCATTCCTGCATGGTGCGCGCCAGCATCGCCTCGGCGATCGGCGGTATCAGCGTGTCGCGGTTCCGATTGCGCCCGCCGGCCGTGGCGTAGCGTTCGTCGGCGGCCAGGTCGGCGCGGCCGATGGCGCCGCAGAAGGCGCGGTATTGGCCGTCATTGCCGACGGCGACGATGACCGAGCCTTCCTTGCAGGCGAATACCTGGTACGGAACCATGTTGGAATGGGCATTGCCCATGCGCTGCGGCACCCGCCCGGACAGGAAGTAGTTGATGGCCTGGTAGGACGAGATCGTGATCACGCAGTCCAGCAGCGACATGTCGATGTACTGCCCCACGCCGCTGACGCGGCGGTGTTCGACTGCGGCCAATATGGCCGTGCTGGCGTAGACGCCGGTCAGCAGGTCCGTGATCGCGATACCGGATTTCATCGGCTCGCCGGCGGGGTCGCCGGTGATGCTCATCAGTCCGCCCATGCCCTGGAACACGAAGTCGTAGCCCGGCAGCGGCGCGTAGGGTCCGTCCTGGCCGAAGCCGGTGATCGAGCAATAGACCAGGCGCGGATTGATGGCGCGCAGGCTGTCGTAGTCCAGTCCATAACGCGCCAGCGTGCCGACCTTGTAGTTCTCGACCAGCACGTCGGAGTCCTTCGCCAGTTCCGCAATCAGAGCCTGGCCTTCCGCCGTGGCGATGTCCACGGTAATTGACCGCTTGCCGCGGTTGGCGCTCAGGAAGTAGGACGAGTCCCGGGTCTCAGCGCCGTCGGCGCGGGTCAGGAAAGGCGGCCCCCAGCCGCGCGTGTCGTCGCCGTGTCCAGGGCGCTCTACCTTGATGACGTCAGCGCCCATGTCGGCCAGCGTCTGCGTCGCCCATGGGCCGGCCAGCACGCGCGTCAGGTCCAGGATCTTGAGGTGGGAAAGCGCGCCGCGCGGCTGCGCGGCGGCGGTGTTGTCTCGCTCCATGTCGCTCCGATCGGGGTGGGCCCCGTTATGTCTGGGGTCCACCTTAATGACGGAGGTAGCGAGGGTCCAATATCGTTTTACGCGTTATCGATTCGAATTGAGTATTGCCGGCGGGATGGGGCCGCCGTTCGATGTCCGTAACCAGCCCGGGCAGAACGCTGTTGATGCGTTCTTTATTACGAAAAGAAGTTAAGACATTCAATATTGATAGTTTGGATTCATATAACGAATTGTTAGATTGGAGGCTCATTTTTGGCCCGCCACGATACGTTCCATGAATCTCACCTTCGATCATGTCCACAAGCACTTCGGCGAACTGCCAGTGGTGGACGGCTTTAGCAGCGAAATCAAGACCGGTGAACTGGTTGCCCTGGTGGGCCCCTCGGGTTGCGGCAAGTCCACCTTGCTGCATCTGGCGGCCGGCCTGGAAAAGCCCACCGAAGGCAGCGTGCTGGCCGACGGCAAGGCGGTTGCCGGCCCCCATCCCAGCCGTACCCTGGTGTTCCAGGAACACGCGCTGTACCCCTGGCTGACGCTGGAGGACAACGTGGCGCTGGCGCTGGAATTCCAGAACACGCCCAAGCCCCGCGCCCGTGAAGCCGCGCGCCAGTGGCTGGCGCGCGTCAGCCTGGCCGGCTTCGAACACTATTACCCCCATCAGGTGTCCGGCGGCATGCGCCAACGCGCCGCGCTGGCGCGCGCCTTCATCGCCCAGCCGCAGACCATGCTGATGGACGAGCCTTTCGGCGCGCTGGACGCGCTGACCCGGCTGAGCCTGCAGGACGTCCTGCGCCAGCTCATCGCCCAGGAAAAGCCCACCGTGCTGCTGGTGACGCACGACGTGGACGAGGCCTTGTTCCTGGCCGACCGCATCATCGTCTTCAGCCCGCGCCCGGCGCGCGTGCTGCGCGAGTTCAACCTCGCGCACCGCGAAAAGACCCATGACCTGTCCGGCCTGGCGGCCGAGAAGCGCGAGATCCTGCGCCTGCTCGGCATCGTGGTGGACGGTTCGGGCGAGCACGCGGACCTGGCCCTGGCAGCCTGACCCCCGGATCTGGATTCTTGCTGGCGGCGCGTGCGCGTCGGCCGGCCCTGCATACCTTGGAGCACTTCCCATGAAACTGAAGCAATGGCTGTCCCTGCCGCTGGCCGCGGCGCTGCTGGCGGCAGCCCCCGCGATGGCGGCCGAGAAATTCCGCGTGGGCTATCTGCGCGTGATGGACGATGCGCAAGCCATCGTCGCGCAAGAGGGCGGCTACTACAAAAAGGCCGGCCTGGATTCCGAACTGATCGAGTTCAAGTCGGGCACCGACCTGATCAAGGCCATCGTCGGCGGCCAGCTGGACATCGGCGTGCTGGGCTTTACCAACGCGGTGGCCTGGGCCTCCAAGGGCGCGGACCTGAAGGTGGTGGGCGGTGCGCAGCAGGGCTACCACTCGCTGATCGTGCGCGAAGACTCCGGCATCAAGGACATCGCCGGGCTGAAGGGCAAGACCCTGGCCTCCCAGGCCGAAGGCAGCACTGCCGACGTGGTGCTGAAGGGCGTGGTGCTCAAGCAGGGCAACCTGGCTGCGGACGACGTCAACGTCATGGGCGTAAGCCCGGCCGTGGCGGTCCAGTCGCTGGTGGGCAAGCGCGTGGACGCGGCCTTCCTGTTCGAACCCTACGATCGCATCGCGCAACTGGTGGCGCCGGTCAAGCAGATCTATGAAGTGGGCCAGGCCTGGCCGTTCCCGTGCATGGTGGTGATCACCTCCGGCGAGACGCTGGCCAAGCGCAAGGACGACGTCTGGAAGGCGCTGGATGCGCAGAACCAGGCCATCCAGCTGCTGCAGAAGGAACCCGCGCAGGCTTCCAAGCTGATCGCGTCCTACTTCATCGCCGAACCCACGCTCAAGACCCTGACCCGTGGCGAACTGCCGCGCGAGACCGTCATCGCCGAAGCCATCGGCACGCAGGTCTTCACGCCCAAGCTGACCGACAAGGACACCCGCCGCATGCAGGAAATCGCCGACATCCTGCAAGCCCAGGGTTCGCTGAAAACGCGCGACGGCAAGCCGTATGACGTCTCCAGCATCGTCGACCTGTCCTGGCAAGAGGCTCGCAAGCTTTGAGCGCATCTACCCGAGTCACCGGCGCCCGCAAGCATTTCGCGGGCGTTCTGGGCGTGTTGTTCATCCTGGCCTTGTGGCAACTGGCGGCGTTCGCGCTGCCGGACTTCCTGATGCCGGGCGTGCCGGCCGTGGTCGAGCGCCTGGTCGAAGACCTGAGCAAGCAGTCCTTCCACCAGAGCCTCCTGGGCACGCTGGGGCGGCTGGGCGCGGGCTACGGCCTGGCGCTGGCGGCCGGCATCGGCTTCGGCCTGGTGGCGGCTGTGCTGTTCTTCTTCCGCGAAGTGCTGCGCAGCGCCATCGTCATCCTGCAGTCGATTCCGTCGATCGCCTGGGTGCCGCTGTTCCTCATCGTGATGGGCTTCGGCAATACGCCCATCATCGTCGTTGTGGCATTGTCGGCTTTCTTCCCGGCCGCGCTCAGCGTGATGAACGCGACTGAGTCCGTGCAGCGCGTGCATGTATCGGCGGCGCGCGTCATGGGCGCCACGCGCTGGGGACTGGTCAAGCGGGTCTACCTGCCGGCCGTGATGCCCGAGCTCATCACCGGCGCGCAGCTCGCCTTCGGCAATGCCTGGCGCGCGCTGATCTCGGCGGAAATGCTGATCGGCTTCGGCAAGGGGCTGGGCCGTTCGCTGGCCTATTCGGGCGAAATCGCCGACATGACCGGCGTCATGACCAACATCCTGGTCATTGCCGTGCTGGCCGCGCTGATCGACCAGTTCGTGCTTGAAAACCTCAAGCACCGCCTGCTGCGCTACCAGTACGTCTGAGGGCGACAGGAGTCCCGCATGATTGGCCGCATCCGTCTGTTTGTCCTCGGCGCCTGCCTGGTTGCATCGGGCTTCGCGCAGGCGCAGCCCGACGCCTTCGCGGCGGCGCGGGCGCGCGGCGAGCTGGTGGTGGGCGTGCCTTACCTGGCGCCGCCGCCCGCGGCCGGCGCCAAGATCCGCACGCCGGACGGCCTGGACGCCGCAATGACCGATAGATTGGCGCAAAGCCTGGGACTGCCGGTGCGCCTGGTGCAATTGCCGCAGGAACAGGCCGCTGCCGCGCTGGCGGCGGGGCGGGTCGACCTGGTCCTGGCCGACGGCGCGTCGGCCCAGCCGGACGCGGTCGCGACGCAAGCCACAGGCTATGCCGCCCGACCCAAGGCCGTGATCCGCAGCGACACCAGCCTGCGCCGGCCCGCCGACGTGCGCGGCCGCAGCGTCTGCATGGCGGAGGCCGCAAGCGCTTCCCGCGCCCTGGCCGAAAGCTGGGGCGCGGTGGTGCGCACCTACCGCGTGCCGTCCGATGCGCTGGTCGCCGTGCGCGAGGGCAGCTGCGATATCGGCCTGGTCGACGACGCGGTCTGGGAGCCGCTGGTGCGCTTCCCGGAATGGAAGAAGTTCTCCTCGACGCTGGCGGCCGATGGCGCGCGGCGTGAACGCGTGTGGCTGCTGCCGGCCTCCGACTCCGCCAGCCGCAACTGGCTGAGCCAGGAAATGCGCTCCTGGGACCGAGCGGGCGCCTGGAAGGCCATGACCGCGAAGTGGGCCCGCGACGTGGCCTTCGATGTCTATCTCGACCAGGAAGTGCCCGACTGCCACGGCTAGGGACTGGCGGCACATACAATGCCGGTCATGACGCACACGCTGACCGCCCCTTGCACCTACCAGGAAGACATCAAGAAAAGCCGCTTTGTCGCGTATGCGGCGCCCGTGTCCGGCGTGGACGAAGCCATGCGCTTCTTTGCCGAACATAGCGACGCCGAAGCGACCCACAACTGCTGGGCCTACCGCATCGGCCAGGAATACCGCTTCAATGACGACGGCGAGCCGGGAGGCACGGCCGGCCGTCCCATCCTGCAAGCCATCGAAGGCCAGGACATGGATCGCGTGGCGGTGCTGGTAGTGCGCTGGTACGGGGGCATCAAGCTCGGCGCAGGCGGACTGGTGCGCGCCTACGGGGGCTGCGCGGCCAACTGCCTGCGGCTGGGGGAGCGGACCGAGATCGTGGATCTTGCAACCGTCGCCTGCGCTTGCGGTTTCGGCGAACTGGCGTTGCTGAAGTCGCGCCTGGCTCAGGCAGGCGCGGCCATCCTGCAGGAAGACTTCAACGAGGAAGGGGTGGCGCTACGGTTCACGGTGCCGCGCGCAGCGGTGGCGGACCTGGAAGTGACCGCCGCCAACATCACGCGCGGGCGTGCGGCCTGGGAAGTCGAGTCCTGATCCCAGGGGCGCACGGCCCGCGCAGCGTTCAGGCGTCCTGCCCGTTCTGGGCTGCTGCGATTTCCTGATGGACCTTTTCCATGTCCACTTCCTTGATCTTGGCGAGCAGCTCATTGAGCTGGCCGCCCGACAAGGCGCCCGGTTGCGAGAACAGCAAGACCTTCTCGCGGAACACCATCAGGGTCGGGATGGAACGGATGCCCAGCGCGCCGGCCAGTTCCTGTTCCACGTCGGTATTGACCTTGGCGAAGGTGACGTCGGGATGCTCGGTGGCGGCCTGTTCGAATACCGGCGCGAAACCGCGGCAGGGGCCGCACCAGGGCGCCCAGAAATCGACGATCAGCGTACCGTCGGGGGTAATGGCTTCCTGGAAGCTGTCTTTGGTGAGTTCAACAATACTCATTTTGAATCCTTGCCGGCGAGCGGCGTAAAAAGCGGTGTCAGAGGCCCGGGGTATGCCCGTCCCGGACCCGATGGGGCGTTGCGGCGGCGTTCAGTGCTTTAAGAACGATAGTAGAGCGGGTAATGGCCGCGTCGCAATGGTTGGCGCCTGAGGCGCGGGCTGCGGCCCTCAGGCCGCGGTGCTTGCCGGGGCGCCGCTTTTCAACGACGCGACGATCTCGAAGGAACGCAGGCGGTCGGCGATATCGTAGAAATCCGAGACGATCATGACTTCGTCGGCCTCGGTCTCGGCCACCAGCGCTTCCAGTTCGCGCCGGACGGTATCCGGGCCGCCCACGATGGCCGCGCCCAGTCTTTGATGGACCGCCTCGCGCTCCCATTCGTTCCACAGGCCGTCCATGCTGTCCACGGGCGGTTGCAGCTGCAGGCGGTTGCCGCGCACCAGCGACAGGAATTTCAGCTGCTGGGTGGTGGCCTGGCGCCTGGCGGCTTCATCGGTTTCGGCGGCCACGACCGGCACGCCTATCATGGCGTAGGGCCGCGCCAGCGTTGCCGACGGCTTGAACAAATGGCGGTACAGGCGCATGGCCGCCATGCCTTCGGGCGAAAAATGTCCCGCGAAGGAGAAGGGCAGGCCCAGCTCCGCGGCAAGCCGCGCGCTGAAATCGCTGGACCCCAGCAGCCAGATCGGAATGTCCAGGCCTTCGCCGGGAATGGCGCGCACGGGCTGGCCAGGGCGCGAAGGCGCGAGGAAACCGCGCAATTCTTCCACCAGCGCCGGGAACTCCAATCCGCTGCGCGGACCGCGGCGCAATGCGTGTTGCGTGGCGCCGTCGCTACCGGGCGCGCGGCCCAGGCCCAGGTCGATACGGCCAGGGTAAAGCGTTTCCAGCGTGCCGAACTGCTCGGCGATGATCAGCGGCGCGTGGTTGGGCAGCATGACGCCGCCCGAGCCCACGCGCAGGGTGCTGGTGTGCGAGGCGACGTGGCCGATCAGTACGGCGGTGGCGCTGCTGGCCACGCCGTTGATGTTGTGGTGTTCCGCCAGCCAGAAGCGCTTGTAGCCCAGGCGTTCCACGTGCTGCGCCACCGCAACCGTGTTGCGGAAGGCGTCAGCCGCGTCGCGGCCTTGCACTATCGGGGCCAGGTCCAGTACGGAGAAAGGGATGCGGGCCAGGCTGCTCATGCGGAAACCTCCGTATGCACGGTGGGACAGGACAGCGGGGCGGAAACAAAGCGGGTAAGGCGCAAGGCGGACTCCATATGCCGTTATACATGGGGAGTGTATCGGTGAAATCAAGCGGACCCGCCAGCAACCATATGGCGCGGCGGGTTGATTGATTTCCGCTATTGCCGCGATTGGCCCGCCTTGCGAGCGGCCTTGGGGCTTGCGCCTAGCCGGGGAAGAATGCGTAGCGGATCACGAACAGCGCCGCGACCAGCCAGGTGGCGGGATGCACGTCGCGGACCTTGCCGGTGGCCGTCTTCAGCACGACGTAGCTGATGAAGCCGAAGGCGATGCCATTGGCGATCGAGTACGTGAACGGCATGACCAGGGCGGTCAGCGCGGCCGGCGTGGCCTCGCAGACGTCGTTCCAGTCGATGTCGATCAGTTCGCGCATCATCAGGCCGGCCACGTAGAGCAGGGCGGGCGCGGTGGCGTAGGCCGGCACGGCGCCGGCCAGCGGCGAAATGAACAGCGCGGCCAGGAACAGCACCGCGACGACCAGGGCCGTCATGCCGGTACGGCCGCCAGCCTGCACGCCGGAGGCGCTTTCCACATAGGCGGTGGTGCTGCTGGTGCCCAGCATCGAGCCGGCCACGATGGCGCTGCTGTCGGCGAAGAGCGCGCGGCCCAGGCGGTTGGGGCGGTTCTCGGGCATCAGGCCCGCGCGCTTGGCCACGCCCACCAGCGTGCCGGTGGCGTCGAACACTTCAACCAGCACGAACACCAGGATCACGTGCACGAAGCCGCTGTGCAGCGCGCCCAGGATGTCCAGCTTCATCAGCGTGGGGGCCAGGCTGGGCGGGGCGGCGAAGATGCCCTTGAATTCGTTGTAGCCCAGCGCCATCGACAGCACCGTGACCACCAGGATGCCGATCAGGATCGCGCCGCGCACGCGCAGCGCATCCAGCGCGGCGATGATGAAAAAGCCCAGGATGGCGAACAGCGGACCGGGCTGGGTCAGGTCGCCCAGGGTGACCTTGGTGGCGGGATGCGCAACCACGATGTTGGCGCTGGATAGCGCGATAATGGCAAGGAACAGCCCGATGCCGGCGGCGATGGCGCTGCGCAGCGAATGCGGAATGCCCTTGACCAGCCAGACCCGGATGCCCGAGAACGTCAGGAACAGGAAGATCACGCCCGAGATGAACACGGCGCCCAGCGCCTGCTCCCAGGTGTAGCCCATGGTCTTGACCACGGTGAATGCGAAGAAGGCGTTCAGGCCCATGCCCGGCGCCATGCCGATCGGCCAGTTGGCGATCAGCGCCATCACCAGCGAGCCCAGCGCGGCGGCCAGGCAGGTGGCGACGAACACGGCATCGCGGTCCATGCCCGTCGACGACAGGATGTCCGGATTGACGAAGATGATGTACGACATCGTCAGGAATGTCGTCAGGCCGGCGACCAGTTCCGTACGCGCTGTCGTGCCGTGTTCACGCAGCTTGAATAGCTTCTCGAGCATTCGAGTCCCCAATGTGTTTGCAGGATTGCGGGTTGTTGTGGGCGGGCTGGGTTGCCCGCCGGTTTTTCATGAAAGGGCGTATTTTCGCATCAGTTGTAAACTCTGCCGCCATGATTATTCTCGGCTTTGAAAGCTCCTGCGACGAAACCGGCGTCGCTGCCGTCTGTACGGAACGGGGCCTGCTCGCGCACGCGCTGCATACCCAGATCGCCATGCACCAGGAATACGGGGGCGTGGTGCCGGAACTCGCCTCGCGCGACCATATTCGCCGCGTCGTGCCGCTGACCCGGCAGGTCCTCGAAGAAGCGGGCCTGCAAATGTCGGATGTCGGCGCCGTGGCCTATACGGCCGGCCCCGGCCTGGCCGGCGCCTTGCTGGTGGGCGCCAGCGTCGCGCAGTCGTTCGCCTGGTCGCGTCATTTGCCCGCCATCGGCATCCATCACCTGGAAGGCCATCTGCTATCGCCGATGCTGGCGGATCCGCGGCCTGAATTCCCCTTCGTGGCGCTGCTGGTGTCCGGCGGACACACGCAGCTGATGCGCGTGGACGGGGTGGGACGCTACGAATTGCTGGGCGAAACGCTGGACGACGCGGCGGGCGAGGCCTTCGACAAGTCGGCCAAGCTCATGGGCCTGGGCTATCCCGGCGGACCGGCGCTGTCCCGGCTGGCCGCCAGCGGCGATGCCGCGCGTTTCGATCTGCCGCGCCCCATGCTGCACAGCGGCGACCTGGATTTCAGTTTCAGCGGCCTGAAGACGGCCGTGCTGACCCGGGTCAAGGCTGCCGAAGCCGCGGGCGGACTGGACGAACAGACCCGCGCCGACCTGGCCGCGGCCACGCAGGCCGCCATCGTGGAAGTGCTGGCGGCCAAGGCCATCAAGGCCCTGAAGCAGACCGGCCTGAAGCGCCTGGTGGTGGCCGGGGGAGTGGGGGCCAACCAGCTGCTGCGCGCCAAGCTGGACGCGGCGCTCAAGCCGCTCAAGGCGCGCGCCTATTTCCCGCCCCTGGAACTGTGCACCGACAACGGCGCCATGATTGCCTTTGCCGCCGCCGAGCGGGTCAAGGCTGGCCTGGCGACGCTGGATCCGGATGCGCACAGCTTCACTGTGAAGCCGCGCTGGGACCTGGCCGACATCGCCTGAAAATGAAAAGGGCGGCCATGCAGGCCGCCCCGAAGCGCATTCCTTGCGCGTTTATTTCTTCTTGCCGCCGCCGATGCGGCTTTCCGTGCCCTGGACCAGGCGCGTGATGTTGGCGCGGTGGCGGTAGAACAACAGCACGCCGATGACCGCAAGCGCCACGCCCATGGACGGCTGCGCATACCAGGCCAGGCCGGAACCAAACACGTAGTAGACGGGGGCGAAGAAGGCCGCCACCAGTGAAGCCAGGGACGAATAGCGGAAGAACACCGCGACGATCAGCCAGGTGGCCGCCGTGGCGACCGCCAGCCAGGGCTGGATTGCCACCAGCACGCCCAAGGCGGTGGCCACGCCCTTGCCGCCCTTGAAGCGCAGGAATATCGGGTACAGATGGCCCAGGAAGGCGGCCAGCGCCACCAGCGCCAGCGCGACGGGGGAGATCCCGGGAGCCAGTTTTTCGGCCAGCCAGATCGCGAACCATCCCTTGGCGGCGTCGCCCAGCAGCGTCAGCGCGGCGGCCGTCTTGTTCCCGGTGCGCAGCACATTGGTAGCGCCGGGATTCTTGGAGCCGTAGCTGCGGGGGTCTTGCAGGCCCATGAGCTTGCTGACGACCACTGCGAAGGGCACGGAGCCGATCAGGTAGGCCAGCAGGATGAGCGCAGCGCTGAAGACCAGGGAGGGGTCGTTTATCGCCATGGATAGGATCCGTTGTTGTTGTGTTGTTGCGGTAATGGGTGCGGATTCTACCGCGCCCGGGGCCGGGTCCGGCTACGGGTTATCGAGCGGGGCTGCGGCCCCCGTCCGCCAGTCGATCGCACGGATACCGGCCGCGGACGGTACAATCCGACGCGTTCACCCGCGTTTTATTTTCTTTCGGATGCACAATGCGAATTCTGGTTTCGAACGATGATGGTTATTCGGCCCCTGGGCTCGAGGCGCTGGTTGACGCGCTGCAGGGCCTGGGCGATCTCACTGTCGTCGCGCCTGAAACCAACCATAGCGGCGCGTCCAACTCCCTGACGCTGAACCGGCCGCTGTCGGTACGCACCGCCTCCAACGGCTTCATTGCCGTCAACGGCACCCCGTCCGACTGCGTGCACGTGGCGCTCACCGGCCTTATGGATACCCGGCCCGACCTGGTCGTGTCCGGCATCAACAACGGCGCCAACATGGGCGACGACACCCTGTATTCGGGCACCGTGGCCGCTGCCAGCGAAGGCTATCTGTTCGGCATCCCGGCCATCGCGTTCTCGTTGGCCGAGAAGGGCTGGGAGCACATCGATTCCGCCGCGCGCGCCGCGCGCCTCGTGGTGGAACGCCATCTGGCCCAGCCGCTGGCCGCGCCGGTGCTCCTGAACGTCAATATCCCCAGCCGCCGCTTCGAAGACATGCACGGCTTCGCGGTCACGCGCCTGGGCAAGCGCCATCCCTCGCAGCCGGTGGTGCGCACCACCACGCCGTATGGCGATACCGTCTATTGGATCGGACCCGTGGGTTTGGCGGCCGACGCCACGCCAGGCACGGACTTTCATGCCGTCGAGCAGGGTACGGTGTCGGTCACGCCGCTGCGCCTGGACCTGACCCAGCACAGCCAGCTCGACGAGATCCGGACCTGGGCGGAGCCGCTATGCGTAAACGTGTAAGCCAGCCGGACGTGACCCAGCCGGTGCCCGGGCGTACCGGTCCGGTGCGCTACGACTCGGGTCGGCTCAGTCCGGGCGTCACGCCCGCCAACAGCAACACCCGCATTTCCGCAGCCACGCTGCAACGCCAGATCCAGGCGCCGACGCCCGCATCGGGCAGCAATCTGGGGCTGAATTCGGATCGCCTGCGCCAGGCCATGGTCGAGCGCCTGCGGGCGCAGGGCATTACCGACGAGCGCGTGCTCAACGCCATGGGCGCGGTGCCGCGCCATCTGTTCGTCGACGAGGCGCTGGCCAGCCGCGCTTACGAAGACGCCGCGTTGCCCATCGGTCATTCGCAAACCATCTCCCAACCCTGGGTGGTGGCGCGCATGATCGCCGCCGCCTGCGACGACCGCACGCCCACCCGCGTGCTGGAAGTCGGCGCGGGTTGCGGCTACCAGGCGGCGGTGCTCGCGCAATTCGTGCGCGAGGTTCACACCATCGAACGCATCCGCGGATTGTATGAACTTGCGCGCGAGCATCTGCGCGCCCTGCGGCTCACCACCAGGATCCGCTTGATCTACGGCGACGGCATGCTGGGCCTGCCCGGTGTGGCGCCGTTCGATGCTATCGTTGTGGCTGCCGCTGGCCTTGCCATCCCGCAGGCGCTGCTCTCGCAGCTCGCACCGGGTGGCCGCCTGATCGCTCCTGAAGGGGGCGCCAACCAGCGCCTGGTTCTCATCGAACGCACAGGCGCGGCCAGCTGGAAACGCACAGAATTAGAGGCCGTGCGCTTTGTGCCGCTACGGGCCGGAATACAATCTTGAGCAAACAGGAGAAACGTATGCTCAACGGGCAGTTGCAACTGACCGATATCACCCTGGGCGCGTCCATGACGCGCCTGCGCCGCCCGCTCTTCATCGCGGGGGCTCTCAGCCTGTCCATCCTGGCTGGCTGCGCTTCCAAAGGCACTCGCGCGCCGGTGGTCGACATGACCGGCGGGCAACCCGCGCCGGCCACCCAGACCGGCGGCACCTATGTGGTGAAACCGGGCGACACGCTCTACAAGATCGCCCGCGCCAACAATGTGGATGTCGAAAACGTCAAGCGTTGGAACAACCTCAGCGACCCCAACCAGATCTCGGTCGGCCAGGTCCTGAAGATGTCCGGCAGCGCCAGCGGCGGGGCGCAGACCGCGCCGGTCGCGGGCTCCAAGACGCAGCCGCGTCCGCTGGACCAGCCGGAAACCCTGCCGCCGCCGACCACTGAAACCACCACGCCGCCGCCCACCGCGCCGGTCGAGACCAAGCCCGCCACGCGCGCGGCCGACGCGGCCGTCATCAATTGGGCCTGGCCCGCCAACGGCCAGATCGTGCAAGGCTTCAACAACAGCAGCAAGGGCATCGACATCGCCGGCGCGCTGGGCGATCCGGTCACCGCCGCCGCCGACGGCCTGGTCAAGTACAGCGGCAACGGTGTGCGCGGCCTGGGCAACCTGATCATCGTCGAACACCAGAACGGCTTCATCACCGCTTACGCGCATAACCGCGCGGTGCTGGTGAAGACGGGCCAGAACGTCAAGCGCGGCGCCAAGATCGCCGAACTCGGCCAAAGCGATACCACGTCGCCGCGCCTGCACTTCGAGATCCGCCGCCAAGGCCAGCCGGTGGACCCCATGCAGTATCTGCCTGCCCGATGACGCCCACTCTCGTCTTCGACCTGGAAACCATCCCCGACGCCGAGGGGCTGCGCAAGCTCAACGGCTGGGGGGCTGATGTTTCCGACCAGGAGGTGGTCGAGCGCGCGCTGACCGCGCGCCGCGAGGCCGTGGGCCATGATTTCCTGCCGCTGCATCTGCACAAGGTGGCGGTGGTGGGCTGCGTGTTCCGCGACGACCAGGGCTTTCGCGTCAAGACCCTGGGCCAGCCCGACGATCCCGAAGCCGCCTTGCTGGCGGGCTTCTTCAAGACCATCGAGCGCTACACGCCCAAGCTCGTGAGCTGGAACGGTTCCGGCTTCGACCTGCCGGTGCTGCATTACCGCAGCCTGATCCAGGGCGTGCCCGCGCCGCGCTACTGGGACATGGGCGAGGAAGACCGCGACTTCAAGTTCAACAACTACATTTCGCGCTACCACTCGCGTCACCTGGACCTGATGGACCTGCTGGCCAAGTACAACGGCCGCGCCAACGCGCCGCTGGACGAACTGGCCAAGCTTTGCGGCTTTCCCGGCAAGCTGGGCATGGACGGCAGCAAGGTGTGGGAAGCCTGGAGCCAGGGCCGCGCCGACGAGGTGCGGGCCTATTGCGAAACGGACGTGGTCAACACCTGGCTGGTGTATTGCCGTTTCCGTTTCCTGCGCGGCGAACTCGACCGCACTTCCTACGAAGCGGAAATCGCGCTGGTGCGCGACACCCTCAGCGCCAGCGATGCGCCGCACTGGAAGGAGTACATGGCGGCCTGGGACGCCAACTGAGCGGCGTCTCGGCCGGAGGATCCGTCTTCCGGCGGACAGGATCGAACGGGGCCCGCGAGGCCCCGTTCTTGCGTCTGGATCATGCGCAATCGACTGAAACATTGCTTGCGCCCGCGAAACCTGGATGAAACCGGGCCAATCGCACAATGGCCTCGCTTTCTTCACTTTCAGGAGACCTACATGTCCCGATTCGCTATCCGCTCCAATTTGGCCGCTCTTGCATTTGTCGCCGCGACGGGCGGCCTGGTGGCCGGCTCCGTCATGGCTGCGCCTCCTCCTCCCGCTGACGGCGGCCCCGCCGCCATGCACGATGGCCAGCGCGGCGGCTTCCACAAAGGCATGCGCGACGGCCTCTTCATTCCCGGCCTGGGTCCGGTGACCAAGGCGCAGGTCGCCGAGCTGAAGCTGGACGACAAGCAGCAGGCCTTGTTCAAGACCGCGCAGGACGGCCAGCGCAGCCTGCACGAAGCCATGCGTGCCTCGGGCGGCAAGCGCCACGACCTGCTCAAGGCGCAGCTGGACAGCGGCAAGCTGGATCCCCGCGCGCTGGTCGAACAGTCCGAAAAGTCGCGTGATGCCTTCGGTCCCCAGGCCAAGCAGGTGCGCGACCAATGGCTCGCGGTCTGGGACAGCCTGAACGACACCCAGCGCGGCCAGGTGACCAAGTTCGTCAAGGAACGCCAGGACCGCATGCAGGAGCGCCACGCCCGCATGGAAGGGCGCCACGGCAAGGGCAAGGCGGATGCGCCCGCTGCCGCCGCGCCGGCCAAGCCTGCCGCCAACTAAGCAGTGCGGCCGGCCGTCCCGGCCGGTGCACGCCAGCAACCCCGGACACGCGACCGCGTGCCGGGGTTTTTCATTTGGCGTCCGGGATGGCGGCTGGCGGCGGCTCGCCATGCGTACCGATAGGGAGCGGGTTCCCCGTTTTGACGCATAAGCGCGTGCGCCGGCACACGCGTCCGCACTGTTCTGGTGCGGCGCGGGCGCCGTCAGCGGGCGATGCGCCTGCGTATCGGCTTGCCGCAGACCTGGCACGGACATTGCTTTGTGGAGTAGGAACCGGTTTCAAACGCTGCATCGCCGGTCCTAGTGATGCGCCTCGGCCATCTACCTACTCGACAAATCCGATCAGGACTCCGCACCATGAAGAAGACGTTGCTAGCCGTGCCCTTTGCGCTCGCCGCTTGTTTCACCGCGACGGCGCAGGCCGAACCCACCGACCTGGGCGGCGGATTTTCGCTCAGCGGCAACGCCGCCATCGTCAGCGACTACCGTTTCCGCGGCTACTCGCAGACCGACTTCCGGCCCGCCGTGCAGCTGGGCTTCGACCTGACCCACAGTTCCGGCTTCTATCTGGGCAACTGGAACTCCAATGTTTCCGATTTCGTGTTCACCGACGGCAACCTGGAAATGGATTTCTACGGCGGCTGGAAGGGCGACGTGGGCGGCGGCTTCACGCTGGATGCGGGCGTGCTGCATTATTACTACCCGGGCTCCAGCTCGCCGAAGGGCGGCAACTACAACAACACCGACCTCTATCTGGGCGCGTCCTACGGCAACTACAGCCTCAAGTACTCCTATACGCCCAGCGACTTCTTCAGCACGCCCGACAGCAAGGGCACCTGGTACCTGGACGGCACGGCCAACTTCGACCTGGGCGACGGCTGGGGCCTGGTCGGCCACCTGGGCTACCAGAAGCTCAAGAACCAGACCAATATGGACGGCGACTCCATCGGCCATTACGTCGACTACAAGCTCGGCGTGACCAAGGACCTGAAGGGCTGGATCCTGGGCCTGGCCGCCGTGGGGGCGACCAAGGACAACTGGCTGCCGACCAAGTACGGCCATCCTTCGGGCCGCCTGGGCGCCGTCTTCTCGGTGGCGCGTTCCTTCTGACCGATATCCGTGGCGGCGCCTGGCAGCGCCGGCTTTCGGGCTTGCCGACGATTGGCGGTGACCGCCGTCCGGGGCAAGCCCTTTTTTCATCGGGAGACCGTTCCGGCCCCACATCGCCATTTCCAGGATTGGCCGCAGTCCTTCTACAATAGAAGGTTGCGTGTAATTCTTCTGGACTGCGTGAGATGTCTGACGTTTTGAGTATTGAATCCCTGGACCTGGAAGCCAGGGGTATCGCCCGCCGCGACGGGAAGGTCGTCTTCGTGGAAGGCGCCTTGCCGGGCGAACGGGTCACCACGGTTACGCTGCGCCGCAAGCCGTCCTACGAGATTGCGCGCGTGGACGAGGTGCTGCGGCCCTCGTCGCAGCGCGTGGCGCCGCGCTGCCCGCATTTCGGCGTCTGTGGCGGCTGTGCCATGCAGCACCTGGAACCCAGCACGCAGGTCGCCATCAAGCAACGTTCGCTGGAAGACACCTTCTGGCATGTCGGCAAGCTGCGTCCCGCGCGCATCCTGGCGCCGCTGCAAGGCCCGACCTGGGGCTACCGCTACCGCGCCCGCCTGTCGGTGCGCGTGGTGCCCAAGAAGGGCGGCGTGCTGGTCGGTTTCCATGAGCGCAAGAGCAGCTATGTGGCCGACATGCGCGAATGCCATGTGCTGCCGCGCCACGTCAGCGACCTGCTTATCCCTTTGCGCGAAATGATCGGTTCCATGTCCGCGCCGGACCGCATGCCGCAGATCGAAGTGTCGCTGGGCGAGGGCGTGACCGCCCTGGTGCTGCGCCATCTGCTGCCGCTGACCGATGGCGACATCGCCATCCTGCGCGCCTTCGCCGCCAAGCACAACGTGCAATGGTGGCTGCAGTCCAAGGGTCCGGAAACCGTGCACCCGCTGGAGCGCGAGCACGGCGACACGCTGGCCTACACCATGCCGGAATTCGGCCTGCGCATGCCGTATCGGCCCACCGATTTCACGCAGGTCAATCACGCCATCAACCGTGCGATGGTGTCGCGCGCGCTGAAACTACTGGAGGTGCAGCCTACCGACCGCGTGGCGGATCTGTTCTGCGGGCTGGGCAACTTCACGCTGCCGCTGGCGACGCAGGGCAGGGAAGCCGTGGGCGTGGAAGGCAGCAAGGCGCTGACCGACCGCGCTTTCGACGCGGCATCGCGCCACGGCCTGGGCGATCGCACCAGCTTCGCCACCCTGAACCTGTTCGAGGTGGATGTGGAATGGCTGCGCGGCCTGGGCTACTTCGACCGCATGCTGATCGATCCGCCGCGCGAAGGCGCGCATGCCGTGGCGCAGGCCCTGTCGCTGTTGGAGGCGCACGAGCGCCCCGTGCGCATCGTCTACGTGTCCTGTAATCCGGCCACGCTGGCGCGCGATGCGGCCATCATGGTGCATGAAGGCGGCTATGTGTTGAAGAGCGCGGGCGTGATCAACATGTTCCCGCACACGGGCCATGTGGAGTCCATTGCGGTGTTCGAATCGCTGGACGCCGAAGGTATCCAGGCCGTGCGGGAACGCGCCCGCCAGCGCGCCATTCAGGCGGCGGCCGAAGCGGCAGCCGCGGAAGAAGCCAAGGCCGCGGCCGCCGCCGAGAAGGCGGCCGCCAAGCAGGCCGCCACCGACGCCTATCACGCCAAGGTCGCGGCCGAAGCGCAGGACTGACGCCGCGGGAAGGGCCTGGGCCGTTTCAGTGCTTGCAGCCCAGGCCTTCCAGTATCGGGCAGTCCGGCCTGTCATTGCCCTGGCAGTGTTCGGCCAGATGCTTCAAGGTGGCCGCCATGTCGCGCAGCGCCTCGGCCTTGCGCTCCAGTTCCTGCACGTGTTCCAGCGCGATGCGCTTGACGTCGGCGCTGGCGCGGCTGCGGTCCTTCCACAGCGCCAGCAACTCATTCATCTGTTCCACCGAAAAACCCAGGTCGCGCGCGCGGCGCACGAAGTGCAGCGTATGCAGATCGTGTTCGCTGTACACGCGGTAGCCGGAATCCGTGCGTCCGGCGGGGCTGATGAGGCCGATGCTTTCGTAGTAGCGGATCATCTTGGCGGAAATGCCGGAACTCCTGGATGCCTCGCCGATATTCATTGCCGTGCTCCTGTGTAGCCTGAGTGCGATTCTACGCTTGACCTTTCCATCATGGGAAGGTTTAAGCTGCTTTCCATGGTGGACGAAACGTAGTCCATCGCCCTTGAATCCTATGGAGATAACTATGAGCATCGAGTTCCAAGTGGCTGACATGACCTGCGGCCATTGCGCCAAGACCATTACGGCCGCGGTGGCCCAGGCGGCTCCGGGCGCGACTGTCACGATCGATCTGCCCACGCACCGCGTGACCGTGACCGGGGCCGATGACGCCGACAAGATCGAAGACGCGATCCGCGACGCCGGCTACCAGCCGCAGCCGGTGTAATTCCTCCAGGCGCGAGGCCGGGCTATGATAGATCCGGTCTCGCGCTGGTTATTTATTCATTGCTAAAATCTATCGATTCATTGAATTTATTAAATTTGAATAATTGATAGTAAGGATTTATCATTCTTTCCATGGTGGTTAATCAAACAACCCCGCTACCCCAAGGAGAGATTTGAATGCTGCAAAACCGCGAAGGCCAACGTGTTCCGAACGTAACGTTCCCGGTCCGTGAGGACAACACCTGGAAGAAGGTGACGTCCGACGACCTGTTCAAGAACAAGACCGTCGTGGTCTTTTCCCTGCCCGGCGCCTTCACGCCGACCTGCTCGTCGACCCACCTGCCGCGTTACAACGAACTGGCTCCCGCCTTCTTCGCCGCCGGCGTGGACAGCATCGTCTGCGTGTCGGTCAATGACACCTTCGTCATGAACGAATGGGCCAAGGACCAGGAATCGGCCAACATCACGCTGCTGCCCGACGGCAACGGCGAGTTCACCGAAGGCATGGGCATGCTGGTCGACAAGAGCGACCTGGGCTTCGGCAAGCGCAGCTGGCGCTATTCCATGCTGGTCAAGGACGGCGTGGTCCAGAAGATGTTCATCGAGCCGGAAAAGGAAGGCGACCCGTTTGAAGTGTCGGACGCCGACACCATGCTGGCGCACTTCGCCCCGTCGGCCAAGAAGCCCGACCAGGTGGTCGTGTTCTCCAAGCCGGGCTGCCCGTTCTGCGTGGAAGCCAAGGCGCTGCTGGATGCCAAGGGCTACGCCCCGATCGAGATCCCGCTGGAAAACAAGGTCCGTGGCCGCGTGATCGGCGCTGTCTCGGGCAAGGGCACCGCCCCGCAGGTGTTCATCAATGGCGCGCTGATCGGCGGCCTGGAAGACCTGAAGGCGCACTTCGCCTAAGCGTCTGCAACGCTACCGGTCCCGGGTTCGCCCCGGGGCCGGGCAGCAGGGCGGTTCGCCGCCTGCTGCACCCTTCACGAGTTTCCCTTTTTACGCATCTTTGTGCGCGGCCCCCGGCGGGCGCTGCGGGACTGTCCACGTCCATAGGGTGCGGAAAAAGGCGGAATCCGCCTTTGAATTCCTGCTCCACGCCACATCGGGGGATACCCAGTCATGAAAACTCTGCATACCGATATCGCTGTCATCGGCGCCGGCACGGCCGGCCTGGCCGCCTACCGCGCCGCCCGCGCCGCGGGCCAGCGCGCGCTGCTGATCGAAGGCGGTCCCTACGGCACGACCTGCGCCCGCGTCGGCTGCATGCCGTCAAAGCTGCTGATCGCCGCCGCCGAAGCGGCCCACAGCGCGGCCCACACCGAGCCGTTCGGCGTGCATGTGGGCGGTGAGATCACCGTCGATGGCACCGAAGTGATGGACCGCGTCAAACGCGAGCGCGACCGCTTCGTCGGTTTCGTGCTGGAAGGCGTGGAAAGCATCCCGGCAGAGGACAAGCTGCGCGGCTATGCGCGCTTCTTGTCGGACACGGTGCTGAAGGTGGACGAGCACACCGAAGTGCATGCGTCCCGCGTGGTGATCGCCACCGGTTCTCGGCCATCTGTGCCGCCGCCGTTCCGTGCGCTGGGCGACCGTCTGGTGCTGAACGATGACGTGTTCGCCTGGGATGATCTGCCTGGCCGTGTGGCCGTGTTCGGTCCTGGCGTGATCGGGCTGGAACTGGGCCAGGCGCTGGCGCGCCTGGGCGTGGAAGTGCGCGTGTTCGGCGTCAGCGGCAGCCTGGGCGGCATCAGCGATCCGCAAGTACGCAATACGGCCCGCAAGATCTTCCAGCGCGAGTTCTATCTGGACCCGGACGCCCGCGTGCTTGAAACCACCCGCGTAGGCGACGAAGTGGAAGTGCGCTACGTGACGCTGGACAACACCGAGCGCACCGAACGCTTCGACTACGCGCTGGTGGCCACGGGCCGCCGCGCCAACGTGGACGGGCTGGCGCTGGAAAACACCTCGCTGCAATTGGACAAACACGGCGTGCCGTTGTTCGACCGCGAAACCATGCAGGCGGGCGATGCGCCCATCTTCATCGCGGGCGATGCCAACGCCGACGCGCCGCTGCTGCACGAAGCCGCCGACGAAGGCCGCATCGCGGGCGAGAACGCGGCGCGCTATCCCGAAGTGCGCAAGGGCCTGCGCCGCGCGCCGTTGGCCGTGGTGTTCTCGGACCCGCAGATCGCCATGGCCGGGCAGGGCCACGCACGGCTGGTGCCGGGCACCTTCGTGACGGGCGAGGTGGACTTCAGCGACCAGGGCCGTTCGCGGGTCATGCTGAAGAACCGCGGCATGCTGCATGTCTATGCGGACATCGAAACGGGCCGTTTCCTGGGCGCCGAGATGGTCGGCCCCAGCGCCGAGCACATCGGCCACCTGCTGGCCTGGGCTGTGCAGCAGGAGCTGACCGTGGCGCGCATGCTGGAAATGCCGTTCTATCACCCCGTGATCGAGGAAGGCCTGCGCACTGCCTTGCGCGACGCGGCGGCCAAGCTGGCCCGGGCGCAGGAGGCGCTGCGGCGGGAAGCTCCGGAGAATGAACTGGCTTGAACGCCAGCGCGATCCGCGACACCAGCAAAAAGGCCACGAAACATCGTGGCCTTTTTGCTTTTCGTATCGGATCAATCGTCCGACTGCTTCTTTGGCACCGGGAACGGATTCTCGCGGAACTGCAGCGTGAAGCCGGCGCGCTCGTCCTGTCCCAGCGTGCGGGCCAGATACGGCATGGCTTGCTTCAAGGCGTCGTGCAACGTCCAGGGCGGATTGATCAGGAACATGCCGCTGCCGTGCAGGCCGTAGCCGTCGATGGCTGCTTTCTTGACCGTCAAGGTCGCGTGCAGCCAGCTCTTGACCTTCAGGTTCTCCAGGTGGCGCGCCATTTCATTGGCTTCGCGGCGCTGGACCAGCGGGTACCAGACGGCGTAGGTGCCGGTGGCGAAGCGCTTGACGCATTCCTTGACCGCGTTGAGCGTGCGGCGATAGTCGTTCTTGTCTTCGTACGAGGGGTCGATCAGCACCATGCCGCGGCGCGTGGGCGGCGGCAGCAGCGCCTTGACGCCTTCAAAACCGTCGTCGCCGTAGATCGTGGTCTGGCGTTGCGCGGCGCGGCCCTGGTGTTCCAGGTTGCCGACCAGCGTGTCGATCTCGGTAGGGTGCATTTCGAACAGGCGCAGCCGGTCGGACGGACGCAGCGCGTCCAGCGCCAGCCATGGCGAGCCCGGATAGCGCCTGAGGCGGCCGTTGGTGTTGTAGCCGCGGATCCGGGCGACGTAGTCGGCCAGGATGGGCGGCAGGTCCTCGGCTTCCCACAGGCGGCCGATGCCGTCGGCGAACTCGGAGGTCTTTGCGGCCCAATCGCTATCCAGGCTATAGAGCCCGGCGCCGGCGTGGGTATCGACGACCCAGTAGGGCGCGTCTTTCTTGTTGAAGTAATCCAGGGTGTGGATCAGGATGGCGTGCTTGAGTACGTCGGCGTGGTTGCCGGCGTGAAAGGCGTGGCGGTAACTGAACACGGGCGTTCTGCCTCAGGCGGCGGGCCGGATCGCGGCCAGCTCGTCGGTGAAAATGCCGTCGATGCCCCAGTCGAGCAGCAGGCGGGCGCGCTCCGGGTCGTTGACGGTCCAGGCGGCGATACGGTAGCCGGCGGCATGCACGGCATCGATCAGCTCACGGGTGGCGTCCTTCTGATTGATGTTCAGGGCCACGCACTCGTACTTGGCCAGGCGTTCGCGCCAGTCGGCGGGTACCTTCTCCACCAGCAGCGCGCGCGGCAATTCGGGGGCCGTTTCCAGCGCGGCCTGCAGCGCTGCTTCCGCGAACGAGGACAGGAGCGGCGCTTCGGCCGCGCCTTGCCACAGCTGGCGCGCGGCCAGCGCCACGGCGCGGCCGGTCTCGGCCTCGCGGCCCGGGCAGGGCTTGATCTCGACGTTGCTGGCGATGCCGTTGGCCACCGTGTAGCGGGCGACGGCAGCGAAGGTGGGCAGCGGCTCGCCCGCGTAGGCGGCGGAATGCCAACTGCCGAAATCCAGCTGGGCAAGCTCGGCGTAGGTCTTGGCAGCGGCGGGGCCGCGGCCGTTGGAGGTGCGGTCCACGTCGTCGTCGTGCATCAGCACCAGCACGTTGTCGCTGCTCAGCTTGACGTCGTATTCGAACATCGTGAAGCCGTGCTCGGCGCCTACGCGCATGGCGGCCAGGGTGTTCTCCGGGGCCAGACGGCCGCCGCCGCGATGCGCGATGTAACGGGAGTAGGGCCAGGAGGGGAATTTTGCGCTCATTTGGGGTGTTGCTTCGGGTTCTTTTGGTCAGGGTTGCAAGGATACTCCTTCTGCACGCCCGTTCTGCGGCTGCCGCGGCGCGCGGGAACGCCGCGGCAGGTCTCCAGGCCTATTTCATGGGCGCCTTGTCCTGCGACACGTCCATGATCATCCGCGCGGCAAGGTACAGGCGCGGCACGATGCTGTTGATCTGGATGTACTCGGCGTCGTTGGAATGCGCGCCAAAGCCGCTCAGGCCCATGCCTTCGATTACCGGGCCGCGCGCCTTCAAGGCGGCAAAAGCGGCGTCGGTGCCGCCGCCGCTGGCGCGGTCCACGACCGTCATCGGCAAGTCCAGCTCTTTGTAGATCTGCACGCCGTGTTGGGCCAGGGCGCGCGAGGCCGGCGTGGCTTCCAAGGGCGGGCGGCGCACTTCGAACTTCACGCTGACCTTGGATTCGGGCAGCAGCTTCTTCTGTATGCGTTCTTCCAGCGTGCGCGACAGCGCATCGAAATCGGAGACGCGCAGGGCGCGCGCGTCCGCCTGGGCGGTGGCCTGGCCCGGAATGACGTTGCGGTTGGTGCCGGCCTGGGCCACGGTCCAGTTCAGCTTCAAGCCTTCCTCGGGCTTGGACAGCTTGTCCAGCTGCAGCACCTGGTGGGCCAACTCATACAGCGCGTTGACGCCGCCTTCGGGCCGCGCGCCCGCATGCGAGGTCTTGCCCTGCACGGTCAGGTAGGCCGCGCCGATGCCGCTGGTGGCCAGCGTCAGGCGCGCTTGCGCGCCGCCGCCTTCGAACGAGAACACCGCATCCTGGTCGGCGCCCAGGCGGGTAATGGTGCTGCGCGCGCCGGGCGAGCTGATTTCCTCGTCGCCGTTGATCAGCACGGTAATGGTGCCGTAGTCCTCGAAGCCCAGTTTTTGCAGCAGGGTCAGGGTGTGGATGATGGCGGCCACGCCATGCTTGTCGTCGGCGATGCCCAGGCCGTAGGCCTTGTCGCCGTCGATGCGGAAAGGCTGGTCCTTGAGCATGCCGTTGCGGTAGACGGTGTCCATGTGGGCGATCAGCATGATCTTCTTCTGGCCTTTACCCTTGAATTCGGCATGGACCATGGGGCCGACCTTCTCTGGCGTGTCGTCCAGGCGGAACACGTCGGTGGGCTGGATGATCTCTACCGTTCCGCCCAGCGCCTTGAGCCGGTCGCGGATCAGGACGGCGATGCGCTCCACGCCCTCGACGTCCTTGCTGCCCGACTCGATGCCGACCAGGTCGCGCATGGTATCCAGCATGCCTTGCTGCTGGGCTTGCGCGGCTTCGTGGACGGCGGCGACGGGCGCGGCCAGCGCGGCGGGGGCGCCGCCGACGAAGGCCAGGGCGATGCAGGTGCGCAGGAGTTGCAGGCGGGGAGATGTGTACGGCATCAGTGTGTACCTCTGAGCGTGCGTGGAAGGGGCCGCATCCTTCGGGAGCGGCGTCGGGGTAATGCGGGCTTACCCTGACAGGCCACGATACGAGGGCCGCAAGGGGCTGGAAATGGTGGTTCCCCGGGTTGACTCGGTCCCCGGTTTCGTGCCGTTTGAGCCCGGGGGCAGGCCCGGATGACATTCGAAAGATTCCTGGGCTGCGCGGCGAATGAGAAATGGTAAAATCCGCCCGCTGATCCGGTATTGACCGGTATGGGAACAGGGCGAATCTGGTTCGCCTTTTTTTATGCGTTTTCTTGCGGCTTTGGGCTTGCGCCCGGGGTGCGGCAACAGGGATTCCATGTTCGAATTTATTCGCAGCCATCGGCGCTGGATGCAGTTCATCCTGCTGCTTCTGATTGTGCCGTCCTTCTTCCTGGTCGGTATTCAAGGCTATGACAGCTTCATGCGCGCCGAGCCTGAATTGGCCACGGTCAATGGCCAACCCGTGTCGCGGGCCGAGTTCGATCAGGCGCACCGCAACCAGCTGGAGCAGTTCCGCCAGCGCCTGGGCGCCCAGTTCGATCCGGCCGTCATCGACACGCCGGCGCTGCGCGAAGGCTTGCTCAATCAGTTGATCAACCAGCGCCTGCTGGCCAACGTTGCCGTCGACAACCGTTTCTCGGTGTCCGACGAAACGCTGCGCAACACCATCGCCGCGATTCCGGAAGTCCAGGACAATGGCCGCTTCTCGCCCGAGCGCTATCGCCAGGTGCTGGCTGCGCAAGGCATGTCGCCGACCTCGTTCGAAGCCGGCCTGCGCCGCGATCTGGCGGTCGCGCGCGTGCTGGAGCCCGTGGGCCAGTCGGCCCGCGCACCCGGCGAGGTCGTGGCCGCGCTGGAAACGGCGTTGACGCAGCAGCGCACGGTGCAACTGCGCCGCTTCGCCGCTGCCGACTACCGCTCGCAGGTCAGCGTCAGCCCGGCCGACATCCAGGCCTGGTACGACGCCAACAAGCAGCAACTGCAGATTCCCGAACAGGTCCAGGTCCAGTACCTGGTGCTGGACGAGGCCGCCGCCACGCAAGGCGTGCAGGTCAAGGACGAGGACCTCGCGTCCTACTACGAGCAGAACAAGAACCGCTTCGGCCAGCCCGAACGCCGCCGCGCCAGCCACATCATGATCAACCTGGCGCCTGGCGCGTCGGAAGACGCCCGCAAGGCCGCCCGTGCCAAGGCCGAGGACCTCGCCAAGCAGGCCGCCGCCGATCCGGCGCAATTCGCCGAACTGGCCCGCAAGAACTCGCAGGACGCGGGTTCGGCGACCAATGGCGGCGATCTGGGCTGGCTCGCGCCCGGCATGTTGACCGGTCCGCTGGAAAAGGCGATTTTCGGCCAGTCCAAGGACCAGGTGTCCGGCGTGATCGAAACCCCGTCCGGCCTGCACGTGGTCAAGGTCACCGAAATCCAGCCCGCCGCCATCAAGCCGCTGGCCGAGGTCAAGGACCAGATCACCGCCGAAGTCCGCAAGCAGCTCGCCGCCGTGCGCTTCTCGGAAATGGCCAGCCAGTTGAACAAGCAGGTCTATGACCAGCGCGACAGCCTGCAGCCCGCCGCCGACGCCGTCGGCCTGAAGCTGCGTACCGCTTCCGGCGTGACCCGCGAAGGCTTGTTGCCCGCCGACAAGGCGGGTCCGGGCTCGGCCGCCGCCGGCCCCGATGCCGCGCTGCTGGACAACCCGCGCGTGCGCCAGGTGCTGTTCTCGCCCGACGTGCTGCGTGAAAAGCAGAACTCCGGTGTGATCGAACTCTCGCCCGACACCATGCTGGCCCTGCGCGTGGCCGCTGTCGAGCCGTCCCACGTGCCGCCGCTGGACAAGGTCTCGGACACCATCCGCGCCAAGCTGCTGGACGAGCGTTCGGCCGAAGCCGCCAAGAAGGCTGGTGAAGCCGCGCTGGCTGCCGACAAGGCTAACCCCGCCGCAACGCCGGAAGGCTTTGGCGCGCCGGTGATCGTGTCGCGCCAGGATCCCAAGGATCTGCCGCGTCCGGTGCTGGACGCCGTCATGCGCCTGCCCGCCGCCACGCTGCCGGCCTACGCCGGCGTGCAATCGGGTTCGGACTACACGCTGGCGCGCCTGGAGAAGGTCGAGGCCGGCACGGTCGATCCGGCCGACAAGGAGCGCCTGGCGCAGCAGCTGTCGGGCGCCTGGGGCCAGGCCGAAAACGAAGCCATGCTGCGCATGCTGCGCGAAGAGTACAAGGTGCAGGTGCTGCCCGCCGCCGCCGCGGTCATCCGCGGCGATCAGCCGGCAGCCGGCTGATCAGCCCAGGATCAGTTCAACAGTGGCCGCAGCGTCGGCCACACGTTGTCCAGTAGCAAAGGCTGGGCATCCTCGTTCGGATGGATGCCGTCAGCCTGGAACATCGCCCGGTTCGTTGCGATACCTTCCATCAGGAAGGGCACGAGCCGGGCGTTTTCGTCTTTGGCGACCGTGGGGAACACCTGCGCGAAGCGCTGGGTGTAATCCCGGCCGTAATTCGGCGGAATCTGCATGCCGACGATCAGGACCTGCGCCTCGGCCTTGCGGGCGGCCTGGGCCATGGTGCGCAGGTTCTGCTCGGTCATGGTCAGCGGCAGGCCGCGCAACGCGTCGTTCGAGCCCAGCTCCAGCACCACCACGGCCGGCGCATGCTGGCGCAGCAGCGCGGGCAGGCGGGCCACGCCGCCGCTGGTCGTGTCGCCGCTGATGCTGGCATTGACGACCTGGTACTTGGGGTATTGTTCCGCTACGCGGGCCGAAAGTAGCGGCACCCAACCGGTGCCGCGCTTGATGCCGTATTCGGCCGACAGGCTGTCGCCCAGGACCAACACCGTGCGGGGCGCGGAACCCTGGGCCGCGGCGGCGGTCTGAGCGTGGGCGGGCGCCACGACGGCGGTCGCCATGGCGGTCATGAGTAGCAGACGGGAAAATAGGCGCATGGATAACAAGAATTCGATCGAGGTGAAAGGGCTGGGCAAGCAGGTGGCCGATGCCGGCGGCACGCTCTCCATCCTGGAAGGTATAGATTTTACGGTCGAGGCGGGCAGCGCCGTGGCCATCACCGGCAGTTCGGGGTCGGGCAAGTCCACCTTGTTGGGACTGCTGGCAGGCCTGGATGTTCCCAGCGCGGGCAGCGTGCGCCTGGCCGGGCAGGACCTGTTCTCGCTGGACGAGGACGGCCGCGCGCGTTTGCGGGCCAATCATGTGGGTTTCGTATTCCAGTCATTCCAGCTGCTGCCCAACCTGACGGCGCTGGAAAACGTGATGCTGCCGTTGGAGCTGGCCGGGCAATCGGCGCGGGACGCGGCCCAGGCCATGTTGGAGCGGGTGGGGCTGGGCAAGCGCCTGCATCACTACCCGCGCACCCTGTCGGGCGGCGAGCAGCAACGCGTGTCGCTGGCGCGCGCCTTCGTGGTGCAGCCGGACCTGCTGTTCGCGGACGAGCCCACCGGCAGCCTGGACGCCGCCACAGGGGTGACGGTCATCGACCTGATGTTCGACCTGCACCGCGAGCACGGCACCACGCTGGTGCTGGTGACCCACGATCCGCAGCTGGCCGCCCGTTGCGGGCGTCAGCTGGTGCTGGCGGCGGGGCGGATGGTCAACGGCGCCTGATGCCGCCGGCCCCACCGCCGGGCTTCCAAGTTGGACCAGCCCCTCGGGGGGGCTGCGAGCCCCGGAGGGGCGCGGCGTGAGGGCCTTACCCTCTTACTTGGATTTCGCGACCGCCTGGTTCCAGGCGGCGACCACCGCCTCATACTCCTTCGCCGCGGCATCCTGGCTGACCGGGAAGATCTTGATGGTCTTCAGGTCGGGCAGGGTGGTCAGGCTGGCCACGGCCACGTCCGTGCGCGTCGGGCGGCGGAAGTTTTTCACCAGCTGCGCTTCCTGCGACTCCTTGCTCAAGAGGCCGTCATACAAGGCCTTGGCCGCGTCCATGTTCTTCGCGCCCTTGATGATGAACATGCCTTCCGGCGCCAGGTAGCTGCCCTCGGTCGGGTAGACCAGCTTGATTTCCTTCTGGCCGCCGGCCACGTATTCCTGCGCGGCGTATTCCAGCGTCATGCCCACGGCGTATTCACCCGCGGCCACGCCCTTGTAGGTGGTGCCGGACGATGCCGTGACCACCGCGTTGGCGGCGATCTTGTCCAGGCCTTCCTGGCCGAATTGCTTGAAGAGGCCATACACCAGCATGTAGGCCGTGCCGCTCTTGGACGGGTCGGTGATGGCGAACTTGTTCTTCCACTGCGGCTGCATCAGGTCGGACCAGGTGGCCGGCGCGGGCAGGCCCTTGAGCTGGCGCTCGTTGACCATCATCACCATGACGTGCACGTTGGTGCCCACCCACAGATCGTCCGGACCGCGGAACTCGGCGGGGATCTTGTCCAGGTCGGCCGGGCGGTAGGGCTGCAGATGCTGGCGGTAGGCGCCCAGCGTGCCGAAGCCGCCGCTCCAGAACAGGTCGCCGCGCGGATTCTGCGCCTCGGCCTCGATGCGCTTCATCATCGTGCCGGTGCCGCCGGTGACGGGCTGCACGTTCAATTTCGGCGACTTCTGCTTCACCGCGTCCAGCGCGGTTTCGATCGTCTCCGTGTTATTGGACGAATAGAGCACGACGTTCTGGGCCTGGGCGGCGCCAGTAGCCAGGGCGGCGGCCAGGACGCTGTACTGAAGTAGGTGCTTGAATTGCATGGTTAGCCTCTGTGCAAGTGGGTTATTTACCGGAGAACAGCTTGATGCCGAACGCCTTGACCGACACGATGATGGGCAGCACGATGACCGTGACCAGCGCCGCGCCATAGGCCGACGCCATGCCCAGCCTGCCGCCGTCGACCTGGCGGAAGATGGCGATGGGCATGGTCTCCAGGCCGCCGCTGTAGGCGACGATGGACGCCGACAGCTCGGAAATGGTGGTGAGCCACATCAGGATGGCTGCCGAGATGATGGATGCCTTCATGGCGGGCAGGATCACCTTGAAGAAGGTCATGAGCGGCGACACGCCCAGGCTGATCGACGCTTCCTCGATCGACTCGGGGATGTTGAACAGCACCGACGATGCGTTGCGCACCGCGAAGGGCAGGCGCCGCACCGTGTAGCACAGCACCATGATTCCTGACGTGCCCGCCAGCACCAGCCAGCCGGTGTTGAAGGTCTGCACCAGTGCGATGCCCAGCACCGTGCCGGAAATGGTCAGGGGCAGCACCACGATGTAGTCCAGCACCTGGGTCGAGGCGCTGCGCTTCTTGATCGTCAGATAGCTGACCAGCACCGCGAAGGCCACGCCCAGCACCGTGGCCAGCGAGGCGAACTTGAGCGAGTTCAGGATGGGTTCCGGCGCGCCATGCAGCGCGCGCTGCATGCTGGCCAGCGACCATTGGCCCCATTGCATGACCGGGCCGCTGGTCTTGGTGAAGGCAGCGATGAAGACCACGATCAGCGGCAGCAGCGAAATGAAGATGATCAGGCCGACACCGCTGGTGTAGAGCAGGGCGGTCCAGGAGCGCACGCGGGTAGCGGCCGGCGCGCGCCCCTGCGTCATGGTGTAGACCTTGCGTTCGACCACGCGTTTCTGGAAGAACAGCACGATGGCGACGATGGCGATGGACACCACCGACATCGCGCTCTGCAGAGTCGGGCTGCCGCCCATTTCGCTGACAAAGGTGTTGTACGTCATGACCGACAGCAGCGGCACGCGGCTGCCCAGCAGCATGGCCAGCGCGAAGTTGCCCACCACCAGCGTGAACACCACCAGCGCGTTGACCAGCACCGCCGGCAGCAGCACCGGCACCAGCACGCGCAGCTTGGTCAGGAGCGGCGGCGTGCCCAGGCTCAGGCCCGCTTCTTCCAGCTGGCCGTCGAAGCCGCGCAGCGCCGCCAGCACCCCCAGGTAGATGTAGGTGTAGTAGACCAGCGTCATGGAAAACACCATGCCGGTCCAGCCGTAGAACGAGGGCAGCGAAATGCCGGCGTCGCCCAGCAGGTTGGTCAGGATGCCGTTATTGCCCAGGATCAGCAGCCAGGACTGGCCGACGATGATCTCGGGGATCACGATGGTCAGCACCGGCAGGATCGCCACCAGGTTCTTCAGCGGAAAGTCGAAGCGCGCCACCATGTAGGCGAAGGGCACGCCCACCAGCACCGTGCAGGCCGTGACAGCCAGGCCCAGGATCAGCGTATTGCCGAAGGCCTCGACGTATTGGGAGTCGGCCAGCAGGGCCTTGAAGCCCTCCAGCGTGAAACCGCCATCCTGCCCGGTGACGCTATTGCTGAAGAGCACGGCCAACGGATAGAGCACGAAGAACAGTAGCAGGGCCAGGCTGATTGCCGTCAGGACGCCCCAGGGCCACCATTTGATTTTCATGGTCGGCACGTCCTCAGGCGTTGACGACGCGGCTGTCGGCGGGAATCAGTACCTGCACGGCTTCGCCGGGCTGGAACTGCGCCACCATGTTGCCCGCGTGCAGCTCGACGCGGATCTCGGAGCCGTTGTCCAGCGCGATGCGGTAGGCGGTCTTGAAGCCCAGGTATTGCCGCCGCAGCACCTTGCCAGGCAAGGTGTTGGGCACGTAAGGGGCGGGCGCCATCAAGGCCAGCTCTTCAGGGCGGGCGATGAGCACGCCTTTGCCGTCCAGCTGCTCGCTGCCCTGCACGCCGTCAAAGCCCAGGCCGCAGATCTCGTAGCGGACATGGCCGGCAGGGGCGCCGGCCTGGCCGTTGCGGGCCGGCACCGGGATCACGTTGGCCGAACCGATGAAGTCCGCGACGTAGGCGTTTACCGGCGTGCCATAAAGTTCTTCCGGCGTGCCCAGCTGGGCGATGTCGCCTCGGTCCATGATGGCGATGCGGTCGGACATCGCCAGCGCTTCTTCCTGGTCGTGCGTCACGAAGACGGTGGTGATGCCGGCCTCGCGCACCAGGTCCAGGATCACGTCGCGCATCTGCAGGCGCATCTTCGCGTCCAGGTTGGACAGCGGCTCATCCATCAACAGCACGCGCGGCCGGATCACCAGCGCGCGCGCCAGCGCCACGCGCTGGCGCTGTCCGCCGCTCATTTGCGCCGGGTAGCGTTCGGCCAGCGTCAGCAGCCCGACCTTGTCCAGCGCTTCATTGACGCGCCGCGTGATCTCGGCGCGCGCCACGCCGCGGGCGCGCAGGCCGTAGGCCACGTTGTCGAATGCGGTCTTGTCCGGGAACAACGCGTAGTCCTGGAACACCATGCCGATGTCGCGGCGGTGCGCGGACACGTGGGTCACGTCGTCCTGGTCGAACAGCAGGCGGCCGCCGTCGGGGGCATAGAAGCCCGCAATGCAGCGCAGCAGCGTGGTCTTGCCGCAGCCGCTGGGTCCCAATAGCGTGTAGAACGCGCCGTCGGGGATGTGCAGCGACAGATTGCGCAGCACTTGCTGCCCGCCGAAAGTCTTGACGATGCCGTCTACGGTGATTGATGCCATGTTTCGCTTCCTGCCTGAGGTTGTCGGCATCATAGGAACGGCTTCCGCGCGCGACCAGCGGTGTTTTTTAAGGGTAGTCGTTAGTTTTTCTAAGAGGTCGGCGCCCGGGCTATCACCTAGAATGCGGCTGGATAGATCAGGCGCGCGCAAGCAGCGCAGATAAAAAATAGACGACAAGGGAAAACGTGGGAAACAGCAGCACAGCGCGGCGCCGGGCCGGCGCGCGGGCGGGCCGCAACTGAGATGGCGGGGCAGAGCCTGCCGCCGCTGAAGGCCTTGCGCGTGTTCGAAGCCGCGGCGCGTCTGCGCAGCTTCACCGCGGCCGCCGACGAACTGAGCATCACGCATAGCGCGGTCAGCCAGCAGATCCGCATACTCGAAGAGTACGTGGGGCAGCCTCTGTTCGCGCGGGAGGCGCGCGGCGTGGCGCTGCTGCCTTGCGCCCAGGCCTACTTTCCGGAAATCCAGGCCAGCCTGGAACGCATCGCGGCCGCGACCGCCAAGCTGAAATCGCCCGCCTACGGCGGCGTGCTAAGCGTCTGCGCCACGCCGTCGCTGACCATGAAGTGGCTGATCCCGCGCCTGTCGGCGTTCCAGGCGCGGCATCCGGGCGTGGACGTGCAGCTCACCACGCAAGGGCGGTCGTTCCTGGACCGCGGCGGCGACACGGGCAGCGACGTGCTGATCCGCCACGGCTACATGGCGCATTCGGACCTGACCTGCGTGCACTGCCTGGACGACTTCCACGTGCCGGTGGCATCGCCGCGCTTCATCGAGCGCAACCGCCTGGCCGCGCCCGCGGATTGCCTGGGGCATCCGCTGCTGAAGATCGCGGGCGGCATGGACCACTGGCCGCGCTGGTTCGCGCTGGCCAAGGTGGACGTGCCTGCGCAATTGCCGGGGCCGGTGTTCGACCACCAGTTCCTGTGCATGCAGGCCGCCATGAACGACCTGGGCATCGCCTTGGCGCCCTGGTGCCTGCTGGAAGACGACATCCGCGCCGATCGCCTGCGCCCGCTGTTCGACGGCCCGCAGCTGCCGAACGCCGGCATCCACGCGCTGTACCGCCAGGACGGCCCGGCCGCCGCGTCGGCGCTACTGTTCATCGAGTGGTTGCGCGAGCAAGGGCGCGACCCCACACACACCGCATAGACCAAGGATCCCCCATGCATTCCGCCTCTACGACACCCGGCCTTTCCTGGCGCGGCATTGCGCCTCCGCTGGCGCTCGCGGACTACAAGCTCATCGCCTTCGACATGGACTCCACGCTGATCTCGATCGAGACGCTGGACGAAATGGCGGACCTGATGGGCAAGAAGGGCGAGGTGGCGGCGCTGACGGAAGCCGCCATGCGCGGCGAGATCAAGGACTACAAGCAGAGCCTGCGCGAGCGCGTGGCGCTGCTGGCAGGCATGCCGGAAGCGGCGCTGGACGAGGTCTATGAACAGCGTGTGCGCATCAATCCGGGCGCGGAAACGCTGATCGCGGCGTGCAAGGCCGCGGGCCTGACCTGCCTGCTGGTGACTGGCGGCTTTACCTGCTTCACCGACCGGCTGCGGGTGCGACTGGGGCTGGACGACGTGCGCGCCAATGTGCTGGAAATCGTGGACGGACGCCTGACCGGCCGGCTGCTGCCGCAAGCCTGGGGCGACATCTGCGATGGCGAGGAAAAGCGCCGCAAGCTGCTGGAAGTGTGCGCGGCGCTGGGCGTAGGGCCGGAGCGCGCCATCGCCGTGGGCGACGGCGCCAACGACCTGCCGATGATGCGCGCGGCGGGCCTGTCGGTGGGCTACCGCGCCAAACCGGCCGTGCGCGAGGAGGTCAATGTCGCAATCGACGAAGGCGGCCTGGACCGCCTGCTGGAGCTGATGGCGCGCTAGCGCCGGGGCTCAAGCCAGCCCGCGGATTTCCACGGCCGGATCGGTGTCGGCTTCATAGTCGACGCCTTCGATTTCGAAGCCGAACAGGCGCAGGAAGTCCTGCTTGTAGCCCGCGAAGTCCGTCAGCTGGTAGATGTTGTCGTTGGTGACCTGGCCCCACAGCGCCTGCACGCGGGCCTGCACCTCGGGATCCAGTTCCTTGTAGTCGGCGCGCAGGCGTCCGTCCTGGTCCAGGATCGGCGTCTTGCCGCACAGGCTGTCGCGGTACAGGCCATAGACCTGTTCGATGCAGCCCTCGTGCGTGCCGGCCTCCTTCATGGTCTTGAACAGCAGCGACAGGTAGAGCGGCATCATGGGGATCGCCGAGCTGGCCTGCGTCACCACCGCCTTGAGCACCGACACGCGGGCGTCGCCGCCGCGCGCGGCCAGCTTGGCGCGGATCTCCAGCACCTTCTGGTCCAGATCCTTCTTGGCGGCGCCGATCGAGCCATTCCAGTAGATGTCGTGGGTGATCTTCTCGCCCAGGTAGGTGAAGGCCGTGGTGGTGGCGCCTTCGGCCAGCACGCCGGCTTCCAGCAGCGCGTCTATCCACATCTGCCAGTCTTCGCCGCCCATGACGGCGACAGTCGCGTCGATCTCGGCCTGGGTGGCGGGTTCCAGCACGGATTCCTTGACCACTTCGCGGTCGGTGTCCAGGCCGCGCAGGTTGACCGCCTGGCCGATGGGCTTGAGGGTCGAATTGAAGACTTCGCCGGTTTTCGGGTGCGTGCGGCGCGGCGCGGCCAGGCTGTAGATCACCTGATCGACCTGGCCCAGATCCTGTTTGATGAGGTCTATGGTCTTGCGCTTGATTTCGTCGGAGAAGGCGTCGCCGTTGACGCTCTTGGCATAGAGTCCGGCGGCGTGGGCCTGCTCGTGGAACTCCGCCGTGTTGTACCAGCCCGGCGTGCCGGCCTTGGCGGCGTCGCCCGGCCGCTCGAAGAACACGCCCAGCGTCTGCGCGCCACAGCCAAAGGCCGCGCTGATCCGCGCCGCCAGGCCATAGCCGGTCGATGCGCCCAGGACCAGTACGCGTTTCGGCCCGCCAGCTATCGGCCCCTGGGCGCGGACGTAGTCGATCTGGTTGCGGACGTTGGCGGCGCAGCCGGCCGGATGGGTGGTGACGCAGATGAAACCGCGCACGCGGGGCTTGATGATCATGGGAGCCTCGATTCGGGGAAATGCCTGGATCGCCCATGCGCGAAAGCGCAAAAAGCGACCCGCATTGTACGGGAGGCGGCGCCTGCGCGCTGCCGGCTCAGCGTGCGTCGGCCCCGGCCAGCGGCGCGGCCTGGGCGCGGCTGCGGCGCCATTCGATCAGGCCGATGCCGATGCCGCTGGCGCAGATAATGGCGATGCCCAGCCAGGTCAGCGGGTCCGGGAAGTGGCCCCAGACCAGCCAGCCGACCGAGGTGGCGCTGATGATCTGCAGGTATACGAAGGGCGCCAGGGTGGAAGCGGGCGCGCGGCGGTAGGCGGCGATCTGGAACAGATGGCCCAGGCCGCCGGTGATGCCGGTGGAGATCAGCACAACCCAGTCCAGCGGCGCCAGGGCCTTGAGCACGGGCAGGGCAGGCGGCAGGATGAAGGGCAGGGACAGGGTCAGGCAAAGCGTGCCGACGGCGCCGCTCCAGATCAGCGAGGTAAACGGGTCGTCGCCCGCCACGCGCCGCGTGGCGATGAACTGCACGGCGAAGCAACAGGCCGTGAGCAGGCCGAACACCGTGCCCACCGGATCCAGGCCGCCGCCGGGGCGGATCACGATGATCACGCCGATGAAGGCGATGCCGGCGGCCACGAAGCGCGACAGGCGGGCGGGTTCCTTGAGGACCCAGGGCGCGGCGGACAGCACCAGCAGCGGCGCCAGGAAGTTGATGGCGGTGGCCTCGGCCTGCGGGATGTAGCTCAGCGTGGTGAAGAACATCAGCGTGGCCAGGAACATCGAGCCGCCGCGCAGGATCTGTTCGCGCGGCTTCTTGCTGCGAAAAACGCCCAGGCCGCGCGCGGGCAGCACCAGGGCCAGCACCAGCGCCAGGTGCACGGCATAGCGGAACCACGACAGCACCAGCAGCGGCACGCCCGCATTCATGACCCACTTGCCGCTGGCATCCAGGCACGACAGCGTCCACATCGACAGCACCAGCAACAGCACCCCCATCATCGGGCCGCTGGAAGCGGGCGTTGCGCGGCGCGTGCGACCGTCATCGGCCGGGGTCATCGACAAACTCCTTTGTTGGCTGAAACGCCGGTTTGCAGGTACCGGGCGGCTGCCATGATACGCTCATCGCGCCGGGGGAACAGGCTCATGATAGAACTACGCAACATCGAAACTTTTTTTTGGGTGGCCACGCTGGGCAGTTTTCGCGCCGCGTCGGAGAAACTCAACACCACCCAGCCTGCGGTATCGCAGCGCATCGCCTCGCTGGAGGCCGACCTGGGCGTGCTCCTGTTCGAGCGCGAGGCGCGCGGCGTGAAGCTGACCGCCAAGGGGCATGAACTGCTGTCGCATGCCGAACGCATGCTGCAGGTGCGGCGCGACATGTTCGAAGCCGCGCGCGAGCAAAACGTCATGAGCGGCACCGTGCGCATCGGCGTGGCCGAGACCATCGTGCAGACCTGGCTGCCCACGCTGATCGAGCTGATCCATTCGAACTATCCGGCGCTGGTGCTGGAAATAGAGGTGGACACGACGCATGTGCTGCGCTCGCACCTGATGTCGCGCCAGATCGATCTGGCCTTCCTGATGGGGCCGGTGCTCGAGGCGCGTGTGGAAAACCTGCCCCTATGCACCTATCCGCTGGCTTGGGTCGCCAGCCCCCTGTTGGATCTGGGGCCGGAGCCGCTGACATTGGAGCGGATAGGCAAGCTGCCCATCATCACCTATCCCTCCAACAGCGCGCCTTACCGCGTGGTGCGCGACATGCTGACTCGCGCCGGCGTGACGTCGCCGCGCATGTACGGCAGTGCGTCGATGTCGATGGTGGTGCGGATGACGCAGGACGCCATCGGCACCAGCGTCATCGCGCCGGTGTTCCTGGGCAAGGAGCTGGCGCGCGGCGAATTGCGCATCCTGCGCGTGGAGGCGGATCCTTTGCCGGAACTGAGCTTCACGGCTACCTGGGTGCAGGGGCCGGATAGTCACGCGGTACGGGTCATCGCGCAGATGGCGCAGAAGGTGGCCGAGCAGGCTGCGGACGGGATTCCGCTCTAGGTGTTTACCCCAGCAGGGGCTGCGCCGCCGGCCGTAGCGGCCGTGCGACGCGGCCACGTTGCGACGCGCCCAACTGCCCGCCAAGCCGCGCCACCGCGTCGTTTGCGCGAAACGCGGGGCGCTTGCCGCACGAGACCAAAGAAAAATTTATACCCCCGTATCGCAACATACGATTGGACGCTCCGCGCCCCTGACGCTGCAATGGCGCCACATCAATAACGATCGCCTGGATGCATAGAGCGGGGGAAAGCATGAACCAGCGTATGTCCCATTCCCGGAACCGGGCGGCAAGCCATGCCGCGCAGGCGCGACGCGCGCCGCTGCGCGGCTGATCTCCAGACTCTTCGATTGCCACCGCGCGCCGCCAGGATAACGGGATCCGGCGCGCGGCATACCATCCCGCCAGCCAGGAGTTTTGTCCATGAAGAAGTCGCTAGTTTTCGCCGCCGTCGCCGCCAGCTTGTTGGCCGGCGCCGTCCAGGCCCAGGACCTCCCCAAGACCCAGTTGAAAGTCGTGGGCGGCCTGAGCAACCTGACCGCCTACAACGATTACGAAAAGCCGTTCTGGACCAAGACCATCCCCGAGCTGTCCAAGGGCCAGGTCACGGCCGACATCAAGGGCTTCAACGAAATGGGCTTGAAGGGCCCCGAATTGCTGCGCCTGATGTCGCAGGGCGTGGTCGAATTCGGCACCGCCACCCTGGCGTACTTCGCCAGTGACAATCCCATCAACGAAGCGATCGACCTGGCCGGCCTGGCGCCCGACGTCAAGACCGCGCGCGCCGTCACCGACGCGTTCGAACCGGTCTACGCCAAGCTGTATGGCGAGGGCAGCAACGTCAAGCTGCTGGGCATTTCCACCTATCCCGCGCAGGTGCTGTTCTGCAACGCCGAAATCAAGGGCCTGGCCGACATCAAGGGCAAGAAGGTCCGCACCAGCAGCCGTACCACCGCCGAGTTCGTCGAAGCGCTGGGCGGCTCCAGCGTGACCATGGCCTTCGGCGAAGTGGTGCCGGCGCTGCAGAACAAGGTGGTGGATTGCGCCATCACGGGTTCGCTGTCCGGCTATTCGGCCAAGTGGTACGAAGTGTCGACCCACCTGGTCGCGCTGCCGATCAACTGGAACCAGCAGATCCACGCCGTGAACCAGAAGGCCTGGGACAAGCTGGATCCCAACGTGCGCACTTTCCTGCAGACCAATGTGAAGACGCTGGTCGACAACATCTGGGACGCCGCCGCGCGCCAGACGCAGGAAGGCTATGACTGCAACACGGGCGCTGCCGCTTGCCCGTTCCCGGTCAAGGGCAAGATGGTCCTGGTCCAGCCCTCGGATGCTGACCGCGCGCTGCTGAAGAAGGTCACCGAAGAAGCCGTGCTGCCGAAGTGGGCCGCGCGCTGCTCGGCCCAGTGCGTGAAGGACTTCAACGCCACCATCGGCAAGACGCTGGGCGTGGTGGCGAAGAAGTAGTCTCCCCCCCGAAGCGCTATCGCGCTTCCCCCCCAGGGGGGCATGCCTGCGGACCGGCGGAGCCGGATCCGCGGCATCCCGATCGGGGGAGGGGGGCGATGGATCGGGAGAGCTGGCTCCGTGGGGCGTCCCGATAGGGCGGTTCTCGACATAGCTGGGGCGGCGATGTGTGCCTGGCCCTGCAAAGGTTTTACTCATGACTCAATCTGAACACTTCCGCCTGCTGGGCGGGCTATTGCGGCGCGCCGAGAGCTTTTCGCGCTTGGCCGTGTGGGCCGGCGGCGCGCTGACGGTGGCCAGCGTGCTGCTGATCTCGTTCGATGTGCTGGCCCGCAAATTCCTGGGCTTCACGACCGGCGGCGCGGACGAGCTGTCCAGTTATGCCTTCGCCATCAGCACGTCCTGGGCGCTGGCGTTCGCCACGTTGCAGCGCGCCAATGTGCGCGTGGACGTGGTCTACCAGTACATGCCGGTGCGCGTTGCGGCCGTGCTGGACTGGATTTCCATGGTGGCCCTGGCGGTCTTCATGGTGTACCTGACTTACTACGCGTCGGAGGTGGTGCAGACCTCCTGGGCGCAGAAATCCGCGGCCAATACGCCGCTGGCCACGCCGTTGTGGATTCCGCAGGGCCTGTGGCTGCTCGGCCTGGGCTGGATGTGCATCACCGTCGCGCTGATGCTGGCGCGCGCTTCCGCCGCGCTGGTCACGGGCGATATCGAACTGGTCAGGAGCATTTGCGGCGTGCGTTCGGCGCAGGAAGAAGCCGACGAGGAAGCCGCCGCCGGCGAGCGCATGGTGAAGGGAGAGGCCGCATGATTTCCACCGCATTGATACTGCTTCTGGTGCTGATCGGCCTGTCCATTCCGGTGGGCGCGGCGCTGGGCGTGCTGGGCCTGATCCTGGACCCGCTGTTCTCCATGCTGCCGCTGACGCGCGCCATCGGCGAAGTTTCCTGGAGCACCAACAACGAATTCCTGCTGGTGGCGATTCCGCTGTTCATCATGCTGGGCGAGGTGCTGCTGCGTGCGGGCTTCGCCGAACGCATGTATGGCGCGATGAGCCTGTGGCTGTCGTGGCTGCCGGGCGGACTGATGCACGCCAACATCGGCGCCTCGACGCTGTTCTCGGCCACCTCGGGCTCCAGCGTGGCGACTGCCGCGACGGTCGGCACCGTGGCGATCCCGCAGATCCGCAAGTACGGCTACAACGAGCCGCTCTTCCTGGGCAGCCTGGCCGCCGGCGGCACGCTGGGCATCCTGATCCCGCCTTCGATCAACCTGGTCATCTATGGCGTGCTGACGAATTCCTCGGTGCCCAAGCTCTACCTGGCCGGCATCATCCCGGGTTTCGCGATGGCCGCGCTGTTCATGCTGACGGTGGTCATCGCCTGCGTCGCCAAGCCGTCCTGGGGCGGCAAGAAGATCCAGGCGACCTGGGGCCAGCGCTTTGCCAGCCTGGTGCATCTGGCGCCGCCCATGGGGATCTTCTTCCTGGTGGTGGGTTCCATCTACGCCGGCCTGGCCACGCCGACCGAGGCGGCCGCGCTGGGCGTGCTGGGCGCGTTCATCCTGGCGGCCTGGTTCCGCCGCCTGTCGTGGTCGATGCTGCGCGAGGTCATGGAAGGCACCATGCGCTCCACGGCCATGATCATGCTGATCGTGGTGGCGGCCAGCTTCCTGAACTTCGTCATGTCCGCGACCGGCCTGACCGATGCGCTGACCAAGTCGATCACGGGCCTGGGCCTGTCGCCCGGCTGGATGCTGCTGATCGTGGTGATTTTCTACCTGGTGCTGGGCTGCTTCATGGAAACGCTGTCCATGATGATCACGACCATCCCCATCGTGGCGCCCATCATGATCGGCCTGGGTTTCGACCCCATCTGGCTGGGCATCGTCATCATCATCCTGGTCGAAGCCGCCTTGATCACGCCGCCCGTGGGCCTGAACCTGTTCGTGGTGCAGAGCCTGCGCAAGAGCGGTTCCATGAGCGCGGTCATCATGGGCAGCCTGCCGTTCGTGGCCGCCATGTTCGTGATGCTGGCGTTGCTGGCCTTCTGGCCGGACGTGGCGCTGTGGCTGCCGCGCGTGTTCGGCTGACCTTCATTTCCTAGACATTCCGGGGCGCGGCGAGCCGCCGCGTCCTTCACCCCCTTATTCTCAGCAGGACAGATATGAAAGCCGTATTCCAGATCGAAGACTCGCAACCCCGCCAGGTGGAAGTGGAGTTCAACACCCTGATCGTCGCCGGCTGGGCCGGACGCGACATGGCCGCGATCGAGCACCACATCGAAGAACTCGCCGCCATCGGCGTGCCGCGCCCCAGCAGCGTGCCGCTGTACTACCGCATCGCCGACAACCAGCTGACCCAGAAGGAAACCGTGCAGGCGCTGGGCGAAGATTCGTCGGGAGAAGTCGAGACCTTCGTATTCTCCGTGGACGGCGAAATGTACGTCAGCATCGCGTCCGACCATACCGACCGCAAGCTGGAAACCTATAGCGTGGCGATGTCCAAGCAGGTCTGCGTCAAGCCCGTGGCCACGAGCGCCTGGCGTCTGGCCGACGTGGCGGACTACTGGGACGAGCTCATCATCCGTTCCTACATCGTCGAGAACGGCGTGGAAGTGCTGTACCAGGAAGGCCCGCTGGCGTCGCTGCGCACGCCGCAGGACCTGATCGCAGGCTATACCGGCGGCGCCACGGTGCTGCCGGCCGGCGCGGGCATGACCTGCGGCACGGTGGGCGCGATCGGCGGCATCCGCGCCGCGGCCGACTTCACCATGGAGTTGCACGATCCGCGGCGCCAGCGCAGCCTGCGCCACCGCTATCATGTCGAGACGCTCCCCGTGGTGGCCTGATTCAGGCCCCAGGCGCTGATCGCCAGGCGTGCCCGCTGGCGCGCCCGTTTGCACTCAAGCCGCAAGACGGCACTAGGATGACTATGGTTCCGACTTTGAATGATCTGACCCAGGCCCTGCAAGAGGGCCGCAGCACCTCCGTGGAACTGACGCAGGCGGCGCTGGCCCGCGCGCAGGACGAAGCGGGCGAGGGCGCCCGCGCGTTCACCCGCCTGTACGCCGAATCGGCATTGGCGCAGGCGCAAGCCTCCGACACGCTGCGCGCCGCCGGCATCGTCCGCTCCGCGATCGAGGGCCTGCCCATCAGCATCAAGGATCTCTTCGACGTCGAAGGCGAAACCACGATGGCGGGCTCGGTGGCCCGCGAGGGCGAACCGGCGGCCGACGCCGACGCCGAAGTCGTGCGCCGCCTGATCGCCGCAGGCGCGGTCATCATCGGCCGCACCAACATGACCGAATTTGCCTATTCGGGCCTGGGCATCAATCCCCATTACGGCACGCCCCTGAACCCCTACGACCGCGCCACCGGCCGCATCCCGGGCGGCTCGTCCTCGGGCGCCGCGGTGTCGGTTGCCGACGGCATGTCGGCCGCGGCCATCGGCTCGGACACCGGCGGTTCCGTGCGCATTCCGGCCGCGCTGTGCGGCCTGACGGGCTTCAAGCCCAGCGCCTGGCGCGTCTCCATGGAAGGCGTGCTGCCGCTGTCGGCCAACCTGGACTCCATCGGCCCGATCGCCGCCAGCGTGCGTTGCTGCGCCGAGCTGGACGCCATCCTGTCCGGGGACGGCGGCCCGGTGCCGGAAGCGGCCGTGCTGCACGGCCTGCGCCTGGCCATCCCGACCACGCTGGCGCTGGACGCCATGGACAAGCATGTCGCCGACAGCTTTGCAGTCGCCGTCAGCCGCCTGAAGGCCGCCGGCGCCCTGGTCGAAGAGATTGCGATTCCGGAATTCGCCGAACTGGCCGCCATCAACGCCAAGGGCGGCTTCACCGCCGCCGAGGCCTGGGCCTGGCACCGCGACTTGATCGCCCGCGCCGGCAAGCGCTATGACCCGCGCGTGGTGTCGCGCATCATGCGTGGCAAGGACATGAGCGCGGCCGACTACCTGGACCTGCTGGATGCGCGCGAAGCCTGGGTCGCGGCAGTGGACCGCCGCATCGCCGGCTACGACGCCCTGATCATGCCGACCACGCCCATCGTGGCGCCGGCGGTGGCCGACCTGCAGGCCTCGGACGAGGCCTACTACGCCGCCAATGGCCTGATCCTGCGCAATCCGACGCTGATCAATTTCCTGGATGGCTGCGCGCTGTCGCTGCCTTGCCATGCCGCAGGCACGGCGCCGGTGGGCCTGATGATCGCGGGCAGCAACGGCGCCGACCGCCGCATCCTGAGCATCGGCCTGGCGGTGGAAGCGCTCTACGCCGGCCAGTGACGCGCAGCGGGGGCGGGCGGCAGCCGCCGGGCCCGCCCCGGGCGCTAAGATGGCGGCTGCATAGCCGGATGCCGCCGCCATGATCGATCTGCGCAATATCGAAACGTTCTTCTGGGTCGCCACCCTGGGCGGTTTCCGGGCGGCCGCCGAAAAGCTGAACGCCACCCAGCCCGCCATTTCCCAGCGCATCGCGTCGCTGGAATCCGATCTGGGCGTGCGCCTGTTCGACCGCGATGCGCGCGGTATCAAGCTGACGGGCAAGGGACGCGAACTGCTGTCGCACGCCGAGCGCATGTTGCAGATGCGGCGCGACATGCAGGAGGCCGCGCGCGCCAAGAGCGTCATGAGCGGCATGTTGCGGCTGGGGGTATCGGAAACCATCGTCCATACCTGGCTGCCGACCCTGATGGAGTATCTGCACGACGTCTATCCGGCGCTGATGGTCGAGATCCAGGTGGATACGACCACCGTGCTGAAGACGCAGCTCGCCTCGCGCCAGATCGATCTGGCGTTCCTGCTCGGGCCGATGGAAGAGCCGCGCATCGAAAACCTGTATCTCTGCAACTACCCGCTGAGCTGGGTGGCCAGTCCCAAGCTCAAGGTGGGGCGCCAGCCCATCCCCTTGAAGCGGCTGGCCGAATGGCCCGTCATCACCTATCCGTCCACCACCGACCCGCATCGCGCCGTGCGCCAGCTGTTGCAGCAGGCCGGCGTGGAGGCGCCGCGCATGTACGGCAGTTCGGCGCTCAGCGTCATCGTGCGGATGGCGCAGGACGGCATCGGCACCGCGGTCATCGCGCCCGTCATCCTGCACAAGGAGCTGGCGCAAGGCGAATTGCGCATCCTGGACGTGAAGGCGCCGGCCTTGCCGCCGCTGCACTACACCGCCTGCTGGATGCAGGGGCCGGACAGCCAGATTCCGCGCGCGGTGGCCGAAGCAGCGCAGCAGATTGCGCGCGAAGAGGCGCTGCGCCATCCGGCATAACCCTGATAAGTAATTTTGATCGGGGTCTATCGCAACTTGTGATTGGACGCTGCTGCGCGGTTCCTGTGCAATGTCCCCATACTTGAATCGTCATTGAAGGGATGGACATGCATACGAACCCTGCCGCGCGCACTAGCGTGGAATTGGCCCGCCAGGCGCGCCTGGATGCGCGCAACGGCAAGCTCACCGGCCCCACCGCCAACCTGGCGCCCGGCCATGTACAGGCCAACCTGGCGATCCTGCCGCGCGCGCTGGCGGCGGATTTCCTGCATTTCTGTCAACGCAATCCCAAGCCCTGTCCCTTGCTCGCCATGTCCGAACCGGGCGATCCCGCTGTGCCGGAACTGGGCCAGGACATCGACATCCGCAGCGACATCCCGCGTTATCGCGTCTGGCAGAACGGCGAGCTGGTGGCCGAGCCCACCGACGTGCGCGACCTGTGGCGCGACGATCTGGTGTCGTTCCTGATCGGCTGCTCGTTCTCCTTCGAGGAAGCGATGCTGGACAACGGCCTGCCCGTGCGCCACATCGAGCAGGGCTGCAACGTGCCCATGTACCGCACCAGCATCCCGACCCATGCCGCGGGCGTGTTCGGCGGCCCCTTGGTCGTATCCATGCGTCCCCTGAAGGCCGCGGACGCCATCCGCGCCATCCAGGTCACTTCGCGTTTTCCCTCGGTCCACGGCGCGCCGGTGCATATCGGCGACCCCGCGTTGATCGGGATTGCCGACGTCAACCGCCCGGACTATGGTGATCCGGTGGAGATACGCGAAGGCGAGATGCCTGTGTTCTGGGCCTGCGGCGTGACGCCGCAGTCGGTGGTCGCAGCCGTGCGGCCGGAGTTCTGCATTACCCACGCGCCGGGCCACATGCTGGTCACGGACCTCATCAATAGCCGGATGGCGGTGTTCTGACCGCCTGCGATCCGCTTTCTCAGCAGCGCGTAAGCGGGTAGCGGTTAGAAGTCGTACTCGCGCTGCAATACCAGTTGTGCCACCAAAACGATCCATTAAAGGACAAGGGGAAATGGCGACAACCGCTTTGAATCTGGGGCCTTCCAGCTTGCCGGACGGTCTCGTGCCGCCGCGAACGCGGCCATGCATTGCTTTCATACCCAGCCGGTCCAATCCAGGAGTCCAGTTATGAAGATGAAGCTCATCGCGGGTGTCGCCGCGAGCCTGGCGCTGATGTGCGCCGTTCCCGCGCAGGCGCAACAGGCCGTGCGCATCGGCGCGATCTATCCGCTATCGGGCGCCTTGGCGTCAACGGGGTCTGAAATCAAGGCGGCCGTCGAACTGGCGGTCGAAATCATCAACAATCCGCATCCCGAACTGGAAGGCATACCGTTGGCCGCGGGCAGCGGGCTGCCGGCGCTGGGAGGCGCCAAGATCGAAGTGGTGTTCGGCGATTCCCAGGGCAAGCCCGAAGTGGGCCTGGCTGATGCCCAACGCCTGATAGACCAGGAAAAGGTCGTGGCCCTGACCGGCGCCTACCAGTCCGCCGTGACCAAGACCGCCAGCCGCATCGCCGAGCAGCGCGGCATTCCCTATGTAAACGGCGAATCCAGCAGCCCGGACCTGACCGAGCGCGGCTACAAGTGGTTCTTCCGCACCTCTCCCAATGACGATACCTTCGTCGAGAACATGATGCAGTTCCTGGACGGCGTGAAGGCCGTGCCGACCGCCAAGATCGCCGTGGTGTACGAGAACACCGACTTCGGCGTGAACACCTACAAGGCGGTCGAAAAGTTCGCCAAGCAGTACAAGCGCCAACTGGTCGCCAACATCGCCTATAGCGCGGGCTCGGCCTCGGTGACGGCGGAAGTGCAGAAACTCGCCGCCGCCAAGCCGGATGTGGCGATCTTCGCCAGCTATACCTCGGACGCCATGCTGTTCGTGCGCACCATGCGCGAAAGCAAGTACGCGCCGCCGGTGCTGCTGGCCAACGACGCGGGCTTCATCGATTCGCGCTTCGTGCAGGAAGTGGGGCCGCAGGTCCAGGGCGTGCTGACGCGCGACGTCTGGGGCAATGACGTGGCCGCATCCAAGGCCGGGCTGAAGAAGATCAACGACATGTACAAGGCCAAGACGGGCAAGGATCTGAACGGCAACAACGCGCGTTCGATGCAAGGGGTGCTGGTGCTGGCCGACGCGATCAACCGGGCCGGCTCGACGGACCCCGAGGCGATCCGCAAGGCGCTGGCCGCCACCGATCTGGGCGAGGCGCAGGTCGCGATGCCCTGGGCCGGCGTGCAGTTCGACGCCAAGGGCCAGAACACCAAGGGTTCGGGCCTGATCCTGGAGCTCAAGGGCGCCGCCTACCAGACCGTATGGCCGGAAAAATACCGTACGGACAAGAACCTGCCCACGCTGCCGTTCACCTGGAAGTAAACATAGTCTGACGCGGCGGGCCGCGGGGCCTGCCGCGAGGAGCACTCCATGTTCGAAGCTCTCTCGGCAGGCCTGTTCAACGGCCTGATCTATGCCGCGGTGGCGGTGGGGCTGGCGCTGATATGGGGCATCACCGACGTCATCAACTTCGCCCATGGCGAGTTCCTGATGCTGGGCATGTATGCCGCCTATTGGCTCTACACGCTGGGCCACATCGATCCCACGCTGTCGGCGCCGCTGGTGGCCATCGTGCTTGCCTTCGTCGGCTTCCTGACCTACGCGCTCATCATCCGCCGCTTGCAGAAAGGGCCGGCGATGGCGGTCATCCTGGCCACCTTCGGCCTCGGGTTGGTGCTGCGCCAGATCGCCTTCATCGCCTTCAGCCCCGACTACCGCAGCCTGCCGGACACGCTGGTGTCGGGCAGCGTCACGGTTGCCGGCATCTCGCTGGGCAGGCCCCAGGTGGTCACGGGCCTGATCGCGCTGGTGGTGGTGGTGGCGTTGTTCATCCTGGTGTACCGCACGCGCTGGGGCCATGCCTTGCAGGCCGTGGCGGAAGACCGCCAGGTGGCGGCGCTGGTGGGCATTTCGCCGGACCGGGTCAACGCCCAGGTCTGGATGCTGGGCAGCGCGGCGGTGGGGCTGGCTGGCGCCTTGCTGACCACCTTCTTCTATGTGTTCCCCTCGGTGGGCACCGTGTTCGGCCTGCTGGCTTTCGTGGCCGTGTGCATGGGCGGCTTCGGCTCGCTGCCGGGCGCCTTCATCGCGGGCATCCTGATCGGGATCATCGAAGCCATGACGGGTTACTTCGTCGCGCCGGCCTTGAAGACGGTGAGCGTCTTCATCCTGTTCATCCTGGTTCTCTGGTATCGGCCGCGCGGCCTGTTCGGGCGGTGGTGAGATGAACAAGACAGACAACATCGATACCCCGTCCGCCGGCGTGCCCAAATGGCCGGTCCTGGCCGCGGCCGTGGCCGCCATCCTGATGGCCCTGGTGCCGCTGGCGGTAAAGGACGCCTTCACCCTGCAGGTGCTGCTGCTGGCCATCATGTTCGGCGCGCTGGGCGCGTGCTGGAACCTCGTGGGCGGCTTCCTGGGGCGGATCTCGTTTGGCCATAGCGTGTTCGTGGGAGTAGGGGGTTACACCACCTTGCTGCTCCTGCACCATCTGAAGCTCACGCCGCTCTTGGGCATCCCGCTAGGCGGGGTGATCAGCGCCGGACTGGCCTGGCTGGTGGGCGGACCTACGCTGCGGCTGTCCGGCCACTACTTCGCCATGGCCACCATCGCGCTGCTGCAGATCGGCCTGCTGCTGATGATCAACTGGGAATGGGCGGGCGGCGCGGTCGGCCTGGAGGCGCCCATCGGCGACGCCGCCTGGATGTTGCTGTTCCGCAGCAAGGTGCCGTACTACTGGATCGCGGTGGGCCTGGCCTTCCTGACCTTCTGCGCCACGTTCTTCCTGGTGCATTCCAAGACCGGCTTCTATTGGCGCGCCATCAACGGCGACGAGGCGGCCTCGCGCAGCCTGGGCGTGCCTGCGGACCGCTACAAGATGCTGGCTTTCGTGATGTCGGCGGGCATGACCGGCGTATGGGGCGGCTTCTTCGCCATGTACGTGGGCTTCATCGATCCGGAATCCATGTTCAACCTGACGATGTCGGTGCAGGTCGTGCTGGTGACCATCCTGGGCGGGGTCGGCACGCTGATCGGCCCGTGGCTGGGCGCGGCCGTGTTGCTGCCGCTATCCGAGGGCACGCGCGTGCTGTGGGGCAGTTCGGGCATGGGCCTGGACCTGCTGGTTTTCGGCCTGGCTATTTTGTTGGTCACCATGTTCCTGCCGGGCGGGCTGGTCACACTGAGGAGGCGCCGTGGCTCTGCTGGACGTTAAGAACCTGACCAAGCAATTCGGCGGCCTGGTCGCGAACAAGGACATCTCGCTGTCGGTCGAGGCGGGCGAGATCGTCGCCATCATCGGCCCGAACGGGGCGGGCAAGAGCACCTTGTTCAACGGCCTGGTGGGGCACCACGAGCCCACCTCAGGCTCGGTGACCTTCGACGGCCAGTCGATGATAGGCCGGCGGCCCGAACAGGTGGCCGCCATGGGCCTGGTGCGCACTTATCAGATCCCGCGCAGCTTCGGACAGATGACGGTGTTGGAAAACGCCATGGTCGGCGCGCTGTTGCGCCATCCGCGCCTGCAGGACGCGCGCCGCGAATCGGCCCGTGTGCTGGAACTGGTGGGCCTGGCCGAGCGCGCCGACGTGAGGGCGTCCGAACTCAATGTGGCGGGACAGAAGCGGGTCGAGCTGGCCCGGGCGCTGGCCACCGAGCCGCGCATGCTGCTGCTGGACGAAGTGGCGGGCGGCCTGAATCCGGCCGAGGCCATCGCCCTGTCCGAGATCCTGCGAGGCATCCACGCGTCGGGCGTCACGCTCATCATCGTGGAGCATGTGCTGGAGGTGGTCATGCGGCTGGCGCAGCGGGTGCTGGTGCTGAACTTCGGCCAGATGATCGCCGAGGGCGCGCCGCAGGAAATCGTGCGCGACCCGGCTGTGATCGAAGCCTATCTGGGGAGAAAGCACCGTGCCTGATGCGATGCTGAAAGTGGAAGACCTGAGCGTGGCCTACGGCGGCGTGCAGGCGGTGCGCGGCTTGTCGCTGGAGGTCAGGCCGGGCGAAATCGCTGCGCTGCTGGGCGCCAACGGCGCGGGCAAATCCAGCACCCTGATGGCGATCGTCGGGTCGGTCAAGCCCAAGAGCGGCCGGGTAGTTTTCGAAGGCCGGGACATCACTGGCACCCCGCCGGACAGGCTGGTGACCCAGGGCATTTCCATGATCCCCGAAGGCGCCCGCGTCTTCGCGCGCCAACCCGTGGAACAGAACCTGCGCCTGGGCGCCTATACGGTGCGCGATGAGCGCGTGTACGGGGAACGCCTGGAGCGGGTCTATGCCTTGTTCCCGCGCCTGAAGGAGCGTCGCACGCAGCTGGCCGGAACCATGTCGGGCGGCGAGCGGCAGATGCTGGCTATCGGCCGCGCGCTGATGAGCGGGCCGCGCCTGCTCCTGATAGACGAGCCCAGCCTGGGCCTGTCGCCCCTGCTGGTGGAACAGGTATTCGACGCGTTGGCCGCCTTGAACCGCGACGACGGCCTGTCGGTCTTGCTGGTGGAGCAGAACATGGCCCAGGCGCTGGAAGTCGCGGCGCGCGCCTACGTGATGCAGAGCGGCAGGGTGGCGCTGTCGGGCGAAGCGGCGGAACTGGCAGCCTCGGACGAGGTGCGCAAGGCGTATCTGGGGATGTGAGGATGGGGGCGTGACGAAACCGCGCCGGACGCACATGGCATCCGGCGCGGACTGCCATCAGAAGATGTGGCGGAAGCCCACTGCGGCGCCGAGCTGGCTGGTCTTGCCGGCGATTTCGCCGCTGGCGGCATCGTTGACCTTGTTCCAGTCGACGGTGCCGTAGATCTGCGAGCGCTTGGACAGCGAGTACTCGGCCACGGCGACCAGCGCGTAGCGCTTGCCCTTGTCGCCATCTTCGACCACGTTCTTGCTCTGGTCGTAGTAGGCGGCGCCGGTGATGGCCCAGCGCGGCGTGGCCTGCCAGGTGACGCCGGCGAAGTAGCCGTTGTCCTTGCGATTCAGGCCGGGCGCCTGTTCGCCGCCCATGACGGCGTTGACCCAGCCGGTTTCGTCGCGGCCGTTGTAGTAGCCGGCGAAGACCTTGGCGGCTTCGAACTGGTAGGAGGCGTTCAGGTTCCAGACGCGCTGGCGCAGATCGGAATCCGTGCCGTCGTAGGTCTGCTGATAGGCAGCGCCCAGGCCCAGCTTGCCGACCGTGTAGCGCAGGCTGGCGCCGTACTGCTGGCCGGCCTTATGGTCGTTGTAGTCGTCGCCGTTGGCCCAGGACAGCACGAAAGCCAGGTCTCCGATGGTGTTGGAGTACTTGGTCATGTTGTTGGTGCGCACGCGCGACATGGCGGCGGGCAGCCAGGCGTTCTGGTCGTAGTTGCCCACGGTCAGCGGGTCGAAGTAGTCAGCCAGCAGGTCGAACATCGGGGTGTTCTGCAGACCCAGGGTCAGCGCGCCGATGCTGCCGCCGTCCAGGCCGATGTAGGCCAGGCGGCTGAACGTCTTGGACGGATCCGAGCCGCGGCCGTTCTGCATGTTGAAGCCGTTTTCCAGGCGGAAGAAGGCGCGGTTGCCGTCGCCCAGGTCTTCGGAGCCGCGCAGGCCCCAACGGCTGTTGGAGATGGCGCCGTTCTCCATCGACACGCGGCTGCCGTCTTGGCCGACGCTGCCGGCGCTGGTGCTCAGGTAGCGGATGCTGACGTCGGCGATGCCGTACAGGGTGACGCTGGTTTCGGCTTGGGCCGCGCCGGCGGCCAGGCCCAGGCTTGCAAGGGCGAGGGATAGGGTAATGCGTTTCATGCTGGGGGCTCCTCCTGGGTAGCGCTATTTTTTAGTGGCGCCGGGCTTTTGGCCCGGCTGTTTGCGCCTGGCGGATCGTCAGGCGCTGGGCCGTCGCACCGACGCTTACGGTAAGCGCGGGTCCGGGCGATGGCCGCATATGCACATATACGCTGTAATGTTGCAACGTAGCAGCGCCAGGGAATTCTAGAAAAACTGGGGCACGAACAACACCTGTTGTTTTTTGGAGTTTTCCCTGGTTTACAGGACGGCAAAACAGGGGGAGCGGGTAGGGCGCCAGCCCTGGCGAAAAAAAACCCCGTTTCAGAAACGGGGTTTTCAGGGTGACGTCGTCCTACAGCGTCATGTGCAGCGGCAGCCATGTCGCTATGCCAGGCACGGCATAGAGCAGCAGCACGGCCAGGATCATCAGGAAGAACATAGGCAGCGAGGCGCGCGCGATGTAGGGCAGCTCCCTGCCGCTCATGCCGGAAAGCACGAACAGGTTGAACCCGACCGGCGGCGTGATCTGTGCCATTTCTACAACGAACACGATGAAGATGCCGAACCAGATCAGGTCGATGCCGGCGGCCTGCACCGTGGGCAGCAGCACGCCCATGGTCAGCACGACGATGGAGATGCCGTCCAGGAAGCAGCCCAGGACGATGAAGAACACCATCAAGGCCATGATCAGCCCGAACTGCGACAGGCCCAGGCCTCCGATCCATTCGGCCAGCGCGCGCGGCAGGCCGATATAGCCCATGGCCAGCGTCAGGAACTGCGCGCCCGCCAGGATCAGCGCAATCATGCAGTACAGCCGGGTGGCGCCCAGCAGCGACTGCATGAAGGTGGAGCGGTTCAGCGATCCCTGCAGCGCCGAGAGGATCAGCGCGCCCACCACGCCGACGGCCGCCGCTTCCGTGGCGGTGGCGATGCCGGTATAGATGGAGCCCAGCACCGCGCCGATCAGGAGCATCACGGGGATCAGATGGCGCGAGCGCGACAGCTTCTCCAGCAACGTCAGGCCGGGGTCGGCCGCCGGAACCTGGCCGGGATTGCGGATCGCCCACCAGGCGATGTAGCCCATGAACAGCAAGGCCAGCAAGATTCCCGGCACGATGCCCGCGATGAACAGCTTTGCGATGGACACGTCCGCCGCCACGCCGTACACGATCATGATGATGGAAGGCGGGATCAGCAGGCCCAGCGTGCCGGCGCCCGACAGCGTGCCCAGGATCTTGTCCTCGGGGTAGCCGCGGCGCGTCAGTTCCGGGATGGTCATCTTGCCGACCGTGGCGCAGGTCGCCGCGGACGAGCCCGAGACCGCCGCGAAGATGGCGCAGCCGATCACATTGGTGTGCAGCAGCCGCCCGGGCAGGCGGTTGAGCCAGGGGGCGAGGCCCTTGAACAGGTCTTCCGACAGCCGAGTGCGGAACAGGATTTCGCCCATCCACAGAAACAGCGGCAGGGCGGTCAGGGTCCAGCTGGACGACGCGCCCCAGATGGTGACGGCCATGGCATCGCCCGCGGGCCGGCTGGAGAAGATCTCCATGCCGATCCAGGCGGTGCCCGCCAGGGTCAGGCCGACCCAGACCCCGCAGCCCAGCAGCGCGAAGATCGAGACGACCAATAGGGTTATGACGAGTAGTTCATTCATGGGTTTGCTGCGAAGTGGCGGCGGCCAGGCCGCGTGAGCGTCGGATCAGCTCGTCGATCAGGGCGACCAGGAACAGCACCGTGCCCACGGCCATGCTGAGCTGGGGGATCCAGAGCGGCGTGGCGTCGTTGGACGTGGAGATGTCGTTGAACTGCCAGGAGTCGTAGGTCAGCTTGATGCTGAAGAACGCGAAGGCGGACGCCAGCAGGCAGCCGACCGCCAGGGCGAAGATATCCAGCTTGCGGCCTGCGGCGGGCTTGAGCGAATTGAGCAGCAGCGTCACGCGGATGTGTTCGCCGTGCTTGAACGTACTGGCAAGGGCGAGAAACCCGGCGGCGGCCATGAAATACCCGGCATAGGCGTCCGTGCCGGGTATGTTCATGCTGAGCTGGCGCGCGATGATCGCGGCCAGCACCGACACCAGGACGCCGATCGTGCACAGGCCGGCCAGCAGGCCGGCCGCGCCGTAAAGACCATCTAGAAAGCGGCGCATGGAAATATCACTGCTTCTTGTAGGCGTCGATCATGGCCTGGCCGTCGGCGCCAGCCTTCTTCAGCCAGTCGTCCAGCATGCGCTTGCCGATCACGGACAGGCCTTCCTTCAGCTCAACCGTGGGCTGGATGGTTTCCATGCCGTTCTTGGCCAGTTCCGCCTGATACCACTTGTTCTTTTCCTGCGACAGCTTCCAGCCGCGTTCCTCGGCTTGCGCGCCAGCCTTCTTCAAGGCGGCTTGGGCCGCGGGGTCGAGCGCGTCGAACGCCTTCTTGTTGACGATGATGGCGTTCTTCGGCAGCCAGGCCTGGGTGTCGTAGAACTTCTTGATGTACTCGTAGGTCTTGGTGTCGTAGCCGGTCGACGCCGAGGACATGTAAGAATCGATCACGCCGGTGGCCATGGCCTGGGCCAATTCAGCCTGCTGCACCGTGACGGGCTGCGCGCCGACCAGTTCGGCGATCTTGGCCGTCACCGGGCTGTAGGCGCGCCACTTCAGGCCCTTCATGTCGCTGATCTGCTTGATGTCCTTGTTGGCGAAGATGCCCTGGGGCGGCCAGGCCACCGCGTACAGCAGCGTCATGCCGTGCGCGTTCAGCTTCTTTTCGAGGAAGGGCTTCTGCGCCTGGTAGAGCTTGAACGACGCGTCATAGCCGGTGGCCAGGAAGGGCAGGCCGTCCAGTTCGTAGATCGGGTCTTCGTTCGCAAAGTTGGTCAGCAGGATCTCGCCGATCTGCGCCTGGTTGCCTTGCACGGCGCGCTTGATCTCGGGCGCCTTGTACAGCGAGGCGTTGTTGTGCAGCGTGATCTTCAGCTTGCCCTCGGACAGCGTGTCCACGTCCTTGACGAAGGTGGTCAGGTTCTCGACGTGGAAGTTGCTGGCCGGGTAGGCCGTGGGCAGATCCCATTTGGTTTGGGCCTGTGCGCCTGCGCTGAACGCCAGGACGATGCTGCCGGCGAGCAGGGAGATTTTCTTGTGCATGGGTGGGTCCTTCTTTGCGAATGGTGAAGCCGGGTTGTGCCCGATAGGCATTGCGAAAAAGAGAGCGCCGCGGCGATGACGCGCAGCTGAAAAGCCGTGCCATTCTATGTTGCTATGCGGCGGCGGGGCGCGCGAAATCGCGTCTTTACGGGTTATTCCTAACAGGCGTGCGCACTGCCGATCATTGAGGGTTCAATCTTTGCGCAAACGCATTGCGGCAGCCGTTTTTCTTCTAACATTGCGCTATCGAAAGCGTGATGCCGAGGCATGTGTGAACTTCGTTTTTCGTCGTGATGAGTTGTTGGTGGAAGAGACTTCGGCCGTCCTGCCGGACACTGCATTGTGTGTACGGATAGGCGTGGCGGCCACGGCCCTGCAGCCGATCTGGACGCTGCCCGGTTCGCCGTACCGCACCGTGCACGTGGATCCGGGCGTGGAGCCGCCGCAAGGCTATGCGTTCAGGAAGCTGCGTTCGCTCTTTGGCGTGCTGGATGACGAGCGCATGGCGCTGGCCGGACGCGCCTACCAGATCGCCGAATGGGCGCGCACGCACCGGTTCTGCGGCGTCTGCGGTACGCCGGCGGAGCGGGTGCCCACCGAATTCTGTCTGCGTTGCCCGTCCTGCGGTTTTTCGGCCTATCCGCGCATTTCGCCCGCCATGATGGTGCTGATCCGCAAGGGCGACAGCATCCTGCTGGCACGCCATACCACCACCGCGACCTCGCGCTATACCGCGCTGGCCGGCTTCGTCGAACCCGGCGAAAGCATCGAGCAGACCATCCACCGCGAGGTCCACGAGGAAGTCGGCCTGAAGGTCGGCAACCTGCAGTATTTCGGCAGCCAGTCCTGGCCGTTCCCGCATTCGCTCATGGTCGCGTTCACAGCGGACTACGTGTCCGGCGACATACGCGTGCAGGAAGACGAGATCGCCGATGCGCGCTGGTTCGGTCCCGGCGACCCCATGCCCGATATCGCGCCGCGGATTTCCATCGCGGGGTGGTTGATCCGAGCGAACCTGCCCATGGGCTGGTCGGCGCCTTAAGACGGCCTGTTTCGGCTGTAGTCCTGTAGGGGTATTCCCTTGAAAGAGGGGATTTCCGGCGTCTTGTTCGTATTTTTTATTGATGAAATATAGATAAATTATTAGTATTTCGTTCAGATAAACTCGGCTTGCGTCTTCCATGCCCCCCACTTTGATTGCATCGTCGGCCCATTTGGCCGGCGGCAGCGCGCCCGACCTTTCCGAAGTGGAATTCGGTCTGATGATCGCCAGCCACGCCTTCGACCGCTGGACCGTGCGCTGCATGGCGGCGGCCGGGCTGCCCGACCTGACGCCCACCGACGTGATGGTCTTTCATCATGTCTATCACCGCGAGCGCCCCAAGAAACTGGCCGACATCTGCTTCACGCTGAATGTCGAGGACACGCACATCGTCAGCTACGCGCTGAAGAAACTCGACCGCCTGGGCGTGGTCAAGGGCGAGCGCAGCAGCAAGGAAGTGTTCTACAGCGTGACCCCGGAAGGCGCGGCCATACTCAAGCGCTATGCCGAGGTCCGCGAGCAATGCCTGACCGCCGGCCTGGACGCGCCGGGCGGGGGCGGGCTGGACTTCAGCCGCCAGCTGGCGCATACGCTGCGCGCGTTGTCCGGCCTGTACGACCAGGCGGCCCGCGCGGCGACCTCTCTCTGATTCCGTTTACCCGTGCGCGGCCGCAGGCGCCGCGGCGACCCTTTGTTTGCAAGGACAGCTATGAAGTGGCAATTCTGGATTGACCGTGGGGGTACCTTTACCGACATCGTGGCGCGTCGCCCCGACGGCACGACCACCACGGCCAAGATGCTCTCGGAAAACCCCGAGCAGTACCGCGACGCAGCCGTGGCCGGCATCCGCAAGTTGCTGGGTATCGCGCCCGGCCAGCCCGTGCCCGCCGACCAGGTCGAGTGCGTGAAGATGGGCACCACGGTGGCCACCAACGCCTTGCTGGAACGCAAGGGCGAGCGCACCTTGCTGGTCACGACGAAGGGGTTCCGCGACGGTCTGCGCATTGCCTACCAGAACCGTCCGCGCCTGTTCGACCGAAATGTCGTCCTGCCCGAGATGCTCTACGAGTCCGTGGTGGAAGCGGATGAGCGCGTGGCCGCCGACGGCGAGGTGATCCGCGAACTGGATCAGGAAGCGCTGCGCACAGCCATGCAGGCCGCCTACGACAGCGGCATCCGCGCCGTGGCCATCGTCTTCATGCACGCCTGGCATGCGCCCGAGCACGAACGCATCGCGGCCCGCATCGCGCGTGAAGTGGGCTTCCCGCAGGTGTCGGCCTCGCACGAGGTCAGCCCGCTGATCAAGTTCGTGTCGCGCGGCGACACCACGGTGGTGGACGCGTATCTGTCGCCCATCCTGAAGCGCTATGTGGACCAGGTGGCCGGCGAACTGCCGGGCATCCGCCTCATGTTCATGCAATCGAGCGGCGGCCTGACGGACGCGCATCGCTTCCGCGGCAAGGACGCCATTCTGTCGGGTCCCGCCGGCGGCATCGTCGGCATGGTGCGCACCAGCGAGATCGCGGGCTTTCCCAAGGTCATCGGCTTCGACATGGGCGGCACTTCCACCGACGTGTCGCATTACGCCGGCGAATTCGAACGTGAATTCGAGACCCAGGTGGCCGGCGTGCGCATGCGCGCGCCCATGATGAGCATCCACACCGTGGCGGCGGGCGGCGGCTCGATCCTGCATTTCGACGGCGCGCGTCTGCGCGTGGGTCCGGATTCAGCCGGCGCCAACCCGGGTCCCGCCTGCTACCGCCGCGGCGGCCCGCTGGCGGTGACGGACTGCAACGTCCTCCTGGGCAAGATCCAGCCCGACTTTTTCCCCAAGGTCTTCGGCCCCGAGGCCAATGAACCTCTGGACCGCGATGCGGTCGTGGCGCGCTTTACGGCCATGTCCGACGAAGTGCGCGCCGCCACTGGCCGCGAAATGAGTCCCGAACAGCTGGCCGAAGGCTTCCTGGAAATCGCCGTGGGCAACATGGCCGAGGCCATCAAGCGCATCTCGGTCCAGCGCGGCCACGACGTGACCGAGTACGCGCTGACGGTGTTCGGCGGCGCGGGCGGCCAGCATGCCTGCCTGGTCGCCGACGCGCTGGGCATGACCACGGTGTTCGCGCACCCGCTGGGCGGCGTGCTGTCGGCCTACGGCATGGGCCTGGCCGACCAGACCGACATGCGCCAGAAGACGGTCGAGAAGGTTCTCGATGCCGAACTGATGCTGGCATTGAAGGGCGAATTCGACGAGCTGGCCGGCCAGGCGGTCGGCGAACTGCGCCGCCAGCACGTGGCGGAAAGCGACATCAGCGTGCAGCGCCGCCTGCATCTGAAGTACCGCGGCACCGATACCTCGCTGGAAGTGGCGTACACGGACCTGGAACAGGCGCGCAAGGAATTCGAAGCGGCCTACCGCCTGCGCTATTCCTTCCTGATGCCCAACCGCGAACTGGTGGTGGAAACCATCTCGGTCGAAGCCACGGGCGGCGGCGAGCGCGTCGGCGACGCGTCCGCGGCGCGCGTGCGCGACGGCGCGCTGGCTCCCAGCCGCGTCGTCAGCATGTACAGCGGCGGCGCCTGGCGCGACACGCCCTTGTACGTGCGCGAGGACATGGCGGGCGGCGACGTGGTGGCGGGACCCGCCATCATTTCCGAACCCAACCAGACCACGGTGGTCGAGGCCGGCTGGCAGGCGGAACTCACGGCGCAGGACCACTTCGTGATCCGCCGCGTGGAAGCGCGTCCGGAGCGCCGCGCCATCGGCACGCAGGCCGATCCGGTCATGCTGGAGGTCTTCAACAACCTCTTCATGTCGATCGCAGAGCAGATGGGTTACCGCCTGCAGAACACGGCGTACTCGGTCAACATCAAGGAACGCCTGGACTTCTCTTGCGCGATCTTCGATGCGCAGGCGCGCCTGATCGCCAATGCTCCGCACATGCCGGTGCATCTGGGGTCCATGGGCGAGTCCGTGCGCACGGTCATGAACGCCAACGCCGGCAACATGCAGCCTGGCGACGCCTACGTGGTGAACGATCCGTACCACGGCGGCACGCACTTGCCCGACGTCACGGTCATCACCCCGGTGTTCGACCGCGATGGGCGGGAGATCCTGTTCTACGTTGGTTCGCGCGGCCACCATGCCGACATTGGCGGTACCACGCCGGGTTCGATGCCGCCGGATTCCAAGACGGTGGAAGACGAGGGCGTGCTCTTCACCAACTTCCAGCTTGTGAAGAACGGCGAGTTCCGCGAAGCCGCGGCGCGCGGCATCCTGGGCTCGGGCCGCTGGCCGGCCCGCAATCCGGACCAGAACATCGCCGACATGCACGCGCAGATCGCCGCCAATGAAAAGGGCGTGCAGGAGCTGCTGCGCATGTGCGACCACTTCGGCCTGGACGTGGTCCGGGCCTACATGGGGCACGTGCAGGACAACGCCGAGGAAGCGGTGCGCCGCGTGATCTCGGTGCTGAAGGACGGCAGCTACGAGTACCCGCTGGACAACGGCGCGGTGATCCGCGTGGCCGTTAAGGTGGACACCGAGGCGCGCAGCGCCGTGGTGGACTTCACCGGCACGTCCAACCAGCTGGACAACAACTTCAACGCTCCGGGCGCCATCGCCGTTGCGGCGGTGCTGTACGTGTTCCGCACCTTGGTCAATGACGATATTCCGCTGAACGACGGCTGCCTCGTGCCGCTGTCCATCATCCTGCCGGAAGGCTCGATGCTGCGTCCGAATCCGCCGGCCTCGGTGGTGGCGGGCAACGTGGAAACGTCCATGTGCATCGTCAACGCGTTGTATGGCGCGCTGGGCGTGCTGGCCGCAAGCCAGGGCACGATGAACAACTTCACGTTCGGCAACGCGCGTCATCAGTACTACGAGACCATCTCGGGCGGCACGGGCGCGGGCCCTGTGCGCATCGACGCGGCGGGTCCTCGCGATGAAGGTTTCGCCGGGACCTCGCTGGTGCAGGCGCACATGACCAACTCGCGGCTGACGGACCCCGAAGTGCTGGAGTTCCGTTTCCCGGTGCGTCTGGAATCCTACGAAATCCGCAAGGGCTCGGGCGGCGCCGGCCGCTACCCGGGCGGTGACGGCGGTGTGCGCCGCATCCGTTTCCTGGAGGACATGACGGCCGCCATCCTGTCGAACAACCGCCTGTATGCGCCGTTCGGCCTGGCGGGAGGGCAACCCGGCGCCATGGGACGCAACTCGGTCGAACGCGCCGACGGTTCGGTCCAGGAACTGGGTCCGCAAGACAGCGCACAGCTGCGTCCGGGCGATATCTTCGTCGTCGAAACCCCGGGAGGCGGCGGGTACGGGGCGGTGTAATCCGTCTGCACCGAAAGACAACGGCCGCGTCAGTGATGACGCGGCCGTTGTGTTGATGGGTCAGGCGGCAATCTCACTCCGTATCTGACATCACATCCAGCACGATCTCCGCTCTCGCCTTCCGGTCATACACCCGCAAGGTCACTTCGCTTTCCCCAATTTCAAAGACCGCCGTCGCCAGCGTGTTCTCGTCATCGGGATCATCCGGCGAGGTCCGCAGGATAGGCAGTTCGCCTTCGGTGTCGTGCAGCGCGGCGAGCAGATCCGCGCTGGCGGTCGCGCTGGACCAGCCGTCCACGATGCCCTCGATGCGGTTCTGTCGCGCCCGCGACGAGTCGGTGACGATCTGCGCGATGCCGCCCATGTCGGCATGCACCATGTGATTGGCATGGCCGTAGCGCGTGCCGATCTCCAGGATGGAAACCTCGCCCGGCGCCACTTCCGCGCTGAGCAGGCGGGCGTCGCCGGCCGCGCCCAGGGTGTGGTGAAAGCCGCCGGAGTGCGGTAGGTGCCGCAACAGGCCGAGCGCCTCGTCCAGCGTCGTGCAATCCAGCACCGCGCGCGCCATCAGCATGCGCGGCACGCCGGGATGCCGCTGCCGGATGCGCAGGTTGTTGATGGTCTGCACCAGTCCGGCGCGGTTGGCGCCGAAGGTATGGCCGGGCAGCGAGCCCGGATAGTAGAAGCTGAGGTAGCCGGGCGCGTCTTCCAGCGCCACGTCGACCAGATGGCAGCGCCCGCGCAGATAGGGATCGCCGTCCTCGTTGTGTGCGATCCAGCGCGTGCCGTCGGCCGCTTTCAGCGCGACGGACGTGCAGCCGTCGGTGGTGCTGTGCAGCAGGTCGCCGCGGCAGTTCCACAGCAGCACGTCCTCGATCGGCATGTGCAGGCCCTCGGCCATGCCTTCCAGTTCTTCCCAGATTGCTGGCAGCGCAGCTTGCGCCTGTTGCGCCAGCTCGTCGAGGAAGGCGTGGCCGCGCCATGGCCGCAGCGCGTCCCAGGTGCGGCTTTGGTCCAGGTAGGTCGCCATCAGGGGCCGCGCCAGCTTGCCCAGCGCGAGGCCCGTCTGACGCCGGTTTCCGGCAATGCGTACATGTTTGTAGGCCATGGGAATCCTCCGGGTGTCATGCGGATTGTAAATTTTCCGGCCGCTGCCGGGTGGGGACGTATGCGTTAAGATCGGCGGTAAGCCGTGCCGGAGACCCCGGCGCAGCCCAGGAATCATGCCCCTACAACAACCCCGGGGTGCCGACTGGTCCCCAAGAGGAGAGTTTCATGATCAAACGCAAAGTCGCCGCCGCACTGGTCGGCCTGTCCGTGGCCATGTTCGGTGCCGTCTCAGGCGCGCATGCCCAAGGCAAGGAATTGGTGGTGGCCACCGATACCGCTTTCGTGCCGTTCGAGTTCAAGCAGGGTAATACCTACGTGGGCTTCGACGTGGATCTGTGGGCGGCCATCGCCAAGGAACTCAACCTCAAGTACAAGCTGCAGCCCATGGACTTCGCGGGCATCATCCCGGGCCTGCAAACCAAGAACATCGACGCGGCGCTGGCCGGCATCACGATCCGCGACGACCGCAAGAAGGTCATCGACTTCTCCGATCCCTACTACGAAAGCGGCCTGGCGATCCTGGTCGGCGAAAAGAACACGGACATCAAGGACGCCAAGTCCCTGGCCGGCAAGACCGTCGCGGTCAAGACCGGCACCGCCACCGTGGACTTCCTGAAGGCGCAGGTGCCGGATGCGAAGCTCAAGCTGTTCCCGAACATCGACAACGCCTATCTGGAACTGGCTACCGGCCGCGTCGACGCCGCGGTGCACGACACGCCCAATGTCCAGTACTACGCCAACACCGCCGGCAAGGGCCGCGTGAAGGTGGTCGGCTCGGTCAAGAGCGGCGACTTCTACGGCATCGCCTTCCCCAAGGGCAGCGATCTGGTGCCGCAGGTGAACAAGGCGCTGGCCACGCTGAAGGCCAACGGCCAGTACGACGCCATCTATACCAAGTGGTTCGGCAAGAAGCCCTGAGCATCCGGGTCCGCATTGCATTCCGGGACCGCCCGGCATCGGCCTGCGCCGGCTGATGCCGGCAGCTACGCCGCAGTCGGGCGTATGGTCCCGCGCCGCTCCCGCCGCGCTACGGCGCGGCGCCGCGCCATAGGGGGAATATCGTGGAGTTTGACTGGACTGTAATCAGGGACGCGCTACCCAATCTGCTCGAGGGTACGCTGATGACCATCAAGATCACGTTCTGGGGCTTGTTCGGCGGTTTTTTGCTGGGCGCGCTGTCCGGCGTGACAAGGGCTTACGGACATCCCATCCTGTCGGCCATCGCGCAGGTCTACGTCGCGGTCATCCGCGGCACGCCGATCGTGGTGCAGGTGATGTTCATCTATTTCGCCTTGCCCCTGCTGGCGAACATCCGGGTGGACGCGGAGTGGGCGGCCATCGTCACGCTCATCATCAATTCCGGGGCCTACATTTCCGAGATCGTGCGCGGCGCGCTGTTGTCCGTGCACAAGGGCCTGAAGGAAGCCGGCCAAGCCATGGGGCTGCCGTTCCACAAGATCCTCTTCCACATCATCGGGCCGGTGGCGTTCCGCCGCATGATTCCGCCGCTGGGCAACCAGTGCATCATCAGCCTGAAGGATTCTTCGCTCTTCATCGTGATCGGCGTGGCCGAACTGACCCGGCAGGGCCAGGAAATCATGGCCAGCAACTTTCGCGCCGTCGAGATCTGGTCGGCGGTGGCGATCGTCTACCTGATCCTGACCGGCCTGATGGCGTTGGGCCTGCATCTGATTGAAAGAAGGATGCGCATACTATGAGCATGGTTGAATTCCACAACGTCACCAAGACTTTCGGCGAGTCCGTGGTGCTCAACGGGATCTCGCTGAACATCGACGCGGGCGAGGTCGTGGTGGTGGTTGGGCCCTCGGGTTCGGGCAAGTCCACCTTCCTGCGTTGCATCAACGTGCTTGAAACCATCAACGATGGCGATTTGCTGGTCGATGGACTGAGCGTGAACGGCGGGGCCGCGCAAGTGCGCGAAATCCGGCGCGAGGCGGGCATGGTGTTTCAGCAGTTCAATCTGTTCCCGCAGATGACGGCGCTGGAAAACGTCATGTTCGGCCCGATCCATACCCGTGGGCAAAGCCGCGCCGAGGCGCGTGAGCTGGCCGAAAGCCTGCTGGCCAAGGTCGGCCTGGCCGAGCGCATGGACCACTATCCGTCCGAGCTTTCAGGCGGCCAGCAGCAGCGCGTGGCGATTGCGCGGGCGCTGGCCATCAAGCCCAAGCTGATGCTGTTCGACGAGCCCACGTCGGCGCTGGATCCGGAGCTGCGCCACGAGGTGCTCAAAGTCATGCGCGACCTGGCCGAGGAGGGCATGACCATGGTCGTGGTCACGCATGAGATGGAGTTCGCGCGCAAGGTGGGCAGCCGCCTGATCTTCATCGACGCGGGCAAGATCGCGCATGACGGGCCGCCTGGCGAATTGCTGAGCAATCCGCCCAGTCAGCGGCTCAAGGATTTTCTGCAGCACGTGACCTGAGCAGAGCAGTGCAGGGCTGGCGATTCAGCCCTGCACTGAAGAACTGCTCAACCCTTCACGCGCACGATCTTCTGCACTTGCGGCACGTGCCGGATGGCGCGGATCACCTGCGCCAGGTGCTTGCGGCTGTCGACCTGGATCGTCAGATGCAGCGACACCGTGGCGACCGCGTCGTCGTGCATGGTGACGTGCACGATGTTGGCGTCGGCCGCCGTGACTTCCGCCGCCAGCCGGCCCAGCACACCGCGTTCGTTGCGCGTGACGATGTCCAGGCGCGTGGCCAGGTGCTTGGCGGTGTTGTTGGGGTCCCAGGCGACGTTGATCCAGCGTTCTGGTTCGCGCAGGCGCTGGCGCATGGCCACCGGGCAATCGGCGGTGTGCACCACCAGTCCGTGTCCCATGCGCATGCCGGCGATGATGGGGTCGCCCGGCAGCGGGCCGCAGCAAGGCGCCAATTGCACCGCCTGGCCCTCATTGCCCTGGATCAGGATGGGGGCGCTGCGCGCCGAGGTCAGTTCGTCCACGGCAGCGGCCGTGGTTGCGACCAACTGGTGTTCGGGCGCGAAGCGGCGCGCCACCACGGCGGCCAGGCGCTTGCCCAGGCCGATGTCGGCCAGGATTTCCTCGCGCGAGCTGGCGCCGGTGCTGCGCGCCAGCTTCTGCCACGCCGGGTCGTCGGTGGCGGGCAGGGGCATGTGCAGCTCTTGCAGCGCCTGGCCCAGCAGGCGTTCGCCAAAGGCCACCGATTCTTCGTACTTGACGGTGCGCAGGTAGTGGCGGATTTCAGAGCGCGCGCGGCCGGTGCGCACGTAGTTCAGCCATTGCGCGTTCGGACGGGAGGCGGGGGAGGTGACGATTTCCACCGTGTCGCCGCTGTTGAGTTCGGTGCGCAACGGCACGAACTCGCCGTTGACCTTGGCGGCCACCGCCTGGTTGCCGATGTCGGTGTGGATCGCGTAGGCGAAGTCCACCGGTGTGGCGCCGCGGGGCAGCGAAATGATCTTGCCGCGCGGCGTGAACACGTAGACCGCGTCGGGGAATAGATCGACCTTGACGTGCTCCAGGAATTCGCCGGAATCGCCGGTCTGGCTCTGGATGTCCAGCAGCGATTGCAGCCACTGGTGGGTGCGCTTCTGCAGGTCGTTGAGGGTCAGGTCCGCGCCCTTGTAGAGCCAGTGCGAGGCCACGCCTTCTTCCGCAACGTGATGCATGTCGCGGGTGCGGAACTGGAACTCTACCGGTGTGCCGTAGGGGCCGACGAGGGTCGTGTGCAGGGACTGGTAGCCGTTCACCTTGGGGATGGCGATGTAGTCCTTGAACTTGCCGGGCACGGGCCGGTAGAGCTGATGCAGCGTGCCCAGCGCCAGGTAGCACTCGGGCAGGGTGTGCACGATGACGCGGAAACCGTAGATGTCCAGGACGTCGGAGAACGACTTCTTCTGGTCGACCATCTTGCGGTAGATGCCGTAGAGCGTCTTCTCGCGGCCGGTGACCTCGGCTTCGATGCCGGCGGCGGGCAGCGAAGCCCGCACCGAATCGGCGATCTTGGTGATGACCTCGCGGCGGTTGCCGCGCGCGGCCAGCACGGCCTTGTACAGCACCTGATAGCGGTTCGGGTACATGGCCGCAAAGCACAGGTCCTGCAGTTCGCGGAACAGCAGGTTCAGGCCCAGGCGATGCGCGATAGGCGCGTAGATGTCCAGTGTTTCGCGCGCGATGCGGCGGCGCTTTTCCGGATTGACCGCGTCCAGCGTGCGCATATTGTGCAGGCGGTCGGCCAGCTTGATGAGGATGACGCGCACGTCGCGCGCCATCGCCAGCAGCATCTTGCGGAAGCTCTCGGCCTGTTGTTCGGCCTTGGTGGCGAAGTCCAGGCGATCCAGCTTGGACAGGCCGTCGACCAGTTCTGCGACTTCAGGGCCGAATTTCTCGGCCAGCTCATGCTTGGCGATGCCCTGGTCTTCCATCACGTCGTGCAGCAGGGCGGCGGACAACGCGTTGACGTCGAGCTTCCAGCCTGCGCAGATTTCGGTGACGGCGATGGGGTGAGAGATGTAGGGCGAACCGCTGGCGCGGAACTGGCCCAGATGCGCCTGGTCCGCGAAGCGATAGGCTTCGCGCACGCGCTCTACGTCTTTCTTGTCGAGATAGCTGCCGATGATTTCGGTCAGCGGCGCCAGCGAAGCGACCGGCGAGGCGGTCGCGTCCGCCGCTTCTTGCGCGGCGACGGACGGTGGCGTGGGGGGAGTCTTGTCTTTCTTGCCGGTGCGGCGCCCGAGACGGGAGCCGGCACGCAGTGCGGCAAGCAGACCTGATGAAGCGTACTTCAGCCCGGGAAAAGCCATGCTTGCCGCCCCCGGAGATTATCAGGTGGGTACTTTACGCAGCATTTCCACGCCGGTGAGGCCGCCCGCGATTTCGCGCAGGGCAGTGACCGTGGGCTTGTCTTTGCTGTCCAGGCGCGGGGCATGGCCTTGCGCCAACTCGCGGGCGCGGTAGGTCGCGGCCAGCGTGAGCTTGAAACGATTGGGGATTTGATTCAGACAGTCTTCGACGGTAATGCGAGCCATTAGGACACCTGGTGCTGATGGAGGATAGGGAGAATGCGTTCGGCTCAGTGCTCGGCCGGGATGCCCAGCTGCGAGAACAACTGGCTGTGGCGGGCGGCCTGAGACGAAAAGCGCAGCCGTGCGGCGCTGACTATTTGAGTCAATTCCGACAAGGCCACGCTAAATTCTTGATTAATAATAACATATTCGCATTCAGGCGCGTGGGCGATTTCGCCGCCCGCGGCCATCAGGCGGCGCGCGATCACCTGGGGCGCGTCCTGGCCGCGCGCCTTGAGCCGGCTTTCGAGTTCATCGATGGACGGCGGCAGCACGAATACGCCGATCGCGCCGGGGAAGCGCTGCTTCACCTGGCGCGCGCCTTGCCAGTCGATCTCTAGCAGCACGTCGCGGCCGGCGCGCGTGGCTTCGTCGATGCGGTCTCGCGGCGTGCCGTAAAAGTTGCCATGCACTTCCGCCCATTCCAGCAGGTTGTTGCCCTCGCGCAGGAGCTTGAATTCGTCCGTGGATACGAAGCGGTATTCGCGGCCGTCTTCCTCGCCGGGGCGGGGCGCGCGGGTGGTGCAGGAAATGGAGAGCAGGATGGAGGGGTCTTGCTGGAGCAAGGCCTTGACCAGGCTGGACTTGCCGGCGCCGCTGGGCGCGACGACCATGAAGACGTTTCCGGGATTGGCGGACATGAATGTGGCAGGCGTGTGATGCTAAGACACGAAGAATAACAAATCACGCGGCCGGGCAGTGGGGAACCCGCAAGCCGGCCGCGTGATCTGCGCCTGCCGGACTCAGCCGCCCGCCTTGGCGGCGGCCTGGGTCAGCTTGCCACCGGCTGGCGGCGAGTCGCTGCCCAGCAAATGGCCGTTGACCTCGATACCGTAAAGCGAGTCGTCGGAGTCGTGGTACTTGGCCCGGGTTGCGGCGACAGACTCTGTATAGCGCGGATCCTGCGGACGCTCGTGCGCATTCATGAAGTAGGCGACGTCCCAGGCTTCCTGGTCGCTCAGCATGCCGGCCTGTCCGAGCGGCATGTTGGCCTTGATGAAGCCGGCGGCATTGCCGATCTGGTGCATGCCCGCGCCCCAGTTGAAGGAGTCCGCGCCCCACAGGGCGGGGAACACCCAATGCTTGCCGTTCTTCTGGCCTTGGCCCTCGGCCCCGTGGCAGACCGCGCAGTATTGCGCATAGACCTCGCTGCCGCGCAGGTAGTCGGCCTTCTTGGCTGGCGCGGGCAGCTTGCGGTAGCCCTGGCCCTCCAGCACCACGCCGGTGGGCGCCTTGCTGGCCAGCCAGAACATATAGGTCTGCAGCGCGGTCAGGGTGGGATCGTCCGCGGCGGGCGCCTTGCCATTCATGCTGAAGCGGAAACACCCTTGCAGGCGTTCGGCCAGGGTGTTGACGTGGCCGTTCTTGGCGCGATAGGCGGGGTAGAGCACGTAGGCAGCCCACATAGGCGCTGAGTCCGGCCGGCGGCCGGCGTCCAGGTGGCAGCTGACGCAGTTCAGGTTGTTGCCGACAAACTTGGCGGCGTTCTGCGGGGTGTGCAGGAAGATCTGTTCGCCTTCGCGCACGGCTTTGCCGAAATCGTTGTCGGGGATGGACGCGGCCGACGATGGTGTGAAGGACGGGCGGGGTTCGGCCGCAAACGTGGCGGCGGACGCGAACAGGCAGGCGGCGGACAGCAGGCGCAGGCTGGTGGCGGTCATTGCTGGGCTCCCGCGGCGGTGTTGGCTTGCGCGGCAAGCTGGTCGGCGGCCTTGGGCAGGCCTGCATAGTAGGCGGAGACGGCGTCGATCTCGGCGCTGGACAGGCGCGTGGCCACGGCCGGCATCAGGCCCAGCGGACCCGGAGGGCGCTGGCCTTGCTGCCAGGCGCGCAGTTGGCCCGCGATGTAGGCAGCGGGCTGGCCCGCCAAGGCGGGGAAATTCGCGCCGACGCCGATGCCGCCCGGCCCGTGGCACTGGTTGCAGGCGGGCACGTTCTTGTCCCAGGCGCCGCGGGTGGCCAGCCAGGCGCCGGTGTCCGCCGGCTTGGCCGGATGCATGGCGGTGGCGGCCAGTTTGTCGATGTCCAGCGCGGAAGGCAGCGCGGCGTAGTACTGCGCCACAGCCTTGCGCTGCGCCGGGTCCAGCGCCTTGGCGGTGGCGGCCATGACCGGGCTGACGCGCGAGCCATTGGCCATGGCTTCGAGCTGTTCGTCCAGGTACGCACTGCCCATGCCGGCAAGTTGCGGAAAGCCGGCGGCGGGATTGCCCTCGCCACGGGCGCCGTGGCAGGTGATACAGGCGGGCGCGCCGTTGGCGCCCTGGGTGCTGATCTGCTTGCCGTCGGGCGCGCTTTGCGCACCGGCCGAGGCGGCGTACAACGCGCTCAGGACCAGTGCGGCGGGTAGGGACCGTGGGGTCATAGAACCTGCTCCGTGGGTGTTATTGGATTTTTGGTAATAAGCTAATTTCCAGGAATTATATAAAGACTTGTGACGGATCAACACGGGATTGTCGACCCTGTGGCATGCGTTGCGCGGATTTTTTCTGCGTGGAATAGCTGAGCGGGTGCAGATCCGTCGGTCGCGATCGCTGCAGGAAAAACGGGTCTTCCGGCGCATTTGGCAGCTTGTCCATGCCGGGTAATTTTTGCTTGCGTGTGACGCGTTCGAATGTGTCACGGCTGGAACCTTCGCTTGCAGCATGGCCAGAATGATTGGGGTAGCATTCCGCCGATCGATAACAAGGAGAATCCGATGCAAGCGAACGAGATCGAACACCCGCGCGTGGCGCTGGTCACCGGCGCCGGTACCGGCATAGGCCGCGCGGTGGCGCTGGAATTCCTGGCGCAAGGCTATCGGGTCGTGTTGGCCGGCCGTCGCCGCGAACCGCTGGAAGCCACCCGCACCGCGGCGGGCGAGGACGGCGTGAGGGCGCTGGTGGTGCCCACGGATGTATCCGACGAGCAGGCCGTGCGCGAACTATTCGATGCGGCGCAGCGCGAATATGGCCGGCTGGACGTGCTGTTCAACAATGCCGGCCGCGGCGCGCCCGCGATGCCGATCGAGGAGTTGCCCGTATCGCTGTGGCGCGAGGTGGTGGACACCAACCTGACCGGCATGTTCCTGTGCGCGCAAGCCGCCATTCGCGTGATGAAGGCGCAGAATCCGCGTGGCGGGCGCATCATCAACAACGGTTCGATCTCGGCGCATGCGCCGCGTCCGTTCTCCATCGCCTACACCGCCACCAAGCACGCGGTGACCGGGCTGACCAAGTCCATTTCGCTGGATTGCCGGCCCTACAACATCGCTTGCGGCCAGATCGACATCGGCAATGCCGCCACCGACATGACCGAGCGCATGGCCGCAGGCATCCTGCAGGCGGACGGCAGCACCAAGGTGGAGCCGCGCATGGACGTGGCGCACGTGGCGCAGGCGGTGGCCGCCATGGCGCGCCTGCCGCTGGAGGCCAACGTGCAGTTCATGACCATCATGGCGACCAACATGCCCTTCGTGGGCCGGGGCTGAAACGCGGCAAGCCTGCGGCGGCGCGTCCTTGCTGGACTGGCCGCGGCAGGCTGTGGTGCCTCCCCCAAGGGGCGTCGGCAGCGACGCCCCGATTTTTTCCGTCAGCGGGCGGAAGCCTGGGCCAGCATCTGGCCCGGTTGCATATCCAGATAGCGCCGGGCGCCGACGTAGCGCTTGGTCCAGTACGAATTCTTCATTTCGTCCACACGCACCTTGGTGCCGCGGCGCGGAGCGTGGACAAACTTGTTCTGGCCGATGTAGATGCCGACGTGCGAGGTCACGCCGCGGCCGCGCGTGGCGAAGAACACCAGGTCGCCGGGGCGCAGATCCTGCTTGTTGGCGACGGATTCGCCAGCGGTGCGTTGAGCGCGCGCCGTGCGAGGCAGCTCCATGCCGGCGATTTCACGGAAGACGTGCAGGACCAGTCCGCTGCAATCGAAACCGTCGGCATCGTCGCCGCCCCAGCTATAGGGGGTGCCGATGGCATCCAGGCCGGCTTGCACGACACGGTCGCGCAGGGTGGGGACGGTGGGTTCCTGGGCCAGGCGCAGGCCGGTAAGCGAGGGGCGGGCCTGCTCGGAGCGGACGGACGCCTGGGCGGCGTCGGGAATCCAGGAAAGGGTCAGGGCGATGATGGGCGCTGACAGGAATACGGGAATGCGTAGTTGGGCAATTCGGGCTTTTCGCGTGGGCGGCGTCATTACGTCACTTCAAGAATCGGAGTGGGCGGCATGGCTTTGCCTGGACAGGCAAGCCGGCGGAAAGGGGGGCAACACCGGGACGTAAAACCCCGGACTGCCATGTGATTGTAATGGAATAATGTTTCATTACATTTGTAGTGCAATGCAGCATTCTTGTCGGTGGAAGTTACGGCGCGCGCAGCTTCCCGGGCCGTCGAATATGACATTTCATCTGGCGCGGGCTCGGGCATAATCGTCGCAATCGGCCCTGCGGCCCGGCAAGCCGGCAGCGGCCGCGGTTACAGATAAGATGAGAAGCGGAGTAAAGCTCGATGATGAACGCAGTGCACCCTTTGTCTTCCATGAGCCGGCCAGAAGCCTTGCCCTTCGAGCCGTTCCAGGATGCGGTGGCGGCAGTGGAGCGCCTGATCGAAATCTATGCGCGCAATACCGCATTCCTGCGCGCCGCCTTCCGTGAAGTGCTGAAAGGCTCGACCAACGGCCGCGAGCGCGCCCGAGCCTACTACCCGGCCATCCGTATCGTGGTGGAAACCTACGATCCGATCGATACCCGGCTGTCCTACGGCCACGTCGCCGAACCGGGCATTTACCAGACCACCATCACCCAGCCCGCGCTGTTTCGCGACTACCTGATCGAGCAGGTCAGCCAGCTGCTGCAGAACCACCGCGTGGCGGTCGAAGTCGGCGAGTCCGATTCGCCCATTCCGCTGCATTTCGCCTTCCCCGAGGGCGCCTACGTCGAGGGCGAGCATCTGGAGGCACTCAAGCGGCCCCTGCGCGACCTGTTCGACGTGCCCGACCTGGCGGTGACGGACGATGCCATCGTCAACGGTTCCTGGCGCGGCAAGGAGGGCGAGCCCAAGCCGCTGGCGCCTTTTACGGCCCAGCGCGTGGACTATTCGCTGCACCGCTTGCAGCACTACACCTCGACCGCGCCCGCGCATTTCCAGAATTTCGTGCTGTTCACCAACTACCAGTTCTACGTGGACGAGTTCTGCGCCCGCGCCCGCGCGCTCATGGCCAGCGGCAACGAAGACTACGAAATGCTGGTGGAGCCGGGCAACCGCATCACGCGGCGGGGCGAAAGCGGCCCGGGCGACGAGGACCAGGCGGTCCGCCTGCCGCAGATGCCGGCCTACCACCTGGTGCGCGGCGACCATTCGGGCATCACGCTGGTGAACATCGGCGTGGGACCGTCCAACGCCAAGACCATTACCGACCACATCGCCGTACTGCGCCCGCACGCCTGGCTGATGCTGGGCCACTGCGCGGGCCTGCGCGATTCGCAGCGCCTGGGCGACTACGTCTTGGCTCATGGCTATGTGCGCGAGGACCACGTGCTGGACGCCGACCTGCCGACCTGGGTGCCGGTGCCGGCGCTGGCCGAGGTGCAGGTGGCGCTGGAGCAGGCGGTCGAAGAAGTGGCCGGGCTGTCGGGCTGGGATCTGAAGCGCATCATGCGCACGGGCACGGTCGCCACCATCGACAACCGCAATTGGGAACTGCGTGATCATCTGGAACTGGTGGAGCGTTTTGCGCAGTCCCGCGCGATTGCGCTGGACATGGAATCCGCCACCATCGCGGCCAACGGCTTCCGCTTCCGCGTGCCGTACGGCACCTTGCTGTGCGTGTCGGACAAGCCTTTGCATGGCGAACTGAAGCTGCCCGGCATGGCCAGCGCCTTCTACCGCCGCCAGGTGAATCAACATCTGGAAATCGGCATCCGCGCCCTGGAGCGGCTGCGCGACATGCCGCCGGAACGCCTGCATTCGCGCAAGCTGCGCACCTTCATGGAAACGGCGTTTCAATAGGTTCGTCGATCCGTCCCCGAGGCCGTCCGATTTCACCGGATGGGGCCTCTTGCGCTATTCTCGCCGGTTGCTTGGAAATTCCCAGGCACCTGGCGTTGCGCACAGGTGCCTTCATGACCTGAAGGAAATGCATTTTGGCACCATCGGAACACGATGAACGTCGCTCAGGCGGCACGCGCGAGGCGAAGGCGAACCCGCCTTCCGAACTGCGCCGCACGCTGTCCGCGCGCCACCTGACCATGATTGCGGTGGGCGGGTCCATCGGCACCGGCCTGTTCGTGGCTTCCGGCGCGACCATCGCCAAGGCCGGCCCCGGCGGGGCGCTGCTGGGCTACGTGCTGATCGGCATCATGGTCTATTTCCTGATGACCAGCCTGGGCGAACTGGCCGCCGCGATGCCGGTTTCCGGTTCCTTTTCCACCTACGGCGCGCGCTATGTCGAGGACGGCTTCGGCTTCGCCCTGGGCTGGAACTATTGGTACAACTGGGCGGTGACCGTGGCGGTGGACCTGGTGGCGGCGCAACTGGTCATGGCCTACTGGTTTCCCGACGTGCCGGGTTTCTATTGGAGCGCCCTGTTCCTGGCGATCACCTTCGGCCTGAACGCCATGTCGGCGCGCGGCTTCGGCGAGGCAGAGTTCTGGTTCGCGCTGATCAAGGTGATCGCGGTGCTGGCGTTCGTGGCCATGGGCGTGATGATGCTGCTGGGCATCATCCGGGGCGGAGAAACGGGCGGCCTGGCCAACTGGACCGTGGGCGATGCGCCGTTCTCAGGCGGCTTCGCGGCGCTGATCGGCGTGGCCATGGTGGTGGGCTTTTCGTTCCAGGGTACCGAGCTCATCGGCATCGCCGCCGGCGAATCCAAGGACCCGGCGCGCAACCTGCCGCGCGCGGTGCGCCAGGTCTTCTGGCGCATCCTGCTGTTCTACGTGGCGGCCATCCTGGTCATCGGCCTCTTGATTCCCTATACCGACCCGCACCTGTTGCGCAACGAGGTCGAGGACATCAGCGTCAGTCCCTTCGCGCTGATCTTCGAGCGGGCCGGCCTCCTGGGGGCGGCTTCGGTCATGAACGCGGTGGTGCTGACGTCGGTATTGTCGGCGGGCAATTCCGGCATGTACGCGGCTACACGCATGCTTTACAGCCTGGCCCGCGAAGGCAAGGCGCCGCGCATCTTCGGCCGCATCTCGCGCAGCGGCGTGCCGCTGTGGGCGCTGCTGGCGACGACGGTGGTGGCGGCGCTGTGTTTTTTCACCTTCATTTTCAGCCCCAACGCCGTCTACATCTGGCTGCTGAACACCTCCGGGATGACGGGCTTCATCGCCTGGCTGGGCATCGCCATCAGCCACTACCGGTTCCGCCGTGGCTACGTGAAGCAGGGCCATAACCTGGCCGATCTGCCGTATGTGTCGCCGTTCTTCCCGTTCGGGCCGATCTTCGCTTTCGTGCTCTGCCTGATCATCACCCTGGGGCAGAACTACCAGGCGTTCCTGCAGGACAAGATCGATTGGGGCGGCGTGGTCGCGACCTACATCGGGATTCCGCTGTTCCTGCTGATCTGGGCCGGCTACCGGCTGGCGCGCGGCTCGCGCTTCGTGAACTACCGGGACATGCATTTCCCGGATGCGCGGGCGCGTAGTGCTTATCTGGATTCAGCGCTGCGGGGGGAGCCTGCGGCGGGCGAGGCGAGGTGAGGGCTGGTCAAGCCAACGCTTCGATGACGGCCTCAGGGTTCCGTTCGATGACGTTAAGTAGTACCAGGGCAGGGCCGCGCGGTGAGCGATCACCGCGTTCCCAATGTCGCAGCGTGGCAGTCGAAAAGCCGAATCGGGCTGCGAATTGTTCCTGGGTCATTCCGACTTTGGCGCGTACGGCTTTGACGTCAACCTCGCGGGGGCGATGCAGGCGAACGCCGCGTGTATCTCCCTGCGCGTGGGCAATCGCTTCTTGCAAGCCTTGCTTGATGCCGTCGAATGCAGTGCTCATGATCTTGTTTGTCCTTTCCAGATATTCACCAGCAAAGTCACCATGCCGGCTAGCTCGTTGCGTTGGGCCTTAGTCAGATTGGCTTTATCGTTTTTCGCAAAAAGCGTCAGCAAATATAGCGGCATAAGATCATCGTGGTAGTAATAGATGATGCGCGCGCCGCCGCTCTTGCCTTGCCCGCTACGACGCCAGCGCAATTTGCGGACTCCACCGGTGCCCTCCATGATGTCTCCCGCCTTCGGATGCCCGGCCAGGTAGTCAATCAGGTCTTGACGCTCGTTTGGCAGCAATAGTCTGTCGGCAAGACGAATGTAAGAGGGCAGTTCCGCAATGCCATGCATGGTTTGTCGCAAAGTTAATTCTAATCCATTGGATTAGTTCGGCAAGGTCAGACTTCCGGCATCGAGGCCAGGACGCAAGCACGTATATCAACAGCTACAGGCCAATGCGGGGCGGGCGAGCCCTTAAAACCAGACGAAAAGCAGCCCTTACGTACTGGATCATCCATCCAGCAGGTAAGGGCTGCTTTTTTTTACCCAGGATCCGGCGCCCATTCAGAGGCGCCATCGCGTATCCCGCTATTCGATGTTCTGCGCCTGTTCCCGCATCTGCTCGATCAGCAGCTTCAGGTCCATGGCGGCGCGGGTGACTTCCATGCTGCCGGCCTTGGAGCCCAGGGTGTTGGCTTCGCGGTTCATTTCCTGGAACAGGAAGTCCAGGCGCTTGCCCGCGCTGCCGGCGTTCTTTTTGCCGGAGGCGGGTTTGCCGCCGCCGTCGCCCAGCAGGTGGCGCAGTTCTTCCAGGTGCGAGCGCAGGCGGGAGAGTTCTTCGGCCACATCGATGCGCAGGGCGAACAGGTTGGCTTCCTGGGACAGGCGTTCGGACAGTTCCGCGCCGGAAATGTGGGTGAAGCCGCCGGGGAAGGCGGATTCCACGCTTTCGCGCAGCTTGGAAGCCAGCTTGTCGCGGTGGTCCGCCAGCAGTTGGGGCAGGTGCGCCTGCACCAGCTCGACGATGCGCGCGACGCCGTCGGCGCATTCGCGCATCATGCCGGCCAGGCGTTCGCCTTCGCGCGCGCGGCCTTCCTGCAGCTGGGTCAGGGCCTGCTGGGCGGCCTGCATGCAGGCGGCGCCCCAGACTTGCGGGTCGAGCGCGTCGTTGGCGCGCTGGCCCGGCCAGTTGAACAGTTCCACCAGGCGCGGGGCGGCGATGTCGGGGAGGATGCGGCGCGCGGCCTGCAGCTGTTCGGCCAGGCTTTCGAGCCAGGCCGGTTCCAGCTTGGACAGGTCGGTGCTGGCGTTGCGCGTGTAGGAAACGCGGATTTCGACCTTGCCGCGCGCCAGATTGGCGGTCAGCAATTCGCGCAGCGGCGTTTCCACGTGGCGCAATTCGTCGGGCAGGCGGAAGTAGAGGTCAAGGAAGCGGCTGTTGACGCTGCGGAATTCGAGCGCAAGCGTGCCTTGCTCGAGATCTGCGCGGGCGTTGCCGAAGGCGGTCATGCTGCGAATCATGATGTGCGTGTCCTGGTAATGCTTTTTATTGGGAACCGGCGGGTGTGCGCGCCAGCCGGTTTTTCGGCGCGGACCCTTTCATTTGTACCGGTTATATCGCGGCAGGATACTCCAAGCGGCGTTTTCCTGCGGCGCCACCCCGTACAATGCGGCGGATCTAAGCCACGTCTGGAGTTTGCCTGTGACCACTACCCCCGCCATCGCCCGTCCTTCGGGCCGCGCCGTCGACGAACTGCGGCCGTTCAGCCTGGAGCGCGGGTTCACGCGCTACGCCGAAGGTTCGGTGCTGGTGAAGGCCGGCAACACCCATGTGCTGTGCACGGCCAGCGTACTTGAGAAGGTACCGCCTTTTCTGAAGGGCAAGGGGGAAGGCTGGGTAACGGCTGAATACGGCATGTTGCCGCGCGCCACCCATACGCGCGGCGACCGCGAGGCCGCGCGCGGCAAGCAGAGCGGCCGCACCCAGGAAATCCAGCGCCTGATCGGCCGCAGCCTGCGGGCCGTGTTCGACATGAAGGCGCTGGGCGAACGCACGCTGCACCTGGACTGCGACGTGCTGCAGGCCGACGGCGGTACGCGCTGCGCCAGCATTACCGGCGCCTGGGTGGCCGCGGCCGACGCCGTCGCGTTGCTGATGCAGCGCGGCGACCTCGCCGCGAACCCGATCCGCGATGCGGTGGCAGCGGTGTCGGTCGGCTTGGTACAAGGTCGCGCGGTGCTGGACCTGGATTACGAGGAAGACTCGGCCTGCGACGCCGACGTAAACGTGATCATGACCGGCAGCGGCGCATTCGTGGAAGTGCAGGGCACGGGCGAGGGCGCCACCTTCACCCGCGCGGAACTGGACACGATGCTGGTGTTGGCCGAAAACGGCATCGCCGGCCTGGTGCGGGCGCAGCGCGCGGCGCTGGCCTGATCGGCGCCAAAAGAAACGGGTTGGACGCGCACCCCGCGGCCAACCCGTAGATTCGTCTGCAGGCTTTACTTCGACGCCAGCAGCATTCCCATTTTTTCCGCCTTTTCCAGATTCCAGATCGCGGCGATCAGCCCGCGCAGCTCTTGCTCGGTAGCGGCGTCCGCGTAGCGGCCCAGGCTTAGCGTCTTGTCCTCGATTTCCGCCCGGCTCAGGGTATTACCCGGATCGCCCTTGGGTTCATCCACGCGGCCATGCAGCTTGCGGCCGTCGCGGGTGTAGACCGTGACCTTGCCGATCCAGCGCTGAGGGTAGGCGCCGTCGACCTCCGGGTCGAGTTCCATTTCGACCTTGCCGCGGAACGTGGCGACGCCCGGATCGTCCAGGCCGGCATCGAATTCCGCCAGGCCTGCGCGGCCCTGGCGGGCGATCAGGGCCAGGACAGTGCCCATCGAGAACTTGGACTGGTGCACGGTCTGCGGATTGACTACCGGCCCCAGCACGTCGATGGCGCCCTGGTGCACGTGGGCCACGACGCGCTCGATGTCGGCTTCGGTCAGCTTGTTGTCGCGCAGCGCTTGCTGTAGCGCGTCGGCAGCGGGGTGGGTGTGGCGGCAGGAAGCGTGGAACTTGAACGAGGTCTCGGCCAGCGCCCAGCGTTCGCCCAAGCGGTCGCACAGGCGGCTCGGGTCGGCGTCGGTGGACATGCCGGCCGCCATGCCCTGCGGACCTTCCAGGATGTGGCGCGCGCCGGTGAAACCTTCGCGCGCCAGATAGGCGGCGGTGATGCCGTCGGCCGCGGCCTTGGCGGTGTGCAGTTGCTTGGAGTCGGCGGCGTCGCGCAGGAACTCCCAGAGGCCCGCAGCCTGAGTGCCGGCCGAGCCCAGCGCGTGCAGCATTTCCTCGGGGGACAGGTTCAGCAGCCGGCCGGCGGTGACGGCGGCGGCCAGCGTGCCTGCGGTGCCGGTGGTGTGGAAGATCTTGTAGTGCGAACGGCCCAGGAATTCGCCGACGCGGATTCCCACTTCGTAGCCCGCAACAGACGCGACCAGCAGGTCGCGGCCCGAGCGCCCCAGCGCTTGCGCCACGGCCAGCGCAGGCGGGAACACCACGGCGGCGGGGTGGAACACGGAACCGTTGTGCACGTCGTCCTGCTCGACCACGTGGGCGGCCGCCGCGTTGACCATGGCGGCGAACAGCGGCGTGGTGCGGCGGCGGGTGATCAGGACTTCGCTGGGGCCGTCGGCCGGACCCATGGCGGCGGCGTAGCGGTCGATGGCCTGCACCGCGCGCGCCGAAGCGCCCGCCAGAATGGACGCCAGGCAGTCCAGCAACAGGTCCTCGGCGCGGCGCAGCACCGGCGCCGGGATGTCTTCATAGCGCAGGTTGGCGGCGAAGGCCGCGAGTTCGGCGCTCAGGTGCGGGATATCTTTGGCAGCGGTCATTGATGTCGGGGTCCGGTCAGAAGGAGCGGGGCAGGCCCAGGATGTGTTCGGCCACGTAGGACAGGATCAGGTTGGTCGAGATCGGCGCGACCTGATACAGGCGGGTTTCGCGGAACTTGCGCTCCACATCGTATTCCGTGGCGAAGCCGAAGCCGCCGTGGAATTGCAGGCAGGCATTGGCGGCTTCCCAGGACGCGTCGGCAGCCAGCAGCTTGGCCATGTTGGCTTGTGCGCCGCAGGGCTCGTGGGCGTCGAACAGGCGGCAGGCCTCGTAGCGCATCAGGCTGGCCGCTTCGACGTTGATGTGGGCGCGGGCGATGGGGAACTGCACGCCCTGGTTCTGGCCGATGGGGCGGCCGAACACCATGCGCTCCTTGGCGTAGGCGGTGACCTTGTCCACGAACCAGTAGCCGTCGCCAATGCATTCGGCGGCGATCAGGGTGCGTTCGGCGTTCAGGCCGTCCAGGATGTACTTGAAGCCCTTTCCTTCCTCGCCGATCAGGTTCTCCTCGGGGATTTCGAGGTTGTCGAAGAACAGCTCGTTGGTCTCGTGGTTGACCATGTTGGGGATCGGGCGGATCGACATGCCGTGCTTGACGGCATGATGCAGGTCCACCAGGAAGATGGACATGCCTTCGGACTTGCGCGTGACCTGGTCCAGCGGCGTGGTGCGCGCCAGCAGGATCATCAGGTCGGAGTGCTGCACGCGCGAGATCCAGACCTTCTGGCCGTTGATGACGTAGCGGTCGCCGCGCTTGACCGCGGTGGTCTTGATCTTGGTCGTGTCGGTGCCGGTGGTGGGTTCGGTGACGCCCATGGACTGCAGGCGCAGTTCGCCGGCGGCGATGCGCGGCAGGTACTCGCGCTTCTGGGCTTCGGAGCCGTGGCGCAGCAGCGTGCCCATGTTGTACATCTGGCCGTGGCAGGCGCCGGAATTGCCGCCGCTGCGGTTGATTTCTTCCATGATGACAGACGCTTCGGTCAGGCCCAGGCCGGAGCCGCCGTATTCCTGCGGGATCAGCGCGGCCAGCCAGCCGGCTTCGGTCAGCGCGCGGACGAAGGCTTCGGGATAGCCGCGTTCTTCATCGACCTTGCGGAAGTATTCGGAGGGGAACTGGGCGCAGAGATCGCGCACGGCTTCGCGGATGTCCTGATAGGCGTGGGAGGCGTTGGTCATGATGCGGTTTTCTGTATGGGTAATGGATCGGTACACCGTGGAATGTGCCGCATGCCGCCGCCCCTGCCAATTCACAATTGCTTAATACGGGGTTCGGTTTCATGACGGGAGTTTGTCATCCCGGCGCCGGGGTTGTGTCAAGAAATTGCCAAACTGGGTGTCCATAATCCATGCGAACGCCGCCGCTGGCGGCAGGATTTGTATGGACTGATATGCGGAAAAACATCAGGGTCACGACGGCGTTGTCGGCCATTCTTGCGTTGTTCGTGGTGCTGTTCGCGCTGGCGGCAGCGGCAGGAATCTCGGTGCTGCGGGAAAACCGGACGGACATAGAAGCGCTGGGCCGGGGCAGCATCGAACGGGCAGGCGATCTGGCCGACATGACCAGCCGGTTGTTCCAGGCGCGGGCCGCGCTGACGGATGCCAAGACGGCGATGGAAGGCGGGCTGGAAGAGGCGCGCAACGAGTCGCTGGCGCACGCCGAGGCGCTGCTCAAGCAGGCCGCGGACAGCCTGGGACGCTTGCGCGCCAATCCCGACATCAGCGCCGAGGGCGCGCCGTTGTTCGATGGCGTATTGGCGGCCTACGCAGCCTTCGCGGACAAGACGCTGGCACCCATGCATGCGGCGATCAAGGGCTGGAACGGGATCGAGGTGAACCGCCTGGTGGACAAGGCGCTGCCGGCCAGCGGCGCTGCCTACGTCAAGCAGGCCGACGCCTACCAGACCTACGCCCGCGATCAGGGGCAGGCGGCCGTGGCCAGCGCCAGCCTCACGCTGCAGCGGGTGATCGCGGTGGCGGCCGGGGTGCTGGCGCTGGTGCTGCTGTTGGCTGTGCTGATCCGCCTGGCGTTCCGCCGCAGCATCCTGCGGCCGCTGAATGAAGCAGGGGCGCATTTCGACCGCATCGCCGACGGCGACCTCACGGGTGCGATCGCCATGCGCGGCGACAACGAGATCGGCGTCCTGTACAGCGCCATGCGGCGCATGCAGAAAGGGCTGTCGGCGGCAGTGGCCTCGGTGCGCCATGGCGTCGAGGAAATCCATACCGGTTCCGGCGAGATCGCCGCGGGCGGGGCGGACATGTCGGACCGTACCGCGCGTCAGGCGGGCTCGCTGCAGGAAGCGTCGGCCAACATGATGCAGCTGGCGCAAACGGTGCAGCTGACCGCCGGCAACGCCGACCTGGCCAGCCGCCAGGCGCTGGGCGCGACCCAGCTGGCGCAGCGCGGCGGCGCGGCGGTGGAGGAAGTGGTGCAGAGCATGCAGGGCATCGCCGAAAGCGCCCGCCGCATCGGCGAGATCGTGGGCGTGGTCGACAGCATCGCGTTCCAGACCAATATCCTGGCGCTCAATGCCGCGGTGGAAGCGGCGCGCGCGGGAGAGCAGGGAAAGGGCTTTGCCGTGGTGGCGGGCGAGGTGCGCTCGCTCGCCCAGCGCAGCGCGCAGGCCGCCAAGGAAATCAAGGGCCTGATCGAGGACTCCGCGGCGCGCGTGCAGGCGGGCGTGCGTCAGGTCAGCGTGGCCGGCGACACCATGCGCGACATGATGCAATCGGTGGACCGGGTCACGCAGATTGTGGCCGAGATTTCCAGCGCGACGGCCGAGCAGGCGGCGGGCATCGCCTCGGTGAACCATGCGGTGGCGGACATCGAACGCTCGACGCAGGAGAATGCCGCCATGGTGGAGCAGACCGCGGCCGCTGCCGCCGCGCTGGAAGCCCAGGCGCAGGGTCTGCGCCGGGCCGTGGCGGTGTTCCAGATCGCCCAGCCGGCCGATGGCGCGGCCGGGCAGGGTTCAGCTATCCAGCTGCGGCAGGATGCCGCCGGTGTAGCGCTCGGCCACCAGCGACAGGTTCCCGTGCTTGACCTTGTGCTTGACGTGAGCGGCGGCCGACGCGATGTCCTCAGGGCGGATGCGCTCGCATAGTGATGGCGTGACGGTGAGGGCGCCCACGCCCAGCGTCACGAAGGGAAAGAAGCGCGGCACGCCGTAGCGGTCCTCGGCCTCGATCCCGCCGTTGCGGCGGCCCTCGTCGTCATACAGGTCCATGGCGCGGTCGTTGAATTCCGCGATGATGCGCTGGGCGCGCGCCATCCAGTCGGGGCTGCGCAACAGCACCACGAAGTCATCGCCGCCCACATGGCCGACGAAGTCGCGCTGCGGATCGCAGTGGCGCTTGATGACTTCGGCGGTCAACATGATCATGTCGTCGCCGCGCCAATAGCCATAGACGTCGTTGAAGGGCTTGAAGTTGTTCAGGTCGCCATAGCAGATGGTGAAGTCGTCGGCGTCTTCGAGCAGCGTGGCGATGTGGCGGCTGATGGGGATGTTGCCAGGCAGCGAGGTCAGCGGATTGGCGTAGCGCGCCGCCTCGATGCGCATCTCGGTGACCGAGCGCACCAAGGTTTCGCCGGTGGCCAGGCCGTCGTAGCGGCCTTCGCGCGTGATGATCAGGCCGTCCATCAGATAGCGCTGGTCTTCCGAGATCAGCACGTGGCTCAACTGGTCGATGGATACGTTCAGGTCCACCAGCACCGGTTCGGCATTCATGAAGGTGGAGCAGGCGTCCCGCCCGAACAGCTCGCGCGTGTAGCGCTGGGCGTAATGTTCCGAGAAATCGCGCCGGTTGATGATGCCGACCGGCCGGTTGTCGTCGTCGATCACCGCCACCGCGTGCATTTCCTTGTGTTCGATGAACAGCCGGTGCACGTCGTCATTGGTGTGTCCGGTCAGCCGTACCGCCGGCGCTTCGACGCGCAGGCTGGCCGCCGTGCCGCCGACGCCGCGGGCGGGCGTTGCGGCCGGCGCGCGTTGGCGCAGCGAATCGCGCAGCGGCGGCGCCAGCTCGGTCAGCAGCATTTCCTCCGGCCGGCCCAGCAGCCAGCCTTGCGCGTAGCGGATGTCCAGCTCGCGCACCACGGCCAGGTCCTCGGCGGTCTCGATGCCTTCGGCAACGATGGTGGTGCCCAGGTGCTGCGCCACTTTGAGGATGGCGCGCACCATGTTCTGCTTGCGCTCGTCCTGGCCGATGCCGTCGAAGAAATAGCGGTCGATCTTGACCAGGTCCGGCTGCATCTCGGCCCAGAGCTGCAGATTGGAGTTGCCCACGCCGTAGTCGTCCAGCGCGACACGCATGCCATGCGCCCGCAGGCAGGCAAATGCGCTGGACAGCTCGGCCATGTGCTCGGACAGCGGATCCTGCTCGGTGAGTTCGACGATGATGCTGGAAGGCGCGAGCGAACAATTCTTGAGCAGGCGCTCGGGCATTTCCTCGCCCCACAGGGTCCAGTAGTGCAGCAGCGCCGAACCGGACAGATTCAGGAACAGCATGCCGGAGGCGTCATGCTGGTGAAAGCCCTGTGCGCCGGCGCGGAAGCTCGCCAGCTCCAGCTGCGGATGCAGGCCCTGGCGGCGGGCCTCGGCGAACAAGGCGTCGGGAAAGTGCAGGGCGGTGTCGGCGGGGCCGCGGATCAGGCTTTCATGGCCGTAGATGCGGCTGTGCGAAAGATCGACCACGGGCTGGAAGCGTGGGCGCAGCAGCCGTTCCCGCAGGATGCCAGCCAGGCTCACGTGCGCTGACGCGCTGTCCAGGGGGGATGAGGGTGCGCGGGCCGCTACCGGCCTGGGCAAAGCGTGAATGGGGTCCATCGCCGGTGCGTTCAGATACTATCAGTGACAAGTTTGATCATGTTGACAACAAAATATGTCCGCGTTGTTTCGTCGATGGCAGGCGCGCCATATTCAATTAGGGTCAGTATCACTGTCAACCCTGGCGCAAGGTATATCCTTTCGCCTCGCGGGGGCATGCCGCCCGCAGGCGGCGGATAGGGCCCGCGCCCTATACAATTTGCCCCATGACTGCTCCCAAGATTCCCGATTCCCTGCGCCGCGTGGTGCTCGCCTCCAACAATGCCGGCAAGCTGCGCGAGTTTTCCGCGCTGTTCGCGCCCCTGGGCATCGAGCTTGTGCCCCAGGGCGAACTGGGCGTGCCCGAGGCCGAAGAGCCGCACGTGACGTTCGTCGAGAACGCGCTGGCCAAGGCCCGCCATGCCAGCCGCCTGACGGGACTGCCGGCCCTGGCCGACGATTCCGGCCTGTGCGTCGCGGCGCTGGATGGCGCGCCTGGCGTGTATTCGGCGCGCTATGCCAAGATGCTGGGCGGCGAAAAATCCGATCAGGCCAATAACGAACTGCTGGTGCGCAATCTGGCCGGCGTGGCCGACCGCAGCGCCTGGTACGTGGCGGTGCTGGCGCTGGTGCGTTCCGAGAACGATCCGCGGCCGCTGATAGGCGAAGGCCTGTGGCATGGCGAGATCATCGACCAGCCCGAAGGCGCCAACGGCTTTGGCTACGATCCGCATTTCTACCTGCCCGACCAGGCCCTGACCGCCGCCGCCCTGGAGCCCGAGGAAAAGAACCGGCTGAGCCATCGCGCCCGCGCCCTGCGCGAACTGTTGAGCAAGCTGAGCCAGGCTTGACTAGGGCGCCGCGCGGCGCCCGGTTCAGGAATTACGCATGTCCATCATCATTCCCATCCGCAACGACATGGGCGCGCAACCGTCGCGCCTGAAGCTGCCGGCCGGCGCCACGCTGACCAGCCTGCCGCCGCTGTCCGTCTATGTGCACGTGCCGTGGTGCGTGCGCAAATGTCCTTATTGCGACTTCAATTCCCACGCGGCGCCGGGCGAAATCCCGGAACGCGCCTATCTGGATGCCCTGCGCAGCGATCTGGAGCAGGCGCTGCCTTCGATCTGGGGGCGGCAGGTGGTATCCGTCTTCATCGGCGGAGGCACGCCCAGCCTGCTGTCGTCCGAAGGACTGGACGAACTGCTGGCGATGCTGCGCGCCTGTCTGAACCTGTGGCCCGACGCCGAAATCACCATGGAAGCCAATCCCGGCACGGCCGAGGCCGGGCGTTTCCGCGACTATGCCGCCAGCGGCGTAACGCGGTTTTCGCTGGGGATCCAGAGTTTCGACGATGCGCAGCTGAAGAAGCTGGGCCGCATCCATGACAGCGCGCAGGCGAGGGCGGCGATCGAGATGGCGCAGCGTGCGGTCTCGCGCGTCAACCTGGACATGATGTTCGCCTTGCCCGGCCAGACCCTGGAGGCCTGTGTGGCCGATCTGCGGCAGGCCGTGGCTTTTGGCACCGAGCACCTGTCGCTCTATCACCTGACGATGGAGCCCAATACCGTCTTCGCCAAGTTCCCCCCCCAGGACCTGCCCGACGACGACACCAGCGCCGCCATGCAGGACGCGGTGGAGGCCGAGCTGGCGGCGGCCGGCCTTGCCCGCTATGAGGTTTCCGCCTACGCGAAGCCCGGCGCGCGCTGCCGGCACAATCTGAATTACTGGGAATTTGGCGATTACCTGGGCCTGGGCCCGGGGGCGCACGGCAAGCTGTCCTTCCATGACCGCATCGTGCGCGAAGCGCGGCTGCGCGGGCCCGACTCGTGGATGCAGGCCGCCATGGCCCGCGACGGCAGCCACATCGCCGAAAGCCGCCAGGTCGGGCCGGACGAACTGCCGTTCGAGTTCATGCTGAACGCCCTGCGCCTGAAGGAGGGCGTAGCCGCCACCGCGTTCAACGAGCGTACCGGCCTGTCGCTGGCCGCCATTGCGCACCAATTGGAGGCGGCCTCCAAGCGCGGGCTGTTGGACGCCGATCCGACCCGGCTGCGGGCGACTCCATTGGGCTGGAGATTCCTCAACGACCTGCAGGAAATGTTCCTGTAGCGTTCATGCACCATAGTGGGGCAATCATGCTCCACTATTTGCACCATGATGGTGCTACATTTTCCCATGATCGAGCCGATTTCCCCGGGGAATCCCGGAGAGGAAACCTGGCACGCTTATTGCTTCCCTCTTTTATGCCAGTCGACGGGCAAAGCCCTCGACCTTTTTATCTAATGGAGATGACATGGCAAGCCCGAAAGATGTCCTGAAACAGATCGCCGACAACGAAGTCAAATTCGTGGATTTCCGCTTTACCGATACGATTGGCCGTGAGCACCACATTTCGGTGCCGATCAGCCAGATCGACGAAGACAAGCTGGAAAGCGGGCAGGCCTTCGACGGTTCGTCGATCCCGGGCTGGAAGGGCATCGAAGCCTCCGACATGCTGCTCATCCCCGACCTGTCCACCGCCAACCTGGATCCGTTCCGCGAAGAGCCGACCATGATCCTGTCGTGCGACGTGGTCGAACCTTCCGACCTGAAGGGCTACGACCGCGACCCGCGCTCGCTGGCCAAGCGCGCCGAAGCCTACCTCAAGTCCTCCGGCCTGGGCGACACCGCCTACTTTGGTCCGGAACCCGAATTCTTCGTCTTCGACGGCGTGACCTGGAACAGCGACATGTCCGGCACGTTCGTCAAGATCAAGTCCGAAGAAGCCCCCTGGTCCTCGGGCCTGGAATTCGAAGGCGGCAACACCGGCCACCGTCCCACCGTCAAGGGCGGCTACTTCCCCGTGCCCCCGGTCGACTCGTTCCAGGACATGCGTTCGGAAATGTGCCTGCTGATGGAACAGATGGGCGTGCCGGTCGAAGTGCACCACCATGAAGTGGCCGGCGCCGGCCAGCTCGAAATCGGCACCAAGTTCAGCACGCTGGTGCAGCGCGCCGACTGGACGCAGATCGTCAAGTACGTGATCCACAACGTGGCCCACGCCTACGGCAAGACCGCCACGTTCATGCCCAAGCCCATCGTCGGCGACAACGGCTCCGGCATGCACGTCCACCAGTCCATCTGGAAGGACGGCCAGAACCTGTTCGCGGGCAACGGCTACGCCGGCCTGTCGGAATTCGCGCTGTACTACATCGGCGGCATCATCAAGCACGCCCGCGCGCTGAACGCCATCACCAACCCCGGTACCAACTCGTACAAGCGCCTGGTTCCGCACTACGAAGCGCCCGTGAAGCTGGCTTACTCGGCCCGCAACCGTTCGGCCTCGATCCGTATTCCGTACGTCGGCAACCCGAAGGGCCGCCGCGTCGAAGCGCGCTTCCCGGACCCCCTGGCCAACCCGTACCTGGCTTTCTCGGCCCTGATGATGGCCGGCCTGGACGGCGTGCAGAACAAGATTCACCCCGGCGATCCCGCCGACAAGAACCTGTACGACCTGCCGCCGGAAGAAGACGCCAAGATCCCGACGGTCTGCGCCTCGCTGGAACAGGCTCTGGAAGCGCTGGACAACGACCGCGAGTTCCTGACCCGCGGCGGCGTGTTCAGCAACGACATGCTCACGGCCTACATCGACCTGAAGATGGCCGATGTGAACCGTCTGCGCATGACGCCGCACCCGGTCGAGTTCGACATGTACTACAGCCTCTAATGTCCTGAGGCAGTAGCTGGAGGTGGCGCGATGATGCAGGCAGAAACCAGGGCCGGCAGCACGCGCACCGCCAGATCGCGGTTCGACGTGCTGTCCGCCAGGCCTTACGCCTGGTGGACAGGGCGCCGGCTTCCGGCGCGGCCGTCGCGTTCCGCCGTCCCCTCACATTCGGGTATGTAGAAAATGAATGTAGAAGCTCTCGATTTGCTAGCCACGTCCGTTTTCCTGGTCAACGAGCGCGGTCATATCGAATACGCCAATGCGGCCGCTGAAGATCTGTTCGGCCGCTCGCGCAAGCAACTGGGCGGGCAATCCGCCGCCACGCTGTTCGACAGTCCGGAAAACATCCAATCCTCCATCGACCGCGCAGCCGCAGGGCGCTATGCCGACGTCAGGCAACTGGCCTCGTTGCGCCGCGCCGCGGAATCCGTGGAAGTTTCCGTGACGACGGTCGGACTGACGGGCCAGCGCTGGCCCGTGCTGATAGAAACCCGCGAGATCGAGCAGCGCGTGCTGGCCGACCGCAACCACCGCCTGGTTGACGAGATCGAAGCCCACCGCGAACTGCTGCGCAATCTGGCGCATGAAGTCAAGAATCCCCTGGGCGGCCTGCGCGGCGCCGCGCAATTGCTCGAAGCCGAACTGCCCAGCGCGGCACTGGCCGAGTACACCCAGGTCATCATTTCCGAAGCCGACCGCCTGCAGGCGCTGGTGGACCGCCTGAGCGGCCCGCAACGTGTGCCGCTGAACGCGCGGCCGGTGAACATCCATGAGATCTGCGAACGCGTCTGCGCGCTGATCCAGGCCGAATTCCGCAATGACGTCACGCTGCTGCGCGACTACGACGCCTCGGTGCCGGACCTGAAGGGCGATGCCGCCCGTCTGATGCAGGCCGTCCTGAATGTGGCGCGCAACGCCGCGCAGGAACTGGTGGCGCGGCCCCAGGGACCGCAGACCGAACCCGGCGTGGTCACGCTGCGCACGCGCGTCGCGCGGCAGGTGATGCTGGCCCACCGCCAGCATCGTCTGGCGCTGGTGCTGTCCATCACTGACAACGGTCCCGGCGTGCCGGATCAGATCCGCGACCGCATCTTCCATCCGCTGGTCACGGCGCGGGCGGGAGGCACCGGCCTGGGCTTGAGCCTGGCACAGGACTTCGTGCAGCAGCACGGCGGCATCATCGAATTTGAATCCCGGCCCGGCCGCACCGAATTCCGCCTGGTCCTACCGATGGAGCCTGCACACTGATGAAACCCGTATGGATCGTCGATGATGACCAGGCCATCCGCTGGGTCCTGGAAAAAGCCCTGGCGCGTGCCGGTGTGCCCACCCGCAGTTTTTCGCAATCGGCCGACGTGCTGGAAGCGCTGTCGCACGAAGCGCCCGCCGCGCTGGTGTCCGACATCCGCATGCCAGGCGGCAACGGCCTGGAGCTGCTGCGCCAGCTGAAGGAACGCAACCCCGGCCTGCCGGTCATCGTCATGACCGCGTTCGCCGACCTGGACAGCACCGTTTCCGCCTTTCAGGGCGGGGCGTTCGATTACCTGGCCAAGCCGTTCGACGTGAACGAGGCGGTGGCGCTGATCCAGCGCGCCATGCAGGAATCCGCCGAGCCTGAAAGTCCCGAAGGGCAGGGCGAATCGGCGCAGAACAACGAGCGCTGGATGATGACGCAGTCCTCGTCTACCGCAATGCAGGAAGTGTTCCGCGCGATCGGCCGGCTGGCGCAGTCCAAGGTCACCGTGCTGATCACCGGCGAATCCGGCACCGGCAAGGAACTCGTGGCGCGCGCCTTGCACGGCCATGGCGTGCGCGCCGGCGGACCCTTCGTGGCGCTGAACGCGGCGGCCATTCCGCGCGATCTGCTGGAGGCCGAGCTGTTCGGCCACGAACGTGGCGCGTTCACGGGCGCCAACAACCTGCGTCGCGGCCGCTTCGAGGAAGCGCATGGCGGCACGCTGTTCCTGGACGAAATCGGCGACATGCCGATCGAGTTGCAGACGCGCCTGTTGCGCGTGCTGGCAGAAGGCAGCTTCTACCGCGTCGGCGGCGCGCAGCCGGTGCGCGTCGACGTACGCATCGTCGCCGCCACCCATCAACCGCTGGAACAGCGCGTGGAGCAGGGCCTGTTCCGCGAGGACTTGTTCCACCGCCTGAACGTGATCCGTCTGCGCCTGCCGCCATTGCGCGAACGGGTGGAGGACATTCCGGCGCTGGCCGGCCACTTCCTGACCGCCAGCGCCCGTGCGCTGGGAGTGCCGGTCAAGCGCCTGACGCCGGAGGCGCTTGCCGTGCTGTCCAAGTTCGATTTTCCGGGCAACGTGCGCCAGCTGGAGAACTTCTGCCATTGGCTGACCGTGATGGCGCCCGGCCAGACGGTCGAGCCGGCGGACCTGCCGCCGGAAATCCGCGCCATGGAGCACCAGCCGCAGCCGAGTCCCGCGCCGTTGCGTCCGGCCGTGTCCATGGCCGGCGTGGGCACCGTGGTTCCGACCTCGGCGCCCATGGAAGCGGGCTCTCCACGCAACTGGCAGGACTCCCTGCTGCGCGACGCGCAGTACCGGCTGGAACGTGGCGAACCGGCGGTCATGGCCACGCTCACGCGCCAGTTCGAGAAGATCCTGCTGCAAAGCGCGCTGGATGCCAGCCGCGGCCGCCGGGTCGAGGCCGCCAGCCGCCTGGGCATTGGCCGCAACACCATCACGCGCAAGCTGCGCGAGTTGGGCATCGAGGACGAATAAGGCGCGCGGCCGCGCGCCTTATCCCATCCCCAACAGGCTCTCGCAGAGGCGCGGCGATTTCAGCTTCTGCAGCCACCATTTCAGGGCTTCGCCCGGCGGCTCCGAGCGCCAGGCGTACGTCAGGTGTTCCGTCAGGGACATGCCTTCGTCCGTTTCGCACACCACCAGCAAGCCTTGCGCCAGATACGGCGCGGCCAGGGTCAGCGGCAAGTAGCCGCAGCCCAGGCCGCGCACCTGGGCGTCTATCTTGGCCTGCATGGTAGGCATGACCAGGGTGGGCTGTTCGGCCAGGATGCCGCGCGTCTGCGGCGCCAGGTTACGCGACGTGTCCGCCACCACCACCGCGCAATAACGCGTGATGTCGGCGCGGCTCAAGGGCTGCGGCAGCGAAGCAAGCGGATGGTGCGAGGCCACGCAGAAGCCGAATTGGGATTGGCCCATGGCTTGCGAGCGATAGGGGCCGGTCGGCTCGCCCGCCGAGCCAGCGCCGATGACCAGGTCGGCCCGTCCTGAGGTCAGGGCGTCCCAGTTGCCGCTCAATACCTCGCTGGAAAAGCGCAGCGTGGTGGCGCTACCCAGCGCCTGGAACTCCTCGATCAGGTCGTACAGCGGCCGCCACGGCAGCACCGCGCTGACCGCGATGCGCAACTCCACCTCCCAGCCCGTGGCAATGCGCTTGACGCGGCAGGCCAGGTCGTCCAGCGATTGCAAGACGTGGCGGCCCTCCTTCAGCAGCGTTTCGCCCGCTGGCGTCAGCAGCGCGCGGTGTCCGGATCGGTCGAACAACAGCACGTCCAGGCCGTCTTCCAGCTTGCGGATGGAGTAGGTGACGGCCGAAGGCACCTTGCCCAGTTCGCGGGCGGCCTTGGCAAAGCTGCCGTGGCGGGCGATGGCGTCTACCAGGATCAGAAGTTCGGGGGTGATGGCTTGCATGGTCGGGGGCTTGGCACAAATATTCAAAAAATTTGAATGGTTTCGTCAAAATATAGCGCCAAACAGGCCGGGCTGCACGCGCACAATATCACTCATGCCGGTGGTGCAGCGGCTTCTCGGGAAATGAAGGCCAGGCTGCACAACCATTCACATTATTGAAACAGGAGTCCGCAATGCTTACCACTCGCCGCGCTGCTGAACGGGGTCACGCCAACCACGGATGGCTGGACTCGTTCCACACGTTTTCCTTCGCCAATTACTACGACCCGGCCCACATGGGCTTTGGCGCCCTGCGCGTGATCAATGACGACCGCATCGCGGCCGGCCGCGGCTTCGGCACGCATGGCCATCGCGACATGGAAATCATCACCTACGTGCTGGACGGCGCGATCGCCCACAAGGACAGCATGGGCAGCGGCTCGACCATCCAGCCCGGCAACGTGCAGCGCATGAGCGCCGGCCGCGGGGTCATGCACTCGGAGTTCAACCCGCTGGCGGACCGCGAAACGCACATGCTGCAGATCTGGATCGAGCCCGACGTCACTGGCATTGCGCCCGAGTACGAAGAGCGCAGCTTCAGCGACGAGCAGAAGCGCGGCCGGCTGCAAGCGCTGGTGTCGCCGGATGGCGCTGACGGTTCGATGAAGATCCATCAGGATGCGCGCCTGTATGGCGGGCTGTTCGACGGCGACGAGTCCGCCGCGCTGGAACTGGCCGCCGGCCGCCGCGCCTGGGTGCACGTGGCCCGCGGCAGCCTGACAGTCAACGGCGTTGAGCTGTCGGCTGGCGACGCGCTCGCCATCACCGGCGAGCCTCGCGTCGAGCTGTCGGGCGGCAAGCAGGCCGAAGTCCTGGTGTTCGACCTGGCGTGATGCGTCAAGGCGGGCGGGCTGGATCAGTCCGCCCGCCGCTGTTTTTTCCATGCAGGCGGCAGGCCTTAAGATGGTCCTAGTCCCCACAACCCGGAGAGTCCGATATGTCCACCTTGTCCGAAGCCGGCGAAAGCCAGATTGAAGCCGTCGTCGTGCCGCGCACCAGCGACCTGGGCGGCTTTTCCGTGCGCCGCGCCATCCCGTCCGCACAGCGCCGCACTGTCGGGCCGTTCGTGTTCCTGGACCACATGGGTCCGGTCGAGTTTGCCGCCGGTACGGGCATAGACGTGCGCCCGCATCCGCATATCGGCCTGTCCACGGTGACCTATCTTTACGAAGGCTCCATGGTGCATCGCGATGGCGCGGGCCACACCCAGACCATTTTGCCGGGCGAGGTCAACTGGATGACGGCGGGCCGCGGCATCGTGCATTCGGAACGCTCCTCGCCCGAAAGCCGCCAGGCCGCGCAGCGTCTCTGTGGCCTGCAGATCTGGGTGGGGCTGCCCAAGGAACACGAGGAAACCGATCCGGGCTTCACCCACTACGGCCTGGACGCGCAACCGGTCATCGAAGGCGAGGGCGTGCGCGCCCAGGTGGTGGCGGGTTCGTTGTTCGGCAAGACGTCCTCGGTGAAGACGCTGTCGCCGCTGTTCTATGGCGATCTGCAACTGCAGGCGGGCGCGACCACGGTGCTGCCGGCCGAGCATGAAGAGCGCGCCGCCTATCTGGCGCAGGGCACGGTCGAGATCGACGGGCAGGAGTTCGAAAGCGGCCGCCTGGTCGTGTTTGCGCCGGGCCGCCCCGTGCAGATCCGCGCCAAGACTGCGGCGCGCTTTGCGGTGATCGGCGGAGAGCCGCTGGACGGGCCGCGCTTCGTGTGGTGGAACTTCGTCTCCAGCAGCAAGGACCGCATCGAACAGGCCAAGCAGGATTGGCAGCGCAGCCGCTTCGACCAGATCGTGCCGGGCGACGAGACCGAGTACATCCCGCTGCCCGAGCCGCGCGCCTGAGTCAGCGCTCGAACCGGCCGCACGCAATCGCCACGCGGCCGGCGGTATGATGCGCCTCCGACCCTCACAACAAAACGGGATGGAGACATCATGCATCGCTACACATTCAACGCGCTGCGCGGCCTGGCCGCGCTGGCGCTGATCCAGGGCGCTTCGGCGGCGCTCGCTGCCGGCTATCCGGCCAAGCCCATCACCTTCATCGTGCCTTACACCGCAGGCGGCACCACCGACCTGGTGGCGCGCACCGCGGGCCAGAAGGTCGCGGAAAAATTGGGCCAGCCCGTCATAGTCGAAAACCGTCCCGGCGCGGGTGGCAATATCGGCATGGACGCCGTGGCCAAGGCCGCGCCCGACGGCTACACCATCGGCTTCGGCGCCATCTCCACCAACGCGCTGAATCCTTTCGTCTACCCCTCCATGCCTTTCGATCCCACCAAGGATTTCACGGGCGTCAGCATGCTGGGCGCTTCCACCGTGGTGCTGGAAGTCGGTCCTGCGCTGAAGGTCGACAGCGTCAAGGACCTGGTCGCTTATGCCAAGCAGCATCCGGGCACCTCGTTCGGCACGCCGGGCACTGGCACGTCCATGCATCTGGCTGGCGTGATGTTCGACCAGCTGACCGGCGCCGGCATGCAGCACATTCCTTACAAGGGCAGCGCGCAGGGGCTGAACGACCTGCTGGGAGGGCACTTGCCGGTGATGTTCGACAATCTGCCGGCGTCGCTGCCGCACATCAAGGCGGGCAAAGTGCATGCGCTGGCCGTGACGGGCAGCAAGCGGGCGCCCGCCTTGCCGGACGTGCCGACGCTGGCCGAGCTGGGCTATGAAGCAGCCGTGGTCGATCCGTGGTTCGCGGTCTATGGGCCTGCGAAGATGTCGCCTGAAGCGACCAAGGCGCTGAGCGAAGCCTTCCAATGGGCGCTGGCCTTGCCGGAAGTGAAAGGCAAGCTGGAGCAGGCCGGTTTCATGCCCTACGGCTCCACGCCGCAGGAAGTGGAACGCCTGACCCAGAGCCAGCACGAGGCCTTCAAGGCCTTGTCGCAGAAAGTGAAGCTGTCGGCCGACTGAGCGGCCGGGACGACTTCAGCGGCCGCGGGCGTAGGCTTGCTCGCGCCGCTCTTCCAGCGCTTCGCGGCGGATGAAGTCGCGCACGAAGTCGCTGGCGGGATGATGGTGCAGGTTGTAGGGCGTGTCCCACTGCGCGATGCTGCCCTTGGACATGACGCCGATGCGGTCGGCGATGGCGAAGGCTTCGGCCTGGTTGTGCGTGACCAGGATGGCCGTGTGGCCGGTGGTCTTGAGGATGTCGCGCACTTCAAAGGCCAGGCGTTCGCGCGTGTCCACGTCCAGGTTCGAGAACGGCTCGTCCAGCAGCAGCAGGTCGGGCGAGGGCGCCAGCGCGCGAGCCAGCGCCACGCGCTGCTGCTGGCCGCCGGAGATCTCGTGCGGATAGCTGTTGGCGGCATGCGCCAGGCCCACCAGTTCCAGCATCTCTTCGACGCGGCGCGCGCGTTCCGGGCGCGCCATCTTGCGCAGGCCGAAGGCCACGTTCAGCGCCACCGTCAGGTGCGGAAACAGCGCGTAGTCCTGGAACATCATGCCCACCCGGCGATGTTCGGGCGCCACCTGCACGGTGGGCGAGGAAATGACGGCGCCATCCAGCAGGATGCGCCCGGCCCGCACTGGCTCAAAACCGGCGATGGCTCGGAGCACCGTGGTCTTGCCGCAGCCGGATTCGCCCAGCAGGCAACCGATATGGCCCACGGGCAGGCCCAGCGTCAGGTCCTGCACCACGGGCTTGAGTCCCGCCGGGGTCTCGTAGGCGAGGGAAAGGTGATCGAGTTCTAACAGATCGGGCACGATGATCAATGTCCCATTTTCAGATTGGTGCGCGCCAGCAGGATGACGGGGAACAGGCCGGCCAGCACGATGGCCAGCGCGGCGACGGCGCCTTCTTCATAGGTGCCGCGGGCCGCTTCGGCGTATAGCCAGGTTGCCAGCGTGTCGAAATTCATGGGCCGCAGCAGCAGTGTCGCGGGCAGTTCCTTCATGGCGTCCACGAACACCAGCAGGGCGCTGGCGGCCAGCGCCGGGCGCAAGAGCGGCAGGTGTACGCGGCGCAGGGTGCCGGCCGAGCTTTCGCCCAGCAGGCGCGAGGCTTGCTCCAGCGACGGCGGAATGCGGGCCAGGCCGGCTTCCAGTGCGCCAGTGGAAATCGCCAGGAAACGGATCGCATAGGCGCAGACCAGCGCGCCCATCGAGCCCATCAGGAACAGGCCCGTGCCGCCGAAGACCTTGGCGACCGCGGTATCTATCCAGACGAAGGGCGTCAGCAGGCCGATGGCCAGCACCGTGCCGGGCACGGCATAGCCCAGACTGGCGATGCGCGCGCAGGCGCGGCCCGGGTTGAAGCCCGAGCTTTCGCGCAGCGTGCGTCCGGCCCAGGCCACGATCAGCCCGCAAAGCAGGGTGACGATGGTGGCGCTGAAGGCGACGATCAGGGTGTTGCTCAAGCCGTTCAACAGCTGGTGGGAAACGCCGCCAACCAGATGCAGGCGCTTGTAGGTTTCCACGACCAGATAGAGCGCCGGCGCGACAAATCCGATCAGTACCGGTATCCAGCCCAGCGCCGCGGCAACGGCCGCCGCCGGACCGCGCAGGCGGCGCGGCTGCATCGGGCGCATGCGCTGCGTGTTGGCGTAGCGCTGGCGCTTGCGGCCATGGCGTTCCAGCAGGATCAGCCCGATCACGATGACCAGCATGGTCAGCGCGATCTGCGCCGCGCCCGCCAGGTCCGAACGCGTGACCCAGGTGGTGTAGACCGACACGGTCAGCGTCTGCACGCCCAGGAATTCGGAGGCGCCGATATCGTTCAGCGTTTCCAGCAACGCCAGGCTCACGCCCACCACGATGGCGGGCCGGGCCAGGGGCAGGGCGACCCGGAAGAACACGGCGATGCGGCCGGCGCCCAGCGTGCGGGCCGCTTCCAGCAGGCTGGCTGCCTGCGTCATGAACATGACCCGGGTGCTCAGGTACACATAGGGATAGAGCACAAAGCCCAGCACGAAGATGGCGCCGTAGATCGAGCGCAGATCCGGCAGGCGGAACTGGCGCGGACTGTCATAGCCCAGCAGCGCGCGGATCGCCGACTGTATCGGACCGATGGGATGCAGCAGGTCCAGATAGGCGAAGGCGATGATGTAGGTCGGCACCGCCAGCGGCAGCAGCAGCGCCCAGGTCAGCACGCGGCGCGTAGGGAAGTCGTAAGCGGTCACCAGCCATGCCGCGCCGGTACCCAGCAGCGTCACCAGCACGCCTACGCCGGCCAGCAGCATGGCGGTATTGGCCAGCGCCTGGGGCAATACGTAATTGGCCAGATGCTGCCAATGCGAGAGTTCGCCGCCCAGCGCCCACCAGCCCAGCGTCAGGACGGGCGCCAATACGGCCAGCGCGATCAGGGCGGCGCCGGCCAGCCAGCCGGCCCCGCGTTCAGTCCAGCGCAGACGCAGCGGCCGGGGCAAAGAATCTGTGTGCATGCTTCAAAGTCGATTGCATCAATGGCAAGGCCTGCTCCCCCGAAAAGAAGGGAGCAGGCCCTACGCGTGAGCTTATGCGCAGCCCGCGCGTTTGTCACTGCCGCATGGTTTCGCCAAGCCGGCGGGCGTGGCGGTCCACAGGCCTATCAGTTGTCGAAACCGACTTTGTCCACCAGTTCGCTGGCTTGCTTGCGATGCTTGGCGATCTCGGTCAGCGGCAGCGGGTCCACCTTCAGTTCGCCAAAGCTGGCGATCACGGGGTCCAGCTTCACGCCCTTGCGGACGGGGTATTCATAGTTGGCCTGGGCGTACAGGGCCTGGGCGGGCTCGGACACCAGGAAGTCCAACAGCTTGACCGCGTTGGCCTTGTTCGGCGCATGGGCGGCAACGGCGGCGCCGCTGACGTTCACGTGCGTGCCGCCGCTCTTGGCGTTGGCGAAGGTCGGGCGGATCACCTTGATGGCGTCGCCCCACTTGCGGGCGTCGGTGCCGGGTTCGGCGTTCTTCATGTGGCCGACGTAATAAGCATTGGCCAGGCCGATGTCGCAGATGCCGCCCAGGATGTCGCGGGCCACGTCGCGGTCGCCGCCGGCAGCCTTGCGGGCCAGGTTGGCCTTGACGCCGCGCAGCCATTTTTCGGTGGCTTCGGCGCCGTCATGCGCGATCATGGAGGCGACCAGCGCGGTGTTGTAGGGGTGTTGGCCCGAACGGATGCAGACCTTGCCCTTCCACTTCGGATCGGCCAGGTCTTCGTAGCGGAAGGCTTCCAGCTTCAGGTCCTTTTCCACGTACAGCACGCGGTCGCGCAGCGACAGGGCGTACCACTTGCCGTCGGCGCCGCGCAGGTTGGCGGGAATGACGGATTCCAGCGTTTGCGACTTGATCGACTGGGTCACGCCGCCGTCGACCAGATCCAGCAGGTTGCCGATGTCCACGGTCATCAGCACGTCGGCGGGCGACTTGGCGCCTTCGGCCTTGACGCGCTCCAGCAGGCCGTCCTTGACGAAGACCGTATTGACCTTGATGCCGCTTTCCTTGGTGAAGGCGTCCAGCAGCGGCTGGATCAGCTTGGGTTCCCGGGTGGTGTAGAGGCTGACTTCCTCGGCGGCGTTGGCCGACACGGTGAAGGCGGCGGCGCCGGCCAGCGCCAGGGCGCGCAGCAGCGAATTCAATTGGGGACGCTTGGTCATGACGAGGTGCTCCGGCTAGGGCTGCAGAGGAATTCCCGAGGCTTCAGGCCTTTCCGCTGCTCAAAACAGTCTGCTAACGAAAATGATTATCAAATGAGAACGCGACGATAACAGGAAGCAAAGCGGCGTTCAACTAGTCGTAAGTCAGGCAGGCTTCAGGCTTGATCCCCATCAATACGGCATAAGGGTATTACGGAATAATGAGAGCAGTTATCATCAAGACCCTGTAGAATAGGGTCAACCCTAATGCCGGCCGCGTCTTTTGTGCGGCACGGAATGACCCAGCGGCACAAGCCGGGCTCATGGCCCGGGGCGGTCGCCCCTAATTTGATACGACATGGCTGCTTTCAACACTGAGCGCGTACTAAGCGTGCACCACTGGAACGACACCCTGTTTTCCTTTACCACGACGCGTGACTCGGCCTTGCGGTTCCACAATGGCCACTTCGTGATGATCGGACTGGAAGTTGAAGGCAAGCCTCTGTTGCGAGCCTACAGCATCGCCAGCGCCAACTATGAAGAGAACCTCGAGTTCCTCAGCATCAAGGTGCAGAACGGCCCGCTCACGTCGCGCCTGCAGCATCTGAAAGAAGGCGACACCATCCTGGTCAGCCGCAAGCCCGTGGGCACGCTGGTCGTGGACGACCTGAAGCCGGGCAAGCACCTGTTCCTGTTCGGCACGGGCACGGGCCTGGCGCCGTTCATGAGCATCATCAAGGATCCGGACGTCTACGAACGCTTCGACAAGGTCATCCTGGTGCATGGCGTGCGTTGGGTCAGCGAACTGGCCTACGCCGACTTCATCGAAAAGGAACTGCCGAACAACGAATTCTTTGGCGACGTCGTGCGCGACAAACTCGTGTACTACCCGACGGTCACGCGCGAACCGTTCCGCAACCAAGGCCGCATCACCGAGCTGATGGAAAACGGCAAGCTGTGCGCCGACATCGGCATTCCGCAGATCAATCCGGAAACCGATCGCGCCATGATCTGCGGCAGCCCGCATATGCTGGCCGATATCAGCGCCATGCTGGACAAGCGCGGCTTCACGGTGTCGCCGGGCGTGGGCCAGCCGGGCGACTACGTGGTCGAGCGGGCATTCGTGGACAAATAAGTCCCGGCGCCGGCGCCAAGCCAAAAACCCATCGCAGCGATGCGATGGGTTTTTTGTTTTTTGGCGCGCCGCGGCCTGATGCTGCGGCGCCCCTAAGGGTTAGCCCGCTGTAGCCGCGGGCATGGCAGTTCTTATAATTCGTCCATAAAGTAAACATATTGTCCATAATATGGAAGGATTAAAGAAATGCCATTGGAACAGAGTGACACCGAGCCCCTGACCCCATACCAGTACCCGAATCCGCCCGAGGCCCTGCCAGAGATCGTGATTCCGCATGCGATCCCGACCGACGAGAGGCTGTGGGTACCGCAGGCCGAGAACGTCTGGTTCCGCCCGCTCTGTCTGAACGCCAGCCAGGGCTACTGGATGAACCTGCTGCGCGTGCGCAAGTCAGGCGTGCTCAGCCGCCATCGCCATCCGCAGGCCGTGCATGGCTTCGTCCTGAAGGGCCGCTGGCGCTATCTGGAACACGACTGGGAGGCGACTGAAGGCAGCTACGTGTTCGAGCCGCCAGGGGAGACGCACACGCTCTACGTGCCGCCCGACGTCGAGGAAATGATCACGTACTTCCAGGTCAACGGCGTCATGTACTACACCGACCCCTGGGGCAAGGGCATGGGTTACGAAGACGTGTTCACCAAGATCGACATGTGCCGCAAGCACTTCGCGGACGTCGGCCTGGGCGAAGACTACGTAAAGCAGTTCATACGCTGAAATTCCGCATTCCCACCCGCAGCACATAAACATAATCCGGAGACACCATGAAACGTCGTGCGTTCAATCGCTGCATTCTTTCCGCGCTGCTGGGCAGCGCCGCGCTGGCCGCGGGGCCAGTGGCGCTGGCGCAGAATTTCCCCAACCGGGCCATCGAGATCGTGGTGCCGTTTGCCGCGGGAGGCGGCACGGACGCCATGGCGCGGGCCATGGGCGACGCCTCGCGCACCCATCTGACGCAGCCCATCGTGGTGCTGAACAAGCCGGGCGCGGCGGGCGGGATCGGCCTGACGGAAGTGGCCAACGCCAAGCCCGACGGCTACAAGCTGGCGCTGGTGACGGCCGACATGGTGATCATTCCCCACCTGGGCCTGACCAAGACCACCTACGAGAAGTTCACGCCCATCATCCAGCTCAATGCCGATCCTTCGGCCATCACGGTGGCCGCCGATTCGCCGTACAACACCATCGAAGCGTTCCTGGAGGCGGCCCGCGCCAAGCCTGAGAGCATGCAGGTGGGGAACGCGGGCATCGGCTCGATCTGGCATCTGGCAGCCGCCGCGCTGGAGGACAAGACGGGCGCCAAGTTCAACCACATCCCCTTCAATGGCGGCAATCCGGCAGTGCTGGCCTTGCTGGGCGGACATATCGATGCGGTGGCGGTGAGCCCGGCAGAGGTCATGCAGTACGTCAAGGCCGGCAAGCTCAAGCCGCTGGCGGTCATGGCCGACGCGCGCGTGCCCGGTTTCGAGAACGTGCCCACGCTGAAGGAGCGCAACATCGATCTGTCGATCGGCACCTGGCGCGGCATCGCCGCGCCCAAGGGCACGCCGCAGCCGGTACTGGACGTGCTGGGCGCCGCGTTCCGGCAGGCAGCCGCCGAAAACAGCCTGAAGCGCTTCATGGCGGAGCAGAACCTGGGCTATGCGGTCGCGGATCAACAGACGTTCACGGCGCTGATGGAGCGCGACAATACGACGTTCAAGGCGCTGATCGAAAAGTTCGGCATGCGCCAATAGACTGCAGGCAACGACAGGGAGCAGGACATGGATCTGGGCATTACCGGCAGGACCGCGCTGGTGGGCGGCGCAAGCAAAGGCCTGGGCTACGGCTGCGCGCTGGCCCTGGTGCGCGAAGGCGTCAACGTGGTGATCGTGGCGCGCGGGGCAGAGGCTCTCGAGACCGCGCGGCAGCAACTGCTGCAGGCGCGGACGGACGACAAGTCTTTCGTCAAGGCCGTGGCGGCCGACATTACGACCGCGCAGGGCCGCGAGGCCGTGTTCGCCGCGCATCGCGACTACGACATCGTGGTCACGAACGCGGGCGGGCCGCCGCCCGGGGATTTCCGCGATTGGGGCAGGGAACAGTGGTTGAATGCAGTCGACGCCAACATGCTCACGCCGATCGAGTTGATCAAGGCCACGGTGGACGGCATGGCTGAACGCGGCTTCGGGCGCATCGTCAACATCACGTCCAGCGCGGTCAAGGCGCCGATCGACATCCTAGGTCTGTCCAACGGCGCGCGCAGCGGCCTGACCGGTTTCGTGGCGGGCGTGGCGCGCAGCGACATCGCGGCGCGCGGCGTCACGATCAACAACCTGCTGCCCGGCGCGTTCGCCACGGACCGGCTGAGCTCGGCGCTGGCGGCTTCCGCGGCCAAGACCGGCCAGGACGCGCAAGCCGTGCGCGCCCAACGCCAGGCGGCGATACCGGCAGGACGCTTCGGCAACGCCGAGGAGTTCGGCGCCATCTGCGCTTTCCTGTGCAGCGTCCATGCGGGCTACGTCACCGGCCAGAACGTGCTGGCTGACGGCGGCGCCTATCCCGGCACTTTCTGAGCGGACGGCAATGACGTATCAAGCGGATCTGTTTGCAGGCAAGACGGCGCTGGTGACTGGCGCCACGCAAGGCATCGGGGCGGCGGTTGCCAACCGGCTGGCGTCGCTGGGCGCGCGGACCATAGCTGCCGGGTTGCAATCCGACGCCGGCGAACTGGCGCCGGGTATCGAGGTGCGCCTGGGCGACGTCAGCGACGCGGGCGACGTCGAACGCCTGCTGCAAGGGTTGGACGAGCTGGACATCGTGGTCAACTGCGCCGGCATCATCCGCCGCGGCGCGGAGCATGATCCCGCCGTGTTCGAACAGGTGCTGGCGATCAACCTGACCGGCACCATGCGCGTATGCGGCGCCGCGCGCGAGAAGCTTGCGCGGCGCGGCGGCTGCATCGTGAACACCGCGTCCATGCTCAGTTTCTTCGGCGGGGCGCTGGTGCCGGCGTATGCGGCGAGCAAGGGCGGGGTGGCGCAGCTGACGAAGTCGCTGGCGCTGGCCTACGCGGCGGACGGCATCCGCGTCAACGCCGTCGCGCCGGGCTGGATCGCCACGCCGCTGACCCGCGCCTTGCAGGACGACCCCGAGCGTTCGGGGCCGATTCTGCAGCGTACCCCGCTGGGGCGCTGGGGCAAGCCGGAAGACGTGGCCGAGGGCGTGACGTTTCTTTGCACGCCGGCGGCCTCGTTCATGACGGGCGTGATCCTGCCCGTGGACGGCGGCTACCTCGTGGCTTGAGCGTTGGCCGCCACCGTGTACGCGCGCAGGCGTTTGCAGGGATAATGGCGGGGCCGCGCCGCAGGGGCGGCCTCGTTACCGCCAACGCCACGTTTTCCGCCATGCCAGAACTGCCGCAAGTCGCCAACCCTCCCGCCGCACAGGTGGCGGGCACAGCCGCCTTCTCGAAGTTCATGCATGTGCTGCAAGTCGTGGCCGATACGCCGGAATCCATGACGGTGGCCGAACTCAGCAAGCGCAGCGGCTATCCGCGGCCGACCGTGTACCGTACGGTGGCCGCGCTGGTGGCCGAACGCCTGCTGGCCGAACATCCGGTCACCGGCAAGCTGAGCCTGGGGCCGCGCCTGATCCAGCTGGCCAGCCGCAGCTGGGGCCGCTCGGAAATGCGGCTGGCGGCCGTCGAGAACCTGAAGCAGTTGCGTGACGTCACCGGCGAGACCGTGCACCTGGCCGTGCCCAACGGCCAGCACATGGTCTACATCGAGAAGCTGGAAAGCCCCAGCGTGGTGCAGATGAATTCGCGCATCGGCACCAACGTCTCCATGTACTCGACGGCGGTGGGCAAGGCGTATCTGGCGATGTTGGACGAGGCGGCTCTGCAGGCCGCGCTGGACATGCTGCCGCAGCCGTTCGCCTGCCATACGCCCAATACCGTCAAGGATACGGCCGCGCTGCGGCGGCAGCTCGAACAGGTGCGCCAGCGCGGCTGGGCCGTGGATGATGAAGAGAACGAGGCCGGCATTTATTGCTTCGGCGCGCCGATTTTCGGGCAGAACGGCGTGCCTGTGGCGGCCATCAGCGTGAGCACGCTGCGATTCCGCCAGAAACCAGATCCGGAAGCGGCCTATGTGGCGCCGCTGCTGGAGGCCTGCCGTGCGATCAGCCAGCGCATTGCAGGCACGCCGATGCTGGCGAGCAGCGATCTGCTCTGACGGGCGGCGCGCCACCGCCCCGGGGCGGTCTACTCGGGCTGGATGCCGGCCTTCTTGATGATCTCGCCCCACTTCTTCGACTCGGCTTGCTGGAACTGCGCCAGTTCTGCCGGCGTGGAGCTTGCCGCGTCCGTGCCCGTTTGCGCATAGAACTGCTTGGCAGGCGCGCTTGAAGTGGCCTTGACCAGCAATTCGTTCAAGCGCTTGACCACATCAGGCGGCGTGCCGGCGGGCGCATACGCGGCAAACCAGTAGCCCATTTCATAGCCTGGCACGCCAGCCTCGGCGATGGTGGGTACGTCCGGCGCCAGCGGCGAGCGCGCCTGGCCGGTCACGCCCAACGCGCGCAGCTTGCCCGACTTGACTTGCGGCAGGCCGGTGGCGGTGTCGGTGATCATCATGTCGATCTGGCCGCCCAGCAGGTCCGTGACCGCCAGCGGATTGCTCTTATATGGCACGTGCAGCAGTTGCACGCCCGCCATCTGTTGCAGCAGTTCGCCGGCGATGCGGCTGCTGGAGCTGCCGCTGCCGAAGCTCAGCTTGCCGGGCGCTTGCTTGGCCTGGGCCAGGAAGTCGCCCACCGTCTTGGCCGGCGAATTGGGATTGACCACCATGATCTGGCCGCCTTTGCCCAGCAGGGTCAGCGGCGCGTAGTCCTTGACCGGATCGTAGGTCAGCGTCTTGTAGAGGTGCTCGTTGGCGGCATGCGTGGTGTTTGTGGTGATCAGCACGGTGTAGCCGTCGGGGGCCGCGCGGGCGCCGGCCGCGGCGCCTATCATCGCGCTGGCGCCCGGCTTGTTCTCGATCACCACGGCCTGGCCGGTCTGTTCGGTGACACCCTGGCCGATGGCGCGGCCGATCTGGTCGGTGGCGCTGCCGGCCGCGAACGGCACGATGAAGGTGATGGGCTTGGCGGGGAACTGGGCCATGGCGCTCAAGGGCAGGGCGGCGGCCAGCAGCAAGGCCAGCCGGCCTTTGGAAGCAATGCGCATGTGTGTCTCCTGTGGATTTTTATAGGAATCGAAATCAGGCGTCCGCGGGACGGTCGCCGGGTATGTCGGGCAGACGGCTGGCCAGCGCAGGGCTGACTTCGACCGTCATGTCCAGCAATCTGAAAGAGAGGCTCTTGCCGTGCGTGTCCAGGTTGAGGGCATCGTTGACGCCGCCGTCCAGCACGCCTTCAAGCACAAAGTTCATCGCATGCAGCGTGGGCAGCGCGTAGCGGGTGACGCGGCTGGGGCGGCGGTACGCGAACCAGTCGGCGACGCGGGCCTCGGTGACCTGTGCATCCAGCACGTCGTAGCATTCCGGATCCCAGGCGATCAGGCTCAGGTTGGAGATGTCGCCCTTGTCGCCGGAACGGCTGTGCGCCAGGCGGTACAGGGGGACCGAGATCAGCGGCGGATTCATTGCGGGGCTTCCTCCAGGAAGGTCCAGCCGCTGGGCACGGCGTCGCGCGGCAGGGTGCAGGACAGCATGTTCAGGCGCGGGCGCAACGCGGTGCGCACGCCGCCGCCGCCGGCCGGGCCGCAGGTATACAGGGCAGTCACTTCGCGCAGCACGCTTTCGGCAAGCTTGCGGTCCATGTGTTCGGCCGCGACGCGCAGGCGCACGTCGCGCGCATGGCCGTCGGGCAGGGCGGACAGCATGTTGCCGGCGTCATCGCCCAGGATGCTGATGGCGCCGATGAGGTCGGCGCGCAGGCGCAGAGCCGGGTCCAGGCGCTTGCGCACGATATCGGCGGCCAGACGGGCGCGTGCTTCGGCCTGCACCCCGGCATAGGAGATCTCGGCTTCGGCCAGCCAGCCGCCGCGGTAGCAGACGTTGACCTTGAGTTCGGCGGGACGCGCGTGGCCGGTGATGCCGCGCACCGCCACCCGATCGCCGCCCAGTTCGGCCACCTCGGCGCGGCTCAGGTCGGCGACGACGTCCGGCGTCAGGTAGCGCGCGGGATCGTGCACTTCGTACAGCAGCTGTTCTTTGACGGTGCGCGCATCGACCATGCCGCCGGTACCGTCGGCCTTGCCGATCACGAATTCGCCATCCGCATCGATCTCGGCGATGGGAAAGCCGGCGGCGTGCACGTCTGGCACATCCTTCAAGCCGGGCACGCAGAAGTAGCCGCCGCTGACCTGCAGGCCGCACTCCAGCATATGGCCGGCCATGGTGGCACGGCCCAGGCGCTGCCAATCGTCCATGGCCCAGCCGAAATGGGCCAGCGCCGGGCCCAGCGTGAGCGATGGGTCCGACACGCGGCCCGCGACCACTATCTGCGCGCCGGCCCGCAGCGCCTCTGCGATCTCGGCGGCGCCGAGGTAGGCGGTGGCACTGACCACGTCGCGCCCATCCAGCGCGCCGCCAAGGCGCTGGCGCAGCAGTTCGCGTTGCGCATCGCTGGAAAGCGCGTCGCCATATACCACTGCGATGCGCGGCGCGGGCAGGCCTTGCTGCCGGGCCAGCGCGGCAACGCGCCGGGCCGCGGCGGCAGGGTTGGCCGCGCCGAAGTTGCCGACGATGCGGATCCCGTGGTGCAGACAGTCGGCCAGCACCGGGCCGACCAGTTCGTCCAGCAAGGGCTCGTAGCCGCGCTCCGGGTCTTCGTTGCGGGCCAACTGGGCCAGCGCCAGCGTGCGCTCGGCCAGCGTTTCGTAAATCAGCACGCCGCCGCCGCGGGCGATCAGCGTGCGCACGACGGCGGCGGCGCCGTCGCTGCGGTCGCCGGAGAACCCGGAGGCGCAGCCTATGTGGAGGGGGGCTAGGGACATACGGAATCAGGGCAGGGGTCTAGGTGTCTGAGGCCCACTATAGGCACGCTCGGCTCATCAGTAAAATAGAAAGATCGGATCAATTCATAGAGAAAAGCCATGAATCTGTCTACCCGGCAATTGCGCGCGTTCGTGGCCCTGGCCGACGAAAAACACTTCACCCGGGCGGCCCAACGCTGCCACCTGACGCAGCCGGCCTTCAGCGCCCTGATCCGCCAACTGGAGGACAGCGCGGGCATGCGCCTGTTCGACCGCAACACGCGCCATGTGGAGCTGACGGTCGAGGGGCAAGTGCTGGACGCGACGGCGCGCAGGCTGCTGGCCGACATGGACCTGGTCATGGAGGATCTGCGCGACCACGCCGCCAGGCGTCGCGGACGGGTGGCGCTCGCGGCTTTGCCCTCGCTTGCCGCCGGCTGGCTGCCGGGGCTGCTGGCGCGTTTTCGCGAGTCCTATCCAGGCATCACGGTGGACCTGCGCGATGCCCTGCTGGATCCCTGCCTGGACCTGGTGCAGGCAGGGCAGGTGGATTTTGCGGTGGCCTCGCGACGGCCGGACATGAACGACCTGGAAAGCGAGTTCCTGCATGCGGACCGTTATTTTCTGGTCTGTCGCGCCGATCATCCGCTGGCAGGCGCGGGCCGCGCCCGGCTGCGCGACATCCTGCGCTATCCCATGATCCAGCTTGCGCGCGGCAGCAGCGTGCGCAAGCATCTGGACGCGGCCTTGGGGGCCGACGCACCGGCGCCGGTGTTCGAGGTCGAGCACCTGGCCACGGCAACGGGGTTGGTGCGCGCGGGGCTGGGCATCTCGGTGGTGCCGGCGATGACGCTGTTCCATTTCGGCGGCGCCGACCTGCGCATCGTGCCGCTGGCCGGCAAGGCCCTGACCCGTCCGCTCTACCTGGTGCGGCGCAAGGGCCGCACGCTATCGGTCGCAGCGCAGGCGTTGTATGACCTGCTGCGGGAGCATCGGGGGGATATCGATAGCCCGGGATTGCCTGGTTTGGATTAGCCGGCTATCGGCTGGCCGACGCAGCGTTGGAACACCGCCTCCAGCGGCGCGTAGTCGCAGATCACGGCGGCGACGTTGGCGTCGACCCATTCCCGTTGCTCCACTGACCACCAACTGATCTCGTAGCCGGCATTGATGATGAGGTGTTCGAACAGGAGACGTTGAGCGCGCCCGTTGCCTTCACGGAAGGGGTGGATCATGTTCAAGTCGCCGTAGGCGACGGCTGCCTCGGCGATCAGCGCGGAGCGCGGCAGCTCCTTGAACCAGTTGGCCCGCGCCAGGGCCGCGAAAATCTTGTCGGCCTCGGGTTCGATCCTGCTTGTATTGCAGAAGCGCGTGCCGCCTTTTGAGATATCGATGGTGCGCAACTCGCCCGCCCAGTCGTAGAGATCCTGAAAGAGCGTGCGATGGAGTCGCTTCAGGTACGCGAGGTCGTAGGGAGGCAGGGAAAAATCGATCTGGCTGGCGGCGATCTCGGAAAGATCTTGCTCAGCCTGCGCGAGCAGCGCATCGTCCCGGATGTCCAGCCGGTTGCGCAGCGTGAAGCTGCCGGGGTAGCAGTACGGATCCTGTCCGGTGCCGTACTTGTCCAATGTCAGGCGGGCTTGCGATAGGCGCGCAACACCGTTTCGCGCGAGGGCAGTTCGCGCTTGGCGTCGGCGGGCGTGGCCGGGTAGCCTTCCAGGCGCATGCTGGCCGCGTAGTTGGAGCGGCGCACCTTTGCCCAATAGTCCAACTTGGCTTGCAGGCTGGTGTTCTTCAAGGGAAACGCCTCGTTTGAAATGCTGCGGGATAGCTTGATGATTATAACGAAGCTGCACTGGGCTTGGCTTGTCCGGCCCTGCGGCAAGTACTTCTGGTTCCGTCGTGCAGCCACCCTAGGGCATTCAGCCACTTTCGCAAATGTCTATTGCTGGATAAACTTCGATAGTTGTAGTTTCTATCCGACTTTCGAAGGATTCCGCCCATGAGCAAGCAAATCATCCATACCGACACCGCGCCCGCCGCGGTAGGCCCTTACTCGCAAGCGGTTGCCGTAAGCGGCACCAAGACTGTCTACCTCTCGGGCCAGATCGGCCTGGAGCCGGGCACTGGCGACCTGGTCTCCGAGAACTTCGATGCGCAGGTGCGTCAGGCTTTCGCCAACATGCAGGAAGTCATCAAGGCTGCCGGCGGCACGTTGGACAATGTGGTCAAGCTGACACTGTTCCTGACCGACCTGGGCAAGTTCACGGCCGCCAACGCCATCATGGCCGAGATCATTCCCCAGCCGTTCCCGGCGCGCTCGACCATCGGCGTGGCCAGCCTGCCCAAGGGCGCGCAGTTCGAAGTCGAAGCCATTCTGGTCCTGTAAGGCCCGTCCGGACTTTTCGATCCAGGGGTTCGTTTCTCCATGCCGGCCGCAGCCGCGGCTTCCAAGCGATCCGGCGCCGACAACAAAGGCGCCGGCCGGGCAATGACGGATACGGAGCGCAAGCTCCGTAACCTGGGCTTGGTGCTGCCCGAGGACTTCGTGCTGCACCTGCCGCTGCGCTACGAGGACGAAACCCGCATCATGCCGATCAGCGCCCTGCGGCCCGGTTTTCCCGGGCAGGTCGAGGGCGAGATCACCAAATCCGAGGTCCTCTACCGGCCCCGGCGCCAGCTGACCGCCACGCTGGCGGACGACAGCGGCGAACTGCAATTGCGCTGGCTGAACTTCTACCCCAGCCAGCAGAAGCAAGTGACCGTGGGCAAGCGCCTGCGTGCGCGCGGCGAGGTCCGCGGCGGCCTGTTCGGGCGCGAGATGGTGCATCCGCGCATGACCAATGCCGATGCGCCGCTGCCCACGGCGCTCACGCCGGTCTATCCCAGTACCGAAGGGCTGCCGCAACTGACGTTGCGCCGCGCCATCGCGCAGGCGCTGGACCGCGCCGACCTGTCCGACACCTTGCCCGACGAGGCGCGGGCGCGCTATGACCTGCCGCCGTTCGAGCCAGCCATCCGCGCGCTGCATACGCCTGCGCAGGGCGAGTCCGAGCAGGCCTTGCTGGACCGCGTGCATCCCGCCTGGCGGCGCATCAAGTTCGATGAACTGCTCGCGCAGCAATTGTCGCTGGCGGCCGCGCGGGCCGCGCGCCGGATAAAGGAAGCCGAGTCGCTGCCCGTGCGCAACGAGGCCGGCGGCCTGGTCGCCAGGCTGTACGAAACCTTGCCGTTCAAACTGACTGGCGCGCAGGAGCGCGTGGTTCAGGAAATCTCCGCCGATCTGGCCAAGCCGTATCCCATGCACCGCTTGTTGCAGGGCGATGTGGGCAGCGGCAAGACGGTCGTGGCGGCCATCGCCGCCGCCCAGGCCATCGCCAGCGGCGCGCAGGTGGCGCTGATGGCGCCCACCGAAATTCTGGCCGAGCAACACTTCCGCAAACTGGTGTCGTGGCTGCAGCCATTGGGCGTGAATGTGGCCTGGCTGAGCGGCAGCCTGTCCGCCAAGGCGCGCCGTGAAGCGGCGGCCGCCGCCGCTGACGGCAGCGTGCAGTTGGTCGTGGGCACGCAGGCGCTGATCCAGGATCACGTCGAATTCCACCGCCTGGGCTTGTCCATCGTGGACGAGCAGCACCGCTTCGGCGTCGGACAGCGCCTGGCGCTGACGCGCAAGGGCGAAACCGTGCGCGGGCGCAACGTGCCGCACCAGCTCAACATGAGCGCGACGCCGATCCCGCGCACGCTGGCCATGACCTTCTTCGCCGATCTGGACGTGTCCGTCATCGACGAGCTGCCGCCGGGGCGCAGTCCCGTGCTGACCAAGCTGGTGTCGGACGCAAGGCGCGAGGAAGTCATCGCCCACATTGCCCAGGCCGCGCGCGGCGGGCAGCAGGCCTACTGGGTCTGTCCGCTGGTCGAGGAAAGCGAGGCCCTGGAACTCCAGACCGCCGTGGACACCTACGAAGGCATGCGGGTCGACCTGCCGGACCTGCGCATCGGGCTGGTGCACGGCCGGCTGCCGCAAGCCGAAAAGGCCGCCGTGATGCAGGCCTTCCGCGATGGCGAAGTCGACCTGCTGGTCGCCACCACTGTGATCGAAGTGGGCGTGGACGTGCCGAACGCCTCGCTCATGGTGATCGAACACGCCGAGCGTTTCGGGCTGGCGCAACTGCATCAGCTGCGCGGCCGGGTAGGGCGCGGCACCGCCGAATCGGTCTGCGTGCTGCTCTATCAGACGCCGCTGTCGCAAGTGGCGCGCGAACGCCTGCGGGCCATGTTCGAGACCTCGGACGGTTTTGAAATCGCCCGCCGTGACCTGGAACAGCGCGGTCCGGGAGAGTTCCTGGGTACGCGCCAGTCCGGCATGGCGCTGCTGCGCTTCGCCGACCTGGAAACGGACGCGGCCATTGCCGAAGACGCGCGCGATGCCGCGGTCTGGCTGCGCGCCGAACATCCGGCCGCGGTCGAGGCGCACCTGGCGCGCTGGATGCGCGGGCGCGAGGATTTCCTGCGCACCTGACCATGCAGCCAGCCGCCAACCTTAATCTAGCAAGCGCCAGCCGCAAGGCTGGGGCATAACCCCCGGGGGCGTAGTCCACCATGACTCTCACCGAACTCAAGTACATCGTCGCCGTTGCGCGCGAACGGCATTTCGGCCGGGCGGCCGAGGCCTGTTTCGTCAGCCAGCCCACGCTCTCGGTAGCGATACGCAAGCTCGAGGACGAATTGGGCGTCACGCTGTTCGAGCGTGGCGGCGCCGAGGTCGGCGTCACCCCCATCGGCCAGCGCATCGTGGCGCAGGCGCAGAAGGTGCTGGAAGAAAGCGCCAGCATCAAGGAGATCGCGCGCCAGGGGCACGACCCGTTGGCCGGCCCCTTGCGCGTCGGCGTCATCCACACCATAGGTCCGTACCTGTTGCCGCGGCTGGTGCCGGAGCAGATCCGCCGCACCCCGCAGATGCCGCTGCTGCTGCAGGAGAATTTCACGGTGCGCCTGGTCGAGCTGCTGCGCCAGGGCGAGATCGATTGCGCCATCATGGCTTTGCCGCTGCCGGAGGCCGGCCTGGTCATGCAACCCTTGTACGACGAGCCCTTTGTGGTGGCCGTGCCGAATGACCACGAGCTCGCCCGGCGCCAGGCGATCGACGCGCAGGACTTGAAGCAGCAGACCATGCTGCTGCTGGGCAGCGGCCACTGCTTCCGCGACCAGGTGCTCGAAGTCTGTCCCGAGCTGTCGCGCTTTTCGGCCGCCAGCGACGGCATCCAGCGCACCTTCGAAGGCTCCTCGCTCGAGACCATCCGCCACATGGTCGCGGCCGGCATCGGCGTGACCGTGCTGCCCGTGACCGCGGTGCCGGAGCAGCCGCCTTCCAACAGCCTGCTGCGCTATCTGCCATTTGACGGCCACGTGCCGGAGCGCCGCGTGGTGTTGGCCTGGCGCCGCAGTTTCCCGCGGCTGGCCGCCATCGAGGCGCTGGCGCAAGCGGTCTATGCCTGCGAGCTGCCCGGCGTGAAGATGCTGACCGACGAGGTCGCGGCAGTGCAGGATTGATTCCCGGGCCGCTTTCAGGCGGCTTCGCGCGCGCGGTTTGCGCCGCGTCAAAAGGTCGCAGGACTGATTGATAAAAGCGGCGGATATTGCGGCATTTCGCCGTATTTGCAGTGTTATCCTTGTTTCGCACATTCATCCCTAGGAGCTAGCAATGGCCAAGTCCCCCAAGAAGACCTCCAGCGTTCCGCGCATCAACATCGGTATCTCGGACAAGGACCGCGCCGCAGTCGCCGGCGAACTGTCCAAGCTGCTGGCCGACTCGTACACGCTGTACCTGATGACGCACAATTTCCACTGGAACGTCACGGGGCCGATGTTCAACACGCTGCACCTGATGTTCATGACCCAGTACACGGAAGAGTGGAACGCGCTGGACAGCATCGCCGAGCGCATCCGCGCGCTGGGCCACTACGCGCCGGGCACCTACCGCGAATTCAGCAAGCTGTCCTCCATCGCCGAGCCGGACTCGGTGCCGGAAGCCCTGGAAATGGTGCGTCTGCTGGTGACCGCCAACGAATCCGTCGCCAAGACGGCGCGCGCCGCTTTCGAGAAGGCCGATGCCGCCAACGACCAGCCCACGGCCGACCTGCTGACGCAGCGCCTGGACGTGCACGAAAAGAACGCCTGGATGCTGCGCAGCCTGCTGCAGTGATAGCGGCCGACGCCACATGAAAAACGGAGCCTCGCGGCTCCGTTTTTTTCAGCATCGGAAATGAGTCAGGCCTGATGCGACAGCGGCCGTGCCGGTATGGGCGCGATCCGCTCGGGCGGCGGCGTCACCCGCCACACCGCGCGCCGGCGCAGCGCGCCCAGGAGCTTCAAGCCCTGCGGCCAGTCGTCCAGGCCGCTCTCGGCGTTGATGTGGCCAGCGCCCGGCACGACCACCAGCCGGCTGCCCCAATCGCGCGCAAACGCGCGGGCGCGTTCCAGCTGGCAATAGGGATCGTCGTCGCTCGCCACCACCACGCTTTGGAAGGGCAGGGAATGCCGTGGCACAGGTCCGAAGCTTCTCAAACAGGCGGGAGCATTTTCGCGTTCCACGTCGGCAGGCGCCACCAGCAGCGCGCCCGCGACCTTGGCGCGCAGTGGCACCGGCAGGGCGGCGCTGATCAGGCAACCCAGGCTGTGCGCGATCAGGAGCACGGGGCTGCGGGCCTCGTTCACCTCGGTCGCCAGCGCCGCGATCCATTCGCCGGGAGCCGGATGTTCCCAGTCGCGTTGCTCGACGCGGCGCGCATGCGGCAGCAGGGCCATCCAGCGCGATTGCCAGTGTTGCGGTCCGGAGTTTTTCCATCCGGGGACGATGATCGGTTGGAGTCTCATGGCGGCCATGATGCCGCGCGGCCTTAGTAACGCAAACGAATAAATCGTCTTTTGCATATACGCCAGCGGGCATAAGGGCGCACCCCGAACAATGCCGCAGCGCAATAATCGGAGGGGTATCAAAGTGGTCGAAAACTGGCCTGAGAAGGGCAATTTTTCAGTGTATGCTTGCCGTGCAATCGCAATGCAACCGGGCGTGACCAGGGCCGAAACCCCTGCAAAGGGCAGTCCAGCAGGCATGCTTGGCCTGGAGATGATCCGGCGTCCGACCCGGTGCAAAAAACTAACGATTACAAATCATTAGAGGAGTCCACACATGAAGCCAGTATTTCGTCTGACCCCGGTCATTGCAGCGCTGGGCGTCGCAGCCGGTCTGGCGTTTGCCTCGGGAGCGCAAGCGCAAACCATCAAGATCGGCGTCGTCGGCCCCACCACCGGCGCGGTCACGCAGTATGGCGATATGGTCCGTGAAGGGGTCGATACCGCAGTCGAGCGCATCAACGCCGCCGGCGGCATCAACGGCAAGAAGCTGGAAACCGTCGTGATCGACGACGGCTGCGAACCCAAGCAAGGCCCGGTCGCCGCCAACCGCGTGGTCAACAGCAAGATCGGTTTCGTCGTGGGCCACGTCTGCTCGGGCGCCACCATCGCCGCCGCCGACGTCTACAACAATGAAGGCGTGGTCATGGTCACGCCGTCCGCCACGTCGCCGGCCCTGACCGACGGCAAGAACTACGAGTTCATCTTCCGCACCATCGGCCGCGACGACCAGCAAGGTCCTGCCGCCGCCAAGTTCATCCTGGACAAGATCAAGCCCAAGAAGGTCGCCGTGCTGCATGACAAGCAGTCCTACGGCCAGGGCATCGCTACCGCGGTCAAGAACGACCTGGAGAAGGGCGGCGTGGCCGTCGCCGTGTTCGAAGGCATCAACGCCGGCGACAGCGACTACTCGGCCGTCATCACCAAGCTGAAGAGCCAGGGCGTGGACTTCGTCTATTACGGCGGCTACCACCCTGAAATGGGCCTGCTGCTGCGCCAGGCGGCCGAGCAAGGCGTGAAGGCCAAGTGGATGGGCCCGGAAGGCACGGGCAACCCCGATATCAACGCCATCGCCGGCGACGCCGTCGAAGGCATGCTGTTGACGCTGCCGGCCGACTTCACCCAGAACGCCGCCAACGCCGACATCGTCAAGGCCTTCGAAGCCAAGAAGCGCAACGCCAGCGGCGCCTTCCAGATGACCGCCTACACGGCCACCCAGGTCATCGCGGACGGCATCAAGGGCGCTGGCAGCGACGACCCGACCAAGGTCGCCAAGTACCTGCACGCCAATTCCTTCGATACGCCGATCGGCAAGGTGTCCTGGAACAAGCAGGGTGACCTGACGAACTTCCAGTTCGACGTGTTCACCTGGCACAAGGACGGTTCCAAGACCGTCTACAAGTAAGTCCAGGCGCGGGCCGCCGGCCCGCGAGACCGGCGGACCCCCTGGCGGTTCCGCAGGAAACCGGGCCGGAAGCGACAGTCTTCCGGCCCGGTTTTTTTGTTCTTCCGACGGCCCGGGAACCGGCTCGGCGCGTTCCGGTCGAACGCGCGCCCGCCGCATTTGCGTAGAATGCGGCGCCATCGACCTCACTTTTTCTGTCTGGACACCATGACCAAGGCCTTGTTAGTCGAAGACGATCCGAAACTATCGCGCCTGATCGCGCAGTTCCTGGAGCAGCACGGTTTCCATGTTGCCCAGGCCTACCGCGGCGATCACGCGGTGGAGGCATTCCGCAGGCATGACCCGGCCATCACCATCCTGGACCTGATGCTGCCCGGCCGTGACGGCCTGCAGGTCTGCCGTGATCTGCGCGCGTTTTCATCAGCCCCCATCCTCATGCTGACGGCCCGCGAGGACGACCTGGACCAGATCCTGGGCCTGGAGTCGGGCGCGGACGACTACGTCATCAAGCCCGTGGAGCCGCGCGTGCTGCTGGCGCGGGTACGGGCGCTCCTGCGCCGGCACAGCCAGCTGGACGAGCCGCCGGACCGCCTGGAGTTCGGTCCGCTGGTCATAGACCGGCGTACGCGCGCCGTGGTGCATGCCGGTTCCGAAGTGGACCTGACCACAATGGAGTTCGAGATGCTCTGGGCGCTGGCCAGCCAGGCCGGCCAGGTGCTGACCCGCGACGACTTGCTCAATGCGGTGCGCGGCATCGAATTCAACGGACTGGACCGCAGCGTCGACGTCTGCGTCAGCAAGCTGCGGCGCAAGCTGGATGACGACCCGCGCGATCCGGCGCGCATCAAGACCGTGTGGGGCAAGGGCTATCTGTTCTCGCCCAAGGCGCACGAGAGCGGTGATGCTTAAGTTTGTCCTGCGGCTGTTCGTGGTGCTGGCGGTGGGCTTCGTCATTTCCAACGAAGTCGTGGACCGATCCGCCAACTACTTCTTCGAACCCGTCAGCGACGCCTACGCGCGCGAAGCGGTGCGGGGCCAGATCCACAGCCTGGTGCAGGAACTGGGCCGCGTGCCGCCATCCGAGCGCGAGGCGCACGTGCGCGACGCGCTGGCGCCGTACTACGGCCTGGCGCTCAAGGTGGTCGACGCCGAAAGCTACGGCGCCACCAAGGACGAGCGCGCCATGGTGGAGTCCGGCAGCTTCTTCGTGCGCGACAAGCAGCAGACCTTTGTGGCGGCGATTCCCGGTCCGGGCAGGCAATGGCTGGAGGTCAAGCTGCCGCCCGAGCCGGACATCGGCCCCTGGCTGATGGCCGCGGTGTATTCCGCCCTGGGCCTGTTGCTGTGCGCCTTCATGCTGGTGTGGGCGCTGCCCATCTGGCGCGACCTGGAGGCCCTGAAGACCGCCGCCCTGCGCATGGGCCAGGGCGACCTGCAAGCCCGGGCGCGCCTGTCGCGCCATTCCAGCATCCGCAACCTGGGCGACACCTTCAACCAGATGTCAGACCGCATCAGCGCGCTGGTGGGCAACCAGCGCGACCTGACCAATGCCGTGTCGCACGAGCTGCGCACGCCGATCGCGCGCCTGTCGTTCGAACTGGACATGATGGACCGCGAGGACGACCCGGCCGCACGCAAGCGCCTGGTCGAGGAAATGAAGAGCGACGTGGCCGAACTGGACGCCATGGCCTCGGAATTGCTGATGTACGCGCGCCTGGAACACAAGGGCGACGGCGTGGCGCTGCAGCCGCAGGACGCGCGCGGCTGGCTGGATTCGGTGGTGCAGCATGCCGGCTTCGAGGCCGGCGTGTCGGGCGTGCGCTGCGAAGTGGCACTGTGCCAGGTGCCCGAGGTGCACTTGCACCAGCGCTACATGACGCGCGCCTTGCTCAACCTGCTGCAGAACGCCATCCGGCATGCCGGCCGGCAGGTCCAGGTCAGCTTAATCAGCCCGGGCGCGCGCGAGTACGTGCTGATCGTGGACGACGACGGCCCCGGCATCCCGCCTGCCGACCGCGAACGGATCTTCGAACCTTTCATCCGCCTGGACGAAAGCCGCGACCGCGGGACGGGTGGGGTGGGGTTGGGCCTGGCCATCGTGAGCCGGGTGGCTCGCTGGCACAACGGGACCGTGCAGGCAAGCGACAGCCCCTTGGGCGGCGCGCGTTTCGTGGTTGCCTGGAAGACCGCCTGAAGCCTGGCGGGGTGCGGCGCGGCACAACGTAAACAAACTTCACAATCCGCCGCCGCAATCTTCACAAACTCCATACAAAGCGGGAAAGATCGCGGGCAGGCGCCTGGATAGCATGACGGCAGTTCTCTTCAGAGGTCTTGCCGCTAGCCATGTTTTCCCTCAGCCGCCTGGTTGCCGTAGGTATGTTGCTGGTCGCCGCGGGCGGTTGCCAGGGCGTTCCTCCCGACGCGCCGCCGCCGATCGCCCAGGGCGACTACAAGGCGGTGGTGGGCTACCTGGCCCAGCGCATCCCCTATGACATGGACGCTTCCGACGTGCCGGGCCTGTCGATCGCAATCGTCGACGACCAGCGCCTGGTGTGGAGCACGGGCTTCGGTTACGCGGACCCGCTGCGCCACCGCAGCGCCACCAGCGACACGCTGTACCGCGTAGGGACCATCACCAAGATCGTCACGGCCGCGGGCGTGCTGCGCGCCGCCGACGACGGGCGTCTGGCGCTGGACCAGCCGGCCTCGCAGGCGCTGCCCGATTGGGACATCCAGCCGCGCCGCGGCGCCATGCAATGGCTGGGCACGCATCCCTTCACCGCCCGCAATCTGCTGGCCGTGCACCCCGGATCGTTGGAAGACACCATGGGACGCGCGCGCGCTGACATGGCCTACGCCCTGCTGGGAGACATGGTTGCGCATGTGGCGAGCGAACCGTTCGACACCTACGTGCGCCGCACCATCCTGCAGCCGCTGAACATGCCGCGCGCCGGGTTCCATCCCGATCCGCGCATGCTCGAACTGCGCGCCTCGGGCTACCGTCGCGGCGCTCCCTGGACCGAAGCGCCTCAGCCCAACGAAGCGGCCGACGGCCTTTGGCTCAGCACTTCGGAGATGGCGCGCTTCTCCAGCATGCTTTTTGCCGACGGTCTTTACCAAGGCCGACGCGTGCTGAATGCCGACTCGGCCCGCGCCGTGCTCGACATGGAAACCGTGGAAGGCGGGTTGGCGCTGGAATGCCGCCTGGCCTTGTCCTGGCTGGCTGCGCCCTGTGGCGACGATATCGCCGGCACGCCATTGCGTCTGCATAGCGGCGCCACTGAAGCCTTCCATTCGCGTCTGGTGCTGGCGCCGCGCGACAAGCTGGCGGTGCTGGTCATGAGCAATTCCGACACCAGCGAGTCCTTGGTGGCCTCGGTGTCGACGATGGCGATGGCGCTGATGCGCCAGGCCAAGCAGGGCGCAATCACCCAATAGATGGGGCCGTTCCCGGCTCCACGGTTTTACCCCCCCCCTCAACCTCGTTTCTTGGAAGCTGTTATGAAGCGAAAAATCCGTTCCATCCTGTTTACGCGCGGCGCCGGCGCTGCTTGCCTGCTGGCTTTAGTCCCGGGACTGTCCCTGGCCGATGACGCTGCGAACAGTTCCGTCTACGGCCAGCGCGGGGCCAGCTCGCGCGGGTTGACGGTGGCGACGGGGGAGGGGCCGGCCGACGAATGGCTGTTCTACGGCACGCTGGGCGCGGGCTACGCGCCGCGCTACAGCGGCAGCGACGAGTATTCCGCCGTGCCGATCATCGGCCTGGGCGTGCGCAGCCCCGGTGGCTTCTTCCTCAGCACCGACCACGGCCTGGGCTGGGAAACCCAGGCCCTGGACAGCACGTTCCGCTTTTATCTTGCGCCCAGCGCTTCGCGCAAGGACCACAAGAAGGGGTTCCAGGGCTCGGACAAGCTGCGCGGCATGGGCGACATCGAAAGCCGCGCGCAGATCGGTATGGACGCTGAAACGACGATAGGCCCAGTGACCCTGTCGGCAACGGTCGCGCATGCATTCAAGAAGGGCGACAACCGCGACGTAGGCAGCGCTTACACCATGTTCAACCTGGGAGCCAGCACCACCGTGTACGAGGGTAGCGCCGGGGCGATTTCGCTGGCGCTGTCCGGCACTTTCGGCGACGGCAATTACATGCGCACCTGGTATGGCGTCAGCGGCAACCAGTCGGCAAAGTCCGGCTATCGCAAGTACACGCCCAAGGGCGGTCTGGAAAGCGTGGGCCTGGGCGCGACCTGGGCCGTGCCGCTCTCCAAGTCCTGGTCGTGGACCACGTCGGCGGAAGCGCGGCGCCTGTACGGCGACGCGGCGGACAGTCCCATCGTGCGGGATCGCGCGCAGTACACCATCGGCACCATGATGACGTACACGTATTGATCGGGGGGAAGCCCGTTCCCGGCCGGGAGCGGGTGAGACGGAAGCGGGCGGGCGCAGCCGCCGCTTCCGTCCAGCGATGGCTTTACAGGCCTTGCACGCGGCGGCCGCTGTCGGCCTCGAACCAGTGCAGCGGATGGCGGCCGTCCGGGCCCAGGCTGACGCGGTCGCCGACCTTGGCCGACGACTCGGACAGCTGGCGCGTGGTGCAACGCACGACCAGCATGTTCTTGCCGCAGCGGCTGTGGACCAGCTGTTCGGAACCCAGCGTTTCGACCATTTCGACTTCGGCCGGCACGCCCTGGGTGTTCAGCAGCATGTGCTCGGGACGCATGCCCATGATGATCTTGCGGCCGCGCACTTGCGAGGGCACCTGCAGCGGCGAGATGTCCAGCGCGATGCCGTCCAGCGTCTGCACCGTGCCGTCGCCCGCGACGTTGACTTCCATCAGGTTCATCGGCGGCGAACCGATGAAGCCGGCGACGAAGGTCGAGGCGGGCTTTTCGAACACTTCCATCGGCGTGCCGATCTGCTCGGGCACGCCCTGGTACATGACGATCATGCGGTGGGCCAGCGTCATGGCCTCGACCTGGTCGTGGGTCACGTACAGGCTGGTGGTGCCCAGGCGGCGATGCAGCTTCATGATTTCCAGGCGCATCGCCACGCGCAGCTTGGCGTCCAGGTTCGACAGCGGTTCGTCGAACAGGAACACCTTGGGTTCGCGCACGATGGCGCGGCCCATGGCCACGCGCTGGCGCTGGCCGCCGGACAGGGCGCGCGGGCGGCGGTCCAGCAGGTGACCGAGTTCCAGGATCTGCGCGGCCGCGTCCACGCGCTTCTTGATCTCGTCCTTGGAGAACTTGCGGATCTTCAAGCCGTAGGCCATGTTCTCGAACACGGTCATGTGCGGGTAGAGCGCGTAGTTCTGGAACACCATCGCGATGTCGCGCTCGGCGGGTTCCAGGTTGTTTACGACCTTGTCGTCGATGACGATTTCGCCGCCGGTGACGGTTTCCAGGCCGGCGACCATGCGCATCAGCGTGGATTTGCCGCAGCCCGAGGGGCCGACGATGACGATGAATTCACCGTCCTTGACGTCCATGTCGATGCCATGGATGACCGGCACATTGCCGGCATAGGTTTTCTTGACGTTGCGAAAGCTGAGAGTAGCCATGAGTTATTCGTGTTCGGAGTCGTGTTCGGGTGGGCGAGGGCGGGTGACCGTCACTTTTCAGTGTCGACCAGACCCTTGACGAACCATTTCTGCATCAGGATGACGACCAGCGCGGGCGGGATCATCGCAAGCATGGCGGTGGCCATGGTGATGTTCCATTCGGTCACGCTGTCGCCGCCGCTGATCATCCGCTTGATGCCGATGACGACGGGGTACATGTCTTCCTGCGTGGTCACGAGCAGCGGCCACAGGTATTGGTTCCAGCCGTAGATGAACTGGATCACGAACAGCGCGGCGATGCTGGTCTTGGACAAGGGCAGCAGCACGTCGCGGAAGAAGCGCACCGGACCCGCGCCGTCGATGCGCGCGGCCTCGATCAGCTCGTCCGGCACCGTCAGGAAGAACTGGCGGAACAGGAAGGTGGCGGTTGCCGAGGCGATCAGCGGCAAGGTCAACCCGGCGTAGCTGTTGAGCAGGCCGAGGTCGGCCACCACCTTGTAGGTGGGCGCGATACGGACTTCGACCGGCAACATCAGGGTGACGAAGATCATCCAGAAGAAGAACATGCGGCCGGGGAAGCGGAAATACACCACCGCGAAAGCCGACAGCAGCGAGATGGCGATCTTGCCGATGGAAATCGCCAGCGCCATGATCAGGCTGACGTACATCATGCGGCCCACGGGCGCGCCCGACGAACCGCCGGAAGAGCCGCCGAACAGCGCCTGCATGTAGTTGTCGACGAAATGCTTGCCGGGGATGAGGGACATCGGCGCGGACGCCACTTCCTGCGCGGTCTGGGTGGACGCGACGAAAGTGACGTAGAGCGGAAATGCCACCATCGCCACGCCGCAGAGCAGAATGACGTGGGCCAGAATATCCAGCCAGGGACGGCGTTCAACCATTGTTTATAGCCTCGGACAAAATCAATACTGCACTTTGCGGTCGACGTAGCGGAACTGCACGACCGTCAAGGCAATCACAATGAACATCAGCACCACCGACTGCGCCGCGGACGAACCGAGGTCCAGGCCGCGGAAGCCGTCGCTGTACACCTTGTAGACCAGGATGGAGGTCGACGTGCCCGGACCGCCCTGCGTGGTCGTGTCCACCACGGCAAAGGTGTCGAAGAAGGCGTAGATGATGTTGACCACCAGCAGGAAGAACGTGGTGGGCGAGAGCAACGGGAACACGATGCTCCAGAAGCGGCGCGACGGGCTTGCGCCGTCGATCGCGGCGGCTTCGATGAGCGAGCGCGGAATCGATTGCAGGCCGGCCAGGAAGAACAGGAAGTTGTACGACACCTGCTTCCACACGGCGGCGATCAGCACCAGGGTCATGGCCTGGTTGCCGTCCAGGCGCGGGTTCCAGTCGACGCCGGCATGGCGCAGGGCCACGGCCAGGATGCCGACGGAAGGCGAAAACAGGAACAGCCACAGCACGCCGACCACGGCGGGCGCCACGGCGTAGGGCCAGATCAGCAGCGTCTTGTAGAGGCCGGCGCCGCGGATGACGCGATCTGCCATGACGGCCAGCAGCAAGGACACGCCCAAACCGACCACTGCCACGAGGATCGAGAATACGGCGGTGACGCGGAAGGAATCCAGGTAGGCCTGTTGCGAAAACAGGTCCATGAAGTTGTCCAGTCCGACGAACTCGGAGGACAGTCCGAATGCATCTTCCAGCCGCAGCGATTGCCACATGGCCTGGCCGGCCGGCAGGAAGAAGAAGACCACGGTAATGATGATCTGCGGCAGGAGCAGCAGATAGGGCAAGGTCTTGTGCCCGAATACAACGCGTTTTTCCATAGGGGGAACCCAAGGTACAGAAAAGCGGCGGTTGGAGTAACCGCCGCCTGAAACCGCCTTCGTAAAATACGAGAGGCTTAAAGCCCTAAAAACCGCAGGGCCTTAAGCCTTGTACTGCCTGGCGCAAAACAGCCCAAGTCCTTGTCACGGCATGGAAAATACCGATTGACAGGACCGGGCCGGTATCGCGGAAGGGCGTTACTTTACACTCTTCTCGAACTTTTCCAGCAGCTCGTTGCCGCGCTTGACGATGTTGTCGGCGCCGTCCTTGGCGCTGACCTTGCCCGAAACGACGCGTTCGATTTCGGCGTCTTCGATTTCACGGATCTGCGGCAGGAAGCCCAGGCGCAGGCCGCGCGATTGCGCGGTGGTTTCGACGTTCAGCTGCTTGACGCCGACTTCGGTGCCCGGGTTCTTGTCGTAGAAGCCGTCCTTCTTGGTCAGCTCGTAGGCAGCCTTGGTGACGGGCACGTAGCCGGTCTGCTGGTGCCAGCGGGCGGCGATTTCCGGGCTGGCCAGGAACTTGAAGAACGCGGTCACGCCCTTGTAGGTTTCCGGCTTCTTGTTGGCGAAGACCCACAGCGAAGCGCCGCCGATGATGGTGTTCTGCGGCGCGCCTTGCACGTCGGCGTAGTAGGGCAGGGTCGAGGTGCCGAATTCGAACTTGGCGTTCTTGGCGATGTTGGCGCGCAGGCCGGACGAACCGGTGATCATGGCGCACTTGCCGCTGATGAACAGCGAGTTCGGCTCGTCGCCGCGGCCGCCGTACATGAAGATGCCTTCCTTGCCCAGCTTGGCCAGGTTTTCCAGGTGGCGCACGTGCAGCGGGGTGTTGATGGCGATGCGGGCGTCCAGGCCGCCGAAACCGTTGTCCTTGGTGGCGTACGGCACGTTATGCCAGGCCGAGAACGTTTCCAGCTGGACCCACGACGGCCAGGAGGTGGTGTAGCCGCATTCCTGACCTGCGGCCTTCAGCTTCTGGCCGGCGGCGGCCAGCTCTTCCCAGGTCTTGGGCGGCTTGTCGGCGTCCAGGCCGGCCTTCTTGAAGGCGTCCTTGTTGTAGTAGAACACCACGGTCGAGCTGTTGAAGGGCATCGACACCAGCTTGCCGTCGGCCGACGAGTAGTAGCCGGCCACGGCGCCGATGAATTCCTTCGGATCGATCGGGTTGCCGACTTCTTCCGACATCTGCTGCACCGGCTTGATGGCGCCCTTGGCGTACATCATGGTGGCGGTGCCGACTTCGAACACCTGGAGGATGTCCGGGGCGTTGCCGGCGCGGAACGCGGCGATGCCGGCGTTCATGGATTCACCGTAGTTGCCCTTGTAGACTGCCTTGACTTGGTAGTCGGGGTTCTTTTTGTTGAATTCGTCGACCAGGCCGTTCACGCGATCGCCCAGCGCGCCTTCCATCGAGTGCCAGAATTGGATCTCGGTGGCGGCATGCGCGGAGGCGCCTGCAAAAGCCGTCATGATGGCGGCAAAGGTTAAGGCAATACGGTGGGATCGCATAGAGAGGTTCCTCCAGTTGGGCGTGACGCGACCGGGTTGTCCGGGCGCAGAAAACACGACACCTTATGAATTGTTTGTGACAAAACCGTGACTTTCACATCACTCCAAACGCCTGTCAAATTGCGCGTTTTAGGCGCGAACGAACATTTTTCTTTTTTTTCCCAACGAGAACTCCCGTTTACAATCGGCTCCTATGAAAAACGAACTTTCGATTGCGTTCATCGGGGGCGGCAATATGGCCGCTGCCCTGGCCTCGGGCCTGGCCGGCAAAGTATGCGCCGCCGGCAACATACATGTCATTGACATAAACCAGGATTCGCATGCTGCCTGGCAGGCCCGCGGCATGACCACCGCGACGGCTCCGGGCGAGGCCCTGGCGCGGTGCCGCGTCTGGGTGTTCGCTGTCAAGCCACAGAACATGAAGGACGTTGTGGCTTCCACGCGTCAATGGTTGCGCGAAGACACTTTGGTGGTAAGCGTGGCGGCCGGTATCCGCGCCGATACGCTGGCGGCCTGGCTCGGTACGCCCGAGGCGCCGTTCAAGCGCCTGGTGCGCTGCATGCCGAATACGCCGGCCCTGGTGGGCGCCGGCATTACCGGCCTGGCGGCGCTGGACGGGGTGGACGCTGCCGACCGCGACCTGGCGGCGCGATTGCTGTCCAGCGTGGGTGAAGTGGTGTGGGTCGCCGATGACGCCGCGCTTGATGGCGTGACGGCCTTGTCGGGCAGCGGCCCGGCTTATGTATTCCTGTTTCTGGAAGCGCTGGTGGCGGGCGGCCAGAAGGTCGGCCTGACGGCAGAACAGGCCAAGCAACTGGCATTGGGCACGCTGGCCGGGGCGACGCGCCTTGCCGCCGAGTCCTCTGAACCGCTGGCCACCCTGCGTGAACGTGTCACCTCCAAGGGCGGCACCACGGCGGCGGCGCTCAATGCGTTCGGCGCGGCCGGGTTTGCCGCCATCGTCGAAGACGCCATGGCGGCCGCCGCCCGACGCTCGCGCGAGCTGGCGGAGGAGTTCGGCAAATGACGGCCACGGACGGGGGCACAGGCTCCCGGCGCTTTGCGCTCATGAGCCGGCCGCAGTTCGCCATTGCCGTGCTGTGCATGCTGGTGGTGGTGGTCGGCTCGAACATCCTGGTGCAGGTGCCGCTGAACGATTGGTTGACCTGGGGCGGGTTGTCCTATCCGGTCGCCTTCCTGGTCACGGACGTGCTGAACCGCCGGTTCGGCCCGGCGGCCGCGCGCAGGGTGGTCTGGTTCGGCTTTGCCGCCGCCCTGGTGGTGTCGGTATGGGTGGCCTCGCCGCGCATCGCGCTGGCTTCGGGTCTGGCCTATATCTGCGCGCAACTGGTGGACATTCAGGTGTTCGACCGATTGCGCGACCAGCGCTGGTGGCGCGCGCCCCTGGTGTCGGGCGTGCTCGGCGCCATCCTGGATACGGCCGTGTTCTTCAGCGTTGCATTCGCGGCGACCGGCGCGCCCTGGATGACATGGATGATGGGCGACCTGGCGATCAAGCTCGCGGTCAATATCAGCATGCTGGCGCCGTTCCGCGCGCTGATGTGGAATCTGGCCAAGCCGGCCAATGCCTGACCAGGCGGCGGGGCGCCTGCGGTTTTCGGGCCGCCCCGCGCTTGAATTCAGTGAATAACTACGCACGTTAATTATTATTCGTAAGTCCTGCGTAAGCACTGTATTTAAATGCGTCTTTAAACGGCGTATTAATCGCCCGCGATATATATCTCGAAGCACAATTTCGCGTGGCGCGCCAGATGATAAATACGATTTTCTTGCGGATTCTCCAACGATTTCAGAGGTTTGCCCCGGCTATCCGTCACGATTAAAGGCGCGCGCCTAAATATTGGGGATTACACGCAGTGACAGTATGACGGCTTGCTTTCAGAATACCGGCCACACCGTGTTTTTGCCCAAGAAGCCGGCGACGGGCGACGAGGATTAACGGATTACCCAACCGATAAACCGCGTCGGACAGAGCCGCTCAAAACCTCGCTGGAGAACTCCGCATGAAGTTTCTGAATCGCCTTACCCCGGTAGCCATGGCGCTTGGGGCACTTGCCTTGGCTGGCGCCGCGCACGCCGCCGACACGATCAAGATCGGCATTCCCCAGCCCATGACCGGCCCCAATACGCAATACGGCGACCAGATCCAGGCCGGCGCATTGACCGCGATCGAGACCATCAACGCCAAGGGCGGCGTCAAGGGCAAGAAGCTCGAACCCATCCTCATCGACGACGGCTGCGAACCCAAGCAGGCCGTGCCGGCCGCCAACCGCGTGGTCAATTCCGGCGCCAAGTTCGCCGTGGCCCATGCGTGCTCGGGCGTGACCGTGGCCGCCGTGAAGGTCTACGAGGAAGAGGGCATCGTCGGCATCACCCCGGGCGCGACCTCGCCGCTGGTCACCGACACGATCAAGCCGCATTTCTTCTTCCGCACCATCGGCCGCGACGACCAGCAAGGCCCGTACGCCGCCAACTACATCGCCAAGACCCTGAAGCCCAAGAAGGTCGCCGTGCTGCATGACAAGCAGACCTACGGTTCGGGCGTGGCCACCCAGGTCCGCGATTCGCTGGGCAAGGAAGGCGTGAACGTCGCCATGTTCGAAGGCATCAACGTCGGCGACAGCGACTACTCGGCCATCATCACCAAGCTCAAGTCGGCTGGCGTGGATCTGGTCTATTTCGGCGGCTACCACCCCGAACTGGGTCTGTTGCTGCGCCAGTCGCGTGAACAGGGCCTGAAGGTCCAGTTCATGGGTCCGGAAGGCACCGCCAACCAGGATCTGGTGGCGATCGCCGGCCCGGCCATCGACGGCCTGCTGGTCACGCTGCCGGCCGACTTCACCAAGCTGCCCGGCAACGAGAGCATCGTGAAGGCCTTCAAGGACGCCAAGCGCGATCCGGACGGCGCCTTCCAGATGCCGGCGTACGCCGCCGTGCAGATCCTGGCCGACAGCATCAACGCGGTGGGCGAAGACCCCGCCAAGGTGGCTGACTACATGCACAAGACCAAGTTCTCCACCGGCATCGGCCCGGTCGAGTACGACGCCAAGGGCGACCTGAAGAACTTCGAGTTCGCCGTCTACAAATGGGATAAGGACGGCAAGAAGACCCAGCTGTAAACTCGCGATCCCGCCGGCGTCGCCGGCGTGTAGGGCCTGTCGTCCACGTTCTGCCGTAATCCGCGTAGCGAAGCGCCAAAAGCGCTGTGCGGCCGGCGGGCGCAGATGCCAGGCCCTTATAAAATACGCCCAGGTTTCCGGCTCCGGGTCTCTCCACCGGGGCCGGAACCATTTGGAGCAAGAGAAATAATGTCTGACCTCATACCCCAACTTACCCAGCAATTCTTCAACGGATTGTCTCTGGGCGCGATCTATGCGTTGATTGCCATCGGCTACACAATGGTCTACGGCATCATCGGTATGATCAACTTCGCTCACGGCGAAATCTACATGATCGGCGCCTATGTCGGCCTGGTCACCCTGACGGTCATCGGCACCAATAGCGGCTTGCCGATACCGTTCATCATCGCGGCCATGCTGGTCGTGGCCATCGTGGTCACGGGCATCTACGGTTTCAGCGTCGAGCGCGTCGCCTACCGGCCCGTGCGCGGCAGCCCCCGTCTGGTGGCGCTGATCTCGGCCATCGGCATGTCGATCTTCCTGCAGAACTGGGTGGCCCTGGGCCAGGGCGCGCGCGACATGGCCGTGCCATCGCTGGTGTCCGGCGCCGTGCAGTTCCACATGGGCTCCGACTTCGACGTCACCGTGCCGTATTCGCGCATCATGATCATCGTGGTCACGGTGGTGCTGATGATCGGGCTGACGCTGTTCATCAAGTATTCCCGCATGGGCCGCGCCTCGCGCGCCTGCTCGCAGGACATGCACATGGCGAACCTGCTGGGCATCGACACCAACCGCGTGATCTCGTTCACCTTCGTGATGGGCGCGATCCTGGCAGCGGTGGGCGGCGTGCTGATTGCCATCACCATCGGCAAGCTCAACCCCTTCATCGGCTTTCTTGCCGGCATCAAGGCCTTTACCGCGGCGGTGCTGGGCGGCATCGGCAGCATCCCCGGCGCCATGCTGGGCGGCGTGCTGCTCGGGCTGGCCGAGACCTTCGCGGCTGCCTACATCTCCTCACAGTACAAGGACATCGTGGCGTTCTCGCTGCTGATCCTGATCCTGCTGTTCCGTCCCACCGGGCTGTTGGGCAAACCTGAGGTGGAAAAAGTCTGATGTCGAACAACAATCTGAAAAACGCCACGATGGCGGCCGTGCTGACGGCTGTCATCGTCACCCCCGTCTTCGGCCTGCAACTGATCCGGCAGGGCGCCCGCACCACGATGGAATCGAACTGGTCGCTGGTGGCGATTGCCGCCGCGATCGTGTTCGTGTTCCAGTTGCTGCGCCCCTGGATCGCCAAGCCGTTCCAGAAGCTGAAGACGGGCCTGCCGACCTTGCCGGCCGCGCCGGCCAAGAGCCACAAGCCGCTCGCCATTCTGCTGTTGGCCATCGCGGTCATCTGGCCGTTCTTCGCCGGGCGCAGCTCGGTGGACATCGCCACGCTGGTGCTGATCTACGTGATGCTGGGCCTGGGCCTGAACATCGTGGTGGGTTTTGCCGGCCTGCTGGACCTGGGCTTCGTGGGCTTTTATGCCGTCGGCGCCTATACCTATGCCTTGCTGTACCACTGGGGCGGCTGGAGCTTCTGGGAAGCGCTGCCGTTCTCGGGCGCCATGGCCGCGCTGTTCGGTTTCATCCTGGGCTTTCCGGTATTGCGGTTGCGCGGCGACTACCTCGCCATCGTGACGCTGGGCTTTGGTGAAATGATCCGCCTCTTGCTGATCAACCTGAACACGCTGACCGGCGGTCCGGACGGCATCTCGGGCATTCCCAAGCCGACGGTGTTCGGCCTGGAAATGACGCGTCGCGCCAGCACCGAAGGCGGCACCACTTTCCATGAATTCATGGGCTGGAATTTCCAGAACCAGGACATGGTGGTGTACCTGTACCTCATGGCGCTGCTGCTGGCGCTGGTGACGCTGTTCGTCTCCACCCGACTGATCCGCATGCCGGTTGGACGCGCATGGGAAGCGCTGCGCGAGGACGAGATCGCCTGCCGTTCGCTGGGGCTGAATCCCACGCGGATCAAGCTGTCGGCGTTCACGCTGGGCGCCATGTTCGCCGGCTTTGGCGGCGCGTTCTTCGCGGCGCGCCAGGGCATGGTGAATCCGGAGTCCTTCACCTTCATCGAATCGGCGCTGATCCTGGCCATCGTGGTGCTGGGCGGCATGGGCTCGCAGGTGGGCGTTATCCTGGCGGCCGTGCTGCTGACGGTGCTGCCGGAAGTGGCGCGCGAATTCGCCGAATACCGGATGCTGATGTTCGGCCTGGTGATGGTATTGATGATGATGTGGCGTCCGCAGGGGTTGTTGCCCATGAAGCGTCCCCATGTGGAGTTGGCTAAATGAGCGAGGCATTGCTGAAAGTATCCGGGCTCACCATGCGGTTCGGCGGCCTGTTGGCCGTGGACAGCGTGGCGTTCGAAGTCAAATCCGACGAGGTGTTCGCCATCATCGGCCCCAACGGGGCAGGCAAGACCACGGTGTTCAACTGCGTGGGCGGTTTCTATGCGCCGACGGCGGGCGACATCACCATGGACGGCAAGGCCATCACCGGTCTGCCCAGCCACAAGGTGGCGCGCCATGGGCTGGTGCGCACGTTCCAGAACGTGCGCCTGTTCAAGCAGCTGACCGTGCTGGAGAACCTGCTGGTGGCGCAGCACACCCAGGTGGAGTCGCGGCTTTTGCCGGGCCTGCTCAAGCTCAAGTCCTATCGCCAGTCCGAGACCGACGCGCTGGCGCGCGCCGCGCAATGGCTGGATTTCATGGGCTTGCGCGAGTTCGCCAACCGCGAGGCGGGCAACCTGGCCTACGGCCACCAGCGCCGCCTGGAGATCGCGCGCTGCATGATCACCAAGCCGCGTCTGCTGATGCTGGACGAACCGGCGGCGGGCCTGAACCCTCAGGAAAAGCGCGATCTGCAGTCGCTGATCGACCAGTTGCGGCGCGAATTCGGCGTCGCGGTGCTGCTGATCGAGCACGACATGAGCCTGATCATGGGCATTTCCGACCGCATCCTGGTCATGGAGCACGGCAAGCCCATCACTACCGGCACCCCCGAGCAGGTGCGCAACGACGAGCGCGTCATCAAGGCGTACCTGGGGGAAGAGTAATGCTTAAGCTGGATAACATTCATACCTACTACGGCGCCATCCAGGCGTTGAACGGGGTGTCGGTGGAGGTCAACAAGGGCGAGATCGTCACGCTGATCGGCGCCAACGGCGCGGGCAAGACGACGCTGCTGATGACCGTCTGCGGCAACCCGCGGGCACGCGAAGGCACGATCACGTTCGAGGGCGAGGACATCACCCACAAGGACACGCACCACATCATGCGCAATGGCATCGCCATTTCGCCGGAAGGGCGGCGGGTCTTCAAGGACCTGACCGTTGCCGAGAACCTGATGATGGGCGGCTTCTTCGCCAAGCGCGATGAGATCCAGGCGGGCATCGACCACGTGTACGGGCTGTTTCCGCGCTTGAAAGAACGCGCCAGCCAACGCGCTGGCCTGATGTCGGGCGGCGAGCAGCAGATGCTGGCCATCGGCCGCGCGCTGATGACGCGTCCGCGCCTGTTGCTGCTGGACGAACCGACGCTGGGCCTCGCCCCGCTGGTGATCGCCCAGATTTTCGACATCATCCGCGAGATCCGCGAACAGGGCGTGACGGTGTTCCTGGTCGAACAGAACGCCAACAAGGCGCTGGGCGTGGCCGACCGCGGCTATGTGCTGGAAAACGGGCGCGTGGTGTTGCAGGACACCGGCGCCAACCTGCTGGTCAACGACCAGGTGCGCAAGGCGTATCTGGGCGGTTGATTGCTGTTCCCCGCGAAGGGAAATTGGGGCGCATTGGAAAATGCGCCTTTTTTTTCGCCTGTTTGGCGCGGGGAAGGGGCCGCGGGCTCAGGCCGCCAGCAGCTGTTCGGCCTGGTAATGCGCGATTGCGGCTCGCGCCAGCGCGTCGATGGAGTCGGTCAGCGTCACGCCCAGGCTGGGGCGCAGCGCGTGCGGCACGGCGAGGGGCAGTTCGGTGCAGCCCAGCACCACGGCGTCCGCGCCGCGCGCCTTGAGGCGGGCGATGCATTCGGCGGCTGGCGCGTAGGCGTCTTCCAGGCGATTGGCCTTGACCGCGCGGATCGAGCCCATGCAATAGCGTTCGACTTCGTCGTCGTCGGGCACGATGCACTCATAGCCTTGCGCTTCCAGATGCTGCTGATAGAGGCCCAGCTTGAGCGTGGCGGCGGTGCCCATCAGGCCGATGCGGCCGGTGGGCAAGCCCAGACGCCGCAGGTCGTCGATGACGGCCTGGATGATGTGCAGCACGGGCAGGTCGGTGGACGCAGCGATCTGGTCGTACCAGAGGTGGGCCGTGTTGCACGGGATGGCGATGAGCTGCGCGCCGGCGTTCTGCAGAAAGCGCACGCCTTCCTGCATGTAGGGCAGAGGATTTTCGCCGCCCGCCATGTAGGCGCTGGACCGGTCGGGAATGCGGGGGTCGTTGCGCAGCAGCGTAGGGATGTGCTGCTGGTCGATCGCGGCGGGCGTCAATGCCGCCAGGCGCAGGGCAAAGGCGGCGCCCGCCATGGGGCCCATGCCGCCCAATACACCCAGGTAACAACCCTGGGAATAGCTGTTCACGTTATTTACTCCGAGCTAATGCCGTCCCGGGCGTCAAGACCTGGCCCTGGCGTTCGGCGCTGGTCCGTTCCCCGTCCCAGACCTGCCTGCCGTTGACCCAAACCGCTTGGATGCCCTGGCTTGCCTGAATGGGAGCTGAAAAAGTGGCCACATCTGTCACGGTGGCGGGATCGAACAGCACCAGATCAGCATGATACCCCTCCCGCAACAGGCCGCGCTCGGCGATGCCGTATTGGTCCGCGGCCAGGCCGGTCATTTTGTGGATGGCGGTTTCCAGCGTCAGCAGGCGCTGTTCACGCACCATGGCGCGCAGCACGTTGGTGAAGGTGCCCCATTGGCGGGGGTGCGGATGCGGATCGAAGGGCAGGCCGTCCGAGCCCACCATGGTCAGTGGATGCGAGAAGATGCGGCCGACGTCGGCCGGATCCATCAGGAAATAGATGGCGCCGGCGGGCGCGAGCCGTGCGATGGCCGCTTCGTCGTCCAGGCTCAGTTCGGCCATGACTTCGCTGAAGTCGCGGCCGGTGGCTTCGGGGTAGCCCTTGGACCAGGTGATCATGGTGCGGCTGGCCAGGCGCGCGCGGTCCAGCCGCAACATGGTGGAGGTGGCGGGGTAGGGATGGCAATCCAGGCACACCGCCTGGGTGGCGGCGGCGCGGTTGATCAGGTCCAGGGTTTCGCGGCTGCGGCCGTGGTTGCGCTCGCCGGCCAGCTTGTGGTGCGAGAACACCACGCGGCAGTCGAGTTCGCGGCCGATCAGCAGCGCTTCTTCCATGGCCGCAACGATGTGGTCGGCCTCGTCGCGCAGATGCGTGGCGTAGACGCCGGGACGGCCGCGCAACGGCGCGCAGACCTCGATGATCTCGTCGGTGGGCGCCGCGCTGGCCGGCGGATAGAAGGTGCCGGTGGAAACGCCGAAGGCGCCCGCGTCCAGTGCTTCTTGCAGCAGCGCGCGCATGGCGGCGCGTTCGTCCGCGTCGGCGGCGCGCGAGGTGTCGTCCATGACCGCCACGCGCAGCGTGGTGTGGCCGACCAGCGGCGCCACGTTGACGGCGGCGGGCGTGGCGCGCAGTGCGTCCATCCAGGCGCGGAAGGTGCTGAAACGGAACAGTTCGGCCGGACCCAGCAGGTCCAGCGGCTGCGGGATGGCAGTGCCATCCAACGGGGCCAGGCTGATGCCGCAATTGCCGGTGACCACGGTGGTGATGCCCTGCGAGACCTTGGGCAGCATGTCCGGGTGCGCCAGCAGGTAGCCGTCGTCGTGGGTATGGGAGTCGATGAAGCCAGGCGCCAGCGCCAGGCCGCTGGCGTCGATGACCGGCACGCCGGCCGGGCGGGCGAACTCGCCCACCGCGGCGATGCGGCCGTCATGCACGGCCAGGTCGCCCTGGCGGGCAGGGCCGCCGGTGCCGTCGACGAGCGTGGCGCCTGCCACGATGAAGTCTGCTTGCAGCATGCGCGCGCTCATCAGTCGAGTTTCTCGATGCCGGCGCCGTCGATGATCTGTTGCCATTTGGCGGTTTCGCGGTCGATCAGCTGCTTGAAGTCGGCGGGCGAGCCGCTGGCCGGTTCGGCGCCCAGCGTGGCCAGGCCGGTGCGGACTTCAGGCGCCTGCAGCGCCTTCTGGATGGCGGCGTTCAACGTGGCGACCACTTCCGGCGGGGTGCCCTTGGGCGCGACCACGCCGCCCCAGGCCACGGTTTCGTAGCCCTTCAGGCCGGCTTCGTCCAGCGTGGGCACCTCGGGCATCAGCGCCAGGCGCTTCAGGCTGCTTACGCCGATGGCACGGACCTTGCCGCTCTTGACCAGCGGGGTCGCTTCCGAGGTGTTGACGAACAGGTAGTCCAGGCGGCCGCCCAGCAGGTCCTGGATGGCGGCGGGACCGCCGTTGTAGGGGATGAACATGACGTTGATCTTGGCCATGCTCTTGAAGAGTTCGCCGCCCATGTGGCCGGTCGTGCCCACGCCCGAGGCGCCATAGGACAGGCGGCCGGGTTCCTTGCGGGCGCGGTCGATCAGGTCCTGCACGCTCTTGACGGGGGAGTCGGCCGGCACGATAAGCGCGTTGTACAGGTCGAACAGATGGGCTACGGGCGTCAGGTCCGCGTCCACGTCGTAGGGCAGGCGCTTGAACAGCGAACGGTTCACGGCCAGCGTGTTGATGTTGCCGTAGCCGACCGTGTAGCCGTCGGGCGCGGCGCGCTTGACCAGGGCGATGCCGATGTTGCCGGCGGCGCCGGGGCGGTTCTCGACCACCACCGTGGCGCCGGTGTCGCGCGCCAGCTGGGTCGTGATCAGGCGCGACAGCACGTCGGGCGAACCGCCCGCGGCCGAGGGCACCACGAAGGTGATGGGCTTGTCGGGATACGCGCCGGCGGTGGCGGCGGCCGACATGGCGGCGCCGAGCGCCAACGCGGAAAGGCCGCGGAAGAGTTTGCTACGCATGGTGGATTCCCCTTGGTTTTGTGGTGTTGAGGCGGGCAGGTTACACCCCGCGTCTCTGCGCGCCCTCATCGAAAAATGTCGAAAACCTATAATCGGGCGTTATCGGTTTGGCGCTGATTTGCCAGGGGAAAAAATGGATGAGCATGCCTATGCGGACGAGGTCGGACCCACTGCCGGACGGCCTTTGAACCTGCGCCAGATCGAGGTGTTCCGCGCCATCATGATGGCCGGATCGATCAGCGGCGCGGGCCGCATGCTGCATGTATCGCAACCCGCGGTCAGCCGCGTGCTGGCGCTGACCGAGAGCCGGTTGGGCTACAAGCTGTTCGAGCGCGTGAAGAGCCGGCTCTCGCCGACGGCCGAGGCGCGGCGGCTGTACGCGGAAGTGGAGCAGGTCTATGGCGGCATCCAGCGCGTGAACGACCTGGCTGCCAGCCTGGGCCAGTCGGGCGCGGGCATGCTGAAGATCGTCGCCAGCGCCAGTTTCGGGCAGCGCCTCATTCCGATGGCGCTGGATCGCTTCCGCGGCCGCAATGCGGACGCGCGCGTCGATTACCGCAGCGTGACCTTCGATGAGCTGGCTGCGTATTTTCTATCGGGCCAGGCGGACATAGGCGTCTCCATGCAGCCGCCCGATCATCCCAATCTGCGGTCCGTGCGCCTGGCGCGGGTGCCCATCGTCTGCGCGCTGCCTGCCGGGCATCCGCTGGCGGCGCGCGAGGTGATGCGGCCGGAGGATTTCTCCACGGCGGCCTGGATCGGCTATCCGCGCGATACGCCGCTGGCGCGCGCGCTCAAGCCCTTCTTCGGCGAAGGGCCGGCCTGCGCGGCGGCGGTGGAAGTGCATTCGCCCGTGACCGCCTGTTCTTTCGTGCAGCAGGGATTGGGGCCGGCGCTGGTCGATGCCTGGTGCGTGACGCCGGACCAGGCCGCGCACATGGTCTTGCGCCCGATATCGCCGGCGGCCAGCGTGGATATCTGGGCCACGCATTCGAATCTGAGCGCGCCGCCCTTGCTGGCGCGGCGCTTTCTGGCGGCGGTGAAGAAAACGCTGGAAGAGGGGGAGCCGTGCGAACTGGCGCCCGGCGCTTCCAGCTGAGGGCTTGCGCCGGAGGGGCAAGCCCGGCCGGACCTTACAGGCCTTCGGCCTTGAGCGCGGCCTGCACGCCCTTGTCGGCTTCCATGCGCTTGAAGAACGCGGCCAGATTGTCCAGGCCCGACAGGTTCACTTCCTTGGCGTGCGCCCAGCGCAGCACCACGTACAGGTAGGCGTCGGCGATGGAGGGCTTGTCGCCCGTCAGGTAGGACTTGCCGGCGAGCTGTGCGTTCAGCTGCGCGAAGAGCTTGGTCAGCAGCGCGGAAGCCGAGCCGGCCAGCTCCTTCTGTGCGCCTTCGTCGCCGACGAAACGCGACGCACCGAAGATCATCGAGAAAGTCTTGTGGATGTCCGAGTTGATGAAGCCGAGCCAGCGGCGCACTTCGGCGCGCGAGCGCGGCGAACCGTCGCCCAGCAACTGCAGTTCAGGCGCGTGTTCAGCCAGGTACTCGAGGATCGCCGCGTTCTGCGTGACGGTCCAGCCGTCGTGCGCCAGGGCGGGCACGGCGCCCAGCGGGTTGACCTTCAGGAACTCCGGGCCCTTGAGTTCGTCGCGGCTCAGCTTGTGCGTTTCGTAGGGTTTGCCGATCCATTCCAGAACGATATGGGAAGCGAGCGAGCACGCGCCGGGCATGTAGTACAGTTTCATCAGATGGGGTCTCCTGAGAGCAAGGACGGGGATCTCCGTTCCTGGCCGATATGGTACGCCACCCGTTGCCGGAGATGCCCATGCCGTCACGTCCCGCCGCGATCACGCGTGCGCTGTTCCTGTCGTTCTCTTTGTGGCTGGCGCTGCCCGCGTCCGCGCAGCCGGGGCCCGAACCCGCATCGGTCCCGGCCCGCGTCACGGCCGTGGTGGGCGGACTCAATCATCCCTGGGCAATGGCCTTTCTGCCCGAGGGCGGCGTGCTCATTACCGAGCGTCCCGGCAACCTCAGGCTGCTGCGCATCCCGGGCGGCTTGTCCAAGCCGCTGGCCGGCGTGCCCAAGGTCGCGGCGCAGGGCCAGGGCGGCCTGCTGGACGTGGCGCTGTCGCCCGACTTCGCGCAGGACCGGTATGTCTATCTGTCCTATGCCGAGGCCGATGGTTCGAAGAGCGGCACCGCCGTGGGCCGCGGCAAGCTCTCCGCCGATGGTTCGGCGCTGGAGGATTTCCGCGTGCTGTTCCGGCAGCAACCGAAGCTGTCGTCGGGCCTGCACTACGGATCGCGCCTGGTGTTCGACGGCAAGGGCTATCTGTACATCTCGCTGGGCGAGAACAACCAGCGGCCCACCGCGCAGGATCTGGACAAGCTGCAGGGCAAGGTGGTGCGGCTGAAGGCCGACGGGTCGGTGCCGACCGACAATCCCTTCGTCGGCCAGGCCGGCGCGCGGCCCGAGATCTGGTCCTACGGGCATCGCAATCCCCAGGGCATGGCGCTCAACCCCTGGAGCGGCCAGCTCTGGGAAAACGAGCACGGACCGCGCGGCGGCGACGAAATCAACCTGGTCCAGCGCGGCAAGAACTACGGCTGGCCGCTGGCCACCCACGGCATCAACTACTCGGGCCAGCCCATCCCCGAAGCCAAGGGAGCGGAGCTGCCCGGCATGGAGCCGCCGCTCTACTGGTGGCCGAAGTCGCCGGCCATCAGCGGCATGGCTTTCTACAACGCGGACCGGTTCCCCGCCTGGCGCAATTCCGTGTTCATCGGCGCACTGGCGAACCAGAATCTCATCCGCCTTACCTTGGACGGCGACCGCGTGGTGGCCCAGGAGTGGCTGCTGACGGACCGCAAGCAGCGGATACGCGATGTGCGGCAAGGGCCGGACGGTTATGTGTACGTGTTGACGGACGCCTCGCCAGGCGAGTTGCTGCGCCTGGCGCCGGCCGAACAGGGAGAGTGAATGCCATGAAACCGTATGAGCTGATCGGGTCCGCCGGCTGCGGGTCCGCCATCGTCGAGATGGCGCTGGTACTGGCCAACGTGCCGCACACCTTGACGGACCTGCCGTACCTCAAGCCCGGCGCTGAGCGCGACAGGCTGCTGCAACTGAACCCGTTGGGGCAGGTGCCTACCCTGGTCCTGCCGGACGGCGAGATCATGACCGAGAGCGCGGCCATGATCCTGCATCTGAATGATGTGGCGCCCCAGGCCGGCCTGGCGCCCGCGCCCGACAAGCCTGAGCGGGCCCGGTTTCTGAATCTGCTGATCCGGCTGGTGGCGGCTATCTATCCCACGTTCACCTATGGCGACGACCCGCCGCAATGGACCACCGCAGGCCCCGCGGCCGAGCTGCTGAGGCAGCGCGTGCATACGCGGCGGACGGATATCTGGCAGGAGCTGGAACGCCAGGCTGGCGCCCCGCACATGTTGGGCCGGCGCTTTTCTGCGCTGGATCTGTACGTCACGGTGATGACGCATTGGCGTCCCGGGCCGGCGTGGTTCGCGTCCGAGTGCCCGGCGCTGACCGCTGTGGCGCGCGAGGCGGCGCAGGAGCCCAATGTGGCGCGCGTGCTGCAACGGCATTTTCCGCCGCCTACGGAGTAGCCGGGCGTCAAGCCTTGGTTGGTTTGCGGGTCCTGGACTTGGCCCGTGCTTCACGCAGGGCGATGTAGACGCCGCTGCCGGCGATGAAGAGCGCGCCCAGATAGGCATAGGCGTCCGGGGTCTCATGCCAGAAGACCCAGCCCAGGATGGTGGCCCAGATCAGCCCGGTATAGTCGAAGGGCGCAACCACCGAGGCGGGACCGATGCGGAATCCCTGGGTGATCAGCGCCAGGCCCAGGGTGCTGAACAGGGCGACGGCGCCGAAGTACGGCAGATCCTCCATCGCGGGCTGCTCCCAGACCAAGGGCAGGGCGACCGCGCTACAGACCAGCTGGCCCAGCACGATGTAGAGCGTGGTCGTCAGCATGCCTTCGTTGCGGTTGATGCCGCGCGCCGTGATCATCATCACCCCATAAAGCAAGGCGGTGACCAGCGGAAGCAGGGTGGCCGCCTGGAACGTTGCGGCCCCGGGCCGCACCACGATCAGCACGCCGGCGAACCCGGCCAGCACGGCCAGCCAGCGCTTGCCGTCCACGCGTTCTTTCAGGACCAGCACCGATAGCGCCGTCACGAACAGCGGCGCGGCGAAGGCGATGGCGGTGGCTTCGGCCAGCGGCAGCGTGCGCAGGCCCAGATAAAAGCAATAGGCCGACACGACGTTGATGGCGCCGCGCGTCAGGTGCAGGCCAGGGTGCGCGGTGCGCAATACTCGCCGTCCGCCCAGCCACAGCGCCAGCGTGGCGACGAAAGGCAGGGCGATGAGCGCCCGCAGGAACAGGATCTGCAGCGGGTTGTAGTTGGCGCCAAGCCATTTGGCGTTGGCGTCGCTCAAGGTCAGGAAGAAAATGCCGCCCACCACGCAGGCGATGCCTGCTGCGGCGGATTGGGCCTGGGCGGCGGGAAGTACGGAAGAGGTGGACATCTACAGCCTGGGAGGGCGGCGGTTCGGGCCGCCCGAAAGGAAAGGAAGGGGGGAGGATTCAGCCTTGGGCGCGATAGGCCGCCAGGGCGACCATGCCCCAAGACGCCAGGAAGGCGACGCCGCCGAAGGGGGTAACGGCGCCCAGCCAATGCGTGCCCGTCAGGGACAGCACATACAGGCTGCCGCTGAACAGCACGATGCCGACGAACATCACGACGCCGGCCGCGGAAAGCAGGGACGAACCGTAGCGGGCGCCCAGCAGCGCGACGACGAACAGGCCCAGCGCGTGGATCAGGTGGTACAGCACGCCGGTCTGCCAGACGGACAGCAGTTCCGGCGTCAGCATGCGCTTGAGGCCGTGGGCGCCAAAGGCCCCCGCGCCCACCGCCACCATGAGATTCAACGCCGCAAGTATCGTCAGCTGCCGGTCCGTCATCGCCAGTCCTTATAAGTGTCTGATCAATCGTGTTACAGCCGCCTATGATATGCCCAAATCCCGCGCCTATCCGGAGGCATGGCATTGTTGGGGACGGATCTTGTGATGATCTTTCCAAATGGGATATCATGAATTCAATTTGGAATTTCTGGTGCGTCCGCAGTCGTGGCGCCCAGACTTGCAGGAGTCAGGCCATGAGCGTAGCCGCCCTCGAAAAAAGTCCCGCCAAGCGTCCGTCCCGCCATGCGGCGGCGCGCGCCAAGCAGTTGTTCCGCAGCCTGGTCGACAGCCCCCTGGTCGACATGGCGCGCGACGTGCGCCGCGGCCTGCCTGCGCAGATGGTCGACGACGCGGCCGACTACCTGCAAGTGCCCAAGTCGGAAATCATGGCCATCACCGAGGTCAAGGCGGCCTCGCTGTCGCGCTGGAGCCGCGAAGGCCTGATGCTGCCGCTGGGCGAATCCGACCGCCTGGCCCGCGTCGCGCGGGTGGCGCGGGTGGCGCGCCAGGTTCTGGGCAGCGACGAAGAAGCCGTCGCCTGGCTGAACACGCCAGTGCCCGCCCTGGGCAACGTCAAGCCGCTGTCGCTGCTGACCTCCGACGCCAGCAGCCGCATTGTCGAGGACACGCTGGCGCGCGCCGCGGCGGGCGTCTACGCATGACGGACGACAGCGTTTCGATCTGGCGCATCGGGACTACCGCAGGCAAATACCGCGCCGACGACCTGAGCGGGGCGGGCGCCGCGGCCGTGGGCGGGCGCTACAACAGCCCGGGCACGGCGGTGGTCTATGCCTCGGCCAGCGTGGCGCTGGCGGCGCTGGAAACGGTGGTGCATTTTGCGGCCCGCGCGTCCGAACAGGCCAACCGCTATCTGATCGAACTGGCGGTGCCGCGCGCCGTACACGAAGCCCGCCAGGCGCTGAGCCTGACGCAGTTGCACGAGGACTACCCGTTCTGGGATGCCGTGCCCTTCGCGGAAGCGTCGCAGGCGGTGGGCGACAACTGGGTGCAGTCCGGCGTGTCGGCGCTGCTTGAACTGCCCAGCGCCATCGTGCCTTACCGGGGCGTGCCGGACTGCAATTTCCTGATCAATCCGGCGCACCCCGACGCCGAGCACATCGTAGTGGTGCGGCGCGAACGCTTCATCTACGATCCGCGCCTGCGCCCCGTCTAGTTCAGTCCGTCAGTACCGCGCGGCCCACGACCTTGCCCGCCCGCAGCGATGCCAGCACGCTGTCGGCCTCGGCCAACGCATGGCGGTGCACGGGCATGGGCGGCACCTTGCCGGCCCGCACCAGCTCCATCAGTTCCTGCAGTTCGGTCAGGTTGCCGACGTAGCTGCCGATGATGGACAGGGCTTTCATGGGAATCAGCGCGATGGGCCACGACGATGCGCCGCCGAACAGGCCCACGATGATCAGCTTGCCGCCCTTGGTCAGGAAGTCAAAGGCGAGCGAGGTAGTCGCGGGCGCGCCGACCAGGTCGATGGCGGCCTGCGCGGGTTTGCCGCCGGCCGCCTTGATGATCTGCTGCGCGGCGTCCGGCGCGGCGCCGTCGATGGCGGCGAGCGCGCCGGCTTCCAGCGCGGCCTGGCGCTTGGCGGGGTCGATGTCGACGACGATGGCGCCGGCGCCGCCCAGGGCCTTGATCAGCGTCAGGCTCATGAGGCCCAGGCCGCCCGCGCCGAAGATGACAACGGGGTGCGAACGGTAGATGTCCGGGCCAATTTTCTTCAGCGCGGAGTAGGTGGTGAGCCCCGAGCAGGCATAGGGCGCGATCTGCGCGGGATCGAGGTCGCCGATGTCGATCAGGTAGCGCGGGTGCGGCACCAGGATGTGGTCGGCGTAACCGCCGGCGCGGTGCACGCCCAGGCAGGCGGGCGCGGAGCAATGGTTTTCCATGCCGGCCAGGCAAGGCGGGCAGTTGCCGCAGCCGATCCAGGGGTACACCAGGTAGTTGCGGTCGGCCGACAGTCCCTGGGCATCGGGACCGGCGGAGACGACGGCGCCCACGGTTTCATGGCCCATGGTGAGCGGTAGCGAGACGCCACGGTCCTTCAACGACAGCGTGCGGCCCTGGCCCAGGTCGTAGCCGCCTTCCCACAAGTGGATATCGCTGTGGCAAACGCCAGCCGCGCGCACCTTCAGCAGCACCTGCGACCCTTGCGGCGTGGGCGTGGGCTGGTTCATTTCCTGCAAGGGCTCGCGGAAGTTCACGACGCAATAGCACTTCATGGGATGTCTCCTCCTGGGTGGTTTTACGGCCGGCCCGCGAGGCGGGCGCGGCGTGGCAAGGCTATTTCTTCACGGTCGGGCATTCACTGTCCGCCAGGGACACGAAGACCTTTTCGCCCGGCACCGTGGACAGGATGCGGTAGAAGTCGCCGGGGTACTTGGATTCGGCGGGCTTCTTCACTTCGACCAGATACAGATCCATGATGACGCGGCCGTCTTCGGGGCGCACCCGGGCATTCTTGATCAGTTTGGTGGTGATGGGCAACTCGCGCATCTTCTGGTTGACTGTCGCGCCGTCGAAGGTGCCGGCGGCCTGGGCGGCTTGCAGGTAATGGGTGGTGGCGACGTAGCTCAGGGCCTGCACGATGGAAGGCGCGCGCGTCACGCCCATCTTTTTCTGCCAGCGCTGGGTCCAGGCCCGGGTGTCTTCGTCCGCGTCCCAATAGAAACCGGTGGGGAAGGTCAGCCCTTGGGCCACGGGCAGGCCCATCGCCTGCACGTCGTTGATGAAGGTCAGGAAGGTCAGCATGCGCTGCTTGCCCCCGGTCAGCCCGAACTCCTGGGCCTGCTTGATCAGGTTGACCAGGTCGCCGCCGGCGCTGGCCAGGCCCACCACGTCGGCCTTGGAGGATTGCGCCTGCACCAGGAACGAAGCGAAATCCAGCGCGCCCAGGGGATGGCGCGTGCTGCCCAGCACCTTGCCGCCGGCCTTGTCCACGAAGCGCGAGGCGTTGGCTTCCAGCGATTTGCCGAAGACATAATCGGTGGTGATGAAGTACCAGGACTTGCCGCCGCTTTCGACCACGCTCTTGACCACGGCATTGGCCAGGGCATAGGTGTCGGGCGCCCATTGCGTGCTGAGATTGCTGCACTGCTTGCCGCTGAAGTCGCCGGCGAAGCCGCCGCTGATGAGGGCGGTTCCGCCTTTTTCGCGCGCCACGCCCTGGGCGGCCAGGCCCGCGGAGCTGGCGCCGCCGTCCACCACGGCCACCAGGCCTTGCGTGTCGAACCAGCGGCGGACCAGGGCCGAGGCCACGTCCGCCTTGTTCTGGTTGTCGGCGCCTATGACTTCGACGGTCTTGCCGGCGACCTTGCCGCCGAAGTCCTCGACCGCCATGCGCACGGCCATCTCGGAGCCCAGCCCGCCCAGGTCGGAATAGATGCCGGAGCGGTCGTTGGATACGCCCAGGCGAACCACGTCGGTTTGGGCTTGGGCCGCGCAGGCGGCCAGCGAGGCGGCCAGCGCCGCCAACAGGGGTTTGATACGCATCTGCTTGCCTCCCGGCCCGATGAGGGCCGAATTATTGGTGTCTCGTTGGGATGCTGTGTATCTGCTTGCGGGGCGCCAGTTCTCCATCTGGCCGAAAATTATTTCACATTGGTGAAAGAAAATTCTTGTGCAAGAATTTAGGTTCGCACATATGAAAAGTCAACATGGTGGATTTCCCAAGTCGAAGCGCGCTTGCGCCGGCTGGAGGAATGCCGCGCGAGGGGTAGACGCATGGAAGTGAAGCTCGTCGCAAGAACGCTGGAACTGATCGAACTGTTCGCCCAGGAGCGGCGGCCGATGCCGCTGACCGAACTGGCGCAAGGCCTGGGCGCGCCCATGTCCAGCTGCCTGGCGCTGGTGCGTACGCTGGTGGCGCGGGGCTATCTGTACGAGGTCCGGCGGCGCGCCGGTTACTACCCCACGCCCAAGCTGCACGCCTTGTGCGGGCTGATCCAATCGGGCGACCCCTGGATGGAACGGGTGCGTCCGCAGCTTGCCGCGCTGCGCGATGCGGCCAATGAAACGGTGATGCTGGGCAAGATCCAGGACGGCGCGGTGCTGTTCCTGGACATGGCGGAATCCACGCATCCGGTGCACTACGCGACCCGACCCGGGGTGCGGCGGCCTTTGCATACCAGCGCCGTGGCCAAGGCGATTCTTGCGCGGCTGGGGTCGGCCGAGCGCGAGAGCATCCTGGAGGATGTCGGGTACGAACGCTATACGGATCGCACGCTGCTCACGCGCCAGGCGCTGCTGGATGAAATCGAGCGGACGGCGGCCAGGGGCTGGGCCGAGAACGCCGGCGAAAGCGTGGCGGACCTGACCGGGCTGGCGGTGGCGCTGGATCTGGGCGGCGAATGGTACGCGCTGTGCATGGCGGGACCCACGTCGCGCGTTGCCGAGAGGCGCGCAGAGAACCTGCGCTTGTTGAGCGAGACGGCGGAAGCGATCCGTCTCGGCCGGGAAGCTTAGGGGCCGCGCAAGCGGCTCAGGAACCGCGGCGCATCAGGGTCGACTTGCCGAACAGGCTTTCAATGAGGTCCACCGCCAGTTCCGCGGTCTTGTTGCGCACGTCGAAGGCCGGGTTCAGTTCCACCACGTCCAGCGAGCGCATGAGGCCGGTATCGGCGATCATTTCCATGCATAGCTGGGCCTCGCGGTAGGTGGGGCCGCCGGGGACGGTGGTGCCCACGCCGGGGGCGATCTCCGGGTCCAGGAAGTCCACGTCGAAGCTCACGTGCAGGTGCGTGTCGGCGTCCAGCCCGGCCAAGGCCGCCTCCATGGTGGCGCGCATGCCCATTTCGTCGAGGTAGCGCATGTCGAAGACTTCCAGGCCGGCCTCATGCACCAGGCGTTTTTCGCCCTGGTCCACGCTACGGATGCCGATCTGCCGCACCCAGCCCGGCTCGATGTCGGGAGTCTGGCCGGACAGGCCCGTGATCTGCGCCGGGCCGTAACCGCACAGGCATGCCACCGGCATGCCGTGGATGTTGCCCGTGGGGGTGAGCGCGTTGGTATTGAAGTCGGCATGGGCGTCCAGCCACAGCACGCGCAGCTTCTTGCCCGCTGCGCGGCAGTGGCGCGCGACCGCGCTGATCGAGCCTATGCCCAGGCAGTGGTCGCCGCCCAGCAGGATGGGCAAGCGGCCCTGGCTCAATTCCTCGTAGACGGCATCGTGCACTGCACGGTTCCATGCCGCGACTTCGTCCAGGTGGCGGTAGCCGTCCGTAGGCGGCAGCCAGGGATTGGCGGGGCCGTAGAGGTTGCCGCGGTCGGTCACCTGGAAGCCCTGGGCCTCGATGACCGGGCCCAGGTCCGCCACGCGCAGGGCTTCTGGCCCCATGGACGCGCCGCGCGCGCCGGCGCCGATGTCGGTGGGCGCGCCGATCAGGGTGATGTGGTGGGGCAGGTTGGCGGTGTTCTGCAAGTCGCGGACTCCGGTAGGGTGCATCAAGTGGCGGATAGTACCGCGCTCAATTGATCGCAGGCCCAGTCGATCTGCTCGCGCGTCACGATCAGGGGCGGCGACAGGCGCAGCGTGTGGCCGTGCGTGTCCTTGACCAGCATCCCGCGTGCCTGCAGGCGTTCGCACCACAGGCGCGCGCCGCCGGCATCGGGCTCCAGCTCCACGGCCAGCATCAGGCCGCGACCGCGCACTTCGCGCACGGGGCCGGGCAGGGTGCGCAGGCGATCCAGGAAGTAGGCGCCCATGGCGGCCGCGTTTTCGATCATGCCTTCCTCGGTCAGCACGCGCAGCGCGGCGCGCGCGATGGCGCAGGCCAACGGGTTGCCGCCGAAGGTGCTGCCGTGCTGGCCGGGCTGGAACACGCCTAGCACGTCGGCGTTGGACAGCACCGCCGACACGGGGTAGAAGCCGCCCGACAGCGCCTTGCCGATCAGGGTGACGTCGGCTTCGATGCCTTCGTGCTCTTCGGCCAGCAGCTTGCCGGTGCGGCCCAGGCCGGTCTGGATCTCGTCCAGGATCAGCGTGATGCCGCGTTCGGTGCAGCGCTGGCGGACCCGAGCGAAATAGCCCGCAGGCGGCAGGACCACGCCGGCTTCGCCCTGTATCGGTTCCACCAAAAATGCCACGGTGTTGGGCGTGATGGCGGCGTCGAAGGCGTCGTAATCGCCGAAGGGAACGATCTTGAACCCCGGCGCGAACGGCCCATAGTGGCCGTAGGCGTCGGGATCGGTAGAGAAGCCCACGATGCCCAGCGTGCGGCCATGGAAGTTGTTGGCGCAGACGATGATCTCGGCCTGGTTTTCCGGCACGCCGCGCACTTCGTAGCCCCATTTGCGCACGGCCTTGATGGCGGTTTCCACGGCTTCCGCGCCGCTGTTCATAGGCAGGATCTTGTGCGCTCCGGTCAGGCGCGCCAGGTCTTCATAGAACGGCGCCATCTGGTCGTGGCGGAAGGCGCGCGAGGTCAGCGTGAGCTTCTGCGCCTGCTCGGCCATCGCGGCCAGGATGGCAGGATGGCAGTGCCCCTGGTTGACGGCGGAATAGGCCGACAGGCAATCCAGGTACTTGCGGCCGTCCACGTCGTAAAGCCAGACGCCGCTGCCGCGCGCGATGACCACATCCAGGGGGTGGTAGTTATGCGCGCCGAGCTGGTCTTCGACGCGGTCGCGGTGGCTGGCGGCGGACGGTGCGCCGGGCTGATTGTTCAATACCGCGCTCATGAGCGTCTCCCGAGGAGGTACTGCAGCCATCTTAGCGCCGCAATCCGGTCCGCGGCATTGCCATTGCGTGACAAAGGCCATTGCCGGGCGACGCCGCGGGCTGCTGCACAATAGCGGCTGCGCAGGGCGATGCCCTGTTTTCCTACCTGGATGGTTCTCATGTTGTTGCACAAACTGCTACTGAAATTCACCCGCTGCGCGGCCGCGGCCGGGTTGGCGCTGGCCTGCGCCTCCGCCGCCATGGCGCAGGACAAGCCGCTGCGCATCGGCGTGATCCCCAGCGTGGCCAATGCCGCCACCGAGATCGCCATCGCCCAGGCCAGGAAAGAGGGTCTGGAGGTCAAGCTGGTGGAGTTCAACGATTGGGTGCTGCCCAACATCGCGGTCGCCGATGGCTCGGTGGACGCGAACTTCTTCCAGCATGAACCCTTCCTGGAGCTCTTCAACCAGCGCCGCGGCGCGGACTTGAAGCCCATCGCCTACGGCTATTCCACCACCATCGGCCTGTTTTCCAAAAAGCTGAAGAAGGGCGACGCCGTGCCTGACGGCGCGACCATCGCGGTGCCGAACGACCCGGTCAACACGGGCCGGGCGCTGTTGCTGCTGGAATCCATCGGCCTGATCAAACTCAAGCCCGGCGTGGCGCACCAGGCCGCGCTGGAAGACGTGGTGTCCAATCCCAGGAAACTGAAGTTCGTGCAGATCGAAGGCTCGCAGTCGGCGCGCACGTTCGACGACGTGACCGCGTCCGTCACGTACACCACCTTCGCCAAGCAGGCCGGCTTGAACGAGAAGGACGGCCTGGCCTTTGACAACACCGATCCGGCCAATGTGCGGCGCTATGCCATCCGCTGGGTGGCCACGCCGGCCGGCGCGCAGGACCCGCGCCTGTTGAAGTTCATCTCGATCTACCAGAACTCGGCCGAAGTGAAGGCCAAGCTGCGCAGCCTTTATGGCGATCTGATCGACTTTCCCTGGTAGCGGGTCGAGGGGCGTAGGCATTGACGATTCTTGGCAGTTCGGCTCAGGGATAGCTCGTATACTGGCCCCAATTTTCCTCCCGCCCGGAGATGAGGCGCCGTCTTGGCTGCGCCGCAGGGCGCGCCCTCTACTCTCGAGCCCCACGCCATGCGTATTCCATCGTCCGACGATGCCGTCCATGCCCAGGTCCTGCCCGTCGATGACGGCCGCATCCTGGCCGCGGCCAGCGCGATTCTGGCGGCGGGGCCGCAGGCCGGCTTTTTCGAAACGCTGGTCAGCCGCGCGGCCGCGGACATGGGCGTGGACTACGCCTGGGTGCGGCTGCAGGACGCCAGCGGCGGGACGGAACTGATCGCCAGCGCCAGTTGCGGCGCTGGCCTGGCGGCTGGTCCCGCGGGCGCGGGTGACGCCTTGCACGCACGGCTGGCGGATCAGACCTCGCATGTCTGCCTGCATGACACGCCGCAAGACAATCCCTGGGTGGCCGAAGCCCGCGTGCGGGCCTGGGTGGCGCGTACGCTTTTCGACGCGAACGGGGTCGCCTGCGGTCACATCGCTTTCCTCTTCAGGCGCGAACTGGCCGATGCGTCAGCCTACGTCAGCGCGCAAGCCATACTCGCCAGTTTCGCGCAGCACGCTGTGCTGGACGCCGCCGCCCGCGAGCGCGAGCTGGCGCGGCTGAACGAAGTCATCGCGCAGTTCGGGGCGCTGTTCCGGTCGGCGCCGGTGCTGATCAACGCCTTCGACCAGGACGGCCGCTGCACCTTGTGGAACGACGCCTGTGTGCGGCGCTTCGGCTGGTCCGAAGCCGAGATCAAGCTGAGCCTGAACCCTTTTGCGCTGTTCTACCCCGATCCGGCCGTACGGGATCGTGCGATGGACAGCGTCGTCGCGCGGCCCGACCGCTCGTTCCGCGAATGGCAGCCGCGCACGCGCGACGGCGAGCAATTGTCGGTGCTTTGGTCCAACGTCAAGCTGCCCGACGGCAAGGTTGTGAACCTGGGCATGGACGTCACCGAAAGCCGGCGTGCGGAAGCCGCCCTGGAGCGCATGGCCCGGGTGGATAGCCTGACCGACTGCTGGAATCGCGCCGAAATCCTCAAGCGGATGGAAGAGCGCCTGGCCGACGTCCGCCGTGGCGCGGGCGGTCCGACCACCGCGCTGATGCTGGACCTGGACTACTTCAAGCAGGTCAACGACCGCTATGGACATCTGGGGGGCGACATCGCCTTGCGGCATTTCTGCGATCAACTGCGCGCCTGTCTGCGCGAGGGCGATTCCGTGGGTCGGCTGGGCGGCGAGGAGTTTCTGGTGCTGCTGGCGGACGCCGATGCGGCGGTGGCGCGCGCGATCTGCGAGCGCCTGCGCACCAGCCTGCGGCAGCATCCGGCGGATATCGATGGGGCGGTGGTGACGCTGTCGGTCAGCGGCGGCATTGCGGGCTTTCTGCCCGGCGATGCCACCGCCTCGGACGTGCTGCGCCGTGCGGATTTCGCGCTTTATCAAGCCAAGCGGTCGGGCAGGGATTGCGCGGTGGAGTATCGGAACTGATCGACGTTGCTGCCGCCAACCTGTGGCATTCAGGCAGTCGCCTGGCCGCGCGCCGAGCGCCGGCCGTTGAGCCGCCAATGCAGGCCCAGCGCCGCGGCAGCCAGGGCGCAGGCCGCGGCCAGGCCCAGCGCTTCGAATCCCGCGTGGGTGTAGATGGTGCCGGCGATCGCGGTACCGACGCTTGCGCCCAGGTAGGTGGTGCAGGTGTTCAGCCCCAGCACCGCGCCGCGCTCTTCGGGCCGGGCGCGCGACAGCAGCAGCACCAGCAGGTTCAGGCTCAGTTGCGAGGCCGCGCCCCATAGCGTGGCGATGGCCAGCACCGCGCTCAACGCATGCGCGGCCGGCAGCAGCCCCAGATACACCAGCGCGATCACGCCCAGCGCCAACGGCAGGGCGCGGCGCGGCCCCAGCCGCTCGATCAGCGGCGCGCCAGCCACCCCCGCCAGCAGGAACCCCGCTCCGTAGGCGAAAGCGATGAAGCCCACCTGTCCTGCAGACAGCGCGAGCAGGCCGCGCACGTGGTCCGCCAGGAAGGCGTAGACGCCATAGAAAGCCGACGAGAACGCCAGGCAGCCCAACAGCAGGGCGGGCACGTCGCGGTAGGACAGCGGCGCCAGCAGGCGCGACAGGCGCAGCGGCGCGGGATTCCCGGCGCGGCGTTCCGGCAGCTTGCGCAGCCCGAGCACGGCAATGGCGGCGCAGAGCGCCAGCGTGGCGTAGGTGGCGCGCCAGCCCACCGCGTCGGAGATGAGCGCGGACAGCGGTACGCCCGCCACCAGCGACACCGACCAGCCCGCGATGACGCGTCCCAGGGTGCGCGCCTCCTGGCCAGGCGGCGCGATCAGCGCGGCAGATCCATAGGCGGCGGGCAGGATGACCCCCGCAGCGGCGCCCGCCAAGGCTTGCGCCAGCGTCAGCACAAGCCAGTGCGGCGCGCAGGCGGACAGGATCAACGCGGCGATCAGGACCGCCATCGCGCCCAGCAGCGAGCGGCGTACGCCGATGCGGTCGATGCGCGCGGCCAGGAAGAAAGCGCTGGCGGCCGTGGCCGCGCCATAGGCGGAAATGGCGGTGCTGATGGTCAGCGGCGAGGTGGAAAAGGAGCGCGCCACGTCGCTCAGGATGGGACTGAGCGCCAGGCCGTTGGAGCCTACGACGCTGACGGCGAACATCAGGGCGGGGACGGAAGAGGCGGGGCGGGCGCTGCGGGTGCTACGGTTCTGCATCGCGAAATTTTATTGGAATAAAATAAGGGTTAACGCTTATATTTCCTTATTCCGTAAAAGTTCGAATGCCGTTCGGCAGAACCTGATTCCAATGCCTGATCTTGATGACCGCGACCGAAAGCTGTTAACGCTGCTGGCCGACGATGCCTCCCCCAGCTACGCCGAATTGGGCAAAATGCTGAATCTCTCCGCCCCGGCCGTGCATGAACGGGTCAAGCGCCTCAAGCGCGATGGTCTGATCAAGGGCATTGCCGCCAAACTGGACGGCGCGCGCATCGGCCGGCCGCTTCTGGCCTTCGTGCACGTGGACACCAACAACTGGACCATTACGCAGCAGGTGCTGGGGCTGGCCGAGCTGACCGAGGTGGAAGAGATCCACACCATCACCGGCAAGAGCGCCATGCTGCTGAAAGTGCGCGTGCGTGATACGCAGGCGCTGGAGGCGCTGCTGGCCCGCATCCATCAGATCGACGGCATCACCAACACCACCAGCGACATCGCCCTGACCAGCTATCTGGAACGCGGGCCCTTGCCGGACAACGGCTGAGCCGCGCCGTTCAGGCCGCGCGCAGCCGCAGGCGCGTGATCTCGGAGGGTGCGCCCAGGCGCTTGGGCGGTCCCCAGTAGCCCGTTCCGCGGCTGATGTAGATCCACATCTTGCCCAGGCGATGCAGGCCGGCCGTATAGGGCTGCTGGAAGCGCACGAAGAAACCCCATGGGAAGAACTGTCCGCCATGCGTATGGCCGGACAGTTGCAGGGTATAGCCGAGTGGCTCGGCCGCCGCCGCGCTGCGCGGCTGGTGCGCCAGCAGTATCCGGGGCATGGCGTCGGCGGGCGCGCCCGCCAGCGCCGCTTTTGGATTGCTGCGATGCTGCGGATCGAACGAGCCGGCGCTGTAGTCGGTGATGCCCGCCACCACCACGGGCAGGCCGGCGGGGTGGATGACCACGTGCTCGTTCATCAGCACGCGCAGCCCCATGCGGCGGAACTCGGCGATCCAGGGCGTGGCGCCCGAATAGTATTCATGGTTGCCGGTCACCAGATAGACCCCATGGGGCGCGCGCAGCTGGCCCAGCGGGCTGGCCTGTACGGAAAGCTGCTCGACGCTGCCGTCGACCACGTCGCCGGTGATCGCAATCATGTCCGGCAGCTGTTCATTGACGGCGTCGACGATGGCCTGCACGTAGCGTTTCTTGATGGTCGGGCCGACGTGGATGTCGCTGATCTGCACGATGGTGAAGCCGTCCAGGTCGGGCGCGAGGCCGGCGATGGGCACGTCCACATCGACCACGCGCGCCCGCTTGCGGGCGTTGTACAGGCCGACCAATGTTCCGGCGAGGGCCAATATGGGCACGGCCCAGGCGCTGACCCGGCGCAGCGTGGTCCAAGGCAGATCGGCGCCGATCAGTAGATTCGCCAGCCACGTCACCAGGAGCAAAGCGTCGCGCAGCACCGTCAGCACGAACAGCGACGAGAACAGGCCCATCGCGAACAGCCCGACCCAGGCAATGCGGTCGCCCCAGGGCGGGTGCACGGACGAACGTCCCAGCATCCCCAGCGGGATCAGGATGCAGGACAGCAGCAAGGCAAGAATGGCGGCGGCGGAACCCGCTCCGCCCAATTGGGCGTCGGGGATCAGGCGGGCGCCCACGTAGACGTGAGCCAGGGCGCCCAGGGTCAGGAAGCGCAGGAAGAATGAGGATTGGCGTAGGGACACGGCGGCTCTGGGGCGCGCCAGGCCGGGAGCAGCGGCGCGCGGGGCAAGGGAACCGCCATTCTATGCCGGGTGCGGATACTCCCGCACGAGCAAATCCGGTCCCATCTCCTGTACATGGTTGATGCCCAGCATCGCCATGTTGCGGTCGACCTCGGCGCGCAGCAGGCCGATGGCGTGCGATACGCCGGCCTCGCCGCCGACTGCGGCCGCATAGTTGAAGGGCCGGCCGACGAAGACGAAGCTCGCGCCCAGCGCCAGGGCTTTGAGCACGTCGCTGCCGCGGCGCACGCCGCTGTCCATCATCACGGTCATGTTGCCGGCGGCCTCGGCGACGGCGGGCAGGGCGCGCAGCGGCGAGACCGCGCCGTCCAATTGCCGGCCCCCATGGTTGGACACGATGATGCCGTCGGCGCCGTGCTGGCGCGCCAGCGCCGCGTCCTGCGGATGCAGGATGCCCTTGATGATCAGCGTGCCTGGCCATTGGCGGCGGATGCGCGCCACATGTTCCCAGCTGAGGTGATCGCGCGCGCTGAAGTCGCGCAGCACCGACGACGACACGATCGGCGCGCCGCGCGTGGCAAAGGAGTTCTCGAAATGCGGCATGCCATGGGCCAACAGCGTGCGCATGAACGTGCCGGCCAGCCAGCGCGGCCGCGTCAAGCCATCCCAGGCCAGGCGCAGGCTGGGCTTGAGCGGGGTGGAGAAGCCGGTGCGCACGTTGTTCTCGCGGTTGGCCGACACGGGAATGTCCACCGTCAGCACCAGGGTTTCGTAGCCGGCGCGGCGGGCGCGTTCGACCAGCGCGTCGATGCGCTGCGGATCGCCAGGCAGATAGGCCTGGAACCAGGTGCCGGGCGCCGCGCGGATGACGTCTTCCAGCGGGATCAGCGAGGTGCCGCTGAGGATGGCGGGTATGCCTTGCTCACGCGCGGCGCGGGCCAGCACGATGTCGCCGCGGTAGGCCGACAGCGCGCTGATGCCCATCGGAGCAATGCCGAAGGGCGAGGCATAGCGGCGGCCGAAGAGTTCGGTTTGCTGCGTGCGGCGCGACACGTCCACCAGCACGCGCGGCGAAAACGCGTACTGCGTAAAGGCGTTGCGGTTGCCGCGCAGGGACTGGTTGTCTTCGGCCGCGCCCGCGACATAGCCGAAGATCGGCCGCGGCAGGCGGCGTTTCGCCGCCGCCTCGAAGTCGTCCAGCGACAGCATGCGCGCCAGCGCGCGCGGCAAGGGGCGGTGGGCCGAGGCGGCGCGGGGACTGGCGGAGGACGAGAGCAGGGATGTCATGGCGGGCCGGTAAAAGCCCGTAATCTAGCAACGCCGATTTATCGCATAAAGCGAATAAAACCAGACATCCAATTTCGAATAAATCGAATATTTGCGGAGAAAACTACGCAGGCAGCGCCATCAGTTCGCCCATGCGCACCGGACCCAGCACGGAAGGCGTGTCGGCCCAGCGGATCTGGTTGGGACCGAACAGCACGATGGCGGTGGAGCCCAGCTTGAAGCGGCCCATTTCCGCGCCCTTGGCCAGGTGGATCGGGGCGCGCGCCGCGTCGTCGTAGCGGGTGGCTTTCACGCGGCGCTTGTGCGGCGTGACCAGGCCGGCCCACACCGTCTCGATGGACGCGACGATCATGGCGCCCACCAGCACCAGGGCCATCGGTCCGTGCTCGGTGTCGAAGATGCAGACCACGCGTTCGTTGCGCGCGAACAGGCGCGGCACGTTGCGGGCGGTCAGCGGGTTGACCGAGAACAGGCGGCCGGGTACGTGGATCATTTCGCGCAGGGTGCCGGCGACCGGCATGTGCACGCGGTGGTAATCCTTGGGCGACAGATAGACGGTGGCGAATTCGCCGCCCTGGAACGGGGCCGCGCGTTCGGCGTCGCCGCCCAGCAGGTCGGCCAGGCCGTAGCTATGGCCCTTGGCCTGGAAGATGCGGCCATGTTCGATAGCGCCCATCTGGCTGATGGCGCCGTCGGCCGGACACACCACCGAGCCCGGCTCGTCGTCCAGGGGCCGCGCGTCTTCTTTCAATGCCCGCGTGAAGAAGTCGTTGAAGCAGTCATAGGCCAGCGGGTCTTCCTGCAGCGCCTCGCGCATGTCCACGCCATAGCGGCGGACGAAGCGCGAAATCATCCAGTTCTTGACCGCGGGTTCCCGGCAGTCGGATGCGTACCCGAAGAGCCGCGACACCAGGTGGTGAGGGGCAAGATACTGGCTGGCGAGGAATAGTTGGTCTTTGATCGGCATCTAGGAGCGCTGAGAAATTACCCCGCGGCCGGCCGCGGCACGGGCCGGCCCGCAAGGGGCCCGCCTTCAGGCCCGGGACTGGCCGCGTCAAAAAACGTCGTCCCGCGTTGCAGCGGGACGATGTGGTGATGAGCAGAGGGGTGAATTCTACCGCTTTCAGGCGCACTTCAGGCATATGAATGCGCGCATGCGCCGCCGGGCGCAAGGGCGCGACATTGCAGGCACGCCAGCCGCTACAGCTCCAGCACGATGCGCTTGCCCTGGGCGCGGGAGCAGCAAGCCATCATGCGGGTGCCGGCCTCGCGTTCGGCGCGGGTCAGCACCACGTCGCGGTGATCGACCGCGCCGCCCAGCACGCGCACCTCGCAGGAGCCGCAGAGACCTTCCTCGCAATCGCTCTGCACGTCGATGTTGGCGCTGCGCAGCGCGCTCAGCAGCGTCTGGTCGGCAGGCACTTGCACGACGATGCCGGAGTCCTTCAGCTCGGCCTCGAAGGCGTGTTCCTTGGACGGGTCCAGCGTGGCGAGCGTGGAATGGAAGTGCTCCACGCGCAGGCTGTCCTCGGGCCAGGCGGCGCAGGCGGCTTGCAGGGCATCCAGCATGCGCTCGGGGCCGCAGGCGTAGATCTGGACGCCGGCCTCGGGACGGGACAGCAGGGCGGCGAAGTCGTTGCGGCTGCCTTCCTCGCTGATATGCAGATGCAGGCGCGCGCCATGCAGCTGCAGCAGTTCGTCCAGCATGGCCATGCAGGCGCGCGAGCGTCCGCTGTAGTGCAGTTCGTAATCCAGGCCCAGCTCGCGCGCGCGGCGCGCCATGGCGCTGATGGGCGTGACGCCGATGCCGCCGGCGATGAGGATCAGACGTTTGGCGCTTTCGTCCATGCGGAAATGGTTGCGCGGGCCGCGTGCGCGCACGATGCTGCCCGCGCGCAGGTGCTGGTGGATCCAGGCGGAACCGCCGCGGCCTGCCGTTTCCTTGAGCACGGCGATCTCCAATGCATTCGCGGCGGCCGGATCGCCGCAGAGCGAGTATTGGCGCGACAGGCCCGTGTCGCCGCATTCGACGTCGATGTGCGAGCCGGGCGTCCAGCGCGGCAGCGGCTTGCCGTCAGGCGATTCGAGCCTGATGCGCGCAATGCCGTCGGCCGCGGCCGTGACCTGCGTCACCACCAGCTTGCGGCTGATCGCGTGGGTCGAGGGCTCGCCGATGCGCACCGGCTGCACCTGATCCAGCAGGGCGGCGTCGCGGCGCTCGGGGTTGTCGGCCGGGTTCCATTCCACCCACAGATGCTCGGGGCCGCGGAACGAGGTGTTCGGCACGTAGGTGAACTGCTGTTCGGCCAGGCGCATATGCGGCAGGCGGCGGGTCAGCTCTTCCAGGAAGATCTGCATCTCCATGCGCGCCAGGTTCTTGCCCATGCACTGGTGCGCGCCATAGCCGAAGGTCAGCTGGTCGCTCGCGTTGTCGCGGCGGATGTCGAAGAAGTCGGCGTCGGCGAAATGGCGTTCGTCGTGGTTGGCCGACGAGGACACGATCAGCAGCTTGGCGCCCGCGGGAATCGCGACGCCGGCGATCTCGGTGTCGCGCGTGGCCAGGCGGCGCCAGGCCGCGACCGAGCCGTTGTGGCGCAGGCATTCCTCGACCGCGTTGGGCAGCAGGCCGGGGTCCTCGCACAGTTCGCGCCAGGCGTCGGGATGCTGCAGCAGCAGCTTGATGGCGTTGGCCGAGGCGTTGGCGGTGGTCTCATGCGCCGCGACGATGCCGGCCATCATCATCGAATGCAGGTACGAGTCGGTGACGACCTCGGGATGGTCCTTCTGCTTGCGGATGCCGTACTGCATCCAGCCCGGGGCATCGGGATCCTGGCGCATCTTGTCCAGGATCTTGCCCGCCAGTTGCCAGAAATTACCTACCGCATGCGCCACCGCCACCTGTTCTTCCGGCTTGGGCCGGCCCCAGGTATTGACGGTGTGGGCGATGGAGTACTGGCGCAGCAGATCCATGTCCTCCTCGGGCACGCCCAGGAAGTGCAGGGCGACGGTCAAGGGCACTTCCCACAGCATCTGGTCGACCAGGTCGGCGCGGCCGTCGTTGATGAAACGGTCCACATACTCGCGCGTCAGGCGCCGCACCATGGGTTCGTGGTGCTTGAGTTCGTCCGGCGTGAACGGATCCATCAGCACGCGGCGGCGCGGCATGTGGGCCGGTTCGTCCTCGTTGACCAGGGTGCGGTTCATCGCGTAGCCGTAGCTGGCCAGCACTGCGTTGGCCTCGGGGCCGGTCGGCGTGATCTTTTCCAGCGCGATGGAGGGGCTGTAGGTGTGGTTGTCGCGGAACACGGCCTTGATGTCGTCGTAGCGCGTGACCACCCAATAGCCCAGCTTGGGGCTGTAGAACACGGGTTCCTGTTCGCGCGCCCAGCGCACGTACTCGGGCGGGTCCTGCTGGTAGCCGTCGCCGAACGGATCGAATTCCGCGGCGCGCGGGCTGACCGGACAGCCTTGGGCACGCGCCAGCGCGGCATGGTCGATGGGACAGCCGCCGGTACTGGCGGGCGCGGGGGTTGCAGGGGTGGTTGGGTGGCCCATGTTGTCGCTCCGGATTACAATTGCGTAAATCATATACGCATTGCGTAATTATTCAATTGGGGTAATCTCCGGGCTGCATCCGCAGCCGCCTGGCAGCCCCCAACCCGCGTCCATGACCCAGACTCCCGAACCTTCGTCCGTCCCCACCCAGACTACCGACGCGCCCCGGCCGCGCGAACGGCGCCAGCGCGTGCAGGCCGCTGAAACCGGCATGGCGGTGCTGAAGGGGTTGGGCCGGCTGGGCGGCCGTGCCAGCCTCACGCTGCTGGCCGCGCAGGTGGACGAAAGCCCCGCCAAAGTGCACCGCTACCTGGTCAGCCTGATGGAAGAGGGCCTGGTGGCGCAGGATGCCGCCACTCAACAGTACTACCTGGGACTGGAAGCGATGCTGCTGGGCCTGGCCGCGCTGCGCCAGGCCGATCCCATCCGCCTGGCCGAGCCCAGCCTGGTGCGCCTGCGCGAAGGCCTGGAAGTGACCTGCTTCATCGCGGTCATGGGCAACAAGGGGCCGACCATCGTGCGCTTTGAAGAACCGGGCCTGCCGGTGACGGTCAACGTGCGCATGGGCTCGGTGCTGTCCATGCTGTGGTCCGCCACCGGGCGGGTGTTCCTGGCCTTGCAGGACGATGCGCGGGTGCGGGCACTGGCCGAGGCCGAACTGGCTCGTGCGCCCGCCGACATACGGGCGTTGCTGGACGCATCCGACCCCATCGGCCGCCTGCGCCGCCAGGTGCTGGCCGAGGGCTGCGCCACGGTGCGCGACACCAATCTGAAGGGCATCAGCGCGGTGTCGGCGCCGCTCCTGGACCACAACGGCCGCCCCTGCGCCGCGCTGACTGCGCTGGGCGCGACGGGCGGATTCGACGCCTCGGCGGACGGCCCGATCGCGCAGGCGGTACGGCGCGAGGCCGAAGCCGCCAGCGTGCTGCTGGGATATCAGGCGCCTGGGGTCGGCGCGGTCTGAATCGCGCCTGCCGGCAAGCCGCGCAGCCACGCAACCGCCGCCTGCACCACCGGCATGCCGGCCGTGTTGCGGTTGACCACGGCGCCGATGGCGCCGAAGTTGGCGTCCAGCCGTAGCGGCAGCACGGTCACGCTGCCTTGGCGCTCGCAGTAGCGCGCAATCGCCTGGGGCAAGGCAGCCAGGCGATCGTCCTGGGCTAGCAGGGCCAGGGTGGCCAGCAGCGAATTGGACTGGATACTCGAAACCGGTGCGTGCGCGCCGGCATGCACGAAAGCCTCGTCCAGACGCTCGCGCATCATGGTGGCTTCCAGCGGCAGCACCCAGGGCCAGCGCGCCAGTTCGGCGGCCGCGAGCGCCTCGCTTGCCGCCAGCGGATGGCCGGGGCGCGCCACCACCAGGATAGGTTCTTCGTGCAGGCGGATCACCTCGCAGTCCGCGGGCAGCAGGCGGCTGCCCAGGCGGCCCAGCACGATGTCCAGCTCGTCGCGCGCCAGCTTGTCCATGAGTTCGCCGAGCGCGCCTTCCACCAGTTTCACTTCCAGCCGCGGCGCCAGGCCCAGCAGATGGGCGATCAGTTGCGGCGCCAGATGGGGCGCGGCCGAGGGCAGGGTGCCCAGGCGCAGCAGGCTGGCGCCGCGTTCTTCGGCGGCCCGCAGTTCGGCCGCCACGCGCTGGGCTGCGCCCAGGCTGTGCCGGGCGTGGCGGATCATAACCATTCCGGCATTTGTCGGCAGGGTGCCCCGGGTCCCGCGCTCGAATAGCGCGTAGCCCACCTGTTCCTCCAGCTGCGCCAGCGCCTTGGAGGCGGCGGGCTGGGACATATGCAGGCGTTCGGCCGCGCGGCCCAGGTGGCGTTCGTCGTCCAGTGCGACCAGCAGTTCGGCATGACGCCGCTTGAGGTGGGTGCCGGCGCGGTCAGGCATGGGCGATACATATTCAAATGGTTATGAATCGTTCAGTTTATTTCATTTCACGCCGACACCGGGCGCTAGGCATACTTGCCGCTCTACGAAAGACAGGCGTTGCCCAGGCTGGGCCGGGAAGGACGCCGGGATGGAGACGATTCATGAAGAAGTTCTGGATGGCCCTGGCCGCGAGCTGGGCCTGTGGCATTGCGGGTGCGGCGGCGGCTGCGGATACCTACCCGGCGCGGCCGGTGCAGATCGTGGTGCCGTTCTCGCCCGGCGGCGCGGTGGACGTGCTGGCGCGCCAACTGGCGCAGCGCCTGGAGCCGCGCGGCTACACGCTGGTAGTGGAGAACAAGCCTGGCGCGGGCGGCAACATCGCCGCGTCCATGGTGGCGCGCGCCGCGCCCGACGGCTATACGCTGCTGATGGGCACCACCAACACGCACGGCATCAACAGCGCGCTGTATTCCAGCCTGCCGTACGACCCGGTGCGCGATTTCGCGCCGGTCGGCCTGGTGGCGGACAACGTGGTGGTGCTGCTGGCCAATGCCGAGTTTCCGGCGTCGACGCTGGCGGATGCCGTCAAACTGATCAAGGCCAATCCCGGCAAGTACACCTATGGCTCGCCCGGCCTGGGCACGGTGCACCAGTTGGCAATGGAGCAGTTGAAGCACGCCGCCGGCCTGGACGTGGTGCATGCGCCATATAAGGGCGCCGCGCCTGCGATGGCCGATCTGGTCGCGGGCCACGTGCCGCTGATGATAGGCGGCATCGCGCCGGCCATTCCGTTCCTCGCATCCGGCAAGGTCAAGGTGCTGGGCGTGGCCAATACTGAAAAGTATGCGGCGCTACCCGATGTGCCGTTGTTCTCGGACGTGGCCGCCGGAGTCGCCGTGCGGTCGTGGATCGGCCTGTTCGCGCCCGCCGGCACGCCGCCCGCAGTGGTGAAGAAACTGAACGCGGACCTGGAGGCGGTACTGACCGACAACGCATTCGCGCAGGCCTTGCAGCCGCTGGGCATGGTGCCGATCTACATGACGCCCGATGCCTTCGGCGACATGGTCAAGCGCGACATGCCGGCCTGGCGTTCCGCCGTGGAGATGTCGGGAGCGAAGCAATGACGTCCGCTGCGAAGCCCGTCAACTTCCTGCTGTTCATTACCGACCAGCACCGCGCCGACCATTTGGGATCCTATGGCAACCGCGTGGTCCACACGCCCAACCTGGACCGTCTGGCCGAGTCGGGTTGGCGCGCCGACAACATGCACGTGGCCACGCCCATCTGCATGCCGAACCGCGCCAGTTTGATGACCGGCCGCTATCCGTCCGCGCACGGCGCGCGCCACAACGGCATCGCGCTGTCGCTGCGCAGCCGCATCTTCGTCGAGGCCATGCGCGAAGCCGGCTACGGCACGTCGCTGGTCGGCAAGGTGCACCTGCAGAACATGACGGACATACCTCCATCGTGGCCGGTGCGCGCCGAAGACAGATTGCCGCGCGAGGCGGTCGAGCCTGACGCCGGCCGGTACGACCAGGAGCAGCGCAAGCTGTGGCTCGAACGCCCCGACCACGATCTGAGCTATCCGTATTACGGCTTCGAGCAGGTAGACCTGGTCGACGATCATAGCGACGACGTGCACGGCCATTACCGGCATTGGCTGCGGCGCGAGCATCCCGAGGTCGAGGCGCTGATCGGCCCGGCTCATGCCATCCCCGCGCCGGAATACGAGCTGACGCGCATCCGCCAGGCCTGGCGCACGCGCGTGCCAGAAGAACTCTATCCCACTGCCTACATCGCCGACCGCGGCATCGAGGCGTTGCGCGGCTATGCGGCTTCCGGGCAGCCATTCTTCCTGCAATGCTCGTTTCCGGATCCGCACCATCCTTTCACGCCGCCGGGGCGGTTCTGGGACCTGCACAAGCCAGAGGACATGGAGCTGCCCGCGTCGTTCCACGGCCAGGGTACGCCGCCGCCGCACGTGGCCTGGCTGCGCGCGCAGCGCGACGCGGGCACTGCGGTCAAGCACACGCCCGCGATCTTTTCCTGCAACGAGCGCGAGGCGCGCGAAGCGCTGGCGCTGAACTATGGGTCGATCGCCAACATCGACAACCAGATCGGCCGCGTGCTGGCCGAACTCGACGCGCTGGGGCTGGCCGACAATACGGTGGTGATCTTCACCAGCGACCATGGGGATTACCTGGGCGACCATCAGTTGATGCTGAAGGGGCCCATCCATTACCGCGGCCTGACCCGCGTGCCGTTCATCTGGCGCGACCCCGCCGCGGCGCGAACGGCGGGCGCGGCCAGCGACGCCTTGCTCAGCACCATCGACGTCGCGCCCACGGTGCTGGCGCGCGCTGGCGTGCAGCCCTATAACGGCATCCAGGGGCGCGACATGGCAGGCCTCATCGGAGGAAGCGAGGCTGCCGTGCGCGACGCGCTGATGATCGAGGAAGAAGGGCAGCGCGTGATACTGGGCTTCAACAGCCGCATCCGCTGCCGGACGCTGCTGGCCGACGGATTTCGCGTCACGGTCTACGACGGCGCGCGCTGGGGCGAGCTCTATGACCTGAATCAGGACCCGCACGAGCTGCGCAACCTGTGGGAAGACCCCGCGCATGCCGCCGACCGCGCGCGGCTGCTGGAACGGCTGGCCTACGGCATGCTGGAACACATCGACACCAGCCCCTATCCCAGCGCGCTGGCGTGAGGTGGCGCGGGCAGGCCGCCCGCGCCCGGCTTCAAGCGGCCTTGGCGGCCAGCTTGGTCTTGTAGAGCCAGTCCTTGTAGTCGTCCAGGTCGCCGTCAAACGGGCTGACTTCGCCGTCGGCCACGATGATGAATTCATCGGTGGTGGCGCGCAGCAGATGGCGGTCGTGCGACACCAGCATCAGCGTGCCTTCGAACTGCGCCAGCGCGGTGGTCAGCGCTTCGCGGGTTTCCAGGTCCAGGTGGTTGGTGGGCTCGTCCAGCAGCAGCAGATTGGGACGCTGCCACACGATCAGGGCCAGCGCCAGCCGCGCCTTTTCGCCGCCGGAGAACGGCGCGATGGAGCTGGTGGCCATGTTGCCGTTGAAGTTGAAGCTGCCCAGGAAGTTGCGCAGCTCCTGCTCGCGCACGGTCGGCGCGATCTTCGTCATGTGCCATAGCGGCGATTCGTCATGGCGCAGCATCTCCACCTGGTGCTGGGCGAAGTAGCCGATGGACAGCCCCTTGTTGAACTGCGCTTCGCCGGCCAGCGTTGCAAGTTCGCCCGCGATGGTCTTGATGAAGGTGGACTTGCCCGCGCCGTTGATGCCCAACAGGCCGATGCGCTGTCCCGCCTGCAGCGAAAAATTGATGCCCGACACGATGATCTTGTCGGACTCGACTTCCGTTTCCTCGTCCGCGACGCGATACCCGGCGCTGACCGCGTCCATGGTCAGGAGCGGGTTGGGCGCGCGCAAGGGCTCGCGGAATTCGAACGAGAACTCGGCGGCCGCGCGCAGCGGCGCCACTTCCTCCATGCGGGCCAGCGCCTTGATACGGCTCTGCGCCTGGCGCGCCTTGCTGGCCTGGGCCTTGAAGCGGTCGATGAAGGATTGCAGGTGCGAGCGTTGGCGCATCTGCTTTTCCAGCAGGCCTTGCGCCAGCTCCAGCTGCGCGGCGCGCTGGCGCTCGAAGGACGAATAGTTGCCCGAATAGCGCTTGAGCTTGCGCTCGTCGATATGGACGATGACGTTGACCACGCCGTCCAGGAAGTCGCGGTCATGCGAGATGACGATGAGCGTGCCCGGATAGCGCTTGAGCCAGTCTTCCAGCCAGATGATGGCGTCCAGATCCAGGTGGTTGGTGGGCTCGTCCAGCAGCAGCAGGTCGGACGGGCACATCAGCGCCTGCGCCAGGTTCAGGCGCATGCGCCAGCCGCCGGAAAAGCTCGTCAACGGCAGGTGCATCTGCGCCTGCGTGAAGCCCAGGCCAGTCAGCAGCTGTTCGGCGCGCGAATGCACGGTGTACGCGTCGGCGTCGGCCAGCGCGGCGTAGATGTCGGCCATGCGCAGGCCGTTCTCCGTGCTTTCCGGTTCGGCTTCCAGCTGCGCCAGTTCCGCCTCCAGCTTGCGCAGCGTCACGTCGCCGTCGATGGCGTATTCGATGGCCGGGCGGTCGAGCGCGGGCGTTTCCTGCGCCACATAGGCCATGCGCCAGCTGGCCGGATAGTCCAGGTCGCCCTGGTCCGCGTGCAGCGTGCCGCGCAAGAGACCGAACAGGCTGGACTTGCCGGCGCCGTTGGCGCCGATCAGGCCGATCTTGTCGCCGGGGTTGAGCAGCAGGTCGACCTTGTCGAGCAAGGGCTTGACGCCGCGCATGAGGGAAACTTGTTGGAAGCGGATCATGGATGGTGCAACAGGGGACGCGGCAGGATTCCCGCCGGCCAGGCGCAATGAAAAATAATCGGGGAAGTGGGGCGCTCAGGCGGCGCGGCGGGCGGACGGAACGGGCGTTCGTTCCGCGTCAAAGGCCGGTATTGTACCGGGCTTGGCGCGCGATGCCGTCAATCAGCGTGAGGCGTACCGGCTGTCGAGCACCCGGCGCAGGCGAACCGCGTCGCCGAAGCGCGAGCCGTTAATGCCCTGCGCGTTGAGCAGCACCATGGCCAGGTTGCGCTTGCCGACCTTGACCGCCATCACCAGGCAATCGCCGGCTTCGCGGGTGGTGCCGGTCTTGGACACGAGGATGTCCCATTGCGGGCGGCCCACCAGGATGTTGGTGTTGCGGAAGGTCTGGCCGGCGGCCTGGTAGCTGGTCTCGCCGGTGTATTGCCGCAAGAGCGGCTGCGCGGAAATCGCCTGCAGCAACTTGACCAGATCCTTGGCCGAAGACTGGTTTTCGTTGGACAGGCCGCTGGGTTCGGCGAAGCTGGAGTCGGTCATGCCCAGCGCGCGGGCTTCGGCGTTCATTGCCGCGACGAAGGCGGCGGTGCCGCCGGTATAGGTGCGGCCCAGGGCCTGCGCGGCGCTGTTCTCGGACGGGACCAGCGCCAGGCGCAGCAGATCGGCGCGGCTCAGCTTGGTGCCGGCGGTCAGGCGCGAAGGCAGCTCGCTGGTGGAGCGGGTGTCGCTGGCGTCGATGGTGATGAGTTCGTCCATGGGCAGGCCGGCCTTGACCAGCGTCAGCGCCGCCATGAGCTTGGTGATGGAGGCGATGGGCCGCACGGCGTCCTCGTTACGCGCGAACAGGACTTCGGAGGTGTCCATGTCCTGCACCAGGATCGTGCTGGATTTGAGCTTGCCGATTTCCTTGGCCGGGTCGCGCGTGACCAGCGAGGCGTTGACGGCCGCGTCCGGGTCCAGCGGGTCGGGCTGCGCGCCCCAGCGCTGCACTGCGATGCGCTTGCCATAGCCATGCAGGCACATCGGCAGGGAAGGCTGGGAATTGCAGGGATGGAAATTGGCGGCCTGGGCCCGCGCCGGCGCCGGCAAGCCCGCCGCCGTGGCGGCCCACAACGCCGCCACGCAGAATGAGATCGACATTTGCCGCAAGATCAACGTCACGACCGCTCCCCGATACGCCGATCACGCGCCTGGCCCGGCGTTACCGACAATATGCATTTGAAAGCCGATATTACTGCTGTCGCCGCTGTTGTCACCAGGCTTGTGCGATGGCCTCGGCCAGCGCCAGCACGCGTTCCGCTTCGCGCGCATGCAGGTTTTCCACCAGCGCGCCGTCGACCACGGCCACGCCCAGGCCGGCGGCCTGCGCGGCGCGCCAGGCGTCCAGGCGCTTGCGCGCGGCGGCAAGTTCTTCCGCCGAGGGCGCGAAGGCGGCGTTGGCTGCCGCTATCTGCCTGGGATGGATGAGCGTCTTGCCATCGAAGCCCTGGTCGCGTCCCTGTTTGCAGGCGGCCTCCAGGCCCGTGTCGTCGTGCAGGTCCAGGTGCACGCCGTCCAGCGCCGCCAGGCCGTGGGCCCGCGCCGCCATCACCGCCATCGAGCGCGCCAGCAAGGTTTCTTCGCGTGACGGCGTGTGGCGCGCATGCAGATCCTTTACCAGGTCCGAGGTGCCCACGACGATGGCCGCCAGCCGCGCGTGGCCGGAAGCGATGGCGTCCAGACGCAGAAATCCCAAAGGCGTTTCGGCCATGGCCCACAAGGGCAGGCTGGCTGGCGCGCCCGCCGCGTCCAGCGCCCGCGCGAGCGCGTCGAGCTCGGCGGCGGACTGCACCTTGGGCAGCAGCACGGCGTCCGCGCCCGCCTGGGCGATGGCCCTGACGTCGTCCAGGCCCCAGGCCGTGTCCAGCGCATTGATGCGTACCACGCATTCGCGGCGCCCATAGCCGCCGGCGCGCAAGGCCGCGGCGACTTGCTCGCGGGCTTGTGCCTTGGCGTCCGGCGCGACGGCATCCTCCAGGTCGAGGATCAGGACGTCGGCGTCCAGGCTGCGCGCCTTGTCCAGTGCGCGCGGGTTGGCGCCAGGCATATAGAGTACGGAACGGCGAGGGCGGATAGGTAGCGTCATGAGGCGGTTTCAGTTCTTGGTATTGCCGACGATCTGCACAGGCGTGGTGCACACATAGCCCACGCCGTACACCGTGCGTATGCCCATGTCGCCGCCGGCCTGCGCGCGCAGCTTGCGGCGCAGGCGGTGCATGTGGGCGTCCAGCCTGTGCGTGTCGTAGGCCTCCACGCTGGCGCCCAGCGCCTCGATCAGGCGTGCGCGCGACAGGGGTAGCGGCGCGGCCTGGATCAGCGCGCCGATCAGCCGGCTTTCGGTATCGGTGATGTCCACGCAGACCTGCTTGGGCGATACCAGCATGCGCCGCGACGGATCGAAACGCCAGGCATCCGATTCCGCGGCGTCGGCTTCGCCCGCCGGCACCACCCGCAGTCGGCGCGACAGCGACACCAGCGTGGCGCCAAGCTCGGCCAGATTGACGGGCTTGGTCAGGTAGTGGTCCGCGCCCAGGCTCAGGCCCGAGACCTTGTCTTCGCTCAAGAGGCGGCCGGTGAGCATGATGATGCCCATCGACGGGAAGGAGGTCCGCAGGTGCGAGACGCGGGTCAGCGCATCGCCGTCGGGCAGCATGGCGTCCAGCACCAGGATGCCGGGCGTCACGGTGAGCAGCAGTTGGTCCAGCTCCGCGAGGGAACCGGCGGTGAGGATGCTGCGGCCCAGGCCCAGATCCTCGATGTATTCAGCGATGGTGTCGCGCCAGTCTCCGTGGTCGTCGACGATGATGATGGTCACGGCGAATCCGGCGTCAGCGGTTGCGCGCAGGGACCTTCGAATGCAAACACGCTATCCGCTCCTTGTATGTGGGTCTTCTTGTATAGGGGGAGTCCGCGAGCGCGATATTTTTCGTATCGCGCGCTTGCGGAGAATATCATCATCGCCCCTGCGGCGCCGCGTCAAGAATCAAGGATGGCAGCCGCGCGCCGCCCATTCTTTTAGTGGTCAAAAAATGAGCAGCCCGTTGCGCATCGGTCGAACGGCCATCAGCCGTGGGTTCGAGGCTTTTTTATCCACAGAAATTGTGGATAAGGCCGGCCCTGTGGATACTGTGCTTTTTATGTAGGCAGGTGTTCGACGGCAACGCCCGGCGGTACCTTGCGCATGCGGTCGCGCTCGATGCGGGGCGGGGCGAAGCGGGTCTTGCGGGCAGCGGCGTTCTGCAGCAGCACGGACAGCACCGCGCCCTTGTCCTGTATCCACTGGTTTTTGCCACGCAGCAATTTCATCGCGTTCTCGGCCGTGCCGAGGCGATAGGTCATCGAGTTGATCTGGACCGAGGTCTTGCCATTGAAAAGGGACGCGTCCTGTTCGGTGATTGCCGCGGCGTCCAGATTGCTGCTGTCGTGATCGATGCGATAGACGAACTTCAGGCTGCTGTGCGGATCCTGCACCACCACGAGTTTGTCGGACCCCGATATGTCGGAGAGCATGCCGAGCACCAGCGACTCGACCAGCTGGTTGCCGCGCTGTTCCTCGGTGTAGATGTATATCGTGTGGCGCGCGGGCGCGGCGTAGGTCTGTTGCATAACTGGCTTCAATAGTGCGGGGCAGGCCTCGCGGCCCGGACAAGCTGCGAAATGAGCGGGAGGCGCGCGCTAACCGGCGCGGCGCATGCGCATCAGCAAGCGCGCTTTGACGGCCGGCCAGTCCTCGTCGAGGATCGCGAAGTAGACCATGTCGCGCGCGCGCCCCGATTGCGCGATCAGGTGCTTGCGGAACACGCCTTCCTCCACGCCGCCGATCCGCAGGATGGCCTGGCGCGATTGCATATTGCTCAGTTCAGTCTTGAATACAACACGCATGATACCAATTGTTTCAAAAGCGTGCTGCAACAACAAGAACTTGGCCTCGGTATTGGCGCCGGAACGCTGGCTTGCTGGCGTGAGCCATGTGCCGCCGATCTCCAGGCGTTTGTGCGCCAGCGCGATGTCCATGTAGCGGGTCGCGCCGATGATCTGATCGTTGTCCTGCCGCACGATGACGAATGGCAGGCAGTTGCCGTCGCGTTGGCCAGCCAGCGCACGGTCGACATAGCGCTGCATATCGTCCAGCGTCTGCACGGGCTCGGGTTGCAGACGCCACAGTTCGGGGTGCAGGCCCACCTGCGCAAGCGGCGCGGCATGGCTGGCGGTCAGCGGTTCCAGGCGTACGACCTCGCCGGCGAGCGTGACGGGTTGCAGGCGGGGGCTGGTCATGACGTATTCCTCGATTGGAGCGTGGGCGCGGAGGGCAGGGCGTGCAGCCGGGGATTCTACGCGCGCGCGCCCTTGCCGAACACCGCACGCAAGCGCAGAATGCGCCGCATGAAAACAGACGCCTTGGTCCTGGGTGCGGGCATCGTCGGGGTGAGCACCGCCCTGCATCTGGCGGCGCGCGGCCGTTCAGTGGTGCTGCTGGACCGGCGCGGCCCTGGCGAGGAAACCAGCTATGGCAACGCGGGCCTGATCGAACGGGCCAGCGTGATTCCCTATGCCTTCCCGCGCGACTGGCGCAGCCTGTGGCGCTATGCCAGGAACAACACGCCTGACGTGAGCTATCACCCGCGCTTTTTGCCGCGCATCGCGCCATGGCTGCTGCGTTACTGGTGGCATTCGGCGCCGTCGCGGCTGGCGCGCGCGGCCGAGGCCATGCTGCCGTTGATCGAGCGCTGCGTCGCCGAACATGACGCGCTCAAGGACGAGGCCTGCATCTCCCACCTGTTCCGGCGCAGCGGCTGGATCGATGGCATGCGCAGCGAGGCCGGCCTGGCCCGGGCCGTGGCCGAGGCCCAAGCGCTCGCGCCTTACGGGCTGAACCACCGCGTGCTGGACCGCAAGGCGCTGGCGGCGCTGGAACCTTCGCTGTCGCGCATGGCGGGCGCGGTGCACTGGCTGGATCCGGTCAATGTGTCGGACCCGGGCGCGGTGACGCGCGGCTACGCGGCCTTGTTCGAGCGGCGCGGCGGCGTGCTGGCGCGCGGCGACGCGCGCAGCCTCAAGCCGTCAGGCAAGGGTTGGCAGGTGCAGGGAGAACAAGGGCCGATCGAGGCCCGCGACGTGGTGGTGGCGCTGGGCCCGTGGTCGCCGGACGTCCTGCGCCCGCTGGGCTATCGCATCCCCATGGCGGTCAAGCGCGGCTATCACCAGCATTACGCGTTGGAAGAGGGGGCGACCTTGTCGCACCCGGTGGCGGATATCGAAAGCGGTTTCGTCGTGACGCCCATGACCCTGGGCGTGCGCCTGACCACGGGCGCGGAATTCGCGGCGCGCGATGCGCCGCCTTCACCGATCCAGATCGAGCGCACGCGGACGCTGGCGCGGCAACTGCTGCCGCTGGGCGAGGCCGTGGAGCGCGAACCGTGGATGGGTTGCCGGCCTTGCATGCCGGACATGCGGCCGGTCATCGGACCGGCGCCGCGCCATCCCGGCTTGTGGCTGGCGTTCGGCCATGCGCATCATGGCTTCACGCTGGGTCCGGTGACGGGCAAGCTGCTGGCAAGCATGATCACCGGCCAGGCGCCGGACATGGATCCGGCGCCTTACCGCGTCGGCCGCTGAGGCCGTACGCGGCAAGAGACCCGAGAGCCGCGGTTCTCAGGCCGGTTTTGCGGCCTTTTCGCGGCGCTGGCGCACGGCCAGGGCCAGCGTTTCCAGCACCGGCGCGGTCTGCGACCAGCCCAGGCAGGCGTCCGTGATGGACACGCCGCGGCGCAGCGGCAGGCCGGGTTTCAGGTCCTGGCGGCCTTCTTCGAGATGGCTTTCGATCATCACGCCGGTGATGCGGCCGTCGCCCTGGGCGATCTGGGCGGCGATATCGTTGGCCACGTCGACCTGGCGCAGATGCGACTTGTTGGAGTTGGCGTGCGAGCAGTCGATCATGACCTGTTCGCGCTGGCCGGCGGCGCGCAGGGCGGCGCAGCAGGCGTCGACGCTGGCCGCGTCGTAGTTCGGGCCTTGCTTGCCGCCGCGCAGGATGACGTGGGTGTCCTGGTTGCCGCGGGTCTCGAAGATGGCGGCCATGCCCATCTTGGTCATGCCCATGAAAGCGTGCTTGGCGCTGGCCGCGACCATGGCGTCGGCGGCGATCTGCACGCCGCCGTCGGTGCCGTTCTTGAAGCCCAGCGGACAGCTCAGGCCGGAACTCAGCTGTCGGTGGCTGGGGCTTTCGGTGGTGCGCGCGCCAATGGCGCCCCAGGCGATCAGGTCGGCAATGTATTGCGGGCTGAGCAGGTCCAGGAATTCGGTGGCGATCGGCAGGCCCAGGCCGCTGATGTCCAGCAGCAGTTCGCGCGCGCGGCGCAGGCCTTCATTGATGCGGAAGCTGCCGTCCAGGCGCGGGTCGTTGATATAGCCCTTCCAGCCCACGGTGGTGCGCGGCTTCTCGAAGTACACGCGCATGACGATGAGCAAGTCTTTCTGGTGCTGTTCGGCGGCGGTGCGCAGCAGGCGCGCGTATTCCATGGCCTGGCCATGGTCGTGGATGGAACAGGGGCCCACCACCAGCACCAGGCGGTCGTCGCGGCCGTGCAGCACGTCGGCGATCTGGACGCGGCTTTGCTCGACCAGCGTCTGGATCTCGGCCGACACCGGCAGTTCATCCTGCAGCAGGGCGGGCGAGATCAAGGGGCGCACCGCGCTGATGCGGGTGTCGTCGGTGCGCGTGTTGTCCTGGGTGGAGTCGGCCGCGCCGACCTCGCGGTCGTGCAGGGGGTCGTCAATGCGGGTCAAGGGTAGCTCCGTGCCGTAGATGCGGAAAGAAAGACATCTATTATGGCACCGGCCGCGCCGTGGGGCGACGGAAGGCTGCCTCCGTCTGGCTGATGCCGCGAATACTACGACTATCGGCGATGGGGCTGCATTAACCCGTTAGCGATAACGACAGGGCGCGCGCAGATGCCTTAGCATGGTGTACACAGTTTTCCAGCGGCCGCCTGCGGGGGCCCGCCCTATATGAGTAGGACGGTAGACCATGCCTAAAACGGAACCCGGCGGGACCCGACGGATACTTCTCGTCGAAGACCATCCGGTTGAACGCGCCTATCTGCAGAACGTATTGCTGGCGCTGGGTTTCCGCCGGGTCGCCGGCCTGGGCAGCAGCATAGAAGCGGTCAGCGCGCTGGCGCGCCAGTTCTACGACGTGGTCATCAGCGATATCGTCACGGGCGAGGGCGACGGCACGCGGCTGCCGAACGAACTGCGGCGCCTGGTGGACGCCGGGCGGCTCAAGAGCATGCCGCCCATCATCTGGATCAGCAGCCTCAGCGATGAACTGTTGCAGTCGCATGTGCGGCTGGCCTTGCAGGCCGGCTGTCCGTCCGCGCAGGCGCTGTCCAAGCCGGTGTCCCGCACGGCCATGCAGCAGGCCATCAAGACGGCGCTGCGCAGCATCGATGAGGACGATGCCGCCTCGCCCCGGCCGCGCTCGCTTCGGCGCGACGTCATCGAGGCGGCGCTGGGCCATGCGCTGATCACGGGGCAGGGCATGAGCGTGGTGCTGCAGCCGCAGATGAGCTTGTCGACAGGGCGCGTGCTGGCCGCCGAGGCGCTGTCGCGCTGGGACCACCCCGAACTGGGCGCGATTCCGGCGGCGGACTTCGTGCCTGCGGCGCATCGGCTGGGACTGGACCGGACCTTGTTCTGCCGGGTGACCGACACGGTGCTGGAGCTGCAGCAGCGCATGCATGCCGAGGACATCGCCGTGCCCATCGCGATCAACGCCTCGGCCTCCACATTGTGTTCGCGCGACCTGCCGGGCCTGCTGGAGCAGCGCGTGGCGCAGGCCGGCCTGCCGGCCCGGCTGATCAAGGTCGAGCTGACCGAGGACGAGCCGGTGACCGATTGGCTGGCCTTGTCTTCGGCGCTGAACCTGCTGCGCGTGCGCGGCTTTGAATTGGCGATGGATGACTTCGGCGCGGGCATCGCGTCCATGCGCCTGTTCTCGGCCATGCCCTTCACCGAACTGAAGATAGACCGCGACTTCATCGTCCATATGCATCGCGAGCCCGCGTCGCGCGCGGTGGTCGCCGCCGCCATCGAGATGGGCCGCGTGCTGGGCCGGCGCGTGATCGCCGAAGGGGTGGAGCACGAGCGCGACGTGGAGCTGCTGCGCGAACTGGGCTGCGACGTGGCGCAAGGCTACGGCATTTCCGTGCCGCTGGAACCCGACGCCTTCTTCGAATTCTGCCGCAGCCATTGAGTCATCCGCGCGGCGCAATGGGGTATCCTGGCGCAGGCCGGGCTCCTGCGGGCCCTCCCGATTGTCGGCGGACTTGACCCCGATCAAGACTGCGCCCGCGCATGGAAAATTGCCCCCACGGGCGGATTTACCATGGCTTCATGCGGGCTGCGCACGGTGGCGCGGTCCCCAAGATGGAGCGATGAACCGATGCGACGCATACTGGCCGCTGTTCTGCTGATTTCCCTGCTGGCCTGGGCCGGCGCCTATTGGGCGCAACCGCCGGCCGAACTCAACGTCTGGACCGCGCGCGATCAGCTCATCCTGCTGACGGGCCTGGGCGCCTACGCGGTCATGGCCCTGATCATGCTGCTGGCGGTGCGCCCCATGTGGCTGGAAACGCGGATGGGCGGGCTGGACAAGATGTACCGGCTGCACAAATGGAGCGGCATCATGGCTGCCGCGCTGGCGGCGGCGCATTACCTGATCAAGCTGGGCAAGCCGCTGCTGCTGGCGTTGTTCGACCCCGTGCCCAAGACGCCGCGCGCGGCCGCTTTGCTGGACGTGTTCCGCGGATCCGCCAAGGACATCGGCGAATGGGCCGTGTGGATCCTGGCCGCGATGGTGTTGCTCACCTTGTGGCGGCGCTTTCCGTATCACATCTGGCGCCAGGTCCACCGCATCGCCGCGGTGATCTTCCTGGTGGTCGCCTTCCATGGCGTGGTCCTGACGCCGGCCGCCTGGTGGTGGCAGCCCGCCGGCTGGCTGGTGGCGCTGTGCACGGCGGTGGGGACGGTTTGCGCCGTCATGGCGCTGACCGGCAATATCGGACGCGGGCGCCGCTACAGGGGGCAGGTGCTGGCCATCGACCATCTTTCGGACGACATCCTGGCGCTGACCTGTAGGGTGGAGGGCAACTGGCACCATCGCGCCGGGCAGTTCGCTTTCCTGACCGCGGACCGGCGCGAGGGCGCGCATCCCTTTACGGTGTCCGGCGCGGACGACGGCACCGGCCGGGTGCAGTTCTCGATCAAGGCGCTGGGCGATTACACGCGGCGTCTGCAGCGCAGCCTGCAAGTGGGGCAGGACGTCATCATCGAAGGCCCTTACGGCTGCTTCGACTTCCAGCGCGACGATGGGCGGCCGCAGATCTGGGTGGCCGCGGGCATCGGCGTCACGCCGTTCATTTCATGGATGGAATCCTTGCAGACGGACCCGGATACCGCACCGGTCGCGACCCTGTACTACTGCGCCCGCAACGCCGACGACGCGCCGTTCGCGGATCACCTGAAAGCGCTATGCGCGCGCGTGCCGAACGTGACCCTGCATGTGCGCTACAGCGATACCCAGCGGCCGCTGACGGCCGCCGAGCTGGCCGCGGACCACAAGCCGGGCGCGGCATGGCCCAGCGTGTGGTTCTGCGGCCCGGCGGGATTCGCCGATGCCTTGAAGGACGGGCTGCACCGGCGCGGCATGCCGGTGAGCGAGCTGTTTCACCAAGAGGCGTTCCAGATGCGCTGAGCGCGTCAGATGCCGGACACCTCGATGTCGCCCGGATAGTCGACCGAGAACTTCAGCACCGTCTCGCGCGACTTGCCGGGCTCCATTTCCCAGTCCCATACCAGCTTGCCGTCTTCCTCGCGCTTGATCTCGCGGTCTGCCGGCGACAACAGCTTGACCACGATCTTCTCGTTGCGCGAGATGGGCAGGCGGTCCTTGAACGACACTTGCTCCTTGGTGGCCTTGTTGTTCTTGACCGTGATCTTGTACTCGTAGGTCACGCGCTTGCCGCTGCCCGAAAAGCCGGTGCTTTCGGTATAGCGGTTGACCAGCTGGCGCTTGATCGAGATGCCTTCGTCGGCGCCCAGCGCCAATTCGAGCTTCTCGCCGGGCATCACCGCCTTCATGGAGCTGGCCGCGACGAAGGCGTCGTCCAGGAAGGTGTTCAGCGAACCGGCCAGGAAGGGGAATTCCGTGTTGTTGCTGGCGTGCGCGGTCAGGAACATGGCTTCGCGCAGCGCCGGCGTGGACTGGTATTGCAGCGTGGCGGGCAGCTTGGCCGTGGCGATGGCCACGCGCTGCGAGGAATTGTCGGACGGCAGGGTGGCCGGACTCTTGATCTGGAACGATGCGCTGGTCGCTTCGGCCTGCACCTGGGCGGTCGCCTGCTCCAGCGGCTCGGGAATCATCTCGGCGACCGGCGCGCCGGCGTCCTCGAAGGACTGGACGCGCTGGCGCGACATCTTGGCTTCGGCCTCTTGCCTGGCTGCCGCGACCGGCGCGGGGCTGGGGCGCGGGCGGGGCGGAGGCGGCGGGGCGGCCACGTCGACGATCCACGGCTGCAGCGCGGGCGCGCCGCCGCCCAGCGAGGGCCTTGCGGTGGACAGCGTGAGCTTGACGTTATTCCAGTCTTCACCGGTGTCCTGGCGGATGACGCCGAAATAGCCCAGGTCCACGCTGCGATCGGCCGGGCGCAGGCGCGCATCGTATGCGGGCGTCCAGCGGGCCCCGGCCACGGCGTAGGAAACGTTCAGGTCCAGCTTGCCCGCGCGGGCCAGGTTGACGCGCAGGGTGACGGTCTTGGTGCGGCGGTTGAGCGAGCTTTGCAGCTGATCCAGCTGGTTCTGCAAGGCGGTCAGCTCGCGCTCCAGCACCTCTTTCTGTTCGGCCACCCGGCGCAGTCCGGCCAGCGACTTGGCCAGGGAGTCCGCGCTCAGCGATTGGATCGCCTTCAGTTCGTCCAGCGTCAGGCGCGCGCCGTCCTTCGACGGTTCGGTGGCGCCCCGCTGCATCATCAGCACCAGCTCGCGCTGGTTGTCCAGCACCGCGGCCTCGTCGTCCAGCAGCGCCTGCTGGCCTTGCAGCTTGCGTACCTGTTCCTCCAGCAGCTTGACGCGCTCGTTGGCGGTGTCTGCCTGATAGGCGTCGCGCACCTTCACGTCCAGCAATGTCGCCTGGCCGGTGCTCTTGGCCGAGACTTGCAGCGAATTTTCCTGCAGGCTGGCCGGCAGCTTCTCCAGCACCAGCTCGTGTTCGCCGGCGGCCAGCTCGCTGCTGGCGGCGCGCGTCACGACGGCGCGGTCCTGGTAGACGGTCACGGAACCGATGGAGGAAGGCAGTCCGGCGGCTGCGGCCAGGCCGGGGATCGTCGCGATGGCCAAGGCCAGAAGGGTACGTCGCACTATTTCACCTTTGTACAGGTTGGAATCGCGCGACGCCGTGTCCTTGGACAGGGACGGACCGCCGCGCGCGCCAAATTTACATTGCGGCCCGGACGCTGATCTTACAGAAAATGACAAACGCGACAGGGCGATACCGTAGCGCGGCCTAGGGGTGGGCCAGCGCGCGCAGCATGTCCACGGCGTTGCCCGCCGCGGTCGAGCGGTCGTGGCGGCGGTAGGCCATGTCCAGCAGGGCGTGCGGCGCGTCGCCCTTGATGGGCCGGTACTCGATGCCTTGCGCGCCCATGTGCCGCATCGCCGCAGGCACGACCGAAATGCCCACGCCGGCAGCCACCAGACTCACGATGGAGGCCATCTGCGGCGCTTCCTGGATGACCCGCGGCACGAAGCCGGCGCGCTGGCACGCCGACATGATGGCGTCGTACAGGCCCGCGCCGATGGGGCGCGGATACAGCACGAAATCCTCGTCCGCCAACGCGGCGATGGGCACGCTGCGCTTGCGGCTCAGCGCATGGTCTGGCGGCAGGGCCACCAGCATGGGTTCGTCCAGCACGCGCTCGGACTCGAACTCCGGGTCCAGCACATAGGGAGGCCGCACGAAGGCCACGTCGACGTCGCCCGCGCGCAGGCCGCGCAGCAGCGTGACCGTATTGCTCTCGGTGAGCGTGACGCGCACGTCGGGATAACGGTCCCGGTACGCCCGGATGGCGCGGGGCAGGTAGGGGTGGAACACCGCGGACGCCGTGAATCCCACGGTGATTGCTCCGCGTTCCCCGCGGCCCAGCCGGCGGGCCGTGTCGACGGCGCGGTCGGCGCTGGCGAGGATGGCGCGGGCGTCTTCCAGGAACTGGGAGCCGGCCTCGGTCAGCGCGATGCCTCGCGGCAGGCGCAGGAACAGCGGGGTGCCGATCTCGCGTTCCAGCTGCTGGATCTGCTGGCTCAACGGCGGTTGGCCTATGCCCAGCCTGGCGGCGGCGCGCGTGAAGTGCAGCTCTTCGGCGACGGCGGTGAAATACCGCAGGTGGCGCAATTCCATCGTTATTAAATATGGTCGGGATGACTTTCATATATTGGACATATGCAGGGGAAAAGTCTACCTTGGTGGCGTGGGCTGCATGCCCGCTGTTCTCGAGAATCCCGATGTCTGCCCCATTAGCCAGTCCCTCATCCCCAACCGCCGCGTCCGCGCCGGCGGAGCCTGTCTCTGCTTCCACCGATCATCTCGCCCGCGGCACGCCCGGTTTGCGGCGCGCCCAGTGGGCCTTGTTCGCGGCCGGTTTCTCCACTTTTTCCCTGCTGTATTGCGTGCAGCCGCTGATGCCGCTGTTCACCCATGCGTTCGGCGTATCGCCCGCGCAGAGCAGCCTGGTGCTGTCCCTGTGCACCGCTTTCCTGGCCGTCGCCATCTTCTTCGTGGGCTTGTTTTCACAAGCCGTGCCGCGCAAACGCGCCATGGCGCTGTCGCTGTTCGTGTCCGCCGTGCTCGGCACCATCGCCGCCGCCGCGCCCGACTGGCACAGCCTGCTGGCGCTGCGCGCGCTGCAAGGGCTGGCCATGGGCGGCGTGCCGGCGCTGGCCATGGCCTACCTGGCCGAAGAGGTCGAGCCAGGAACGCTGGGTTTCGCCATGGGCCTGTACATCGGCGGCAGCGCGTTCGGCGGCTTGTCCGGCCGCGTCATCACCGGCCTGGTGTCGGATCATTTCGGCTGGCGCGCCGCGCTGGGCACGCTGGGCCTCCTGGGTATCGTGGCGGCGGTGCTGTTCGTCTGGCTGCTGCCTGCGTCGCGCAGGTTCGCGCCCCAGCGGGGCCGGGGCTGGGCTGGCGTGTGGGGCGATGTGCGCGCAGGCGCCGCCTCGCACCTGAAAAATGGCCCCCTGTGCGGGCTGTTCGCGCTGGGCGGCCTGCTGATGGGCGCGTTCGTCACGGTCTACAACTACGTGGGTTTTCGCCTGCTGCTGCCGCCGTTTTCGCTGAGCCAGACCTTCATTGGCTTCATCTTCGTGGTCTATCTGGTCGGCATCTTCGCCTCGACCTGGTTCGGCCGCCTGGCCGACCGCCATGGACGCGGCGCGATGCTGTCGGCCGCCACCGGCTTGGCGCTGGCGGGGTTGCTGCTGACGCTGTCCAACTGGCTGCCTCTGCTGATCGCCGGGATCGTGGTGTTCACCTTCGGCTTTTTCGCGGCCCACGCCGTCGCCAGCGGCTGGGTCGGACAGATGGCGCGCGGCTACAAGGCGCTGGCGGCGTCGCTCTATCTGCTGGTGTACTACGTGGGATCGAGCGTGCTCGGATCGCTGGGCGGACACTTCTGGACCACGGGCCAGTGGCCCGGCGTGGCCGCGATGGCCGGCGGGCTGCTCGCGTTGGCGCTGGCGATCAGCGCCGGCCTGTACAAGCGCACGGGCCGCGTGCCGGCATCCGCCGCGGTGGGGCGGGGCATATCCTAGGATGGTCTAAAAGCTAGTAATTCTCATTTATAATTTGCGGCACGCTCGGTGAGCGCCATCCCATCCAGTTCCGAGGGCCGCGATGAATCCTACCTCTCCCGACAGCCAGAACCTGCAACGCGAACATGCCGCGCTGCTCGCCGCCTACGGGCAGGCGCAAGCGCATTGCAGCCGGCTCCTGGCAGCCCAGGCCGCGCGCATCCTGTATCTGGAGAGCGAGGCCATGCGCCTGCGCGCAGCCGTCATCGTGCGCGACACGGCGCTGGCTTGGGCGCGTGAAGACCGCAAGACGCTGGAGACTTCCATTCCAGGCCTGCCCAAGCGCGTGGCGCTGGCGCGCAGCGTCGCCCAGCTGATGGAGCGCGTGCAGACGCTCATGCGTGAACGCCTGGCCTGGCAAGGGCGGACCGGCGCTGCCACACGTGAACTCGAAACGCTCGCGGAACCGCCCGCCTGGCGTCCCGCGCCGTCAGCGGTGGTGCTGCGCGAGAAGGCGGTGCTGTGCGTGGGCGAGGACGCGGTGGCCCTGGCGCTGACGCGCAAGGTGGTCGAACTGGCCGGCGGGCGCTATCTCGGCCATGATGGCGGCGCGGATGCCGATGGCGACACGCTGGAAGCCAGCCTGGTGGCCGCGGACCTGGTGATCTGCCAGACCGGTTGCGTCAGCCACGGCGCCTACTGGCGCGTGAAGGACCATTGCACCCGCACCGGTAAACAATGCGTGCTGGTCGACAAGCCCGAAGCCTTGCAGGGGCGCTGCGGCTGGAGCGTGCACCGCTGAAGACGGACGCTTGATTCGTCCGTCTCCCGCGCTAACCGTAGCGTCGCGTTACCTAGCGTTTCGGCTGCGCGGCCATTGCCGCAATACAGTCTAGGGGCAAGGGGGCCGACATGCTGACCAAGCGGGACCGAGTGGCGCTACCCTGGACGGACACGCTTGCCCGCCTGGAAGACGAGCGCATCATGTTGCAGCGCATAGCCGCCGGCATGCCGCTGGCCGAGGTGCTGGAGCACGTGCTGCATGCCATCGAGGCGCAGTCCAGCGTGGAACTGCGCACTTCCATCGCGCTGGTGGATGAAAGCGGCGGCTTTCTGGTGCATGGCGCCGCGCCCAGCCTGCCGGCCGCCTACAACAGCGCGGTGCACAAGGCCGTTATCGGCCCGGACAGCGCGTCCTGGGGCGAGGCCGCATACACCGGCAGCCCGGTCTACGTCGAAGATATCGCCTTGAACCCCGGTTGGGCGCGCTGGCGCGACCTGGCCTTGTCCCACGGCCTGCGGGCCTGCTGGTCCACCCCGATCAAGGCGCCCGACGGCCGTCTGCTGGGCGTCTTCTCCAATTACTACGGCGTGGTGCGTTCGCCCTCCGCCCACGATATCGACGCGATCGCGCTGGTCACGCGTAGCGCCGCCCTGGCAATAGAACGCCATCTGACGGAGTTGGCGCTGCGCCAGAGCGGCGAACGCTGGCGCGCCATGTTTGCCGGCATGCAGGAAGCGTTTTTTCTCAGTGAGGCATTGCGCGACGACGCCGGCCGCATCGTCGATTTCCGCTTCCTGGAGGTGAACCCCGCCTTCGAGCGCCAGACAGGCATGAAGGAAGGCGATACCCTGGGCCATACACTGCGCGAGATGATTCCCGGCGTGCCCGGCCAGATCATGGATACGTTCGCCCAGGTCATCGAGACCGGCGAGCCGGCCCAGTTCGAGTTCATGGTGCCCGCGCCCACGGAGGCCTGGTACGAGGCCCGCGCGCGCAAGGACGGAACCGACAGGATGATGGCGTTGTTCCTGGACGTGACGGCGCGCAAGAGGGCCGAGGCCGAGCTGTGGGAAGGGCAGCACCGCAAGAATTACCTCGGCGCGCTGGGCGACCGCATGCGCGAGCTGCATCGCCAGGAGGACATAGAGCAGGCCGCATGCGAAGGGCTGTGCCTGCATCTGGCGCTTGGCCAGATGGCGGTGCTGGATACGCAGGGCGAAGACCAGGCTCCCGCCATATCTTCGGTCTGGCCCCCGGGGTCCACGCTGCTTGGCCAGCCGCCGCACACGCTCGATGCCTTGGGCGACGACTATCACGCGGCCTTGCGGCTGGGGCGCACCACATACCTGGCGCCGCTGCTGGGAGAAGCCGGCGGCGAGATCCGACCGTGGGCCATCGTCGTGCCGCTGCGGCGCTGGGGCCGGCATACCGGCGCGATGTTGGCGTGTCCCGCATCGGGCAGCAGGCTCAAGAACAGCGATATCGCCTTCCTCGAGGAAGTGGCCGAGCGCATGTGCGGCGCGGTCGAGCGTTCGCAGTATTCGCGCATGCTGGAACAGCGCGTGGAAGACGCGATCGCGGAGCGCGACCGGATCTGGCGCCTTTCGCCGGAACTGCTTGCGGTGGTCGACCGCCAAGGGCGCTTCGTCAGCGTCAACCCTGCGGTGCGGCCCATTCTAGGCTGGACCCCTGAGCAGTTCATGTCGTTGGCGCTGGCCGACCTGATCCATCCGGACGATCTGGCGGCGACGCTGGCGGCCTGGGGCTGGTCTTCGGGCGACGCGGGTCCGCGTCCCGGCGCAAGGCATCTGGAAAACCGCCTGCTCAAGCGCGAGGGCGGCTATTGCTGGATTACATGGAGCATGTCCTGGACCCAGGACAGCCTGTACATGACGGGGCGGGACGACACCGACCTGAAGCTGCAGGCCGAGGCCTTGCGCGACACCGAGAACGCGCTGCGGCAGTCGCAGAAGATGGAAGCGGTGGGACGCCTGACCGGCGGCATCGCCCACGATTTCAACAATATGCTGCAGGGGATCTCGGGCGCGCTCTACCTGGTGCAACGCAAGATCACGGCCGGCGCGCCGGAACAGGCGCTGCGTTTCGTGGACGTCGCCATGGATTCGGCGAACCGGGCGGCGCACCTGACCCAGCGGCTACTGACTTTTTCGCGCCGCCAGCCCATTGACCCCAAACCGTTCTGCGTGGCCTCCGCGCTGCAGTCCATGGTGGCGCTGTTCCACCGCTACACCGGCGAACGCGTGGCCCTGCGGCTGGATCTGCCGCAGGAATTGTGGGCGGTCTGCTGCGACAAGAACCAGTTCGAGAATGCCATGCTGAACCTGGTGATCAACGCCTGCGACGCCATGCCGAACGGCGGCGCGCTGACGGTTGCCGCGCGCAATGTGGAGCCGCACGATCCGCTCCTGTCGCTCTGCGCCGGAGAGCACGCGGGACGCTACGTGGAAGTATCGGTGACGGACGTGGGTTGCGGCATGCCGCCAGACGTGCTGGCGCACGCCTTCGACCCGTTCTTCACCACCAAGCCCTTGGGCCAGGGCACCGGGCTGGGCTTGTCCATGATTTACGGCTTCGCCAGGCAGGCTGGCGGCGCGGCCAGCCTGGAGAGCACGGTGGACGTGGGCACCACGGTCAGGCTATTCCTGCCGCGCTACGACGGCGCGCCCGAAAGCGTACAGGACGGCGGGCGCCCGGCGGCCGCTACGCCCGGCGCAGCGCGCAAGGAAGTCGTGCTGGTGGTGGAAGACGATGCGAACGTGCGGGAAATGGTTCGCGAATGCCTGGCCGAACTCGGCCTGGAGGTGCTGACGGCGGTGGACGGCGAGGCCGGCCTGGACCTGCTGCAATCCGCGCGCGGCATCGACCTGCTGGTAACCGATGTGGGACTGCCGGGGCTCAATGGCCGGCAACTGGCCGACGCCGCCCGCGTGGCGCGTCCCGGCCTGCGCGTGCTGCTGATGACGGGATACGCCGAAAGCGCGGCGCGCGGCCAGGGCTTTCTTGAACAGGGGCTGGAGCTGATCGTCAAACCCTTCCAGCTGGACAAGCTGACCGAGCGCGTGCTGGGCATGCTGGACAGCGCGCCCGGCAGGCCGGGGCAGGAGTCCCGCCACTAGTCCGCGCAAGCCCTGGCCGGCGCCGGCCTAGTGACGGCGGCGCAGTTCCGCGGGAGGCATGCGCAATTGCCCGCGGTACTTGGATACCGTGCGCCGCGCCAGCAGTATGCCGCTGGCCGCCAGTTGCTGGGTCAAGGCCACGTCCGAGAGCGGCATGGCCGGATCCTCGGCCTCGACCATCTCCTTGATCAGGGCCCGCACCGCCGTGGCGGAGCAGGACCCGCCGGTGTCGGTGGCCAGTTCGCGCGAAAAGAAGTGGCGGAACTCGAACACCCCGCGCGGCGTCACCATGTACTTGCCGACGGTGGCGCGCGACACCGTGGATTCGTGCATGTCCAGGTCATCCGCGACCTCGCGCAGCATCAGCGGCCGCAAGGCCACGTCGCCATATTCGAAGAAGGTCTGCTGGCGCTTGACGATGGCTTCGGCCACGCGCTGGATCGTGATGTAGCGCTGTTCGACGTTGCGCACCAGCCAGCGGGCTTCCTGCAGCTCCTGGGCCATGGGGCTGCGGTCGTCCAGGCGAGCGCGCCGGAACAATTCGGCATAGGTCTGGTGCAGCCGCGCCTGGGGCATGGCGTTGCGGTTGGGCAGCACGCGCCAGCGCGATTGCCATTTGTCGACGAATACGTCGGGCACGACGTAGACAGGCGCTTCGGCGCTATAGCGGCCGCCGGGCTTCGGGTCCAGGCTGCGGATCAGCGCGCAGGCCTCGCGCAAGGCGTCCTCGGAGCAGCCCAGCTGCTGGCGCAAGCCGACGCAGTCGTTGCGGGCCAGCCGCTCGAGTTGCTCGTGCACGATGCGCAGGGCGAGCGTCCGCAACTCGTCGCTGATGCCGGTTGCCGCCGCCAGCTGCAGCGTCAGGCACTCGGCCAAATCGCGCGCGGCCAGGCCCGGAGCATCCAATTGCTGGACCAGGCGCAGCGCAGTCATCCATTCGCATTCATCCGGGACGGGCTCGGCGCCGCGCGGCGCGTCTTCCCACAGATTGGACAGCGGCGTGCGCAGATAGCCGTCGTCATCCAGCGCGTCGATGATGTACTCGGCAAGCAGGCGGTCGCGCGCCTGCAATTGATAGTTGCCCAGTTCCTGGGACAAGCGCTGGCTCATCGATATGGGTGCGCTGACCCACAATCCCTGGTCCCGGTCCGGGCCGTCGCCCTGCGCGCGCGTGGGGTAGTCGCCGGAATAGGCGGGAGCATCAGGCGGGGGCAGATCATCCTGGGGCGCAGGCTCCAGCGGCGCGGGCTGGGGCGGGTCAGCAGGAGGAAAGCCCTCCGCGGCGGCCGGCAGGTCGTCCTCCAGCTCGTCGGGATCCTCCAGGAATGGATTGCTGGCCAAGGCCTGTTCCACTGCCGTGGTGAATTCCAGCGCGGTCATCTGCAGCAGCTTGACGGATTGCTGCAGGCGAGGCGCCAGCGCCATCTGCTGGCGCAGGCGCAGTTCTTGCGTGGGGTAGACCAATCGAGCCTCCTGGGGACTGGCTGCCGGCGGCAGTCCATCCTTGTACTGAAGCAAAGACCATGCCAGGCGTCTCGGCGGGCGAGGCGGGTTGATTGCGCGCGCGGCGCAGCCCCAGTATTACAAGCCAGTGGTAAGAAATGCCTCTCGCGCCTCTCGCGCGCGGTGGCCGCAAGATCGGCCCTGGCGCTCAAGCCCCGGCGTCGTCCTGCCCGTTCTGGTCGTAGTCTTCGAGGCGGTTGTAGAGCGTCTTCAGGCTCAGGCCCAGCGTCTCCGCGGCGATGCGCTTGTCGCCCGCATGGTGCGCCAGCGTCGCAAGAATGAATGCGCGCTGCGCCTCGCCCAATGACATGCCGATGGGCAGGGTCAGCGCGCCGTTACGCAGCATCGGCCGCTGCGCCTCGCGCGACCGGGGCAATAGCTCGGTTTCGAGTTCACCGTCTGCCAGAATGAACGCCCGCTGCACCGCGTTGCGCAGTTCACGGACATTGCCCGGCCAATCATGCAGGGAGATCGCTTCCAGCATGCGGGGGGAGAACGACTTCCGCGTGCCGTTTGCAGCATTCAAGGTGTCGAGGAACCAGTGCGCCAGCACCAGGGCGTCTTCGCCCCGCTCACGCAGCGGCGGCACGCGTAACGGAATCACCAGGAGCCGGTGCAGGAAGTCCTGGCGCAGGCGGCCTTCAGCGACCGAGGCGAAGGGGTCGCGGTTGCTGGCGCAGATGATGCGGACATTGGCGCGCAACAAGTCCGAGCCGCCTACGCGCTGATACGTGCCGGCCTCGAGCACGCGCAGGAAATTCACCTGAAGGTCGGGCGGCATTTCGGTGACTTCATCCAGGAACAGCGTGCCGCCGCTGGCGTATTCGAAGTAGCCGGCGTTCTGGGCGACCGCGCCGGTAAAGCTGCCTTTTTCATGCCCGAACAATTCGGCATGCGCCAGGCTGCCGCTGATGGCGCCGCAATTGACCGCCACGAAAGGCTGTTCGCGGCGTTCGCTGGCGTCATGGATGGCGCGCGCGACGATTTCCTTGCCGGTCCCGCTTTCTCCCACGATGAAGACGCTGGCATCGGTGGCTGCGGCCAATTGCAGCTGCGCGCCGAGTTTCTGCATCACGGGGGACAGGGCTGATGGGTCCAGCAGCGCGTCGGACTTCGCGGACGCCGCTGCACGCGGGGCAGTAGTAGTGCTGCGATTGGGCATGCTGATTCCTGAGGGCCCGCGCGGGCCGTGAGTCTGTTTCCATGCTAGAGAATCGACGCAGTACGGTATGCGACGATTTGCAAGCATTCGAAAATGTTGATGGAAAGTGTCGAACATTTGCCACCGGGCCGGCGGTTATCGCTATGCTGAATCACTGACCCTCAACATCCGCGACACGGAGCAAGCATGCCTCATCTGTTGATCGTTGATGACGACCCGGCGATACGCGAAACCCTGGCCGAAATCGGGCGCGAAAGCGGCTTTTCAGTAGCCCTGGCCGCCAGCGTCAAGGATGCGCTGATCCAGCTGGAGCGGCACGCGCCCGATCTGGTGCTGACCGACATCCGCTTGCCTGAAGGCAGCGGGATGGAAATTTTCAAGAGCGACGCCGCCGCCAGCGCAGAGGTGGTGGTGATGACCGGCCACGGCACCGTCGACAACGCCGTGCAGGCCCTGCGCCTCGGGGCCACCGATTACCTGGTCAAGCCGATCTGCATGGAACGCCTGAACGGAATCTTCGCGCGCGTGAATGCGAATTCGAGCGGCGATCTGCGGGGGGCTCCGTTCGAAGAACCGGGGCGCTACGGAAAGATGTACGGCGCGTCGGCCTGCATGCAGGAACTCTACCGTCAGATCGGCCGCGTGGCCACCACCAATGTGACGACCTTGCTGATCGGCGAAAGCGGCACCGGCAAGGAACTGGCCGCGCATGCCATCCATGAACTCAGCGCGCGCCGCCAGCGTCCCCTGATCGCGGTGAATTGCGGCGCGATCTCGCCCAACCTGATCGAAAGCGAAATGTTCGGGCACGAGCGCGGCAGCTTCACCGGCGCGGACCGCCAGCACAAGGGCTATTTCGAGCGCGCTGACGGCGGAACCCTGTTCCTGGACGAAGTCACCGAAATGCCGCTGGACCTGCAAGTCAAGCTCTTGCGGGTCCTGGAGACCGGGCAGTTCATGCGCGTGGGCACCAATCGGGAGATCGCCTGCGATATCCGGATCGTCGCCGCGACCAACCGCGATCCCGAGCAGGCGGTGAAGGATGGCAAGCTGCGCGAGGACCTCTATTACCGGTTGAGCGTCTTCCCCATCAAGCTGCCGGCGCTGCGTGAACGCGGCGACGACATCCTGTTCCTTGCGAATCGCTTCCTGCAAGGCTTGAACCAGGAATCCGGCAAGAACAAGGAATTCTCGCCGCGCGCGCTGGCCGCGCTGCAGCAATACGCATGGCCGGGCAATGTGCGGGAGCTCAAGAACTACGTGCGCCGCGCCTTCATCATGGCGGATGGCGATACGCTGGAAGTGGATATGCTGACGCCCCGGGTGTCGCCGGCGGGCGAGGGCGCGGGCGGCCAGGTCAGCGTACCCGTGGGAGAAACCTTGGCGGAAGCGGACCGGCGCCTGATCCTGGCGACGCTGGAGCGTTGCAACGGCGTGAAAAAGCAGGCCGCGGCAGTGCTCGGCATCAGCCCCAAGACGTTGTACAACCGGCTTGAGGAATACGCCGCTGCGGACGCGGAAGGCGCCGCAGCGGCGCCTGGCCGGAAACAGGACCGGTCCTGACCTCATTTGCCGTACCGCGTTTTCAGGTCCGCCATGCAGGCGTCCTTGGCATTGCCGGACATGGCGTCGCATTTTTCCTTGCCGACCTTGTAGTCGGCATCGTTGCGCACCTTGGCCGCGTCATGCGAGGCCTCGGCCTTTTCCTTGCCTGCCTTGGCGTCGGCCCGGGCCTTGTCGCGCGTGGCTTCGGCCTGCTGCTGGCAGACGTCCTTCTGGTTGCCTTTCATGCCGTCGCAACGTTTCTTGTCCAGCTTGTACTGGTCATCGATCTGCGCGTTGCTGCGCACGGCGCCGCCGCTGGTCTGCGCGGTTTGGGCTTGCGCCTGAAAAGCCAGGGCGGAAAGGCTCAGGGCGACGGCGGGGAGAACGACTCGGGACAGATTCATGGCTGACTCCTAGGATGGGGACCCGGCATCGCCCGGGCCTGGCCGCATGTGCAAGCAAGCGGCGTTCCCGGGCCGGCCGGGCACGCCGCTTGCTCCGGCACCTTGCCGCAGGCGGTGCCATGCGCACGCTGCAAGCGTCCATTGAACGAGCCCGGGGATACGAACATGCAAACCAAGCGCGCAGACCATGAAAAGGCGGACACCGAGCAAGGCAAGGCCAATGCGCCGCGCACGCAAACTGAAGCGGCGCATCGCAGCGGCCAGTTTGGAACCGACAAGCCGGGCTTCGGCAAGCCGGCCGCGGCGCCCAAACGCGAGTCGGACAAGAAGCCCAACGACAAGGGCGCGGAGTACGAGGAAGGCGGCCAGTATCCGGGCAAACGGCCCGGCTCAAAATAGCCGCTGGCGGCGGGTTCAATCCGCCGCTTGTTCCGTCTTTTCGGCGGGGATTGCGTCCGCCTCTTGCTCGCCCAGCCGGAACAGCAGCACCACGCTGTATAGCGCGGCCAGTCCGATCAGGCCGTAGACGCTGCGCGTCGCGGCGGCCGACGGCAGCACCTTCGCGAAGACATCCAGGCCTACCGCCGCGATCAGGCCGCAGTTCAGGCCGCCCGCAACCACCGCGATCAAGGCGGACCAGTCAAGCAAGGAAAGGCCGCGGGCCTCGGGAGGGACCGGGGGAGGAGCAGAATCCTCTTCCAATTCTGAAAGATCTTCTTGGTTGCCGGGCATGTCCATGTGGAAGTCCTTTGCGCAGAATGCGGGTAGGCGGGACTGCGGGCGGACTGCCTCTGAACCTGCCGGTTCAGGCCGCTCGCCAGCGCTACAGCAATTCCCATGCCTGGAACGGGCACGGCAGTTGCTGACCACAAGGGAATGATTCCCGATGGAGAGCACAATGTCCCTGATCGTTGCCGCCCGATTCGACACTTTCGACCACGCCGCCGAGGCGGCGCGCAAGCTGTGCGCCGAAGGATTCACCGAAGACGATATCCATACCTTCTACATCAACACGGCGGGCGAACACGCGCGCTTTCCGATAGGCGGCGACCGCGTGGCCGATCCCGATGCCCGGGGCGGCCATTTCGGCGCGGTGGCGGGCGCCTCCGCGCTGGGCCTGGTGTTTGCGCTGCTGGGCGGGCTGATCGCCGCCCGGGTGGGGGCTTCGGTCTTGATCGTCATTGCCGCTGCGGGCGTAGGCGCCTACCTGGGCGCGCTGGCCGGGGCGCTATGGGTGATCGGGCGCGGACGCCGCAGGCATCCGGCGGCCACCGTCGCCCGTGACGCGCATCCTGCCGTACGCCAGGCGGGCGTGATGCTGGCGCTGCACGTGTCGCCGGACCGCGATGCGCTGGCAAGAACCGTGCTGACGCAGGCCGGCGGCACGGACGTCGAGCGCGCGCAAGGCCGCTGGTTGAATGGCAAATGGGAAGACTTCGACCCCTTGACGCCGCCGCGGCATGTGGACGCGTCGACGATGGCGAACTAGGCCGAGGGAGACACGGAGATGAAAAAGACCTTATGGCTCTGCGGTGTCGTCGCGCTATGCCTGCTGGCCGCGCCCGGTGTGCTGGGCGGCGTGCAGGCGCAGGAACTGGCGGAGCCGGAAGCGCGCTTCCTGCAGGCGGCGGCCGGCTCCGGCATGTTCGAGGTAGAGGCGGCGGAGCTGGCGAAGAAGCGAGCAGGGGACCGCGACGTGAAGGCATACGCCGCACGGATGCAGGAGCAGCATGGCGCCATGAACGCCGAATTGAAGACCCTGGCCGGGCGCAAGCAGGTGAAGCTGCCAGCCGAACCATCCGAACCCGACCGGGGCACCCTGCAACAGCTGGGCAACAGGACCGGCCCGGACTTCGACGCGCTCTACATCGAAAAGGCAGCCGTGGACGCGCACGTCACCGCAAACCGCCTGTTCGAGACGGCGGCACGCGAGTCCAAGGATCCGCAGGTGCGCGATTTCGCGGTGCGTGCGCTGCCCATGGTGGCCGAACATCTGGCAATGGGCCGCAAGCTGCAAAGCACGCCGCCCGCCGACCCGGACAAGATCCAGCCGGCGACGAAGGGCGAAGCGCCGGCCGTGTCGCCAGCGTCGCGTGAGGCGCCGGCCTCGATCGCGCCGGCCAAGTAGCGGGACGCGCGGGCCTCAGTCGCCAGCGCTGCCGGTAATGGGCAGCACGATGCCGGTGATGTAGCTGGCGCACACGGGCGAGGCCAGGAAGACGTAGGCCGGAGAGATTTCCTCGGGCTGCGCCGGACGCCCCAAGTCCGTGTGCTTGCCGAATTCCTTGATCTTCTCCGGACTTTGGTCCGCAGGATTCAGCGGCGTCCATACGGGTCCCGGCGCCACTGCGTTCACACGCACGCCCTTGCCCGCGAGATTGGCGGCCAGCGAACGTGTGAAAGCATGGATCGCGCCCTTGGTGGTGGAGTAGTCCAACAGTTTGGCGCTGCCGCGCAGGCCCGTGACCGACCCGGTATTGATAATGGAAGCGCCAGCGTGCAGATGCGGCAGCGCCGCGCGCGCCATCTGGAAATAGGCGGTGATGTTGGTGCGCAGCGTCTTGTCCCATTTCTCGTCGCTGATCTCGGGCAGCGTGTCGGTGTGCTGCTGATAGGCAGCGTTGTTCACCAGCACATCGAGCTTGCCGTATTCCCGGATCGTCTGTTCCACCGCCTGTTCGCAGAACGCGGGTTCCTGTACGTCGCCTGCGATCAGCAGGCAACGGCGGCCTTCGCTTTCCACGGCGCGCCGGGTGTCTTCGGCATCCTCTTGCTCGTTGAGATAGACGACCGCCACGTCGGCGCCTTCGCGCGCATACAGCAGGCAGACCGCGCGGCCTATGCCGGAATCGCCGCCTGTCACCAGCGCAACCATGCCCTCGAGCTTGCCGCTGCCCTTGTACTGGGGCGCCTGGTACTGTGGCTTGAGAACCATGTCGGCTTCCTGCCCCGGCTTTTCCAGGTGCTGGGCCGGCATGGGCGGTGTGGGATGCGGGCGGGCGCCGGTGTCGGCTTGATCGGGCTTGCTCATGAGGGTCTCCTGGTGGGCAGGCGCGACAGGCGCCTCGCCCATTGCCGAGCAAATGCCATGCCCGGCCCGCCGCGCGCGCCGGAGCTACTGCCGTCCCACCACCACGCCGAAAAGGAAAGCCGCGCCAGCCACCAGGCCGATGGCCTGCCATGGCCGGGCGTGGATGTACTCCTCGGTGCAGTCTATGGTCTCCCGCATCAGGTCGCCGGCATGGTCTGAAGCGTCGCGCAGGCTGCGCCGCGTGGCGTGCAGCTGTTCGGACAGGCGCGCCTTGAGCGCCTCCAGATCGGTCGCCGAGGCGTCGCTGAGCGTGGCTTCCAGGTCGTCGATCCAGGCCTCCGGGTGCCGTGCACGCCTGTGCGCGCCGCGGTTGTCCGGGCCGTTTTCCGGAAAGTCGGAGGGCAGGGGGGTGTTGGTAGAGGCCATCGGTAGCTCCTGGCTGTCGGGCGGGAAATACGCCTGCGCGGACCGGCCCGGGCGGCCGCGCTGCGGATCCGAAGGCTTCAGGCCTCCAGCATGTCGCGGCAGGCCAGGGTGCAGCTCAGGCAAGCGCCTGCGCAGACCTGGCAATGCTCTGCCTCGTGCGATGAACATTCGCGCGCGCAGGCATCGCAGATCAGCGCGCACAGCGTGCAAAGCGCATTGGCGAACTCGCCGTCGCGCGCCAGCATGGCCGCGCACAGCCGGCAAACCGCGGCGCAATCGGTGCAGAGTGCAATGCATCGCTGCATGTGGGACGGATTTTCCCGCAGGCACGCGGATGCGCAAATATCGCAGGCGACGGCGCATTCATAGCAGGCTTGCACACATTGCTCGAAATTTTGGTCTCGCATTGCATCTCCTTGTGTGTGCCGGGTACGCGCGGCAACCGGCGTGCCCGGAGACCGGGCCACATCCGCTTGCAATTTGATGCCGCACGGCGATGACCCGGGCGGCCTGGAGCCGTAGCATGGAAGTTCGAATCCCCGTCGGGGAGTCACTGCAGGAGCCACGCATGAAGCCAGCATCCGTACCCGGATCCGCGAAACCGGCGCAAGCCGGCAAGCGGGCGGAAGACAACGCTAAGATACTGCCGCCGCGCTCTCCCGTCGATGTTCCGCGCAGACCGGATAAACCAGACGCCTCTACCCCGAACGAGGCCGCGCGCGACAAGCGCATCGTGGCCGATACGCGCACCGAGTCGAACTGGGCGGACGGTTCCGCGCCGCAACCTCGGGCCAAGAACGCGCGCTCATCGATCCTTTGACGCCTGCCTGGCGTTCGCTGCCGCAGCGGCCTCTCCGCCCAGGAAGGCAAGCAGGCGCCGTTCGTCCGCATTCAGTCCGCGGGGACCCCGTGGCGCTGCCGAGCGCGCGGGCAGCGTGCCGTCCAGATAGGCGGCCAGAATAGCCGGATGCACATAGCAGGCGCGGCACACGGCTGGCGTATTGGCCAGCCGCCGCGAGACCTGCTTGATCACTTCCACCACCGTCTTCTGCGCCTGGCTGGCGCTCTCGCTGGGGCATGCCTGCAGCGCGGCATAGGCCATGACGGAGCCTGCCCAGGTCCGGTAGTGCTTCGCCGTGAAATCGCCGGCGCCGGCTACACGCAGATAGGCGTTGACCACGCCCGAATCGACCGGATGGCTGCCGCCGTCCTCGTCGAGATACTGGAACAGCTGCTGGCCGGGTATGTCCAGGCAGCGCTTGATGATGCGCGCCACGCGCCGGTCCGCAGCGCTGACGTCATGGGTCACGCCGCTCTTGCCCTGGAAGCGGAAACGGAACTTGTCGCCCGTCACGCTGGCGTGCCGCCGCTTGAGCGTGGTCAGGCCATAGGACTTGTTGGTTCTGGCGTACTCGCGAGCGCCGATGCGCACCAGCGTCGTCTCCAGCAAACGTACCAGTACGGCTATCACCTTGTTCTGGGACAACCCGGCGGTACGCAGATCGCGCTCGACCTGCCGCCGTATGCGCGGCAGCGTCTGGCCGAAGGCTGCAAGGCTCTGGTACTTGCTCGCGTCGCGCACCGCGGTCCAGTCCGGGTGATAACGGTATTGCTTGCGTCCCCGGGCATCGCGCCCGGTGGCTTGCAGATGCCCGAGCGGGGAAGGGCAGATCCACACATCTTCGTAAGCCGGCGGTATCGCCAGGGCGTCGATCCGTTCGATTTCGCGCGCGCTGCGTATGCGCCTGCCTTGCGCGTCCAGGTAGTGGAAGGCGCTGCCGTTGACGCGGATCCGGGTATAGCCTGCCAGGCTGTCGTCGTAGTAGACCAGCGCTGCGCCGCCGCGGGCGGGCGCCGTTCGGGGACTTGGGTTCATGTCGTCTGCGGCTAACAGGGGCAGGGGCGCTGTCATCAGCATGCGGCGTGCCCGCCACCCCTTGTGCGTAGCCAGGCACGCGGCTTGCTGATGCAGGAATGGACTTTCTCCGGAGACAGCCATGCACATCGCGTACTCGTACTACCTGCACGTTCCGCCCAAGCCAGATCCGATACCGCCAGGTTCGCCGCCCGGCGATCTGCCTGTGGATCCGGATACCGATGAACCGGACGTGGACCTGCCGCCCTTGTCGCCGCCCGGCAAGGAAATCACGCCGCCCAGCCCCTGACGCGGGCTTGTGGTTTTTCCCTGATCCCAACAAGAACTGAGGAGTCGCCATGTCGACCATCCTGCTGATTATTCTCATCCTGCTCCTGATCGGCGCCGTGCCCGCCTGGCCCCACAGCCGCGGCTGGGGCTATTACCCCAGCGGCATACTGGGCATATTGCTGATTGTGCTGATCGTGATGCTGTTGACCGGCCGGCTCTAGCAGGTCCCATGCGGTCATGGACGCGCGGGCCGTGTCGGACGGCTCGCGCGCCACCGGTCCGCCAGGCGGCCGTCTGGCGGACCGGTGGCGCGGGTTTGCGCCCAGGCGTAAGATCGCCGGGTTTTTGTGCAGCCCTCCGCCATCCGCGGCATTCCCGACATGACCATCCCCTTGCTTGTCTTGATAGAAAGCGTGCAGGACTACCTGCCCGAAATCGAAGCGCGCGGCTTTCGCGCGATTTTTGCGCCCACCGCCGAAGCGCGCGCGCAGGCGATCCGCGACCACGGGCCCGAGATCCGCATCGTGCTCACGCGCGGCGCCACCGGCCTGTACGCGCAGGAAATGGCGGCTATGCCCAAGCTGGAAATTGCCTGCTCGCTGGGGGTGGGGTACGAAAACATCGACCTGGCCGCCGCGGCGGAACGCGGGATCGTCGTGACCCACGGTCCGGGTGCAAACGCGGTGTCGGTGGCGGACCACGCCATGGCGCTGCTGCTGGGCGCGGCGCGGCGCCTGCCGCAAGCCGATGCGTCGGTGCGCCAGGGCCATTGGGGCGGCTTCATGGGACCGCAGGTCACCGGCAAGCGGCTGGGCATCCTGGGCCTGGGCACCATCGGACTGGAAATCGCGCGGCGCGGCGCCAACGGCTTCGGCATGAGCGTGGGCTATTACAGCCGCAGCGTCCGCCCGGAATCGGGCTATGCCTACTTCGACAGCCCGCGCGCGCTGGCCGCGGCATCGGATTTCCTGGTGGTGGCGACGCCGGGCGGAGCGGACACGCGCCACCTGGTGGACGCGCAGGTACTGGAAGCGCTGGGGCCGGAAGGCTATCTGGTGAACATAGCGCGCGGCAGCGTGGTCGACACGCAGGCGCTGATCGCGGCGCTGGCCGAACGCCGCATTGCGGGCGCGGGCCTGGACGTGGTGGATGGCGAACCCGACGTGCCCAAGACCCTCATTGAGCTCGACAACGTGGTATTGACCCCGCATAGCGCGGGGCGCTCGCCGGAAGCGGTGCATGCCACCGTGGCGCTGTTCCTGGACAACGCCACGGCGCACTTCGGCGGCAAGCCGGTGCTGACCCCGGTGCGCCGAGGCTAGCAGGCCAAGGCTAGTGCGAGAACATGACCGGCACGGTCATGCTCTTCAGGATGGATGCCGTCGCCCCGCCCAGCGCCCACTGGCGCAGCTTGCTGTGGCCGTAGGCGCCCATGACGATCAAGTCCGCGCTGTGGTCGGCGGCGGCATTCAGGATGGTGCTGCCCACGCCTACGCCCTTGATGTCGCGGCGCACGTGCTCCGGCGCCGGCATGCCCTGCGCCACGCAGTAGGTGGCCAGGTCCTCGAACGGCGCTTCATGCTTGGGGCTGGCGGCGCCTTCGTTCATGCTCAGCACGGTCATGTGCGAAGCCAGGCGCAATATCGGCGCGGCATCGGCCAACGCGCGGGCGGCCTCGCGGCTGCCGTCCCAGCAGCACAGCACGCGGTCGCCGATCACCGGAAACTCGCCGCTGGACGGAATCGCCAGCACCGGCCGGCCCGCCGTCAGCAGGGTCTGCTCGACGAACTCGATCTCGTGGGCGGCTTCGACGTCCTCGCGGTTTTCCTGGCTGACCACGATCAGGTCGGTGGTGCGGCCCAGCAGCGCCACGGTCTCGCTGGGCGAGGATGTGCCCGCGCGCATGAAGGCGGGCACGTCGGCTTCGGCCGCGGCTTCCAGAAACGCGGTTTCCACCGCGTCGCGGCTTTGCGCCTGCAATTCCTTGATGATGCCCAGCGAACGCGACATGAGCACGGACTCGCCGTAGTAATACTGCGGCGGCGCGGCGTTGGCGTAGATGCCGACCAGCTCGGCCTTGTGGCGCTTGGCCAGGGCCAGGGCAGCTTCAATGCGGCGTTTGCAGTCGAATCCGTGGTCCAGGTGGACGGAAATGCGGCGGTACATGAAGGCCTCCTTGTTTAAGCGTGCCATGTGCATATGGTTACGCTTTCCGGCCTTTTCGCCCTTGATGCGCGTCAAGCCCGCGGCAGTTCGCCGGTGTGCGCGCAAACCGCAGGCTATGGCGCGGCGGGAGCCCGTTCCACGCGTTCGCGCAATTGGCGCAACTGGCGCGCCTGTTGCGCGATGCGGTCCAGCGGACCGGCCAGTTCCGGATAGCCCGCGGCCACCGCTGGCGGCACGGCCAACTGGCGGTCGTTGGCGCCTGGCGCGGGTTGCTGCGGATGCAGCGCATGCGCCAGCGCCGGACCGTACTCGGAGAGCGCCTGGGCGGCAGGCGTTCCGGCTGGCAGGGCCGGCTGCATCTCCAGCACAGTGCCCGCCGCCGTCACGCGCCGCATGGCGTTGAGCAGGTTTTCGGCGGTACCGACATTGCGGTCGCGATGCACCGGATTCTGCTGCAGCCGTTGCAAGGACGCCTGCGCATTGTCGGCGGAAAGGCAGGCCATGCGGCGCAACGCCACCAGGTCCTGTCCGCCGCCGGCATCGCCGCTCTTGGCCCGCAACAGGGCGCGCGCATAGGCGGCGTGGCGCTCCAGCGCCAGGCTGAGGGCCCCGGCCAATTGCCGCGGCTCCTTTTCGGGCCAGACCAGAAAGCCGACCAGCAGCGCCAGGACGCCGCCCAGCACGCTATTGAACGCGCGCAGGGCCGCGAGCATCGGCTCCTGGATCTCAGGCTGCTGGATGTGGGTGACCAGCACGAATTGCGAAGTCAGGAAGAACGTGAACAGCGCGTAATGAATCGTGCGCGCGGCGAACGTGCCCAGCGCGATGGGCAGCACCGCCAGGGCCACGGACAAGGGGGTGCTGAGGAACAGGCCCAGCAGCGAGGCGCCGATGGCGCCAGCCACGCTGCCGGCCACGCGTTCCAGCGTGCGCTGCCAGGTGGTCGCGAAGTAAGGTTGCAGGATGAAGACCAGCGTCAGCGACATCCAGTAGCCATGGTTGACGGCGAAGGTCTTGGACAGCGCCACCGCGATGGTGGCGCCCACGCCCACCCGCAGCGCGTGGCGGAACGCGTCGGATTCGAAGCTCAGGTTCTGCCGCAACGCGCGCCACGCGTCTTGCGCAGGGTTGGCTGCGCGGCGATCGCGCGTGGGCGCCGCCGGGGTCTGTCCCTGGTCGAACAGGGACTGGGTGACGGCCTGCGCCGTGTGCAGCAGGCGGTCCAGCACCGGCGCCATGGTGGCCAGTTCGGGCGCGTGGGCCAGGGCGCTGCCGCGCAGTTCATGCAGGCCGGCGCTGTAATGGGCCAGGCGTTCGCGCAGGCACTGCGCCTGCTTGGCGTCGTTGACGTCGGAGGTGCTGGCGATGGCATTGCACAGGCTGGCGTAGCGGTGCAGCGCGTGCGACAGATGGGCGCCGGCGCCGCGTCCGAGCCAGCGCGGCGCATTCGATTCCATCAGGTCGGCTGCGGCCACCAGCGCAATGAAGCTGTCCTCGGCATTGTCCAGCAGGTACAGCAGTTGATGCGCGCGGGCGCGGCGCGATGGGCGCGCGTCCTGCACTTCGCGGATGCGCGTGCGGGCGGCTTCGAGCGCGGCGCGCTGGGCGCTGCGCTGCGGCCGCGTGACGGCGCTCCAGGCCTGGGGGCTGGCCGCGGGCGTCAACCCGGAATACATGCGGGCCAGCGCGTCGGCGAAATCCGCCAGGCCGCGGTAGCAGTGCGCCACCGCGTGAGTGGCGTCCTTCCAGGGACGTCGGCGCCATACCAGCGCCGTCATCAGGATGGCCCAGGCCGCGCCGGCCAGGAAAAACAAGGTGTAGGACAGGCTTTCCGTCCAGGTCGGGGCGGGCAGTTCCGCTGCCACCACGAAGCCTGCGGACAGCAGGGTGCCGACGATTGCCGCGGCCGGCCCCAACACGCGCAACAGGCCGCCGAATGTGCAGCACACGAAGGTCAGGGGCAGCAGCAGCCACAGATGAGCCGCGCTGACGCTGGCCAGAAAGCAGAACAGCGCGCCTATCAGCCCCAGCGCGAGCATTGCCCCCGCGCGCTGGCGCAGGGGACCGCCCGGATCGCCGAAGCAGGCCCAGAAAGCCGCGATGGCGCTCCAGCCCAAACGCGGCTCGTGCGCCAGCACGGCCAGGATGACAGGCGCGGCGCTGATGGCCGCGGCTTGGAGGGCGTCCAGCCACAGAACGTTGCGCAGGGAGGCGCGCCAACGGGAATAAAGATTCTTCACGCTAGGAATACAGCAGCGGCGGTGGGCCCGGCAGGGCGAAAGACGCAAACCCTACCATGTCGACAAGGCATTTCGGCGGGGGTGACGGCCAGGGCCGGAAAGCCGGTTTCATTCATGAATCCGAGCAGCTTAATACGTATGGATACATATATGTGACTTTGCCGCCGCAGCGGCGCAAAATTGCCTGGAAGAAAGTCTGGAAATCGCATACAAAAAGCGCTGTAGCTGGGAATACTCAGTCCAATGTGCCTCTTTCTGCGCCCGGACAGCGCAGGTTTTGACCCAGGGGCGCGCAAGGAGTATCGACATGATGTCGAATCACGAGGCTTCCACAGACTCGGTGGCGAGCGACGACGAGATCGCCGCCATGATCACCGGCAAGGATGGCCTGCGCATGCTGTTGCAGCCGCAGGTGGATTTGCTGACAGGCCGGATCGTGTCGGCCGAAGCGCTGGCTCGCTGGCGGCATCGCCGCCTGGGCATCATCATGCCTTCCGACTTCATCCCCGCCGTCAACCGCCTGGGCCTGGACAAGGTGCTGTTCGAGCGCGTCTGCCTGCGTGTCATAGACATGCTGTTGACGATGCGGCGCGCCGGCATCGCCATTCCGGTGGCCATCAATGCGCCTGCCTCCACCTTGTCGGACGAGGCCGCGGTCGATTTCCTGCTGGACCGCATCTACGCGGCGGAGCTGCCCGCGTCGCTGGTGCGCGTGGAACTGACGGAAGACCAGCCCATCCGCGAACTCGACGTGCTGCGCGCCACGCTGCTCAAGCTCGAGAATGCCGGCTGCGAGGTCAGCCTGGACGATTTCGGCACCGGCCATGCTTCGTTGAAGCTGCTATCGGCGTTGCCGCTGTCCGAGGTCAAGATCGACCAATATTTCGTGACGCGCATGCGCCGCAGCGCAGTCGCCTTCGAAGTGTTGCGCACCGCCGCGGAACTGGCGAACCGGCTGGGCCGCCGGGTGGTGGCCGAGGGCGTCGAAAACGTGGCGGACATTCCTGCCCTGCGCGCGGCCGGCTGCCGCTACGGCCAGGGCTTCGCGCTGGGCCGCCCCATGCCGCTGGACGAATTGACGGTGCGCCTGCGCACGCAACGCGACCAGGGCGAGCCGCTGGCCGCGCCTGCCGCCTATGCGTCGTCCTGGCTCGATGCCTACGACGCGTCCGCCCAGGAGCCGCAGTCAACGCGCGGCAAGCGCCACGCCACCACGCAATAAGGCTGGTCGCGCAGCGTATTTTTTACCAATCAGGCCGGACTTTACCCGCAGTCCTTGCGTCCCCGTGTCCGCGGGCTGCGGGGGCTGACTGCGGCGCCGCTTGGGCACGCGGGTTGCTGTATGGAAGATGGCGGAGCTTTTTCCGTCTTCCAGGAGACTTGCAATGCCCAATCAGAACCAGCCCGACCAGCAAAAGCAGCAACAGAAGCAACAGGCCCAGGAAAACCCCAGGGACCGCAATCAGCCCGGGCAGCAGCCCGGCCAATCCGGCCAGCATGCCGATAAGGATCGGCAGCAACCTGGCCAGAATCAGGGCCAGCAAGGCAAGATGCCGCGCTGACTCGTAGACCGCGTGTTCCGGGCCCTCTAGTCGGGCGGGTATCGCGGTAAGAACGGCCTTGTCCCGCTGTGGGCGGACAAGGCCGTTTGTGCTTCATCATGGCTTCGGATTTCGGCATCAAGCCGCCGCTGGCAGCCACAGCGCAACCGGCAGTTCATGCAACAGTTCCGACAAGGGCAGCGCGCCACCGGAGCCGGATCTCGCCTTTTCGCCGCCCATTGCATCGCGCCAAGCGAGACCCTTGATGGCATCGGGCAGGCACAGCGCGGTGTCGGCCCAGAAATCCCGCGCCGCCCGCGGCTCGCCGCGAGCGTAGCCAGACAGACGCAGCGCGCACAGCCGCGGCGCGACGATCAGGGCGTGCTCGTCTTCATGACGCCGCAGCCAGGCTACGACGTGCTGTGCATGCGTCCCGGCTACAGCCAGGGGGACGCACTCGCCCTGGCCGAACAATGCCGGGTGACGCTGCCGCGCCGCCAGCAGGCGCTGGATCAGGGCCTGCTTCACCGCGCCGCTGCGCCAGTCCGTTGCGCTGGGTCGCACGGCGGCGCTGGCGCGCGTGCGGGCCAGCATGGCGATCCGCGGCGGGTAGTCCACCGCGCGCCGGTTGTCGGGGTCGACCAGGCTGTAGTCCCAGAGCTCCGTGCCTTGGTAGAGATCCGGCACGCCGGGCAGCGTGTTGCGCAATAGCGTCTGGGTCAGGCTATTGATCATGCCGGCAGGGGCCAGTTCCAGGGCGTATGCGGCGATTTCGGTCAGCAGGCGGCGCCCGGGCGCCGCGTCCCGTAGAAATTCCAGCGCGCCAAGCCCGGCGGCTTCGTAAGCGGGGTCAGGATCCGTCCAACTGGTATGCAGCTTGGCTTCGCGCAACGCCTTGAGCTGCCATTGCGCCACGCGCTCGATCCATGCGGCCACGCTTTCTGGCCGCTGTTCGATGATGTCGCAATCCCAGTCGGCGGGCCACGCCCCGATCAGCGTCTGCACGAGCAGGTAGCGGTCCGCCAAGGTAAGCAGCCCGGCGTCGGGCAGGGCGTGGGTCCAGCGATACGCGGTCTTGCGCCAGGCTTGCGGCATTTCCGAAACCACCGCCAGCCGCGCGCGCGCGTCCTCGCCGCGCTTGTGGTCATGCGTGGCCGTCGCCAGCATGGCGTGCGGAAAGTCGCGCGCCCGCGCCTCGACCTGGGCATGAAATGCCTCGGGCGACAGCGCAAATCGCTGCGGCGATGCGCCGACTTCATTGCGCGACAGCAGCGGACCGTAGCGGTAGAACAGCGTATCTTCCAGCGCCTTGGCTGCCAAAGGCGGCGTCAGCTGCTGGAACCGCCGCAGGGCGTGGGCGGCGTTTGGCTCAGATTGCGGGAGCGGCGCGGTTGCCGGATCGGCGGGGCTGCCGCCCAGCCACCGGTCCATCTGCGCCAACAAGGCAGCGTCCGCTGTGCCGGGCAACGCGTGCAGCAGGGCGGCGGCGCGTTGCGCTGCCGCTTCGCAGTGATGGCGGTCCGCATCACTGCGGCCGCCGTCCTCCGCGTAGGTCCGGTACACCGGAAAGGCCGCCAGCCACGCGGACAACACGCGGTCCATGGCCCGCGCGGACCAGTCGCGGGTCCGGCGGTCCTGCCGAGCCAAACGTTCCAGGCAGCGGACCAGCGCCAGGCGTTCCGCGGGAAAGTGCCGCTGCAGCATGCGGGTGCGCGCCGCTTCCAGCTGCCGCGGCGGCGTGCGCAGATCGCCCGTGAGCATCTGCCAGAACGCCCGCAGCGGCGCCTCGGCCTGCGGGTCGTGCAGCAATGCGCCGACCTGATCCATGAAGTCATAGCCGGTGGTGCCATGCAACTGCCAGCGCGCATCGGGCGCTTCGTCCGGCGCCAGGATCTTCTCCGCCACCAGGTAGGCTTGCGATTGGGCGCAAGAGGGTGGACGGCGGGCTCCGGCCTCGGCCAGGCATCGATTCAGCCTGCGCAGATAGGCGCCCGGCGCGGCCAGCCCGTCGATGTGGTCGATGCGCAGTCCGTCGAGCAAGCCTTCCGCATACAGGCGCAGCGGCAGCGCATGCACGGCATTGAAAACGGCTTCGTCCTCGACCCGTACGCCCACGAGCTCGCTGATCTCGAAGAAGCGCCGCCAGTTGATCTGATCGGCAGCGCAACGCCACCAGGCCAGCCGGTAATGCTGGCTCTCCAGCAGCCGGTGCAGGCGCTCGCGGCCGGCTGCGCGCGCCGGGTCGCAGCGGCGCAGCAGGGCCTGCGGATCCTGCCCGCGCGCAAGCGACTCCGGGGCCAGGGGATAGCGCTGCCCGGAGACCTCCAGTTCGATGCGTCCGGCATCGGCGTCATAGCGCAGCGCCATTGCGCCTTGAGCCAGCGACACACCGTAGGAGTCGGGCAGGATGGGCAGCAGGACCTTGCCGCGCAGGGCGGGATCAGGCGCGTCCCAGTCGATGTCGAAGCAGCGCGCATGCGCGCTTGCGGCGCCGTGTTCGAGCACATCGCGCCACCAGGCATTGGCGGGGTGGGCCGCCATGTGATTGGGCACGATGTCCGCGATGAGACCCAGCCCGCGCCGACGGGCCGCCCGGGCCAGATCCCTCAGTGCGGATTCCCCGCCCAGCTCCGGATTGACCGCGCCATGGTCGATGACGTCATAGCCATGCGTGGACCCGGGGCGGGCGCAGGTGATGGGCGACAGGTAGAGGTGGCTGACCCCCAGGTCCGCGTAGTAGTCCACGCAGGCTCGGGCGTCCTCAAATGTGTAGCCGGCATGCAATTGCAGGCGGGCCGTGGCGTGCGGCATGGTCATGGCCGGCCCCGTCCGGTGCGCAGGGCTTGCAGCCGGGCCTGCACGGCAGGGTCGGCGAAGCACGCCGCGCTGCTTGCGGCCAGGCGTTGACGCCAGTTGGGATGCTGGTCCACTGTGCCGGGCAGGTTGGGCTGTTCCAGTTCGCCCGCCAGGTCTTCCATGGGCACCAACAGCAGGGGACAAGGGCTGGAAGACACGAAGCGCAGCATGTCCTCCAGGGGCGCGCGCGCGGGCTCGGCGGCGCAGCCCAGGGCTTGCGCGAGCAAGCTGCGGTCCATGCGGCGGTTGCGCCGCAGCGTGGCTTCATCGTCGCCGCCGCCCAGCAAGTCCAGTTCGGCGCGCAGGTCGATGTCGCGCTCGGCCCACCAGCCGCGCAAGGTCGGCAGGTCGTGGGTCGAGGTCATGGCCACGGCCTGGCCGGGCCAGTCGCCGGCTGCAAGAAAAGGCGCCGGCGTGGACGGCGCAGATGGCGGCGCGTCAGGTTCCTGCCGCATGAACCACAGCACATTCATGCCCAGGATGCCGTGATCCGCCAGCTCGCGGTTGAAACCTTCAGGCACCGTGCCCAGGTTTTCGCCGATGGCAAGCGCGCGATGGCGCCAGGCTTCCAGCGCCGTGAGTGCCAGCAGTTCGCGCAGTGGATAGCGCAGATAGGCGCCCGCATCGGCGGCCAGTCCATCGGGCACCAGCCACAGCCGCGCCATGCCCAGGATGTGATCGATGCGCAGGCCGCCGGCGTGAGCCAGCGCGGCGCGCAACATGTCGATGTAGGCCGCGTAGCCCTGGGCATGCATTGCGCGCGGCGAGAACGCGGCCAGGTTCCAGTTCTGTCCTTGCGGATTGTGGATGTCGGGCGGCGCGCCTATGGACAGGCCGGGCATCAGGTCGGTCTGGCGGCTCCAGGCGTGGCTGCCGTCCGGACTGTCGCCCACGGCCAGGTCGGCGATCAGCCCCACGCGCATGCCGGCGCGTCGCGCCGCCTTCTGCGCGTGGTCCAGGCTTTCGGCGGCCAGCCATTGGGCGTAGCGATGGAAGTCGACCTCGACCGGATGCTGCCGCGCATATCGTTCGACTTCCGGCGAGTCCGGATCGCGCAGGCCGGCGGCCCATTGCGTCCAGGGCTGGTGGTCTGCGCCATGCGCTGCCTGGGCGGCATGCAGGGCTTCGAACACGGCGTGGTCGCGCAGCGCCTTGCCGCGCCGGGCGCAGTACGCCTCGTAGCGCAGGCGGGCATCCGCCGGTCCGCTTGTGCGGAACTGGCGGTGCAGCGCGCGCAGCAGGCGCTGCCGCCATATCCCGGCCGATGGCCAATCTATCAATTCCGTTGGGCGCGGCTGGGCGGCCAATTCGGCCAGCGCCCGGCGCAAGACATCGTCACCGACGATGGCGGCGGGATCTGCGTACAGGGTGTTCAGGAACAGGCGGCTGGATGGGGCGTAAGGACTGCAACGCTGCGGTTGCGCGGCGAACATAGCGTGCACCGGGCTGATGGCGAGCGCGTCCGCGCCCTGGGCCGCGGCGGCGACAGCCAGTTCGCGCACGGCGCCAAAGTCGCCGTAGCCGCCGTCGCCAGGTTGGTCGGCATCGCGCCTGAGACTGTAGACCTGCGCGCATAGTCCCCAGCCGCGCGGCCGCACGCCGTCGGTCAGATCATCAAGGCCAGGCGCTTGGCGGGGCGCCACCGCAAGCACGGTCTGGCCGCATGCCAGGTGCAGCGTGTGGTATCCGGGCTCCTGCGGTGCGATCAGGCTGCCGTCGTCCGCGACCTCGCCGTCGCTGGTCTGGCCTGACTCGCACACGATGCGGTAGCGGCCGCGCGCGCAAGCGGGCAGAAACGCGGCCATGCCGCTGCGCGCGACCAGCAGGGGCGGCAGCCGGGCCCCAAGCTCCACGCCCAGGCGATGGTCGCTGTCGCGGATGTCATGGGCGTTGCCCGCCGGCAAGCCCATGCCCTCCAGCAGCAGCCGTAAAGTATCCGGCGACACTTGCTGCGGACGCTGGCGCGCGTCGGTCCAGTGTTCGGCGATGCCGGCTTTGGCGGCCAGCGCGGACAAGGCCGGATCGCCGGCGGACGTTGCGGTCATGCCGGTTCCTCCAGCAGCCACACGGTGCTGTCGCCGCACACCTCGCCGTGGACCAGGGCGTCGCGGGCGCCGGCCACGGATTCAAAGAGCAGCGTGGCATAGGCCTCGGCGCCCGCCTGCAAGGCCTCGGGCAGCGCCACGCGATCGGGGCCGAAGTTCGCATAGACCGTCAGGCGCGCGCCGCCTGCCAGTTCCCAGCGCGCGAACACGCCGCGTTCGCCGATCGCGGCCGCACCCAGGCTGACCGCGCCGGCCAGCCGGGGCGCGATCAGGCGGGCGCGCAGATGCAGCAGGACCGCGTAGTCCCGCATCCAGGCATGCGCGTCGGCGGCGCTGGCCCGTGGTTTGCTGGCCACGTAGGTTGCGGGATCGTTCGGGTCGGACAACGCGCCCGCGCCCTGGAATTCGGGAAAGCGCGAGAACTCGCGCCGCCGGCCGTCGCGCACCGCTTGCGCCAAAGCCGGGTCGGCATGGCTGGTGAAGTAGTGGAACGGCGTGCGCGCGCCGCGTTCCTCGCCCATGAAGATCAGCGGGATCTGCGGCGCCAGCAGCTGCAACGCGACCGCGGCGCGCAGCCGGGCGGGACTGTCCACCAGGCTGGCCAGGCGTTCGCCGCCCGCACGGTTGCCGGTCTGGTCATGGTTCTGCAGGAACAGCACGAAGGCGCTTGGCGGCAGTTCCGCGCTGGGTTCGCCCCGCGGTTGTCCGCCGCGGTAGGGCGAACGCTGCCCCTGGTACAGCCAGCCTTCGGCCAGGCAGCGCGCCAGCGCCTGGGCCGGCTGAGCGCTGTAATCGGCGTAGTAGCCGTGGCTCTCGCCGGTCAGAAGGCAATGCAAGGCATGATGCGCGTCGTCATTCCATTGCGCATCGAAGTCACCCTGCAGCAGGCTGGCGCGGTTGTCGTCGTTCTCCAGCACCAGATGCACATGGCGTTCGGCAGGAATATGCTGCCGCAGGTACTGGGCCAATTCATGCAGCCATTCATGGCCCGCAATCGCGTGCACGGCGTCCAGACGCAGCCCGTCGAAGCGGTACTCGGTCAGCCAGTACAGCGCGTTGTCCTTGAAGAACTGGCTGACCGCCGGCTGGCGGAAGTCGATGGCGTCGCCCCAAGGCGTGGCGACGTCTTTCCTGAAGAACGGCGCGGCATAGCGCGGCAGGTAATTGCCGTCGGGGCCGAAATGGTTGTAGACCACGTCCAGCATCACGCCCATTTCCAGCCCATGGGCCTCGTCGATCAGGCGCTTGAGCTCATCGGGCGTGCCGTAGGCCGTGTCGGGCGCGTAGGGCAGCACGCCGTCATAGCCCCAGTTGCGTGGCCCGGGGAAGTCGGCAATGGGCATCAGCTCCAGCAAGGTCACGCCCAGCGCCGCCAGCTCCGGCAGCCGCGCCAGCAGGCCCGCATAGCCGCCCTCCAGGCCGGCATGGGTTTCGTACAGCACGGCGTCTTCCCAAGGCCGTCCGCGCCAGGTGCCGTAGCGCCAGGGGTAGGAGTCCGGCGCGACCACGACGCTATCGTCGTGCACGTCTCCGTGCTGCAGGCGCGAGGCGGGATCGGGCGCGACCGTGTCCGCGTCCAGGCGGTAGCGATAGCGGGCGCCGATGGGGCAGTCCACGTCGGCCTGCACGTAGCCGTCCGGGCCGGGGCTCAGGGCGATGGGAGGATGGCCTTCGACCTCGAGGGCGAAGCCCGCCGGCGCGGTCGGCGCCCACAGGCGAAAGCGCGTGACGCCGCTCTCCAGCGGGATTGCGCCTGAAGCATAGTCGTGTGTCATGGCGGATCTCCCGGCACGTAGGTCGCCGCCAACAGCGCCACGCTGCGCGCCGCCACCGTGACGGCGGCATCCGCCAGTGGCGCGGCAGGCGCCTGCGTGGCGGAATCCAGCTCGCGAATCCACGCCAGCGCGGGCGACGGCATCTGGAAAACCGTGTCCTTCGCGCCGGGATTCAGTAGCAGCAGCGTCACGTCGACGCTGCCGTCTTCGCGGCAGGCGGCGCGGCGCAGGACCATGGCATTGGCCTCCGACTCCCAGGCCGCCGCGTCCAGTTCAGCGCCCGCCGGATCGAACCAGGAGATGGCTTGTACGCCAGGCGCGAGCTCCTGCCCCGCATCGCCGTAGCGCGCGGCGCGCGTGCTGGGGTGGGCGCGGCGCAGTGCGATCAGGCGCGCCGCGTAGCGGGATAGCTCACGGCCGTCATCGGACTGCGCCTGCGTCCAGTCCAGCCACGACAGGGCGTTGTCCTGGCAATAGGCGTTGTTATTGCCTTCCTGGCTATTGCCGAATTCGTCTCCGGCCAGCAGCATCGGCGTGCCATCCGCCAGGAACACGCAGGCGAGCTGGGCCCGTTGCACCCGTTTCCGGGTGTCCAGGATGGCGGCGTCCTCGGTCGGGCCTTCGGCGCCCCAGTTGTGGCTGTAGTTCTCGCCGTGGCCGTCGTTGCCGCCTTCGCCGTTGGCCTCGTTGTGGCTGGCGTCGTAGCTGACGATGTCGGCCAGCGTGAAACCGTCGTGCGAGGCCACGTAGTTGACGCTGCTCCAGGGCCGGCGGTGGCGGCGGTCGAACAGGTCGCGCGATCCGCACAAGCGCGCCGCCATCTCGCCGCGCATGGCGGGATCCCCGCGCCAATAGCGGCGCGTCGCGTCGCGGAATTTGTCGTTCCACTCGGCGAAGCCCGGTGGATGGTTGCCCAGCTGGTAGCCATCCGGCCCCACGTCCCAGGGTTCGGAAATCAGTTTCAGGCGGGCAAGGGCAGGGTCCTGCAGCACGGCGTCGAAAAAGCCCGAACCCGGGTCATAGCCGGTGCCTTCGCGTCCCAGGGTCACGCCCAGGTCGAAGCGGAAGCCGTCGACGCCATAGGATTGCGCCCAATAGCGCAGCGAATCCGTGACCATTTGCAGGACGCGCGGATGTGACAGATTGACCGTGTTGCCGCAGCCGGTGTCGTTGATGTAATAGCGTTCGTCGCCCGGCACCAGGCGGTAGTAGCTGGCGTTGTCCAGTCCGCGCCAGGACAGCGTGGGTCCCAATTCGCTGCCCTCGCAAGTGTGGTTGTAGACCACGTCCAGAATCACTTCGATGCCGGCGGCATGCAGCCGGCGTATGGCCTGGCGCATTTCGTTCGGATTGTGCTGCAGGTAGGAGGGCTCCGGCGCAAAGTACGACAACGTGCTGTAGCCCCAGTAGTTGCGCAGGCCGCGTTCGGTCAGGAAGCGGTCCTGCAGGAACGCATGCACCGGCAGCAACTCCACGGCGGTGACGCCCAGCCGCTGCAGGTGTTCGATGAAACGCGGGTCGGCCAGCGCGGAGCAGGTGCCGCGCAGGGGCTGGCGCAGGTCTTCGCGCAGCATGGAGGCGCCGCGCACGTGCACCTCGTAGATCACCGTATCGTTCCACGCCGTGGCCGGCGGCCGGCTGTTGCCCCAGGTGAAAGGCGCTTCTTCGGCCACGATGGCCTTCGGCATGGCGGGCGCGCTGTCGCGCCGGTCGATGCTGAGGTCGGCGCGCGCATGCTTCATGCGATAGCCGAACAGCGCGTCGCTCCAATGCAGCGGTCCGGTCAACTGCCGCGCGTAGGGATCGAGCAACAGCTTATGGGGATTGAAACGGTGCCCATTGCGCGGATCGTGCGGGCCGTGGGCGCGATAGCCGTACACCAGTCCGGGATGCGCGTCAGGCAGGTAGCCGTGCCAGATCTCGTCGGTGCATTCGGGCAGGTCGAAGCGGCGCAGTTCCTTGCGGCCCTTGGGGTCGAACAGGCATAGCTCGATACGCGTGGCGTTGGCCGAGAACACGGCGAAGTTCACGCCCAGGCCATCGCTGACCGCGCCCAGCGGATGGGGCTGGCCCCCGGCGATGCGCGTGAATTGGGAGGGATCCATATGGGTTCAGCCTTCGTAGAGCAGGAAGAGGGTGGACAGCGGCGGCAAGGTCAGGGACAAGGCCTGGGGCTGGCCATGGGACGCGCTGACGCCGGTGCTGGCGCCGCCCTGGTTGCCCTGGCCGGATCCGCCATAGTGCGTGGCGTCGGTATTCAGCTTTTCCGCCCAGCGGCCGGCCCGCGGCACGCCGATGCGGTAGTCGTGCCGCGCCACCGGCGTGAAATTGGCGACCGCGAGCACGTGATGGACGCCGTCGCTGCGGATGAATGCGACCACGCTGTTGTCGCGGTCGTCCAGGATGGTCCAGGCGAAGCCCGCCGGGTCGGCGTCCAGCGCATGCAGCGCCGGCACCCCGCGGTACAGGCCATTCAAGTCTGCAACCAGCCGCTGTATGCCCAGATGGCCGGGACGGTCCAGCAGGTCCCAATCCAGACGTACGTCGTGGTTCCATTCCCTGGGCTGGGCCATTTCCCCGCCCATGAAGAGCAGCTTCTTGCCCGGATGAGCCCACATGAAGCCGAGGTAGGCGCGCAGGTTGGCGAGCCTGGCGGCCGCGTCGCCCGGCATCTTGGCCAGCAGCGATCCTTTGCCGTGCACCACTTCGTCGTGCGATAGAGGCAGGATGAAGCGCTCGCTGTACGCATACACCATGCTGAAGGTGATGTCGTGGTGGTGATGCTTGCGGTGTACGGGGTCCTCGGACAGGTAGCGCAAGGTGTCGTGCATCCAGCCCATGTTCCATTTGTAGTGAAAGCCCAGCCCGCCGTCGGCGATCGGCGCGGTGACGCCGGGCCAGGCCGTCGATTCCTCGGCGACCATGATGGCGTCCGGCACTTCGTGGCGCACAGTGCCGTTGAGCGCCTGCAGGAACTGCACCGCCTCCAGGTTTTCCCGGCCGCCGTAGCGGTTGGGGATCCATTGGCCGGGCTGGCGGCTGTAGTCGCGATAGAGCATGGACGCGACCGCGTCCACCCTCAGGCCGTCGACATGGAAGCGCTGCAGCCAATGCAGCGCGCTGGCGATCATGAAGGCCTGCACCTCCGTGCGGCCCAGGTTGTAGACCATGGTGTGCCAGTCCGGGTGATAGCCTTCGCGCGGATCCTCGTACTCGTAGAGCGCGGTGCCGTCAAAGCGGGCCAGGCCATGCGCATCGTCCGGGAAGTGCGCAGGCACCCAGTCCAGGATGACGCCGATGCCTGCGTGGTGGCAGCGGTCGACGAAACGGGCGAATGCGGCGGGCGGACCATAGCGGGCCGCGGGCGCGAACATGCCCAGCGGCTGATAACCCCAGGACCCGCCGAAAGGATGCTCCATGACGGGCAGCAGCTCCACATGGCTGAACCCCATGGCGCGGGCATAGGCCGGCAGCTTGTCGGCCAGCCGGTCCCAGATGCAGGCGTGCGATTCCGGTTCGTCAGGCAGCCAGGACCCGGCGTGCACTTCGTAGATGGACAGCGGCGCGTCCGTGGACTGGCGCGTGCGCCGCTGCGCCATCCAGGCCTGGTCTTGCCACGGATAGTCGGCGCCGTCTTCCACCACCGAGGCGGTGGCAGGCGGCGCTTCGCTCCGTCGCGCCAGCGGATCGGCCTTGAGCCGTAGGTTGCCGGCGCGGTCGGTGATTGCGAACTTGTAGCGTTCGCCGGCCTGCACGTCCGGGATGAAGATCTCCCAGACGCCGGCGCGGTGCCGCAGCCGCATGCCGTGCCGGCGGCTGTCCCAGGCGTTGAAATCGCCCACCACCGCCACGCGTTGCGCGTTCGGCGCCCATACCGCGCAGCGCAGGCCGGCCACGCCGTCGACTTCCATCAGGCGCGCGCCCAGGGCCGTTCCCACGCTGCGCCATGCGCCTTGCGCCAGCTCCTCCAGCGTGCCGTCTTCCAGCAGGGTGCCGAAGGCATAGGGGTCGGCGGTGATCTGTTCGGCGTCGGGCCATTGGATCGCCAGACGGTACGAGGCGCCGTCGCCGGGGCGGGCGTAAGGAACGCGTCCAAGAAACAGTCCCTGGCCCTGTTCGCGCAAGGGGATGCGCGCGACGTCGCCGTCCAGCGCCGCCACGGCCCGCGCGCCCGGGGCATACACCCGCACTTCGCCGTCGTGCGGCCCCAGGAAGGCATAGGGGTCGCTGTGCAGGCCGCTGGCCAAGGCGGCCAGTTCGACGGGCGCTATGGGGCTGATGCTGCCGCCTGCGGGCATGTCCTGGCTCATGATCGTGCATCCTCTTCGTCCACCGCGGCCGACAGCAACAGGCTGCGCGCCAGTTCCGCCAGGGCGCACAGCGGTATCGAAATCCAGTCTGGGCGATGCGCGGCTTCATAGCTCACTTCATAGGCGGCCTTCTCCAGTTGGGCCAGGGCCAGCAGCGCGTCTTCATCCGCGGGCGGGATAAGCGCCGAGGCGCGCGCATCGCGGTAGCCTTGCAGGAAGGCCTGGCTGGCGGTCTGGCGAAAGCGCGCCAATAGCAGGTCGCGCAGTTCTGCTGGCGCGACAGGCGCGCCCGGCGTTTCGCCCGCGCCGGCATTGGCGTCGGTCGGCGCGCCGCCGATGATGTCGGTGCGGGCGATCGAGGCGGCGGCATAGTCGAACGAACGCAGCATGCCCGCCACATCCTTGTAGGGCGAGGCGAGGGCGCGGCGCGCGTCCACGCTGCTGACCGGTTCGCCTTCGAAGTCGATCAGATAGGCGTCCGCCTGCGCCACCAGCACCTGCCCAAGATGGAAGTCGCCGTGCACGCGCAGGCAAAGGACGCCGGTCTCGGCCTGCGCCATCGCCGCCACGCGCGCCGCCAGCCGGGCGCGGTGCTCGAAATACCATTCGGCGCAGGCGCGCGAAGGGGCTTCCAGTTCACCGAGCTGCGCGCGCAAGTCCTTTTCCGCGCGTTCGAGCAGGTCCTGGACGCGGCGCGTGCGCGCATCGGCGTCCGCCTGGCTGGCGGCGCGCGGCTGGAACGCGGGGTCGTCGGAGGCCTGCGACAGCAGGTTGTGCATCTGCGCCAGACGTTCGCCCATGGTGGCGGCCATTGCGGCGTAGCCCTGCAGGTCCTGGGCGAATTCGTCCGGGCTCTGGTTCACCAGCAGCGCGTTGTCCAGCGTGCGCTTGAGCAGATCCAGCGTCCAGTTCCAGGCGTCGCCTTCGTTGGCGACGTAGCGGTGCGCCACCGCCAGCGTGTGGACCACGCCGTCGGCATCCTCACGTTGGACCTCGCCCAGCAGCGCCGGCATGTTGGCGTAGCCGGCGCGCGTCAGATAGCGGGTCATTTCCAACTCGGGCGATCCGCCGGGCTGGACGGCGCGGATCAGCTTCAGTATCAGCTTGCCATCGACGACGACCGAGCTGTTGGATTGCTCGCCCGTCAGCCACTGCAGTTCGCCGTCCCCGGCGACCTCCAGGGCGGCCAGGCCAGCTTCGGGCAGGAAGCGGATCACGCCCGGCTTGTCGCCAGGCTTGCCGCCGCTGCGGCCGTCGAGCTCGCGGCCCTCTTGCATGGCCTGGACGATGCCGCGCACGAAGCCGGGCTGCAGAAAGGCGTCCGCCAGAATGCCGACCTCGGCCCCGCGCCGCACCCGCGCGATCGCATAATGCACCGCTGCCGTCTCGTCCCACACCAGCACGAAGGGCGCTTGCGCGCGCAGGCCCGTGACGCCGTCCTCGGGCTCGACCTCGGCCCAGTAATACTCGCCATCGGCCGCCGTGAACGGCGTGGCGTACGCCAGGCGTGCGCGGGCGGGCGGCTGTTTGGCCGGATACCAGCGCTGGCGCGCCAGGTACTGGGGCAGGACCTCGCGCTCCAGCGTAGCGCGGGAGACGTCGGTCAGCGCGGCGCCGCCGTGGGCGCGCAGCACCAGCGTGGTGAGTTCCGGCATCTGCGCGGGAGCGCTCGCATGCCAGTCTGGCGGCGCGGCTTCGTTGCTCAGGTCCAGCCAGTAAAACGCGTAGGGCGGCAGGGTCAGCAGATACGGCAGTTCACCCACGGCCGGGAAGGGCGTACCGCCCAGCATTTCGACTGGCACGCGGCCATTGAATTCCTGCAGCTGCAGTTCCACGGGCTGGGCGGCGTTGGACAGGTTGGCCACGCACAGGATGGTGGTGTCCTGCCATTGGCGCAGATAAGCCAGGATCTTCCGGTTGCCTGCGAAGATGAAGCGCAGCGTGCCGCGCCCGAATGCATGGCTTTGCCGGCGCTGCGCCAACAGGCGTCGGGTCCAGTTCAGGAGGGAATGCGGATCGCGCTGCTGCGCCTCCACGTTCACCGCTTCATAGCCGTACAAGGGGCCCATGAGCACCGGCAGCGGCAGCTGTTCGGGGTCGGCGCGCGAAAAGCCGCCATTGCGGTCGGGCGACCACTGCATCGGCGTGCGCACGCCGTCGCGGTCGCCCAGGTGCACGTTGTCGCCCATGCCGAGCTCGTCGCCGTAGTACAGGACGGGCGTGCCCGGCATGGACAGGAGCAGGCTGTTCATCAGCTCGACCCTGCGCCGGTCGCGCTCCAGCAGCGGCGCCAGACGGCGCCGGATGCCCAGGTTGATGCGGGCGCGCGGGTCCGCCGCGTACACGTTCCAGAGATAGTCGCGTTCGCGGCTGGTGACCATTTCCAGCGTCAGTTCATCATGGTTGCGCAGGAAGATCGCCCATTGGCAGGACGCGGGAATGTCCGGCGTCTGGCGCATGATGTCGATAATCGGGAAGCGGTCCTCCTGCGCGATCGCCATGTACATGCGCGGCATCAGCGGGAAATGGAAGGACATATGGCATTCGTCGCCCGCGCCGAAGTATTCCTGCGCATCCTCCGGCCACTGGTTGGCCTCGGCCAGCAGCAAGCGGTTGGGATACTCGGCGTCGATCACGGCCCGGATGCGCTTGAGCACCTCGTGCGTCTCGGGCAGGTTTTCGTTGTTGGTGCCTTCGCGCTCGACCAGGTACGGCACCGCGTCCAGGCGCAGGCCGTCCACGCCCATGTCCAGCCAATAGCGCATCACGGCCAGCACTTCCTTGAGCACCTGCGGATTGTCGTAGTTCAGGTCGGGCTGGTGCGAATAGAAGCGGTGCCAGAAGTAGGCGCCGGCCTCGGGGTCCCAGGTCCAATTGGATTTCTCGGTATCGCAGAAGATGACGCGCGTGCCGGCGTAGGCCTTGTCGTTGTCCGACCAGACGTAGAAGTTGCGCGCGGCCGATCCGGGTTTGGCCGCGCGCGCGCGGCGGAACCAGGGATGCTGGTCCGAGGTATGGTTGACCACCAGCTCGGTGATGACGCGCAGGCCGCGGGCGTGGGCCGCGCGGATCAGCTTCCTCACGTCGGCCACGGTGCCGTAGTCCGCGTGCACCCCGCGGTAGTCGGCGATGTCATAGCCGTCGTCGCGGCGCGGCGAGGGATAGAAGGGCAGCAGCCAGATCGTGTTGACCCCCAGGCTGGAGATGTAATCCAGCTTGGAGATCAGGCCTGGCAGATCGCCCACGCCGTCGCCATTCGAGTCGAAGAATGACTTGACGTGCAGCTGATAGACGACCGCATCCTTGTACCAAAGGCCATCGTCCTGGAGAGGTTGGGTTTCACTGATCATGGCAATGGGCGTGCGGGGTCATCCATGCAGCGACAAGCGCCACACGCGATAGGGTTGATCGGGATGCAGGGTCAGTTCGCGGATCTGCCCCTGCCATGGCTCGCTGCGCTCGGCCAGCAGGTCCTCGGCGATCAGCCGGCCCGTGTCGGCCTCGCCGAACAGCCAGAAGGGCGCCTCGATGCGCGCCGCCTGCTGCTGGAAAGGATCCAGGCTGATGGCCGCGAGGATGAAATTGCCGCGGCCAGGCGTGGACTTGCAGAACGCCAGCACGCGGTCGTTGCCGCTATGCACCAAGGTCAGGCCCCGATGGCTCTGCAGCGCCGGGTTGGTCCGCCGGATCTGGTTCAGGCGGGTGATCTCCGCGCGGATGTTGCCCGGCGCAAACCAGTCGCGCTGGCGCAATTCGTACTTTTCGGAGTCCAGGTATTCCTCCTTGCCCGGCAAGGCCGCCGACTCGCACAGCTCGAAGCCGCTGTACATGCCCCACAGGCCGGATCCCAGCGCCGCCAGCGCGGCGCGTATCAGAAAGCCCGGGCGGCCCGAGGACTGCAGGAAGTAGGGATTGATGTCCGGCGTGTTGACGAAGAAGTGCGGGCGGAAGAAATCGGCGGCGGGCGGCGTGGAGACTTCCTCCAGGTAGGATTCCAGTTCCGCCTTGTCATTGCGCCAGGTGAAGTAGGTGTAGGACTGGGTAAAGCCGATCTTCGCCAGCCGGTACATCATCTTGGGCCGTGTGAAGGCTTCGGACAGGAAGATCACGTCGGGATGCTGGGCATGGACCTCGGCGATCAGCCACTGCCAGAATGGCAGCGGCTTGGTATGCGGGTTGTCGACCCTGAAGGTGCGCACGCCATGCTGCACCCAGAACAGCACCACGTCGCGCAGCGCGCGCCACAGGGTCAGCTTGCGCGCGCGGCGCGCGGCGGCGCCGTAGAAGGCGACATTGACGATGTCCTGGTACTTCTTCGGCGGATTTTCCGCATAGCGCAGCGAACCATCCGGACGCCAGGAGAACCAGTCCGTGTGCCGCGCCAGCCACGGGTGGTCCGGCGAGCACTGGATTGCGAAGTCCAGCGCCACTTCCATGCCGTGGGCGCGGGCGGCATCCACCAGCCTAAGGAACCCGTCCAGTCCGCCCAGCAGCGGTTCAACCGCGTCGTGCCCGCCTTCGGCCGAACCGATGGCATAGGGACTGCCCACATCGCCGGGCTCGGCGCGCAGGCTGTTGTTGCGCCCCTTGCGGTTGCGTTGCCCGATGGGGTGTATGGGCGGGAGATACAGCACGTCGAATCCCATCTCGCGCACATCTGGCAGCCGTGCGATCACATCGTCGAAGGTGCCGTGCTGGCCGGGCTGCATGGATTGCGAGCGCGGAAACAGCTCATACCAGCTGGCGTGGCAGGCCTGGCTGCGATCCACCCAGACCGGATAGGGCGCGGGGCTGACGTATTCGAAAGGGCGGTCGTCCAGTTCGCGCATGGTGCCGGCCAGGTCTTCGTCCAGCAGTGCATCGATCTGTTGCGGTGTGGGCGCAGCCAGCTCGCCTTCGGTGGCCTTGGCGAACTTTTGCAGGGTCTCGCGCAACCTCATGGCGCCGGGGTGCGACGCGTTGCGGGCGCGCGCCAGCGCTGCGCGCAGCATCAGCAGGCCTTCCTCCACTTCCAGGCGCAGGTCCACGCCGGCCTGGTGTTTCACCTCCAGGTCATGGCGGAAAGTCTGCCAGGCGTCGAGCCAGGCGTGCACCACGAACTCGTGCGGCCCGATGCGGCGCGGACGGAACGAGGCTTCCCAGCGGTCGTTCAAGCCGCGCGTGAAGGGCGCGGCGCGCCACGAACTTTCATCCGCCGCGCGCCAGCGCAGTTCTGCGGCCAGCAGTTCATGGCCGTCCATGTAGATGTCGGCGCTGACGGGAATCCGCTCATGCGGGATGCTCTTGATGGGGAAGGCGCCACTATCCACGGTCGGACTGACCTGCTCGACCACGATGCGCTGGCTGATGGCGCCATCCATGCGGCGCGCCACGTGGCGCGAGGCTTCGCGCACCGGATGCGTGGGTTCGAGCAGATACATGGCGCAACCGGCGGGCGCAATGGCATTGCCTTGCAGCGCCAGGCCGTCCGGCACGCCTTCGGACAGGAAATCGGCCGGCGGCAGCAGCGGCGCCAACGCGTCCCAATCCACGCTAGCCTCCTCCGTATCCGAAGGATTGAGCGCCAGTACGGCCGTGCCGGCCGCGCAGTCGCGCAGCAGCAGGGTGCAGTGGCCGTCGCGCCCGCCGGCCAGACGCAGCGGGCCGCGCAATCCGGCTTGTTCAAACCAGCGATTGGCCTCGGCTACGTCGGGCAACCGGGCATCGTCCTCGTCGTCGAACATGAGGACGTCCGCGGATAGCGCCGCGGTCCAGGCGCCGCGCTTGTCCGGGGCCACGCGCGGCGGCGAAGCGATGACGGGTGCGATGGCGCGCAGCCTGCCATCTTCCTCCGCCAGCCAGCCGGACTTGTAGTCCCACCAGGGCAAGGACGAGCACAGGCCGTCCAGACCCGCGCCGCGCAGGGCCGCCAGCGACTCGGGCGTCAGTCCCTGCGCCCAGGCAAACAATTGCGCGGTGCGATCCGGGCCGCCCACTGCCGCTGCCAATGCCGCCCAATCCTGGGCCGGCAGGCATTGCGGCGCGTGAAAGACGTAGCCTGCGGCGCCGCGTTCGGTCCACCGCTTCAGCCGCGTGCTCCAGGCCTGCACAAAGCCGGGCGGTGGCGGCCCCGGGCGCAAGTGCAGCGCCTCGCGCACGTCGATGCTCATGCGCGGATCGCGCGCGGGGTTTTCGGCGGGCGGTTGGTACCAGCCGGGGCCCGCCGTGTCGGCTACGGCGCCAATGGCGCAGCGGTCCATGACGATATCGAGGTACAGGGCCAGGCCATGTTCGGCAAGCTGCCCGGCTGCGTGCGCGATCCAGTCGGCCATGGCCACGCGCTTGCCTGCCAAAAGCGCGCTATCGGCATCCAGCGGGGCGGGCGAAGCGCCTTCCGGCCCCGACAGCCAGGGCGCCGGCATCAGCAAGGCATTGAATCCGCGTTGCCGCAGGCGTGAATAAAGGGCCGGCCCCAGCTCGCCGCCACGGGCGCGGACGTCCCCGGTTGCGCCGCCACGGGCGTGGTAGAGGCGCAGGGGAGCGTGGGGATGGATAGGCGGGGCTGTGGGCACCTGCGGTTCCTCCTGTGGGCGAGCCTAGACTGCGGGCGCGGGCAACGGTCCGCCAGAACGCTGGCCAGCGCGCAGGGCGGCCACCTCGGCCACGGTTGGCACGCGAGGCCTCCTGCCGGTATCGGCCAGCGCGCGATAGAGCTCGGCGTAGGGCGCCACGGCGGCGCGCCAGCTGAAATCCGCGCTCATGGCGTTGCGCTGCATGGTGCGCCAGAGCATGGCGTCCTCGCGCAAGCTCAGGGCGCGGGCGATGGCCGCGGCCATGCCCGCAGGGTCGTCGCCGTCGAACAGCAAGCCGTTGGACCCGGCCATTGCCGAGAGCGGCGCGCGCGGCCCGGGATCGTCGATCGTGTCGGCCATGCCGCCCACTCGCGAGCCTATCGGGATGGAGCCGTAGCGCATCGCGTACAGAGGCGTCAGGCCGAACGGCTCGAAGCGGCTGCCGTGCAGCAGCATGTCGGAGCCCGCGTGCAGCCGGTGCGCCACTGCCTCGTCATAGCCGATGCGGGTGGCGCAGCGCCCGGGAAAGCGCGCGCACAGCAGTTTCAGGGCCTCTTCCAGGCGGCGGTCGCCCTGGCCAAGAATCGCGACCTGCAGGCGCGGGTGGCGTTCCAGCGCCTGCGGCAAGGCCTGCGCGGCGACGTCCGCCATCTTCTGTTCCGTCAGCCGGCTGCCCATCGCCAGGAGCACGGCTTCGGCGTCCTCATGCAACTCGAACTCGCGCTGCAGGGCCGCCTTGCAGCGAGCCTTGCGGCCCAGGTCGCGCGCCGAGAACCGCAATGAGCCCAGATGCGGATCGCGCACCGGATTCCACACCATGTTGTCGATGCCGTTGGGGATGGCCACCAGATCGGCGGCGCGCCGCCGCAGCAGCCCCTCCAGCCCGCAGCCGAAGGCGGGCGTCAGGATTTCCCGGGCGTAGGTATGGCTGACGGTGGTGACGCGGTCGGCGTAGCGGATACCGGTCTTGAGAAAATTCAAGCGGCCCCAGGCGCCGGCGGCTTCGTCGTTGCGGTAGCGTTCAGGGATGCCCAGGGCGGCGGCGCATTCCATCGGGAACTGTCCCTGGAACGCCAGGTTGTGGATGGTCATGATGCTTTTGACGTCGCCCGGGCCGTATTCCCGCAGCAACAGCGGCACGAGTCCGGCGTGCCAGTCGTGCGCATGCAGCAGTTGCGGCCGCGCGATGCCGGGCAGGCCGCCCGCCACGCGCACCGCCGCATGGGCCAGCGCCGCGTAGCGCAGCGCATTGTCGGCGTGCTCGCGGTTGTCTTCGTCCAGATAGATGCCAGGCCGGTCATAAAGCGCGTCGTTTTCCAGCAGCAGGAAGTCCAACCCCGACTGCGGGCAATGCCCCGCCAGGAGCTGCGCTTCGCCGCCCGGCAGGTTGTGCAGCGGCGCCACTACCCGCAAGCGCTCCAGCCGCTGGCGCACGCCGCGGTAGGCCGGAAGCAGCACCGTCACGGGCACGCCGGCTTCGCACAGCCCGCGCGCCATGCCCGTTATGGCGTCCCCCAGGCCGCCCGTCTTCGCCAGGGGAAACGCTTCACCCGCCACTACCAGGGTTCGAATCTTTGTCATGCCAACTCCCTTTTAGGCGGATCGTCGAGCGCGTCCGCCGCAGGGATTTCATCCGCAAGCGCCGTGCCCGCGCCGGCACCGTCGCAGGCGTTCGAACGCCGGGAACGGCAATTGCTGATTCAGGCGTTCTGTCGGAATGCAGGCAAACGCGGGAGCATCGAATGAAGACTGTGGCGGACTTTGTGCTGGAACGGCTGTCGCAATGGGGGGTCAGGAGGATCTACGGCTACCCAGGGGACGGCATCAATGGCCTGATCGGCGCATTCGGCCGCACCCAGGAGCCGTTGGAGTTCGTCCAGGCCCGCCACGAAGAGGCCGCCGCGTTCATGGCCTGCGCCCACGCCAAGTTCACCGGCCAGGCCGGGGTCTGCCTGGCGACCTCCGGTCCAGGCGCCATTCACTTATTGAACGGCCTGTACGACGCCAAGCTGGACCATCAGCCTGTCGTGGCCCTGGTCGGCCAGCAAGCCCGCAGCGCCCTGGGCGGCGACTACCAGCAGGAGGTCGACCTGATCAGCCTGTTCAAGGACGTGGCGCACGATTACGTGCAGATGGCCGCGACCGCCGAACAGGCGCGCCACATGATCGACCGCGCCATGCGCATCGCCCTGGAGCGGCGCAGCGTGACCTGCGTCATTTTTCCAAACGATGTGCAGGATTTGCCGGCGGTGGAAAAGCCCGCCCGCGAACATGGCACCGTGCCGACGGGCATAGGCTTGACCTCGCATGCCGGCGTACCCGGCGAGGCTGCGTTGCGCAATGCCGCCGACATCCTCAACCGCGGCGAACGGGTCGCCATGCTGGTCGGGGCGGGCGCGCTGCAGGCTGGCGCGGAAGTGCGCCAGACCGCTGAACTGCTGGGCGCTGGCGTGGCCAAGGCGCTGCTGGGCAAGGCGGCGGTGCCCGACAGCCTGCCGTACGTCACGGGCTGCATCGGATTGCTGGGCACGCAGCCCAGCTGGGACATGATGAACGAGTGCGACACCTTGCTGATGGTGGGCACGTCGTTCCCGTATTCGGAATTCCTGCCGCCGCCGGGACAGGCGAGGGCGGTGCAGATCGATCTGGACGGCCGCAAGCTCAGCCTGCGCTATCCCGTGGAACTTGGCCTGGTCGGCGACAGCCGGCTGACCCTGCAGGCGCTGATTCCCTTATTGCAGCCCAAGACCGCGCGCCGCTGGCGCGAACGCATCGAGGCCAAGGTCGCGCGCTGGCACGAAACCGTGGAGGCCCGCGCAATGGTGCAGGCCAAGCCGCTGAATCCGCAACGACCCTTCCTGGAACTGTCGAAACGGCTGCCGCCGCGCAGCATTCTGACCTGCGACTCGGGCTCGGCGGCGAACTGGTACGCGCGCGACATCGCGCTGCGCGAAGGGATGATGGGCTCGGTATCGGGCGGCCTGGCCACCATGGGCTGCGGCGTGCCTTATGCGCTTGCCGCCAAGCTGGCGCATCCGGATCGGCCCGTCATTGCGCTGGTCGGAGACGGCGCCATGCAGATGCTGGGCATGAACGAGCTGATCACCATCGCCCACCGCTGGAAGGACTGGGCCAACCCGACCCTGATCGTCATGGTCCTGAACAACGGCGACCTGAATCTGGTCACCTGGGAGCAGCGCGTCATGGGCGGCGACCCCAGGTTCGCGGATTCGCAATGGCTGCCCCAGCTTTCCTATGCGGAGTACGGCCGCCTGTTAGGCCTGGAGGGCATACGGGTGGACAGCCCGGACGCCGTGGGAGACGCCTGGGATCAAGCCTTGGCGGCAACCCGTCCGGTCGTGCTGGAAATGGTGACCGACCCCGAGATGCCGCCCTTGCCGCCGCACATCCCGGCCAGGCAGGTGGCCGCGTACTTCCAGGCGCTGCGCAAGGAAGAGGGCGGCGCGGCGGGCGCGGCCTTACGCGCGACCATCAAGCAATGGTGGGCCGGTTGAGGCCGCGGCCGCATCGATCGCATTCCGTCGTTCAGGAGCATGCCATGACCAAGTCCAAACCTTCCGGGCCCGCCCGGCCCGCGGACCCCAAGCAACCGGGTCCGGAGCAGCATCCCGCCGAACAGTCCAACCCCGACCCTGGCGGGCATGAGACCGACCGGCACGGCCGTTGGCCGCCCGACAGCCTGCCCAACCCCATGCCGGGACTGGATCCCCAGCAGACGCCGGGAATCGACAGGCTTTGACGGACCGCGGCCTTCCGCGGCACATTTTTTTCACGAGGAGCACGTATGAACAAGCACCATGGATTGCGGGACATGTTTCAACCGGCCGACAACGCCACGCGCACGATGCGCGAGCTGATCTCCGGCACCGAGGCGCTCTTGCGCAGCACGGCGAGCTACGGCGGATCCGAGATCGAATCGGCGCGCGACAGCCTCAAGCACCAACTGGAGGCTGCCCGCGAACACGCCAAGGGCTGGGAACGGGCGGCCTGGGACCGCGCCAGGCATGCCTCCCATGCCGCCGACGAGTACGTCCACGAAAACGCCTGGAAGAGCCTGGCGGGCGCGGCGCTGATCGGCGTACTGGCGGGGGTGTGCCTCATGTCCGACCATAAGCGCCGCTGAGCGCCTAATCCTTTTTGCCCATTGATGGGGCGGGGCGTTTCCAGGACCATGCTCGGATTGCGCCGCAACACCGGAATCCACGATGAACCTCGACCCAGCCGCGCCACGCCGCAGATCGCTATGGGGGAAAGCCTTCGCGGTCGTAACCCTGATCGCGGCCGTGGCCGTCGTGCTGGCGTTCGCCGCCCTGCGCATCGCCGAGCAGCGCATCGCCAACATGCTGGGGCCGCGCGGCGAGGTGGGACAGGTGGATATCGGCTACCGGCAGGTGATCCTGAAGGACGTGACGATATCTGGCGGCACGGGGCAGGCCAGCGCCCGCGCGCGGCACGTGATCCTGGAGCCGGAGTGGTCTGCCTTTCTGCGGCACGAGACCGTCTTCAAGACCGTCATCATCGAAGGCTTCGACTTCACCGTGGTGCGCAGGGCGAATGGCGACATGGACATCGCGCCCGCCTTGCAGTCTTCCTTGCGGGCCGGCGCAGGCAATGACGGCCAATCCCGGCGCAATACTCCGATCCGCATCGCGCAACTGATCCTGCGCGACGGCCGGCTGGATTTCGAGGACGCGGCGGTCTCCCGGCCCGCGCATCGGATCCCGTTTTCTGGCGTCCAGGCGAGCCTGCGTCCGCTGACCCTCCCCGGCGACGGCGCGCGCAGCGAGATGGAATTCTCCGGCAATGTCGAAGGCAACCGCAACGGCGCGGCCACGGTACGGGCGCAAGGTTGGCTGGTGCTGGGCAGCACGGATGCCGACATCAAGGTGGCGGTGCGCAACATGGACATCCAGCATGCCGCGCCGTACCTTGCGGACAACGGCGCCACGTCCTTGGCTGCGGGCGCCATGGACCTGGACATGCGTACCGCCATCGCCAAGCGGCAACTGCAGGCCACGGGTACCGTGGCCCTGCGCGGCTTGCGCTTTGGCGGCAACGGCGACCTGTTTTCCTTGCCGCGCAAGGCGGTGCTGGCGGCGCTGAAGGACCAGAGCGGCACGCTGCGCTTCGACTTTGCCCTGGCGGGCGACCTGGACAATCCCAAGTTTTCCGTCACGCGCGGCTTTGCCGCCCAGGTGGCTCAGGGCTTCAGCCATGCGATCGGGGTGGGCGCCGAGGGCGCGGCCGAAGGCGTCACCGGCGCGGTGAAGGAATTGGGCAATGCCTTGTCGGACCTGCTCACGCCTAAACCTTGAACGACTGGCCCGTGTTGTTGCCGCGGCCGCCGTCCGCGGCGGGCTGAGCGTGGCCCCCCGCGTGCGCGCGCCGGCGCCTGAGCTTCACCTCCATCACGCCAAAGGCTGCCAGCGCCAGGAACAAAGGCGCGAACGCATATAGCGCGCGGTAGGCCAATACCGCGCCCAGCACCTCGGGGGCCGGGATTCCTGGCGCGAGCGTGGCCACGAAGATGGCTTCTGTCGTGCCCAGCCCGCCCGGCACGCGGATGATCAAGGCCGCGAAGCTGGCGCACAGCAGGATGCCGAGCACCGCGGGATAACTGGCCTTGCCCTGCAGCAGCAGGTGGATGATGGCGCCCATGATCACCCACGACAATGCCGCAACCGCGCTCTGCGCCGCCGCCATGCCGGCGCGGGGCAACACGGCGTGCTGTCCCATCAAGGTCCAGGACCGCCGCGTGGCCCGCGCACATACCGCCACGTAGCCGGCCGCCAGCAACAACAGCGCCGCACCCAGCACGCGTAGCAGATTCGAACCGATGGCCCAGCCCTGCGGCACGGGCACGGCGCCCGCGACGAACAGCGCGCCAGCAACCCACGCGTAACCTACCCAGTTGGAGACCGCGGAAAACAGGGCCACCCGGGTCGCCACCGACTTGCGGCAGCCCAGCCGGGCGTACAGCCTGAGGCGCGCGCCCAGGCCTCCGAGCAGGACGCCCAGGCTCAGGTTCAGGGCGTAGCTCATCATGGCCACCCCCAGGGCCTTGGCCCAGGGCAGGGTATGGCGGGTGTAGCGCTTGCCCAGCAGGTCCAGGGCGCCATACGCCAGGTAGCCCGCCACGACCAGCGCAGCGGCGATGGCTATCGTCCCCGGCGGTATCCTGCGCATGGCGACCCAGACCTGGGCCCAGTCGATCGAACGGCCAAAGTAGTACAGCAGCGCCGCCACCAACGCCAATACGATCACAGGCAAGGCACGCTTGACTCGCGGCCAGCGGTGGCGCCAGGCGCGCGTCAGCGTGGAGCGGAACACTCTCATGCCGACTCCTCTTGCGCCGCGATGGGCAGCGACTTCAGGCGGGGCTTGTGCGCGGGCAGGCTGCCGGCCCAGGCGGGAAAGCGCCGCAGGAAATGGAATACCACCACGCCGATCCACAGCCGCCGCAAGCGCCGCCTGGATCCCTCGGGCAGCTCGATGCGCCGGCAATCCTGTTCGATGAGCCGGTCCAGGCTGCGGCGCAGCGCGGCGTTCAAACCGGCGTCGCGCGCCACCACGTTGGCCTCCAGATTCAGCGCCAGGCTGAGCGGGTCCAGGTTGCTGGAGCCGATGGTGCTCCAGTCGCGGTCCACGCAGGCCACCTTGCCGTGCAGCGGACGCTTGCAGTACTCATAGATCTCGACGCCTGCATCGATCAGATAGTCATACAGCATGGACGCCGCCAGCCGCGCGACCAGCACGTCGGGTTCGCCTTGCAGCAGCAACCGTACGCGCACGCCGCGGCGAGCGGCGTTGGCCAGATCGTGCAGCAACTGATAACCAGGGAAAAAGTAGGCGTTGGCGATCAGCACGTCTTCGCGCGCGGCGCGCACGCCGGCACGGTAATAACGTTCGATGTCCGTCTGGTGCTCGATGTTGTCGCGCACCACCAGACGGCCGCCGCCGTCGCCCTCCGGCATGGGATCCAGACGCGCCGGCCGCCGCCGCTTGCGGGTCCACGCATCCACCGCGAGCGCCTCGCGCGCGTAGTCCGCGATGTCCGCGGCCAGCGGTCCCTCCACCAGCACCGCATAGTCCTGCTTGGCTTGGGGCCCGTAGTCCGGCAGGTGATCAGCGGAAAAATTGATGCCGCCGACAAAGGCCATCTGACGATCCACCGCCACGATCTTGCGGTGCATGCGCCTGAACACATTGGTGCGCACGCCGAGAAAGCGCGGGCGGGGATCGAATACGTGGACGCGGATGCCGCTTTCGGTCATGGCGCCGACAAAGGCGCCGTCCAGCTCGTCCGAGCCATAGCCGTCCACCGTCAGGTCCACGCTGACGCCGCGGCGGGCCGCGGCGATCAGGGCGCGCTGGAATTCCTGCCCCACGGCGTCGTCGAACAGGATGAAGGTTTCCACCAGCACTTCGCCGCGCGCCGCGGCGATCGCATCGAGCACGGCCGGAAAGTAGCCCGTGCCATTCTCCAGCAGGGTATAGCGGTTGTTCTCGCGCCAGCGCAGGTTCATAGCGAGATCTCCGCGCAGATCGGCACATGGTCGGACAGGCGCGACCAGACCCGCGAGGCCAGCGGCACTGGTTGCCAATCCCGGACGTTGCGCACGTAGATGCGGTCCAGCCGCAACAGGGGCCAGCGCGCCGGAAACGTGCGGGCGGGGCGGCCCAGGCGCGACGTGAAGACCTCGCGTGTGCCGCAATCCCGCATCAGTGCGTCGGCGCGCAGGCGCCAGTCGTTGAAGTCGCCCGCGATCAGCAGCGGTTCGCCAGCGGGCACGCCTTGCGCCACCAGCTCGCACAGGCGGCGCAGCTGCTTGCCCCGGTGGCCTTCGAGCAGGCCCAGGTGCACGCATATGGCATGGACGGGCATATCCAGCGAGGGCACCCGCAGCACGCAGTGCAATAGTCCGCGGCCTTCGTGTCCATGCACCGTCACGTCATGGTTCTCGTGCTGTTCAATGGGATACCTCGACAGCAGCGCATTGCCATGATGTCCCGCCGGGTAGACCGCGTTGCGGCCGTAGGCAAAATCCGTCCACAGCGAGTCAGCCAGGAATTCGTACTGGGACAAGGCGGGCCAGCCCTGGTGCCGTTCCGCGTGCCCCTGGTGTTCTCCCAGCACTTCCTGCAGGAAAACGATGTCGGGGTTCGCCATCCTCAGCGCCTCGCGCAGTTCGTGCAGCATGAAGCGGCGGTTGAAGCTGGTGAAGCCCTTGTGCGTGTTCACGGTCAACACGGTCAGCGTGGTGGCATCGATGTAGCGGGAGGAGGGCATGGATGCTCCGGATGGGTCGATCCGCACAGCGGAGCAATCCGCGTTCCCAAAACGTAAAGAGGCGTAACCGCCGGGGTGGCGCCAGGCTTGTTGCGTCACAAACCGAATGAGCAAATGCGAGATGCGCAGTTCTCATCCGTGCAGGCCAGGCCTACGATCCGAAGCTTCTTCCTGGTGGACGACCCATGACCGAACTGCTGCGCATCCAGAACCTGACCGTGGACCTGCCGCCCGGCGCCGACCGGCCGCATGCGCTGCAGGACTTGTCGCTGAACATCAGCGCGGGCGAAATCGTCTGTGTGGTGGGTGAAAGCGGCTCCGGCAAATCGCTGACGGCCGGCGCGGTCCTGGGGCTGCTGCCCCAGGACGTGCGCGCCAGCGCCGGCCAGGTGCTGTGGGAAGGGCAGGATCTGCTGCGGCTGGCGCCCGAGGCCTTGCGCCGGCTGCGCGGCCAGCGCATCGGCATGATCTTCCAGGAACCGATGACGGCGCTCAATCCGCTGCGCACCATCGGCGACCAGATCGCGGAAGTGTTCCGCACCCATACCCGCCTGGGACGCGCCGAGATCCGGCGCCGCACGCTGGACCTGCTGGAGTCCGTGCGGCTGCCGGACCCGCAACGGGCGCTGGGCGCCTATCCGCATGAATTGTCAGGCGGCCAGCGCCAACGCGCCATGATCGCCATGGCGCTGGCCCTGGAACCCGCCTTGCTGATCGCCGATGAACCGACCACCGCGCTGGACGTCACCACGCAGGCGCAGATCCTGCATCTGATCCACGACTTGCAGCGCCGCAAGGGCACGGCCGTGCTGTTCATTACGCACGACTTCGGCGTGGTCGCCGAGATTGCCGACCGCGTCGCGGTGATGCAGCGCGGCGTGCTGGTGGAAAGCGGCGCGGCGCGGCAGGTGCTGGAGCATCCGCGGCATCCCTACACGCGCGCCTTGATCGCAGCGGTGCCGCCGCTGGCGCCGGCCGCGGTCCGGCCGGAACTGCGGGGCGATGCGCCCATCATCCTGAGCGCGCAAGCCGTCTCCAAGACCTACCGCAAGCGCGGCTGGTTCGGCCGCCCGGGGCGCGAAACGCGGGCGCTGGACGACGTGACGCTGGCACTGAAGGAGGGCGGTACGCTGGGCATCGTGGGCGAAAGCGGGTCGGGCAAATCCACGCTGGCGCGCGCCTTGCAGGGCCTGGCGCCGCCGGACGCAGGCCGCATCACGCTGGCCGGCGCGCCCCTGGCGCTCCATGGCGGCGCAGCACGGCGCGAGCATGCGCGGCGGGTGCAGATGGTGTTCCAGGATCCCTATGGTTCATTGAATCCGCGCCAGCGCGTCGGCGAAATCGTGGCGCGCGGCCCGATCGTGCACGGCACGCCCAGGCGGGAAGCGCTGGCGCGCGCACAGGAACTGTTTGAACTGGTGGGCTTGTCGCCGGACGCCGTGCGGCGCTATCCGCATGAGTTCTCGGGCGGGCAGCGTCAGCGCATCGGACTGGCGCGCGCGCTGGCCATGCGGCCGCGCGTGCTGATTGCGGACGAGCCCGTATCGGCGCTGGACGTGTCGGTGCAGGCGCAGGTGCTGGCGCTGCTGGCGCGGCTGCGCGAGCAATTGGGCCTGTCCGTCCTCTTCATCACGCACGATCTGCGCGTAGCCGCGCAAATCTGCGACGATATCGCGGTGATGCAGAATGGACGGGTGGTGGAAGCGGGGGCCTGCGCCCAGGTCTTCGGCCAGCCCGCGCATCCCTACACGCAGGCGCTGCTTGCCGCCGTGCCGGGTCGGCGCTGGGATCCAGCCTCGGCCGCGTTGCGTCAGGCGGCCTGAGCCGCGCAACGCTATACCGTGCGGGCGGCCCAGAAGGCGGTGCGCACGGCGGGCGAGGCCGCGATGCTGGCGGTCACGCGGTCCAGGTCCAGCTCGTCGACCGAGGCTTCGCTCAATGCCGCCTCGATTTCGACTTCGTTCTCGCCGAACTGGTCTATCTTCAGTTCGGACAGGGGCAGCTGTTCGGTTTCGAGCACGTCCTCCAGCACTGTCATGGCCGCCTGCCGCTGCTCCACGTTCGCAATTACATGTATCACGGTCGTGACTTCGGTGGTCTGCGAGTCGACCGGCTGGCGGTTGACGTAGCTGACGACCGGGCGCAGCAAGGTGTTCGCCGCCAGCACGAAGGCGGTAGCGGCGACCGCTTCCAGGATCAACGATGCGCCCGCGCAGGCGCCGATGGCGGCGGAGCCCCACAGCGTGGCGGCGGTGTTCAGGCCGCGGATGCTGCCGCCTTCGCGCATGATGGCGCCGGCGCCCAGGAACCCCACGCCCGAGACCACGTAGGAAATGACGCGCGAGCCGCCATCGGCGCCGCCCACGCGAAACGCCAGGTCCACGAAGATGGCGGCGCCCACCGCCACCAGCACATTGGTGCGCAGGCCGGCCGTGCGCTGGCGGAACTGGCGCTCAAAGCCCACCACGGAGCCCAGCACGAACGCGGTCAACAGGCTCACCAGGGTATTGGCCAGCGTGATGAATTGGATGTTTTCGAAGTTCTTCATCTTCTTCTCTCCCTTCTTCTACAGCATGTTATGGATGGGCGCGGACGGGCTCAGGGCAGGCGCCAGACCGACGCCAGGACCAGCAGCAGTCCGGCCAGCCAGATCAGCGCCAGCAGGACGACGCGCGCAATCATCAGGGTTTTGTACGGATCTTTCATGACAGCCTCCCGGCCGCGTTGGCGTCAGGCGGGCAGCACGGCGATGGCCGCGCCGGACTCGCATTCCCAGTGCACCCGGCGCACGTCCGGGCTCTGGCCCAGCCGCAAGGCGACCGCGCCCAGCAGATTGCGCAGATGCGGCGGGCATTGCAGCGTGACGACGGTGGACGCCAACTGACCCGATTCGGCGCGCGAGATCCGCACCGCCTGCACGCGCAGGTCCAGGTCGCGCAGTTCGTAATAGAGCTGCTTGCGCAGCGCGTTGAGCGTGTCGCCCAGGCTCACGATGGTGAATTGGTAAGTGGAAGAGGCCGTCTTGGGCGCTACCGCCATGGGCGCGGCCGCGCCGGTCCGGTCCGGGAAGGGCAGGAATTGCTTGATACGCATGATCGTCTCCTTAGCGGGGAGTACGGTGGAAGGTCCACATGCATGCGCCGCGTGGCCGATGCGCAGGCGCGCGCAACAAGGCGCAACGCATCGCGTCGGCAAGCAGTAGGGGAGAGGGCTGGCGGTCCCGCGTCGGGGACCGAAGAGCCGGGTCCTGGCTTTCAGGCAGGACCGGCGCGGACTATTTCCGCGGATCCTGCGTCAAGCGGCGCTTGCAGTCGTGTTCCGACTACATCCGTCGTTGTCCACATTGATCTCTGGTGAGTTGAAGGTGCCCGCAGTATATCGTCGACCTAGGGTAAACACCAGTAAAAATGCCGCAAAGAAGCGAGTCCGCAGCATGGCATTGCCTGGGGATCCTCGGATGCGGGAGAGACCGGATTCATGTAGTATTCAGTTTCCCGTAAGAAAGAGAGCAAGGCGGGCGCTCTATCCGTTTGCTGCCCCGGCAGCCTGAGCCGTCCGCCATCTATGACTGAAGACCCACCCTCTAGCAGGGCGCCGCAAGCAAGCCGGCGCCCGATGCCCCATCTTCCCGCCACGGCCCGGGCGCGCAGCCCGCAAGCCGATTCCATGTTCGCCGCCGCGGCCACGCCGCGCCTGGGCGGCCGCGCTCCGCCGGCCGTCCCTGGGGCCGTTCGCGCCCGCACTGAGTCTCGTGTCCGCATCCGCGGCGCATTCCCTTTGATCCTGTCCGGCGCCGCGTGGCGCACGGTCCCGATTTGCATGGAATCTCGATGATTTTCGATTGGATGTCCGACCCCACCGCCTGGCTGGGCCTGGCGACCCTGGTCGTGCTTGAAATTGTGCTGGGTATCGACAACCTGGTGTTCATCGCCATCCTGGCCGACAAGCTGCCGCCCGAACAGCGCAACCGCGCGCGGCTGATCGGCCTGACGCTGGCGATGGTGATGCGCCTGGGCCTGTTGGCGAGCATCGCATGGGTGGTCACGCTGACCGAACCCATGTTCACGCTGCTGGGCGCTGAGATCTCCGGACGCGACCTGATCCTGATACTGGGCGGCCTGTTCCTGCTCTTCAAGGGCACCATGGAGCTGCATGAACGCGTGGAAGGCAGCGCCAGCCACGAGCAAGGCCAGAAGCCGCAGCATGCCGTGTTCTGGCAGGTGATCCTGCAGATCGTGGTGCTGGATGCGGTGTTCTCGCTGGACTCGGTGATTACCGCCGTGGGCATGGTGCAGGACCTCAGCATCATGATGATCGCGGTGATCGTGGCCATGGCCGTGATGATGCTGGCCAGCCGCCCGCTGATGGCTTTCGTGGGCCGCCACCCGACCGTGGTGATCCTGTGCCTGGGCCTCTTGCTGATGATCGGCTTCAGCCTGGTGGCCGAAGGCCTGGGCTTCCACGTGCCCAAGGGCTATCTGTATGCCGCGATCGGCTTCTCGATCCTGATCGAGCTGTGCAATCAGCTGGCGCGCCGCAATCGCGTGAAAGGCACGCACGCCCTGGGCCGCCGCCAGCGCACCGCGCAGGCCGTGTTGCGCCTGCTGCGCGCCGGCCGCGCCGGGCAGTCCGCCGGCCAGGCCGACGAGGTGGCCGCGCTGGTCGACGGCGCGGACGGCGAACCGGCCTTCGCGCCCGAGGAAAGCACCATGATCGAACGCGTGCTGTCCATCGGCGGGCGGGACGTGCGCTCCATCATGGTGGCGCGCGGCGACATGGTCTGGCTGGACGTGGCCGATACGCCGGAGGCCATCGTGCGAAAGTTCGGCAGCGGCCACTCCCGCCTGCCGCTGTGCGCGGGCGATCCGTCCAATGTGCTGGGCGTGCTGCACTTCAAGGACCTGCTGCCGCTGCTGCAGAACCCTGGCCCGATCGACCTGGTGGAGCTGGCGCGCGAGCCGCGCTACGTGATGGAAACCATGCCGGTGCTGAAGGTGCTGGACGAGCTGCGCGGTTCGCGCGAGCACATGCTGATCGTGGTCGACGAACACGGCGTGTGCGAGGGCCTGATCACGCCCATGGACGTGCTGACCGCCGTTGCGGGCGACCTGCCCGAGCATCAGGAAGACCAGCCCGAAGCCTTGCAGCTGGCGGACGGAACCTGGCTGCTGGAAGGCCGCCTGGCCGTCGCTGAAGCCGCGCGCCTGCTGGACGCGCCGGACCTGGCCGAGGAATACCCGGACGCGACGCTGGCGGGCTGCTTGTTGCGCGCCGGCGGCCGGATCCCTGACGCCGGGGACTCGATCGAGTGGCGCGATTGGCGCTTCGAGGTCACCCGCCGCGACGGCCTGCGCATCGACCAGGTGCGCGCCAGCCTGATGCGCGCAGAGGCGCCGCAAGCCGGCTGATATCGCTCGACCGGCGCCTGCACCACGATGGGGATGCCTGAAGGCATCCCCATTTTTTTGCCTGTGTGTTGCGCCTTATCCGTTCTTCGCCTTGAAAGCAATAGATCACAGCCTATGGCCAGTATTGGTGAAAGTAAAACTCTGTGCGAAGATTGCGACAGATTTCACGACTTTGGATCTCGGCGCGGTTTGCCGAAATCAGCATTTCCGTACGGCGCGTCTTTGCATTTTGTTATCTCTTTCCGGGGTACATCGCATGGGCAGTACGCAGTCTGCATTCAAGGAAATCAGTGGAAGAGGAATCGCGGCGTGGCTGATGGTGGCTGCGCCGCTGTGCTTTGCGCAGCCTGCGCATGCCCAGTCCCAGTCGGCGGATGACGCCAACAAAAGCAACAACCCGCTGAACCTGGCGGCGTCGTTGAATTTCCAGAATTACTACACGCCGAAGTTGTTCGGCAGCAACGCCCACACCAACGACTTCCTGATCCGGCCGACGATCCCTGTCGCGCCGGGCGAGCTCGTCGGCGTGCCGCAGATATTTCGCATCACGGCCCCAGTCAGTACGCGCCCCGAGGCCGACGGCAGCTACAAGACCGGCCTGGGCGACATCAATGTGTTCGACATTTTCCTGTTGCAGCAGGGCGCGGTGGACCTGGGCGTTGGGCCGATGCTGACCATGCCCAGCGCGACCAGCAGCGAGCTGGGAGCGGGCAAATGGTCCGCCGGGCTGGCCGGCGTGGCGGTGCATGCCAGCAAGGAAGGGCTGCTGGGCGCGCTGGTGCAATGGCAGCATTCCTTCGCCGGCCAGAATGCGCGCGACACGGTGCACACCGCCACCTTCCAGCCGTTCCTGATACGCAATCTGCCGCAAGGCTGGTATTTGAGGTCCACCGCAACCTGGACCTTCGACCTGCAGAAGAACGACTACTACATTCCCTTGGGGCTGGGCGCGGGCAAGGCCTGGCGCGTCGGGAAGAACATCTTCAACGTGTTCGCGGAACCGCAATGGACGGTTGCGCACAAGGGGGAGGGCCTGCCTCAGTTCACGCTGTTCGCCGGCTTGAACATCACCTTCGGGAATTGATCCCGTCAGCGTTTTTCTGGTCTTTCGGAGTGTAGGGATGCGGAGCGCGATTGCGGCAGTTGCAGGGTGGTTGGCGGTTCTGGCCGGATTGGTGCTGCCGTCTGCCGCCTGGGCCACTGAAGGGGCGCTGGGCCGCCAGATCACCGGCACCAACGTGCAGCCCAACGCCGGCATCGTGTCTCCCGAGCCTATCTGGGCCGTCAACCTGTCGCAGATCTACCTGGACGGCACCGTGGGCGGCAGCCGCGAAGTGCCGGTAGGAGGCCGTACCTCGCTGGGCCTGGACGCGAAAGTCGCGTTCACCCTGGCCACGGTCCTCAAGACCTGGGACACCGGGCCGGGGCGCTGGAACTTCGCGTCCAGCTTCACCTTGCCCTACGTCTGGACCAAGGTGAATTCCACCGTGACGGGACCAGGCGGGCGCAGCATAGACCAAAGCGATACCGCCTCAAACCTGTTCGACCTGTACTTCTCGCCCATCATCGCGGGCTATCACTTTTCCGAAACCTCGCACATGGCGCTCAGCCTGAACATCTGGGCGCCCACCGGCAAGTACAACGCCGACGACATGGCCAACCCCAGCCTGAACAACTGGACCTTCATTCCTCAGGTGGCCTACACCAAGATATTTCCGGAATCCGGTTTTCAACTGGATACCGTGGCCGGCGTCCAGTTCTACACCCGCAACAACGCCACGGACTATCGCAACGCGCCGCTGTTCAGCATGGACGTGATGGGCCGCAAGATCTTCAGCAACGGGGTGAGCGCGGGCCTGATCCTGGGCACCATCCAGCAACTGGGCAGCGATTCGGGACCGACGGCCGACCGGCTCAACGGCTTCAAGGGGCGCGACTGGGCGCTGGGCCCGATCCTGACCTATGACACGAAGCTGGCGGACAAGCGCTCCTTGTCCCTCAGCCTGCGCTGGGTACCTACGATCAGCAGCACGAAGCGTCTGGACAGCAACGATACGGTCATGGCGACCGCGACGCTGGTGTTCTGAACGTCAGCACGATTTCAAGGGGCTGCCAGCCCCGGGCGCGGCACCGCCACGCCTGAACCATCAGCTTTCGGGTGATTGAAATGGCAAAGCAGACAACAGGAAAGACACGCTACGCCAGCGCATTGCTGCTGGCCGGCGTGGTGCTGGGCGCGGGCGCCAGCACCGCCTATGTGGTCATGGGCAAGGACGGGCCGCCCGAAGCGGTGAAGGTGGTGCTGGGCGACGGCAAGAGCGGCCCGGCGGGCATGGCCTGGGTACCCGGGCGCGAGTTCCTGATGGGCAGCAGCCACAAACTGGCCCAGCCCAATGAAATGCCGGCGCACAAGGTATCCGTCAGCGGCTTCTGGATGGACGTGAACGACGTGACCAACGCGCAGTTCCGCCGCTTCGTCGAGGCCACCGGCTACGTCACGACGGCCGAGCAGAAGCCGCGGTGGGAAGACTTGAAGGTGCAGTTGCCGCCTGGCACGCCGCGCCCGGACGACAGCCTGCTGGTGCCCGGCGCCATGGTGTTCGTCGGCACCGAAAGCGAGGTCTCGCTGCGCGACTATTCGCGCTGGTGGCGCTATGTGCCCGGCGCGAACTGGCGCCATCCGCAAGGACCGGGCAGCTCCATCGCCGGCAAGGACGACCACCCGGTGGTGCAGGTGTCGTACCAGGACGCCATGGCCTATGCCAAATGGGCGGGCAAGCGCCTGCCGACGGAATCCGAATGGGAAATGGCCGCGCGCGGCGGGCTGGAGCAGGCCACCTATGCCTGGGGCGAGGAGCTGCTGCCGCAGGGCAAGGCCATGGCCAATATCTGGGACACGCAGCAACAGCAGCCGTTTCCGGTGGTGAAGGATGAAAAGGTACAGGTCGGCACCATGCCGGTGGGCAGCTTCTCGCCCAATGGCTATGGGCTGTACGACATGGCCGGCAACGTCTGGCAATGGACCGCCGACTGGTACCGCGCCGACGCCTTCAAGATCCAGGCGCAGTACCGCCAGCCGCCCGCGGATCCGGCAGGGCCGGCCGACAGCTACGACCCCGACGACGGCATCGTGCCGCCGGCCGCGCCCAAGCGCGTGACGCGCGGCGGCTCGTTCCTGTGCAGCGACACCTATTGCATCAGCTACCGCACCAGCGCCCGGCGCGGCACGGATCCGATGAACGGCATGTCGCACCTGGGATTCCGCACCGTCATGACGCCCGCGCAATGGAAACTGGCCCAGACAGCCAGGAACGGCATCGCCAGCCGCTAGCCCGCATCACGCAGGAGAGGAAATGCCGATGAGCAACCGCGACAGCATTCTGGAACTGGAGCGCGCCATGGCGCGCGCGGTGCTGGGACAGGCCGCCGTCATCCGCGAGGTGCTGCTGGGCCTGTTGGCCGACGGCCACCTGCTGCTGGAAAGCCTGCCGGGGCTGGCCAAGACGCGCACCGTCAAGACGCTGGCGCAGCATCTGGCCGCGGCAATGAGCCGCATCCAGTTCACGCCCGACCTGCTGCCTTCGGACATCACGGGCGCAGAGGTGCTGCAGCAGGACGCGCAGGGCGCCAGCCGCATCCAGTTCCAGCAGGGGCCGCTGTTCGGCAACCTGATCCTGGCCGACGAGATCAACCGCGCGCCCGCCAAGGTGCAGGCCGCGCTGCTGGAAGCCATGGAGGAACGCCAGATCACCGTGGCTGGCACGACCCACCGCATGCCGCAATTGTTCATGGTGCTGGCCACCCAGAACCCGATAGAGCAGGAGGGCACCTATCCCTTGCCCGAAGCGCAGATGGACCGCTTCATCATGAAGATCGTGCTGGACTACCCCGACCCCGCCAGCGAAAGGCAGATGCTGGCCATGCTGCGCGGCGAGTCGCGCCAGGACGCGGAACCCGCCGGCGCGCCGCTGAGCCAGGAGGACCTGTTCGCCTGCCGCGCCGAGGTCGACCGGGTGCACGTGTCCGAAGCGCTGGACCAGTACCTGGTGGACCTGGTCAACGCCACCCGCCACCCGGGCGGGCATGACGCCGACCTGGCGCGCTGGATCCAGGTCGGCGCCAGCCCGCGCGGCGCGATCGCGTTGGACAAGGTGGCGCGCGCCCACGCCTGGCTGGCGGGGCAGGACTATGTCTCGCCCGATGATGTGCGCAGCGTGGCCCGGCCGGTGCTGCGGCATCGCCTGCACCTGTCGTATGACGCGGTCGCCGACGGCGTCTCGGCGGACCAGGTGATAGACAAGCTGCTGGACACGGTCGCCGTGCCGGTCTGAGCCCGCCATGCCTTCCGCCGCTCCTTCCCCGGAAGTCCAGGTCCACATCAAGGACCTGATGGCGCTGGAACCCGCCGCGCGCGGCCTGGGGTTCTTCAGCCGCCAGCCGGTGCGCAGCATTCTGGCCGGCCAGCATGGCTCGCGCCTGCGCGGGCGCGGCCTGGACTTCGAGGAGCTGCGCCGCTATCTGCCCGGAGACGATCTGCGCCAGCTGGACTGGCGCGCCTCACAGCGGTTGGGCAAGCCCTATGTGCGCACCTACAGCGAGGAGCGCGACCGTCCGGCGCTGGTGGTGGTGGATCAGCGCATGGGCATGTATTTCGGTTCGGTGCGCAGCTTCAAGTCTGTCGTGGCCGCGCGCATCGCGGCGCTGTCGGCCTGGATGGCCTATCTGGCGGGGGACCGCGTGGGCGGCCTGGTGTTCAGCGATGCGGGCATCGACAACGTGCGTCCGCTGCGCAGCCGCGAACGCATCCAGGCCCTGTTCGCCGCCATTGCGCGGCGCAGCCAGTCCATGGGCGCGGACCAACCCGATGTGGACGCGTCCGGACGGCTGAACGAAGCGCTGCAAGGGGCGCTGGCGCACGCGCCGCACGATTGCCTGGTCTGCCTGATCAGCGATTTTGCCGGCGCCGATGACGCTACCTTGCGCCTCTTGCGCACGCTGGCCGCGCATAACGATGTGGTCGCAACGCTGGTGTATGACCCGCTGGCGTTGCGCATTCCCCTGAGCGGCCGGCTGGTGGTGACGCAGGGCGAGCTGCAGGTCGAAGTCGCCGCGGATCGCAAGCAGGTACGCGAGCCGCTGTCGGACTTCTTTTCAGGACGCCTGCACGACGTGGCCGAGCTGCTGCGCCGCAGCCGCGTGCCGCTCTTGTCCATCGATACGGCGGACGACACCGTGGCGCAGTTGCGCCGCGAGCTCGGCCGCCAGGCCAGTCGTGCGCAAGCCAGGGGCCGGGCATGAACGCCGACGCCGCTCCGTCCATCGAACAGCTGCGTCAGTTGCCGCTGCCCGAGCCGGTCAGCTACTGGCCGCAGACCTGGGGCTGGCTGGTCGTGCTGGCCGTGGTGCTGGCGCTGGCCACATGGGCCGCGTGGCGGATGGCGCGCCGCCACCGACGCAATGGCTACCGCCGCGCAGGGCTGCGCATGCTGGAAGCGCTGCGGCGCGAAGCACAGGCGGATCCCCTGGCCGCACGCGCCTTGCCGGATCTGCTCAAGCGCGTCGGCCTGTCGTCGGTGGCGGCAGCGGACCGCGACCGGGTCGGCGCGCTGCAAGGCGCGGAGTGGGTCGCCTTCATGGATGCCGGCGTGGCCGTGTTTCCGCCCGACGCGGCCGTGCTGCTGCGCGCGCTGGCGTATGCGCCGCCCGAGACCTTGCGGGCCATCGACCCCGCGCGCGTGCGGACCTTGTTCGCCGCCAGCCGGCAATGGATGGAGCGTCACCATGTGGCGGCTTGAATATCCCTGGCTGCTGGCGCTGCTGCCGCTGGGCTGGCTGGCGTACCGCTATCTGCCGCCGTATGTGCAGCGGCGCAGCGCCGTACGCATTCCATTCTTCGAATCGGTGGCGCGCAGCACCGGCCAGACGCCGCAGCGCCCCGGCGTGCGCGGCGACCGCTGGCAACTGGCCTTGAACGCGCTGGTGTGGCTGCTGCTGGTCCTGGCGCTGGCGCGGCCCGAACGGGTCGAGCCGCCGCTGGAGCATCGCCAGCCGGTGCGCGACCTGCTGCTGGCCATCGATATCTCGCAATCCATGGAGACCGAGGACTTCGTGGCGCCGGACGGCCGCCGCGAGGACCGCTTGAGCGGCGTCAAGGCCGTGGTGGCCGATTTCATCGACCGCCGCAAGGACGACCGGCTTGGACTGATCGTGTTCGGCACCGCCGCCTATCCCCAGGCGCCGCTGACCCAGGACCATGCCACGCTCAAGCTGCTGCTCGGCCAGGTAAGCACGCGCATGGCCGGGCCCAATACCGCCATCGGCGATGCCATCGGCGTGGCGATCAAGCAGTTCGAGCATGCCGGCGAACACGACCAGGTCCTGATCCTGCTGACGGACGGCAACGATACCGGCAGCGCCGTGCCGCCGGACCGCGCCGCGGCCATGGCGGCCGCGCGCCATATCGTCGTGCATACCGTGGGCATAGGCGATCCGCAGGCGCAGGGCGAGGAGAAGGTCGATTTCGACGCCTTGCGCGCGATCGCAGCCAAGACCGGGGGCCGTTTTTTCCAGGCGCAAGACCAGACGTCGCTACGGCAGGTCTACGCCGAACTGGACCGCATCACGCCGCATGAAGTGCGCGAATTGCGCCACCAGCCGAAGCAGGATTTCTTCTGGGTGCCGCTGGGCCTGGCGCTGTTGCTGCTGGCTGGCTGGCATCTGGCGGCGGCGCTGGGCGGCTGGCGGCGCGGCGGCAGGCCGCAAGGGGATGCGCGCGTGGAGGAGGGCGGATGGAAATCGACCTGAGCGCCTTCCATTTCCTGCGCCCCTGGTGGCTGCTGGCGGTCGCGGCCGCGGCCTTTGTGCTTTGGCGGCGGCGCGACGAGGACGGCCGGCTCGGCTGGCGCAGCAACATCGCGCCGGCGCTGCTGCCATACCTGACCGTGCGCACGCAGGGCAGCCGCGGGCCGCGGCCCGCGCAACTGCTGGCCGCCTTGCTGGCGCTGGGCGGCTTCGCCGCTGCCGGGCCGACGTGGCAGCAGGACCGCCCGGCCTTCCTGGACAATCTTGCGCCCCTGATCGCGGCGGTCGACCTGTCGCCCTCGATGGACGCGGCGGATCTGCCGCCCAGCCGGCTGGAGGCCGCCAAACGCAAGCTGCGCGATCTGCTGAAACGGCGCGCAGGCGCCAAGACGGGCCTGATCGGCTATGCCGGTTCGGCGCATCTGGTGTTGCCGCCGACCGACGACCCCGCCTTGCCCGACATGTTCGTGCAGGCCCTGTCCACCGGGCTCATCGCCGCGCCCGGCAAGGATGCAGCGGGCGCGATCTCGCTGGCCGCGAGCCTGCTGCAAGCGGGCGAGGCGGGCGGCACCCTGCTGCTGGTGACGGACGGCGCGGACACCGGCCAGCTGGCCGAAGTCGAGCGCCTGGCGCGGGCCAATTCCTTCCAGATCCTGGTGTGGGCGGCGGGCACGCGCGATGGCGGCGTGGTGCGCGACGCCCGCGGCCAGCCGCGCCTCGACGCGCAGGGCCGGCCCTTGCTGGGTAGTTTCGACGAGGATGCGCTGAAACAGCTGGCGCAAGCCGCCCGCGCGCCGCTGGGCAGCCTGACCCTGAACGACGAGGACCTGGACTGGGTGACGCTGCATGCCGAACGGCACTTCCAGGAGGTGCAGGACGCGGACAAGCCGCTGCACTGGAAGGACGCCGGCTATTGGCTGTGCTGGCCGCTGGCGCTGCTGGCATTGCTGGCGCTGCGGCGCGGCTGGAACATCAACTGGACGGCCTGCCTGCTGCTCGCCGCCACGGCTACGCTGCATACCCCGCGCGCGGAAGCAGGCGCGCTGGCCGACGCCTTTTTCACGCCCGACCAGCAGGGCCGCTGGGCCTATGAACACAAGCGCTATGCCGAGGCCGCCGCCTTGTATGCTGATCCTTACTGGAAGGGTCGCGCCGCCTATGACGCCGGCGACTATCAGGCGGCGCTGGCCGCATTCGCCAAACTGGACACGCCCGAAGGCGACTTCTATCTGGGCAATACCCAGGTCCGTCTGCGCAGCTACGACGCCGCGCTGGCGGCGTACGACCAGGCGCTGCGCCTGCGGCCGGATTTTCCCGAGGCGCGCGAAAACCGCGAACTGGTCGCCAGATTGATCGCCGCCGCCGAAAGCGAGCAACAGGACGACGACTCGGAGAAACCGGACGAGACCCGCGTGGACAGCGACAAGGGCGCGGGCAAGATGATCCGCACGCAGGCGCCGCAAGCCGCGTCCGACGAGGTCTGGCTGCGCAACCTGAGCCTGTCGCCGGCCGGCTTCTTGAAGCAGAAATTCGCGATCGAAGACGCACGCAAGGCCGCGCCGGCGCAGGGGAGGCAGCCATGATGCACCGCCATGCCGCGCTGCTGCGTTGCCTGGGCCTGCTGCTGTTGCTGCAACTGGGCCTGTGCGTCGGCGTGGCGCGAGCCCAGCAGGCGGATGGCGGGCCGCAGCTGCACGCCGAGGCGCGCATGGCGGCATTGGGCGACCTGATGGCTGGCGCCACCGCCATCCTGCAGGTGGACGTGTTGACGTCGACCTGGTTCACCCAGCCCCCGCAGATGCCGGCCCTGGACATCCCTGGCGCGCTGGTGTCGGGGCCGTCAGGGCAGGCCACCATCATCCGCGCCACCATCGGCGGCGTGGCCTACAGCGGATTGCGCTACGCCTATCTGGTCAGTCCCGAGGCGGCGGGCGACCTGCGCGTGCCGGCCATCCGGGTCAGCGCGCAGGTGGGACAGGCGACTGCGCCCCTGGTTGCGCAGACGCGCCCGTTCGAGGCGCGCGCCGCCGGACCGCCAGGCGGGGCAGCCGGTCATGTCCTGGCGGCAAACTCGGTCCAGGCGACCCAGCAGATCCGCTATTCGGCCGAGCCTCCCGCCGTCGGCGACCACGTCAGCCGCGTCATCACCGTGCAGGCCCAGGGCGCCCAGGCCATGCTGATCCCGCCGCCTGCCGCGGCCGCCGTGCAGGGCCTCAAGCTGTACCCGTCCGAACCCGAATTGACGCAGATGTCCGACAGCCGCGGCGGTTTCCTCGGCGGACAGCGCATCGACCGCCTGGACTATGTGATCGAAAGCGGCGGCGCCCATGAACTGCCGGCGGTGGAAATCCGCTGGTGGAACGTCGCGGCCAACAAGGAAGAGCGCGTCACGCTGCCCGCGCAACGCTTCGAAGCGCGGGCGGGCGCCGCCTACCAGGCGCCATTCTCGGTCGAACAGGACCTGCGCGACATGGGCCGGCAAGTGCAGGTGCGCGTTCCGGGAGGATGGCTGGCGCTGGCCGCGGGCGCGGCGCTGGCGGCGTTGGCCTGGTGGCTGGGTGCGCCCTGGTTGCGGCGGACATTGGCCCGCCTGCGGGCCGGACTGCGGGCGCGGCGCGAACAATGGCATGCCTCCGAACCCTATGCGGCAATGACCTTGCGACGCTTGTTGGCGCAGCCCCAGCCGCGCATGGACGCGCTATACGCATGGCTGCGCCGAGCTTGCGGCGCAGCCACGATCGCGCAGGGGACGGCCGGCCTGGACCCGGCGCTGCGCCAATCCGCAGACGATGCGCTGCGAGCCTGCTATGGCCGGGAGCCGGACGCGGCGCGCGGCTGGCGCGGATTGCGCGGGATGTTCCCGCGTTGGCGCCGAGCCTTGCGCGCACCGGTACGAGAGGGCGGCGCGCAAGACCTGCCTACGCTGAATCCCCGTCCGGCCGCAACATCGCGCGGACTTGCGGGCATGCCGCCCGCCGAAATTCCAGGAGATCTCCCATGACGACGCCTTTGCTTGCCCGCCGCTGGTTCGCGCTGCTGCTCCTGTTGTTCCTGGCCGGGCTGGCGCGCGCGCAGACGCCGCTGCCTTCCTGGAATGAGGGGCCTTCGCGCCAGGCCATTCTTGGATTCGTGCAAGCCGTCACGACGGAGGGCAGCCCGGACTATGTGGCGCCGGCCGACCGCATCGCGGTGTTCGACAACGACGGCACGCTATGGAGCGAGCAACCTCTGTACTTCCAGCTGATCTTCGCGCTGGACCAGGTCAAGGCCATGGCGCCGCAGCATCCCGAATGGTCGACCGAGCAACCCTACAAGGCCGCGATCGAAGGCGACCGCCAGGCGCTTGCCGCCTCGGGCACCGAAGGACTGCTGAAGATCGTGGGCGCCACCCATACCAACATGACGACGCAGGCCTTCGGCGCGGAGGTCCGGCAATGGATCAAGACCGCCCGCCATCCGCGCTTCAAGCAGCCGTACACCAGCATGATCTATGCGCCGATGCTGGAGCTGCTGGACTATCTGCGCGGCAACGGCTTCAAGACTTACATCGTGTCGGGCGGCGAAGTGGAATTCATGCGGGCCTGGGCGCAGGACGTCTACGGCATTCCGCCCGAACAGGTGATAGGCACCACCTTCGTCACCGAGTTCCAGATGCAGGACGGCAAGCCCGTGCTGATGCGCACGCCCAAGCTCGACTTCAACGACGACGGCCCGGGCAAGCCCGTGGCCATCAACAAGTTCATCGGCCGCCAGCCCATATTCGCCTTCGGCAATTCGGACGGCGACCTGCAGATGCTGCAGTGGACGGCGGCCGGCAGCGGCAAGCGCTTCGCGGGCCTGGTGCATCACACCGACGCCCGGCGCGAATGGGCCTATGACCGGGATTCCAAGATCGGCAGGCTGGACCGCGCGCTGGATGAAGCGCAGCAAAAGGGTTGGGTAATCGTAGACATGGCAAAGGAGTGGAGAAGGGTATACGCATTTGAAACACAGTGATTCGTTTACGTGACTGGGAACCGCCCGCGAGGGTCAGGAGAAAGCGATGAACGCAAGAAAACTGTTGAGCGCGGCGCTCTTCGCCGCAACAGGCCTTATGGCACTGGCAAGCGCGCAGGCGCAGACCCAGGCGCCTGCGGCCAATCAGGGCCAGGCGGCGCCATCGGGCAAGAAGCCGAACATCCTGGTGATCTTCGGCGACGACATCGGGCAGGCGAATATCAGCGCCTATGCGCACGGCGTGGTCGGCTATCAGACGCCCAATATCGACCGCATCGCCAAGGAAGGCGCGATGTTCACGGATTACTACGCCGAGAACAGCTGCACGGCAGGCCGCTCGTCCTTCATCACGGGTCAATCGCCACTGCGTACCGGCTTGTCCAAGGTCGGCGCACCCGGCGCGACGGTCGGATTGCAGAAGGGCGACATCACCATAGCCGAGGCCTTGAAGTCGCAGGGCTACAACACGGCGCAGTTTGGTAAGAACCATCTTGGCGACCGCGACGAATACTTGCCGACGCGCCATGGCTTCGACGAGTTCTTTGGCAACCTGTATCACTTGAATGCCGAAGAAGAGCCCGAGCGTCCGTACTGGCCCAAGGACCCCAACGATCCCTACGTGAAGAACTTTTCTCCGCGCGGCGTGATCAAGGCCACGGCCGACGGCAAGGTACAGGACACGGGCGCCTTGACCACCAAGCGCATGGAGACCATCGACGACGAAACCGTTGGCGCCGCTATCGAGTACATCGACAAGCACGGCAAGGAAGACAAGCCGTTCTTCGTGTGGATGAACACCACGCGCATGCACATCTACACGCATATCCGGCCCGAACACAAGGGCAAGAGCGGCATGCCCGGCAATGACTACGCCGATGGCATGTGGGAGCACGACCAGGACGTGGGCAAGCTTTTGAAGAAGCTGGACGACATGGGCATCGCCGACAACACCATCGTCGTCTACACCACCGACAACGGACCCAATGCCTTCACCTGGCCAGACGCCGCCACTACGCCATTCCGCAGCGAAAAGGACTCCAACTGGGAAGGCGCGTTCCGCGTGCCGGCCATGGTCCGTTGGCCTGGCAAGATTCCCGCCGGGGAAGTCAAGCGCGGCATGGTATCCGGCATGGACTGGTTCCCGACCCTGCTGGCCGCCACCGGCGACGCCAACGTGAAGGAACGGCTGCTGGACGGCTGGGCGCCGCAGGCCGGCGGCACCAAGTTCAAGGTGCATCTGGACGGCTACAACCAGCTGGGCTATTTGACTGGCAAGCAGGACAAGAGTGCGCGCGACGAGTTCTTCTACTTCAACGACGACGGCTTGCTGGTAGGCATGCGTTGGGGTGATTGGAAGGCCGTGTTTTGCGAACAGCGCGCGCCGGGGAACTTCAACGTCTGGCAGGATCCCTTCGTCTGCCTGCGCGTGCCGAAAATCTTCAACCTGCGCATGGATCCGTATGAGCGTGCCGACATCACCTCGGATCAGTACAACGACTGGCTGGCCAAAAACTCCTACCTGACGGCCATCGCCACCATGAAGGCGTCAGCGTTCCTGGAGACCTTCATTACCTATCCGCCCAGCCAGCGGCCGGCCAGCTTCAGTGTGGACCAGGTGCAGGAGCGGGTGAACAAGGCTATGGAGAAACACTTCGAAGATATGGAGAAACAGAAGTCGAAGTAGCCGGTTCCGGCGCAAGCCGGGACAGTACCGGGCGGCGCCTGTCGCGCCGCCCGGCAACGCAGCAGGAGCAGCATGATGGGCATGGGGGCAAGCGAGGCAGCGATGCAGGGACATGATGTGGACGACAAGGCGGCGCAAGGGCGCGCCCTGACGGCGGTCCGGCCGGCCGCGCTGCTGTTCCTGTCCGGAACGGCGGCCCTGGTGTTCCAGGTGCTGTGGATCAAGCAGTTGTCGCTGGTGGTGGGCGTGGAGGTCAGCGCCATCGCCGGCGCTGTCAGCGCATTCTTCCTGGGCCTGGCGCTGGGCGGCTGGTTGTTGGGCCGCAAGGCGGACCAGTTGCGGCGCCCGGTACGCTTCTACGCCATGCTGGAAGCGGGCGTGGCGCTGTCCTGCATCGCGGTGACGTGGCTGCTGGCGCGCAGCGCCGCCGCCTTTGTCGCGGTCGAGGCCCATAGCAGCCTGGCGGCCTGGCTGGCGGTAGGGCTGCTGCTGGCCATCCCCGCATTCCTGATGGGCGGCACCTTGCCGGTGCTGCTGCGCGCCGTGAGCCGGCATCAGGGCGCGGACGTGAGCCGCTCCGGCGGAGCAATGTACGCCGCGAATACCTGCGGCGCCATCCTGGGCGCATTGCTGCCCGCGTTCTTCCTGATTCCGCGCTTCGGCGTGCAAGGTGCGGCGCTGGCCGCGGCCTCGCTCAACGTGCTGGCGGCGCTGGGCGCCTGGATGCTGGACCGCAGGGCAGGCGACAGCGCGACGCCCGCCGACAATCCGCAGGCCGCTGCGGCGCCCTTGTCGGGCGAGGCGCGCCTGGCCGTGGCGCTGTACGCGGTGGCTGGCGCGGTGGCGCTGGGCTACGAAGTGATCTGGTCGCAGATGATCGTGCCCTTCATGAGCACACGCGCCTTCGCCTTCGCCATCGTGCTGGCCACCTATCTGGCCGGGCTGGCCATCGGCGCGGCGCTCTATGCGCGCTGGGCCCATCGCGTGCGCAATCCCTGGCCGGTGTTCGGCTTCCTGATCGCTGGCGCAGGCCTGATCGCGGTGCTGGAGGTGGCCTTGCTGGGCAAATGGCTGATCGTGGCCCAGACGCAGGCGGAAGCGGCGGTCTACCAATGGACGGGCAGCGGCTTTGCCGGCATGTGCGCGCGCTTCGCGGTAGCGGCGGCCAGCCTGGTGTTGGCGCCCACGCTGCTGCTGGGCGCGGCGTTTCCCGCGGTGCTGCGCATCGCGGTGGGCGACCGGCAGGTGGGGCGGGAAGCCGGGGCCGTGCTCGCCTGCAACACGCTGGGCGGCATCGCGGGCACCTTGTTGACGGGATTCCTGCTGTTGCCCGCCCTGGGGCTGGTACGCACGCTGAGCGTGCTGGCGGCCATCGCCGCGGCGGTGGCCGCCGTTGCCGCCTGGCGCGGGCGTGCGGACGGCCGCGCCGCCACCGGGTGGGCCACCGGCATCGCGGGCTTCGCCACGCTGGCGCTGATCGCCACGCTGCCGGCAGACCAGTTTGCGCGGCTACTGCCTGGGGCGAGCGGCGCGGGCCTGGTGTTCTACGAGGAAAGCCATGGCGGCACCGTGGCCGTGGTCGAGCGCGCCGGCAACGGCAACCGCTTCCACCGCCTCTACATCCAGGGCGTATCGAATTCGGGCGACGCCATGCCTTCGCTGCGCTACATGCGGCTGCAGGCGCTGCTCCCCTTGATCGTGCATGCGGGCGAACCCAAGTCCGCGCTGGTCGTGGGCTATGGCACCGGCATCACGGCGGGCGCCTTGTCGCAATACCGCGGGCTCGAAAAGCGGGCGGTCGCCGAGCTGCTGCCAGCCGTGCTGCGCGCCGCGCCGCACTTCCAGGGCACGTTCCAGGCCGCCACCGATCCTGGCCTGGACAAGCGGCTGCGCGACGGACGCCGCGAGCTGCAGGCCAGCGCCGAACGCTGGGACCTGATCACGCTGGAGCCGCCGCCGCCTTCCGCCGCGGGCGTGGTGAATCTGTATTCCCGCGACTTCTACCAACTGGCCGCAAGCCGGCTGGCGCCGCAAGGCATCGTGGCGCAATGGCTGCCGCTGCCCACGCAGAACGAAGACGACACCCGCGCGCTCATCGCCAGCTTCATCCTGGTGTTTCCGCATGCCCAGCTCTGGACCAGCGAACTGCATGAAATGCTGCTGCTGGGTTCCATGCAGCCGCTGACGCTGGACGCGGCCCGCATCCAGGCGCGCTACGGCCAGCCCGACACCGCCGCCGCGTTGCAGGCTGTGGGCGTGCCATCCGCCGCCGCCTTGTTGTCCACCTGGGTCACGGACCGGGAAGGCCTGGCGCGCTTTGCCGGCGATACCCCGGCCGTGACCGACGACCGCCCGGGCATCGAGTACGCAACCTGGGTCCGCCCGCGCGAAGTGGCGCGCGTCCTGCCCGCGCTGCTGGCCCTGCGCGGCGAACCGCCGCTGACCGGCGCGTCCGACGCGCTGCGCGCCGACATGGAACTGGAGCGGGCGCGGCTCGACACGTTCTACCGGGCGTCGCTGGCGGCCTATGTGGGGGATCGTGAAACCTGGGGCAGGGAAATGAACAAGCTGGCGCGCGATGATGGCGGCAACGCCTACTACCGCTGGTTCATGCCCAGCGCCAGGCAGTAGGGCTAACTACATATGCGACGCCATGGCGCGACCCCGTGGGGCGAGCAATAGCCCGCGCAGGGCGTCGCCATCGACATGCCGCTCTGGCAGCGCAGGTCCGGCGCCCGTTCGCCATAGGGCACCATGCCCTGGCAATCGCATGAGGCAAGGCCGGCTCCGGACGGCAGTTTCTTGGGCAGCTCCGGCACAGCGGCGCGTTCGGCCTTGGCCTTGGGCGCGGGCGGCGGCGCTTCGTCGTTCGCATCGGCGCGCTCGATCACGCCCCGGACCTTGGCCGTCGGCATGCTGCAGGCTTTGGCAATGGCGTTGACCGTGCGGCCGTCGTTGGCCATCGCCACGATCTTCTTGTCGCTGCAGGCCGCCTCGGCGCGCGGCGCGGCGAGGACCCACAGCGCAAGCGCGGCCGCCAGGAAAATACCGGGACTGGTCAGTGTCATTGCACGCCTCCTGCACCCATGCCCGAATGAGGAAGTACGGCGTAGTCTGGTCAGGCGAGAGGGTTCTGGCCAAGAGCGTAGTGCCGGCTATTTGGGGGTGTCAACGCAGCCCGATTGCCTAATACTTCTTGCGTAAGCGGGCTCGGCGCCGGCGCTATTCCTAAGCATGAGGCGGCTTGGTGCGCGCGCCATGATGCGCGGGCACCAGCCCCGGCGCGATCAAGCTGCCGCGAACTCCGGATGCAGACCCGCCGCGAACGGATGCGCGACGATCTCCGATTGCGCCTGCGCGCGGGCCGCCTGCAATGCCTCCGCGCCCCGCGCCGTGCCCTGCACCGAAAAGAATGTCACGTTCTTCAGGCCCATCGTGCCCAGCACGTGCCTAAGATAAGGCGTGAGAAAGTCCGGCTGGCTTTGCCCGTCGCAGCCGAAGTCGCCGCCGGACGAGATCGCCACGTATACCGGACGGTCCTCCAGGCTGCCTTCCTTGCCGCGCGCCGTGATCTGGAAGGTGCTGCGCACCCGCACCACGTGGTCGATCCAGGTTTTCAACGATGCCGGCACGGTGAAGTTGTGCATCGGAGTCGCGATGACGACGTGGGTCGCGGCCTGCAGGGACTGGATCAGTTCGGTTGAGCGGCCCAGCGCGCCCCGATTCTCGCGTCCGTCCGTGGGGTCCTGGCGCGCACTCAGCGTGGCGGCGTAGTCGGAGTCGACCAGGGGCAGGGCGGTCGCGTCGACGTCGACCACGGCCGCGTCGGGCGCGGCGGCGGTGAGTTGGTCGACGATGGCTTGCGACAGGCGATAGCTTTCGGAGGCGCGGCCGCGCGGGCTGCAGATGATGCGCAGGATATTCATGAGGCGGAGGTTTCCAGGGATTTGCTGAATCGGATGGCGCTGGTCAACAGACCGGCGCGGAAATAGAAGCGTTGGGCCAGGGCGTTGCCCAGGCCGGTGTCGAGCACCAGGCGGGCGCAGCCGTGGCCGCGCGCGGCGGCGTCCAGGGCTTGCAGGAGCCGGGCGCCCCAGCGTTCGCCGCGGCGGCCGTCCGCCACCACCAGGTCGTCCACGTACAGAAAGCGGCCGTAGATCAGGTTTTCCTGCACGCGGTAGCCGGCCAGCGCGACGGCTTGGCCGTGGTCCATGGCGGCCAGCAGCCGGTAGCCGTCGGCGCGCATGCGGCTCACGCGTTCGACGAAATCGGCTTCGTTTTTCAGATGGGGCCTGAGTTCCCGCATGAGCGGCAGGCAGGCCCTCAGGTCCTGCGGGCTTTCGAGGTGTTGCATAGTGGCGTCGGTCATGGATGCACTGGCGGTGTCAGGGTTCAAGTGCAGTCATCTTAGGAGCCGCATGCCATAATTAGAAGGGCCATAAATTGAATTCTGGACTATGCCATGATCAGCCCGCAGCAGCAGGACCCGCCCATGCCGCCGGACGGCGCCGAGCCTCTGTACCGCCAGGTCTACGAGCGCTTTCGCGGCGCCATTGCGCAGGGCACGCTCAAGCCAGGCGACCGCATTCCATCGGCGCGGGCGCTGGCCAAGGAGATGGGCGTGGCGCGCGGCACGGTGGAGGTCGCGTATTCACTGCTGGCATCGGAAGGCTATATCCAGGCGCGCGGCCAGGCCGGTACGGTGGTAGCGCCCGACCTGCAGCCCCAGCACGCGCCGCCCCCCGCCGTGGCCATTCCTGCCGAGACGCCCGGCGACGGCCCGGGCTGGCGCGAACCCTCGGGCCTGCGGCCGTTCCAGATGGGCTTGCCGGCGCTGGATGAATTTCCCCGCAAGCTCTGGGCCCGCCTGGGCGCGCGGCAACTGCGCGGCCTGCAGGCCGGGGACCTGGCCTATCCGCCCAGCGGCGGCCTGCCAGCCCTGCGCAGCGCGACCGCCGCCTATCTGCAGGTGGCGCGCGGCATCCATTGCCAGCCCTCGCAGGTGTTCATCACCGCCGGCTACAACAGCACGATGGCGCTGATCCTGCAGACGCTGTTCGAAGCCGGCGACCAGGTCTGGATGGAAGATCCAGGCTATCCGCCAACCCGCGCGCTGCTGGAGCAGGCGCGCTTGAAGCCCGTGCCCGTGCCGGTGGACCAGGACGGCATCATGGTCGGCGCCGGCATCGAGCGGGCGGGGCGGGCGCGCGGCGCGGTGGTGACGCCTGCCCATCAAAGCCCCTTGAGCATGTCCTTGTCATTGCCGCGCCGGCAGGCCTTGCTGGACTGGGCCGAACGCTGCGGGGCCTGGATCGTGGAAGACGATTACGACGGCGAATACCGCTACGTCGGCCGTCCGTTGCCGGCCTTGAAGAGCCTGGATACGCAGGGGCGGGTGCTGTACGCGGGCACCTTCAGCAAGGTGCTGTTTCCCGGCCTGCGGCTGGCCTATCTGGTGGTGCCCGAGGCGCAGGCTGGACGCTTCGCGCAGTCCGCGCGCTTGCAGGCGGGCGCTGCGCCTGGCCTGACCCAGGCCATATTGAGCGCCTTCATGGCCGAAGGCCATTTCGGCCGCCACATCCAGCGCATGCGCAAGCTGTACGCGGAACGGCGCGCCGCGACCGTGGCGGGCCTGAATGATGCGCTGGGGCAGCGCCTGCGGATCGAGCCGCAGCCCGGCGGCATGCATCTGGTGGCGCGCCTGGAAGACGGCCAGAGCGACGTGGCGTTGGCCGGGCGGATGGAAGAGCAGGGCATGTATGCGGGCGTATTGTCGCGCTGGCACGCCGCCCCACAGGGGCAATCGGCGCTGCTGCTCAGCTTCACCAATATCGCCACGCAGGCGCAGGCCCGTGAACTGGGTCTGCGCATACTGCAGCTGATGCAGTCCTAGTTCAGCCCGGCCTTGTCCAGGCCGTAGGCCGCGTCGGCCGAACCCGGCACGGTGCGCAATGCCACGTTCAGCCGGTTCCAGCCGTTGATCCCGACCACCAGCAGGGTCAGGTCGGAAATTTCCTTTTCGGACAGCTGCGCGCGCACGTCCTCATAGACCGCATCCGATACGCCCTGCGCCGACAGGGTGGTGACCGCCTCGGTCCAGGCCAGCGCGGCGCGCTCGCGCGGCGAGAACAGCGTGGACTCGCGCCAGATGGCGATGTGATGCAGGCGCAGTTCGCGCTCGCCGGCGATGCGGGCCTGCTTGACGTGCATGTCCAGGCAAAAGCCGCAGCCGTTGATTTGCGACGCGCGGATGTCCACCAGTTCGCCGACCTCCTGCACGATGGGGGTCTTCTTCAGCGACATGCTGAATTCCAGGTACTTCCTGGACTGTTCCTCGGATACCTGGAAATAATTCAAACGCTGGGTCATGTTCTTACCTTTTCGATGCGTGTTGCCGAGCGGAATCTCGTGCCGACAGGATGCCGCGGCTTGGACCAGGAAGGTAGTGCCATAAATGGAGTTTTCGCCTGGGCCATGCTCAGGCCGGCCAGCGCAACACGAAGCGTGCGCCGCCCAGGGGGCTGTCGTGGATTTCGATACCGCCGCCGTGGCTGGCGGCCACTCGCCAGACGATGGCCAGGCCCAGGCCGGCGCCGCCGGTGCCGCGGTCGCGGCTTTCATCCAGGCGGATGAAGGGTTCGAACACGCGTGTCCGGTCGGCGGGCGCGATGCCGCCGCCGTCGTCGTCCACGATCAGCTCGAAGCCGCCCGACGGGCACTGGGTGAGCTTGACCTCCACGTGGCGGCTGGCGTAGCGCACCGCGTTCTGCACCAGGTTCAGCAAGGCCCGACTCATGTAGCGCGGATGCAGCCGCACGCGCGGCGGGTAGTCGCGATGCACATGGCACTGGATCGCACGCGCCTCGGCCTGGTGCGCCACCTGCGCCAGCGCTTCGCCCAGCCAGTCGCAGGTGTCCACGGTTTCCAGCCGGACGGTGTCGTCGGTGGGGCGTTCCAGCCGCGCATAGACCAGCAATTCGGCCACCAGCGTTTCCAGTTCGCAGATGTCGGCCTGCATGTCGCGCAGTATCTGGTGCCGCTTGGGCAGGTGCTGGTCCTGGCCCAGCATGGCGACCTCGAAGGACAGTCGCGCCAGCGGCGTGCGCAATTCGTGGGAGACCGCGTTGGTCAGGCTGCGCTGGTTTTCGACCAGCGCCGAAATGCGCTCGGCCATCTGGTTGAAGCTTTCGCCCACGTGCCGCATGCCGGCCAGGCGCGACAGCCGCACCCGCGCGCCCAGGTCTCCCTGGCCCATGCGCAGCGTGGCGTTGCGCAGCCGGTCCAGGTCGCGCCACAGGGGCAGGGCCCACAGCAGCAGCAGGATGATGCCCACGATCAGGCTCAACGCAGTCCAGACGCCAACGGTGACCCATCGCTCCAGCACCGGCGCGCGCGGCAGGCGGACTTCCAGCCACTGCCGGGGCTGGCCCGCCAAGGGCGCGAGATAGACGTTGTAATCGTCGCGCATGATGATGCCCAGCGTGGCCAATTGCCGCTGTTCCTCTGTGCTGGGCGTGACGTCGGCATCGGCCAGCAGACCCAGGCCCAGGCCGTAAAGCGGCTGGATGTCGTCGCGCAGGCGCTCGGCGCGAGCGGCCGGCGCGATGCTGTCGAGTTCCGTGCGCAGCACATGCATCTGTCCCCGGACAGCCTGGTACGACAGATCCGCGCTGACCGAATCCAGCAGATACATCAAGCTGCGTTCCACCAGCTGCGACCCCGCGACATAACCGATGGCGGCGACGACGAAGATGCGGATCGCGAACTTGAACATGGGGGATACGGCCGGATGAGGACTCGCGATGCTAGGGGCATGCCGCCGGGCAGTCCGCCGATATTTGTAGGGTATTTGTAAAGTTGTTTGTAGCGGCTACGCGGGCGAGGTAAACCCGCCATATGGCCCGGCCCGTTCAGGCGGTTGAATCCGCCGCGGCGCCCGGCTATAAGCATGGGGCGGGGGCAGGACCCTCATGCCCCGCCTGCCGATGAAGCCGAATCCCATGCCGCCGCTGCCTCCCCACCAAGACGAACACGTCGCCAGCAAGCCCGCCACTGCCACGCGCGAGCAGCCCGGCCGGGGGTCCTGTCTGGAAGTCTTCCTGGTATTCCTGCGCCTCGGGCTGACGTCCTTCGGCGGGCCGGTGGCGCACCTGGCGTATTTCCGCACGGAATTCGTGGAGCGCAGGCGCTGGCTGGACGACTATGCGTATTCCGACCTGGTGGCGCTGTGCCAGTTCCTGCCGGGGCCGGCCAGCAGCCAGGTCGGCATGGCGATAGGCCTGAAACGCGCCGGATGGGCCGGCATGCTGGCGGCCTGGGTGGCGTTCACGCTGCCCACGGCCGTGGCGCTGATCCTCTTCGCGCTGGGGCTGGCGCAGTTCGGCTGGCTGTCCGCGTCGGGCGCCATCCATGGACTGAAGATCGCCGCGGTGGCCATCATTGCGCAAGCGGTCTGGGGCATGGGCCGCTCGCTCTGTCCTGACCGCGAACGGGCGGGACTGGCGGTGGCGGCGGCGCTCATCACCATCCTCATGCCGACGACCCTGGGGCAATTGAGCGCGATCCTGCTGGGCGCCATCGCCGGCCTGGCCGCGCTGCAGGTGCCGCCGCGACCTGCGCTGGCGGTGCCGCCGTTGAATGTGTCGCGCCGCGCGGGATTCACGGCCCTGGCGCTGTTCGTGCTGCTGCTGGCGGTCTTGCCGGCCTGGGCGGCGATCAGCGGCATGCCGCTGGCGCAGCAGCTCTCAGGCTTCTACCGCGCGGGCGCGCTGGTGTTCGGCGGCGGCCACGTGGTGCTGCCCTTGCTGGAATCCGCCTCGGTGGCGGGAGGCATGGTTTCCAACGCCGATTTCCTGGCAGGCTATGGCGCGGCGCAGGCCATGCCGGGGCCGCTGTTCGCCTTTGCCGCCTTCCTGGGCGCGATGTCGTCGGGCCCCTTGTCGGGCTGGGCCGGCGGACTGGTGTTGCTGGCGGCGATCTTCCTGCCGGGCGCCTTGCTGGTGGCGGCGGCGCTGCCGTTCTGGGAAAGCCTGCGGCGGCGGCCCGGCGTGCGCAACCTGATCGCGGGCGTGAACGCGAGCGTCGTGGGCATCCTGCTGTCGGCCCTGTACGACCCGGTCTGGACCAGCGCCATCCGCGATCGGGTGGATTTCGGCCTGGCCTTGCTGCTGTTCGGCCTGCTGGTCTATGCACGCTGGTCGCCCGTCTGGGTGGTGCTGCTGGCCGCGGCCGGCGGCTGGGCCTTGGCCTAGCGGAGCCGCGGGCGGCGCGGCCCCGCGGCGTCGAATCAGGACTGCCAGCGCGGCGGACGTTTTTGCAGGAAGGCGTCTATGCCTTCGCAGGCGTCGGCTTCCATCATGTTGCGCGCCATCACGTCGCCCGCATAGTCGTAGGCATCCGCCAGCGCCATCTGCCGCTGCTTGTAGAACATGCGCTTGCCGTAGCGGATGGCCGTGGGGCTCTTGGCCAGGATGTCATCCACCAGTGCGCGCACGCGCTGATCCAGTTGCGCCTCGGGCACGGCGTCGTTGATGAGGCCCCAATCCCTGGCCTGGCCGGCATCGATGAAGCGCGCCGTCACCAGCATTTCGAAGGCGCGCTTGGCCGATACGTTACGACTGAGGGCGACGGCGGGCGTGGAGCAGAACAGGCCGACGTTGATGCCCGACACCGCGAACTTCGCCGTGTCGGCCGCCACGGCCAGGTCGCAGCTGGCCACTAGTTGGCAGCCCGCCGCGGTGGCGATGCCGTGCACCTTGGCGATCACCGGCACCGGCAATGCCTGCAAACCTTGCATCACGGCGCTGCATTTCCTGAAAAGGTCGCGGTAATAATCCAGCGAGGGCTGGCTGCGCATTTCGCGCAGGTCGTGGCCGGCGCAGAACGCCCGGCCGCTGGATTCAAGCACCACGCAGCGCACGCCGGCATCGCGCGACAAAGCGTCGATCTCCGCCTGCAGCGCGGCCAGCATGCCTTCGGACAGCGCGTTGAACTGGCCCGGGCGGTTCAGGCGCAGCGTCACCACGCCGCCTTCGGCGTGGCGCGCCAGGATCGGCTCTTGCGCCGCTTGTTCGTTATTCATGTCGTCTCCAGGGTGGGCTATCCCTGGATAGTAGAGGCTTACGCGGCTCGGCGTCAGCCCGCAGCCAGGCGCCGCGCCATGCCCGGCGACAGGCACAGCAGCGGCCCGACGATGACCGCGCCGATCAGCGCCATCGCCGCTTGGGGCGCCATGCCGCTGTCCAGCAAAAGGGTGGCGATGACGGCCGATCCGCTCATCTGGAACAAGCCATACACCGCGGCCGCGGTGCCGGCGCGCTCGGCGAAGGGCTCCAGCGCCAGGCTCAGCCCGGATCCCAGCGCCAGCGAAAAGCCCACGGTCAACACCGCCACCGGCAACATGAAGATCCAGGCCGACAAGGGCAGCCACAGCCAAGCGGCCAGGTGCATGGCGGCGGCCGCGAGCAGGGCGGCCATGCCTACGCGCACCATGGTGTGGCGGCCATAGCGCGCGATGAAGGCGGGAGCCAGGAAGAAGGCGCCGATGTTGATCGCCGCGTTGCCGCCGAACCAGGCGGAGAAGCCCAGTTCGGAATAGCCCAGCTGCTGCACCAGCACCACGGGCGCGGCGGATACGAACACCAGGATCATCGCCATGCCGGCCATGCCGAACGCCGCGAAATACAGAAACCGTCCGCTGGCCGCGATCGGCGCATAGCGGCGCAGGCTGTAGAGCGGGCCTTGCGGTCTGGGAGGCGCGGCGCGCGTTTCCTCGAAGCGGATCGCCAGAAAGCCGGCCAGCGTCAGGGCGAACAGCACCATGAAGACGAAGGTGCTGCGCCAGCCCGCATGCACGGCCAGCGCGCCGCCCACCATGGGCGCCAGCGCGGGCACGGTGCATAAGGCGCCGTTCAAATAGCTGTAGACGCGCGCGCCCACCGCGGGACTGAAGCAGTCGCGCACCGCGGCAAAGGCCACCAGCGAGGCCGAGCACGCGCCCAGCCCCTGGATCACGCGCGCGGCATAGAACACGTCCAGCGACGTGGCCGCGGCGCCCAGCGCCGAGCCCAGCAGATACGCCAGCGCGCCGCCCAGCGCAACTGGCCGCCGGCCATAGCGGTCGGCCAGCGGGCCGATCAGGATCTGGCCCACGCCGACGGCGAAGATGAAGAGGGTGATGCTGGCTTGCAGCGCGGTGACGGGCTGGCCGTAATCCTGCGCCATGACGGGCAGGGAGGGCAGATAGATGTCGATGCCCATGGGCGTAAGCGTAACCAGCCCCATCAGGAGGCCGATCAGCCAGCGTTGGCCGCGGGGGGATAATGCAGACTTCATGGCAGGCTCGGGGTCCATCGCAGACCCGGGAAAACCCGATATTATCCATGAACCGGCGTAGAATCTTCCAGCTATGAACACACCCGCCCTGCGCCCCCGCATCGTCATCCATTACTGCACGCAGTGCCAGTGGCTGCTGCGCGCCGGCTGGATGGCCCAGGAACTCTTGTCCACCTTTTCCATCGATCTGGGCGAGGTCGTGCTGCAGCCCGGCACCGGCGGGATCTTCCAGGTCACCTACAACGGCGACCTGATCTGGGACCGCAAGAGCGATGGCGGCTTCCCCTCGGCCAAGGAACTGAAGCAGCGCGTGCGCGATCGTCTGGATCCCGGGCGCACGCTGGGCCATATCGACGGCCACACCGCCGGCCCGCTGGCCGCGCCCGACGCCTGAAGCGCATACGGACCGGCCCCGCAGGAGCCGGTCCGTCGCCACGCAGCGGCAGTCGTCAGGCGGAAGACTCCGCTTGCGCCAGGCCCACACGCTGCTTGCGTTGGCGCATGGCCGACACCACCAGCAGCGCAATCAACCCCACGCACGCCACCACGAAGCCCAGGCTGATGGGCCGCGAGACGAAGATCGTCAGGTCGCCGCGCGACAGCAGCAGGGCGCGGCGGAAGTTCTCTTCCACCATGGGGCCAAGCACGAAGCCCAGCAACAGCGGCGCGGGTTCGAAGCGCATGCGGATCAGCGCGTAGCCCGCCGCGCCGAACAAGGTCACCATGGCCACGTCGAACAGATTGTTGTTGGTGCTGTAGACGCCCACGCAAACAAAGAACAGCGCCGCCGGAAACAGGTAGCGGAACGGCACCGTCAGCAGCCGCACCCACATGCCGATCAGCGGCAGGTTCAACAGCAGCAACAGCACGTTGCCGACCCAGAAGCTGGCGATCAGCCCCCAGAACATGTCGGCGTGCTCCACCATCATCTGCGGTCCCGGCTGGATGCCGTGGATGATCAGCGCGCCCAGCATCAACGCCATCACCGGATCGCCAGGGATGCCCAGGCTCATGGTAGGAATGAAGCTGGTCTGGGTCGAGGCGCTGGTGGCCGCTTCCGGTCCGGCGATGCCCTCGATGGCGCCGCGGCCGAAGCGGCGCGGCTCGCGCGCCACCTTCTTTTCCGTCGCATACGAAATGAACGAGGCGATGGTAGGGCCGGTGCCAGGCAGGATGCCGAAGGCCGCGCCGATTGCCGTGCCGCGCACCAGCGCGCCGCGCGACTGCTTGATGTCGCCGGCTTCGGGCCGCATCGACTTCATGCTGATCTTGGCGGTGGTCACCTTGGCATCGCCGCCGATGCGGTTGATGTTCTTCAGGAAGTCCGCCACGCCGAAGAGACCCATGGCCAGCGCCACGATCTGCAGGCCGTCGGACAGTTCCAGGATGCCGAAGTGAAAACGCATCGTGCCGGTGTTGACGTCGGTGCCCACCACGCCCAGCAGCAGGCCCACCACCACCATCGCCACGCCCTTGATCGCCGACCCCTTGGCCAAGGTGGCGCCGGCCAGCAGGCCCAGCATCATCATGGAGAAGTACTCGGCGGGGCCGAACTTGAAGGCCACGTCAACCAGCATGGGCGAGAACAGAATCATCGCCAGGATGCCGACCGACGCGCCGCAGAACGACGAGAACATCAGCATGAACAGCGCCGAGCCAGCCTTGCCGTTGCGCGCCAGCGGATTGCCGTCCAGGCAGGCCACCGCGTGTGATGCGGTGCCAGGCAGGTTCAGCATGATGGAGGTAATGCCGCCGCCGTACTGCGAACCGTAGTAGATGCCTGACAGCATCACCAGCGCCGCCGTGGGCGTCATGGTGTAGGTCAGCGGCAGCAGGATGGAGATCGCGGCCAGCACGCCCATGCCCGGCAGCACGCCGATAAGGTTGCCCATGAACACGCCGAACACGGCCCACATGAGGTTGTCCAGCGCGAAGGCGACGGAGAACCCGTGCATCAGGTTGTTGAAGATTTCCATCGATCAGCCCCAGCGGAACAGCGGAAACTGCAGTTGCAGCGCCCAGGAGAAAACGGCCACGCCCAGCACGGTCACACCCAAGGCCAGCAGCGCCGCGCTGCGCGGCGTGTGCTGGCGGTCGCCCATCGCGGAAATGAAGACCAGCGCGAAGGTCGCGGGCACCAGGCCGCCGTATTTGCCCACCAGGATGAAGGCCGTGAGTCCGCCGATGATGCAGCCCCAGCCGCGCCAGTCGGGCGGAGGCTCGTCCTCGGCGTCGTCATCGGCTGCCGCGGGCGCCGCGGCCATGCGCGCGATGATCAGGCCCAACAGCACCAGCAGCACGCCCAGGATCGCCGGGAACATCCCTGGCCCCATGCGCGCCAGGCTGCCGATGTTGTAGGTGGATGCCTGCGCGATGGCGCCCAGGCCCAGCACGATCATCGTGCCGGCGGCCCAGACTTCGCGCCGCGCGGCGCTGCGTTTGGATTGCATCTGTAGTCCTCCCGTTGTTGTGCTTTTGCCTGACTACGTTCTGAACAAAAGCTGACTTTTGAATGAACGCGGAAGTCTAGGAATTCAAACTTCCGTTCACCTTTCAGGGACACGGGATATGCGCCAAACAGGCTTTTTTTCCGCAAAAACGGGGGAAATCCCTAAGCGCGCGAGGATTGCGGGCAGGGTCGATGCGCGGCGCGCAGACGGGTGTTGCGGCGTTGCGCCGCGCGTTGTTGCGGCGGGGTATTCAGCCCTTGGGCGTCCAGGGCTTGCGCGGGCTGCCGGCCAGCGCGGCGTCAAGGCGCTGCCTGGCGGCCTGGGGCCAGCAGGCGTCCATGTCGTAGAACGCTTCGGCCGCCGGCACGTCGTCCGGTATGCCCACCCACGGGTGCTTGGAGCGCACGAAGCAATGCGCGCCTGGCGGGAAGTCGGCGGCGCGGTCCAGCGTGCCCGCATAGATCAGCGCCACCGTTTCGCCGAACCCCGGGTGATGGCTCCACAACAGGCCCAGGCAGGCCGCGCAGCGCACGACCACGACCGTCTCGCCATCATTGGCGTTCTTGTCTGCGGGATGGCGGCGCAGCTCGCCCCGCAACTGGTGCACGCGGTCGGATTCGATCACCGCGTTCATCGCAAAGGCGGTGCCGGCGTGCCGTTGGCACACGGTGCAATGGCAGCAATGCACGAACATGGGCGGGCTGGCGAGGCGGTAGCGGACCGCGCCGCAATCGCAGCCGCCCTCGATGGGAGCGTGGGTCACGATCAGTCTCCGGACAATGGGCGCATCCAGTGTATGGAGGCCCGTCCGGCAGCGGGAGTGGCGATCGCGTCATGTTGCGGGGGCATTTGCGTCATTGGCCATTGCCGGCGTCGACGCGTCAGGGGCAGGGCGCGGCCTTTGTGGTCCACGCCAGAATCGCTTGCTATTTCAGGCAATTTAATGCTAAAATGCAACATCTTTCGGCAAAATCATAACAAAACCAAGTGCCAGAAGATTTGTAAGTCGCTGGCGGCCGCGGCCGCCATTTTCGTTTGCGTTGCCTGCGCGCATGCCCCCCGCGCTCCGATGGCATCCATTGGAAACAGCATCCATGGCACGCACGAATCTCATGCATTGCGCTTTGCGCGGGGGAAAGCCATGCGTCCTGAACAGGAGAACGTTCATGTCTCATCAACTCGTTGGCAAGAAGTGGCAATTCGAGATTCCTCCCCTGGACTGGAAGGCGCCCGAGACCAATAAGGAAGCGGACATCAAGACCGTTGCCGCGGACGCCGATGCCGCCGAAGACCAGGACGCCTGACCCGGCGTTGCCACAGCCCTGAAATAGCCGCCGGGCGGGCAGGGGCGTCAGCCCGCGTGCGTCACCACGCGATTTCGCCCCTGCTGCTTGGCCGCGTACAGCGCGGCATCCGCGGCCTGGAAGACCAGATCCACGTCCGCGCTGCCGGCCGTCCAGTGCGCCACGCCGGCTGACACCGTGATTTCCGGAGAGCCGCTCGCACGGCGCATCTCCGTGGTCTTGCGCAGGCGCTCAGCCATGCCCGTTGCTTCCCTGGGGCCCGCGCCGGGCAGCAGGATCAGGAATTCCTCGCCGCCGTTGCGGCAGAGTATGTCTGTCGGGCGCGAACAGTCGCGCATCAACTGCGCCATTCCCTGTATCGCCTCGTCGCCCACCGTGTGGCCGTAGGTGTCATTGACTCGCTTGAAATGGTCGATGTCCAGCGCGATCACCGCAAAGGGGGGGTCGGCCGCCTGCAGCGCATCCACCGCCTGACGCGTGCCGCGACGGTTGCGCAGCCCGGTCAGCGGATCGGTAATGCTGGCCTGGTTGAGCTTGCCGATCTTGTCCTGCAGGCTCGAGTAGCTGCGGATCACCGCGCGCTTGAGGCGCTGCGCCTCGAAGTACCAGGCTTTCACCGAGCGCACCCGCTGCATGGCCACCGCCATGTCGTGGTGCTCGACATTGGTGGCCAGTTGCGACAGCGGCTGCGAAATCTTGCGCGCACACCACCAGATCGCCAACAGGAACAGCAGGGCGAAGGGCGCCGCGTAGCGGATCAGCGCCCAGATGAGATCATGCAAGGGTTCCAGCGTGGCCAACGCCGGGCGCTGCGCGATTACTCCCCAGCCGCTGCGCGAGACGTGGGCATAGCCGGCCAGCATGTCCACCCCGCGCGTGTTGATCAGGCGCTGCGCGCCATCCTCCCCGCGCATCACCGCCGCCACGGCGGGATTGCTGGTGACGTCCTCGCCGACGCGGTCGTTCTCGGCGTGATAGATCAGCCGCCCCTCGTTATCCACCACGTACAGATAAGACCCGTCCTGATAGGGATGCTTGCCCAGCAGGTTGTGCAGCGCGCCTTCGTTGCGCAGGTAGATCGTGCCCGACACGTAGCCCAGGTAGATGCCGCCCTCGGAATGAATGGGATACGAGACGTTGATCAGCAGGTTGCCGGCAACGGACACATAGGGCTTGCTGATCAGGGGCTTGCGCGTCTGCAGCGCCATGCGGCTGGCGGCGTTGTCGACCCGCGTTCCCTGGAAGCTGCGGATGGCCTGGCTGGCCGCCACCATGACGCCGTCGGCGCGGATGATGGCGACCGTGTTGAAGCTGTCCGTCTGCTCCCGCAGGCGCGCGACTTCCGCGTTCAAGACTTCCGGCGCATCGAAGCGCCAGGCGACATGGCGGGCGCTGTACTCCAGTTGCTGCAGGGCCGAGTCCAGGAAGGTGCCCGCGCTCTCCGCCAGCTTGGCGGCGTACACCCGGTTGGATTCCAGCGTATTGGCGATGAGCTGTTCACGCTGCACCCGGTAACTGGCGTACAGGGCGTTGGCGGTAGCGGCGAGGGCGCTGCATACGGTAAGCGCAAGCACCAGCCCGCGTAGGTTGATTCGCATGAAGATCGTGTCGGGCAGGATTCGGGTTGCGGCGAGTGCGCGGGATTTTACCCGCGCGGGGCGTCCGGCTCGTCCAGCAGCCGGGCCGCGGGCGATTCGGCCGCCGCCCCGGCGCGGAAGTAGCCCATGACGGTGGCCACGCTGGCATGTCCGGTCATGGCCATGGTGTCGCCCAGCGGCACGTTGCGCCGTCCCGCCTCGGTCACGAATCCCGAGCGCAGGCTGTGCGCCGAAAACTCGCCTTCCAGGCCGGCCAGCTTGCAGCGTTCCTGCACGATGTCCCGTACCGCGGCCGCGGCCAGCGGCTCGCCCAGCACGTCGCCGCGCCGCACGCGCCGGAACAGCGGACCTTGCGTGATGCCGCTGGCGCGCAGCCAGGCGTCAAGCGCCTGGGCAGCCACGCCGACGATGGGCTTCTGGTCATTGGCGCGGACGGCGCCCGCCTGGTTGGTCTTGGAATACGCCAGCGCGTACAGAAACCCCTCGGCCGTGCGCCGCGTGTTTTCCATCGTGGCATGAACGACTTCGGAGCGCCTGCGCCCGCCGCTGGCCCAGGCGAACAGCAGCAGGGCGCGGTCACGCATGCCACGCAGGGAATCGTCACAGGTGGCCAGCATGGCCTCCAGCGGTTCGCGCGTGAGCGCCACCTTCTTGGCCGGCGCCACGCCGCGCCGGGCATAGGCGCGCCGCGTCCTGGCAAGCAGCTCGCGCACCGCGGCCGCGCGGCAGGGGTTGGGGTGGCCTTGAAGTTCGTGCGCCTTGGACAGCACGGAAATGCGCTGCAGCAGCGTGTTGAGGCTGGGCGCGCCCAGCCTGCCTTTGGCTTTGAGCCGGACCAGTTCCTGATCCAACGCCAGCGGCAATTCCCATTTCAGGCCTTGCTCGGTGGAGCGCTGGGCATGGTCGACCACGAACTGGATCACGGCGGCTTCCGGCAAGGGCAGGGCAAAGGCGCGCGCATAGCGCAGCTCGAACCAGGCGCTCCAGTAGCGGATGGCGGCGCGGTAGCTGGCGACCGTGTTGGCCGAACTGCCTTCGCGCAACAGCGCGCTGGCGGCGGCATCGGCCTGGGCGTCCAGGGTGAGCGGGTCCAGAACGGGCAGCGGCGCCTGCGTTTTCAGCTGTGTCATGGTTGAAGAGGGTGGGAAAATCGCATTTCATACATATTATTATGTATGATATCTAACATAAATATTAAATTACTCTCGATAAGATTCCATTATCGTGGGTAATTATCCCGCAAATGCCGAATTCGGCACGGAGCAAGCGCATGGCCACCGGAATTACCGAAACTGACGTCTGGACCGCCGCCGACGCCTTGCTGCTGGAGGGCGCGCGGCCCACTATCGAACGGGTGCGACAGAAGATCGGCCGGGGCTCGCCGAATACCGTCAGCCCCTATCTGGAAACCTGGTTCCGGGCCTTGGGCGCGCGCATCAAGGACCCGGGCGCATTTGCAGCGCCGGCTGCCGTCCCGGATCCCGTGGCGCAGGCCGCCTCGCACTTCTGGGAAGCCGCCTTGTCCGAGGCCCGCGCCCAACAGGAACAGGCCTATCGCGGGCGCTGGGAAGAACTGGCGCGGGAAGGGGAGCAATTGGCCTCGGACGCCGAACAGCTGCAGCAACGCGAAGCCCAGCTAGCGCACCGCGAACAGGATCTGCAGGAAGCTCTCAGGGTGGCGACCTCCCAATTGGCGGCCGCCGAAGACCGGCTGCAGTCGGCCGAACAGCAGCTGCGCCAACGCGACGAACTGCTCAGGCGCAACCAGCTGCAGCTGGAAGACGCCCGCAGCGCCACGCAGGCGGCGCTGGCGGAGAACGAGAAGACCCGCGCCCAGCATGCGCAAGCGCTCGATGCGCTGGAAACCCGTCATACCGCCCACGAACGCCGCTGGCTCAATGAGCTGGACAGCGAACGCGGCACGGTCAAGCGCTTGCAGGCGCGGCTGGACGATGCGCAGGCGGCCAGCCAACAGCAGGCGGCGCAGGCGCGCAAGGGGCTGGAACAGGAACAGCATCAGCGCCGCCAGGCGGAACAAGAGGCGCAAGCCCTGCGCACCGAAGTCCAGGCTATGCAAGTGCGCCAGCAAGCCGATCAGGCCGCGGCCGATACGGCCTTGACGGCGGCGCGCGATCGCGAAAGGACGCTGGAATCCCGGCTGGCGGCCGCCGAGCAGCGCTCATCCGACTGCCTCGCGCAGTTGAAAGGGAAGGACGAACAACTGGGCGAGCTGACCCGGCATCTGATGGCGCAGGCCCAGCGGCAGGACGCCGCTCATGCGCCGCCGAAACCCGCGCAGCCCTAGAGGTCCGTTGGATGCCGTCCGCATTGCACGCCGCAGCGGAAAGAATCCGTTGCATGAACCCCGGCCGCCCGATATTGTTGTAGCCACGGCCCGGCGCGCAACGCGCCTTGCCGCGCGGCATACCTGACTTGCCGCAGTAACCGGGCCTGCCGGAGGAACTATGTCATTTCGCGTGATTGCCTCGATGCTTTGCGCGCTGTTGCTGTGGTTGCCTCCATCGCCTGGATACGCCCAGACGGCGAAGGCCAAAGGCGATCCGCTGGCGCTGGCCTACAACATGAAGCCCTGGACCGGGGACTTCGACGGCATGGTCAAGCGCCGGCAAGTCCGGGTGCTGGTGCCCTACAACAAGACCCTGTACTTCCTGGACAAAGGCGGCACGCAGCGCGGCATCATCGCGGACATGATGACCGAGTTCGAGAACGACCTGAACCGGCAGCTCAAGACCAAGAACATCCGCGTGTACGTGGTGTTCCTGCCGACCTCGCGCGAACGCCTGATTCCCGATCTGCTGGCGGGCAAGGGCGACATCATCGCCGCCAATCTGACGGTCACTGAAGAACGCCAGAAGCTGGTGGACTTTTCCACGCCGCTGGCGTCGGGCGTGCGGGAGCTGGTCGTGGCCGCGCCAGGCGCGCCCGAGCTCAAGTCGCTGGACGACCTTTCCGGGCAGGAGCTCTTCATCAGCCCCGTCAGCAGCTACTACGGCAGCATCAAGAAGCTGAACGCGGATCTGGCGGCCAGGGGCCTGAAGCCCGCCATCATCCGTGACGCGCCGGGCACTTTCGAGACCGACGACATCCTGGAGATGGCCAGCGCGGACCTGGTCAAGTACACGGTCGCCGACCGCTACCTGGCGAATTTCTGGAAACAGATCTTCCCGCAGATCCGGGTCTACGAAAATCTGGAGGTCGACAGCGGCAGCGATATTGCCTTCGCCTTCCGCAAGAACTCGCCCAAGCTCGCGGCGGCGCTCAACCCCTTCATGGAGAAGAACCGCGTCGGCACCTCTTTCGGCAACCAGCAGCTGACCAAGTACCTGAAATCCGTGAAGTGGGTAAAGGCCGCCACCGATCCGGAGGAAATCGAAAAATTCCACCGCCTCGCTGACTTCTTCCGCAAGTACGGCGACCAATACAACATAGACTGGCTGCTGATGATGGCGCAGGGCTACCAGGAGTCCCGGCTGGACCAGGGCGCCAAAAGCTCGGTCGGGGCGATAGGCGTCATGCAGATCATGCCGGCCACCGGCAAGGAACTGAAAGTAGGTGACATCCGGCGCGAGGAATACAACATCCATGGCGGCGTCAAATACATCCGTTTCATGATCGACCAGTACTACGCGAAAGAGCCCATGACGGACCTGAACAAGGGGCTGTTCGCCTTCGCGGCCTACAACGCCGGCCCCGGCCGGATCAACCAATTGCGCAAGGACGCCGCCGCCCGCGGACTGGACCCGAACGTCTGGTTCGACAATGTGGAACGGGTGGCAGCCGAGCGCATCGGGCGTGAAACGGTGCAGTACGTGAGCAACATCTACAAGTACTACATCGCCTACACGCTGATCCGCGCGCAGGGCGCGGGCGACGGCGCGGGCGCCCCGCGTTAGCCGCAGGCGGCGCCGCTTGCGGGCGGCCGGTATATATACGCGCCGGATTTTCGGATAAATTCGCCAAAGACGCATTCAGGTGTACCAACCGGGCATATGCCCAACCGGCATCGATGCGCCACAAACCAGGGCTGCCGGCCCTGTCAGGAGCAGCGGTTGAATCCTCTTCCACGCCAGACGGTCGATCTCGCCCGCATCATCCTCGTCATCGTGATCCTGGCCGGCCTGATGGCAGGCAGCCTCTACATCCTGCGCCCGTTCCTGCCCGGCCTGGTCTGGGCAACCACGATCGTCGTGGCGACGTGGCCGGTCATGCTGGCGATCCAGCGCTATTGCGGCGGGCGGCGCTGGATGGGCACCCTGACGATGCTGGTCATCCTGCTGTTCGTCATCGTGCTGCCGCTTTACGAGGTGATCTCGACGCTGGCCTTGCACAGCAGCTCGATCATGGCGGCGGTCAAGAGCCTGCCCGACTACGCGCTGCTGGCGCCGCCCGCCTGGGTCCACGCCATTCCGCTGGTCGGCCCCAAGATTGCGCAGGAATGGCAGACCCTGTCGGACGCCGGCGCCGGCGGCCTGCTGGCCAAACTGGAACCGTACCTGACCAGCGCCGCGGCCTGGCTGCTCGGGCATGCCGCCATCGTCGGCGCCTTCATGATGCACATGCTGATCACGGTGGTCGTGGCCGGCATCCTCTACACCAAGGGCGAAGTGGCGGTCGATTTCGTGCGGCGCTTCTTCAACCGGCTGGCGGGCCAGCGCGGCCTGGCGGCCGTCAAGCTTGCCGGGCAGGCGATACGCGCCGTGGCCCTGGGCATCGTCGTGACCGCCGTGGTGCAGTCCGGGCTGGGCGGGATCGGCTTGTGGATCGCGGGCGTGCCGGCTGCCGGCATCCTTACCGCGCTGATGGTGATGCTGTGCCTGGCGCAACTGGGGCCTTTCCTGCCCATGCTGGCCGGCGTGGTCTGGCTGTTCCAGAACGACATGAAGCTGGCGGCCGCGGTGCTGCTGGTCTGGTCGGTGCTGGTGGCGATGCTGGACAACCTGCTGCGGCCGCTGCTCATCAAGCGCGGGGTCAACCTGTCCTTGCTGCTGATCCTGGTGGGCGTGCTGGGCGGCTTGTTTGCCTTCGGCATCGTGGGCCTGTTCATCGGCCCGGTGATCCTGGCGGTGACCCATACGCTGCTCAAGGCCTGGATCGACGAAGTGCCGCCGCCCGCCGCGCTGGACGCGGAAACGCAACCGGCGGCAACGCCCGCGGGACACGCCGAATTCCCGCCGGTCTGAACGCCGCCCGCATTGGCTGCCAGCCAGGCCGCGGCCGGCAGCCTGCCGGGGAAGGGCGTAACATCTGCCTCACGTCGCGGGCGCAAGGCCCGCTTTTCTGGCAACACCCCGGCAATACCTCATGACGATGCACCCACTGGCGCCGCTGCAAGGCGGCTATTCTTTCCGGTCCGAACTGCGGCTCGATTCATGGCCTGACTCCACGCCCGGCCCCGCGGCTTCCCAGCACAAGGCGGTGGTGCGATGAGCGAAAGCGTACGCCTGGCCAAGCGCTTGGCCACCGAACTGTCCTGCTCGCGCGGCGACGCAGAACGCTACATAGAAGGCGGCTGGGTCGCCGTGGATGGCAAGCAGATCGAGGAGCCGGGCTATCGGGTGGCGCCCGGCCAGTCCGTGGGCCTGCTGCCAGGCGCGCGCCTGGAAGACGCGCGTCCCGTGACCATCCTGCTGCATAAGCCCGCCGGCCTCTACGCCAATGACGAGCCCGGCTCTGCGCGCGACCTGATCCTGCCCGAAAACCTGATGCCCGGCGACCGTTCCGGGCAGCGCTACCTGAAGCGCATGCTCAACGGCCTGAAGCTGGTCACGCCGCTGGAACGCGCAGCCAGCGGCCTGGTCGTCTACACGCAGGAATACCCGATCGCGCGCAAGCTGGTGGAAGAAGGGCGCTACGTGGAGCAGGAGTACGTGGCCCAGGTGTCCGGCCAGCTCAGCGCCGCCGACCTGGCGCGCCTGCAGCGCGGCATGGCTTATAACGGCCGCGCCGCCACGCCCATGAAGGTCAGCTGGCAGAACGAAACCCATCTGCGCTTCGCCCTGAAGACGCCTGCGCCCGGCTTCATCGAATACGTGTGCGACGCGGCGGGATTGCGCCTGCAGGCCCTGCGCCGCATCCGCATCGGCCGCCTGCCGATGGCGGGCCTGGCCCTCGGCCAGTGGCGCTACCGCCTGGACTACGAACGTTTCTGACGGCAGCAGGGATGACCATGGAACAAGCGCCGCAAGGCCAGCGACCGCAGCGAAATACCGGACGCAGGAGTTTTCTGATCAACACCGGGGCCCTGTGCCTGTCCGCGGCCTTGGCCGGCTGCGCGGCACCCAAGCCGCCGCCGCGCCGCGCGCCGCAATCGGCCAAGCCCGGTTCCGCGGCGCCCCCGGTTGCCAGCGGCGCAGCAACGCCAGTGCCCGCGCTCAAGCCCGGTGCGCGCGTCGCCATCGTGGCGCCCGCGTCCGCCGCGCTGGATGCCGCGGATGACGCAGCCGAATGGTTGCTGGCGCGTGGCTACGTGCCGCAGGTCATGCCGGCCTCGCGTTCGCGGCTGGACGCCCCCTATGACTATCTGGCGGGTTCGGACGCCGACCGCTTGGCCGACCTGCATGCGGCCTTCGCCGCGCCGGATATCGGCGCCGTCTGGTGCCTGCAGGGCGGCTTCGGTTCGTGGCGCCTGCTGGATCAGCTGGACTTCGATCTGCTGCGCCGCCACCCCAAGCCGTTCATCGGCTACAGCGACATCACGGCGCTGCACCTGGCCATGCAGCGCCGCGCCGGCTTCGTCACGTTCCACGGGCCGATGCTGGCGCAGGACCTGCTGGCCGGCAAGCGTGAACCCACCGAATCGCATTTGCTGTCCATGGTCAGCGGCCAGGTGGGGCAGGGGGCGTGGATCACGCCGCCGCCCTATGCCACCGCCACGGAACTGATACCGGGCACGGCGACCGGGCGGCTGATCGGGGGCAATCTGGCGCTGATCGGCGCACTGATCGGGTCCGATAGCGAAATCGACACCAGCGGCGGAATTCTTTTCATCGAGGACGTGAACGAAGCCTTGCCCCGCATTGACCGCTTGTTGAGCCAGCTGGCCGCCGCTGGCAAGTTCGACGACCTCAAAGGCGTGCTGGTTGGCAACTTCACCCGCATCCTCGGCGTGCCGGGCGACGATGCCCAGGCGCAGGGGCTGCTGTATCCGCTGGTACTCGACCAGTTCCGCCCGCGCGGCATTCCGGTGCTGGCCGGATGGCCCAGCGGCCATGGCGATCCGAACCTGACCTTGCCGCTGGGCGCACAGGTCACGCTGGACACGGCGCGTGGCGGATTGCGGCTGGAACAGGCGATTGTAGTTTGACCTGTTTTGCTGATTTAATGAGTCATAAATTAAAATAATGCCTCATTAATAGAACATTCTTAATTCCTAATATGCCTCATTAATAGTGCAAACCAACAAACAAAGCACTATTATTGACTCATGAAAAAGAAGATCGAACCCAGCTTCGATGCCGCCAGTGCGCTTGCGCGCCTTGGCGCCAACATCCGCACCGCCCGGCTGCGCCGCGCCGAAACCGAATCCACGCTGGCCGCCCGCATGGGCGTGTCGCGCGCCACCATCACGCGCCTGGAACGCGGCGACGGCGGCGTGTCCCTGGCGCTGGCCATTGAAGCCTTGCTGCAGTACGGCTATGCGGACCAGGTCTACGCCCTGGGCGATCCCGACCTGGACGGCGTAGGCAAACGCCTGGACGCGGTGCGCCGGCCCAGCCGGGGCAGCGGCAAGACGCCCAACACGCACCGCGCCGATCCTACCCAGCTGTAGCGCCACGCAAATCGTGAAAGCAAGAAAGCACAAATCGGTGGAAAGCGAGCTGTATGTCTACGTCGACATCCACGGCGAGGCCGTGCTCGCCGGCCTGCTGACGCTGGACGATTCGGATGAAAGCCGCTTCTACGCCGAGTTCACCTATGTGCAGTCCTATGTGAACGATCAGCGCGCCTTTGCGCTGGATCCGCTGAACCTGCCGCTGGTGGACGCGCGCACCACCTTCCGCACCGAAAGCCGCTACGAAACGCTGGGCGCGATCTTTGACGCCGCCCCCGACGCATGGGGCCGCAACGTCATGCGCGTGGACAACGCCGGCGCCCGCGTGACCGAGGACGAAGTCCTGCTCAAGGGACGCGGGATGGGCGTGGGGGCGTTGTTCTTCAGCGCCCGCCGGCTTACGCCGAACATGCGCAAGACCTATCGCCTGCCGGAACTCAGCCAGGTGGAATCGCTTGCGGACCTGCTCACCGATATCGATCAGGGCGTCAAGCCCAAGGGCCTGTACCGCGACATCCTGGGCAGCTCCTGGGACATCGGCGGCGCGCGCCCCAAGACCATCGTGCGCGACGAGCGCGGCGAAATGTGGATCGCCAAGTTTCCGCGCAGGGGGGATTCCTACGACCGCCAGCGCGTCGAATACGCCAATCTGCAGATGGCGCGCGCCATCGGCTTGACGGTGCCCGAGATCCGCCTGGCTGAAACGCATCTGGGCGCGGTGCTGCTGACGCACCGCTTCGACCGCGAGTTGCTGCCGGCCGGGCAGGGCGCGACTCCCATCGTCGCGCGCCGCCATTTCCTCAGCGGCGCCTCCCTGATCAGCCCCTCGGCGCAGATCGGCAAACGCGAACTCGACGAGGCGCGCGGCAAGGCCACGTATTCCTACGCGCGGCTGGCGGACGTCACGCGCCGGATTTCGTCCAACCCGGTGCGGGACTTGAAGGAACTGTACGCGCGCATGATCCTGAACGTCGCCGTCCACAACACCGACGACCACTTGAAGAACGTCGGCTTCCTGAAGGACGAGGGCGCGCAGACCTACCGGCTGTCGCCCCTGTTCGACGTGGTTACGCAGGAAGGCTCCGCCAGGCACTACCTGCACATCGGCGCAGCCGGCCGGGAAAGCTCATTCCAGAACTGCCTGAGCGAATACCGGCGCTTCGGCCTGCGGTCTGAAGCCGTCGCTCGCGGCATCCTTGAGCACGTGCGCGAGGTGGTGGAGCAACGCCAGCGCTACTACGCCATGGCCGGGATGACGGCGCAGGAAATCGGGCATGTGGAAGCATCCTTGACGGCCTGGCGCCACGCGGCATAACCCGTCCGCGTCGCGGCCCTACACCCGCTTGGCCGACCAGTTCCCCCGGCCGGCGGCGCTGCCGCTCATCTGCTTGCCATTCACCGTCCCGGTGTAGCGCACGCCATTGGCGACAAAGGAGATCTCGGCGCCATTCAGCCGCGCCTCCGAAATCGGCGCGCCGCCCAGCTTGCCCGACAGGCGCTGGTAGCGCTGCTCCAGCTGCAGGGGCTGGCCGTCCACCTCCCAGTTGCCCGCCACCTTGGCGGGCACGATCCACAAGAGCGCCGTGCAGTAGGTGTTGCAGTCCTGCCGGATGGTTTCCTCGGCGTCCGGCTCCCAATCGCCCATGCGGAAGGAGTTCGACACGATGCGGGTGCCGGGCGCCAATTCCAGCAGCTTGGGCCGCAGTTTTTCGTTGATGGTAGACAGCAGGAACATGGTGATCACGTCCGCCTGCGACAGATCGGTGGCGAACAGGTCCGCCGTCACGAAGGTGGCGCGGTCGGCAACGCCGGCGCGCTGCGCGTTGCGGCGCGACAGTTCGACCAGGTCCGGGTTGTACTCGATGCCCTGGGCCGTCAGGCCGCGCTGGGCCGCGGTGATGACGGTGCGCCCGTCGCCCGAGCCCAGGTCCATCAATTTGTCCTTGGGCGTGACCTTGGCCATGTCCAGCATGGTATCGACCAGGGCCTGCGGCGTAGGCACCCAGATGACGTCCTTGCCGTCCTGGCCCACGTCCGGCACGTACTCTTTCTGTTCCGAGGGCTGCGCGGCGGCGGCCAGCGACGGCAGCGGGACGCATGCCAGGGCCAGCGCGGCCGCCGACGCGAGCACGGCGCCGCGCAGGGGCGGCATGGCGCTACGGGCGACGGATCTGAAGGACTGAATCGCGATGTGCATGATGTGGACTCCTTGCAGGTAAGGCATGCGGACGGGATCGCCGCCCCGGGGAAACCTTGGTCAGGCCCGCGGCGGCGCGGGCCCCAGCAGGCGCAGCAGCGGCAGGCCCGCCGCCAGCACCGCCAGCCCGATCAGCGCGCCGGCGCCGGCGTACATGGCGCTGGAAACCACCAGGCCGGCGCAGGTCAGCGCCAGCAGCAGCGGGGGCAAGGGATAGAGCGGCACGCGGAACGGGCGCGGCCGATCCGGATCGATGCGCCGCAGGCGCCACACCGAGGCCGCAACCAGCAGCATGAAGATCCAGAACACCGGTGCGGTATAGGCCACCAGGGTCTGCACGCTGCTCTGGCTGAAGGCGCCCAGCGCGATCAGCGCAAGCGTGATCGCGCCCTGGACCAGCAGTGCGGAAGCGGGCGTCTCGCCTTGCGCGTCCCACGCCGCCAGCGCGCGCAGCCGCGGCACGTCGCGGCCCAGGGCGCAATACACCCGCGCGCCGGTGATGATGGTGCCGTTGATGGTGCTGAGCGCCGTGGCGCAGATCGTCAGGCTGAGCAGGGCTGCAGCGTAGGGGCCGGCCGCCAGCTGCATCACGTCCGCCCCCAGCGCCGGCGTATCGCGCAGCCCCTGCAGGCCGAAGATCTCCAGCAGCGCCAGGTTGGTCAGCACGTACGCGCCCGTCACCAGCAGCGTGCCGATCAGCAGCACCCGGCTCATGTTGCGGCCCGGGTCGCGCAGCTCGCCGCTGAGATAGGCGGCTTCGTTCCAGCCGCCATAAGTCAGCAGCACGAACACCATGCCCATGCCCAGCAGACCCGCGGTATTGCCGGTCAAAGGCCCCGGTTCGGCAGCGCTGCGCAGCGGGCTGTCTCCCGCGGCGGCCAGGCTGGCGATCAGCACCGCCGCCAAGGCCGCCACCGTCAGCGCAGTGAACACCCATTGCAACCGCTTGGAATAGCGCGTGCCCGCCACGTTCAAGGCGGTCAGCGCCACCACCGATATCGCCGCGTGCAGGGCGGGGCCGTACGGACCAAGGGGCGCGAGCCGTTGCGCGTAATCGCCATAGATATAGGCGACCACGGCGATGGCGCCCGTCTGGATGACAGAGCAACGCGCCCAGGCGAACATCAGTCCCACCTGCCGGCCCCAGGCCCGTGTCAGGTACAGGTATTCGCCGCCCGCGCCGGGATAGGCCGAGCCCAGCTCGCCGTAGCAAAGCGCGCCGACCAGCATCACCAGGCCGCCCGCGCACCACAAGGCGATGTACATCGCCTCGGAACTCGCGTGCTGCGCCACCAGCGGCGGAAAGCCGAAAATGCCGATCCCGATCACCACGCCCACCAGCACCATGGTGGCATCCATCACCGACAAGCCGGCCGGCGCGCGCGGCTGGAGCAACAGGGCCGGATTCGCGGGCGAACGCAGGGTGGGCTGTGTCATCGGATGCTCTCGGTTGGGCGCGGCGGGCGCGTGCAGACGGCGCCATTTGGGGACGGTGCCTGACAATCACCTGAACAATTTGCGACCGTATTCCGTGCGGGAAAGTTTCTCCGGGTTTTCCCGTGAGAATCGATGATTTCTCGAATTCAGCATAGATTCAGCATCATCCAAGTTCTTAGAATAGTTTTCTAATTCATTGATTAATATGACTTTAATTTCATATTTAAGGTTCTTTATTTAAAGTAATTTCTCATCATTGAATCAAGCTCGATATGCAACGCCTCCCGCGTTATGCTGATTGCGCCGGACGCGCGCCACACGAGCGGCCGCCGCAAAGGAAGGGGAGCCAAACCGCAATTCAGGAGCAGCGACATGAAGCTATCCATACGCGTCGCCACGGCAGCGCTGGCGCTTTCCGGACTGATGGGCCTGGCGCCCGCCGCGATGGCCCACCACGGCTGGTCGTGGGCCGAATCCGAACAGATGACGTTGCAAGGCACGGTCCAGCAAGTGCAGATCGCGCCCCCGCATCCCTGGCTGGACGTACGCGCCGACGACGGCGTCTGGCGCGTGGAGCTGGGCAATCCCACCCAGACCAAGGACGCCGGATTCGTCGAAGGTTCGGCCAAACCGGGCGATGCCATCGTCGCCGTCGGCAACCGCGACCGCGAGTCGGACGCCAAGCGCATGAAAGCCGTCCAGATCAAGGTAGGCGGCAAGACCTACGACATCTATCCCAGCCGCATCAAGAAGCCCTGACCGGCCGGGCCATGCCTGAGCTGCTGCGTCTTGCGCTGGAACAGCTTCAGACCCTGCCGCCGTCGATCTGGCTGCGGCGGTGGAGCACGCTGTATCTGCTGGTGAACGCCGCCCATATCGGCGCCATCGGCCTGCTCATAGGCTCCATCGTTCCGCTGGACCTGCGCCTCCTGGGGTGGCTCAAGCCCGGACCGCTGGCTGTGCTGGCGCCGGCGTTGGCGCGGACTGCGGCAGCGGGCCTGGCGCTGGCGGCGTTGACGGGCGCCATGCTTTTCAGCGTCCAGCCGCTGGAGTACCTGGCGAATCCCGCGTTCGGGATCAAGATGGGCCTGCTGGCCGCGGGTGCGATCAATGCCGTGCTTGCACGGCGCAGCCTGGCCTGGCAGACGGTGCGGGATCAGGGCAGTGCGACGGGCGCCATGCGCGTGCGCGCAGGCGCTTCGCTGTTTTTATGGCTGGCTTGCCTGGTGGCGGGGCGCTGGATCGGGTTCCTGTCTTAGGAGCCAGGGCCTTGCGCGTGCGGCGATCGCAGCGCCCGGAAAATCAACGTGCGGCGTCAGCCACGGCCTCGACCGTGATGCGAAGTTGCACTTCGTCGCTCACGCCGGGCGCAAACGCGTCCACGCCGAAATCGCTGCGCTTGACCACCGTCATGGCGTCAAAGCCGATGGCCGGACGCTGCGCCATGGGATGGATGCCTTGCTTGTTCTGGCGCGCCTGCAGCACCACCGGTTTTTCGATGTTCTTGATGCGCAGGACGCCACTGATGCTGAGATTGCCGTTGCCGTGGTCGGTGACCGAGGTGCTCTTGAACTGGATGTCCGGGTACTTGGCCGCCTGGAAGAACTCGGCGCCTTGCAGCATTTCGTCCAGCTTGGGTACGTGCGACGTCAGGCGCGCCACCGGCACGCGCAGGTCGACGGCCGACTTTGCAGGCTGCGCGGCGTCGTAGCGGATCACGCCCGTCACGGCCCCGGCATGCGCGGTGGGCTTGGAGAAACCCAGGTGGTCCCAGGTCACCACGACTTCCGTGTGTTCCGGGTCGATCTGGTAATCCACGGGCGCGGCGTGCGCCGGCAGGCTGCCCAAGGCCAGCAGCGAGGCGGCCAGAAATGCTGCGTAGGTGTGCTTCATTCGATTCTCGGTATGTTCGGCGTCCGGAGGAGCCGGGACGCGCATTCCGTCAGCCCGTCAGCTTAAAACGCGCTGACAGCAACGGCACGGAAGAAGGATAGGAAAGGATGCAATACCGCGCTAGTCCGCCGGAACTGACTGCAGCGTTCCAGTTTTGATGCCAATCAAACCGATACTATCGGCGGCATTGCTGGCCGGGCGCCGCGCGCCGGCCAGCCCGCCGCCGTCAGGAAGCCTGCGCTTCGGCCAGTGCGCGCTGCACGGCCGGTCTTGCCGCAACCCGGGCCAGATAGGCCGCAAGCTTGGGGAACTGCGCGAGGTCGACGCCGTCGCCCTCCAACCAGCTGCCGATGGTGTAGAGATAACCGTCGACCACGCTGTAGCGCTCGCCCGCCGCCCAGGGGCCGGCGATCTGCGATTCCAGGTAGGCGGCGCAGGCGGTCATGGTCTGCGGTACCTTGGCCTGCATGGCGGCATGCGCGGCCGGATCGTCGGCCCAGCGCGCGCCGCGGCGCTTGTGCGCGTGCGCCACGTGCGCGGTGGACGCCAGATAGCTGGCCAGCTCCTGCATGCGCGCGAAGGCGAAAGGATCGTCGACCGGCGCCAGCTGCGCGGCCGGAAAGCTTTGCGCCACGAAGGCGAGCAGGGCGGGCGTCTCGGTCAGCACGCCGTGCTCGGTCGCCAGCGCCGGCACGCGGCCCTTGGGGTTGACGCGCAGGTACTCGGGGCTCTGCTGCTGCGCAGCGCCCATGTCCAGCTTGACCAGGTCGAAGTCGGCGCCCGCTTCATGGAGCGCGATATGCGTCGCCAGCGCACAGGTGCCAGGGGCTGTGTAAAAAGTCCAACGGGACATCCGCATCCTCTACTTTCTATGGTTGAAAAGCCAAGTCGCCACTACGGGCTGCCGGCTACAGGGTAGCCCGATCACCTGCCTGCGCCAAGCTTGGCGGCGACGCGCACGAAGCGGCGGCATTGTCTGATCTACATCAGACGGCAATCCGAATTGGCTGCGCGTTGCCATCCATGCGCGGGATCTGCTCCGCCCTGCGTGATAGCATCTGCGCCGATAAGGAACCGCCGAATGCATGCATCTGCCTATGCCCGTAGACGTTGGGTCGCGCTGGTCGCGATGGCCCTGTTCGTCTTCCAGGCGCTGATCGCGTCTTCGGCGCTGGCGGCCTCGGGCATCGGAACGGGCAAGCCCGGTGTCACCACCATCGTCTGCACGGCCAGCGGCCCACGCGTGGTGACGCTGGATGCCGATGGGCAAAAGCAGGGCGCGCAGCAGCACAGCGGCGCCTTGCCGCACTGCTGCAGCGCAGGCTGCGCCATGCTGAGCGACGCGCTGCCGCCCGAAATCGTGCTGCTGGCCTGGCTCCTGCCAGCCGCAGCCCCCGCAGTCCATCCCCCCGCCGCCGAACCCCACGTTGCAAGCGCCTTGACCCGGCTGCCGCAACGGTCGCGCGCGCCGCCGCCATCCGCCTGACCCTCTCCCCAGACTTCCACGACATGCCATCCGCGCAGCTCGCCAACCCGCGGGCCTGAGCGGTTGCGCCAGCGTCGTCCGCACGCAGCGGGCCAAGGTCCTTTTGCGCCGCGCGGGGAGGGCCCCCACTTCGTCACGCCCATGCGCAGACAGCGCGCTCCTGCCACGCCTTTCTTAAAGGCAGGCGGCCGCGCCGCCCGTCCGCGCCTGCCACCGCACGTTCCCGATCGACAGACACCAGACATGACCACAAACCAAGAATTCCTGCGCGCGAGTTGCCTGGCCGCCGCAGTGGCCGCCTCATTTCCCGCTTGGCCCCAAGCCGCCGACACGCCCGACGTCTACACCACCGATCCCGTGGTCATCACGGGCGTGGAACCCAGCGCGCCCTTGACCTTCACCACGGATCCCAAGATCCCGCGCCAGCCGCTGCCGGCCAGCGACGGGACCGACTATCTGAAGACGATTCCCGGCTTCTCGGCCATCCGCAATGGCGGCACCAACGGCGATCCCGTGCTGCGCGGCATGTTCGGCTCGCGCTTGAATCTGCTGACCAATGGCACCTCCATGCCGGGCGCGTGCCCTGCGCGCATGGACGCGCCCAGTTCCTATATCTCGCCCGAGAACTTCGACCAGCTCACGGTCATCAAGGGACCGCAGACCGTGCTGTGGGGACCCGGCGCGTCGGCCGGGACGGTCAAGTTCGACCGCGACACGCCCCGTTTCACCGCAGCCGGCGTGCGATTCGACGGCAGCCTGACGGGCGGCTCGTTCGGCCGCAACGACCAGGCCGCCGACCTGACCGTGGGCAACGACAAGGTCTACACGCGCATCACCGCCAACCATTCCCACTCCCAGGACTACAAGGACGGCGACGGCAACACCGTGCCTTCGCGCTGGGACAAGTGGAACGCCGACCTGACCCTGGGTTTCACGCCCGACGCCGACACGCTGTACGAACTGACCGCGGGCACGGGCGATGGCGAAGCACGCTATGCCGGCCGCGGCATGGACGGCTCTCAGTTCAAGCGCGAGAGCTTCGGCCTGCGCTTCGAGAAGCGCAACCTGGGACCCGTGCTGAGCAAGGTCGAGGCGCAGCTGTACTACAACTACGCCGATCACGTGATGGATAACTACACGCTGCGCGCGCCGGACCCCATGAGCGCCATGCCCATGGCCATGGCGGCCGACGTGGACCGCGCGACCTGGGGCGGCCGCTACGCCGGCACCTGGGAACTGACGCCGGATATCAGTCTGGTCACCGGCCTGGATTTCCAGCAGAGCCGCCATCGCTCCCGCAGCGGCACCGATACCGTGCCGTACAGCAGCCAGAGCTGGGTCAAGGACGCCGACTTTTCCAACACCGGACTGTTCGGCGAACTGACCTGGCGCGTCGCGCCGGACAGCCGCGTCATCGGCGGCGCACGGGTCGACTGGGCTTCGGCCAAGGACTTCCGCCAGGACACGGGCTCGATGATGATGCCCATGCCCAATCCCACAGCGGATGAGCGCCGCAAGGACACGCTGCCCAGCGGCTTCCTGCGCTATGAGCAGGATCTGGCCTCGCTGCCGGCCACGGTCTATGTGGGCCTGGGCCACGTCGAGCGCTTCCCCGATTACTGGGAGCTGTTCTCTCCGGACCAGGGGCCTGCCGGGTCCGTCAACGCCTTCCAGGGCGTGAAGCCCGAGAAAACCACCCAGCTGGATTTCGGCGCCCAGTACAAAACCGAAGCGCTGGACGCCTGGTTCTCAGGCTACGCCGGTTACGTCAATGACTTCATCCTGTTCAGCTACACCTCGGGCGGCATGATGGGTCCGGCGTCGCAGGCCAGCAATGTCGACGCACGCATTGCAGGCGGCGAACTCGGCGTCTCATACAAGCCCGCGTCCGCGTGGAAACTGGGCGCGACGCTCGCGTATGCCTGGGGCGAGAACCGCAGCGACGGCAGGGCGCTGCCGCAGATGCCGCCGCTGGAGGCCAGGCTCAGCGCCGCCTACGATGACGGCACCTGGTCGGCCGGGGCGCTGTGGCGCATCGTGGCCGCGCAAAAACGCTACGCCTTGAATGAGGGCAACGTAGTCGGCAAGGACTTCGGCCCGAGCGCTGGCTTCGGCGTTTTCTCCGTCAACGGCGGCTATGCGGTCAACAAGCAGGTCCGCCTGTCGCTGGGCGTGGACAATCTGTTCAACAAAACCTACAGCGAACACTTGAACCTGGCGGGGAATGCGGGTTTCGGCTATGCCGCCAACACCGCAGTCAATGAGCCGGGCCGCACGGTCTGGGCGCGCGTGAGCTTCAAGTACTGACGCGCCCAGTCCGGAACACGCCGTCAGGACTAACGCCCGGTTGTCAGCAGACGAATGATGCCGCGCAGGTCCTGTTCGGCCTCCAGTCCGCGCAGCCGTCGCGCCAGCTCCCGTGTCTGGCCGGCGGGCAGCGGCGGCTGCACGGACGCGCAGCAGGCTTCGAACTTGGCGTCCTGTTCCGCCACGCCCAAGGGGCGTTCCGGACTGCCGGGAAAGGCCGGCATGTCGACCGCGAATTCGCGGCCGTCCTTCAGCCGCAATTCCACGCGCTGGGGGCTCATGGCGTTGGGGTCCGGATTGCCGTCATCCAGCACCTGGACACGGGCGGCCAGTTCGAAAGTCCTGGCCTCGACCAGCGCGTCGGGATCGAAGTCGGGTATGCCGACCCGGCCGCGCAGCAGGGCAGTAGCGATGGCATAGCCCATGCAGAGCCGGGCCGTGGCGGAATCCATGCCCGGATGGGCCGGCCGTCCCACCAGGCGCACGATCAGCGACGACGCGCGGACCGTGATCCGGTCCACGTCCCCGGGCTGCAGCGCATGGGCGCGCATGAGGTCCAGCACGGCGCCGATGCCGCTATGGGTGGCCCGGCCGGTCGGGTAGGGCTTGTGGCTCATGCGGGTGATCTGGAACACCCGGCCCACGTCCGCGCGAACCGCGTCCCAGTCGGCCTGGCCGGCGTCATACAGCGCGAAGTAGCCATAAGGGCCTTCCAGGATGTCGCGCGGACCGGGAAAGCCCGCGCGCGCCAGCTCGAAGGCCGTAACCGCCGCCCTGGCGTTCAGGCCGACCTGCAGGCCGACCGCGGGCGAGCCTTCGATATGCGCCTGCATGGTGCCGGAGAGATGACTGTACGCCAGCCCCAGCGCATCGCGCGTGGCGCTCTCATCCAACCCGCCAAGCTTGCACAGCGTGGCCGTCGCGCCCAGGCCGCCGCACATGGCCGGCCGGAAAAAACGCATGGGCGCGCGCTGGGCCAGCGCGACATAGATGGCGAAGTCCAATCCGGCGGCGACCGCGGTGATCAATCGGGGACCATCGACGCCGCCTTCGCGTTCGGCATAGCCCAGCGCCGCCGGCACGATGCAGGCAAACGCGTGCACCACGGCCCGGTCGTGGATCGCGTCGAACTCCTGGTTGAACACTTGATATGCGTTCAGCATGACCGCGCTGGCCAGCGGCAGCCGCTCGCCGCTGCCCCAGACGGTCGCTTCCGCGCCTTGGCCCAGGGCCTGGGCCGCCTGGCGTAGCGAGGGCATGCGGGGATGGCGCGAGCCGGATAGCCCGACGCCAACCGCATCCAGGATGAAGGTCTTGGCCGCTTCCACCGCCGCTGCGGGCAGGTGCTCGTATTGGGTGCGCAGCAAATGCGCGACCAGGGTATCGATGGCGTTCATGCGGCGGCTCCGTCGGGCTGGACGGGAACCTGGGCGGCGTACCAGTCATACATCGCGGCGCCGGTGACGAAGGCGGTCATCGGGTGCTTTTGCAGCAGGTCCAGCATGGTGAGCAGGTCGGCGTAGCGGTGCGGCACGCCCATCAGATGGGGATGCAGTCCCAGCGTGAGGACGCGCGGACGGCCCGCGGTCCGGGCCTCGTCGGCATACAGGTCCAGCGTCCGCTCCAGGCGCCGGCTGAATTCCCCGGTGGCATGCTTTTCCACGGCGTGGATGACCGAGTCGTTCAGTTCCAGCGCGTACGGCAAGGCCAGCAAGGGCCTGCCGGCGGTCCGCATCCAGTTGGGCAGATCGTCCAGGCACCAGTCGAACAGGTAGTCGATGCCGGCCTGGGCCAGGAGATCCGGCGTGTCCAGCGTTTCGCGCAGGCCCGGCGAGAGCCAGCCGCGCGGCCGGCGGCCGCTGAAGCGCTCGATCCGGTCCAGCGCCGCGGCGATGGTGCGCGCCTGGCCGTCGCCGTCCTCTTGCGACAAAGCGCGCTGGTGGATGCCGTGGCCGATGAATTCCCAGCCGGCCTCCAGCAGCGCCTGGGCCGCCTCGGGGTAGGCATCGATGACGGAGGCGTTCAGGCTGGCCGAGGCAGGCAGGCCGCGGCCGCGGATGGCGTCGATGATCCGCGGCAGCCCGCAGCGCAGGCCATATTCGGCCCAGCTGTAGTTGGGCACGTCCGGCACCGTCTCGCGCCCGTGCGGCGCGGTCAGCAGGGTGCGGGGCATGGGCTGATCGAACGGCCAGTGCTCCACATTGACGACCAGGTGCACCAGGATGGCCCGGCCGTCCAGCGCCGCCAGGGGCGGGCGCTGGCTGGAAAGCATGAAAGGAATGCGTGGATTGTTCATGGCATCTTGCTCATGGTTCAAAGACGGCTCAGCGGCCAAGGAAGACCGGGTCGCGTTTTTCGGCGAATGCCCGCCGGCCTTCGGCGTAGTCCTCGCTGGCGAAGCACCGGGCCACCAGGGCGTCGATCGCATCGAGCTGCGCGGGCGCGGGCGGATTCATGGTCGCCAGTATGGCCGCCTTTGCCGCGCGCAGGGAGAGGGGCGCATTGGCGGCGATGGCGCGCACCCGGGCCTGCGACTGGCGGACGAAATCGTCGTCGGCGTACCGTTCGTGGACCAGGCCGCGGCGTTCGGCCTGCTCGGCGTCAAGGATGCGGGCGGTATAGAACAGGTCGAAGGCGGACGCCGCGCCCACCACGCCCGCCAGCCTGCGCATGTCGGCATAGGAGTAGCCCAGCCCCAATCTTGCGGCCGGCATGCGGAAGCGGGCGCTGGCGCTGGCATAGCGCAGGTCGCAGGCCAGCGCCAGGCCGATGCCGCCGCCCATGCAGGCGCCTTGTATCAGCGCGACGGTGGGCGCCGCGAAGTCCGCCAGCAATTGCTGCGCATCCGCCACCGCCTGGTTGTACCGGGCGACCGCGGCCGCGCCGTCGCGGGCCTGGTCGAACTCGCTGATGTCGGCCCCGGACACGAAGGCCCGGGTACCGGCGCCGGTCAGCGCCAGCACCCGGACTGCGGCGCCGTCGAGTTCACGCAGCGCTGCGGCCAACTGCAGCCACATGTCCAGCGTCATTGCGTTGCGCCGTTCGGGATGGCAGACCGTCAGGGTTGCAATGCCGTCCTGGAAATCCACCTGGATCTGGCCGCCGCTCATACCACGCCCTCTTCATACAGGCGCTCGATGTCGTCCGCGGCATAGCCCATCTCCGCGAGCATTTCGCGGGTGTGCTCGCCCCAGCCTGGCGCGGGCCGCCTGATCTGGGCGGGCGTGCGCGTCAAGGCCACGGGCTGCGAGATCAGCCGGTACTGGTGTCCGGCATCGTCGGCAACCGGCTGCGCCACGCCCAGGTGGCGCACCTGTTCGTCCTCGAACACCTGCGGAATGCTGTAGACCGGGCCTGCAGGCACCCCGGCGCGGTTCAGCAGGCCAACCCAGTGCGCGACGCTCTGTTGGCTAAAGCGCTGCGCCAGGGATTCATTGAGCGCACCGCGGTTCGCCACGCGCAACTTCTCGGTCGCGTAGCGCGGGTCTTCCAGCCATTGCGGCGCATCCAGGCACTCGCACAGGCGGCGCCAGTTGCCTTCGCCGGACGCGCCCAGGTTGAACGCGCCGTCGCTGGCCTCGAACAGCCCCATCGGGCTGCTGGTCGGATGGTCATTGCCTGCCTGCACCGGCGTGTCGCCGTCGTTCAGATAGCGCGCAGCCTGGAAGTCCATCAGCGCGATCTGCGTGTGCAGCAGGGAACTGTGGACCCATTGGCCCACGCCGGAGTGTTCGCGCTCCAGCAGGGCCAGCAGGACGCCGACCGCGGCATAGATGCCGGTGCCGCAATCTGCGACCGCGAGTCCCGCGCGCAGCGGACCGCCGCCGGCAAAGCCCGTGACCGACATGAGCCCGCCCATGCCCTGGATGATCTGGTCAAAACCCGGTCGGTCCGCATAGGGACCGTCCTGGCCAAAGCCGGAGATGCTGGCCAGGATGATGCGGGGATTGATGGCGCGCAGGGCGTCGTAGTCCACCCCAAGGCGCGCCTTGACGTCGGGCCGCCAGTTTTCCACCACCACGTCGGCAGTGGCCACCAACTGCTTGAAGACGGCCAGGCCTTCGGGCTTCTTCAGGTTCAGCGTCATCGACCGCTTGTTGCGGTTCAGGTTCTGGAAGTCGCCGCCAGTACGGTCCGCGGCGAACATGGCTTCATTGGGATCGATCCCGGCCGGCGGTTCGATGCGGATCACGTCCGCGCCGAAGTCGGCCAGGATGCGCACGCAGGTCGGGCCTGCGCGCACGCGCGAGAGGTCCAGCACGCGAAAGCGCGCCAGGGTGGGGGAGGCATTGATTCTGGCCATGATGAGTCCGTGGATTAGCGTTGCAGAATGGCGGAAAAGGGCAGGGCGTACTGATGCGCGAAGGCCAGCAGCAGGGCTTCGCTGCCGGGCGCGCCGACCGCTTGCACGCAGACAGGGCGGCCTTGCGCATCGATGCCGACGGGCAGGACCAGCGCCGGCAGCCCCAGGTAGTTGAGGTAGGCGTGATGGCGGTGCAGCGCGCCGAGGGCGCGGGGATCGAAATCGGGGCTGCTGGTGGTGACCGCGGCGCGGTCCGGCACGCCTTGCTGCAGGCAGGGCGTCAGTAATAGATCGGCGTCGGCCAGACAGGTGGCAAGGAAGGCCGCGCGCAGTGGCGCGATCTGCGACAAGGCATGGCGATACCAGACCGCCGGCATGGCCCAGCCCGGCAGCGCGATGGCCTGGGTGGCCGGCGCCAGCGAGGCCAATTCACGGCGCACGCTGCCCGCGAGCGTGGCGGCGGCTTCGGCATGAAGCACGATCTGCGCCAGACGGTTCAAGCGGTCCAGGTCGGGCGCGGGGCGCAAGCCGATGCGTTGCGGATCGGGCAGGCCGCGTTCGAATCGCGCCATCGTCTCGGCCACGTCGGCGCGCGCTCCGGCAGTCGCCAGCGTCGAGGCCAGCCTCCAACGCCGCGGCCTGGATAGTTCCCGTTCGATCAGCGCCATGTCCGCGGGCAACGCGGACGCGGTTGGCGGCGTTGGCAGCAACGCGGCGTAGACGCAGGCCGCATCCAGCGCGCTGCGGCCCATCACGCCCACCGTGTCCAAGGTAGGCGCCAAGGCCGCCACGCCGTCGGCCGGGATCGCCCCCGGAGTCGGCTTGAGTCCCACCAGGCCGCAGGTCGCGGCCGGCATGCGCACAGAGCCGGCCGTATCGGTGCCCAGCGTCGCGGGGACCAGGCCTGCCGCCACCGCGACCGCACAACCGCTGGACGATCCGCCCACCGCGGCGGCGGCGTCCAGCGGATTGGCCAGCGGCGCGCCGTGGGGGTTCTCGGCCGTCGCGCCGCAGGCATGCTCGGCCATCGCCAGCGCGCCCAGGTTCAGCGCGCCGTGTTCCTGCAAGCGGCGCAGCGCCGTGGCCATCGGCCCTGGGGCTTCGTCGCGCAACGGCCGCCCGCGCCCCGGGGCGTGCATGCCGGTCTGGAAGGCATCCTTGTGCGCCAAGGCCACGCCTTCAAGCAGGCCGCCAGGACGCACGGTCAGCCCAGAGGGTTGATAGGTGCGCGTGGCGCAGAGCAGGTCGGCCGCCCGGCGCTGGAACGCCGCAGCCTGGGTCGAGACCAATGCCACGCGTGCGCCGGGCGCGGCCTGGGCGTAGTTTCGACGCATGTCGGCCACGGAAAGATGCAGCAGAGAATCAGGCATCGTCGTCCCCGCAGCCGTCGATCTCGGCCTGCACGGCGGCAAGGCGCAAAAGCGTGCGTGCGACCGCCGCTTGCGTCTCCACTGGTACCGCCAGGCCATGCGTCTTGCAGGCCAGGGCGACCCAGGCCTGCCATTCCTGCTTGGGCGAGTCTTCCATGCTCATTACCTCCTGCCGCGTTTTGCTCGTTAAAATAAAAGTCTAGTCTCATAAATATATTTATAGAAGTCAAGAAAATACTATGCCTAGCGTGAATTTTCTTACCCCCTACACCGGAGTCCGCCATGAAAGCCGCTGAGCGCATCCGCCTGTCAGTCGAAGAGTCCATCCGCGATGGCAGCCTGCTGCCGGGAGATCCGGTCGATGAACAGATGCTGATGCAGACCTACGACGTCTCCCGCACGCCGGTGCGCGAGGCGCTGCTGCAGTTGCAGGCGCAAGGGCTGGTGGCCAGCCTGCCGCGTGGCGGCATGGTGGTGGCGAAGATGGACGTGGCCCAGTTGCTGGCGATGTGGGAGCTGCTGGCGGAGCTGGAAGGCATAGGCGCGCGCCTGGCCTGCGAACGCATGACGCCCGCCGAACGCGACGAGCTGGCAGCCATCCATGAACGCGCCGCGGCCGTGGTGCGGCGCGAGGACACCGACGCCTGGCAGGAACACAACCGGCGCTTCCACGATGCCCTGTACCTGGGCGCCCGCAATCCCTATCTGCGCCAGGAGATCCTGCGCATGCGGTCGCGCACCGGCGCCTACCGGCTGCACGCCTTTTCCGCTTTCGGCCGCCTGGCCTCGTCATGGGAACAGCATGGCCAACTGCTCGAAGCCATCCAGGCGCAGGACCCGGCGCGCGCGGCCGCGGTCATGACGCAGCACATGAGCCCCGGGCAGGGCGCCACCAGCTTCGCGTCCTTCATCGCCGCGCTGCCCAAGAACCTGTTGGCCTGAAGACGCGGCGGCGGACCTCGCCCCGCGGCGGCCACCGCGGGTTAATCCTGATTATTGTATTTTTTCATAATGGCAAAATATATTTATAGCAGACAAAAACATCTGCTCGCGTAACCTTGCCCCGGTATCGGCGGGCTAGGGCGCTCCCCTGATCCGCTCCACCGAGGAACCCGCTATGGATGCTGTTTCACCGCAACCCCTGTCCGCGCCGGCACACGGCGCCGCGCCGGCCGCCGACCCTGGCCAGATGCACCGCAAGGTCGCCTGGCGCCTCATTCCCTTCCTGATCTTCCTGTTCCTGCTGGCGTGGATCGACCGCGTCAACGTGGGCTTCGCCAAGCTGCAGATGCTGCAGGACCTGCGCTTCAGCGAAGCGGTGTACGGCCTGGGGGCGGGCATCTTCTTCATCGGCTACTTCATCTTCGAAGTGCCCAGCAACCTGCTGCTGCAACGCATCGGCGCGCGCAAGACGCTGGCCCGCATCACGATCCTGTGGGGCCTGACCTCGATGGCGATGGCGTTCGTGACCACGCCCACCTCCTTCTATGTCCTGCGCTTTCTGCTGGGCGCCTTCGAAGCGGGCTTCTTCCCCGGCGTCATGCTTTATTTGACGTACTGGATACCGGCAGGCAGGCGAGGGCGCATCAATGGCTGGTTCATGACGTCGTTCGGCATCGCCGGCATCGTCGGCGGGCCGATAGCCGGACTCATCATGAGCGGCATGGACGGGGTGGCGCCGCTGCGCAACTGGCAATGGCTGTTCGTGCTGGAAGGCATTCCTTCGGTGATCGCCGGACTGGTGGTGCTGGCCTATCTGCCGGACCGCCCCCAGCAGGCGCGCTGGCTCAGCGCGGCGGAAAAGGCCGCGCTGACGGCCGAGCTGGACAGTGAACGCCTGGACCCCGGCAAACACGCCAGCTTCGCCCACGCTCTGCGCCTGCCTGCCTTGTGGCTGTGCACCGCGGCGTACTTCTGCATCGTCGGCGGCAATGCGACGCTGGCGTTCTGGATGCCTTCCATCGTGCGCGAGCTGGGCGTGCAAGGCGCGCTGAACATAGGCCTGTTGTCGGCCATCCCGTTCATCCTGGGCACGGCCGCGATGGTGATCAACGGCGCCCATTCCGACTCCACCCGCGAACGCCGCTTGCATTGCGCCGGCGCCACCCTGGTCGGCGCGGTCGGCCTGTCCTTGACCGGCGCCTACATCGGCAGCCCCGTGCTGGCGATGGGCGCCTTGAGCATCGCCGCCATCGGCGTGCTGGGGGCGTTCCCCGTCTTCTGGGCCATTCCGGCGGCATTCCTGACCGGCACCGCCGCGGCGGGCGGCATCGCCTTCATCAATTCGGTCGGCAACCTGGCCGGCTTCGCCACGCCGTTCATGATGGGCTGGCTCAAGGAATGGACGGGCGGCGTGGCCGCCGGCCTGTACGTCGTGGCCGGCATGCAGCTAGTCGCCACGGCGGTCGTCGCGCTGACGATGCGCAGGCTCGCGGTCTAGGCAGCGGTGGCGGAAGTAGTGCGCAAGATCCGGCGCCGTGTCATCATCGGCGGTGCACGACTGAACGCGCGGCTCCAGTCTCATTCTTGCGAGCCGCCCGACATCGCCGGACTGCGGCACTACAACGGGGAAGGACTCCGTGCGCCAGGAATGCAGACACGCCCGAGACAGCGCCTCCAGCGGGGCCTTGCCCGCCAAGGGCGGCGCGGCACCCCGGGGCCATCCGGTCACCTGGCCGCGACTGGCCAGGCAGATCCTGATCCTGCTGTGCACGGGCCCGGCTTTCATGGGCGCGGCGTTGGCGCAAGCGGACGCCGACGTGGACGCGGACGGCGGCGGCCTGGACATGGGCGACTTCCTGTTGCGCCAGAACGGCGCGCTACCGGTACCCGTGATCATCACCGAGCCCGCAGTGGGCTATGGCGGCGGCGTGATGCTGCTGTACTTCTCCGAACCGGCGGGTGAGGCCGCCTCCCAGGGCCAGCCGGAAGGCAAAAGCAAGGCGCCGCCCAATGTCACCGGCATTGGCGCCATGGCCACCGAAAACGGCACGCGCGGCGGCGCGCTGTTCCATTTCCGCAGCTGGGACGCCGACCGCTACCGCTACCTGGGCGCGCTGGCCCAGGGACGCGCAAACCTGGAGTACTACGGCGCCTCCAGCCACGGACGCAGCTACGAGGTGAAGGGCACCTTCCTGATGCAGCAGGTCCTGGCCCGGGTGGGCGACACGCCCTGGTACGTCGGTCCGCGCTATACCTATTTCCGCTCGAACACCCGGTTCACCGGCAGCCAGGCTGGCGAACTGTCCAAGGCCGAATTGGCCGGCCGCATCGGCAAGGCCGGCGTGGTGGTGGACTACGACACGCGCGACAATATGTTCTATCCCAACCGGGGCAGCTATGCCGAGTTGGAGGCCCAGTTTTCGCGCAGCTGGCTGGGCAGCGACCAGGCCTTCGAAAGCTACCGCACGCGCGGCTACACCTGGCTGCCGCTGGCCCCGCGCTGGACCCTGGGCCTGCGCGGCGACGGCCAGTTCACGCGCGGCACGGTGCCGTTCTACGCCCAGCCTTACGTCGACCTGCGCGGCGTGGCGCGGGGCCGCTACCAGGACCGCGACGCGCTGACCTTCGAAACAGAATTGCGCTGGGACGCCACCCCGCGCTGGTCCATACTGGGGTTCAGCGGCGTGGGCAAGGCCTACGGAAACTGGAAATCCTTTGCCGATTCCACCAATGTCGTCAGCATCGGCACAGGCTTCCGGTATCTGATAGCCGCCAAGCTGGGATTGGCGGTGGGGATAGACATCGCCCACAGCAAGGACCAGAACGCCTTTTACATCCAGGTTGGGAGTGCATGGCGATGAAGACAGATGACGATAGTTCCATGTTGCAGGCCGGCACGTCCCAGCTCGGCAACCTGCTGCAATTCCTGGCCTGGATCGCCGAACGGCCGCGCACCTATGCGCAGACCATGGACGCCTGGCGCAGTTCGTGTCCGCGCCTGTCCGCCTGGGAAGACGCGACCGCCAACGGGCTGGTGGACGTTCCCCGCCGCGCGGATGTCGAACCGGTGGTTGTCCTGACACCCAAAGGGCAGATGCTGCTGGCATCTTCGGACGGCGCCAGGCGGACGCCAGCGCGCCCCTGACACGGCCGGCCGAAGGCTCTACGCCGCATTCAATTTTTACTTACATTTGTGGCCGCGCAAGCGGTAACAGTGTGGTTTTCTTTGCGGATTTCGTCGAAAAAAAGCACTGATTCGTCGAAAAAAAGTTGCGCGAGGTGCGCTGCCTGCGGATTCTAGTGGCGAAACTTTGCCAGTTACTACTGAGCGCGCGCCCGCCGACCCGGGTAAACCGCGCTCGGATCACAAGAATCCGCTCATCCATGAAGCCCACATCACGCCCGGCGCACAGCCCCAGTCTGCCTTTTCCCCTGCTGCGGCAGAACACGTTGCGGCTGGCCATCGCGTCCGCGCTGGGCGCCTGCGCCTGGAGCGTAGCGGGCGGCGCACAGGCCGGCTATGCATGCGCAGGCGGCCCCACCCTGAACGTGCCGTCCGGCAACTACCCAAGCGCCCAGGCCATCTGCGAGGGCGACAGCGGCGTAGACCATGACAACGAAAAGAACGGCCAGAACGGACCGGACGTGTCGGTCACGTCCTCGGGCAACTACAACGCCGACGAGAACCAGACCCGGCTGAACCCGGTGGGCGTGGTCACGGCCATATCGCGCGGCGGCGACGGCGTGGACGAAGGCACGGCAGGAGACGGCGGCCACATTACCGTATCCAGCACGGGCGACATCGCGCTCAACGGCACGGCGCTCAGCAATTTCAACAGCCTGATCATGGCAGTCTCGTCCGGCGGCATCGGCGACCCCGCCAACGACAACAACGACTCGAACGGCGGACACGGCGGACTGGGCCAGAACGTGACCGTAACCAATTCCGGCAACCTGACGATGTCCGGTTCCCTGCCCACGCCGCGCCAAGGCCTGTACGGCATCAACGCGCGGGCCCTGGGCGGGGCCGGCGGCGACCAGAACGATCCGACGCTGGAATACGGCGACCAGGTGGGCGGCAATGGCGGCAACGCCAGCACGGTCACCGTCAGCAACACCGGCGCCATCAACCTGGGCAGCAGCGCCACGCGGCTGCGCACCTATGCCAACGGAGCTGCCATCTACGCGAATTCCGTGGGCGGCATGGGCGGCTACAACAACGGCAATGCGGGCACCGGCGGCACCGTGCAAGTGACGCACCAGGGCCAGGCCAACAGCTATTGGCAGGTCTTCGACAGCGCCACGGTCTTTGGCATCTACGCGCAAAGCATAGGCGGCGACGGCACCGCGTCGACCGACAACAGCGATAACGGCGGCAATGGCGGCGGCACCTCGGACAGCTGGACCCAGAAGGTGACCGTGGACGTGAACGGCTCGGTGCTGCTGGACGTGGCCGGTTCGGCGGCCGGCGCGACCGTGCAGGGCGCCGGCGTCGCCGCCCGCGCCATCGGCGGCAAAGGCGGCAAAGGCCCGGACAAGGACCATTCCGGCGGCAATGGCGGCGCGGGCGGCGCCGTGGCGATCAATCTCTATCAGGGCGGCAGCGTCGCGACCCGCGGCGACAACCTGCCCGGCCTGGCGGCGCAAAGCCTGGGCGGGCAGGGCGGCGACGGCACCGACAGCACCAAGCTGGCCGGGCAGGGCGGGGGCGGCGGGTTTGGCGGCAACGCCAGCGCCGTCAACATTTCCACCGCCAGCGGCAGCGCCATCAGCACGACGGGCAATTTTTCCACCGGCATCGTGGCGCAGTCGGTCGGCGGCGGCGGCGGCACGGGCAGCGACTTCGTGTCGGTGTTGGGTGGCCAGGGCGGCAATGGCGGCAATGGCGGCAACGCTGGCGCGGTCAATGTGGCGACAGGCGCCACGGTCACCACTGGCGGCAACCACGCCTACGGCGTGCTGGCCCAGTCCATTGCCGGCAGCGGCGGGGCGGGCGGCGCGGACACGGCCGAACTGGTTTCCTTGGGCGGGGACGGCGCGGGCGGCGGCGCGGCCGGCCAGGTCACCCTGAGCAACACGGGGTCCATCGCCACCTCGGGCTACAACTCGCACGGCATGATAGGCCAGTCCATCGGCGGCGGCGGCGGGGCCTCGGGCAGCGCCACTGGCCTGCTCAGCGTAGGCGGCAGCTCGGCCGGGGCCACCGGCTCGTCGGGCAGCACGGTGGTGATCGGCAATACCGGCTCCATCACGACGGCCGGCAACGCCGCCATCGGCCTGGTGGCCCAGTCCATCGGCGGCGGCGGCGGCAGCGGCGGCGACAGTATCGGCGTGCTGGGCGTGGGCGGCGGCGGCGCGGGCGGCGGGGCGGGCGGCAACGTCATCATCCAGGACCTGGGCTCGATCCAGACCGCCGGCCAGTTCGGCGCAGGCGTGCTGGCCCAGTCCGTGGGCGGCGGCGGCGGCAACGGCGGCGATACCTTCACCGCATCGGTGGGCGTATCGGTGGCGATCGGCGGCAGCGCCAGCGGCGGCGGCAACGGCGGCACGGTCTGCATGAGCAACCAGGGCGGCTGCGACGGCACATTGACGTACTCGACCGCGAACCTCACCACCCACGGCAACTACGCACCCGGCATCATCGCGCAAAGCATCGGCGGCGGCGGCGGCACGGGCGGCAGCGTCAAGAACGCCAGCGTGGCATCCTTCGCGGCGCTGCAATTGGGCGGTAGCGGCGGCGCCGGCGGCAATGCCGCCGAGGTCAAGGTGGGTTACAGCAATCTCAACATCAGCACCGGCGGCGCCCATTCGGCCGGCATCCTGGCCCAATCCATAGGCGGAGGCGGCGGCAACGGCGGCGACGCCAGCTATTACGACGTCACGGTGGGCTTCAATGCCGCGGTGGTGTTGGGCGGCAGCGGCGGCTCGGGCGGCACCGGCTATTCCTCCATCGTGAACCTGAGCGGCTCCCACGTCGCCACGGGCATGGACTACGCCAGCCCGAACATCGATCCCTCGACCTACGCGCCCAACGATTCCTTCGGCATCCTGGCGCAGACCATAGGCGGGGGCGGCGGCAATGGCGGCAGCTCCAGCGCCAGCGACCTGGTGGTGGCGGTACCCACCGGCGAGGGCGCGTCCCTGGCGTTCAATTTCGAAGCCGCGGTGGGCGGCAGCGGCGGGGCGGGCGGCAGCGCCTGCCCGCCGGGGGATGGCGCGTGCGTCACCCAGGTCAACCTCAGCAACGGTTCCACGGTCGCCACCTTGGGCGACGGCTCCCACGCCGTGATGGCGCAGTCCATCGGCGGCGGGGGCGGCAATGGCGGCGATTCGTCCGTGCTGTCCACCGTGCTCGGCGATGCGACCACGATCTCGCTGTCGGCCGGCATGACGCTGGGCGGTTCCGGCTCGGCAGGCGGCAACGGCGGCGCGGTGGCCGTGAGCCTGGGCGATGCCAACGGCGCCTATGTCGGCATGCCGCCGTCGTTGCTGACCCCGCCTGGCGTGCGCGTCCCCCCGGCATCCACCATCGTGACCTATGGCGACTACGCCAATGGCGTGCTGGCGCAATCCATAGGCGGAGGCGGCGGCAACGGCGGGGTCGGCAGCAGCAACGCCTACACCCACGGCGGGCCCACCAACGTCAAGCTGACCCTGGCCCTGGGCGGTACCGGCGGCTCGGGCGGCACCGGCGGCAATGTGGACGTGACGCTGAATCCCAACTTCGCCATCCGCACGCTGGGCTCGGGTTCGCGCGGCATCGTGGCGCAGTCCATCGGCGGCGGCGGCGGGGCCTCGCAGGGCGGCACGCTGAATGTGGCTGGCAGCGCCGAAGAGCGTCCGTCAGCCCGTCTGCAGGTGGGCCTGGGCGCGACCGGCGGTTCCGGCGCCACTGGCGGCAGCATCAATGCGACATTGCAAGGCGCCATCCGCACCGAAGGCGGCGACGCCGATGGCGTGCTGCTGCAATCGATCGGCGGCGGCGGCGGGCTGGGCGGATCGCTGGGCGCCGACGCCTCGTCCTATCCCATCCTGGACCGCATCGGCAATCACAGCGACAACAAGGAACGGCTCGACGACGAAAACAGCACTTATCAATTCGGCGTGGACGTGGGCGGCACCGGCGGCACGGGCGGCCATGGCGGCAACGTCACCGTGAACTACGCGGGCAAGATCGCCACCGCCGGCGACTGGGCCGACGGCCTGGTGGCCCAGTCCATAGGCGGAGGCGGCGGCGTGGGCGGATCGTCCAGCGCCTCGGGCAGCAAGATCAAGGCCAACGCGATCATCGGCGTGGGCGGCAGCGGCGGCGCCGGCGGCAATGGCGGCGTCCTGAGCTTCTTCTTCGACGACGACCATGGCAACAGCATCGCCACCACCGGCTACAACGCCTATGGCGTGCTGCTGCAATCGATCGGCGGAGGCGGCGGGCAGGGCGGCGATGGCTCGGATCAGGCCCAAGGCACCATCACCGTCGGCGCCTCGTTTGGCGGCACAGGCGGCGTGGCCGGCAACGGCGGCAACATCCTGACCTCCGGCAGCGGGAGCTGGCTGAATGTCCAGACCACGGGTGACGATGCGCCTGCGCTGGCGATGCAATCGATCGGCGGCGGCGGCGGCACGGCCGGCGCGGGCAACAGCAGCTCCAAGCTGCAGCAGGACAGCCATTCCATGAGCGTCGCAGTGGGCGGCAACGGCGGCTTGTCCGGCTCGGGCGGCGCCATCGACGTCGCCACCGGCATCGCCGCCACCACGCAAGGCGCGCGCGCCTATGGCGTGCTGGCCCAATCGATCGGCGGCGGCGGCGGGCTGGGCGGCGCGGGCGACGCCAGCAACCTTTCTGGCGTGTCGCTGGGCGGGCGCGGCGGCGCGGCGGGCGACGGCGGCGCCGTGACCCTGACCTTGAATGCCGGCAGCCACATCAGCACCAGCGGCGCGGGCTCCCATGGCCTGATCGCCCAGTCCATCGGCGGCGGCGGAGGCATCGCGGGCGACACCAGCAAGGGCTTGCAGCTGGACTCGGGCGGCTGGACCCCAGGCAGCGGCCAGACGGGTGGCAACGGCAACGGCGGCGCGGTTAACCTCAATGTCGCCAGCAACATCACGACCCAGGGGGCCTACGCCTTCGGCGTGATCGCCCAATCCATCGGCGGCGGGGGCGGGCTGGGCGGCAATGCCGCCGGCGGCTTCGCCGGCAGCACGGCAGGCGCGGGCAGCACGGGATCCGGCGGGAACGTCACGCTGACGCAGAGCGGCAGCATCGCCGCCACCGGCGCCGGCGCCACCGGCATCTTTGCGCAAAGCGCCGGTCCGCAAGGTTCGGGCCAGGTCGCGGTCACCGTCGACGGTTCGGTCAGCGGCGGCACCGGCGCGGGCGCATATGGCGTCTGGATCGTGGGCGACAAGCAGAACACGCTGACCGTGGGCTCGGCGGGCATGATCATCGCCGGCGCAGGCGGCAGCGCCGTACGCTATGACGGCGCCGCCCTGCAGCAGGCCAAGACCGTGAGCTTCCTGGCCAGCGCCCCCGGCGCCAGCCTGTCCGTCAACAATGCGGGGACCGTGCTGGGCAACATCGAATGCGGCGGCGGCGCGGGCGGCATCGCCTGCAACGTCTGGAACGCCGCCAGCGGCACCCTGAGCGACGCCACGCTTTATCAGGCCAACATCGACAACGCGGGGCTGGTCGCCATAGGCAGGTCCGGCGCCTTCGACACGCTCACGGTTACGGGGAATTTCAACCTGCAGGCCGGCGGCCTGCTGCAGGCGGACGTGGACTTCGCCAACCTCAAATCGCCGAGCATGGTGGTGCAGGGCGATACCCGCCTGAACGGCCAGGTCAATGTCCAGCCCATCACCTTGCTGCCCGATCACGAAGTCACCGTGGCGACGCTGCAAGGCGATGTGCAAGGCAGCCCCGTTGCCAAGGACAGCCCGGTGATCGACTACGACGCCAGGCTGGACGGCAAGAACGTGCGCGTGCGCGCAACGCAGGCCGACTTCGCCGCGCCGTCCATGCAATTGGCCGCCAATCAGCGCTCGGTTGCGAATCATCTGCAGGGCGCCTGGAACCTGGGTGGCAACGCCGCCATGGCGTCCTTGTTCGCGGCGCTGGACATGGCCTCCCGCGAAAGCGCCGACACCTATTCGAACCGGCTGTCCGACCTGTCGGCCGGCGTCACCGTGGCGCCTGCCGCGCAGATGCAGGCCAGCATGGCGCGCTTTACCGGCGCCATGATGTCGTGCCCGGCATTCCAGGGCGGCGACGCGCTGACCGGCGAGCAGGATTGCCTGTGGGGCCAGGTGTCCGGCATCAATACCAACCAGGACGGCGACGGCGGGGTCTCCGGATTTTCGTTCGATGGCGTCACCTACCAGTTCGGCGGCCAGCGCCAGGTCAGTCCGGGCTGGTTCCTGGGCGGGTCCGTTGCCTACCAAAACAGCCATCTGAGCGGCGACGACGGACGGGTCAGCGGCAAGGGCGACAGCGGCTATGCCGGCGTGGTGGTCAAGCGCGAAACCGGACCCTGGACCCTGTCCGCGGCCCTGGGCGGCGGCTACGGCCAGTACGACATCAACCGCAGCATCCGCATCCCCGGCATGCAAAGCACGGCCGACTCGGACCTGGACGTCTACGGCGCGGCCTTGCGCCTGCGCATCGCGCGCACCTACGCCGGGGAACACGTTTACCTGAAACCCTATGTGGACGTGGACGCGTCCTACACCCACATGCCCGGCTACAGCGAATCCCGCGACGCCTTGCATCTGGACGTGGAAAGCAGCAACGAATTCGTCATGGCCCTGTCGCCGACGCTGGAACTGGGTGGCAAGGTGGCGCTGAAGAACGGCGCAACCATGCGCCCCTACATGTATGGCGGCGTGTCGTTCCTGTCCAAGGATGAGTACACGGTCAAGTCGCGCTTGCAGGGCGCGCCGGCAGGCTCGGGGGCCTTCGAGACCTCGGTGCCCATGGACGACGTCATCGGCCGCATCGGCGCGGGCCTGCAGGTATCCAACGCGGGCGGCCTGGACTTCCGGTTGCAGTACGACGGGGATTTTTCGTCCCACATACAAAGCCATCGCGGCACGTTGAAGGTGATGGTGCCGTTCTGAACGCCCCGCAGGGCTCCGCGCGATTCGATACTGCGAACGGTTCTTGGTATCATTTAGCCCTGCTGGCCGCCGGGCTGAATCCGGCCAGGCCGCCATTCCGTGTCATCGCGCTGCCTATCGGGGCGTTCGAGCATGTCCAAGCCCCTACAGCCGCTCCAGCTACTCTGCGAAAACCACTACGACTGGCTCTGCCAATGGTGGCGGCATCGCCTCGGCCATGGCGATGAGGCCGCGGACTTCGCGCACGACACCTTTCTGCGCGTGCTGCGCCATCCCGAGGAAGTCCGCACGCTGCGCCAGCCCAGGGCCTATCTGACCACCATCGCGCGGGGGCTGCTCAACGATCACTGGCGCCGCCGCTCGCTGGAACGCGCCTGGCTCGAGGCCTTGGCCGCGCTGCCACCCGAATTGGAAGCCTCGCCCGAGATGCTGCTGGGCGTGCAGCAAGCGCTGCAACAGTTGGACCGCATGCTCGGCAATCTGGCGCCGCAGGCGCGCGAGGTGTTCGTCCTGTCGCAACTGGAAGGGCTCACCTACGTCGAAATCGCCGCCCGCACCGGCTTGAGCGACCGCACGGTGAAGCGCTACATGGCCCAGGGCTTCGAAATCTGCCTGACCATGCTGGATTCCTGACCCATGGCCGCCGCCGAATCCAAACCGCTAGACGCCTCCGTCATACGGGAAGCCGCCCGCTGGCTCGTGCGCCTGCATTCCGGCGAGGCCGGACCGGCGGATCACGCCGCCTTCGAGCGCTGGCGTCACGGTCATCCTGAACGCGAGCTTGCCTGGCAACGCGCCCAGCGCCTGATGCAGCAGTTCGACACGGTGCCGGCCTCCGTGGGCGTGCCGCTCTTGACGCGCCCGTCGCAGGTCAGCCGGCGCGCCGTGCTGCGTACGCTTGCGGTCCTGGGGGTTGCCGCGCCCGCCGCCTTGCTGACCTACCGCCTGTATGCGGAGCCGGCAGGCGCCTATCGCACGGCGGTGGGCGAAAACCAGGACCTGCGGCTGGCCGACGGCAGCCAGGTCCATCTGAATACCGATACGGCCATGGAGGTGGGCTACTCCGACGAAATGCGCCTGCTGCACCTGCGCGGCGGCGAAATCTATGTGCGCACGGCCGCCGACCCGGCGGGCAGGGCGCGGCCCTTCATCGTGGAGACTCCCCAGGGCCGCTTGCGCGCCTTGGGCACCCGGTTTGTCGTCCGGCAACTGGACGATGGCGACGTCCAGACCGAGCTGACCGTGCTGGAACATCGCGTCGCCGTCACCCTCCGGAATGGCAGTCCGGAGCGGATCTTCAATGCCGGCGAGTCGGTGCGCTTCACCGCCAATGCCTTTCTGCCGAACGCACAGGCCAGGTCAGACGCGCCCGGATGGACGCGCGGCGTCCTCGAAGCCGACAACATGCGCCTGGACGCCTTGCTGGCCGAGGTCTCGCGCTACCGGCGCGGCGTATTGCGCTGCGACCCGGCGGTGGGCGGCCTGCGGGTATCTGGCGTATTCCGCCTGCAAGACACCGACGCGCTACTTGCCGTCGTGGCCAAGACCCTGGATCTGCGCGTCGTCACGCGTACCGCCTACTGGGTCACCCTGACGCGCTGAAAGCCGCCTGGTTTCACTTGCTTACAACTTTGCCGCTACGCCCTTGTCCCTTTTCCCCGCGTTCATCCGGCATACCGCGCATTGATGACCTGTAGGGATGTGACCAAGTGGCAGTCGTAGACAAAACCCAACCCCGCGTCCTGCGCTTGGCCGGATTGACACTGAGCCTGGCCGCCGCCTTCGCCGCCGCGCCGCCCGCCGCGGCCCAAAGCTCGGCCCCGGCCGCGACGCACGACTATCGCATTCCGGCAGGTCCCCTGGACCAGGCGCTTTCCGCCTTCGCCAAGGCGGGCGGCATCACCGTTTCCTTCCGGCCCGAGGACACGCGCGGACTGAGGACGCAGGGCCTGGACGGCAGCTATGGCGTGGAATCGGGGCTGGCCAGGCTGCTGGCCGGCACCGGCCTCGCCGCGGAGGAGCAGGGCGGCCAGGGATACGTGGTGCGCGCGCCAGCCCCTGCGGCCAAGGCCGTGCCTGCCGGCAACGCCAACACGCTGGAATCGATCCAGGTCAGCGGCGACTGGCTGGGCACCGGCCTGGAAAACAGCGTGCAGACCTTTGGCGGCGCCCGCACGCTGGTCAAGCGCGACGAGATCCAGAACAGCGGCGCCACCAGCGTGGCCGACGTGCTGCGGCGCGTGCCAGGTGTGCAGATCAGCGGCAGCACCAGCGCCAGCGGCAGCTCGGTCGGCCTGCACGTCGGCATCCGCGGCCTGAACCCGCGCAATTCATTCCGCACCACCATGCTGCTGGACGGCATCCCCATGGCCATGGCCCCTTATGGCCAGCCGAACCTGGTGATGTCGCCGACCAGCCTGGGCAACATCGAAGCCATCGACGTGGTGCGGGGCGGCGGGGCGGTGCGCTATGGCCCGCAGAACGTGGGCGGCGTAATCAACTTCAAGACCCGCTCGATTCCGACTGGCAGCGGACTCACCGCCGAGGCCTCCGCCCGCTACAACATCTTCAGCCAGGGCGGCACCAATACCCAGTACACCGGCTTCCTGGGCACGCAGTTCGAAAACGGGCTGGGCGTGGCGCTGATGTACTCCGGCATGGACGGCGAACAATGGCGCGATGCCAGCCATGACCGCTACAACGACGTGGCGCTGAAATGGCGCTTCGAGCTGACCCCGACGTCGGAAATCTACGGCAAGTTCGCCCATTACGACGTCAAATCGATGACGCCGGGCGGCCTGACGGTGGCGCAGTACCGCGACGATCCATTCCAGAACACCCATCCCACCGATTACTGGAAAGGGCAGCGCGATCAGGTCGACATCGGATACCTCAATTCGATCTCGGACACCCAGGAATTCGAGGCCCGGGTCTATCACTACGACAGCTCGCGCCAGAGTTCGCTCATCAATACCGCGACGGGCCGCAACGATTATCAGCCGCGCAACAACCAGGTACTGGGCATAGAGCCGCGTTACACGCAGCGCCTGGAATGGGGGCCGACCACGCACGACGTGACCATCGGCTACCGCTACATCCACGAAACCGGCCAGGACCGGCGCTATTCGGAATCCCTGGCCACGGGCCAACGCATCGGCGCCGCACAGGTCTTCGACAACAAGACCGAAGCGCACTCCATCTATCTGGACGACCGCATCGCCTACGGCAAATGGCGCGTCACGCCCGGCGTGCGCTATGAACACATCCGCACCAACCGCCAGCCCAGCGGCACCGCCAACGACACGCCGTTCGACCTGCGCAACAGCCGCGGCCTGCCTTCGCTGAACATCGCCTATCTGGTCGACGATGCGTTGACGCTCTATACCAACTACAACACCTCGTTCGGCGCGGTGCAGTACACGCAGCTGAACTCGATGTCGGCCTCCAATCCGCTCAGCCCGGAAGTCGCCAAGACCCTGGAAGCCGGCCTGCGCTACTCGGGCGAACAGACCCACACCGAGTTCACGGTCTTCAACCTGAAGTTCGACAACCAGATCCTGTCGATACCCGGAACCAATCCGGCCGTGTTCCGCAACCTGGGCGCCACCACCCACAACGGCGTCGAATTCGCCATCGACTACGACTTCGACAAGTCCGGCCCGCTCGCCGGCCTGAATCTCTACGCCAACTACACCTACGTGCGCGCCATCCAGAAATCCGGCGAATTCGAAGGCCGGGACGTGCCGTTCTATTCGCGCCAGACCGGCACGCTGGGCGGACGCTACATGCGCAATAACTGGACTTTCAACCTCTACACGACGGCACAGAGCGGCCAGTACTCGGACACCGCCAACACCGAAGAGGAGAACGCCGCCGCGACCAACGGCCGCGTACCGGGTTTCAGCGTCTGGAACACGCAGCTCAGCTACAAATTGCCCCAATGGAAGGGCAGCGAGCTGGCGGTGGGCGTGAACAACCTGTTTGACCGGCGCTACTACACCCGCAACGTCGACACCAACGGCGGCCGCATGGTGGGCGCGCCGCGCATGGTCTACCTGCAGGCGCGCCTGGCCTACTGATGCCCCGGCGTATCTGGCTGCTCTGCCATCGCTGGGTGGCGCTGGGCCTGGGCGGGATCCTGATCCTGTCCGGACTGACCGGCGCCTTCCTCGTGGCCGCGCGGCCGCTGGACAAGCTGCTGCATCCGGAGCTCTTCCGGGCCGGCAACGCAGGCGCCGGCCAGCCCGCATCGTTCGAATCCATGCGCCGCAACCTGGCCGCCGAGTTCGGCCCGCAAGCCTCCTACACCTTCCGCCCGCCGCGCGAATCCGGCGAAACCATGCAGGTCAGGGTGAGGGCGCCCGACGCCTGGGACGGCACGGTCTATCTCGATCCGGCCAGCGGCCGGGAGCAGGGCAGAAGGGGAGAAGACGAGGGCCTGGTCGCCATCGTCTACAAGCTGCACAGCGCCCTGATGCTGGATCGCACCGGCAAGGCCGTGCTGGCCTGGACCGCGCTGGCCTATCTGGTCCTGGCGGTGTCGGGCCTGATCGCATGGTGGCCGCGCAAATGGCCGCCGTCCTTGCGCATGGCGTTCAACAAGGGCGCGCTGCGCGCCTGGTTCGACGTGCACCGCAACGGCGGCGCCATCCTGGCGCTGCTGTTGGCGGTGTGCATGGCCAGCGGCGCCTATCTGGCATGGCGTCCGATAGGCGGCTGGATCACGCTGGCCAGCGGCCAGCCCCCGGTCGTGGCGCCCAAGCTGCCGGCGCGGCCAGCGGACGCCATCCCGCCGCGCTCCCTGGACGAATTGGCCGCAACCGCACAAGCGGCATTTCCGGACGGCGCGATCGGCTACCTGCTGTACACGCCGCGCATCGACCGCCCCTTGGCCATACGCATGCGCGTGCCCGACGATCCGCATCCAAACGGCAGATCCACCGTCTGGCTCGACCCGCGCGACGGCCACGTATTGGCGGCACAGCGCTGGAACGAACTCGATCCCGGCGCGCGGATCAACTCCGTGCTGTATCCGCTGCATACGGGAGAACTGGGCGGAATTGCGGGAGAAGCCATGGTCGCGCTGCTGGGCCTGGGCTTGGGCGCGTTGGGCATCAGCGGGATCTGGCTCTGGTGGAGACGGCGCGGATTAAAAGCCCAGGCCCGCGCCCGACTTGAATCCCCCTAGATGGACGCCTGCTTCATCCGGCGCGACAGATCGGCGGCCGCCTCCTTGCGCTCGCTATAGCGGTCCACCAAATAGGGCGAGGCATCCCGCGTAAGCAGGGTGAACTTCATCAGTTCCTCGACGACGTCGACCACGCGATCGTAGTAGGGCGATGGCTTCATGCGTCCCGCCTCGTCGAATTCCTGGTAGGCCTTGGCCACCGACGATTGATTGGGAATGGTCAACATGCGCATCCAGCGCCCCAGCACCCGCATCTGGTTCACGGCGTTGAAGGACTGCGATCCGCCCGACACCTGCATCACCGCCAACGTCTTGCCCTGGGTCGGGCGCACCGCGCCCACCGACAGCGGAATCCAGTCGATCTGCGTCTTCATCAATCCCGTCATTGCGCCGTGACGCTCGGGCGAACTCCAGACCATGCCTTCGGCCCATTGGACCAGCTCATGCAGCTCGCGCACCTTGGGATGGTCATCGCTGGCGTCATCGACCAGCGGCAGTCCCGAAGGATTGAACAGCCGGGTTTCGCCGCCCAGCGCCTGCAACAGGCGCGCGGCTTCCTCGGCCACCAGGCGGCTATAGGAGCGTTCGCGCAACGAACCGTACAGCAGCAGGAACCGCGGCGCGTGCGCGGCCCGCACGGCAGGAAACAGCCCGGCCTCGCCGGGTCGATGGAACAACGACGAATCAATGTTGGGCAAATCGGCCAGGGTTTCAGACACGGACCACCTCCGCGCCGATGCGGGTCTCAACGGTATTCTGGATCAACTTCATGCAACACCTCTATACATACGACACTCAGATTTCAATCGGCCGACGCCCGCGCACGCAGCAGCAATAGCGCGGCAAAGGCGCCAAGCCCTATGCCCCCGGACAGCCACAGCGCGTTGACCCCCCAGCGGTCCAGCGCCACCCCGAAAAGAAATGGCGCTAGCGCCTGCGCCACCCGCGCCGGCATCATCAGCCAGCCCTGGCGCGCGCCATAGCCCTGGGGGCCGAACAGCACCAGCGGCAAGGTCCCCTTGGCAATGGTCAGGATGCCGTTGCCCGCCCCATGCAGGACGGCGAACACCGGCGCCATTACCGGACCGCCGCCCAGCAGCAGGGCAACACCCGCCGGATGCGCCAGCGCAGCCAGGCGCGCGGACAACAAGGGATGAACCCGCCGCAAGAAACCGAATTCCAGCAGGCGGCCCGCAACCTGCGCCGGACCGATGAGCGCACCCACGGCCACGGCGGCTGCGAGCGTGGCGCCCGTGGCTTCCAGCATGCGCGGCAAATGCGTGGCCATCGCGGTGCTGATGAACCAGGTCGCCGCAAACACGAAGGCGAGGAGGGCAGTGGCATACCTCTGCTGCCGCGGCTGGGGGGCAGAGGAGGGGACATCCTGCGCATTGTCCGCAGGCTCTTGCGTTCGTCCCGCGCCCGGCGCTTTCGGAAACCATGCGTTCAACGGCAGGCCGACCAGCAGGTGCAATCCTGCCCACCCCAGGCACGCGCCGCGCCAACCGAATTGGGTTTCCATCCAGGCCGAAAGCGGCCATCCCACCGTGCTCGCAAAACCGGCAATCAGCGTGATCCCCGTAATGGCGCCGCGGGCGTGATGGCCATACAGCCGCACCAGGCTGGAGAAGGCTGCCTCGTAGAGTCCGGCCCCCATCGCCGCGCCGATAACCAGCCAGGCGGCGACCATCGTCCAGAGGCCCTGGGCGGCGCCCAGCAAGCCCAGCCCCAGCGCAAACAGCAGGCTCGTGCCGGCCAATACGACGCGCCCGCCATGGCGGTCGATCGCTAGTCCCGCCCAGGGACCGACCACGGCCGAAGCCACCATCGCAGCGGAAAACGCCGCATACACCGCCGGCGCCGACACCCCCAGCTCGCGGGCCATCGGATCCGCCAGCATCGCCGGCAGGTAATAGGAAGACGCCCAGGCGAGCGTCTGAGCCGTGCCCAGGGAGCCAACGACGCGTACGGGAGCGTCGAGCATGTATCAATGCCGCTGGAGGAGGCGGGATGGCGGGCTGCATGCCGCGCTGGCGCCGGTCTCGGCTCCCTCACCAGCCGCGCCCGCGCAGCAATGCTCGGTAAGGTATCCGAGCAAGCCATTCATCTGGGAGAAATCCGCGCGGTAGATCAGATTCCGGCCTTGCTGCTCGACGCTGACCAGGGCTGCGTGCGCAAGCTCCTTCAAGTGGAAAGACAACGCGTTGCGGGCAACGCCAAGCCCCTCCGCCATGACACTGGGTGTAAGGCCGTCGGGCCCCGCGACGACAAGCGCACGAAACACGCGCAGGCGTTGGGCATGGGCCAGGGCATTCAGGGCAGTAACGGCTTGATCTTCATTCATCAATCAATGATACAACAATTATTGAACTATTTATTCATGCAGGCCCGCCGCGGGCCTAACTAAACGTGCCTCTAGATATCGGCTACATCGCGCAGCCGTACGCCGGAGAAGTTGGCCGCACTCAATGCATCAAACATCGCGCGGTCGCAGATGGGAGGCGCTCCCATGCGATCCTGGCGGAAGATATGGGCATCTCCCACCACATCCTGTTTGAACACCAGGCTGGCTCCGCCGACGAGGCTGTAAAGTTTCTCGTCCTCGCCGGTCTGATAGTTGCGGTCGAACTTGATCCTCACGTGGGAAGAGGCTTCATCCAGGGCGTCGAGTCTGCGCAGCACATTGCCTAGGTAGTACTGAGGGGCGGGGCTGCCGTCAGCCAGGCTGAAGTCGCACGCCACAAATGCAAACGCCTCGGCGTCCAACTGCTCAAACAGTTGCTTCAATGGCTCCGACACAATCCATATGCCAGCAAGCACCTCCAGATCGCGTGGCATTCCGCCTTTCTCCGGCACATGAACCAGGCGGGGACGCTCCGGATACTGATCTGGCATTCCATTAGGACGCGAGACGACATTCATCCCCGGATCGATCAGCTTCTCTTCGTTGGCGATTTCGATGCCGGGAATCCTGCCGTTTCCCAAGAAGCTGGCGTCGATCAGGAAAAATTCGCCCTTATGAGATGCGGCTTCGGCTGAAACTTCAATGGCGGTCGGTTCGGTCACGGTCGCTCCAAAGTTCATAACACGCTCCAATTACGGACAGCACGGAAACACAAGTTCCGCGACCAAACCGCCACCTTCCCGGGGCTTGAGATGCAATGCTCCCCCGAACCGCTTGGCAATGGCATGCACGATCGAGATGCCAAGACCCGCGCCGTCGTTGCGGCTTCGGCCTTGGTCCCCGCGCCAGAAGCGTTGGCCAATCTTGGCTGCCTGATCCTCGCTGAGCCCCGGCCCCCGGTCCGCCACGACGATGCGGCATTGTCGGGTTGGAGAATCGAAGCGGGCAACGACTTCGACAGGCATGTCATAGGGGGAGTAGCGAATCGCATTGTCCACCAGGTTGCGGATGGCAGCCTCCAGCATTTCGCGTGGAATGGCGCAGCAAGCATCAGCGCCGTCGACGGATACCGCCAGGCGCAGCCGCGCTTCGACAGTTGTCGCATCGATGACGCTGGCGATGACCTCCTGGATGGACGTACACCCGTTTTCCGAATTGGGCGATGCTTCGGCACGCGCCAGAATCATCATCTGGTCGAGCGTACCCCGCAGGCGCTTCACGCCTTCCTCGGCACTGCAGAGTGACGATTCGGCTTCTTCCCCTTCGGTCAACCTGGCCACTTGCAGGTGGGTATCGATCACGGTCAGCGGTGTCCGCAACTCGTGTGCCGCGGCGTCGGTAAACGCCCGCTGGCTGGAGAGTGCCAGGGATAAGCGTCCCAACAATCCGTTCATGGCATCCAGCACAGGACGAAGCTCGGTGGGCGGCTTTGCGACAGCGATAGGGGTGGTATCGTCCGTTTGCTTGGCCCGCAACTGCATGCGCAGGGCTTGCAGCGGCGCAAGGCCTTGCCCGATACCGATCCACAGGGCAGCCAGCCCGCCAAGAAGCGCGATCAGGAAGGGCACGCCAGCCGCAAACAGCAGCTCATTGATCAGCGTGTTCCTTTGCTCGACGCGATCCGCTGTCGTTATTTGATAACTGTCATCGCGAAGCACATAAATCCGCCACTCGTGTCCGGCGACCATGCGCGTGCTGTAACCGGCGGGCAGGCTGTCGAAATCCGAGGCCGGACTGCCGCTGGTGCGCGCCAGGACCTCGCCGCGCAGCGCGCGAATCTCGCAAGCGATTCCTTCGCTGCCGTTGACGCGGATGGCTTGCGTGAAATCCGTAGTCTTGGCGTTGGGATCTATGACAGACCCGGCAAGCAAGCCCGAGACCATGCGAGCCGACATGGCCAGGCGACCATCAAGCGTGCGGGCAAGGTCGGCGCGCACGCCCAGCATCATCCAGGCCGCCGCCGCCGCCCACAAGACCATGAGAGAAAGTCCTGCAATCAGGACTGCACGAAGACGCAAACTCATGCGTCGAGCCTCCAACCCAGCCGGAATCCCAATCCACGCGACGTTTCAATCACGTCAGCGCCAAGCTTGCGGCGCAGGTTGTGGATATGAACGTTGAGCGCGTTGCTGCTCACTTCCTCGCCCAGCCCGTACAGGCGTTCATTGAGTAGATCAGGAGGGATCCACCGCGCATTGGCCGCGGCCAGATGCGCCAGCAGATCCACCTCGCGACGCGATAGCGAAATGGCTTGGCCTCCCAACCAAGCCAGGCCGCTTTCGGGCTCCAGACGCAAAGGTCCCGCCACAATGATCTGGGCTGCGCGCCCCTGTGTGCGCCTGACCAGCGCATGCAATCGCGCTGCCAGTTCGCGCAAGTCAAACGGTTTGGTCATGTAGTCGTCGGCGCCTTGTTGCAGGCCCGCGATCCTGTGGTCGATGGCATCCCGGGCGGACAGTATCAGCACGGGCAAACACGGTTCAATGCTACGCACGGCAGAGAGCAATTCCATTCCGTCACGGTCCGGAAGTCCCAGGTCGAGCACCAAGGCATTGAAGGAGTTTTCCGTTTGGGCGGTTTCAGCGTCAACGGCCGTGCAAACGTGGTGCACCGTGATGCCGTGCGCGCGCAAGCCAGCCACGATTCCTTTGCCGATCAGTTCGTCGTCTTCTACCAGCAATACCCGCATTTGAATCCCAATCTGCTGCAACCAAGAGCCTATATGTTAGGCCAGAACTTTTCAGACCAGAATGGCCGGCGTCCCTGATTGCCGACCATTCCGCGCTTGCTTTCCCTTCTTTAGTTTCAGTTAATCGATCTCCTCCATCATGGCTGGATAAGCTCCCCTGCGCCTCAACATGAGGGCGGTCGGGGAGGGCCGACTATTGCCCCGGAGGAATGAGGTTGTTTGTATATCGACGAGTACTGGCCGTTGCCTTTCTGTGTTTTCTCGCCATCGGTAGTGCATGGGCGAGCACGGGTCTGTTTTCCTGGAAGGAGGAAGCTGAATTCCTGGATCCGGTCGATGTATTCAAACTGGCGCAGGTGCAGCAACAGGGGACCGAACTGGCGGCGCAAGGACACATTGCCGAGCACTACTATGTCTATCGCCATTCGTTGAAGCTGATTTCCGGACAGGGCGAGGACGTCCGCCTGGACCTTCCACCAGGCACGCCAAAGAATGACGAGTTCTTTGGCGATACGGAAATCTATCTTGGAGATGCGCTGCGGCTGCGTTTTCCTGCCTCCGTCACAGGTCCGTTGACGCTGCATTGGCAAGGGTGTGCGGAAGGGGGCATCTGCTACCCCCCGCAGACCATGGCCTTGAACTTGCCCGCGACGGCGGCGGGAGCCAGCAGCGCTGCCGCGCCTTCCGCCACCGCCAGTCAACCGAAGGCGGGCGCCGGCGGCGCGGCCAACGTCGCCGAGGACCAGGCTGCTGCCCAACGCCTGGCGACGCTGGGGCCGATCGCAGGCACATTGCTGTTCTTCGGCTTCGGCCTGCTCCTGGCTTTCACGCCTTGCACCTTGCCGATGATCCCCATCATCTCCAGCATGGTCGTGGGCGCTCAGGCCAGTCCGCGGCGCGCTTTTGTCACGTCCCTGTCGTATGTGCTGGCAATGGCCGCCACCTATGCCGCCGTGGGCGTGGCCGCCGGCTTGGCAGGCGCGAATCTCCAGGCGACCCTGCAATCCCCCTGGCTGCTGGGAGCGTTCGCGGCCTTGTTCCTGATTCTCGCCAGTTCCTTGTTCGGAATGTTCGAACTGCGCCTGCCGTCCGCCTTGTTGAACCGGGTCGGCTCCGCCAACCAGGGGCGCGCGGGCGGAAACGTGGTCGGCGCTGCGGCGCTGGGCTTCTTGTCGGCATTGCTGGTCGGACCATGCATGACCGCGCCCTTGGCGGGAGCGCTGCTCTACATCAGCCAGACCGGCAGCGCGCTGTATGGCGGCCTGGCATTGTTTGCCCTGGGCCTGGGCATGGGCCTGCCGCTGCTGGTGATCGCCATATTCGGCGCCCGCGTACTGCCCAAGCCGGGAGCGTGGATGGATCGCGTGCGCATAGCGTTCGGCTACGTGATGGTCGGGATGGCGGTGATGATGCTCGACCGCTTCCTGCCGGCCACCCTGAGCCTGGTGCTCTGGGGGGCCTGGATACTGTCCATCGCCATCGGCCTGCTGGCCTGGGCGCAAGCGGTCGCGCAAAAGCTGCGCCTGATGTGGGCCTTGCGCACACTGGGAGCCATCGCAGGCCTGTGGTCCATTCTCATGCTGGTGGGCGCCGCGTCGGGCGGTGATTCACTGTCACAGCCGCTGGCGCACCTGCGCGCCGCCTCGTCGGCCGCCGTGCCAGCCATCGCCAACAAGCCAGCCTACGTAGAGGCCAAGTCGGTCGAGGACGTGGACAGGCGCCTGGCGGACGCGGCCGCGCGCGGCCAATGGACCTTGATCGACTTCTACGCCGACTGGTGCATCAGTTGCCACGTGATCGAGCGCCATGTATTCGGCGACCCCGCTGTGGCGCAGCGGCTGGCGCGCATGCAGGTGCTGCGGCCGGACGTGACGCGCAACGACGCAACGGATCAGGCCCTGCTCAAGCGCTGGGGCGTCATGGGGCCGCCCACGCTCATCCTGGTGGGACCCGACGGCACGGAGCGCCGAGACCTCCGCGTGGTGGGGGAGGTCAGCGCCGCTGATTTCCTGGGGCGACTGAATAAGGCGGGAACGCCATGATAGGCATCGGTCCCTTCTCCATTCAAAGCATGGGCGTCTTCGCGGCTGTACTGTTTTCCTGGCTGGTGACCCGCGCGCTGGCCAAACGCCTGCCGGACGCTTCTCATCGGCTTGCCGGCGCCGTGCTGCTCGACGGCGTGTTTTGGGGCATTGTGGCGGCGCGCCTGGGATACATCGCCTTCTGGTGGGAAGACTACTTCGCGGCTCCCATGGCGCTGATCGCAATCGGCGATGGCGGATACTACTGGTGGGTTGGGGTGCCAGCCACGCTGGCCTTCGTCTGGTGGCGGACCCGTACCATGCCGGCGCCGCGCCGTCCCATATACGCGGGCATATTGGCCGGGGTCGTGGCCTGGTTCGCAGGCGGCGCGCTGCTGCCGCTGCTGCTCGAGCCGCCGCGTCTGCCGGACTTGCAGTTGCAAACGCTGGATGGGAACCCCATCGCGCTGAGGTCATACGAGGGCAAACCGCTAGTCGTCAACCTCTGGGCGAGCTGGTGCCCGCCTTGCCGCCGTGAGATGCCCGCCCTGGAACAGGCGCAGTCCGAGTTCCCGGGCGTCAGCATCGTCCTGGTCAATCAGGGGGAGGGCGCGCAACAGGCGCATGACTTCATCCAGAGCGAAGGCCTGGCATTGCGCAATGTCTTGCTCGACCCTGCGTCCGCGTCCATGCGGGCAGTGAATTCACGCGGCCTGCCCACGACCTTGTTCTATGACGCGCAGGGACGCCTGGTGGATACGCATCTGGGCGAGATCACCATGGCAGCCCTCAAGGACAAGATGTCGCGGCGTTTCGATATGCCCCGAGACGGCATCCAAGATTTACCCAAGTAAGGAATGACCATGTTTGCATTGCGTATGCGTATTTCATCCATCGCAGCCATCCCGCTCGTGCTGGCAGCCGGCTACAGCCAGGCCCAGACCGGAGCTCGACCGCCGGCCATCCAGGCACTGGAAGCGCAAGGCCTCACCATCGTGGGAGAGTTCGATGTGGAAGGCGGCCTGCGCGCTTTCGCCGGCACGGCAGAAGACCGCCCCATCGCCGTCTACCTCACCAGCGATGGCAACGCCATCGTGGGCACGCGCCTGGACGCCAATGGCAAGCCCATCGACCGGATGAAGCTGCGGGACCTGGTTGAAAAGCCGATGGGCGAAAAGACGTGGAGTCAATTGGAATCCGCGACCTGGGTACAGGACGGCAAACCCGACGCGCCCCGCATTATCTACACTTTCTCCGATGCAAACTGTCCCTACTGCCACCAGTTCTGGGAAGCAGCGCGCCCCTGGGTGGACGCCGGAAAGGTGCAGCTTCGCCATCTGCTCGTGGGCGTGATCCGGGCAGACAGTCCGGCAAAGGCCGCGGCTATCCTTGGCGCTCCCGACCCAACGGCCGCACTGATCGAAAACGAACACAAGTTTGATCAGGGCGGCATCAAGCCTGCCGACAGCGTCCCCGACGCTGTGCTCCAGACCCTCGAAGACAACCACATGCTGATGCTGTCGAGCGGGTTCCGAGGCACGCCCGGCATCGTGGTGCGGGAGAACGACGGCTCGGTCAAGAAATTCAGGGGCATGCCCCAGGGCGCGCAATTGGCCGAGGTGTTGGGGCCGCGTTGAATCCAAGACGGGATCCGCCTTGGACGCCCAGACACGCAGGCGAGGAGGGCGGTGGCGAAAACCTATGCCTTCCGCGCTCGGATTCCATGCCCTGGCCCATGACGATGCCGGTGATGAATATCCGGATAGTGGGGATGCGTGTGCGTCAGCGCTTCATGGCGGTGCGGATGCGTATGCGGCTCCGCGCCATCCCAGGCAAAGGGATGCGCGTGCTGGTGGTGCTCGTCGTGCACGTGACGGTGGCTATGTTCCATGGCTTCGTGGGTATGTTCGTGCGCATGCCGTTCGCGCAGGTGCAACCACACGCCCAGCGCCATCAGGGCGGCCGCCGGCCAGAATAGAAGGCCCGGATTCTCGGGCCACAAGATGAAGGAAATGATCACCCCGACTAGCGGCGCCACTGAAAAGTAGGCCCCAGTCCTGGCGGTTCCCAGCGTTCTTAGCGCCAGGACGAATAGCGTCAGGCTCAGGCCGTACCCCAGAAATCCCACGACAAGACTGGCCCCCACCATGGTGACGGGCGGAAGTTCGGCGCCACCAAGCAGCGCCAGGATCGTACTGACCGCTCCGGCAGACAAGCCTTTCAGACCGGCGATCAGCATGGCGTCATTGGTGGCGACCCGACGCGTCAGGTTGTTGTCTATGGCCCAGCAGAGACAGGCCCCAACAATGAGCAGCGCCCCGAGTGACGGCGCCGTGCCGCCCGGCTCCCAAGACAGCAGTACGCCGCCGAGCACGATCGCGACCATGCCGAGCACGATCTGGCGGTCGGCGTTTTCCTTGAACACGCACCACGCGATAATGGCCGTGAGCACCCCTTCGATATTCAGCAAAAGCGAGGCCGAGGCGCCGCTCGTCTGGGTCAGCCCGAGCATCAGCAGCGCCGGGCCGAGCACGCCGCCTGTCGCAATCGCACCCGCCAGCCAGGGCAGGTCTGCGCGCGGAATGCGCAAGCCAGGCGCATCCCCCGGGCTGTGGCCGCGGCCGATGTGACGTAGCGCCAGCAGGATGCCGAGACCCAGCCCGCTGCCCAGATAGAGAAGTCCAGCCAGCAGCAACGGTGCGACGCCTTCGACCAAGGTTTTGGCGAATGGCGTGCTCGCGCCGAACAGGAGCGCCGCGGCCAGCGCGGGGGATGCTGAGCGGATCGACATGTGGACGTGTAGACGGCGGGAATGGCTTGGAGGACAAGCGTACGCCCCATTTACTTCCGATTAAACAGACAATAAACGAACTGCTGGCTGGTACCGAAGGGCGTCTGGTGAGATTCTACCGTGCTGTCCATAAGCGCGAAGCCAGCTCCAAACTCCGCCTGAAGCGCCGCGGCATCGTAGCGGACGGTATCCAATCCGCTGCACTTGAGCGGGCCATCGGGTCCGAACGTTGCAACAATGAGGAAACCATCCGCTTTCACCGACTGCGTCGCCTGCGCAATGTACGCTTGGCGGTCGGCTGGATCCGTCAGGAAATGGAAAACAGCGCGATCATGCCAAACGTCGTAGCGAGCGGAGGGCAGGGTAGCGGTAGTCACGTCAGTGACCAGCCATTCCACACTCGCGGACTTCGTCCCCAGTCGTTCCCGCATCGCCTGAATGGCCGTTTCCGAAATATCCAGCACGGTCAGATCCCGGTAGCCGAGAGCCAGCAAATCATCTGCCAGTGTGGCTTCGCCGCCGCCGACATCGATGATTGCGGCCTCGGGCATCGGGGCCACGTGCTGGATCATGCGCAAAGACGTATCGAGATGAGCGACGTACCAACTCACCGCATCCTCGGATTTGGTGCGGTAGACATCGTTCCAGTGATTCTTGTTGCTCACGCTGCATTCCTCTTCATTGTCGACCCAAATGTAGTACGTGTTTGGCGGGTGTTCTGCGCGCGCTGCTGATGCCATGCCATGTCAACACAACGGCAGCCGCGGCCAGCCACGGCAACAACAGCCCATTGAGTGTCTGCCAGCCAAATTTCTCCAGTAATCCTGCAGCGCCAAACGAACATGCAAGGCCAACCGCAAAAATGGTCATGTCATTGGTGGCCTGGGCCCGACTCTTCTCCGCCGGCGTGTACGTCGTCGTCAGGAGCGTGGTCCCGCCGATGTATAGAAAATTCCAACCCACACCCAGCAACACCAGGGCCGCTGCAAACGAATGGAAAGAGGTGCCCGTCCAGGTCATGAAAACGTGGCTTGCCAACAGCGCAACGCCAACGAACATGATCCGGGTTACGCCGAAACGGGCTATCAACGCTCCCGTGAAGAATGAAGGAAGGAACATACCCAGGACATGCAACTGGATCACGGTGGACGCCGCCGACAGTTCGTGGCGATGATTGAGCATGGCGAGCGGGGTCGCCGTCATCGCCAGGATCATGATCCCGTACCCGGTGACCGCGCCGAACAGCGCAACCAGGTAGGCGGGCTGGCTCACAATGGCGAACCAGCTTCGCCCCGTGGCCGTATCCGCATGGTCGATATGAGAGTCAGGCATGCGCAACCCCGTCAGTGCGCAGGTCGCCACCAGGGAGACTACGGCCAAGATGAGGAACGAACCGGTGTAGACCGGTTGCAGGAGCGGACCGCCATATCGGGCCAAGGAGGGCCCGAGCAAGGCGGCTACTATCCCGCCAGCCAGGACTAGCGAGATAGCGCGTGAGCGGAATCTCTCGTCCGCGACCTCGCTGGCCGCGAACCGGTAGAACTGGGCAAATGCCTGGTACGCGCCCACGAGGAAAGTGCCTGCGCATAGTATGGGCAGCGATGCCAGCCAGACGCCCAGGGCGGCGATCAGCCCGCCCAGGACTCCAAGAGAGGATCCGGCGAGAAAGCCTGCCCGGCGGCCAATTTTCGCCATCCAGGAGGATGCTGGAAATGTGCTTAGCGCTGTCCCGAGGAACATGGCAGCGATCGGGGTCGTAGCCAATTCTGGACGGCTCGCTACAAGGCCGCCAGCCAATCCGCCTACGGTCATTACCAAGACGGAAGCGGTTTGAAACAGGGCTTGCGCCGTCGCCAGGATGAACACCTGGCGGTGCATGGTGTAGCCGCTCATCGACTTGAATTCCTCACTGCAACTGGTCAAGGTCTGCTCGCGGCTGCTGGGCCGTGAGTATGCGGTTGGCAGTGTGATCGCTTCAGATTTATTATTCAAACGAATAATCTAGAGAACTAACCTCAAGAAAATTAATGGAAAGAATACCGATCGACGTCCGTCATCTTCAAACCCTGATTGCATTGCGGGATAGCGGCAGTGTCTCCAAGGCGGCGAGCTGGCTACGCTTGACGCAAGGAGCGCTCTCGCACCACATCAAGGCGCTTGAAGACTTCTACGGATTGCCGCTGTTCGTGCGCAAATCCACACCCGTGGTGTTCACGCCGGCGGGCAGGCGGCTACTGGAAACTGCTGATGCGGTCGTGCCGCTCCTGCACCAGACCACGCGAGACTTGACGCGGCTGGCAAAGGGCGCAAAAGGTACGCTGCGCATCGCGCTCGAATGCCACACCTGTTTCGACTGGCTGATGCCAGCGGTCGACGCCTTTCGCGCCCGCTGGCCAGAGGTGGAGGTTGACCTGGTATCGGGCTATCAAGCCGACCCCGTGGCCTTGCTGCATAAGGAAAGGGCGGACGTAGCCCTTGTATCGTGCCAGGAACCCGAGAATGGCGTCGATTTCCACCACCTGTTCAAGTATCGCCTGATGGCCGTGGTGGCCAATGATCACCCGCTTGCGCAGAAGAAGATCCTGCAGGCGGAAGACTTCGCTGGCGAGACACTCATCACCTATCCGGTCCCGGATGAGTCGCTGGATATCATTCGCCAACTCCTGGCGCCGGCAGGGATCAATCCCAAACGCCGAACCACCGAGCTGACCGTCGCCATCCTGATGCTCGTCGCGACAAGCAGGGGGATTGCCGTCTTGCCTCGATGGGCGATCCAAAGCTATTTGCAGCGGCAGTACGTCAGCGCCAGGCCGATCACGGATGCCGGCCTGACGGCCGAAGTCTGGGCCGCCATGCGTGCGTCCGAGAGCACCAAGCCTTACCTGGTTGAATTTGTGTCGCTGATCAGGGATACCAGCGCGGCAACGCTGACGGACATCGTTCTTTCGTAGCGTGTCGGGATACCGCCCATTGTCGGCAGGCGTAGCGGGGGGATAACTACGCCTATCCATTACTTTACATAATACACATTATGCGCATACCTGGTATGTTTGGCGCTGTTGCGGGATCCCGGACGTCTGGTGCTTTATGACCGCAACAACTAGCTGGTGGTAGCCCCACTGGACTCATCGCAGATCATCGCCCGGCACGTCGCCGGCCTGGCGTTCCAGGACCTGCCGGCATCCGCCGTCGAAGCGACCCGCAGGAACCTGCTCGACACGGTCGGCGTGGCGATCGCCGGCGCCACCGCGCCCGGCTGCGCCGCGGCGGTCGGCGCCATACTTCGACGACACGCACGACCTCGCGGTCCTGCATGCGGGCGTATCGGTGGTGCCGGCCGCGCTGGCGATGGCGGACCGCATCGGCGGCGTCAACGGCGAGGACCTGGCCGTGGCCGTGACGGCGGCCTGGACCTGGCCTGCCGGCTGGGCGTGGCGACGCGGGTCTCGCCCGTGGTCCGTGGCTGGGCCTACACCGCCACCCATAGGCTGTTCGGCGCCACCGCGGCGGCGGCCCGGCTGCTGAAGCTGGACGCGGAACGAACCGGCCATGCCTTGGGGTTAGGTGCCAGGTCTCGGTTGGACGGTGGCAACGGCAGAGATGTGCACTTGAGATCGATGACGCCACGACTTAAAAAGATGAACGTTAGTCCGGCATCACGGCCCGCTGTGCAATGGCATTTTCTGGGAACATGGTGGGCGTTCAGCCGTCACGCATCAATAGGATGCTGAGCCCACACCTACTCAAGATGATTTCGCCGGATGCATATGTCGGAATGACCGCAACATGGCGAAGTCCGACCCCACAACCTTGCAAATCCACCGGCAGCAACCGCTGCGGAGCAGTCGTTCGCGGACAGACTACGAGTGGCCACTGCGGGTCGAAAGCGGAAATTGCTTGCAGAGGCGGGGAAGACCGCCGCTACGTAGCCAGCTGCGGCAGCACCACCGCGTGCTACTGGGCCAGGAACGTCAGGTGTACGGCACGGTCAGCTATCGCTGGTAGGCCGCATCGGACGGCGCGTCCGGCCCTCTCGCCGGCGCGCTGTCGCCCAACGGAGCGCGCGTTCGCCCCGCCCGCATTCCCTACGCCCTTGCGTGATGCCGTGCTTTTGTATTAAAGTTGAAAACCATTCTCATTTACATCAAGGCACGAGGAAGCGTGGTGGGCACTGATTCGGGCGTACAGCAGCAATTTCATTTGCTGTACCGCGATCATCATTCCTGGCTTTTTAGCTGGCTACGCAGACGCATGGGTTGCACCCATCACGCGGCAGATCTCGCTCACGACACGTTTGAGCGCTTGCTGGCCTCGCGCGACGCACTGCTGGGCCAGCCGCTGGGGCTGCAAGAGCCGCGTGCCTACCTGACCACCACCGCCAAACGCCTGCTCATCGACCGGGCGCGCCGCGAGCTGCTCGAACGAACTTACCTGGCCGAGCTCGAACGGCTGGCTCCGGAACTGGCTCAGCATCCCTCGCCCGAGCAATTGCTTATCGCCATGCAGGCGTTGGAACAGATCTGCCAAGCGCTGGAAGGCGTATCCGCCAAGGCCCGCGCAGCCTTCCTGCTGCACTACCTTGAAGGCCACACGCACGCCTACGTCGCCGGGCAACTGAAGGTCTCGACCAAGATGGTGCAGAAGTACCTGGTCCAGGTGCTGTTGCATTGCCATCAACGGCTTGCCTGAACCGTGGCTGCGCCCTCGCCCGCCTCGGTTGCCGCACAGGCCGCGCAATGGATCGTCCAGCTTTCCTGCGACGACGCCGCGCAACGGCGCGCGGCCAGGCAGGCTTTTGAAGCCTGGAAGGCGGCAGACCCGCTCCATGCCACGGCCGCGGAACGCATGGAGGGCCTATTGGACCAAGTAGACGCGATCCGCGTCGGCGGCGTGGGTGAACCGGGCAGCGCCGCCCTGGCCGCCGCGCTCAATGCGCGCGGCAAGCGCAGCCGCATCAAGAAATTCGCCGCCGCCGCCCTGCTGGGCTGCGTCCTGGCCGCGCCCGCATGGCTGACGTTGCAAGCCTATCCCCCCTCCTGGCTGATGGCCGACCTGCGAGCCACCAGCGGCCAATGGAGGACGCAGGTATTGGACGATGGCACTCGCATCAGCATCAACAGCGGCACTGCCGTCAATCTCCGCTACGACTCCCGGCTCCGGGCTTTGGAACTGATCCAGGGCGAGATTCTGGTCGAGGTCGCCAAAGATGCCACGCGCCCCTTCCTGGTCGAAACCCGGGACGGAACCATGCGCGCCCTGGGCACGAAGTTCGTCGTCAGCCGCGAGGACGGCGCAACGCGATTGAGCGTGCTGGAATCGCGCGTATCGGTCCAGACCGACGCGCAACGCCGCGGCGGATCGCGCGACGCCACCGTGGTTGAAGCCGGCCAGGCCGTGCGGATCCGTCCAAACGGCCTGGATCCAGTGACGGAGATCGACACCGGCCAGATCGAAGATGGCTGGAAGCAGCACCGGCTGTTCATACACGATCGTCCGCTCGCCGAGGTGCTCGATACCCTGGCGCGCCATCGCAGCGGCCTGATTCAGTACGACGCCCAGGCGCTAGCCAGCATCCGCATTTCGGCGGTGCTGCCTCTCGATGACACAGATCGCGCCATGCAGCTGCTGACAGCCAATTTGCCGACGCTGCGCGTGCGCAGCTTCACTCCCTATTTCCTGCGCGTGGACGTGGCACCGGGAGACTGAACCGGGCTGTTCCGGCCCCTCAGGCACGCGAATTTTTTTGGACAGCAGGTTCCACTTCCGAATTCTCGTTCGTCAAACCAAAAGACATCACGAACAGGAATTCCCGATATGGCCCTGCCTCGCATCACCGCGTACCCCGCTTCTTCCCGCCAGCCCTACCTGCTCCGCCACCTGCCGCTGGCCGTCGCCCTGGCGCTCGCCGCCCTGCATCCGCATGCTGCGCGGGCCCAGGCCGCAACAGGCATGGCCGTCACCCAATACGACATCCCGGCCGGTCCGCTGGCCCCGGCGCTGAACCGTTATGCGCAGTTGTCCGGCGCGGACATCGTGGTCGACACGCGCAATCTGCAAGGCCTGACGACCCAGGGGCTGCAGGGCAGCCACACCGTTGCCGGCGGCTTCGACATCCTGCTGCGCGGCACCGGCTACAGCGCCAGGCAGACCCCCGCCGGCTACGTCATCGAGCCCGAACCGCGCGCCAGCGCCGTTACGCTGGAATCCGTGCGCGTGGACGGCGACGCGTGGCGCAACGCCACCACCGAAGAAACGGGCTCCTATGCCGCGCGCGCGGTCACGATCACCAAGGGCGCCCAGACCCTGCGTGAAATACCTCAGTCGGTGTCGGTGATGACCCGGCAGCAAATGGACGACCAGGGCCTGACCACGATCGCCGACGCCATGGGCTATGTAACGGGCCTGACGGCCTCCGACTATGAAGACACCGAGAAATTCAATGCGCGCGGGTTCGGCACCAGCGCGCAATACGACGGTCTGCCTCAGCAGGCAGCCAGCACCAACATGGATCTCGCCATCTACGACCGCATCGAGATCCTGCGAGGCCCCACCGGCCTGCTGACCGGGACGGGAGAACCTGGCGGAGCCATCAACTACGTGCGCAAGCGTCCGCGCGCCGAGAGCCATTTTTCCGCCTCCGTCTCCGGCGGCTCCTGGGACCAGTACCGTCTGGAGGCCGACGGCGGGGGTCCGCTCAATGAATCGGGCACGCTGCGCGGCCGCCTCGTCGGCGCCTACAAGGACGAAAACAAATTCTATGACTGGGGACGTTCGGAACCGCGCACCTTTTACGGTGTGCTGGAATACGACCTCGCGCCGCGCACAACGATCGGCGTGACCGCTACCTATAACGATCGCCGCTTCCGCAACTTCAACGGCCTGCCCCTTTACTCGGATGGCAGCGTGCCAGATCGCGACGCGTATGTCGGCCCGTCGAAAATGTCGGACATGTCGACCTATGACGTCGGGACCGACCTGACACATCGATGGAGCAATGGCTGGGAATTCAAGGCGGCCTACCTGCATCGCGACACGCGCTATCGCGGCTATTCGGCGTTTACCGGCAGCCGTATCGATATCGACACCGGCCTGGCCGCCGGCATGTCGGTCGGACGCATCGCGAACGACTTCAAGTGGGATCAGGGCGACGTCCACGTGTCGGGGCCCGTCTCCCTGTTTGGACAGGAGCACACGCTCACGCTGGGCTACAACTACGCGCGCTCTGACGAAACGACCGGAAGCCGCTTCAGCTACATCGAGAACGTCGCGCCGCTGACCGATCACGACTTCGATCAGGAATACGCGCTGCCGGTAATCAATCGCAACAACACCATCACCACGCAATCTGGCATCTACGCCTCGGGGCGATTCAAGCTGGCCGACCCGCTGAGCCTGATCCTGGGGGGCCGCTGGACGGATTACCGCCAGAAAAGCCGCCCGGTGTCGCCACAGACCGGAGACTGGGAATACAGCGCGGCCAATACGAAGGACGAATTCACGCCGTTCGGCGGCATTGTGCTGGACCTGAATCAACAGGTCTCGGTCTACGCCAGTTATACGGACATCTTCGTGCCCCAAAGCGAGCAGGACTACACGGGGCAAACGCTCAAGCCGCGCAAGGGTTGGCAAACCGAAGCCGGCGTCAAGGGCGAGTTCTTCGATGGCCGCTTGAATGCGTCGCTGGCGATGTTCCGGATTCGCGACCAGAACCGCGCCATTACCGACCCGGACCACATCGGTTGCGGCGGCACGCCCACCGGTTCGTGCTCGCGCGCGGCCGGCCTGGTGCAAAGCCAGGGTTGGGAAGCGGAACTCAGCGGCAGCCCCTTGCCGGGCTGGGACATAGCCGCCGGCTATACCTTCACCAACGCAAAATTCCTGCGTGACGCCGACGCCGACAACGTGGGCCAGCGCTTCGCTGCCGATGTTCTGCCCAAGCACCTTTTCAAACTCTGGACGCAATACCGGTTCCAACCCCGCGATTTCAACGGCGCGCTGAACGGCTGGCGCGTCGGCATGGGCTTGCAGGCGCAAAGCGATGTCTACACCTCATCCATGCGCCAGGGCGGCTACGCGGTTGTCTCCGCGCGCCTGGGCTACCAGATCAACAAGCAATGGGACGCCGCGCTTTCGATCAACAATCTTTTCGACCGGGAGTACCTGCGCACGCCGGGCTACGACATTTTCTACAACCTCTATGGCGCGCCGCGCAGCGCTATCCTGACGCTGCGCTACACGATGTAGCGTCTGGTGGAGATCCGCAAGCCTCGCGCAGCGCCGCCGCGATGTTTCCACGCCAAAGCCTGGCTTGCGCGCGGGGCAAACCCTAGGAAGACGGTGTTTTCGGGCGTCCGCCCGACGAGGTCCTGGCGACTGGCGGCTTCGCGGCAAGCGCGCAAGCGATAGGCGCGCCAACCGGAACAATTGACACACTATTGCAAATTAATCTCAATATATTTCACGCTATCCGCCCGACCGTCCGCGTTGGGAGGATGCCGGCACTGCCCCCTCCCTGGGCGCTTTTTTCCTTATCTCTCTCCCTGCGGCCTGCGCGCGCGTGCGCCCGATTCATCGCCGGAGCCATACCCTGTACGACGGATGCTCCTCCTCCAAATGCCGGTGCTAAAGATGAACACGCCACGGGCGAACGCGTCTGCAGGCAATTCAAATCCCGACGCAGGCGCGCCGATCTTGGAGGGAGACTCTATGGCCTCAAACACTCGATTAGCGGACGTCATCGTCAAGCTGCCAGATCGATCGACCTGCCTCGTACAACGTCGCCTGGTCATCAAACGCAGCGATGCGGCCCCACCAGAGCCGCAATACATCTGTTCATTACCATCGGGCGAGCCTGTGACATGGTTGCGCGATGGGAAGTATCGGCTGCCAGACGGCACCGTCGCTGTCGCGGTCGCTCATCGACGACCCAGCAAGTAGGTATCAAAGTCCATCGCAGCCGACATTGCGCTGCTGATGGCACGCTGCATTACCTGATGTCCGCCGTGATCGGCTATCCGGCGCATGCTTTGCTGACGATGAACATTGCCGCCTGGAACGCACCGTTGATGCTGGCGGTGACCATGGCCGTCCTTCCCGTCCAACCCTTGGCTTATGGGGCGTAGATCATCGGCATGCCCTCGGTGCCAGACTACAATTTCGGCCGTTGATCCGCCAGCGCACCTCGCGCGCCGCTTCGTCGCAACCACCGCCGACCCGCAACATCACCTCGCAGCCCTTGCCCAGGCCGTCTTCGTCCTCGTTCCCGGATGGCGGTCTTGGCGTGGTCATCTTGAACTCGCGATCCACCGCGTAATCCAGCGTCGCGAGGCCGATCTTCTTCAGCCTCTCCATGGCGCTCTGGGGCGGCACCGTTTCGGGCAGTTCGGTACGGGGCTGATGATAGGTGATGCGGTTGAGCCGGTATTCGCCCGACCACACCGGAATCACCTGATACCGCAGCTTGCCGCGCACGGTCTGGAACTGCGGCCCGGGGTCCGTCGGGTCCAACTTGTGGTCTCCCGCGCCGGCGCTGATCGCGTAGCCCTGTTCCGTCTTGTGGTTCCGGTACACGAACGTGCTGCACTGACGCACAAACGGTCGCGCGTCGCGTCGTCATTGAAATCGCACTGGGGCCCCGCATCCAGGTTCAGGGTTGGAATCACCAGCAGCGCCATTCCCTCCTGCCGCGCATTGCCCAGCAATTCATCCACATTCACGCGATGGCGCTCCATCAACGCCGCAGTGCGCGCGGCGAAATTCGGCTCGGCGGGCTGAGCCATTGCCAGCGCCGGGGCGTAAGGGCAAGCAGGCCAACGCAGGCAAGCGTGGGGAAAAGCGGCGTCGTTCTGGGTTCCTGTGTCCGAGGCGGGAAGGAACGGGGCATTGCAAGAGGCCGGGCCAGGCAATACCCCGGCGGGGAAAGGCTAGGGCATGATATCGCGTCGCCCCCCCCGCCCGCGCAAGCATCAGAACCGCCCGCGCAACGTCAGCATCATGTTGCGCGGCGCGCCGTAGTTGTTGCGGTTCTCGACATAGCCCGGATACTCGTAATACACCTTGTCGAACAGATTGTTCACGTTCAACGCAGCCGTCCAATTCGACGTCACGTCATACGCGACCCGCGCGTTCCACACGCTGTACGACGGCCGGCGCACCTTCGAGATGCTGTTGGTCAGCGCGCTCTGCCAATTCACGCCCGCGCCCACGCTCAGGCGGTTCAACTGGCCGGGCAAGCGGTATTCGCTCCACAGACGCAACAGGTGCCGCGGCGTTTCCTCGCTGAAAGTCTGGCCCTCGCGGTCCGGATCGCTCAGGTATTTATTGCTGTTGAATGTATAGCCCGCCGCCACTTGCAGGCCCCGCATCAGCTCGCCGCTCATCTCCGTCTCGAAGCCCTGGCTGCGCACCTTGCCCGCCGCGCGCGAACAATACCCGCCGTTGCACACCGGCCCGGCCTCGTAGTCCTGCACAGCGCGGTTTTTCTGGTCGATGCGGTACAGAGCGAACGACGTGTTCAGCTTGCCGTCCATCAGCTCGCCCTTCACGCCCACTTCGTAGTTCGCGCCGACGATGGGCTTCAAAATGCTGCCGTCCAGCGTAGTGGCCGTTTGCGGCTCGAAGATATCCGCATAGCTGGCGTAGGCCGACCACTGCGGCGTCAGCGCGTAGACCAGCCCCACCATGGGCGTGAACTCCGCGCTGGCCTTGGCGGTACTGACATCGTCCCACGTGGCGGCCTGCGTGGTATAGCGGCTTTCAAACCAGCTGAAGCGCCCGCCCGACACCAGCGTCAGGTCTTCCGTCAGGCTGCTGCGCAGCTGCGCATAGACGCCTTTCTGCACATGCGGTTCATAGCGCGACGTGCGCTGAGAGTCCGGAAAGCTTTCTGGCTTGGGCACATGCGGATTAGGGTGGAACACATCCAGCGGCAGATAGTTGGACGCGTACTCGATGCGGTCCTTCGACGTCAGCCGCGACATGCTCACACCCACCGTCAGGTCCTGCGCCATGCCCAGCACCGTGAAGCGGCCGTTCACATTCGCATCAAAACCAATGTGCTCCGCCGACTTGTCGTAATTCCACGCATTGCGCATCGGCCCCATCAAGGTCACCGGGTCCACCGCGCCCGTCGCGTCCAGCGCCGAGGTCAGGCTCGTCTCCTTCACGTAGGTGGCCGCCACGTTCACGCGCCAATCGCTGTTGAAGCGATGTGTCAGGTCTGCAAACACCTGCGTCTCATCCCGGTCCCACTGGTTCCAGTCCGCGCCCAGAAAGGTAGACCGCTTCAGCCCCAGCGAACTGCCGTCGCTATATCGCGGCAAGCCGCCGAAGAACGGCGTGGACCGCAGGCGCGACACCAGCACGCCCGCGCCCACCGTCGTGCTGGGCGACAGGTCGTAATCCAGCGCGAAGTACAGATTGGTGTTGCGCTCCTTCACCACGTCGATGAACGAACCCTTGGAATCCAGATCCAGCACCGCCCGCGCCCGCAGGCTGCCATCCGCGTTCAAGGCCCCGCCCGCATCCAGCATACCTCCCACGTGGTCCCACGAGCCCGCGCGCGCCTCCATCAACACCTGCGTCTCGGCGGTAGGGCGCTTGCGCACCAGGTTCACCGAGCCGCCCGGCTGCCCCGCGCCTTCGAACAGGCCCTGCGCGCCGCGGAACACCTCCACCCGGTCCAGATACGCCGTGCTACCGGTGAAGCTATTGCCCACCGCATAGAAACTGCGCGACAGCGGCACGCCGTCGTATTGGATATTTGTGATCTTGAACCCGCGAGAATAGAAATTGCGCCCGCCGTCGGCCACCTCGCTGATTGTCACGCCCGTGGTGTTCTCCAAGACCTCGCTGATGGTCGACAGGTTCTGGTCATCCAACCGCTTGCGCGTCACCACCGTGACCGACTGCGGAATGTCCTTCAGCGCCTGCTCGGTCTTGCCGATGGTCGCCATGCTGGACCCGTAAGATTGCGTGCCCTCGGTCTGCGCATGATAGGCGCCCGTCACCAGCACCGGCGCCAGCGTGCTGGTGGCGGACGGCGCCTCGGCTTCCACACGGATACCGCCGTCCACATTCACCGCGCGATACCCCGTGCCCGTCAACAGCGCGCGCAAGCCATCCGCCACGCCATACTGGCCACTCAGGCCCGCGCTGTGCGCCCCGGTCAACTGCGACGAGGAATACCCCAACGAAATCCCCGCCTGCCGCGCAAACGCGGCCAGCGCGTCATTCAACGGCCCCGGCGCAATCGCGTACACGCGGGCCAATTCGGACTGCGCCGCCGTGGCCGGCGCGGCCTGGGCGTAGGAGAGCGACGGCGCCGACAAGGCGGCCAAGGCCGCCGCCAACGGCAGCAGCACGGTAAAGAAGGGATGGGGGCAAGCGCGCAAGCAAGCCCGCGCGCCGGACGACGGCGTCGCGGCCCGGAGACGATGGGTCTTCACGAAAGGGATACTCCAATGAGGGTCGGTCGGTGCTGGGCAGTGCGCACTGCTACAACCGGTATGACGAACGAATTCGCCCATCCCCTCAGATTTTTTTGTTTGTTCAGCCCCGCGCCCGTTCCGGCGCCCGTGCGCGTGCCCGAACCCGCGTCACCCGCCCGCCCCACCACAAGCGTCCCGCCTGCGGCTCCACCGGCAGAATCTGACGCAGCAGCGCCAGCACCTTGCGCGTATCGTCCAACTGGAACACCCCCGACACCGGCAACCGCGCCACCGCCGGGTCACACTCGATCGCCCCGTGATAGCGCGACAGCTCCTGCAAGAAGGCGTCCAGCGGCATATCGCGCACCGACAAGGCCCCCTCGACCCAGGCCCCGCCATCCAACATGCGGCCCTCCACCGGCACCAGCGCCCGCACACCTTGCGGCGTCATCCGCGCAGACTCCCCGGCCCGCAGCGTCGCGCCCGCCGCCTCGCCCGCGCCATCGCGCGGCAGCAACGCCACCGCGCCTTCATCCACCGCCACCTCGCTGCCGTCGTCCCACTGCCGCACCCGATACCGCGTGCCTAGCGCCTGCGCCCGCCCGTCGCGCGTCTCCACGAACAGCGGCCGCGACAGCGGATCATGCCCCGAGATCACATACACCTCGCCCGCCAGCAAACGAATGCGCCGCACCGGCCCGCCATAGTCGATATCGACCGCCGTCTCCGTATTCAGCACCAGCGTCCCGCCATCCGGCAGCGTGACGCGGCGCCGCTCGCCCCGCGACGTAGACACGTCGGCCAACGCCTGCCGAACCACCGGCACATCCCCCACCCGCCACGCCACCCAACCACCCGCCGCCAACGCGCCCAGCGACATCAGCGCCTTGCGGCGCGAACGTCGCACCTGCGCCACCTCTGTCTGCCGCAGAATCCGCGCGGCCGCCTCGGCCGGCATCTCCGCCGCTGGCCGCTGCAAACGCGCGCCCAGCGCCTGCAAACGCTCCCACACCAACGCATGCGCGGGCTGCGCCCGCAGCCAGGCATCGAACGCCTGCCACGCCGACGCGTCCGCCGTGTTGTATTGCAGCTTGATGCGCCAGCGGATCGCTTCGTCCAACATCGCCCGATCCACCGCGCCCTCCGCGCCGTCCTCCGGACGCGCGCCTGGCGCCCCTGGCGACACGCCCGCCCGATCAAACCCCATAGACCAGCCGATAGCAGTGCTGCAACGCCTGCGCCAGATAACGCTCCACCGTCGCCACCGACCTCCCCACCTGCCGCGCAATCTGCGGGCACGTATGCCCCTCCATCTGCGCCAACAGAAACACCTCGCGCACCTCCGGCTTCAACCGGCCCAGCATCTGCGCCACCTGCTCCAGCGACTCCAGAATCAACAGCCGCGACTCTTCCGAGGGCCAATGGCTCTGCGGATAAGTCTGCAACACCGCCAGATAACTGCGCTCGATCTCCAACCGCCGCCAATGGTCCACCAGCAAGCGGTTCGCGATGGTGCGCAGGTAGGCCCGCGGCTCGCGCAGCACGGTGTCAGAGGGGGAGTTTGCCGACAGCAGGCGCACAAACGTGTCCTGCGCCAGATCCGCCGCGCGATGCGCATCGCCCAGCTTCAGCCGCAGCCAGCCGTGCAGCCAGGAATGATGGTCGCGGTACAGCGTCGCGATGCCGGCGTCGGGACTGGCGCTAGGGGTAGCGGGCATGGGGATATACTGGGAATGGGAATTGTTCCTATTATATCCAGACGAATACCGGCCCAAGCCCGGTGTTCGCCCCCATGCCCGCCGGCTCGGGCGGGTCTTTGTCGTTGGGCGGGCGCCTACTGCAACGAAGCCGGCGCGTCGTGCAACACGCCGCAAGGGTCCGCGTCCGCGCCGCAAGCCCGCGCCTGCTCCAGCATGGCATTGACCTGCTCCCTGTGAACAGCGCCGCAGCATTGCTGTGACGCGGTACTGGCCGGCTTCCCAGCGAAGGTCATTTGGCCATTCATGGCCCGAGCTTGAACTCGCTGCTCATTTCGACGCAACACCTACGAGGTGAGCTGTGAGTTTGCAATCAATCAGTGTTGCGTTAGCCGCCATCTCATGCGCAACACAACAAGCACAGCGGGGACCGCAACGCAGATTTGGAGACCCCGATGCTCTCCAGAGTGGAGTCGAACGCAACACCAATCCCGAACTACCAAGAATGCGTATTAAGACCGCGGCGCAACTGAACCTTACTTCTGCACAATGGCTTCCGATGCCAGGCGGCCGGTTTCGATGCACGAAACAAGGTTGGCCCTTACCAACGTGTCCACAGCGCCTTCATCACGCGCACCCGGCGATGTCATAAGCACAATGCGGGCACTATCGAAGGCCTGCGCCAGATCACTTGCGCTGGGCCATTTGGGCTGCAACGCCGACAAGCTCGACTGGACATTGCCCAAGATGCGATTACTGGCATTTTTCAGCTCTGGGACCAGTCGGCTGGAACCCAGAACCGGACTTGCCGCAGCCACGACACAAGTCAATTGAGCCGCTGCCGCCGAAAAAATGGCATCCTGCGCCGTCAGGGAATACTGCGCCATTAACAATGCGGAGCCCGTCGCGATGCCCGCTCCCACTGCGGTCGTAGCAACATTGCCGATAATCGCGCCTACGGCTCCCGTCACAGCGCCGCCAATCGCGCCCGTACGCAGCTCAAGCCCCCCAGTTCGCGCCCTTTCCGAACGGTAGCGGTAGTATTCGGTCTGCACTTGCAGCTTCGCAACGACGTCGTCAACGGTGGTTTCGGACGACAGGTCGAATGCCTTTTGCGCATTGGTTTTTTCTCCTGTGTTCGTCTTGCTGGGATCGCTCCAGACGTCCAGAACCGGATAGGCATTTGGCGGTGTCCAGGCGCATCCGGATATACCACCCGCGAAGCTCACCAACGCCAATCTGACGGCCGTTCGGACGATGCAACGAGATGTCGGGTATGACACGCGCCCTCCTCTGTCGAACTCGATGGTCGCGACACCGCCGAGACAACTGAATCACTGATACGCCTTTTTCATTTTCCGAGTTGACCGATGCCTTGTTCGATGACACTGGTACGCACTCGGACGCCCTGCTCCTGCAATGCCAGATTCCGAAGCACAATTGTCAGATTGGGCAGAGGCATACCGGCGGCATCGAACAATTTCAAGTCCGCATTGATATCGAGGTTCAAGTCGCGCACCAACACGCTCGCGATTTCAGGCGGGCAATTGCAGCCCGCAGCGCAATCGGCCGTCCCGGGCGCCGCTTTCTTTGGCGCTTCGCACCACGGGCCCGCGAAGGTCGCAGCCGGCTTTGCCCGTCCATCCTTGCAGGTCCTGCCATGCCCGTTGACGACAGCTCTTGACCCCAGCGTGTCGCACCATGGCGAATGCGCTGCGGCAATATCCACGGCAGACACCAGGCCCCGCCGGTACTTGGACCGAAGGTCCATCGCAATCGCGCGGGCCGACCAGGCCGGCGAATCGAAGATCGCATGCCCGTCCACGTCGCGGTTGCCGTCGTTGCCCTGCGCGTCGGTCGTTCCCCGCCAAGAGCTGGCCCCATGTTTCTGGCACCAGTAGTTATTCATTTTGATGCAGCGCTTCGCAACCGCGGCGCACTCGACCGCGTTGCCATTGGCATCTGTCAGCGCTTTCCTGGCTTCTTCGCACCAATTCGAGGCCTCGGCCTGGGGGGGTGGCATCGACTGTGCGCCCACGGAAAAGGACAACACTGCCGCCATCGTGGCAGGCGCAACGAGCAGTGACCAGGATACGAGTTGTCGCATGGCAGGCACCTGAAGAGACGGCATACCCGGCAGCCAGACTTCAGCACCGTTGCGCTTCAGAGAGCGCGGAAAGCTACTGGGAGCATGGATCGTGGGAGCGTTGCTCTCGAATTTTTACCACGCGTGGATTCGTTCAAACACCACCACAACATCCTCCAAATTGAGTATGACGCAGCCCGGTTTTTTCCGGAGGAACGTCACCGCAACTGGAGTCCGCTCAGGGCTGCCCCCCAGTCGCCTTGGCCACATATGCCGCCAATACCTCGATTTCCTGATCCGACAGGCTCGTATAAGCCGGCATCTGGCCGATGCCATTGCGGATGGCCGTCGCCACGCGCGCCGCATCGGGCTTGATTTCGTCGAGCTTGGGACCGATGGCGCCGCTGGATTGCGCGTCGTTCAGGGTATGGCAGATCGCGCAGGCTGGCGTTGCGCCAACGAACAAGGCGCGGCCAGCCTCCATGTCGGGTTCGGCTGCCGACACGCCGGCATGGAGGCTGGCGATCAGCAATCCGGCGCCTAATGCGCGCTTCCTGGGTAACGCCAGCGCAGCTTCCCTCATGCCTTGGCCACCACCGTCACGGCGTGATCGCGCCAACTGCTATTGATGTAGCCGCCGGAATTCTGCGGACGCTCTTCTTCCTGCACGCGGCCCTCGGTATCCGTGGCCCGGCTGACCAGCACGTGTTCGCCCGCCGCCAATTCCACCGGCAACGCGAACTGGCGCCAGGCATAGCGCCCGAGGTCCGGGCCGACCAGCTCCGCCTTCTGCCAGTTCTTGCCGCCGTCTATCGAAACCTCGACCTGCTTGATGCCGTTGGTGCCGCCAAACGCCACGCCCTGCACCACCACGCGCCCGGCCTTCAGGGTGGACGCAGCCGGATTGGGCGTATTGATCCACGACTTCACGCCCATGGCCCAGACAGAGGGCTGGCTCGGATTCCCTTTCTGCCCAGGTGGCGCGAGGCGATAGCCGGTCTGCTGGATCGCGGCCGGGCTTTCCTTTTCAGTGAAGGCCAGCCGCTTGATGTATTTGACGCTGTTCACGCCTGTGTAGCCCGGCACGATCAGGCGCAAGGGGCCGCCATGAGCCAGCGGGATCGGTTCGCCGTTGAGCTCCCAAGCCAGGAGCGCATCCCGCATCGCTTCCTTGGGCACCGAACGCTCGACCATGACCATGTTCGGATCCAGGCCGTCAGGCAGTTTTTCGCCGCCGGTGCCGGTCATGTACACGGCGGCCGCCTCCAGTCCGCCGCAATGCTCGACCAGGACGCTGACCGGCAAGCCGCTCCAGATCACGCATCCGGCCGCGCCGACCTGCCAAGGCGTGCCGCTGGGTTTGTTGGGGAAATAGCCGCGGCCATTGCCCGAGCACTGCAAGACCATCGCCAGCGTCTGCAGGCCCATGCTCTTCAGCTGCCCCACGCTCAGCGACATGGGTTTTGCCACGCCGGCAATTTCAAGGACCCATGCGTCGCGGTCGGCCACGATGGACTCGTCGGGCGGCGGCAGGTTGTTGCGCACGTAGAGTTGACGCAGCGGCGTGACCACCCCGCTGCCGAATGCCTCGCGCCGGGTTTCTATGGTGTTGGCGCTGTGCACGATCATCGCATCGGGCTGCTTCCAGGCCGCGTAGGCTGGCAGCGGCTTGGCGGCGGATGCCGGGGTCGGTGGCGCAGCCGCGGCTGGCGCGGCTTTCTGTTCCGCGGCCAAGGCCGCGCGTCCCAGGCCCGCTGCGGCCAGCGCGCTGGCGCCGCCAGCCAACAGGCGCCGCCGCGCCGCGCTCTCGATCAGGGATGAACGCATTGCAGTCTCCTCGTTGGGGTCTGGAATCGTTGGTGTTCCAGAACCCTGCCGGCCTGTTACGACGTGGCTGTCTACCCCGCACGCACGTGTCCCAGGCCGCCAATAGTTATGACTGCGATGTTGGTTGAGCGATCTTTTCGTGTCAATTAGTTATTTGCAATACCCTGCCCTAGCCCATTTGGATAGGACGAGCCCATGCCAGCCAGCGCGGCCTAGGCCCGCCGGGCCAGGCTGTACACCGACGCTGGCGGCAGGTTCAGCGGCACGAACCCGACCTTGCTGGCCTGCAAGCCGCAAGCCTCCAGCACACTGGCGGATATCGGACAACGCACGCCATAGGTGAATAGCGCCATCGAGCCCTCTGCCGGCAGCGCGTCGAACACGGCGGCCAGCAGTTGCTGGTGATGCGCATGGCTCATGTTGCGCAACGGCAGGCCGCAGATGGCGGCGCCGATGCCATCCATCTCGGGATGGCGCTTGCGGCAGAGTTCCTGCGCCGGCACCCGTAGCACCGCTGCCTCCGGAAACTGCGCCTGCAAGCTGCTGCTCATGGCCATGTCCTGTTCGACCAGCACCAGGTTGGCCGGATCCACGCCCCGGCGCAGCATTTCGCGGGTAAAAACACCTGTGCCGCAGCCCAGCTCCAGGACTTTGCCCGCGCCGGGCGGTATGCAGGCGGTGATGGCCGCTGCCAGTGCCGGGCCGGACGGCGCCACAGCGCCTATGGCCGCGGGATTGGACAGCAGCGCCCGGACGAACTGCGTACGCTCCTGCAGCCAGCCCAACGGCGAGCGGCTCGCGGACTGGCGCGGGATAACGGTCTTGTAGGATTGCGTGGAATGCATGGGGGCCTCAGTCTCCTGGATCGGGAATGCCGTGCGACCCCAAAACCTTAACTGCGCAAGCCCCGCCGCACCCGCAACCGTCGGTAAGCACCCTTGTCAATTCGGTCTTGAAAGGCACGCCCGCCGCGCCCATGCGCGGCCGCACGCGGAGAGTTTAAGTTGCATAACTCTCTCCTGCCCTGCGTTATTGCGCCGTTCGATCAGCGAGGCCACGCTGATCGAACGGCGCTCCGCCGGCAGGCTGGCCTGAATCAGCGCTGTACCGGACGCAGATTCAAGGTACCCGCCTTCTCGCTATCCACCTTGGCGCGGCTGAACGCCATGGGGAAATACTCGCCCGTTGCCCAGTCCTTGAGCAGGTTCTGGTAATACGGGCTGCGCGGGTCGGCGGATTGTCCCGGCACGTTCTGCATGCGCGAGTTGTCCCAGTCGGCCACGTCGATCACCTGGCGGTATGACGCGCCGCTGGTCTGGCGGAAGTCGCTGGCGCGGAAGGTGGCGCGGTGCACGGTGTCGTTGTCGCCGCTGACCGGATAGCGCGGCGTGCCGTAGGCATTGGCGGTGGCCTCGGGCAACAGGCTGGCCAGGCTGTGCTCGAACTGGATGTGATGCAGCTTGCCCCACTGCCATTGCGAGGAATCCGGTCCCAACTTGGCGCGCAGCTTCTGCAAGCCGTCGTTCAGCGCCTGCAGCAGCAGCGCGTCACGGCCCTGCTGCGGCTGCGCACCGAAAGCGCTGTCCGGCGTGGCCAGCTTCTCCAGCGTTTTGGCGGTGGACAGATTGCCGAAGGCGGCCCGGCCGTTGGCAGGCACGTAGAGTTCAGTCACGCGCTTGACGACCTCGGGCAGCCAGAACTCGTACACCGTGGCCGCGCGCGATTCCGTTCCCACCCGGGCGTCCCAGTCCTTCAGCATGCTCAAGGCCTGTGTCGTCGCGGGATCGGCCGAATTCAGCGACTTCGCGTAGCCCGTCAGCGTGCGCGCCGGAATGGACAGGTTGTCGTACTGCAGCGCCTGCGAACTCTGGACCGTCTGCCCCTTGCTGTCGGCCAGCACCTCGCGTATGCGCTGCACGCGGTAGGGTTCGGCCCAGGTGCGGGCGGACATGTCCTTGTAGCGGTAGTCGGCCGGCAGGTTGTATTCGTTGGCGGTGGCGACATAGCCCTCAGGAGGGTTGTAGGCGCGGGGCAGCGCGCTGCCCGGCAGGACGCCGCGCCATTCGAACTCGCCATTGCCGGGCACGGGGAGCATGCCGGACCAGTCCGCGCGCGGGCGTATCGGCGCGATGCTGCCGCCGAACCAGCCGATGTTGCCGTCCACGTCGGCATACACCATGTTCTCGCTGGGCGTGTAGTGCTTTTCCATGCCGGCGACGAACTCGTTCCAGTTCTGCGCCTGGTTCAGCCGCAGGCTGGCCAGATAGGCCGCGGTTCCGGGAAATTCCAGATAGGCCGCGCGCAAGGCATAGGCCTTGCGCTTGACCGGATCCACGTAGATCACCGGGCCGTGGCGGGTGAACTTCAGCTGGCGCGTTGCCGCCGCCTGCCCGCGCACGGGGATCGACTCATCCACCTGGCGCATCTTTTCCCAGCGGCCGTTGTAGCGGTATTCGTCCGGCCTGGCTGGATTGGTGTCGTAGACGTACAGGTCTTCCTCGTCGCCAAAGGCGAAGATCGTCAGCCCGAAAGCGATGCGGTCGTTGTGGCCCATGGACACGCCGGGCAGCGCCGGCTCGCCCGCGCCGATCACGTTCCAGCCCGGCGCGTTCAGGTGCACCATGTAGCGCAGCGACGGCATGGTGATGGACCGGTGCGGATCGCCCGCGAGGATGGGCTTGCCGCTGGCCGTATGCTGGCCGGCTATGGTCCAGTTGTTGCTCTCGTAGCGGGTCGCCATGGGGTCGAACGCCGGATCCAGCGACGCCAGCAGATTCGCGGACAATTCCTGCGCAAGTTTTTCGCGCTCGGCGGCCGCGAGCGGGCTGCGCGGGAAGTCGGCGGCGACGAATTTCTGGCCGTTGCGCGCCAGGTTGTAGTCGCCCAGGACCTTGCTGTCGACGTCGCGCACGTCCAGTCCGGCAGGCACCTGCAGCGCCAAGGGCGGCTCGAAGGTGCTGAGTCCCTGCACGGCGTTCAGGCCCAGCGCCGCGACGCGTTGCGCCATCCGCACCTCTTCGTTGAGATTGCGGGTCAGGCCATAGATGCGGATGAGCGAGGTCTCGGGGCTCCAGTAGCCGGGCTCGGTGCCGGTCAGCTTGAATTCCGGCGGCATCTGATCGGGATTCGCCTTGACCCAATCGATGTAGGCATTGATGCCCGCCGCGAAGGACGTGAGGATCGCCTTGCCCTGCGGGTGGTAGCTGGCGAATTCGGCCTGCATGTCGCCGCGGTACAGGAACAGGCGCGCCGCGCGGTCCTGCTCGACAAAGCGCGGGCCGAATTGTTCGGCCATCTTGCCCTCGCCCTGGCGGCGCCAGAGGTCCAGTTGCCAGAGGCGGTCGCGCGCCGCGTTGAAGCCTTGGGCGAAGAACAGGTCATCCTGGTTCTGCGCGTAGATGTGGGACACCCCGTGGCGGTCGCGCACGATCTCCACGGGCTGGGACAGCCCCTTCATATCGACGGTTTCTTTCTTGCCTCCGGGCGACGCGCAGCCTGCCAGCACTGCAATCAGCCCGCTCGCCAGGAATGCCGCGGCCCTGCGATTGAACGTACGCATTGACTCCTCCTCGGGTTTATTTGTCTTCTATGTGCCTGCCGGCATCGAGGGGCCATGCCGCCCGACGCGACAGCTAGCAATATGTACAGCGAAATTCCAAAGGCGGCGAACGCTGTTTCATTTGAACAGGCTTGCCAGAATCGGTAACGTCTGCGCCAGGTCCGTGTTGAAGCCCGATGGCAGAGCGGCACGCCTCTTGCACAAGCATGCTTTCAAGCCTAAATTGATCTGGTCGCCTGGCGCTTGGCCATTGCAAGCGAACTGCGCGCATGGCGTTCTGGTTGTTTTTCTGTCTTTTGTTCCACCAAGGAGCGATATGATGAAAGTGAAACACCTGTTAGGCCCGGCAGCCCTTGCGCTGTCACTGCTGGTCGCCGCGCCGGTGGTAGCGGCGCCTACCGACCCGGCGCCCATCATCACCGGCAAGCAATGGTCGGAGTCCGACGCGAATCTGAAGAAGGCCTACCTGCTGGGCATGGCGAACCTCATCCAGGTGGAGCAGGCCTATCAGCAGCGCCGCGCGCCGGCGGACAACCAGACGCTGATCCCGCGTTTCGCCAAGGGTTTGCAGAGCCATACGCTCGATTCGGTGCGCGAACGGCTGGATAGCTGGTACGCGGCCAATCCGACCCGGATGGACCGCCCCGTGGTCGAAACGCTCTGGTTCGAAATCGTCGCGCCCGCGGCGCCGGCCACGCCGGCCGCTCCCGCCAAGCGCGCCCGCTAGGAGTCAACCATGAAAGTCATCCGATCGATCGCCATAGGCCTCATGATGGGGTCGCTGGTAGCCTGCACCAACATGAGTTCCAAGCAGCAAGGCACCCTGTCGGGCGCGGCCATCGGCGCCGCGGCCGGGGCGGGCATTGCCGCCATCGCGGGCGGCAGCGGCTGGACTGGGGCCGCCATCGGCGCCGCCGCCGGCGGCATTGCCGGCAATATCTACGGCGACAAGCACTAAGCCTCTGCCCTTGCGCAATGGCCAGTCCCGGGCCGCGGCCCGGGACTGCGGCTACAGATTGCCGGTGGACTTGCCGATCCGCCAGTACACGCCTCCTCCCGTCATGCCGCCGTCGACCGGCAGGTCCGCGCCGGTGATGAACGAAGCCTCGGGCCCCAACAGGAACATTACCGCCGCCGCGATCTCGTCGGCATCCGCGCCGCGCGACAGCGGCGTGGCGTCGCGGTTGCCTTCATAGAACAGGCGCGCCCGGCCGGCGTCATGCACGGCATTGGGCTGCATGATCATCGGAGTTTCCACCAGGCCGGGGCATACGGTGTTGACGCGTATGCCCCGCCCCGCCAGTTCCAGCGATGCCGCCCGCGTCAGGCCGCGCAGGGCCCACTTGCTGGCGGTGTAGGCTGCGCTGAAGTAGCCGGTAAGCCCCGCCGTCGACGACGTATTGACGATGGCCGCGCCCTGCGGCATCAGTGCGGCCAGGTTGCGGATGGCGAGGAATGGCCCGTCCAGATTGATGTCCAGCAGGCGCCGCCATTCCGCGTGCGTGGTCTCGGTCACGGTTTTGCGCAGGGTCACGCCGGCGTTGTTGACCAGGCCGTAGAGCGGCACGCCCGCAGCCGAAATCTCGTCGGCCAACGCCAGCCAATCGGATTCGCGGGCCACGTCCGCGACCCGGATGCGCAGCCGTTCGGCATCCTCGCCCGCCGCCGCGCGCAATTCCGCCCAGGTCGCATCGCTTTCGGGCAAGACGTCCAGCGCGTAGACGGTTGCGCCGGCCTGCAACAGGCGCAGCGCCTCGGCCGCGCCCTGCCCTCTGGCCGCGCCCGTCACGACGGCCGCCTTGCCGTTCCACCACGATGCCACGTCCTTGTCGTCGCTCATGTCTTGGACACTCCGCCGTCGACCATCAGCACGTGACCAGTGACATAGCCGGATGCCTGCGAAGCCAGATACAGCGCCGCGTCGGCGATCTCGGACGGCTGGCCCACGCGGCGCGCCGGCAGGCGTTCCACGTATTCGGCAAAGGTGGCGGCGTCGGCGTGCATCCAGCTGCTCATCGGCGTTTCGATGAAGCCGGGCGCAATGGCGTTGACGCGCAGCCCCTTGGGGCTCCACTCCAGCGCCAGGCATTGGGTCAGATGGGCCACGCCGGCCTTAGCAGCCGCATAGTCGGCGCAGTTCGGGCGCGGCTTGACGCCGGCATAGCTGGACAGGTTGATGATGGCGCCGCTGCCTTGCGCGATCATGTGGCGCGCAGCCGCCTGCGCGCCGAAGAACGTGCCTTTCAGGTTGATGTCCATGGTGCGTTGCCATGCGGCTTCGTCCAGGTCCAGGGCGGGCATGCGGGCCATGAAGCCGGCGTTGTTGACCCACACGTCCAGCGCGCCGTACTGGGCAGCCACCGCGTCGGCCAGTGCGCGTACCGCCTGCGCTTGCGTGACGTCCAGTTGGCGGCAATCCGCGTCCACGCCGGACAGCGCCTCAAGGTCCAGGTCGGTGGCGACCACGGTCGCGCCCTGCTGGCGGAACGCCGCCGCCATGGCGCGTCCAATACCGCCCCCGGCCCCCGTGACAACCGCGATTTTCCCTGCCAGATCCGGATAGTTCATTTTGCTCATGTGATGATGAAAAAATTGGAGTTCAGTTGAATGCCGCGCGCTTGGCGGCCTTGTTGACTGCGGTGTTGCCGGCTTCCTCGCCCGGCAGGCGGATGTCGTTCAGGTCCATGCCCGCCGTCTCCTTGATGAGGAAGGCGCCGGCAAACGCCATCAGCCCCAGCGCCCCCACGTAGGCCGTGTAGACCCAATCCAGCCCTTGGGCGCCCAGCCAGGCATTGATGTAGGGCGCGGTGCCGCCAAAGATCGCGACCGACAGCGAAGAGATGAAGCCCACGCCCATGGCGCGCGCGCCGGTCGGCACCTGTTCGGCCACCACGGCGGGGAAGATCGCCGCCAGCAGCGCCCAAACCAGGAGGCCTATCAGCTGCCCCACGAACAGCGTCCAGGGCTGGTCGGTCACGATGTGCGATACCGGGAACACCGCCAGCGCCACGCCCAGGCCGAAGGCCATCACCATCGGCTTGCGGCCGTAGCGGTCCGCCAGCCAGCCGCAGACCGGCAGCCACAACAGGCACACCAACTGCGCGATCAGGCTGGCCGTGTAGGCGCCCGCCGGATCCATGCCCTTGGTCGCGATGGCCGTGGCCGGCGCGAAGGTGACCCAGGTGTAATACGTGGCGTTGGACGCCGCGGCGATCATCACGATGTTGCGGGCGATCTTCAAGGCCTGCCGCGCCGACACCTTCTGCGTACCGCCCTGCTCCGCGCTGTGTTCGAAGACCTCGCTTTCGCTTGCGCTGCGGCGCAGGAACAGCGCGTAGACGCCCAGCAGCGCCCCCACGCCAAAACCCACGCGCCAGCCCCAGGCTTCCATCGCGGGCTTGCCCAGCCAGGACGTCAGCAACGCCGCCAGCGCGGTCGCGGCCATGACGCCGATGGTCACGCTGACGAACACTGAACTCGACCACAGCCCGCGTTTGGCCGGCGGCGCGATTTCGGCAACATAGGTATAGGCCACGCCAGACTCGCCGCCATGCGCCAGCCCCTGCATCAGGCGGCAGATGAAAAGCAATACCGAAGCCAGCACGCCGGCCTGCTCATAGGTGGGCAGCAGCGCGATCGCCAGGCTGGTCAGGGCCAGCAGGCACATGGTCAGGACCAGCGTGAACTTGCGGCCGTAGCGGTCGCCGATGCGGCCGAACAGCCAGCCGCCGATCGGCCGCGCCAGGAATCCGCCCGCGAACACGGCCAGCGTGGCCAGCAGCGCCGAACCGCGGTCGGACGGGTCGAACAGGTTCATGGCCAGATAGGCCGAGAACGTGCCGTACAAGGTCCAGTCGAACCATTCCAGGGCATTGCCCACGGCCGCCGCGCGCAGCGAAGCGTGGCGGCGTTGGCGGTCCTGTGTCTCCATCATTATTGTCGTCGTCATTTTTTTATCCGTGCTGGTCTTGGCCGAGATGCCGCGCGAACCAATTGGCCGCGGCGTTGCTGGTGCGTTCGAAATGTTCCGTGTAGACCGAGTAATGGCCGCCGGGCACCAGCAGCAACTCCTTGGGCTGATGCGCCGCGTTGAAAGCGTCCTGCTGCAGATCGGCAGGCGTCAGGCCGTCGCCGGTGGCGACGATCATCAGGAGCGGCGTAGGCGCGATGCGGCGCACGTACATGCCGGGCTCATAGGCGCGGGCCAGTTCCAGCGACCGCAACGTGACCTCATTGACCCAGCTTGGGCAGCGGCGCGCTTCGCCCGTCATGTAGTTGTAGGAGTCCGGGCCCGGATAGGCGACCGGCGCGTCGGGATCGGCATCGACCATGCGCAGCATCGCAGGCGGCTGGCCCGCGTCGCGTGCCTCGCGGTCGGCTTCGAACGCGGCCTGCAGCGCCTGCGCCTTGTCGTAGCGCACGCGCCGTTGGGCCGCGGAGAAACCGCTGGTGGTCGGAACCTGGCTGACCACGCACTTGACGCGGCGGTCGATGGCGGCCACCGTCAGCGCGTGGCCGCCGCTGTAGCTGCTGCCCCAGATGCCGATGCGCTCGCGGTCGACTTCCGGACGTTGGCGCAGATAGGAAATTGCCGAACGGAAATCCTGGATCTGCCGCTGCGGATCGATCTCCTGGCGCGGCATGCCCTCGCTGCGGCCGAGATTGCGGAAGTCGAAGGTCAGCGCGGCCAGGCCCCGGGCCACCACAGCGGCCGCGTACTCTTCCAGGTCGCCGCCGGCGACCATGGACCAGCCGTGCGCGAGCGCGACCGCGCCGACCGGGCCGCTGGCCTGCTCGGGCCGGTAGAAGGTACCCCGCACCAGATCCCCTTCGACCAGGAATTCAATCGGTTCTGCCGATCCTTTTGGGCCTGATCGTTCTGGCATAGATGAACTCATGCCTGTCTCCTTATCGCTCATCAATGAGCTAAGCTTGTGTGAACAGGTCGAATTCTGCCCATCGGGCCTGGCGCGAACAAGCGCTATTATTCAAGCCATCAATCGTTAATTCCGATCGATATAAGAATGACTACTACGCGCACAGAAGGTGCCCCGGAGCCATGGATCTACGCCAATTCGATTGTTTTCTGGCCGTTGCGGACAAGCTGCATTTCGGCCGCGCGGCGGAAGCGCTGCACATGAGCCAGTCATCCGTATCGGAAGCGGTCAAGGCGTTGGAAAAGACGCTGGGCGCCCCCTTGTTCGAGCGCAGCAGCCGCCGCGTCGCGCTTACGCCGTTGGGCGAAACCCTGAAGCTGGGCGCGGGACCGGCCGTGGTCATGCTGAAAGCCGCGCTGGACGACTGCAAGCGCCAGGCCGCGGGCAAGCCGCGCCATCTGCGCATCGGCTTCCTGGGCGGCGGTTTCTACGAGCTATACCGCCCGCTGGTCTCGGAATTCAAGGCCGCGCATCCCAACGTGGAGCTGGAGTTCGTGGAACTGACCTACGTCACCCACTACGCGGCGGTGGCCGACGGCTCGGTCGACATTGCGTTCTGCCGTTTGCCGCTGGGCGCGGACGGCCTGTGCCATGGGCCCATCGTGTTGCGGGACCAGCGCATGCTGTGCGTCCCGCTTGATCACCCGTTTGCCGCGGCGACCCTGCTGGACCCTGAGCTGCTGGCCGAGGAACGGCTGGTGCGCATGGTGCCGGGATCGGTCAACCAGGAATGGCAGGACTACCACTTTCCGCGCCACACGCCCAAGGGCAAGCCCATCGGCGACGGCCCGGTGGTGCGCACGATCCGCGAGGGCATCGCGGCCGTGAACACGCGCGAAGGCCTGCTGATGCTGACCAAGCGCGCCGCCAGTTATTACGCGACGCCCGAGATCGCATTCGTCGAGATCGACCTGCCCGCCATGCCTTCTGCCCTGGTCAGGCGGGTGGACGACCACCGGCCCATTCTCCAGGAACTGGAAGCCTTGCTGCTGCGCATCGCCGAGCGGCATGGCGTGGCGGCTTGATCCGGGCCGCGAGGCCCGGGCCTCCGCTTATATCGAAGCGGATCAGCGCTGCGAATCCAGGACTTCGTTGTTCTTCACCACTTCCTGCGCCTTGGAGTAGCTTTCGATCAACAGCTGGTAGGCCGGGAACACCTTGGTGTAGACCTCGGCCCACTGCATGGCGTCTTCACGGTTCCAGGTCTTCTGCAGTTCCGAGGCCACGGCGGCAGTGTCCATCGGCACCACGCCGGCCTGCACCACGCGCGCCAGCGTGATTTCCTGGGCCATCTTGGTGTACGTGCCAGAGGCGTCGATCACCGCGAACACCTTGTAGCCGTCGGCGACGGCGCTGATGGCCGGGAACGCCATGCACACGCTGGTGATGGTGCCGGCGATGATGAGCGTCTTGCGGCCGGTGGCCTTCACGGCGGCAACGAATTCGGGGTTGTCCCAGGCGTTGATCTCGCCCTTGCGCGCAATGTATTGCGCATGCGGGGCGTTGGCGTGGATCTCGGGAATCAGCGGACCATTCGGGCCTTGCGGCACGGAAGCCGTGGTGATGACGGGCATCTTGGCCAGCGTGGCCATCGACGCCAAGGCGCCAGCGCGGGCACGCAGCTCCGGCATGGGCATGTCGCCCACGGTCTGGAACAGGCCGCTCTGATGATCGATCAGCAGCATGACGGCGTCGTCGGCGTCGATAACAGGACGTTGGCCGTTGAAGTTGGCGGGTGCGGACATGGTGTACTCCTAATTTGAAAGGTCGACGGCTTGTGGCCGAATCAGAAGCCTTATGGCTGCACAAATATTAAAAATAGAACAAAATTGTCGGAAGACCGATTTTTTGCTTTCAGCGTTCTATTTTTTGAACCAAAGGGATGCCCATGCAGGATCTCAACGACCTTTTCTATTTCGTGCAGACCGTCGAGCACCAGGGCTTTGCCCCCGCGGGACGTGCGCTGGGCATGCCCAAGTCCCGCCTCAGCCGCAGGCTGGCCCTGCTGGAAGAGCGCCTCGGCGTGCGCCTCATCCAGCGCTCGACCCGGCATTTCATGGTCACGGACATAGGCCAGACCTACTACGAGCGCTGCAAGGCCATGCTGGCCGAAGCGGAAGCCGCGCAGGAAGTGATCGACGCGGCCCAGGTCGAGCCGCGCGGCGTGGTCAAGCTGACCTGCCCGATCGCCCTGCTGCATACCCATGTGGGCGGCATGCTCGCCGACTTCATGATCAAGTACCCGCGCGTGGTCATACAGTTGGAGGCCACCAACCGCCGGGTCGACGTGCTGGGTGAAGCCGTGGACGTGGCGATCCGCGTGCGCCCGCCTCCGCTGGAAGACAGCGAACTGGTCATGCGCGTGCTGTCGGACCGCGGCCAGAGCCTGGTCGCCAGCCCGGGCCTGACGGCCCAATGCGGCCAGCCCGCAACCCCGGACGACCTGGGCGCCTGGCCCAGCCTGGCGCTGGGCTCGCCCAACCAGGCCTATCGCCTGGAGCTGTACAAGCAGGACGGCCAGCAGGCCACCGTCTCGCTTGCCCCCAGGATGATCACCACCGACATGATCGCCTTGCGCAACGCGGCGGTGGCCGGCGTGGGCGTCGTGCAACTGCCCACCATGATGGTGCGCGAACAGCTGCAGGCGGGACAGCTGGTCCGGCTGCTGCCTGACTGGGCCCCGCGCCGCGAGCTGATACATGCGGTGTTCCCGTCGCGGCGCGGCCTGCTGTCGTCGGTCAGGGCCTTGGTGGATTATCTGGCGGAGCGCTTCGGGAAGTTGCAGGAAGACTAGCCCAGCGTTCCGTTTTCAGGACAGCCAGGGCTAAAAATGGCGACTACCGACGCCATTGTCCTTAATCTATCTTGCCGCCTGGTCACTTCTACCGCTGTCGACGTTTGCACGCGTCGGCTGCAGCCCAGGCAACTTGAACTTCCACAGACTCGCAATCCTCCCGCTGGCCGCGCTGGCAATCGGCGCCGCGCAGGCCGCCGGGTCCGCGCTGCCGCCCATCGATCCCTGGCGTTATACCGAGGACTACAGCTACCTGGACGACCCGGCCAAGCGCACGGGCGCCTGGGGCGAAGCCGGCAAGTGGATCCGGCTGGGCGATTCCTCCGCGCTGACCCTGGGCGCCGAGCTGCGCGCCCGCTATGAGCGCTACCGCAACAACGAATTCGGCGACGCGGCTGTACCCGACGAGGGTTACCAGCTGTACCGTTTCCTGCCCTATGCCGACCTGCGGCTGGGCCGGCAGGTGCGCGCCTTCGGCCAGTTGAACCTGACCCATGCCGAACGCGACACCGGCTCCATCGGACCGCCCGACGACACCGGCAGCGACGTGCTGCAGGCTTTCGTCGACGTCTCTCTTGCCGGCGCTGGGGGCACCTGGACCGCGCGCGCGGGCCGCCAGGTCATGGCCTACGGCAGCGAACGGCTGATCTCGGCGCGCTACGGTCCCAACGTCTTGCGCTCGTTCGACGGCGGCGCGCTCAGTTGGCAGAGCCAGGAACTGCGCGTGGACGGTTTCCTGGTGCGCCCGGTGCGCAACGATCCGGACGATTTCAGCGACCGCGCCGACTCCCAGCGCCGGCTCGGCGGCCTCTATGGCACCTGGTCCGCGCCCGGCGGCCTGGCCGACACCGGCCTGGATGCCTACCTGCTGTCGCTATCCAGCGACTCGGCCAGCTACAACCAGGGCAGCGGCCCCGAGACGCGCAACGCGCTGGGCGCACGCTACTTCGGCCAGCGCGCATCCTGGCGCTGGGACCTGGAAGCGGTCTATCAATACGGCAGCTTCGCTGGCGCGCCGGCGCGTGCCTGGTCGCTCGCCAGCGACGTGAGCTACACCTTCCGCGGCACGCCGTTGCAGCCGCGCCTGGGGCTGAAGGCCAACATCATCAGCGGCGACCGCGATCCCGACGATCCCAAGCTCCAGACCTTTGCCGTCTTCTTCCCCAAGGGCAAGTACTTCGGCGAAGCGGGCCTGATCGGCCCTTCCAACCTGATCAACTTGCATCCCTCGCTCACGCTGGACCTGGGCTCCGGCTGGACGTTGGGAACCGCGGCGGTCTTCTATTGGCGTCAAAGCCTGCAGGACGGCGTGTACGGCGTGGCCGGCAATCTGCTGCGCCCGGCCGGCGCCAGCCGCGCCCGCTACATCGGCACGCAGGCCGACGTGGTGCTGGGCTGGGAAGTGTCGCGCCACCTGAGTTTCGAAGCCGCCTACTCGGTGTTCCGGCCCGGAAGCTTCATCCGCGACACCGGCCGCGCCGAAACCGTCCATTTTTTTGGCCTGGAAGCGCTATGGCGCTACTGACCCCCCTCGATGACCGGAGACTACACATGAAAAGAACCACGGCGCTTGTCCTCGCATTGGCAGCCGCGCTGCCCTGCACCGCCCACAGCCGCGACGCCGACCTGGTGCTGCGCAATGGCCAGATCATCACCATGGACCCCGCGGCGCCGCGCGCAACGGCCCTGGCGATCCAGGGCGAACGCATCGTGGCGGTGGGCGAGGACGGCGATGTCGAGCAACACGTCGGACCGGCCACGCGCCAGTTGGACCTGCAGGGCCGCACGGTGATACCCGGCCTCATCGACACGCATATCCACGCCATCCGCGGCGGCCAGACCTATGCGTTCGAAACCTACTGGTACGACGCGCCCAGCCTGGCAGACGCGCTGGGCCGGCTGGCGCGCGACGCCGCGCAACGCCCGCGCGACCATTGGGTCGCGGTGGTCGGATCCTGGCATCCGCGGCAATTCCGCGAGCGCCGCGCGCCCACCCGCGCCGACCTGGACCAGGCGGTCCCCGGGCATCCCGCCTATGTCCAATACCTGTACGACTACGCCCTGCTCAATAGCCGCGGCATCGAAGCCCTGGGCCTGGACGGCCCGCAGCCGCCGGAACTGCACGGCATCACGGTCGAGCGCGACGCGCAGGGCCGCGCCACCGGCAGGCTGCTGGGCGGCATCGGCCCGTTCAACGCGCTGTTCGCCCGCCTGAGCCATACCGCCGACCGCCCCGCCGGGCTGCAAGCCTTTCTGCGCGCCATGAACGCGCGCGGGCTGACGGGCTTCATCGATCCGTCGGCCGGCGGCGCTGAAGCCTACGAGCCGCTCTACGCGCTGCGCGACCGTGGCGAACTCACCGTGCGCGCGGGCTACCGGATCTCGGCCATGCGCGCGGGCGGCGAGGCGCAATGGTTCCGCGACATCATGGCCTTCCGCCCGCCGCGCCATGACGACGGCAAGCTCGCGTTCCTGGGATTGGGTGAAAACCTGGTGTCCGCCATGAACGACGGCGTGCGCATGGGCCCGGGATTCAACCCGCCGGCCGAAGCGCGCCAGGAACTCGCCCGCATCGCCCGCTACGCGGCCGAACGCCGCATCCCGCTCGAGATCCACGCCTACACCGACGATGCCGCCAGCGCCATCCTCGACGTGTTCGAGGAAGTCGGCCGCGACCACGACCTGCGCCCGCTGCGCTGGTCCATCGCCCACCTGAACACCGGCTCGCGCCGCACGCTGGAACGCATGGCGCGTTTGGGGCTGGCCTATACGGTGCAGATGGGTCCGTACTTCGAGGGCGAAGCGATACGCGAAGCCAATCCCAAGGGGGCGGAGCAGGATTCGCCGCCGGTGCGCACGGCGCTGGACCTGGGTCTGCCGGTCGCGGGCGGCACCGATTCGACCCGCATCGGCGTGGCTGGCGTCTGGCAGGCCGTGGAGTACCACGTGCAGGGACGCGCCATCGGCGCCACCGTGCTGCGCGAGCCCGGCGCCTTGCTCACGCGGGAGGAAGCGCTGGCGCTCTACACGCGCCAGGCAGCCTGGCTGGCATTCGACGAAGACGACCGCGGGCAACTGAACGCCGGCAAGCTGGCCGACCTGGCGGTGCTGGACCAGCCCTACCTGACGATGCCGGCGGACCAGATCCACGCCATCAATTCGGTGTTCACGCTGCTGGGCGGCAAGCCGGTGCATGATGCCGGGGTGTTGCCGGCGGCGCCTGCCAAGGCGGTCCAATAAAAAATTGCGGCCCCGCACTGAGCGGGGCCGCAGCGCATCACGCTCAGAACGAGTGGCTGATCCCGACCTGGAAGCCCTTCGAGTTCGCGCCCGGCACGCCTTCCGGCGCGACGTCCCCGGTCACGAAGGCGGCATTGCCCTCGTTCTTGATGAAGGAGGCCGCCGTGTACAGCACCGTGCGCTTGCTGAGCGCGTAGGTGTAGCCCAGCGCAAACTGCTGGGCGTCGTCGCCTTCGTACTGTCCGCTCTGGGTGGAACGGGAGTACGACAGCTTCACGTGGCCGCCACCCACAGGCACCGACGCGCCCGCCAGGGCCACGTGCTGCTTGTCCGACCCGATCTTCTGCTGCAGGTAGTTGGCAAACAGCTTCACCACGCGGAAGTCATAGCTGGCGCCCAGGGTCGCGGTTTCGTAGTGCTCGCCGCTGCCCATCGACGTCCTGCCGTATGCGGCGGCGACATTGAGCGGACCGGACTGATAGCCCAGCCGCCCGCCGGCATAGTCGGCGCCGCGCAGGTCTTCTTCGCGCGCATAGTTCAGGTGTCCGTATATCCCGCCGAGTTTCTTCGGCAGGAAGTACGCCACCATGTTGCTGGCGCGCGAGAGCGTGGTGGCGCCCTCCATCCCCAAGGGCCAGCCCTTGATGATGTTGCTGCTGCCGCCCACGCCCACGGTGCCGAAGGGCGAGAACGAGGACACGTTCCAGAACGCCGCGGTGTAGTCCCGCCCCAGCCGCAGTTCGCCGTAGCGCTCGTTGCTGAGGCTGATGGTCGAACGCCGTGTCCAGTTCAGGCCTTGCGGCCCGCCACTATTCGGCAGGATGGGCGCCTCCAGCCAGAACCCCACCGAGTTGCCGTTGCCCAGATTCTCGGTGCCGCGCATGCCGATGCGGCTGGGCAGCATGTAGCCGCCCTGGTCCATGCCGATCTTGGACGTGCTGCCCGCGGTGGCGCTGGTCACGTTCAGGTCGATGTGGCCGAACAGGGTCAGCGACGACGATTGCGCAAGCGCCGGTCCCGCCAGCGCACAGGCTCCCAACAGCCCGATTCTTCTGATTATTGACATATTCCCCCCAGTTCCCCCGACTCAATTGCCGACGCGTATGCCCGCGCCGCGGATCAGGCTGCCGGTGCTTTCCATTTCGCGGCCGATCAGCTCGGCGAAATGCTGCTGCGGCATGGGCGCGGGCTCGGCCCCCAGGTTGTCGAAGCGCTCGCGCGTGGCGTCCGAGCGCAGCGCCTGTTCGGTGCCGGCATGCAGCTTGGCCAGGACTGCCGGCGGCGTCGCGGCCGGCACGAACATGGCAACCCAGAACTGCTGGTCCACGTCGCGGTAGCCAGCCTCTGCTGTCGTGGGCACGTCCGGCAACGCGGGCGAGCGGTGGTCGGCGCTGATCGCTAGCGCGGTCAGCTTGCCAGCCTTGACCATGGGCAGCGCCAGCGGCAATGGCAGGAAGAACCAGTCCACCCGCCCGGCGATCACGTCGTTGACCGCCTCCGGCGTGCCGCGGTACGGCACGTGTATCGCCTGGATGCCGGTCGCGGCCCTGAACTTTTCGCCCGCGATGTGCGCGCCGCTGCCGCTGCCGGACGAGCCGTAGGTATATTGGTCGGGTTCGGCGCGGGCGCGCTCCACCAGGTCCTTCAGCGACTTGAAGTTGCGCGCGTTCGACGCCACGATCACGTTCGGCATCGAGGCCAGCATGGTCACGGGCGTGAAGTCCTTGAGGGTGTCGTATTTGAGGTTGGCGTAGAGCGACTGGTTGGCCACGTGGGCGGCGGAGTGCACCAGCACCGTGTAGCCATCGGCCGCGGCGCCCGCCACCATGGTGGCGCCCAGCACGCCGCCTGCGCCCGGCCGGTTCTCCACCACCACCGGCTGGCCGAGTTTCTTCTCCAGCTGTTCCGCCACCGTCCTGCCGATGACATCGGTGGTCGACCCCGCCGTGAACGGCACTACCATCCTGATGGGGCGCGCCGGATAGTCCGGCTGGGCCTGCAGCGTGGCGCTAAGCCCCACGACGCCGGCCAGGGCCGTCGCGTATTGAAGAAAATATCTGCGGTGCAGTGTCATGGTTTGTCTCCTTTTATGCTTCTGCTGCGCGAAAAAAAGCCGATCGCCCATGACGGACAGGCGATCGGCCAGATAAAGCGGGTCGCGGATCAGGGGGCGAGGACCGGCCGGTCCTGCGCGCCTTCCAGCACCTTGATGTAGGCCTCGCGGGCTTGCGCCAGCGGCACCACGGCGGCCGGACTGACCGGAAAGGACTGCAGGCTGCCGTCCTCGAAGCCGGGCAGCAGCTCGCGGAACACCGCGGCGCAGCGGGCCGAGTCCAGCTTCAGGCTGTCCACGCCGATCAATTGGAGGTCGCGGCGGTAGAAGGCCTGGATGTCGAAGGGCACGTTGCGGTCAGGGGTGGAAATGACGATCTGCCGCCCGCCCACCTTCAACGATTCCAGCGCCGCGGCGAAGTACGGCGAGCCCACCGTGTTGTAGGCAATGTCCGCGCCCGTCTGGCTGGTCAGCTCCATGACACGCTGGGCGATCCCGTCGCGGCTGCCATCGATGACCGACACGCCTGAAACCGCATGGCCGACGTAGCCTTCGCCGCCGCGCTCCACCCCGATCACCCGGGCGCCGGCGCGGCTGGCCAGCTGGATGGCGGCCTGCCCGACCTTGCCGTTCGAGCCGAACACCACCACCGTCTGGCCCGGGCCAGACAGGCCGGCGCGGCGCAGCCCTTCATAGGCGGTGACAAACGGCACGCCCGCCATGGCGGCGCTGGCCGCTGCGATGTGGGCAGGCCTGCGCACCAAGGCGGCCACGGGCAGCACCAAGTAGCGCGCGTGGGTCCCGTCGCGCGTAATGCCCAGGTCGCCGCCCGTGCCCCACACCTCCTGCCCCATCCATTCCGCGGGGCCGGCTATCACCTTGCCCGCGTAGTCGCGTCCGGGCGTGCGTGGCCAGATCGCGTAAGGCATCATGCCCATCGCCGCCTTGACGTCGCTGGGATTGATCCCGGCCGCGCTGACTTCGACCACGGCATGGCCTTCCGGCGCTTGCGGCACGGAGATGTCGACCAGGGCCGGCCGCAGCTCGGCGACGGTGGAAACGCGTTCGATCACGCGCAGGGCTTGGGTTTTCTTGCTCATGTCTGTCTCTGGTTCTGGTTGTTGCGGGCAAAGGCTGCCCAAGGCGCGGCAGGCCGCGCCGGGATTGAGGTCGAAAGCGGGGAAAGCCGGATCAGGAAAGCGGCGGCTTGGGCATGCGCGTTTCGCCCGGCTCGAGCTTGAGTTCCACGTCCAGGCGGTAGGTGCCGTCGCCCGTCGCTTCGAACTTCCGCAGCAGCGACCCCACCGCGCCGAATGCCGCATCGCTATACGCGTAGGCGTCGTTGGCGTCGAAGATCTGGGTGGTCAACACCTTGTGGCCGGGCGCCGAGGCGATGAAGTGCAGGTGCGCGGGCCGCATGTGGTTGCGCTGCTGCAGCGCCAGCAGGTCGCCGCAGGGGCCGTCGATGGGCACGCCGTAGCCGGCGGGCTTGACGCTGTCGAACCAGAAGCGGCCGTCCGCGTCAGTCATGAACACGGCCCGCAGGTTCATGTCTTCCTGCTCGGGATCCTGGTTTTCGTACAGGCCGCTCGGCGCGGCCTGCCAGGTTTCCAGGCGCGCGCCGGCCAGCGGCTGGCCATCCAGCGTGCAGATGCGCCCCGTCACCAGCAGCCGATCGCCGGTCGTATCCTCGGTGGCGATCTTGGAACCGTTTTCGAGTACGGGCTGGTTGGCGCGCCAGAACGGCCCGATCAGCGCGGGCTCCGTGCCGCCGGCCTCCAGCACGCCCTCGGCGTCCATCAACAGGACCAGCGTGGCCACGCCCAGGATGTCGGCCAGCAGGATGCCTTCGTGCCGCAGCGGATTGGTGGCCTGGCCCACTCGCACCATGAAATCCAGGCCCCGGTGCAGTTCCTCGTAGCTCAGTTTCACGTCCGCCGCAAACGCGTGCAGGTGGCGGATCAGGGAATCAAGAACCTCGCGGGTGCGCGGGTCCGTGGCCTGGTTGGCCGCAAGAACGGCTTGCAGCAACGCTTGCGGCGTGGCGGGTATGGCGCGCTGTTCGCCGGCGGCGCGCGTGTCCGCGCAGGAATTGGCATGACTCATAAACATTCAACCCTGTAGTCTGACTAATGAAATTTGCGTGCCGCGCTTCAGTCGGCGCTTATTCCCGCCTGGGCCGCCACGGCAGCCCATTGCGGGACCTCCTGCGCCACCCTGGCCTTCAGCGCCGCTGAAGAACTGGCGATGACGCGAAATCCGAGCCCGTCGAGCTGCCTGCGCACCGGCTCTTTGCCCAGCGCTTCGGCCACCGCTTTGTTGATGCGTTCGACCGTGGCGGCCGGCGTGCCCGCCGGCGCGAACAGCGCCTGCATGGTTTCCGAGCGGAAATCGGCGAAGCCGGCTTGCGCGATCGTCGGCACGCCGGAAAGCGCCGGCCAGCGCTCTTCCCCGCCCACGGCCAAGGCCCTGAGCCGGCCGTCGGCGAGAAACGCCTGCGCCGCGGGCAGCGCGGCAAAGGCGCAGTCGACCTGGCCTCCCAGCGCCGCCAGCACTGCGGGCGCCGCGCCCGAGTACGGGACGTGCAAAGCCTTGACACCCGCGCGCCGCCACAGCAGTTCGGCCGCCAGATGCACGCTGTTGCCGTTGCCCGGCGTGGCGTACGTGAGCGTGCCGGGATCCCGGGCGGCAGCGTCCAGCAGATCCTTGAGCGTAGCCAGGCGGCTTTCGGCGCGGACCACGATGACGTCCGGGGAACTCACCGCCAGGCTCACCGGCGCGAAGTCGCGCACCGGATCGTAGGCGGGCCGTTCTGCGGCGATGGCAGGATTCGTGACGAACGAGGACGACACCAGCAGCAGCGTGCCGCCGTCCGCCTGCGCCCGGGCAACCGAGGCCACGCCGATATTGCCGCCTGCGCCTGGGCGGTTCTCCACGATCACGCTCTGCCCCAGATAGGCCGGCAGCTGCGCGGCCAGCAGGCGCGCGACGATGTCCGTGGAGCCTCCGGGGGCGAACGGCACCACCAGGCGCATTGGCGTGCGCGAACTCCTGCCGAAGAACGGAACGAGCTGCTTGGCCTGGCCCATCGCAGGCGCCGCGCAAAGCGCGCCCGTACAGGCGACGGCCCGCAACACGCGTCTTCTTGCAATCAGCCGGGATACGCCATAGTCATCGCTCATTCCATGTCTCCTCTATTGTTCTCTTTGTTATCGATGGCGCCGCACCTGGCCGGCGCAGGCCATCGTCCGGCATCAGCTTTCCGCTTTCTCTTTCAGGAAGCCGTCGGTGCCGTAGACCAGGCCGGTGTTCTCGGCGGCGCGCACCACGTCGGGATGCCAGGCAATGCGCCCGCATTCCTCGTCGGTGCCGCCGACGACGGAATAGACGACCAGGGCATGCGGGTTGGGATTGCGGAATCCGCGCATCACGCCGATGGGGCAGGAAATCACGTCCCACTGGTTCAGCATCACCGAGTGCTCGCCCTTCTCGCCCCAGATCACTTCCATCTGACCGTTCAGAGGGCAGAAGACTTCCTCGGTCTTGTGCGCATGCAGGCTGGCGCCCTGCCCCACGGGAATTTCGATGAAGGTCACGCCAAAGCGGTGGTTGCCGGGGATGGCTGGCTCCACGCCTTTGTTCTCCAGCACGCCGCGGTTCATGATCTTGTAGATGTTCTTCTTCATGCCGGGCAGGCGGCTTTCGATGAAGGTCTCCCGGTAGGGCTCGACCTTGCCCCAGCGCGCGATGCGGGTGGCTTCCATTTCCTGAGCATTGATATCCATGTCATTCCTTTTTCTGATGAGCTTTAAAGAGAGAGGTGCTGCGGCTTTTCTCGCGGCTGATGCAAGTTAAAGCTCACCCCGATGCAGCGTCCACTACCATTTTCTTACCGCTCCCATATAATTTTGTTATGACTCAATCCGCCACATAGGGCTGCTACGGAAATGGATCTGCGGCAACTTCGCTACTTTGTCGTTCTGGCCAACCAGGGGCATTTCGGCCGCGCCGCAAGCGTCCTGCATGTGGCGCAGCCCGCGCTTACGCGCCAGATCCAGCTGCTGGAAGAAGAGCTCGGCGTCCAGCTCTTCGTGCGCCATTCGCGCGGCGCGTCGCCCACCGAAGAAGCCGCCTTCCTGCTGGAACGCGCTTCTTTCCTGCTGCGCTACGCCGAACAGCTCAAGCAGGACATGTCTGCCCTGCAACGCCATCCCAGCGGCCCCGTCGTCATCGGTCTTTCTCCCGGACTCGCAATGACGCTGGCCGTGCCCCTGACTCGCGCCGTGCAGGAACAGCTCCCCGAAGTCCGGCTGCGCTTCGTTCAAGCCTTCTCTCCCACGCTGCACGAAATGCTGCTCAAGGGCCAGGTGGACCTGGCCATGCTCAACGGTCCGGTTCCCGTCGCCAACCTGCTCACCTATCCCTTCCTGACCGAAGGCATGTGCCTCATCGGACCGCCCTCGCATCGCAAGGCCCGGCCCGCGCGGATCGGCGTGCGCGACCTGGCCGAGCTGCCGCTGGTGATGACCGGCCTGGCCAAGTCCGGCGTGCGGCTCGAGCTCGAGGCCCAGGCGGCGCACGCCGGGGTGCATCTGAATCCGGTGGTGGAAGTCGAAACCATGGAAGTCGCCAAGCGCCTCATAAAGGAAAAGGTCGGCGTGACCGTGCACTTCGCCGCAACCGTGCTGGAAGACATCGAGGCAGGCCGCCTGTCCGCCCAGCCCATCGACGGCCTCAGCCTGCGTCGCATCCTGGCCCACCCTTCGGATCGGCCGGCCTCGCGCGCCACCAAGGCGGCGGTCGAGATCCTGCGCCAGGTAGCGCGCGAGCTGGTGGCGACGAAGCGCTGGCCCCACGCCACGCTGGACTTCTGAACCCACCCCCGCAGGTTGCGGCATTTTTATCATCGTCCCGCGTTCCAGACGCGGGACGCAGCGTACGGTTGCCGCGCCTTCCAAAAGACCCCGCGATCGGGCAGGCATGAACCGCCGCGGCGCGGCTCTCGGCATACACTGCTACGCGCCAAGCCTGTCCCGGACCCCGCCATGCACACGCTCAATCCATGATGTACCTACTGTGGTCGCTACCCGCCCTGGCCGTCATCGGCGCCATCGCCAGCGGACGCCTGAACACCACGGCCGCCGCCTTGCTGGGCCTGCTGGCCGCCGTGCCCATCGCCCTGTATGCGGCGCCCGCCTCCTTCACCACCGGCCAGCTCGGGGTGGCGCTGGAACGCGGCCTCTGGATAGGCGGGATCATCACGCCGTACATCCTGGGCGGGCTGCTGTTCTGGAACATGGCGGCACAAGGACGCGCGCCGCACGCGGCGGCGGACGGCGCAAACACCGCACTGGCCCATCCGCTGGCGCGCCGCCGGCTGCTGTTCTTTGCCTGTTTCCTGGTCGGCCCTTTCGCCGAAGCGGCCACCGGCTTCGGCGTGGGCATGCTGGGAACGGTGCTGCTGATCCGGCCTTTGAATTTGAAGCCGCGCGAAACCATGGTGTTCGCGCTGCTGAGCCAGACCCTGATCCCTTGGGGCGCCATGGGCAGCGGCACGCTGCTGGCGTCGGCCTATGCGCGCGTCCCGGCCACGGAGCTGGCGCTGTACGGCATGGCGCCGGTCGCCTTGCTGACGGTATTGTGGATGCTGCTGTACTGGCGCACCGCCAGGCGCGCAGGCTTGCGCGCTGAACCCGCGGAGCATGTGCGCGAAGCCGTCTGGATGATCGCGAGCCTGGCCGCCCTGAGCGCCGCGACAGCGCTATTGGGACCGGAAACCGCGCTGCTGTCGGCCTACGGCCCGCTCATCGTGCTGCGCTTCCTGCTGGATCGCCGGCCCGACCAGCCCCGGATGATGGCGGCGGCGCGCAAGGCGCTGCCCTATATCCTGATGATTGCTTGGCTGGTGGCCACGCGCTTGCTGCCAGGCTTGAACGGCGGCCTGGCCGGACTGGCTGCGTTCAAGCCGTTCCCGGACCTGCCCGGCTGGATGCCGCTGCTGCATGCCGGCAGTTGGCTGATCGTGGGCGCCGTGCTCATGGCCGCCATTTGCCGCCAGCGCGACCTGCTCGCGACGCAGGCGCGCGCGGCCTGGACCACGGGACGGCACGCCGTGTACTCCGTGTTCCTGTTCGCCATGATGGCCGAAGTCCTGGCCGGCGCCGGCATCTCGCAAGCGTATGCCGACGGCCTGTTCGCCAGCCTGAAGGACTGGACCATATTGATCACGCCGCTGCTGGCCGGCGTATTCGGCATCCTGGCCAACAGCGGCAACGCGCCCAACAGCCTCTTCATGCCTGCGCAACTGTCGCTGGCCTTGAATGCGGGCCTGAGCGTGCCGGCTGCGGCCGCGCTGCTGCATGTGTCGGGCACGTCAATGGGAATTTTTTCACCGGTGCGGATGTCGATCGCGGCTGGCCTGGCGCATGGCCGCGGCGAAGAGCGCGGCGTGTATGTGCAGTTGCTGCCCTACGCGCTGGCGGCGTTCGGACTGCTGCTGTGCCTGGCGGTGCTGGTGGTGCTGGCGGGGGCCTGATCGCTATCCGCGACCAGCCTGCGACGCGGTACACGGCCCGCTTCAGGCGTTCGCGTACATCCGCAGGATCCCATGCCCGATGACTCCCTGGCTGAGCGCGTACTGGCTGAATGCCCCTAGCGGCATCGGCCTGCCATGGAAGTACCCTTGCGTGACCTGCGCGCCCAAGGCGCGCACCATGTCGTAGTCCTCCTGGCTCTCGATGCCTTCGGCCACCACCGTCATGTCCAGCGACCGCGCCATCTCGACGGTGCAGGCCAGGACATCCTGGGCATGGCGATGGCGGCGCGCCCGGGCGATCATGTCGCGATCGATCTTCAATTCGTCGAAAGGCGCGCACAGCAACCGGTCGAGCGAGGAGTCGCCGGTGCCGAAGTCGTCGATCGCGCAGCTGAAGCCGCGCAAGCGCAGTTGCGTGATGGCGCCCGCCAGCGCCCCGTTGGAGCGCGCGCCACCGTCCTCGGTGATCTCGATGACGATGCGGCTCGGATCCACGCCGGCGAATTCGGCCCGGTCGGCCACGTCCTGGGCCCAGCAGATGGAACTTGCGACGACCGCGGGCACGTTGATGCTGATGACGCAATCGGGCCGGCCGCCCAGTTCGCGCTGCGTCTCGAAGGCGCGCGCCAACATGTAGTCGGTCAGCGATCCCAGCAAGCCCGCCGCCTCGAAAGCCGGCAGGAAAGCGGCCGGAGGAATCATCGCGCCGTCATCCGCGACCCAGCGCGCCAGCATTTCAGCGCCGCGCAGTTCGCCCGTCGACACGCAATGCTGTGGCTGGAAGTACGCAGCAATCTCGCGCTGCGCCAGGGCGCGGCGCAGACGTTTGGCGTCCAGGCCAGCCAGCGCGACGCCGCTGCTCTGCGCCGCGGCGCGCAACGTCGCCTCGCCATCGGCCAGCGCGGTCCGGGCCAGGGATTCGATCATCGAAATCAGGCAGGCCGCCTCCAGCGGCTTGCCCAGCGCGGCGATGATGGGCAGGCCGCGATTCCGGGCGTAGGTCGCCGCCGCCTGCAGGATCCGGGTCGGATGGCTGCTGGCGATCGCGATGCCGCCGCAACCGCCGGCATCGGCCAGCGCATCGATCATCTGCAGCCCGGTGCGGTCCGCCATGTCCAGATCGACAATGACCAGATCCCATTGCTGCTGCTGGATCGCCGCCACGGCCGACGCGCCGTCGTGCGCCGTCGCCACTTCAGGCACGCCGATCTTGCCCAGCATCCGCGCCAGCGCGGCACGTTGGAATTCGTCTTGGTCGACAACTAGGGCGGATTTGAGCATGATGGTCCCGGAGAACGAAGCGCCCATGGCGCGGCGGCGAGGCGCCTGCGGGCGGAAGGCCAGGCAGCGAACTGCCGACGAATTCATTGTTCCACCCGCCGCCGGGAACGGAAATCAGCCGAGTCCTATATTGCCGGTTCCGGCCTGTTTGGCTCTATCATGGCGTCACCCATTCCGGCGGAGCCGAACCCAGCATGGCCGCGCAGATCCAAGACGCCCCTGAGCCCGAGACCGCCGGCCGGCCGTCGCGCAGCGCCATCAGCATCCTGAACCGCTATCAACGGGCGCTGCTATATGTGGGTGGCGCCGTCACAACCTTGGTCCTGCTGACAGTCGCTGGCGTCATGCTGTTCGCGCAAGCCAAGGATTACGTCGCGGAACGCTATGCCGGCTTCGTGGTGCGCAAAGCGCTGTTGCAGACGGCGCTGGGCGTGCGCGAGGGCGCATTCCGCATCGGTCTTTCGCACGAGGAGTACGCCTGGCCCGCACGCGTGTCGTCCGCGGCCCCCGACCTGGTGCAGACTTTCGCGCGCCTGCAAGGGCGCATGGAATTCCAGCGCAACCCCAACTTTCCTCCGGTGGTGGCCCTGGCCGACATCGAACCCGGCCGGCCCGCCGCCGCCTACCTGCCCTATCTGCATCTGACCGACGAGATCAGCTATTCCGCTGCGGCCTACGCCAAGGCGCTTTCGGTCAGCGGCTTCTTCTACAGCCCCGACCGCGGCTTCCTCGGCGTGGGTCCCATGTCCGACACCGTGGATCCGCTGGCGCTGGTGGGCGCGAAAGACGTCGCGGAACTGATCCGGACGATCGCCCCCGACCTGGGCGACCTGGAATCGCCCGAGATCCAGCAGCGCCTGATGGCGGCAGGCGGACCGCGCTGGCTGCCGCCCGCCGTCGATCCCTTGACGCGCAAGCTGTCCCTGCGGCTGTACCAGGCCGCAAGCAGCCAGGGCCGCATATTCGCCATCTTTGTTGCCATCTATCCTGCCGATACGCTGAACGCCTATCTGACGACAACGCGCTACGAAGAGGCAGCCCTGATCGTCGACCAGGACGGGCGCCAGCTCCTGCCTGTGGCCATGGAAGAGCAAGACGCGAAGATCGCTGCCAGGATGCTGGACGCAACGCGATCGGATCCGGTCGCGCCGTCGGAGGTGCGTTACCGCGACGGCCTGTTCATCCTCGGCGACCAGGTTTCCGAATCCGGCTGGCGCCTGACCTACGCCTTTTCCTGGCGCACCATAGTCGCCGACCTATGGCCTAGGCTGGCCGGCTACGCGCTCGCGACGCTGCTGATGGTGACGTTCGTCTGGGCGGTACTGCTGCTGCTCGACCGCAAGGTCTTCAAGCCCGGCTATGCCCGCTCGCAGCGCATATTCGAAAGCGAGAACCTGAACCGCACCATGGTCGCCACCGCGCCCTCGGGCCTTGCCCTGCTGTCGCTGAACACGGGCGAAGTGCTGTTGCAGAACGAGGTCATGCAGGATTATGCCGCCAGCGCAGCGCCCGGCAGCCCGCCCTTGCATGCGCGTCTGCTCGCCCTGTATGGAGGCGCTTCGGACGCCGCCGGCTGGCACGCCGAGCTGGAACTGGCCCATCCGCGCATCGGCGGCAGCCACAGCGATCTGCTGGTGAACGCGGTGCGGACCAAGTACCAGGGCGTGGACGTGCTGCTGTGCAACTTCACCGACATCACGGCCCGCAAGCAACTTGAACAGAAACTGGACGAAGCCCGCGTCGCCGCCGACACGGCGAATCAGGCCAAATCCGCCTTCCTGGCCACCATGAGCCACGAAATCCGCACGCCGCTGAACGCCATCCTGGGCAATCTCGAACTGCTCGAGCGCTCTGGCCTGCAGCCCGCCCAGAGCGAGCGCCTGCGGGCGGTGACGTCCTCCTCGGCCACGCTGCTGGAGATCATCAACGACATTCTGGATTTCTCCAAGGTCGAATCCGGCCAGATGAGCGTCGAGTCGATTCCTTTCGACCTCGCGGAAGCCGCCCGGCAAGTCGTCGCCGTTTTCACGCCCGCCGCGCAGGCCAAGGGCCTGGAGCTGGATTGCAGCATAGACGACGGCTTGGCGCCCCGCTATCTGGGCGACCCCACGCGCATCCGCCAGATCATGTTCAACCTGGTCGGCAACGCCATCAAATTCACATCCCACGGCGATGTGCTTCTTGAGGTCTACCGCCAGGACGACGATGCGCCCGACACCCCTATCGTGATCGGCGTCAGCGACACGGGCATCGGCATGACCCCGGCGCAGCAAGCCGTGCTGTTCCGGCCGTTCACCCAGGCGGATTCCTCCATCGCCCGGCGCTACGGCGGCACTGGGCTGGGCCTGGCGCTATGCGGCCGGCTGGCCACGCTCATGCACGGCAGCATAGCCGTCACCAGCAAGCCGCAGGAAGGCAGCACCTTCCTCGTCACGCTCCCCTTGCCCCCCGCACCCGCCGAGGCCCCGGATGCTGCAGCTCCGGCGAGCACGGCGCCGCTGGAACCGGAGCAGCCGCTTGCCGCCCGCATCCTGGTGATCGATGACAACCCCGCCAACCGCGAGCTCATGAAAATACAGCTGGAGACCCTGGGCTATCAGGCGGACCTGGCGGCGGATGGCAGCGCGGCCTTGGCGCGCTTCATGGAACAGGCCTACGGCCTGGTCATCACCGACGTGAACATGCCCGGCATGGACGGCTATGCCTTGGCCCGCTGCCTGCGCGCGCAAGGCGCGCAAGTGCCCATCATCGCCTACACCGCCCACGTCGGCGCGCAGGAGCACCAGCAATGCCGCGACGCCGGCATCGACACGGTGCTGGTCAAACCCCTGCTGCTGGACAAGCTGGATGCCGCCATCCGGCGCCTGCTGCGCGGCGCCCCGGCGCCTGCCCCGCGCCCGCGCGCCCGGGACGAGATCGCACAAGGCCCGCTGCCTGCGCGAGTCCATGAGGCACTGACGCGGTCGCTGCACCAGTCGCTCGCAGCCATCCGCAAGGAACTCGCGGCGATCCGAACCGGCAATGCGCCCGCCGAGCCCGAGGCGGGAGCGCATCTGCACTCGCTGCGCGGGGCCTACGCCATGATTCACGAAACGGCGCTGGCAGACCGGTGCGCACAGATGGAAGACCTGGCGCGCAACCGGCGCACCGATGCCTTGGCTGAGGCCTTGGACGTGTTCGAACCCATGGCGCTGGCAGCCCTCGCAGGGCGCCACCCCCGCGACGCCGAAAAATAGGCTTAGTCCTATCCGAACCGGGCCTGCAATCGGACTCGGCTGCTTATCCGCCAGACCACGCGCCTCTACAGTCTGTCCTGCGCCGCCTCGCCGCGCCTGGCCGCCTCGCCAGCCTGGTCCCACCCTGTTCCATCATGAAGCCTCTGAATCTACGCGTCGTGGTCGCCGACGACCATCCCGCCGTGCGCGCCGGCGTGCAACACACGCTCGCATCCAGCAGCACCGTATCCGTGATCGGCGCGGCCCGCGACTCCACCGAGCTGATGGAGATGCTGAGCCGGCATCCGTGCGAGGTGCTGATCTCCGACTATTCCATGCCGGGCGGCCATTTCGGCGACGGCATCACCCTGTTCGGCCTGATCCGCCAGCGCTACCCCGGCCTGAAGATCGTCGTGCTGACCATGCTGGAAAGCCCCGGCATCGTGCATTCGCTATTGAACCTGGGCATTCCCGCCGTCCTCAGCAAGTCCGATTCGTTGAATCATCTGTTGCCCGCGATACATGGCGCCCACGCCAACGGCCGCTATCTTTCGCCGCGGATCGCCGATCTGGCCAATGCGCTGGACCGCGGCGACTATGGGATCCACATGCTGACCCGGCGCGAGCTGGAAGTGGTGCGCCTGTTCGTGTCCGGCCTGACAATCAACGAAATCGCCGAGCGCCTGCATCGCAGCAAGAAGACCATCAGTACGCAGAAAGGCACCGCCATGCTAAAGCTGGGGTTGGAGCGCGACATTGAACTGCTGCGCTACGGCATCGAATCGGGACTGGTCAGCGCCAATCCGTCGGGAAGCCCGGCAGGCGCAATGGACCAAGCGCCTGCATCGTCATAAGCCGGGGCAAGCGACCGGGCTCAACCCTGCGCGCCTTCCGCCGGCTCCTGCACTGGGGACGCGGAGTCCGCGGCCAGCGTGGCTGTCAGGCCGTTCTCCATCGCATACCGGAACAGGTCGACCTCACGTTCGATGCCGAGCTTTTCCATGGCCTTGGCCTTCTGGGTGCTGATGGTCTTCTTGCTGCGATGCAGGCGCTCGGCGATTTCATTGATCGTCAGGCCCGAGGCATACAGCCGCACGACCTCGGATTCGCGCTGGCTCAACACGCTTTCCGGATTGCGTCCACGCCGGTTCCAGTCTATGCCCTGGATTACCTTGTTGGCGCTGGGCGAATAGTACTTGCCGCCGGTATGCGCGGCGTGGATGGCGGGTATCAGGTGCGCCAGCGCGTCAGACTTGCTGACGATGCCGCCTATGCCCAGCGTGACCAGCGTGTGCAGGACCGCCGCGTTGTCCAGCATGGTCAGGACCACCAGCTTCAGTTGCGGATAGCGCCGTTGCAACAAGCCGAACAGCGATGCTCCATCGCCGAAATCGCCCGCGGGCATGGAGTAGTCGGATACCACCACGTCGCAGGGCGTACGGTCCAGCAATGCGACCAGCTCGGTGGAGTTGGCGGCCGCGCCCACCAGCGCAATCGTGGGCACTTCGGCCAGCGCGTGCTGTACGCCCGCGACCATGCCGGGATGGTCATCCGCCAGCATCACCTTGATCTTGAATTCGTCCATGTCCGACCCTCTGGTCCGGCGCGCTGCCGGGGCGCTGCATTGTATTCGCCCTAATGGCGTCAGCGAATATTGAAAGGCGGAGCCCGCCCGACCACGGCGGGCTCTGCCAGCCGCCGGCTAGTCGTAGGCCAGCATGACGACCGCCTTGGCGGGCCCGGCCGGCGGATGCGTTCGGCTTGCGGTCAAGGCCAGCGCGCCGCCGCCCGCGGGCAGATGGCAGGTCGCGGCCTGCTGCTTGCCCATGCCTGCGCAAGCCAGGGCATATGACGATGCGTCCAGATTGACGAGGCTGACGGTCGCGCTGCTGCGCTCGACGCGCGCGCCCTGGAACTGCATGGCGGCGCCTGCCGCCGTCGGCGCCAGCGTGCGCGTATATGAAGCTGCGGAAATGCCGCCGGTGAACGAGACCGTCCCTCCGGCGGCATGCGCCGCCAACGGCATCACGCCCGCCGCCAACACGCTTGCCATGACCATACGAACAGAAATCCTCGCAGGATGCCTCATGTCAACTCCTCAACAAATGCGGCAAGGGCGCCGCATATTCTTCATTCATGACCGGATAACGACTGCCAGGTCTCGGAATTGAGAGCGCGGAGCCGCCGCCCCGGCCGTGGCACAACAGTCTCTTGCGCGGCGGCAAGTCTGGAAGCGCGAAGCGTGGTCTGCAGGCCGCCTCGAAGCCGGCCTTGACGCCGGGCAAACAGGCGGTGCGGGCTTGAGCGGAACAGGCGGTTCGCTGCGGTGCGATGGAGTTGCGTTGCGAGCTCCGAGCCTGAGCCGGCGTAGCCGTCCGCGCCCTGCCCGCAGTCCTGTCCAGGGGCGAATTCATCAGCCGTGTCCTAGTTCGTAAGCCATTGATATAGGACGAATCCGAATACTGGAAAACAAATGCAAATATAGCCCTGAAAATGGATAGCAAGCGGGAATTTCATGGGATTCTTCGCTTCTGCATCGCGCGCGCCACACATCCGCGCGCGCAGTCCCAACCGATACACCGATATGCCGAATACCACCGCCACGGCCAGCCTTGGCGATCCTCAAAACCTGCTCAGCGCTGGCGCGCGACATGCCAGGGAACTCAGCCTCCTCGCCCGCTATCACTCCGTGATGCTGTTCGGAGGCGGCATCGTGCTGTCCGTCCTGATCGTGGTCGCGGCGTGCCTGGTGCTTTATCACTCCGCGCATGCCGCCATCTCCAGGCTGCACACGGAACTCGTCGCGCACCAGTCCCAGGTGGCGCTGGACCTCGAAGGCAAGCAGACGGCCATGCGGCGCGGCGTCATCCATGCGGAGCTGCTCTGGCAGGCGCGCCCCGCGCCCACGCCCGAAACCGAGGCGGCTTTCCGCGCTGGCGGCGGCCACGCGCGGCTGCAGGTCGGCGCGGGCCTGCCATCCATTCTGGCGGCCGGCAGCGTCACGGCCGCCTCGCCCCCGACCAGCTACGCCCGCTACCTGGGCATGACGGAACTGCAGGCGTTCACCGCGACGGCCAGCGAGCGCGAAAGAAAGCTGCCGCTGACGGCTTACGGCTACAGTCCGGACCTGAGTTTCCTGGCCCTGATGCCCGCGCCCTCCACGCCCTATGCGCAGTTGCTCGAGCACCTGGGCGCGGCGGACACCGCCGGTCTCATCGGCCAACTGTCCTATGACCTCGGCATGCTGTCCGATCCCGCCGTGGCCAAACAATGGGAGACCAGCCGGCGCATCCTCTGGCAGCCGCCCGCAATCAATCCGCTGACGGGCCAAAACGTGATCAAGCTGGTCGAACCCGCGTTCGACGGGCCCCAGCCGTTCATGATCTTCGTCAGCGACTACCCCGTCAGCGCCCTGGCAGCCCGCCTGGATGACATCCCCGCGGGCACCGCCGTGGCGCTGGTCGACGGCAATGGCGGCATCCTGCTCGAGTCCGACCGCGCGCAATCCGCCGCAGGCCTGGATACGCCCAGCCGGATCGCGCTGGCGTCGCATCCGTGGAAGCAGGCGGCGCAAGAACCCCTGACGCGCTATCAGGACGGCGTGTTCAGCGTCGGCGCGCGGTTGCTCGATACCGGTTGGACCCTGGTGTATGCCTATTCCTGGCGCACCGTCGCCGCCGCGCTTCTGCCCAGCCTCACGCTATACCTGACCGTAACCGTGCTGCTGCTCGGGACGCTCTGGGCGCTCTTGCTGTGGTTCAGCCGCAAGGCCCTGGCCCCCGTGTACCGCCGTTCGCAGCATGTGTTTGAAAGCGAGCACATGAACCGCTCCATCATCGCATCGGCGCAGTTCGGCGTGGGACTGGTGTCCTGCGCAAGCGGCGAGGCGCTGCTGCAAAACGCGATGATGCAGCGTTACGCTGCCCGCGCCGCGCCAGGCGTGTCGCTGCATGCCTTGCTGCGTGACTGCCACGCCCGCGGCGACCGCGAGGCCTGGCTGCAGCGCGACCGCGAACTTACCCTGACGCTGGACGATGGCCGCGAATGCGAACTGCTGGTCAACATCGTCAAGACCCGCTATCACGGCGATGACGTGCTGCTGTGCAGCTTCTCGGACGCCACGGCCCGCAAGGACATCGAAAAGAAGCGCGAGGACGCGCGCATCGCCGCGATCGATGCCGCGCGGGCAAAGTCCGTCTTCCTGGCCAGCATGAGCCACGAGATCCGCACTCCCCTGAGCCTGGTCCTGGGCCACCTGGAACTGCTGGACCGGGATCCGGCCGCCGCCGGCCAGGGCGGGCGTCTGCGCACCGTCCGCAACGCTTCGCGCGCACTGGTTGATCTCATCAACGACATTCTGGACGTGTCGCGCATGGAGTCGGGGCAGATGACGGTCGAGCGCATACCGTTCGACCTGCCGCAGCTTGTCGCCCAGGTCGTCGCGATGTTCAAGCCCGCCGCGCTCGCCAAGGGAGTGCAACTGTCCGCCACTGTCGGCAGCGAGGTGGCCCAGATCTATGCCGGCGACCCGACGCGGATACGTCAGGTTCTGGTCAATCTGGTCGGCAATGCCCTCAAGTTCACCGACGCGGGCGCAGTGGAAATCACGGTCGAGCCTGCGCGCGACCCTGCGCTGGCGGATTCCATGCTCATGCGCGTGCGCGACACAGGCATCGGGATGACGCCCGAACAGGCGGATCGCGTGTTCACGCTGTACGCGCAGACCGACAGCTCGATAAACCGCCGCTACGGCGGCTCCGGACTGGGCCTGCCGATCAGCAAGAAGCTCGTGGAAATGATGGACGGCACGATCGCCGTCGCCTGCCCCGCCGACGGGGGCGCCACATTCACGGTGACGCTGCCCTTGCATCCCTGCGCGCAAACGCTGAACGCTGCGCCGTCCGCGGACGACCCCGCAACGCCTGCGCCCGACGCCCTGCCTCAGGACATCCGCGTGCTGGTGGTCGACGACCATCCGGCCAACCGCGAACTGATCCTGGACCAGCTGGCCGCCCTGGGCGTCGCGGCAGACGCGGCGGAAGGAGCGGCGGCGGCGATGCGCTGCGTGAAGATGCGCCGCTACGACATGGTGCTGACGGACATCTCCATGCCCGAGATCAACGGTTATGCGCTGGCGCAGTTCCTGCGCGAACGCGGCCCCAGGCTGCCGGTCGTCGCGGTCACGGCGCACGTGGAGCCGGACGAACTGCACAACAGTCAGGCGGACTTCGACGCGGTGCTGCTCAAGCCCATGTCGCTGCGTACGCTACGGCGCATCATAAGCGAGCACATTCCGCGGGCGCGGCTGAATGAAGAGCCCGCGGGGCTTGCCGAACCGACGGCGTTGCCGCCGGATCCCGCCGTCCTGGCGGCGCTGGACTCCAGCCTGGGCTTCTCGCTGGCGGCCATCCGCGACGCGCTGGCGCGAGCGGACTTTCAAGGCGTGCGCGAACAATGCCATTCGATCCGCGGCGCGTTCGCCATGATAGGAAAGACCGCCGTGGCCGACCTCTGCATGCAGATGGGGCAGTATGCGGCAGCCCAGGACCGCGGCAAGCTCCATGAACGCCTGGTAAGTCTGGAGACCGCCGCGCGCGCCGCCTTGCGCTGAATCCTGGGTGTTGCCAATTGTCCTTCGCAGCGCGGCCACGTATAACGTCGTCTTGGCCGCCTGCCCGGGACGACAGACCCGGCCGGCGTCGCGTCAACCCGCAACCAGGTGTCACCCCGCATGAAGGCATACTTCCACGACGACCAGAAACTGCACCATCCGCAGACCTATTTCTCGCGCGGCAAGATGCGCACGCCCCAGGAAGTGCCATCGCGCCTGGACGCGTTGGCCGAGGCCGCGCGCAAACTGGGCTTTGACGTGCAGGCGCCGCCCGACCAGGGCGCGGGCGCGATCTCGGCGGTCCACACGCTGGACTACCTGCGTTTCCTGCAAGGGGCGCACTCCGCCTGGAAGCAATTGCCCGACGACTGGGGCGACGAGGTCGTCTCCAACGTCTTCGTGCGCCAACCCAACGCCTTGCGCGGCGTGCTGGCCCAGGCCGCGCGTTACCTGGCCGATGGCAGCTGCCCGGTCGGCCAGCACACCTGGCACTCTGCCTACTGGTCGGCGCAATGCGCCATCGCCGGCGCCGATGCGCTGTTGGCGGGCGAGCGCCACGCCTACGCCATCTGCCGTCCGCCCGGACATCACGCGCGGCGCGATGCGGCCGGCGGCTTCTGCTACCTGAACAACGCCGCGATCGCCGCGCAGCGCCTGACCTCGCGCTTTCCGCGCGTGGCGATCCTGGACACCGACATGCACCACGGCCAGGGCATCCAGGAGATCTTCTACGAACGCAGCGACGTCCTGTACGTGTCCATCCACGGCGATCCCGAGAACTTCTATCCCGTCGTCGCGGGCTACGAGGACGAGCGCGGCGCCGGCCCGGGATACGGCTACAACATCAACCTGCCCATGCCCCATGGCTCGCCGGAATCGGTGTTCTTCGACAAGCTGGGAGAGGCGCGCCGCGCCATCGAACTGTTCCAACCCGACGCCCTGGTGCTGTCGCTGGGCTTCGACATCTTCGAGAAGGACCCGCAGGCCATGGTCGCCGTCAGCGAAAACGGCTTCGAACGCCTGGGCCGGGAAGTCGGCGGCCTGGCGCTGCCCACCCTGATCGTGCAAGAGGGCGGCTATTACATCGAAGGCCTGGAATCGAACGCCTCGCGCTTCTTCGGCGGACTGGCTTCGGGCTGACCCCGCGCGCCGCCGGCGTCCCGCCGCGGACGCCGGTCGCAAGTCCGCTGCCGTGGCGCAAAAGCCGCGCTAGTGGTTTTCCCTAGAAATGGAAAAGCCCGGTTCACAAGCCGGGGCGCCTCCGGTACATTTCGTCCAGTGGCCTGACCACTGGGCCACCAGATATCCAGGCACCCTTGGTGATCGCCCGGGGGGCATGCAAGACAAAGCCCGGGCAGACCCATTACCCTCTACATCCCGACCATTCATCCAAACGCAACAATGACCTCTCTCCAGGCCGTCGCCTCCACCCGCCTCTACCGCATGATTGCCGACCAGATCGCCGCGCGCATCAAGGCGGGCGACTTCCCCGCGGGCGGGCGGCTGCCGGCAGAGCGCGAACTGGCTGAACAGTTGCAGGTCAGCCGCGCCTCGGTGCGCGAGGCGCTGATCGCGCTGGAAATCGAAGGCTATGTGGAAGTGCGCGTAGGCACGGGCGTGTTCGTGAACCCGGCGCGCGAAGACGGCCAGTACCTGTCGCCGCAGCAGGCACCGGTTGCCGCCAACGGCGTCGAAGCCACCGACATCGGCCCCTTCGACCTGCTGGAAACCCGTTTGCTGCTGGAACCCGAGTGCGCAGCCCTGGCGGCGCAAAAGGCATCGCCCGCCCAGATCGCGGCGATCCGCGCCGCGCACGAAGGCATGTCCCTGACCGAATCGCCCAGCGTGCACGACCGCGCCTTCCACAGCGCGATCGGCGCGGCCTGCGGCAACGCCGCCCTGGCGGCGGCAATTTCCCATATCTGGCACCTCAGCACGCTGAGTCCCGTATTCAACCGTCTTGAAGAGCACTTCGTGACCACCAAGGTGTGGAGCGAAGCCCAGCAGGAACACGAACGCATCCTCGCGGCCATTTCCGACCGCGATCCCATCCGCGCGCGCCACGCCATGCACGACCACCTGGTCGGCATCCTGGCCCGCCTGCGGGAAGACTTCGGCAGCGCTGGGATCCGATGATTTGATGAACGCCTGAACCCCGGCCTGAACGCCAGGCCCCTCCCCTTACCGACAGAACAAGCACCGCCGGCGCAGAACGCGCCGCCTGCGGCAAGGGGAGCGGCTTGCCCGCCGATACGCAAACAGCAGTTCCGCAGTACCCGTAAGTCCCATACCTAAAACACATCAAGGTGAAAACATGCAGCTGACCCGTACCGTGAAGCTTTTGAGCGCGGCGCTATTGGCGCTTGGCGCCCATGCCGCCCAGGCCAACAAGGCTGACAACTCCCTCAACATCGCGTTCGACGCGGCGCCCGCCACGCTGGACGCCTACAAGGAATCGGACCGTCCCGGCCTGGCGCTGGCGCGCATGGTGTTCTCGGGACTGCTGCAGAAGAACCAGGACACGGGCGAATTCGGTCCGGCCATCGCCACCGGCTACAAGTTCGTGGACGACACCACGATCGAACTGCCCATCCGCAAGGACGTGAAGTTCCATGACGGCTCGTTGCTCACCATCGACGACGTGCTGTACACCCTGAACCTGGTGTCATCCGAAGGCTACAAGGCGCGCTTCCAGAACCAGGTGGCCTGGATCGCCAAGGCCGAAAAGGCTTCCGACGATACCGTCCGCATCAAGATGAAGACGCCGTACCCGCTGGCGCTGGAAATGCTGTCGGAAAACCTGCCGATCTATCCGCGCAAGTACTACGAGGCCAACCAGTCCGACATGGGCGCCAAGCCCATCGGCACCGGCCCCTACCGCCTGGTGGAAAGCCAGCCCGGCAGCCGCTACGTGTACGAGCGCTTCGAGGACTACTTCGGCCCCAAGCCCGCCGTGCAGAAGCTCGTGGTGCGCGTGCTGCCGGACGCCAATACCCAATACGCCGAGATGTTGTCCGGCGGCCTGGACTGGATCTGGCGCGTACCGCCGGACGTGGCCAAGCGCATGGAAAAGCAGCCGGCCGTCACAGTCAAGAGCAGCAGCATCATGCGCATCAGCTACATCTCGCTGAACCCGCGCGCTGACGACGGCAAGTCGCCGCTGGCCAAGCAGGAAGTGCGCCAGGCGATCAACTACGCCATCGACCGCGAAGCCATCCGCAAGGCCCTGGTAGGCGGCGCCTCCAAGGTGATCAACGCGGCCTGCAACCCGGCCCAGTTCGGCTGCGCCGCCGACGTGCAGTCCTACAAGTTCGATCCGGCCCGCGCCAAGCAGCTGCTGGCCCAGGCCGGCTACCCCAACGGCGTGACGCTGGACCTGGTGATCTCTGCCCCGCCGCGCGCCATCCTGGACGCCGCCGCCGCGCAGATGGCGCAGGCCGGCATCAAGCTGAACCTGGTCGAACAGCAGTACGGCACCGCCATGACCAACTGGCGCGAAGGCAAGATCGCCATGCTGTCGTCCAACTGGGGCTCCTACGGCATCGCCGACGCGGCGCTGTCGACCAGCAACTTCTTCCGCGGCGGTCCGGACGACCAGGCGCGCAACCCGGAAGTCATCAAGTACCTGGAAACCGCCGACACCTCCGTGGACCGCGAGCTGCGCGCCAAGAACTACGCCGCCGCCCAGAAGATCGTGGCCGAACAGGCCTACTGGGTGCCGCTGTGGAACCACTCGCTCAACGCCGTGCAGTCCAAGGACCTGAACTTCTCGGTCGACGGCGACGAGTTCCCGCGTTTCTACAAGGCCCGCTGGAACTGACCGGCGCCGCCGGCGCGGCCCCGCTCCCACGCCCGGCCGGGCGGGAGCGGCGGCCTCTCCGGCGCATTCCGTCATAGGTAGCCCCATGATTGCATTCCTGTTCCGCCGCCTGATTGTGTCCGCGCTGCTGGTGGTGTTCGTCTCGCTGATCAGCTTCTCGCTGGTGTTCGCTTCCGGCAACCCGGCGGCGCGCCTGGCCGGTGAAGGCAGCGCCGCCGACGCGGCCCGCCTGGCGCAGCTGCACGGCTTCAACGACCCCATCCTGGTGCAGTACGGCCGCTGGCTGGGCGGCGTCGCCCGCGGCGACTTCGGCGACAGCCTGTACTTCAGCCGCCCGGTGGCCGAACTGCTGACCCAGCATTTCCCCGCCACCGCCAAGCTGGGCCTGGCCGCCATGCTGTTCGCGCTGCTGCTGGCGATACCGCTGGGCGTGGTCGCCGGACTGCGCCGCGGCTCGCTGATCGACCGCGCCACCATGCTGCTGTCGGCCTGCGCCCAGGCCATGCCGCCGTTCTGCCTGGCCTTCCTGCTCATCATCCTTTTCAGCGTGCGCAACCAATGGCTGCCGGCCTCGGGCTTTGACAGCTGGAAGCACTACGTGATGCCGGTGACCGCGCTGGGGCTGTTCGCCATGCCGGCAATGCTGCGCCTGATGAAGTCCGAGATGGAAACCGTGCTGGCCACCGACTACATCCGGACTGCGCGGGCCATGGGCCTGGGCGGCCCGAGCGTGGTGCTCAAGTACGCGCTGCGCAACGCCTTGCGGCCGCTGGTGTCGCTGGCCGCGGCCCAGATGGGCACGCTGCTGGCCGGTTCCGTCGTCATCGAGACCGTGTTCGCCATCAACGGCGCGGGCCTCCTGGCCTGGACCTCGATCCTGCGCGGCGACTTTCCCACGATGCAGGCGCTGATCCTGATCTTCGCCCTGATCTACATCGTCCTGACCCTGGTCGCCGACCTGATCAACGGTTGGCTCGACCCCCGCGTGCGAGTTTCCTCATGAGCAGCGTCATCGCCTCCTCCTTTCCCGTCCGCTCGCGCGGCGCACGCGCGGCCCGCCTGGGCCGCAACCTGGGCCTGGCCGTGCTGGCGCTGCTGGTGCTGGCCGGACTGCTGGGCCCCTACCTCGTCCCGCACGACCCGTACACGCAGGACCTGCTGGCGCGGCTGCAAGAGCCCGTCTGGGGCGAAGACGGCAGCTGGAACCACATCCTCGGCACCGACCAGCTGGGCCGCGACGTGCTGGCGCGCGCGCTGTACGGCGTGCGCGTGTCGGCGCTGATCGGCCTGTCGGTCGCGCTGATGGGCGGGCTGATCGGCACCACGCTGGGCGTGACCGCCGGCTACTTCGGCGGCGCGGTGGATCGCGCCGTGTCCTTCCTGATCACCGCGCGCCTGGCGCTGCCCATCATCCTGGTGGCGCTGGCGGTGGTGTCGGTGGTGGGCGCCTCGCTCACCGTGGTCGTGCTGGTGCTGGGCCTGTTGCTGTGGGAACGCTATGCGCTGGTGGCCCGCACCATGGCGGCCGGCCTGCGCAACGCCGAGTTCGTCACGGCCTCGCGCCTGCAGGGCTGCACCCATCTGCAGATCATCTGGCGCGACATCCTGCCCAACCTGGTGGGCAACCTGCTCATCATCGGCACCGTGGACGCCGCCATGGCGATCACGCTGGAAGCGTCGCTGTCGTTCCTGGGCCTGGGCGTGCCGGCGCCGATGCCGTCGCTGGGCCTGATGATCGCCGAAGGCAAGGAGAACATGCTGTTCCAGCCCTCGCTGGTGGTGATCCCCAGCGTGGTGCTGTTCGTGCTGGTGTTGTGCGTGAACCGCGCGGGCGAATCGCTGCGTGCCGTGCAAATGAAGAAGGGCTGACCCCATGACCGATACCAGCCATCCCCTGCTGCGGGTCCAGGATCTGCACATCGACATCCAGACGCCCACCCACGTCAAGCACGTGGTGCGCGCGGTGGACTTCAGCCTGGAGCGCGGCAAGACACTGTGCATCGTGGGCGAATCGGGTTGCGGCAAATCGTTGACCGCGCTGGCGCTGCTGGACCTGCTGCCGGCGGCCGCGCGCCGCCGCGTGGCGAAGCTGGAGTTCGCCGGCCAGGACTTGGCGGCGCTCACGCCCGCCGAACTGGCGCAGCTGCGCGGCGCGCGCATCGCCATGATCTTCCAGGATCCGATGACCTCGCTGAACCCGGTGTTCCCCATCGGCACCCAGCTGGTCGACGTGCTGCGCCGGCACAAGCGTGTCAGCCGGCGCGCGGCTGAAGAACGCGCGGAGTACCTGCTGCGCCGCGTCGGCATCGCCAATCCCCGCGACCGCATGCGGCAGTATCCCTTTGAACTTTCGGGCGGACTGCGCCAGCGCGTCATGATCGCAATGGCGCTCATGTGCGGTCCCGAGCTGCTGATCGCCGACGAGCCCACCACCGCGCTGGACGTCACCGTGCAGGCCGAGCTGCTGGACCTGCTGCGCGACATCCAGGCCGAGTTCGGTCTGGGCATGGTGTTCATCTCCCATGACATGGGCCTGGTGGCGCGCATCGCCGACCATGTCATCGTCATGTACGCGGGCGACATCGTCGAAGGCGGCAGCGTGCGCGAAGTGCTGGAGCAACCCAGCCATCCCTATACCGCGATGCTGCTGAACTGCATCCCCCAGCCCGGACGCACCGCGCCGCGCGCCGACCTGCCCACCATCGCCGGCGCCGTCCCCTCGCTGGACACCGCCATCCGCGGCTGCGCCTTCCGCGAGCGCTGCCCGGCGGCCGAAGCCCGCTGTGCCCAGCCCTTCCCCGCGCGCGTGCAGGGCGGACACCGCTGCCTATGCATCAAACCCGGCGCCTTGCGCCTAGGAGCCACGGCATGAGCAGCCCGACCGCCACTTCCGCCAGCATCAGCCTGAACGCGCTGTGCTTCCAGTATGGCCGCGCCGGCCTGTTCTCGCGCCGGCCCGCGCCGCGCATCCTGCATGACATCGACTTGCACGTGCCCGCCGGCCAGACCATCGGCCTGGTGGGCGAATCCGGCAGCGGCAAGTCCACCATCGCCAAGCTGATGCTGGGCCTGTTGGCGCCGACCCAGGGCCAGGCGCTGCTGGACGGCAAGCCGCTGGCCGCGATGCCGGCCCGCGCCCGCGCCCGCCGCATCCAGATGGTGTTCCAGGATCCGTATTCCTCGCTCAACCCGCGCCGCACCATCAGCGAGATCCTGACCGCGCCGCTGCGCACGCATGGCATCGGCAATGCGGCCTCCCAGGCCGCGTCGGTGCGCCGCATGATGGACGCCGTGGGCCTGGTGCCGGCCTTCGCCGCGCGCTATCCGCGCGAGCTGTCCGGCGGCCAGCGCCAGCGCGTGGCCATCGCGCGCGCCCTGATGCTGGAGCCGCAGTTGCTGATCTGCGACGAACCCACTTCGGCGCTGGACGTATCTGTGCAGGCGCAGATCCTGAACCTTTTGATGGAGCTGCAGCGCGAACGCGGCCTGGGCTATCTGTTCATCAGCCACAACCTGGCCGTGGTGCAGCACATTGCCGACGAGATCGTGGTGCTGCAAGGCGGCCGCGTGGTCGAACGCGGTCCTGCCAGCCAGGTTTACTTCGAGCCGGTCCACCCGTACACGCGGCAGCTCATCGGCGCCACCCTGGCGGTACCGCAGGCGCAGGAGCTCGCGGCATGACCACACCCGCCACCCGCCACCTGCTGCTGGTCGGCAACGACCAGAAGGTCACCTGGGACGACGGCCAGATCCGTTTCCTGGCCCCGGGCAATGACAGCCTGTGCGTCTACGACGCCGGCGCGAATCCCGCCGCGCCGGAATTGGTCGCCACCTTGTCCCTGCCCAACTCCCTGTTCGGCCCGCCAGTCAATCTGGCCGTCACGCCCGACCAGCGCCTGGGCCTGATCGCGGATTCGATGGATTGGCCCGCGCGCGCCGACGGCGCCGGCTGGCAGCCCGAGCCGGGCCGCGGCCTGTACGTGATCGACCTGCAAGCCTGCCCGCCCGCCATTGTGCAGCGGCTGGAGGTCGGGTTGCAGCCCTCGGGCCTGTCCATCAACCGCGCCGGCACGCTGGCGCTGGTGGCCAACAAGGCCGGCCGCTCGGTGTCGGTGCTGCGCATCGCGGGCAAGCGCGCCGAGGTCTGCGGCGAAGTGGACGTGAGCACCCCTGTGGTGGCCGTTTCATTTTCCGCGGACGGCCGCCGCGCCTTCGTGGTCAAGACCGACACCCATCGCCTGGGCGTGCTGCGCATCGACGAGAGCGGCGCGGCCCCCATCGTGACCCACGATCCGGCCGAGGACCTGACCACCGGCCTGGTGCCGTTCAACCTGGTGGTGTCGCCCGACGGCGCGCTGGCGCTGGTGGTGGACATGGGCAGCCCGACCGCGTCGGACGGCCACGCGGATTCGGTCAGCGTGGTGGACCTGCGCGCCGATCCGCCGCGCGTGATCGACCGCGTCATGGTCGAGGACGGCCCCGAAGGCATCGCCATCAGCCCCGACGGCCGCCATGCGGCGGTCGCCATCGTCCAAGGTTCGAACAACCCGTCCAGCGTCTGGTTCCACCACCCGCGCGGACAGATCGTATTGCTGCGCATCGACGGGCAGTCCGTGACCCGCGCCGGCGCCATCGAAGTCGGCGCGCTGCCCGAGGGCCTGGCCTTCAGCCCCGACAGCCGCTACCTCTATGTCGGCAATTTCCTCGATGCCGAAATGCAGGTTCTGGCCGTGGGCGACCACGGCCTGAGCGACACCGGCACCCGCATCGCCCTGCCCGGACGGCCCGCTTCGATGCGCGCCCAATCCTACTGACCCTACCCATCCCCCCTGCTCCCGGAGTTCCGCCATGACCACCGCTCCTCAAAAGAAACCGGCCCTGCTGGCCGCCGCCCTGCTCGCCCTCGCCGGCCTCGCGCCGTTGTCGGCCCACGCCCTGGATATCAAGCTCGGCCACGTGCTGGCGCCCAGCCACAGCTGGAACAAGGCCGCCGAAGGCTTTGCCGCCGAGGTCAAGGAAAAGACCGCCGGCCGCGTCAATTTCGTGCTGTTCCCCAGCGGCCAGCTGGGCAATGAAAAGACCATGCTCGAAGGCCTGCAGATCGGCAGCCAGGGCGCGGCCATCATCGGCTCGGGCTCGCTGCAGCCCATCGAACCCAAGTTCGGCGTGGTCGAGCTGCCCTATACCTGGTCGACCTCGCAACAGGCCTACAAGGCCTTCGACGGCGAACTGGGCGAGGCGTTGGCCAAGCTGGCCGACAAGAAGAACCTGACCATCATCTCGTGGTGGGAAAACGGCTTTCGCCACGTCACCAACAACCGCGGCGCGGTGGCCAAACCCGCCGACCTGGCCGGCCTGAAGACCCGCGTCACGCCCGACAAGATGCGCCTGGACACCTTTACCGCGCTGGGCGCCAACCCCGCGCCGCTGGCCTTCGGCGAACTGTATTCGGCCCTGCAGCAAAAGGTGTTCGACGCCCAGGAGAACCCGCTGTCCATCATCTACACCTCGTCCTTCTTCGAGGTGCAGAAGTACCTGTCGCTGACCGGCCACGTCTGGGGTCCGGCCAACCTGATCATCTCCAAGCCGGTGTGGAACCGCCTCTCGGCCGAGGACAAGAAGATCGTGCAGGCCGCCGCCGACAAGTGGCGCGACGCCCAGCGCCAGATGATCACCGACGGCGACCAGCAATACATCGCCCAGCTGAAGGACAAGGGCATGCAGGTCAACGAGGTCGACAAGGCCGCCTTCGCCGCCGCGGTGGAGCCGGTGTGGAAGACCTACTCGGTCACCTACGGCCCCGAGCTGATGGCGCTGGTGCAGAAGTACCGCGAGGCCAAGTAATGCTCAACCGACTGTCCGCGATCCTGTCGGGCATCAGCAAGGCCTTCGCCGCCCTGGCGGTGGCCTTGCTGGCGATCCTGATCTCCTACGTGGTGTTCGCCCGCTTCGTCACCCACACCACGCCGCACTGGGCCGAGGAACTGCCGCGGCTGGTGCTGGTGTGGTCGGCCTTCATCGGCGGCGTCGTCTGCAGCCATGAGCGTTCGCACCTGATGGCCGGGCTGCTGCCCTTCGTGGTGCGCAATCCCCGGATCCTCAACGCCTTTGAACGCATCAACCAGGCGCTCATCATCGTCGGCCTGGCGGCGCTGGGTTATGCCGGCTGGCAGCTGGCCGAGCTGACCATGGACCAGACCCTGCCCGCGCTGGACGTGTCCGCCGGCACCGTCTACCTGGCGCTGCCTTTCGCCTGCGCCATCACCATCGTGGTGCACCTGGCGCAGCTGTTCTCTTCCGCTCCCGCCGCTGCAAAGGATTAACAAGATGTCTACGGGTGCTCTCTTCCTGATGGGCGTGTTCACGATCACGGTGCTGATCGACATGCCCATCGCTTTCGGCCTGGTGCTGTCCTGCCTGGCCTATCTGGCGGTCTTCGACTCCGCGCCCATGATGGTGGCGGCGCAACAGTATGTGGTGGGGCTGGACAGCTTCACGCTGCTGGCGATTCCGCTGTTCATCCTGGCCGCGCAGCTGATGAACGGCGCCGGCCTGACCCAGCGCATCGTGCGCCTGTGCGCCGCCATCGTCGGCGACATCAAGGGTGGCCTGGCGGTGGTGGCCGTGCTGGCCTGCCTGATGTTCGGCGCGCTGTCCGGTTCCGGCGTGGCCGACGTGGTCGCCATCGGCAGCCTGCTGCTGCCCGCCATGGCCCGCAGCGGCTACGACAAGGGCTTTTCCTGCGCCCTGGTCGGCAGCGCCGGCGCGACGTCCACCATCATTCCGCCCAGCATCGTGCTGATCGTCTACGGCACCATCACCGACACCTCGGTGGGCAAGCTGTTCGTGGCCGGGATCATTCCGGGCATCCTGCTGGGGCTGTCGCTGATCGGCGTGGCCGTCTGGCAGTCGCGCAAGCACAACTGGGCCGGCGGCCAGCCATTCAGCTGGCCGGAACTGCGCGCCGCCGCCATCGACGCGCTGCCTGCCCTGATGGTGCCGGTGCTGATCATCGGCGGCATCCGCTTCGGGATCTTCACCGCTACCGAGGCCGCCTCCAGCGCCATCATCTACGCCTTGCTGATCGGCTTCTTCTGGTACCGCACGCTGAGCCTGAAGTCGCTGTGGGACAACCTGAAGTCCACCGGCGAAAGCAGCGCGTCCATCCTGCTCATCATCGGCGCGTCGGGCCTGTTCGCCTGGGTGCTGGTGGCCGAGCAGGTGCCGCAGGCGCTGTCCACGCTGCTGGTCGAATGGACCGACAGCAAGACCGCCGTGCTGCTGGTGCTGACCGTGGTGCTGCTGCTCCTGGGCACTTTCATGGAAGCGATCCCGGTCATCATCATCGTGGCCCCGGTCGTGATGCCGGTGCTGGCGCACTACAACATCGATCCGGTGCACTTCGGCATCCTGCTGTCGATCAACATGGCCATTGGCGCCAACACGCCGCCCGTCGGGGTCGACCTGATGGCCGCGTGCAAGATCGGCGGCATCAACATGATGCAGACCCTGCGTCCTCTGTCCTGGATGATGCTGGCCATGACCGCGGTCATGCTGCTGCTGACTTTCGTACCTGAACTGGTGCTGTTCCTGCCGAGGCACGTGCAATGACCCCTATTACCCCCTCCCGCCGTCCCCCCTTCCTGCGCCGCAGCTGGATGTTCGTGCCCGGATTCGACCCCAACGCCCAGGCCGACGGCCTGGCCAGCGGCGCCGATGCGCTGGTCGCGGACCTGGAAGAGTTCACCGCCCCGGCGGACCGGCCAGCCGCGCGCCCCATCATCGCCGAACTGTTCGGCCGCTGCCGCGCCCTGGGCGTGGTGGCCGCGGTGCGCATCAACAAGCTCGAAGACGACGGCCTGGCGGACCTGCGCGGCGTGATGCCGGGCGCGCCGGACGCGGTGTTCCTGCCCCACGCCGAAAGCGCGGCGCAGATCGCCGCGCTGGACCAGGCGATCACCGCGCTGGAAGCCGAACTGGGCCTGCCCGCGGGCAGCACCGAGATCGTGCCCACGCTGGAGTCCGCGCTGGGCGTGCACCGCGCCTATGACATCCTGACCGCCAGCCCGCGCGTGTCCGCCTGCCTGCTGGCCGCCGAGGACCTGACCGCCAGCCTGGGCGCCGAGCGCGGCAAGGACGGCATCGAACTGCATCACCTGCGCGCCCGCTTCCTGCTGGATTGCACGGCGGCCGGCTGCCTGCCCATCGACTGCCCCTTCAACTACCGCGACATGCCGGCGCTGGAAGCCGATGTGCGCTGGGCCCGCCGCATGGGCCTGAAGTCCAAGTGCGCCACCGTGGCCGACCAGGTCAAGCTGATCCACGCGGTGTTCACGCCCGCCCCGGACGAAGTCATGGCGGCCCATGATTGCGTCGCCCGCTATGAAGCCCAGCGCGCCGGCCGCCACGACGCCGAGCGCATCGATCCGCCTGTCTACAACACCGCGCGCCGCCTATTGGCGCGCCATCACCAATTCGAACGATGGGCCGCCGAGCGCCGCGCGCAGGCCGTCCCGCAACAAGGAGACTCCGCATGACGTCAGCAGCAATTCCCGAACGCAATGGCGGTCAGATCCTGATGCAGCAGCTGCGCATCCATGGCGCGCGCCGCGTGTTCATGATCCCCGGCGAAAGCTATCTGCCCTGCATCGACGCGCTGAACGACCACACCGATGCCATCGAGGCCATCGTCTGCCGCCAGGAAAGCGGCGCGGCCTACATGGCCGAAGCCTATGGCAAGCTGACCGGCGAACCCGGCATCTGCTTCGTCACGCGGGGCCCGGGCGCCACCAACGCCAGCATCGGCGTGCATACCGCCTTCCAGGACTCCACCCCGATGATCCTGTTCGTGGGCCAGGTGGGCAACGACTTCATGGAGCGCGAAGCCTTCCAGGAAATCGACTATCGCCGCATGTTCGGCCAGATGGCCAAATGGGTGGCGCAGATCGACCGCACCGACCGCATCCCCGAGTACATCTCGCGCGCCTTCGCAATTGCCACCAGCGGCCGTCCCGGCCCCGTGGTGCTGGCGCTGCCCGAGGACACGCTGTGGGGCCGCGCCCGCGTGGCCGACCTGCCGCGCTACCCGCGCGTGCACAGCCACCCCGGCGCCGCCGACCTGGCCCGCATGACCCAATTGCTGGACGCTGCCGAACGTCCCTTCCTGCTGCTGGGCGGCAATGGCTGGCACCAGACCGCCATCGACCAGATCGCCGGCTTCGCCGAACGCTTCGAGCTGCCGGTAGGCACGGCCTGGCGCCGCCTGGAGTGCTTCGACCAGCGCCACCCCAACGCCGCCGGCCACGTCGGCTGGGCCATGACGCCCGAGCTGCGCCAGCGCCTGCACGACGCCGACCTGGTGCTGGCCGTGGGCACGCGCATGGGCGAGGCCACGACCGAAGGCTATACCGTCATCGAAAGCCCGCTGCCACGCCAGCAACTGATCCACGTGTATCCGGACGCCGCCGAACTGGGCCGCGTGTTCTCGCCGACCCAGGCCATCGTGGCGGACGTGGCCAGCTTCGCCGCCAGCGTGGCGGGCCTGGTCCCCGGCCACAAGACGGCGCGCGGCGAGGCGGTGCGCGCCGCGCACCAGGAACTGGTTGACAGCCTCAAGCCGCTGCCATCGCCCGGGCCGATGAGCCTGGACCAAGCCGCCGCCTACGTCGACGCGCACGTGCCGGCCGACGCCTGCATCACCGTGGGCGCGGGCAACTATGCGCTGTACCCCCACCGCTACCGCCGCTATGCCGGCCCCGGCACCAGCCTCACGCCCACCGTGGGCTCCATGGGCTACGGCCTGCCGGCGGCGATCTCGGCGAAGCTGGAAGACCGCAAGCGCACGGTGGTCTGCTATGCCGGCGACGGCTGCTTCCAGATGAACATGCAGGAACTGGGCGTGGCGCTGCAATACCGCCTGGGCGTGGTGGTGCTGGTGTTCAACAACGGCATCTGGGGCACCATCCGCGCGCACCAGGAACGCGAGTTCCCGGCGCGCACCATCGCCCTGTCCTTCGAGAACCCGGATTTCACGCAGATCATCCGCGGCTACGGCGGCTACGGCGAAGCCGTGGAAGACACCGCCAGCTTCGGTCCCGCATTCGAGCGCGCGCTGGCCTTTGCCGAACGCGAAAACATGCCGGCCCTTCTGGAAATCCGCTACGACGCCAATGGCATTTCGCCGGGCGAAACCCTGATGGGCATCCGCGAAGCCGCACTGGCCCGCAATGCCGCCGCCAGCCACTGACACAGAGGAACTCCAACATGACGACGATATCGATCAACGGACAGCGGCTGTGGCAGTCGCTGATGGACCTGGCGCAGATCGGCGCCACGGCCAAGGGCGGCAACTGCCGCCTGGCGCTGACCGCGCTGGACGGCCAGGGCCGCAACCTGGTCACCGGCTGGATGCGCGATGCCGGCATGACGCTGCGCGTGGACCAGGTGGGCAACATCTTCGCCCGCCGCGCCGGCCGCAACAATGACCTGCCGCCGGTCATGACCGGCAGCCATATCGACACCCAGCCCACCGGCGGCAAGTTCGACGGCTGCTATGGCGTGCTGGCGGGCCTGGAGGTCATGCGCAGCCTGAACGACCACGGCGTGGTCACGGAGGCGCCGCTGGAAGTCGCCATCTGGACCAACGAGGAAGGCTCGCGCTTCGTGCCCGTGATGATGGGTTCGGGCGTATTCGCCGGCAAATTCCCGCTGGAAGTGGCGCTGACCGCGACCGACCGCGACGGCAAGTCGGTGGCCGAAGAGCTGGCAGCCATCGGCTATGCCGGCACGGACCCCGTGGGCGGCCGCCCGGTGGGCGCCTATTTCGAGGCCCACATCGAACAAGGCCCGATCCTGGAGCATGAAGAAAAAGTGGTTGGCGTGGTGACCGGGTCGCTCGGCCTGCGCTGGTACGACGTGACCGTGACCGGCATGGAAATGCATGCCGGCCCCACCCCCATGCCGATCCGGCGCGACGCGCTGTACGCCTCCAGCTTCCTGCTGCAGGCGGTGGTCGACATTGCCAACGATAACCAGCCGCATGGCCGCGGCACCGTGGGTGAAATCCACGCGCACCCCGGTTCGCGCAACGTCATCCCGGGCCAGGTGCGTTTCACGGTGGACCTGCGCCACGAGGACGAGGCCACGCTCACCCGCATGGACCAGCGCTGGCACGAAATCTGCGCCGAAATCGCCCAGCGCCACAACGTGGAAGTGGACGTGAAGCACGTGCAGTACTTCCCGCCCACCCCGTTCGACCCGGACCTGGTCGGCAAGGTGCGCGACGGCGCCGCGCGCCGCGGCCTGGCCGCCATGGACATCGTCACCGGCGCGGGCCACGACGCGGTCTACATGGCCGCCGTCACCCCTACCGCCATGATCTTCGTGCCGTGCAAGGACGGCGTCAGCCACAACGAGATCGAGGACGCCAAGCCCGCTGACCTGGAAGCCGGGTGCAACGTGCTGCTCGACGCCATGGTGGCGCGCGCCAACGCCCAGGAGGTCCGCTCATGACCCAGGACGCCGCCTACTGGCGCGCCCGCGCCGCCGCGCTCGCCTTCAATGGCCAGGCCTACATCGACGGCGCCTATTGCGACGCGGCCGATGGCGCCACCTTCCCCGCCACCAGCCCGATAGACGGGCGCAAGCTGGCCGACGTGGCGTCTTGCGGCGCGGCCGACGTGGACCGCGCCGTGCAGGCCGCCCGCCGCGCCTTCGAAGCCGGCGTCTGGAGCGCCTTGGCGCCGCGCCAGCGCAAGCAGCATCTGCTGCGCCTGGCCGCGCTGATCGACGAGCACCGCGAGGAACTCGCGCTGCTGGAAACGCTGGACATGGGCAAGCCCATCCGCGACGCGCTGGCCTTCGACGTACCCGAGACGGCGCGCTGCTACGCCTGGTACGCCGAGGCGATCGACAAGATCTACGACGAGATCGCCCCCACCGGCCCGGACGCGCTGGCCACCATCACGCGCGAAGCGCTGGGCGTGGTCGCGGCGGTGGTGCCGTGGAACTACCCGCTGATGATGGCCGCCTGGAAAGTCGCGCCAGCCTTGGCCGCCGGCAACAGCGTCATCCTCAAACCGGCCGAACAAGCCTCGCTGTCGGCCATCCGGCTGGCGGCGCTGGCCGGGGAAGCCGGCATCCCCGCCGGCGTCTTCAGCGTGGTGCCCGGCCTGGGCGCGCAGGCCGGCCAGGCGCTGGGCCTGCATCCCGATGTGGACTGCATCGCCTTCACCGGGTCGACCGCCACCGGCAAGCGCTTCATGGAGTATTCGGGACAATCGAACCTGAAGCGCGTGTGGCTGGAGTGCGGCGGCAAGTCGCCGCACATCGTGTTCGAGGACTGCCCCGACCTGGACCGCGCCGCTCAGGCTGCGGCCCTGGCCATCTTCTCCAACCAGGGCGAAGTCTGCATCGCGGGCTCGCGCCTGTATGTGCAGGACGGCATCTACGACGCCTTCATGTCCAAGGTCGCGGACTACGCCGCCGCCCTGCAACCGGGCGATCCGCTGGATCCCGCCACCGCCATGGGCGCCATGGTCGACGAACGCCAGATGCGCGGCGTGCTGGCCCGCATCGAAGCGGGCTCGGCCGAAGGCGCGCAGTTGCGCATGGGTGGGCGCCAGGCCCTGGGCGCCACCGGGGGCTACTACATCGAACCGACGATTTTCGATTGCGCCAGCCAGGACAGCAGCCTGGTGCGCGAGGAGATCTTCGGCCCGGTGCTGGCCGCGCAGCGCTTCGCCACCGAGGACGACGCGGTGCGGCTGGCCAACGATTCGATCTACGGCCTGGGCGCTGGGCTCTGGACTGCCAACCTGTCGCGCGCGCACCGTCTCTCGCGCCGCCTGCGCGCGGGCCTGGTGTGGGTCAACTGCTACGCCGACGGCGACATCACCGTGCCATTCGGCGGGGTCAAACAGTCGGGCTTCGGCCGCGACAAGTCGCTGCACGCGCTGGACAAGTACAGCGACCTGAAGACGACCTGGATCAGCCTGACGGCTTGATCCCCTGGGCGGACGCCCGCGCGGCGTCCGCCATCCTTGCCATTTCGCGTTATCTGCTTGGCCGCCAGCGCCATTGAAGGCGGTGGGCCCTTGTGCGACCTTGAACGGCGACGGGCTGCCCACCGCGGTTCCGTTGCGGGCAGGCGCAGGCGCTCTCCCGCCATCAGAACAATGACTGGAGACTACGATGCGCAATGCGACAAGGCGAGCCGCGCTGGCCGCCATGCTGGCCGCCACAGCCTGGGCCGCAGCCGGGCCGGCTTGGGCGCAAGCCCCCTATCCCTCCAAGCCCGTCACGATCCTGGTCGGATTCCCGCCCGGCACGGCCACCGACACCGTCGCCCGCATGGTCGGCGACCGCCTGGCGCAGCGTCTGGGCCAGCAGTTCATCGTCGAGAACAAGCCTGGCGCGGGCGGCTCCATCGCCGCCGGCCTGGGCGCGCGCGCCAAGCCCGACGGCTATACGCTCATGATCGGCGCGTCCGCGCCGCAAGCCATCAACCCGCATGTCTATCCCAACCTGAACTACGACGCGCGCAAGGATTTCGCGCCCATCGGCCTGCTGACCTGGCTGCCCTACCTGTTCGTCGTCAGCCCCGACAATCCGGCCAACAACCTGCAGGACTTCCTCGCTGCCGTGAAGGCCAAACCGAACCAGTACACCTACGCCACCACCGGCGTCGGCACCACCAGCCATCTGGTGATCTCGGTGCTGCTGGCCAAGGCCGGCGCCAGCATGATCCACGTGCCCTACAAAGGCAGCAGCCAGGCGCAGACCGATATCGTGGGCGGGCGGACCTACGCCACCTTCGACACCATGGTGTCCTCGCTGGCCCTGGTTAAAGCCGGACGCCTGAAGGCGATCGCCGTCAGCACCCCTGAGCGGGTCGCGAGCCTGCCGGAGGTGCCCACCGTCGCCGAACAGGGCTACCCCGGTTTCGACATGGGCGCCTGGCTGGGCCTGATCGCGCCCGCCGGCATCCCGCCCGAGATCCAGCAGAAGCTGGCCGTCGAGGTCAACGCCGTGCTGGCAGACCCCGCCGTGCGCGACAAGCTGGCGGACCTGGGCGCCCAGGTCCGCACCACCGCCACGCCCGCCGAGTTCGGCGCGCTGATGAAATCCGAATACGAATCGTGGGGCAAGGTGGTCCGCGATTTCAACGTCAAGGCCAGCGACTGAACCGGAGACCCGAACCATGCAAAAAGCCATGAGCCCCGCGGAACGCGACACCCGCATTCAACTGGCCGCCTGCTACCGGCTGGTGTCCCACTTTGGCATGAGCGATCTCATCTACAACCACATCACCGCGCGCATACCCGGGCCCGAGGGCCATCTGCTGATCAATCCCTACGGCATGATGTACGACGAAATCACCGCTTCCAGCCTGATCAGGATAGACCTGGACGGGAACGTGCTGGACAATCCCGGCGAGTACGGCATCAACGCTGCGGGCTACGTGATCCACAGCGCCGTGCACGGCGCGCGCCACGACGTGCAATGCGTCATCCATACCCACACGCGGGCCGGCATGGCGGTATCGGCGCTGCAATGCGGCCTGCTGCCGCTGACCCAGACCGCCATGCGCTTCGCCAAGATTCCCTACCACGACTATGAGAGCGTGGCCATCGACCTGGACGAGCGCGCGCGCCTGGTGGCGGACCTGGGCCAGTCCGAGGCGATGATCCTGCGCAACCACGGCCTGCTAGCCGCCGGCCCGAGCATCGCGCAGGCATTCAACACACTGTATTGGCTGGAAATGGCCTGCAAGGCGCAGGTCGACGCCCTGGCCGCCAACCGCGAACTATGCGTGCCGCCGCCAGAGGTCGTCGAGAAGACCTGGCACCTGTATCAGCCGACAACGCGCCGCCCCTTCGGCGAACTGGAATGGCCGGCCATGCTGCGTCTGATGGACAGGAAGGATCCTGGCTACCGCGATTGAGTCCCTGCCTGGTCTCGCCCCAGAAGGTCGATGCCGGCCGCGCTGTCCGCGCCGTCCGGCAGGATCGCGGCGAGGCTGGTCTTGACCTCCACGAAGTACGGCGCGGCCGAGGCCAGCCCGCGGGCGATGGCCGCGGCCACCTGGTCCGGATGGGTGACATACTCGGTCTGCATGCCGAAGGCGCGCGCCATCATCGCGAAATCGGGACTTGCCAGATTGGTGCCCGCGTAGCGCCCGGGATAGGTGCGCGCCTGATGCAGGCGGATGGAGCCATAGCAATTGTTGTTGGAGACGATGAAGAACACCGGCAGTCCGCGCTCGGCCGCGGCCATCATCTCGTTGCCCGTCATCATGAAGCCGCCGTCGCCAACCAAGCATACCACCTTGCCATGCGGGTTGCGCAGCTGCGAGGCAATCGCCGCCGGCGTGCCGTAGCCCATGGCGCCCGATTGCGAGGCCATCAGCCGTTGCGGGTAGACGAAGGGAAAGTGGCGATACACCGGCGCCGCGAAGGTGCCCGCGTCCAGACAAACCATGAGGTCCGGCGGCGCCTGTTCGGCCAGCGCTCGCACCACCGACACGAAGGGCACGCCATCGTCGGCCTTTGGATCGGGCCAGGCGGCGGAGCGCTCGCGGATCGCGCGCAAGGATTCCGCCCAGTCCTCGCGCCCGCCACGGTCCGCCGCCGGCAGCGCGGCCAGCGCCTGCGCCGTGGCCACCGGATCCGCGATGATGCCCACGTCCGCCGCAAAGTGCTGGTTCACGAAATGCGCGTCGGCATGGCAATGCACCAGCGTCTGCGACGGCCTGGGATAGGCCGGAAACGTGTAGCCCTGGGTGGTGATGTCGCCCAGGCGCGTGCCCAGGGCCAGGATCAGATCGCTGGAATCGAACGCCTCCACCTGCGCGGGCTGCGTCGCCAGGTCCAGGTCGCCGGCGTACAGCGGATGCGTGTTGGGGAACAAGTCATGCTGGCGGAACGATACTGCCACCGGTATGCCGTGCCGCTCCGCCAGCTGCCGCAGCGCTTCGCGGCCGCCCGGCGCGTTGAAGGCGCCCCCGGCAATGATCAGCGGCTTGCGGGCGGCGTCCAGCAAGGCTTGCAGTCGCGCCAGCGCGGCGGGCGCCGGCTGCGCGGGACTGGCCGGCTCGGCCACCCAGTCCGGTTGCGGCACGCAGGCCTGCTGGACGTCTTCCGGCACCACCAGCACCACTGGCCCTGGCGTACCCGAAGCGGCCACGCGCAAAGCCTTGAAAGCGGCCCAGGCCACGTCCTCGGGCGCCGCCACCTCATGCACCCATTTGGCGATCGAACCGAACATCTTCTGGTAATCGATCTCCTGGAAGGCCTCCTTGCGCAGGTCCTTGCGCGGCACTTGCCCGATCAGCAGGACCAGCGGCACGCCGTCCTGCTGCGCGGCATGCACGCCGATGGCCGCATTCGCCGCGCCCGGTCCCCTGGACACCATGACCACGCCCGGGCGGCCCGTCAACCGGCCATCGGCGCACGCCATGAATGCCGCGCCCCCTTCGTGCCTGCAGGTCACCACGTCGATGCCAGCGAAATCGTGCAAGGCGTCGAGCACGCCCAGATAGCTTTCGCCAGGGACCAGGAAGACCCGGTCGATGCCGTTGCGGGCGAAGACCCCGAGCAAGGCGTGGGAAGACGTGTTCAGTTCGGCAGCAGGTGTCATGGATGGCAGGAAACCAAGGGCAAGCGCGCAGGCGCGGGTCTGATACGCAGGAATTCTAGGGTGGCTGGCGGCAGGCCATGTAGGCATACTGTGCCTATCAGATATACAAAAAACGCACACAAGGAGGAGCCGCCCGCAAGCGCTGGCGGCGAGACATCGCGATGGACCTGCGCAAGATCGAAAACCTGATCCACGTGGCCGACTCGGGCAGCTTCTCCAAGGCCGCCTCGGTGCTGGGCATCGCGCAATCGGCGCTGGGCCGCCAGGTCAGAAAGCTGGAAGACGAATGCGGCTGCGCCCTGCTCTACCGCAACGGCCGCGGCGTGTCCTTGACCCCGGAAGGCGAGAAACTGCTGGATAGCCTGCGCCCCTTGCTGGCGCAAATGGCGCGGGTGGTGACCGAATTCCATGACGAGCAGAAATCGCCCTCCGGCCAGGTCACGCTGGGCCTGACGCCCACGCTGTCCCACATGGTCGGCATGCCGCTGGTGGCGGCAGTCTGGAGGCGCCATCCGCGCATCCAGCTCAACGTCATCACCGGCTACAGCGGCTATGTGCACGAATGGCTGGCCAACGCCCGCGTCGACATCGCGGTGCTGCACGATGCGCGGCGTTCCCAGCACGTGGTGGTCGATCCCCTGGCCGAGCTGGACTTGGCGCTGGTATCGCCCGCACAGAACCTGTCCCCCGCCGCGCGGGCCTTGCCCTCCATCGACTTCGCTCAGCTGGGCGATCTGCCACTGGCGCTGCCCACGCGCAGCCATGGCCTGCGCCGCACGCTGGAACAGGCGGCAGCGCAGGCCGATGCGCCCCTGAATGTCGTGTTCGAAATGGACGCGCTGGAACTGATGAAGGAAATCGTCTTGAACGGACTGGCCCACACGGTGCTGGCCCTGCCTGCGGTGGTAGGCGAATTGAACAGCGGCCAGCTCGTCGCCCGCAGGATCGTCAATCCCGCCCTGTCCACCCGCCTGATGCTGGCTACCGCATCGAACCGGCCGCTGACGCAGGCGGTGAAGATAGTGCAGGACATCCTGCGTGAATTGCTGCGGGACATGGTTGAGGCGGAGCCTTATCGGTCGTACATGCGGATGGCGGATGCGCGGTCGGCACCGCCATGAGGTTTTGCCGCCTTCCATCCCCCCGCATCACCTCGGCACCGGCAACGGCGGCGCAGGCGTCAGCGGCCCCGTCGGCACGCCGCGCTGCGCCGGCATCGGCGGCAGGCGGGATGGCGCGGGGCTCATCCAGCCAGGTTGCCGGCTCGGTCCGCTGGAGGGCGGCGCGGGCGGGCCAGGCGGCCTGCCGGCGGTGGCGCAACCGGTGCCCAGGCAGGGTTCCTGGGTAGCGCCCGGATTGACCAGCCGGGGACATGACGCGCCGACGCAGGCATCGGGTATGACGCGGGCCGAAGGCGGGGGTTGGGGAACCGCGGGTCCGGCGCCTTGCGCGACGGCTGGCCCGCAGGCCGCCGCCAGCAGCGCGGCGGCGCAAAGAATTTTCATGGCTGCAGCCCCTCTGCCCCTGGTCTGCGGCCGCGCGCGATGTTGCCTGCGCAGCCCGGGCCCGCGTCGCGCCGGGGCCTGGACGGACGCGGGATGATTCCAGTGTGCTCCCGCGCCTGAATGCCTGTCCAGGCAACCCCGCCGTCAATCCAGCCGGATATCCGCGCTTTTCACCACCGACGCCCAGCGCGCGCGTTCGCTGTTGAAGAACTGCGCCAGTTCGGCGGGATTGCGGGTGACGATTTCAGCGCCCTGTTCGTTCAACTGCGCCTTCACGTCCGGCTGGTTGACGATCTGCGCCATCAGTTCCGACAAGCGGATGGCGACGGGATCGGTCGTGGTCACGGGCGCCATCACCCCTTGCCAGGTGCCGGACTCGAAGCCCGCCACGCCCTGTTCGGAAATGGTGGGGATGTCAGGCACCAGTTGCATGCGTTCGCGCTTGGAGATCGCGATCGGCCGCAGCTTGCCGGCCTTGATGTGGGGCAACGTGGCCAGCAACCCATTCATGATGACCTGGGTCTGCCCGCCTATGGTGTCCGTCACCGCCTGCGAACCGCCCTTGTAGGGCACATACTCCCATTGCGCGCCCGTCGCCTGCTGCACGGCGACCGCGGCCAGATGCGGCGCGCTGCCGATCGCCGTGACCGCGAAGTTCAAGCGCTGCTTCTTCGACAGGGCCACCAGTTCGGTCACCGTCTTGGCCGGCACGTCGGGATGCACGGCCAGCACGTGCGGCGAATAGGCCAGCATGCCGACCGCGCGCAAGTCCTTGGACGGATCGAAAGACAGCTTGGTGTACACGGACGGGCTGATCGCCAGCGCCCCCACGTCGCACAAGAGCACGGTATGGTCCTCTTGCGCCGCCTGCACCACCAGGCCGGCGCCCAGGTTGCCATTGGCTCCAGGCTTGTTCTCGACCACCACGGTCTGCTTCAGGGCGTCGGCCAGGCGCGGCGCCAGGATGCGCGCGATGATGTCCGACGAGCCGCCGGGCGGGTAAGGCACGATGATGCGGACCGCGCGCGTCGGCCAGTCGCCCGGCTGCGCCCATGCCGGCAACCACGGCGACAGGCATAGCGCCGCAGCGCCGCCCAGGAATTGTCTCTTGCTCGGGTTCATGCAGTCTCCTCTGGAATTATCTTGCGCGCGGACGCCGTCCCCGGCGCACTGCCGCAGCCTTTTGGGAACGGCCGCCGCGCGCACCTGCGCCAGCTTCGTCCGGCTAGACCATAGTCATCGTACAACTACGAAATTATTATTGGAAAGCAAAATATATCCCTATCGGGTATGCACCTATCCCGGCGCCTACAGTAGTGCATTTTCCTTGAATGGCGATATTTCATGTTGTACGATGACTTACCACTTAACCAGGCTGCCGGCAGACTTTGCCGTTCGATGGCGCCCCATACGGATCAACGCGACATGACCACCCCGCAGGAACTCAAGCACATCGTTTCGGAAGGCTTGCTGTCTTTCCCCGTCACCGATTTCGACCAGAACGGCGACTTCAACGCCAGGAACTATGCGCAGCGCCTGGAATGGCTGGCGCCCTACGGCGCGACCGCCCTGTTCGCCGCCGGCGGCACGGGCGAGTTCTTTTCGCTGGCGCCAGAGGAATACGCCGACGTCATCCGCACCGCGGTGCAAACCTGCGCGGGCAAGGTTCCCATCCTGGCCGGCGCGGGCGGTCCGACCCGCACTGCCATCGCCTACGCGCAAGAAGCCGAGCGCCTGGGCGCCAAGGGCATACTGCTGCTGCCCCACTACCTGACCGAGGCTTCGCAACAGGGCATCGCGGCGCACGTCGAGCAGGTCTGCAAATCCGTGAACATCGGCGTCATCGTCTACAACCGCGCACAGTCGCGCCTGTCGGCCGACAGCCTGGCGCAACTGGCCGAACGCTGCCCCAACCTGGTGGGTTTCAAGGACGGCGTGGGCGATATCGAAGCCATGGTGCGCATCCGCCGCAAGCTGGGCGACCGCTTTTCCTACCTGGGCGGCCTGCCCACGGCCGAGGTCTATGCCGCCGCCTACCGCGCGCTGGGCGTGCCGGTCTATTCGTCGGCCGTGTTCAATTTCGTGCCGCGTATGGCCATGGACTTCTACCGCGCGATCGCCGCGGGCGACCATGACACCACCAACCGCCTGCTGGACGATTTTTTCCTGCCGTACCTCGACATCCGCAACCGCGTGCCGGGATATGCCGTCAGCATCGTCAAGGCCGGCGCCAAATTGGTCGGTCACGATGCGGGTCCCGTACGCGCGCCTCTGACGGACTTGCGGACTGAAGAACTGGAGATGCTGGACGCCTTGATCCGCAAGCTCGGCCCGCAGTAAGGGACGCTCCCTGGCGGTGGTATATATAGACCCGTCCAGCCACACCAGGGAGTCCGACCATGGCGCGTCGACGCAGCCTCGCGTTTCTGCTCAGCATGCTTGCCGCGCCCGCGGGCGCAGACGTGGTCTACGACAACCATGGACTGGTGGTCGAAGCCGCCACCGGCAGCCGCAGCGACTGGAACACCGGCCAGCGGCAGACCACCCGCGCCACCACCATCACCTACCGGGGCCAGCCGCTTTGCGGCAAGGACGTCGGCGCCCTGCTCTATCCCGATGGCCAGCGCATCGAGGCCCGCGCCTTCTTTTGCGCGTCCACCGCCAAGGCCTTGGAAACGGACGCCGTGCTGGCCTACTTCACCAGTTCCAGCGCCAATACCGTGCTGGCGCAACTGCGCGTGGCCAACGGCGCGCTGCGGGTCGAGCGCCTGGCCTTGTCCGCCAAGCCCGAGCGCGACCGCATCTCCACGACCCGCTTCGAAGACGCGCGCCTGCCCGGCTGGACACGCGTCCAGACTTCCTGGAACGAAACCGTGATGATCCGCCACGCGCCGCTTGCCGCCCTGAACCTGGGCCCGGGCAAGCTGCTGGACGTGGCCGACGGCGTGGCCTACCTGGCCGTGCCGCCAGGCAGGGACGTGATCGAGATCGAGCCCACCAAGCGGGTCAAGGATGCCGATGGCTATCTGCAGATCGTGCCGGCCATCACCAAGTTCGTGGACACTCCGGTGGCGTTCCGCGCGGTGCGCATGAGCGACGGGCGCGAACTGGCCCGCCTGGATTTCAAGGACCCTTGCCTGCGCCTGCCCGCGATCCAGTTCGACCGGCCGGACGCGCTATCCAAGACGTCGGCCGCGCCCGACGTGGCCTTCGACGACGTGCCGGCCTGGCGCGCCGCCACCCTGCAGCTGACGCAGGCGGCGCAGGGGCGCGCCGCGCTGCGCCTGCAGCCGGGCGTGGCCCTGCCGCGCAAGCCTGGCTGCGCGCCGGGTTGATCTCGCCCGCTCAGATCAGGAACTGGCGATAGGCCTCGTTGGCGGTTTCTTCGGTATGGGCGTAGCCCAACTGCCGCAGGAATGCGTCCAGCGCGGCGCTGTCCGCCAAGGGAGCCTGGATGCCGACCAGCGCCGAGCTGAACTCCGTGCCCTGGTTGCGGTAGTGGAACAGGCTGATGTTCCAGTTGGGCGCCATCTCGGACAGGAACTTCATCAGGGCGCCGGGACGCTCAGGAAACTCGAAGCGGAACAGGCGCTCGCCGGCTGCCAGCGGCGAGCGGCCGCCCACCATGTAGCGGATGTGCTGCTTGGACACTTCGTTGTTGCTCAGGTCGCCGACGGAGAAACCCTGCTCCTGCAGCGCCGTCATGATTTCCGCGGCGTCGCCGCGCCGCGAGATCTGCATGCTGACGAAGATGTGAGCGGTACGCGCATCGGCGATGCGGTAGTTGAATTCCGTCACGCTGCGCTGGCCGATCACGCTGCAGAAGCGGCGGAAGCTGCCGCGCTCTTCCGGCACCGTCACGGCAAAGACCGCCTCGCGGGCTTCGCCGACCTCGGCGCGGTCCGCCACGAAGCGCAGGCGGTCGAAGTTCATGTTCGCACCCGAGGTCACCGCCACCATGGGCAGGCCTTGCACGCCTTCGCGTTCCACGTACTTCTTCAGCCCGGCCACCGCCAGCGCGCCGGCCGGCTCCAACACGCTGCGCGTGTCCAGGAATACGTCCTTGATCGCCGCGCAGACCGCGTCCGTATCCACCAGGATGATCTCGTCCAGGTGTTCACGGCACAGGCGGAAGGTCTCCTCGCCCACCAGCTTGACCGCCGTGCCGTCCGAGAACAGGCCCACCTCGGGCAGGTTGACCCGCTCGCCCACCTGCATGGACAGCGACATGGCGCAGGAATCCTCGGTCTGCACGCCGATGACCTTGACGCCCGGATCCACCGCCTTGATGTAGGTCGCCACGCCCGCGGCCAGCCCGCCGCCGCCGATCGGCACGAAGACAGCATGCAAGGGGCCCGCGTGCTGGCGCAGGATTTCCATGCCCACCGTGCCCTGGCCGGCGATCACATAGGGATCGTCAAAGGCCGGGATGAAGGTCAGGTCCTGCGCGCTGGCCAGCTTCTGGGCGTGGCCGTAGGCATCGCTATACGAATCGCCCGCCTGCACCACCGTCACCGTGGGGCCGCCATGCGCCTTGACCGCATCCACCTTCACCTGCGGCGTGGTCTGCGGCACCACGATGATGGCGCGCACACCCATCCTGGCCGCCGAGATCGCCACGCCCTGCGCATGGTTGCCGGCGGACGCCGTGATCACGCCGCGATCCAGCGCGGCCTGCGGCGTATTGCGCATCTTGTTGTAGGCGCCGCGCACCTTGAAGGAGAAGACCGGTTGATTGTCCTCGCGTTTGAAGTAGACCGGATTGCCCAGCCGGGCCGACAGGCCGCGGGCGCGGTCCAGCTCGGTTTCGCGGGCGATGTCGTAAATGCGGGCGGTCAGGATCTGCCTCAGGTATTCCATCGGCGTGGCCCGGCCGTCCTGGAATGCGGTCGGCGTGGCGGTTTGCTGGCTGGCTTGCGGGGTGTGGTGCATCTGGCTCTCTGCTTCGGTGTGCTTGCCCGGCAGAGGCGGCCACAAAAAACCCGCCTCGTGGGGCGGGTGGCTGTGACTGTTGCGGTCGCGCGCTAACCCACCATTCCAGGAATGATGGTAATAATCAGCGAAATGCGGACGGCGCGGAAATTCATGGGGACGTAGCTTCCTCCTTGTGCGGCGCTTTGTCAAACGGGCAATCGGCCATGGCGCGCCTGATTTGATGTGTCCCCGTTTAATTTGGCGCCATTATGGCCACATCCCGGCCGAATCCGCGGGTTTTTGCTGCGCAGCAGGCGTAGCGCGGTATTACAATGGAAGGTTCGTGGCAGTCGCACTTCCCCAAATCAAAAAAGGGCAGGCGCCAGCCATGTTGGGTATACGCCTTCCGACCAGGTCCTGGACGCGTCCGCGTGCTTGCCCATACGAACCCACTCTCCGACAACATCTACCGGCTTCTGGCCGCATAGCATGTTCGGGTTTGCGCCTAGCGCCTGCCGAACAGATTCAAGGATCATGTCTCTTACTCCGAAGATTATCTATACCCTCACCGATGAAGCTCCGGCGCTTGCAACCCGTTCGCTGCTGCCCATCGTCCAGGCTTTCGCAAAGCCCGCAGGCATCACGGTCGAGACCCGCGACATCTCGCTGGCCGGCCGCATCATCTCGGTCTTCCCCGACTACCTCGAAGACAGCCAGAAACTGGGCGATGCCCTGTCGGAACTCGGCGCCCTCGCCGTGCAGCCCGAAGCCAACATCATCAAGCTGCCCAACATCAGCGCGTCCATGCCGCAGTTGAAGGCGGCCATCAAGGAACTCCAGGACCAGGGCTACAAGCTGCCCGACTACCCGGACGCCCCCGCCAACGACACCGAGCGCGACGTCAAGGCCCGCTACGACAAGGTCAAGGGCAGCGCCGTGAACCCGGTCCTGCGCGAAGGCAACTCCGACCGCCGCGCCCCGCTGTCCGTCAAGAACTACGCCCGCAAGCACCCGCACAAGATGGGCGCCTGGTCGGCTGACTCCAAGTCGCACGTCGCCCACATGAGCGAAGGCGACTTCTACGGCACCGAAAAGTCGGCGCTGATTGCGGAAGCCGGCGACGTCAAGATCGAACTGACCGCCGCCGACGGCGCGAAGACCGTCCTGAAGGAAAAGACCCCGGTCAAGGCCGGCGAGATCATCGACGCCGCCGTGCTGTCCACGGCCAAGCTGAAGTCCTTCCTGCAAGCCCAGATCGACGATGCCCGCGCCACCGGCGTGCTGTTCTCGGTGCACCTGAAAGCCACGATGATGAAGGTCTCCGACCCGGTCATCTTCGGCCACGTCGTGTCCGTGTTCTACAAGGACGTGCTGGCCAAGCACGCCGACGCGCTCAAGCAAGCGGGCTTCGATCCCAACAACGGCATCGGCGACCTGTACGCCAAGATCCAGTCCCTGCCCGCTGACAAGCAGGCCGAGATCACCGCTGACATCGACGCCGGCTACAAGACGCTGCCGCAGCTGGCCATGGTGAACTCCGACCGCGGCATCACCAACCTGCACGTGCCCAGCGACGTCATCGTCGACGCGTCCATGCCCGCCATGATCCGCGACTCGGGCAAGATGTGGAACGCCGAAGGCAACCTGCAGGACGCCAAGGCCGTGATCCCCGACCGCAGCTACGCCGGCGTCTACCAGGCCGTCATCGAAGACTGCAAGCGCAATGGCGCCTACAACCCGGTCACGATGGGCAGCGTGCCCAACGTCGGCCTGATGGCCCAGGCCGCCGAGGAATACGGCTCGCACAACAAGACCTTCGTCATCCCGGCTGCCGGCACCGTGCGCGTCACCGACGCTTCGGGCAAGGTGCTGCTGGAACAGGCCGTCGAAGCCGGCGACCTCTGGCGCATGTGCCAGACCAAGGACGCCGCCGTGCAGGACTGGGTCAAGCTGGCCGTCACGCGCGCCCGCGCCACCAAGACGCCCGCCGTGTTCTGGCTGGACGAAAACCGCGCCCACGACGCGCAGATCATCGCCAAGGTCAAGCACTACCTGAAGGACCACGACACCAGCGGCCTGGATCTGCGCATCCTGAGCCCGGTGGAAGCCACCAAGTTCTCGGTCAAGCGCATCCGCGAAGGCCTGGACACCATCTCGGTGACCGGCAACGTGCTGCGCGACTACCTGACCGACCTGTTCCCCATCATGGAACTGGGCACCAGCGCCAAGATGCTGTCGATCGTGCCGCTGGTCGCCGGCGGCGGCCTGTTTGAAACGGGCGCGGGCGGTTCCGCCCCCAAGCACGTGCAACAGTTCCTGGAAGAAGGCTTCCTGCGCTGGGATTCGCTGGGCGAGTTCATGGCCCTGGCAGAATCGCTGGACCACCTGGGCCGCAGCTACGGCAACGCCCGCGCACAGGTCCTGGCCAAGACCCTGGACCTGGCGACCGCCAAGTTCCTGGACGAGAACAAGTCGCCCGAGCGCAAGGTCGGCGGCCTGGACAACCGCGGCAGCCACTACTACCTGGCCATGTACTGGGCCCAGGCCGTGGCCGCGCAGACTGACGACCGCGAACTGGCTGCCCTGTTCGCGGCGCCGGCCCGCGCGCTGGCCGACGGCGAGGACAAGATCCTGGCCGAACTGAAGGCTGCCCAGGGCAAGCCCGTCGACATCGGCGGCTACTACCAGCCCAACGAAGCCCTCGCCAGCCAGGCCATGCGCCCCAGCGCCACGCTGAACCAGGCCCTGGCCTCGATCGGCTAAGCGCCTGCCGCGCATAGCGGCAAGTAAAAGGCCGGCAGCCCTCGGGCAGCCGGCCTTTTTTCATGCGCTCGGATTCAGGGCCCGGGCTGCGGCATTGGGGTCGGATTGGCGGACGGCAGACCGGCGCACGCACGCTGGCGGAACGCCGCGTCCACGTCGATGCGCCAAATACTCCGCTTCTCGCTTGCAAGCCGCGCGGCCACGCCGTTGAGTACGGGATATCGTCCGCCGTCCTCCTTCTGGCCCCAGATCCAGAAACGCGCCCCGTCGGCGGCCTCGCACATGCGCAGACGCAAGTCCTGGTCGTCGATCAGCACGCGCTTGCCCGTGGCCGGATCGAATTGCGCCGCGTCGTACAGCTCCTTGCGCCAGTTGTCCCGCTTGGGGATATCGGGGTTCCGCCAGTCGTCGACGATCCAGGCGGGCTCGCGGGCCTGGGTATAGAAACCCAGGTCGAAGGGCAAGGCATGCAGCGCGACCTGTATGTCTTGCGGCTGCATTTCGCCGCGCAGTTCCCGCGCCTGCGGCCCCGCGCTGCCGCGCGGATTCGATGCCCCGACGATGACCGCGGCCAGGCAGATCACGGCCGACACCGCGGCGGCGATCCAGACGCCCCTGCGCTTGCCCGCCGCCCAGGCAGGCGCGATACGCTCGCTGACCAGGAACGCCAGCGGCGGAAACACCGGCAGCACATAGCCGATCAGCTTGGAATGCGGGATGGAAAAGAACACGATCACGACCGCCATCCAGATCGCCGCCAGGCGGCGCAGGCCCTGCGGATCGGTCTCGCGCCAGTAAGACGGCCTGAAGACCGACGCGCCCCAAATCGACCACGGCAGCGCCAACCCCGCCACGATGGGCAGGTAGAACCAGAACGGCTGCGCGTTGTTGAAGCCTCCCTGCGAAAAACGCTCGAACTGCTGGTAGACGAAGAAGTACTGGTAGAAGCCGGGATAGCGCAGCTCCATCAGCCAGAACCACGGCACCGCCACTGCCGCGAACGCCAGCAAGGCTGGCACCCACAGCAAGGCGCGCACGCCGGGCCAGTCGCGGCGCAGCAGCAGCCAGGCCAGCACGATGGCGCCGGGCAGCGCCACTCCGATCAGTCCCTTGGCCAGCACCGCCAGCGCAGCCAGCACGCCCGTGGCCACCGACATCGCGCGGAACGGGCGCCCCGCGGCGCGGCGCAAGACGGTGTCGGCGGCTGCCAGCACGCACAGCGTGATCATGCTGGCCACCAGCATGTCCATATTGGCGAACTGGGCGGCGCCGAAGAACAGCGGCATCATGCCCAGGATCACCACGGCCCAACGCGCTTGCGCGGCATTGCGGTAGCGCGCCACGAAGGCATAGAGCCCGGCGCCCGCGCTCCAGGCGCCCAGCAGCGAAGGCAGCCGCGCACTGAATTCGTGCACGCCGAACAGCACATAGCTGATTTGGGCCAGCCAGTAATACAGCGGCGGCTTGTGGAAGTACGGCATGCCGTCAAGCAGCGGCACCATGGGCGAGCCGCTGCGCAACATCTCCCAGGCCACTCCGGCGTAACGGCCTTCGTCGGGCAAGGTCAGCCAGCGGGCCCAGGCCAGCGCGCCCAGCCAGAGAGCCAGGCACGCCAGCACCAGCCAGCCTGGAAAGGCAGCGCGGCGCGCCGCAGGCGCCATCGATGCGGTCATGGAAACGCTCATGCCCGGCGCTCCGGCACGGCGCGCTCAGAGAGGCGGCGCTGAGCGGAAGCAAGCTGCTGCGGGGGCGCTGCGGAATGGGAAGCAAAAGGCATGGGGATCCGGAAAAGGTTCAGAAAAATGCAAGATTTCGCGCAGTATCGCCAAGCGCGCGTCAAGCTTTCATGAAATTTCCGGAAAAGCCGCCGCTTCCTAGGACGGATGCAGCCTGTCCAGCCTGAGCCGCCCGCGCTCGTCGGTCAGGCGGCGCATGGCGCCGTAGGCTGCGGCGATCGCCGCCATGCCGCTGGCGCCGCACAGCAGGAACATCAGCAGGATCTGGTACTTGGCGGCCTCGATCGGATCCATGCCGGCGATGATCTGCCCGGTCATGATGCCCGGCAGCGTGATGATGCCGGCGGCCGACATCTGGTTAATGCTGGGCACGATGCCGCGCCGCACCGATTCGCGCAGCAAGGACGAAAATGCCTCGTGCACGGTCGCGCCCAGCGCCAGCCTCGCCTCGATCGCCAGCTTTTCCCGGCGAGCGCCGGACAGCACCCCGTCCAGCGCCAGGCTGGCGGCGTTGAGCACGCTGCCCAACACGATGCCGATCAGCGCGATGGTGTAGCGCGGGTCGTACCAGGGGTCCGGACGCAGCGCCGTGTTCAGGATGAACAGCACCGTGATGACCGTGGTCCCCGCCACCGCCATCGCGCCGACCCAGCCGTTTCCGCGTTGCGTCAGCCTGGCCTTCGGGCGCGCGGCGACCTCCCTGGCCGCCAGCGCCATCATCACCGCCACCACCAGCGCCGTCAGCCAGGGGGCGGCGTGCGCGAACACGATGCGCAGAATGTGGCCGACCAGCAGCAGCTGCACCACGGTGCGCAGCGCGGCCCACAGTACCTGTCGCTGCAGGTTCAGGCGCAAGGCGAAGGAAATGCCGGCGCTGAGCAGCACCAGCAGCGAGGCTATGGCCAGGTCCGAGGCCTGCAGCTTGATCACGTCCATAGCGGCTCCAACCTGCCTTGTTCCATGCGCCAGGAACGCCGCGCAAGCCGTTCGGCCTGGGCTGGACTATGGGTCACCATCAGGATCCCCGCCCCGCCCTCCAGGTAGCGCCGCAGCTCCGCTTCGACCTGGTCCGTGGCCGCCTGGTCCAGCGCCGCGGTCGGCTCGTCCAGCAGCAGCACGCGCGGCGCCAGCGCCAATGCGCGCACCAGGCCCAGGCGCTGGCGTTCGCCCGTGGACAGTTCATGCACCAAGGCGTCCAGCTTGTCCGCGGACAGCCCCAGGCGTTGCATGATGGCCAAGGCCCGGGCGCGGTCCGTGAAATGCCGCGCGACCAGGTCGTCCCACCAGCCGGCCTCGGCCTGGCAGTACATGACCTGCCGGCGCCATTCGTAGCCCCGCATGCCCGAGCGCGGCCGGCCATCCAGCAAGGCCTCGCCATGCCCGGGGTCCAGATCGGCGGCCTGGCGCAGCAACAGGGATTTGCCTGAGCCCGAAGGACCCATGATGGCTGCGCACTCGCCCGCGGCGAGATCCAGGCTGACGGGAGAGAGGCGTTCGCTGTAGATGCCGCGCAGCGTGAACAGCGGCCCTGGTTCAGACGTAATGGTCGGCATGGGTATCGATCTTAGACCGTAAATGCGCGAGGCTGGTCCAAGGCAATGGCCAGCCGGCCCGATTCGATGTCCTCGCGCGCATGTGTGTCTTGCATCAGCGCGATGCCCTGCCCCGCGGCGGCAGCAGCAGCAGCAGCAGCAGCAGCAGCAGCAGCAGCAGCAGCAGATCGTCCTCGTAGCTCGGGCCGCGCTGCGCTTCCTTCCTGGCGTCCACGCCGTGCGCCTGCAGCCACAAGGGCCAGTCCGCGCGGTCGGAATCCTGCAGCAGCGGGTACTTCAGGCAGTCTTCGGGCCGCACGATGGGGGGCCTTGCGCCAGCATGGCGGGGCTGGCCACGGGCAGTAGCAGCAGCACCGGCGGCATCAGCCGGAAGGCCGACAGCCCGGGTAAAGCCCCAGGCCATGCCGCAACGCCACGTCGATGCGGTCGCGCTTGAAATTGACCAATTTTGACGATGCAGCCACGCGAACCTCGCTGTCCGGATGCAAATAGCTGCGCTTATCTGAAAAATCCAAATCCGATGAGGCTCCCTATGCGATACGCCACGCTGCATATGGGTGCCGCCTGCAACACACAGGCAAGACACCGCAATAAATCGGCATTTGCTAGAGTGATCATATTGAAAATGATAATCATCCCCAGAAGAGAATCATGTTCACGCAATGCCGGCTCCGGCAAAAGGCAGATCCCATATGAACCGTGAAATCCATGACTTCGCCGCCATCGGTCTTGGCCCGTTCAACCTCAGTCTCGCCTGCCTGGCCGCGCCCTTGTCCCGCGTGCGCGCGGTTTTCCTGGACAAGAAGCCAGGCTTCGATTGGCACCCCGGAATGCTGATCGAGGACTCCACCTTGCAGAACCCCTTTCTGGCGGACCTCGTGAGCCTGGCGGACCCGCGTAGCGAATACAGCTATCTGAATTACTGCAAGCAGACCGGGCGCATCTATTCCTATTACATGCGCGAAAACCACTACCTGAACCGGGCCGAGTACAACCGCTACTGCAAATGGGTCGCGGCCCGCCTGCCGAACCTGCGCTTCAATCACGACGTGCAGAGCGTGCTGCACGATCCAGACAGCCGCGCCTACCTGGTGACCGGCCAGCATGCCGTCAGTGGCGAACGCTTCATGGTCCGCTGCCGCAAGCTGGTGTTGGGACTGGGCACGCAACCCCAGCTGCCTGAATGCTGCGATCCGCGCACCGCGCCCTACATCCACAGCGCGGACTACTTGCGCCACAAGCCCCAGCTGCAGCGCAGGCAGGGCATCACCATCGTCGGCAGCGGACAGAGCGCGGCCGAAGTGTTCCACGACCTGCTGCGCGACAGCGCCAAGCACGCCTACAGCCTGACCTGGATCACCCGCTCGCCCCGCTTCTTCCAGATGGAGAACACCAAGCTCACGCTGGAGCTGATCTCTCCCGACTACACCGACTATTTCCACGACCTGCCCGAAGCCCGGCGGCGCGAGATGCTGCGCCAGCAAAGCAGCCTGTACAAGGGCATCAACGCCTCGCTGATCAATCAGATATACGACCTCCTGGACGAGAAGATCCGCGCAGGCGACCGCCGCTACACGCTGCTCACCAGCGCGGAACTGCGCGCCAGCCGGCATGAGCGCGCCACGGGCCGCTACCATCTGGACTTCATGCACGTTGACACCGGCCAACCGTTCAAGCACGTGACGGACGGCCTGGTGCTGGCCACCGGCTACGCCCCGCGCATCCCCGCCTGCGTCAACCCCATCAGCGACCGGATCGCCTGGGATGAAAACGGCGGCTACCGCATCGCCCACAACTACGCCGTGGACCGCGCCGGCACGGAGATCTTCGTGCAGAACACCGGGCTGCTCAGCCATGGCGTCACGAATCCCGACCTGGGATTCTGCTGCTACCGCAATTCGCAGATACTGCGCGACCTGACCGGCGTGGAGCACTACGCCATCGAGCCTCGCACCGCACTGCAGGACTTCCGCCCGCCGGCGAACGGCGTACTGGCGCACCGCCTCGGCATGCCGGAGCCGATGCCCATGATGGACGGCCATCGGGCCGCCACCATCTGATCTTGCGGGGAGCCAGCATGCTCACGATGACAGCCACCTTTCTGGGCGAGGTCGTGCGCCAGTCGCGCGACCATTACGACGAGGGCCGGGGACTCGCCTTGCGCCCCCTGGTTCCGGATGCGCACGCCGCGCTGCTGCGGCAATGGTTTTCCATGGACTACGCGCGCTTCTGGTCCATGCAGCGGCACAGCGAGGACCAGGTGCGCGACTTCTATGACGCCCTATGCGGCAGCGGACACGCCAGCGCCTGGCTCGGCAGCCATGAGGGACAGCCAGCCTTTCTGGTGGAGTGCTACGACCCCGCCCGCGACGAAGTCGGCGAACACTACGCGGTGCGGCCAGGCGACCTCGGCATGCATCTTTTCATCGGCCCGCCGCGCTTGCGGATTCCCGGCTTCAGCCGGCAGGTGTTCGCCTTCGTGATGCGCTTCATGTTCGACCGGCTGGATGCCGCGCGCATCGTGGTCGAGCCCGACGCGAACAACGCCAAGATCCACGCGCTCAATCTGGCCATGGGATTCACCTATGCAGGCCAGGCCCGATTCCGCGACAAGACCGCCAGTCTGGCGTTCTGCACACGTACACAGTTCGAACAGGTCCAATACCAGGAGTCGACCCCATGAATCCGCATGCCACCACTCATCCCGCGCAGGTCGCCAGCCATCTGGAGCCGGAAGTCTGGGCCAAGGTCAACCGCCTGCTCGTGCGCAAGGCCATCTCCGAGTACACCCATGAAGGCCTGCTGCAACCCGAACGCCTGGGCCCGGCGGACACGCCGGGGTTCGACCGCTATCGCCTGGCGCTCGCGGACGGCCGCGTCGAGTACCGCTACGACGCGCAACTGATGGCCATGCGCCACTGGCGCATCCGCGCGGAATCGATCGCCAGGACCACGGCCGGCGCGCCCGCGCCCCTGGACGCCCTGCAGTTCGTGATCGAGATCCGCGACAAGCTGCGCATTCCGGAAGACCGGCTGCCGATCTATCTGGACGAAATCGCCAGCACGCTGCACGGCGCCGCCTACAAGCACACGCGCGCTTGCCTGCCCGCCCCCGAACTCGCGCTGGCCGACTATCAGACCATCGAAACCTCGATGATCGAAGGACACCCCAGCTTCGTCGCCAACAACGGCCGCCTGGGTTTCGACGCCGAGGACTACCACGCCTATGCGCCGGAGGCCGCTGCCCCGATCCGCGTGATGTGGCTGGCGGTGCACAAGGACAACGCGCATTTCGCCTGCCTGTCCACCATGGACTACGCCAGCCTGTTGCGCGGCGAACTCGGCGAGGACACCGTGGCGCGCCACGCCGCCACGCTGCAAGACCAGGGACTGGACCCCGCCGACTACTACTTGATGCCGGCGCACCCCTGGCAGTGGTTCAACAAGCTGTCGCTGGCGTTCGCACCCTATGTGGCCGAACGCAAGATCGTATGCCTGGGTTACGGCGAAGACGACTACCTGGCACAGCAGTCGATACGCACCTTCTTCAACATCAGCCAGCCGGGCAAGCATTATGTGAAGACCTCGCTGTCGATCCTGAACATGGGTTTCATGCGCGGGTTGTCGCCCTATTACATGTCGGGCACGCCCGCCATCAACGAATACATCCACGGCCTGATCGCGTCCGACCCCTGGCTGCGCGCCAATGGCTTCACCATCCTGCGCGAGGCCGCCAGCCTGGGATTCCGCAACTACTACTATGAAGCTGCGATTTCCGTCGACACGCCCTACAAGAAGATGTTCTCGGCGCTATGGCGCGAGAATCCGCAGGCGCTGATCGGTCCCTGCGAACGGCTGATGACCATGGCCGCGCTTCTGCACGTGGATCCGCAGGGCCTAGCCCTGCTGCCCGCGCTGATCCGGGCCTCGGGGCTGAGCGCCGCCGCGTGGCTGGAACGCTATGTGGATGCCTACCTGACGCCGCTGGTGCATTGCTTCTACACCCATGACCTGGTGTTCATGCCGCATGGCGAGAACGTGATCCTGGTGATCCGGGACCATGTGCCGGTGCGCGCCTTCATGAAGGACATCGCCGAGGAATCCTCCATCCTCGACCCGCAGGCCGACCTGCCCGAGAACGCGCGGCGGCTGGCGGCGGACGTGCCCGAGGAATACAAGCTCCTGACGATCTTCGTCGACGTGTTCGAGGGCTACTTCCGCCATCTGTCCCAGATCCTGGCCGACACCGGCCTCATGCAGGAGGACGATTTCTGGGAGCTGGTCGCGGGCCGTATCGCCGCCTACCAGCAGGCACATCCGCAGCGGCTCGAAAAATACCGCCGCTACGACCTGTACGCGCCGGACATGATCCACTCGTGCCTGAACCGCCTGCAGCTCGCCAACAACCTGCAGATGGTCAATCTGGCCGATCCCATCGGCAGCTTCCAGATGGCGCCCAGGCTGCCCAACCCCGTGGCGCCTTACCGGCCGCAATGGCTGGACCGGACTGCCGACGCCGCGCAGGCCCTTGCGTGACCCGCGAACTGGACGATCTGCTCGCGCTGGCGGGCCGCCTCGCGCCTGGCCTTGACGGGCGCGTGGGCCCGCCAGCCGCGCCCGGCATCCGTCCGGGCGCGAGCAACGCCGACGCCATCGCGCGGTTGCGCGACTGGTGGCGCGAACGCCATCCAGAAGCCGGCCAGCACTACCTGGCGCTGCGCTGCTGGGGCCTGTTGATCTGGCAGCCCGTGTACCTCTGCGTAATCGCCGCGCATCGCAGCGCCATCGTCCCGGACCTGACCCGGCTCAGCCAGCCGGTCGCCAACGGCTTCATCGCCGGCTACACCATGGAACGCCATGAACCCCTGCGCGGCGGCCTGGAGGCGCGGCTGGACGCGGCCGCCACGCAGCTGCGCGAGATCGGCGCCCTGTTCCAGCGCGAGCTGGGCGCGGCGCTGCGCCTCAATCCGCGGGCCACCGCCTGCATGCAGGCCGACTGCGTCCTGTCCGCCCTGTTGGCGGCTCGAACGGGCGTGAGCGCCGCCGACAATGCCTGGGCCACCGCAGCCGCGGCCGATTGGCTTGCGCGCCTGGGCATCGCGGGCAGCAGCGGCTACCTGAACTATCAGCGGCGGTCGCTACCGGCCATCGCCGTGGACCGGCAGGTCTGCTGTCACCACTTCCGCAGAAGCGACGGCGACTACTGCAGCACCTGCCCCAAACTGGATATTGCCGAACGCATCGCCCGGATCGACGCCGAGAGCGTCGAGCCCGCCTGACGGGCGGCCGCCTTGCGCAAGGCACAAGGAGTCGGACATGACGGACATAGGCCGCCTTGCACACGTCGAGCAGGCGCTCAGCCCGCTGCACGTGCGGGCATATTTCGACGAAGACCTGTACGCCCGGGAACAGGAGGTGATATTCAAGCGCTCGCCGCTGTATGTCGGGCACGAAAAAGCCGTGCCCGAATCCGGCGACTGGCGCAGGCTGCTGCACGAGGAAGGCGGGCGCGTCCTCGTGCGCGGCGCCGACGGCGTGGAACTGATATCCAACGTATGCCGCCACCGCCAGTCGCTGATCCTGGGCGGCGAGACAGGCGCCGTCGCCGGGCCGGGCAAGCCGGCGGGCAATCTGTCGGCCACGGGCGGCAACATCGTCTGCCCGCTGCATCGCTGGACCTATGACAATCGCGGCCAGATCCTGGGCGCGCCGCAATTCCCCAGCACGCCCTGCCTGAACCTGCCGCGGTTTCCCCTGAAGCGCTGCCACGGCCTGCTATTCGAGGGGCCGGGCGACCCGCTAGCGGACCTGGGCGACCTGTTCGCCCGGCCCGAGTTCGACTTCTCGGACTATGTGCTGGACCACGTCGAAGTGCACCAATGCAACTACAACTGGAAGACCTTCATCGAGGTCTATCTGGAGGACTACCACGTTGGGCCGTTCCACCCCGGGCTGGGGCGCTTCGTCACCTGCGAGGATCTGAGCTGGGAGTTCGGCAAGCGCCGCAGCCTGCAGCGCGTGGGAGTGCACGACGCCCTGGAGAAGCCCGGTTCCGACGTATACCGCGACTGGCACGGCACCCTGATGCGCTACCGCGACGGCGCGCCTCCGGATTTCGGCGCGATCTGGGTGACCTACTTTCCCACCCACATGATCGAGCTCTACCCGCACGTGCTGGTGCTGTCCACGCTCTACCCCAAAAGCCCGCAGGAGACGGTCAACATCGCCGAGTTCTACTATCCCGAGGAAATCGCCCTGTTCGAACGCGAATTCGTCGAAGCGCAACGCGCGGCCTACATGGAAACGGCGGTCGAGGACGACGAAATCGGCGAGCGCATGGATGCCGGCAGACGCGCGCTGCTGCGGCGCGGCGTCAGCGAGAGCGGCCCGTACCAGTCTCCCATGGAGGACGGCATGCTGCACTTCCACGAGTGGTATCGCAACATCATGGGCGAGCATTTGGGCGATTGCGCCGCGCCCTGAGCGCCGCTGCCAGACCGTTGAATCAATGCGAATATATGCTATTCTCATTTAGACCCCGCCGCTTCCCCTGGCCGACGTCCGGGGGGCTCAACCCGCCGTGCGAGTGACGCCATTGAATCCCTCCTTCCCCGCAGTCCGATTCACCGTCGCCGACTTCAACCGCCTGGGCGGCCATAACGGTTTCCGCTACCAGTTGCCCGGATTCCAGGCCGCTAGCGCCGACCCGGACACCGTCTGCATCGCCGAAGGCCGCGTCGAGGAACATGCCATCCGCCCCGGCCTGACGCTGGTCATGTCCGACGTGCTGGTTCATCACCACTACGAATCGACCTCGGTCATGACGCCGCGCTTTTCGGCCATCGTCATGCTCCAGGGCCAGGCTCAGGCGCGCGTCGGCCACCACGACGACCTGCCGCTGGTCGCCCAAAGCGGCATCAGCGCCGCCTACGGCGACACGGTAGCCATGACCGGCATCCACCATGCCGGCCAGCGGCTGCGCAGCGTCAACCTGTCGCTGTCCGAGCCGGACGCCGCGGACGACGACCCGATCAGCGATCGGATCCGCAAAGTCCTGCGCACGCCCGCCTTCCGGCTGCGCCGCTGGCAGGTGCAGGCGCATCTGATGCAGTCCATCGAACATCTGCTGGAATGCCGTTGGGACGACCCGCTGTGCGCCATGCTGCGCGAAGGCGTCGGCGCGCAGCTTCTGGCCCATGCGTTGGCTGCGCTGGACCAGCAGGAGCCCGAACCCGGCACGCTGTCGCAGCGCGACCGCCAGTTGCTTGAGCGCGTGCGGGAACGGCTGCACAGCGCGCCTGGCGAAGAGCACACCCTGGATGATCTGGCGAAACTGGCCTGCATGAGCCCCAGCACCCTGCGCGCCAAGTTCCGCGCCGCCTATCAATGCTCCGTGTTCAGCTGGCTGCGCGAGCGCCGGCTGGAGGTCGCCCGCGAGCAATTGGCTCGCGGCTGCAGCGTGCAGCAGGCCGCGCACTGCGTGGGCTATCGGCATGCCACCAATTTCGCCACGGCGTTCCGCGAGCGCTATGGCGTCGCGCCCAGCGAACTGAACTGAACGGGGCTGCCGTGAGCGCCCCGGCCCGCGGCTTTCGGCAGCATCCATTGTTCTTGCGGCATTGCCCATTCATCCGACCGCGGCTAGCGGGCGACCATGAGGCCACGCTTCCCGCCCCGGGAAGCTCCTGCCCCGGACGCTCCCGTGCCCAGCCCCGACAAACCGACTTCCTTTCCCATGATGGTGCTGATGCTGGGCCTGCTGGCCTGCGTGGCGCCCGCCACCATCGACGCCTATCTGCCCGCCTTCGCCGCGCTGGAGCGGGAGTTCGGCGTGCCGCAAGAAACCGTGCAGCTGACCCTGGGCGTCTACATGTTCTGCTACGCGGCGATGCTGCTGCTGCATGGAACGCTGTCGGATTCGCTGGGCCGGCGCCGCGTCATCCTGGCGACGCTGGTTTTCTACATCTGCGGCAGCGCGCTGGCCGCCGCCGCGCCGAGCTTCGGCTGGCTGTTGGCCGCGCGGGCGTTGCAAGGCCTGTCCGCAGGCGCCGGCATCGTGGTGGGCCAGGCCATCGTGCGCGACTGCTACGAAGGGCCGGCGGCGCAACGCGTCATGTCCTATCTCATCCTGGTGTTCAACCTGTCGCCGGCGTTGGCGCCCATCATCGGCGGCCAGTTGGCGGCGCAGCTGGGCTGGCGCGCCGTCTTTGTGATGCTTGCCGCCCTGGCCGCGACGGCCTGGGCGCTATGCGCCTGGCGGCTGCCCGAAACCCTGCCCGCCAGCCGGCGCCGGCCGCTGTCCGGGCGTGCACTGGCTGGCGGCTACGGCGCGCTGCTTGCGGACCGGCGATACGTCGCGCTCGCCGCCGCCTTCAGCCTGATCTTCGCGGCCCAGGGCTTGCTCATCGGCGCCGCACCAGACTTCATTGCCAACGTCCTGGGCCTGCCCGTAACGGATTTCGCATATCTGTTCGTGCCGCTCGTGATCGGCGCCATGGCGGGCGCGCTGTTCGCGGCGCGCAAGGCCGGACGCTGGACGGATCAACGCATCACCTGGCTGGCGTACCTGCTGATGGGCGGCAGTTGCCTGGCAAGCGTCATGTATGCCGCTGGCGCCGGGCGACCCGCCCTGCCCTGGGCGGTCATCCTGCCCGCCATCTATACCTGCGGCCTGGCCATGTGCGTCCCGGCCATGACCCTGCACATCCTGGCCCGTGCGCCAGGGCTGTCCGGCACCGCCGCTTCGGTGCTCGGCTTCGCCCAGATGCTGGCCTTTTCGGTCGCCAGCGGCTGGGGCGTGCCCATGGTCTATGGCAAGCCCCTCGGCCTGGCGCTTGCGATGCTGGCCTGCGTCGCCGCAAGCGCGGCAGGCTGGGCCTGGCTGCAACGGCAGTCCGCGCCTTTGGCGAACGCCGGATCGGGCTGATGCGGCGGCGTTCGGCATACGCATCGCATCTTCCGGCATACGTTCAAGTCTCCAGCAAAAACAATAATTCTCATTACCAAATTTTTCAGCCGGAGCTTGTGTTCATGTCCCCCGCACTGTCCCCGCCGCGCGCGCTCACGCGCCGGGCGAATCTGCTTACCCTGGCCGTCCGCGCGGCCTTGCTGTGCTCAGCCTTGCCCTACCACGCCGCCAACGCGCAATCCAGCGCCTCATCCGGCGCCGACCAGCCGGCCGAACTCCCGGCCGTCACGGTTCGGGGCGCCGGCATACCCGGCACCACCGAAGGAACCCATGCCTACAACACCGAGGCCATGAGCACCGCAACCGGCCTGACGCTGTCGCCGCGGGAGACCCCGCAATCGGTCAGCGTGGTGACCCGCCAGCAGATCGAGGACCAGGGACTGCAGGACACCGGCTCCATCCTGGCCAGCGCGCCAGGCATCTCCGTCACGCGCAGCGACAGCAATCGCCTGTCGTTCTCGGCGCGCGGCTTCGCGATAGACAACTTCCAGTTCGACGGCCTGAACGCCCCGATCCTGAGCCAATGGAACTACGGCTCCACCGACATGGACGCCGCCATCTACGACCGCGTGGAAATCGTGCGCGGCGCCACCGGCCTGATGACCGGTTCGGGCAATCCCTCAGCCGCGGTGAACTTCATTCGCAAGAAGCCCTTGCGCGAGTTCGCGCTGTCCGGCAGCGCCAGCGCCGGCAGCTGGGACTACGTGCGCGGCGACGCCGACCTGTCGGTGCCGCTGACGGAGAACGGACGCGTCCGCTCGCGCTTCGTCGCCGCCTACAGCCAGGGCGACAGCTACGTCACGTTCCTGGATTCGCGCAAGCGCACGCTGTACGGCGTCATCAGCGCCGACCTCACGCCCGACACGCTGCTCACCGTCGGCCTGGAGTATCAGCGCAACCAGAGCAACGGCTTCGGCAGCGGTTTCCCGCTGTTCTATTCGGACGGCTCGCGCACCGACTTCAACCGGTCCGTGGCCAACAATACGCGCTGGGCGCGCATCGATACCGAATCGACCACCACCTTCGTGGACCTGAGCCACCGATTCGCCAATGACTGGAAGGCGCGCGCCGCCTATAGCCACAATGAGGGCGAGTACCGCATGAAGCAGCTTTACCGCGGCGGCTATCCGGACCGGACCAGCGGCACGGGCATGAGCAGCAGCTTCAACAACTACGATGGCGACCGCTCGCGCGACGATATCAACCTGACGCTGTCGGGCCCGTTCCAGCTGTTCGGCCGCAAGCACGAACTGGCCCTGGGCTGGATGAGCGTGAACGACCACAGCGACATCGGCCAGTACCTCATGGTCGGCGCCAAGCCCGCCATCGGCAGCTTCTTCGACTGGCGCCAGGACCATATCGCCGAACCGGCCTGGTCCAGCCGCAAGACGCCAGCGGACGACATGCGGGTCAAGCAGACCGGAACCTACGCCGTGGGCCGGTTTTCGCTGGCCGATCCGCTGCACCTGATCGTGGGCGGACGCTGGAGCAATTGGGAGACGAACCAGACCTACTTCGGCAGCAAGCGGCAATACAAGATCAACGACCAGTTCACGCCCTACGCCGGCCTGATCTACGACATCAACAAGACCTACACGGCCTACGCCAGCTACACCGAGATCTTCCAGCCGCAGAACGCACGCTCGCCCAGCGGTTCCATCCTGCCGCCGATCGACGGCAAGAGCTACGAGATCGGCCTGAAGGCTTCCTACCTGGACGGCCTGCTCGACGCGGCCGTATCGCTGTACCAGACTCGCCAGAACAACCTGGCCCAGGCCATTCCCGGCGAGTCGGTCATAGGCATGCCCGGCACGCAGGCCTACCGCGCCGTATCCGGCGCCAAAGTCGAGGGCTTCGAACTCGAAACCACCGGGCAGATCATGCCCAACTGGAACATCGCGGCCAGCTACACGCACTTCACCGCCAAGGCCGCCGACGGCAAGCCCATCAACACCAGCCATCCGCGTAGTCTGTTCAAGCTCTACACCACCTATCGCCTGCCCGGCGACCTGAACCGGCTGACGGTGGGCGGCGGCGTGGACTGGCAAAGCCGCATGTACCAGTCCGCCGCCAGCCCGCGCGGCAACGTGGAAGTGGAACAAGGCAGCTACATGCTGGCGAACCTGATGGCGCGCTACGAGTTCAGCAAACAGGTCTCGGCCACTCTCAACGTCAACAACCTGTTCGACAAGAAGTATTACGACCAGATCGGCTTCTTCAGCCAGGGCTGGTGGGGCGCGCCCCGCAACGTGATGCTGACGCTCAGGGCCCAATATTGATCGGAGAAACTGCCGGCACGATGCGTCTTAGTCTTCCTCGTTTCAAGCATGCAATTCTGCGGGCCGGGGCAGCCTGCCTGGCCGCGCTCGCCCTGGCGGCCTGCGACCGCGCCGCCGACGCGCCGGCCGCGCCAACGCCGCCGGTCGCCCAGGCCGATGGTTTTCCGGTCACGATAGACGGCGCCCTGGGACGGGCCGTCATCGCGGCGCCGCCCAAGCGCGTGGTCACGCTGGGCCTGGGCGCCGACGATCTGGCGCTGTCGCTGGGTGTGGTGCCGGTGGGCGTGGGCCGCGCCGACTGGGGCGGCGACGCCGACCACTACTGGCCCTGGGTGCGCGCCGCGATCGAGGCCCGCGGCGCACCGCTGCCGCAGGCCATCGCCATGTTTCCGGAGCTGGACGTCGAAGCCATCGTCGCGCTGCGGCCGGACGTCGTGCTGGCGCCTTTTTCCGGGGTCAGCGCCGAAGCGTATGCACAGCTGTCGCGGCTGGTGCCGGTGGTGGCCTATCCGGAGCAGCCATTCCTGACTCCGGTGGATACCCAGATCGACCTGATCGCCGCCGCGCTGGGCCGGCGCGAACAGGCTGCGGTGCTCAAGGCGCAGATCGGCGGCACACTGGCGCAGGCCGCACAAGACCACCCCGTGCTGGCCGGCAAGACCTTCGCCTATGTGCGGGCCGACCTGGGTTCGGGCAATTTCGCGGCCTATGTGGCGGGGGATCCGCGCGTGGACACGATTGCCGCCATGGGCCTGAAACTGGCGCCGTCCATGCAGGGCCTGCACGCCAGCGCCGGCCATTTCGCCCACTACCTGGGTTTCGAGCATGCCGATGCGCTGGGCGACGTCGACGTGCTCGTGTCCTGGTTCTATACCCCCCAGGAACGCGATCGGACCGCGGCGCTGCCGCTGTACGCCTCCATCCCCGCCGTGAGGCGCGGCGCCTACGTGGCGCTGAGCGACCCGGCGCTGATCATGGCCTCGTCCTCGGGCACGCCGCTGGCCGTGGCCTGGATGCTGGGCAGGCTGGCGCCGGCCTTGGCCGCGGCAGCCGAGCGGGCCGAAGCCGGACCCGGCGCCCAGCATGAATAAGCCGTCCCGTGCCGCCGGCCTGGGCGCGGCCTGTCTGCTGCTCGCCGCCGCCATCCTGGGCAGCCTCTGGCTCGGTTCACGCAACCTGTCGCCCGGCTCGGTCTGGCAAGCCCTGTTCCGGCCCGATGACAGTTACGCCGCCCTGGTGGTCGCCTCGCGCGTGCCGCGCACCTTGCTGGCCGTGCTGACCGGGGCGGCGCTGGCCGTGGCCGGCGCGCTGATCCAGGCCCTGACCCGCAATCCGCTGGCAGAGCCCGGGCTGTTGGGCGTCAACGCCGGCGCCGCCGCCTCCATCGTGACTGCCGCCCTCGCGCTCGGCGGCCTGCCGGCGCATCCGTTCTGGGCGGCCCTGCCCGGCGCACTGGCCGCGGCAGTGGCCGTATACCTGATCGGCGCGGGCGGCCGGGGCCTGCAGCCGGTGCGTTTGATCCTGGCCGGCGCGGCGGTCAACGCGGTGCTGTTCGCCTACGTGCAGGCCGTGGCCCTGCTGCGCGAGGACATTTTCGACGCCTATCGATTCTGGGCCGTGGGCTCGCTGGCAGGACGCTCCATGGCCGAAGCGGCCCGCGCCGCCCCCTACATCGGCGCCGGCCTGCTGCTGGCGCTGGCGCTGGCCCGGCCCCTGAACGTCCTGGCGCTGGGGCAGGCGCTTGCCCGGGCGCTCGGCGTGCGTGCCGGGTGGTACCGCGCGCTGGGCCTGCTCGGCGTGGCCGTCCTGGCCGCCGCCGCCACCGCTGCCGCGGGTCCCATCGCCTTCGTCGGCCTGGCCGTTCCGCATATCGCCCGCCGTATCGGCGGTCCCGACCTGCGCTGGCAACTCGTCTACTGCCTGCTGCTGGGCCCCATCCTGATGCTCGCGGCCGACGTCCTGGCGCGCCTGCTGCGCGCGCCGGCAGAGTTGCTGACCGGCGTGGTGGCCGCGTTCCTCGGCGCGCCGTTCCTGCTGGCGGCCTTGCACCGCCAGCCCGGGAGCCGCCCATGAGCGGCCAGCGGCGCACGTTGCGCGTGGGCACCTGGCTGTCGCTGCCCTACTCGCCACGCGCGCTGGCCTACGCCTTGTTGCTGACGGCGCTGGCCGTTGCGTCGATTGCCGGCGCCCTGTTGGCGGGAGAGCAAGGACCCGCCTGGTCCCGGATGGGGCGCATCCTGGCGGGCGGCGGCACGGCGGTCGAGCACTGGCTGGTCTATACCGTCAGGCTTCCCCGCGCCGTGGCCGCGCTTGGCGCCGGCGCCGCGCTGGCCCTGTCGGGCGCACTGTTCCAAAGCATTACCCGCAACCCGCTGGGCAGCCCCGACATCATCGGCCTCACCGCGGGCGCCTCCGCAGGCGCGGTGGCGGTGACGATGGTCTGGCCGGGGGCGATGCCGCTAGCCTGGGGCGCCGCGGGCGGCGCGCTGCTGGCGACGGCGGGCGTCTGGTTCGGATCCGGCGCCGGGTTCTCCGCGCCCCATCGCATGGTGGTCGCCGGCATTGCGGTGGCCGCCATCGCCTTCGCCTTCGTGCAATACGGCCTTTCCAACCTGCGCCGCGAACAGGCGCATCTGGCCGCAACCTGGCTCAACGGCAATCTGGCCGGCAAAACCTGGAACGATGTCGCTCTGATCGGCGCCGCCTGCGCGGTGTTGCTGCCCTTGGCGCTCGGCCTGGGCGCGCGCCTTCGGCTGCTGGAAATGGGCGACGATGTGGCGCACGCCTTGGGCATCGCACCCGGACCCAGCCGGCTGGCGGCGACGCTGCTGGCCGTGCTGGCCACCGCCGCGGCCGTCAGCGTGGCCGGTCCCATCGCCTTCATCGCGCTGGCGGCCCCGCAGATCGCGCGCCGCTGCGTCCCGGCTAGCGGCCCGCAACCGCTGTTGGCCGCATTGACTGGCGCCGTGCTGTTGGCGGGTGCCGATCTGCTGTCGCGTTCCGCTGGGGCCAACGGCTTGCCGGTAGGCGTTCTTACCGCCGGGATCGGCGGCCTCTATCTCGCATTTCTGCTGCTGCTCGAATGGCACAAGGTCTCGACGTGACTTCCGCAATGCCCACGCCCGTCCTCCAGCTCCGGGACGTCAGCCTGTCCTACGGCGCCCGCCGCGTGCTGGACGGCTTGACGCTGGACATTGCGCCGGCCTCGTTCACCGTGATCCTGGGCCCCAACGGCTGCGGCAAATCCACGCTCTTGCGCGTGTTGGGCGGCGCCCTGCGTCCCGGCCATGGCCATGCCCTGCTCGACGGCGCCGACCTCGCCAGCTTGCGCCGAAAAGCGGTGGCGCGCCGCTTGGCCTACTTGCCGCAGAACCCGGTTGCGCCCGAGATGGTCACCGTGCGCGACCTTGTCGCCCGCGGCCGCTATCCGCATCAGTCCCTGTTGCGGCAATGGTCGACGGCGGACGCCAGCGCCGTCGACGCCGCCCTGGCGGCGACCGATCTGGACGGCCTTGCGGCAGAGCCTGTGCACACGCTTTCCGGCGGCCAGCGCCAACGCGTCTGGCTGGCGTTGGTGCTAGCCCAGGAACCCGACATCATGCTGCTAGACGAACCCACCACGTTCCTCGACATCCGCCATCAGCTGGACCTGCTGGAGCTGTGCGGCCGGCTGCACCGCACCGGGCGCACCTTGGTGGCGGTGCTGCACGACCTCAACCTGGCCTTGCGCTACGCCGAAAGGATCGTGATGATGCGCGATGGGCGCATCGCGGCGCACGGCGATGCCGCTTCGGTCGTGACCGAGGACATGATGCGCCTAGTCTACGATCTGGATTGCCGCGTCATGCCAGACCCCGAGACTGGCAGCCCCATGGTCGTACCCCGGCGCGCGCGCTAGCTTTTCAGGAGTGTCAATGGAAGTTTCCTTGAGTGGAAAAATGGGCGGCCCCGAGGCCGGCGTGGCCTGGCTCGCGGGAATCGTCCTGCTGCGGCCCAGGCTGAAGTCCGCGCTGGCCGACCTGGAGGTCGCCGGCCTGCGGACCATCGACATCGAGTTGTGGATCGGCGGCAGCATCACCGACTACGGACCAGAAGGCTTTTCCTCCACCGCCAGGTACTACGCGAAAAAGGAGTCCTTGTTGCTTGCCATCTCCGTACCCAAGACGGTGGCGGCGGCCTCCCCGCAAGAGCGGCCGGAACATACCGTGGAGGACTGGCTGGCCGACGGCTTCCGTTCCGCCCAGCTCCCGCGCAGCGCCCAGAAGCTGCCCTTTGCGCTCATCGCAGAGACGGTCTGCTCTTCCCTGGGTACCTCCCGGCAATGACAAGCACCGCTGAGAAATGAAAAAGCCCGCCTGAGCGGGCCTTGTCCTGCAACGCAGACGCCTCAGAGCATATGCGCCAGGAACTCGCGGCTGCGCGCCTCTTGCGGGGCGCGGAAGAAATCCGCCGAAGGCGCTTCCTCGATGATGCGGCCTTCGTCCATGAAGATGACCCGGTGCGCGACTTCGCGCGCAAAGCCCATTTCATGAGTGACGACCAGCATGGTCATGCGTTCGTCGGCCAGCTGCTTCATGGTGCGCAGCACTTCGCCGGTCAGTTCCGGGTCCAGCGCCGAGGTGGGCTCGTCGAACAACATGATGTCCGGCTCCATGGCCAGCGCGCGGGCGATCGCCACGCGCTGCTTCTGGCCGCCGGACAGGCGCGTCGGATAGTTGTCGCGCTTGTTCAGCAGGCCGACCTTGCGCAGCAGCTCTTCCGCCTTGGGAACGATCTGGGTGCGGCTCATCCCCTTGACGGTGATGGGCGCCTCGATGATGTTCTGCAGCACGGTCATGTGCGGGAACAGGTTGAACGACTGGAACACCATGCCCATCTTGCGGCAGATACGGCGCACGTCGGCGTCGCTGGCGTACTGGCTGCGTCCGCCCGGCACGGCCCGGGCCATGGCCTCGCCTTCGACCTCGATGCTGCCCTCGTCGATGGTTTCCAGGTGGTTCAGGCAGCGCAGGAAGGTGCTCTTGCCGGAGCCGGACGGTCCGATCACCGCCACCACTTCGCCCTGGCCCAGGGTCAGCGACACCCGGTCCAGCACGCGGTTGGAGCCGAACGACTTGATGATTTCGCGGGCCTCGATCATGACGGGACGCGCGGACGGAGAATTACTGGTCATATTTGGCATAGCGCTTTTCCATGTGCTGGAAGAACCACGTCAGGATCAGCGTCATGATGAGATAGAAGGCGGCGGCAACCAGGAACGGCGTGGTCGTGAAGTCGCGCTGCACGATGCCGCGCGCCGTGCGCAGAATGTCGTTGAGCGCCAGTACGTAGATGAGCGAGGTGTCCTTGACCAGCGTGATGGTCTCGTTGCTCATGGGCGGCAGCACCCGCTGCACCATCTGCGGCAGCACGATGCGGCGCAGGGTCTGCAGATAAGTCATGCCCAGGACCTTGCTGCCCTCGTACTGGCCGCGGTCCACCGACTGGATGCCGGCGCGGAAGATCTCGGCGAAATAGGCCGCGTAGTTCAGCGCGAAGGCCACCACGGCGGCGGGAAAGTCCGGCAGACGGATGCCGATCACAGGCACGAACGGCAGCGCGAAGTAGATGAACAGCATCTGCAGCATCAGCGGCGTGCCGCGCATGAGCCAGATGTAGCCGTTAACCAGGCTGCTGGCCAGCCGCCATTTGGAAATCCGCACCAGCGCCAGCACCAGGCCCAGCGGGACGGCCAGCGCCAGCGTGATGAAAAACAGCGTCAAGGTGACTTTCGCGCCTTGCGCCAGTGGCCCCAATAGGGAGAGTACGTAGTCCATGCTTGGGTTCGCGCCGTCAGCGTCCGCGGACGCCAGGGCAAGATCGTTTCATGAGTAAGCCCGCCTGGCGCATGGCGCCGCGGCGGGCTGCGAAATACAGGCCGGGACGCCCGGGCCCAATGGCCCCGGACGCCGCCCGCCCCTTACTTGATGATGTTGGCGCCGAACCACTGGGTGGCGATGCGGCCGGCGGTGCCGTCCTGCTTCATCGAATCCAGGGTCTTGTCCAGCTTGCCCAGCAGCTCGGTGTCGTCCTTGCGCACGCCGACGCCGTAGTCTTCGGTGCCGAAGTTCTCGTCCAGGACGCGGTATTCGCCGGCGCGCTTGCTGATCAGGTAGCGGCCCACCACTTCGTCCACCACGATGGCGTCCAGGCGGCCGGCGGCCAGGTCCATCAGCGCGGTGACGTTGTCGCCGAACTTCTTGACTTCCTTGATCTGGGCGGCGACCGGGTCCTTGGCGATGGCGTCGGTGGCGCTGCTGCCGTCCTGGGCGCCCACGACCTTGCCTGCCAGGTCAGCCTTGAGCTTCACGGGCGAGGCGTTGCCGACGATGATGATCTGGTGGTTGGCCATGTAGGGCGCGGTGAAGCTGATGTTCTTCTTGCGCTCTTCGGTGATGGTCAGGCCGTTCCACAGCACGTCGACGCGCTTGCCGTTGAGTTCGGCTTCCTTGGCGCTCCAGTCGATGGGCTTGAACTCCACTTCCAGGCCCAGGCGCTTGCTGGCTTCCTTGGCCATGTCGATGTCAAAACCGACGATCTGGTTGTTCGAATCGCGGAAACCCATCGGCGGGAAGTTGTCATCCAGGCCAACCACGACCTTCTTGGCGGCGGCAGGCGCCTGCGCGCTGGCGGCGGGCGCATTGTCGCTGGGACCGCAAGCGGTCAGCAGCGCGGTTGCGGAAGCGAGGAGTACAGCTGTCAGTTTTTTCATCGTTATGGATGCGCCGGGCGCAAGAATGAAGAATGCCGGAATGGCCAGTCAAAAAGCCGCGAGCCGGTATTTTAGCCTCCCCCGCGACCGCGGGCGCGGACCCGGGCTGGCGTGCGCTATTGCGCCGGGTGGAAACGCTCCAGCAGGCGCAGGAACAGCTCCACGGCGCGCGAGCCCGGGCGCGACACCTCGGTGATCGCGCAGAGGGTGTTTTCGTAGGTGGGTCCGCCCGGCAGGCGGGTCAGGGCGTGGCGGCGCGAGACCGAATCTGCGTAGTGGGCGGGTAGCAGGCCCACGCAGTGACCGGACGACACCAGCATGGCGATGGCCTCCAGCCCGGTGGCCTCCGGCCCGCGGGCAAAGCCGTAAACGCCCAGCGCGTCGTGCACGAATGGGTGCGAACGGTAGACCAGCGGCAGGTCGCGGGCCTGGCGCACGCTGCCGCGCGCCACGAAGATCTGGTGGCGCTCGATGAACAGCCGCTGATAGTTGAAGCCGCTTTCCCGCCGGTACATGCCGCGGATGGCGACCTGCACCCGCCGCTCGCGCAGCGCCTGGTCCAGCTCGTTGAAGGTCATGACGGTGAGTTCGACCTTGACGTCGGGCGCCTCGACGCGCATGGCCGCCAGGGCTTCCGGGATATGGCAGTCGGCGTCGGTGATGACGTGCTCGACCATGCCGATGGACAGGGTGCCCGACAGCACGCCGCGCACCGCGTCGATTTCGGGACGGATCCGCTCCAGCGATTTCAGGGCATCGCGGGCCAGCTCCAGGGCGACCTTGCCAGCTTGCGTGAGTTCAAAGCCCGAGGGGCCGCGGTCGCACAGCCGCACGCCCAGGGTTTCCTCGACCTCGCGCACGTGCCGGCTGATGGACGCCTTGGACATATGCAGCTGTTTTTCCGCCGCCGCGAAGCCGTTGGCCTGGGCCACGGCGCAGAAGATCCGCAGGGAACGCAGGTCGCGTTCGGTGAACTCGGGACGGGACAAGGCGGCGGCTCTGAAAAGGTATCGGTTTTCGAAACCATACCACTAAAAAAATCATTTTTCACAACCCAACCCGGCAGATACAGTGGGTCCAGCACTGGCGTCCAGGGGCGCAGACCCCGGCACATTCCGCAAGGGATATCCGCCGGCCCAGTGCCGGAACCATGACGACATACAAGGGAAAAATCATGCAGAACCTGTCCAGAAGGCGTTTTGTCGCGACTACGCTCGCAGCCGGGGCCGCGCTGGCCCTGCCCTCGCTGTCCTACGCCGAGGGCGGATCGCTGGCCGACATCAAGAAGCGCGGCAAGCTGACCGTGGGCACAGAAGCCGCCTACGAACCGTTCGAATTCGTCGAGAACGGCAAGGTCGTGGGCTATGGGCACGACGTGCTCCAGCTGATGGCGGCCAAGCTCGGCGTGCAGCTGGAACAGATGAACCTGCCGTTCCAGGGTCTGTTGCCGGGCCTGATGTCGCGCAAGTTCGATTTTGTCGCGACCAGCGTGGGCATCACCCCCGAACGCGCCCGCCGCTTCGCCTTCACCCAGCCCGTGGGCGTGGTGCGTTCGGTGCTGATGGTGCGGGTGGACGATGCGTCCATCAAGCAGGACATGGATATCGCCGGCAAGATTATCGGGACCCAGATGGGCTCGTCTTCCCAGCCGGTGGCCGAAGAATTCGAAAAGCGGCTGAAGGAAAAGAACGGCAAGGGCTATGCCGACACCAAGCTGTTCCAGGCCTACCCGGACGTCTCCAACGCCTTGGCCAACAAGACCGTGGACGTGGCGCTGATGCCCTCGAACATCGCGGCCGTGCAGATGCGCAAGCAGCCGGGAGCGTTCCGCATCGCCGGCGAGATCGGCCAGGCCAAGCTGCTGGCATGGGTCGCCAACCCCAAGGACCTGGAGATCCGCCAGTTCATCAACGACACCTTCGACGAACTACGCGCCAGCAACCAACTGCTGGAGCTGCAGAAGAAGTGGTTCGGCGCCCCCATGGACACGCCGCGCGCCAACTACCTGCCTGACGGCGCGATCTAGGCGGACCTCCCATGCTGGATTGGTTGAATCAGAACGGCGCCCTGGCGCCGTTCCTGCACGGCGTCGTCTCGGGCACGGCGATCACCCTGGCGGCATCGGTGGCGGCGTTCGCCATCGGCATCTGCCTGGGGGTCGCGCTGCTGCTGGCGCGCCTGTCCCCCTACGCGCCCTTGCGCGGGCTGGTCATGTTCTGGGTCAGCGCCATACGCGGCACGCCCGCGCTCATCCATATGCTGATCGCCTACTACGTGGTGCCGCCCCTGCTGGGCATCTCCGTGTCGCCGCTGGCGGCCGGGATCGGCGCGCTGGCCTGTAACACCAGCGCCTACATCGTCGAGATCCTGCGCGGGGCGCTGGGCACGCTGTCGCCCGGCCAGGTGGCGGCCGCGCGCGCGCTGGGCATGCGCAGCCGGCAGATCTGGCGCCACGTGCTGCTGCCGCAGGTGTTCTACCGCGCCATCCCGCCCCTGACCAGCGAACTCACCATACTGCTGAAGGCCTCGTCGCTGATGTCCATCATCGCCGTTCCGGAGCTGGCCACCGTGGCGCGCAACGCCACGCTGCAAAGCGACCTGCCGCTGCAGGTGTTCACCGTGACGGCCGCGGTGTACTTCATCATTCTTTTCTGCCTGTCGGCCGCCTCGCGCCTGTGCGAGCGCCGCGTGTCCAGGATGCTGCCCAATGCCCATTGATCTCTCCATCGTCGGGCAGTCCGTCCCGGTCCTGCTCAAGGGCCTGCGGATCACCGCCCTGGTCAGTCTCATCGGAATTCCGCTGGGCATCCTGATCGGCACGATCGCGGCCTATGCCGCGCAGTCGCGCAGCCTGCTGCGGCCAGTGGCCCTGGCCTACGTCGAACTGGTGCGCAACATCCCGTACCTGATCCTCGTGTACCTGTCGTTCTTCGGCCTGCCCAAGCTGGGGGTGCCGGCCTCGGCGATGTCGGTCGCCATCGGCTGCACCGCCTTCTACACCGGCGGCTACTTCTGCGAGGTGCTGCGCGCCGCGTTGAAGAGCGTGCCGCGCGGCCAGACCAGCGCCGCCCTGTCGCTGGGCATGACCTACTGGCAGACGCAGCGCTACATCGTCGTGCCCCAGCTGTTCGGCTTTCTCATCCCGCCCACCACCAGCCTGGTCATCATGATGTTCAAGGACTCGGCGATCTTCTCGGTGATGAGCCTGCCGGAAATGACTTACCAGAGCAATCTGCTCACGGCCAACACCTTCGCCTACCTGGAAGTGCTGGGCACCACCGCCCTCATCTACTGGGTGTGCAGCGTGCTGATGGCCGGCACGGGCCGCCGCCTGGAAACCCTGGTCCGCCGCAAGACGCGCCAGGCCTGATCCTCCCACCATCAAGGAAACGAGAACATGAGCACCTATACGGTCCCTCCCCGCACCGGCCACCCCACCCTGCTGTACTCCACGCTGGCGCTGGACCTGGAAAACCTGCAGGCCGATGTCGCCGTGCTGGGCATGCCCTACGGCTCGCCCTATTCGGCCGCGGACTTCAGCAACGACCAGACCAATGCGCCCACGGCGATCCGCCAGGCGACCGACCGCGTGGTGCGCCGCCCCGGCCACTACGATTTCGACATCGACGGGCCGCTGCTGCAAGGCCGCGACGACATCCGCTTCGTGGATTGCGGCGACATCATCCCCGACCTGTCCAAGCCCCGCGGCGAACACTATGAACGCGCCGAGGCCGCGGTGCGGCGCATCGCCGCCGCGGGCGCCGTGCCCATCGTGCTGGGCGGCGACCACGGCATCACCACGCCCGTCCTGCGCGGCCTGGACCAGCAGGGTCCGATCACGCTGGTGCACATCGACGCCCACCTGGACTGGCGCGACGACGTCAACGGCGTGCGCGACGGGTTGTCCAGCCCTATCCGGCGCGCCTCCGAAATGGCGCACGTGGACCGCATCATCCAGATCGGCCTGCGCGCCCAGGGCAGCGGCCGCCCCGAAGAGCTGGAAGCGGCGCGCGCCTATGGCGCCGAACTGGTCACCGCCTACGAACTGCATGACATCGGCATGGACGCGGTGCTCGAGCGCATTCCGGACGGCGGCAATTACTACCTGACCATCGACGCCGACGGCATGGATCCCGCCACCATGCCGGCGGTCGCCGGCCCGGCCCCGGGCGGCGTCACCTTCGTCCAGGCCCGCAAGCTGATCCACGGCCTGGTGCGCAAGGGCCGCGTGGTGGGCATGGACATCGTCGAAATCCAGCCCGAAAAGGACCTGAACCAGATTTCCTGCATCACGGCCGGCCGGCTGATCCTCAATCTCATCGGCGCGTCCATCCGCGCAGGGCATTACGACAAATGAACGCGCCCGCCCCCATCATCGAAATCCGCGGCGTGGACAAGTTCTACGGCAGCCACCAGGTGCTCAAGCAATGCTCGACGCGCGTGAACCGGGGCGAGATCGTGGTGGTCTGCGGGCCGTCCGGCTCCGGCAAATCCACCCTCATCAAGACCGTCAACGCGCTCGAACCGATCCAGGCAGGCGACATCCTGATCGACGGCGCCTCGGTGACGGGCGCCACCGACCTGCCCAAGCTGCGCACCAAGGTCGGCATGGTGTTCCAGCACTTCGAGCTGTTTCCGCACCTGGACATCATGCGCAACCTGACCCTGGCGCAGCAGATCGTGCTGGGGCGGGATATCGGCTCGGCCCGCGCCAAGGCCGGCGCGCTGCTGGAACGCGTGGGCCTGTCCGCCCATGCCGGCAAGCATCCGGGCCAGCTGTCCGGCGGCCAGCAGCAGCGCGTAGCCATCGCCCGCGCGCTCTCGATGGATCCGATGGCCATGCTGTTTGACGAACCGACCTCCGCGCTGGACCCCGAGATGGTCAATGAAGTGCTGGACGTGATGGTGGAGCTGGCCGAGGAAGGCATGACCATGATGGTCGTCACCCATGAGATGGGCTTTGCGCGCCGCGTGGCCAATCGCGTGGTCTTCATGGAAGACGGCGCCATCATCGAGGACTGCCCCACGGACAGCTTCTTCCGCGACGCGGCCAGCCCCCAGGCGCGCCGTTTTCTTTCCAAGATCCTTCCCCACTGACGGCCGGATAGCCGCCAGATCCATCCGCCCGCATCAGGACTCAATATGGCCCACACCCGCATCCGCAAATTCAATACTCGCCAAACCTATCCCGAACAACGCCTGGACAACGACCTGTGCCAAGCCGTGATCGCCGGCAACACCGTGTTCCTGCGCGGCCAGATCGGCCAGGACCTGGACACCCGGGAATCGGTGGGCGTCGGCGACGTGGCCGCCCAGGCCGAAAAAGCCATGGCCAACGTCGCCATGCTGCTGCAGGAATGCGGCAGCGAACTCTCGCACATATGCAAGCTCACCGTCTATCTGGTCGACGTGCGCTACCGCGAAGAGGTCTACAACGTGGTTGGCCGCTGGCTCAAGGGCGTGTTCCCCGTCTCCACCGGTATCGTGGTCTCGGCCCTGGCACGGCCCGAATGGCTGGTGGAAATCGACGTGACCGCGGTCATTCCGGGCTGAGGCGGCAACGCCATGCCTACCGCTTCCGAGGCGCTGCTGGCGCGCCTGATCGCCTTCGACACGGTGACCCTCACGCCCAACCTGGCGCTGATCGAGGCCGTGCGCGAACTGCTGGCGGCGCACGGCATTGCCTGCACGCTGGTGCGCAGCGACGACGGCACCCGCGCTAACCTGCACGCGTCCGTCGGCCCCGCCGATGTTCCGGGCGTGCTGCTGTCGGGACATACCGACGTGGTGCCCGCCGCCGGACAGGCCTGGACCGTGCCGCCCTTCGCGCTGACCGAGCGCAACGGGCTCTTGTATGGCCGCGGCGCAGCGGACATGAAGGGCTTCGTGGCCTGTGCCGTCAACGCGATGCTGCTGGCCAGCAAGCGTCCGTTGCGGCGGCCGCTGCAACTGGCGCTGTCCTACGACGAGGAGATCGGCTGCGTCGGCGTGCGCCGGCTGCTGGACGTCATGGAAATGGCGCCCACCCGGCCCGCGCTGTGCATCGTGGGCGAACCGACCTCCATGCAGATCGCCACCGGCCATAAGGGCAAGATGGCCTTGCGCGCCGTCTGCCAGGGACTCGAAGGCCATTCCGCGCTGGCGCCGCGGGCGCTGAACGCCATCCATCTGGCGTGCGACATGGTCGGCGCCATGCGCGCCCTGCAGGACGAGCTGCAAGCCCATGGCGCGCGCGACCCGGCCTATGAGGTGCCCTATGCAACCGTCCACGCGGGCTGCATCCACGGCGGACGCGCCTTGAACATCGTGCCCAACGAATGCGCGGTCGACTTCGAGATCCGGCATCTGGCCCAGGACGATCCCGACGCGCTGCTTGCGCCCTTGCGCCAGGCGGCCGAGGACATCCGCGATCAGGCGCGCCTGCGTGCGCCCGCCGCGGATATCCGGATAGAGCAGATCAACGCCTATCCGGGGCTGGACACGCATCCGGCCAGCGAGGCCGTGCGTTTCGTGGAATCCCTGCTGCCCGCCGGGACCGGCAAGACCAAGGTGGCTTTCGGCACCGAGGGCGGGCTGTTCACCCGGCACCTGGACGTCCCCGTGGTGGTGTGCGGTCCGGGATCCATCACGCAAGCCCACAAGCCCGACGAATTCATCTCGCGCGCGCAACTCGCCGAGTGCGATGCATTCCTGGAACGGCTGTTGGCGGCGCTATAGCGCCGGCCCCGGCGTTTCCACGTCCCGGGACGCCACCCGCGGCGGCGCCGGGACGCGTGCTCAATCCGGCTTGATGCCAGCGGACTTGATCAGGGTTTCATAGCGGCCGGCCTCTTCCTTCATGGCAGCCAGCGTGGCCAGGGGCGTGGAGCCGCGCACCAGCAGGCCACGCGCTTCGTAGGTCTGGCGAAACGCCGGATCCGCCGTGACCGTCGTCACCGCCTGGTTGATCCGCGCCACCAGCTCGTCCGGCGTCTTGCCGGGAGCGAACAGGGTAAAGACCGTGGACGGGATGCTGCCGGCCTTGCCGCCCGCCTCCTGCAGCGTCGGCACGTCGGGCATCATCGCCGCCCGCTGCGAAGCGCCGGCGACCAGCACGCGGATCTTGCCGGCCTTGTACTGTTCCGACACCGCCAGGCCGCCAGCCATGACGCTGTCCACGTCGCCAGCCATGGTCGCGGTCATGGCCGGCGCCACGCCCTTGAACGGCACATAGGTGAACTGCACGCCTTCGGCGCTGGCCAGCATGGCCATGCCCAGATGGTTCACGTGGCCCTGGCCGCCGGTGCCGACGTTGATGCGTTGCGGATTGGCCCGGGCGTAGTCGATGAACTCCTTGTAGGTCTTGGCCGGAAAGGCATTGCTGACCGCCACGTAAAGCTGCACCTGGCCCAGGTCGGTGACGGGCTTGAAATCCTCCTGCCACCGGTACGGCACCTTGGCGTACAGGAAGGGATTGGTCTCGAGCGCCAGGCGGTCGACCATCAGCAGCGTATTGCCGTCACCCGCCGCCTTGGCGACGTAATCGCTGCCGATGATGGCGTTGGCGCCGGGGCGGTTTTCCACCACCACGGTCTTGCCGCTCTCTTTGAAGAGGCGGTTGCCCAAGTCGCGCGCCAGCACGTCGGGTTCGGTGCCGGGCGGATACGGCACCACGATCTTCACGGTGTCCGACGGCCAGGACTGGGCCGCGGCCTGGCCGGCCGGCACTAGCGCCAGCGCGGCCCACAAGACGGGTTGCAAACAACAACGGTACGGCGATCCCATGGTACTTCCCCTTGTATATGTCGTTTCCCGGAATAGTCCGGCGACTGAGTTGCCGCTCCGGGCCAGGACGGACCCGGGCGGCTGGAAATCCAGATCAGGACCGGTCCGCTTCACCAGCGGCCGATCAGAATGCCCATCATCCGTTCGTGCGCATGCGTGCGCTCGCGTACTTCCTCGTCGGTCTCGGTGGCGCGGCGCTTGAGGCCTTCGTGCCAGTCCAGCAGCGCCGAGCGCATCCGTGCCGCCACCGGCGCCATGCCCGGATCGGCGCCCAGGTCATGCAGCTCGCCCGGGTCGTCGCGCAGGTCGAACAATTGCGCGGGATAGCCCTGCCAATGCAGGTACTTGTAGCGCTCGTCGCGCACCATCAGGCCGGTGCACTCGCGCTCGCCGCGTCCCAGGAACAGGCGCGCCTCGCGGTAGGCGTAGTCCAGGCTGCCCACCACGTACTCGCGCGCGGACGGCGCGGACTCCGACACGCCGCGGATCCCCGGCAGCAGCGAGCGGCCCTCGATGCGGTGTTCTTGCCCCGGCAGCGCCAGCGCCTCCAGCACCGTGGGGACGACGTCTATGCATTCGACGAATGCGTCGCTGCGGCTGCCGCGGGTCGCGTCGGCGGCCGGCGCCGGGTCATAGACCAGGCAAGGCACGCGCATCGCGCTGTCGTAGAAGTATTCCTTTTCGCCCAGCCAGTGGTCGCCCAGGTGGTCGCCGTGGTCGGAGGTGAAGAGGATCAGCGTGTCCTTGAGCCGGCCGCTGCGCTCCAGGAAGTCCAGCACCCGACCGATCTGGTCGTCGATCTGCTTGACCAGCCCCATGTAGACCGGCCGTACGCTGCGCCAGACTTCGTCGCGGGCGAAGGACTGCGACTCTTCCAGCCGCTGGTAGGCGCCATGCACAGGATGGGGGCGCTCCCGCTCCGCCTGCGAGCGCACGGGCGCCGCGCAGTCTTCCGCGCCGTACATGGCGTGGTATGGCGCCGGCGCCTTGTACGGCCAGTGCGGCTTGATGTAGGAAAGATGCAGCGCCCAGGGCTTGTCGCCCTGCCCCTGCATGAAGTCCAATGCGCGGTCCGTAAGATAGGCCGTCTCGGAATCCGCCGCGTCCACGCGGGCGGGCAGCGGCGCGTTGCGCATCAGCCAGCCGCTGGCGATGCTGCCGTCGGCCGCCTGGCTGCCCACCACGTAGTCTTCCCAGGGGCGTTCGCTGTCGTAGCCGCGTTCGCGCAGGTAGCGGCGGTATGGGCTGTCCTTGGCCAGTTCGAAATGGCCGTCGTAACGCTCGATCGGCAGGAAGCCGCCTTGCAGGAAACGTTGCTCGTCCTCGGCCGCATAGCCTTTGCCCCGCAATCCGGCGCGGTCGGGCACGAAGTGCGTCTTGCCCAGCAGGTGCAGCGGCAGTCCGGCCTGGGCCAGGTATTCGCCCAGGCACCATTCGTCCACCGGATGCGGCACCCGGTTCCAGGTGACGCGGTGCGACAGCGGATAGCGGCCGGTGTAGTAGGACGCGCGCGACGGGCCGCAGACCGCGGACGTCACGTAGGCGCGGTCGTACTGAACGCCCATGCTTGCCAGCCGGTCGATGTGGGGCGTGCGCAAGGCGCCGGCTCCGCCATAACAGGAAAGGTGATCCGCGCGCAGTTGGTCGCACATGATGAACAGCACGTTGCGGACCGGGTTGCCCGCGGGCTGGACCGGTGCATTCATGGCTGCGCTCCGTTCAGGATCGCCCCGGGCGCGTGAGACGGCTTGCCTGCCGGCTGCGCGGCCATCTGGGTTGCCCCGGGTACGAAGCGGGCGGCGAAGCGACCCAGGGCGTCGGCGGCGTCCGCGCTGCGGCCCAGCGCCGCGACGTAGCGGTCCGGCCGCACCAGCACCCAGTCCGCGCGGGTGCGCTGGAACCAGAAATGCAGCGCGTTCTCCGTATCCTGCAACACGGGCAAGGCGCCGGCTTGCAGTTCGTCGGGATCGCAGCCGCTGCGCGCGCGCTGCGCCGCCACGTAGCGGCAGCCCAGCTTGTCCAGCTGCGCCCGCAGGGCCGGCGGCAGCCCTGCGCGCGGATCGCGGCGCCAGCCTATCAGCGCGAAGCCCGCGCCCAGCGCTTCGTCCAGGCGCAGCGTGGCGCCGTTCTCGCATTCCACCAGCGGCTGGATGAACATGCGGCCGATGCACTCGCGCTGCGTCTTGTCGGCGCTGTCGCCCACCACGCCGCGGCTATAGCGCGGCATGGGCTTGAACTTCATTTGCAGCACATAGTCGCGGATCTTCGGAATATTCCGGATCGACAGGAAGAACGTGTCGCGCAGCGCCGCCAGTACCGGGTTGGTCTGCGACAGCATGGCGCCGAACATGTCGGCCAGCGAAATCATGGCGCGGGCATGGCTGTGGCGTTCGTCGTGGTAGCTCTGCAAGGCGGCCGGGTCCAGGCGGCCCTGCACGATCCAGGCCACCTTCCAGGCCAGGTTGAAAGCGTCGCGCAGACCGGCGTTCAGGCCCTGGCCGATCCAGGGCGGGGTCAGGTGCGCGGCGTCGCCCGCCAGACAGACGCGGCCCGAGACGAAAGTACGCGCCACGCGGGAATTGTGGGTATAGACGCGGGCGCGGATGACGTTCAACCTGGCCGGGTCGGCCACGTGATGGCGCAGCAGTTCCTGCACCTTTTCCGGCTGCAGCATCTGCTCGCCGTCCTCGCCCGGAAACAGCATGAACTCCCAGCGCCGCAGGCCGTAAGGCAGGCGCAGGCAGACATAGGGGCGGCGCGGCTCGCAATGCAGCGCGGTATAAGGGGCGTCCAGCGGGTCCTGGTCGCATTCGATGACCACCCATTTGCGCGGATGCGTATTGCCGTCGAAGGGCAATTGCAGAAGGCGTTCGCGCACTGTGCTGCGCCCGCCGTCGGCGGCCAGCAGGTATTGCGTGCGGATCTCGCGCTCGGCGCCCTCGGCATCGCGCACCCGCACCGTGACGCCGCGCTCGTCCTGCGCCAGCGACAGCAGCTCGCTGCCCAGTTCCAGCGTCACATGGGGAAAGCGCCGCAGACCGGCGCGCAGGGTGCGTTCGCCCAGCGGCTGCGAAAACAGATTGCGGCGATACCAGCCGAACTCGCGCGTGGCCGGCAGGATCTCGGCAAAGCAGCGCTTGGTCCGCGTGTACATGCGCATGGGCACGTTCTGGATCATGTCGCGCAGCATTTCATCGGCCAGGCCCGCGCTCTGAAAGGTGCGCATGGCTTCGTCGTCCAGGCCCACCGCGCGCGGATAGTCCAGCACGTCCTGGTTGCGTTCCAGCACCAGCGTTTCCACGCCATAACTGCCCAGCAGATTGGCCAGCGTCACGCCGACCGGCCCGGCGCCCACCACCAGCACCGGCACTTCTACGATATGCGCCATCTCGGCTCTCCCTTGGATTCTTGTCTTTTGCCTGACGGGTTGCGCTCAGACACCTCAGGCGCGGCGCAGGAACCCGCCGACGGCCTGCTCGAAGGCGGCCGGCTGATCGTCATGGATGTAATGGCCGGCGCCTTCTATCTCGACCCATTCCACGTTCGGATTGCGCGCCGCCATGTCGCGGGCGGTCTGGGCCTGCAGGTAGTCCGAACGCCCGCCGCGCACGACCAGGGTCGGACAGCCCAGCGCCTGGACCTGCGGCCACAGGTCCACCACGCGCGCCGGATCGGGGTCCAGCCGGGTCGCGGCGATACCCGCATGGTCGTGGCGCCAGGTCCAGCCGCCTGCTCCGTCTTCCTTCAACATGTGGCGCAGCCGTTCCTCGCGGGCGGCTTCGGTCACGCTGGGCCGCAGCGCGCGCAGGTACTCGCGGGCCGCGGCGATGTCGGGAAAGAACTCGGGCGTTTCGCGCAATTCGCGCTGGATGCGCGCCGCGCCCGCGCTGCCTTCGAAAGCGGCGGGTCCGGCATCCTCGACGATCAGGCGCCGCACGCGCTGCGGATGGCGGGCGGCAAAGACGATGGCGGCGATGCCGCCCATCGAATGGCCGAGCAGATCGAAGCGGTCCAGGCCCAGCGCGTCGGCCACGCCCGCCAGGTCATCCACGTAGGCGTCGGTGTAGTAGTTGCGCTGCGGATCCCAACTGCTGGCGCCGCGGCCGCGCTGGTCATAGGCCAGGACGCGGAAATCCGGCTGCAACGCCTGCGCGATGCCGGCGAAGGTCTCGGCATAGCCGCGGATGCCGTGCAGCATGAATAGCGGACGCCCCGCCTGGGGGCCCCACTCGGTCAGGTGCAAAGTCATGCCGTTGACGGCGATAGCGGTGTCGCGGCGTTGCATATCGGCTTCCTTTCAGCAGAGTCCGTCTTTGCCCTGGATTTCGCTGGCGGGGATGCCGCCCAGGCGCGCATGCAGGCGCCCGCGCGTGGCAAACGCGAAGGCGATCAGCACTTCGTCGCGGTTGGGCGCGTCGCCGAACAGCGCGGTCACGCTGTCGTAGTGCGAACGGACATAGAGCGCGTCCTTATGCGCCAGCGGAATGTCGATGACGGTGCCGGGACCGCCGCGCTTGCCGGTGGAAGGCACCCAGGCCTTGCCGCCGCCGAGCGCCGCGCGCACGGGTTCGGCGAAGATGGTGGTCAACAACGCGTTGCCGTGCTCGTACTCGCCGTCCGTGCCCACCACGCAGGCCTTGCCGTAGCTTTCCAGCGGCTGGCCGCCGGCCGCGGCGATGATGCGCCGGCCGAACTCCTCGCCCAGCATGCCCGAGGGTTCGACATAGCCCGACAGGTCGCGTTCGAAGCGCCCGGCATAGGGGTTGTGCAGCGCGGCCGCGATGACGATCTTGCGCAACGGCTCGCCGTCGGCCGGTTCGCCGGTTTCAGTAGTGAGGGTGTCGTCGATCTGCAAATACCACTTGCGGATGCGGTAGGGGCCGAAGTTGGTGCTGCTCATGGATGCTCCAGAAAATGTGGGATCAGGAAGGAGTGCGCCGTGCGGGCGGTCAAAGCGGGTCCAGGGTCATGGGGACGCTGGGCGCGTTGTGGTCGTGCAGGACCTGCTTGCCCTCTTCGTCGCCGTGCACGGTTTCGCAGAAGAACTCGAAGCGGTGGCCGTCGGGGTCGGTGAAGTACAGCCCGTAGCCGACTTTGTGATCGGTGATTTTCACGACGTCCACGCCCTTGGCCAGCAACATGCCGTAGAGGCGGCGCAGCTCGTCCACGTCGCCCTCGATCTCCAGCCCGTAGTGCTGCATGTTGACGGGGCCGCGGGCGGGCTCGCCTTCGGCCGCGCGGATCAGGGCGATGTCGTGGTGCTTGCGCCCAAAGGACAGGAACACCCATTGCTCGCCGCGCGCGGTCTCCTGCATGCCGAGCACGGATTCGTACCAGGACGCCGACGCGAACGGGTCGCGCACGAACAGGGCCAGGTGGGTGCGCGCGATGCGCGGCCGGCGGTCTGCCGGCGCAAGCGTGGTGTTGGTGGACATGGCGGTCTCGGGCGGGTTGTCAGTTGATGGACTGGGGGTGCGCGGTCACGGGCGCGGCGTACGGCGTCCAGGCCACGGCGGTGATTTCGCTGAAGTCGCGCCATTCCTTGAACCAGCTGCGGCCGCCGTCGGTGGAACGGAACAGATGGCCGTACTTGGTGCCGGCGAACGCCAGTCGCGGGTCGGCTGCGTGCACGCCGAAGGCCCAGAAGGTGGAATTTGGCGGCGTGTGCAGCAGCGCCGGCTGCCAGTTGCGGCCGCGGTCGGACGAACGGTAGATCCTGCTGCGCGTGCCTGGCGTGCCGTCGCCGATGGCCAGCAGCAGCGTGTCGGGATCGTCCGGCAGCGCCTGCACCGTGCGGGTGTAGTACATGCCGTCAAAGCGCGACTTGGAAGCCACGCCATTCCAGCGCCGGGCGTCGTCCTCGCTGAGATAGACGGAGTTCACCGTCAGCACCATGGCGGTCTTGGGCGCGGCGGCCGTGGCCGGCAGGACAGCTACGCAATGGATGTCGGGGTTGGCGATGGCATCGGCATTGCCTTCATCGTCCTCGCGCGACCAGGTATCGCCGCCGTCGCGGCTGCGCCACAAGCCCCCTTCTTCGACGCCGAACCAGACCTCGCGGCCGTCGTCCGGATCCACGCAGACCGACAGGATGCGCGGGCGGTTCACGCCGCGGCAGAACTCCGGCAGTTCGGGCGACAGGCGCTGCCAGCTCGCGCCGCCGTCCACCGAACGGAACATCGCTGCGCGCGACGGCGCGCCGGTGCCCGCGTACATGCGCCGCGGATTTGTGGGATCGATGGCCATGGCCCAGACGGTCATGCCGTTCATGGGGCTGTCCACCCGCGTGAAATGCGCGCCGCCGTCGGTGCTGACACACATGCCGGCGTCGGCCCCGGCAAAGACGCGGCGCGGGTCGGCCGGATCCACGGCCAGACTGCGCACCGTGCCGTCGAACTCGATGGCTTCCTTCAGCCCCAGGCGGTGCCAGGTGGCGCCATCGTCCACGCTGCGCAGTATTCCTTGGCCGGCGGTGCCGACCAGTATCGTGCCTTGCATATCCAGACTCCCCGAATGAGGTTCAGCGGTTCAAAGAAAGATGCCGCGCGTGATGCCGCCATCCACCCCCAACGATTCGCCGGTGATGGCCCCTGCCCGCGGCGATGCCAGGAACAGCACCGCGTCGGCAATCTCCGCTGGCTGCAGCACCCGGCGTATGGGCGTGGCCTTGGCATAGTTGGCCTCGACCTGGGCGGGGGTCAGCCCCTGCTTGGCGGCTTCCTTTTCGTACAGTTCATGGATGTGGGGCGTCTCGACCACGCCCGGATGGATCACGTTGACCGTGATGCCATGCGGACCCAGCTGGTCCGACAGGGTCTTGGTCATGTGGCAGATGGCCACGTTGCGCATGCCCGAAAGCTGCTTGCTGCCGCGCCCGGTCAGGCCGCCGATGTTGACGATGCGGCCAAAGCCGCCCTGGCGCATGTGCGGCGCCGCAGCCTTGGCGCAGCGCATGTAGCCCACCACCTTGATGTTGATGTCTTCCAGCAGGCCTTCGGGATCGGCCTCGTCGATCTCGCTGCGCACCAGGCCGCCGGGATGGGCCGCGCCATTGACCAGGATGTCGATGCGGCCAAAGTGTTCGGCCACGCGCTGCATCATCGCGTTGACCTGGGCGGTGTCCGACACGTCGGCCGCCACGCCCAGCACTTCCACGCCCGTGGCCCGGGTGATTTCAGCCGCCACTTCGTCCAGCTGCGCCTGGCGGCGCGCCACGATGGCCACACGCACGCCCTCGGCGGCCAGCGCTTCGGTCACCGCGCGCCCGATGCCCAGGCTGCCGCCCGTGACCACCGCGACTTTCCCCTTGAGTTGCAAGTCCATGCTTTGATGCTCCTTATATATATGGCGGCGCCTACAGCGCCATCTCGATCAGGACCGGGCCCGGCTGGCGCAGCGCCGATTCCAGCTGCGCGGCCAATTCTTCCGAGGTCGCGGCGCGGCTGGCCTGCACCCCGTAGCTGGAGGCCAGCCCCACCCAGTCGATGCGCGGGCGGTCCAGCGCGGTCAGTTCGGCCGCGCGTTCGCCCAGCACGGCGTTGCCGCGGCGCAGCTCGTTGCGCAGGATGGCGTACTGGTGGTTGGCGGCGATCAGCACCGTGACCGGCAGGTTTTCATGCGCCAGCGACCACAATGCCTGGATCGTGTATTGGGTGCTGCCGTCGGACAGCACGGCCACCACGCGGCGCTGCGGGCAGGCGATGGCGGCGCCCATCGCGACTGGCAAGCCCTGGCCGATGGCGCCGCCGGTATTGGTCAGCACGGTGTGCGGCGCGGCGCCGGCGGACGCGGCATACAGCGGATAGCCGCAGGTGCCGCCTTCGACCGAAACGATGGCGTCTTCGGGCAAGGCCCGCGCCACCACTGCGGCAATGGATTGCGGCGTCAAGGCGCCTGGTGCAGGCTCGGGCAGCGGCGCGGCGGCGGATTCGAAGGCCGGCGCGCCCGCCAATTCGGCCAGCGCTTCCAGGCGCGAGGCCGCGTCCTGGCCGGGAGCGGCCAGTTCCAGCAGGCGTTCCGCCGGCACCAACCGGCTGGGGTGACCGGCATAGCCGAAGTAGGTCACGGGCGGCAGCGCCCCCACCAGCACCACCAGGTCGGCAGCGTCCAGGGCAGCGCGAGCGGGTTCCGGGAAATACGGCAGGCGGTCGAAGTCCGGCAAGTCCCGGCCGCGTTCCGATCTGGCGGGAAAGGTCTCGGCGTAAGCCTTGCCGCCCAGGGCGGCGCACAGGCGCGCGGCCGCAATCTGCGCGCGGCGTCCCAGGCCGCTGGCGGGACCGCCCCCGCCCAGCAGGAACAGCGGCTTTTGCGCGCGGCTCAGGCGCTGCCATGCGGCGGCGGCGTCGAAGGTCTCGGGCTGCGCAGCGGCCTCGGCGGCAGCATCCGCGGAATCCGGCGTCACGCTTTCCGCCTGGAAGTCGGCGGGAAAGATCAGCGTCGCGCCCTGGCCGCCATCGGCCAGGCTGGCCTGCACGGCGGCGCGGGCGGCGCCAGCGGCGTCCTGGGCGGACGCGATGCGCTCCACCCAGCCGGAGACTGGGCGCGCCAGCGACTCGATGTCCGAAGTCAGGGGCGCGTCGCATTCCAGGTGCCAGCTGGCGTGGTCGCCGATGATGTTGACGATGGGGGTGCGGGCGCGCCGCGCATTGTGCAGATTGGCGATGCCGTTGGCGAAGCCCGGCCCCAGATGCAGCAGGGTCGCGGCCGGCTTTCCAGCCAGCCGGCCATAACCGTCGGCCGCGCCGGTGCAGACGTTCTCCTGCAGGCCGACCACGCAGCGCATGCCGCGCACCTCCTCCATCGCACGCACCAGGTCCAGCTCGGTCGTGCCGGGATTGGCGAAACAGACTTCCACGCCCTGCTTGCGCAGAGCCTCCAGCAAGGCACTAGCTCCGGTCATGATTACCGCCTCCTTTTTTCGCTACTTTATCGTAATTTGATAAATGTGCAATTTCTTTTGGCGGATTGATGCTGGATAATTTATTAGAATTATCTATTTGATAGTTCTGCGCGGATCTCCTATACGCGCGTGCACGCTGCGCGCGCGGCAGGACGATTTGCCAATACGCGCCCCTTGGTGCACCCTCGCAGCACGTCAGCCTTACAACACCTCACGCACATGAACAGTCTTCGCCGCATGCTCGATGTCCTGGACCTCTTTCAGCCCGACCGGCCGGTCCTGGACGTCGACGCCATCTGCCAGCTGCGCGGCTACGCGCCCGCCACCGCCTACCGCTACGTGCGCGAACTGTGCGCCTGCGGCCTGCTGGTGCGCCTGCCAGCCGGCTACGCGCTGGGTCCGCGCATCATCGCGCTGGATCTGCAGATGCGGGAGTACGACCCCATGCTGACGGTCAGCCGCGACCTGATCGAGGAACTATCCAGCCAGACCGGCCTGGACGTGCTGCTCAGCGCGCGCTACGACGACAAGGTCATCAACGTGCACCAGCAGGCCGGGCGCAATACCCAGGCCCTGAACTTCGGCCGCGGCCGGCACATGCCGCTTTTGCGCAGCGCGACCGCCCGCGTGATCCTGGCCAATCTGGGGCCGCGCCAGTTGCGCCGCGTCTACGACGAACACGCCGATGCCCCCGACATGCAGCGGCTGGGCCAGGACTGGAAGTCCTTTTCCCGGGCCATGCTGCAAGTGCGCAAGGCCGGCTATTGCATCTCGTCGGGGGAACTGGATTCCGGCAAGACCGGCATCGCCGCGCCGATCTTCGATGAAGAGAACCATGTGCTGGGCAGCATCACGCTCATCGGCATGCAGGACGCCTTCGCGGCCTTCCGCGAGGACTACCTCGCCGGCCTGACCTGCCGCGCCGCCACCGAAATCACCCGCCGCATCGCGCAGGCGCCGGCCAAGCTGCAGCAGGCAGCCTGATCCCCGCCGCGCCAGTTCCAGATTCACGCATGACGCCCGCCATCCGTATCGGTCCCCTCGTCTTTCCCTCGGACCTGCTGGTTCTCATCGTTGCCGCCGCTATCGGACTGCTGGCCGCCAGGCTGCTGACCCGCGGGCAGGAGTCCCGGCCCGACACCAGTACGGTGTTGTGGCGCGCGCTCATCATCGGCCTGGTCGTCGCCCGGCTCGGCTTTGTCTGGCAGTTCCAGGCCCACTTCATCGAGAATCCGCTCCGGATCCTGGACGTGCGCGATGGCGGCTGGGCCGGTATGGCCGGGCTTGCCGCGGCATGGCTCTACACGCTGTACGCGGCCTTGCGCCGCCAGGCGTCGCGGCCCGCGCTGCTGGGCGCGCTGGCGCTGGCCAGCGCGGTCTGGATAGGCGGCGGGCGGTGGCTGGCGCGCGCGCCGCAGGCCCTGCCCGAACTGTCCGCGCTCGCCTTGCGCCAGCTGGACGGCACGCCCGCGGCGCTCGCGGCCTACCAGGGCAAACCTACCGTCATCAATCTATGGGCAAGCTGGTGCCCGCCTTGCCGCCGCGAAATGCCCGCATTCACCGAGGCGCAAGCGGCGCATCCCGATGTGAATTTCGTCTTCCTGAACCAGGCCGAAGCGCCGCCGGACGTGACGGCGTTCCTGGCGCAGCACGCGCCGTCGCTGCGCAACGTGCTGCTCGATCCCGCAGGCGCGGCCTCGCGCCAGATGAGCAACCGCGGCCTGCCCGCCACGCTGTTCCTGGACGCCCAGGGACGGCTGGTGGACCTGCGCGTGGGCGAGTTGTCCGCGGCTTCGCTGGCCCAGCGCCTGGAGGCGATCCAGGCGCCGGCCAGCGGCGATTGACGCGTTGGCGCTTCAGATCTGCGGTTCGGCCGCGACGCGGGCCCAAGGCAAAGGCTGCCCGTCCGTATCGCGTTCGAATAGCCACAGGCGCTGGCCCGCATGGGCGGGCGGTTCTTCCAGCCGCACGACCAGGACCGGTCCCGCGGGCAGCGCCCGGACCGTGGCGATGACTGCGGCAGGCGCACCGTTCCGCGACGGCAATTCGGTCCAGGCCTGCAACTCGGCCTGTTCCACCGCCGCCGCGCGCGCCTGTCCATGGCCGCAAGCCGGGCACCACAGCCGCACGGGATAGACCAGATGGTCGCAGCTGCAACATTGGCTGACGTCGACGCTCATGCTTCCTCCCGCGCCAGCACGGCCGCATTGGCGCACATCCCGTAACGCAGCTGCACCATGCCGTAGCCGGTAGCCACGCCGTGACGCCCGCCGCGCACCTGCCGTTCCCCTGCCTGCCCCAGCAATTGGCGCGCCACTTCGACCAGGCCATGCATGCCGCCGGCGGTGCCCGCCTGCCCGGCGGACAGTTGGCCGCCTGCGGTGTTGACCGGCAAGTCCCGGGTGGCCAGGCGGCGCGCGATGAAGCCAGGCAGGTCATCGATGCTGGCGAAGCCCAGATCGCACAGCTGCGCCAGCGCCATGGCGGGATAGTCGTCGTACACGCTGAGCACATCCATGTCTTCCGGTCCCAGGCCAGCGCGCTGCCAGAGCGCTGGCGCGAACGCCGCGATGCCGGTCTGCAATCCGTCGCCTTCCTGCTGGTCATCGTTGTAGCGCGCATCGCTGGCCAGCAGCCGCACGCTGATTCCCGCCGGACGCGCGCTCAGCACCAGCGCGCAAGCGCCGCTGACCACCGGCACGCAATCCAGGCGTCCCAGCGGCGGCGCGACCATGGGCGCGGCCAGGTATTGCGCCAGGCTCAATGGATCGCGATACGCGGCGTTGGGGTTGCCTGCTGCCCATAGCCGCTGCGCGACGCATAGCGCGCCATAGTCCTCGCGGGCAAGACCGGCGCGCGCCATCTGCCTTTGCGTGAGCATGGCGAACAGGGGATTCGGCCCCTCGCAGCCCAGGGGACTGAGATAGTCCTGCGCGCTGCGGTTGTAGCCGCGTACCAGCCCTGCGAAATCGGCGCCCGTGAAATGGTCTCCCGCGACCAGCACGATCGTCTCGGCCTGCCCGGCCTGCAACGCGAGCCAGGCCTGGCGCAACAGGTTGATGGCGCTGGCGCCGCCCATTTCGTCCTGCATGCACCAGTTCAGCCGCAGTCCCAGGCGCCACGCCAGATCGATCGCGCGGTCGGGGCGCAGCGTGAATGAAGCCACGCCCAGGCCGTCCACATCGCCGGGCTTCAACCCTGCGCCGCGCAGCGCCTGCGCGATCGCCTCGGCCATCAGGCCGGCCGTGCTGGTTCCCGGGCCGGGATGGCGCAGCGAAGGCGTTTCGCCCACGCCGACGATGCCCGGGCCGCGCGCCGCGCTCACGCCGACTCCTGCCGTGGGGGTTCGCGCGTCAGCAGCAAGGTGATCACGGTGACCGCGGCCATGCCCACCAGGAACCACGCTACCGGGGTCGCCGATTCATACTTGCGCAGCAGCGCCATGGCGATCAGCGGCGACAGGCCGCCGGCGAATACAGAAGCCAGTTCATGCCCCAGCGCCAATCCGGTGTAGCGGACCTCTGCGGGAAACAGTTCGGCGAAATACGCCGGCTGGGTGCCGATCATCGCGGCATGGCAGACCGTGTTGCCCAGGAAGAAGGCCAGGAATATCCACACCGGCTCCTTGGTCTGCACCAGCCAGAAGAACGGGAATGCCACCAGCACCAGGCCGGCCGAACCAATCAGGTACACCGTCCGCCGGCCGATGCGATCGGACAGGTGGCCGAACCAGACCAGCGTGCCGAGCTCGATGAACATCGACACCAGCACGCCGCCCAGCATGACGTCGTTGGGTATGCCAAGGAATTTGCCGTAGGCCAGCGCAAACGCCAGGAAGATGTACGACCCGCCGTTCTCGGCCACGCGCAATCCCATCGCGGTAAAGACCTGGCGCGGATAGCGGCGGAACACTTCGACTGCCGGCATGCCGCGCTTGGCGGTCTTGGCGGCCTGCACGAATTCATCGCTTTCGGGGATGTGCTTGCGGATGTAGAGGCCCACGCCGAAGATCAGCACGCTCAAGAGGAACGGCAGGCGCCAGCCCCAGCTCATGAAGGCTTCCTGCGGCAGCTGCTGCGCCAGCATGAAGACGCCCGACGACAGCACGAAGCCGCCCGCCACTCCCAATTGGCTGAAGGACGAGAAGTAGCCGCGGCGCTTGCCCCCGACCGCCTCGCTGATCAGCAGCACGCCCCCGCCCCACTCGCCGCCCGCGGCCGCGCCTTGCAGGATGCGCAACACCACCATGGCAACCGGCGCCCAGAAGCCGACCTGATCATAGGTAGGCAACAGCCCGATCAGGAAGGTGGCGGCGCCCATCAAGCCCAGGGTCCATTCCAGCGCCAGCTTGCGGCCGTAGCGGTCGCCGATATGGCCGAAGATCACGCCGCCCAGCGGCCGCGCCAGAAAGCCGACCGCAAAGCCGGCAAACGCCCCCATGGTGCCCAGCAGCGGGTCGGTGCCCTTGGGAAAGAACAGTTCGCCGAACACCAGCGCCGCCGCCGTGCCGTAGATGAAGAAGTCATACCATTCCATCGCGTTGCCCGCGACGGACGCCATCACCACGCGCCGCGTGCGTTTTCTGCGCGCATCGTCGCCAGCGGCCGCGGCCGCCCCTTTGTATGCCATCGTCATTGCCGCCCCTAGTCTGTTTGAATGGATTGATGACGCTCAGCGCGCCACGCGATAGCCGGCGGCGTCGCGGTCCCAGGCGTCGCCGGTAATGCCCTCATCCCGCAAGCGGAACTTGCGGATCTTGCCGTTCTCGGTGCGCGGCAAATCGTCCAGTACGCGCAGATAGCGCGGCACGGCGAAATACGGCATACGGGGCTGGCAGAAGTCCAACAGCGTCTCGGGCGCGATGGCCTGCCCGGTCTTGTAGACCAGCGCCGCCATGACCTCGTCTTCCGCCAGATCGGAACGCACCGCATAGACCGCCACGGCGGCAACCGCCGGATGCGCCAGCAGCACCTGCTCCACCTCGTACGAGGAAATGTTCTCGCCGCGTCGGCGGATGGCGTCCTTCGTGCGGTCCAGGAAGCGGAAATAGCCGTCCGCATCGCGCACCACCCGGTCGCCCGTGTGGAACCAGAGATTGCGCCAGGCTTCCACCGTCTTGTCGTCCATGCCGAAATAGCCGGTGGCGATGGCGTATGGGATGTGCGAGCGCAACAGCAATTCGCCCGGCGTGCCGTCTGGCACCGCCGCGTCGTGCTCGTCAGCCGCCATCGCATCGAATTCGGGCGCGACGCGCCCCATCGTGCCCGGCCGCTGCTCGTCCAGCGTGCCGCCCAGCGCGAAGTTGGTTTCGGTCGAGCCGTAGCCTTCCAGCAGCGCGATGCCCGTGCGTTCGGCGAATGCCGCATGGAAGCGTTCGGGCACCCCGGGCGCCAGCGCAATCCGCGCGCGCTGACGCCGTTCGGCTGCGGCAGGCGGCTGCGCCAGCAGCATGGGCACCATGGCGCCCAGCAGATAGGTCACCGTGGCGTCCGTGGCCTCCAGCCGGTCGAAATAGCGGCTGGCCGAGAAGCGCTCGTCGCAGATGATGGTCGCGCCCGTGACCAGCGCCTGGAAGCAGGCGTTCAGGGCATTGGTATGGAACAGCGGCAGGCTCGTGTAGAGCACGTCGCTCTCGGCGATTTCCAGGTTGCGCGCGGCGATCCTGCCCCACCAATAGAACTGCGCGTGCGGACAGCACACGCCTTTGGACAGGCCTGACGTGCCCGAGGTGTACAGGATGGCCAGCGTATCTCCCGGCCCGAGGTCGGCTGCCGGCGGCAGCGGCGTGTCCGGTGCGGGAGGAGGCGGACACGCTTGCACCGGCAGCGCGTCGGCGTAGCCGTCCAGCAGCCAGATGCGGTTCAAGGCCAGGGGCTGCATGTCCAGTGCAGCCAGCGCCGGACAGGACGCGGCGTCGGCCACCAGCAAGCGGCAACCGCTGTTGGCCAGGATGTGCTGCAACTGCATGCCGCGCGACGCCGTGTTGATGGGCACCACCACCGCCCCCAGCCAGCCGCAGCCCAGCACGATGGACAGGAATTCATGCCGGTTGCCGGCCATCAGCCCGACCCGGTCGCCCCGGGCGACGCCGGCCGAAGCCAGGCGCGCGGCCCAGTCCGCTGCATGCCCGGGAGCATCGCCGTAGCGCAGTGCGCCGCCTGGCGCCTGCACCCATGTGCGCTCGCCCCATCGGGCGCCCTGCTCCAGCAACAACGACGGCAGTGTCAACGCATGCATGGCGGTGCTTCCCCTGTGTTGCGGCCATCGGCAAGCGTTGCCCCAGCCTTATGAAATTAGTCTAGGAATCAACTATTTATATGTCAAATTTATGGATATTATTTATCTTATAAATCAAGCTGATATGAGAGGCATGCGTGGACTTCGATCTGAACCTCATGCGGGTTTTCCTGACCGTGCTGCAGGAACGCAGCGTCACGCGCGCGGCGCAGCGCCTGAACCTGACGCAGCCCGCCGTGAGCTACGCGCTGGCGCGCTTGCGCGAAAAATTCGACGACCCCCTGTTCGCGCGCACGGCGTCCGGCATGCAGCCCACGCCGGTCGCGTTTGCCCTGGCCGACCCCATAGAGCGCGGCATGAACAGCTTTGCGGAAGCGGTCAACCTGCGGCAGCGCTTCGAGCCCGCAAGCAGCACCCGGCGCTTTCGCCTGTCCATGTCCGATATCGGTGAAATGGTGTTCCTGCCGTCATTGATGGAACGCGTGCACGCCCTGGCGCCGCGCCTGCAGGTGGAAGTATTGGAGATCCCGCTGGAACGGCTGCCGCAGGCGCTGAAAGACGGCGAGGTCGATCTCGCCATCGGCAACCTGGCCGGGCTGGGCAGCGAGACCTGCCACGCGGAACTGTTCAGCGAACGCTACACCTGCATGGGCAGGCGCGGCCATCCGGTGTTGTCGGCGGGCCTCACCCGTAGCCAATACAAGCGCCTGGACCACATCCTGGTGGCCTCGCGCGCCAGCGCCCACCGCTTGCTGGACGACGTGCTGAGCGAGGCCGGCCTGCCGCGCAGGCCATATCTGACCTTGCCGCATTTCTCGGCGGCCGCCGAGATCGTGCGGCGCACCGATCTCACCATGACCCTGCCGCTGCGGGCCGCGATCTGGTTCAACCACGACGACGCGTTCCAGATACGCCCGCTGCCCATCGCTCTGCCGCCGCTGTCTGTGACGGTGCATTGGCACGCCCGCTTCGAAAGCGACCCGGGCACCGTCTGGCTGCGGCGCCTGGTGGTGGAGACGCTGGCGGACCGGGCTACGGCCTGAGCCAGCGCGGGCCGTTGCGGCAGCCCAGGGCCATGGTGGTTATTTCAGCGCGGCCAGCATCAGGTCCAGGTTCTGCACCGCCGCGCCCGACGCGCCCTTGCCCAGGTTGTCGAACACCGCCGTCAGCAGCACCTGGCCGTGCTGCGCATTGCCGTACACGGCCAGGCGCAGGTCGTTGGTGCCATTGAGCGCCTGCGGATCCAGGTGCGTATGGGCGGCCGCGTCCTGCGGCGCCACGACCTGCACGTGGCGCGCGCCCTCGTAATGCCGCTGCAGGCAGGCGTGCAGGCGTTCCATGTCGACGCCCGCCGGCAGCAGGCGCAGCTGCAGCGGCACGGTCAGGACGATGCCCTGGCGATAGGCGCCGTAGGCCGGCACGAACACCGGCCGCTGCGTCAGGCCCGCATGCCGCTCGATCTCGGGCGTGTGCTTGTGCGCCAGGCCCAGGCCGTAGAGCTGGAACGCCGGTCCCGGCGCGCCGTCCGCGGCTTCGTAGGCGTCCACCGCCGCGCGCCCGCCGCCCGAATAGCCTGATACCGCGTGCACCACCACCGGATAGTCGGCCGGCACCAGCCCGGCTCGCACCAGCGGACCCAGCAACGCGACCGCGCCCGTGGGATAACAACCCGGGTTGCTGACCCGCAGCGCCTGGGCGATCAGTCCGGCCTGCTCCGCGTTCATTTCCGGAAAGCCATAGACCCAGCCCGGCGTCGTGCGGTGGGCGGAACTGGCGTCTATCACCCGTACCGCGGGATTGACGATGGACGCGGCAGCCTGACGCGCCGGTTCGTCCGGCAGGCAGAGAATGGCGATGTCGCAGCCGTTGATCGCCTGCGCGCGGCGTTGCGGGTCCTTGCGTTCCGCCTCGGGCAGCGTCAGCAGCCGCAGGTCCGTGCGCCCATGCAGGCGTTCATGGATCTGCAGGCCGGTGGTGCCCTGGTCGCCGTCGATGAAAACTAGAGGTTGGGTCATGGCGCTTGCGTCCTGGATCAAAGGCGCGCCGGAAGGGGTTCCGGGCGCAGGACTCCATCATCGGCTGGACTGGCAGATAACAAAAGTCGAATATCATGACTATCCAATTCAGCTTTCCTGAACGATACCGTCATGCGTGAAATCAGCCTGGACCGCCTGCGCACCCTGGTTGCCATTGCCGACCTGGGCTCGTTCGCCGACGCGGCGCGCGCGCTGCACCTGGCCCCGCCCACCGTCAGCCTGCATGTGGCCGACCTGGAGGAACGCATTGGCGCGCCGCTGCTCACGCGCAAGCGCGGCCAGGTCCGCCCCACCGCCATCGGCGAAACCCTGCTGGAACGCGCGCGCCGCCTGCTGGCCGATGCCGACCAGGCGCTGGACGACGTGCAGCGGCAGGTGCAGGGCTTGTCCGGGCGCGTGCGGCTGGGGGCTTCCACCGGCGCCATAGCCCACTTGCTGCCGCAGGCCCTGGAAACGCTGGGGCGCAACCATCCCGGCATTGACGTGCAAGTGGCTGTGCTGACTTCGCAGGAAACGCTCCTGCGCCTGGCCGACAGTTCGCTGGACGTGGGCCTGGTGGCCCTGCCCCAGCCGCCGCTGGAAGGCCTGGTGTTGCGCCCCTGGCGGCGCGACCCGGTCATGGCCTTCCTGCCCGCCAGCTGGAAAGCGCCCGCGCGCCTGACGCCGGCCTGGCTGGCCGAACGGCCGCTGATCCTGAACGACGCCAGCACGCGGCTGTCGCGCCTGACGGGCGAATGGTTCGCCGCCGCCGGCCTGAACCCGCGCGCCCGCATCCAGCTGAATTACAACGACGCCATCAAGAGCCTGGTGGCCGCGGGCTACGGCGCCACGCTGCTGCCGCACGAGGCCACCGCGCCGCAGCCGGATCCGCGCATCGACATGCGCGCGCTGCGGCCGGCCCTTTGGCGCCCGCTGGGCATCGCGCACCGCGCCGGGCAGGTGGAGCAAGCCACCCGGCACGTGCTGGACGTGTTGTGGGAGCTGCGCGCCTCACCCGCCCGCTGAAGGCGTGCGGCGGAAGTACGCGGTGCGCTGGCTTTCCTCGCGCAGCCGCCGCGCGCGCGAGCGGAACAGGTCCTTGCGCCCCACGATGCCCACCAGCCGGCCGTTGGCCCGGTCCAGGATGGGTATGCGGCCGGCGCCGGTCAGCGCCATGCGGTCGGCGATCTGGCTGGCCAGTTCCTCGGGATGGCCGTACACCAGGTCGCGGCCTTGCAGGGCCTCGGCCAACGTACGCCCGGTCTGCTCGTCGTCGATGGCCCAGGCCAGCGTATCGGCGCGCGTGACTTCGCCTACCACCACGCCTTCGGCATCCAGCACCGGATAGCTGGTATGCACCGGCTGCGCCGTCGTGAAATGCGCGATGGCCTGCGCCACCGTCCAGTCGGCCGGCAGCGTCTGGACCGGCGTGGTCATCACCTGGCTGACCCGGAGCAGGTCGAAGGGATCCACGCGGTATTCGCGGCTGATATGGTGGCCGCGCCGCGCGATCTTCTCGGTCAGGATGGAACGCTTGAGCAGCAGCACTGTCATCCCATACGCGAACACGCAGGCGGCCAATACTGGCAGCAGCGCGCCCATGTCGCCGGTCAGTTCCACCGCGAACAGGGTCGCGGTCAGCGGCGCGCGCATGGTGCCGCCCATCATTGCGGCCATGCCCAGCAGCGCCCAGAAGCCCGGATCGGCCTGCGGCAGCAACGGCGTGGCCAATGCCCCCAACGCGCCGCCGAATATCAGCAGCGGCGCCAGCACCCCGCCCGAGGTCCCCGAACCCAGCGCGACGGACCAGATGATGACCTTGACCGCCAGAAGCAGCAGCACGGCCTGGAACGCCAGATCACCCGCCAACAGATGGCGGATGTTGTCGTAGCCCACGCCCAGCGCCGCCGGCTCGATCAAGCCGCCCAGGCCGATCACCAGGCCGCCGAAGGCCGGCCACCACATCCAGTGCAGCGGCAGTTTCTCGAACAGGTCCTCGGCCGCATAGACCATGGAGGTCAGCACGCCCGATCCCAGCCCGGCCAGCACGCCCACGGCGGCGCAGGCCAGCAGATGCGCGGGCGTGAACCCCAGCGAACCCGAATACGCGAATATCGGTCCGCCATCCAGCACGAAGGCGCGCGTGGCCGCCGCCACCAGCGCCGCCATCGCCACCGGCAGGAAGCTGCGCGGCTTCCATTCGAACAGCAGCAGCTCAACCGCCAACAGCACCGCCGCCAAGGGCGTGGCAAAGATGGCCGTCATGCCCGCGGCCGCGCCGGCCACCAGCAGGGTCTTGCGTTCGCCGTCGTCCAGGTGGATGGTCTGCGCCAGCAGCGAGCCGATGGCGCCGCCCGTCATGATGATCGGGCCTTCGGCCCCGAACGGGCCGCCCGTGCCGATGGAGATGGCGGAAGACACGGGCTTCAACACCGCCACCTTGGGCTGGATGCGGCTCTTGCCGATCAGGATGGCTTCCATCGCCTCCGGAATCCCGTGGCCGCGGATCTTTTCCGAACCGTAGCGCGCCATGAAGCCGATGATGAGGCAGCCCACCACCGGAATGGCGACCGAAGCCAGGCCCAGGTGGCCTGTCGTGATGGGCTGGTCCTTGAAAGAGAACTGCTGGTGGTACGCCAGATTGGTGCACAGCGCGATCAGCCGCAGCAGGGCCCAGGCCGCGGCTACGCTGGCCAGGCCGACCGGGATGGCCAGGCCCATGAGCAGGACCACGCGTTTGTCCGTGGTGAAGTCGCCCAGGCGCAGCGCGGCCCGGGCGGAGGAAGAAGTGGGAGGCATGTTCGAAGACGGGAAGAATTGCGCAGGGATTTGCGAAATGTCATATATATCGTATCACGACATATATTAGAATCGCCCAGGTGAAACCGCCCTCGCCCCCACCCCAGCTGACCGCCACGGACTACGAGCTCCTGGCCGACTTCCGCTATGCGCTGCGCCGCTTTGCCGCCTTCAGCGAAAACGCCGCCGCCGGACTGGACCTGATGCCGCAGCAGCACCAGGCGCTGCTCGCCATCAAGGGCACGCGCAAGAACGTCCCTGGCCGCCGCGGCCTGTACGTGGGCGAAATCGCCGAACGCCTCCTGATCCGGCCCCACACGGCCGCCGAACTGGTGGGCCGGCTGGCGCGCCTGGATCTGGTCAGCCGCGAGGCGGACCCCGAGGACGGCCGCCGCGTCGAGGTCGTGCTGACCGCGAAGGCCGAGCGCATGCTCGAAGACCTCTCGGCCTCGCACCTGGAAGAGCTACGCGCCATGCGCCCGCTGCTGACGCGCCTGCTGACCCGCATCGGCGACGACTCCGGCAACGCCTGATCCACGCCCTGCTGCATAAGCTTATGCAGCGCAGCTTTGCCTCGCGTGATAAATTGTCGCCCCGCGACATATCGATGCGCGAGGAGATCGTTTTGGGTGTAGCAATCAAGCGCTGGCTGGGCTCGTTCGCGCCAGCGCCGGTGGGCGTCAACGGACGCGAGAAGCTCTACGGCGTGCTGGGCGCGCTGCTTGGCCTGTTCTGCACGGAATGGGTGGGCCGCCACGCGCTGGGCGACGCCAGCCCCTGGTTCATCGCCCCCATGGGCGCGTCCGCCGTGCTGCTGTTCGCCGCCCCAGCCAGTCCGCTCGCTCAACCCTGGTCCATCATGGCCGGCAATCTGGTATCGGCCCTGATCGGCGTCTTCTGCGCCCAGTTCATCCCTGTGCCCGGCGTGGCTGCCGCCGTGGCGGTGGCGCTGGCCATCGGCGCCATGTTCTCTTTGCGCTGCCTGCATCCGCCCAGCGGCGCAGTGGCGCTGACCGCCGTGCTGGGCGGCCCCGCGGTCGCCAGCCTGGGCTACGGCTTTGCGCTCTGGCCCGTGGCGCTGAACTCCGCCATCCTGCTGTGCATCGCCGTGGTCTTCAATGGCGCGCTCAAGCGCAATTATCCGCGCCGCCACGCCGACCCGGCCGCTGGCCACAACACCCGCGACCTCGCGCCCAGCGCTCGCCTGGGCTTCAGCCTGGCCGACCTGGACGACGCGCTCACGCAGCGCGGCGAGCTGCTGGACATCAGCAAGGAAGACCTGGAAGAAATCGTCCTGGCCGCGGAAATGCGCGCCAGCGTGCGCCGCTTCGGCGACGTGCATTGCGCCGACATCATGTCGCGCGACGTAGTCACGGTACAGGCCCAGGACCCGCTGGACTACACCGTGCGCCTGTTCGACAAGCATCGCCTGCAGGCATTGCCGGTGCTGGATTCGGCCGGCCGCTACGCCGGCATGGTCAGCCAGGGCGACGTGCTGGCGCGCCGGACCCGGCTGGCTGCCGTCGCTGCCGATGCGGATACCGCGCCCGACCTGCTGGTGGCCGATTGCATGCGCAGCGAAGTGCCCTTCGCCACCCCCGGCCTGCCCGTCATCGAGCTGGCCCGCCCCATGTCGGACAGCCTGCATTGCGTGCCGGTGCTGGATGAAGCGCGCAACCTGGTCGGACTGGTGACGCAATCGGACCTGGTGGCGGCGCTGTACCAGATCGCGCTCGCGGCCAGTTCGCAGGCGCCGGACCCGGACGCCCAGCGGCTGGCGGCCTGAGCGCCCACCCCTCCGTAGCCTTACGGATTCCTGCCCGTGTTGGCCGCAAGGCATAATTTCAGGCGTGAATCCCCTATCGCGCGCTCGCGCCTTCTTCTGCTGGCTGGTCCTGTTCTCCTTCGGCGCCCTCTGGATCGGGCGGCAGGACTATGTGGACCAGTACGAACGCTTCACCCAGAGCACCAGCGTGGCGCAGCGCATGCTGAGCCAAAAAACGGTGCAGCATGAAGCCGTGCTGGCGACGCTGGCCGCCCTTTCCCATCCCCCTGCTCCGGAACGCCTTTATCCCAGCCTGCGGCCGGCCATGCCCCAACTGCTGGGGCTGGGCTACCTGCCCGGCGGCGCCTGGAGCGGCAGCGTGGCGGAACCTCCGGGCCTTGCGGCCGCCGTCGACCGCGCGCGCGGCCTGGGCCGGCCGGTGACGCTGCCAGTGGACAGCGCCCGCTACTGGCTGGTGGCGCCCTCGGGCTGGAGCCTGCTGCTGGACGCCAGCCAGCTGATACCCGCGGCCGACTTTCCTCCCGGCCTTGCCAACCTCACCCTGACGGTGGACCAGACCCCGCTGCGGCTGCTGGACAAGCAGCCCGACGCCGGCAGCCCCGGCTGGCCGCTGGCCCTGCAAAAGCCGCTGGGCGCGGCCAGCCAACCCTTCCAGATGCGCAGCACGCGCACGCTGACGCCCGGCGCCTGGCCCTGGGCCACCTGGCTCGCCTGGGGCCTGGCCAGCGCGCTGCTGGTGGCCGGCGCCGCGGCGTGGCAGCGCTCGCGCGCCCAGGCCCGCCGCCACCAGGAACAACTGCGCCTGGGCGCCATGGCGCGCCTGAGCACGCTGGGCGAAATGGCCGCCGGCATCGCCCATGAATTGAACCAGCCGCTGACCGCCATCCTGGCCCAGACCCGCGCCGCCGAGCGGCTGCTGGACGACGAAGAGGAACGCCCCGCCGTGCGCCACGCGCTATTGGCCAGCGCCGAACAGGCCAAGCGCGCGGCCGAAATCATCAGCCGCATGCGCGCCCTGGTGCAGCCCAGCTCGCCCGCCCGGCGCGAGGCGCTGGACCCCGACGCCTTGGTGGCGTCGCTGCGCTTTCTGCGCGAAACGGAACTGGCCCGGCTGGGCATACGGCTGAGCTGGCACAACGCCAGCCCAGGCGTGCGGCCGCTGGGCGACCGCGTGGCCCTGGAGCAGATCCTGCACAATCTGGTGCAGAACGCCGCCGATGCGCTGGCCGACGTTCCCGGACCGCGCCAGATCTTGCTGGAAGGCCGCGCCGATGGCGACGCCTACCTGTTCAGCGTCAGCGACACCGGCCCCGGCATCGCCGCCGACGCGCTGCCGCGCCTGTTCGCTCCCTTCTACACCACGCGGCCGCAAGGCATGGGCCTGGGCCTGGCGCTGTGCGACACGCTGGCCGGCTCCATGGACGGCCGCATCGCCGCGCGCAATCTCAGCCCGGCAGGCGCCTGCTTCACGGTCAGCCTGCCGCGCGCCGCCGCCGCATGACAACGCAGGACTCTCCCATGTTCGAACAATCCCCGCTGGTCTATCTGGTCGATGACGACGACGCCGTGCGCGACGGCCTGGCGCTGCTGCTGCGCAGCGTCGGCCTGCGCAGCGAGGGCCATGGCGACCCGCAGGCCTTCCTGGCCCGGTTGCACCCGCAGGCCATCGGCTGCGTGGTCCTGGACATCCGCATGCCCGGCATCAGTGGCCTGGACGTGCTGAGCCGGCTGGCCGAGCAATCGGACCTGCCCGTGGTCATGCTGACCGGCCACGCCAACGTGGACCTGTGCCGCCGCGCGTTCAAGGGTGGCGCCATGGAATTCCTGCAAAAGCCCGTGGACGACGACGTCTTCCTGGACGCCGTGCAGGCCGCCGTGCGCACCCACATCGCCAGCCGCGAAAAACTCGCCGTGACGCAGGCCGCGCAGGAACGGCTGGACAAGCTTTCCGGGCGCGAACGCGATGTGCTGGAACGCGTCGTGCAAGGCCTGAGCAATAAGGAGATCGCGCGCGAATTCGACCTGTCGCCGCGCACGGTGGAGACCTACCGCGCCAACGTCTTCGCCAAGCTGGAAGCGGACAACCTGGCCGGACTGATCCGCGAATACGCAGGGCTGCTGGCCTGAAGGCTGTCGACGCTGCGGGCAGCCTTGCGCAGCCTCCCTCCGTAGCCCTACGGAGGCCCCAGCGTAGCCGACCGAATACCGCCGATCGGCCGTCATCTTTAATCTGTCTGTTCCTGTCACCGACCCACTAAGGACACAGACATGTCGCCCAAATTCATCGCTTTCGCCGCCCTGTTCGCCTGCGCCGGCGCCGCCAACGCCGCCGTGCTCAACGAGAGCAACCTGTCCATGGCCGACGCGCAGAAGCTGGCGACGGCCACCGTCGCCGCCTGCCAGGCCAAGGGCTACAACGTGAGCGCCTCGGTCGTGGACCGCGCCGGCCTGCTCAAGGCCTTCGCCCGCGCCGATAATGCCGGCCCGCACACCATCGAAGCCAGCCGTGCGAAAGCGTTTACCGCCGCGTCCGCCAAGACCCCGACGCTGACGATGCTGGAAAACGTCCAGAAGAATCCCGCCGCAGCCACCCTGACCGACATTCCGGGCTTCCTGGTGTTGGGCGGCGGCGTGCCCGTGAAGGCCGGCTCGGCCGTGATCGGCGCCATCGGCGTGGCGGGCGCACCCGGCGGCAACCTGGACGCGCAATGCGCCGACACCGCCTTGCAGGAAAACGCCGCGCTGTTCAAGTAAGAAGCCGCTGCCGGCCAGGGCGCGGTGCGTTTGCCGCGCCGGCGGCATCGCGGTAGGCTTGGGGCGCCATGCCCCAGCCACCCTCCCTATCCCTGCTCGACGCCATCCTGCGCCGCACCGCCCGGCGCTATCGCGTGCCGGCCATTTCCCGCATCCCCACGGAAGACGCCGCGCCCGCGACCGCTCTGGCCGTCGCCATCGAACAGGCGCGCCAGTCGGTCGAAGATGGCGCCGCGCCGCCGGCCGCGGTCGAGCGAGCCTTTCTCGACGCCCTGGCGCGCCTGATCCGCGACGCCATGCGCGAGTCCGACGGCGATCCGGCATTCCAGGCCATGCTGCTGCGGCACCGCCTGCCGCTCGTGCGCGAGTATGCCTCCCTGGCCGCGCGCGCAGCCCAGGACCGCCGCGAGATCATTGCCGCCGCCAACGCAGTCGCCCATCCCGCCAAGCTTGAACGCATGCCGGCAGGCCCCGCGCGCGACGCCATGGCCGCCTTGCAGGCTGCGGCGGCATCCGACTCCTGGACGGCGCTGCCCGATGCCGCGCGCCGGCTTCTTGGTTTGTCCGCCGAAGCCCAGCCGGCCTCTGCCGCTCTCGACCGTCTGCTCGCCAGCCCCGCGCTGGATCATCTGCAACGCCTGGACGTCCTGACGACCGACAGCGACGTGCGCCGCTACCGCGCCTTGTGGGAACAGCAAGGCCCGCGCCCGGGCAGCGCCAGTGCCCTGGCCGAAGGCAACGCCTCGCGGTTGCGCGGCGACGCCGTCGAGGCGCAGGCGCTGCAAGCGCTCCAGGCCCTGGCACGCCGCCTCAACGACGCCGATGGCAGCCCAGCCTACCAGGCCGTGTCGTCCATGCGCGTACCGCCTTCGATGCCCGCCAACGCCGACCGCGCCAAGACCGAATGGGATGCCGCGCTGCTGCGCCAGGCGGAAGGCGATGGCGGGCCGCCGGCCTGGGACCTGTGCCTGCTTCTCGAAGCCAAGGCCTCGGCCGACGCAGCCGCCACCGACTTCCCGCGCCTGTTGCGCGGGCTGCGCCTGCTGGCGCAAGCCGATCCGCGGACCGACTACGCCTTCAATACGCGCCAGGGCCGCTTCCCCCTGCGCGGCGCGGCGCTGCGGGCGTTGCCGGCCGAAGGCCCGCGGCTCGATACCACCGTGCTCTATGTCTGCGATGGCCCGGCAGACGCGATCCCGCGCCTGCTCAGCGCCGCCAGCCGCATGCAGCTGCTGTCCGCGCCGCCCAGCCTGGAATATGCCGGTCTTCTGGCGCAGGGCCTGGACGCAGCCCGCGATACCTTGGAGCCGGTCTGGCAACAGCTGCTGCAATCGGCGCAATGGACCGGCGTGCTGCAGCAGTACCCGACGCTATGCCAGGCGCGCGAACTGATGGCGCACCCGGATGACCTGATGGCCGCGATCACCCCTCACCCTTGAGCTCTCGCTGCACGATTGCGCGCGTGAGCGTCGGCACGAACATCTCGATGAAGTCGAATGCGTAGCCGCGCAGCCAGGCGCCGCGCCGTATCGCCAGACGCGTCAGATTGATCTCGAACAGGTGCCGCGCGTCGATGGCGTACAGGCGCGTATCGCGTTCGGCGTCCCAGGCCACCGAGGCCACGATGCCCAGGCCCAGTCCCAACTCCACATAGGTCTTGATCACGTCCGCATCCATTGCCGTCATGACGATGTCGGGGGTGATGCCGGCGCGTGCGAATGCCTCGTCGATATGGGCGCGACCGGTGTAGCCGCGTCCGTACGTGATGAGGGGATGGCGCGACAGCTGCGACAGCGTGACTCCGTCCTGTTGCCGTTCCAGCGGATGCCCGCGGGGCACGATGATGCTGTGGCTCCAGCGATAGCAAGGCAGGTTGAGGAGTCCTGGATAGTCGGCTACCGCTTCCGTCGCCACACCGATGTCGGCCTCGCCCTCCAGCAGCATTTCCGATACCTGCTTGGGCGAGCCCTGATGCATATGCAGCACCACCTCAGGATAGCGTTCGCGGAACTCCTTGATGACGGGCGGCAAGGCGTAGCGCGCCTGCGAATGGGTGGCAGCGATCGATAGCACGCCTGTTCTGCTGTCGGCGTACTCCGCACCGGCATGGCGGATGTTGTCCGCGCATTGCAGGATCTGTTCGACCAGGGGCAGGATCAGTTCGCCGGGCGGGGTCAGACCGATGAGCCGCTTGCCTGAACGTACGAAGATGTCGACGCCCACCTCTTCCTCGAGCTCGCGGATCTGGCGGCTGACGCCGGGCTGGGACGTATGCAGGCTCTCGGACACGTCGGTCAGGTTGAAGTCCTGCCGCACGGCCTCGCGCACGGAACGCAATTGCTGGAAGTTCATCGCGCCTCAGCCCAGGAAAGCCAGCTGATTGCCGGACGGATCTTTCACGTACATCACGCGGGGTTCGGCCTGCGGCAGCGAACACACGGGATCGAAACCCGCCTGCCTCAGCCGCGCCAGCACCTCGTCATAGGCGCTCGTCCTGAACGCCAGATAGTCCGGCCTGACGCCGCGGCTGACCTTTTCCACCGGCGACAACGAGAGGGTTGCATCGCCCAGCGTGAACAGCAGCCGCTGTCCGTCGATGCCGGACACTTCGTCAAGACCGATCACGTGCCGATAAAACTCGCGGACCTCAGCCTGCCGCCCAGCAAGAAAGGAAAGCTGCACCGATCCGATAGAAAGAATAGTGGACATGTCCTGCCGCCAACCATGGAACAGCGCAAATTCTAGTTTCCGCGGACAGGGTCAGACAAAGAGGTATACGTTGCTTCTACATAGCCTGAAACCCTAAGGCGCGGCGCTCATTTGCATATGTCCGAAGCGGAACTCACGGCGTCCCCTGATGGGCGCGGTGGGTTGCGGCGATTTCAAGCCCCATGCATCCAACATCCTTTCATGCTGCGTCCTGCAGATATGGATATGCGCACACCCCCATCCCCGCGCGACCAGAAAACAAATATCCACATGCGAATTCAATCGTTCTGGCCCGCCTGCGCTTCGGCCAGACTGCACGCTTCCGTCAAGCAAATTCAGGAAACGCGATGTCCATACCCTCAGTCACCGGACTGGACCACTACATCATCCGGGTGCATGACCTGCAGGCCGCAACCGCCCAATACCAGAAGCTGGGCTTTGCCCTGGCGCCGCAAGGCCGCCACCATCGCGGCACGCGCAACCAGACCCTGATCCTGGACGCCAATTACCTGGAGCTGCTGGCATTCCCGCCGGAGCTGCGCGAGCAGTCGCGCTTTGCGGGCTTTGACGACGCCTATGAAGGCCCGGTCTCCGTCGCGCTGCAGACCACCGACAGCAGCGCCGTGCACGCCGAGCTTGCCCGCCTGGGCATAGACGCCGAAGCGCCGCAGCGCGGCGGCCGTCCGGTGCACCTGCCCGCCGGCAGCGAGGACGCGGCCTGGAACAACACCCAGTTTCCGGCGGGCCTCTTCGCGGTGCCGGACTTCTTCACCTGCGGCCATCTCACGCGCCATCTGGTCTACCGGCCCGAATGGCAGGATCATGCCAACGGCGCCCGCCGCATCGAGTCGCTGATCGCCGTGCATCCCGAGCCGCGCGCCCTGCGCGCCGCGTATGAACGCGTGCTGGGCCCCATTGCCATCAGCGAGCTTCCTGACCAGGGCCTGCAAGTGCGGCGCGGCAGCCTGCGCATCGACTTCCTCGCGCCCGCCGCCTTCGAGCAGCGTTTCCCCCATGTGCGCGTGCCAGCTGGCCTGCCCGCCAGCAGCCAGGGCGGCTGGTTCGCGGGATCGGTCATCGGCGTTCGCGATATCGGGCAGACGCGCGCGTGGCTCGACGCCAACGAGGTCCCGTACCGCACCAACGCGCAGGGCGAACTGGCGGTGGCGCCCGAGCATGCTGCCGGCGCACTGCAAGTCTTCGTGCAGGAGGCATGATGGGCCAGCCCCTGCCCGACTACTGGACCTGCTTTTCCGCCGACTACGCAACAGCGCGCGAGGCCTTCGTGGCCGCCGCCGCGGCGCGGGGCGCCGCGCTCTCGCGCCACGAACATCCCACGGCGCGCGACCCGCAGGGCCGGCCGTTGACCGTAGACGTCGCGGTGCTGGGCCGCCCCGGCGCCGCCCGCACCCATCTGGCCATCAGCGGCACCCACGGCCTCGAAGGCGCGGCCGGCTCGGCGGTGCAGCTCGCGTGGCTGCAGGCGGACGGCGGCCTGCCCTTGCCGGACGACGTCAACGTGGTGCTGGTACATGCGTTGAATCCCTACGGCTATGCGCACGACACGCGCACCACCGAAAACAATGTCGACCTGAACCGCAATTTCATCGACCACACCCGGGCCGCACCGCCCAACCCGCACTATGCCAGCCTGCATCCGCACCTGATCCCGCAGCACTGGACCGAGACCGCGCTGGACGCCGGCGCCGAGGCGCTGGAGCGCTTCCGCCAGGAGCACGGCGCGGACGCGCTCTTCAACGTCACGGCCAGCGGCCAGTACACGCACCCGGACGGCCTGGTCTATGGCGGCAACGGCCCCGAATGGTCCAACCGCACGCTGCGCCGCATCGTCGACGAGCACCTGGGCGCGAGCGAACGGGTGGCCTTCATCGACTGGCACACCGGCATCGGCGAATACGGCGAGCCCTTCTTCCTGTGCTTCAACCCCGACGGCAGCGCCGAGCAGGCGCAAGCCGCGGCCTGGTGGGGCGCGGATCGCATACTGGGGCAGCGCCCGCACGGCCTGGCCCGTCCCGACTACCAGGGACTGGTGTTCCGTGGCGTACAGCAAGCGTTGGGCCAGCGGCCGCTGGCCGGCGCAGTCGTCGAATTCGGCACGCGCGGCCTGCAGATGCGGCCGGCCCTGAGGCTGGACCAATGGCTGCGCTTCAAGTCCCCGGCCGCGCCCGACGCCGCGCGCGATGCGCAGTTGCGGGCGGATCTGGTCGATGCCTTCGTACCCGTGTCCAGCGTCTGGCGCCGCAATGTCGTGGCCCACGGCCTGCAGATCACGCGCCAGGCCATCGCCGGCCTGGCCGCGTGGTGATTCTTTCCCTACCCATCCATCAAGAGACTCATGAAAGCCATTGTTTTGCGTGAACACGGCGGCACCGACAAGCTGCGCCTGGAAACCGAATTCCCCGATCCCGTTGCCGGTCCCGACGACGTGGTCATCCGCGTCGGGGCCTCGTCCCTGAACTACCACGACGTGTTCACTCGCCGCGGCATGCCCGGTATCAAATTGCCCTTTCCCGTCATCATCGGCCTGGACGTGGCCGGCGTGGTGGTTGAGACCGGCGCCAACGTGCGCGACTGGAAGGCGGGCGACCGCGTGCTGGTGGACCCGATAGACCGGGTCGATGGCGGCCTGGTGGGCGAGACGATTCATGGCGGCCTGGCCGAACTGTGCCGCGTACCGGCGCACCAGCTGCTGCGTCTGCCCGACGAGGTCAGCTTCGATCAGGCGGCGGCGCTGCCCGTGGCCTACGGCACCGCCCTGCGCATGATGAACCGCATCGGCCAGGTGCAGCCAGGCGAAAAGGTGCTGATCCTGGGCGCCAGCGGCGGCGTGGGCGTGTGCGCCGTGCAATTGGCCAAGCTGGCTGGCGCCGAAGTCATCGCCTGCGCCGGCAGCCCCGAAAAGGCCGAGACGCTGCGCGCCCTGGGCGCCGACCACATCATTCTGTACACCGAGGAAGACTTCCTCAAGGCGGTCCAGGAGCGCTTCGGCAAGCCGTCGCGCCGCCGCAGCGGCAAGCCGGGCGGCGTGGACGTGGTGGTCAACTTCACGGGCGGCGACACCTGGGTCAAATCGTTGCGCTGCCTGCGCCTGGGCGGCCGCCTGCTGACCTGCGGCGCGACCGCGGGCTTCGATCCCAAGGAAGACCTGCGCTATATCTGGACCTTCGAGCTGCAGATCCGCGGCTCCAACGGCTGGGAACGCGAGGACCTGCACGAGCTGCTGGCGCTGGTGCGCGACGGCCGGCTGCGCGTCCACGTGGACCGCAAGTGGCCTCTGGAACAAGGCGCCCAGGCGCTGGCCTCGCTGGAAGATCGCAAGATCGTCGGCAAAGTGCTGGTGTCGGCATGAGCGCGAACCCGAAGGCGCTGGCTCCGGCTGCCACCCTTGACGCCGCGGCCATCCAGGCCAGGTTCGACGATTCGCCGTTCATCGCCTGGCTCGGCCTGTCGGTGCGCGACGTGAACCATGAACAGGGAGAACTGACCGTGCTGGCCCCCATGCGCCCGGAATTCGAGCGCGGCGCGGCCAGCGGCCAATGGCATGGCGGCCCGCTGGCCGCGGTGATCGACACCGTCGGCGATTTCGCCGTCGGCATGCTGCTGGGCCGCGGCCTGCCGACCATCAACTTCCGCGTCGACTACCTGCGTCCCGCTGTCAACACCGCGCTGACCGCCGTGGCCCGCGTGCGCCGCAACGGCCGCAGCGTGGGCGTGGCCGACGTGGACCTCTACAACGACCAGGGTGCGCTGGTGGCCATCGGCCGCGCCACCTACGCCACGCTCGCCCAGGGCTGAGCGGGCTCTCATCTTCAAGGACACCATCATGACCACCGCGCAGCGCCCCGGACGGCGCGCCTTCCTTACCCGTACCGCCGCGGGCGGCCTGGCCGCCGGCCTGGGCATCGCGCCCCAGGCGTTGCTGGCCGCGACTGCCCAGCCCGGCGCCGACGCCGGCCCCGCCCGCAAAGGTGGCACCCTGGTCGCCAGCTGGGGCGGCCTGGAGCCCCAGGCCCTGTTCGTGCCCGGCGGCGGCGGGTCCAGCCCGTTCCAGACCGCGACCAAGATCCTGGAACGCCTGCTCAAGCTGGATGCCGACCTGAAGTTCCAACCCGCGCTGGCCCTGTCCGTGACGCCCGCCGCAGACTTCCGCAGCTACACCATCAAGCTGCGCGAAGGCGTCACCTGGCACGACGGCGCGCCGTTCACGTCCGCCGACGTGGTCTACAACGTGCTGCAGCACTGGAAGCCGATTTCCGCCGGCATCGCGCTGAAGTCGCTGACCGGCGCGACCGCGACCGATCCGCTGACCGTGGTGCTGAACTTCGACGCGCCGGTTCCGGAGTTCTTCCTGAAATCCACTCTGGCCGGCCAGTTCCAGCTCTTGATACCGAAACACCTGTACGACGGGCGCGACATCATCACCAACCCGCTGAACAACACGCCGGTCGGCACCGGCCCTTGGAAGTACGGCAAGTGGGTGCGCGGCAGCCACGTCGAATACCTGCGCAACGACAGCTACTGGAATGCCGGCCAGCCCAACCTGGACCGCCTCATCATCCGCTGGTGGGGCGACCCCGCCACGCGCGGCGCCGCGCTGGAGGCCGGCGAGCTGGGCCTGGCCTATTCCAACCCGGTGCCTGCCCGCGACATCGACCGCCTGCTCAAGACCGGCAAGGTGGTGGTGGACACGCGCGGCTACCAGAACTCGGCCTGGACCGTGACCGCCGAATTCAACCAGCGCCGCGACATCGTCAACCGCCGCGAGGTGCGCCAGGCCATCCTGCACGCCATCGACCGCCAGTTCATCGTCGACACCATCTACTACGGCCGCGGCAAGCCCGCCATCGCGCCGGTCTTCAGCAGCAACCCGCTGTTCTACACCGAGGACGTGCCGCGCTACCCGTTCGACCCCAAGAAGGCCGCCGCGCTGCTGGACGCCGCGGGCCTGCCGGTGAAGGACGGCAAGCGCTTCACCGTGAACCTGGTGGCCGCCGCCTGGTTCGAGGAGAACGCCAAGCTCGGCCAGTACCTGAAGCAGGCGCTGCAGGACGTGGGCATCGAGGTCAAGCTGGATTCCGTGGACCGCGCCACGGCGCTCAAGCGCATCTATGGCGACTACGACTACGACATCGCCGTCTCCAACTTCACCTCGCCGCTGGAACTGGTGCCCACTGTCACCCAGTTCTACACCACCGACGGCATCGTCAAGGGCGCCGCCTTCCGCAACGCCACCGGCTACTCCAACCCGGAAATGGACGCGCTGGTCGCCAAGCTGACCCAGGAGACCGCCCCGGACGCGCGCCGAACGCTTGCGCACCAGTTCGCCCGCCTGGCCTCGACCGACGTGCCGCACGTGCCGCTGGTGGAGATCCAGTCGTTCACGCTGGCCGGCAAGAACGTGCGCAACTTCACCACCGGCGCCAACGTCCAGGGCGAAACCCTGGCCGACGTCTGGCTGCAGGCCTGAGGCGCACGCATGCCGATCCGACTGATCTTGCGCCGGCTGGCCCAGGCTGTCCCGCTGCTGCTGGGCGTGGTGGTGCTGAACTTCGCGCTCATCCAATCCGTGCCCGGCACCTTCCTGGACGTGATGACGGCCGAGCAGCAGGTCACCGACCCGGCGCTCATCGAGCGCCTGCGCGTGACCTACGGCATGGACCAGCCGCCCGCCGTGCAGTTGCTGAAGTACATAGGCTCCGTGGCGCGCGGCGATCTGGGCTATTCCTACCGCCACAACCTGCCCGTGCTGGACGTGATCCTGGCGCACCTGCCAGCCACGCTGCTGCTGATGGGCGCAAGCCTCGCCATCGCGGTGCTGGTGGGCATGGCGGCCGGCATCGTGTCGGCCGTCAAGGTCAACACCTGGTGGGACAGCGCGGTGTCGGTGTTCGCCGTGCTGTGCTTTGCCGCGCCCAGCTTCTGGCTGGGCATCATGCTGATCGTGCTGTTCTCGGTCAAGCTGGGCTGGTTTCCGGTGGGCGGCATGGTGACCATCGGCCTGTCCGGCGGCGCCTGGCGCCAGGCGCTGGATGTGCTGCACCACCTGGCATTGCCGGCGCTGGCCCTGGGGCTGTTCTATTCCGCCGCCTATGCCCGCGTGATGCGCGCCTCGATGCTGGAAGTCAGCCGCATGGACTTCGTGCGCACCGCGTACGCCAAGGGCCTGACGCGCAACGCCGTAGTCCTGCGCCACGTGCTGCGCAATGCCTTCCTGCCCATCGTGACGCTGCTGGGCCTGCAACTGGGCGCGGTGCTGGGCGGCAGCATCGTCGTCGAGGCGGTGTTCAGCTGGCCCGGCATCGGCGCCGTGCTGTTCGACAGCGTCATGAGCCGCAACTATCCCGTCGTCCTGGGCATCCTGGTGCTCAGCTCTTTCGTGGTGATCATCGCCAACATCGCCGTCGACCTGATCTACACGCGGCTGGACCCGCGCATCAAGGCTGCCTGACATGTCCGCATCCCCCACTCTTGCCCCTGCCCTGCCCGCGGCATCGCGCCGCCGCCACGCCTCGTTCGCGGCGCGCTTTGCGCGCAACCGGGGCGCCGTCGCGGGCGCCGCGCTGCTCGTCCTGGTCGCCTTCCTGGCGGTGGGCGCAGGCTGGCTATATCCCACAGACCCGCTGCGCATCGTCGCCGCGCCGGAGGTCTGGCCGTTCGAATCCTGGCGTCATCCGCTGGGCACCGACTCCATGGGGCGCGACATCGCCGCCATGATCGCCCACGGCGCGCGCGCCACCCTGCTGATCGGCCTGGTGGCCGCGGCCACCGCCACGCTGATCGGCGTGAGCGTGGGCGCGGCCGCGGCCTGGACCGGCGGCTGGGTCGACGAGGGCCTGATGCGCGTGGCCGAGCTGTTCCAGATCATTCCCAACGTCGTGTTCGTGCTGACGGTGGTGTCCATCCTGGGGCCGCGCATCGAACACATCACACTGGCCGTAGGGTTGGTGTCCTGGCCGCCCATCGCGCGCCTGACCCGGGCCGAGTTCCTGTCCTTCAAGGAACGCGAGTTCGTGCAGGCCTGCCGCGCGCTGGGCATGAGTCCGTTGCGCATCGTCGCCGCGGAAATCCTGCCCAACGCCCTGCCTCCCGTCATCGTGATGTCCTCGCTGGTCGTGGCCGGCGCCATCCTCTACGAATCGGTGGTGTCCTTCCTGGGCCTGGGCGACCCCAACATCGCCAGCTGGGGCCGGCTGGTCGGCGAAGGCCGCAGCCTGATCCGCTCTTCCTGGTACATCTGCGCCGTGCCGGGCGTGGCCATCATGCTGGCCGTGCTCTCGTTGAACCTGGTCGGCGACGGCCTGAACGACGCGCTCAACCCCAAGCTGCAAAAGCGCTGAGCCGCATTCTTTCCGGAAAATTCCATGACGCATTCCCTGCTCAATCTGGGCCATCTGGCCGACCCGGAACTGTCTTCCGATCTGCCCGCCATCATCGACCTGCGCCAGTCCGACACGCCGCGGCATTACACCCACGCCCAGGTCCGCCTGCTGGCGGGCGGCGTGGCCGCCTGGCTGTCCGCGCGCGGCCTGGCGCCGGGCAGCCGCGTCGCCATCGCCGCGCTGAACCGGGCCGAGTACCTGATCGCCTATTTCGGCATCATGCGGGCGGGCTACGTGGCCGTTCCCGTCAACATCAAGCAGTCGCAAGAGAACATCGACTATGTACTGCGCGACGCCGGCATCGCGCTCGCACTGGTGGACGGCCCGCGCCGCGCCGCCTTCGAAGCCAAGGTGCCGGTGCTGGACTTCGACGACGCCGGTCCGCAAGGCTTTGCCGCGCAGATCGCGCCCACGGACTTCGGCTTCGTCACGCCGCAGGCCGACGACATCGCGCAGATGCTGTACACCTCGGGCTCCACCGGCAAGCCCAAGGGCGTGCCGCTCACGCATCGCGGCCAATTGTGGGCGCTGGCTGCCACCTCCGCCGCCGTCGTCGCCCGCGCCGGCGTGCAGGAACGATACCTGCTGGCCCAGCCGCTATTCCACATGAACGGCCTGTTCATGGCCAAGCGCGCCTTCGCCAGCAACAGCCTGCTGGTGATCCAGCCTTCATTCGATGTCGCCGCCTATGCCGACGCGCTGGAGCGTTACCGCATCTCCGTCCTGACCGCCGTGCCCACCATGTTCGCGCGACTGGTCAAGGACCCGGCTCTGCTGCAAGGACGCGACCTGTCGGCGCTGAGCCGCGTCATGCTGGGCTCGGCCCCCATGACCGTGGCGCTGCTGGAACGCATCCAGCGCGCCCTGCCCGGCGTGCGCGTGACCCACGGCTACGGCACCACCGAGGCCGGCCCCGCCGTGTTTGGCCCGCATCCCGACGGCCTGCCCACGCCCGCGCTGGCGCTGGGCTACCCGCTCGATCCCACCCAGGTGCGGCTCGCTGACGGTCCTGGCCCGGACCAGGGCGTGCTGCTGATGAAGAACCCCGCAGTGCTCGCCGGCTATCACAACCTCCCGGAAAAGAGCGCACAGGTGCTCAAGGACGGCTGGTACTACAGCGGCGACGTGCTGCGGCGCGATGCCGACGGCTTCTATTACTTCGTGGGCCGCGCCGACGACATGTTTGTCTGCTCGGGCGAGAACATCTATCCCGTCGAGGTCGAGAAACTGCTGGAATCGCACCCCGACGTGCGCCAGAGCTGCGTGGTGCCCTTGGCCGACGAGGAACGCGGCCATATCCCCGTCGCCTTCGTCGTGCGCCGCGACGGCAGCCGATTGCATGCCGATGCGCTCAAGCGCCACGCGCTCGAGCATGGCCCCGCCTACCAGCATCCGCGGCGCATCCGCTTCGTGGATGAACTGCCCTGGGCCGGCACCAACAAGATCGACCGCAACGCGCTGCTGCTTGCCGCGCGCGAACTGGAAGCGCAGCATGCGTGGACCCAACCCGAAACGGAAACGGCATGAGCCAGACTGAATTCCCCGACAGCCTCGTGGGCAAAACCGCGCTCGTGACCGGCGCCAGCCGCGGCATCGGCCGCGCCATCGCGCTGGCCCTGGGCCGGCGCGGCGCGCGCGTCGCCGTGCACTACAACAGCGCTGGCGATGCCGCCGACGAGGTCGTGCGCCAGATCCAGGCAGCTGGCGGCCAAGCCTGGGCCTTGCAGGCCGACCTGGCGCTGGCGGACGCCGCCGCAGCATTGGCGCGGGACTTGCGCGCCTCGCTCAAGGAACGCTACGCCGACGACGGCCTGGACATCCTGGTCAACAACGCCGGCGTGGGCCTGCGCGCCCGCCTGCCGGAAGTCACTCCTGACGCGTTCGACCGGGTGCTGCAGGTCAACCTGAAGACCCCCTTCTTCCTGATCCAGCAGACCCTGCCTTTCCTGCGCGACCATGGCCGCATCGTCAACGTGTCCTCCATGGGCACGCGCGCCGCCTATCCTGAAATGAGCGTCTACGCGCCGGCCAAGGCTGGGCTGGAAGCGCTGACCCTGCTGCTGGCGAGCGAATTGGGCGCACGCGGCATTACCGTGAACGCCGTCCTGCCCGGCGCCACGGCCACGGACCTCAATGCCCGCGCACGCGATCCGGAGCAGAGCAAGGTCATCGCCCAGACGATTGCATTGGGGCGCGTGGGGCAGCCTGAGGACATTGCGGACATCGTCGCCTTTCTGGCGTCGCGTGAGGGGCGCTGGATCACGGGGCAGCGTATTGATGCGACGGGCGGGCAGCGGCTGTAGCCTCGGATCCCGGCAATATGGCGTCTTCCTTCGGCAGCGGACCGACCGCGATGCAGGCGATTCGTAATAGTGGTTTTCCCTAGTTCCAAGGAATTCACTGCGCCAGCGCGGCGTGCCCTCAGTGCCTCATTATCGAAACCGCTGCTCGGGCCTGCACGCGAATCGACTCGTGCAATTACGCAACTCCCATTTGCACTAGGCAAAAAGTAGTAGTAGGGTTCCATGGCGTTCATGTTGTGTCTGCTCGAAAGACGGCGCATCGATGTTCCTGCGGCGTCCAGATTGACTTCCGGTCACGTTTCCCCTGGCAGGAGCCGCTAGTGAAATGCGCAGAGCATGAAAATGTCCCCCCCATTTTTCAATCGCCGAACCTCGCGGCTCGTGTCGCCATCGGACTTGCCGCGGCGCTCAGCGGCTCGGCGACGCTTGCGGAGATAATCCCGCAAGGCACCTACACCACCCCTTTTCGGGTCGTCACCGGCGAAGAAAAGACGTTTGTCGGCGGCACCGTCATCACGCCCATCCCGCCCTATCCCCCACCTTTAGGTGGTACGGGCATTCAGGTCCAGGGCGGCTTGGCTATCCTGGACCCCTCGCTCGGCGACGGAACACCCATCCGCATAAGCGTCAACGGCAATGCCATTGACGGCTTGTATGTCCGAAGCGGCGGACAGTTGATAGTCAGACCGGGAGGCGTCTATGTCTATGCCACCGGCGGCAGCGTTCGGGGGATCTACAACGTCGGGTCTACCGGTCTCCCGTCACAGTTCGATGGTTCGAACGTATATGTCACGACGGATTTCGCCGATTCCCATGCCCTGCGCACCTATGGCGCCGACGCGACGACCATACTGCGGGACTCGACGCTGACCACCTTGCAAAACGGCTCCAAAGGCGCCGAGGTGTGGCAAGGCGCCAAAGCCAACCTTTACAACACCGCCATTCTGACCAAGGGCACGACCGCGTACGGCGCCCACGTCCTCCAGAACGGCAGTGAACTCACGGCCACAAACGGATCGATCACCACCGAAGGCACGACCGCATACGGCGTTCTGGTACAGGACTACGGCAAATTCATGGGCACCGGCACGTCGGTGCGCGCACAAAACGCGATCGGCGTCTATGTCTTTACCAACGGCATCTTCCAGTCCGATGGGATGACCATCCAGTCCGACCGCACTTACGGCATGTACGTCAACGGCGGCACCGCCACGTTGAAAGACACGCAGGTAAGCACGCTGGCCGCCGGCTCGTTTGCGCTGTTCGTCAACGGCGGGCCGCCCGCGACCGTGGATGGAGGGCAGATCCTGACCTTCGCCGACCGTTCCGTGGCCGTGCGCACCCAGTCCGGCGCGGTGGCGAACATCAACGGCACCAGGGTGAGCACGCTGGGATTGGCGGCGCACGGCATCCACGTCGAGGGCTGGGGCACGGTCAATCTGGGCCGCGACGGCGACACGGGTACCCTGGTCGACACCCAGGGCGCGGACGCCGATGCGGTCCGCGTGTCGGTCAATGCCACGCGCTTCAGCGCCACCGGCGCGACGCTGCAAACCGCAGGCGCAAACGCCCAGGGCTTGCACCTGACCGGGACGGCGGGCGCCGCGGCAAAGACCTACACCCTTGTGGATTCCAGGATCTCCTCAGCCCAAGCCGACGGCATACACCTGTCGGAGGGGCCCGCCATCGTGTCTTTGACCGGCTCCTCCGTCACCGGCGGCAATGCCGCCATCAACATCGGCGCCACTGCCGCCGCGACTGCGGATATCGGCGCCAGCGGCACCTTGATCCAGGGGCGCGTGCTGACGCAGCCTGGCAGCACGACCAATCTTTCCATGAGCAATGACAGCACCTGGCAGGTGACGGGAAACTCCAACCTCACCAACCTGGTCAATACCGACAGCCTCATCGACTTCACGGCCCCGCAAGCAGGCAGCTACAAGACCGTCACGACGCGCAACTACGGCGGAAACGGCACCATCGCGCTCAATACCTACCTGGGAGATGACAGTTCCCCGTCGGACAAGCTCATCGTCAATGGCGGCAGCGCCACTGGCACATCGCAACTACGCATAAAGAACACTGGCGGCCCCGGCGCGTTGACGACGGCAAGCGGGATTCAAGTGGTCGAAGTGGTCAACGGCGGCGTATCCGGCGCGGGTGCGTTCGCGCTGTCCGGCCGAGCAGTGGCCGGCCCCTACGAGTATCGGCTCTATCAGGGAAGCGCCGCAGCGCCGACCGATCAGAGCTGGTACTTGCGGTCTGAAAAGGAAGCGCCACCGCCCCCGCCGCCTCCTCCACCGCCGCCTCCTCCACCGCCGCCTCCTCCTCCACCGCCGCCTCCTCCACCGCCGCCGCCTCCCCCGCCGCCGCCGCCTCCGCCGCCCGACCCAGAGCCCGAGCCCGAGCCCCTATATCGGCCCGAAGTCGCGGCTTACCTCGCCAACCAACGCCTGGTCGGGCAGATGTTCGTGCAGAGCATGCACGACCGTTTGGGTGAACCTCAATTCATCGAATCGCAACCGTTCGCAGTCGATGGCAGCAAGCGCAATTCGATCTGGCTGCGCACCTCCGGAAAATGGGAAGGAAGCCACAGCCGTGACGGCAATTTTGACGTCAGCACCGACCTTTTCCTGTTGCAGGGCGGCGGCGATCTTGCGCAATGGAAGCTCTTTTCAGAGACCGATCGCCTGCACCTCGGAGCCATGCTCGGATACGGCACTGCAGACAGCACTGCCCGCGCCGACGGCAACCCCTACAAGGCAAAGGGCCGCGTCAACGGCTATAGCGCAGGCGTGTACGGCACATGGTTTCAAAACGACGAGACCAAGCTGGGCGCCTACGTGGACACCTGGTTCCAATACGGCTGGTTCAACAACCGGGTGCAAGGCGCCGAACTGCCGCGCGTGGACTACGACTCGCAAGCTTGGGCGATATCGGCGGAGGCCGGCTACGCATTCAAGCTACGGGAAAACTGGACGCTGGAACCACAGGCTCAAATCATCTATGTCGACAGCAACACCGACAGCATCACCGAACAGAACGGCACCCGGGTAGACCGCGCCGATTCGAACGGGACCATTACCCGCCTTGGGGTACGCACCTTCACCACGTTTGACCTTGGCAACAACCGCAAGGCCCAACCCTTCGCAACCGTGAACTGGTGGCACAGCAACGTCGACAGTTCCGTGTCTTTCAATCAATTACCCATCGGAGACCTTTATCCCAAGGACCGGTATGAACTGAAGCTGGGCGTGCATGCCAACTTCACCAAGGGTTGGACAGGATGGGTCAATGCTTCCGGCAGCTGGGGCGCGCAAGACTACCATCAGTACGTGGGCCGTATCGGCGTGAAATACACGTGGTGAGGCCGGAGTGAATGGAAGACATTGGATGGAATCGGCTGGCTAAACAGTCGGCCGATTCAAGACGCGCTCATACTGAAGAAGGTCTTCCGGAGAAAAGCAGCAGAAAATCACCTCTTGGACGGAAGAATCCCCAGCGAGGCTTTCACGCACGGTCTTGACGGCAATCTCCGCCGCCAATTCAATGGGGTACCCATATATCCCCGTGCTGATGCTGGGGAACGCAATCGACTTGACCGCTCTTTCTTGCGCCAGCTCGATGCATCGGCGATAACAGCTGGCCAGCAGCGCCGGTTCTCCGCCGTCCCCGCCCCGCCACACCGGCCCCACCGTATGAATGATGTATTGAGCGGACAGGCGATAGGCCTTGGTCACCTTCGCGTCCCCCGTCTTGCAACCGCCCAGCAATCTGCATTCATGCACTAGATCCGGGCCCGCCGCGCGATGGATGGCGCCATCGACGCCGCCGCCGCCCAGCAATGAGGAGTTCGCGGCATTCACGATGGCGTCCACCTCGAGCTTCGTGATGTCTGAACGGATTGCGCGCAGGGTTGTGGCCATGATTTTGCTCCTTGAGGTACGAACGCCGTCGCCGCGGCGCATTTGCAGGGCGATCTTCCTGGCAGCAAGTTTGAGGAACTCGTCACGTCTGCTGGCGGCAACGGACCGGGATTATGGTGCCAGTCTACAATTCCGCCCACTTCATGTGCTCAAACTTGCAGGCTGCCGAGCCTTCCCCCATGCAACGACGCCTTCTGAATGCCCTGTTGATTGCCCTCCTCGTCAGCTTCGGCCTACATGGCGGCCCGACGCAAGCCCAGGCCCAATCGACGCCCAAGATGCAATCTGGCGAGGGTCGCCCATACGAAATGGCCGATAGCGAAGTCTGGGACGTGCCCGATCCCGTGTCGGGCCGCGGCTATCAGGTCTACGTCGCCTTGCCGCCGTCCTATGCGAAGCAGCCGCAACGGCGCTACCCCGTGCTTTATGTTACCGATGCCGACTATGCCTTCCCTATCATCCGGCAGTTGGCGCGCCGCCTGAACGTGGAAGGACCGCGGATCGAGGAGTTCATTCTTGTCGGCCTGTCATATGGCAAAGGCGAGGATGGCGGAGTCAGCCGCCAGCGCGACTACACGCCTACACCGAACGGCCCAAGCACCGCGCCGGCCAATGCGGTCCATGGTCAGGCGCGGGCCTATCAAGCGTATCTGCGCGATCAGGTAAAGCCTTACATCACCGCCCGCTACCGGACCGACCCGGCCAGAGCCCTCTTTCTCGGCCACTCCTATGGGGCGCTGCTGGGGACGCAGATCCTGTTCACCGAGCCCGGCATGTTCAACGGCTATGTCCTCGGCAGCCCGTCCCTCTGGTACGACAAAAGGCATGCCTTGAAGCTGGAAGCGGGCCATGCCCAGCAGCATCGGGACCTGACGGCGAATGTCTTTCTTTATGTTGGCGCCTACGAAGCCCTGCGCAAAGGCGACCGGCGCTACAACCAGACGGTGGACATGGTCGCCGACAACCGGGCGCTGGAGGCGGCGCTGCAAAGCCGGAAATATCCAGGTTTGAAACTAAAGTCCGTGGTCCTGAATGACGAGGACCATCTCACCGTGGCGCCGCGTGGCTTTATGCAGGCCTTGAGATATCTGCTGCCGGTGCGTTGACCTAATACAGAGATCCAACCTGCGCCAGCCCTAGATCGCAGGCCCCTTCAGTTCGATCTGATTGCCGTCGGGATCGAAGCAATAGATCGAAAGTCCCTCGCCTTCCGCGCCATATCGCATCACGGCCTTGTCCGCCGTAATGCCGAAAGTTCGCAGATGCTCGAGGATGGCCGTTTCATCGAATGGATCGACCCGCAGGCAAAAGTGGTCCAGGTTGTGCCGATCTTTCCCTGGCGCTGCCCCGCCCGCGGCGCCCAGAGGCCCCTGCACATCGACCAGATCGATCATGGAACCGCCGGCGCTCAGATGGATCATTGCGTACTCATCGTTCTTCTTCTTGATCTCGCAGCCCAGTACTTTCGTATAGAAGTCCACGCTACGCGTCAGGTCCTGAACCCTGAGCACGACATGGTCCAAGTGCTTGATCTGAAATACCGGCATGATGATCCTCCTTGGAGCGAAAGTGCGCATCAGGATACGAGGATTCTTAGTCTACCGTGCCGCGCTTGGGATAGTAGCGGCGCCCTCGCCCGCAGACTCCCGCGGCGCCCCTAGAACCGATCGAGCTTCAGCCCAGCCGCCAGATAATCAATAAAAGCCCGCACCTTGGCAGGCGGAAGCCTGTGCTCCTGCCAAAGCACGTGTATGGGCACAGGCTTGGACTCGAACGCTTCGAGTATGACCTCCACCTGCCCCGCATCCAGCAGGTGCCTGATCTGCCATAGCGGCGAATAACCGATGCCGAGTCCGGCGCTGACCGCGGAATAGATCGCCGCCATCGTGTTGGTCCGGAACGGACCCCGCACCCCGACGCTGCGCCGCTTGCCGTCTATCTCAAAGGCCCACTGCCCCGAGCGTTGATCGAGAGTCCTGACAATGCAGGCGTGCTGCCGCAGGTCCGAAGGATGCGCGGGACGGCCATACTGTTCGAAATAGGAAGGCGATCCGAATACGACTCTGCGCAAGGCTCCCAATCGTCTTCCCTGCAAGCCGGAATCCGGCAGGTCTGCGATGCGCACGACCAGATCGAGGCCTGCGGCGGACAGGTCGACAAAGGTATCCGTCAATTGCAGATCGACTTCCATCTGCGGGTATGCGCGCATGTACTGCGCGATGATCGGAACCAGGAAGTCCGGCCCGAACAGTACCGGCGCGCCGACACGCAATATGCCCGACGGCGCGGCTCGGCGGTCTGCAACCTCCAGCCGGGCCTCGCCTATTTCCTCCATCGCCGGTTTGACCCGCCGGAAGAACGCCTCGCCCGCTTCGCTGAGAGAGCAATGCCGCGTAGTGCGATGGACCAGTTGCACGCCGACGTCCTCTTCCAGCGCGGCAAGAGAACGGCTGACGGCCTGTAGCGAGCGGCTGAGATGGCGCGCGGCTTTCGTCAGACTTCCCGTTTCAGCGATGTGGATGAACGCTTCCAGGTCTTCCAGGCGGCTCATTATTTATCTCTTATAACGTGATTCACATTCATATTTCACAAGTATTGTTCCACTAATCGGCAGAAAATACACTGCCTTCGTACCCACATGCATGCGAAGGAGAAACCCTGTGAACAGCACTCAGCCCACGGTTTTGGTCGTAGGAGCCACCGGCAAATTCGCCGGCCTGGTCGTTCCTGAATTGCAGCGGCGCAAGGTCGCGGTCCGGGCGCTCGTCCGCGACGAAACACGCGCCGCTCAGGCCCGCTCGCTGGGAGCGACCGAGACCGCCATCGGTGACCTCCGCGACGTCGACAGCCTCGCAGCCGCAACGCAAGGCGTGGACGGCGTCTTTCATATCGGCCCCGCGTTCACCGCAGACGAAGCGCCCATGGGCGTTGCCCTGGTCGACGCGGCCAAGCGCAGCGGCGTGAGGAAGTTCGTCTTTTCATCGGTCATCCAGCCAACGAACGTGCGACTGGCCAATCACGCCAGCAAGATCCCGGTGGAGGACGCGCTCTACTCGTCGGGACTGGAATACACAATCCTGCATCCCGCGAACTTCATGCAGAACATCGGTTTGGCCTGGCCGTCGATCCGCGACCATTCCCGCTTCAGCGAACCCTTTCCCAAAGACACGAGAATCGCCCGCGTGGACTATCGCGATGTGGCTGAGGTTGCCGCGATCGCGCTGACCGAGGACAGGCTGGCCTACGCGACCTTGGAGCTATGCGCCGGCATGTACAGCCGCATGGACATCGTGATGGCCCTGGCCGAGGAGCTGGGATCTCCGGTCACTGCATTGGAGCCCGGTTTCAACGCGTGGGCGCAAGACGCGCGCCTGCCTTATGGCGAACAGCAGTTGCTTCTTCTGTCCAAAGTCTTCGATCACTACCGGGCCTGCGGGCTTGGAGGAAACAGTCTTGTGCTGAAGGCTGCACTCGGACGGGATCCGCGTTCACTGCGCGAGTACGTCAAGGACCTGGTGGCCGAGAAACAAGCGGCGCGCGGCGGCAAGGAGTATTGAGATGGCTGACCATTCATCAAGCCCCACCCTGAAAAAGCTCCCGCGGCACTATGCCCCCGTTCTGATGCCGCTGGTTCTTTCCGTGTTCATGTCGGCCATCGTTTCAGCGGTGGCGACCGCCGCGAGCGTGGGCGTGGGTCCCGACTTTGTCCTCAACTGGCCCAGCGCCTGGGGAGCCTCGTGGATAGTGGCTTTTCCCAGCCTCTTGCTGCTGCTGCCTGTCGTGCGGCGGATCGTCGCCTGGATGGTGGTCCCGCCCTAAGCTGGCCCGCAAGCGCTGCGACGAGCTGCGCCGGCAATGTCAACCGGCCGGCCACGCAAGCATCGCGGCATCAATGATCATGTTGAGCTTTTTCGCGCCCGCGCCATCGCGGGCCTGGATCGACAGGCCTTCAAGCACGGTCGTGTAGAAGGCGGCAAGCTGCCGGACATCGGCGGACGGCGCAAGGTCGCCCTCCGCAATGCCTTGCGCAAGCCGTTCCCTCAGCGTCGATTCTCCTTCCTCCCGATTTGCGGCAAGAAACGCACGCACGCTCTCGTTCTCAGGCGCGCCCAGCAGCGATGACAACACGATCATGCACCCACGCGGGCCCTCGTTGACCGCATAGGCGCGCGCGTTCGATCGCAGCATGGTTTCGACGGCCTCGCGGGCCGTCCGAGCTGCGCTGAGGCTCTGCGACGTCGCTCGCCCTTCGACGCGGTCGTAAAGTTCGACGGCCTGCCGGAAGATTTCCTCCTTGCAGCCAAAGGTCGCATAGAGGCTGGGCTTGTTGACGCCCGTGGCGCTGACCAGATCCTGGATCGAGGTGCCTTCATAACCTTGCGCCCAGAAGGTACGCATGGCCGCCAGCAAGGCCCAGTCCTTGTCGAACGCCTTCGGACGCCCGATTTTCGGCGCGGTGGCCGGTTTAGCTTGATTGCCAGAATTCACGTTTCAATTATCCGCAGGCCCGCCACGCCTATGCCTATCAAGCCCAGGAACAACAGCTTGGCCGATGACATGTGCTCGCCGAGCGCACCAATGTGCCGAAAACCGCCACGCCGAAAGCGCCTATGCCCACCCAGATGGCGTAAGCGGTGCCCACCGGCAGATGCTTCAGGGCCAAGGCCAGCAGGACAAGACTCAGCATGGCGACGCTTATGCCGATCAGGCTTGGCCAAAACCTCGTCAATCCGTCGGCCTGCTTCAGTGCCAATGCCCAGACGATTTCAAGCATGCCGGCCAGAACCAGGAAACCCCATGCCATCTGAATCCCCATTTCTGTTGGACTTCCCGCAGCCCTAGGCGGTGAAGCCGCCATCGATGGCGAGCGACGCGCCGGTGATGAATTGGCTCTCGGCCCCCGCAAGATAAGCCACGGCTGCGGCAATTTCCTCGGGTTCGGCGTAGCGTTTGACCGCCATGAGTTCCAACTCGGCGGCTACCGCCGGACCATCGGCAGGATTCATATCGGTGTCAGTCGATCCCGGATCGACGATGTTGACCGTGATGCCGCGGCCGCCGACCTCCCGAGCCAGGCCCTTGGTGAATCCGATGAGCGCCGACTTGCTCATCGCGTAGAGCGTCACGCCCCCATAAGGCACGCGTTGCGCGAAGCAGGAGCCGATGGAAATGATGCGTCCGCCGGTCCCCATATGAGCCAGCGCGGCCTGCGAGGCCACGAATACCGCCTTGGCGTGGATCGCCAGGGTGTCGTCGATTTCCTCGAGCGTGGCGTCCTCGACAGGCCCGACGGGGAACACGCCGGCGCTATTGACCAGTATGTCCAGCCTGCCCAGTTTCCCGGCAGTCTGCTCCACCGCCGTCCGGACGGCGGCCGGATCGCGGCTGTCCGCCCTGATGGCCAGGACCCTGGCGCCGATTGCGCCAAGTTCCTGGGCGTAGTCTTTCGCGGTCTGATCCGACCTGGCATAGGTGAAGGCGACATCGGCGCCCCGTTCCGCGAACCTGCGAACGATAGCGGCGCCGATGCCACGCGTGCCCCCGGTGACCAGCGCAACCTTGCCTTGGAATTCCATCGCCGAGCTCCTTTTATACCGATCGGTTCAAAAGATGCTACGCGCAGCGGAATTCGTCGTCAAGCATCACTTCCCGCGGATATACCCATCCCGCGTCTGCGGCAGCTTCATCCCAAGCACGGCGGAAGCGACCTGGGTGCGCAGGATCTGCGCGGTGCCGCCCGCGATGGTGAACATGCGCGCATCGCGCACATGGCGTTCCATCGGCAGGTCGCGTCCATAGCCGGACGATCCATGCAGCTGCAAGGCGTCGTTGGTTACGCGCTGCGCCGTTTCGGCCGCGTAGATCTTGGCCTGCGCGGCCAGCGACAGGTCCGGAAAGCCAAAGGTCCGCGCCGTGCCGCTGCTTGCGGCCGCATGCAGCATGTGCCGCGCCGCATTCAACTGGATGGCCATGTCGGCGACCATCCACTGCAAGCCCTGGAACTCCGCTATCGGCCGGCCGAACTGCTGGCGCTGCTTGACGTAGTCGACGGCTTCTTCAAAGGCGCCCTGCGCGATGCCCAACGCCACGGTGCCCGCGCCCACGCGCTGGGCGTTGTAGGCTTGCATCAGCCCGGCAAAGCCGCGCTTCAACCCCTCCGGCGGAACCACCAGCATGGACTTGTGCACCTTGAGATCCCGGAACGCGATGTAGGTCTCGGGTATGCCCCGCACGCCCATGGCGTAGGAGCGCTTGGCGATCTCCAGGCCATCGTCCGCGGCGTCCGGTTCGCGCACGTGGATGAAGGCGCCTATGCCCAGATCCGCGCCGTCGTCGAACACGCGCGCAAAGATCAGGTGCAGGCGCGACACCCCGCCCCCGGTGATCCAGTATTTCTCGCCGTTGATGAGGTAGTCATCGCCCTGACGGACTGCGCAAGTGCCCATTTCGCTGGCCGCGCTGCCGGCCTGGGGTTCCGAGATGCAGATGGCGGGCTTGTCGCCAGCCAATACACACTCGGCGGCCAGCGCCTTCTGTTCATGGGTGCCGTACTGCATGATGGCGCCGATCGCGCCCATGTTGGCTTCGACGGTGATGCGCCCCATGGTGGCGCAAGCCTTGGCCATTTCCTCCACGACCAGGACTGTATCTAGATAGCTTAGGCCCCGCCCACCGTACTCGCGCGGGATCGTCATGCCCATGAAGCCGTTTTCGCGCAGTTGACGGACGTTGTCCCAGGGATACTGCTCGGATTGGTCGGTGGCTGCGGCTGTCGGTTTGAATACGGTCTGCGCCAGTTCGCGCGCGCGCTGCTGCAGCGCCAATTGCTCTTGGGTAAGTTCAGTCATGGTTCATCCTTGCTACGTGCAAAACTCCGGCCGGGCCGCCAGGGCCGCCGGCATCAACCCACCTTGATATCCGCGCGCCGCGCCACCTCGGCCCAGCGCTCGACTTCGCTGCGCGTCAGCGCGGCCAGCTCCTGCGGCGTGCCGCCGCCCGCATCCGCGCCCAGTGCGATCCACCGCTGCACGAAAGCCGGGTCGGCGAATGCCGCGTTGACCGCCGCATTGAGCACGCGCACCACGTCTGCGGGCGTGGACGGCGGCGCATAGATGCCGTACCAGCTGGTCGCGTCGTAATTGGCCGCGCCGCTCTCCGCCGCCGTGGGCACATCGGGCAAGCTGGGTGAACGGACCTTCGACGTCACCGCGATGGCGCGCACGCTGCCCGCCCGGATGTGCTGGATGGCCGAAGGCATGGTTTCGAACATCATGTGGACGTTCCCGGCAATGATGTCCACGATCGCCGGCGCGGAACCGCGATATGGCACGTGCATCATCTGGGTGCCCGTGACGTTCTTGAAATATTCGGCCATTAGGTGCTGCATGGTGCCCGCGCCCGGCGTGGCATAGCTGTACTTGTCCGGCTTGGCCTTCAGCAGCGCCACCAGCTCCTGCACATTCTGCGCGGGCAGATCCTTGTTGACGATCAGCGCATGGTTGACGCGCCCCAGAAAGCCCACCGCCGTCATCTCGCGGATGTCGTATCCCAGCTTCGGATACACGGACTGGGCGATCGCGTGATGCACCGCCCCGAACAGGATTGCGTAGCCGTCGGGTCGGGCCTTGGCCACGGCGTCAGCGCCCAGCGTGCCGCCGGCGCCGCCGCGGTTTTCCACGATGACCGACTGGGCCAGGCTGGCGCGCATCGGCTCGGCCAGCTGCCGCGACAGGATGTCCACGGTTCCGCCCGGTGCATAGGGCGCGACCAGCCTGATGCTCTGCGACGGGTACTTGCCCTGCGCGAATGCGCGGCTCAAGGGTGTCAATGCGGCCAGCGCCAACAACTGTCTCCTATCCATGCCTCTCTCCTCTTGTATCCGCCGTCGTCGCAGCGGTGTTGTCTAAGATGTGTGATGTCAGCCCGCCGTCCAATCGCGCAGGATCTGCTGCGCATGCTCGTTCAGGCGCGGCGGCGGCCTGCGATACGACACCGGCGTGGCGGAAAGCTTGAGCGGGTTCGCCAACAGGTTGAGCTCGCCGCCTTGCGCCCACGCGCAGGGCATGCGCAACTGCGCGCCGCGGGCCTGGACGTGCGGGTCGTTGAACACATCGCGCAAATCGTTGACGGGGCCGCAAGGCACGCCCACGGCTTCCAGCTGTTCCAGCCAGGTTTTCCTGGAGCGCAGGGCCAGCGCGTCCTGTACCCGTTGGCAAAGTTCGGCGCGGTGGGCGACGCGGGCCGCATTGGAGGCGTAGCGCTCGTCGTCCGCCAGCCCGGCCAGGCCTGCAACCTCGCAAAAACGCCGGAACTGCGCATCGTTGCCGACGGCAAGAATCATGGGACCGTCCGCCGCGTCGAATACCTGGTAAGGCACGATGTTCGGGTGGCCGTTGCCCAGGCGCGCGGGCAACTCCTGCTGTGCCAGGTAGTTGGTTCCAGCGTTCACCAGCCAGGCGATCTGGCTGTCCAGCAGCGAGATGTCGATGTGCTGCCCCTGACCGGTCAGGTCGCGGTGGCGCAGCGCAGCCAGGATGCCGACGGCGGCATACATGCCGGTCATGACGTCGGCGATGCCCACGCCCACCTTCATGGGCGTGCCCTGCGGCTCGCCGGTAAGGCTCATGATGCCGCCCATGCCCTGGATCAAAAAGTCGTAGCCCGCGCGCTTGGCGTACGGACCCGTCTGCCCGAATCCGGTGATGGAGCAATAGACCAGGCGCGGGTATCTGCTCTTGAGCTGTTCATAATCCAGCCCATGCTTGGCCAGGCCGCCGACCTTATAGTTCTCGACCAGCACGTCGGCATGGTCCAGCAACTGATGCAGCGCGTCCCGGCCGGCCTCGGTGGCGATATCCAGCGCGATCGACCGCTTGTTGCGGTTGGCGCTCAGGTAGTAGGCGCTTTCGGCGGTCGCGCGGCCGTCCTGGTCATTGATGTAGGGCGGCCCCCATTTCCGGGTGTCATCGCCTTCCTCCGGCTTTTCCACCTTGACCACGTCCGCGCCCAGGTCGCCCAGCAGCTGCGTCGCGCTCGGGCCCGCCAGGATGCGAGAGAGGTCCACGACACGCACGCCGCTGAGCGCGGAAGCTCCCACTGACTGCATACGCCTTCTCCATCAGAGTCGATCGATGCAGTCTAAAATTCGCAATCTTCACCTTCAATTGAGTTTTTTTTCAATATGAAGGGCAGCCTTCGCGCCAAGCAGGACGGCTGACGCGCGGCTTTACTTGACCGGAAACTTCAGCTTGGGCGCGGCCTCCCTGACCATGGCCCAGAAGGCGTGCGCAGCTGGCGACAGCTTGCGTTCATTGAGGCAGGCCAAGCCGATCCTGCGCTTGGAGGCGGGACTGATCTTGCGGTAGACCAGCCCGTCGTAAGCCTGCGGCAGCACCAGCGACGCCAGCACGGAGATGCCCTGCCCGCGCCTGACGAACTCCAGGATGGACATGATCTGCGAGAGGTCGTGCGCGATGTGCGGCTTGGCGCCGGCTCGCTCGAACATGCGCGTAATGACAGGCTGCGAACCGGCGCGCGTCATGATCAGCGGATAGTCGATCAGGTCCTTCACCGCGATGGTCTTGCGCTCGGCCAGCGGGTGGCCAGCCGGAAGCACCACCATCAGCTCATCGGTAACGAGCGGCAGCGTGTCGAAATCCGGCTTGGGCAAGGCCACCACGCCGATCTCGATGCGGCGTTCGACCAGCGCGCGCTCCAATTCCGGGTCCGGCTTCTCGGTAACGAACACGTCGACGCCCGGATAGCGGGCTTTGAACATCTCAAGCAGTTGCGGCAGGATGTTCAAGGAGGAGCTCGCCCCCAGCGAACCCAGATTCAACAGGCCCGAGCGCAGGCCCGCGCTGGCGTTCGCCGTCGCGCGCACGATCTGCAGGGACGCGAACACGTCCCTGACATGCGGCAGAATCTGCTGTCCCGCATAGGTGAGATGCACCCCCGATGCATTGCGGTCGAGCAAGGGCGCTCCCAGCGTGGCCTCCAGCGTGCGCAGGGCGTGGCTGGTGGCCGAGGGCGTCATCCCCAGCCGGGCGCCGGCGCCCGCGATGCTGTCGGCGGAGGCCAGCGCCAGCAGCAGTTCCAATTGCCTGAGGGAGAGGGATTTTGCGGCCTGATCCGGCATGGTCATGTTTCCTCAGGTGCTAACCGGCCAGCGCCTGCGCCAGCCCCAATGCCCGCGCCAGGAACGCCGACGTGTCGTCCTTGCGATAGCTGACGATCACGGGCGACACAAAAGTATCGGCGTCTATCGCCACATGCGCCACGTCCTGCCGCTGCAAGCGCTGCACCGACGCCGGTACCACCGTCACGCCCAGCCCCGCCGCCACCAGGCCAATGGCGGTCTGCAGTTCGTTGGCTTCCTGCACCACCTGCGGCGCGTGCCCCGCCGCGCGGAACAGGCCCAGCACATGGTCGGAGAAATTCGGCCTTGGCCGCGCCGGATACAGCACGAAGGGTTCGCGCGCCAGGCGTTCGACGGATACCCGCCGCAGCCGCGCAATGGGATGGCCCAGCGGCACCGCAGCCATCAGCGCTTCAGTCATGAGCACCCGCCGCTCGATGGCGGGATCGTCGAACAGGATGCGGCCGATGCCCAGATCGATGCGGCCGGCCTTGAGCGCCTCCAGCTGCGGCAAGGTGGTCATTTCCGTGAGCCCCACTTCGACCAGCGGGTCCGCGTTGCGCAGTTGCCGGATCAGCTCCGGCACGAAACCGTAAAGAGAGGACGGCACGAAGCCTATGCCGAACCAGCGCCGCTGGGTCTGCCCCAGCCGCCGCGTGCCTTCCAGCACTTCTTCCAGGCGCGCAGTCAGCAGGCGCGATTGTTCCAGCAGGAAGCGGCCCGCTTCCGTCAGGCGCAGCGCGCGCGTGGTGCGCTCGAACAGCTGCACGCCGAGTTCTTCCTCGAACAGACGGATCTGGCGGCTGAGCGGGGGCTGGGCCATGTGCAGCCGCGCGGCCGCGCGGGTGAAGCTGCCCTCCTCTGCCACGGCCTGGAAATAACGCAGTTGCCTCAATTGCATCGCGTGGTCTTACACATACCATAAAGGTATTAATCGGAACCCATATAGTCTTGGACTCGCAGGGAAAACGCAAGCCATACTGAGCTATCGCACGAACCTGATCATGGAAAGTATGAATCGCGGGAACATCTTCCCGTGATCTGCGGACCGCCGGCGCGCAGCGACACAATAATTCCAGCAATACGGAGACCATCATGCGCTTGCGCTCTGCATTCCAACGACTCGCCCGGGCCTGTGTGGGCCTGGCGCTGCTGGGGGGCTCGTCCGCCGCCCTGGCGCAAACCTACCCGGATCACCCGGTCAAATGGATCGTGCCCTTCCCGCCCGGCGGCGCGATGGACAGCATCGCGCGCACCCTGGGCGAATCCATGGGCAAGCAGCTCAACACCACCTTCATCGTGGAAAACCGCGCAGGCGCGGGCGGCAACATCGGCGCGGCCAGCGTGGCCCGCGCCAAGCCGGACGGCTACACCATCCTGATCGTCGCCAACGGCATGGCCGTCAACCCGGCGCTGTACACGGACCTGAACTACGACCCGGTCAAGGACTTCGCCCCGATCTCGCTGCTGGCCGTGGTGCCCAACGTGCTGGTCACCAATCCCGCACGCACCGGCGCCACCAACGTGCAGGACGTGATCGCCAAGGCCAAGGCGCAACCCAACCATTACACATACGCCTCGGCCGGCGTGGGCACGTCCATCCATCTGGCGGGCGAGCTGTTCCTGTCCATGGCCCAGGTGGACATGCTGCACGTGCCCTACAAGGGCAGCGGCCCTGCCGTCGCCGACCTGCTGGGCGGACAGGTGGATTACATGTTCGACAGCATCACCTCCGCCAAGCCGCACATCGAAGCCGGCAAGCTGCGCGCGCTGGCGGTAACGACCAGCAAGCGTTCGGCCGCCCTGCCCGACGTGCCTACCGTGGCCGAAAGCGGCCTGCCCGGCTATGAACTGATGCCCTGGTTCGCGGCCTTCGCCCCCGCCGGCGCGCCGCCCGACGTGGTCGCGAAACTGAACGCCGCCATGCGTGCCGCATTGAACGACGCCAAGGTGCGCGCCACGCTGGACTCCATCGGCGCCGAGCCCATTGGCGGCACGCCGGACGAACTGCGCGACCACCTGGCGCGCGAGACCGCGCAGTGGAAGACGCTGGTGAAGGAACGCAATATCAAGATCAATTGAGGGCGGCGCGGCGGCTCATGCCTTCCGGGCTGCGGCAGGCATGGCCTCCCACGGATACCCATCGAACGTATCCTTCACCAGTTCCCGCAGCCAGATGATCGCCGGATCCTGGTGAAAGCGCGGATGCCAATGCTGGCGCAGCGCGAAGGACGGCAGCGGCAGCGGCGGCTCCAGCACCTTGACCACGCCGTAGCCGCCGAACACATTGCCCAACTCCTGCGGCACCGTGGCGATGAGATCCGGGTGCTGGTCCAGCAATAGCGGCACCACCAGGAAGTGCGGCGTGGACAGGAAAATGTTGCGCTTGACGCCCTGCTCCTCCAGTGCGCTGTCATAGGCTTCAGACGAGCGTCCGGCCAAGGTCACCACGATCTGCGGCATGCGCTGGAATTGTTCCAGGGTCAGCTCGTCGCCCACCTCCTGGTTCTTCACGCTCACCAGCGTCACGAAGCGGTGCATGAAGAGCTGCTGCTGAAACAGGCCCTGGGGCGCAGCCCGCAGCGATCCCAGCACCAGATCCACCTCGCCGGACGCCAGCAGCGGCTCGACCTGCTGCAGCGGCACCTGGCGCGTGCGCAGGGTGCAATGCGGCGCCAGTTCGCGCAAGCGCTTGATCAGCGGCGGCAGGAACACCAGTTCGCCCATGTCCGTCATGCACAGGGTGAACACGCGCATCGCCGAGGCCGGATCGAACTGCGCTTGCGACAGCACCTGGCCGCGTATGGTCGCCATCAGCGCCAGGATGGTGGGCGCCAGGCTCTCGGACTTGGGCGTGGGCTGCATGCCCTGGCCGGTCTTCACGAACAGCGGATCGTCGAAGAACGCGCGCAAGCGGTTCACGGCGTGGCTCATGGCGCTTTGCGACAGGCCGAGCTGCTCGCCGGCGCGGGTCACGCTGCGCTCGCGCAGCAGGCTGTCGAAGACGGCGAGCAGGTTGAGGTCCAGTTTCTCGTTATGCATAGCGTGCATTTCCAGAATCATGCTCATGACATTGACGCATATTCCGCCGCTATCTATCGTCTTGTCAAACGCCGCGCAGACCGGCGTTTCCACAAGGAGACAACATCTTGAAGCCCCTTCTACACCCCGTGCGCGCGGTGCTGGTTTCGTGCGCCCTGCTGTCCTGTAACGCCGCTTCGGCCGATGTCGGCGTCGGCGTCATCCTGTCGCTCACCGGCCCGGCCGCATCGCTGGGTGGCCCGGCCAAGAACGCGATAGACCTGCTGCCGCGCGAGATCGCGGGCGAGGCGGTGCGCTACATCGTGCTGGACGATGCCTCGGACGCCACCGGCGCCGCCCGCGCCTTCCGCAGGCTGGTCGACGAGCATAACGTGGACGTGGTGCTGGGTACGTCCGTCACCCCCGCCACCCTGACCCTGCTGCCTATCGCCCAGGAGAAGAAAGTGCCGCTGATGAGCCTGGCGGCCGGGGCCAAGCTGGTCGAGCCGATGGACGCGCAGCGCCACTGGGTGTTCAAGGTGGTGCAGAACGAAAACCTGATGGTCGCCAGCACCGTCGCGCACATGCAGGCCGCCGGCGTGAAGACGCTGGGCTACATCGGCTTTGCGGACGCCTACGGCGACAGCTGGTTGGCCGAAGTTTCCGCGCAGGCGCAGCGCGCCGGCATCAAGCTGGTTGCCACCGAGCGCTACGTGAAAACGGACACCAGCGTCACGGCGCAGACCCTGAAGCTGCTGGCCGCCAGGCCGGACGCGGTCATCGTGGCGGCGTCCGGCACGCCCGGGGCGCTGCCGCAGAAGTCCCTGCGCGAGCGCGGCTATGCCGGCCGCATCTACCAGACCTACGGCATCGCCAACCGCGAGTTCCTGCGCATCGCCGGCAAGGACGCCGAGGGCGCCTTGTTCGCCGTGGGCCCGGTCGTGGTCGCCAGCCAGCTGGACCAGGCCAACCCGATACGCGCGGTCGCCATGGACCTGACGCAGCGCTACGAAGCCGCCCACGGCAAGGATTCCATGTCGGTGTTCGCGGCCAACGCCTGGGATGCCGGGATCGTGCTGCAACAGGCGCTGAAGACCACCTTGCCCAAGGCCAGGCCGGGCACGCCGGAATTCAGGGCGGGCCTGCGCGACGCGCTGGAAGCCACCCGCGACGCCGTGACTTCGCAAGGCGTGTCCACCATGTCGCCCTCCGACCACGTGGGCTATGACGAACGCGCCGCTGTCATGGTGCAGATCAAGGACGGCGCCTGGCGCTACGTCAAGTAAACCAAGGAGCTCATCCATGTTCATCAAAAACACCTGGTACGTCGCCGCCTGGGACCAGGAAGTCAGCGCCGACGGCCTGTTCTCTCGTACCATCACCGGCGTGCCCGTGCTGATGTACCGCGACGGCGCCGGCCGGCTGGTGGCGCTGGAAGACCGCTGCTGCCATCGCGGCGCGCCCTTGTCAGTGGGACGGCGCGAAGGCGACTGCGTGCGCTGCATGTACCACGGCCTGAAGTTCGATCCCAGCGGCGCCTGTGTCGAGGCCCCGGCGCAGGCGCGCATTCCGCCTCAGGCCCGGGTGCGGACCTTTCCCGTGGTGGAGCGGCACCGCTGGATCTGGATCTGGATGGGCGATCCGGAACGCGCGGATCCGGCCCTCATCCCCGACACCCAATGGCTGGATCATCCCGATTGGCGCAGCCTGGACGGCTATATCCACTATGACGTCAACTATCTGCTGATCGCAGACAACCTGCTGGACTTCTCCCACCTGCCCTTCGTACACCCGACCACGCTGGGCGGCAGCGAGGACTATGCCTCGGTCTCGCCCAAGGTCGACCGGCTGCCCGACGGCGTGCGCATCACGCGCTGGACGCTCAATACCGAAGCGCCGGCCTTTGCCAAGAAAGTCCGCGAATGGCCAGGCCTGGTGGACCGCTGGAACATCTACAACTTCACCCTGCCCGGCATTCTGCTGATGGACTCGGGCATGGCCCCGGCCGGAGACGGCGCACAAGAAGGAAACCGCGCCGGCGCGATCGAATTCCGCGGCTGCCAGGCCCTGACGCCCGAAACCGAAACCTCGACGCACTACTTCTTCGCGCATCCGCACAACTTCTCGATCGACCGGCCCGAGGTCACTGCCTCCATCCACCAGAGTGTGGTGGATGCCTTCGACGAAGACCGCGACATCATCACCGCGCAGCAGCGCTCGCTGTCCCTGGCGCCCGACTTCAAGATGGTGCCGCTGTCCATCGACGCCGCGCTGTCCCAGTTCCGCTGGGTGGTGGCGCGCCGCATCGAAGAAGAGCAGCAGGCAGCCGGCGCGTCCGGCGTGCGCCCTGCGCAGGCGGTGGCCTGAAATGCGCCGGCTAGTCATCAGCCGCATCGTGCGCGAGGCGCGCGGCGTGCTCGGCCTGACGCTGCGCAGTCCTGACGGCGCCATGCTGCCGGCCTTCGAGGCCGGCGCGCATGTGGATGTGGCGTTGGGCAATGGCCTGGTCAGGCAGTATTCCCTTTGCGGCGACCCGGCGGAACTGGGCGTGTACCGGCTGGGCATCGGCCTGGCGGCCGCGACGCGCGGCGGTTCGCGCTACATCCATGAACAGCTGCGCGAGGGCGACCTGGTGGATATCGGCGAGCCCAGGCAATTGTTCGGGCTGCATGCGCAGGCCGCCGGCCATGTCTTCATCGCGGGCGGCATAGGCATCACGCCCATCCTCAGCATGATCCATGCAAGCGTCAGGCGCGGCGAGCCCTGGCGGCTGCTGTACTGCGTGCGCGACCGCGACGCGGCAGCCTACCTGTCTGAACTGGCCTTGCACGGCGAACGAGTGACGCTGCATGTCGACAGCGAACAAGGCGGCGCGCGCTGCGACCTCGACGCCTATCTGGGCGCGCTGGGGGAACCAGGCTTGCATGTCTATTGCTGCGGCCCCGGGCCGTTGATGGATGCCGTGGCCACGGCCTGCGAACGCGGCGGAATCGCCGCGGCGCGCGTGCATTTCGAGCGCTTTTCCGCCAGCGCGCCTGCTGCGGCCGAGCCCGGTTCAAGCTTTGCCGTGCGGCTCGCGCGCAGCGGCGGCTGCCACGAAGTGCCCGCGGACAAGTCGGTGCTGGATGTGCTGGAAGCGGCCGGCGTCGCCTGGCCGTACTCTTGCCGGGAAGGCCTGTGCCGCAGCTGCGAAGCCGGCGTGCTGTCCGGCAAGGTCGACCACCGCGACTACGTGCTCAGCGACGAGGAACGCGCCGCCAACCGCAGCATGATGGTCTGCGTGTCGCGCGGCTGCGGCACGCTGGAGCTGGACGTCTAGGCAGGTTCCTGCAGCGCCGACGCATCCAGCAGATGGTCGACGATGGCGAGTATCTGCTCGGCGGCTTCGCCGATGTGCCGCTCCAGCGCGGCCTCGGCGTCTTCGGCCCGCCCCTGCCGGGCGAGCGCGATCAGTTCGCTGTGCTCGTCGTGGGCTTGCTGGCGGATCGGCGCGTTGACGATCTGGAAGCGGAAATAGCGTTCGGATTTTTCATGCAGCGCGCGCACCATGGCCAGCGCGGCGGGACGTTGCGCCGAGCGGTACAGCAGTTCATGCAGCTGCCAGTTCAGGCGGCCCCATTGCTCAGGCTCGGCCGTGTCCATCTGCGCCACCACCTGGCTCGCCAGATCCAGATCCTGCGTCTGATGCTGCTGCACGGCCAGGCGCAACAGCCACGGCTCCAGCCGCAGGCGGATGTCGAAGAACTCCTGCACCTCGGCGCGCGACAGCATGGAAACGTAGGCGCCGCGATGCGGGATCATGTCGATCAGTCCTTCGGCGCTGAGCTGGCGGATGGCCTCGCGCACAGGCAGGCGGCTCACCCCCAGTTCCTCGGCGAACAGTTCCTGGCGCAGCGCGGAACCGGGGGGAATCGCGCCGGACAGGATGCGGTCGCGCAGTTCGTCGACCACCAGTTCGACGGCGGTCTTGCGCACGAGGCGGCCGGGGCTGGCGGTCTGGGAACGGGACGGATTGGAAGCGGAAAGCGGCGAATTCTGGGACATGAAACCTGCCTGGTTGCACCGTGCGGCGGGGGCGGCACGGCAGGACTGGGCGGAAAACAGGGCCGCCATGCCCAGGAAAACCCCGAGAGACAGCCGCTACCCGCAGCCCTTTTAATGTGAGTATATTGGATCCATGATCCAGTTCAAGCCGGCGCCCCCAAGGGCGACGGACCGAGGCCCGAGCCTCGTTTTTTTAAGCCCCATATTTTTGGATCCAATATCCAATCACCACTATCCAACCGGATTGCACCGGATGGATCACGCATCAGGAGCCGCAGCATGAGCATTCAATGGCAAGGCGTATTTCCCGCCGCCACCACCAAGCTGAAACCCGATTTTTCGCTGGATCTGGAGGCCATCCGCCAGGGACTGGAACGGCTGATCGAGAACGGCGTGGGCGGCGTCGTGATGATGGGCATGGTGGGCGAAAACGCCCAGCTCTCGCCCGAAGAAAAACTGCAGGTGCTGCGCACCGCCGTCGACACCGTGCGCGGCCGTGTGCCGGTGATTTCCGGCGTGGCGGAAACCGGCACCGCCCGCGCCGCGGCCTTCGCGCGGGAAGCCGAGCGCATCGGCGTGAATGGCCTGATGGTGTTCCCCGGCCTGACCTACAAGTCCGACGGCCGCGAGACCGTGGCCTTCTATCGCGAGGTGGCGCGCGCCAGCGCCCTGCCCATCCTGCTCTACAACAATCCGCGCGGCTACGGCGTGGACCTGACCCCGGACCTGGTGGCCGAATTGCTGGAAGAGCCGACCATCGTCGCCATCAAGGAAGAGTCCTACGACACCACCCGCGTGACCGACCTGATCACGCGCTTCGGCGACCGTCTTGCCGTGGTCTGCGGCGTGGATGACCTGATCCTGGAAAGCGCCGCGCTGGGCGTGACGGCCTGGGTGTCGGGTATGGCCAACGCCGTGCCCCGCGCCTCGGTCGACCTGCTGAAACTGGCCGTCGAGGGCGATTTCGTGCGGGCCCGCAAGCTTTACGCCGCGTTGACGCCGCTGTTCCACCTGGACACGGTGGTCAAGCTGGTGCAGCACATCAAGCTGGCCGAGCACCTGATCACCGGCAGCGCCGAAACCGTCAAGCCGCCGCGCCTGGACCTGGCCGGGGCCGAACGCGAACGCACCATCGCCATCACCAAACAGACGCTCGCGGATCTTTCCGCCCTGGGCTACTGATACCGGAGCCGCCACCATGCGCCCATACCGCCTGTCCGCGCTGGCCTTCAGCGCCCTGTCCGCAGTTTCCGTCCTGTCCGCCGCGCACGCCGCGGACTACCCCGCCCGCTCGATGGAACTGGTGGTCGCCTACCAGCCCGGCGGCGGCAGCGACAACACCGCGCGCGCCATCGCCGAGGCGGTGCGCCCGCCCATGCTGGCGCAGCCCACGGTGGTGATCAACAAGCCGGGCGCCAGCGGCTCCATCGGCTGGGCCTACGTGGCCAACGCGCAGCCCGACGGCTACCGGCTGGTGCTGATGACGCCTGAAATGCTGGTGGTGCCCCTGATGGGCATAGGCAAGACCACGGTCGGCGACTTCCAGCCCATCGCCCGCTTCACCGACGATCCCTCGTCGGTCACGGTACGCGCCGATGCGCCCTGGAAGACGGTGGAGGAATTCCTGGCGGACGCCAAGAAGAATCCCGAACGCGTCGCCGTGTCCAACGCCGGAATCGGCACGGTGCCGCACATGGCGGCGGCGGCGCTGGGCGAACAGGCTGGCGTGAAGTTCGTGCACGTGCCCTACCAGGGCTCGGCCCCGGCCATCATGGGTCTCCTGGCGGGCGACGTGCAGGCCACCACGGTTGCCTACGCCGAACTGCAGCAGCACGTGGAAACCGGCAAGCTGCGCACCCTGGCGGTCATGGCGCCCAAGCGCCTGGACAACCTGCCCTCCGTCCCGACCATGAAGGAAAAAGGCGCGGACCTGCAATTCAGCGTCTGGCGCGGCATCGGCCTGCCCAAGGCCACGCCCGCGGACGCGGTTGAAAAATGGCGCACCGCGGCCCGCCAAGTCGCGCAATCGCAGGACTTCCAGACGCTGATGCGCAAGCAGAACCTGACGCCCTCCTATGCCGACCAGCCGCAATTCACGGCCGACGTGGCGCGCCAGGAAGAGGCGTTCAAGGCGTTGGTGCCGAAGCTGAACTTGAAGCCCTGATGGTGACATCCTGAGCGGCGGCGGGGACGGCGCCGATATGCCGTCCCCCCTTTGCCCGATCCGCTTACTCGACCGTCGCGCCCGACTTCTTCACCACTTCCGCCCAGCGCGGGATCTCCGTCGCCATCAGGTCGCGCAGCTGTTCAGGCGTGCTGCCGACCAGTTCCATGCCCATGGTCTTGCCCAGCTTCTCCTGCACGTCCGGCTCTTTCAGGATCACCGCGATTTCCTGCGACAGCTTGTCGAGAATGGGCTTGGGCGTGCCCTTGGGCGCGTACACCGCCTGCCAGGACGCCATCTGGAAGCCCGGCACGCCGGCCTCCTGCATGGTCGGCACCTCCGGCGCCAAGGCGATGCGGTCCTTGGTGGTCACGGCCAGGAGCTTGAGCTTGCCGGTCTGCAGCAGGGGCAACGCCGCCGTCATCTGGTCGAACATGAAGGTCACCGCGCCCGAGGACACGTCGACCATGGCGGGCGGCGTGCCCTTGTACGGCACGTGCGTGAGCGGCACCCCTATCATGCTGGAGAACAGTTCACCCGCCAGGTGCGTGGAGGTGCCGGCGCCCGAGGACGCGAAGGTGCGCTTGGAAGGATCGCGTTTCAAGAGCGCGATCAGGTCGGCCACGGAATTAACGCCCAGGTTCGGATCCACCAGCAATACGTTGGGCAGGTAGGCGATCAGCGAAACCGGCTCGAAATCCTTGACCGGGTCGTACTTCAGGTTTTTGTACAGGCTGGCATTGATGGCGTGCGTACTGATGGTGCCGCCGAACAGGGTGTAGCCATCCGGCGGCGCCTTGGCCACATAGGTCGCGCCGATGCCGCCCGCGGCGCCGGGCTTGTTCTCGACGATGACGTTCTGATGCAGGCGGTCGCCCAGCTTCTGGGCCAGCACCCGGCCCACCACGTCGGTCGAACCGCCCACGGTGAACGGCACCACATAGGAAATCGGCTTCTGCGCGGGCCAGTCGGCGGCCTGCGCGGGCGCCGCCAACGTGCCCAGCATGGCGGCGGCCAGCAGCGCGGCCAGCGCGCCGCGTCGTTGCGTGTTCATGGTTGTCTCCTGCCTCTTGTTTGACTTATGGGGTTGCCGGCTGAGCCGGCGGCAAGGCTCAGCGGCCCTGTTGCTTGCGCCATGCGGCGAACTTGTCCTTGGTGCCGGGATCCGTGGGCGGATACAACCCCAGGATGGATGCGCCCAGCTGCACCTCGCTGGTCACGAAGTCCTCGAAGGCCGTCATCTCCACGGCCTCGATGGCGATCTCGTCGGCCAGGTGGGCGGGGATCACCACCGCGCCCTCGCGGTCGCCCACGACGATGTCGCCCGGCCACACCGCCACGTCGCCGCAGCCGATGGGTGCGTTGATATCCAAGGCCTGGTGCAGGGTCAGGTTGGTGGGCGCCGAAGGCCGCTGGTGATAGGCGGCAAAGCCCAGTTCGGCAATCTCGGGCGAATCGCGAAAGCCGCCGTCCGTCACCACGCCAGCCACGCCGCGCTTCATCAGCCGCGTCACCAGGATGGAACCGGCGGAAGCCGCGCGCGCGTCCTTGCGGCTGTCCATGACCAGCACCGCGCCTTCAGGGCAGGTCTCGACTGCAACGCGCTGCGGATGGGCGCGGTCTTCGAACACCTTGATGGTGTTCAGGTCCTCGCGCGCGGGGATGTAGCGCAGGGTGAACGCCGGGCCGACCATATTGGGCAGCGTGGCGTTCAGTGGACGCACGTCCTGGATGAACTGGTTGCGCAGGCCGCGCTTGAACAAGGCCGTGCACAGGGTGGCGGTGCTGACGCCGGCCAGGCGGGCGCGGGTTTCGGGATTCATTTGGGACACGATGGCTCCGTATTCTGAAGACGGTGGGATGGGCGCGGATGACGCTTTAAAAGATCTCGGGTTCGGGCACGGGCGCGCCGAAAGCGGTTTCCAGGAAATCGAAATCGCAGCCGTCGTTGGCTTGCAGGATGTGCTTCGAGTACATCCAGCCGTAGCCGCGCTCGTAGCGCCGGGGCGGCGGCGTCCAGGCGGCGCGGCGCGCGGCCAGTTCTTCGTCGCTGACGTTCAGGTGGATGCTGCGCGCGGGCACGTCGACGGTGATCAGGTCGCCCGTCTTCACCAGGGCCAGCGGGCCCCCGATATAGCTTTCCGGCGCCACGTGCAGGATGCAGGCGCCGTAGCTGGTGCCGCTCATGCGGGCGTCGGACAGGCGCAGCATGTCGCGCACGCCCTGCTTCACCAGCTTGGTCGGAATGGGCAGCATGCCCCACTCCGGCATGCCGGGACCGCCCTGGGGTCCGGCATTGCGCAGGATCATGATGTGGTCGGCCGTGACGTCCAGGTTCTCGTCGTCCACCGCGGCCTTCATGCTGGGGTAGTCGTCGAACACCAGGGCCGGCCCGGTGTGGCGCAGGTACTGCGGCGCGCAGGCGCTGGGCTTGATGACGCAGCCGTCCGGCGCGATATTGCCGCGCAGCACGGCCAGCGCGCCTTCGTCGTAGATGGCCTGGTCCAGCGGGCGGATCACGTCGTCGTTGTAGACCTCGGCGCCGGCGATGTTCTCGCCCAGGGTCTTGCCGGTGACTGTCATGGCGGACGGATCCAGATGGTCCTGCAGCCGCGACATCAGCGCCGGCAGCCCGCCCGCGTAGAAGAAGTCTTCCATCAGATAGGTGTCACCGCTGGGCCGGATGTTGGCGATCACCGGGACCTTGCGGCTGGCGGCGTCGAAGTCGTCCAGGCCCACGGCGCAGCCGGCGCGGCGCGACATGGCGACCAGGTGCACGATGGCATTGGTGGAGCAGCCCATGGCCATCGCCACGTTGATGGCGTTCTTGAAGGAGGCCAGGCTCAGGATGCGCTGCGGCGTCAGGTCCTCCCAGACCATCTCCACCACGCGCCGGCCGCATTCGGCGGACATGCGCATATGGTTGACGTCCGCCGCCGGGATCGAGGAGGCGCCCGGAAGCGTCATGCCTATGGCTTCGGCGATGGCGGTCATGGTGCTGGCCGTGCCCATGGTCATGCAGGTGCCGTAGCTGCGGGCGATGCCACCCTCGACCTCGGTCCATTGCTCCTGCGTGATCTTGCCGGCGCGGCGCTCGTCCCAGAGCTTCCAGGCATCCGACCCGGACCCGAGGATCTTGCCCTTCCAGTTGCCGCGCAGCATGGGGCCGGCGGGCACGTAGACGCAAGGCAGCCCGGCGCTGACCGCGCCCATGATGAGACCCGGCGTGGTCTTGTCGCAGCCGCCCATGAGCACCGCGCCGTCGACCGGATGGCTGCGCAGCAGCTCTTCGGTCTCCATGGCCAGGAAGTTGCGGTACAGCATGGTGGTCGGCTTGACGAAGGATTCCGATACCGAAATCGCGGGCAGCTCCACCGGAAACCCGCCCGCCTGGAACACGCCGCGCTTGACGTCCTCGACGCGCTGCTTGAAGTGGCTGTGGCAGGGATTAAGGTCCGACCAGGTGTTGATGATGGCGATGACCGGGCGGCCCGCCCAGTCGTCGGGGCCATAGCCCATCTGCATCATGCGGGAGCGGTGGCCGAAGGAACGCAGGTCGTCCCGGGCCATCCAGGCGGCGCTGCGCAGGCTTTCGTAGGAGCGTTTCATAGGGGTGAGGCGGTCTTTCGCAATGTTGACCGGGCCATTTAAACACTAATACATTAGTGCGTCAGCTAGGTAAAAACCCGCTAAACTCCGTTACTCTTCAGGCCCAACTCCGCACGCGACCCGATGCAAAGCACCAAGCTCAGACTGGACCGTTCGCGCCACGCCGCGCCTCAGGTCTTCGAACATCTACGCGAACAGATCGTGTCCCTGGAACTGGCTCCGGGCACGCCCCTGTCGCGCATCACGCTGGCGGAAACCTACGGCCTGAGCCAGACCCCGATCCGCGACGCGCTGATGCGGCTGGCCGAGGAAGCGCTGGTCGAGATCTATCCGCAGCACACCACGGTGGTCAGCCGCATCGATGTGGACGCCGCCCGCGAGGCGCATTTCCTGCGCCGCTCGCTGGAGCTCGAGATCGTGCAGATGCTGGCGCAGCGCCCGGATCCGCAGCTCTTCCAGCGCCTGCAGGCCAGCATCGACCTGCAGCGCGCCAGCCACGCCAGCAGCCAGTACCAGCGCTTCATCGACGCCGACCAGGCCTTCCACCGCGACATGCACGAAGCCGCCGGCGTGACCCGGCTGTGGGAACTGGCGCAACGCTACAGCGGCCACCTGGACCGCTTGCGCCGCCTGCACCTGCCCGAGGCCGGCAAGGCCGAGCGCATCCTGGACGACCACCAGCGCCTGCTGGACGCCATCGTCGCGCAGAACCCGCAGCGCGCCCAGCAGGTGCTGCGGGAACACCTTTCGGGCACCCTCAGCCAAGTAGCCGAGATCTGCAGGCGCTATCCGGAATATGTGTTGACGGCTTAGGCCCCGCCGCCCCTCGGACGTATTCGCTCCGCGCGCACGCGCCCTGCCCGGTATGATCAGGTACACGCCATGGCCACAAGCCTGGCGCCGGCGCGCCGCGCCACCACCGGAAAACACCAATGACCGCAAGGCACGCATTCCTGATCGCCCTGGCCGTGACCGCCTGGGTCCACCCCGCGCAGGCCGCGCCGCCCGGCGACATGCCGTCCGCCGCAGCAGCCTGGCTGCCGTTGGACCCCCAAGCCATGCCTGGCGTGTTCTACGACAGCGCGTCGATCAAGGTGGTATCGGAGCGCCCGGCCGTGATGGCCGTGAACGTAGCCTGGTTCTACGCCCAGCCCAAGATTTCCGCCGCCAACGGGCAACCCTACCGCTCCGTGATCCAGCCGGTCACCATGAACTGCACCGCCGGCACCTATACCGTCAGCCAGGTCGTGCACCATGCGGGCGAGAACGCCACCGGCCCCATCGTCGAGTCCCTGCCTCCGCCCGGCATCCGCAATGCGCCAATCGCGCAAGACCCCGTGCAGCGCAAGCTGCGCGAGATTGTCTGCCCGGTCAATGGCAAAGGCATACGGCGATAAGACCCGGCCGTCGCGGCCTCGCCGCGCCGCTATCCACCCGCTTCGGCCGCCAGCCGCGCCTGGCGCTTGGCCAGCTCCGTCTTCAATTGCACCAGGCTGGGCGTGACGATGGGCAGGAATGCCGCTTCCCGCCAGCGCCGCGCAAAGCCTGCGCCAGCCGGCCGCAGATAGGCCGCGCCGCCGCTGGCCTGCAGTTCCAGCTGCACCGCCTGCTGGGCCGCTTCGGCCAAGGCGATGCGGAGCTCGAACAGCCGCCAGGGCTGCGAGACGAAGCTCCCGCTGCGCACCCCATCGATCAAACCCGCCGTCAGCGCGTGCAACTGCGTCTCCAGCGCTTGCAGCGGCTGGCCCAGGATGCCGCGCGAGGCCAGGCCCTGCCCTGCCTGTTGCGCGGCGCGCAAAGCGCCCCGCGCCAGGCCGATGGACAGGCCGCATTGCATGCCCGCAAAGGCCGGCCTGGCCTGGGGCAGATACTCGCGCGCATCAGGATGGATGATCCATTCGGGACCCATGCGCACGCCGCGCAGGTCCAGCGCCGCGGTGTGGGTCGATTGCAGCGCCAACAAAGGCAGGTCCGGGCTGCGGGCAAGTCCCGCGATGCCATGCGGCAGCGCGACCACCGCCGGCGTTCCATCGGGCGCGGCAACAGCGGCGGCCACCAGGAAGCCCTGGGGCCGCAGATTGGTGACCCAGGGCATCCGGCCGTCCAGCACCCACGCGCCGTCCGCCTCGCGCGCGGCGATCTGCAGCGACTCGATGCCGCTCAGGAACTTCATGGCGTTCGACAGCGCGGTCGCACCGGCCTGCTCACCCTTCAGCAGCGGCGCCAGCCAGGCTTCCGCAAGAGCCTTGTTGGGGCTGCGCAGCAGATACTCGATGAAGACTCGCTGGCTCCAGGCCACGAAGGCCCCGGCAACGGAAAGCTCCGCCAATTGCGCGATCATTTCGATCGCGTCGCCGATATCCGTGTCTGGCAAGCCGCCCTGCGCCACGGGCACGCCATGGCGCAACACGTCGGCGGCAGCCAGTTGCGGCAACACTACCGCCGCATCCATGCTGCCGTCGTCCAGCGCATCGGCATGCTGTCGCAGCCAGGCTTGCAGATCCGCGGGCAGCGCGGCGTGGACGGTCGGACGGGCCATGGAGGTCTCCTGCGGGTCGGCATCGGACGCGCGGGCACTGGCGGCCCGGCGCAATCCCGCATGATGCCCGCAAACTGCGATGCCCGGGCGACCGTATCAGCCGCCCATCCTGGCCGTGCCGGCTCAGGCCAGGCCCAGCAGCAGATCCGCCAGCAAGGCCGGATGCGTGATGTGGGCTTCGTGCGGCGCGGCGATGTCGACCCAGTTCCAGCCCGCTTGGGACTGCACCAGCTTGCGCGATTCATCCAGCACGGCCAGCTCGGGCTGGGTGCAATGGATGTAGGTGCGGGCCACGCCATTGCCGATGGGGTGCTTCAGGTTCAGTGGCGTGGTGTAGCTGGCCAGCGGATGGGCGGTCAGGCGGCGCTTGACCCAATCATGGTCCGCGCTGCCCGGCGTGAATCCCCAGGCCGCCGGCAGCGGATCGGGAATCGGCACGGCCAGTCCATCGGTGGCCTTCGAGGCTGCGGCGATGCGCGCGTCGGCATCCGCCTTCGGATACACCGAGAATGCATTCTGGCCGCTTTGCAGCACGATGGCGTCGAAGTACACCAGATGCGCCAGCCGCTGCGGAATCCGGTCGGCCACGCCCGTGATCGGGATGCCGCCGAAGCTATGGCCCACCAGGATCACGTCCTTCAGTTCCTGGGTATCGATGACCTGGACCAGGTCCTCGACAAAGGTGTCGATGGTGATGTTCTTGCTCAGCAGATGGGCGCGGTCGCCCATGCCGGTGTAGCTGGGCGCGTACACGCGGTGGCCGGCCGCCAGCAGGCGGTCCGCCACCGGACGCCAGCACCAGCCGCCATGCCATGAGCCGTGGGCCAGGACATAGTTGCGGGCCTTTGCGGCCGGGGCAGCCGGGGCTGCCGCCCCGGCCGCTCCCGCGGCTGCCAGCGCGGGCAAGCCCGCGGCCAGCTTCAACAAGGTTCTGCGGGGAAGCATCGTCATGGCTTACACCTGCGCCAGCGCCTGATCCAGATCCGCCAGCAGGTCGTCGATATGCTCGATGCCGATCGACAGGCGCACGGTTTCCTCGCGCACGCCGGCTTTCTGCAGCTCTTCGGGATTGAGCTGGCGGTGCGTGGTGGATGCGGGGTGCGTGGCCAGCGACTTGGAGTCGCCGATATTGACCAGGCGGGTGAACAGCTGCAGTGCGTCCTGGAAGCGCGCGCCGGCCTCGCGGCCGCCCTTCACGCCGAAGGTGAAGAGCCCGGGCGCCTTGCCGCCCAGGTACTTCTGCGCCAGCGCGTGGTCGGGATGGTCCGGCAGGCCGGCGTAGTTGACCCACTCGACCTTCGGATGTTCGCGCAGGTACTTGGCGATCTTGACGGTGTTCTCGACGATGCGGTCCACGCGCAGCGCCAGGGTCTCGATGCCTTGCAGGATCTGGAACGAGTTGAAGGGCGAGATCGCCGCGCCGGTGTTGCGCAGCGGCACCACGCGGGCGCGGCCGATGTAGGCGGCCGGACCAAAGGCTTCGGTGTAGACCACGCCGTGGTAGCTGACGTCCGGCGTATTCAGGCGCTTGAAGCGCTCTTTGTGCTCGGCCCACGGGAACTTGCCCGAGTCGATGATGGCGCCGCCCAGGCTGGTGCCGTGGCCGCCCAGGTACTTGGTCAGCGACTGCACCACGATGTCGGCGCCGTGCTCGATGGGACGCAGCAGGTACGGCGACGGCACGGTGTTGTCGACGATCAGCGGCAGGCCGTGGCGGTGCGCCAGGTCGGCCAAGGCGGCGATGTCGGTGATGTTGCCCAGCGGATTGCCCACGGATTCCGCGAAGATGGCCTTGGTGCGGTCGTCGATCTGGGCCTCGAAGGCGGCCAGGTCGGAAGGATTCGCGAAACGCGTGGTGATGCCGTATTGCGGCAACGTGTGCGCGAACAAGTTGTAGGTGCCGCCGTACAGCGTGCTGGACGACACGATGTTGTCGCCCGCCTCGGCAATGGTCAGGATGGCGTAGGTCACCGCGGCCTGGCCCGAGGCCAGCGCCAGCGCGGCGATGCCGCCCTCCAGGGCCGCCACGCGCTGCTCCAGCACGTCGGTGGTCGGGTTCATGATGCGGGTGTAGATATTGCCCGGCACCTTGAGGTCGAACAGGTCGGCGCCGTGCTGCGTGTCGTCGAACGCGTAGGCCACGGTCTGGTAGATGGGCACGGCCACGGCGCGCGTGGTCGGATCGGGGCGGTAGCCGCCATGCACGGCCACGGTTTCAAGCCGCCACTGAGGCTTCTTCGCTTCGGTCATCAGTATCTCCTGAAGTGTTGCTTATCAATGATTCTTCTCAGACGGGAAGCGTCCGCGCTGCGCGCAGTATGCGTTCCACGTCCGCATGATTGTTATAGGCGCCGACGGACAAGCGCACGTAACCATACTCCACTATGCTGGCCACGATCCCGGATTGTGTCAGATGCGCCAGCGCGGCCGCGGGATCCGGCACGCGCAGCGCCGTCGTCGTGCTGCGGAATTCCGGACCGGCCGGTGACGCGACCTGCAGGCCCACTCCGCGCAAGCCGGTGCTCAGCGCTTCCGAAAGCTCCAGCACCCAGGGCTCGATACGTTCGGGCCGCGCGCCTTCGATCAGGTCCAGCGCGCCGGCCCAGCCCGCGATGCCCGGATAGTTCAGGTTGCCCGATTCGAGCCTGCGGGCGTCAGTAGCATCGGCGATGCCCACCTGCCATTGCAGTCCGGATTTATCCAGCGTGTTGACGCCGGAAGGTCCGATATACAGCGGATCCAGGGCTTCGAGCAGCCGGGGCGATACATGCAGCAGGCCCACGCCCAGCGGTCCAAGCATGCCCTTATGCGCGCCGCAAGCAAAGGCATCCACGCCCCATTCATCCACGTTGACGCGCAACAGCCCCGCGCCCTGAATCCCGTCGACGACCAGAAAGATGCCGCGTTCGGCGCAGCGCCTGCCCAGTTCGGCGATATCGGTGCGCAGGCCAGTGCCGTACTGCACCCAGGACACTGCAATCAGCCGCGTGCGCGCATCCACATGCTGCCAAAGGTCATCCACCGTGTAGCGATGCGAATTCGCCTGCGCCACGCGCACCTGGACGCCACGGCGCCGCAGGTTCAACCAGGGCAAGGCATTGGTGGGATGCTCCTGGTCGTCCACCACCAGGTTGTCGCCTTCCTGCCAGGCCAGCCCCTGCGCAACGGTGTTCAACCCTTCGGTGGTGTTCTTGGTGAAAGCCAGGCGCTTGGCGTCGCCGCCGATCAGGCGGGCCAGCCGCAAGCGCAACGCATCTGCGTCCCGCAGCCACTGGGGCTTGTCGCTGCGTGCGTGGGTTATGCCTTGGAAAAATGCGCCGACCGCCTCGGCCACCTTGGGCGCCAGCGGGCTGGTGTAGGCAATGTTGGCGTAAGCCTGGTCTTGCGTGATCGGAAACAACTGCCTGAATTCGTCCTGCCAGCTCATGCGCCACCGCTCCGTCATTTCAACTTGGCATGCAGCGATTCTAGGTATATGACGCGGATTTGAGTAAGGCTTAGTTTTTATATCCATATGACCATATAGTCGCTCGCCGAACGTCATAGCACCCATAGAATTCCTGCCTTTCCGGACTGCATCAAACAAAGGAATGGCATGCGTTTGACTCAACAACTGAAGATCGCGGGCGTGGCGGCGATGCTGGCGCTGGCCGGAGCGGCTCATGCGGGCACGGTCGAGACCATCAAGAAACGCGGCGAACTGGTCTGCGGCGTGAGCCAGGGATCTGCCGGCTTGTCCATCGCCGACAAGCAAGGCCGTTGGACCGGCCTGGATGCGGACCTCTGCCGCGCGCTGGCCGCCGCCGTGCTCGGCGATCCGGAGAAGACGCGCTTCGTGCCGTTGAGTTCGCAGCAACGTTTTCCTGCGCTCCAGTCGGGCGAGATCGATGTGCTGAACCGCAACACCACGATTACCTCCAGCCGCGACGCCGGCTTGGGCATCGCGTCCGCCGGCATCGTGTTCTATGACGGCCAGGGCTTTCTGGTGCCGCGCAAGCTGGGTGTCAAGAGCGCGACGGAGCTCGAAGGTGCGCAGGTCTGCGTGCAGCCCGGTACGGTCAACGAGCAGAACCTGGTCGACTACTTCAAGAAGCACAAGCTGAGCTATCGTCCGGTCGTCATCGAGAATCTGGTCGAGCTCGAACAGGCCTTTTACGCAGGACGCTGCGACGTCTACCTGTCGGATGCGTCCACCCTGGCCGCCAGCCGCGCGGCGCGAGCCGGCCAACCCGACGACTTCGTCATCCTGCCTGAACGCATCAACAAATCGCCGCTAGGCCCCTTCGTGCGGCAAGACGACGCAAACTGGGCCGCCATCGTCCGGTGGACCATCAACGCGCTGGTGGCGGCCGAGGAACTCGGCATCACCGCGCAGAACGCCGACAACCAGGCGCAAAGCAGCGATGCCCAGGTACGCCGCCTGCTGGGCGTGGACCCCGGCATAGGCAAGAGCTTCGGGCTGGACGAAGGCTGGGCCCGCAACGCCATCAAGGCCGTGGGCAACTATGGCGAAGTCTGGAACCGCAATCTGGGCGCCGCAACGCCGCTGAAGCTGGAGCGCGGCCTGAACGCGCAATGGAACCAGGGCGGGCTGCTGTACTCGCCGCCGTTCCAGTGATCCTGGCCCCGACTCTTTCTCGACCATGGCAGCGACCGCTCTCCGTTTTCCCTCCACCGGCCCGTGGCGACGCTGGCTGCCAGCGTTGGCGTGGACGCTCGCGCTGGGCGGCATGGCCGCGGTCCTGCTCTGGCACATCGAATCGGTGCAGACTGCACGCGGCATCCAAGGCGGCTTCGGATTCCTGTTCCAGCCCGCAGGCTTCCGCATTTCCGAAAGCCTGCTCGATATCACGCCGGAGGATCCCTACTGGATGTCGATAGCGGCCGGCCTGGTCAACACCTTGACCGTCGCCGCCGTGGCAATCCCGCTGGCGACGGCGCTGGGCCTGGGACTGGGCTTGTTGCGCATGTCGCGCAACCCGTTGGCCGCGCGTTGCGCCGCCGCCATCATCGCGCCCTTGCGCAATACGCCGGTCCTGCTGCAACTTTTCGTCTGGTACGGGCTGCTGCTGCGCCTGCCCGATCTGCGCCAGGCGTGGTCGCCGTTGCCGCACATGCTGCTGTCCAATCGCGGATTGGCTCTGCCAGCCGTGCACGGTTGGCTGCCCTACGCGGCCGTAACGGTGACCGCGCTGGCGCTGGGCGGCCTGGTCCGACGCCGCTGGGGCAATCCTGCGCTGTATGCCGCGCTGGCCGGCGCGCTGCTCGCGTGGGTCCTGTTGCCGCCCATGCGCATCGATATGCCGGTCAGGCGCGGCCTGGGACTGCAGGGCGGCTGGCAGCCCAGCATAGAATTCGCGGCGCTGACGATAGGCTTGGTGGTGTTCCATGCGGCCTACATCGCCGACATCGCACGCGCGGCCGTGCGCGCCGTGCCGGTTGGACTTGTGGAGGCCGGGCAGGCGCTAGGCTTGAAGCCCCGCAGCGTGCTGCGGCTGGTGATAGCACCCTATGCCGCCCGCGTGGCGCTGCCGCCGTATGCCAACCAGTGCCTGGCGCTGGTGAAGAACAGCACCCTGGCCATTGCCATCGGCTATCAGGAATTGATGGCGGTGATCAACACCGCCATCACGCAGACCGGCCTGGCGCTTGAGGGCATCGCGCTGGCCGTCACGGTCTATCTGGGCCTGGCGCTGGCGCTGGGCGGCGGATTGTCGGCATGGAACGCGCGCAATACCCGCCACGGCCCCGGCGACACGCATGGCGCGCGCCTGGGCGAGCGGCCTTCGTGGAACGCTGCGGGCGAACGCCGCAGTTGGCGTGGCGGGCTGTTATCGACCGCGTTGGCCGCTGTCCTGGGCTTGATCCTATGGCGGCTGCTGGAATGGGCCTTGCTCGGCGCGGTGTGGCGCGGCGACCCCGTAGCATGCGCGAACGCGGCGGGCGCATGCTGGGCCGCCGTGAGCGAGAACCTGCCAGTGCTGTTCTTCGGCACCATGGCCCAGGCCGACCGGGCGCCCGCGCTGGCCGCCTGCGCAGCCCTGCTCGCCGGAGTTGCGCTGGCGTTGACTGCTCCGCGTGTCCGTCCCGCGACGCGTGCGGCCCTGCTCGCCGTCCTGCTGGGCGCGGCCATCAGCGCGCTGTCCGGCTGGCCCTGGGGCGGCGCCGCCATCGGTCCGCAACGCTGGGGCGGGTTGCTCGTCACATTGATTCTGGCCATCTCCGCCCTGCTGGCGGCCGTGCCGCTGGCTTTCGCGCTTGCGTTATTGCGCCGTAGCCACAACCGCGCCGCCTCGCTGGCTGCCGCCGGCCTGATCGAGGCCGTCCGCGGCGTGCCGCTGGTGACACAGCTGTTGTTCGCGTCCTTCGTGCTGCCCATGCTGCTGGGCGGCGGCGTGTCCAAGTTCGCCATGGCGCTGGCCGCCCTGACGCTGCACACCGCCTGCCTGCTGGCCGAGGTGCTGCGCGGCGCGCTGCAAGCCATACCGCCCGGCCAGATGATGGCGGCGCGCGCCCTGGGCATGCCTGCGGCCATGGCCTACGGTTCGGTGATCTGGCCGCAGGCCCGCCGCATTGCCGCGCCTGCAGCCCTGGGCGTATTCGTGGGCGCGGTCAAGGACACTTCGCTGGTCAGCATCATCGGCGTGTTCGACGTGCTGGGCGCAGCAAAGGCGGTGGTGGCCGGCACCGATTGGCGGCCCTACCACGTCGAAGTCTACCTGGCCGTGGCCGCCTTGTACTTCGCCGCCAGCCTGGCCCTATCGCGCGTGGCCCGCGCCATGGAAGGCAAGCCCGGCCGCAGTTGAGGCCGGCATGACGCCGTTGGCGCGGTGGACCCGCTTCAGAAGCGCTCGTCCATCAGCGCCGGCATGACGATTTCCCGCACGAACGACGCATCGGACAGATTCAGCAGCGCGCGTGTCATCGTCACCACGTCGTGCACGGGTATCAGGCCGCCCTCTCCCCGCAGGCTGGCCGCGTCGCGCGGCACGCCCAAGCCGTCTTCCGTGTTCAAGTAGCCCAATTGCAGGCAGGTCACCGCCAGCCTTCGCGCTCTGAAGCTTTCGCGCAGGGCGTCCGCGATACCCCGCAGCGCGTGCTTGGACGCGCCGAACGTCACCTCGGGACGGCCGCTGCCGGCCAACGCGGAGGTCGAACCAGTGAGAATGACTTGCGGTTTGCGCGCACCGAGGACGCGCGGGATCAAGCGCTGGAGCAACAGGATGGTCGCGGTGACGTTGATGTCCACCATGCGCGCGATCTCCGCGGGCGAGTCCGCCAGGAAGTCGTAGTGTTCGCTGAATGCGTGCTCTTCCCACACGCCCAGGTTGTAGAGGATGGCATCGAGACCGTCCGGGGCCTGCGCCGCGATCTGCTCGACGGCGGCCACTGGCTGCGACAGATCGGCCTCGATCCAGCGCAGTTCGCAGCCGGGCGGGACAGTGATGTCTGGCGGCGCGCGGCGGGCCACGCCCACGATCAGCGTGGCATCCTGGCCCAGTCCTTCCACGAACGCCCTGCCCAGCCCCTTGCTGGCGCCCACCACCATGATCCGCATTGCTGCCTCCATCCGATCACGCCCGGGAAAGCGCCAAGCCCCCCCGCGGCAACGACGCCCGGTATAGCACGATCCCTTGCGGATTCAAACAATGCCCGCAAGCGACGGCGGGCATTGCGCCGTCAACGCGCCGCGCCCTGCAGCCACGCCGGCCGTGGCGCCGCGTCCAGCCAGTTCTTGACGATCAGCCCCAGCTCCGTATCGCCGGAGATCCGCAGCCGGCGTTGGAAGAACAAGGTATCGGCGTCCGTTTCCGAACGCATCAGGGCCAGCAGATCGGCCAGCTTCGCGCCCAGTTCCAGTTCGGCGGCAGCGCCGTTCCATACCGGGCGAAAAGCGCCTTGTCGCACGGCGAAACTGCTGCGCAGGCCCAGGTCCTCGACCGTGATGCCGAAGCTGCGGCCCTCCAGTTCGGCCGGCGGTGTGAGCCATTTCAGCCGCCGCGCCAGTTCCAGTCCGGCGGTGAAGTGCAGCGAGACGAACGGCGCAGGCAGACGCCGCCCCAGCCTGGCGAACACGCCCGGTACTTGAATCGCCGCGCTCATGCCACGGCCTCCAACAGGTCGATGCCCGGCTTGCCATGGAAGTAGCCGTTGCAGCGGGCCATGCCGGCAGGCGGCCGCGCCTCCATCGGCGCCAGGCCGCGCCGCATCGCATCCAGCGCGGCGATCGCTTCCAGCGTGCCGGCCGATTGAGGGCTCACCCGCAGCACCTCCACGCCCAGGGCGGCCAGCGCCGGCGCCTGCGACAGCAGGTCCAGGCAGGCTCCGGACTGCACCTGGATGCCGTTGATCGCCAGGAAATCGCTCGACTCCCGTGTGCGCATGTCCAGTCCGTCCGGATGTTCGATGCAGCGAAAGCCGCAGTCGTCCTTCTTCAAACGGAAATGACGCGCCGTGAAACAGCGTGCGGAGAACGCCAGCGCCATGCGGCCCCAGACCATGACTTCCGTCTCCAGACCGGCGGGCTTTTCCGCCATCAGAAGAGCCAGCGTTTTGCTGTCCATTTCCAGCGGTGCGACAAAGCGCGCGGCGCCGCGTGCGGCCAGCCATTCCAGGGTGCCGCCGTGATAGGCGTTGACATGGGGCCCCGCCACGAAGGCGCGGCCGTTCAGGTGACGCACCGCGCCCAGCTCGCCGGCTTCGACCATGAAGTCGTCCTGCCCGCAGAGCTTCTTCAGCGCGCTGGCCTCGGCCCCGGTCTCGATCAGCGTGCGGCCCGACAGCACCACCGCCTTGCCCGCGGCGCGCAGGTCGCGCGCCAGCTCCATCCAGTCCTCGGCGCGCAGCTCGTGCCTGCGGCTACAGACGGTTTCGCCCACGTAGATGATGTCGGCGGGGCTGTCGGCCAGCGACGCGTAGAAATCCAGCGTGTGCTGGCGCGGCCAGTAATACTGCAACGGTGCGACCGATATCCGGTACGCGCTAGGTTTCATTTCCATGGACGTTCGAATGCGCCTTGCGTGACTTGGGAACCTTCGGAATGGCGCGCCAGCATGGCGTTCCATTCGGGACGGGGCGAAAAGCGGGAAGCGTCCGCATGCGCGCTGTCCAGCGCGGCGCGCAAGGTCGACACCACCTGGGTGACATAGGCCGGGCTGCGCTGCCGCCCTTCTATCTTGATGGCGGACACGCCCATCTCCGCCAGGCGCGGCAACAGCCCGATGGCGTTCAGGCTGGTGGGTTCCTCCAGCGCATGGTCGGCCTGGCCGTCGACGTCGAAGCGGCCCTTGCACAGGGTGGGATAGGCGGCGGGCTCACCCGGCTCGTAGCGGTCGATCAGGATGCCGTTCAGGCGCGCGTCCATGCGGCCGTTCTCTTCCGACCAGCGCACCGCATGCGCGGGCGAACAGACGCCCTTGTTATTGGGAGAATCGCCGGTGGCGTAGGACGACAACAGGCAGCGGCCTTCGGCCATGACGCACAGGCTGCCAAAGCCGAACACCTCGACCTCGACGCTGACGTTGGTGCAGATGCGCGCGATCTCCGCCAGCGTCAGCACGCGCGGCAGCACCACGCGGCGGATGCCGAACTGTTCCTTCATCAGTTCGATGGCGTCCGTATGGGTGGCGGAACCCTGCACCGACAGGTGCAGGCGCAAGTCCGGATAGCGGTCACTGGCATAGGCCAGCAGCCCCGCATCGGCCATGATGACCGCATCGGCGCCCAGCCCGTAGGCGGCGTCGACGGCGGCGCGCCATTCGGGCGCCCGTCCGGCCTGCACAAAGGTATTGATGGCGAACAGCACCTGTCGTCCGCGGCTGTGGGCCAGTTCCACGCCCGCACGGATATCGCTTTCGGTGAAATTGAGCCCGGCGAAGTTGCGGGCATTGGTGGCGTTCTTGAGCCCGAGGTAGACGGTGTCGGCGCCGGCATCGATGGCGGCCTTCAGCGCGGCCAGACTGCCGGCGGGGGCCACGAGCTCCAGGGGAGAGGTTCGAGTTTCCATGCCGGCCAGTCTATGGGGCCGTCACGCCCCTGGCCTTGTCGCAGATCAAACGGCCTATGCCGAACGCCGCATGCCGCCCTATTCTTCCGTGTACAGGCCGTGCTCGACCGCGTACACCGCGACCTGCACCCGGCTGGTGAGATTGAGTTTTTTCAAAACGTTCTGCACGTGGATCTTGACCGTGCTTTCGCTGACGTCCAGTTCGCGCGCAATGACCTTGTTGCTGGCGCCGCGCGCCAGCCATTGCACGATCTGGGTCTCGCGCGCGGTGAGGCGATGGCGCTCGGCGCTGCCCCCCGGCTGCGGCGCTTGCGCGGCCAGGCTGGCCTGTCCGCGGAACTGTTCGACCAGCTTGGCGGTCATGCTCTCGGCGATGACCGGCTCGCCGCCCGCCGCGCGGCGGATCGCGGCGGTCAGCGCTTCGGCATCGATGTTCTTGACCAGATAGCCGCGCGCGCCGTCGCGCAACGCCTGCCCCAGTTCGTCTGCCTCTTCCGACACCGTCAGGATGATGACCGCACAAGACGGCAACTCCTGCGTCAGCAGCTGCAGCGTTTCCAGCCCGGACAAGCCGGGCAGGTTGAGGTCCAGCAGCACCACGTCGGGCTTGAGTTCCTTGGCGCGTTTCAGGCCTTCGACGCCGTCGCCGGCCTCGGCCACGACCTCGAAGTCGGGTTGGCGTTGCAGCAGCAGGCGCACGCCCGAGCGGAACAGGGTGTGGTCGTCGACGAGGAGGATACGGATGGGCATGGTGGGAAAATTCAAGCGGCCTGGCGTTCGCTGCCGGGCAAGGTCAGCGCGACGCGCGTGCCGGCGCCGGGCTGCGATTCAAGTTTTATCACGGCGCGCATGCGCGCGGCGCGTTCGCGCATGATGTGCAGGCCCACATGCGATTCGCCGCGCTCGACCACCTCCGCGGGGTCATAGCCCTGGCCATCGTCGGTGATGACCAGGCTGAAGTCGCGGTCATTGGAGACGTCGATGCGCACGTGGCTGGCTTCCGAGTGCTTGCGCACGTTGGACAGCGCTTCCTGCAGGATGAAGAGCACCTGCAACTGCTCGTCAGGCGGCAGCGGCGCGCCCTCGCCCCGGCCGAAGCGCAGTTCGGTCTCGATGCCGGTCTGGCGGCGGAAGCGCGCCACCGTGTCTTCGATGCCGGCCTGCAGGTCGCCCTGTGACAGCTTGGTGCGGAAGTTGGTCAGCAGTTCGCGCACGTCCTGGTAGCTTTCGTCGACGCCAGTACGCAAGAGCGGCAGGATCTCGTCGATCTCCGCCTGGTCGCCGCGCTTCACGGCAGCGTCCAGCATCTGCAATTGCAGGTTCAGGAAGTTCAAGCCCTGCGCCAGGCTGTCGTGCAGCCCCTGCGCCACCAGCCCGCGTTCGCGCACCACCGCCAGTTGGCGCGCCTGCGCGCTCAGGCGGCGGTTGTCCAGGGCCACGCCCAGATGCTGGCCCAGCGTTTCCAGCAGCTGCGATTCTGCGGGCGACAGGCGGCGTTGCTGGCGGAAATGCAAGGAATACGAGCCCAGCACCTCGTCGCGCGTGACGATGCGGAACACGGCCACGCTGGCAAAGCCGTCGCGCTGGCAGTTCAGTTCCATGGCTGGCGGCGACTCGCGGAAGTCCTGGATGACGATGACCCCGGCCTGGCGCGTGGCGACGCCGCAATAGCAGTCGTTAACGCGCATGCAATGCTCGGACTCGACCAGTTCGTCGGACAAGCCCACCGACACCATCAGGTTGAGCTTTTCGTTGTTGGGATCCAGCGCCCGGATGCTGCCGCCCTCGGCGTCGAACTGCAGCATCACGCGCCGCAGGAAGCCGTCGCACAGCGCTTCGATCTCGTTGGGCTGGTTCAGGAAGGCAGCCATGTCGTAAAGCGCGCCGATGTCGCGGTTCTGCGCGGCCAGTTGCGCGGTCTTTTCTTCGACGCGCCGCTCCAGGCCGGTGTACAGGTCCTGCAATTCATCGGCCATGCGGTTGTAGCCGCGCGCCAGCACGCCGAACTCGTCCTGGCTTTCCACCGGCAGCCGGGTGCTGAATTCCCTGGCCGCCATGCGCTGCAGGCCGTCGCGCAGGCGCAGCACCGGCGAGATGATCCAGAGATACAGCAGATAGATCATCGCCAGCGTGCCGGCGCTGGCAATGGCCGCCAGCACGCCCTGCGACAGGCGCAGTGAGGTGGTCTTGCCGGCGTTGTCCTGTTCGATCATGCGCACCAGCGTGTCGGCCCGGGCCACGAATTCCGGCAGGGTCTCCAGATAGGTAGCGGCATCCGGCTGCGCCAGGGCGCGCGTGGCGGCCGGCTTCATGACGTCGTACCAGTAGGCGGCCACGTCATGCCATTGCTTGCGGATGGCTTCGTCGTTGGGAATGAACAGCGGGCGCGCAGGATTGCCGCGCGCCAGGCGGGCGATGGTGTCATCCATGAGCTGGACCTGCTCGTTCGTGCGGAACTCGCGCCCGGCCTGCGGCCGCATCAGCTCCACCGCCACCCGGTTGGCCCGCATGCGCAGGCTGCCCGTATCGTTGATGGCCGCGCCCGCGCCTTCCAGTTGCCAGGACAGCCACAGCGTCCAGCTGACCATGGACAGCACCACCACGAGCGCCACCAGGGAGCTGATGACGATGCGCGTGGACAGGCGATGCCAGGGCGAAGGCAGGCCGTCGGCTGGGGCGGCGGTATCGGTGGGCTTCATGGCTTTCAACGCGATCTTGCTGTAGGAATGCTGCGGCTTCCAGTGTAGCCGCTGCGCCTCCTGCTCCCGAGCCAGGCCCTCAAGCCAGCCCCAGGGTACGGCAAATGAAATCCGCGACTTGCGCCGGCTCGTTGAGCGGCAGGCAGGGCAAACCGGTATCCAGCGGCGCGTCGGTGGCCACCGCCACGAAACTGCTGTCTTCCGCATGCAGCGGCGGCTTGCCCACGGCGGGCCGGTACACCTCGATGCGCGGGATCGCGGCCTGCTTGAAGCCTTCGACCAGCACCAGGTCGGCCGGCGACAGGCGCGCCAGTTGCTCGTCCAGCGTGGGTTCGGGCGCGTCGCGCAGCTCGTGGACGATGGCGTAGCGGAACGGAGAGGCTACCATCACCTCCAGGGCCCCCGCCTGGCGGAAGCGCGCGCTGTCCTTGCCGGGCGGCTCCATCTGGAAATCGTGGTGGCTGTGTTTGATGACGCTGACCCGCAGGCCGCGCGCGGCCAGCAGCGGCAGCATCGCCTCGATCAGGGTGGTCTTGCCGCTGCCGGAACGGCCGGCGATGCCGAAAACTGGGGTCATGCAAGCTCCGTGAACAATGGGCATACGATGGGCAGGAATGCGTCCGCCCGCGCCGAGTATGCCAGCAAAGCGCCTGCCACCAGGTCGAAATACCAGCCGTGCAGCGTCAGGCTGCCCGCCTCCACCGCACGCCGCACAAAGGGCAGGTCCTCCAGGTTGCGCAGCGAAATCAAGATGGAGGCCTGTTCGCAGGCGCGCCGGCGCTCGGCCGCGGTTGCCTGCGGCATCTGTTGCAGCACCTGCCTGCGGGCCGGTTCGGCGATGTCCATCCAGCGTTCCAGGTAGTCGGTCTCGCCGTCGCCCCGGGTGCGTCGGTCCATCAGCGCCCGTATGCCGCCGCAGTGGGCGTGGCCCAGCACGATGATGCGGCTGACCTGCAACTGCTCCACCGCGAACTGTATCGCGGCCAGCACGCCTTGCAGGCCGCGGTCGGTGCTGGCCGGGGGCACCAGATTGGCGACGTTGCGCACCGTGAAGATGTCGCCAGGGTCGCAGCCCAGCAGCATGGCCGGATCCACCCGCGAATCGCAGCAGCCGACCAGCAAGGTGCTGGGGTGCTGGCCTTCGCGCAGATTGCGGTAAAGCGATGGCGCGTCCTCGTAGTACTGCTGCTGAAAGCGCTGGAAGCCGTCGACCAGCCGTTCGATATCGCGCATGTCAGCCTCCTGTCTGCGCCATGAAGCGCACGATGCGTTCCGGACGGGCCACGAAATCATGGCGCTCCGGCTTGGCGGCGATACCGGCCCGGATCGCCGCTACCAGTTCGGCGTCGCTGGCGCCCGCGCGCAGCAGGCGACCCAGCGGCACCTGGTCTTCCTGGCCCAGGCAGAGGTACAGGGTGCCGTCCACGCCCAGCCGGACGCGGTTGCAGCTTGCGCAGAAGTGGCGCGACATGGGAGTGATCACGCCCAGCACCGGCGTGCCATGGCCCGTGGTCCAGTAGCGCGCCGGTCCCGCGCCCGCCCCGTTCAGCGCGGGAACCAGGCCGGTTTCGGCGGCCAGCCGCGCGCCCATGGCGTTCAGGTCGGTGTGGGCGTAGCCCTGGCCGCAGCTGCCCATGGGCATGGGCTCGATCAGGCGCAGCACGAAGCCCTGTGCCATCGCGTAGTCCAGCAGCCTGCGCACTTCGGCCTCCGGCGTGGCCGCGTGCACCACGCTGTTGAGCTTGATCGGCGCAAAGCCCGCGTCCTTGGCTGCAGCGAGCCCCGCCAGCACCGATTCCAGGCAATCCCGGCCCGTGATCTGGCTGAAGGCGGCAGCATCCAGCGTGTCCAGGCTGATGTTCAGCCGGTCCACGCCGGCGGCGCGCAGTTCCTGGGCATGGCGGACCAATTGGGTGCCGTTGGTGGACACGGACAAGTCCTGCAATCCCGGCATGGCGGCGATGACGCCGGCCAGTCCGGCCACGCCCCGGCGCAGCAGGGGCTCGCCGCCGGTCAGCCGGACCTTCTGCACGCCCAGCCCGACAAACAGCCCCACCAGCCGCGCCATTTCCTCGTGGCGCAGCCAGTTTGCTGGAGTTTCAAAACCTTTGAAATCCTTGGGCAGGCAGTAGCTGCAACGCAGGTCGCAGCGGTCCGTGACAGAGACGCGCAGATAGTCGATGCGGCGTCCGTAGCCATCCGTTAGAGGTCCCGCAGCCGGCTCGTCCATCATGCGGCGCTCCCGCCGTAGACGCGCTCGGGCTCCTCGCCCTGCAAATCTATGCCCTGGATATCGGCGCGCTCCACCAGCAGCTTGGCATACTGGCGCCAGGCAGTATCGCGGCTCATGGACGACAGCGCGGCAGCGATCTGCTTGTCCACATGCTCGTAGGGTTGCATGCGGCCCTCGATACGGCGCGTCACCCGCACGATATGCAGGCCGTGGCGGGTTTCCAGCAGCTGCGGCAGCAGGCCGCCGGCGGGCAGCGCGAATACCGCCCGCTCGAACTCCGGCACCGTGTCGCCCCGGCCCAGTTGTCCCAGGCTGCCGCCCAGCGCGGCGGACGGACAGTTCGATTGCTCGCGCGCTACCTCCGCAAAGCGCGAGGGATCTTCCAGCAGCTCGGCCAACACCACGTTGGCGTGGGCCCGCAGCATGTCCAGATTCACGCCCGGCGTGACCTGGAACAGGATGTGATCCGCCTCGATCAGCTCGCCCACCATGAAGCGCTGCGGATGCATCTGATAGAAGCGGCGGCAGGCGGCCTCGTCGGCTACGGGCGCGGGCGCCTCGCGGGCCAGCAAGGCGCCGATGGCGCCCTCCTCGTCCGCAGCGTCCAGGCCCAGGCGGCCAGCCTCGTCCAGCAGCACGCGGCGCAGCACCAGGGCAGTGATCGCCTCGCGCATGGGGTTGCCGGCCTCTGCATGCAGCGGCAGTTCGCGTTCCAGATCCGCGTCGTTCAGTTCGACGCCATTGACGATGACAGGCATGTTCGGCTCCTGGGACAGGGAATCAGCGCGGGCGGACCAGCTGCCAGGCGCGGCCCAGGTAGCCCACCGACGCGAAGCCGCTCCAGACGTGGACCAGGCGCGTGAACGGAAAGATCACGAACAGCGTGAGGCCCATGAAGAGGTGCGCCTTGAACAGCAGCGGCACGTCGGCAACATGGCTGGCCGCGTCGCCCTGGAAGGTGACGATGTGCTGCGCCCAGGTCATCAGGCGCACCATCATTTCGCCGTCCATGTGGCCTGCAGACAGCGCGATGGTGGACAGGCCCAGCAACAGCGTGACCAGGATCCACAGCAGCAACAGCTTGTCGCCGGGGCGCGTGGTGGCGCGGATGCGCGGGTCGCTCAGGCGGCGATGGATCAGGATCAGAAGGCCGATCAGGCACAGGCCGCCCATGACGCCGCCGGCCACCATGGCCACGGTCTGCTTGAGCGTGTGCGATACGCCCAGCGTGTCCCACACCACCACGGGCGTCAGCAAGCCAGCCAAGTGGCCGAAGAACAGACCCAGGATACCGATGTGGAACAGGATGTTGCCCAACCGCAATTGCCCACGATGCAGCAACTGCGAACTGTCCGTCTTCCAGGTGTATTGCTCGCGCTCGAAGCGCACGAGGCTGCCCAAGAGGAAGATCGTCAGCGCGATGTAGGGATAGATGCCGAAGAAGAACTGATTCAGGGAGTTCATGATGCGTCGTCCTGAAGATTTAATGAGCCGCGGGCGCGCGGGGATAGAAGCGCACGGTCTGCGCGCCATCGCCCGAGAACGGCCGCAGTAGCGGTTCCACGCCGTCCGCGCCTATGCCGAACGTTTCCATCGCCTCGTCCATGTCGCGCACGGGCGCCTCGGTCTGCTCGCGCGGAATCACGCGGGATTGCGCGCGCAACACCGCGAAAATGCAGGCGTAGGGGCTTTCGCCCTTGGCCAGGCGCGCACCGATGGCGGCCAGCACGTGGATGGCGTCGTCCAGCAGATCCTGAGCCTGGGCCGGGTCGATGATGCCCAGGAACTCCAGGAACAGCGGCACATGGTCCGGCAATTCGGACACCACTGGCTCGAAACCGTGCTCGCGGTAGGTATCCAGCAGGTCCACCATGGCCTGGCCGCGGTCGCGGCTTTCGCCGTGCACATGCTCGAACAGATGCAGCGAATGCGAGCGGTTGCGGTCGAACGTGGCGACGTAGTTCTCCTGCAGCGCGATCAGGTCGTTGGTGGCCAGGTAGTCGACCAGCGGCTGCAGGGTTTCCTCCGCGTCGGGATAGTCGGCCAAGGCGGTCTCGACTTCGCCCAGCGCGTCCAGCAGCTCGGGTTCCGGGTAGCACAGCAAGGCGGAAAGCAGACGGTACAGACTCATGTTTTTCTCCTTTCCTAGACCGAGGCGGCCTTCTTGCGGGATTTCGGCATCTCGATGAAGATCTCGCTGCCCTGGGGCTTGCGTCCGAACAAGGTGCCTTCCGACACCCCGCCCGAGCAGCCGTTGCCAAAGGTGAAGCCGCAGCTGCCCTTCTCGTTGAAGCTGTCCTCGACCACTTCCTTGTGGCTGCTGGGCACCACGAAGCGGTCTTCGTAGTCGGCGATGGCCATGATCTTGTACATGTCCTGCACGGTGGCCTCCGTCAACCCGACCTGGTCCAGCAAGGCCGTGTCGCGTTCGCCGTGCACGGTCTCGGAGCGCTTGTAGGCGCGCATGGCCAGCATGCGTTCCAGCGCCTGCACCACCGGCGCTTCCTTGCCCGCGGTCAGCAGGTTGGCCAGGTAGCGCACCGGGATGCGCAGGCTGGAGACGTCGGGGATCATGCCGCTCTTGCCCACCGTGCGGCGCGGCATCTGGCCGGACTCGGCAGCCGTCTGGATGGGCGACAGCGGCGGGATGTACCAGACCATGGGCAAGGTGCGGTATTCCGGATGCAGCGGAAAGGCGACGCGCCACTCCACCGCCATCTTGTAGACCGGCGACTTGCGGGCGGCTTCGAGCCACGATTCCGGGATGCCCTGTTCGCGCGCGGCGGCAATCACCTCGGGCGAATGCGGGTCCAGGAACAGGTCCAGTTGCGACTGGTACAGGTCTTGCTCGCTGGCGGTGGACGCGGCGTGCTCGATCTGGTCGGCGTCGTACAGCATCACGCCCAGGTAGCGGATGCGGCCCACGCAGGTTTCCGAGCACACCGTGGGCTGGCCGGCCTCGATGCGCGGATAGCAGAAGGTGCACTTCTCGGCCTTGCCGCTGCTCCAGTTGTAATAGATTTTCTTGTACGGGCAGCCGGAGATGCACATGCGCCAGCCGCGGCACTTGTCCTGGTCGACCAGCACGATGCCGTCGTCTTCACGCTTGTAGATGGAACCGGACGGGCAGCTGGCAACACAGGCCGGGTTCAGGCAGTGTTCGCACAGGCGCGGCAGGTACATCATGAAGGTGTTCTCGAAGGTCGAGTACATCTCCTTCTGCACACCCTCGAACAAGGCGTCGCGGCTGCGCGCGCTGAATTCGCCGCCCAGGTCGTCTTCCCAGTTCGGGCCCCAATGGATCTTGTCCATCTTCTTGCCGGTCAGCACCGACACAGGACGCGCGGTGGGCGGCGTCTGCGACAGCGGCGCCTTCTGCAGGTGCTCGTAGTCGAAGGTGAACGGCTCGTAGTAGTCGTCGATCTGCGGCAGGTTCGGGTTGGCGAAGAGATTGGCCAGGATGCGCAGCTTGCCGCCCTGGCGCGGTTCCAGCTTGCCGGCGGCGGTGCGCTTCCAGCCGCCCTTCCACTTTTCCTGGTTCTCCCATTCCTTGGGATAGCCGATGCCGGGCTTGGTTTCCACGTTGTTGAACCAGGCGTACTCGACGCCGTCGCGGCTGGTCCAGACGTTCTTGCAGGTGACCGAGCAAGTGTGGCAGCCAATGCACTTGTCCAGGTTCAGCACCATGCCGATTTGGGCGCGTATCCTCATGATTGCTTCTCTTCTTGTTGCGTTTCAACCAGCGGACCTTCCAGCCAGTCCACCTTCTTCATCTTGCGCAGCACCACGAATTCGTCGCGGTTGGCGCCCACCGTGCCGTAGTAGTTGAAGCCGTAGGCCTGCTGGGCATAGCCGCCGATCATGTGCGTGGGCTTGAGCACCGTGCGCGTGACCGAGTTATGGATGCCGCCGCGCTTGCCGCTGGTTTCGGCGCCCGGCACGTTCACGATCTTTTCCTGCGCGTGGTACATCAGGCACATGCCCACCGGCACGCGCTGGCTCACCACCACCCGCGCCGTCAGGGTGCCGTTCACGTTGAAGACTTCGACCCAGTCGTTGTCGACCAGTCCGGCCTGCTTGGCCTCGGCTTCCGAAATCCACACGTGAGGACCGCCGCGGCTCAGCGTCAGCATGCGCAGGTTGTCCGAGTACGTGCTGTGGATGCCCCACTTCTGGTGCGGCGTCAGCCAGTTCAGGACCAGTTCCTTCTCGCCATTCGGGTAGCGGCCCAGCATGGGCGCGACCGTCTTGGTGTCGATGGCCGGCTTGTACACGCAGGAGCCTTCGCCAAAGTCCAGCATCCAGCGATGGTCCTGGTAGAACTGCTGGCGGCCGGTCAGCGTGCGCCACGGGATCAGCTCGTGCACGTTGGTATAGCCGGCGTTGTAGCTGACCTCTTCGCTTTCCAGGCCCGACCAGGTGGGTGCGGAGATGATCTTGCGCGGTTGCGCCTGGATGTCGCGGAAGCGGATCTTGTCGTGCTCGCGGCCGATGGCCAGGTGTGCGTGGTCACGCCCGGTGATCTTGCCCAGGGCTTCCCAGGCCTTGACCGACACGTGGCCGTTGGTCTCGGGCGCGAAGGTCAGGATCATCTCGGCCGCATCGATGGCGGTGTCGAGCTTGGGCCGGCCCTGGCTCACGCCCGGCTCGGTCACGGCCTCGTTGATGCCGGCCAGCTCATGCACCTCGTGCTCGGTGTTCCAGTTGATGCCCTTGCCGCCGTTGCCCAGCTTGTCCAGCAACGGCCCCACCGACGTGAACTTGCGGTAGATGTCGTTGTAGTCGCGCTCGACCACGGTCATGTTGGGCGCGGTCTTGCCGGGAACCAGGTCGCATTCGCCCAGCTTCCAGTCCTTGGGTTCGAAGGCCTGGCCCAGTTCTCCCGGGGTGTCGTGCATCAGAGGAGTCAGCACTACGTCGCGGCGCTTGCCCAGGTAGGGGCCACCGATTTCGCTGAACTTCTTGGCCAGCAGCTTGTAGATCTCCCAGTCGGTCTTGCTTTCCCACAAGGGCTGCACGGCTTCGCTCAGCGGATGGATGAACGGGTGCATGTCCGAGGTATTGAGGTCGTCCTTTTCGTACCAGGTGGCCGTGGGCAGCACGATGTCGCCGTACAGGCAGGTGGTGCTCATGCGGAAGTCCAGCACCGTCAGCAGGTCCAGCTTGCCTTCGGCCGCGTCTTCCTGGTAGGTCACCTCGGTGGGCTTGATCGCCTCGGCTTCGTCGCCGAACACCGCGTTCTGCGTGCCCAGCAGGTACTTCAGGAAATACTCATGGCCCTTGCCGCTGGAGCCCAGGATGTTGGAGCGCCACACGAACATGTTGCGCGGGAAGTTGGCCGGGTCGTCGGGGTTCTCGCAGGACATGCGCAGTTCGCCCGACTTGAGCTGCTCTGCGACGAATGCCACCGGATCCTTGCCCTGGCTTTCGGCCTGCGCCACCACGTCCAGCGGATTGGTGCGCAATTGCGGCGCCGACGGCAGCCAGCCCATGCGCTCGGCGCGGGCGTTCAGGTCGATCATGCTGAGGTCGCCGTAGCGGCCCCGGTCAGCCGTCGGACCCAGGATCTCCTGGACGTTCAGCTTTTCATGGCGCCACTGGCTGGTATGCGCATAGAAGAACGAGGTGCCGTTCATCTGGCGCGGCGGACGGACCCAGTCCGCGGCGAAGGCCAGCGGGGCCCAGCCGAACTGCGGACGCAGTTTTTCCTGGCCCACGTAGTGCGCCCAGCCGCCGCCGCTCTTGCCCACGCAGCCGCACATCATCAGCATGTTGATGATGCCGCGGTAGATCATGTCCATGTGGTACCAGTGGTTCAGGCCGGCGCCGACGATCACCATGGACTTGCCTTCGGTGTCGTGGGCATTCTGCGCGAATTCGCGCGCCACCTGGATGACCTGCGCGCGCGGCACGCCGGTATGCTTTTCCTGCCAGGCGGGCGTGTAAGGCACGTCATCGTCATAGGAACTGGCGACGTTGCCGCCGCCCAGGCCGCGGTCCAGGCCGTAGTTGGCCATCTGCAGGTCGTACACCGTGGCCACCAGGGCTTCGCTGCCGTCGGCCAGGCGGATGCGGCGCGCCGGCACATTGCGCACCTGCAGCTCGCCATGCTCGCTGCCGAAATACGGGAAGCCCACGCCAACCACGGCGTCGGATTGGTCCAGCAGGCTCAGCGTGGGTTCGATCTCGCGGCCGCTGCCGCCGTCCTTGGACTCCAGGTTCCAGCGGCCGACCTTTTCGCCGCCGTTGACCGCGCCCTCGCCCCAGCGAAAGCCGATGCTGCCGTTGGGCGCGACCAGGTCGCCGCTCTTGGCGTCCAGCACCAGCGTCTTCCAGTCCGGGTTGTTCTGTTCGCCCAGCGCGCCGTCCAGGTGCGAGGCGCGCAGGAAGTGGTCCGGCGCGTAGAAGCCGTCGCGCTCCTTCAGCTGCACCAGCATGGGCATGTCGGTGTAGCGGCGCACGTAGTCGCGGAAGTAGTCCGACGCGCCGGAGAGGTGGAATTCCTTCAGGATCACATGGCCCATGGCCATCGCCAGCGCGGCGTCGGTGCCCTGCTTGGGCGCCAGCCAGATATCGCCGAATTTGACCATTTCACCGAAGTCGCTGGACACGGCCACCGTCTTGGTGCCCTTGTAGCGGACTTCGGTGTAGAAGTGCGCGTCCGGCGTGCGGGTCTGGGGCACGTTGGAACCCCACACCATCAGGTAGGTCGAGTTGTACCAGTCGGCCGATTCCGGCACGTCGGTCTGTTCGCCCCAGATCTGCGGGCTGGCGGGCGGCAGGTCGCAGTACCAGTCGTAAAAGCTCAGGCAGGCGCCGCCCAGCAGGCTGAGGTAACGCGCGCCAGCGGCGTAGCTGACCATGGACATGGCCGGGATCGGCGAAAAGCCGATCACGCGGTCAGGGCCGAACTTCTTGATCGTCAGCGCGTTGGCGGCGGCCACGATTTCCATCGCCGTATCCCAGTCGGCGCGCACAAAGCCGCCCACTCCGCGCACGGCCTTGTAGCGCTTGGCGCGCTTGGGATCCTGGCTGATCCACTCCCAGGCCGCGATCGGGTCCATGGTCTTGCGGGCCTCGCGCCACATTTCCATGAGGCGACCGCGGATCATCGGGTACTTCACGCGCTGCGCCGAATACACGTACCAGCTGTACGAAGCGCCTCGCGGACAGCCGCGGGGCTCATGGTTGGGCAGGTCCGGCCGCGTGCGCGGGTAGTCGGTCTGCTGGGTTTCCCAGGTGATCAGGCCGTTCTTGACGTAGACCTTCCAGGAGCAGGAGCCCGTGCAGTTCACGCCGTGCGTCGAACGCACCACCTTGTCATGCTGCCAGCGCGCGCGGTAGGCGTTTTCCCACTTGCGGTCCTCGTTGACCGTTTCGCCGTGACCGTCCGCGAAGGTGGACTTCACCCGCGACATGAACTTCAAGCGGTCCAGAAAATGGCTCATTCTCTATTCTCCAAGAGCGCCGGTCCGGCCGGCGCGTACTGCGATCAATGCTGTTGAATCCATTGTGGGCGCGGCCCGCCTGCCGGACCATTCGCCGGTGGCACAGGCCGGGCGCGGCAGAATGACTAGTCACTCCGGCCGCGTCCGTTTCGCTCTAGCAAGGCACCGGCGCATTGCGGCGGGCGTAGTACCACCAGGTGATGACCATGCAGGTGGCGTAGAAGCCGATGAAGCAATACAGGGCCGCCTGCACGCTGCCGGTCATCTCGAGCGAGGTGCCGAAGCTGCGCGGGATGAAGAAGCCGCCGTATGCGCCGATCGCGCCCGAGAAGCCCAGCACCGCGGCCGACTCCTTGGCGGCGTCCGCCTGGGCCTGCTTCTGCGCCGCGGCGCCCTTGCCTTCGGCCGCCTGCGTGCGTTCACGCAGGAAGATCACGGGAATCATGCGGAAGGTCGAACCGTTGCCCACGCCGGTCAGCGCGAACAGCACGATGAACATGGCCAGGAAGCCGTTGAAGTTGCCGGGCTGTCCGGCGACCGGCAGGAACATCACCACGCCCAGCACCGCGACGATCATCGCCGCGAAGGTGAACAGCGTGACCCGCGCGCCGCCCAGCTTGTCCGACACCCAGCCGCCGAACGGCCGCGTCAGCGAACCCACCAGCGGGCCGAGGAAGGCATAGGCCATGGGGTCGACCTGCGGGAACAGCGTCTTGGTCAGCATGGCGAAGCCGGCCGAAAAGCCGATGAAGGAACCGAAGGTGCCCACGTACAGCCAGCACATCAGCCAGTTGTGCTTGCGCTTGAAGATGACGGCCTGGTCCGCGAACGAGGCGCGGGCATCCGCGATGTCGTTCATGCCGAACCACGCGGCGATCGAGGCCAGCGCAATGGGGATCACCCAGATGAACCCGGCGTTCTGCAGCCACAGGTTCTGCTGCGCGCCATTGGCGTTGATGACCTGGGGCTCGCCGCCCGCCACGCCGAATACGCCGATGGAGATCACCACCGGCACCACGAACTGCACCAGGGACACGCCCAGGTTGCCGATACCGGCATTCAGCCCGGTGGCCAGGCCCTTCTTCTCCTTCGGAAAGAAGAAGCTGATGTTGGCCATGCTGGAACTGAAGTTGCCGCCGCCCAGGCCGCACAGCAGCGCCAGGATCAGCAGCGTCGGGAACGAAGTCGTCGGGTCGCGCAGGGCGAAGCCCATGCCCAGCGCCGGAATCAGCAGCGAAGCCGTGGAAATGGCCGTCCACTTGCGCCCGCCGAAGACGGGCACCAGGAAGGAATAGAAGATGCGCAGGGTCGCGCCCGACAGCGCGGGCAGCGCCGTCAGCCAGAACATCTGGTTCTTGGACAGCATGAAGCCGGCGCGGTCCAGATTGACCACCACCACGCTCCACAGCATCCAGATGCTGAACGCCAGCATCAGCGCCGGAATGGAGATCCAGAGATTGCGGTTGGCGACGCGGGCGCCGGTCTGCTTCCAGAAACCGGGATTATCCGGCTCCCAGCGCGCAAGGACTTGAGTGGAAGACATAGGGATACTCTCAGGAGGTGGTGGAGGGAGAGGCGGCGTGTTGCCGGGCAATGGCCGCGCTTTCCGGCCGGAAACTGAAGTGCATGAAGATGAGGGAGACGCAGACGGTGCCGTACAGCAGCATGAAGGCGCTGGAGCGGACGCCCGTCAGGTCGAGCAGGATCCCGAACATGATCGGCAGCACAAAGCCGCCCAGCCCGCCGGCCAGGCCGACGATGCCGGAGACGGCGCCGATGTTTTCGCCGAACTCGTCCGAGATGAACTTGAAGACCGAGGCCTTGCCGATGGCCATGGCGATGCCGACCACGAACAGCAGCACGGTGAAGGTGACCGGCCCCAGCGCGATGCCGAAGCTGCGCGGACCGTTGGCCGTCACGATGGTGAATTCCGTCTGCGGATAGCTCAGCAGGAAGAACGCCACCCAGCACACCCACATCACCCACCAGGTGGTCTTGTAGGCGCCGTAGCGGTCCGAGATCCAGCCGCCGACGGCGCGCAGCACGCCCCCGGGCAGGGAGAAGCAGGCTGCCAGCAGCGCCGCCAGCTTCATGTCGAAGCCGTATTCGCCGATGTAGTACTTGGTCATCCACAGCGCCAGCGCCACGTAGCCGCCGAACACCACCGAGTAGTACTGGCAATAGCGCCAGACGCGCGGGTCCTTCAGCATGGCCATCTGGGCCGACAGGCTGGCGCCGCTCTTGACGCGGTGCGCGGGGTCGGAAGAAGAGAACAGCCAGAACAGGATGGCCGTCACCAGGAGCGCCACGGCATAGACCTGGGGCACGATGACCCAGGCGCCGCCCGCCGCCGCGATCAGGGCGGGGGCCACGAACTTGGTGATGGCCGAGCCCGAGTTGCCGGCCCCGAACACGCCCATCGCGAGACCCTGCTTGTTGCGCGGGAACCAGCGCGCCACGTAGGGCGTGCCGACCGAGAACGAGCCGCCAGTCAGGCCGACGAACAGCGCCAGCACCAGGAACTGCCAGTACTCGGTGGCGTAGGACAGCAGCCAGATCGGCACCACCGCAAGCAGCATCAGGATGAAGAACACCGGCCGGCCGCCGTAGCGGTCCGTCCAGATGCCCAGCGGCACCCGCACCAGCGAACCGGTCAGCACCGGCATGGCGGCCAGCAGGCCGAACTCGGTTTCGGACAGGCCCAGTTGCTGCTTGATGGGAATGCCCAGCACCGCAAAGATCATCCACACCGCGAAACAGATGGTGAAGGCGAATGTGCTTGAAATCAGGACCCGCATCGGCGCGCCGGCGGAAGGTTGACTTGCTGCCATGGTTACTCTCGCTTTACTCACGAAGACATGTGGCTAGCCTAGGCATGGCGGGCCTTGCGGACCATTCGCCAGCCGACCAGAAGCCCCTTGCCGATGTGACTAGTCACCCCTTTCCTGGCGGCCCGGCTTGCGCTGGATCAAGCGGCCGCGCTGGCGGCAACGCGCGGGAGGCATTAATATGCATTTCAAATACACCTTTAAACGCGAAGCCGAAACGGCGCCGCGACTGCCCTCATGAGCACGCTGCTTAGCATCGAAGAACCCGCCGCTGCCCCTCCCCGTCCGCGGCCCCAATGGCGCGCCTTCACGGAAATGGGCTTCCGGCCGCTCTACCTGGCCGGCTGCTTCTGGGCGCTGGCGTCCGTGCTGCTATGGGTGCATGCGCCGGCACGCCTCACGGGCGAGTTGAACGGCATGTTCTGGCACGCGCACGAGATGCTGTGGGGCTTCGTCGCCACCATCGCGGTGGGCTTCCTGCTGACGGCGGGCGCCAATTGGACCGGCAAGAACCCCTTGCGCGGCACGCCCCTGGCCATTTTGTGCGCGGTGTGGATCGTGGCGCGCGCGGGCTATCTCGTACCCGGACGTCCGGCCTTCGTGGTGGCCGCGTCGGCGGACCTGCTGTTCTTCCTGTGGGCCGCGGGCGCGCTGGGCCGCGCCGTCGCCGTCACGCGCAACCAGCGCAACTACGGCATACCCTTCCTGCTGCTGGGCCTGGCCGCCACCAACGCGCTCTACCTCTGGGCCTCGGTCCAGGGCGACTACTTTGCGCTGATGCGCTACTTCAATGCCGGATTGCTGTGCATGGCGGTGCTGACGCTGCTGATCGCGCGCCGGGTCATCCCCTTCTTCGCCAAGCGCGCCGTGGCGGGACTGGACATCCCGCCGCACACCCGCAGCGGCCACTGGCAGCTGGGTACGGGCATCGTCGCCATCGCCTGCCTGCTTGCCGGCCAGCCGCAAGCTGCGGCGCTGGCGCTGGCCGCGACCGGCTTGATCGCCCTGGCGCAATGGATATCCTGGAAGCCCTGGGCGGTGCGCAAGGTGCCGCTGTTGTGGATCCTGTATGCGGGGTATTGCGGCCTGGGCATCGGTCTGCTGGCAGGCGCGGCGCAATTGGCCGGCTATGTGCTGCGGCCCGCCTGGCCCGCCCACGTGATCGGCGTGGCCGGATTCTCGGTGCTGATCCTGGGCATGGTCACGCGCACCGCGCTCGGCCACCTGGGCCGGCCGCTGCAGACCGACCGCAGCATGGTGTTGAGCTATGCGCTGATGATTCTGGCGGCCCTGCTGCGCCTGGCCGCCCTGCTCCCGACCGCCGCCACCATCGGCTTCCTGCATGCCTCGGCGACCGCCTGGGCGCTGGCCTTCGCGCTATACCTTTGGCGCTTCTTCCCCATGATGATCCGGCCGCGGGCCGATGCGGGCAAGACGGCCGCGCCAGTGATGAAGGTGGTGCCGGTCGCTCGGCGTCCGGCCGCCTGAGCCTCAGCCGCGCCCCTCGCGCCGGCGGGTGGCCGCCAGCTGCTGCTTCATGGCCTTGAGCCAGGCCTTGACCTGCTGCATGTCGACGAACTGCGACAGCTCGAATTCGAGTTCGCCTATGTATTCCTCGGCATCGGCGATCTCCGCGTCCAGGTCTTCCATCAGTTCGGAAGGGTCTATGGATTGCGCGGGATCGAAATGGTACTTGGCCTTGAAGCCGTCTTCCGCGGCTGCGATTTCGCCGGCCAGCTTGGCGAGCTGCGCGCCCAGCGCCTGGATGTACTGCGCGTAGCGTTCCTCATCGACGCCAGCCAGACGATCGGGACCGGCAGCGGCCAAGGCTTCGATTTCCGCCAGCGTTTCGGGCGCGGGTGCGGGGCTATCGCCCGCCGCCCGGGTCAGCAGCGCTTCGGCATCGTCCTCGTCCTGTCCGTCTTCCGCGCCGGCGTCGTAGTCCGAGCCGGCATGCTTGAGATACAAGGCCTTCAGCCGGTCCGTGTCGCACTCGGCCGGCGTGCCATCCAACACGATGGCGTCCAGCGTTTCCTGTGCCAGCTGCGCAGCGATCTCCGACGCCAGGGCGCGTTCCGCCTTGGTCAGTTCCTTCTGCTTGCAGGCATGGTCGAAGCAGGCCACCAGCTTGGCCTTCAGTTCGACCTCGACCGTCTCCAGCGGCGCCAGCACGTCTTCGTATTTCTTCTGGTATTCCGGCAGCACGGCCTGCCAGCCGCGCAGGCGGGCGCGCTGCGCTTCGAGCGTGCGCACGAACGACTCGAATCTCTGACGTTGCGGCGTTCCGGATGCCGGCTGCGCGGCGGACGTGTTTTCTTGCATGGAGGGAACCTGGGCAGGCGGCGCCATAGGCGCCTTGAAATGATCGGAGCGCCATTTTAGGTTACCTGTCCGCCGAACCCTCGGCGGCGTTGTCCTTGGACGTCGTGTCGGCGGGCTCGATGTCCTCGTCGGGCACCTCATCGCCTTGAGCGCTGTCGTTGGCGTCATCCGGATTCTGCGCCGGCGGCCGATGGGCTGGGGTCCCGGGCGGCGGCACGGACGCCATCGTTATCGGATGCAAAGCCAACTCGAATTGGATCTGGGGCATCGCAGCACCTATCAGGAAGTGCGGCGAAATCCGCCGCAGCCCGGTATCAGCAAGCGCCATGCCACAACGCCCGCGCAAGAGGCGTCAGAACCGTGGATTCTTGCCGAACGGCACTTCCGTGTCTGTCGGCTTCTCGAACGACGCGGTATCCCCGTTCAAGTCCGCGACGTGGATCTGGGCCAGCCGCGTCGCCTCGTCTATCGCAACCTGGGCCGAGGCGAAGCGCTCCTCGACGGCTATCCGCTCCTGCGGCGCTCCCGCCGCCGGCGGCACCAGCACATAAGCGATGCTCCAGCTGCCCTGATGCTCAACCGGACGCTCGAGCTCGAAATCCCAATTGGCGTGTTCCATAGGGGCCTCCTGTCGAATCCTCCCTTCATGCTACTGCGGTTTACTTCGGCCTGGGATCACGGATGCCCTGATCCAGTCCCTCGAATTCGCCGCGCCGCAGGCGCGGCAGGAAATTGGCCATGGCCTGCGCCACGTTGCGCACTTCCTGCTGCACCGCCTGGTCCTGGTCCAGGTCGTCGTGGCTGGTGGCATACGGGCGGTAATAGCTGATGTAGCGGTCCAGCCGCGACGCCGCGCCCGCGTCCATCAGCCCCATCCAGTCCAGCCAATCGGCCAACCCGCGCCGCTGCGCCTCGACGCCGGCCACGTCTCCATGCACCACCAGGCCGTAGGCGCGGCCGGCCAGATGCTTGGGGTATGGCCAACCGGCAAGCTCGACCTGTTTGGCTTTGAGCGGATCCTTGCCGCCAGTCAGCGTGGGATCGGGATTGCCGCCGTCGGCGCACACCAGCCTGTCTATCATCAGCTTCAAGGGGCTGGGCGATTGGTACCAGTACGTGGGCGCCACCAGGATCACGCCATGGGCCGCGACCCATTGCTCGTAGATGCCGGCCATGGCGTCGTTGGACTGCCCCAGCGAGTGGTTCGGATAGCAGCTGCATGGCCAATGGCACAGGGGCATCGCGGTCGACACGCAGCCCTTGCAGGGATGGATGCGGTACTCATATTCGGAAACCAGGCGGCTGAGATCCAACAGGTCCGTCTGCACGCCGGCCGTCTGCAGCTCATCCAGGACGAGGCGCGCCAGCCGCCAGCTTTTGGAGACCTCCCCGGGACAGGTGCCGTCATTGCGCGCGGCGCCGACGATCACCAGGACGCGAGACGGGGTGTCCGGATCGCGCTGAACTGCCTCCGCGCGCTCCAGGCGGTCGCGCGTTTCCTTCCACTCCTGGGAAAGATCGTAATCGGGATCGGCGTAGCCCTGGCCGGCTTTCACCGTGACAGGCGCCTTGCGCCCTGCTTCGTAGCCTTCCCAGGCAATCGCTTCCAGGCGCTCCAGCGCGTCGCGCTCGGCCTCGAACGCTGGATCGTAAAAGCGCCGCATGAAGCGCAGGCGGAATTCTTCCCGCGCTAGCGGGCCGTCGTATTGGCCCTTGCGGACCGTTGGCTTGATTCCGATCATGGCTGCCTCCTTTTGCGGGCGCGGCGGCGGCGTTCCTGCCTGGCGCGAGCGGTACAGGCCGCGGCCAGGGCGAGCAGCTTGTCTTCGTCCAGGCGCTCCGCGTCGACCAGCCCTTCGTCCGCGCCCTCCAGCGCAATAAGCAATTCATCGAGTTTGAGGTGCAACGCCTCGCTGTCCTTGTTCTGGCTTTGTTGAATCAGGAACACCATCAGGAATGTGACTATGGTCGTGCCGGTATTGATCACCAATTGCCACACTTCGGAATAGCCGAACGCAGGACCGGAGGCCCCCCACAGCACAACAGTGATGACCGCCAATCCGAAGGCGATGGGCGACCCCACCCACTTGGTCACATGCGCGGCAAAATGATCAAAGAAGCGCGCTACCGGATGGTCAGCACCGCCCGCGTCGGGTGCAGCCGAACGCTTCGGCGCCGGACGCCGCCTGGGTACGCGAGTGTTGAGCATGCTGGCCCCCTTGCTCCACGGGACATCCTGTTCAGCAAGTTCCGTGCCCGCCCCCGGCCAGGGAAAGAAGACATGCGGCGTGCTAGGCTGACAGGATTGCGGCCGGCGGAGCCCAGATGAAATCCATTCTGCAGTCCGAAAAGCTCCTGTTGCTGGCCTGCGCGCTGGCCGCCGCCGGATACCTGGCCGATTCCGGCGCAAGCGGTTACGGCCGCCTTGCCAGCCTGGTCGAGACTGCCGTTTTGATCACCGCCATCCTGGCCGCTTCGCTGAGCGTCGCCCGCCACGCGGAGCGTGTCGCGCAGAAGCTTGGCGACCCTTACGGCAGCATGATCCTGACGCTATCCGCCGTGCTGGTCGAAGTCATCGTGCTGGCAATCGTGTCCTCCAAGGCCCACTCACCCACGCTGGTGCGCGACAGTATCTATTCGGCCGTCATGCTGGACATCAACGGCATCCTGGGCGTAGCCGCCCTGATCGGCGGTTTCAAGCACGGCGAGCAGGCATACAACGACGATTCCGCCCGAACTTACAGCGTGATGATCCTGACCGCGGTTACGGTCTCGATGATCATTCCCGAGTTCATTCCGCAGTCGCGCTGGCGCGCGTATAGCAGTTTCACGATTGCGGCCATGCTGCTCCTGTACGGCGTGTTCCTGCGCATGCAGACCGGCCCGCACAGCTACTTCTTCAGCTACAGCTATCCGGACAAGAAAACCCGCAGGCCTCTGCCAACCTCAGGCTACCCAACCCGAGGCCAATCGGCGGCGGTCATGGCGATCGGCATCATTGCCGTGGGCGCGCTTGCCGAACTGATGTCCCATTCCCTCGATCGCAGCCTGGAAGGCATCGAAGTGCCTCCTGGCTTGGTGGCACTGATCGTGGCCGGCATTTCCGCCGCGCCGGAAATGCTGACCGCATTGCGCGCGGCGCTCGCGAACCGGATGCAATCGGTGGTCAATATCGCGCTTGGCGCTTCGTTGTCCACGGTGATACTGACCGTGCCGGCGATGGAGGCCCTGGCCTTGATCACAGGTCAGCGCATCGTCATGGCCATGACGCCGGCGCAGACATTGATGATGCTCGTCACCCTGCTGGTGGCGGCAATCAACCTCAATGACGGCCAGACCAACGCGATCGAGGGCATGACCCATTTCATCCTGTTTGGCACCTTCCTCATGCTGCTGGGATTGGGCTTGTAGCGTTCTGGCCCGGCTCAGGCGTTCAGATGCGGGCCAGGCCGCCGAATCCGGCGCCGTGAACAGGCGCGCCGCTCCCGAGTCCGGGCATAGGCAATTCTTGGGCCCAACCCGCCGCCAGGGCTTGCGCAACATGCACGGGATCTGCCGTCCTGGCGTGCTCGTTGCGGATGCGGCAGGTCTGCGGGTCCATGGCGAACAGGCCGCGCGCAGATACCCGCGCCTGTTCGATCAACTGCGTGGTCTTGGGAATGCGTATCTGCGCAAATTCACTCAGAGCCGCCGCCAGGCCCGCGTCCTGGCCGTTCAGGCATCGGGCCAGGTGCCAGGCATCCTCCAGCGCCTGGCACGCGCCCTGCCCCGAGGTCGGCAGGGGCGCGTGCGCGGCGTCGCCCACCAACAGCACGTTGCCCCGGCTCCAGCTTGTCAGGGGATCGAGGTCGTGCACGGCGATCAGGCGGATGGCGTGCGCCGGCGTCGCGCGGATGATGCGGGCGACAGGGTCGGGCCATTTTCCGAACAACGCCTCGACCTCCTGGCGCAGGTCCGCCGCAGGCCCGGCCGCGGACAAGGGCCGCGCATGCGCGCCCGCCCAGTAGACCAGGCCCGGCCGCACCGCCACGGCGCCAAAGCGCTCGCCCGCGCCCCAATAGTCCTGGATGGCGATTTCGTCGACCAGCACACCGTCCGCCTGCGCCACGCCTATCCAATTCACGAAGCCCTGATAAACCGGCGCGTTGTCTCCCGCGACGAATCGGCGCGCCACCGAATCCATGCGGCCATCGGCGCCGATGAGCAAGTCTGGTCGGATGCTCCGGCCATTCTCGAAGCGCGCCTCGGCCCGGCCATCCTCGTGCAGATCGATCGCCACCGCCCGATGCCCATACTCCACCGGAATTCCTGCCCGCGCCGCATGGTCCAACAGCACCGTCTGCAGATCCCGACGCAGAATCGTGTGGGTGGAATATCCCATCATCCGATCCAGCAAGGCGATATCGATTCCGCCCAGCGGATTGCCTGCCGCATCCTGGCGGCGCGCCGCAACCGGCCTCCCGCTCGCTGCCGCGATGTCCGGCAGCAAGCCCAACTCGTCCAGCACGAAGCCGGCATTCGGCCACAAGGTCACGCCGGCCCCCATGGTCGCCGGCTGCGTCCTGCGTTCATACACGCGAAGTCCGTGCCCCTGCTGGCGCAAAGCCAGCGCCACGCTCAAGCCCGCGATGCCGCCGCCCAGTATTCCGATTTCCATGCCGATGCTCTCCAGTAGAACCCGTCTCGACGCGCCGCCGACGGCGCTTTTCGGACGATGACGGCATCTTAGATTCCGTCAATTTTGAGAACTAGCATGTAAAAATGGGCTGACTTATTACCTTAAATGGGACAATCATGAGCGCTGCCCTCGACCTGAACACCGTCCGCGTCTATGCGGCGGTCGTCGACGAACAGAGCTTCGCCGGCGCCGCCCGGCTGCTGGCGCTGCCTTCGTCCAACGTCAGCCGCCATGTCGCGTCGCTGGAACGCAGGCTCGGCGTACGCCTGCTCGAGCGCAGCACCCGCCATCTGCGCATGACGGAAGCCGGCAGGCTGTTGTACGAACGCGCCAAGCCCCTGCTCGATACCTTGCTCGCCACCGAAGAAGAACTGGGCGCGGTGCAACGCGAGCTGCGCGGCCCCCTGAGAATGTGCATGCCGGGCGAAGCGCCCCGACTGCTGGCCCCCATCCTTGCCGAGTTCTGCAGCCTGCACCCCGGCGTGGAACTCGAATGCGATACGCGCATGAGCGGACTGGAGTCACTGCGGAACGAGGACGTGGACCTGGCCATCGTCTTCCACCGCGGCCGGCAGGACGACAGCGCCTTCATCACGCGTGAACTGGCGACCCTGCCCAGCATCGTGGTCGCGGCGCCCAGCCTGCTTGCCCGGACCGGAACGCCTCGCCACGTACGAGAACTCAAGTCCCTGCCCTGCATCACCACCCTGAGCGCATTGAAAGGCCAGCCCTGGCAATTCATCGACGCCGCCGGCGAGATCGTCAAAGTGCCGGTCCGCAGCCGCTACCGCGTCAACAGCGGCGAACTCGCAGGCGCGGGCGCGCGGCAAGGCATAGGTTTCGCGATACTGGCGGAGTTTGGGTGTCAGGAAGACCTGGCCGCGGGCCGCCTGGTGGAGGTGGCGCTGGATCTGCAGCCGGCGCCGCTGCAACTGCTGGGGGCATACAGCCATCGGCATTCGGTCACGGCGCGGGTTCAGGCGCTGCTGGGATTGATGCAGGCGCGGCTGGGTGCGATGGGCCGCCGTTCCTGACGTTTCCCATCGGTAGCCAACGGATAGCGCAACCCGCCCTTATGGGCGCAGACCGAGTACCAACGCGCCAGACGCCAGGCTGGCCACCGCGATCAGCGCCCAAGCACGTTGCGCGCTGCGGGCGCCGAACACGCCTACGCCGATCGCCGTGTATACGACAAAGCTCAAAAGCGTTCCGCCGAGCACGCCGGCAGCCGGCGAGACGCCGGCCCTGGCAGGCCACGCCAGCGCCAGGACCGACATCGCCAGGGCGGACAACAGGTAGCCGCCCGCTGCCGCAGCCATCACGCGGCTCGCGATTCCCCAGCGATAAGCTGCATCATCGTGGCTGGCAGGAGGCGCTTTGCGCGACGGCGGCGCGGCGACCGCTGGCACAGCCTTCCAGCGCCGCCCCAGCGCATGAGCCATGCAGGCCAGCAGCAGGCCAAGCCCGAGCGCAGTGATCTCCACTGCCGCCTGCGGCCATTCTCCGCGGGCTGCATAGGTCCATGCATGCCGGCCCGTCGTCGCCCAGTTCAATATCGGCAGCCCCAGGCAGAGCACGGCAGCCGCAGCCAGTTGCTCGATCCATGCGCTGCGCGGCGCGCGCAACAGCGCATGGACCAGGGTCGCGGCCCACACGGCGAAGAAAATGCGGATCTCCCAGGCGCTGCGTTCCGGCCAGGCGGCGGGGATCAGGCGGTTCCCGTAAAAGTAGGCGATGCTTGCCACGGCGACGCCCGCCAGCGCCGCCACGTTCAATGCCTCCACGCAACGGTAGACCCGCGCCGTGCCCCTCCCGAATTCATGCTCGCTCTTCTTGCGCCGCTTGATGGAGTACAGCAGCGTGCCGATGGCGATCATGGCGGTTCCCATCAGGCCGCTGAAGAAATACAGCCACTTGATGGTCCATCCGCCGAAGTCGGCCTTGTGCAGGGTTTCGATCGTCTCATGGACCTGCTTTGCTTCAAACCCCTCGTGATGAGCGGGCACGACCTGCAAGACCGCTCCGCTCGCGCCATCGAACACGACGCGGCTGGCATCTGTGAGCAGGCGCGGGGCGGCGCCGGCCAGGGGCTTGCGGCCGGACACCAGGACGATGCCTCGCGCATCGCCGGGACGCTCTATCGTGAGGCGCGCCGCTTCCTGCCCGGTCAGTTCGCGCGCGCGCGACAGCAACGGGTATAGATCCGGAACCCCGTCCAAACCCGGCCCCGCGATGCGCGGCACAGGCTGCGCTGGCGCAAGCTCGGCCTGGTAACGGCGATAGGCGCCGGCGTCTCCGCCATACGCCGCATGCAGCGGCCAGGGCATGTAACTGGTGTAGAAGAACGCCAGGCCCGTGTAGCCGATCGTGAAGAGGAACGGCAGCGTCAGCACTGCCGTGGCGTTGTGCGCGTCCAGCCAGCTGCGCAGTCCCTTGCCCGGACGAAAAGTGAAAAAGTCCTTGAAGATGCGCTTGTGCACCACCACGCCGGAGACCAGCGCGACCAGCATGCACATGGATATCCAGCCCACCAGCCAGTAGCCCGGCAAGCCGCCGTGCAAGGTGTAGTGGAAGGACATGAAATGCCGGCCGCCCTCGGTCTCGCGGATCTGGGGCGGCGGCTGCACCGCGCCCGTGCGCGAGTCCAGCCAGATCTCTTGGCGTGCGCCGTCGTCGGTGCGCCAGGAAAGTTGCGCCGGCCAGCCGGGCCGGACCGGCAGGGAGATGTCCCAGGCGGAAGCCGCCGCCGCGCGGGACGACAGCTCCTGCGTGGCGCGCGGCAGCCACTGCCGGGCGTCCACGGCCGCGGCGGCGGGATCGGCCGGCGGCCCTGCTTCCATCCAGCGCGTGATGGGTTCCCGGAACACGCTGAGCGTGCCGGTCAGGAAGATCGCGCACAGCAGCCAGCCGCAGGTCAGGCCGCACCAGGTGTGCAGCCATGACATGCTTTGGCGAAATCCCCCTTTCACAACCGGGTCCGCAGGCCGCCGTGATCATCGGCCGACACGCGGCCGGTCACAGCGTACCCCGCAAGGTCAGCATCACGTTGCGAGGCTCGCCGTAGTGGTTGCCGCGCCGGATCTGGCTGACCATGCCGTAGTAGTCCTTGTCGAACACGTTCGCCACGTTCAGGCTGGCGGACCAGTGTTTGTTGATGCGATAGCCCGCGCGCAGGTCCCACACCGCGCGGCCGGGCGCGCCCATCCGCACCGACATGTCGTCATAGGCCTTGTACGAGTAGCCGCTTTGCGCCGACACGCCGCCGCCCACGCTGAAGGCGTTCCAGCGCCCCGGCAGCTGGTAAGTGGTGGACAGGCGGAACAGATGGCGCGGGGTTTCCGCGCTGATCGTCTCGCCTTCGTCGTCGCGGCTGGTGACGTAGGTGTAGCCGGCCATCACTTGCCAACCCGGCGACAGTTCCCCGCTGGCTTCCAGTTCAAAGCCCTTGCTGCGCAGCGTCCCGCCGTTGCGATAGCAATTGGGCGAGGCCAGCGAACCCGGGCAGTTTCCGGGGGCAGACAAGTCCTCCACTGCGATGCCGGACTTCTTCACGGTGAATACCGCTGCGGATAGGTTCAAGCGTCCGTCGTAGAGTTCGCCCTTCACCCCCGCCTCGTAGTTGGCGCCGATGGACGGGTCCAGCGGCTTGCCCGAAGACGTTACGTAGGTGCTCTGCGGCTGGTAGGTGTCCGCATAACTGGTGTAGACCGACCATTGCTGGTCCAGGTCGTAGACCAGGCCGGCATAGGGCGTGAATTCGTGCTTCTGCTCATAGTCCCGGGTTCTCGCGCCCGTCAGACCATCGTCGGACCGGTACTTCAGCCAGCTGAACTTGCCTCCCAGCAGCAAATGCAACGGGTCCGCCAATTGCAGGCGCATGCTGCCGTACAGGCTGGTCTGCTCCAAACGCGACGTTTCCTTGCTGCCCCACGCTGGACGCGTGGGCTCAGGAATGGAGGAATGGTCCGGGTCGTACACGTTGATGGGCGAGTCGCTGTCCAGATTCGCCGACTTCTGGTTGACGCGCTGGCGCGACCAGCTGGTGCCAAGCAGAATCTGGTGCGTGCCGCCCAGCGCCTGGAAACTGCCCGTGGTGTTCAGATCGATGCCATCGCTTTTCACGCTCGCATTGTTGAAATAGATGGTATAGAAGCTGGAACCCACGCCGGTCGCCCGATCCACGCCGCCGACCGGAATGGCCACGCGCTGATCCAGGTCGACCTCGGTGTGATTGAGCGACAGGCGCACTTTCCAGTCCTTGTCGAGCCGGTGCTCGGCTTCGGCGAACACTTCGTTCACCTGGCCCTTCTGCCGGTTCCAATCCTGGATCAGCGAGGTCGAGCGCGAAACGTCCAGCGCGCCGCCGTCGGTATAGCGCGGCAGGCCGAACAACCAATAGCCGTCCGTATCGGTGGCCTGGTGGCGCGCCCCGAACGTCAGCGTCGTGTCGCGCCCGAGATCGGCGTCGATCACGCCGTAGACCAGGGGCGATTTCGACTTCGTGCCATCGTAGAAGTAATGGCGGTCCTGATAGGCGGTCACCAGGCGGCCGCGCACCGTGCCGGACTCGTTGAGCGGGCCGCCGCCATCGAGTTCCATGCGGTAGTTGTCCCAGGATCCCACCGTGGTGGAGCCCTCGAAATGGCCTTCGCCGCGCGGACGCTTGCGCACCATGTTGATCGCGCCGCTGGGATCCGCCGAGCCCAGCATCAAGCCGGCCGCGCCGCGCAGCACCTCCACCCGATCGAAGACGGCGGTGTCGATGGGCAGCCAGCCCACCGGGGCATAGACCACGCCGGCCACGCCGTCGACCAGGTAATTGCTGTCGTCCACCGTGAAGCCGCGGATCGAGAACTTGTGGTTGCCGAAGTTTCTTGCCGTCTTGGTCACGCCGGTGGTCTGCGCCAGCGCCTCGTCCAGCGTGGTCAGGTTCTTGTCGTCCAGCAGCTGGCGCGTGAGTACGCTGACCGATTGCGGCGTCTCCTTGACCGACTGTGTCATCTTGCTGATCGTGATGGCATCGCTCGTGTATGAGCCGGTTCCTTCGGTGGTGGGATTGCCCACGCCGCTGCCGGTGACTGTCACCGACTGCAGCGTGACAGCATCGCCCGAGGCTTGCCCGACCACCGTCAAGGTGTACACATTCGGCCTGGCGCTGTTCACACGCACGTTGCTACCGGACAGCAACTGGTCCAGCGCTTCCCGCGGCGTGTAACGGCCGTTGACCGCTGGCGAGCGTTTGCCCGCCACCACGGCCTCGTCGAACAGCACCTGATGCCGGGACTGCTCCGAAAACACCCTCAAGGCATGCTCCAGCGGCTGAGCCGGAATGCTGAAATCCACCTGCGACGCTTGCGGCTGCGCATGCACCGCAGCGGGCCATGCCAGCGCAGCCAGCGCGCCCGCCACCATTGCCGGCATCGCCCTGAGCTGCATGCCCGTCGTCAACGCGCCGCCAACAAGCGCGCCCTTCAACAATCCCCGTCCCATTCCCGCTCCATCGTTGTTGGCCGCTACCGGCCTTGCGGGAGTAAACGGATTCCGGGGCGGGATTGGGAACCCGCACACCACATGCGAATAAAAATAATTTTCAGGCAGACGCCTGGACGCTCAGCGATCCAGGATCAGGTAGCCGCCGTCGGGCGCGCGCTTGACCTGCACCGGGAGCAGATCCGGCAAGGCTTCCAGGAATGCGGCGGGCGCATTGGTCGCGGCAAAGCCCGAGACCGGCAGGGACTTCAGGCCCGGGCTGGCCAGCGCCACCGGCTTGCCTAGGTACTGCGCGACTTCCTGGACCACTTCGCCCAGCGGCGTGCGCCGGTACACCAGACGGCCATTGCGCCACCCGCCCACGCCGTCCGGCACCGCTGCCACTGCCTGATAGGTGGCGTTTCGCGCATCCACGGTCACGCCTTGCTCGGCGTTCAGCGACAATTCCGGCGTGGCCTTGTCGCGATCGGGCTGCACACGCACACGGCCGTGCGACACCTTGACGACGACCTGATCCGGGGTGTTGCGCACATTGAAGGCCGTGCCCACCACGGTGATCCGGCTTTGCCGTGCATCGACGGTGAACGGACGGCTGGTATCCGGCGCCACGTCGAAGAACCCTTCGCCCTGGTTCAGCACCAGCTCGCGGCGCCGCGGGTAGTACCGGACCTCCAGCGTACTGCCGAAATTCAGCGCGACATGGGAGCCGTCGGGCAGGTCCAGCTGACGCACCTCTCCCGCCGCCGAGTTCACGCTCAACACATAACCGGGCGTGTTGTCCCAGCGATACCAACCGTAGCCGCCGCCCACGACCAGCGCCGCACAGGCGGCGGCGAAGGTCTTCGAAAAGACGGGTTGCCCCAGCAGCGCACCCCAGAAACGCGGCTGGGTGGAGGCCTTCCGCGAGGCGCGTCGCGGCAAGCGCGGGGATGGACGGCTGGCCGCCTGCGCGTCGCAGGCCAAGACGGGGCGAGGCGCCTGCGACAGATCATCCCAGGTCCGCGATACCCGCGAATAGGCCTGCCGATGCGCGGGCTGGGCGGCCAGCCAGGCATGCAATTCCTGCTCATCAGCGTCCGACCAGCTGGCGTCCTGGCGACGCACCAGCCATTCAGCCGCCGTTTCGTGCAAGGCGAGCGTGTCCGGCGAGGCAGAGGAAGACGGTTCGGTCATGACGAGGCGGAGTCGCTATTGTTGTTCTTGTCCAGGCCGGCGTCATCGCCAGCGGGCCGATGCAATTGCTGCATCTGGGCAACCGTAGCATAGTGCACGCGGACCTCGCAGTAAGCGATTGCCCGCGCCAGATGCTTGACCACCATGCGCCGCGATATCTGCATGCGGGCGGCGACTTCGTCCTGTGTCAATCCATCGAAACGGCTCAGCACAAAGGCTTCGCGCTGGCGTTCGGGGAGTTCCTGCAAGGCCTCGCCCAGGCGCGCCAACCGTTGCTGATGCGCGGCAGCGCGCATGGGACATGAAGCATCGCCCGCCGCCAGGACCCGCACGCCCTCTTCCGCTTCATCGAGCGACACGGTCTGCAGGCGCCGCCCCGCCTTGCGCTCGCGGAATTCGTCCGCCACGCCGTTCAATACCGTCCTGCGCAGGTATGCGCCCTGCTCATCGGAAGAATCCAGCGCGGGATTGGCCGCCACCCATTTGACGACGCCATCGTGCAGCGCGTCCTCGGCGCTGCCGATGCTGCCCTTGAAGCGGGCCAGGCCGCGCATGAGCGGCAAGCGCCAGCGCGCATAGGCTTTGGCGATCGCGCTGGAATTTCCGTTCTGGTCGTCGGCGGATGCGGGCGTCGTGTCGGACGCCAGCAAAGGGTTGCGGCTCATGCGGCGCGGGTCGGTTGAAAGTGGCCGGATTGTACTGAGATTTATTCTCAGTCGCAATGCAGCGCACCCCCAGCCCGTTCACCCGTCAACCCTCGCGCCTCACGGCGCCACTTGATACCCGCGCTGCTGCATGCAATTGCTATATGTAGAGGCCGCTGCCGCATTCTGTTGCGACGCTTCGGCGCGATCCTGGCGGCGGTCCTGGCGTTGCCGCGAACCGCCCACGACCATCCCTGCCGCCGCCGCGTCTTTCGCCTGGTTCTGCCGGTACTGCTGCTTGGCATCGTCGCTCATCCGGTCGTAGACCTCCTCGTGCTGATTGCCGCGCACGCTGGCTGCCGCCGCACCCGCAGCCGCGCCCGCAGCGGCGCCACGGACCCGTCCGCCGGATTTAGGATCGTTCGTGCTGGTGCTGGCGCCGCTGCCTGCCAGGGCCTGGCATGCGCTGATGTCCTGCTGGGTGGTTTGGGGCGATTGCCCTTTGAGCGGGGTTACCGTCTGTGCGGTGGCGCACAGGCAGAACAAGGAAAGAAGCGTCGCGGTACAGGGGCGTATGGACTTTTTCATGAAAAACTCCATTGAAGACAAGAAACCCACCACCTTCGAGTTTAGCGCCGCACATCGAAGCCAGCCCAGGAACTGCGCAGCGAAATCCTATGTCAAATGCCTGATTAACGCTGAAACCGCTTGATTGATGAACGGATTTGGCATTCCGGCAAGCTGGAACAATGCGGGGCGCGACCTGGAGCGGGTTGGAATATTGAAGCAGGCAGCCTTGCTGCACGTAAGCACTTCAGTAGTGTGAGCAATAGATCAAGCGCAGCTTCGCCGCTCCTTTTGGCCATCCATTTCCAGGCACCCACGGACCGTGACAAGCAACAATCTACGAGAGATTATTCATTCGCTACGCGAACGGCTGACCACCGGCAGGCTCGGCGCCGGCATCGTCAGTTCGATGACTGGCATGCTTGCCGCTGCCGGATACGAATACGACGTGGCCCGGTTTCCCGCGCTTCCTTCCAACCACGCCTGGCCCACCGATTTGCAGGACGCTCCGCAATCCCTGGCTGAGGCCCTGCTGTGGAAAATGGGCAAGTGGGAAGTCTATAGATCGTTCGTCGGATATGTCGCCGATGCCAACAGCGCGCCAAAGACCACCGACGTTGTTTTCTACGCGTTCGCAAAGCATCTTGCGAATTCATCCCGGCCCATCTACGACCAGCACGCCCTGCGCGCGCTCTGGGCCATCGACAGCGGCATGACCCATGGCCAGATCGGACTATGCCGCAGCCTCCTGGCCACTAGGGATGGAAAATGGAAAGCCTCGGCCAGCGGCGCAAGCACGTCCGAGGGATATCAACTCTATCTTGATCGCGTGGAGCGGATCCGCGATGAGAGCCTGACTCTGGATGCGCTCGACAAATTGCTGATGCCGCTGGGGCAGGCCCTGAAGCAACACACCGCAGACCGGGCCGACAAAGAGCGCACCACGCACATCACCGAGTTCAACCGGCTCGCCGGTCTTGCAGAGTGACGCCACGCGCCGCCGCATGACATGCCTGGACGCCCCACGGCCTCCAGGCCCCGGGGCTTAATTCGCCTTCTCATCCTCGCCCTTGTAACCGCTGATATAAGCCCGCCCCGAGCAGCGCACGAAGGCCACGCAGGTCAGGCCGCCGCTCTTGGCGTCGCAGGTGGCGCGCGCTTCGTTGCGCGCGGCCACCGGATCGGGATTCTTCGCGGTAAAGCTGGTGCCGCGGCCCTTGCTGCCCTTGCCCCAGGCCATGCCGACGCAGGTGTCGGTATAGGTGAGCACCGTGCGGCAGCCCACGCAGTCTTCCCACTTGAGCAAGGCGTCGACCGCTTCCTTCTCGCTCGGATAGCCATCGGCATAGGTCAGCTGGCCCGAGTCCTTTTCAGCCACGGAGCCCCAGTAGCCGCGCGAATCCAGCTTGGCCGACAGGGCTTCGAGCTGGGCGGGCGTGGCGGTGTCGGGCGCCTTCAGGTCGGCTTCGCTGTAGCCCGGGCCGACGCACAGGGGCATGACGGCAAGCTTGCACTTGCCGTCGGCGCTGTCGTTGGTGCAGGTGCGGATGGCCTTCTTCGCGGCGACCTCCGACGACACGCTGGCGCCCCAGAACAGGTCGCCGCGCGAATTGCGCGAGAATGCCACGCAGCTGTCAGAGAATGAGGTGACGCTCTTGCAGCCCTTGCCCCCGGCCTTGTTGCACTTGGCCAGCGCGGCGTCCTGCGCTTCCTTGGTGGAGGTTTCGGGCATGACCCAATACAGCTTGGCGTGCGCTTCGTCGGTGGCCACGGCGCCGTACAGCGTGTCGGCGTGCGCCGCTGGGGCAGCCAAGCCCAGCGCCAGCGCGCCTGCGCCGGCCAATGCGGCCACGGTGGAACGGAACTGAACGAGCAATCGCGCGAGCATCATGGGTGTGCAATATCCAGTGGTTGTGGCGCCGTGCGCCTCGCGATCTGCCATCGCCAAGGCGCCCCCCGGGGCGCAGAACGCGCGGATCGTAGCACGTTACAGTTTGTCTTCCTCTCCCCGCTTTCTCACGTTTCCAGGTATTACGTAACCAATTTTTCAGCGGGAGAAAGCCGATGCGCCACTATTTTTTCGTTAACATTCTGCCCTCGCAGCGCAGCGTCAGACGACCGCCTGCAGGTGTACGCCGCACTGCCCAGTGCTCGGGCGCCGCGATACGACTAGTCACGAAACGAAACTAAAACAAGACAAAATCTTGCGGCCGCTGAATTATGTTCCGGCACGCCGGATCTTTGAGGGAGCTAGGGCTCAGCATGAATAAATCGCGACTCCGTTCGACCTGGTTGCTGGGCCGCGCCCTGCCGGCGGCCCTGGTCCTTGCCGCCTTGGCCGGCTGCGCGCCGATGCCCACGGGCGGCAGTTCCACGCTGCCCTCGCTGACCAACATTTTTTCGTCCGGGCTGTCGTTCTCGCCCAGCGTGAACGTGGCCAAGAACATGAAGGGCCGTCCGGTCGGCGACGCCATCACGGCGCTGGGCGAACCGTCGAAGAAGCGCGGCGTGGGCAACACGATGGAGCTCATCTGGTCGGACTACCAGACCGCGCCCTATACGGAATGGGTCTCGACCGGCACCTCCCAGCAGGTGGTGGGCATGATTCCGGCCACCTCGACCAGCGCCGCGACCCCCGTCTTCCAGAACACCAACCACGGCTATTACAACAACCGCACCAAGGTCTACGAATGCACCGTGGTGATGCGCATGCAGAACAGCGTCATCATCGACAGCCAGGTGGACGGCAATGTCTGCCCCGAATTCATCGCCGCGCTGCGCAAGTGGGCGGGCGAGCGTGAAGCCAACAACTACCGCAGCAATTAAGGCAGCGCCCCCTCTTGTCGAACAAACTCGGAGCCCGCCATTTCCTCGCGGCGACGGCTGACGCCATGCGCCAGCAGGGCCGCGCCATGCTGGCCGCGGCCCCCTTGTCGCTGGCGCTATTCATCCTGTCGCTGCCTTTCGCCTTGCTGATCACCAACCTGTTTCCGTACGGGAATGGGCTGTTCATGGCGCTGGCGCTGATCAACCTGATTGCGTTGGCGCGCATGACCTGCGCCTGGCATCGCGTCGTCCAGCCGGCGGACTTGACGGACGTCGGCGCCACCCGCGGCAGCGCGGCGCAGGCCCGTCATCTGGCGTTGCTCTGCGCGCTCGTTATTGCAGGCACTGCGATGGCCCGCGCCACCGGGGACCTGCCCTATGTGATCTACATGGTGCTGGCGGGATCGAATGACGCCGTGTTCTGGAGCGTCTTGTGCGCCGCGCTGGCGCTGATCTGGGTGCCCACGCTGTACGCGCTGGCAATGTACGGACTGAGCCTGCCGCGCGCGGCGGTAGCCGGCGAGTACCGTTTCCACGCCGCGCGCGCCGCCATGCCGTACAAGCCGTGGCCGCTGATGCTGGCGCTGCTTATGTTGATCGCGGCGGCCGGCCATGCCGGCTACATTCTGGGCATGCTCGCGTACGGCTACCCGGACGTTGGACTGGCGCGGGCAGCGATGAGCGCACTGCTCTGCGTCCCCCTCGTGTTTGTGGTGGCAACGATGTATGCGGTTGCCTATCGCGATTCCTGCGAACCGGCTGCGCGGACACTCTCCAGCCGTTCTTGAGCCCGAGTGCAGGCCGTCCAACGAGGCGTGAAGCACGTCTTTTGCTCCCATGCCCTAGTCCAGATCCGACGATCGCGGATACTCGATTTGGAGTATTGCCCGGCCACGCCAGAACTGCAAAAGTCGCTGACAGCGGTTCCCGGGCCACCGCGTCGTCGATCATGATGCCGCAGGCCCCTCCCCCAAGTACTTATGAGCACGAGGAATCAGGAGGTGTCGCCATGGACCCCAAGAGTTTTCATTTCCTGCTTCCAGCGGACAAGCGCCCGTCATTCAGCCCGCTGAACGAGGAGGTACACCCCGACTTCCCCTGGCTGACCGCGAATCGCGCTCGGTCGCGCGGAGCGGACGTCTTCGCGGTCATCGACACGATCGTGATCCACGCGACGGCGGGTTATGCCACGCAGCACGCCATTGACAACTGGAAAGTCAGAAAGGCGAGCGCCCACTGGATCGTCCCGGATGAAGACGAGCCGCAGCATGGCCACTTCGTCTGGTCCGTGGTCGCCGAAGCCAAGGCGGCATTCCATGTCGGGGACGTCAACTACGCGCCGCATCTGGGCCAGGGTCCGAACGTCAACAACCGCAGCCTGGGGATCGAGATCGTCAACACCCAGGATGTCCAGAATTACAAGGACCCCTATTCGGCTTGGCAAATCGAAGCGACGGCCCGGATCATTACCTATGCCTGGAGCAAGTATCCGAACCTGAAGCATGTCATTTCGCATGCCAAGCTGGACCCGAATCGCCGGTCGGATCCCGGAATCAACTTTCCCTGGTCCAAGCTGGAGAATCTGGTGTTGTCCCATACTGCGGTAGCGCAACGGAACCCGCTTGTGTTTGCCGCCTATGCCGGCGCGCCGCGAGCCGATTATCCGGGGAACTGCTGCGGGCCCTGATCGCGAAGCCGCTCGAAGCTGACATTTCACTGACTTAAAAACGCGAATAGTTTTTATTCATATAGAATCCGGACTGTCCGTAACCCCATAGCCTGGCAGTCCCGATGTCCCTGCCCCTTTCCACGGGCCCTCATTTCCCACGCAAACGCCTGGTCCTGATCGCCGCCGCGCTGGTCATATTGGCTGCCCTGGCGCTCTGGTACGTCGGGTCCAAGGGCACTCCCGCCGCGCGTCCGCCCGAGTATGGCCAGATCCCTGTCGCCGTCGCGGTCGAGGCTGCCAGCGCCGGTCCGCTGCAGCGCGACCTGCATGCGCTTGGCACCATCACGCCCCTGGCGCAGGTGACCCTGCGCAGCCAGGTCGATGGCGAACTGCTGAAGCTGCATTTCACTGAAGGCCAGGCCGTGACGCGCGGCCAGTTGCTGGCGGAGATCGATGCGCGCCCCTATCTTGCGGCACTGGCCGCGGCCGAAGGCGAACTGGCGCGCACCCAGGCGCTGCTCGAGAACGCCGAGGCCGATCTGCAGCGCTACCGCAAGCTGGCGCGCCAGGAAGCGGTGTCGGGTCAGCAATTGGATACCGCCGAAGCCCAGGTGCGCGCCTATGCGGCCCAGCGGCTACGCAACCAGGCCCAGGTGGCCGACGCGCAGCGCCTGCTGGACCACACCCGTATCGTTGCGCCCCACGACGGCCGCATCGGGCTGCGCCGCATCGACGCCGGCAATCACGTGCGCGCGGCCGACGCCGACGGCCTGACCACGCTGGTCCAGACCCGGCCGATCTCGGCGCTCTTCAGCATTTCCGAAACGCGCCTGGACATCCTGCGCCAGGCCCAGGCGCGCGACGCCGCGCTGCGGGTCCAGGCCTGGGACGCGGACGACCGCCGCCTTCTGGCCGAAGGCACTTTGGAGGCACTGGACAACCGCATCCAGGCCGCCAGCGGCACCGTCCGGCTACGCGCGCGCTTTGCCAACGCCGACGAATCGCTGTTTCCGAACCAGTTCGTGAACATCCGGCTGGCGGTAGTACAGCAGGACAACGTCATTTCCATTCCCACGGCCGCGGTGCAGTACGGCTCCGAGGGCGCCTTCGTGTTCGTGATCGGCGAGGACACGCGTGCCACGCGCCGCGTGCTGGAGCTGGGCCCGGCCAACGCCGGCCGCATCGTGGTGCAGGCCGGCCTGGCCGAAGGCGAACGCGTGGTGGTCGAAGGCGTGGACCGCCTGCACGACGGCCGCGACGTGCAAATTGTCGAATCGCAGAAATCATGAGCCTGTCGCGCCCCTTCATCCTGCGCCCCGTCGCCACGTCCTTCCTGATGATCGCCCTGCTGCTGTCGGGCATCCTGGCGTGGCGCATGTTGCCCGTGGCGGCGCTGCCGCAGGTGGATTACCCCATCATCCAGGTGACCACGCAGTACCCCGGCGCCAGTCCGAACGTGACGGCGCGCACCGTCACCGCGCCGCTGGAACGGCGCTTCGGGCAGATACCGGGCCTGAAGCAGATGTCCTCCACCAGCGGCAGCGGCATCTCTGTGATCACGCTGCAATTCGCGTTGGACGTGTCGCTGGGCGTGGCCGAGCAGGAAGTCCAGGCGGCCATCAGCGCCAGCGGCGCGCTGCTGCCCAATGACCTGCCGACGCCGCCCGTGTACCGCAAGGTCAACCCCGCCGACGTGCCTATCCTGACGCTGGCGGTCACGTCGGATTCCCTGCCCTTGCCCCAGGTCTACGACCTGGTCGACACCCGCATGACGCAGCGCCTGTCGCAGTTGTCCGGCGTGGGCATGGTCAGCCTGGCGGGCGGCCAGCGGCCGGCGGTGCGGGTGCAGGTCAATCCCATGGCGCTGGCCGCGCGCGGCCTGCAGCTGGCCGACGTGCAGGAAGCCATCAGCAAGGCCAATTCGAACCAGCCCAAGGGCAGCTTCGACGGGCCGGTGCGTTCGGTCATCATGGATGCCAACGACCAGCTGCAAAGCGCCGAGGAATACCGCGAACTGATCGTGGCCTGGCGCAACGGCGCGCCGGTGCGGCTGGGCCAGATTGCCACGGTCGAGGACGGGGCGGAAGACCGCTATCTGGCCGCCTGGGTCGACAAGCAGCCGGCCGTGCTGGTCAATATCCAGCGCCAGCCGGGCGCCAACGTCATCGCCGTGGCCGACCAGGTCAAGGCGCTGCTGCCGCAACTGACGGCCAGCCTGCCCGCCGCCGCGCAGGTCCGCGTGCTGACGGACCGCACCGAGAGCATCCGCGCATCGGTGCGCGGCGTGCAATGGGAACTGGCCTTCGCCGTGGGCCTGGTGGTGCTGGTGACGTTCCTGTTCCTGCGCAACCTGCCCGCCACGCTGATCCCCAGCCTGGCGGTCCCCTTGTCGCTGATCGGCACCTTCGGCTTCATGCATCTGGCGGGCTTCTCCACCAACAACCTGACGCTGATGGCCCTGACGATAGGCGCGGGCTTCGTGGTGGACGACGCCATCGTGATGCTGGAAAACATTGCGCGCTACCGCGAGCAAGGCCACAGCCCCATGTCGGCCGCGCTCAAGGGCGCCGGCCAGATCGGCTTCACGCTGGTGTCCCTGACGCTGTCGCTGATCGCCGTGCTGATTCCGCTGCTGTTCATGGAAGACGTGGTGGGCCGTCTGTTCCGCGAGTTCGCTGTGACCCTGGCGGTCGCCATCCTGATATCGCTGGCGGTGTCGCTGACGCTGACGCCGATGATGTGCGCGCGGCTGCTGCCCGCGCACGAAGCGACGCGCCCGGGGCTGCTGGACCGCATCCAGGCCGGCTACGCCCGTTGGCTGGACCTGACCTTGCGCCATCAACGGCTGACGCTGGCCGTGATGCTGGCGACGGTGGCGCTGACCGGGCTGCTGTACCTGGCCGTGCCGAAGGGCTTCTTCCCGACCCAGGACGGCGGCACGCTGCAAGGGGTCACGCAATCGTCCCAGAGCACCTCGTTCGACGCCATGTCGCGGCGCCAGCAGGCGGTGGCCGAGACACTGCTGGCCGACCCCGACGTGGCCAGCCTGTCGTCCTTCATCGGCATCGACGGCATGAACACCACCTTGAATACCGGCCGCTTGCTGATCAACCTGAAACCCTGGTCGGACCGCAGCGCGCCGCTGGCGGACATCATGGCGCGGCTGGATGCGCGCGCCCGCGAGGTCCAGGGCATCTCGCTCTATCTGCAGCCGGTGCAGGAACTCAATATCGAGGACCGCGTGAGCCGCGGCCAGTACCAGTTCACGCTGACCTCCCCCGACAGCGCGCTGTTGGCGCGCTGGACCCATGCCCTGGCCGAACGCCTGGCGCAGTCGCCCGCGCTGGCCGACGTTTCCACCGACCTGCAAGGCGACGGCCGCCAGGCCTACCTGCAGGTCTCTCGCGACGCCGCCGCCCGCCTGGGCGTGACGATGGACGACGTGGCGCAGACCCTCTACAACGCCTTTGGGCAGCGCCAGGTGGCCACCCTGTTCACGCAGTCCAACCAGTACCGGGTCGTGCTGGAAGTGGACCGCAAGCTGGCGCTGAACCCGGACGCGCTGGAACGCATCCATCTGCAGACCGAGGACGGCCAGGCGATCCCGCTGTCGGCGCTGGCCACCGTCAGCGAACGCGCGGCGCCGCTGGCCGTGAACCACTTGTCGCAGTTCCCCGCGGTCAATCTGTCCTTCAACCTGCCCGCCGGCGGCTCCCTGGGGGAGGCCATCGCAGCCATCGAATCGGCGCGGCAGGAGATCGGCATGCCGGTCAGCGTGGAGCTGCGCTTGCAGGGGGCTGCCGCGGCCTTCCAGGCCTCGCTGTCGAACACGCTGTGGCTGATGCTGGCCGCGGTGGTCACCATGTACCTGGTGCTGGGCATGCTGTATGAAAGCGCCATCCACCCGGTGACCATCCTGTCCACCCTGCCCTCGGCCGCGGTGGGCGCCTTCCTGGCGCTGCTGCTTACCGGGCGTCCGCTGGACCTGATCGCCGTCATCGGCATCATCCTGCTGATCGGGCTGGTGAAGAAGAACGGCATCATGATGGTGGACTTTGCCCTGGAGGCAGAACGCTCGCGCGGCCTGGCGCCGCAGGCCGCCATCCGCGAAGCCGCGCTGCTGCGCCTGCGTCCCATTCTGATGACGACGCTGGCCGCGCTGTTCGGCGCGCTGCCGTTGATGCTGGCCACGGGCTCGGGCGCGGAACTGCGCCAACCGCTGGGCTGGGTCATGGTGGGCGGGCTGCTGGTCAGCCAGGTGCTGACCCTGTTCACCACGCCCGCCGTGTACTTGTTCTTCCACCGCCTGGGCCAGCGCCGCGGCGCCGCAGCCGCCAAACCCGGGGTTGAAGGCCCCGCGCCATGATCCGCGCCTTGTTGCACCGCCCGACCGCCTGCATCTTCCTGGCGATCGCGCTGACCCTGCTGGGCGCGGTCGCGTGGCGGCTGCTGCCGGTTGCGCCCCTGCCCCAGGTCGACTTTCCCACCATCGAGGTGCGCGCCGAACTGCCGGGCGCCAGTCCAGAAAGCATGGCCAGCACCGTGGCCGCGCCGCTGGAGCGCGCGCTGGGCAGCATTGCGGGCGTCAGCGCCATGACGTCCTCCAGCAACCAGGGCGCGACCCGCGTACAGCTGCAGTTCGACCTGGATCGCGACATCAACGAGGCCGCGCGCGACGTGCAGGCGGCCATCAACGCGGCCCGCGCCGAGCTGCCCGCCGGCATGCCGGGCAATCCCAGCTATCGCAAGGTCAACCCGTCCCAGGCGCCCATCATGGCACTGGCGCTCAGTTCGCCCACCCGTCCCGCGGGCGAACTCTACGACCTGGGCTCGACCGTGCTGGCGCAGAAGATTTCGCAGATCAACGGCGTGGGCGAAGTGACCATGGGCGGCAGCTCCCTGCCCGCGGTGCGCGTACAGGTCAATTCCAACGCCCTGGCCCACTATGGCGTGGCGCTGGATGAAGTGCGCCAGGCCATCGCCGACGCCGCGCCCATGCGGCCGCAAGGCCAGTTGGATTCCGCCAGCCGGCGCTGGGAAGTCGGTACGCCCGAACAACCCCGCGCCGCGGGGGACTACGAAAGCCTGATCGTGCGCCACCAGGACGGCGCCGTGATCCGGCTGTCGCAGATCGCACGCGTCAGCGATTCCGTCGAAAACCGCTACAGCAGCGGCTTTCACAACCGCAACCCGGCCGTGGTCCTGACAATCAGCCGCCAGCCCGGTTCGAACATCATCGAAACCATAGGCGCCATCAACCAGGCCCTGCCCGGCCTGCGCGCGCTGATGCCGGCCGACGTGGACCTGACCGTGGCGCTGGACCGCTCGCCTGGCATCAACGCCACCTTGCGCGAAGCGCACATCACGCTGGGGCTGGCCACCGCGCTGGTGATCCTGGTGGTGTGGGCGTTCCTGGGCAATGCACGGGCCGCGGCCATTCCCAGCGTGGCGATTCCGGTGTGCCTGATCGCCACCTTCGCCGTCATGTACCTGTGGGGCTTTTCGCTGAACAATCTGTCGCTGATGGCGCTGATCGTCGCGGCCGGCCTGGTGGTGGACGATGCCATCGTGGTGCTGGAGAACATCTCGCGCCATATCGAGCGCGGCCTCTCGCCGCGCAAGGCCGCGCTGCGCGGCGTGCGCGAAGTAGGCTTCACGCTGGTGGCCATGACCGTGGCGCTGAGCGTGGTTTTCGTATCCATCCTGTTCATGGGCGGCCTGGTCGAGCGGCTGTTCCGCGAGTTCTCCATCACCCTGGTCGCCGCCACCGTCATCTCGCTGGTGGTCTCGGTCGCCATCATCCCCAGCCTGTGCGCCCGCTGGCTCAGGCCCGCCGTTCCCGCCGCGCACACGGCGAACGCGCGTCCATCGCGCATGCAGGCGATCTTCGAACGCCTGCATGCCTGGTATGGCAACACCCTGTGGCGAGTGCTGGGCCATGCCCGCCTGACGCTATTGCTGCTGGCCGGCGTGGTGGGGCTGAATGTCTACCTGTACGTGCAGGCGCCAAAGGGCTTCCTGCCGGTGCAGGACACCGGCCAGTTGGTGGGCTTCGTGCGCGGCGACGACGGCTTCTCGTTCCAGGTCATGCAGCCCAAGATCGACCAGTACCGCCAACTGGTGCTGAAGCATCCGGCGGTGCAGGACGTCATCGGCTACAACGGCGGCAGCCTGGGCATCAGCAATTCCCTGTTCCTGATCCGCCTGAAGCCCGCCGCCGAACGCCAGGAATCGTCGACCGAGGTCATCAACTGGCTGCGCACCAATGCGCCGGCAGTGCCGGGCGGCATGTTCTTCCTGAACGTGGACCAGGACCTGCGCATGCCCGGCGGGTTCGGTAATTCGGGCGACCATGAACTGGCCATCATGGCCAGCGACGTGCCGGCGCTGCGGCAATGGTCGCGCAAGATCTCCAAGGCCATGCAGGAGATCCCCGAACTGCGCGACGTCGACGCGGAAGGCGACGGCGCCACCCAGCAGGTCGTGATCGACATAGACCGCGCCGCCGCGCAGCGCCTGGGCGTGGACATGGGCACCATCAGCAGCGTGCTCAGCAACTCGTTCAGCCAGCGCCAGGTCGCCACGCTGTACGACGCCATGAACCAGTACCGCGTGGTGCTGGAGCTGGACCCGCGCTACACCGAGGACCCCGAGGTGCTGGAGCAGGTGCAGGTGGTCGCCGCCGACGGCACGCGCGTGCCGCTGACGGCCTTCGCCACTTATGACTACGGCCTGGTGAACGACCGCGTGTTCCATGACGGCCTGTTCGCCGCCGTGGGCGTGGGCTTTTCACTGGCCGAGGGCGTATCGCTGCAACAGGCCCTGGCCGCCATCGACAAGACCATGGCCGAGCTGATGGTGCCCTCGTACATCCAGACCCGCCTGGGCGGCGATGCGCGCAACTTCCAGCAAAGCCTTCAGGACCAGCCCTGGCTGATCCTGGCGGTGCTGGTAGCGATCTACCTGGTGCTGGGCATCCTGTACGAAAGCCCGCTGCATCCGCTCACCATCCTGTCGACCCTGCCGTCCGCCGGCGTGGGCGCGCTGCTGGCGCTGCGCCTGGCCGGCATCGAATTCACGCTGATCGCGCTCTTGGGACTGTTCCTGCTGGTGGGCATCGTCATGAAGAACGCCATCCTGATGATCGACTTCGCGCTCAGTCTGGAACGGCGCGAAGGGCTCACGCCGGAACAGGCCATCCACCGCGCCGCCATGCTGCGGCTGCGCCCCATCGTCATGACCAACCTGGCGGGGCTGCTGGGCGCCCTGCCCCTGGTGCTGGGTATGGGCGAAGGCTCCGAGCTGCGCCGCCCGCTGGGCATCGCCATCGTTGGCGGGCTGATGATCAGCCAGTTCCTGACGCTGTACACCACGCCGATCGTGTATCTGGCGCTGGAGAGGCTGCGGTTGAAGTGGAAGGCTGGCCGGCTGCGTCCTGGCCCCGAGGCCTGAAGCAGGGGCCAGCCTGCAGGGTCAGTCCGGGAGTATTCCCGCCGCCTTGATGACCTGCGCCCATTTGCGCTGCTCAGCCCGCTGGAAGTCCGCCAGTTCGCCCGGCGTGCCGCCTGCCGGAATCGCGCCCAGTTCAGCCAGGCGCTGCTTCACCGCCGCGTCGCCCAGGGCCTGGTTGATGGCCAGGGACAACTTTTGCTGCACCGCCTGCGGCGTGCCTGCCGGCGCATACATCGCAAACCAGGACGAGGCTTCGAAATCCGGCGCGCCCAAGGCCTCGGCCATGGTTGGCACTTCTGGATAGTCCGGCAGCCGCTGCGCTGTCGTGACAGCCAGCATGCGCAGTTTGCCGGCCTTCACGAAAGGCGTGCTGGTCAGCAGCGTATCGAACATGACCTGGACCTGACCCGCCACCAGATCGGTCACTGCCGGGCTTGAGCCCTTGTAGGGAATGTGGGTCATGGAGGTGCCGGTCTTGTACTTGAAATACTCCGGCACCAGGTGGGAAGAGCCGCCATTCCCCGCCGAGCCGTAGTTCACGCGATCTGGGTGGGCTTTCAGGTAGTCCACGAGCTCGCCCACGGTCTGCGCCGGCATCTGTTGCGGGTTGATCACGACTGCGATGGGCACCGTAAGGACCAGCGCCAGGGGCGTGAAGTCCTTGTTCGCATCGTAGGGAATGTCGGGATAGAGCCCCGGGTTGATTGCCATGGTGCCGATGCTGGCCATCATCAGCGTGTATCCGTCCGGCTTGCTGCGGGCGACGTCGCCTGCGCCGATGAAGCCATGCGCGCCGGCCTTGTTCTCGATGACGAAAGGCGTGCCCAAGCGGTCGGAGAGCGCCTTGCCGACCACGCGCGCGGCGATATCGGTCGGACCGCCTGCGGGAAACGGTACGACCAGGCGGATGGAACGTTCGGGCCATTGCGACCCGGTACTGCCCAGCGCGGGCTGTGCCACGACAGCGCAGGCAAGCGCGGCAATTCCTAAAAGATGCTTCACGGATTTGTCTCCTGGTATGGTCTGCGGCGCGCGTCAGGCGGCGGTCTGGATGCCGGCTTCGCGTATCAGGCGCGCCCACTTCTTCTGTTCTTCCTGGATGTAGCGCTGCGCGGCCTCCGGAGATCCGCCCATGGCCGTACTGCCCTCAGCGGTGAACATGGCAACTGTGGCCGGATCCGCCAGCACCTTCTCCACTACCGCGTTGACGGCCCGGACCACCTCGGGCGGGGTGCCGGCCGGCGCGACCAGCGCCTTCCAGTCCAGCGCCTCGAAGCCCTCGTAGCCGGACTCGGCCACGGTGGGCACATCGGGCAGGATCTCCAGCCGCGCGCGCGAGCTGACGGCCAACGGCCGCAGCACCTTGCCCTTGAGCATTTCCTGCGCGGCCTGCGGCGTGGCGAACATGTAGTCGGTATTGCCGCCCAACAAGTCGTTGAGCGCAGGCGCCGCGCCGCGATAAGGCACGTTAAGCACTTGGAACTTGCCCTGATAGGCGAGCAGTTCGCCCGCCAGATGGCCCACCGTGCCGGAACCCGCCAGCGCCTGCTTGATGGCGCCAGGCTCGGCCCGCGCGTCCTTGATCAAGTCGGCCAAGGTTTGCCAACGTGCGTTGGCCTTGACCACCAGCACGACCGGCAGCGATGCGATCAGGGAGACCGCCGCGAAGTCCTTTTCCGCGTCGAAGGGAATCTGCGGCATCAGGGCGGGATTGATGGCCAGGTTGGCGGTCTGGCCCAGGCCCAGCATGTAGCCGTCCGGCTTGGCCTTGGCGACGAAATCCATGCCGATGTTGCCGCCCGCCCCGGGACGGTTCTCCACCACCACCGACCAGCCGGCCAGCGCAGTGACCTTGGCCGCGATGGCGCGCGCCACTGAGTCCGTGCCGCCGCCCGGCGTATAGGGAACGATAAGGCGCACAGGCCGCCCGTTCGGATAGGCGGCTGCGGTCTGGGCGCGCAGCGGCAAGGCCGCAGCGCACATCGCCGCGCCCAGGAAGGCGCGGCGGGATAGCGTGATCATGGTTAGTCTCCTTGTGTGATTTGCCTTGCTTTCAAGGCTGCGATTTCGTCGTCGCGATAGCCGACGCCGCGCAGCAGCGCGTCGGTGTGTTCGCCCACCGCAGGCGGCTGCAGGCGTATTCCGGGCTGGGCGCCGCCCAGCGTGAAGGGCGCGAGCGGCGCCAGGGACTCGCGCCCGTCCTCCAGGGTGATGGGCGCGAGACCGCCGGTAGCCGCCAGATGCGGATCGTCGAACAGTTGCTCAGGCCGCGTGATCGGCGCGAAGGGCAACCCTTCATGCTCGAACACCGCCGCCAACTCGGCCGCGCTGCGGTCCGCCAAGTGCGAGCGCAGCTGCGGCATCAGCCAGTCGCGCGCCTGCACGCGGTCGTTGTTGCTGGCCAGGCGCGGATCGGCCAGCAGCTCGGCCAAGCCGAAGGCGCGACAGAAGGTGCCCCATTGCTTGTCGCTGACCACGGCCAGGAAGATCTGTTCGCCGCCCTTGACGGTGAACACGTCATAGATGGCCCAGGCCGAGATGCGGCCGGGCATGGGCGCGGCAGCGCGTCCGGTGACGGCGTACTGCATCATGTGCTGCCCCACCAGGAAGACGTTGTTCTCGAACAGCGAGGCCTGCACTTCCGTGCCCTCTCCCGTCTGCTCGCGCTGCGCCAGGGCCGCCATGGCGCCGATGGCGCCGAACATGCCGCCCATGATGTCGTTGACGCTGGCGCCCGCACGCAGCGGATCGCCGGGACGCCCCGTCATATAGGCCAGACCGCCCATCATCTGCACGACTTCATCCAGCGCCGTCCGGTGTTCGTAGGGTCCGGGCAGGAAGCCCTTGTGGCTCACGTAGATCAGGCGGGGATTGCGTTGCTTGAGCGTGGCGTAGTCCAGGCCCAGCTTCTGCATGACGCCGGCCTTGAAGTTCTCGCTCACGATGTCGGCCGAGTCGATCAGGCGCAACGCGGCCTCTATGCCCTCGGGCTGCTTCAGGTCCAGGGCGATGCTCTTCTTGTTGCGGTTGAACATGGGGAAGAAGCCCGCGCCCGAACCCAACAGCCGGCGCGTGCTGTCGCCGCCTACCGGTTCGACCTTGATGACTTCGGCGCCAAGGTCCGCCAGCAGCATGCCGCAGGTAGGACCCATGACCATGTGGGTGAATTCGACGACGCGGATGTTTTCATACGGAAGGCGCGGATGGGCGTGGCTGGACATGGGTGTGGATCTTCTGCAAGTAAGGGCCATTACGGCAAAGGCCGGCCTGGCCGCGTGTATCTAGGTCGTAGGCCTGCGGGAATGGCCGATCAGGCCCGCTGGACGAATCCCTTGGGCAAGCCGGCGTCGGGGGTCATGCCATACAACGGCTCGCCGGGCAGGCCGGCCGCCAGCGGCGCGCGTGCGGCAAGGATTCCATTCAGGTCAATGCCGGTGCGCACGCCCATGGCCTCGAACATGAAGACCAGGTCTTCGGTGACGACGTTGCCGGACGCGCCCGGCGCATAGGGGCATCCGCCCAGGCCGCCCAGCGAACTATCAAAAGTGCGCACGCCTTCCTCCCAGGCAGCGAGGCAGTTGGCCAGGCCCAGGCCACGCGTGTTGTGCATGTGGGCCGCGCCCGCCTGCTCCCCGATTTCTGCGCGCAGGCGACGGAACAGCCGCCGCACTTGCGCGGGATTGGCATAGCCCACGGTGTCCGAAAGCCCCGATTCGTCGGCGCCCGCGGCCACGCACAGCGCCGCCAGGCGGATGACCTCGTCTTCGGGCACCACGCCCTGCAAGGTGCAGCCGAAGGCCGTTGAAATGCCGGCCTCCAGCTTCACCGCGGGAGCCAGCTCGTCGCGCAGCCGCGCGATCGCCCGGACCTCCTCCACCATTTCCTCGGGCGTCTTGCGCACATTGGCCAGCGAATGCTCGCGGCTGGCGGAGACCGGCATCGTCAATTTGTGAACGCCTGCCCGCAGCGCCGCCTCGGCGCCGCGCAGGTTGGGCACCAGCGCCATGACGGTAAGCGCCGGATGACGCGCCGCATGGCGCACCACCTCGGCAGCATCCGCCATCTGCGGCAGCAGGCGCGCCGGCACGAAGGAAGCCACTTCGATTTCGCGCACGCCAGCCGCGACCAGCGCATCGATCCAGCGCAGCTTGTCGGCGGTGGGCATGGTCGCCTTGACCGACTGCAAGCCATCGCGCGGGCCAACCTCGCTGATCAGGACGTCGGGTTTGCGGTCGTTGGGCTGAGCCATGTTTGAAATCTCCAATAATTCTATCTAATAGAACGATGTTTCTTTAGATAGAATTATTGGATTCACCGACCGTAGCTGTCAAGCGCCGGGGCGTACAGGAAAACCACGAGCGGGGCATTAGGCAGCGCCTACAATGCCGTCATTCGTTCTAAAGGATGGAATATGGTCCCGCCCCGGAATCAACCCCACGGAGCCGCGCATGCCGCGTAAAGCCGCCACGGAATCACTGGCCGATACCGATGCCGCCCAAGGCGGCGTGGCTGCGGTAGACCGCGCGCTCAGCCTGATGTCGGTTTATGCGGCCGGCGACAAAGCTCTGTCACTGGGCGAACTGGCCGAGCGCACGCGTCTGTACAAGAGCACGGTCCTGCGACTGCTGGCGTCGCTGGAGCATGCCGGATGGATCCAGCGCCTGGACGATGGCCGCTATGCCCTGGGCGGAGAAATCGCCCGTCTGCACGGCATCTACGCAGCCTCGTTTTCATTGGAAGAGGTGGTCATGCCGGTATTGCGCGACCTGGTCGCGGCAACCGGCGAAAGCGCGGCCTATCACGTCCGCCAGGGCGATGCGCGTCTGTGCCTTTACCGCGTGGATTCGCCGCATCCGGTAAGAGACCACATCCGCGCGGGCGATCTGCTGCCGCTGGACCGCGGCAGCGGCGGACGCGTCCTGACGGCCTACGATCCCCTGCTGGGGCGGGCGCCGGGACCGGACCAGGAACTGCATGCGCGCATCCGCGCCGACGGTTATTTCGCAGCCATGGGCGATCGCCTGGCGGAAGTGGCGGGTATTTCCGCGCCCGTCTTTCTGCTCAATGGCGAAATCGCGGCGGCAGTGACGCTGACCGCGCCCGTCCATCGTTACGTTGCCGCCCATCTGGCAGCGGTACAGGAGGCGGCGCGGCGCCTGACGGGGAAAGTCGGTTAGCGGACCCGGAGCCGGGGCCCCACTGAGGAAGGGTTCTTGAGTCGCCGCGGTCCACGACAATCAAGGCTGCTGCCCGCCGGGCAACACCAGCTTCTCCAGATAATCCAGATCCTCGCGCACCAACCGCAAGGACTCGCTCACGTCCGGCGAGCGCGGCCGACGGGCAGCGTCGCGCAACAGCGATTGCACCGCCATGTCGGCCATGATGGCCGCGACTTCGGCGCGGCTCAGCCGGCCATCCGGCTTGTACCACCACGCAGACCAGTTGCACATGCCGATGAGACTGAAGGCGGCGACGTGCGGATCGACCATGCGGAACTGGCCGTCGCGGATGCCGTTTTCGATGACGCGGCTGAAGTTCTCCAGCACGTTGCGGCGCGACGCCTGCACGGCGGCGCGCTGCTTGGGCGTCATGTCGGCCTCGGTACGGTCGGCCACGCGGAACTCGGCGGTGCGCGACAGGATCAGGTCGGCATGCCGCGTGACCAGCGCGCGCAGCGCCTCGACCGGATCCAGGTCCTCGCGGGTGGCGGTCTCGCCGGCCATTTTCTTGGCCGCGCTCAGCACGTCCTCGGTCAGCGAACGCAGGATCTCGTCCTTGCTCTTGAAGTAGTAGTAGACGGCGGTGCGGCTCAGTCCCAGGGATTCGGCAATGTCCTGGATGCTGGTGCCGCCGCTGCCGCGCTTGATGAATAGCGTCGCCGCGGCGTCGAGTATGGCGGTGCGCAGCGCTTCGCCCTTCAGCGCTCCCTTGGTGCTTGCGTCGTTCACGTTGCGATGTTCCTCGAATGGACCGTCCGGGACGGCCCCGTCCCGAAATTATGGCATGCGCGTTTACGTCTCCAAGCCGCGCCGGCCGGCGTTTTCCCGCGACTGAGTCCCCAATTTTTGACGCTACTGTCAGTTTTTTAAATTTAATTGACACTAAAGTCAAATATTCGTCTAATACGTCAAACCGAGGTCCCAGGACCATCGCCACAGGAGACGAATGTGACTACCGCCGCCCCCTCCAGCCAGATCACCGCAGGCTTTCTCAACACCGATTGGAATCCGCGCGACCTGCCCGCCGGCGCCTCGACCCGCAACGTCGTGCTGCGCACCGCCGACGGCGCCGCCACTTCCGGATCGCTGTACCAGCCGGCCGGCCCCCGTCCCGACACCGTGGTCTGCGTGATGCATCCACGCGAGTTCATGGCCTGCCACTACCTGATCCCCGACATCGTCGGCGCCGGTCTTGCGGCGTGGTCGCAAGGGGCGCGCTCGGTCGGCAACGATCTCAGGCTGGAACACGAACAGGCGCTGCAGGACGTGGCCGCCGGCCTGCGCTTCCTGCGCGAACAGGGCTTCAAGAAAATCGTGCTGCTGGGCAATTCCGGCGGCGCCGGCCTGTACGCGTTCTATGCGCAGCAGGCCGGCCTGCCCGCTGGCGAGCGCGTCGCCCGCACACCGGGCGGCAAGTCCAGCGGGCTGGATGAACTGGACATGCCCGAAGTGCACGGCCTGGTGCTGGTGGGCCCGCACCCGGGCCAGGGCTCGCTGCTGCTGAACTGCATCGATCCGTCCATCGCCGACGAGAACGACGCGCTATCGGTAACGCCGGACCTGGATCCGCTGGCGCCCGAGAACGGTTATCGGCCCAAGGGCCAGGCGCGCTATGCGCCGGAGTTCGTCGCCCGCTACCGCCAGGCGCAGCGCGACCGCGTGGCGCGCCTGGACGCGCAGGCGCGGCAGATGATCGCCGACCGCCTCGCGGCCCGCGCCGACGTCAAGAGCGGCGCCGACGCCTCGGCCGAACGCCGGCGCCAGGCCGCGCACACGCCGGTGCTGGTGGTCTGGCGCACCGACGCCGACCTGCGTTGCCTGGACCTCAGCCTGGATCCTTCGGACCGCCACCCGGGCTCGCTCTGGGGCAAGGATCCGTACGCGTCGAACTACGGCGCCGTCGGCTTCGCCCGCTTCTGCACGCCCGAGAGCTGGCTGTCGACCTGGTCCGGCCTGTCTTCCCACGCCAGCATGGCGCGCACCGCCGGCGGCATCAGTCAGCCCACCCTGATCGTCGAATACACGGGCGACCAGGCCTGTTTCCCTTCCGACGTGCGCGCCATCCACGACGCCATCCCCGCGCCGGACAAGACCCACCTGCGCATCCGCGGCGATCACCACGGCCGCGCGCTGGTTGAAGGCGAAGAACCCGGGCGCTACGCGGCCGGCCGCGAACTGGCCGCCTGGCTGCGCCAACGTTTCCTGTAATCCGAATGCCGACGGAGCAAGTCATGACTGCAACTCCCAAGACCCCCGCCCCCCTGCGCCTGCACGGCGTGGACCATACGGCGCGGCCCACCTGGCGCCTGCGCGAAACCGTCGCCTTCTATCGCGACATCCTCGGCCTGCCGCTGGTGCATGTGATCTCGGCGCGCGGCTGGGGTCCCGCCACGCACCCGGACTTCCTGCATTTCTTCTTCGACAGCGGCCAGGGCAGCACCATCGCCTTCTTCTACTACCTGGGTTCCGACGAACCCGAGGCGCTGCGCGGACGCAGCCGCATGCGGCCGCTGCCGGAAGACCACGTGTTCGACGCCACGCATACCGCCTGGCTGGTGGAAAGCGAGGACGAGCTCAAGGCCTGGAAGCAGAAGTTGCAGGATGCCGGGCTGGAAGTCTCGGTCGAAACCCGCCATGAAGTGATCGAATCCATCTACGTGCGCGATCCGAACGGCTATTTCATCGAATTCACGCGCAAGCTGCGGCCGCTGGGCGAAGTCGACTCGATCGACGCCGCCCTGACGCTGCAGGCGGCCATGCAGGCCGAGGCCGATGCGGAATCAGCCGGCGGGCGCATCCAGCACATCGACGACGTCTGGGCGCGCAAGGCGGCGCTGCTGGAAGACCGGCTGGAGCTGGCGGATGGCGGCGTCGAACCGTCCGTGCGGATCTTCGTGCCGCGCGTCGAAGAGTTTTCATCCCTGGTCGAGGACGCCTCGGGTCGCGAAAACTGCACCGTGGTGCCGGGCGAGCATTTCGACTGCATCGTCTCCGACGGCCCGGTGGAATTCCAGCGCAAGGCCCTGGGACTCAAGCCCGCCGTCTGGTATGGCTTGTTCACCGGCGGCGTCAGCGGCACGATCGACGTACTGGACCGGGACCGCGTGCGGATCTCGGCCGCGCGGCACTGAGACACGGGCCTGGAGGAGACCATCATGCGAGATATACGCCACCCCATAGAGGGCGTGATCTACCACCACCCCGAGCGGGCGCGCCAGTACTTCGCCAGCGGCGCCTGGGAACCTTCGACCGTCGGCGCGGCGCTGCACGCCACCGCCCAGCGCTGCCCCGAGCGCACCGCGCTGATCATCGACGAAGGCAGCCTGAGCTTTCGCGAGCTGGACGAACAGACCGACCGGCTGGCCGCCGCGCTGCTGAAGCTGGGCCTCGCGCCCGCGGACCGCGCCATCTTCCAGATGGGCACCACGCTGGAAACGGCGTTGGCCCTGCTTGCCTGCTACAAGGCGGGGATCGTCCCCGTCTGTTCCCTGCCGCAGCACCGCGAACTGGAGATCGGCCAGTTGTCGCGCCAGACCCGCGCCCGCGGCTATTTCGTGCAGGCCGACTTCGGCAAGTTCGATCTGCCCGCCTTCGCCGCCGGCATGCTGGCCGCCAGCGACACGCTGGAGCACCTGGTCGTGGCGCGCGGCGACTCGCCGCATGGCGTGTCCCTGCACGCGCTGCTGGATGCGATGCCGCTGGCCGAGGCCCGCCTCATCCTCGCCGAGCAAGGCCCCGGCTGCGAGGACGTGCTGAGCTTCCAGCTGTCGGGCGGCACGACCGGCATGCCCAAGATCATCCCGCGCTTCCATGCCGAGTACCTGGGCCATTCACTGGCATGCGCCCGGCGCTACAAGATGCAGGACGACGACCGCATCATCTGGGCCCTGCCCTTGCTGCACAACGCGGCCCAGGTCTATGTGCTGATTCCCGTCATCGCCATGGGCGTTTCCGCGGTGCTGATGCCGCGGGTCGACGTGCCACGCATGCTGGAACTGATCGAGCGCCACCGCGTCACCCGCGCCATGTCCATCGGGCCGATAGCGCCGCAGATCATGGCCTTCGCCGACCTGGCGAACTACGACCTGTCGTCCCTGCGCCTGTTCATCACCATGAGCGCCGCGGACCGGCTTGAAGCGCACCTGAACGTGCCCTGCTCCAACCTGTTCGGCATCACGGAAGGATTGCTGCTGGGCTCGCCCGCCGACGCGTCCGAGTACGAACGGCACCATACGCAAGGCCGCTCGGGCTGTCCCGAGGACGACATCCGCCTGCTCGCGCCGGGCACCGAGGAACCAGTGGCCGAAGGCCAGATGGGCGAACTCTGCTTCCGCGGCCCCGCCACGCTGCCCGGGTTCTTCGACGCTCCCGCGGCCAACGCCTCCGCGTACACCTCGGACGGCTATTACCGCACCGGAGACATGATGACGGCGCGCGTGGTCGATGGCGCAACCTGCTACGCCTTCGAAGGCCGCCTGCGCGACAACATCAACCGCGGCGGCGAGAAGATCGGCTGCGAGGAAGTCGAGGCGCTGGTGGGCGCGCATCCCGCCATTTCCGAAGCGCGCCTGGTGGCCATGCCCGACCCCTTCTATGGCGAAAAAGGCTGCATCTTCATCATCGTCCGGCCCGGCCACACGGCGCCCGGCCTGACGGAGCTGGCGGACTTCCTCACCGGCCAGGGGCTCGCCAAATACAAGTGTCCGGAACGCATCGAGCAGATCGAAGCCTTCCCCGTCACCAAGGTCGGCAAGCTCGACAAGGCGGCCCTGCGCCATAGCGTCGCGGAAATGCTCAACCAGGAAGCCGCCAAGGCCCGGGAGAACGGCAATGACCAGCACTGAATACGTCCTGAGCGAAACGCCTTTCATCGTGCGCCGCCGCGTCAAATGGGGCGACTGCGATCCCGCGGGCGTGGTCTACACCGTCACGTTCGGCGAATACGTGCTATCGGCCGCCGAACTGTTCTACGGCCACCTGTTCAATGGCACGCCGCAGCGCATCAAGGATGAGCACGGCTTCGGCACGCCGACGCGCGCGCTGTCGTTCGACTTCCAGGCCTCGCTGTGGCCGGACGAGGAATTCGACATGTGCGTCAGGGTCGAGGAAATCCGCACCCGCACCTACACCCTGCACGTCGCCGGCAGCGTGCGGGGCCAGCCCGCGTTCGACGCCAGGCTGACCCCGATCTGCGTGGCGCGCGGCGAACGGCGCGCCATCGAAGTACCCGCCGCGCTGCGCGGCGCGCTGCAGTCATATCGGCAAGCCTGCGCGCAGGCCGAAGCAAACAGGAGTGAAGCCAAATGAAGATCGCTGTCATCGGAGCGGGCCCCGCCGGCCTGTACTTTTCGCTGCTTGCCAAGAAGCATGCGCCGCAACATGAAATCACCGTTTACGAACGGAACCCGCGCGGCGCCACCTACGGCTGGGGCGTGGTGTTCTCGGACATCGGCCTGGCCTTCCTGCGCGAAGCCGACCCCGAATTCTTCAAGGCCTTCGTCGCGCACCACGAACGCTGCGACTACATGGAGATCATCCACCAAGGCGCCCGCGTCCAGGTCCAGGGCAACCATTTCTCGCGCACGGCCCGCATCGACATGCTGGAAGTCCTGGAAAAAGCCTGCCTGGAGGCCGGCGTCCAGATCCTGCACGAACAGCAGATCGACGACGTGGAGCGGCTGGCCGCGGAAGTGGACATGGTCGTGGCCGCGGACGGCAGCAACAGCGCCGTGCGCAAGCAGTACGCCGAACACTTCCGGCCCAGCTTCGAACGCCGCCGCAACAAGTTCGCCTGGTACGGCACACGCCAGCGCTTTCATCCGGTATCGCTGATCTTCCGCGAAACGGACCACGGTATCTTCATCGCGCACAGCTACCAGTACAGCAAGGACCTCAGCACCTTCCTGGTGGAAGTGGACCCGGACACCTGGCAGCGCGCCGGCCTGGACACGGCCAGCGAGGACGCAAGCCGCCAATATTGCGCCGAGGTGTTCCGCGCCGACCTGGGCGCCAACGAACTGCTGGGCAACCGTTCCCTCTGGTTCGAGGCCAACATCGTGCGCAACGAACGCTGGTCGCATCGCAACATCGTCCTGCTGGGCGATGCGCTGCGCACCGTGCATTTCTCGCTCGGCTCCGGCACCCGCATGGCGATGCAGGATGCGATCGCGCTGCACCAGGGGCTCACGCAACATCCCGACGACACGCAGACCGCGTTCGCGCACTTCGAGGCGCAGCGCCGTCCGGCATCGGCCAATTTCCAGACCGCCGCCGCGCGCAGCCTGGACTGGTACGAGAACGTTGCCGACAAGATGCACCTGGACCCCGTGTCCTTCGCCTACGACTACATGCGCCGCACGGGCCAGGTCAGCCACGACGACCTGCGCCAGCGCGACCCCGGCTTCGCCGCCGCCTACGAGGCGCTGCACCCGGAGGCGGCAGCGGTGTCCTGAGCCACGCACCCTTTTGCTGTAAGTACCCGGCCGCGGCGCATCCGCGCATGCGGCCCCGACGATAAGCGGCGCGGGGAAGCGCCGCAAAAACCATCCATGGAAAGTGGAGGAGACATGAAAAATACTCTCTGGTGCATGGCGCTGACCGGCGCCCTGGCCTGCGCCTCGGCACAGGCCCAATCCGACAAGTACCCCGAACGGCCGGTGCGCATCGTGCTGCCGTATTCGGTGGGCAGCGGCCCCGACGCCGTCGCCCGCATGCTGGGCGAACAGCTCACGGCGGCCTGGAAGCAGCCGCTTATCGTGGAGAACAAGCCCGGCGCCAACGGCTGGCTGGCGATCGGCGAGGTCAAGCGCGCCACGCCCGACGGCTACTCGCTGGCCGTGGTGGACAACACCCACATGACGCTGCAGCCGCAGCTCTACCGCAATCTGCCCTTCGATCCGGTCAAGGATTTCGTCCCTGTGGCGCCGATCTACACCACGCATTTCTTCATGGTGGTGTCGGCCTCGTCCCCCTGGAACAACGTCACCGACCTGATCGCCGCGGCCAAGGCCCAGCCCGGCAAGCTGACCTACGGCACCTGGGGCATGGGCAGCGTGGCGCATGTGGGCACCTCCATGTTCCAGACCGCCACGCAGACCAGCATGACGCACGTGCCTTTCAAGGACCTGGCCCAGCTCTACACGGCGGTGGCCAATGGCGAGGTCGACTGGGCTTTCGGCACGGCCGCCACCGTGCAGAACCTGTACCAGGCCAAGCGGGTCAAGCTGCTGGCGCTGGCGGCGCCGTCCCGCCTCGGTTCCTACGCCGACGTGCCCACGGTCAGCGAGGCCGGCGGCCCCAAGGACTTCGAGTTGAAGACCTGGGTCGCGGCCTTCGCGCCCAAAGGCACGCCGGATGCCGTGGTCAAGCACATCAACGCCGCCATTGCCCAGGCCGTGGTCACGCCCGCGGTGCGCAAGCGCTTCGAGACCTATGGCTTCGACGCCTGGCCGCAGGATGCCGCCGCGCTGGCCCAGGCCCGCGACGCGGATTCGGCGCGCTTCGCGGCCGTGGTCAAAGAGGCCAATATCTCGCTGGACTGAAGCGCAATCCCGGAGCCGCCCGCGGCGGCCCCGCTACCCTTCCGGCGCCTTGGGCGTGGCCGTCAGCCGCTGCGCCATGAACTCCAGGAACTCGCGCGCCAGCGCCGGCAAGGTCCGGCCCTGCAAGGTCAGGACCTGGATGCTCCGCTGCCGCATTTCCGGATTGCTGAACGGCACCGCGACCAGGCCTTCGCCGTCGCGTTGTCCCAGCACCGTCAGGTAGCCCGACAGCGCCACGATGTCGCTGCCCGGCAGCATGGGCAGGAAGGCCGCGGAATGATTGGACACGTAGGCCGGCTCGATGTGCAGCCCGGCGTTGGCGCAGGCCGCGTCAAACAGCTGCCGCACCGTAGTGCCATGGTCGCCCAGCGACAGCGGCACCTTGGTCAGGTCGCGCACGCCAAGGCTGCGGCGGCTGGCCAGCGGATGGTTGCGGCACATGACCGCATAGACCGGCGCGCGCACCAGCAGTTCGGTCTTGAGCCGGTCGTCCTGCGCGGTGGTGTAGCGCAGCGCCAGCTGCGACAGGCCCTCCAGGATCTGGCGGCTGACCTCCTCGGGGCGCTCCACGTGCAAATGGAAACGGGCCTCGGGCCTGACCCGCTTGAACTCGGCCATGCACATAGGCAGGAAGCGGTGGGCGAAACCCTCGGTGCAGGCCAGGCGTATGGTCACGTCGCCCAGGTGGCCGCGCTGGCGGATCTCGGTGGTGACGCGCTCGGCTTCCAGGGCGGCGGCATTGGCGTAGGCCGCCAATTGGCGGCCGGCTTCGCTCAGTTCCATGCCGCGCGCCTGCCGCTCGAACAGCGCGATACCCAGCCCGTCCTCCAGCTTGGCGATCTGCCGGCTTACGGCAGAAGCCGCCACGTGCTGTGCCGCCGCGGCGCCCGCGATGGAACCGCAGCGCGCGACCTCCAGGAAATACCTCAAGCCCAGCGAAATCATGGCGGCCCCTCTTATCCATGCCTTTATGGCAATGAAAGAATGCTAATTATCTAATTGTGGCATGTAGCGAAGCGTAATAACTTTGTGCCTCCCTCTGCATCCCATCCCAGGCACCGAAGTGACACGCGAACAAGCCCTGCTCCAAGCCGTTCAAGCCTACGACAACGGCGACCTGCATGCCGCGCTGGCCCGCCGCGTCGCCTACGCGACGGAAAGCGAAGTGCCCGACCAGGCGCCGGCCCAGCATGCCTACCTGAACGAAGAACTGGTTCCGCTGCTCCAGCAACTGGACTTCGCCTGTGAGGTGCACCCCAACCCCTCGGGCGCCGACCTGCCCATCCTGGTGGCGCGCCGCAACGAGCAGGCCGGTCTGCCCACGGTGCTGATGTACGGCCACGGCGACGTGGTGCGCGGCAACGCCGCCAAGTGGGAAGCCGGCCGCGATCCCTGGCGCCTGCAGGTCGAAGGCGACCGCTGGTACGGACGCGGCACCGCCGACAACAAGGGCCAGCACAGCATCAATCTGGAAGCCTTGCGCCAGGTCATCGCCGCGCGCGGCGGCAGGCTCGGTTTCAACACGACCTGGCTGATCGAGACCGGCGAAGAAGCGGGCTCCCCCGGACTGGCCGCCTTCTGCGAGGCACAGCGCGAGGCGCTGGCGGCGGATGTCTTCATCGCCAGCGACGGCCCGCGGCTGAGCGCGCAGCGTCCCACCCTGTTCATGGGCTCGCGCGGCGCGGTGAACTTCGAACTGAAACTGCGCGCGCGCGAACGCGGCTACCACTCGGGCAACTGGGGCGGCCTGCTGGCCAACCCCGCCATCGTGCTGGCGCACGCCATCGCCACGCTGGTCGATGCGCGCGGCCGAATCACGGTGCCCGGCCTGCGCCCGCCCCCCATCCCGGAGGCGGTGGCCGGGGCGCTGGCCGACCTGGAAGTCGGCGGCGGCGAAGACGACCCCGACATCAACGCGTGGTGGGGCGAACCCGGGCTGAGCGCGCCCGAAAAAGTGTTCGGCTGGAACAGCCTGGACGTCCTGACCTTTGGCGCCGGCGATCCGGCCAAGCCGGTCAACGCTATACCGCCCGAGGCCGTGGCCTGGTGCCAGCTGCGTTTCGTGGTCGGCACGGACTGGCGCGCGCTGGAAACGCACGTGCGGGAACACCTGCGCGCGGCGGGCTTCGAGGACGTGCAGGTGCGCATCGGCATGCAGGCCGGCGCCACCCGCCTATCCCCCGACAATCCCTGGGTGCGCTGGGCCGCGGCCTCGCTGGAACGCAGCACCGGCAAGCGGCCGGCGCTGCTGCCCAACCTGGGCGGCTCGCTGCCCAACGACATCTTCGCCGACCAATTGGGACTGCCCACATTGTGGGTGCCGCATTCCTATCCCGCTTGCGCCCAGCACGCGCCCAACGAACACCTGCTGGGCAGCGTCGCCCGCGAGGGGCTGGCCATCATGGCTGGCCTGTACTGGGACCTGGGCGATCAGGGCAGCGCCCTGCGCCAGGCGGCTGCGCGCCCGTCTTCCAACGCCAACTGACCGGAATCTCCGACATGAACGTCAAACTCCGCGCCGCCCTGGCCGCCGCAAGCCTTGCCGCCGCCGCGCATGCGGGCGGCGTCCAAGCCGCCTATCCTGAACAGGCAATCAAGATCGTCGTACCCTTCACGCCGGGCGGAGCGACCGACGCCGTGGCGCGTCTGCTGGCCAACAAGCTGTCCGGCAAGTTCGGCCAGCCGGTCATCGTGGAGAACCGCCCCGGCGCATCCACCGTGATCGGCGCGGAAGCGGCGGCGCGCGCGCAGCCTGACGGCTACACCCTGATGCTGTCGGGCAGCACCACCTATACCGTGCTGCCGGCGCTCAAGCCCGGGCTGCCCTACGACCCGCAAAAGAGCTATGAACACATCGCCATCGTCGCCATGGCGCCCGTGGTGCTGCTGGCCAAGAACGGCCTTGCGGCCAGCACTGCGCAGGAAGCGGCGGCGCTGGCCCGGCAGCAAAGCGCCAAGGGCGGCCTGATGTACGGCACCTTCGGTCCCGGATCCGCGCCACACCTGGCGGGCGAGATGTACGCCGAGGCCGCGGGCGCCAAGATGTTGCCGGTGCCCTACAAGGGCAGCGCGCAGCTGGTCACGGCCATGATAGGCGGCGAGGTCGACCTGGGCGTGGACACCGTGTCTTCCGCCGCGCCGCAGGTCCGCGCCGGCAAGATCCGCGCGCTGGCCGTGACGGGCGAACGCCGCATGCCGCAACTGCCCGACGTGCCGACCTTCGCGGAAGCCGGCATGGCGGACGTTTCTTTCGTGGGCTGGTACGCGCTGGTGGCGCCGGCGCGCACGCCGGCCCCTGTGGTGGATACCCTGAGCCGCGCCGTGGCGGAAATCATGGAGGATCCGCAGGTCCGCAAATCGGTGGCGGACCTGGCGCTGGATCCGGTCTATCTGCCCGGGCCGGCATTCAAGGCGCAGATCACGAAGGAACTGCACACCTTTTCCGAAGTAGCGGCCCGCGCCGGCATCACGCTGGACTAACCGCGGCAGCTTGACGCCTGGCCTCAGTCCGGTTGGGTGCGGGTGATCTTGGACCCTTCCAGGCCCATGCCCGCCATCAGCCCCTGTCCGCCGAATGGCACGGCATAGACATCCTGGCTCAGGGTGGTGGTGGTAATGCTGGCGGCATAGCTGTCATCCACCACGACCAGGCTGGGGCCGGCGCCAAGCGACCAGCCGTCGCTCTGGTCCAGGTACCGCATCGCCGGCTCGTTCATGAAGAACAGCGCATAGCTGAACTCCTGCGCGCCGGCCTGAAGACCGAACGATACGGCCGATATGTTGTAGTAGGCCTGGACCTTGCCGCGACGGATGAGCGCGCCGTCGCCGGTTTCCGCGCCGACCAGCAGGCCGCCCTTCAGAATGCGGGGAAACACCAGCACGCCCACCGCCTTGTTGCCCAGTACACGCGTCTTGGGTTCCTGCTGGTACAGGCGATCCAGCGCACTCTGCGCTTCACGGCTGAGCTCGGCCGCGGACTCCGCCCTGGCCTGCGGGGCCAGGAAGATACAGGCGACCCACAAAAAAAGGCTGGCCCAAAGCCAGCCGCGGATACTCATAGGCAAAACGGACGCGCGACGCATACAGCCCCCTGATCTCAAAAGGAAAAGGACGGCAAGCGCCCGACGCGCTCGCCCCGACTTGCCGGATCAGTATTGGCAGGCGCCGATGCCTTGTCAAGATACACATGCACCTGGCCACAGCGGCGGCATCAAACCCTGGGCGGCGTGGTCTCCCTTTCCGGGTGGCGATGCCGGCCCAGGGCTTCGATGAAGGCGGTCACGCTCTTGGCGGCGGCCGCCGCGTCCATCCTTAGCAGTCCGCCATCCGCCGTATCGGCGGACAGGCCCGCCGCGGCAAACAGCTGCACGCCCTCGCCCATGCCCATCAAAGTCTTCCCGTGGCGATAGGCGTCGCGCAGGAACTCCAGCGCGCGTCCGTCCGATTCCAGGCGGGCCACCGCAGCCTCGCCGCCCGCCGCAACCACGCCATCGAACAGCGCCGAAGGATGGTTGTCCAGGGAAGCATCGGCATCCAGCGTGCCGCCCCCGGCAGCCGGGACGGGCCCGATGCGCTGCCCGACGAGCCGCACGATGGCGCCCGCCGCGATCAGCCCCTGGGCTACGGCGGACACGCTCTTGCCATCCGCGCCCTCCGCCACCAGGATTGCGACCTTGCGCGTGGCGATGCCGCCATCCCCAGGGCGCGCGGCCAATGACAATGCCGGCGACACCTCGACTTCCGGCTTGGGCGGACGCTCGATCGCCCGCGGCAAGGGCGCGGGCAAGGCCATGCCCAACTGGTCGGCCACGCCCTGCGCCAGTTCTTCGGACACGTTGCGCAGCGACGCGACCATGCGCTGGCGCACCGCCGGCACCGTGACCTTGCTCAATTCAAAGGCATAGGCGTCGGCGATGTGGCGTTTTTCCCAGTCTGCCTGACTGTCGTAGAACAGCGTCGCCTGGTTGTAATGCTCGGCAAATTTTTCAGGATGCCCTCGCAGTTCGTCGCCCGTCTCCGGCTCCGGAAACGACACGAAGCCATCCATGCCGGCCTGGAACGGACAGCCGCCGGCAAGCGAGTTGGGCTCGTAGGCCACGCGGCCGCGATGGATGGCCTGGCGATGCATGCCGTCGCGCTGGTTGTTGTGCACGGGCGCAAGCGGCGCATTGATCGGGATTTCATGGAAGTTGGGACCGCCCAGCCGCGAAATCTGCGTGTCCACGTAGGAATGGATGCGCCCGGCCAATAGCGGGTCATTGGTGAAGTCCAGGCCCGGCACGATGTGGGCAGCGCAAAAAGCGACCTGCTCGGTCTCGGCGAAGAAGTTGTCGGGATTACGGTCCAGCACCATCCGCCCCACCGGCACGACGGGCACCAGTTCCTCCGGCACGATCTTGGTGGCGTCCAGCACGTCGAAGCTGAAGCCTTCGGCCTGCTCCTCGGTGAATACCTGCACGCCCAGCTCCCACTGCGGGCCATTGCCGGCGTCGATCGCCTCCCAAAGATCGCGGCGGTGGAAGTCAGGATCCGCGCCGGATACCTTCACGGCTTCATTCCAGACCTGCGAATGCGTGCCAAGTAGCGGATTCCAATGGAATTTCACCAGCCGCGACTCGCCCGCGGCGTTGACGAAGCGGAAGGTGTGCACGCCAAAGCCCTGCATCATCCGGTAGCTGCGCGGGATGGCACGGTCCGACATCAGCCACATCAGCATGTGGGTGGATTCCGGCATCAGCGACACGAAGTCCCAGAAGGTGTCGTGCGCGGACGCGGCCTGGGGCATGCCATGATGCGGCTCGGGCTTGACGGCGTGCACCAGGTCCGGAAACTTCATCGCGTCCTGGATGAAGAAGACCGGCATGTTGTTGCCGACCAGATCCCAGTTGCCCTCGTCGGTATAGAACTTCACGGCGAAACCGCGCACGTCCCGCGCCGTGTCCTTGGAGCCGCGCTCACCTGCCACCGTCGAAAAACGCACGAACACCGGCGTGCGCTTGCCGGCTTCGGCGAACAAAGAGGCCGCGGTCAGGTCGGTCAGCGGCTTGTAGCATTCGAAGTAGCCGTGAGCCGCCGAACCGCGCGCATGCACGATGCGCTCGGGAATCCGCTCGTGGTCGAAATGCGTGATCTTCTCGCGCAGGATGAAGTCCTTGAGCAGCGCCGGCCCGCGCAAACCCGCCTTCAGCGAGTGCTGGTTGTCGCTGACGCGCACGCCCTGGTTGGTGGTCAGCATCTGTCCGCTTGAATCCGCACGCACGCGTTCCAGCCGGCCGTCGGCCGCGTTGATGCCGGCCGCGGCCGCGCCCCCGGTCTTGGCCGAGGTCTCGGCTTCGGACAGCGAACTGGCCGTCGCGGAAGGATCCGCTGCCGCGACGTGCGCGCCGGCATAGGGGCACCGCGCCCCTGCTTCACCGTACTCCGCCGCCTTGCCGGCATTGTGGGGAATCGCGGCGGCCGTATCACCCACGGCCGCGGCGCGCTTGAGCGCCGGATGGCTGGGCTTGCCCGCGGGTCCGGACGCGGGGCCGCTGTCCGTATTCAGGTAGGCCGTGTCCACGGCCGCGCCTGCGCCGCCCTTGCCTGCTGCTTTCTTGGCTGGCATCGCAATCTCCTAGTGGCTCAACATCTTGCCGCGCGCCTGCTCGGCCCGCGATGCGCCGATGGCGGTCTCCACCTGCTTGACCTCTTCGGGAGGCGGCAGCACCGCCGGCAATCCCAGCGACTGGATCCACAGTTCGCGCGACCAGCCCTGCGTGTGATAAAGGTGGTGGTCCTCGTCGGTGGCCACGGCGTCATACGCCTGCTTCAATACCTTGGCCTCGTCGCCGCTGTGCTGCTCGGCAATCACGCCGATCAGGGACCAGTTCGCGTGGTCCTTGGTCTCGGCCAGCACCACGCATTCGGTGGCGACCAGTTGGGCCGCGTCCGGATCGCCCGCGCTGATCGCCATCTTCATGGCCTTGACCAATGCCTCGCCGATATGGCGCACGACCTGGCGGCCCGGCGGCTGCGCCTGCGGATCCAGCCGCAGCTGCTCGAATACGGTCAATAGCACCCGGCGATGCGTGCGGGTTTCTTCCAGGTAGCCGAGCCATTCCTTTTTCAGGTCCTCGTTCACCGCGCAGGACACGGCGGTTTCGTACACGGCCAGGCCGCCTATTTCGGTTTCCAAGGCCTGGTACAGCAATTCCTCGATCTGCGAGGCGTTTGCAGCTTTGCGTTTCATGTGGCGCTCCTCTTTCATGTCTTGCGGGCATCCGCGCATGCCCGCGGCGGATATGCGGATGGAGCGCCTACCCAGCAATCGCCGTGCCCGGCCCGCGCGATGGCAGTTGCCTGCGGCAGCTCGGAGCGGATGCCGCTTGCGCGGCAAAAAATACAAGGCCGACGGCAGGGACAACCTCGTCCCCATTTAGACTAGAATTGGAACCATTCTCAATAAAATCAGACCGCCCGGCTCGCGGCGGCGCCAACAAGAAAGAGGCTCGTCCTGAAATCCGGTTTCCGCCTATCCATGGCCTGGCTCCATACCTGGGTCGGCCTGTGGTTTTCCTGGCTGCTGTTCGCCATCTTCCTGACGGGATCGCTGGCCGTCTTCTCCGAACCCATCACGCACTGGATGACGCCCGAGCACCGGGAGGCGGAAGCGCAGGCTGCGCAAAAGGAAAGCGTTCCGGTGGACCGCGCGCGCCGGCTGGAACTGGCGGTGGACTATATGGCGCGCAACCATGCGGGCGCCGGCATGTGGGAAATCTGGCCGGTGGACCGCTTTCACGACAACGGCCTGACGGCCTATTGGTTCGACCAGAACGGCCAGTACGCGGATGCCGAACTCGACCCCGACACGGGCGCCGAACTGGCGGACCACCACGACGCCGAAGGCCGCGCGACGATGGGCGGCACGCATTTCGTGAACTTCCACTACACGCTGCACGACGCCGGCCTGGGGCTGTGGATCGTTGCCTTCGCCAGCATGGCGATGCTGGTCGCGCTGATTTCCGGCGTGGTCACGCACAAGCGCATCTTCAAGGACTTCTTCACCTTCCGCGCCAAGAAGGGCCAACGGTCCTGGCTGGATGCGCACAACGCCGTGGCGGTGCTGACCCTGCCTTTCCAATTCATGATCGCCTACACGGGCATCGTGATTTCGAGCGCGATACTGATGCCCGCCCCCGTCACGGCCACCTACGGCCCGGGTCCCCAGGCCAGCCGCCTTTATCTGGCCGAACTGTCCGGCGAGGAGCGTCCCTCGCGCACGGGTGTGACGCTGGCCATGCCGGCGCTCGAACCCATCGTGGCCCGAGGCGAACAGTTGATCGGACAGACGGCGCGCGCCATCGTCATCAACAATCCCGAAGACAGCTCCATGCGGATCGGCGTCTACGGCTGGAACGAAGACGCCGACACCTTCCACAACATCAGCGCCACCACGGGCATGGCGGAGTTCTCCGCCAGCGGCGAACTGCTGCGCCTGCGCCCGGCGGGCGGCGTGCACGGCGGCGCGCCGGCGCTGGCGTTCCAGGTGATGAGCGACCTGCACATGTCCAGGTTCGGCGGGCTGGCCGTCAGCTGGCTGTACTTCGTCTGCGGCCTGGCGGGCGCGGCCATGATGGGTACCGGCGCGCTGCTGTTCATGGTCAAGCGCCGCGCCAAGCATGGCGGAGAATTCGGCAGCGCGACGGCGCGCATGTACCGGCTGATAGAAGGCCTGAACGTGGCCGCGCTGGCCGGGCTGGCGATCGCCTGCATCAGCTACCTCTGGGCCAACCGCCTGCTGCCCGTGGCGCTGGAAAACCGCGCGCTATGGGAGTTGCGCTGCTTCTTCCTGGTGTGGGCGCTGACCCTGGCGCATGCCTGGCTGTGCAGCCCGCGCCGCGCCTGGATCTCGCAACTGGTCCTGCTGTCCGCGCTGTGCCTGCTGCTGCCGGCGCTATCGTTCGTCACATTGGGCGACCATCCGGCAGCGCAGATCGCACGCGGCGATTGGGAGAGCGCGGGCGTCGAACTGACGTCCGCCGCATTCGGCGTACTATCGGGCTGGGCGGCCCTGCTGTTGTGGCGACGGCCCGCATCCGCGCCCATCCGGCGCAATCCCCGCAGTGACGCAGAGGCGGCCGCATGAACACCAACGACCTGTACGCGATTTCCATGGCGCTGCTGCTGACCTATTCAGGCATGGCCTGCCTGAGCCTGGCCATGCCGCGCCATTACGACCAGGTCTGGGGACGCGATCCCTCCGCCGGCCATACCCGCGTGCTGCGCGGCGCCGGCGTGCTGCTGCTGGCGCTGGCGCTACTGCCCTGCGTGGGACTCTGGGGCAACACCGTAGGCGTGGTGGCCTGGCTGGGCTGGCTGTCGGCCGGCGCGCTGCTCTGGGTCGGCATGCTGTCGTGGGCGCCGCGTCCGGCAGCCCGCACCGCGGCGCTGGCCGTGGCGATATCCCTGGCCGGGGTCGGCATCGGCTTCTGAAGCGCAGGTTTGACGCGCATCAAGCAAGCCTGATATCCAGGCGGTGCCGGGCGGCGCCCGCACCATATGTGGTGGTAGAGTTTTCACACCCTACTACATATGGTGTCAGTCATGCATATCCAGCACATCCTCAAGCGCGACGGCCGGGTCGCGGAGTTCGACCGCGACAAGATCGCCCAAGCCATGGCGGCGGCCGGCAACAGCACGGGAGAACTGGACCTGGCAGGCGCACAGGCCTTGACCGACACCGTCATCGCCGCACTGGAAGGCAACCCCTGCCCGGGCGTCGAGACCATCCAGAACCGCGTGGAAGAAGCCCTGGTGCAGGCCGGCCATTGGCGCACAGCGCGCGCCTACATCGTGCACCGCGAACAGCACGCCCGGCTGCGCGCGCTGCGCCACACGCTGGTGGACGTGGAAAGCGCGATGGAGGAATACCTGGACCAGCGCGACTGGCGCGTCAACGCCAACGCCAACCAGGGCTACAGCCTGGGCGGCCTGATCCTGAACGTGGCGGGCAAGGTCACCGCCAACTACTGGCTGTCCAACGTGTTCGCGCCCGAGGCCGGCCGCGCCCACCGCGAAGGCGACATCCACATCCATGACCTGGACATGCTGAGCGGCTATTGCGCCGGCTGGTCACTGCGCCAGCTGTTGACCGAAGGCTTCAACGGCATCCCCGGCAAGGTCGAAGCCACGCCGCCACGCCACATGTCCGCGGCCATCGGCCAGATCGTCAACTTCCTGGGTACGTTGCAAAACGAATGGGCCGGCGCGCAGGCCTTCAGCTCCTTCGACACCTACATGGCGCCCTTCATCCGCCGCGACGCCATGACGTACGCGGACGTGAAGCAGTCCATGCAGGAACTCATCTACAACCTGAACGTGCCCAGCCGCTGGGGCACGCAGACGCCCTTCACCAACCTAACGTTCGACTGGACCTGCCCGCCGGACCTGAAGGACCAGATCCCGTATATCGGCGGCGAGGAAATGCCCTTCTCCTACGGCGACCTGCAGACCGAGATGGACATGATCAACCGCGCCTACATCGAAGTCATGATGGCCGGCGACGCCAAGGGCCGCGTGTTCACTTTCCCCATCCCGACCTACAACATCACGCCCGACTTCGACTGGGACCACCCCAACACCGAGCGCCTGTTCGAGATGACAGCGCGCTACGGCCTGCCCTATTTCCAGAACTTCCTGAACTCGGACCTGGAGCCGCACATGGTGCGCTCGATGTGCTGCCGCCTCCAGCTGGACCTGCGCGAACTGCTCAAGCGCGGCAACGGCCTGTTCGGATCGGCCGAGCAGACGGGGTCGGTCGGCGTGGTGACGGTCAATTGCGCGCGCCTGGGCTACACCTGCCGCGGCGACGAAGCACGGCTGATGCAGCGGCTGGACCACCTGCTGGAACTGGGCCGCGACGTGCTGGAAACCAAGCGCAAGGTGGTGCAGCGCTACATCGATCAAGGCCTCTACCCCTATACCCGCCGCTACCTGGGCACCTTGCGCAATCACTTCAGCACGCTGGGCGTGAACGGCATCAACGAGATGGTCCGCAACTTCACGGCCGACGCCGAGGACATCACCACCGCCGCGGGCCATGCCCTGGCCGTGCGCTTGCTGGACCGCGTGCGCGACCGCATGACCGAGTTCCAGGAAGAAACCGGCCACCTGTACAACCTGGAAGCCACGCCCGCCGAAGGCACCACCTACCGCTTCGCCCGCGAAGACAGGAAGCGCTATCCCGCCATCCTGCAGGCGGGCAGCGAGACGCAGCCCTACTACACCAATTCCAGCCAGCTGCCGGTCGGCCACACCGACGATCCTTTCCATGCGCTGGAACTGCAGGAAACGCTGCAGGGCAAGTACACCGGCGGCACCGTGCTGCATCTGTACATGAACGAAGCGGTTTCTTCTTCCGCCGCGTGCAAGCAGCTGGTGCGCCGCGCGCTGTCGAACTTCCGGCTGCCCTACATCACGGTCACGCCGACCTTCTCCATCTGCCCCAACCATGGCTATCTGGCGGGGCACCACGAGTTCTGCCCGAAATGCGATGCCGAACTGCTGGCCAAGCAAGCGGCATGCTGCACCCCGGCCTAGGACCTGTAAACGACAGGCCCCGGACCGGACCGCCGGGCAACCGCCCGGCATCCACTCCATAAGGAACCGCCATGCAAACCTTGATCGCTCCCGAAGTCACCACCGCTCCCGCCGCGCAATTGGACGACAGCCAGCGCGTGCGCTGCGAGATCTGGACCCGCGTCATGGGCTACCACCGCCCCGTCACTTCCTTCAACACCGGCAAACAGGGCGAATTCAATGAACGCCGCTTCTTCGTCGAACGCCGCGCCTGAGGGCGCCACGCGAGCCGCCGCGTCAGCCACGGGCTGCGGCCCGGGCACGCGGCGGCTGACGGCGCGCCCGGCCTACCCGGCCGCGCCGCAACCGGTGGCCCAGCCCTTGCCCCGGCATTCGCATGCCGTCGGCGGGCTGGTGCCGTTTTCCACCGTGGACTGGCCCGGGCAACTGGCGGCGGTCGTATTCATTTCGGGCTGCCCCTGGCGCTGCCACTATTGCCATAACGTCGAGCTCCAGACCCGCGCCGCCCGCTACGACTGGCGCGAGGTCCGCGCCTTCCTGGAGACGCGCAAGGGCCTGCTCGACGCCATTGTTTTCTCCGGCGGCGAGCCCTTGAGCGAACCGCGCCTGCCGCAGATGATCCGCGACGTCAGGCGCATGGGCTACCGCGTCGGCATGCATACCGCCGGCATCTATCCGCTACGCCTGGCCGACGTGCTGCGCCATCTGGACTGGATCGGCCTGGACATCAAGGCCGACGCCCAGGGCTATGACGACATCACCGGCCGCCGCGATTCCCAGCGCCCCGCGCTGGCCTGCCTGACGCAACTGCTGGCGGCCGACATCGACTTCGAGTGCCGCATCACCTGGCACCCGGACTGGCTGGACGAGACCCGGCTGCTGACCCTGGCCCGCGAGCTGGCGCGTCGCGGCGTGCGCCGCTTTGCCGTGCAAGGCGCGCGCCGCTCGCCCGATGCGCCGCCGGTACGCGCGCTAAGCTCGCCTGCCCTGGCGCTGCTGATGCAATGGTTCGAGGAGTTCGCCTATCGCTGAGCCAGGTGCTGCCGCATGGTGGCCAGAAAACGAGGCGATCCCACCGCGCCCACGTTGCAGCGGGACCACGGCGACACCGCCGTGGGATCCACGCTGAACACGCGTCCCGGCGCCATGGTGACCTTCTCGGGTATCAAGTCGGCCGCCAGCTTGAGGGAGTCCTCTACACCCGGAAAGGTCGACCACAGGTACAGCGAACTGGTCGGCCGGGTGTATACCCCGGCGCCGAGCGCGTCCAGCACCTGCAAGGCATGGCCGGTCGCCGCCTCCAGCCGCTGGCGCAGCCTGACCAGATGCCGTTCGTAGTGCCCTTCGCGCAGCATCACGTCCACCATGCGTTCGCAATACTCTGAGCTGCTGACATGCACCAGCGCCTTCAGGTCGGCCAGATCGCTGGCCAGGGCCGCGTTGCATGCGATAAAGCCCACCCGCAGCGCAGCCGAAAAGGACTTTGAAAAACTGCCTATGTAGATCGTGCGTTCCAGCTGATCCAGCGCCGACAGGCGCACGGCCGAGGTGGGCTTGAAATCGGCCAGCGGATCGTTCTCTACCACCGTCAGGTTGTAGCGTTCGGATAGTTGCAGGACCCTGTAGGCCTTGGCGAGCGAGATGTCCGAGCCAGTGGGGTTGTGCGCCAGCGACTGGGTGAAGAACAGGCGCGGCTTTTCGCGTTGCAGCAGCGCTTCCAGTGCAGCCACGTCGGGGCCGTCCGCCAGGCGCGGCACGCCCAGCATGCGCGCGCCGGCCAGCTTCAGTTTGCCGAACAGAGGGTAGTAGCCGGGGTTGTCCACCAGCACGGCGGCGCCCGGCGGCACGAAATAGCGGATCACCAGATCCATGGCTTCGTTCGCCCCATGTGTCAGCACCAATTGCGGCGGCGCCGCGTTGATGCCCACGTCGCCCAGTTTGCGCACCAGGCTCTCGCGTAGCGGCGCATAGCCGAAGCGGCTGCCGTATCGGAACAAGGCGCCCAACCCGGTGCGCACCACCTTCTGGTGATAGCGGTCCATGCGCATGTCCGCCAGCCATTCCACGGGCGGAAAGCCGTCCCCCACGGCCACGGCGTCGGGCTGGGTCTTGAGCTGTTCGCGCATCAGCCACACGATGTCCATGGCGCGGCTCAACTGCCCTGGCTCTTCTTCCGCAGCCTGGCGCGCGAACTTCGTCTCCAGCACGAAAAAGCCCGAGCCCCGCCGCGGTTCCACCAAGCCTTGCGCCACCAGCATTTCAAACGCCACCACCACCGTGTTCTTCGCATAGCGATGCAACTGCGCCAGTTCGCGCAGGGACGGCAGCTTGTCGCCCGGCCGGTAGAGGCCATCGGCAATCTGCTGGCCGATCAACTTGGCCAGGCTTTCGGCGATGGGCGCGGCGCGCTGGGGCCTGCCGCCGGTGTGTGCTGCTTCCACGCGCGTATTCCTGTTGGCTGGACTATCAGAATTGGTGCAGTGCAATGGTACTGTTTGCCAAAACTGTACCTCTCAATAGCGGTACAGTTTACCTAGAATCAGGCCACTTGATTCTTATACGGAGACACCTCATCGTGGCCGATTCACGCCTGCCCAACTTCCGCGCCCTGACCCCCGCGCAACGCCTGACAGCCATCGCCGACGCCGCCGCGCTCACGCCCGCGGAGCGCGCGCTGCTTGCCCAACCGGGCGCGCTTGGTCTGGACCGCGCCGACGGCATGATCGAGAACGTCATCGGTTCGTTCGAGCTGCCGCTGGGCGTAGCCGGCAATTTCCAGGTCAATGGCCGCGACGTGCTGGTGCCCATGGCGGTCGAAGAGCCCTCGGTGGTGGCGGCCGCATCCTACATGGCCAAGCTGGCGCGCGAATGCGGCGGCTTCGAAACCTCCAGTACCCGCCCGCTGATGCGCGCGCAGGTGCAGGTGCTGGGACTGGGCGACCCGCAAGGGGCGCGCCTGGCGTTGCTGCGCGAGCGCGAACGCATCGTCACGCTGGCCAACAGCCGCGACAAGGTGCTGATCGAGCTGGGCGGCGGCTGCCAGGACATCGAGGTCCATGTATTCCCCGACACGCCGCGCGGTCCCATGATCGTGATGCATCTGATCGTGGATGTGCGCGACGCCATGGGCGCCAATACGGTCAATACCATGGCCGAGGCCGTGGCGCCGCTGGTCGAACAAATCACCGGCGGCTCGGTGCGGCTGCGCATCCTGTCCAACCTGGCGGACCTGCGCCTGGCCCGCGCCCGCGTGCGTCTCACGCCGCAAGTCCTGGACACCAAAGAGCGCAGCGGCGCCGAGATCATCGAGGGCGTGCTGGACGCCTACACCTTCGCCGCCGTCGATCCCTACCGCGCCGCCACGCACAACAAGGGCATCATGAACGGCATCGACCCCGTCATCGTTGCCACCGGCAACGATTGGCGCGCGGTCGAAGCCGGCGCCCACGCCTATGCCAGCCGCTCGGGACGCTACACCTCGCTGACGCAATGGGAGAAAGACAATTCGGGCGCGCTGGTCGGCACGATAGAAATGCCGATGCCGGTGGGCCTGGTGGGCGGCGCGACCAAGACGCATCCGCTGGCGCAGGTAGCGCTGAAGATCATGGACCTGCGCTCCGCCCAGGAATTGGGCGAAATCGCCGTGGCTGTGGGCCTGGCGCAGAACCTGGGCGCGCTGCGCGCGCTGGCCACCGAAGGCATACAGCGCGGCCATATGGCCTTGCACGCCCGCAATATCGCGCTGGTGGCCGGCGCGACGGGCGCGGAGATCGACGCGGTCGCCAAGCGGATGGCGGCGGAAAAAGACGTCCGCACCGACCGCGCGCTGGCCTTGCTGGAGGAACTGCGCAACCCGCGATGAGTTTGTCCCGCAAGGTCAGGCGGCTTTGCATGCAGCGACAGGCGCCCCTCGCGGGCCCTGGACAACGACAGAGGCGGCGCACGGACTCCCCGGATGCCGCCCGACCACAGAGGAGAGAGACATGAAACCAAGCACCCCGGCGCCCTCCTGGCGCCTGGCGGAAGTGTGGAGCGACACGGTGGACCTGCGCCAGTTGGCCTGGGCCATCGGCCTCGGCATCGTCATCAGCGTGGCGGGCTTCTACGCCGCCAGCCGCTGGCTGCGCGGCATCGTGGCATCGCCCGAACTTGCGCACGCCTACGCCATGCTGGCCGGCCTGGCCGGCTGCGTGCTGGCGGGCGTGATCTGCGCCCGGCTGTTTCCGCCCAAGCGCGAAGTCATCGAACACAGCGCCGCCCATGATCCTGCCTGGCGCGCCGAAGTCCTGGCTGAACTGGCCGAGCAACCGGGCGGCCTGGGCTCCCTGGCGGACCTGCCTGAACCCACCAAGCGCGAACTGAAGGAACTGGGTCTGTACGAACTGTTCGCCGAAGCCGCCGCCCAACCCGCGCAACCGCAACCCGCCGCGGCAGCGCAGGCCGGCCCAAGCAAGGAGGCGCTGGCATGAGCGACCCCATCCTGCTTGAACAAATCATGGTGGCCGCCGCGATGGGGCTGCTGGGCGCGGTGGTGTTCGCGGCCATCGGCCTGGTGTCCGGCACCGACGAAACCACCACGCTGGCGCCGCTGACCCTGCTGGTGGTGCTGCTGGGCGTGCCGCCCGCTGGCGTATTCACTTTCTTCCTGGCCGGCGCGGTCGCCAAACACATGACGCACGCAGTGCCCACGGCCCTGCTCGGCATCCCGGGCGACACGCTGGCCACGCCGCTGCTGCAGGACGCGAACATGCTGCGCAAGCTGGGCGTGCCGCACATCGCTCTGCGCAAGATGGTGTCCGGCGCCATCGTCGCGGCCTTCGTGGCCGTGCCCCTGGCCGTGCTGTTCGCGGTGCTGCTGGCTCCGTTCGGCGCCGCCATCACCAAGTCCGCGCCCTGGATCTTCCTGGCCGCCGCGGTGCTGATCGCCTATTTCTCGGCCGGACGCTGGGCCGCCGTGGCGCTGCTGGTGCCCTTCGTGGTGGTCATCATCGCGCTGCAAAGCCTCACGGCCAAGTACGGCGTCAAGCTGAGCATCAGTTACTTCCTGGGCATCGCCATCGGCCCGTTGATCGCGGATCTGTTCACGGTGATCTCGCCCCAGGGCCGCTCGCGCATGATGCGCGACAAGGTGCGCACGTTCTCGCTGGCGCCCGACGTCAAGGGCTGGTCGGGCTATTTTCCCAACCCGCTGAAGGTCATGGACCGCACGCAGACACGCTGGACCCTGGCCACGGCCGCGATCTCCAGCGCCACTTTCGTGTTCAGTCCCGTGGCCATGACCGTGGTGCTGGGGGAACTGGTCGGCTCGCGCATCAAGCATGCCTACCACCGCCTGACGACGGTGCTGAGCGCGCGCAACGGCGTGACCGAGGCCACCTACATCGCCGAGGCGCTGATCCCGCTGATCGCCTTCGGCCTGCCGCTAAGCCCGGTTGCCGCCGGCCCGGCCGCGCCGCTCTTCAACGCGCCGCCGCGCTTCACGGTGGATGCCGCATCGGGCCAGACCCACAACCTGCACAATCTGCTCAACCACTGGGAATTCCTGGGTTACGGCATGCTGGCGGTGCTGCTGGCCGCGGTCGTGTCCTATCCGTTCGCGATGAATTTCGCACGCCGCGCCGCGCTCTTCGTGTCGCGCAAGGTCAGCCATGAAGCCATCATCGCCACCTTCGTCGGCCTGATCATCGTCATCAGCATCTGGGAAGGCCAGTTCCTCGGCCTGCTGGTGATCCTGACCATGGGCTTGATCGGCGGCCTGCTGTCGCGCCTGTTCGGCTTCAATACGGGCGTGCAGTTCATGGGCTATTACACCTCCGTGCTGTCGGTGCCGGCAATCGTCAAGCTGCTAGGCTAATGGCCCCCACGCCGCGCCCCTGCGGGGCTAGCTGCCCCCCGAGGGGGCTGGCCCACCTTGGGGCGGCCCGGCGGTGGGCCTGCGCCTGGGAGGACCCCCACGCCGCGCCCCTGCGGGGCTAGCTGCCCCCCGAGGGGGCTGGCCCACCTTGGGGCGGCCCGGCGGTGGGCCTGCGCCTAAGCCGGGCCCTCCATTGTTCGCCGCTTGATCCTGCGCAAGGCGACGCGAACTCCCTTGCTCTAGCCTCTTTCCACTTGAAAAGAGGAAAGACTCATCATGACGTGGTTCAAATCACTCACCCTCGCCGGACGCGAATTGCTGCCCATTGTCCAGGGCGGCATGGGCGTCGGCGTATCTGCCCATCGCCTGGCCGGCGCGGTCGCCAGCCAGAACGCCATGGGCACCATCGCCAGTGTGGATTTGCGCCACCACCATCCCGACCTGCTGGAAAAAACCGAACGCTGCCATGATCGCGACGTCATCGACAGCGCCAACCAGGTCGCGCTGGACCGCGAGGTACGCGCCGCGCTGGACACCGCGCAAGGCCGCGGCCTGGTGGCCGTGAACGTCATGAAGGCGGTGCGCGACCATCCCGCCCTGGTGCGCCAGGCCTGCGAAAGCGGCGCCCACGCCATCGTGATGGGCGCGGGCCTGCCGCTGGACCTGCCCGAGATGACGGCCGACTACCCGAAGGTAGCGCTGGTGCCCATTCTGTCCGAGGCGCGCGGCGTGGCGGTGGTGCTGAAGAAATGGATGAAAAAGGGCCGCATGGCCGATGCCGTGGTGATCGAACACCCTGGCTACGCCGGCGGCCATCTGGGCGCGGCCCGGCTGGATGACGTGCATAGCGAGCGCTTCGACTTCCAGCATGTGCTGGCCGATTGCCACAAGCTGTTCCAGGAACTGGCGCTGGGCTCGGATGCGCCCCGCCTGATCGTGGCGGGCGGCGTGGGCAGCCACGAGCAGGTGCGCCATTGGCTGGCCAACGGCGCCGACGGCGTGCAGGTCGGCACGGCCTTTGCCGTCACCAGCGAAGGCGACGCGCATGAGAACTTCAAGCGGGTGCTGATTGACGCCGATCCGGACAAGCTGGCCGAATTCACCAGCGTGGCCGGCCTGCCCGCCCGCGCCGTGGAAACGCCCTGGCTGACGCGCTATCTGCGGCAGGAAAAGACCCTGCAAGCCAACACCCGCTGCGATGCGCGCCGCTGCAGCCAGCGCATGGACTGCCTGACGCAATGCGGATTGCGCGACGGCCTGGCGCGCTTCGGACAATTCTGCATCGACCTGAAGCTGGCGGCCGCCATGCGCGGCGAGGTCAGCCGCGGCCTGTTCTTCCGCGGCGCGTCCAAGCTGCCGTTCGGCAGCGCCATGCGCTCGGTGCGTGAATTGATGGACTATCTGCTGCACGGCGAGATGCCCGCCTCCGCCTGAGACAGGTCGGCCCAAACGCGGGGGCTTCCTAAACTAATTGAACGACGTACAATATTATTCGTCGTTCAATTATTTCCACCCATGGATACCTCCGCCCTATCTCCATCCGAATCCGCCGCACCCGAAGCCGGGCGCCGCGAACGCAAGCGCTTGCAGACCCTGGACCACCTGGCGCAAACCGCCTGGCGCCTGTTCGAGACCCTGGGCTATGACGTGGTCACCATGGAACAGATCGCCGCGCAGGCGGATGTTTCCAAGGGCACGCTGTACAACCATTTTCCCGTCAAGGAAGCCCTGCTTGCGCACCGCTTCCATGGCGAACTGGCGGCAAGCCAGCGGGAACTGCAGCCCGCGCTGCGCGCCCTGCCCACCCTCGCACAGCGCCTGACGCGGATACTGCATGCTTCGGCACATTGGTCCGAATCGCATCGGACCTATCTGGGGCCGTACCTGCGCTACCGGCTATCCACGCTGCAACCCGGCGCGCGCGACGATGGCCGCTACCCGCGCAGCGGCATGCAGGCGCTGTACACCGCGCTGATCGAAGAGGCGCAGGCGGCAGGCCAGGCGCGGACCGATCTGGACGCCGGACGACTGGCCCATCAGCTGCAATTCCTGTACCTGGGCGCGATGCTGCGCTGGCTGGACCAGCCCCGCAGCAGCCTGAAGGCAGAGTTCGATGCCGCCATCAGCCTCTTCGTGCGCGGCGTGACGCCCGAGGCGGCGGCATGAGCGCCGCCGCGCTGGACTGGGCCGCCGCCGCCCTGGCCGGCCCGCAGGTGGCCGGCGGCAAGGGCTGGCAGCTGGGCCGCATGTCGCAGCTGGGCGTGCCGGTGCCCGACGGCTTCGTGCTGCCGGCAGCGTTGAGCCTGGCTCGCGAACCGGGCCAGGCATTGCCGCCCGCTGTATCCCAGGCGCTGCGCGATGAACTGGCCGCGCGCGGCTGGCTCGAACGGCCGCTGGCCTTGCGCTCGTCCGCGCCACAGGAAGATTCCGCGGGCGCCTCGTTCGCGGGGATCCATCTTTCCTGCCTGAACGTGCGCGGCGCGGATGCGGCGATCGACGCGGTCCGGCAGGTCTGGGATTCGCAATGGACGCCGCAGGCCTGCGCCTACCGGCAGAAGCTCGGCTTGAACCCGGCCGGAATGGCCGTGGTCGTCATGCCGCTGATCGACGCGGTCGCCTCGGGCATCGCCTTCACCCTCGATCCCGTGTCGGGGCGGCATGACGAGATGGTCATCCACGCCAACTGGGGCTTGGGCGAGTCGCTGGTCGACGGCGCGGCGCAAGGCGACGAGTACCGCCTGCGCGAAGACTATCTGCGCCAGGCTTGGCCGCTGGCCGGCCGGCGCATCGGCGCCAAGCGCCACGCCAGCCAGGCCGCGGAAGGCGCCGGCACCTTGCTTGCTCCGACGCCGGCCGCGCGCGCTGCCCAGGCCGTGCTGAGCGACGCGCAGGCCGAAACCCTGGGCGATATCGTGCGCGACGCGGCGCGCGCGCTGGACTATGCCGGCGGCGGCTACGACATCGAATGGGTCTGGGATGGGCGGCGCTTCTGTATCGTGCAGGCCCGTCCCATCACCGCGGCGGCGCGCCACACCTATCCGGCGCTGCGCGCGCAGCCAGCCTATTGGTCGCGCGGCAACACCCGCGAAGTGCTGCCGCTGGCCATGTCGGCGCTGGAATGGGATACGGGGCGCGTCATGGCGCAGCGCATGCTGACCACGGGCTTTGAACTGAGCGGCTATTCCACCCTGCCGGGCGTGCGGCTGGCGGCGCTGTTCCAGGGCCGGGTCTATCTGGACGCCTCGGTCATCCAATGGCTGGGTTACGACGCGCTGGGCGTGCCGCCGAAAGCCATGAACGCGCTGCTGGGCGGTCCCCAGCCCGAAATCGCAGTGACGCCCCTGACGCTGGCGCAACGCCTGCGGCATGGCGCGCGCATCCTGCGCTACCTGCGCCGCGCAGCCCCCTTGCGCAAGCAGGCGGAACAGGATCTGCCGCGCCTGTTCGCCCGCGCCCAGGCCTGGCTGGACGAGCCCGCGCCCGCGTCCAACGCCGCGCTGGGCGCGCGCCTGCGGGAACAGTTCCACACGGTGCTGGCGGCGGATCAATTGTTCTTCCTGCAGGGCTCGGGCGGCGGCGCGCTGCACAAGCTGCTGGAACTGGTGGAGAAAGCCTGCCCGGGCGAAGGCCATGCGCTCACGGCCGCGTTGATGGCTGGCGGCGAACCCAGCGTGACCGCGGCGCAAAGCTATGCCCTCATGGCGTTGGCCAAGCTGGCCGCCGGCGACGCAAGCGTGATGGAGTGGCTGCGCGATCCCCAGCGCGACAGCGCCGGCTGGCAGCGCGCCTTGCCGGATGGAGCTCCCTTCAAGCAAGCCTTCGCGGACTTCCTGCGCCAATACGGCCATCGCGCCGTTTATGAAACCTATCTGCGCAACCCGCGCTGGCGCGAGGACCCCGGCTATCTGCTGGACAGCGTGCTGCAGTTGACCGACGCCGACCCTGCCGCGTTGCGCGCCCGGCAGGACAGCGCCGCAAGCCAGGCCCGGTTGCGCCTGCGCGCGGCGCTACCTTTCTGGCAGCGCCCGCTGATCGCCCGTCTGCTGGCCGCTGCCCGCATCGAGGGCAGGCAGCGCGAGGCCGCGCGCAGCGTACTGGTGGCCTATCTTGCCGCCGCGCGCCAGAACGCCTTGGCGCTGGGGCGCCGCTACGTCCACGCCGACGGCCTGGCCGCCGCGGACGACATCTTCCACCTGAATGCGGCCGAACTCTTCGCCCTGGCCGACGCCAGGCTGACGCCCGCCGCCGCGGGCCGCCGCGCCGCCCTCCGCCGCGCTCAATTGGAGTCCTGGGCCGCGGCCCCCGATCAGGACGTCATCGCCGAAGATGCCGCAGGCGCCGCCACGGACATGCCGCCCCCCGCGCCTGCCGATGCCGGCGCCGCCGGATCCTGGCGCGGCACGCCTGCCGCGGGCGGCCATGCGCGGGCCGGCGCTTTCGTCGCCCGCTCGCCCTCCGAAGGACTGGCCATGCCGGCCGGCGGCATCCTGGTCGCCGCGTCCACCGACCCGGCCTGGACGCCGCTGTTCCTGCGGGCCGGGGCCCTGGTCATGGAGGCGGGTGGCTACCTGTCGCACGGCGCCATCGTGGCGCGCGAGTTCGGCATACCGGCTATCGTCAATGTGCAAGGCATCATGCGGCAGGTCGCCACAGGCGACGTCCTGGAAGTGGACGCGTCGCGCGGCACGGTGCGGCGGCTGGCAGCCGCTTCCAGCCTGGGCGCATCCGACTCGTAGAAGCCCGCTAGCGCGCCGCGGCCAGGTCGAACTGGAACACCGCGCCCGATCCGGCGCGGTCCACAAGCCTGATCTCGCTGTGGTGCAGCTGCAGGATGCGCTGCACGATCACCAGCCCCAGCCCGCCGCCGTCGCTAGGGCCTCGATTCAAGGCGCTGGCCCGCGTGAAAAGTCCCGCGCGCAGCGCCTGCGGAATGCCCTCGCCCGTGTCGCTGACCTGCACCTGCACCAGGTCATGCGCGCTGCCCAGCCGCAGTTCGATCAGGCCGCCGGGCGGGCTGTGGCGGATGGCGTTGTCCAGCAGGTTGGTCAGCACGCGTTCGATCAGCCCAAGGTCCGCGCGCACCGGCGGCAGTTCGCGCGGGATGTCGGTGGTCAGGCGTTGCTGGCGCGCCTCGGCCGCCAGCTCGAACTTCTGGATCACGTCCTGCACCAATTCCGGCAACGAAAAGGTCTCGGGCTCCAGCCGCACCAGCCCGGACTCCAGCCGCGCCAGTTCGAAGAGTTCCTGCGCCAGGCGGCCGACCTTGCGGCTCTGGGCCAGCGCAATGTCCAGGTAGCGGCGGCGCTCGTCCGGGTCCAGCGTCTGGTCCTTCAACCTCAGGGTTTCCAGATAGCCGTGCAGCGAGGTCAGCGGCGTGCGCAGATCGTGCGAGATGTTGGCGACCAGGTCGCGCCGCTGCTGGTCCTGCCGGGTCAGTTCGCGCCATTGGTCGGATATGCGCTTGCCCATCTGCACGAAGCTGCGCCGCAGCACCGCGATCTCGTCGCCATTGCGCTCCGAGGCGTCGCCCGGACGCTCCAGCGCGGCCAGGGCCTGCCCGTCGTCGCCGTCGAAGGCGCGCACCGCGCGCGTCAGCCCGCGCAGCGGCCGCGTGATCAAGGCGAACGCCGCCAGGCCAGCCACCAGGCCCAGCAACGCGACCAGCGCGATCGACCACAAGGTCGTGCGCAGCACGGAGCTGCGCGACACGGCCATCGCCAGCGCGTCGTGCGCCTGCCCCTGCAACACCACGTAGACGTAGCCCTTGTCCTGCCCGCCCACGCGCACCGGCGCGGCGCTGAAGACTTTCTGCGCGTCCAGGCTGCGCGGGTCGTCGCCGGTGATGGGCAGCATCTCGCCGGCCAACAGGCGCTTGACCGGCCCCAGGTCGACACGCTCGCGCTTGATCTGGCCGGCGGGCGCGGCATCGCCCACGATGTGGCCGTCGTTGGACAGCAAGTAGACCTCGACCGCCGGATTCACCGCCATCAGCATGTCGAACAGCGAGCGCACCGCAGCGGGCTTCCAGCCGTTGGTGTCCATCAATTCGTTGGCGCCGGCGATATGCTGCGCCAGTCCGCTGGACAGGCGCTGGACGACCTCCTGCTCGTAGCGGGAATTGGCCGCGATCTGCAGCCAGGCCGAGGCGCCGCAGCTGGCGAGCAACAGCAACGCAAACACGGCGGACAGCCGTTGGGTAAGCGTGAACCGCTTCATGATGCGCCTCCCGCGCCGCCCGGCCCCGCGGCGAATTTATAGCCCTTGCCCCAGACCGTCAGAATGCGCTGCGGATCCGACGGGTCCGCTTCGATCTTCACCCGCAGCCGGTTGATGTGGGTATTGACCGTGTGTTCATAGCCTTCGTGCTGGTAGCCCCATACCTGGTTCAGCAGATCCATCCGCGAAAAAACCTTGTCCGGGTGCCGCGCGAAGAAATGCAGCAGATCGAACTCGCGCGGGGTCAGGTCCAGCCGGCGGCCGTCGACCTCGGCCGTGCGCGCCACCGGGTCGATGGCCACGCCGTGCAGGGCCAGACTGCCGGCGTCGATGCGCGCGTTGCGCTCAAGCGCGTCGCTGCGGCGCAGGAGCGCCCGCACCCGCGCCACCAGTTCCAGCATCGAGAACGGCTTGGCCAGGTAGTCGTCCGCGCCCAGTTCCAGGCCCAGGATGCGGTGCACTTCGCTGGAGCGCGCGCTGGTGATGATGATGGGCGTATAGCGCGCCATGGCGCGGGCGCGCTTGCAGATTTCAAGGCCATCGATGCCGGGCAACATCAGGTCCAGCACCAGGGCGTCCCAGCCGCCTTCCTCCAGCCTGCGCATGCCTTCGTTGCCGTCGGCGGCATGCTCGACCGCGTAGCCTTCGTCCCGCAGATGCAGGCGCAGCAGTTCGGCGATGTGGGCGTCGTCTTCGACGATGAGTACGCGTCGGGGCGTGTCCATGGGCAGCAAACTCTAAAGGGGCTATGCGCCTATTGTCGCCAATCCGCGCCGCCGAGTTATCACAATTAATTTAAGTTTGCGTGAGGACTTCGGTATCGGCCCCGGGGAAGAATGGCTCCAACGACAACAAGCCCCCCCGGAGTCCCGCCATGCTGGCCCCTCCCGCAAGCCACGACGTTCCGGCCCCGCCGGCCAATGTACCCATCCATCCCGGCTGGCTGCGCGCCATGCACTGGCTCAACGCCCTGGCCGTGGTGGTCATGGTAATGAGCGGCTGGCGCATCTACAACGCCTCGCCCTTGTTCGACTTCGTGTTTCCACGGGAGATCACGCTGGGCGGCTGGCTGGGCGGCGCCCTGCAATGGCATTTCGCCGGCATGTGGCTGCTGTTCTTCAACGGCATCCTGTACCTGGCCATGAATCTGGCCACCGGCCGCCTCTGGCGCAAGTTCTTCCCCTTGAGCATCCGCGGCATTGCCGCCGACCTGGGCGCGGCGCTGCGCGGCAAGCTCGCCCACGCCGATCCGCGCCGCTACAACCAGGTGCAGCGGCTGGCTTATCTGTTCGTGATGCTCGACATCGCGGTGCTGGTGCTGTCCGGGCTGGTGCTGTGGAAGTCGGTGCAGTTCGAACTGCTGCGCGAACTGATGGGCGGATACGAGACCGCGCGCCGCGTGCACTTCATTGCCATGGCCTTGCTGACGGCGTTCGTGGCGGTCCACCTGGTGATGGTTGCATTGGTGCCGCGCAGCCTGATCGCCATGATCCGCGGCAAATAAGGAGCCATCCGTGAACAAGCACAAGCGCCCCTCCCTGCCCGGCCTGGACGGCCCGGCCATCCTCAAGGAAGCCGGCAGGATCCTGGAAAAGCGGGTCGAACAGCCCTCGCGCCGCGCCTTCCTGCGCAGCAGCCTGACCCTGGGCGGACTGGCCATGCTGTCGGGCTGCTCGCTGTCGGACGACGAAAGCGTAGAGAAAGCGCTGACCGCGGTTTCGCGCTTCAACGACCGGGTGCAGGGCTGGATCTTCGACCCCGACCAGTTGGCGCCGACCTATCCCGAATCGATGATCACGCGGCCCTTCCCCTTCAATGCCTACTACGGCATTGACGAGGTGCGGCATGTGGACGAGGAATCGTTCCGCCTGGAAGTCAGCGGACTGGTCGCAGACAAGCGCCGCTGGCGGCTGGAGGAACTGCGCGCCATGGCGCAGATCGACCAGGTGACGCGGCACATCTGCGTCGAAGGCTGGAGCGCCATCGGCAAATGGGGCGGCGTGCCGTTCTCCGCCTTCCTCAAGCGCGTGGGCGCGGACCTGAGCGCCAGGTACGTGGGCTTCAAGTGCGCCGACGACTACTACACCAGCATCGACATGCCCACCGCATTGCACCCCCAGACCATCCTGGCGCTGACCTATGACGGCCAGACGCTGCCACCAGAGTACGGCTTCCCCATGAAGCTGCGCATGCCTACCAAGCTTGGCTACAAGAACCCCAAGCACATACAGGCAATTTTCGTCACCAACACCTACCCGGGCGGTTACTGGGAGGACCAGGGCTACAACTGGTTCGGCGGCAGCTAGGTGGAATCTTTCACGCTTTCACTCTCCATAAAGGAACGCATCATGAAGAAAATCGCTACCACCGCCGCGCTGTCCCTGTGCCTGGCTTTCGGCGCCGCGGCAGTCCATGCCGCCGACAGCATGAGCAAGGACGCCATGGGCGGCGGCTCGATGGCCAAGGACGGAATGGCCAAGAGCGGGATGTCCAAGGATTCCATGTCCAAGGACGGCATGTCGAAGGAAGGCATGTCGAAGGATTCGATGTCCAAGAACAGCATGTCGAAGGACTCGATGTCCAAGGATGGCATGTCAAAGGATGGCATGTCCAAGGATTCGATGTCCAAGGACGGCATGTCGAAAGGCGGCATGTCCAAGGATGGCATGAAGCAATAGCGCCCACCCGGCCCGCCCCTGATCCGGAGCATGTCATGAAACTAGACCGCAGGCATTTCCTGGGCCTGGGCAGCGCGGCGGCCATCGCCGCCGGCCTGGCCCCGGTCCTGGCGGCGCGCGGCGGCCCGGCCGCCGCCGCCCAGGCCTTCCCCTACACGCTGAGCGACGCGCAATGGCGCGAACGGCTCACGCGCGAACAATACGAAGTGCTGCGCCGCGAAGGCACCGAGCGTCCCTACTCCAGCCCGCTGGACAAGGAGTATCGCAAGGGCGCCTACGCCTGCGCCGGCTGCGCCCATCCGCTGTTCTCTTCTTCCACCAAGTTCGACAGCGGCACCGGCTGGCCCAGCTTCTGGCAGCCGCTGGACGGCGCCGTGGGCGAAACCAAGGACCGCAGCTTCGGCATGACGCGCGTCGCCGTGCATTGCGCCAATTGCGGCGGCCATCTGGGCCACGTCTTCGACGACGGCCCGCGTCCGACCGGGCTACGCTACTGCATGAATGGCGTGGCCCTGGCGTTCACCCCGCAGGCCTGAACTCCGGCCGCCCCATCCATCAGGAGACACCATGTCCGCCATCCACCTGCCCCGCAAACTTTGCGCCGCGCTGGCCGTCGCCTGCGGCCTGCTGGGCGCCGCCTCGGCCAGCGCCGCGGAAACCGCCTTCATCATTCCGCCCCCGGCCATGGACCAGCCCGCGGCCGCCGCACCGCAAAAAGCCGTCATCGCCGGCGGCTGCTTCTGGGGCGTGCAAGCCGTGTTCCAGCACGTCAAGGGGGTCAGCTCCGCCGTCTCCGGCTACGCCGGCGGCCAGGCGTCCACCGCCAATTACGACACCGTCAGCGGCGGGCGCAGCGGCCACGCCGAAGCGGTCGAGATCACCTACGACCCCGCCCAGGTCAGCTACGGCCAGCTGCTGCAGATCTATTTCTCGGTGGCCCACGATCCCACCCAGCTCAACCGCCAGGGTCCGGACAGCGGCACCCAGTACCGTTCAACGGTCTTTCCTGCGGACGACGGCCAGCGCAAAGTGGCCGAAGCCTACATCGCGCAGCTGAACAAGACAGGTGTGTACCCCAAGGCGCTTGCCACGACGATAGAACCGCTGAAAGCCTTCTATCCTGCCGAGGACTACCACCAGGACTATCTCGTGCGCCATCCGTACAGCATGTACATCATGGTCAACGACGTGCCCAAGGTCGAAAACCTGGCCAAGACGTTTCCGCAGCAGTATCGGGACAAGCCTGTGCTGGTGAACTGAAGACGATAAATGGAGCCGGCCGCGCTGAATAAAGTCGGCCGCGCTCTAAACCCTTGCGTAGCAACGAAGGCTCGCTTACGGAGCCTTTATCTCCTTCTTTTCCGCTTTCTCCTTTTTTTCTCCATCGTAATGGGACTTGATGGCGAGAAACATGCCCGTGCCCAACACCAGAAGCTTGAACGTACCGAAGACTACAGGGACCCAAAAATTCATCATTTCCTCAAAACGCTGCTTCAGCAGCTTCATTTACGACTCGCGGGCCAGGCAACGACAAACGACCTCAGCGCCGCCGAGCGCTATCAGCAGGTACCGCAAATAGGAACCGGAGATTTTTCCCCATGCCTTCCTCTGACGCTTGCTTAAAAATGGCAACGCAAAAAGAGGTTGGAAATGGGCAGAGCGAGCGCCATACGCCCTGCAAACAATCGGAGTTTACCGTCGAACTTCATGCAATTTGCTGCACCGGAAACTGCTACGTATCCGCGACCGTATCAGTTCGGCCACGGCGGCTCATGCCTGTCCCGTACATCGCCATGCGCAGTAGCGGCATGTAGTTTTCCCAGCAGATCACGGCACCCAGTTTTCCGCGGGGTGTATCGAACACGGGCATGGTGGAGCCGTCGCCATAGCCCCAGATCAACCGTTCCACGACGGTCGGCATCAATTTGCGTTGCTTGCTGCGCCAGCCGAGCCCAGCACCGGCGCATGCGGTTCGATGCCTTCGGGGTGTCATGCCTGCCCGCGGCCTGAGCTGGCCAAGGGCGCCCGCTATGCCTGAACCGCCCGTCTTGGACCGGAAGTACACTCGGCAGCAGACAGCCACCTGCACACAGGCCCACCCAGCACAACCGCGTACCCACATGTTCCAACTACGACAGCTGAAGATCTTCGTCGCGGCGATGGAAACGTTGAGCTTCACGAAAGCCGCCAAACAGGTGCATCTGTCGCAACCCAGCGTTACGGAACAGATACGGGCGCTGGAAGAGAGCGTCGGCCAGGCGCTCTTCATCCGCCAGAACAATCGCCTGCAACCCACCCCGGCCGCAGAGAGACTGGCCATTCGAGCACGCGAATTGCTTGCCCGGGCCGATGACGCCTTCCGGGAAGTTCGCGACAACGTCGACGATTCAGGAGGCACGATCCGGGTCGCCGCGCCGCAGACCTTGTGCACCAGTGTGCTGGTTCCGCAACTGTTGCGCTTTGCCGGCATGCACCCCGGAACGCAGGTTGCAGTTCAAGAAAGAAACTCCCTGGCGACGGCTCAGGCGGTGCTCGATGGGACGGCCGACCTCGGTCTGGTGCACGGATGGCCGGCAAGCGACGCCAAGCTCCGGGCGCAAGCCATTGCGCGGGACATGCCGGTGGTCGTAATGCCCCCTGGGCATCCGCTATCCGAGGCTGTAGACATCAAGGCCGACGCGCTTGCCGCATTCCCGCTGGTCGTCACGATGGACGGCTGCCGATACCGGGAATACCTGGAGGCCGTGTTGCAGGAAGCCCCGGTGCAGCCGCGTATCCGCGGTGTCGCCGACAGCGTACCGGCCTTGATACAGATGGTGTCCGCGGGCCTCGGGGTATCGATCCTGCCGCGGATGGCCATGGATCCCGCAGCGACAACGGCTTGCGTCCGGTGGCGGCCGTTGTCGACCGCGGGAGCAGGTCTTCCCATCTGCCTGCTCACCCTGCACCGGACGCCTACGCGCCAGGTGGCCGCCTTCATCGAGATGATCCGCCTCGCGGCGACTGGCTCAGACCAGCCGATGGCCGCCATCGACATGAAGCACGGTGCCGGTGGTGTAGCCATTGCCGATCAGGAAGCCGATGGCATCGGCGATATCGCTGCCGGCGCCGACCCGGCCCACCGGTAGCCGCTCGGCCATCGATGCCAAAAGCGGTCCGCTGTCGGCGCCGGCTACGTCATTCCAGATGGGCGTATCCACCCAGCCCGGCGATACGGCATTGATCCGCAGCGGCGCAAGCTCGACCGCCATGGCGCGCACGACACCCTCCAACGCGGCATTGATCGCCGCCACGGCGATGCCCTTCGGCCGGGGCCGGTAGGCGGCAATGCCCGACGTCAGGGTGATGGAACCGTGCGCCGGCATGCGCGGGGCGCCATGTTTGGCCAGCAGGATGGGCGCGACGACCTTGGAGCGGATGGCTCGGTCCAGCGCGTCCAGCGAGAGTTGCGGCAGCAGCTCGTAGGCGCCGCGTATGTCGGCAGCCGTGCAGACCAGATGATCCACCGGGCCTGATTCTTCAAACAGCCGCTGCACTTGCGCTTCACTCGTCACATCCGCCTGGTGCAGGCGAGGCGCGCCAAACGCGCGCAACTGCTCGCGCGCCGCGTCGAGCTTGTCGCGGGACCTGCCCACGATCAGTACCTCGCAGTGCATGCCCAGCAATCGCTCGCTGACGGCCAACCCCATGCCCGAGCTACCGCCGACCACCACCACCCGTTGTCCTGCAAGACCATTGTCCATGCTCATTTCCTTGAAACACGTGTTTGGAGCAGGCGATGGTGGCGCTACGAAGTGCCGGGCGCCAGCAGGAATGTCCGATCGGGGTATCGGCTTGCCCGATGCGGGCGTGTCCAGGTTCCGGCGCTTTGCGTGAATGACGAAAACGGAAAAGCAATGCTGCATCCTGCGCCATCGGCCGCGGCGCGACGCTGGGCGGTATCATGCTGGCCAAGACCGGCGTTGCCGGCACCCTATTGTCGGCAGGCGGAATTGCCGCCATCGCGATGGCGTTCGCGCTGCGGCAACGGTTTCCGGCAACAGCCGGAAGCTGCGATGCCCGCCAATCGCGGGCCTGCCGGCAAACGAGTCCAGGAGAAGTACAGCAGTGAACGATACCCACATACCGGAAACGGAAACCCCCGAAGACCGCAAAGAACAGCTGCCCACGCTGTGGCGCGACGATGGCTGGACCGCCAGGATCATCAAGAACGAGGAAGACGACGGCTGGGCCGTGGAAATGACCATGGACGGCGAGGCCGAGCCGGCCCTGGTCGGTCCATGGACCATGGGCCGCGACAAGAAAAACCCCAAGCCGCTCGACTCCCCGGCCTTCATCACCCTGGTCAAGACCGCCCGGGAAGTCCTGCGCCGCCACGAGCAGCAATTGCACGCGACGCTACACAAAAGCGTGAAGATCGACGCCGCCGCCGGCCGCCTGACCGTCAAGCTGGATATCGTTCCCGACGAAGACGAGCCGTATGCCGTATTGAGCGCCTACGATGAATCCGGCGAACAACTGGCCCAGACCCATGTCGCGCCGACCTACAAGCTGAGCGTGCAGCGCGCCTCGGAGTGGGCCAGCGGCGGCTTCGGCAAGCACGGCTGACCTGAAACCCCGGCCTCGGCCGCGCCTTAGCGCCGCGCGCGGACCTGCCCCGGCGGCACGCCGAAGCGGCGCCGGAATGCGGTGGCGAAGTTGGCTGCGCTGCCGTAGCCGGCGATGCAAGCCGCTTGCGCGACGCTGATGCCATCGCGCTCCAGCGCCAACCGCGCGCGCGACAGCCTGCCCTCGCGCAGGTATTGCGCCACCGTGGTGCCCCACATGGCGCGAAAGTGCCGCTGCAGCGTGTTCACGCTGACGCACGCCCGCGCGGCAATTTCCGCCAGCGGCAAGGCATCGGCGCCGCCCTGATCTATCCATTCCCGCAACGCGGCCATGCGGCGGCGGTCGCGCGGGCTGAGCGGCGCGGCCTCCTCAGTGGCCGTGCCGTGCGCATGCGCCAGCGCCTCGACCACGATGTCGAGCGCGCGCGACTTCTGGTACAGGCGCCACAAAGGCGGCGGCAGCACGGGCGGACGCAACATCTGCTGCGCGGCGGCCACGGCCTGGTCCGATGCCTTCCAGGTCTGCAACGCCAGATGGCGCTGCGCGAACGCGCGCAGCGCCAGTCCCTCTTCGCCGGGAAGATGCCGATCCAGCCATTGCGGCTGCAAGGTCAGCATCACCGTGCGCTCGATATGGCCACGGCATGACTCGCGCAGGAAGGCGTCCGGCCGCAGCGCGGAAAGCATCACCCCTTGCACGCTACCATCGGCGCCGGGCCCCAGGGTGAGCCTGTGTTCCCCCAGCGTCACGTTCACGCGGCCGCCGACCACCAGGGCCAGGTGCAGGCCTGGCCGCACCGCCGCACGCATGCGCGCACCTTGCAGATCGCGCGCGTCCAGCCGCCACAACACCATGCCAGGGTCCAGTTCGGCCAGGTCAGACCAGCCTTCCATGACGGTCTGCGCGCGCGCAGGGACCACAGGCGCCATCCCGTAATGGACGACCCGATGTGCTGATTCCGCAACGGCTACGGGCCGAAGCTCGTCCATGCCGGATTCCGGAGGATTGGCGATGCCGCAAAGCATTGTGGTGCCGGCGCAAAACCCGGCGTGCACTCCCGCTGACATAATTCTGAACGCTTCAAATAGAAATCGTTCTCAATTAAATCATGCACATCCGGCTTTGGGTTGAGCATCTGCGGCGGGCGTTGTGAAAACCCCACCCTGCCCGCCCGGTCCGCATGCTGCGTTGCCTGTGGAGTAGAACTTCGTGCTGTCCCTGTCCAACCAACGCCTGAACTACGCCGCAGCGGCGCTGTTCTGCGCGCTTCATACCGCCGGCGCCGCCGCGCAGACGACCTCGACGCAGGATGATCACATCCAGCAGTTCCCCACCGTGCAGGTGCTCGGCACCGCCGAAGAGGAAGTGAAGGAAGCGCTGGGCGTCTCGGTGATCACGGCCGAGGAAATCGCCCGCCGTCCTCCCACCAACGACCTGTCCGACATCATCCGGCGCGAACCTGGGGTCAACCTGACCGGCAACAGCGCCAGCGGCTCACGCGGCAATAGCCGGCAGGTCGACATCCGCGGCATGGGGCCGGAAAACACCTTGATCTTGATCGACGGCAAGCCCGCCACCTCCCGCAACGCCATCCGCTATGGCTGGAGCGGAGACCGCGACACCCGCGGCGACACCAACTGGGTGCCCGCCGAGGAAGTCGAGCGCATCGAAGTATTGCGCGGCCCCGCCGCCGCGCGCTATGGCTCGGGCGCGATGGGCGGGGTGGTGAACATCATCACCAAGCGGCCCACGGACAAGCTCAGCGGTTCGCTGACCTACTATCTGAACCAGCCCGAGAACAGCGACGAAGGCAATACCAACCGGGTCGGCATTCGCCTGAGCGGCCCCATCAGCGACACCCTCAGCTTCCGGCTCTATGGCAACTACAACAAGACCAACCCCGACGCCCGCAACATCAACGCCGGCCGCTCGCTGCTCAACGGCGACGGCCAGGCGGAATCGGCCGGCCGCGAAGGCGTGATCAACCAGGACCTGAACACGGTCTTCTCCTGGCGTCCCGACAACCGTAACACGCTGGACCTGGAAGCCGCCTTCAGCCGCCAGGGCAACCTCTATGCCGGCGACACGATGCTGAACTCCACCACCAAGTTCACCGACAGCCTGTACGGCAAAGAAACCAACGTGCTCTACCGCGAGAGCCTGAGCCTGACGCATCGCGGCACCTGGGACTGGGGTACCTCGCGCGCCTCGATAGGCTATGACTACACCCGCAACGCGCGCCAGAACGAAGGCCTGGCCGGCAGCGGCGAAGGCAGCCCGATGGACCTGGGCTGGTCCACCTCGCGCTTGAAGAACCTGCGCGCGGCGGGCGAGGTCAACGTCCCGTTCAAGCTCGGCTTCGAGCAGGTCGCGACGGTAGGCGTGGAATGGCTGCGCGAATCCCTGGACGATCCCGCCAGCCTGCGCCAGACCTACACGGGCGGCGTCATCGGCGGCGTGGCGCCTGGCAACCGCGATCCCAAGACCACGCAGAACAGCTACGCGCTGTTCGTCGAGGACAATATCGAGGCCGGGGAACGCACCACCCTGACGCCGGGCGTACGCCTGGACCACAACGAGAAGTTCGGCAACAACTGGAGCCCCAGCCTGAATGCCGCCTACAAGGTCACAGAGGCCTTCAGGCTCAAGGGCGGCATCGCGCGGGCATACAAGGCGCCGAACCTGTACCAGTCGAATCCGAACTACCTGATGTACAGCCGCGGCTTCGGCTGCCTGGCCTCGCAGGCGAATCAGAACGGCTGCTACCTGGTGGGCAATGAAAACCTGTCGCCCGAAACCAGCGTCAACAAGGAAATCGGCTTCGAGTACGACCCCGGCAGCTGGCGCATGAGCGCGGCCTACTTCCGCAACGACTACAAGAACAAGATCGTGGCCGGCACGGACATCGCCTATCGCCTGGCCAACGGCGCGCGCGTGCTGCAATGGAGCAACTCGGGCAAGGCCGTGGTCGAGGGGCTGGAAGGCAATCTCTTCATTCCGCTGGCGCCCAGCCTGGACTGGAACACCAACTTCACCTACATGATCCAGAGCGAGAGCAAGGACAATGGCCAGCCGCTGAGCATCATCCCGAAGTACACGATCAATTCCACGCTGGATTGGTTCGCCACGGAAAAGCTGTCGTTCCAGGCCAACCTGACCTACTACGGCAAGCAGGAAGCCCCGACGTTGAACCCGCGCCGCGGCGAAACCATCACGGGCCAGGGGTTGCAAAGCGTCAGCCCCTACGCCCTGGTCGGGTTGAGCACGGGCTACGAGCTCAACAAGAACCTGCGCTTGCGCGTCGGCGTCAGCAACCTGCTGGACAAGAAGCTCTACCGCGAAGGCAACGCGGGCGAAGCGGGCGCCGCCACCTATAACGAACCGGGCCGCGCCTACTACGCGACGGTCACCGCGTCGTTCTAAGGCGGGCAAGCCAGCCGCGCGGCCCGGTGGACAGGGCGCGCGGGGCTCGCCTGCGGCCTCAATGGCCGGTCGAATCCCCTTCCCGGCTGGCTTCGAAAAGGAACCAGGTGCGCCGTTCGGTCTCGTCGATCCAGTTCTCGATCAGGCTGGAGCTGGCGATGTCGCGGTGCTCGTCGGTGATGTTGTGCGCTTCGCGCAGCGCCGCGGCCAGGACCTTGTTGTCCTCGCGCAGCTCGGCCAGCATATCCAGCGGCTGCACGTAGTCCGCGTCGTTATCCGAGATGCGCTGCGAACGCGCGATGTGGCCGATGGAACGCAGCGTCGTGCCGCCGATCTTGCGGATGCGTTCGGCGATGGGATCCGTCATGGCGAACAGCTGGTCGCCCTGCTCGTCCAGCAGCAGGTGGTAGTCGCGGAAATGGGGGCCGCTGACGTGCCAATGAAAGTTCTTTGTCTTGAGATACAGCGCGAACACGTCGGCGAGTATCTGGTTCAGCGCGGCGGAAATATCCCTGGTGGCCGCCGACGCCAGGTCGGTCGGCGTCGCCAGCGGGCGCTTGCGCCGCTCTTTCAGGGCTTTGGTGGTCTTCTCATCCAGTTTCTTGGCCATGGGTCGCAACTCCTAGGAATGATGGTGAAAACACACGCGCGGCGCGAGGCTTGCTTGCGCCGCGACTTCGCTAGCGTAAATCCGCACGCGTTCTTTTGCCAATGTCCGGGATCAAGGCGCCCTCCCTTCTCAAATCCGGTCCGGCTAGGAGTATGCTACGGCGCGTCAATTCAGCCGGATCCCTCCATCGCTATGCGCGGCAACCCCGACCCCAGGCAAGGCGCCATCGCCCTGCACGGGTTTTACTTCCTGTATTACGGCCTGCAGGGAGTCAGCATCCCTTTTCTGCCCTTGTGGTTCGCCAGCCGCGGACTGGATCCCGCCGTCATCGGCCTGATCGTCGCCACGTCCTTCCTGCCCAAGATCCTGTCCACGCCCGTGGTCGCCCACGTCGCCGACCAGACCGGCCGCGCCCATGCGCTGATTGCGGCGGCGCTGGCGGCGTCGCTGGCGCTGTTCGTCTGCTATCCGTTCAGCAGCGCGCCCGGCTGGCTGTTGGCCATCACGCTGTTGCTCAATGCCGTGTTCCCGGCGGTGCTGCCGCTGATGGACCGCATGGCCATCGCCAGCGGCCGGGGCCAGGGGAGTTCCTACACCGTCATGCGCGCCTGCGGCTCGCTGGGTTTTGCCGTGGTCACCCTGGCGGGCGGCTACCTGATCAAGACGTTCGACGCCGACTGGGTAATGTGGCTGTCCATCGTCCTCATCATCGCCTGCCTGGCCTGCGTGCGGCTGCTGCCTCGGGCGGCGCGCCCCGCTGCGGGCGAAGCGCCCGCGCCGGCGGTCCGCCTGCCCATGCTCGAAGTCCTGGGCGACCGCCCGCTGCTGATGTGCATCGCTGCGGCCTCGCTGGTCCAGGCCAGCAACGGCTTCCTCTATTCCTATTCCACGCTGTACTGGACCGCCAGCGGCCTGTCGACCGCGTTGATTTCCATGCTGTGGGTGGTAGGCGTTGCCAGCGAGGTCCTGTTCTTTTTCCTGGCGCCCCGCATCCTGGCCCGCACGGGCGCGCAATGGCTGATCCTGGCGTCCGCCGTCATGACCGCGATCCGCTGGGCCGGTCTGTCCGCCACCACCGATCCGGCGCTGATCGCGGGCCTGCAACTGCTGCAGTGCTTCACGCTGGCGGGCAATAACGCAGCGATCATGTGGTACATCACGCGCCACGTGCCCGCCGCCATCAAGACGTCGGCCATCGCGCTCTACGCGCTGCTGTCGGGAGGGGTCTTCATGTTCGCCAGCATCCAGCTGGGCGGCGCGTTGTACCGCAGCTATGCGCCGGGGGGATTTCTGGTGATGTCGCTGTGCGCGATCGGGGCGGCGCCTTTGGTGGTCTACGCCGAAAGGGTACGCAGAAAGTCGGTATAACCCGTCGCCGCCTGCGCCCAACGAAAAAAAGGCCTCGCAAGCGAGGCCTTTCCTGTCAGCAGCAACCGATCCGCTTCTTCCCGCCATAACGCGCGTCCTGGCGCTCGCGGAAGAATGCTTCGTAAGTCATCGGCTCCTGGTCAGGGTGCGTGCGCCGCATGTGCGCCACATACGTTTCGTAGTCCGGCACGCCGACCATCAGCCGGAGCGTCTGCCCCAGGTAGCGGCCGGCGGCGCCGGCCGCGGAACTCATGTTGGTGAACAGCATGCGTCGTCTCCCTGTTGCGCTCAGTCCGCGCCGGCGGCGGCCGGCAGCGTTTCGTACGGCATTTCGCGGGCGGTGGGCTTGTTCTCGTTGCGCGCGCGCTGCACCGAGCGCAGGCCGAACACCACGATGCTCACCACCACGAAGATGAAGATCGCGCACAGGCCGGCGTTGATGTAGTCGTTGAAGACCACGCGCGACATTTCGCCCAGGGACTTGGCCGGAGCCAGGACCTTGCCTTCGGCGATGGCCGCGTTGTACTTGTCGGCATGGGCCAGGAAGCTCACGCGCGGGTCGGCGTGGAACAGCTTCTGCCAGCCGGCGGTCAGCGTGCATGCCAGCAGCCACAGGGTCGGCAGCACCGTGACCCAGGCGTAGCGGTCACGCTTCATCTTGAACAGCACCACGGTGCCCAGCGTCAGCGCAATCGCGGCCAGCATCTGGTTGGCGATGCCGAACAGCGGCCACAGCGTGTTGATGCCGCCCAGCGGATCGACCACGCCCTGATACAGGAAGTAGCCCCAGGCCGCCACGCACAGGCCGGTGGCAATCAGGTTGGCAGGCAGCGAGTCAGTGCGCTTGAGCGACGGGGCGAAGGTGCCCAGCAGGTCTTGCAGCATGAAACGGCCCGCACGGGTGCCGGCGTCGACAGCGGTCAGGATGAAGAGCGCTTCGAACAGGATGGCGAAGTGGTACCAGAAGGCCATCATGCCCGGGCCGCCGATGGCCTGGTGCAGGATGTGCGCCATGCCCACGGCCAGCGTCGGAGCGCCGCCGGCGCGCGAGATGATGGTGCTTTCGCCCACGTCCTTGGCGGTCTGGATCAGGTCCGCGGGCGTCACCACGAAGCCCCAGCTGGAGACCACCTGGGCCACCTGGTCGGGCGTGGTGCCGATCACGGCCGCCGGGCTGTTCATGGCGTAGTAGATGCCCGGCTCGATCACGCAAGCCGCCACCAGCGCCATGATGGCCACGAAGGATTCCATCAGCATGCCGCCGTAACCGATGTAGCGGGCCTGGGTTTCGTTCTCGATCAGCTTGGGCGTGGTGCCCGAGGAGATCAGGGCGTGGAAGCCCGACACCGCGCCGCAGGCGATGGTGATGAAGAGGAACGGGAACAGGTTGCCCGACCACACCGGACCGGTGCCGTCGACGAACTGGGTCAGCGCGGGCATCTTCAGCTCGGGCGCGACCACGACGATGCCGATGGCCAGGCCGACGATGGTGCCGATCTTCAGGAAGGTCGACAGGTAGTCGCGCGGGGCCAGCAGCAGCCACACCGGCAGCACCGAAGCGATGAAGCCGTAGATGATCAGGATCCAGGTCAGGCCCTTGCCGTCGAAGTCGAACATGGGGCCGATCACCGGGTGCGCGGCCACGTCCTGACCGAAGGTGATGGCGGCCATCAGGCCGACGAAGCCGATGATGGACACTTCGCCGATCTTGCCCGGGCGGATGTAGCGCAGGTACACGCCCATGAACAGCGCAATGGGAATGGTCGCGGCCACCGTGAAGGTGCCCCAGGGCGAATGCGTCAGCGCCTTGACCACGATCAGCGCCAGCACGGCCAGGATGATGACCATGATCATGAAGGCGCCGAACAGCGCGATCACGCCCGGGATCTTGCCCAGCTCGGACTTGACCAGGTCACCCAGCGAACGGCCGTCGCGGCGGGTCGAGATGAAGAGGATCGTAAAGTCCTGCACGGCGCCGGCGAACACCACGCCGGCCAGGATCCACAGCATGCCCGGCAGATAGCCCATCTGCGCGGCCAGCACCGGGCCCACCAGGGGGCCAGCGCCAGCGATGGCGGCGAAGTGGTGGCCGAACAGCACGTGCTTGTTGGTGGGCACGTAGTCCAGGCCGTCGTTGTGCTTCCAGGCCGGCGTCATGCGCGTCGGATCCAGCTGGAACACGTTCTTGGCGATGAAGCGGCTGTAATAACGGTATGCGATCAAATACACGCATACGGCGGCGATCACCACCCATAGCGCATTGATGGTCTCCCCTCTGGCCAGCGCCACGGTGCCCAGCGCGAACGCGCCCAGTACCGCAACCGCCAGCCAGACCAGGTGCTGACCCAGTCCCTTACTGCTGGTTTGCATAAGTGCTCCTCTAGCCTCCCGCCATGCTTTTGGCGTGAAACGCTTTTATCGTCCCGCGGAAGGCAGACTCATTGTTGTGGGGTGGCGGACGCGCGCGTCCACGCAGCGCCGTGTCGACGCGGACGCTAGTATTTCGTTTTGACTACGCAGCAACAAGCGCGAAACTACGCAATTCCGCTACGTGTTACTACGCAATGCGCCGCAGCATGATTTGGCGAAAACCGTAAAATCACGGCTGAAATTTCCCGATCCTGACTGCGGCAAGCAAAATGCTGCGCCGCAATATTCGCGTTCGCGCTGATACAAATCCTTCATGAAGCTGCGCCTGAAAATCCTGCTGCTCGCCGCGGTGCCCTTGCTGGTGGCCGTCGCCGCCATCACGGTGGCCGTCTACGTGCAGGGCCTGCAGCTGGCGCAGCGCGAAAAGCAGGTCGTGGAAAACGCCTGGCTGGCCAGCAAGGAAGGCGAGCTGCGCCACTACGTCAACCTGGCCTACAGCGCCATCGCCCCCCTGCAGGCGGCGGCCGACGATGACGCCACCCGCCAGCGCGCGCTGGACCTGCTGGCGCAAATGGAATTCGGCCACGATGGCTACTTTTTCGTCTACGACCTGAAGGGCAGGAACCTGATGCACCCGCGCCAGCCGGAGCTGGTTGGGCAGGACCTTTGGGAACTGCGCGACACCAAGGGCCAGCCCGTCATCCAGAATCTGCTGACCGCCGCCCGGCGCGGCGGCCAGGACGGCGAAGCGGTGCACTACCTTTGGGAAAAGCCGTCCACCCACCAGACCGAGGAAAAGCTGGGCTACGTGGTGGTGCTGGAGCGCTGGGGCTGGATGCTGGGCACCGGCATCTACCTGGACGACGTGCAGCAGGCGCTGGAGCGCATCGACGCCGCCGCCCAGGCCAATATCCGCAGCATGTTCGCCTGGGTGGCCGGGATTGCCGCCGTGTCCATCCTGGGCGTGGCGGCCTGCGGCCTGGCCTTGAATATCAGCGACCACCGCCAGTCCGACGCCAAGCTGCGGCTGATGGCGCGCCAGCTGGTGCGTTCGCAGGAAGACGAGCGCGCACGGCTCTCGCGCGAGCTGCATGACGGCATCAGCCAGGTGCTGGTGTCGATCAAGCTGTCGCTGGAAGCGGCGCGGGAACGGCTGCGGCAGACGCTGCCGGACGAGCCACGCGTCCTCGCTCATATCGACACCCCCTTGGGCGGCGCGCTGGACCGATTGAATACCGCCGTGGGCGAAGTCCGCCGCATTTCGCACAACCTGCGGCCGACGCTGCTGGACGACCTGGGCCTGCCGGCCGCACTCGAACATCTGGGCCGGGAATTCGCCATTCCCAGCCAGGATGGCGCCCCGCCTCTGGCCGTGCGCCTGCACACCGCCGGGCAGCCGGTGAAGCTGCCCGAGGCCTATGCCACCGCCCTGTTCCGGGTCACCCAGGAAGCCCTGACCAACGTCATCCGCCATGCCGGCGCCACCCGCGCCGACATGACGCTGGCTTATTCGCCGCGCGACCTGCGCCTGACCATCGCCGACGACGGCCGCGGCTTCGACTATGCCGAGGTGCAGCAGGATCCGCGCCGCGGCATCGGCCTGCGCAATATGCGCGAACGCATGAACGCGCTGTCCGGCACGCTGACTTTCCGCTCCACTTCCCACGGCACGGTGCTGCAGGCCTGGCTGCCGCTGCCCGCCGCCCCTCTCCCCGCGAGTTCCGACGCATGAACCACAAGCCCGACGCCATCCGGCTGCTGCTGATCGACGACCACCCGCTGGTGCGGGACGGGCTGCGGCTGCGCCTGGAAACCGTGCCGCAACTGCGGGTGGTGGGCGAAGCCGGCAACGCCGCCGCCGCCCAGGCCTTCCTGGCCGCCTGCCTGGCCCAGGACCCGCAAGGAGGCACCTTGCCGCACTTGGCGCTGATGGACCTGAACATGCCCGGCGTGGGCGGGCTGGAACTGACCGCCCTGCTGCACGAGCGCTACCCGCAGATCGCGGTGCTGGTGCTGTCCATGCACGACAACCCCGAATACATGGTGCAGGCGGTCAAGGCCGGCGCGCGCGGCTATCTGCTGAAGGACGAACCGGCGCATGAGATCGTCACCGCCATCGACGCGGTCATGGCAGGCCGCAGCTATTTCAGCGCTGCGGTCGCGGTGCGCCTGTCGCAGGCCACGGCGCCGGCCACCATGCTGACGCAGCGCGAACGCGACGTGCTGCGCCACATCGCCAGCGGCGAGGCCAACAAGCAGATCGCGCAGGCGCTGGGATTGTCGGTGCGCACGGTGGAGACCCATCGCCTGAACATCAAGCGCAAGCTGGGCATAGACGGCCAGGCCGAGCTGATCAAGTACGCCGTCGAGAACCGCGGGGTCTGACCCGGGCCTGGACCTGAGCCCGGCCTGATCGTTTTCCCGCGCTGCGGTAGACTTGCAGCACTACGCTACACAGTAAAGCGCCGCAACCAGCGCCGCCCCCAGGAGTCCCCGATGTCATTGGAAAAGAACTACACCGCCATTCTTCAAGAACTAGGGGAAGATCCGTCCCGCGAAGGGCTGGCCGATACGCCCGCCCGCGCCGCCAAGGCCATGCGCCACCTGTGCCGCGGCTACGGCCAGAACCTGGACGAAATCGTCAATGGCGCGCTGTTCACCTCCGACACGCGCGAGATCGTGCTGGTCAAGAACATCGAGCTGTACTCGCTCTGTGAACACCACATGCTGCCCTTCATCGGCAAGGCGCACGTGGCCTACCTGCCCAACGGCAAGGTGCTGGGTCTGTCCAAGGTCGCCCGCATCGTCGAAATGTACGCGCGCCGCCTGCAGATCCAGGAAAACCTCAGCCGCCAGGTGGCCGAGGCCGTGCAGTCCGTGACCGGCGCGGCCGGCGTGGCCGTGGTGATCGAGGCCCAGCACATGTGCATGATGATGCGCGGCGTGGAAAAGCAGAACTCGTCCATGGTCACCTCGGTCATGCTGGGCGAATTCCACGACAATCCGTCGACCCGGGCCGAGTTCCTGAGCCTCATCCGCTAGGCCGATCCCCTCTCCCCCTTTTGGCGCATATCGCGGGCCCGCCCGCCGCGCCGGCCGCGCCAGGACTGGCGTTGCCGGCGCGGCGGGCGGGCCCGGGCCTTTTTGGCTCCTACTGATTAGGGCATCTGGCCCTAGCGTTCTGGCTCCATCCGGGCAAACTGGCTCCAGCATGCCGGTCGCGCCGGAGCGCGGCCGTTCCCTCCCGGAGATCTCCATGAACGCGATATTCCGCCTCATCCGCCGCTGCACCCTGGCCGGCCTGGCCGCCGCGCTGTTGGCCGCTCCCGCCTATGCCCAGACCAAGCTGGTGGTCGGCTACCAGTTGATCGTGGGGCCATTCCTGACAGCGATCGCCGACGGCAGTTTCGACAAGGCCTTGAAGGACGCCGGCTACCAGGTGGACTGGCGCCAGTTCACCTCCGGCGGCGACATTTCCACCGCGCTGGCTTCCGGCAACGTGCCGGTCGGTGTGCTGGGCTCCACCGGCATCACCGCGGCCGCCACCCGCGGCGTCGACATGGAACTGTTCTGGATCCTGGACAACATCGGCAAATCCGAGGCGCTGGTGGCGCGCAACGGTTCCGGCATCAACAGCACGGCGGACCTGAAGGGCAAGCGCGTCGCCACGCCCTTCGTGTCCACCTCGCACTTCCATCTGCTGGTCGGGCTGGAACAGGTCTGGAAGATCAATCCGCGCGACGTGCGCATCCTGAACATGCAGCCGCCGCAGATCGTGGCCGCCTGGCAGCGCGGCGACATCGACGCCGCCTACGTCTGGCCGCCCGCCCTGACCGAGATCGCCAAGAGCGGCAAGATCATTGCAGACTCGGAACAGATCGGCAAAGCCAGCGTGCCAACCTTCGACGGCATCGTGGTCGATCGCGCCTGGGCCGCCAAGAATCCGAAGTTCATGGCCGCCTTCACCAGCGTTTTGGCCAAGTCCTATGCGGACTACCGCGCCAACAGCGCCAAGTGGACCGCCGATTCCCCGCAGGTCAAGAGCATCGTCAAGCTGATCGGCGGCAAGCCCGAGGACATGGTCGAAGCGCTCCAGCTGCTGGTCTTCCCGACCGTGCAGGAACAGGCCTCCAATGTCTGGCTGGGCGGCGGCAAGGAATCGGGCGCCGCGCGCGCCTTCGCGGCCAGCGCCCAATTCCTGAAGGACCAGAAGCAGATCGACCGCGCCCTGGCCGACTACAGCCCGCACGTCACCGACAAGTACGCCAAGGCGGCCGAGAAGTAAGGAGCGCTTGCGGCCAAGGCGGCCCGTCCGGCGCCGCCTGCCCAGCGCCACGCAGGGCTGCGCGCAGCCCGTCGCAACCAGGGGAGCCGGCATGACCATGCAGTCCTCGTCCGCCACGCATAGCCTGTGCGCGGAAAAAGTAAGCGTCACCTATCCCGGCCTGCACGAAAGCGGTCCGGTCATCGCGTTGCAGAACGTCAACCTGACCATCCAGCCTGGCGAGTTCGTCGTGGCGCTGGGCGCCTCGGGCTGCGGCAAGACCACCTTGCTCAGCCTGCTGGCCGGCTTCCTGTCGCCCACCGAGGGCGAGATCACGCTGGGCGGCCGGCCTATCGTGGGTCCCGGCGCCGACCGCGGCGTGGTGTTCCAGAAGCATGCCCTGCTGCCCTGGTTGAACGTGCTGGAGAACACCGAGTTCGGCCTGAAGCTGCAAGGCGTGGACAAGGAAACCCGCCGCGCCCGCGCGCGCCGCAATCTGGAGCTGGTGGGCCTGCGGGACTTCCACCGCCACATGATCTACCAGCTGTCCGGCGGCATGCAGCAGCGCGTGGGCATCGCGCGCGCGCTGACCTGCAACCCCGCCATGCTGCTGATGGACGAACCCATGGCGGCGCTGGACGCGCTGACGCGCGAGACCATCCAGGAGCTGCTGCTGGACATCTGGCGGCAGACCAACAAGATGTTCTTCTTCATCACGCACAGCGTCGAAGAAGCGCTGTTTCTGGGTTCGCGGCTGATCGTCATGTCGCCCCGCCCGGGCCGCATCACGCATACCTTCACGCCGGACTTCAACCGGCGCTACCTGGAGACCCGCGATGGCCGCAGCATCAAATCCAGTCCCGACTTCATCGCCATGCGCGAACAAGTCCTTGGCATCATCTATGGCGACGAGCGAGCCTCCTCCCCCCAAGGCTTCCATGGCTAGCAGCCGCCCGGGACACAAGCCCGCCGCGCCGGGCAAGGTCTACGGCGCGCCGGGCGCGGGCTACAGCGGCCACATCAGCCTGATCACCAGCCTGGCGCTCATCGGGCTATGGTTCCTGGTGACCAGCGCCGGCTGGGTGCGGCCATTGTTCCTGCCCTCGCCCCTGGCGGTGTACGACAAGTTCGTCTCGGCCATGACCGACGGCGTGGCCAACTCCACGCTGACCGAACATGCGCTGGCCAGCCTGTCGCGGGTGTTCGGGGCCTTCTTCCTGGCCTGCGTGACCGCCATTCCCGTCGGCATCCTGATGGGCGTGAACCGGTACGCGCGCGGCATCTTCGATCCGCCCATCGAGTTCTACCGCCCGCTGCCGCCGCTGGCCTACCTGCCGCTCATCATCATCTGGTTCGGCATCGGCGAGTTCCCCAAGGTCCTGCTGATCTACCTGGCTATCTTCGCGCCCATGGCGATCGCGGCGCGCGCCGGCGTGCGCTCGGTGTCGATCGAACAGATCCACGCGGCCTACGCCATGGGCGGCACGCCTGCGCAGGTGGTCTGGCACGTGATCCTGAAGGCCGCCATGCCGGAGATCTTCACGGGCATGCGCATCGGCATCGGCGTGGGCTGGACCACGCTGGTGGCCGCCGAAATGGTGGCCGCCGACCGCGGCCTGGGCTTCATGGTGCTGAACGCCGCCCAGTTCCTGGCCAGCGACACCGTCATCATGGGCATCATCGTGATCGGCGTGTTCGCCTTCGCCTTCGACCTGCTGGTCCGCTATCTGGAGAAGTTCGCCATTCCATGGAAGGGACGGGTCTGAAACGCGCCCGGGCAATCCCTCATTTCGTCCCCCATCCGGCTCCTCTATCCTCAAGAGCGGCGCCTGCGCAGCGGCTACCGGCTGCGCGGCCTAGACAAGGAGCCGTCATGTCCAGCCAGGCCTCGATGCTCAAGCCTGTGTTGTGGGAGCGCCTGTTCGAACGCGAAAGCGCGCCCAACCTCAGCCTGCAGGGCTGCGTGCGCCAGATGCTGGTGTCCGCCATCCTCAGCGGCCACCTGCCGCCCGGCACGCCGGTGCCGTCCAGCCGGCATCTGGCCGACCAGCTGCGCATCGCGCGCAACACCGTCGTGTTCGCCTACCAGCAACTGGTGAGCGAGGGTTATCTGGTGTCGCGCGAACGCAGCGGCCACTTCGTCAGCGACACGGTCATGCGCGGCCATTCCGGGCCCGCTTCCGACGCCCCGCCCGCCGACGGCGGCGAGCCGGACGTGCGCTGGGACGAAAGGCTGCGCTTCCGCCCGTCCCGGCAACGCAACATCACCAAGCCGCGCGACTGGCAGAAGCAGCCCTATCCCTTTGTCTACGCCCAGTTCGACCAGGACCTGTTCCCCACCGCGGAATGGCGCGAATGTTGCATCAAAGCGCTGTCGGTGCTGGACATCCGCAGCTGGGCGCCGGACCTGATCACCCACGACGACCCCGCGCTGATCGAGCAGATCCGCACCCAGGTGCTGCCCCGGCGCGGCGTCTGGGCCGACGCCGAGGAAATCGTCATCACCGTGGGCGCGCAGCATGCGCTCTACCTGTTGGCCGACCTGCTGGTCAACGAGGACACCGTGGTCGGCATGGAAGACCCCGGCTATCCCGACGCCCGCAACATCTTCGCCAGCCACACGCGCAACCTGCTGCCGCTGCCGGTGGACGAACAAGGGCTATGCACCGGCACCCATCTGCTGGGCTGCGACTACCTCTTCGTCACGCCGGGCCACCAGTGCCCCACCACGGTCACGCTATCTCCGGAGCGCCGCCAGAACCTGCTGACGCTGGCGCGCCAGGCCGACAGCCTGATCATCGAGGACGACTTCGAAAGCGAAAGCCGCTGGGGCGAAGGCGCGATTCCCGCCTTGAAGAGCCTGGACCGCGACGGCCGCGTGATCTACGTGGGCAGCCTGGCCAAGTCCTTCGCGCCCGGCCTGCGCATCGGCTACATCGTGGCGCCACGCGAACTCACCGCGGAACTGCGCGCCCTGCGCCGGCTCATGCTGCGCCACCCTTCGGCCTACATCCAGCGGGCGTTTTCGCTGTTCATTTCGCTGGGGCACCACCATTCGCTGCTGCGCAGGCAATCGCAGGCCTACCAGGAGCGCGGCACCGAACTGGCCCGCGCGCTGGCGCGGCACCTGCCCGATTTCAAGGTCATACCCATTACCGGATCCTCGTCCTGCTGGCTGCAAGGCCCGCCCTGGCTCAATGCCTGCGAGCTATCCGAGGCCGCGCTGGCCGAGGGCGTGGTGGTGGAGCCCGGCGACGTCTTCTTCATGAACGGAGCCGACGCGCCGCGCAACTTCCTGCGGGTCGGCTTCACATCGATCCGACCCGAACACTCGAGCCGGGGATTGCCCGGCTGGCCAAGGTGGTCGACCGCTACCGCGGCCGCGCCGCGGACGGCAAGCAGGCCCCGCAGGGCCCGGACTTGCACGCGCTAGAGCACTTCGTCTCTTAGGTAGTACCAGCGGTACAGCAGGCCCTGGCCCAGCCTGCGGAACGGCGCGAACATATGCCCCGGCAAGGGCGAGTCGTAGATCGGCAGGTCCCAGGCCACGCCGTCCTTGCCCATCATGCGTTGCGCCAGGCGCTTGCCCGCGTGGGCCGAGAACGCCACGCCATTGCCCCCGTAGCCGAAGGCGTAATAGACCGGCTGCGCCGGGTCGGGCTGGGTCACGCGCGGCATCATGTCGTGGCTCACGTCCACCCAGCCCCACCAGGAATAGTCCACGTCCACGCCCGCCAGCGTGGGGAACTTGCGCGCCAGCCCTTCCCGCAGCAGAGCCAGATGGCGCGGATGCTGCGCGTCGGCGCCGCGCAAGGCGCTACGGCTGCCGATCTGCATGCGGCCGTCGGGCAGCAGGCGGTAGTAGAAGCGCAGGGTCCGCGTGTCGGTGATGAACACCGTGCTCTTGAGGCCCGCGGCATCGCGTTCCGCCGGCGTCAGCACCCGCGTCACCAGCGAGTTCGACAGCACCGGCATGATGCGGTTGTCCAGCAGGCGGTTGACGCCCTGCGCGGTATAGCCGCCAGTGGCGAACGCCACGCGCCGCGCGCGCACGTAGCCGTTGGGCGTCTGCAGCCGCACGCCGCCGTTCTCGGCGCGCCAGCCCAGCACCGGGCTGCCCGGATGGATGCGAACGCCCAGGGCCCGCGCCTGCCGCATATAGCCATAGGCGAGCTTCAACGGATGCACGCCCACGCCATCCGGCTCGTGCATCGCGCCCACCGCCTCGCGGTCGTACACGTAGCGTTCGCGCAATTCCTCCCGGCTCAACATCCGGGCGTCATAGCCGAACACCTCGCGCATCACGCGGGCTTCGTTTTCCAGGAACGCCATCTTCTTCTGGCGGTGCGCCGTGTACAGATGGCCGCCAGGTTGCGCGTCGCAATCCACCTGGGCCACCAGGCTCTTCCAATATTCGAATCCTTCGCGGATCTCGGCGTCCAGGCGCTTGGCGGTCGCCAGGCCCCAGCGCGCTATCCATTGCGAACGGTACAGGCGTCCGGACGCATTCTGTCCCTGTCCGCCGTTGCGGCTGGTGCAGCCCCACACCGCGCGATTGGCCTCGAGCACCACGGCCTTCACGCCGAAGTCGCGCGCCAGCGTCAACGCCGCCGACAGCCCGGTAAAGCCCGAGCCCACGATCACCACGTCGGCGTCGATATCGCCGTTGACGGGGCCGTCATCCTCGGGCGGTTCGCCGGCGGTCGCGACCCAGTAGGTGGGCGCGTAGTCCTGCCCGCGGCCGGGCGGGGACACCAGCGGATCGTAGGCCGGGTTGTAGGCGCTGATCGCCGTCCGGCCAGCGGGGGCCGGACCTACAGGTTGGAAGGACATTTGAGTATCCATGCTGCGTTCCGGTTGCTGGATGCGGGTGCGTGTTCAACCGCGGGCCGGCAATACCGGACGCTGCTTGCGGTAGGCGTTCTTCACGCGGATCTTGCCGTCCCGGAAGGTGAAGACGTCCACCATGTCCGCCTCCACGCGGGAGCCGTCGGCGGCGGTGCCGGTAAAGGTCGATTGGGACACGCCGCGGTCGCCTGCGACCCAATGCGTGCCGTTCCGCCACTGCGCATCGGGGAAATTCGCCCAGGCCGCCGCGAAAGCCGCCCGCACCGCCTCGCGGCCTTCGTGCCGCGCGCCCCATCGCTCGGGGCCGGCCACGGTCTCGAACACGCAGTCGTCGCTCATGAAGGACATCAAGGCGTCGATATCGTGGCGGTTCCAGGCCGCCGCGAATTCGGCCAGCATGTCCGCGGTGACGGTCTTCTGCATTGCATACCTCCGGTAGACGCGGGCGCAACACGCGCCAGCATTCAGGACCAAAGGTAAGTGAGCCCCCAGGCAGGGTCTAGAACCAGAAACGGGAAATCGCTTGCACCAGAAGCGACATCGGGTGGCAGGCCGCGCAATGCGCAACCGGCCACCCGGTTGGGCGTCCCGCCGTGTTGCGGACGGCGCCGGCTACAGCGTCATCCCGCCATCGGCAGTCAGGCTGGCCCCCGTCATGTATCCTGATTCCGCGCCGGCAAGCCATGCCACCAGCGACGCGATTTCATCGGCGCTGCCGGCGCGCTGCAACGGGATCAGCGGAACGACCGCATCAAGATGGTTGACCGTCATATCGGTCTGGATCGGCCCGGGCTGCACGTTGTTGATGGTGATGCCGCGGGGTGCAAGGTCGATCGCGATGCCTTTGACCATCGTCGCCACCGCCGCCTTCGTCATCGCATAGACGCTCACGGCCGGCCCGCCGATGCGCGCGGCCAAATTGCTGCCGATGGTAACGATGCGGCCGCCGCGCGCAAGGTGCGCAGCGCCGGCCTGGATCGCCAGGAACACGCCGCGCACATTGACGGCCAGCATCTGGTCGAGATCCGCCACGCTCACGTCGGCCACCCCGCCCAACTTCAGGATGCCGGCGTTGACCACCACGATGTCGAGCCGTCCGAAATGCTCGGCCGCGCGCGCGGCGGCCAGCCGAATCGCCTCCGAGTTCGCGCTGTCGGCATGAATGGCCAGCGCCCTCGCCCCGCCCGCTTCGATCGCGGCCGCGGTCTCGCGCGCGCTCTCGGGCGCGGAAACATAGGTGAACGCCACGTCCGCGCCGTCGGCCGCCGGACAATGGCGGCGCCGATGCCGCGCGAGCCGCCGAATACGATTGCGGCCTTGCGCAAGCCCCCGGAAATGTCTGTCATGATTCGCTCCTTGTAAGCCGATAGGTCAGTAAGCAGCCGGGAGAAGGGCCGGCTATCGAACCGGCGAATTCTCCCGTTTGCCTCGAATCGGTCAACAAGGAAAAAATTGACAAGCAATCCAATAAATCTATACCTATCTACGCCCGCCCCTCACGCCGCCGCCGGCGCCAGCCAGGCGTCGACGTCCGCGGGATCAACGGCGCCGCGCATGCCGATCAGCACCAGCGACGGCTCGTCCAGATCCTCGGGCGGCCTGGCCTGCGTGTCGTAGCGCACGCGCCGGCCCGCCAGTTGCACCAGCACCAGGCCGTGGCGATCGGTGCGCACCCAGCCCTTTGCCCGCAGCAGCTGCCTGGGCGCGTCGCGCAACCGGCTGGCGAGCCGGTCGGCGTCCAGCAGCGCGGGCGCGCGCCACAGCCAGCTCTGGAATGGATGGTCGGGGTCGTCGGGCATCGCGGCGTGGACGTGTCCCGCATGGTTGCAAGCGCCGCTGGCGCATGCCTGCGCAAGGCCGCAAGACCCGCCTTCGCCCAGCAGATGGCGCAGGTCCACGCGCCCTTCGCGCGTCTCGACCATCGCGGCCCCGCATGTCGCCGCTTGCAGCCATGAACGCAACGACGCCAGTTCGGCGGCGGACGCCAGATCGGTCTTGTTCAACACCAGCAGATCCGCAGCCTTGAGCTGGCGTTCCACGGTATCGGCCAGCAAGGGATCCGCCGCCAGCGTGCGCACGTTCGCGGCATCTACCAGCACCACCACGCCCTCAAGCTGCAGCATGGGATCCGACATGCCGACCTGCGCGATGCGGCCCGGATCCGACACGCCGCTGGCCTCGATCACGATCCATTCCGGCAAGGGGTCCAGCGCCAGCACGCGCGCCAGGGCATCGTCCAGGCCGCCCGCCATGGAACAGCAGACGCAGCCGTTGGCCAGCCTGATCACCTGGTCGCTGCGCTGCGCGATCAGCCCGGCATCGATATCGACCGGGCCGAAGTCATTGACCAGGACCGCCGCGCGGCGCTGGCTGCGGGACAACACATGATTGAGCAAGCTGGTCTTGCCCGCGCCCAGGAATCCGCCCACCACGGTCAGCGCAATTCGCGGTGCGCCATGGGCCGCCATCTCAGGCTTCCCGCAGTGGCAAGGGCCTGCCGCCGATCACGGTGCCCAGTATGCGCACGTCCTTCAGCTTCTCGGGCGCCACCTCCAGCGGATCGTCCTGCAGCACGCAGAAGTCCGCATGCTTGCCGACCTCGATGGAGCCGACCAGGTGATCCAGGTGCAAGGTGTAGGCCGCGCCCAGCGTGACGGCATGCAAGGCCTGCTCCACACCGATGCGTTCGGACTCCCCCAGCACCTTGCCCGACGAAGTCTGGCGGTTCACGGCGCACCAGGCCGTGAACAGCGGTCCCAGCGGCGTGATGGGCGCATCCGAATGGATGGAGAACGGCACGCCGGCGCGCGCCGCCGAGGCGCAGGCGTCCATGCGCCTGGCGCGGTCCGGCCCCATGGTCAGCGCGTGATGGGCGTCGCCCCAGTAGAAGATGTGGTTGGCAAAGAGATTGGCGCACATGCCCAGGCTGGCCATGCGCCGGAACTGGGCCGCGTCGGCCATCTGGCAATGCTGCAAGGTGTGGCGGTGATCGCGCCGCGGGCTGCGGCGCAAGGCGCGATCCACCGCGTCGATCGCAAGCTCGGTGGCTTCGTCGCCATTGGTATGTATGTGCAGTTGCACGCCGGCGTCGTGGTAGGTCTGGACCATTGCGTCCAGCTCGGCCGGCGCGATCACCCAGATGCCGTTGGGCGCGCCGTTGTAGTAGCCGGGCCAGCGCAACCGGGCGGTAAAGCCCTGGATCGAACCGTCCACCACCAGCTTGACCATGCCCAGATGCAGCTTGTCGTTGTTCAGGCGCCGGGCCTCGGCCAGCTTGGCCAGGCAGCGCTGCGGATCGCCCGCGTAGGCCAGCGCGGACGCGGCCGGCACGATGCGCACGGGATAGTCCGGTTCGGCGGTGATGCGGGCCAGCGTCGCCAGGCCCTCGTCGCCCAGTTCATTGACCAGGTCCGTGGCCGTGGTGACGCCCGCCCACTGCGCCACCTTGCCGAACATGCGCAGGCCCTCTTCCGATACGCCCACGGTGCGGAATGGACTGCCGATCAGGCGCATGACGGGGAACATCGCGGCGAATTCGCAGAGTTCGCCGCTGGGCCGTCCGTCTTCCATGCGCGTCACGCCCTCGATGTCGGTATCGCGGTCTATGCCGGCGCGCGCAAGCATGGGCGTGTTCACGTTCATCAGGTGCATGCTGGCATGCATGACCACCACGGGCCGCTCGGCGGACACCGCGTCCAGGTCCTGCACGCGCATGCGCGCGCCTTCGAAGAAGATCGGGTCGAAGCCCCAGCCTATCAGCGTCTCGCCGGCCGCCAGGACGCGTTCGGCCTCGCGCAGCCGCGCGGCCACCGCATCGAAACTCTTCAAGCCTTCCCACAGCCTGCCATCGGGTCCGCGCCGGTCGTAGAAGCCCACGTACACGAACTTCCACATGCCGCCTTCCGGCAGATGGCAATGCCCTTCGACCAGGCCTGGCATGAGCACTCTGTCCGCATAGCGCTCGTCGAGGTCGGCCGGACCCCAGCCCGCCAGTTCCTCGCGGCTGCCCACTCCCAGGACGCGGCCCTCGCGCACCGCCACGTGCGTGGCGCGGGGCTGCATCGGGTTCATGGTCAGGATGCTGCGCGCGGCATAGATCGTGGTTCGGGCGCGGGAGTCGGTCATCTGTCTGTCCTTCTATCGGAGGGTGGGCTCATCCCTGCAGCGGCGACGCCAGGACGCCATCGCGGGATTCGACGAAATGGCAGGCCACGCGGTGGCCCGGCGCGACTTCGCGCAAGCCGGGTTCGCGCGTGGTACAGAGCGGCTGCGCGGCCGGACAGCGTCCGGCAAAACGGCAGCCCGGCGGCGGATCGACCGGACTGGGCGGATCGCCCGCCAGCCGCACGCGGCGCGCGGCCAGCTCGCGCCCGCCCTTCACGGTCGGCACCGCCGACATCAGGGCGACGCTGTAGGGATGCAGCGGCCGCGTGAAGAAGGCGTTGCGGGTGGCCTGCTCGATGATCTTGCCCAGGTACATGACGGCGATGTCGTCGCAGATGTGCTCCACCACCGCCATGTCGTGCGAGATGAACAGGAACGACTGGCCCTGCTCGCGTTGAATGCGCCGCAGCAGGTTCAGGATCTGCGCGCGGATGGCGATATCCAGCGCGGACACCGGTTCGTCGCAGACGATCAGGTCCGGCGCACTGGCCAGCGCCCGCGCCACGTTCAGCCGCTGCCGCTGGCCGCCGGAAAACTGGTGCGGAAACAGTTGCCGCTGCTCCGGGCGCAGGCCCACCAGTTCGAACATGCGGGCCACGCGCGCCTCGCGTCCGCCGGGCGGATCGATGCCCATCAGGTCCAGCGGCGCACGCACGATGTCGCCCGCCCGCTGGCGCGGATTGAGCGAGGAATACGGATCCTGGAACACCAGCTGCACGCGGCGGCGCATGCGGCGCAGGGCGGAGCCGTTCAGCGCCGTCATGTCCGTACCGTCGAAGTGGATGGAGCCCGCGGTCGGGTCCGCCAGCCGCAGCACGGACAAGGCCGTGGTGGTCTTGCCCGAACCGGACTCGCCCACGATCGCCAGCGTGCGGCCGCGCTGCAGCTCGAAGGACACGCCGTCCACGGCCTTCACGACCACCGGCTTGCCGTCGCGGCCACGCCCGCCGATGGGAAAATGCACGGCAAGATCGCGCACGGACAGCAAGGCGGAAGATTGCGGTGACGTCATTGCGCGGTCTCCGGATACAGCCAACAGGCGACTTCCTGCCCCTCGCCTACACGGGTCAGGGGCGGAAACGCGTCGCGGCAGCGCGCCATGGCCTGCCCGCAACGTTCCATGAAGGGGCAGCCCGCGCCGCGCTCCCAGATCGAAGGCACCACGCCGGGAATCTCCGGCAGGTCCGGGCGCACGTCGTCGGGCTCGCGGTCCAGCTCCGGCAGACAGGCGATCAGCCCCTGGGTGTAGGGATGGCGGGGCTGCGCCAGGATCTCGCGCACGCCGCCCTGCTCCACCACCCGTCCGCCGTACATGACCACGACCCGGTCGGCCATCTCCGACACCGCGCCCATGTCATGCGTGATCAGCAGCACCGCGGTGCCGCGCCGCGCCTGCTGTTCGCGCAGCAGGTCGAAGATCTGCGCCTGAACCGTCACGTCCAGCGCCGTGGTCGGCTCGTCGGCGATCAGCACATCCGGATCGCAGGCCAGCGCGATGGCGATCATCACGCGCTGCCGCATGCCGCCGGACATCTGGTGCGGATAATCGTCCACGCGCCGCTCCGGCAAGGGGATGCCCACCGACTTCAGCATTTCGATGGCGCGCTCGCGCGCCTGGCTCTTGCTCAGGCCCTGATGCAGCCGCAGGGGCTCCGCGATCTGGTCGCCGACCGTATACACGGGATTCAGCGCCGTCATGGGCTCCTGGAAGATCATGGAGATCTTGTTGCCGCGCACCTGGCGCATGGCCTCCTCGTCGCGGCCGGCCAGGTCGTCGCCGCGCAGGCGCACGCAGCCCCCGCCGATGCGCCCCGGCGCTGGTATCAGCCGCATGATGGCCAGCGCCGTCATGCTCTTGCCGCAGCCCGACTCGCCCACCAGGCACAGGGTTTCGCCGGGGTTCAAGTCGAAGCTCACCGCGCTCAGCACCTCGGCGACACGGCCGCGCGACTGGAACTCGAGGCTCAGGCTGTCGACCTCCAGCACGGGCGCCTGCAGCGCGGCGTTCATGCCCGCCCCCGCGAGTTCGGGTTGAGCGCGTCGTTCAACCCGTCGCCGATCAGGCTGACGGCCAGCACGGTCAGGAAGATGGCGGCGCCCGGCAGGGTCACCGCCCACCACGCGGTCAGGATGTAGGGGCGATTGCTGCCTATCATCAAGCCCCAGCTCATGATGTTGGGGTCGCCCAGCCCCAGGAACGACAGGCCGGCCTCGAACAGGATCGCCGTGCCTATTGCCAGCGTCGCCGACACGATCAGCGGCGCCAGCGCGTTGGGCAGGATCACGCGCCAGATGATGCGCGCGTCGCCCGCGCCTATCACCCTCTCGGCCAGCACGTACTCGCGGCGCTTGAGGCGCAGGAACTCGCCGCGCGCCAGCCGCGCCGTGCCCGGCCAGCTGACCACGCCGATGGCGATGGCGATGGTCGCCAGCGACGGCGAAAACAGCGTCACCAGCACCATGGCGAACAGCAGGGTCGGCAGCACCTGGAAGAATTCAGTGATGCGCATCAGGGTTTCGTCGATCCAGCCGCCGTAGTAGCCCGCCAGCGCGCCGACCGTCAGCCCGATGGCCATGGACAGCACGGCCGCCACCACGCCGACCAGCAAGGTGGCTCGGCCTCCATAGACCATGCCGGTCAATACGTCCCGTCCAAGGTAGTCGGTGCCCAGCAGCGCGTCCGCGCCCGGCGGCGTCATGGGAGCGCCGGCGATCTCGAAGGGATCCGCCTCCATGATCATGGGCCCAAAGAGCGTCACGGCCAGAATGGCGGCCAGCAGCAGCACGCCAGCCAGCGCCGCGGGATTGCGCGCGAATACCCGCAAGGCCTCGTACGACGGACGGGCCGGCGGCCGCGCCGCCTGGCCTTGCATGGCGGCGATGGATACGGCGGGAGGAGTCTGGCTCATGAGGTCTTGATCCTGGGATCGATCAGGCGATAGGCCAGATCGGTAAGCTGATTCATCACGACCACCAGCAGCGAGGCGAACAGCAGGATGCCCAGCAGCGTGGGATAGTCGCGCCTGAGCACGGAGTCGAACGCCAGCCGGCCCAGCCCGGGCCAGTTGAAGACCGTCTCGACCAGGATCGCGCCGGCCAGCACGTTGCCGAACTGCAGGCCCAGCATGGTCACCACCGGCAGCACGCCGTTGCGCAGCGCGTGCTTGTAGAGCACGGAGCGTTCCGGCAAGCCCTTGGCGCGCGCGGTGCGGATGTAGTCGGCCGACAGCGCCTCCATGACGCTGGCGCGCGCCAGCCGGCTGTACTGCGCGAGGTAGACGAAGGCCAGGGTGAAGGCCGGCAGCACCAGGTGATGCAGCACGTCCAGCACACCCGCCCAGCCGTCCTGCGGCCCGCCGGCGGAACGCATGTCCGACACCGGGAAGATCGGCAGCGCCGAGGCGAACAGGATGATAAGGATGATGCCCGTCCAGAACACCGGCGCGGAGTAGCCCACCACCGACAACAGCGTGATGCCTTGCGACAGCGGCCCATTGGGCTTGCGCGCGGCCAGCGTGCCCAGCAGCGTGCCGGCCAGGAACGCGCTCAGCACCGAGGTCACCACCAGCAGCAGCGTGGCAGGCACGCGGTCCCAGATCAGCTGCGCCACCGGCACGTTGAAGAAATAGGAATAGCCCAGGTCGCCCCGCAGCACCTGCATCAGGTAGATGCCCAGTTGCGTCAGGAAGGGTTTATCCAGCCCGTACTGCGCGCGCAGCTGCGCACGCAGTTCTTCGCTGATGCCGCCCATGGAGCCCGCGATGGTCTCGACCGGATCGCCCGGAGAGATGTGGATCAGCAGGAAATTCAGCGTCACCACGGCCAGCAGCAGCACCAGCGCATAGGCAAGGCGGCGCAAGAGATAGCGCGTCATGGCGGCTCCACCCTACTGCAGGTAGGTGTCGTCCATGGGCGATATGACGCCCCAGATGCCGTCCGGCAGGCCGTGCACCTTCTTCAGCGACAGGGTGTGGTACGGAATGACCGTGAGGAAGTCGATGGGCACGTCGGCCGTGACCAGGCGCTGGAATTCGGCGTACAGCGCGCGGCGCTTGTCCGCGTCGGTTTCGGTGCCGGCCTGTTCCAGCAGTTCGTCCACCTTGGGGTTGGAATAGGACTGCGTGTTGGTCCAGATGATGTCGCGGATATTGCTGGACAGGTAGGTGCGGTGCACGCCGATCACCGGATCGCCCCAGTTGAAGACGATGTCCGTGGTCATGTCGAAATCCTTGCCGGCGATGCGCTTGGCCCAGGTCGGGAAATCAGGCGAGGCGCGAACCTGCACCGCGATGCCGACCTTCTTCAACTGGCTGCGCAGGTATTCCGCCACGTTCTTGCCCTGCACGTCGGAACCCGGCATGTAGTCCACCGTCAGCGACAGGCGTTCGCCCTTGGCGTCCTTCTTGTAGCCTGCCTCTTCCAGCAGTTGCTCGGATTTCTTCAGGTCCAGCGGATACTTCGCCACGTCCTGCGTGGCAAACGGGCTGGTGCCGATGATAGGCCCGTCGGCGGGCTTGGCGAAGCCCGCGTTCAGCGCCTTGGTGATGAAGCCCTTGTCGGTGGCATAGGCGATGGCCTGCCGCACCCGCACGTCGTTCAAGGGCTTGCGCGCCGTATTGAAAGCCAGCCAGCTCAGGGCGCCTATGCCCTCATAGCCCTTGCTGGTCATGACGATGGCGGAATTTTCCTTGGCGCGCCGCAGTATGGTGGGCTCGGTCATGAAGGGCAACACGCCGATGTCGCCGCGCTCCAACCCGATCAGCAGATTGGTGGCGTCGGGATTGATCTTCACCACGATCCGGTCCAGGTAGGGCTTGCCGGGCAGGAAGAATTTGTCGAACTTCTCCAGCACGATTTCCTGGCCCGGCTTGAATTCCTTGAACTTGAACGGACCCGATCCGACCACGTCGGCCGAGTTGCGCGGATGGCTCTTGAGGTCCTGTCCATCGTCGTAGATGTGCTTGGGCAGCACCGGCATCAGGGCCGGCGACAGCGCCAGCAGGATGGCCGGATGGGGCTTGCTCATGCGCAGCACCACGGTGTAGGGATCCGGCGTGTCCACGGCCTCGACAGGCGCGAACATGGTCTGGAACGGATGGTTCTTCTTGACCGCCATGACCGAGAACGCCACGTCGGCCGAAGTCACTGGCTTGCCGTCATGGAATACCGCATCTTTGCGCAGATGCAGGGTCAGCGACTTGCCGTCCGGCGCCAGTTCCCAGGACTGCGCCAGATAGGGATGCGGCTTCCATTCGGCGTCGTAGCGCAGCAGGCTGGCGAACAGCTGCGTGCTGGGCAAGGCAGTTGCGATGCCCGACTGCACCGCGCCGTTCAGGTGCCGCGGCACCTGCGTCGACCCTATCACCAACGTACCGCCGGACTTGGGCGCGTCCGCAGCCATGGCCCCGCCCGCAAGGGCCAACGCCGTCAGTATCGTGGTCAGGCATTTTTTTGCGCTGCGCATGTTCTACCCCTTGATGTCCAGTGTCACGAGCCATTCATCGGATGGCCTTGGGGCTAGCGTATCCAGCCTGCTGGTCCAGGCTTAGTACCAAACCGCCGGACTTTTTGGAGCCAGCCCCGCGGACGGTCTGGATTCAGGCTGCCAGCGCCCGCGCGTACAGCGAAGCGACTGCGCAACTGTTGACGCGGGCCTGCATGGAATCGGAGCGGCTGGTCAGCAGCACAGGCACGCGCGTACCCAGCACCAGTCCGGCGGTACCTGCGCCGGCCAGCCAGGTCAGCTCTTTGTAGAGCATGTTGCCGGCCTCGATATCGGGCACCAGCAGGATGTCGGCATCGCCCGCCACGCGCGAGACGATGCCCTTCTGATCGGCTGCCTCGCGCGAGATGGCGTTGTCGAAGGCCAAGGGGCCGTCGATCTCGCCGCCGCGGATCTGCTGGCGGTCCGCCATCTTCGACAGGGCCGCCGCGTCCAGCGTGGCGGGCATGGAAGGATTGACGGACTCCGTGGCGCACAGCACCGCGAGCTTGGGGCGGTCCACGCCCAGCGCGCGCGCCAGGTCGATGGCGTTCTGCGCGATGTCGGCTTTCTCCTGCAATGTGGGCGCAATGTTGACGGCCGCGTCGGTCAGGATGAAAAGCTTGGGGTACGCCGCCACCGCCATCACGAAGGCGTGGCTGATGCGCCGATCGGTGCGCAGGCCGGCGTCGCGCGCCACCACGGCCGACATGAAGTGGTCCGTGTGCAGGCTGCCCTTCATCAGCATGCGCACCGCGCCGTCCCGGGCCAGCGCCGCCGCCGCGCGCGCGGCCTGGCACTCGTCATCCGGCGTGTCGACCACTTCCACTTCGTTGTCGCGCAGCCCCAGTTCCGCCATCAGGACGCGCAGCCTGGCGGCCGGGCCGACCAGCACCGGCTCGATGTAGCCAGCGTCGCGCGCCTGCACGGCCGCGCCCAGGCTGGTCGGGCACAGCGGATACGCTACCGCGGTGCGCAAGCGGCCGGCCGACAGCGCGGCATTGCGCAGCGGCTCGAACAAGCGATCGCTTTCCATTTCTGTCTGCTCCTGCCGCGGAGATCCGCGGCGCCTGGCGGAAGAAATCCGGCGCGGCCGCCGCCGTGCCGGACGCACGCTGCGCGATCAGCGCTTGGCCGGATCGATCGACAGCGGCACCTCGCCCGGATGGAAAGGCTGGTTCACGTACTGCTTGTACTTGTCCAGGAAGCGTACCGGCTGCTTGAGCGCGTCGCGGCGGAACGGGTCGCCCAGTTCCTGGCTGACCATCATCTCCAGCACGGTGGTCTTGCCTTCGGACTGCGCCTTGCATGCGGCCTGCAAGGCGGCGCCCACCTGGTCGGCATGCTCCACCCTGATGCCTTCCGCGCCCATGGCCCGCGCCAACTCCGAAAAGTTCGGGTTCTTCAGGTTGCTGCCGACGAAGCGGCGGCCGTAGAAGTCCACCTGGTTCTTCTTTTCCGCGCCCCATTGGCCGTTGTGGAACACCACGGCCGTCACCGGTATCTTCTCGCGCACGCAGGTCAGCAATTCCTGGAAGCTCATGCACCAGGCGCCGTCGCCCACGTAGGCCACGGCGGGACGGTCGGGCCGGCCGAGCTTCGCGCCGATCAGCGCCGGCAAGGCGTAGCCGCAATTGCCGAAGCTCATGGCGGCCAGCATGGAGTTCGGCTCGTCGAAGCGCAGATAGCTGTTGGACACCGAGCAGATGTTGCCGATGTCGGTGGACACCATGACATGCTTGGGCATGGCGCGTTCCAGCTCGCGCAGCATGCGGCGCGGATGCATGCGGCCGCCGCCGTGCTCGATGATGTCCAGGCTCCAGTCGTCTCGTTCGTGCGACCAGCTGTCCAGTTCCTTTTCCCATTCGGCCTTCTGCGCCGCGATCTGTTCGGCGCGGCCACCTTTGGTGGCGGCGCAAGCGATCTCGCGTCCCCGCAATTTGCCCGCCAGCGCCGCAGCCGCCGGCTTGGCATCGCCGCAGATGCCCACCGACACCGGACGCACCAGGCCCAGCATGCGGTGGTCGGCGTCCACCTGGATGATGCGCGCACCCTGCGGCCAGTAGTCCAGCCCGTGCTGCGGCAAGGTTCCGAAGGGTCCCAGGCGCGTGCCCAGCGCCAGCACCACGTCGGCCTGCGACAGCAGCTTCATGCCGGCCTTGGCGCCCTGGTACCCCAAGGGGCCGCACCACAGCGGGTGGCTGGCCGGGAATGCGTCGTTGTGCAGGTAGCTGGTGACCACCGGCGCGCCCAGCAGTTCGGCCAGAGCCACGCATTCCGCCTGCCCTTCCGAGAACAGCACGCCGCCACCCGCCACGATGACGGGGAACTTGGCCTGCGCCAGCATTTGCGCCGCCGCCTCCAGGTCCTCTTCCGAGCCCGGCCCGCGACGGATGCGGCGCGGCTCTGGAATCGCCACGTCGATCTCGCCGTAGAAATAATCGCGCGGGATGTTCAGCTGCGTGGGGCCGCGCTCGGCCAGCGCATTGTCGAAGGCCTTGGCGGTGAATTCCGCCATGCGGTCGGGCCGGTTCACATGGGCCTGGTACTTGGTGATGCGCGAGAAGATCGGCAACTGCTCGGTTTCCTGGAAGCCGCCCAGCCCCATGCCCGCGGTGCCGGTCTCGGGCGTGATGGCCACGACCGGGCTATGCGCCCAGTACGCCGCCGCCACGCCGGTCACGAAATTGGTGATGCCGGGGCCGTTCTGCGCGATGCAGACGCCGTGGCGCCCCGTCACGCGCGAGTAGCCGTCGGCCATGTGCGCGGCGCCCTGCTCGTGCACCGTCGGCACGAAGCGGATGCCGGCCGCCGGGAACAGGTCCAGCGCGTCCATGAAGGCCGAGCCGACGATGCCGAATACGTCCTTGACGCCCTGCGCGACCAGCGTTTCCACAAACGCTTCGCTGGGGGTCATGTGTTGCTTGCTGCTCATGGTCTCTCTCCTGGCAGGCCGGCGGTGTCGGATTGCATCTGGGCCGGCATGATCCGATACTGCAGCAGAAACCTGCCCGTTCCCAGCCCATGGCGTTTCATTTTCTGCAAAATCCGTGCGACGATGCGCAGCAAGCCGCCGAATCTTCAATTATTGAAAGATGAAAGACGAATCCTCCGCAGCGCTGCGCGCGCTGACCCTGCTGGAACAGGTCGCCCGCTCGGGGCAGCCGGTATCGCTGGCCGCGCTGACGGACGCCACCGGCCTGCCCAAGCCCTCCGTGCTGCGCATCCTGTCGCGGCTGGTCGACGCCGGCATGCTGCTGCGCGAGCCCGCCGGCAAAAGTTACGTCAGCGGCCCGCGCCTGAGCGCGCTGGCACGTGAAACCCTGCTGAATTCGCCCTTGCGCGGCGAACGCCACCGCATCCTGGACAGCCTGGTCGACGAAATCGGCGAAACCTGCAACTGCACCATGCTGGACGGCGACGAGGTCATCTACCTGGACCGCGTCGAAACCGCCTGGCCGCTGCGGGTGAACCTGCAATCGGGCTCGCGCGTGCCGCTGCATTGCTCGGCCAGCGGCAAACTGTTCCTGGCCCACATGCGGCGCGAGGCGCGCCAGCGGCTGCTGGCCGCGGCGCCCTTGCCGCGCTACACGCCCAACACGCTGTGCGACGTGGCCGCGCTGGAACAGGAACTGCGCACCATCAAGAAGGAAGGCGCGAGCTTCGACCGCGAGGAATTCCTGCTGGGCATCGTCTGCATGGCGGTGCCCATTCTGCATGGCACGCGCGCCATCGCCGCGGTCGCCTTGCACGCACCGGTGGCCCGGCTGTCCATCGAAGGCGCGCGCGCCTGGTTGCCGCGCATGCAAGAGGCCGCCCGGGCGCTGGCCGGCACCTACGGGCCTGACGCCTAGCGGCCGGCGGCTCCCGCCCGCCCAGGGGCGCGTCTGGAACGCTATGTTCCGCCTTTGTTGCAAGGGCCATCGGCCGCAGGCATTACACTCTTGGGCGTACGCGCGCCTGCCTCATGACGCAGCCGCCCCTTCCTTTTGCCGCCAGGCCGATGCCGGGCAGAAAGCGACACTCTTCTATCGTGACCGACACTTCCTTTACCTCCCTGCCCCTGCTGCCCGCCCTGCTCGACAACCTGAAGAGCCTGGGCTTCGAGCAGATGACACCCATCCAGGCCCAGAGCCTGCCGCTGATCCTGGAAGGCCGCGACCTCATTGCGCAAGCCAAGACCGGCAGCGGCAAGACCGCGGCCTTCGGCCTGGGCGTGCTGCAGAAGCTCGATCCCGCGCGCTTGACGCCACAGGCACTGCTGGTCTGCCCCACGCGCGAGCTGGCGGACCAGGTCGCACAGGAGTTGCGCCGGCTGGCCCGCCAGATCGCCAACGTCAAGATCCTGACCCTGTGCGGCGGCGCCGCCGCCCGTCCCCAAGCCGAATCGCTGGCGCGCGGCGCGCACCTGGTGGTGGGTACGCCCGGCCGGATCCAGGATCACCTGGAGCGCGGCAGCCTGGACCTGTCGGGCCTGAACACCCTGGTGCTGGACGAGGCCGACCGCATGGTCGACATGGGCTTTTATGACGATATCGTGGCCATCGCCTCGCATTGCCCGACCAAGCGCCAGACGCTGCTGTTCTCGGCGACATATCCCGACAACATCCGCAAGCTCAGCGCCCGCTTCCTGCGCAATCCCGCCGAGGTCAAGGTCGAGGCGCAGCATGACGCCAGCCGCATCGAGCAGATCTTCTACGAAATCGACGAAAAGGACCGGCTCGACGCAGTGACGCGCCTGCTGGCGCACTTCCGCCCCGAATCCACGCTGGCCTTCTGCAACACCAAGATCCGCAGCCACGACCTGGTGGAACGGCTGCAGGCCGAAGGCATCAGCGCCCAGGCCCTGAACGGCGACCTGGAACAGCGCGAGCGCGATGAAATCCTGATCCAGTTCGCCAACCGCAGCTGCGCCGTGCTGGTGGCCACCGACGTGGCGGCGCGCGGCCTGGACATCCAGAACCTGGGCGCCGTGATCAACGTCGACGTGACCAAGGACACCGAGGTCCACGTGCACCGCATCGGCCGCAGCGGCCGCGGCGAACAAAAGGGCCTGGCGCTGAGCTTGTGCTCGCCCGAGGAGATGCGCTGGGCCAACCTGATCGAGCAGTATCAGGGCGCGCCGCTGGTGTGGGGCGACATCAAGGCCTTGCGGCCCAAGGCGGATCGTCCCTTGCGCGCGCCCATGATCACGCTGTGCATCCAGGGCGGCAAGAAGGACAAGCTGCGCCCGGGCGACCTGCTGGGCGCGCTGACCGGCGACGGCGGCCTGACGTTCGAGCAGGTTGGCAAGATCAACATCACCGAATTCAACTCCTACGTGGCGCTGGACCGGCAGATCGCCAAGCAGGCGTTCTCGCGTCTGTCCAACAGCAATATCAAGGGCCGGCGCTTCCGCATGCGCTATCTGGAAGAGTTCTGAGTGTCGGCGGGCGACAAAAACTTGATGGTTTTGCTCGGGTTTTGCAATAATGGCGCGGCCTGCCCCGGCGGCCGCCCTGCCCGCGATCACCGGGGCGCGGAACCAAAGGCTCGCGCCCTGTTCCAACGGCCGCGGTCCCCTTTCAACCAATAGATGAGAAACTCACCATGATCAAATCCGACGACACCGGCAAGCTGATCCTGCGCCTGACCCTCGGTATTCTGATTCTGCTGCATGGCCTGTTCAAACTGACCGGCGGCGGCGTCGGCGGCATCAGCGGCATGCTGTCCTCGCACGGCCTGCCCGGCTTCCTCGCCTATGGCGCCTACGTCGGCGAAATCCTCGCCCCCGTGCTGCTCATCGTCGGCATCTACACCCGCCTGGGCGGTTTGCTGATCGCCATCAACATGGTCGTCGCCATCCTGCTGGCCCACTCCGGCCAGATCAGCAGCATGACCAACAACGGTGGCTGGGCGCTGGAACTGCAAGGCATGTTCCTGTTCACCGGCCTGGCCATCGCCTTCATGGGCGCGGGCCGCTTCAGCCTCGCCGGTAACGGCGGCCGCTGGAACTGACAGCCGTAACACGGCGCTACGCGCTATGAGGGGGTCGCCGAGGCGGCCCCTTTTCTTTTGCGCGGACATTGATACGAACGACATCGACGGTCACGCAGGCGCAAATATCCGTCACCGGAAAGCTGTTTCGGAACGATTACAGTGCAGAACCGTGGAGACCGGCCTGTGGCCTAATCCTGACGAGCGCAAAAAAGGCGTGAACCACGCCAGGCGCTCGGCAGGAGTCGCAAAATGAAGAAAAGTCTATTGCTGATGCTGGCCGTGACCAGCGCCTTGACCGGTTGCGTGGTCGTACCCGCCAGGCCCGCGCACTATCGTCCCGCGCCGGTCTACTACACGCCGCATTATTACTACCCGGCGTATCCAGCCCCCCATTACTACTATCGTGGCTATTGATCCGCGCGCCCGTTGCGCCAAGGAAAAACCATGAATACCTGTTCCCGGATCCTACGCCCGCGCCCTTTGGCCGCGGCTGTCCTGATGGTTGCCTGTGCCAGCGTGGCGGCGCAGACCTATGAGCCGCCGCCGGCGCCCGCCGCGCCCGTCTATGACGACGGCGATCCCGCCAACGCCAACCTGGCGCTGGTGGACCGCAGCCCCCAGCCGCCCCCGCCCTTACCCGTCTATGTCCAGCCGCCAGCGCCCGCCGACGGCTATATGTGGGTGCCGGGCTACTGGAGCCTGAACCGCTACGGGTTTTTCTGGGTACCCGGCGCATGGGTGCTCGCGCCCTATGCCGGCGCGCTCTGGACACCCGGTTATTGGGGCTTCAGCAATGGCATCTACCTCTGGACCCCCGGCTATTGGGGTCCACACGTGGGCTTCTATGGCGGAATCAACTACGGCTTTGGCTACAACGGCCTGGGCTATGTGGGCGGTTACTGGAAGCGCGACCGCTTCTACTACAACCGTTCCGTCACGAACGTGAACGTCACGCGCGTGACCAATGTCTATAACCACACCGTGGTCGTGAACAACGTGGACAACCGCCGCGTCAGCTACCACGGCGGCCCATCCGGCATCCGGCGCAACGCGGACCCGCGCGAACTTGCCGCGCGCAAGGACCGCCATTCTCCGCAGACCGACATACAGCGCGGCTACGCGCGCGACGCCGGCAATAACCGGGCTCAGTTCTACGACCACAACAAGGGCCGGCCGCCCCAGGCCTACGTGGACCATCAATCCAATGGCCGGCCGCATGAAGGCCAGCGTCCGGACAATGGACGCGACGGACGCGACCGCGGCCAGGACAACAACGGGCGCGATAACCGCGGCGGCGCTGACCGGAACAACGCGGACCACGGCGACATGCAACGCGGACGCGATATGTCTGCCGGGCAGACAGGCCGCCCCCAGCAGCCGCAGGGGCAACAGGCGCGAGAGCAACAGCAGCGCGATCAGCAGGCGCAGCAGCAGGCGCGTCAGCAACAGCAACGTGACCAACAGGCCCAGCAGCAGGAACGCCAGCAGCAGCAACGCGACCAGCAGGCCCAGCAACAGGCGCGTCAGCAACAGCAGCGCGACCAGCAGGCCCAGCAGCAGGCGCGTCAACAGCAGCAGCGCGACCAGCAGGCCCAGCAGCAGGCGCGTCAACAACAGCAGCGCGACCAGCAGGCCCAGCAGCAGGCGCGTCAACAACAGCAGCGCGACCAGCAGGCCCAGCAGCAGGCGCGTCAACAACAGCAACGCGACCAACAGGCCCAGCAGCAGGCGCGTCAACAACAGCAGCGCGACCAACCGCGCGGAGACGGCAATGGCAACGGGAATGGCCGCGGCGGCTCCGGACGCGACTAGGACGGGCGACGCCGCCGCGCCGCTTACTGGACCCTCGCATCCTGCACGGCTACAGTAGACCCGTTGCCGCGCGGCCCCTGAAATTCCTGGAGATTCCGATGAAGCGCATTGCCCCCTGGTTACTCCTCTGCGGCCTGCTGGCCGGTCCCTCGGCCCAGGCCGCGCTGGACGTGGGCGCGCCCGCCCCGGACTTCAGCACCCAGGCATCGCTGGGCGGCAAGGTCTACACGTTCTCGCTGAGCGAGGCGCTCAAGCAAGGTCCGGTGGTCTTGTATTTCTTCCCCGCCGCGTTCACCCAGGGCTGCACGATAGAGGCGCACAACTTCGCCGAAGCCACCGATGATTACAAGTCCCTGGGCGCTACCGTCATCGGTGTGTCGACCGACAATATCGACACCTTGAACAAGTTCTCGGTCAGCGAATGCCGCGGCAAGTTCGCGGTAGCGGCCGACGGCGATGGCAAGATCATGAAGGCCTACGACGCGGTCCACGACAAGCGTCCCGAGTACGCGCAGCGCATCTCCTACGTGATCTCGCCGCAAGGCAAGATCCTGTATGAATACACCGACATGAATCCGGACTCCCACGTGGCCAACACCATGCGCGCACTGCGCGACTGGAAGGCCAAGCAGTAGGCGGCGCTGGCGGGCATGCGCCGCTACTGTTCGGCCGCAAGTCCGTTCATGACGGCAGTCCCGCATGTATCCGCGCACATGCCTGCTCATTGCCATGGCCGCGGCGGGATCGTACTCGACGATATGAACTCCACGCGCACGGTCTTGCCCCCGTCCGCCGCGATTGCCCTCGCGGTAAGCACGGCGATACCTGGAGCGCCTGGCGCGCGCAGTTCCATCGTGGCAACGCCATTGCTATCCGTACTGCTGGTTGCCGAGGCCAGCGTGCCGAGGTTGGTCCGCCAGTTGACCGTGACGCCCGCGACCTCCAGATTGCCGTTGGCATCCTTCACCGTCGCCTTAAGGATCAGCTTTTCCTGACCGTCAGCCCGGGCAGAGGTCTTGCTGCTGGCCAGGGAAGCGACGCGGGCGGTTATCGGATCAGCGGTCAATGCCACGCGGAAGGCACGGCCCGAATCGTCTGCGCCCGTCTTGGCAGTCACCGTGGCCTGCCCCGCGAGCTTTCCCGCCGTCAGCACAACCGTGGCCTCGCCCTTGGCGTTGGTCCTGGTGGATGACGCCTCCAGCGAGCCAAGATCGGTGCTCCAGTTGACCACGTGGCCTGCGCCTCCTGAATTGCCGTTGCCGTCCAGCACTACCGCCGTGAAGATCACGGTATCGCGGGCATTGGCCACGATGCTGGTCTTGCTGGCCGAAGCGCTGCCGACGCGGGTGCTGGGCGTGGCGGCCGCAAAGGTCACGCTGGCTGTCCGGCCCGCATCCCGCCCAGGGGCCATGGCGGTGACATTCACGCTGCCGGCAACCTTCGGCGCGGTCAATACCATTGTGGCCTTGCCGGTCTCATCGGTGCTACTGGCAGTTGCGGCCAGCCTGCCGCCGGAAGTGGTCCAATTGACGGGAATGTCGAGCGGCCTCGGCGTGCCGTTGACGTCCCACCTCATCATCGCATTGCCGTGTGCGTCCTGTACCGTGGCCGTAAATCTCACCGTATCTGCGCCATCGGCGACGCCATTGGTCTTGTTTTGCGTAAGCACGACCACGCGGGCGGTGGCGGGATCGGCCACGAAGGGACCCACGCGCAAGATCTTGCCCGGATCCGCCGCCCCTGCCTTGGCCGTGGCGACAACTTCACCGGCGGTGGTCGACACCAGCTTGACAAGAGCCTCGCCAGTGACGTCGCTAACGCTTGTCGCGCTAGCAAGGCTGCCCAGGCTGGTGGTCCAGTTGACCGTCGCCCCGGCCACGCGATTGCCCATGGCGTCTTTCACGTGGGCCCTGAGGATAATGGCGTCTACGCCATTGGCCCGTACCGGCGAGCTATTGCTACTGAACGCCCAACTAACCACGCGGGCGCTGGAAGCGTCGGCCGTAAAGGCTATCGTGGCAGTCTGGCCCGCGTCGCCGCCCGCGGCCCGGGCGTTGACGGTCGACGTGCCCACCGCAGTCGGCGCGGTCAATACAACCGAGGCCTGGCTGTTGGCGTCGGTCTTGCTGACCGTTGCAGCCAGCGTGCCCAGACTGGCGCCCCAGTTGACCGGGACGCCCGCGCCCACCGGATTGCCCTTGGCGTCCGCAACCGTGGCCGTGAAGGTCACGGTATCCGTGCCATCGGCCAAGCCGCTCGTCTTGCTCGCCGCGACTGTCGCCACACGGGCGGTCGACGCGTCGGCCATGAAGGTGATAGACACCACCTGCCCCGCATCGCCGCCCGCAGCCTTGGCGGTAACCGTCGCGACGCCCGTGGAAGTCGGCGCGATCAGGACGGCCGAGGTTTCGCTCTTGCTATCGGTCGTGGTGGCCGCCGGGAGCTGGCCCAGACTTGTACTCCAGTTGACGGTAACACCTGCGCCCACCCGATTGCCTTGCTTGTCGACGACGACGGCCCGGAGGGTCACGGTATCGGCGCCGTTAGCCACCGCGTCGGTCTTGCTCGCGGCCAGCTCGATGACGTGGGCGCTGGAGGCGTCAGCGATGAAATCGACGGCGGCGGTCTTGCCGGGATCTCCGCCGGCGCTCTTCGCCTGGCGGGCCGGCGCGCACTTGGCGGTAACAGTCGCCGCTCCGGTCGCGGTAGGCGCGGTCAGGACGACGGTGGCCTGGCTGCTGGCATTGGTGATACTGGAAGCGCCTATCGAGCCCCGATCGGCGCTCCAGTTGACGACGATGCCCGCCCCCAACGGATTGCCTCTGCCATCATCGATCGTGGCCGTGAGTGTGACGGTGTCAGTGCCGTTGGCCAGGCCGGTGGTCTTGCTTGGGCTTAGCGCGGCCACGCGGGCCCTCAGTTCGTCTGCCGCGAAGACGGCTGACGCGGTCTTGCCGGCATCGCCATCCGCCGCCCGGGCCGTGACGGTTGCCGTGCCGGGAACGATCGGCGCGGTCAGCAAGGCGGAAGCCTGGCCGCTGGCGTTGGTGACGCTGGTAGCGGCGAGCGTCCCAAGACTGGCGCTCCAGTTGACGGTGACGCCTGCCCCCACCGGATTGCCGCGGCCGTCTTCAACCATGGCGGTGAAAACCACGGCATCCGCGCCATTGGCCGTGCCCCTGGCCTGGCTGGGCGTGAGCTGGACGACGCGCGCGTTAGCGACATCCGCGACGAACGCGACCGCGGCGGTCTTGCCCGGGTCGCCGCTTGCGGCCCTGGCGGTGACGGTCGCCGCGCCAGCCGCGGTCGGCGCGGTCAGTACGACCGTGGCCTGGCTGCTCGCGTCCGTGTTGCTGGAAGCGGCGCCCAGCGTGCCCAGGCTGGCGCCCCAGTTGACGGCGACGCCCGCTCCCACCGGATTGCCTCGGCCATCCGCGACGGTGGCGGTGAAGGTCACCGTGTCCAGGCCATCGGCCAGGGCGGTGGTCTTGCTTGGCGTGAGCCGCAGCACCTGGGCATCGGATGCATCGAGCAGGAATGCGACGGATCCCGTCTTGCCCGGATCCTCGGCTCCGGCCCTGGCGGTGATGGCCGCAAGGCCTGGAACAGTGGCGGACAGCAGTTCCGCCACGGCAATGCCGCTCGCGTCGGTATTGCTGCTGTTGCTGGAAAGCCGCCCGCCGGTGGCGGTCCAGTTCACCGCGACGCCCGCGCCCACTGCGTTGCCCTTGCCGTCCTTGACTGTCGCCTTCAATACAGTCTTGTCCCTGCCGTTTGCAAGAATGGACGCGGGCTGCGCAACGAGCAGCGCCACGCTGGCCGTGCCCGGCGCTTCGAGGAACTCTGCCTCGCTCCTGCCCTTGAACCCTTGCGCCTCCATTGCCTCGACCCCGATCGTGCCCGAGACAGTGCTGCTGACCAGGGCGTACGCCACGCCATCGGCATCGGTGCGGTCCGAAGACTCCCGGATCGTGCCGGCCCCCTGCAGGACCCATGTGACGGTGCGCCCCCCCATGGGTTCGGCCTGGACGCCGCGAACCTGGGCCGTGAATCTGACGTTGTCCACGCCGTCCGCCATGGCGGCGGCCTTGGAACGCGCGACGCTGACGCTGAGCGGGTTGACGCTCACGGTCATGACGTTGGACCTGATCTTGCGGCCGTGCACATCCGTAGCGGACGCCATCAGCTGATAGCTGTTGATGCCGCCGCTGCGGTAGTCGGGCAGCATCAGCGATGCGGACGCGCCGCCGCTGTATGGCATCGCAAACGGCGCCGCGGAACCGGACCATTCGATCCGGGGCGCGGCATCCGCGGCCGTCAGCGTTACCGGAAAGCTGAGGGCCGTCCGAGGATATCCGGAAGCAGCCGCCGGCAGCTGTATCGTCATGGGATCGTTCTTCTTGTATTCCAGGACGATTTCGTTGTTGCGTTCGACCAGATCCATGCGCATGCCGGCCAGCTTGCGGCTGCGCGCGACTTCACCCGGCTGCAACTGCTTGGCCAAAGGCACGCCAAGCGCGTACTTCAGGCCCAGCTTGAAGCTGGTGTCGGACTGCCCGCCCTGCCCCATGCGATGGTCCAGGCCCAGCGTGACCAGCGGCGCCGGCGTATAGGAAACGCCCAGGGTCCAGGCGCTGGGATTTCTTTGCCGGTTGCTGGCGCCGAACAGCCCGACCTCGTCGCCGTAGTACTTCTCGAACATCAGCTTGCCGCCCAGCTGCGGATACTGCGGCAGATAGCCTTCGGTCCGGATGTCCCAGCCGCTGGCCGGACGTTCCTGATAGTCCCGCGCATCGGGCGAACGCTTCCAGTCGCTCAGCCGGAAATAGCCGTTCATGCTGAGCTTCAGATAATCCGCCCACCATTCGCCGCCCAGACCCAGGCGCCGATGGCCGCGCGACACGTCCTGGTCCAGGAATGCGTTGACGCCAGCCATGTAGCCATCGCCGAAATGGCGGTAGCCCAGCCCGAGGTTGACCGTGGTCCGATATGACTCTTGCAGCAGGTTGGTCCGGCGCGCGCCGAATTGGGAAAAAATCAGACTCGTCCCGGAATCGCGCAGCGGGAACAACATATCCAGAGCGCCGCCATGGAAGCTGCCCAGCAGGTCCAGCCTGGCCGTGCCGAACTGGCGCAGCCAGCTTTCCGCCGCTTGCTGGGCTGCACCGATGGCCTTGCCGCTGGCCGTCGACCTGGCGTCCGCGCTCGCCATTTGGTTGGGATTGGCGGGCAAGGGGCGTCCCTCCAGATCGGGCGCGGGATCCATGCCGCCGGGGATAGGCGCGCTGGCCGCGGCCGCGCTTGGATCCATCGCCCGCGCCCGGTCCTGAACGGCAATGCTGGCGGATGCGGCGCGGCCTTCGGTGTCGGGGAGCGGCTTGCGGTGTTCGCCGGCTAGCGGCGCGGCGCAGCCCTGGAACAGGAGCAAACTGGAAAGCGCCACGCACAGCGCCTTTCTGACTTGGCGCGCAGCCGCTATGCACCAAGCGTGTGCCTTGGATGGCTTCAGCATCGTCATGACCTTGTCTGAAAGGAATCCCGCGGGCGGGAGATGCGCCGGCCAGGCAAAGTCGCCAAGCTACTGAACTGCGGCGTCGGCGGATCCGTTCTGAGCCACATCCAGGACGAAGTCCTGCGCGCACTCCCAGCGACTACACCCGGGGATTCTGGTTGTTACTTAACAATGACAAAATATGACGACATGCTATTTATATGACTGTTGATATCAATATGTAATTTATTGATTCCATAACAGAAAACCCGATAGCTGCGCATGGCGGTATCGGGCGGGCTTGCGTGGGAAGAGATGGAAGCGCCTCAGCCATGGCTGGACGCAAGAAGTGCAGGCAGAGCGCCGGCCACAGGCTCCGGGGCCGTGCTGAGGCGCTTACATGAAAATCAGACAGAACCGCAGATGAAACCGCGGCCCTTGCTTGGAGACGCGCTGCTTCCAGCCAGACGCCGGCGGCGCGCAGGCTTGAGCGGGTGTTCCTAGTTGAATGGCCAGACCGGCGGATGCGTGCCGGGCGGGCTGGACGGACGCGTCCAGCGGGCCGGCGTATCGGAGAACTGCGCGGCGTGGCGCAGAGCCACCAGTTCGCCAAAGCCGGAGGGCTCGGTTTCCAGCAGGCCGTCGAAACCCGGCATCGGACAGGCCAGGCCGCCCTCGACACGGCCCAGGCCGCGCAGCCAATGCGCGGTCTGCGCCAGCGACACGCGCACATGCCAGCTGCCGCCTTCGGTCATTTGGCGCGCCAGCGCGGCTTGCGCGCCAAACGCCATCAGGTAGCCCGAGGCATGGTCCAGGATCTGCATGGGCATGGGCTTGGGCGTGTCCTGGCCCGCGGCCTGCGCCTCGGCGTGGTTGAAGCCCGTAGCGGTCTGCACCAGGGAATCGAAGCCGCGGCGGCCGGCCCAGGGACCTTTGTCGCCATAGGCGGTCAAGGACACGTAGACAATGCCCGGACGGATGCGCGCCGCGTCCTGCGGGCCGAAGCCCAGCGCGGCCAGGCCGCCGGGGCGGTAGCCCTGCACGAACACGTGCGCGCTGCGCAGCAGGTTGCCCAGCGCGATGCGGCCGTCGGCCGTATCCAGATCGGCCAGCACCGACAGCTTGCCGCGGCTGGTATCGATGATGTTGTCGATGTTGGGCAGATGCGGGGAATTGAGCAGCATCACATCGGCGCCGTACGCCGCCAGCGCCCGTCCGCAGACCGGGCCGGCGATGATGCGGGTCAGGTCCAGCACGCGGATGTCCTTGAGCGGCCGGGCGCCATTGCCGTACTTGGGCAAGGGACGCGGATCGGCTTCGCCGATGCGCTCGATGGTCAGCAGGGGCTGCGCGGCCACCGCCAGGGCTTGGGGGTGGCGGTCCCATTCGTCGAAGCTGCGCATGGCGGCCACGGGCAGGCCCGCGTCGGCGGCCACCTGTTCGAAGTCCAGGGCCTTCCAGCGGCTCAAGGCGCGCTCGACCATCGCGCGGGTAGTGTCTTCGCCGGCCGGACAGCCCAGCAGCGCCAGCGCGCCATCGCGGTGATGAGCGAAATTGGCATGGATTCGGACCCAGCCGCCGTCGCCGCAGCGGTACAGCCCGGTGATGGGGTCCCAGGGATTGGGCGTGATGCCGTTGATGGTGTAGTGGCTGCGGCATTCCTGCGCGGCGTGCAGCATGTCGACGCCGACCTGCTGCCTGGCGCCGCCGCGCAGATTCCAGATCTCCGCGGCGGCCAGCGCGGCCGCGGCCATGCTGGTCTGCGCCGCCATGCCGACAGCGAAGGACGATGGGAGTACCGGATCGGCGCCAGTCAACACCACATGGTCCAGCGATTCGCCGGGCAGATCCACCGAGCGCCAGAGTTTTTGCAAGACGTCGCGGGACGCGTTGCCTGCGGGTGTGCGGCCCCTCAGAAAAGACGGGCGTAGGTCCATCAGATTTCCCATAGCGTTCATCTTGCTCTAGTCGTTTATTTGAATTACAGGGCGGGGACCAGGCGGCGTCAATATCCGCGGCGCGCCAGCGTGTTTCATGGTTTGACCGCAAAGCGGCGCAATCCGGCCGCGCCGGGCGCTTTCCCCCGCGAGGCCCGCGGCGCCAGCCGGCGCAAGCCAGGACACATCTACTCGTAGTTTTTACATCGTCTTCCATGGCCGGTCTGCCGGCGCGTCCGCGCGGCGGGCGCAATATAGAATGCCAGCCTCGCCGCCCCTGCCCTGGACCACCCATGAACACGCTGCTTTGGCTGCGCACCGACCTGCGCGCGCATGACAACCCTGCCCTGGCCGCGGCCGCCGAAGCCGGCACGGTCACCGCCCTGTTCCTGGCCGCGCCCGGCCAATGGCGGCAGCACGGCGACGCGCCGGCCAAGGTGGATTTCTGGCTGCGCAATCTGCGCGAACTGTCTCGCGAACTCGGCCGCCTGGGCATTCCGTTGCGGCTGCTGACGGTGCATGACTGGAGCGAGGCGCCGGACGCGCTGGCCGCTTTCTGCCGCGACCACGCCATCGGCCAGGTCCACGCCAACGCCGAATGGGCCGTCAACGAACGCCGCCGCGATGCCGCGGTCGCCGCCAGCCTGCGAGCCCTGGGCGTGGACTGGACCCTGCATCATGGCGCTTCGCTGCTGCGGCCCGGCACGGTGCTGACCGGCAAGGGCGAGTGCTACCGCGTCTATACCCCATACGCGCGGGCCTGCCGCGAACGGCTGCGCACGGCGCCGCTGCGCGCCCTGCCCGCCCCGCGCGCGCAGACCCCGCCGCCCTGGCCGGCGGATCCGCTGCCCGCGGCCTTCGAGGGTTTCGATGCGCCCGCCGAGCCTGTGCGCGCGCTCTGGCCCGCTGGCGAGGACGCGGCCAGCGAACGCCTCGAAGCCTTTGCCGACGGCGTCATCGACGCCTACCAGGAAGAACGCGATTTTCCCTCGCTGCCCGCCACCAGCTGCCTGTCGCCCTATCTGGCGGCGGGGGTGCTGTCGCCGGGCCAGGCCTTGCGCGCGGCGCAGGCCGCAAACCACGGAGAAATAGAGGGCGGCAAGCGCGGCGCCGCCACCTGGATCAACGAATTGCTGTGGCGCGAGTTCTATCAGCATCTATTGGCCGCCTACCCGGCGCTGTCCATGCACCAGCCCATGAAGCCGGAGACCGCCGCGGTGCCGTGGCGCGACGCGCCTGAGGACCTGCATGCCTGGCAGCAGGGCCAGACCGGCATTCCCATCGTCGACGCGGCCATGCGGCAGTTGCTGGCGCTGGGCTGGATGCACAACCGCCTGCGCATGGTGACGGCCATGTTCCTGTCCAAGAACCTGCTGATCGATTGGCGGCTGGGCGAAGCCTGGTTCATGGCGCAGCTGGTGGACGGCGATCTCGCCGCCAACAACGGCGGCTGGCAATGGAGCGCGTCCACGGGCGCGGACGCCGTGCCCTACTTCCGCATCTTCAATCCGCTGTCGCAGTCGCGCAAGTTCGATCCGGACGGCGTGTTCCTGCGCGAATGGCTGCCGGAACTGGCGCATCTGGACGGCCGCGCCATCCATGATCCCAGCCCGATGGAGCGCGCCGCCGCCGGCTATCCGCTGCCCATTGTCGACCTGGCCCAGAGCCGGTTGCGCGCGCTGGAGGCGTTCAGCGGGCTGCCGCCGGCCTGAGACGCTGGCCGCGGGCGGGAACGACGTCGGCCCCGCTTGACCTAGGTCAACGCCGCTTCCGTCCGCGTCCCGGATGATCGGTCTACGACATTCCGCCAACGCCGATCGCAGGACGACACAGCCATGCGCGACCATCCGCAGGTCCACGACCAGGAATACACGCTGCACGACGAGCAGTGCCTCATCACCCGCACCGACGCCCGCGGCCGCATCATCTACGCCAATCCGGCGTTCCTGGAGGTCAGCGGCTACACGCAGGCGGATCTGATGGGCAAGGGCCATGACACCATGCGCCATCCCGACATGCCGTTGGCCGCCTACGACGACTTGTGGCGCACGATACAGCGGGGCCAGTCATGGACGGGCGTGATCAAGAACCGGCGCAAGCATGGCGGCCACTATTGGTCGCTGGCCAGCATCACCCCGGTGGTGGAGCGCGGCGTCACCGTCTGCTATGCCTGCGTGCGCGTCAAACCAACGCGCGCCCAGATCGACACCGCGGACAGCGCCTACCGGCGCCTGCGCACCGGCATTACCGGCGGCTTGCGGTTGCGCGCGGGGCGGATCCTGCCCGGAGGCCCGCTGGCGCGTCTGCGCGACTGGCGGGCGTCGGGCATACGCGCGCGCATGCTGGCCTGGGCGGGACTTTCGTCCGCGCTGTTCCTGGCCGCCGGCGGCTTCGCGCTGCATGGCATGGCGGCCAATCTGAATATCGAGCAACTGGCCTTGGCCACGGCAGTGCTGGCCGCTGGCGTCTGCCTGATCTTCGCATCGGGTTGGGCCTATGGCCGCTCCCTGTCCGGCCTGTTGGCCACGGCCACCGACTTCACGCGGCAGATCGCGGCCGGCAATCTGGGCACGCCGCTGGCGCCGGGCAATCCGGACGATGAGATCGGCGCATTAAGATTTTCGCTGGAGGCCACGCGCAGGAATCTGGTCGGCCTGGCCCGCGACGTGCACACCGGCATCGCGGATGCGCCTGGGACGGTTGCGCAGCGGGCCGAAACCGAGGAGCTGCGCCACGCCATCGAGGTATTCCGGCTCACGCGTGCCCAGCCGCAGCCTCCTTGTCCAAGCGCTTGATGAACACCTGCAACTCCTTCACCACCTGCTGATCGCCGCGCGCCTGCGCGGCCTGCAGGCCCGATTCCCAGGCGGCGCGCGCGCCGCTCTTGTCGCCCTGTCCCAGGCAAGCCTTGCCCAGCCATTTCCAGGCCACCGAATAGGCGGGATCGAATGCCAGCGCCGCGCGCAGATGGGGCTCGGCATCGGCGAAGCAATCCTGCTCCGCGTAGGCCTTTCCCAGCGAAAAACGCAGCAGCATGTTGTCCGTGCCCTTGGCCAGCATCGCCTCCAGGCGTTCAATCATTCCTTCCATTGCCGATTTCTCCTACAGCGCGCGCATTTGGATCTGATGGACATGATAGGACGGCTGCGGCGAAACCCGCCCAATGGCCCCGCGCCGCGCAAGCCCTTGGCGACGTCGCGGCCGGTCCGGAACAAAGGCCCGTGCCGCGTCAATTTAAGGGTATACCCTTATTCAGAATAGGGCTTTCCCCCGACGCTTGCGCGGCGCTGCCCTAGAATTCCGCCCTTGCCTTCTCTTTGCGCCGGCGCCTTCCTTTCGTCCCGGCCCTGTCCCATGCCCCTGCACCTTATCGCGCTGGCCGCCGCCGCTTTCGGCATCGGCACCAGCGAGTTCGTCATCATGGGCCTGCTGCCCAACGTCGCCGCCGACCTGCAAGTCAGCATTGACGTCGCAGGCCTGCTGATCACCGGTTACGCCATGGGCGTGGTGATCGGCGCGCCCATCATGGCCATCCTCACCGCCAGGCTGCCGCGCAAGGCCACGCTGATCGGCCTGGCCAGCACCTTCGTGGTGGGCAACCTGCTGTGCGCGCTGGCGCCGAACTACGCGCTGCTGATGGCGGCGCGCGTGTTCACCGCCTTCTGCCATGGCGCTTTCTTCGGCCTGGGAGCCGTGGTGGCCGCGGACCTGGTGCCGCGCAACCAGCGCGCCAGCGCCATTGCGCTGATGTTCACCGGCCTGACGCTGGCCAACGTGCTGGGCGTGCCGCTGGGCACGGCGCTGGGCCAGGTGGCCGGATGGCGCTCGACTTTCTGGGTGGTCAGCGGCATCGGTTTGCTGGCCGTGGCCGCGCTGGCCGCCTGGCTGCCGGCCCGCATCCCCATGCAGCCCGGCAACATCCTGCGCGAATTCAAGGTGCTGCGCGACGTGCGCGTGGTCTGGCCGCTGGCCGCCAGCGTGCTGGCCTCCGCGGCGCTGTTCTGTGTGCTGACGTACATCGCGCCGCTCTTGCGCGAAGTGACCGGCGTGTCCGAACGCGGCGTCACCGGCGTGCTGCTGCTCTTCGGCGTGGCGCTGACCGTGGGCAGCACCCTGGGTGGCAAGCTGGGCGACCGCAACCTGGAAGTGTCGCTTCGCCGCATTTTCATCGGCCTGCTGCTGGTCTTCCTGGCGCTCAGCCAGGCCATCCACGCGCTGGCGCCCATGCTGGTCATGACCTTCATCTGGGGCGTGCTGGGCTTTGCCGTCGTGCCTTTGCTGCAGACGCTGATCGTGGACCAGGCGGCCGACGCGCCCAACCTGGCGTCGACCCTCAATCAGGGCGCCTTCAACCTGGGCAATGCGGGCGGCGCCTGGCTGGGCAGCGTGGCGCTGGGCCACGGCCTGCCGCTGACAGACCTGCCCTGGATGTCGGCCGGCATCACCGCCGCCGTCCTGCTGCTGACCTTGTGGGGTACGCGCTACTACGGCCGCGATGCCGGGGCTACACTCGCTGGACAACAAGCCGGCGCGCTGACGCCCTCGCGTTCGGACGCCTAAGGAGCCCGCATGAGCACCCTCTACGATTTTTCCGCCCGCGCCATCGACGGCACGGAACAGTCCCTGGACACGTACCGCGGCCGCGTGCTGCTGGTGGTGAACGTGGCCTCCAAATGCGGCTTTACGCCGCAGTACGCCGGCCTGGAAGAACTCTACCGCTCGTTCCACGACGATGGTTTCGCGGTGCTGGGCTTTCCTTGCGACCAGTTCGGCCACCAGGAACCCGGCGACGAAGCCGAAATCCGCAATTTCTGCAGCACGCAGTACGACATCACCTTTCCGCTCTACGCCAAGATCAACGTCAACGGCGAGGACGCCCACCCGCTCTACCGCTGGCTCAAGGGCGAGAAGCCCGGCGTCTTCGGCACCGAGGGCATCAAGTGGAACTTCACCAAGTTCCTGGTGGGCCGCGACGGCCAGGTCATCAAGCGCTACGCGCCCACCGATACCCCGGCCGGCATCAAGGACGACATCGAAAAGGCGCTGTCCGCGCCGGTCTGAGCCGCGCGTCAGCGCAGCGGCGGCAGCCGGCGGCGCACCGTGTGGGACTTGACGATGGCGGTATTGGTTTCCGCAAATTCGGTCACGCGCTCCAGGATGCCGTCCAGATGCGAGATCGAGCGCAGCACCACGCGGGCGATGAAGCAATCGTCGCCCGTCACCTTGTCGCATTCCACGAATTCCGGAATCTGCTGGATCAGGCCTTCCACGTGGCGCAGCTGCCCGGGCAAGGGGCGGATGCGGACGATGGCCTCCAGCGCGTAGCCCAACGCGACCGGGTCCACGTCCAGGGTGTAGGCCCGGATCACGCCCGATTCTTCCAGCCGCCGCAGGCGGTCCGCGACGCTGGGCGCGGACATCCCGACCTGGCGCGCCAGGTCGGCCGTGGTGGTGCGCGCATTGGTGGTCAGCATCTCCACCAGGCGGCGGTCGATACCGTCCAGGACCGGGTTTTCACTTTTTAGGTCGTTTTGCATAAATTCCACCTAAACAAAGGTTTCGGAATCGATTCACCACATCAACATCATATAACCAGCTTGATCCGCCTGGGATAATTTCTCCATCGAATATCGTAGCCGCAAGGCCCTGGAGAACCTCATGAATCCCTCATCAGAACGCGTGGGCCTGGCCCAGATGGCCGCGGCGATGACCCTGTCCGGCACCCTGGGCGTGTTTGTGCTGGAGTCGGGGCAAAGCGCCTGGAACGTGGTCTTCTTCCGCTGCGTGTTCGGCGCCCTCTCCCTGTTTGTGTATTGCTGGGCGCGCGGCCTGCTCAAGCCGGGCCTGTTCACCGCCCGCACGCTGATGCTGGCCCTGGCCGCGGGCGCCGCGCTGGTGCTGAACTGGGTGCTGCTGTTTTCCGCCTATCGGCTGGCGTCCATTTCGCTGGCCACCGCGGTCTACAACGTGCAGCCCTTCTTCCTGATCGGCCTGGGCGTGCTGTTCCTGGGCGAGCGGCCCACGCGCGGCAAGCTGGCCTGGTCGGTGCTGGCCTTCGCCGGCCTGATGCTGGTGCTGCGCCTGTCCGAAGCTGGCGGCGCGGACGGCCGCGCCTATCTGTCGGGGCTGATGCTGGGGCTGGGCGCGGCGGCGCTCTATGGCGTCACCGCCATCATCGTCAAGCGGCTCAAGCACATTCCGCCGCAGGTGCTGGCGCTGGTGCAGGTGACGCTGGGCGCGGTGATGCTGCTGCCCATGGCGGACTTCAACGCCCTGCCCGCCGCGCCGCTGCAATGGGGCTACCTGGTGGCCCTGGGGCTGATCCACACCTGCCTGATGTACATCCTGATGTATTCGGCCATCCAGAAGCTGCCTACCACGTCCACCGCCGCATTGAGCTTCATCTATCCTGCCGTCGCGATCCTGCTGGACTTCATGGTCTACGGCCACCGCATGGACGCCACGCAGATCGCGGGCGTGGCCATGATCTTCCTGGCGGCGGCGGGCGTGAGCCTGAACTGGAGCTGGCGCCTGCCGGGGCGGCCGCGCGCGGGCACGGCCTGAACGCGGGCCGCTGCCAGGGCAAGCCCCCGGGGCAAACCCGTACCCGCCCCCCGGTTATTGGGGCCGGCGCGAAGCCGGCCCCGCTATCATGGCCTTTCCCTGCGCCGGCCGCCGCCGGCGCGACGCACAGGACATCCCATGATCGATCTCTACTACTGGACCACCCCCAACGGCCACAAGATCACGCTGTTCCTCGAAGAAACCGGCCTGCCCTACAAGATCCATCCGGTGAACATCAGCCGCGGCGATCAGTTCAAGCCCGAGTTCCTGGCCATTGCCCCGAACAACCGCATTCCCGCCATCGTCGACCAGGCCCCGGCCGGCGGCGGCGCGCCGATCTCGCTGTTCGAGTCGGGCGCCATCCTGCTGTATCTGGCCGAGAAAACCGGCCGATTCCTGCCCGCCGACGTGCGCGGCCGCGCTGAAGTGTCGCAATGGCTCTTCTGGCAGATGGGCGGCCTGGGTCCCATGGCCGGCCAGAACCACCACTTTTCCGGCTACGCGCAAGAGCGCATCCCTTACGCCATCGACCGCTACGTCAAGGAAACGAACCGCCTCTACGGCGTGCTGAACAAGCGCCTGGCGGACCGCGAGTTCGTCGCCGGCGACTATTCCATCGCCGACATGGCGGCCTATCCCTGGATCGTGCCGCACGCCAAGCAGGGGCAGGACCTGAACGAGTTCCCGCACCTCAAGCGCTGGTTCGACGCCATCGCGGCCCGCCCCGCCACGCAGCGCGCCTATGCCCTGGCCGACACCATCAACACGGCGCCGTCCATCAGCGACGAGGAATCGCGCCGCATCCTGTTCGGCCAGACCGCCCAGAACACCACCCGCTGAAGGAGCCGCCATGCCCGACCCGCAACTGGTTTTCCGCCGCGCGCGCCTGGGGGATCTGCCGGCCATCGTCGCCCTGCTGGCCGACGATGAACTCGGCGCCACGCGCGAGAATCCCGCGCTGCCGCTGGACCCGCGCTATGCTGCCGCCTTTGCCGCAATCGGCCAGGACCCCAATCAATTCCTGGCCGTGGTCGAGCAGGACTCGAACCTGGTCGGCTGTTTGCAGTTATCGTTCATACCCGGCCTGTCGCGGCTGGGCCAATGGCGCGGACAGATCGAGAGCGTGCGCATCGCCTCGTCGTCGCGCGGCGCGGGCCTCGGACGCAAGATGTTCGAATGGGCGATCGAGCAATGCCGCATCCAGGGCTGCAGCCTGGTGCAGCTGACCACGGACCGCGCCCGGCCCGACGCGCGCAGGTTCTATGAAAGCCTGGGCTTCAAAGCCAGCCATGACGGCATGAAGCTCAGCCTGTAGTTTTTGGTACTGATACAGCAAGGAGCGCCCATGCATGGCGAATACAAAGTCCCCGGCGGCAAACTGGTCGTCGCGGATCTGGAAGTGCGCGACGGCCGCCTGGCCGACGTGCGCATCAGCGGCGACTTTTTTCTTGAGCCGCCCGAGGCGCTGGACGCCATCAATAGCGGCCTGAACGGCCTGCCGGCCGACGCCGGCGAACTGGAACTGGCGCTGGCTGTGCAATCGGCCCTGCCCGCCGATGCCGAAATGTTCGGCTTCTCGGCCGAGGCCGTTGCCGTGGTGCTGCGGAGGGCGCTGGCATGACGCGCACCGACTGGAACGACTACGACTGGCAGCTGATCCATGAAGGGCCGCAGGACCCGGTGCTGCACATGGCGCTGGACGCCGTCATCACCGACGAGGTCGGCGCCGGCCTGCGTCCGCCCACGCTGCGCATCTGGGAATGGGCCGCGCCCGCGGTCGTGATCGGCCGCTTCCAATCCTTGAAGAACGAAGTCGACCCCGAAGGCGCGCGCCGCCACGGCATCCAGGTCGTGCGGCGCGTGAGCGGCGGCGGCGCGATGTTCATGGAACCCGGCAACTCCATCACCTATTCGCTCAGCGCCCCCCAGGCGCTGGTGCATGGCATGAGCTTCCAGGAGTCCTACGCCTTCCTGGACGCCTGGGTGCTGACCGCCCTGCAGGGCCTGGGCATCAAGGCCTGGTACCAGCCGCTCAACGACATCGCTTCGGACATCGGCAAGATCGGCGGCGCGGCGCAGGCGCGCCGCGGCGGCGCAGTGCTGCACCACGTCACCATGTCCTACGACATCGACGCGGATAAAATGGTCGAGGTCCTGCGCATCGGCCGCGAAAAACTGTCCGACAAAGGCACCACCAGCGCCAAGAAGCGCGTCGATCCCCTGCGCACCCAGACCGGGCTGGCGCGGGAAGTGATCATCGACCGCATGGTGGAAACTTTTGCCGGCCTGCACCGTCTGACCCCCGGGCAGATAGGCAGCGACACGCTGGCGCGCGCGCAGGCGCAGGCGGCCGAGAAGTTCGCCACGCCCGAGTGGACCGGCGTGGTGCCCTGAACGGCCGCGCCCCGATTTTCTGGAGGTAGTTTCAATGCGTCGCACATTCACGCCGCAAGGCGCGATAAGCGGTCTCATCCTGGGCGCGGCCCTGCTGGCTTTGGCGGGCTGCGGCAGTACGCCGCCCGCGGACATCACCCTGGCCACGCAGGCTCCGGCCTCGGCGTCCACGCCGGAAAAAGTCGGCGACCTGTCCACCGAGCGCATCAAGTGGGCGTCCAGCAAGCCAGGCTGCGAGGGCGATTGCCCCCGCATCGAAATCGACAGCGTCGCGTTTCCCGGCATCCCCAAGCTGACCGCGCTGGTAGACCACGTGCTGGCCTACATGACCGGCACCGATGCCAACCGCCGCGGGCCCTATGACACGCTGTCCGAATACACGCAGTATTTCTGGTCGGTGGCTCGCGCGCGCGACGCCACCTATTTCAAGGCCAGCGTGAAGGACACGGTAGGCGACATCGTGGCCGTCGAACTGCACACCGAGCAATTCCTTACTGGCGCGGCGCACGGCATTCCGGCCACCCAGTACCTGAACTGGGAACGCAGCCGCGGCCGGGTGATGAGCCTGGAAGAAGCCTTGATACCGGGCCGCCATCCGCAATACGTGGCGGCGCTGCGCCAGGCGCATGCCAAGTGGCTGGCCGGCAATCCGGATGCGCGCCGCGATCCGACGGCTTACAACAAGATGTGGCCGTTCCAGGAAAGCGATAACTATGCGCTGACGCGCGAGGGCATCGTGGTCAAGTACGACGCCTATTCCATCGCGCCGTACTCGCATGGCGAACCCGAGCTGAACATTCCGTATTCGGAACTGCGCGGGATCCTGAAGCCTGAGCTGCTGCCGGCTTCATAAGCCGCCCCTGGAAACGCCCGCGGCCTGCGCGGGCGCTCCCTGCGGCAGCAAGCCGGGGTTCGGTTGAGCGGACTGAGGATGGAGCTAGGGAGGTGGCCGCTTTTTTCGCGTCTGTGGCCGGGTAAGACGCCCAGTCCGCTCAGTGCAACCGCGGCGGCAGGGCGGCGCCCAAGCGCCGCCCATGCGCGCCTCTCGTCTTAGAAGCGGTGACGCACGCCCACCATGGCCACGGTGCTCTTCACGCCGTCGGTGAACGCGAAGTTGGTGGCATACGAACCCAAGGCGTACAGGTTGGTGCGCTTGGACAGGTTGTAGGTGTAGCCCAGGCTGTAGATGTTCATGGTGGCGTCGTCGCCGGTCAGCTTGGTGCTGTCGGTGTCGGCGCGTTGCCACGAAGCCAGGATGTTGCTGGCGCCGCCGATCGGCACGCTCAGGCCCACCAGGTAGGAATTGGCCTTGAAGCCCGACACCGCCACGTTGGTGCCAAAGCCCTTGGCCGTGGGGCTGCCGCTGCCGAAGGCATTGGCGCCCTGGCCGGTGAACCAGCCGTCACGCGTCTGGCCGTAGGCCAGCGCCAGCTTCAGCACTTCGAAGTCGTACGAACCGCCGATCATCCACGACTTGGGCGTGGCGTCGGTGTTCAACTGGTTCGCGGGGTTCAGCTGGTCATACGTCAGCGCCACGTTCACCGGGCCGCTGACATAGCGCAGGCCGGTCGTGATGGCGCGGGTATTGTCGGCGGTCTTGAAGCCGGTCTGCGCGGTGGTCGTGTCGGAGGCATTGAACGAGTAGCCGATGCCGAACTGCAGGCCGCTGAACGACGGCGTCGAGTACTGCACCATGTTGTCGTAGCGGACCGTGTTGGCGGCGCTGAAGGCCACGCCGACGTTGGCCTGGCCGTAGCTGCCGCCGAACGGATCGATCGCGGCGAAGTACTTCGAGGCGATGTTGGTCTGACGACCCAGTTCCAGAAGGCCCCACGAGGTGCTCTTCAGGCCGATGGTGGCTTGGCGGCCGAACAGGCGGCTGTTCTGGCCCGACGTGCCGTTGGCCGAGTTGAAGCCGCTTTCCAGCGTGAACACGGCGCTCAGGCCGTCGCCCAGGTCCTCGGCGCCGCGCAGGCCCCAACGCGAACCGCTGGACACGCCATTGACCATGCCAACCTTGGACTCATGGTAACCATCGCCCTTGATGCGCTGGTAGCCGATACCCGTATCGATCAGGCCATAGAGCGTCACCGAGGTTTCCGCTTGCGCCGTTGCGCCGAACGCGGCCAGCATGGCGGTGACGAACAAAGTCTTTTTCATTGCAAATTCCCATTGATTGAACAGACATGCGCATCCGGGCTGGCACGCATCGCGTGCGGCGCGCTCGGCGCATGGCAGGAACGAATTCTAGGGACGCAATGTGTCAGTTCTTGTAACGCAAGCTGGGAAATTCCCTAGGCCGCAAAAAAGTGAGGGGGATGTGGCGTCCTGCCGACAGCCCCCACGTAGGGCGCGGCGCCCGCAGGCCTGCAATGTCGGTGTGCTATCCATGCGCGCAACGTGATGCGCTTGCAGCCACGCAAATGGAAATCGCCCCTTGCGGGGCGATTTCCGTTTTTGTCTCCTGCCCTCCTCGGCGTGACGTCCGGAGACGCCCCGCCGTATCGGGTATCAGGGGTACAGGCCGCGCACCTGGCGCGCTTGCAGGATGCGCGTGCATGCGACGATGAACGCCGCCGTGCGCAGGGTGACCTTGTGTTCCTTGGCCACTTGCGACACCGACGCGTAGGCTTCGCGCATCAGGCGCTCCAGGCGCTGGTTGATCTCGTCCTCGCTCCAGAAGAAGCTGGAGAAGTCCTGCACCCATTCGAAGTAGCTGACCGTCACGCCGCCGGCATTGGCCAGCACGTCCGGCACCACGTAGACGCCATGTTCGGCCAGGATGTCGTCGGCTTCCGGCGTGGTCGGGCCGTTGGCGCCTTCCACGACGATCTTCGCGCGCACCTTGGCGGCGTTGTCGACGGTGATCTGGCTTTCCAGGGCGGCCGGGATCAGGAATTCGGTTTCCAGCGTCCAGAACTCGTTCTTGTCCATCGCCTGGCCGCCGGAGAAGCCGCCCACGCCGCCATGTTGCGACACGTAGGACAGCAGCTTGTGCACGTCCAGGCCCGCGGGATTGTGGACGGTGCCGGTGTGGTCCTGCGCGGCGATGACCTTGGCGCCGGCTTCATGGAACAGGCGGGCGGCGGTGCCGCCCACGTTGCCGAAGCCCTGCACCACCACGCGCGCCTTGGACACGTCGATGTTGAGATCGCGCGCGGCTTCGCAGCCCACCACGAACACGCCGCGGCCGGTGGCTTCCACGCGGCCCAGGCTGCCGCCCAGCGCGATCGGCTTGCCGGTGACCACGCCGGTGGCGGTGGCGCCTTCGTTCATGGAGTACGTGTCCATCATCCAGGCCATGGTCTGGGCGTTGGTGTTCACGTCAGGCGCCGGGATGTCCTTGGACGGTCCGATGATGACGCCGATTTCCGAGGTGTAGCGGCGCGTCATGCGCTCGAGTTCGGAGGCCGACAGCTTGCGCGGATCGACGCGCACGCCGCCCTTGGCGCCGCCGTAAGGCAGGTTCACCGCAGCGTTCTTGATCGACATCCAGGCTGCCAGCGCCATCACTTCGGAGAGCGTGACGTCCTGGTGGAAACGCACGCCGCCCTTGCCGGGGCCGCGCGAGGTGTTGTGCTGGACGCGGTAGCCCTCGAAGTGGGCAATGCTGCCGTTGTCGAGTTCGATCGGCACATCGACGATCAGGGAACGCTTCGGGCGCTTCAGGGTCTCGACCCAACGCGCCAGCGAACCAAGATACGGGGTGACCCGGTCGACTTGTTGCAGATAGTTGCCCCAGGGGCCGAGGTCCTCGGCGTTCAGATAAGACGGCAATGCGTGGGTGGGAGTTTGAGACATGAGCTGGCTCTCCTGACAAAGTTGCGCCATTTTATCCACGAAAGTTATAGCGTCCCCATTTAAAACGAAAATATTTTAATTGGGGACACATAACTGTTGCGGCGGTTGAACGGGCCGCAAACCCAAGCCTGATGCTGCCCTTATCCTAAGCCGCCAAATCGGCAGCGTCCAGCCTGCCAGCCATAAGCTGCAAGCCCTGCCGCCCGCCATAAGGAGGACGAAAAACGGGGCGGTTTCCTCCCAGGAAACCGCCCCGTATGGTCCTGCCCCCATCCGAAGGATGAGACGCCGGTCCGCTCAATCGTTCAACAACTGCCAGGCCAGGCGGGCAGCCGCCCGCGCGCCGTGGCCGTCCACGTCAAACCGCGGGTTGAACTCCGCCATGTCCGCCAGGCGCAGCTTGCCGCTGGCCTTGACCCGCAGCACGATTTCCTCGATCACCGCCAGCGGCACCCCATAGGGCGCCGGCGCCGACACCCCGGGCATGACCGCCGCGGGCAGCACGTCCAGGTCTATGGTCAGGTAGACGTGCCGGGCCCGGGCCAGCAAGGCGTCGACGTTGGCCAGGCGCGCGGCCAGATGGCGCTCCTGCATGTCGCGGTCCTCGACCCAGACCGCGCCGACTTCGGCGGCGCGCGCGTACAGCGCCGGCGTATTGGCCAGCCGCGATACGCCCAGGCAGGCGTATTGCAGGGCCCGGCCGCGTTCCTCGCAATAGCGCGAGATCTGGTCGAAGGGCGTGCCGGAACTGCCGGGCCGCCCGGTACGCAGGTCGAAGTGCGCGTCCAGGTTCAGCACCAGCACGGGTTCCGTGTCGCCGCGGGCGTCCAGCCAGCGCGCCAGGCCCTGGAAGCTGCCCCAGGCGATCTCATGGCCGCCGCCCAGCACCAGCGGGCGTGCGCCCTGCTCCATCAGTTCCGCCACGCGCAAGCCCAGTTGCTCCTGCGCGTCCTCCAGCCGGTCGCCCTCGCAGGCCACGTCGCCCGCGTCCAGCAAACGCGTGAGGCCGTGCGCCGGCAGGCCCGCCAGGAACTTGCGGATGGCCGACGGGCCTTCGGCCGCGCCGATGCGGCCCTGGTTGCGGGCCACGCCGGCGTCGCAGGCAAAGCCCAGCAGCACCGCCTCGCCCTTGCGGGCTTGGCCACTGGCCGCTTCGACGATATGCGCCAGGCGGCGCGTGTCGCCCTGTTCGGCGCTGTCGTCGCGGGCCTTCCAGAGACTTGGGTCGAATTGCGCCACGCTCATGCCGCCCCCTGCCCCGCGTTCAGCACCGCCTGCAGGAACTCGCGGGTGCGCGGCTCCCGCGGCTGCGTGAAGATCACGTCGGGCGAACCGGATTCCAGGATCACGCCGCCGTCCATCACCGCCACCACGTCGGCCACGTCACGGGCGAAGCCCATTTCGTGCGTGACCACCATCATGGTCATGCCTTCCTTGGCCAGCAGCTTCATGACCTGCAGCACTTCGCCCACCAGCTCCGGATCCAGCGCCGAGGTCGGCTCGTCGAACAGCATGACCTTGGGCTGCATGGCCAGCGCGCGGGCGATGGCCACGCGCTGCTTCTGCCCGCCGGACAGGCTGGCCGGCATAGCCGACATCTTCTGGCCCAGGCCGACCTTGTCCAGCAGGTCCGCCGCCAGTGCATGCGCTTCTTCGCGGCCCATGCCGCGCAGCTTGCGCGGACCGACCGTCACGTTGTCCAGCACCGACAGGTGCGGGAACAGGTTGAAGCCCTGGAACACCATGCCCACCTGCATGCGCAGCTGGTTCAGCTCGGCCTCGGGCAACAGCTCGCCGTGGTCCAGCAGGGTCTGGCCGCAGATGTCGATGGTGCCGGTCTGCGCCACTTCCAGGCCGTTGCAGCAGCGCAGCAAGGTGCTCTTACCCGAGCCGCTGGGCCCGATCACCACCACCACCTGGGACGGCAGCACGTCGAAGTCGATGCCGCGCAAGACCTCGTGGTCGCCGTAGGACTTGCGCAGGCCGCGGATGCGGATCATTTCTTGCGGGTCCGCGGCCCGGGTCGTAGCGGAGTTCATTGCGGAGTTCATTGCACCATCCCTCCCGCGCGCAGGCGGTGTTCAACCTTGCGCAGCACCAGCATGGTGGCCGTGGTCAGGATCAGATAAATCAGCGCCACCACCAGATAGGTTTCCAGCGAGCGATAGGACACGCTGATGATCTTCTGGCCTTCATGCATCAGGTCATGGATCGTCAAGAGCGACACCAGGGCCGAGTTCTTGATCAGCGCGATGAATTCATTGCCCAGCGGCGGGATCATGCGCACCACGGCCTGCGGCAGCACGATGATGCGCATGGCCTGGCCGGACGACATGCCCAGCGAGCGCGCCGCTTCGGTCTGGCCGCGGTCCACCGACTGGATCGCGCCGCGCACGATTTCGGACACGTAGGCGCCCGAGTACATGCCCAGGCCCAGCACGCCGCAGGCGAACGCCGGCAGGGTGATGCCGAAATGCGGCAGGCCGAAGAACCAGATGAACAGCTGCACCAGCAAGGGCGTGCCGCGGAACAGCAGCAAATAAACGCTGCACAGGTTGTAGATGACGTAGCGCTTGGGGTTCAGGCGTCCCACGCCCACCAGCAGGCCGATGACGCAGGCCAGCAGCAAGGCGCCCGCGGTCACCTCGACGGTGACCACGGCGCCATTGATCAGCGCGCCGAAGTCGGCAAAGACGGGAGAAAAATCCAGGTTCATTTCGCGGGGGCCTCGAACCACTTGTTGACGATGGCCTGGTAGCTGCCGTCGGCCTTGAGCTTCTGCAGCGCGGCGTTCAGCTCACGGGTCAGCTCCGGCTTGTTCTTGGGCACGGCGATGCCGTAGTCCTCGGTGGTGATCTGGTCGTTCAGCACCGTCAGGTCCGGCGTGCTCTGGGCGAACAGCTTGGCGGCGGGCTTGCCGGTCACGGCGGCTTCGGCGCGGCCGATCTGCACCAGGTTGAACATCTCCTGGTTCTTCTCGACTTCCACGCGCTGCACCGCCGGGTAGTGTTCTTTCAGGTAGTTGACCGACTTGGTGCCCACCTGCACCGACACCTTGCGGCCGTCCAGGTCCTTCAGGGTCTTGACCGGGCCGTCCTTCTTGGTCATCACGACCAGGCCGCCCGCGTAGTACGGATCGGTGAAGTCCACCACCTTGGCGCGTTCGGGCGTGATGTAGATGGCGGACACGGCAATGTCGGCGCGGCCGGCCTGCAGCGCGGGAATCAGGCCCTTGAAGTCGATGTCGATCCATTCGACCTTCTTGCCCATGGCGCCGGCCAGGGCTTCCACCAGTTCGATGTCGAAGCCGGTGCGCTTGCCGTCCTTGACGAACTCCATCGGCGGGAAGGTCGCGTCGGTGACGGCGCGGATGGTGTCCTGGGCAAACGCCGGGGCGGCGCTCCAGGCGAGGCCCAGCGTCAGGGCGGCGGTCAGCAGTGTGCGGCGAGTGGTCATGGTGGGTCCTCTATGGAATATGGATACGGCAGTCGGGTGTCTACGGGTACGGCGTGGAATGGAAGAAGGCGGTCTTAATGAGCTTGCAGCTTCGCCGAGATGCGCCGGGCCGCGGCCACGGTCATTTCGGTCAATGCCTCGGGCCGCTGGGCGGCCCGGGTCGACGGCGCCATCAGCGTGATCGAGGCCACGGCCTGGTTGGCGCGTTGAAAAATGGGGACGCTGACGCCCCAGACGCCGGCATCGACTTCGCTGTCGGTGACGGCATAGCCCTTGGTGCGGATGGCTTCCAGTTCGTGGCCCAGCCGGCCGGCGTCCACATCGGCCTCGGCCGCCAGATACGCCAACGCGGCCTGCTGTCGGGCAAGCGGCATGAAAGCCAGCAGCGACTTGGCCGAGGCGCCGCGCGCCAGCGGCAGGCCGCGCCCCTTGGTGAAGGAACAGCGCAGCGGATGCTGGCTCTCGATCATGTCCAGGCACACGGCCTGATCCTTGACCGCCACCAGCAGGCCTATGGTTTCGCCAGAAGCGGCGGCCAGCGCGGCCATGTCGGGCTGCGCTTCATGGATCAGGAACGAGGATTGGTCAAAGCCCCAGGCCAGTTGCACGCACAGCGGGCCGGGACCGTACTCGCCATCGTGCTCGGCGACGAAGCCCCAGCGCTTGAGCAGCGCCACCTGGCGGTAGAGGGTGCTTTGCGCCAGGCCGGTCTGCTCGGCCAGCGCGGCGATGCTGAGGGGGCCGTCGTGCCTGGCCAGGGTGGCCAGCACATACAGCACGCGATCCGCGCCTGCCCCGACTGATAGATCCGCTTTCAACATTTGGCTCCAAGCTAACGGAGCGCAGATTATCAATTTATGGCTCTTACCCTGCTTTTTATTCCCGAATACTGAGAATTAATAGGGAAAACCCCAGAGCCCAGACGCAAAAAAAGCGCCCGAAGGCGCCAAAGCATCCGCCGCGCCCCGGCGGCGCACGGCGGCGCAAGCCGCGGCCAGAGGCCGGTCAGGGCTGGTGCGCGGTCGACCCCAGGATGCGCTCGGCGCAACGCGCCCAGTACAGCAGCCGCGCGTCCTCCTTCACGAAGCCGACCATCTGGAAGCCCAGCGGCAGGCCATTGGGGCCGCGCGCCACCGGCAAGGTGATGGACGGGTTGTGCAGCAGCGACCAGATGCGGATGAAGGCGGAGCTGCCGGTGGAACTGGCCGGCGGCGCCTCGCCCAGCGTGGACGGCATGGCCACTGCGTCGACTTCGCGCGCAACGTCGTAGAACGCCCGGCGGCATGCGTCGGCGGCATCCAGCGCCCCCGCGTACTCGGCCGCGGACAGGCCCTCGCCCATCGTCAGGTACTCGATCAGCCCGGGATCGCACAGCGCCGCATGATCGCGCTTGATGGCGGCGTACTCGCGCGCCAGGTCGTAGGCCATGATCACGTCCTGCGCCTCGCCCATGGTGTCGAAGGCTGCGGGCATGGCCAGTTCCGTGACCTTGACGCCTGCGGCCGACAAGGCGCGCAGATTGGCCTCGAAGCTTTCGCGCATGCAGGGCTCGGTGTCGGCCCAGTCCTTCGGCCGCCAAACGCCCAGGCGGAAATCGCTGCGCAATGCGGAGGCCGGATCGAACCGGGGATCGCCGGTAAACGCCCGCATGAACAAGGCCGCGTCGTCGACCGAACGCGAGATCGGCCCGATCACGTCCAGCACCCGCGAATAGCGCCGGATCGCCACGTAGGGAATGGCGTCCAGCGTGGGCTTGAAGCCCACCGCGCCGCAGAACGCCGAGGGCCGCAGAATCGAACCCGCCGTCTGCGTGCCGATGGACAGCGGCGCCATGAAATCGGCAACGGCCGCCGCCGAACCGGCCGAGGACGCGGCCGGCGTACGGGTCAGGTCATGCGGATTACGCGCAGGCCCCGGCAGCATGATGGCGTGGCGCGACACGGTGTTCTTGCCCAGCACGTTGAACCCCAGCTCATGCGCCTGCGTCACCACGGGCGCGTCGGCCTCGGGCTGGCGGCCGGGGAAGATCTCGGGGTCGCCCAATTCGGTGGGCATGGCCGCCGTGTCGATGGTGTCCTTGATGCCCAGCGGCACGCCGTCCAGCGCGCGCCGCCGGCCGTGGCGGTCCCATTCACGGGCGCGGGCCAGCGCGCCCTCGGCGTCCACCCGGACCCAGGCCTTGACGCCGCCGTTGCGCTCTTCGATGCGGTCCAGGCAGGCGCGCGCCCAGGCTTCGCAGGTCAGCGTGCCCTGCTCCAGCGCGGCCAGGCCCTGGGTGGCGGTCAAGGCGGCGATGGCGTCGGGCGCCGGGCGGCGCGCAACGGACGCCGGGGAAACCATGGTTTCGGAATTAGGCAAGATACGGCTCCTGCAAAGAGATATGGGAATAGGAATTTGCCATCCGCGACGGCGGCTGCCGGCGGGATGGCTCTGGCGGTTTCAAGCGGGGATGCTGCCGCTGGGCGGACGGTCCGCGCCCGCGTGGCCGCCCCGTCCTATGTACAGATCGCTCATATGCTGGTTGGCCAGCAGCGCCTGCCCCGTGTCGGTCAGCACGATGCGGCCGGAATCCAGGATGTAGCCGCGGTCGCTGAACGCTAGCGCCTGGCGCGCGCGCTGCTCCACCATCAGCACGCCCACGCCGATCTGCGGCAGCCGCCGCACTTCGGCGAACACCTGCTCGGTCAACGCCGGCGACAAGGCGGCGGACGGTTCGTCCAGCACCATCAGGCGCGGCGAGGACATCAGCGCCCGGGCGAAGGCCAGTTGCTGGCGTTCGCCGCCGGACAGGTTCTCGGCGTGGGTCTTGCGCCGCCCGGCCAGCGCCGGGAACAGCTCGAACATGTCGCGAATGCGCTTTTCACGCGCCTGCACGTGTTCCACCACCTGCAGGTTCTCCAGCACGGTCAGCGCGCCGAACACATTGCGCACCTGCGGCACATAGGAGATACCGATGCGCACGCGCTCCTCGACCGGCAGCGTGAGCAGGTCGCGGCCGTCAAAGGCCATGGTGCCGGCGATGCGCGGCAACAGGCCCATCACCGCCTTGACCAGCGTGGACTTGCCTGCGCCGTTGGTGCCGGCGATGGTAACGATCTCGCGCGGCGCCACGTGCATGTCGATGCCGGACACGATATCGACCTCGCCGTAGCCGCCGGACAGGCCTTGCATGACGAGCTGGCTCATATCACTCCCCCCATGTACGCCTCGCGCACCTGTTCATTGGCCAGGACGCTGTCGGGCGTGCCTTCGGCGATGACGCGGCCGCGGTCCATGACGTACATGCGCGGCACGATGCGCGACAGCTCTTCCAGGTTGTGTTCGATGATGGCGACGGTCAGGCCGCGCTGGTTGAGTTCCACGATGCGCGCCGACAGCTCCTCGATCAGCACCGGGTTGACGCCGGCGAACGGCTCGTCCAGCAGGATGCAGCGCGGCTCCAGCATCAAGAGCCGTCCCAGCTCCAGCAGCTTCTTCTGGCCGCCCGACAGTTTCCCGGCGGGCTCGTCCGCGACCCGCGACAGGTTCAGGAAGGCCAGCAGTTCATGCACGCGCTCGGCGTTGCGCGCCTCTTCGCGGGCCACCTCACGGCGGGCGAACACCAGCGCCGCCAGCTTTTCGCCGCGCTGGTCCGGCGCCGCCGCCATCATGTTGTCGAAGACCGTCAGCTGGCTGAACTCGCGCGGCACCTGGAAGGTGCGGGCCAGGCCCCGGCGCACGCGCTGGTGCACGGCCACGCCCGTGATGTCCTCGTCCGCGAAGCGCACGGACCCGGAACTGGGCGGGATGTAGCCCGTGACCACCGAGAACAGCGTGCTCTTGCCCGCGCCGTTGGTGCCTATCACCCCCACCATTTCACCCTTGCGCACTTCCAGCGACACGTCGTCCAGCGCCTTGAAGCCGCCGAAGCTGGCGCTCAGCCCTTTGATGCAAAGCAGCGTCATGCCTTTCTCCTGCGCGTAGTGCCCGCGTTGCCGAAAATGCCCTGGGGCCGGTATAGCACCACGCAGATGAGCGCCAGGCCGATGACGCCGATGCGCACGCTGGCCATCTGCACCTCCGAGATGCCGCCGACGAAGTCCCGCACGAAGCGCGAACCTTCCAGGAATCCGACCAGCAGCACCGTGCCGGCCACCACGCCACTCAAGCGCCCCACTCCGCCCAGGATGATGGCGATCCAGATGTAGAAGGTGATCAGCGGCACGAACTGCTCGGGGCTGATGAAGGTCAGGTAGTGCGCCTGGAAGGCGCCCGCCAGGCCGGCCAGGCCCGCGCCCAGCATCAGCGAACGGGTCTTGAAGCGGGCCGGGTCCTTGCCCAGCGCCCGCACCGCGACTTCGTTGTCCCGCACCGCCTCGATCACGCGGCCAAACGGGCTGCGTATCACCAGATGGATGAGGAACAACGCGCCGGCGTTGACCGCCAGAAGCAGCAGCATGATCCACAGGTCCACCGTCTGCGGCGAGGCCCAGCCCGCGAACAGCCGCGGGATGCCTGGCAGGCCGTGCATCCCGCGCGTCAGCCATTCCTCGGTCTGCAGCATCATGCGCACCGACTCCGAGAAGCCCAGCGTCACGATGGCAAGGTAGTCGCTGCCCAGCCGCAAGGCGATCATGCCCAGCGGCCACGCGGCCAGCGCCGCGAAGGCCGCGGCCGCCGCCATGGAGATTGGGATGGGCACGCCCTTGAGCGACAGCAGGGCCGAGGTATAGGCGCCGATGGCGAAGAAGCCGACGTGGCCGAAGTTGATCAGTCCGGTGAACCCGTAATGCAGCGACAGGCCGAAGGCCAGCAGCATGTAGATCAGGATCCCGATGGCGATAGCAATCAGATAGGCTTCCATGATTTCACCTCGCCGCCATCGGACGGCCGAAGATGCCCTGGGGACGCAGCAGCAGCACGCACAGCAGCACCGCGAAGGCGAACACGATCTTGTAGGCAGGTCCCACCACCAGGCTGGCGATTTCCTGCGCAATGCTGAACACCATGATCCCGACGATGGCGCCCACCGGATTGCCGATGCCGCCCAGGATCACGGCCGCGAACATGGGCATCAACAGTTCCCAGCCCAGTTCGGGGATCACCACTGCCTTGATGCCCAGCAGCACGCCGCCCAGCCCGCAATAGGCGCCCGCGATGCTCCACAGCGTGATCATCACGCGTCGTCCGCGTATGCCGCTGGCCGCGGCCAGCTCCGGGTTGTCGGCCACCGCCCGCATGCGCCGCCCGGTGGGCGTCATGTGCATCAGCGCGAACACCAGCGCCAGCGCCGCCACCGCCGTGCCGACGATGTAGAGATCGGTAGGCAAAATGCGCACGCCGCCGAAATTCCAGGCGCGCGTAAGCGGCAGGTCGAAGGTGTACTGGTCCTGCCCGGCGAAGAAGGTGATCGTGCTCCGCAGCGCGAACGCCACGCCGATGGACGCGATCAAGCGCGACACGTTGGAGCGCGACTCCAGCGGCCGGAACACCCAGGCATAGAAGAACAGGCTGACCAGGGTGGTGCCGGCGACGGCGGCCAGGCCGCCCGCCAGCATCGAGCCGCCGGCCAGCGCCTGCGTGAAGACGGCGGCGTAGGCGCCCAACGTCATGTAGTCGCCGCTGGCGGCATTGGGAAAGCGGGCGATGCCGAACACCAGCGTGATCGCCAGTGCCGGCAAGGCCAGCAGCATCCCGATCACAACGCCGTTGATCCCGGCGTTGATGACGGTGATTGCATCCATACTTGTGTTCCCCTAGTGTTTTTATCGTCAGACTTTGCCGGCGATGACTTCATTGAGCACCAGCTTGCCGTCGCGGATGTCGAAGACGCCAAAGTCCGGCACGGTCTCGCCCTGCTTGCCGAAGTCCAGGCGCGAGGATGCGCCGTCGTAGTCCACCGGCTTGCCTGCGCGCAGCAGCGCCTGGCCTTGCGCAAAGCCGCTGACCTTTTCACCGCCGCCCTGCGCGGTCACGGCGCGGATCTTGCCGTTGATGGCGGCCACGTCCGCGGTGGCCCCCGCCGCCTCGATCGCCAGCGCCAGCGTGATCACCATGTCGTAGGACTGCGAAGCAAAGATGTCCGGCTCGCGCTTGGTGCGCTTGCGGAATTCTGCGGCGAAGGTCTTGTACGCCTGGTGCTCGTGGGCCGCGACGTTGGAGATCGAGATGATGCCCTCGGTGGCTTCCTTGCCCAGCGCCTTCACCAGGTCTTCGTTGGCGGTCCAGCCGGGCATGATGAACTTGCAGTCCTGGCCGGTCTGGAACCACTCCTTCAGGATGATGGTGGCGTCGGGCCGGTAGGCGCTCAGCGAGATCACGTCGGGCTTGGAGGCCAGCACCTTGGTCAGCTCGGTGCGGTAGGTGGTCTGGTTGGGTTCGTAGATGGTGAAGGCGCTGACCTTGCCGCCCTTCTCCTGCCAGGCATCACGAAAGTAGTTGGCCTGCCCCACGAAGGTGGAGTTATTGAAAGCCATGACCGCCGGCCGCTTGAAGCCGCGCTGGCGCGCCACTTCCGCAAAGGCGCGGCCGAACACGGCGTTGGACGCCTGGAACATCCAGGCCAGCCCCTGCTTGTTCTCGGTCAGCATTTCCGGCGCGCCGCAGGTGTTCATGGTGATGAGGCCCGCGGCATTGGTGATGGGCATGGCGGCCAGGCCCACCGACGACGGCCAGATGCCGACCACCGCCTCGACCTTGTTGATCTCGATCAGCTTCTTCACGGCCAGCACGGCGGCGTCGGGCTTGGTCTGGTCGTCTTCGGCGTAGAGCTGGATCTTGCGGCCGGCGGCGCCGCCGGCGGCGTTGACCTCGTCGATGGCGATCTTGATAGCTTCCAGCATGGCCGGCCCGTAGGGGCCGCCGACGCCGGTGATGGAATTGAGCGCCCCCAGGCGGAACGGCTGGGCCGACTGCGCCCGGACCAGGGAGGGCGCGGCGGCGCAGGCGGCCAGCGCGGCGCTGGCCGCGATAAAGCCGCGGCGGGAGAGATGGATGGGCTGTGTCATGAAGGTTCCTTGCGGCGTGAACATCTTTGTTCAACTTCGAATAGCCGCCGGCGTCAGCAACGCCGGCGTCCCCTTGTAGCTTGGATGCGACTTCGATACTGCCTGCTGCGGTTTGCCTGCTACGCGATGACTCCTCGGGCGCGCATGCCTGCAATGCTGTCTTCCGCCACGCCAAAGCGGCGCAGCACCTCGTCGGTGTGCTGGCCCATCAGCGGCGCCGCCGTGCGTAAGGCGCCTGGCGTTTTGGAAAACTTGGTCGGAATGCCGATGGTCTTCATCTTGCCCAGCGCGGGATGGTCCAGTTCCTGCACCATGCCGCGCGCCAGGTAATGCGGGTCCTGCATGGCCTGGCCGAAATCGTTGATCGGGCCGCAGGGCACGGACGCCCGTTCGCAGCGCTCGATCCATTCGGCCGCGTCGGCGCGCGCAAACTCCGCTTCCAATATGGGTTCCAGCTCGGCAATGTGGGTCAGCCGGTCGGAGTTGGTAATGAAGCGCGGATCGGTGATCAGTTCAGGCCGTTCCAGCACATCCGCGCACAGGCGTTCCCAGGTGCGCTGGTTGGCCGCGCCTATCATGATGTAGCCCTGGCGCGTGTTGAACGCCTGATATGGCGCCGACACGCGGTGCCGGCTGCCGGTGCCTTCCGGCACCGTGCCGTCGGCAAAATAGGCGGCGGCTTCCCAGACGAACCAGGGCAGTCCGCACTCGGCCAGCGCGATGTCGATGTGCTGGCCCTCGCCCGTCTTCATCTGGTGGATGCAGGCGGCCAGGATGGCGTAGACCGCGGTCAGGCCCGCCCCCACGTCATAAATGGCGATGCCCGATTTCAAGGGCCGCCCGCCGGGTTCGCCCGTCATGCTCATGATGCCGCTCATGCCCTGGGCCACCAGGTCGAAGCCGCCCTTGCCCGCGTAGGGTCCGGAATGGCCGTAGCCGGAGATGGAGCAATACACCAGGCGCGGATTGATGCGCGACAGCGTTTCGTAGTCCACGCCCAGCGACTTGGTCACGCCCACGCGGTAGTTCTCCACCACCACGTCGGCCCAGCGCGCCAGCTCGTACAGCACCTCGCGCGCCTCGGGGTCCTTCAGGTTCAGCGCCACGCCTTGCTTGTTGCGGTTGATCTGGGCGAAACAGGTGGATTCGCCGTTCACATAGGGGCCCATTTCACGGGAGTCGTCGCCGGCGCCGGTCTTCTCGACCTTGATGACCTCGGCGCCCAGGTCGGCCAGCACCATGGTGCAATACGGCCCGGCCATGATCTGCGAAAGATCCAGGATCTTGATGCCGGCAAGGGGGGATGCAGCTTGAGTCATATGCGGTCCGTCTTGGGTCGGTGGCCGGATCAGCGGCCGATGAATTCGGGAATGCGCTTGGCGGCGAAGGCCTCGCGGCCGCGCCGGTAGTCCTCGGTGCCGAAGCATTCGTAGGCTTCGCTGCGTTCGTCCGGAGTCAATGTGCGTCCTTCGCGCAGCTGGCTCACGAAGCGCTTGTGCCAGCGGTTGACCAGCGGCGCCGCCGCGGCGATGCGGCGGGCGGTCGCGTAGGTCTGTTCCGCCACGCGTTCGTCATCCACCACGCGGGTCAGCAGCCCCTTGGACATGGCTTCTTCGGCGCCGAAGATGTTTCCTTCCAGCAGGATTTCCAGCACGCGCGCAGCGCCCACCACGCGGATCAGGTCGGTCAGTTCCTGGTGGTCCACGGTCAGCCCGATGCGATTCACCGGGATGCCGTAGCGGCTGTTGCGCCCGCCGATGCGGATGTCGCACAGGGCGGCCAGCTCCAGCCCACCGCCCACGCACACGCCTTCGATGCAGGCCACGGTCGGATGGCGCAGGTGCTTGAGCGTGTCGGTCATGGACAGGGTGAAGAGCGCGTATTCGGCCGCTTGCGCGGCGCCGTCGCGGTCTTCCTCGAAGCCGCCGATGTCGCTGCCGGCACAGAAGGCCCCGCCCGCGCCGCGCAGCACCACGCAGCGCACGTCGTCGTCGGCGTCGAGTTCGCGCATGACCCGGCCGAATTCCCGGTACATGTCCAGCGTGAACGCGTTGCGCTTTTCCGGGCGGTTCATCAGCACGGTGGCCACGCCGTCGGCGTCGCGGCTCAGGTCTATGCTCATGCCGCGCCCTCCAGGCGCAGTTCGGTGCCCTTGAGCACCACCCTGCCGTCCAGTTCCAGCGTGGCGTCGGTGACGATGGTGTCGTAGTGCGCCGCCGCCTTGACGGTGCCGCCGATGTAGGCGCTGGTGCCCAGCGCCAGCTGGATCGAGCCGTAGACCGATTCGTCGGACAGCATGGTGCCGTCCAGCTGGCAGCGCGGGTTCATGCCTACGCCCAGCTCGCCCAGGTTGTAGACCAGCGGATCGTTGAAGCTGGCCAGCAGATCGCGGAACTGGCGCGCCACCGCGCCGCCCTCGATCGCCACCGCCATGCCCTTTTCCATATGGATGCGCACGGGTTCGTCGCGGATCAGCGAAACGCCGGGGATGCTGGCGTTGACCACGATCACGCCTTCGGCCGTGCCTTCCACGGGCGCCAGGCTGGACTCCAGGCAATAGCCCGCCGAAATGTCGGTGGTGTTGGCAAAGCCGTGCAGCGCGCGGCCGCGGCGGCCGGCGATGCTCATGGTCACGTCGGTGCCGAGTTCGCTAGTGACGCGGGCGGTGTCGGCGCGGGTCAGCGCGTCGGCCAGCCCCTGGATCTGCGGGCGCAACGCATCGAAATCGCAGTCCCAGCCTTCGGCCAGGAAGAAATCGGGCAGGTGTGATTCGGGCAGCACGATCACGCCGACCCCGGCGCGCGTGGCCTGCTGGCGCGCATCGGTGTGCGCGGCATTGGCGCGGGTCAGCGCGATGACCAGGTCGGCCGCCTGCATGGCCTGGGCCACCACCGGCGACAACTGCCGGCCGTGGCGCGCGGAGCCGGCGATCTGCAGCAGATGCAGGCCGGCGCCCGCCTCGTCCACCGCAATGGCCAGGGGCTCCACGTTATGGTGGGTATGCAGGTCATACAGCACCAGCACTTCCATGCCCGGCTTGGCCGCGCCCAGCTGGCTGACCACCTTGCGCGCGTTCTTCAGTTTCAACAATGTATGCATGGCGCGCTCCTCAAGCCGCTTGCGACGCGCGGGCGTCGGCGATGCGCTGGGCGTCGGCCACCGCGCGCCCGAGGATGTCCAGGCCGCGGGCCAGTTCCTCGTCGGTAATGGAAAGCGGCGCCAGGAAGCGGATCACGTTGCCGTAAAAGCCCGCCTTCACCAGCACCAGCCCGCCCTGGTAGGCGGCCTGCACGATGTGGGCCGCCAGGTCGCCAGCGGGACTGTCGTCGCCCGCGCCGCGCACGACTTCGAACGCCACCATGGCGCCCAGGCCACGCACGTCGCCGACGATGCCGTACTGACCGGCCCAGTCCGCAAAGCGTGTGCGCACCCGGCCGCCCAGGTCGCTGGCTCGCGCCGCGTAGTCTTCGCGCCGCATGACGGCAATGGTGGCGAGCGCCGCGGCGCACGCCAGCGGGTTGCCGCCATAGGTGCCGCCCAGGCCTCCCACGGCGGGCGCGTCCATCAGGTCGGCGCGCCCCACCAGCGCCGCTATCGGCAGCCCCCCGCCCATGGACTTGGCCAGGGTGTAAAGGTCGGCCTCGATGCCGGCATGCTGGGTGGCGAACCATTCACCGGTGCGGCAGAAACCGGACTGGATCTCGTCAGCGATCAGCACGATGCCGTGTTGGGTGCAGTAGGCGCGCAGCGCCTGCAGGAAGGCGGGCGGCGCGGCATGGAAGCCGCCCTCGCCCTGCACCGGCTCGATGATCACCGCGGCGACCTGCTCCGGCGTGACCTCGGTTTCGACCAGGCGGCGGAATTCGTTGAAGGCGGCCTCGGCGCATTCGGCTTCGGTCAGCCCCGAGCGGTAGCGCACCGGGAACGGCGCGCGATAGACCTCGGATGCGAAGGGACCGAAGCCGGTCTTGTAGGCGGGCGCCTTGGCGGTCAGGGACAGCGCCATGTAGGTGCGGCCATGGAAGGCGTTCTCGAAGGCCACCACCGCCTGCCGGCCGGTGGCGCGGCGCGCCACCTTGATTGCGTTTTCGACGGCCTCGGCGCCAGTCGTCTGCAGCATGGCCTTCTTGGGCCAGGATCCCGGGACCAGGCCGACCAGCGTCTCGGCCAGCTCGATGTATTCCGGATACATGACGATGTTGAAGCAGGTGTGCAGGTAGCGCGCCGCCTGCGCCTGGACGGCGGCCACCACCTCGGGGTGCGCATGTCCCACGTTCAGGGTGCCGATGCCGCCAGCGAAATCGATGTACGCGTTGCCGTCCAGATCGGTCAGCGTGGCGCCGCGGGCAGCGGCCGCGAACACCGGAGGGCCATTGGCCACGCCCAGCGCGACCGCGGCATTGCGCCGGGCCAGATACGCCTGGCACTGCGGGCCGGGAAGTTGAGGGGACTGCGCGGCGTCTTTCATTGCCCAGGGCTCCTTGGATGAGTGGGTACGGCGACGAAGTGAAGCCACTATATTCTTGTGCGTTTTATTGTGTCAATGCTGATTTACAACTACGCATTCTAAATTGTGCACAATCTTGCGTTCAAATTGTGATATGCTTTGCCCCACTCAACCCAGGTGCCTACATGCCCACTAAACGCGCGACTGCCTCTGCTGACGCCGCCGCCCCCGAAACACGCAAGGCGGCCTCCACCCACGAAGTCATACTGGATATGCGGGAACGCATTGCGTCGCAGGCCTTGCTGCCCGGCACCCGCGTGCCGGAAGAAGACCTGGCGCAGGCCTATGACATCCCGCGCGCCAAGGCGCGCGAAGTGCTGGCGACGCTGGAAGACCGCGCGCTGGTGGAACGGGTGCCCAACAAGGGCGCCGTGGTGGCCCTGGTCGACATGGAAACCACTTATCGCCTGTATCAGGTGCGCGAAGCCCTGGACGGACTGGCGGTGCGGCTGGCCATGGCCAACGCCACGCCCGCCGACTGGGAAGCGATGCAGGCCCTGCTGGGCGAGCCCTTCGAACAAAGCCTGAAAAGCGGCGACATCGAGGCGCACGTGGCCACGATCGAGCAGTTCCGCAACCACATCAAGGAACTGGCGCGCAATCCGGTGCTGAGCGACATGATCGAACGCATCTACGACCGCACCCGCGTGTCGATGCGCCGCGTGGCCCTGCTGCCGGGCCGCTCAGAGATGGGGATCAAGCAATACCGCGCCCTGCTGGACGCCATGGTGCGCGGCGACGGCGACGAGGCCGAACGCTGCGTGCGCGAATTGAACGGCAGCGCCCGCGACTACATCGAGCGCTACAAGAACTACGTGATCTGAATCGGGCCGGCCCCTTGCGGGCCGGCCTTGGGCAAGCCCGCGCCTCAGGGCGCGGCGGGCTCGTCGTAGTTGTTGAGCTTCACGCCCGAAACGCCCTGGACCGCGGAAGACGCGGCCGGGGCTTTCTTTTCTGCGGCGGGAGCCTGCGCGGCTGCCGCGCCCTGCTCCGGACTGGTCGGCGTGTCCGCTGCCGCGCCCGTCGTCGTCCCCGCCGCCTCGGCGCCTTCTTCGGCCGGCCGCGCCGCCCGCAGCTTGCGGCGGGTTTCTTCTTGTTGCGCGATCAGCTTGTCCAGTTCCGCCGCCACTGCCGTGGACTTGCCCGTCCTGGCCCAATCGGCCGGGGTCTGGCCCTTGGTATCGCGCGACCCCACGTCCGCCCCCGCCTTGAGCAGCAGGTCCACCATGGGCTTGCGGCCCGACAGCGCCGCCATCATCAGCGGCGTTTCGCCATTGGGCGCGGGCGCGTTGACCATGGCCTTGTGCGCCAGCAGCAGGCGCGCCATTTCCAGCTGGCCCTTCGAGGCCGCGTAATGCAGCGGCGTCCAGCCCAGGCGGTTGACCTGGGCGCCGCGCGCGATCAGCTTCTTGGCGCGTTCGGTCTGGCCGGCGATGGCCAGGTACATCAGCGGCGTCTCGCCCGCCGGGTTCTCGGCGTTGACGTCGGTGCGCTTGTCGGCGGCGATTACGTCGAACACCTTCCAGGCGCCGTCCACCACCGCGCGCATCAGCGCGGGCTGGCCATTCTTGTAGCGCACGTTGGGATCTTCGCCGCGCGCCAGCAGTTCCTTGATGTCGTCCGGGTAGTCATTGGCGACGTAGACCCACCAATCGCCGGGATTGGCGGCCTGCGCCGCAGCGGGAACCGCCATGCCCACGGCCAGCGCCAGCAGCGCTCCACGGCAACACGACAAGAAGGCGTTCTGGACGGAAGCGTTGCGGGCAGCCATGGATTTCCTATAAATCACTTTAAATAAATTAGATTAGGTTATTTCTTTATCTTATTGAAAAGACGGAAGAAATTTTCGGTTGATGCACGCGCCACTTCGGCCACGGGTATGCCCCTGAGATCCGCGATCTTCTCCGCCACGTGGATCACCTTGGACGGATCGTTCAGCTTGCCGCGGTACGGCACCGGCGCCAGATACGGCGAATCGGTTTCGATCAGCAAACGGTCCAGCGGCACCTTGGCGGCCACTTCATGCACGATCTGCGCATTCTTGAAGGTCACGATGCCGGACAGGGAAATATAGAAGTTCTGGTCCAGCGCAGCCTGTGCCACTTCCCAATTTTCGGTAAAGCAATGCATCACGCCGCCGACCTCGGCCGCGCGCTCTTCCCGCAGCATGCGCACGGTGTCCTCAGCGGACGAGCGCGTGTGCACGATCAGGGGCAGGCCCGTGTCGCGGGCGGCGCGGATGTGGCGGCGAAAACGCTCGCGCTGCCAGTCCAGCGGTTCGGACAGGCGGTAGTAGTCCAGCCCGGTCTCGCCGATGGCCACCACCTTGGGATGCTCGGACAGGCGCGCCAGCTCTTCGGGCGTGGGATCCGGAGTGTCTTCGTAATCGGGATGCACGCCGACCGAGGCCCACAGATTGGCCTGCGGTTCGACCAGCGACATCAGGCCCGGCCATTCCGGCATGTTGACGCTGACGACCAGCGCGTGGGTGACCTGGTTGGCGGCCATCCGGTCAAGAATGGCCGGCAGGTCGGCCGCCAGTTCCGGGAAGTTCAAATGGCAGTGGGAATCGACGTACATGATGAGTCTGGATACAAGTGCCGCGGCGCTGCGCCCTTTGCCGGACGAAGCGCCGCCGGATCAAGGGCTTACGCCAGGCAGGATAGCACCACGCGCTGCAGGGTCGCGTGGGCGAAGAGCTTGGCGTTCAAAGGATGGGTGGCCAGCGCGCGCTGGCGCGTCAGCCAGCGCGCGGCCTCGGCGACCTTGGCCGGATTCATGCGCGCGGCAACCTGCGCGACCGCGCTGCCCAGGGCCGGGAAGTAGCGCGACGGCGCCCCCGCGCTGGCCAGCATCAGGTCGGTGTACAGGCGCTGCAAGGCGTCGATCCACTCAGTGGCCGCCACCTTTTCCAGGGCCTCGGCCAGCGTGCCCACGTCGGGCGACTGGCCCTTGGACAGCGGCCCGACCAGCTGGGTCAGCCAGGGCGGACAAGCGGCCTCGTTAGACTGGGCAAGCCTCAACGCCGCCAGCGGCGCGCCGCCGGCGGCCGCCAGCCATTCGCGGGCCGGTTCCACGTTTTGCTCGCGCAACCATTGCAGCGCGGTGTCCGGGTCGGGCGCCGGCAGCGGCAGGCGGCGACAGCGCGACACCAGCGTGGGCAAAAGGCGGTCCGGCGCGTCCGCGACCAGCAGGAACACCGTGTGCGGCGGCGGTTCTTCCAGCACCTTGAGCAAGGCGTTGGACGACACCACGTTCAGCGCATGGGCCGGGTACAGCAGCGCCACGCGCCAGCCGCCGCGGTGCGTGGCGGTGTTGAACCAGGACTCCAGGGAGCGGATCTGGTCTATGCGTATTTCCTTGGACGGCGCGCGCTTGGCTGCGCCCGTGGCAGGTTCGGCGTCCTCAGAGGGCTCGGCGGCGTCCGCCCCCTCTTCCACCGCCACGGCTTCGGGCCGGATGCGGCGCAAGTCGGGATGATTGCCGCTGGCGAACCAGGCACAGGCGGCGCAACGGCCGCAGGCCAGGCCGTTGTCCGGGGTTTCGCACAGCAGGCTGGCCGCCGCGGCGACCGCGAAGTCCAGCTTGCCGATGCCGGCCAACCCATGGATCAGCCAGGCGTGGGCGAAGCGGTCGCGGTTGCCCAGCCAGTTGCGCGCCGTCTCGGCCTGCCAGGGCAGGAACTGCGGCGCGTTGGAAGCCGTGGCGTCCTCATCTTTGGCGGCGCGGGTCGCGTTCATGCCGCCTGCCCCAGCAATTCACGCAGTCCCGCCTCCAGGCCGGTGCGGATCTGGGCAATGGATTGGGTGGAATCGACAATGCGGATGCGCTTCGGATCAGCCTCGGCGCGGGCGTGGTAGGCCTCGCGGGTGCGTTCGAAAAAGGCCGCGCCCTCGCGCTCGAAGCGGTCCGGCTCGCGCGCGTCGGCCAACCGGGCGCGCGCCACTTCCAGCGGCACGTCGAAGAGCCAGGTGCGGTCGGGCTGGCCCGCCTGCATCCAGGCTTCCAGCGCGGCCACGCGCGCCGCGCCCAGGCCGCGCCCGCCGCCCTGGTAGGCATAGGTGGCATCGGTGTAGCGGTCGCAGACCACCCAGGCGCCGCGCGCCAGCGCGGGTTCGATGACCTGGTGCAGATGTTCGCAGCGTGCGGCGAACATCAGGAGCGTCTCGGTGTCCAGCCCCATGGGGTCGGTCAGCAGCAAGGCGCGCAACTTCTCGCCCAAGGGCGTGCCGCCGGGTTCGCGGGTGGACACCACGTCCAGCCCCTGCGCGCGCAGGAAATCGGCGATCCAGACGGTGTGCGTGCTCTTGCCCGCGCCGTCCACGCCTTCCAGCGTGATAAAGCGTCCGCGCGTGGTCATTGGTCTTGTCCTTGTACTTGTGCCTGTCCCTGATCCGGCTCGGGCGCGGCGTCCGGCGCCGGGCTGGCGCTGGGCGCGGCTGCGGGCGTGCCGTTGGCCTGGTTGCCAGTCGCTGCGCCGCGGCTCGAAGCCGGGCCGGGCGCGGCATTCTGGCTTTGGCCCTGGCCCAGGATATAGCGGGAAACGTTGCGGTTGTGCTCGTTCAGGTTGACCGAGAACTCGCTGGTGCCGTTGCCGCGGGAAACGAAAAAGAGGAACTTGTGCTGCTCCGGCTGCACCGCGGCCAACAGCGCCGCGCGGCCAGGCGCCGCGATCGGCGTGGGCGGCAGGCCCGGACGCGTATAGGTGTTCCAGGGCGTGTCGGTCTGCAGGTCGCGCTTGCGGATGCGCCCCTGGTAGGCGTCGCCCATGCCGTAGATCACGGTGGGATCGGTCTGCAGCAGCATGCCGATCTTGAGCCGGTTGGTGAATACGCCGGCCACGCGGCGGCGATCCGGCCCATGGCCGGTTTCCTTTTCAACGATCGATGCGAGCACCAGGGCCTCGTAGGGCGTGGTCACCGGCAGGTCCGGCTGGCGCTTGGCCCAGGTGTCCTGCAGGATGCGCTGGCCTTCCTGGTAGGCGCGGCGCAGCAGGTCGTAATCGGTGCTGCCGGGCGTGAAGATATAGGTGTCCGGGAAGAACAGCCCTTCCGGCTGCTTGATTTCCGAGCCCAGGCGTTCCATCAGTTCTTCATCGGTGGTTTCGCCCAGCGTCTGCTTGACGTCGGGATTCGCGCGCAGCGCCTGGCGGATCTGGCGGTAGGTCCAGCCCTCCAGGAAGGTGATCTGCCGCTGCGTCATGTCGCCGCGCGCCAGGCGTTCCAGCAACTTCCAGGGCGAGTCGCCGTTGATGGCCTGGTAGCCGCCCGCCTTCATCTGCTTGTCGAGCTCGGACAAGCGCGCCATCCAGATGAAGCCAGGCTCCCAGACCGGCACGCCGGCATCGTTGAGCACCCGCGCCACCGTGCGCGGGCTGCTGCCCGGATCCACCACGAAATCTATCCTGTCGGCCTTCAGCTGCATGGGCTTGTGCGCCCAATACCAGGCGCCGCCCACGGCTGCGGCGGCAGCCAGCGCGATCAACAGGAAAAACCACAGGACGAAAAAAAAGAGTCGCTTCTTCATAAGTGTCGGAAGTTTAATTGATCGCGCGGACCTGTTGCGGCTAAAGAGGGGCGGAACGTAGCGCGCGGCCCTGCGCGCCGCGGGGACATGGCCCAGCCCGGAGGGGAACACGGCTATCATCAGCACTTTGATGACGCGATAACACCGCCTCCATGCACGCTTTCCATTCTTCGATTCCCGTCCGCGCGGAAGGTTGCGCGCAAATTGCGCCGCTGGACGACTTCCTGGTCTTTGCCGCATCCGGCGCGGACGCCCTCGGCTTCCTGCACGGCCAGCTCACGCAGGACGTCACCGGCCTGCCCCGGGACGCCGCCCGCCTGGCCGGCTACTGCACCGCCAAGGGCCGCCTGCTGGCCACCCTGGTGATGTGGCGCGCCGCCCCCGGCGCGGACGACGCGCCCCAGCTCTATGGCCTGGTGCGCCAGGATCTGGCGCAGGCGCTGCTCAAGCGCCTGTCGATGTTCGTGCTGCGCGCCAAGGCCAAGCTCGCCGCCACGCCGCTGCATGTGGCGGGCGTGACGGCTTCGGCCACGGACGTGGCCGCGCTGGAAGCCGCCGCCGGCGAGCTGCCGCGCGAACCCTGGCAGCGCGCCGATCTGCCGTCCGGCACCTGGATCGCCGCGCCGTCCGCCGACGCGCGCCTGCGCTGGTGGTGGATCGCGTCCGACGAACAACTGGAACAGTCCGCCGCGCTGGCAGGCGCGCTGGGCCTGGCGCCGGCCGCGCAATGGCACGCCGCCGACCTGGCCGCAGGCATTCCGTGGATCACCGCGGCCACGCAGGACGTCTTCATCCCGCAAACGGTCAACCTGGACCTGATCCAGGGCGTCAGTTTCACCAAAGGCTGTTATCCGGGCCAGGAAGTGGTGGCGCGCAGCCACTACCGCGGCACGGTCAAGCGGCGCATGGCATACGGCACCATTGCCGACGCCGCAATCCAAGGCCAGGCGCTGGCCGGCATGGATGTCTATGACGCCAGCCAGCCCGGCGAACCCACCGGACGGATCGTGGACGCGGCCGCCGCGCAAGGCGCCGTTTCGGTGCTATTCGAAACCACGCTGGCAGCCTTGCCGGAAGGCGACCTGCGGCTGGGCGCCGTGGACGGTCCGCGCATTGCGGCCGCTGCGCTGCCCTACTCCATCACGCCGTAAACCAAAGGCCGCCGCGCCTGAGCCGGCGCGGTTGCGCCGGGCCGGACGCTCCCAAGCCGGCCCTTACACCGCCACGCCGAACAGCGCGCCCACCCCCGCCGTCACCGCCATCGCCAGGCCGCCCAGGATCGTCACCCGCAACGCGGCCGGCCCCTTGGGCGCGCCGCCCGCGCCCGCAGCCAGAGCGCCCAGGCCGGCCAGACAGGCGACCGATGCGCCGATGACCCACACAATCAATTGCGGCAAAGGCGCTGTCGCCGCCACGGCCAGCGGCAAGGCCGCGCCGCCCGCAAACGAGGCCGCGGACGCCACCGCGGCCTGCACCGGACGGGCGCGGTTATGGATGGAGATACCCAGCTCGTCGCGGGCATGCGCGTCCAGCGCATCGTGGCTGGTCAATTGCCGCGCCACCTGCTCGGCCAGGTCGCGGGTCAGGCCGCGCGCCACGTAGATGTCGATCAGTTCGGCCAGTTCCTCGCCGGAATTGCGCTTGAGCGAGCGCTGCTCCATGCGCAGGTCGGCGGCCTCGGTATCGGCCTGCGACCGCACCGACACGTATTCGCCCGCCGCCATCGACAGCGCCCCCGCCACCAGTCCGGCCACGCCCGAGGTCAGGATGGCGTCATGCGTGACCTGGGCCGCCGCCACGCCGGTAATAAGGCTGGCGGTGGACACGATCCCGTCGTTGGCGCCCAGGACGGCCGCGCGCAGCCAGTTGCTGCGGAAAATCCGATGATGTTCTTTTGAAGGCATTGCCAGAAACCCATGCGCCGCGCGATGAACGCGTGGCGGGTCCGGCTTGCGCAGGACCCGCCACGCGCGGGATTCAGCGCGGCGTCACGCGCACCGCGGTAAGCAAGCCTATCACGCAAAGCGTGGCTTGCTCGCCGTCGTACGCATGCACCTCGACCTGGCAGACGGACAGGCGCTTGCCCGGCTTGACCACGCGGCCGCTGGCCACGTAGCGGCTACCCTTGGCGGGCGCCAGGAAGTTCATCTTGAACTCCGAGGTCAGCACGTCCTCGCCAGGCCCAAACAGCGTGTAGGCGGCATAGCCGCCGGCGCTGTCGGCGATGGTCGTGGAAATGCCGGCGTGCAGAAAGCCGTTCTGCTGGCACAGGTCGGCTCGGTAAGGCAGCACGATGTCCACCCTGCCCGGCTCGACCACGTCCAGTTGCGCACCCAGCAATGTCATGATGCTTTGCCGGGCGAAGCTCTCCTGGACCCTGGCGGCCGGGTCCAGCGGCGCTTGCGATGACGCCATGTCAGTCCTGCTCGCGCTTGACCAGGTTGACGATGCTGGAGAAGTCCAGCTTGCCCGAACCGCCGGAGCTATGCAGCGAATACAGGTTGCGCGCCAGCTCGCCCAGCGGGATCGAGGCGCGCGCCGACAGGGCGGCCTCGGCCGCCAGGCCCAGGTCCTTGAGCATCAGGTCCACGCCGAAGCCGCCGGCGTAGCCCTTGGAGGCCGGCGCGTGCTCCATCACGCCGGGCCAGGGGTTGTAGAGTTCCGTGGCCCAGTTGCGCCCGGAGCTCTTGGCGATGATGTCCGACAGCACCTTGGGATCCAGCCCGTTGGCCACGCCCAGGGCCAGGGCTTCGGAGGTGCCCGCCATCAGGATGCCCAACAGCATGTTGTTGCAGATCTTGGCCACCTGGCCGGCGCCGGCCGGGCCTGCGTGGAAAATGTTCTTGCCCATTTTTTCCAGCACCGGACGGGCGCGCTCCAGCGCCGCGGCCTGGCCGCCGACGATGAAGGTCAGCGTGCCGGCTGCTGCGCCACCCGTGCCGCCGGACACCGGCGCGTCGATCATGGCGATGCCGCGCACCTCGGCCGCCTGCGCCACCTTACGCGCCGAGTCCGGCGCGATGGTGCTGCATTCGATGACCAGCGCGCTGGACGGGATCTTGCCCAGCAGGTCCTCGCCCAGGTACAGCCCTTCGACGTGCTTGCTGGCGGGCAGCATCGAAACCACCACCTCGGCGCCCTTGACGGCTTCCGAAGCGGACGCGGCGGCGCGGGCGCCGGCGTCCGTCAGGGTCTTCACCGCTGCCGGCACCAGATCGAAAACCGTCACGCTATGTCCGGCCTTGACCAGATTCAATGCCATGGGCGCGCCCATATTGCCCAAACCGATAAACGCGATGCTGCTCATGATGTCTTGTCTCCTGTTGCTATTGCTATAGGTGTGAAACCATCGTGGTACTAGCGTTGCCGCGCCGGCGGGCGGCGGCCGGTCCGCCGCCGCGTGGCGCCTAGCGGCCTTCCTGGCCCAGGTCCGCCAACGGGTGGGGCTCGCCCTCGGGCCAGGGTTCGTCAAAGAATTTCTGCACCCAGGCGTCGGTCGCCATGTCGATGACGGCGGGATTCCAGCGCGGCTTCTTGTCCTTGTCGATCAGCAAGGCGCGGATGCCCTCGGCGAAATCGCCATGGGCGGTGCAGGCCAGCGCCGCGATGTACTCGGCACGGAAAACGTCGTCCAGCGAGCGCAGGCGCAGCCGCTGCTGCAGCGCGAACGACAGGCGCACCGATCCGGGCGAGCCGGCCAGCATCGTCTGCGCCGCGCGCGCCAGCCACGGATCCTCGTGGTCCTTCAGCGCGGCCAGTTCTTCGTAGATGTCGTCCAGGCGATTGCCGCTGCACAGGCTGTTGATCAGGAACGAGTGCTGCCGCAAGTTGCCCGGCGCCAGCGGCGTCTTGGGCTCCAGCGCCGTCAGGGCGCGGCGCAGCAGGCCGTCGTTGATCGCGCGCGGAGGAATGGCATCCTCCGCCGCGCCGGCCGCCTGGCCGGCCCAGGGCTGCTCTTCCAGCGAAGCCAGCAGCTTGGGCCAATCCGCGTGATCCAGGCGGAAGTCCGCCAGGCCCGCGAAGAAAGCGTCCGACGTACCCAGCTGCGCGCCGGTCAAGGCCAGGAACAGTCCGATCCTGCCTGACATGCGGTTCAGCAGCCAGCTGCCGCCCACGTCCGGAAACAGGCCGATCGTGACCTCCGGCATCGCCAGGCGCGAGGTCTCGCTGACCACGCGGTGGCTGGCGCCCATCATCAGGCCGATGCCGCCGCCCATGACGATGCCATGGCCCCAGCACAGCACCGGCTTGGGATAGGTGTGGATGCGGTAGTCCAGCCGGTACTCGTGCTCGAAGAAGCGGCGCGCGTAGGCGTTGTTCCAGCCCGGCTTGCCGGCGTTTTCCGTCATGCTGCGGTACAGGCCATGCAGGTCTCCGCCCGCGCAGAAGGCCTTGTCGCCCGCACCCTGCAGGACCACCAGGGCCACGCCGGGATCGCGGGCCCAGGCGTCCAGCCGTTCGGCCAGCAGGTCCACCATTTCCAGCGACAGGCCGTTCAGGGTCTGCGGCGAATTCAGCGTCGCGATCCCGAACCGTACTCCATTGGCAGCGGTTTTTTCTTCGAACAGCACCGGTGCATTCATCTTATGTCGGCTCCTTTTTCCAACAATTGGCGGGCGATGATCACGCGCATGATCTCGTTGGTCCCCTCCAGAATCTGATGAACGCGAGTATCGCGCACCAGACGCTCCAAGGGATAGTCCCGCAGGTATCCGTAGCCGCCGTGGATCTGTTGCGCGTCCAGGCAGATCTGGAAACCCATGTCGGTGGCGAAGCGCTTGGCCATGGCGCAGTAGGTCGCCGCGTCCGGCGCCCCCGCATCCAGCTTGCAGGCCGCCAGGCGCACCATCTGGCGCGCCGCCACCAGGTGCGTCGCCATGTCGGCCAGCTTGAATTGCAGCGCCTGGAACTCGGCCAGGCGGCGGTTGAACTGCCGCCGTTCGTCCATGTAGCGCCGGGCGGCGTCCAGCGCGCCTTGCGCCGCGCCCACCGAGCAGGTGCCGATGTTGATGCGTCCGCCGTCCAGGCCCTTCATGGCGATCTTGAAGCCCTCGCCCTCCTGGCCCAGCATGTTGGCCGCCGGCACGCGCACGTTCTCGAAGGTGATGGGGCGCGTGGACTGGCTGTTCCAGCCCATCTTCTCTTCCTTGCGGCCATAGCCTATGCCCTCGCTGTCGGCCGGAATGGCGAACGCGCTGATGCCGCCCGCGCCCTCGCCGCCGGTGCGCGCCATGACCACCAGCAGGTCTGTGTCGCCGCCGCCCGAAATGAAGGCCTTGGCGCCGTTGACGATGTAGTCATCGCCCTGGCGCTGCGCCCGGGTCGACAGCGATGCGGCGTCCGAACCGGCGCCCGGCTCGGTCAGGCAATAGGACGCCAACTTCTGGCCGCTGGCCAGCAACGGCCCCCAGGCTTCGCGCAGCGCGGGCTGGCCCCACTTGCCGACCATCCAGGTGGCCATGTTGTGGATCGTGAGAAAGGCCGTGGTCGACGGGTCGACCGCCGCCATTTCCTCGAACACCAGGGTGGCATCCAGGCGCGGCAGGCCCAGCCCGCCGATGTCCTCGCTGGCATAGATGGCGCAAAAACCCATTTCGCCCGCACGGGCGAAGGCCTCGCGCGGGAAGATGCCTTCGGCGTCCCAGCGCGCCGCGTTGGGCGCCAGTTCGCCCTCGGCGTAGTCGCGCGCCGCCTGCGCAAAAGCGCGTTGCTCGTCGGTCAGTTCCAAGTCCACAGCCTGTCTCCTGTTGTACTGAATATTGTCTGTTGGCGTTGCTGCCGTCTCGTGAACGCCAGCTCGTCGATTTTGACATGACGTTGACGTAAACGTAAATGCGTGACGGTGCCTATGTTACGCCGGAAGCGGCAAAGGAATTTGTCCTATTTGCGACATTGTGCGGGGCGGCGCGCCCCCCCTCGGAGCGCTTCCCTACAGCAGCCCGGCCGGGCGCACCCTGCCGTTCTTGGCCGTCTTGGCGCGGCGGTGTTCGGCGCGGCGGCGCCGCGATTCCTTGGGATCGAAACTCAGGCCGCGGTAGATTTCCACCCGGTCGCCATCGGCCAGCCTGGCCTGCGGCTCGGTGGCGCGTCCGAAAATACCCACGCCCCGGCTCCAGGGCTGCACCACCGGAAAAGCCTGGGCAAAGCCGCTGGCCGCGAGCGCGTCGGCCACCGTGGCGCCGTCGGGCAGGCGCAATTCACGCAGCCAGACATGGCCCGGCAGGGCATAACAAACGCTGACGCCGATCTGCGCCGCGGACGGCTCATTCGCCATACTTGGCCTGCGCGCGCTTGGTGAAGGAATCGATGAAGCTGGTGGCGATGCGGTTGAACACCGGGCCCACCACCATTTCCAGCGCGCGGTTGGAAAACGCGTACTCCATGGTGAACAGGACCTTGCAGGCGTCCTCGGCCAGCGGCTGGAACTCCCAGTGCCCGACCAGGCTGGAGAACGGGCCGTCGACCAGTTCCAGGTCGATCCGGTCGGGATAGGCATGGGTGTTGCGGGTGGTGAAGCGCTGCTTCATGCCCGCGAAGCTGATCAGGATGGAGGCCTGCATGCCGTGCTCGTCGCGGGTCTGCACCTCGGCGCCGCCGCACCAGGGCATGAACTCGGGGTACTTCTCCACGTCGGCGACCAGATCGAACATCTGGGCGGCGCTGTAAGGCACCAGGACGGATCGTTGTACTTTGTGCATCGACTATCGCAAATGGCTAGAATGGCACGATTTTACCGGCACAACACGACCTGGGGCCAAAATACGCCTAGCGCGGGCCCGCGGCACCCAGGCACAAGGGCTTTATGAGCATTATCGACAATCGCAAGGCCACGCACGACTATTTCATCGAAGACCGCTACGAGGCCGGCCTGGTGCTGCAAGGCTGGGAAGTCAAGGCGATCCGCGATGGCCGCGTGCAGCTCAAGGAAAGCTACGTCATCGTGCGCGACGGCGAGCTCTACCTGCTGGGCATGCACGTCAGCCCCCTGCCCACGGCCTCCACCCATATCCACCCCGACGCCATGCGCACGCGCAAGCTGCTGCTCAAGGCCGAGGAAATCAGCAAGCTCATCGGCAAGGTCGAGCAACGCGGCTACACGCTGGTGCCGCTCAACCTGCACTACAAGAACGGGCGCATCAAGCTGGACTTCGCGCTGGGCCGCGGCAAGAAGCTGTTCGACAAGCGCGATACCGCGCGCGAGAAAGACTGGCAGCGCGAGAAAGAGCGCATGATGAAGCACGACACCCGCGCCCCGCGCAAGGGCAAGGACGACTGATCAGGCGGCCTCGGGCAGCGTCTGGCGCTCGGCCTCCTGCCCCGGTCCCGTGATGCGGTTGCGCCCGGCCGACTTGGACGCATACAACTTGCGGTCGGTCCGCTCGAAAAACGCCTGCAGGCTCTCGCCGGGCATCCAGTCCGCGACTCCGGCGCTGAACGTATAGGAAATGGTGCTGCCGCCGTGCGCACAGGGCGTGCGCCGCACCGAATCCAGCAGCCGCTCCGCCACATCCATCACTGCATCGCTGCGCATGTCCGGAAACAGCACCGCGAACTCCTCGCCGCCGACGCGCCCGACGTGGTCGCCAGTGCGCAGCGTGGCGGTCGCCAGCAGGCCGAAATGGCGCAGCACCGCATCCCCGGCCGCGTGGCCATGGGTATCGTTGATGCGCTTGAAATAGTCGATATCCAGCAACAGCAGCGTCAGCGGCCGCCGCGTGCGCAGCGCCTGGGCGCAATAGCGCTCGGCCTGCAGCCACCACGCCTTGCGCGACATCAGGCCCGTCAGGAAGTCGGTGCTGGCCTCCTGTTCGCGGTCGGCCAGCATGCGGTCGTGGATGATCATGATGGTGCCCAGGGTCAGGCATGGCATCGTCAGCACGCCCAGCGTCATGAACGCGACGTTCCATGCCGTAGGCAGCAGCAGGGCCTGCGCGATGGCGATGTCGAACATGTAGACGACGGCCCGCGTTGCGCACACCAGCGCGGAGATCAGGGCCACCACGCGCACGAAATGGTAGCTGTAGCGCGACCGGTTCATCGGCATGCCGCGCTTGACCGTCATGGCGATGGCCACCATGAACCCGAACATCAGCCAGGACATGACCACCATGCGCGGCCCGACCTGGGGATCGATATAGGTGTAGTACGCCAGCGCCAGCAGCGCCGTACAGGAAGCCAGCGCCATGAGACGCTTGGGCACGGTCAGGCCGACCAGCCGGCGCAATCCCGTGTAATAGGCGCAAAGCGCCAGGGCAACGGCGGTGTTCGCCGCCATCACCGACACCCACAGCGGCGCCTCGGTGACCTGGAAGGCGTAAAGCCCGAAAGCCGCCAGCGTCAGCAGGTTGGCGCGTATCGCCTCCTTGATGCCCGCCATGCCGCTGCGGGCCAGCGACCCCAGCACGCACAGCGCAAGCACTCCCGCCAATGCTGCTATCAAAAGCAAGTTAACGGGAGCGATCATCGTCAGGCGCCGCCAGGCGCGGTTATCAGCTGTTGCGGGTGGACTTCACGATGGTCATGGCGGAGGCGATCATGCCGCCCACATCCGCCAGATTCGCCGGCAGGATCAAGGTGTTGCCTTCCTTGGCGACATTGCCGAAGGCCTCGACGTAGCGCTCGGCCACCTTCAGGTTCACCGCTTCCATGCCGCCCGGCTGGCGCACGGAGTCCGCCACCTGGGTGATGGCCTTGGCGGTGGCCTCGGCGATCGCCAGCACCGCGGCGGCCTCGCCCTGGGCCTGGTTGATCTGGGCCTGCTTCTCGCCTTCGGAACGGGCGATGGCGGCTTCGCGCTCGCCGGTGGCGATATTGATCTGTTCCTGGCGGCGGCCTTCCGAGGCCGCGATCAGCGCGCGCTTTTCACGTTCGGCGGTGATCTGCGCCTGCATCGCGCGCAGGATCTCGTTGGGCGGCGTCAAGTCCTTGATCTCGTAGCGCAGCACCTTCACGCCCCAGTTCAGCGCCGCCTCGTCCAGCGAAGAGACGATGTTGCTGTTGATGGAGTCGCGCTCTTCGAAGGTGCGGTCCAGTTCCATCTTGCCGATGACCGAACGCAGGGTCGTCTGCGCCAGCTGGGTGATGGCCGAGATGTAGTTCGACGAGCCATACGACGCGCGCATCGGATCGGTCACCTGGAAATACAGCACGCCGTCGACCTGCAGCTGCGTGTTGTCGCGCGTGATGCAGACCTGGCTGGGCACGTCCAGCGGGATTTCCTTGAGCGAGTGCTTGTACGACACGCGCTCGATGAACGGAATGACGAAGCCCGCGCCGGGCGACAGGACCCGGTCGAACTTGCCCAGGCGCTCGACCACCCAGGCGTGCTGCTGAGGCACGATGGCGATCGCCTTGATGACTATCAGTATCGCCAGCGCGACGATGACGAGCAGGACGATGGTGGATGTATCGATCATCATGATTCGGAGCCTCTCCTTCTGGTAAATACATATGCGGGAAACGTCCGGACCTTGCGGACGCCCGCAGCCGGTCCCGCCCGCGGCGGGATGGCCTTCGTCAGACCGAACCCGGCACGCCCCTGGGGGCCAGCACCAGGATCGAGCCGCGCATTTCGATGATGGTTTGTTCTCCGGCCACAGGCGGCTGGCCCTGGGCCAGCTCTGCCTGCCAGTGCGCGCCGCGGTACCAGACGCGCGCGGTGCCCTGGTCGGACCAGGCTTCTACCGACACCGTCTGGCCGATGTCCAGGTTGACGTCGGCGTTGCGGGCGGAATCGACCTCGCGCTTTTTCAGCACGCGGGTCTTGCGCAGCACCAGCAAACCCAGCAGCAGCACGATGCCGCAGCCTACCAGTTGCCATTCCAGGCCTGTGCCGAACCATGCGGCCACGCCCCCCGCCGCCAGCCCCAGGGCCACCAGCAGCAGATAGAAAGTGCCGGTCGCCAATTCCCCGATCAGGGCCAGCGCAGCCAATCCCAGCCAAATCCACATAGTCTTCGTTCGCCCGAAAGGATGAGTCTCTGAGCGGAATTGTACGTATTTCCGGGACGGAACGGAAAAGCGCCTTTCATCACGGATCGGAGGGCTGGATTATGATGTGCGCTGGCGGTGGATCTCCCCCTGGAACCCGGCGCCCGCATCCTTTACGCACAAGCCCCCAATGACCGCTGCAATACCCACCGCTCTCCCCGTCCTGATCCTGCACACCGGCGATCCGGACGACACGCTCAAAAGCCAGTTCGGCGGCTATGCCGAACAACTCGCGCAGGCCGCCGGCCTGACCGCCGAGGCCATGGAAATCGTGCCCGTCCATGAAGGCAAGCGGCCGCAGGCTCCCGCCCGTTATCGCGCCGCGCTGATCACGGGTTCGCCCGCCATGGTGACCGACAAGGAACCCTGGAGCGAGGACACCGCCGCCTGGCTGCGCGAAGCCGCCGCAGCCGGCCTGCCCATGTTCGGCGTCTGCTACGGCCATCAGTTGCTGGCCTACGCGCTGGGCGGCAAGGTCGGCTACAACCCCGCCGGGCGCGAAGTCGGCACCCAGACCGTGGAACTGCTGCCGCCCGCGGCCGGCGACAAGCTGCTGGCCGGACTGCCGTCCACCTTCCCCGCCCAGATGCTGCATGCGCAGACCGTGCTGCAGCCGCCGCCTGGCGCCGCCGTGCTGGCGCGCTCGGACCTGGACGAACACCAGATGATCCGCATCGGCCGCAACGTGTTCTCGACCCAGTTCCATCCCGAATTTGGCCCTGACTTCATCCGCGCCCATCTGGAACGCTTCGGCCGCCGCTATGCGGCTGAAAATCTCGACGTCCCGGGGCTGTCCGCCAATGTCCGCGCCACGCCCGTCGCGGGCGGCCTCCTGCGGCGCTTTCTGGACGCCTACGCACCCGCGTAGCGCCCCGCGCGGCCACCGCGCAATATACGGAGTGCGGCGGCGGAAGGCTTTTGAGACGATGGGTCCAAGCGCGCGAATCCACGCGCAACAGGAGCTTTTTCATGAACCAAGCCGCCGCCCTGAGCAAACAGCACGCCGCCGCCATCGAGCGCGCCTGCCGCGCCCTGGAAGCCGAGCAGCCGCCGGATCTGTCCACCCTGGCCGAACAGGCCGGCATGAGCCGCTTCCATTTCCACCGCGTCTTCAAGGCGGCCACCGGCATCACCCCCAAGGCCTACGCCGACGCCCTGCGCGCCAGCCGCGCCCGCCAGCATCTGAAGCAGAGCGCGAGCGTCACGGACGCCATGTACGACGCCGGCTTCAATTCCAGCGGCCGCTTCTACGAAGCCGCTCCCGCCATCCTGGGCATGACGCCCACCGCCTTTCGCAAGAGTGGCGAGGGCGTGGATATCCGCTTCGCGGTGGCGCAATGCTCCCTGGGCGCGCTGCTGGTGGCGGCGAGCGATACCGGCATCTGCGAAATCGCGCTGCACGAAGACCCGGAACAATTGGTGCGCAACCTGCAGGACCGCTTCAAGGCCGCCCGCCTGATCGGCGCGGACGCGCAATTCGAAGGCTGGGTGGCGGCCGTGGTGGGCTTCGTCGAAGACCCCTCTCGCGGCCTGGACCTGCCCCTGGACGTACGCGGCACGGCCTTCCAGCGCCAGGTATGGCAAGCCCTGCGCGAGATCCCCGTGGGTGAAACCGCCACCTATACCGACATCGCCGAACGCATCGGCTCCCCACGCGCCGTGCGCGCCGTGGCCCGCGCCTGCGCCACCAACAACATCGCGCTGGCCATTCCCTGCCACCGGGTGGTGCGCACGGATGGCTCGCTGGCTGGCTACCGCTGGGGCATAGACCGCAAGCGCGAACTGATTGCGCGCGAAGCGCTGGCGGCGTAGCCCTTTCCCGCCTGCACGCATAAAAAAAACCCCGCGCCCTTGCAGGCGCGGGGTTTTCACATCGGCAAACCGATCAGCTCTTGGCCAGGCGCTGCCAGGTATCGACAACGGTGTCCGGGTTGAGCGACATCGACAGGATGCCCTCTTCCTTCAGCCATTGCGCGAAGTCCGGGTGATCGCTGGGGCCTTGGCCGCAGATGCCCACGTACTTGTTGGCGGCCAGGCAAGCCTTGATCGCGCGGCGCAGCATGAACTTCACGGCCTCGTCGCGTTCGTCAAAGTCGGCGGCCAGCAGCTCCATGCCCGAATCGCGATCCAGGCCCAGCGTCAGCTGGGTCATGTCGTTCGAACCGATCGAGAAGCCGTCGAAGTACTGCAGGAATTCGTCGGCCAGGATGGCGTTGGACGGCACTTCGCACATCATGATGAGCTTCAGGCCGTTTTCGCCGCGCGCCAGGCCGTGCTTGGCCAGCAGGTCCACGACCTTGGCCGCCTGGCCCAGGGTGCGGACGAAGGGCACCATGATCTCGACGTTGGTCAGGCCCATTTCATCGCGCACCTTCTTGAGCGCTTCGCATTCCATGCGGAAGCACTCGGCGAAGTCCTCGGCGATGTAGCGCGACGCGCCGCGGAAGCCCAGCATGGGGTTTTCTTCCTCGGGCTCGTAGCGCGAACCGCCGACCAGCTTGCGGTACTCGTTGGACTTGAAGTCCGACATGCGCACGATGACGGGCTTGGGGTAGAAGGCGGCGGCGATGGTCGCCACGCCTTCGGCCATCTTCTCGACGAAGAAGGCGCGCGGGCTGGCATGGCCGCGGGCGGCCGATTCCACGGCCTTCTTCAGTTCGCCATCAACGTTCGGGTAGTCCAGCACCGCCTTGGGGTGGATGCCGATGTTGTTGTTGATGATGAATTCCAGGCGGGCCAGGCCCACGCCGCCGTTGGGGATCTGGGCGAAGTCGAAAGCCAGCTGCGGGTTGCCCACGTTCATCATGATCTTCAGATCGATGGGGGGCATGTCGCCGCGACGCACTTCTTCCACTTCGGTTTCGATCAGGCCGTCATAGATGCGGCCTTCGTCGCCCTCGGCGCAAGACACGGTCACGGCCTGGCCTTCCTTGAGCAGGTCGGTCGCGTTGCCGCAGCCCACGACTGCCGGAATGCCCAGCTCGCGCGCGATGATCGCCGCGTGGCAGGTGCGGCCGCCGCGGTTGGTGACGATGGCCGAGGCGCGCTTCATCACGGGCTCCCAGTTGGGATCCGTCATGTCGGTGACCAGAACGTCGCCGGGCTGGACCTTGTCCATGTCGGAGATGTCGCCGACCACGCGCACCGGACCCGCGCCGATCTTCTGGCCGATCGCGCGGCCGGTGATCAGGACCTGGCCGGTGGCCTTCAGGCGGTAGCGCTGCTGCACGTCGTTGGCGCCCTGCTGCGACTTCACCGTTTCCGGACGCGCCTGCAGGATGTAGATCTTGCCGTCGATGCCGTCGCGGCCCCACTCGATGTCCATCGGGCGGCCGTAGTGCTTTTCAATGATGACGGCGTAGCGAGCCAGCTCGTTGACCTCGTCGTCGGTCAGCGAATAGCGGTTGCGCTCGGACACCGGCACGTCGACCGTGCGCACGGCGCGGCCTTCGGGACGCTCGGGATCGAACTCCATCTTGATCAGCTTGGAGCCGATGCGACGACCCACGATCGGGTAGTGGCCCTGGGCCAGCGTCGGCTTGAAGACGTAGAACTCGTCGGGGTTGACCGCGCCCTGCACCACCGTTTCGCCCAGGCCGTAGGACGAGGTGATGAAGACCACGTCCTGGAAGCCCGATTCCGTGTCGATGGTGAACATGACGCCGGCGCTGCCCTTGTCGGAACGCACCATGCGCTGGATGCCGGCCGACAGCGCGACGTCGGCGTGGGCGTAGCCCTTGTGCACGCGATAGGAAATGGCGCGGTCGTTGTACAGCGACGCGAACACGTGGCGGATCTTGTCCAGCACGTCGTCGATGCCGACGACGTTCAGGAAGGTTTCCTGCTGGCCGGCGAACGAAGCGTCGGGCAGGTCTTCGGCGGTGGCGGAGGAGCGCACGGCGAACGAGCCCTTGCCATCAGCGTCGAGCTTGGCAAAGGCGGTACGGATCTGCGATTCGAACTCGGGCGAGAACGGCGCGTCGATGATCCATTGACGGATCTGCGAGCCGGCGTTGGCCAGTTCGCGCACGTCTTCGGGGTTCAGCGTGGTCAGGCGTTCGGCGATGCGCTTGTCCAGGCCGGAGGCCTGGAGGAAGTCGCGGAAAGCATCAGCGGTCGTGGCAAAGCCGCCCGGCACGCGGACACCCGCGCCAGACAGCTGGCTGATCATTTCACCTAGTGATGCGTTCTTGCCTCCTACCGAGTCCACGTCCGTCATGCGGAGCTGCTCGAACAAAACAACGTACGACATTGAAGTCACCTTTTACAATGGAATGAAAGCGAGTTTGGTCAATGCGTCGGAAAGCTGGATCACAGCCCCGATTTACGCGCTGACCAAACTGGCCTTGGACCGCCCTTGGGGTGACTTATAGGGGCCTGATTGTACTCGGTGGAGTGCGTCCGGCCATCTGCCTGGTTGGAATTTTTTACACATGACATCTACCCCGATCGTACGCACGGTATACATCGTTTCCGACAGTACCGGCATCACCGCAGAAACCTTCAGCCAGTCAGTGCTTTCGCAGTTTGAAGAGGTCAATTTCAAGCCTGTCCGCCTGCCCTTTGTCGACACGCTGGAAAAGGCCGCGGAAGTGGCCATGCGCATCGATCGCAGCGCCCAGGAGGCCGGTGTTCCCCCGATCGTGTTCAGCACCCTGGTCAATCCGGATATCCTGGCACGCGTTCGCCAGGCGAACGGCGTTTTCCTGGACCTGTTTGGCACTTTCGTCAGCCACATCGAGCAGGCGCTGGGCCTGAAGTCCAGCCATTCCATCGGCCGCTCGCACATGCAGGCCAATTCGGAAAAATACCGCAACCGCATCGACGCCATCAACTTCAGCCTGGCGCATGACGACGGCCAGTTCGTCAACCAGCTGGACCAGGCGGACGTGATCCTGGTTGGCGTATCGCGCTGCGGCAAGACGCCCACCAGCCTGTACCTGGCCATGCAATACGCCATCAAGGCGGCCAACTTCCCGCTGACGCCGGACGATTTCGAGCGCGGCACCCTGCCCTCGACCATCGCCCCGCACCGCGGCAAGCTGTTCGGCCTGTCGATCCAGCCCGAGCGCCTGGCCGAAGTCCGCAACGAGCGCCGCCCCAACAGCCGCTACGCGCAGCTGGAGCAATGCCGCTACGAAGTGGCCGAGGCCGAACGCATGATGCGCCGCGAGGGCATTTCCTGGCTGTCCAGCACCACCAAATCGATCGAGGAGATCGCCACGACGGTGCTGCAGGAAGTCGGCCTGGACCGGGGCTGAAAACGACAAGGGCGCGCCCGTGGCGCGCCCTTTCCTGCAACGTGCTCCGGATCAGGGACGCAGCTTGACGCGTTCGCGCGAACCCGCGCCCCAGTACTTCAGCGGTCCCATTTCCTGTTGGGCGGTCGCCTCCGAGTCTTCCAGGCGCATGTCCTGGCGACCCACATTGGACGAATTGCCGCTCACGCCTTCGATGCTCAAGCGCACGTAACGGGTCTGGCCCGGGGCCAGCGTGAACGACAGTTGTTCGTCGTCGCGCAAGGTGTCGACCACGTACTGGCCGGCAGGCCGGTTCACGTAAAAGAAGCTGCCCGGCTTGGAACGGCCGACCTTGACGCCGTTCACGCGCAGGTATGGCTGGGCCGACACCACGCCAACCGGCGCCGGCGGCTGGTAGAAGTAGATCCGCCCCGTTTCCGGCACCATCATGGGGATGGTGCTGGCGACGTCCTTGTACCGGGGTCCGCCGCAACCTGCCAACAAGGCCGCGCCCAGCACGGCGGCAGCCACCATCTTGAACCTGCGCTTCATTCCGTCTTCTCCGATTTGCCGATCCCGCTGGCCACCCAACATGATGGGTCCAGGCGCGAAAGTATGTGAATGAATTTAAACACTACATATTGTAATTTTACTCATAGCGCAGCGGCTCGCGCTCGCGGCGTCCCGCACCCCAATAGCGCAGGTCAGACATCGCCTGCACGGCTACGTCAGCGGAGCCCTCCAATCTCAGGACCTGCCTGCCGCCCGCAATATCGACGCGCACGTATTGGGTCTGCCCGGCGGCCAGCGGAACCTTGAGCGCGTCCTTGCGCTCCTTGCGGTCAGTGGCGGTGATCACTTCCACCTCGCCGGGCGCGCGGTCCACGAAGAAGAAACGACCGGATTTGGAGCGACCGACCTTGCGGCCGTCGACCAGGATCGCGGGCTGCGCGACCTTGCCGCCGTTGGACGTCACGGGCTGGTAGAAGTAAATCCGGCCTTCCGCAGCCTCCAGCGCCGGGATGCGGTCCGCCACATCGCCGTACCGGGGACCGGCGCACGCAGAAAGCAACACCGCCGCGCCCAGCGCGGCAAGACTCGATTTGATCCAGCTTTTCATGTCCCGTCCTTGATCGGATCCCGGCCGCCAGACGCGGCTCAGGACCGCTCCGGCTCGGGCAAACGGGGCAGTATAAACAGGGGACGGTGCCCGCAATCCGCGGAAAAGCGGCGAAACGAAGGGCAGATCGGCGTTCAGTCCGGCTTGTCGCGCAAAGCCTGGCGCCGCTGCTCGAAAAGGCAGATCGCGGCTGCGGCGCCCACATTGAGCGATTCCATCGCCACCATGTCGTGCGGAATACGCACCTTGAGGCTGGCGGCGGCAATCAGCTCCGCTGCCACGCCCTGGCCTTCGTGGCCGAACACCCAGGCGCAACGTTCCGGCAACAAGCCTTCGTACAGATCGCGCGCGCCGTCCAGCGCGGTCGCCACCAGCGGCACCTTCAGCCGCGGCAGCAAGGCAGCCAGATCCACGTGTTCGTGGATGGCCAAGGCGAAATGGGCGCCCTGGCCGCTGCGCAGCACCTTGGGAGACCAGGCCGCGGCCGTGCCCGTGGCCAGGAAGACGCGCTTCACGCCCGCTGCGGCGCAGGTGCGCAGCAACGTGCCGACATTGCCGGGATCCTGGATGCGGTCGAACAGCACGCAGTTCTCGTCCACAGCGTCAGGCAAGTCCAGAACCGGCGGCGTCACCTGAAAGGCCACGCCCTGCCCGCTTTCCACGGCTGCCAGGGACTGCATCAAGCGCGCGTCCAGGGCCAGGCAGTCGCGGTCCGGCACAGCGGCCGCAAGCGCCGCTATGTCGGGCTGGGACAAGCGCTCCACATCGAAGATGGCCTGATCGGGCGCGCCGTGATGCTGCAGCCAGGCCTGGCACAGGTGGACGCCATCCAGCAGCACCGGCGCGCCGCGCTTGCCCGCCGTGCCGGCCAGCTTGGCCAGCGCCTTGACTGCGGGATTGTCGCGAGAACTGATGTGCTTCATGAAGTCAGGCCGAAGGCCTTGATGGGGGCGAAGCTGCGCCGGTGTTCGGCGCAGGGGCCGTGCTCGCGCAGCATCTCCAGATGCAGCGGGGTGCCATAACCCTTGTGCTGATCGAAGGCATATTGGGGATACAGGGCATGCAGGCGCAGCAGGTCTGCATCGCGCGCGGTCTTGGCAAGAATGGAAGCCGCGGAAATCGCGGGCACCAGGGCGTCGCCCTTGATGACGGTCTGCACGGTGCAGCCGAGCTTGGGAGCCTGGTTGCCATCCACCAGCGCCAGCTGCGGCAAGGTGGACAAGCCCTGCACCGCGCGCTGCATCGCCAGCATCGTGGCGCGCAGGATGTTCATGCTGTCGATCTCGGCCACGCTGGCGCTGGCGATGCACCAGGCCACGGCAAATTCCTGGATCTCGAGCGCCAGCGCCTCGCGCGTGGCGGCCTTGAGCACCTTGGAATCCGCCAGGCCCGCGATGGGCCGGGCCGGATCCAGAATGACCGCCGCCGCGTACACGGCGCCCGCCAGCGGGCCGCGGCCCGCCTCGTCCACGCCTGCCGTGATCATGACGGGCTGTTCAGGAGCCGCGAACAAGTCAGGCTGCTCCACCGGCCACCTCCAGGATCGCCTGCGCAGCCAGCGCGGGCGTGTCGCGCAGCAGCTCCTGATGCAGGGCGGTAAAGCGGGCTTCGATGCGCGCCCTGCCCGCGTCGTCGGTCAGGGACGTCCAGGTCGCCTCCGCGAGTTTCTCGGGCGTGGCGTCGTCCTGCAGCAGCTCCGGCACGGCAAAATCGCGCAGCAGTACGTTCGGCAACCCCACCCAGGGCAGGTAGGGACGCTGCTGGCCGGACTTCCAGGCCATGATGCGGCGCATCCAGGGCGACAGCACGTAGGAAATCACCATGGGCCGCTTGTACAGCGCCGTTTCCAGGGTGGCGGTGCCGCTGGCCACCAGCACTGCCGTGGCCGCTTCCATGACGGACCAGGCCACGGGCGCCTGGCGCTCTCCGCCCTCGCCGTGCAGATCGTTCGCGGTGACGCAGCGCAGTCCAGGCACGGGGTGTTGGGCCAGGATGGCCTGGAACTCCGCGCGCCGCTGGTCGTTGACCATGGGGACGACGCATTGCAGGGCCGGATCCTTCTTCTGCAGGATCTGCGCGGCTTGCAGGAAGCGCGGCGCCAGCAGACGGATCTCCGACGAGCGGCTACCCGGCAGGATCGCCAGCACGCGCGCATTCTGGTCGATGCCCAGACGCTCGCGCGCCGCGGCGCGGTCGGGCTGCATGGGCACGGCGCCAGCCAGCGGATGGCCCACATAGGTGACCGGAATGCCTTCCTTGCGGTAGATCTCTTCCTCGAACGGGAACAGCACCAGCATGTGCGACACCGACTCGCGGATCTTATGGATCCGCTCATAGCGCCAGGCCCAGATCGACGGTCCGACGAAATGCACGGTGGGCGTGCCCGCCTGGCGCAACTGGTGTTCCAGCCGCAGATTGAAGTCCGGCGCATCGATACCGACGAACACGTCGGGCGGCTGCGCCAACCAGCGCCGCTTGACGTCGCGATAGGTGCCAAGCAGGCTGGGCAGGCGCTTGAGCGCGTCGACATAGCCGAACACGGTCAAGGCATGCATGGGGTGCCAGGTATCGAAGCCGCGGGCCTGCATTTGCGGCCCGCCGATACCCTCGCAGCGCACGCCGGCGTCGCGCGCTTGCAGACCGGCAATGATGCGACCGGCCAGCAGGTCGCCCGAAGGCTCGCCGGCCACCATGCCGATCCGAGCGTTCATGGACGGATGATGCCGCGGCTCGCGACGTCCAGGAAGTCGAGCATGGTCTGCAGGTGCGGGGCGACCTCGGGCTCCGCCTGCTGGCGGGCGCGCAGTTCGGCCCGCGCCGCGTCCAGGGACAGGCCCCGGCGGTAGATGATCTTGTAGGCGTCGCGCAGCGCCGCAATGTCGGCGGCCGTAAAGCCGCGGCGCTTCAGTCCTTCGACGTTGACGCCCACCGGACGGCACGGATTGCCCGCAGCCAGCACGAACGGCGGCGTGTCCTGCATCAGGGAGCTGTTGCCGCCCGTCATGCTGTGCGCGCCGATGCGCGAAAACTGGTGCACGCCGGTCAGGCCGCCCACGATGGCCCAATCGCCAACGTGGACGTGGCCGCCCAGCTGCACCGAATTGGCCAGGATGGTGTTGCTGCCGATGTGGCAATCGTGTGCAACGTGCACGTACGCCATGACCCAGTTGTCGTCGGCAATCGTCGTAACGCCGCCGTCCTGCACGGTGCCCGTGTTGAGCGTGACGAATTCCCGGAACGTATTGCGGTCGCCGATTTCCAGGCGGGTAGGCTCGCCCTGGTACTTCTTGTCCTGCGGCATGCCGCCAATCGAGCAGTACCGGTAGAAACGGTTGTCGCGCCCGATGGTCGTCACCCCGTCCACCATGCAGTACGGGCCGATCTCGGTGCCCGCGCCTATGGTCACGTTGGGACCGATGGTCGCGAACGGACCGACCACGACGGTCGGGTCGAGCTTTGCCGCCGGATCAACGACGGCGGTGGGGTGAATGTTTCCTGCCATTTACTCTTCCAGGCTGCGAATCGCGCACATCAGCTTGGCCGAAGCGACTTCCTGGCCATCCACCGTCGCGCGCGCTTGATACTTACAGATGCTGCGGCTCAGGCGTTCGGCTTCGACCTCGATGCGCAACTGGTCGCCCGGCACCACGGGGCGGCGGAAACGCGCGCCGTCGATGCCGACCAGGTAATACGCGGTCTTGGAACCTTCGCACTTCAGGCCGCCATTCTCGTCGGTGAACGAGAACAGGGCGGAGGCCTGAGCCATGGCTTCCACGATGAGCACGCCCGGCATCACCGGGTGGTGCGGGAAATGGCCGTTGAAAAACGGTTCATTGATCGAGACGTTCTTGATGGCCACGATGGACTTGCCAGGCACCATTTCGACGACGCGGTCAATCAGCAGCATCGGATAACGATGCGGCAGCCTCTCCATGATCCCCTTGATGTCGAGTTCCATTTTTCTATGCTTTCCTGCGAAGTAAAGTAATTGTGCGGCGCGGACGCGCCAGGGGCGGCGATGCGCCGCCCTAGTCTTTTTCCAGCGTCCGCACGCGCCGGCGCAATTGCGCCAACTGTTGTATCACGGCGGCGTTGCGCTGCCATTCGCCATGTTCCGCGTACGGGAAGACCCCGGTGTAGCGGCCAGGCTTCGAGATGCTGGACGTCACCGCGGTGCCGCCGGAGACATGCACATCGTCGCCCAGCGTGAGGTGTCCGGACAGCATGGCCGCTCCGCCTATGGTGCAGCGCTCGCCGATGGTGGTCGAGCCAGCCACGCCCACGCAGGCCGCAATCGCGGTATGCGCGCCGATCCGGCAGTTGTGGGCCACCATGATCTGGTTGTCCAGCTTGACGCCATCGGCCAGGACGGTGTCTTCCAGCGCGCCCCGGTCGACGGTGGTGTTGGCGCCGATTTCGACGTCGTCACCGACCGTCACGCCGCCGAGCTGGGGAATCTTGCCCCAGGCGCCCTTGCCCAGCGTGGGATCCGGCGCGAAACCGAAACCATCCGCGCCCAGCACAGCGCCGCTATGAATGATGGCGCGTGCGCCCACCTTGACGCCGTCGTACAGCGTGACGTGGGCGTACAGCCGGCTGCCAGGGCCGACGGACGAGCCTGCGCCAATGACGCAGCCAGGTCCGAGCACGGTATCGCGGCCGATGCGGGCGCCGGATTCGACGACGCAATTCGGGCCGATGCGCACGCCTTCTTCGATGATGGCGTCAGCGGCGACCACCGCGGAAGGATGCGTGGACGCGGGCAGCTCGGGCCGTCTCGCGGCATCGAACCATTGCGCCACGCGGGCGTAAAGCAGATAGGGATGCTGACAGACGACCAGCGCGAACGGCGGCCGGGCGTTGCCCTCGGCCTCCAGAGCCTGCGCCACGTCCGGCGAGACGATGACGGCGCCAGCCTGCGTGGCGCCTAGCTGGCTCTGGTAGCGGGGGTTGGCCAGGAAAGCGATTTCCTGCCGACCCGCCGATGACAGGGTTCCGATGCCGCAGACCCGCATGGGGTCCGCGCCGGGAACCGCGCTGATGCGCCAGTCCATCCCCTGGGTGTTGGCGGCGCTCAACAGTGTTTCCAGCGTTGGCGCGCGGGCAAGATCCAGTAGAACCGGCATAACGTGACGGGTGCTGCTTACTTGCCCAGGCTCTGGATCACCTTGTCGGTGATGTCGATGCGCGGGTTGACGGTCACTGCGTCCTGGATGATCAGGTCGTAGTTTTCCTGCTCGGCGATGCGCTTGATGGCGTCGTTGGCCTTCGTCACGATGCCCGAGAATTCTTCGTTGCGGCGGCGGTTGAAGTCTTCCTGGAACTCGCGGCGCTTGCGCTGCAGGTCGGTATCCAGGTTGGACAGTTCACGCTGGCGCTTGACGCGATCGGACTCCGACAGGACAGGCGCGTCCTTGTCGAACTTCTCGGCTTGCGAACGCAGGCTGTTGTTCAGGCGCTGAAGCTCGTCGTCGCGCTTCTTGAATTCAGCTTCGATCTTGCTTTGCGCTGCCTTGGCCGGACCCGACTCGCGCAGGATCCGCTCGGTATTGACGAAACCGATCTTCGTGCCTTGGGCCTGCGCGGGAATCGCAGCAGCCGAACCGAGAATGAGCGCACCTACCAGGGCAATGGAGCCGCCCAGTTTGCCGCGGCGCGTGGTGCGCAGCGATTTCGAGGTTTTAAGTGCGGAATCAGACATCATGAAAATCTCACCTTCCAGTAAGGCAAAGCCAAAGTGTGTATTGTGCCACTAAACAGCAAGGGAGCCGGTCGTGTGCCCTTCTCCCTTGTTTTCAAGCGTAACGGCGCGCTTAGAAACCAGTCCCGATCTGGAACTGGAAGCTCTGCTTGTCGTCGCCCGACTTCGAATTGAGCGGACGGGCATAGGACAGCTGCAGCGGTCCCATCGGCGACTGCCACGACAGACCGATACCGGCCGAGAAGCGCCAGCCGCACGGATCCTCGACCTCGCTGCCAGGCTTGCCGCCGGTGCAGCTCTGGCCGCTGCCGGCCGAAACCTGGCCCGCGTCCGAGAAAATGAACCAGCGCAGGGTGCGGTCCTTCGACGCGCCCGGGAACGGCAGATAGAGCTGCGCGTTCGCGATGACGCGCCGCGTGCCGCCCAGGTAGTCGCCCGTCTTGGTATCGCGCGGGCCCAGCGACGAGCCCTCGTAGCCGCGTACCGTGCCAATACCGCCGGCATAGACGTTCTTGATGATCGGGTAATCCTTGCTGCCGTAGCCCTGCCCCCAGTCGACCATGCCGTTCAAGGCCAGGGTGTAGGAGCCGCCCAGCGGCACGAAATACTGCTGCTGGGCCGTCAGCATCGTGTACTGCAGATCGATGGTCGACAGGTCGGCCTTCAGGCGGGTGTACCCGCCCTTGGTCGGCGCCAGGCCGCTGTCGCGGGTGTCCTTGGTCCAGCCGGTGGTGAAGATCACCGAGTTGGTAGCGTCGCCATAGTCCTTGACGAACTTCTCGTAGGCCGCCGGCGAGTTGGTGAACAGGTCGATCTGGTTACGTTCGACGTTCGCGCCCAGCATGATCCGGTCGTATTCCGAGATCGGCACGCCGAAGTTCATGCCCAGGCCCATGGCCTTGACGCGGTAGTCGCCGTCGTTGTTATTCCAGGGCTCGGTCACGCGATAGTAGGCGGACGTGGTGCGGCTGATGCCGTCCTTGGTCCAGTACGGATCGGTATGCGACAGCACGATGGCGCGGTTGGTCTTGCTGGTGTTCAGTTGCAGGGTCAGGTTGGTACCGCTGCCAAAGACGTTGTCTTCGCTGATACCGGCAGACAGAATGGCCTTTTCGGACGAGCCGTAACCCACGCCCAGGTTGATCATGCCGGTTGGCTTTTCCTTGACGTCGACGTTGACGTCGACCTGGTCGGGCGAACCCGGAACCGGATCGGTCTTGACGTTGACGTCGCTGAAATAGCCCAGGCGGTCGACACGGTCGCGCGAGTCCTTGATGTCCTTGGCGTCGTACCAGGCGGCTTCCTGCTGGCGCATTTCGCGGCGCACGACTTCGTCGCGCGTGCGGGTATTGCCGCCGATCTGGATGCGGCGCACGTACACGCGGCGGCTGGGGTCGACGTAGAACGTCAGGTCGGCCTCATGCTTGGCGCGATCCAACTGCGGGTTCGGGTTGACGTTGGCAAACGCGTAGCCCAGTTCGCCCAGGTAGTCGGTGATGGCCTTGGCGGAACCGTTGGCCTTGGCGGCCGAGAACGTTTCGTCCGGCTTGATTTCCAGCAGCGCGTTGATTTCCTTGTCCAGGCCCAGCAGATTGCCGGCCAGCTTCACGCTGCGCACCTTGTAAGGCTCGCCTTCGTGCACGGTAATCGTGATGCGGATGTCCTTGCGGTCCGGCGAAATCGTGACCTGGGGCGGTTCGACCGTGAACTCGAGGTAGCCGCGGTCCAGGTAGAACGAGCGCAGGCGCTCCAGATCGCCCTCGAGCTTTTCACGCGAGTACTTGTCGGTATCGGTGTACCAGGTCAGCCAACCCGGCGTGGTCAGCTTGAATTCGTCGAGCAGGTCGCTTTCCGAGAAAGCCTTGTTGCCCACGAAGCGGATTTCCTGGATGCGCGCGACCGAGCCTTCGAACACGTCGAAGCTCACGCCCACGCGATTGCGCGGCAGCGGGGTCACGGTGGAGGTCACTTCGATGCCGTACTTGCCCTTGGACAGGTACTGCTGCTTCAGTTCGTATTCGGCGCGCTCGAGCATGGAGCGGTCGAAGATGCGGCCTTCGGCGAAGCCCACTTGGGCCAGCGACGTGGTGATGGCCTTGGAGTCGAACTCGCGCATGCCGTTGAAGTTCACCGACGCGATCGTGGGGCGTTCCTGCACGACCACCACGACGACGTTGTTGTCCGTCTGGATCTGTACGTCGGTGAAGAAGCCGGTGCCGTACAAGCGGCGGATGGCTTCAGTGGCTTCTTCTTCGGTGAACTTTTCGCCCACTTTGACGGGGAGATAGCCGAAGACGGTGCCGGCGTCAGTTCTTTGAATACCCTCTACGCGGATATCCCGCACGACAAAAGGGTCGAAGGCGTGGGCGATGGCCGGAACCAGCAGTGCGGCGATCAAACCCGGCAGTACACCCTTTTTGTGATGAAACATCCGGCGAAAAGACATCCTTGAGTATCCTCGGTCGTGCAAATGGCGGGGGATTTTATGCTAAATCGCGTTCAAGTGAACAAACGCGTGAAATCATTGAACAGCGCAAGCCCCATCAGGCTTGCCAATAAACCTATGCCGGCGCGCTGTCCGATATCGATCCACCTTGCTGGCGGCGGGCTACCCCGCACAATTTCGACGAGATAGTACAGCAGATGGCCACCGTCCAGCATGGGAATAGGCAGCAAATTTAGTACGCCCAGGCTGATGCTGATCAAGGCGATATAAGCGATATACGCAACAATTCCGATTCTGGCGGTCTGGCCGGCGTAGTCCGCGATGGTCACGGGACCGCTGACATTGCGCCAGGAAACGTCGCCCGTGATCATGCGCCCCATCATGCGCAGCGAGAACCAGGCGGTATCCCAGGTGCGCACGGCGCCCTTCCACAGGCTTTCGAATACGCCATAGCGCACGGTCACCATGGGAACGTCGCCACCCAGCTGGACGCCCAGGCGGCCGATCACCTGGCCGTTGACGGTCTCGGCGCGGGGCGTGGCGTTCAGGGAGATATTGGCGCCGTCGCGCGCCAGCGTCAGTGCCAGGGTCTTGCCGGCGCTTTCTTGAATCTGCCGCACCAGCGCGCCGGTATCCGGGGTGGGAACGCCGTTCACGGCCAGGATGAGGTCGCCCGTCCGCAGGCCGGCCGCCTGCCCTTCGCCGCCATCATTGACGACACGCACTGCGGGCTTGGGCTGAGCCAGGCGCACGCCGGCCGCGGCCAGCGGGTCGCCGCCGGCCGGATCCATGGTGTTGGACGGCAGGACCAGTTCACGCTGCTGGACGGCGCCCGCAGGGGTCTTGACCTCGATCCTGGCGCTGCCGCCAGTAGCCATGACGTCCATCAGGCGCCAGCGCGCGTCGGACCAGGAAGCGACCTCTTCGCCGTCGATGGCCAGGATGCGGTCGCCAGAGAGCAGGCCGGCGCGCGCGGCAGGCGTGTCCGCCGCGGGCTGGGCGATGACGGCCAGGGGCTCCTCGGTGCCGGCCATGTTCAGGCCGGCATAGAGGAAGACCGCGAGTATCAGGTTGAAAATGGGGCCGGCGGCAACGATGGCGATACGCTGGCCGACGGGCTTGCTATTGAAGGCCCCAGCCACTTCCGCCGGGCTCGCGCCGGCGGGGGGATCGTCCTGCATCTTGACGTAGCCGCCCAGCGGCAGCGCCGAGACCGCCCATTCCGTGCCGTGGCGGTCGGTGCGCCGCAGGATGACCTTGCCGAACCCCACCGAGAAGCGCAGCACTTTCACGCCACACAGGCGGGCCACCCAATAGTGCCCCAGTTCATGGAAGATGATCAGGGTGCCAAGCGCAACCGCAAAGGCCAGCAGGGTGAAAAGCATCGGAATCGAAGAAATCTAGGAAATCAGAGGCCGGCGGACGGGCGACCGAGCCCGCATCAGGCCAGGCCCAGGTTGCCAGCGAAGACGCGCGCGTCAGAATCCAGCGCGAGCACGTCGTCAAGACTGTTGAGCGTAACAGATGCTTGCCGTGCCTGCCACTCCAGGGAAGCCTCGATTACCCGCGGAATCCAGGTATAGGGCAGCCGGCCGCTCAGGAAGGCCTCCACGGCGATCTCGTTGGCGGCATTCAATGCCACGCAGGCCCCCTGCCCGGCTCGCAGCGCCGCAAACGACAAGGCCAGGCACGGAAAACGCGCCAGATCGGGCTTCTCGAAGTCCAGACGCCCCAGCCGCGTCAGATCCAGCGGGCCGACGCCGCTGTCCAGGCGTTCGGGAAAGCCCAGGCCATAGGCAATGGGCGTGCGCATGTCGGGCTGACCGAGCTGCGCCAGCACGGAGCCGTCGTCGTACTCGACCATGGAGTGCACCACGCTCTGGGGGTGCACCACCACCTCGATGCGATCAGCAGGCATGGCGAACAGCCAATGCGCCTCGATCACCTCGAGCCCCTTGTTGAGCATGGTGGCGGAATCGACCGAAATCTTGCGGCCCATGCTCCAGTTCGGGTGGGCGCAAGCCTGGGCCGGCGTCACGTCGTGCAGGTCTTCCAGGTCGCGCCCGCGGAACGGACCGCCGGAAGCGGTCAACAGCAGCCGGCGCACGCCGGGTGCGGGGCTATCCGGCGCGACGGCTCGTCCGCCGTGAGGCAGACACTGGAAAATGGCGTTATGTTCGCTGTCGATAGGCAGCAGTTCGGCGCCGTTGTCACGTATGGCCTGCATGAAAAGCGAGCCGGCCGCAACCAGCGCTTCCTTGTTGGCCAGCAAGACGCGCTTGCCGCTGCGGGCAGCCGCCAGGGCGGCGGGCAGGCCCGCGGCCCCCACGATGGCCGCCATGACGGAGTCGCATTGGGGATCGGCGGCGGTATCGGCCAGCGCCTGGGCGCCGACGCGGATTTCCGGCATGGACTGGCCGCCAGCCCATGCGGCAATGAATTTCTCGCGCGCCGCAGAGTCGGGCACCACCACGACCGCGGCGCGGCTGGCCTGTGCCTGCTCCGCCAGGCGCGCCATCTGGCTGTACGCCGACAGCGCATAAACCGCCAGGCGCTCGGGGTGGCGGGCGATCACATCCAGCGTGCTTTCACCGATCGAACCGGTCGATCCCAGCACGACGACGCGTTGAAAAGCCGTCAAAACAACACTCCAGACAAAAGTAGCGCAAACGGCGCGACCGGGAGAATCGCGTCGATGCGGTCATAGACCCCGCCGTGGCCAGGCAGCAGCGTGCTGGAATCCTTGCGTCCGGCGCGCCGCTTGAGCAGCGATTCGAACAGGTCGCCCACGATCGACAGCACGCCAAGCACGGCGGCAATGGGCAGCGCCAGCCAGAAGGTCCAGCGCTCGACCAGCGCGTGGCCGTACGTGCCTTCCCACAGGCTGGAAAGACCGATCCAGACCACCGCCCCCAGGACGCCAGCGACCGCGCCTGCGATCGTTTTGCCCGGGCTGACCCGCGGGGCCAGTTTACGCTTGCCGAAGGCTCTGCCGGCAAAATAAGCGGCGATATCGGCGACCCAGACCAGCGCCAGCAGCGACACTACGAAACCGGCTCCATGCGCCACGAACATCTGCGCCAGCACGGCCCAGGCGGCAAACGCCGCGGGCACGGAGAAAATCGACCAGCCCACACTGGCGGGAGGCGCATCGGAACGCCCGCGCACCACCGCCGTCAGGCCGCCGAACAGCCAGACCGCGGCCACCGCCGGCACTACGTAGCGCAGCACCCAGACGGGATCTGTGATTCCGGCATTCTGTCCCGCGAGCCATGCGGAGGCCAACGCCAGCATGCCCGCGAACAGCAGGACGGCAACGCCGACGGCAATGAGAGGGGAAGGCGGTTGCGGCAAGGTCAGGCGGAGCCACTCCCAATTGGCGCAGGCGGCCGCCAGAGCCAGAAGCGCAACGAACCACCACGGGTTCGCGCTGATCATCGCGGCAGCCAGAACGGCCAACAGAACGACTGCGGTAACGATACGCTGGCCCAACATATGACGGTCTCCTCGTGTACAGCCCTGGAAAGACGCGCTAGTCGCCGTCCGTTTTATTTCGCGCCGTTTTCGCTGAGTTGCGCGCTGGTACGGCCGAAACGGCGTTCGCGCGTGCGGTACCAGTCAAAGGCGGCCGCGAGCTCGGCGGCGCCGAAATCCGGCCAGTAGCGGTCCGTGAAGTAGAACTCCGCGTAAGCCATCTGCCAGATCAGAAAATTGGAAATGCGTTGTTCGCCGCCGGTGCGGATGAACAGGTCGGGTTCTGGCGCCCAGGCCATGGACAGATGGCGCGCCAGGCGCTCCTCGTCCACCAACTGGGGCTGCGTGGCCAGTGCGGGCTCGGCGGCCAGCATGGCGCGGGTGGCCTGAAGGATGTCCCAGCGTCCGCCATAGTTGGCGGCAACCGTCAGGTGCAGGCGGTCGTTGTGGGCCGTGCGCTCCTGCGCCGCGAAGATCAGCTCTTGCAAACGGGGCTCGAAGGCCGACAGGTCGCCGATGACGTGCAGACGCACGCCCTGCTCTTCCAGCTTGCCGATCTCGCGCTCCAGCGCCTGCACGAACAGGCGCATGAGCAGCGACACTTCCTCGGCGGGGCGGCGCCAGTTCTCGGAACTGAAGGCGAACAGCGTCAGATAGCGCACGCCGGCGCGCCCGCACGCCTCGACCACGCGCCGCACCGCCTGCACGCCCTTGGCATGGCCCGCAGTGCGCGGAAGCAGCCGCCTCGTCGCCCACCGGCCATTGCCATCCATGATGATGGCGACGTGCTCGGGAATGTCGCGGGTAGCGGGAACCGCCTGGGTCGAACTGGTTGCCATTGGTCTGGGGTTGCGCGCGGTGAAACGGCGAAAACGGAACTACGTGAAGAAAAGCCTGCGCCGTCGTTCCACCGCTAAGCAGCAATGCTGCGAACCAATGGACAGGACGGCGCTCAGGCAGGATATCCTGGTCGCCAGGGGGATACGGACTAGCCTATCACCCTGACGGCATCCAGGAATTATACGGTCATGATTTCCGCTTCTTTCTGCGTAACCATCTTGTCGATTTCGGCCACGCTGCGATCGGTCAGTTTCTGAACGTCGTCCTGCGAACGGCGTTCGTCGTCCTCGGAGATTTCCTTGTCCTTGACCAGCTTCTTCAGCGCTTCGTTGGCTTCGCGGCGCAGGTTGCGCACGGCCACCTTGGCGTCCTCGCCTTCGCTGCGGACAACCTTGGTCAGGTCGCGGCGGCGCTCTTCGGTCAGCGCGGGCATCGGCACGCGGATGGTGTCGCCCATCGACATGGGGTTCAGGCCCAGGTCCGATTCGCGGATCGCCTTTTCGATCGCGGAGGCCATGCTCTTCTCGTAGGGCTGCACGCTGATGGTGCGGGCGTCCACGAGGTTCACGTTGCCAACCTGGCTGATCGGCACGGGCGAGCCGTAGTACTCGACCTGCACGTGGTCCAGGATGCCGGTATGGGCGCGGCCCGTGCGGATCTTGGCCAGGTTGGTCTTGAGCGTGTCAAGCGACTTGGCCATCCTGGCTTCGGCGGATTTGCGGATTTCTGCGACGCTCATGGAATTTCCTTTTCTTTAGACGTGTACCAAGGTGCCTTCGTCTTCGCCGCTGACGACCCGCTTGAGGGCGCCGGACTTATTGATCGAAAACACTTTGATCGGCAGCTTCTGGTCACGGCACAGCGCAAAGGCGGTGGCGTCCATGACTTCCAGCCGGCGGACGATCGCTTCGTCGAAGCTGATGCGCGAGTAACGCGTGGCGGTGGGATCCTTGTTGGGATCCGCGCTGTAGATGCCGTCGACCTTGGTGGCCTTCAGCACGATCTCCGCCCCGATCTCGGCGCCGCGCAACGCAGCGGCCGTGTCCGTGGTGAAGAAGGGGTTGCCGGTACCTGCCGCGAAGATGACGACCTTGCCCTCTTCGAGGTAGCGCAGCGCCTTCGGACGGATGTACGGCTCGACGACCTGATCGATGTTCAAGGCCGATTGCACGCGGGTGTCGACACCCTTGTGCTTGAGCGCGTCTTGCAGCGCAAGCGCGTTCATGATAGTGGCCATCATGCCCATGTAGTCGGCGGTTGCGCGGTCCATGCCCTGCGCGCCCGGGGCGACGCCACGGAAAATATTGCCCCCGCCGATGACGATGGCCAGCTCGACGCCCGTGGCGGCGACTTCAGCGACCTCATCGGTCATGCGGACGATGGTGGAGCGGTTGATGCCGAATGCATCGTCGCCCATCAGCGCCTCGCCGGAAAGTTTGAGAAGAACCCGTTTGTATGCTCTGCTGCTCATAGGTGATATCCCGAAGAACAATCCGACGAAAGTGTAAGACAAGAAATAGGCCGGACTAGAATTTAATCTAGCGCCGGCCCTTAAGCACTACCCTGGGTCAGGCGCGGCCGGCGGCGGCAGCGGCGACCTCAGCGGCGAAATCGCTGGTCTTCTTCTCGATACCTTCGCCGACAACGAACAGCACGAATTTGCTGATCGAAGCGCCCTTTTCCTTGAGCATCTGCTCAACGCTGTGCTTGTCGCTCTTGACGAACGGCTGCGACAGCAGGGTGACTTCCTTCAGGAACTTGGCGACCGAGCCTTCGACCATCTTGGCGACGATGTCAGCCGGCTTGCCCGATTCGGCAGCCTTCTGTTCGGCGACCGAGCGTTCGGCGGCGATGTCGGCGGGGTTCACGCCGTCGGCGTTCAGGGCCTTGGGCTTGGTGGCGGCGATGTGCATCGCCAGGTCCTTGCCCACTTCTTCCGCGCCGGTGTATTCGACCAGCACGCCGATCTTGCCGCCGTGCACGTAGCTGGCCAGCGAGTTCGGGGTCTCGATGCGCTCGAAGCGGCGGATCGAGATGTTTTCGCCGATCTTGCCGATCAGGGCGGTACGGGTGCTTTCGACCGTGCCGTCGCCGTAGGGCAGCGCCGACAGGGCTTCCACGGTGGCGGGGTTCTGCGTGGCGACCAGCTCGGCCAGCTTGTTCACAAAGCCGACGAAGTCGTCGTTCTTGGCGACGAAGTCGGTTTCGCAGTTGATTTCGATGACGGCGCCCTTCTTGGCGTCGGCGGAGATGAACAGACCGATCAGGCCTTCAGCGGTGACGCGGGCGGCAGCCTTGCTGGCCTTGTTGCCCAGCTTGACGCGCAGGATTTCCTCGGCGCGGGCCAGGTCACCCTCGGCTTCCGTCAAGGCCTTCTTGCACTCCATCATGGGCGCGTCGGTCTTTTCGCGCAGTTCCTTGACCAGGGCAGCGGTAATTTCAGCCATGTTTGCTCCAATTTGCTAGAACATGCCCCGGGAAACCGGGACAGTGGTTTGATTCGATGGGACATCCGCGACTAGCGGATCAGGAAGATGGGAGCCCACCTTCGCATTGCCGGCGAGGCGGGAGCGGACCGATTTCGGCACCGCTCCCAGACGCTAACCGCCGGACATGACAACAGGCTTAGGCCTGGTTGTCCTGCACTTCGACGAACTCTTCCTGGCCTTCGCCCAGTTCTTCGACCAGACCGTTCAGGTTCTGTTCGCGGCCTTCCAGCACGGCGTCGGCGATGCCCTTGGCGTACAGCGCGATGGCCTTGGCCGAGTCGTCGTTGCCGGGGATGACGTAGTCGATGCCTTCGGGCGAGTGGTTGGTGTCAACCACGGCGACCACGGGGATACCCAGGGTCTTGGCTTCGGCGATGGCGATCTTGTGGTAGCCGACGTCGATCACGAAAATGGCGTCAGGCAGACCGTTCATGTCCTTGATGCCGCCGATCGACTTGTTCAGCTTTTCCAGTTCGCGCTGGAACAGCAGGCCTTCCTTCTTGATCATGCGCTCGGCGCCGCCTTCGGCGACCACGGCTTCCATGTCCTTCAGGCGCTTGACCGAGGTCTTGACCGTCTTGAAGTTGGTCAGCATGCCGCCGAGCCAGCGGGCGTCGACGAAGGGCATGCCGCAACGGGAAGCTTCAGCGGCGACCAGCTCGCGAGCAGCGCGCTTGGTGCCGACGAACAGGATGTTGCCGCCGCGAGCAGCCAGCTGCTTCACGAACTTGGTGGCTTCCTGGTACTTATCAACCGTCTTTTCCAGGTTGATGATGTGAATCTTGTTGCGATGGCCGAAGATGAAGGGGGCCATCTTGGGGTTCCAGTAGCGGGTCTGGTGACCAAAGTGGACACCCGCTTCCAGCATTTCGCGCATCAAAGACATAACTTTCTCCAAGGGTTGATTTCTTGCGCCGCACCTGCATCAGCCTCTGGCTGACACCCTGGGTGGTGTTGCGCGCGATTTCCCGCAAATGCGGGATGACAAAATTTTAACCGGGCCGACCGATCACTGCCGCAATAACTGCGACGCCCTGGGGCGCCTTCTACTACGCTGCCGCGATAAACCCAGACGGCCGCCACGACCAAGAGCCTTGCACCGCATGCTTGCAGGCGCTTTTCCAGACCCACCAGGAATTTCCTGGAAGTTTCCGGCGGTTTCCCGAAAGCGCACCCGGACCTGTTTTGTTGGCGGCGAAATCCAGCTCTGGAAAATCCAGCTCTTCGCGTTCAAGCGCGGGGTTGTCACACCCTGGCTTCAGTTCGACCGCGCATCAGACCATCGGGGCATTTCTTAAGAAAACGCGAACGTTTTCAAGAACTTAAGCCGACATCCATACCGAGTCCAAACCCTGAGCCTGCATCGCCGCTCTAAAACATGACCGGGCTTACAAGCACGCCGCGTCCCCAGCCTGGCGCCTGCATCGGATTTGCCGCCGCTCCGCCCGCCCGACTGGTTTCCTGCCTGCGTGCCCACCCACGGAACCAACGACCTGCCCGATTTCGCTCCACAACCTTCGCTTGCGGTGAAACTTCAGGGCGCGCCGCCGATCACTATGAAAGGACCTGCTGCCAGACTACCTGCCGGGTTTGCGTGACATCGGTTCCGCTGCCTGCACCCGCCGGGTTCGGCCTTTGCCGTAACCCGATTGCTCCCCAAAATTTTAGGGAAGCCTATAATTCTACTATTCTTTCAAGCAGACATTCAAGCGAGACATCGCCAAGCTATTCCATGGGCACTATCACCAATCAAGCCGACCTGGCCAAGATGCGCGCCGCCTGCCAGGATGCGGCCAAAGTCCTCGATTTCATCACGCCGCACGTCAAGCCTGGGGTCACCACCGGAGAGCTGGACCGCCTCTGCCTGGAGTACCTGACCGATGAGCTGGGCGTGAAATCGGCCACGGTGGGCTATGCGCCCCCGGGCTACCCGCCCTTCCCCGGCGCCATCTGTACCTCGGTCAACCACCAGGTCTGCCATGGCATCCCGGGCGACAAGGTGTTGAAAAACGGCGATTCGCTGAATATCGACGTCACCATCATCAAGGATGGCTGGTTCGGCGACACCAGCCGCATGTACGCAGTGGGCGAACAATCCATATTGTCGCGCCGCCTGACCGAGATCACCTTCGAGTGCATGTGGAAGGGCATCCAGCAGGTGAAAAACGGGGCCACGTTGGGCGACATTGGCAACGCGATCCAGAAGCACGCCGAGGCCAACGGCTTTTCAGTGGTGCGCGAGTTCTGCGGCCACGGCATCGGCCAGCGCTTCCACGAAGACCCGCAGGTGCTGCACTATGGCAAGCCGGGTACGGGCGTGAAGCTGACGACGGGCATGCTGTTCACCATTGAACCGATGATCAATGCGGGCCGCCGCGAGATCCGCCAGCTGTCCGACGGCTGGACGGTCGTCACCCGCGACCACAGCCTGTCGGCCCAATGGGAGCATGCTGTCTGTGTCACCGAGACCGGCTACGAAGTGTTGACCCTGTCGCCGGGGATGCCCAAGCCGCCCGCCTTCGTCACCGAACCCCTGGTCATCCCAGCCGTCTGACACACAACCTTAGCCGCCATGACCGCCGCCATTCTCAGCGCCCTGCGCGAACGCATCCAGGAAGCCCGGCGGACCGCGGTGGCGCAATTCCGCACGCACCTGCGACCAGACACCCTGCTGTCCGAGCTGCGCCGCATCGTCGACGCCGCGCTGCGCGACCTGATCAAGCATTGCCCCCTGCCCGCCGGCGCCACGCTGGCGGCCGTGGGCGGCTATGGCCGGGGCGAGCTTTACCCGCACTCCGACGTGGACCTGCTGATCCTGCTGCCGCACGCTCCCACGCCCGAGGACGAGTCGGCCATCGAAAAGCTGGTGGCCTCGCTGTGGGACCTGGGCCTGGAGCCGGGCCATAGCGTGCGCACCATCGAGGACTGCGAACGCGAGGCGGACGCCGATATCACGGTGGAAACGGCTTTGCTGGAATCCCGCTGGCTGGCGGGCAGCCGCACGCTGATGAAGGCCTTCGAAGCCGCGACCAAGTCGCGCCTGGACCCGCGCGCGTTCTTTCGCGCCAAGCGCGTCGAAATGCAGCAGCGCCACGCGCGCTACCAGGACACGCCCTATGCGCTGGAGCCGAACTGCAAGGAGTCGCCGGGCGGACTGCGCGACCTGCAGGTCATCCTGTGGATGGCCCGGGCAGCCGGCTTTGGCAACAGTTGGCGCTCCGTGGCGCAAGCCGGCCTGCTGACCTCGTCCGAGGCGCGCGACCTGCGCAAAGCAGAACAAGCCTTCAAGCGCCTGCGCATCGAATTGCACCTGCTGGCGAACCGGCGCGAAGACCGCGTGCTGTTCGACCTGCAGCCCGCCCTGGCCGAAGTCTATGGAATCCATGCCACCGCCACCCGCCGCGGCAGCGAGCTGCTGATGCAGCGCTACTACTGGGCGGCGCGGCTGGTGACCCAGCTGAACGGCATCCTGGTGCAGAACATCGAGGAACGGCTGTTCCCGCGTCCGGACAGCGACGCGCGCGACATCGACGACGACTTCCGCAATCTGCGCGACCGCCTGGACATCATTCGCGACGACGGTTTCGAGCGCAATCCCACCCTGCTGCTGCGGGCCTTCCTGGTGATGCAACAGCATCCGGAACTGGCCGGGATGTCGGCGCGCACGCTGCGCGCCATCTGGCATTCGCGCCACCGCATCGACGCGCAATTCCGCCGCAACCCGGTCAACCGCAAGCTGTTCCTGCAGATCCTGCAGCAGCCGCGCGGCATCGTGCATGAGCTGCGGCGCATGACCATGCTGAACATCCTGCCGCGCTATCTGCCGGTATTCCGCCGCATCGTCGGCCAGATGCAGCATGACCTGTTCCACGCTTATACGGTAGATCAGCACACGCTGGCGGTGGTGCGCAACCTGCGCCGCTTCACCATGCCGGAACATGCCCAGGAATATCCGCTGGCCAGCCAGCTGATTGCCGGCCTGGACCGGCACTGGCTGCTGTATGTGGCCGCACTGTTCCACGACATTGCCAAGGGCCGCGGCGGCGACCATTCCGAACTGGGCGCGCGCGAAGTGCGCAAGTTCGCCCAAGACCACGGCATGGAGCCCGAGGACGCCAAGCTGGTCGAATTCCTGGTCCGCCAGCACCTGCTGATGTCGGCCGTGGCGCAGAAGCGCGACCTGTCCGATCCGGCCGTGGTGCAGGACTTCGCCGCCACCGTGAAGGACGAACGCCACCTGACCGCCCTGTACCTGCTGACGGTCGCCGATATCCGCGGCACCAGCCCCAAGGTCTGGAATGCCTGGAAAGGCAAGTTGCTGGAAGACCTGTACAAGCTGACGCTGGCCGCCCTGGGCGGCGCCCACGCCGACGCCCACACCGTCCTGACCGAGCGCAAGGAAGAAGCCGCCCGCCTGACCCGCCTGGCGGGCCTGCGCGACGATGCCCGGGAAGCCTTCTGGAACCAGCTCGACGTGGCGTATTTCCTGCGCCACGACGCCTCGGACATCGCCTGGCACACGCGCCATCTTTATCATCAGGTCGCGCCAGCGCAGGCAGTGGTCAAGGCCCGCCCCACCGAACATGGCGAAGGCCTGCAGATCATGGTGTATACCCGCGATGCGCCCGACCTGTTCGTGGCGATCTGCGGCTATTTCGACGCCAAATCGCTTTCCATTCAGGATGCGCGCATCCACACCACACGCCACGGCTGGGCGCTGGACAGCTTCATCGTGCTGTTGCCGGAAGGCGCCAGCGACCTGCGCGCCCAGGCCACCCTGGTCGAACACGAGCTGGCCGAACGCCTCAAGGACCCGCACGCCGCCGCCTTGCAACAGCCCGCGCGCGGTGGCTACTACGGCCGCGGCCGGCAGTCCCGCGTGTCACGGGTGTTCCCGGTCATGCCGCAGGCCGAACTGCAGCCCGACGAGCGCAGCACCTCCTGGCGCCTGTCGGTAACAGCGACCGACCGCCCCGGCCTGCTGCACGCGCTGGCGCGCGTCTTCGCCGGGCACGAAGTGAACCTGCTGATGGCCAAGATCATGACGCTGGGGGACCGGGTCGAGGACGTCTTCATCGTCGACGGTTCGGCGCTGACGCGCCCGCGCAGCCAGATGCAGTTCGAACGCGACGTCCTGGACGCCCTGGCGGGCGAGGAAGCCCAGCAGCGCGCCGCCTGATCACGGGCGCCTGGCATCGCCAGCGCCGCCGGGACCGCATACAATCCCGGTTTTCGGCCAGGCGATACCCTCCCCATGGAGCTAAACGATTATCTGCGCGTTTTCGGCACCAGCTTCTTTTTCGCGCTGGCCACCCTGCTGCCCTTTCTGAACCCGCCCGCGATCGCGCCGATCTTCCTGTCGCTGACCGAGGGCGCGTCATCATCCACCCGGATGGTGCTGGCCAAGCGCGTGGCCATCAATGTCTGCCTCATGTTGATCGTCGCCATGGTCGCGGGCAACGTGCTGCTTAGTTTCTTCGGCATTTCGCTGTCCATCGTGCGGGTCGGCGGCGGCATGCTCGTGATCGCCAGCGCCTGGCGGCTGGTGAATTCGCCCGACGCCGATACCGAGCGCGTGGCGCGCATGGCCGAGTCCTTCACCCCGGAGATGGCCAAGGCCCGCGCGTTCTATCCGCTGACCTTCCCCATCAGTTGCGGTCCCGGATCCATCGCCGCGGCCATCACCGTGGGGGTGTCGCTGCGCGATCAGAACCACGTGCTGAGCCTGGTGCGGCTGGGTGGATCCATTCCGGGCATCATCGTCGTATCGGTCACGCTCTACATCTGCCTGCGCTTTGCCGCGCAAATGCTGCACCGCCTGGGCGACAATGGCACCGCTGTGTTCATGCGCCTCTCGGCCTTCATCATGCTGTGCCTCGGCGTACAGATCTTCTGGGAAGGCTCGCGCGAACTGCTGCTGGGCGTGTTGCAGCAAGTGATGCAACCAATTCCGATTCCCAAGGCCTAAGCCTGGCTCGGGGCCGCGTCCGGCCCCTTTTCCAACCCTTGCAAAGCAACAATGACCTCTCGCTCAGAACGCCTGCTCCGCCTGATCGCCCTCTTCTGCTTCGGCGCCGTCGGCCTTGCCCTCGTTTCCCAGCACGTCTTCGACATGCCGCCCTGCGCCTGGTGCGTCATGCAGCGCCTGATCTACCTGGTGATCGGCGTGATCGCGCTGGTGGGCGGATTCGGCGGTGGACGCGCCCTGACGCGCCTGTGCGGCGCGCTCACCGCGCTATTGTCCCTGGGCGGTATCGCCGCGGCCTGGTATCAGTACAGCGTAGCGGCCAACATGCTGTCCTGCGACCAGACCTTCGCTGACCGCTTCATGACCGGCATCGGCCTGGAAAGCGCCGTGCCGTGGCTGTTCGGCATCTATGCCACTTGCATGGACGCCAAAGTGCCGGTGCTGGGCATCGAATATGCACTGTGGAGCCTGGCGCTCTTCGTCATCATTTTCTTCATGGCGCTGCCGGTCGTGTTCCGGCGCGGCGGATCGCAGTAAGCCGGTGCAGGCGCAGCCCGAGGATCCGCATGCCGCTGCGCTGCGCCGGCTGGTCCTTGCACACGCACCGTTGGTGCATTGGCTGTGCGTCGCCCGCGACCATGGCCCCTCGGGTGGCTACATCGGCGCGGGCGCGGTGCGCTCCCTGGTCTGGAATCACCTGCATGGCTATCCCATAGGCAGCCACGCACCGACCGACATCGACTTCATCTATCACGATCCCACTGATCTCTCGCGCGAGCACGAGGCCCGGGTCGCTGACCGTTTGCGCGCAGCGGCGCCTGATGCCCCCTGGGAGGTCGTGAATCAGGCTCGCGTGCACTTGTGGCATCGCGACAGTGCGGGCGAGGCGCCACTCCCGGCGGCATCGTTGGCCGCAGGCATCGCCAGCTGGCCCGAAACCGCCACTTGCGTGGCCGTGCGCCTGACACGGGATGGCCTGGTGGATATCATTGCCCCCTATGGGCTGACCGACCTGTTCGGACTAGTACTGCGGCCCAGCCCCGCAGCGGATCGCCAGGCCTACGCCTCGCGGCTGGCCACCAAGCGCCATGCCGACACCTGGCCGCGGCTTATTGTCATACCCTCTTGATCATGCCTGCCTTGAAGTACCTGACCGGATACCCGGAATCCCTGCTCGCCCAGGCCCAAAAGCTGCTCGACCAAGGCAAGCTGGGCCCGGCGCTGCTGGCGCGCTACCCTGCCGGTCCCCACGACGTGCGCACCGACCGGGCGCTCTACCAATACGTAACGGACCTGAAGAACAGCTACATGCGCAACGGCGACCAGATCAACAAGGTCGCCTTCGACAGCAAGATCCATGTGATCCAGCACGCGCTGGGACAACACACGTATATCTCGCGCGTGCAGGGCGGCAAGCTGAAGGCCAAGCACGAAATCCGGGTGGCCACATTGTTCAAGACCGTGCCGGCGGAATTCCTGAAGATGATCACGGTGCATGAACTGGCCCACCTGAAGGAAAAGGACCATAACAAGGCCTTCTACAACCTGTGCCTGCGCATGGAACCGCAGTACCACCAGTATGAGTTCGACTTGCGGCTGTATCTGACGCACCTGGAGGCGACACGCGAAACCTTGTGGAAGGCCGCGGCCTGATATCGCAGTGCAGGCGCCCAGTACCCCGCAATAAAAAATGCCGTCCCGGAGGACGGCATTTTTCTTGCCACCAGGCAAACGCGTCAGGCGTCGCTGGCGGCGTAGCCCATGTTGAACTGCAGGCCGCTGGCCCCGCCTTCCTCACCGGGTTCGCCACGGGACTGGCCCAGGCGAGCCAAGTATTCAGGGGTGATGTCGCCCGTGACGTACTGGCCGTCAAAGCACGAAGCCTCGAAGCGCGACAGCTTGGGGTTGATGTCCCGCACCGCCTGCTGCATGTCGTGCAGGTCCTGGTAGACCAGCGAGTCGGCGCCGATGGCGCGGGCAATTTCCTCGTCGCTGCGGCCGGTGGCGATGAGTTCGCTCTGCGTAGGCATGTCGATGCCGTAGACGTTCGGGAAACGCACCGGGGGAGCAGCCGAGGCGAAGTAGACCTTGTTGGCGCCTGCGGCGCGAGCCATGTCCACGATCTCGCGGCTGGTCGTGCCGCGCACGATGGAGTCGTCCACCAGCAGCACGTTCTTGCCCTTGAATTCCATGCCGATGGCATTGAGTTTCTGGCGCACGGACTTACGGCGCACGGCCTGGCCCGGCATGATGAAGGTGCGGCCCACGTAGCGGTTCTTGATCAGGCCTTCGCGGTAGTCCAGGTTCAGGCGGGCGGCCAACTGCATAGCTGCGGGACGCGAGGAGTCCGGAATCGGCATGACCACGTCGATATCGCCCAGGCGCATGTTGCGCGCGACCTTGTCGGCCAGGTACTCGCCCATGCGCAGACGGGCGTCATACACCGACACGCCGTCGATCAGGGAGTCCGGACGCGCGAAGTACACGTACTCGAAAATGCAGGGCACCAGTTGCGGATTGTCGGCGCACTGGCGGCTGACGAAGCGGCCGTCCAGGTCGATGAACACGGCTTCGCCGGGCTCGACGTCGCGCACGAAGGCAAAGCCGCTGCCTTCCAGCGCCACCGATTCCGACGCGACCATCCACTCCACGCCCTCTTCGGTTTCCTGGCGACCGATGCACAGCGGACGGATGCCGTTGGGATCACGGAAGGCCAGCAGGCCGTAACCAGAAATCTGCGCCACCACGGCATAGGCGCCGCGCACGCGCTTGTGCAGGGCCGATACGGCGCGGAAGATGGCGTCGTCGTCCAGCGACACGCCGCTGGCCGCCGATTGCAGCTCGTGCGCCAGCACGTTCAGCAGGACTTCCGAATCGGAGTTGGTGTTGATGTGGCGGCGGTCGACGCGGTAGAGCGATTCGCGCAGTTCGCGCCAGTTGGTCAGGTTGCCGTTGTGGGACAACATGATGCCGAACGGCGCGTTGACGTAGAACGGCTGGGCCTCTTCCTCGCTGGCGCTGGAGCCCGCGGTGGGATAGCGGACCTGGCCGACGCCCGACGTACCCGGCAGCGCGCGCATGTTGCGCGTGCGGAAGACGTCGCGCACCAGGCCGTGAGCCTTGTACATATTGAATTGGTTACCTTGCGATGTCGCGATGCCCGCGGCGTCCTGCCCGCGATGCTGCAACAGCAGCAAGCTGTCATAGAGCAGCTGGTTGACCGGCCCGCGCCCGATGACCCCTACGATTCCACACATGGTGAGATTTCCTGGTTGATTTAAAGCTAATCAATACGGCAGCCACGTCGCCAGGGACGGCGGCAGCCACGTCTTGATATGTTTGATGGCCTCGATGGCCGAATGCGAAAACATGGCGTCCTTCCACCACGGCTCCTGCGGCAGCGGCGTGTAGCCTGCGGCGGCGACCAGCGCCAGCACGATCAACAGGCCACGGGCCAGCCCGAACATCCCGCCCAGGCCGTGGTCGGCGGGACTCAGTCCGGTGCTGCGGATCAGGGCGGCAAGCGTCATGTTGACCAGGCCCACGCCGAGCAGCACGATGATGAACACCGCGGCGTACGAGACTCCCATGCGCAGCAGCGTCGTTTCAATATAGGGCTCCAGCCAGGCATAGACCGTGGGCCCCCACCATATCGCCGCCACGAAGGCCAGCAGATAGGCGACCAGCGACAGCACCTCTTTGAGCAGGCCGCGCACCAGGCCCAGCACACCCGAAACCACCAGGATGGCCAGCACGACGAAGTCGAAGCCGGTCACTATTGGGCGGCGATGAAACCATTGTCATAGCCCAGGGTGCGCAACCGCGCCTGGGCCGCCTGCGCCGCCTCGCGCGAGGGGAACGGCCCCACCCGCAGACGGTACTGCTGTTTGCCATTGATGGTGGCTTGTTCCACGAATGCGTTGGTGACGCCGGCCTGGTGCAGCTTGCCGCGCCGCGACTGAGCGTCCTCGGAGGTGGTATAGGCGGCGATCTGCAACACGAAATTGCCCTTGGCGGCGGGCTTGGGCGCGGGCGCCGAAGCCGCAGGCGCCGAACGCCCTTCCAGCAAGGCCAGCGCGCGCGCGCCGTCATCCGATCGGTTATCGGGCTTGGCCGGCGTCGCGGGCTTGGGGTCCGGCTTGGGCGGCGTAGCCGGCTTGGGCTCGGGCTTGGGCGGCGTGACGGCCGCCGTCGCGGGCGGCGTCGCAGGTTGCGCGGCCGGAGGCGTCGTCGTCGCCGGCGGCTGCACGGACGTCACGGGAGGCGGCGTCGGGATGGCCGAAGGATCCGTCGGCGCAGCACTGCCCGGCGCGGGCGTCTGCGGCGCGGCGACTTGCGGTTCGGTCACTTGCGGCTGGAACGGCGTATTGCGCTCCGGCACCCTGATGGGAATGTTGTCGTCCACAGGCGTGGGCTGCGAATCGAGCACCATGGGAAGGATGATGACGGCTGCCAGCACCAGCGCGACAGCGCCTGCCAGCCTGCGCCGCGCGCGACCGCGCAGCTCCGCAGCCTGCACCTCGCTGGGCACAGCCGCCCGCTTGGAGGACGGCGCCTGGTCGGCAGGATCTTTGCGTTTGAAAAAACCCATGGAGGAGAATTCCTTGCGGCGATATGGCGGCGGGCCGCCGGACGCGACTGACCCGCTGCTGCCTATGCCTTGCGACCCAGAGCCTGCAAAACCGAGGCTACGGTGAGAAACGAGCCGAACACCACGATTCTATCATTCTCCCCTGCCCGTTCGCGCGCTGCCGCAAAGGCCTGGGCGGGATCCGGGTAAGCGGAGATACCTGGTTTTTCGCCATCCGCCGGCGCGGGCGGCAGCGCGGCGGCGACCTGCTCCGCCAGCGCGTCTCCAGAGGTGCCGCGCGGCCCCGGCAAGCCGGCGCAGTACCAGTTGTCGATGCGCGTGCCGAGCTTGGCGATGACGCCGGCCAGATCCTTGTCGTTGAGCATGCCGAACACCGCGTGGGTGTAGGGATGAAAGCCCATGTTGTCCAGGTTCTGCGCCAGCACCGCCGCGGCATGCGGATTGTGCGCCACGTCCAGGATGACCGCGGGCTGGCCCGGCAGGATCTGGAAACGGCCCGGCAGGGACGCCTGCAGCAAGCCCAGGCGCACGGCCTGTTGCGGCACCGGCAGGCGGTCGCGCACCGATTCCAGCGCAGCCAGCGCGGCCGACGCGTTCAGCAGCTGGTTGGCGCCACGCAGCGCCGGATAGGCCAGCGAGTTGCGTCGCTGTTCGCGGCCGCCATAGGCCCATTGCTGGCGGTCGCCGGAATAGTTGAAGTCGCGTCCGAACAGCCACAGGTCCGCGCCGATTTCCTGGACGTGGTCCAGCAGCGATTGCGGCGGCATGGGATCGCTGCAGATCGCCGGCCGGCCGCTGCGGTAGATGTGGGCTTTCTCGAAGCCGATTTTCTCGCGCGTATCCCCCAGCCAGTCGGTGTGGTCCAGGTCCACGCTGGTGACGACGGAGCAATCCGCATCGACGATATTGACGGCGTCCAGCCGTCCGCCCAGGCCGACTTCCAGCACCACGGCGTCCAGTTTCGACTGCGAGAACAGTCGCAGGATTGCCAGCGTGGTGAACTCGAAGTACGTCAGCGACACGTCGCCGCGCGCGGCTTCGACCGCCTGGAACTGGGCAATCAAGGCCTCGTCCGTGGCGATCTGGCCATTGATGCGGGCGCGTTCGTTGAAATTGATCAGGTGCGGGGACGTGTACAGCCCGACCTTGTAGCCGGCCGCAAGCAGGATTGCCTCCAGCATGGCACAGGTGGAACCCTTGCCGTTGGTGCCGCCGACGACGAACTTCACGCCGGACAGCTCCAGCCCCAGGCGCCCCGCCACCTCGCGCACCCGGTCCAGACCCATGTCGATGGCGGTGGCGTGGATCGATTCCAGGTACTGCAGCCAATCGGACAGGGTGGCGGAAACGTCGGGCGTGCGGGCAGAAGACATGACAAAGCCGGTAGTGAGATCAGCCTTCGATTTTAGCAGTCCGCGCCCGGTGTTTTCCCTAATCCCCCAGGGAGCGGCAAGGTATCCGCAGCGAAAAACTGCTTGCCACTATTTTTCTCATACATAAAAATAATTTCACGTATGAAAATTTAAACGGATCAACCATGACGCAAAGCAAGACTCCCGCCTGGCTGGTGCGCGAGGCCAACGTGCCCGGCTACCACCCCGCCAATCACACCGGCACCCTGAACCGGCGCCTGATCGGCCCGGACACCGTCGGCTCCCGGGGCGTGGAAGTGCTGCTGGGCGTGATCGACAAGGGCAAGGGCGCCCTGCCGCACGCCCACCCCGGCATCGAGCAGGTCTGCTATCTGCTGTCCGGCACGGCGCGCGCGCAGGTGCAGGACGAATGGGCCGACATGGGACCCGGCGACTGCTGCTATTTCCCCCCGGACATTCCGCACGTCTTCACCGTCACCAGCGACGAGCCCGCCCGCCTGCTGGTGATCTATACGCCCCCTTATGAAGAATCCCCAGACCGCGTGATACGCGGCTTTCCGGCGCCATCCCCAGCCGCTTGACGCGGCGCAGCCCCGGGCAGCGGACGCAGAAACCGCGCCTGGACCCGAAGCACACAGGAGACAAACCCATGAGACCCCTAAGCCTGCTGGGCGCCGCCCTCATCGGCGGCGCAGCGCTGTTCGCCGGCCCCGCCGCCCACGCCGCCGACTATCCCGCGAAACCCATCACCCTGATCGTCCCCTTTCCCGCCGGATCCGGCACCGACGCCGTGGGCCGCATCTTCGGCGCCGAGCTGGGCAACATCCTCGGCCAACAGGTCGTGGTGGAGAACAAGCCCGGAGCCAACGCCACCATCGCCGCCAACTACGTGGCGCGCGCCAAGCCCGACGGCTACACGCTCTTCGTCACCACCAACACCTCGCATTCGGCCGCGCCCTGGCTGATGAAGAACGTGCCCTACGATCCGGTCAAGGACTTCACCCCCATCGCCCGCGGCGGCAACCTGCCCTTCATCCTGGTCGTGAACCCGAAACGCCCGTGGAAGACCGTGGGCGAACTGGTGGCAGACGCGCGCCAGCGTCCCGGCCGCATCACCTACGCCAGCGGCAACAGCACGGGCATCGTCGCCGGCGCCACGCTGGCCAACCGCGCCAAGATCGACATCCTGCACGTACCTTATAAAGGCACGCCGCAAGGGCTGACCGATGTGGTCGGCGGGCAGGTCGATTTCATGTTCACCGACCTGGCTTCCGGCCTGCCCTTCGTGCAATCGGGCCAGCTGCGCGCGCTGGCCGTGTCGACCGCCGAACGCAGCGCCATCGTCCCGGACCTGCCGTCCATGGCCGAATCCGGCGTGCAGGACTTCGACCTGAACTCCTGGAACGGCTACTTCGGCCCGGCGGGCATGCCCCCGGAGATCGTGGCCAAGCTGAATGCCGCGATCAATCAGGTCGTCGCCAAGCCTGACGTGCAAAAGCGCTTGGCCGGCCTGGGTTTCGACGCCTTTTCCAGCACGCCCGAGGCCTTTTCCCAGTTCGTCGGCTCGCAGCTGGACCTGTGGGGCAAACTGATCCGCGACGCGGGAATCGAGCAGCAATGAGCGACCGGCCGCAATCCGAAATTCCCGGCGGCCCGCTGGCGGGCGTGCGCATCCTGGACCTGAGCACCGTCGTGATGGGGCCCTATGCCACCCAGGTCCTGGCCGACCTGGGGGCAGACGTCATCAAGGTCGAGCCGCCGGCAGGCGACAACATGCGGGCCGTCGGCCCCATGCGCAACCCCGGCATGGGCCATATCTATCTGCACCTGAACCGCAACAAGCGATCGGTGGTGCTGGACCTGAAGACGCCGGAGGGGCTTGAGGCCTGCCTGAAACTGGCCGAAAGCTGCGACGCCCTGCTCTACAACATCCGCCCGCAGGCGATGGCCCGGCTGGGCTTGTCCTACGAAACGGTCGCGGCGCGCAATCCGCGCATCGTCTACCTGGGCGCCTACGGCTATGGCGAGGCCGGCCCGTACGCCGGCCGTCCCGCCTATGACGACCTGATCCAGGGCCAGACCGGCATCGCCGCCCTCTCCGCCCAGCAGAGTGGAGATGTGCCGCGCTACGCGCCGCTGACCCTGGCCGACCGCGCGGTCGGACTGCACGTCGGCATCGCGCTCGTCTCCGCGGTGCTGCACGCCCGCAGCACGGGACAAGGCCAGCAGGTGGAAATCCCCATGTTCGAGGGCATGGCCCACCTCGTGCTGGGGGACCATCTCGGCGGCGCCACCTTCGATCCTCCGCTCGGCCCCACTGGTTACGCGCGCCTGTTGGCGCCGCATCGCCGCCCTTACGCCACGGCCGACGGCTATATCAGCCTGCTGATCTATAACGACAAGCACTGGCGCAACTTCTTCGACCTGATCGGCCGCCCGGAATTGTCGCGGGATCCGCGCTTCAGCACCCACGGCGCGCGCGCCGCCCATATCGGCGAGGTCTACGCCTTTGTCGCCGACGTCATCGCCACCCGGAGCAGCCAGGACTGGCTGGAAGGCTTGGCGCGGGCAGACATTCCCGCCTCGCCGCTCTATTCCGTGGACGATCTGCTGCAGGACGAGCACCTGGCCGCGACCGGCTTCATCCGGCCCATGGACCACCCCAGCGAAGGCCGGATCCGCACGACCGCGCCGTTGGGCAGATACGAAAACACCCCCACCTCGATACGCCGCCCCGCCCCCAGGCTGGGCCAGCATAGCCGCGAGGTGCTGGCCGAAGCCGGCTATGACCCTGCCCGGATCGACGCCATGACGGCCCGCGGCATCACCCTGGATGGAAACGACTGATGGACTTTGAATTCACCCCCGACCAGTTGGCCCTGCGGGACGCCGTGTCCCGCATCTGCGAACGCTATCCGGACGAATATTGGCTGGAACGCGACCGCGAAGGCGGCTTTCCGGAACCCCTGCATGCCGATCTGGCGCGCGACGGCTGGCTGGGCATCGCCATGCCGCAGGAATATGGCGGCGCGGGTCTGGGCATGACCGAAGCGGCGCTGATGATGCAGACCATCGCGGCTTCCGGCGCGGGCTTCACCGGCGCCTCGGCGGTCCACATGAATATCTTCGGCCTGAACCCGGTAGTGGTCTTCGGCAGCGACGAGCAGCGCCAGCGCTGGCTTGCACCCCTGATCGCGGGCCGCGAAAAGGCCTGCTTCGCCGTCACCGAACCCGACGCCGGACTGGACACCACCAAGCTCAGCACCCGCGCGGTGCGCCAGGGCGACGAGTACGTGGTGCATGGCCGCAAGATCTGGATCTCGACCGCCCAGGTCGCCCACAAGATGCTGCTGCTGGCCCGCACCACCCCGCTGTCAGACGTCGAAAAGCCCACGCAGGGCCTGTCGCTCTTCTATACAGACCTGGACCGCAGCAAGATAGAAGTGCGCGAAATCGAGAAAATGGGCCGCAAGGCGGTGGACTCGAACATGCTGTTCATCGACGGCCTGCGCATCCCCGTGGCCGACCGCATCGGCGAGGAAGGCCGGGGGTTCGAGTACATCCTGCACGGCCTGAACCCCGAGCGCATCCTGATCGCGGCCGAGGCGGTGGGCATCGGCCGAGCCGCCCTGGACCGGGCGGTGAAATACGCTGGAGAACGCACCGTATTCGGACGTCCCATCGGCCAGAACCAAGGCATCCAGCACCCCCTGGCCCAGGCCTGGATGCAGCTCGAAGCCGCCGACCTTATGGTATTCAAGGCCGCCAGCCTGTATGACGCGGGCAAGCCCTGCGGCCCCTACGCCAACTCGGCCAAATACCTGGCGGCCGAGGCCGGCTATAACGCCTGCCAGACCGCGGTCATGACCCTGGGCGGCATGGGGTACGCCAAGGAATACCATGTGGAGCGCCTGCTGCGCGAAAGCTTCATTCCGCGCATCGCTCCGGTCAGTCCGCAGCTGATCATGTGCTTCATCGCGGAGAAAGTGCTGGGACTGCCCAAGTCCTACTGAGCGACGGCGTTCGATAGGCGCCCAGGCCTGCCCGTCAGGCCTGCTGCTCCAGCGCGGTGCAGGCCGAGCGCAGGATACGCGCGTAGGCCTCCTGCTGTGGCTCGATCCGGTAGATCGGCCCGCCCACCGAAATCGCGTAGTGTTCGCCGGACAGCGTAACGGGCCAGGCGATGGCGCCCACGTCCGCAATGGACTCGCCGCTGTTCATGAACCAGCCGCGCTGGCGCGACAGCTCCAGGTCCGCCAGCAGCGCCTCGCGCGTCACCAGGGTGCGCTCGTTGTGGCGGGTCATGGTCATATCCGCGAGCATGGCGTCGCGGGCCGGTGTGTCCAACAGGGACAGCAGCGCCTTTCCGAGCGAATTTGCGTGAACGTCCTTGAACTCACCCGCAACCGGCGCGTATCTGATCGTATGCGGGGAATCCAGCACATCCAGGTAGACCACCCGGCCGTCCTGGCTCAGTTTGGCGAAAACAATCGTTTCGCGGGTGGCGTCCCTTAATTCGGTAAGGCTGGGATAGACCCTGTCCAGCACCGGATCGGCGCGGGCGATGCGCTGCGCCATGGCCAATAGCCTGCCGGTCGGGTAGTAGCCCTGGCGCCGGCCGGTTTCATACAGGTAACCCAGGCCGGTCAGGGTGCGGATCAGGGCCAGGCAGCTGGACACCGGCACATCCAGCAGCCGGGCCAGTTCCGATAGCGGCAGCGCGCGCTTTTCGCGGGCATAGGTTTCGATGATTTCGATAACTCGCAGCGCCGTCTTGACACTCATTACCTGGTCCGAACTGTTTAGCACGTGAAACATCTGGCTCGCCGGCGGCTAAAGTTCCCCGCGGGCCTGCCGTAATGGTAGCTGAGAATTCCCTGAAAACAGCGCGTTCCTCCGAGACGCCCACATCGCCGTTGGAGTGATCATGGCCGTAATTCCCATAGCTCCCCCATCGTTTGCGCCAGCGCCGGCCGCGCCTGCGCCTGTCGCGCCAGACCCCACCGTTAGCGTGCTTCCCGCGGCGGCCGCAACGAACAGCGGAGCGTCGGACAGCGCGACATCAGATCAGTCAGATTCGCAGAAACTTCCTCTGGACAAGGCGCTGGACGAAATCAACGACCAGATGAAGGCTTGGTCCACACAGCTTCAGTTCGAAATCGATCCCAATGTGCATCAAGTAGTGGTGTCAGTGATCGATGCAGAGTCGGGCGACGTCATACGCACCATCCCCAGTGAAACACTACTGAAAATCGCCAAAATGATCGTGAACATGCAAGGAAACGGCATCAAAACCACAGCTTGATTCGACCCCGATTTCATGCGCCCCGCCGCCATCGAGCGGGCCGTCCATGGAAGCGTCGAATTAGGCCCGCCTAATGCCCTTACCCGGCCAATCACCGCCACCGTATTTTTGACAGAATCGCATCGCTAGGAAGGAATTTCACATGGCCTCTATCACCAACCTCGGCTCGACCACCGGCTTGCCCCTCGAAAAGATCCTCACCGATCTCCAGGCGGCCGAGGACAAGAAGCTCAGTCTCTACACGACTCGCCAGGCCAGTTACGAGGCCCGGGTAAGCGCCTTTGGTCAGATTCAAAGCGCGGTTGAAGCGCTGCAGAAGGCAGCGGCGGCACTGGGCAAATCATCCACGCTGGACGCGGTCAAACCCGTAGTGACCGGCGACGGCCTGACCGCGACGATCGGTGAGAATGGCGCCTCGATGGGTGAATACGCCATAAAGATCAATGCCCTGGCGACCGCCCAGACCCTCCAATCCGGCAAGGTCGCCGATAGAAAGATTTCCAACGGGGCCAGCGGTTCGTTTGAAATCCAGTTGACCAACGGCGACAAGCACACCATCGACCTGACGGGCGACACCTCGCTGGACGGCATTGCTAAAGCGATCAACAGCGACGACAAGGCACCCGTACGAGCAAGCATCATCACCAATGAGAGCGGCAGCTACCTGATGCTCAGTGCCAAGGACACTGGGGTGCAAGCATCGGTAAGTTCCATCACAGTAACGGGCGACCAGAAACTGCAGGATATCCTGAGCTACAACTCTGGCTCCGGTGCACAGATGACTCAGCAGACTGCAGCCATCAATGCTGAGATCGAGATCAACGGCATTGTGGTCAAAAGTGGCAGCAACACCATTTCCGACGCAATCGACGGCGTGACGCTTAACCTCACTGCCAAGACCGCCGCCGACAAGCCGACCGTCCTGAAGCTGCAAAGCGACACCAGCGTCGCCAGCAAGGCGGTCCAGGACTTCGTCAGCGCGTACAACACGCTGCAAAGCACGATTGCGAAACTGACCGCCTTTGATGTCACCGCGCAAACGAACCAGGCGCTGACCGGCGACAGCACGACACGCAGCATACAGACCTCTCTTTCCGGCGCCCTGCAGGTCATAACCGGCGAAGGCTCGCTGCGCTCGCTGGCAGACCTTGGCATCGCCATGGACCCCAAAACCGGCCTCCTGAAACTGGATCAAACGGAATTGAACAAGGCTTTGACGTCCAATCCGGCCGACGTCAAGCGCATCATGACTTCGCCAGAAGGCCTCGCGGCCAAGTTTGACGCCGCAACCAAGGGCATCCTCGGCGCAAATGGGAACAGTGGGTCGATCAAGATCAGCCAGGAAGGCCTGAGTGAATCGATCAAGGATGTGAAGGAACAAATGGCGCGCGCAAAGGCTTCCAGCGCGGCATCCATGGCCGCTATGCGCGCCCAATTCGTCGCGCTCGACAAGTTCGTCTCGCAACAAACCGTCACGGCGAACTACCTGACTCAGCAATTCGCGGCCATGAGCAAGTCCAAGTAATTTAAAGAAGATGTATTGATGACTTACGCCGCCCGACGCCCAACCGGATCTCACTCCGTACGTTCCTACACCGATATCGGCCTGGAAACGCAAATTCTTGGGGCCAGCCCTGAACGGCTGATTTCGCTGTTATACATGGGAGCCCGGGCGGCAATCGGGCAGGCACGCTTGCATCTCCAGGAAGGCAGAATCACGGAACGTGGCGCCGCCCTCTCGAAGGCGATCAAGATCGTAGACGAAGGCCTGAAGATGGGCCTGAACATGGAGGCAGGCGGCGAAATCGCAGCAAACTTGGCGCGCTTGTACGACTACATTATCCGCACGCTGTTGATGGCAAATCTGAAAGCAGACGCGGAAGCGCTCGAAACGGCAGACCGCCTCTTGGCCGATCTGGCCGAGGCCTGGCAAACATCCATTGATCGCCCTGCCGGGGGCGTGCAGCCTTGACGGCATCGCATAAGCCCCAGCCAGCCATCGAACGCCCGAGATTTCCATGACGTCCACGACCCAGTACACCTCCCCCATCCTGGAACACTACCAGGAGATCGCTCTCATCACGGGAGAAATGCTAGTGGCGGCGCAAGCCGGCGACTGGGACGGCGCCATGGTCCATGGACAGCAATATTGCGAACTGGTGGAACGACTGCGCCAGACCGAACATTCGGCGCCACTGGACGAAGCCGGCCGCGCCATGAAATACGACCTGCTCGTGCGCATCCTGGAAAACGACGCGCTCACCCGGGATCTGGCGCTGCCGCAACTGGCCCGTCTGGGCGACCTTCTGGGACGCATGAAGCGCCAGCAGACCCTGCTGTCCGCCTACGGTTACCAGCAGGCGCCTGAAGAATGAGCGTAGGTCCCGCCGCACTCGGCAACGTCCTGGTGCAGCGGCTGGACGCCGTGCTGGGCACGACGATGTCCGCCGCCAGCGCCAACCAGGTATCCGGCGCCCGCCCCGACGCAGTCAGCCAGCCCGGCAGCCTGGAAAAGCCCGGCGCCTCGGATGGATCAACACGCGACCCGCGGCAAGGCATACAGCCCGGCGGCGCCCGCGGCGACCGTCCGAATACTGTCGTCGACCCCAAAACCGCTGCAGCGCTGGCGCTGGCCGCCCGCGGCCTGGTGACCAGCAGCGACACCACCGCCTCGGCCCCGACCACGCTGGGCACGACGGCGCGTACGATTCTTGCCTTGCTCGCCCAATTCCCAGAGGCCGCACCTGCGGTCCAGGGCCGTGCCCCCTTATGGACCGCGCATGCGCAGCCGGGCCAATCCGGCGGTGGCGCTAGCGCCGGCCCCTTGCCGGCAGCGCAAGCAGGCCAACAAACGGCACAGGCCACTGCGCAAGCATCCCAGCCATTGCCTGGCCAAACGCCGGCGCCGGCCCTTCCCCAGCAAGCCGGCGCGCTCGCGGCTTCGGCCGCGGCGGCGCTTGACGGCGACACTCCGGCAACCGGTGCAACACAGGACCGGCCGGCCGGACCGGGCGTCAATCCCAGCGCCGCCAAAGGACCCGACGCTGCCGCGCATGTCGCCCTGGCGGCTGGCGGACCTTCGGCGCGCGCGCTGGGACAGGCTCTGCGTCAGGCGCTCCAAGGCAGCGGCCTGTTTTACGAGTCCCATCTGACGGACATGGTCTTCGGCCGCGCCAACCCCGAGCAATTGCGCAACGAGCCGCAGGCGGTGCTCGGCAAGAATCCGCCCGCGCAGGATGCCGCGCCTTCGCGGCCGCGGGCGGGCGCAGCCCCCAGCGGCCGCACTGGCGTCGACGCCACACCCGGCGGCGCAGGCTCCGCCAGCTCGCCCGCCTCCGGCACGCCTGCTCCCGGCACGCCCATCACCGGCATACACCAGGACCTGACCGTACTCGTTCGCCAACAACTGGACGTGCTGGCCAACCAGACGCTGACCTGGCAAGGTGAAGCCTGGCCCGGCACGCCCATGGAATGGGAGGTCGAGCGCGACCCTTACGGCGGCGATCCGGACTCCGCAGTTTCCACCTGGGCCACGCGCCTGAAGCTGGACCTGCCCCGCCTGGGCCTGGTCGATGCCCGACTGAATCTGGCCGGCGATCAGATCGTCCTGCAACTCATTGCGCCGCACAGCGCGGCCGAGATCAATGACTCCTCGGACACGCTGCGTTCGCGCCTGCTGGCCGCGGGCCTGACCTTGAGCAATCTGATGGTGAGCGTGATCGAACCGCGCGCCGACATTCCCGCCGATATCTGATGAGCCGCCTGCCCCCCCATCCGGAATCGGATCCGAACGCCGGCCGCAACGCGGCGGTAGCCATTTCGTACGAAGAAAAGGACGGCGCTCCGCGCGTCGTCGCCAAGGGCTACGGCCAGTTGGCGGACACCATCGTCCGGGCCGCGCAGGAAAACGGCCTCTACGTCCACGAGTCGCGAGAACTGGTCGGCCTGCTGATGCAGGTGGACCTGGACGCACATATTCCTCCCCAACTCTATGTAGCGGTGGCAGAATTGCTGGCCTGGCTCTACCGCCTGGAATCGCGCGAGTTCCCCGAACCCGCTACGCCCGCCTGACCCTATTACCTGAGGAAGACCAAAGTGTTGGATGCCAGCGATCCGGAGTTCCTGCTGACCCGGCCTGACGAGATGCGTTCGGCCCTGTTCGAGCTGACGCACCCTGACAGCCACATCCTGGTGCGCGACGCCGCGGACCGGGAGATGGCCGTGCTGATCCTCGGCGTGGACAAGCAGGCGGGCGAGTTCTTCTGGAGGCCGCGCGATTACGCCGGGGCAGACTTCGAGCAGTCCGACTCCATGGGCTTGCTGAGCGGCACCACCTTCCACTTCCATGCCACCGCCTACGGCGGCGTGCAGATCCGCTTTCGCGTGCAGCGCCCCCAGATCATTCATTTCGACGACGGCAGCGCCGCTTTGGTATCGCCGTTCCCGGAACGCCTGGCCCGTATCCAGCGCCGCAAGATGTTCCGCGCGTCCCTGATCGCGGCCGCCAATGTATGCCGCGCCAGTTGGCAAGCCACCCTCAACGACAAGCCCTATTCGTTCACGATACGCGACATCTCGGTGGACGGCGTAGGCCTGCGTGCAGGGCTGGCGGTTCCCGCCCTGCCGGAGCGCGGTACCGTGATGGAAAACGTGCAACTGGATTTTGGCGACCATGGCAAGCTCAACGCCAGCCTGGAAGTGCGCAATGTATATCCCGTCTCGGGGCAGCCCATGGTTTCGTCCGCCAATCCGGACGAACCGCCGGCCAAGCACGTTTCGCTGACTGGCGAGCCGCCGGTCAGCCATCTGGGGGCCATCTTCCTGAATCTCGACGCGCGCCAGGAAAACTGGCTGCAGCAGGTGGTCTGGCGCCTGGAAAGAGGCGCCCAGCGCAATTGATGGATAGACGCGGGGCCACGCGTTGCAAGCGCCTCGCCTGATGCCTGCTGCGCTTGCGGTGTATATGCAAGCGCAGTTCCCGCGATGGGACTCAGACCGCCATCGAAGAAATTTCCTTGTAAGCCGCAACCAGCTTGTTGCGCACCTGCACCGCCGTCTGGAAGCCAATACTGGCCTTCTGCATGTCGATCATGACGTCGTTGAGGGAAATATCGGGAGCCCCCAGCTCGAACGCCTTGGCCTGGGCCGTGGCGGCGTTCTGGGCGGAAGTGACGCGACGGATGGAACGTTGCAGTTCCGCGGCGAAGCCATCCGGCTGACCGACCATTTCACCCGCGCTGAGGTTACCGGTCTCCGCCTTGCTCACTACCGCGCGCATCTGCTGGAGCATGCTTTCGATGCCGGACAAGCCTGATACAGCCATTACCTGATTTCCTTGCTGTTTGGGATTACACCAATAGTGCGCCCAGCGTAACGCCAACCCCGCCGGTTCATAGCTGACAAGAACCGCCAAAAAACCCGACATTTCCACGAATGCAGCCGCTTGCAGCCGGGGCGGCGGCGGCTCGGTTCGCCTTGTCGGGGACATAGGAGATAAGTAACGCCAAAAACCGGCTGTTTTCAACGATTGGGATGGACGTCTCAGGGGCAATAATCCACGCTCTCCCCAGACCAGAAGCACGTTGCATGTGTAATCTGCCCTACCCAGACATGAAGTCCCAATTCCAGCTCCGCGTGGCCAGCGGGGGCCGCCAATGAACCAGCAGGCCACCCTGAGTTCGTCGCTGTTGACGAAGTTCCCCGTGCTGGAGAAGGTGCGCGCACTGCCCAAGCCTGTCCTGCTGGGCGCGGCGGCGGCTCTCGTCGCGGTCATCGTCGCCGTGGCGATGTGGAGCAGCGAACCCAAATACAAGGTGCTCTTCTCGAACCTGGACGACCGCGACGGCGGCGCCATCGTGGCAGCGCTCGGGACCATGAACGTGCCCTACCGCTATAACGAAACCGGCACCGCCGTGCTGGTTCCGGCCGACCGCGTGTACGACGCGCGTCTGCAATTGGCGTCCCAGGGATTGCCGCGCGGCGGCTCCGTCGGTTTCGAACTGATGGACAACGCCCGCTTCGGCGCCAGCCAGTTCACGGAACAGATCAACTACCAGCGCGGCCTGGAAGGCGAGCTGGCGCGTTCGATCGAAGCCATGCACACCGTGCAGCACGCCCGCGTGCACCTGGCCATGCCGCGCCAGTCTCTCTTCGTGCGCGAACGCCAGGCGCCCACCGCCTCGGTGCTGCTGAACATGCATCCGGGACGCAGCCTGAGCGACGCCCAGGTCTCCGCGATTTCCTGGCTGGTGGCCTCGAGCGTCCCCGAACTCACCGCCGAGAACGTATCCATCGTGGACCAGAACGGCCGCCTGCTGTCGGCGCCGATGGGCGAAGGCCGCGGCATGGACGCCGACCAGATGCGCTTCGTGCGCGAAATGGAACAGCGCACGGTCGAACGCATCCTCACCATCCTCAATCCGCTGGTTGGTCCCGGCAACGTGCACGCCCAGGCCAGCGCCGACGTCGACTTCGCCCGCCGCGAAGAAACGTCCGAGGTCTACCGCCCGAACCAGGAGCCCGGCCAGGCCGCCGTGCGCAGCCAGCAAACCAGCGATTCGACCCAGCGCGGCATCAACCCCGCGCAAGGCGTGCCCGGCGCGCTGTCGAACCAGGCGCCGGCCAACCCCCAGGCCCCCATCGCCAACCCGCCGCAACCCCAGCCGCCCCGCCCCGGCCAGCCGCAGCAACCGGCCAACGCCCAGCAGCAGACCAGCACGCAAGCGGCCACCGGCAACCTCAACGAACGCCGCGACGCCACCACCAACTACGAAGTGGATCGCACGATCAGCCACATCAAGCAGCCGGTAGGCAACCTCAAGCGCCTGTCGGTGGCCGTGGTGGTCAACTACATGCGCGACAAAGACGGCGAACTGCAGCCCCTGCCGGCCGAAGAGCTGAACAAGCTGACCAACCTCGTGCGCGAAGCCATGGGCTACTCCGAGACCCGTGGCGACTCGCTCAACCTGGTCAACAGTCAGTTCAACGATGGCCCGCCGCCGGTGCCGATGTGGCGCGATCCGGAAATGATCTCGCTGTTCAAGACAATCCTGGCCTGGCTGGTCGGTGGCGTGCTGGCACTGTGGCTGTATCGCCTGCTGCGCCGCACGGTGGGCGACTACCTCTACCCGCCGGTCGATCCGGAACAGGCTGAAGCCGAACGCATCGAAGCTGCACGCGAGGCCCAGGACGCGGCCCGCGCCAAGGAAGTGGACCGCTACCAGGACAACCTGGAACGCGCCCGCACGATGGCCAACAAGGATCCGCGCGCCGTCGCGATGGTTCTGCGCACCTGGATGAATAAAGATGAAAAATGATTCCACCCCGCTGGACGGCATGACGCGCAGCGCCGTGCTGATGATGTCGCTGGGCGAAGATGCGGCGGCCGAGGTCTTCAAATACCTCGGCGCCCGTGAAGTCCAGCAGGTCGGCGCCGCCATGGCCAGCCTGAAACAGGTCACGCGCAGCGACGTTGCAGTGGTACTGGAAGAGTTCCGCCAGGAGGCCGACCAATTCATGGCCGTCACGCTGGGCTCGGACGACTACATCCGCACCGTGTTGACCAAGGCACTGGGCAGCGACCGCGCAGCCGGCCTGATCGAAGACATCCTGGAAGCCGGCGAAGGCGGCAGCGGCATCGATGCGCTGAACTGGCTGGATCCGAACACCGTGGCCGAACTTATCGGCGACGAACACCCGCAGATCATCGCGACCATCCTGGTGCACCTGGAGCGCGACCGCGCCGCCGGCGTACTGGCGCTCCTGACGGACCGCCTGCGCAACGACGTGATGCTGCGTATCGCCACGTTCGGCGGCGTGCAGCCCGCAGCGCTGTCCGAGCTCACGGAAGTCCTGAATTCGGTCCTGGCCGGCCAGGGCGCAAAGCGCAGCAAGATGGGCGGCGTGCGCACCGCGGCCGAGATCCTGAACATGATGAACTCGACCCAGGAAGAAACCGTGGTCGCCAGCCTGCGCGAGCGCGACAACGATCTGGCACAGAAGATCATCGACGAGATGTTTGTCTTCGACAACCTGCTCGACGTCGAGGATCGCGCCATCCAGCTCATCCTCAAGGAAATCGACAACGACACGCTCATGGTTGCGCTCAAGGGCGCGCCGGAAGAGCTGCGCGCCAAGTTCCTGCGCAATATGTCCAGCCGCGCGGCCGAAATGCTGCGCGAAGACCTGGACGCGCAAGGTCCGATCCGCATGTCCAAGGTCGAGACCGAGCAGAAGAAGATCCTGCAGATCGCGCGTCGCCTGGCCGAAAGCGGCCAGATCGTCCTGGGCAACCAGGGAGACGACACCTATGTCTGAGGTGGACAGCGGCGCCACGACGCTCATCTCGCGCAGCGCCGCCTGGCGGCGCTGGCAGATGCTGTCGTTCGACGAGCCCGCGGTCGTCGAGGCGGAGCCGGAACCCGAACCCGACCCCGGACCGGATCCCGACGTGGTGATGGCCCAGCTGCGCGCCCAGGCGCTTGTCGAAGGCCGCGAGGAAGGCCACGCGCAGGGCCATGCCGCCGGCCTGGAAGTTGGCCAACAGGCTGGCTACGAAGCCGGCCTGGCCGCCGGCCGCGAACAAGGCTACGCAGAAGGTCTCGTCCAGGCGCGTGAACAGGGCGCCGCGGAAGCACAGCGCCTGCATGCGCTGGTCGAAGCCTGCGCCGCTTCCCTCGGCTCGCTCGAAGAAAAAATGGGCCAGGGCCTGCTGACCCTCGCCCTGGACATCGCCCAGCAGGTAGTGCGCACCACGCTCGCAGACCAGCCGGAAACCGTTATCAACGCGGTGCGGGAAGTGCTGCACATCAACCCCACCGCCGGTGGCCAGATGCGCCTGTGGGCCAACCCCGAAGACATCGAACTGATCCGCCTGCATCTGGCGGATGAGCTCAAGGAAGGCCACTGGCGCGTCCTGGCCGACGAGTCCATCTCGCGCGGAGGCTGCCGCGCCGAAACGCCCTTTGGTGACATCGACGCCACCTTGCAGACGCGCTGGCGCCGGGTCGCGGCCTCCTTGGGCCGCAACGTATCCTGGGAGGAACCGGTGTGAGCGCCAATCCGGCCTCCCTCCAGCCAGGCCAACCGGCTGCGCCCGCTATTACGGTTCCGGTCATCGACCGCTGGCAGACCCAACTGCAAATCGGCTCCATCCGCGCGGGCTCGACCGATCCGTGGCTCGTCAGCGGCAAGATCACGCGCGCCACAGGTCTGGTGCTGCACGCGACCGGCCTGCGTCTGCCCGTCGGAGCAGCCGCCCGCATCGAAATCGCTCGCGGCCACGACCACTGGGCGGATGCCGAAGTCGTGGGTTTCGACGGCCACACGCTCTACCTGATGCCGCAGGCTGATATCTCGGGCCTGCCGCCCGGCGCCCGCGTCGTGCCTGGCGAGCCCCCCGTGCAACGCCAGATTCCGTTGCCGCGCAAGGCCGAACTGAACGGCAACGCCAAGCCGCAGCTGGGCCGCCACCTGCCGGTGGGCAACGCCTTGCTGGGCCGGGTCCTGGACGGCGCCGGCCGCCCGCTGGACGGACTGGGCCCGCTCACGGGCGCCGAACTGGCCCCCCTGTCCGCCCAACCGATCAACCCGCTATCCCGCGCCCCCATCGATACGGTGCTCGACACCGGCGTGCGCGCCATCAATGGCCTGCTCACCGTCGGCCGCGGACAGCGCATGGGCCTGTTCGCAGGGTCTGGCGTCGGCAAGAGCGTGCTGCTCGGCATGATGGCTCGTTACACCAAGGCCGACGTCATCGTCGTCGGCCTTATCGGCGAACGTGGACGCGAAGTCAAGGAATTCATCGAACACAACCTGGGCCCGGAGGGTCTGGCGCGCTCCGTCGTGGTGGCTGCGCCGGCGGACGTGTCGGCGTTGCTGCGCCTGCAAGGCGCCGCCTACGCCACGCGTCTGGCCGAACACTTCCGCGATCAGGGCCTGGACGTGCTCCTGATCATGGATTCGCTGACCCGCTACGCCATGGCGCAGCGCGAGATTGCGCTGGCCATCGGCGAGCCGCCGGCAACCAAGGGCTATCCGCCCTCGGTCTTCGCCAAGCTGCCGACGCTGGTCGAGCGCGCCGGCATGGGCGCGCCTGGACCATCCGGCAAGGCCGGCTCGATCACCGCCTTCTACACCGTGCTGGCCGAAGGCGACGACCAGCAGGATCCGATCGCCGATTCGGCTCGCGCCATCCTGGATGGCCACGTCGTGCTGTCGCGCCACCTGGCCGAAGCAGGCCATTACCCGGCCATCGACATCGAAGCGTCGATCTCGCGCGCCATGACTTCGCTGATCACGCCCGAGCAGTTCGCCGTGGTGCGCCGCTTCAAGCAAAGCCTGTCGCGCTACCAGCGCAACCGCGATCTGATCGCGGTGGGCGCCTACGCTGCCGGCAACGATCCGCAGCTGGACGAGGCCATCGCCCGCTATCCACGCCTGGAAGCCTTCCTGCAACAAGACATCGGCGAAAACGTCGGCTATGAAGCCGCCGTCAGCCAATTGCGCGCCAGTTTCGAATTGAGGGACGCTTATGCCTAGCCAATTGCCTTTGGACATGCTGATCAACCTGGCCAAAGAGAGCACGGACGAAGCCGCCCGCCTCCTCGGCAGGCTCAGCGCCGAACGCACCAACGCCGAACGCCAGCTGTCCATGCTGCACGACTACCGTCAGGACTACCTGGAACGGTTGCAACAGGCAATGACCAGCGGAATGTCCGCCAGCGACTGCCATAACTACCAGCGCTTCATCAGCACGCTGGACGACGCCATCAGCCAACAACAAGGCGTGTTGCGCCAAGCCGACGACAACCTCGTCAAGGGCCGGCTCTACTGGCAACAGGAAAAGCGCAAGCTCAACTCCTACGACGCCCTGGCGCAGCGCGAACTGCGCGCCCAGGCCGTGGTGGAATCCCGCCGCGAACAGCGCGCCAACGATGAATATTCCGCCCGTCTGGTCCAGCGCCAGACCGGCATGCATTAAGCAATACCTAACAGGAAGCCCCAGATGAACGCTCCCCTGCCCCTGCCCTCCATCGCGCCCGCCGCACCCTCGTCGATCGCCGACGCGCTCGGCGCCAAGAGCGCGCCTACAAGTAACAAGAAGGGCCCCAGCTTCTCCGACGTGCTGGCCCAGCAGCGTCCCGCGCAACAACGCCCCAACCAGGCCGCCGACTCGCGCCCCGCCAACAACGGCGCCAAGACGCCGGCTGATGGCAAGACATCCAGCGACCCAGCCGCCCGCGCCGAAGGCGCCGCCGCCGGCGCCATCGACGAGGCGGTGCAAGCCGCCGCGCAGGCCGAGGCAGGCGCACTCGCCGTTGCGGCCGCTCAACCCGCGGTCATACTCCCGCAGCAAGCCCTCGAAATCGCGGCCCAGGCCGCAGAACAAGTGCAGCTCGCGCGCGGCAACGCCACCGCTGCCGCCGCAGCGATGAGCAGCGGCGCCGCCGTTCTGACCGCCGCATTGAATGCCGCCGACGCGGCACCCGCGACGCAGGCGCAGGCCGCTGCCATCGCAGCCTCTGGCGCTGTCGGCCTGACCGCTCCGCAGGCAGAGGCTGCCGCCGCGTTGGCCGCCCGCGAGACAGAAATCGCCGTACCGGTGGTCACCGCGGCAGCCAAGCCGGGCACTGACGCCGCGGCCGTCGCGCAAACGCCGGTCCGCACCCCGGCCGCTACCGCGCCCGTCAAGGCCGAAACGCCGCGACTCGCTGCGGAGGTCGCGCTGCCCCGTCCCGCGCGCGACGCACGCCCCGCCGCGGACCATGGCACCATGCCAGAACAGACCGACGAGACCCCTGCCCTGGCCAGCGCGCAACAGCAATTCCAGGCGCCCCAGCATGGCGCCTCGGCCCAGGACCATCTGGCCCAGGCGCTTGCCGCAGCCGCGCAGCGTCCTGCCGCCGCTCCCATTGCAAACCCCGCAGCAGTCGCCGCACCGGTCGTGCCGGTCGTGCTGCAAGTCGCCACTCCCGTCGGCGGCACCCACTGGGGCACGGAGCTCGGCCAACAGGTCGTCATGATGAGCCACAACGCGCGCCAAGGCATGCAAACTGCCGAACTGCGCCTCGATCCGCCCGATCTCGGCCCGCTGCGCGTCAGCCTGAACCTGTCGGACGGCGTCGCCAGCGCTTCGTTCGTGTCGGCCCACGCCTCGGTGCGCCAGGCGATCGAAACCGCCATCCCGCAACTGCAGCAGGCGCTGGCCCAGGCCGGCATCTCGCTGGGCCAGACCAGCGTGGGTGAACAAGCCGCCCAACAAGAATTCGCGCAACAAGGCGGCAACGGCTCGCAGCGCCATGCCGGCGGCAACCAGATTGGCGCCGAAGCCGTGGCTGAAGCACCGGCTGCGGTAACGGCCCCGCGCAACGCCAACGCGCTGGTGGACACCTTCGCCTGACAAAGCAACGCATCGCTCCCGGCCACGGCTGCGGGCGGTGCAGCAATAGCTTGAGATACGCGGCTTTCGCCCTGTTTTTCGCCTCCAAGCGGAAGCGGCATTTGGGGCAGAATGCTTTCATCCACTAAGAACCCGTTTTCATCAGCGGCAAAACACGCATCGACACCGAGATGGCGACTTCCAAACCTTCACCCATGCCTGCGCGCGGCGCGCCTTCTTCCCGCTCCGGCGGCATGGGCCGTATTCTTCGCCCCTTGCTGGCAATCCTGGTCCTGCTCATCGTTGCCGCGGCCAGCGCCGGCGCAACCTGGTTCATCACCCAACGCATGCAGCCGCAGAACAGCGCAACCGTGCAGCTCGGCGTCGGTCAGGTGCCGGCAGGGCAACCTGGCCAACCCGGTCAGCCCGGCCAACCCGAACAAGGCCCGCAAGCAGCCCCGACCACCTTTGTCGCGCCGCCGGCCAACCCGGTCGCCGTGCCCGCGCCGATCTTCGTGCCGATCGAACCCTTCACCGTCACGCTGCAGAATCCTGATACGGAACGCATCATGCACGTGGGCCTGACGTTGCGCGTCAGCGACGAACAAACCCGCACGCGCCTCGAAAAGTACATGCCTGAAGTGCGCAGCCGCATCCTGATGGTGCTGTCGTCGCAATCGCCCACCGGCGTACAGACTCAGCAAGGCAAGACCGACATGGCCAACGCCATCAAGCAGGCCGTGAATCGCCCCTTCTCGCCCCTGCCGGACGGCCAGTACGTCACCGACGTACTGTACACGGCGTTCGTGGTGCAATAAGCATGGCCTACGAGGCATTTCTTTCGCAGGACGAGGTTGATGCGCTGTTGGCGGGCGTCACCGGCGAAAGCGACAGCAAAGCTAGCGCCACGGACCCGAACGCCGGCGCCCGCGCCTACGACCTGAGTTCGCCCGAGCGCGTCGTACGCCGCCGCATGCAGACGCTGGAGCTCATCAACGAGCGTTTCGCCCGGCAGATGCGCCACGTGCTGCTGAACTTCATGCGCCGCAGCGCGGACATAACCGTAGGTTCGATCAAGATCCAGAAGTACGCGGATTTCGAACGCAACCTGCCCGTGCCGAGCAATCTGAACATGATTCAGATGAAGCCCCTGCGCGGCACGGCCCTCTTCACCTATGACCCGAACCTGGTGTTCCTGGTCATCGACAGCCTGTTCGGCGGCGATGGCCGCTACCACACGCGCGTCGAAGGCCGCGACTTCACCACGACTGAACAGCGCATCATCCGGCGCCTGCTCAACCTGACCCTGGAAAGCTACGGCAAGTCCTGGGATCCCGTCTATCCGATCGAATTCGAGTACGTGCGCTCGGAGATGCACACCAAGTTCGCCAGTATCACCGGCAACAATGAAGTGGTGGTCGTCACCTCGTTCCACATCGAATTCGGCGCGACCGGCGGCGACCTGAACATCTGCCTGCCTTATTCCATGATCGAACCGGTGCGCGATCTGCTGACGCGCCCGCTGCAGGAAACCACGCTCGAAGAAGTGGACCAGCGCTGGGCGCAGCAGCTCTCGCGTCAGGTGCGTAGCGCCGACATCGACGTGGTTGCGGAATTCGCCCGCATCCCCTCGTCGATCCGCGAACTGATGAGCCTGAAGGTCGGTGACGTCCTTCCCGTAACCGTGCCCGAAACCATAGTCGCCAGCGTCGACGGCGTGCCGTTGATGGAATGCGGCTACGGCGTCTTCAACGGCCAGTACGCCCTGCGCGTACAGAACATGTTTACCCACGATACAGAATCCAACGAGGCCTCTGACCATGACTGACAAGAACGAGCCCGGTACCGGCTCGTCCCCGGCCGACGACTGGGCCGACGCGCTCGCCGAACAATCCCGCGCCAATCCGCCCACCCAGGCCGACGGCCTGAAGCCCCAGGACGACTGGGCGGCCGCCATGGCCGAGCAGACCAGTGCGGCGGCACCCGCTGCCGCGCCGGCCCCCGCAGCGGCGGCGCCTGCCGCTCCTGCCGCAGCCGCCCAATCTGCCGCCCAATCCGTATTCAAACCCCTGGCCGGCGCCACCGGCGGCGCGGGCGCGGATATCGACCTGATCATGGACGTACCCGTCCAGCTGACGGTCGAGCTGGGTCGCACCCGCCTGACCATCAAGAACCTGCTCCAGCTGGGTCAGGGCTCCGTGGTCGAGCTGGACGGCCTGGCAGGCGAGCCGATGGACATCTTCGTCAACGGCTACCTGATCGCCCAGGGCGAAGTCGTGGTCGTGGAAGACAAGTACGGCATCCGCCTGACCGACATCATCACGCCGTCCGAGCGGATCAACCGCTTGAACAACCGCCGCTGACCCTGGCGCCATGGACGATACCGCCCTCCTGCGCGTCGTTGCCGGCCTGATCCTGGTCGTGGCCGCCATCCTGGCCTCGGCCTGGCTGGCGCGCCGCGCCGGGCTGACACAACGCGGCGGCGGCAACCTGCTGCGGCAGGTCGCAAGCCTGCCCGTCGGTCCGCGCCAGAGCATCGTGGTGGTGGAAGTCGAGAATACCTGGCTGGTGGTGGGCGTCGGCCCGAACCAGCTCAATACCCTGCATACCCTGCCCGCCGGCCAGTTGCCGGAGGCTTCGACCTTGCCCGCGGCCGCCTTCGCGGCCAAGCTGGGCCAGGCGCTCAAGCGCCGCTAGCGCCGCCGCGCCCTCCAAGCGACACCCATGAGTTTGCCCACAAGCACGACACCCGTCCGCGCCCGGCCCGGCGCGCTGCACCTGCTCGGCGCCGCCGCCCTGCTCGGCCTGGCCCTGTTTCCCGCGGGTGTCGTCGCGCAGGCAACCTTGCCCGCGCTGACCGCCACGCCGGGTCCGAACGGCTCCGAAACCTATTCGCTCAGCATGCAGACCCTGCTGCTGATGACGTCGCTGTCGTTCCTGCCTGCCGCGCTGCTGATGATGACGGGCTTCACCCGCATCATCATCGTGCTGGGCCTGCTGCGCAGCGCCATGGGCACGGCCATGTCGCCGCCCAACCACGTGCTGATCGGCCTGGCGCTGTTCCTGACCTTCTATACGATGTCGCCGGTGTTCGACAAGATCTACACCGACGCCTACAAGCCGCTGTCCGAAGGCTCGATCCAGTTCGAGGCTGCAGTCGAGCGTGCCGCCGCGCCGCTGCGCACCTTCATGTTGCACCAGACGCGCGAGAACGATCTGTCGCTGTTCGCCAACCTGGCCAAGCAGCCGGCGCTGGAAGACCCTACTCAGGTGCCCCTGCGCATCCTGGTGCCGGCGTTCATCACCAGCGAACTCAAGACCGCGTTCCAGATCGGCTTCACCATCTTCATCCCCTTTCTCATCATCGACCTGGTCGTCGCCAGCGTACTGATGGCGCTGGGCATGATGATGGTGCCGCCAGTGACGGTGGCCCTGCCCTTCAAGCTGATGCTTTTCGTGCTGGCCGACGGCTGGAACCTGCTCATGGGCTCCCTGGCCCAGAGCTTCTATCAATAACGCCTGGAGGAAAATCGCCATGACCGCCGAAACCGTCATGACCATGACCTACCAGGCGATGAAGATCGTGCTGGCGATGGCCGGGCCCTTGCTGCTCGTGACGCTGGTGGTCGGCCTGGTCATCAGCATCTTCCAGGCCGCCACGCAGATCAACGAAATGACGCTGTCGTTCATTCCGAAGCTGCTGGCCATGTGCGGCGTGCTGGTGCTGCTGGGCCCCTGGCTTATCGGCGTCATGGTCGACTACATACGGCAGCTGATCGGCCAGATCCCCATGCTGGTGTCCTGAGCGGCACCCGCCGCCGGACACCGGACTTCTCCCATGATCGCCTTCACGCTCGAGCAGCTCAACGGCTGGATCGGCCAGTTTCTCTGGCCGTTCGTGCGCATCCTGGCGCTCGTGGGCACCGCCCCGCTGTTCTCCGAATCGCTGATTCCCATCAAGGTCAAGGTCGGGCTGTCCTTCGTCCTGGCCGTCGCCATCAGTCCGGCGCTCGATCCCGTGCCGCCCATTGCGCCCGGTTCGTTTACCGGGCTGTGGATGGTCATGCAGCAAGTGCTGATCGGCATCTCGCTGGGCTTCACGATGCGCCTGGTGTTCGCCGCCGTGCAGACCGCCGGCGAATTCGTCGGCCTGCAGATGGGCCTGTCGTTCGCCTCGTTCTTCGACCCGGCTTCCGGCGCCAACACCGCGGTGCTGTCGCGCCTGTTCAACATCATCGCGATGTTGACTTTTCTGGCCCTGGACGGCCATCTGCTGGTCCTGGCTGCGCTGGTTCGCTCTTTCGACACCTTGCCCGTCGCCATGATCCAGTTGCATCAGAACGGCTTTGGCGTGGTGGTGGAATGGGGCAAGACCATATTCGTATCGGGCCTGTTGCTGGCCCTGCCCCTGATCTGCGCGCTGCTGACCATCAACCTGGCCATGGGCATCCTGAACCGCGCGGCGCAGCAGCTGTCAGTGTTCTCTATCGGCTTTCCCGTAACGCTCATCATCGGCGTCACCATTCTGACGGTCGTGCTGCCGCACGCCGGGCCCTTCCTGGAATCGCTGTTCGAATCTGGGCTCACGGCGATGAGCCGGGTCGCCGACGCTCTGGCGGGCAAATAGGACTGGACTGGTAGTGGTGGATGCCGGGCGGTGCGTGACACCGCCCGTTTCCGTTTACTGCTGCCCGGTAAGGCGGAACACCCGGATCGTCTCGCGCAGCGCGCCGGATTGGTTGCCCAGCTGCATCACGGCGCCACCCAGATCCTGAACCAGCGCGGTGTTCTGCACCGTCATCACGTCCATCTGCGACACCGCCGTATCCACCTGCTCGATGCCGCTGGACTGTTCCTGCGAAGCCTGCGAGATCTCGCCGATGATGTCGGTGACACGATGCACGGCGGCCACGATGTCCTGCATCGTCGCTCCCGCCTGCTCGGCCTGCTGGGAGCCCTCGGTCACACGTTCCACCGAGTCTTCGATCAGGCCCTTGATCTCTTTGGCTGCCTGCGCGCTCTTCTGCGCCAGGCTGCGGACCTCGCCCGCCACCACCGCGAAGCCCTTGCCGGACTCCCCGGCGCGGGCCGCTTCCACGGCGGCGTTCAGGGCCAGGATGTTGGTCTGGAACGCGATGCCTTCGATGATGCTGACGATATCGGCGATCTTGCGGGAGCTGTCCGAAATGCCGTGCATGGTGCTGACCACCTGCCCGACCGCCACGCCGCCCTTGCGCGCCACTTCCATGCTGCTGGCCGCAAGCTGGTTGGCCTGACGCGCGTTGTCGGCGTTCTGCCGCACCGTGGACGTCAGCTGTTCCATGCTGGCCGCGGTCTGCTGCAAGGACGCCGCCTGGCCTTCGGTACGACCCGCGAGTTCCTGGTTGCCGCGCGCGATATGCGCTGCGGCATGGGTCGTGCCTTCAATGCCGCGATACACGTCCTGTGCAATCCCGATCAGGCTCTTGCGCATCACTTCCAGCGAGAACTTCAAACTTCCGACTTCATCGTCGGAATCCGCCACGATCTGCGTGGTCAGATTGCCCGCGGCCACCTGACGCGCCATATTGGCGGCATCCACCATCGGATCCAGCAGCGAGCGCGACAGGCGCCAGCCCATGCCAAAGATGGCGATGACGCCCAGCGCAATGGCCGCGCAGCCAACGCTCGCGCCCAAGGTGCCCAGTTCCGCCCAATTGGCCCGCAGGCCGTAAATGCCCGCGCCAGCCATGATTGCGGATGACAGCAGCGCGTGGCGCAGCATGCGGCTGCGGACATTGCGCCGGAATGGAAATGCCAGCACGTCCACGCCGCGCCGCCAGCCCGCCCGCACGGGACGCCCGCGCAGGATGCGCACGCCCTTGGCCGTGCCCTCGCGAATTCGGGCATACAAATCCTCAGCCATTTCGATCTGTTCTTCGGAGGGGCGCACCCGTACCGAGGAATACGCCACGACCTCGCCGTTTTCGACGATGGGCGTTGCATTGGCCAGCACCCAGTAGTAACCGCCGTCCTTGCGCCGATTCTTCACCAGGCCCAGCCACGACTCTCCGGCCTGCAGCGTTTCCCACAGGTCTTCGTAGGCTTCGGGCGGCATGTCGGGATGGCGCACGATGTTGTGCGGTTTGCCGATGAGCTCTTCGCGGGAGAAACCGCTGACTTCGACAAAAGCCGGGTTCGCATAGACGATCCGGCCCTTGGTATCAGTACGCGAGATCAGGTATTGATCCTCGCGCAGCTTGGTTTCTACATTGTGGACGGGTAGGTTGACGCGCACAGCTTGCCTCCGGATACATCATGTCGAGCAGCGAATGGATATCGGCGAGCAAACCGGATCTGACGCCCCGCATAGACGTGTTCCCCCGCCAGGTTCGTCAGGCTCCGGGACGGCATGGCCCCGCATTTTCGAACACTGTTCACCGCCCTTTTCAGGCGTTATTGTTGTTAACGACCAAATTTTCGAAAACTTAACGTGCGCATGAATTTGCGCACACCAAGGCGCAAAGCATATGGACCGCGACCGCGCATCAGCGCGGCCGCGGTCCTGTTACTGACGTCAGACGACGGGCATCAAGCCTGCGTCAGCGTCGGCGCGGCGTAACCGCCTGACAACTGGTGCGCAGGAACTTCGATCACTTCGCCCGTGTTGATCTTGAACACGGCCACTGCTTCGGCCAGGCGCTGCGCCTGCTCCTGCAGCGAACCCGCGGCCGCGGCCGCCTCTTCCACCAGCGCCGCGTTCTGCTGCGTCACCTCGTCCATCTGCGACACGGCACGGTTCACCTGGTCGATGCCGCTGGACTGCTCTTCGGAAGCGGCCGAGATCTCGCCCATGATGTCCGTCACGCGCTTCACCGAGGCCACGATCTCCTGCATCGTGGCACCCGCACGCTCTACCTGCTGCGAGCCCGCGCCGACCTTGCTCACCGAATCCTCGATCAGGCCCTTGATTTCCTTGGCCGCCTGGGCGCTGCGCTGCGCCAGCGAGCGAACCTCGCCCGCCACCACGGCAAAGCCCTTGCCCTGCTCACCCGCGCGCGCTGCTTCCACCGCCGCATTCAGCGCCAGGATGTTGGTCTGGAAGGCAATGCCATCGATCACCGACACGATCTCGGAGATCTTGCGCGAGCTTGCCGAAATGCCTTGCATCGTGCTGACCACCTCCGACACCGCCGAACCGCCGCGCTCGGCCACATCGGACGCGCTGGCCGCCAGCTGGTTGGCCTGGCGCGCATTGTCCGCGTTCTGCTTCACGGTCGACGCAAGTTCTTCCATCGAAGCCGCGGTTTCCTCCAGCGAAGCCGCCTGCTCTTCCGTGCGGCTGGACAGATCCGTATTGCCGGCCGAGATTTCGCGCGAACCCACGGTGATTTCGTCCACGCCGCTGCGCACCGCGGATACGGTACGGGTCAGGCTTTCCTGCATGCGCTTGAGCGCGGCGAACAACTGGCCGATCTCATTGTGAGAACGCACTTCCACGCGGCTGGTCAGGTCTCCGGCTGCAATCTTGTCGAAATGCTGGCCGGCTTCCACCAAGGGGCGCACCACCAGGCGGCCGAACACCAGACGCGCCAGAATCATCAGCAGCACAGCCAGGCCGACCGCGACACCCACCGCCACCATGGCGAGGTTGAAATTGGCTTCGGCCTTTTCGATCGTGGCTTGCTGCTGGTCACCGATGTACTTGCCAAACTCGCTGAGCGCCTCGATGAAGGCTGCGCTGCGCGGCGTGCCGTACTCGTTGTTCACCATGTAGAAGGTGGAATAGTCTTCGCTGCGCAGGGCTTCGACCATGGTATCCACGCCGTCGTCGATGTAGGAACGATAACGACGGACCAGGTTCATGGACAGCTGGCGGCCCGTATCGTCCTGCAGCATGTTCTTCTGGAAATCGGCGAAACGGCTGCGCACGCCGGTCAGCAGGTCCGTGGCGCCCTTCAAGGCCGCCGCGGCATCGCGGGCCGAGTTCTCGCCGCTGCCCCAGCCGGATTCCTGCAGGTGGCGCGCGGCGACCATCAACGCAACCCGCGCGCGCAACATGTCGCTGTTGATCACTTCGACCTGCTTCGAACGTTCGGTCAGTGCATTGACCTCGCGAATCGACTCATAGTTGTTCTGCAGGAAATACGCGGCCAGACCGCCCACCGCCGCGATCAACACGGCGAAGAACGCCATGACCCACAGCAACATGGTGCCGACGCGGGCATCGCGCAACCGCAGCTTGCGCTTCACCTTGGGTGCGCGCGCGGCCTTCTTCTTGCCGACCTTTCCGGACTTCGTACCGGACTCGAGACTCGCTTCCATATTATTTCCCCATCCCTCAGGAACTACTCTGACCAAATAAAAAACCACCCGATGGACATGCCTTGTTACACGAGACATGCACTCCGGGCGACGTACATCGCGGCTCGCGCCGCGATGCTCCCCGCTGGACTACAGGGCGCTATTTGCCCTGAGGCTGCAATCCGGCCGGTTCACCCGGACCCGGTATGTAGATGGTCTGCACCTCGGGGGCCGCGGCGGGCGGCGCCATGTCCTGACGCAAGTCAGGCATAGGCGCGGGTCCCAGCAGCTTCTGGCGTTCCCAGGGTTCCAGCAAGATATTGGTGCTGTCGACGAGGCGCAGCAGTCGGCCGTCCGGACCGAATTGCAGCAGCGCTTCCTTGCGGCTGTACAAGCCGTCCGCGACGAAGGTGATTTTGAAGGCCCAGAGCGCGAGCAGCGTACCGTCGGTCTGCTTGTAGAGTTTGTCGGGCGGGGCGGTCAGTGCACGTGAAGCCTCTTCCAGCGTCGTCTGCCCAGGGGTCAAGGTCGACAGCTTGTCCGGGTCGAAATTGTGCCCCGACGCCGCGCAGCCGACCAGAAGAACCGCCACCACGGCCGTCGCCAGAAGATGTATATAGCCTCGCATACCCTACCCATTTACCGGCAACGCCGGTGTCAGAAAGATTCCCAGTCGTCATCCGCAGGCGCTGATCGGCGGCCAGCCGTCGCGGCGGGCTTGGCCGCCGGTGCAGCAGCCGGACGTACCGTGGGACGGCGCAGCGGCCGCGCCGCTGTCGCCCCTTCAGCCGCAGCCGGCTTGGTCCGGGTGGAATGCGTCAAGCGCACGGCCGGCACTGCCTTGGTCTCCGCCGCGGGCGCGTCCGCCTGCACTGCGGGCGCGACCGGGGCAGCCACGCGCGCCGCCGGACGTTGACCCGCCAACTGATGCGCGGGGACTTCGATCACTTCGCCCGCATTGACCTTGAACACAGCCACCGCTTCGGCCAGGCGTTCCGCCTGTTCCTGCAGCGAACCCGCGGCCGCGGCAGCCTCTTCCACCAGCGCCGCGTTCTGCTGCGTCACCTCGTCCATCTGCGACACGGCACGGTTGACCTGGTCGATGCCGCTGGACTGTTCCTCGGAAGCGGCCGAGATCTCGCCCATGATGTCCGTCACACGCTTCACCGAGGCCACGATCTCCTGCATCGTCGAGCCGGCGCGCTCCACCTGCTCCGAACCCGCGCCGACCTTGGACACGGAATCCTCGATCAGGCCCTTGATTTCCTTGGCCGCCTGCGCGCTGCGCTGCGCCAGCGAGCGCACTTCGCCCGCCACCACGGCAAAACCCTTGCCCTGCTCACCCGCGCGGGCCGCTTCTACCGCCGCATTCAGCGCCAGGATGTTGGTCTGGAAGGCAATGCCATCGATCACCGACACGATCTCGGAGATCTTGCGCGAACTGGCCGAGATTTCCTGCATGGTATTGACCACTTCCGACACCGCCGAACCGCCGCGCTCGGCCACGTCGGACGCGCTGGCCGCCAGCTGGTTGGCCTGGCGCGCGTTGTCCGCATTCTGCTTCACGGTCGATGCCAGTTGCTCCATCGAAGCCGCGGTTTCCTCAAGCGAAGCGGCCTGTTCTTCCGTGCGGCTGGACAGGTCCGTATTGCCGGCGGAAATCTCGCGCGAGCCCACGTTGATCTCGTCCACGCCACGGCGCACCGCAGATACGGTACGAGTCAGGCTTTCCTGCATGCGCTTGACCGCAGCCATCAACGTGCCGATCTCGTTGGTCGAGGTCACGTCTACGCGGACGGTCAGATCACCGCCAGCGATCTTGTCGAAGCTGTCGCTGACAGCGCGCAAAGGCCGCAGAACGACACGATTCATGAACAGGAAGGCGCCCAGCCATACCGCCACGATCAGCACCGCCAACGCGGCGTACACAATGGCCATCGTCGCCGCCTGCGAGCGCGAGGACGACACCATCTCTTCGCTATAGGAGGTAATGTCTTTGGCGAATTCGCCCAGTTGTTTCGAGAACGCCCCGCTCGCGGCGCCGGCCCTGGTGTTTTTCAAATCCAGGTAAGCCGCCGAATCGCCCTTGTCCAACGCCGACATCATGGCTTGCAATGCGTCTGCGAAGCCGTTGAACGAGGAAAGAAGGTCACCCTCGGCGCTCTTGCCTACCGCCGTGGTCTTCGGGATGGCCTTGAAGGTCTCCATCTTCTTCTTGGCGTCGGCGACCAGCTGTTGCACCGTACGGGTGTTCTCGCTGGCGCCATTGGCGTCGCCCGTGGCCCGCTGCGCGGCAGCGATGTCGGCGCGTATGGTCGCGCGCAGCATCTGCGTGTAAGCGTCCTTGATCAGATTCGCCTGCTGTACGCTCAAGCTATCCAGTGCATTGATCGCCTCGGAGTTGGAACGCATGCTGTTCCAGCCCAGGACGATGGAAACCAGCGCGGCCAGCGCTACGGCCAACTGGGCAAGCATCAAGCCCGTACGCACCTTCAGATTGCTAAACATTTCCGTATATTCCGGTAGTCGTCCCGGCGGCACTCTTGCCGCCAGGCCGTAAATAGGGGGGTAGCTTTACTGCCTGTGCTGCGCTGACGGATCCCTCCGTCAGAAAGACTCCCAATCGTCATCCGCCGCAGGCGTTGGGCGCCGGCTGGAGGCTGGCGCCGCAGGCGCGGCATCCTTGGCGCTCGCCGGGCGACTGGCTGGCCGGCGTAGCGGACGAACGGTGGTGGCCGCTTCCGGCGCCGGCTTGGGCCGGGCGACCTGAGTCAGGCGTGGCGCAGGCGCCGCCTTGGGTGCAGGTTCCGCCGGCTGAGGCGCTTCAGCGTTAACGGGTTCGGCGGGCACCTTGCCTGCCGCAGCCTGCGGCTGTGTGGGCGGCGCCGGCATGCGGGGCGCGCTGCGTTGCGATGCCAATTGCTGCGCGGGGACTTCGATCACTTCGCCCGCATTGATCTTGAACACGGCCACTGCTTCGGCCAGGCGCTGCGCCTGTTCCTGCAGCGAACCCGCGGCCGCGGCCGCCTCTTCCACCAGCGCCGCGTTCTGCTGCGTCACCTCGTCCATCTGCGACACCGCGCGGTTCACCTGGTCGATGCCGCTGGACTGTTCTTCGGACGCCGCCGAGATCTCGCCCATGATGTCGGTCACCCGCTTCACCGAGGCCACGATCTCCTGCATCGTCGACCCTGCGCGCTCCACCTGCTGCGAGCCCGCGCTGACCTTGCTCACGGAATCCTCGATCAGGCCCTTGATTTCCTTGGCCGCCTGGGCGCTGCGCTGCGCCAGCGAGCGAACCTCGCCCGCCACCACCGCAAAGCCCTTGCCCTGCTCACCCGCGCGCGCCGCTTCCACCGCCGCATTCAGCGCCAGGATGTTGGTCTGGAAGGCAATGCCGTCGATCACCGACACGATCTCGGAGATCTTGCGCGAGCTGGCCGAAATGCCTTGCATCGTGCTGACCACTTCCGACACCGCCGAACCGCCGCGCTCGGCCACATCGGACGCGCTGGCCGCCAGCTGATTGGCCTGGCGCGCATTGTCCGCGTTCTGCTTCACGGTCGACGCAAGCTCTTCCATCGACGCCGCGGTTTCCTCCAGCGAGGCCGCCTGCTGCTCGGTGCGGCTGGACAGGTCCGTGTTGCCGGCGGAAATCTCGCGCGAGCCCACGTTGATCTCGTCCACGCCACGGCGCACCAGCGCCACGGTGCGGGTCAGGCTTTCCTGCATACGCTTGATAGCGCCAAACAATTGGCCAATCTCGTTGGTGCTGCGCACGTCGATGCGACCGGTGAAATCGCCGCCCGAGATCTTTTCAAAATGGTCGCCCGCTTCCCGCAACGGGCGCAGCACGGTCCGGCTGATGAACAGCCAGCAGCCCAATGCCAAGGCCAGGGAGATCGCCAGCATGACTATCGTGACCGTGCGCGAAACGCCGTGGGCCGCTTCGGCCTGCACCACCAGCTCATCGGTGCTGGAGTCGATATGCGCCAGCACGCCGCCGACCGCCTCTCTCAGAGCCGTGTTCGCCGCGCTTCCCGCGTCGTTCAGATCCAGGTAGTCCTGCACGGCCATGGTCGACAACGCGGCCGCCTGACGCCTGACCACGTCGCTGAACTGCTTGTAGGCGCCTTCCAGCTTTTGATTCAAAGCCTCCGAGCCTTCCAGGCGCGGTGCCTTGCGGTATGCGTCCAGCGCCTGGGCGCCTTCCTGCATCAAACCTTCCGCGCGCTTGGCCTGCGAAGTCGCCTGTTCGGTCTTTCCTTGCTGCAGATCCATCAGCGACGTCGCCAACAGCAAGCGGCCGCGCAGGAACAGGATGTAGGCCCGGTTCAGCTGCGAGGCCTGCGTGGAATAGGCGTCGTTGACCCGCTCCAGCTTCTCATTGCTCGAGTTCAGCCCCATCCACGCCACGCCATTTGAGATGAACATGGCGCCCGTGAAGAGCAGCAACACCAAAACGAGACAGGTGCGGACTTTCAAGTTGACAAGCATGGAATATCCGAGCGTTAAGCAATGTGAAACGACTATTTCCTACTCTGCACGCACACACGGACGCCCCGGCCCCTGGCCAGTAGCGTCCGCAAAGGCGCAACCCTACGCACCCGATGGCGCGTTTTTGTACCTACCGCATTGCTACTTGCGGCTGAACAGACTTGATCCCTGGATGGTCATGAATGCTGCCGACGCCGCTTGCAGCGCGACCTGGCGTAGCGCGAGCTGGCTGGCGCCTTGGTAGTAGTCCAGTTCTTCCAGATCAGACAGAGACTTCGAGTAAGACAGGCCTTTCTGCGTACCCGTGGAGTTCAGTGCGTCCAGTTCGTTCATCCTGGCGCCGACCGAAGCCTGCACCGTGAGAACGTTGTCGTAGGTGTTCGCCAGCTTCTTGTTGGCCGTCGCTAGTGCATTGTTCAGTTTGGCGGTCGCGACGGGGTCGCCAGCGCTGGGCGCGTCCAGCGCAGCGATGACATTGTCCAGGGTAGCGAACACGTCCATATCGATAGCCTGGACGCTATCGACGTTGATCACGTCACCCGCATTCGGGGCGCCCTTGATCGATACGGATACACCGCTACCCAAATTGATCGTGGCGCCGTCAGCGTAAGCTGCAGGCGACCCGGCCGCCGGAACAGTCGTGCTGGAACCATCGGGATTCGTCGTCGTGACCCGATACCCAATCTTTCCAGTAGCCACATCGGTTTCAAACTGCACCGCGAACTTCTTGCCAGCGTTGGCCGAGCCCGGCGTCACGGATGCCGAGCCAAACTCGGCGGTGCCAGTATTGGAGTCTGCCCCCGACGCGACAAAGGCTTGCGATCCCGGATTGGCGCGACCGAAAATATCCTTACCCAGATCGCTGGTGGACAGTTGGCGGCTTTGGTCAACCTGAATGGTCCGCTCACCTACCGAATTGCTATAGACGATCTTGCCCGTGGCGTCCTTGGAGTACGGTATCACGTTGCCATCGTTGCCCGAGAACAGATACTGGCCATTGCCGTCCGTCGTGTTCGCTAGACCCAACAGCGCATCGCGCGTGTTTTTGAGCGCGGTGGACAACGTCTGGCGGTCGCTATCAGAGAGCACACCGCCTGCCTGAATGATACGGGTCCGCGCTTCCTGCAAGGCGTTTGTCACCGCCGTCAAGGTATTGCCTTCCTGACCCAAATTCGTGTTGGCCGTCTGTCGGTTCATGCCATACGTATTGTTCATGCTCTGCGTCTGAGCCACGCTAATGGCCAACGCAGCGGCCAGGGGATCATCCGCCGGAGTCAGGTTCTTGCGTCCGCTACCGACCTGTTCAACCAGGCGGTTCATATCGGATTCCTGAGAGAGAACGCCCTTCAGGCCGTTCGAGTACATCATCGAGGTGCTCAGGCGCATGGTGAAGCTCCGAAATTTTCTTTATTTGTCACGATTCAACGATCCGATCAGCCGCGCAGACCCAGCAGCGTGTCGAACATGGTGCTGGCCACGTCAATGATGCGAGCACTGGCTTGATATTGTTCCTGGTACAGCGACAGGCTGACGTATTCTTCGTTCAGGTTGACGCCCGAGACAGCCTGCTGCGCCGCAGTCTTCTGCGTGATCAGGTTTGCCTGCGCGGTCGCCGCGGACTTGAGTTGAGCGGTTTGCACCCCAACCGTATTCACCACCTGGCCGAACATATCGTTCACGCTCATCGTGCCGTTACCAAGCACCTTGCTGTTCTGCAGCTGAGCCAGTTTCAGCGCGTTCTTGCCGTTGGCGTCACCGCCTTCTAAGTCGGCCGCCGCGATCTTGTAAGGATCGGAGATCAGAACGGTAAGATCGCGTGCCGCATCGCGCGTGGGTGCCAGCGACCATTTGTCGCCAGCCTGGGGCGGCGCGCTGATGGTCAGGGTCACACCCATCTCGCTGTCGAGATTCAGCGTGCCCGGCGTCCCGGTGGCCGGACCGTTGTAGACCTGCGAACCTTCCGGCATGCGCAGCACGCGGTAGTTCGTGCCGTCGAAGGAAATCTCGTATTCCTTGGCGTTGATGTTGTTCAGGTTCGTGAACTGACCCGAAAGCGACGCGTTGCTCTTGTTCTGCGCATTCGGTACGCCCTGCGGCGAACCGATGCCAAAGAAGTCCGTGCCGGGATTGCCGTTCTGGTCCAGGCCCTGCTTGTGCTGCTCGTTGAAGGACAGCGCCAGGCCGACGGCCATCTGACCCAGCTGGCTTTGCATGACATCCAGCGAAGTCGCGCGAAATTGCAACAGGCCGCCCAGCGAGCCGCCGGTCACTTCCGCATCATCCAGCTCCACGGCGACCGTCTTACCCGAGCCGGCCGGCAGCGTGTAGGCAATGGCGGTGCGTCCCGTATCCTTGGAGGAAGCCACCGCTTGCAGCGGATAGATGGTGTTGCCGGATAGCAGCGCCTGGCCACCGTTGGCCAACGTAATGTTGATCTTGTCGCCTTGTTCGTAGGTGGTGATGCCTACCAGCTGATTCAGTTCCATGACGGCCTGGTCGCGCTGATCCAGGAGATCGTTCGGAGGACTGCCGCCCGCCTTGCCCGTAGCCAGCGAGATTTGCTGGTTCAGATCGTCGATACGCGTCAGATAACTGTTGACCTGCTCGACCGTCGTGGTGATCTGCGTGTTCAGGCCGATGCGCTGGTTTTGCATCTCGGTGTAGGCCGAACGGATCTGGGTGGCCAGGCTATTGGCCTTGCCTAGCAAATCCTGGCGCGCGGCAGGGTCGGCAGGCTTGCTGGCCACCGCATTCATGCTGGTGAAGAAATTGGTCAGGCCCGGCGCGATGCCGACGGTGCGGTCGGCGAACAGGTTGTTGATTGCCGAAACCTGGTTGTATTGCGTCTGCAACTGGGCGCCACTGCCCTGAGCGCCGACCAGTTGCTTGTACAGGAAACTGTCGTAGCTGCGCACGACCGTGTCGACCTGCACGCCTCGGCCTATGTAGCCGTTGCTGGTCGCCTGGGCGCCGGCAGTCGAAACCATGACGCGCTGGCGGTTGTAACCAACCGTGGTGGCATTGTTGATATTGTGGCTGGTGGTGGCCAGCCCTGCCTGAGCGGCGTTCAGCCCGCCCAGCGCCAATTTATACATATTCATGCTGACAATGCCCCGTATTTAACCGCTGATATACCTGGATATCCAATTAACGGCAGGAGGTGATCCGAATTTAGAGTCCTTCCAACATCTGGCGAGAAATTTCCACCTTGGATGCCGCACCCCGCAGCTGGCTCATCACGCCGATCAACTTTTGCGCATACTGGGGATCCGTCGCATAACCCGCATCCTGGATCCGGCGCGCCGCCTCGATCTCGTTGCGGGCCTGCGTGACGCCCTCGTAGCGCGGGCTGTTGCCGATCAGACGGGCGTAATCCGCGAACGATTCCTCGTAGGACGCGTAGGCGCGGAAAGGTTGCGTCACCTTTTTCGCCACGCCGTCTTCGTATTCAGTAGTCAGTACGTTGACAACCTGCCCCTTCCAGCTGGATCCCGCCTTGATGCCGAACAGGTTGTAGCTGGTGCTGCCGTCCTGGTGCTTGATCTCGCGCTTGCCCCAGCCCGACTCCAGCGCCGCCTGGCCCATGATGAGGCGGGCCGGCACGCCGCTTTGCTGGGAAGCGAGATTGGCTGCGCGCGACATCTTGGATACGAAGGCGACCACGTGGTCGGGCGCGCCTTCCGCAGCGGCCAGCGCCCGGTTCTGCGCGCTGTTATTGCGCATCACATTCAGCAATGCCGACACTTCGCGCGAGCCAGCGGCGCGGAAGTCGAGGTCCGCGCCCTCTCCCAGGCGCTTGACCGCATCCGCGCCCAACTCGCCGGGCTTGCCCTGCTGCATCTGTGCCAGAATGGCGCCGGACAGGCCGATGCCAGGCGACGCCAGATGCAGGGCCAGCTGCTCGTCCGCCATGGACTGCAGCATCTGCGTCTGCTGCGAGTCGAACAGCCCTTCCTTGGGCGTCGCCTCGCGCATGCGCTTGACCATCATCTGCAGGAACAGGGCCTCGAACTGCTTGGCAACCTGTTTCTGCTGCTCGGTCCCCTCAGGATCCTTTTTGACATCGCGCTTCAGGTCAGACAGGCGGCCCATGTCGAAAACCGAATCCTGCCGGCTGGCGCCGCGCGCCGCATCATTGGTGTACGCCATGGCCGTCAGATGATTTCCAGTTCGGCGCGCAAGGCGCCGGCGGTCTTCATGGCCTGCAGAATCGCCAGCAGGTCCTGCGGCGTGGCGCCCAGGGCATTCAAGCCCTTGACCACATCCGCCAGATTGGCGCTGGTGCTCACGCGTTGCAGGGAACCGTTCTCCTGACGCACCTCGATCTGCGTATTGGGTACCACCACCGTCTGCCCTTCGGTGAAAGGCGTGTCAGGCTGCGATACCTGGTTCTGGCGATTGATGATGACCGACAGATTGCCGTGGGCCACGGCGGCTTCTTCGATCATGACGGTGCGGTTCATGACGACCGAACCCGTGCGCGCATTGATGATGACCTTGGCCACCGTGGGCGCGCGCGCCACCTGCAAGTCTTCGAGCTGCGACAGGAAGCGCGCCTGCGAAGCCTGATCCATCGGTGTGCGCACCTGCACCACGCGTCCGTCCAGCGCAGTGGCGGTGCCTTGGCCGAACTTGCGGTTCAACGCCATGGCCACATTCTGCGCCGTGCCGAAATCGGTATTGTTCAGTTCCACATAAACGTAGCCGTCACGCGCGAACGTGGTGGGCACGCCGCGCTCTACGATGGCGCCCGCGCTGATGCGCCCGCCATTCAACTGGTTGATCTGCACGCTGGAGCCACCGGCGGAGGCGCCCGCGCCGCCCACCAGGATGTTGCCCTGGGCGATCGCGTAGACCTGGCTATCGGCCCCCTTGAGCGGGGTCATCAGCAATGTGCCTCCGCGCAGGCTCTTTGCGTTGCCCATGGACGAAACCACCACGTCCAACGTCTGGCCCGGACGGGCGAAAGCCGGCAGCGTGGTCGTGACCATGACCGCGGCCACGTTCTTCAATTGCATATTGCTGCCGGGCGGAACGGTGATACCGAGCTGCGACAACATATTGGTCAGACTTTGCTGCGTGAACGGCGTCTGCCGCACCTGGTCGCCGCTGCCATCCAGACCCACGACCAGGCCATAGCCGATCAGCTGGTTGCCCCGCACGCCCTGGATCGACGCCAGGTCCTTGAGCCGTTCGGCGTGCGCCGCACCCGCGCCGGCCATCAGCCCGACCGAAATGCAGACGCGCGCCAACAAGGACACCAAGGCGGATATCGGATTCGGTTGTTTCATGTTCAGAACGGCGAAGCGATCAGGAAGAAGCGTTGCAGCCAGCCCATGGTCTGGACTTCGTCCATGACGCCTTTGCTGCGGTACTCGATGCGGGCGTCGGCCACCTGCGTGGACGACACGGTGTTGGTGCCGGTAATGGAGCGCGGATCGACTACGCCGGAGAAGCGCACAAATTCGCTGCCCCGGTTGATGGCGATCTGCTTTTCGCCCGCGACCTGCAGGTTGCCGTTGGACATCACCCCCACCACCGTGGTCGTGATGGTGCCGGTAAAGGCATTGTTCGCCGTGCTGTCGCCCTTGCCCTGCGACACATTGCCGCCCTTGGCGTCGGTGTTCAGGTTGGCATTGGCCCAACTATCCATGAAGGACGGCGCGGCGGCGATGCCCAGGGAAGCGCTGCCGCTGCGGTTGGTGTTGGTGGCGACGTTCTTGGAAGCGTTGGTCTTTTCGTTCAGGACGATGGTGACGATATCGCCCACGTTGCGCGGCCGGCGGTCCTCGAACAAGGGATAGTTGCCGTAGGTCGTCGGCTGATAGATCGAGCCCGTGGGCTGCGCCATGGGCGTGGGCGGCGGCGGCGGCGCCGCCGTCGTCGGCCCGGTCACGATGGGCTCGGGCGGGATCATGGCGCAACCGGCCACCAGCATAGCCAGGGCCGCACTCGATACCAGGCGCAGGACAGACATGGACATCACAGTTGGGTCAGGCGGGCCAGCATTTCGTCCGAGGTCTTGACGGCCTTGCTGTTCATTTCGTAGGCGCGCTGGGTGGTGATCATGTTGACCAGCTCTTCAGCGACGTTGACGTTGGAGGTTTCAACGTACTTCTGCATGATCGAACCGGCGCCGTCCACGCCAGGCTGCAACAGGTTGGCGGGTCCCGAAGCGTCGGTCTCCAGGTACAGGTTCTCGCCGACGCTCTGCAAGCCGGTGGGGTTGATGAACGTGGCGATCTGCAGCTGGCCGATCTGCACGTTGATGCCAGCGGCGCCGGGCTGCGTCACCGAAACGATGCCGTCGTTGCCGATGGAGATCGACAGCGCATTGTCGGGGATGTTCATCGGCGGCTGGATCACGTAGCCGCTGACGGTCGTCAACTGGCCGTTCTGGTCGCGTTGCAGTGCGCCGTCGCGGGTGTAGGCCTGGGTGCCGTCAGGCAGTTCGACCTGCAGGAAACCACGGCCATTGATGGCGATATCCATCTCGCTGCCGGTGTTGTTCAGATTGCCGGCGGTGTGGATGCGCTCGGTCGCGGCCACGCGCGCACCGGTACCCAGTTGCAGGCCCGACGGCAGCTGGGTAGCGTCGCCGACTTGGGCGCCAGGCTGACGCAGCGTCTGGTACATCAGGTCCTGGAACACGGCGCGACCACGCTTGAAGCCATTGGTCGAAACGTTGGCCAAGTTGTTCGAAATCACGTCCATGGAAGTCTGCTGACCTTCCAGACCCGTCTTGGCGATCCACAACGAACGCATCATGATGAAGTACTCCTGGTGCCGCGGCCCTGCCGCGCGCAAAAAATGTTTCTAGTTCAGTCGCCGTATCACGCGCTTACCGACAGGATGCCGTTGGCGCGCTCGGCGTTGCGGTCCGACTGCTGGATCACCTGCATCTGCTGCTCGAAGCGGCGGGCGTTGGCGATCATGCCGACCATCGCCGCCATCGGATTGGTGTTGCTGCCTTCCAGCACGCCCGACAACAGCCGCAGGCTGGGGTCGGCAGGCACCGGAGGCGCGGGTTGGCCATTGACGGGCGCCATGCGGAAGACGCCATCGTCGCCGTGCACCAGCTGCTCGTTCTGCGGGCTGGCCAGTTTGATCCGGCCCAGGTTCAGGATGTTGTTCGGCGCGTCGCCTGCGCCGATGGCGGTAATGGTGCCGTCCGCGGTGATGGTCAGCGCGGCCTGGTCGGGCACGTCGATGGGGCCGCCCTGGTCCGACAACACGGGTTGGCCCAACGAGGTCTGCAACAAGCCATTGATGCCGACCTGCAGGCTGCCGGCGCGGGTGTACGCCTCGCCCTGCGGCGTCTGCACGGCGATCCAGCCACGCTCGCTGGACAGCGCCACGTCCAGGTCCCGGCCCGTGGTCTGCATATTGCCCATCTGGAAGCTGTTGCGCGGCGTGGACGCCACCGTCGAAACACGCGTGGGCAGACTCGTCCCATCCGTGACCGGCACGGAGCGGTACAGCGCGATCTGCTCGCGGAAACCCGCCGTGTTCACGTTGGCCATGTTGTTGGAAAGCGCGGCCTGATGCTCGGTGATGCGCGCCGCGCCATTCATGGCGGTGTAGATGATACGGTCCATTGCCTATTCCGTCGGTGTCGTCTCGTGCCTGCCCGGCTTACTTCAGATTCATCAGGACTTGCATGATTTCGTCCTGGGTCTTGATGGTCTGCGAATTGGCCTGGTACGTGCGCTGGGCGATGATCATGTTGACCAGTTCCTTGCTCATGTCGACGTTGGACGACTCCGTGGCCTGGCCCACGACCTTGGAGAGGCCGTTGGTGCCGGGCTGGCCCAGGATGGGCTGGCCGGAGGCGGAGGTTTCCGTCCAGGCGTTGTTGCCCACGGGCTGCAGCCCCTGCAGGTTGGAGAAGTCAGCCAGCACGATGGTGCCGACGACCTGAGTCTCGCCGTTGGTGTAGCTCGCCACTATGCTGCCGTCACCACTGATGTTGATGCCGCTGAACTCGCCGGAAGCATATCCGTCCGGCTTGGCTACCAGCTTGTAGGCGCTGCCGAACTGTGTGGTGCCGGCGTAGTTCATCGCAATGTTGATCGGATCTGCGGGCGTGGTGCCGCCGCCCGGGTTGGCGAAGGACAGGTTGACGACAGGTGCGCTGGTCATCACGCCGGCCTTGTTAAAGGTGAACTTCTGCGGGTTGCCCCAGACTCCGCCCGCTTCGGTGGTCGGCGCCATGGCCTGCCCGTCGATCGTGTAGTAAACGTCGTACGTGCTGGTATCCGCAGTAGCTGCGGGGCGCTTCACGAAGTACTGCATGACCTGATGGGAATTGCCCAGCGAGTCGAACACCGTCATCGGCGAGGCGTTGGTATAGGTGTTGGACAGCTTCGGGTCGAACGGCTTGCCAGTTTCGACGACAGCCGCCGTGTACTCCGTGAACGCCCCCATCTTCGACAGATCACCGCTCGTAATAACTCCGCCCGCGCCCACGGTTACCGTTTCCGTACCGACGGTGAAGGTGGAGCCCGCGGCGGGCAGCCCACCACCGGCGGGCTCAGTATCCTCCAGTTTGGCGGTACCCGTGGCATCTCGGCTGAAGGTGTACACAGTGCCAGGCGCCGTGCCCAACGTGACCCTTCCAAGGACGGGTGCCTTGGTTTGCGTATCCGTTTCGTAGATGACTTTCGCGTTGGCATCCAGGTTGGCCACGGTGGTGCCAGTGGAAGTCGCCTTCGGTGCCACGTTGGCAGTAGGCAACTGCAATTCCACCGGATTCGCACCCACGGAGCCCGGCGGATAACCCGTCAGACGATAGCCCTGTGCGTTGATGATGAAATTGTTCTTGTCGACCAGGAATTCGCCGTTGCGGGTGTACATCACCGCACCGCTCTGGTCGGTTACGCGGAACATGCCCTTGGCGCCGTCAATGGCGATGTCGTATTCGCCGCCGCCGCCGTTCACCGTACCCACGGTAAAGCGCTGGTTGATGGCCGCAACCTTCACGCCCAGGCCGACGCGCGAACTGGCGTAAACGTCGGCGAACGACGCGGTGGCGGACTTGAAGCCGACCGTGCCGGAGTTGGCGATGTTGTTGCCGATGACGTCCAGGTTCTGCGCTGCGGCGTTCAAGCCGCTCAATCCTTGTCCGAAACCCATGTTTGTTCTCGCTAATCTTTAACTAGGGGAAGCCGCCGCCCTTGCGCCGGCACCGATACATTGCGCCCGCTTCAGGCGCCGATCACCTTGCGCACGTCCAGCATGCTGGTCTGGCCTTCCAGGCCCAGATCCAGCCTCAGGCCTTCAGTGGAGTACGCCACGCTCTTGACCTGGCCGTAGCTCAGGACTTCCGCATTCACCTTCTTGCCATCGGCATCCGTAGCCAGGACGGACACGGTGTACGCGCCCGGTTCCAACACAATGCCGTTATCGTTCTTGCCATCCCAGGACAGCGTGTACACGCCGGGCTTCTGGTCTGTCGTTTCGATCGTGCGCACGACCGCGCCATTGGCGTCGGAAATGCGGATCTGCACTTTCTGGGCATCGCCCTGCAGGTCCAGACCGTAAGGCGTGACGACGCGGGCCTCGGGATTTGCCGCATCCACGCCAGACTTGATCTTGGAGCCGGGAATCAGCACGCCCTTGCCTATCATGGCCACGGCATTCATCGACTGCGACACGTCGATCTGGCCGCTGATGGCGAGCATGGTGTTCTTCAGGTTGGTGATGCCTTCCACCGTGGAGATCTGCGCCAGCTGGGAGGTCAGCTCGGCATTCTGCATCGGGTTCAGGGGATCCTGGTTCTGCAGCTGCGTGACCAGCAGTTTCAGGAACTGGTCCTGCAGGCCTTGCGCCGTGCTGCTGCTATTGGCGCCCGTTTGAGCCAGGCCCAAGCCGGTCTTGCTCGTCGATTGGTCGATAGTGGTCATGGATTAACTGGTTCCGGAAATTAGGACTGGCCGATGGTCAGGGTCTTCTGCATCAGGGCCTTGGCGGTGTTGAGCACTTCCACGTTTGCCTGGTAAGAGCGCGAGGCTGCGATCATGTTCACGGTTTCGGCCACCGGGTCGACATTGGGCATGCTGACGTAACCCTGCGCGTCGGCCATGGGGTGCTGCGGGTCATAGACCTGCTTCAAGGGTGACTGGTCTTCGACCACGCCAGCCACGCGCACGCCGCCGATTTCCTGGCCCAGCGCCTGGCCGGCCGGGGGATTCACCTGGAACACGACCTGACGGGCGCGGTAGGGTTTGCCGTCGGGGCCAACCACGCTGTCGGCGTTGGCCATGTTGCTGGCCGCCACGTTCATGCGCTGCGATTGCGCGCTGAGCGCCGAACCGGCGATATCGAAAATGCTCAACAAGGACATTGCCTGCCGCTCCCTTTAAAGAATCATTCCTGAATTGCGGCCATCATGGTCCGGATACGGCCAGACAGCATCTGCATCGTGCTTTGGTAATGCAGCGTGTTATCCGCGAACTGCACGCGTTCGATGTCCATGTCCACCGTGTTGCCATCCATGCTCGGCTGGTACGGCAGGCGGTACAGGAGTTCCGTCGGACCTTGCGATACGGCCTTGGCCGGAATATGGCGAGCGGCAGTCAGCGTGAGCGCGGTGTCGGGCAGGCGTTTCGTGCCTTCCATGGCGTTGGCCATGGCCGTCTTGAAGTCGAAATCGCGCGCCTTGTAGTTGGGCGTATCGGCATTGGCGATGTTCGACGACAGCACTTCCTGGCGCTGCGCGCGCAGTCCCAGGGACTGCTGGAAGAACCGAAAATCTTCATTAAGCCTGTCTAGCATCGGGGCGCCTTGGTGCGTTGCAATTCAGATAAAGCCAGGGACGCCGGACAGACCGTTATCCCATTGGATGACGGCATCATAGGGGCCGGGGGCTCAACACAATCAGCCAAATAACCCGTCATTTCTCATCCAATTCACGTATTGCCGAATGCCGCGGACTTCTACAATTCCTCCATCATGAAAATATCCGCACTCCGACTCCGCGCGCGCGCAGGCTGCCTGGCAGCCCTGCTGCTGCCCCTGGCCGCCGCGCAGGGGCAGGAAGCCGCCGTCCAGGCACCCGAGGCGATCGCTCTTGCCGCACAAACCTATCTGCTGGATCAACTGGCCGGCCTTCCAGGGCAGCCCTCGATCGCGATAGACCCGCCGCGCGCGGAACGCCTGGCGCCTTGCGACGCCATGTCCCCGTTTATGCCCTCGGGTATGAAACTGCGTTCACGCATGACGGTCGGGGTGCGCTGCAACGCGCCCAAGCCCTGGACGGCGTATGTCCAGGCGACGGTGAGCGTGCCGGGCCACTACTACGTCGCCGCCCGCATGATTGCTGCGGGGCAGGCCCTGACGCCGGACGACCTCGCTCCAAGAGACGGCGATTTGGTCTCCCTGCCCCCTGGCGCGATTACAGATCCGCAAACCGTGGTGGGCATGTCGGCCGTGCACCGGATCAATGCGGGGCAAGCGGTGCGGGGTTCCGGATTGCGCAACGCACAATCGGTGGTGCGCGGCGCCAACGTCCGCATCAACGCGCGCGGGAAGGGCTTCGTCGTCAGCAGCGAAGGCCAGGCGCTCGACAACGCCGCACCTGGCGCAACCGTGCAGGTCCGCACCGCAGGCGGCCAAGTGGTCAGCGGCGTGGTGCGCAACGCCGGCCTGGTGGAAATACAACTGTAATTGTTGTTACATGTCGCATTGCACCAACACGCCGCCTGCCCCTAAAGTTCCGTCCGGCCCTGCCGTTACTGAGGCATAAGTAGGCGAAACCGTCGCACAACCGACCCAGGACGCCCTGCGGAGAAAATCTTGAAGATCAATTCGACCACCAACCGCCCCCTATCGGCTGACGCCGTCGCGCCCCGCGCCGACTCGGCGGTTGCCCAGGCCTATGGCGCCAGTAGCGCCAGCGGCTCCAGCAGCTCGCAGGTGGCGCTGAGCTCGGCGTCGCGCAAACTGTTGGCGCTGCAGGACGGCTCCAATGACATCAACGTTGAACGCGTCGCCGCCATCCGTGCGGCAATCGCATCGGGTCAGTTGAAGATCGACACCGGCCGCATCGCGGACAGTCTGATTGCCAGCGCCCGCGATTTGCTGAAGTAACCCCGAATCTCCCGAGTCCAACAGCATGACCATGAGCACCGTCGAATCCCTGCAATCCTGCATGCGCCAGGAAGATGCCCTGATCACCGAGTTCTCCGCCATTCTGGAAGAAGAGACCGAGGTGCTGGTGGGCTTGGGAAGCGTCGGCACACTGCAGGAAATCACCGAGCGCAAGGGCGACGTCGCCCGCAAGCTTGTGGACCTGAGCCAGGTCCGGGACTCCCTGCTCGCGGAAATTGGCCTGCCCGCCGGGCACACCGGCACCGAGCAGGCGGCTGTTCTGCACCCGCAACTGTCCGGCGTCTGGCAGGCTTTGCTCAGCAAATCGGCATCCGCCAACGAAATCAACCTGCGCAACGGCGCGCTCATCGACGTGCATCTGCGCTACACGCAGCAGTCGCTGGACGCCCTGCGCGGCTTGGGCGCGGCGGGTGGCACCGTGTCCACTTACGACGCCCGCGGGCGTGGCGCACGCAGCGGCCCGGGCCGCAAGCCCATCGTGGCTGGTTGAACCTGGCTGGATGGGTAAAGCGCGCCAGTTCGCGCGCAAGATCCCACCTCGCTATCGAGCGCAACCCATCACATATTTGCGCAAAGCCACTGCAACAACGGCCGTCGTCACCCCGCCGTCATTTCCAACATCGCATACATCTTCAGCAAAGCCACCGGCAACATGCGCCCGGACAGCTTGCGATCCGTTCCCATGATGCCCGACAGGGGGCCGCGCAGCACTTCCGCTGCCGGCGTATGCGCCAGCTGCCAGCATGCCGCGCCCATCTGGCCGGCCATTAGCGATTGGCGCGCCAAGGCATGAGCGCCGTCCACCGCCGGCAAAGCCTGCCACGCATTCGCCATATAGCGGAACCCCGCCTTGGCCTCATCCTGCAGCACCAGCCAGCGCGCCACGGTGGCGGCATCCGCTTGGGACGCGGGCAGATTGGTCATGCCGAACAACTGTCCGGCCACCTCACCACTGACCGTGTCGATCAGCCGGGCGCAGACCAGCCGGACGGGCTCGCCACCGTTGCGGCCCGGCACGATCACTTCCGTACCTGAGGCCCACAACGCCAGGGGCACGCGCTTGCTGCCCTGGACGCTGTGCAGCCCCGGCATGTCGCCAGGTTGGCCGACGGGCAGATAGCCCACGCTCTTGCCCACGGCATTCAGATTGGTCGGGCAGTCATCCTGGATGACGCGCTGCCCGCCAGCGCTGCGCGCAACCCAGGCAACGCCCTGCTCGTTCAAAGCTGGCCACAAGGCGGAAGTACCGGTTTCCAGCATGTGTACGACCGGGACGCGCGCCAGTTTCTCGGCCAGCCAGGCCACTCGCGCCTGTAGCGCCAGGGCCGCGTCCGGCTGCGCCGGCGCCGCTGGCGCAAAGGAGGACAACAGGCCGTGCGGCAGCACCAATTGCTGCGCCGGTGCCGCCAAAGCCGTGCCCCGATCACTCATCAGCAGCGTGCCCAGCAAGGCCCCGCCCGGGAGGCCCTCCCCCTTCATGGCGGTTTTGCCGTGCATGGCAAGCAGGTGCCGTCCGCAAACCGCGGAAAACTCTCGACGCACCATCGCCAAGGGGTCATCGCCCAAGGCGGCTACGCCCGCGCCCGAACTGTCGCCGACATAGCCGCGCCAGGATGCGCGAGCCTGCACGCAGGCGGGATCGCTTTCCAGCCAGGTGATCGCGTCGTCCAGGTTCTGCGCGGCCTCGATGGACCCCGCGCCGCCTTGTGGACGCAGGATGGCGGACGCCAACAACTGCCGCTTGCGAGCTGGATCCACGCTTTCCGGCTCCCGCGACGCGGACACCAGCGTAGCGAGGTCTGCCTCGCTAGGGGTGTACAGCGCGCGGGCGCGCTCGACCATCGAGAAGGCGCGGTCGATCAGCACGTCGGCGCGGGCCAGCTCCATGTGTTCCGGCACTTTCTGCCCGACCGACATGTAATGGATGGGCAAGCGATGACGGATGGCCGTATCCAGCGCCGCGCCCAGGCGCGTAGCTTCGTCCAGCTTGGTAATGATGCAACCGGCGACATCCTCGCCCACGCCATTGCGATACGCATGCGCCACTTCATCCAGCGTGTCGCCTTGACTGGCCGCGTTGAGCACCAGTAGCCGGCGCACGGGTTTGCCCGCATTGCACAGCATGGCTGCCTGTTCCGCCACCTGGCGATCGCGCTGGCTGATGCCGGTGGTATCGATCAGCACGATCTTGCGGCTGCCCAATTCGGCCAGGATGCGGCGCAACTCGCCCGCGTCGCGCACGGAGTGGGCGGGCACGCCCATCAGGCGTCCGTAGATCTGCAGCTGTTCCAGCGCGCCGATCCGGAAATTGTCGGTGGTCAGCATCGCGACCTGCTCGCGGCCCTCGCGCGCCACGCAGCGTGCGGCCAGCTTGGCCAGCGTGGTCGTCTTGCCCACACCGGTCGGACCGACCAGGGCATATACGCCGCCAGCCAGGAACTCATCCTCGGAACGCAGCACGGGCAGGTGGGTCACCAGTTCGTTGCGGGCCCAGCTCAGCGCCGCTTCCGGCGTCATTCCTTCCGGCAGGCGCTCCACCAGCGTGCGCACCAGCTTGGTGCTGAACCCCGCATCCAGCAGGCTGCGGAACAGAGCCGCGCCCGCGGGTTCCCGACCTGGCCCTTGGCGGCCGCCCCAGAGCAGGCCATCCATGCGGCTTTCCAAAGCGCCGCGCAGCGCGCTGATGGCGTCCTGCAGTCCGGCTGCGGCGTCGGCCGGCATCGCCGCAGGCGGCAAAACCGGCGGCTGACGCAACGGCGCGTCCGGCATGCGGGCCATGGCAGGCGCGGGTGCCGGTTGGGGCGTGGACGGCGTATAGGCCGCAGGCGCTGGAGCCGCGCTTGCCGGCTGGCCCGCATAGGCTACAGGCGCCGCCGGGACCAACCCTGCCGGCGCGGCAGCATATGCGGATGCGGCTGCAGGAGCGCCAGGCGCGGCAGCGGATGCAGCGGACTGATCTGTGGGGACCTGGCGCAACGGCGGCAGCGATGGCAATTCAACCCGCACGGGCGCCACCGGCTGGGGCGCTATCGGAGCAACCTGGGGCGTCTCATCTTCAGGCTGTGTCGAAGAAGCGTAAGCGGTCTGGTATGCGGCGATCGAACGCGACGGCGCCGCATATCCGCCCGGCGGCATCACAGGCGTGGACGCGCGCCCTGCCTGCTCAGGCAGATCGAAGCGCATGCCCGCAGGCGGCGGCGCTTCGGGCGGCCGGACGGGCGCGGCGTCCTGGCGCGGCTCGGCCTCATGGCCGGCATCGTCAAAAGCGCCTTCGACGGTGGCCAGCACCTCCACACCGCCATCGACGCTGCGGTTCGACACGATCAGCGCGTCCGGGCCCAGCACCTGCCGGACCTGGCGCATCACATCGCGGCTATTCGCCCCAAAAAATCGGCTTATCTTCATGCCCCATTACCTCCGCCGATCAGCGCGGTCACACGCACCATGCGCTCATCGGGTATTTCCGTATTCGACAACACGCCCAGCTGCGGCAGATGGTGCCGCAGGAAGCGCGACAAAGGCGCACGCAAGACCGGAGACACCAGCAGCACCGGCGCGTTGCCCTGCGATTCCTGGCGTTCGACCGCAGCCTGCGCTTCGCGCAGCAAGGTATCTGCCAGCCCGGGTTCCAGGCCGCCGCTGGTCGTCATCGCCTGCGAAAGCACACGCTCAAGCTTCACGTCCAGGCCAATCACCCGCAGCTCGCCCTCTCCAGGGAACCATTGCTGGGTGATGGCGCGGCCCAGCGAACGGCGCGTCAGCGCGATCAGTTCGTTGATGTCGGGCTGGCTGCCCGTACCCGCGGCCAGCGCCGCCAGGCGCGGACCGTGCTCGGACAAGGTGTCGATGATGGTGCGCATATCGCGGATCGGCACCTCTTCCGACAGCAGGCCCTGCAATACCTTCTGCAATGCCGTGAGCGACAGGGTCTTGGGCACCAGATCTTCGACCAGCTTGGGCGCATCGCGTCCAATGCGGTCCAACAATTGCTGCACTTCCTGGCGGCCCAGCAGATTGGAACCGTGACGATGCATCAGGTGATTCAGATGGGTAGCGACCACGGTACCTGCATCGACCACCGTATAGCCCGCCACCTGCGCCTGATCGCGCAAACTGCCGTCGATCCACAGCGCCGGCAAGCCGAAGGCGGGATCGGTCGTGGGCGTGCCCTTGATCTGCACAGTCACGCCGCCCGGGTCGATGGCCAGCCACTGGCCAGGCATGGCGACGCCGTGACCGACCTCCACGCCGGACAGCAGGATGCGGTAATCGTTGGGCTTGAGCTCCAGGTTGTCGCGGATATGCACGACCGGGGGCAAAAAGCCTACGTCCTGCGCGAATTTCTTGCGCAGGCTGCGAATGCGGTGCAGCAGTTCACCATTCTGGGCGTGGTCCACCAGCGGGATCAGGCGGTAGCCGACCTCAAGGCCTAGCTGGTCCACCATGGACACGTCGTCCCAACTGGCCTCGGCCGCCGCGGCCTGCGCCTGCGTAATCGCCTGTGGCGGCACCTCGGCCGCCGCGGCCGCTGCCGCGGTTTGTCGCTTGTACAGCATCCAGCCGCCCCAGGCCAGCGCGCCGGCCAGGGTCAGGAATGCAACGTGCGGCATATTGGGGATCAGGCCCATGATGCCGACGATACCGGCGGTCAGGAACAGCACGCTGGGGTTGGAGAACAGCTGGCTGAGAATCTGCTGGCCGATGTCCTGGTCGGTGGATACCCGCGACACCACCACGCCCGCCGCGGTCGAGATCACCAGCGCCGGGATCTGGGCCACCAGGCCGTCGCCGATGGTCAGCAGCGTGTAAACGCGTGCCGAATCACCCATCGACATGTCATGCTGGGCGACGCCCACGATCAAGCCGCCGATGATGTTGATCGCCATGATCAGTAGGCCGGCGATGGCGTCGCCGCGCACAAACTTGCTGGCGCCGTCCATCGAGCCGAAGAAGTCGGATTCCTGGGAGACTTCCGCGCGGCGCTTGCGCGCCTCGTCTTCGCCGATCAGGCCCGCGTTCAGGTCCGCGTCGATCGCCATCTGCTTGCCCGGCATCGCGTCCAGGGTGAAGCGCGCGCCCACTTCGGCGATACGGCCCGCGCCCTTGGTGATGACGATGAAGTTGATGATGGTCAGGATCACGAAGACGATGATCCCCACGGCGAAGTTGCCGCCGACCAGGAAGTGGCCGAAGGCCTCGATGACCTTGCCCGCGGCGTCGGGCCCGGTGTGGCCATGGAGCAGCACCACGCGGGTGGAAGCGACGTTCAACGACAGGCGCAGCAGCGTGGCGAACAGCAGCACGGCCGGAAATGCCGCGAAATCCAGCGGCTTGCGCGTAAACATGGCCACCAGCAGGATCATCACGGACAACGCGATGTTGAAGGTGAACAGCAGGTCGAGCAGGAACGTGGGCAGGGGCAAAACCATCATGCCCAGCACCATCACGATCAGGATGGGCCCTGCCAGCAGCCGCGCATGCGTGGCCCCGTTACTTTTCAACATGGTGAGCAAAGCGCTCATTCCTTAAGCTCCTTGTGCTGCGGTTTTGGCTTGCGGGTCCAGCTCGACCGGCACGGGCAACCGGGTCGGGGCCGTCGGCTCGGCGCCCCAACCGGCCCGCCAGGAGCGCAGCTGGAAGACCCACGCCAGCACTTCTGCCACCGCGGTGTAGAGTTCGGACGGGATTTCCTGCCCAAGCTCCACGTGTTGATGCAATGCGCGCGCCAAGGGCGGCGCTTCCAATGTGGGGATGCGGTTCTCGGCGGCAAGCTCGCGGATCTTGGCTGCGATCAGGCCCGTACCCTTGGCCAGCACCCGCGGTGCGCCGCTCTTTTCCTCGTCGTACTTCAGGGCCACGGCGTAGTGCGTGGGGTTGGTGACCACCACGTCCGCCTTCGGCACCTCTGCCATCATGCGGCGGCGCGCCGCCTGGCGCTGCTGCTGCCGGATGCGCGCCTTCACGTGAGGGTCGCCTTCGCTTTCCTTGTGTTCCTGGCGCACGTCTTCCTTGGACATGCGCAGCTTCTTCAGGTGGCTCCAGATCTGCCACGGCACGTCCAGCATGACGATGATCATCAGCGACGCCACGATGAAGGCGCAGCACATCGCCACCAGCGTCAGCGCCTTGATCAGCGCCGCCGACGGCGCCACGTGCATCAGGCTGAGCATGTCGTCGTGGTAGCGCCAGATGACCCAGACCGCCACGCCGCCGACCAGCGCGGCCTTGGCCAGCGCCTTGATGAGCTCCACCACCGTCTGTGACGAGAACATCCGCTTCACCCCGGAAATGGGGCTGAGCTTGGAGAAATTGAACTGCAGGGGCTTGCCCGAGATGACGATGCCGCCCAAAAGCACGCTGGACAACACGGCGATGACAGCCAACAGCCCGAAAATCGGCAACAGCACCAGCAGGGCCTGGCCGAAACCCTCCACCGCACGCTCGACCATCACGCCGGGATCGAGAACGATGCGCTGATCGAACGCCAGGCCGTTGCGCAACACGCCGCTCAGGGTCCGATAGAGCGAGCTGCCGCCCACCCAGATGGCGCCCACGCCCGCCGCCAGCATCATGAACGTTCCCAACTCGCGGGAACGCGCAATCTGCCCCTCCTCGCGCGCCTTTTCCAGGCGCCTGGGAGAGGCGGCTTCGGTTTTTTCGAGGTCGCTTTCTTCGGCCATGCTCTGCGGTGTCGTTGCGGCTCGCGGATTCTGGAATTACGAGCTGCCCGCCGAGATTCTAGGAGGCCCCGGGGTCTGGCGATAAGCCAAGAAACGGGGGGAAAGCGGCGCTATTCCCGGATGCGTTTCAGGCGGCGCGCTCCAGGCCCGCCCGGAACGCCCTCAGGCCCGGGCAGGCCAGCCACGTCAGTGGCCTGTGGCGACCGCCAGCCGGTCTGCCTCGCCCTCTCCGGCCGCCGCCTGGAAGCGGTTGAAGTCCAGGCCGATCCGCACCGCGCCCCAATGTTCCGACCCCAGATAGACCGGGATGGAAATGTCATTGACGATTTCGCCCGTATCGCGGGAATAGGTCTGCAGCAGCATCCCGCCGGTATTGGTCGCCAGGCGCAAGCCCACCGGATCATCGAAGATGCGCTTGTTGCGCACTCGCAGGATGTCCTGCTTCGGATCCCCGGTAGGCGCTTGCGAAAAGCGGCGATTGTGGGCCGGCGCGTAACCCCGGCCGTCCACCAGGATCGTGTAGATCCCGCCCGGCACGCCATCCAGCACGCTATCAAGCAACTGCGTCACGGTCTCATCGATCTGCCGGTCGTAACTGGTGTGGTAGCGCGCAGGGTCGCTGCCGGGAATGCGCCGGTAATGGCGGTCGAACACATCGGCACCACGGCTTCTGGCGTCTTCCAGAAGGTTGACAGCGGCGTCGCGGAAGGCTTCGACAGCCTGGGACAGGCCGTCGAAGGCGGTATTGCCGGTGCGCATGTCGGCCAGTACCTCCTGCACGCTCTCCGTCTGGCGACGGATGCGGTCGATTTCGCTGGACATGTTGCCGACGCGATTCAGCACGTCGGCGCTCAACGCCGCTATCCGCCCCACCTCCTCGCTCATACCGTGGTTGGTGGAGTCCACCTCGCCTATGGCCTGGACAACGTCGCCGACCTGGCGGTTCATGCTGTCGAAATCCCGCACGAAACGCTCAAAGCCGGAGCATGTCCGATCCAGCACTGCGCCGGACGCGTTGACGTCCTCGCGCAATGTGCCGGTCTGATGCTGGGTCGTCTCCACCAGCTCCAACATTTCGGCGGTATGCCGGCCGATATCGCTGGTAGCCGAGTTCACACGCTCGGCCAGCCGCCCGACCTCGCTGGCGACCACGGCGAATCCCCGCCCCGCATCCCCCGCCCGGGCCGCCTCGACCCCGGCGTTCAAGGCCAGGAGTTGAGTCTGCAAGGCGATCTCCTTGATCAGCTTGCTGATGTCGCCAACGGAGTGGGCGCGGTCTGTCAGTTGACCGACCACCTCGGTGAATGAAGCCATCTCCCGCGTCATGCGCTCCACCCGCGCCTTGACGTCGGACAGTTCGGCCAGCGCCTGCTGCGCCGCGTGCAGATTTTGCCCTGACACCTCGGCAATCTCGCGCGCATGGGTGGAGGTTGACGTCGACAACGCGGCGATTTGCGCGCCGCTGGCCGCGAGCGCTTCCGCGGCCCGCGCCTGCTCCTGTGCCAGGATCGAACAATGGCCCGCCTGGAACTGCGTGCGCGCGGCGTTCAGCGCGATTTCGATGCTGGATTGGCGTACGGTCATGATGCGGCTGCGTATGCGCGCCATGAAACCGTACAGCGGCCAAACGGCCGGGCTGATGGATAGCGTACGTTCCGACAGGGTCGCGTCGCCGCGATTGAGCCGCCGCAACAACCGCCACATGCCGCCCAGGCGGAATACGGATCTGGCCATGATCAATCTCCTTGTGCCGGCCCGGATCGCCTTCTATGGGCATCCGTTGCCTGGCGCGCATTGCGCGCCATGATTCACGCTGCACGGCCCCTGATTATTGTTTTGGAGGGGAGTCTATCCACGAGGCGCGCTTTGCGCCCTTAGGGACTACCTTCATGCGCGGGCGGCACCACCCGGAAAATGCACCGCCGGAGTCCCTGTCCGGCGGCGCGGCTCCCGGCTAGAAGCCCAGGCTGGCCAGCAGGTCGTCGACCTGGTCCTGGCTGGTCACTACGTCGGTCTTGCCTTGCGGACTGATCTGCGGCCCGTTGAGCAGGCTGTTGGCTTCGTCGCGGCGTTCTTGCGGGACGTTGTCCAGCAGCACCTGCAGCAGTTCACGCTCGATCGCGCCGACCACGTCCATCATGCGCATGATGACCTGGCCCGTGAGGTCCTGGAAATCCTGCGCCATGATGATTTCCATCAGCTGGGATTGCGTCTGCTGCGCCTGCTTCGGCACATCCTGCAGGTAGGCGCGCGTGTCCTTCACAAGCTCGCGCGCCTCGGGCAATTCCAGGGGCTGGTCGTACCACTGCTGCCAGCGCGCATCCAGCGCCTGCGCCGAGCGCGACAGGCCATCCTGGATGGGGCCGGCCTGCTCGGTGGCGTTCAAGACGCGGTTGGCGGCCTGCTCCGTCATCTGCGCCACGTAGCGCAGACGGTCGCGTGCATCGGGAATGGCGTTGGCTGCGTCCTTGATGGCCTGATCCAGCCCCAGTTCGCGCATGCTGTCGCGCAGCATGCGCGTCAGCGACGCGATGCGGTGGATCAGGTCGGGGGAATCGCCCGGGCTCTCATGTTCCGTCGTGCTCATGGCTCACCTCAACCGGCGATTTTCTCGAAGATCTTGTTGAGCTTCTCTTCCAGCGTCGCCGCCGTGAAAGGCTTGACCACATAACCGTTGGCGCCGGCCTGGGCCGCGGCAACAATGTTTTCCTTCTTGGCCTCGGCCGTCACCATCAGCACGGGCAGCGAGGCCAGCGCCGCGTCGGCGCGGATCTGCTTGAGCATCTCCAGGCCGTCGAGATTGGGCATGTTCCAGTCCGACACCACGAACTGGAAACCGCCGTTGCGCAGCTTTTCCAGGCCGATGGCGCCGTCTTCGGCCTCATCCACGTTCTCGAAACCCAGCTCTTTGAGCAGGTTGCGGATGATCCGCCGCATGGTGGGGAAGTCATCCACCACCAGAATCTTCAGGCCCTTGTCTACCATCTTCTACTCCAGAAAAAATTTAGCTTGGACCGATCGGGGAGCCTTGCGCGTCAGACGCGGTGCCCGCGATCGCCCAGGCGAGTCAGAATGCGTTCGCTTATCGCCGACAACGAAACCACTTCATCCGCGGCGCCCAAGGCGATAGCTTCGCGGGGCATACCGAAGACGACGCAGCTGGCCTCGTCCTGCGCAATCGTGTGGGCGCCCGCGCGGTGCATGGCCAGCATGCCGGCCGCGCCGTCCTTGCCCATGCCGGTCAGGATGACGCCGATGGCGTTCTTGCCCGCGGCGACGGCCGCCGAGTTGAACAGCACGTCCACCGACGGGCGATGGCGGTTGACGGGTTCGCTGGCTTCAAGCTCGATCACGTAGTTGGCACCGCTGCGGCCCAGACGCATGTGCATGTCACCACCCGGCGCCAGATAAACGTGCCCGGGCAACACGCGGTCGCCGTGCACGGCTTCACGGACCGTCACCGCACACAGGGCATCCAGGCGTTGCGCAAAGGAGCGCGTGAAGCCCGCCGGCATGTGTTGGGTGATCAGGATGGCCGGGCTGTCGGGCGGCAACGGCTGCAGCACCTCGCGGATCGCTTCCGTGCCGCCCGTGGACGCGCCGACGATGACCAGCTTTTCCGAGCTGGACAGCGGACGGCGCAACATGGGCGCGGGTGCGGCGGGCGCGGCGTGCGCTGCTGGCGCGCGCAGCTTGGCGCGCGAGGCGGCGCGTATCTTGTCGGCGATGATCTCGGTGTATTCGAGCAGGCCGTCGCGGATGCCCAGCTTGGGTTTGGTGACGAAGTCGATGGCGCCCAGTTCCAGGGCCCGCAACGTGATTTCGCCGCCGCGCTCGGTCAGCGACGACACCATCACCACCGGCATGGGCCGCAGGCGCATCAGTTTTTCCAGGAAATCCAGCCCGTCCATGCGGGGCATTTCCACGTCCAGCGTCAGCACGTCGGGGTTATGGCGCTTGATGAGTTCGCGTGCCACCAGCGGATCGGGCGCGGTTGCGACCACCTCCATGTCCGGCTGGCTGTTGATGATCTCGGTCATCAGGCCACGCACCAACGCCGAATCGTCCACACACAAAACGCTAATTTTCTTCATTTTTGCTGCCTCGGCCCGCTCAGGACCTGCCCGCGCATTCATAGACAGTCTGCCCGCGCAGACGAAAGTCCCGGCTGATATAGGTGAAGTTCTCGGAATGGCCAGCAAACAGCAAGCCACCCGGCTTGAGCAGCGGCACAAACCGTTCCAGGATCCTGGCCTGGGTAGGTTTGTCGAAATAAATCATGACGTTGCGACAGAAGATCACATCAAACTGTTCGTTGATCTGCCACGTCGGCGCCAACAGGTTCAGCGTCTCGTATCGGACCATGTCGGCGATCTCGGGACGCACCCGGACCTGCCCTTCGTTGGCGCCCCGGCCTTTCAAGAAGAAGCGCCGCAGACGCTCGTTATCCATTTTGTCCACGCGCTCGGCCGGGTAGACCCCCGCGCGCGCACGGGTGAGCACATTGGTGTCGATATCGGTGGCCAGCACCGAACTTGCACTGGCCCGAGGGCCCAGCGCTTCCACCAGCGTCATGGCGATGGAATACGGTTCTTCCCCGGTGGAGGCCGCACAGCACCACACCGACACCGGGCCGCCGCGCCGTTTGGCAAAGTCAGCCAAGATGGGGAAGTGATGCGATTCGCGGAAGAAGGCGGTCAGGTTGGTCGTCAATGCGTTGACGAAATCTTCCCACTCGGCCGCATTCGGCTCGTTTTCAAGCTGGTCCAGATAGCTGCCGAAATCCTGCATGCCCAGCGCGCGCAGGCGCCGGGCAAGCCGGCTGTAGACCATTTCGCGCTTGTGCGTGCCCAGCGAAATTCCCGCATAGGCGTGAATCATCTTGCGCACGCGCGAAAAGTCCGCGTCGCGAAAATCGAATTGGCGTTCCACCGAAATGGACGGCGCCTGGGTTGCCGCTGCTGTAGCCACTGCGATCCTCAGTGCCCAAGCGCAAGCGCGTCAGGCGCCTGCAAGCGGGTGTCGTCACCGGCGGAACGCGCCGACGACAGGCGCTGGGCCGGAACCTCGATGACCTCACCCACGTTGATTTTGAACACGGACACCGCTTCGGCCAGGCGCTGCGCCTGCTCCTGCAGAGAACCCGCAGCTGCTGCAGCCTCTTCCACCAGCGCCGCGTTCTGCTGCGTCACCTCGTCCATCTGCGACACGGCACGGTTGACCTGCTCGATGCCGCTGGACTGCTCTTCGGACGCCGCCGAGATCTCGCCCATGATGTCCGTCACGCGCTTCACCGAGGCCACGATCTCCTGCATCGTCGAGCCGGCGCGCTCCACCTGCTGCGAGCCCGCGCCAACCTTGGTCACGGAATCCTCGATCAGGCCCTTGATTTCCTTGGCCGCCTGGGCGCTGCGTTGCGCCAACGAGCGCACTTCGCCTGCCACCACGGCAAAGCCTTTGCCCTGCTCGCCCGCTCGGGCAGCTTCCACCGCCGCATTCAGCGCCAGGATGTTGGTCTGGAAGGCAATGCCGTCGATCACCGACACAATCTCGGAAATCTTGCGCGAACTTGCCGAAATTTCCTGCATGGTGTGGACCACTTCCGACACCGCCGAACCGCCGCGCTCTGCCACGTCCGAGGCGCTGGCCGCCAGCTGGTTGGCCTGGCGCGCATTGTCGGCGTTCTGCTTGACGGTAGAGGCCAGCTCTTCCATCGAAGCCGCGGTTTCTTCCAGCGAGGCCGCTTGCTGCTCGGTGCGGCTGGACAGGTCCGTATTACCTGCCGCGATCTCGTGCGAACCGACGTTGATCTCATCCACGCCGCGGCGCACTGACGCCACGGTGCGGGTCAGGCTTTCCTGCATGCGCTTCAAGGCGGCGAACAGCTGGCCGATTTCGTTGGTATTGCGCGCGTCCACGCGGGCGGTGAGGTCGCCACCGGCGATGCGGTCGAAGTGATGACCGGCTTCCTTCAGCGGCAGCAGCACGCGGCGACGCAGGAACACATAGGTGGCGAACACAAGCAGCGCGGCGATCACGCCGCCGGCGGCGACTGCCATCAGGACGAACTGGTAGCGCACCTGTGCCACTTCGTGCGCATCCAGCGTCTTGCTGGCGCGCCAGAAATCAAAGCCTTCGATGGCGCGCGCGTACCGGCCCTCGAGAGCGTCCTGTACCGTCTGGACTTGCTTCTGGTAGGCAGGCATGTCCGCCTTTTCCAAGGCTGCCACCAGCGGCGTCAGCCCTTGCCGGACCAGCGCGTCATAGGATTCGTCGATTTCTTTCAGGGCGTCGGCCGCTTCGGCGGGCCGAGCCAGGCTCTTGTAATACTCGTACTCGGCCTGCCCCTTGTTCATGGAGGCCTTGGCCCGCTCCAGCAGGCCAGCCGCCTCGGAGGACAAGCCCTGGGTCAGCAAGGTGGGCTGCCCCACGCTCTTCACGATGTCCGCATAGTTGGCGGCGGCCGCGCGGCCCAGGCCAGTCATGGTGTCCTTGTAGCTGGAGACCACGCGGCCGACCGCGTCATCCAGCTCTTGCGATTGCTTGATCTGCGCCAGGGTGCCATTGCTGATGCGCAGGGACAGCACGCCCAACGCGGCCCCTATCACCAACATGAATGAGAAAAACGCCAGCACCCACAACAGGCTGCTGCGTATCGTCATGTTTGCGAAGAACTTGCGCATCACAAGAACCACTCCCAGATTGAAGTCGTTAAAGGAAAGCGCCACATTGGGTTCAATATGGCGCTTTTACCTCCCAGCAGGCCGTTCCGATCAGGACGCGACCTTCTCCACCAGCGCCATTTCGTCGCTGGTCATCATTTTTTCAATATCCACCAGGATCAGCATGCGTTCGTCCACCGTGCCCAGGCCCGTCAGGTACTCGGTGGACAAAGTGGCGCCGAATTCCGGCGCCGGGCGGATCTGGCCCGAATTGAGCATCAGCACATCGGACACGCCATCCACCACGATACCGACGACGCGGCGGTCGAGGTTCAGGATGATGACCACGGTCTGCTCGTTGTAGTCGACGCGGCCCAGGTTGAACTTGATGCGCAGGTCGACGATGGGCACGATGATGCCGCGCAGGTTCGTCACGCCCTTGATGAACGGCGGAACATTCGCGATGCGGGTGACCGTGTCGGCGTCGTAGCCGCGGATCTCCTGCACCTTCAGGATGTCGATGCCGTACTCTTCGTCGCCCAGCGTGAACACCAGGAACTCGCTGCCGACATCTTCATTGCGCGCGGCTTGCGCTTGCGGTTTGGCTGCCATGAGGTTTATTTCTCCATCAATTCAGAATGGCTTCGGGCTGCGACCAACGCTCGCGGTTGGCGCGCGCAAGCGCAAATACGTCGACGATCAGGGCCACGCTGCCATCGCCCAGGATGGTGGCGGCGGAAATGCCCGGCACCTTGCGGTAATTCGATTCCAGATTCTTCACCACGACCTGGTGCTGGCCGATCAGGTGATCCACCAGCAACGCAAACCGGCGGTCCTCGGCTTGCATGATGACCGCGATGGCCTGCGTGGGATCGGTCTGGGCGTCGCTGACCGAGAACACCCGGTGCATTTCGACCAGCGGCAGGTACTCGCCGCGCACGTGCATCACGCGCTCGTTGCCCGCCACCGAGTAGATCTGGTCATTGGTGGGCTGCAGCGATTCGGTTACATGGTTCAGCGGCAGAATGAAGGTTTCCTCGCCGACGCGCACCGACATGCCGTCCAGAATGGCCAGCGTCAGCGGCAGGACGATGCGCGTCGTGGTGCCGTTGCCCGGCTCGCACGACAGCTGCACGTGGCCGCCCATGTCCTGGATGTTCCGACGCACCACGTCCATGCCCACGCCTCGGCCGGAGATGTCCGTCACCTTTTCGGCCGTGGAAAAGCCCGGCGCAAAGATCAGCTGCCAGATTTCGTCGTCCGGCGAATTCTCGTTGACGGGCAGGCCCTGGGCGATCGCCTTCTTCAGGATCTTGTCGCGGTTCAGCCCGCCGCCGTCGTCGCTGACTTCAATGACGATGTTGCCGCCGTTGTGCTGGGCCGACAGCACCAGCTGTCCGACGGGGTCCTTGCCAGCGGCGACGCGCTTTTCGGGAGTCTCGATGCCGTGGTCCAGGCTGTTGCGCACCAGGTGGGTCAGCGGATCGATGATGCGTTCGATCAGGCTCTTGTCCAGTTCCGTTGCGCGGCCGTGGGTTTGCAGTTCGATCTGCTTGCCCATCTTGCTGGCGATGTCGCGCACCAGGCGTGGGAAGCGGCTGAACACGTAATCCATCGGCATCATGCGGATGGACATGACCGCTTCCTGCAGGTCGCGGGCATTGCGCTCAAGCTGTTCCATGCCATTGAGCAGGCGGTCGTGCAGCACCGGATCCAGCGTGGATGCGGTCTGGGCCAGCATGGCTTGGGTAATGACCAGTTCGCCCACCAGGTTGATGACCTGGTCGACCTTTTCGACGCCGACGCGGATCGAGGTGGATTCCTTGTCCGCGTGCGCCGGAGCTGCCGCAGCGGGCCGGGCTGCGCGGGTGGACTGTGTGATGGCCTCGGCGGCCGCAGCCGACTCGGCGACGGCCGGCGCTTCGGGCGCCGTCTGTGCGGGAGCCGGCGCGGGCGTCGCAGCCGCAATTGGAGCAGCAGCCTGCGTTACGCCCGCCGGAGCAGCCTCGCGGCTGATTTCCAGCTGGTCGCCGTCGACGATGAAGCAGCATACTGCCTCGATATCGTCCGGCGTGCAGGTGCTGTCCATCCAGACGGTCAGGGCGCCGTCGGCGCGTTCGCTGGCCTTGACGTTGCCGAGATTGCCCATTTCCTCGAGGAGAGAGGCGGCGTCCTTGTCCGAAACCTTGGTGATCCGCACACGCAGAGGCAAGCTGCCGGCTTCCGCTGCCGGCGCTTGCTCTGCGGGCTCGGGGGCAGGCGGCGGGGCGATCACGGGAGCCGGGGCCGGAACCGGAACCGGCGCAGCCACGGGTGCAGGGGCCTCGGCCGGCGCGGCTGCCGCGGCGGGATCCTTATGCTCCAGCGCAAGCTGCCTCAATACGGCGCAGATACGCTCAAACACGGCTTCATCGGGCTCTTCGGAGGCCCGATAGGCATCCAGTTGGCTTTTGAGCACGTCTTTCGTTTCCAAGAAAATATCGATCATGTCCGTACGCAGCGCCATTTCGCCGCGACGGATCGCATCCAGGAGGTTTTCCAGCAAATGGGTCGTGCCCGCCAGCTGCGTGAAGCAGCCGAAGGTGGCCGCCCCACCCTTGATCGAGTGGGCGGCGCGGAAGATCGCGTTGAGCTGTTCGATGTCGGGCGCGCCCACATCCAGCTCGAGCAGCAGCTGCTCCATCTGCGCGAGCAGCTCGTCCGCCTCGTCGAAAAAGGTCTCGTAAAACTGACTGAGGTCCAAACCAGAACTCATGACCCGTACGCCTTCAAAAATGAACTTGCTTACGCGCCGGCCTGCTCGTCGAGCAGTTCAGACGCCAATTCCACCAGCACATCCGGGTCGACCGGCTTGGAAAGCCAGCCACAGACCCCCAGATCCCGGGCGGCCATCTTGCTGTCCACGTCGTCCTCGGTGGTCAACACCAAGACCGGCACGTCCAGGTACTCGTCCTCTTGGCGCAGTCCCTGGATCAGCTCCAGACCGCCCATGACCGGCATGTTCCAGTCGCTGACCACCAGGTCCACCGGGTGGCTCTTGGCCAATTCCAGCGCTTCCTGGCCATTGCCGGCCGTCAGGACTTTCCATCCAGCGCCCGTCAACGTCGCCTGGACGATCATGCGCATCGTCGCCGAGTCGTCCGCCACAAGAATCGTTGCAGCCATTGCTATCGAACCCCTTCCGCGGGCGGGTTGCTCTCCGCCTCGCCTGGTTTGGTTGCCGTCGTGGCCTGGGCCGCGGCTTGCGCCGCTTCCACCGCCGTTCCTACCTCGCGGGCATCCTTGGCGCTGACGTCCGCAGCCGCGGCGTTCTCGCTTTCGATGCGCCGCTGGGTGCTCTGGTTGAGCACCACAAGGCTGATACGTCTATTAACGGCCGCATACGGGTCATCTTTAACCAGGCTCATGCTGGACGACAGCCCCTGGATGCGCAGGACCTTGCTTTCGTTCATTCCGCCCGCCACCAGCTCCTGGCGCGACGCATTGGCGCGGTCGGCCGACAGCTCCCAATTGCTATAGGCGCGCTCTCCGCGAGCGTATTGCGAGGCGTCGGTGTGGCCGGAGATGCTGACCTTGTTGGGCAATTCATTCAGGACCGGCCCCAGTTCCCTGAGGATGTCGCGCATGTAAGGCTGCACTTCCGCGCGGCCGGTGGCGAACATCGGACGGTTCTGGTTGTCGATGATCTGGATGCGCAGACCCTCGGTAGTCAGGTCGATCAGCAGCTGCGGCCTGAAGCTCTTCAGCACCGGACTCGTCTCGATGACGTTTTCGAGCCGCTTTTTCAGATTTTCCAGGCGATGCTGTTCGCGGCGTTCGGCGTCGCCCATGGGCTGGGCCTCGACGCGGTTGCCCTGCGCGCGGCGCACATCGCCCTCGCTGCGCAAGGGATCCCTGCCGCCTCCTGGAACCGCGCTGGTCTCGGCCGAACTGCTGGGCCCGCCCGTAATGGCGACGCGCAATGGCATGCGGAAGTACTCCGCAATGCCCTTGAGCTCTTCGCGCGGGACCACGCTGATCAGCCACATCACCAGGAAGAACGCCATCATCGCCGTGATGAAGTCGGCGTATGCAATCTTCCAGCTGCCGCCGTGGTGCCCGCCGCCGTGGACCTTCTTGCGGCGGATCACCACACGGTGGTTGTTTACCGTGCTCATGGCCCGCTCCGTCAGGCCTTGCCGGTGGCGGTGGACTTGGCTTGCCGGACGTGCTCTTCCAGCTCACCAAAGGTCGGACGCACTGCGGAGAACAGCACCTTGCGGCCGAACTCCACGGCCAGCTGGGGCGGATAGCCGTTCATGCTGGCCAGCAGCGTGGTCTTGATGCATTCCAGCACCTTGGTGGCCTCATCGCTGCGCCGCTCGATGCGCGACGCCAGCGGCCCCACGAAGCCGTAGGCCAGCAGAATACCCAGGAACGTGCCCACCATGGCCTTGGAAATCAGGTCGCCCAGGATCGCCGGAGGCTGGTCCACGGCGGCCAGTGCCTTGATCACGCCCAGCACGGCGGCCACGATACCGAAGGCCGGCAGGCCATCGGCCATTTGCTGCAGTGCGCGCACAGGAACTTCGCGCTCATGGCGGTAGGTTTCGATTTCCTCATCCATGAGCGTCTCGATTTCGAACGAGCTCATGTTGCCACTGATCATGATGCGCAGGTAGTCCGTGATGAACTCCATCAGCTTGGCGTCTTTGGCGATGCGGGGGTACTCGCTGAAGATCGGACTGGACTCCGGGTCTTCGATATGCGATTCGATAGCCATGAGGCCTTCGCGGCGTGCCTTGTTCAGCAGCACGTACAAGAGCGCCATCAGCTCCATGTACACGTCCTTGCCGTAGCGCGAGCTTTTCAAGGCGTCGGGCAAGGCGGACTTGACCAGCATCAACGACTTCTTGCTGTTGCTGGCGAGGAAGGCACCAAAAGCCGCCCCGAAAATCAGCGTGAGCTCGAACGGCTGGTATAGCGCGCCCAAATGGCCGCCCAGCGCTATGAAGCTGCCGACGACCGACACGGCCACCACGAGAAAACCGATAACAATCAACACATCAGGCCCCTGCCAACGAAGTCTAAAACTGGCGTCAATGATCCCCTGTTCCCCCCGACCCAAAAAGGCGGGTTACGGGGAGTTTTCCAGGGCTTTTGATGTATTTGAATACCGCCGGTCAGAGCCGGGCGGCATTCGCAACGGGTGCGGGGCGGGTGCCGGAGCGCGCCTTGGCCGCAGCGCGGGTCTTGCCGGCACGGGGTGGCGGCCGGCAGATCGCGCACACGAAATCCGACTGGGGATCGTGGGCATGGGCGATGAAATGCCCCCCGCATTGGCGGCAGGCGGACATTTGCAGCATGCCGCTATCAAAAAAGCGCACCAGCATCCAGGCGCGCGTGAAGCTCAGGACGGGCTCTGCGCCTTCGGCGGCATCGGTGCCGGCGTTTTCGAGATAGAGGCGATAGGCGTCGATGGTGGCGCGTATGCCCTTGCTGCTGGTGCGCGTATTCAGGAACGAATACACGTTGTAGAAGAGCGAGGAATGGATGTTCGGCAGCCAGGTCATGAACCAGTCAACCGAAAAGGGCAGCATGCCCTTGGGTGGCGAGCAGCCGCGGATTTCGCGGTACAAGCGTGCCAGGCGGTCGTGGCTGAGGCTGGTTTCAGCCTCCAGCACCTGCAGCCGGGCTCCCAAAGTGATCATGGAGCTGGCTAGCAGAATGTCATCCGCTTCCTGCGAAACGCTCTTGGTGGCCATTACACGTGCTTCCGGATGGAATGATCAGGCCGTCAGGCCAATTCTTCGACAGGCTGCTTGGCCAGCAGGATGGTTGCGTGCGCTTGCTGCAGCGCACCACCCAGAACGTCATGGGTCAGCGCGGACAACAGGCTGTAGTCATCGAAGCGGAAGCGGCACAGCAACGAGCTGGAGCTTGCGAGCTTGACCAATTGCGCCGGCGAAAGGCGCATGAGGATGTCAGCAACCTCATTGCTGAATCCCAGGCGGAACATCGACGCCGCGTAGTCGTCGCGCAGCATGCGCTGTGCCAGTAACAAATAGGACAGATTCACTTCGCGAATGTCTGTCAGCAATGAATTTTCGACTTGTTGCACGCCCAACTCCCTATTCCCTATCCCGCCGATGGGGGCTTGTGTAAGCAAAAGCACCGGAATTCCGTTGCCATTACGTTCGATACATCCCGCTTTGATGCGAAATGTATCATTTGTTCGCAATTTAAGTAAAATTTACCACAGCTGATGTCATTTTCTATGACTTATATGACAAAACTTTGTTGATGTTGCGCAACTTACCGTTTCCGATACACCTTGACATATAAATTTCAGACGAATTTACGTCAATTTGGCAAATAAGCATTCAAAACATTGCGTACTTTGAGGAATGAAACGGTGTTGTTTGCCGACAATGGCAGCTTGCAGATCACTAAATCCACCTAGCTTTAGCGCCGCCGCGCGTTTGTCGACAATGTCGCAAATTGACAACAACAGACCACGCGCCACGATGGACACCGCCCGACACTCCCGCAATGCCTCACGCAGATGACAGCCTGGTCGAATATGCCCCGCTAGTGCGGAAGCTGGCCCTGCAATTGCTCGCCCGGCTACCCGCCAGCGTAGAGCTCGACGACCTGATCCAGGCCGGCATGATTGGCCTGCTCGATGCCGTGCGCCGCTACCAGGAAACGGCCGACGCCCAATTCGAGACCTACGCCACCACCCGCATCCGCGGCGCGATGCTGGACGAATTGCGCGGACAGGATTGGCTGCCCCGCAGCGTGCGCGCCAAGGCGCGCAAGATCGAGCAGGCCATCCAGCAGCTCGAACAGCGTTTGATGCGAGCGCCGACGGAAGCCGAAATTGCGCAACAGCTCGACATGCCCCTGGGTGACTATCAAACACTGTTGCACGACGCCCAGGGCGTGCAGATCGTGCACTACGAAGACTTCACCACCGAGCCCGACTCGGCTGGCGGTCAATCCGACTGGGCGGCCACCCTGAACCATGGCGCGGCCGGCGGCAATCCGCTGGATTCGCTGCTGGCCGGGGACTTCCGCCAGGCGCTGATCCACGCGATCGACGCCCTGCCCGAGCGTGAAAAGTTGCTGTTGTCACTTTGCTACGAGCAAGGACTGAACCTGAAGGAAATCGGCGCGATCCTGAATGTGACCGAGGCACGGGTGTGCCAACTGAGGTCGCAGGCGACGGCGCGGATACGGGCGAAGCTGAAGGAACAGGCTTGGCAGGAATTGCCTCAGGATGGGCAAATTGCGCAGGTGATATAGATCAGCACCGGTTGCGTGCCTGGCGGGAACCTCTTGCACGGCCGGCCCTCACCACGGAAGGCTCTTAACATGACGGACGCACATCGCGTCCGTTTTGCATTGCATGCCAGCAGCAGATGATGGACCGTGCGCAAGCACTCCATACATTGATTCAGAATGAAGGAGCCGCACGGATGCGGCGCGCCCATGATGCTCACCCCCCCCTAAAGATAAGTATCGCGGCATGCGCGGTACGCCGCCGGGGTCGGGCGTCTGCCCATCCTATCGAGACGAAAGAAAAATCCCGACTTTCGCGAAATGGCGCTAAAGATTGATTTTGGACTGCCGTAATCCTGGCAACGGAGAGATTCCTAGACACCAAGTCGACGAACTTTCCCGTTAACACCAGTGGGCGGCCTTGCTGCCCAGTTTGAAGAAGCCTTTCTCTCTCGGGAGCCTCACATGGCAGTCATCAATACCAACTACCTGTCCCTGGTTGCACAGAACAACCTGACCAAGTCGCAATCGTCCCTGGGCAGCGCCATCGAGCGCCTGTCGTCGGGCCTGCGCATCAACAGCGCCAAGGACGACGCCGCTGGCCAAGCCATCGCCAACCGTTTCACCGCCAACGTCAATGGCCTGACCCAAGCCGCCCGCAACGCCAACGACGGCATCTCGATCGCCCAAACGACCGAAGGCGCCCTGAGCGAAATCAACAACAACCTGCAGCGCGTCCGTCAGTTGTCGGTGCAAGCTGTCAGCGGCACCAACTCCCCCTCCGACCTGCGCTCGATCCAGGACGAAATCCAGCAACGCCTGGACGAAATCGACCGCGTGTCGGCCCAAACGCAATTCAACGGCGTGAAGGTCCTGTCGGCCGACAACAAGATGACGATCCAAGTTGGCGCCAACGACAACGAAACCATCAGCATCGACCTGAAGCAGATCACCGCCGGCACGCTGGGTCTGGGCAGCTTCAGCGTCGCGGGTCCGACGGTCAATGCAAGCGGCGCGATCACGAAGGCGGACGGTACCGCCGCCACAAACGTGTCCACTGCCGACTTCCAGAAGGTCTTCGGTAACGACACCCAATTCACGGCTTCCTCGGTCAGCTTCGGCACCAATGCCCGGGCCGACTTCGCTCAGAAACTGGGTGTGTCCACGGACAGCGTTTCGCTCAGCGACAAGCTGACGGCAGATGGCCGCGGCAACTGGTATGCCACCGTGACCGTCACTCCCGCGTCGGCCACTGAAGTCGAAAACCTCGCCAGCCGTGGCATCACGGTGGGTGCGGATGGCAAGGCACTGGCGTCTGGCGCCGCTTCCAATTTCTACATCGCCGTGAACCCGCAATCGACCGCCTCGTCGGGTACCGCCACTGCAAACTACACGCTCAACAGCAGCGACCTCAGCGTTGCCTCGTTGACCACCGGCTCCACCGCCAACCCGCTGGCCAAGCTGGACAAGGCCCTGTCGGACGTCGACGCCCTGCGCGGTGAACTGGGCGCTGTTCAGAACCGTTTCGAATCGACGATCGCCAACCTGAACAACACCATCACCAACCTGTCCGCCGCCCGTTCGCGTATTCAAGACGCCGACTACGCCACGGAAGTGTCGAACATGACCAAGGCCCAGATCCTGCAACAGGCTGGCACCTCGGTTCTGGCGCAAGCCAACCAAGTTCCGCAAACCGTTCTGTCGCTGCTGCGTTAATCACGCCGCAACGCCTGACGGTCGGGTAGATGCGGGGCCTCTGGGCCCTGCCCTCCCGGTACCGACCCAGGGCCCTCACGCCCTAGTCGAGACCAACAAGCCGGCATCCGCCGGCTTGTTTCTTTTTGGCCCAACTTGTCGCTAGCGCTCCATGCCGGCGCAATTTGTTCACCGCATCCATGAGATTGGATCAGCCCGGCAACGATACGGACCTGGCGCCGAACCGGCATATACCCCAGTCCCAATCAAGCCCCATTTTTTCGGACTATTCCCCTTTTTCACTTCCTCCGATTGCCTCATACTCGCGGCTGCACGCTTTGTATCAATAATTTTCACAACATGACCGCGACGCCTCCCGATCCACTCGCTACGCAGCACAGCAGCATTCCGGATCCCGATGCCCAGGCGCCGATGGATGAGCAGACCCTGCGTCTGCGCGAAGAGAACCGCGCCTTGCGCGAATTGCTGGTGGCGCAGGCGCAGGCCGCGCCCGCGCCGCAGGAACCCGGTCCGCTACGGCGGATGTTCTGGTGGTTGATATCGGCGCCTGGCGCTGCACTGGTCCGCTGGCGCGCCCTGGTGGGACGCGAAGACGCGCGGCCGATCACGGGTAGGCGCTTGGGATATGCCACGCTGACCGTGCTGTATACACTGGCAATCTATGGCGCGCTGGTTTTGCTGGTGGTGTCATGGAGCTCGCCGAATACGACCGTTTCGGGCTCCACGGCTGCCGGCCCGGTACGGATACCTCTGACACCGGCGCCACCTGCGAACGCGGAACCTGTATTCGGCCACCCGGAAATGACGTCGTTGGCGGTGCCAGTACCCGTTCCAGATTCGGACTCCGATTCCGGTTCGGGCCCAGGTTTGGCAGAACCGCAACCTGAGCCCACGGCACAGCCCGCCCCTGCTGAACAGCAACCCACCTCGCAGGCGCAGCCCGAGCACGATGCGGCGTCGCGCGCGGCAGCGAGCACAGCGGTGGACACGGTGAACACTGCTCCCAGGTCTACCCTGCGCGTGACCGAAATCCCCGCAGCAGACCCCATGGCCTGGGTGGAAGAGCTGAAAGGTGAGTTGGCACGTTGCGCAACGCTGGGGTTCTTTGATCGCCCCGACTGCGCCTGGGCCGCACGCCGGCAGTTCTGCGAGCCCAATCGCGCTTGGGGCACCATCAAGGAATGCCCGAATCGGCCGTGATGACCGCCACGAATCCCGTGCATCCGGGTGCGGCCCACGCGATAATCCAATACCGGCTTAAGCCCCCTACCAAACACTAGGACACCCCAAGCATGGACGCATCGATCAGCGACACCGTCAATACCGCCCTGGCTTTGCAGGACGCGAATGTCATGCAGGAAGTGCAGGTCCGCGTACTGAAGAAGGCGCTCAATGCGCAAGCGGACACGGCCTTGACGCTGATGCAGTCGCTGCCGGTGCTGGCAGTAGACGCCACGCTGGGTTCGCGCATCGATACGCACGCCTGAACGCCGCGCCATACGCACACAAAAAAAGCGCCGGTCCCTGTCCAGGGCCGGCGCTTTTGCATTGCGCGGGCGGCATGACCGCCCTCCTGCGCATTACTTCTTCTTCATCGGCGGCAAGTCGGTGCAAACACCTTCTGCAACTTCGGCGGCCATGCCCACCGATTCACCCAGGGTCGGGTGCGGGTGGATGGTCTTGGCGATGTCGACGACGTCGGCGCCCATTTCCACGGCCAGGGCCAGTTCGCTGATCAGGTCACCCGCATGGGTGCCGACGATGCTGCCGCCCAGGATGCGGTGCGTTTCAGCGTCGAAGATGAGCTTGGTGAAGCCCTCGTCGCGGCCGTTGGCGATGGCGCGGCCGGAGGCGGCCCAGGGGAACACGCCCTTCTCGATCTTGATGCCCTGCTTCTTGGCTTCGTCTTCGGTCAGGCCGACCCAGGCCACTTCCGGATCGGTGTAGGCCACCGACGGAATGACGCGGGCGTCGAAGAAGGACTTCTGGCCTGCGGCGGCTTCGGCGGCGACGTGGCCTTCATGCACGGCCTTGTGCGCCAGCATGGGCTGGCCGACGATGTCGCCGATGGCGTAGATGTGCGGCACGTTGGTGCGCATCTGGCGATCGACTTCGATGAAGCCGCGGTCGGTCACGGCGATGCCAGCCTTGTCGGCGCCGATCTTCTTGCCGTTGGGGCTGCGGCCCACGGCTTGCAGCACCAGGTCGTAGCGCTGCGGCTCCTTGGGCGCGCCCTCGCCTTCGAAGCTAACGTAGATGCCGTCCTTCTTGGCTTCGGCGCCCACGGTCTTGGTCTTCAACATGATGTTGTCGAAGCGGTAGGCGTTCTTCTTCTGCCATACCTTGACCAGGTCGCGGTCGGCGCCCTGCATCAGGCCGTCCAGCATTTCCACCACGTCCAGGCGCGCGCCCAGCGTAGAGTACACCGTGCCCATTTCCAGGCCGATGATGCCGCCGCCGATGATCAGCATCTTCTTGGGCACTTCACGCAGCAGCAAGGCGCCGGTGGAGTCGACGATGCGGTCGTCCTGGGGCAGGAACGGCAGCTTCACCGACTGGCTGCCGGCGGCGATGATGGCCTGCTTGAAGCGCAGGGTCTGGGTCTTGCCGTCGGCGGCCTTGACGGTCAGGTGGTTGGGGTCGGCGAATTCGCCCACGCCATGCACCACGGTGACCTTGCGGGCCTTGGCCATGCCGGCCAGGCCGCCGGTCAGCTTGGCGACCACGCTGTCCTTGTAGCCGCGCAGCTTGTCCAGGTCGATCTTGGGCTCGCCGAAGCTGATGCCGTGGGCGGCCAGTTCGCGGGCTTCATCGATGATGGCGGCGTTGTGCAGCAGCGCCTTGGACGGAATGCAGCCCACGTTCAGGCAGACGCCGCCCAGGGTGTCGTAGCGTTCCACCAGGACCACGGACAGGCCCAGGTCGGCGGCGCGGAAGGCGGCGGAGTAGCCGCCGGGGCCTGCGCCCAGCACCAGCATGTCGTACTCGCCATCGGCCGAGCCCTTGAAGCTGGCCGCGGCGGGCGCCGCTGCCGCAGCCGGAGCTGCTTGCTTGGGCGCCTCGGCGGCCTTGGGGGCTTCCTTGGCGGCGGGCGCGGCGGCTGCGGCGGCGCCCGCGGCAGCTTCCACTTCCAGCACGACCGTGCCTTCGGCGACCTTGTCGCCGACCTTCACGTTGATGGACTTCACCACGCCGCCCTGCGACGCGGGGATTTCCATCGAGGCCTTGTCGGACTCGACGGTGATCAGGCTCTGCTCGGGCTTGATCGTGTCGCCCACGGCGACCAGCACTTCGATGACTTCCACTTCCTTGAAGTCGCCGATGTCCGGCACTTTGATTTGAACGGTATTGCTCATGGGGCTCCCCGTTTACAGCGCGATGCGGCGGAAGTCGGCCAGCAAGGCGCCCAGATAGGCGTTGAAGCGCGCGGCGGAGGCGCCGTCGATGACGCGGTGGTCGTACGACAGCGACAGCGGCACGATCAGGCGCGGCACGAACTGCTTGCCGTCCCACACGGGCTTGTGCGCCGAGCGCGACACGCCCAGGATGGCCACTTCAGGGGCGTTGATGATGGGCGTGAACGAGGTGCCGCCGATGCCGCCCAGGGACGAGATCGAGAAGCAGCCGCCCTGCATTTCGGCGGGCGAGATCTTGCCGTCGCGGGCCTTCTTGGACAGGTCGGTCATTTCCTGGGCGATCTGCAGGATGCCCTTCTTGTCGGCATCGCGGATCACCGGCACCACCAGCCCGTTGGGCGTGTCGGCGGCGAAGCCGATGTGGTAGTACTGCTTGAGCACCAGGTTGTCGCCGTCCAGCGAGGCGTTGAACTCGGGGAACTTCTTCAGGGCCGCGACCACGGCCTTGATCAGGAAGGCCAGCATCGTGACCTTGATGCCCGACTTCTCGTTTTCCTTGTTCAGCGTGACGCGCAGCGCTTCCAGGTCGGTGATGTCCGCTTCGTCGTTGTTGGTGACGTGCGGGATCATGACCCAGTTGCGGTGCAGGTTCGCGCCGGAGATCTTCTTGATGCGCGACAGCGGCTTGGCTTCGATCGGGCCGAACTTGGTGAAGTCGACCTTCGGCCACGGCAACAGTCCCAGCGCGGCGCCGTCGGCGGAACCGCCAGCGGCCGCGGCGGGCGCCGCCAGCGCCTGCTTGACGAAACCGCGCACGTCGTCGGCGGTGATGCGGTCCTTGGGACCCGAACCCTTGACCTTGCTCAGGTTCACGCCCAGTTCGCGCGCGAACTTGCGCACCGAGGGGGACGCGTGCGGCAGCTGGCCGGGCTTGAGGTTGGCGTCTTCGAGCGCGGCGGCGGGAGCCGGACGCTGCGCGGCAGGCGCAGGCGCTTCGGCCTTGGCGGCGGGCGCGGCGGCGGCCTCTGCCTTGGCGGCCGGAGCCGGGGC
>NZ_CADIJY010000001.1 GCF_902859735.1 Achromobacter aegrifaciens | reverse complement strand
AGGCGCAGCGCCCTTGGCGGAGGGGTCCGAGGTTGCGCCCGCTGCGGCCGGCGCGCCCTGGGCCTGGGGCTGGGCCGGGGCCGCGGCGGGACCGGCTTTGCCACCCGCCTTGGCCGGGTCCAGGCCGCTGGCCTTGCGCAGCTTGTCGGCCACCGGCGTGGCGGTCGGCTCCACGCCGCCCAATCGTTTCAACCCGGCGACCACGTCCAGCCAGTTCAGGTTGGCATTGGCGTAGCGGCGCACATGGATCTGCGGCGCCCACAGGCCCACCTCGCCCACATAGGCGTGGCGCGCAATGGGCTCCAGTTCCAGGCGGGTGACCGTCAGCGCGCTCCAGGCGACGAGATTTGCGCCAGCGGTGTCGCGCAGGTCCAGCCGCCGCAGGCCAAGGTCTCCGACCACGCGGATCTTGGGCGGCGCGTCCTTGGGCTGCTCGAACACCACTTGCAGGTTGGAATCCAGCAGCGCGCTTTCCACCTTGAACGGCAGCGGCATGGGCCAGACGTCCGCCCACTTTTCCAGTTGCAGCCCGTTGAAGGCCACGCGCAGCGTGGACGAGGGCACCTTGTCGAAGGGGCGCGCCACGCCGTTCAGATCAAAGGGGCTGCCGTTGATGCGCAGATGCACGCGCGGCTGCACATCGATGTCGGTGGCGTAGCCGAACGTGGAGATGAACGGCACGCCCACGCCCAGCTCGTCGACCACCTGCTTGCGGCCGGTGACCTTGTCATCCAGCGTGATCGTGCCATTCTCGATCACCATATTGTTCAGCGAGAAGCGCGGCAGCCCTTCGTCCGGCTTGGGCGGTTCTTCGGGCTGGGCGGCCGTCAATTCGGCCACTCGTTGCTGAATATCAGAGAAATTGAAGCGCGTGACGTCCTCGCGGACGATGGCGATGTTAGGCTCGCGCAGCGTCATTCGATCGACGACCGGCGCAAACCAGAACAGGGAAGTCCAGGCCGCGCTGACGTCCAGCTCGGCCAGCGTCAAGAGCGGCGTCTGCGAATCGGGCTGGGCCACGGCCAGGTCGCGCGCGCGGACGGTCAGCGTGAAGGGATTGAAGCTGATGTCGCCGACGGAGACGTCCCGCCCGATCATCTTGGAGACGTCCTGCACCAGGACGTTGTGCAGCACTTTGGGGACTTGCCACGCGGCAACCCCGAAAAGGATCAGTACGAATGCCGCAATACCCAGAAGAATCTTGCCGACCCGGCGGGTTAACCGAAGCTTGGGCATCCGCAAGGGCATTGCGCGTCTCCTGATACGAATTGAAGGGCGAGCGTTTCCGTCCTTCTAATGACTACAGGCGCGATTATCGCGCCCCCTGCACCGCTCGTCTATCATAGGCGTATCGATGGGCCGATCCGGCCAGCCGGGACCGCCCTTTTCAATCATTAACAATTATCGCTCCCGATTCCCATGTCCACGCCCACCCCAACCTTGAGCCACCTGGATGAAGCCGGGCAGGTCCGCATGGTCGACGTCATCGCCAAGACCGACACCGAGCGCGTGGCGATCGCCACCGCCAGCGTGCGCATGAACGCCGTCGCCTATGGCCTGCTGACCCAGCCGGGCCAGGGCAAAGGCGAAGTCCTCAACACCGCCCGCGTCGCCGCCATCCTGGCCGCCAAGCGCTGCGCCGACACCATCCCGCTGTGCCACAGCCTGCCGCTGGCCTTCGTCGGCGTCGAGTTCGCGCTGGACGACGCCGAACACCGCATCGACGTGCTGGCCACCTGCCGCACCAGCTACAAGACCGGCGTGGAAATGGAAGCCATGATGGCCTGCAGCGTCGCCGCGCTGACCATCTACGACATGTGCAAGGCTGCCGACAAGGGCATCGTCATCGAGCAAGTTCGCCTTAAGTACAAGGCAGGAGGAAAAAGCGGTGAATGGCGCAACGATTAATCTTCTCTACTTCGCGCGCGTGGCCGAACTGGTCGGCAAGCGCTCCGAAGCCTGGCCACTGGAAGGCGAGTCCACCGGCGCGCAGTTGCTTGCCGCGCTGGGCGAACGCTACCCCCAGCTGGCGCCCTCCGCGCGCCTGAAGCTGGCCATCAACCAGACCCACTCCAAGCCGTCCGCGCCCATCCGCGCGGGCGACGAGGTCGCGGTATTCGAACCCGTCACCGGAGGTTGAACGCCATGATCAGCGTCCAGGAAGCCGACTTCGACGGCGCCGCGCTCACGGCCGCGCTGCGGGAGAGCGCCGGCCCGGGCGTGGGCGGCATCGTCACGTTCGTGGGCTATGTGCGCGACTACGCGCCCGACACGCCCACCGACACGCTCTTTCTCGAACACTACCCAGGCATGTGCGAACGTGAACTGGAAGAGATCGCCGCGACCGCCCGCGCGCGCTGGAACCTGGCCGGCACGGTCATCGTGCACCGGGTGGGCGCGCTGCACCGCAATGCCCAGATCGTCTTCGTCGCGGCGGCCAGCGCCCATCGCGGCGACGCCTTCCGCGGCTGCGAATACATCATCGACGCGCTCAAGACGCGCGCGCCCTTCTGGAAGCGCGAAACCCTCGCGGGCGGCAGCAGCTTCTGGGTGGAGCAACGCCAATCCGACCAGGACCGCACGCAGTCCTGGGATGAAGACACCACCGCCTAGAAGAGGAAAATCCATGAGCGACGAAAGCCTTGTTTCGCTGGCCTGCGCCGTGCTTACGGTCAGCGACACCCGCAGCGCGGGCGACGACACCTCCGGCAATCTGCTGGCCCATAGCCTCGCGCATGCCGGCCATCAGTGCGTGCGCCGCGACATCGTCAAGGACGACATCTATCAGATCCGCCGCATCATGAGCGACTGGATCGCCGATCCCGAGGTGCAGGTGATCCTGACCACGGGCGGCACGGGCTTCTCGCATCGCGACCATACGCCCGAGGCCATCATGCCCCTGCTGGACCGCGAGATTCCCGGCTTCGGCGAGCTGTTCCGCCAGATCTCCTATACCGAGATCGGCAGCTCCACCATCCAGTCGCGCGCCTTTGCCGGCTCGGCCAACCAGACGCTGATCTTCTGCCTGCCCGGCTCGAACAACGCCTGCGAAACCGCCTGGGCGCAGATCATCCGCGAGCAGCTGGACAGCAGTCACCGTCCCTGCAATTTCGCCACCCATTTCAAGCAACGCGAAGAAGACAACTGACCCATGCTGGATTTTGATCAAGCCCAGACCCTGCTGGCCAACGCCGCGGGGCCGCTGCAACGCAGCGAAGAGGTGAGCCTGGCCGATGCCGCCGGCCGCGTGCTGGCCGCCGATCTCACCGCCACCGTGGACATACCGCCTGCCGACAACAGCGCCATGGACGGCTATGCGCTGCGCGTGGCCGACTGGGGCGCCGGCGTGCGCCTGCCCATCCAGCAGCGCTGCTACGCGGGGGAAATGCCGGAACCGCTCAAGCCTGGCCACGCCATCCGCCTGTTCACCGGCAGCCTGATTCCCGAAGGCGCGGATACGGTCGTCATGCAGGAAGACACCACCGAAGCCGACGGCCAGGTGGAAATCTCGCGTGCGCCCAAGGCCGGCCAGCACATCCGCCGCCGCGGCGAAGACACCATGGCCGGCGCGCCGCTGCTGGCCGCGGGCACCGTACTTGAAGCCGCCCACGTGGCGCTGATGGCTTCGCAAGGCCTGGCCCGCGTGCAGGTCTTCGGCCAGTTGCGGGTGGGCATCCTGACCACCGGCGACGAGCTGGTGCTGCCCGGCCAGCCGCGCGCGGCCGAGCAGATCTACAACTCCAACGGCCCCATGCTGGCCGCCCTGGCGCGCGGCATGGGCGCCCTGCCCGTGCACGTGCTGCACGCCCGCGACACCGAGACCGACCTGCACGCCGCATTCAAGACGCTGCTGGCCGATTGCGACCTGGTGGTGAGCGTGGGCGGCGTGTCGGTGGGCGAACGCGATCTGGTCAAGCCCGCGCTGGCCTCGCTGGGCGGCGAACTGGCGCTATGGAAGGTGCGCATGAAGCCGGGCAAGCCGGTGGCGCTGGCGCAGATCGACGGCAAGCCCGTGGTCGGCCTGCCCGGCAACCCGGTGTCGGCCTACGCCGTGTTCACCCTGCTGGTGACGCCGCTGATGCGCCGCATGCAGGGCCGCGAAACCTTGTTCCCGCCGACCAGCCTGCTGCCGCTGCGCACCGAGCATCCGCGCCAGGACAGCCGCGAGGAATTCCTGCGCGTGCAGCGCCGTCTGGCCGACGACGGCAGCGCCGAACTGGTGCCCTACGGCCATCAGGGTTCCGGGGTGATCAGCTCGCTGCCCTGGGCGACGGGCTTGGCCCGACTGCCGGCCGACGTGCAAGTGCAGGACAAGGACCGGGTCGCCTACTACGACCTGCGTCACTGGCTGGCGTAGCGCTCGGCCCGCGCCAGCTCATCTGGCGTGTTGACGTTCATGAAGGCATCGGGCGCGTCGTCGAAGCAGGCTTCGACCGCGCCCATCCTCGCCTGCCACAGCCCTACTTTGCGGTCCCCGGCCCGCAGGTACGCCAGCAGATCGGGCAATAGCGACGTGCGCAAGGCCATGCAGGCCGAATGGCGCTGTCCGTCCGCCACCGCATAGGCCATGGGCGCATTGGCGAACTCGGCCGCGCGCACCAGGCGCGCTGCCAGATCCTTGGGCAGGAACGGCGTATCGCAAGGCGCCACCACCAGCCAGGCCTCCTGGCGTGCGGCCTCCAGGCCCGCGGCAATGCCCAGCAGCGGCCCTTGCCAGGCGCCCAGATCGGCTTCGCCGTCCTGCACGACGGCGCCGTAGCGGGCATAGAGATCCAGGTGACGATTGGCGCTGATGACGAGGCGCGACACCTGCGGCGCCAGGCGGCGCGCCACGTGCGCCACCATGGGCTCGCCGCGCAACACGACCAGGCCCTTGTCCTGTCCGTTCATGCGCGCGCCCTGGCCGCCCGCGAGGATCAGGCCGGCGATGCCCCTGCTGGCAAACGCTTCAGCCACCGATGTAGCTCATCTCGATCTTGCGCGCGGGATCAGCCATGTTGCGGCCGCGCAGCTCGGAATAATGGTCGTTGCGCCCCGCCCAGATGCCCGCGATGATGCCGGCGAGTTCGGCGTCGCTGGCGCCGTCGCGCAGCGGCGCGCGCAGGTCGTAGCCATCGTGCGCAAACAGGCACAGGAAGAGCTTGCCTTCCGGCGACAGGCGCGCGCGCGTACAGCCGCCGCAGAAGGCGTGCGTGACGCTGGAGATGACGCCGATCTCGCCACCGCCGTCCAGGTAGCGCCAGCGTTCGGCCACGCGGCCCATTTCGCCGCTGGCCACGGGTTCCAGCGGATAGGCCGCGCCGATGCGGTCCAGCACTTCCTGGCTGGGCACCACCTCGGCAAGATTCCAGCCGTTGGTATTGCCCACGTCCATGTATTCGATGAAGCGCAGGATGTGGCCTGAATGGCGGAAGCGTTCGGCCATGGGCAGGATCTGCCCGTCGTTCAGGCCGCGCCGCACCACCATGTTGACCTTGACCGGCGCAAGCCCGGCCTCGGCCGCGGCGTCGACGCCGCGCAGCACGTCGTCGGGCGTGAAGCCGCTGTCGCTCATGCCCTGGAACATGGCCGGGTCCAACGCATCCAGGCTGACGGTGACACGCGTGAGCCCGGCGCTCTTGAGCGCCTCGGCCTTGCGCGCCAGCATGCTGCCGTTGGTGGTCAGGGTCAGGTCCAGCGGGCGGCCGGCGGGCGTGCGCAGGTCGGCCAACTGGCCCACCAGGTTCTCGATATGCTTGCGCAGCAGCGGCTCGCCGCCCGTCAGGCGGATCTTCTCCACGCCCAATTGCGTGAAGATGCCCGCCAGGCGGCTGATTTCCTCGAACGACAGCAGCGCCGAATGCGGCATGAAGGTGTAGCTGCTGTCGAAGACTTCGCGCGGCATGCAGTAGGTGCAGCGGAAGTTGCAGCGGTCCGTGACCGAAATCCGCAGGTCGCGCAAGGGACGCGCGCGCAGGTCCAGCGCGGGCTGTCCGTGCGGCGGCAGTTCGCCGGGCGCCAGCGGGCCGCTGCGGCGATCGGCAAGAAAGATCACTTTGCTCATGGGAGCATCATATCCCGGCGCATCGCGTTTCGCGCTCATGGAAAGGCCTCCTGCAGCGACTGCAGCCTGCCGGTGTCGCGGGCGTCGTAGCCCGCCAGCTGGCCGACGTAGCCGACGTAGTCCGGGCTGCGCATGATGGACAGCAGGTCGCGCATGGCCGGCGTCTCCAGCGAGGCCTTGCGGATGGCGAAGAAATAGCGTTCCCGCACCAGCGGGATGAAGTCCAGCCCGAAGCGGCAGGCGGCCGTTTCCACCCCTACGCCCGTGTCGGCCATGCCGCTGGCGATGTGCGCGGCAATGGCCATATGGGTGAACTCGTTGGTTTCGTAGCCCTGGACCTCGCTGATCGAGACCCCCGCCCGCTGCAGCATCAGGCCCACCAGATAACGCGTGCTGGAGCCGATCTGACGGTTGACGAAACGTACGTCGGGCCGCGCCAGGTCAGCCATGCCGCGTATGTGCTTGGGGTTGCCGGCGGTGACGAACAGGCCCGCATTGCGCACCGCCAGGTGGATCAGCATGTACTCGTCAGCATGCAGCCATTGGGCGTAGCGCTCCATGATGGGCGCTTCGAAATCGCCCAGCGGCACCTGGAAGCCCGCCAGGTCGCACTCGCGACGCTCCAGCGAGGCCAGCGCCTCGATGGCGGTGCGGTAGCGCAACTCCAGGCCCGGCTTGCGGTTGCCCATGTGCTGCATCAGCGACTCCACCGCGAAGCCGTGGCTGGCATGCAGCCGCAGATGCGGGCCGCTCTCGGGCAGCAGGCGCTCCAGTTCTTCCTGCAGTTCCGAGGCCATGCTGTCCAGCGTGGGCATCAGGCGCGCCTCGATGCGGCGGTTGGCCCACAACAGGCGCTGCGCGAACGGCGCCAGCTGCGTGCCCTGGCGGCGGTTGGTGATGAGCAACTGCGTGCCGAAGATTGCCTCGAAACGGCGCAGCACGCCCCAGGCATGCCGGTACGACAGGCCACAGGCGCGACAGGCCCCGGCAATATTGCCAGTGGCATCGATCGCGGACAGCAGCGCCAGCATATCCTGCAATGGCACGGGTGCCGGGTCGTCGTCTCCGCCCAGGGTCCATTGCGGCCGCAGGCCGATACGGAACTTATATGTCATTTATTTCTTATTGAAGACGGTGAATTACCCCGTTAGAGTACACAAATAACGCGGCTGGAGGGAGTTTTATATGTTTTTTAAAACATATAAAACCGAACAACACCCAGCCCGGCACAACAGCAACACAGGAGGAGACCGACGTGCATCAGCGCGAGGCAACATCCGATCTGGCGTCCAGCGGCGGCGCCCGCGGCGGCCAGATGGCCCTGGACGCGGCCCAGGCGTCCCACACCCCGGCCATCGCGGCCACCGCCCGCATACTCGCCCGGCTGAAGGACCAGCCCGGCCCGCTGCTGCCCGTGCTGCACGCGGTCCAGCATGAACTGGGCTGTATTCCGGCCGCGGCGGTGCAGACCATCGCCGAGGCCCTGAACCTGTCCCGCGCCGAGGTCCACGGCGTCATCACCTTCTATCCCCATTTCCGCAGCGAACCCGCGGCGCGCCACACCCTGGAGGTCTGTCGCGCCGAAGCCTGTCAGGCCATGGGCGGCGAACATCTCGCCGCCCATGCGCGCACGGCGCTGGGCTGTGATTTCCACGCCAACAGCAAGAACGGCGATTTCACCCTGGAACCGGTGTACTGCCTGGGCCTGTGCGCCCAGTCGCCGGCGGTGATGATCGACGGGCGGCCCCATGCCCGCGTCACGCCGGAAAAGCTCGACCGACTGCTGGCCCGCACGCGGGAGGCGCAATCATGAGCTCCCCCATTGTCATCTACGTGCCGCGCGACGCCGCGGCGCTGGCCATGGACGCCGACACGGTGGCGCGCGACATCGAACGCGCCGCCGACGCCCGCGGTCTGTCCGTGCAGATCGTGCGCAACGGCTCGCGCGGCCTGCTGTGGCTGGAACCCATGGTCGAAATCACTACCCCGCAAGGCCGCATCGCCTACGGGCCGGTGCAGCCCGAGGACGTCGCCACGCTGTTCGACGCCGGCTGGCTGAGCGGCGGCGAGCACCCGCTGCGCCTGGGCCTGACCGAAGAAATCCCCTACCTGAAGCACCAGGAACGCCTGACCTTCGCCCGCGTCGGCGTGACCGATCCGCTGTCCCTGCAGGACTACGCCGCCCATGGCGGCCTGCAGGGCCTGCAACGCGCCCTGGCCATGGAGCCCGGGCAGATCGTCGACGAAATGGTGGCTTCGGGCCTGCGCGGCCGCGGCGGCGCGGCGTTTCCGACCGGCATCAAATGGAAGACGGTCGCAGGCACCCCCGGCGACCAGAAGTACATCGTCTGCAACGCCGACGAAGGCGACTCCGGCACCTTCGCCGACCGCCTGCTGATGGAAGGCGACCCCTATGTGCTGATCGAAGGCATGACCATCGCCGGCCTGGCGGTGGGCGCCACCTACGGCTACATCTACGTGCGTTCGGAATATCCGCAAGCGATCGACACGCTGGAAGCCGCCATCGCGCGGGCGCGCAGCGTGGGCTGGCTGGGCGATGACGTGCACGGCAGCGGCCGCCGCTTCGACATGGAAGTGCGCAAGGGCGCGGGCGCCTACATCTGCGGCGAGGAAACCTCGCTGCTGGAAAGCATCGAGGGCAAGCGCGGCGTGGTCCGCGCCAAGCCGCCGCTGCCGGCGATCTCCGGCCTGTTCGGCAAGCCCACGGTTATCAACAACGTGATTTCTCTGGCCACCGTACCCATCATCCTGGCCAAGGGCGCGGCCTATTACCGCGACTACGGCGTGGGCCGCTCGCACGGCACGCTGCCGTTCCAGCTGGCCGGCAACCTCAAGCACGGCGGCCTGGTCGAAAAGGCCTTCGGCCTGAGCTTGCGCGACCTGCTGTACGGTTTCGGCGGCGGCAGCGCCTCCGGCCGGCCGCTGCGCGCGGTGCAGGTGGGCGGCCCGCTGGGCGCCTACCTGCCGGAATCGCAATGGGACGTGCCGCTGGACTACGAGGCCTATATCCAGATATCCGCCATGGTCGGCCATGGCGGCTTGGTGGCCTTCGACGACACCGTCGACATGGCGCGCATGGCGCGCTATGCGATGGAGTTCTGCGCCATCGAATCCTGCGGCAAATGCACGCCCTGCCGCATCGGCTCCACCCGCGGCGTGGAAACCATAGACAAGATCGTCGCGGGCGGCCCCGGCCGCGAGCAGCAGGTGCATCTGCTGCGCGACCTGTGCGACACGATGCTGGGCGGCTCGCTGTGCGCCCTGGGGGGCATGGCGCCCTACCCGGTGCTGTCGGCGCTGAACCACTTCCCGCAGGACTTCGGCATCGAGTCCTCCCAGTCTGCCGCGCACGCGGCCTGAACCCGAGACCGACATGCTAGAAACCGTCATCAAGCGCGATCGCGACCTGGGCACGCCGGCGCGCGAGTCCGCCGTAACCGTCACCCTGACCATAGACGGCCAGGAAATCACGGTACCCGAAGGCACCTCGCTGATGCGCGCGGCCGCCGAGGCCGGCATCAACATTCCCAAGCTGTGCGCGACCGACAGCCTGGAGCCCTTCGGCTCGTGCCGGCTGTGCCTGGTGCAGATCGAAGGCCGCCGCGGCTATCCGGCGTCGTGCACCACCCCCGCCGAGAACGGCATGGTGGTCTACACCGAAACCCCCAAGCTGCACGACCTGCGCCGCGGCGTGATGGAGCTGTACATCTCCGACCACCCGCTGGACTGCCTGACCTGCCCGGCCAACGGCGACTGCGAACTGCAGGACATGGCCGGCGTGGTGGGCCTGCGCAACGTGCGCTACGGCTACGACGGCGCCAACCACCTGAAGAGCGAAAAGGACGAATCCAATCCGTACTTCACCTATGACGCGTCCAAGTGCATCGTCTGCAACCGCTGCGTGCGCGCCTGCGAGGAAACCCAGGGCACGTTCGCCCTGACGATCTCCGGCAAGGGCTTCGAGTCGCGCGTGTCGCCGGGGCAGGACCAGCCCTTCCTGGACAGTGAATGCGTGTCCTGCGGCGCCTGCGTGCAAGCCTGTCCGACCTCCACCCTGCAGGAAAAGACCGTCATCATGATGGGCCAGGCCGAACACTCGGTCGTGACCACCTGCGCCTACTGCGGCGTGGGCTGCGGCTTCAAGGCCGAGATGAAGGGCCAGGAAGTGGTGCGCATGGTGCCCTGGAAGGACGGCCAGGCCAACCGCGGCCATTCCTGCGTCAAGGGCCGCTTCGCCTGGGGCTATGCCACGCACAAGGAACGCGTGCTCAAGCCCATGATCCGCAAGCACATCACCGACTCCTGGAAGGAAGTGTCCTGGGACGAGGCGATCAACTATGCGGCCTCCGAATTCCGCCGCATCCAGGGCCAGTACGGCCGCGATGCGGTCGGCGGCATCACCTCCTCGCGCTGCACCAACGAAGAAACCTGGCTGGTGCAAAAGCTGGTACGCGCCGCCTTCGGCACCAACAACGTCGACACCTGCGCGCGGGTCTGCCACTCGCCCACGGGCTACGGCCTGAAGCAGACGCTGGGCGAATCCGCCGGCACCCAGACCTTCGATTCCGTCATGCACACCGACGTGGTCATCGTGATGGGCGCCAACCCCAGCAGCGGACATCCGGTGTTCGCCTCGCGCCTGAAGCGCCGCCTGCGCCAGGGCGCGCGCCTGATCGTGATCGATCCGCGCCGCATCGAACTGGTCAGTTCGCCGCACATCAAGGCCGACTTCCACCTGCAGGTGCGCCCCGGCACCAACACCGCCCTGCTGTCCTCGTTGGCCCACGTGATCGCCACCGAAAACCTGATCGCCGAGGACTTCGTGGCCGAGCGCTGCGAAGCCAAGGCCTTCAAGGAATGGCGCGACTTCGTCTCGCTGCCAGAGAATTCGCCGGAAGCCATGGAAGAGATCACCGGCGTGCCGGCGCAGGCGGTGCGCGGCGCGGCGCGCCTGTACGCCACCGGCGGCAACGGCTCGATCTACTACGGCCTGGGCGTGACCGAACACAGCCAGGGCTCCACCACCGTCATGGCCATCGCCAACCTGGCCATGGCCACCGGCAACATCGGCCGCGAAGGCGTGGGCGTGAATCCGCTGCGCGGGCAGAACAACGTGCAGGGTTCGTGCGACATGGGCTCGTTCCCGCATGAGCTGCCGGGCTACCGCCACATCTCCGACAACACGGTGCGCGCGCAGTTCGAACAGGACTGGGGCGTGACCCTGCAGCCGGAACCCGGCCTGCGCATCCCCAACATGTTCGAGGCTGCGCTGGGCGGTTCGTTCAAGGGCCTGTATTGCCAGGGCGAAGACATCGTGCAGTCGGATCCCAACACGCAGCACGTGGCGGCGTCCCTCGCTGCCATGGAATGCATCGTGGTGCAGGACCTGTTCCTGAACGAAACGGCCAAGTACGCCCACGTGTTCCTGCCCGGCTCCTCGTTCCTCGAAAAGGACGGCACCTTCACCAACGCCGAGCGCCGCATCTCGCGCGTGCGCAAGGTCATGGAACCCAAGAACGGCAAGTCCGACTGGGAAGTGACGGTGGCGCTGTCCAACGCGCTGGGCTACCCCATGAACTACAAGCATCCCAGCGAGATCATGGACGAGATCGCGCGCCTGACGCCCACTTTCACCGGCGTCAGCTACGAAAAGCTGGACAAGCAGGGCAGCCTGCAATGGCCCTGCAACGAAGAAGCGCCCGATGGCACGCCCATCATGCACATCGACGAGTTCGTGCGCGGCAAGGGCAAGTTCATGATCACGAAGTACGTGCCCACGGACGAGCGCAGCACGCGCCGCTTCCCGCTGCTGCTGACCACGGGCCGCATCCTGTCGCAATACAACGTGGGCGCGCAGACCCGGCGCACCCCCAACGTCATGTGGCATGGCGAGGACGTGCTGGAACTGCATCCGCAGGACGCCGAGGACCGCGGCGTGAAGGACGGCGACTGGGTCGGCATCCAGAGCCGCGCGGGCGAGACCGTGTTGCGGGCCACGCTGACCGACAGGGTGCAGCCGGGCGTGGTATACACCACCTTCCATTTTCCCGAGTCCGGCGCCAACGTCGTCACCACCGACAGCTCCGACTGGGCCACCAACTGCCCCGAGTACAAGGTGACGGCCGTGCAGGTCACGCGCGTGTCGCAGCCTTCGGAGTGGCAACGCCAGTGGTCGCGCTTTGCGGACATCCAGCAAAAGCTGCTGCGCGAGCGTTCGCGAGAAAGCGAGGCGGCGCTGACCGGGAAATAACCGCCAGCCCGAAACGCCAGGACGCCGACATGCCCACGCCACCGCCTTCCCGCCCCGATTGCACGCAGGTACAGGTCACCCGCGTGCGGGGCGGTGTCCTGGTCCCCGAGGTCGAAACCGACTCCGTGGCCGAGGAAACCCCGGTGGCGCTGGAGTTCAACGGCATCAGCCACGCCACCATGCTGGCCACGCCGGCCGACCTGGAAGACTTCGCGGTCGGCTTCGCGCTGTCCGAAGGCATCATCGACGGCATCAGCGACGTGCGCGGCATCGACCTGCTGCCGCAATGCGACGGCATCGTGGTCCAGCTGGAAATTTCCACTGCCTGTGAAGTGCGGCTGAAGTCCCGCCGCCGCGCCATGGCCGGGCGCACCGGCTGCGGCCTGTGCGGCGTGGAAACGCTGCCCGAAGTGCTGCGGCCTGTCGCGCCCGTCACCAACGGCTCGCCCGTGCGCATCCAGGCCGTGCTGGCCGCCATGCGCGACATGCGGGCGCGCCAGGCGCTGCACGACATCACGGGCGCCACCCACGCCGCCGGCTGGGCGGGCGCCGATGGCGCCGTCGCGCTGGTGCGCGAGGACGTGGGCCGCCACAACGCGCTGGACAAACTGATAGGTGCACTGGCACGCCAGGCCATGCATGCTGGCGACGGCATCGTGGTGGTGTCCAGCCGCGCCAGCTTCGAAATGGTGCAGAAGACCGCCGCCGCCGGCGTCGCGGTGCTGGCATCCGTCTCCGCACCCACCGCGCTCGCCATCCGCCTGGCCGATGAAGCCAACGTCAGCCTGCTGGGTTTTCTACGCGGCGACGACGCCACACTGTACTCACACCCCCAACGCATCATCTCCTGAACCGGACTTCACGCAAGCATGGAAATCGGCAACCTGATCCGCATGGCCAACCGCATCGGCCAATTCTTCGAAGCCATGCCCGACCGGCCCGAGGCCCTGGAGGGCGTGGCCAACCATATCCACAAGTTCTGGGAGCCGCGCATGCGCAATGAGCTCCTGAACTTTCTCGAACAAAACCCCGACGGCGACGCCGGCGGGGAACGACTGCACCCGCTGGTGCTGGAAGCGGTCACCCAGAACCGCCAGCGCCTCACACCGCTGGCCCGCGTGGCGTAACGCGTCGGCGGCAGGCAAGACTGCAGGAACAATCACAAGAAAAGGCGGCGGGACCGGCCGGATGCCGGACCACGCGCGCCAACGAGCGGCCCCCAAAGAGGAGACAACATGCAAAGCACTGCCACGCTGGACCTGCCCGGTTCGAAGCCGGGTTTTTTCGATAAGGAACGCACCATCGCCGGACCGGGCTTCTCGCGCTGGCTGGTTCCCCCGGCCGCCCTGGCCATCCACCTGTGCATCGGCATGGCCTACGGTTTCTCGGTGTTCTGGCTGCCGTTGTCCAAGGTCGTGGGCGGCGCCAAGCCGCTGGCCTGCCCCGCGGACATGAGCCTCGCAGCCGAGCTGTTCGCCACCAACTGCGACTGGAAGATCTCGACCATGGGGTGGATGTACACCCTGTTCTTCGTGCTGCTGGGCTGCTCGGCCGCGCTGTGGGGCGGCTGGCTGGAACGCGCGGGCCCGCGCAAGGCGGGCGTGGTGTCGGCCCTGTGCTGGTGTGGCGGCCTGGTCATTTCGGCCATCGGCGTGTACCTGCACCAGATGTGGATGCTGTGGCTGGGCTCGGGCGTCATCGGCGGCATCGGCCTGGGACTGGGCTACATCTCGCCCGTGAGCACGCTGATCAAGTGGTTCCCCGACCGCCGCGGCATGGCCACTGGCATGGCCATCATGGGCTTTGGCGGCGGCGCCATGATAGGCGCGCCGCTGGCCGACCTGCTGATGCGCCACTTCGCCACGCCTGAATCGCCGGGCGTCTGGCAGACCTTCCTGACCATGGCCGCGGTGTACTTCGTCTTCATGATGTCGGGTGCGCTGGGCTACCGCGTGCCGCCGACCGGCTGGAAGCCCGAGGGCTGGACCGCCCCGGCCAAGCATGCCGGCAACGCCATGATCACGAAGGGCCATGTCCATGTGCAGCGCGTCTGGGGCGTGCCGCAGTTCTGGCTGGTGTGGTGGGCGCTGTGCCTGAACGTCACGGCCGGCATCGGCATCCTGGGCATGGCCTCGCCGCTGCTGCAGGAAGTGTTCGGCGGCGGCCTGATCAACCAGCCTGAACTGGGCTACTCGCAACTGGACAAGAGCCAGTTGGCGGCCATCGCCGCCATCGCCGCCGGCTTCACCGGCCTGCTCAGCCTGTTCAACATCGGCGGCCGCTTCTTCTGGGCCAGCCTGTCCGACAAGCTGGGCCGCAAGACCACCTACTTCATCTTCTTCGTGCTGGGCTTCGCGCTGTATTCGGCCATCCCCTGGACCGCGCACATCGGCGCGCTGGCCCTGTTCGTGGCCGCCTTCTGCATCATCCTGTCCATGTACGGCGGCGGCTTCTCCACCGTGCCGGCGTACCTGGCCGACCTGTTCGGCACGCAGATGGTCGGCGCCATCCATGGACGGCTGCTGACGGCCTGGTCGGCGGCGGGCATCTTCGGACCGGTGCTGGTGAACTACATCCGCGAATACCAGCTGTCCATCGGCGTGCCGCGCGCCCAGGTGTACGACATCACCATGTACATCCTGGCCGGGATGCTGGTGCTGGGCTTTCTGTGCAACCTGGCGATCCGGCCCGTGAACCCCAAGTACTTCATGAATGACGAGGAACTGGCGCGCGAGAAGGCGCTGGCCCACGAACGCGCCGTCGCCACGGAAACGCACGGGGTCGGAACATCCGCGTTCCGCACGCCGGCGGCGCTGGTGGTGTTTGCCTGGGCTTGCGTCGGCATCCCCCTGGCCTGGGGCATCTGGATCACGCTGCAGAAGGCGGTGGTGCTGTTCCACTGAGCCCAAGCGGACGCCGCGACGGGGCGCGAAGCTGCTACATTGGCAGCCCGCGCCCCTTCTTTTTTGCTTTATCCATGACCACCCTGCCCCGCGCGCCCCGCCTTGCTGGAGCGACACGTTGACCGTCCCTGAAATCCGCTGGGAAGAAAACCAGACCCCGCACGCCGCCCGCTGGCGCTCCGAATCCGGCGCCGCGCCGCCCAAGCGCGTAGTGGTGGCGGACGACACCATGACCGCCGACATGGCCTACCGCCAGGCCTGCGAAGGTGTCGGCCTGCTGTGGCGCGGCGACTTCCAGAACGCGCGGCAACTGCTGCAGGCCATCACGCGGCGGGTCGACAAGCGGCCCCGCAAGCCCGTGGACAGCCTGCTGGACGCCTTCAACCAGCACCGCCAGATCCAGTCCCAGCGCGCCCGCATCCTGGGCATGCTGCTGATTCCGTTCGACGCCGGCCACGGCATTCCGCTGCGCCGCGCGCCCGACGCCCGGCTCGCCTGCGAAGAGGCCCATGGCCCCGCCAAGGAGCCCTACGTCGCGTCGCTGCGCGAGCTGCTGGGCCTGATCGGCGCCTTCGAATGGCGCAAGAAGGGCGTGGAAATTCCCGCCCTGAATGCCCGCATCCATCCGCACTACGGCGTGTTCTCGCCGCTGCGCGGCGAGTACGTCGACCTGGTGGCGCGCACCCCGATGCCGCGCGGCAGCGTGGCCTTCGACATCGGCACCGGCACGGGCGTGCTGGCCGCCGTGATTGCGCGCCGCGGCGGCAAGCGTGTCATCGCAACCGACACCGATCCGCGCGCCCTGGCCTGCGCCCGCGAAAACCTGGAGCGGCTGGGCCTGTCCAAGCAGGTCGACGTCGAAGAAACGGACCTGTTCCCCGAAGGCCGGGTCTCCCTGATCGTGTGCAACCCGCCGTGGCTGCCCGCCCGCCCCAGCTCGCCCGTCGAGCATGCGGTCTACGACCCTGACAGCCGCATGCTGCGCGGTTTCCTGAATGGGCTGGCGGCGCATCTGACGCCCAATGGCGAGGGCTGGCTGATCCTGTCGGACCTGGCCGAACACCTGGGCCTGCGCAGCCGCGAAGCGCTGCTGGACATGATCAGCCAGGCCGGCCTGCGCGTGATCGAGCGCATCGACACCCGTCCCACGCACGGCCGCGCGCAGGACGCGAGCGACCCGCTGCATGCCGCCCGTTCGAAGGAAGTCACGTCCTTGTGGCGCCTGGGCGCAGCCTGACGCGGCCCGGCCTGACGCAAGTCCCCGGGGCGCGGCTTCAGGCGCGCCCCGCCGCGACGTTCACGCTGATGGCGATGATGAAGACGTTGAAGAAAAAGGCGATGACGCTGTGCGTCAGGGCTGTGCGGCGCACTCGCCGGTTCACGATCTGCACGTCCGACACCTGGAACGTCATGCCCAGCACCAGCGCGAAATAGGCGAAGTCCCAGTAGTCGGGTTCATCGGTACCCGGGAAATCCAGCCCTTTGTGCATGGCGTTGCGGTGGCCGTAATAGCCATGCGCGTAGTGCAGCGCGAAGATCATGTTCATGTAGAGCCATGACAGGATGATGGTGACGGCGGCGGCCAACATGGCAAGCACGTCGCCCGCGCCGCCTTCCCCCCGCAGTTCGACCCACAACGCCATCATCACCATGCAGGACAGCGCCACGCTGCTCCACAGCACGCCGGTGCGCCCCACGTCCTGCTGCTGCGCATGCTGGCGCATGGCCGCCGCGCTGGTGCGGCCGAACACCCGCGCCGTCATCAACAGGAACACAAGCGCCCCCGCATCGAATCCCAGCAGCAGCGACAGCACCCAGGGCACGCCCAGGGCATACAGGCCGCCCGCCGTCACCAGCAGCAAACCAGCGCATCCGACCAGGCGACGATGCGCATGGAAAAACGGCAGGGCGGCGCCAGCGGCGGAGTCGTCCTCGGGCTCGAAATCCTTGAGCGGCGGCATGCGGCTGCTCCTTTTGGTATGAGCAGCCCTAACGCTAACCGATGCCGAGCAAACCGACCAGCGCGCCGCCAAACAGCAGCCACAACGGATGGATGCGGGTGAAGCTGCCCAGCAGCGCCACCACAGCGGTAATGGCGCCCAGCAGCCAGGTATGCACCGAGGCTTCGGTGATGAGCGCCGCGCTGGCCGCCACCAATCCCACCGTCATCGGGAAGATGCCCGCCTGGATGACGCCGCGCCAGGGCCGGTCCTTGAAGCGTTCCCACAGGCCCAGCGCGATCACAGTGATGATGGACGACGGGCCGAACTTGGCGATGGTGGTGACGAGCATGCCCAGGCCGCCCGCCACATGCCAGCCCACCAGCGTGACCACCATCAAATTGGGACCCGGGGCGGCCTGCCCCAGGGCGAACAGCGCGGAAAAGTCCGCCGCCGTCATCCAGCCATGCACGTCCACCACCTGCCGCTGCATCTCGGGCAGGATGGTGTTGCCGCCGCCGAACGCCAGCACGGACAGTTCGGAAAAGATCAGGGCCAGGGCGATCAGTGTGTGGATCATCGACGTTGCCTCCAGACCATCAGGATGCTCAGCGGCGTCAGCACCGCCATGGTGGGCAGCAGCGGAATGCGCAGCACGGCGATGGCAATGAAGCAGGCCGTGGCCACCACGCCGGCCAGCCAGTCGCGGCGCTTCACCACCGGCACCCCGATCTTCACCGCCATGGAAATCAACAGGCCCGCGGCCGCGGCCGCCAGACCGGCAAACAGGTGCTGGATGTGCGGATCGTTCTGGAAGCGGTCGTACACCATGCCCAGCAGCACCACGATGGCGGACGGCGCCAGGATCAGGCCCATCAGCGCCGCGAACGCGCCGCGCGGCCCGCGGAACTTCATGCCCAGCGCCACCGACAGGTTGATGATGTTGCCGCCGGGCAGGAACTGGCACAGGCCCAGCAGATCGGTGAACTCGGCGCCGCTGAGCCAGCGGTGCTTTTCGACGACCATGCGGCGCGCCAGCGGCAAGGCGCCGCCGAAGGCCGTCAGGCCGAGCATCAGGAAGCCATAGAACAATTGCCCGCACGTGGGCGGAGGCCGCAGATCGGCCTCGGAGGTGGAAGGTGCTGCGTTCATCATTTTCATGCCGGCGCCGCCGAAGCGGCGCGGAGTGGAACCAGGGAAGGACAACGAGATTGCAGCCTACTCTTCGCCTTGGATAATGTCTAATATATGACTATCTATATATTCATATCGGTTGAATATGGCATCTGTAGACTTGAGGCTGTTGCGCTACTTCCTGGCCGTGGCCGAGGAATCCCATCTGACCAAGGCCGCGGCGCGGCTGGGCATACGCCAGCCGCCGCTCAGCCAGCAGATCCGCGTGCTGGAGCAGGAACTGGGCGTGACGCTGTTCCACCGCCTGCCGCGCGGCATGGAGCTGACCGAAAGCGGCCGCGCGCTGCTGGACGATGCGCGCAATATCGTGGCCCTGGTGGATCAGGCCGTGGAAGGCGTGCGGCGCGTGTCGCAGGGCGAGGCCGGGCGCCTGACCGTGGGCTTCACCGGGTCCGCGGCGTTCCATCCCTTCGTGCCGTCCGTCATCCGCCGCTTCCGCGAAACGGCGCCCAATGTGCGGCTGGTGCTGGAGGAAAGCAGCACCGGCGAACTCATGGAGGCCGTGGGCGCGGGCCGCGTGGACGTGGCATTCATCCGCGGTCCCTATGGCCTGGGCCCGGGCGTGGTGGTGGAAACCGTGCTGGAAGAGCCCATGCTGGCCGCGTTTCCCGCCGACCACCCAACCGTCAAGGGCCGGCCGCGCAAGCGCATCGCGCTGTCGGAACTGGCCGACGAATCGCTGATCCTCTACCGCCGCCACAGCGGGCCAGGCCTGTACGACGCCATCATTGCGGCCTGCGGCGCCGCCGGTTTCAGCCCGCGCGTGGCCCAGGAAGCGCCGCGCATGCTGTCCACCCTGAGCCTGGTGGCCGCCGGCCTGGGCGTGTCGCTGGTGCCGGCGTCGCTGCGCCGCGTGAACATCGAAGGCGTGGTCTACGTCAACCTGGCCCAGCCCGCGGAACTGCGCGCGCCGCTGAACCTGATCTGGCGCGACGAAGCGCTCTCCGGCGCGGCCCGCAAGCTGATCGGCGAGGCGCGGCGGCAGCGCGAGGAATCGCCGGCCTGAGCGCGCAGCGCTACACTGCCCGGCACCCCGCACTCCGCACTGCAGCCATGTTCCCAGATTCACCCATAGGCATCTACGACTCCGGCGTCGGCGGGCTGAGCGTGCTGCGCGCCATCCGCGACGCCCTGCCCCACGAATCCCTGCTGTACGTGGCCGACTCCGCCCACGTGCCCTATGGCGAAAAAACGCAGGACTACGTCGAGCAGCGCGCCAGCACGATTGCCGATTACTTCGTGTCGCGCCAGGCCAAGGCCATGGTGGTGGCCTGCAATACCGCCACCGCGGCCGCCATCGCCCAGCTGCGCCTGCGCCATCCGCAACTGATCATCATCGGCGTGGAGCCGGCCATCAAGCCCGCCGCGCACCTGACCACGAGCGGCGTGGTCGGCGTATTCGCCACCACCGGCACTCTGGCCAGCCCCAAATTCGCCGCGCTGGTCCGGCGCGAGGCGCCCGAAGTCCGCATCCTGTTCAGGCCCTGCCCCGAGTGGGTACGGCTGGTGGAGCACGGCGTGCTCAGCGGCCCCGAGGCCGAAGCCGCGGTGCGCGCTCCCGTGGCTGAGCTACGCGAGGCCGGCGCCGACGTGCTGGTGCTGGGCTGCACCCACTTTCCCTTCCTGCGCGACGCGATCCAGGCGGCCGCTGGCGCCGACGTGCCGCTACTGGAGACGGGCGCGCCCGTGGCGCGCCGGCTGCGCCACCAGTTGCAGGAACGCGGCCTGTTGCGCGCCGACGGTCCGGGCGGATTGCGCCTGGAGACCAGCGGCTCGGCCGAGGCATTGAGCATTCTCGCCGCACGGCTGCTCGGGCAGGCCCCGGCCGCGCACGTCCTGGAGCCGCGCTGGCGCTGATCCCGCGCCGAGTCCGCCGCCCGGCGGCGCGCGCTGATTGCGCCCGGTTTGATCCTGCGCATGACGCGCCTGTCCGATTCGGCGAATAATTCGGATACAGTGGACTACAACGCCGCCCGCGGCGCGCACAAGGAGACGCTCATGAAACGCATCCTGATCCCCGTGGACGGCTCGCAGCCCGCCGTCCATGCGGTCCAAGCCCTGCTCGACGCCCGCAGCTACGACCCCATCGAACGCGTGGAGCTCCTCACGGTCCAGATCCCGCTGAAAGCCGGCAAGATCGGCCGCGGCCTGTCGCAAGCCGAGATCGACGCCTATCACGAGGAAGAAGGCCGCAACGCGCTGCAGGCCGCCAGCGAACTGCTGACCCAGGCCGGCGTGCCCTTCCAGACCCACATCGAAATAGGCGCCGCCGCCGAGACCATCGTGCGCGTAGCCGGCGAATCCGGCGCGGACGAAATCTACATGGGCTCCCGCGGGTTGGGCTCGGTGTCGTCCTGGTTCCTGGGTTCGGTCGCGACCCGCGTCCTGCATCTGACGGAGTTGCCCGTCACCCTGGTCAAGTAACCGTCAAGGAGCATCCATGCTGAACATCCTGGTCCCTGTCGACGGCTCCGACAACGCCAACCGCGCCGTCCTGTACGCCCGCCAGCTCGCCCAAGGCGCCGGCGCCGCCCGCATCCATCTGCTCAACGTCCAGACGCCCGTGCAAGGCCGCGCGGGCCTGTCACGCCTGATCACGCAGGACATGATCGACGAGTTCTACCTGCGCGAAGGCCAGGAGGCCGCGGACGAGGCGCGCAAACTGCTGGACGTGACCGGCGCCGACTACACCAGCCACGTGGCGTTTGGCCACGCGGCCACGGAAATCGCCGGCTACGCCCAGGACCACGGCTGCGCCCGCATCGTCATGGGCACGCGCGGCAACGGCTCGCTGACGAACATCCTGATCGGCTCGGTCGCCAATCAGGTGCTGCAACTGGCCGAAGCGCCGGTGACGCTGGTCAAGTGAACCCCCGGCGCCGGCCTCAGGCGGCCGGCAGCCACAACGACACCCTCAAGCCGCCCAGCGGCGAACGCTCGGCTTGCGCCTGGCCGCCATAGGTGCTGGCCAGGTCGCGCACGATGTCCAGGCCCAGGCCCGATCCGGGACGCTGCTCGTCCATGCGCACGCCGCGCAGGAAGATGCGCTCGCGTTCCTCGTCGGCGATGCCCGGGCCGTCATCGTCGATCTGGATGAGCAACTGGCCCTGGCCGGCGGCGCTTGCGCTGACCTGCACCTGGCGCTCGGCCCATTTGCAGGCGTTGTCCAGCAGGTTGCCAACCATCTCCTGCAGATCCTGTTCTTCGCCGCGGAATACCAGGCCCTCGGCAAATTCCGGCATTTCCAGCAGCAGTCCGCGCTGCGCATACAAGCGCTGCATGACGCGCAGCAGCCCCTCGATGGGTTTGCGCAGCGGTGTGCGGCTGTCGGCCGCGCCGGACGCGGCGGCGGCGCGGGCGCGCGCCAGGTGATAGTCGATCTGGCGGCGCGCCATGCCGACCTGCTCCTGTACCAGCGCCGCCAGCGGCCCTTCCTCGCGCGCCGCGGCATTGCCCAGAATCGTCAGCGGCGTCTTCACCGCATGCGCCAGATTGCCGGCCTGCGTGCGCGCGCGCTGCACCATGTCGGCATTGACGTCCAGGACGCGATTGAAGTCGTCGACGAGCGGCTGGATTTCGCTGGGAAAGCGGCCTTCGATGCGCACGCTGGCGCCCCCGTGCTGCCCGGCGAGCTGCCGCCTGAGCCTGGCCAGCGGCCGCAACCCGACCAGGACCTGGACCACGGCCGCCAGCGTCAAGCCTGCCGCCAGCGCGCCTAGCGAAATCAACAGCATGTGATTGAAGCGCTCGATCGGCTCCGCCAGCACCTGGCTGTCGGCCGCCACGATCAGGCGCAACGGCGCTGCCTCGGTCTCGGCCGGTTCCAGCGTGCGCGTCAAGGCGGTCAGCCTGTGCTTTTCCGGCCCCGCGATTTCATACACCCCGTCGGCGCTGTCCGCGGCGGGCAACTCCAGCACCTGATCCCAGAGCGAACGCGAGCGCGCCGCGCCCACGGCCGCCGGACGGCCCTGTTCGTCGAGCCGGTCGATTTGCCAATACAGGCCTGATAGCGGTTGCTCCAGGCGTGGATCGCTCAGGGGCGGCGAGACCACCAGGCGACCGTCCGGAGCCGTGTTCACCGCGGCCGTCAGCTGGTTCAGGTGCAGGGTCAGCTCGGCGCGCAGCTGCTCGGTGATGTGCTGGCGGAACAAGCTGCCCAAGCCCCAGCCGGCCAGCACCACCGTGACCAGGATCCAGGCCAGCGTGCCGGCCAGCAGGCGCCAGCGCAGCGAGCCGGGCGCGCGCGCGCGCTGCGGCATCATGCGGCGCAGGCCAGGCGGTAACCCAGGCCGCGCACGGTTTCGATGGTATCGGGCGGCAGTTTCTTGCGCAGCCGCGCGATGAACACATCGATAGTGTTGGAGTCACGGTCATTGTCCTGGGCGTAGACGTGCTCGGTCAGCTCGCTGCGCGAAATCACTTCGCCCGCGCGTTGCATCAGCACGGCCAGCACCTTGAATTCATGGCTGGTCAGGGACAGCGCCTGGCCGTCCACCGTGACCTTGGCCTGCCGCGTGTCCAGCATCAGCGGACCGCAGCGCCATTGCGCGCTGGCGTGGTTGCTGGAGCGGCGCAAGAGCGCCCGCACCCGCGCCAGCAGCTCTTCCATGTGGAAGGGCTTGGTCAGGTAATCGTCGGCGCCGGCATCGATGCCGGCGACCTTCTCGTGCCAGTTGTCGCGCGCCGTGAGGATCAGCACCGGCATGCCCTGGCCGCCCGCGCGCCACTGCTTGAGCACGGTGAGGCCGTCCATGACCGGCAGGCCCAGGTCCAGCACCACCACGTCGTAGGTCTCGACCGCGCCCATGTACTGGGCCGTTCCGCCGTCCGCGGCGGTGTCGACGGTATAGCCCGCTTGGCGCAAGGCATCGGCCAACTGCGTGGCCAGGGTCGGCTCGTCTTCAACCACGAGTATGCGCATCAGTGCTTGTCCCGGAATTGGATGTCGCGCCCCTTCACGCCCAGCACCTTGCCGTCGCGCGCGTCGATCTTCAGCTTGACCAGCCGGCCGCCGCTTTGCAGCAGCCGGATCTCGTAGATGAACTCGCCGTCGTCCTCTTCGAACTCGACCTTGACCACCTGCCCAGGATAGTCGCGTTCGACGATGTCCAGCACCGAACGCAGGGGCAGCACCTTGCCGGCCTGCAAGGCCTGGCGCGCTTGTTCGTGGTCGCTTTCATCGGCCAGGCCCGCGTTGGGGCCCGCGGCCAGCGCCAGCATCAGCGCGCCGCAGGACAGCCAGATTCGGGTACGGGTTCCTCGGGTCATGGTTTCTTTCGCATTCGGGGTCCGCCATAAGAGGCGATTGTCCGCCCAGTTATAGCGCCGGAAAAATGAACGGCACGTGAACGGCAGCTTCAGAATTGGTTCATCCGCACACCCGAATAATGCGGTCATGGTCGCCATTCCGGCAACCCGCAACAACCTAGGAGCCATTCCATGACCGCAATCCGCAACACCTTGGCCGCCCTGGCGCTTGGCGCCGCAACCCTGGCCGGCGCCGCCGCCGTGCACGCCCAGACGACCGCCCCGGCGCCGGCCCAGCCCGCCGCCACGGCCCCCGCCAACGCGACGCTGACCGTGCGCCAGATCTACGACACGCTGACCGCCGCGGGCTATCGCAACATCACCGAGATCGAGCTCGAGCACGGCCGCTACGACGTCAAGGCCGACAACGCGCAAGGCCAGCGCGTGAAGCTGCGGGTCGACGCCCAGAGCGGCGCCGTCCTGCGCAGCCGCATCAAGGACTGAAGCGCCGGCGCCTACGCGCCTACCCCGCTCCGCCCGCAACCGGCGGGCCGAGCGTCCCGACATGGACACCATCATGAAACCGATAGGAACCGGCGCCGCCATAGGCGGCTTTTTGCTAGTCCTGACCCTGGCCTGGGGCCTGGACGCGTTCATCCTGCAGCCGCCGGCCACCGGCGCCTGGTACTGGGTGGCGCGCCAGCAAGGCCTCTACCTCACCGGCGTCTGGTCCATCGGACTGATGGCATTGATCATGCTGCTGGCGCTGCGGCCCGCGTGGCTGGAACGCCCGCTGGGCGGCATGGACAAGATATACCGGTTGCACAAATGGGCCGGAATCCTCGCAGTATCAGCCGGCGCCGCGCATTGGTTGCTGAAGCTGGCCAGCGGCCCCTTGAAGAGCCTGGCGGACGCGGGCAACCGCCCCGCCCGCGACGTCGTGCTGACGCTGTTCGAAAGCTCGCGCGGCCTGGCCAAGGACCTGGGCGAGTGGTCGATCTACCTGCTGCTGGCGATGCTCGCAATCACCTTGTGGCGGCGCTTTCCCTACCGGGGCTGGCGTCTCCTGCACCGCGCGATGCCTGTGCTGTTCCTGGCGCTGGCGTTCCACACGGCAGCGCTGGCTCCCGCGCGCTACTGGAGCGGTCCGGTCGGCCTGCTGTTGATTCCGCTGCTGGCCGCCGGTTCTTATGCCGCGCTGGTGGCGCTGCTGGGACGCGTGGGCAGCGGCCGCCGCGCGCAAGGCAGGATCGTGTCGCTGGCGCACCAGCCAGGCGATATCCTGGAGGTCAGCTGCGAACTCGACGCCAATTGGCGGGAGCATCAGGCGGGACAGTTCGCCTTCGTCACGTTCGACCGCAAGGAAGGCGCCCATCCCTACACCATCGCCAGCGCCCCCGTGGCGGGCGAATCTCGCGTCACGTTCCAGATCAAGGCGCTGGGCGACTACACCCGCGGCCTGGCGCGCACGCTGCGCATCGGCCAGCCGGTCGCCGTCGAAGGCCCCTATGGGCGCTTTCAACTGGAGCCGGACGCTGCCGCAGCATCGCAGGTCTGGGTGGCGGGCGGTATAGGCGTCACCCCTTTCCTCGCATGGCTGGAAGCCCTGCAGGAAGGACAAGCGCCAACGCCGCGCGTGTGGCTGCACTATTGCGTGCGCGATGCCTCGGCAGATCCTTTCGTGCCGCTGCTCAAGGAACGCTGCGCCGCGCTGGACGGCGTGACGCTCGCCATCCATAGCGCGCACGACGGCGATACGCTGACGGCTGGAGCACTGGCGCAGGGCGAGGTGGCCGCGGGCCGTGTCGCCGACGTCTGGTTCTGCGGACCCGCCGGCCTGGCCGACGCGCTCAGGCGCGGCCTGCGCAAGCTGGGCGCCAAGCCCGTGCGCTGGCATCAGGAGGCGTTCCAGATGCGTTGAGCGCGCCGGGGCTACGGAGGTCCAAGCGTATGATGGACCTCACCGCCCCCGGAGCATGCGTCATGCCCACCCCCCGCATTCTGCTGGCCGCCGTGATGGCCGCCGCCACTCTCAACGCCTGCGGCGAAATGGCCACCTTGCCGGTCGAAGCCGGCATGGGCCCGTCGCCTCAACTGCCCGCCCCCAATCCCACCACCATACCCACCGTGAAGACGGCCAAGGCCGTGGGCTGGCCCGCGGGCGCACAGCCCGTCGCAGCCAACGGGCTGTCGGTAACGGCGTACGCCAGCGGCCTGGATCATCCGCGCTGGCTGTACGTGCTGCCCAACGGCGACGTGCTGGTAGCCGAGACCAACGCGCCGCCCAAGCCCGAGTCGGCTTCCGGCGGCTTCAAGGCCTGGGTCGCCGGCCTGGTGATGAAACGCGCCGGCGCCAGGACCCCCAGCGCAAACCGCATCACCCTGCTGCGCGATGCCGACCACGACGGCATCGCCGAAACGCGCAGCGTATTGCTCGACGGCCTGAACTCGCCCTTCGGCATGGCCTTGATCGGCAATCAGTTATACGTCGCCAACGCCGACGCCGTGCTGCGCTTTCCCTACGAAACCGGCCAGGAGCGGATCACCGCCCCCGGCGTGAAGGTCACCGACCTGCCTGCGGGCCTGAACCACCACTGGACCAAGAACCTGCTGGCGAGCCCCGACGGCAGCAAGCTGTACGCCTCTGTCGGCTCCAACAGCAATGTCGGCGAAAACGGCATGGACATCGAAGAGGGCCGCGCCGCCATCTGGGAAATCGACGTGGCCAGCGGCAACAAGCGCCTGTACGCGACCGGCCTGCGCAACCCCGTGGGCATGGCCTGGGCGCCCGACAGCAAAACGCTGTGGACGGCCGTCAACGAGCGCGACGAGCTGGGCAGCGACCTGGTGCCCGACTACATGACCTCGGTGCGGGATGGCGGTTTTTACGGCTGGCCCTACAGCTACTTCGGCCAGCACGTCGACAGCCGGGTCCAGCCGCCGCGTCCGGACCTGGTGGCGCGCGCCATCGTGCCCGACTACGCGCTGGGCCCGCACACCGCCTCGCTGGGGCTGGCCTGGTCGGGCGGGTCGCGCCTGCCCGCGCCCTACACGGACGGCATGTTCGTGGGCCAGCATGGTTCGTGGAACCGCGATCCGCGCAGCGGCTACAAGGTCATCTTCGTGCCGTTTCGCGACGGCAAGCCCGACGGGCCGGCGCGCGACGTGCTGACGGGCTTTCTGAACGAAAGCGGCGAAGCCCAGGGACGGCCGGTAGGGGTGGCGATAGACCGCCAGGGCGGCCTGCTGACGGCCGACGACGTCGGCAATGTGGTGTGGCGGGTCGCTCCCGCTTCTACAATGGCCGCTCCCAAATAATTCAAGACCAGGAGTGAGCATGAGCACGGAAAAAGTGGCAATCGTCACCGCCGGCGGCAGCGGCATGGGCGCGGCGGCGGCGCGCAAACTGGCGGCTGACGGCTGGCGCGTAGCCATCCTGTCCTCCTCCGGCAAGGGCGAGGCGCTGGCGCAGGAACTGGGCGGCCTGGGCGTCACGGGATCCAACCGCTCGCCCGAAGACCTGGCGAGGCTGATGGACGCCACGCAGCAAAAATGGGGCAGGATCGATGCCGTGGTCAACAGCGCCGGCCACGGCCCCAAGGGCCCGCTGCTGGAGATCAGCGACGAGGACTGGCACCTGGGCATGGAGTTCTACCTGCTGAACGTGGTGCGCATCGCGCGCCTGGTCGCGCCGGTGATGAAGCAGCAGAAGTCCGGCGCCATCGTCAATATCTCGACCTACGCCACCTTCGAACCCGAAGCGCTGTTCCCGACCTCGGGCGTGTTCCGCGCCGGGCTGGCCGCCTTCACCAAGGTGTTCGCCGACGAGTACGCCGAACACAACGTACGGATGAACAACGTGCTGCCGGGCTTCATCGACAGCCTGCCTGAAAAGGAAGACCGCCGCACGCGCATTCCGATGGGCCGCTACGGCACCGCCGAAGAAGTCGCCGACCTGATCGCGTTCCTCGCATCCGACGCTTCTTCCTACATCACCGGCCAGAACATCCGCATCGACGGCGGCATCACGCGTTCGGTCTGAAGCTCATGCTTTAGGACTAGTCTCTCGTCCGAATGACGGTATTGAAGCCTGCCCGGGGCTTCAGTACCGTAGGTTTTCGCATTCGACGAGGTGCCGCGCATGTCCGCTACGCCGTCAGCGGCTGCGCCGCAGTCCGCCGATACTTCCCACGCAAAACCGACCCCGGGCCAGGCCTCGCGTTTCCTGGCGCAGGCCACGTTCGGCCCCACGCCCGCCGAGATCGACGCCGTGGTGCGCGACGGCTACGCGGCCTGGCTGGACGCGCAGCTGGCCATGCCGCCGTCGCAGACCCACTTCGACTGGCTGCTGCAGCAGCGCAAGAACACCGAGGAGTTCAAGGGCAACGGCATCAACGCGCCCCTGGAATCCACGCTGTGGCGCAAGTTCATCTCGGCCCCGGATCAGGTCCGCACGCGGGTCGCGTTTGCGCTGTCGGAGATCTTCGTGGTGGGCGTATCGTCCATCACCGCATCCTGGCCATTGTTCGGCGCCGCGGGTTTCATGGACCTGCTGGCCGAGCATGCCCTGGGCAACTACCAGCAACTGCTGACGGCCGTCACGCGCAACCTGTCCATGGGCTGCATGCTGACCTATCGCGGCAACCGCAAGGAAGATCCCAAGACCGGCCGCCATCCCGACGAGAACTATGCCCGCGAAGTCATGCAGTTGTTCAGCATCGGGCTGCTGGAGCTGGAACCGGACGGCGCCAAAAGAATGGTCAACGGCGCGCCCGTGGAAACGTATACCAACGCGGACGTGCAGGGGCTGGCCAAGGTCTTCACCGGCTGGGACATCAACGGCCCCGAAACCGACGTCGAATTCCACCGCCGCCCCATGGCCTTGAACAATGCGCTGCACTCGCTGGCCGAGAAGCGCTTTCTGGGCGCGGTGGTGCCGGCAGGCACCGACGGCCATTTGTCGCTCAAGCGCGCCATGGAAGTGATCTGCGCCCATCCCAACGTGGGCCCCTTCATCGGCACGCAGCTGATCCAGCGGCTGGTCACCAGCAATCCCAGCCGCGCCTATGTCGCGCGCGTGTCGGCCGCCTTCAACGACGACGGCAGCGGCAAGCGCGGCAACCTGAAGGCCGTGGTGCGCGCCGTCCTGCTGGACCCGGAGGCGCGCAACCCCGACCTGGCCGCGCCCGGCTGGGGCAAGGTGCGCGAACCCATCGTGCGCTTCGCGGCCTGGGCGCGGGCTTTCGGGGCGACCTCCAACAACGGCGCCTGGGCCATGCCGGACACCACTGACAACACGATCCGGCTGGCCCAGAGCCCGATGCGATCCGCCAGCGTCTTCAATTTCTTCCGTCCGCGCTACGTGCCGCCGGTGACCGAGCTGGCGCGCAGGAACCTGGTGGCGCCGGAACTGCAGATCACCGATGAGACCAGCATTGCCGGCTACCTGAACTTCCTGGCCATCTATGTGGACCGGGGGTGGGAGGATCTGCAGACGCCCTATGCCGCCGAGATCGCGCTGGCGCAGGATCCGTCCGCGCTGGTGGCGCGGGTGGCGCTGCTGCTGGCGGGCGATGCCTATTCCGCCGAGACCGCCGGCAGCATCGCGCGCGCCGTGGCCACGATACCGGCGGGCCGGCCGCGCGACCGCGTGCGCGCCGCCATCATGCTGGTGGCCGCCAGCCCCGAATACCTGGTGCAGAAATGAAGAATTCCCGCCACGCCGCGCAAACCAGCCGCCGCGAATTCCTGCTGCGCGCCTGCGCGTTGGGCGCCACGGGCGCCGCCGCGCCACTGGCGCTGAACCTGGCGGCCCTGGGCGCGGCTGCGGCGCAATCAGCGCCAGTCTCCTCGTACAAGGCGCTGGTCTGCGTGTTCCTGTACGGCGGCAACGACCCCTACAACTCGCTGGTTCCCTACGACACGGCCGCCTACAAGGCCTATGCCCAGGCGCGCACCGACATCGCCCTGCCGCGCAACGCCCTGCAGGCCACGGCGCTGCGCGGCAAGGAACCCGCCTCCGGCGGCGCCCAGTTTGCGCTGGCCCCATCGCTGGCTCCGCTCAAGCCCTTGTATGAAAGCGGCGACATGGCAGTGCTGCTGAACATCGGTCCGCTGGTTGCGCCCACCTCCAAGCAGGAATACATAGGCGCGCGCGTGCCACTGCCGCCCAAGCTGTTTTCCCACAACGACCAGCAGTCGTACTGGCAGGCGCTGGCGCCGGAAGGCGCGGCGTCGGGCTGGGCCGGGAGGCTGACGGACCTGTTCGCGGACGCCAACGCGCAGCGCACCTTCACGGGCATCACCGCGGGCGGCAGCAGCGTGCTGCTGGCCGGACGCAAGATCGCCGGATACCGCGTGGGCATCAACGGCTCCACGCAGATAGACCTGCTGGGCCGCGACATGTATGGCTCCAGCGCCTGCACGGCCTTGCTGCGCCAGCTCATCACGCAGCCGCGCGAGCACCTGATGGAACGCGAGATGTCGCGCATCGCCGCGCAGTCCATCGACGCCGACGGGCGCCTGCGTGCAGCCCTCGCGGACGTGGCCGTGCCGGGCGAGTTCTCGTCCCCCCTGGCGCAGCAGCTGAAAATCGTCGCCCGCATCATCGCGGCGCGCCAGGCGCTGGGCGCACGCCGCCAGGTTTTCTTCGTCTCGCAGAACGGCTATGACAACCACGCCGGACTGAACGACACCCACCCCGCCCTGCTCAAGGAACTGGGCCAGGCGCTGGCCGCGTTCCAGCAGGCGCTTTCCGCGATAGGCGTGGCGGACCAGGTGACCACGTTCACGGCATCCGAATTCGGCCGCACCCTGGGCTCCAACGGCAACGGCTCCGACCACGGCTGGGGCTCGCATCACTTTGTACTGGGCGGCGCGGTCAAGGGCGGCCGCTACTACGGCAGCCATCCGGAAATCGCCCTGGACGGCCCCGGCTTCGTCGACAACGGCCGCCTCTTGCCGACCCTGGCCGTGGATCAGCTGGGCGCGTCCCTGGGCGGCTGGTTCGGCGCCAGCCGCGAGGATCTGGGGCTGGTGTTCCCCAATCTGCGGCGCTTCGACGCGCAGGCGCTGGACCTGCTGCCGCGCGCTTAGGGCCGCGCCGGCGGCGGCGAATTCACAGCTGCCGCGCCTGTTCGCGCAGCAGATACTTCTGGATCTTGCCCGTGGCGGTTTTGGGCAACGGGCCGAACACGAAAGTGCGCGGCACCTTGAAACCGGCCAGGCGGCCCCGGCAGAAGCTGGTCAGTTCTTCCGCCGTCGCGGCGCTGCCATCCTTCAGCGTGACGAAGGCGCAAGGCGTCTCGCCCCACTTGGCGTCCGGCCGCGCCACCACGGCGGCTTCCAATACGGCGGGATGCCCGTACAACGCATCCTCGACCTCGACGGTCGAGATGTTCTCTCCGCCTGATATCACGATGTCCTTGGCGCGGTCCTTGACCTGCAGATAGCCGTCGGGATGCACCACGGCCAGATCGCCGGTATGGAACCAGCCTCCGGCGAAGGCTTCCGCCGTGGCCTGCGGGTTCTTCAGATAGCCCTTCATGAGCGTGTTGCCGCGCATCATGATTTCGCCCACGGTGACGCCGTCCGGCGGCACGGGCGCCAGCGTGGCGGGATCCAGCACGCGGACCTGTTCCATCGTGTGCTTGCGCACGCCGATGCGGGCCTTCAGCGCAGCCTGCTCATCCAGCGGCAGATCGCTCCAGGCCTCGTGCCAGGCACAGCTGATCGACGGACCGTAGCTCTCCGTCAGGCCGTACAGATGCGTGACGTCTATGCCCAGTTCGTCCATCGCCGCGATGACGGCGGCCGGAGGCGGAGAGCCGCCGATGAGCGCCTGCACCGGCCGGATCGCGCGCCGCTTGATTTCGGGCGGGCTGTTGATGAGCATGCCCAGCACCACCGGCGCGGCGCAGAAATAATCGACCCCATTCGCCTGGATGGCGTCGAAAATGGCGCCGGCCTCGACCCGCCGCAGGCAGACATTGGTTCCCGCCAGCAGCGCGATGGTCCAGGGAAAGCTCCAGCCATTGCAGTGGAACATCGGCAAGGTCCAGAGATACACCGCATGCTGGCGCATATCGCAGGCCAGGGCGTTGCCCATCGCATTCAGATAGGCGCCGCGATGGTGGTACAGCACGCCCTTGGGGCTGCCGGTGGTGCCGGAGGTGTAGTTCAGGCACAGCGACTGCCATTCGTCCGCCGGCCAGGGGAACCCGGCCGCCGCGTCGCCCGTCTCCAGCAGGGCTTCGTAGTTCATTTCCCCGAGCAGTTCGCCCGGCCCGCCGTATTCGGGATCGTCGATGTCCACCACGCGGATGCGCCTGCGGGTCTTGGCCAAGGCCTGCGCCATGACGGGAGCGTACTCCCGGTCCGTCAGCAGCACCACCGCGGCGCCATGATCCAGGATGAAGGACAGTGTTTCGGCGTCCAGCCGGGTGTTCAGGGCATTGAGCACCGCGCCCGCCATGGCGACCCCGAAATGGGCCTCGTACAGCGCCGGGATATTGGGCGCCATCACGGCCACCGTATCGCCGGGCCGCACCCCCAGGCGCGCCAGCCCGCTGGCCAGCCGGCGGCAGCGTGCATAGGTTTCGCGCCAGCTCTGGCGCAGCGCGCCATGGACGATGGCAGTGCGTTCCGGATAGACCTTCGCCGCGCGCTCGATGAAGGTCAGCGGCGAAAGCGCCAGATGGTTGGCGCTGTTGCGTTCGATATCCAGGACTTGCAGGTCGGGGGTGTCGGCGGGCATCGGAGTCTCACAGTATCGAAACGCTCACCACGCCCTTCAGGCGTCGGCTGGCGGGGTCAGGCCGCGCAGCGTCGCGCGCAGCAGGGAATCGCTCAGGTCCGCATCCGCCTGCATCAAACGCTGCAGCAGGCGGTCAGGGCTGTCGCCGGGAGTCTCCAGATGCCAGCCATACAGGTGCAGCCCGTTCAGCACATAGGCATCGTCCAGGCCTTCCAGCACGGCATGCCGGCGCGGCGCGCGCGCGGACGGCGGCAAGGCATTGTCGGCGCAGTCCGCGACGAGGATGGAAGTCGGCCTGGAAAAGTAATCCGCCACCCGCACGCGGGCCTCTTCCAGCCGGCGTAGCGCCGCGGCATCCAGAGGTTCATCCGCCAGCCGCACTTTGAGCAGCAGGTTGCGTTGATCGAGTTCAACGATGTGCAGGTCTTTCTCGACCCAGTCCGCATGCACTGGCGCGCTCTTGCGGCGGAAGACTTCCGCGGCCGCCAGCCCCGCTCCCAGGCCTTCGCCAGCTAGCAGCTGCTTGAAAAAGTCGCGCTCGGCCATGGCGCGGTCCAGTTCCTGCAATTCCAGGTCGAGCGCATGGCGCTCGCGCAGGCATTGCGCGCGACGGGCGTGCAATTGCTCGTCTGCCGGGCCGCGCTGCAGATCCAGCCACCCCGCCAGGCGCACGCCGCTGCGCTGGCCCAGGCGTTCGATGCAGCGGCGCAGCTCCTGCAGAAACAGCGCCGCGCCCGCTTCGTCCTGCGCCAGATCCGGCGCCAGCGCCGGAAGCAGCAGCAGGCGGCCCGGCGGCTCACTGGCGTAGCTTGCCAGCGTCATGCCCTGGCCGTCCTCGAGTATGCCCGCGCCCGGCGCCTCGACCAGAGTCGCGCAGGGCTGGAAACAGCGCGCGGCTTCGGTGAAGAGCGTGCGGAAAGGCTCGCCCGCCTGGCGCGGCAGCGCAGCGCCGTCGATCGGCTGGCTGCGCACCCGCCGCGGCCAGAGCGGATCGGACCAGTCGTAAGGAAGAATGTCCTGCAAAGTATGCACGCCCACCGTGCGCGGCGCGGGCACCAACGCCACCAGGGTGCCGCCCGCGGCCAGCAGGCGCTTGAATTGTTCGCGCCAATGGCGGCTGGTGGCCAGCAGCCATTCCGACGCGCCCACCCCCAGCACCGGCGGATCGGTGCGTTCGCAGGCCGCCTCCAGCGCGGGGTACAGGCCGGCGGGATTCCATATGAGCACGTCCGCCCGGTCCAGCGAGGCGGGCTGATCAAAGGACAGAACGGCATCCAGGCTGTGGGGCGGGAGCGCCAGCGCAAGGTCGAGCGTAGAAATATTCATATCGCTAATCCGTACTTGACTTTCGAAATCAATATATCATAAAGTCTAGTTAACTAGACAAATATACAAATCCTATATACATATTCCGGAAACCAGCTGTCATGTCCACTCTTACGAACGTCCGCAGCGAGTCCCCCGTCTCCAGCAGCCCCGTGGCGCTGGACCGCGACTCCCCTCTGCCGCTCTATGTGCAGATCAAGCGGCGCGTGCTGATGATGATCCTGAACTGGCAGCAGGAAAGCGACCGCTTCCACACCGACCACGAGCTGAGCGAACAATTCAACGTCAGCCGCATGACGGTGCGCCAGGCCATCCAGGAACTGGTGGACGAAGGCTATCTGCGGCGGGTCCGCGGTTCCGGCACCTTCGTCTGCGCCCCCAAGATCGACGAGCAGTTCAGCCCGGCCATGGACTTCATCGACCAGTGGTCCGCACACGGCCGTCCCCTCAGCCTGCGGGTGCTGCACTGCGCGCAGGAACCGGCCTCGGCCGTCGTGGCGCGCGAACTGGACGTGGCGCCCGGCACCCCGGTCTGGAGCATCCTGCGCCTGCGCACGGTCCAGCAGGTGCCGATCTCGATCGACTACCGCTATGTGCGCACCGACCGCATCCCGCACATCGACGCCCGCCAGGCCGAGGCGGGCTCCCTGCTGGAGCTGATCGGCCGCCAGGTCGAGCTGGCCTACGGCAACCTCAAGATCGAGGGCGGCGCGGTGCAGGCCGAACATGCCGATTACCTCAGCCTCCTGCCCGGCGATCCCGTCCTGACGCGGCACCTGGTGTATTTCGACAAGCAGGACCGGCCGGTCATGTCCGGCCTGTCGCATTACCGCGCGGACCAGGTCCGGTACTCGGTGCGCGTACCGCTGCAGAACGGCGCAGGCAAGACGGACCAGGTGTCGGACTCGCTCGAGTTCCGCAACCCACCCGGCGTGGCGGAGGCCTAGCCGACTACGTTTTCGCTGTTCGTGGAAGTTGCTGCACCCCCTTAAATCCCGCATCAGGCACAGGAGTAGCACCATGACTTGCTTAAAGACGTTTCTGGAGTTCTCGCGCCGCGCGGCCATCGCGCTGCCGGCCGCCGCGCTGATGCTGGGCATGCACGCCGCCAGCGCGCAGGATACGGTGCGGATAGGATCCATCCTGTCCGTGACCGGTCCCGCCGCCTTCCTCGGCGAAGACATGAAGGCCGGCATGGAAATGGCCATCGACGACATCAATGCCGCCGGCGGCATCGGCGGCAAGAAAGTCGAATGGGTGTTCTACGACGCCGAAAGCCAGACCGCCAAGGCCATCAACGCCACCAAGCGGCTGCTGTCCCAGGACAAGGTGGACATCATCGTCGGCGGCGGCAACATGAGCGGCATCGCCATGGCCATGGTGCCGATGGTGGACAAGGCCGCCACGCCCTTCATTTCCACCGAAGGTTCGATGCAGATCGTGATGCCGGTGGCCGAACGCAAGTACGTGTTCAAGAGCACCGTGGACGACGACCAGGTGATCGACCGGGTGCTGGACTACTTCGACAAGAAAGGCATCAAGCGCGCCGCCCTGCTGGCCGACAACAGCGGCTTCGGCCAGAGCGCCGTCGAACAGATGAAGCGGCTTGCCGCCAAGCGCGGCATCGACATCACGTATGAATCCTTCAACCCCGCCGACACCGACCTGACTCCGCAGCTCACGCGCATCAAGAATGCGTCGGTGCAGGCCATCATCTGCTGGACCGTCACCCCGGCTGGCGTGGTGTTCATCAAGCAGGCGCAGCAGCTGGGCCTGGACAAGCTCACCCTGGTGCACAGCTACGGTTTCGTCGACCAGCGCTACATGAAGCTGGCCGGCGACTCGGTCAAGGACCTGCTGCTGGTCAGCGTCAAGTTCCCGGTGGGCCAGGACCTGCCCGACGCCGACCCGATCAAGACGCGCATCGTGGACCTCAGCAAGCGCTTCGAGGCCCGCTACAAGCGCAAGCCCAACCAGTTCGTGGCCCAGACCTACGACGCCATCATGCTGGCACGCGCCGCCCTGGACAAGAGCGGCGGCGACAAGGAAAAGACCCGTGAACAGCTGACCGCCATCACCGGCTACCAGGGCGTGGGCGGGGTCTTCAATTTCTCGCCCCAGCGCCACTCGGGCCTGGATAAGGACGACATCGTCATGCTGGGCTACCGCGACGGGCAGTTCCGGCTGGCCGACTACAAGTAAAGCAGTTCCATCTCCGCAACCTCCACTCACGCGCGCCGCGGGCGCTGCAAACCAGGGAGTGCAGTCATGAACGTAGCAAGCGCCGAGCCGCGTACGATCCTGGACGATCCGGAAAGCATCTTTCCGCTGGACCTGGACACCCGGATCCCCAAGATCCGCGACCTCTACCACCTGGCAACGGTCAAGCAGTGGGACCCGCGCACCGACATCGACTGGCATCTGTTCGACGCCTCGCAGTACACGCCCGAGCAGCGCTACGCGGCCCGCCAGTACTGGAGCCGCCGGGCCTGGAGCGAATACGGCGCCATCTCGGAAAGCCCTGCCCTGCAGATCCGCTTCTGCCACGACAAGTGCGAACCCGACCTGCGGCTGTTCTTCACCATCCGCTCACAAGAGGAAAGCCGCCACGCCGAAGCCTGCTACCGCATGGCCGAAGCGCTGGGCGGCTACATGGAGCAGCCGGCCCAGGCCGCCTACCAGGGCTCCGTCGCCACCCATGGCGTGCGCAAGATGGCGCTGGATCCCGAGGTGTCGGTCGAGGCCATTCTCGCGGCGCTGGTCTGCGCCGCCGAGGAAATCGCATTCGACGTCTTCCGCCACCTGGTCGAAATCACCCGCGATCCCGTCGCCAAGCAGATCTGCGCCCGCATCATGCGCGACGAGGTTCGGCACTGCGCGTTCGGCTGGCGCTTTCTCGACCACCGCATTCCGCAGATGTCCGCCGCCGAAATCAAGGTGGTGGAAAACGCCGTGATCAACATGATGGAAAAGGTCGAGCTCAACGGCTATCACAGCGCATGGCTGGCGCCCGACAATCCGGCTTCTCGCGCCGAAATGGAAGTGGACCGACTCACCTGGGAAGCCGGCCTGGGTTCCACGGTCGAAGAACTGGAGAAGCCCCTGTTCGTTGAAACCGTGCAGCGCGTGCGCCGCCAGATGGAGCCTTGGGGCGTGCATCTGCCCCTGCTGCACCACCCGAAGATCGGCGAATTCTGAACGCGAGGAAACCCGACATGAACGCAGCCACGACAAGAATTCCCGTTGAGCGCCGCTTCCCGCTGACGCTCAAGCAGTCCATCACCTCGATCCGCGAACTTTACGAAACCGGCAAGCAGCAGCGCTGGGCGCCGGAGACCGATATTCCCTGGGCCAGCCTGGATCCAGGCGCCCTCGACGCGCAAGTCCGCGATGCGGCGCGCCTGACCTGGAGCCGCCGCGCCTGGGTGGAATACGCCGGCTTGAGCGAAACGCCGGCGCTGCTGGTGCGCCTGTGCCTGGAGAGCGGCCGCGAGTCCGACCCCAAGTACTTTCTCACCGTGCGCAACACCGAGGAAGCCTGGCAGATCGAGTGCTTCCACCGCTACGCCACCTTGCTGGGCGGCTACCTGAACCGCCCGCCCAGCCCGCAGCAGGAAGCCATCTTCAACCAATGCCGGCACCGCCAGGTACTGGATGCCGCCTGCCATGCCGACGCCTTCTTCACCACGCACGCCGCGGTGGAAGACGGCCTGGAGCTGGAACTGTTCCGGGCCTACCTGGAGAACGCCCGGGAACCCGTTGCGCGCCGCATCCTGGAACAGTGCGTGCAGGCCAAGGAGCGTCACGCCACCTTCGGCTGGCTCTATGTGGCCGAACGCGCCGCGGCCTGGTCCGACGCCGACCGCGCCGCCGTGGCGCAGGCCGTGTCGGGCTATCTGAACGAGGTCGAACTGCGCGGCTACCACTGCCCCTGGCTGGCAGAGCCCGACGGCGCCGAAAGCCGTGCCAACGCGCTGACGGCCGAAGCGGGCCTGGGCGCTGCGTCCGCAGACCGGGAGTATGAGGTCCTGTGGTCGTACCTGGAGACGGTGACGCGGCGCCTGGCCGAGTTCGGCGTCGAACTGCCCGGCATCGCGCTCACCTCGCGCCGTCCCAACTGAGCGGCGCCGGGGCTTCGCCATGGACATGTCCGCGCAAATCATCCAACTGCTGGTCGCCGGCATCACCACCGGCAGCATCTACGCCATCGTGGCGGTGGGATTCAACGTCATATTCAAGAGCACCGACGCCATCAACTTCGCCCAGGGCGAATGGGTCATGATGGGCGGCATGGTGGCGGCCGCCTGTTATGCGGTCGCCGAACTGCCGCTCTGGCTGTCCTGTCTGGCGGCGGTGGCCCTGGTGGCCTTGGCGGGCGGCCTGTCCGAACGCCTGGTGATCCATCCGCTGAAAAAGCCCGCGCCCCTGCTGGTGACGCTGCTCAGCATCGGCCTGGCCATCTGTACCAAAAGCCTGGTGATGCTGGGGCTGGGCAAAACGCCGATGGGCTATCCCGCATTCTCGGGCGACACGCCGGTGCCGCTGGCGGGCGCGCAGATTCCGCCGCAGAGCTTCTGGGTGATGGGGGTGGCGCTGCTCTTCATGTTGGGCACGCATTTCTTCTTCGAACGCACCCTGCTGGGCAAGACCTTGCGCGCGACCGCCATCGACCGAGACGCCGCCGCGTTGGTCGGCATCAACGTGCGGCGCTCGGTGACGGTGGCCTTCGTGCTCGCGGCTCTGGCCGGCGGCATCGCGGGCGTGATCATCGCGCCGCTGACCTTCACCTCCTATGACCACGGCACCATGCTCGGCTTCAAGGGCTTCAGCGCGGCCATGCTGGGCGGGCTGGGCAGTTTGCAGGGCGCCTTGCTTGGCGGCGTGCTGCTGGGCGTGATCGAGGCGCTGGGAGGCGGTCTGATTTCCTCGCAATACAAGGACGCGCTGTCCTTCATCGTGCTGTTGCTGGTGCTGTTCTACCGTCCCCAGGGCTTGCTGGGCAAAGCCGAAATCAACAAGGTCTGAAGGGGGTGACGATGAAATCCGAAATCCATCCGCCCGGGGACGGCGCGCGCCACGACCTGCGCATCCTGCTGGCGCTGTGGGGCCTGTTCCTCCTGTTTCCGCTGGTGGCGCCGAACAGCTATGCCGTAGGCCTGGCGGTGACGTTCAGCATCAACCTGATGCTGATCGCCAGTCTCAACCTGCTGATGGGCTACTGCGGGCAGATATCCATGTGCCAGGCCGGCTTCTTCGGCCTGGGCGCCTATGTCAGCGGCGCCTTGTCGGCCAAGTACGGCCTCCCCGCACTCGCCTCCATCCCGGCCGCGCTGGCGGTCGCAAGCACGGCGGCGCTGTTGATCGCCCTGCCCGTGCTGCGGCTGCGCGGTCACTACCTGGCGATGGCAACGCTGGGATTCAACGCCATCCTGTCGGTGCTGTTCGTCGAACTGGTGGACTACACCGGCGGCCCCAACGGCCTGTCGGGAGTCGAGCCCATCACCATCGCGGGCTATGCCTTCGATACCGACCGGCGCTTCTTCTACCTGGCCTGGGCCGCGGGCCTCCTGCTGATGTGGGGCTTCCTCAACCTGACCCGCTCGCGCATCGGCCGCGCCATGATCAGCGTGGCCGGCAGCGAGGTCGGCGCGGCCAGCCTGGGCATCAACACCTATGCGCTCAAGGTGGCGGTGTTCGTGCTTTGCGCCGCGGTGGCGGCCCTGGCGGGTACGTTCTATGTCCATTTCAACCAGTTTGCATCGCCGGAAACCTTCAGCTTCTCCGCATCGGTGCTGCTGCTGGTCATGGTCGCGGTCGGAGGCTGGGGCAAGTACTGGGGGCCCTTGTTCGGCGCGCTGGTCTACACCGCCGCGCCCGAACTGCTGCGCGCCTTCCACGACGTGGAGCTGCTGCTGTTCGGGCTGGGCATGATCCTGGTCCTGATGTTCTTCCCGGGCGGGCTGGCGGGACTGGCGCAGCGGCTGTGCCGGCGTTCCGCAAGCCTGCCCGCATCCCCGGTGGCGGCAACGAAGGGAAAGGTGCGCCATGGCTGATCACGATTTCCTGTCGGTGCGGGACCTGGGCATCAATTTCGGCGGACTGGCCGCGCTTGCCGACCTGTCCTTCGATCTGAAGCAAGGGCAGATCAAGGGGCTCATCGGTCCCAATGGCGCGGGCAAGAGCACCTTGTTCAACATCGTGGCGGGGCTGCTGCAGCCGGGCAACGGCGACGTTTGCTTTCGCGGCCGCTCGGTGCGGGGCCTGCCGCCGCACCAGCGCGTCAGGCTGGGCATCGCCCGCACCTTCCAGAACCTGCAGATCTTCAAGGACCTGACGGTGCTGGAGAACGTCATGGTGGGCTGCCATGCGCGCTTCGGCTCCGGCCTGTGGGCCTGCATGCTGCGCACGCCCCGCCAGCGCCGCGACGAGCGGCAGATGCGCGACATCGCGATGCAACGGCTGGAGCAGCTGCATCTGGCCCGCCAGGCTGATGTGCTGGCTGCGGACCTGAGCTTCGGCCAGGCCAAGATCCTGGAAATCGCCCGCGCCCTGGCCGCCGATCCCACCTTGCTGCTGCTGGACGAACCCGTCGCGGGCGTGCCGCATGCCGAAGTGGCGCAGGTGGCCCAGGTCATACGCGAAGTGAACGCCAGCGGGGTAACCGTGCTGCTGGTCGAGCACAACATGAGCTTCGTCATGCAGCTGTGCGACGACATCCTGGTCCTGAACTACGGCCGCAAGATCGCCGAAGGCCAGGCCGACGCGGTGCGCGTCGATCCCCTGGTCCTGAAGGCCTATCTCGGGGAGGACATGCCCGATGCTTGAAATCACCAATCTGTGCGCCTCTTATGGGGCCGGCGACGTCCTGCGGGAAACCAGCCTGGAGATTCCCGCCGGGCAGATAGGCTGCCTGCTAGGCGCCAACGGCGCCGGCAAGACCACGGTCATGCGCAGCCTGAGCGGCCTGCTGCGCCCCCTGCGCGGCAGCGTGCGCTTCGAGGGCGAAGCGATAGAGGCGCTACCCGCCGACCGCATCGTCGACCGCGGCATCGTGCTGGTGCCCGAAGGCCGGCGCGTCTTCGCACCGCTGTCGGTCATCGAAAACCTGGAAATGGGCGGCTACAAACTGCTCAAGCAACGCCGCCAATCCGAGTTCCGCCGCAACCTCGACTTCGTCCTGGACCTGTTCCCGCGGCTGTCCGAGCGCGCCCGCCAGGCTGCGGGAACGCTGTCCGGCGGCGAACAGCAGATGGTCGCGATCGGCCGGGCCCTGATGAGCAGCCCGCGCCTGCTGATGCTGGACGAACCGTCCATGGGCCTGGCGCCCCTGGTCGTGAAGGACATCTTCCTGTCGCTGCGGCGGCTCAAGCAGGAAGGACTGACGCTGTTCATCGCCGAACAGAACGCCAGGCTGACCTTGAGCGCCGCGGACTACGGCTACGTGCTGCAGGAAGGCCGGGTGGCGTATTCGGGCAGCGCCCAGGCGCTGCGCGACGATACACGGGTACAGGCCGCCTATCTGGGCGCCTGACAGGAGACAGGTGAAGCGATGACGTGTTCTTCCCAGGAGCAGGCGATCGATCCGGAGCAGGAAGCGCAGTACAACCTGCGCGCCCGGCACCCCGAACGCGAGGAAATCTACTTTACCTATGCGCGCCGCAGCGCCGACACGCGCAGCCGGCGCGAGGCGCGCCTGGACCTGCGCTTCGGCGAGCGGCCCTCGAGCGTGCTGGACCTGTTCGTTCCCGACCACGTGCCGGCGCCGCCGCTGCTGGTCTTCATCCATGGCGGCTATTGGCGCGCCCTGGACAAGCACGGCTTTTCGTTCATCGCCGACGAGTACCTGGCGCGCGGCGTCGCGGTGGCGCTGCCCAACTACACGCTGGCGCCGCACGCGAGCGTCTCCGAGATCGTCGACGAAGCCTGTACGGCCGTCTCCTGGCTGACCGCGCAGGGAGAGCGCCACGGCTACGACGCCAGCCGCATCGTGCTGTCCGGCCATTCCGCCGGCGGGCACATGGCCGCCCGCGCGCTGTGCCGGGACCTGGTGCCCGCCCTGGCGGGCAGGATACGCGGCTACGTGGGCTTGAGCGGACTGTTCGATCTGGAGCCGCTGCTGCGCACTTCCATCAACCGCGATCTCCACATGAGCGCGGCCGAAGCCCGCAGCCTGGGGCTGTACCAACGCGTCGCGTTGTACGAAGTGCCCATGGTGTTCGCCGCCGGCGCGCTGGAAACCGAGGGCTTCCGCGGCCAGAGCCGGGATTTCTCGCAGCATTGCGCCAGCCATGGCCACGAGGTGGAGAACCTGGTGGTGCCGCAGCGCAACCATTTCGATCTGCTGACCGATTTCGCGGGCGGAAGCTATCCGCTGTTCAACAAGACGCTCGATCTGCTGCTGCCCGGCGCGGGCCGGGCCTGATCTTTCACGAGGAGTCCCTATGGCAGGCCAACCACTCAATCCCGCGGGCGTCTGCGCTCCGCTGGGCCCCTACAGCCAGGGCGTGCTGACCGAAGGCCCCGGACGCTGGCTGCACATTGCCGGCCAGGTGGGAGTATCGTCGGAGGGCGCGCTCGCCCAAGGCTTCGAAGCCCAGGCCCATGCCGCCTGGCGCAACATCCAGGCCATGCTGGAGGCTGTGGGGATGAATGCGGGCGATCTGGTCAAGGTCGTGACCTACATCACGGATGAAAGCCAGTTGCCGCTGCTCGGCCCCGTCAGGCTGGCCTATCTGAGCGAGGCCCGTCCCGCCGCGACGCTGGTCGTGGTGCGCGCCCTGGCGCGGCCCGAGTGGCTGATCGAAGTGGAAGCGTCGGCGTACAAGCCTGCATGACCCGCGCGGCGGCATCGCCGGAAGGAGGATGAGCATGTTCGAGGACCTACGCAACAAGCGGGCCCTGGTGACCGGCGCCTTTGGCGGACTGGGCGCGGAGTTCGCGCGCACCCTGTCCGCCGCGGGCGCGCATGTGGCGCTGGCCGGGCGCAGGCTGCAGGCCGGCGAGCAGCTGGCCGCGGAACTGGCCGCCGCCGACCGGCAGGCCTGCGCCATCGCGCTGGACGTGACCCAGCCCGACAGCGTCGCGGGTCTGTTCGATACCGCATCCGAGCGCCTGGGCGGCGCCATCGACATCCTGGTCAACAACGCCGGCATTACCACCGCGCGCCCTGCGCTGGAACACAGCGAAGCCGACTGGATGGACGTGATCGACGTCAACCTCAACGGCACCTGGCGGGTGGCGCAGGCAGCCGGACGCCACATGCAGGCGCACGGCGGCGGCAGCATCATCAACATCGCTTCCATCCTGGGGCTGCGGGTGGCCCAGCAGGTTCCCGCCTACGCTGCCTCCAAGGCCGCGCTGATCCAGCTGACGCAGGCCCTGGCGCTGGAATGGGCGCGCCACGGCATCCGCGTCAATGCGCTGGCGCCAGGCTACATAGAAACCGACCTGAACCGCGAATTCTTCGCCAGCGACGCGGGGCAGGCGCTGATCCGGCGCGTGCCGCAGCGCCGGCTCGGGCAGGCGCGGGAGCTGTCGGCTCCCCTGCTGCTGCTGGCTTCCGACGCCTCTTCCTTCATGACCGGATCGGTCCTGGTGGTGGACGGCGGACACCTCATTTCCACGCTTTGACTCCGGGACGCAATATGGACTTCAGCCTCACGCCAGAAATCGAAAGTTATCGCCTGCGCATCAAGGACTTTGTCGAGACGCACATCCTGCCGGTGGAGGCGGATCCGTCCTCCTACGACGAACACGAGAACATCCGCGAGGAAGTCCTGCAGCCGCTGCGCCGCCGCGCGCGCGAAGCCGGTCTGTGGGCCCTGCAGATGCCGCGCGAACGCGGCGGCCAGGGCCTGTCGCGCGTCGGCATGGCGGCCTGCTACGAGGAAATGAACGTGTCGATCTTCGGACCCGTGGTGTTCAACAGCGCGGCGCCCGACGACGGCAACATGATGGTGCTGGAAAAGGTCGCCACCGAGGCGCAGAAGGCGCGCTGGCTGCAACCCATCGTGGACGGCAAGGTGCGCTCCTCGTTCGCCATGACCGAACCGCATCCCGGCAGCGGCTCCGACCCTTCCATGATGCGCACCACCGCCACGCTGCAGGACGGCAAGTGGCGGGTGCATGGCAAGAAATGGTTCATCACCGGCGCCGGCGTGGCGCAGCACTTCATCCTGATGGCCAATACCTCGGACGATCCGCGCAAGGGCCTGACGGCCTTTCTGTTCGACGCGGACCAGCCCGGCTGGCGCATCGAGCGGCGCATTCCCATCATGGGCCCGGAGGAACACGGCGGCCATTGCGAACTGGTATTCGACGGACTGGAGATTCCTGACGAAAACCGCCTGCTCGGCGTGGGCGACGGTCTGAAGGTCACGCAGATCCGCCTGGGGCCCGCGCGGCTGACGCATTGCATGCGCTGGCTGGGGCTGGCCCGCCGCTCGCTGGCGATCGCGCGCGAGTACGTGGCGACCCGGCAGAGCTTCGGCACCGCGCTGGCCGAACGCGAAGGCGTGCAATGGATGCTGGGCGAATGCGCCATGGCGATCGAAATCGGCCGCCTGCTGACGATGCGCGCCGCGGTCGCCCTGGACCAGGGCAGCTACGCACGCAAGGAAGTCTCGATGGCGAAGATCGTCGTCTCCGAAACGCTGCACAAGGCGGTCGACACCGCCATCCAGCTGACCGGCGCGCGCGGCTATTCACGCGATACGGCGCTGGCCTGGATCTACCGCTACGCGCGTCAGGCCCGGCTGGTCGACGGCGCCTCGGAAGTGCACAAGATGGTGCTGGCTCGGTTCCTGATGGACGAAGGCGACGACTTCTGGCGTTGGCAGGCGCAGGACGCGGCCGGGGCGCAATCGTGACGGGCGCGGCGGCGGACGCCATCGACGGCCAGGACGCGCTGGCCGCCTACCTGGTGCGCGCAGGGTATGCGGGACGGGCGGAGGAAGTGGCGCTGCGCCGCCTGGCCGGCGGCCAATCGAATCCGACCTACGTCGTGACCACGGACAAAGGCCAGTACGTGCTGCGCAAGCAGCCCGCGGGCAAGCTGCTGCCCTCGGCGCACGCCATCGACCGGGAATTCCAGGTGATGCGGGCGCTGCAGCGCAGCGACGTGCCCGTGCCGCGCATGCTGGACTATTGCGCCGATGACAGCCTGCTCGGCACGCCCTTTTATCTGATGGACTACGTGCAGGGACGCAGCTTCGTCGACCCCGCCCTGCCGGGCCTCGCGCCGGCCGAGCGCGCCGCCATCTACGCGGAAACCAGCCGCGTGCTCGCGGCCCTGCATCAACTGGATTACGCGGCCCTGGGCCTGGAAAGCTATGGCCGTCCAGGCAACTACTACGCGCGCCAGATATCACGCTGGACGCGGCAATACCGCGAAAGCCGGCCGGCGGCCGACCTGCCCGCCATGGAAGCGCTGATCGACTGGCTGCCGCGCAACATTCCCGCCAGCGACGAAACGCGCCTGGTGCATGGCGATTTCAGGCTGGACAACCTGATCTTCCATCCCACCGAACCCCGCGCGCTGGCCCTGCTGGACTGGGAGCTTTCGACACTGGGCCACCCGCTGGCGGACCTGGCCTACTACAGCATGTGCTGGCGCGTATCGCCGCAGCTGTGGCGCGGCGTGGCCGGCTCCGACCTCGCCGCGCTGGGCATCCCCGGCGAGGACGAAGTCGTGGCCGCGTATTGCCGGGCGCGCGGGCTTGCGGGGGTGTCCGATTGGGGCTTTTATCTCGCCTACAGCTTCTTCCGCATGGCCGCCATCCTGCAAGGGGTTGCCGCGCGCGCCTCGGGCGGCAATGCCGCAGCCGACGACGCCCGGTCCATGGGCGCCAAGGTGGAACCGCTGGCCGAGCTGGGATGGGAGTGCGCGCGCAACGGCAGCGCGGGTTGACGCAACGGCGTCAAGGAGCGGGCTGAAAGCGCCAGGCGGCGGACTGGCGTCCGCGGCGCAACCGCTCTATAACCTGATAATCGCGCCGGCGCGTCAGCCGGACGCCCCCAATTCCCCCGCATCCATGACCCAGACCTGCTCCCTGGCGCTGCAACCCGCCACCGAAGACGACCTGCCCTTCCTGCTCACCCTGCGCAAGACCACCATGCAGGAACACCTGCAGCGCGCGGGCGCTCCCCTGGATGACGACCACCATCTGGCCCGCATCCGTTACCGTTTCGAGGACGCCCGCATCGTCTGGCTGGACGGCCGGCCCGCCGGCCTGTTCAAGCACGGCCGGGACCCGGCAGGCTGGCGCATCGTGCAGATCCAGATCGATCCCGCCTTCCAGGGCCGCGGGCTGGGCCGCCGCCTGCTGGAGGGCGTGCTGGACGAGGCCGACGCCGAGGGCGTCCCCGTCACCCTGAGCGTGCTCAAGGGCAACCCTGCCCGGCGCCTCTATGAAGCGCTGGGCTTCATCCCCGTGGAGGAAACCGACCTGGAATATGAAATGCGTCACGAACCCGGCGCGGTCCGGCCGGCCGGCTGACCCTTTGCAACTTCTTTCAGCCCGGCTGGAATAAAGCCGGGACCGGCAGCGTCTGTAGGGGGCAGTCTCCCACTTTCCCTATCTACGTACGAGGCACACCATGCGCAAACACATCGCCGCAGCCCTGGCCATCTCCGCCGCCGCCCTGTTTTCGGCCGGCGCCCAGGCCCAGGCCGTCAAGACCCAGGACGGCATGCTGGTCAACAGCGCCGGCATGACGCTTTACACCTTCGACAAGGATGCCGGCGGCAAGAGCGCCTGCAACGACCAGTGCGCCAAGATCTGGCCGCCCGTCATGGCCAGCGCCGACGCCAAGCCCATGGGCGACCTGACCGTCATCACCCGCGACGACGGCAGCAAGCAATGGGCCAGCAAGGGCAAGCCGCTGTACACCTATGCCAAGGACGCCAAGGCGGGCGACAAGACCGGCGACAACTTCAAGGAAGTCTGGCACGTTGCCAAGCCCTGATACGGTGTCCGCCATCACACGCAGCAACCCATGCGCGCCGAAGACGAAGCCCTGATCCTGGCCTGCATCCCCAGCCTGCGGCGCTATGCCCGCGGGCTGACGGGCGACCCCCACCGGGCCGACGACCTGGTCCAGGACACGCTGGAGCGCGCATGGAGCCGCTATTCGCGCTGGCAGCGGCGCGGCGAGCTGCGCGCCTGGATGTTCGGCATCATGCATAACCATTTCATCGACGGCGTGCGCGCCAGCAACCGGCGGGCCGAACAGACCGCCCCGGGCGAACTGCCCGACGCCCCGGTGCGCGCCACGCAGACAGACCACCTGGAGGTGCGCGACCTGGACCGCTGCCTGCAAACCCTGCCCGCCGAACAGCGGGAAGTGCTGTTGCTGATATGCGTGGAAGACCTGTCCTATCAGGACACCGCCCGGATACTGGACGTGCCGATGGGCACGGTCATGTCGCGCCTGTCGCGCGCCCGCGAAAAACTGGGCGCGCTGATGCAGGCGCGCGACACCGTCAGCAAGCTCCATCGCGTGAAATGACATGAACGAGAAACGCCTCCATGCGGTGCCCGGCGCGGGCACCCCGATTACCGAAGCCGACCTGCATGCCTATGCGGACGGCCAGTTGCCGCCCACGCGCCGCGCCGAGGTCGAAGCATTCCTGGCCTCCCATCCGCAAGACCAGGCCCGCGTCGACGAATGGCGCGAGCAACGACGCCTGCTGCACGCCATGCTGGACCCGGTGCTGGACGAGCCGCTGCCGCTGCGCCTGCCCCTGGCGCGGCCCTCGAACCCCTGGCCCTGGCGGGCCCTGGCCGCCGGCGTGGCGATCGCCGCCATCAGCGCCAGCGCCGCCTGGATCTCGCGCGGCGCCATGGACGCCCGCCAGCTGCAGGCCGCACTGGCGACCGCCGCGCCCGAACGCATTGCGGGCGGCTATGCCCAGCGCGCCGCCATCGCCCACGCGGTCTACGCGCCCGACATGGGCCGGCCCGTGGAGGTCGGCGCCGATAACGAAAAAGGCCTGGTGACCTGGCTGACCAAGCGCATGGGCGCGACCATGCGCCCGCCGTCCCTGTCGCAGGCCGGCTATGAACTGGTGGGAGGCCGCCTGCTGCCCGGCGGCGCGGGACCGGTCGCGCTGTTCATGTACGGGGCGGCCGACGGCCAGCGCCTGACGCTGTACGTCACCCGCGAAGCCGCGGGCGGGCAGACGGCATTCCAGTTCACCCAGGAAGGCCCGGTGCGGGTGTTCTACTGGGTCGAAGGACAGTTCGGCTATGCGCTGTCCGGCGCAGTCAGCCGCGACGAGCTGCTGCGCGTGTCGCAGGAGGTCTACCAGCAGCTGCAGGGCTAGTCGGGCAGCGCCAGGCCCCGGCCGCCCGCGTGCTCGCGCGCCTGGTGCAGCATGTGCAGCGTAATCTTGCGCACCTCGGCGCGGCTCATGCCGATATGCGAACGCAGCATGCGCGTGGCCTCGTCGGCCCGCCGCGCCAGCACCGCGCGCAGGATGGCGGCGTGCTCATCATAAGTGGCGTCCACGCGGAAATCCTTGGTGAAGTCCAGCCGCCGCACGATGCGTATCTTCTCGGTCACGTCGCGATGGATCTGCGCCATTTCGGGATTGCCGGCAGCGGCCACCAGCGAACAATGAAAAGCCTCGTCCAGTTGCGCCACCAGCCGCCCGTCCAGAATGCGCTGGCGCGGCGGCGCCAGCCACACGTCCTTCAGCGCGCCCAGCATGCCTGCCTCGTCCATGTGCTCGCGCGCGCACAGCCGTTCGACCGCAGCCTCTTCCAGCACCACGCGCACGTCATACAACGCCTCGAAGCGTTCGAAGTCAAAGGGCCGCACCTGCCAGCCGCTGCGGGGACGCGGCAGCACGTAGCCTTCGCGCTCCAGCCGCGCCAGTCCCAGCCGCACCGGCGTGCGGCTGACGCCCAGCCGCGCCGCCACCTCGGCCTCGGTGAAGCGCTCGCCCGGCAGCACGCGGAAGTCGAACAGGTCGTCTTTCAGCCGCTGATAGACCTGGTCGGCCAGCGAACCGGCCAAGGCCGGCGTCTGGCGGATGGCGGGAGCGGCCAGCGCGGATTCCAGGCGCATGGTCAGGCTACGGGGCAGGTCGCGTCTTCGGCCAGAACGATGAGCGGGTCGCCCGCGTTCACCGGTTTGCCCGGCACGCAGCGGATCGCGACCACGGTCCCCGACGCCGGCGCGATGACGGACAGCTCCATCTTCATGGCCTCGACCACCACCAGCGTGTCCCCCGCCGATACGCTCTGACCCACCTGCACCGGGATCTTCCAGACGTTGCCGCACATGTCGGCGCTGACCAGGCTTTCGCCTTCGCGCAAGGCCGCTTCGGCTTCGGGCTCGGGTCCGGCCGCCGCTTGCTCCACCGCGGCATCTTCTGTTTTCCACAAGGCCACCTCGGCGTCGAAGGCGCTCTTCTGGCGTGTCTGGAACGCGGCGATGCTGTCGGCTTCTTCCTCCAGGAAGCGCTGGTGCGCCGCGAAATCGAACACCTCTTCCTCGATGCGGACCGTGGCCCGGCCTTCGCGGAAGTCTTCGCGCAGCACATCGAGTTCAGCTTCCGTCACCGGATAGAAGCGCACCTGATCGAAAAAGCGCAGCAACCAAGGCTTGCCGTCCTGGAACACAGGGTTCTTCAGAAACTTGTTCCAGATGGGCAAGGTGCGTCCGACCAGCTGATAGCCGCCGGGCGAATCCATGCCGTAGATACACATGTAGACCCCGCCTATGCCTACCGTTCCTTCGGCGGTGTAGGTGCGAGCCGGGTTGTACTTGGAGGTCAGCAGGCGGTGGCGCGGATCTATCGGCACCGCGCAGGGCGCGCCCAGGTAAACGTCGCCCAGGCCCATGATCAGATAGCTGGCGTCGAACACGATGTCGCGGACCTGCCTGCGGCTGGCCAGGCCATTGATGCGCTGGATGAAGTCCACGTTGTTGGGCAGCCACGGCGCGCTGGCGCGCACGGTTTCCTGATAGCGCTGCACCGCGCCCAGCGTGGCCGAGTCCTCGAACGCCATGGGCAGGTAGACCACGCGGGTAGGCACCTTGAGCGTGGCCACGTCGGCCAGGCCCGCCTCGATCCGCAACAGGCGTTCTATCAGCGCGCCCTGCAGGATGACGCGGCTGTCGTAGCGGATCTGCAGCGAGCGCACGCCCGGCGACAGCTCCAGCACGCCGGCGATGGGCTCGGCGTTGAGCGCCTCCATCAGCAGATGGATGCGCATGCGCAGCGCGAGGTCCAGCACGTTGTCGCCGTACTCCAACAGCAGGTAGCCATCGCCCGCCTGGCGGTAGGAAACCGAAGGGCGTGCGCCCTCGGCCGGCAGCGCCGCGATGATGGGTTCCGCCACGGTGGCCGGCGCCACAGCCCGCTCTGTCTGCGCGGGCGCCGCCAGTTCGGCCACGCAACGGTCCTGCGCCGCCTCCAGCGCCACCGCCTGCTGATAGTCGATGCGCACGAAGCGGATCCGGTCGCCCGGTTTGACCTGCCCGACCTTCCACAGTTCGGCGCGGGCGATGGTGACGGGGCAGACGAAGCCGCCCAGGCTGGGGCCGTCGCGCGTCAGGATCACGGGGCTGTCGCCGGTGAAGTTGATGCTGCCGATGGCGTATTCGCAATCGTGGATATTGGACGGATGCAGGCCCGCCTCGCCACCGTCCTCGCGCGCCCAAGTTGGTTTGGGGCCGATCAGGCGCACGCCCAGCCGGTTGGAGTTGTAGTGCACTTCCCAGTCCGCGGCGAAGAAGGCCTCAATGGCTTCGGGCCGGAAGAAATCCGGCGCGCCGTGCGGGCCGTAGAGCACGCCGATTTGCCAGGTGTTGCCATAGGCCGGAATCAAGCCGGCGGGCGCGGCCTGCGGTTCGGACACAGGTGCGGTGGCACCGCAGTCCCGCTCAGGACGGATCCGCGGCAGCATGTCGCCCACGCGCAAGGTGCGGCCGGCATGCCCTCCAAACTGGCCCAACACGAAGGTGGAGCGGCTGCCCAGGTAGACCGGCACGTCCAGGCCGCCGCGCACCGCCAGATAGCTGCGGCAGCCCGACAGCGCGCGGCCGGTCGTCAGCACCTGGCCGGAACGCACGGCCACCGGCGTCCACATGGGCACGGGCTCGCCATCCAGGGTGGCGGCGCAGGCCGCTCCCGTCAGCGCCACGACGGCATCGCCGTGAAAGCGCAAGGTCGGGCCGACCAGCGTGGCCTCGATGCCCGCTGCGTCGGACGCGTTGCCGACGATGCGGTTGGCCATGCGGAAGGCATAGTCGTCCATCGGGCCCGAGGGCGGCACGCCGATGTCCCAGTAGCCCACCCGCCCAGGGTAGTCCTGCACGCTGGTGTAGGTGCCTGCCGCCAGCACCTCGATCGCCGCGGGCCGGTAGGCAAAGGTTTCAAGGAAGCGCGTGGACAGCTCGCCTGCGCGAAAACGCGCGTCATCCACGATCTGCCGCAGATAGTCCAGGTTGGTGGCGATGCCGTGCAGGCGCGTGCGGGCCAGCGCGTGCGCCAGCTTGTCCAGCGCGGCCTCGCGCGTGCCGGCATGCACGATCAGCTTGGCCAGCATGGGGTCGTAGAACGCCGGCACCTCGGTGCCGGTCGCGACCCAGCCGTCCACCCGCAGGCCTTCCGGAAAGAACACGTCGGTCAACACGCCAGGCGACGGCTGGAACTGGCGCAGCGGATCCTCGGCATACAGGCGCACCTCGATGGATGCGCCTTGCGGCGCGCGCGACATGGCGGCGTAATCCAGCGCTTCGCCCGCGGCCACGCGCAGCATGCACTCCACCAGGTCCAGCCCGGTGACGGCTTCCGTCACGGGATGCTCTACCTGCAAGCGGGTATTGACCTCCAAGAAATAGAAGCTGTCGCGCGCCGGGTCGTAGATGAATTCAACGGTGCCGGCGGAACGGTAGTTGACCGACTCGCCCAGCCGCACGGCGGCAGCGTGCAGCGCCTGGCGCGTGGCGGCGGGCAAAAGCGGCGCGGGCGTCTCTTCGATGACCTTCTGGTTGCGGCGCTGCACCGAGCAATCGCGCTCGCCCAGGGCCAGCACACGGCCGGCGCCGTCGCCGAAGATCTGCACCTCGACATGGCGCGCATTGTCGACGTAGCGCTCGATGAAGGCGCCGCCGTCGCTGAAGAAGTGCTCGCCCATGCGCTGTACGCTATCGAAGGCCGCAGTCAGCTCGGCCTCGTTGTCGCAGCGCGAAAGGCCGATGCCGCCGCCTCCCGCCGTGCTCTTTAGCATCACCGGATAGCCGATGCGTTCGGCCTGCGACAGCGCGGCGCCCAGACTGTCCAGCAGGCCCGTTCCCGGCGTCATCGGCACGCCGGCCTCGGCCGCCAGTTCGCGGGAACGGTGCTTCAGGCCGAACTCGCGGATCTGCAAGGGCGTAGGGCCGACGAACGCAATGCCCGCGTCTTCGCAGGCCTGCGCGAACTCGGCGCTTTCGGACAGGAAGCCGTAGCCGGGATAGATGGCTTGCGCGCCATGCTCGCGCGCGGCGGCCAGCAGCAGGTCCATGCGCAGGTAGCTGTCGGCGGCCTTTTCGCCGCCCAGAGCTACGGCCACGTCGGCCGCGCGCACGTGCGCGGCATTGCGGTCCGGGTCGGAGTAAACGGCCACGCTGCGGATGCCCAGCCGCTTGAGGGTGCGGATGGCGCGGACGGCGATCTCGCCGCGGTTGGCAATCAGAACGGTATCGAACACGGTGCGACTCCCTGGTGTCTTGCGGGTTATCGAAAGCGGAGATCAGGCCAGGCTGGCCAGGTAGGCGCGCCAGCCGCCGAACTCCGTGATGTCGCGCGCGCCCTCCAGGCCGCGCGGCTCGCAGATGAATCCCTTGACCTGGCGGCCGTCCGCCAGCTCCAGCGTGCCGATGCCCAGCGGCGCGGGGATCTCGGCCACGAAGGCGCCGAAGGCGGCCAGCGGTACGTCCCAGAGTTCGACCTCGATGGGCGCGCCGCTCGCGGACTTCACCAGTCCGGGCTTGGGCGGCGTGGTGTTGGCCAGGGCGTACAGGCGGTAATCGCCGGCCGTGCGCGCCGCTTCAACGAACACGGCGCGGCGCGAGGTCAGTTGGTGGTTCAGCGGCATGCCGCGCAGGTGCGCCCCCACGACCGACACGCGCACCGTGTCACGCGCGGGGAGGACCGCATGCTCGGCTGCGGGCAGCGGCGCACCGGTGGCGCCCAGCGGCAGCGCCAGACGCGCCTGCCACTGGCGTCCGAACTGCGCCAGCGCATGGTCCTGCCAAGCCATGCCGATCAGCGTGATGCCCGCGGGCAGGCCGTCGCCGCGCATGCCCGCCGGCAGCGCCAGCGCCGACAGGTCGGCCAGGTTCGTGAAGTTGGTGTAGATCCCCAATCTCGAGTTCAGCGTCACCGGATCGGCTTCGAGCTGGGCGATGGTGTAGATCGTGGGCGTAGTCGGCACCACCAGCGCATCAAAGCCCGCCAACGTCTGATGGATGCCGCGCGTCAGATCGGCGCGCCGGTACTCGGCTTTGAACGCGTCCAGCGCGCTGTAGTTGGCGGCCTGTTCGACGATGCCGCGCACCACCGGATGGATGGCCTCGGGGTTCTGCTTCCACAACGCTTCCACGACGGCAAAGCGCTCGGCCACCCAGGGCCCTTGGTACAGCAGCGCCGCCAGCTCGCTGAATGGCGTGAAGTCGATGGGTTCGACCGTTGCGCCGCTGGCCTTCAGGTCGCTCACGGCCTGATCGAACGCCGCCGCGGCCTGCGCATCGCCGAAAAATTCCAGCTGCGCGGGAATCGCCAGCCTGGGTTGCGCCGGCCAAGGATTTGCGCTCCCTACAGGCTGAGCGCGCGAATAGGGGTCGCGCGCGTCCCAACCCGCTGCAATGTCGGCTACCAGTTCGGCGTCGTCCACCGTCAGCGCGAACACCGACACGCAGTCCTGCGTGCGGCATGCCGGCACCACGCCTGCCGCGCTGAGCCGCCCCTTGGTGGGCTTGAGGCCCACGATGTTGTTGAACCCCGCCGGCACGCGGCCCGAGCCCGCCGTGTCGGTGCCCAACGAGAAAGCGGCCAGGCCGCGCGCCACCACGGAAGCCGAACCCGAACTGGAGCCGCCGCTGACGTAGTCCGGATTGAACGTATTGGGCACCGCGCCCAGCGGCGAACGCGTGCCCACCAGTCCGGTGGCGAACTGGTCCAGGTTGGTCTTGCCCACCAGGATGGCGCCGGCCGCGCGCAGGCGGGCGACCACGGTCGCATCTTCCTCGGGCGTGTACGCGAATTCCGGGCAGGCCGCCGTGGTGGGCCAGCCGGCGGCGTCGATATTGTCCTTGATGGCGAACGGCACGCCATAAAGCGGCAGCCGCGTCAGGTCGCCGTTGGCCGCTTCCAGCAGCCCTTGCAGGGCATCGAGCTGCCGCGCCAGCATGGCGCCGTCCACGCGCTTGATCCAGGCATTGTCTGGCGCGTTGCCGCGTTCGGCCCAGGCGGCCAACAGGGTCTCGGGCGTGGCGCCCTCATTGCGATAGGCGGCCTGCCACTGCGCGATCGTCCAGGCGACGGGGCCTTTGTGCGTTGCTACGGCGTTCATGCTGGAATCCTTTCTTGTATACAAGTACGGATTCCCAAGCAATCGGCGTGCCATGTCGGACGCCGCCCCGCGCCTGCCCCGATTCCCTGCGGCAAGGGGCCGCCTGCGGCACGAAGCCATCGCCGCGGCGCCACATGCGCGCACCGCCAGCGGGCGGCGCGCGCACCCATGTTGTGCACGCGGCACCAGATCGGCCCGTGCCGCCTGGCGCGCCGTCATCCGTGGCGCGCCCTTCGTCTACCCCCTTTCATATAGCGGACTGCGCGTGCCCGCGCGGTTGGCATGCCTTTTGCTTTTAGGTCCTCGTTGTCGTGTGTTTTCAGATCGTTCTCGCCGGCACGGCCGGCACATTCCAATCAGGAGTCACCATGAAACGCAGACTAGCCCTTAAGCAACTGACCGCCGTGAGCCTGTTGGCCATGTCCGGATGGATGCCGCAGGTACTCGCCGCCGAGGACACCATCAAGGTCGGCATCCTGCATTCGCTGTCGGGCACGATGGCGATCTCGGAAACGTCGCTCAAGGACGTGGCCCTGATGACCATCGACGAGATCAACGCCAATGGCGGCGTGATGGGCAAGAAGCTCGAAGCCGTGGTGGTGGACCCGGCGTCGAACTGGCCGCTGTTTGCCGAGAAGTCGCGCCAGCTGCTGTCCCAGGACAAGGTGGCGGTTGTCTTCGGCTGCTGGACCTCGGTGTCGCGCAAGTCCGTGCTGCCGGTGTTCAAGGAACTCAACGGCCTGCTCTTCTACCCCGTGCAATACGAGGGCGAGGAGCTCGAGAAGAACGTGTTCTACACCGGCGCAGCGCCCAACCAGCAGGCCATACCCGCCGTCGAATACCTGATGAGCGAAGACGGCGGCGGCGCCAAGCGCTTCGTGCTGCTGGGCACCGACTACGTCTACCCGCGCACCACCAACAAGATCCTGCGCGCCTTCCTGCATTCCAAGGGCGTCAAGGACAGCGACATCGACGAGGTCTACACGCCTTTCGGCCATTCCGACTACCAGACCATCGTCGCCAACATCAAGAAGTTCGCCACGGGCGGCAAGACAGCCGTCATCTCCACCATCAATGGCGACTCCAACGTGCCCTTCTACAAGGAGCTGGGCAATGCCGGCCTGAAGGCCACCGACGTGCCGGTGGTGGCGTTCTCGGTGGGCGAAGAGGAATTGCGCGGCGTGGATACCAAGCCGCTGGTGGGCCACCTGGCCGCGTGGAACTACTTCCAGTCGGTCAAGAACCCGGTGAACGACGCCTTCATCCAGAAATGGAAGGCCTATGCCAAGGCCAAGAACCTGCCCAACGCGAATACGGTGGTGACCAACGACCCGATGGAAGCCACCTACATCGGCATCCATATGTGGAAGCAGGCGGTGGAGCAGGCCAAGACCACTGACGTGGACAAGGTGATCGCAGCCATGGGCGGCCAGAAATTCAACGCGCCCGACGGCTACACCATCGAGATGGACAAGACCAACCACCACCTGCACAAGCCGGTCTACATCGGCGAAATCAAGGCGGATGGCCAGTTCAGCGTGGTGTGGAAGAGCAAGGGTCCGATCCGCGCCCAGCCCTGGAGCCCGTACATCCCGGGCAACGAAGGCAAGCAAGGTCTCTAACGCACCGGGAACAAGCAGCCATGCGCATCGCGGCAATCGCACTCTACTTGCGTCGTTTCCTGCTGGCATGGCTGGTGTCCCTGCCGCTCGCGGCCACCCCGGCGGCGGCAAGCGGCGTGGACCCGGCCTTGCTTGCGCCGCTGGCCGGCGACGACACGGACGCCAGGCTCCAGGCGATTGCCGCGCTGGGCCAGCTGCCCGAACCGGAGGCGGCAGCGGTGCTGCAGGCGCTGGGCGAGGACCGGCTCTACGCCGCCGATGACGGCCGCGTGCTGATCGGCAACGGCGGCGCGCGCGCCATCGATGCGGCGACGGGCGCCGCCGCCGAGCTGCCCCCAGGCGCAGGCGCCATCGGCATCAATAACCGCCTGCGGCGCGCCATCGAGGCGGCGCTGGCGGGTTCGCGCCTGTATTCCGAGCAGCCCGCCGAGCGCCTGGCTGCGGCGCGCCGTCTGCAGCAGACCGGAGACCCGGCGCGCCTGCCCATGCTGGAAAAGGCATTGGCGTCCGAAAAGAACGAAGCCGTACGCGACGCGCTGCTGATTGCGCAGGCCAACCTGGAATTGAAAAGCGGCGATCCCGCCAAGCGGCGCCATGCGGTCGAGGTGCTGGGCGCCACCCGCAACGCCGCATTCCGTCCCACCCTGGCCGCGCTGGCCGAGGAGCGCGACGGCGCCTACGCGGAACCCGACGCCGGCGTGCGTGAGGCCGCGAGCCACGCGCTCAAGCAGATCGACCGCCACCTGGCCACCATCGAATGGGCCGGCAACCTGTTCTACGGCATCAGCCTGGGCAGCGTGCTGCTGCTGGCGGCGCTGGGCCTGGCCATCACCTTCGGCCTGATGGGCGTCATCAACATGGCGCATGGCGAACTGCTGATGATAGGCGCCTATGTGACCTACGTAGTGCAGACGGCGTTCCGCGCCTGGCTGCCGGGCTGGCTGGACTGGTATGTGCTGGCCGCGTTGCCGCTGGCCTTCGCCGTGACGGCGCTGGTCGGCATGGCGCTGGAACGCACCGTCATACGCTGGCTCTATGGCCGGCCGCTGGAAACGCTGCTGGCCACCTGGGGCATCAGCCTGATCCTGATGCAGGGCGTGCGCACGCTGTTCGGCGCGCAGAACGTGGAGGTGAGCAATCCCGGCTGGATGTCCGGCGGCGTCACGGTACTGGGCGGACTGGTGCTGAGCTACAACCGCCTGGTCATCATCGGCTTCGCCTTCTTCGTGGTGTTCCTGGTCTGGGCGCTGCTGAACCATACCCGCCTGGGCCTGTTCGTGCGCGCCATCACGCAGAACCGCCGCATGGCCGACTGCGTGGGCGTGCCCACCGGCCGCGTCGACATGCTGGCCTTCGGCCTGGGCTCCGGCATCGCCGGGCTGGCTGGGGTGGCGCTGTCGCAGCTGGGCAACGTGGGGCCGGACCTGGGCCGCGGCTACATCGTCGATTCGTTCATGGTGGTGGTGCTGGGCGGCGTGGGCCAGCTCGCCGGCACCGTCATCGCCGCGCTGGGCCTGGGCGGCGTCAACAAGTTCCTGGAGCCCTATGCCGGAGCCGTCATGGCCAAGATCACCATCCTGGCGCTCATCGTGCTGTTCGTCCAAAAGCGGCCGCAAGGCCTGTTCGCCCCTCGCGGCCGGAGCGTCGAATGAAACAGAACGCGCTGACTGAGCTGAATCTGCTGACCCGCCGCCCGCTGTACTCGGGACGGGTGTGGGCGGCCCTGGCCGCGGCAGTGGCGCTCCTGGCGCTGCTGCCCTTGCTGAATCTCGCTTTCCCTCCCGGCCATGCGCTGCATGTGTCGGCCTATGCCGTGGCGCTGCTGGGCAAGTTCATGTGCTACGCCATGGCGGCGCTGGCGCTGGACCTGGTGTGGGGCTATGCCGGCATCCTGTCCTTGGGCCATGGCCTGTTCTTCGCGCTGGGCGGCTATGCGCACGGCATGTACCTGATGCGCGCCATCGGCCGCGACGGCGTCTACCAGAGCGACCTGCCCGACTTCATGGTGTTCCTGGACTGGAAGAGCTACCCCTGGTACTGGTCCTTTACCGAGCACTTCTGGTACGCCATGCTGCTGGTCGTGCTGGTGCCGGGCGTGCTGGCCTTCGTGTTCGGCTACTTCGCCTTCCGCTCGCGCATCAAGGGCGTGTACTTTTCCATCATCACGCAGGCGCTGACCTTCGCCGCGATGCTGCTCTTTTTCCGCAACGACACGGGCTTCGGCGGCAACAACGGTTTCACCGACTTCAAGCGCATCCTGGGTTTCGACATCACCGCGCCCGGCACGCGCGCCGCGCTGTACTGGATCACGCTGGCCGCGCTGGCAGGCGCGCTGGTCCTTGCGCGCGCGGTCACGCAGAGCAAACTGGGCCGCGTGCTCACCGCCGTGCGCGATGCCGAGAGCCGCCTGCGCTTCATCGGCTACGACCCGCTGGGCTTCAAGCTCTTCGTCTGGACCCTGTCCGCGGTGCTCTGCGGCATCGCTGGCGCGCTCTACGTGCCGCAGGTCGGCATCATCAACCCCAGCGAGATGTCCACCGAGACCTCGATTGAAATGGTGATCTGGGTCGCCACCGGCGGACGCGGCACGCTGGTCGGCCCCATCATCGGCGCGGGCGCCGTCAACGGCCTGAAGACCTGGTTCACCAGCGTGCTGCCGGAATTCTGGCTGTACGCGCTGGGCTTGATCTTCGTGCTGGTGACGCTGTTCCTGCCCACCGGCATCGTCGGACTGGCGCGCCGCATCTGCGCCCGCATCCAGGGGAACAAGGCATGAGCAGCACGCACATCGAATCCGCCGCGCTCGACGGCGGCCCCAGCGGCGATGCCGGCTACGGCCGCGTCAGCCCCAAGGGCCTGGACACCAGCCACGGCGCCATCCTTTACCTGGAAGGCATCACGGTCAGCTTCGACGGCTTCAAGGCCTTGAACGACCTGACGCTGGACATAGGCGTGGGCGAACTGCGCTGCATCATCGGCCCCAACGGCGCTGGCAAGACCACCATGATGGACGTCATCACCGGCAAGACCCGGCCCACTTCGGGCACGGCCTACTTCGGCCAGAGCATAGACCTCACCACGCTGAACGAAGCGCAGATCGCGCATGCCGGCATCGGCCGCAAGTTCCAGCGGCCCACGGTGTTCGAGCAGCACAGCGTGTTCGAAAACCTGGAGCTGGCGATGAAGACCGACAAGCGCGTGCGGCCCACGCTGTTCGCGCGATTGAGCGGCGAACAGGCCGACAAGATCGGCGAGACGCTGGACCTGATCCGGTTGCGGCCCGAAGCGGCGTTGCCCGCGGGGCTGCTGTCGCACGGCCAGAAGCAGTGGCTGGAGATCGGCATGCTGCTGATGCAGGAGCCGCAATTGTTGCTGCTGGACGAGCCGGTGGCGGGCATGACCGATGCCGAGACCGAACGTACCGGCGAGCTGCTCAACGAATTGCGCGGACGCCATTCGCTGATGGTGGTGGAGCACGACATGGATTTCGTCAATCAGATCGCGGGCGACGGCAAGGTCACGGTGCTGCACGAAGGCTCGGTGCTGGCCGAAGGGCCGATGAGCAAGGTGCAGGCCGATCCGCGGGTCATCGAAGTCTATCTGGGGCGCTGAGATGCTGGACGTAAACACGATCGACCAATACTACGGCGGCAGCCATACGCTGCGCGGCGTGTCGCTGTCCGTGCGCCAGGGCGAATGCCTGGCGCTCTTGGGACGCAACGGCGTGGGCAAGACCACATTGCTCAAATGCGTGATGGGCGTGCTGCCGGTGGCGCGCGGCGACATCGCCTTCGACGGCGCGGACGTCACGCGCCTGGCGCCGCACCAGCGCGCGGCGCGCGGCATGGCCTATGTACCCCAGGGCCGTGACATCTTCGCCCGCTTGACGGTGGAAGAGAACATCCTGATGGGCATGGCGACCAAGCCGGCGGCGCGCGCGCGCCGCATCAAGGAAGAGGTGTACGAGCTGTTCCCCGTGCTGCGGACCATGCTGTCGCGCCGCGGCGGCGACCTGTCCGGCGGACAGCAGCAACAGCTGGCCATCGCCCGCGCTCTGGTGGCCGAGCCCAAGCTCATCATCCTGGACGAGCCCACCGAAGGCATACAGCCGTCCATCATCAAGGACATCGCCCGAGTCATCCACATGCTGCGCCAGCGCGGCGACATCGCCATCCTGCTGTGCGAACAGTACTTCGACTTCGCTCGCGAACTGGCGGATCAGTTCGTGGTGCTGTCGCGCGGCGTCGTGGTGGCGCGCGGCGACCGCGACGCCATCGACGGCGAGGATGTGCGGCGGCATCTGTCGGTTTAGGGTCCGCGCCGGACCTCGATTATTCCTGGCAAACGCTGGACGGCAGCCCCATCTGCTCCGATATAATCGGGCGCCATGTGCTCCGCTGCCTACCTGACCCGCCCCGCCGTGTGGATTGCGCTCGTCGCGATCCTGTGGGCGTCGTTGGCGCCGTCGCTGGCGCATGCACTGAGCCTGTCTCCGGCCAGCCACAACGCCCATCGCATCAGCGTCGACTTCTGCACCAGCGAAGGCGCGGGGCAAGCATCCCTGACCCTGGAGGTGCCGGGCGGCAGCAATGACGGCACCCAGGCGGACGATCACGGCGACAGCCATCATTGCCCGCTTTGCCGCAACCCCAACGCTGACGTGGGCATTCTGCCCGCGCCCGTTCCCGTCGTGCCAGCCCCTCTCGGCCGCACCATCACGTATCCGCCGCTGTTCTTCCTCGCGGCCCATCCTCTTCATGCCTGGAGCGCGGCCCAGCCGCGCGCACCGCCCGCGGTCTGAGCCGGCGCGCCCCGCCGCCTGACGGCGGCCGGTTTGCGTCCACCGCTGTTATCCCGCCGCCACGTTCCGTCCGCGCCTCCCGGCGCGTCCGGATGCGTGCCGTCATTCAGGCTCATGCGCCCCGGCCAGCCCCGCCCGCTTTGCGAGGGCCGCCGAGCGCGCAGGCCGGACCACCGGTTCCAGACATGAAGAAGACCACGACCTACACCCTGCTGCTGGGCGCGCTCGCCAGCGGCTCCGCCCAGGCCCTGACCACGGAACCCGCCGTGCCCACCCTGGCGCCCACCACCGTGCACGGCGCCGCCTCCGAAGAGCCCGCGCCCAACGGCCCCATCGACCTGAACGTGCGCGACAGCACGGGCAGCCGGCTGGGCCTGACCCTGCGTGAAACGCCAGCCAGCGTCACCGTGATCTCGCGCGAACAGATCGAGGCGCGCGGATCCTTGAACACGCAGGAGATCGCCCGCGGCATCCCCGGCGTGGACAACGCCTCGCCGCCAGGCAACGCGGGCGCGGTCAGCTACCGCGGATTCTCCGGCGGCCAGGTCTCGCAACTGTTTAACGGCATTTCCGTGCAGTACGACTCGATCGCGGCGCGGCCGGTGGATAGCTGGATCTACGACCGGGTCGAAGCGATCGGCGGTCCCTCCACCTTCCTGTTCGGCGCGGGCGCGGTCGGCGGCGCCATCAACTACGTCACCAAGCTGCCCGAACGCGACACCTTCTACGACGGCCAGCTGCGCGTGGGTTCGTTCGACAGCCGCCAACTGTCGGTGGGGCTGAACCAGCAACTGGCGGGCGAGCCCGGCGGCCGCGGCCACTATCTGCGCATCGATGCCAACACCGGCTCCAGCCACGGCTGGGTCGACGGCAACCATTCCCGCGCCAGCCAGGTGGCCGCCTCGCTACTGTCCGATCTGGGCGCCGACGTGACCCAGACCTTTGCCTTCGAGTACCAGCGCGAACAGGTGGACCGGCCCTACTGGGGCACGCCGCTGAAAACCGACGCCAACGGCGTGGTGCAAGGCACGGGCCGCATCCTGGATGGCACGCGCTTCAAGAACTACAACGTCAACGATGGCCTGTACGAGCAGTCGGTGCTGTGGGCGCGGTCCCTGACCGAATGGCGCGCCGGCTCCAATCTGACCTTCAAGAACACGCTCTACTACTATCGCGCCGAGCGCGATTACCGCAATCTGGAGAACTACCGCCTGAACGCGGGCAACAGCCTGGTGCTGCGTTCCGGAGCGCTGTTGCAACGGCACGAACAAAGCCTGATAGGCAACCGCGTCGAGGGCCTGTACCGCTCCACCCTGGCCGGCCTGCCCAGCGACTGGTCCTTCGGCGTGGACGTCAGCCAGAACAAGATCACGCGCTATCCGACCAGCCTGCCCGGCCAGGTCGACGCAGTGGATCCCTACGACTTTTCGGCCGGCGATTTCTACGACATCCCCGGCATGAAGCGCGGCCACGTCGCCGACCGCGACAACCGCATCCGCACGCTGGCGCTGACGATGGAGAACCGCACCACGGTGCTGCCGGGCGTGGCCATCGTGTCGGCATTGCGCAAGGACTTCATCGACATGGACCTGACCAATCGCCGCGCCGTCACCGCCGCCTCGCCCGCCAGCGCGCAGCGCAGCTACTCGCCGCTGACCGGACGGCTGGGCGTGAACTGGGAGCTGAGTCCGGAGGCCTCGCTGTACGCGCAGTACGCCACCGCGGCCGATCCTCCCTCGGGCATCCTGGCCACCGCCTCGTTCGCCGACGTGCTGAACAATGACAAGCTCACCACCGGCAGGCAGGCCGAGGTGGGCGGCAAGTTCAACTTCTGGGACGGCCGCGGTTCAGCCACCGTGGCGCTCTACGAGATCAAGCGCAAGAACATGGCGACCTCGGACCCTAACAATCCCGGCGTCAGCGTGCCCGTGGGCGCGCAATCGGCGCGCGGCATCGAGCTTGCCGGCGGCCTGCAGCTGACCTCCCAGCTATCCCTGCAGGGCAATGTCGCCTTCGTCGATCCCAAGTACGACGACTTCTCGCAGTCCGTGGGCGGCGTGGCGGTCTCGCGCAACGGCAACGTGCCCACCAACACTCCGCGCCGCCTGGCCAACGTCTGGCTGGACTATGCCTTCCTGCCCGACTGGACCGCCAGCATGGCCGCGCGCTACGTGGGCCGCATGTACGCGGATGCCGCCAACAGCGTCTGGACGCCGTCCTACACCGTGTTCGACGCGGCGCTGTCGCACCGGATCAACCGCAACCTCAGCGTGACGGCGCGCGTGCGCAACCTGACCGACAAGGTCTATGCCGCGAACGCGACGCCGACCATGTACTACCTGGGCGCGCCCCGCTCGTTCGAGCTCACCTTGCAGGCCCGCTTCTGAGCGGCGCGCCAGGACAGACCGCCATGAACACGACGCTACCCTCCTCCGCCCGCCATCGCGCCGGGCCGCCGCTGTCGGCGCGCGCCAAGCGCTGGCTGTACCTGATCCATCGCTGGGCGGGCATCGTGCTGTGCCTGTTCTTCGCCATGTGGTTCATCTCCGGCGTGGTGATGATGTACGTGGGCTATCCCAAGCTCACGCCGCAGGAACGCCTGACGCACTTGCCCGCGCTGGATTCCGGGGCGATCAGTGTCACACCCGCGCAGGCGCTGGCGGCGGCGGGCGCCAAGGACGCCGCCGGCATGGCGCTGGCCGCCGCCCGCGGCGGCGCGCCGGTCTACGTGATTCCCGGCGAGGCGCGCCGCGCGCCCAGGATGGTGGACGCCGCCAGCGGCGCTCTGTTGCCCCCGGCCGATGGCGCGACCGCGCTGGCCACGGCCCGTGCCTGGTCGGCAGGCCAGTATGCCGCCCGCTACCTGGGCACCGTGGACGAAGACGCCTACACCCATTCACGCGCGCTCGGCCCCGACCGGCCGCTGCACCGGGTGGACCTGGACGATCCCGCGCATACGCGGCTCTACATCTCGTCCGCCACGGGCATGGTGGTGCTGGACGCCACCCGCGCCGAACGCGTCTGGAACTACGCGGGCGCCTGGATCCACTGGCTGTATCCGTTCCGCGGCAATGCGCTGGACGGTTGGTGGCACGACATCGTGGTGTGGCTGTCGGTCGCCGGCGTGCTGCTGGCCGTGACGGGCACGGTGGTCGGCATCCTGCGCTGGCGCTTTTCGCGGCCCTATGCCAGCGGCAGCCGTTCGCCCTACCGCGAAAACATGATGCGCTGGCACCACCTGAGCGGCCTGCTGTTCGCGGCCATCACCATCACCTGGATCTTCAGCGGACTGATGTCGATGAATCCGTGGAAGCTGTTCAGCAGCGGAGCGCCGCCCTTGGCCCAGGGAGCCTATGCCGGCGCGCCCGGGAACACGCTGGCCACGCCCGGGGAACTGATCGCAGCCCTGCCCGCCGCCCCGCGCGAATTGCGCTGGGCCCGCGCCGACGGCCAGGACGTGGTGCTGGCGCGCAGCGCCGCAGGCGCCCCGCTGGTGCTGTCGGCCGGCAACGCGCAGCCCTACACGTTCGACCCGGCGGCCCTGCGCGCCGCCGCCGCCCGGCTGGTCCCCGGCGCCCGGCTCGCCAGCGCCGAAACGCTGCAGGCCTACGACTTCTATTACTACGCCCGCGACGAGCACGCGATGCTTGGCCATGTCGAGAAGCCGCTACCCGTATGGCGGCTGATCTATGACGATCCGCAGGCGACCTGGGTCTATCTGGACCCGCGCACGGGACAGATCGTGAGCCGGCAGGACAGCGGTTCGCGCACCAGCCGCTGGCTGTTTGCCTTTCTGCATAGCTGGGACTGGACCGGCCTCTTGTCGCGCCGTCCGCTGTGGGACGCCCTCCTGGTGTTCCTGAGCCTGGGCGGCGCGGCGCTCAGCCTGACCGGCGCGGTGATAGGCTGGCGGCGGCTGGGCAAGAAGCTGCGGGCCTGAAGCGCCGGCGCGGATGCACTATGCTCACAGCCTTGCATGACGATCTACCGGAAAGAGGAGCTTCCATGTCCGACGTAACCATCTATCACAACCCCAAGTGCGGCACCTCGCGCAACACCCTGGCCATGATCCGCAACGCCGGCATCGAACCGGAGGTCGTGCTGTACCTGGAAACGCCGCCCTCGCGCGCCACCTTGAAGGCACTCTTCAAGAAGGCCGGCGTCAGCGTGCGCGAGGCCCTGCGCGAGAAAGGCACGCCTTACCTGGAACTGGGCCTGGACGACGCTTCCCTCTCGGACGACGCGCTGCTGGACGCGATCGAGCAGCACCCCATCCTGCTGAACCGCCCCTTTGTCGCTACGCCGCTGGGCGCGCGCCTGTGCCGCCCGTCGGAACTGGTGCTGGACATCCTGCCCGCCCCGCAGCAAGGCGCCTTCGCCAAGGAAGACGGCGAAGCCGTGATCGACGCGCAGGGCAAACGCATCCAGAAGTAAAAGGACGCAGTCCGCGGCCTTTTGTAAGCGGACTGACGGCTGGGATCATTACCATCGCGGCAATCGTTTCATTACGCCGCGATGACAAGTCATGAATTCCCTTGAAAGCCTCAACCAGTCCCTTTTTCTCTCGATCAACGCCGACCCGGCCACTCCGGTTTGGCAGATCCACGCCGCCATGCTGGTGGCGAACCGGCTGATCCTGCTGGTGCCGGTCGTGTTGGCCGCCCTGTGGCTGTGGGGCGGCCGGCCGCAGCGCGAGGTCGCGCTGAAGACGCTGGCCAGCATCGCCGTGGCGCTGTTCGCAAGCTACCTGTGCGGCGCGCTGTGGCCGCATGCGCGGCCCTTCGTCATCGGCCTGGGACACGCCTTCTTCCCGCACAAGGCGACGTCGTCGTTTCCCAGCAACCACACCATCATCATCGCCACGCTGGCGTTCGCGCTGATCTATGACCGGCGCTGGGCCGGCTGGGGCTGGCTGGCGCTGGCCGCGGCCGTGCTGGTGGGCGCTTCCCGCGTCTACCTGGGCGTGCATTTCCCGCTGGACATCCTGGGCGGACTCCTGCTGGCGCCGGTGGCCGCCGCGCTGACCGCAATGGTGTGGCGCCGCTGCGGCGAACCGCTAACGGGCCTGACGCAGGGGCTGTACCGCAAGGTCCTGGCCCTGCCGATCGCGCGCGGCTGGATCCGCGCCTGAACGAACGCCGCGCTCAGTTGATCGCGACCTTGGCGTCCTTGACCAGCTTGGCGTAGTTCTCGGTATCCGTGCCGATGCGCGCCTTCATCTCGGCTGGCGTATCGCCGATAGGCACAGCGCCGATCTCGGCCATCCGCCGCGAGAAGTCGGGCGAACGGATGATCTTGACCATCTCGGCATTCAGGCGCCCGACCACGTCCGCAGGCGTGGCCGCCGGCGCCAGCACGCCAAACCAGGTCCCCATGTTGAAGGGCTTCAGACCGGCCTCCTCCATGGTCGGCACATCGGGCAACGCGGCCGAACGCTGATTGGTGGTGACAGCCAGCGCGCGCAGCTTGCCACTCTGGATGTGTGCCAGCACCGGCGTCACCGTGTCGAAGGACATGTCGATCTGGCCGCCCAGCAGGTCGGTGGTGAGCGGCCCGCTGCCCTTGTAGGGCACGTGCAGCAACTGCACATGCCCTTCCTTTTCGAACTGCGCGCCAATCAGGTGTTGCCCCGTGCCCATGCCGTTCGAGCCATAGGTCAGCTTGCCCGGCTGGCCTTGCGCCAGCTTCAGCAAGGACTTCACGTCCTGCGCCGGCAGCTTGGGATTGACCACCAGCACGTTGGGCACCAAGGCCACCGTGGTCACCGGCGCGAAATCCTTCTGGAAGTCGTAATGCAGGCTCTTATAGACGCTGGTCGCGATGGTGTGGTGCACGGCACCCATCAGCAGCGTGTAGCCGTCGGGCGCGGCCTTGGCCACGTAGTCCGCGCCCAGGGTCGAGCCCGCGCCTGGCTTGTTCTCCACCACCACCGGCTGGCCCAGGCTCTTGGCCAGCTCCTGGCCCAGCGCGCGCGCCAGCACGTCGGTGGTGCCGCCGGCCGGAAACGGCACGACCAGGTTCACGGGCCGGGCCGGATAGCCCTGCGCCTGCGCGCCGCCGGCGAAGGACAGGCCCGCCAGGCAGGCCAGCGCCAGGATGCGCGCAGGGTTCGTTCTCTTGTGCATGCTTGTCTCCTCGGTACGAATGGAATTCGCTTGTTCTCGTGGATCCCGCAGCGGGCCTGGGGTCTTGCGCCCCGATCCCGCTTCGGGTTTGCTTCGCCTATGCGGCCTTGGCCCTGTCCGCAGCCGCCAGCTTCGCGCACACGGCCGCCGTGACTTGCTCCGTGGTGGCGGTTCCGCCCAGGTCGCCCGTGTGCAGAGAAGGATCGGCAGTCACGCTTTCGATCGCCTGCATCAGCCGCGCGGCGGCCTGCGTTTCGCCCAGGTGCTCCAGCAGCATGACCACGGACAAGAAGGTGCCGACCGGGTTCGCCAGGCCCTTGCCCATGATGTCGAAAGCCGATCCGTGGATGGGTTCGAACATGGAGGGATAGCGGCGTTCCGGGTCGATGTTGCCGGTGGGCGCGATACCCAGGCTGCCGGCCAGCGCCGCCGCCAGGTCGCTCAGGATGTCGGCGTGCAGGTTGGTGGCGACGATGGTGTCCAGCGAGGCGGGGCGGTTCACCATGCGGGCGGTGGCCGCGTCGACCAGTTCCTTGTCCCAGGTCACGTCCGGGAACTCGCGGCTCACCTCCATGGCGATCTCATCCCACATGACCATGGCGTGGCGCTGCGCATTGGACTTGGTGACTACCGTCAGCAACTTGCGCGGACGGGATTGCGCCAGCTTGAAGGCGAAGCGCAGAATGCGTTCGACGCCCGCGCGGGTCATGATGGACACGTCGGTCGCGGCTTCCAGCGGATGGCCCTGGTGGACCCGGCCGCCCACGCCGGAGTATTCGCCTTCGGAGTTCTCGCGCACGATGACCCAATCCAGCTGTCCCGGCGCGCAGCGCTTGAGCGGCGCGTCGATGCCCGGCAGGATGCGCGTCGGACGCACATTGGCGTACTGGTCGAAGCCCTGGCAGATCTTCAGCCGCAAGCCCCACAGGGTGATGTGGTCGGGGATGTGCGGATCACCGGCAGAACCAAACAGGATGGCGTCCTTGCCGCGCAGCGCATCCAGGCCGTCGGCCGGCATCATCACGCCGTGCTTGCGGTAGTAGTCGCCGCCCCAGTCGAAATCCTCGAACTCGAAACTCAGGCCGCCGTCCCGGGCCAGTTCCTGCATGATGCGCTGTCCGGCGGGTATTACTTCCTTGCCGATGCCGTCGCCGGGGATGGTTGCGATGCGATAGGTCTTCATGTGCCGACTGGGCTCCTTGCTGGTGAGATGCTGTCGGCACTGTACTGAGGCCCGCGGCCTGCGGGCGCCGTGGAATTCACAACATCTTTTACCTGGAGTTGAAGGTGGCAGACCGAGAAACCTGACGCACATGAAAAAAAAGCGCCCGCATGGGGCGCTGTGTCAGGTTGCGGCCATGAACCAGCCGCGGGCGCGCTGCGATCAGCAGCGGCCGATGTTCAGGTCGGAGATCAGGTTGTTGAAGTTCTGGCGCAGGCTGTTGGCGTCGTCTTCGATGGTGGGACGCATCATCTTGAACGCGCCGGTGCGCGCGGCGTCTTCCTTGTAGCGGCCATTGTTGGTGTGTTCCAGGATCTTGCGGCCGGAGGCCAGGAAGCCGTTGACGTTCATCATCATGCCGGAGCAGCCCTTGGCGTCGGCTTCACGCGTCTTCTTGTCGAAGCCCAGCGCCATTTCGTTCATCTTGTCCAGCTCCTGCTTGAACGCGTCCTGGTCGGCGCCCAGGCCCTTGCCCTCAAACACGCCCGAGGCCTTGTCCATCGTGGCCTTGCCGTAATAGACCATGCCGGCGCGGTAGTAGGCGACCGTGTCCTTCTTGGCTTTCTCGAAGGCTTCCTTGGTGTTGGCCGTGTCCTTGATGGAGATGCCGCGGTAGAAGCCGTTCTCCGCCTTCACGACTTCGGTCAGCGCCGCGACATAGGCCGGACTCTTCTCGCGCGCCAGCGCGCCGTTGTCGGACAGGAAGGTCTTGGCTGCGGCATAGTTCTGCAGTTCGTGGCTCAGCGGCGCCAGCTTGCCCAACGCATCCGAGAATTCCTTGGCCGGCCCGTCGATCTCGGCGATGGGCGTCGTCATCGCCAGCGCGCGGTCGAGCTTCTCCTTGGTGCGCTGGATCGTCGAATCATTGCTGATGACAAAATCCTTGAGCGGCTTGCCTTCCTTCAGCGCCGGGACGGCATAGGCCTCGTAGCGTTCCAGCGCCTGCTCGAAAGTCGTGGAAATGCTGTTGGCGGTGTCGACGTACTGGTTGTACTTGGTGATCTCGGCCTGGGCGGTGGCCGCCTCGGGCGCTTTCGCTTCCTTCTTGGCGCTATCGTCGCCGCACGCGGCGAGCGCCAGCGTGACGGCCAGAACTGCGGACATGCGCAAGGGGCGCGGCATAAACATCTTTGTTTCCTGTTGCGGGTTGCTCTGAAGGGGACGCATGATATGCCCATCAGATGCTTAACAAGCTACAAATCTATTCAACCCTGTCACAAGAATTTTCAAGCCATCTCTGCTCGTGATCCAGCAGCCAGCGCTTGCGGTGCAGTCCGCCGCCGTAACCGGTCAGGGCGGCGTCAGCGCCCACGATGCGGTGGCAAGGCACGACGATGCCTATGGGATTCGCCCCATTGGCCGCGCCCACCGCTCGCACGGCTGCGGGACGCGCAATGCGATGCGCCAGCGCGCCATAGCTGATCGACTGGCCGCCCGACACTTCGCGCAACGCCCGCCACACTTCCCGCTGGAAGTCCGTGCCGCCCGTGGCCACATCCAGCGCGTCGATGGCGCGCACGTCGCCGTCGAAGTAATCCAGCAGCGCGCGCCGCGCGGGCGAGGCCTGGGCCGCATCGCGCAGCTCCACGTTCTGATGGCGGTACTGCCTGCGCAGCAACAGATGCATGCGCGCTTCGTAGTCCTCCCAGTCGACCGCCCGCAGGCGCCGCTGCTCGTCGCTCAGGACCAGCATCAGGCCGATGGGCGTGGGTACGCGTTCAAGCAGAAATGTCTGGGTACGGGCTGGCATGGGATGGCCTCCTGCGATGATCGACGCAAACAATATAGGCGGGGGAGCGAGCCATGCGCTGGCGGTTTTCGGACAGGAATGCCGCATCCACAACACTGTCCGAAAACCGCTAGATCCGACGCCCGCCGCGGCGTTAGCATGATTCCATGGACCTGAACCACGACGCCTGCTACAGCGCCATCCAAGTGCGCGACTCCCGTTACGACGGCCGCTTCTTCACGGCAGTGAAGACCACGCGCATCTATTGCCGCCCGGTCTGCCCCGCGCGCACGCCATTGTCGAAGAACGTCACGTTCTACGCCACCGCGGCGGCGGCGCAGGAAGCCGGCTATCACCCCTGCCTGCGCTGCCGACCCGAGACCGCGCCGGAAGTCGGACCCGGGCATGAACTGCCCGACAGCGTGGCGCGCGCGCTGCAACTGATCGAACTGGGCGCGCTGGACGAGGACGGGGTGGACGCGCTGGCGCAGCGCCTGGGCGTGGGCGAACGCCAGTTGCGGCGCCAGTTCCGCCAGCACCTGGGCGCCTCGCCCGTGGCCGTGGCCCAGACGCGGCGCGTGCTGCTGGCCAAGCAGCTGATCCACGAAACCCGGCTGCCGATGGCGGAGATCGCTTTCGCGTCGGGCTTTGGCAGCATCCGCCGCTTCAACGAGATCTTCCATGACCTGTTCGCGCGCGCCCCGGGCGAACTGCGGCGCTCCGGCAAGCCGGAAGTTTCCGCGGCGCAGGAGGGCGAGATCAAGTTGCTGCTGCGCTACCGCCCGCCCTACGACTGGGACGCCATGCTGGCTTTCCTGCGGCTGCGCGCGATTCCCGGCATCGAACACGTCACGGACGACAGCTATGCGCGCACTGTCCTGCTGGACGGCTGCCAGGGCACGGTGACGGTGCGCCCGGGCCGCGGCGATGCGCTCGAGGCCACGGTGCGCTTTCCCCGGCTGCAAGCGCTGCCGGCCATCATCGCGCGCCTGCGCCGCGTCTTCGATCTGGCCAGCGATCCGGTCGCCATCGCCGCGCAGTTCGCCAGCGATCCCGTCATGACCGAACTGATCCGCGCGCGGCCCGGCCTGCGCGTGCCTGGCGCCTGGGACGGCTTCGAGCTGGCCATGCGCGCCGTGCTGGGGCAGCAGATCACGGTGGCTGCGGCCATACGCCTGGCCGGCAAGCTGGTGGCCGCGCACGGCGCCGCCATGACCCGTCCCGAAGGCGTGCTGACCCATGTGTTCCCCTTGCCTGAAGCCGTGGCGCCGGCCGAGCTTGCGTCGCTGGGCATGCCGCGCAGCCGCGCGGCCACCTTGTCGGCGGTCGCCGCGGCGGCAGTGGCGGACAAGCATCTGTTCGATGCCGCCGGCGGCCTGGAAGACGCAGTGCGCCGGCTGCGCACGATACGCGGCGTGGGCGAATGGACGGCGCAATACATCGCGCTGCGCCAGTTGCGCGAGCCGGACGCGTTTCCGTCCGCCGACATCGGCCTGATCCGCGGACTCGAAAGACTGGAAGCGCGGACCTATACCCCGGCGCAATTGCTGGCCCGCGCCGAAACCTGGCGGCCTTGGCGCGCCTACGCGGCGCAGCACCTGTGGACGGCCTGAGCGCGGCCCGGGTTCACCACTGGTCTTCCGCGCCCTTGCGGAAATACGCCACCAGGAAGTCCACGAACACGCGCACCTTGGCCGACAGGTGGTGCCGTTCCGGAAAGACAGCGTAGATGTCGGCTTGCGGCAAGGCGTAGTCTTCCAGCACCTGCACCAGCCTGCCGCTGCGCAGATAGCGCGCCAGATCCCATTCGGCGCGCTGCAGGATGCCCAGGCCGGCCAGGCCCCAGGTCAGCGTCACTTCCCCGTCATTGCTGCTGAGGTTGCCGCGCACCTTCACGGTCTCGCTGCGGCGTCCCTTGGTGAAACGCCACAGGCCGTACGCGGCTTCATTCTGCCGCAGCACGATGCACTGGTGCCGCGCCAGGTCGTGCGGCGTGGCAGGCACTCCGTGGGCCTTCAGGTAGCCCGGCGACGCGCAGACCAGGCGCCGGTTAGGCGCGATCTTGCGGGCGATGAGGCGGGTGTCGGGCAGGTCGCCGAAGCGCACGGCCACATCGACGGCGTCCTGCACGAAGTCGGCCGGGCTGTCGGTCAGCTGCAATTGCAGCGACACCTCGGGATATTTCCGAGCGAACTCCGCAATCGCGGGCGCGATGTAGCTGCGGCCGAAACCCAGCGGCGCGTTGATCTTGAGCAGGCCGCGCGGACTGTCCTGGCGGCTGGCGATCAACTGGTCCAGGTCTTCGATCTCGCCCAGGATGCGGCGGGCGTTCTCCAGGTAGACCTCGCCTTCCGCGGTCAGGCTCAGGCGTCGCGTGCTGCGATTGACCAGCCGCACGCCCAGCCGCGCCTCGATCTGGGCCAGCCGCTTGCTGACCGCGGCCGGCGTGACGCCCAGCTCGCGGGCGGCGGCGGACATGCCGCCGGCGCGCACCAGTTCGACGACCAGCTGCAACTCGTTGGAATGTCCCATGGCCCCTCCAGGTCCGCAGGGTGCGCGGCACCCTGGCGCGGGGCGGATCAGTCGCGGAAGTTTTCGAACTGCAGCGGCAGGTCGACGTCGGTCTTCTTCAGCAGCGCGATGGCGGTCTGCAGGTCGTCGCGCTTCTTGCCGCTGATGCGCAGCTTGTCGCCGTTGATCTGCGATTCCACCTTGAGCTTGGCGTTCTTGATGGCGGCGATGAGCTTCTTGGCCACCGGCTGCTCGATGCCTTGCTTGATGGTGACCTTCTGGCGGGCGCCACCCAGGTTTTCAAGGGGATCGGCCACGTCCAGGCAGCGCACATCGATGCCGCGGGCCGACAGGCGGCCGCGCAGGATGTCCAGCATCTGCTTGAGCTGGAAGGCGCTGGAAGCGACCTGGGTCACGACAAATTCGTCGAGCTCGAACTTGGCGTCGGTGCCCTTGAAATCGAAGCGGGTGGCCAGTTCGCGGTTGGCTTGATCGACAGCGTTGGAGAGTTCGTGTTTGTCGACTTCGGAGACGACGTCAAAAGTAGGCATGACACGGGGTCCTGTTGGGTAAATGTTGAAAAAGGCGAATACCAGCGTAACGCCTATTTTACCGGCCCCACAGCCCGAGTCACGCCATCAGCACCAGCAGGCGGCCGGCCTGCAGGGGATGCGCGATCACCTGCGCGTCGATACCGTAGGCCAGATACAGATTGGCCGGCGTCAGGACCTCTGCCGGCGTCCCCTGGGCGATGCCGCGTCCGCCGCTGAGCAGCAGCAGGCGGTCGCACCAGCGGGCGGCCAGATTCATGTCGTGCAGGATCACCAGTACACCCGTATTGCCGGCATGGGCCAGCTCCCAGGAGCGCCGCAGCAGGTCGCCCTGGTGCTTGGGATCCAGGCTGGCGGTGGGTTCGTCCAGCAAGAGGTAGCGCGGCTCGTCGCGTTCGCGCGCGGCATGGCATTGAACCAGTACGCGGGCGAACTGGACGCGCTGCTGTTCGCCGCCGGACAGCTCGGGATAGCGCCGCCCGGCAAGATGCGCGGCGTCGGCCTCGCCCAGCGTTTGCGTCACCAGCGCGTCCACCACGGATGGCGCCAACTCCGGGAACGGATAGGCGCCCATGGCGACCACCTCGCGCACGCTCAGGTCGAAGGTCAGCCCCGGCTTTTGCGGCAGCACGGCGCGGCGGCGCGCCTGCTGCCGGTGCGGCATGGCGGCAAGCGAGGTTTCGCCCAGACTCAGCTGGCCCGCATCGGCAGGCAATTCCGCTGACAACACGCCCAGCAAGGTGGATTTTCCGGCGCCGTTGGCCCCCAGCAGGCCCACGACTTCTCCCGGACGAATGTCCAGCGATACATCGGTGAGAATGCGCGCTGCGCCGCGATTCACCGTCACGTTTTGCGCGGTTAGCGTCATCCTATCCTCCGTCCGCGCGCCAGTAGCCACAGAAAGAACGGCCCGCCCACCAGGCCCGTCACCAGGCCGATAGGCAGCTCCGCCGGCACCACCACGGTACGCGCCAGCCAATCCGCGAGGATCAGCGCCAGGCCGCCGGCCAGGATGGTCGCAGGCAGCAGCCAGCGGTGATTGGCGCCCAGTGTCATGCGCACCAGGTGCGGCACCACCAGGCCGACGAAGACAATGGTGCCCGTGGCGGCGACCAGGGGCCCGACGATGAGCGCGCTGGCCAGCACCAGCCTGGCCCGCACGCGCTTGAGCGTGTAGCCCAAATGCTGGGCCTCGCGCTCGCCCAGCAGCAGCGCGTTCATGACGCGCCACTGGCTCATCAGCCACAGGCTCACCAGCAGCACCCAGGGTCCCAGGAAGGCCAGCACCTTCCAGTTCGCGCCGCCCAGGCTGCCCATGTTCCAGAACGTCAGGTCGCGCAGCTGCGCGTCGGTGGCGACGAAGGTGAACAGGCCGATCAGGCTGAACGCCATGGCCGTGATGGCCACGCCTGCCAGCAACAGGCCCGCCACGCCCGGCACGCGCCGGCCCACCGCGTAGGCGCAAAGCGTGGCCAGCAGGCTGCCGGCGAAGGCGGCAGGCGCGGTGATCCAGAAGCCGCCGGACGTCAGCACGATGGCGGCCACCGCCCCCAGCGCGCCGCCCGCCGAGATGCCGATCAGGCCGGGTTCGGCCAGCGGATTGCGGAACAGCGCCTGCATGGCCGCGCCGGACACCGCCAGGCCCGCGCCCGCCACCAGCGCGAACAGCACGCGCGGCAAGCGGATGTCGATCAGCACATTGCGCCACAGGGCAGTCTCCGGCGTGGGCGCGCCCCACAGCAGGGACGGCAGCTCGCGCAAGGGGATCGCCACCGCGCCGTTGGCGGTGGCGGCCACCACGGCCAGCATCAGGGCCGCTGCCAGCAGGCCCAACGCCAGCGGCGCGCTAACGCGCCATGACATGCGCAACCTCCTGCTTGAGCTGGGTCAGCGCCAGCGGCAGGCGCGGTCCCATGCCCAGGATGAGCAGGTCGTCCATCACGACGACGCGCCGCTTCGCGGCCGCCTGGGTGGATGCGATGCCAGGCATGCGCAGGAAGGCGTCCATGCCGCCGCCGGCGTCCAGCGATGCCTGCGTCACGATGATCAGGTCGGGCGCCAGCGCCCCCATGGCCTCGGCCGACAAGGGCTTGTAGCCATGCTGGTCTTGCAGCACGTTCACCAGCCCCGCCAGATGCATGACTTCGTTGGCGGCGGTGTCGCGGCCGGCGCCTTGCGGCGAGCCTGTGCGATTGATCAGCAGCAGCGCCCGCGCGCGCGTCGCGGGTACCGCCTCGGCGCGCGCGAGCTCGCGCGTGACGTCTTCCACCATGCGTTCGCCCGCCGGCGCCACGCCCAGCGCATCGGCAATGCCGCGGATGCGTGACTTGAGCGAATCCACCGACGGCGCGTCCGACACGGTGACGACGCGCACGCCGACATCCGCCAGGCGCTTGAGCGCGTCCGGCGGCCCGGCCTGCTCGGAAGCCAGCACCAGATCGGGCTTGAGCGACAAGACGCCTTCCACCGGTACCGAACGGTAGTAGCCGACGCGCGGCAGCTTGGTCGCGGCCTCGGGATAGAGGCTGGAGAGATCGTCTCCCACCAGCTTGTCGCCCTGCCCCAGCTGATACACGATCTCGGTCACGGTGCCGCCCAGGGTCACCACCCGGGCGGGCGGCGCCGCGTACGCGCCGAGCGCGATTGCCCAGCCCGCCGCCATTGCCAACCATTTTTTCATCGCTACGTCCTTATGGGCTCAGGCGGCCAGCGGCACGCTGCACAGGCTGATCATCAGTTCGCGCCATTGCGCCAGCTCCGGCTTGCCGGGCTTGCGCTCGCCGAAGAACTGCGCGATCAGGTCGCCGGTGGCGGAATACAGCTCCAGCGAGGTGACCCAGCCGTCCGTGGTCGGCTTGTTCACCACCCAGGCGGACGCGATGGCGGTCGTGTCCAGGTGCAGGTTGAACTTGGGGTCCAGCACGTTGTACCAGGGGCCGGTGCGGCGCAATTGCTGCACCGGGCCGGTATGGATCTGGATCATGCCGCGGTTGCCCACGAAACACATGATGGACAGCCCGGACTGCGCCGCGGATTCCAGCATGCGTTCGACGGCATCGGCCGGCACCTGCTGCGCCAGGTCCTCGCCCGCGGCCGCCAGGGCGGCCAGGCGCGACACCTTGAACTTGCGCAGCAAGGGGAAGAATTCGTGCGTGTCCTGCATGCCCAGCCAGGCCTCGCGCCATTGCGCGCCGTCCTCGACCCGGTCGGCGTCGGCGGCGGGCGCATAGGGCTGGGTCTCGGGCCATTGCGCCTCGCCCGCGAACTTGGCGACCAGGGCATCGTAGGCGGCGGCATCGGTGGCGTCGGTGCGGTAGACCTTGTGCACCGCCACGCCCGCGCCGTCGAAGAACTGCAGGCTGTGGCGGCCGTCCTGCTCGACCGCCCAGGCCGACTTCCAGGCCGTGAAGAAAACGCGCAGGTCGATGTCCGGCCCCAGCACCAGGCCTACCGGACCGTCGGCCTGGATGTCCTCATACACGCCGTGACGCTCGTGCACACACCAGTCGTTGCGCGTCAGCGCCATGACCGGGCCCAGCGTGCCCAGTTCGCGGAAGATCTCCTGGGGCGTGCCGTGCAGGGCGGTGGCCTTCAGGCCGCTGCATTCGGCCGCGACCCACTCGGCTTCGGACACTCCCAGCGATTGCGCCAGGTTGCGGGCGCGCAGCTTGGGTTGCGAGGCGGCCAGGGCCTCGTTGCGAGCGCGCAGTTCCTGGGCGCGGGACATGAAATCGGTGTTGCTCATCGTGGGCCCTCCGGCCGTTGCTAAGGTTTGCGTAGACCGCCGCCGTCCCGGCATTGCCCGGACCGGCGGCGGGTCAGGATCAATACTGGTATGTCAGTGAGACGCGCAGGCTGCGTCCCGGTTCCGTGTACCAATCGACCGGCCGCGGAATGGCGATGGCGCCGGCGGTCGGCACGTTGATGGCCTCCCAATACTTCTTGTCGAACAGATTGAAAACGCCTGCCTGCACCTGCAGCCCCTTCACCGCGGCCGGACGCCAATAGCCCATCAGGTCCACCACGCCGTAGCCGGGCGCCTGGAAATCGGGATTGCGCGCCGTGGCCGTGGCCTCGGGATACTCGACCTTGTCGCGCTTCAGGGCGGTAGTCAGCATGGCGTCCACGCCCCACACGTCGCGGCCGTAGCCCAGGCCCAGCACCGCCTTCAGCGGCGCCACCGAGTTCAGGTACTGCCCCGTGCTCTCGTCCTTGCCCACGGCCCACGCCAGCGAGCCCCAGGTGCGCCAGCCTGGCGAAAACTTCCAGTGCGCGCTGGCTTCGGCGCCATAGATGCGCACCTTGGCGCGGTTGACGTTGCCGGTCACGCCCAAGGGATACTGTCCGGCCCAGCCCGGCTGCCACTGGGGCGAGGACGCGTTCAGCGGCACGTCGCCATCGATGAAGTTCTGGTAGCGGTTGTCGAACAACGATACCGCGCCGCCCAGGGAATCGGAACCGATCTTGGCGCCCAGCTCCCAGCCCTTGCTGGTTTCGGGCTTCAGATAGGGATTGCCCACGCGCAGGTAGGTGCCGGGGCCGCCGTAGTTGGTGTAGAGCTGGGTCGGGCTGGGCGCCTTGAAGCCGTAGGCGTATTGCGCGTAGAGGCTCAGCTCATCCGCGGCCTTCCAGGTGGCCAGCAGCTTGGGCGAGAAACGGCTGCCGCTGTTGGACGGCGGCAGCGCGCCTGCGTTCGGATTGCTTTCGTAGCTGGCCGTGGACTGCGGCTTCTGTTCGTAGTGGTCATAGCGCAGCGCCGGCATGATGGTGTAGCGGCCGTCGGCGAAGCTGAATTCGTCCTGCACCCACAGGGCCCATTGATTGCCCTTGGATTGCGGCACATCGGCCTGGTTGGTGTGCAGCATGTCGCACAGGCGCGGGCCCATGGGCGCCGGCGTGCCCGGCCGGATCACCGGGCAATTGTCGTAGCCGCTTGAGTACTGCTCGGTCTTGTTGCCATACCACTCCCCGCCTACGGTCCACAACTGCGACACCGAGGCGCCCGCCAGGCGCTTGGTGACTTCGGCATTGGCGCCGAACATGGTCTGCCGGATGGAGTTGCTGCGGCCATAAGGCCCGCTGGGATAGCCGTAACGGAACGGATCGCCCGGTATGGCGTAGGCCCGGGAATCGACGCTGCGCACGCCGCTCAGCGAGCTGTCCAGCTGCAGGCGCTGCCAGTAGACGACCGCGGTGGCCGTGTCGATCAGGCTGTCCGCACCGGGCGCCTTGTACGAGTAATCGAACGACACCCGTTGGCGCTCGGTTTCCTTGCGGGTGCTGTTCTCGCCGTACAGATAGCTGGTGCCCGCGCCCTGCTCGAACATATTGTCGATGTCGGCGTTGCGCTTGAAGTATTCGCCGGTCAGGCCGAAGCGGTGGCCGCCTTCGACGCGCTGCTGCAGCTTCAGCAGGAAGCTGCGCTGGTCGTAGTCTTCCGGGCTGGGTTCGCTGCGCTTGGGTCCGTAGCCGCCCACGTCGCCGCGGTTGTCCAGGGCATGGCCGTTGCGTACGCCCGCCTGCACCAGCCAGAACGTATTGCTGTGGATCTGGCCCGCCAGGGCGGCGTTGGCGCCCCAGCTGCTGTCGGCCGTGTCGTAGTCGGTCTTGGCCAGCGCGCCGAAGGTCTTGCCGTCTGTCAGCAGGTCCGACGGTTGCAGCGTGTACAGGTCGGCAGTGCCGGAAATCGCGCCGGAACCGCCGCCGCTGGCGTCGGCGCCGCGCACGATGTCCAGCCGCGACAGGCTGTTGAAATCCACCGCTTCCAGCCCGCCCTTCAGGCCGCGCGCGCCGTCGTCCAGCCACGGCAGGCGGATGCCGTCCACGCGCGTCAGCACGCGATCCTGATCCAGGCCGCGGATGTTGATGCTGTTGGTCGTGCGGTTGAAGCTCACGCCGGGCTCGGCGCGCTTGCCGAAATCGCTCCAGTTCTTGACTTGAAGTTCGTCCAGGCGCTTGCGGTCGGTGCTGGTTTCCCAGGCCGGCGCGACCGGCGCGCCCTCGCCTTCCACCTGGACGGGCGCCAACTGCGTCACATCCGCGGGCAATGCCTGCAACACGTAGACGCGGGCGCCGCGCTCCTGCACGCCTAGGCCGCTGCCCGCCAGCAAGCGCGCAAAGCCCTCATTCACGGAATAGACCCCATCGAGCCCCGCCGTGCGGCGCTGGCCCACCAGCGCCGCGTCGAACAGCACCGTCACGCCCGCGCTGTCGGCAAAGCGCGGCAACGCCTCGGCCAGCGTGCCCGCGGGAATGCGATAGCCGCGCGCCTGCGTCTGCTGCGCGGATTGCGCCCACGCGGCGCTTGCGGGCAGCAAGGCGGCGGACAGCGCGGACAGCGCCAGGGCGGCCTGCACGGCGGCGGCTAGATGCGTCATGCGGCATTGCAGGCCTCGGGCTGGTCGGGAGCCGCTTGCGCGGCCGGCGGGGAGATAAGCCATGGTCGTCCTTTCGATCCAAAAGGTGTCGGCATTCGTTTGCCTCTACAGACCATGACCCTCGTGAAATCCGAATCGGACAGCTGGCCCTCCACTTTTTTGTAACAGCGCGGGTTCAGGCCTCGGCTGCCGCGCGCAAGGTGATCGTCACCCAGTACGGCGTGCGGTAGCGCACCTGCACCGGCAAGGTCGCGGGCAGTGCCGCCAGGACCGCATCGGTGTCGCGCACCTGGAACGCGCCCGAGATGCGCAAATGCGCCGCCTCGGGATCGCAACGCAGCATGCCGGAACGGTAGCGGCCCAGTTCGGCGGCAAAGGCGTCCAACCGCATGCGGTTGGCGTACAGCACGCCGCGCTGCCAGTCGCTGGCATGCGGGTCCGCGGGGGATGGCGGCGATGCACCCTCGTCCGTCAGGCTGCTCTGTTGGCCAGCTTCCAGGCTGATCAGGCTGCGCGGATGCGCGGCGCTGCCGACGCGGACCCGCCCTTCCTGCACGCTGACGCGGCACAGGCCGCCTTCCTGGCGCACGCAGAAACGCGAGGACTGCGCCTCGATGTCTCCCTGGCTCGTGCGCACCACGAAGGGCCGCGGCGCAGGCGCCGTGTCGGCCACGGCATGCACCGCGATCTCGCCGGCGCGCAGGCGCACCAGGCTAGCCGTGGAGCTGTACATCACGTCGACGGCGCTGGCTGTGTTCAGCAGCAGCGTGGATCCATCCGCCAGCGCCACTTCGCGCCGCTCGCCCGGCGCGCTGCGGTAGTCCGCGGTCCAGTCGAGCGGATCGGCGCGCCAGGCGGCCCAGCCGACAGGACCGGCCACCACCAGCGCAATCAGTGTCTTGAGCGCGGCGCGGCGGCTTCTGAGCTCGGGCCGGTTCAAGGTCGCCATACCCAGCGCCGCCGGGATCAGGCCGAAGCGTTCGTTCACGCGCTGCGCGCGCTGCCAGGCGTGCTCGTGCTCGGCCTTGCTGGCGCGCCACAGTTCACAGGCCCGCTGGTCGGCGTCGGTGGCGCGGCCCGAACTCAGCCGCAGCAGCCAGCGCGCGGCCTCGCGCGCCACGCTGCGTTCGACGGCGGGCAGTTCGGACGCCGCCTCGGCCTGGGCGCTCAGATCGACGCCATGATGCATTGTTCGAATCCCTTGGCGATGTAACGGTGCACGGTGCGCAGCGACACGTTGAGGCGGGCGGCGATTTCGCCATGGCTCAGTCCTTCCAGCTGCGCCATCAGGAAGGCCTGGCGGGCCGGCAGGGACAGGCCAGCCAGCATCTCGTCGATTTCCTGCAGCGTTTCCAGGATGATCAGGCGCTGTTCGGCCGAGGGCGCCAGCGCCTCTGGCATCAGGGCCAGGGCTTCCAGATAGGCCTGCTCCACCGAGCGCCGCCGGTGGTGATTCAGCAGCAGGCGCTTGGCGATGGTGGTGAGATAGGCGCGCGGTTCGCGCAGGGCGTCCAGTTCATGGCGGTGGCGCAGCACCCGCACGAAGGTGTCCTGCGCCAGATCGGCCGCGTCGAAGCTGTTGCCCAGCTTGGCGCGCAGCCAGCCATGCAGCCATCCGTGATGAGCGCGGTACAGCAGTTGGACGTTGTCGCTGGCGGCGACCGCGGGATTCGGCACGGGTGGCTCCCTGAACTTTCAATCACAAATAGAAATCAATCTCATTCTAAATGCAAAACCATGATTCCGGTCAAGTCCGCGCGCCGCGCTTGACGGCGATATGATGGGGACGGATTCCTCCCTACAGGCCTGCCCCATGCTCTATGCCGCGCTCAAATTCATCCACCTGCTGGCCGTGATCCTCTGGGTCGGGGGCATGCTGTTCGCGCACTGTTTCCTGCGGCCGGCGGCCGCGCAACTGGAACCGCCGGTCCGGCTGCGGCTGATGGCGTCGGTGCTGGGGCCATTCCTGAATGCCGTGCTGGCGGCCATCGTGCTGATCCTGTTTTCGGGCGCGCTCATGATCGGCCAGGAAGCCAGCCAGGCCGCGCAGACGGGCGGCTCCTTCTTCATGCCGCGCAGCTGGACCCTCATGGCCTCGGGCGGCCTGGTCATGACGGCCATCTACGCCTACATCCGCTTCGTGCTCTACCCGCAGTTGCGGGCGGCGGTCGCCGCATCCGACTGGCCCCAGGGCGGCCAGGCCATGGGCGGCATACGCCGCTGGGTCGGCATCAACCTGCTGCTGGGCATCGCCATCGTGGCCATCGTCTTTTTTGCGTAGGCGGATATCAGCCGGCGCCCGCCAGCTATCGGGCATGCGCAGGCTGGTATCGGAATTCTTTTGCTTGGTGCAATACGCATTACATCCGCGCTGGCCACACTGCGGATGACTCTCGCGGGCCTACACAAACAAAAGGAATCTCCATGATCAAGCGTGTCTTCCAGCTGGCCGCCCTCGGCCTGTTCGTATCCGCCTCGGGCGCGCATGCCGCCGCCCCCATCGACAACAGCGCCCTGGACCAGACCGGGTTCCGAGAACACAAGGCGACCTATGGCGTGGTCTACCGTCTGCCACAGGACGTCAACGCCATCCTGGACGCCAAGATCAATGGCACGCTGAAAGCCGACCTGCTCAAGCTGGGCCTTAAGACCGAGGCCGAAACGCCCAACATGCCGCACGTGACGGTGGTGCACATCCACAGCGCCGACCCGCAAACGCCCGCCCGCATGCTCAAGGCCCTGCCCAAGCCGCCGGCCCCGCTGCAGGTCACGCTGAAGAATTTCTATCCCACCGAAGCCGCCAAGGGCGCGGGCCATCCGTGGTGGCTGGACCTGGGCGTGGTCAAGAGCGGCCAGGGCTTCGAGGACATGATGCGCTACAACACCGTCGCCACCGCCGCCCTGGCGCCGCTGCGCGACGGCCCCTTGCCGCGCGTCACCGGCCCGGTCTACGCCAAGATGGGCGACGCCGGGAAAGACCTGGTCAAGACCATGGGCGTGAGCGGCGTGAACATCATGCAGGACGGCAAGGAAGTGCGCGCGCACAATCCGCACACCACCCTGGTCTACAGCATGGCGATGTACGACACGCGCCTGCAGGACGCCATGAAGCAGGAGTCCGACAAGTTCAACGCCGTGCTGCCGGACGGCATCAACACCACCTTCAAGGACGTGTCCATCGTCGAGATCGGCTTCGCCGGCAACGTGGTGCGCGAGATCTACCGCGTCAGCCTGGAAGACGGCTCGGCCATCGACGTGGCGACTGGCAAGAAGGTCGGTTCCTAAGCCGCACTGGCTGCGGGAGCGTCCACGCGTTCCCGCAGCACCTCGCGGATCTGCCCGCGCAGCCAGGCCTGCAACGGCGACGTATGCAGGCGCCGCGGCCACACCATCACCAGTTCGATCTTGCGCAGGCTGGCAGGCAGTTCCAGCGTCGCCAGCGGGAAATGCCGGCCATGCACCTGCGCCACGCTGGCCGGCATGGTGGTGGCGTAATCAGTGTCCAGCAGCACATAGGGCGTGATGCCGAAGCCGGACAGGTAGGCCGAAAATTCCAGCCGGCTGGCATCCGGCTTAAGCGCGCGGTCGAAGTTGGTTTCCCGGCCATACATGTGCGCGAAGGCGAACCACTTGATGGACGGCAGATCCGCCAGCGCCAGCGCGCGCTTGCCTGCCCAGGGATGCCGCGCCGACACCACGCACACGCGCCGGTCCTTCAGCAGCGTATCCCGATGAAAACGCGCCGGCACCTTGCCGAACAGGCCGATGGCCATGTCCAACCGCTCCGCGTCCAGATCGTCCGGCACGAAGTCTCCGTGCACCGACTGGAAGCGCAGTGTGATGCCTGGCGCGGCGCGGTGCAGACGTTCGATCAGCGGCGCTGCCAGCAGGATCTCGCTATGCGCGCCGGTGCCGATATTGACCACGCCGCTGGCCTTGGCCGGGTCGAAAGCCTCGGCCGGACGCAGCGCCGCTTCGATCTGCGCCAGCGCGTCATGCACCGCCGAATGCAGTTCCAGCGCCCGCTCCGTCGGAATGAATCGGCCCTTCACCACCACCAGCAAGGGATCTTCCAGCCGGCGGCGCAGGCGCGCCAGGTCACGGCTGATGGCGGGCTGCGTCTTATGCAGCAGGGCTGAACTGGCGGTGGCGCTGCGAGTGCGCATCAGGACGTCGAACGTCAGCAGCAGGTTCATGTCCAGCCGGCGCAGATAGGGCAAGGATTGGGCGTCGCTCATGCCGCCCATACTATGCCTGAAATGCATGCATTGAAAATTCCATACCGTTTTCGACATATACAGCTTGCGCAGCCAGCATTGGGCAAGGCGGTCAGCCTTGGCTACAGTCCGCGGCAGATCGGGGCCTTCCGCACCCGACCCGACTTTCCGGAGACTGCCGCAATGATCCCCCTGGGCCTGACCGCCGCGCGCTGGCGCGCTTCCCCCCGCCGCTGGATGGCGGCCGCGCTCACCGGAGCTGCGCTGCTACTGGGCGCCGCACAGCCGGCCGCTGCGGCGGGCTTTCCCGAACGTCCCGTGACGCTGGTGGTGCCCTTCCCCGCCGGCGGCACGCCCGACATCCTGGCCCGCATCCTCAGCGACAGCCTGGCCAAGCGTCTGGGCCAGCCTCTGATCGTGGAAAACCGCGCCGGCGCCGGCGGCAATATCGGCACGCAGGCGGTGGCGCGCGCCGCGCCCGACGGCTACACATTGCTGATGTGCGCCTTCGGCTGCACGGTCGCGCCCTCGCTCTACCAGCCCGCTCCCTACGACATCGTCAAGGACTTCGCGCCCGTCGCCATGATCGGGACGGTGCCCAGCGTGCTGGTCGTCAATCCCAAGGTGCCAGCGCAGACCGTGGCTGAGCTGCTGGCCTACGCCCGCGCCCATCCGGGCAAGCTGAACTCGGCCTCGTCGGGCGTGGGCGGCTCGGCCCACCTGGCCACCGAATTGCTGAAGCTGCGCACCGGCATCGATGTGGCGCACATTCCCTACAAGGGCGCCGGTCAGGTCGCGGCCGACCTGCTGGGCGGCCAGGTCGACATGTATTTCGACAACCTGCCGGCTTCGCTGGCGAACATCCGCGCGGGCAAGCTGCGGGCGCTGGCCGTGGCCAGCGCCAAGCGCGCGCCGGCCATTCCAGACGTGCCGACCTTCGCCGAAGCCGGCGTGGCCGATTTCCTGATCACGCCCTGGTTCGGCATCATGGCGCCGGCCGGCACGCCGGACGCCACGCTGGCCGCGCTGCACCAAGCCTTCAACGACGCCTTGCAGGCGCCGGAGGTCGCCGCCAAGATGCGCGAATTGGGCGTGGAGACTGCCGCCGGGCCGCGCCAGGCGCTGGGCGACTTTGTGGTGGCCGAGACCGCGCGCTGGAAAGACGTGATCCAGGCCAACCGCATCCGGGCCGAATGATGACGGACGAACCCGGCCGCGACGCATCGGACGCGCTCGCGCCGATCCGGCTGCGCGACATGGGCGCCTTCCACGTGGGCGGACGCGAGGTCAGCCTGTCGGGCCTGCCGCGGCGCGAGGTGGTGATGGCCGAAGGCGGCCAGCCCGTCGCGCTGGACCCCAACGGCACCTACCGCGTCGAGCAGATGTATGCGCAGTACTTCCTGGCCGAGCCGGCCAGTGGCCGCCCGCCGCTGGCCTTCTGGCATGGCGGCGGCATGACCGGCGCGGCGTGGGAGACCACGCCCGATGGCCGCCAGGGCTGGCTCCATGCCTTCCTGCGCCGCGGCTGGGACGCCTATCTGTGCGATGCCGTGGAACGCGGCCGCTCAGGCTACGCGCCGGTTCCCGAGATCTGGCCGGAAGGCCCCATCGTGCAGGCGCAGGAAGACTGCTACACGCGCTTTCGCATCGGCCGCCCGGGCACGCGCCCCGGCCCCGGCAGCGCCTATGGCAACACGCAGTTCCCGGTGCAAGCCTTCGGCGAGCTGGCCGCGCAGATGGTGCCGCGCTGGGTGCATACCGACGCCGCCGTCCTGCGCGGCTATCTGGCCTTGCTGGAGCGGGTCGGCCGCATGATCGTCATCTGCCATTCGCAGGCGGGCGTATTCGGCATCCGCGCGGCCGCCGCCCGGCCCGATCTGGTGCGCGCCGTGGTTGCGCTGGAGCCGGCCAGCATCCCGCAACTGGACGCCGGCTACCGCACGCCCACCCTGGTCCTCATGGGCGACAACATGGACACGGACCCGCGCTGGCCGCGCATGCGCGAGCGGGTGCGCGATTTCGCGCGGCGGCATCCCTGCGTCACCTTGCTGTCGCTGCCCGAGCTGGGCATCGCCGGCAATTCGCACATGCTGATGATGGACCGCAACAGCCTGGACCTGGCCGCGCGCGTGCACGAGTGGCTGATGGCCCTGCCGCCGGCCTGAAATCCCGCTGCGGACGGAGCCCCGCCTGCTGCCATTTCGTGGCAGCATTATGGATCCTCCATCCCCGCCCGCCCCCATGTCCCGCACCGAACGCCTCCTGGGCCTGATGCAGACCTTGCGCTGCCATCGCCGCCCCGTCAGCGGCCGCCAACTGGCCGCCGACCTGGGCGTCAGCATACGCACGCTCTACCGCGACATCGCCACCCTGCAATCGCAGGGCGCCGAGATCGAGGGCGAACCGGGCGTGGGCTACGTGCTGCGGCCCGGTTTCATGCTGCCGCCGCTGATGTTCAGCACCGAGGAGATCGAGGCGCTGGTGCTGGGCACGCGCTGGGTCGCGGACCGGGCCGACCCGCGCCTGGCGCAGGCGGCGAGCAACGCGCTGGCCAAGATCGGCGCGGTGCTGCCGGCGGAAATGCGCGACGGGCTGGATGCGATACCGCTGCTGGTCGGGCCCAGCGCGATGCAGGTGGTGGACCGCGTGGACCTGTCGCTGATCCGCCACGCCATACGCTGCGAACAGAAGATCGACATCACGTACCGCGACGACAAGGGCGCCGATTCCGCGCGGGTGATCTGGCCGTTCGCGCTGGGGTTTTTCGACAGCGTGCGCATCGTCATGGCCTGGTGCGAACTGCGCCAGGACTTCCGCCATTTCCGCACCGATCGCATCGCCACGCTGACGCCCGGTGAGCGTTATCCCAAGCGCCGCCATGCGCTGCTGAAGGAGTGGCGCGCGATCGACCGATCGCCCAAGCAATGCGGATGAAAATGCAGATAAAAGCTACTGCCAAAAACTGACAGCACCCCTGTCTAAGATGAGCGCGTCTACCACCCGGAGCGCATCATGTCAGACACCAATTTCGTGATTTTCTACGTCGAAAAGCCCGCCGCCAGCGCCGCGTTCTACAGCGCCCTGCTGCAGCGTCCGCCCCTCGAAAGCTCCCCCACCTTCGCACTGTTCAGGCTGGATTCCGGCCTGATGCTGGGCCTGTGGTCGCGCTATACCGTGGAGCCGGCCGCTGCCGGCCGCGGCGGCGCGACCGAACTCGCCTTTACCGTTTCGGACGCGCAGGCGCTGGACCGCCGCCACCTGGACTGGAGCCTGCGCGGCCTGCCCATCCTGCAGGCGCCCACCGATATGGATTTCGGTCGCACCTTCGTGGCGCTGGATCCCGACGGCCACCGGCTGCGCGTGTTCGCGCCGGGGCCGCAGGAACAGGCTGCCCAGCAGCCTGCGCCCGCCTTGGCCAGCGCCTGAAGCCCGGCCATGAAATACGGGCCTGAGGCTTGCGCCTCAGGCCCGCGTCTGAACCGGGCGCAGCTATGTCAGGAACGCTGGCCGCGCGGGGTCAGCGCAACGGCTTCGCCGCGCCGACGGAACAGCAGCTGATAAAGCACGGCCAGCACCAGCAGGAAAGGCACACCGAACACCAGCGTCATCTTGAAGACGCTGGTGAAGTAGGTGGTGGCCAGGATCGCCAGCATCGCGCCCGCGCCCAGCAGGGTCAGCACCGGAAAGCCCGGCATGCGGAACGACAGCTTGCCGCCCCCTTCGCGCGCCCAGCGGCGGCGGAAGCAGTAGTGGGTGACGAAGATCATCATCCACGTAAACAGCGCGCCGAACATCGAAATCGCCATCATCAGCGTGAACGAGGTCTCGGGGTACAGCACGTTCAGCACCGCGGCGATGGCAATGCCGCTGGTCGACAGCAGCAGCGCGTTCAGCGGCGTGCCGCTGCGCGTCAGCTTGCCGAACGCGGACGGCGCATGGCCGGCGCGCGACAGGCTGAACATCATGCGCGTGGTGATGTAAAGCTGGCTGTTCATGGCCGACAGCGCCGCCACCAGCACGATGAAGTTGATGACGCCCGCCGCCCCCGGAATCTCCAGCGCCTGCATCACCTTGACGAAGGGACTGCCGCCCTTGCCGGCCTCGTCCCAGGGCACGATGGCCAGGATCAGCGCCAGCGTCAGCAGGTAGAACACCACCAGCCGGACGATGGTGGCGCGGAACGCCTGCTTGACCGCGCGTTCGGGGTCTTCGGCCTCGCCCGCGGCCACCGCAATCATCTCCACGCTGAGGTAGCTGAAGATCGAAATGACCACGGCGATCCACATGCCCCAGACGCCGTTCGGGAAGAACCCGCCGTGCGAGGTGTACAGGGCGGTGCCGTACTGCGGATTGCCCCAGACCACGTAGGCGCCCAGGATGATGAAGGCGACGATGGCGGTGATCTTGATCGTGGAGAACCAGTATTCGACCGTGCCGAAAGTCTTGACGCTCATGGCGTTGATGAAGATCAGCACGGCCGAGAACAGGCAGACCCACTGCCAGCCGGGCACGTCCGGAAACCAGAACTTCATGTACTCGGCCACGGCGGTAACTTCGGTGCCTACCGCCAGCACCACGCAGGACCAGTACGCGTAGCGCACCAGAAACCCCGCCAGCGGGCCGACGTAGTGCTCGGCATAGGCGCCGAAGGAACCCGAGGTGGAATGCGCCACCGTCATTTCCGCCAGGCAGCCCATCAGCAGCAGCGTGATCAGGCCGCCGATGGCGTAGCTGATGATCACGCTGGGTCCGGCAAAGCCGATGGCGAACTTGCTGCCCAGGAACAGGCCCGTGCCGATGGCGCCGCCGATGGCGATCATGCTCATCTGCCCCGACGTCAGCCGCCGCTTCAGGCCCTGCTCGCGTTCGGCGATCTGGCCGAATCCTTTTTGTTGTTGCATTGTCTCCTCCAGGTCCTGCGCTCTCTTTGTGGATGTAGGGCCGGTTTGGCCCGCGCAATGGGGTTGTGTTGCGGCGCTCAGGTCACGGCGGCGCGGTGCTTGAATTCCGGCTTGTCCCAGGAACGCGTGTCCAGCACGTCCTTCAGGATATCCACGGCATCCCAGACGTCGGCGTAGCCGAAGTACAGCGGCGTCAGGCCGAAGCGCAGCACCTCGGGTTCGCGATAGTCGCCGATCACGCCGCGCGCGATCAGGGCCTGCATCACTTCGAAGCCGTTGGGGTGGCGGAAACTGACATGGCTGCCGCGGTCGGCGTGCTTGCGCGGCGTCACCAGCGTGAGCGGATGGCCGGCGCAACGCTCTTCGACCAGCGCGATGAACAGGTCGCCCAGCGCCAGGGATTTCTTGCGCACCTCGGCCATGTCGGCGGCGTGCGCCACGTCCAGGCCGCATTCCACCAGCGACAGCGACACGATGGGCTGGGTGCCGCACAGGTAGCGGCGCACGCCGCCGGCCGGCTCGTAGGCCACGGTCATATCGAATGGCCGCGTGTGGCCCCACCAGCCGGATAGCGGCTGCCAGAAGTCCTTGGTGTGGCGCGGCGCCACCCAGATGAAGGCGGGCGAACCGGGGCCGCCGTTCAGGTACTTATAGGTGCAGCCCACGGCGAAGTCGGCGTCGGCGCCGTTCAGGTCCACCGGCACCGCGCCCGCGGCGTGCGCCAGGTCCCAGATCGCCAGCGCGCCGCGCTCGTGCGCCAGCGCGGTCACGGCGGCCATGTCGTGCATCTGGCCGCTGCGGTAATTCACGTGCGACAGCAGCATCACCGCCACGGACTCGTCCAGCGCCTTTTCCAGCGGCAGCTTATCGTCGATCAGGCGCATTTCATAGCCCTGCTGCAGCAGGTCGATCATGCCCTGGATCATGTAGAGATCGGTGGGGAAGTTGTCGCGTTCGGACAGGATGACGCGGCGCTTGGGGTGCTGGTGCTGCTGGATGCGCAGGGCGGCGGCCAGCGCCTTGAAGATGTTCAGCGAGGTCGTGTCGGTCACGACCAGTTCGCCTTCGCGCGCGCCCAGCAGGCGGCCCAGCTTGTCGCCTAGTCGGGTGGGCAGTTCGAACCAGCCCGCGGTATTCCAGCTGCGGATCAGGCCCGCGCCCCATTCCTGGCCGATCACGGCGGCGGCACGGCCGGCGGCCTCCTTGGGCAGCACGCCCAGGGAGTTGCCGTCCATGTAGAGGACGCCGGGCGGCAGGTCGAAACGGTCCTTCAGGGGCGCCAGGGGGTCCTGGCGATCGGCATTTACGCAGGCTTCACGGGTGTTCATTATGTGCTCCGGGGGGCTATATTCTGGATACATACTATCAGCGCGATCAGGCTGATAAATTGCAAATTCAGGCGCGGATTACCCTAGGTTTCCGCATTGAATTGCACATAATCAACTTTTTTGGAATTTGATTGCATCATGCAGATCGACGCCATAGACCAGCGCATTCTTTACCGGCTGCAAGAGAACGGCCACCTCAGCAACCAGGACCTGGCCGAGCAGGTGGCGCTGTCGCCCTCGGCCTGCCTGCGGCGGGTGCGCGCGCTGGAAGAAAGCGGACTGATCCGCAACTATCGCGCCGTGCTGGACGCCGAAAAACTGGGTTTCGAGCTGGAGGCCATCGTCCACGTGTCGCTGGACCAGTCGCGTCCGGGCTGGCATGAAGAATTCCTGGCCGGCATCGCCCTGCATGACGAGATCACCGAGGCAAGCATCGTGACTGGCGCCTCCAACTACATCCTGACGGTGTGCACGCGCAACCTGAAGGCGTTCTCGCAGTTCGTCGAAGACAAGCTCAGCAAGATCCCGGGCGTGCGGAACCTGTCCTCGCATATCGTCATGCGCAAAGTGAAGAACCGCGGCGGCATGCTGCCGCTGGCAAGCTGGCGCTAGCGGCCCGCTGAAGCCCCGCTCAGGCCGGGCTCAGCCGCAGGAAGCCGAACACCGTCACGAAGTGGCAGGCGGTGCCGCCCATGACGAACAGGTGCCAGATGCCATGGGCATGCGGCCAGCGCTGGTCGTTGGCGTAGAACAGCGTGCCGGCGGTGTAGACCGCCGCGCCCGCCAGCAGCCAGGCCAGTCCGGCCGCGGACAAGGCGCCCGCGATCGGCGCGGCGAACATCACGCCCAGCCAGCCCATCGCCAGATACAACGGCAGGGCCGGCGCCGCGCCGCGCGCCCACCACAGCTCGCGGCTGATGCCCACCGCCGCCAACAGCCAGATCGCCACGCCCATGGCCGCGCCCCAGCCGTGCTCCACCGGCCCGTAGGCCAGCGGCGTGTAGGTGCCGGCGATAAGCAGGTAGATCGCGCAATGGTCGGCCTTGGCCCACCAGGCCTTGCGGCGGCCGCGCGAGCAATGGAACAGCACCGACGAGGCATAGACGGCGATCATCGAAGCGGCGAACACGGCGCAGGCGATGACCTGCCGCGTATCCACCTTGAGTTCCGCGGCGCGGGCGATCAGGGCGCCCGATGCGGCCACCGCCAGCGCCAGGCCGGCCAGGTGCGTCGCGCCGTTGAATCGTTCGCCCTTGTACATGCACGCCCTCCGCCAGCCGGCCACGCGCCGGCGCCATCCATGATGGCGCCCTTGTGTGACAGGCCGAGGTCAGGACACGCGGCCATCAGGAAACGAAGTCCACCGCCGCCGGATAGCCCTCCAGCGCGCGCGCCGACAGGATGGCGCGCTGCACCGCGATCGCCATCGCCTCGGCCGCCATCACGCCCAGCAGCATGACGTTGCCTGGCTTGCCGGACGTGCCCGTGCCCAGCGCAAAGATGGTGTCGCCATCCAGCATGGTGTGGATGGGATTGATGGTGCGTGCCAGGCCATCGTGCGCCATGCCGGCGATCTTCTGCGCCTGCGCCTTGGTGAGCTTGGCGTCGGTGGCGACCAGTCCTATGGTGGTGGCGGTGCCCGGGCGCATGGACTTGGGCAGATCGCCCGCCAGGATCGCCGCGCGGGTATCCAGCAACATCTTGCCGTCGGCAGTGCGCGCGCCAGCCAGGACGCGCCCGGTGGCCGGGTCCACCACGTCGCCCACCGCATTGACCGCGACGATGGCGCCCACCGTCACGCCCGCCACGGTCAGCGAGGCGCTGCCGATGCCGCCCTTCATGGCGCGCTTGGGACCGTACAGCTTGCCCACCGTCGCGCCCGCCCCCGCGCCCACGTTGCCTTCCTGTGGCGCGGCGTCCGTGGCCGACTTGCAGGCCTGGTAGCCCGCGGCCGCGTCAGGCCGGATCGAGGCGTCGCCCACGCCCAGGTCGAACAGGATGGCCGAAGGCACGATGGGCACGTGCGCCACGCCCACGTCGAAGCCGATCTTCTTTTCCTCCAGATAGCGCATGACGCCCGAGGCCGCATCCAGGCCGAAGGCGCTGCCGCCGGACAGCACCACGGCATGCACTTTCTCCACCATGTTGACGGGATTGAGCAGGTCGGTCTCGCGCGTGCCCGGCGCCGCGCCGCGCACGTCGACCCCGGCGGTCGCGCCAGCCTCGGCGATGATGACCGTACAGCCCGTGGGCCGGCGCGTATCGGTGTAGTGCCCCACCCGCAAGCCCGCCACCTGCGTGATGCTGCCGCTGCCCGGCATCAGCCGCGTACCGTCCGCGGCCTGGGCAGGCATTGCACTTGCTGCTGCCGCGCCGGCGGCCGCCATCATGAAAGCCCGCCTGTTCCATTGCTGTTCCACACCGATCTCCACTGAAGTCCTGCCTGGATGGACCCCGGCGGCACGCGCCGGAGCAAGGGTATCGCCATATGACTTGCCGCTATATTTTTACTATTCCTTATGCTTTGTGGAAAAATAGACGCGTTGTTAGAGTGCGGCTACGCCGGAGGGCATTGCAGGCACGGATGCTCTCCACCCGAGATATCTGCCATCCGTGGAGCACCGCCATGAAACTCTTCCGTACGCTGTTCGTCGCCGGCCTCGTCCAGGTCGCCGCGTTGTCCGCGGCCCATGCCCAATCCGGACTGGACCAGATCAAATCCGCCGGCGTGTTCAAGATCGGCACCGAAGGCACCTACGCCCCCTTCACTTTCCATGACGCATCCGGCCAGCTTACCGGGTTTGACGTGGACATCGGCCGCGCCATCGCCGAACGCCTGGGCGTCAAGGCGCAATTCGTCGAAGGCAAATGGGACGGCCTGATCGCTGGCCTGGACGCCAAGCGCTACGACGCGGTGATCAACCAGGTCGGCATCACCGACGCGCGCCGCGCCAAGTACGACTTCTCGGATCCCTACATCTCGTCGGCCGCCGTGCTGATCGTGCGCGACGACAACACCAGCATCAAATCCTTCGACGACCTGAAGGGCAAGAAATCCGCCAACACGCTGACCAGCAACTTCGGCAAGCTGGCGCAACAGCATGGCGCGGAAGTCATTGCTGTGCAGGGCTTCAACGAAGCCATCGACCTGCTGACCTCGGGCCGCGTCGAAGCCACGGTGAACGACAACCTGTCGTTCCTGGACTTCAAGAAGCAGAAGCCCAATGCCAAGGTGAAGATTGCCGCCACGGACAAGACCGCCGAGTTCAGCAATTCGGGCGTGCTGATCCGCAAGGGCAACCCCGAGCTGCAGGCCGCCATCAACAAGGCGCTGGCCGACATCAAGGCGGACGGCACCTACAAGACCATCTCGGTCAAGTATTTCGGCACGGACCTGTCGGCGCAATAAGCGAGCGGAGCGCAAATGACGCTACCCCCCTGGCTGCAATCCGTCCTGCCCGACTGGCTGCTGGCGCAACTTGGCAATTGGGCGGTGCCGGCCTGGGTGCAGCTGATGCTGGACTCGTTCTGGCCGCTGCTGCACGCGGGGCTGGTGTTCACGGTTCCGCTGACGCTGATGTCGTTCGCGCTGGGCCTGGCGCTGGCCTTCGTGGTCGCGCTGATCAGGCTGTTCGGTCCGGCGCCGCTGGTGGCCGTGGTGCGTTTCTACGTCTGGCTGATCCGCGGCACGCCGCTGCTGGTGCAGCTGTTCGTGATCTTCTACGGCCTGCCCAGTGTCGGCATCGTGCTGGATCCGCTGCCGGCCGCGCTCATCGGCTTCACTCTCAACGTGGGCGCGTACAACTCGGAAGTGATCCGCGGCGCCATCGAGTCCATCACCAAGGGCCAGTGGGAAGCGGCGTACTCGCTGAGCATGACGCGGGCGCAGGCGCTGCGCCGGACCATCCTGCCGCAAGCGGCGCGGGTGGCGGTGCCGCCCCTGTCCAATTCCTTCATCGCGCTGGTCAAGGACACTTCGCTGGCGGCGGTGCTGACCGTGCCCGAGATATTCCAGGCGGCGCAGCGCATTGCCGCCGTGACCTATGAACCGCTGATCCTGTACACCGAGGCGGCGCTGATCTACCTGGTGTTCAGTTCCGTCCTGTCCGCCGCGCAGGTGCGCCTGGAACGGCGCTTCGGCCAGCACGCGGTCTTTACCGAGAAAAACCGATGATCCGCCTGGAAAAGATAGAAAAGGCGTTCGGCGGCAATCCCGTGCTCAAGCAGGTGGATGTGAGCATCGCCGAAGGCAGCGTCACCGCCCTGATCGGCCCGTCCGGCAGCGGCAAGAGCACCTTGCTGCGCTGTGTGAACCTGCTGGAAGTGCCGGACCGCGGCACGCTGGAGATCGGCCCGGAAACGGTGCATTTCGAACCCGGCCACAAGCTCTCGCGCGATCAGGTCCAGCGCGTGCGCAAGCAGACCGGCATGGTGTTCCAGAACTTCCAGCTGTTCCCGCATCAGACCGTGATCGGCAATGTCATGGAAGGCCTGCTGACCGTGCAGAAGTGGCCGCAGGACCGCGCGCGCGCCCGCGCCGAGGAACTGCTGCGCAAGGTCGGCATGCTGGAAAAGCGCGACGCCTGGCCCGCCAACCTGTCGGGCGGACAGCAGCAGCGCGTGGCCATCGCCCGCGCGCTGGCGCCCGCGCCGCGCGTGCTGCTGTGCGACGAGCCGACCTCGGCGCTGGATCCGGGCCTGGCCGCTGAAGTGGTGGACGTGCTGCGCCAGCTCGCCGCCGAAGGCATGACCATGCTGATGGCCACCCACGACCTGCGGCTGGCGGCCAGCGTGTCGCGCGAGGTGGTATTCCTGCTGGACGGCACGGTGGTCGAATCCGGCGATTCGCGCACGCTGTTCAGCCAGCCGGCCGACCCGCGCACGGCGGCGTTCATCTCGACGTTGACGCAGGAAGCCGCGCTGTAGATCAGGCTACTTCGGCGGCAGGGACCCCGCCGGATCGACCGCCTGGCCGTCATAGCGCAGCTCGAAATACAGCCCGACCTGCTTGCTGTCGCTATTGCCCATTTCAGCGATCTTCTGCCCCTGGCTGACGCGCTGCCCTTCCTTGACCAGCAGCTTGCTGTTGTGGGCGTAGATGCTCAGGAAGCTGGCGTTGTGCTTGACGATGACCAAGTGGCCATAGCCGCGCAGGCCGCTGCCGGAATAGGCCACTGTGCCCGGTGCCGCGGCCACCACCGGCGTGCCGGAGGAATTGCTGATGACGATGCCGTTGGAACCCGATCCGTCGTAGCCGCGCGTGACCTTGCCCTGGGCGGGCCAGACCAGCGAGATTGCGCCCGGCGGGGCGGTGCGGCGCTTGGCGGTCGAGGTCGACGACTTGGGCGAAGGCGCAGGCTTGCCGCGCGCCTTGCTGGGCGCGGTGGACGTGCTGGCCTGCCCGGCCGGCGGCTCGACCCGCAGCAATTGTCCGACTTCGATGGAATTGGAATTCGACAGCTTGTTCCAGCGCACCAGATTGCTCACGCTGGTGCCCTGCTTGCGCGCGATCTGGGTCAGCGTGTCGCCCGATTGCACGCGGTAGTAGCCGGGCTGGACCTTGGTGGTGCCGCAGGCGGACAGCAGGGCCAGCAGCGCCACGGCCAGCACGCACATCCACAGGCGGAAGGACGGCCTGCCCTGGCGGACGACGGCGGGCAACGTGGGAAGAGGCAGGGTCTGGGCGGACGAGGAAAGCACTGAAACCTGGGGCACTGAGTGGGACGTCGGGGATTTGAGTGCGTTCAAGGGTACCAAGATTTTGGCGCGCCATGGGCGCTGGCGTCAGATGCTTGCGCCAGTCGCGCGGGATAGAATGCCGCCATGACCCGCCTGATCCGCCTCCAGCACCTCGGCAGCGCCGCACGCGCGCGGGGCGTGCTGTGGCTGGCGCTTCTGGCCCTGGCGCTGCGCGCGCTGGTGCCGGCGGGCTACATGCCCGACGCCCGGGCGCTGCACGACGGCCGGCTTGAAGTCACGTTCTGCTCGGCCGCCGGCGATGTCTCGACGCTGGCGCTGGCGTTGTCGCCCGAAGACAAGGGCAAGGCCGGCCACGACACCGCCGATGCCGGTGCGCTCTGCCCCTTCGGCCTGCTGGCGCACGTGGCGCCCGCGCCTGCCCCCGCGCTCACTCCCCTGCTGCTGGCCGCTGGCCGGCACGCACTGCCCGCGCCCGCCAGCGCCACCCCGCCCACGCCCGCCGCCGCGGGTCCGCCGCTGGGTTCGCGCGCCCCGCCACGCCTCGTCTGACTCCGCCACAACGCGCGGCTCCGCCGCGCCCCTGGACGAACCGTCAAGCGACGAGGTTTTCATGCATTCCCCCCTTCTGCGCGCGCCCGCCGGCGCGGCGCGCTCCCATGCGCCCGATCCGCGGCGCCGCCTGCTGCTGTCCTCTTTCGCCCTGCTGGCCCTGGCAGGCTGCGGCCCCGATGCGCCCAAGCTGCACGGCATGGATCTTTCCGGCATGCCGTCCGGCGACTTCCAGCTGCAGGACACCGAAGGCCGCGAACGCAAGCTGGCCGACTACGCCGGCCAGCCGATCATGCTGTTCTTCGGCTTCACGCAATGCCCGGACATCTGCCCCACGGCGCTCACCCGCGCCGTCGAGATCAAGAGCCTGCTGGGCGCGGACGCCAAGAAGCTGCGCGTCCTTTTCATCACCGTCGATCCTGAGCGAGACACGCCGGAAATCCTGCGCGCCTATACCCAGGCCTTCGACCCGGACTTCGTCGGCCTGCGCGGCGATGCCGAACAGACGCGCGCCGCCGCACAGTCATTCAAGGTCTTCTACCAGAAGGTCGCCACCGGTTCGTCCTACACCATGGACCACACCGCGCTGACCTACGTCATCGACGCCAGCGGCAAGCTGCGCATCGCCCTGCGCCATCAGCAAAGCGCGCAGGAATGCGTGGACGACCTGCGCACCGTGCTCTGACCTGAATCCATATATAGAGAGGCAACCCTCATGAAAAACACCGCGATCAAATCCCTGGCGGCCGCCGCCTTGGCCTTCTGCGCCCTGGCCGGCGCCAGCCCCGCCGCATTGGCCCAGGACGCCGCCCTGAAGGTGGACGACGCCTGGGTGCGCTCCACCGTGCCCAGCCAGCACGCCACCGGCGTCTTCATGCGCCTGACCTCCGTCTCCGGCGGCCGCCTGGTCGGCGTGGAATCGCAGGCGGCCAAACACGTGGAAATCCATGAAATGGCGATGCAGGACAACGTCATGAAGATGCGCCAGGTACCGGGCATCGCCCTGCCCGCGGGCCAGGCCGTGGAGCTCAAGCCCGGTGGCTATCACGTGATGCTGATCGACCTGGCCGGCCAGATCTCGCCCGGCGAGCACGTCGCCCTGACGCTCATCGTCGAGGATGCCGACAAACGCCAGCGGCGCGTGCCGGTGGACGCGGTGGCGCGTCCGCTGAACGCGGCAGCCGCCCCGGCCGCCGGCCACGGCCACTGAGCCCGCGGCGTCCCCATGAAAGTGGCTTGACAGCTGTGCTGCACGCCTGAAACAGCTTCCTTGCAACAAGGCCGTCCTGCGTGCAACGCCGCGCCGCGCGCCGGGTCGAATTGGAAAAGGCCCGGCGCGCGCCATCGCGGCGCGCCGGGCCAGGCTTTCCCGCATCCAGGAATCGCCCGCGGACAGCATCGCGGGCGTAGGCGCGGCCCGCAACGGCCGCAAGCTTTGATTGCCAGGAGCGTTTCATGAAGACCCTCAGCAAGACCTTATTGCTATGCGCCGGCATTGCAGCCGCCGGGGCCGTCCAGGCCCAGACCACGCAGTACACCCACGACCTCTATGGCGACTGGCGCGTCACCTATGCCGCCCCCGCCGCCAAGACGGCGGACCAGGTCAGCGCCGAACTGGCCCAGGCCAAGGCCAACGGCCAGTACACGTTCGGCGACGAGGACTATCCACCCCCCGTCATGTCGCACCAGTCTGAAACCCGCGCCCAGGTTGAACAGGAGTTGCAGCAGGCGCAGATCCAGGGGCAGATGGCATCCGACCAGGAAGACTACCCTCCTCCCGCGATGGCCCACAGCGGCACCTCTGACATCCATTAATACAGAGGCTGCAACCGCGGCGGATCCGGGCGTCGCGCCCAAATATCAGGGACACACCAATTCCCCGCCGACCGGCGGCGGCGCCTGATTCGCCATACAATGCCTGCACATCCACCGCCGGCCAGCCTGAAGGCGCGGCGGGGCAGCCGGCCTCCCAGCGCCGCGCCCCGGATGCCAGCGTTCCGCGCAGCCGGGCGCGTACCCGCCGGCAGCCTGCCGGCACCTCTGTGTCTGGATATGCCCGGTAGTTCCGCCTTTTCATTCCTGCGTACCCTCTGCAGCCTGCGCTGGCTCGCCATCGCGGGCCAGGCCGCCACCATCCTGCTGGCCAGCAGCGTCCTGGGCCTGGCCCTGCCGCTGGAGCCGCTGTGGATCGGCGTAGGCGCCCTGATCGGCTTCAACGTCTACGCCAGCCTGCGCCTGCGCCACCGCCGCGACCTGTCCCACGCCACCGCCTTCGGCCACCTGTTCGTGGACATGGCGGTGCTGGCCTGGATGGTGGGCTGGAGCGGCGGCATCAGCAATCCTTTCGGCATGATGTTCCTGATCCTGACCGCGCTGGCGGCCCTGGCGCTGCCGCGCAACTGGGCGCTGGCCGCGGCGGTGGCAGGCATCTCGGGCTACGTGGCGGCCGCGATCTTCGGCCAGCCCCTGCGCGGCGACGTCGACACCCATACCCTGCTGCTGTGGGGCATGGGCGCCAACTTCCTGATTTCGGTGGTGGTGGTGCTGGTGTTTTCGACCCGCCTGGCCTCGGACCTGCGCGACCGCGAGCGCGAATTGGCACGGTTGCGCGAACGCTTCACCCGCAACGAAGGCATCGTCGCCCTGGCCACCCACGCGGCGGCGATGGCGCATGAACTGAACACCCCGCTGGCGACCATGACCCTGCTGGCCGACGAGATCGCCGCCGAAGTCAAGGACGAAGACCTGCGCGCCGACGTTTCCACGCTCAGCCAACTGTTGGCCCTGTGCCGGGAACGTATCCGCAATCTGGCGGTCCCAACCGCGGTGGACCTGGTCCGCGTGGTGGGGCAATGGCGTCTGATCCGGCCGACCATCGATCTGCAGCGCTCGGGCACCCTGCCCGGCAGCCTGCGGGTCGATCCGGCCATCGCCCACCTGCTGCAGGCCCTGCTGAACAACGCGGCGGACGCCGGCGAAGCCGCCGATGTCCCGCGCGTGGACCTGCATCTGGAATACGGTTATGGCGCCCTGCGCGGCGAAGTCAGGGACTACGGACGGGGTTTCGATCCCGACCAGACCCTGCTGCCGGCGACCAGCCTGTTCAACAGCGGCAAGCCGGGAGGGCTGGGCGTGGGCCTGGCGCTGTCGCACGCCACGGTGGAACAGATGGGCGGCGAAATGACCATGACCGCCGCCGAAGACGGCGGCACGCGTATCCGCTTTTACCTCCCGCTGGGGAGTACCGGGACTTGAGTGCAATGAACCCAACCGATCTTGGCCTGCTGATCGACGACGACGAGTTGTATGTGCGCACCTTGCAGCGCAGCCTGTCGCGTCGCGGCCTGGAAACCCGAACCGCCACCGGCATCGCCGAGGCGCTGCGCGTGGCCGAGGAAATCCGCCCCGCCTTCGCCCTGGTGGACCTGCGCCTGGGCGAAGACTCCGGCCTGACCCTGATCCGCCCGCTGCGCGCCCTGCGCGCCGACATGCGGATCCTGCTGGTCACCGGCTACGCCAGCGTGGCCACCGCGGTCGAGGCCATCAAGCGCGGCGCGGACGACTACCTGCCCAAGCCCGCCACCGCGCCAATGATCCTGCGCACCCTCGGCCTGGTGAAGCCGGAAAACGTTACGATCGAAACCACCATGACGCCGTTGCACCGCCTGGAATGGGAGCACATCCACCAGGCCCTGCACGAAACCGGCGGCAACGTTTCGGCGGCGGCGCGCCTGTTGGGCATGCACCGGCGCTCCCTGCAGCGTAAACTGGCCAAAAAACCGGGGCCGGAACGCGAAGTCCTCATCGACTGATTTGTGCAGATGCGACAAATCGTCGCATACCCTGCATGTGCGGGTGCGACATATCGTCGCACCCTGGAACCTTGCAGCAAGCCCCTGCCCCCCTAGGAAAACCCTGTATCTGCTCCCCTTGGGGCGGAATCCTCCCAGGCAATGCGACCATTCGTCGCATGCTTGACCCATATCAAGCCGATAGGATGGACGTTGCTGCCTAGCAGCATTCCAGTCTGCTGCTATGCAGCATTTTCCACCTTCCATCCAAGGCTGTACGTGAAACACCCCCTCCTTGCGACCCTTACGCGCATTCTCAGCGTCGGCGCGGTCATGCTGCTTGGCGGCTGCAACATGGAAATCCTCTCCCCCAAGGGAGATATTGGCATCCAGGAAAGGACTTTGCTGTTCACGACGACCGGGCTCATGCTCATCGTCGTGATTCCGGTCATCGTCATGATCCTGGTTTTTGCCTGGAAATACCGCGCATCCAACACCAAAGCTGACTACCAGCCCAAGTGGGCCCACTCCACGGCGATCGAAATCGTGGTCTGGACCGTCCCTTGTATCATCGTGGCCATCCTGGCCGTGATCACCTGGCGCTCGACGCACGCGCTGGATCCCTACAAGCCGCTCGTGTCCGAACACAAGCCGGTGACCATCGAGGTGGTTTCGCTGGATTGGAAGTGGCTGTTCATCTACCCCGAGTACGACATCGCCACGGTCAACGAGATCGCCTTCCCGGTCGATGTTCCGGTCAATTTCCGGATCACCTCGGCCACGGTCATGAACTCGTTCTTCATCCCCCAGCTGGGCAGCCAGATCTACTCGATGGCCGGCATGGAGACCAAGCTGCACCTGAACGCGCGCGAAGCCGGCACCTACGCCGGCATCTCGGCCAACTACAGCGGCGCCGGCTTCTCCGGCATGCGCTTCAAGGCCATCGCGATGTCCCAGGACGGGTTCGACAACTGGGTCAAGGAAGCCAAGGCTGCCCCGACCGCGCTGACCCCCGAGGTCTATGCAGAGCTGACCAAGCGCAGCGAGCACAACCCGGTCGTCAAGTACTCCTCGGCGCCCCCCGCCATGTTTGATTTCATTCTTGGCAGCACCATGACCAAGATGGCCGGCGTGGACTCCGCCACGTGCACCCCCACGTCGAACAATCTGATCGCAGGAATTAACTAACAATGCTCGGGAAACTCACCCTCGAGGCCATTCCGTACCATGAACCCATCGTCATGGTTACGCTGGCCGCCGTGTGCCTGGGAGGCCTAGCGGTCTTCGGCGCCATCACCTACTTCCAGAAGTGGAAGTACCTCTGGACGGAATGGCTGACCACCGTCGACCACAAGCGCATTGGCGTGATGTACATCATCGTCGCCCTGATCATGCTGCTGCGCGGCTTCGCCGACGCCATCATGATGCGTACCCAGCTGGCGGTCGCATCCGCCGACTCGGCCGGCTTCCTGCCGCCGCATCACTACGACCAGATCTTCACCGCCCACGGCGTCATCATGATTTTCTTCATGGCGATGCCCTTCATCACCGGGCTGATGAACCTCGTGGTGCCGCTGCAGATCGGCGCCCGCGACGTGGCGTACCCGTTCCTGAACTCGCTGAGCTTCTGGCTGTTCGGCGCCGGCGTCGCGCTGATGATGATCTCGCTGTTCGTGGGTGAATTCGCCGCGACCGGCTGGCTCGCCTATCCGCCGCTCTCCGGACTGGACTACAGCCCGAGCGTGGGGGTGGACTACTACATCTGGGCACTGCAGATATCCGGGCTGGGCACCACGCTTAGCGGCATCAACTTCATCGTGACCATCCTGCGCATGCGCGCGCCGGGCATGAGCCTGATGAAGATGCCGATCTTCACCTGGACCTCGCTGGTCACCAACGTCCTGATCGTCGCCGCCTTCCCCGTGCTGGCTGCAACGCTCGCGCTGCTGACGATGGACCGCTACCTGGGCACGCACTTCTTCACGAACGACATGGGCGGCAACGTCATGATGTACGTGAACCTGATCTGGATCTGGGGCCACCCCGAGGTCTACATCCTGGTGCTGCCGGCGTTTGGCGTGTATTCGGAAATCGTCGCCACCTTCGCCCGCAAGACCCTGTTCGGCTACAAGTCCATGGTCTACGCCACGGCCGCCATCGGCGTGCTGTCGTTCCTGGTCTGGCTGCACCACTTCTTCACCATGGGCGCGGGAGCCAACGTCAATGCCTTCTTCGGCATAGCGACAATGATCATCTCGATCCCGACGGGCGCGAAGATCTTCAACTGGCTGTTCACCATCTACCGCGGCCGCCTGCGCATCACCACGCCGGTGCTGTGGACGCTGGGCTTCATGATCGTGTTCGTCATCGGCGGCATGACCGGCGTGATGCTGGCCATCCCCGGCGTGTCCTTCGTGCTGCACAACAGCCTGTTCCTGATCGCCCACTTCCACAACACCATCATCGGTGGCGTGGTGTTCGGCTGCATTGCCGGCATGACCTACTGGTTCCCCAAGGCCTTCGGCTTCAAGCTGAATGAGCGCCTGGGCCGCTACTCGTTCTACTGCTGGTTCGTCGGCTTCTTCCTGGCCTTCATGCCCCTGTACATCCTGGGCTTCAAGGGCATGACGCGTCGCCTGAACCACTACGACAACCCCGAATGGCAGCCGTACCTGCTGGTCGCCCTGGCTGGCGCCGCGCTGATCATGCTGGGCATCTGGTTCCTGCTGCAGCAAGTGTTCGTCTCGATCCGCCAGCGCAAGCAGAACCAGGACATCACGGGCGACCCCTGGGATGGCCGCACGCTGGAATGGGCCATCTCTTCGCCCGCTCCTTTCTACAACTTCGCCCACGTGCCGCACGTTGACTCGCTGGACCAGTTCTGGGAAGACAAGCAGAACGGCAAGGCCTACAAGCGCCCGGCCAAGTACGAAGACATCCACATGCCGAAGAACACCGCCGCCGGCGTATTCATCGGTGCCTTTGGCCTGGTCATGTGCTTCGCGCTGATCTGGCACATCTGGTGGCTGTCCATCGTCGGTTTCGTCGGCATGATCGGTTCGTTCATCGTCCGCGCCTATGACCGCGACGTCGACTACTGGGTCCCGGCCGCGGAAGTCGAACGCATCGAAAACGCTCACTTTGACAAAATGCAGAAGGCCGCCTGAGCCATGATTCAAGCCGTAGCCACTCACCCCCACGCGGGTCACGACGATCACGCGCATCATGACGATGGATCCAAGACCGTATTCGGTTTCTGGGTCTATCTGATGAGCGACTTGCTGATCTTCTCGGTGCTGTTCGCCACGTTCGCGGTGTTGTTCAACGCCACCGCGGGCGGCCCGACGGGCAAGGAACTGTTCGATCTGAAGTTCGTGCTGGTCGAAACGCTGTTGCTGCTGTTCTCCAGCTTCACTTTCGGCATGGCCAACCTGAACGTGCACGCCAACAACAAGAGCCGCGCAATGGGCTGGTTGATGGTGACGTTCCTGTTCGGCGCGGGCTTCATCGCGATGGAAGTCTATGAATTCCATCACCTGATCTCGATCGGCGCCGGCCCGGGCCGTAGCGCGTACCTGTCGGCATTCTTCACGCTGATCGGCACGCACGGCCTGCACGTCACCTTCGGCCTGATCTGGATCATCGTCCTGCTGGACATGATCCGCCGCCATGGCCTGGACTCGATCAACAAGCGTCGTCTGGCGTGCCTGAGCCTGTTCTGGCACTTCCTGGACATCGTCTGGATCTGCGTCTTCACCTTCGTCTATCTCATGGGAGCCATCTGATGTCGCACTCCGCTGCGGCCGCACACGGCCACGACGATCACGCCGCCGACCACGGCAGCCTGAAGTCCTACATCATCGGTTTCGTGCTTTCGCTGCTTCTCACCTTCGGCTCCTTCGGCCTGGTGATGAACGGCGGACTGTCCCACGCCATCACCATCGCCGGCGTGGTTGCGCTGTGCGTGCTCCAGTTGCTGGTGCAACTGGTGTACTTCCTGCACATGGGCGCATCGAAGTCGGCCCGCGACAACCTGGCCACGTTTGTCTTCACCGTAATGATCATCGCCATCATCGTCGGCGGTTCGGCATGGGTGCTGTACAACATGAACGTCAACATGGGCCACGCCATGTAATGACGGCTTGCCGTTGAAGCAAAGACAGGCGCCTGCGGGCGCCTGTTTTTTTGTGCGCCGGCCTGTGGGGCCAGCCTTGCGGCCAGGCAAGGATTGCGGAGGCATTTCGTTATATATTCAACACCATAACGATTTAATTAACAGTTTAATTACTGCTCCTGGCCCAACCATGCACGTCGTTTCCATCGCCTCCGCAGCCCCCCCGGCCGACAGCGCCGGTCCCACCTTGCGGTTCGCCGGCGCGCTGCTGCGCCATGCGCCGCCCGGTCATCCCGACGCGGGATTCTTCGCCACGGTCATCGGCAAGAGCCTGGCCTGCGGGGACCTGGGACGCTGCGGCCTGTCATCCCGGGAACTGGAAGGCCTGATCGCGCGCCTCTTTCCCGGCGCGCTGACGGGCCATGACCCCGCGCTCGCCGCCTTGCGCGAGCAAGCCGCCATCTACCCGGCCCGCGCCATGGATGCGGCTCAAACCGAATTCACGCGCCTGCTGCGCGCGCTGCTGGACACCTGGGCCGCTCCCGGCGCGGGGACCACGCCCTGGGTCAGCAGCGTGCTGACCCAGGCCTGTCTGCGGCCCGACCATCTGTGGCGGGACCTGGGTTTGTCCGGCCGCGAGGACGTGACTTTCCTGCTGGCGCGCCACTATCCGGGACTGGTGGTGCGCAATGTGCGCAACCTGCGCTGGAAGCAGTTCCTGGCCTATTCCGCCTGTGAACAGGCGGGCCTGCCGCCGACCGCCGCACCGGGCTGTCCGGCCTGCGAGGACCATGGCTTCTGCTATCCGGAAATGCCCGACTGAAGCCCGGCTTCAGAACCGGTACGTGGCGCCCAGGCCCGCTCCCAGGCTGCGCCCTGCCGCCGGTTCGTAGTAGCGCCCATTGGTCTCGTTGACGATCACGGAGCCGGCGTAGCGGCGGTCAAACAGGTTGTCCACGCGCCCATAGGCGTTCAGTTCCCAGGCCCCCGCCTTGAACACATAGCCCGCGCTCAATGCGGCCACGAAGTAGGCGGGCGCATCGCCGTCGTTGGCGTCGTTCACGTAGATCTTGCTGAGGAAACGCCCTTCCACCGTGGCCTGCCAGCCCTCGGGCGGCGTCCAGGCCAGCGAGGCGAAGGCGGCCTGGGCTGCGATGCCGGGGATCTTGTTGCCGGCGCGGATGTCGCCGGGTCCGTCATCGGCGTAACGCGCATTCAGCCATGTATAGGCGAACTGCGCACGGCCGTGACGGGCGAATTCGCCGGACCAGCCCAGTTCCACGCCGTCGCGCCGCGTGCGGCCGGCGTTCTGGTACGTGGTTCTTCCGCCCGAGCTGCCCGCGGACACGATTTCATCGTCGGTGCCGGTATGGAACACCGCGGCCGTCAGCAGGCCGCCAGCCAGGTTGGCCTTTACGCCCGCTTCCAGGTTGGTGCTGAGCGCGGGCGCCAGCCCGAAATTCAGGCCGGGCTGGCCGCCGGGCCGATACGAGATCTCGTTGAGCGTCGGCGTCTCGAAGCCCCGGCCATATGAAGCGTAGAAGCTCAGGCCGGCGTTCGGCGCATAGCGGATGGCCGCCACCGGCAATGCCTTGCGATAGCGCGCGTCGCCGCTGTCGTCGGCATTGCCCGGCGCGATGTAGTGGTCGCTGGAATCGAAGCTGACGGTGCTATAGCGCAGGCCCGCATCCAGCGTCCAGCGTTGCGACACCTGCCAGGAAGCCTGCAGATAAGGATCGGCGTTGTAGACGGTATTGGTTTCGTCGCGCCGCAGCGCCCCCTGCACGCCCAGTTGGCGGCTGGCGCCCGTGCCGGTGTAGTTCTGGTAGCCCTTGCGGTCTTCGCGCATGGAATCGTAGGCAAAGCCGCCGATCAGGGTCAGCGGCCGGCCTGCCATCGCCAGCTCGGAGGTCCAGCGCAGGTCCGCGCCGCCGTACTGGCGCTTCAGGTCGATGACCCCGCCGGCCTGGGTGGGCGCCATCTGCGCGGCAGGGGGAATCGCCTGGTACTGCGTGGTATCGCGCTGGCCGTAATAGACCATCACCCGCAAGCTATTGCGGCTATCGACCTGGCGCTCGTAGATCGCGCCGCCCTGGGTCTGCCTGACCGTCTTGCGGGTGTCGTACTGCTCGGCCAACGGCGCCGCGCGCGGGTCGTCCTGGAACTGTTGATAGGTCAGGCCCAGCGGATCCTGCGCCTTGAGGTCCACGCTGTTGGCCACGAGGGTCAGCCGGCTGGCGTCGTCCAGCTGCAGGCCAAGCTTGGCGTTGCCCAGGTTCTTGCGGGCGGCGCTGTGGTCGCGGTAGCCGTCGGTGGTGAAGCGGGTCAGGTCCAGCACGTAGTCCAGTCCGCCGCTGGCGCCATTGGCGCGGGCGCCGTAGCGCCAGGTGCCATAGCTGGCGCCCCAGCCGCTGGCCGTGAGCGACGGCGGCGCCACGCCATCCTCGGTCGACACCTGGATCACGCCGCCCGAGGAATTGCCGTACAGCGCTGAAAACGGCCCCCGCAGCACTTCGACGCTGCCGATGGAGCCTATGTCGATGTTCGAGGTCTGTCCCTGGCCGTCCGGCATGGTGGCCGGAATGCCGTCCACGTACAGCCGCACGCCGCGCACGCCGAAGGTGGAACGCGCGCCAAAGCCGCGGCTGGAGATCTGCAAATCCTGCGCGTAGTTCTGGCGGTTCTGGATCTGCAGGCCGGGCACGCCGGCCAGGCCCTCCGACAGGTTGACGCCCGGCTGCTGCAGGCGCATGGCCGCGCCCTCCACCACATTGACCGAAGCGGGCGTGTCCAGCACCGCGGTGCCCAGGCGCGTGCCGGTCACCACTACCGCAGGCAAGAGCGGCTCAGCCTCCTGGGCCCAGGCAGTTCCGGCCGGAAACGACGCCAGCAGGCCATGCACGGCCCAATGCCCCACCCCCGTACGCCACCATCGCCGCTGCGTCAAACACGCCTCCTGTAGGGGCCGCGGCGGGAATCGGTTCTAATACCCGCCATGGATAACTTGCAAGACATCGAACGCCGCCTGCTGGAGCTGGAGGTCAAGGCCAGCTTCTCGGACGACATGCTGGAACAGCTCAACCAGATCATCGTGCGCCAGCAACAGCAGATAGACCGGCTGATGCGCGAAGTGGCCGACCTGCGACAGCAGGCGCCCGAGGGCGGCGCGCCCTTCCGCAGCCTGCGCGACGAAATACCGCCGCACTACTGACGCTGCGCCTGCGGTACTGGCGGCGCATCCACGCTGCCCTTCTCTCCAAGCCCCCAAACCGCATGGAATCGCCGTATTCCAGGCTTGCGCACGCCTGATAGTCCGTCCCCAGTTCCATCAATGGAAAATATATCCTAAGAAATTCGCTATCTTTCCACTGATGGGAATATCTTTTACCAATATACGGGTTTATCCCTAGTCCGATTCAGCGCACTATTGAGCCATCGGGAAACAGCAACGAACCAGACGGATAGGCCGCCGATTCGCTCCCAAAGCTCTTGAAATCGGAGATTTACCATGAAGACCCTCGCTACCGCTTTGATGATGTCCCTGGCCGCGCTAAGCGCCGGCGCCTACGCCGCCTCGCCCAACATCGAACCCAACAACGTCCCGTTCCAAGGCGTCTACGGCACCCCTTATGAAGGCCCGACCCGCGCCCAGGTGCAGGCTGAACTGGCCGCCGCCAAGGCTGCCGGCCAGATGGCTGAAGTGGAACCGAACAACGTGCCTTTCCAAGGCGTCTACGGCACGCCCCACACCGGCAAGACCCGCGCTGAAGTGCGCGCCGAACTGGCCGCCGCCCGCGCCGCCGGCCAGATGGCCGATGTGGAACCGAACAACGTGCCCTTCCAAGGCGTCTACCACGGCAACTAAGCGCACGCAGATTTACCCCTCCCCTTGTTGTACCTTGGCCGCCAGTGTCTGGCGGCTTTTTTTCGCCTGTGCGGAAAGCGCCGGCCGCGCTTCATATGGCGGGACGCTCCGGGCTCAAGTGTGGCCTCAGGGTAAAAACCGCGAGTTTCAACGCCCCCCGCAAAGCACTGTTCCATCCGTTCGCGTACTATCGCCCCAAGATCAGGCATAACACTACGACTCAACAGGGAGCCCATCTTGAAACACACCCGCGTTCTCGCCTCTTTGCTGGTGGCTTGCGGCATCGCCGCGCCGGCCTTTGCCGCGCCTCCGGTGATGCTGAACAATGCCATCATCACGCAGATCCCCAAGGCCGATCAGCCCTCCTTCCATGAAGCCGTGGCACAGTCGCTGAACAGCTCGGCCGACGGCCAGCGCACCCAGTGGAGCAGCACGCACCAGCCGCGCAAGGCGCCGCCCATCACGGTGCAGCTGACCCCCACGCAAACCAGCAAGGTCAAGGACGACCGCGTCTGCCGCTTCCTGGTTGGCGATTTCGCCCGCGGCGCCACCACGGAAAAATGGCAGTTCTGGTTCTGCAAGCAGCCGGACGGCACCTGGAAGGCCAGCAGCAACTAAGCGCGCCGGATTCCAGCGCCCGAGCGCATAAAAAACGCGCCGCTCCATCCCGGGATGGAGCGGCGCGTTTTTTCTCGCCTTGTCTGCGCGCCGCAACGGCGCGCAAGCAGGATCAGGCCGAGGCTTCGACGCGGTTGGCGTCCAGCACGGTCATCGCGGTCATGTTGATGATGCGGCGCACGGTGGAGCTGGAGGTCAGGATGTGCACCGGCGCGTTGGCGCCCAGCAGGAACGGACCCACTGCAACGTTGCCGCCAGCGGCGGTCTTCAACAGGTTGTAGGCGATGTTGCCCGAGTCCACGTTCGGGCACACCAGCAGGTTGGCCTCGCCCTTGAGCGAAGACGAAGGCAGGATGCGCATGCGCAGCGCTTCGTCCAGCGCGCAGTCGCCATGCATTTCACCGTCGATCTCGAGTTCCGGCGCGGCCTGGCGCACCAGTTCCAACGCGCGGCGCATCTTCGCGCCCGAGGCCGAACTGCCCGAACCGAAATTCGAGCGCGACAGCAGCGCGACCTTGGGCGCCAGGTTCATGCGGGCCATTTCCTGCGCCGCCATCACCGTGAACTCGGCGATCTGCTCGGCCGACGGTTCATCGTTGACGTGCGTGTCCACCAGCACCACCGTGCGCTCGTTGAGCAGCAGAATGTTCATGGCGGCATACACGTTGTGGCCGGGACGGCGGCCGATGACCTCGTCCACGAAGCGCAGGTGGTCGTGGTACGCGCCCACCGTGCCGCAGACCATGCCGTCGGCGTCGCCCAGGTGCACCATCATCGCGCCGATCAGGGTCAGGCGGCGGCGCATTTCCACGCGCGCCATTTCCTTGGTGATGCCGCGACGGCACATCAGTTCCCAGTACGTGGTCCAGTACTGGTGGAAGCGTTCGTCATATTCCGGGTTGGTGACTTCGACGTCCTCGCCCAGGCGCAGGCGCAGGCCGAACTTCTCGATGCGCGACAGCAGGACCGCGGGACGGCCCACCAGGATGGGACGGGCCAGGCCTTCATCGACGATCACCTGCACCGCGCGCAGCACGCGCTCGTCTTCGCCTTCCGTGAACACGATGCGAGACTTGCCGCCTTCGCGCACGATGCGCTTGGCCGCCGAGAACAGCGGCTTCATGAAGGCGCCCGAGTGGTACACGAACTGCTGCAGCTGCTCTTCGTAGGCTTCCAGGTCCGCCAGCGGACGCGTCGCCACGCCGCCTTCCATCGCGGCCTTGGCCACCGCCGGCGCAATGCGCACGATCAGGCGCGGATCGAAAGGCTTGGGGATCAGGTATTCAGGGCCGAACGAAATGTCGTAGGTGCCATAGGCCGCCGCCACGACTTCGTTCTGCTCTTCTTCCGCCAGCTCGGCGATGGCGTACACCGCCGCCTTTTCCATTTCACGGGTGATGGTGGTGGCGCCCACATCCAGCGCGCCGCGGAAAATGTACGGGAAGCAGAGCACGTTGTTGACCTGGTTCGGATAGTCCGAACGGCCGGTCGCCATGACCACGTCGTCGCGCACCGACTGCGCCACTTCCGGCAGGATCTCGGGCGTGGGGTTGGCCAGCGCCAGGATCAGCGGACGCGGACCCATGGCCGCGACCATTTCGGGCTTGAGCACGCCGCCCGCCGACAGGCCCAGGAACACGTCGGCGCCCTGGATCACTTCGGCCAGCTTGCGGGCGTCGGTCTTTTGCGCGAAGCGCGCCTTGTCCGGATCCATCAGCACCGTGCGGCCTTCATAGACCACGCCTTCGATGTCGGTGACCCAGACGTTTTCCAGCGGCAGGCCCAGGTCCACCATTAGATCCAGGCAGGCCAGCGCGGCGGCGCCTGCGCCCGAGGTCACCACCTTGACCTGCTTGATGTCCTTGCCCACGACCTTCAGGCCGTTGATGAAGGCGGCCGAAACGGTGATGGCCGTGCCGTGCTGGTCGTCGTGGAAGACGGGGATCTTCATGCGCTCGCGCAGCTTGCGCTCGACGGTAAAGCACTCCGGGGCCTTGATGTCTTCGAGGTTGATGCCGCCGAAGGTGGCTTCCAGGCCCGCGATGATCTCGACCAGTTTGTCCGGGTCGGTCTCGTTGATTTCGATGTCGTACACGTCCAGGCCGGCGAACTTCTTGAACAGCACCGCCTTGCCTTCCATCACCGGCTTGGAAGCCAATGCGCCGATGTTGCCCAGGCCCAGCACCGCGGTGCCGTTGGTGATCACGCCCACCAGGTTGCCGCGGCCGGTGTACCGGTACACATTGGCCGGATCGGCCACGATTTCTTCACAGGCCGCCGCCACGCCAGGCGAGTACGCCAGGGCCAGGTCGCGCTGGTTGACCAGCGGCTTGGACGCCACGACGGAGATCTTCCCCGGAGTGGGGAACTCGTGATAGTCCAGTGCTGCCTGGCGATCCGATTGCGTATTCATGGGGCTGAGCCTCCTAGTCTTGATATAGGAAAAATTCTAGGCTCCAATACATAAGCAGATCATTCAACTTTAATATCGTCCCATAATCTTTACCTTATGCACCGCCTATGACAGCCTTTGATCCGGACCTGGTTATCCGGAAACTGACCTCGCGGCTGAAGATGCGCCACCTGGTGCTGCTGCTGCAGATCGAGCAGCACGGCTCGCTGACCCGGGTGGCAGAGCACATGGCCACCAGCCAGCCAGCCGTGACCAATGCCCTGGCCGAACTGGAAAGCATGTTCGACGTGCCCCTGTTCGAACGCTCGGTGCGCGGCATGACGCCCACGCCGCTGGGAGCGGTGGTGCTGGCCCGCGCCCGCGCCCTGGTCCACGACCTGGGGCATCTGGTCCAGGAAATGGAGGCCGTGGCGGCCGGCCACGCCGCTCATCTGCACATCGGCGTCATCCCCTTCGTGTCCGGCCAGATGCTGTCGTCCGCCATCAGCCGCACCCTGCCCCAAGGCCGCCGCATCACCGCCACCATCCACGAAGGCCAGGGGCCGGCGCTGCTGCGCCAGCTGCGCGACCATACGCTGGACATGGTGGTGGGCTGGGCCACTCCCTCGGTGGACATGGACAACCTGGGCTTCGAGGTGCTGTACCACCAGCAGCCGCGCCTGATCGCCAGCCGCAGATTGGCGGCCCGCCTGGGCCGCTCGCGGCTGGAATGGAACCGGCTGGCCGACCTGGACTGGATCCTGGGCACGCCGGACAGCCCGATCCGCGAACAGGTGTCCGAGATCTTCCTGCGCGCCGGGCTGGCGCCCCCGACTCCGTCGGTGCAAAGCGATTCGTCCAAGCTGATCGGCGAAATGATCGTGGCCAGCGACCGCGCCGTCGCCATCCTGCCCGCAGACATCGCGGACGAGCTGGTGCGCATCGCCGGCGCCGCCATCGTGCCGTATTCCTTCGACTGGACCCTGCCGCCGATCGCGCTGTTCACGCGCGCCGAGGGCCTGCGCCGCAACGTCGACGCGCTGTTCGCCGCCGCGCTGCGCGAGGCCTACACCAAGGGCGCGCGCCTGCCCGCCTGATCCGCGCGCCAGGAAAATTGCCAACAAATGCAAATACGCTCGCGCCGCGGCGGCGCGCCCTCCTATACTTCCCGCGCCAAGCAACAAGCAGGAGGGCACGCAGTTTGTTCACACTTCCGCCTATCAACCCGGGCCGCGGCGCAATCGCCCTCCTCACCATCGCCGCGCTTGCCGGATTGTCCGGCTGCAATTCGCTGCTGAACGAAGGCACGGGCGCCGCGGCCGGTATCGCCGGCACCGCCATCGCCAACAAGGTCACTGACAACGCCACCGTCGCCACCGGCATCGGCCTGGGCGTGCAGGCCGGCGCCAAGGCCGCGCTGGCCTACGCCCAGCGCAAGACGCGCGGCGAAGAACAGGACGCCATCGCCATGGCCGCCGGCCCGCTGGCGGTGGGCAAGGTGGCCAACTGGCAGGTCAAGCACCAGTTGCCCATCGAAAGCGACGCGCAGGGCCAGGTCACGGTCAGCCGGCTGATCGGCGGCGTGAACCTGGAATGCAAGGAAGTGGTCTTCTCCATAGACACGCCGGCCGACAAGGCTGGCGCCGATCCGCAACGCGAGTTCTACGTCACCACCGTGTGCCGCGACGGCGAGCACTGGCGCTGGGCCAGCGCCGAGCCCGCCACGGCCCGCTGGGGCTCGCTGCAGTGAGGCGCGCCGCAAGCCTGCTGGCGCTGGCCGCCTGCCTGGGCCTGGCCGGCTGCCAGAGCTCCTCGATCGGCGGCGCGGCGGGCGCCGTGGTCGGCACCGTCAGCGGCGCAGCCACCGCCAATCCGGTGGCGGGCTACGCCATTGGCGTCACGGTCCAGGCGGCGGTGGATGCCACGGTGAAATACGTGCTGCGCGAGTGGAAGAACGACCAGCAGAACGTCATGGCCAACGCGGCGGGCGCCCTGCCCATCGGCCAGGTGCGCCAGTGGGAAATCCGCCAACCGCTGTCCATAGGCAACGAGCGCGGCGGCATCCAGGTGGTGCGCGACATCGCCACGCCGCTGACCCATTGCCGCGAGGTGCTGTTCACGGTGGAGCAGAAGGACGCACCCGCGCCCGCCTACTCCAGCATGATCTGCCAGCAGCCTGGCGGTCAGTGGAAGTGGGCCGCGGCCGAGCCCGCGGTGGCACGCTGGAACGGGCTGCAATAGCCTGAGCGCCGGGCCGCTGGCCTCTTGATCGCGCCGGGGCGGGCGGGTGATACTGCCTGCAAGCCCCTTGCCCCAGACTCCCCATGAACTCAGGCCAGTTCGTCATGCAGCGCAGCGCCCTCGCCGGCGTGCAGGCCGTGGCCGCGCACAGCCGGCATGCGTTCGCGCGCCACACGCACGAGCAGTTCGGCATCGGCGTCATGCGCCAGGGCGCCCAGGTCTCGCATAGCGGCCGTGGCCAGGTCGAGGCCGGCCCCGGCCACGTCATCACGGTGAACCCCGGCGAAGTGCATGACGGCGCCCCCATCGGCAATGGCGAACGCGCCTGGCAGATGCTGTATCTGGACCCCGAGGTGGTGGCACAGGCCGCAGCCGAACTGGACGCAAGCGGCCTCGGCTACGAATTCGAGCACCCAGCACAGGACCGCCCCGCGCTGGCGCGGGACGTGCTGGCGCTGTATGCCCAGGCCACTGCCGGCGCGGCGCCGCTGGCTTGCGATGCGCTGCTGCTGCGCATCCTGGCGCAGGCGCGCGACCGCGATGCCGAGCGTCTGGCCCGGCCCGCGCGCGCCGCCCCAGACGCCATCCGCCATGCCCGCGCGCTGATCGACGACGACCCGGCGGCCTCGCTGTCGCTGGCCGACCTGGCCGCGGCCAGCGGCCTGAGCCGCTACCAGGTGCTGCGGGCGTTCGCCCGCGACACCGGCCTCACGCCCCACGCCTACCAGGTGCAGCGGCGCCTGCTGCTGGCGCGCAGCCTGATCCGGCAAGGCTCGGCCCTGGCCGATGCCGCGGCCGCGGTCGGCTTTGCCGACCAGAGCCACATGACCCGGCTGTTCGTGCGCGCCTACGGCGTATCGCCGCGCCGCTACGCGCTGGCCGCGGGCTGAGCCCTGCAATTTCGTTCAAGACCCGGCCGCGCCCGGCCGCTTAGCCTGGGCGCCTCTCTCTGAACAGGCGTGGGTCGGGTAATGAACAATCGGATGCAGGGCTATTGCTATCTGGCGGCCGCCATGGCGCTGGTGGGCAGCACGGTAGCCGCCAGCAAGATCATCGGCACGGGCTTGCCGCCCTTCACCGCGACGGCCTTGCGCTTCGCCATCGCACTGCCCTGCTTCGCCCTGCTGATGGCGTTGACCGGCGCGCGCCTGCCGCGGCTGGCGCCGCGCGACTGGCTGCTGCTGGCCGTCCAGGCCATCGCCGGCAGCGTCGGCTACACCGCGCTGCTGATCGCCGGGCTGCAGCGTGCGTCGGCGGTGGACGGCGGCATCATCCTGGGCACCTTGCCGCTGGTCTCGGCTGCCATCGCCATCCTGCTGCTGGGCGAACGCCCGGGCAAGGCCACACTGGCCGCCATCGTCGCCGCGGCCTTCGGCGTCTGGCTGATGATGCGCCATTCGGCCGGTCAAGGCGGCGCGCGCTCGCTGGCGGGCAACGCGCTGATCCTGGGCGCGGTGCTGTGCGAAGGATTATTCATCCTGTTGAACAAGCGGCTGCGCCAGCCGGTGGCGCCGCTGGCGCTATCGACGCTCATGACGGGCTTTGGCCTGGCATTCTCGGCCGTGGCATGCGTGGCGGAAGCGCCGTGGGATCTGAACTTGCCCGCTTCGGCGGTGGCCGCGGTGGCCTACTACGCGCTGGTGCCCACCGTGGGCGGCTTCCTGCTCTGGTATGCGGGCGCGGCCCGCGTCAACGGCGCCGAAGCCGCCTTGTTCACCGCGCTGGCGCCGGTATCGGCGGTAGCGCTGGCCGCCGGACTGCTGGGCGAATCCTTGGCTCCCGCGCAGCTGGCCGGCATGGCTTGCGTGCTGGGCGCGGTGCTGGCGCTGGGCGGGTCCGGGCTGCGCTCGCGCGGCCAGCGGCTACCCGCCGGACCCGCAGCCGCTGCCGACGACGCCCCCAGCGGCCCTAGCCGCGGCTGAAGGCCAGCGCAAACTCGTCGGAAAAAATATCGGCCAGCGAGCGCCGCAACGCGGCGGCGCGTTCGGCCCCGTAGGCCGCCTCGAAGCGGCGCTGCGCGTCTTTCCACAGACGCTTGGACTCCGCCAGCTTGGCGCGTCCCGCGTCAGTCAACGCCACGCGGCGGCTGCGCCCGTCCAGCGGGTCGCGCGACATCTGCACGTAGCCGTCGCGCTCCAGCGGCTTGAGATTGTGCGCCAGCGCCGACCGGTCCAGCACCATGTTGCGCGCCAGGTCGGTCATCGACGGCGTGCCCGCGCGCGCGATATGCACCAGGATGGAATGCTGCGACACCTTCAGGCCGCAGGGAGCCAGCACCGTGTCGTACAACTGCGAAACGCGCCGGGTCGCCTTGCGCAGCGCCGCGCCGTTGCAGATGAGCGGATCGGGTGCAACGGAAGCGGCGGAAACGGAAGGCTGTTCGTCGGGCATGGCAGGCGCAAGAAGTAGAGGACGGCGAGGACTCAACGCTACCGCCGGCGTGGAATCGAGTCTAGCGCAATCTTGACTTTTATTGGCATATGCACGTAAATATTCGAACGCCACCCAAGGGTTCCTTCCCATGTCCGCGCCACCGCCGCCCCGTCCCGCCAATGCGCGCCTGCAGGCCATGCTGCATGCGCCCATCGCCCCCACGCTGGCGCGCCTGGCGTGGCCGAACATCCTGATGATGCTGGCGCAGTCCTCCACCGGATTGATCGAGACCTGGTTCCTGGCGCGCTTGGGCACGCCGGTGCTGGCGGGCGTGGCATTGGTGGTGCCGGTGCTGATGCTGATGCAGAACATGTCGCAAGGCGCGATGGGCGGCGGCATCTCGGCCGCGGTCGCAAGATCGCTGGGCGGCGGCCGGCAGCGCGAGGCGGACCAGTTGGTGCTGCACGCCGTGGTGCTCAACGGCCTGCTGGGCCTGGCGTTTTGCGCACTGCTGCTGCTTGGCGGCCCGTGGCTTTACCGCGCGCTGGGCGCCGAGGGAGAGGCGCTAGAGGCCGCCCTGGCCTATTCCGACGTCATCTTCGGCGGCATCGTCCTGATGTGGCTGATGAACGCGTTCGCCAGCGCCATCCGCGGCACGGGCAACATGCTGGTGCCTGGCGCCGTGATCTGCGGCGGCGCCCTGCTGCTGATCCCGCTGTCTCCGTGCCTGATCTTCGGCTGGGGGCCTTTTCCCGCGCTGGGCGTGGCCGGCGGCGGCTGGGCGCTGGTGATCTACTACGCCCTGGGCGCGCTGATCCTGGGCCTGTACTGCGCCAGCGGACGCAACGCGGCGCGGCTGGTGCCCAGCCGCCTCTATCCGGGCCTGATGCGCAATATCCTCAGCGTGGGCGCCCTGGCCACCATCAATCCCCTCCTGACCAACGCCCTGGTGGCGCTGACGGCGGCCCTGGTCGGCGCCTATGCCGGCACCGCAGCGGTCGCCGGCTATGGCATCGCCGTGCGCCTGGAGTACCTGCTGATGCCCATCGCCTTCGGCTTGGGCGCGCCCATGGTGGCAATGGTGGGGTCCAACATCGGCGCGGGCCAGCCCGAACGCGCGCTGCGCATCGCCCTGACCGGCGGCGCGATGGCCTTTGTGCTGGCGGAGGCCATCGGACTGGCGGCGGCGTTCTTCCCCGAGGCCTGGCTGCGCCTGTTCGGCGCGCAGGACCATATGCTGGAAGCCGGCGCCAGCTATCTGCGCACCGTCGGTCCGGTCTACGGCTTCTTCGCCCTGGGTTTCTCGATGTACTTCGCTTCGCAGGGCGCCGGCCGCCTGAAATGGCCGCTGATCGCGGGATTCCTGCGTCTGCTGCTAGGCATCGGCGCCGGCGCCATTGCCTTGCGCCTGACGGGATCGCTGAGCCTGTTCTTCGCCATCGCGGCGCTGGCGATGTGCGTCTATGGCCTGGTCATCCTGGGCGCCGTCGCGTCGGGCTCCTGGTTCGACCGCCCGGTCCAGGGCTGGCGCCGGCTGTTCGCGCGCTCCTAGCGGTCCGGGCGCGCAGGCGCGTCGCGCAGCGCGTATTCCACCAGCGCTGCCGCGTAGGCCGGCAGCGTATCGCGCACGCATAGCACCAGGTCGCGCGCGGCCCAATCGTCGGCCAACGCCACGCGCCGCACGCCCGCGGCCCGGCCATAACGCGCCGCCGCCACGCGCGGCACGATGGCAATGCCCACACCCTGCCCCACCATGCGGCACACGGCATCGAAACTGCGCAGCCGCACGCGGTACGACAAGGCCTTGCCGCCACGCCGCGCGTGATGGGCGATGTGTTCCTGCAAGGCGCTGCCCTCGACCAGCCCGACGAATTCCTGATCGGCCACGTCGGCCAGCAGCACCGACTGACGGCCGGCCAGCGCGTGGTCCGGCGGCACGATCAACGTCAGGGGATCATGCCGGAAGGTCTGCGTATGCAGGCCGTGCAGATCGGCCGAATCGGCCAGCACGCCGATGTCGCAGGCGCCTGCCCGCAACGCGTCGGCGATCTCGTGGCTCAAGCGTTCTTCCAGGTCCACCGAGACGCGGGGATGGTCCTTGAGAAATGCGCCCAGCACCGGCGGCAGGTATTCGCTCAGGGCCGTGGTGTTGCACAGCACGCGCACCAACCCTTTCAGCCCCAGGCCGTAATGGTCCAGCTCGCCGCGCATGCGATCCATCTGCGCCAGCACCACGCGCGCATGGTGCGCCAGCGTGCGGCCCGCCGGCGTGGGCTCGACCCCGCGCGGCTCGCGCAGCAGCAGCGGCACGCCCAGCGTGTCCTCCATGCCGCGGATACGTTCGCTGGCCGATGCCAACGTCATGTGGGAGCGCTTGGCCCCCGCGGTGATGGAGCCGGTTTCCTGTACGTTGAGGAACAGCCGCAGATCGGTGAGATCGAATCGCATGCAAAAAGCGTAGCACGGCAAGCCTCAGGCTGTGCCATAGGACAACTACGCGAGATCCCGATACAAGATCCAAGGCGCTGCGGATGACAATGAACTCCCGCCCTTCCAATCCAGGGAAATTCCATGAAAACCATCATATCGCGGCGCCCCCGGGTCCATTGGCCCGCTCTTGCCCTGCTGGCCCTGAGCCTGCAAGGCTCAGGTTTGGCCGTAGCCGCCAGCCTGGACCCTCACACCACGCCAGCGCAGAAATACGCGCTGGCGTTGGAAGCCCAGACCCAGGGCGACTATGCCGCCATGACGCAGTGGCTGCGCGCGGCCGCCAGCGACGGCCACGCGCCCGCGCAGCGCATGCTGGGCATCGCCCTGCTGGGCGGCCCGACGCTCTACGGTGAGTCCCTGCGCGCCGACCTGTGCGAGGGACGGCGGTGGCTGCTGCGCGCCGCCCGCCAGGACGGCAAGGGCGCGGACGACGTCGCCTACGCCCTGTTCGGCCGTCCGCGCGACGGCCTCACCGTCCGCTGCGAGCCCGCATGAACCTCCTGGACCTGTTTCCCGGCGGCACGCCCGTGCTGCTTGCCGTCACCGTATCGGTGTTCATCCTGGCCGGCGTGGTCAAGGGCGTCGTGGGGCTGGGACTGCCCACCATCTCCATGGCCATGCTGGCGCTGGTCATGGCTCCCGCCCAGGCCGCGGCATTGCTGATCGTGCCCTCCCTCATCACCAACCTCTGGCAGGCCCGGCCTTGGGTCACGCTGCCCCAGGTGCTGCGCCGCATCGGCGCGATGCAGGCCGGCGTCTGCGCGGGCACGATAGGCGGCGCGTTGTGGCTGGGTCCGCCTTCGGGACACTGGGCCAGCGTGTGCCTGGGGCTGGCCCTGGTGGCCTATGCCGCCTGGGGCCTGTTCGGCTCGCCGCCCAGGGCGCCGCAGCGCCATCAAGGGCTGGTGGGCGTATCGGTCGGCGCCATTACCGGGGTCATCACCGCGGCGACCGGCGTGTTCGTCATCCCCGCGGTGCCTTATCTGCAAGCCCTGAACCTGGGCAAGGACGGCCTGATCCAGGCCATGGGCATCTCGTTCACGGTGTCCACCGTGGCGTTGGCGATCGGCCTGGGCGTCACCGGCGGCTACACGCCCGAAGCCGCCGGCGCGTCCCTGCTGATGTTGCTGCCGGCGCTGGCCGGCATGGCGCTGGGCACATGGCTGCGCGGCAGGATGTCGGCGCAGGCCTTCAAGCGCTGCTTCATGGTGAGCCTGGCGCTGTTGGGCGCCTACCAGGCGGTGCAGGGCTGGACGGCCTGAGCCCGGCTCTCAGCCGGAGCGTCAGGCGGCCATCCGCCTTTCGTCCACGAAGCCGATGGACACGGACATCTCGCGCCAGCGCGCCAGTTCCTGCTGCACCGACTGGATCTTGGCGCGCGCCTGGTCGAAGGCGTCGCGCCCCAGGAACAGGTGCAGGGGCGCATATTGCGCCTGCGCCGCGTTGATCAGCGTGCGCGCCATCTTGGCCGGATCGCCGTCCGCGTCGCGCGCCTGCGCATTGCGCGCCGCCAGTTCGGGCGCTTGCTCGCCGTCCGCCGTGCGCAACGCGCCCGGGTAGACCAGCGACACCCGGATGCCGAACGGCGCCGCCTCGGCGGCCAGGGCTTCGGTCAGGCCGCTGACGGCGAACTTGGCGGCGCTATAGGCGCCCCAATCGGCCCTGCCGCCATCGAAGCCCAGGATCGACGAGATGTTGAAGACGTGCCCGCTGCGCTGCGCGCGCATGCGCGGCAGGACCGCGCGGATCACGTTCAGCGTGGCAAACACATTGATGTCGAAGGTGCCTCTCAGGTCCTCGTCCGGCAGACTATCCAGCGCGCCGCGCAGGCCATGGCCCGCGTTGTTCACCACCACGTCCAGGCCGCCGAAGGCGGCCACCGTGGCATCCACCGCGCGCTGCACCTTGCGCTCGTCGGCCAGGTCCACCGTCAGGGGCAGGAACTGCCCCTCCAGCTTGGCGCCCACCGCGTCCAGCAGCGCATCGCCGTCCTGCGAGGTCGCCGCGACCTTGTGGCCCAAGTCCAGCAGCATCTTCACCAGGACCAGGCCCAGCCCCGCGGATGCGTCCGTCACCAACCAGATTTTTTCGGTATTCATGCGATTCCCTTCCCTTGCGTGCGCTGCCGGCAATGCGCCCGGCAGCGTGGCAGAGCCAGCGCATCCGCAATGGACACGCCGTCTCGACCCTGGAAGAGATGGTAAGAATCGCGAGCCTGCGCGTACAGGCTCGTTCTTGCGTGAATCCTGCCTATTCCTGCAACGGTGTGTTCCGCTGGCGCTCAGCCCAGCGCGCTGCGGTAGTGCTCGCTGTCGAATGCGGGCGCGCTTGCCGCCTGCGGGGCGGCTGACGGTTCCTGCGCCGCGCCAGGCGTCTCGACGCCGAAGAGAGAGAGTTCCGCGTTGACCAATGCCAGTATGAAATTTGCCATGATGACTCCTAGGATTTCGCGTCCGGACCGGCGCGGGCCGCGCAGGTCTTATAGAGGACATGGATGCCATGGTGCGGGCCTCGCCGCGCGCCGTCCATTTGCTTTGTTCAATGGCGCCGATTGACGGCATGCAAGCCTGGAAGCGCCCGCAGCTGGAATGACGGATAATTCGGGTGTTTCCCGCGGCGCCGCGGGGAACGGCACAGTTTTTCCGGGCCACGTGCCCGCCCGCATTCGGAGTCAGTCATGCATCGCGGTATCGAGGCGATCGAAAAATTCATGGAATCCGTCGGCCTGGCCTGGCGCCCCGGCTCGACCGAGCGCGCCGAACTCAAAGTCAGCTACCGCATCGGCAATACCCGCCCGCTGGGCATAGACCGCACGCTGGTCGAGTTCCACTGCGACCCCAAGCGCGCCAAGGTCTGGGTGCCGGAATTCTCGCGCACCAGCTTTCACCAGTGGTTCGAGGTTCCGTACCAGGAATTCGAATTCACCCCCGGCGGCTCGATGCTGAAGATCAAGGCTCCGGCGCGCGGCAATGCCCCGCCTTACAGCGTGGGCATCAAGCCCCTGGGCTAAAGCCCTGCCGCTGCCGCCCGCGGCGGCAGCGTCCGCTACAGCTGCTTGTACATGATGGTGGTGCCGTCCAGCTTGGCGGCATCATGCGGATCGCGGCTGAATCCCGGTATCACTCCCACGGTCTGATAGCCCTGCGACGCGTACAGCGGCTCGGCGCTATCGCCCGTGCGCGTGTCCAGCGTGATCAGGCTGCGTCCCTGGCGCCGCGCCATGGCTTCCGCTTCGGCCAGCAAGGCGCGGGCCAGGCCGCGGCGGCGGAAGTCCGGATGCACCAGCAGCTTGCGCACCTCGGCGCGGTGCGGCTGATTGGGCGGCGTGTCCCAATCCAGCTGCACCGATCCCGCGACGCGTCCGTCCTGCCGCGCCACCCACAGCGCCGACTTGCCGCCGGCGACCGCCGGCAGCACCTTGGCCCGCCAGAACGCCTGCGCGTCGTCCGACGAATACGGCAGCACGAAGCTGACGCTGGCGCCGCCCTGCACGCAGGCGCGCAGCAGTTCGCCCAGCTCGGGCACGAGAGCGTCGGCGGCATCCGCTGACAGCAGGATCAATTCAGGATTCGGATGGGACATGGCAGGCTCAGACGATGAAGAGCAGATAACGGGCGCCGCAATGCGGCGGGGTTGAAAATTCGCTCGCGCCGAATAGCTGGTAGCGCAGGCAGTCGCCCTGGGAAAGGCGGTGCGCCTGCCCATCGACGGTGATGGCCAGCTCGCCGTCCAGCATCAGCAGGTGGTGTTCAAGCCCTGGCCGGGGCGACCGCTCGTAGGCGATGCGCGTACCAGGCTCCAGCTCGCACGCCAGCACCTCGCCCGCCAATTGCTGCGCGGGCGGGGACACCGAGCGGCGGCGGAATCCCGCGCTGCCGTCCACCCACACGGCCTGCGCCTGCTGCGGCACCAGCGGCACGAAGTCATCCTCGACCATCAGCATCAGGCGCGACATGGTCAGGCCATAGGCCGCGCACAACTTGCCCAGCGCGCTGGCGGTCGGGCTGACTTCGGCGTTTTCCAGACGGGACAGGGTGGCGCGGCTGAGACCGGCGCGGGCGGCCAGCTCGTCCAGCGACCAGTTGCGCTCCTGGCGCAACGCCTTGAGCCGGGCGGCGATGCGGCCGTCCAGATCGGCCTCGGCGGTGATGTTGTTTTCCATATAAGAGAATTTCTCTCAAATACGGAAAATCGTCAAGCTTCCCAGAGAAAGGTGGCTGCCGGAACCGGCCCGCGCCGCGATTTCGGCACAATACGGGTCATGTACCTGGCCAAACCCTTGATGATGACTGCCCTTTGCCTGAGCCTGCTGAGCGGCTGCGGCTTGCCGCCGCTGGATAACCGCAGCGAATCCCATGCGCTGACGCCGGAGGCATCGCAGGACACCCCGCTGGGCCGGGCCATCGCGCCGCTTGCTGCCCAGCACCCGGGCAAGTCCGGCATCCACCCGTTGCCCGACGCCTATGACGCCTTCGCCGCCCGCATGCTGCTGGCGCGCGCCGCCGAACGCAGCCTGGATGTGCAGTACTACATCTGGCACAAGGACATGACGGGCACCATGCTGCTGGAGGCCCTGCACGAAGCCGCCGACCGCGGCGTGCGGGTGCGGCTGCTGCTGGACGACAACGGCACCTCGGGGTTGGACGAGGAGCTGTCCGCCCTGGACGCGCATCCCAACATCGAAGTGCGGCTGTACAACCCCTTCGTGCTGCGTTGGCCCAAGCCCCTGGGCTACGTGACGGACTTCAGCCGCCTGAACCGCCGCATGCACAACAAGTCCTTCACCGCCGACAACCAGGCCACCATCATCGGCGGGCGCAACGTCGGCGACGAGTACTTCGGCGCGGCCAGCGGCGTGCTCTTCACCGACCTGGACGTGCTGGCCATCGGCGCCGCGGTCAATGACGTGTCGACGGATTTCGACCGCTACTGGGCCAGCGACTCGGCCTACCCGGTCGACCGGCTGCTTAAGAAAACCGACCCCGGCGAACTGGACGAACTGGAACAGGCCGCCGCCCGGGTCGAGCGCTCTCCCGAAGCCGCCGCCTATGCCGACGCCATGCGCAAGCTGCCCTTCATCCAGCAGCTGCTGCGCGGCGAGCTGACGCTGGAATGGGCCGACACGCGCATGGTCAGCGACGATCCGCGCAAGACGCTGGGCACCGCGCCGCCCGAGGCAATGCTGCCGCATCAGCTGCATGAAATCATCGGCACCCCCACCACCGATCTCGAACTGGTGTCGCCCTATTTCGTGCCTACCGCCGTCGGCACCGAGTCCTTCGGACAAATGGCGCGCAGCGGCGTCAAGGTCAAGGTCCTCACCAATGCGCTCGAAGCCACGGACGTCGCCGTGGTGCATTCCGGCTACGCCAAGCGCCGCAAGGATCTGCTGGCCAGCGGCGTGGAACTTTACGAAATGAAGCGCATGGGCGCCGAAGTCGAGCGCAACAAGAGCATGGGCCCCTTCGGCAGCTCGGGCTCGAGCCTGCACGCCAAGACCTTCGCCGTCGACGGCAGGCGCATCTTCGTCGGCTCCTTCAACTTCGACCCGCGCTCGGCCAAGCTCAACACCGAGCTGGGCTTCGTCATAGACAGCTCCACGCTGGCGCGCCACATCGCCGACGCCTTCGACAAGGACATCCCCAAAGCCGCCTACCGCGTCTGCCTGGACGACAAGGGCCAGCTCTATTGGCTGGAACAGCGCAACGGCGACACCATCCGCCACGACACGGAGCCCGGCACGACCGTGTGGCAACGCCTGTCGGTCTGGTTCGTGTCGCTGCTGCCGCTGGAACCGCTGCTGTAGGCCGGCATGGCTACCAACCTGGACCTGTTTGGGGAGGACGGCGACGACGGCGCCGCGCAAGGCGGACGCGTCGCGCTCGGCCCGCAATCCGTGGTGCTGCGCGGTTTTGCCCTGCCGTTGGTGGACGCGCTCCTCGCGGGAGTCGATGCCGTGACCGCGCAGGCGCCCTTCCGGCACATGGAAACCCCCGGCGGCTACACCATGTCGGTGGCGCTGACCAATTGCGGACAGCTGGGCTGGACCAGCGATGCGCGCGGCTACCGCTATGCGCGCATCGATCCGCTCTCCGGCCAGCCCTGGCCCGCCATGCCCCAGGCCTTCATGCAGCTGGCGCAGGCCGCCGCGGCCGAAGCCGGCTTTCCCGGCTTCGAGCCAGACGCCTGCCTGGTCAACCGCTACGAGCCAGGCTCGCGGCTGTCGCTGCACCAGGACAGGAACGAACGCGACTACGGCGCGCCCATCGTCTCCGTATCGCTGGGCATGCCCGCCATGTTTCTCTTCGGCGGCGACCAGCGCGCGGACAAGGCCAGCCGCACGCCGCTGTTCCATGGCGACGTGGTCGTGTGGGGCGGGGTCGACCGGCTGCGCTACCACGGCATCATGCCCATCAAGGACCTGCCGCATCCGCGGCTGGGCAGCCAGCGCATCAACTTCACCATCCGCCGCGCCGGCTGAGCGCGGCATGAGGGTTCCCCGCGTCTGGCCGGGCGCAAGCGGCGGCTCTACTATTGCGCACCCCTCATGCTCCGCCTACCGGATTCCCATGCGCACACGCACCGCCCTGGCTTTGCTCTGCACCCTCGTATCGGCGCCTTCCTGGTCGGGTGAAGCGCCCGCCCTGATCGAAAATTCGCTGGGCATGACCTTTGTCCGCGTGCCGGCCGGCAGCTTCCAGATGGGCAGCGACGAGACGCCCGAGGCGCTGGCGCGCGACTATCCGCTTTACCCGCCGGACCGCTACGCCCAGCTGTTCGATGAAGCGCCGGTGCATACGGTGCGCATCACCCGTCCGTTCTACCTGGAACGCACGGAAGTCACCGTGGGCCAGTTCCGCCGCTTCATCGAGGCGTCCGGCTACGTGCCGGAGTCGGAGGCCGACGGCACCGGCGGCTATGGCTACAACCCGCAGTACGACCCCGACAAATCCGAGCGCGGCGACGCTTTCGAAGGCCGCGACCGCCGCTATTCCTGGCGCAATCCAGGCTTCGCGCAAGGCGATGACCATCCCGTGGTCAACATCAGCTGGAACGACGCCACGGCGCTGGCCCGCTGGCTGACCCAGACCGAAGGCAAGGTCTACCGCCTGCCCACCGAAGCCGAATGGGAATACGCCTGCCGCGCCGGCGCGCGCACCCGCTACCAGAACGGCGACGATCCCGCCGCCATGCCCGACGTCGGCAACGGCTTCGACGCCGACGCCGCGCCGCTCTGGCCCAAATGGCAGGCGCATGCCTCCGCCCGCGCCGACGGCAACGCCTTCACCGCCCCGGTCGCCAGCTATGCGCCCAATGCCTTCGGCCTGTACGACATGCACGGCAACGCCTGGGAATGGGTCTCGGACTGGTATGGCGAGGACTACTACGCGCATTCACCCGTGGACGACCCGCAAGGCCCCGCCAGCGGCAACGTGCGCGTACGGCGCGGCGGCTCCTGGCATACCTGGGCGTTGTACACGCGCGCCTCCTACCGCAACTGGAACACGCAGGAAACGCGCTATCCTCTGGTGGGATTGAGGCTGCTGCGGGAGGCGGATTGAAACAAGACTGGATATTGCGAGCCGCGCCCTCGGGCCAGCTGGAGCGCATCGAAGCCTATTTCGGCGGTCCAGGCTACGGCATGCACCGCCACGACACCTACGCCATCGGCCGCACGCTGTCAGGCGTGCAGAGCTTCCACTACCGCCGCGGGCTGCGGCACAGCCTGCCCGGCGGCACCATCGTGCTGCATCCCGACGAAGTCCACGACGGCCAGGCCGGCACCGAAGCCGGTTTCCACTACCGCATGATCTACGTCGAGCCGGCGCTCATCCAGCAGATCCTGGGCGGACGGCCGCTGCCATTCATCCCGGGCGGCATCTCGGCCGATCCACGCCTGTACGCCGCCAGCGCCAGCCTGCTGCAGGACACGCATGATCCGATCGACCCGCTGCAGGAAGACGACGCGCTGTACGAGCTGAGCCATGCCCTGTGCGCCGCGGCTGGCGGCAAGCCCGGCCGCCGCAGCGCCGACTACGCCGCGGCCGAGCGCGCCCGCCAATACATCCACGCCTCGCTCGAACGGTCCATCACCCTGGAACAGCTGTCAGCGGCCGCAGGCACGGACCGCTGGAGCCTGTCGCGCGACTTCCGCGCGCTGTTCGGCACCAGCCCCTACCGCTACGTAATGCTGCGCCGCCTGGACCAGGCCCGGCGCCTGATCGCCGCGGGCATGCCGCTGGCGCAAGCGGCCGCCGCGTCGGGCTTCACCGACCAGAGCCACCTGACGCGCCGCCACGTCCAGACCTACGGCATGGCGCCCGACCGCTGGCGGCGCATGCTGCGCCGCTGAACGCGGATTCGCGCAAAGCTGCTCGATCGTACAAGACGGCGTCGGCGCAGCCTTCTATGCTGGGGTTTGCTCAACCCTATGCGACAGTCCTCCCCATGCCCGAAATCCGCACCATCAACTTCGCCGACAAACTGGCGCTGATCTCCGAACACTGGATGCCCAAAGTCGTCGCCGAGATGAACGACTACCAGTTCAAGCTGGTGAAAATACAGGGCGAATTCGTGTGGCACAGCCATGCCGACACCGACGAGACCTTCATCGTCATCGAGGGCCGTCTGCGCATCCAGCTGCGCGACGGCCACATCGACCTGGGCCCTGGCGAAATGGCCGTGGTCCCCAAGGGCGTGGAGCACAAGCCCTGTGCGCCCGAGGAAGTCAAAATGCTGCTGATCGAGCCGCGCGGCGTGCGCAACACCGGCGACCAGGGCGGCGAGCGCAGCGCTCCCAACGACGTCTGGATCTGAGCCCGCCGCCATCTGCTAAGGTGTAATCCCATCAGGAGCAAGCCATGTCAAAGATCATGCTCGTCACCGGCGGCGGCCGCGGCATCGGCGCCGCCGTCGCCAGGCTGGCTGCCCGCCGCGGCTACGCGGTAGGCGTCAACTACCATTCCAACGCCGACGCCGCGCGCGCGGTGGTCGAGGAAATCGTGCGGGGCGGCGGCCGCGCCGTCGCGCTGCAGGCCGACGTCTCGCAAGAGGACCAGGTGCTACGCATGTACGGCGAACTGGACCAGCAGCTGGGCCGCATCGACGCGCTGGTCAACAACGCCGGCATCCTGGAGCAGCAGATGCGCGTGGACCAGATGAGCGCCGACCGCCTGCTGCGCGTGCTGTCCACCAATGTGGTTGGCGCCTTCCTGTGCGCCCGCGAGGCAGTGCGCCGCATGTCGACGCGCCATGGCGGCCAGGGCGGCGCCATCGTCAACGTCTCGTCCGTGGCCGCCCGGCTGGGCTCGCCCAACGAGTATGTGGACTACGCCGCCTCCAAGGGCGCCATGGACACGATGACCATCGGCCTGTCCAAGGAAGTCGCGCCTGAAGGCATCCGCGTCAACGGCGTACGTCCCGGCACCATCTACACCGACATGCACGCCAGCGGCGGCGAACCCGGCCGCGTCGACCGCCTGAAGGGCGCGATTCCGCTGCGTCGCGGCGGCACGGTCGAAGAAGTCGCGGGCGCCGTGATGTGGCTGTTCTCGGATGAGGCCGGCTACACCAGCGGTTCGTTCATCGAGGTGTCCGGCGGCAATTGAAACGCCGCTACGGCTTGGCGTCGGAAGCAATGACCTTGTGCTCGTGCCTGGCGGCGATGCGCGCCTCGACGCGCCGCAGCACTGCCAGCACGAACAGCGCCATCACGGTGCTGACCACGGCGGTGGCTTCGCGTCCCATGCCCGCCGCCACCCCGATCGCCGCCGTCATCCAGATGCCTGCCGACGTGGTCAGCCCGCGGATCTCGCGCTCGTCGCTCAGCTTGATGATGGCGCCCGCCCCCAGGAAGCCGATGCCGGCGATCACGCCCTGCAGCACGCGGCTCAGGTCGCCGACTTCCATGCCGCCTTGCAGCGGCACCAGCACGAAGATCGCCGCCCCCAGCGCCACCAGCATATGGGTGCGCAAGCCGGCGTCCTTGCCGCTGCGCTCCCGCTCATAACCCAACAGGCCGCCCAGCAGCATGGCCATGCCCAGGCGCAACACGATGCGGGTCGCCTCGCCTACATCGGGGATGTCGGCGAATTCGCTGCGCACGGTGGACCAGATTTCCAGCCAGATTTCCGTCATCGCCGTCCCCTCATGGGAAATGGTCGGACCAGCATAGCAGGCGCCGCGCGACGGCTGCCATGCTGCGCACGCACTGGCACATGTGGGCACAACTGGTTTACAACCGACCTGGCGTCGCGCGGCATCGCGGACGGAAACGACCGGAGGGTTACATGGATTTGCAGCTAGACGGTAAACGCGTGCTCATCACGGGCGCATCCAAGGGCATAGGCCTGGCCTGCGCGCTGGCCTTCGCCCGCGAAGGCGCCGAACCGATACTGGTGGCGCGCGACGACGCGGCGCTGCGCACGGCGGCCGAGACCATACGCGATGCGACCGGGAAGCAGGCGCGGGCCGTCACGCTGGACCTGGCCCAATCCGGCGCGGCGCAACGCCTGAGCCAGGAAGCGGGCGATATCGACATCCTGGTGAACAACGCCGGCGCGGTGCCGGGCGGCGCGCTGGACCAGGTGCAGGACGAGCGCTGGCGCGCGGGCTGGGAACTGAAAGTCCACGGCTACATCGACCTGGCCCGCCACTACTACCCGCGCATGCGCGACGCCGGCGCGGGCGTCATCGCCAACATCATCGGCATGGCGGGCTCCGCGCCGCGCGCCGACTACATCTGCGGCGCGGCAGGCAATGCCTCGCTCATCGCCTTCACTCGCGCCCTGGGCGGGGATGCGCCGCGCCACGGCGTGCGCGTCTTCGGCGTGAATCCTTCGCGCACCCGCACCGACCGCGTGCTGACGCTGGCCAAGCAGCGCGCCCAGGCGCGCTGGGGCGACGAAAACCGCTGGCAGGAGACGCTGTCGGACCTGCCTTTCGGACGCCTGATGGAACCCGGTGAGGTGGCCGACATGATCGTCTTCGGCGCCTCGCCGCGCGCGGGCTACCTGAGCGGCACGGTGATAGACCTGGACGGCGGCGAGCAGTACGCGCGTTGAAGCCCGTCCCGCATGCCTGGCCCTAGGCGGCCTGGCGCCAGCCCGCCAGCAGACCGGGCAAGGCGGCCATGTCGGTGAACACGTGGGCCACGCCCACGCCGCGCAAGGCTTCGGCGCCGCTATGCCCATTGGCATCGGGGCTGTAGCCGAACACAGTAGCGCCGGCGGCCACCCCAGCCGTGGCGCCGGTCACCGTGTCTTCCACGATGGCGCAACGCCGAGGGTCCACGCCCAGCGCCTGCGCAGCGGCCAGGTACACGTCCGGATAGGGCTTGCTGCGCGGCATTTCGTGGCCGCTGAAGACCCGCTCGCGAAAGCAGTCGGCAATGCCGACCTTGGCCAGCTGCAGCTCCACCTTGCGGCGGTCCGCGCCCGAGGCCACGGCGATGCGGCCGTCCAAGGCCACGTGCAAGGCCCGCACCGCGTCCGGCGCGCCGGGGATCTCGACCAGGTCGCGGTCCAGCGCGGCATTGCGGCGCTGGCGGAACTGATCGAACCAATCCGGCGTGATCGTGGCGCCCGTGCGCGATTCGATCAGCGGCAGTTCGTCCCTGACGGCCTTGCCCGTGAAGATCTGCATGGTTTCCGCATGCGTGATGCCCCAGCCCAACTCATTGAGCATGTCGGTCAGCACGCGGCTGGTGATGGGTTCGGAATCGACCAGGACGCCGTCGCAGTCGAACAGCACGGCATCGAAGGGAAAATCAGTCATTGCAGCAACGTCGGGAATGTCCATGAAGCCGGTAAGCATACTGCAGGCCTCCTGCGCGACGCAGGAGGCTCGCCTGGCATCAAATTCCGACAGACCTGATCCGCAACGGCGGGCCATGATCCCGCCGGCGCCGAGCGCACTGGACGCCGTCATGCGCTGAGCCCGCGACGGACGGGCTCCAGGCGACTTCGGCGCGGACCTCGAGGCATCCGTCCCAGTTTTCTATAATTGCATTTTGACAATTCAATATGCAAAATGACGGTCATGCATATCCCTGCCGTCACGCCCCGCCACGCCGCCTTCACCCTCAATGGCGTCCTCCATACCTGCCTGGACCTGCCCGGCATGTACGGCGCCCAGTACTTCCGCCTGCCCGTAGTGCTGCGGCTGCTGCTGGAAAACGCGCTGCGCAACATGCACGACGCGGAGCGCGACGCGGCCGCCGCGGCGCTGTTTGGCTGGCTGGAGCACGGCACCAGCGAAGCCGAGATCGCCTTCCAGCCCGGGCGCGTGCTGATGCACGACACCACCAGCACCCCGGCCCTGGTCGACATCGCCGCGATGCGCGACGCGCTGGCCGAGGGCGGCGTGGATCCTTCCGCGCTGAATCCCGTGCTGCCCGTGGACGTGTCGGTAGACCATTCGCTGGCGGTGCAGTCCTATGCGCGCGCCGACGCCGCGGAATTGAATCTGGACCTGGAGCTGCGCCGCAACGCCGAGCGCTACCGCTTCCTGCGCTGGGCCTCCAAAGCCCTGTCGAATGTGCGCATCCATCCGCCAGGCACCGGCATCATGCACACCATCAACCTGGAACAGCTGGCGACCGTGGTTTGCGGGCAGGAAGACGCCGACGGCATCGCGCTGCATCCGGACATGATGATAGGTACCGACAGCCACACGCCCATGGTCAACGGCATCGGCGTGCTGGGCTGGGGCGTGGGCGGCCTGGAGGCGCAGACGGTGATGTTCGGCATGCCCACGCTGCTGCGCATTCCGGACGTGATCGGCGTGCGGCTGACCGGCGCGCTGAGCGCGGGAGTCAGCGCGACCGACCTGGCGCTGACCGTGACGCAGCGCCTGCGCGAGATCCAGGTGTCCGGCGAATTCGTGGAGTTCTTCGGACCCGGCGTGGCCACGCTGCCGGCCGGCAGCCGCTGCGTGGTGGCCAACATGGCGCCCGAGTACGGCGCCACCACGGGCTACTTTCCCATCGACAGGCAGACGCTGGCCTATCTGCGCCAGACGGGCCGGCCCGAGACGCTGATCGCGCAGGTACAGGCCTACGCCGAGCGCGCCGGCATCGCCTATGACCCCGCTGCCGAGCCGCGCTACACCCGCGTCGTCGACATCGCGCTGGACCGCGTGCAGATGCATGTGGCCGGTCCGCGTCGGCCGCAGGACCTGCATCCCTACGGACACACCAAGGCCATCCTGGCCGGCTTGGCGGACGCGCCGGCAGTCCCTGCGCGCGGCCTGCCCCGCTACGCCGTGGCGATCGCAGCCATCACCAGCTGCACCAATACCTCGGATCCACGGCTGCTGTCCGCAGCTGGCCTGCTGGCCCGCAAGGCGCGCCAGGCCGGCCTGCGCGTGCCCGCCTGGGTGAAAACCTCATTGGCTCCCGGCTCGCCCGCGGCGGCGGCGTATCTCGCGCGCGCCGGGCTGCTGGAAGATCTGGCCGCCGTGGGCTTCGACATCGTGGGCTACGGCTGCACCACCTGCATCGGCAATTCCGGCCCCCTCCCCGAACCTGTGCGCGCGGCCATGGCGGCGGGCGCGGTCCATCCCGTGGCGGTGCTGTCCGGCAACCGCAATTTCGCTGGCCGCATCCATCCGGACCTGGACCTGGGCTTTCTCATGTCGCCGGCGCTGGTCATCGCCTACGCGTTGGCGGGCGACGCCGAACGCGACCTGAGCTGCGAACCCGTGCAGACCGCCCCCGACGGCCGCGCCATCCATCTGCGCGAGCTCTGGCCTGACGACGCGGAGATAGACGCCGCGCTGGCCGCCGGCCAGCAGCCCGCCGATTACCGCCAAGCCTTCCGGATCGCCAGCGCCAACCCGGCATGGCATGCGCTGCAATCGCCGGACTCGGCGCGCTTTCCCTGGGACCCCGCCTCCACCGCGCTGCGCCGCCCGCCGTTCGCCAGCACCGAAGCGGCCGGCCAGCTGGGCCGCTACACCGCGCATCCCCTGCTGGTGCTGGGCGACGACGTGACCACCGATCACCTGTCGCCCGCCAGCGCCATTCCGCCGGACAGCCTGATCGCCGACTTCCTGGTCGAACGCGGCGACGACCGCAACGACCTGAACGTCTTCGCATCGCGCCGCGGCAACTGGCAGGTCATGCTGCGCGCCGCGTTCTACAGCAAGAGCCTCGTCAATCTGCTCATACCCGAAGCGCCGGTTGGCCACACCCTGCATGCGCCCAGCGGCCGGGTGGAGCCGATCTGGGAGGCCGCCGGCCGCTACGCCCGGGCCGGCCAGCCCGTGGTCCTGGTGGCAGGCGAACGCTATGGCACGGGTTCCTCGCGCGACTGGGCCGCCAAAGGACAGCGCCTGCTGGGCATCCGCTGCGTGCTGGCAGTCAGCTTCGAACGCATCCACCGCTCCAACCTGATCGGCATGGGCATCCTGCCCTTGCGCCTGCCCGCCGGCGTCACGCCGGCAACGCTGCGCATCCGGCCCGGCGACCGGATCGAGATCGATGTCCCGGCCGCCGCGCTGACGCCGCGCATGCCCGTGGCCGTGCGCCTCCTGCGCGCCGGCGGCGCCGCCGAGACGCTACAGGCGACGGCGGCGGTCGAGACCCGGCTGGAAGTCAGGCTGCTGCGCATGGGCGGCGTCATTCCCGCTATCCTCTCGGACACCATCCATTCCGCCGTCCGCAACGCATGAGCGCCCAATCCAATACCGCCGCGAAAATCCTGGCGCTGATCCAGGCAGACCGCCTGCCCGCGGGCGCGCACCTGACCGCGCAGAAGATCGCCGACCGGCTGCGCCTGTCGCGCTCGCCGGTCAACGACGCGCTGGGCATCCTGGAGCAACGCGGCGTCGTCTCGCGCAAGCCCAACCGCGGCTACTTCCTGGAACGGGATCACGCCGCGCTGGCGGACTTGCACGGGGACCTGGCGCCGCCCTCCGTCGACGACATCGTCACGCACAGCTACTTCAAGCTGGCCGATGAACTGCTGCGCGGCGAACTGCCCGTGCAATGCAGCGAAGCGCTGCTGCGCGCCCGCTATGGCCTGACGGCGGCGCAGACCCAAGCCCTGCTGGGCCGCATCGCGCAGGAAGGCTGGGCAGAGCGGCGGCCCGGCTATGGCTGGGAATTTTCATCCATGATGACCACCCCTGACAGCCTGCTGCAGTCCTACCGCCTGCGGCTGGCGCTGGAACCGGCCGCGCTGCTCGAACCGGGATTTCACATCGACAAACAGGTGCTGGCGCGTTGCCGCGCGGCCGAAAAGCACCTGCTGGACGGCGGCATCGCCACCGACACCGCCGACCAGCTGCACGAGCGCGGCGTACGCTTCCATGAATCTCTGGTGGAGGCCTCGGGCAATCCCTTCTTCATCGACGCGATCAAGCGGGTGAACCGCGTGCGCCGGCTGCTTTCGTACCGATCCATGCAAGACCGCAGCCGCTACAAGCAGCATTGCGAACAGCACCTGGCCATCCTGGACCTGCTGGAACACGAACGCAACGAAGAGGCCGCGGCGCAGCTGGCGGAGCACCTGCGCAGCACGCTGGACAACCTGGCCCGCATCAGCGGGCTGCTGGCGTCCTAGCGCCGGTCAGAAGTCCATCGACGCGGATAGCATCAACGTGCGCGGCACCCCTTGGGAGATCGTGCCATACGAGGCCACGCCCGACCAGTAAGCCTTGTTGAACACGTTCACCACGTTGGCCCGCAGCGTGAGGTCCTTGCCATAGACCTTGGTGGCATAGCGTGCGCCCAGATCGAAGGTGGTCCACGATGGCACCGACTGGGTATTGGCCTGATTGATGTATTCGCTGCCGGTGTGCATCACGCTGCCGGTCAGGGTCAGGCCCGCGACCCAAGGCGTATCCCATTCCGCGCCCAGGTTCACCGACATCTTGGGCACGCCCACCGGCCGGTTGCCGACCAAAGCACTATTGCCGGCGCGCGTCAGCTCCGCGTCCAGCCAGGTCACGCCGCCCAGCAGGCGCAGGCCGCGCCACGGTTCGCCGGCCAGGTTCAGTTCCAGGCCCCGATTGCGCTGCTCGCTGTCCGCGCCGTACACGCCGTTGGTCAACTGGCCGCTGGGCTTGGTGATCTCGAACGCGCTCAGGGTCAGCATGGCGCTGTCCAGGTCCACCTTCACGCCCACTTCCTTCTGCCGGGCCTTGTAGGGCTTGAACACCTGGCCGGCGTTGGAGGCGGTGGCCGGCGCCACGTCGCCCTTGCTCAGGCCTTCGATGTAGTTGGCATACAGCGAGACATTGCTCCAGGGCTTGATGACGATGCCCGCCAGCGGCGTGGTCGCGCTTTCGTCATAGCTGACGGTGCGCGCGCCGGTCGTGGCATTGAAATTGCGGGATTGGATGCGCTGCTGGCGCACGCCCAGCGTAAGCTGCGCGCGCTCGTCCAGGATGCTGAGCGTATCGGCCAGCGCCAGGCCGGAAAGATCGGACGAGGAAATCTTGGGCACGTTGGCCGGCGCCGGGATATCTTGCTGCGGCCGCGTGATCGGATGGTAGATGTTCGACGTGAGCGGCGTACCCGTCACGCTGGCCTGCGAATTCCGGTCGCTGTACAGGCTGCCCATGAAGCTGATGGCATGGCGCACCGGGCCTGTGTCCAGCTTGGCGCGCAGGCCTGCGTTGTAGGTGCTGCGGTTGACTTCGAACCTGAAGTTGTTCGGCGTGACCACCGTGTCCCCCGCCGCGTTGACGATGGTGGGCGTCTGGTCCGACAGACGCGCCACGTTCGTGTCCGAGCCGCCCGCGTCGGCGAATACCGTCAAGCGGTCGCTGATGTCGTACTCGACCCGCAGCAGGGCCGATTGCCCGTCTGACTTCCACCAGCCCCAGGGCTGGGTCGCGTTGCGCCGTCCATCCGCCGCATGCGGCACGTCTATGCCGGCCGCCACCAGGAAGGGCCGCGTGGGCGCATCGATCTTTTCGTTCTGCGTCAGCAGGTCCAGCGAGGCGCGCAGCCGCTCGCCCTGGTAGTCCAGCGACAGCGCGCCGATGTCGGTGCGCGAATACAGATTGTCCAGCGGCGTGTCGCCCTGGCGGTGCATGCCGTTGACGCGCACGCCCCATTCCCCGTCCTTGCCGAAGCGACGGCTCAGGTCCGCGCGCGCGCCGAATTGCGAGTCGCCCACATAGTCGGCGGACACGCGGCTCAGGTCCTGCGGCAGCGCCCGCTTGGGCACCATGTTGATCACGCCGCCCACGCCGCTGTTGGGCGACATGCCGTACAGCAGCGCGGCCGGCCCTTTCAGCACTTCGACCCGCTCGATGTAGTCGGTGAAGACGTGATAGTTGGGCGCCACGCCATAAACCCCGTCAAAGGCGATTTCGCCCAGGTTGCCTTCGCCGATGGGAAAGCCCCGGATGTAGAACGAGTCGGTCACGCCGCCGATCTGTCCGGTGAAACGCACCGAGGGTTCAACGTTCAGCGCGTCGGCCAGCGTGACCGCCTGACGGTTCGCCAACAGGTCCGAGGTGTAGTTGGTGACGTTGAACGGCGTATCCATCACGTCGCGGTTGCCCAGCAGGCCCAGGCGTCCGCCCCTGGCCACCTGGCCGCCCTCGTACTCCGCCGGCAGCGCGAAGGGAGCCGCAGCGGCGCCGGCGACGGTGACCGCGGGCAGCACGGTGGCCGACTCGTCGGACCCCGACGGCAGCTTGCGCAGCGAATAGGCGCCGCCGCCCTGCTCCGACAAGCCATAGCCCGACCCCGACAGCAAACGGGAAAAGCCTTCCTTCACGGTGTAGTCGCCGTCCAGTCCGTTGCTGTGCAGTCCCGCCACCATGGCCGGATCGAACGACAGCGGCACGCCCGCGACGGCGGCGAACCGGGCCAGCGCATCGCCCAGCGGGCCTGCCGGGATCGCGTAGGACTTGCGCGCCGCCGCGCTGACGGCGTCGGCGGCCAGCGTTGGCGGCGTGGTCCCCGCCCCAGCCAGCAGGGCCAAGCCCATGCCGGCGGCCCGCAGCAGCGCCGCCAGCGGCGGCAGGACAGCTGTTCCACGGGCCGGGCATGGCGGACGGGAGATTCGGGAAACCATGAAGCTATCCTTCGTAAGGGTCTGGGTGGCGCGCGATACGCGGCGGTTCACCCGGTACACCGGACGAAGCGGAAAAAAGGTTCAGCCCGACTGAGATTAATTTGTAACGCCGGCGCGGGCGGCAACCGTGGTCCAGTACGGCGTGATCCGGCTCACTCTCACGGGCAGGGTCTTTTCCAGCAACCGCAAGCTGGCATCGGTGTCGTTCAAGGGAAATGCCCCCGATACCCGCAGCCCTGCCACCGCCGGATCACAGCGCAACACGCCGCGGCGATACCGGCCCAGCTCATCCACCAGGTCCGCCAGGCGCCAGTCGCGCACGGCGAGCATGCCCTGCTCCCATGAGGCGGCCGTGGCGTCCACCGCCGCCTGGGGCCGCACCTCGCGCCCATTGAAGACGGTCTGCTGCCCGGCCGGCAGCACCGTGGCGCCGGCCCCCGCCGACTTGGGCCGGATCTCCACTGCGCCCTCGAACACCGCCACGCGCACGGCGTCGCCTTCGTCGCGCACCAGGAACCGCGTGCCCAGCGCGCGTATCGCGCCTTGCGCGGTCTGGACGACAAAGGGCCGCTGCAGCTGTGGCGAGTCGCGGCCCGTGGTCAACAGGATTTCGCCCGCCCGTAGCCACAACGTGCGCTGCCTGGCGGTGTATTCGATATCGACCGCGCTGGCCGTGTTGAGCACCAGCTGCGTGCCGTCGGTCAGGTTCATGCGGCGCTGTTCGCCCGTCGCAGTGCGCGCATCCGCGCTCCATTCGCGCCAGGGCAGCTCGCGTCCGGCCAGCCAGGCCGCCGGTCCCAGCACCAGCAGGCCAGCCAGCGCCCGCAGCGCCTGCCGGCGTCGCGGGCGATCCAGCCGCCGCAAGGTATCGGCGGCGACACGCGGCGGCACCTGGCCGAATCCGCGCAGCATTTCTTCGGCACGCTGCCAAGCCGCGGCGTGCGCGGCGCTACGGCCGCGCCAGCGGTCGAAGGACTCGCAGTCCGCCGGCGACAAGGTCTCGGATTGGAAGCGCACCAGCCAGCCGGCCGCTTCCTTCAGGATGGCGGGATCGATCACGCGTCGGCCTGGCTTGCGATCAGGCATGCGGCCAGCGCCGCCTGCACATGGCGCTTGACCGTGGACAGCGACACGCCCAGGCTTTGCGCGATCGCGTCGTAGCCCATGCCGTCGAACTGCGACATCAGGAAGATCTCGCGCGTTTTGGCGGACAGCGTCCGCAACGCCGTATCGATGGCGCGCAAGGTTTCCAAAATCAGGGCGCGCGCTTCGGGCGAAGGCGCCTGCTGCTCGGGCAATTGCGCCAGCGCGGCCAGATAGGCCTCTTCCAGCGCCCGCCGGCGCCAGTGGTCCACCACCAAGCCCTTCGCAATGTGGGTCAGCAACGCGCGCGGCTCGGCGCCCACGTCCGTCCTGCGCCGCCCGGCCATCAGCCGCACGAAGGTATCGTGGGCCAGATCCGCCGCGTCGAAAGAATTGCCCAGCTTCCTGCGCAACCAGACCGACAGCCAGCCGTGGTGGTCACGATAGAGTTGCGCGACGGGATCGGCGGGCGGCGAGTCGGACGTAGGCAAGGCGCACCTGGCTATAGAATCTAAATAGGAACTATTTATATTCTAGCGTATCCCCCCACCCGCCATGGACGCGCCCGCGGCTACAGCGGCATGCCAGGCGCCGCACGGGTAATGCTTGGTAGCGGACAGGCCTGCCTATCCCGTCAGTAATCCATGGGAACGTGGCTTTGCGCCTCTCGCAGTTCCTGGATGTGGCGCTCGGCTTCCTGTCTTTCGACGGCTGGCGGCAAAGGGCGCCAGCTCACCATGTTGCCGGGCGTTTTCACCGGCATCCAACCCAGCACGCTGTACAGCGTGATGGCCGTGCATCCTGTGTCGTATCGCGTTTCGTAGTACCCCTGCCGGTCCGGCTTGGTATCGCCGGACGTCCAATCCAACTGAGACATCCACGTCTCCTCTTTCTGAAGCTTGTAGTCCCGCCACCGGGCGAACGACGCTTGATCGTATAGCGTCCCCGTGTGCCTGTGCTGCCACCTTGCGCCCGCTTTGCAATTCTTGATAGAGGGGAATCCCTGACATTCTGTTAGGCGTCGATTGCTAAACCGGGAAAAGCGGGGCTAGGATGTAGCAAAATATTCTTACAAACACGGGAGCGGGGGGTCTTCGCTTGCACGGACTATTGGGCGAACCGCCATGCCGAAACTGGCCCTGATGCGTTATCCAAAAGATCGGCTGGCTGCGCTGGCGGGCGCGAGCGCGCTGCGCGCCATACGCGAGGGCCTGCTCTGGACCCTGCCGTGCCTGCTGGTCACGGCGCTGTTCCTGGTGCTGTCCGTCGTCGCCCGGCAACTGGGCCTGCCAGCCGCCGTCGTGGAACTGCTGACCGCCGTCCACGACAAGCTGACGAACCTCATGCCTATCCTGGCCGGCACATCCATCGGCTACATGCTGTCGTTCCGCCATCGGGTGCCGCATCTGCCCACCGCGTTCCTGTGCCTGTCCTACGTGATGATCGCCGACGGCCTGATGGCGCCCTACCCCCAGGCCGCCGCCACCCTGGTTCTGTTCATCGCCATCGTTTCGCCCTTGTTGACCGTGCCATTGATGGCGTGGCTGCACCGCCGCCGCTGGACCCAGCTGGCGCCCGACGGCGTTATCAGCGAAAACGTCCGCGACACGCTGAACATGGTCGTGCCGGGCCTGCTGACGGCCACCCTGGTCGTGCTGGCGTTGTCCGCCGCGCTGCAGATTCCCGCCGTGGCGCAATTCAACATCCCCTTGAGCCTGGCCTCGCTGGACAGCCCCTTCACCTCGGGCGCGCTGGTCGCCGGCCTGAATTCCCTGCTGTGGTTCTTCGGCATACACGGCTACCACGCGCTGGCTCCCCTGATGAGCGTCATGGACCAGGCGGTCATGCTGAATGCCGCCACCCAGTCCGCCGGCTACGAAGGCATGTATGCCTTGAACAGCACCCTTCTGGGCGCTTTCGTCTTCATCGGCGGATCGGGCGCGACGCTGTCGCTGGCGGTGGCCATGCTGGTGTTTGCGCGCGGCGAATCGCTGCGCCTGCTGGCGCTGGCCAGCCTGCCAGTGGCGCTGCTGAACGTGAATGAAATCCTGCTGTTCGGGCTGCCCCTGATCCTGAATCCGCGCCTGCTGGCGCCGTTCATCCTGGCGCCGGTGACCAACGCCATCCTCGCTTTGGCCGTCGTGCAGCTGGGCTGGCTGCCTTCCGCGACGACGACCCTGCCGCTGACCTCACCGGTGCTGTTCAACGCCTACATCGCGGCCGGCGGCAGCCTGGGCGGCGTGGCGCTGCAGCTGGTGCTGGTGGCGCTGGGCGCGTGTTTGTACGCGCCCTTTGTCGTCGCGCTGGAGCGACAGCGCCAGGAAAGCGCCACCGTCTACTTCAAATCGCTGGACACGACCTTCACCCGGTTGCAAGAAGAATCGCTGCTGTACGCGCACGATCCCGTGGTGCAGACCTACGCCGACCGCGCGCGCCGCAACGCCGAAAACACCCGCATCCGCGCCATCAGCCAATACGACTTCCATCTGGAGTTCCAGCCGCAGGTGTCATTGCGCAGTGGCCTGTGCACGGGCTGCGAAGCGCTGCTGCGCGCCACCGGCCCCGACGGCGCGCGGCAAACGCCGGTGGAATTCCTGCGCTGGCTGGCGCAGGCCGACCTGATGCGGGAGGTGGACCTGTGGGTGGCCAGGCAGGCCGTGCAGCAATGCCTGCAATGGCGCAAGCGCGACTTCGCCTTGCCGATGACCATCAACGTCACGGCCGGCACGCTGACGTCCGGCGACTACCTGGAGAAACTGATCAAGGTGCTGGCGCAGGCTGGCGGCCAGGTCTCGGTCGAGCTGACCGAGGACGCGCTGGTGGAGGACACGCAGGCGCTGCACACCGCCTTCGACCGCCTGCACGCAATAGGCGCCCGTATCTACATCGATGATTTCGGCACCGGCTATTCCGCCCTGAGCTATCTGCACCAGTTCGAAATCGACGCGGTCAAGATCGACCGCAGCTTCGTCGTGGCGCAAGACAGCGCCCGCGGCGCGCTGGTCCTGAACGGCCTGCTGCGCTTTTGCGAAGCGCTGAACCTGCAGATCGTGGTGGAAGGCGTGGAAACGGACCAGCAGCTGATGGCGCTGGAATCCCCCGCCGAGATCGTCGTGCAGGGGTGGTACTACAGCAAGGCATTGTCGGGCGACAGCCTCATGGACTACGCGCGGCAGCGTCAGGCTGCACCGCCGCTGCGGGCGCAGCCTGCGCCCGCGGCGCCTACTTGATGCCGATGAACGGCAGGGCCGCGTTCGGCACCTGCGTGGTCGGCAGCACGCCGTCCCACTTCTCCACCGCGTTCAAGCTCACAAGATTGGTGTTGGCGGCCAGGGCCTCGGCCTTGGCGCGGATCGCGGCCGCTTCGGCGTCGCCGCGCATGCGGATGCCGTCGGCCTCGGCCGTGAACTGCTGGCGGCGCGCGTCGGCTTCCGCCTTGGCCTTCACCACCTGGATTTCGGCGTTGATCATCGCCGTTTCCTTCTGCTGGCGGGTCGTCTCGATCTGCACCTGCGCCAGCATGCGCTGTTCGATCGAATGCTCATAGGCCTGCGAGAAGCCGACTTCCTCGATCTGCACGCCCACCACCTGCACCGGCGCGCCTTCCATCGTCTTGAGCACGGCAGTGTTCACGTCCTGGCCCAGCTTCTGGCGTTCCTGGATGGCGCGCACGGCGGTGTACTGGCCGAACACGTTCTTCACCGAATCCGGCGTCTTGCGCTCCAGCACGCGCATCTGCAGATTGCTGATGGTGCCGTACTCCGAGTACAGCTCGGCCACGTGCTCGGGCGGCACGCGATAGGTCACCGACACGCGTAGCGTGGCCGGCTGTTGGTCATAGCTGTAGGCTTCCAGCTTTTCAAACACGAACGTGTGGTCGCGCACCGACACCGTCATCACGTTGTCGATGAACGGCGTCTTGAAGTCCAGGCCCGGCTCCGACACGCGCACCAGCTTGCCGTTGCGCAGCACCACGCCGCGCTCGCCCTGATCGACCTGGAACCAGGAATCGAAAGCCAGGAACAGGATCAGCAAAAACAACACCGCCGTGATCAACGCGATCTTGAAACTACGCGGCTTTACGGCACCAATCGTCTTGACCATCTGGATATCTGTCGGCTTCACTTCGAATCCCTTTCTGATTTTGAACGTTTACGGTCCGAGAGCACGGCGGCGATGCCGCGCGCCAGCAAATAAGCGACCACGGCCGCCCCAACCAAGATCAGGAAATACCTCATCGTGCGTTCCCCCCCGGAAAATAAGCAGGGGATTCTATCGCGAGTGGAACATCAAACGAATTGTGGCGATTGTTGCGATGGCGACGGCAACAGACAGTGGCGCGAGTCCAACGACAGCGCTACGCTAGGCACCTCTACACTGCAGGAGCCGCAACCATGCACCGCACACCCTCAATGATCATTGCCATCCTTGCCTGTGCCGCCGCGCTCGGCGCGCCAGCCCAGGCCGCGCCGCCCGAGGGCAAAGGCAAGCCGGATCACGCGGGCCAAGGCAATGGCAACGGTAACGGCAATGGCAATGGCAAGAACAAGGGCCAGCAGAGCCAGGACGGCGGGGTCAGCGTCACGCTCAGCACCGCGGGCATCACCGTTTCCACCGCGCGCGGCTATGCCGTGCAGGCCGGGGCGACGGGCTATGGCTCGCTGCCGCCGGGCATACGCAAGAACCTGGCGCGCGGCAAGCCCCTGCCTCCGGGCATCGCCAAGAAGATGGTGCCCGGCCCCATGCTGGCGCGCCTGCCCGTGCACCCGGGCTACGAATGGCGCGTCGCGGGCAGCGACCTGATCCTCGTGGCCATCGCCACCGCCGTCGTCGCGGACGTCCTCACGGGCGTGTTCAACTAGGCGCCGCGCGTCATGGACGCCGCCACGCGGCGTCCATAGTTCCTAGCATCAGGCCGCACACTGTTACGTCCCTGCCGCGGATCTATCTGCTACCGTTGAATCGCCTCGCGCCGCGGCCCTGGCCCGGCGCCCACGACGGAGACCGCGCATGCCACGTCCTTCCGAGTCCGCGCCGCTGATCGGCGTGATCCCCCCCTACATGCTCGATCGCCTGGCGCAACACGCCGACGCGCGGGTCAGCATGCCCGCGGTCAAGACGCTGATCATCGACCAGCAGCAGCGCAGCCTGCGCGAGATGGCGGTGCAGCCGCCGCGCGCCAAGCCAGCCCGCCCCAAGAAGGCGGCGCCCGCCGGCACACCCCAGCGCGCCGTGCACGACGCCGCCAACACCACCACGCTGCCTGGCAAGCTGGTGCGCGCCGAAGGCGCCCCCGCCAGCGGCGACGTGGCAGTGGACGAAGCCTATGAACATCTGGGCTCGACCTACAAGCTGTTCTGGGATGTCTACAAGCGCCACTCCATCGACGGCCTGGGCCTGCCGCTGGTGGGCACCGTGCATTACGGCGAAGACTACGACAACGCCTTCTGGAACGGCGCGCAGATGGTATTCGGCGATGGCGACGGCGAAGTGTTCAACCGCTTCACGGTGGCGGTGGACATCATCGGCCACGAGCTCACGCATGGCGTGATCGACGCCGAGGCCGCCCTGCTCTACCAGGGCCAGTCCGGCGCCCTGAACGAATCCCTGTGCGACGTCTTCGGCGCGCTGGTCAAGCAGCACACGCTGGGCCAGGACGCGCGCGACGCCGATTGGCTGGTGGGCGCCGGGCTGTTCAAGCCCAGGATCCGCGCTCGCGCGCTGCGCTCCATGGCGGAGCCCGGCAGCGCCTACGACGATCCCCTGCTGGGCAAGGATCCGCAGCCCGCGCACATGCGCGACTACGTGGACACGCCAAACGACAACGGCGGCGTGCACATCAATTCCGGCATTCCCAACCGCGCCTTCTATCTGGCGGCCACAGCGCTGGAAGGCCCCGCGTGGGCCGGCGCGGGCCGCGTCTGGTACGACGCGCTGTGCGACAAGCGCCTGCGCCACGACGCCGACTTCGTGCAGTTCGCGAAACTGACACTGGCCGTCGCGGCGGAACGCCATGAGGCCGCCGTGCGCGACGCCGTCGCCCGGGCGTGGGCCGGCGTGGGAGTCCAGACATGATCGAGCTGCCGTCCCTGGACCTTGCCATGCTGGTGCGCCTGACCCGCGAAGGCGGGCTGGCCTATGTGCCCGCATTGGCGCAGCCTCGCAGCATCGACCTCGTCACCTGCCCGCCGGACCTGCGGCAGGAGGTCTGCGACGCCCTGCAACGCGCCGCGCCGGTGGCCGTTCCGCGCTGCGCACCGGCGGGCGGCGACCAGCGCTACTTCCACGTCGAGGTCGTGTACGAAGGCGACGGCGTCGCGGACGTCAGCTTCGACGTGCCGGAGACCGACGCGCCCGAGCCGCTGGTGCGCTTGTGGAAAAGCCGGGCCGGACAGCCTTGAGCGCGGCGTCCCGGTATTGCCCGATCTGGATGGCGCGGCCCGCGTAAAGACCGGTAGCCGCCATCGCCAGGCACAAGACCGCGCACAGGGCCAGCGCCAGGCTCCAGTCTCCCTGCGTGTCATGCAGCGTGCCCGCCAGCGCAGGGCCGCTTGCCGCGAACAGATAGCCCACGCATTGCGCCATGCCCGACAGCGCCGCTGCCTGCTGCGCATGGCTGGCGCGCAGGCCCACGAATGCAAGGCCGAGGATGATGCCGCCGCCCGTGCCCAGGCCCATCAGGACGATCCACAGCGTCGCCCAGCCAGGCGCGACGATCAGGCCGGCAAACGCGACAAACGAGGCCGCGGCCGAGCAGAACGCCGCGCCGCGCTGGTCCTTCAGGCGCCGCACCACCGGAGCCAGGAACAGGGCCGGGACGGCCGACATGAGCTGCAGCAGGCCATGCAGCGCGCCGGCGCGTTCCGCCGTGTAGCCGGCATCGCGCAAAATGGCCGGCAGCCAGCTTACGCCCACATAGAACACGAAGGAATTGATGCCCAGGAACAGCGTCACCTGCCACGCCAGCGCAGAACGCCACAAGCGGGGGCCGTGCGGCGCATGCGCCGTGGATGCCGCAGGCGCGGTGTGGTTGGCCAGTTGCGGCAGCCATAGCAAGGCGCTGAGCACGGGCACCACCAGCAGGCAGCCCGAGGAAAAGCGCCAAGTCGCGTCGGACAGGCCGGCCAGCGGGATGGCGATGGCGGACGCCAGCCCCGCGGCCAGGCTCATGGTCAGCACGTAGGCCGAGGTCAGGCCCGCGACCTGCTGCGGGAAATCGCGCTTCAAGAGGCTGGGCAACAGCACGTTGCCGATGGCGATGCCGGCGCCGATGACCACGGTGCCCAGGAACAGGCTCCAGGCCGGCCCCAGCGTGCGCACGACGATGCCCGCCGCGACCAGCAGCATGGCGGCAAACAAGCTGCGCTCCAGCCCGTGGCGGCGCGCCAGGCCCGCGGCGAACAGCGACACCACGGCAAAGGCCAGCAGGGGCAAGGTGATCAGCATGCCCGCGGCGGTGGCGCTCAGCCCCAGCTGCTCGCGGATCATGCCGGTCAGCGGCGGCACGCCGGTAATGGGCGCGCGCAGCGCCATGGACATGCAAAGAATGCCGGCGATCAGCAACACGGGATGGCCGGCGGGACGTTTGGAAGTAAGGGGATGCGAATTCATGCCATCAGCTTAAGCATCGCCGCCTTCGCCGAATTTCGACATAATGACAAATTATCCCTAAATTCGGTCAAGGTGATATTCAATGCACCGCCTGGACGATCCCGCCCCGTTCTTCAACCCCGATATCGACTCGCAATGGACCTATGCCATGCGCGTGCACGCGGACGAGAACGATCAGGAATCCCCGCCGCACCGGCACGCAATGGGACAGCTGGTGCTGTCCTTGCAGGGCGGGGTGACCTGCTCCGTGCCGCAAGGCCTGTGGATGGTGCCGCCGCAATGCGGCGTCTGGATTCCTGGCGGCGTGCCGCACAGCAACCGCGTCACGCAGAACGGCCGGGTGTGTTTCCTGTTCGTACCGCCAGACGCCGCGGGCCTGCCTGGACAGTGCTGCACGTTGGCGATCTCGCCGCTGGTGCGCGAACTGGTCGCTTATCTGGCCGACCTGGCTCCGCAGGACACCGCCACGCCTTCCAACCGGAAGCTGGCTGAAGTGCTGGTCGAGCAGTTGGCGCGCATGCCGGCCGAACAACTGCACCTGCCCATTTCGGAACACCCGCGCCTGCGTGAAATCGCCGATGCCCTGCACGCCGATCCCGCCGACCGCAGCACGGTGGCGCAATGGGGCAGGCGCGTTGCCATGAGCGAACGCACGCTGGCGCGCCTGGTGCAGCAGGAGCTCGGCATGAGCTTCGGCCGCTGGCGCCAGCAGATGCACATCATCCAGGCCTTGCAGCGCCTGTCCGCGGGCATCTCGGTGCAGCGCACGGCGGAAGACCTGGGCTACGAGTCCGTCAGCGCCTTCATCACCATGTTCCGCAAGACGCTGGGCAAGACGCCTGCCCGCTACTTCGCGGACAAGGCCGACGGTATCAATTGACGGCGGGCGGATAGTCCAGTTCGCCCGATTTCATCTGGCCGCGCAGGCGCGCCTCGCGCAGTTCCGCGACCGTCTGGTCCCGGGTCTTGTCCGATTGCGACGGCAGCGCGGGCGGATAATCCTGTTCGCCATACGTGACCAGGCCGGCCGCGCGCGCGGCGTCGAGTTCTTCGCGCACCTGCTGGCGGGTCTTGGTGCTGACATGAGGCAGATCCACCGGGTATTGCTGTTCGCCGTAAGTCACCAGGCCGGCGGCCTTGGCTTCCATCAGTTCTGCGCGCACCTGTTCACGGGTCTTGCCTTCGGCATGCGCGGCGGCGCCGACGAGCGCCATGCTCAGCGCCAGGACGGAGAGTCGAAATGTATTCATGAAATCCTCTGCGGTTAACGAGTGCTGCAATATTCGTTCGCCTGCCCGCCGGGATAAATCCCGCGCGGCGCAATCGAAGGTTGCCCGCCGCGCAAGCCTCGCCGCACACCCGCGCAGCACCCCACGCACCCTTGCGTCGGGCGCAAGGGTGGGTTGATCCAGGGATGGTTTTTCCGCCCCCCGCATCTACCTAGACTGAATAGCTCCTGTTATCCAAGGACGCTATTCCATGTTGTCTTCCTCATCTCCGGGCAGGGGCGGCCCACGATCATGACGGCCGCCGCTCCCCCCACCCCGCCCGCTGCTGCGGCCTTCGGCTGGCGCATCCTGACCGGATTGCTCGGCGTGCTGCTGGCAGTGATCCTCGCTGGGCTCAACGAAAACGTGACCAAGATGGCGCTGCCCGACATCCGCGGCGCGCTGGGCATCAGCTACGACCAGGGCACCTGGTTCGTCGCCGTCTACGCGGCGGCGTCGGTATGCGCCATGGCGTTCGCGCCCTGGTGCTCGGTCACGTTTTCATTGCGCCGCTTCACGGTCACGGCGCTGGCCGCCTTCGCGCTGTTCGGCGCGCTCTGCCCGTTTGCGCCCAACCTGCCCGTGCTGCTGTTCCTGCGCACGCTGCAAGGCCTCGCGGGCGGCGCGCTGCCGCCCATGCTCATGACGGTGGCGCTGCGCTTCCTGCCGCCAGGCATCAAGCTCTACGGCTTGGGCGGCTACGCCCTCACGGCCACCTTCGCGCCCAGCCTGGGCATACCGCTGGCGGCCTTCTGCACCGAGGTGCTGGGTTGGCGCTGGGCCTTCTGGCTGATCGTCGCTCCCGCGGCGCTCGCCGCATGGGCCGTCTGGCGCGGACTGCCCCAGGATCCGCTCAAGCTCGAGCGCTTGCGCCTGTTCGACTGGCGCGGCCTGCTGCTGGGCGCCCCGGCGCTGTCCATGCTGGTCATCGGCCTGTTGCAGGGCGACCGGCTGGACTGGCTCAACTCGCCGCTGATCTCCGTGCTGCTGGGCGGCGGCGGCGTGCTGATGGTGCTGTTCATGGTCAACGAATGGTCGCATCCCCTGCCGTTCTTCAAGATCCAGCTCCTGCGCCACCGCAATCTCAGCCATGCCTTGCTGACGCTGGGCGGCGTGCTGATCGTGCTGCTGGGCGTGATCTTGATTCCCTCGTCGTTCCTAGCGCAATTGCGCGGCTACCGGCCGCTGGAAACGGCGCCGGTGCTGCTCACCATGGGCCTGCCGCAGCTGATCGCGCTGCCGCTGGTCGCGGCGCTGTGCAACCTGCGCCAGGTGGATTGCCGCTGGGTGCTGGCCTCGGGCCTCGGGCTGCTGGCCGTGTCCTGCCTGCTGGGGTCGCAACTGACGCCCGTCTGGTCGCGCGAGCAGTTCTATCTGCTCGAAGCCGTGCAGATCTTCGCCCAGCCCATGGCCGTGATCCCGCTGCTGATGCTGGCCACGGGCGGCCTGGCGCCGCAGGACGGCCCCTGGGCCTCATCGTGGTTCAACACCATCAAGGGTTTTGCCGCGGTGGCCGCCACCGGCCTGCTGGACGCGCTGACCACCTCGCGCCGCAATTACCACTCCAGCATGCTGGCCGACCAGCTGGGCAACTTTCCTCTGAGCACGGCCGGCGAAAACGCTGCGGCGCTGTCCCGCCGCATCCAGGAGCAGGCCGCCGTGCTGACCTCCGCCGACCTCTATCTGTGCATGGCCGGCGTGGCCGTGCTCCTCATCCTGCTCATCCCCTTCGTCGCGACCCGGATCTACCCTCCGCGCGCCGCGGCCTGAAATCGAGTCCATATCATGCCATTCCCTCTTTTGACTTCTCCCCTTCCCCGCGCCGGCGCCCTCGGCGCCCTGGTCCTCCTGGCCTATGCGGGCTGGTCATGGTCCGCCACCGGCGCCGCTGAATCCACCGACGACGCCACCGTCGTCGCCGATCACACCATCGTCGCGCCGCAGGTGTCCGGCTTCATCGACGCCGTGCTGGTCGAAGACAACCAGGCCGTCAAGCAGGGCCAACTGCTTGCCCGCATCGACGACCGCGACCATCAGGCCGCGCTGGCGGCCGCAAGCGCCGAGCTCGCGGTGGCGGCGGCGCGCCTCTCGGACGCGGCCGCCACCCTGGAACGCCAGCAGGCCGTGATCGAGCAGGCCGTCGCCGTCACGCGCGCCGACCTGGCGGACATCCGCTATGCCGAAAGCGAGGCCCAACGCCACCGCAGGCTGGCCAGCGAGGGCGCGGGCACCCAGCAAGCCTATGAACAGGCGCGCAGCCGGTTGGACATGGCGCAGGCTCGACAAGCCGAACACACAGCTACCTTGCAAGCCGCTCGCAAGCAGCGCGACGTGCTGGAAGCCAACCGCGAGGCGGCACAGGCCGGGCTGCTGCGCGCGCAGGCCCTGAAGGACCGCGCGGAACTCAATCTGTCGCATACCCAGGTCGTCTCCCCTATCGATGGCATCGTCGGCCGGCGCTCGCTGCGCGTGGGCGCCTACGTCAGCCCGGGCACGCCCATCCTCGCAGTGGTGCCGCTGCAGCAAGCCTATGTGGTGGCCAACTTCCGCGAAAAGCAGTTGACCCGCATGCGTCCGGGCCAGCTCGCGACCATCACGGTCGACGCCTATCCGGATACGCCGCTGCGCGGCCGCGTCCAGAGCATCGCGCCAGCCACGGGCCTGAGCTTTTCACCGGTAGTCCCCAGCAATGCCACCGGTAACTTCACCAAGGTCGCGCAGCGCCTGCCCGTCAAGATCGTGCTGGATGCGCCGGCCGAAGGCGCGCCGCCGCTGCGCGCCGGCATGTCCGTCGAAGCCGTGGTCGATACCGGCGCCGCGGCAGAGGAGTCCACACAATGATCCCGCGCCGCTTGATCAATGCCATGCTGGCCTGCACACTTTCCGCCTTGGCAGGCTGCGCCGTGGGCCCCGACTTTCAGGCTCCCCAGGCGCAATTGCCCGCGCAGTGGCGAGTACCCGACGCCTCCGCCGCGGACAGCGTCCCCGTGCCGCAAGATGTGAACACGTCCTGGTGGGACAGCTTCGGCGATCCCACCCTGAGCGCCTTGATCGCCGAAGCGACCGAGGCCAACCTGGACATACGTATCGCCCACGAACGCCTGCTGCAAAGCCGCGCGGCCTTGCGCGTGACCGAAGCCGACGGCCTGCCCGCCGTCGGTGCGGGCGCAAGCTACAAGCGCGGCCAGAACAGCGAGGTCGGCCTGGCCGACCCTTCGGGCCACGGCGGCAAGTCCTCATTCAACCTGTGGCAAGCGGGCGTGGACGCCAGCTGGGAACTGGACCTGTGGGGCCGCGTGCGGCGCGAAGTCGAACAGGCCGGCGCCCAATCCCAGGCGGCGCTGGAGGCGCAGCGCGGCGTGGTCCTGGCCATCCGCGCCGAAACGGCGCGCAACTACATCCTGCTGCGCGGCACGCAGAACCAGCTGGACGTGCTGCGCCAAACGCTCGCCAATGCCGAACGCAACCTGGCGCTGACCCGCCTGCGCCAGCGCGAAGGCGTCGCCACCGAACTGGACGTTTCACAAGCCGATGCGCAGGCCGCCTCCATCGAAGCCGGCGTGCCGCCGCTCGTGCTGCGCATCGAACAGCTGATGAATGCGCTGGCGCTGCTGCTGGAGCAACCGCCCGGCGCGCTGCAACCGCGCCTGGCGGCGGTGGGCCCGATACCGGGCGGTCCGCTGCAAGTCCCCGTCGGGCTGCCGAGCGAACTGGCCGAACGCAGGCCCGACATCCGCCGCGCCCAGGCCAATCTGCATGCGGCCGTCGCAGCCATCGGCGTGGCCGAGGGCGATTTCTATCCGCGCATCACGCTATCGGGCAACCTCGGCCTGCAAGCCCTGCAGTTGCGAGACCTGGACTCCGACAATGCCGGCGTCTTCGGCGTCGGCCCCGCGTTGCAGATTCCCATTTTCCAGGGCGGCCGGCTGCGAGGCCGGCTGCGGCTGCGCGAATCGCAAGCTCAGGAAGCCGCGCTGCTGTACCAGAAGACCGTGTTGAATGCCTGGCATGAAGTCGACAACGCCATGACCGCCTACCAGGCGCAGCAACTGACCCGGGTGAGTCTGGAGCGCGCCTCCGAGAGCGCCCGCCAGGCGTTGCTCAACGCGCAACGCCAATATGCCGCGGGCGCGTCGGACTTCGTGAACGTGCTCAGCGCGCAGAACGCGGTGCTGGCCAGCGACCAGGCCCGCGTGTCGACCCAGGCCGCGGTGTCGCTGGTGCTGGTGGATCTGTACCGCTCGCTGGGCGGCGGCTGGGAACCGCCCGCTGCGGGTCTCAGCCCTGCTTCGGCCCCGCGATGATGAACAGCCGCGGGAACGGCAGCAGCACCGTGCCGTCGGCCAGCGCCGGATAGGCCTCTTCGATCAGCGACTGGTAGCGGGCCAGGAAACTGGCCTGCCCGGCGGCGTCCAACCGGTCCAGGTAGGGCCGCAGCGCCGTGCCCTTGAACCACTCCACGACCGCCGCCGCGCCTGCCAGCGGGTGATGATAAGTCGTGCGCCACACGTCCAGCAGGCCGCAATGCGGCTTGAGCAGTTCGTAGTACCAGGCCGCGCTGTGCCGCGGCGGATGCTTGAATCCGCCGATGGCGGCGGCCCAGGGCGCTTCGCCTGCCACCTGGCGCGCCAGGCGGTGGGCCGGCTCTTCCAGGTTATCCGGCGTCTGCACCGCCAGGCTGCCGCCCGGAGCCAGCTTGCCGACCAGGCGCGGATACAGCGTCGCGTGGTCCGGCACCCATTGCAGCGCGGCGTTCGCCAGGATCACGTCGTAGGTCTCGGGCGGATTCCACGTGGCGATGTCGGCCAGTTCAAATTGCAGCCCCGGCAGGCGCTTTCGCGCCGACTGCAGCATGTCCTCCGAGCTGTCCATGCCGCTGATTTCGGCGTCGGGGTAGCGGCTGGCGAGCACTTCGGTGGAGTTGCCGGGGCCGCAGCCCAGGTCCACGGCGCGCTTCACGTCCTGGTTGGGCAAGGCGGCGACCAGGTCCCGCACCGGACGGGTGCGTTCGTTTTCAAAGGCGGAATACTGTTTGGCGGACCAGCTGGTCATGACGGCTCCTTGCGGCTTTTGGACTGTCCAGCACTCTACGCCCGCCGCACAGGCGCGACAAATCCCAAAAAATGCGCCCGCCATATCCGTTGGATATGGCGGGCGCTTTGCCTCTGGTCGCGGGATTATTCAGCCGCGAGTTCCTGCTTGGAGGCGTCCGAGCGGGTTTTCCACAGCGAGAACAACACGCCGCCAGCAATCAGGCCGAAGGTTACCGACAGGGACAAGGCAGCCGGCACCTTGCCGATGAAACCGACCAGGAAGATCTTGCCGCCAATGAAGACCAGGACCAGAGCCAGGGCGTACTTCAGGTAATGGAAGCGGTGGATCATCGCAGCCAGCGCAAAGTACAGCGCACGCAGGCCCAGGATGGCGAAGATGTTGCTGGTGTAGACGATGAACGGGTCAGTGGTGATGGCGAAGATCGCCGGCACGGAGTCCACCGCGAACAACAGGTCCACAAACTCGATCAACACCAGCGCCAGCAACAGCGGCGTAGCCCAACGCACCTTCTTCGACGTGGCGGGATCGGTCTCCATCACCCAGAACGCGTTGCCGCGCAGCCCTTCCGTGACGCGCATGCGGCGCTTCAGGAACTTCAGGATCGGATTGGACGCGATATCCGGCGTCTGGTCCGCAATCATCCACATCTTGATGCCGGTGAACACCAGGAAGGCGCCGAACAGATACAGCAGCCAGCCAAAGTTGCTGACCAGCGCCGCGCCCAGGCCTATCATGATGGCGCGCAGCACGATCACGCCGAGGATGCCCCAGAACAGCACGCGGTGCTGGTACTGGCGCGGAATCGCGAAGAAACTGAAGATCAGCGCGATCACGAAGACGTTGTCCATCGACAGCGACTTCTCGATCATGAAGCCCGTGTAGTAGGCCATGCCACTGGCGGAACCCATCTGCCACCAGACCCAGGCGCCGAACAGCAGCGCCGCGGTGATGTAGCCAGCCGAAAGCAACAGGCTCTCGCGCACGCCGATCTCACGGTCTTCCTTGTGCAGCACGCCCAGGTCAAAGGCCAGCAAGGCGACCACGATGCCGATGAATAGCAGCCAGCTCCAGGCCGGGGTGCCGAAGAAATCGGCAGAGAGTAAGGTGAGCAAGGTATCCATGATGTTCCCGCTTGTGTTCGAAGGGGCTCATGATCCGGATCCGGGGCCGATGGAGAAATCAGCCTGAAAGTGAGTTAAGGTTCGAAAAAACCGAAGTGATTCCTGCCATGCTCAATTATCGACACCTGTATTACTTCTGGATGGTTGCCAAGGAAGGCGGCTTTTCCCGCGCCGCCGAAAGGCTGGACATGGCCATCCAGACCATCAGCGCGCAAGTGCGCGAACTGGAAAAAAACCTGGGCCACCAGCTGCTCAAGCCGGCCGGACGCGGCGTGGCGCTGACCGACGCGGGCGAGGCCGCCTTCGCCCGCGCCGAAGAGATCTTCCAGATCGGCCAGATGCTGCCCCAGGAAGTCCGCGCCGCCGCCACCAAGCCGGTCATACGCCTGTCGGTGGGCCTGTCGGACGGCATTTCCAAGCTGGCCGCGCAGGCCCTGCTGGGCCCGGTGCTGCACACGCCGGACCTGCGCCTGACGTGCCACGAAGGCGAGGTCGAGGAACTGCTGGGCGAACTTGCCCAGCATCACCTGGACCTGGTGCTGGCCGGCCAGGGCGCGCCCGCCAACCCCAACCTGCGCCTCACCAGCGACCGCCTGGTCTCGTCGCCAGTGGACTGGTACGGTCCCGCCAAGCTGGTGCGCAAGGCCGACACCCTGGACTTTCCACGCTGCCTGGAACGCCTGCCGGTGCTGCTGCCCACCGGCCATTCCGTGCTGCGCCAGACGCTGGACCGCTGGTTTTCCGAACAAGGCATCTATCCCAACGTGGTCGGCGAATTCGAGGACAGCGCCCTGATGTCGGTATTCGCCGCCCGCGGCCTGGGCGTGTTTCCGCTCAGCCGCCTGGGCGGCGGCGATATCGGCGTGCTGCGGGGCTTGCGTCCCCTGGCCCGCTGCGACGACGTGCACGAGGAAATCCACGCCATCCGCAATCGCCGGGGGCAGCACCATCCGCTGGTCCAGATCGTGCTCGCCAAGGCAAAAACTTCGGTTTTTTCTTAATGTTTGTCACAACCACGCTGGTTTTTCAGAAATAGAATCCGCCTTATCGTGGACCCTCTTTTGAAACATCGGAGTACCACCTCAATGAAAAAGATCATCTGGCTCGCCTTCGCCGTGCTTGCAGCACTCTGGACCGGGCTGGTTGCGCTGACGCTGCAGCTGACCAACTGGGTCCTGTCGACCATCGCCACGACCCAGGTTCCCGGCACGGCGCTGGATACCTCGCAATGGGTTCCGCCCGCCTGGGCGGCGGCCTGGGTCGACCCCGCCTGGCTGCAGACGCTGCAGGGCGGCCTGGTCTGGGCCGCACAGGGCCTGAACCAGATGCTGCCCTTCGCCGGCAGCCTCGGCACGCTGATCTCCGTACTGGCCTGGATCTTCTGGGGCTTCATCATCGTCGGCCTGCTGGTGCTGGCGCTGATCCTCCACTGGCTGGCCGGCAAGCGCGAGCAAGCCGCGGCGCCCGGCCGCCAAGTGGTGTAATAGGGCAGGCAACGCGGCAACCCGGCGCGCTGCCCCTTACAAGAGGAGCGTGCCGTGCCCACCGTTCATTCCCCTGCCCCGAAGCTGTTGCTGGCGGCCCTGCTGGCCATGGCCGCCACGGCGGCGCAGGCGCACCCCGTGCGCTCCGCCTACGGCGTCGAGGTCTGCACGGTCACGGGCACTTCCGGGGAATACAGCGTGCGCGTGCGCAACACCGGCACGGCGCCCCTGGCCCGCGCCGAAGTCAACGGCGTCAGCCTGGATTCCAGCGGCCACGCGGCCGGTCCTCTCACCGTCAATCTGACCGACATCCCTGCCGGCAAGTACAAGACTGCCGTGCTGGGACGTCCCGGCAATGGCGCCGCGCTGGTCAGCATCGCCACTTATGTCACCGCCAATGGCGCGGAAACCCACCAGCAGGATCTGTTCGCCGGCAAGGTGGCGCACGTTTCGCCGGGCTCAGCCCTGCAATACACCCTGGCTCCGCTGGCCGTACGCGGCTGGACAGTGGCCTATGGCACCAAACAGGATCCCAAGCTGGAAGCCGGGAGCGCCGTGCTGCTGATCTACCCCGTCACCCTGGGCAAGAAGCGCGACGCGACGCGCCCGGATGCCGGCCGCACGCCGGCCGACGTGGTGCCGCTGGCGCCCTGCGGCGCGGCCGCCGGAGCAAAGAAATCCTGAACGCGTTCAGGTGCCGCTGAGCAGGTCGCGCTCGTTCAGGAGCGCATAGACGATCTCGGGCCGGTTATCGAAACCGCGGCGGATGGCGGCGGGAATCGCCGTGCGCGTCTTGCGGCACAACCCCAGCTGGTCCTCCAGCTGGATCGCAATGCCGCGCGAGGTGCGCACCTCGTTCTCGCTGGGCGTGATGTGGATCACGATGCCCAATTGCGCATGGATGCGTCCCTGCATGGCGCGCAGGTCCTCCAGGCTGGAGATGTTCTCCAACCGCGCCACAAGGCGCTTTTCCTCTTCCTTGGTCAGCCGCAACACACGGACGTCGGCAGACGGATCGGCCAGCAGCCGGTCACGGTCACACATACAGGCGCCCGGCGGACATTCTTGGCGGATGGGAAACGGAAAATTCATGGCGGGCGGAGCGCGTCGCGGCAATCTTGCGTATCTTGGAATTCTACCCAGGATCCTGCGCCGCCCGCCGGGCGGCGAGTCCTGGTTTCCCCGCAAGCCGCTGCGGCATAATGCCTCACCGAGTTCACGGCGCGGAGGGCGCCCGCATGAAAGGATTCCTGTCGCTGGCGGCACTGGCCGCGCTCTTCATGCCCGGCCAGGATGCCGCCGCGCGCGACTACTCGTACGCTGTCCGGCCCGGCCTGCCTGCCGTGGTGACCATTACCGAGCTGCCGCAACAGCGCCTGAGCGTACGCGTGGGGGACGGGTCCGCTCAGCAAATCGCGGACATCTCCGGCGACGAGGAGGTGGACCAGTTCCAGGACGTGGACGTCGACCATGACGGCTACCTCGACTTCGTCATCGGGCAGACTGGCGGCAGTACGCAAGCGATTTCGCGCATCTTCCTGTACCGCCCCCAGGACGGGCGCTACCAAGAGATCCCGTATCCCGATGCAGTGGCCAGCCCATGCCGCGGCTTCGTCAATCCCGAATTCGACGCGGCCAAGCCCATTATTTCCGTGGCGTGCCGCTACAGCGCCGACACCTATGGCTTCGAGCAGTACCGGGTGTGCCCGGACGGCTCGGCGCGGATCATTTCCTGGACCCGGCGCGTAGGCGAATCGGAGCGCAAGATTCCGCATCCCGGCGCCAAGGGCGCCACATGCGCCGCGCGGACTGGCCGCTAAGGCGCCAATCCCCCCCAAAATCCCCCCCTGCGCAATGGCGCCGCAAACGCCGCGGCCGCTATAGTTGCGCTTCCGCCCACCAGGCTCTACGTCCGAGGACACCCCCGCCGTGCTGATTTTCCACAACCCTGTCCACGAAAAACACGCTGGCCGACAGGAAATGTTCCGCGGCAAGCTGGTGCCCTGTCACGAAACCCCGGCGCGCCTGGAGTACGTGCTGCAAGCGCTGAACCAGCGCGGCATCGGCGCATTGCGCACGCCATCGGCGGCGGACCTGGGCTTGGTCAAGCGCGTGCACGCCCCGCGCTACGTGGACTTCCTGGAAACGGCCTGGCGCGACTGGGTGGCGCTGGATCCGGCCAATGCCGGCCTCGACATCCTGCCTTCGGTCTGGCCCGTGCGCGGATTCCGCCACGACATCGAACCGACCAACTTCGCCGCGCGGGTCGGCCTGTTCTCGTTCGACAGCGGCTGCCCGCTGACCGCGGGCACCTGGGAGGCCGCCACCGCAGGCGCCGCCTGCGCCATCGACGCCGCGCGCGCCGTTTCCGCGGCAGGCGGCCCTCGCGTCGCCATGGCGCTCACGCGCCCGCCCGGCCACCACGCGGGCTCCGACTTCTTTGGCGGCTACTGCTTCCTTAACAACGCGGCGCTGGCCGCGCAAGCGCTGCGGGAAGCCGGCGCCCAACGCGTTGCCATCGTGGACGTCGACTACCACCACGGCAACGGCACGCAGAGCATCTTCTATGAACGCGCCGACGTGCTGACCGTATCGGTGCACGGCGACCCGACCACCGAGTACCCCTTCTACCTGGGCTACGCCGATGAGCGCGGCGCAGGCGCTGGCCTGGACGCCAACCTGAACCTGCCGCTGCCCGCCGGCACCGGTTTCGCCGCCTGGACGCGGGCATTGGAACAAGGGCTGTCCGCCGTGCGCGCCTTCAAGGCTGACGCTGTGGTGATCGCGCTGGGCGTAGACACCTACGAAGGCGATCCCATCTCCAAGTTCCAGCTCAAGAGCGCCGATTACCTGCACGTGGGCCGCGTGCTGGCAGGCCTGGGCCTGCCGGCGGTGTTCACGATGGAAGGCGGCTACGCCGTGGCGGACGTGGGCGTCAACGTCGCCAACGTGCTGGAAGGCTACGCAGGCTGAACGGCAGACGCTTTCAGTCCCGCGTTTCGAGCACCTTGTTGATACGCAGCGCCAGCAGCGTGCAGGCAGCCCCCGACAACAGGTAGACGCTGACCGCCACCAGCCCGAAACGCGCGGACAGGCCCAACGCGACCAGCGGCGCAAATGCCGCGCCGATCAGCCATGCCATGTCGGAGGTCAGCGCAGCGCCGGTATAGCGGAAGCGCCGCGTGAAGTTCGCGGTGACAGTGCCCGAAGCCTGGCCATAGGACAGCCCCAGCAGCACGAAGCCCACCAGGATGAACGCATCCTGCGCCTTGGGCCCGCCGCCCAGCAGCCAGGGCGTGAACAGCGCGAACACGGCAATCAGCAGGGCCAGCAGGCCCAGCGTGGTGCGCCGTCCGATGCGGTCGGCCAGCCAGCCCGAGGCGATGGTGCCCAGTATGCCCAGCACCGCGCCGACGATCTGCACGATCAACACGTCCTGGATCTGCTGGGTAGCGCTGACCGCAATCCAGGACAGGGGAAACACCGTGACCAGATGGAACAAGGCATAACTGGCCAGCGCCGCGAATGCGCCGATGAAGAGGTTGTAGCCTTGCTCGCGCACCATCTGCGCAACGCTGATCGGTTCGAGTTCGCCCTCTTCCAGCAGCTGCGTGTATTCCTCGGTGACGACCAGGCGCAGCCGCGCGAACAGCGCCACCACATTGATGGCGAACGCCACGAAGAAGGGATAGCGCCAGCCCCATTCCAGGAAATCGGCTTCGGTCAGCGTCACGTGCAGGAACAGGAACAGCGCGCTGGCCACCATGAAGCCCACGGGCGCGCCCAGCTGCCCCAGCATGGCATACCAGCCGCGGCGGTTGGGCGGCGCATTCAGCGCCAGCAGCGACGGCAAGCCGTCCCATGACCCGCCCAGCGCCAGCCCTTGCAGGCAGCGGAACACCGCCAGCAGCGTGATCGCATGCGCGCCGATGACGTTGTAGCCCGGCAGGAAGGCCATGCCCACCGTAGCCGTTCCCAGCAGGAACAGGGCGATGGTGAGCTTGGTCGCACGCCCCCAGCGCCGCTGCGCCGCCATCGAGAGCGCCGTGCCGATGGGCCGCATGATGAAGGCGAACGAGAAGATGACAAAGGACCAGAGCGTGCCTTCCAGCCGCGGTTCGAAGGGGAAGAAGACCTGCGGAAAAACCAGCACGCAGGCGATGCCGAAGACGAAGAAATCGAAGTATTCGGAAGCGCGCCCCACCACCACGCCCACCGCGATTTCCCCTGGCGCCACCTTGGCGTGGCTACCGCCGCCGGCCGCGGGGAGTGAGGGAGCATGACCGGGATATTGCGTGGTGGTCGCCATGTGAATGCTCGCTGAAAGGAGGTTCGGAACAGATCCTGAAACACACCCGCGCGCCTGCAGCCCATATCGCGCAGAGCCGCTCCGTCATTGGGATGCAGCCCTGGTCTGCGCGCGTCGCCCTGCACATTTTTGTTCTTTTTACCCTAGATTTTTCGCGGCTTCCAGCGTAGTGTTGCGTTTACTTCCCACGGTTACGTTTCGGGGTATGGTCATGCCGTCCTTCCCAAGGTTCCGCGGATTGGTCCTGGTTGCCGCGCTGCCATTGCTCGCCGGATGCAATGCAGTCCTGCTCTCGCCCTCGGGCGACATCGCCTTGCAGCAGCGCAACCTGATCATCATTTCCACCGGCTTGATGCTGTTGATCATCGTGCCGGTGATCCTCCTGACTTTCGTGTTCGCGTGGCGCTACCGGGCCAGCAACAAGGAAGCGCACTATGACCCTGACTGGAATCACTCCACCATGCTGGAGCTCCTGATCTGGGCCGCGCCGCTGCTGATCATCATCGCGCTGGGCGCGCTCACCTGGGTCAGCACGCACCAATTGGATCCTTACCGCCCGCTTGTGCGCCTGTCCGAGGGCCGCGAAGTGCCCGCCGGCACCAAACCGCTGGTGGTGGAGGTCGTGGCGCTGGACTGGAAGTGGCTGTTCATCTATCCCGAACAGGGCATCGCCGCGGTGAACGAAATGGCGGCCCCGGTGGACCGTCCCATCCAGTTCAAGATCACTTCGTCCACCGTGATGAATTCCTTTTTCGTGCCCGCGCTCGCGGGCCAGATCTACGCCATGCCGGGCATGCAGACCACCCTGCACGCGGTGATCAACCATCCCGGCGAATACGAAGGCCTGTCCGCCAACTACAGCGGCTCGGGCTTTTCCGGCATGCGCTTCAAGTTCCACGGCGTGGATCAGCAGGGCTTTGACAAATGGGTGGCTGACGCCCGCGCCTCCAACGCCACGCTCAGCCGCGAAACCTACCTGAAGCTGGAGCAACCCAGCGAACGCAACCCGGTGCAACGCTATGCGTCCAGCGCGCCCGGCCTGTTCGAGGCGATCGTCAACCGCTGCGTGGAACCCAACCGCATGTGCATGCGCGACGCGATGGCGATCGACGCGCAAGGCGGCATGGGCATACCCGGCGCGCTCAATGTCACCACGCTGGACGCCGGAACGCGCGAGCGCCTGGGCCTGACCGGCGCGCCGCGCAAGTATGTGGGCGCGATGTGCACCGCCACCGAAGGACTGGTCCTGTAGCGGATCGCTGGCGCACGGGGCTTCGTGAAATTGCGGTCTTTTTGCTGGAATCGAGATGCCTGATCAACCAGACCTCACCAAGCTGATCTTCGGTAAGTTGACCTGGGAAGCCATTCCCTACCACGAACCGATCCTGCTCTTCACCTTCATCGCGGTCGCCATCGGCGGCATCGCGGTGGTGGGCGCCATCACCTACTTCGGCAAATGGGGCTATCTGTGGCGCGAGTGGTTCACCAGCATCGACCACAAGAAGATCGGCATCATGTACGTCATCCTGGGCATCGTGATGCTGCTGCGCGGCTTCGCCGACGCCATCATGATGCGCCTGCAACAGGCGGTGGCGTTCGGCGATTCCATGGGCTACCTGCCGCCGCACCACTACGACCAGATCTTCACCGCGCACGGCGTGATCATGATCTTCTTCGTTGCCATGCCGCTGGTCACGGGCCTGATGAACTACATCGTGCCCTTGCAGATCGGCGCGCGCGACGTGGCCTTTCCGTTCCTGAACAACTTCAGCTTCTGGATGACCACGGGCGGCGTCATCCTGGTCATGATGTCGCTGTTCGTCGGTGAATTCGCGCGTACCGGCTGGCTGGCGTATCCGCCATTATCGGGGATCCTCCAGAGCCCCGACGTGGGCGTCGATTACTACATATGGGCCCTGCAGATAGCGGGGGTAGGCACACTGCTTTCCGGCGTCAACCTGCTGGTCACCATCGTCAAGATGCGCGCGCCGGGCATGACCATGATGCGCATGCCCATCTTCACCTGGACCGCGCTGTGCACCAATGTGCTGATCGTGGCGGCTTTCCCGGTGCTGACCGCGGTGCTGGCGCTGCTGTCCATGGACCGCTACGTGGGCACCAACTTCTTCACGGCGGACTTCGGCGGCAACGCCATGATGTACGTGAACCTGATCTGGATCTGGGGCCATCCCGAGGTCTACATCCTGATCCTGCCGGCCTTCGGCATCTTCTCCGAAGTGGTCTCCACCTTCTGCCGCAAGCGCCTCTTCGGCTATGCGTCCATGGTGTACGCCACGGTCGTGATCACGGTGCTGTCGTACCTGGTGTGGCTGCACCACTTCTTCACCATGGGATCAGGGGCAAGCGTGAACTCGTTCTTCGGGATCACCACCATGATCATCTCGATCCCCACCGGCGCCAAGATCTTCAACTGGCTGTTCACGATGTACCACGGCCGCATCCGCTTCGAGGTCCCCATGCTGTGGACCCTGGGGTTCATGGTGACCTTCGTGATCGGCGGCATGACGGGCGTGCTGCTCGCCGTGCCGCCCGCCGACTTCGTCCTGCACAACAGCCTGTTCCTGATCGCGCACTTCCACAACGTGATCATCGGCGGCGTGCTGTTCGGATTGATGGCCGGCATCACGTACTGGTTTCCCAAGGCCTTTGGCTACAAGCTCGATCCGTTCTGGGGCAAGTGCTCGTTCTGGTTCTGGCTGGTGGGCTTCTACGTCGCCTTCATGCCGCTGTATGTGCTGGGGCTGATGGGCGTGACACGGCGCGTGAATCACTTCGAGGACATGTCCCTGCAGATCTGGTTCCAGGTGGCGGCCTTCGGCGCGCTGCTGATAGCCTGCGGCATCGCCAGCTTCCTGATCCAGCTGGTGGTCAGCTATCGCCGCCGCGAGTCGCTGCGCGACGACACCGGCGACCCCTGGGACGGCCGCACGCTGGAATGGTCGACCTCGTCGCCGCCGCCCAACTACAACTTCGCCTTCACGCCGCGCGTGCATGACCAGGACGCCTGGTGGCAGATGAAGCAGCACGGCTACCTGCGGCCGCAGCAGGGCTTCATTCCCATCCACATGCCCAAGAACACCTGGGCGGGCATCGTCCTGGCGGGTATCAGCGTGGTGATGGGTTTCGCCTTGATCTGGCATATGTGGCCGCTGGCCGTGCTGTCGTTCGCGGCGCTGATCCTGGTGTCCATCATTCACACCTTCAACTACAAGCGCGACTACTACGTGCCGGCCGAAGAGGTCGTGCGCGCCGAAGACGCCCGCACAAGGTTGCTAGCGAAAAATGTCTGATACCCTGGCCCCCAACCTGCCCGGCGGCGCCGCGCCGCCCGCGGAGCCCATGTTCCACGTCCCGGGCGAACACCACCCCAAGAACGGGACCCTGCTCGGGTTCTGGGTCTACCTGATGAGCGATTGCCTCATCTTCGCCTGCCTGTTCGCCACCTATGGCGTGCTGGGACGCAACTATGCGGCTGGCCCTTCCGGCGCGGACCTGTTCGACCTGCCGCTGGTAGCGGTGAATACCGCGCTGCTGCTGCTGTCTTCCATCACCTACGGTTTCGCGATGCTGGAAATGCGGCGCAACCGCGTCGGCGCCACCCAGCTCTGGCTGGCCGTGACCGGCATCCTGGGGCTGGGCTTTCTGTCGCTGGAACTGTACGAATTCGCGCACCTGATCCACCAGGGCGCCGGCCCGCAGCGCAGCGCCTTCCTGTCGTCCTTCTTCACCCTGGTCGGCACCCACGGGCTGCACGTCACCTTCGGCATCGTGTGGCTGGTGACGATGATGATCCAGGTCCAGATGCACGGCTTGATCCCCGAAAACCGCCGCCGCCTGATGTGCCTGTCCATGTTCTGGCACTTCCTGGACCTGATCTGGGTGGGCGTCTTCACCTTCGTGTACCTGATGGGAGTGCTGCCATGACCGCGCACCTGGATCATCCGGCCGATCACGGCCACGGCGGCCACGACCACCACGACGACGATGACGGCGCCGCCCATGGCACCTTCAAAAGCTACATGACCGGCTTCGTGCTGGCGGCCATCCTGACCGCCATCCCGTTCTGGCTGGTCATGAACCAGGTCTTCTCTCAGTCCCGGACCACCGCGCTGGTGATCCTGGCGTTCGCCGCGGTGCAGATCGTGGTCCACATCATCTACTTCCTGCACATGGACACCAAGTCCGAAAGCGGCTGGAACATGTTGGCGTTAATATTCACGCTGGTGCTGGTCGTAATCACGCTCAGCGGATCCATCTGGATCATGTACCACCTCGACTCCAATATGATGCCCATGTCCACACACGACATGCGGAAAATGCCCTGATGGCCGCAGTAAACGACTCCACTTCCCGCGACACCTCCTCCCGTAATCCGCGCAGCAAAGTTACCCTGGTCATCCTGGGGGTGCTTGCTGTTGCCATTTTTGCGGGCCTCTGCGCCCTGGGCACCTGGCAGGTGCACCGGCTGGCCTGGAAACGCACCCTGATCGCGCAGGTCGAACAGCGCGCCCATGCGGCGCCCACGCCGGCGCCGGCCCAGGCCGAATGGCCCGCGCTGACTTCCGACAACGCCGAATACCGCCGCGTCACCGCCAAGGGCACCTACCTGTACGACCGCCAGACCCTGGTGCAGGCCGCGACCGAGCTGGGCAGCGGCTACTGGGTCATGACTCCGCTGCAGTTGCCCGAAGGCGGCACGGTGCTGGTCAACCGCGGCTTCGTGCTGCCCGAATGGCGCAAAAGCAAGTCGGCCATACAACAAACGCCCGAAGAAGCCACCGTCACCGGCCTGCTGCGCATGGGCGAGCCCCCTCATGGTTTCCTGCGCAACAACGATCCGGCGACCAACCTCTGGTACTCGCGCGATCTGCCCGCCATCGCTGCGGCGCGCGGCCTGACCGACGTGGCCCCCTACTTCATCGACGCCGATGCGACGGGCAAGGACGGCAGCGGGCGCACCGCTCCCGTCGGCGGCCTGACGGTGCTGAACTTCCCCAACAATCACCTGAGCTACGCCATCACCTGGTACGCCCTGGCAGCCATGGTGCTGGTCGGCGTTTTCATCTTCGTGCGCGAGGAAAAGCGCGCGCGCCGCAAGGGCTGAATCCGCCGGCTGCGGCCGGTGTCCTACAATGAGGGCTGGGAACAGCGCTGAGCTACATGCTCGCGTGCTGTTCCCTTTTGTTTTTTCCACCCCTCAACCAGGAGTCCCCAAGGATGAAAAAGACGCTGCTCGCCGCCGCAATGTTCACGACTTTTGCAGGCGTTGCTCAGGCAGAATCGTCGGTAACTCTCTATGGTGTCATCGACACCGGCATCGGCTACAACAAGATCAAAGGCGATGGATACGACGGTAGCAAGATAGGCATGATCAACGGCATCCAGGCCGGCTCGCGCTGGGGCCTGCGCGGCGCCGAAGATCTGGGCGACGGCCTGCGCGCCACGTTCAAGCTGGAAAGCGGATTCGACTCGGCCAACGGCCAGCGCGGACAGTCCGGCCGCCTGTTCGGCCGCCAGGCCACCATCGGCCTGGCCAACGACGCCTGGGGCTCGCTGGAGTTCGGCCGCCAGGCCACGGTGGGCTCGAACTACCTTGCCGACATCGACCCCTTCTACACCAGCTACACCCAGTCCAACATGGGCCTGGGTTTCAGCGCCGCCAACACCATGCGCTGGGACAACATGGTGATGTACAAGACGCCTTCGGTGAACGGCTTCGAACTTGGCATCGGCTACTCGTTCAATGCGGACGACACGACCGCCGACCAGACGGGTTTTCGCACCGCCGACAATACCCGCGGCATCACCGCCGGCCTGCGCTACGTGCAAGGTCCGCTGAACGTCGCGCTGACCTACGACCAGCTCAACGGCTCCAACCGCGGCTCCATCGACCATGACGCCACGCCGCGCCAGTACGCGCTGGGCGTGTCCTACGACCTGGAGGTCGTGAAGCTCGCCGCCGCCTACGGCCGCACCACCGACGGCTGGTTCGTCGGCCAGGACCTGCCGGCAGGCACGCCCTTCAGCGATGAATTCGGCACCAACCGCTTCGTGGACGGCTTCAAGGCCAACTCCTACATGCTGGGCGCCACTCTGCCCCTGGGCAGCGCAAGCAGCCTGTTCGCGTCGTGGCAACACGTGTCGCCGAACAACGACAAGCTGACCGGCGGCGACACCAACATGAACGTCTGGAGCGTGGGCTACACCTACGACCTGTCCAAGCGCACCAACCTGTACGCCTATGGTTCGTACGGCAAGGACTATGCCTTCATCGACGGCCTGAAGAGCACGGCCGCCGGCGTCGGCGTGCGCCACACGTTCTAAGCAAGTCAGCGGAGCGGCTGCGGGGCCGCTCCGCTGTCGGCGAATCCGTCCGATTCGAAGCCCCCTGGTATCGGGCTTCTTTAATATCGCCCGAGAGCCTGACGTCATCCGCATGTACGTCCAGGAGGCTCTCATGCACAAACCGCTCCCCCATACTTCTGCTTTCCCCGCCGCGGGTACGCTCGCGGTATACGCCGCGCTGGCGCCGGATCACCGGCAACTGGTCAAGGACACCATGACCCAGGATCTCGATGCGCTGGAGCAAGCCGCCGAGAAACCCGACGCCCTTGCCACCGCCCAGATGCTGCACCGCATACAGGGCGCGCTGCTGGCCCTGCAGATGCGCGCGCCAGCCTCGCACTTCGAGGCGCTGGAAGAAGAACTGGCAGAAGGCCTGTCCGCCGCCGCAGCCGCCAGAATCCGCCGTCAGGCCACCGTCGTGCGCGGCCTGATGGACAGGCTGCATGCGTGGCAACCCGTTCCGGTGCAATCTGCAGGAAACACGCGTCCCTCATGATCGGCTATCTTTGAAACCAGATCCTGAAACGGACCATGCCCTCTACCTCTCTTCCCGCGCGTCGCGCTTTTCCCGCCCGCCGGCAACGTTTGTTGCATGCGTTGGCCGCGGCTTTGCTGCCGCTGGCCCTCGCAGCCTGCAACGGCGGCGGCGACGACCATGACGACGAACCCGTCACCGTCGCGCCGCCTCCCGTCGAAGAAACGCCCCCCGCAGAATCCCAGCCGCCGCGCAATACGGCCTATCTGCAGGCCAAGCCGGGCGACGTCATCCAGGTCCGCATCGAGGAACTGCATCCCACCCAGGCCGCCATCGGCTACGACCAGATCTACTACAAGCTCGGCCGATGGCAAGGGGACTTCGAACGCCCGACCTGGGCGGACAAGCCGGCACTGCAGCTGGACTACCTGAACCGCACGGTCGGCAAGAAGTTCGACGACTACTGCGAAGACATGGGCGGCGCCGAGCGCGCGCAGGAATTCCAGAGCATCGCCGAGGCGCGCGTCGCCCGCCTGGACCAGCCGGCCACCTATGCCTGCAAGAACGCCCCGGGCACCAACGCGGCCAACCTCAAGACGGTGGTGGTCGGCTGGGACGGCAACCTGTATCTGACCGACGGCCACCATACCTTCTCGTCGCTGCGCGAAATCGCCGATGGCGGCCCCAAGCTGCCGGTCTGGGTCAAGGTCGACGCCAACTACAGCACCCTGCCCAATGCGGCGGCGTTCTGGCAGCGCATGGTCGACGAACGCCGCGCCTGGCTGCGCGACGGCCAGAACCAACCCATCACCGTGGACCAGTTGCCCGCCCGCCTGGGGCTGGCCAGCGCCCAGGAAGCTGGCGGCATGCAAGAGGACCGCTACCGCTCGCTGGTGTACTTCACCCGCGACATCGCCTACAGCAATGGCAACCTGCCGGAGTTCGCGGAGTTCCTGTGGGGCGACTGGCTGCGCCGCCAGGCCGCGGGCGGCCAGCTGCCGGGCCTGGACCAGTACAAGATGATGGCGCCCGCCGCGCCGGCGCAGATCCTCGCTGTCAGCACGCTCGACAAGAGCCTGGCGCCTGCCGGCGCCAATGACAGCTATGCCGCCGCGGTGCGCGACGCCTCCCTGAAGATGAGCGCATTGAAGGACGCCGACATCGTCTTCGATGACCGCGACGCTGCCGGCCTGGGACGTATCGCGCTGTCGCCCGACGCCGCCAGCGGCTCGCCCACCAAGAAGGCGCGCGACACCCTGGAAGAACTGCCGCGCAACGACGCCAAGAACGATGGCAGTCCGCGGGGCGCAGGCAAGCTGTGGTTCGCCGTGAACTACCGCAACTGCGGCAAGCCCGCGACCGGCACCTGCTGGGGCTGGTAAGCCGCGGCGCCCGCCCACGCGCGCTAAGCGTCGATCTGCATGGCGGGCCGGGCCTGGACCCGGTCCATCCATGCCCGCACATGCGGATGCGACGCCACCCTGGCGCCCAGATAGGCGCTGTAGCCGACCACCGAACCGACCACCAGATCGGCCAATGAGTAGGCCGCGCCCAACATCCAGGGCTGCCGCGACAGATGGCCGTCCAGCACGGCCAGCAACGCGTCCACGTCATCCAATACGCGTTCCGCCTCGGCGCCGCCGGGCGCGTCTGCGCCCTGCGTGGCGAGATACAGGCGCATCACCGCCGCGCCGTAGCTGACATAGGACCAGGCGCACCACGACATCGCCAGCAGGCGTTCGGGCGTGCCGGCGGCAGGCCACAGGCCGCGCTCCACGCCGTAGCGCTCTCCCAGCCATAGCTGTATCGCCAAGGTTTCGAACAAGGGAGCGCCGTCCACTGTCAGCGTGGGGACCTTCCCGTTGGGATTGAGCGCCAGGAATTCGGGGCGATGCTGTTCCCCCGTCCTGATGTCCACCTTGATGCGTTCATGCGGCACTTGCAGTTCAGCGAGCGCGCTGGCAACCGGGGTTGCGCTGGACATGGGGTGCCAATAGAAAACGATAGACATGGGCAAATCTCCAATTCGATCAAGGGATGTGCGTCGCGGCCACTGCCGCTGACTACGGGGGCCACTGTAGAATCTATTGAGGACAGATTCCGCCCTCGATACGCGCTATCGTGCCGCCATGCTTACTTCCAGCAACCGCCTCCTGCGCCTGCTGTCGCTGCTGCAGACCCGCCGCCATTGGGCCGGGATCGAACTGGCCGCGACGCTGGCGATCCACCCCCGCACCCTGCGGCGCGACATCGACAAGCTGCGCGAACTGGGCTACCCCGTCCATGCCAGCAGCGGCGTGGCCGGCGGCTACGCCTTTCGCGCGGGAAAGGCGCTGCCACCCCTGTTGTTGGACGACGATGAAGCGCTGGCCGTGGCGCTCACGCTGCGCACGGCGGCCACGGGCACGGTGGGCGGCATCGAGGAAACCGCGCTGCGGGCGCTGGTGAAGCTGGAGCAGGTCATGCCGCAGCGCCTGCGCCACCGGGTCGACGCGCTGCGATCGGCCATCGTGCCGATCCCGCGCGACGGCGCGGCCGTCGACGCCACCCTGCTGGCCACGCTGGCAGCCGCCTGCCGCGACCAGTTGCGGGTCGGCTTCGACTATGCGGACGGCAAGGGCCGGGCAAGCACCCGGCTGGTGGAGCCGCAAGGCTTGGCGCATACCGGATACCGCTGGTACCTGGTGGCCTGGGATCCCGCGCGCGAGGACTGGCGCACCTTCCGTATCGACCGCATCGCGGGCGCCCCGGAAGTCGGCGCGCATTTCGCGCCGCGCCCTCCGCCCGAAGGCGGCGATCTGCGCGCCTATGTCTCGCGCTCGGTCAACATGGCGCCGCACCAGGAACCCGCGCGCGTGGTCCTGCACGCGCCGCGCGCCGTCATGGCCACGCGCATCCCGCCGGGCGCCGGCCAGATCGAAGCGCTGGACGACGCACGCTGTGTACTGCAATGCGCCGTGCCCAGCCTGGACGCGCTGGTGTATTGGCTGATGGCGCTGGACGTCGAATTCGAGGTGCTGGCGCCTGCGGCGCTGCAGGACCGCCTGCGTCTGGCCAGCGAACGGCTGGGGCGCAGCCTGGAAAAAATGGCAGTTCCCAAAGCGCGCGGATAGCGGTCGGATTTGGCTGTTTTTCGGCCTATCCCATTCTGTGTATTTCGCCCGCGATTCGAGTATCTTGGCTGCTTTCCAAACATTTCCAGAAATCACGCCATGAGCAACGTTCCCGACGCCGACGCCTTCCTGCAATTCCTCGTCAACCTGGTGAACAACGGCAGCCAGATCGAGAGCATCGGCGTCACCCTGCAGATGGGCGGCATGCTGGTGTCGGGTTCCATCGTGTCCGGGGCAGAGTACTTCGACAGCTTCGCCGCCAGCTTCACGGGATCCCTGGACAAGGTGGACGACGCCACTCGCAAGGCCGTGCATGCCTCGCTGACGGAACTGGGCGACGTCTTCCGCGTGCCCCAACCCGCTGACCCGCTGCCGAACTACATCCATCTCGCCGACGCCCTGTTCTTCACTGCCGACGGCACCCCCATCGCCGGACAGCCCACGCTGTGGCGCGGCCGCACCAGCGCGGTCGACGGCTTCGTGCTGGGCCGCCTGCAGGAAGAAGCGGCCGGCTGAGGCCGCCGATATCCCTATTGCGCACAGGTCCCCGCCCCGGTTCTCGGGCGCGGGGCGCGCCGCTACGCAAAAACCACTACGCTATGGGTTTGCCTCCGCCCCCAACCCTGAGTCCGCCCGCCTTCTCTCCACTTGAAGCACGGGCTCGCTTGAAGTCACTCCCCCGCATGGAAAGACTCCGCATCGTCCTGGTCGACGACCATCCCCTGGTCTTGATGGGGATGCGCGACCTGCTGGAAAAGGACCTCAACTTCGAGGTCACGGCCACCCTGCCCGGGCCGACCGCGCTGATCCAGCACCTGCAACGCGATATGCCGCACGTGGTCATCACCGACTACTCCATGCCCGGCGACGACACCTATGGCGACGGCATCCGCCTGGTCAAATACCTGACGCGGCATTATCCGGACGTCCGGATCGTGGTGCTGACCATGGTGTCGAACTCCATGATCATCTCGGCGCTCTACGACGCCGGGGTGGCCGCCGTGGTGCTCAAGCGCGACAACCTCACCGAAATCATGACCGCGCTGGAAACGCTGCATGCCGGCCGCAAGTACTATCCGCCCGGCTTCCAGCGCGACGGCGCGGCCGATGAGCGCAGCAAGTTCATCGGCGAACGCATCAACAGCCAGTCGCCCAAGGAATTCGAAGTGCTGCGCCACTTCATCCGCGGCGAATCCATGATGCAGGTGGCCGAGGCCTTGAAGCGCAGCGTCAAGACGGTCAGCGGCCAGAAGATCTCGGCCATGCGCAAGCTCAACGTCCGCACCGACCAGGAACTGATCGCCTTCTGCGTCGAAAGCGAAATCTTCCAGTAGGCTGTCCGTTTTCCGGAAATTCAGGCAGGAACGCGCAGCATGACGCAAAAAGCAATCGAGACGGTGGCGGGCCAGGAAGTGGACCGCAAGCTGATGCAGGGCTTGATCGAACAGTCGGCCGGCCGTCCGCTGTCGTTCCATGACTGCGACTTCCAGGACGCGGATTTTTCGCGCGTGGATCTGCGCGGCGCGCAAATGACCGCGTGCGCGATCGCTGGCGCTTCCTTTCAGGGCGCAACGCTGGCGGACTCCGTCTGGCTGCGCTGCCGCGGCGGCCAGGTGGATTTCGCCTCATGCGACGCCAGCGATGCCGTCTTTGAAAACTGCGACCTCAACAATGCCAACTGGCGCCGCGCCCGGCTGGCCGCCGCCCGTTTCCAGGGCTGCAAGCTCACCGGCAGCGACTTCGACGGCATCGCCTGCCTGGGCTGGTCGCTGGAGGAATGCCTGCTGGTCGGCGCGCTGCTGCGCGGCGTGTCGTTTCGCAAGACCGACGTGCGGCATCTGGACTTCTCCGATGCCGACCTGACCGGCAGCGATTTCCGCGACACCGTGTTCCATGGCGGCAGCCTGCGCAACGCCATCCTGAAGAATGTCCGCTTCGAAGGCGCCGACCTGCGCGAAGCCGACCTGGGCGGCCTGGACCTGAATTCGGCCGCGCGCCTGGCAGGCGCCACCATATCCAAGACTCAGGCGGCGGCCCTACTGGCCGAATTGCGCATCAGCGTGATCTGAAGCGCGCCGGCTGCGGCGGACAAAGCGCTGCTCGACCACCACGCTGCCCCACTGCCGGCCTTCGGACTCCTCGGCCAGCGTGAAGCCGGCAGCCTCGTAGAGATGCCTGGCTGCATCCAGCCCCTTGAAGGTCCACAAGTACGTCTCGTCGTAGTGGGCGTCGACAAACGCCATGGCCCGCTCCAGCAGGACGCGGCCCACGCCCATGCCGCGCAGCGACTCGTCGACGATGAACCAGCGCAGGTGCGCTTCACGGGCGGCAAGATCGCCATCGATGACGATGGAAGCCAGCGTCCTGCCGTTGTCCACGTACAGCCAGATGTTCTTGCCGGTGGCGGGCAGGCCTTCGGCGAACTCGGCCAGCTCGCTCGCGACCTTGCGTTCGAAGTACACGCCGAATCCCGAGGCCTGCGCGTAATAGCGCGCATGCAGGCTGGCCACGTCGCCGATGCAGCCAGGCAGGTAGCCCGCGTGGATCTGCTCTGCGATGCCGCCTGTGACGGCGGGCGCGGTGTTGGGGTTCTCGTGCGACAGGGCATCGGCGTAAAGGGAAAGAAAGCGGATCAGCGACTGCTGGTCCTCGGGCGCCAGTTGGCGCAATGCCCGCGAAACCTGGTCGGTGGCGAACTGGTCTATCTGCGTACGCAGCCGGGTGCCGGCTTCGCTCAGGTACAGCCGCGACGAGCGCGCATCGTCGCTGTCGGTCTCGCGCGTCAGCAGCCCGGCTGACTCCAGCTTGGCGACCTGACGGCTGGTATTGGACTTGTCCAGCCTGAGGATGGCCGCCAGATCGCGCGCCTGGATGCCCGGCTGCAGGCCGATCTCGATGATGGCGTGGACGGCGGATGGGGCCAGCTCGCTGCCGGCCAGCGAGCTGCGCATGAAGCCCAGCTCGCGCACCAGTTTGCGTGAGAACTCCCGCAAATCCCGGATCGTCTGATCGCGGGACTGGATGGGGGTATCGATCAGATCCACGGCGCGCCCTTAAAGTTGCGATTCGCAACCAATATACTTGCGGATCGCAACCAATTCAACATTTTTCGCGCCAGCCGCTGCCGCGGCCTATTTCGGCCGCTTGAACCCCGCGCGCGCGGCCTCGACCGTCTGGCGGCAGACGCAGCCGCTCATGTGATCGTTGACCATGCCCACGGCCTGCATGAAGGCGTACATGGTTGTCGGGCCCACGAAGGTCCAGCCGCGCTTCTTCAGGTCACGCGACAGCGCCGCCGACGCCGGCGAGGTCGGATTGCCATTCCAGTAGTCCAGGTCCACGGTCGCGGGACGGTCCTGGGCCGGCGGCTCATGGCTCCAGAGCCAGGCCGACAATGAACCCGTCTCGTCGGCCAGGGCGCGTGCACGCCTGGCATTGTTGATGGCGGACACGATCTTGCTACGGTTGCGCACGATGCCCGCGTCGCCCATCAGGCGCTCGACGTCGCGCTCCGTGTAGCGCGCCACCCGCTCGAAGTCGAAGTCATCGAAGGCCGCGCGGAACGCCTCGCGCTTGCGCAGGATCGTGATCCAGGCCATGCCGGCCTGAAAACCCTCCAGGCAGATCTTCTCGTACAGGCGGCGGTCATCCGCCACCGGCCTGCCCCACTCATGGTCGTGATAGTCGGGCATGGACGGCTGCCAGAAGCAGCGCGCCACGCCCTGCTCGTCCGTGATCAGGCCCGGATCGTTCTTGTTCATCTCATCGGTCTTCATGCGGCGGCTTACTGCTTGCCCGGCACCGGGCAGCTCAGGTCGTCTTCCTCGCACTTCAGGTAGGCCTGCAGTTCCTTGGTGCGCGCCTGCGTCAGTTTGTCCAGGCACAGGCTCAGCGTCATGGGATAGGCGCTGCCTCCGGACGTGCTGCTGGACGCGAAGGCGCACTCCGCATCGCGAAAGAACAGCCAGGCCTTCTGGGCGGCATGCAGCTGGGTCGTCGCGTCCCGGTCGTTCTTCAGGCGCGCGGTCACTTCCTTGTAGGCGGCGTTCAAGGCGGCGTCGGACTTGCGGTACGCCTGGTCGGCGCACAGGCTCATGTCCGTCTGCGTGGCCGCGTTGCCGCAATCCAGCGGCTGCGCCTGCGCGCTTGCGGCCAGCGCAAGCGCGGCAGCGGCGGTCATGATGGCGATACGCATGGAATTCCTCCTGTGTGGCTGGTGAACCAGGAAAGTGTCGCACGGAACAATGGCCTCCCGCAGCGGCGGCTGCGCCGCCAGTGGCCTAAGATGGCGGCTATGAAGATCCAATTGCTCTCCGACCTGCATCTTGAAACCGACCCGGATTTCCTGGCCCGGCCCGCGCCCGGCGCCGATCTGCTCGTGCTGGCCGGGGACATAGGCTCATACCGCCGCGGTTCGCTCATGACCGGCGACGACTTCGGCCTGGGCAGCTATGCGCCGAGCAAGGGCTGGCCCACGCCCGTGGTGTATGTCCCCGGCAACCACGAATACGACAACGTCGATTTCGACGAGACCCACGCACGGCTGCGCCAGCTTTGCGGCGAACTCGGCATCCACTGGCTGGAACGCGAGACGCTGGTCATCGATGGCGTGCGCTTTGTCGGCACCACGCTGTGGACGGATTTCGACGCGCTGGCCGCGCCCGGCGACACCGTCGGCGCGGCCCTGAAGAAGCGCGAAAAAGCGTTTCGCGCGGCGGACTTCTATCTGGAAAAGGCCGAAATGCGCCGCAACGGCGCGCCCTTCATGGCCGAGCAGATGCGCGAGCAGGGGCTGCTATGCCAGCAATGGCTGCAAGACGCCCTGCGCGCGCCCCACGACGGGCCGACCGTGGCCATCACCCACTTCGCCCCCACCTTGGCGAGCGCGGATCCGCGTTACGGCGTCACCCCCGGCACAGCAGGGTTCTGCAATGCGCTGGACGCCCTGCTGCCCCTGGCCGACGTCTGGATGCACGGCCATCTCCACTGTCCGCAGGACTATGTGAAGAATGGCTGCCGCATCGTGGCCAATCCGCTGGGCTACGCCAAGAAGGGCGAACAGCAGGACTTTGCGCCTGACCGCCTGTGGGACGTGACGGCGTCTAGAACTTGAGGCTGGCGCTCAAGGCGTAGGTGCGCGGGTCGCCCGCCTTCACGTAGTCCGGCGACTGGTATAGCCAGTAACGCTTGTCGGCCAGATTGTTGATGCCCGCGCGGAACGTGGTTTCGTAGCCGTAGATGCGCGTGTCGTAGGTGGCGCCGATATTGACGATGGCGTAGTCGGACACCTGGACCGCATTCGAAGCGCCCAGCATGGTGCTGCCGGTGTACTTCACGTCGGCCCTGAGCTTCAGGCCCGGCAGTTGCGGAACCGAATACGCGACCTGGGCGGCGGCGACGAACTTGGGCGCGCCCGCGACGCGGTTGCCGGTGAAGCTGGAGCCCTTCTTGTATTCCGAGTCCAGGAACATCAGGCTGCCGCCCACGTTCCAGTTCGTCGCAATGCGCGTGGAGGCTCCCAGCTCCAGCCCTTGGTAGATCGACTTGCCGTCCTGCACCAGCTCATTGGCGGCGTTGGTGTATTCCGCCTTCTTCTCGATGCGGAACAGCGCCGCCGTGGCAGCCCAGCCGTCCTGGTTGGTCTTGATGCCCAGTTCGTACTGCTTGCTCTTGAGCGGGTCCAGCAGCGCGCCGAAGTTGGCGTAGGTATTGCCCACCGACGACCCCGGCTCCAGCGACTCGATGTAGCTGGCATAGGCCATGGTCTGCGGCGTGATGTTGTACATCAGCGCCACCGTCGGCGTCAGCACGCCGTTCTTGTCGTAGCGCGAATTGCGCACGCCCGCGGCGTCGAAACCGACCTGTTCGTAGTCGGTATAGCGCAGGCCGCCCAGCACGGACCAGCCGCCGGTCAGGTCGATGGTGTCGCTTGCGAACAGCGCCTTCTGCGTGATCTCCGCGGCGCGGTACAGGTCCAGGCTGCCCTCGCTGTAATAGGTGTTGGTGTTCTGCGTGCGCAGATTGCCCGTGCCTTGCAGCTGGTACACGCCGTTGGCGCTGTAGTCGTTCTTCTGCTTTTGCCAGGACGCGCCCGCCACCACCTGGTGTTTCAGCGGGCCGGTGCTGAACCTGCCTTCGAGCATGCCCTGCCATTGGTTGTAGGCATAGGCCTCACCGTAATCCGAGCGATAGTCCTGGTAGTCGCCCGCCTGGTTCTGCAGGAACAGCACCGATTCATTGCGGCGGGTGCGAGTGGAGCTGTAGCTGTAGTCGGCGCGCACTGACCAATCGGACGACAGCTGGTACTTCAGCCCGGTCGAATAGAAGCGGAATTTATTGTCGGCATACGGGCCCTGGCCCACCAGCCTGCCGTTGTCGTTGCGCACCGGCGACGGCAGCTCCGAGCCCGCCATCTGGCCAGCGTAGATGGTCGGCTCCTGCCCGATCGCCTTGCGGTTCTGGTAGATGGACTGGAAGTCCCAGGTCAGCTTGTCGGTCAGGCGCGCGTCCAGCGCCAGCGACACCGAATCCCGATACAGCGAGCCGCCGTTATAGGTATTGCCCTCTTCATGCGTGGCGTTCAGGCGATAGCCGAAGCGGCCGTCGCCGCCCACGCGCCCGCCCAGATCGACGTGTTCACGCAGGAGGCCCTTGGACACATAGCCCAGCTCGATGCTGCGCACCGGCTCGTCGGTCGGCTTCTTGGTGACATAGTTGATCAGTCCGCCCGGCGAACCGAAGCCGTACATGAAACCGGATGCGCCCTTGAGCAGGTCGATCTGTTCGAAGTGCTCGTAAGGCAAGGTGGTGACGTAGCTAAGGAAGGGCTTGCCGTCGATGCGGTAGGAATTCTGCCAATCCAGCGGCAGGCCGCGCACGCTCAGATAACTGGCCCAGGCGCCGTAGGAGGCGCTGTTGTCGGTGACGGATGCGTCCAGGGCGAACACGTCGCCCAGCTTGCGGACCTGCCGCTCCTCGATATCCGCTGCGGTGACCACGGCCGTGGAAAACGGCGTCTCCAGCTGGCTGCGGTTGCCCAGCGCCCCGCTGTTCACCGGCGCGGACAGATGCTCCAGCGTGTCGTCCAGCGAGGTCGCGTTGACGGTCACTGCCGGCAACTGGGCCACGCCTTGCGTATCCCCCCCGACCGTCGGCGGCGGCGTGCCGGCGGCCTGGGCCTGGACGCCCGCGGAATGAACGATGCCCAGGGTCAGGGCTAGGGCATAGGGTGCAACGGCATGCCGCGCGTGCTTGCGCGCGCGGCACTTCCTGGCGGAAGCGGGACGGACCACGTTGAATTCTCCAGAGCGGGAGGGGAAGAAATGTCGATTTCTTATAAATAAGACTGATTCGCAATTATATTAACAACTGCGAACTTCCCCATGCCGCTCCGGCCCTGCGGTCACTGCTTGGACGCTTTCTCCAACTGATCGCGCAGCCGCTCCTCCTGGGCGCGCAGCTCCGCCGTGAACTCCTCGCCGAAATCGTCGGCCTCGTACAGCGGGCGGATCTCGATGTCTGACGGGCCGGGCATCGGATTCGGACAGCGCTTGACCCATTCGATCGCCTCCTGCAGCGAGGCGCACTCCCAGAGCCAGTAGCCGGCGATCAGCTCCTTGGTTTCCGCAAAGGGGCCGTCTATCACCTGCCGGCTGCTGCCGGAAAAGTGCACCCGTGCGCCCTTGGAGCTGGGTTTCAGGCCGTCGCCCGCCAGCATCACGCCCGCCTTGACCAGTTCCTCGTTGAACCGCCCCATGTCGGCCAGCAGTTGCTGGGTGGGCATCACCCCTGCTTCGCTATCGGCGGTGGCCCTGACTTGAACCATGAATCGCATCTCGGTCTCCTTGTGTGGATGGTGGAACTTGCATGCTCCATCCACACGACGAACCGCGCCAGTCGAAATCGACAGCCGCCAGGAAAAAAAGTGTATCCGTGGCCGGGTCGGCGTCCTCCATGAAAAAACCCATGACGCCCGGAAAGCGTCATGGGTTCTTGCCGCCATGGCTGACGGGGCGATCAGCGCATCACGGCGCCGGATTCGGCTGGCGGGCGTGGATCTTGTCGATCGCCTCCAGCACCTCGGCCGACAGGGTCACGTCCACGCTGTCGATGTTCTCCTTCAGCTGTTCCAGCGTGGTCGCGCCGATCAGGTTGCTGGTGACGAAGGGGCGCTGGTTGACCCAGGCCAGGGCCAGGTGGGTGGGCGAAATGCCGTGCGTGCGCGCCAGTTCGACGTAGGCGCGGGTGGCGGCCTCGGCCTGCTCATTGCTGTAGCGGGTGAAGCGCGTGTAGAGCGTCAGGCGGGCGCCGGCCGGGCGCGCTCCGTCCAGGTACTTGCCGCAAAGCATGCCCATCGCCAGCGGCGAATAGGCCAACAGGCCCACGCCTTCGTGGTGCGAGTACTCAGACAGGCCGATCTCGTAGACGCGGTTCAGCAGGCTGTAGGCGTTCTGGATGGTTGCGATGCGCGGCAAGCTCTTGTTCTCGGCATGCCGCAGGAACTGGCCGACACCCCAGGGCGTTTCATTGGACACGCCGATGTGGCGCACCTTGCCGGCGCGCACGAAGTCCTGCAGCACCTCCAGCGTTTCCTCGATCGGCACGGTGTACTCGTCCTGGACCCAGGGATAGGACAGCTTGCCGAAGGTGGCCGTCGTGCGGTCGGGCCAATGCAGCTGATACAGGTCCAGGTAGTCCGTTTGCAGGCGCTTCAGGCTGGCATCCAGGGCCGCGGTCAGATTCTTGCGGTCCAGGTGGGTCTTGCCGTCGCGGATGTGGCCCGGACGCTTCGCGTCGCGCACGGGGCCCGCCGCCTTGCTGGCCAGCACGATATCCTGGCGGCGCTTGCTGCGCGCCAGCCAGGTGCCGATATAGGTCTCGGTGAGGCCCTGCGTTTCGGGCTTGGGCGGCACCGGATACATTTCGGCGACGTCAACCAGATTGATGCCACGCTCCAGGGCGTAGTCCAGCTGCTGGTGCGCCTCGGCTTCGGTGTTCTGCTCGCCCCAGGTCATGGTGCCCAGTCCGATCAGGCTGACATCCAGGTCGGTACGGCCGAGTTTGCGGTATTTCAATTTCTGCTCCGTGCGGTGTCGCTTACTAGGGAAGCGACACCTTACTCCAAGAAGCTTTTCAAATACCTGGCAACGATCCGCGGCTGCGGGTTATTCGCCCCTTGCCCGCCGCGCCGCACTCGGCATACGCTCTATCCCCAAATAACCACCGGAAATCAACGTGCTGCGCGAAATTGATGAAACCTACGTGTTTTTCATCTGCGTAATCGCTTGCCTGGCCATCATCGAGCTGGGCTTCCGGTTGGGGCGCAGGCAGCGCCGCGCTTCCGACGACGCCGCCAAGACCCATATCGGCGCGCTCCAGACCGCCTTGCTGGGCCTGCTGGCGCTGCTGCTGGGCTTTACCTTCGCGATGTCGGTGACGCGTTTCGAAACGCGCAAGAACCTGGTGCTGGAAGAGGCCAACGCCATCGGCAACGCCTATTGGCGCTCGCAGCTGCTGCCTCCCGCGGCCCGCGATCCCATCGCGAAGCTCTTGCTGGAATACACGACGACGGCGCTGGAGTTCAGCGACGCCGACAACGACAAGGAGCGCCTGGCCGCGGCCAGCGTGACGTCGCGGCGCATCGAGCGCCAGATCCGGAGCACGGCTGCGAGCGTCCTGGAGAACCCGCCGTCGATATCCACGGTCATGTTCATCCAGGCCATCAACGAAATGGCCCAGGTCAATGAAAAGCGCCGCGTCGCGCTGGAAAACCACGTACCCGAGCCCGTCTTCTATCTGCTCTTCATCGTCACCGGCGGCGCAATGGGCTTCATCGCCTACGGCACCGGGCTGCACAAGCGCAGGCGGCTGATCTCGACCGGCCTGTTCGCCACGCTTATTTCCCTGGTGCTGACCTTCATCCTGGACATCGACCAGCCAGCCAGCGGCGTGATCATGGTCAGCCAGGAGAGCATGGTGCGGATGAAGGCGACGCTGGAGCAGGAGCGCTAGGCGCGCGGCGCCTGCGCCCCCCGTCCTGGCACGCGTCAGTACTGGTAGCGCATCGTCAGCATGGCGCTGCGTCCCGCCCCCCACGCGCCCTGGCTGTAGAACCCGATCTGGCTGTAGTACTTGCGATCGAACAGGTTGTTCACATTGAGCTGAGCGCTCAGGTTGCGATTGAAGCGGTAGCGAGCCATCAGATTGGTGATCGCATAGCTGCCCTGACCGACTCGCTCTTCTCCGTTCGGGCCGCTGGCCATCGTGTACACATGGCTTTGCCAGTTGACGCCGCCGCCCACCGTCAGACGGTTCCAATCGCCAGGCAGCGTATAAGTCGTGAACACGCGCACCAGGCTGCGCGGCTGGTCGGTCTGTATGGCATTGCCATCGCCGTCGCGCGCAGTCCAGTGCGACCAGCCCGCGGCAAGGTTCCATCCCGGCATCACTTCACCCGAAACCTCCAGGTCAAAACCGCGGCTGCGCGTGCCCTGCGCAGCGGTGTAGGCCTGGTTGATGGTGCCCGGCACCATGTAGCCCGGATCGACCTGGGCCACATTGTCCTGCTCGATCTGGAACACCGCGGCGCTGGCGTTCAGCTTGCCGTCCAGGAACTCGCCCTTGATGCCCGCTTCGTAAGACTTGCCCTCGAGCGGATCGAGCCAGTTGCCGCTGCGGTCCTGATAGCTCTGCGGATTGAAGATGCCGGTGTAGCTGACGTAGGCCGTGTAGGTCTCGTTGATGTCGTAGAGCAGGCCGGCATAGGGCGTGAATTCGTTCTTCTTGAAAGACTGGCGGCTGCCGCCGCCAAAGCCGACCGAATCCGTTTCCCACGTGCTGTAGCGGCCGCCCACGATGAGCTTGAGCGGATCGGCAAGATTGAAGCGCAAGGCGCCGTACCAGCCCGTTTGCTTGGTGGTGTACCGATTGGCGGTGACCGAATCGCTGCTCCATTCCGGCTCCGGATACGAGCCGTCCCAGTCGAGGAAATTGCCCACGGCCGCGCTCGACAGGGCCGAGCGGTAGTCGAAGTCGCCGTGCTGGCGGTTGAAGCTGGCGCCCACGACAGCCTCGTGGCGGCGGCCGAACAGCGTGAACGGACCGGATGCCTTGACGTCCAGGCTGTTCTGCTTGCGGTCTCCCACGTACCACGCCGGCGATGCGTTCACACCCAGGCCGGTGTCGCGGTCGGGCCAGCCATAGAGATAGAGAAGCTTGGCATCCATCTCGTTCTTTGAATGCGATCCCACCGCGTTGACAGTCCAGCCATTGTCGAAGCGGTGTTCCAGGCTGGCGAAAGCGCCCTGGGTCGTGCTACCCCACGAACTCCAGTCCGCCCCGGTGTTCAGCGAACGGCTCCAGTCCGTGCGGCCGCCGTCGGCGTACCAGAGCGGGAAGCCGCCCCAGCTGCTGCGTTTCGGGTCGTTGTCCTGGTAATTGAAACCCACGCTCAGCGTCGTGCGGGAGGTGATGTCCGCGTCCACCACGCCATAGAACACCTTCTTGCGGTTCTGGTAGCCATCCAGGTAGGAGTGATTGTCCTGATAGGCCGAGACGATGCGTCCGCGCACACTGCCGGCGGAGTTGAGCGGCGTGGACAGATCCACCGTGCCGCGATAGGTGTCCCAGTTGCCAGCGCTGACGCTCATGTCCGCCTTGAACTCGCGGCTGGTGGCATGCTTGCGTACCAGGTTGATCGACGCGGACGGATTCCCCGCGCCGGTCAGCAGGCCGGTGGCGCCCCGCACCACCTCGACCCGGTCATAGATGATGGGATCGAGCGATGACTCGCCCGCGGCATAGCCGGTGTCGAAGCTCGTCGGAATTCCGTCATACATGTAGTTGCTGACGCTGAAGCCGCGGGAATTGAACGAATACCGCTCGCTGTCATAGTTCTGCACCGAAATACCCGGCGTGCTCGCCATCACGTCAACCAGCGAAAGCATGTTCTCGTCGTCCATGCGTTGCCGCGTGACCACCGTGACCGACTGCGGCGTTTCACGCAATGTCAGCGGCAGCCCCGTACTGGCGGCGGTGGCGCGCGGCGTATACGAACCGGTGCCCTCGGTGGTGGTGCTGTCGGCGTTGCCGATCACCTGTACGGACTGCAAGGTGGCCACGCCCTCGTCCTGAGCCGTGGCAGTGCCGCAGGCCAGTGCCATCAGCACCAGGCAAGGCGTGCGCCGCAGGACGAGGCGCGGACGAACGGAACGAGTGCGGCCGGCGGGCCCGGGGTGTTGCATGTTGGCTTCCTTTCCCATGTTGAAACTTCTAATGGGAAGAAAGTGTAATGCAAACAATTCTCAGGTGCGTTATTGAATAACCAAGCATCACCTGCTGGACGTCCGTATCGTTTTGGGGACGCAACCTGGTTGCAGGCAGACCGCCCGGCCGGCCGGGTAGCTTGTCGAATGGCGCGTCAAAATGAAAACTGGCGCGGCCATCGTCGCGGCCGCGCCAGAAATTCCGGCTACCCGGTAGCGGCCAGGGCCGCTCGTGGCTGTGCCTCAGCCCGCCTTGCCCGCCGACGCCAACGCCTGCGCCGCGGGCTCGCCCGCGTCCGCACAGGCCGCCGGGCTGCGCTCGGCAAGCGCTTCCAGCAACTCGGACGACGGCACGAAGAACAGGCCGCCCGTGACCGCGTGGCTGAAGTCGAGCAGGCGGTCGTAATTGCCGGGCGGACGTCCGACGAACATGTTCTCCAGCATCAGCTCGATGGGACGCGGCGAACGCGCGTAGCCGATGAAGTACGTGCCGAATTCCCCGGATCCCGGCCGGCCGAACGGCATGTTGTCGCGCAGGATCTTCAGTTCCTGGCCGTTTTCCTCGATGGTCGTCAGGGCGCTGTGCGAGGACGAGGGCTTGATGTCGTCGTCGAGTTCCACGTTGGACCACTTGTGGCGGCCGATGACCCCTTCCTGGCCTTCGACCGTCAGCGCATTCCAGGCCTTCATGTCGTGCAGGTACTTCTGCACCAGCACGTAGCTGCCGCCGGCGAACTCGGCGTCCTCGTCGCCGATGACGGTGAAGTCGAATGCTTCCTGCCCTTCCGGATTCTCGGTCCCGTCGACGAAGCCGATGATGGCGCGGCGGTCGAAGTAGCGAAAGCCATGGACCTCATCCACGACCGTCACGGCATCGCCCAATCCGCCCAGCAACAAGGTGGCCAGTTCGAAGCAGAAATCCATCGAGTCCGCGCGGATGTGCAGCAGCAGGTCGCCCGGCGTCGCCATGGCCAGGCGCTCGCCGGAACCGAACTCGCGGAAAGGGTGCAGCGCGGCGGGACGCGGCGCGCCGAAAAGCGTGTCCCAGGCCGTGGAGCCGAAGGCGGTGACACAGGAAAGATTCTGCTCGGGCGCGCGCGTGCCCACCGTGCGGACAACGGCGGCGACATCGGCGCACCAGCCACGCACGGTTTCGGCGGCGGCGGCGCCTTCATTGAGGGTGGCCACGATGAAAATCGCGTGGCGGGTCGTCGTATTGTGGACGGCTTGGGATAGGGGCTGACGGTCAGACATCGGATCGGGGACCTCAAGAAAGCGAGCGCGGCGGCGCGAAAGGGCTAGTCCGATTCTAAGCGCGGACTGTGTACGTGCGCACCCGATTGGTTACGGCACCGCCCTCAACCACTCGCTCACCACATCCAGCACGATGCGGCTTTGTTCGCGGTGCGGCACATGCCCGCAGTTCTCCAGCAGCACAGGGCGGCCGCCGGCCAGCGCCGCGATCTTTTCCTGGTGTTTGGGGGAACCGTATTCGTCGATTTCGCCATGCAGGGCAAGCACGGGGCAACGCACCTGGCGCAATTGCTCGTCCAGGTTCCAGGCGGCAAACTCGGGCGACAGCCAGGTGTTGATCCACGCGCCCAGCACCCATTCGGCTTTCTCGCCGTGATACTTCTTCAGCCGGTCCAGCTGGCCGGGTTCTGCGAAATTCTGCTTGGCGGCCCGTATGCCTTCCAGTGTGCGGTCTTCGGCAAACATCTGTGCGGACTCGGTGATCAGCGCCCGGCAATCGTCGGCATACACGCCGGCGCAGCAGACAGCCATGCCACCGCCCACGCTATGGCCGAACCCCACGTAGGGGCCGATGCCCAGCGCTGCGCGCAGGCTGCGGAATCCGCCCTGCGCTTCTTCTTCCACAAAGCCGGGTTCGAACACGGCGGTATTGGGATCGGAGCGGCCAAAGCCCAGGCGGTCATAGGCGATGACGCTGCGCCCGGTGGCCTGCGCCAGTTGTTCAGGGAAATCGCGCCACAGCTCCACGCAACCCAGCGAATCATGGAACAGCACGATGGGCGCTGCGGCAGCGGTCTCACCGGCGGGATCCCAGCGCCGCGCGAAAAGGCGGCCCTGGCTGGTGTTCACGTAGACATCCTGGCTGGTAACGGCAAGCATGAAAAGTCCTGGGGAGAGTATGCGACGATGCGCCATCGCACCGCGCTCCGATTATAGGAAAGCCGGCGGCCTCACCGCAGTCCGGACACCACGCCTGCGGCGATGATGAGCAGGACCAGCGCGGAAATCGCCGTGTAGGCGTAGTCGCGCTCGCGCAGGAAAATGGCCAGCATCAGCGCCACCCGCGCCACTGGCAGCAGGATGAACAGGGCCACCCCGACCTTGACGAGTCCAAGGTCCCGCAGGCCGCCATGCGCGGGCAACAGGAAATCCACAGCCATGCCGGCGGCGATGAGGGCCGAGGCGAGCCAGGTTCCGTACCACAGCAAGCCGGCGATGGCGCGGTCGCGCCGCGCCTGTTTGTCCACCGTCTGCGTCATGCCGGGCCTCCCGGGATATGCACGCCCAACGCGCTCAGCAGCATCTGCACCGCCAGCAGGGACAGCACGATCACGAAGAACAGCCGCAGCTTGTCCGCCGGCAGGCCCATCAGCAGGCGGGCGCCGAGCAAAGCGCCCGCGACCGAACCCAGCGCGACCGGTCCGGCGATGCCTATGTCGATGTCGCCGCGCACGAAATAGGCGCCCGCGCTGGCGGCGGCGGTCACGCCGATCATGAAATTGGACGTCGCCGACGAGACCTTGATGGGCAGCTTCAGCGCGGCATCCATGGCCGGAATCTTGAGCACCCCCGAGCCTATTCCGAGCAAGGCCGAAATCAGCCCCGCGCCATACATCAGCGACAACCCCAGCGGCACGCGGTCCACCTGATAGTGCACCTCCCGGCCCAGCGCGCGGTCGGGGAAGCTTGCGTGCAGGCGCAACGCGGTGGCCCAGCTGGCGGCGCCGGGCGCAATCGCCACGGCCTCGCGCCGGCGCGCCAGCATCTGCTGCGCGGACAGCGCCAGGATCACTGCGAACAGGCCGTAGAGAAATCCGGTCGAGACGATGCCGATGAGGAACACGCCGGTCAGCGCCCCCAACGTGGTGGCCGTCTCCAGGACGATGGCAAGCCTGACGTTGGTCAGCCGCCCTTTCAGGAAAGGCGCGGCGCTGCCGCAGGAACAGGCGATCACCGAGATGATGCTGGCCCCGATGGCGACATGGATGTCCACGCCGAACAGCAGCGTCAGGATGGGCACGATGAAGATGCCGCTGGCCATCCCCAGCACCCCGCCCAGCGCGCTGGCGCCGAAGGCGGCGGCGAACAGCCAGAAGATCGTCGAGGTCTCCATGGCCGCCGCTTCAGGCCGGCTTGCGTGGCTGGCGCGCCAGGCGGGTACTGAAGCGGATCAGGTCGCCGCGGTAGTACAGCTTTTCGTAGTCGACGGGCCGCTGCCCCTCGGTGTAGGACGTGCGCTCGATGAGGAAGATCGGGCTTCCCGCGGCGACGCCCAGCGCCTGCGCGACGCGTTCGTCCGCCGTCACCGCTTCCAGCTGGTACTCGGCCTCGATCAGCGGCAGGTCGTAGCGCAGCTCCAGCAGGTCGAAGATGGGCTCGGCCTCCAGGTCGTTGCTGGCGACTTTGTCGCCCACGTCCAGCGGCAGATAGGTTTCATCAAACGACATGGCCACGCCGTCCGCCAGCCGCACTCGCTCGATCCGATAGACCAGCGCGCCGCGCGCCACACCCAGTTGGCGGGCGACGTCTTCCGTGGCCGGCACCGGGCGCTTGTCCAGCAGGCGCGCGGTCGCCCGGCGGCCGAGCGCGGTCATGTCCTCGACGAAACCGCTCAGGGCCGTCAGCGGCTGCATCAGCTTGGGCTCCGTGACGAACGTGCCTTTGCCGCGCCGGATTTCCGCCAGCCCGCGCGCAACCAGGTTTTCCACCGCCTTGCGCACCGTGCTGCGGCTGACGGCGAAGCGCTCGATCAGTTGATCTTCCGTCGGCAACCGGTCGCCAGGCGACAGGCTGCCGGACGAGATTTCCGCAGCCAGGGCCATTTCCACCCGGGCATAAAGAGGAGCATATTCGGCATCGTTTTGCATGAAGACATCATAACATCATGATGTCATGATGACGCAAGGGCGAACATGCATTACGGATGTCGACGCCGGCAACTGGTAGTCTTCGCAGGCCTGCCCGGCGCCTTCCGCGCCGGCGCCACTCTCAAGCGAGACACGATATGAGCAATTTCATGCACAGCGCCTCCGTTCCCGTCCTGACGCAAATGCTGTCGGCCCTGTCCGACGTGCTGAAGAAAGCGGAAGCCCACGCCACGGAAAAGAACATCGATCCGGACGCCTACCTGGGCGCCCGCCTGTTCCCCGATATGTTCCCGCTGTCGCGCCAGGTGCAGATCGCCGCGGATTTTGCCAAGGGCATCGCCTCGCGCCTGGCTGGCGCGGAAGTGCCTTCGTGGCCGGATAGCGAAGCCACCTTCGCGGGCCTGCAAGCCTTGATCGCCAAGACGCTGGAGCACCTGGCTTCGTTCGGCCCCGAACAGTTCGCGCAGAGCGAAGCGCGCGAAATCGTGCTGCGCCCCGGCACGCCCAAGGAAAAGAAACTGAGCGGCAGCGCCTATCTGCTGCACTATGGGCTGCCGCAGTTCTTCTTCCATGTGACCACGGCCTACGACCTCCTGCGCCACAACGGCGTGGAAATCGGCAAGCGCGATTACATGGGCAAGTACTGATCCGTGTCAGCGGGCCTCAAGCCATTGAGGCCCGCGCCCGGCGGCTACTCCGCGTAGCCCGGGTTGCGACGGTCCAGGCGGCGCAGCAGTCCCGGCCAGGCCAGCATGGCCTTGTGCGCGCGGTCGGCCTGCGATTCCACCGTGGCGTTCTTCAGGATGTCAGGCGGAATGTAGGTCAGTTCGCCACCGGCCTGGGCCCGCACCTGCACCATGCAGGCGGCCTCCAGCCGGTGCATGGCCTGGAAGGCTTCGGCCATGCTCTGCCCCACGGTCAACAGGCCATGGTTGCGCAGGATGAGATAGCTGTTGCTGCCCAGGTCCCGCACCAGGCGAGGCTGTTCCTCGGGATTGAGCGCCAGGCCTTCGTAGTCGTGGTAGCTGAGCGAACGCAGCACGATGAACGCGAACTGCGACAGCGGCAGCAGGCCGGCCTTCTGCGCCGACACCGCCACGCCGTTGATGGAGTGCGTATGCAGCACGCACATCGCGTCCTTGCGAGCCGCGTGGATACAGCTATGGATGGTGAAGCCGGCTGGATTGATGTCGTACTCCGACTCCATCACCTTGCGCCCGTCCAGATCGATCTTGACCAGGCTCGATGCCGTGATTTCGTCGAACATCATGCCGTAGGGGTTGATCAGGAAATGTTCGGTCCCCGGCACCTTGGCCGTGATGTGGGTGAAGATCAGATCGTCCCAGCCGAACAGCGCCACCAAACGGTATAGCGCCGCCAGATCCTTGCGGACCTCCCATTCCGTTGCGCTGACCTGTTCGCGCACGCTGGCGCCCTTGCCTGCCGTATCCATGTTGTCTCCGTGTCTTGATGATTGCCCGCCGCGATCGGGCGGACGCTGTCTGGCACTTTATTCGTTTTGGCGGCGGCCGGCACGGGGCGCGGCCAAGGAGCGGTCACCCCGTCTCATGGAAAAAGGGCGCCCGTCGGACGCCCTGTTCGTTTCCCGCCGTTTATTGCGGTTCGATCACTGCGGTTCGATCTTCACGTCGATCGCGCGCTGGGTCCAGACCTGGCGCTGCGACTGCGCGAAGGCCTGGTGTTCAGCCACGCTGTTGGGCGAGACCTGCATGCCCAGGGATTCGAAGCGCTGCAGCACGTCCGGCTCGCGCAGGATGGCGGCGACTTCCTGGTTCAGTTTCTGCACGATGGCGTCGGGCGTCTTGGCCGGCACGGCCACGCCGACCCACACGACCAGGTCGAACTTCTGGTAGCCCAGCTCGGCCAGCGTCGGCACGCTGGGAAACTCCTTGGCGCGTTCATGGCCCGTGTAGGCCAGGCCGCGCAGCTTGCCGGCCTGCATGAACGAGGTCACGACAGAGAGGTCGGCGAACAGGTAGTCGACGTGGCCGCCCAGCAGGTCGGTCACGGCCGGCGGCTGGCTCTTGTACGGCACGCCGTTGGCCGCGGCGCCCGCCACCGTGTTGAAGGTGGCGCCGGCGATCTGGCTGGTGGGCGAGCCATACGCGTAGTTCAGGGGCTTGGCCTGCGTGGCCTTGACCAGTTCCTGCAGCGACTTGTAGGGCGCGTCCTCGCGCACCACCAGCATCATCGGAATGGTGGCGATGCGCACGACGTGGGTGAAGTCGCCGGTGGGATCGAACGGCAGCTTGCGGAACAACGCCGGCGTGGCCGAGTGCGTCGAGCTGCTGGTGAGGATCAGCGTGTAGCCGTCGGGCTGGGCGCGCGCGACGAACGAGGCGCCGATGGTGCCAGACGCGCCGGGCTTGTTCTCGATGACGACGGGCACGTTCAGGCGTGGGCCGAGCTTCTCGGCAATGATGCGCGCGCTGGTGTCGGTGGCGCTGCCCGGAGAGAACGGCACGACGATGGTGATGGGCTTGTCAGGATAGGCGCCCTGCGCCAATGCCACGGACGGCAGTGCGCCAGCCAGCGCGGTCAGGACGGTGAGGCTGCCAGCGGCCAGCAGGCGGCGGCGGACGCCGAACGGTCGGATCATGCTTGTCTCCTGTGAGGGGCCGCGGGTCGGCCTCTTGAACTCTGACCGTATGATGCTTGCGACCCGTTTATCCCAACAAGGGACTAATTTTCATAGACTTATTCCAAACTGGGATTAATTCTCTGAAGCCTGGCGCTGCCGCAGATATTCCTCGGTCGCCTGCAGGAAGGCTGAAGCCGCCAGCGACAGCCGCGCGTTGCGGCGCTGGATGAGCCAGAGTTCGTGCCCGTGCTTGCGAGCGCCGTCTATGGCGAGGATGCGCAGGCCCAACTGCCGCGCCAGATCGCAGGCATAACCGGGCACGACCGTTATCCCCAGGCCCGCGCCGACCAGCTTCAACGCCGAGGTCAGCATGCCGGCCTCGATGCGGTAGCGGAATTCCAGGTTCAGGTCGGCCGCCACGCGGTCCAGGCTGCGCCGCACGCTATACACGTTGCGTAGCATGATGTGATCATGGGCGGCCACGTCGGCCCACGACACTGAACGCTTGCGCGTCAACGCATGGCGCGGCGCGCACACCGCGTACATGGTGTCGCGATAGATGACCCGGGTGGCCAGTTCTTCCGAAGGGATTTCGACCGAGACGATGCCGAAGTCGGCGCGGCCGTTGCGCACGTGCTCGATGGTGTCGTCGGTGGAAAGTTCGAACAAATCCAGCTTCACGCTGGGATGGGCGCGGTGATAGTCGGCCACCACCTCGCCCAGCAGGCCGACCATCATCAGCGGCGAAGTGGCCACGCCCACCGTGCCGCGCTCCAGCGTGCGCAGGCCCGACATGCTGCGCTCGGCGGCGCGCACGGTGCCCAGGATTTCCTGGGCATAGGCGTAGAAATCCGCCGCGCCGTCGCAGGGCGTGACGCTGCGGGTGGAGCGCTCGAACAGCGGCTGGCCGACCTCGGCCTCAAGTTCGGCGCAGAGCTTGCTGACGGCCGATTGCGTCACGAAGGCTGCGCGCGCGGCCGCCGTGAAACTGCGCAGTTCGTATAGCGCGCAAAACACGCGCAATTGCTTGAGAGTGATGTTCATGGTCGAAGTCGCCGCCAGGCGCCGCCGGCCATGCCGGCCTCAGCGCGCAGGCTCGAGCATATCGCGATCGGCATCCTGGCGCGGCGCCTGGCGCCTGATCTCGCCCGGCGTGCGCGAGAAGCGCACCGGGATGCCGGCGGCCACCAGCGGCCCTTCGGTCGGATGTTCCACGCGCTGGAAGAAGCCCGTCGCCTTCAGGTGCGGATCCTCGAACAGGGCTTCCGGCGTGTTCACCCGCGAGTGCGGAATGTCCGCGTCCGCCAGCAGCGCCAGCCATTCCTCGGTACCGCGCAAGGCGACGATGTCCGCCAGGTCCTGATAGAGCTCGTCGAAGTGCCGCGCGCGTGCGCTTGCGTCGACATAGCGCGCGTCCGCCGCCAGGTCCGCACGTTCGGCCAGGGCGAAGAAGCGCCGCCACTGCGCGTCGGTGTAGGGCAGCAGCGCCAGGTAGCCGTCGCGAGTACGGTAGGGACGCCGCTGCGGCGACAGCACGCGGCTGTAGCCCATGGGTCCCCGCGGCGGCACGAAGCTGTGGCCGCTCATGTGTTCGATCAACGTGAAAGAGACCAGGGTCTCGAACATGGGGACCTCAACCGCCTGCCCCTGACCCGAACGCTCGCGCTCGTACAGCGCCATGGGTATGGCGTAGGCCAGCGTCAGGCCCGCCACCTTGTCGGCAAGGATGGTGTTCACATAGGCCGGCGCGCCGCTGTTGCGCCCCTGCAAATCGGCCAGGCCGCTCATGGCCTGGATGATGTCATCGAAGGCCGGACGCGCCGCATAGGGGCCGTCCTGGCCGAAGCCCACGGCCGAGCAATGGATCAGGCGCGGGTTGCGCGCGCGCAGCGTGTCCGCGTCCAGGCCCAGGCGCGCCAGGGCCGCCGGACGCACGTTGGACACGAACACGTCCGCGCCATCGATCAGGCGCAGCAGGCTTTCGCGATCGGCCGGCGTCTTGGCATCCAGCGTCACGCTGTACTTGTTGCGGTTGAGGTTCAGGTAAGCCGGCCCCATGCCCGGACTCGCGGCCGGAGCCGAGGTGCGGAACACGTCGCCTTCGGGCGCCTCGACCTTGATGACCTCCGCGCCCATGTCGGCGAGGATCTGCGTGCCGTACGGCCCCATGGCCACCGACGTCAGGTCGATGACGCGCACGCCCGCGAGCGGACCGGCCATTACTTGGCCTCCTGCTGCTTCTTGCGATTGACGAAGGGCGCCATGTAGCGGCGCGGCTCGTCGGTGGTGAAGGCCTCGCCGAACGCCGCCACGCTGCGATCCAGGCCGGCCTCGACAGTCGACTCGCTCCAGTAGCGCAGCAGGGCCTTCTGCGAACGCACGGCGATCGGACCGCTTTCGGCGATGGGCGCCACGGTGCGCTCGACCAGGGCGTCCAGCGCGCCGGTCTCGCTGACGAATTCCAGGAAGCCCCACTGCCGGGCCTGGGTCGCGTCCACGGTCTCGCCGGTCAGCAGCAGCCAGTTGGTGGGACCGGGACCGATGATGGCCGGCAGCAGCACGGCGTGGATCACGGACGGAATGCCCACGCGCACCTCGGGCATGCCGAAAACCGCGTCCGCCGAGCCCAGGCGGATGTCGCAGGCCGCGGCCAGCTCCATGCCGGCGCCCAGGCAGAAGCCCGGAATGCGGGCGATGGTAGGCACCGGAATCGCGGCCACGGCGTCGCACAGGTCGCGCAGCCGGGTGATGAACTCGCGCGCGCCCTGCGGGTCGAGTTCGGCCATTTCATAGATGTTGGCGCCGCCCACGAAGGCACGCTCGCCCGAGCCGCGGATAACGACGGCGCGGGCATCGTCCTGCGCGCCAATCCAGCGGGCGGCCTCGGTCAGGCTCAACGTGACCGCCGAGGCCAGGATGTTCAGGCTCTTGGCATCGTGGATCTGCAAGGTGTAGACGCCGCGCTCGTCGCGGGTCACGAGGGCATGGGAAAAGGCGGGAACAGGCGCGGTCATGGAAACTCCAGCTAGGGTTATCGTCACCGATGCTAAGGGCGAGGTTTCATCACAACAAACGAGTAATTTTCATGAAATAAGTCTGGAATGGAATAAATACCGAAGCGCGGGCGGCTTGGGTACGATAGCCGCCCAACCGCAACCCGCGCGGATGCTCGAAGCCCGATGAACCACGCCCCACCCTCGCATCATTACACGCCCGGCCGCCTGACATCCTTCTACTGGAGCGGCGACGCCATGCGCAGCCGCAGCGTCAGCGGCACGGTGCTGACCGCCACGCTGGACATACCCGTGCCGCCCGCGTGCGTGCTGTCGGATTGGGAGCGCGAGATGGCCACGCGCCTGTATCTGGAACCCGGGGACGTGGAGCAGATGCCGCTGGCGCGCACGCAGGCGCGCTGGCCCGAATACGGACTATGCCTGCAAGCCATGCGCGACTGGACGCACGACCGGGGGCTGTCCGACGTGCTGGCGAGCGCCGACATCGCCCTCATGGCCTGCCGCGGCGCCCGCTACCACCATGACGGCGGCCAATATGGCGGCGCCGCCTTCTGCAATCTGTTCCTGAGCGAAGACCGGGGCCTGGACGTGCACTTCCCGGCCGCCGGCCTGCGCATTCCGCTCGTGCGCGGCACCGCCATGATCTTCGATACCTGCCAGCCGCATGCCGTCATCCCGCGCGACGGCAAGGGTTTTCGCGAGGCCGACTTCGCGGCCGGCCTGGAACTGGCGCAATTGTTCCTGACGTGGGAACTGCCTATTGAAGACGCCCGCATCGCAAGCGCGCTCGGCATTGCCTTCGATGTCGATCCGGCTACCGCCGCGCGGCTGGATGAGGAACAAGTGCGGATGGATGGAGCCCGGGCGGCGATCGATCCGGAATCCGGGCGGTGGCTCGCTGAGGACTGAAGCGGCAACGCAGCACGCCGGCGATCAGGACCCCGGCAGCGCCGCCCCCATGGCGGCAAACAAACCGCCGCACACCTTGTTGAAACGCCGGCCGGCGCGTTCCAGCCAGGGGCGCACGCGATGCGCCAGTCGCGCCAACACGTACTCGACCAGGAACTCCACCACCACGAAGGTCCCGGCCATGATCGCGAACTGCGTGTACAGGCTGCGCGCAGGATCGATGAACTGCGGCAGGAAGGCGCCGTAGAACAGCAGGGCCTTGGGATTGGAAATGGCCGACAGCAGGCCCTGGCTGAACATGCGCATGCCGCGTATGCGCGGCATATCGGGGGCCGGCTGCAACTGCACGCCCGGGGCGCGCCAGAGCTGGATGCCGAGCCAGATCAGATAGGCCCCGCCCGCCCACTTCAATACCGTCAGCGCTGGGCCCCAGGCCTTGAGCAAGGCGCTGATACCCAGCATCGACAAGGCGATGAGCGCGACAAAGCCCACTGCGCCGCCCGCGATGGTGCACAGGGCCTTGCGGTGCCCATGCAGTGCCCCATGGGTCAGCGCGAGCAGCGTGTTCGGTCCGGGGGTTACCGACAGGCCGATGACCGCGACCAGATAGATGAGCCAGCTATGCAGCGCCATGGCGGAGTGCGTGAAAGAAGGGAAAGCGGCCAGTCTAGACCGCGGCGCCAGAGCTGCGCAAATGCGGCCGGAATGGAAGCGGACCGGCAGGCGCCGCTCCCCCCTTCCGCGCCGCCTGCTCTGGCGGCCTGCCGCTCAGCGGCGGAACCCTCCACCATGGAATCCGCCGAAGCCGCCGCCCCAGCCTCCCCGGCCGCCCATGCCGCGCCCCTGCCAGCCGCCGCCTTCCGCGCCCCCCATGCCGCGGTCGCGCCAGCCGCCGCCCTGCATTCCGCGGTCCTGCCAACCGCCGCCCTCCATGCCGCCCATGCGGTCGCCGGAATAGTCGCGCGCCTGGCGCTGGCCGTTCAGGTAATTGCCGCCGGACTGCGCGCTAGGCTGCACCGGTTGCCAACCCGAACTGGTGTGCTGCTGCCAGCCGTTGTCGTTGTGCTCGTAGACATTGCCGTTATGGTCTGCGTACACGTTGCCGTTGTTCCACGCCATGCCGCTATTCGTGTTGCGGTCGTACGTGGCACCGCGCCGGTCCACGCTGTTGACGCCGTCGCCCGCCGTGCCGGTCGCCGTGGCCGACGAGATGGTGCTGCGGCCGGTGTTGGTATTGGTGCGCACGTCCTGGCGGCCGGCAGCCCATTGGCCGTCGTCGTTGGCGACCACGCCCGCCCGGCCCGCGCCCGAGGCGCCGGTCGTCGGGTTGGTATAGGCGTCGCGCCGCCCGGCAGCCGCATTGCCGGTGTACTCGTTATAGGCCGCGCCGCGCGTGCCTTCGAAGGCTGCGCCGGTCTGCGGGTTGTAGCCCTCGGCGTGGGTGCCCTGCCATTCGGTGCCGGTCCAGCCGTTCCAGCCGGCCGCGTGCGTGACCACGCCGGAGCCGCCCCAGGCGCCATAGACGTCGACCTGGTTCACGTTGACGCCGCCCCAATAAGGCGCGCCCCAGTATGGCCCCCAATAGGGCGCCGCGCCCCCCCAGGTCTCGCCAGCGACGAAGCCGAAGGCGAAACCGGTCGCGGTGGCGAAGGCCGCGTCGTAGCCATAGCTGGGCGGATAGCCCACCCAGGTGTCCTGCACGATGACCGGCGGATACGCGTAACCCGTGCCGTACACCACGGTGCCGTCGGGACTGGCCACCACGCCCATGTAGCCCGGCGTGTAGCCGAACACCACGCTCTGCGGGGTGGATCCGTACACCTGCACGTAGGTGACGTAGTGCAGCGGCGAGCTGACGGGTATGGCGTAGATGATCGCCGGCACATGGTCAGCCACGCGCCACGGCCCCATGGGCGAATCCGATACGAACCAGACAGCGCGCGACAACGCGTAGTAGCGGCCTTCGGCCTGTATCACCGGCACCTGCGAATTGGCGGCGTAATACAGCGCCGTACCCTCGATGGGCCGCAGCGTCGGGGAGCCGCCGGCATATTCCACCTGCAATTTCGCCGCGCTGCGCGACACCGTGGCGGTCTGCGGAATGGTGGAGGCAATCAGCGCCTCCTTGGCCTGCGGCGTGCCCGGCACCGAAGCCAGCACGCCCGACTGCGGATCCTTTGACGGAATCTTGGCGAAATCGCGCGGCAGCTGCTTGCCCGGCACGTAGGACCAGGGGCCGTCCAGGCTGGCGCCCCGGAACCAGCGGCCGGACACCAGCACGTAGTAGCGGTTGTCGCCCGGATTCATGAACAGGGCATGATCGGCATTGGCCACCGACAGCAGCGAAGTCCCTGGCACCGGCCGCATTTCAGGCTGGCCGACGGTCACCAGCAACTCGGCCGGCGCGGTGGACACCGCGATGGCGGGCGCGCGGTGCGGCGCCTTGCCGCCATGCGGCAGCATCGGGTCCGGCTCGGCCTTGCGGCGCGCCGCAACAGCGGCGGCCTGCAGAGCCTCGGGCGGCTGCGGCAGGTCCGTCCACGGCCCGGTGGCGGTGCGCGCTTCGTACCAATGGCCAGCGGCCTGCAGGAAATAGCGGCCCGCGTTGTCCGCCAGCATCAACGCGCGCGTGTTGACGACCCGGCGCCAGCCTGCGGCATCAGGCACCTCGGCCAATACAGGTCCGCCGTCGATCAGCACCAGCACGGTCGGCACCGTGCGGTAGATGATGCGCGGCGGCGCGTTGTCCACCGGGACGGTTTTCGTGGCCGGGTTGTTCTGGGACAGCGTATAGCTCAGTTGCAGTGCATCAAGCCGCGTGACCACGCCCTTGGCCGGCAGGCGCGCTTCAAGCTGGCTGCGCAGCTTGGCGGCGGCTTCCGGCGAGGTGGGCACCTGCACGCGCTCGATCCGGATGTCCGACAGATGCACCAGGCCCGCCGGCTTGTTGACCTCGGCACGGGCGGAAAAGTCTGCCACGCCGTAGGTGGGATTGCCCTTGGCGGCGCCGACCGCCACCGCCATGCGGCCTGTGATGCGGTCGGCAGTCCAGGTATCTATCTGGGGTTGATAGAGCTCCACGCGCGTGCCGTCGGCGGCCTCGAAACTGCGCGGCCATTGCAGCGAACGCGCGGCCTCTTCCTGCGCATCGGATTGGGCGGGCGCCGTTTGCGCCGGGGTCTGTCCCTGGGCTTGCGCCTGCGCCGCGCCGGTTGGCGTCAGGCCCGCGCCGGCAGCCATGCCGGCCACGGCAAGGGCGAGAGCGAGGCGAGAAAGGCGCCCGGGCGGGTTCGCGGGCGCTGACGATGTTGTCGGGAAAACATGCACGCGCCACAGTCGGGTCAGGCTACACATCTCGCGCTCCTCGTTGAGGGCCGCGGCCGCCAGTCGGGCCCCCGGCCACTCTGATTTCCCGCAGCGCCGCCGCTACGGGCCAAGCCTCGACCGGCCTGCCTGCAAGGCGTCCTGCAAGGGCCGGCTTCTGAATAAGCAACAGAACGTTAACACCGCTGAAAAGCTATTGCCCGCTTTTATCAGACCTTCTATAAAACATCTCATCAGGGCTGCTGCTTATGCCCGATTGCCTTTCCGCTGCAATCCAACTAGAAGCGCGGCGCAACGCCCGCCAGACGCCCGCGCTACGGCGTGTCGCGCCCACGCCCGGCCCTCTGTCCGCGGCGCTTCGGCCGTCCCGCGAAGACTCTCCTGCTGCAGGTTCACGCCATCAAGTCGCCGTGGAAAGGAGCAGTTCATGGTCCCTGCCCTGACTCATCCCGGGGTGTATGTCCAGGAAATTCCCGCAGGCGTGCGCACCATTGCCGGCGCGCCGACCTCGGTTGCCGCGTTCCTGGGCACGGCCATGCGCGGACCGCTCAACCATCCCGTCCACATCCAGGATTTCGCCGACTACGAACGCGAGTTCGGCGGGCTGGCCGAGGGCTGCGAACTCGGCTACGCGGTGCTTCAATTCTTCCTGAACGGCGGCGCTCAAGCCTGGGTCGTGCGCGTGGCGCAGCCTGCGCAGAACGATCCGCTGGAGGCGCATGCCGCTTTCATCGGCCAGCGCGCGCAGCGCCGGGGCCTCTACGCGCTGGACGATGCCCATGCCTTCAACCTGCTATGCCTGCCCGGCATCACGCACAGCATCGTGCTGGCCGATGCCGTGTCCTACTGCAAAGAGCTGCACGCCTTCATGATCATCGATGCGCCGCCCGCGGCGGCCGATGCGGCCTCCATGGCGGCCGCAGTCATGGGTGCGGCGCTGCCCAGGTCCGATCATGCCGCGCTGTATTTCCCTTGGACCCGCGCGGCCGACCCGCTGAAGAATGGCCTGCCGCGCCTGACCGCGCCTTGCGGCACGATCGCGGGCCTGTATGCGCGCACCGACGCCGACCTCGGCGTCTGGAAAGCGCCAGCCGGCATCGACGCGGGCCTCGCTGGCGTCCTGTCCCTGGCCGCGGCGGTCAGCGACGACGAGAGCCGCAACCTGAATACCCTGGGCGTCAATTGTCTGCGCACCTTTGCCGGACGCGGCCCGGTCTGCTGGGGCGCGCGGACCCTGCAAGGCACGGACCACTTCGCCTCGGAATACAAGTACGTGCCGGTGCGCCGCCTGGCGCTGCACCTGGAACAATCGCTCTTGCGCGGAACGCAGTGGGCCGCGTTCGAGCCCAACGACGAGCCGCTTTGGGCACAGATCAGGCTGAACGTCAGCGCCTTCATGAATGCACTGTTCCGCCAGGGCGCCTTCCAGGGCGGCACGCCCCGCGATGCCTATCTGGTCAAGTGCGATGGCGAGACCACCACGCAACAGGACAGGGATCGCGGCATGGTCAACATCCTGGTGGGATTCGCTCCGCTCAGGCCGGCCGAGTTCGTGGTCATCCGGGTCCAGCAACGCGCCGGGCAAACGGAAGGAAGTCCCCCATGAACGCACCCACGGAACCGCGCATCCTCGCGTTTTGGGACACCGGCGTCCAACATGACCCGCGCGCTCGGGCGCAGGCCTTCGAGGCTGCCGAGGAACTGGCGCGCGATACGGGGCTGGCGCTGCATCGCATCGACCTGTCCAGGATCGTCAGCAAATACATCGCCGAAACCGAGGAAAACCTGAGCCGCCTGTTCGAGTCGGTCGAGCAGCGCGGCGCGGTCCTGTACTTCGACGAAGCCGACGCTCTCTTCGGAAAGCGCGCGAACGTCAAGGACAGCCATGACCGCTACGCCAATATCGAGGTCAGCTACCTGTTGCAACCCATGCAGTCCTACCGCGGCCTGGCGTCGCGGGCCGCCAGCCTGAAGTCCAACCTGGACAGCGCATTCCTGAGGCGGCTGCGCTTCGTGGTCCAGTTTCCGGCGCCCGCGCCGGATCAGCGCGCGCGCCGCTGGAGCCGCGCGCTCTTTACCGCCGACACCGGCGCCGAAGTCACCATGGCGCGCCTGCTGCAAGCCGTCCGCGCCGATGCAAGCCAACACGCCCGGCCCCTGCCTGGCCTCAAGACGAGAGAACATCCATGAAACCCGTGATCAACGAATACGTACGCGAACTCAGCCACCCCGGTTACAACGCGGCCCAACGCAATGCCTTCGTCGCCGCCATGGTGAGCAAACGGCTGATGCGGCGCACGGAGCAACAGCCCGCAGCGGACGAGGCCGCCCCCGCGCTGGCCAGCTCATTGAACAACAGCGCCGGCGCCGCTGACGCGCGCGCCGGCAACGACCCGACTTGAGCGCCGCGCCGCCGCAGAATGGCGCTGCGTGCGATGCGGGCGCGGCGCGCGCAGGAAAACCTGGCCGGCCGCCACGGTATCATCAGGCCTGTTGCGCCGGCTTGCCGCTTTCCCGCGGCAAGCCGGCCATGCCACTCCCGCCCACATTCTGCATGACGCGATGACCCCCTATATCTCGGCCGGCATACTGCTTCTAGGCGCTCTCGCCGCCATCGCTTACCGCCGCAGGCGGCAACACACAATGGGCACTGCCGGCCGGCGCCTGGGCAGCGATCTGGTCGCGGGCGGCGCACTCTACGGCGTGGCCGCGCCGCCCATCGGCGGCGCAGGCGTCATCATCGCGCTGACGGCCGTGACCCGGGATCCCGAGAACCTGCTCATGCTGGTCTACGCCCTGCCCTGGTTTTACATTTTCGGCTTCGTGCCCGCCCTGCTGTGCGGCATCGTGGCCGGCGCGTTGCGGCCGGCGCATCGGTCCTGGCGCGCCTATGCCGCGATGGCGCTGGTCGGCGCCGTCTATGGCTTCGTTTTCCTGACGGGTTTTATCTCCCAGGGCAGGCCCTGGCTGGAAGAGCTGGGCTTCCCCCTGACCGTCGGCGCGGCGCCCGGCGCGCTCAGCGCGTTCCTGTGCGCGCGCCTGCTGTATGGCAAGCCTGGTCGCCGCGGCGAGCCGGGCGCAAAGACGCCGCAAACGGCTTGAAGCCGCAACTGCCTGGAGCGGCCGCCAGCCTCACGGCTTGCGTCCGCTGACGCGCCCTGGCGGCTCGGCGTGCAGGTCGCGCGCAGCGCCGCCGCCGAACGCCGTCAAGGCGCGAGGCGTGGGTGGCGACGTGGAGATTTGCCTGGCCGTTTCCAGCATCATCGGAACGAAGCGCGACACCGCGCGCTTGACCGTCCACTTGGCCGCCGACACGGACAGCTGCAGGCCCGCCACCACTCGCTGGTTCAGGTCGTAGACCGGCACCGCCAGCGCCAGATCCCCGCGGTAGTACTCCTCTTTGCAGCAGGCGTAACCCTGCTCGCGCGACAGGCGGATCTGCGCCATCAGTTCATCCAGGCCGGTCAGCGTGTTGGCCGTGTACTTCACGCGCTCGCTGGCCTCCAGGGCCTCGCAAGCTTGCTCGTCGCTCATGCCGGCGAGGTACACGCGCCCGGTGGAGGAGCAGTACATCGGGATGCGCCGGCCCACGGGCATGTGCACCAGTAACCGCAAGGGGCTGGGAAAGCGGCCGATGTAGATCATGTCCTGCCCGGCCGGCTCCGCCAGGTTCACGGTTTCGCCGGCATTGCGATTGAGTTCCAGCAGGAAGGGATTGGCGCGGTCCAGCAGCGGATGCGATTCCAGGTAGCGGCAACCTGCGTCCAGCGTGCGGGACGACAGCGAATAGCGCTTGCTGACAGGGTCCTTGTTGAGCAGCCCCAGCGCTTCCAGCGTGAACGCGAAGCGCTGCGCCGCGCTGCGGGTGATGCCCGCTGCGGCGGCAATGTCCGGCAGGCTCATGGAGGTGTGTTCGGCATCGAAGGCATCGAGCACGGCGATGCCCGTGGCCAGCGATTGGACGTACAGCGTGGAGGTTTCCGGATTCATGGCTGGGCTGGGCGGCGCAGGCCGCCCAGTCTATTAGTGTTCGATACGCAGAGATTGCATTCCAATTCAAATGAATGCAAGAAAAAGCCGCGGTTCTTTTGATGCATTCTACCTTTTTCGCATCAGATAATCTCGGGAAAACCCTTAAATAAAAAGCGCTTAGCTAAAACCGGAGTTGATTGACAGGCTTTCCTTGGCCGGATTATAAAATCTACATGCGATAGAAGCTTATCGCTATTCGATACGATAATGCGCACCTGACAAGGACGAAATCGGACGTCCGGTACACCGTGCAGGCGCGCGATTCCAGCTTCCAAGGGGATTCCGATGCTGCACAAAGTGTTGAAAACGTTGTTGGCGACGGCGCTGTGCGCCGCCGCGCTGTCGGGCGCGCACGCCCAGACCGTCAAGGTAGGCGCCACGCCGACCGCGGTGCCGTTCAACTTCCTGGACCCGAAGACCAATACCCTGCAGGGCGTGATGATCGACATCGCCCACGCTGTGGGCAAGCAGGCCGGCTTTACGGCGGAAGTGATGCCGATTCCGTTTGCCTCGCTGGTGCCGGCCCTGCAGACCAACAAGATCGACATCATTGCCTCGGCCTTCGCCAAGACGCCGCAGCGCGCCGAAGTGGTCGATTTCACGCAGCTGGTGGTGGAGTACGGCGAGGCGCTGATCGTGCCGGAGAAGGACAAGACCGATTACAAGAGCATTGCCGACCTGAAGGGCAAGACCGTCGGCGTGCAGATCGGCACGCTCTACGTCGAGCCGTTGAAGGCTGCGCCCGGCCTCAAGGAAATCAAGATGTACGAAACCATGTCCGACCTGGTGCGCGACGTGGCGCTGGGACGCCTGGACGCGGCCTTCGGCGACGGGCCGGTGATTTCCTACCAGGTCCGCACCCAGGGCGTGCGCAACGTGCGCTACGTCGAGAGCTATCAGCCGGCCATGCCCACCAACATCGCACTGGCCGTGCGCAAGGGCGACGCCGAACGCGTCAAGCAGCTCAACGCGGCCATCGATGCGCTGCGCCAGGACGGCACGCTTGCCGCCATCATGAAGAAATGGGGCGTCGCGCCCTGATCCCGAGCGCCGCGGCCCGATCCGCCGCGGCGCGTCGCCTAACAGGTATCCAAGATGTTCCAGTCATTTTTCAGTGACGCCGCGGAGTTCTTCCCGGTGCTGATGCAGGGGGTGCTGACGACCATCGCCATCACTGCGGCGGCGCTGGTCATTGCCACGGCGCTCGGCCTGTTCTGGGCTCTGCTGCGGGTCAGCGGCGTCGCGCCGCTGTCGCACGCCAGCCGCATCCTCACCAACATCATCCGCGGCGTTCCCATCATCGTCGTGCTGTTCTACATGTACTTCGTGCTGCCCGAAATCGGTATCAGCCTGACCGCCTTCCAGGCCGGCGCGCTAGGCCTGGGCATCGCGTACTCCTCGTACATGTCGGAGGTATTCCGCTCGGGCATCGACGCGGTCGATCCCGGCCAGTTCGAAGCGGCCCAGTCGCTGGGCATGTCGCGCGCCAAGCTGATGCGTCGCGTGGTGCTGCCGCAGGCCTTCAAGGTCGCGCTGCCGCCTTACGGCAACAACGTGGTCATGATGCTCAAGGACTCCTCGCAAACGGCGGTCATCACCGTGGTCGAGCTGTCCATGCAGAGCAAGCTGATCGCCTCTTCCACCTTCAAGAGCGCCACCATCTTCACGCTGGTCGCCCTCATGTACCTGGCCATGAGCCTGCCCATGATGTACTTCATCGGCAAACTTGAACGCCGACTGGGGCGCCGCCAATGATCAAGATCGAAAACCTCAGCAAGTCGTTCGGCGCCCACCGCGTGCTGGAAGGCATCGACGCCGAAATCCAGCAGGGCGAAGTGGTCTGCCTGATCGGGCCGTCGGGCTCCGGCAAGTCCACGCTCCTGCGCTGCATCAACGGCCTGGAGCGCTACGACGGCGGCCGTATCACGATAGACGGCGTCACCGTGGACGCGCGCCGCAAGGACATCCAGAACATCCGCCAGCGCGTGGCCATGGTGTTCCAGCGCTTCAACCTGTTCCCGCACCGCACCGCGCTGGAGAACGTCATCGAAGGCCCGGTGCACGTCAAGGGCGAAAGCGTCGAGTCCGCCACCGCGCGCGGCCGCGAGATCCTGGCGTCGGTCGGCCTGGCCGAGAAGATGAACCACTATCCGCAGCAGCTCTCCGGCGGCCAGCAGCAGCGCGTGGCCATCGCCCGTGCGCTGGCGATGGAACCCGAGGCCATCCTGTTCGACGAGCCGACCTCGGCGCTGGATCCGGAACTCGTGGGCGAGGTGCTGTCCGTGATGCGCACGCTGGCCGAGAAGGGCATGACCATGGTCATCGTCACGCACGAAATGGACTTCGCGCGCAACGTCTCTGACCGCGTTCTGTTCCTGGAAAACGGCCGTATCGCCGAACAGGGCCCCTCGCGCGAAGTGCTGACCAATCCCCGCAACGAACGCATGCGTGATTTCCTCAAACGCGTCACCCACGCCCAGTAGCTCCGGCACCATGAACAACGATCTGTTTTCGCCCGCAGCCACGCTGTGGGCCGCGACCGCGCCTGCGCGCGCCGCCTCGCCGGCGTTGGCCGGTCCGCTGCATGTCGACGCCGCCGTGGTCGGCGGCGGCTTCACCGGCCTGTCGGCCGCCTTGCATCTGGCCGAGGCCGGCTACAAGGTGGCGCTGTTCGAATCCCATGAAGTGGCCCACCGCGCCTCCGGACGCAACGGCGGCCAGGTGGTGCCGGGCTTCAAGCCCGGCCCTGCCGCGCTGATCCGCCGCTTCGGCGCGGACACGGCGACGCGCATGATGCGCTTTGCCTACGGCAATGCCGATTACCTTTTCGAACTGGCCGAACGCCTGCGCATCGATTGCTCGCCCACCCGCAACGGCTGGATCCAGGGCGCGTTCTCGGCGGCATCGGGCAGCTATCTCAAAAACCGCGCGCGGGAGCTGAACGCCCATGGCGGCGACGTCGAATACCTGGACGCCGACGCGATGCGCGCAGCCACCGGATCCTCGTTCTGGCCCGCGGGCCTGCGCGAAAAGCGCGCGGGCGCGGTGCAGCCGCTGGCCTTCGCGCGCGGACTGGCGCGCGCGGCGCAGGACGCAGGCGCGGCGATGCACGACCACTCGCCGGTGTCCGCCATCGCGCCCACGCCTGACGGCGGCGCGACGCTGAGCGTCAACGGCTTTGCGGTCCAGGCGCGCCACGTCGTCCTGGCGACCGACGCCTACACCGACCGGCTGTGGCCGGCCGTCGCGCAGTCGTACGTCAACGTATCCAGCGCGCAGATCGCCACCGATCCCCTGCCGCAAGCGCTGCAGGAGCAGTTGTTGCCGCTGCGCGCCGGCATCTCCGAGACGCGCAAGATTACCTACTACTGCCGCATCGACCCGGAAGGTCGCTTCGTCATCGGCGGCCGCGGGCACTCGTCCGAGCGCCTGGATCCGTCCACTGGCGAACAGTTGCGCCGCGCCGCAGTCGCGCGCTTCCCGCAGTTGGCGGACGCCGCGTGGCGCCACGGCTGGGCCTGCCGCGTAGGCATGACCATGGACGACCTGCCTCGCGTGCATCGGCTGGCGCCGGGCATCTGGACCGCCTACGGCTACTGCGGACGCGGCGTGGCCATGGGCACGGCGCTGGGCCGCGTGCTGACCGACGCCATCCGCGGCGTGCCGGCAGGTGAACTCGACTTCCCCGTCACGCCCATCGAGCGCATGCCCTTCTACCCGGCGCGGCAATTCGGCGCCACGCTGGCCATCAACTGGTACCGCCTGCGCGACGCGCTGGGCTACCCCGCCTGACCCCCTGCCCTGGCGCCTTCACTTTGCCATGACGACACAAACGCAATTTCCTGCCACGGTGGACGTGGCCATCATCGGCGGCGGCATCATAGGCGTGAGCACGGCGCTCGCGCTGGCGCGCGGCGGCGTGCGCTGCGCGCTGTTCGAGAAAGGCACGCTGGCCTGCGAGCAGTCCTCGCGCAACTGGGGCTGGGTACGCACCTTGGGACGCGACCTGCCCGAAGTGCCGCTGGCGCTGCGCGCCAACCAGCTCTGGCGCGAGATCCAGGCCCAGGTCGAAGTCGGCTACCGCCGCAACGGGCTGGTCTACCTGCAAGAAAACGAGACGGACGCCGCCGAGCACGAAAGCTGGCTGGCCAAGGCGCGCGCCTATGGCGTAGAGGCCGACATGCTGGGCCGCGAAGCAGCCCTGCGCCTGCTGCCCAGTTCCGCACGCGCCTGGACCGGCGCGCTCTACAGCGCCGCCGACGGCGTGGCGGAGCCGCAGATCGCCACGCAGGGCGTCGCGGCGCTGGCTCGCCAGGCCGGCGCGCTGATATACGAAAACTGCGCCGTGCGCGGCGTGGAGACCAGCGCTGGCCGCGCCGACACCGTCATCACCGAACGCGGTACGCTGCGCGCGCAGGCGGTGCTGGTGGCCGCCGGCGGCTGGTCGCGCCTGTTCTGCGGCAATCTGGGCGTGGACTTTCCGCAGTTGAAGGTGCGCGGTTCGGTGTTGCGCACCGAACCTTTCGACGCCGGCGTTTCGCTGGCAATCAACGGCAAGGACTTCACCTGCCGCAAGCGCGCCGACGGCGGCTATACCGTCTCGCAGTTCTCGGCCTCGCTGGCCGAACTGGTGCCGGACAGTTTCCGCCTGATGGGCAAGTTCCTGCGCGCCTGGATCGCCAACAACTCGCTGGTCCGGATCCGCTTCAGCAAGCGCTTCTTCGAAGAACTGGCGACGCCGCGCCGCTTTCCGGCCGACCGCGAAACGCCTTACGAGCGCTGCCGCGTGCTCGATCCCGCGCCTTACAAACGCGGGATCGACCAGGCCTGGGAGCGCCTGCTGCGCGCCTTCCCCGTGTTCCAGCAGGCCCGCATCGCGCAATCCTGGGGCGGCTACATCGACGTGACGCCGGACGCCATGCCTGTCATCGCGCCGGTCGCCGCCGTGCCGGGGCTTTACTTGGCATCCGGCTTCTCCGGACACGGATTCGGCATCGGTCCCGCGGTGGGTGAAACCTTGGCCGCCCTTATCCAGGGGAACGAAACACCCGTCGATATCAGGCCGTTCCGGCTGGAGCGGTACGCCTGAGGCATGCGCGCTGCCCGGCCTTTCAGGACGGCGCACGCGCCGTCTACCCCCGCAGCGCCGCCGCCAGCCCCCGCACCTCGCCCAGCGCGCCCGCCACGCCCTGCTCCGCCAGCACTTGCGCAAGCCGCGAGCCGACCACCACCAGATCGGCATGCCGCGCGACGAGCCGGGCTTCATCAGGCGAACGCACGCCGAAGCCCGCAGCCACCGGCAGCCTGGTATGCGAGCGCAGCCGGTCCAGATCCTGGGCGATGCGGCGCTCGTCAGGCAAGTCCGCACCCGTCGTGCCGGCCAGCATGATGTGATAGACAAACCCGCTGGCGTCGCGCAGCAAGCCCGCCAGCCGCGCGTCCTCGGACGTGGGCGCGGACATCCGGATCAGATGCAGGCCATGCGCGCGCGCCGCGCGGCTGATCTCGTCGGCATGTTCGAGCGGCAGGTCAATGAGGATCAGGCCGTCCGCGCCCGCCGCGGCCGCGTCCTCGATGAAGCCTTCAACCCCATGCCGCAGGATGGGATTCAGATAGCCCATCAGCACCAAGGGCGTATGCTCGTCCGCCGCGCGGAAATCGCGCACCAGGGTCAGCGTGCGCTTCAGGGTCTGGCCGCCGGCCAGCGCACGCACGTTGGCCCGCTGCAGCACGGGACCGTCCGCGACCGGATCGCTGAACGGCATGCCGAGTTCGATCACGTCCGCGCCCGCCGCGCGCAAGCCGCGCAGCAGCTCCAGGCATGCGGCAGGATCGGGATCGCCCGCCGCAAAATAGGTCACCAGCCCACTGCGTCCAGATTGGCGCAGCTCCGCCAAGGTTTGATCAAGCCGGGTCATGCCGCCACCTCGCCAAATTGAGTCACCGTGTCCATGTCCTTGTCGCCGCGTCCGCTCAGGCACACGACGAGAATCTCGTGGGGCGCCATCCGCGGCGCCAGCTTGCGTACGTAGGCCAGCGCATGCGCGCTTTCCAGCGCGGGCAGGATGCCTTCCTTGCGCGTCAGCCAATGGAAGGCCGACACGGCCTCGGCATCCGTGACCGACACGTAGTCCACGCGCTTGCGGTCATGCAGCAAGGCGTGTTCGGGCCCGACGCCCGGATAGTCGAGGCCGGCCGATATCGAATGCGCGTTGACGATCTGGCCGTCTTCGTCCTGCAGGTAATAGCTGCGGCAGCCGTGCAGCACGCCCTCGTGGCCCGCGCTGATGCTGGCCGCATGCGCCCCGCTGGCCAGGCCCAGCCCGCCAGCTTCGACGCCGTACAGACGCACGTCGGCCAGTTCCAGAAAGGGGTAGAAAAACCCCATCGCGTTGGAGCCTCCGCCTACGCAGGCCACCATGGCGTCGGGCACGCGGCCGGTCTTGGCCGCGACCTGCTGGCGCGTCTCCTCCCCGATCACCTTCTGGAACTCGCGCACCAGCCAGGGATAAGGATGCGGTCCGGCGCCGGTGCCCAGCAGGTAGTACGTGTCGGCGGGATGGGCGATCCAGTCGCGCAAGGCCTCGTTCATCGCGTCCTTCAGGGTGGCGGTGCCGGCGTGCACCGCGCGCACCTCGGCGCCCAGCATCCGCATGCGGCGCACGTTGACGGACTGGCGCTCCATGTCTTCGGCGCCCATGTAAACCACGCACTGCAGGCCGAACAGGGCGCAGACGGTGGCAGTCGCCACGCCATGCTGGCCCGCGCCGGTTTCGGCAATGATGCGGCGCTTGCCCATGCGGCGCGCCAGCAGGATCTGCCCCAGGCAGTTGTTGATCTTGTGCGCGCCGGTGTGGTTGAGGTCTTCGCGCTTGAGGTAGACCTGCGCGCCGCCCAGCTCCCCGGAAACGCCGCGCGCCAGGAACAGCGGGCTCGGCCGGCCCACATAGTCGGCCAGCAGGCCGCGGTAGGTCTGCCAGAAGTCCTCGTCCGCCAGCGCCGCCTTGAATTGGCGTTCAAGTTCGTCCAGGGCGGGGACCAGCGTTTCGGGCATGTAGCGGCCGCCGTAGGGGCCGAATTGGCCTCGGCTGTCGGGCGCGGCCGGATGGATGGCGAGTGGCATGGATAGGTTTTCCGTGACAGGATGAGTAGGATTTTCCTTATGCTATCGTCACAAAATACTTATTTGAATCAATGATTTATTTCCCATATATGTAAGTTCAGCTAACAGCCATGAGACGTCTGCCATCCCTCAATGCCCTGCGATTCTTCGACAGCGCGGCCCGCCAGGCGAGTTTCACGCTGGCCGCCAAGGAACTCTGCGTGACCCATAGCGCAGTCAGCCAGCAGATCCGGCAACTGGAAGAATGGCTGGGCTGCGCCTTGTTCGAGCGGCGCGCAGGGCGCGTCCACCTGACCGCGGCGGGCCTGGACCTGCAGCGCGCGGCGCATGACGCCTTCGACCTGCTGGAGCGCCGCTGCGACGAACTCAGGCGCGGCACGCAGCCGGCCGAATTGGCGGTGGGTGCGCCCGCCAGCTTTCTTTCCAACTGGTTGATCCCGCGGCTTGAACAATTCGAAGCCCTGCATCCGGACATCCGCATCAGGCTGCAGACAGCCGCAGATGCCGCCCTGTTGAACACGCAGCGCGTGGATGCGCTGATCCTGGCCGGGCGCGCCTGGCCGCAAGAATGGGGCGTCACCCCGCTCTTCGCCGAAACCATAGGCCCGGTCTGCACCCCGACCCTGGCCGCGCATATCCGCGATGCGGCCGACGTGCTGGATATGCCGCTGCTGCACACCAGTTCGCGGCCCGACGCCTGGAAGGATTGGGCGGCGCGCCAAGGCATCGCGCTGACGCCACGGCAAGCGGGGCGCGAGTTCGACCATCTGGGCCACATGCTGGAGGCCGCCGCGGCCGGGTTGGGCGTGGCCATCGCGCCGGCGGTGCTGGTGGAGGCCGAACTGCACCGAGGCAGGCTGGCCGCGCCGCTGGGCTTCATCGAAAGCGGCGCGGCCTTCAGCCTGTGCCTGCGCAAGGATGCGGTCCGCGCCGACGCCGCGCATGAACGCCTGCGCGACTGGCTGCTGGCCAGCGCCGGCGCGAACTGACGCCCTCCACGCTGCGCGCGCAAACCGGTTACCCTTGCGCGCCGAACCACACTGCCGCAACGTATCCATGAAAAAGCTCTGCGCGATGTTGGGCCTGCTGGTCCCCACGCTGGCCAGCGCCGCCTACAGTCTTTCCGCCACCGAGGCGGCCGTGCTGGAAGCCGTGCTGCGCGACGAGCTCGACACCTACCTGCAAGGCGGCAACAGCCTTATCGGCGCAAGGCTCGGCCTGCCCGCCGCGACCGCCGAAACCGTGTCCCGGGCTTATGCCAACGGCCCGACTGCGCGCTTTCCTGCGTCGCTGGATGTGACCATGCTGATCGCCGGCCCGGTCGATGCCGGCAAGCGCACGAACGGACGGATAGTGTCGTTCGCCACCTCGGGATCGCCGACTGTCCGGGCCCAGTTGCCGGCGGGCCTCCTGCCCGCTCCACGCCTGGCCTTGGCATGCAGCCGCATGGAATGGATCGACGAGTCACCCACCTTCATGGACTGCCGCGACGGCGGGCTCGCCGGCAAAGAGGAGACTGCCCGCCTCAAGCGCGACCTGGACGACTTCTACCTGGGCAAGCCGACCGCCGTCCAGGTGTCCCAGCTGGCCGTCAACATATCGGTGTACGCCAGCCTGCTGGCGCCCGGCCACGGCTGCCCGAAGGATATCGAAACATGCCGCCAGGCCATCCAGGCCGTCGACGGCGCAAGCCAAAGCAAGCAACTGCCGGCAATCGTGCGGCGCTTCCAGCAGGCGAGGCTGGATCTCAGCCCGTACCAGGGCGATAAGGCCATGGCCGCGCCGAACCGCTAGGGCGGGCGGACCGGCCGCGCCATGCCGGAATGAGGGCGACGGGGCCGTCTGTACCGCCCCCATTTACCGCCATCCCGCACCGCTATACTGGTCCCACCTCAATACCCCTTACGCGCCGCGCCTTTTCTGCTGCGCCCCGTTATGCACGTCTTGTTGGCCATGCTGCGCCCCCTTGGCCGGGCGCTACTCTGTACCGTCGCCACTCTGCTCTCCGCCCAAGCGTTCGCCGCTCCGCCGACGCTGGCGCAATGCCATGGCATCAAGGACATGGCTTTCGTCGCCCACCTGGACGACGACCTGCTGTTCATGAACCCGGACATCGCCTCCAACATCCAGGCAGGCGGCTGCGTGCGGCTGGTCTACCTGACCGCAAGCGATGCCGGCGAAGGCGATACCTACATGCTGGGACGCGAGCGCGGCGTGCGCTCCGCCTATGCCTATATGGCGCATCAACCGGACGAATGGAAAGAAGACGCCGGCATCGCGGGCGGACGGCACATCGCGCGCTTTACCCTCAAGGGCAATCCGCGCGTGCAGCTTTGGCACATGCGCCTGAAGGATCCCTGGCTGGGCAAGGGCTGGGGCAGCCTGACGCCGCTGAGCCGCACTGAATCCGTACCCGGCCAGAACGTCGACACGCTCGGCCCCTATGCCGAGTCCTACACGCGCGAACAGTTGATCGACACCCTGGCCGACCTGATCCGCCAGTACGCGCCGACCACGGTACGCCATCTCGACGATACGATCGCCGTGCCTTACACGCAGCTGTGCTGGCGCTGCGCCGGCCATGGCCATCCCGACCATATCGCCAGCGCGCGGCTGGCGCGCGAAGCCATGCTGCGCGCGCCCGGCAACTACGCCGAGATGGGCTACGTCGATTACCCCAGCCAGGAGCGCGCCACCAACCTGACTCAGGCCGAAATCGCCAGCAAGTCGCTGACCTTCCAGCACTACGCCTGGAACGACTACCACTATTGCGCCGGCCCCACCGGCTGCAAGGAGCCCGCCGGCCCCGCGGCCGCCTGGGTGCAGCGCGCCTATTACGTGTCGCGCCAGGACATCGCGCCGCAGCTCTACCCGGACGGGCGCGGCGGCCTGGTGGTGTTCGCTGCCGGCGAAACCAATGGCGCCGTCAACCGCTGGGACGCGGACCAGCGGCGTTGGCAAAGCCTGGGCGGGCGCACCAACGGCCCGCTGGTGTCGTACACCCATACCGACGGCACGGCCGGCCTGATGGCGCGCGACCCGCTGGGCGGCGTGTGGGCCAACAAACAGCGCCACGACGGCACCTGGCAAGGCTGGCAGGCCTTGGGCGGCCTGCGCGTGACCCAGATCCCGGCGGTTGCGCCGCGCGGCGAAGCCGCCGCCGTGGCGCTGGGCTACGACGGCCTGCTGCACTGGATCACGCCCTCCGGCGTCGACGGCAGCTGGGGCGCCTGGCAGGACCTGCCGCCGCTGGAGGGCGTGACCGGCGCCCCCGCTGCGGCGCTGGGCGGCGACGGACGCTACATCATCTTCGCGCTCACCGGGACCGGCGAGCTCCACTACACCCGCCAACTGCCGGCCGCCAAAGGCCAGCTCCCCGAATGGCAGGACTGGCGCCGCGTGCCCGCGCCCCAGGCCGCCGGCGGCCTGGCAGCGATCCGCAATCACCAGGACCGCGTCGAACTCTATTTCCGCCAGCGCGGCAACAACCATCTGACCCGCCTGATGGAGACCGGCGACACCACCGATCTCGACATGGAATGGAGCGCGCCGACCGACATGGGCGTGCCCTATATCGGCCGCCCGGCCATTAGCGCCGACGCCGGCGGCAACGTCATGATTGCCGTGCTGGAACGCGCCGGCGGACAGCTGTGGCTGGTGGAACACGGCAGGCCGTCCAAGCTCGACGCCCAGGCCGCCTCGCCGCCCGCGCTCAATCTGGTCAATGGCACGCTCTACATCGTCGCCCGCGCCACCGGCGCCCCGCAGCGCTACGAGGTGCTGTCGCGCCACGATGGCAACTGGACCCGCGGCGTGACCCTGGAGGGCGTGCCATCGGCCGGTGGCGGCCCCTTCGAAACCGTGGCCGCGCGCCCCATCGACCTGCCCAAGCTCGGCGCCAACGACGCCAACAAGGCGGCGGTGGTGCGCCCCTCTGCAGAGGATCCCGGCACGCTCAGCGTGGGCCGCATGCCGACGCAGGCCTCCCAGGCGGCGACGCCGACCACGGTGCGATGATGATTTCAGATCTTGTCATCCCTCGTTACCAGAGGGAAAATCCAGCCTAGCCGCGGGGCCCGGCCCGCGAGCGCGCCAAGCGCCATGTCGCCGCAGGGGGAACCGCAAGTGAAGGATGCAGTCCAGTACCAGACTCACCCCGCCACCCTGCTTGAACCCGATCCCTCGTCGGACTGGCTCTACCACTGCGCGATGAGCCTGCTCAAGCTCCCCGCCGACGACGCGATCTCCGAACAGCTGGCCTACATGGGCGAGACCTCGGACGTGGACCGGTCATGGATGATCGAGTACCGCCCGGACATGCTGCGCCTGCGCAATACCCATGAATGGTGCCGCGGAAAGACCGAACCCTTCGTCGCCGAACTCCAGGACGTGCCGACCACGCTGATCGCCTGGCTGCACAAATTCATGGTCAAAGGCCAGGCGGTCGCCATCCACGACGTCAACGACCTGCCCCGCACCGCGCGCGCCATCCAGGTCGAATTCCAGCGCCAGGGCAACAAGAGCGTGCTGAGCGTGCCGGTTTTCCATGACGGGAAGCTCTACGGCATCATCGGCTTCGACACCACCGTGCGGCACCGGGCCTGGTCCGCCGCCGAAGTCCGCGCCCTCTACCAATGCGCCAACCTGATAGGCCAGGCCAAATACGGCAACAGCCGCGAGCGCGGCCGCGCGCCGCGCTACGACAGCGCCACATCGGTGATCTATCTCAGCATGCGCGGCGTGGTCCGCGGCGTGCAGCCTGAAACCATCGTAGGCGTGCGCTCGGCGGGCAACTACAGCGAAATCTGGCTGGAAGACGGGTCGATGGTGCTGGACTCGCGCGCGCTGGGCATATGGTCGACCCTCCTGCCGGAACAAACCTTCTTCCGGGTGCACCGCACCGCCATTGCGAACGCGTTGCATGTCATGGACGTGGACCGCCGCAGCGTGGACAAGTGGCTGATCCGGATGCGGGCCGTGGACGAGACCTGGCCGGTGTCGCGCTCCTACCGCAAGCCGCTGCGCGAACGCATGGGCATCTGAACCCGGCGCGCCTCTGAAATATGCAGTTCGTCATGCCGGCATGTTGTTTCGTCCTGCCGCAAGTGGCCGCGCAACGAGTTTTTGGGATCATCGCAGGCGAAGGAACATCCGTTCCCAAAGTCCCGCAGAGAGAACCGCATGCTGACGTCCCGCATACTGCCGCGCATCACCTCCCTAGCCTTGAGCGCCGCCTGCGCACTGGGCGCCAGCCAGGTCCGCGCGGCCGACCTGGCGCTGCAGGATGCCGTCTCCATGGCCGGCATGCAGCTGTACCTGAACTCGGGTGCGCCAGGAATGATCATCGCGGCCGTGCGCGGCGACGAGGTCGTGATTCAGGGCTATGGCGAAACCGCGCCCGGCAGCGGCGTGGAGCCGGATGGCCGCTCCATTTTCAGGATCGCTTCAGTATCCAAGGTGTTCGCTGGCGACGTGTTGGCGGCGTTGGCAGCCAAGGACAAGCTCAAGCTGACGGATCCGCTGGCCAAATATGCGCCGGAAAACGCCAAGGTCGAAACCAACGGCCGCCCGCTGACGCTGCTGGACCTGGCCACGCATTCGGCCGGCCTGCCGCGTGAACTGCCCAATCCTGACGCCAAGCCCTCCGACAATCCGTTCGCCGCGTTCGACCGCGCCTATTACTGGAAATGGATCGGCAGCCACAAGCCGGCCTATGTGCCCGGCACCACCACGCTGTACTCCAACCTGGGCTTCGGCCTGCTGGGCGATGCGCTGGCCAAGGCCGGCGGCGCGGACTATTCGACCGTGCTGGCCAACGAGGTGCTGAAGCCAGCCGGCATGACCGACACCACCAATGCGCTTGACGAAGCGCAGAAAAAGCGCCTGATGACCGGGCTGGATCCCTTCGACAAGCCCGATCCCAATGCCCCGGTGCCGGACGTGATGTACGCCAGCGCCGGCATCTACTCCACCGCCGACGACATGGCGCGCTGGATGCGCTGGCACCTGGACGGCGCCAAACAATCGAAGCAGGCGTCGTTGCTGGCGCACACGATGTGGCTGCCCTATGACGGACTGAAGTCCGTCGTAGGCACGGAAGTCACCGACGCCGACGGCATGGGCCTGGGCTGGGTCGTGACCCTGCCGCGCAATGGCGCGCCCTTGCTGCTGGGCAAGAGCGGCGGCCTGGGCGGCTTCATGTCGTATGCCGTGCTGTCGCCCAACCGCGGGCTGGGCGTGTTCGTCGTCGCCAGCCGCGTGAATTTCGCCATGTTCAACAATATCCATTCCCAGGTGCGTGAACTGGCGGCCGAGCTGGCGCGGTGAACGGACCCTGCCGGCCGCTGCGCCAGGCCGCAGCGGCCGCGCTGCTGGCCGTGGTCGCACAAGGCGCGTGCGCGCAGGAAGCTCGGGACATCTTCAAGACGGAGATCTTCCTCACGCCCTACAGCGAGCTGGGCGAGGGCGGCGAAACCTATCCGCAGCTGAATGGCCGCTTCCTGCTGATGACCGGCTACACCGGCTTCTTCGGCGTGCAGGACGACAACGGCCAGCTTCCCCGATCGCACTGGAGCAGCGTGCAGCCCACGGCGGAGGCGGCCCTGGTGCTGCAGCTGACGCGGCAGTTTTCGATCCGCACCAAGGCGACCTTCAACTCGTCCACCAACGACACCAAGGACAATGCGTTTTCCGACCTGGGCGTGGACCTGGACAACCTGTTCGCCGCCTATACGGCGGACAACTACGCGCTGTACGGCGGCAAGATGGACCTGGGCTTTGGCGACGCCTGGCACGTGGTCGACGGCTTGTACACGGGTTTCAACGAGAACTCGGAGTTCCGCGGCTCGATCGGGGTGGGCGGACGCTACACCCTGGATACCGCGGACCGCGGAACGCACTCCGTGGCCGCCATGCTGTTCAAGCGCGACAACACCGCGATGAACCGACGCTTCAGCCTGGACGGCGGCCTCATCGGGCCCGATCAGCCGCCGCTCTTCAGCGACCAATTGAAGTCCTTCATCCTCTCCTACGATTTCCGCGATCTGCCTGGACTGGAAGGATGGTCGGGCGGGGTGGACGCGGGCCGGCTGCATCTGGATCCGGATCAAGGAAAAAGCGCCAACACGGTATCGGCCCGCTTGCGCTACGACGCGCCGCTGGCCAACTCGTGGAACCTGAGCTGGTTCAACGAAGCCACCTATTCCAGCGCCTTTCGCGGCGCCCCCGTGTCCAACGGCAACGGCGTGACCTCGGTCTCGTTGTCGCGCGACCGCTGGCAGCTGACCGCGACAGCAGCCGTGCGCAAGCTTTCCGGCAGCGGCCAGAAGCTGGCGCAGTACGGCCTGCTGGACGATACGGATTGGGGCATTTCAGGCGCGGTTACCTACGTCACGCCCATGGGCTTCATCGTGCAGGCCGGGCTCACGCATCAGCGCGACCAGGCCCTGCGCATCAACCAGGGCGTTTTCCGCATCGCTTACCAAGCAGGATTCTGAGGCCATCATGAACCGCAAACACACGCTCGTCACCGGAGTCATCCTTCTTGCGCTGGGCGGCACCACCGCAGCCTGGTCGCAGTCCGTGCCCATCGCCAGCGCGCCGAATCCGCCCGCGGACGCCGTCGCCATCCCTGCAGGCAGCAAGGAACGCGCGCTGCGGGAACTGCCGCAAATCATCGCGGACATCATGCAGCGCAGCCAGGTTCCGGGCATGGCCGTGGCCGTGGTCATCGACGGCAAGACCGTGCTGGCGCAGGGCTACGGCACGCGCGAGGCCGGCAAACAGGCGCCGGTGGATGCGCAGACCGTGTTCCAGATCGCATCGATCTCCAAGTCGCTGTCGGCGACGGTGGCGGCCATTGAAGTGTCCAAGGGCCGCGCAGCCTGGGACGATCCGGTCTCGCGCTACCTGCCGGACTTCAAGCTGAGCAATGCCTACGTGTCCGAACGCGCCACGATCGGCGATTTCTTCGCGCATCGCTCCGGCCTGCCGGGCACGGCGGGCGACGATCTCGAAGACCTGGGTTTCAGCCGCGACGACGTGATCGCCCGCCTGCGCCTGCTGCCGCTGGACGCCTTCCGCACGTCCTACCACTATGCCAACTTCAGCACCACCATCGGCGCCCAGGCTGTGGCCAAGGCCGCCGGACGCCCTTGGGAGCAGTTGGCCGACGAACAGCTTTTCAAACCATTGGGCATGAAGTCGACCAGCTACCGCTACGGCGACTTCGAGGCGCGCGGCAATCGCGCCGTGCTGCACGCCTACCAGAACGGCCGCTTCGTTCCCACGGGCCAGCGCGACGCCGACCAGCAGGCGCCCGCGGGCGGCGTGTCCTCCACCGTCGTCGACCTGGCGGAGTGGCTGAAGCTGCTGCTCGCCGACGGGCAATACCAGGGCAAGACCCTGATCGCCCCAGGCGCCCTGCTGCCGGCCCTGTCGCCCCAGGCATACAGCGCCCGTGCGCATGACCTGGACTCGCGCTCCGGCTTCTACGGTTATGGTTTCAACGTCAACACCGAACTGGGCGGACGTCCTTCGATGGGACATTCCGGCGCCTTCCTGATGGGAACGGGAACGACCTTCCGCATCGTCCCTTCCGCCGGCATCGGCATCGTGGTGCTGACCAATGGCGCGCCAGTGGGCGCGGCCGAATCCGTCGCGGCATCGTTCACAGACACTGCGTTGTACGGCAAGCCCACGCGCGACTGGTTCGCGGCGTACAACGGCGCCATGAAGGCGTTTTTCGAACCCCAGGCCGATCTGTCCGGACAGGCCGATCCCGCCAAGCCGGCGGCGTCGAAAGCGCTGTCGCAATACGCCGGCAGGTTCGACAATCCCTACTACGGCCCGGCCGAGATCCAGGAGGCCAACGGCGCGCTGACCCTGGTGCTGGGGCCCAAGGGCATGCGCTTCCCCTTGCGGCACTGGGACGGCGATACCTACGCCTTCTCGCCCGCGGGCGAAGCCGAACTGGTCGCCTCGCTGGCGTCCATCGTCTTCAAGATGGACCAGGGGCGGGCCCAGGGCTTCGACATCAAGTTCTACGACGACAACGGCCTGGGCCGCTGGGTCCGCAAGTAGCCTTCCACCCTGCCGCGCCGCTTGCTCAGAAGCGGTAGGCGGCGCGCAGGGTCAGGGACTGGTCGCGGTATTCCCCGTTGCCGCGCAAGGCGTATTCCGTCTTCAATTCCACGCCCTTGGGCGTGACGTATTCCAGGCCGGCTGACAGGTTGCCGTAGGTTCTGGGCATGCCCGACCGCAACGTGAAGGGCGTCGCGCCCGGTCCATTGAGCTGCATCGTCGTGACCACGTCGCCGCCGCTCAGAAAGCTCATCCCGCCGGCCACGTATGAGCGCAAGGTCGCGCCGTTGGCCAGGTCCTTGCGCCCGCCCAGCTCGATCATGGGCGAAGCCATGACCGAGGTCGTGTCGTTGCCGCGCACCTTCAGGTTCAAGGCGCCCGCGCCCTGTTCGCTATAGCCGTCCTGCCGGATATGATTCACGTCCAGATCCACATAGGGCCGCAAGTACCAGGACGGCTGGCTGAACTCGTAGGCGGTGCGCAGCCTGGCCGCAAGAAAGGACGACTCCGGCTTGCTCCTGGCCGTGCCGTCCAGCGTGCCGCGCGACATCCTGCTCTTCTCCACGCCGCCGTGCACGGCAAGCGAGACCTGCCACGGCGCATTGTTGTACTTCAAGGCCAGGCCGCCCGCGTAGGTATCGCTGTTGCCAGAGAAGTCGGCGGCCGACGTGGTCTTGCCATAGGCATAGCTCAACGAACCGCCCAGGAACCAATTGGTGGCGAACTCGCGTTGCGCGCCCAGCGTGAGCGTGCTCTGGCGAACGCGGTACCCCTCGTCGTCCGAGGTGGCCTTGCGCTCGGTCCAGTTCGTGTCCAGGCGGGTCCAGACGCAATCGCCTTCGCGCAGGATCGTGCTTTCGCCGACGAACGCGGGGCAACTCATCATCCGGTTCATCGACGCGTAGGAGGCATGCATCTGGTTGGCGGCGCGGGCGAACTGGCCGTCGTGGGCGATGCGGTTCAGGGCGTCGCGGTACTGGTCCGCGTTCTGGACTCCCGTGAACTTGTCGAAGGTGGACGCATCGCTCGCTTTCCCCTGGTCCCACAGCGTCTGCAGGGAATTCGCGATCCGCGCGCGATCCGCGGAAAGCGGCAACGCCGCGGGCGTGAAATTGGCATCCACGGAAACGAGCGGATCGCGCAGGGCGCCCGCGCCATTGTTCTTCAGCGCGTAGCTGAACAAGGGACTGTCGCTGGCGGTCGCGGGCATGCTGGTTTGCGCGGCGGCGAAATGGCCTATTCCCAGCCATACATTCTTCACGGGATTGTGCAGCACCGGCTTGACGGTGCCTGCGAAGGTCGATGCGCCCGTCACCGAAATGAAGTCGCTGTTATGGCCGCCGAAATTCAGATCGGGCCGGTAGGTTCCCGTATGGTTCAGCGCGCCCGTGATGCGCGTGGTCGTGTACACGCCCGGTCCGCCCGGATTCAGGAGGCCAGCGCTGTCCAGGTCGCCCTGGAAGCGGGCGCCGCTGTACAAGGCGCCGCCCGCGTTGTTGTGGAAGAGGCTGCCGCCGCCCATGAGCACGTCGCCCGCCACGGTTCCGTTGTTGTTGACGACGGCTGCGCCGGCCACGTCTATGGCGGTCTGCGCCTGGATGACCCCGGCGTTGGTGATGGTGGCGCTGGCCAGCGGCGTGATCGCCAGGATGCCCGTGCCGGATGCGCTGCTGGCGCTGACCAGGGCGTTCTGGCCCAGGTTGATCGAGATGGCCCGGCCTCCGCCATAGGCGCCATTGCTGATGGCAACCACGGCCGGCGAATTGGCGCCGTTGGCGACCACCTGCGCCGCGTAGCCGATGTCCACGCTCACCGGCCCGCCATAGGCCAGTTCGTTGCCGGGAGTGCTGTACTGATAGAGGCTGCCGTCCTTGAACACGCCGCCCCCGCCCACGCTCATCGCCAGGATCGCAGGCGCGTTCGCGCCCGAGGTCTGGACCGTGCCTCCCGTGCGGATAGCCACGTTGACCGCGCCGCCATTGCCCTTGCCGCCGGTCAGGCCGGCGTTCTGGATCAGGCCGGTCGTGTAGCTTGCGGATGACTGGTCGCCCGCCAGCCCCCCGCCCCCGCCCACGCTCTGCGCCAGTATCCCGGCGGCGCCGCTGCCCGAGGTGACGATCCGGCCCGCGATCGACAAGTTGACGACGTTCCCGTCACCGCCTTGCGCGGGAGACGAGACGGGCTTCAAGGTCGCCAGCCCGGGCCGCGTTGCCAGGCCGGCGATGCCGCCCCCGCCGCCTATGCTTTGCGCGACGATGCCGTGCGAATTTACGCCAGCGGTGACGATGCTTCCGCCCACGTCCTGCGTCACGCTGACCGTTCCCCCGGGGCCGGCCATCGGCGCGCTGGAACCGAACGTGATGTTCGCCACGCTCGAGGCGGGCCCCGAGCCGTTGTCCATCGTCACCAGGCCGCCGCCGCCGCCCACGCTCTGCGCCAGCACGCCGAAGGAAAGCGCGCCGTGGGTCGCGATGCTGCCGCCCAGGTTCGACACGGCAACCGTACCGCCCGCGCCGTTCACGCTGCTCGAAAAAGGGCCACCCGTATCGGTCGCCGCGCTTCCCAGCCGGATATCGACGCCGCTAAGCGCCGCGCTGGACGACACCGCCGCCATGCCGCCCCCGCCGCCCACGCTTTGCGTCAGAATTCCCGGCGCAAACCACCCCTGCGTGGCGATGCGGCCGATGTTGTTGGCGACGCTGACCGTGCCGCCGGCAACTTGGGCCAGGCCGAATCCGCTACTGTTGTTCGACGGATAATCGCCGCCCAAAGTGATCGACAGGGACGCGTTCTGCTGGATCGCGGCCAGGCTGGCGTTGCGCAAGGCGAGCGTGCTGACGCCGCCCCCTCCCCCCACGCTCTGCGCCATGATCCCGGCGGAGTCCCCCGCACCAGTCGCCAGCGTCCCGCCATGGCTGACGTTGACCGCGCCGCCCATACTCGTCGTCATGCTCTGCCACGAGTCGCCCGTGGCGCCCAATGCGACGGTGGCGGCGGTCTGGCTCCACAGGAACAAGGGCTGGTCGACCATCGATATGCCGCCGCCGCCGCCCACGCTCTGGGCCAGGATGCCGGGCGCCTGATAGCCCTGCGTGCTGATCCGGCTGGCCGAGGCGCCGGCGTCGACCGAGACCGCGCCGCCCGCGCCGCTGGCCCCGGCCACGCCGCCGTTGCGCACATTGATCAGGGATCCCAGCAGCGATCCGCCCTTGGTTCCCAGGATGCCGACGATGCGGGTGATCTTGTCGATGATCTCGGGCGCCTGGCTGCCGGCGCCGGCCGATACCACCGCCTGCAGGTCCTGGCCGCTGGCCGCGCTGCGGCCGCCGCCACCTCCGATGCTCTGGGCGACGATGCCTGCCGAGCCGCTGCCTTGCGTGGCGATCGTTCCCGTGTTGGTGACGATGGCGGGATCGGACGCGCTGCCTCCGCCCACTCCCGCCGCGCCGCCGTTGCCGCCGGTCTGGTGGGTGATGCTGGTCTGCGGCAACGCGACCGTGAACAGGTCCTGCGCGCCGGACTCGGCGGCCTTGATCAGCGCATCGATGCTGGACAGCAGCGTGGACGCCCCAGCCGAATCTATCGCCCCGGCATTGCCGCCACCACCGCCGATGCTCTGCGCCAGGATGCCCGGCGCCTGGTCTCCCGCCGTCGCGATGGCGCCATCGTTGCGCACGTCGAATGCGCTGGCAGCGCTACCCGCGCCGCCGTTGCCGCCGGTCGTGACCCCGACGGACAGGCTGACGGCCTTGCTTAACGCCAACTGCGGCCCTTTTTCCAGCCAGTCCGCCGCCTTCTCCAACAGGCCGGCGAGACTACCCGGCGCGCCCAGGATGTCGTTGAAACTGGCAGCGTCGTGCATCTGGACGATGCCGCCATTGCCCCCGCCCCCGCCTATGCTTTGCGCGACGATGCCCGCCGACCCGGCCCCCGCCGTGGCAATGGCGCCGGTGCCGGCGTTCGCTGCCTGCACCCGGCCGCCGCTGCCGCCTTGCCCACCCTGCCCGCCATGCCGCACGGACAGTTGCAGATCGATCAGCGAATTGCCGATGACCGGCGTCTTGACCGGCGCCAGGACCCCGCCGCCATTGCCCCCGCCCCCGCCTATGCTCTGGGCCACCACGCCATTGCTTTGCGCGGCCGAGGTACGGATGCCTCCTTCATTCGTGACCAGCGCCGTGCCGCCGTCGCCGCCCCCTTGTCCCACGCCGCCGTTGGACACTGCCAGCGTGACCGCGCCGCTCGGGTTGTCGCCCAGCTGCGGCGCGATCGTGACGACGCGGGAATTCGCCAGCCCGCCGCTGCCGCCGCCCCCGCCTATGCTTTGCGCCAGCACGCCATTGCTGTGCGCGCCCATGGCCGTGATCGTGCCCTGGCGGGCTTGCGTGAATGACACGGTGCTGCCGGAACCGCCGCTGCCGCCCTTGCCGCCCGTCGCCACCGTCACGTTCAGCCCCACGCCCACGCCGACCGCATTGGCCGAACCGCCGCTGCCGCCTCCGCCGCCTATGCTCTGGAGGATCACGCCCGAAGCATTGCCCGCGCGGGTCAGAATCCTGCCTTGCGAGGAAAACTGGATCAGGCCGCCGTTGCCCGCCGCGCCGCCGGTGCCGCCAATGGCGACCGACGCGATCACGCCGGTGCTGTTGGCGTCGCCGCCCACGCCGCCGCCTCCGCCTATGCTTTGCAACAGCACCGCCGCGCTGTTGTCGCCCGAGGTGTCGATGCCGCCGCTGTTGGCCATGGCGATGCCCCCGCCCGCGCCGCCCGTGCCGCCATGCCCGCCGCCCACGGCGATGATGCCGTTGCTGGACGAAGCCAGCCCGCCGCCGCCGCCCGCACTGTTGGCAATGACGGCGGCCGCATCGTTGCCGAAGGTGCTGATGACGCCCGCATTGGTGATGGAGATCGCCTGGCCCGCAACCGCGCCCGCGCCCGCGCCGCCGTCCCCGCCCCGTCCAAAAGCGCCGCTGGCGCCCCCGGGGCCGCCTTCTCCGCCCAGCACGCTGGCCACGATGCCTTTCGCGCCGACGCTGCCGTTGCTGCCAGCCGTGATCTTCCCCGTATTGACGATCGAGATGGCGCCAGGCGATCCGCCCGCGCCGCCGTCGTGTCCGCCGGACCACGAACCGTTGCCGCCGTTGCCGCCATTGCCCCCCTGGGTCAGCGCATAGACGCCGATCCCCCGGTTGCTGTCGGTCCTGATGGCGCCGCCGTTGGTCACGCTGACCTGGCCGGCATTGCCGCCCGCCGCGGCCTTGGTGTCAACGCCATTGGACGTCGACGCATTGCCGCCGATGGAACGGGCGATCACGCCGTACACGCCGTCGCCGTGGCCGCTGACTGACGTTCCGGCCGAGGACGTGAACATGACCGTCGAGGCATCGCCGCCCCGGCCCGCATCGCTATGCCCGCCGAAATCGCCCGTGTGCTCGGCCGCGCCCGCGGGCCCGCCCGACGAGATCAGACCCACCGCGGCACTGACATCACCCGGCCCCGGTCCGCGCGCCGTCACCGAACTCGTCCCTTGCAGTATCACGGACGCGAGTCCGGCGCTGCCGCCGTGGCCGGACGTGTAAGCGCCGCTGAAGCCGTCGGCGATGGCGCTGTCAGTCCCCGCGCCGCCCCAGGATTGGACCGCGACGCCGAACCCCGTGCCCATTACCGTAGCGTTGTCGAGCGTGATGCGCGCCTGATGCCCGTCGCCGCCGATGCCGTAACCGCCATTGGGTCCGTCCGCATTGCCCCACAGGCCGCCATTGCCGCCCGCGGAATACAAGTCTATTCCGCGGCCAGCAGCGTTGACCGTGCTGGCCGACAAGATGTAGTCGATGATCCGCCCGCCGCCGCCATTGCCCCCCCAGTGATTTTGGTTGGCATCCCTGCCGTTGCCGCCATGGCCGCCGCTGACGTCGATCAGGATGCCGGTCTGGCCGGCCCCATTGGCGCTGATGCGCTGGTTGCGGTCCGTCTGCACGAAGTCGCGCTGGCCCCATTGGCCGTCATGGCCATTGTTGGGATGATTGCCGCTGGAACAACAGGCGCCGTCGGCGCCGCGCAGTTGATAGGACAGCGGCGCGGTCTGGGAGAACGCCGGCCGCCCGAAGACGTAGAGGGCGGAGATTCCCGCATGCAAAAGCAATGCCAGCCTGGAAAGCCGCAGGCCGTTGCGGCCGGGCTTTGGAATATCTTGCGGGGAGATCATGGCTGCAGCGGCGGAATTGGGCAAATTGAGAAATTCGCCGTTCACCGCGCGCCGTACAAGTCCAAGATGACGAATCAACCATCCCGGCTGACGAGTCGCCGCTTCCGGCCCCCCTATTTCGAATCGCGCACCGCCGCGACCACCTTGATCTCCACCGCCAACCCGGGCCGCGCCAGCGCCGCGACGCCCAGTATGGTCCAGGCCGGGAAGTCGGACCGTATGTACTTTTCCTTCACCGCGCGGAACCCGGCAAGGTCCGCGCCGATGTCGACGTGATACGAGACCATTTCGACCACGTCGGTAAAATCCAGGCCCAGATGGCCGAGCACCGCGGCGATGCGCTGGAACGCCACGTCGGCTTGCTCCGCAGCCGATTCGGGCACGGAACCGTCAGCGCGCAATCCGATCTGCCCGGCGATGAAAACCAGCCCGTTGGCCGTGACCGCAGGCGAGTACTGGAACAGGTCGAAGATCCGGTTGCCGCCAAAGGCGGGATCGTCATCGGGAAGGCGCAGGCGCTCGATCTTGCTCATGGAAGTCCTTGTGCAACGCGGGCGTTGCTCGCTTATCGGGATTTGCAACTCTACTAGGGAACGCCGCGATGTCCACCTCCCCCGCCGACAACGTGATCACGCTGTATCGCGAACATGCCGACGCCTTCGAGAAACTGCGCGGCACGCAGCTGGCCGAACGCGCCTGGCTGGACGCGTTCCTGGATCTGCTGCCCGGCCCCGCTCCCCAGGTGCTGGACATAGGCTGCGGCAACGGCGTCCCCATCGCCCGCCATCTGATCGAACGCGGCTGCAGGCTGACCGGCGTGGATGCCTCGGACGCGATGCTGGCGAGGGCAAGAGCCTCGTTCCCAGGACACAGCTGGATTGAAGCGGACATGCGCAGCCTGCCGACCTTGCGGCCCTTCCAGGGGCTGATCGCCTGGCACAGCTTCTTTCACCTGCGGCCTGAAGACCAGCGGCCCATGTTCCAGACCTTCGCACGCCTTGCCGCGCCGGGCGCGGCGCTGATGTACACCAGCGGGACACATCTGGGGGAAGCCATCGGCCGGTTCGAAGGCCAACCGCTCTATCACGGCAGCCTGGACAGCGCGGAGTACCGCGAATTGCTGCGCCAGGCCGGCTTCGAAGTGGTGCGCCACGTGGAAGGCGATACGACCTGCGGCGGCGCCAACATCTGGCTGGCGCGGCGGCATACATAAAACCTTTGAGTTACATCAAGGTTTGACCGGCCGGCAACGCCGGCAAACGCCGCCCCTGCGCCATAATCAGAATGCCGCGGCCCCATTGGGGCTGCGCGGGGCCCACCCGGCCTCTTCGGTTTCCCTTACCTCGATCAGGCGGACCCGGCATTCATGCAAAGACTTATCCTCCCGCTCCCCGGCAACGAAGGATTCGCCAAGCGCCTTGCCGCCCTGTGCCAAGGTGAACTCGGCGCCGTCGAGACCCGCCGTTTTCCTGACGGCGAAAGCTACGTGCGGCTGCATGGCGACCCGCGCGGACGCGCCGTCGACATCGTCTGCACGCTGGCCCGGCCGGATCCCAGCTTTCTCGGCCTGATCTTCGCGGCCGACACCGCGCGCGACCTGGGCGCCACAGAGGTCAACCTGATCGCGCCCTATCTGGCCTATATGCGCCAGGACAAACGCTTCCAGGACGGAGAAAGCGTGAGTTCGCTGTCGTTCGCGCGCCTGGTGTCGTCGACCTTCGACCGCCTGCTGACGGTCGATCCGCATCTGCACCGGCATCCGTCGCTGGCGGCGCTGTACACCATCCCGACCACCACGCTGCATGCCGCGCCGCGGCTGGCCAGCTGGATCGCCGGCAATGTGCAAGCGCCGCTGATCGTCGGCCCCGACGAGGAAAGCGAGCAATGGGCCGGCTCCATCGCCGCGCGCATTGGCGCGCCACACGTGGTGCTGCGCAAGACCCGTCACGGCGACCGCCAGGTCGACATCGAAGCGCCCGACCTCTCCGCCTGGCGCGACTGCACGCCGGTGCTGGTGGACGACATCGCCTCGTCCGGCCGCACCCTGGTGACGGCCGCCGGCAAGCTGGCGGGCATGCGGCCGCCGCAATGCGTGGTGGTGCATGCGCTCTTCGCCGAGGACGCCTGGTCCCAGGTATCCGCCTGTTTTGAACGCGTCGTTTCCACCGACGCGGTGCCCCACCCCAGCAACCGCATCGAACTCGCGCCCTTGCTGGCCAATGCACTTCTGCGCGACCTGCGCGATTGATCACCCGATTTGAAAGGAACCCGCGATGACGCTACGCGAGCATTGGCTATCTGGCTACGGCCCCATCCAGCACCGCGCTGAAACCGTCGAGCGCATCGATGCGCTGGTGCAACGCCTGGCGGCCAGCGGCCGCATCGCCAGCGCGGACGATGCCTACGCCATGCTGGCCGCGGCCGACCGCCTCAGCTGCGCCGCCATGAACGTGGTGGCGCACATGACCTACGCACGCCGCATCGACCTGAACGGCGCACCGCTGGCCGCCGAAGACTTCAAGCCCAACCCCGAAGGCCATACGGGCGGTTCGCTGAACATGGCGCCCGCCTTCGTCGCCTACCTGCTGGCCAACGCGTTGAGCGGCAAGACCCGCGGCTGGCTGATGGGCCAGGGCCATTGCGTGGCCGCCATCGAAGCCGTCAACGCCCTGACCGGCGACGTGTCGCCTGCGCAGCGCGGCCGCTATGACCGCAGCGAAGCCGGGCTGGGACGCCTGATCACGGACTTCTATTCCTACGCCATCGACGCCCGCGGATTGCCAGCCGTGCCGCTGGGCAGCCACGCCGGCCCCAACACGGCGGGCGCCGTGTCGGAAGGCGGCTACCTGGGATTCGCCGGCCTGCAATACGTGCACATGCCGCTGCCGGGCGAAAGCCTGGTGGCCTTTCTGAGCGACGGCGCGTTCGAAGAACAGCGCGGCTCCGACTGGGCCACGCGCTGGTGGCGCGCCGAGGATTGCGGCCAGGCCGTGCCGGTCATGATCCTCAATGGCCGCCGCATCGAGCAGCGCACGCAGATCCTGCAGGAAGGCGGCGCGCATTGGCTGGCCGAGGACCTGCGCCACAACGGCTTCGATCCGCTCATCGTCGACGGCCGTGATCCGGCGGCCATCGCCTGGGCCATCCTGGCGGCGGAAGACGCGCTGGCCGCAAGCCTCGCGGCGCCAGGCTTCCAGTACCCCGCCCGGCTACCCTACGTCATCGCCGAAACCGAAAAGGGATTCGGCTTTCCCGGCGCCGGCACCAACGCCGCGCACAACCTGCCGCTGGGTGGCAACCCTCATACTGACAGCGCGGCCCGCGACGCTTTCAACGCCAGCGCGGCCCGGTTGTTCGTCCCGGGGCCGGAACTGGACGCGGCGCTGGCGGCGCTGGCCAATCACGGAGCGCAGCAACGCCCGCTGGAAAGCGGACACCCCATGGCGCACCGGCATCCCGATGCGCCTGCCCTGCCCGAACCCGCCTGGGAAACCGCAGGCGCCCAAGGCAGCGCCATGGCGGCGCTGGACCGCTGGTTCGTCGAACTGGTGCGGGCCAATCCGCGCCTGCGCGTGCGCATCGGCAATCCGGATGAACTGGCCAGCAACAAGATGGGCGGCACGCTGGCCTTGCTGAAGCACCGCGTCGACCATCCGGAGGCCGGCGTGGCCGAAGACCAGCACGGCGCCGTCATCACCGCCCTGAACGAGGAAGCGGTGGCAGCCGCCGCGCTGGCGAACAAGGGCGGCCTGAACCTCATCGTCAGCTACGAGGCCTTCGCGGTGAAGATGCTGGGCCTGCTGCGCCAGGAAATCATCTTCGCGCGCCGCCAGAAGGAACTGGGACAATCCCCGGGCTGGCTGTCAGTGCCGCTGGTGGTCACCTCCCATACGTGGGAGAACGCCAAGAACGAGCAATCGCACCAGGATCCCACCATAGGCGAAGCCCTGCTGGGTGAAATGTCCGATACCTCCCGCGTGCTCTTCCCGGTGGACGGCAACAGCGCCGCGGCGGCGCTGCGCGCGGTCTACGCGCAGCGCGCGCAGGTGGCCTGCATGGTCGTGTCCAAGCGCGAGGGCACGCAGCGCTTCGACGCCCAGGCCGCGCAGACGCTGATCGAACAGGGCGCCGCGCACGTCGCCGGCGACCCGAAGACCAGCGTGCTGCAGTTCGTCGCCATCGGCGCGTACCAGCTCGAAGAGGCGTTGAAAGCCCGCGCCCATCTGGCGCGGCAGGGACGCGAGTGCTGCGTATCCGTGGTGCTGGAACCTGGCCGACTGCGCACACCGCGCGACGAGCTCGAATCCGCTTTTGTCCTGTCCGACGAAGCCGTCCACGCGCTTTTCCCGCCCGGCCTGCCGCGCGTGCTGCTGTGCCATACGCGCCCCGAACCCATGCTGGGCGTGCTGCGCCGGCTGGACGGCGGCCCGGCCCGCACCCGGGCGCAGGGCTACATCAGCCGCGGCGGCACGCTGGACGTGGCCGGCATGCTGTACGCCAACCGCTGCACCTGGGCGCATGCAGTAGATGCGGCCGCTGCCGTCGCGGGCTGGCGCCGCGTAGACGTGCTGGACGCGCCGCGCCTGCAAGCCCTGGACGGCAAGGGCAATCCCGCCGACCTCGCCTGATCATTCTGATGCTGCACAAGGAAACCATGCTCACACTGACCTGCCTGGGTGGAGCCGGCACCGTTACCGGCTCCAAGCACCTCCTGAGCCACGCCGACACGCACCTGCTGATCGACTGCGGCCTGTTCCAGGGCCTGAAGAACCTGCGCGAACTCAATTGGCAGCGGCTGCCGCTGTCGCCCGCCGACATCGATGCGGTGGTGCTTACGCACGCGCATCTGGATCATTGCGGCTATCTGCCGCGGCTGGTGGCCGAAGGCTTCAAAGGCAAGATCCACGCCACGCCCGCAACCCGCGACGTCGCCGAGCTGATCCTGCTGGACAGCGCCAATCTGCAGGAAAAGGACGCCGACTTCGCCAACCGCAAGGGCTTTTCCAAGCACAAACCCGCGCTGCCGCTCTATCGCGTGGTCGACGCCGAACGCGCGCTGACGCATTTTTCCGATGTAGCGCTGCACCAGGAAACCGCCTTGCCCGGCGGCGCGAAGCTGACCTTGCGCCGCGCCGGCCACATCCTGGGCGCAACGACCGCGCAGATCGATATCGGCGGCATGCGCGTGGTGTTCTCGGGCGACCTGGGCCGCTACAACGATCCGGTGATGCACGATCCCGAGCCCGTGCCACGGGCCGACTACATCGTCATCGAGTCCACCTACGGCAATCGGCGTCACGACCCGGCCGATCCCGTCGAAGCCCTGGGCGCCGTGATCGAACGCACCGTGCAGCGCGGCGGCACGGTCGTCATTCCAGCCTTCGCCGTCGGGCGGGCGCAGACCCTGATCCATGCGCTGTGGAAGCTGCGCCAGGCCGGCCGGCTGCAGAACATCCCGGTCTACCTGGACAGCCCCATGGCCACCAGCGCCACCGAACTGCTGGACCGCCATGCCGGCGAGCACAAGCTCTCCCCGCGCGAATACGAGGCCGCCTGCTCGGCCGTGACCTATGTGCGCGACGTCGAAGAATCCAAGGCGCTGTCGGCCAACCGCTATCCCAAGGTCATCATCTCGGCCAGCGGCATGGCCACCGGCGGCCGGGTGCTGCACCATATCGCCGCCTTCGGCAGCGACCATCGCAATACCCTGCTTTTCTCCGGCTTCCAGGCCGCCGGCACGCGCGGCCGCAAGCTGCTCAATGGCGCGACTGAAACCAAGATCTACGGCCAGTGGACGCCCATCAATGCCGAGATCGCCGAACTGCCCATGCTGTCGGCGCATGCCGACAGCGACGAACTGATGCGCTGGCTGTCCGGCTTCCAGGAAGCGCCACGCCGGGTCTTCATCGTCCATGGCGAACCCGAGGCCTCCGAAGCGCTGCGCGAACGCATCGAGCGCGAACTCAGCTGGCATGTCACCGTCCCGCTGCAGGACCAGAGGTACGAGCTGTGAGCAGCGTGCCGGAACTGAAGCCGCCCGCGCTGCGCGCCACGCGCATGCGCCTGCACGCGCAGCATCAGCCGATAGCGCTGATGCGCGCGGACTGCCACGTCTGCCGTTCCGAAGGCCTGGCGTCGCGTTCGCAAGTGCTGATCACCTCGAACGGCCACGAAGTACAGGCCCAGCTCTACCAGATCGACAGCGACCTGCTCGCGCTCGACGAGGTGGCGCTGTCCGAGGAAGCCTGGGACGCGCTGGACATACGCGACGGCGACAGCGTGCAGGTCCGCCACCCGCCGGTGCTGGAGTCCCTGGCCGGCGTGCGCCAGCGCATCTATGGCCGCCGCCTGGGCGAAGAGGATCTTGCCGCCATTGTCCGCGACGTGGTGCGCGGCCGCTACACCGACGTGCACCTGTCGGCCTTTCTCACCGCCACGGCCACGCTGCCGCTGAGCGTCGACGAGACCATCTTCCTGACCAAAGCCATGGTCGAAGTCGGCGACCGCCTGAGCTGGCAGGCGCCGATCGTGGTGGACAAGCATTGCGTGGGAGGCCTGCCCGGCAACCGCACCACCCCGCTGGTGGTCGCCATCGCCGCGGCCAACGGCTTGGTCATGCCCAAGACCTCGTCGCGCGCGATCACTTCGCCGGCGGGCACGGCCGACACCATGGAAATGCTGGCGCCGGTGGACCTGGGCATCGAGCAGCTGCAACGGGTGGTCCAGGCCGAGGGCGGCTGCATCGCCTGGGGCGGCGCCATGCACCTGAGCCCGGCCGACGACATCTTCGTGCGGGTGGAACGCGAACTGGACATCGACACCGAGGGCCAGCTGATCGCCTCGGTGCTATCCAAGAAGATTGCCGCCGGGGCGACGCATGTGGTGATCGACATCCCCGTCGGGCCCACCGCCAAGGTCCGCAGCCGCGAGGCTGCGGAACGTCTTGCCGGCCACCTGATAGAAACCGCCGCGCATTTCGGCCTGACCCTGCGCTGCCTGTATACCGACGGCAGCCAGCCCGTCGGCCGCGGCATCGGCCCCGCGCTGGAAGCCCGCGACGTGCTGGCCGTGCTGCGCAACGACGCCGATCAGCCGCAGGACCTGCGCGAACGCGCCGCTCTGGTCGCGGGCGCCGTGCTCGAAATCGGCGGCGCGGCGCCGCCCGGGCAAGGCATTGCGCTGGCGCTACGGACCCTGGACAGCGGCCAGGCCTGGGAGAAGTTCGCCCGCATCTGCGCCGCCCAGGGCGGCCTGCGCGAACCGCCGCAGGCCGCGCACGTCGAACCTCTGGTCGCGTTGCAAGCCGGCCGCGTGACCCATATCGACAACCGCAAGCTGTCGCGCCTGGCCAAGCTGGCCGGCGCGCCGGAACGGCCTGCAGCCGGCGTGTCGCTGCACGCGCGGTTGGGCGATGAAGTCGCGCGCGGGCAGCCCTGGCTCTATCTCCATGCGCAGACCCGCAGCGAAATGGCCTATGCGCTGGAGTATGCGCGGCACGCCGGGGATATCGTGACCATCGAAGCCTGAAGCGGGCGGCAGCGCCGGCCGCCGTTCGGCCGCCCGCCTAGAATTCCATCGAGGCGGACAGCATGAAGGTGCGCGGCGCGCCCAGCGCCAGGCTCGACAACTGCGGCATGCCCCAATAGGCCTTGTTCGTCAGATTGTTGATGGCGGCTCGCAGCACGATCGGGCGCTCAGCCACCTTGGTGGCGTAGCGCGCGCCTACGTCGTAGGTGGTGCGTCCCGCCACCGATAGCGAATTGTCGGCGCTGATGTACTGTTTGGACACGGCGGTTGCATTGGCCGTCAACGTCAGTCCCTGCACCGCCGGCACATCCCATTCCACGCCCAGCTTGCCCTGGAGCTTGGGAACACCAGTCGCCTGCTTGCCCTCGTTGGCGGCGATGGCGGTCTTCGTGACCTTGGGGTCGATGTACGCCACACCGCCCATCAGGCGCACACCACGCATCGGTTCGCCGAAAAAGCCCCACTCCACGCCCTGGTTGCGCTGTTCGCCGCCGAACGAGAAGACGTTGGTGACGGGGTCCGTATAGCTGCTGGGCCGCTTTATCTCGAACAGGCTCACGGTATGGGTGAAATCCCCCAGATCGACCTTGACGCCGACTTCCGTCTGCTTGGTCTTGTAAGGCGGGAACACCTGTCCCGCGTTGGCGGCGGTGACCGGCGCGGTCTGGCCCTTGCTCAAGCCTTCGATGTAGTTGGCGTATACCGAAACGTTGTCGGTCGCCCTGATCAGCAGCGCGGCGGCGGGCGTCGTGGCGCTGGCGTCATAGCGGCTGGTCCGCGCCCCGGTCGTGACGCTGTAGCTGTCGGTGCGCACTTCCTGCCGCCGCGCGCCCAGCGTCAGCTGCACCCGGTCGTCTGCGAAGGACAAGGTATCCGCCAGGCCGTAGCTCACCAGGCGCGTCTTGCTGTGCAGGATCGGCGGCCAACTGGTATCGGGGGCCGGCCCCCACACAGGGTGGTAGATGTTGGTGACCCAGTCCGCCCCCGGCACCGTTCTGCGGCCGTAGTCCCGTTGGTTGTCCGAGTAGTACGTGGCATTCAACACCCACTGGTGCTTGATGCCGCCGGTCTGCAATTTGCCGCGCAAACCGGCTTCTCCGGACGTCTTTTTCACGTTCATGTTCAATTGGCCCATCGAGGTGCGATAGTCCCCCGCCTCATTGAACACCTGCGCCACCATGGCGCCGTTGTAGGTGTATTCGGACCGGCTGGTGCCGATGGCGGCGTAGGCCATCAGGTTATCGCTGACATCGAATTCGCCGCGGATCATGGCTGCCTTGTCCTGGTTCTTCACATAGGCCCAGTCCGGATTCAACAGGGTTTCAGGCTTGGGCGGCTTGGGCACGCCTATGCCAGGCGCCAGATTGATCCCTCGGGTCACGCCGTCCACACGCTCATCGCTGTCATACATGTCGATGGAAACGCGCGCGCGTTCGCCGCGCCAATCCAGGCCCAGCGCGGCCAGCTGCGCCTTTTTCTTCTGGTTGTCGACCGGGCCGTCGCCGTCCCTATACACACCATTGAAGCGCAGGCCGAACTGCTGGTTCTCGCCGAAGCGCCGTCCCAGGTCTATGTGCCCGCCGAACTGCGAGTCCGACATGTAGGTCGCCGTCAGGCGCGTCAGGGGATCGGCGCCCGCGCGCTTGGGCACCAGGTTGACGGTACCGCCGACGGAACCGCCTGGCGGCATGCCGTTGAGCAAGGCGGACGGACCTTTCAGGACTTCGATGCGCTCGAACATTTCCGGCGTGGTCCGGTAGTACGGCGCCATGCCGAACAGTCCGCCAAACGAAATATCGGTAGTGCTGGAGCTGAAGCCGCGGATCGAGTAGTTTTCGCTCCAGGCGCCGGTCACGCCGTTGCTGAACACCGAAGGATCGGTCCGGGCGATTACGTCGGTGATGTCCTGCGCCTGCAAGTCCTCGATGTACTTTTCCGTGTAGCTGATGACGGAAAATGGCGTCTCCATCGAATCCTTGTCGCCTAGAAAGCCCACGCGGCCGCCGTAGGTCACCTGTCCGCCGGCATAGGGCGCGGCGGGCGCTTCGGCCTGCCCCGTGACAGTCACTGCCGGCAGTGTTTTCACTCCTGCCTCGGCCGCCTGCTGGGCCCACGCCGGCGATGCCGCGCCGACGCTCAGTCCGAGCAGCGCCGCGGCGAGATGGTTGAGGGAAAAGCCAGAATGCGCGTACCGCACCCGCGATGGCAGGCGTGCGGCGCGGCCGTTATGGCGACGTTTGCTCATGAAGTGCTCCGTTCGGTTGAGCTTGGGGCCGCCTGCAAAATAAGGCGACTGGGAATCATTTACATATGGACCGGCAATTTCCCCCGATCCCCGGACTGCATCAGTTCTGATAGGCCTTGAGAACGTCGTCGATCATGAGCGCCAGCGACTGTGCGCTGGCAGCCATGACGTACCAGGCTTGCGCATCGGCGAAGACCACGCGGCCGTTCTGCCAGGCGGCGGTCTGGCGCAAGAGCGGATTGCTCAAGCTCTCGGCGTTCAGCGTTGGCCGGCGCTCCATCACGGCAGTGCGATCCACCACGTAGATGATGTCGGGGTTGGCCTGCTGGATGAATTCGCTGGATATCGGCTGGCCATGCAGGCCGGCCTCCGCGTCGGGACTCGCAGGCTTCACGCCCAGGGCCCTGAAGATGAAGCCGTAGCGCGACTGGACGCCGAAGGAACTGAAGGCGCCGTTGTTGTGCAGCACGATGAGCGCTCTTTCGGGGCGGTCCTGGATGAGGCGCTTCGCCTCCTGAACCTTGGCGTCCAGCGCGGCGGCCTTGTCGCGTGCCAGGCTTTCCTTCTCGAAGATCCGTCCCAGCGTGATGAGGTGATCCTTGATGATCTCGATGTGATTGGCTTCGCTGTCGCGGTAGTCCACGTCGAAGTGGATCGTCGGCGCGATCTCGCTCAGCTCCTTGTAGTGGTTCGCCTGCAGCGAGGTGATCAGGATCAGGTCAGGCTTGGCCGCGTGCACCCGTTCCAGATTGGGCTGGACGATCGCGCCCGTGTCCTGCACATCCGCGGCGTTCTTGTACTTCTCCAGAAAGTGAGGCACGAAGTCCTTCGGCATGCCGGCGACCGGAACGTCCAGCTGATCCAGGAAATCCACCTCGTTCATGTCCAGCGCGACCACGCGCTGCGGCAGCTTGCCGATCACCGTGGTTCCCAGCTTGTGCTGCACAGAGACGGGTTGGTATGCCCCTTGCGCCGCGGGGCTGGTGGCGGCCGGCCGCGCCGCCTTGGACGATTCCGCCGCCTCCTGCCCGCAGCCCTGCATCACGGCCGTCGTGGCGGCCAGCAGGGCAAGCGCCCATGCCCTGCGCCCGTGCTTGAGGATCATTTCAGTTCTCCTGATGGATTGAAGTAGTTGCACAGGCGTCCGCGTGCGCCTTGCGTGATCTCGAAGTCCAGCCCATAAAGTTCCCGCAACCGGTCCTCGGTCACGACTTCGGGCACGCTGCCGGCGCAATGCACCGCCCCGGCCTTCATTGCAACGATGTGGTCGGAATAGCTGGCCGCAAAGTTGATGTCGTGCACCACCAGGATCACGGTGCGGCCGTGCTCGTCGCACAGGCGGCGCAACGCGCGCATGATCTGGACCGCATGCTTGATGTCGAGGTTGTTGAGCGGTTCATCCAGCAGCAGGCAGTCCGTCTGCTGGGCGATCGTCATGGCCAGGAACGCCATCTGGCGCTGCCCGCCGCTGAGTTCGTCGAGATAGGCCGCGCGTAGCGGTTCCAGCGAGAGGAACGCAATCGCCTCGTCGATCACGCGGTGGTCTTCCTGCGTCAACGCGCCGCGGCTATATGGGAACCGCCCGAAGGCGACGAGATCCTCCACCGTCAGGCGCAGATTGAAATCGGGCGATTGACGCAACGTGGCCACGCGCTTGGCGTAATCGCCGATACGGATACCCGATGCCCTGGCGCCCTCGATCAGGATCTCGCCCTCGCTCGGTTCCAGCAGCCGCCCTGCCATCATCAGCAAGGTGGTCTTGCCCGCGCCGTTGGGGCCGATGAGCGAGGTCATCCGCCCGGCGGGGAACTGCAAGCAGACATCGCGCAGCACCGTCTTCGGGCCATAGCTCTTCGAGAGATTCTTGATCGTGATCATGCGGTGCCTCGCGAGCGCGCCATCAGCGCCAGGAACCAGGCGCCGCAAACCAGGTTGACCAGGATGCCGACGCTGGTCCGGTAGTTGAAGAGATGTTCGACCGCAAGCTGCGCCAGGATGAAAATGCCGACCGCGATAGCGCAACCGGCCGACAGCGTGGCGCGGTGCCGGCGCGTGCGCGTCAGGGCATAGGCGGTGTTGGCGACGAAGATGCCCATGAAGGCGGTGGGTCCCAGCAGACTGGTCGACACCGCGACCAGCACCGCAATCAGCGCCAGATGCAGCCGCAAGACGCGCTGATAATCCACGCCCAGGGAGATGGCCTGATCGCGTCCCAGCGAGATCACGTCCAGCGCCGGCAACGTCTTGACTCCAGCCAGGCACACGCCCGCGACGACGATCGCGGAAACCAGCAACTGGCCCGGCTCCGCCTTGTTGAAGGAAGCCTGGGTGAAGCCGAGCAGAATGGAGAATTCGCCAGGACTGGTCTTCAATTGCACGAATTGCGTGAAGGTGCCGATCACCATCGTCAGCACCAGCCCCACCAGCAGCAGGAAGTACACGTTCTGCCTGCCATCGCGGAACAGCCAGCGGTGGATGATCCACGAATAGCCCAGCATCAGCAGCACGGACAGGAAGAAGTTGCCGTTTGCGCCCAGCAGGACCAGGCTCTGCGCCCCCATGGCCAGGACCATCAGGGATTGCAGCAACAGGTAGACGGCTTCGTAGCCCATGATGGCCGGCGTCAGGATCCGGTTGCCGGTGATGGTCTGGAACACGATGGAAGACCACGCGATGCAGATCCCGCCGATGAGCATGGCCGCAAGCCGGGCAAGCCGCTTGGGAATGATGTAGTCGAAGTCCAGGTTGGAACGGAACAGCAGGAAAGCCAGGGCCAATGCGATGACCGTCACCCATGCCGCCTGCCGGGGAACCGCGCGCGTCACCGGTGCCTCCAGAAGATCAGCATAAGGAACAGGATGCCGCCCACGCCGCCCGCGGTCAGTCCGATAGGCACTTCGAACGGATAGATCAGAAGGCGGCCCAGGATGTCGCAGGCCAGCAGCAGCGTCGCGCCTCCCAGCGCGACGACGGGCAAGGTGCGACCCAGGTTGTCGCCGTAGCGCAGCGCGACCAGGTTGGGGATGACCAGCCCCACAAAGGGAATAGCCCCAACGGTAATGACCGTGGCGGACACGGTGACGGCCACCAGGATCAGCCCCAGCGCCACGGTGGCCCGATAGTTCAGGCCCAGGCTCGCCGCCATGCCTTCGCCCATGCCCAGGACGGTGAAGCGGTGCGCGTACAGATAGGTCAACACGACGATCGGCAGGATCAGGTAGATGATCTCGTAGTTGCCCTGCACGATCTTGGAAAAGTCGCCCAACATCCAGCCCTGCATGCTCTGCATGATGTTGTTGCGATACGCGTAGAACTCCGCCAGGGCGCTCAGCACGCCGCCATACATCAGGCCGATCACGGGCACGAGCACCGTATTCTTGAACTTGATGCGGCGGACGACTGCGACGAAGAGCAGGCTGGCCGCGAAGCAGAAGCCCAGCGCGAACAGCATCCGCGCCGCCGGCCCGGCGGCAGGCATCGACAGCATCGACACCAGGATGCCCAGCTTGGCGGCATCCAGCCCGCCCGACGTGGCGGGTTCGACGAACTTGTTGCGCACGATGTGCTGCAGGATCACGCCGCAGACGGCCAGCCCGATGCCCGTCAGCACCAGCGCCGCCAGGCGCGGCAGCCGGCTTGCGGTCAAGGTGAGCCAGGCATCGCCCGACAGCGAGTACAGCTGCGGCCAGGCGATCTGGCGCGCGCCCACCAGCAGCGACGCGCCGCAAAGCACGATGAACAGGCCGACCAGGCTGGCACGCATCAGGCGTGCGCCCCTGCAATGCGCCAGCCGCGGGCAGCCTTGCGCTGATCCAGGAACTGCGCGTACCGCCCCTGGCTCTCACGCAAAGCTGCGGGCGTGCCTTGCTCGGCGATCCGTCCGTCCTCGATCACCACGATCTGGTCGGCCATCGCCACGGTGGAAAGCTGGTGCGCGATCACCACCAGCGTGCGCTTCCCGCGCAGCCGCGCCAGCGTCCCGGTGATGATGGCCTGGTTCTCCGCGTCCAGCGCCGCGGTCGCCTCGTCCACCAGCATGATGGGCGCAGGGTTGAGCAGCGCGCGGGCGACGGCGATGCGTTGGCGTTCGCCGCCGGACAGCCGCGCGCCGCCCTCGCCTACCGGTGTGTCCAGCCCTTGCGGCAGGCGCGCGGCGATGCCGTCCACGCCGGCCTGTTTGGCGACATCCATCAACTCGGCATCGCTGCAGCCCGGCCTGCCGGCGCGGATGTTTTCGGCGATGGATCCCGTGAACAGATAGTTGTCCTGGAAGACCTGGCTGATCTGGCCGGCCAGCCTCAAGCTGGAAATCTGCCGCACGTCCACGCCACCGACCAGCACGCCGCCCTGGTTCACGTCGAAGAAACGCGCAATCAGCCGCGCCAGCGTGGTCTTGCCGGAGCCGGACGCGCCAACCAGGGCAACCATGCTGCCCGGTTCGATACGCAGATTCACACCTTGCAGCACCTCGGGCGCGTGATCCGCGTAGCGGAAATGCACATTGCGCAATTCGATCGAAGCATCGCGCGGTTCCTGCGGCGCATCGGACTCCGGCAGCGGCGGGACGGCATACAGCGCTTCGATGGCGTCGAGTTGCCCGCGCGCGCCGCGCAGCACCTCCCCATAGCCGACCACCTCCAGCAACGCATCGATATAGCGGACCGCAAGCATCAGCGCGACGATCGCGGCCACGATCTGTCCGGTTGCCAGCGGGTTGCCCAGGATGCCGTCGAGCCACCAGGCTGAGGCGGCCAGCAGGACGGCAAAGACGGCCTGCACGGCCCAGACGTTGAGAACGGCCGCCCCGGCCGACAGCCAGATCACCCGCGCCCCGGACGCGCGCTGTTGTTCCACTGCCTGTTCGAGCAGTCGCGTGCCTCCGCCAGCTCCGTTGAACGCGCGCAGCACCGACTGGGCCTGGGCGAATTCGACCATGCGCTGGCTGGCATCGGCAAAGCGCTGCTGGAAAGCCTCATCCGCGCGCCGCGCCAGTCTTGCCGTGAGCACCAGCAAGCCTGCCAGCAACGGCAGCGCCGCCAATGCGATCAGGCCCAACAGCCAGTGCTGCGCAAACAGTGCGACGACGAGCACCGCTGGCGTCACCACGCCGGCGATGAGGGGCGTGAAGACATGCGCGGGGAGCTGGGCCACAGACATCATGCCTTGCGTGACGACGTGCCCGAGACGAGCCGTATTCTGCGGCGTGAACCAACCCACGGGCAGGCTGGCCACATGGTCGCCGAGGCGATGGCGGGCGTCTTGCAGGATGGCGACGCCCACGCGCACGCCGGCCCGCTCCACATGGCGCCGCAGGCCCCAGCAGACCGCTACCCCGGCCAGCAGCGCGGCCAGCCACGGGGCGGCAGCCTTCACGTCCGCTTCAAGCAGATGCGTGAGCAGCGGCGCCAGCGCGGTAATAGTCAGCCCGCAAAGCACTCCGTAGGCCACGGCCATCCAGCCGTAGCGGCGCAAGACAGGCGCGTCCTGGCCCAGCAACAGCATGAAGGTCTTCAGCATGCGGCCACCTCTTTGTCATCGGAGCTTTCGTAGCCGCCCTGCGCCCACAGCCGGGCATAACTGCCGCCTTGCGCCAGCAACTGCTCATGCCGGCCTTGTTCGACGACGGCGCCGTCCTCGACGACCAGAATGCGGTCGGCGTGCATCACCGTATCCAGCCGGTGCGCGATCACCATCACCGTGCGCCCCCGGGCGAAGCGCGACAACGCGCCCTGGACCGCCGCCTCGTTGCCGGCGTCGGCCGCCGCCGTGGCCTCGTCCAGCACCAGCACGGGAGGATCCAGCAGCACGGCGCGCGCAATGCTGGCGCGCTGGAGTTCGCCGCCGGAAAGCTGCGCGTCCTCGCCGATCACCGAATCGTAGCCGCGCGGCAGCGCCAGGATGCGCTCATGGATATTGGCGGTGCGGGCGGCGTCCTGGATCTCTTGCAGGGTCGCGGAGGGCCGGCCCAGCGCGATGTTGTCGCGCACGCTGGCATGGATCAGGCGCACTTCCTGCAATACGAAGCCCACGCGCCGGTAGAGCTGCGCGCTCGCGATCCGCCTGAGATCGGCGCCGCCCAGCGTGATGCGCCCTTCGTCGGGGTCGAAGAATCGCAGCAGCAGCCGCGCCAGCGTGGACTTGCCCGCGCCCGAGGGCCCGACGATGGCGGTGACCGTGCCGGGTTCCAGCGTGAAGCTGATGCCCGACAGGGTCCGGCGCTCCCCGCCATAGGAATAACCCACGCTCTCGAACCGGACTTCATGGCCCTCGGGGATTTGTTCCTGGCCGGGCGCCAGCGGTTCCAGCACCGGCGTCTCCAGCAGCGCCTGCACGCGCTGCGCGGCGCCCGCGGCGCTGCCCAGATCGTGCAGCAGCGTATGCAGCAACAGCACCGGCGCGCATATTCCCGGCGCCACCAGCGCGAACGGCAGCACATCCACCGGCGCCATCCAGTCCAGCCCGACGAACAAGGCGCCAAAACCCAGCACCACGCCCAGCACCGTGACCGGCGCGACCATTGCATGGGCATGCGCCATCGCCGCCACCAGCGGACGGGTAAAACTGGCAAACGCCTCGGCGAAGGCGTCGACGGCCTCGCGATAGCCGCGATGCGCCTTGCCTGCATCGCCGAATGCCTTGACCACGGGGATGCCGCCGACGAACTCGACCGTTGCGCCATTGAGGCGCCCAAGCCGCTCGACGAATTCCTGCATGTTCGCCCCGCCGGCCTTCATGGCCCGGCGCAGAAACAGGAAGAAGCCGGGGAACGGCAGCAACGCCGCCAACGCCATGCGCCAGTCCTGCGCGAACAGGTAGATGACCGAAATCGCAATAGCGCCCGCGGCGCGCCCCACCGCCGTGTAGAAATGCGCGGCCAGGCTGTGCAGCGTGCCGATGTCGTCCTGCATCGCCTGCTTGACCTCGCCCGACGCCCTGCCGGTGAACCAGCCCAGCGGCACCTGCGACAGCCGCTGCGCGGCGGCCAGGCGCAGTCGATGCGTAAGGCGGTTATCGGCCAGATGAGCCGTCAGTTCGCCGGCCGAGATCAGCGCCATGCCGGCGAACATGCACGCCAGGCTGGCGACGACAGTCCACCAGATTCCTGGCCAGGCTTGAGCGGTCGCGGAAGGCTCGGCGCCAGCGAGGACGATACGGGCAATGTGCGCGATCCCCGCCAGCGGCACCAGGGTAAGCATGGTGCCCACCGCGGCCAGCGCTGCGGCGGCCATCAATTGCCCGCGTACGGGGGCCAGCACCAAGCCTAGCGGACCGGGTTTCCCAGGCTTGGCCGCGGCTGCTCCTGAACTGCTCATGAAATCGACTTACCCAGATGTTGGTGATAATTATTTGCATCACTATAAACTAAATTCTCGAATTAGTTTCATTGCAATAAACTAAATAAATCGGGCCGGGTTAAAGTGAAGGCTGAATGACGCCAAGGAACCAGGAACAGCCATGACACCGCCAGAGCGCCGACCAGCGCGGGGACGCCCTCCCACCATCACCCGGGAGCGGATTGCCGATGCCGGCATAGCGATGGGCCTGCCGAACATCACCTTCGTCGGGCTCGCGGCGGCACTGGGCGTCAGCCATATGGCGCTGTACAAGCACGTGCCCAGCCTGGAGGAACTCAAGCGCCTGGTCGCCGAGGAGATCTTCAAGCGCTGGCAGATACCGCAAGCCTGTAGCAACGACCGCGGCGAACTGAAGGAATACCTGACCACTTTCGCCGCGTCCGTGCGCGAGTTCGTCAAGGCGCACCCAGGCGTCACGCCCTACGTGATCCGCAGGCTGGCTGCAACGCCTTCCATGCTCGCCAAGATCGACGACCAACAGCGGCACATCGCCAAGGCCTACGGAATTTCCAGGGAACAGTCCCGCATCCTGCTGGCGACGGTGGCCTTCCACGGCATGGCGGTGGCCGACACGGTGTATTCGGTCGCCGGGCTGGAGCCGGTCGTGGAGGCGGAACGCGCGGCGGAAGAATCCGAGATGGAAGTGGAACTGGACCAGGGCATGCAGGCGCTGATCATCGGCCTGCTCGCCATGCTGGATAACGGCCCCCCGCGGTCCGACGCCGCCGCGCCCAAGAAGCGCGTCCCCGGACAGGAAAGAAAGCCGTCCAAGGGCTGAGGGCCGGCCGCGCGGCCCATTGCCGGAATGGCAATCCCGCTACGCAATCGGCCATTTCGGCAGCCTGGCCTTGCGGTACGGCAAGCTGCTCCAGTCCGGGCTGGCGGAACCGGGCGCGGCCACGTACAACACCGCCTTGGCCAAGGGCGCGTACCTGGCGTGGAAGTGGTGCGCGGACTTCACCACTATCAGGCGCTGCGCCGTCAGGTCGCAGCCCAGCTGGGTAAAGAGGTCCGTGTGATAGGCCTGTGTACGCAGCGAGACCAGGACGACCAGGATGCCGTCCACGTCGACCAGCGCGCAGTCGCCCAAGGCGATGCGGGTGTTGGAGTTACCCGTCATGTACATGTCCGCATGCGTCGCCACGACCCGGCAGCGCGCGTCCACGGGGCTGCCGGACAACGGACCGACCTTGCCGCCGATACGCAGGTCCAGCTCCGCGCCGGGGCCAGCGTCGAACGCAATGCGCGCCGCAACCGGATCCCACAACGGACCGATGGCGGCATTGCGTATGCCGCGCTCGCGCATCCTGGCCAGCAGATAAGTGGAGTCTCCGGCTGCGCCGCTGCCGGGATTGTCCGAACGGTCGGCCAATACGATCGGCCCGTCGCCATGGGCCAGCGCTTCATCCAGCGCCTGGTCCACGCTGCGGTAGGGCACCATGAGCTGCTCGCGCATGCCGATGAGTTCATCGGCCAGGCGGCGCGCCAGCGCTTGCGCGGCGCTAGCGTCGCCATCGGCGTAGACCAGCACCTTGGTGCCCATTTCCGGCACGTCTCCCGTGGCGAAGCCTTGCGCCGCCGAGATCGACAGGATGCCGTCGCGACCTTCCAGCGCCTTGATGCGGCTGACGAAGCCCTGCGCCGGTTCGCGCGTGGTGTGCATGGGCACGATCATGTCGCAGTCGATCAACGCCGCGACGGGTCGCGTGCGCCCGGCCTGCGCGTCCAGGCACAAGGCCAGCAGGTCCTCGGCGCGCTCCAGTACATCGGTGTGGGGATATTCCTTGAACAAGACCAGCACCGTGGCCTGCTCCACCATCAGCGGCGTGAGATGCGCGTGCGGATCCAGCTCCGCGCCCACCACCACGTCGGGGCCGACGATCTCGCGCACGCGGCGCAGGATGTCGCCCTCGCAGTCGTCGTAGCCGTCGGCCACCATGGCGCCGTGCAGGCCCAGCAACACCATGTCCACCGGCATCGCCGCGCGCAGGTCGGCCAGCAACTCGTCTCGCAAGGTTTCGTAGGCCGCGCGCGTGGTGGTGCCGCCCGGCTGGGCCGAAGCCACCAGCCCTTCGACCCGCGTCCAGCCTCCTGCGCTTGCGCCTTGGCGCGCAACCCATAGCGGTCCGGCGTAGAACGTCATATGGTCGGGATGCGTGCCGCCGGGAAGATACTCGCGCGACTTGAACGCTGCGAGGCCGGTAGGCAAAGGCGAGAACGTATTGGTTTCGGTGGCGAGGGCGCCGGTGAATATGCGCATGGGGCGACTCCAGGGCGCGGCGCGCCGCTAGCGGTTGAAAGGCGACGGCCTTGCGGCTTGCCCGCCGGCCAGGAACAGCTCCAGATTCTGAGCGCCGCCAGACCCGCCCACAAATTCCAAATCATGAACTGTCCATAACCTTTCATATGCGCGCGGAAAGGCTTTCGGCCGGCCTATCGTTTTCCCTTAAAAGCAGCCGATCTGCGCGCTTTTCGCCGCGATTTTCCCCGAAAAAGCGCACACCATAACCTTGGGTTATCCATGGGAACACGTTAGCTATTTGTGCCTCGCTGGTGTGCCGCCGATCATCCGCGATACGGAACGCAGTGCCTCTCTCATGTGGCGGCAATGACGGACATCCGATCCATACAAGGGGAAAATTATGTCGTCGACCTGGACCGCCGCGCGCGCCGCGGCGCATGCAGCAGCCTGTCCGGAGGCCCGGCCATGAAGATCTTCAGCGCCGGCCTGGGCACGGAAACCAACACCTTCGCGCCCATGCCCACCAGCCTCGCCTCCTTCCAGGACCGCGACTACTATCCGGCGGGCACGCATCCGGACTCGGTGACCTTTGCAGGCGCGCCGCTGTACGTGGCACGGCAGCGCGGCCGCGAGGCCGGCTGGACGCTGGCCGAAGGCCTGGTCACGTCCGCGCAGCCGGGCGGCACGACCACCCGCGCCGCCTACGAGACGCTGCGCGACCAGATCCTGGCCGACCTGCGCGCGGCGATGCCGGTGGACATGGTGTTGCTGGGCCTGCACGGCGCCATGGTGGCCGACGGCTACGACGACTGCGAGGGCGACATCCTGCGCCACGTGCGCGAGATCGTCGGCCCCGATGTGGTGGTGGGCGCCGAACTGGATCCCCATGCGCACCTGAGTCCGTTGATGGTGGAACAGGCCACGGTGCTGGTCCTGTTCAAGGAATATCCCCACACCGACATCCGTGAACGCGCGGAAGACCTGCTGGCCTTGTGCCTGGACGCGCAGGCCGGCCGCACGCGACCCGTCGCGGCGTTGGTCGACTGCGACATGATCGTGCCCATGCACACCACGCGCGAACCGGCGCAGGGCTTCGTCAGCCGCATCAAGGCGCTGGAAGGCCGCGACGGCATCCTGTCGATCTCGGCGGCGCAAGGCTTCGCCACCGGCGACGTGCCGGAAATGGGCACCAAGGTGCTGGTCTACGCCGATGGCGACGCTAGCGCCGCGCAAGCGCTGGCGCGCCGCCTGGCCGATGAACTCATCGGCATGCGCGAGCAGCTCATGGTGCCCTACCGCAGCGTGGACCTGGCGCTGGACGAAGCGCTGGCCTTCGGCGACGGTCCGGTGGTGCTGGCCGACCGGCCCGACAATCCCGGCAGCGGCGCGCCCGGCGACGCCACGTTTGTCCTGAGCCGCATGCTGGAACGCGGCGTGACGAACGCGGCGCTGGGTCCCATGTGGGATCCGGTTTCGGCGCGCATTGCGTTCGACGCCGGTCCCGGCGCGGTGCTGGACCTGCGCATTGGCGGCAAGGTCGGTCCCTTGTCCGGCGACCCTCTGGACCTGCGCTGCACGGTCAAGGCCATCCAGGCCGACATGATCATGACGGGCCTGTCCGGCGCGCCGGCAGCGATGGGGGACTGCGCGCTGGTCGAGACCCAGGGCATCGAGATCGTGCTGACCTCACTGCGCAACCAGGCCATCAACATGGACCTGTTCACGCAGCTGGGCTGCGATCTTTCTTCCAGGAAGATCGTGGTGGTCAAGTCCGCGCAGCACTTCCATGCCTCGTTCTCGAAAGTCGCGCGCCACATCATCTATGTCGGCGGCAAGGGCGTCGCCACGCCCGACTGGAAAACGCTCACGTACCGCAATATCCGGCTGCCCAAGTGGCCGCTCTAAGAACCTGCCGGCGCGCGGACGCCGGCGCCTCCACCAACAAGATGGGAGCCTAGCGCGATGAAAAAACGCCTGCTTTGCCTGTTCTCGACGGCCACCCTCGGCCTGGCCTTCACCCTTGGCGCCGCGCCGGCGCACGCGCAGCAGGCCAAGACCCTGCGCATCGTGCCGCACGCCGACCTGAAGGTGCTGGATCCGACCTTCACCACCGCCTACATCACGCGCAACTTCGGCTACATGGTGTATGACACGCTGTTCGCGATGGACTCGCACAGCAAGCCGCAGCCGCAGATGGTAGAAAAGTATTCGGCCAGCGACGACAAGAAGACCTGGACCTTCACGCTGCTGCCTGGCCTGAAGTTCAGCGACGGCCAGGCGCTGACCACCGCCGACGTGATCGCGTCGCTGCAGCGCTGGTCCGCGCGCGACAACATCGGCCAGGCCATCACGCGCGCCGGTGGCAAGTGGGAAGCCGTGGACGCCAACACCTTCAAGCTGACGCTGGACCAGCCGTTCGACCTGGTGCTCGAAGGCCTGGCGAAGGTGTCCAGCTACCCCGCGTTCATCCTGCCCCAGCGCCTGGCCTCGCAGCCGGCCGACCGCCCGCTGACCGAGGTCGTAGGTTCCGGCCCTTACCTCTTCAAGCGCGCCGAATGGGTGCCCGGCAGCAAGATCGTGTTCGAGCAGAATCCGAACTACGTCGGCCCCAAGGCCCAGGCCGACGGCCTGGCCGGCAACAAGACCCCGCACATCCCGCGCGTGGAATGGCGCGTGCTGCCCGATTCCAACAGCGCCACGGCCGCGCTGACCAACGGCGAAGTCGACATGATCGAACAGGCGCCGGCGGACTACATCGACGCCTTGCGCGGCAACAAGAACGTCAAGATCGGCGTGATGGAGCGCGCCCAAGGCTACATCATCCTGAACCAGTCCATGCCGCCGTTCAACAACGAGAAGGCGCGCCAGGCCGTGGCCCACCTGGTGGACCAGGACAAGTTCACCGCCGCCATGGGCTACCCGGACGACCTGCGCATGAAGTACTGCGCCACGGTCTTCATCTGCGGCGGCCCCAACGACACCACCGCCGGCGCGGCGCCCTACGCCAAGCCCGATCCCGCGCTGGCCAAGAAGTTGCTGGCCGAAGCCGGATACAAGGGCGAGAAGGTCGCGATCCTGCTGCCCACCGACCTGGCCTACCTGAACTCCGCCACGCTGGTCGCCATCCAGGCGCTGCAGGACATCGGCGTCAGCCTCGACATCCAGTCCATGGACTGGGCCACGCTGACCGCCCGCCGGGCCCGCAAGGAACCCATCGACAAGGGCGGCTGGAACATCTTCCTGTCGGCCGCTTCCGAGTTCAACGTCGACTCGCCCATCAGCAACACCTACCTGGGCGCGGTGTGCGGCAACAGCCTGCCGGGCTGGCCCTGCGACAAGAAGCTGGACGAACTGCGCGCCCAGTGGATCGCGGCCACCAGCTCGGACGAGCGCAAGCGCGTGCTGGACCAGTTCCAGGAGCGCGCCTATGAAGCTTTCCCCGCGATCTCGGTGGGCCAGTATTCGCGGGCATTCGCCTCGCACAACAGCCTGAAGAATGCGGAAAAGATCTGGAGCCTGCCGAACCTGTGGGTGCTGGACAAGTAATCCGCAGCCAGCCTAATCGATACGCGAGACAACCATGGGTTACATCATCCGGCGAGTGCTTGCCATCGTGCCTGTCATGGCAGTGGTGGCGGTGATCGTCTTCCTGCTGATCCACCTGTCGCCGGGAGACCCGGCGGCGCTCATCGCCGGGGATTTCGCCTCCGCCGACGACATCGCCAAGCTGCGCGTGGCGCTGGGCCTGGACGAGCCGCTGTGGCGGCAGTTCGGGCTGTGGGCGGGCAAGCTGCTGCAAGGCGACCTGGGCACGTCCATCTTCACCCACGTGCCCGTGACGCAGCTGCTGGCGCAGCGGGTGGAACCCACGTTGTCCATTGCCGCGCTCACGATGCTGGTCTCCATCATCGTGGCCGTGCCGCTGGGCGTGCTGGCCGCCTACCGCGCCGGCACCTGGATCGACCGCCTGGTGATGCTGTTCGCCGTGCTGGCGTTCTCGGTGCCGGTGTTCCTGGTCGGCTACCTGCTGATCTACGGCTTCGCCATCAAGCTGCAATGGCTGCCGGTGCAGGGCTATGTCAGCCTGTCCGAGGGCGTGGGCCCGTGGCTGCGCAACCTGACCCTGCCCTGTATCAACCTGGCGCTGGTGTACATCGCGCTGATCACCCGCATGACCCGCGCGACCGTGGTGGAAGTGCTGCACGAGGACTACATCCGCACGGCGCGCGCCAAGGGCCTGGCGGTGCTGCCCGTGCTGGAGCACGCGCTGCGCAATGCCGCCATCCCGATTGCCACCACGGTGGGCGTGGGCATCGCGCTGCTGATCGGCGGCGTGGTCGTGACCGAGACTGTGTTCGCCATTCCCGGCATCGGCCGGCTGGTCATCGACGCGGTCCAGCACCATGACTATCCGGTGATCCAGAGCGTGCTGCTGCTATCGGCCGGCACCTACGTGCTGATCAATCTGCTGATCGACCTCAGCTACCGGCTGTTCGATCCTCGCATCCGTTACTGAGCCGCCGCAGGAAAGAATCATGTCAGAAAGCTCGATTTCCACCAGCCCGCCCGTGGTGCTGCACGAGGCGCTCAGCGCCAGCGGCCGCCGCTGGCGCTGGATACGCAAGCACCCCACCCTGATCCTGGGCCTGGCGCTGCTGTTGATCGTGGCGGGCCTGGCCATCGCCGCGCCCTGGATCGCCACGCACAACCCTATCAGCATCAATCCGCTGCAACGCATGAAGCCGCCGTCGGCCGAACATTACTTCGGCACCGACGCGCTGGGCCGCGACGTGTTCAGCCGCGTGGTGTGGGGCGGCCGCGTGTCGCTCGTGGTGGCCATCGTGGTGGCGCTGATCGCGACCGCGGTCGGCGTGGTGCTGGGCCTGATGGCGGGCTTCGTGCGCTGGGCCGACGCGATCATCATGCGCATCATGGACGGCATGATGGCCATTCCCGACATCCTGCTGGCCATCGCCCTGATGGCGGTGATCCGCGCCAGCCTGACCACGGTGATCATCGCGATCGCCATTCCGCAGGTACCGCGCGTGGTGCGCCTGGTGCGTTCGCTGGCGCTGACGCTGCGCGAACAGCTTTACGTCGAAGCCGCCCACGCCGTGGGCACGCGCCTGCCGGTGATCCTGCGGCGCCATGTGCTGCCCAACATGGTCACGCCGCTGGTGGTGCAGGCCACGTTCATTGCCGCCACCGCGGTGCTGACCGAAGCGGTGCTGTCGTTCCTGGGCGTAGGCGTGCCGGCCCAGGTGCCCAGCTGGGGCAACATGATGGCCGACGCCCGCAACTACGTGGCGGTGGCGTTCTACACCATCCTGTATCCGGGCATCCTGCTGGCCGTCACCGTGCTGGCGATCAACCTGATGGGCGACGGCCTGCGCGACGCGCTCGACCCCCGCCTGACCAACCAACGCTAGGAGCACGCCATGGCAATCTCTCCCGCCGCCGTCGCCCCTGGCGATGTGCTGCTCGAAGTCGACAACCTGCGCACCTACTTCGATACCGTGTCCGGCACCGTGCGCTCGGTGGACGGCGTGTCCTACCAGGTGCGGGCAGGCCGCACGCTGGGCGTGGTCGGCGAGTCCGGCTGCGGCAAGAGCGTCACCGCGCTGTCCATCCTGCGGCTGATCCCGACGCCGCCCGGGCGCTATGCCGGCGGCCAGATCCGCTACCGCGGCACCGACCTGCTGGGCCTGACCGAAAAGCAGATGCGCCAGATCCGCGGCAACCGGATCTCGATGATCTTCCAGGAACCGATGACCTCGCTGAACCCCGTGCTGACAGTGGGCCGGCAGATCGCGGAAACGGTGATGCTGCATCAAAAGCTCGGCCGCCGCGAGGCCTACCGCCGCGCCGAGGAAATGCTGCGCCTGGTGCAGATCGCGGAACCCGAGCGGCGCGTGCACGAGTACCCCTACCAGCTTTCCGGCGGCATGCGGCAGCGCGTGATGATTGCGCTGGCCCTGGCCTGTAATCCCGAAGTGCTGATCGCCGACGAACCGACCACGGCGCTGGACGTGACCATCCAGGCGCAGATCGTGGACCTGCTGCGCAGCCTGCAGCAGAGCTTGGGCATGGGCATCGTGCTGATCACCCACGACCTGGGCGTGGTGGCCGAATGCTGCGACCGCGTGGCCGTGATGTACGCAGGCCGCAAGGTGGAAGAAGCGCCCGTCACCGAACTGTTCGACCGCCCCCTGCATCCGTACACGCGGGCGCTGATGGCGTCGATGCCGTCGATGAACGCGTCGACGCAACGCCTGGCCGAGATCCCCGGCATGGTGCCCGCGCCCAGCGAGCTGGGCAAAGGCTGCAGCTTCGCGCCGCGCTGCGCCTACGCCACCGACCGCTGCCGGGCCGAAGCGCCGCAATTGCTGGAACATGGCAGCGACCACGTGGTCGCCTGCCACGAAGCGGCGCGCGTCGCCGCGCAACCGGCCCCGCAGGCGGCCGCTTCGACGCCCCCCGGCGCCGCCCTGACTGGAGTCCAAGCATGAGCGCCCGCAACCAGCCCGCCGCCCCGGCCACGCCCTTGCTGGAAGTGCGCGACCTGAAGATGCACTATCCCGGCGCGGGCGGCTGGTTCAAGCCGCGCCGCAAGGTCATCCAGGCCGTGGACGGCGTGTCGTTCTCTGTCGCCCGCGGCGAGACCCTGGCGCTGGTGGGCGAATCCGGCTGCGGCAAGACCACCACCGGCAAGTCCGTGCTGCGCCTGATCCAGCCGACCTCGGGATCCGTGCGGCTGGAAGGCGAGGAAATCCTGGCGCTGTCGGCCGAGCAGATGCGCAGCCGCCGGCGCGACATGCAGATCATCTTCCAGGATCCGTACGCGTCGCTGAATCCACGGCTGACGGCAGGCGACATCGTCGGCGAACCGCTGCAGAACTTCCCGGCCTCGGGCGGCCGGTCACGCGCCGATGAGATCGCCTGGCTGTTCTCCAAGGTCGGCCTGCGTCCGGAGGCGATGAAGAAGTTCCCGCACGAGTTCTCCGGCGGCCAGCGGCAGCGCCTGGGCATCGCGCGGGCGCTGGCCCTGCGGCCCAAGCTGATCGTGTGCGACGAACCGGTGTCCGCGCTGGACGTGTCGGTGCAGGCGCAGGTAATCAACCTGCTGATGGACCTGCAGGAAGAGATGGGCATCGCCTACCTGTTCGTCGCGCATGACCTGGCGGTGGTGCGCCACATCAGCCATCGCGTGGCGGTGATGTACCTGGGCCGCATCGTCGAGGTCGCCGACCGCGACACGCTGTTCTCGCGCCCGCTGCACCCGTACACGGAAATCCTGCTGTCGGCCGTCCCGGTTCCCGATCCGCACAAGCCCGCGCAGCGCAAGCTGCTGCAGGGCGATCCGCCCAGCCCGGCGAATCCTCCCAGCGGCTGCCGCTTCCACACGCGCTGCCCGCTGGCGCAGCCAGTGTGCAAGGAGAAGCAGCCGGTCCTGACCCAGCGGCCAGACGGCTCGGACGCCGGGCAGCACTGGGTGGCGTGCCACTTCCGATGAGCGCGCCGCGCCTGCTGGCGGGTCCTCTGCCGGGCAGCGACCCGGTCTTTGGCCGCGGCATCGCCGAGCTGCGGTCGGCCATGGCAGCGGGCGCGCTCAGCGCCATGGACCTGGTGCGCGCCTACCTGGCGCGCATCGCCGCGCACGACCAGGCCGGGCCAGCGCTCAACGCGGTCATCGCGCTGAACAGCCAGGCGCTGGCCGAGGCCGCCGATCGGGACAGGGAAAGACAGCGCGGGGCGGCGCTGGGGCCGCTGCACGGCATTCCCCTTCTGCTCAAGGACAACATCGATACCGTGGGCATGCCCGCCACCGCTGGCTCGCTCGCGCTGGCCGGCCGCCGCCCGCAGCGCGACGCCGACGTCGTGCGCCGGCTGCGCGAAGCCGGCGCCGTGGTGCTGGGCAAGACCACGATGCACGAACTGGCCTGCGGCATCACCAACGTTTCTTCACTATCCGGCCGCACGCGCAACGCCTACGACGCCGCCCGCGTTCCCGGCGGATCCAGCGGCGGTAGCGCCGTCGCGGTGGCGTCCAGCTTCGCGGCGGCCGCGATAGGCACCGACACCAGCGGCTCGATCCGCATCCCCGCGGCCTTCAACCAGGTCTGGGGCCTGCGGCCCACGGCCGGACGCTACAGCAACGCCGGCGTGGTGCCGCTGTCGCCGACGCTCGACACGGTCGGCCCGATGGCCCGCAGCCTTGCTGATATCTCAGCCCTGTGGTCGGTGATGGCGGGACAAGGCGAAGACGCGCGCGGCGCGGACCGGGCCTGGCGCATCGGCACGCTGGAAGCATTCTTCGGCCCAGCCGGCGCGGAACTGGAGGTGTCGCGCCACGTCCGCGCGGCGCTCGCCGGTTGGCAAGCCGAGGGCGCACAGATCCAGCCTGTCGCGCTGGCGCTGGAAGACGCGCGCCTGACCTCCGCCAACGTCACCGGCCATGAATTCCGCGACGCGCTGGCCCTGTGCCTGCGCGATGCGGGTCTGCCTGTGCGCAGCCTGACCGACATCCTGGACGGCGGCTATCCCCACCCGGAAGTGGCGCCGCTGCTGCGCGAGCGCGATGCGCTGCGCGATCCCGACGGCAGCGCGCGCCTCGCGGTGCTGGCCCGCGCCCAGGCGCTGCGCGACGAATTGTTGACTGCCATGGACCAAGGCCAGCTGGACCTGCTGGCCTATCCCAGCGTGCGTGGCGCGCCGGCACTGCTGGGCCAGGCCCAGCGCGGCGGCAATGGGCTGCTCGCGGCGGTGACCGGGCTGCCGGCCTTGAGCGTGCCCATCGGCTTCACGCCCAGCGGAATACCCGTCGGCCTGGAACTGCTGGGTCGCGCGGGCAGCGAGCGCCAGCTGTTTCAGGCTGCGCGGCGCTTCCAGGCTTGAAAGCTCCTTGCCGCGTAAGCAGCCGTAGCGGTCACGTTCTGGCCTCCTCGACGATCCAGTCGATGAAGGCGCGGACTTCCGGACGCTGGACCGCGCCGGGCCTGCTGACGGCGTAGTAGGCGAACCTCGCGGGCCAGGGCTTGTCCAGCGCCTGGACCAGGCGTCCGGCCGCGATCTCTTCCTGCGCGTGCGCGGCGGGCACCAGCGCAAGTCCCTGGCCCGCTTCCGCCGCCCGGATCAGCAGGAAATCGTCATCGAACGCATTGCCGCGCTGCGCCCGGGCATCCTGGGCCACGCCATGCGCGCTTAGCCACAGCGGCCAATCGGCGCGGTCCGCATCGTGCAGCAGCGGGTAATCCAGGCAGTCCGCCGGTTCGGCCAGCGCCGCTGCGAAGCCTGGCGCGGCCACCGGCACGAGCACCGGCGCCATCAGCGGCACCACATCCAGTCCCGGATAGTCGCCCAGCCCGTGGCGCAGGGCGACATCGACGTGGTCGCGCCGCAGATCGACCAGGGCAGGCGTCGCCTCTACCCGGATTTCGATGTGCGGATGCCGTTCCTTGAACCGCCCCAGGCGTGGAACCAGCCAAGACGCCGCGAACGTCGCCACGGTGCTGACGGTCAGGCTTTGCCGCGCCTGCTTCGCGGCCAGCATGTCCACTGCCTTGTCGATCTGCGCGAACGCCGCGCTAAGCATCGGATACGCCTCGGCGCCCGCCTCCGTCATGCGCATGCCGTGGCGTTCGCGCACCAGCAGGGCGATGCCGAGCCGGTCCTCCAGCAGCCGGATCTGCTGGCTGACGGCGCCCGGCGTGACATGCAAGGCCTGCGCCGCCGCGGTGATGCTGCCGCGCTGGCTTACCTCGACAAAAGTGCGCAGCGCCTGCAGGGGAAGCGTTGCCGTCATTTTAGATTTCCTAAATTTAAAAGTGAGAAATGATCGCTGTACCGGATCCCGCTCAACAAAGAAAATTTCAATGCCGCCGCGGATCCTGAATATTTAGCTAATCTTAAATGAGCAAGCCCATGCTGAATCTATACACCGATAGTTCTCCCAATGGCTACAAGGCCACCATCGCGCTGGAAGAACTGGAACTGCCCTACCGCCTGCACCATGTGCGCATCGCGCAGGGCGAGCACCGCCAGCCGGATTTTCTGGCCCTGAATCCGCACGGCCGCATTCCGGTACTGACCGATGATGAAACCGGCGTGGCGCTGTTCGAATCGGCGGCCATACTGCTGTATCTCGCGGAAAAGACCGGGAGGCTGCTGCCCACGGACATCCAAGGCCGCTGGGAAGCGATCAAGTGGCTGCAATTCCATTCCAGCAGCGTCGGTCCCATCATCGGGCAACGCGTGAACTTCGAGGTGTTCGACAAGGCGCGCAACCCCGCCGCGCTCGAACGCTACCAGCGCCTGACCGAGGATGCGCTCGCGGTGCTGGACCGCAGGCTGGCCGATCAGCCCTACCTTGCCGGCGACGCCTACTCCATCGCCGATATCGCGCATTTCGGCTGGAGCCACATCGCACGGATCATCGATTTCGATTTCAGCCATCACCGGCACCTGAGCGCATGGCACGAACGCGTGGCAGCGCGGCCCGCGGTCGCCAAAGGCATCACCCTGCCCGCGCCGGCAACGGGCGCTTGAAGGAAACAAGGACAGTCGGAATGGACACCACCCTCTCTCTCCATGGCACGACGGGAGCGTCGTACTTCGCTTTTTCCGCGCACCCCGGCTATCGGCGGATGTTCGCGCCCGACCGCCTGACGCTGGGCATCTTCCTGCCGCTGCGCTTCTATGAAGGCAGCATGGCGGTCCTTGCGGGGCAGGCCGAACTTGTGCGGCAGATCGACCGGCAGGAGTTTGCCGCCGTCTGGGTGCGCGACGTACCCTTGTACTCCCCTTCGTTCGGCGATGCCGGCCAGGTCTTCGATCCGTTCACCTACCTGGCCTTTCTGGCGGCGCAAACGAAGAAGATTGCACTGGCCACGGGCAGCGCGATCTTTTCCCTGCGCCCCCCCATCGATCTGGCCAAGGCGGCGACAACCATCGACCAATTGTCGGGCGGCCGGCTGGTGCTGGGGATTGCGTCGGGAGACCGTCCGGTCGAGTTTCCTGCCTATGGGCTGAATCACGACGAACGCGCTGCGCGTTTCGCCGAGGCGGTTTCGTACTTCCGTCAGTTGATGCGCCCAGGACGCCTGGAGATCGATTCGCCGCTGGGGCGCTTCAGCAACGCGGAATTCCTGCCCAAGCCCGCCGCGGGCGTCATTCCGCTCATCGTCACCGGTTCGTCGGGGCAGTCGCTGCCGTGGATCGCCGAACACGCCGATGGCTGGCTGACCTATCCCGACGCCACCGATACATCGACAGGACCCAAGCGCCTGGGGGCCAAGATCCGCGCCTGGCGCGCCCAGATTCCCGACGGCGGCTTCCGGCCGCACATGACCAATGAATGGCTGGACCTGGCCGAAGACCCCGACCATCCCCGCACGCCCTTGCATAACGGCTTCGTGCTGCGCACGGGCAGGAAAGGCTTGATCGCGTTGCTGGAAGAATGGCAGGAGGCCGGCGTCAATCACGCCGCGCTGGGCATCCAGTTCTCGCAACGGCCCGCGGCGGACGTGCTGCAGGAACTGGCGGAGGAAGTGCTGCCGCATTTCCCCACGCATGAAGGGCCTGGGACTTTGCCGGACGCTTGGTAGCTCACGCAGGCGGCTACGCTATCCTTGACGGTTTTCATCCTCCAACCCCGTCATGGCGCAGCCCTCCGCCCGCATACTCGAAGGAACCATCGACCAGATCCGCCTCGCGGTGCCGCTCGTGCGGCACGATGCGTTCCTGCGCGTAGGAACAGAAAGCGTGATCGCCGCCGGGCTGGAAGCGCCGCAGATCAATCAATTGCAGCGCCTGCATCAGCAGGGCATGCCGGCGCGCCTGGGTGTGATGGACGGCGAAGAGGGGCCGGCCGTCTTCTCCTGGGCGGTTCCGGCGCGTGGAGAGCCCATCCCGCCGCGCTACTACCAAACCCTGAAACGGCGCGGCTGGCGCGAGGTCGTCATCGGCGGCGCGGTCTGCGCGGCGTTCGTGTGGCTGGCTTGGCTGCTCGGCATCGCCAGCCTCACACGCGTGTTCCTGATGGTCTTCTCGCTGGTCGTCGCCCTGGTGGCGCTGGTAGTGGCGGGTTCGGCCATGCACGGCCTCTGGCACAACCGCCGCCACCGCCCGCTGATCCTGGCAACCGAAGCGCTTTTCGATCCCAAGCAAAAGCCGGTTGCCGGCATACCTGCCCCGCCGCCCGAGCCGCCACGCCTGGAGCCGCTATCGACGCAGGACGAGGGCGAACCACCCATCGGGTACGTGCGGGGCCGCCTTACCGGCCTCACGCATGAGATGCGCCAGGTTCACAAAGGGCCGAACTATGGCATCTACCGCTACACGGTCAACGGCGTGGACTACGCGATGATCGCCCAGGAAGCGTTCGGCGACGCGCTGCCCTTCCTGGCCGAGGACGACCGCGTCGAATTGGCAGTGCGCACGGCCTCCGCCCACCAGGATGGCCGGCGCGCCGTCTATGCGCTGCGCAATCTGGAAGATGGCCGCTGCTATATGTGCCACCGCTACTACGGCGGCGAGCTAGGCAGGGACACGCCTATCCGCGTGGGCATGAGCCAGCGCGCGCGCCTGCTCAAGCTGATAGGCGCGTTGATGCTGACGGCCTGGCTGTTCGTGGTCGGCCTGCAGTTTTTCGCCGGACCGGACGACGGTTCGTTCCGGGACTTTCCCGAACTGGCCGTCTTCCTGCTGGCGCTCTTCTTCATCGTGTGGCTGGGCTTCGCCCTGCCCCTGCTATGGCTGGACACGCGCTGGCGCATGGGCAGGCCCACGCGGCGGCAGCGTTTCACGCAGCGGATCTACGCCATGCTGGACCTCGGTACGCCCCTTGCGCCCTCGCAGCGCATCGAAGACGTGTAGCGCGCGCAGGCCTCAGTTGCCCAGCAGCTTCACCGTCTTCGGGTTGTAGCCGGAATACGCGCCGCCGCAGCCCGTATAGGCTTGCGCGGCGGCGGGCAGGCCGGTAGCGCGGACGGAGAGTTCGCCGCGCGCGCGGATCTCCCTGTAGCGTTCGGCAGCCACCGTCTCATCCGGCAGGAAGTACAGCCGCACGCGCAGCAGGCCCTTGCCTGGGTCCTTGCCGCTCGCCGCGCTGAAGGCCGGCACGCTCACTATCGCCTCCCGCCAGGTCCCGGGTTCTTCCAGCGTCTGCCAACGCACCCGCAAGGGCTGCTCCAGATCGAGCAGGACCGGGCTACCGCCACGCACCGGATCGCAAGGCTGCCGCAGCACGCTGCGCGCCGCCTGCGAGCCCATGTCATAGGCCTGGCCGTTGATCTCCACCCGGGCGATGGTCTGCGGCGTCAGGTTCTGCAGGCTGAAAATCGCCACCCCGGGCATCCCGGCCGCCTCCATCCGGTCGTCGGTGGTGCCAGCGAAGCGCGCGATGCCCGGCGCCACCTCGACGTGATCGGCATAGTGGTAATAGTGATAAACCACCAGTTCCGCTTCGCCCTGCGCGGACGCCGAGGGCAGCTTGCCCATATCCGGATACGGCAGGCGTTTCAGCGGCACGGACGCGCCTGGCGTTCCGTCCTGGCTGGAGTACACGTAGCGATCCACGCCGTCCTTCAGGCGCGCGCCGTCGTAGGGGAAATTCTCGCTGGCCGCGGCCCCCTGGTTCGGATAGCGGCGAAAGCGCGAAAACATGTATTGCGCCACCGACCCGGGCTCCAGGTACGGCGACGAGCCCGACGACACGCTCCCGCCGCGCCTGTCCGTCCAGATCGTGCGCCCGCTCAGATTGACGTGCGCTTCCTCGATCGCTGGGTGCGACGCCTGGAAACGGTCCCACCTGCCCTGCTCGATGGAGTCGCTGACGGGCACGATGGCGAGTGCCAACACCGTAGGCAGGAACATCAACGCGTGGACGCGCCCCGGCACCTGGCCTTTATCGCGCACCATGTAGATGATCCAGCACAGCGCCAGCACCAGGGCCAGAGGCCCGCCGAACAACACGCCATAGCTCAACAGCGCCTGCGCGCCCCAGCCCAGATTGGGGCTGGAGACGAACACGATGCCCAGGAACGCCAGCAGTCCCGCCAGCAGGAAGGAGACGATGATGCCAAACAGGTAGTGCCGGATTTGCTTCAAGTGCGCAGTCCTCGCCGGTCGCGGCATCGGCGCCATCCCGGTAGGCATGGCAGCCGACGATCTAGTCTGGCGGCAGGATAACGCTAATTCCAGTTCCGCTCTGGATCGGGAAGCGGATTTTGCCTGTCAATCCGCCAGCGCCCGCCCTGTTCTCTACGATGACGGGCGGCCCTTCCAGCGCCCCCCGAGGCTCGTCGCCTACTTGCCCTTGCGCAGCGACAGCGGCACACCCCAGATCGGGTCTTCCATGCCCTGCTTGCCCAAGGGCGTGATCTGCATTGGTGTCATCCTGGCCAGAAGCTGACGGTGTTCCGCGCTTACGTTCTCAAGCCGCTCGATGTACTTCTGCGTGAATTCCATGGGCGCTGGACGCGTATAGACGGTCAGATCTTCGAGCGGGCATTCGATCATCTTCGGATCGACCGCGCGGCAGGCGGACTGCCGGTACTTGTAGCTCGGCGTCTTCAGGTGCATGCGCTGGCTCAGCACCAGTTGGCCGCCCTTGAGCGTAAAACTTGCCAGCGCCTGCTGCGGCGGGATGCGGGCCTGCACCTTGATCGCGGGGATATCGCGGGAATCGGTCTCTTCGCGATAGCCGGCCGCACCGAGCTGCGTGGTCTCGCTGTATTGCTGCTCGCCCCAGCTCACGCAGGCGCCCGAAGCCGCGTGCACGGCGGTGCAGACCGTGCGCGTCTTGGTCTCGGTGCCATAGGTAGCGTCGCGCCAGTTGGTTTCCCGGTAGAACTCGCGATAGAGCTCGGGCGACAGATAGGCGGTGCCGTTGGCGCCGCGGCCCGAACCCTCCTTGCCGCTCGCAGCGCCGACCTGGTCAAGCAAGGCATTCAGCTTGTAGTCGTCGCCACCGGTCAGCAGATATTTGCCCGGCGGCAGGATATGCACCTCGAAGGCCTGGAACAGATAGGTCGTCTTCTTGTCCCGTTGTAGCGAGTTGGTCTGAAAGCCGCGGCTGAAAGTTATGCGCGGATCCTTTTCGTACATCCAGATGACGCGCGAGGTCCATTTGGTCATTTCCAACGCGTCGCTCAGCGAACGATGCGGCATGATGTCGGCCACCAGCACCACGGCCATATCGTCCTTCAGCGCCGCGTCGATCAGGTCCAGCAGCTGGGCATAGCGCGGATCGTTCCTGGTGCCTTCGGCGCTCAGGAACGGATGAGGCGCGCAGCCAGACAGGGCCAGCGCGAGCGCCAGGGCGGACAGGGCAAGTCGCGGACGCGTCAGGGTCATGGATCAGTCCTTGGTATGAGCGGGATCGGTCGGTTGAGCGCGCATACTACTGGCTCGGGGCCAGATCGCAATCCTTGCATAGCGGCTGAAACACACGCCGGCCGGCTCCGATCCGGCGTTCATGCGGACCCGCGCAAGCGCCCGGCCATGCCTCGCAGCCGCCAGGCCAATAACGGCGGGAGCCGCGGCCCCCCGTACTGCCGCGCCGCCTCGCATGGGCGCTCGGATCGCTGACACAAAAGGTTTGAAATTATTTGTTGCGATTGTTTCTCGTCTCGGCGACGCTAGGCGTCGTCCATCGCGATTCCGCCCGGAGACCCCCGCCATGTCGCTCGCCCTTTACGGCCATCCCTTCTCCTCCTACACGCAGAAGGTGCTGATCGCGCTGTACGAAAACGGCACTCCATTCGAGTTCCGCTGCATCGGCCCCGACACGCCAGAGCACGCGGCCGAATGGCTGCGCCGCTGGCCCCTGCACAAGTTCCCGCTGCTGGAAGACGGCGGCCGCAACATCGCCGAGACCAGCATCATCATCGAGCATCTGCAACTGCATCATCCCGGGCCGCAGCGCCTGCTGCCCGCCGATCCCAGGGCGGCGCTGCAGGTGCGCTTCCTGGATCGGTTCTTCGACCTGCACGTCATGAACTGGACGCAGCATGCGGTAGGTGGCGCGCTCTCGGGCGACGAGAACAAGCGGCGGGAAACGCTGGCCCTGGCGGTGGAAAAGCTGGAAGTCGCCTATGCATGGCTCGAAACGCATCTGGCCGGCAAGACCTGGGCGGCTGGCGAGGACTTTACCCTGGCGGACTGCGCCGCCGCGCCCTCGCTGTTCTATGGCGACTGGACGCACCGCATCGCCGAATCGTATCCGGTGCTGCGCGCTTATCGGGCGCGGCTGCTTGCGCGTCCATCGTTCGCGCGGGCCGTGGAAGAAGCGCGGCCGTACCGGCCGCTGTTCCCGCTGGGCGCGCCGGACCGGGATTGACCCCGGGGCCGGCAGACGCGTCACTCGTTGCCGGCGGCCATGTCCCACACCTTCTGGGCGATGGGATTCTTCTGTTCCTCGATGATGTGCGCCATCAGGCCCACCGAACGGCCGATCATCGTCAAGGCCTTGCCCAACTCTGGCGTCAGGCCCATATCGAGCACGATGGCGCCCTTGGCCCCGGTGGCATTCAGCGGAATCTTGCGGCCCGACTGGCGGGCGGCCGCCGCGGCCAACTCGACGGCAAAGCGCGAGTAATTGCCGTAATAGCCGCAGTCCCTGGCGATCTCGAACATCTTTTCGCAACGGGGATCGCCGTCCACGTGTATGGGATGCCCCACGCCGGGAATCTTGCGCTTGGCCGCCTTGTTGGCCGCGACGCATTCCTCGGCATAGCGGCGCAGTTCCTCGTCCGTGTAGCTATCCTGCTTGGGCAGGGCGTCGCGCAGAAAGCGCGCGGCGTATTCGATCACGCCAAGAAAGCGGCTGCCTGCGCCCAGCAATCCCGCCGCCAGGGCGCCCTGCATGGCCTCGGGCGCGCCGTGCAGGGTCAGCCGCGCCGACAAGGCGCTGGGCGTGAGGCCATGGTCGGTCGCGCTCACCAGGAACAGGTTGAGCATGGTCTTGAGCTGCGGCGCGGGGAACTCGCCCAGCAGCTCCAGGGCCAGCACGTCGATGAAATCGCGCTGGAACAGGTCCTGCACCAGGTCATGGCCTCGCACCAGGATGGTATGGGCGTCGCCGCCGCCGATCTTGCTGTCGAACATCTGAAATCTCCGTGTTTTTTCCCGGGCAGCGGACGGCCGCTGCGCCGGCTTGCTATTCGATGACGGCGTCCAGCGCCACCACGCCGCGCCCTTCGTCCAATACCACCAGCGGGTTGACCTCCAGCGATTGCACGTCGTCTCCCAGCGCCGTGAACAAGGCCGCGATGCGTAGCACGGCATCCACCAGGGCCGCCCTGTCGCGCGCCGGCAGGCCGCGATGGCTGGCGAGGCGGCGCGCGATGCGCGTCTGATCCAGCGCGCGCTCGATCTGCTTGCGGCTGGCTGGCAGATGGCAGCGCGCCACGTCGGCGTCGACCTCCACCCACACGCCGCCCGCGCCCACGCTCAGCACCGGGCCGAAGACCTCGTCACGATGCAAGCCCACCAGCATTTCCACACCGTCCACCACCATTTCCGACACCAGTACGCCGCGGATGGCCGCGGCCGGCACCTGATGCCGCGCCGCGTTCGCAACGATGTTCTCGAACGCCTGCCGCACCTCGGCTTCATCGCGCAGCCGCAGTTGCACGCCGCCGATCTCGCTCTTGTGCAGCACGCCGTCGGCCACCAGCTTGAGCGCCACCGGGAAGCCGATGACGCGCGCCACTGCCGCCGCCTCTTGCGCCGTGGCGGCCTGCGATTCGCGGGGCGCGCGCACGCCGTACTGCGCCAGCAACGCCTTGGCCTGCGCTTCATTGCAGGGCAGCGTTACGACAGGCGCGGCCGCCGGCAGGCCTGCGGGCGGCGCGTCCGGCGCCTCGTCGGCCCCCAGGTCCGCGTACGCGCTGACGCGCTTGAGCGCCTGCATGGCGTTGCGCAGGCTGTAGACCGGCGCGAATCCTTCCTGGATCAGAAGGTCGTGCGCCGGCCCGCGGCGGCTGCTCATCCAGACGGGCACGAAGGCCTTGGCGCCGCCCTGTGCGACCGCCAGCATGTTGCGCACCAGCCCTTCGGTGCTGGCCGAATAATTGGAGGTGATGGGATAGAGCACGGCGTCCACGCCCGGGTCCGCAAACAGCGGCGCCAGGCAGCGCCGCGCCAGATCCGGGTCGGTCAGCGCCTTGGTGGTCAGGTCCACGGGATTGGTCAGGGCCGCGTAGGCGGGCGCGTGCCGCGCCATCTCGGCCACGGTTTCATCCGCCAGCGCGGCCATGGCCAGCCCGGCTTCGCCCACCTTGTCGGCCGATAGCACGCCCGCGCCGCCCGACGATGAATACACGCAGATGTTGCGCAGGCGGCGCACGCCCACGCGCGATATCAGGCTGGCGACGTCCAGCAGTTCGTCCAGGTCTTCGACGCGGATGACGCCGTACTGCGAGAACACCGCGTCGTTGACGGCATCCTCGCCCGCCAGCGAGGCAGTATGCGATTGCGCCGCCTTCTTTCCGAAATCCGAGCGGCCGATCTTCAGCGCGATCAGCGGCTTGCCCGCGCGGCGCGCGGCCGCCGCCGCCGCAATGAAACGCGGGCCGCTGCGTATGCCTTCCATCACGGTGCAGATCAGGTCGGTTCCCGGGTCATGCGCCAGCCAGTTGATGAAGTCCGCGCTGTCCAGGTCCAGTTCGTTGCCGGTGGAGAACCAGCGCGAAAAGCACACGCCGCGCTCGTTGCCCTGCATGAGCGAACGGCCCAGGCCGCCACCCTGCGTCACCAGGCCGATGCGCGAAAGCTTTCCCGTCCTGCCGTCGTTGCGGAATTCGGTGGAAAAGGTCAGGCCCAGGCGCGGCGCCAGCATGGTCATGCCCGCGCAGTTGGGACCGTACAGGCGCATGCCGCTGCGCTGCGCCAGCGCCAGCATCTCGGCCTCGACCGTGCGCCCCGCTACGCCCAGCTCGGCGAAACCGCCCGTGAACACGATGACGTAGCGCACGCCCTTGGCGGCGCAGGCGCGCAGCGTGGCGACGGCGGATTCGGCCGGCACCAGCAGCAAGGCCACGTCGATGCCTTGCGCCGGCACCGCGTCCACGCTGGCATGCAAGGGTTTGCCGAAGAGTTCGCCGCCCTTGGGGTTGACCAGGTGCACCTCGCCGTCGAAATCCGAGTGCTCCAGCACGTTGACCACTGTGGTGTGGCCCAGCGTGCCAGGCTTGCTGGAGGCGCCCACGATCATGACCGAACGCGGCCGCGTCAGCTCCACCAGATCGTCGAAGCGGACGTTGGGATCAAACTGGGAAGGACTGGCGCTCATGCGGCCTCCGGGCGGCATTTCATCAGGGTGGTCCATTCCGACTCCACCACGACCTCGCCGTTCTGGTTCTTCACCGTGCGCAGCATGGTCACGCGGCCCGTGCCGGGGCGCTTCTGCGACAGCGTCTTCTCGCCTATGCTCAATTCGACATGGATGGTGTCGCCGATGAGCACGGGCTTGCGCCACACGCAGCGCAGTTCGGTCAGCGCCAGCCGGGTGCCGTCCATCAGGCGGTACACCGGCATGCGGGTGGTCAGGCCCGACGCGATGGCCAGGGTCAGCATGCCGTGCGCGGCGCGCTGGCCGAAGGGATGGCTGGCGGCGAATACGGCATCCGTGTGCAGCGCGTTGTAGTCGCCGGACAGCCCGGCGAACTGCACCACATCCGCTTCGGTGACCGTGCGGCGCGGACTTTCCCAGGACTGCCCGGACGCCAGGTCCTCGAAGTACAGGCGGCGGCCCAGGTGTTCGTCCAGATCGAATGGCGTGCTCATGCGTAACGCCCTCCCGTCACGTGCACGGTCTCGCCCGTGGTGAAGCCGGCCAGGCGCGATGCCAGGAAGGCTACCGTCGCGGCCACATCGGCCGGGTCGCCCAGCCGGCCGACCGGCGTGTTGGTCTTGGCGCGTTCGGTCAGCTCTTGGTAGTCGGGGCGCTTCTGCATGCGCGGCGTCGAAATGACGCCCGGGGCGACCGCGTTGGCGGTGATGCCGAACTTGCCGGACTCCAGCGCCAACGAGCGGGTGAAGCCGATCAGCCCGGCCTTGGCGGCCGAGTAGTTGGTCTGCCCGGGATTTCCCAGATGGGCGCGCGAGGCGATGTTGATGACGCGGCCGAAGCGCTGTTCCATCATCAGCGGCAGCACTGCGCGCGAGCAATGGAATGCCCCTTGCAGCGTCACGTCCAGCACCGCGTGCCAATCTTCCTCGGACATCTTGGTCAGATAACGGTCGCGCGCGAAGCCCGCGTTGTTGACCAGGATATCCACCTTCTTCCAGCGCTCGACCGCCTGCTGCACGGCGCGGCCGACCTCGTCCTTGTTGGTCACGTCGGCGCGCACGCCCAGGACGTTCCCGCCCAAGGCAGACAGTTCGGCGCAGGCGGATTCGATCGCCTCTTCATTGGCGTCGCACACCACCACATTGCAGCCTTCCTGCACGAAGCGCCTGGCCATTGCCATGCCCAGCGTGCCCGCGCCGCCCGTGATGAAAGCGGTGCAACCCTTCAGTTCCAGATCCATGATGCCATTCCATTCGAGTTTCAATGTTCCTGCCACGCCGGGCCCGCCCGGGCCCGGCGTTCAATCGACCTGCAGCCGCGCCTTCTCCACCAGAGCCTGGGCGCCGGCCCTCTCCTTGGCCCAGAAGACCGCGAAGGCTTCGGGCGTGCTGCCCACCAGCGGCGTGTAGATGCGCGCGAAGCGTTCCTGCACTTCGGGCATCTGCAGGGTGTCGCGCAAGGCCTTGGAGAACTTGTCGACGATGGGTTGGGGCGTGCCCGCCGGCATGACCACGGCCTGCCAGGTCGTCACTTTGAAGCCGGGCACGCCGGACTCGGCCACCGTGGGCACGTCGGGCATGTCCGCCACGCGCTGGTCGCCGCTGACGGCAAGGGCGCGCAGCGCGCCTTCCTTGATGAAGGGCGCGGTGGTGGAGCGGCTGTCCACCATGAAGGACAGGCGCCCGGCGATCAGGTCCTGCAGCGCGGGCGCGCTGCCCTTGTAAGGCACGTGCGTCATGGGCGCGTTCAGGGCCAGCGACAGCGCGGCGCCCGCCACGTGCATGGAACTGCCGTGCCCGGCGGACCCGTACGACAACCCCGCGTCGGGCTTCTTCGCCGCCTGCACCAGGTCCTGCATGGTCTGGAATGGCGACGACTTCGGCACCACCACAACCAGCGGCGAATCGGTCAATTGCGTGACCGGCACAAAGGCCTTGCCCGGATCGACCTGCACGCCCTTGTAGAGATAAGTGTTGATGGCCAGCGGCCCGACGTTGGCCCACAGCGCCGTGTAGCCGTCGGGTTCGGCCGTGGCCACGGCCTGGTTGGCGATGTTGCCGTTGGCGCCGGGCTTGTAGATCGGCACCACGGGCTGGCCGAGCTTTTTGGATAGCTCGTCCTGCACCATCTTGAACGCGATGTCCGAAGCGCCCCCGGGCGCGAAACCGATGACCATGCGCAGCGGACGGTCGGGCCATTCCGCGTGCGCGCCGGCCGCCAGCATGCAGGCGGCCAGGCCCGAGGCCAGCTTGACGATGAACTTCATGTTGTCTCCTGTGGGCGCCACGCTAGATCGTGGTGTCGTACTTGACGTTCTTGAGCTGGGTGTTTTCGTAGATGGCTTCCAGCCCGCGTTCCTTGCCGATGCCAGACTGCTTGTAGCCGCCAAACGGCGCATCGAACGACGTCCGCAGGCCGGTGTTGATGGCCACGCTGCCCGACTGCAGGCCGCGCGCCATGCGCAGGGCGCGGCCGCCGTCGCGCGTGTACAGCACCGCGGCCAGCCCGTAGCGCGTGTCGTTGGCGATGCGCAAGGCGTCGGCTTCGTCGCGAAAGCCGATCACGGATTGCACCGGGCCGAAGATCTCGTCCTGCGCGCTCTGCATGCGCGCGTGGGAGTTCAGCAGCAGCGTGGGCGGCACGAAGTAGCCCTTGGCCGTGTCGCCTTCCAGCTTCATGTTGCCGTAATGGACGGGCTGCGCGCCCTCTTCCCGCGCCAGCGCCACGTACTTCTCGACGCGCTGCTTCTGGGCCGCGCTGACCAGGGGGCCCATCTCGGTCGCTGGGTCCGCGGGCGAGCCGATGCGCACGGCGTCCAGGCGCTGCTGCAGCAGGCCAAGGAATTCCTCGCGCACGGAATCCTGTACCAGCAGGCGCGTGCAGGCGATGCAGACCTGGCCGGAATTCTTGATGATGTCGCCCGCGGCCACGGCCGCCGCCTTGTCCAGCGGCGCGTCCTCGAACACGATCAGCGGCGACTTGCCGCCCAGCTCCAGCGTGACGCGCTTGACGTCGGCGGCCGCGGACGCCTGGATACGCGCGCCGGTCACGGTGCCCCCGGTGAACGACACCCGTGATACCAGCGGATGAGTGACCAGCCGTTCGCCCACCGTGGCGCCGGGACCGTTGACCACGTTGATCACGCCGGGCGGAAAGCCGGCTTCCTCGAACAAGCGCGCCAGCGCCATGCTGGACAGCGGCGTCACTTCCGAGGGCTTGAGGATCACCGTATTGCCCGCGGCCAGCGCCGGACCGAGCTTGTTGACGGTCAGCGTCATCGGGTAATTCCACGGCATGATGAGCGCGCACACGCCCAGCGGCTCGCGTATCGTGAAATTGAGCACGTCGGCATTGCCCACCGGTATGGTCTCGCCGCGCAGGGCCGGAATGATGCCCGCGAAGTACTCCAGCGACGCCGGCATGCCCTTGAGCGAATCCAGCGAATGCGTAATGGGCTTGCCCACGTTCAGCGTTTCGATCCAGGCGAGCTTTTCGCGGTCGCGCTCGAACAGGTCGGCCAGGCGCCGCAGCAGCTTGCCGCGCTGCGCCGGCGTGGTCTTGCGCCAGTGCGTTTCAAAGGCGGTGTGCGCAGCCTGCACGGCGGCGTCCACATCTGCCGCCGAGGCTTCGTGCACGCTGGCGAGCACCTGCGCCGTGGCCGGGTTGCAGGTATCGAACGTGCGGCCTTCGGCGCCAGCGCGCCAGTTTTCCCCGATCAGCAGTTCATAGGGGCGGGAATCGATGACATCCATGCGGGCGCTCCTTACGCGGCCATTTGCAGGTATAGGGATTGGATTTCTTCCGGCGCGAGTACGCGCGGATTGATGGGCATGGACGCGCTCAGCATGGCCTGGCTGGCCAGCTGAGCGGCGTCCTGCTCAGACAGCGCCAAGCCGGAAAAGCGCAGGGGAATGCCCGCCAGCCGCGCCAGCGACTCGACCGCCTCGATCAGGGCCAGGGCGTCCTGTTGTTCGTCGCCCGTCGCGGCTATGCCCAGCGCGCGGGCGGCCTCGGCGTAAGGCGCGGCGGCGGTCTGCGCCGTGTGGCGCGCCACCACGCTGAAGATCGGACCCAGCACTTCCGCATGCGCCATGTGGACGCGCGACTCCAGCGGCGTGCACATGGCGTGCACGGCGTCCACCTTGCTCATGCCGATGGCCAGGCCCGCCATATATGCGCCCATCTGCATGTCGGCGCGCGCGCGCAGGCTGTCCGGGGCGCGCAGCACGTCGGGCAGCGCCCGCATGCACAGGCGCAGGGCCTGCAAGGCCATGGCCTTGCCGACAGGGGAAGGATCGGTATTGATCCAGGCGCCCAGCGCATGCAGCACGGCGTCGAAGCCGCCCTGCGCGGTGGGGCGCGGCGGCAGGCTGAGCGTAAGCTCGGGCTGCAGCGCCACCAGCGCCGGACGGGCGCGCAAGGAACGGTACAGGCGCTTGCGCCCGTCGTCGCCCTGGATCAGCGCGGCCGAGCTGCTTTCGCTGCCGGTGCCCGAAGTCGTGGGCACGGCGATGAAGAGCGGATCGGCGGGCTCGGCGGCGGCGTTCAGCCAGGCTTGCCCACACGGCGCCTGCAATTCGTCGGCATCGAACCCGCCCGCCAGGCAGGCGTAGACCGCCTTGGCCACGTCGATGGCGCTGCCCCCGCCCACCGCCAGCACGCTGGCGCAGCCCTGCTCGCGCGCCACGTGCAGCGCGGCCCGCACCTGGTCCATGGCGGGATTGGGCACCACGCCGTCATAGACATGCCATTGCAGTCCCGGCATGGCGGCAAGCGCCGCTTCGACCGCGGCGCCCGTTGCGCCCCAGGTGCCGGCATCGGTCACCACCAGCGGCAGGCGCAGGCGTGCGCCCGCGGCCGCCAAGGTTCTGGCCAGGGCCTTCCCGCCCCAATGGCAAACGCCAGGCCAGGACATCACGCCCTGGGCCTGTGGCGCACAATCCTGCTGACCGCTCATTCGTCCTCCTGATCTTGCATAATTTGCTATGCGAATTTATAATTCATTTAGTGAATTGATCATAGAAAAGGAGCTTGCCCATGTCAAGAGCCTCGCCTCGCGCGCCCAAGAACGACGCCACCGAAGATTCCGCGGAACCCGACCGCCAATTCGTCACCGCGCTGGCCCGCGGGCTGGACATCCTGCGCTGCTTCAGCGCCGAACGGCGCATGCTGGGCACGACGGAACTGGCCCATCTGACCGGCCTGGCCCAGCCCACGGTCTGGCGGCTGTGCCATACCCTGCAAAAGACGGGATTCCTGGCCGCCGTGCCAGGCAAGGACAAGCTGCAACTGGGCATCGCCGCCATCGCGCTGGGCGGCGCGGCGCTGGCGGGGCAGGAAGCGCTGGACATCATCCGGCCCATGTTGCAGGCGCTGGCCGACCGCTATCAGGTCGCGGTGGCGCTGGGACGGCGCGACGGCGACAGCATCGTCTACCTGCTGCGCTGCCAGGGAAATTCGCCGCTGCTGATGAATCTGCACGTGGGTTCGCGCATACCGCTGTTCCATAGCGCGATCGGCTGGGCCTACCTGGCCTGCTGCTCGCCCGAGGAACGCGAGGCCCTGCTGCAAGAGGCCCGCGCATCCGGCAAGGCCGGCGATGCCACGGAGCAACAGGCCATTGCCGACGCTATCGCCCGGTATCCGGAGCGCGGCTTCGTCTATCACGAGCGCCCCGCCTATCAGATCAACACCGTCGCCGCCGCCATCGAACTGCCCGCCGGCGAACGCTACGTGGTCAGCTGCGGCGGCCCGGCGGCGCTGCTGCCCCGGCAACTGATGCTCGATGAAGCCGGCCCCACGCTACGGCAGTTGGCGCATGAACTGCAGCCCATCCTGCTGATGGGGAGGCACGTGTGACCCAGCCTCTTGCTCCGGCCATTCCGCAACGCTGGCCCACCCGCATCACCGAACTGATGGGCATACGCTGGCCGTTGCTGCTGGGCGGCATGATGTGGCTGTCGGATGCGCGGCTGGTCGCCGCCATGGTGCGCGCAGGCGGCATGGGTTTCATGACCGCGCGCAGCTCACGCACGGACCAGGACTTCCGGCAGGCGCTGCGCGATTGCGGCGAACTGACGGGCGGCCTGCCGTTCGGCGTCAACCTCACGCTGTCGCGCCGCGCGGCCAATAACGAGTCCATGCTGACGCGGCTGCGCATCGCGCTCGACGCAGGCGTGCGCCTGTTCGAAACGGCGGGCCTGCCGCCCACGCCGCTGCTGCCCGCCTTGCGCGAGGCTGGCGCCATCGTCATCCACAAGTGCGCGCACGTGCGTCATGCCGTCGCAGCGCAGAACATGGGCGTGGACGCAGTTGCCCTGGTCGGCATGGAAGAAGGCGGTCATCCCGGCAACAACCAGCTGCCCACATTCCTCAACGGCGCCTACGCCTTGGAACAACTGCACATTCCGCTGGCGCTGGGCGGCGGCATCGGCCACGGCAGGCAGATCGCCGCGGCGCTGGCCCTGGGCGCCGACGCGGTGGTGATGGGCAGCGTCTTCACGCCGGCGCAGGAGACCCCGGCGCATGTGGCGTACAAGCAGCGCGTCGTCGACACCAACGAGCACGGCACCCGCGCCGTGCTCGGCAGCCTGGGCGACACCTGGCGCATCCTCGACAACGAAAACGCCCGCAAAGTCGCCGCCCTGGAACAGGCGGGCGCCAACAGCTACGCGGACTTCGGCGAACTGATCAGCGGTGAACGTACCCAGGCCCTCGCCTACCAGGCGGGCCAGCACGAAGAAGGCATGCTGTCCATGGGTCCGGCGGTGGGCTTTGCCCGCGGCATAGAACCTGTGGAAAGCATCGTCCTGCGGCTGCAGCGGGAATGCGTGCAGGCCAGCGCGCGCTTCAGGCACATGCTCGATTCCGCTTGAATCCGGTCCCGCGCCAGCGGGCCGTTTCTCACCTCCCGCATCCCTGCCCCGCCCTGTGCGCGGCAGGGATTTTTCATGCGCGAACGGCGCCGAATCCAGCCGCCGGTCGAAAACCCGTTATTGCAGCGTCCTGATGGCCGCAGTATCATCAATTCATTAAACGAATTATTAATTCGCAATGCGAATAATAAACGGATCACCCAAGAATCCGTCCGCGCAACGCAAGCGCGCTCAACCCAAAAAACAGGAGACAGGAATGAAGTTCAGCAAGATGGTGGCGGCAGCCCTGCTGGCCGCGGGCTTCGCGACGGCGGCCTCGGCCGCGGAATGGCCGGACAAGCCGATACGCGCGGTGATCGGTTTTGCGCCCGGGGGACCTTCCGACATCGCGTTCAAGATGATGCAGGACGAGCTGAGCAAGAAGCTCGGCCAGCCCGTCATCCCGGAATACAAGCCCGGCGCCAACGGCAATCTCTCGCTGCTGGCCGCAGCCAGCGCGCCCGCCGACGGCTACACCATCCTCTGGACCAACGCGGCCACCATCGCCGTCAACCAGTACCTGTACAAGGACCTGAAGATCGACCCGGCCCAGGCCTTCGCGCCCGTCGCGCAACTGACCGATTCGCCGCTGGTGGTGGTGGTGCCCAAGGATTCGCCCTACCAGACCATGGCGGACCTGATCAAGGCCATCAAGGCGGACAAGCAGGCGACGATCACCTACGGATCGCCGGGCTATGGCAGTTCGGCGCACACCGCGGCGTCCTCGCTCGCGCTGGCCCTGGACACCAAGCTCACGCACGTGCCGTACAAGGGCAGCGCGCCCGCGCTGCAGGACCTGGTCGCCGGACGGTTGACCTTCATGATCGACAGCCGCTCCAGTTCCCTGCCCTACATCAAGGACGGCATGCTGCGCCCCCTGGCGGTCAGCGGCGCCACCCGCGTCAAGGATCTGCCGGACCTGCCCACCATCGCCGAGTCCGGCGTCCCCGGCTTCAAGGTCACCACCTGGCAGGCCGTGGTCGTCCCCGCCGGCACGCCCAAGCCCATCATCGACAAGCTGGCCCGGGCGCTGGAAGAAACCGCCGCCATGCCCATCGTGCAAGAACGCTTCGAACGCATCGCCACCCCGCTGGTCAGCAGTTCGCCCGAAGCGTTCGCCAAATTCTGGGCGGAGCACCGCGAGGTCACCCGCGACCTGGTGGAACGCGCCAACCTGAAGCTGGAGTAAACGCATGAGCAACATCGACCTGACGCCCGAACAACAGGAGCTGCAGCACAGCATCCGCCGCTTCATGCTGGCGGAAGTGGCGCCCATCGTCGCGCAGCACGAAAAGTCGCGGACCTTTCCGTTCGAACTCATGCCCAAGCTGGCGGAGCTGGGTTACCTGGGCGGCAACCTGCCCGAAGACCAGGGCGGACACGGCATCGACATGCCCACCTGGGCCATGATGATGGAGGAGCTGGGCTACCACTGGCTGTCGCTGCGCACCATCGTCAACATCACCAACGGCTCCATCAAGCGCCTGGCCGCCCACGGTTCACCAGCGCAGAAAGAGAAGTACCTCAAGCCGCTGATGGCCGGCCGCCTCAAGGCCTGCACAGGCCTGACGGAGCCGAACACCGGCTCCAACATCGCCGGCATCCAGACGCGGGCCGACCTGGTCGGCGACGAGTGGGTGCTGAACGGCCGCAAGCTGTGGATCACCAACGGCTGCGACGCCGACTTCGCCATGGTGGTGGCGCGCACCTACAGCCCCACCTGCGAGGGCAAGCTGTCGACCTTCATCGTCGAACGCGCCCTGGCCAACTATGACGTGCGCAAGCTCGACACCATGGTGCTGCGCTGCACCGGCACGGCCGAACTGGGCTTCGCCGACGTGCGCATCCCCAAGGAAAACCTGGTCGGCGTCGAAGGCGCGGCCCTCGCCGGCACGCTCAAGGGCCTGGATGCCGCGCGCCTGAACATCGCCATGGGCGCCGTCGGCGCCGCGCAGGCGGCCCTGGACATGTCCATCGACTACGCGAAACAGCGCGAACAGTTCGGCCGCCCCATCGGCAGCTTCCAGCTGGTGCAGAAGCACATCGTAGACATGACGGTCCGCGTCGAAGCGGCGCGCGCCCTGGGCATGCGCGCGGCCCATGCGCTGGAAGCGGGCAAGGACGTGCGCCAGGCCTGCTCCATCGCCAAGCTCTACGCCACCGAGGCCGCCCACGAAGTGGCCAACATGGCGCTGCAAGTGCATGGCGGGCTGGGCTACTCGGAGGAATATCCGATCGAGCGCATCTTCCGGGATACGCGCGGCGGCATGATTCCCGAAGGCACGACGGAGATCCAGACGCTGATCGCGGGGCGGGAGATCCTGGGGATGAACGCGATAGCCTGACGGGCGGAGCGCCAGCCCTCAGCCATCCCGCTCATGATTGGTGATGAAGTCCGGCGGCAACGCCGGGCCCCACACATACAGCGAATCCTCCGGCGGATAATCCCCCGACGGCCACTTCTGCCCTTCGGCGATAAAGTCGATGTCGTACGAATACTCGGCGTAACTGCCCCAGGGATCGCGCACGTAGCGGAAATAGTTTGAACCCAGCACATGCCGGCCCACGCCCCAGCCGTCCGCATACCCCGCCGCGCCCATCTGCTCCATGCCTTGCCCCACCGCATCGATGGACGGCACGCACCAGCTGCTGTGATGCAGGCCCAGGCCATGCGACTTGGCCAATGCGATCAGGTGGTGATCGCTGCCGTGCGGACTGTGGATGAAGGCGATGGCATCGCCCGAGGTATCCGACACGCGCAGGCCAAGCGCGTCCACGTAGAAGCGCGTGGCCCGAACCACGTCGGCGCTGAACAACAGGATGTGCGACAGATACAGCGGCCGCACCTGCCGCACCTGGCTGCGCGCGGGCGCGCGGCCGGCGCCGCCGCTGGCCTGTGGCGGCTCTTGCGGCGCGGGGGCCGACGGTGAAGACTTGGCTGCAATCCGCAATTGCAGAGCCAGCCCGTCGGGCGCCTCAATCCAGAGCCCTGCGGGGTCGGCGTCCTGCGGCGCGTCGCGGCGGGCGATACCCAGGCGGTCCAGATTCACGGCGAACCGTTCCAGGTCGTCCGCGTGGACCCCCATGCTCACCCACAGCAGACGCTTGCGTACGCCCTTCAAGATGCGCGCCCAGCGGTGCGGATGGCCATGGGTGTACAACGCCAGGCAGCCGTTCTCATCCCGCACATCCAGGCCGAAACTCGAATAAAAGCGCCTGGCCTCTTCGAGATCGGGAACGCTGAACACGAACTCGTCCACCGAGTGCACGGCGAGCGGCGCTGTCTGCGCATTGGATTGCATGTCTGTCTCCAAGAATCTTGTTCTGGTTGCGGCAGGCTGCCCTGCGCTCATTGCTCGACGGCGACCTTCTGCGCCAGCCCCTGGTACAGCGCCGTCTCCGTCTGGTAAAAGTCCCGCATGTCCGCCACCGAGTTCTGCGCCACCAGCTCCATACCCGTCGAAACAACATACTCGCGAAACGCGGCATCTTCCATGGCCTGGACGATCGCGCGGTTCAGGCTGGCAACGGTCGCGTCCGGCGTCTTGGCCGGCACCAGAAAGGCGATCCACGTGCCGTACACGAAATCCCGCAACTTTTCGCTGGATGCGGACAAGGGCGGCACTTGGGGCAGCCTGGGACTCGGTGCGGCGCCGGTCGTTGCGTAGGCCCGTATGCGGCCGGACTCGATCAGGTCCAGCGTCGACCCGCCCAGCGGCAGGAAGCTCAGTTCTATCTGACCGCCCATCAGGTCCTGCGTGACGGGCGGAACGCCCCGGTAGACGACGTGGTTGAGCTTGAACTGGCTTTGCCGCGCCCATTGCTCGCCCAATAGGTGGATCATCGAGCCCGGACCGATATGTCCGAAGTTCAGTCCCTTGTCTCCCTGGGCCTGCGCCAGTTGGGTCAGTTCGCCCAGGTTCTTGGCCGCGACCGCGTTGCCGCCGGTCAGGATGTAGGGCAGCCGCGCCACCACCGCCACCGCGCGCAGGTTCTCCGCCCGGTACTTCACATGCTGCATCGTGGCCGGGGTCAGGATGGGTTCGGTCTGGGACGCGATCAACAGCATGCGTCCGTCCGCTGGCGCATTCAGCACCCGTTGCGTGCCGATGGAACCGCCCGCCCCGGGTTGGTTCTCGACGATGATGGTCCTGCCCAGCGCGGCCTGCAGCAGCGGCTGCAGCTTGCGCGCCACGCCGTCGGTGGGATTGCCCACCGGCTGCGGAACGACGATGGAGACGGGCGGCGCGTCGGCCTGGGCTTGCGCGTTCGCGCACGCCAGGATGCCGATCAGGAACTGCAGACTCGCGGCCACGCCGCTACGCAGTGCTTTCATTGCAGGCCTTTCTGGTTGGACTCGTTGGAAAGCCAAAGCTGCCGGGGATCTGGAATCCCCGCCACGGCATCACTCAAGTTGCAGGCGCGACACCATGGGGCCGAACTGGACGAACTGACTTTTCAGCAAAGCGCTCATCTGCTCGGGACTGGAACCGCTGGCCTCGGCGCCCAGTTCGGCAAGGCGCTGGCGGATGGCGGGCTGCTGAACGGCCTTGGACACCGCCTGGCCGATACGCGCCACGACGGCGTCGGGCGTCTGCGCCGGGGCGAGCAAGCCGTTCCAGCCCTCGGTATCGATGCCGGTAAAACCCAGTTCGCTGACGGTGGGCGTGTCCGGCAGGGACGGCGAGCGTTGCGGCGAGGTGACCGCCAGCGCGGTCAAGGATCCGGCCCGGATGTCGCTCAGCGACGAAGACAATTGGTCGCCGCCCATCTGGATGCGGCCCGCCAGCATTTCGCCCTTCAAGGGCGCAGCACCCTTGAAGGGCACGTGCGTCATCGACGCGCCCGTCTGTTCCTGGAACCACATGCCGAACACGTGAATGTACGAACCGGGTCCCGTGGAACCGTAGGCGTAGTGGGTCGAAGGATTCTTTTTGAGCAGTTCCGCGAATTCCTTCAGGTTGCGGGCCGGCACCGAAGGCGTGGAAGTGATGACCAGCGGCACGTTGGCCACCACGCTCACGCTGCGCAGGTCGGCCAAGGGATCGAAGTTCAGCCGCTTCGCGCCCTGCGCCACCAGGGCGGCCAACGGATAGGAAATGTTGGCCATCAATACGGTATAGCCGTCGGGCGCCGCCTTGGCGACGGCATCGGCGCCCAGCAGCCCGCCCACGCCCGGACGGTTCTCGACCACCACCGGCTGCCCCAGCTCTTGCGACATGGGCGTTGCGATCAGCCGCGCGATCAGGTCGGTGGTTCCTCCGGCGGCAAACGGCACCACGATCTTCACCGGCCGCGCCGGCCAATCCGCCGCGCTGGCCACGCCCAGGCTGGACGCCAGGCCTGCGGCCAGCAACAGCCTGGCCCAACGGCGCCGGGCGGGATTGCTCACGGACGACTTCACAAAAGCAGTTGCGATTCGCATGTCTGGAGTTCCAAGAGTAGATCGTGGCCGTGCGCCCCGGCGCGCGGATGGCGCCGGGGCCGCTGGATGCGTGGTGAGAAACCTAGGCGGACGGCGCCTCGTCGCGGATGCGGTTGCGCAGCGTACCGATGCGCTCGATGTCCACCTCTACCGTGTCGCCGTCCTTCATGTAGAGCTTGGGCGTGCGCCCGAAGCCCACGCCGGCGGGGGTGCCGGAGAAAATGATGTCGCCGGCCTGCAAGGTAATGGCCTCGCTGACGGTCGAGATCACGGTAGCCACATCGAACAGCATGTCGCTGGTGTTGGACGATTGCATGGTTTCGCCATTGAGGCGGGTCTCGATCCGCAACCCGCTACCGCCCGCCGGCAGTTCGTCAGCCGTGACCACGTATGGCCCCCAGGTGCCCGTGCCGTCGAAGTTCTTGCCCACGGTCCACTGCGGCGACTTGAACTGGTATTCGCGCACCGAGATTTCGTTGCCCACGGCGTAGCCGAACACGTGGTCCAGCGCCTGTTCCTTGGCGATCCGGCGTCCGCCCTTGCCCAGCACCACGACCATTTCGCCCTCGTAGTCCAGCGTATCGCTGATGGCCGGACGCTCCACCACCGCGTCATGCGCGCCCAGGCTGGTCGACACGCGCAGGAACAGCGTCGGGTAATCGGGCTGGTCGTACGGGCTTTCCTTGGTGTGGTCGGCATAGTTCAGGCCGACGCACAGGATCTTGGGAGGTTCGATCGACGGCGACAGAAAGGTCGCGGCAGCCGGATCGATGAACTGCGTGGCCGCGGCTGCCATGCGCTCCAGATCGGCCAGCGTCTTGCCCTGGCGCAGCAGCGTACCCAGATCGACGCCTGGAGCGGACAGCAGCGCCAGGCGGCCCTGCACGAGTGCGGCGGCGCGAGGCGCGCCGTCGATTTGTAGGGTGGCCAGTTTCACGTGATCTCCTGATGGATGAGGGTTGAACGAAGAATATGTAATTCATAAAAATATATATATTCTGGTTTTCCCTGGATAACTTGAGCTTCATAGATAAAAACCTTATCGTTTCGCATGACCTCCGTTTCCACACCTTTCCGGACTGCGGCATCGGCCCTGGCCAATGACATCCGCGCAGACATCATCACGGGCAACCTGCCCCCGGGGGCACGCCTGCGCATCAAGGATCTCTGCGAACGCTACGACAGCGGCGCGATCCCGCTGCGAGAGGCGCTTTCGCGCCTGGCCACCAGCGGATTCGTGGTCGCGGAAGACCAGCGCGGCTTCCGCGTGGCGGACGTGTCGGCGGAAGAACTGCTGGACATCACCGAAACCCGGATCCACATCGAATGCGAAGCGCTGCGCCGCGCTATCGCGCTCGGCAGTCTGGACTGGGAAGAGCGGCTGGCCGGCGCGCACTACCGTCTGAGCCGCCTGCCCCTGCACGCTACGGACGGCTCCGGCTTGTCGGCTGAATGGGAACAAGCGCATTCCGCTTTCCATTCGGCGCTGATCAGCGGCAGCGATTCAAAGTCGCTCATCGCCATCGCCGAGCTGCTGCGCGACCAGACCGCGCGCTACCGCTACCTGTCGGTGCAGCTGAATTCCGGGACCAAAGCCGCCTCCGGCTCGAAAAAGGGCAAGGAACGCAACGTCGCCGACGAACACCGCAAGCTGCTGGAAGCCGCGCTTGCCCGCGACGCCGATACCGCCGCCAAATTGCTGGCCCAGCACCTGCGCCAGACCACGCAGCTGGTGCTGGCCCAAATCCCCAGCCATTAGAAATCTCCCCGCCTAGCGCCGGGCTGTCGGTCTTCCCAGGGAGCCGCCTCGCTACTCACGTCAAAATCACAACCTACCAAAAGTAAGTTACTATTGGTAGGTTAATTATTTTGATGGAGTGTGGACGCCATGCATGCGCTAATCGTTGTTGCACATCCCGATCCCGCGTCGCTGACCCACGCGGTGGCGCGACAGGTCGCTGAAGGAATTTCCGCTGCCGATGCCGGGCATACGTTCGAAGTCGCAGACCTGGCCGCCGAAGGCTTTGACCCTAGGTTCACCCAGCCGGACGTCGCGCTGGCCATGGGCAAGGGGGAGCCCCTGCCGGAAGTCGCCGCGGAACATGCGCGGCTTGAACGCGCCGATGCTCTGGTGCTGGTCTACCCCGTGTACTGGTGGTCCTTCCCGGGCTTGCTCAAGGGCTGGATCGACCGGGTGTTCACCCAAGGCTGGGCCTACGAAGATGCGGACGGCAAGCTGGTCAAGAAGCTGCAACGCCTCAACGTGCATCTGGTCGCTCTGGGCGGCGCCAACCAGCGCACCTATGCGCGGCACGGCTACTTCGGCGCCATGAAGACGCAGATCGACCACGGCATCTTCGGCTACTGCGGCGCCAACGTCGCCACCTCGGAATTGCTGCTGCCCTCCGACGCGGGCTTTCCCGCCGCCCATCTCGACGCCGCCCGGACGATAGGCCAGAAGATTTTCTCCTCGCGTGCTGTAATCCACGAGGAGGAAGTCCAACAATCATGACCGCAAAGATGCCAAGCCCCGCCAGAGCCAACCCGCAGCGCCGCCTGTCGCGAGACGATCGCCAACGCCAGTTGCTGGACGTCGCCTGGAAGCTGATCAGCGACGAAGGCACGGACGCCCTGACCCTGGGACGGCTGGCCACGGAAGCCGGCATCACCAAGCCCGTGGCCTATGACCACTTCGGCACGCGCAACGGGCTGCTGGTGGCGCTGTACCAGGACTTCGACGTCCGCCAGACCGCGCTCATCGACGCCGCGATCGCCGCCAGCAAGCCGGCCTTGAAGGAAAAGGCCCGGGTCATCGCAGCGGGCTACATCGAATGCGTCATGACGCAGGGCCGCGAGATTCCCGGCGTGCTGGCCGCGCTGGGCGGCTCCCCGGAACTGACTGCAGTAAAGCACCAATACCAGCAGGCCTTCATCAAGAAATGCCAATCCATACTTGCGCCGTACGCCGGACCCACGGGAATATCGCCGGCCAGCATGTGGGCGATGCTGGGCGCGGCTGACGGCCTGGCGCACGCGGCCGTGGCTCAGGACATCAGCGTGGATCAGGCGCGCGACGAGTTGATGGATACCATCATGGCGATGGTCAAACGCAGCAAGTGAATCAGCGCAGCGGCATCGCCACCGGACGCAGCGGCGCCGCATCGCCGCCGCGGATCTTCAGCGGCCCGCCGATGAAGGCGAATTCATAGACCTGGTCGCGCGACAGCTCGTCCAGCGCCGCCAGCTCGATGATGGGCACGCCCTTCTGCGCCAGCAAATAGGTATGCAACGGCACATAGTCGTCGGACACCTCTGAAGGGAAGGTCTCGAAACTGAGGTTGTCCGCCCCCAGAATCATGGCGCCGCCCTCCTCGACCAGATAACGCGCCGCGTCCAGGCCCATGCCCGGCGGCTTGGCCATGTAGGCCGCCGGATCGTTGTACAGCTTCATGCGGCCAGTGCGGATCAGGACGATGTCGCCTTCGCGCAGCTCGGTCTTCTGGCGCGCCAGCGCGGCTTTCAAGTCCTGCCGGGTAATGCGGTACTGATCGGGAAGCATCTCCACGCCCTTGAGCGCGGCCACATCGATCAGCACGCCACGCGCCACCAGCGGCGGGAATTTCTCGATGCCCGTGCGCTTCCAGCCGCGGTCGCCCAGATGCTCGTCGGCCCGGAAGCCGTTCCAGATCTTGCCATGGATGCCGAAGTGGTTGAGCGCATCGATATGCGTGCCGGTGTGGCTGTACATCGAGAACGCCGTGCCGGTATAGCTGCGCATGGCGTTCATGTCGCGGCCCACGCCCATGGGATCGTCGACTTCGGTGCCGCGCGGCGTGTGCGTCATCCAGAACTGGTAGTGCGGATCGCCCGCGTCCTGCCAGCTGGGCATGCCCACGTAGTATTCCGTGGCCAGGTCATAGACCTTGCCGCCAGCCACGCGCGACATTACCGCGGCGCGCGATTCGGGCGTGATCAGGTTGAGGCGGCCGATCTCATCGTCCGGTCCCCAGGGGCTGATGCCCACCTCCTGTCCGGAGGCCGGCGCCCGGGCGGGCGCGCCGTGCGCGAGCACGTTAAAGCTGAGGGCGGCACCCAGCGCCAGGCCGAGCAATTTTTGGGTGTAGCGGATAGTCATGATGCACCTTGTGCGTGTGGCTTCCGTCCCGCGGACGGAAAAATGGAAAGAAGGAAAACGTGGGCGATGCCCCGATACCCGGCGATCAGGCCTCGACCGCGGCGGGCATCAGCGCCCGCAGCCTGTCCCGCAGATCGGCCGTGGACATGGTGTGCAGACGGGCCCGGTGCGGCCCCACTATCAACGTGGGTATGGAGTCGATGGCCAGCCGCGCGGCGGCGGCGCGATCGGCCTGCACGCGTAGCAGGGCTTCGTCGCCCTGCATGAGGGCGGCGAATTCGGCCCGGTCATGGCCCAGCCCTGCTGCGATGTCCAACAGCACGGCGTGATCGCCGACATTACGATGCTCGCTCAGGTGGGCATGCTGAATCGCGTCGAACATGTCCCAATGGCCCGCGTCGCCGGCCAGCAGATGCGCGGCCTGGCAAGCCAGCGCGCCGGCCATCCCGCTGGGGTAATCGAATGATTCGGCGCGCATGCCCTCGACGTCGATGCGGGGTTGGTCCTCATGGCGGGCGCAGGCTTCCCAATGGCCCAGGATCACCTGCTTGGCGCGCGGCATCGAGCCGAACACCTGGCACATCTGTTCAGGCGATTCCTGCAGCACGAAGCTGCGCTGGCGCACGGCAATGCCCAGTTCGGCCGCGACCTGGCGCAGGCGGGGAGACATGACATAGCACCAGCCGCAAACCACGTCATGGAAGAAGTCCACGGTCAGCGGCGCGGCGGGTGCGTAATTGGAGGTCGAAGTCATGATGGCGTCCATCTCGTTTCAATGGACGCCAGCTTAAGGACGGGCCGGCGCGAGAATAAGGGGTCCGCCGGCAGGACTTTATTCGCTGCGCGTCAACAATCGCCGCGCATGGCCGCCGGCAGATGGTCCGCCATGAAATCCACAAAGGCCTTGACCTTGGGCTGCAAGTGGCGGCTGGTCGGATAGACCGCGTAGACATGGCGAGGCGCGGCGGGCTGTTGGGGTAAAACGCGCACCAGCCTGCCGCTGGCGATGGCGGGCGCGGCCAGGAACGACGGCAAGGCGCCTATGCCCAGCCCCTCTTCCAGCAGGTCCCGCAGCATCAGGCTGTTGTTGACCTGCACCAGCGCGGGTCCGGCCAACGGATCCGCCTGCTGGCCTGCATCCTCGTCCGCAACCGCGCCAGGGCTTTCGGCCAAGGTATAGCTGAGGATGTCATGCCCGCGCAGCGCGTCCACGCTTTCCGGAGTGCCGCGGCTGTCGAGGTAGGACGGCGCCGCGCACAGCACCTGCGTCAGCGACGCCAGCCGGCGCGCAATCAGCGAAGAATCGTCCAGTTGCGCGCGCAGCCGTATGGACACGTCAAAGCCCTGTCCCACCGCATCGACCAGCCGGTCTTCCATCGCCAGGTCCAGGCGCAGTTCCGGATATTGGCGCAGAAAGCGCGCCAGCAGCGGCGTCAGCACGCTCAAGGCAAACGAGACCGGCGCGTTCACGCGCAGCCGCCCCGACACCAGGCGAGACTCGCGCCTGACGGATTTTTCCAGGGCGTCCAGTTCGTCCAGCAGCCGGCAGCATTCGGCGTAATAGGCCGCGCCCGTGTCGGTCAGGCTCATCTTGCGGGTGGTCCGCTGGATGAGCACGGCCCCCAGGTGGGCTTCCAGCGCCCGCAACTGCTTGCTGAGCCCGGCGGACGACATATCCAGCGCCTCGGCCGCCTTGGCCAGGCTGCCCAGTTCGACGATGCGCCGGAAGGCGCGCATGTAGTTGAAGGTGTCCACCTGCGTTCAACCGCCGTCCGGCCGCGCCGCCTCGACCAGGTTGTCGCGCAGCGCGACAACCTGCTCCCTCAACGCCGCGAACTGATCGCCCGTGAGACCGCAAGCATCGCTCAGGTTGATGCTTGCGGTCTTCTCGCGCAAGCGCCGCCCTTCGTCGGTCACGCGCACCCGGACCAGCCGCTCGTCCACCGAGTCGCGCACGCGTTCCAGATAGCCCATGCCTTCGAGCTTCTTGAGTATCGGCGTGAGGGTGTTGGATTCAAGAAAGAGCTTTTCGCCCAGGCTGCCGACCGTCTGATCGTCCTCTTCGAAAAGGGCAATCATCGTCACGTACTGCGTGTAGGTGAGCCCGAGCGCGTCGAGGATGGGGCGGTACACGCGGCCGAATGCCAGGTTGGTCGAATAAACCGCGAAACAGAGGAATTCCGCCAGCTTTCTCTGGGACGGATCGTTTGGGGTCTTGGACTTCATGTGCACCTCGGTATCTGGTCTGCCTGATGGCGCCACTTTACATCGCATGCGATGCAGTCGTAAACGATTTGATACGAATTTCCTCGCTTCCGCCTCTTGACGCCGGGACTCGCGCTTCTTACCATGCGCTTCAATCGCATTCGATTTAATCGAATCCGATTTAAATTCCAACTGACAAGGAAGTTCCCCATGCCCGCCCGTATCCAGAAAGTCCTTTTGACCGGCAAGACCCATACGACCCTCTCTCGCAACTATGTCTCGCAGGGCGGCGAGGAACGGCTCGATATCCGTCTTTCGACTCCCAACAACCCGGGCCTGGTCCAGGCTTTCGAAGACATCCAGCCGCATCCGACCGCCGAGCAGCTTTTCGCGGGCGCCTGGTCCGCCTGCTACACCAGTGCGCTGGACGTCATTGCCAAACAGATGAAGGTGCAACTGCCGAACGATCGCGCGGTGGACGTGGAAGTGGATCTGGGCATGGCGGGCAGCGCCTACCTGCTCCAAGCCCGCTTCAACGTGTTCCTGCCCGGACTGGACCAGGCGCTGGCCGAGCAGATTGCCCACGCGGCCGATGAAATCTGCCCGTACTCGAAAGCCACGCGGGGCAACATCGATGTGACCCTCAACGTCCATGCGGCCTGAAGGGGAACCGACATGCGCAAGCTCCTGCTCGTACTCATCCTGTTTGCCGGCGGGCTGGCGCATGAGCTGCGCAACCCGCTGAGCTGCCAGACCATCACGGCGCGCAACGACAGCGGCGCGCGCCGGCAAAAGCGCGAGTCCTGACTCTCGCTCCCCTCTCTCCTTGCGTCGCGGTGCCTACCCATGCTGATCATTCTTGTAGCTTTTCTTGGCGGCGTTCTCACCATCGTGAGCCCCTGCATCCTGCCCATCCTGCCCTTCGTGTTCGCACGCGGATCAGGTTCATTCCGGACCCATGCCTTGCCGCTGCTCGCGAGCATGGCGGTCGCGTTCGCGGCGGTCGCCAGCCTGGCGGCGTTCGGCGGCGCCTGGGTCGTGACGCTCAATGAGGGCGCGCGCTGCACCGCGATGGCACTGTTGGCGCTCTTCGGACTTGCGTTGCTGCTGCCCGCCGTGGGCGACTGGATGAGCCGGCCGCTGGTTGCGCTGGGCAATCGCCTGGCAGGAGCGCCTCCCGGCTCGCCGCGCGCGGCCGGGCTGCTTTCCATCGGGCTGGGCCTGGGCACCGGCCTGCTATGGGCGCCGTGCGCCGGCCCCATCCTGGGACTGCTGCTTACCAGCGCGGCGCTCAACGGCGCGAACATCCAGACTTCCTTGCTGCTGCTGTCATTCGCCTGCGGCGCGGCGGTGGCGCTGGCCGCGGCGCTCTGGCTCGGACGCGGCATGGCCGCGACGTTGCACCGCTTCCTGCCTGCGGCCCAAGGCCTGCGCAGGGTGGCCGGCGCCGCCGTCATGGCCGCAGTTGCCGTGTCCGCGCTCGGATGGAACCCGGCGCTTCTCTCCAGCGCCTCTGCCTCGGGCGCAGCGCGGCTGGAGCAGCAATTGGTCGAACAGCTACGCCCGAACAATCCGGCCAAGACGTTCGCAGCCGCGAACGGTCCGCTGGCATCCCTGCAGGATGCCAACGGCTGGCTGAATTCCGGACCGTTGGGCGCCGCCGATCTCGATGGCAAGATCGTGCTGGTCGACTTCTGGACCTATTCCTGCATCAACTGCCTGCGCACGCTCCCCTATCTGAAGGCCTGGCACGACAAGTACAAGGATGCCGGGTTGGAAGTGATAGGCGTGCATTCGCCTGAATTCGCATTCGAGAAGAGCGCCTCCAATGTACGCCGGGCGGTCGCGGACCTGGGCATTCAGTACCCCGTCGCCCTGGACAACGGGTTCCGGATTTGGCGAGCGTTCCGCAATCAGTCCTGGCCCGCCTTCTATCTGCTCGATGGCCAGGGCCGCGTGCGGTACACGGTCGCGGGCGAGCACGATTACCAGCAGACGGAACGCGTGATCCAGCGCCTGCTTGCGGAAGCGGGCCGGACGCTGCCCGACGCCGATGCCGCCCGGCCCGCGGCGCGCGGCGTGGAAGCGCCGCCGCAGTGGTCGACGCTGCGTTCGGGCGAAAGCTACCTGGGCTATGGCAAGGCCACGAGCTACGCGCCGGGCGGCACGCCGATCAGGCAGCATAAGGACGCGGTCTACCAGCCCGCGGGCGAACTGGGCGCCAACCAATGGACGCTGGCCGGATCATGGCGGCTGGAACCGGAACTTGCGGTGGCCACAGGCGCCAACGGCCGCGTCATCCAGCGCTTTCATGCGCGCGACCTGCACATGGTGCTGGGCCCTGCGGCGGACGGCCGGCCGGTGCGATTCCGCGTCACGCTGGACGGCCGGCCGCCGCTGGCGGATCACGGGGCCGACATCAATGAGCAGGGAGAGGGCGTCATCGAGGGGCACAAGCTTTATCAGCTCGTGCGGCAACAGACGCCGGACCGCGACCGCGTCTTCCAGATCGAGTTCCTGGAGCCCGGCGTTGAAGCCTACGCCTTTACTTTCGGCTGATGGCGATCTGGGGTTGCTTCGGAACGCCCTGCAGCAACCCCTTGAATGTGTCCAGGAACGCCTGGGCGCGCGCGGAGACCACGCGCGTCTGAGAGAGCGCATACAGGGTCGTGGGAGGCAGTTCCCACTCCGGCAACACACGCTCCAGCGTGCGCCGCGCCCCCCTGTGGTCCAGCAGCAGATCACACGGCATCCATGCGATGCCCGCGCCTGCCATCGCCAGCTGCACATTGAGCAAGGCGCTCTCGGTCACCACCGTCGATGAAACCGGAATGCGGCGACTCTCGCCGTTTCGGCGCAGTTCCCAGTCCGTCTCGGTCGCGACCACAAGCAACTCATGGTTGTGCAAATCCGCCGGGTCCCTGGGGCGCCCCGCGGCGTTCAGGTAGGCGCGCGATGCGATCAGGACACGCCTGAGCTCCAGCACCGGACGCTGGATAAGCAAAGAATCGCGCTGAGGACCACCCCGGATCGACAATTCAAAAGGCATCGGATTGTGGCCCGTTTCCCCTCCCCCCACCACGATGTCGAGCCTGACCTTCGGATAATCCCGGCGCATCGCCGCGACCAGGATAGGCAGCAACGCAGTGAGACTGGAAGGAATCGAAACGCGCAGCGTTCCTTCGGGTCGGCCGACATACGATTGAATGACCTCGTGCGCATTGAGCGCGGCCTCGACGTGGCCGACGCATTCCTCGAAATAGCGGACACCGGCCGTCGTGGTGGACACCTTGCGCGTCGTGCGTACCAATAGCTGAGCGCCCAGCTGGCTCTCCAGTATCGACAGCCGCCTGGACACCGTGGAAACAGGCATGTCCAGCATCGCAGCGGCGGATGTGAATCCGCCGTGCTTGACCACTTCCACGAAGATGAGAATGTCCTGCAGGGATATTCCGCGATTTTCCATGAGCGTCCTCGGCGGCCCTTGATTCGAACAGCCCGACGCGCTTCCCCGGTTCGATCCCGCCCACCTTGCGCCGCAGCTCTTTGCAGCTGCTGTCATGCTGCGGGGCGAGTGAGCCAATTCTGGAAGCGCGTCGGTCCGATGTGCGCATGCGCGCCCGCGACCAGCGAACGGTCGTCCAGCTCGCTGCCGTAGTAGCGCGCGTGCACGTCGGCAACAACGGTGCGGGCATCGCCGCGCGCAGCCAGGAACTTGCGGCCCAGCTCGTCAAGAGGAAAGCGGTCCGGCCCTCCCACTTCGACCGTGCCATTTACCGGAGTCGCGACGGCCAGGTCGGCCAGCACCGCCGATACGTCGTCGGCCGCGATGGGCTGGATCAGGGCGGGAGACAGCCGGATCATGCCATTTTGCGCACCCGCGCTCACGATGCCCTCTACGAACTGGAAGAACTGGGTTGCGCGCAGGATGGTGTAGGGAATCTTCGATTCCCGGATCAGCTTTTCCTGGGCCACCTTGGCGCGCATGTAGCCGCTGTCCGGCAATCGCTCAGCGCCGACCACGGATAGCGCCAGGTAATGTTCCACGCCAGCCCGGGTTGCCGCCGCCAACAGATTGCGCCCAGCGGTTTCGAAGAACGCCATCACTGCCTGATCCTCGAACGACGGAGAATTGGACACGTCCAGCACTGCCTGCGCCCCGGCCAGGGCCTCGGCCAATCCCGCGCCGGTCAAGGTGTCCACGCCCGTCCTGGGCGATGCCGCAACGGTTTCATGACCGTTTGCGCGCAGCCGTTGCACCACATTCGACCCGATCAGGCCGGTACCGCCGATAACCACGATTTTCATGTTCCGCTCCTTGCTTGATTGCCGTCCCGTCGCACATTCCGACCGGGTGCTTGCAGTATGCTTAGCACCCGGGCGGAAGGCTTTGCGGCCGCCTTGTTTTTCCCTTGGATTTGGCTTGCGCATTCGTCCAGCCGACTGACCTGAAGCCAGGCGCACAAGAACGGCACAAGGAGTACGGAATGCAATTCTCTTTTGACAACTGCGTGCTGGACCTGGACCGGCGCGAGCTGCTGCGCGCGTCCAGCGCCGTTGCCACGGCGCCCAAGGTTTTCGACGTACTCGCGTACCTGATGGAGCACCGCGACCGCGTCGTCAGCCGCGACGACCTGGTCAACGCCGTGTGGCAAGGCCGGATCGTGTCGGAGTCGACCTTGGCCACCCACATCAACGCGGTGCGCAAGGCTGTGGGCGACGACGGGCAACAACAGCGCGTGATTCGGACCGTCGCCCGCAAGGGCTTTCGCTTCGTCGCGGCAGTGACAAGCGAACAAGCGCCGCAGGCCGCAAGCCTTCCGACGGCTTCCGCCTCCGCGAGCCAGCCGGTAATGCACGCCACGCCTGCTGGAGTTTCCGCTTCCGCGCCGGCGGTTCTCGCCAAGCCCTCCATCGCCGTGCTGCCGTTCGTCAATCTCAGCGGCGACCCGGAACAGGACTATCTGTCGGACGGCGTGATCGAGGACATCATCTCGGCCTTGTCCCAATACCGCTGGCTTTTCGTCGTCGCCAGGAACTCGAGCTTCGCGTACAAGGGGCACGGCGTGGACGCCAAACAGGTGGGCCGCGAACTGGGGGTACGCTATGTGCTGGAAGGCAGCTGGCGCAAGTCGGCAAACCGCGTGCGCACCTCGGCGCAACTGATCGACGCGACCACGGGAATACTGCATTGGGCGGGCCGCTTCGAGGGCGTGCTGGGGGACATCTTCGAACTGCAGGACCAGATCACCGAAAGCGTGGTGGGCGCCATCGCGCCGCAGCTGGAGCGGGCCGAGATCGACCGCGCCCAGCGCAAGCCTACCGGCAACCTGGACGCCTACGACTACTATCTGCGCGGCATGACCAAACTGCACCAGGGCACCCGCGAATCCGTCGACCAGGCGCTGCAACTCTTCCATACCGCTATCGCGACCGATCCGGATTACGCGTCGGCGTATGCAATGGCGGCGTGGTGCCACTGCTGGCGCAGGGTCAACAACTGGATGACGGATGTCGGGAAGGAGACCGCGGAGGGTATACGCCTGGGTCGCAAGGCCGTCGACCTGGGGCCGGACGACGCGGTTGCGCTGACTCGGGGCGGCCACGCGCTGGGCCAGCTGGGCGGGGACACCTCGGGCGCCATCGCGCTGCTCGACAAGGCGCTCAGCCTCAATCCGAATCTGGCCGCGGCGTGGTTCCTGGGTGCGTTCCTCAGGCTTTGGCGGGGAGAAGTCGAGGACGCCGTGGAGTTCTTGAAGCATGCGATGCGGCTCAGTCCCCGTGACCCGGAGCTCTACCGCATGCAGGCAGGCATGGCCACCGCGCATCTCTTCCTGAAGGATTTTGACGCGGCGGCGTCATGGGCGGAGAAGGCCTACCAGAACCTGCCGAGCTTCCAGATGGCGGTCGCGATAGGCGCGGCCAGCCACGCGTTGGCCGGACGGACGACGGACGCGCAACGCGGGCTGCAGAACCTGCGGCAGCTCAATCCCAGCCTGCGTCTGTCCACGCTTGCGGAATGGGTGCCCATCTGCGCGCCGCAGCATCTCGCAACGTTGACGGAAGGCCTGCGCGCGGCGGGCCTGCCGCAATAGCGGCGGCCGTCCCCCTCGATTCCATCAGTCATCGACCAGGATTTCGGGCGTGACCGACATGCCCACCTTCAGATTGGCGGCTGCAGGCTGATCCGCATTGATGCGAATCCGCACCGGCAGCCGCTGGACGATCTTGGTGAAGTTGCCGGTGGCATTGTGCGGCGCGACTGCGGAATAGCTCACGCCGCTGGCGGGCCCCAGGCTTTCCACCGTTCCCGCCAGCACCTCGCCCGCCAGCGCATCGACCTCGATAGCCACCGCCTGGCCCGGCCGCACGCGCGCCAGCTGCGTTTCCCGGAAGTTTGCCGACACATAGACAGCGTCCAGCGGGACTATCGCGAGCAAAGGCTTGCCGACGGTGACGAAGGCGCCGACACGCACCGATTTCTGCCCCACGGTGCCGTCCACGGGCGCGGTGATGCGGGTGTACGACAACTTGAGTTCCTCCGCGGCCTGCACCGCCTGCGCCTGGGCGAAGGCGGCGCGGGCCTTTTCCAGGTCCGCCTGCAGGACATCCACCTGCTGGCGGGCAGCCAGCAGGCTGGCCTGGGCCTTTTCCAGGCTGGCCTGTTGAACGCTGGCCTGCATTTCGGCCTGCTGGCGCGCCTGGACGGTTCCCGAGCCGTCCGTCGCCAGGTTCCGATAGCGCGTCTGGTTGGCACGGGCCAGCTTCAGCGCGGCCTCGTCCACCGCCACCGCCGCCTGCGCCTGGCGGATGGAGGACTCCTGCTGGACCAGCCGGGCTTGCAGGCCGGCGACGCTGGCCTGGGCGCTGGCCGCCTGGGCCCGGGCGGCATTGGCGGCGGCGACGAAATCACGGTCGTCCACGGTGGCGAGCAGTTGCCCCTGCCTGACGGGCTGGTTGTCCTCGACCAGCACCTTGTCGATCCGGCCCGCGACCTGCGGCGCCACCATCGTGAAATCCGCGTGCACGTAGGCGTCGTCGGTGGACTGGGTGGATGCCCGGGATTCGGAACGGTTGAGATACAGGCCGCCGCCGATCAGCAGCATGAGCAGCAGCGCCGTGGTCGTGATCTTTGCTTTCTTCGGTAATGCCATGATGGACTATCCCTGAATGGAAGATGGAACTGTGGAAGGACGCGAGACCGGGCGCAGATCGGGAGGGGGGATGTAGTTCAGCCTCAACACGATGGGAATCAGCAGCAACGCCAGGACGCCCAATACGCGGTAGGCATCGGCGATCGACAGCACCAGCGACTGCTGGCTGACGATGCGCATGAGCTGCCCGGGCTCCAGGCTGTCCGGGACGTAGTTGCCGACCAGCGCCGCCTGGCCCAGCAACATTTCCGCATGGAAGCGGCCGCGCACGGTCAACAGCTGCCCGACCACGGCGGCGCCCAGCACCGAGCCCAGCGCGCGCAGCGTATTGATTGCCCCCGAGACATAAGGCCCTTCGTGCGGTTGCACCACGCTGGTGATCAGGAACAGCATGGACACCACGGCCATGGGCTGCCCCATGGCTTGCAATGCCTGTGCCAGCACGAACTGCTCGCGGTTCCATGTGACCGTCAACTGCGCGCCTGCCAGGCAGGCGAGCGCGATCAGGACCAGCCCCGCCGAAAACACCATCCGCGCATCCACCCATTTCCGATACAGCAGCAACGCCACCGCAAAGCCCAGGACCAACTGCGGCAGCGCCACGATCAGCCCGATGGATGCCATTTGCGCGGGTCTGTAGTCCTGGATCGGCGCCAGATAGCCGGCCGGCAGCAATGAGCCGGACAACAGCACCACCAGCAGGAAAACGAACAGCGTGAAACCCAACACCAGATTCCGGCGACCCAGAACCTGCAGCTTGATGAACGGCATGGGGTGATACCACTCCGTCAGCAGATAGACGACCAAAAGAATCACGCCCGCTGCCAGCGCAAAGGTGACCAGGGGCGAGTTGAACCAGTCCAGCCGGACGCCCTGGTCCAGCGCGACGGCGATCAATCCGAACGCCGGCACGCCGCAAGCCATGCCGAACCAATTGGCCCGACGAAAGCGCCCTGCGTCCACAGGCTCGCGGTGCAGCCCCCAGCCGACCAGCGCCGCGGCGATCACGGCCAGGGGGATGATCTGCCAATACACCCAACGCCAGTCGAAGAGCGCGTCGGTCCACAGGCCGGCCAGCCAGATGGAGAGATTGGGGGCAAAAGTGGCGGTCATCGCATACAACGCCAGGCCGTACAGCCTGATGGGCGGCGGCAGGAACTTCAGCGCCGCCATCATCAACAGGGGAATCGTGGTGCCGCTGGCGAGACCCTGCAGGAACCGCAGGGCCAGCAGCAGATGCAGGTCCTGGACAGCAGGCAGGACCAAGGCCAGCGTCGTGCACGTGCCCAGCATCCAGAGTTCGAAGCGGCGCACCGACAGCGTGATGGCGAACCACGCCGCGAACGGCATGGCAATCAGTTCTCCCGCACTGTATGCCGTCGTGAGCCAGGAACCCCCGTCAAAGCCGGCGCCCAGCGCGCCGCGCAGGTCCGCCAGCGCCAATGCGCCGACACGGTTGTTCAAGCCAGCCATCATGGCCGCGAGAAAGATGCCCAGAAGTCCGGCCATGGCGCGCATCGAAGGCTTGGGCTGGCCGTGCGCCGCTTGAGCGGATGGCGTGGCGCTCATGGCGTGGCCTGCGCTTGCGAATTCCAGCCGCCGCCCAGCGACTTGTACAGATTGACCACCGTAAGCGTGCCGTCGGTGGCGCTGGCGTTCAGACGGGTCTGGCTGGCAAGCAGGTTGCGCTGCGCGGTGAGCACGGTGAGATAGTCGGACGCCCCCTGTTCATAGCCGCGCTCGGCGGCCCGCAGCGCCTGCAGGTTCTGCTCATACGACACCAGCAGTTCATCGTGTTCGCGTTGCTGCTCGGCCCAGGCATCCAGTGCATTGTCCACCTCATGCCAGGCCTGCAGGACCGTCTGCCTGTAGGCCAGCGCCGCCGCCTTCTGCCGCGCTTCGTTGAGCGCCAGGCGCTGCACCAGCCTGCCGCCCTGGAAAATGGGCAGGTAGACCGTCGGGCCGATCGAGAAAAAACGGGAGTCCCAGCTGGCCAGGTCGCTGCCATCGAACGCTTCCACTCCAAGTTGGCCGACCAGGGCGATGCGCGGATAGAAGTCGGCCTTGGCCACTCCTATCGCCGCCGTGGCGGCATGGAGCCGGGCCTCGGCGCGCTGGATGTCAGGCCGCCTGTGCGCCAGCTGCGAAGACACGCCGACTGGCACGCTGGCGGGCAAGGAGGGCAGCGGCATCGTGCCGCGCAACGTTTCGTCCAATGCGCGCGGCCGCTCACCCAGTAGCAGCGCCAACGCATTCAGCAGCGCGTTGCGGCGCTTGTTCAGCTCGGGCAACAAGGCCCGCACCGTCGCCAGCTGCGCGCGGGCCGTGGCGGTTTCGAAACGGGTGGCCACGCCATTGCGTTCCCGGCTCTGCGTCAAGCCCAGAACCCGCTCGGCGACCGCCAGGTTCTGCCGGGCGATGTCGAGCTGGGCCTGGGTGCCGCGCAGTTGCAGGTATGCGCGGGCCACCTCGGCCGCCAACGCCACCTTTGCGGCCTCGCGGTCGTACACGGTGGCTTCCAGGGAAGCCTCGGCGCCTTCGCGCAGGCGCCGGGCGCGGCCCCACAGGTCTATCTCCCATCTGGCGTTGAACCCCAGCCGCCAGAAGTCGTCGGGGGTGCTGGACGCGCCCAACGCGACGAACTTGCCGTTTTCGCTGAGCGCTTCGCGCGCATAACTGGCGCCCGCGTCCAAGCTGGGCAAGAGTTCCGACGAGGCGATCCCCAACTGCGCCCGGCTTTGTTCGATGCGCGCGGCGGCCATCTGCAGATCGAGGTTGCCGGCGGCGGCCTGGGCCTGAAGCCGGGCAAGCACGGGATCTTCGAACAGCAGCCACCATTGCACCGGCACCTCGGCGTCGGACAGCCGCGCGTGGCCGGCAGGCTCCTGCCTCGGCGCGAGATCCACCTCGGCCAGTCCATCGGCCGGCCGGACGAAGTCGGGCCCGACCGCGCAGCCCGCCAGCATCGCGGCGCACAACGCCGCGCTGGCGCAACGCCATAGCGGCGAACGGATCGGTGTCAACATCACGGCAGTTCCTTGTAGGTGAGCAACGCATTCGTCGGGACAAGCGACGAGGCCAGTATGCTCAGCCCCTTACGGGAACGCTTCGCGTACACCTTGGATTTCCATTGAGTTTGGCTTGGGGATTCGTCCAATCCGCCCGCAATCCTGGACAACCGCTGTCGGCCCGAAGTTGTGTCTTTTCATTTCGGTTTTGGCTAGAGAACGGAACAAAGATCCGCTATGTCTCAGCAACGGCCCAAACCGGCTTGAGCTGGCGCCGAAAATTCGCGCCTGGGACAGCAACCGAAGAAGTTAGAAATAATGCGAAATAAATTGCACTGCCCCCTCCGCTAAGGTCGAGCTAGCCATTGACTTGGAGGAGAGCGAGCATGAAGGCCATCGGTTCTGCTGCGATTCTGTCCGCGACTATCGGCTTATCCCTGCCCGCCGCGGCCCCCGCTCAGGTCTACCAGAACGGGACCGCGACGGCGACTTTCAATGTTTCCCTGACGGTGCAGGCAAACTGCACGATTGCGGCCGATCCGCTGGTCTTTCCCTCTACCGGCCTCTTGAGCGCCGCGGTGAATCAGGAAACTACAGTCAGGGTCACCTGCACCAACACCACGCCCTACAACGTAGGCCTGGACGCCGGCACGGCGGCGGGCTCGACGATCGCGAATCGCCTGCTCGTGGGCACCGCGCCAGGCAACACCACCACCAGCGTGGGTTATCAGCTCTACCAGAATGCAGGCCGCACGACGATCTGGGGCAACACGCAAGGCACGGACACGGTGGGCGGCACCGGCACGGGCGCGGCCCAGACGCTGACCGTCTACGGCAGGGTGCCGCCCCAGGCCGCCCCCAAGCCGGATACGTACCAGTCGACGGTCACGGCCACCGTCTACTTCTGACCGCGGATCGACATGACGACGCTTGGGATCGTACGCCAGGCGGCGGGGGCCTGTTTGTTCGGCATGGCGCTGCAAGCGCATGCCGCCAGCCTGCAGATCTCGCCGGTAATCCTGAACCTGGACGGCGCGGAACGCGCCGCCAGCATGACCTTGCGCAACGAAGGCGCCGAACCGATCTATGGCCAGGTCCGCGTGTACGCATGGAGCCAGACCACGACCGAAGACGTGCTGCAGGAGACCTCGGACCTGGTGGCCAGCCCCCCGATGATCCAGATCGCGCCGGGCGGCACGCAAGTCGTGCGCCTCTTGCAGCCCGAGGCCGCCAAGCGGCCCGGCGAAGCGTCGTACCGCCTGATCATCGACGAAATCGCGCCACCCGATCCTTTGCGCGCAACGGGCGTGCAAGTGCGGCTGCGCTATTCGGTGCCTGTGTTCGTGGGCGCGGCCCCGCAAACTCCCGCGCAGCGGCACCTGGCCTGGACCGTGGTGCGCAACGGTCCCGACTGGGCCCTGCGCGTCGACAACAGCGGCACGCACCGCGCGCAGCTCAGCGACGTGGCACTGGTATTCAACGGCCAGCGCCGCAGCCTGCGGGACGGCCTGCTCGGCTACGTCCTGGGCGGCAGCGCGCGCCAGTGGCCCCTGCCCTTCCAGCCCGCCATGCACGGGGCGGTCACGGTCAACGCGCGGGTGAACAGCGTTCCCGTCCAGGCCGACGTGCAAGCCGATACCGGGAAGTGAAACATTGCACGCGCGCCATGCAGCTGACTCTGATGCTCGCCGCCGCAGCGGTCCATGGCGGTGCGCGCGCGCAATCCGCCCCTGAGACGGCCGTGGGACTGGCGGCCATCGACGTCTATCTGAACGTCAGCATCGGCGGCCAGCCCAGCCATCGGATCGCGCGATTCGAAGACGAGCATGGCCGCCTGTCGGCTCGCGGCGCGGACTTGCGCAGCCTGGGGATCGATACCCATGCCTTGGGAATAGCAGACGATGCACGGATTCCCCTGGAAGAGATCCCCGGCCTGAAGTACCGCTACGACGCGGCCGCGCAAGACGTCGATCTCGACCTGCCGGACCGGTACCGCATCGCGAACCGTATCGATGCGCGGGGCTTGAATCCCGTCGCAGCGGCCACGGCGGATCGCGGCCTGCTCATCAATTACGATCTTTATGCGCGCACCGACCGCGACAATCCGCTGGCGATCTGGAGCGAACAACGCTATTTCGACCAATATGGGGTCTTCAGCAATACAGGCACGGCTTACCTGTATCGCGACCTGCGGCGCTATGTCCGCTTCGACTCCAGCTGGACCCACTCCGACCCCGCCACATTGACGGCCACCCAGGTGGGCGACACGATTTCCGGATCGCTGGCCTGGTCGCGCTCCATACGCATGGGCGGCCTGCAATGGCGGCGCAATTTCTCATTGCGGCCCGACCTGGTCACGTTCCCCATGCCGGACTTCGCCGGCAGCGCCGTGGTGCCGTCCTCCGTCGATGTCTATATCAACAACATCCGCCGCTATTCGGGTGACGTCCCCAGCGGCCCCTTCGTGGTCGACAACGTCGCGGGCATCACGGGTTTCGGGCAGGCAAACGTCATCACGCGCGACGCCCTGGGCCGGCCCGTGTCGCAGTCGGTGCCCATCTACATCGATACGCGGCTGCTGGCGCAAGGCATGTCCAGCTATTCGGTCGAAGCGGGCTTTCTGCGCCGCGCGTATGGCTGGCGCTCGTTCGACTACAAGGACGATCCCGCCCTCAGCGGCACCTGGCAATACGGCGTCTCGAACGCACTGACCGTTGAAGCGCATGGCGAAGCCAGCGCCGGCCTGTACAACGCGGGGGCCGGCATGCTGGCCAAGCTGGGCATGGCGGGCGTCGTCAACGCGTCGCTGGCCGGCAGCCTGGGCAGGAACAGCGGCCTGCAGGTGGGCCTGGGCTATCAGTACGTGGACGAGCGCTACTCCATCGACATACAGAGCCTGCGCGCGATTTCCGACTACGCCGATCTGGCGGCCAACGACGGCATCCCCGTATCGCGCGCCAGCGACAGGGCGACGCTGGCCGTGCCCCTGGGCGGCGGGCAGACCGTATCGCTGAGCTATATCGGCCAACGCTATCCGGGCGTCGACGCCGCCCACATCGGTTCAGTGGCCTACACCACGCGGCTGGGCAACCGCGCCACGTTGAGCGTGAGCGCCTACCAGGACTTCAACGACAGCGACAGCCGCGGCGCGTTCCTCAGCCTGGGCATCACCCTGGGCGAAACCTCGTTCAATGCCATGGCCGGACGCCAGGACGGCGGCTCATACACCAACGCCAGCGCAATCCGCAGCCCCGATTACGGCGGCGGATTCGGCTGGGGCGTGCAGGCCGGCACCTACGAGGCGGGCCGCTACGAGCAAGGCTGGGGCCGCTACCTGGGACGCTACGGCGAGATCACGCTGGGCGCGCAGCGCTACGACGGACGCACCACGGGAGAGCTCGACGTGAATGGCGCCTTCGTGTTCATGGATGGCGCGGCGCAAGCGTCCCGGCGCATCGACGACGGCTTCGCGCTGGTCTCCACCGGCGAACCCGGCCTGCCCATCCTGCATCAGAACCGGGTCATCGGCCATACGGGCTCGAACGGCCGCCTGGTGGTGCCGGACCTGAACAGCTACCAGACCAACACGCTGGAACTCGACGGCATGGACCTGCCACCCAACGCGCAGGTGTCGGCCTATGCGCTCGACGTCGTGCCCCAGTCCCGATCCGGCGTGCTGGCGGAGTTCGGCATCACCCACGAGGCCGCGGCCACCGTCGATCTCGTGGACGGCAACGGCAAGCCGCTGCCGGTGGGCGCGCGGGTCGTGCACAGGGAGAGCGGGTCCGAGGGCGTGGTGGGCTACGGCAGCCAGACCTTCGTGCGCAACCTGGGCAAGCGCAATCATCTGGACGTCCAAGGTCCGGATCTTGCCTGCACGGCGCGGTTCGACTTCCAGGCCCCCGCCGACGGCAGCCTGCCGCGCCTGGGGCCGGTGGCATGCGTGGAGGCCCGGCCATGAAAACACTGATGGCCGCATTGCTGCTGGCGGCCCTGTGGCTGGGCGGGAACGGCGCGCATGCGCAAACTTGCACCGTGTCCATGACACCCATCACGTTTCCGAACTTCAATCCGGTGCTCGGCGCATCGGTAACGCAGACCGGCACGCTGACGGCGACCTGCACCTGGGGCCTGCTTACCCCGGGATATGCCCGCGTGTGCGTGAATCTGGGCATCGGCGGCGGATCGACCGTGCAAGACCCGCGGCAGATGGCCAATGGAGTCAATCGCCTGCAATACCGGCTATCGCCGAACTCCTCCATGAGCCCGCTGTGGGGCTCGGCCGCCAACGGATCCACGCCCGTCATCCTCGACCTCACCCAGCCCCTGCTAGGCAGCCAGGCCACCGTCAACCAGCCCATTACCGGGCAGATCCTGTCAGGCCAATACACGGTACCCACAGCCAACAACGCCACGACCGCGTACTCGGAAACTTTCACCGGCGTGGCAACCTTCGACTACGGATTCTCCATCCTGGTCCGGCCCGCCTGCTCGTCGCTGACCACTCGCGGCAGCTATAACTTCACGGTACGCGCCAACGTGACCAACAACTGCACCATTTCCGCCTCCCCGTTGAACTTCGGGTCGATGGCTGACTTTCGCTCGGCGCGCCTGGCGAATACGACGCTGGCGGTGCGCTGCACGAACAACGACGCCTACCGGATACGCCTGAATGGCGGCCAGAACGGCACCGTAAGCCAGCGCTACCTGCGAGACGCCACCGGCACGCGGCTGGTAAGGTATGACCTGCACACGTCGGCGGACCGCACGATCCCCTGGGGCGACGGCACCGCGGGCACCGCCTTCGTCACCGGCACGGGAACCGGCAACATCCAGCAGGTGCAAGTCTATGGACGGGTGCCCGCGCAGACGGCACCACCCCCCGGGCAATACAGCGACGTGGTGACCGCGACCATCGAATTCTGAGGGTCAGAACACCACTGTCCAGTATTGGTCGCCCCCCGCGCGCTGCGCATGCCAGGGCGTTCCCTGGGAACATCGCACCGCGGGACGAGCCGGTCCCTGGCTGACCGTGCAGAGGCTGGGAACCGTGAAGCGCACGAGCATCGGCGCAAGCGGCGCGGACTTTGCCTGCTGGGCCGCCAGCCCGATGCTGCCTGCAAGCAAGAGTCCCAACGCCGGGAAGACAAATTTGGAGGTCATGAAAAAGCTCCAGACCAGAGTTGAGCCATCTGCACTAACGGCGACGCGCCGGATTTCTTAAGCGCGGCACGACTTCGCCCCCGAATTTTTTGCCCAGATCGCACAGGAGATTCACTAGTGGTTAGATCCGCAACGACAGCATCGGTTCATTTCCCGCCTGCCGTCCTGGCAGCCCCATTGCGGCGGCGCCGACGGCCCAGGCCCTGGCTGGCGGCCCTGCTGCTGGCGACAATGCTGTGTTGCCTTGCCCTTTCCTGGCAAGCCCAGGCCGCGGGGCTGCTACAGCCGCAAGCCGCGGCGGCGTCTTCCTCGGCGCTGACTCCGGCGGCCCTGGCGGACTTGCTGGAGAATCCCGAAGCGCGCAAGGCGCTGGTGGATGAGTTGCGCGCGCAGGCCACCGGCGCAAAGCCTGCCGCTTCCCGTCCCGCAGGCGCGGCCCCTGCATCCGCGCAGCCCGCCGAACCCGGGTTGCAGGAACGCATGGCCGACAACGTCCAGCGCTTCCTGACCGGCCTTGCGACCGACATGGGCCAGGGCGTGGAAGACATGCGCGCACTGGCCTCGGGCAGCAGCCTGCGCATGGACGGCGACGCCGCGGGCCATGCCCTGAAGCCTCTCGCCCTGGCCGCGGCCGCCACCATCCTCGCCTTCATCCTGCTACGGATGATCGCCATGTACGTCTACGGACGCATCGACCGCTGGGTCGCCGAACAGCGCCACACTCCCGAAGCGCCGCCCAAACGCGGCGCGCCTGCCTCCATGCGGGTGCTGTACCGGCGCGCCGGAGCCATCGTGGGCGCGCTGGCCATCGATGCCGGCGTGGTGGTGCTTGCCGCCATGGCAGGCGGCGCCGCAGCCCTTTGGAGCACGCCTGGCCGCGGCACGCTGGACACGCTGGCCGCGGTATTCCTGCGCGCCTTCGTCTCGGTGGAAATCGTCAAGGTGCTGGTCCGCACGGTGTTCGCCGTCAAGCATCCGCACCTGCGCCTCTTGCCCATGACGGATGACAACGCCAGGTACTGGAATGCGTGGCTGCTGCGCATCGCCACCGCGGCCGGCTACGGCACGCTGCTGATCGATCCCGTGGTCTCGGCCTCGCTGTCGCCCGCGCTGGGGCGGCTGGCCAACCTGCTGATCATGCTGGCCGTGTACGTGTATGCGGTGCGCGTCATCTGGCGCAACCGCCAGACCGTGCGCGGGCACCTCGACCGGCGCGCCGCCAGCGCGACGACGTTCATGGGCTCGCGGCTGCACATTCTGGCGCGCGTGTGGCATGTGCTGGGCATAGGGTACTTCACCATCCTGCTGGTCGTCAGCCAGGTAGACCCGACCAACGCCCTGCCCTTCATGGCCCGCGCCACCGCGCAGACCCTGCTGGTCATCGGCGTGGGCAGCCTGCTGATCCTGCTGCTGAACACCGTGCTGGCCAAGCCAATCAGGCTGCCGGACGACCTGCGCAAGCGCCTGCCGCTGCTGGAGGCGCGCGTCAACGCCTATGTGCCCGCCACCTTGAAGCTGGTCGGCCTGATCATTCGCATCGTGCTGGTGCTGCTGGTCCTGGACGCGTGGCGCGCTTTCGACCTGTCCCGCTGGCTGGCCTCGGATGCCGGCGGCGCCGCCATCCGGATGACGGTGAACATCGTCATCGTGCTGCTGATCGCGGCGCTGGCCTGGACCGTGATCGCCAGCATCATCGAGCATCGCCTCAGCCAGAGCGAAGGTCGCGGCATGCCCAGCGCGCGCGAGCGCACCCTGCTGGCGCTGTTCCGCAACGCGGCGCTGATCGTCATCGTGACGATGACGTTGATGGTGCTGCTGTCGCAGATCGGCATCGACGTCGGACCGCTGATCGCCGGCGCCGGCGTGGTCGGCCTGGCCATCGGTTTCGGCGCGCAGAAGCTGGTCCAGGACATCATCACGGGCGTCTTCATCCAGCTTGAAAACGGCATGAACGAGAACGACGTGGTGCAGGTCGCGGGCGTATTCGGCACGGTGGAGAAGATGACGATACGCTCGGTGGGCATCCGCACGCTGGACGGGGGCTACCATCTGGTGCCGTTCTCGTCCGTGGACGTCGTCGCCAACCACATGCGGGACTTCTCGTACCACCTGGGCGAATACACCATCGCGCATCGCGAGAGCGTGGACGACGCCATCGTGCATCTGCGCGCGGCCTTCGCCGAGCTGATGACCGACACGGTGCTTGGGCCCGAGATCCTGGAAGACATCACGGTCGCCGGGGTCACCGCGGTCAACGAGAAGGGCGTGACCATCCGGATCCTGATCAAGACCACGCCGGGCATGCAGTGGGCCGTGCAGCGCGGCTACAACCGCCTGCTGAAGAAGCACTTCGACGCCGCCGGCATCGAACTGCCCTACCCGCACACCGTGGTGTACTTCGGCCAGGACAAGCGGGGCTATGCGCCGCCGGCGAATGTCTTCGTGCAAGCCGAGCGGCCCGACGAAGGCGAGGACGCCCGCGCCGCCGGCCACACCCGGCGCCCGCTGGAACCCGCGCCGCGTGGCGAGGACTCGGCCGAGGTGCTGGGCAACGAGCTGGAGGCGCGCGAGGAAGGCGAAGCGCCGCGCACGTAGCCATACGCCAAGAGCATCCATGGGCCCGGCCAGGCAAGGAGCGTCCGCCCCTTGTCGCGGGCGCGCTTACGCATTGACCGCGACGTCATATTTTGATAATTTCTTAACAAATTATGTCATCGCCGAATTGCCCTGCGCAGGGTGCTCCGCGGCGCTCCGGAGCCAGCACCGCCCCCGCCGGCAGCTGGCCACCCTACCCGGAGATTCCCATGACGGCTGTGCTGATGGTCGACGACCACGCAATGTTTCGCGAGGGTCTGCAACTGACCATTGCACGGCTGGCGCCCTCCCTTGAAATCTGCCTGGCATCGAACGGCAACGAGGCCATCTCGATGCTTGCAGCCCGTGCGGATATCAGTTGCGTGATCATGGATTACTACCTGCCGGACATCGGCGGCAGCGCGCTGCTCAAGCGCCTGCGCCAATTGCGCCCCGGCATACGCATCCTGGTGATGTCCGCCTCCGAAGACCAGAACGACCGCGACCGCGCGCTGATGGCAGGCGCGCGCGGCTTCCTGCACAAGTCCGCAAGCAGCCAGATGCTGCTCGCAGCGCTGGAGGAAGTGCAATCGCCGCAAGGAACAGGCGCGCAGCCGCCCACCGCCGCGGCCATACCGTGCGCGGCCATGACCGATGAAATTGCCTTGCTCAGCGAATTGACTCCCAGGCAAAGCGACGTGCTGCGCCTGATATGCGCCGGCATAGGCAACCGCGAGATTGCGCTGCAACTGGACGTGGCCGAGAAAACGGTCAAAACTCACATCACCGCCATCCTGTCTGCGCTCGGCGTGCAAAACCGCACGCAGGCCACACTATTGGCGCGCCGGGGCGGCTTGCTGGGCAAACCCAAGTAACCGTTCCGCTATTCGTTCAACAGCGACAGGTACCGCGCCATTCCCCCCTCTTCCTGCGCGACTTCCTGCATCAGGTCCGCCAATGACATGCCGCCCCAGGCCACTGCCTTTCGCAACAGGTAGGGCGTGGGGCTGTGCGGTTCGATCGCCGCCAGGTAATCGGCGATGCGCGATAGCTGGCGGTAGGCTTGCGCGCGATTGGTCAGCGGACCCAACGACGCCACGACACCGGCGTCCACAGGATCATGAATGGCCGCGGCCTCCTGATCCGCATGCGCCCGGCCGGGCATTGTCAGCGCCGGCGCTTTCCTGGCATCGCCGGCGATGGTTTCGCCCTTTCCCCCTGACCGGATGCTGTGTTCGGCCAGCAGGCCGCCGGCCACGCGCGCCAGCCGGGCCAATACATCGGGAGTACGCCACAGCCCCGGCGCGTCGCGCCCCAGCCGTTCGTCCAATCTGCGTTCCAGCCCTTCCCATGCGGCTGCGGCCGCGTCGACGAACCTCACCATGGACTGAAGTCCCGCACGGTTGGCCGGTAGCGCCGCATACGGCATCAAGGCATCCCGGCTGAGCGCAGGCTCGGCAGGTTCAGATTCAGATTCCGCATCCGTTTCGATGCCGGAAATCGCACGGGACGTATTGCAGGCGCGCTCCCAATCGTAGAGATTGATCTCGGGCGGCTCCCTGTCTTCGGCGCGCAGCAACGGCAGATGCAGCGTGCAGGCCAGCGACAGGGTGGTGTCCAGCCAGATGAACGGCGCACAACGCGCGTCGGCCGCGTCTTCGTCTTCCATCCGCGGCCAGGCGGTTTCCCAATAACGCTGCAGCAGGCCGTCCAGCACACGGATCCCCGCCGCCAGGCCTTCCAGGCCATGCAAGCGCGTCCAGGCTTCGCATAACCATGCCGCCACCTGCAGGTCCTTGCCCTGCGTTGCCAGAGCCTCCTGGCACAACGCGGCAACCAGCGGCCAATCCGCTTTTTGCAACGGACGGTCCCAGTCGCCCATCGGCAGACTGGCGTCGTCATGCCGGCGCGCATCCTGGATCTGCTGGTACACGGGTGCATAGCGCAGCGCGGCACCCGCGCCGCCTTCCGCCGGCAACGGCGCCAGCAGGGCTTCCAGTACCGCCCCCTCCAGCGGCATTGCTTCGTGCTTGCTCATTGCGCGCTCCATTCCGGCGCGCGCGCCGGAAAACTGTTCGGCCATTGCAGCGGCGTATTCCTGCCTGCCGGCATCAGGGCGATGCGCAGGAACACCCGCCCCTCTTCCAGGTCCGGCACCCGCGCCATTCCAGCCGCGTTGGCCATTCCCAACGGAAAATCGAAGCGCAGCAGCGGGCCTGCTCCGCGTGGCCCGGCGTCGGCGGCCTGGTGGCGCTGCATCATGGAGATCAAAGCCCAAGGATCGCTGAATTGCCACGTCAGGATTCGCCCGTCGGTCGTCAGGGCGGGCTGCCGCGGGTCCGCCATCGCGATCAGCGGCGAATCCTTGGCGAACCGCAGCGTCAGCGTGACCGGCGTGCCGTAATTCCAGTGCAGGGTCCTGGACGCGTCGCCCAGAGCCAGGCTCTGCCCCCCTATGTTCAGCGTCCAGTCGATCAATTGGTTGGCGGCCAATTCATCGCTGCGGTTGGCCCGGAACTCCACATTCAGGTCATAGCCGGCCACCCCGGCATCCTCGGACGGGTACAAGGGCGCGAACAGGGCGCGGACCTGCGCGAAATTGTCGATGAACCTCATGACCGATCCGGATGGAGTCGCGCCCCTGGCTTCGCCGTCCGCATCCCGGTATGTTCCGGCCACTCCGTCATAACGCTTCAAGGTCTGGCCAAGTTGCCCGTAATCCGCCGACGCCAGCCCCGCGGAGCCTTGTGCGGCAATGGCTCCCACGCTGGCATACCGCGCAACCGCACCCACCGCGCCCGCATTGAACGGCGCGCGGCCCGCCACCAGCACGTTGAAGGTCGCGGAGAAATCCTCCCACTGCTGGCGCAGGTCGGACACATACCGTTGATTGCAACGTCCCTGCAGCGCGCTGTACAGACGTGCATACACGGCGCCGAAGTAATCGTCGCCGCCGGCCGGCGGCGGACCCGCGGGGCGCGCCCTGCAGCCGCCCGAAGCCGGGTCCGCCACTGCCTGCACGAACTGTTCCAGGCGCAGCAAGCTGCTGTTTGGATTGCGCAACCGATACCGCTCCAGATCCTGATTGATGGCGCGCCACCGTTGAGCCAGCGGCGAGGCCGCGCTGATGGGATCCAGCGCCGCCAGGTACACCCCGGCCTCGGCGCCCAAGGTCAGGGCGCGCGCCGACTGATGGTCCAGATAGGGTCCGAGGCCGGCGGCGTCAGCGACGCCGAACATCGCCAGCACGGAAGTGCGCACGGCCGGCGCGGCGGCTTCCGCATCGAACCGGGTCGCGTACAGCTCCGAACGCTGCAGGCGCCGATCCACCTGGCGCAAATGCTCCATCGCGTCGCGGGACACCAGGGCATCCAGCGTGTCCGACTGCCGCGTCGCGCCCAACTCGGCCAACAAGGCGCGGATCCGCAGCAAGCGATTGCGCGCCGCCGTGAAAGCAGCGCTGTCTTCTCCCGCATCGGCCTGCGCCGGCGTGGCCGCTGCCATGGTCTGGTCGAACACCAGCCTGCCGAACTGCACGTCCAGCGTCCGTTCCACCACCGGTGACAAGGTGGGCGGCACGCTCTTCATCCCGTCCGCGAGAAAGCGCTTGCGCACCTCGCCCAACGCCAGGGCCTGATCCAGCTGCACGCGGTTCCAGACGATGACCGCGCCGCCGTCCAGAACGGGCGGCTGCAGGTCGCGTGGCGGGGCCATGAAAGGCTGCGCCAGCAGGCCCGCGAACGCGTCGCGCAACGCCAACCGGGAAGGAGACAACACATAGCGCGCCTCCTTGTCCTGCCACAGCAGGCCGCTGTCCGGTCCGTCCAGACGCAGGGCTCTTTCGCTCTTGAATCCCTCGAAGTCCGCGCGGTCGCGCTCGCGCGCCGCGGCTGCGGCCTCCGGCCCCAGCAGACGGTTCTGGGTAGCGCGAGCCATCGCGCGGTCATAGGCGGCGCCTGGCGTGAACGCGGCCTGACGCATCCATCCTCCCTTGCCGGCCGCCAGCAGATCCTGTTGAGCGGTGATCGCGGTAACCAGCCTGCGATAGCTGCCGCTCACCTGCGCCGCGTCTTCCGCGTTCATGGCGGCGTCCGTGATCTGGCGCGTGGACTGCGCCACGGCGCGCTCCGTGAGCAGCAGCGGATTATTCGCAAACAGGCGCCGGTTCAGCTGCGCCGACGCCTTCTCGAACGCACAGCCGAATGCCTGCTGCAAGCTGGCCAAGCCCTGCTCTGCCGTCGGCGTCATGCCGTAGAGCACGTTTCGATCGTGGCCGCGGCTGAAGTACGGAAGCACGTTACCCAGATCGCCTTGCAGATCGGCGCCTAGCGCGTAGCGGACCACCTGCCGCAGCGCGTCGGCGTTGCCGCCGCCCGGCTGGCGCAGATGCTGAAACGCCCGCAGCGCCGCATCGAACTGGTCGGCGCCCGCCACGTACCGTTGCAATGCACGCAGTTCGGGCTGTTCATCGATGCTCAGACTGCCGGCGCTGCTTTCATCGCCCTCCAGACTGGCGGACGGAGCGCATATGCCGTCCGACGCCAGCAAGCCGCTCACCGGGTCCAGTCCTACCCCCGTCAGCTGCGACGCGCGCGCGGCCAGCTCACGCTGGATAGCCGTCACGGCAATTTCGCCGAACTCTCGGGCAAAGCGCGCACGCACGCGGGGAGTCAGATCGTCGATGCGCGACCAGGATCCCGGCATGAAGACGGTCCACCCGGAATCCACCTGCAGCCCCTGATCCAGCGTCAGCAAGGCCAGGGCGCGCCGCCGGTACCATTCCGCCGGCAGCTCCTGGCCCTGTTGCAACGCCACGGCGCGCTCGCGCGCATCGCGCCGGGTATCTTCCAGCGCTGCGACCAGAGGCGCGTTGTGCCGTCCCAGTTCTACCGTGGCGATGATCAATCCCCCGCCCCACACCCCGAGCAAGGCGATGCCGCCCCAACGTACCGCCCGGTGCAGCACGGGCCGGGTCAGATGTTGCGAGCGCGAAGGCCGGGTCAGTCCGTACTCCTGGAAGATCTTGCGTTCGAAAAGGTCCCGCAGGAAGGCCGGTTGGCGCAACAGCTCCGCCAGCGCCGGATTCGCGGCCTCACGGCCGTCGCCCAGGTACGGTTCGGCATCACCGGCATCCACTCGCGGCCCCGACTCGGCTTGCCGCCCGATCGTGCGCGCCGCCAGCTCTCCGCTGTCTCCGGTCAGATAAATGCCGCGAAAGAAAAAAGGCTCGTGATAAGCGCTGGGCCGCAACAGCTCGTCCACGTATAGCTGCAGCTGCGCCTGCATAGCCTGGATGCGCGCCGGCAGCAGCAGGAAGCCGCGCGCGTCCGCGACGCCCGCGTCGACCGCGAACAGTTCCGCGCTGGCGTCCGACACGGCGCCAGTGATGGAGCGCATCGCCGTCTCCACCCAATCCGATTGATATGTGGTGGACAGGTCGTAGGGGGAAGACCAGCCCAGCATGCTGGCCCGCAGCGGTTCCGGCAAAGCTCCCGCGAACTCGCTGAAGCCCTCCAGGGCTTCGCAGTCCGTCACCACCACATAAACGGCAAACCGCATGGCGAACCGGTTCTGCGCCAACCACAGCCGCCGATGCGCCAGCTTGGCCCGCCGGGCAAGTTCCAGCTGGGAGTCCGTGTCGGCGGTCAGCAGCATGCCAGCAGGCACCGTGATCACCACCGAGTCAAAGGGCCGCTGCGGACGATAATTCCGGCACAAACCCAGGAATTCGTCCCAGGGCTTTTCGTTGCTGTCCTGCCCCGGCGCGTCCAGATAGGCCGCCTTGATATCGATGACAATGCCGCGGTCGAAGAAATTCCACGAAATCCCCTGCGTCGACGTCGGCCCCGCGGCTTCCGAGCCCAGCACGCTGGGTACGCCCGCCTGGGCTATCGGCAGTCCGCCGCTGCCGTCGCCCTCGTTGAGCACCATGATCCACGGTATGCGGTAGCGTTCGCCGCGCGCGGCGATGTTGGCCTCGATCAGCTCGACCGCCTGGCGGAAGGCATTGCGCAAGGAATCGGAGCGCAGCCGCACGACCTTGCGGTCCTGCTCGGGTTTCTTGTGGGCGCCATGCCTGGCGAAGTACAGGACTATGCCCAGCACGGCAAACACAACCAGGGTCAGCACGACGACCGACAACAGGAACAGATTGCTCGTCAGCATGGCAAGGCTCCCTGGATCACGTTACGGATGATCTGCATGGCGTCAGTCCCGGGCAACATCGGCGTGCAGCGCCTGACGCACCGGCCATGACTGCCATAGCCAGGCGATCTCCGACACGGCCAGCAGCGACGCCATGCCCAGCAGAAAGATGAAGGTCCATCGGCTGACCGTCGGCAGCTTGCGCGGCGCGACGTGCGACAGGATGTTGGAGTACGCCGCCGGCGCCAGGACCCGGTCCCGGCCTCCCAGGTCCGCCCGCCGCTGATAGACGAATTCGTACAATTCCTCGCGATAGCCGCGCAGCCGTTGCGCCGCATCCGCACCGCGATAGCGGCCCTGAAACCCCACCGCCAGCGCAAACAGGTACAGGCGGGCGATGCTGCGGCGCGATGGCTCGCGCCCCGACAACAATTGCTCGATGCGCTGGAAAACCAGATCGCCCGCCACGTTGGTGCGGAACAAGTTGGATTCGAGCAGATAGGCGGTCCAGCGGTCACGGCCCGCCCACTCGGCATTCAACAGGATCTCATCGGCCAGGACCGCCTTCAGGTAGCGCGCGTCGGCCAGGTTCTCGGCGTCGAACCGGGTGCTGTCACGGCGTGCCTGCAATGTCTGGATCTCAAGCAGGCTCAGCATGTGCCGGCTGAGCTCCTGCGCCGCAGCCTCGGCCGATGGCGCCTCGCCTGCCGACACCCGCATCCGCACTCTCTCCAGTTCGTCCAGAAACCCGCGGAACTGGCTGGTCACCAAGTCGTCTTCGTCCCCATCGGGCCGATTGCGTGTCAGATTCGCCATGATCTCCCTTCCCTCAGCCCTTCACGAACAACAGCATTTCCTGGGGCCGCTGCGCACTTTCGCCCTCGTTGGCATTGGCGATCAGCAATGGCTCATCGCCCTGCACCAGGCCCGAGGCGGCCTGGATCTCGAACAACAGGTATCCCGAGCCCGAACGCAGGCCCAGTTCTTCGGCGTACTCGACATTGCGCCGTACAGCCCCCAGCACGCGACGGCTGCGCAACGATGGATAGACAGGCTGGGACCCGATGACCGCCCCTGCCATCCACGCCAGCAGGTCGCGGTCCGATTGGCCCCGCACGCCGATCACGAGCCGCTCCCCTATCCATTCCGGGCGCAGCTTCAGCGCGAAGGCGCCGTGGTCGAAGTCGAACTTGTACTGGCGGAAATCCTCGTTGATCTCGGAGCTTGCTTCCCGCAGAAAGCGCAGCATGGGCGTAAAGACGGAAAGCGGATCCGCATGGTCGTAGTCGGGTGGCGGCGGCGATATCGCGCCAGGCTTGAGCAGGCATAGCGATCCCGCCAGGGACGCCAGCGCCAGATACAAGGTCCAGGGGTGCAGATGCGGCGTGCGCAGGACGGCCTCGGCCATGGGCAAGCCTGCGAGCAGGCTGCGCAGCCTGTCCCTGAGCTCCAATTGGGTCAGCCGGTCATCCACCCGGGACGATGGATTGGCCGTCTGCCGGGCGATGAAGGCAGCCTTGCCGCGCAACTGGCCCAGCAACGCCGAGGCCGCGACCCAGAGCGGGTTGTCGTGTTGCACTTCCAGCAGCGGCGGCAGGCGTTCGCCAACCCTGACGACCTCATTGTCCTTGTAGAGCGATCCCAGGCGCAGCGCCACGAACTGCGCGGCAGGCACGTCCCCGGCGGACAACGCCAGGTTGGGCAGCAGGCGCGAGATATCCGCCGCAGGGGCGTCGGACACCTGGTCCTCTACCGGCGCCCCGGCCACGGAACGGAATCGGCGGACTTGCCCTTCGCGTCGGGCCAGGGTCGCGACGGGCAAGGTCACGTAAAAGTCGATCGGACCGTCGGCCAATTGCGCCGCATGGGAATCCAGCGCCAGTTCCAGTCTTTCCGACGTGTCCGTTCGCGCGGCATAGGCAATGGCAGTGCCGTCCGGCATGATCGCTTCCAGCTCCAGAACCCGCACGATGCCGGCGGGCAACAGTCCGCTGTCCAGCACCAGCCGGCGCACGCCCCAGCTGAAGGGCGCCGCCGCCAGCGTCTGCCACGCCACCAGCGTGTCGACGCGCGAGGCCAGCAACTGGAAGTGCTGGGGCGCCAGCAGCATGCCTTCATGCCATTCCACGGCATCCGTCACCACAGTTTGAAGGCGGGTCATGCGGCGGCCCTCCTGGCATGCGCACCGGGCGCGCCGGGCAAGAATCGAAACCTATTCATCATTGGCCCGCCGTCACGGTAAATCCCTTGTTCTCCAGGCGGATCAGCAGCCGGCCGCTGAACGCGTCCACCCGCGCCCGATGAGCGCCCGGCGCCGCATAGCGCGCAAACACGAATGCCCCCGCCACGCGCGGGCCTTCGAGTTTGTCTCCGGGTACGCTCAGATGCTGGCCCGGAACCACCTCCCAACCTTCATATCGCAATCCCTGCGGATAGGTGTTGAGCAGGTCGTCCTTCCCGGCGAACCACTTGGCTGCCGTCAGTTCGGCAAAGCGCGCCAAGAGGGTTTCGTCCCTGACCAGCACCAGGTCGACCGCCACCGGACTATCGCCATTCGCGTCCGTGGCCGCGGATACCACCACCTGCTTCCACGCCGGCTTTTCGCCCTTGAAATAGTCCAACCCCAACGCGGAACATCCCGTCAGGGCCGCCATCAGCATCAATACCCCGCCTCGCGCAGCGCGCCATGCCCACCCCGTCGCTCTCATCACCTGGCTCCCAACCCGATACCCAACAATACGATCAGCAATCCCGCCAGCACCATGCAACTTCCCATCAGCATCAGCTGCATGCCGGAAAAGGCCAGTTGCAAAGGAGCGCGCCCCGCCGTCCCGTCGCGCCCGGCCGCCCGTTCGGACGAAAGGCCGTCCGACACCCAGGCCACGACCACGCACACGCATAGCAGGCTGAGCACCGTCCGCAATCCATCGCACAGCAGGTCAATGGCCACGAACAACACGCCTGCAGCTTCCACCGGCAGCTCGAGCAGCCCCAGCGTCAAGCCCGCGAACGCCACGTTCGCCGCTCCGCCATGTCCTGCCGACACGAAGGCCGCCGCCATCGAACCCGCCGCGACCAGCACGAGTTCCGCGCCGCCCAAAGGCCTGCCGTAAAGATTCGCGACGAATAGCGTCACCAGCGCGAAATACAGCGCCGCCCCGCCCCTCAGGAATACCGCACCGAAGGGCAAGGCAAGCTCAGCCACGCCGCGGCTGAATCCCAGGCGCGCGCTCATGACTTCGATGGCATGCGGAACTGGCGCTGTCGCGCTGCCGGAGGCCAGCCCGACCAGCAGCGGTCCTTTCATCTCCGCCAACACGGACAGGAACGGCAGGCCTGCGCGGGCCGATATGACGGCCATCGCCGCGATCGACAGCACGATCGCCGACAACATGAAGCACAACAGGAAGCCGCCCATGGCGCCCAGCGTGGCCGCCTGCGCGTTCGACGTCAGATACGCGCTGGCGCCAAACGCCAGGACCGGAATCAGCAGATTTGCCCGGTCGATGATGATCCCCAACGCCCGGTACGAGCTTTCAAAGATTCCATCGAGCAACGCGGTACGCTCGCGCGACAACGAAGCGAAGGCCAACCCGAACAACAGCGTCGCCACCAGAATTCCCAGCGTGTTCCCCTGCGCCAGCACGCGAAAGAAGTTGTCGGGCAGCAGCCCACGCATCACGCTCTCCCGCCGCGATGCGCCATCGCCCATTGCCGCGCCGGCATCCGGCGATTCCATCAGGCTGACGCTGTTCTCGGACAGCGCATTGCCCTCGCTCCAGACCAGCTCGCCCAACTGGGCATGTTCCTGCGGGCTCAGGTGCTTGCCCGGCATGACGGCCGCGCCCAGCAGGGTGCCGCTCACGGCGCACGCGCCCACCAGCGCCACCGCCAGGGCCGCGGTCAGCGCAATCCGCCTGCCCGGGCGCGGCATATCCAGCACCTGGCGCAAACCGAAGAAGATCGCCACCACCAGCAAGGGCATGGCGGCCATGTTCACCACCACCAGGTAGAGCTTGCCGACCAGGTAGGCGGCGTGCCCCAACGGCTGCGCCATGACGCCCGCCAACGCCCCGGTCGCCATGCAGAAGGCCAGCAATACGGTGCTGCCGGAGAGGCGGTTCAAGGCGCTCATGCGGACACGTTCCAACCGCGCGTCAACGCATAGCGGACGGTTGCCGCCGCCAGCTCCTGCGTGCTGTCGATCAGCGGCATGGGCGCGTGCGCGATCGCCCCCGCAGCCAAGGGAATCTCCGTGCACCCCATCACGGCCGCCGTCGCCCCGCCGGCTTCGAGCTGCCGCAACGCCAGTTCCAGCTGGCTCGCAGCCGCCGTCAGGTCTCCCGCCTTGACCTGCGCGATGCAGGCGGTGATCCGCGCCTGCTCCACGGCGCCCGGCACCAGGAAATCGATACCTCGTTCGCGCAGGCTCGCCTGGTAGAAGCCCGACACCAGCGTGCCGCGCGTGGCCAGCACCGCGACCTTGCCGCCTTGCGGCACGGCGTCGGCGCAAACCTCGCCGATATGCAGCATGGGCGCCGCGCTGCGCCGCTGCATTTGCTGGTACCAGTGGTGTGCCGAGTTGCACGGCACCACCAGCAATCCGACGCCGCTGCGATTGAGCAGGTCTACGCCCGCGTACAACGCCGGCAACGGATCCAGGCCATCCCCCAGGATCGCGGAAGAACGGTCTGGCGTATGCGGCAGGTTCGCCACCACCATGGGCAGATGATCCTGGTCGCGCGCGCCGTGTGTCAGGCGAACAATGCGTCCCATGAAGTCCACCGTCGCCAACGGCCCCATGCCCCCAAGCACTCCGATCATCGTCATCGCGGCCTCCTATACCCGCAGCGGCCGCGGGCAAATGACCGACACCGCCGCCGAGTTGCCGATCACCAGGATCAGGGTGCGCAACATGTCGCATAGCGGATCGATGGCCAGGAAGAGAATGAAGGCGGCCTCGAACGGCAACCCCAGATAGGCGCAGGTGATCCCGATGAGCGACACGGTCACCAAGCCCGTCATGCCGGCCGACGCAAAGCCGGCCAGCACCGACACCAGCAACACCGTGGCCACCTCGCCTACGCCCAGCGGGCGTCCATACAGCTGCGCAATGAACAGCGTCGCGCATACGTAATAGACCATCGGCCCGACCCGCAGCAACGACACGGCCAGAGGCACAAGCAGTTCCACCCGCGCCCGGGCGAATCCGAGCTTGTCGGCCAGGCTTTCGATCATGCTAGGCATGCAGGCCGCGCTGTTGCGCGTCGCCAGCGCCAGCGCGAACGGCGCGCGCAGGGCTTCCAGCGTCACGGACAGCGGCTGGTTCGAACGCTTCCAGATGACTACCACCGCCAGCGACAACAGCAGCACGGCCACCGCAAAAAAGGCCAGAACGAACTGTGTCATCGCCTGCAGCGGCTCGATGCCAGACTTGGCCATCTGCGAGGCGCTCATGCAGAACAGGATCAGAGGCAGGGGCAGGCTGAGCCAGTGCATCAGCTTCTGGCAAGCGCAATACACGGTCTCGAGCACCTGGCTCAAGCCTACCGAAATGCGCTCAGGCACGTAGCCCACCGCGATCCCGAACAACAACGCGAACACCAGCGACTTCAAGGCGTCGCCGCTGGCCAGCGCGGCGAAGATATTGGTCGGCACCAGGCTGCCGAGCAGGTCGGCCAGGGTCAACGTCTTGGCGGGCACATCGGCGCCGTACAGATTCATCACAGTGACGCTGGAGGCGGAATCGCTGCCGACGATGAGGCCGAATGCCTGCAACGTCGCGCTGGACAGGTCGGCGCCGGGGTTCAGGATGAGCAGCACGGCCGCCCCGACCAAGGCCACCAGCGCGGCGGTGCCGGCGAAGACCGCCAGCACGCGCAGAAAAAGACGCGATGCGCCGCCGTCGCGAAACAGGCGCTGCAGGCTGAATATCACCGCCGAGATCATGAACGGCAAGGTCGTCATCTTCAGGAAATCGACGTACACCTCGCCGATCAGCGACAGGCTGCGGGAAAATGCCGGCAGGTAAAGCCCGGCAAGGCCGCCCAGCACCAGGCTCCCCAGCACCAGCCAGGGATTGAGGACGATCGCGTAGAGTCGTTTCAGAGTCATGATGGTCCAGCTTGCGCCTGCCTCAGTGATTGGTGGCCTGCAAGACCACGTTGACGTCGAACCGCTCGCTGCGGTCCGCCAGGTACAGGTTGATAAAGCCCAGCAGCGCCTGGTCCGACGCATTGACGGCCATGCCGAGCGTGTCCTCCAGATCCTGCAGCGTCACGACCCGCAACCGCAGCGAAGCCGTGGGATCGATCTTCAGCACGCGCTTGACCTCGAATTCGTCACGGTAGGCGGCGGTGACCTCTCCGCTGTCCAGCGCGGCCAGCACGGCCTGCCAGGTGGGGTATTGCCGCACATCGGCCTGCGGAAAGTTGGCCGTCACGTAATCCGCATAAGAGGATTTGGCCACCACGCCGATCGTGCCGGTATAGGCGCGTATCACCTCCGGCACCGAGCGGCCCCGCGCCAGTTGCGCGAACTTGACGCGGTTGAGCAGCAGGGCGCGCTTGAGCGACAGGTATGGCGCGCTGAAGCTGACGACCCGCGCCCGCGATAGCGTGCGCGACAGCTTGCTGATGGCAAGGTCCGCCTGGCCTTCGGCCAGCAGGGTCACCACGCCGTCGAAGGTCTGGGCCTGGCGGTTGAAGCGCACCCGCACTCCCAGCTTCTGCGCGATCTCCCGCGCGAAATCCACGTCAAAGCCACTCAGCTTTCCATTCCGTTCTTCGAAGAACGGCGGCTGGTCCACGCCCAGCAATGCGACCACCAGTTCCCCCCGGTTGATGATCCGGGCAAACTCAGGCGCCAGCAGGGCGCCGTTGTCCATCCGCACCACGCCGGTCTGCGCCTGAGCGGCCGCGCCCCAGGACATGGCCGATGCCGCGCAGAAGAACGTCGCCAGCACGGCGAGACGAACGGACCGGAACAGGGTTTTCAATAGGTGCAACATGCAAGGCTCCGGCCTGTCAGTAGCCAAAAGGAAGAAGCGGGGAACTCAGTCATGGCGGTCCGCCTTGGGCGCCGCGGCCTCTACGGTGGCGGGCGCGGCGGCGGCGATACCCGGCGGCGCGGCTGGCGGTTCCGACAGGCGGGCTCCGATCTGGAAGCCCAGCAGGAACAGCAGCACGCAGAGCAGGACGGCGCAGGCCAGCGTGACGGTCAACATGCGGGGAGTCAGGGAGAATACGTAAGACATGCGTTCACATCCTCAGGGAACCAAAGTCGTGACCTGCGCGGGCGCCGTGATCCGGATCAGTCCGCCCCAGGTGCAGAGCAGCATCGACGCGTCCTGCAAGGCGGGCTTGCCGCCGATCAGCACAGTGGGTGAACCGGGCAGCCAGGGGCCGGGCGTAGCGGGCATGCAGGGCATGGGCGTCAAGGCGCCCAAGGCCGCGGCGGTGGCCGCGGCAACTGCCGGATTGCCCAGGCAACTGCACATGCCGAAAGGCGCCACATTGGCGACTGGCGCATGGTCCATGATGGTGGCAGCGGGCAACGCCCCCGCCAGCACGCCCGCAGGCATTACATTCAGCACGGACGGCGCCGCGCCAAAGCTGCACATCAGGGCCGAACCCGCGGTCACTTGCAGGGCCATGGCTATCCTCTGATCCACTTTTCCAGGCGCGCGCCGAAAGTGGGAGATGACGGTTCGGAGTCTGCCGGCTCCAGGCGGCGCCAAGGTTGCTCCGGCGCACCATTCACGTAACGGCGCTCGGCCAGCGCAGCGCCATCAGGCGCGTAACGGCGGGCGATGCCGTGCAATACCCCCGCGCGGTACGGAGACGCTGCCAACAGCGTGCCGTCCGCAGCGTAGTCACGCGTTTCGCCATCCAGGAGGCCCAGGCGATAGCTTTCGCGGCGGACCACGACACCATCTTGCAGGTATTCGGCCATGCCATCGAGCCTGCCCATCAGGTAGGTCTGCCGCAACGTCTCCAGGCCCGACTGCGCATATGCCACGCAGGGTCCGTGCAATAGCCCGAGCTCATACTGCTGGCGCGACGCCAGCTTGCCATCGCGATAGGACAGCGCTTCGCCATGCAACCTGCCCTCGGCGTAAGACGCGACACGCAGCAACGCGCCAAATTCGTCGTGTATCCGAAGCGAGCCGGACAGGCGGCCCTGCCGGAACTCCGCCTGCAGCAACACTTCTCCGTCAGCGCCATATCGCGTCATCGGGCCTTGCGCCACGCCGGCCTGCCAGGAACTGCGCGCCGAGAGGCGGCCGGCCTCGTCCAGCTCTTCCATGATCTGGATCTCGGGCAAGGAGGTATCGGAGCTATGCATGGCGCGCCTCAGTTGATCTTGACCAGGCCGCCCTTGAGCGCCAGCAGGCCGCCGCCATCGACGGTCTGCGTCGCCGTCGCCTTGTGTTCGATCGTCAGCGCCTTGTTGCTCAGCGTGGTTGCGGCTTGCGCGGTCAACGTCGACGCGCTTTTGATGCTGATGGAGCCTGTGACGTCGATGACAAGATTGCCGCTGACTTTCAGCGTGTAATTGCCGGCCACGTCCTGGGTGAATGCCGCCCGGTTGGCGTGCGTTTCCTCGCCATGGACCTCGACGCTGCGCGCGCCCTGCACCACATGCGATTCCTTACCCTTCTGTACCTCGATGCGGCGGTCTCCCCGCTTGACGATGCGGCTTTCATTACCGCCGACCTCCGTCTCAAGCGCGTCCTCGATGACGACCCGCATGTCCTTCTGCGCATGCAAGTACAGTTCTTCCGCATCGAGTTTGTCCTCCATGCGGATCTCATTGCCCGCCACGCCGCGCTTGGACGAGCGCGACCGCATGACGCTCTGCGTCTGCTCCGCCGGCAGCTGCACGGGCAAGGTCTGCTGCTTGTTGTAGACCGTACCCGTCACCAGCGGCCGGTCGGGGTCGCCGTCGACGTAACTCACCACCACCTCCTGGCCGACTCGGGGCAGGAACCAATGCCCCCACCCCTGCCCCGCCACACTCTGCGATACCCGTACCCAGCAGGAGCTGTCCTGGTCGCGCGCGGGGCCGTCATCCCAATGGAACTTCAGCTTCACCCGCCCATGCGCGTCGGTCCATATCTCTTCACCCGCCAGCCCCACCACCTGGGCGGTATGCGTCCCGGTGACCATGGGCCGGGGCGTCACAGGCCTGGGACGGAACGGCACGGCCTCCGGCAGCACGTCAAAGCGGTTCCGGTATCCCTCCTGGGTCGCGTCGTGCGTGACGGCCCGCAGAACGTAGGACACATTCAGAGCGCTGTCCGGGTGACCGGCCAGTTCAAAGCGGGAACCGGCCGACAGGCCATGGCATCCGCTGACGCCGCTGCCCACCTGCCCGTCGGCCTGTTGCGCGGCCAGCCTGATGGCGGCCTTGCGGTCGCCGTCCGCGGCGTCGGCGTACTTGCCGGGATAGACATAGTGCCGGGCGTCGGGCAACAGCGCCGGCTTGCGCGATGCGGCAAGGGAAGTGCTCGCCGTGAGATAGTCATAGTCCGCCAGCACATGCCCCGGCGCCACGATGCCGTGCGCCATCTCGAACGCATGCACGCGGTCCGGGTCCGCCCCATCGTCCTTGTCCAGCGCGCACTGCAGGCGGGCGGCATGCGCATTCACGGAATGCGCGGCGGGGCTGTCGGCCAGCACCAGCGTATGCCTGCCATCGGCGCCGTCGAAGAAATAGAAGATTCCCTCTTCTTCCATCAGGCGGGAAATAAAGTCGAATGGGCTTTCGTCGTACTGCACGCAATAGGGACGCCGCGGATAGGCGCCCGCTCCCAGCCGGGTCTCGAATGCCACCTCGTAGCGTCCCAGCGTTTCCTTGACGATGTCCAACGCGGTCTTGTTCTGGTGTATGGCACGGTCCCGCCCCAGCGTCAGCAGCCACAGGCGCGGCTGCAGTTCTGCCAGGTAGTAGGCATGCCCGCGGTCCGCGCCCAGGTGCACGAAGCGCGTGACGATTCCGTTGAAGTGCCGAGGCCGCTGATGCGGGCGCTGCAATGTCACCGTGACGGCCTTGCCGACGATCGCTCTCGCATCCAGCGCCTTGTTGGCCGACCTCATTCTGAGATCAAACCGGAACAGCTCCGACATCGCCTCGCGCCCGCTGAAGGATTCCAGCAACAGGACGTCCTTGCCGAACGGCGTGGATACCGAGGCAAACCAATGGGCTTGGGTCTGATCGGCGGCCATGGGCTTATCCGGTCTCCGCATCGCGGAATCGGAAATCGATCGCACCCGCGGGCGTCAGGCCCAGATGGACGCCGCCGAACGGCGCGGCCACGGAAATACGTTCCAGCACCTGGCGCGCCAGCTCCGGCAACACCGCCTGCGTCAGGATATGGTCCACATTGCGCGCCCCGCTGTCCACTTCCTTGCAACGCGCCGCGATCGACTGCGCCACGGCGTCGTCCCAGCTCAGGTTCGCGTGGTGGTTGCGCGCGAAACGCCGGGCCAGGCGTTCCAGCTTCAGATTGACAATGGCATTGATCTGGCTATCCCCCAACGGGTAGTAGGGAACCATCACCAGGCGGCCCAGGAACGCCGGGCTGAACTGCCGCAACAACGGGGCGCGCAAACGCTCGGTCAGGACCTCTGGGGAGGGCCGCGCCCCGCCCCGGCAGGCATCGGTGATGACGTCCTGCGACGCATTCGACGTCAACAGGATCAGGGTGTTCTTGAAGTCGATGGAAACGCCCTCGCCGTCCTCCATGGTCCCTTTGTCGAACACCTGGAAAAAGAGCTCGAGCACGTCGGGATGCGCCTTCTCCATTTCGTCCAACAGCACGACGCTGTAGGGACGGCGCCGCACCGCTTCGGTCAGCACGCCCCCGCGGCCGTATCCCACATATCCTGGCGGCGCGCCTTTCAGGCCCGACACGCTATGCGCTTCCTGGAACTCCGACATATTGATGGTGATCATGTTGCGCTCGCCGCCGTACAAGGTATCGGCCAGCGCGCACGCGGTCTCGGTCTTGCCGACGCCGCTGGGACCCAGCAGCAGGAACACGCCCACCGGTTTGCCAGGATCGTCCAGGTCCGCGCGGAAAGTACGGATGCGCCGGGCGATGGCGTCCAGGGCTTCGTCCTGTCCCACGATGCGTCCGGACAGTTTCTCCTGCAGATACAGCACGGTGTGCAGCTCATCGGCCAGCATCCGGCCCACCGGAATGCCGGTCCAGCCGGAAATCACTTTCGCCACGACCGAAGAGTCCACGCACACCGGCACGATGGGCTCGTCGTTCTGCACTGCCTCAAGGCCTTTTTCCAGGCGGGTCAGATTGGCGGTCAACGCGTCCAGGTCCTCTTCGTCCGCCGCCTTGTCGCTGCCGGCCACGACGCGGTCGGCGATACGGCGGCGCCAAGTCAGGATTTCAGCCACCGCGCTGCGTTCGGCTGCCAACTTCTCTCCCAGTCGGCGGTGCTGTTCGCGTTGATCCTCTATCTGACGCTGCGTCGCCGCGATCGCGTCATGACGGTCCGTGCCCGTGGCGGCCTCGTGGCGCAGTATGCGCAGCTGGTTCTCGGCCGCCTCTATAGCGCGCCCAAGGGCCTCGATTTCTTCCGGCTCCGCGCTCTGGCCGATCGCCACCCTGGCGCAAGCCGTATCCAGCACGCTGATCGCCTTGTCCGGCAACTGCCGGCCGGAGATATAGCGGTGCGACAGCTTCACGGCGTCCCTGACCGCGGCATCCAGGATCTCGACGCCATGATGGGCCTCCAGCCGTTGCACCATGCCGCGCAGCATTTCGACGGCCGCCGCCTCGGTGGGTTCTTCCACCTTGACGACCTGAAAGCGCCTTGCCAACGCCGGATCCCGCTCGACGTAACGCTTGTATTCGGCCCAGGTCGTGGCGGCGATGGTGCGCAATTCGCCGCGCGCCAAGGCAGGCTTGAGCAGATTGGCGGCGTCGCCCTGCCCTTCGCTGCCGCCCGCGCCTATCAACTGGTGGGCCTCGTCGATGAACAGGATGACCGGAGTCGCCGACGCCTTCACTTCACTGATCACCGATTTCAGCCGGTTCTCGAATTCGCCGCGCACGCCCGCCCCGGCCTGCAGCAGCGCCAGGTCCAGGGAGCGGACCGATACATTGCACAAGGCCGGAGGCACGTCGCCTTGCACGATGCGCTGCGCAAAGCCCTCGACCACGGCGGTCTTGCCCACGCCGGCCTCGCCCGTAAGAATGGGATTGTTCTGCCGGCGGCGCAGCAGCACGTCGACCAACTGCCGGATTTCCGCATCCCTGCCACGCACCGGGTCGATCGCCCCTTCGCGCGCCAGGGCCGTCAGGTCGATCGTATACAGCTCCAGCGCCGATTGGCGCGTCCCGCCCTCGCCCGGCGTCGGCATGGCAGGCGCGCCGCCGGCGGGCAAGCCCGCGGCTCCCGGCCCGGACGGGGGAGACGAGGTTCCAGCGTCTTCCGCGCTGCCCGCCAGGATGGACGGCAATGCCGCTCGCAAGTCGGCCCGGGAGATGTTCAGCAATCCCGGCGCCGACTCCAGCAGCAATCCGCGCAGGCTGTCGACCTCCAGCAACGCCAGCAGCAGGGTGCCGGACCGGATCTGCTGCTGCCCCAGCAGCATCGAACTGAGCAGCCATGCCTCCTGGAACATGGGAGGGAAATTCGGCGACAAGGACGGAGTGCGGCCGTTGCCCCGCTTGAATTGCTCCTGCGCGCGCTGCAATTGCGCCGACACGTCTTCCGCCCGGATCTGGTAATGATCCAGCACCGCTTTCAGATCGGGAGCGGCGGTTTCCAGCAGCGTCAGCAGCAGGTGCTCGACATCCACGTTGTAATGCGTCTGGCGCACGCACTGCTGCGCCGCCAGTTCCATCGCGTGCTTGCAGACCGGGTTGAGCCGGGCCAGCAGCGTGCGGATGTCGATATCCATGCCGGATTTGCCTTATGTACGGTTGGCCAATGGGGAAGCGGACGCCATGCGCGCCGTCAGGCGCACCGGCGTCGGAGCGAGGGTCTGCCGCTTGGCGGTGGCCCAGCTGGTCCACCCCAGCCGGGCTGCTGCCGCGCCGCCCAGCACGCACGCACCGGCGCGCGGCTGCGCGTGCAGCACGAAATCCACGTTCAGGTCTCTCCGGAGGTGACTGCGGATCAGCCACAGCGCCAGTTCGTGGTCCGCGCCCCCGGGTAACAGGCGCTCGAACCGGGCGGGACTCAGGTCCAGGAATTCGATACGGATCCCGGCCCCCTGGTCCCATACCCGGCGGCCCAGCGCCCGCGACGCATTCAACGCCAACCCCTTTCCGCCCAGGCGCGAATGATCCTTCGCGTCCAGCGTCCGCCATTGCCCGATGAATTGCCGGCCCAGCACCTTCAAGCCCAGACGGTCCGCCAGCAACGCCAGCAGCCCGGTCATCGATCGCGTCGCCACGCCCAGCAGACCGGCGTGCCTGACCCACAGGCGCTGGCCTTGCGGACCGGCCTCGTCGCGGGCATAGCCCAGGTCGCTCAGCGCATCCAGGCAGCCCACCAGCGCCGACGCATGCGGCGCGGACGCGTTAAGGCCCAGCGCGTGCTTCTTGCGGCTTCGGTAGAAGAAGGACAGGAAGCGGTGGTTGAAGATATCCAGGAAATCTGCGGTGGCGTGATCCCGCGACGCCCGCCGCTGCAGCACCAGTTCGGTGTACGCCAAGGGCAACGGACTGCTGGCGCCGGCAAGTGTCATCACCGGCGTAGTCAAGGCGTAGCGTGTCTGCATGGCCTGGCCCCAACGCCCCGCGTCCTGCTTCCGGGCGATGGCACGCACGTCGCTGGCCTCGAACGCGACCGACACATGCCCATGCAGGCGCACAGCCTCGCCGTCGCCATTTCCTCGGCCCAGCGGCGCGGCCGCTGGCGTCGCGCGCTCCAGCAGCGCGATCGCCTGGAACAGGTTGTAGCGTTGCGGGCGGGAGAGCAGCCGGGCGATCATAGCGATTGCTGGTAGCCCGTCATGGGCTGCCACTGCTTCCATATTTCGTCGCCCCGGCGCACCGCCAGCCGCACGAACGAATTGACCGATGTATACATCGCAAAGAACCGCGCCAGCACTGCGCCCAGCAGCAGCGGCGATCCTCCCACGAACGCATCGGCGTCGAACTCCACCGTGACTTCCATGCCGTGGCAGAAGCCGCGCCAGGCCTCCTTGCCCACATGCGCCGTGACTGGGCGCGCACTGACGCCCTTGAGGCCGCGGATCAGATCCTGCTCACGCGTGCTGCCGGACGCGAACAACTGCAGGATCTGCTGCAGGCGTTTGTGTCCGGTCGATGACTCCACCAGCGACTGCTGATTCAACGTCAACAGCGACACCAGGCGCCACAGCGCGTCGCCGCCCAAGGGCGGGTTGCGCTGCGCGGTGGGCTCGTACAGGCATTGCACCGATACGTTCTGCGCCACACGTTCGAACACCATGCGGGCGCCCACTGGCACCTGCTCGGCAAGGCGCCGGTTGGTGCAAAGCAGATTGGCGTAGACCACGGGTTCAACGGGCCGGCGAATCTCGTTGCGGGCATCCACGAAGCTCAGGAACATGTCGGTGCCGCTTACGCGGTCACGCAGGCTGTGTTCCCTTCGGGCAGACCAGAACAACGTACCGCGAGCGGCGTCCGCGTGCTCGACCTCCGCATAGCTGGGCACGGGAATCGAGCGCTCGGCCGCCGGATCGGACAGGATCACGGACAGCACCGAATGCACTTCCGTCGTCTCGTCACGGCGCTTGTCGGCCACCAGGCGATATTCGTAATGGCTATCGTCGATCGTGACCGGTTCGCTGGTCTGCGCGTACAGGTTGATCACCGGCGTGCAACCCAGGCGGAAATGCTGGGCGCCTATCGCGCCCAGGCCGCGAGCCTGCCTGTCCAGGTGCAGCGCGATCTGGCAACGGCGCCCCTTGAACGGCAGCCCCCGCGGCAAATCCAGGTCAAAGAAATGGAACTTGCGCGGAAATGCGAAGTACTCCTGCATCAGGCCGTGCGCCGGCAATCCATTCGGCGGCTGCGGCAATACGCTCTCTTCCGGCGCATATCCCACTTCGCGCCAGGCCGTCAACGGCAGCGGCACAACGCCGCCCCCTTCGGCATAGAGCGATATGCCGGCCACGCCCGCCGCCAGCAACTCGTACAGCGGCATCGTCACCATCCAGTCGCCCTGCAGGTGGATGCGCAGTGTGCGGATTTCCAGCTCCGACAGCTCCACGCCGGAATCGCTTTCCAGCTCCAGGCGCAAAGCCTGGTCTTCAGAGAAGCCGGCGCCTCCTATCCTCAAGGGCCACAGCGTGGCATCCCAGGCGGTGCGGAACCGGCAAAGTTCGCCGGCCTCGGTCCGCGCCGCCAGGCCGCTATGCCGCGGCACGGGCAGTCCGGCCGTCACTTTTCCCTGGCTGCCGTCCAGAGCCAGCTGCACCACGGTCATCGACGGGATGGGCTGCACCAGCGTCGGACAGACGTTGTCCAGCATCGCGGCGGCGATCTGGGGAAACTCCTGATCCAGGTCGCGGTGCACCCGGGCCGCCAGGAACGCAGTGGCTTCTATCAGGCGTTCGGTATGCGGATCTGGCGATTCCGTGCCGTGCAGCGCCAGCCGGGATGCCACCTTGGGATAGCGCAGCGCGAAGTCCGCCCCCTGATTACGCAGATAGGACAGCTCGCGCTTGTAGTACTGCAGGATGCCATCGGACGCCAGATCGGTCATGACCCGCCCCCCGTCCCGCTCTGCGCGCCTGCCAGCAGTTCGAATGCCACGTGGTTCACCGCGCCGCCGATCCGCATGTCGGCCCGGATCTCCAGCCGGCATGGGCCTATCCCGTTCGCGGCGGGCGCCATGTCCACCGACACATTGGACAGGCGGGGTTCATAAAGGGCAATGGCCTGCTTGACTACAGCAGCGACGGCCTCGCGATCAGAAGCCGACACCGGCGACCGCGCCGAGTAGTCGGGCACGCCGTAGTCGACCACCGTTGCCGCCGAGCGTGAAAAGGCCTCGAAATCCAGGCGCGAACGCGTGTTCAGCAGGCGCTCCAGGTCCCTGGCCACCGCCAGTCTCTGCGCGTCGGCCCCCGCCAGTTGCGACTCCGCATCAGCCGCCAGGCGGTCAAACAAGGGCACGGGCGAATAAAGGGTATCGGTCGGCATGTTGCGGGCGTTCCTGTACGTGCACCGGCGCCGCTCCCGCCCATGCGGGAGCGGCGTCCGGCATTACTTCTTGGGCGCGGCGGTGGACTTGTTCGTCGCCAGGTCCCAGCCGAACGATGCCGTGCCAGCCTTGTTGCCGGCGGTGGCCTGCTGGGTGTATTCGATGGAGAGCTTGCTGAAGCACAACGTGAAGCTGTCGCTGCCGCCGCCCTCGCCCAGCGCGGAGTTGATGGACGAGACCATCGCATTGCCCAGTACGTACTTCACGTGCAACAGGAACGACCCGCTCTCGTTGCGGCCGATGAGTATGGTCGCGTCGTTCAGCTTGGCGCCGGACGCGCACGCGTTGTATAGCGCGGGCGTGGACTGGTCCATTACCTTGGTAAACGCCATTTCCGAGAAGCTGGGCCGGCCCAGGGCGCGCTCGGTGTTGGCCATGTCCATCGACATCGGCAACATCACGCCATGCGAGGCGCCCAAGAGGATGATCGCGTCGGCATGGCCGTCCAGAGTGGAGTTGCCTTTGATGTTGTTGATCTTGAGCAGGATGGTATCCATGGAATTCCGTGTTCGAAGAGGATTCGGTTGGCGTGCGCCGCCGGCTGGCGGCGCACGGTTCGAAAGTTCAGGCAGCCGCGGCCGGCAGGTCTGCCACCAGGCGGATGGACGCGGTCAGCTCTTCCATCTGGAAATGAGGCTTGATGAAGCAGGTGGCGCGGTACGCGCCGGGCTTTCCGGGCACCTCCGTGACGTCGACGCGCGCCTCGCCCAGCGGATAGCTGGCCTTCTGTTCCTGCGAGGCCGAGGGGTTGATCAGCACGTAGTCCGCAATCCAGTTGTTCAGATAGTTCTCGACGTCCGTACGCGACTGGAAGCTGCCCACCTTGTCGCGCATCATCACCTTGATGTAATGCGCAAACCGCGACGCGGCCAGCACGAACGGCAGGCGTGATGACAGCTGCGCATTGGCATTGGCGGCATCCTTGTTGTAGACCTTGGGCTTGTTTGCCGTCTGGCTACCGAAGAACGTGGCCTGGTTCGAGCCCTTGGCGTTCACGAACGCAATGAACCCCAGGTCGCTGAGTTCCTTTTCGCGGCGGTCCGTGATCGTCACTTCCGTCGGGCACTTGAGCGCGATGTCGCCTTCATCGGTCTTGTAGGCATGCGCGGCGATGCTCTCCACCTTGCCGCCGCCTTCCACCCCGCGGATCGCGGTCGACCAGCTGTACTTGGCGAACGCGTCGGTGATGCGCAGACCCAGCTGGTAGGCGGAATTCGCCCACAGATACTTGCTGTGATCCGAGCCGTCGACGTCCTCTTCGAAGTTGAACGTATCGACCGGCTTGGTCTTGGCGCCGTAGGGCAGGCGCGCCGCATAGGACGGCAGCACCAGCGCCACGTAGCGGGAATCTTCCGACTCGCGGAAGCTGCGCCACATGGCGAGCTCGGCGCTTTCGAAGACCTTGGAGAGATCGCGCGTGACGCCGAGGTCCGTGTACGATTTCAGGTCGAAGAGGCTGGGCGCGGCAGAGGCGATGAACGGCGCGTGCGCGGCGGCCGCGACCTTGGAGATGCGTTCCAGTAGCGCCAGATCCTGCGGATGCCGGCCAAATGCGTAATCGCCTATCAGCACGGAATACGGACTGCCGCCGAACGTGCCGTACTCGTCTTCATAGACCTTTTTGAAGAGCAGGCTCATGTCGTGATCGACGGCCGACTCCAGGTCTTTCAGCAATTCCTTCTTCTTGACGTTCAACAGCCGCAGCTTCAGCCGCGAGCTCGTCTCGGTGCCATGGACCATATCGTGCAAGCCGGTCCACGATGCTTCGAGCGCCTGGAAGTCCGGCGCATGCATGATGGCGTTCAGCTGATCCGTCAGCAGACGGTCGATTTCCGCCACGCGCTCATTGATCATCGCCACCACCGACTTGTCCGGGCTGGTGCGCATGCCTTCGTCCAGGATCTGGGACGCCAGCTGCCCGAGCAGTTTCTTCGCGTAGGAATTCTGCGACGGCTCCACCGCCATATTGCCTTCCTGCACGATGCGGTCCAGCAGGCTGAGTTCGCCCGCCTGCGCCGCTTCCTGCGTTGCGTTGCCTCCAACCGCCGCCGTATCGGCCGTCTGTTTGCTTGCCATGTTCGTCACCCTGAGAATTGAAATTGCCCGCGCGCGGCTTCGGCGCAAGGCCTGCCCCGCGCGCGCTGACGTTGCTGTCCGCGTTAGGCCGACGGCGCCGTTGCGGCCGGTTCGGCCACATCGCCGGCCGTCCCGCCAGCCTGCGCTTCGCTCTTGACGACCTTGAGCTCCTCGGTGCTGCGCACGATGCGCTCAAGGATGGAGTCCAGCTCGTCATTGCCGTCCAGCTTGGCCAGCAGGTCGCGCAGTTGATGCCGCGCTTCCAGCAGCTTGGACAGCCGCGGCACCTGCTCGACCAGGGATTCGGGATGGAAGTCGGCGAACTTCTCGAAGTTCAGCTCAATGCGCAGATTGCCTTCGCCCTTGGCGGTGTCGGGCACGGACAGGTCCAGGCGCGGGCGGATCTTGCCCAGGATTTCGTCGAAATTGTCGCGGTCGATCTCGACGAAGCGGCGCTCTTTCAGCTTGGGCAGCGGCGTGGCCGGCTGACCCGAAAGATCCGCCAGCACGCCCACCACCATCGGCAATTCACGCTTCTCGATCGCGTCGCCGGTTTCAACGTCATACGTGATCTGAACCCGCGGCGGGCGGTTGCGGCCCACCCATTTCTGCAAGCTATTGGACATGACCCTCTCCGAAGAAACCACTCGTACCGCACAGCGAGCGCTGCGCATTGCTGGTGCGAACAATAGCGCCGGCCTTCGGGGGCTACATCGGACTTTAGTCGTAGTATTTTGAAATTATCAGAAATTTCCATCCTGCTTTTGGATGAGAAATGACTTAGGCGCAACCTTGAAACTGCGGGCCCGACCCGCGTCAGCCCGGCTTCGCGGGGGAGCGCGTCCTTGCCAGAAAATTTCCCGAGGGCTGTGCTGACATCCACTGGATTTTCTCGACAATTTCCTTCGGGTTGCCCGTGGTGGAAACGAATTCATTGGCCTCTGGAGTGGCGGCTGCGGCATTGGCAACAGGTTCCCGCTTCGTCACGAGCAGGCAGGAGCGCGCCATGCCCATGTCCCTCGCAGGTCGTGCCTCGCGCAGAGCTCTCAAGTGGCTGGCCGGCAGAAACTCCCCACGGTGCACCAACTGGCGGCATTCGGCCACAAGCAGCCCGACGCTGGCGGCATAGCAGACTTTCGCCACGTTCTTCGCGCCATGCAGGGTCGCGTTCTCGGGCGCGCGCCGGTACTCGAAAAAGGTCGAAACGTAACGCTCTGTGCCCGGAACGGACCCCAGGCTGCCGGGACCGGCACTATCCATCCAGACCATCAAGCCCTGGAGGTTGTACGACCAGAGCAAGAGAGACTGGCCTGGCCTCAGCTTGCCTATGCGCCAACCTACCGGCGGGGCGGGTTTGGAAAAGAACTGCCCCAGCGTCTCCGGCTTGCTCCGCACCCGATTTGTCTCCACCTTGTCCAGTATTGTCCTACCCAGAATCAGACTCATGAGCCACCCCTTCCTGTGCTCTGCCCTTGGCAGCAAGCCCGCAGGATAGCTACCGTCCGCGGGCCGCGCATGGGACTTTGGTCTTACTGGGGCAAAGACCCGAGGACGGCGCACGGGCAGCGGCGGGGCATTGCCGCCCGTGCGCCGGATGCGGCCGGCCGTCTACTTTCCATACGTCGCGATCAGCGTTTCCAGCGGCACATGGCCCTGGCACAGTCCCGGATAACCGGGGCTTGCTCCCTCTTCCAACGAGATCGCATATTTGACCGCCGGGTCGCTTTCCAGCCGCTGCCGCAGCGCCGCCAGCCTGGGCCAGCGGGACTGGGCAGCGACCTCATGGAAATCCAGCCAGCGCGCAACGCCCACCAGCACGGCGTCCGCCAGAGTCGGACGATCGCCCATCAGGAACGGAGTCTCGCCCAGCATCGCTTCGAGCTTGTCATGGCGTTCTATGACGCGTTGCGCCCCCCACTCCCGCAGCGTTTTCTGCAAGGCCGGATCAGGCGGATCCATTTCCAGGGCGACCCAATGCGGGGTGAAGGCGGCGGTGAAACCAGTGTTCAGAAAAGCCATGAACTGGTGCATGCGGTCGGATTCCGGCGACAGCGGGTCAAAGCTGATCCTGCGCTCGTCATCACGGTTTTCGATCCAGCGCGCAATCGCCATGGTTTCCGTGAAAACCGCGCCCTGTTCGCTGACGAATGCAGGCGTCTCGTGGCGCGCGTTGATCCGCGCATAGGAGGGCAGACGCATTTCGCTCAGCATGTCCACGCGGCACAGGCGATAGGGTTTGCCCAGCCACTCCAGCGCAGCGACGAGCCCCATGGAACTTCCCAGCGGAAAGCCATAAACAAGAATGGGTTCCAAGATTTCTTTCTCCGTAGATGAGGGTCACGCTGCGCAGCGGATTGAATTCTACGGATCTGCTAGGCTAAGTAAATTACGCACATTTTTGTCACCATGACCCGCCCATGAAAGACCTGGTTTCGCGTTGCCCCATCGAGGAAGTCATGCAGATACTGAGCGGCAGATGGCCGACGCTGCTGGTCTATTACCTCAAGGAAGACACCAAGCGTTTCAGCGATCTGCGCCGCGACAATCCGACCATCTCGCATCGGATGCTGACGCTGGAGCTGCGCAAGCTGGAGTTGGCCGGGATCGTCCAGCGCACTGATTTCGATGGCTATCCGCGGCGCGTGGAGTACGCGCTCACGCCATCGGGAAAGACGCTGGTGCCGCTGCTGGATGCGCTGGGCGACTGGTGGGATGAGCACGGCGAGGCGTCCGAAGACGCCTCCTGAGCAGGCCTGCCAGCTTTCAAGCCGGGCTTATCCGCCCCCCTGCTTGCCAGTGCCGATCAGATCCAGCAGGCCATCCGACAAGGTCCCGCGCCAGACCAGGTAATCATGTCCGCCCGCCACCTCGCGGTGCGTCACCAGATAGCCCTTGGCACGCAGCACATCCCGCAGATGCCGGTTGGTCTCCAGGATGCCCGGCTGGCCGCCGCGTCCGGACTCGAACAGGCCGGCGCCAAGGAAGAAGCGCACCGGCAGCTTGCGCACCGCGACGAATTGCCGCGTCAGCCACTGGTCCTCCTCGCCCGCCGGCGACCACCAATAGGAACCTGATTGGCTGAGCACGTTGCCGAACACTTCGGGGTGGCGCAACGCCGCATAGGCCGATGCCAATCCGCCGTAGCTGGAACCGCCGATGACGGTGCGCGCGGCAGGCGCGCTGATGCCTTGCTTGCGCGCCCACGGCATCAGCTCTTTCGCCAGGAAGTCCGCAAAGTCCGGGTTGGGCGGCAATTCCTGGCTGCGGGATTCCGCCGTAGGGTTGTCGATGAGCAGCGCCGCCGTCGGAGGAATGACGCCTGCGGCGATCATGTTGTCCAGAATGGTGGGCGTGGGCACGCGGCCCAGATAGGCGCCGGCGTCGAACAGCACCAGCACGTGATTGTCCGCTGCGCCAGACTGCCAGCCAGCAGGACGGTACAGGTGGATCTTGCGCGTGTTGCGCATGAGATCGCTGCGCAGCTCCATGGTCTCCACCGTTCCCTGCCGCACGCCCGCGCGGGGCTCGACCCAGGGCTGCTGCGGCGCGTCCGCCAGTTCCAGCATGGAATAGGTCTGGTACGCGTCGACGCCGCGCGCCGGGTATGCCTTGGGATTGTGCGGATCGGCCTGCGCCGTGGCCAGGATCGCGCGGCGCCGCGCCATGCCGGAGCCCGGAAGCTCGGGCACATCGGGCGCCAGGCGATATGACAGGCGCGTGGACCTGGGGACGACGAAGCTGGCATGCCAGACATCGGAGTTGCCCAGCCGCGCCAACTGAGCATGGTCCGACGACGGCCCGCCGAACAGGCGCACATTGCGTTCGGCGCCGCGCCACAGGAATGTGACGCGGTCATGCCCGGCGTCCACGGCCTCGACCAGCGGCGTGCCTTGCTGCGCCACCTCATCCCAAAAGGCATCCGTCGTGCCGCCCGCGGCCAGCGTCGCCGCCAGCGCGGTCAGGCGCGGGCTGTCGAACGCCGCCGCGGGCGCACGTTGTTCCGCAAGGGGCAGGCGTTCCGTCACGGCCCAGCGGAACAGGCCCTGGCCCTGCGCGCGAACGGTGTAGAGGCCATCTTCCGGCGCCACCAGCATCAGGGCTCCGGCCGGCTTTTCGCCGTCGCTCAGCCGGCGTACGTGCTGCCCGGCGCTGTCCAGAAGATCCAGGGTCACGCCGGATTCGGCGGCCCAGGTGCCCGCGAGGAACTCTCCCTTCTGTAGCGAAATTCGTTCGTCCACATGGGCCTCGGGTGTGACGGCGCCCTGCCTGGACTGCGCCGCGGCCATGCCCGGCGCCACGCCTATCATCGACACCGCCAGCGCAGCCGACGACATCCAATCCCGCCATTCCAATCTGTTCTTTCTACGCATGTTCATCCATTCGTTTGTTCACGGCCCGTTCGCGGCGGTCCGCTATCCCTCGCGCGCGGCGAGCCTTCTGGGCGCCCATACGCTGTCCGCGTCGCCCCGTCCGATCCTGCGCGCGCTGGCCTTTGCCATCCAGGCAAATCCCAGCCCTGCCGCCAGGGCCGTCGCGTCCACTGCCAGCGCCGCGGCCGACGTGTGCGCCCAAAGCCCGGAGGCAGGAAACAGCCCGCCCACGAGCGAGGCCGCAGGTATCGCCAGCGTCAATGCTGCCGCGACCCATAGCAGATGCACCCCTGCCGCCGCGCCTCCGCGCAGGAAGGCCCAGGCCAGGCTGGCGAAGAACGCCATGTAGTACAGCGCCCGCAGCCAGGCATTCAGATCGCCGACGTGCCCGCTCAACCCTTTGGACGCGACCATCATCAACGAAATGCCACACACGCATCCCAGGCAGACGCCCACTGTCGCCGACGCCATCAGCCGCGTGTCCAAGCGCTGCACGGGAATCTCGCCCGTCTGCCGGTTGGCGCGCTTGCGGCGGGTTTCTATCCACAGCAGGTTGCCGCTATAGAACAGCCATGCGCCCGCCAGTCCAAGCAGGAAATAAAGCCACTGCACTGCCGCGCCGCCGAAGGAAGCCATGTGCAGCGCGAAGAAACTGCTGACCCAGAGGTTGGGCGCGTCCTGTCCGCCCGGCAGATAGTCGCGGTTGAGCACCTTCCCGCTGTAGGGATCGAGCGCCACGAAGCCGCCTCGCGCCCGCGGCGATACCGCACTGTCGTCCTTGCCCCAGACGCGTACGATGGCGCGCGGGCTGGCGACCTGTTGATACTGCAACCCATAAGGCTCGAAGCCCGGGGCGAGGGCGCGCGCCTGGGCCAGCAGTTCCGCCGGCGTCAGCATGTCTGCAGGATTCCGGACCTCTCCAGCCGGCGCGCCGCCGCCGGACCGCTGGAAGACGGATTCCAGCTTGCCTTCGTACATGAGCTTGTCCTGCAGATCGTAGATTCCGTCGTGGAACGCGAACACGACGGAACTCAGCGCCATGACGATGTGAAATGGCAGCGAAACAATGCCCACCACGTTATGCGCATCCAGCCACATGCGCTTCAGGTTCTTCCCGACCCGCAACGCGAAAAAGTCCTTGACCAGCGACGGCAGCAGCACGATCACTCCCGACACCAGGGCAATTGCATAGAGCGATGCGACGATGCCCATGAACCAGCGGTTGGGATCGCTGTCGACAGGCAGGCCCACCACGCGGTGAAGCACATCGATGAACGGCATCAGCCCGCTGGGCGCGGCCTCCTCCAACCGCAGCTCGCCGCGCGCATCCAGATAGGCGACATGGTGGCGGATCGACGATTCATCGTGATCGTCGGCCTGCCCGTCACGGACTTCCCAGGACATACGGGCCGGCACGTGCTCGGCGTCTTGCAGATGGATGCTGAACCCCTTGGCCACATCCGGCCGCGCTTGCAGGGTTCTGGCGATAAGGTCGGGCGCGTCTTCCAGCGGCACGGGCGCGACGGCTGCGGGCGGCGTAGCCCAACGGGTCAGCGGCTCTTTGAATACGGTCAGCGCACCGGCGTAGAAGGCGATGAACAGCGCCATGCCGGTCAGGATGCCCGTCCAGGTATGGACGGATTTGTAGACGCGTATGTAGTCGGCTCTCATGATCGCGGACTCCCTTCAGATCGCCTTGACGACAAGCAGTCCGCCATAGAGCAGCACGCAGGCTCCGCCCAGCCAGATCCACGCGCGCAGGCCGCTGGCGAAAAAGTAGACGGTACTCGCGACGCCGAGCCAGACGGGCGGCACCAGCCACATGGCCAGCTGCGAACGCGTCGCCAACGGAATGCCGGCAGTCAATGCGGCCAGCGTTGCGCTGGCGCCCATGGCCAGCGCGAAGCCGAGCAATGCGCCCGCCAGGCTCTTCGATATCCAGTCGCGCCGGATCGGCGCGGGCTTAGCGGGCTTCATGCGTATCGCTACCGCGCAGGCCCGCCAGTACGCCCAGGTACGGCATGAGGCTGAAGAACAACATCAAGGCGGTGCAGAAAACGAACACGGCCGCGACGGCAGAGAATGCGCGCAGGCAACCCCAGCCGCCCAGCGCGAGCAGCAGAATGCCAGCGACGCGGGCGGGCAGGACCGGCCAGGACGTGGCGCCCCATCGCTGGTTGGGCGAAGCGCGATAGATACAGAAGCTGCCCAGGAACAGGCTCGCCAGGCTGGAAAGAATCAGGACTTCCATGGTCACCCCAGGATGAATTGCCCGAGACCTGCCTGCCAATCCCTGCTCCGAATCGACTGTCCGGAACAGGGACCGGCAAAACGTCCCGCATTCAGAAACTGATGCTGGCGGATGCGGTTACGGTGCGCGCCGGCCCCAGCGTCACGATAGGCGTCGTGTCGCTGAAACTGCCGGCGTAATAGTGCTTGTCGAACACGTTGTTGACATTCAGCCGGTACACGACGTCCCGGCCGTTGATCTGCGTGGCGTAGCGGGCGCCCAGGTCCAGTTGGCCCCAGCCCGGGATCTGCAGTTTGTTGGCCGCATCCGCGTACTGGCTCGAAGTCGCCTGCACGCGCGCGCTCAGCGTCACGCCGGGCACCCACGGCGTGTCCCATTCCAGCCCGGCATTGGCCTGCCAGCGCGGCGCGCCCACCGCGGTATTGCCGTCATAGCGGCCATACGAGGTCTTGACCTGCGTGCCTTGCGTGTAAGTGACGCCGCCCAGCACGCGCACGCCCGCAGCCAACTCGCCGAAGGTATTCCACTCCACGCCGCGGACACGCTTCTCGCCGCCGTCCGCATACGTGGGCTTGGCCGTAGAGCCCTCCGTCACCAGCATGGGTTTGTCTATCTGGAAGAATGCCAGGGTATTGGTGAAAGTGCCGGCATTCCACTTGACGCCCAGCTCCTGCTGCTTGGTCTTGTAGGGCGCGAACACCTGGCCATAGTTGCTGGCGCTGGTGTCCGTGACGCTATCGCCCTTGCTCAGGCCCTGCACGTAGTTGGCATACAGCGAGACGTCCGGTCCCCAAGGTTTGACGACGATGGCGACAGCCGGTGTCACGGCGTCCTCGTCATAGCGGGCCGTCGTCTTGCCGGTCTTGTCGAAGTTCGTCGTCTTCACGCGCTGGTTGCGCAGGCCGCCGGTCAGGAGCAGCTTGTCGTCGAAGAAGGACATGGTATCCACCAGCGCCAGGCTGGACAGCGTGTTCTCCGCCGTCTTGGGCGCGCTGCCCGGCACCGCAGGCATGACCGGCGTGATCGGGTCGTAGATATTCGACTTGAAAGTCGATGCCGGCCCGGTGGCCGACCCGTCCTCCAGCTTCAGCAAGGAAGCCTGGAGCACCAGCTCGTGCCGTACGCTGCCCGTGTTGAACCGCGTGCGCAGCCCGCCCTCGGCCGAGGTGGCATCCGTGTAGGCGCGCTGGCCGATGATGGAGCCGGTGAAATTGCCATTGGCGTCGATCTGCCGCGCGTGGGTGCCATTGATCAGGCCCGATTGATGGCTGTCGCGCCTGCCCACACCGGCAAAGGCCGATACGCTGTCATTGAAGCGGTATTCAGCCCGCGCCATGACGGCGTTGCTCTGGATGCTGCCATAGCCGGTGCTGAACTGGTTGATGCGAGGATCGGGCGCTTCGGGCACGACCGAACCGCCGAACCAGAACATGGCCGGCGTGCCGCCCGAAAACGACTCCTGGCTATGGTAGGCGTCTATCGACGCGCTCAGGGCGCTGCCGCGATAGTCCAGGCCGGCGGACAGGAACTCGCGTTTTCTGGATTGGCCGTCCAGCGTGGTGGCGCCGTCGCTGAAGGAACCGTTGACGCGCGCGCCCCATTCATTGGCCGAGCCGAAACGGCGGCCGGCATCGATGGTCGTGCCCAGCTGGCCGTCGGCCTGCCAGTTCACGCCGAAGGTGGCATTGGGCGTGTCTTCCGCCCGCTTGGGAACCAGGTTGATCGTGCCGCCCACCGCGCCGCTGGGCGCCATCCCGCTGAACAAGGCGTTCGGGCCTTTCAGCACCTCCACCCGCTCGACGAACTCCAGCGGCGTGCGCCCCATGGGCGCCAGGCCATACATGCCGTTGATCGCCACGTCGTTCTGGTTGACGTCGAAGCCGCGGATGCGGAAATTCTCGTAGGCGTGTCCGCTCGACGTCGTGAACCGCACGGAAGGATCGTTGGCCATCACGTCCGCCAACGTGCGCGCCTGCTGGTTCTGGATCAGCTCGGAGGTATAGCTGGTGACGTTGAATGGCGTGTCCATCACGTCCTGATTGCCCATCAGGCCCAGGCGCGCGCCCTGCGCCACCTGCCCGCCGGCATAGGGCGCGGGCAAGTCTTCCTCCGAGACCGAACCCGCGGTCACGGTGACGGGCTGCAGCGTCGTGGTTTGCGCCGCGTTCTGGGCGGCGGCGCTGGCGGGAAGAATCAAGGACAGCGCGACTGCCGGGCTAAAGCACTGGACGCACAGCGAGATAGTCAACTGAGTTTTCTTGGCCACAATTCATCGTTCCAATATCTAAATGCGAATGCTTATCAGATGAATTATATATTTAAGAAAGCACCGTTCGCCAAGAAATCAGGAGTCCGCAGCCAGAATCCGCTCGAATTGGCACGCAATTCAATAAGAATCAAAGGCTTATATTTTTTTGATTGACATCCCAACGCAAAATTCTGCGGCCTCGGTTTGGAAGTCGCCAGCGCGGGCGCGCTTGGCAGAAGCGACAAGGCCATCCCGGCGTCCCCAAGCACAGTCCCCGCCGGTAAACTGCGCAGTCCTCTCGGCGCCGACAGGCCCATCGAACGCTTATATAACCCTGGAGAGCTACACAAGATGATCCGTCATCTGGTCCTTGCAGCATCGTTGGCCGTGGCAGGCAGCGCCGTGGCAGCCCCCTCTTTCAACTGCGCCAAGGCCGCGACTCCGGTCGAAAAAGCCATTTGCGCCCACCCGGCGCTGGCCGACCAGGACGCGGCCATCGCGCAGCAGTACAAGGCGGTACGCGGCAAGCTCGACGCCGAGGCAGTCAAATCACTGACCGCCGACCAACGTTATTTCCTGGGCGTGCGGGACAATATCTATGCCGAGCCCTTTTCGGGCAGCACGCCGGTCAAGGAGATCGGCACCAGCATGCGCTACCGCCTGAATTTTCTGAAGTCCATCGATCCGCAGCCGCCTGCCGGCTTTGTCGGCAAGTGGAAGAACGTCGAAGGTGAAATTGAAATCACCCGCGGCGCCGACGGCCAACTGCTCGTGGCCGCCAATTCGGCCCAGCCCTACAACGGCCGCTGGGTCTGCGATCTGAGCGGCAAGGCTGTCGCCGTAGGCGACAGCATCATCGTCACCTATCAGGACGGGCCGCCGTGGACGCTGGACCTGACGCGCCGCGGCGCTGTGCTGGTGGTGCGAGAAACGCCGCCCGCCGGGGTCGAGAAAGACGGCTTCGGTCCGCCGTTCTGCGGCATGAACGGCAGCCTGGAGGGAGACTGGTTCGCGGTGCGCTGATCAAAGGCATTCCGCAGCCGCACGCAAACTCGATGCGACTGCGTGCCGCCGGACACCACGATTACACCGATGACGCAGCCGTTCCGAGGGCTGCGGCCAGCAAATCGGCCAGGCCACGCCCGGCCCTGCCATCTTCATCAAGACGCGGATTGTAGATAGTGATCTCAAGGCCGACGGCCTTGCCGCTCGACAGGGCAATCCGCAGCGCGGCCGTCAGCTCTTCCCACGACAAGCCGCCAGGCACGCGGAAATCGACGGCCGGCATGATGGCGTCGTCAAGACAGTCTGCGTCGAGGTGGATAAAGAAACCATCCAGCTCTGCTCGCGTCAGATGATCGACTGCCTGCCGCGCAGCAGCCTCGATGCCCATCGAACGTACTGCGGGGAGATCAAGCGTCTTGAGCGCTTCAGGGAGCGGCTGGCTGCCGTACTCTTCCTGGTCCTCATGATCGCGATACGCGAGCGCAACGGCGTCTTGAGGGCGGACCAACGGCCCGCGCCCTTCGATGTCGGCCAATAACGGCGGACCATGGCCGGTGACGAAGGCAAGATCCATCGAAGCGCCTTCGCCGTTGGGTTCCGCCTCCGGTTGGAAAAAGTCCGCGTTGCCGTCGATGAAGAGCAGACCGTAACGGCCGCGCCTGCGCAACGCGAGCATGGAACCCAGCAGGATTGTGCAATCGCCGCCTAGCAGCACCGGAAACTCGCCCGCATCAAGCAGCGCGCCCACCGCGTCGGCAAGCTTGGGCGACCACGCCGCAATGGCCTTGGCGTTCAGGGTGCCGGTCTCGGGATCCGGCGTCGGATTCTTGGGAGGCACGGCAAGTCGCCCGGCGCGGCGTGCATGGATGCGCTCAGCAAGGCCGTAGGCCAGGAGCTGATCAGGCAGGCATTCCACACCGTCGGTCGCCAAGCCTAGCGTGGAAGGGGCTTCGAGGATTGCATAGGAGAGAGTCGGCATCAGCGCCTCCGGGGCGGCCATTCCGCAAAAAATATGATGCCAGACTACAAATTGCGGCGCGAAAGCTCAATCCGACACCGTATCTTCCGTTTCCCTACGGAGACGCGCGCGGCTCCCATGACCCGTGCGAGCCCAGGAGCAAGGCCCTCAAGCCTGCGCGCGGCGCGGCAGCCAGCGCCAGAACACGCCGGCCGCCACCAGCCCCAGCGTGCCAACACCGAACGATGCGCCGCCGAGCGACACCAGGGCGGTCAGCACCGACAGCGCCACGGGTCCGCCGCTTGAGCCAAGGTCGGCCATGAAACGCCAGATGCCAAGGAACTGCGTGCGCGCGCCCGCAGGGGCGGCGTCAGCGCCCAGAGTCATGACGATGCCCGATCCGATGCCGTTGCCGAAGCCCAGCAGCGCCGACACCAGGATGAAGCTCGCCACCCCGTCGGTAAGCGGGATCGCCATCAGGCTCAGCCCCATCAGCAGCGTGCAAGGCAATGCCACCCACAAGCGGCCGCGCTGGTCCATCACTTTGCCCGCCGGATAGAACACCGACATATCGACTGCGGCGACCAGCCCGTAGATGAGCGAAGTGGTGGCGGCGTCGAGGCCCAGGTGGTCTGCCCACAGGGGAATCACCACCTGGCGCGACGCGCGCAGCGCGCTGATCAGCATCACGCCCACGCCGAGCGTGGCGTACACGCCGCGATGGTCGCGCGCAACCTCGCCCATGCGTGCGCGCGGCGCGCCCGCGCTCGCGCCCGCCGAAGGCTCGATGTCAGGCGCCTTGATGGCGATGAGTCCTGCGCCGAGCATGGCGCAAATGGCAATCCAATAGGCGCCATCCAGCCCCACGAAATGAATCAGGGCCGCACCCGCGAACGGGCCGAAGAAAGTACCGATCCGCGTCGTACCGCCGAGCGTGGACAGGGCGCGCGCCCTGTACGCCAGCGGCACGACCTCGATCATGTAGCTCTGGCGCGCCAGCTGAAACACCGACTGCGCGCACCCTTGCATCAGCATGGCCAACGCCAGCACCCAGAGGTTGGGCACGCCAATCACGATCAGCAGGCCGACCACGCTCAACACCGCCGCGCCAGCCATGGCGCGCTTCTCGCCGAAGCGATGGGTGATCAGCGCGGACGGAATATTGGAAAGCAGCGAGCCAACCCCGATGAGGGCGGCTATCAGGCCGGCGGTGGCTATCGACGCTCCTTGATCGCGCGCGGTGAGCGCGATCACGGGAAGAATGGCGCCGTTGCTGATGCCATAGAGTAGCGACGGGCCGAACGCCGGCACGGCGATCTGCTTCAGATTGAACGAATCGGGTTGCGACATGGCGGGAGAATGGGAGACCGGCCGCCTGTCCGCCGCCTTGCCACAGGGCACGGGACCGGTCCGGCGGACATTGGCGCGGGATGCCGGAAGTGTAGCTGGCGCCCCTCGCGCCCGCCTGTCGGCCAGCTGACAGCCGCCGCGTCTCTCGCCAGCTGTTCAACGTCCGGCAGATACCGGCTTTCCCTTCCCGGCGAAGCTGGCCGCATCGCTTGACAATCCTTGACTGTTGAGTCCTGGCGATACATTGCAACACACTGTAATCTTTTTCCATACAAATTGTGTCGGTCGAGCATGCGCTCGACTGTGTACCGTTCCACGCATTCGCCTGTCCATGCCCGCAACCCTTCTTGAATGGTCCGTGCCTGCAGCGATCCTGATGTGCGCCATCGGACTCTGCGCTGCACGCTTCATCGGCTTCAATACGCTCCGGTGGGGCTGCGCCCTGGCCAGCCTGGGCGCAGGCTACGCCATCATGCTGGTGCAGGCCAGCGCACTTTCCCCATATAAACAGGTTGTCGAGGACGCTTTCATTCTGGGCGGCGTCATCCTCGCCTGTCGCGCCCTCCAGAGCCGCAGGCGCAGCCAGGTTCCCCCCTACTTCGATGCTGCGGTCCTGCTTGCCTCGACGGCGATGGTAGTTGTCTCGGTAGTGCTGTTTGCCAGTGCGAAGCTGGAAACGTTCTTCGTGCAAGCCTGTTGCGCGCTCGTGACCTGGCGGGCCACGCTGTCCTTCGCCAGGCATGCCGTGACCACGTCGGACAGGGTGCTCACCGCCGCGTTCCTCTTCATCTCCCTCGTGTTGACGGGCCAGTGCATCCTGTACATTGCCGCCCCGATTCCGCCGCTCTCAACGGGCGAATGGAGAACGTCGGTCTGGGGCATCCTGATCCAATACACCGGACTGCTCGGAAGCATAGTCCTGACCTTCGCGGTCTTCATCGCGACGAGCTACGACGCCATAGAGAAGTACCGTCGCCACGCCCATACCGACGCCTTGACGGGCCTGCTGAACCGCCAAGGACTCGATAGTCTGCTTGCCTCCGGGCGCGCATTCTCGGATGCGGCGACGCCGACCGCGCTGATCATGGCCGACATCGACAACTTCAAGCGCATCAACGATGTCTTCGGCCACGCGTTTGGCGACATGGTGCTTGCCCGATTCGGCGCCCTGCTCAGGCCGCTAACGGACACCCGCATCCATGCGGCCCGGCTGGGAGGAGAAGAATTCCTGTTGCTGCTGCCCACGGCAAGCCTGGAAAACGCCACCGCAATCGCCGAAGAGATCCGTGCCAGTTTCGTGGCGCAGCGCTGGACGCCACAGGTTCCAGATTCCTGTTTCACCGCAAGCATGGGAGTGACCGTCGTGCAGGCAGGAGAACCTTTCGCCAGCGCGTTGAAACGGGCAGACGACCTGCTTTACGAGGCGAAGCGACGAGGACGGAACTGCACGGTTGCGGGCATGGCGCCGGCCGAGGCCGGGCATGGCCGCCACGCGCCTGGCGACAACGCAAGCACTCAAGCGTGTTGCGCACAGGCATGAAGTCGCCGGCTCGGCCCGCGCCGCCCGCAGAGATCCCGGCAGGGTTCAATGCGGCGGGCAGCGCGCCGCGCTCATAGCGTCATGACCGGCTCGTCTTCAATCCGAAAGAACAAGGCGCTCGGCCCCATGATGCCCGTTCCGTCGAGATACTCGAAGGCAACGCGCTGGCCCGGCGCGGCAGCTTGCCCTAAATGCTCGACCCGGTACATCACGCCCCCGATGCGATAGTTGTGAACCAGCGTGGAAATGTTCGAGTTGGACGCGCGCACGCGATAGGTCACGACTTCCTCGATCAGGCCGCGTACCCCGTGCTTGTAGCGGGCCCGCTTCAGCCTGGGGCTGCGCATGCCCAGCACGAATCCCGTGAGAACGAAGAATGCGGCCAGCAGGATCAAGGGCCCCAGGAACAGGCTGCCGACCAGCGGGGCCAGGGCGAGCACGTAGAAGAACTTGCGCAGGCTCAATTCTTCCTTGCGCACGGCCTCGCGGTCGGCATCGCTGACTTCCTCGACCGAATTCCAGGCCTGCGCGCTCATCGGGTACTCGGCCAGCAACAGCACGGGTGGCGCGTCGGGGTCCAGCGTCAGCAAGTGCAGGCGCACGGGTAGGTCCGTCAGCGCCACGGCCGTCACAGGCCGGAAGCCTTCTCGAGTGTCCCTGGCGATCTCGTTCCAAAACGGCAGAGCTACGTCCACGCGCTGTTCGCCGAAGACGTAGCAGATACCGGGACTCCCGGCCGGACCAAAACCGGTCAGGTGTCCGGAAACGATCTGCTTGGGTACACGCCCCTTCAACACCCGATTGAAGCGGCGCCAGGCTTGCGGCAGGCGCAGCAACCTGCGTCCAAGAAAGACCGCGAAGCAAGTCATCGCCACTGTGCACAACAGGATCACCACGCCGTCAGCGCCGCGGCGCAGGCTGCGATCGGACGCGCCAAGCACGACGAACATGATCGCGCTGCTCGCCAGCAGCAGGAACATCAGCCCCGCGAACACGGCCGTCAGGAATCTGCCGCGACGGCCACGGCGCAGCAGCACGATGTCCTCATCGGCCAGGGGTTCTTCCGTGACTTGCAGCATTGCGCTCATGCTAACCCGGCAGCTTGCGCTGCTTGCGCGCCGCGCGTTCGGCCAGCCGCCGCGCCATATCCTGCTGGCGCTGCAGCAGATCGGCTATCTGCTCGGCGTAGAGGTCGGTGAGGTCGCCGGCCAGCGGCTCCACATCGGTCAGGTCATCGATCGCCACGACCGTCCCCGCCTGATCCACGCCCCAGATCCGGCTGCCGTCACCCACGACCTTCAGCACGGGCAGGATGCCGGGCAAACCGGCCTCGGCAAGCTGGCGCTGCTGCGCCGAGATGCTGGCCCATTCGGGCAACTCCGGCGCATCGATGCCCAACAGCACCAGGCCGCGCCAGAAAGTCCAGGCGGGGCCGACTTCGAATTCCTTCGCATGCGGCCAGACTTCCTCGCGCGCCATCACGCACAGGCCGTTGGTACGCTGGCAGAAGGCCGCAAACGCCGAAGGCAGCGGGAAGCCTACAGCGGCTTCCAGCCCGGCGATCGCCTCCGCATCGGGCGCGGGCGCGGCCACGACCTCGAAATGCTCGGTGTCCACGGGATCCAGGATTTCCCACATGCGTTGATGAAACTGTTCGGCGGTCATGGTCATGCAAGCATCCTGAAGCTAAGAAAAGTCCTGGTTCGCCGCGAAAGCGGGAGCCTTGAAAGCGCACCACTATATCTTTGATTGCGGCGGCAAGCGCTTCCACGATCTGCGCACACACCTCGACCTGCCTGGCTGCCATGACCGTTCAGCCCCGCCGGCCAAACAGCATCGTCAATCCGAACAGCGCTCCCAGCCCGCCAACGATAGCCAGCGACATCGACGGTTCGCGCAAGCTCAGCGCCATGACCGCCACACCCGCCCCCAGCGCGATGATCAACAGGCCCACCAGGCGTCCTGCCGTGGAACCATAGAAATGTGTGCGGCGCGCCGCCTGCGTACCGGCGGGCTGGCGCGTATGCCACGCCGCCAAGGCCTGCTCAAACTCGCGCAACAGACGTTCACGTGTGGGCCGGTCCACTGCACTGACCAGCAACGTCGGCAGGCCGGGACGGACCAGCTTGAGATAATCGTCGGTGCCCCAGCGGGACAATTGGGCGAAGGCGACGGCGGAGCGGCGCGAAAACTCCAGCCCTTCGGACGTCACCTTGACGGTATTGCGTGTGGGAAAGCCCTTGAACGCCACCAGCGGCGGCGCCAGCAACCCCAGCACCGCCAGCACAACCGCCAGAACAATCGGCCCACGGTTGAACACCACCAGCATGAAGCTGCCCGCCGCCAGGGCGAAGGCCAACGGCACCGACAACTGGTGCCATCGGGTATAGACCGAGACCTGAATCCCGTCGTTGCTAGTCATGTTTGAGCCAATTGCATGTCGACTTCTCCGTGAATGACGCACGTGTCACGATCAGAGTGTAATCATGCGCCTGTGCGGAACCTGACGCGGCATTGCCTCCAAGCGCCAAGAGGCCGCTTTGGATACGGTGGCTCGGATCAGGATTCGCAGATCCAGTCCGCAGGCCGGTCATCCGCCGCGAAGCGTACGGCCGGCCAATAGCCATCCATGAACCAGGTCGCGTCGCGCGGCGCCAGGTGCAGCACGTAGCCCCCGTCGGCCGCGACGATCAGGTCGGATGGCGTGAAGTGTTCCAGGAACGTCACAGGGGGATCTTCGGGGTCGCCGGTGTCGCGTCCCGCCTGCCAGAGGAATTGCAACGCGGCGTCGCGGTGCGTCGCCAGCGCTTGAGCGATCGAGCGGGCCCGCGCCAGCAGCGGCGCCGCCGCCTGCGGATCGGCTGCGAGCAGCACCACGCGCAGCCGGCCTCCGTCGGCGGTCGCGCAGTCCAGCCAAGTCTCCTGGGCCGGCATGTTGTCGTGGGTATAGGGCTGCATGTAAGGTCCGCCTATCGGCGCTGTCGCGCCTCGGCGCGACGCCGGCCGACGTGCATGATGGCCATGCCCGAGATCGCAAGGGCGGCGCCGATGAACAGATTCGCGGGCGTGGCTTCGCCCAGCCAAAGGCTGGAGAACAGCACGCCGAAGACGGGCACCAGCGTGATGTAGCCCGACGCCGCGCCGGCGCCCAGCGCCTTCACGCCTTCGAAGTACCAGGCGTAGGCGATCGCGGTCGCCCCGAACGCCAAAGCCAGCAGGCTGCCCCAGGCGCTGGCCGGCGCCTGCCCCAGCTTCTGCCAGGCGGGAACGCCTTCCACGATCAGACTGGTGAGCAGCAGCATCAGCGCGCCAATCACGGTGGTCACCGTGGTGGTGGTCAGGGCGTCCACGCCTTTGAGCACCAGCCGGCCGATCAGGGTGTAGGCCACCCAGCAGGCCACGCAACCGAGCAGCAGCAGTTCGCCGATGCCTACGCCGGAGCCGGCGGCTGCTTGTGAAACCCCGCCGCCGATGGCGATATACGCACCGATGGCCGAAAGAACCATGCCGGCCAGGATGGCTGGATTGAGATGTTCGCGGAACAGGATCGCCGCCAGCAACAGCGTCGCGCCTGGATTCAGCGTCACCACGATCGCGGCCTTGCCGGCCGGCACCAGCTGCAGGCTCAACATGAAGAAGCTGGAGTAGCCAAAGACGCCCGCCAACGCGGCGGCGGCCAGGCCAAGCCATTGGTTGCGCGTCAGGGACTTCAGGCCGCGCAGCGCCGAGGCGCGATGCATCCACAGAACCAGCACCACGCTGGCGAACAGGAACCGCAGGCTGGCCGCGGCCAATGGAGCCATGGCCTGGGCGACGACCTTGCCCCAGGACCACGACGCGCCCCAGAGCGCGGCCATGCCGACCAGGCGCAGGTGCGTGGCCATCAGCGTATTTTTCATTTGTGCTTCGAAGGTGAGCTGCGGTGGTCGCGCGGGGCGACGGTGAAAAGCAATGCGTCGAGGTTGTCTATCCGTGACAGCCGTCAGCGCGCATGCGGGATTTTAGCTGGCGCAGTTTCAACGCGATATTGCAGTATGGCTTCTTCACACGGTCAAAGGCTCCTCAGGAAATCGACGAGCGCCTTGTTGACTGCCTCGGGGGCTTCCTGTTGCAACCAATGCCCCGCGCCGGGAATGACTTCAGCAGCGCGGAGTTGGGGAACGAGGGCCGGCATGGCCGCGATGATCTGGTCCATGCCGGGAATCGCCAGGCCCGTATCCCTTTCCCCTACGAGATAAAGCGCAGGCACATCCACCGTCTTTCCCTCAAAGGCCCCCTGCAGCGCCCAATTGCGGTCCAGATTCCGGTAATAGTTGAGGCCGCCACGAAAACCGCTGGCGGTGTAGCTTTGGACAAAGGTCGCCAGATCCGACGGAGTAAGCCAGGCCGGCAACGTCTGGGGGACAGGCAGCGAATCGAGCAGGCCACGGCCAGCGGCTACCATGCCAAACGGATTGGGCGTGGCGGGGTCGTCACGCGGCCCGGCGTCGCCCGACGCCGCGAAGTAGATGGCGCGCAGGGTCGCGCTGATGTCGCGCTCGAACTCCTCTTCAGCAACTCCCGGCTCGTTGAAGTAATGCGTGTAAAACGCAGCGGACTCGGTTCTGGGGAAGAGGCGGCTGGGTGCAACCGGCGCTCTGCGCATCATGGGAACGCCCAGGGCGACGACGGCCCGAAAGCGGTCCGGACGCAGTTGGGCTGCCTGCCATGCGATGCTGGCGCCCCAATCGCCCCCCACGATCACCGCATCATCGGCCCCCTCGCTTTCGATAATCGCGACCAGGTCGCCGATGATATCCAATGTTGTGAACGCCGCCACATCCGCCGGACTGTCGCTGGCGCCATAACCGCGCAAATCCGGGGCCACGGCGCGGAATCCCGCACGGGCCAGGGCGGGCAGCTGATGGCGCCAGGCATAAGCGGTCTCGGGAAAGCCGTGGCACAGCACGACGAGTGGACCTTCGCCCTGGGCCGTGACATTGAGCGTGATGCCGTTGACGGTCACATCGCGTGTTTCAAGGTCGATCATCGGGCAAGCTCTCAAGAAGTATCCGGTGCAGCTATAATACCGTAACACCTGTGGTTACGGTAACTGATCCCATGGCCAATGACACCCGCCTTGCCCGTCTGCTGCACGTCTTGATTCACATGCATTTGCGCGGCGGCACGACCACTTCTGGAACGCTGGCCCAGATGCTGCATACGAATGAGGTGGTGGTGCGCCGATCCATGGCGGCGCTGCGTACCGCCGGCATGGTGACCTCCACGGGCGGGCGCAACGGCGGCTGGGTACTGGCCAGGGGACTGGAAACCATCACCGCGCGCGATGTCCATGAAGCCATCGCCCATGGCACGGTCTTTACCATCGGGCCAGCCGACGACAATCCTGCCTGCCCCGTGGAACGAGCCGCGAACCAATTGGTGGCGGATTCCCTGCGCGAAGGCGAGCATGCCTTGCTGCAACGCTTGGGCGCGGTATCGCTTTCCGAGCTTGCCGCGGAGATTGCCTCGCGCGAGGAAGGATGAAGCCGTAGAGTCGAATGAGCTGCGCAGGCAGAGCGTTTATCGTTGTTCTATCTACTGTTCCTTCAGCCCCAACGACTTCATCAACGGGGCGAACAATTTCTTTTCGTCCTGCACGCGCGCGGCATAGTCCGCCACACGCAGCGGTAGCGCCTCGGCGCCCGCATCGAGAAAGCGCGCCTGGATCTCCGGCCTCGCAAGCACTTTATTGATTTCGGCGTTCATGCGATCGACCACGTCATCGCGGGTGCCAGCGGCGGCATACACGCCAAACAGGCTGTCTGCGAAAACACCGTCGATGCCGACCTCGGAAAAGGTTCGTATGTCGGGCGCCACGGCAGCGCGTTGCCGGCTTGCCACCGCAAGTACCTTCAGTTTGCCCGCTTGCACCATGGGAAAGACCGTGGCGGGTCCAAACGCGAAGTCGATCTGGCCCGCTGCCAGGTCTTGTATCGCCGGCGCCACGCCGCGATAAGGCGCATGGGTAGCCTGCATGCCAGTAGCCTGCTTGAGCAGCTCGCCGGCCAGATGCGGCGTCGTGCCGTTTCCGGCCGAACCGTAATTGAGAGGAGCGGGCTGCTTGCGCGCATATTCCACGAATTCTTCGAGCGTATCGACGCCAAGCGAGGACCGGACAAACAGGAACAACTGGCTGTTGGCCAGCAAGGCAACCGGCCGCAGGTCCCGCTGCGGATCGAACGGCATGCTGGCGAACATCAGTGGATTGACCGATTCGGTCGTCGATGGATTGAGCAGAAAGGTATGGTTGTCTCCACCGTTGCGCACAACCTCGGCGCCCGCCAAGTTGCCGCCCGCACCGCCCCGATTCTCCACGATAACGGTCTGCTTCAATGCTTCGGCCAAGTGCGGCTGCACCGTGCGTGCCAGCACGTCGACCAGCCCTCCGGGCGCCAGGCCCACGACCAGGCGCACGGGCTTGACGGGCCAGGCCTGAGACGGCGTTTGCGCATGGCTGCCCGTCACCCAGCCAGTCAGCGCCAGCATCATCATTGCCAGGCAACGTCTACGCAACAGCATGCGATTCTCCCTATGGGGGCTCACCCCGCGATCCCGCGTACGGTGCGTCACATGCCGCACCACGGAGAACCGCCTCGATGCCTCATGCGGCGGCGGTCCTGCGTCTGCCGCTCATTCTTCATAAAAGTTTAGGCTTAAAGAATCCCGGATTACCCTAATTTTCCAGCGGCACGGGCGGCGTATCACGCTACCTCCCACAACGCCGCTGTCACACCCAGCAACAGCAGCATCGCCGACGTAATGAACCACCGCACGGTTTTCCGGTATTCATTCTCGGCTTCATCCTCCAGACGCAAGGCGCGGTAGAGAGCAATTATCTGCAGCAGGCTGGCGAGCAAGAGGGACACGCCGGGCAGCACGGACAGCGCGCTCCAATCGCCCGGCGCGTCGAAGCCCCAGTAGCGCAGGAAACCCAGCGAAAAGCCGAGCAATACCGTGATGGCCGTAATCAATCCAGCCCGAAAACCCTGGGGCAGTGGCCCGTGGTTGCGGGTCCGTACCGCGTCGTCGCCTGGCGTTTCCGGTGTCATCATTGAGATATTCCGCACTGAGTACGCTACGGCCCACCCGCTACCGGTTTATGTGGGAGCCAAAACTGAACTCCTGCCTTCACTCGAGGCCAGGTTGAATTGATTATGGCTGCTATCACAGCGTACTGGGGCTGTTTCCCTCCCCGTGTTTGCACGCCTGTCCCTTGTCGCCGTGCTTGCCGGCTGCTCGTCTAACTTCCGCCTCAATGAAGTTAGACGCCATACAGCTCCCCAATATGTAACAACCAGCCCCCTCCCCCTTGAACCCTAGAACATCATCCCTATAATTAGCACTCGACACCGGTGAGTGCTAACAAGCGTTCCCGGGCCTAACCGATCATTTCCTTCTCTTTTTTGCAACAGGAGTTCCTCATGGCCTTGCGTCCCCTGGGCGATCGCGTGATCGTCAAACGCCTCGAAAACGAGCGCAAGACTGCATCGGGCATCGTTATCCCCGACAGCGCCGCTGAAAAGCCCGACCAGGGTGAAGTCGTGGCCGTCGGCCCCGGCAAGAAGACCGAAGACGGCAAGATCCTGCCGGTCGACCTGAAGGCTGGCGACAAGGTGCTGTTCGGCAAGTACGCCGGCCAGTCCGTGAAGGTTGACGGCGAAGAGCTGCTCGTCATCCGCGAGGACGAAATCCTCGCCGTGGTCCAGTAAACCCCGCCTCAAACGAATTTTCGAAGGAAGCTAAGAAATGGCTGCCAAGCAAGTATTGTTCGGTGACGACGCCCGCGTGCGCATCGTCCGCGGCGTGAATGTTCTCGCCAACGCTGTCAAGACCACCCTGGGCCCCAAGGGTCGCAACGTCGTGCTGGAGCGCTCGTTCGGCGCCCCGACCGTGACCAAGGACGGCGTGTCCGTCGCCAAGGAAATCGAACTGAAGGACAAGTTCGAAAACATCGGCGCCCAGCTGGTCAAGGACGTTGCCTCCAAGACCTCCGACAACGCCGGTGACGGCACCACCACCGCCACCGTGCTGGCCCAGGCCATCGTCATGGAAGGCCTGAAGTACGTTGCCGCCGGTTTCAACCCGATCGACCTGAAGCGCGGCATCGACAAGGCTGTCGCCGCCGCCGTCGCTGAACTGAAGAAGCAATCCAAGCCGGTCACGACCAGCAAGGAAATCGCCCAGGTCGGCTCGATCTCCGCCAACAGCGACACCTCCATCGGCCAGATCATCGCTGACGCGATGGACAAGGTCGGCAAGGAAGGCGTCATCACCGTCGAAGACGGCAAGTCGCTGGAAAACGAGCTGGACGTCGTCGAAGGCATGCAATTCGACCGCGGCTACCTGTCGCCCTACTTCATCAACAACCCGGACAAGCAAGTTGCCGCTCTGGAAGATCCGTTTGTCCTGATTTTCGACAAGAAGATCAGCAACATCCGCGACCTGCTGCCCGTGCTGGAACAAGTTGCCAAGTCGAGCCGTCCGCTGCTGATCATCGCTGAAGACGTCGAAGGCGAAGCCCTGGCTACCCTGGTTGTGAACAACATCCGCGGCATCCTGAAGACGACCGCCGTCAAGGCTCCTGGCTTCGGCGACCGCCGCAAGGCCATGCTGGAAGACATCGCCATCCTGACGGGCGGCACGGTGATCTCCGAAGAAACCGGCATGTCGCTGGAGAAGGCCGGCCTGGCTGAACTGGGCCAAGCCAAGCGCATCGAAGTGGGCAAGGAAAACACGACCATCATCGACGGCGCTGGCGACAGCAAGTCGATCGAAGCTCGCGTCAAGCAAATCCGCGTCCAGATCGAAGAAGCCACGTCCGACTACGACCGTGAAAAGCTGCAAGAACGCGTGGCCAAGCTGGCCGGCGGCGTTGCCGTGATTCGCGTTGGCGCTGCCACCGAAGTCGAAATGAAGGAAAAGAAGGCTCGCGTCGAAGACGCCCTGCACGCCACCCGCGCTGCAGTGGAAGAAGGCGTTGTGGCTGGCGGCGGCGTTGCTCTGCTGCGCGCCAAGCAAGCCATCGCTGACTTGAAGGGCGACACGCCTGACCAGAACGCCGGCATCAAGCTGATCCTGCGTGCTGTGGAAGAGCCGCTGCGCACCATCGTCACCAACGCCGGCGAAGAAGCCAGCGTGGTCGTCAACACCGTGCTGAACGGCAAGGGCAACTACGGCTACAACGCCGCGACCGGCGAGTACACCGACCTGGTCGAGCAAGGCGTGCTGGATCCCACCAAGGTGACCCGCACCGCCCTGCAGAACGCCGCTTCCGTCGCCAGCCTGCTGCTGACCGCCGAAGCTGCCGTGGTCGAACTGGCCGAAGACAAGCCCGCTGCTCCGGCCATGCCCGGTGGCATGGGCGGCATGGGCGGCATGGACTTCTAAGTCCCGCCATCCTTGCAAGGCCTCCCCGGCTCCGGCCGGGGAATGCAGTATCCCGAAAAACCCCCGGTCCTTCGCCCCGGGGGTTTTTCTTTTTTCCGCAACGCGGCCTCGCCAAAGAACACGTTTGCGCACAATCTGCGGGTTTCGCCGCAGCGCATGCGTCCCTACAATGAAGGCTCCCCCAGAATGAGCCGAGTCCCATGCGTTTGCCCCCGACCCTGTTGCGCGCCCTGCGTCCGTCCGAAATCGGCGGGCTGTTGATGGACTCGGCCAAACAGTGGTCCACCCATCGCGCCTCCAGCAAGGGCGCGGCGCTGGCGCTGTACATGGTGTTTTCGCTTGCGCCCATGCTGATCCTGGTGATCGCGGTGGCGGGCGCGTTCTTCGGCGAAGACGCGGTGCGCTCGGAGTTGTTCTCACAACTGCGCGAGCTGACCGGCGAGCGCGGCGCTGAAGTCATCCAGACGGTGCTGGCCAGCGCCCATGAATCAGGCAAGGGCTGGATCGCGGCGCTGATCTCGATCTTCGTGCTGATCTTCAGCGCCACCACGGCCTTCGCGGAACTGAAGGCCAGCCTGGACGAACTGTGGGAAGTCTCCGCCAACCAGAAAGGCGGGCTGCACGGCATGGTCCGCAGCCGCATGCTGTCGTTCGGCCTGGTGCTGGTGCTGGCGCTATTCCTCTTGATATCGCTGACGGTGAACGCCGCGCTCGGAGCCGCACGGGGTTATTACGGCGATCTCTGGACGGCTTCGTCCTTCGCCCTGGTGGCGGAGTGGATTTCCAGCCTGTTTTCCTTCTCCATCGTGGTGGCGCTGTTCGCGGTCATCTACAAGCTGCTGCCAAGCGCGAAGATCTCGTGGCCGGACGTGATCCCGGGCGCCATTGTGACCGCGGCGCTGTTCCTGGTGGGCAAGTGGGGCATCGGCGTCTATCTCAGCCGGGGCGCGGCGGTGTCGGCCTACGGCGCGGCGGGGTCGCTGATCGCGCTGCTGCTGTGGATCTACTATTCGGCGCAGATCTTCTTCTTCGGTGCGGTGTTCACGCGCCAGTTCGCGCTGCGCTTCGGCAGGAAGAGCGCGCCCGCGTCGGACTCGGCGCCTGCAGCGGACGCCTGAATCAGACGCGCTCAGGCATCGTCCTGCTGCTCCAGCCCCGCCATCAGGCGCAGGCATTTCAGGAACACGGGCCGCAAATCCTCAGGGATGGGCGCCAGGACCTCCGCCTCGACCGCGGCATCCTGCGGCAGGATGCGCGCCAACAGAGCAATGCCCTCTTCCGTGATCTCCAGCGCATAGGCGCGCCCGTCCTGGGCTGAGCGCTTGCGGCGCACATAGCCCTTCTTGGTCATGCGCGCGATCATTTCAGCGAAGGAATTGCGGTCCAGCGCGATCAGTTCGGCGATGCGATTCTGGGTCGCGCCGGGATTCTGGTAGACGGTGATCAGCAGCGCCTTCTGCCGCGGGGTCAGGTCTTCGTCGGGAAAGGCCTGCGCGAACAGGGCCTCGGCCCGGAAATGGGCCCGGCGCAGCAGATGGGACGCGACCTGGGTCAGGTCGAACGCCTGCAAGGCCTGGGGAGCGGCCTGCTTGGCACGGGCGGGTCTGGCGTTGGCGGTCATCGGGCTTCCAAGGAATACGCCTGGCGATTGTAGGCGCAGGCGTGCGCAAAGTCGGAGATGGCGAGGAAACCTTGCGCTTCTCCGGATCCGCCAATATAGTACGTATACGTATTTATTTTGCAATCCCACCAAGCACCTGCACATGACGATCCGACAATTGCGCAACTACATCGACGGCCGCTTCGAAGACGGCGCGTCCACCTTCGACAAGCACAGCCCGGTGGACGGGCGCCTGGTCGCCCAGGTCCACGAAGCCAACCGCGACCAGATCGACCGCGCGGTGGCGGCGGCGCACCGAGCCCTGCCCGCCTGGGCGGGGCTGTCGGTGGCCGAGCGCACCGATCATCTGCTGGCCCTGGCCGACGGCATCACGCGGCGCTTCGACGACTTCCTGCAGGCCGAGATCGGCGACACCGGCAAGCCGGTGGGTTGGGCAGGCAAGATCGACATCCCGCGCGGCGCGGCCAATTTCCGCGCCTTCGCGGAACTGGCGCGCACGCTGGACATGGAAAGCTACATGACGGACACGCCCGATGGCCGCCAGGCGCTGAACTACGCCTACCGCAAGCCGCTGGGCGTGGTGGGCGTGATTTCGCCCTGGAACCTGCCGCTCCTGTTGCTGACCTGGAAGGTGGCGCCGGCGCTGGCGTTCGGCAATACGGTGATCATGAAGCCGTCCGAAGTCACGCCGTCCACGGCCACGCTGCTGGCCGAGGTCGCGCATGAAGCCGGGCTGCCGGCCGGCGTGCTGAACCTGGCGCATGGCTTCGGACCTGGCTCGGCGGGCGAATTCATGACCACCCATCCGGACATCGACGGCATCACCTTCACGGGCGAGTCGGCCACGGGCGCGGCCATCATGCGGGCCGTGGCGCCGGGCGTGAAGCCGGTGTCGTTCGAGCTGGGCGGCAAGAACGCCGCGCTGGTGTTCGCCGACGCCGACTTCGATGCGGCCGTGGATGGCGTGACGCAATCGGTGTTCGCCAATTGCGGGCAGGTCTGCCTGTGCACCGAGCGCGTCTATGTCGAGCGCCCGATTTACGAACGCTTCGTCGCGGCGCTGGCCGCTCGCGCCGACGCCTTGCGCATCGGCTGGCCCATGGATCCCGCCACCGAGATGGGACCGCTGGTGTCGCGCGAGCATCGCGAGAAGGTGCTGTCGTACTTCGCCCTGGCGCGAGAGGAAGGCGCGACGGTGGTGTCCGGCGGCGGCGTGCCGATATTCGGCGATGCGCGCGACGAAGGCGCCTACGTGCAGCCCACGATCTGGACCGGCCTGCCCGAGACCGCCCGCTGCATCAAGGAGGAAGTCTTCGGCCCGGTCTGCCACGTGGCGCCCTTCGACACCGAAGAAGAAGCCATCAGACTGGCCAACGACACGCGCTACGGCCTGGCCGCGGCCGTCTGGACGCAGAACCTCACGCGCGGCCACCGCGTGGCGCAGGCCATGAAGGTCGGCCTGGCCTGGGTCAACTGCTGGTTCCTGCGCGACCTGCGCACACCGTTCGGCGGCAGCGGCCTTTCGGGCATCGGCCGTGAAGGCGGACGCCATTCGCTGCATTTCTATACCGAACCCACCAATGTCTGCATTAAGCTCTGACCACCCCACGCAAAGGAAGACGCGATGAACCAACCCCAGCCCGGCGTCAGCGCCACCGTCGTCGCCGGCAAGGCCACGCCCCGCGGCAAGTATCCGCACATCAAGCGCGCGGGCGATTTCCTGTATGTCTCCGGCACCAGCTCCCGCTTGCCCGACAACCGCATCGCGGGCGCCGAGGTCGACGCCATGGGCACCGCCACGCTGGACATCCGGGTGCAGACGCGCGCCGTCATCGAGAACATTCGCGACATCCTGGCCACGGCCGATGCGACGCTGGCCGACGTGGTCGAGATCAGCACCTTCCTCGTCAACATGAATGATTTCGGCGGCTACAACCAGGTGTACGGCGAGTACTTCGACTCCGACGGTCCGGCCCGTACCACCGTCGCCGTGCATCAGCTGCCGCACCCGCAGCTGCTGATCGAGATCAAGGCGGTCGCCTACAAGCCGCAAGTGCGCTAGCGACGCATGTCGGACTTCCGCATCACGCCCAACGCGCTCAGCCGCAAGCTGAAGCTGCACCAATTGCAGGTGTTCGAGCGCGTGCTGGCATGCCGTTCGCTGTCGCGCGCCGCCAGCGAGCTGCATCTGACCCAGCCCACCGTCACCAAGGCCATCCACGAACTGGAGTCCTTCTTCGGCGCGTCGTTGTTCGACCGTTCCAACCGCGGCGTGACGCCGACGGAGCTGGCCGTGGTGCTGGGCCGCCGGGTCCAGGCCATGATGGCCGAGATCCGCTACATGGCCGACGACATCGACGCGGTGCTGGGCGGGGCCAGCGGCCATGTGGTGGTGGGTACGCTCATCGCTGCGTCGGCCAAGCTGCTGCCCGAGGCGATTGCGCGCCTGATGACCGCGCACCCCGGCATCCAGGTCAGCGTGCGCGAAGGGCCGACCTCCCAGTTGCTGCCGGCGCTGGCCACGGGCGACCTGGACATCGTGGTGGGCCGCCTGCCCGGCGCCGACATGGCATCGATCTCCGGCGTGGCGGTGGACCATCACAAGCTGTACCGCGAGGAGCTGTGCCTGGTGGCGCGCGCCGCCCATCCCCTGGCCGGCGCGCCGTCCGCACCGCTGGCCGCGCTGACCGATCACATCTGGATCCTGCCCGCCGCCAGCTCGCCGCTGCGCGCTTCGATCGAGCGCAGCTTCCTGGACGCCGGCCTGCGCCTGCCGGCCCGGCATGTCGAATCGCTATCGCTCCTGACCAATATCGGCGTGCTCATGCACAGCGACGCGCTGGCGCTGCTGCCTTACGACGCGGCAGCGCCGTTCCTGGCCACGGGCATGCTCGCGCGCCTGCCCACCGACGCCTTCGGCGCATTCGGCGACGTGGGCTACTCGGTGCGCGCGGACCGCCCGCTGACGCCGGCCTGCCAGCGCCTGGTGGACCATCTGAAGCAGATCGCGGCGCAGCGCGCTGAAGCCGTCGGTTGACAGACAGGTCAGGGTTATCCCGCCATAGACAAGCCGCATACCCGGCGGCGTAATTTCTATTGTGCAGGCCCGCAAGGTCCCGCCTAGACTGCGGGCTATGGGGCAGCCCCGGTCCGCCCCCAGACTTCCGGAGATCCGCATGCCTGCCTATGGCCCGCCGTTGAACTTCCAGCGCTGGATAGACGACCACGCGCACCTGCTCAAGCCACCGGTCGGCAACCAGCAGATCTGGCAGGACGCCGACTTCATCGTCACCGTGGTCGGCGGCCCGAACCACCGCACCGACTACCACGACGACCCGCTGGAAGAGTTCTTCTACCAATTGCGCGGCAACGCCTGGCTGTCGCTGTGGGTGGACGGCAAGCCCGAGCGCGTGGATCTGAAGGAAGGCGATATTTTCCTTCTGCCGCCGCACGTGCGGCATTCGCCGCAACGACCCGAGACCGACAGCGCCTGCCTGGTCATCGAACGCCAGCGCCCTGAAGGCCTGCTGGACGGCTTCGAATGGTATTGCCCGCAATGCCGCAGCCTGGTGCACCGCGTGGAGGTACAGCTCAAGAGCATCGTGACCGACCTGCCGCCGCTGTTCCAGGCCTTTTATTCCAGCACCGAGAAACGCACCTGTCCCAGCTGCGGCGAGATCCATCCGGGCAAGGGGCATGCGCCCTCCGCGCAGGCGGCCCCGGCCTAGGGGCGGTTCCTTTTGCCCGATCTTGCGCCACACCGCCACGCGCCCGACCGACTTCTTTTCCTTTGCACATGACCCAGAAAATCGACATGCACGCGCACTTCTTCCCGCCGATCACCCGGCAGGAAGCGGCGGCGCTGGACCCCGTCAACGCGCCCTGGCTGCGGCTGGACGGCGACGGTTCGAGCGGCCAGATCATGGCGGGTGACCGCCCGTTCCGCCCGGTGGACGCCACCTTGTGGGACCCGGCCCTGCGCCTGGAACAGATGGACCGCAACGGCGTAGACCTGCAGATCCTCTGTGCGACGCCCATCATGTTCGGCTACTCCTATCCGGCCCGGGCCGCCGCCGACTGGGCGGCGCGCATGAACGACCTGGCGCTGGAACACTGCGCCCATGCGCCAGCGCGCCTGAAGGCGCTGGCGCAGGTGCCGCTGCAGGATCTGGAGCTGGCCTGCAAGGAAGCGTCGCGCGCCCGCGCCGCCGGCCACCTGGGCGTGCAGATCGGCAACCACGTCGGCCCGCGCGACCTGGACGACGAGACCCTGGTGCAGTTCCTGATCCACTGCGCCAACGATCACATCCCGGTGCTGGTGCATCCCTGGGACATGATGACCGACGGCCGCATGAAGAAATGGATGTTGCCGTGGCTGGTCTCCATGCCCGCTGAAACCCAGCTGGGCATCCTGTCGCTGATCCTGTCCGGCGCATTCGAGCGCATCCCGCGCAGCCTGAAGCTCTGTTTCGCGCACGGCGGCGGCAGCTTCGCCTTCCTGCTGGGCCGCGTGGACAATGCCTGGCGCCATCGCGACATCATCCGCCAGGACTGTCCGCAGCTGCCCTCTTCGTACACCGACCGCTTCTACACCGACAGCGCGGTGTTCGACCCGCGCGCGCTGCGCCTGCTGATCGACGTAATGGGCGAAGACCGGGTGCTGCTGGGTTCCGACTACCCCTATCCCCTGGGCGAACAGGAAGTGGGCAAGCTGGTGACCCACGCTGGCCTGCTGCCGGACGTGCAGCAGAAGATTCTGAGCCGCAACACGATGGAGTTCTTCGGCCTGGTCCGCTGACGCTTCCTGCGTAGCGGGACGGCTGCGCTCAGGCCTGGCCGTCCAGCGGTGTGAACGGCGGCAGCGCAAGCCCCAACCTGGCGCTCCATTCGGCCATTTCGGCCTTCAAGGCCGGCGGCACCGGAATCCCCGCGGCCTGGCGCTGCGCCTGCGAGGCCAGTTCGGGATCGCCCGGCATGCATGGCGAACCGGGCTGCGCCGCCAGTTCGGCCGCCATGCCCGCCACCACGGCGGCCAACGTCGCGCCGCCCGCGAACCGAGCGGGATCGATGACGATGAAAAACGCCCCCAGTTCGCGCGGACGATCCAACTGCTCGTACATGGGACCGATGTGCGGTCCATGGGGATTGCCGTTGAGCGGCCCGCATAAGAGCTCGACCATCATCGCCAAGCCGTAGCCTTTGTGGCCGTAGTCGCCGCCCAAGGGCGTCAAGGCGCGGACACGCTCCGCGTCGGTCACGCTATGCCCCGCGGCATCCAGCGCTACGCCCGCGGGCAGTTCCGCGCCATCACGACGCGCGTTCATGACCCGGTTCCACGGGATTGAAGTCGTCGCCATGTCCAGGCACAGCGGCTCGCCATCCTGTCTGGGGAAAGCGAAAGAAATGGGATTGGTGCCGAAATACGGTTGCCGGCCGCCGAACGGTGCGGCAATGGAATCGGAATGCGTGTAGGCCATGCCGATCAGCCCTTGCCGAGCAGCCGCGCGCGTGTACAGGCCGATGGCTCCGCAATGCGAAGAGTCGCTGACGCCGACGGCGCCCACGCCCGCCTCGCGCGCCAGCGCCATGGCCGTCTCGTTGGCCCGGTGCGCCACCACGATGCCATGGCCCCTGCCGCCATGCACCTGCGCACAAGCCGCCCCGCTCTGCTCGATACGGATTTGTGGCCGCGCCAGGATGGAGCCATGGACGACCCGGTTCAGGTAGTGCGGCAGCCGCGCGATGCCATGCGAGTCAATGCCCCACAGGCTGGTCTGCGCCAGGCTGGACGCCAGGCAGTGGCCGTCGTCGTCATTGAAATCCAGGACCCGCAAGCACGCTTCGCCCCATTCCTGCCAATGCGCCGCGCCCACGCCTTCCGACCTTGCCATGCTGCGCTCCTTATGGATGCTGGCGGCGCGCCGCCAGCGGTCAAGCGGCCGGCACGGGCTGCGCCGAGTCTTCCCTCGCCGCGTCCTGCTCCAGCGCCTCCAGCGCGCCCAGCACGCCGAGCGTCCGCAGGCGTTCCAGCTGCAGGGCCAGCGCCTCGACAAATACGGGCTTGCTGCCCAGGTCGCCGAAAACAGGCCGGAATCCCGCCATCACCGTGGCGCGCCGATGCGCTGCCTGGGAGGGAGCCGAAGCCGTTGCGGCCACCTCGGCGCGCGCCAGCAGTTTGGCAAGCGCGCCGGCCAGCGGATCCTGGATGGCATAAGTGTTGCCCTGCTCGTCGTATCCGCGCAGGTAATGCAGCCAGGCGGCTACGGACATGGCCAGCCGGCTGAAATCGTCGCCCCGTTGCTTGCGGTCGCGGATGGCGGCCAGCAGGCGCTGCGGCACCTTCTGCGAACCATCCATCGCGACCTGCCGGGTGAGGTGAGGCAGCGCCGGATTGGACACCCGCGCCAGGAAGCGCTGGCGATACTCATCCAGCCCTGATCCCGGAACGCCGCGCAGCGTGGGCGCAAGCTCCAGCCGCATCATGTCGTCCACATAGCGGCGCAGCGCCGGCGTCGCGGCGGCTTCGCTATTGGTGCGCAGACCCAGCATCGAGCCCAGGTACGCGAACGCGGAATGCGGCGCGTTGACCATGCGCAGCTTCAGGCGTTCGTACGGCGCCGCGTTGCGCACAAAGTTCGCGCCGGCCGCGTCCCAGGCAGGCCTGCCGGCCGCGAACTTGTCCTCGATGACCCAGTTGAGGAAGGGTTCACCCACCACCGGCCAGGCGTCCTCGAATCCCAGGCGCTCTGCCACGCGCGCGCGGTCTTCGTCCTGCGTGCCCGGCACGATGCGGTCCACCATGGAATTCGGAAAAGTGCAGTTGTTGTCGATCCATGCGGTCAGGCCCACGTCGACCCGCAAGGCGAAGGCCAGCACCAGGCTGCGCAGCGTGTCACCGTTGGCGTGCAGGTTGTCGCAGGACAGCAGCGTGACGGGGGGCAAGCTGCGTTCGCGCCGCAGCGCCAGGCCGTACACCAGGATGCCGATGGTGCTGCGCGGCCTGACCGGATGCGCAAGGTCGTGCACGATGTCCGGGTCATCCCAGCGCAGGTGGCCGGTGGACGGTTCGTGGCTGTAGCCCTTCTCGGTGACGGTCAGGCTGACGATGCGCGTCTGGGCGGACGCGATGCGCTCCAGCACCGCCTGGGGATCTTCCTCGGCCACCACGACCCGCAACACAGACCCGACCACCCGCAACTGTTCCCGCAACTGCCCATCCGGGCCGGCGTCGCGCAGCGCCAGGGTGTACAGGCCGTCCTGCGGCGTCAGCGCGTCGCGCGTGGCGGGGCTGCGCAGCGAAACGCCCACGATGCCCCAACTCAGGTCCCCGCTGGCGGCCATGGCCAGGTCCGTCACCACCGCCTGGTGGGCGCGGTGGAAAGCGCCTATGCCCAGATGCACGATGCCGGGCGTGACCCGGCTGCGGTCATAGGCGGGAGATTCCACGTCCTCGGGCAGATGCGCCAGGGACTCCGAATTCAAACGTTCGAGCATGGATTACCAGTGCCATAGTGCGCCATCATGCGCCTGCCGGTTGACCGGCAGGTAGGCGCGTTGGTAGGGATATCTGGCGGCGAGCTTTTCGTCGATGTCGACACCATGGCCCGGCGCGTCGCCAGGGTATAGCATGCCCTGATTGAAGCTGTAAGCATGGGGAAACACTGCGTCCGTTTCGTCCGTGTGCCGCATGTACTCCTGGATGCCGAAATTCGGCACCCACAGGTCGAAATGCAGAGCGGCTCCCATGCAGGCTGGCGACAGGTCGGTGGCGCCATGGCAGCCGGTCCGCACCTGATAGAGCGCGGCCAGATCGGCAATGCGGCGCAGATGCGTGATGCCGCCCGCATGCACCACCGTGGCGCGGATGTAGTCGATCAGCTGGTTTTCGATCAGGTCCTTGCAGTCCCAGATGGTGTTGAAGACTTCGCCCACCGCGATCGGCGTGACCGTGTGCTGGCGGATCAGCCGGAAGGCTTCCTGGTTTTCCGCGGGCGTGGCGTCCTCCATCCAGAACAGGCGGTAGGGCTCCAGCGACTTGCCCAGGCGGCCGGCCTCGATGGGCGTGAGCCGGTGATGCACATCGTGCAGCAGATGGGTGTCCCAGCCCACTGCGTCGCGCACCCGCTGGAACAGGCGCGGCGCGTGGTCCAGATACTTTTCCGTGGACCAATCATGCTCGGAGGGCAAGGACCCGTCGGCGGGTTCGTAGAACATGCGGCCGCGCCCCACGCCATAGACCGAGTTCAGGCCCGGCACCCCGCTTTGCGCGCGGATGGCCAGATAGCCCATCTCGCGGTAGCGCAGCACCTCGTCCACGGTTTCGTCGATGTCGCGGCCATTGGCGTGGCCGTAGACCATGACGCCCGAACGGCTCTTGCCGCCCAGCAACTGGTACAGCGGCATGCCTGCGGCCTTGGCCTTGATGTCCCACAAGGCCGTGTCCACGGCGGCGATCGCGGACATGGTGACCGGACCGCGCCGCCAATATGCGCCGCGGTACAGGTACTGCCAGATATCCTCGATCTGCTGCGGATCGCGGCCGATGAGGCAGGGAATCACGTGCTCGGTCAGGTAGGCCGCCACGGCCAGCTCACGGCCATTGAGCGTGGCATCGCCGATGCCGTACAGGCCTTCATCGGTTTCGATCTTCAAGGTAACGAAATTGCGGCCGGGGCTGCAGACGATGACGCGCGCTTGGGTAATCTTCATGAATGGTCCTGTGGAATGCTGGAAACCCCTGGCCGACGCCGGGCGCCTACATCACCGCGCCCAACTGCCAAGGCACGAACTCGTTCTGGCCGTAGCCATGTTCCTCGCTGCGCGTGCGCCGGCCCGAGGCTGTTTCCAGCATCAGACGGAATATGCGCTCGCCCATGCCGGCCACGCTTTGCGCGCCGTCAACCACTTCGCCGCAATTGATGTCGATGTCATCGGACTGCCGTTGCCACAGCGCCGTGTTGGTCGACAGCTTCAAGGACGGCGCGGGCGCACAGCCGTAGGCCGAGCCGCGGCCGGTGGTGAAGCAGATCAGGTTGGCGCCGCCCGCGACCTGGCCGGTGGCGGACACCGGGTCGTAGCCCGGCGTATCCATGAACACCAACCCGCGCGCCCTCACCGTTTCGGCGTATTCGTACACGTCGGCCAGGCGGGTCGTGCCGCTCTTGGCGATGGCGCCCAGGGATTTCTCCAGGATGGTGGTCAGCCCGCCCGCCTTGTTGCCGGCCGAGGGGTTGTTGTCCATTTCCGCATCGTTGCGGGCGCAGTAGTCCTCCCACCAGCGCAGCCGGGCCAGCAGCTTGGCCGCGACTTCGGGCGTGGCGGCGCGCCGGGTCAGCAGGTGCTCGCCGCCATAGATCTCCGGCGTCTCCGACAGGATGGCGCTGCCGCCATGGCGTACCAGCAGGTCCACTGCGGCGCCCAGCGCCGGATTGGCGCTGATGCCCGAATAGCCGTCGGACCCGCCGCATTGCAGGCCCACGGTCAACATGCTTGCAGGCACTGGCTGGCGCTGGACGCGGTCGGCCTGCGCCAGCATGGCGCGCACCAGTTCAATGCCATGCTCCACGGTCTTGCGCGTGCCGCCGGTCTCCTGGATGTTGAAGGTATGCAGCAAGCCGCTCTCGCGCAGCCCCTCCTGCTCCATCAGGCCGCCGATCTGGTTGGTTTCGCAGCCCAGGCCCAGCACCAGCAGCCCCGCGAAATTGGGATGGCGGGCGTAGCCGCCCAGCGTGCGGCGCAAGAGGCGCAGCGGTTCGCCCTCGCTGCCCGTGGCACAGCCGGCGCCATGCGTCAGCGCCACCACTCCGTCCACGTTGGGATAGGCCGCCAGCGCGTCCGGATGGATATCGCGACGGAAATGGTCGGCGATCGCGCGCGCGGCGGTGGCCGAACAGTTCACGCTGGTGAGGATGCCGATGTAGTTGCGCGTGGCGACGCGGCCGTCGGCGCGCACGATGCCGTCGAACTGCGCGGGCGCGTCGACGTAATCGGTGGCGCGCGCGTCGACGCCCACGGCGTAATCGCGCTCGAAGTCGGAGAACTCCAGGTTGTGCGTGTGGACATGCGCGCCGGGCGCGATGTCGCAGCGCGCGACACCGATGATCTGGTTGTAGCGGCGCACCGGCTCGCCCGCGGCGATGGCGCGCGTTGCCACCTTGTGCCCTGGCGGCACCAGGCCGCGCACGACGACGTCTTCGCCAGCCAGGCGCGTGCCGCCGGCCAGCTGGCGCCTGGCGATCACCACATTGTCCGCCGGGTGGATGCGTATGACGGCGGTATCGGTTTCAGACATGAATGCCTCCTGGCGTTCTCGCGCCGCTAACCGTCGATCAGCGCAGGATCCCAGGCGTGGACGCGCTGCTGCTGTTCGCCCAGGCCGGCAATGCCCAGCCGCATCTCGTCGCCGGCCTTCAGGTACACGGGCGCCGGCTTCTGGCCCATGCCCACGCCCGGCGGCGTGCCGGTGCTGATCAGGTCTCCCGGGTACAGGGTCATGAAGCGGCTGACGTAGGACACCAGTTGCGCCACGCCGAACACCATGGTGCGGGTGCTGCCGTTCTGATAGCGCTTGCCATTGACGTCCAGCCACATGTCCAGCGCCTGCGGGTCGGCGATCTCGTCGGCGGTGACCAGCCACGGGCCGACCGGGCCGAAGGTATCGCAGCCCTTGCCCTTGTCCCAGGTACCGCCGCGCTCGATCTGGTATTCACGCTCGGACACGTCGTTGACCACGCAATAACCGGCCACGTGCTTCATGGCGTCCGCCTCGCTGACGTAGCGGGCCCGCTCGCCGATCACCACGCCCAGCTCGACTTCCCAGTCGGTCTTGACGGAGTCCTGCGGCAGCACCACAGGATCGTTGCAGCCGACCACGGCCGAGGTGGGCTTCATGAAGACCACAGGCTCGGCCGGCACCGGCAGGCCCGACTCCGCTGCGTGGTCGGCGTAGTTCAGACCGATGCAGATGAACTTGCCCATGCCGCTCCAGGGTGGAGCCAGGCGGCCCGGGCGATCCACCAGCGGCAGGCTGGCCGGGTCCAGCGCGCGCAGCGGCGCAAGGCCGGCGCGCGTGAGCGTGGCGGCGCCTATGTCCGGCAGGACCGCCGACAGGTCCCGCACCTGCCCGCGGGCGTCCAGCATTCCGGGCTTCTCCGCGCCTTTCGCACCATAGCGCAACAGTTTCATCGCATGTTCCTCATGTGTGTAGTAAATGTTCAGTTCGACCAGCCGCCGTCGATGACCTGGGCGGTGCCGGTGGTGAAGGCGGACTCGTCGCTGGCAAGGTACACCGCCAGCAGGGCGATTTCCTCGGCGCTGCCGATGCGGCCCATGGGCTGGCGGGCGACGAAGGCGGCCTCCACCGCGGCCAGCGTCTGCCCGCCGGCGCTGGCCTGCGCCTCGATGCGCTGGCGCAGCGAAGGCGATTCCACCGTGCCCGGGCAGATGGCGTTGCAGCGTATGCCCTGCCCCACGTAGTCCGCGGCCACGGACTTGGTCAGCCCGATCACCGCCGCCTTGGTGGCGCCGTAGACGCAGCGGTTGGGCGCGCCCTTGATGCTGGACGCCACCGAGGCCATGTTGACGATGGAGCCGCCGCCCCGCGCCAGCATGCCGGGCAGGCAGGCGCGGATCATGCGGTACATGGATTTCACATTCAGTTCGAACGAGAAATCCCAGGCCTTTTCGTCGCAGTCCAGGATGGTTCCAGCATGCACGAAACCGGCGCCGTTGAACAGCGCGTCCACCGGCCCCGCCTCGGCGACCAGCGCGCCGATGGCGGCTGCGTCGGTCACGTCCAGCGTGCGGCGCCGGCATCCCGCCAGCGTCTCCAGCGCCCCGCCGTTGATGTCCAGCGCCAGCACGTCGGCGCCTTCGCGGACGTAGGCCTCGGCCACGGCGCGGCCTATGCCTTGACCAGCAGCGGTAACGATGGCGGTCTTGCCTTGCAGCCTTCCAGTCATGACGTCTTCCTTTTTACTTGGCCATGCCCATGGCGGTGGGCAGCCAGAGTGTGATCTGGGGGATATAGGTAATGGCGATCAACGCCAGGAACAGCGGCACCAGCCACGGCAGGATCGCGACCGTGGTCCGTTCCACCGACAGCTTGGACACGCGCGCCAGCACGAACAGCACCATGCCCATGGGCGGATGCAGCAGGCCGATCATCAGGTTCAGCGTCATGATCAGGCCGAAATGGATCGGGTCGATGCCGAGCTTGAGCACGATGGGCAGCAGGATAGGCACCAGGATGGTGATGGCGGCGATAGTGTCGATGAAGCAGCCCACGATCAGGATCAGGACGTTGGCCATCAGCAGGAACACCCATTTGTTCTGGGTCACGCTGAGTATGCCGTCGGTCAGCGCCTGGGCCGCCTGGGTGGTGGTCAGCAACCACGCGAACACCGAGGCTGCTGTGACGATGAACAGCACCGACGCCGTGGTCTCGATGGTGTCGAAAGTCGCCTTGGCCAAGGTCCGCAAGGTCATGGAGCGATAGCGCACCAGTCCCAGGAACAACGCCCATATCACCGCGGCCACCGCGGCCTCCGTGGGCGTGAACCAGCCCAGCGTCATGCCGCCGATCAGGATGACGGGCGCCATCAGCGCCATCACCGCCGAAAAGTTGTAGCGCCAGTCCAGCGCCAGCAACACGGCAAAGGCGATGCCTGCTGCCAGGTTCGCCGACATGCCGGCCTCGGTCATGAGCCAGATCGCCAGCGGGAACGCCAGCACGATGCCGACTTCCAGCCCGGCGGCGCCCAGGCGCTTCCAGTCGAAGGACACGTCGCCGCCCCAGTTGTTGCGGCGCGCGTAATAGGCCACGGTCAGCATCATCAGCACGGTCAGGACCGCGCCGGGAATCAGGCCGGCCAGGAACAGCGAGCCGATCGACACGTTGGCCATCATGCCGTAGATGACGAAGGGCAGCGACGGCGGAATGATGGGACCCAGCGTGGCCGAGGCGGCCGTCACCCCCACCGCGAACTCGGTTTCGTAGCCGTGATCCTTCATGGCCTTGATTTCGATGGTGCCCAGGCCCGCGGCGTCGGCAATGGCCGTACCCGACATGCCGGCGAACACCACCGAACCGATGATGTTCACCTGCCCCAGTCCGCCGCGCATCCAGCCCACCAGCGCAACCGCGAAGTTATAGATGCGGCCGGTGATGCCCGCGATGTTCATCAGGTTGCCGGCCAGGATGAAGAACGGCACGGCCAGCAGGGGGAAGGACTCCACCCCCGCGATCATGCGCTGCGCCACCACCACGTCGGGCACGCTGCCCGAAATCAGCACGAACAGCAGCGATGCGCCTGCCATGGCCACCGCCACCGGCAGGCCGAAGATCATCAACAGCAGAAAGGTTCCGATCAGTATGCCCATGTCTCGCTTCCGGTTGTCGTTGTCGGATTCCGGGGCCGCCCCGGCTAGTCCTGCGACTCGTAGGCCGCGGGGTTTTCCAGGATGGAGTAGCCCTGGCGCCAATTGCAGATCGACACCTGCACCGAGCGCAGGAACATCAGGACGAATCCCGCCAACGCCATCCAGTAGACATAGGCCTTGTTCCAGAACAGCGTGGTCATGGGCTCGTCGCCCACCAGCGCGATGTAGCGGTAGGTGAGCCACACCGCATAACCGAAGAACGCCGTGCGCAGCAGGTCGATGACGGTGGCCAGCGTGCGACCGACAGGGCGCGGCAGGTAGCGGTACAGGAAATCCACCTGGATGTGGCGGCAGGCGCGCACGCACATGGCCGAGCCTATGAACACCACGCCGATCAGGCAATAGACGGCCAGTTCCTCGGTCCAGGCGTAGGAGTCGTTAAGCACATAGCGCGAAAAGAACTGCAGGAAGACCAGCAGCGCCATGGTCCAGAAAATACCCAGGCAGATCCAGTCCTCGGGCTGGTAGCCCGCCAGGCTGACCTCGTGATGATCGGCTTCCTCGAAACTCTGGACGATCTCCTGCGCCGTGGCGGGCGGCTGGTGCCCCGCGGGATGGACAGGGTTGTTGCTGGCGGCCGCCATCACGGCGGCCTTGGCATCGGAATGCATGGCGTTCCCCTTGTGCGGAGTCGGACGGGTCGATGCGGGGCCGCGGGGCGGCCCCGGGCGCGCTTACTTCACGGCCTGGATCCGTTCCCAATCCGATTTTTCGTAGCCGTACTGCTTGAACGGCACTTTCTCCAGCACGGTGTCGCGGAAGTCCTGGACGTTCACCTCCGCCACGTTCAGGCCGCGCTTGCGAAACACCTCGACCATCTTCTTCTCGCTTTCGGCGACCTCGGCGGAAGCCTTCTCGGCCGCCTGCTGCGCCACTTCGGCAAAGATCTTCTTGTCTTCGTCGGACAGGCTCTTCCACAGCTTGCCCGAGATCACCGTGTTCAGGTGATCGACGATATGGCCGGTGAGGATGATGTTCTTCTGCACTTCGTAGAACTTCTTGGCCTCGATGGTGGTGAGCGGGTTCTCCTGCGCCTCAACGGTGCCGTTCTGCAAAGCCAGGTAGACCTCGGCGAAGGCGATCGGCGCGGTGTTGGCCCCGCAGGCGCGCGGCATGGCCAGATAGGCGGCCACGTCAGGCACGCGGATCTTCAGGCCCTTCATTTCGGAACACTTGGTGAATGGTCGGTTGGACGTGGTCTGGCGCGTGCCGTAGTAGGTGGTGGCGACGATGTGGTTGCCGCTTTTCTCGTCGTAGCCGCGCGTGAGTTCCTTGTAGATATCGCTCTTCGTGTAGGCGATCAGGTGCTCGGGATTGCGGAAGATGTAGGGGTAGTAGGTGACGCCGATACGGGGAAAGCTCTTGGCCGCGAAGCTGGAGCCGGAGATGATCATGTCCACCGTACCGAGGGTCAGGCCCTGGTTGATGTCGTTTTCCTTGCCCAGCTGCGAGGCCGGGTATACGTCGATCTGGTAACGGCCGTTGGTGCGCTTGCCGATTTCCTGCGCCGCCCAGACGGAGGCGGTATGGAAGGGTTCGGATGTTTCGTACACGTGGGCCCACTTGAGCTTGGTTTGCGCCACTACGCTGCCGCTGGCGGCGAGCGCCAGGGCGGCAACCAGCGCCTTGACGGCGTTGCCTAGGTTCATGTCGTCTCCTCGTTGTTTTTTGAATGCCCGGCGTGGCGGCCCATGGTGAGCCGCCAGCGGGGTCACGCTTCAACTACAAGTTGCACCTTGGTACTGCGACTGCGATCCGCCGCCAGCTCGAAGGCCTCGAACGCCTGCGACAACGGCAACTGCGCGCTCATCAGGGGCCGCACGTCCACCTTGCGCGTACGCAGGTAGGACACGGCCCAATCGAACTCCACGCCCGCGCGGAACGCGCCGACGTAGTCGAGCTCCCGCGCCATGATGTTGTTGGCCGGAAACGCAATGCCCTCGGCGGGCAACGTTCCCACTTGCACGATGCGGCCGCCGCGCCGCGTCGCCGTCAGGCAGGTCGCCAGCGCCGCCGGGCTGCCGGCGGCCTCGATGCTGATGTCGGCGATATCGGTCAGATCGGCGGGCGCGAGCTGGTCGCTGCGCACGGCCAGGTCGGCGCCGACCTGGCGCGCCATGTCCAGCGGCCGGTCGGCCACGTCCGCCACGGTCACGTGGGCCGCGCCCGCCAGCCTGGCAGCGAGCACGGTCATGCAACCTATGGTGCCGCCGCCCGTCACCAGCACGCGCTTGCCCATCATGGGACCCGCCCGGTTGACGCCATGCAGGCCGATGGACAGCGGCTCGGCACAGGCGATCTCGCCCAGCGTAACGTCTGCTTCCGGCACCGGCGTGAGTTGGCGTTCGCCCATGACGAAGCGCTCGCGGAACATGCCTTGCACGTGCGGATAGATGCTGGCGCTGCCGAGAAAGCGCATGTTGCGGCAAAGATTGTCGCGGCCGGCGCGGCAGTAATCGCAGCCGCCGCAAGGATGGGAAGGATTGATGGCGACCTTCATGCCCGGCGCCACCGACCGCACGGCATCGCCCGTGCGCAGCACGACGCCCGACGCCTCATGACCGGGGATGAGGGGTTCGCGGATGACGAAGGCCCCCACGCGGCCATGCAGGAAATAGTGCAGGTCGGATCCGCAGATGCCCGCGGCGCCCAGCCTCAGCTCCACCTCGTGCGGCGCCAGCGGCGCGACTTCGTCCGGTTCCAGGCGCAAGTCGCGCGCCCCGTGGATGCGACAGGCCAGCGTCATGGCGACTTGCTCCTTGGCGTTCCGAACATCGGGCATCTGCGTGCGATGCTCATGATTCCGTCTGCTCCCGGCTATCCAAGAGCTGACCGGACGCGTCCGCGCCGGGCCAGCTTGCGGTAAGACGGTCGTGCGAGCAGGCCAGATGGTGGTGCATGGCGGCGCGCGCGCCGCGGTCGTCGCCAGCGCGGATGGCGTCGATCACCTTGCGGTGCTCAGCGATGGCGGCAGCCCAGCTGGACGGATTCTCGAAGTAGTCGCCCAGCTTCACGGACAGCGGATTGTGGCGCTCGTCGAACAGTTCGCTCACCACGCGCACCAGCACGGCGTTGTTCGCCATCTCGGCCACGCGCAGATGGAACAGGCGGTCTCCGCGGATCGGCACGTTGCCGGCCAGCGCCTCGTCTTCCATGGTGCCGACGGCTTCGGCCAGCCCATCCACCAGCGCGGGCGTGTTGCGCAACGCGGCCTGCGCGGCCAGCTCGCCCTCGATCACCTGGCGGGCCCGTATGGTTTCCAGAGGGCTCTCTGCCGTCAAGCTGGCGCGCGGTCCGCCGGCCAGGCTTTGCACATACACGCCCGAACCCATGCGGACTTCCACCCAGCCTTCGACCTCCAGCGCGATCAGCGCCTCGCGCACCGAAGGGCGGGACACGCCGAGCTTGAGCGCCAGATCGCGCTCGGGCGGCAGACGCGCGCCGACGGGGAACTCGCCCGACTCGATCAGCAGGCGCAGCTGGTCGGCGATCTGGCGATACAGGCGGCGGGGTTCGATGGTCTGAATGGGCATGGACTACGGTGGCGTCAGTCGGAAATTCAGGCCAAAAGGTAAAGTGGCCTTACCAATTGACCAAATCTTGCGCCCGCGCCGGATACGTCACAATTAGGGTTTGCCCAAAGATGCGTGCGATGGCTTCGCGGGCAATGCATATCTGTTAAAAAGCCGCCACACCCAGCCCATTTTCCGCACCCATGTCACAGAATCCGCATCATTCGCCCTACAAAAGCACCGGGGGCCTGCGCCGCATCCTGAATGCGCTGCGCTACTCCCTGCAGGGTCTGCAGGCCGCGATCAAATACGAGGCGGCTTTCCGCCAGGAGCTGGCGCTGGCCGTCCTGATGATCCCGGCCGCGTTCTTCCTTGGCCGCACGACGGTTGAAGTGTTTTTCCTGGTGGGCACGGTCATCATGGTGCTGGCGGCGGAGCTGCTGAATTCCGCCATCGAGGCGCTGGCCGACGCGCTTTCCGTCGAATCGCACCCGCTCCTGGGGCGGGCCAAGGACCTGGGCAGCGCCGCCGTGATGCTGCTGCTGATCTTCGCCGGGACAGTCTGGGTAGGCGTGGCCATCAGCCGTTTCGTCATGCATTGACACCGCTAGTCATCTCCCGGGAGATGCGCCGCTATTTATACTGGAAGCCATGATGCCTAGATCGACGCCCGACTCCTCTGAGCGCATTGTCATCGTCGGCGGCGGCGCCGGCGGCCTGGAATTGGCGGCCAAGCTGGGCCGCGTACATGGCCGGCAGCACATCACGCTGGTCGACAGCCGCCCCTTCCATATCTGGAAGCCCTCGCTGCACGAAGCGGCCGCCGGCACGCTGGACATCCACCAGGAAGGCCTGTCCTACCTGATGCTGGCCCACATGAACGGGTTTTCGTTCGCGCAGGGCCGCCTGGAACACATCGACCGCGAGCAGCGCCGCATCACCGTGGACGCGGTGAACGACGCGCAAGGCCAGGAAGTCCTGCCACGCCGCGAGCTCGCCTACGACACGCTGGTCCTGGCTCTGGGCAGCACGTCCAACTTCTTCAATACGCCCGGCGCGGCCGAACATGCGGTCACGCTGGATTCCACCGAAAACGCGGAGCAGTTCCGCCTGACCATGCTCAAGGCCATGGCCCTGGTGGATCAGGCCAAGGTGCGCAATCCCTCGGCCCGCCTGGATCTGGTGATCGTGGGTGGCGGGGCCACCGGCGTCGAGCTGGCCGTGGAGCTGGTCGAGGCCAGCCACGTGGTCAGCGCCTACGGCCTGCCGAATTTCCGCGCCGAACGCGATCTGGCCATCACCCTGGTGGAAGGCGCCCCGCGCATCCTGTCGGCCCTACCCGAGAAGATCTCGGTCGCGGCCACCAACCGCCTGACGGAACTGGGCATCCGGGTGGAAGCGTCCTGCCGGGTCTCGGAAGTCACCGCCGACAGCGTCAAGACGGCCGACGGCCGCGAGTTCCCGGCCCAGCTCTGCATGTGGGCGGCAGGCATCCAGGGCCCGGCCCTGCTGGCCGGCCTGGACCTGCCGCTGAACAGGGTGGGCCAGGTGGAGGTGAACGAACGGCTGGAAACCGCCGATCCGCACATCCTGGCGCTGGGCGACTGCTGCGCCGCGCCGTGGCGCGACGGCCGCAGCGTGCCGGCCCGCGCGCAAGCCGCGCACCAGCAGGCCGACTATCTGGCCAAGAAACTCACCGCGCGCCTGCGCCATACGCCCGAGCCCACCACGCCCTATGTCTACGAGGACCATGGCTCGCTGGTGTCGCTGGGCCAGGACGCTGGCGTCGGCAGCCTGATGGGCAAGCTGGCCGGACGAGGACTGTTCGTAAGCGGTACACTGGCACGCCTGATGTACATGAGCCTGCACCTGATGCACCACAAAGCGGTGCTCGGCATCTCGCGTACCGCCTCCCTTGCCCTGGCCCGCCTGCTCATGCGGCGCACGCGCCCGCGGGTCAAACTGCACTGAACTCCCATGAATTTCCTGCAAAAACTCGAACACGCCTGGACCACCAGCAACTCGCTCCTGCAAGTCGGGCTGGATCCCGACCCGCAGCGCTTCCCCCGCGAACTGCAGGACAAGCCCGACGCCATCTTCCAGTTCTGCCGCGACATCGTGGACGCCACCGCGCCCTATGCCTGCAGCTTCAAGCCGCAGATCGCCTACTTCGCCGCCCATCGCGCCGAAGACCAGCTGGAAGCGCTGTGCCAGCACATCCGCGAAAAACACCCTGACCTGCCCATCGTGCTGGACGCCAAGCGCGGCGACATCGGCTCCACCGCCGAGAACTACGCCCGCGAAGCCTACGAACGCTACCAGGCGCACGCGCTGACGGTCAGCCCCTACATGGGCCTGGACTCGGTCGAGCCCTATCTGGCGTGGCGCGACCGCGGCGTGATCGTGCTGTGCCGCACCTCCAACCCCGGCGGTTCGGACCTGCAATTCCTGAAGATGGACAATGGCGAGCCGCTGTACCTGCACGTCGCAGGCCTGGTCGCCGACAAGTGGAACGCCAATGGCCAGTGCGGCCTGGTGGTGGGCGCGACCTTCCCGAATGAGCTGGCCGCGGTGCGCGCACGCATCGGCGACGCGGTGCCCCTGCTGGTGCCAGGTATCGGCGCCCAGGGCGGCGACATCACCGCCACCGTGAACGCCGGCGCCAACGCGGCCCGCAGCGGCATGATGATCAACTCGTCCCGCGCCATCATCTACGCCAGCGGCGGCGACGACTGGCGCGAGGCCGCCGGCACGGCGGCCAAGGGCCTGCGCGACGCGATCAACGCAGTGCGCTGATCCGGGGCATGGGGGCCGGCAGCCCCCTGCCGCGCAATCCGTTTCTCAGCGCCGGTTGACCGGCGCGCCCAACAATTCCAGCAACCCGCGCAGCGCGTAGTCCACCGCCGCCTGGCGCACCTGCGCACGGTCGCCGGGGAACACGTGCGTGACGGCGCGACTGCTGATGCCTTCGCCCGAACGTTGCGCAAAGCCGAAGCACACCATGCCCACCGGCTTGCCCGGCGTCGCGCCGCCCGGCCCGGCGATGCCGGTCGTGGACACCGCCACATGCGCGGCGGGAGACGCCAGCAGCACGCCGTTGGCCATCTCCAGCGCCACCGGTTCACTGACGGCGCCGAAGTGGTGCAAGGCGTCGGGCGATACGTCCAGTTCAGCAACCTTGGCCTCGTTGCTGTAGGTCACGAAGCCGCGCTCGAACCAGTCGCTGGAACCGGCCACCGCCGTCATCGCGCCGGCCAGGAGGCCTCCGGTGCAGGATTCGGCCGTGCCCAGCATCCAGCCCTTGCGCCGCAGCGTTTCGCCCAGCCGTTCAACCAGCGCCAGCGAAGTGGCTTGCGCCAGTTGTTCGGCCGACAGATTGGGCCGGGTGCTTTCTTGTTGTCCGCTCATCCCAAGACTCCTGTGCGCACGACCAGCGCCATGACCAGCAGGGCGTATCCGGCCGCCACGATATCGTCCCACATCACGCCGAAACCGCCTTTGATATGGGCGTCAAAGAACTTGATGGGAGGCGGCTTGACGATGTCGAACGTGCGGAACAGCACGAACGCCAGCGCCTGCGGCAACCAGCCCGCGGGCGTCAGCCAGAGCACCAGCCAGAACGCCACCATCTCGTCCCAGACCATTCCGACATGATCCGACTGCTGGAGTTCACGCCCGACGCGATGGCAGGCCCAGCAGCCATACAAAAAAGCCAGCGCCAGGAATGCGCCGATCGCCCAATCCGAGGCTGCGGGCGCGGCGGCGACCCAGATCGCCCAGGCCAGCAGCGTGCCCCAGGTACCGGAGGCCGGCCGGATCAGGCCGCTGCCAAAGCCAAAGGCGATGAGCCGGCCCGGATCGCGGCAGACCCAGGACAGCGGCGGGTATGCGGTCCGGGCTCGGTCGCGCATGGAGGTGGGACGGTTGTCGGTCGACGGCATGGGTATGCGGGTTGGGACGCGGCGGATCAGGCCGCGGGAAAGTGATCGAAACCGGCCGGCAGCTCGGCGAGAGGCTGGCCCTGGCCGTCCAGCACGGACAGGCCCGGCTGCGCCTGGATCTGCCCCACGCGGGTCACGCGCGCGCCGGCCGCAGCCGCCGCCGCAAGCACGGCCTCGCGCCGGGAGGCGGGCGCGGTGAAGCATAGCTGGTAGACGTCGCCGCCGCCCAGCACCGCGCGGCGCAGCGGCGCTTCTTGCAAGCCAGCCAGGGCGGGCGACACAGGCATCGCGGCGTAATGCAACATGGCACCCACGCTGCTGGCAGCCAGGATATGACCCAGGTCCTGCAGCAGTCCGTCGGAAATGTCGATGGCGGCATGGGCGATGCCGCGCAAGGCCAGGCCCAGCGCGACCTGAGGCTCAGGCCATTCCAGCGCGCCGCGCGTCGCCGCCAGCAGCGCCGCGTCAGAGGGGTATTGCCCGTCCAGCAGGCGGTAGGCCACGTCGGCCGCCCCCAGCTCGCCGGACACCCAAATGTCGTCGCCAGCCCGGGCGCCATCGCGGCGCAAGGCCTGCCCGGCCGGCACGGCGCCGAACACAGTGACGCTGATGGCAAGGTCATGCGCGCTGCGCGTCGTATCGCCGCCGATCAGCGGGCAACCGTGAGCCGCAGCCAGCGCATGGAAGCCTGCGGCAAAAGCCGCAAGCCAGGGCTCGTCCAGCCGCGGCAAGGCCAGGCCCAGCACGCAGCCGATGGGGCGTGCGCCCATTGCAGCAAGGTCGGAAAGGTTCACCGCCAGGGCCTTATGCCCCAGCGCTTGCGGATCCACATCGGGAAAGAAATGGCGGCCTTCCAGCAGCAGGTCCGTGCTGGTGGCCACCTGTTCGCCGGGCGGGACCGGGAACAGGGCGCAATCATCGCCCACGCCCAGCAGGCCGGCAGGGGCCGCGCGGGTGAAATAGCGCGCGATCAGATCAAATTCGGACGCCAAGGCAACTCCGCAGTCCGGCACGGCAGGCCGGCATTGAAACCTACGGGGGCTTGCCGCCCCCACAAATCATGCGGCGCCCCGCACAACCAGGAAGAAACCCCAACCCACTCCTCACGCGGCAAGAAACAGGTGCCCCCCAAATCCGGGCCGCGCGGATCCGGCTCTGCCGGTCCGCAGCGGCGCCCCCCTGGGGGGGAAGCGCGCAGCGCTTCGGGGGGGAGAGGAAGCTACCTCTTGTTGACTTCGTGGGCGCGGACGTCGGCCGCCAGCTTGTCGAGCACGCCGTTGACGAACTTGAAGCCATCGGTGCCGCCGAACGACTTGGCCAGTTCGACGGCTTCATTGATGGCGACCTTGTACGGCACTTCGACGTGATGAATCAGTTCGAAGCTGCCGATCAGCAGGATGCCATGCTCGACAGGCGACAGTTCGGCCAGCGGACGGTCGACGTAGGGCGTGAAACGCTCACGCAGCGCTGGCGCTTCGCGCAGCACGCCATGCAGCAAGGTCTTGAACCACTGCGCGTCGGCCTCGGAAAAATCCTCGGTGTCGCGCAGATGGGCGTCGATCTCGCCGGCGTCCTGCGTGCCTTCGCCGCCGCGCAGCAGCCACGCGTACACGCCCTGCAGGGCGAATTCGCGTGCGCGGCGGCGCGCGCTGCGCGCGTTGGCGCGGGCCTGCGCCGCGCTATCAGCGCTGGTCGTCGTCTTCTTCGTCGTCAAAATCTTCGTCCTCGTCTTCGTCGTCTTCGTCTTCTTCCTCGGGTTCCAGGGCCGCCACCAGGTTGGCCATTTCAACGGCCACCTGGGCGCAATCGCGGCCCTTGCCGGCCGCGCGCGCCTGCGCCTGCTCGTCGGTGTCGACGGTCAGCACGCCGTTGGCGACGGGGATGCCGGTTTCCAGGGAAATACGGGTGATTGCAGTGGCCATTTCATTGCTGACCACTTCAAAGTGATAGGTCTCGCCGCGGATGACCGCGCCCAGCGCGATCAGGGCGTCGAATTCAAACGTTTCGGCCATATGGGACAGGGCCACGCCCAGTTCCAGGGCGCCGGGAACGGTGGCGACCATCACGTCGCGCTCGTCCACGCCCAGTTCGGCCAGTTCCTTCAGGCACGCTTCGAGTTCGGCCTGGCCGATTTCTTCATTGAAGCGGGCGCGTACGATGCCGATGTGCAGCCCTTCGCCGTTCAGGTCGGGGGTAAGGATGTAAGGGTTCATAGGTCGGCCTTCAGTGTGTTGCGGGAGTATTCGGAGGGTCGCAATCGTAACCCGTAATGGTGAGCGAGAAGCCCGCCATGCTGGGCATCTTGCGCGGCCGGGCCAGCAGCTTCATCTGGCCTACGTTCAGGTCACGCAGAATCTGGGCGCCAATCCCGTAGGTACGCAGGCCGTAGCGGTCCGCGTTGCCGGGGTTGGCCTGGGCCTTGGAGTCGTTCCAGCCGGCGATCTGGCCAAACAGGTGTTCCGTGGACGACTGGCAGTTCATCAGCACCAGCACGCCGGCGGGCGAGGCCGCGATGGCCTGCAAGGCCTGCGCCACGCCCCAGCTGTGCGGGCTGGCGCCGGTGTCCAGCACGTCCAGCACGGAGGCCGGCTCGTGCACGCGCACCAGCGTCTCGGCGTCGGGAGTCACGTTACCATGCACCAGCGCCAAATGGGCGGAGCCGGTGGCGGCGTCTTCATAGGCCACGGCCTCGAATTCGCCCCAGGCGGTCTGCATGGTGCGCTTGCCCACGCGCTTGACGATGGATTCGTGTTCGCTACGGTACTGGATCAGGTCGGCGATGGTGCCGATCTTCAGGCCGTGTTCGCGGGCGAACTGCACCAGGTCCGGCAGGCGGGCCATGGTGCCGTCCGGCTTGAGGATTTCACAGATCACGGCGGCGGGCGTCAGGCCGGCCATGGCGGTCAGGTCGCAGCCCGCCTCGGTGTGGCCGGCACGGACCAGCACGCCACCGGGCACGGCGCGCACCGGGAAGATGTGGCCGGGCTGGACCAGGTCCGCGGGCTTGGCGTCGCGCGCCACCGCCACCTGGATGGTGCGGGCGCGGTCGGCGGCCGAAATGCCGGTCTCGACGCCTTCGGCGGCCTCGATCGACTGGGTGAAGTTGGTGCCGTAGCGCGTGCCGTTGCGGGCCGCCATCAGGGGCAGGTCCAGTTGGCGGCAGCGCTCTTCGGTCAAGGTCAGGCACACCAGGCCGCGGCCGTGCGTCACCATGAAGTTGATGGCTTCGGGCGTGACGAATTCGGCGGCCATGACCAGGTCGCCCTCGTTTTCACGGTCTTCTTCGTCAACCAGGATGACGATGCGGCCGGCGCGCAGCTCGGCGATGATTTCGGCAACAGAGGCGATGCCGAAGGATTCCGGCTCGGAGCCGGGCAAAGGGGACAACTGGACGGACATGGCGGGCACGTAAACCAGGCGGGAAAGCCCGGATTTTACCGCCCCTGGAGGCGGAACCCCTATCCGGCCCTGCCAGCCCCGCCGGCCGGGGGTGTCCGGTAAACTTTCGCCCGGAGACCACCCCTAAAAAACCGAGCCAAGGAAACCCCACATGCAAGCCCTTGCGGCCATGCCTTTGACCGTCGCGGCGGCCGTCCGCGTCGTGCTGACCGACATCGACGACACGCTGACCACCGAGGGCCGCCTGCCGGCGGACGCCTATGCGGCGCTGGAGCGCCTGGAACAGGCCGGCATCCAGGTCGTGCCCATTACCGGCCGCCCCGCCGGCTGGTGCGACCACATCGCCCGCATGTGGCCGGTGCGCGCCGTGGTCGGCGAAAACGGCGCCTTCTATTACGCCTATGACCGCCAGGCCCGCCGCATGACCACCCACTACTGGACCGACGCCGCCTCGCGCCAGGCCAGCCGCCGGAAGCTGGACGCCATCCGCGACCGCGTCCTGGCCGAAGTGCCCGGCGCCGCCGTGGCCAGCGACCAGGACTACCGCGTGGCCGACCTGGCCATCGATTTCTGCGAGGACGTGCCCGCCCTGCCCGATACAGCGATCACCCGGATTGTCCAGATCTTCGAGGAAGCCGGCGCCCAGGCCAAGGTCAGCTCCATCCACGTCAACGGCTGGTTCGGCGACTACGACAAACTCACCATGACGCGCACCATGTTCCAGCGCGAGTTCGGCGCGGACGTGGCCGGCGCCCTGGACAGCACCCTGTTCATCGGCGACTCGCCCAACGACGAACCCATGTTCGCCTACTTCCCGATTTCGGTCGGCGTGGCCAACATCCAGGCCCAGCTGCACCGCCTGACGCACCGCCCCGCCTTCGTCGCCGCCTACCATGGCGGCGCGGGCTTCGTGGAAATGGCCGACCGGCTGCTGGCCGCGCGGTCCCCCCAAGCACAGCCGGCCTGAGGTCCGCATACCGTGGCGACATCCCCTTCCGCTTCCTCTCCGGCCGCCAACGACGGCCGCCGCAGCATCCAGTCGATCGAGGTGGGCGTGCCGCTGCTGGCCGCCCTGGTCGACGCCGGCAAGCCCCTGACCCTGCGCGACCTGGCCGCGGGCGCCGGCATGACCTCGGCCAAGGCGCACCCCTACCTGGTCAGCTTCATCCGCGTCGGCCTGGTGCAGCAGGACGCCATCACCGGCCAGTACGAACTGGGCCCCTTCGCTCTGCAGATGGGCTTGGTCAGCCTGCAGCGCCTGGACCCCGTGCGCGTCGCCATGCCGGAAATCGCCAAGCTGCAATCGGAAATCGGCCACACGCTGGGCATTGCCGTGCTCGGTTCGCACGGCCCCACCATGATCCACATGACCGAAGCCAGCTACCCGGTCCACGTGAACATGCGCAAGGGCACGGTGATGTCCATGCTGCACACGGCCACTGGCCTGGTGTTCGCGGCCTGGCTGCCGCCCAAGGTCAGCGAGCACTACATCGCGCGCGAGGAAGGCGACACGGCCGTCATCGCCAGCATGCCGCCGCCGCGCAAGGCGTCCCGCGCCAACATCGAGGCGCAACTGGCCGACATCCGCGTGCACGGCATGGCGCGCGCCCTGGGCAACCCGCTGCCAGGCGTGGACGCGCTGTCGGTGCCGGTCTTCGACAACACCGGCAATATCGCCCTGGCCCTGACCAGCCTGGGCCCCACGGGACTGTTCGATGTGGCCTGGGACGGCGCCATCGCCCGGCCGCTGCTGGCCTGCGCGCAGGAAATCTCGCGCAAGCTCGGTTACCGGAGCTGAGCCAAACGGCGAATTTCGCGCAAAAACGAACATAAATCGAACAAAGCGAACAAAAGCCGAAAAGAAACACAGGGACTTTCCCGAGTGCGTCCCCTCCTCTTCCATGTTTGAATTCAGGTTGAATTAAGTGACACGTCACACAAACAAAGAAAGAGGAGACACAAGATGCAAGCTCTGCGCCTGCTTCAAGCGGCCACGCTGGCCGCCTTCGCCCTGGGCACGTCCGCCGCGCAAGCCGCCGACGCCTGCACCAACCGCGGCGACCTGGACCAGATGTACTGCGACGCCAACAAGGACCTGGTGGCCGACACGCCCACCGATCCGGCCAAGCTGAAGACCCCGTCCACCCTGGTGTTCACCTACACCCCGGTGGAAGACCCGGCGGTCTACGAAGACATCTTCAAGCCCTTCACCAAGCACCTGTCCGAATGCACGGGCAAGCGCGTGGTGTTCTATCAGGTGCAGAGCAATGCCGCGGAAATCGAGGCCATGCGCTCGGGCCGCCTGCACGTGGGCGGCTTCTCGACCGGCCCCACCGCCTTCGCCGTGAACATCGCGGGCGCCGTGCCCTTCGCGGTCAAGGGCTATGCCGACGGCTTCCAGGGCTACAACCTGATCGTCATCGTCAAGAAGGACAGCCCCTACCAGAAGCTGACCGACCTGAAGGGCAAGAAGCTCGCGCACACCGCCCCCTCGTCGAACTCGGGCCACATGGCGCCGGTCGCGCTGTTCCCCAAGGAAGGCCTGACTCCCGACAAGGACTACAAGGTCATCTTCTCCGGCAAGCACGACCAGTCCGTCATGGGCGTGAACTCCGGCGACTACGACGCCGCTGCCGTGGCCTCGGACGTGTTCAAGCGCATGGTCGAGCGCGGCCAGGTCAAGGAAGCCGACTTCCGCGTGATCTACAAGAGCGAGAAATTCCCGACCTCGTCGTTCGCCTACGCGCATGACCTGGAGCCCAAGTTCCGCGACCAGATGCTCAAGTGCTTCTACGACTACCGCTTCCCCGCGGAAATGTCCAAGGCCTTCGACGGCGCCGACCGCTTCTACCCGGTGACCTACGAGAAGGACTGGGCCATCGTGCGCCAGGTCGCCGAATCCGGCGGCGAGAGTTTCAACCGCGCTGCCTACGACCGCGAATCCGCCAAGAGCAAGAAGTAATTCCGTATGACGACGTCGCTACGCATTTCCGGCCTGGTGAAGGAATACCGGGCCGGCCGGCCGGTACTCAACGGCATCGACCTGCAGATCGCGGGACAGGGGCTTACAGCCATCATCGGCCCCTCGGGCACCGGTAAAAGCACGCTACTGCGTTGCATCAACCGGCTGATCGAACCCACCAAGGGCGAGATCGTGCTGCAGTCGAAGGACGGGTCCGTGGACCTGGCCCGCGTGCGCGGCGCGTCGTTGCGCCGCGCGCGCCGCCGCATCGGCATGGTGTTCCAGGAATACAACCTGGTCGAACGGCTGACGGTCATGGAAAACCTCCTGACCGGACGGCTGGGCTACACCTCCGCCGTGAAGGCCTGGATGCGCCGCTTCGAGCCCGAGGACATCCAGCACGCCTACAAGCTGCTGGACACCGTGGGCCTGGCGGGTTTCGCCGACCAGCGCGCCGATGCGCTGTCGGGTGGCCAGCGCCAGCGCGTGGGCATTGCCCGCGCGCTGATGCAGCGCCCGCAGCTGCTGCTGGCCGACGAGCCCACGTCCTCGCTCGACCCCAAGACCTCCGTCGAGATCATGGAACTGCTGTCCGAACAGGGCAGCGCCACGGGCATTCCCGTTATCGTCAACATCCACGACGTCGAACTCGCCCGCCGCTACGCCACGCGCATCGTCGGCATGTCCGGCGGCCATGTGGTCTATGACGGCGACGGCCAGGGGCTGGACGCCGCCATGCTCAAGACCATCTACGGAGGCGAGTCTTGGCTGGAATGATCCCACCCAAGGGCGCCCGCCCCTTCGCCATGTCCGGGCGCGCCAAGGCCGGCGTGCTGCTGCTGCTGGCCTACACGCTGTATGCGGGCGCGCAGCTGGACTTCAGCTGGGCGCGCTTCGAAACCGGCATGGGGCACGCGTCGACGTTCCTGGCGCGCATGTTTCCGCCCAACTTCGAAAAGCCCGCCACCTTGTGGAAGGGCATCGCGGAAAGCCTGGAGATCGCGGTGCTGGCCTCGGTGCTTGGCATCATCATCGCGCTGCCCATCGGTTTGCTGGGCGCGCGCAACATGATGCCCACCTGGGTATCGTGGCCCGCCCGCGCCATCGTGGCCCTGTGCCGCGCGCTGCACCCCGTCATCGTCGCCATCCTGTTCGTCAAAGCCGTGGGCTTTGGCGCGCTGGCCGGCATCCTGGCGCTGACGGTCGCCTCGGTCGGCTTCATCGGCAAGCTGTTCACCGAGGCCATCGAAGAGATTTCGTTAAAGCAGGTGGAAGCCGTGCGCGCCACGGGCGCCTCGTTCGCCAACGTCATCATCTTCGGCGTGCTGCCGCAGGTATTCGCCCGCTTCATCGGCTTTGCCACCTACCAGTTCGACTCCAACCTGCGCAACTCCACCATGGTGGGGATCGTGGGCGCGGGCGGCGTGGGCGGCACGCTGTTCTCGGCGTTCCAGCGCTTTGACTACGATTTCGTCAGCGCCATCCTGCTGACCCTGATCGCCATCATCATGCTGGGTGAAATCCTGGCCGGCTTCGTGCGCGCCGTGTTCCTGGACAACCTGGGATTCGAACGCATCCTGCAAGGCCGCTTCGCGGGAGCGCGCGGCATCGGCAGCGGCGCAACTCCGGTCAAGCGCCGTGCGGAGGTGGACGAATGAACGCCCACGCATCCACCTTCAATCCACCGGGTTCGCCGCGCGTCTGGCAACGCTACAGCATGGGCCAGCGCCTGCTGCGCTTCGCGCTCTACCTGCTGGTGGTCGCGGCCATCGTGCAGGCGATCCGCGGCGTCGAGATCATTCCGGAGTTCCTGTACGACGCGCCCGAGCAGATGGCCGATCTGTTCCAGCGCATGTGGCCGATAGACTGGGCCTACTACCCGGAAGGCGTGCACGGCGCGCTGATCGAAACGCTGCACATCGCCACGCTGGGCACCATCCTGTCCGTGGTGATGGCGGTGCCGGTGGGCCTGCTGGCGGCCAACAACCTCACGCCCAGCAAGACCGTCAACATGCTGGCCAGGCTGATCCTGGTGTCCAGCCGTTCGGTCAATTCGCTGGTGTGGGCGCTGCTGTTCATCGCCATCTTCGGGCCCGGCGCGCTGGCCGGCACGCTGGCCATTGCGTTCCGCTCCATCGGCTTCGTCGGCAAGCTGGTGGGCGAAGCCATCGAGGAAGCGCAGCGCGGCCCGATCGAGGCCGTCACCGCCACCGGCGCCAGCAAGGCATCCGTGATCTGGTACGCCTACTGGCCGCAGATCCGCCCCGCCTTCTGGTCCATCGTGCTGCTGCGCTGGGACATCAACGTGCGCGAATCGGCGGTACTTGGCCTGGTGGGCGCCGGCGGCATCGGCATGGCGCTGGACACGGCTCTGAACCTGTTCCAGTGGGACCGCGTGGCGTTGGTACTGGCTGCCATCTTCGCCGTGGTCGTGGTGGCCGAAATCATCATCACCCAGGTCCGCAAACGCATCCTCTGACGCGTCCGCGGATCCCTACAGCGTTCCTTTGCTCCGCCCGGAAACGGGCGGTTTTTTTTCGCCCACATATCAGAACCGCACGCTCACCCCTGCCCTGACGCCGTGATCTTGCGCCCCGCTGGCGAGCTGTCCTTGGTAGGACAGATCGAACGACACCTTGCGCGACACCTGCACGTCCAGCCCCGCTTCCAGCACCGCGCTGTTCTTCGCGATGGGAACGCCGGCCACGGTAAAGGCATCGCCCGCCGCGAAAGCCTGGGTGGCGGTGGGCTTCAAGTCGCCAAAGGCGTAGCGCCAGCCCAGCGATCCGCGAGCCGTGGCTTGCGCGCCGCCCAGTTCGAAGCTGGACATGAGCCGCGAACCCAGTGTCGTGTACGTGGTCTCGGTGGTCTGGCTGTTCGCGCGCAGCGCCGCCGCGCCGCCGCTCTCGCTGTAGCCGTCGGTCTTGAGGTTGACGTAGGCCAGGTTGGCGAACGGCTCCAGCGCAGCGACGCGCGTGTCGATGCGATAGCTGAGGTCGGCAAACGCCTGAACGGTGCGGCCGTCGTAGTTGGCCTTGAGGCTGTCGGAGTAGCCGGGCATGGATACCGAGCGCCGAGTCGCGATGTCGTGCCAGCTGTAGGCCAGCCCGCCGCGCAGGCCCACCGCGCCCCACTGGCCGCCGCCGTAGGCCCCGAGATGGTAGTTGTCGCTGTCGCCCGATGACGCGCGATCGCGCACGTCGAAATCCGTGCGGGTGTAGCCCGCCATCAGGCCCAGCCGCCAGGCATCGGACACCGGCGCATCCACGCCCAGCAGAAAGCCGCCGGTCGAGCTCTTGACCTGGGCAGCATTGCCGTCGCCGTCGGTCTGGCGCCAGGAACCCAGGCCCTGTATCCAGCTGGCGGGCCCCGTCGCCGTTGCCGGAGCCAGGCGGGCGCCGCCCCCTGCGGACGCCAGCACCGGCGTCGCCGACGCGCCGACCGCGCCCGCGGCCGAGCGCAGGCGCTCGCTGGCGGCGTCGCGCACATAGCGGCTGTCTTCGAGCAGCACGGTCTTGGCCGACGCGTGGATTTCGCCGGATAGCTGGTCGAAGCTGGAACGCAGCAAGCCCTTGTCGTCCGGCAGCACGGCGAACGCGTCGTAAAGCCCATTGCCCGCCGCCATGCCGATGCTGTCGATGGCGCCCGCCGCCGCGCGCTGGTTGCGCGTGTCGGCGGCCGTGGTCATCGCGGTGCCGTTGCGCGCCAATTCCAACGACACTCGGCCCGCGCCGTAGTCGTAGCCGAGTTTCGGCGTCAGGAAGGCATAGTCGGACGTCACCGTATCGAACCGGCCGGACAAGGCGCCGTCGGCCGCCAGTATCGTGTAGACGGAACGCAGCCCGTAGTCGCCGCCGATACCGATATGCGCGACCGAGCCACCATTGATCGTGGCATTGCCCGTGACATGGATAAGGTCGGCATCGGCGCCCTGCGGATTGGTTTCCACGGCGTAGCGCGCGCCGCTCTCGATGACGAGATCGCCGTCGACGGTCAGCGTGCCGATGGAATTCCCTGGCGCCAGCGTGCCGCCGGCCGCCACGGTCACCACCGAGCCAGCGCCCGAGCCCACTGTGCCGCGGCCTCCGAGCACGCCGCCCTGGCCGATATTGAGCGCGCCGCCAAGTTTGCCGTTCAAGGCCAGCCGGCCGCCCTGAATCGTGGTGCTGCCGGTAAAGCCCGAGCTGTCGCCGCTCAGCGCCAGCGTCCCCGCGCCGCTCTTGACCAGCGCGCCGCCACCGGAGATGGCGCCGCCGAACGTTGCGTTCGCGCCTTGTTCGAACACCAAGGAGCCATTGTTGTCGACATTGCCCCGGATCGACCCGACATCGCCGATTAGCGTGCCTTCCCGGATGACGGTATTGCCGTAGGCGTTGCCCGCGTTGTCCAGTCGCAGCGTGCCGGCTCCGGTCTTGATCAGGTCGGCGTTGCCCAAGACTGTGCCGACCAGCCCCAGCGTTGCGCCGCCAGCCACCTCGAAGCGCCCGGCCTGGGTCAGCGTCATGGCACGCGCGGTATCGAAGGACGCCGATGCCGCCAGTGTGCCGCCACCGAATGCCACGCCGCCAGAAGCCGCGCCCAGGTTCGCATCGCTTGCAACCTGCAACGTGCCCCCGGCTATCGTGGTGCCGCCGCTATAGGTGTTGTTGCCGCTCAGGACCAACGTGCCGGCGCCGGCCTTGAGCAGCGATCGTCCGCTCCAGGCCGTCGCGGCGTTGGCCGCCTGGTCTGCCAGATCCGCGCCGACTACGAACCGGTTGGCGGCATCGCTCAGCGTGAACGTGCCGTGCGCCAGATTGTTGTTGGCGGTCCAGCTCAGGTCGTAGCTGGCGAGGTATTGCAGGCCATCGGCCGACTTGCGCGTGTTGACCGTGAGGTAATCCACCGCGCCGCTGAAGCCGCCCACGCGCACCGACCCGAAGTCGCCGCGAATGCCGCCACGGGTGTCGATCAGCACCTTGTCGAGCTGGCTGGCGCTGCCTATGCCGCTGAGGGCGAAGGCGACGCCCTCGCCCAGCGTCAGCCCGCCCGCCTGCAAGGACGGGCCGCCCGCGCCGGCTGCGATATCCAGGGCTGTGCCATCCGCCAGATTGACATTGCCCGCCACCGCCAGCGACGCCGGCCCCTGCACCGACAAGGCGCTGCCCGCTGCGCCGACGTTCAAGTCCCCTGTCAGACTATTGGCTGCGCCGGCTACGCCGTCGCCATATTGCAGGACGCCGCCCGTGACTTCGGCCGAGCCGCCCAGCGAACCTTGCACCACGAGCCTTCCGCCGGACACCGTGGTCTTGCCGAAGTAGGAGGAACTGTTGCCAGCCAGGCTCAGCGTGCCCGCGCCCTTCTTTACGAGCGCGCCGTCGCCCGAGATGGCGCCGGCAAAGCGCGCATCGGCGGTCTGCTCGAACACCAGCCTGCCGATGCTGTTGATGTCGACGTTGCCCGAGATCGAACCGGCATGGCCGACCAGGGTGCCAGCGCGCACCCAGGTATTGCCGTAGGCGTTGGCCCCGTTGTCCAGACGCAGCGTGCCGGCGCCGGACATGAACAGATCGCCGCTGCCCGTGACGGCGCCGAGCAACCCCAGCGTCGTGCCGGCGGCCACGTCAAAACTGCTTGCCTGCGTCAGTGCGACCGCCCGCGCGGTATCGAAGCTGCCCATGGTCGCCAAGGTGCCCCCGTCGAAACGCAAGCCGCCGGACGCAGCGCCAAGGCTCGCATCGCTCGACACCTGCAACCGGCCACCTGCAATCAACGTACCGCCGCCATAGCTGTTGTTACCGCTGAGAACCAGCGTGCCGCCGCCGCTCTTGGCCAGCGCGCCCGCGCCCGAGACCGCGCCGGTCAGGCCCAGCGTGGCGCCCGCGGCCACATCGAATCGCCCCGACTGCGCCAAGGCGACCGTGCGCGCGATGTCGAAGGTGGCCGTGGCCGCAAGCGTGCCGTCACCGAAGGCCAGGCCGCCGGCCGTCGCCCCCAGGTTGGCATCGCGGTCGATCTGCAGCGTGCCGCTGGCGATCATCGTCCCCCCGCCGTGGCTATTGCTGCCGCTCAACACCATCGTGCCCGCGCCGCTCTTGACCAGGGCTCCCGCGCCCGCCACCGCGCCGCTCAGGCCCAGCGTGGTGTCCGCCGTCACGTCGAAACGTCCGCTCTGCGCCAGCGTGACGGCGCGCGCGGTGTCGAAGCTGGCGGTGGTCGCCAGCGTACCGTCGCCAAACCGCAGTCCCCCGGCGGCAGCGCCCAGGTTGGCATCGCTATCGACCTGCAACGTGCCGCCCAGGATGGCCGTGCCGCCGCTGTACGTGTTGGCGCCTTGCAGCACCAGCGTGCCCGCGCCGGCCTTGGTCAAGCTCTTGCCGTCCCAACCGGCGGCGGCATTGGCTGCCTGGTCGGAAAGCGGCACTTCCAGCGTGAACCGGTTCGACGCATCGGCCAGCGTGAAAGTGCCATGGGCCAGGTTGTTGTTGGCGGTCCAGCTCAGGCCGTAGGTGGCGAGGTACTGCTTGTTGTCCGCGGACTTGCGTGTGTTGACGGTGAGATAGTCGACCTCTCCGGTAAAGCCGCCCACGTTGACGGCGCCGAAATCACCGTCGATGCCGCCTGTGGGCGCCTCGATCAACACGGTATCGAGCGCGTTCTTGTCGCCGATGCCGCTCAGCCTGAACACCACGCCATCGCCCAGCGTGACCTTGTTTGCCTGCAACAGCGGGCTGCCCGTGCCGGCCATCAAGTCCAGCACGGTGCCATCGGCCATTTCCATGTCGCCCGTGACCGCCAGCGTGGCGCCCCGATGCACCGCCAGCGTGCTGCCGGTGCCTGAGACATTCAGGTTGCCGCTCAGGGTGTTGGCCGCGCCCGTGGCGCCGTCTCCGTACTGCAAGACCCCGCCCGTGACGGCGGCCGAACCTCCCAACTGGCCCAGCACCACCAGCTTGCCGCCCGACACCGTGGCCCTGCCCCGGAATGAACTATTGGCGCCCGTCAGCAACGTGGTGCCGGCGATCTGGTTCAGACTATGTGTGCCGGCGCCTGTGCTCAACAGCGGCGTCGAAAACGTGTAGGCGGACTCGGTATGGTTGAAGTTCACGGTGGCAATGCCGGCGCCGAACTGGATCGCGCTGGCGTTGAGCGTGCCGGCGCCTACGGCCGGCAGCCCCGCCGCCGCGCCGATATTGATCGTGCCGGTGGTGGGAAAGAAAAGAAACCGGTCCTGCGCCAGGGACACGGCCCCTCCGCCGCTCGCGCCAACGCTCACTGTGCCGCCTTGCGCGATCGTCAGGCTGCCCGCCCCCGTTCCCACGCCAAATCCCAGGGTCATCGCGCCGCTGTTGTCCCAGATGGAGCCGGCGCCGCGGACAACAACGTTGCCGCTACCGCTCATGCTGCCCACATAGCTGTCTTTGTTCGAGACGAAGCCCCCCGATTCGATGGTCAGTGTGCCCTGACCGGACACATCGCCCACCCTGAGCTCGCCGTTATTGATCCAGGTTGAACCGCGCCCCGACACCAGGAAGGCGCCATTGCCGTTCTGGATGCGCCCGACAACGCCATCGACGCTGGTCGCATATCCCCCCGCCAGGATCGACACGCTGCCCCTCCCGCCTTCCGAACCAACCAGCAGCACCGCGCGATTGCTCCAGAGCGACCCGACATCGGAAACCGTCACTTTCGCCGCGTCGTTCTGCCGGGCATCCACCGTCGCAAACTGGTTCGAGACCGTGCCGCTACTGAAGATGCTCAGCTCTCCGGGTCCGGCGCCGCCGACAAAAAGGTTGTCCGTCAGTGCCCAGGTCGAGCCGGGGCTGAACACGCTGACCCGGGCCGTGGCGCCGGGAGCTTGCCCGGCATCGATACGTCCTTCGGTGGTGCCCAGAATGTTGAGAATCTGCAGGCTCCCACCCGTGACGGTGGTCTTGCCGACGAAGCCGGAACTGTCGCCGACCAGCCGCGTGGAGCCCGCATAGTGATTGAGCTGATGCGTGCCTGCATCCCTGCTGACCAGCGCCGCGCCGAAGTCGTGGAAGTTGTTGGTGTTGAAGTTCAGCGTACCCGTGCCCGCGCCGAACTGGAGTAGCGATGTCGCCAGGAAGCCAGCGCCCACGGGTGCAGCGCCGGGAGCCGCGCCGATGTTGATCGTCCCATCAGCCGAGGCCGAGTCGGCCAGAATCACCGTGTAGCCCGGCGCTATCGTCACCTGGCCGCCGTCGGCGACGGTCAATGTTCCTACACCGGATATGCCCACATATAGCGGGGTGAAGGCCACCAAATTTGGACCTGAGTAGGGTGCGAAAGTAGCATCGCCGGTAAGGGTGACCATCGGCCCCGCCTGCGCTTGGCCGGCCGCGCCCAGGGCCGCCAGCAGCATCGCCATCAAGGGCAGGCGTCTGCGCGCGGATCTGCTTGCATGGCGGCCGCCCTTGCCTTGCCCTCGCACGTGCTCGCTTACAACCTGCCACAAGCCCGCGCTGCGGTTAAAGACAATGCGATACGTACGGTTCATGGCGCTCTTCTGTAATCGTGGCCCGCTCGGGTTGGCACCAGGCGGACGCGTGTGGAATCGGATGGCGCGGGCCGCGTAACCCGCCGATTACAATTAGAAAAGCGATTCGTAACCATGCATATCACTGAAACTGGGTAATTTCAGGGGTCACGAGTGCTCCAGCACAAACGGTCGCTATTGCACCAGTCCTCTGCCTGGACCAAGGATCCGCGCCCTGCACTCCGGTTGTTGATGCGCCGCAAACACGTTTATGCTCCATGTGAAATAAATATGACCGGTCATCAAATCGCCCGCCCCGTTTGATTAAGATCTCGGCTTTTGCCGTTGGACGCCCGCCGCCATGTCGGAACAGGAATTGAAACTGCACGTGCCTGCGGCCTCGCGCCAGGCGGTGCTCCGAGAGGTCAAGCAGCGCGAGGCGACCCGCATCCGCCTGCACGCCATGTATTTCGATACGCCGGAACGCGAACTTGCGCGGGCCCGCATCGCCATCCGGCTGCGCCAGGAAGGCCGCGACTGGGTGCAGACGCTGAAGATGCCTGGCATCAATGCCATCACGCGCATCGAACTCAATCACCCGCGGCCGGGCCCGGTGCTGGACCTGTCGGTGTATGCCGGCACCGAGGTCGAAGCCGCGCTGGCAGCCATCAAGGGCGAACTGGGCCTGCGTTATGAAACCGATGTGCAGCGGCTGCTGCGCAAGGTCCGCACGCGCTACGGCACGGTGGAACTGGCCTACGACACCGGCATCCTGCGCGCCGGCGCGCTGGAGCTGCCCATCTCCGAACTGGAATTCGAACTGGTGTCGGGCCGCCCCGCCGCTATCTTCGCGGCGGCTCGCGGCTGGCAGCAGCGCCACAGCCTGGTGCTGGACCCGCGCAGCAAGTCCGAACGCGGCGATGCGCTGGCCCAGTTGGCTCAGCGCCTGGCAGATGCAGACGCCATTCCGGGCGATGACCTCGAAGCCCGCCGCGCCCAAGCCATCGCCCAGTTCTGGGCGCCGCGCGGCGCCGCATCGGTCAAGCTGCGCGAAGACATGACGGCGCCCCAGGCCATGGCGCGCATCGCGGCGGAATGCCTGGACCAGATCGCGCGCAACGCCTCGGTGCTGGCCGAGGTCGACACCGAGGGCGTCTACCGCGCCGGCAACTCCGAACACGTGCATCAGCTGCGCGTGGGCGTGCGCCGGCTGCGTTCGGCCTGGAAGCTGTTCGACGGCTGGATCGCACCGATTCCAGACACTCTGCTGCAAGGCGTGCGCACGCACTTCGCCGCCTTCGGCGCCAACCGCGACCAGGACGTGCTGAACGAAACCGTGGCGCCCGCGCTGATGCGCGCAGGCATGCCGGTCATCCCTATGGAAGCCGCGCCCCCGGAACAGGACGCGCGCAGCATCGCCGGCGGCAAGGCCTTCCAGGCCTGGATGCTGGAGCTGCTGGAATGGAGCCTGGACGTGCCGCCGGCCCTGCCTTCCGCGGAAGGCCAGACGATAGCCAACGGCACGCCCCGCGACGCCGCGCCCGAGCCCGCCATCCGGCTGGAAGGCGGCGTGGCGGCGCCCAGCGTCAAACCCACCATCATTCCGATGCTGGCGCCCGAACCCGATCCGCAGCGCCTGCACAAGCAGCTTGCGCGGCGCCTGCACCGCTGGCACAGCAAGGTGGCCGACCAGGGCACGCAATTCGCGACGCTCGACATTCCCACGCGCCACGAACTGCGCAAGCGCGGCAAACGGCTGCGGTACAGCCTGGCATTCGCCGAGTCGCTGCTGCCCGCGGGCAAACTGCGCGGCTATCGCAAGCTGCTGTCGCGCGTGCAGGACGTGCTGGGCGAAATCAACGACCTGGCAGTGGCCAAGGACTACTACGAGTCGTGTACCGCCACCCATCCGCAAGCCTGGTTCGCCCTGGGCTGGATCAGCGCGCGCCTGGAAGAACTGGCGGACGACGCGCAGCAAGCGTTCGACGATCTGGCCGCCAGCAAGCCATTCTGGAAGTGACGCGGGCTTGAACGCAAAAGGGACGGCATGCGCCGTCCCTTTGTTTTTTCCGGCGCATGCGCGCCGGACCCACGGACCTCAATCCGCCAGCAAAGCCCCGGCGAACTCGTCGGCCACGAAGGGCTGCAGGTCTTCCAGGCTTTCGCCCACGCCGATCCAGTACACCGGGATCGGGCGCACGCCCTGGCTGCCCGCGGCCACGGCTGCCAGCGTGCCGCCCTTGGCGGTGCCGTCCAGCTTGGTCACGACCAGGCCGGTCAGATTGATGGCGGCATCGAAGGCGCGGATCTGCGCCAGGGCGTTCTGGCCGGTATTGCCGTCCACCACCAGCAGCACTTCGTGCGGCGCGGCGGCATCCGCCTTGCCGATGACGCGGCGGATCTTCTTCAGCTCTTCCATCAGGTGCAACTGCGTGGGCAGGCGGCCCGCGGTATCCACCATCACCACGCCCATGCCGCGCGCGCGGCCGGCGTTGACCGCATCGAACGCCACAGCCGCCGGATCGCCGCCGTCCTGCGAGATCACCGTCACGTTGTTGCGGCTGCCCCATTCGATGAGTTGCTCGCGCGCGGCGGCGCGGAACGTGTCGCCCGCGGCCAGCAGCACGCTGGCGCCCTGGCGCTGGAAGGTGTGGGCCAGCTTGCCGATGGAAGTGGTCTTGCCGGCGCCGTTGACGCCGGCGATCATGACGACCAGGGGTTGCGTGCGCTTCAGGTCGAAGGCGCGCTCCAGCGGGCGCAGGTGGTCGGCCAGCAGTTGGCGCAAGGCCGCCTTGACCTTGGCGGGGTCCTCGATGCGTTCCTTCTTGACCCGCGCGCGCAGCGCCGTCAGGAGCTTTTCCGTGGCCTCCAGGCCCGCATCGGCCATAATGAGCGCCGATTCGAGTTCCTCGAACAGGTTCTCGTCGACCTTCACGCCGATGAAGATCCCGCCGATGCTCTGGCCCGTACGCGACAGGCCTTGCTTCAAGCGGGACAGCCAGGAAGCCTTCTTGGGGGCTTCGGCGGCGGGCTCGGGGGCTGGGGCTGGCGCCGCAGCCGCAGCCACCGGAGCCGCAACCGGCGCGGGAGCGGCGATCGGAGCTTGCGTTGCCACCACCGGCGCGGGCGCCGCGACAGGAGCGGGGGCCAATGCCGGGGCCGGCGCTGGCGCCGGAACAGGCGCTGGCGCCGATACCGTAGCGGGTGCCGGCGCAACCGGCGCGGGCGTCACGGCCGGCGCCTCATGCGGCGCAGCAACAGGCGCCACAACGGGCGGTGCCGCCGGTGCGGCGACGCCCGGGTCAATGCTCGGTTCGCGGCGCGGTTCGGCGGCCACAGGCGCCGGCGGCGCGGGAGTGACCGGGACGGCGGCGGGCTCGGCAGGCGCGGCTACGGCGTCTGCAGCCTCCGGCGGCGGCGCGGGTTGAACCGGCGCGGCGGGCGGAGGGGATTTTTTCTTGAAGAAGCGGCTAAACATGGGTAACAAGTATATTCGTATCGTCGGGGGCCAATACAGACGCACCCCCATTGCCGTGCCCGACGTGGAGACGCTGCGCCCCACGCCCGACCGGGTGCGCGAGACGCTGTTCAACTGGCTCAATCACCTGTGGGGCGGTGAGTTCGCCGACAAGCAGGTGCTGGATCTATTCGCCGGCAGCGGCGCCTTGGGCTTCGAGGCGGCCTCGCGCGGCGTGGCGCATGTACAGATGGTCGAGCGGGACAAGACCGCTGCGTCCGCGCTGCGGACACTGCGCGACAAGCTCAAAGCCGACATGATACGCATCCACGTGGGCGACGCCATGCAGGTCGCCGAGCGCATGGATGCGTCCCGATTTGACCTGATCCTGCTGGATCCGCCTTTCGGCCAGGGCTGGCTGCCGCGCCTGTGGCCGATTCTGCCAGGCATTCTGACCGAGCATGGGCTAGTCTACGTAGAGGCGGAAAGCCCCATCGAAGCCCCCGAGGGATTCACGATCTTGCGGCAGGACAAGGCAGGCGCGGTCCACTACCACCTGCTGGAATTTGCTGCATTGCGCAAATAGGTCAATAATCCGAGCTTCGGAGGATGGTGTAAACCACAAATAACGGTACGGAGCTCGTATGATCACCGCTGTATATCCCGGCACTTTCGACCCGCTGACCAGAGGCCACGAGGATCTGGTCCGCCGTGCCGCCACGCTTTTCGACAAAGTCGTGGTCGGGATCGCCATTAGCCGCAACAAGAAGCCCTTCTTCAGCATCGACGAGCGCGTGGAAATCGCGCGCGAAGTGCTGGGACACTATCCCAACGTGGAAGTGCAAAGCTTCGGCGGCCTGCTCAAGGACTTTGTGCGCGACCAGGGCGGGCGCGTGATCGTGCGCGGCCTGCGAGCCGTGTCCGACTTCGAGTACGAATTCCAGATGGCCGGCATGAACCGCCATCTGCTGCCCGATGTCGAAACGCTGTTCATGACGCCCTCGGACCAGTACCAATTCATCTCCGGCACCATCGTGCGCGAGATCGCGCAGTTGGGCGGCGACGTGAGCAAGTTCGTGTTCCCGTCCGTCGAGCGCTGGCTCCAGGAAAAAGCCAAGGAACGCCGCGAACAGTCCTGGCCGGGCTGAGCCCCGCCGCAGGTATTGCTCCACCCTCGAAGGGCGCGCAAAGCGCCCTTCTTGCGCTGCGCGGCCCGGGCGCGCGGCGGCGGTACAATGCGCTTAGCCCTACCCGCCCCATACCGCAGCCCGCCATGGCCCTGACCATCACCGAAGAATGCATCAATTGCGACGTTTGCGAGCCCCAGTGCCCGAACGAAGCAATCTCCATGGGCGAGGACTATTACGTCATCGACCCTGACCGGTGCACCGAATGCGTGGGCCATCACGACGAGCCGCAATGCAAGGTCGTGTGCCCCGTGGAGTGCATCGAGCTGCACCCGCAATGGAATGAAGGCCAGGAACAGCTCATGGCCAAATACCGTCGCCTGACCGGTGCCGCATGAGCGACGCCGCGCAGTCCAGCATCAACCTCCCTCCTTCCCGCCACCACGCCCGCCGCGACCTGTCCGCATCGGCCATCGCCGCCGGCCTCGTCGCCGTGCTGGTCAGCTTCGGCGGCACCGCCGTGCTGATGGTGCAGGCAGGCCATACCGCGGGCCTGGATTCGGCGCACATCGGCTCCTGGATCGGCTCGCTCAGCCTGGCGTTCGGCCTGGGCGGCGCCTTGTACAGCCTGCGCACGGGCCTGCCCATCGTCATGGCCTGGTCCACGCCTGGCGCGGCGCTGCTGGTCACCGCGCTGGCCGGCGTTCCCTTCAATGAGGCAATCGGCGCCTTCATCCTGGCCGCCGCGCTGACGTTGGCCTGCGGCCTGTTCGGCTGGATCGATCCCATCCTGCGCCGCATCCCCGGCGAAATCGCCGCGGCCATGCTGGCGGGCGTGCTGCTCAACTTCGGCATGGGCGTCTTCAGCAACATCAAGCAGCAGCCCGCGCTGGTGCTGGCGATGTGCGTCGCCTATCTGCTGTGCCGGCGCTGGGCGCCGCGCTACGCGGTGCTGGTCGTCATGCTGGTGGCCATCGCCATCGCCTTCGGCCTGAACCTGATCCAGCTGGACCTGCTGGACTGGCGCCTCACCGAATTCGTCTGGACCACGCCCGCCTTCAGCGCGCAGGCCGCGGTCAGCCTGGGCATTCCGCTTTTCGTGGTCGCGATGGCCTCGCAGAACCTTCCCGGCCTGGCCATCCTGCAAGCGGCGGGCTACCAGCCGCCCGCCTCGCGCCTGGTGGCGGCCACCGGCCTGCTGGGCCTGCTGGCCGCGCCCTTCGGCGCGCACAGCGTCACGATGGGCGCCATCAGCGCGGCCATCTGCACCGGTCCCGAAGCGCATCCGGACCCGTCCAAGCGCTACATCGCCGCGGCCACCTACGGCCTGGGCTACGTCGTGCTGAGCGTCGTAGCCGGCGCCGTGGCCGTGTTCTTCCAAGCCTTGCCCGCCGCCCTGCTGGCCGCGCTGGCCGGGCTGGCGCTGCTGGGCACCATCATGGGCGGCATGGCCGCGGCCATGGCCAACCCGCAACGCCGCGAAGCCGCGCTCATCACGCTGCTGGCCACGGCATCTGGCTTCAGTTTCTGGGGTATCGGATCGGCCTTCTGGGGCCTTCTGGCAGGCCTGCTGGCCCACGCGGCTTTCGAATTCAAGCGCTCTGGCGCTCAGGCCTGAACGGCCCTTGCGCCCGGCCCGCTCAGGCCGGCCAGGCGGCCACGGGCGTGTCGGGATGCACCTTCATGATGCGGCAAGGCACCTGGACGAAGTTGGAAATCCAGGCCGCGGCCAGTTCCCCTTCGTCGATCACGTCCACCACCTGCTCGCCAACCTTCATGCTGTAGCGCACGCTGTCGTCGTCTTCGATGACGTCCAGCGGAATGTCCATGCGCAGCATGCCAGGCGCCTTCAGCACCAGGTAGCCCAGCCGCAGCTCGACCGAAACGTCGGCCAGCCGCGGACACAGGCTGCGGTTCAGCCACTGCCCGGAATCGTTGGCGACCAGCCATTGCCGGTGATAGCCCGCGGCCTCGGCCTGCGTGGTGACGCCGCACTCGGCCACGGGTTGGAAGTTCTCGGCGTTCATTTGCCCAGCAGTCCCTTCAAAGCCTTGTCGACGGCAGCGCCGCCCTTGCCCTTGCCCGTCACCGCTTCGCGCAGCTTGTTTTCCAGGCTGCGCTGGAGAATGCCGCCGATGGCGTCCTTCCAGAGCACGGTATAGGTCGGCTTGTCGAATGGTCCCTTGACGTGCACGGGGATGGTCACGTCCTTCAGGTCTAGCAGTTCCTTGCCTTCCGGATCGGCTGCCGGATTGACGACGCGGGCTCGCGCCACCAGGTCCAATTCGCTCTTGACGAAGTCAATGGTGGCCGGATCGCCCTGCGTCACACGCAACAGGGGCGACACCACGTTCAGGCGCTTGACCGCGGCCACGCCCTTGGTGAAGGCCAGGTCGGCGTCCATCTCGGAGAATTCCGTCTGCTTGCTGGTGTCGGACGCGACGGTTTCGTTCTGCGATTCCGGTTTGAAGGCGGCCTTCAGTTCGCGCAGCGTCTGCGTCAGGTTGATGCCCTTGACCGCGCCATCGCGCAGGCGCAATTGCATGGTGCCGCCCAGGCCGCTCTTCATGGCGTAGGCATTGGCGCCGGCTGTCTTCAGGTCCAGCGCAAGGCTGCCCGTACCGCTCAGCACGTTCTGGCGCGCCAGGTCCATCAGGAACGGTTCGATGGCGATACCGGCCAGCGACATCTTGGTGGCCAGCTGGTTACCCTGCGCGGCGTCCACCGACAAAGTGCCCGCCAGCTTGCCGCCGTACAGGCCGGCAGTCAGGCTGGAGATATCCAGCTTGCCCTTGTCCAGCTTCACCGCGGCGCCGACGTCGTCGGCCTTCAGGCCGCGCACGACCAGCTTGCCAACCTTGATCGTGCCATTGACGCTGGGACCGATCAGCGCAGACAGGTCGATCGTGTCGTCGGCAGGTTTGGCAGGCGCCGCAGGGGCTGCAGGCTGCGCGGGCTTGCCGTCTTCCTTCTTGGCTTCGGCCGGCTGCTTGGGCGCCGGCTGCGCGGGCGTTGCCGCAACCGGCGGCACCAGCTTGTCCAGGTCCAGCGTATCCACCACCAGCGCGAAATTCACCTTGGGCGCATCGCTCAGCTTGGTAATGTCCGCGCTCAGATCGAACTTGCCGCCTTCCAGCACGGCGTTGATCTTGCTCGTGGCCTGATCCTTCAGCAGATCCGCGGTCACGCTGCCGATCACGGGGATCTGCAGGCTGCCCTTGGGCAGTCCGGGATCGGTGATGTTGACGTCGCCCCGCAAGCCAGACAGGCCGCCGCTGCGCTGCAACAGGTTCAAGGACAGCGGCGAGGCGAAGTTCAGCTTGACGATCCGTTCGCCATTCTTGGACGTGCTGTCCAGCTTGGCTTCCTTGATCTCCAGCTCACCGGCGTTGCCGCTGATGCCGTTCAAGCCGAAACTCGCGTCCAGCCCGCTGATGCGCACGCGGCCCGTCAGCGCCTCACCCGTGGCCGACGCCGGAGAGATATTGAGCGCGGGCGCGTCCACGGCGAATTCGAAGGGACCATCGGCCACGCCGCCCTTGGCGCGTATCGCCAGTTTCTCGATCTGCAGCTGGCTCTTATGCGGGTCGATCGCCAGCTTGGGGATGGCCACGCTGGCATCCACATTGGTCGCGCGCGCAGCGGGATCGGTGACGTCGCCCTGGAACACGACTTCCAGGCCGGCGATGTCCAACGCCGACTTCTGGCCGTTGAAGGCCAGATTGCCGCGCATGGCCAGGCTCTTGGCTTCGGCCCCCGGCAGCTTGCCGTCCATGCGCAGGTCCAGCTTCTGCGCGGCGTAGCGCTTGGCCGACGGATCCAGCGTAAGCAGGGCCTGGCCGGTCAAATTGGCGTCCACGCGCGGATCGCCACCCTCGACGCGTGCGGTCATGCGCACATCGAACGGTTGATTGAAGGTGACGCGGCCGGTGTTGGCGTTGATCTTGGTGACCGCCACCGCCATGCCCGTGATCTCGTCCTGCAGCTGCACCTGGCCGTCCTTCAGGTCCAGCCCGGCGATGTCGATCTGCATGTTGTTGCGCGGCTGCGGCAGGTTGCCGTTGGCGATGGCCTGCACCGCGCTCTGCGCCGCGCCCGCCAAGGCTTCAGCCGGATTGGCCGGCGCCGCCGTGATCGGCGCGGTGCCGCCCACGAGATTGCTGAAATTGAAATGGCCCTGCTTGTCCCGCACCACACGGGCCTTGAAACCGGTGATCGCGACGTGGTCCACCACGAAGCTGTTGGACAGCAGCGGCCACACCGCGACCGCCAGACGGGTGCTATCGATGGAGGCGAAGGTTTCGGAGCTGTCCGGCTCGGACAGCGACACGCCCTGCACCGACAGCCCGATGCGCGGGAAGAGCGACAGCTCGATCTCGCCGTCTATCGTCAGCGTGCGTTGGTAGCGTTGCTGGACAAGCTCTTCCAGCTTGTACTTGTACGCGTTGGGGTCGAATGTCAGCAAGAAGATGGCCAGGCCAACGACGGCCACGACAACCAACACTACCAGGCCTATCAAAATGCGCTTGAACCACGTTTTCATTGCTGCCCCGTCGGTACCTCGACTGGAAATCCTTGAATGCCGTCCGCTGCGCCGGGCGCGCGGAAGGTGCTTTAGCTGCGGAAAAACCGCCAGGCCCATGTAGCCACGGCCTTTCAGGGCGTGCCCGCTCTCTTGCCGAGCCTGGGGCTGCGGCGCCGAAAATGGAATCTGCCAAGGAAAGCCTGATGAAGACGCCAGCCGAGCCAGCGTACAGATAGCGCTATCGTAACAAATCGGGCCGACTTCGCGCGGATGGCCGGGCGCGGCCGCGCAAAATCAACACTATCGGTATCGATGCGGCGTCTCGAAATCCGGCCTCGGACCTGACAACTTTCTGTCTCGCGGATTGTAGGGCTAGAATGATTGATACATCAATCATTGATAGATCCAACAATGTCCGCCCCCGCTACAGGCACCCCGCACTCGCCCGGCCAAGTGCTTCCTTTCCGCCAAACCCTGCTTGCCATGCTGGGCATGTGCTTCGTCATGATGATGGTCGCCATCGATCAGACCGTGGTCGGCACCGCGCTGCCGACCATTGTGGCCGAACTCAAGGGCTTCGAACTGTATGCATGGGTAGCGACGTCTTACCTGCTTACCTCCGTCATCACCGTGCCTATCTTCGGCCGCCTGGGCGACTACTACGGCCGCAAGCCGTTCGTAGTGGCAGCCATCGTATTGTTCACCCTGGCCTCGGCGCTATGCGGCGCGGCCGACAGCATGTTCACGCTGGTCCTGGCGCGGGCGCTGCAAGGCATAGGCGGCGGCATGCTGGTAGGCACGGCGTTCGCGTCCATCCCCGACCTGTTTCCCGATCCCCACGTGCGATTGCGGTGGCAAGTCATGCTCAGTTCCGCCTTCGGCATCGCCAACGCCATCGGCCCGACCCTGGGCGGCGCGCTGACCGAGCACTATGGCTGGCGCTCGGTGTTCTACGTCAACCTGCCCATTGGCCTCCTCGGGCTCTGGTTCGTCGCCCGCTATCTGCCGCATCTGCGCAACCACACGACCGGCCGCGTGCGGCTGGACTGGCAGGGTGCGCTGCTCATCGCCGTGGCGCTGGGCAGCCTGCAACTGCTGGTCGAACTGTTGCCCAAGGAAGGGTTTAGCGCATCCATTCTGCTGCTGGGCGCGGGCAGCGCAGTAGCCTTCGCCCTGCTGTTCTGGTGGGAACGGCGCTGCCCCCACCCGCTGCTGCCGCTGGACATGTTCCGCAACCGCGGCCTCGCCATGCTCTTCACGCTGGCCCTGCTGGTGGGCGTGACCATGTACTCGCTGCTGTTCTACGCGCCGCTGCTGCTGCAAGGCGGCTTCGGGCTGTCGCCCCAGGACGCCGGCCTGCTGATCACGCCAATGGTGGTTTTCATCACGGTGGGCAGCATCGTCAACGGCCGCATCATCACCCGCATCCGCAATCCCAACCGCATGCTGTATGCCGGCTTCATCCTGATGGCGCTCTCGTGCCTGGGCATTGTTACCACCCATAGCTATACGTCACATGCGCTCATCGCCGCATACATGCTGATGGCCGGGCTGGGCATGGGTTTCATCATGCCCAACCTGACGGTCTTCGCGCAGCAGACCGCCGGCCGCAGCCACCTGGGCATCGCCACGGCGCTGCTGCAATCCCTGCGCATGATCGGCGGCATGTTGGGCACGGCGATCGTCGGCACCATGATCAACCACAGCTATTTCAGCGGCGTCGAATCCACGCTGCGCGGCGCTTCCGCCCGCTGGCTGCCAGAGCTGAATGATCCCCAGATGCTCGTCAATCCCGAGGCCCAGACGCAGTTCCTGGCACAATTGGCGCATCAAGGCCAGGACGGAACCTCGCTGATCGAGATCGCGCGCGTCGCGCTCGTCGGCGCCATCCACGAAGGGCAACTCATAGCCCTGGCGGTTGCGGTGTTCGCGCTCTGGTGCGTGCGGCGCGTGCCGCCGGTCCAGTTGATCCGCCCTTCCAAACCAGAGCCGGCCGGCGTCGGAGAATAGCTTTTGCCCAAACAACAACAAGGCTTGCAGGTCATCCAGCACATGGGACAGGCCTACCGCGGCATGCAGAGCGCGTTCAGCAGCACCGTCGGCCACGCCCTGCCCCGTTGGCGCATTTTGCTGGCGCTGCATGAGTGCGGCCAATGTTCGCAGAAGCATCTGGCCGAACGCTGCCGGCTCGATCCCGCGTCGCTCACACGGCAGCTGCAGGCCATGGAAAAAATGGGCTGGATCGCGCGCGCAGTGGATCCGCAGGACAACCGCCTGACCAACGCCAGTCTCACGCCCGTCGGCCAGGCCGTGGTGGATGAAGCCCTGCCCAAGCGGGCGGCGTTCTTCGAGGAGTCGCTCAAGGGGTTGTCGGCCGCGGATATCGACACTTTGAATCGCGTGCTGAGCGTGCTGGAAGCGAATTTCCTGCGGGCGGCGGACAAGGCGCCAAGCTAGCACAGGCTCCGCCGCCATAAGAAGTACGGTATCGGCCCATAGCAAAACACGATTCGCGAGCCATAAGGATCATCCAGAATACAAACCGACTCCCCCACATAAGAACAAAGAGGCGGCAATGGATTCGGTGTATTTGGTGGTGACGCTGGGTGCGGTCATCGCGGGCTTCGTGCAGGGCCTGTCAGGCTTTGCCTTCGGCCTGGTGGCGATGTCGTTCTGGGCCTGGGTGCTGGACCCGCGCCTGGCCGCGACGCTCGCGGTCTTCGGCGCCCTGGTCGGGCAGATCCTCGCCGCCATCACCGTGCGCCGCGGCTTCGATCTGCGGCGATTGCTGCCCTTCGTGATCGGCGGCCTGTTCGGCATTCCGCTGGGCGTGGCGCTGCTGCCGCGCCTGGACATGGACTGGTTCAAGACCATACTCGGCATCCTGCTTGTGATCTGGTGTCCCGCCATGTTGTTGGCCAAGAACCTGCCGAAGATCGCCGCAGGCGGGCGCGCCGCCGATGCGGCCGTCGGCATGGCCGGCGGCGTGCTGGGCGGCATAGGCGGCTTCACAGGCACGCTGCCCACCTTGTGGTGCACCCTGCGCGGATTCGACAAGGACGCGCAACGCGCCATCATCCAGAACTTCAACCTGTCCATGCTGCTGGTGACCATGGGCACGTATCTGGCCAGCGGCATCGTCACGCGCGCCATGCTGCCCATGTTCGCCATCGTCGCCGCCGCCATGCTGGTGCCGGTGTTGCTGGGCGCGAAGCTTTACATAGGCATCAGCGAGGCGCGCTTCCGGCAGATCGTGCTGGGGCTGCTGACGGCTTCCGGAGTCGCGTTGCTGGCCTCGGCGGTGCCGCGGCTGCTGGAGCGCATGGCATAGTTCCGTCCGTGACCGCAATACGGACAATCAATGCCCATGAATTCCGACCGCCGCTACCTCGTCATCCAGACCCACGCCAGCGAGTTCCCCGAACCCATGCTGGTGCGCAAGGGAGATCGCGTCACCGTCGGCGAACGGTACGATGGCCCCGAGGGCTGGCCCGACTGGTATCTGTGCACGCCAGCAGGCCAACAAGCCGGCTTCGTGCCGGCGCAATTCCTGGACCGCCACGCCGACGGCAGCGCCACGATGCTGGAGGCTTTCACCAACAAGGAGCTGGATGTCGCGCAAGGCGAAATGCTGCGCGGAGAGCGCGAACTGAATGGGTGGGTGTGGGCGGTCAGGCTTGGGGATGGAGAGACGGGCTGGGTGCCGCTTGAAAACCTGCGTCTGTGCGATCACACCATCTGCTGATGCGGTCCAACTCGGCCGCTGCCAGTCATCCCGCTATTCGCCGCAACCGATTGTTTCTCATCCCTCATACCGTTCTCGCAAAGCCCTTCCTGGAGCGGCGCGCATCGCTGTTGACGCCTCACCAAAAAAAACACCCCAAAGATCGGACACAGGTCTGATCTTTGGGGTGCTTCGCGGGATGTGCTGTTTCGCTTAGACGTTGAACACACGTTTAAACGTTGATCGGTCGGCAAAGAGCCGTGAATGCTAGGTTTCACGGGGAAATCGGGCCACGGCCTTTGCGGGAATCGCTGGAAGTACCAGTTGTACCCCCAAGGGGGTATCGGGATGATAGATCAGTCTGGATGCGGGTGCCAGAGCTCCACGCGGCAGGATAAAACGGTTATGGCGCAGACCGCATTGTTGGCTGACGCATGGAACGGCACGCGATGAGATGCAGGGGAACGGGCCGCTGTGGCCCAGACCTCGGAGAACTCTCATGACAAACCATCACACCCGCCAAAACCCGCAGGGGCAAGACGCCCTGTTCACTACGCCGGCCTCGCTCATGCTCGATACCCGCCTCACGCCGTTGGAGCGCAACGGCTGGCAGGTTCTGCGCATGCTGCGCTCTGCGGAAGGCATCAGCCCGGTAGCGAATCTGGGGCAGTTGCGCCGCTATCTCACCTCTACCCCGCTGGGGCAGAGGGCCGGGTACGAGACGGCCCGGCGCGTCCTCGTTGTGCTTCGGCTGACGGGCTGGATCAGCCAGGTAGGCCAGCACCGCGATCCCCTGACCGGCCATGTGCTCAGCGAGCTGTATCAGGTTCACGAAAGCGCCCTACACTTCCAGCAGGCTTGCACGCTCGATGCCAGCCTGCCCGCGCTTCTGCAAGCGTCTATCGGCCACGAAAACAATCAGATCGATCGGGTGGCCGTCCACATTCAGGCAACTTTGGCGCAGGCACCTGAAGCCACTTCCATTACGGCCCACAATCAGCCCCGCGATGACGATGATTTGCCCCCGACGCCTCCGTCGCAGGCGAACGAGGCAGCCGACCCACTGCCATTTTCTGGCGATTCCGCTGACAGCACGCTTGCTCCGCAACAGACCGGACACGTTCGCCACATGACAGCTGAGCAGGGCGGTACGTATAAAACGTATATGTATAAAAAAGAACGTACGTACCGCGCGCGCGAAGGCGACGGCCATTCGGCATCGCAGTCGATGAGCTTGCCGCCTTGCCTGAGCAATGCCCAGGCAGATCAGCAAAAAGACGTGCAGGCCGCCTTGCGGCGGCTGCCGCCGCAGCATCGCCAGGAAGTACTCGACGAGTTGCAGGCACGCAGCCAGAGCGGCACCGTGCGCAATGTCGTGGCCTACTTCTTCGCCTTGGTGAAGCGCGTATTTGCTGGCGAGTTCCGCTTGTGGGCAGGTCGCAAGGAGACGTGTGCCACCCCACGGCCTGTTGAAAATCGGCCTGCTGGTGCGCCACGCACTGAAGACCACCCAGAACCGACTGCGCAACCGGCATCGCGTGAAACCGCCCTGGCGCACATCGCCAACATCCGCAAGATGCTGAACGCCTCGACGAACGCTGGGGACATTGCTGCGCAGGCAATGCAGGATAGGGGATGGCAGCCGCAACCTGCGTAGTAAATGCTGCCGCGAAACGGGTCGTCACTGCACGCCGCAGTGACGACCCCGCCCACGCCAGCAACAATGCGGGCGAATGCCGAATCCTATTGCGTGCGGCAGACATGATGATGGCCGCCCTACACTGACCGAGCAGTTGCCAAGACCGATGGGCCTCATACATCGGCAACCCCAACAGCGCAGATTCCTGCAAGCGCTGGCCCGTCAGGGTGGAGCCACCCCAGGTATGCCCAGGCTCCGACCGCATACCGGCCCTACCCAGGGCGGAGCCTTCTTCGTCTGTTTGAACTCATGCCTATCGCGCCGCCTGGCGCACTGTCCTTTGCGGCAATTGCCTGTGTGCAACGCACAGACCGCCGCTGCATTTCTCATCCCACTCACTTCATAGGAGGACTCGTCCACGTTCACATCACTTTCTTCTTGTAGTACCTCCGTCCGGGCTTCCAACAGAGAGCAAGACGGACGCCTCATTCGAGGCTCTGGTGTCTCCTGAACACCATGCCCTTGCCCTCACGGGATCTCGCCTTGGCGAGTTGGCACCAACACTAACCACTGAATTTCAGGACAACACAGTACGGCGCTTTGCTTGGAGGCCGGAAGATGGACGATTTGACCTATACCCTGCGGCAACTATGCCAGCGTAACCGTGACGGAAGCCACGCCACCCAAGCCGACCGGCAACGGTCGCTGACCCTGGCCGCCTGCCAACTGCGCGAAGAAGGCTTCCGCCAGATGCGGGCCACCTCGCTCAAGGGCAAACATGTCGAAGCTCTGTTACAGCGCTGGCAAGCTGAAGGCCTGTCGGCTGGCACGATCAAGAACCGCATGGCGCATCTACGCTGGTGGGCCGAGAAGGTCGGCAAGGCAGGCATCCTGCCAACGGACAACACCAGGCTGGGTATCCCTGACCGCCGCTATGTGACCAACGAGAGCAAGGCCAAGGAGCTAGACGACCGGCTGGACAAAATCATCGATCCCTACGTCCGCATGAGCCTGCGCCTGCAAGCGGCCTTCGGTCTGCGGCGAGAGGAGTCCATCAAGTTCCAGCCCCGCTATGCCGACCGTGACGACCACATTGCCATCAAAGGATCGTGGGCCAAAGGCGGACGCGAGCGGACGGTACCCGTCACGATGCCGGAACAGCGTGCGGTGCTGGTCGAAGCGCGCCGACTGGCAGGGTTGGGCTCGCTGATCCCCGCGAACAAGACCTACATCCAGCAGCGGCATGTTTACGACGGCCAGTGCAAGGCAGCGGGGTTGAGCAACATGCACGGACTGCGGCATCGGTACGCGCAGATGCGGTATGAGGTGCTGACGGGGTGGCAGGCGCCGGCGGCGGGTGGGCCTTCAGTCGGGAAGCTCAGTCCAACACAACGCATGCAAGACAACCGTGCCCGCCAAACCATCAGTCGCGAGCTGGGGCATGAGCGGGTGCAAATAACGTCCACCTATCTCGGAAGGTAGCCGTTGGCTTATCCGGATGGCCAGATGCCCCTGGGTTCTGCCATTTCTTGCCAAGTTGTGCCAAAATGGCTAAAGTCAACCATTAGATTGCCGGCACATCCATGAACGAACAGTCCGATGAAATCCTCACTCTGGAGGAAGTCGCTGCTTACCTGAAGGCAGGAAGGCGCACGGTCTATCGCCTTGCAGCCGAAGGCAAGATACCGGCCTTCAAGCTGGGCGGCACGTGGCGCTTTCGCCGCACCGAGCTGGATCAATGGATCGCCGCGCGCATCGGCACACAGAGCAAATCCATTACAGATGAGGAAAAGCCATGACCAGCGCCGTTGCATCGTCTGCTGGCGTCGGCAATTCGCCCGCGCTCGACACGCTGGAACGGCTGGTCGAGGAGATTGGCACACTCCAGAGCAAGCTAATTCTGCTGGTGGGCAACGGCAGCAAGACCCGGCTCCTGCACGCCTTGGCGCAGCGGTTGAACGCCGCGCCGTTCAACCTCGGTGTGAAGTTGGGGCATCGGCTGGCCGCCACGCCTGTTTCCGAGCGCGGTTTCTCGGCGACCGAACTGCTGCGCGACATCACTGGCAGTGTGCACGGCGACGCGCCGCTACTGCTCGACAACCTCGAAGTGCTGTTCGAGCCGAGCCTGAAGATCAATCCGCTCGACCTCATCAAGCGGCTGGCGCATGCGCGCCGCGTTGTCGCTGTGTGGCCGGGCGAAGTGCGTGATGACCGCTTGGTGTACGCCGACATGGGGCATCCCGAACACCGCGACTACACCCGCGATGGCATCGTCGTCTTTGAAACGGCGCAGGGCCAGCAAGGAACCAGAACATGAAATACAAAGACCTCATCCAGTTCGAGCAAATCGAATCCGTCGTCCAACTGCTCGACGCCGACCGCCCGGACGAAGCCAAGAAGCTCATCTCGACCTTCGTCATCTCCGACGACATGGCCGAGCGCATCGCCAAGCTCATGGTGCCGCAGCTTGGCTTTGACGAAGCGGTCGATCACAAGGGCGTGCTCATTGTCGGCAATTACGGCACTGGTAAATCGCACTTGATGTCCGTGCTGTCGCTGGTGGCCGAGAACGCAGCCTACACGCCGATGATCCGTCACCCAAAGGTCGTGGATGCGGTGGCGTCCATCGCCGGGCAGTTCAAGGTACTGCGCATCGAAATCGGCGGACTGGAAATGCCGCTGCGCCAGGTCATCACCCAGCAGCTTGAACGCTTCCTCAAGAAGCTCGGCGTGGATTTCACCTTCCCGACGGCGGATCAGGAGCTGAACAACAAAGACTCTTTCGAGGAGATGATGGCCGCGTTCGGCGAGAAATTCCCGAACCAGGGGCTGCTGGTGGTGGTGGATGAATTCCTCGAATACCTGCAATCACGCCGCGATCATGAGTTGGTGCTCGATCTCGCCATCCTGCGCCAGATCGGCGAAGTCGCCAAGCATCTGAAATTCCGCTTCGTCGCGGGCGTGCAGGAAGCCATCTTTGACAGTGGCCGCTTCCAGCACGTCGCCGACAGCATTCGTCGCGTCAACGAGCGTTTCACGCAAATCCTGATCGACCGTCAGGACGTGAGTTTCGTCGTCTCCGCGCGCCTGCTCAAGAAATCCGCCGACCAGCAGAACAAGATCCGCGAATACCTCAAGCCCTTCGCCAAGTTCTACGGCTCAATGAACGAGCGCATGGACGAATACGTCCGGCTGTTCCCCGTTCACCCGGACTACCTCAAGACCTTCGAGCAGATTCACTTCACCGAAAAACGCGGCGCGCTCAAGACCATCGAAGCCGCGATGCAAGCCATCCTCGATCAGAACGTGCCCACCGACCGTCCGCAACTGATCGCCTACGAGAGCTTCTGGAACACGGTCAAGAGCAATCAGGTGCTGCGCGCCGATCCCAATATCAAGGAAGTGCTGCGCGTCTCCGAAGTACTGGAATCCCGTATCCAGCAGGCATTCACGCGTCCGGCCTACAAGCCGATGGCGCTGCGCGTCATCAATGGTCTGGCGGTGCATCGCCTGACCACAGGCGGCGACATTCACATTCCAATTGGCCCCACCGCCGCCGAACTGCGTGACTCCCTGTGTCTGTTCCAGTCCGGCGTCGAGGACATGCCCGGTGAACCCGCCGAGAACCTGCTCTCGATGGTGCAAACGGTGATGCGCGAGGTGCTGAAAACCGTCAACGGCCAGTTCATCTCCAAGGCTGCCGACACCGAGCAATATTACCTCGACCTGAAGAAGGACATCGACTACGACGCCCAGATTGAAAAGCGCGCCGAAGCATTGTCCGACGACGCCCTTGACCGTGCCTATTACGACGCACTGTGGCAACTCATCAGTGAAGATCCGAACAAGCCAAGCTATGTATCGGGATTCAAGATCTGGGAGTACCAGATCGAATGGCAAGAACACCGCGTCGAACGCTTGGGTTACCTGTTCTTCGGTGCGCCCAACGACCGCCCCACGGCACAGCCAGAACGCGATTTCTACATCTACTTCACCCAGCCATTCGACAAACCGCGCTTCACCGATTCGCAGCTGTCGGACGAAGTGTTCTTCCGCCTGAAGTCGCCGGACGAGGATTACAAGCGCCACCTGTCGCAGTACGCGGCATCGCTGGACTTGGCTTCCACTGCCAGCGGCGGCGCGAAAGCCGTCTATCAGTCCAAGGGACAGGATTCCCTGCGCGCCATGAGCAAGTGGCTGCAAGAAAAGCAGCTCACCGCCTTTGAAGTCACCTATCAGGGCAAAGCCAAGACGCTGCAAGACTGGGCCAAGGGCGTCTCGCTACGTGACCGCGCGCGTTTGGGGCCGGAAGAAAAGATCAATTTCCGAGACATCGTGAACATCGTCTCCGGCCTGGTTTTAGCTCAGCGTTTTTCCGACATCGCGCCCGAGTACCCAAAATTCCCGGTGCTGGTCACCGAAGCCAACCGCAAGTCGCTCATCACCAGCACACTGCGTGCGCTCGCAGGCGGTACACGAACGAAAGATGCCACTGCCGTGCTCGATGCGCTGGAGGTGCTCGATGGCGAACGCATCGATCCGGCCGGTTCACGTTACGCACAGGAAGTACTGAACCGCCTCAGGGCCAAAGGCCACGGTCAGGTGCTCAACCGCAACGAACTCGTCACCGGCGCGACCGACGTGGAATATTTCGCGCCCGCCAGACTTCGTCTGGAACCCGATCTGCTGGCCGTAGTGCTGGGCACGCTGGTGTATTCCGGCGACATCGTGCTCTCCATCACCGGCGACAAGATTGACTCCGGCAAGCTCGCCTTGCTGGCCGAACGCTCGCTCGACGAACTCAAGCAGTTCAAACACATCGAAGCGCCCAAGGAAATCAACCTCGCGGTGTTGCGTGCGCTGTTCGAATTGCTAGGCCTGCCGTCCGGCCTAGCGCAGAAGGCCAGCCAGGGCGACACCGAACCCGTCGTCGCCTTGCAGGAAAAAGTCAGCGCGCTGGTGCCGCGCGTGCTCAAGGCAGGCTCCGATCTCCAGCAAGGCAAGCTCGGTTTCTGGGGCCAGAATCTGCTGCGCGACGAAGAAACCAAGGACTGGTATGCGCGGCTGGATGCGCTCAAGAAGTTCACTGAATCCCTATCGCCCTATAACACCGTCGGCAAACTCAAGAACCTGCGCGTCACGCAGGAAGACATCGACGCCCAGAAGAAAAATCTGGATGTGCTCACCGGAGTCGAGCGCCTGCTGGAACTGGTTGGCGAGTTGGGCACAACGGCAAGCTACCTGTCGCAGGCAGAGATGGTCTTGCAACCCGGCCACGACTGGGTGAAGCAGGCCGAAGCCGCGCGCAAGGCGCTGTTCGACAAGCTGGGCGAAGACCGCACGGCAGAACGTGCCGCCGCAGTGTTGAGCGAAGGGCGCCAGACGCTGTCCAAGCTCAAGAAGGACTACATTGCCGCCTACATCGCCAGCCACAGCAAGGCGCGGTTGGGCGTCAGCGAGGAGAAAACCCGCAATGCCCTGCGCCGCGACGACCGCCTGCTGTCCCTGCGCGTGCTGGCGGGCGTTTCGCTGATGCCCACCAGCCAGCTCACCGGTTTTGAGGATGCGCTCAACGGCCTGAAAAGCTGCTCCGCGCTGGACGAACCGACGCTGCTCACCGCGCCGGTCTGCCCGCACTGCCAGTTCCGCCCGTCCTCCGAACAACTGGAACTGCTGCCTGCTGCTAATCGCCTGAGCAAGCTGGATGACGATCTGGATCAGTTGCAAGCCAACTGGCAGCAAACCTTGCTGGAGAATCTGGAAGACCCGTTCACGCAGGACAGCCTGGGCCTGCTGCCATCCGCATCGAAGAAGCTGATCGACGCCTTCCTCGCCGCACGCAAGCTGCCGGACCCGGTCACTGCCGACTTCGCCAACGCCGTGCAGGAAGCCCTGTCCGGACTGGAGAAGATCACGGTCAAGACTGGTGAACTGCGGCAAGCCCTGCTGCAAGGCGGTTCGCCGGCCACGCCAGAAGAACTCCGCAAGCGGTTCGACGCACTCATCAGCGAGCGCGGCAAGGGCAAGGACGCCACCAAGCTGAGGTTCGTGATCGAGTGAGAGTGATGCCATGACCAGAGACGAACTCCTCGCCCGGCTCCAGTCCATCGAATGGAGCGACATCGAATTCAAGGAAGCGGCTTGGGCTGCGCCCAAGGATGCGCTTGAAACCGTCAGCGCTTTCGCCAACACAGCGGGAGGGTACTTGGTATTCGGTGTGAAGCAGGCCAACGGTACGTTTGTCATCACGGGCGTCACCGACGCCGACGCGGTGCAGAACACATTCCTTGGCTGGGTACGCGATCAGAACAAGATCAGCGTTTTTCTCCCCATCGATGGAACAGCACACACCTTGGCTGAAGGCACGGTTCTGGCGTTTCATGTCCCCGAGGCAAAACGAAACGAAAAGCCCGTGTTCATTGATCGCACAACACACAAAGCATTCATTCGTCGTGGTGGCCGCGACGACACGTGTACAAAAGACGAACTGCTGCGCTTCATCCGCGACGCTTCAAACACTCGTTACGACGCTGAGCCGCTGGACGTGGACACCAGCCGCTGCTTCGACGAAACCTCCGTGCACTGGTATCGCACACGCTTCGCCGCCAGCAACCCCGGCAAGGACACTGCCAGTGACGACACCACCTTCCTGCGCCAGTGGGGCTTCCTCGTCGAGCAAGGCGGCGTGCTGCGTCCCACGCGCGCAGCCATTCTGGTGCTGGGCAGCGGCGAATACGTCCGGCAGGTGCTGCCGCGCATGGTCGCGGACGTGCAGCTATACCGTAACGCAAGCGCCGACTATGACTCCGCCGTGCGTTGGGCCGACCGTCTCACAGTGGAAGACAACCTCATCAAGGCGTGGCAGGCCATCGTCGAGTTCCACTTCCGCCATAGCGAGCGCCCATTCGCTGTGGATGCCGCGACCTTGCGCCGCGATGACGACCCGCCAGACTACATCTCCTTCCGCGAAGCCGCCATCAACCTGCTTATCCACCAGGACTTTGGCGACACCACCCGTGTCCCGGTCATCCGCTACTTCCGCGACCAAACCGAGTTTTTCAACCCTGGCGACGCCTTTGCCTCACGTGAGCAACTGCTTGACCCAGGCGACAAGGAAGTGCGCAACCCCAGCATCGTCAACGCCTTCCGCCGCATCGGCCTGTCCGATCAGGGCGGCACCGGCGTGCGTGCCATCTTCGACGGTTGGCGCAGGCTGGGCTACCTGCCGCCGGAAATCGAAAACCACAAGGCCGAAAAGAGCTTCCGCCTGCGCTTGCGCAAGGAAAAGCTCATCACCGAAGCCCAGCTTCTGGCGCAGGCCAACCTGGGCGCGCACCTGTCTGCCCAGGAAGCCGACGTCTTCGCCTATCTGGCCCGCAAGGGCCAGATCGACCTGACCGACGTGAAAGCCCTCACCGGTCTTTCCAGCGCAGAAGCCCGCCAGCTTGTTCAACGGCTGACGGTGCAAGCGCTTCTGGTAGCGGAAGGCGAAGGCGGCAACTTGTTCGGTCTGGCCGAGCACCTCCGGTCTCGGTTTCTGACGAACGCGACGGATTACCCCATTGAAACTCAAGAAGTTGCAGTCGGATCGAGTGACAGAGAGCGTACCGACCAAGCTACCGATCAAGCTGGCGGTGGTGCAGGCGAGCTTGATCGGTCACTTGATCGGTTGTCCGATGTGCAGCGGAAGCTCATTGGATTTGCAGATGTGCCGCGCTCGATGGCGGAACTGATGGCCCACGCAGGTTTCAGCCATCGCCCACACTTCGTCACAACCCATATTGAACCTTTGCTGGCTGGCGGCGTGCTGCGCCTCACGCTACCTGAAAAGCCACGTTCCCCCAACCAACGCTATGTCCTTACCGAGGCTGGCGTGAAGCTCAAGCTGTTACACGAACAGGCGGCAGGCCCAACGGAGGAAGACAATGGACATTGAAACCTCTGGGGCCATCAGGCTGTTTTTCCCCAACCCGTCCTTGACATTGGTCTATTTTGAAGCCCTTGCCAATGCCTTGGATGCTGGTGCGACCGAAGTATCCATAGATATTGATGTGCAGGCATTCGACAAGCCGGACACACTGAAAATCACGGTTTCGGACAACGGTGATGGATTCACGGACGAAAACTTTGAGCGTTTCAGGAAACTGCTGAGGCCCAGGGACAAGTTCCACAAAGGTATTGGTCGACTGGTATTTCTCAACTATTTCAGCCGGGTCGAGGTCACCAGCACCCGCGATAAATGGCGCAGAAACTTTATCTTTAAAGATGGCTTCGATGGTAACGCACCACTCGAAACCCTGAAAGATGAGCAGCCAGCCAAGACCGCATTGGTATTCAATGGTTTTGCCAAAGATCGCGTCAAATCCTATGACGATCTGAAGCCCGACGCACTCAAGCCCCTCTTGATCGAGCAATTTCTGCCAACGCTGGATGCGCGCAAGCGTGACGGCACGGCGTTCAAGATTTCGATCAATCTGAAGACCAACGAAAGCAACGCGCAGAAAGAGTTTTTCCCTCACGAAACAACAATAACGCCCGACGACTTGCCGTCAATGACCAAGATCACGATCCAGGATGATTCGCTGGACGCGATTTCGGCCATTGACATGTACTACCACATCGAATCGATGACAGGAAAAGGCAGCTCTCTTACGGCGTTCAGTATCGATGGACGAACGATACCTGCCAACCTGATCCCGCCGTCGTCATTTCCGGCAGGCTACCTGTGTGTGTTCCTGTTCGAATCTGAAATTTTTCACTCCAATGCTGATAGCTCGCGGCAGAAGTTGGTATTACCCGACGGCATTCAAGAAGCACGTCTCTTCCGCATGCTGCGCCGTGAACTAGGCAAAGTGCTGGCGGAAAAGATCCCGCAGATAACCGAAAGAAACGGGAAAATCAAAGAGAAATTTGAAGAGCAGTTTCCGCATTTGCTCGGATTTTTCGAGAGCGATACCGTTGGCCTGATCGACAGGGACGATGCTTTGGCCATCGCCCAGCAGCGATTCTTCCGCGTTCAGAAAGAAATTCTCCAGTGCGAAAAACTGAGTGATGCGGCATATGAGAAGTCGCTGGAGCTGTCTTCTCGAACTTTGACAGAGTACATCTTGTACCGCGACAAGATCATTGGCCGCATGAAAGAAATGACGGCCGATAACGCCGAAGCCGAGATACACAACCTTATCGTTCCAAGGTTCAAGGAGTTCTCTCAAGACACCTTGTCTTCCGAAATCTACCAGAACAATGCCTGGTTGCTCGACGACAAGTTCATGGTGTTTCGCACGATCCTGAGCGAGAAGAGCATGGATGCCGTCATCAATGCCATACGCCTGGATGATGAAACTGTAGGTGATACCGGGAGGCCAGATATTGCCATGATCTTCTCGGCTGACCCGAATAATACTGCGCCGGTCGATGTGGTGGTGGTTGAAATAAAAAAGAAAACCGACGAAGAAAAAGACAATTTTTATGCAGTCAATCAGCTGCTCGATCGAGCCGGAAAGCTGGTGGCATATTGCCCGAACATTCAACGGGTCTGGTACTACGCAATCATGAACATCAATGACGCAACCGCCTTTCGGTTGCGGCAATTCAAGTGGACGCCTTTTTTCTCGAAAGGCAAGGTCTACTATCAGGAATTCGATACCCCACATCCTGACGGACAGATTATTCCCACGCCGACTTTTGTAGTGTCTTTCGATGCGATCGTGGCAGATGCTGAGTGCAGAAATCACACATTCCTTGAAATTCTGCGCGACGGCATGAAGAAATATGCTGAAGACCACCCCGATGGCGAATCAGCGGTCGATGAATAAACTAGAAGACGAATTAAGATGAGTGACCTACTTCAAGACCAGCGCAGCGAAGCTATCGGCCCCGTGGAATGTCTCGGCCAGAAATTCGCCAGCGATACCGCTCGGCGCGAGCATTTCCTGAAGCTGCTGGCAGAAAAGCTCAAAGATCCGGAATTCCGCAAGCAGGAAGGTTTCCCGCAGGGTACGGACGAAGCCATCCTCGCCATGTCAGACCCGCCGTATTACACCGCCTGCCCGAACCCATGGCTGGCGGTGTTCGTGGCGCACTACGGCAAGCCCTACGACCCGGCGGTGAAATACAGCCGCGAGCCGTTGGCGATTGATGTCAGCGTGGGCAAGACCGACGCCATCTACAAGGCGCACAGCTACCACACCAAGGTGCCACACTTGGCCATCGTGCCGTCCATCCTGCACTACACCCAGCCGGGCGATATGGTGCTGGACGGTTTTTCCGGTTCGGGCATGACCGGCGTGGCCGCGCAGTGGTGCGGCACGGCTCCAGCCAGCTATCGGTTTGAGCTGGAACAGGCATGGAAGAAGGAAGGCCGCACTGCGCCCAAGTGGGGCGCACGCCGCGCGGTGCTCAACGATCTGTCACCCGCCGCCACTTTCATCGGCGCGAACTACAACGTTCCCTTCGATGTGGACGCCTTCGCCAAGGCAGGCAAGCAACTGCTCAAGGCGATGGAGCAGGACATCGGTTGGATGTATGAAACGCTGCACAGCGATGGCAAGACCCAAGGCCGCATCGAATATACGGTGTGGAGCGAGGTGTTCAGTTGCCCGGAATGCGCGGGCACGGTGAACTTTCTTGATGAGGCGCTGGAAGACGAAAGCAAGCGCGTGCGCGAGGTGTTTCCGTGCCCGCACTGCGGCGCGGAGTTGAACAAGGACAGGCTGGAGCGCGTGCTGGAAACGCGCACCGACCCGGCCACCGGGCAATCGTGGCAGCGGGTGAAGTTCCAGCCATCCATCATTGCCTACACGGTCGGCAGGACACGTTACGAGAAAGCACCGGATGCCGCGGACTTGGGCGTGCTGGCGAAGATCGAAGCCTTGCCGTTGCCTGCATCGGTGCCAACCAGCCGCTTTCCCATTGAGGACATGTACCACGGCTCGCGGATTGCACCCAAGGGCTTCACCCACGTGCATCACTTCTACCTGCCGCGCGCCGCGCAGGCAATGGGCCTGCTGTGGGCGAAGGCGCAAGCGCATCCCGATGCGCGGATTCGAGGTTTCCTACTTTTTATGGTCGAGCAGGCAATTTGGGGCTTGTCGGTTCTCAACCGCTACCAACCAATTCAGCAAGGCCGACCGGGCGGTTCGCAGGTGAATCGCCAACTGACCGGCGTGTACTACGTCGCATCGCAACACGCCGAATGCAGCCCTTGGTACAACCTCGGCGGCAAGCTGGACAGGCTGGTCAAAGCCTTCGGCAACTTCAAAGTCGGCGCCAGTGGCGCAGCCATCAACACTGGCACGGCGGCGCGTTTGCCGCTGCCGGACGGCTCCATTGACTACATCTTCACCGACCCGCCTTTCGGCGAAAACATCTACTACGCCGACCTGAACTTTCTGGTCGAGGCCTGGCACGGCGTCACCACCGACGCCAAACCCGAAGCCATCATCGACAAGTTCAAGCACAAGGCGCTGCCCGACTACCAACACCTGATGCAGCGCTGCTTCGCCGAATACAACCGCGTGCTGAAACCGGGCCGCTGGATGACGGTGGTGTTTTCTAATAGCAAGGCAGCGGTGTGGAACGCCATTCAAGTGGCCTTGCAGCAGGCGGGCTTTGTGGTGGCCGAAGTGACGGCGCTGGACAAGGTGCAAGGCAGCTACCGGCAAGTGACTTCCACCACCGCAGTGAAGCAGGACTTGGTGATTTCCGCCTACAAGCCCAACGGCGGGCTGGAAGACCGCTTCAAGAAGAGCGGTGCGACGGTGGAATCGGCGTGGGATTTTGTACAGACCCATCTTCGCAATCTCTCCGTCACTAAGGTCAAAGATGCTGAGCTGGAGTTCATCGTGGAGCGCGACCCGCGCCGCATCTACGACCGGCTGGTGGCATGGTTCGTGCGGCACGATGCGCCCGTGCCGCTGTCCAGTGACGAGTTCCTCTCTGGCCTTCGCGCCCGTTTCCCAGAACGTGACGGCATGGCCTTCCTGCCGGAGCAAGTGACCGAATACGACAAGAAGCGCGCACAGACCGCGCAAGCGCCGCAGATGGAACTGTTCGTCTCCGACGAGCGCAGCGCCATCGACTGGGTGGCGGACTACCTCAAGGCGCGGCCTTCCACCTATCAGGACATCCACCCCGAGTTCATCAAGCAGCTTGGCGCAGGCTGGAAGAAGCACGAAACCCGCCCCGAACTCTCGGCGCTGCTGGAAGCCAACTTTCTGCGCTTCGAGGGCGCGGGCGAAGTGCCTAGTCAGATTCACCGCTACCTCTCCACCAACTACCACGACCTGCGCGGGCTGGAGAAGAACGATCCGCGCCTGATCGCCAAGGCGCAAGACCGCTGGTATGTGCCCGACCCGAACAAGGCGCAGGACTTGGAGAAGAAGCGCGAGAAGGCGCTGCTCAAGGAGTTCGAGCAGTACAAGACCTTCACGGGCCGCAAGATCAAAGAGTCGCGGCTGGAAGTGCTGCGCGCCGGTTTCCGCGCCGCGTGGGCGACCAAAGACTACGCCACCATCCTGCGTGTGGCCGACAAGCTGCCGGAAGCCACGCTGCAAGAGGATGAAAAGCTGCTCACTCTGTACGACATGGCGTTGACTCGTAGCGAAGACGGGGCGTGAGCAATGAGAGAAACGGGTAGCGGCTTCGATACTGGCGACTGGTGCTGGCACACGCGGCAAGCCACGCCTTGCCGCGTGGTGGAGCGGCTGGCACTTTGGGGCGAAGCTATCTACCGGGTGTGGCTGCCATCGAAGAACGCAGTGCTGCGCGCACGGGCGGCGGAACTGGCTCCGCTGGCCAGTGTTCAGCCTACCGTTGAACAGTTGCTGCACGCCACGGCAGCGGCTAAGTTGCAGGACGCGCTGGAAGAAAACCTGCTTCTCGCACCCATCCAGTCCAGCGTCATCCTGCTGCCTCATCAACTTTACGCGCTGAACCGCGCCGTCGGACAAGACCGCATCCGCTATTTGTTGGCGGACGAGGTGGGCTTGGGCAAGACCGTCGAGGCGGGTTTGGTTTTGCGCGAACTGAAGTTACGTGGCCGCGCCAAACGCATTCTGGTGGTCGCCCCCAAGGGGCTGGTGCGGCAATGGCAGGCGGAGATGCGGCAGCACTTCGGCGAGCCGCTCCACTTCGTGGAGCCATCCTCGCTGGCCGCCCTGCGCCAGTGGCGTGGTGACAATGCTGAAGACAACCCGTGGCGGACGCACGATCAGGTGATCTGCGCGCTGGATTCGGTGAAGCCTCTGGAATCGCGACGCGGCTGGAGCCTGGAGCAGATCCAGACCTACAACCGCGAACGCTTCGAGGATTTGGTGTCGGCGGCGTGGGACTTGGTCATCATTGACGAGGCGCATCGCATGGGTGGCAGCAACGAGCAGGTGGCGCGCTACAAGTTGGGCGCGGCACTGGCGGAAGCATCGCCCTATCTGCTGTTGCTCTCAGCCACGCCGCATCAGGGAAAGACCGACCAGTTCATGCGCCTGATGCAGTTGCTGGACAGGGATGCCTTTCCCGATGAAAGCAGTGTCAGCCGCGAGCGCGTGCAGCCCTTCGTGATCCGCACCGAAAAGCGCGCCGCCATCAATGCCGAAGGCCAGCCGCTGTTCCGGCCCCGGCTCACGCGCTTGCACGCGGTGGCTTGGCAGGCGCGGCACGCCGCGCAGCAGCAGTTGTACGAAGCCGTGACCGACTACGTGCGCCACGGCTACAACCAGGCGCTGGCGGCCAAGCAGCGCCACGTCGGCTTTCTGATGATCCTGATGCAGCGGCTGGTGGCATCCAGCACGGCAGCGATTCGCGCCACGCTGGAAAAGCGCCAAGCGGTGCTGGAAACGCCGCAGGCGCAGACGCGCTTGTTTGAGAACCTCAGCGCGGACGAATGGGCCGACTTGGACGGTGAAGCACAGGTCGATTTGGCCTTGCAGGCCAATGGACTGGAACTGGAAAAGTCGGAAGTGGAAACGCTGCTGGCGTTGGCGAGTTCCACCGAAGCCGCAGGCACCGACGCCAAGGCCGAAAGCCTGCTGGAGCTGATCTACAAGCTGCAACAGGAAGAAGCCGACCCGGCGCTGAAGGTGTTGGTGTTCACCGAGTTCGTGCCCACGCAGGCGATGCTGGCGGACTATCTGGAAAGCCGGGGCTTTGCGGTGGCCACGCTCAACGGCAGCATGGACATGGAAGCGCGCGCGCGAACCTTGCAGCAGTTTGCAAAGGATGCGCGGGTGCTGATTTCCACCGACGCGGGCGGCGAAGGCCTGAACCTCCAGTTCTGCCACGTCATCGTCAATTTCGACATGCCGTGGAACCCGATGCGCATCGAGCAGCGCATCGGGCGCGTGGATCGCATCGGGCAGAAGCACGTTGTGCGCGCGCTGAACTTCGTGCTGGAAGACACGGTGGAACACCGTGTGCGACAGGTGCTGGAGGAAAAGCTCGCCGTGATCGCCGAAGAGTTCGGCGTGGACAAGGCGGCGGACGTGATGGATTCGGCGGAAGTGGAGCCAGTGTTCGATGAGTTGTTCGTGCAGAGCCTGCAACACCCCGAAGCCATCGAACAGAACGCCGACAGCGTGGTGTCGCAACTGCGTGCCACGCTGGCGGAATCGAACCGGCACAGCGATTTGCTGGCCGTGCCGCACGATCTGGATGCCGACCAAGCGCGCAAGTGGCGCGACCACCCGGCGCAGTTCTGGCTGGAGCGAGCCATCGTCAACGGGCTGGCGGCGCGCGGCGGACCAGCCACCAAGAACGGTGATGGTTTGACAGGTGTGTGGCGCGTGCGCTGGGCTGATGGCAGCGAGACACCGCAGGCGTGCTTCGACGCGCGTGCGACGGACGACAACCCGGCGGCGGAATGGGTGACGATGGAAGACCCGCGCGCGCGCGCCATCATTGGCGATGTACCGCGCTTTGTGGCGGGCCAGCCCTTGCCGGTTGTTCGCGTGACGGGCTTGCCGGAATCGGTGAACGGCATCTGGTCGTTGTGGGAGATTGGCCTTGCCGCACAAGGTGCGAGCCGCAAGCGGTTCTTGCCGGTTTTCATCAATGACGAAGGCCGACCCTTCGTGCCCACCGCCAAGCGCGTGTGGGACTTGCTGCTGACCGAAACCGTGGCTGTGCAGTCCGTGGCGGACGCGGAGGATTCTGCGCGTTGGTTCGATGCATCGTTCGTCGTTGCCAGCACGCAAGGCGAACCCTTGTTCGCGGCGCTGGCCGAAGAACACCGCACCCGCATCAGGGAAGAACGGGGTCGTGCCACCTACGCTTTCGAGGCGCGTTATCAGGCCATCGGGCGCATTGGCCTGCCTGCTGTGCGCGAATTCCGCCGCCGTCGCCTGCAAGCCGAGCACGAGGCGCGCTTGGCCGCGCTGGATGACATGGAAGCCACCGTGCCCGAGTTGAATGCCGTGACGATGGTTCGGATTGACGCCAAGGCCATCAAGAACAGCGAGGCTGCGGCATGAGCCATTCGTCCAACCCGTGGCACCAGCGCATCCTTCGGCCTTTCACGGCAGACCTTTCCCGTCTGTGGGTAGCCTGCGACCCGGACGGCGTGTTGCTGGACGAAGCGCTGCTGTCGGAACTGCGTGCCCGTGGCTTCGAGGTGATGGGTTACGACGACCCGTTCGCGTTCCGGGCGGAGTTCGAGGAGCGGTATCGTGCCGCGTGGGATGCGAATGAGCCTGCACCATCACCGGCTTTGATCGTGCATCTGCGCCACGACAACGCAGACGAATTGCCGTGGGACATCGTGCATAACGCCCGCCCTGCGGTGCGCTTGAGCTTGGCCGAACTGTTCCCCAAGCTGGCCTACGGCGCGGTGCGGCAGGTGGAGCCGGAACTGCTGGCCGCGCTGTTCGATGCCCACCAGGCCGAGTTGCAATCGGCGCGTGGTGAAAGCGAATCGAAGGACTTCATCCTTGAACACGTCTATCAACTGACGCCGCGATCCATCCGCACACCGGTGGACTTCTGGCGCGAGGTGTTGCGCCTGCACTTCGCCAACCGTGCTTTGCCGGAGCCGTTTGCCGAGCATGTGGCAGGCATCCTGCGCGGCAAGGGGTTGTTCGCCGGGCGGCCGGTGGCGGAATGGCTTTCGTCCAGAAGCGCGCTGCTGCGCGTGGTGCAGGATGCTTGGTATCGCTATCTGGAGAAGTTGAAGCTGGAAGGCAGGCGCGTTGCCGAGCCTGATCTGCCGTCCTTCGGCGTGGGCAATGTCGGCACGGAGATCGAGATTCCCTTCGATCACACCGACGTGCGCGCCATCATTGATTCGATGTTCCTGGACGGCAGCCTGCACCCGCTGGCCGTGTCCGGCATTCCGGCTTCGGTGCCAGGCTGGATCAGGGCGGGCATCGTCGAAGACGTGTGGTCGCAGTTCGCGCTGGCGGAAAAGAGCATCGAGACGCTTGCTGCATCGGTGCCAGACTCGGATGCCCCGCACAAGGCATGGGGCGACTTTGCCAAACGCTACGGCGAGATGTTGAGCCGCGTTCACGATTTGCCGGGCAAGGATGGTGGCGAACGGCTGACGAATATTCGGGGGCGCATCAAGGCCGTCCAGACGCTGTCGGACGAACGATTGCAGGCGTGGGTCGCCGCCCGCCACTACGCCGACCTGATCCTGCAACCGGCGACCAAAGGCCCGGTGATGGTGCATCACGTTCCGCGCTTCCTGCGCCAGCGCCGGAATGCAGGCGAAGCCAAGGTGGCGTTGCTGGTGTTCGACGGTTTGGCCTTCGACCAGTGGGTTCGGATCAGGGAGCACTTGATCGCCCGCCAACAGCCGTTGGCTTTCGATGAGAACACCGCTTTCGCGTGGCTGCCCACGGTGACATCGGTGTCGCGCCAGGCACTGTTTTCTGGCTTGCGGCCACGCGAGTTTGAGGACTCGATAGACCACACCAGCAAGGAAGAATCCTTGTGGAAGGCGTTCTGGCAGAACGAAGGTGGCATCGCCCCTGCCGAGGTGATGTATCGGCGCGCACTGCGCCAAGTCGAGCAACTGGATGCGTTGCAAACCGAGATCACCGACCGCAGACCCAAGGTGCTGGGTTTGGTAATCGACGAAGTGGACGAGCGGCTGCACAAGGAACGCAACAAGGAAGATGTAGCGATGTGGATCGGACGCTGGCTCGATACGGGCTTCGTCGAACGCCTGTTTGCCTTCCTGCTGGGTGAAGGGTTCAGCATCTACGTCACGGCGGATCACGGCAACGTGGATGCCGTCGGCGTCGGCAGGCCGAACCAGGGCGTTATCGCGGAAACACGCGGCGAGCGCATGCGGGTGTACCGCAGCGAATCCTTGCGTGCCGACTCTGCGGCAGCATGTCCGGGCACGATTTCGTTGGATATCGCTGGACTGCCTACGAACTTCATGCCTCTATTCGCAGGCGGGCGCAGCGCGTTCGTTCCCGAGGGCGATCAGGTGGTTGTCCATGGTGGTGTGTCTGTCGAGGAACTGATCGTTCCTTTCGTGAAGGTTTCAAGCGTGAATGATGGTGGATGAATTTCTGAATGATGGTTTTGAACAATGACAACGGCTCCACGAATCGGTTTTGACCGGTTCATCTCACTCGAATGGGCGACGACCGCGCTGAAAGTTCGCGCGGGCGCGGCGCAGCTTGAAGATTTGGAGGCATTGCTCGATGCCGCCGGGTTGGGCGCTGCTGCGCGCACGAAAACGCGCACTGTGTTGAACCGGCTGTGGCTGGAGCCGCGTGTGGAACTGGCGGACTACGCGGATCGCGGTGCGGCGATCTTCAAGGCAACGCCGAATGTGCCGCCCACTGCATTGCACTGGGGCATGGCCGTGGCGACCTATCCATTCTTCGGCAAAGTAGCGGAACTGATCGGGCGCTTGTCCGCTCTGCAAGGAGATTGCGCGTCCGCCGAAATTCACCGAAGGATGAGCGAAACCTACGGTGAACGCGAAGGTACTTACCGGATGACGAACATGGTCATCCAAAGTCAGGCTGACTGGCGCGCGGTTGAACGGGTCGAGAAGGGGAAGCGCGTGATCCGCTTGGCTCCCGCTGTGGCGGAGGACGATGAACTCACGACGTGGCTAATCGAAGCCGCCCTGCGCTACGCGGGCAAGCCGCTGGCGATCACCAGCCTGCAATCGCAGCCGGTGCTGTTCCCGTTCAACTTGACGCAATCGCTGACCTGGCTGGTGTCGAACAGCGAACGCTTGGTCGTGAGAGCAGAAGGACCGGGCAACCAGTTCGTCGCCCTGTGTGAGGCAATTTGAAACGGAAAAAGGCAACGGAACGGTGAGGCAAGGGGAACGGCTCTACCCTCAACAGGGAAAAGGCCGCCCCTGTCCATTCGTCCTGCAACACCCGGCCAAATCGTCCCTATGCCGTGCCGCTGTCCTCCGCCGCACCCAGATAGTCCGCCCAGTCCTGCAACAGCGTCCTCCTCTGATCCAGCAACAGCGCCTTGTTGTAGGTCGCCCGAACCTTGTTGCTTTCCACGTGGGCAAGCTGCCGCTCAATCGCATCAGGCCGGTATCCGTTCTCATTGGCCCAGGTCGAAAAGGTCGTCCGCCAGCAATGCGGCGTCGTACCCCGGCCCAGGTTCATGTCGCGCATCGCGTAGGTGAGCCGATTGGGAGTAGTGAAGCCCTTTCCGCTTCGGTGCGGAAACAGATAGCGCCCGCCACCCGTGATGCACTGCAATCCTTCAGCACAGCAATGGCCTGCACAGACAACGGACTGACATGGTCACGCCGCGCCTTCATCTTCGCCGCAGGCCGACGCCACAGTGCATCCTCAAAGTCGAACTCGTCCCATTCGGCATTCGCCGCTTCCCCTGGACGGCAGGCGGTCAGCGCAATCAGCCGCAGGCACAACGAGGTTTCCGGATAGCCCCGGTAGCCGCGCAACTCCTGATAAAACCTTTGGATTTGCTCTCGCGTCATCGCCGCCTTGCTCTCGCTGAACGGCACTCGCAGCAGCCCACGAAGACTGGGAATAGGATTGGCCTCGACCAGACCCCGCACCACGGCGAACTCAAAGATCGCCGACAGATCGCCTTTGACGTGAATGGCCGCCCACGCACCGTGGGCCTTGCACTCCTCCAGCAGCGGACGAATCTGTTTAACGCCAATGTCGCTCATTGGCATCCCATCGAACTTGGGCGATAGGTACTTCCTGATACGGGATTCTTTCGTGCGGTAGGAACTGAGCGCAAAGACCGGTTTGATCTCCGCCAGGTACGCTTTCGCCACCTTGGCGAATGAGCTTTCCCTTGCTCGTTTGCGTTCCTCCAGCGCCTCCAGGTTGCGCTGCTTGATCTGCTGCCGCTCATGAGCAGGATGGATACCCTGCTTGACCAAAGCGCGCGCCTTCTCGCGGGCCGCACGCGCCTCTGCAAGACTTACTTGAGGAAAGCCGCCAATGGCAAAGAGGTTCTCCTTGCCTTGCAGGCGGTACTTCCATCGCCAGAGCTTGCCGCCGGTAGGTTTGACCAGCAGGAACAAGCCCCCGCCGTCTGATAGTTTCCAATCTCGATCAGTCGATTTGGCCGACCTGACCTTGAGGTCGGTGAGTAGGTTTTCGGGCATCGTTGGACTCCACTGCGGGGAGATGTACCCCCACGGTTGAACACGAGTACCCCCAACGCTACCCCCGGATTTTTCAGACCTCGATGAACAATAGGAACGCTCAGCAGACCGTATTGTTTCTGCAACCCATTGATTTAAAATAGGTAAACCTATCCACCAAGCGCTACTGAGCGCCACCAAGATCCAGCAAAAATCGTCAGACGTTGAACAAGAAGTTCATCACGTCCCCATCCTGCACGATGTATTCCTTGCCTTCCGCGCGCATCTTGCCCGCTTCCTTGGCGCCCTGCTCACCCTTGTAGGTGATGTAGTCGTCATAGGAGATGGTCTGGGCGCGGATGAAGCCGCGTTCGAAGTCGGTGTGGATGACGCCGGCGGCCTGGGGCGCGGTGGCGCCGATCGGCACGGTCCAGGCGCGCACTTCCTTTACGCCGGCGGTGAAGTAGGTCTGCAGGCCCAGCAGCTTGAAGGCGGCGCGGATCAGGCGGTTCAGGCCGGGCTCTTCCATACCCATGTCCGACAGGAAAGCCTGGCGGTCGGCGTCGTCGAGGTCGACGATCTCGGATTCAATGGCGGCGCAGATGGCGACCACGGGCGCGTTGCGCGCGGCGGCGAATTCGGTCAGGCGGTCGAGCAGCGGATTGTTGGTGAAGCCGTCGTCCGCCACGTTGCCCACGTACATCGCGCGCTTGGCGGTGATGAAGCAGAGCTGGGCGATGTCGGCCTTTTCCTCGGTTGAGAGGTCCAGCGCACGGATCGGCTTGGCTTCGTTCAGCTGGGCCACGCACTTTTCCAGCACAGCCACGATGCGCTGCGATTCCTTGTCGCCCGAACGCGCGGTCTTCTGGTGGCGTTGCAGGGCCTTTTCAGCGGTCTGCAGGTCGGCCAGAGCCAGTTCGGTTTCGATGACTTCGATGTCGGCGATGGGATCGACCTTGCCGGCCACGTGGATCACGTTGGGATCTTCGAAGCAGCGCACCACGTTGACGATGGCGTCGGTTTCGCGGATGTGCGAGAGGAACTGGTTGCCCAGGCCTTCGCCCTTGCTCGCGCCGGCGACCAGGCCCGCGATGTCGACGAATTCGACGGTGGCGGACAGGATGCGTTCGGGCTTGACGATTTCAGCCAGCTTCTGCAGGCGCGGATCCGGCACTTCGACCACACCGACGTTGGGTTCGATGGTGCAGAACGGATAGTTCTCGGCGGCGATGCCGGCGCGGGTCAGAGCGTTGAAGAGGGTCGATTTGCCTACGTTGGGCAGGCCGACGATGCCGCATTGCAGAGCCATGGGAATCCTGTGTAAGTACGGTATTGATCGTTAACGTTCTAGTTTACCCCGGCTGGGCGCTCAGGCCCCGCCGGCCGGGCCGCCGTTGCGGCCCCGGTCAGGCTGCGGCGGCGGGAACCCAGCGCATGATGATCCAGATCATCAAAATGGGGCCAGCGTTGAAAGCGGAATGCAGCAATATGGCTGCGCCGATTCCGCGGCGCACGCGCATCCAGCCCAGCACGAGGCCCGTGAGCCATTGCGGCAGCACCAGCAGGGGCAGCAGCCAGTATGGCGTCTTGCCGTAGACGAAGTTGGTCAGGTGCACCGCGGCAAAGGTCAGCGCGACCAGGTGGAACACCAGGCCGAAATGCTGCAAGTAATAGCGCCGCCAGGCGGTGTCCCAGCCTCGTAGCGGTTCGGGGCGCTGGCGCGCGCCCCAGCAGGCCAGGATGACGAATGCAGCCAGCAGCAGGCCGGTCCAGACCTTGGGCCCCCACAGCACCACGGGCACCATCGCCGGGATCAGCCATAGCGCCTGTCTTGGACGGCGCAGGCCATAGCGGAACAGTATCTCTTCCACCAGCGGCGCCCAGATGACGGCGGTCAGCCAGGGGATGTTGGCGGGATCGAGCCGATGCGTAACGCCGCCGAGCCCGGCGGCGGCCACCGCCACCGGCCCCAGTGCGAACAGGTTCACGGCCCACAGCAGCGCGGCCCAGGCCAGCAGGCGTCCAGGCCCCAGGCCCGGCCACCAGTCGGCCACCAGCCCGCTCGCGGACGCGCGGCCCGGCAGGCGCGAAGCCGGATGCGGGTGCCGGATGAAGCGCCAGAAATCCGCAACTTCGCTGCGAAAGCGAAGTTTTCCGCCAGATAGCGAAGCCGATTGCCGCTGGTCCGTCATCAGGCCTCGTTGCCGCTGTGGAGTTGGCGTGTCGCCAGGGGAAAATCTCCGGCCAGCATCGCCGGCACGACCGCGCGACACCGGTCGATCACCGCTTCGATCTCTTTCTGTTCCTCGCGGCGCGGCGGATGCAGCACGAAGTCCGCCACCTGCTGGGCCAGGCCCAGCGTGCGGGGATGGCCGATGCCGATGCGCAGGCGCCAGAAGTTGGGGCTGCCCAAGGCCGCCTGGATGTCCTTCAAGCCATTGTGGCCGGCGTGCCCGCCGCCCTGCTTCAGTTTCACCTGACCGGGCATCAGGTCCAACTCGTCATGCAGCACCAGCACCTGCTCAGGCACAAGCTTGTAGAAACGAGCCAACGCGCCCACCGCCTGGCCGGAACGATTCATGTAGGTATTGGGCTTCAACAGCAGCACGTTGTCGGCGCCCAGACGGGACTTGGCCACCATTCCGAAAAAGGACTTCTCCAGCGCAAAAGAAGCGCGCAAGTCGTCCGCCAGATGGTCGGCCAGCCAGAAGCCGGCGTTATGCCGGGTCGTTTCGTAGTCAGGGCCGGGGTTACCCAGTCCGACGATGAGGCGTATAGGAGTAGACATGATGGGGGTGTTTAAACCAAAAAACCCTGCGCATGCAAATGCACACGCAGGGTTTCGGGTACCAGCCGTGGAAAGCCCGAGGGCTTTCCGGCAGAACTTAGGCGGCCGGAGCTTCGGCAGCGCCTTCGTCGGCGGCAGCGCCGCCCTTGACCACGGCCGTGGCGGCCAGCAGCGGGTTGGCGTCACCGCCGTGGGGCACGTACGTCACGCCCTTGGGCAGCTTGATGTCGGCCAGGTGGACCGAAGCGCCAGGCAGCAGGTCCTTCAGGTCCACTTCGATGAACTGGGGCAGCGCTGCCGGCAGGCAGGTGATTTCCAGTTCGGTCAGGACGTGGCTGATGATGGCGCCGCCCAGCTTCACGGCCGGCGAGACTTCAGCGTTGATGAAGTGGAACGGGACTTTGGTGTGCAGGGCCTGGTTGGCGTCCACGCGCTGGAAGTCCACGTGCAGGACTTGCGGCTTGTAGGCGTGCCATTGAACCGAACGCAGCAGGACTTGCTCTTCCTTGGCTGCGCCTTCCAGCGCCATTTGCAGGATCGACGCGTGGAATTCTTCCTTGCGCAGGGCGTGGTAGATCTCGTTGTGGTCGAGTTCGATGTTCAGGGGGGCAGCCGTACCGCCATAAACGATGGCGGGAACGCGGCCCGCGCGGCGCAGGCGGCGGCTCGCACTCGAACCCTGGACGCTACGCGCAGTGGCATTGAATTTCATGGAAAACTCCAAAAACAATAAATGGCGAAGAGACTTCGCCGATTAGTGCACGGCACGCGAAATGCGCGCCGTGTTTGTTGCGCCTTGCCGCGACCAGCAAGGCGCAAAACTCTGTATCCGGACTACCCGTCCGAGGGCCGCTACGTCTTAATCGACGAACAGCGAGCTGACCGATTCCGCGTTCGAGATACGCAGGATGGTCTCGCCCAGCAGCGCGGCGCACGACAGCTGGCGGATCTTGCCGCTGGCCTGGCCTTGCTCGGAGAGCGGAATGGTGTCGGTGACGACCAGTTCGTCCAGTTCCGACGCTTCGATGCGGTCGATGGCGCCGCCCGACAGCACGGGGTGCGTGCAATAGGCGTAAACGGCGCCGGCGCCGCGGTCCTTCAGGGCCTGGGCCGCCTTGCACAGCGTGCCGGCGGTGTCGACCATGTCGTCCATGATGATGCAGGTGCGGCCGTCGACTTCACCGATGATGTTCATCACTTCCGACACGTTGGCGCGCGGACGGCGCTTGTCGATGATGGCCAGATCGGCTTCCAGCTGTTTGGCCAGCGCGCGGGCCCGCACCACGCCGCCGATGTCCGGGGACACGACGACCAGGTTCGAGAAATTGCGGCGCCAGATGTCGCCCAGCAGGATCGGACCCGCGTAGATGTTGTCCACGGGAATATCGAAGAAACCCTGGATCTGGTCGGCGTGCAGGTCCATCGTCAGGACGCGGTCGACGCCAGCCACTTGCAGCATGTTGGCCACGACCTTCGCCGAGATGGCCACGCGCGCCGAGCGCGGGCGGCGGTCCTGGCGGGCATAGCCGAAATAGGGAATGGCGGCGGTGATGCGGCCAGCGGAAGCGCGGCGCAAGGCATCGACCATCACCATGATTTCCATCAGGTTGTCGTTGGTGGGGGCACAGGTGGGCTGCAGGACGAAGACGTCCTTGCCGCGCACATTCTCGTTGATCTCGACCATCACTTCGCCGTCCGAGAAGCGACCGACGGTCATCTTGCCCAGGGACATATCGAGGTGGTTGACTACGTCCACGGCCAGCCGAGTATTGGCGGTGCCCGTGAAAATCATGAAGCTATCGTTTGCCATGATGGATGATGCGATGGTCGTTTTAAGACACTAACGAGATGATGCGAGGTAATGCACCAGCGGACCCGGAAAATAAAAAAGCTGCTGAACCCGGGCCAGTGTCTTACAGGCGTGTTCAACAGCTTTTTTATGTATTCGGTTGGCTGGGGAGGAAGGATTCGAACCTTCGCATGCCGGAATCAAAATCCGGTGCCTTAACCAGCTTGGCGACTCCCCAACTATCTTGCAATCCAATTCCGCAACGGATGTTCAGCTAACCCAGTACATGCCTGCACTAACCGAAACCGTGGATGCGTTTGGCTGAATGTTTTATCAGCGCCGCGCATTATAGCGGATATTTCTGCTTCTGCCAAAACGGCTTCGGAGAGTTCGGAAAATTCGGCGAATAAACACGCGCCAGATCCCGACATGCGAACTGGAGTTCCACGAAGGACCTCCTGCTCAGCAAGCCACCGCGATGCCCCAAGCACTTCTGGGTAAAGGCGGTAGACCACCGGCTCCAAATCATTCCTGCCGAAGCGGGAAGTAGGCGAAGCAAGAAAGACCGCTATTGTGATGGAAGAAGAATCTCTTGTCAAATCAGGTGCGGAAAATATTTGTGGCGTGGGCACGCTGGCGTCCGGCTGCGCCACCAGATATGCACGATCCGGCAGCGTCACCGCCGTCAGGTCTTCGCCTACACCCTGGGCGAATGCGGATTGACCGAAGACAAACACGGGCACATCGGCGCCCAGAGGCAAGGCCAGCTCCATAAGTTCGCGCCGCGACAGCCCGGTATTCCACAACTTGTTCAGCGCGATCAGCACAGATGCCGCATCGCTGGAGCCGCCGCCCAGGCCGCCGCCTTGCGGGATGCGCTTTTCCAGGCCAATCTGCACGCCCTGCTTCGTACCCGTGGCCCGCTGCAGCGCATGCGCCGCGCGCAAGGTCAGATCCTGCTCTTCGGGCACGCCAGGCAGCTCCGTGGCGCGGCTGATGACGCCGTCGGCGCGCACATCGAAATGCAAGGTGTCGCACAGGTCGATAAAGCGGAAGGCGGTTTGCAGCAGGTGATAGCCGTCGGCGCGCCGGCCTACGACGTGCAGGAACAGATTGAGCTTGGCGGGAGCGGGTACGTCGTAGAGAGTCACGGCTGAACAAACAAAAAAAAAGCGGTCGCCCGATTTTACCGGGCGACCGCTGATTCCGGGCCAAGACGGCCCGCCATTCAAGGCTGATTGACGATCAGACGCAGCATGATGCGCCGGCCCGGCTCCTGGCGTTCCAACACCAGCAATTGGGGACCTAGCGTGTCGTAACGTGAGAGCCGCGCGCGCCAGCCGCCCTGCTCAAAAGCCGCCAGGCGACCCAGTTCGTCGCGCGACACTTCGGTCGCTTCGGGCGTGGCCGCCAGCTTGCCCCGCAGCCAGTCACGCAGCCCGGACACGGGCATGCTGCTGCCCAGCGCTTCCGCGGCCAGGGCATCGGGATTGTCGGCGACCAGGCGGGTGCCGTCGGCCTTGGTCAGGCTGGCCGCGCCGGGCCGTCCTTCCACCCGAGCCTCGGTCGAACCCAGCGGGTTGGTCAGGTCCAGCACATAGTGGCGGCCATCGTCCGACCACGAGAAGCCGCCCTGCACGGCGTTCTGCTTGCCGCTTTCCTCGTTGACGGTAATGGCGAAGCGGCCGATGCGCGAGAACGCGTCGGCGCTGGCGCCTTCGATCGGTTTGGGCGTGGTGCAGGCCGCCAGCGTCGCCGCCAGCATTGCCATCAGGAACCAGCGCAGCGGCGCGGCGGCGCCGAGCGCACGTTGAAACACTGCGGTCACAGGCTGATCCCCAGGCGCTTGGCCACGTCCTGAACAGTCTTGTTCTTGGGATCCTTGGCCACCGCGGCGCGCAGCAACTCGACGGCCTGGTCGCGCTTGCCCTGGGCCCAGAGAACCTCGGCCAGGTGGGCTGCGATATCTGCTTCCGGACGCACACTGTAGGCGCGCCGCAGGTAGTCGGCGGCCGCTGCGGAATCGCCCATGCGGTACTTGACCCAGCCCATGCTGTCGAGGATGAACGGATCGTTGGGCGCGAGCTCCAGCGCTTGCGTGATCAGATCCAGGGCCTCGGGCAGGCGCTGGTTGTGATCGGCCAGCGTGTAGCCCAGCGCGTTGTAGGCATGCGCATGATCAGGGTCCAGCGCGATGACCTGGCGCAGCATGCGTTCGAGGTCGGCCAGACGGTTCTGGCGTTCGTACAGCATGGCCAGTTCGTACTTGATCTCGACCGTGTCGGGCAGCGCCTGATCGGCCGCTTCCAATACCGACACAGCCTGCTGCACGCGGTCGGCGTCGCGCAGGATCTGGGCCTTGGTCAATACGCCCAGCGTACGCTCTTCCTCGTCCTGCGGTCCGGCGGCGTCGATCATGGCCAGCGCGTCGTCAATGCGACCGCTCTTGGCGCGCAAGGCGGCCTGGCGCATGCGCACCGAGTAGCGCAGCGTCGGATCGTCGATACGGCCCAGTTCAGCAATGGCGTCGTCGTAATGGCCCTGGTCTTCGGCGATGCGGGCCAGCAAGACATGGGCGTCGGCCGCGGCGGCGCCGGCATCGGTTGCGCCCGGGACGGTCGCGCGCTGGCGTTGCTGCTGCACGTCCAGATACTGTTGCAACAGGCTCTTGGCCTGCGGCAATTGCCCGGCCTTGTAGGCCAGTTGCGCCTGCATGAACAGGAGGTCGAAATCTTCCGGCGAACGGCGCGACATGGCCTGCAATTCAGCCAGCGCGCCGTTGTAGTCGCCGCTGTCGGCCAACTGGCCGGCCAGCATCAGGCGCACCTTGCGGGCGTTGGGATTGCGGGCGATATAGGCGCGCGCCTCGGTCTGCGCGCGCTGCGGGTCCACTTTGTAGCCGTATTCCAGCACGCGCAGGGCCGCGGGTTCCGACTTGGGATCCGCCGCCAGGGCCGCGCGCGACTCCTGCGCGGCACGGGTGTAGTCGCCCGAGGCGGAAGCCACGTCAGCCAGCGCCAGGTGCGCTGCCGGCAGCTTGCGCACGCTGTCGCTCAGGGATTCGTCGAGGATGCGCAGGGCGAGGCGGCGGTCGTTCAGGCGGCTCAGCACGGCCAGGGCCTGGCCGATGGCGGCTGGCTTGTCGCGCGAGGAATCGATGCGGTTGCGCAGGGCCTGCGACAGGCCCTTGGTCTGGCCGTTGGCGGCGGCCAGCGCCAGCTCGGTGGAACTGGCCTCGACGTCGTTGGGAGACAGGCGCGCCCAGACCCGCGCGGCGTCCAGGGCGCCGGGCAGGTTGCCGCCGGCCAGTTGGAATTCGAGGGCGCGGCGGGCCAGGCGTGGATCGCCGGTATCCCGCGCCAGGCCCAGCATGGTGGTAGCCGCGGAACCGTACATGCCGCGCTGCGCGGCGATCTCGGAGGCGAGCACGCGATAAAAAATGTCCGCGGTCAGCGAGACATAGGGCAACTGCCCGGGGCGCAGCCGTATGACTTCGGTTTCAGGGTGGCGGCTCTGGGGCGCCATCCTGGGCCCGGTCGCATCGCGCGTCCGGCTGTCGGCGGCCTGGGCCGGCGGGGTCAGTATTGCTGCCAGCGCAAGCGCTAGCGCGGCGATCCCGATGTTTATAGGTTTGAAAGACGACTTCACGCGGCCCGTCCGGTTGATGGCACAATCTTCGTACACGCAATTAATGATCTTACACTGGCTCATGCCGGAACTGCCTGAAGTCGAAACCACGCGTCGGGGAATCGACGCCGTCATCACCGGCCGGACGCTCACGCGCCTGGTCATCCACGAATCCCGCATGCGCTGGCCGATCCCGCAGGATCTGCCGTCGCTGGTCGCCGGCCGCGCCGTGCTGGAATGCGCGCGCCGCGGCAAGTACCTGCTGCTGCGATTCGAACACGGCACCCAGATCGTGCATCTGGGCATGTCGGGGTCGCTGCGCAGCGTCGCGCCTGGTGAATTCCTGCGCAAGCACGACCATGTCGAATGGATCTTCGAACAGGCCGTGCTGCGCCTGCATGACCCGCGGCGCTTTGGCGCGGTGCTGTGGCACCCCGAATCCGACGGCCCCATCGAAGCCCACCCCCTGCTGGCCAAGCTGGGCATCGAACCCTTCGATCCACGGTTCGACGGCGCCTGGCTGCACCGCCATTTCAAGAACCACAGCGCCGCCATCAAGCAGGTGCTGCTGGCCGGCATGGCGGTGGTGGGCGTGGGCAATATCTATGCGTCGGAAAGCCTGTTCCGCGCCCGAATCAATCCCAAGACGCCAGCCAACAAACTGTCGCCCGCCCGCTGCGAGCGCCTGGCCGACATGGTGCGCGCCACCCTGGCCGATGCCCTGACCTCCGGCGGCAGCACACTGCGGGACTACGTTGGAGCCACCGGCGAACCAGGCGCCTACTTCGAGATCCACGCCGCCGTCTACGAACGCGAGGGTCTGCCCTGCCGCGTCTGCGCCACCCCGATACGGCGCATCGTCCAAGGCCAGCGCGCCACCTACTATTGCCCGAAATGCCAAAGGAATTGACCGCTGCCGCCCCGGAAATCCGGGGGAAATCCCTGTAAAAACAAGACCATTTGTTTATAGCAAACGTATTGCACGAAAACTAACGTCGAGCTATATTCCTTCCACACACCCTATTCCTATAAAAGTGGAAGGAGCCTCCATGAGCAAGCAATTCGCCTCGCACGCCGACCTGGACGACAAGGTCGTCTCGTTCGAAAAACTGTCCGACAACGCCTATGCCTACACGGCCGAAGGCGATCCCAACACGGGCGTGATCATCGGCGACGAGGCCGTCATGGTGGTCGACACCCAGGCCACCCCTGTCATGGCACAGGACGTGATCCGCCGCATCCGCGAAGTCACGGACAAGCCCATCAAGTACATCCTGCTGTCGCATTACCACGCCGTGCGCGTGTTCGGCGCGTCGGCCTATAACGCCCAGGAAATCCTGGCCAGCCGCGACACCTACGACCTGATCGCCGAACGCGGCGAACAGGACAAGGCCAGCGAAATCGGCCGCTTCCCCCGCCTGTTCCGCAACGCCGAATCGATTCCGCCGGGCCTGGTCTGGCCGACGATGACGTTCAAGGGCGAAATGACGGTCAACCTGGGCAACCTGGAAGTCAAGCTGCTGCAAGTGGGCCGCGGCCACACCAAGGGCGACACCATCGCCTGGTTGCCCGAGCAGAAGATCCTGTTCGCTGGCGACCTGGTCGAATACCAGTCCACCCCCTACTGCGGCGACGCCTACTTCCGCGACTGGCCCAGCACGCTGGACGCGCTGTCTGGCTTCGAAGCCGAAAAAATGGTCCCGGGCCGCGGCCCCGCGCTGAAGAACGCCACCGAAGTCCGCCAGGGCCTGGCCGGCACGCGCGCCTTCCTGACCGACCTGTACGGCGCGGTGAACCGCGGCGTGGCCGAGGGCAAGGACCTGAAGACCATCTACCGCGAGGTCTACGACTTCATGAAGCCGCGCTACAGCGACTGGGTGATCTTCGACCACTGCATGCCGTTCGACGTGTCGCGCGCCTATGACGAGGCCACCGGCTACACCCACCCGCGCATCTGGACCGACAAGCGCGATCTGGAGATGTGGGCGCAGCTGGAAGGCTGATCCCGGCGGGCCGCCAACGGCCCATCCGAGCACCAACCGGAATCGCGCGCCGCAAGGCGGCGCGCGGCTTCGTGACATAAAAACAATATGACCCACACAGGAGACAACCGTGGGAGACATCGACTTTCAGGCGATGGAATTCGCCTATGAAAAACACGCCGACCAGGCCGCCAGCGAGCTGGCGCGCCATCAGGTGGTGGTGGTGGGAGCCGGCCCGGTCGGTCTGACCACGGCGCTGGACCTGGCGCGCCAGGGCGTGCGCGTGGTGGTGCTGGACGACGACTTCCGCCTGTCGACCGGCTCCCGCGCCATCTGTTTCTCCAAGCGCACGCTGGAGATCTGGGACCGCCTGGGCGTGGGTCAACGCATGATCGACAAGGGCGTGTCCTGGAACGTGGGCAAGGTCTTCTTCCGTGAGCAGGAAGTCTGGCGCTTCGACCTGCTGCCCGAACCCGGCCATCGCCGCCCGGCCTTCATCAACCTGCAGCAGTACTACGCCGAAGGCTATCTGTACGAGCAGGCGCGCCAGGAGCCCAACATCGATCTGCGCTGGAAGAACAAAGTTGTCGGCCTGGAGCAGCGCGATGACGGCGTGGTCCTGAACGTGGAAACCCCGGACGGCGCGTATGCCTTGCATGCCGACTGGCTGATCGCCTGCGACGGCGCGCGTTCGCCGGTGCGCAAGCTGATCGGCCAGGAAAGCCACGGCCGCATCTTCCGCGACCGCTTCCTCATCGCCGACGTCAAGATGCAGGCGGACTTCCCGACCGAGCGCTGGTTCTGGTTCGACCCGCCCTTCCATCCCAACCAGTCCGTGCTCTTGCACCGCCAGCCCGACAATGTCTGGCGCATCGACTTCCAGCTGGGCTGGAACGCCGACCCGGTCGAGGCCGTCAAGCCTGAAAACGTGCTGCCGCGCATCCGCGCACTGCTGGGCCCCGACGCTCGCTTCGAGCTGGAATGGGTCAGCGTCTATACCTTCGCGTGCGAACGCATGGACAAGTTCCGCCACGGCCGCGTCGTCTTCGCCGGCGACTCCGCGCACCGCGTATCGCCGTTCGGCGCCCGCGGCGCCAACAGCGGCGTGCAGGACGCGGAGAACCTGGCCTGGAAACTGAAGCTGGTGCTGGCCGGCCAGGCGCCCGAGACACTGATCGACAGCTACGCCGTCGAACGCGAATACGCCGCCGACGAGAACATCCTGAATTCGTCGCGCGCCACCGATTTCATCACGCCCAAGAGCGACATCAGCCGCAATTTCCGCAACGCGGTGCTGAACCTGGCCAAGACCCATCCGTTCGCGCGCTCGCTGGTCAACAGCGGCCGCCTGTCGCTGCCCGCGACCTACACCGGCTCGCCGCTGAACACGCCGGACACCGACGCCTTCAGCGGCCGCATGGTGCCGGGCGCGGTGGCGCTGGACGCGCCCGTGAACGCGCAAGATTGGTGGCTGGCGCAATTGGACGGTGAATTCGTGCTGGCGTTCTTCTGTGGCGACGCCCTGCCCGACCGCAACACGCTGCTTGCCCTCCAGGCGCTGCGCATGGCGCCTGTGCCGGTCAAGGCCGTGCTGGTCGCCAGCCCGCAATGCGATCTGTCCGCGCTGCCCAACGAGCTGGCGTCCGTCACGGACCGCGAAGGCTGCCTGGGCAAGCGCTATGACGCGCAAGCCGGCACGGCCTACCTGATCCGCCCCGACCAGCACATCACCGCCCGCTGGCGCGCCTTCGACGCCGGCGCCGTCACCGCGGCCGTCAGCCGCGCCACGGGCCGGGCCTGAACTTCGAGATCACTCCATCATGCTGATTACCGAAACCAACCTGGTCTCGCCTGACGACTTCTACGAAGCGCTGATCGAGACCCACCGCGACCTCACCAACGAGCAAAGCCAGGAGCTCAACGCGGCGCTGATCCTGTTGCTGGCCAACCACCTGGGCGACATGGAAGTGCTGCGCGAGGCGCTGCGGCAAGCGCGGGCGTCCGTGGCGCCGTAGTTCCCTTCACGCCCCGACCGCGAACGCATTGACGATCAACGCGCGCAGCCATTGGTTGCCGCTGTCGCGGTCCACCCGGCGCTGCCAGTACATGTTGGTCTGCAGCGCCGGCACTCTTATCGGCGGCGTCATGTAGCGCAGGCCGAATGGCGGCGCGGCGCTGGCGGCAAGTTTTTCGGGCACGGTGGCCAGCAGGTCGGTCGCGCTGACGATGTAGGGCACGGCCGAAAAATGCGGCACGCTGAAATGCTCGGCCAGATCGACGCCGGCGCGTTCCATGGACTGGTTGACCTGCCCATAGGGCGCCGCGCGCGACACGATGAGGTGGCGCTCGGCCCGGAAGGCCTTGAGGCTCATGCCGGCGTGCGCCGTCGGATGCGCCTGCCGGAACAGGGTCGCATAGCCCTGGCGGAACAGCATGCGCTGTAGCGTACCCGCCCCCATTTCATCGAATGCGCCGATCGCCAGATCCACCCGCCCCGCCTCCATTTCCCGCGGCAGATCCGGTCCCTGCACCCGCACCGAATCGATGCGCACCTGCGGCGCCACCTGCACGCAGACTTCCATCAGGCGCGGCATGAAGTGAATTTCGCCCACGTCCGTCATCGCCACCCGGAAGCGGCGGGTGCTGGTGGCGGCATCGAAGACGTCCTGGTCTTTCAGGGCCTGCGACAACATGGTCAACGCCTCGCTGACTGGGCCCGCCAGGCGCTGCGCGCGCGGCGTGGGCAGCATGCCCTGCGCCGTGCGCACGAACAGATCGTCGCCGAATGCTTCGCGCAGGCGGCGCAGCGCGTTGCTGACCGCGGGTTGCGACAGGTCCATGCGCCGCGCCACGGCCGACAGATTGCGGTCCTCCAGCAGATGCTGGAACAACAGCAGCAGATTCAGATCGACATCGCGCAGCTCGGCCATACGCCCCCCTACTATTCACAAAATTTATAGTCTCTATTTTTGCATTCCCATAGCCGTAGCGGGGATTTTTTCCGACAATGCCATATGGGCTCCGGAAACCTTCCGCACGAGCCACCCGCACCAGGCCGCGCGGCCAAGCACCGCGCCGCCGCTCAGGAGGAATCCATGGAACTGCAATACCAGACCGGCTTCGGCAACAGTTGCGCTACCGAAGCCCTGCCCGGCGCGCTGCCGCTGGGCCGCAATTCGCCGCAGCAATGCCCCTACGGCCTGTACGCCGAGCAGTTGTCCGGCACCGCCTTCACCGCGCCGCGCAGCGAAAACCGCCGCTCCTGGCTCTACCGCATCCGTCCCGGCGCGCAGCACAAGCCGTTCGAGGCCTTTGACGGCGCCGCCGGCTGGCAAAGCACCTTCGGCCAAGGTCCCGTCACGCCCAATCAGTTGCGCTGGAGCCCGTTGCCCATCCCCGCCGCCCCCACCGACTTCCTGGAAGGCGTGAAGACCTGGGGCGGCAACGGCGGCCCCGACGAACTCAGCGGCGTAGGCATCCACCTGTATGCGGCCAACCGTTCGATGCAAGGGCGCTACTTCTACAACGCCGACGGCGAACTGCTGCTGGTGCCGCAGGAAGGCCGCCTGCGCCTGGCCACGGAGCTGGGCCTGATCGACCTGGAACCGCTGGAAATCGCCGTCATCCCGCGCGGTGTGCGCTTCCGCGTTGAACTGCTGGACGGCAACGCGCGCGGCTACATGCTGGAAAACTTCGGCGCGGCCATGCGCCTGCCGGAGCTGGGCCCCATCGGCTCGAACTGCCTGGCCAATGCCCGCGACTTCAAGACCCCGGTGGCCTGGTACGAAGACCTCGAAGGCGACTTCGAACTCATCGCCAAGTTCACGGGCGGCTTCTGGCGCGCTTCCATCGACCATTCGCCGTTGAACGTGGTGGCCTGGCACGGCACGCATGCGCCGTACAAGTACGACCTGCGCAACTTCAACACCGTCGGCTCCATCAGCTACGACCATCCGGATCCCTCGATCTTCACGGTGCTGACCGCGCCGTCGGACACCCCGGGAACGGCCAACATGGATTTTGCGATCTTCCCGCCGCGCATCCTGGCCATGGAGAACACCTTCCGTCCGCCCTGGTTCCACCGCAACATCGCCAGCGAATTCATGGGGCTGATCCAGGGCGTCTACGACGCCAAGGCCGACGGTTTCGCGCCGGGCGGCGCCAGCCTGCACAACTGCATGAGCGGCCACGGCCCCGACGCCGAGACTTTCGAAAAGGCCTCGCACGCCGATACCAGCAAGGCCCACTACATCCGCGACACGATGGCCTTCATGTTCGAGACGCGGCGCGTCATCCGCCCCACGGAGCAGGCGCTGGCCTCGGTAGAATTGCAAGGCGACTACTACCGGTGCTGGCAGGGCATCGCCAAGCATTTCGACCCCAGCAAGGCGTGACGCGCAGGCCTTCTGCCATCCACGCCCGCGGCGATGAGCGCAAGCTCATCGCCGCTTGGCATTTGTAATTTCCGGCGCCTGACGCCCGGCCACCGCATAACCACACTGAAAGAGACACGCAGCCATGACCACCATCAACGAAACCCACGACCCGTCCCTGAAGAGCTGGATCGCCAGCGCCAACACCGGCGAGTCGGATTTCCCGGTGCAGAACCTGCCCTATGCCACCTTCCGCCGCAAGGGTTCGACGGAGTCGTTCCGCCCCGGCGTGGCCATCGGCGACCAGATCCTGGACCTGGCCGCGCTGGCCGCCAAACAGCCCTTCGAGGGCCTGGCAGCGGAAGCCCTGGCCGCGTGCGCCACGGACAGCCTGAACGACCTGATGGCCCTGGGCCAGGCCCACTGGAGCGCCCTGCGCCTGGCGCTGTCGCGCGCACTGCGCGAAGGCGCTGCCCTGCGCGGCACGGTCGAGCCCCTGCTCGTCGCGCAAGCCGACGCCGAATACACCACGCCCGCCCGCATCGGCGACTACACCGACTTCTACATCTCGGTGCACCACGCCACCGCCGTGGGCAAGCAATTCCGCCCCGACAATCCCCTGTTGCCGAACTACAAGTGGGTGCCCATCGGCTACCACGGCCGCGCCTCCAGCATCGGCGTGGATCAGAAGTTCCCCCGCCCCGTCGGCCAGACCCGTCCCGCCAATGAAGGCGAAGCGCCGCAGTTCGGCCCCTGCGCCCGCCTGGACTACGAACTGGAACTGGGCATCTTCGTCGGCACCGGCAACGCCCAGGGCGACCGCATCCCCCTGGCCGACGCCGAATCGCACGTGTTCGGCCTGTGCATCCTGAACGACTGGTCGGCGCGCGACATCCAGGCCTGGGAATACCAGCCCCTGGGCCCCTTCCTGGCCAAGAACTTCGCCTCCACGATCTCGCCCTGGGTCGTCACCATGGAAGCGCTGGAACCGTTCCGCACGCAGTGGATGCGCGGCCCGTCCGAACCGCAGCCCCTGCCCTACCTGGCATCCGATGCGAACCGCGCCAAGGGCGCCTTCGACGTGCAGATGGAAGTCCTGCTGACCACCGAAAAATCGCGCGCCGACAAGCAGCCGCCGGCCTTCCTGTCGCGCAGCAACTTCCGCGATGCCTACTGGAACGTGGCGCAGCTGATCACCCACCACACCGTCAACGGCTGCAACCTGCAACCCGGCGACATGCTGGGCACCGGCACCCTGTCCGGCCCGCAACCTTCGGAAGCCGGCTCGCTGCTGGAACTGTGCAACGGCGGCAAGAATCCCATCGACCTGCCTTGGGGCGAAAAGCGCACCTTCCTGCAGGATGGCGACCAGGTCATCATCCGCGCCGAATGCGTGAAGGCAGGCTATCCGCGCATCGGCTTCGGCGCCTGCTCCGGCACCGTGCTGCCCGCCCGCGCCTGATCCGCGCCTAGTCCGCGCCGGCGCCCGCCCTGGCGGGCGCCGTCAACGCCTCGATCTCATCGTCCTTGGCCTGCCACTGCTGGCCCAGCCAGTGGTGAAAGGTCGTACGGAACGCCTTGTCGCCGGAGTAGTTGCCTTCGCAAAACTCCGGCGGCACCGGCAACTGCCGCATGCGCACCAGCACCTGCCCCGCACGACCGCAGGCCAGATCCCAGAAGCTGGGCGCACCATCCGGATAGACGATCGTCACGTCTATCATCGAACGAAACCGCTTGCCCATCGCATTCAACGCCACCGCCAGTCCACCCGCCTTGGGCTTGAGCAGATGCCGATACGGCGATCCTTGCGCATCGCGCTTGGCAGGACTGAAACGCGTCCCTTCAGCAAATACCATCACGCTGGTCGGCACCAGCGAGAACTTCGCGCAGGCCCGCCGCGCAGTCTCCTGATCCTGCCGCCCCAAATCCGGATTGCGGCGCAACGCCGCCTTGCCGTGGCGCTTCATGAACGGAAAATCCAGCGCCCACCACGCCAGCCCGATCACCGGCACATAGATCAGCTGCTGCTTCAGGAAGAACTTCAGCAACGGAATACGCCGGTTCAGCGACTGCTGCAACACGAAGATATCCACCCAGGACTGGTGATTGCAGTTCACCAGATACCAGTCCGCATAGCGCAGGCCGTCATTGCCCTGTACATCCCAGGGCACATCCTGGATCCGCGCCAGCCATCCGGCGTTGCAGGACACCCAGGCCGTGGCAATGCCGTTGAGCACGGGATCGACACCCCGCCTGACCGCCGCGAATGGCAGCAGCAGCTTCAACAAGGCCAGCGGGAACAGCAGCAGGCACCAGAACACCGTGTTGAGCGCCAGCCAGACGGTGCTGATAACGCCCGTCACCCAGGCGAAACGTCCACGCGGCAATGGCAACACGCGACGGCGCGCAGGCGCGCGAGCACTGGATTTGTTTGATTGGGCAGGCGCAGCGCGGCCAGCCCCGGAAGACGATTCAGGAAAAGTCATGCGCCAGTTTCCTACCTTCAGCAAAAACTCGACTTGCGCAGAATCAAGCCACGATCAGCGCACAGCGCCACCACCCACGGCAACACAGCGCAAGACACCGCGTATGCTCGATCAGGCCGCCCGGGCGGCCTGATCGAGCGGGCACCGCAAAATCTTCCACCGCCCCGCCGCCCGCGGCAAGCACGCCAAGCAAACCACCCACCCCCGCGACGGTAAAGTTTCAAAAACCGAAGCTTGGGGCGTTGGGGGCCTGGGGCGCGCGGGGCGTCGATAAGCCCGAGGGAATCTGAAGGAAAGGCCGAAGGCCTTGACGAAGATGACGACGGGGAAGTCCGGAGCGAAGGCTCCGGACCGCAATCGTTGCCCCGCGCGCCCCAGGCCCCCAACGCTCCAAGCGTCTTAAGAACCAGCAGCATCCCGCACAAACCACGCCGCCATCAAGGCAACCGATACCGCTCTTCCCGATAAGCCCAACTAGCCCACAAAGCATGCGCCAAAGCCTCTTCCGAGAGCCGAGGATCCAAAGGTTCCACCGGCGCATAAACCTCATCCCGCCCCACAGGCGCAGCCTCATACCTGAACTGCCGCGGCGCCTTCGAAGGCTCCAGCACCAGCAGCTGATCCCCCCGCAGATACCCGAAATTATCCGCGTACTGCATCATCGCCCGATCAGGATCCCGCTGCGTCAGGTCCACGCCCAGCATCGGATTCACATTGTCCAGGCCCATCAAGGACAGCATGGTAGGCGCCATATCGATCTGGCTGACCAACCGTTCATCCTGCCGAGGCGCAATCCCCGCCCCCAGAATCAGCGCAGGAATCTGGAAATGCCGCACCGGCACCGGAATGGAACCGTAAACACGCGAATCGTGATCTGCAATCACCAGGAACACCGTGTTGTCCCAGTACGGCGCCTTGCGCGCCTTGTCGAAGAACTGCCCCAGCGCCCAGTCCGCATAGCGCACAGTGTTATCCACCGTCGCCGGATCGCCCACCGGCTTGATGCGCCCTTCCGGATACTCCCACGGCGAATGGTTCGTCACCGAGAATGCCAGCGTGAACACCGGCTTGTCGCCATCCGCGCGCAGCAGCCGGTCCACCTGATTGAACATGTCCTCGTCCGACGCTCCCCACGACCCCTCGAACACCGGATTCACGAACTTGGGACGATCCACTATTTCATCGAAACCGTTGCCCAGGAAAAAGGCCCGCATATTGTCAAAGTGCGACTCGCCCCCGTACACGAAACGCGAATGGTAGCCATGCTTGCCCAACACCTGCGCCAGCGTGAAGAAACCCGTCTGCGAACGCGGCAGCTTCACCACCGCGTCGGCCACGCTGGGCAGGAACCCCGCCGTCACCGCCTCGATGCCCCGCACCGAACGCGTGCCCGTCGCATAGGCACGGTGGAACATCCAGCCTTCCTTGCCCAGCCGGTCGATATTGGGCGTCAGGTCACGCCCGCCCAGGCTGCCCACATACTGCGCGCCCAGGCTTTCCTGCAGGATGATGACCAGATTCAGCGGCTTGTCCCGGCGCACCGTCGCCTTCTGCTCATGCAGGCTGGGATAGCGCGCATCCAGCGGCGCCCCCGTCAGTCCCGCCTTCTCACGCACAATGGCATTCATTTCGTCCACAGCCATCCTGGGATACATCGCGGCCGAGGAACGCTCATCGCGCATGCGGTAGGCGGCATCGAACACGCTATACAGCGAATTCAGCGCCAGCGCGTTGACCATGGCGTCCGAACTGTAGGCAACCTTGGCCGGATTGATCGGACGATGCTCCAGCGTGCCGCGCGCGCCCAAGAACACCAGCGCCAGGATCACGAATGAAGCCACCGGCCGTTTCCACCACGACATGAAGGGATCGCGCGTGCGGGTCGGAAACAGGCGGACCGACAGCCAGGCCGCCAGCACCAGCACCACAAAGGCCGCCAGCAGCACGCCCTTGTAGCCCTGCCACAGCATCGAACCGACTTCCTTCGGATTGAGCAGATAGATGAAATAAAGCCGGTTTGGCCGCGTATCGTATTCCGCGATGAACTGCGGCGTGGAAACCTCCAGCAGCACGAACAGCATCCACCAGGCGCGGAACCACCAGGCGGTGATGCGGGCGGCCAGCGGCCGATGCCCGAACCAGGGCGAAAACACCGCCGGCAGCGCGATCACCATGGACATCAGGCAGACGTCGATGCGCAGGCCGCCCAGCAGCAGCGGCCCCAGCCCCCCTGCCGCCTCCACCCGGTCCCACATCCAGAAGGCCAGCCCCAGCCGCGACAGCGTCAGCAGCGCCAGGACCGCAATGATGAACCGCAGAGTCAGACGGCGCATGCGAGCATCTCCCCCTGGCGCCGCAACGCCTGCTCAGATGAAAGAATGCCGCTGTATATGCCGAGCAGAGCCATGCCGCCTCGTGGTTCGAAATTGAAAAACGCGCAAAGGTTAACGCGGTTTGGGACGATCCCGCGGCCGCTCTTACTGGGCGCGCCGCAGCCGCTCGCGGCTGTTGCTCAGATGCGTGCGCATGGCTGCGCGCGCGGCCTCCGCGTCCTGGCGCTGGATCGCACTGTAGATGTCTTCGTGCTCGAGGTTCACACGCGCCAGGTAGGCGGCGCGGTCCTCGTGTGCGAACTTCGCCGAATTGATCCGCGTGCGTGGAATGATGGCCGAACCCAGATGCGACATCAGATCCGCGAAATAGCGGTTGTCCGTGGCTTGCGCGACCAGCAGATGGAACTGGAAGTCCGGCGTGACGGTGTCCCCGTCGTTTTCCAGCGCGCTCTTGAAGGCCTCCAGCGCGCGCCGCATCTCATGCAACTGCTCCGGGCTGCGCCTGGCCGCAGCCAGGCCGGCAGCCTCGCTTTCCAGGCAGATGCGCAGCTCCAACAGCACCAGCACATCGCGCACCGTGGCGATGTCGGCAGGATCCACGCGGAAATCCCCGCCGCCGCTGGGCTCCAGCGCATATGTCCCCACGCCGTGATGCGTCTCTACCAGGCCCGAAGCCTGCAGTCGCGACAGGGCTTCGCGCACCACCGTACGGCTGACGCCGAACTGGCGCATGATCTCGGATTCCGTCGGCAATTTTTCACCGGGCCGGATGTCCCCGCCACGGATGCGTTCCGTGATGCTCTCGACCAGCCCCTGAGCCAGGTTCCGGGGACGACGCCGCGGCGTGACGGGAGTATCGGCGGGAACATTCATTGGCTAGGATCCGAAAACAGTTGAGCGCGGCCGGGGACCGAGCGTCGCCGCTCATTGTACTTTGGGCTGGTATCGAGTCCGCGCTCCAGAATGGCGCCGGCGACGCGCAGCATGCCGCCGTTTCGCCCGGAGCAACCGTCCCGGGAGTCCCACGGCTAATGGTTCAAGCCCGAGACGGCCGGACGCGCAACGATGAGGGGATAGAAAAACAGGGCCGCCAGGAACCACATCAGGGTAGCGGACCAGAGCGTCTGACTGAGAAAATGGGCGCCCTGCAAGATACGCACCGTGGAAAAACCCTCTCCTCCCGCGATACCCGCTGCCAGCCCCCACCAGCGCCATGCCGGACGCCCCAGCGCCCAGCCCAGGAAATACAGGGTCAACATCGAATAGCCCGCGCCCGCATGACCACTGGGCAAAGCGCCGCCCCCTCCTGCCCGCACCCAGGTCCACCAGTAAGACGGATAAGGGGTGTAGCCGCCCAGGGAGTCCAGATCATAGGGACGGGGCAGCGTCGTGTAGTGCTTCAGCTGGTTCACCAGCACCTGCCCGGTCAGGCAAGTTGCCGCCAGCGCCAGCGCCGGCCCGCGCCACGGCCGCCAGGCCGGAATGCGATAGCTTGCCGCCGCCACGCCCACCGCGGCCAGTCCTATCCCGACAGGCAGGGCCAACACCATGCGATGCCCGATCAGATCCAGCCAACGGTTCAGACGCAGCGGAAAATCGTCCAGCGCCGGATCGAACAGCGCTCGGGCGATGCGCATATCCAATCCTGAGACATTGGCCCACCAAGCCAGGCAGGCCAGCGCAAGCGTGATCGCAAAAACATGGATCGACAGATACGATGCCGGCGTCGGCTTGCGCAACGCGGGCGGCGATAAAGGCGGCATGGTGGCGACAGAATGTCCGTCAGGCAAACGGGCAGCTTAGGCCGCCGACAGTCAAACTTTCGTCAAATTTGACCTTGCGCCCCGCCGGCCGCCGCCATCGCATGCCCCTCAGCGGCCTCAAAACGCAGCGTGAAGCAGGTGCCGCGCTGCTCGCCCTGACGCGAAGAATCGACCGTCAGCGACCAGCCCTGCATATCGCAGACGCGCTTGGCGATCGCCAGTCCCAGACCACGCGCCGTCTCATCGGGGCCACCCGCGCCCGAATCCCGCATGCGGCCGCTGTAATAGCGGCGGAACAGGAAGGGCAGATCGTCGGCGGCAATGCCTCTGCCATCGTCGCGCAGCTCCAGCGCGCCGTCGGCCGCCATGCTGGCGGTCAGCGTCGCGGGCGCGGCGTGTTCCACCGCGTTGCGGATCAGGTTGCGCAACACGGTCAACAAGGCATAGCGATCCAGCATGCGAACCTGACCGGCGGCGATCCGGTTTTCGAAACCGAGCCCGGTCAACCCCGCCTGGGTTTCGTACCCGCGCCAGGCGTTGTCCATGCATTCGCCGAGATCGACGGACTCCGCCGGGCGCAGTTCGTCCCGCGCCATGGAGCGTGCGCTCTCCAGCGACACGATCACATCGTCCACGTTATCCACCACGCGCGTCAGCCGCTGGCGTTGGTCCGGAGTCAGTACCTGGGTCAGCAGCATCAACTCGCTGTCCGAGCGGATCGCGGCCAAGGGCGTGCGCACCTCGTGGCTGAGATTGCCCGCGAATTCGCGCTCGCGCGCAATCGACCTGTCCACCTGGTTCTGCACCCGGTTGAAGGCCTCTATCAGCCGGCCCGCCTCGTCGTCGCGCGTCACTGCCATATCGGGCGACCCCGGCGCCCAGGTGGCCAGCCGGTCGGTCAGGTCCAGCAACGGACCGACCGCGATGGCCGCCACGCGCCGTGACAACGCATAGGCGCCCACCACGCAAATGGCGCCCACGCCCAGCACGATCAGGCCGAAGTCATGCACCCGCCCTTCGTTCTCGGTGGCGTCGTACAGCAGGTACACCTTGGCCCGTCCTGTTTCGGCCACCATCACGTGCCAGGTGTAGGCGCCCGGCTCCACCAGATGCAGGCCGCTATCCAGAGACTCGATTTCCGGCGGCATGTCGGCGGGCCGATTGCCGTCCAGGCTGACCCAGGCGCGCATCGAACCGCCCAGTTCGCGCACACCTTCGCGCGGCAGGAAACCGTCGCTGACCCGGGCGTGCTGCACCAGCCGGTCCATTTCGGTGTTGAGGATGTCGTTGACCAGATCGTCTTCCATCTGATCGAAGGTCAGGTAGGCCAGCAGGGCCAGCGCCGTCACGAACAACGCCACGGTTCCGGTCAACGCCCAGACCACGCGCTGGGTCAGCGTACCCCCCGCGGACGCCGACGAAATGCCGCTCATCTTGTCGCCCCGGCTTCCAGCGTCAGGCGCCAGCCGGTGCCGTGGATGGTTTCGATACCGTCGAAACCGGCATCGGCCAGCGCACGCCGCAACAAGTGCACCTGGCTGCGCAAAGCATCGGACGAAGGCGGCTCGTTGCCCCACAGCGTGGACTCCAGCTCCTCGCGCGACACCACCCTGCCGGGATCGCGCAGCAGCGCCTCGATGATGAGGCTGGCCTTGCGTGTGAGGTGCACGGGGCTGCCGTTGACCGACACCGCACGGTTGCGGGTATCGTAGGACAGGGGGCCAAAGGCCCGCACCGAGTCCACTGTCGCGCCCTTTGCGCGCTGGATAAGCGCCACCAGGCGCGCTTCCACTTCCAGCAGCGCGAAAGGCTTGGTCAGGTAGTCGTCCGCGCCATGCGAGAACCCGGCCAGCTTGTCTTCCAGGCTGTCGCGCGCCGTCAGCATCAGCACCGGAACATCCGCGCGCATGTCGTTTCGCAGCGTGTGCAGCACTGCGTTTCCGTCCATGCCCGGCAGGCCGATATCCAGGATCAGGGCGTCGAAGCGCTGCTCCTTCAGCCGCTCCAGCGCGGCCGGCCCCGAGTAGGCGGCATCGGGCAGAAAGCCGCGCGCTTCCAGGAAGGTGTACAGATTGCCCGAGATGACCGGATCATCCTCGACGATCAATACCCTGTAATTCGCGCCCGCCGCGGGACTGGTTGCCATGGTTGCGATTCCCTTTCGTGCGCGCCACCTCAGGCCCGCAGTACCTTGCCCGGATTCATCAGCCCTTGCGGGTCCAACGCTCGCTTTATTCTGCGCATCAGATCCAGTTCGATGGCGCTCTTGTAGCGCGGCAGTTCGTCGATCTTGAGCTGCCCGACGCCATGTTCCGCGCTGATCGAACCATGGTGCGCGTGCACGCTGTCGTGCACCACGCCGTAGATGTCGCCTTGCAGCGCCAGCAGCTCGGCCTCGGTCTGCCCCGGCGCATGGGCCACGTTGTAGTGCAGATTGCCGTCGCCCAGGTGCCCGAAGATCACATGGCGCACGCCAGGAAATCGCGCCTGCAGCAAGGCGTTGGTCTTGTGCACGAAGCCGGCGATGGCAGAGATCGGGATCGACACGTCATGCTTGACCGACTTGCCCAGCTCCGCTTCGGCCAGCGGAATACTTTCGCGCAAGTGCCACAGCGCCTTGCTTTGCGCCACATTCGCGGCAATGGCTGCATCGTTCACGAGCCCGCTTTCGATGGCCTCGCCTAATACGGTCTCGAAGCGTTCGCGCGCGTGCGCCTCGCTTTCGCTGTCGGACAGCTCAAGCAGGGCGAACCATGGCGATGCGGCGGAATCTCCCTCGAAGGGCAGGCGCTGCTGCGGGAATAGTCGAACGACCGACTGCAGGCAGGCACCGCTCATCAGTTCAAAGCCGGTCAGCGCCGCGCCAAAGCCCGCCCGGGCGCGCGACAGCAGCTCGACGGCCTGATCGATGCCGTCCAGGGTCAGCAATGCCGTGCATGAAGCCACGGGCCTGGGAAACAGTTTCAGCGTGGCTGCGGTGATGATACCCAGCGTGCCTTCGCTGCCGATGTACAGGTCGCGCAAATCGTAGCCGGTGTTGTCCTTGCGCAGGCCGCGCAGGCCGTGCCAGATCTCGCCTTCGGCGGTCACGACCTCCAGGCCAAGAGTCAGTTCACGCGTGTTGCCGTAGCGCAGCACCTGGGTGCCGCCGGCATTGGTCGCCAGGTTGCCGCCTATGGTGCAGCTGCCTTCGGCGGCCAGGCTCAGTGGAAACAGCCGGCCCGCCGCGGCTGCGGCCTCCTGTACGGCCTGCAGCACGCAGCCCGCTTCCACGGTGATCGTGTCGTTGTCGGTATCCAGTGCGCGCACCGCTGTCAGGCGGGTGGTGGACAGGATCACCGCGCTGCCGGACAGGTCAGGCGTGGCGCCTCCGCACAGGCCCGTGTTTCCGCCTTGCGGCACCACCGGCACCCCATGGGTAGCGCACAGTTTGACGGCCGCCGCCACTTCTCCGGTCGAGCCGGGACGGATAACCGCCAGCGCGGCGCCTCGATAACGGCGGCGCCAATCCAGCACATACGTGTCGGCGTCCGTGCCCGTCAGCACGTGGGATGCGCCCAGAAGGGACTGTAGATCGCTCAGCAAGGTCATAGCGCGGCACAAGTAGCGCCTGGGGCGAGCCCAGGCTGGGAGTGTGCGGTCTATTGTAGGGGGTGAGCGCCCGGGTGACAGCACGGCGGGCATGCCGCACCCGCCGGCAGAGCCTTTCAGCCGACGGCCTGATCCAGCCGCGTACCGGTCAGGCCCGAACAATAGGCCCGCGAGGCGATGCGGTTCATCAGGAAGGCCCGGTCCACGCCCGCGGGGCCGGGCATTTCCGACAGCGCGCGGTAGGCGCGGCGCAGGACCTCGCCCCGGGTCGCGCCGCACACCAGCAGCCGCGTGCACGGCAGGCGGCGGTCCACGCAACCATCGATGCGCAGTTCCAGCGCATGGGCGGCGACCGGTTCGCAGTCATGCACGGCCGTGCCCGCATGTGCCTGCGCCTGGGCGTCGATCACGCGGAACACGCCGCTGCGATCGTCCAGCGCGAAAGCGACAGTGCCCATGCCCTGCCAGCCGCGATCTCGCGCCACGTCGGCGGCGACGGCGCGCAACGCGCTTTCCACGGAAGCCGGCAGATGAGGCGCCGGACACTCGGCGATCAGCACGCGGGCGTCGCGCCATACGCAGCGTTCCCAGGCGCGGCCCGTGGCCAGGCCGCCCGCCTCGGAAACGAACACGTGAATGTCGAGCCGGCGCTCGCGGCCTGCGGCCGGTCCGGCGTGATCCGTGGGCGGACCCCGCCGGTTTGAGGCGCCCCTGGATGACATGACAGTAGAAACTTTGGCGCCCATGGCCCCTCCCGGTCTTTCTGCTTGCATAGCAAGCGTATCACCTTCGGAGGACCAGCAAGTTTTGTGCCATGCCCAGCCCACTGGGCAAACCCCGTAGCGCGGCCTGCCGCCGCACTGGAACTACGCGTGGGAGCCCGTGGGCGCACCAGATCAGGGCGGCCGTCCCGCCACGGTGCAAGAAGGGAAAAAGCCCTACGCCGTCTGCCGGATGAAGGGGGAGCGCCAATGGGGGATAATTCCGGTTTAATCCCTAGCCAGGCGCGTTTTGATATGCGGGTTTACCAGAATCCGCTTCAGAACCCGAGCTGGAACCCAACATCCAAGGAACCGTCGTGGGCAACAACACGCAATTTCCGGGTTCGGTCTTCAAGGCCTATGACATCCGCGGCACCGTGCCCGACCTGATCGACGCCCGCTTCGCCCGCGCCCTGGGCGTGGCGCTGGCAGCCCGCGCGCGCGAACAAGGCGTGCAGACCCTGGTCGTCGGCCGCGACGGCCGCCTGAGCAGCGAGATGCTGTCGGTGGCGCTGCAGGAAGGCATGCTGGAAGGCGGAGTGGACACGCTGGACATCGGCATGGTGCCCACGCCGCTGGTCTATTTCGCCGCCAACGTCATGCAAACGGGATCGGGCGTCGCCATCACCGGCAGCCACAACCCGCCGAAGTACAACGGCTTCAAGATGATGATGGGCGGCCGCGCGCTCTACGGCGAGGACGTTCAGGCGCTGGCTGCCAGCATGAACGGCCCTGCCAGCGCCCCGGCGGCCCGGCCGGGCGTGCGCCGCCAGCTGGACTTGGTGGCGTCCTACACCGCGCGCGTCGCGTCCGGCATCAAGCTGGCGCGGCCCATGAAAATCGCCATCGACTGCGGCAACGGCGTGGCCGGCGCGGTCGCCCCGGCGCTGTTCCGCGCCCTGGGCTGCGAGGTCACCGAGCTGTTCTGCGAAGTGGACGGCACTTTCCCCAACCACCACCCCGATCCCGCCGAACCCAAGAACCTGCAGGACCTGATCAAGTGCGTGGCCGAGACCGACTGCGAACTGGGCCTGGCTTTTGACGGCGACGGCGACCGCCTGGGCGTGGTGACGAAATCGGGCCAGATTGTCTGGCCGGACCGCCAACTGGTGCTGTTCGCCCGCGACGTGCTGGACCGCAATCCGGGCGCCACCATCATCTATGACGTGAAGTGCAGCCGCCACGTGGGCCTGTCGGTCGAAGCCGCCGGCGGCGTGCCGCTGATGTGGAAGACCGGCCATTCGCTGGTGAAGGCGAAGCTGGCCGAGACCGGCGCCCCGCTGGCCGGCGAGATGAGCGGCCACATCTTCTTCAAGGAGCGCTGGTACGGCTTCGATGACGGGCTCTATACCGGCGCTCGCCTGCTCGAGATCGTGTCGCGCGACGCCGATCCCTGCGCCGTGCTGGAAGCCCTGCCGCAAGACGTTTCCACCCCCGAACTGAAGCTGGAAATGGAGGAAGGCCAGCCCTTCACCCTGGTCCAGGCCTTGCAGGAGCAAGGGCAATTCCCCGGCGCGAATCGCGTGATCACGATTGATGGCGTGCGCGCGGAATATCCTGATGGCTTCGGCCTGGCGCGCCCCTCGAACACTACGCCGGTGGTCGTGCTGCGTTTCGAAGCGCAAACGCCCGCCGCGCTGGAACGCATACAAGCCGACTTCCGCCGCGAACTGAGCAAACTCGCGCCGCAAGCCGATCTGCCTTTCTAGTTTTGCCTATGTCCTTATCGAACAGCCCAGCCTGGCAACAGTTCCTCGCGGCCACACACGCCGCGCCGCGCAGCGGCGAACAATTGCGTGTCCTCAATGCCCCCGGCCTACGCCTGGACCTGAGCGCGCAGGCGTATTCACCGGACCTGCAAAAGGCCGAGGCAGCCCTACTTGAACAACAGGGTTTCGACGCTGCCCGGTCCTGCCTGTTCGACGGCGGCAACGCAAACTGGACCGAACAACGCGCCGCCTGGCACACCGCGCTACGCGCCCCCCAGCCGCCCGCCAGGGTGGCCAAGTCCGTCCTCGGCGAACGCGAGCGCATGCGTGAATTCGTGCGCCAGGCCGACGCGGCCGGGCGCTATGGCAGCGTGCTGCACCTGGGCATAGGCGGCAGCGACTGGGGGCCCCGGCTGGTCACGCGCGCCCTGCGCCACGGCGGCGCGCGGCGCGAAGTGCGTTTCGCCTCCAACGTGGATTCGCATTCGGTCGCGGACGCGATGAGCCGCCTGGATCCGCACGACACCTTGGTCATTGTCGCCTCCAAGTCGTTCACCACCACTGAGCCGCTGGCCAATGCCGAGGTCGCCATGAACTGGCTGCGCGATGCCGGCGTGGCGGATCCGATCAGACAGGTCGTGGCGGTCACCGCCAACGTCGAGGCGGCCTTGAACCTGGGCATCCTGCCCGATCACATTTTCCAGATCTGGGATTGGGTGGGCGGACGCTATTCGCTATGGTCGGCGATCAGCCTGCCGGTCGCACTGGCGCTGGGCACAGACTCCTTTGACCAACTACTGGCGGGCGCCGCCGCCATGGACGAGCATTTCCGCACCGCGCCCATCGAGGAAAATGCGCCCGTCCAGCTGGCGCTGGCCGGCGTCGTAAACCGCAGCGTGCTGGGCTACGATTCACTGGTGATTGCACCCTACGATTCGCGGCTCTATCACATCGTACCCTGGGCCCAGCAGTTGGAAATGGAATCGCTGGGCAAGGTCGCCACCGCCGACGGCAGCCCGGCCGGCGTGCCCACCGGCCCGGCCGTCTGGGGCATGTCGGGCACCGATTGCCAGCACACCTTCTTCCAGTGGCTGCACCAGGACACCCGGGGCGCTCCCGTCGACTTCATCCTGTGCGAAAAACCCGACCACGCCTACGCGCGCCACCACGAGCTGCTGATCGCCAACTGCCTGGCACAGCGTTCCGCGCTGCTACGCGGCAAGTCCTTCGAGGAAGCGCTGGCCGAAACCTCGGCGATTGAAAGCGATCCCGACCGCGCGCGGCTGCTGGCGCAGCACCGCGTCCATCCGGGCGGACGGCCCTCCTCGCTCATCGTGCTGCCCCACCTGGAGGCCTATACCCTGGGCGCGCTGCTGGCGCTGTACGAACACAAGGTGTTCACCCAGGGCGTGGTATGGGGCATCAATCCCTTCGACCAATGGGGCGTTGAATTCGGCAAGGCCTTGGCCAAGGGCATCATGCACGAGTTGAATTCGCAGCAAGCCAGCCAGCAGGATCCCTCCACCCGCTACTGGATCGACGCGATCACGCGCCGTCCTTAAGCGCGAACCGGCGCCTTGCCGGCGCCGGCGCTTCCATTTCAGGCGCTGAGCGCGTCGTAGATTTCCACGTGGATGCGCGCCACGCGATCGATGTTGAACTCGCGCTCGGCCAGCGCCCTGCCGGCGGCGCCCATGGACTGCCGCAAGGCCGGATCCTCGGCCAGACGGGCAATGGCGTCCGCCAGCGCCTGCGCATCGCGCACCGGCACCAGCAGTCCCGTTTCGCCCGGCTCGATTGCGTCGCGGCACCCCGGCACATCGGTGGTCACGACCGCGCGCGCGCAGGCTGCGGCCTCGATCAGCGACTTGGGCAGGCCTTCGCGATAGGAAGGCAGCACGGCGATGTGCGAGCCGGCGTACAACGCAGCCACGTCGGAACGTTCGCCCAGCGCGCGCACGCAGCCTTCCTGCTGCCAGGCGTCCACGTCGTTCTGCGTCGCCGAGGCCGGATTGCCAGCGTCCACGCCGCCGACCAACTGCATCGTGACAGGCAAGCCGCGCTCGCGCAGCAGCCTGGCCGCCTGCACGAATTCCTGCACGCCCTTGTCGCGCAGCAATCGAGCCACCATGGTGACCACGACCGGCGGCGCCGGCGGTTCCGGCTGGGCCCGATACGCATTCAAGTCCACGCCGGCGCCCCGGATCATGACGACCTGGGCATCGCGCACCGCACCCAACGACTTGAGCAAATCGCGGTCGCTGGCGTTCTGGAAGATCACGCGGCTGTTGGGATGGCCCAGCGCCAGCCGGTACAGGCGCGCCACCACGGCGCGCACCAGCCTCATCTTCAACGAATTGGACAGGAACACGAAGCCCAGTCCGGAAATCGCCGCGACCATGCCCGGCACGCGTGTCAGGCGGGCAGCGATGCCGCCGTAGAGCACGGGCTTGATCGTGACCAGATGCACGACCTGCGGCCGCAGACGGCGGAACAGCCGTATCAGGGCCAGCAGCGTGCCCAACTCCTGCAAGGGATGCTTGCCGCTGCGCGTCATCGGTATGGCGTGATGCGTCATGCCCAACGCCTGGATGTCGGCCACGGCCGGACCGTCCATGGTGGCGACATGCACCTCGTAGCCCGCCTGTTGCGCGGCCAGCGCCACGGGCACGCGGTGCGACATGAAGAAGGCCGGATTGTTGACGACAAACAGCAGGCGGCGCCCTGCGCTCATGCTTTGACTCCCGAGATGCGGCGCCACACCGCGATATAGCTTTGCACCATGCGAGCCAGGTCGAAATTTTCCAGCACGCGGGCGCGGCCCGCTTCGCCCGCGCGCATGCGGCCGCGCGAGGCCACTTCGCACAGGGCCGTCTCAATGCCGCGGGCCAGCGCCTCGGGCTGCTCCGGCGGCACAACCACGCCGGCGTCGCCCACGATAAAGGCCGCGTCGCCCACGTCCGTCACGACGCAGTAGACGCCGCAGGCCATGGCTTCGGCCACCACGTTGGGAAAGCCTTCCGCGCAGCTGGACAGGACATGCAGGTCCAGCCCGTTCATTGCGGCGGGCACATCATCGCTGGGTCCCGCCAGCACCAGCCGGTCCCGCAGGCCCAACCTGTCGATCAAGGACGCCAGCTCGGTGTTTGCGGGATCCATGCCGCGGCCGATCAGCACGCAGCGCAGTCCCGCATCGCGTCCGTCGCGCACCAGCGCGGCGACGGCGCGCAGCAGGTTGGCGTGGTCCTTGAGCGGATCCCAGCGGGCCACGCAACCGATGGCCGGCACGTCCTGAGGCAAACCCCAGTGCGCGCGCACCTGCTGCCGGGCTTCATCATTCGGCGCATAGCGCGATAAGTCATAGCCATTGGCGATGACCACCATGCGTTCGCGGTCATAGCCTTTGTCGGCATGACGCTGCGCCGACTTCTGGGCGGCGCACACGATGGCCTTCGGTATGCGGCCCGACAGCAGCGCGCAGGCCCGCAGCACCAGGCGAGCCGAGCGGCTGCTGCGCTCCAGGTGTTCGCCCGAATTGCGGATGCCCCAGGCGATGGCGCGCACGCCCGCCAGGCGCGCCGCCAGGCCGCCGATCAAATCGGCGTGGTACATCCAGGTCTGCACCGCATCGGGACGCGTCGTCGCGATCAGCGAGCGCAGCGCCAGGAAGCCGCCCAGGCTGACTCGTCCGCGCTTCATGGCCAGCGTATGCACGGCGACGCCTGCCGCGCGCAGACGCTCGCCATAGATGCCTTCGTCCGTCAGCGACACGACGACATGCTCCACGTCAGCCCCGGGATAGGTCGCCAGGCGGAACAGCACGGATTCGGCCCCGCCCTGCCCCAGGCCGGTGATGATGTGCAGGACACGCAGCCGCCGGGCGCTCATCGTCCCTCCCGCACGGCATCGAATAATTCATCCCATTCCGCCAGGACGCTGGCCAGCGCATAACGCTGGCGCACCGCGGCAGCGCCGCGCATGCCCAGTTGCTGACGCAGGGAGGCATCGCCCAACAAGCGGCGCAAGGCCTCGCGCAGGGCATCGCGATTGCCGGCGGGCACCAACAGGGCATCCTCGCCGTTGCGCGTCATCTCGCGCGGTCCGCTGGGACAATCGAACGCCACGCAGGGCAGGCCCAACGACATGGCTTCCAGCAGCACATTGGGGAAGCCTTCCACCCGCGAGCTCAGCACGAATGCCTGACCGCGCGCAAGTTCCTCCCAAGGCGCCTCGGTGCGGCCGGGCAGGCTGATGCGCGACTGCAGGCCCAGGCGTGCGACCTGCTCTTCCAGCGCGCCGCGTTCAGGGCCTTCGCCCCAGATGCGCAGATTCCAATCCGGAAAGTCCGGCGCCAATTGTGCGAACACCTCGATCAACAGGTCGAATTGCTTATCAGTGACCAGGCGTCCCATTGCCAACAGTTCGCGTGGACCACCGTCTTCTCGTTGCGGCACCAGCGGCGCATCCAGCAAGGGCGCGGGCAAAGGATTGGGAATCACGGCCAGACGCTTGATGCCCGGCACCTGCCGCGCGAACGGGCCGGCGGTATCCTCCGCCTGCACCGTCACCATGTCGGCGCGGGGATACAGGATGCGGCGCAGCTTGCGCCACACCGTTCCCGTCGTGGTTTCGGCCACCGGATTGGTGCGCTCGCAAACGATGAGCGGCGCCTTCAATCCCAGGGAAGCCAGTATGGCGGCCACATTGACGTTGGTCAGGAAGGACACCACCACGTCCGGTTTTGAATCGCGGATGTGTTTGCGCAGCGCGAGCAGACGCTTGAATGCGGCCATGGCTCCCGACGCACGCGTGCCTGCCAGATCCGCAAGCCAGGCCAGTTCGACCTTGTCCGACAGCGGATAGAAGCAGCTGCCCTTGGACGAGTAGGTGGGTGTCAGAATGACGGAATCCCCGCGTTCGGCCCATGCGTTGACCAGCGTGGCGGCGACCCGTTCGGCGCCGCCCGCGTGCATGGAACTGACCAGCATCAAGATTTTCATGCGTCAAAGACTCCCAACCGATCCTCCCTGTTCCTTGCCGCCGCGGTAGCGGTCAAGCCAGGCCTGCATCATCAACACGCCCCACAGATGGCTGTCCCAATTGCGATGGCCCGAGCTGTGCTCGCGCCATTTGCGCAGGATGGGCTCGGGCTCGAACCAGCCCTCCTGGCGCAGGCGCGCCGGGTCCAGCAGCGCATCGGCCCATTCACGCAGCGGGCCGCGCAACCACGCGGCCAGCGGCACGGCGAAGCCGCGCTTGGGACGGTCCACCAGCGCTTGCGGCACATGACGGTGCAGCACCTGGCGCAGCAGCCACTTGCCCGTGTTGCCGCGCACCTTGTATTGGTGCGGCAGGCTCCAGGCGAACTCATACACCCGGTGATCGATCAGCGGCACGCGCGTTTCCAGGCTGACGGCCATGGCGGCGCGGTCCACCTTGACCAGGATGTCGTCCGGCAGGTAGGTCACCGTGTCCAGCTTCATCATGGCTTCGAAAGTGGAACCCTGCATCGCCCGGGCGAATTCGGACACCGGCTCCACCCCGCCCTTCACCACGCTGGAAGGATCGGCCCAGTACGACACGAAATGGCGGTAGAACTCGCCGCGCGTATCGGTGCGCAGCAGTTCGCCCAGCTTGCCGACCTTGCCGCGCCAGGCGCCGCGCCCGGGCAGATGGGTAGACGCACTCAACAACGCGCCGGCGGGCTTGCGCAGCAGCGCCGGGACGCGTTCGCATTGCTGCCACCATTTGTTCACACGGAAATAGCGCGAATAGCCGCCGAAGAGTTCATCGCCGCCATCGCCGGACAGCGCCACGGTGACGTGCTGGCGCGCCATGCGGGTGACCAGCGAGGTCGGGATCTGCGACGAATCCGCGAACGGCTCGTCGTACATGTCGGCCAGCGTGGGCACCACGGCCAGCGCGTCCTCTGCCGTCACGTACAGTTCGGTGTGGTCGGTGCCGAGATGCGTGGCCACCGCCTTGGCATGCTGCGCCTCGTCGTAGCCCTTCTCGTGAAAGCCGATGGCAAAAGTGCGCACGGGCTGCGAGCTTTGCGCCTGCATCAGAGCCACGATGGTGGACGAGTCGATGCCGCCGGACAGGAAGGCGCCCAGGCTCACGTCCGACAGCATCTGGCCGCCGACCGCCTTGGACAGCACGCCTTCCAGCGCGTCAGTGGCCTGCGCGTCGGATTCGAAAGACAGTAGCGATTGCGCGGAAGTGTCCGCGGCTTCGCGGGCCGACCAGTACACGCGCGGCTCGGGCATGCGGCGGCTGCGGGTGTCATCGGCCGTGAATTCGACCCAGGTGCCCGGGGGCAACTTGGCGATACCCTGGTAAATCGACTGCGGCGCTGGAATGTAGTTGTGCCGCATGAACGACGCCAGCGCGTTGCGGTTGAGCTCGCGGCCGAAGCCCGGAATCGGCATCAGGCCCTTGAGTTCGGACGCGAACACCAGCTCGGCGCCTGAATAGCCGTAGTACAGCGGCTTTTCACCCATGCGGTCGCGCGCCAGCATCAGCTTGCGCGAGGCGCGGTCCCACAACGCGATGGCGAACATGCCCACCGCGGCCTGCAAGGTGGCCTCGATGCCCAGGGCGGTAAAGCCCGCCAGCAGCGTTTCCGTATCGGAATGGCCGCGCCACGACGGCGCCAGCGCAGATTGTTCGAGCTGCTTGCGGATGTCGAGGTGGTTGTAGATTTCACCGTTGAACACCATGACATAGCGGCCGCAGGCCGACGTCATGGGTTGATGGCCGGCCTCGGTCAGGTCGAGAATCGCCAGGCGCACATGCGCCAGCGCCAGCTCGGCCTCGGGATCCTCCCAGAAACCATTGCTGTCCGGCCCGCGGTGGCGGATGCGGCGGCAGCTTTCCGCCAACACCCGCTCCTTGTTCCCGACAGGGCCCCAAATCCCGACTATTCCGCACATGATGAAGTTCTCGTTGTCACTGTAGCAACGGCGCGACGCGCGGCCTCAACGGCCGGTTCCGCGCACACCGTCAAAAAGTTCTTGCCATTTCTGCAGCACGCGCGCGGCCGAAAAACGGTCGCGCACGTCGGTCGCGGCCTGCGCCATGCGTACACGGTCCGCGTCATTGCGCATGACGGCGTCCAGCGCCTTGCATAGCGCGGGCACGTCGCCATTGGGGCGCACCAGCACGCCGTCCACGCCCTCGCGGATGATCTCGCGCGGCCCCGTGTCGCAATCGAACGACACGGCGGCCAGCCCGCTTGCCATGGATTCGAGCAGGGTATTGGACAGCCCTTCGAAGCGCGACGTCAGTACGTACAGATCGGCGCTGTCATACCAGTCGCCGACGTTGCCTGCGCGCCCCGGCATGAAAATCCGCGACGCCAGGCCGGCCTCTCGGGCCTGCGCCTCCAAGGCGCGGCGCTCGTCGCCCTCGCCCAGGATAACCAGATCCCAGCCAGGATGCGACGCCGCCAATTGCGCGTAGGCCTGGATCAGCAGGTCGAAACCCTTGTCGGCGTGCAGGCGCCCCACCGCCAGCAGGCGCTTGCGGCCGTCGCCCGACACCGGCGTCAAGACCGGTTCAGCGCGAGGCAGGGGAAAGTGTACAGGGTTGGGAATGACGGCCAGCTTGCTGCCCGGCACGTGCTGCGCCAGCCAGTCGGCGGTGCCGCGGGTCAGCGCCACCACGCTGGCTGCGCGGGGATATGTGAGGCGGCGCAGGCGCTGCCAGAAGCCCGACAGGGTCTGCGAAGGCGGATGGGTATGCTCGGTGGCGATCACCCGGCAGGACAGGCCCGCGCAGGCCAGTACCGACAGTACCGACGCCGTCGTCATCATGCCCAGCACGATGTCCGGGCGGAACGACTTGACCACGCGGCGCAAGGCGCGCACCCGTTGCACATTGCTCCAGATGCCGCGCAGGCCACCGCCCTCGCCCGCCGTATGCAGGACCTCGCGGCGCACCTTGGGGTGCAGCGTGTAGACGTCGCCCTCGGCGCTGGCCTGCGTCACGACCATGACCTCGCGGCCCATGCCCGCCCAGTGCGCGCTCAGGTCCGCGGCCACGCGCTCCGCGCCGCCGCCATGCAGGGAGTGGATGAACAGCAGGACGCGCGGCGCCGGGCCGGTATCGGTCACGGGCATTCAATCGGCCTCTTTGGGTTCAGGCTTGCGCATTGCCACCAGCAGGTAGCACGCGAAGGACAACAGATACATGAGGCTGGTCGCCAGCATGATGCCGGCAGCTCCCATCCTGGGCGCCAGCACGGTATTCAGCACAGCCTTCAGGGCGAAATTGGCGACGGCAATGGCCGCCATCACGCGGTAGCGGTTCTGGCTGGCCAGCAATTGCACCAGGATCAGCACGCCGAAGTAGAACGGCAGTTGCAGCAGCCCCCAGCGAAACACATGCGCCACGGCCTGGGTATTTTCGGCGGTGAAGGCGCCACGCTGGAAAAGCACGGAAACGCCCCACGGCGCCAGTATCCAACCCACGGCGACGGCGGCAGCGCCTGCGGCCACCATCAGCACCGACCATTTAAGCGCCATGCCTCGCGCACGAGCGGTATCGCCGCGCGCCTGCACATCGGCCAGCACCGGCAAGGCCGCGCGCCCCACCGACACGGCGCCAATCCCCAGCACCAGCGACAGCAGCCGGCTGGCATAGCCCAGCGTGGCGTTGGCGTTCGCGCCCAGATTGGCGGCGGCGTACTGGTCCAGCGGACCGACGAAACTCATGGCCACCTGGCCGATCAGCATCACGCCCGCGGCGCCCAGCAGTTCGGGCCAGTGCGGCGATTGCAGCGTCAGCCGGGGCGCGCCCCAGAAGCCGCCATCGGCGCGCGCAGCCAGCCACGCGAGCCAGACGGTCTGGATCGCGTAACCCACCAGCGTGCCCCACAGCAGCGGCCCGACGCCGTCGGCGCTGGCGGCCAGCATCACCCAGGCCAGCGTCGCCACGGCCGGCACGCTGTCCAGCAGGGTATTGACGTGTCTTTCCTGCGCCCGCAGCCGCGCGGCGCTGATGCCGGCAACCAGCAGCAGCGCCGACACCGGCGCGAAGGCGACAAGCAGCTGGCCCGTCATGTCGCCCACGTGGGCCGACAAACCCTGGCCCAGCACGCCGACGACCTGCGGCCAGGCGAACCAGGTCAGCAGCGCCAGCGCAATGCCCGCGGCGCCCACCCAGCCCTGCAGCTCGCGGATGAACAGATTTCTTTCGGCGACATCGGCGCGGCGCAGCCGCACCAGCACCGGGATCAGGACCACCGACAGCACGCCCACGATGGTGACCGGCAGCCAGGTGGCCATGGTCATCGTAAACTGGTAGGCGTCCACGGCGTCGCTGACGCCGTAGCGGTACGCCACCGCCATCTCCTTGATGGCGCCGGCGGCCTTGCCCAGCAGCAGGAACACTGCCACCCGGAAGGCGCCCTTGAAGATGCGCTGGTGGTCCGGGTGGATGCTGCCGAGTTTTCTGACGAGTGCTTTCAAATCAACGCAGGAATTGCGTGTACCAGGGCATGGCCACTTCCAGGCCTTGCAGCACGGTGTGCGTAGGCTCGTAGCCCAGCAACCGGCCCGCCTTACTGACGTCCGCCTGCGAATGGCGCACGTCGCCCGCGCGGAAGTCGGCGTAGACCGGCTTCTTGCCATAAACCACGTTTTGGTTGCCCAGGGCTTGCACCAGGAAGCCGAACAGCTGGTTCAAGGTGCTGCGGCCGCTGACCGCCACGTTGTAGACCTGGTTGCGGCCTTCCGGCGCGGCCATGGCCGCGAGGATGTTGGCCTGCACGGCATTTTCCACAAAGCAGAAATCGCGGCTGGTCTCGCCGTCGCCGTTGATGGTGACGTCCTCGTTCTGGATCATCGCGGCCGTCCACTTGGGGATCACGGCCGCGTAAGCGCCATTGGGGTTCTGACGCTTGCCGAATACGTTGAAGTAGCGCAAGCCCACCGTTTCGAAGCCATAGCAGCGCGCAAACACGTCGGCATAAAGCTCGTTGACGTACTTGGTAACCGCGTAGGGAGACAGGGGCTTGCCGATGTTTTCCTCGACCTTGGGCAACGCCGGATGGTCGCCGTAGGTCGAGCTGGAGGCTGCGTAGACAAAGGATTTGACCTCCGCATCACGCGCCGCCACCAGCATATTCAGGAAGCCGCCGATGTTCACTTCGTTGGACGTGATCGGATCCTTGAGCGAGCGCGGCACAGAGCCCAGCGCAGCCTGGTGCAGCACTAGCTCCACGCCTTGCATCGCACGGCGGCATGCTTCCAGGTCGCGGATATCGCCTTCGATGAAGGTGAAGCGGGCCCACTGCTCGGGCGTGACGGAATTGCGCACTTCGTCCAGGTTGTGCTGAAAACCCGTCGCGAAGTTGTCCATGCCGGTCACGGTCTGGCCTAGCTTCAGCAGGGTTTCCAGCAAGTTTGAACCGATGAAGCCGGCGCAGCCGGTCACCAACCATTTGCGCGGCGCGGCCGACAGTTCCTGCTTGATGCTCTCAAAACGGGTAGGCATTGTCTTTCCCTTACAGACGGAGGTCCGATTCTTCGGGCGACAGCACGTACTTCAGGTCATAAAGAATGTGTTCCGGCTTGCCCAGCTTGCGGATGCCCGTCGCACCCATTTCGGCGAATTGGTGATGCGCCACGCCCAGGATCACGGCGTCATACTTGCCCTCTTCGACCTTGGACAGCGGCGTGATGCCGTACTCGTGCACGGCTTCTTCCGGGTCGACCCACGGGTCGTACACGTCAACCGCCACGTTGTAGTCGCCCAGTTCCTTCACGATATCGACGATGCGGGTGTTGCGCAGATCCGGGCAGTTTTCCTTGAACGCCAGGCCCATGACCAGCACGCGGGCGCCCTGCACGTGAATGCGGCGCTTGGTCATGGCCTTGACCAGCTGCGACACGACATAGCCGCCCATCGAATCGTTCAGGCGGCGGCCCGCCAGGATGATCTCGGGGTGATAGCCGATGGATTGCGCCTTATGGGTCAGGTAATAGGGATCCACGCCGATGCAGTGGCCGCCGACCAGGCCCGGACGGAACGGCAGGAAGTTCCATTTGGTGCCGGCCGCCTGCAGTACGGCTTCGGTGTCGATGCCCATCTTGTTGAAGATCAGGGCCAGCTCGTTGATCAACGCGATGTTCACGTCGCGCTGCGTGTTTTCGATGACCTTGGCGGCCTCGGCCACGCGGATGCTGGAGGCCTTGTGGGTGCCAGCGGTGATGATCTGCTTGTAAAGCTGGTCGACCAGTTCGGCCACTTCGGGCGTCGAACCGGAGGTCACCTTCTTGATCGTGCTGACGCGGTGGTCCTTGTCGCCCGGATTGATGCGCTCGGGGCTGTAGCCGGCAAAGAAGTCCACGTTGAACTTCAGGCCCGACACGCGCTCCAGCACCGGCACGCAGTCTTCTTCTGTGGCGCCAGGGTAGACGGTGGATTCGTAGATGACGATGTCGCCACGCTTGAGCACGGCGCCGATGGTCTCGCTGGCCTTGACCAGCGGGGTCAGGTCCGGCTGCTTGTACTCGTCGATGGGGGTCGGCACGGTCACGATGAACACGTTGGCCTGGCCAAGCACGGCGCGGTCCGCCGTGTAGCTCAACTGGGTTGCTTCCTTCAGCTCTTCATCGCTGACTTCCAGCGTGTGATCATGACCCGCCTTGAGCGCGTCGATGCGGCGCGTATTGATATCGAACCCGATGACCGAACGCTTCTTGCCGAACTCCACTGCCAGGGGCAGGCCGACATAGCCCAGGCCGACAACAGCGAGTTTCACATCTTGAATTCGCAACATAACTCTCCCTTCGCCGCAGAACGTTTACGGCATTTCAAATATGGTCGGGTAACAGGATAGATAACCGAGCCCCACGGCAGCATTTGCCAGGGGTCCCAAAAAACTAATCGGAAGTCCGTAAAACGGATGGCAGCAGCAGCCAGCCCGGACGACGCCAGGACACAAGCCGCGAATACAGCCAGATATAGACGGCGGCGAACACCACCAGGCTGGCGCACAGCGCCCAGGCGTTGTCCCACCAGATGGTCGCGGGCACCAGGCCGATCAGGGCCAGCACCCACATGTAAGGCGAGGCCAGCGCATTGCACAGCGCCGGCACCGCATGCCGCCGGCCGCGGCTGAACGTGACACGCACCAGACGGCGGAACACCAGCTGGTGCAGGTGCAGCGCATCCGGCTGGTCCACCGGCACGCCGCGCTTGAAGCGGCGGCGCCAGATCGAAAAACCGGTTTCGAAGACAGGATAGAACAACACCGCCAGCGCGTAGAACGGCGACACCGAAGGATTGCGCACCACCAGCAGCACGGCCAACTCGGCCAGCATGAAGCCCAGGAAGTACGCGCCGCCATCGCCCAGGAACACGCGCCCGAACGGGAAGTTCCAGACCAGGAAGCCCAGCGTGGCCGAGGCCAGCGCCGCCGCCACCAGGAAAATCGGCACGTCGCCCACTTGCAGCGCCACCAGGCTGATCGAGACGGCCATCAACGTGGCCACCATGCCGGCCAGGCCGTTCATGCCGTCAACGATATTCAGCGCGTGCGTACAGCCGCCCACCGCGAACATGGTGAACAGCAGCGACACCGGCCAGAAGGAAAGCACGTAATCCACCGGCGCCATGCCCACGCGGCTGACGCCGCCCAGCAGCCACCAGGCGATCGCGGCCGACAAGAAGGCCGCCAGCAGGCGCTTGCTGGCGCCGATGTCCTTGGTGATGTCTTCCAGCAGGCCGGCCACGAACACGGGCAGCGCCGCGACGAATAGCGCGGGCCACAGCCAGGTCAGCGTCATGTTGCTGGGTCCAAGAACCAGCAGGCCCGCCAGCGTGCCCGCGAGCACCGCCAGCCCGCCGACGCGGGGCGTGGCGCGGGAATGGTTGGCTTGGGGCTTGTTGAGGTCGCTGTCGCCGGTGAAGGCGCCATGCCAGCGCTCCGACGCCACGATGAGTCCCCCCACCATGAATGCGACCACGCAAATGTACAGCCAGGTCACCGAGTCACCTCTGGTTGGTCTATCGAGACAGGCCCGCCATTATCGGAGGCAGGTGTAACGCCCATATATGGGAGGAATAAGGAAGTGCAATTCACCGGCACAGAACGTAACGCATTGCGCCATGCCGGCGCTGCCGTTTGGCTCGGTCGCCAAGGCGAAACCGCGCAGGCGCGGAAATAGGGATTTCATGGAACGATTGTAGAACTTTCCGCCCTGGCGCACGCGAAATATCCAAGGGAAAACGCGCAGAGCGCCCCCTGGCATAAGTGCCATGAAGGGCTACGGTCGATGCTCTGTTCCAGTTAAATGGGGACACACTTAAAACATCGAAAAAAAAGCCCGAGATCGTGAGATCTCGGGCTAAATCCACCAAAGGAGGAGGGTGGAGGAGACAACCGTGGCATGTTGGGAGCTGGCCTTCTGCTCGCTACGCTTTCGGGGTTTTGCACCGCGCCGACTGCGTTTCAACATCCGATGAATGAATAGTACCGAGGTTTTTTGTGCGATGCAAGAATTTTTTTAGTCTGCCGCACAAGAGATTTTTTGCGTTGCAAATTTGCCGCAACACCCCAGACATCCCTCTGGAAACCCGCGCCAATCAATGCCTGTTCCAAAAACAGGGTTTTTGCCGGATGGGTAAACCCACCCGGGGCTTACCCTAGCCATCATCGGGTTATCCCGCTCTGGATTTCGCACCAGAACGGTGCGCGCGGCACCAAGTTGCAGCTATTTTTGCGCATTGCAACATTTCGCTTTCCAACTGCTTCAGACCCAGTAAGCGGTAGTCGTCATGACCTTGGACATCGCCCGCATCGCGGCCTTCACTGGCGCCGGCAAGGGCACTCCACCCGCCGCTTCCGCGCTGGCGCGATGCTGCGCCTCGTCCTCTTTCATCTTCTGCACGATCTGGCGCGACCGCTCGTCTTGCACCGGCAAGGTGCGCAGATGTTCTTCCAGATGCGCTTCCACCTGTTTTTCGGTTTCCGCCATGAAACCCAGATTGCGCGGCACGCCGGCGTAGCTGGCCAGCACGCCGAGCGCAAACGAACCCGCGTACCAAACCGGATTCAGCAGGCTGGGGCGGCTGCCCAGTTCCGTCAGCCTTTGATTGCACCAGGCCAGATGATCCACTTCCTCGGAAGCCGCGTTCAGCAGCAATGCCCGCGGCGCGGGTTCGCGGCATACCGAAGCCTGGCCCCGGTACAGCGCCTGGGCGCAGACCTCGCCGACATGATTCACCCGCATCAAGCCGGCCGCGTGGCGCTTTTCCTGGGCCGACAGGGCTTGCGGCGCCTCATCGGCGGTGGCCGGATACGGACGGCCAGCAGTGGCGCTGCCGGACAGCACCCGCAACGCGCGGTCGGCCTCGGCCAGCAGGGCATCCACGGGGCTGATGCGGCGCAGGAAGGAAACGGGGCTGGGGCGTGACAGAGCGGTGGACATAGGGCAACTCCTCGGCAAGGCTGGCGCACACACCCCTGATGCGGGGCGGGGCTCTCATGCCCGGAATTGTACGCAACAGGTATCATCAGCCATTGACAGCGCTCAAGCTCAAGGACACGACAATATGGAATGCACGATCGACTGGGGCGGCCCGAACGGCATGCTCTTCACCGCCAGCACCGGCAGCGGCCACGTGGCCGTGATGGACGGCGCCGTGGACGGCGGCGGGCACAATCTGGCCCCCCGTCCCATGGAAATGCTGCTGGCCGGCACCGGCGGCTGCACCGCCTATGACGTGGTGCTGATCCTCAAGCGCGGGCGCCATGCCGTCAGCGGCTGCAGCGTCAAGCTCCAGGCCGACCGCGCCGATACCGACCCCAAGGTCTTCACCCGCATCCATTTCGCCTTCACCGTTACCGGCCACAACCTGCCGCGCGCCGCGGTCGAGCGCGCGGTGCAGCTGTCGCACGAAAAATACTGCTCGGCCTCGGCCATGCTGGAGAAGACTGCGGCGCTGACCTTCTCGGTCGAGATCGTCGACACGCAGGAAACGCCGGCCGCCGCCTGAACCGCGCCCGCGTGGTGTAATTCATCTATTCCTAACTTATAAGAGCCGCCGCGATCCGTTCGCGGCGGCTGTCTGCGTCACCCGCCGGGCGAGCGTGCGCAAGGACCGCCATGAAACAATACCTGGACCTCGTTCAATCCATCCTGGACACCGGCGCGTGGCAGGAGAACCGCACGGGCATACGCACCCTGAGCATGCCGGGCGCATCGCTGCGCTTCGACCTGCAAAAAGGGTTCCCCGCAGTGACCACGAAGAAGCTGGCCTTCAAGTCCGCCATCGGCGAAATGGTGGGTTTTCTGCGCGCCTCGCGCAGCGCAGCGGAATTCCGCGAGCTTGGCTGCAAGGTCTGGGACCAGAATGCCAACGAGAACAGCCAGTGGCTGGCCAACCCGTACCGTGAAGGACCCGACGACCTGGGCCCGGTCTACGGCGTGCAATGGCGCCAGTGGCCGGCCTACAAGATGCTGGACGCCAGCCGCTCGGCGCAGATCGCCGACGCCCTGTCGCGCGGCTACGCCAAGGTCTCCGATCTGGAGGAAGGCGGCGTGCCCAAGGTGCTGCTCTACAAGGCGGTGGACCAGCTGCGGCAATGCCTGGACACCATCCATGAGCGGCCCGGCGACCGCCGCATCCTGTTCCATGGCTGGAACTGGGCGCAGATCGAGGAAATGGCGCTGCCCCCGTGTCACCTGCTCTACCAATTCCTGCCGAACGCGACGACCCGCGAGATATCGCTGTGCCTGTACATCCGTTCCAACGACGTCGGTTTGGGCACGCCATTCAATCTCACCGAAGGTGCGGCCCTGCTGCATCTGGTCGGCCGACTGACTGGCTACACGCCGCGCTGGTTCACCTATTTCATCGGCGACGCGCACATTTACGAAAACCACCTGCCGATGCTGCGTGAGCAACTCACGCGCGAGCCCTACGAAGCGCCCACGCTGGTGCTGTCGGACCGCATTCCCGATTTCGCGGTCACCGGACGCTATGAGCCCGAATGGCTGGAGAAGGTGGAACCCAGCGACTTTTCATTGTCGGGCTACACCCACCACGCCCCCCTCACCGCCGCCATGGCCGTATAGACCGTGGCAGCCTGCGTGCTCATGGCCGCAGGTGAAGATTGGTGAGCATCTGGAAGCGTGTTTTCGGTATAACCCATCCCTTAGCCATGGACGCGCGTCCAGAAATGCCCGCGCGCCATTGCTTCCGACCGGCACCTGCCGCGCCGTGCCTGTCGCTCGCCGCGACCCGGGCAGTCCGCCCGGCAGCGCCGTCCGCAGGCGTTGCTCAGCCGCACTCCCCTTCCCAAAAAGAGAGCACGTGTATCACCAGCGTCGACCGCCGAATTCTGTCTTGCGACCGACTTGCAACCATAGACTACCAATTGAATTGATATGAAGCCCGCGCGGCGGCAGCATGCGCCAAGGACAGGACCCTACAAATGCTCGTCGGAACTTATAACCCTTCGCTCGTCCTCGTATCTCTAGGAGTCGCCATCCTGGCGTCGTACACGGCGTTGGGCATGGCCAACCGCGTCAGGGCCTCGCACGGGTTGCCCAGCGCGCGCTACTGGTTGGCGGGCGGCGCGTTCGCGATGGGCGTGGGCATCTGGTCCATGCACTTCGTGGGCATGCTGGCCTTCAGCCTGCCCATTGCCATGGGTTACGACCTGCCCCTGACCGTCCTGTCGCTGGTCATTGCCATCGGCTGCTCCGCCTTCGCGCTATGGACCGTAAGCAAGGATGAGCTGCCGCGGCGACGGCTGATGATCGGCGCCCTGCTCATGGGAGCCGGCATCGCGGCGATGCACTACCTCGGCATGGCCGCCATGCTCATGGAACCCGGCATCGTCTATGACGCCAAATGGTTCGCGCTGTCCATCGTGATTGCCGTGGCCGCCTCCGGCGCGGCGCTGTGGATCACCTACCGGCTGCGCCACGGCGGCCCCCGCGTGGTCTGGTCGCGGCCGCTGGCGGCAGTGATCATGGGCATCGCCATCGTCGGCATGCACTACACCGGCATGGCCGCCGCCGGATTCCCCGCGGGCAGTATCTGCATGGCGGCCAACAGCGGCATTTCGGCCGGCTGGCTGGCCATCGCCGTGACCGCGGTGACCCTGAGCGTGCTGGCCATCGCCCTGCTGGTCGCGGTGCTGGACAACCGGCTGGAGGCGCGCACCTCGGCCCTGGCTTCTTCGTTGGCCGAGGCCAACGAAGAACTGGTGCAACTGGCGCTGCACGACACGCTGACCAAGCTGCCCAACCGCATTCTGCTGGAAGACCGGCTGGAGCAGGCGATCGAAAGCGCCAGCCGCCGCAAGGGCTACTTCGCAGTCCTGTTCTTCGACCTGGACGGCTTCAAGGCGGTCAATGACGCCTACGGACACCACACCGGCGACGCTTTGCTGATCGACCTGGCGCAGCGCATCCGCCAGGCCCTGCGCACGCAGGACACCGTGGCGCGCCTGGGCGGCGACGAGTTCATCGTGCTGAGCGAAGTGATCGAACCCACCGACGCAGCCAACGTCGCCGACCGCCTCATCGACGCCATCGCGCGACCCGTCACTGTCTACGGGCATGAGGTGATGGTGACCTCGAGCGTGGGCATCGCCATCTATCCCAACGACGGCCAGGACACCCACGCCCTGCTGACCAACGCCGATGCGGCGATGTACCACGCCAAGCGCCTGGGCGGCACTGGCTACAGCTTCTTCGAACCGTCCATGAATGCGGACGCGCATGAGCAGATCGAACTGCTGCACGACCTGCGCCTGGCGCAGGAGCGCAACCAGCTCGTCCTGCACTACCAACCCAAGTACGAAGCGCCCGCCGGCCCCATCATCGGCGCCGAGGCGCTGCTGCGCTGGAACCACCCGACCCGCGGCCTGGTGGGCCCGGACCAGTTCATCCCCACGGCGGAAAAGACCGGCCTGATCCTGTCCATCGGCGAATGGGTGATCAACGAGGCCTGCCGCCAGATGCGGGAATGGATCAACGCCGGCCAGGGCCACTGGACCGTCGCCGTCAATATCTCGGCCCTGCAGTTCGCCCACGCCAGCCTGGTGGAAACGGTACGCTCGGCCCTGGACCGCCATGGCGTGCCGCCGGCCTGCCTGACCCTGGAAGTGACCGAGTCCACCGCCATGCGCGACGCCGAGGCCAGCCTGGCGGTGCTCAAGCGCCTGTCGAACCTGGGCGTGACGATTTCGATCGACGACTTCGGCACCGGCTATTCCAGCCTGCTCTATCTGAAGCGGCTCCCGGCCACCGAGCTGAAGATCGACCGCGGCTTCGTCAACCAGCTGGAAAACGACAACGAGGACGCCGCCATCGTCTCGGCCATCGTCGCGCTGGCGCAGCAACTCAACCTGCGCATCGTCGCCGAGGGCGTGGAAACGCCGGCGCAACAGAAGTTCCTGACGGGCCTGGGCTGCGATTCGCTGCAGGGCTTCCTGCTGGGCAAACCCATGCCCGCCACCGAATTCCTGGAACACGCGGTCGACTGAGCGGCCCGCGCGGCGCAAGCCGCCGCGCAAATTTGCTACGCTTGCCGTAGCCAACCGGCCGAACCCCTACCGTCCCGACCCCGCATGCCCGCCAGCCTTACCCTCATCGTCGCCTACTCCACCAATCGCGCCATCGGACGCGACAATGCCCTGCCCTGGAAACTGCCGGGCGATCTGGCGCATTTCAAGCGCAGCACCCTGGGCCACCCCATCATCATGGGCCGCAAGACCTGGGACTCGCTGGGTCGGCCGTTGCCCGGCCGCAGCAACATCGTGATCAGCCGCAACCCCGATTTCAGCGCTGCGGGCGCCATCGTGGTGCCGTCGCTCGAAGCAGCGATCCAGGCCTGCGGCGACATCGATGCGGCCTATGTGATCGGCGGCGCGCAGATCTACGCGCAAGCCCTGCCGCTGGCCCAGCGCGTGCAGGCCACTGAAGTCCGCGCCGAGGTTGAAGGCGACGCCTTCTTCCCCCTGCTGCCCGCCTTCCAATGGAAGGAAACGGCGCGCGAAGCGCAGCCGGCCGAAAACGGCTACGAATACGATTTCGTGACTTACGAGCGCCAGTGACTCAGGCCGCCGCCCCGGCATTTCGCATGAAGCGCCAGAGCGCTGGCGCCTCCGAGTAAGCGACGTTGAAACGCACCCAGGGCGTATCGGCCTCGTCCGCCTCGAAATAGGAACCGGGCGCCAGCCAGATCCCGTCCTTCAGCGCCAGTTCCGCGAGTCCGTTGGCGCCGCGTTCGCGCCACTGCCCGGCCACCTTGGCCCACAGGAAGAGGCCGCCTTGCGGCCTCCCATATATCTCGAAGCCATGCTGCGCCATCAGCTCGCCCACGCCGGCATGGGCCTCTGCCAGCCGTTCGCGGGTGCGGGCGATGTGGGCACGGTAGCGGCCTTCGCGGATGACCTGGTGGACGATGCGCTCCATGATCTCCGGCGAGGTCAGGCCCACCGCCATCTTGGTGCGCGCGATGTCACGCGCCAGATCGCGATGCGCCACCACGTAGCCCACCCGCACCGATGGACTGATAACCTTGGAGTAGCCGCCCAGGTAAACCACGCGCCGCGCCCCATCCAGGGCGGCCAGCATGGGCGTTACGCCGGGCGCAAGTTCGCGCGAGATATCGTCTTCCACCACCCACAGGCCATGCCGCTCGGCCGCCTGCAGGATGCGGAAGGCATTGGCCATGCTGATGCTGGCGCCCGACGGGTTCTGCAAGGCGGTGTTGACGACCAGCGCTCTCGGCCGGTGGCGAGCCACCACCGCTTCCAGCGCCTCGCAGTCCAGCCCGTCCGGCGTGCGGGGCACGGACACCGCCCGCAAGCCAGCCAGACGCAGCATCTGCAGCAGGTTGGCGTAGGCGGGCTGTTCCACCACCACCGTGTCGCCCGGCCGCAGCAGGGTGCGTATCACCATGTCCAGCCCGTGCGTCACGCCCTGGGTCAGCACGACCTGCGAGGCTTCGACCTCCATGCCCTGCGCGCTCAGGCTGGCCGCGATGGTCTCGCGCAGCGGCGCGTAGCCGTAGGGATGGCCGTAGTTCGCGATACGCATGGCCGGCACCCGCCCCATATGGCGCAGGGCCATGTGCAGCCCCTCTTCGTTCAACCATTCGCCCGGCAGCCAGCCGCAGCCCGATTTGATGGGGATGGAATGGTCCGCGAAGATATCCGACAGCAGCCAGCCGGCGTTCAGGCGCGGCGGCTCCCAGGATGGCGGCTGGGCGGGGCGCGCCGGCGCGTCCGGCGTCGCGACCCGATAGCCCGCGCCCGGCCGCGCCGCCAGCCAGCCCAGCGATACCAGCCGGCTGTAGGCGCTGGCCACCGTGAAGGTGCTGACGTCATACAGGCGAGCAAACTCCCGCACCGAGGGTAGGGACATACCCGGACGCAGTGTCTGTTCTTCGATGGCGCGCAGGATGGCGGCGACCAGCTGCTCGACCAGGGTCGGCGCCTGGCCGCGAGCGCGGTTGGGCTGGAAATCGATCACGGAGATAACTGTACAGTTGTGTCGTTCATAACTATACAGTTAGCCGCATTTGCGCGGATCGTATATTTTCATTCCTATCCGGACGCACCAGAATCGTTTCAATCCCGCTGGCTGCACAACCGTCGCCCAAGTCCAGCGCTTGTCCGTCCCCTGGAGCCGCCATGAACGCCCCCGACAAACTGCCCGACCTGTCCCACCTCTGGATGCCCTTCACTGCCAACAAGCAGTTCAAGGCACACCCGCGCATGCTGGCGACCGCCAAGGGCATGTATTACACCTCGACCGACGGCCGCCAGATCCTGGACGGCACGGCCGGCCTGTGGTGCGTCAACGCCGGCCACGGCCGCGAGGAAATCGTCGCCGCGATCGCCAAACAGGCAGGCGTGATGGACTACGCGCCGGGCTTCCAGCTGGGCCACCCGCTGGCCTTCGAGGCCGCGACCGCAGTCGCGAGCATGATGCCGCAGGGCCTGGACCGGGTTTTCTTCACGAACTCGGGCTCCGAATCCGTCGACACCTGCCTGAAGATCGCCCTGGCCTATCACCGCGCCCGCGGCGAAGGCCAGCGCACCCGCCTGATCGGCCGCGAGCGCGGCTACCACGGCGTAGGCTTCGGCGGCATCTCGGTCGGCGGCATCTCGACCAACCGCAAGACCTTCTCCGGCGCGCTGCTGCCCGCCGTGGATCATCTGCCGCACACCCACAACATCGAGCAGAACGCCTATTCCAAGGGCCAGCCGGCCTGGGGCGCGCACCTTGCCGACGAACTGGAGCGCATCGTCGCCCTGCACGACCCGTCCACCATCGCCGCGGTCATCGTCGAACCCATGGCGGGTTCGACCGGCGTGCTGATCCCGCCCAAGGGCTATCTGGAAAAGTTGCGCGAGATCACCTCCAAGCACGGCATCCTGCTGATATTCGACGAAGTCATCACCGCGTACGGCCGCCTGGGCGCCGCCACGGCCTCCGAGTTCTTCGGCGTCACGCCGGACATCATCGCCATGGCCAAGGGCGTGAGCAACGCCGCCGTGCCGGCTGGCGCGGTCGCGGTCAAGCGCGAAGTGCATGACGCCATCGTCAACGGCCCGGCCGGCGGCATCGAGTTCTTCCACGGCTACACCTATTCGGCGCACCCGCTGGCCGCCGCCGCCATCCTGGCCACGCTGGACATCTACCGCCGCGAAGACCTGTTCGGCCGCGCCCGCAAGCTGTCCGGCGCCTTCCAGGAAGCCGCCCACAGCCTGAAGGGCGCGCCGCACGTCATCGACGTGCGCAACCTGGGTCTGGTCTGCGGCATTGAGCTCGCGCCGCGCGCGGGCGCTCCCGGCGCGCGCGCCGCCGAAGTCTTCCAGAAGTGCTTCGACAGCGGCCTGATGGTGCGGTACACCGGCGACATCATCGCGATCTCGCCCCCGCTCATCATCGAAGAGGCTCAGATCGGCCAGATCTTCGAACAGATCGGCCGCATCCTGAAAGAAGTCGCCTGATCGTCCGCCGCCCCGCGAGGGGCGGTTTTTCGCCTGGGCGGCCGACGGCCGCCCTGTGGCATTTTTCAAAGCCCCAGATTCGAGCGTTCCCATGAAGAAGATCCCGCATTTCATCAATGGCCAGCACTACGACGGCCGCAGCAACCGCTACGCCGACGGCTTCAACCCCGCCACCGGCGAAGTCACCGCGTCCATTCCGCTGGCGTCGAATGACGAAGTCGCGCTGGCCGTGGCCGCTGCCAAGGCCGCGTTTCCGGCCTGGTCCGAAACGCCCGCGCTCAAGCGCGCACGCATCCTGTTCAATTTCAAGGCGCTGCTGGACAAGCATCAGGACGAACTGGCAGAACTGATCACCCGCGAACATGGCAAGGTCTTCTCCGACGCCAAGGGCGAGGTCACGCGCGGCATCGAAATCGTCGAATTCGCCTGCGGCATTCCGCAGTTGATGAAGGGCCAATACTCCGACCAGATCGGCGGCGGCATCGACAACTGGAGCATGCGCCAGGCCCTGGGCGTAGTGGCCGGCATCACGCCGTTCAACTTCCCCATGATGGTGCCGTGCTGGATGTTCCCGGTGGCCATCGCCTGCGGCAACACCTTCGTGCTCAAGCCTTCCGAGCGCGACCCGTCGGCGTCCGTGCGCCTGGCCGAACTGCTGGCCGAAGCCGGCCTGCCCGAAGGCGTGTTCAACGTCGTGCACGGCGACAAGCAGGCGGTAGACGCGCTGATCGCGCATCCCGACGTCGAGGCCCTGTCCTTCGTCGGCTCGACGCCGATTGCCGAATACATCTACGCCGAAGGCACCCGCCGCGGCAAGCGCGTGCAGGCGCTGGGCGGCGCGAAGAACCACATGGTGGTCATGCCCGATGCCGACCTGGACCAGGTCACCGACGCGCTGATGGGCGCGGCCTATGGCTCGGCCGGCGAACGCTGCATGGCCATCTCGGTGGCGGTGGCGGTGGGCGACGTGGCCGACAAGGTGGTCGAACGCCTGACGCCGCGCGTCAAGGCGCTGGTGGTCAAGGACGGCATGCAAGGCGATGCAGAGATGGGCCCGCTCGTCACCTCGCAGCATCGCGGCAAGGTCGTGGGCTATATCGAAGACGGCATCGCCGCCGGCGCCACGCTGGTGGTCGACGGCCGCGGTTTGAAGGTACCTGGCAACGAAAAGGGCTTCTTCCTCGGCGGCACGCTGTTCGACAACGTCAAGCCTGCCATGAACATCTACCGCGAAGAAATCTTCGGGCCTGTGCTGTGCGTGGTGCGCGTGCCGGACTTCGCCTCGGCAGTCGAACTGATCAACGCCCATGAATTCGGCAATGGCGTGGCCTGCTTCACGTCCGACGGCGGCGTGGCGCGCGCCTTCGCGCGCCAGATCAAGGTCGGCATGGTCGGCATCAACGTGCCGATCCCGGTACCCATGGCCTGGCATTCGTTCGGCGGCTGGAAGCGCTCGCTGTTCGGCGACCATCACGCTTACGGCGAAGAAGGCATCCGCTTCTATTCGCGCTACAAGAGCGTGATGCAGCGCTGGCCTGACAGCATCGCCAAGGGCGCCGAGTTCACCATGCCTGTAGCGAAGTGAGCCCCCCGGAGCGCTGCGCGCTTCCCCCTCAGGCGGGCCCCCCTCAAGGGGGCGTCGCTGCGGACCGGCAAAGCCGGATCCGCGCGACCCCGCTTGGGACGATCTTGCCAGTTAGTTGCGTTGTGCCCGTTTGCAGCGGGAACTGAAACGGGCGCGGCGTAGCCGCGCCTTCCTCATATCAAAAACGACAAGGGGAATCCTGATGCGCATCGGGATAGGCGGCTTTCAGCATGAGACCAATACGTTCGCGCCTTCGCGCGCGGCGTGGGAAGATTTTGCCGAGAAAGGCGGGGGCTGGCCCAAGCTGGTCAGCGGGCCCGCCATGTTCCAGGCGGTGGCGGGCGCCAACATACCGGTGGCGGGCTTCATCGAAGCCATGGGACGGCACACCTTGCTACCTACTACCTGGGCGGCGGCCAGCCCCTCGGGTCCGGTCACCAAGGATGCGTTCGAACGCATCAGCGCGATGATCCTGCAGGGGCTGTCGCAGGCGCTGCCGCTGGATGGCGTCTATCTGGACCTGCACGGCGCCATGGTCACGGAACACCTGGACGACGGCGAAGGCGAACTGCTCAAACGCGTGCGCGAGCTGGTGGGTCCGGACGTGCCTGTCGTGGCCAGCCTGGACCTGCATGCCAACGTCACCCGCGCCATGGTGCGCCACGCGGACGCGCTGGTCTGCTATCGCACCTATCCTCACATCGACATGGCCGAAACCGGGCAGCGCGCAGCCGAACTGCTGGCCGCGCGGCTGGCGGGCGCGCCGCGGCCCTGCGTGGCCCTGCGTGCGCTGCCCTACCTGATTTCGCTGTGCTGGCAGTCCACCGACATCGAACCCTCGCGCAGCCTGTACCAGATGGTGGGCGACATCGAAGCGCGTGGCGCCCTCAGCCTGTCGTTCGCCACGGGTTTTCCCGCAGCCGATTTCCCCGAGTGCGCGCCCACCGTTTGGGCTTATGGCGCCACCCAAGCCGACGCCGACGCCGCTGCCGACGAAATGGCGCGCGCCGTGCTCAACGCCGAACGCGACTTCGGCGGCAGGCTCTACACACCCGACGAAGCCGTGCAGGAAGCCATGCGCCTGGCGCGCGACGCGCACAAACCCGTGGTCATCGCCGACGCGCAGGACAACCCGGGCGCGGGCGGCAGCTCGGACACCACCGGCGTCTTGCGCGCCCTGATCCGGCACGATGCGCGCGACACCGCCATCGGCCTCATCGTCGACCCCGCGGCCGCGCTGGCGGCCCATCGCGCGGGCGCTGGAAACAAGGTACGTATTGCATTGGGTGGACACTCGGGTATTCCCGACGATGAACCGCTGGACACCGAGTTCATCGTCGAGAAAACTTCAGATGGACGCTTCGATACGCACGGCGCCTTCTATCGCGGCTTCCATATGGACCTGGGCCCCAGCGCCTGCCTGCGCGTGGGCGGCGTACGCATCATCGTCGCCTCCAACAAGGTGCAGATGGCCGACCAGGAGATGTTCCGCTTCGCCGGCGTGGAACCGCAACGCGCAGCGATCCTGGTGGTCAAGAGCTCCGCCCACTTCCGCGCGGATTTCACCGGCATCGCAGAAAAGATCCTGGTATGCGCGGCCCCGGGTTCCATGCTGATGGATGCGGCAAAACAACCATGGACACGGTTGCGTCCCGGCATCAGAATGGCGCCTTGCGGACCTGTCTTTTCGGGCGGGCCCGCTACCGCCTGAAGCTCGCACGCCGCCACCGCGCGGCGGACCAACGACGCAGCGGCGCGATGGCGCCGCTCACCACGCATCAAGGGGAACATTCATGCTGAAGTACGTCCGAGCGGCCGCGCTGGCCGGCGCCACCATGATGATGGCTCACGGCGCCTACGCCGAGACCGTCATCAAGTCGGTGATGCACTCGCCTCTGCGCCTGACCGACCCGCATGCCACCACCGCGTACATCACGACGTGGCACGGCTACATGATTTACGACACCCTGCTGGCCACCGACGCCGACAACAAGATCCAGCCGCAGATGCTGGAAAAGTGGGAAGTCTCCCCCGATGGCAAGACCTACACCATGACCTTGCGCGACGGCCAGAAATGGCATGACGGCAAGCCGGTGACGTCCGAGGATTGCGTCGCTTCGATCAAGCGCTGGGCCGCCGGCGACGGCATGGGCCGCACGCTGCTGAAGTTCACCGACAAGATCGAAGTCATCGACGACAAGAATTTCCGCATCGTCATGAAGGAACCCACGGACCTGGCGCTGCGCGCCCTGTCCAAGCCCACCGGCACCGCGCCGTTCATGATGCCCAAGCGCATCGCCGAACAGGCCATCGGTCAGCCCATCACCGACATGACCGGCTCGGGTCCGTTCAAGGTCATCGAATTCAAGCCGGGCGTGAAGACCGTCTACGCCAAGAACGCCGACTACGTGCCGCGCAAGGAACCCGCAAGCGGCCTGGCCGGCGGCAAGGTCGTCAATGTCGACAAGGTCGAATGGGACGTCATGCCGGATGCGCTGACCACCGCCAACGCGCTGCTGGGCGGCGAGATCGACTTCGTCGAACAGTTCCCCTACGACCTGCTGCCGATGATCGAAGGCAACAAGGATCTGAAGGAAGAGTCGCTCAGCCCGGTCGGCTACTTCACGATGTACCGCTTCAACTTCAAGTACCCGCCCTTCAACAACAAGAAGGTGCGCCAGGCCGCGATGTACGCCATCGGCCAGGAAGACGTGATGAAGGCGCTGGTCGGCAATCCGAAGTACTGGAAGACCTGCGCCTCGCTGTGGGGTTGCGGCACGCCGCTGGAAAGCGACATCGGCAAGGACATGGTGGTGCCGTCCAACATCGAAAAGGCCAAGGCGCTGCTGAAGGAAGCGGGCTACGACAACACGCCCATCCTGGTCATGCACGCGACCGACGTCGGTACGCTGTCGGCGCAGCCGGTGGTGATGGCGCAGGCGCTGCGCAAGGCCGGCTTCAACGTCAACCTGGCCGCGATGGACTGGCAAAGCGTCGCAACGCGCCGCGCCTCGAAGGCTGCGCCCGCGGAAGGCGGCTGGAACATCCACAACACCAACTGGTACGCCACCGACGTGATGGACCCGGTCCGTTCCGCCCCGGCCGCGGCCAACGGCGACAACGCCTGGTTCGGCTGGCCCGACTTCCCGCAGATCGAAGAGCTGCGCACCAAGATGGCGCTGACCTCCGACCCCGCGGAACAGAAGAAGATCGCCGAGGAAGTGCAGCGCATCGGCATCGATGAAGGCCTGTACGTGCCGCTGGGCCAGATGTCCGTGCCCACCGTCTACTCGACCAAGCTCTCGGGCCTGGTGCACGCGCCGGTGTTCGCGTTCTGGAACGTCAAGAAAGCCCCTTGATGGGCAAGTAGTTCAGGGGGAAATACATGCTGGCATTTGTCTCACGCCGGCTCCTCGCGACCATCCCCGTTCTGGTGATGGTCGCGGTGGTGGTCTTCGCGATATTGCGTTTCAGCCCGGGAGATCCGGCCATCATCATGGCGGGCGACGGCGCCACGCCCGAGCGCATCGTCCAGATACGCCAGACGATGGGCCTGGACCAGCCGGTCATCAAGCAGTTCTTCATCTGGGGCGGCAAGCTCCTGCAAGGCGACCTGGGCACTTCGCTCATGTCGGGCGTGCCGGTCACCAAGCTGATCGGCCAGCGCCTGGAACCGTCGCTCAGCCTGGCGGTGCTGACCCTGGTGTTCACCCTGCTCGTCGCCATTCCGCTGGGCGTGCTGGCCGCATGGCGCCAAGGCAAGCTGCTGGACCGCGCCGTGATGGGCTTCTCGGTGCTGGGATTCTCGGTGCCGGTCTTCGTCACGGGCTACCTGCTGATCTGGCTCTTCGCCATCAAGCTGGGCTGGTTCAACGTGCAGGGCTACGCGCCGCTGGCCAAGGGCTTCTGGCCGTACCTGCACCGCCTCATCCTGCCGTCGCTGGCCCTGTCCACGGTCTACGTGGCGCTGATCGCGCGCATCACGCGCACCAGCGTCATCGAGGTCATGGGCGAGGACTTCATCCGCACGGCGCGCTCCAAGGGCCTGGGCGAAACCGGCGTGCTGCTGGGCCACGCCCTGCGCAACGCCGCCGTGCCCATCGCCACGGTGGTGGGCCTGGGCATCGCGCTGCTGATCAGCGGCGTGGTCGTGACCGAATCGGTGTTCAACATCCCCGGCCTGGGCCGGCTGGTGGTGGAAGCCGTGCTCGCGCGCGATTACCCCGTCATCCAGGGCCTGACGCTCTTCTTCGCGTTCGTCTACGTGTTCATCAATCTTGTTGTCGATTGCGCCTACACGGTGTTCGACCCTCGGATCAGGTACTAACACCATGCAAACGCCAACCGATGCCGCCGCGCAAGCGGCCGCAGATCTCCCCGGCGGCGGCACGCCCCAAGCCACCGCCTGGCGCCAGATCCGCCAGGGCCTCAAAAGCTGGCCCGTGATGCTGGCGCTGATCGTGCTGGTGGCCGTCGTCGCCATCGCGCTGTTCGCACCGCTGCTGGGCACAGTCGACCCCACCTCGATCAACCCCGGCGCGCGCCTGAAGCCGCCCTTCTCCGATTACCTGCTGGGCACCGACGCCTTCGGCCGCGACGTCTGGTCGCGCGTGGCCTACGGCGCGCGCGTCTCGCTGATCGCGGGCCTGGGCGCGGCGCTGGTCAGCGTCGCCATCGGCCTGGTCATCGGCGTGATCGCGGGCTGGTTCCGTTCACTGGACGGGCTGATCATGCGCACCATGGACGCCATCATGGCCATCCCCGGCATCCTGCTGGCGATCGCCCTGGTATCGGTCACTGGCGCCAGCATCACGACCGTTCTGGTCGCCATCACCATCCCCGAAATTCCGCGCGTGGTGCGGCTGGTGCGCGGCCAGATCCTGACCGTGCGCGGCGAACCCTATGTCGAAGCCGCGCTGGCCCTGGGCACGCCGCTGCCGCTGCTGCTGTGGCGCCACATGGTGCCCAGCACCATCGCGCCGCTGACGGTACAGGGCACCTATGTGTTCGCGTCCGCCATGCTCACCGAAGCCATCCTGAGCTTCCTGGGCGCGGGCATCCCGCCCGAGATCGCCTCCTGGGGCAACATCATGTCCGAAGGACGCATGTACTTCCGCATGCTGCCCGGCCTGATCCTGTTCCCCGGCCTGTTCCTGTCGCTGACCGTGCTCAGCGTGAACATCCTGGGCGACGCCTTGCGCGACGCGCTGGACCCGAAAATGGTGCGCAGGATCTGATGCCGATGACCTATTCCCCCACTCCTCCCGCGGGCGATACTTCGACCGCCATCCTGGCCATCCGCAACCTCTCGGTGGAAGTCGCCGGCGCCGGCAACCGCGTCGTGCGCAACCTGAGCCTGGACGTGCATGCCGGCGAAACCGTGTGCGTGGTCGGCGAATCCGGCTCCGGCAAATCCGTCACCTCGCTGGCCGTCATGGGCCTGCTGCCTCCCGGCGTGCTGGGCGTCAGCGCGGGTTCGATCCGCGTGGAAGGCGAAGACGTGGTCACGGCCACGCAGCGCCGCCTGCGCGAGATGCGCGCCACGCGCATGGCCATGGTGTTCCAGGAACCCATGACCGCGCTGAACCCCGTGCACACCGTGGGCAAGCAGGTCGACGAAGTGCTGCGCCTGCACCGCAAGCAGATGTCGGCCGCGGAACGCCGCGCCAAGGTGCTGGACATGTTCCGGTCGGTGCACCTGCCAGACGTCGAACGCATCTTCGAAGCCTATCCGCACCAATTGTCGGGCGGCCAGCGCCAGCGCATCGTGATCGCCATGGCGCTGATCCTGGAGCCCAAGCTGCTGATCGCGGACGAGCCGACCACGGCGCTGGACGTCACCACGCAGAAGCAGATTCTGGCGCTCATCAAGGAACTGCAGGTCAAGCACCAGACCGCGGTGCTGTTCATCACCCACGACTTCGGCGTGGTGGCCGAGATCTCCGACCGCATCGTGGTGATGAACCGCGGCGACCTGATCGAAAGCGGCACGCGCAACGAGATCCTGGCCGAGCCCAAGCAGTCCTATACCCGTCGCCTGGTGTCGTCCGTACCCAGCCTGGTGCCCTCGCGCCGCGAGGCGCCGGCGGGCATGCCGGTGCTGCACGTCAAGGGCCTGGGCCGCACCTACGGCACCAAGAGTTCGCTGTTCTCGCGCCAGGCCGCGCGCAACGTGATCGCGGCCGCCGACGTCAACCTGACGCTGCGCAAGGGCGAGATCCTGGGCATCGTGGGCGAGTCCGGTTCAGGCAAGTCGACCGTGGCGCGCTGCATCGTGCGCCTGATCGAACCCACCGCCGGCCACATGATGATGGGCGGCGAAGACCTCAGCACCCTGTCCGGCTCGGCGCTGCGCCCGGTGCGCCGCCGCATCCAGATCGTGTTCCAGGATCCGTACCGTTCGCTGAATCCGCGCCGCACCGTCGGTGAGTCCATCATCGAGGGCCTCTTGAACTTCGGCGTGGCCCGCGAGCAGGCATTGAAGCGCGCCGGCGAAACGCTGAGCGTGGTGGGCCTGAGTCCGGACGCAATGAACCGCTACCCGCACCAGTTCTCCGGCGGCCAGCGCCAACGCATCTGCATCGCGCGTGCCCTGGTCATGGACCCCGAGGTCCTGGTGGCCGACGAAGCCGTGTCCGCATTGGACGTGTCGGTGCAGGCGCAGGTGCTGGAACTGCTGGAACAGGTGCGCCAGCGCACCGGCGTGGGCGTGCTGTTCATCACCCACGACCTGCGCGTGGCGGCACAGATCTGCGACACCATCATGGTCATGCAGCGAGGGAAGGTCGTCGAAACCGGCTCCGCCGAAACCGTGCTGACCGAACCGCGCCACGAATACACGCGGGCCCTGATCGACGCCGCCCCCGGACGCGACTGGGACTTCCGCAACTTCCGGCCTGTCGCCGCCGGCCTGGGCCACGCGGCCGCGCCCTGAAACTCGCAGCCTGTACACACACTGGAACCGAAATGCCGCAACCGCATGAACTGTCCGCCGTGGAGCTGCTCCAGGCCTACCGCGACAAGACGCTCTCGCCCGTCGAAGTCACCCGCTCGGTGCTGGAGCATATCGCCCGCTGGGAGCCCCAGCTAAAGGCCACCTACGCGCTGGATGCGGACGGCGCGCTGGCGCAGGCCCGCGCCTCCGAGGCTCGCTGGATGAAGGGCGAACCGCTGGCGACCGGCGGGCACACGCTGGACGGCGTGCCCGCCACCATCAAGGAAAACATCGCCACGCGCGGCGTGCCGGTGCCGCTGGGCACGGCAGCAACGGAATTGAAGCCTGCCGCCGCCGATGCACCGCCGGCCGCCCGCATGCGCGAGGCGGGCGCCGTGCTGCTGGGCAAGACCACCATGCCCGACTTCGGCATGCTGTCCTCGGGACTGTCCAGCTTCCATGAACTGACCCGCAATCCCTGGGACCTTTCCAAGAACCCCGGAGGCTCCAGCGCCGGCGCGGGCGCCGCGGCAGCCGCAGGCTACGGCCCGCTGCATATCGGCACCGACATCGGCGGTTCCGTGCGTCTGCCGGCGGCCTGGTGCGGCATTGCCACGCTCAAGCCCAGCCTGGGCCGCATTCCCATCGACCCGCCGTTCATGGGCCGCTGCGCCGGCCCCATGACGCGCACCGTCGCCGACTCGGCGCTCATGATGGGCGTGCTGTCGCAGCCCGACGCGCGCGACCACATGAGCCTGCCCTACCAGGACTTCGACTGGCTGGACCTGGAACTCGACCTGCGCGGCCTGCGCATCGGCTTGCTCATGGATGCGGGCTGCGGCCTGCCCCTGGACCCGGAAATCCGCGCCGCGGTCGAGGCCGCTGCCCGCGCCTTCGAGGCCGCCGGCGCCATCGTGACGCCGATGCAGCCCTGGATGACGCCCGACATGCTGGAGGGCGTGGACCGCTTCTGGCGCACGCGCTCGGCCATCGATCTGTCGGCCTTGCCGCAGGCCCGCCGCGACAAGATCCTGCCCTTCATCCGCACCTGGGCGGAAAGCGGCGGCGGCCAGTCCGGCGAAGCCGTATTCCGCAGCTACTACGAGACCATGAACGTGCGCGCCAAGACGGTCGCGGCCTGCGCGCCCTACGACTACGTGCTCTCGCCCGTGGCCCCGGTGGTCGCCTACAACGCCGAATGGCCGTCGCCCACCAACGAGGTCGCGACCACCATGCACCACATCGGATTCACGCTTCCGTACAACATGAGCGAGCAGCCCGCGGCGTCCGTCAATTGCGGCTACACCAAGGCCGGCCTGCCCATCGGCCTGCAGATCGCTGGCGCGCGCTTTGACGACCTGGGGGTGCTGCGCATGGCGCGCGCCTGGGAAGCCATGCGACCCGAACAACACCCCTGGCCCCAGCCGCCCCGGGCGGCCTGACCGATCCTCAACAGCAAACCCACAGGAATTCCCATGCGTTGGCTTTTGGCAATGATCAAGCACGAGACGAATACGTTTTCGCCCGTGCCTACCCCGCTTGAGCGCTTCTTTCGCGGCAACCCGGAGGTCCTGGCCGGCGACCGCGCCATCAAGGCCTACGAGAACACCGACAGCGGGCTGGGCGGCTATATCGAAGTGGCGCGCCGCGAAGGCGCCGAGATGGTCGTGCCCGTGGCGGCCGAATCCTGGCCCAGCGGCCCCGCCAGCGCCGAAACCCATGAACGGCTATGCAAGCTGGTCCTGGACGAGGTCCAGCGCGGCGGCTACGACGCCATCCTGCTCGACCTGCACGGCGCCATGGTCGCCGAAGGCGTGGAGGACGCCGAGGGCGACCTGCTGCGCCGCCTGCGCGAGATCGATCCGCACACGCCCGTGGCGGTGACGCTGGACATGCACGCCAATATCTACGACGACATCGTCAAGCATGCCACGGTCATCACCGGCTTCCATACCTATCCGCACGTGGACATCCGCGCGGCCGGCCTGCGCGCCGCGAACGTGATCGCGCGCACCCTGAAGGGCGAGATCAAGCCTGTCATGTCCTGGGCCAACAAGCCCATGCTGCCGCACATCATGTGCCAAGGCACCCACGCGGTGCCCAACAAGCCGCTGCAGGAACGCTGCAAGGAACTGGAAGCCGGCGGCGTCCTGGCCGCCTCCGTCTTCGTGGGATTCCCCCACGCCGACATCCGCGAAGCCGGCCTGAGCGCCGTGGTCTGTACCGACGGCAACCTGGCCCAGGCGCAGCGCCACCGCGACGAACTGCTGGACCAGGCCTGGAACGGCCGCGCCGACTGGGTATTCCACCCGGAGCCGCTGGCGCCCACCATAGCCCGCGCCAAGGCCATCGAACAAGGCCCGGTCGTGCTGCTGGACCATTACGACAATACCGGTTCCGGCGGCACCATGGACACCACCGCCGTGCTGGCCGAGGTGCTGCGCCAGGAACTGGAGAACGTGGTCTTCTATGCCATTTGCGACCCGCAGGCCGCACTCGACGCGGCTGCGGCAGGCGTGGGCCAGACAATCACGATCCAGCTCGGCGGCAAGCTCGCCATGCCCGCCATCAAGGAGCCCAGCGAGCCGCTGGAGGTTACCGGCCGCGTCAAGCTGGTGTTCGACGGCGTCTACCTGAACCGCGGCCCCATGTACCGCGGCGTGCGCAACGACACCGGCCTGACGGTCGTGATCGACACAGGCCGCGTGGAAATCGTGGTGGTGTCCCGTCACCAGGAGCCGTTCGACATCAACTGCCTGCTGTCGGCCGGCATCGATCCGCTGCAAAAACGCTATGTCGTGCTCAAGAGCCGGGTGCATTGGCGCGCGGGCTTTTCCGACATGGCAACGCAGGTCATCGAATGCACCGGCGTGGGGGTGACCACCTCGGACTACGGCCAGCTTGATTTCAAGCACGTGCGCCGCCCCATCTATCCCCTAGATCCGATGTAAACCGGACCGCCGTCGCTGTACCCCGGAAAGCCGGCGCAACTGCGCCGGCTTTCATTTTGAAATCTTCTGTAACGGCGAGCGCCCTCAGATGACCATCGGCCTCGGTATACTCGCCGCGGGCCTTACAGGCCGATGAATACGCGTATTCCGATGGCGGGCGTCAGTAACGGCGTCCGGCGGCCAGAAGCAGCCGCCGTTCACCGGATATGACTCGATAATCAACGATACAAGCAGAACGATGAAAAAGAGCGTAGCGATCACCCTGGGCGTGGTCATAGTGGGAGCGGGAAGCTGGGTCGGGGCCACGTGGTACACCGGCAAGCGCATCGAGGAAAGCTCGCAGCGCCACCTGGCGGAAGCCAATGAAAAGCTGGCCAAGATCACGCCCCTGTTCGGTCTGCGCATCGATCAGCTGAAGTACGAGCGTGGCCTGTTCTCGACGCAGGCGCGCTACGGCGTGTCGCTGGTCAAGGGCGACAAGGTCGCCGAAGACATGCCCAAGGGCATGATCGAGTTCGATGCGTCCATCGAACACGGCCCCTTCCCCAAGAGCGCCCTGGCGCGCGGCGCCATCGCGCCCAAGCTGGCGTTCACGCACGCCGAGCTCGCCAAGACCGACAACATCAAGGAACTGTTCGAGCTGACCAAGGGCGTCGCGCCCCTGAGCGCCGACACGGTCATCAGTTTCGGCGGCTTCGCCACCTCCACCGCCAATATTGCCCCCGTGCAGATCACGCACGAAGGCAACGCCGTCAATTTCAGCGGCATGGCGATCAACGGCACCTTCGACCGCGCGCTGCAGGCCGTCACGGCGCACGCCCTGGTCGAAACGCTGTCGGTGGACGGCGAAAAGTCGGATGATCCCGTCAAGATGCTGATGTCCGGCCTGACCATGGACGTAGACAGCCGCATGGGCAAGTTCGGCCTCTCCATCGGAGATTCCAGCGTCAAGCTCAAGCGCCTCGACGTGACCCGCGCCGGCGACGACATCAAGGTCTCGGTGGACAATCTGGGCTACGGCGTCAAGCTGGCCGAAGACGACAAGAACGTCAACGTCGAAGCCACCTACCAGACCGGCACCATCACGCTCAACGACGTGGCGCTGGGCAACGGCCAGGCCGTGATCAAGCTCGCCAAGCTGGACGGCGCCGCCATCAAGCAGCTGTCGGACACCTACAACCAGATCGTGCGCCAGTACATGCTGGGCGCCAGCGACGAAGGCCTGAAGGACGAGCAGTTCGACGCCGTGCTGGAAAACGCCGGCAAGCTGCTCAACGGCAACCCCACGTTCAGCATCGACCCGATCAGCTGGAAGACCGACAAGGGCGAAAGCAAGCTGACCTTCGCGCTGGACCTGACCAATCCGCCCAACGTCAAGGACCTGACGCCGCAGGAGATCATGGTCAAGGCCATCAAGCAGATCGATGCGACGCTGGTCATCTCCAAGCCCATGGTGCGGGAACTGATCGTCCAGTACGCCGTCAAGAAGCAGGGCTTGACCGCGGAAAAGGCGGCCGAGGAAGCCGACGACCAGATGCGCTCGATGTCCGGCATGGCTGAAATGCTCAACGTCGGCAAGAACGACGGCGACAACATCATCGGCAAGTTCCACTACGCCGATGGCATGGGCGACCTGAACGGCCAGAAGATCCCCGCCGACGAACTGTTCTCGGGCCTGCTGGGCGCGACCGGAATGGACGACGACATGGATGACATGGACGGCATGGAAGAGGAAGGCGAACCGGCCGAAGGCGCGGAACTTGCCGCGCCCTCCGACACCGCGTCCGTGGCCGGCTACATGCAGGACTTCGACCTGGACACCGTGACGACCATGCTGGACGACATGGTCTACAACCCCCGCAAGCAAGACGGCGACGAAGGTCCCGTCCTGATCCTGGATCCCCGCGACACTGGCGCCAGCGAGCTGCGCGTCGACTTCCTGTGCAACGACTTCACCGAGAAGTGCCATGACCTCGTCGTGACCGCGACCTACAGCAGCAAGAAGCCGGTCTCGCTCAAGGCCATCAACGCCTGGAACCAGGAATACCGCTGGACCCGCGCCTACCTGGACGACAAGAACCGGGCCGTGCTGCAGATGGACATGAACTCGGAAGGCGGCATCGGCAAGGAAAACCTGCAGATCATGCTCAACACGTTCTTCAGCATCGCGGAAGACTTCTCGGTGGCCAGCAAGGCCGCGCCGGCGAAGTAAACCTCGGCTGACGCGAGACAAAAAAATCCCCCATCTTTCGGATGGGGGATTTTTTTTGCCTTGGACCCGGCTCGCGCCGGGCCTCCCGGCCCGCATTTATGCGTAGGCTTCGATCGGCAAGCAGGCGCACACCAGGTTGCGGTCGCCATAGGCGTTGTCCACGCGGGCAACCGGCGGCCAGTACTTGGCGTCGCGCAGCGAGGCCACCGGGTAGGCGGCCTGCTGGCGCGGGTACGCGTGCAGCCATTCCTCGGCCAGCAGCATCTGCGCGGTGTGCGGCGCGTTCTTCAGGACGTTGTCCTCGGCATCGCGCTCGCCGCGCTCGACCTGGGCGATTTCTTCGCGGATCGAGATCATCGCGTCGATGAAGCGGTCCAGTTCGGCAACGCCTTCCGATTCGGTCGGCTCGACCATCAGCGTGCCGGCCACCGGGAAGCTCATGGTGGGCGCATGGAAGCCGTAGTCCATCAGGCGCTTGGCGATGTCTTCGGCGCTGATGCCGCTGGTTTCCTTGAGCGGACGCACATCGAGGATGCACTCGTGCGCCACGCGGCCGTTGCGGCCCGCGTACAGGACCGGATAGTGGTCCCGCAGGCGGGTGGCGATGTAATTGGCGTTCAGGATGGCGACTTCGGTGGCGCGGCGCAGGCCGTCGGCGCCCATCAGCGAGATGTACACGAACGGAATCGGCAGGATGCCCGCGGAACCGAACGGCGCGGCCGACACCGGGCCGACCTTGGCGTCGCCAGGCAGCTTGCCCTGCTCGTTCACCACGCCCGGCAGGTACGGAGCCAGGTGCGCGCGCACCGCCACAGGGCCCACGCCGGGGCCGCCGCCGCCGTGCGGAATGCAGAAGGTCTTGTGCAGGTTCAGGTGGGACACGTCCGAACCGAACTTGCCCGGCTGGGCCACGCCCACCATCGCGTTCATGTTGGCGCCGTCCAGGTAGACCTGGCCGCCGGCCTGGTGCACCAGATCGCAGATCTCGGTGACGGCTTCCTCGAACACGCCGTGGGTCGACGGATACGTGATCATCAAAGCGGCCAGCTTGTCGCCGACCTGTTCGATCTTGGCGCGCAGGTCGGCCAGATCGACGTTGCCGTTGGCATCCGACGCCACCACCACCACGTCCATGCCGGCCAGTTGCGCCGAGGCCGGGTTGGTGCCGTGCGCCGACGACGGGATCAGGCAGATGTTGCGCTGATGCTGGCCGTTGGCCTGATGGTAGCCGCGGATGGCCAGGAGGCCTGCGTACTCGCCCTGCGCACCCGAGTTGGGCTGCAGGCTGATGTTGTCGTAGCCGGTGATCTCGCACAGCGCGGCCGACAGGCGGTCGATCAGTTCGTTGTAGCCCTGGCTTTGCGAAGCCGGCGCAAATGGGTGGATCAGCGCGAACTCGGGCCAGGTGATGGGGATCATCTCGGCGGTCGCGTTGAGCTTCATGGTGCACGAGCCCAGCGGAATCATGGTGCGGTCCAGCGCCAGATCCTTGTCGGCCAGCTTGCGCAGGTAGCGCAGCATGTCGGTTTCCGACTGCACGCTGGAGAACACCGGGTGCGTCAGGATCGCGCTTTCGCGCGCCACGCCGGCGGGAATGCCGCTGGCGGCGGCCGCGTCCAGCGCGTCGATGTCGAGTTCGACGTCATCGCGTTCCAGGCCGGCGGCGAAGACGTTGACCAGCGCCTGCAGGTCAGCCGCGGTCACGGTCTCGTCCAGCGACACCGCCAGGCGGGCGCCATCGACGCGGCGCAGGTTGATGTGCGCGCAATCGGCGGCGGTCAGGATGGCCGGCGTGGCCGCGCCGGTCTCCAGCAACAGCGTGTCGAAGAAGGTGTCGTTGACGACCTTCACGCCCAATTTGACCAGTTCGGCGCGCAGGATGGCGGTGCTGCGCTGCACGCGTTCGGCGATGCGGCGGATGCCGGCCGGGCCGTGCCAAACGGCATACATGCCAGCCATCACGGCCAGCAGCACTTGCGCGGTGCAGATGTTGGAAGTGGCCTTTTCGCGGCGGATGTGCTGTTCGCGCGTCTGCAGCGCCAGGCGCATGGCCGGGTTGCCCTGCGCGTCCTTGGACACGCCGACCAGGCGGCCAGCCATGTTGCGCTTGAAGGCGTCCTTGCAGGCCATGAAGCCGGCATGCGGGCCGCCGAAACCGAACGGCACGCCGAAGCGCTGGGCCGAACCGATGGCGATATCCGCGCCCCATTCGCCGGGCGCGGCCAGCAGGGCCAGCGCCAGCAGGTCGGTCGCGACGGCCACGATGGCGCCTTGCGCATGCGCGGCTTCGGCCAGCTTGCGGTAGTCGGCGACGGAGCCGGTGCTGTGCGGGTACTGCAGCAGCACGCCGAAGCACTCGGGCAGGCCTTCGGCCTCGTCGCCGATGGTGATTTCGATGTCCAGGCCTTCGGCGCGCGTGCGCACGACTTCGATGGTCTGGGGATGCACGTGGCGCGAAATGAAGAACACCGGGCTCTTCGACTTGGCGCTGCGGCGCGCCAGCGTCATGGCTTCGGCGGCGGCGGTGCTTTCGTCCAGCAGCGAGGCGTTGGAGATGTCCAGCCCGGTCAGGTCCGCGACCATGGTCTGGTAGTTCAGCAGGGCTTCGAGGCGGCCCTGCGAGATCTCGGGCTGGTAAGGCGTGTAGGCCGTGTACCAGGCGGGATTCTCAAGAATGTTGCGCAACACCACGTTGGGCGTCTGCGTGCCGTAGTACCCCTGGCCGATGTAGCTGCGGTAGACCTTGTTGCGGCCGGCGATCTGCTTCAGTTCGGCCAGCACGTCGGTTTCGCTGCGCGAGGCGGGCAGCGCGAGCGGGGCCTGGCTGCGGATCTTGGGCGGCACGACTTCTTCGATCAGGGCGTCCAGGCTGGCGCTGCCGATGACGGCAAGCATGGCGGCCTGGTCGGCGTCGGAAGGGCCGATGTGGCGGGGAATGAAGTCGGTGTGGGTGTCTAGGGCGCGCGACATGGAGAGGTCTCGGGATAGCGGGTGTCGTCGGAGGACGGACGGTATTGCATCTTGCGGAACAGGCGCGTGGCGGGTGCCCTGCGCCCGTTCCAGCCAGGCTGGCTTAGCCGTTGGCGACGGCTTCGTAGCCGGCGGCGTCGAGCAGCTTGTCGGCGTCGGCGGCGTTGACCGGCTTGATCTTGAAGATCCAGGCGGTGAAGGCCGATTCGTTGATCAGGTTGGGATTGTTTTCCAGCTCTTCGTTGAACGCGACGATCTCGCCGGCCACGGGAGCGTAGATGTCCGAAGCGGCCTTGACCGATTCGACCACGCCAGCGGTTTCACCGGCGTTCAGCTTGGCGCCGACCTTCACGTCGCCAACGAAGACCAGGTCGCCCAATTGATCCTGGGCGGTATCGGTGATGCCGACGACGAACACATCGCCTTCGGCTTTGACCCATTCATGGGACTCGGTGTACTTGCGATCGGTGGGCAGACTCATGGGAACTCCTGAGGGAATGCGGGTAGATGAATGGTGTTGCGCGCCTCGCGCGGGCGGCCGTCGCCCCAGGGGCCGGCGGCTCGCGCGAAGCTTCGAGTTTACGAGTGTTCGACCGCTTTGCCGTTACGCACGAACGGCAATTTGCAGGCCAGGGCGGGCACCCACTTACCGCGGATGTCGACCTCGACCGTGTCGCCCGGCTTGACGCCTTGAGGCAGACGGGCAAAGCCGATCGATACGCCCAGCGTGGGCGACATGGTGCCGCTGGTGAGCTCGCCCGTGCCTTCCTTGGTGCGCACGGCCATGTGCGCGCGCATCACGCCGCGTTCTTGCAGCTTCAGGCCGATGAAGGTGGCGGGGGTAGCGAATTGTTCCAGCGCGTCGCGGCCGATGAAGCGGCGCTCGGCGTTCTTCAGGGACACGGTCCAGGTCAGGCCGGCCTGGTCGGGCTGGGTCAGCTCGTCCATGTCCTGGCCGTACAGATTCATGCCGGCTTCCAGGCGCAGCGTGTCGCGCGCGCCCAGGCCGCAGGGCCGCACGCCCTGGGCGACCAGGTCGCGCCACAGCTGCACGACTTCGGCGGCCGGCAGCACGATTTCAAAGCCGTCCTCGCCGGTGTAGCCGGTACGGGCCACCAGGGTGTCGTCGCCCACGCGGGCGGCCACGAAGGGGGTCAGCGGCTCGCTGGCGGCCTGCCAGGCCGGGCGCGCGGCCCAGACCTTGGCGCGGGCGTTGGGGCCTTGCACGGCCACCATGGCCAGATCGCGGCGCGGCGTGATGGCAACGTCGAACTGGCCAGCCTGCTTGACGCGCTGCATCCAGGCGACGTCCTTGTCGGCCGTGCCTGCGTTGACCACGACGCGCCATTCGTCGGCGGCGAAGAAATAGATGATCAGGTCGTCGATCACGCCGCCTTGCGGGTTCAGCATGCAGCTGTACAACGCCTTGCCGGGCACGGTCAGCTTGGACACGTCGTTGGCGACCAGGCGCTGCAGGAAGGCGAACGCGTCGGGACCGGCCACGTCGACGTTCAGCATGTGCGACACGTCGAACATGCCGGCGTCCTGGCGCACGGCGTGGTGCTCTTCCAGCTGCGAACCGTAGGCCAGCGGCATGTCCCAGCCGCCGAAGTCGACCATGCGGGCGCCAGAGGCGATGTGTTCTTCGGCCAGCGGGGTGCGTTTGAGGGTTGCGGACATGCGCGGAAACTCCGGGGCGGCAGTGTTGCCAGGGTTACGGAATGCCAGTGGTGCCAAGCGGGGTGCGCTTGTACAACGGCTGAATCTTCCGCCCCTCTGTCCTTTTGCCTGAGAGTTGCCCCGCATGGCGGGTTTGCACCTTCGGCGCCTGGGCTGCTCGCTATGTCCCTAGTTCAGGGCCGGCGCCAGGTCTCTCCAGAGTACTGTTTTGCCGCGTCCGCACGGTGAGAAAACCGGGACAGGGCAAGCATGGGCGGTATGGGTTACCTGAGCGATTCCGGGCGAATTGCGCCTTCGGCGGCGGCCGGACGTACAGGCCGCTCTCTCCCGCAACATGCGTGACAGCGGCGCAAGCATACAACGAAAGCCGCGGCCAGGGAATGCCCGCGGCGGCTCAGCCCAGCGCCGTGTCCAGCAGCATCATAAGCACGAAACCCAGCATCAGGCCGCAGGTCGCGTAGACCTCATGCCCCTTGCGGTGCGATTCGGGGATGATCTCGTGGCTGATCACGAACAGCATGGCGCCTGCGGCAAAACCCAGGCCCCAGGGCAGAAGCGGCTCGGACCAGCCGACCACTGCGGCGCCGAGCACCGCGCCCAGCGGCTCGACCAGGCCGGACAGCATGCCCAGCGCCACCGCGAAGGCGCGCTGATAGCCCGCCGCCAGCAGCGCCACCGCCACCACCAGCCCTTCGGGAATGTCCTGGATCGCAATGCCGGTGGCCAGCGCGGTGCCGCGCATGGCGTCGTTGCCCGCGTAGCCCACGCCTATGGCCAGGCCTTCCGGCAGGTTATGCAGGGTGATGGCGAAGACGAACAGCCAAGTGCGGCGCAGGCGGTGCGCCTCGATGCCTTCCCGGCCCTTGATGAAATGTTCGTGCGGCAGGGTACGGTCCATGAGCAGCAGCACCGCCGCCCCCAGCAGTACGGCCGCGCCCACCGTCAAGCCGGCGCCCCAGGGGCCATAGCCCAGGTCGCGGCCCGCGGCGATGCCCGGCGCCACCAGCGAGAAGGCGCTGGCGGCCAGCATCACGCCGGCGCCGAAGCCGAACATGCTGTCCTGCATTTTCTGGGGGATGGTCCGGGCAAACAGGATGGGCAAAGTACCCAGGGCAGTAGCGCCCGCGGCCACCAGCCCGCCCAGGAGGGCATCGGCCACGTGCGGCGCGCGCACGTCCAGATAGGCCCACAACTGGTGCAGGCCCAGGCATGCCACCAATACGGCCAGGGTCCACACGCTGATGCTGGTGGCCGCCGGCCGCACGCGATGACGGCTGAAGGTATTCATGTGCCGCTGCCCTCCTTGCGAGAGATGCGCTCAGCGCTGGGCTGCCGCGTAGCGGCGCGCCACTTCAGGCCAATTCACGACATTGTAAAAGGCGCCGATGTACTCGGGCCTGCGGTTCTGGTACTTCAGGTAGTAGGCGTGCTCCCACACGTCCAGTCCCAGGATGGGCGTGTTGCCGTGTATCAGGGGGCTGTCCTGGTTGGCGCTGCTTTCCACCGCAAGCTTGCCGGCCGGCGTGACCGAGAGCCAGGCCCAGCCGCTGCCGAAGCGGGTCAGCGCAGCCTTGGTGAACGCGTCGCGGAAGGCGGCCTGCCCGCCCAGTTCGGACTCGATGGCCGCTGCCAATGCGCCGTCCGGCTCACCCCCGCCCTCGGGCGACATGACCGACCAGAACAGGCTGTGGTTGGCGTGGCCCCCGCCGTGGTTGCGCACGGCGCCGCGGATGGCTTCGGGCAACTGCTCCAGCCGCGCCACCAGGGACTCGACCGGCTCGTTGGTGACGATGCCCGCGCCTTCCAGCGCGGCGTTCAGGCTGTTGACGTAGGTCTGATGGTGCTTGCTGTAGTGGATCTCCATCGTCATTGCGTCGATGTGAGGTTCCAGGGCGTCGTAGGCATACGGCAGGGGCGGAAGGGTGTAGGCCATGCATGTCTCCGTTGGATCCGCCCCCGATTCAGGGTTTGGATCAATATCGAAAACATAAATGATAAGTATTTTTATTTGATATAACAATGGCAGGCTTCCAATACCTGCCATAGCGTCGGCCTATCGGCGCCCTGTCCCGCCAGAGGACGCTACAGCGCCTTGCCGCAGGCCACGCCCGAAGCCCAGGCCCACTGGAAGTTGTAGCCGCCCAGCCAACCCGTGACGTCCACGGCTTCGCCGATGAAATAGAGGCCGGCGACGGTCTTGGCCTGCATGGACTTCTGGTCCAGCCCGCGCGAGTCCACGCCGCCGCGCATGACTTCGGCCTTCTTGTAGCCGGCCGTGCCGCTGGGCACCAGGCTCCATTGATGGATGCCCTGGGCCAGCGTGCGCAAGGTCTTGTCCGGCGCGTCGGCCAGGCGCAGCGCCGCCAGGCCCGGCTTGCCGCCCTGCTCCGCCAGGTGCAGCCAGCGGTCGGCCAGGCGCTTGGGCCAGAGGCCCGCCAGGACGGTATGCAGCTGCTGCCGGTTGCCCGACTTCGACGCCAGCAGTTCTTCCGCCAGATCGCGGCCAGGCGCCAGATCGATCACGATGGGCTCGCCAGGTTTCCAGTAGCTGGAGATCTGCAGAATGGCAGGTCCGGACAGGCCGCGATGGGTAAAGAGCAGGTCCTCGAGGAACTCGCCGCGCGCCTTGCCCTGCCCCGTGTGCAGATTGACCTCCAGCGCCACGCCGGACAATTCGGAAAGGGACCGCCACTGCTCGGCATCGAAGGTCAGCGGCACCAGGGCGGGACGCGGTTCCACGACCTTCAGGCCGAACTGCCGCGCGATCTTCAGGCCGAAATCGGTGGCGCCCAGTTGGGGAATGGCCATGCCGCCGGTCGCGATCACCAGTTTCGCGGCGCGGATCGTGCCCTGGCTGGTGTGCAGCTCGTAACCCTGCTCGCCATGGCCGATCTCGGCCACCGAGCATCCCATGCGCCACTGCACCCTGCCCGCGTCGCACTCCGCGCGCAGCATTTCGATGATGGATTCGCTGGAATCGTCGCAGAACAGCTGGCCGCGATGCTTCTCATGCCAGGCGATGTGGTGGCGCTTCATCAGCGCCAGGAAATCCTGCGGCGTGTAACCGGCCAAGGCCGAACGGCAGAAATGCGGATTGTCGGAGAGGAAGTTGGCGGGGCCGGCGCCAATATTGGTGAAGTTGCAGCGGCCGCCGCCGGAAATGCGGATCTTCTCCGCCAGGCGCTCGGCGTGGTCGACCAGCACCACGCGCAAGCCGCGCTGGCCGGCGACCGCGGCACACATCATGCCCGCGGCGCCGGCGCCGAGTACTGCTACATCGAACATCAGTCTTCGATCAGGCAGTCGACGTAGTAGCGCTTTTCGCCATCCGGACCCACTTCGTCGGCCAGGCCGTGGATGTAGGTTTCGAAGCCCGGGAAGCGCTGGTTGAACTCGCGCGCGAACTGCAGGTACTGGACGATGGTGCGGTTGAAGCGTTCGCCCGGGATCAAGAGCGGGATGCCCGGAGGATACGGGGTCAGCAGCACGCCAGTGACGCGGCCTTCGAGCTTGTCGATGTCGACGCGCTCGACCTCGCGGTGCGCCATGCGGGCGAAGGCATCCGACGGCTTGAGGGCCGGCACCATGTCGCTCAGGTACATCTCGGTAGTCAGGCGGGCCACGTCACGCGCGCGATAGGCTTCGTGGATCTCCTGGCACAAGTCGCGCAGGCCCATGCGCTCGTAGCGGCGATGGTCGCGGCAGAATTCCGGCAGGATGCGCCACAGCGGCTGGTTGCGGTCGTAGTCGTCCTTGAATTGCTGCAAGGCGGTCAGCAGCGTGTTCCAGCGGCCCTTGGTGATGCCGATGGTGAACAGGATGAAGAACGAATACAGGCCGGTCTTCTCGACCACCACGCCGTGCTCGGTCAGGTACTTGGAGACCAGCGCGGCGGGAATGCCGGTTTCGCCGAAGCTGCCCGACATGTCCAGGCCCGGGGTGATGATGGTGGCCTTGATCGGGTCCAGCATGTTGAAGCCTTCGGCCATTTCGCCGAAGCCATGCCAGTGGTCGTTGGACTCCAGGATCCATTCGTCGCGGTTGCCGATGCCTTCCGAAACCAGGCGGTTCGGCCCCCAGACCTTGAACCACCAGTCGTTCTTGCCGAATTCGGATTCCACCTTGCGCATGGCGCGACGGAAGTCCAGGGCTTCGCGGATGCTTTCCTCGACCAGCGCGGTGCCTCCCGGCGGCTCCATCATGGCGGCGGCCACGTCGCAGGACGCGATGATCGCGTACTGGGGCGAGGTGGACGTGTGCATCAGGTAGGCTTCGTTGAAGACGTTGCGGTCCAGCTTGCGGGTCTCGGACTCCTGCACGATGATCTGCGAGGCCTGCGAAATGCCGGCCAGCAGCTTGTGCGTGGAGTGGGTGGCGAACACCATCGCATCCTGGCTGCGCGGACGGTCCTGGCCGATCGCGTGCATGTCCTGGTAGTACTCGTGGAACGACGCATGCGGCAGCCAGGCTTCGTCGAAGTGCAGCGTGTCGACGTAGCTGCCCAGCTGCTTCTTGATCATTTCGACGTTGTAGATGACGCCGTCGTAGGTGCTCTGCGTCAGCGTCAGGATGCGCGGGTTCTTGTTCACCGCTTCGCGCGCGAAGGGGTTGGCCTCGATCTTCTTGCGGATGTTGTCCGGGTGGAATTCTTCCAGCGGAATCGGACCGATGATGCCCAGGTGGTTGCGCGTGGGGCGCAGGAACACCGGAATCGCGCCCGTCATCGTGATGGCGTGCAGGATCGACTTGTGGCAGTTGCGGTCCACCACCACCACGTCGCCCGCGGCCACGTTGGCATGCCACACCACCTTGTTGGAGGTGGAGGTGCCGTTGGTCACGAAGAAACAGTGGTCGGCGTGGAAGATGCGCGCGGCGTTCAGTTCGGATTCGGCCACGGGACCGGTGTGGTCCAGCAGCTGGCCCAGTTCGTCCACGGCGTTGCAGACGTCTGCGCGCAGCATGTTCTCGCCGAAGAACTGGTGGAACATCTGGCCCACCGGGCTCTTCAGGAACGCCACGCCGCCGGAGTGGCCGGGGCAGTGCCAGGAGTACGAGCCGTCCTGCGCGTACTTGACCAGTTCACGGAAGAACGGCGGCGGCAGGCTGTCGACGTAGCTGCGGGCTTCGCGGATGATGTGGCGCGCCACGAATTCGGGGGTGTCCTCGAACATGTGGATGAAGCCGTGCAGCTCGCGCAGGATGTCGTTGGGGATGTGCTCGGACGTCCGCGTCTCGCCGTACAGGTAGATGGGGATGTCGGCATTGCGGAAACGCAGCTCGCCGATGAAGGCGCGCAGGTTCTTGATGGCGCTGGCCACGTCCTCGGGCGAATCCACGTCGAACTCTTCGTCGTCGATCGACAGGATGAAGGCGCTGGCCCGGCTCTGCTGCTGGGCGAACGAGCTCAGGTCGCCGTAACTGGTCACCCCGATCACCTCGACGCCCTCGGCCTCGATCGCCGCGGACAAGGCGCGGATACCCAGACCGGACGCGTTCTCGGAACGGTAGTCTTCGTCGATGATGAAAATGGGGAAGCGGAATTTCATGCAGGCGCTCCTGGGGGCAAGGCGGGTTCGGACGCGTAACGCGGCGCGAGTGTACTTCTAGTAAAAATCCGCCTGATGACAGACGGCGCGAGCACCCGCCAGGGCGGCGGGAATGGCCGAATTGTAGGGCTGTTTTTCTTACAGTCCTAAGGGAAATCCCGGAATGGCCCGGACGGCCGTTGTCATCGCGCCAAAAGCGGACGTTTTCAGCACAGAGAGCCGGGCCGCACGGGGAAGCAAACCGGGCGCCCGAAGCGCCGGGACGCTAGCGGATGGTGCGGGCCTCGCCCGCCTGCAAGGCCATCAGGAACTGTTCGAAATAAGGTGGGATGGCCTCGGCGGAGCCGTAACGGATGCGCCTTTCGACCTTGGCGATGGCGCCGAAGCAGACCTCGGAATCGGGCTCGCCGCAGACCAGCACCACTGGGTCCTCGTCATCGCACACTTCGTAGAGGCCGCCATACGCGCGGCGTCCCACCTCGTAGAGATAGGCGGCGGCGCCGACGGTCTGCATGGGAGTGAGAGGCAAGGTCCCGAGATGGGCGGCCTCCAGCGCTTCGTCCAGCGCATGGACGCTGGATGGCGTGTAATCCAGCACGGCGCCAGCCGAGCCGGCTGCCTGGACGAAGTCCTGCGCAGCACCCGCCACGCGCGCCACGAACTCTTCCTGGACTTCGTCGCGCTTGGCGTCCTGGTTTGTCTTGAGGAAACCGAACATCATTGGCTCCTTTGTGAAAACCGCAAGCGGCGTTAGGACCATTATAGGCAGCGCGTCCCCCTATACTGGTGAATCCACCGCCGAACGTTCCCTATTCCCAACACTTGCCGACCATGTCCCCGATCACCGTCCGACGCCTTGTTCCCGCCGACGCGGCGCCGCTGCGCCAATTGCGCCTGGACGCCCTGGTGGAAACCCCTGAATCGTTCGGATCGAGTTACGAAGAGGAACACACGCTGACATTGGAGGATATCCGCGGCTGGATCCAGCCTTCGGACGACAGCGCAATGTTTGGCGCGTTCTGCGGTGGGGTCCTGGCCGGCATGGTCGGCGTGGGCCGACAGCGCAAACTGAAGATGCGCCACAAAGCGCACATCTGGAGCATGTACGTGGCGCCGGCGCAGCGCGGTCAGGGCCTGGCCCGGCAACTGATGCAGGCGGCGATCGCCCATGCCTCGGGCATGCGCGGCATCCGCCAGGTGCAGCTGAGCGTGACCGCCAACAATCAGGCCGCCACCGCGCTGTATCTAAGCCTGGGCTTTGCCGAATACGGGCGCGAGCGCGAAGCGCTATGCGTCAACGGCGAACTCTACGACGAAGCGCTGATGGCGCTGCCGCTGGCCGGCAAGTAGCGGCGCGGCATCAGGCCGCGCCAGTCCGGCGCCGCGTGCTGAACGCCCGCACCAGATTGCGGCCTTCGTCCTTGGCTTTGTAGAGCGCCTGATCCGCCGCCTTGATCACCGCGTCGGGCGCGCGCAGGGCGTCGCTGCGTTCGGCTACGCCTATGCTGACCGTCACCCGCAGCGGCCGCGCATTGCGCGCGTCGCGCCCGCCGCGACGGCGCAGGCCGATCTGGTCGGCCTTGGGGCGCACCGGCTTGTCGCGCAGGCGCATCTGGTAGGCCTCGATGGAGCGCCTGACGCTTTCCAGGTGCGGCATGCTTTCCGCCGCGGTCTTGCCCGGGAACACCAGCGTGAATTCCTCGCCGCCGTAGCGGTAGGCCCGGCCGCCGCCCGGCACGCGCCGCAACTGCGCCGCCACCATGCGCAGGACCTGGTCGCCTACGTCATGCCCGTGGGTGTCGTTGAAAGCCTTGAAGTTGTCGACGTCGGCCATCGCCAGCGTATAGACGCGCCCCATGCGCTGCAGACGCTCGTTCAGCGCGCGCCGGCCCGGCAGACCGGTCAGCTCGTCGCGAAACGCCATGTGGAAACCTTCGTGGGCCAGCGAGATGCACAGGGCCGTCAGCGCGGCGGTAGACATCAGCGCCAGTTCGACGGGATGCTCCGCCCCGCGCGGCAAGGCCCACGCCATGCACACGAATCCTAGCCACTGCCCCGCCTGCTGCGGACGCCCATAGCGCAGCAACAGCAGGGTCAGCGTCAGGCCCGTGGCCAGCAAGGCGATCAATCCTTCGATCGGCACGCTCAGGTGGGCCAACCTGCCCTGCACGGAGAGCATGCCAAGCAGATCGTTCACGCCGTCCTTGCCGGCCAGCGCAATCGCCGCCGCGCCGGCGGCGATCATGCCGATGCGGGCGGCCAGGTCCAGCAACATGCTGGAGCGCTCGGACCACAGGGCGTTGATGGTGTAGGCCAGGGACCACCACGCCAGCGCCGGTCCGACGGCCCAGGGCGCTTCCGTGGCCAGCGCCGGCCAGGCCGCCGTGGCGGCCAGCACGCTGAGCATCAGCACCATGGTCTGTGCGCGCTGGTACATCAGGCACACGGCAACGCCGATCAGCGCCATCACCCAAGGCACGAACGGCACGATCTGCGTCAAGGCCGGCGGCCATTCGCGCCACAGCAGCAGCCCCACCGCAGCGGCCACCGGCAGCGCAGGATAGAACAACAAAGGCAGCCAGGGGATATGGGGGTAACGCACGGGTCGGGGCTTTTTTACGCTTGCGGAGATGACGTCGCCAAATCGGCAAACACATGTACTGTCATTTACGGACGCGGCCGCGATGTTCTTTAGCGGATTTGCAAGTAACACCGCGCGCCGCGGCCATGATATGTTTTTTTCTTCACTCAGCAGACGGCCCCCCAATGCACATCCTGGTCAACATCGACGTGCCCGATCTCGAACACGCCATCGACTTCTATCAACGCGCGTTCGGCCTGACGCTGCGACGCCGGATAGGACCGACGGTGGCCGAGATGGCAGGGGCCGAGGCGCCCATCTATCTGCTGGAGAAGGCGGCGGGTACGCCTGCCGCCGGCGCCACGCGCCAGCCGCGCGACTATGCGCGGCACTGGACGCCGGTGCATCTGGACGTGGTGGTGGAGGACGCGGACCGCGCGGTCGCACAGGCGGTGGCCGCTGGCGCGCGCCTGGAAGACCCGGCCGTCTCGCACAACTGGGGCCGCATCGCCCACCTGAGCGATCCCTACGGTCACGGCATCTGCATCCTGCAGTTCCTGGGCCGGGGCTACGATGAGCTGTCCACGCCGCAGCTGCAATACGCCCCGGTCTCGGAAGCGGATTTCGAAGACCTGCTGGCGCTGCGCATCGAAGCCATGCGCGAAAGCCTGGAGCGCCTGGGGCGCTTCGATCCTGAACGCGCGCGCTCGCGGCTGCGCAGCACATTCCGGCCGGAACACACCTGGTCCATCGAGCAAGATGGCCAGCGGATCGGGTTTTACGCGCTGCGCCCGGAGGGTGACGGCTTGCGCCTGGATCATCTGTACATCCGCCCCGCCGCGCAGGATTCGGGGCTGGGCGGACAGGTCATGCGCAAGATCCTGCAGGAGGCCGACCGCCTGGGGCTGGCGGTAAGCCTGGGCGCGCTGCGCGACAGCGATTCCAACCGCTTCTACCGCCGGCACGGGTTCGTGCAGACGGGCGAAAGCGAGTGGGATATCGACTACCTGCGTCCGGCGCCGCGGCGCGCGGACTGAGACTTCAGGTGCGCGGCAGGGTCACGCCGCGCTGGCCCTGGTACTTGCCGCCGCGATCGCGGTAAGAGGTCTCGCAGACTTCGTCGCTTTCCAGGAACAGCATCTGCGCGCAGCCTTCGCCCGCGTAGATCTTGGCCGGCAGCGGCGTGGTGTTCGAGAACTCCAGCGTCACGTGGCCCTCCCATTCGGGTTCCAGCGGCGTGACGTTGACGATGATGCCGCAGCGCGCATAGGTGCTCTTGCCCAGGCAAACCGTCAGGACGCTGCGCGGGATGCGGAAGTACTCGACCGTGCGGGCCAGCGCGAAGGAATTGGGCGGGATGATGCAGACGTCGCCCTTGAAATCCACGAACGAGCCTTCGTCGAAGTTCTTCGGATCGACGATGGTGGAATTGATGTTGGTGAAGATCTTGAACTCGTCCGCGCAGCGCACGTCGTAGCCGTAGCTGCTGGTGCCGTAGCTGACGATACGCCCGCCATTGGCCGTGCGGACCTGCCCTGCTTCGAAGGGTTCGATCATGCCGGCTTCGGCCTGGCGGCGGATCCAGCGGTCGCTTTTGATGCTCATGGTGGGAATGGTGCTAGGGAATGGAATGGACGCCATTTTATCCCGAGTGCGGATGCGCCACCGGCGAGGGGCCGGGCGGGACCGTGCCGCCCGGCTCCGCCTCAGTTCCCCCAGAAGGTCCGGTAGACCAGCGCGATGCCATTGACCGCCCCGCCCTTCAGGTCCACCGACAAGCCGCGCGCCAGCCTGTAGCTGGCGCGGCCGACGGTATCGCTGCCCGCCAGCGCCTGTTCCACGCTCAGGGTGATGCCGTTGGCGAAGGTCTTGCTGGCCACCAGGAATTGCGTGGCCAGCTGGCTGTCGCTGTCCCGGTTGACGTCGCCGGCCACCGTGCGGTCCGGCAGGATGCTGCCGGAGCTGCCGATGTTGCCCGTCTTGATGCTGACGTCGTCCAGGCCGAACTGCTTGTAGAACGGCTGCCCGCCGCCCAGCAGCGCGGTACCCACCGACATCAGCAGCGCCGCGTCGCCGCCGCTTTCGTCGGGGCCGCGGCCGAGCAGCAGCCAGGACAGCTTTTCCACGTCGCTGACGTCCGGGTACGACACCAGGTCGATGCGCGGCCGCTGCGCCGTGCCGACCACCTTGACGCCCGCCTCGACCTGTTCGCCCGTGCGCAGCGCCTCGATATCCAGCAAGGGGTTGTCCAGACGGCCCTGGAAGGTCAGCGTGCCGCGGCTCAGGCGCAGCTTCTGGCCGTAGGCTTCGATGCCGCCGCCACGGGTGCGCAGCGCGCCCACGCCGGTCAGGCGTCCATCGTTCAGCATGATCTGAATGGAGCCCAGCAGGCCGGCGTCCAGCCCCATGCCTGTGATGTAGAAGCGCGGCCCCATGTCGAACTTCAGGTTCATGCTGGTCTGCAGCGGCGTGGAGACGGTGCCGGGGTCATCGCCCGGCCGGCGCACCTTGACGTCATCGTCCAGCGACGGCACGCCCTGCAGGATTTCCAGGCTGAACCAGCCGGCGTCCGCCTTCAGGTCGCCCACGATGTCGATGCGCGGCATGGCCGCCTTCACGTCGATGACCCCGGACACCATGGCGTAGCGGTCCGAACGCTGCAGCGCCGGGAAGCGGTACAGGGTCAGCCGGATATCGCCGCCGCCATCGATGAAATTCCACTGCCCCTTGGCTTCGGCGTAGCCGCCCTTTGCCTCGGGATTGGTGGTGATCCATTCCTTGGTGCGCCATTCGGCCGGCATCACCCGCAACGAGGCCGGGAAGCGCAGGCTTTCCAGCACCACCCGGTCGCCGTCCAGGCGCGCGGACAAGGTGCCGTCGATCAGCCGCACGCCGTCGTCGATGCGCACCACGCGCAGCTTGTCGCCGCGGATGCTGCCGCTGGCCGACCATTTGCCCGCCAGGGTGCCCTGGGCTTCCAGATTGGCCTTGACCGTGCCGCCGACTTCCATCGAGTCGCCCACGAACAGGCCAACCCAGGCCAGGTCGGCGATATCCGCGTCCAGCTTGGCGCGCAGCGGCTGGCGCGGGTCCAGCGCCATGCCGCCCTTGGCGTCCACCACCAACACGGCGGTGCCGGTGCCGTTGATGAGGCCCATCTTGTCGGTGGCCAGATTGACCTTGGCGTCCAGGCGGCTGGCGTTGGCGGAGGTCGGCGTGGCGGTCAGGTCCAGCACCAGCGCCTTCAGTCCCAGCGGGATGGGAGGATCGCCCGGTATCAGCAGGTCGCCCTCGCGGCGCGCGATGCGCGCGCGGCCGCCCAGCCGGCCGTCGAACTTCAGATCCCACAAGACGTCCAGCGCGATGCGGCGCTGGCCCTCGGGCACCATCGCGTTCACGCGGCCGGGCCGCTTGCCCAGCTTGGCCGCGGCCTCGGGATCGAAGGCGCCTATCACCTGGCGCGCCATGGCGGCCGTGATCACCAGGTTGTCGGCCTTGCCCGCCGTTTCCCAACGCTTGCCGCCCCCCCGCGAACCCTGGTGCGCCAGGACCACGCGCTCCTTGCCAGGCAGGGTCAGGCTCAGCGCCGTCTGCCCCACCTGCCACTGCCATTGCGGTTCCACGGCGGAAGGCACGAAAGCCAGCGTGACCGGACGGTCCACGGCCACGGTGAAGCCGGCGGTCTCTGCCGTCAGCCTCGAGAACGTGCCGCGCCATCCCGGCAGGGCTGCGTCGGGCGTGCCGGCTGGCCCCTTGCCCCAGGAACCGGCAAAGACGATGTTGGCCTTGGCGGGCGCCTCGCCCAGCACGCCCGGGCGCGGCTTGGGCGGCGTGTAGCCGGCCGCGAGCTCGCCGCGGTGCGCAGCCAGCGTGCCCGCCAGCTTGCCTTTCAACTCCGCGCCGCCGGGGATGCCCGGCCAGAACGCGTCGAGCTGGGGCGCCTGGGCGTCCAGCGACAGCGCGCCGTCCTTGGCGTCCAGCTCGCCCCTGGCCTGGACCCGGTTGCGGCCCAGCTTCAGGTCCACGTCCAGGCCGTGGATGCGCAGCCCGGCCAGAGGATCGGCCTCGGGCAAGGCGGCACCGTTCGGCACGGCGGCGGATTCCGCGCTATTGGTCGCTGCGGCGATATCCACCTGGGCCTTGAGCGCGCCAGTCAGGGGCTGCTTGTTCCAGCGCGTGCCCTCTTCGAAGCGCAGATCGACCGCGGCGTGGCGTAGCTGGCTCAGGTTCTCGATGTCGGCTTGGACGTCGCCGCGCACGGTCAGGACCGCAGGCGGAACATCCTTGCCCAGCCAGGGCGACAAATCCAGGCGCTGGGCGCTTATCGTGCCCGCGATGCGGTCGCGGCCCGTCCCTTGCGTGCTATCGGATTGCAGGTCTAGTTGCGCGGCCAGGGTCGATTTGTCAGGCAGTTGCGCCTGCGCCCGGGCGCTGCGCAGCACCAGCGCCGTGCGCGGCGCAAGGTCGGCGGTCAGGTCCAGCAGCAGGCCGGAGCCCTCGCCCTCCAGCTTGGCCTGGATACCATCCAAGGAACCGGCGGCATCGGCGCGCAGCACCACCTGGCAGGCGGGCCGGGGCGGCTCGGAAGGCGTCGCCTTGGGATCTGTCCTGGCCCCGGCTTTGGATTCATCCTTGGGGTCGGCCTTGGCGCCAGGCTTGGGCTCAAGCTTCTTGGCAGCGCCCGCCTGACGCTCATACACGCCACTCAGCTTGTCGGCTTCGCACAGCGGGGAATCGGAGCCGGTCCCGCGCGCGGTCACGTCCAGGCGAGCGGCGAACGGCCAGGGATCGGCCATGCCTTGCAGTTCGGCCTGCCCGGAGATGTCCGCCTGCGCAGCCTCGTGGCCCACCCGCAGGCTGGCGATGCGCAACTGCGCGCCCTGCTTGCCCGCGGCGAAGGTGGCGTCCAGATTGCCCAGGGTCACGGGCAAGGGTTCGCCGTCCTGGTCCAACTGGAAGTCGCCCAACGCCACCCGGTCGATAGCGATGTCCACCGGCAGTTCGGGCAAGGAGAAAGGCTCGCCGTCGTCCTCGGCAGGCGCCGTCTCGGGTGTTGCGGTCAGGCCGATGTAAACCGAGCCCGCCGATACATCGCGCACGTGCAGCAGACGGTCGCCCAGGGCGCGCCAGTTCACGTCCAGGTGCAGGTCCGTGATGTCGACGCGGGTGCCGCTGACGTCCAGGTCCAGCTTGCCCACGGAGACGCCGCGCAACAGCGAGCCGCTCACGTCCAGCGCCTGGCCATTCAATTGCTGGGCGGCGGTGGTCAGGAGCAGCCGCGTGCCGTTCTGCGAACCGACCAGCCAGAACAGGAAGCCGCCCGCCAGCACGGCCAGCATGGCCAGGCCCGGCAACCACCACACCAGCACATGGCGCAGGAATTTGCGCAAGGCCTTCAAAACGCGATCCCCAAGGAAAAGTGCAGGCGCAGGTCGCGGTCGCGCTGGCCATAGGCCACGTCCAGGAACAAGGGTCCGGCCGGCGTGCGCACGCGGGCGCCTACGCCGTAGCCCACCGCCATCGACATGTCGCCGAACGATTCCGCGGCGTCGCCCGCGTCCACGAACACGCCCATGCCCCAGCGCTCATTGAAATAGTGGTCGTACTCGATGCTGCCGACCAGCAGCGTGGGCGCGCCCACCACAGCGTCGTCTTGCTTCACGCCTATGCTCTGGTACTTGTAGCCGCGGATCGAACGCGCGCCGCCGGTGCGGAAACCGAAATCGTCCGGCACGCGCACCTTGCTGTTGGACCAGACCCGGCCGACTTCGCCGCGCACGGTCAGCACGTCCAGCTTGCCGATGGGCCACCATTTCTGGGCCCGCAGCCGGGCGCGGGTGTAGGGTTCGCCGGAGTCCAGCGTCACGCCCACGCCGCCGCCCACCGCGATCAGGTTGCCTTCGCGCGGGTCGTACTTGTTATCGACATCGCGGCGCAGCCATTCGGCCGTGGCGGTCAGGGTCGGCAGTTTGTACTGGTCGCCGCCGTCGATCTTCACGTGATCCTCCGCCAGCAGCAGACCCCAGCGGGTCTCGTATTCGACCCGGCTATCGCCCGCGCCCTTGCGCTCCTGCAGGCGCGTAGCGCCCAGCGCGTAACGCGTCACGTCCAGCCCCTGGATGTCGGAGTGGTCGTACAGGACCCCGAAGGAATCCTTGTAGCCACGCTGGTTCGGCGGTAACAGGAAGTCCGCGTAGGCGCGCTGCTGCAGCCGGTCCACGCTGAAGCCCGTCTCCAGGGTGACCGGCTGGCCAAAGACCACGTTCTGCCGGTACAGCGACTCCACGCGCAGGCCGGCCTCGTCGTCCACGCCTATCGATCCGGTGAACCGCTTGGGCGGCGCTTCCACCACCCGTACCTGCACCGGCAAGGTCACTTCGCCGTTCGAGTCGTAGGCGGGCGCAGGCGGCGGTATGCCGCCGGACACGGAAGGATCTCCCGCCGGCGTGGCAGCCGCCAGATCGGTCGAGCCCGGCGCGCGTGCGCGGTCGGCATTGGGCGCAGGAGTCGGCTGCGCCTGGCCCGGCTGCTCCAGCGACACGAACGCGCCGCGGAAGAACGCAGTGGATTGCAGGTCCTGCTGCCAGGTGTCCAGCTTGTTCTGGTCATAGGCGGCGCCCGGCGAGTAGCGCACATAGCGCTCCACCAGCTTCTCTGGCACCCGTTTCAGGCCTTCCGTGGTGAGCTCGCCCATGCGCACCTGGGGGCCGCTGTCTATTGTGACGCGCAGGGCGGCCGATGCCGTATCGGCCTCGATTTCCGCCTGCGACGCGGTCATGCGCGCCAGCATGAAGTCACGCGAGGACACCGCGTCCAGCAGGTTCGACTTGGCCTTGTTCCAGTCGCTGTTGATGAAGGGCTGGCCCGTCTTGAGCTGCCAGTCGTCGCGCAGTTTCTGCACCCGCGCCGCGAACTCGGGCCGGGTGATGCGGCCGGTGAAGCTCAGGTCCACGGACGTAACGGTGGTGCGCTTGCCCGAAACGATACTGATGTCCCAGGTTTCTCCGCCGATATCGGTGCCGGCTTCGAGCTTCACCGTGGGCGAGAAATAGCCCTGGGTGGCCAGGGCCGCCAGCGTCGCGTCGCGCGCGCGCCGACGCAGGCGGTTGATTTCACCGCCGTCCTGGTCTTCCGCCAGCCGCGCGATCGCATCGACGGCTTCGGTAATCGCCTGCAGGGCGGCCGGCGGCACGCCGCCGGGGTCCACAATGATTTCCGGGCGCTTGGCCAACGCCTCGCCCGTCATCACAACAAGTCCTGCCAAGAAGGCGCGGGCTGCCCACCGCATGCGTCAGGTCGGTTGCTGCACGACGATGGACGGGAACTTCCCGGCCATGTCGCGGGGAAGCGCCGCCACGCCAGCTGCCAGCTTGCGGGCGATGCCGCGATACAGCGCCGCGGCTTCGCTGCCCGGATCCGACACCACGGTCGGCGAACCGGCATCGGTCTGCTCGCGGATCGCCAGCGTCAGCGGCAGGCTGCCCAGCCAGGGCGTCTGGTATTGCTCCGCCATGCGCTGGCCGCCGCCCTCGCCGAAGATATGCTCGGCATGGCCGCATTGCGAGCAGATGTGGATGGCCATGTTCTCGACCACGCCCAGGATCGGCACATCAACCTTCTGGAACATGCGCAAGCCCTTGCGCGCGTCCAGCAGCGCCACGTCCTGCGGCGTGGTGACGATGACGGCGCCCACCACCGGCACCTTCTGCGCCAGGGTCAGCGCCACGTCGCCCGTGCCGGGAGGCATGTCGACGATGAGGTAATCAAGATCGCGCCAATTGGTCTGGCGCAGCAGTTGCTCCAGCGCCTGCGTCACCATTGGGCCGCGCCAGATGGCGGGCGAGTCGGCGTCGATCAGGAAGCCGATGGAGTTGGCCTGCAGGCCGTGGCCCGTGAGCGGCTCCATGCTCTTGTTGTCCAGGCTTTCGGGACGGCCCGAGATGCCCAGCATGGTCGGCACGCTGGGGCCGTAGATGTCGGCGTCCAGCACGCCCACCTTGGCGCCTTCCGCCGCCAGGGCCAGGGCCAGGTTCACGGCCGTGGTGCTCTTGCCCACGCCGCCCTTGCCGGACGCTACCGCAATAATGTTGCGCACATTGGGCAAGGGCTTCAGCCCTTTCTGCACGGCATGGGCGGCGACCTTCCAGCTCACCTCGACCTGGGCGTCGGCCACGCCGGCCGCGGCCAGCGCCGCCACGGCGATATCGCGGACCTGGGTGCGCGCGGCATCGGCCGGATACCCCAGCTCGAGCGCCAGCGAAACCCGTCCGCCTTCCAGCTTGATGTCACGATCTTTTACAGAAACGCCCAAATCCATACCGGTATTCGGGTCCTGCGCGGCGCGCAGCGCGGCGCGAATTTGTTCTATCGTTATACTCATGTCACTATGGTTCCGTAGGCAGCGCGGCTTCTGCGGCCCGCCATCCCCTAAAGGATAGCGGATACCCGGGAACCTTTCCCTGCGTTTTGCATCCGATCTTCATGACCAACACACTTATCCGCTTCTTTCGTGCCGTCCTATTCGCCGCCCTGGCCTTGATCGGCATGGCGATGGCGCTGGTGTTCATGCTTTCCACGGCGATCGCCGTGGCGATCCTGTACGTGGTCGCCAAGGTGCGCGGCAAACCTTTCGGCGTACGCGCCTATTGGAGCCAGCGCCAGGGCGCCCGCCCGGGGCCGTTCCAGTCCGCCACCGCCCCCTTCGCCACGCAGCCGCGCGGCGACGTGATCGACGTCGAAGCCCGCGAAATCCGCTGACGGCGGCTTTCCAGCATGCTTGCGCCGCCCGCGGCGCAAGCGGACCGTGGGCTTGTGCGTCCGCGCGGCGGAATTGCCGTGTATTCGCGCCCATCCCCGCATTCTTTCGCAACCCGCCTGATTCGCCTGCCGCGAAGGGTGGGTTGAGCCATTGACGGGCCGCTGTCCGGCAAGTCTGCGCGCTTGCCCTAAAATGGCCGGCCTACCCCTTTTTTCCCTCAACCTCCAAAGACAACCATGTCTCGCACCCTTTTTGTCACCACAGCGCTGCCCTACGCCAACGGATCTTTCCACATCGGCCACATCATGGAGTACATCCAGGCCGATATCTGGGTTCGTTCGATGCGAATGGCGGGCCACACGGTGCACTTCGTGGGTGCGGACGACGCGCACGGCGCGCCGATCATGCTGAAGGCGGAAAAGGAAGGCATCACGCCGCAGGCCCTGGTGGCGCGCTACGCCGCCGAGCGCCCGCAGTACCTGAACGGCTTCCACATCCGCTTCGACCACTGGCACTCGACCGATTCAGCCGAGAACGTCGCGCTATCGCAGGACATCTACCGCGCGCTCAAGGCACAGGACCTGATCGAAACCCGCTCCATCGAGCAGTTCTACGATCCGGTCAAAGGCATGTTCCTGGCCGACCGCTACATCAAGGGCGAATGCCCCAAGTGCCACGCCAAGGACCAGTACGGCGATTCCTGCGAAGTCTGCGGCGCGGTCTACGCGCCCACCGAGCTGATCAACCCGTACTCGGCCCTGACCGGCGCCACGCCGGTGCTGAAGTCCTCGGACCACTTCTTCTTCAAGCTGTCCGATCCGCGCTGCGTGGAATTCCTGCAGCAATGGACCACCGGCTCCAACGCCGCCGGCGGCAAGCATCTGCAGCCTGAAATGCTGGCCAAGACGCGCGAGTGGCTGGGTTCGGACGATGGCGAGGCCAAGCTGGGCGACTGGGACATCTCCCGCGACGCGCCCTACTTCGGCATCGAGATCCCGGACGCGCCGGGCAAGTATTTCTACGTCTGGCTGGACGCGCCCGTCGGCTACCTGGCCTCGCTGAAGTCGTATTGCGCGGTCAAGGGCATGGACTTCGATGCGCTGCTCGATCCTGCCGGCCCCACCGAACAGGTCCACTTCATCGGCAAGGACATCGTGTATTTCCACGCGCTGTTCTGGCCCGCGATGCTGAAGTTCGCCGGCCGCAAGACGCCTGACGCCGTGAATGTGCACGGCTTCATCACCGTCAGCGGCGAAAAAATGTCCAAGAGCCGCGGCACCGGCATTTCGCCGCTGCGTTACCTGGAACTCGGCATGAACGCCGAATGGATGCGCTACTACATCGCCGCCAAGCTGAACGCCCGGGTCGAAGACATGGACTTCAACCCCGAGGACTTCATCGCCCGCGTCAACAGCGACCTGATCGGCAAGTACGTCAACATCGCCAGCCGCGCCGCCAGCTTCATCACCAAGCATTTCGATGGCGTCCTCGGCTATTCGGGCGACACCTCGGCGCTGGCCGCGGAGTACGCCGAACAGGCGGAGTCCATCCGCGCCGCGTTCGAGGCGCGCGAATACAACCGCGCCATCCGCGAAATCATGGCCTACGCCGATCGCATCAACCAGGCGTTCGACACGGCGCAGCCCTGGGTGTTGGCCAAGGGCATCGCCACCGCCGATGACGCTCAGAAGGCCGCCCTGCAGGACATCTGCTCGCGCTCGCTGGCCGGCTTCAAGGCCTTGTCCGTGATGCTGGCGCCGGTGCTGCCGGCGCTGTCCGAACGCGTGGCGCTGGAACTGTTCGGCGCGCAGGCGCCTTTCACCTGGGCCGATGCCTCGGTGCTGCCGCAGCGCGTGGCGCCCTTCAAGCACCTGATGCAGCGCGTCGAACCGCAGATGCTGGAAGACCTGTTCGAGCCGCCGGCCGCCCCCGTGGTGGTGCCTGGCGGCGAGCCCATCGCCGAGACCATCTCCATCGACGACTTCGCGCGCGTCGATCTGCGCATTGCGCAGATCGTCAACTGCGAACACGTGGAAGGCTCGACCAAGCTGCTGCGCCTGACGCTGGACGCGGGCGAAGGCCGTCACCGCAACGTGTTCTCGGGCATCAAGTCGGCCTACAAGCCGGAAGACCTGATCGGCAAGCTGACCGTCCTGGTGGCCAACCTGGCTCCGCGCAAGATGAAGTTCGGCGTATCCGAAGGAATGGTGCTGGCCGCCAGCCATGCGGATGAGTCCGTGGACGCCGGCATCTACGTGCTGGAACCCTTCCCCGGCGCCAAGCCCGGCATGCGCGTGCGCTGATCCCGCGCCCCCGCTGAATGCAAAAAGCCCGCCAGTTCAAATCGGCGGGCTTTTTGTTATTGAGCGCGGTACATCAGGCCTTGCTGGGCGCCAGCGCCGGGTCCAGCGAAATGCGTTCGTCGAAGACGAAGCATTTGCCGTCATAGCCGGGACCGCCGGTTTCCTCGAAGTACTTGAGGATGCCGCCATCGAGTTGGTAGACGTGCTCGATGCCGGCCTCGTTCATGTAGATCGCGGCCTTTTCGCAGCGGATCCCGCCGGTGCAGAAACTGACCACGGTCTTGCCTTCCAGTTCGGCCCGGTGCGCCTGCACCGCCGCAGGAAATTGCGTGAAGCGTTCAATGCGCCAATCGATGGCGTTCCTGAAGGTGCCTTCGTCGACCTCGAAGGCGTTGCGCGTGTCCAGCATGACCACGGGCCGTCCGGCGTCGTCCATGCCGGCCTCGAGCCAGCGCGCCAGCGTCTTCGCATCCACGCCGGGCGCGCGTCCCGCCTCCGGGCGGATCGCCGGATGATTCATGCGGATGATCTCGCGCTTGATCTTCACCAACAGCTTGCGGAACGGCACCGCCGCGCTATGGCTGAACTTCACTTCCAGGTCGGCGAAGCGCGGATCGGCGCGCAGGGTGCGCAGAAACGCGTCGATGCCATCCGCCGAACCCGCCAGGAACAGGTTGATGCCCTCTTCGGCCAACAGGATGGTGCCCTTGAGCGCGGCCAGGCCTGCCTCGTCCAGAAGGCGGGCGCGCAACTCGGGCAGAGCATCCAGCGAAACGAATTTGTAAGCGGCGATATTGACGACGGAAGTCATGGAAAAGCGGAAAAAAGCGGGCGGCGAAAGGCGTAATAGTAATCGCTGGGCGGTTTTCCCCGCCCGCCGCCCCGTTTGATCCGGCTCAACGATTGACGATTTCCTGCTCGACCACCGCGTCCAGCACCCACTGCAACGTCGACGCGTCGGCCGGCGGATTCGGGTTGCGGACCTCGACCACGCGCAAGCGGTAACGCACGCCAGGCTGGAAGTTGAACCCCGTGATTTCGCCGTACCAGAGCTGCCAGGGCTGTCCGGCGCTGTCGCGCACCTGGTAGCACATGGCGCGGCCCGCGCCGGCGGTGCAAGGCACGCGCTCCGAATTCACGTAGACCAGCTTGGTCGGTCCCTGCTGGCCGCCTGCGATGGGATCGGTGCGGCGTCCGAAGTCCAGCCTGTCGCCCGAGCTGAGCACCCAGGTCATGCGCTGCGGATTGTTGGCGTTGTCCACCGACGTGGCGGTGATGCTGGTCAGCGCAGCCAGGAAATCCTGCTCCAGCTTCATGTTCTGCGGCGCGCAGGCCATCATGGTCGACACCGGGCGCCCCTGCACGATCAGCAGGCCGTTGGCAACGGTATAGGAGCCGTTGTACTGGTTGCAGCCGGAGAAACCGGAAATGCGCGGCGCCCCCTGGTCATGGACGAAGCTCGCCGTAAGCGGGCGCGAATTGGAAGAGGGATGCGGAATCTGCCGCAAGCCGCCGCCGGGCAAGGTCCAGCGCGCCAGATCCCAGCTGGTCTGCGCCAGCATGTCGGAAGCGGAAGCGGGCTGAAAGCGCGGATCCTGGCCATCCGCGGCACGCTTGGGCGGCGCCGAGCAGGCGGCCAGGCCGATGGACAACAGGCAAGGCGCCAGCCAGCGCAAAGACGCGGGAAGGGACATGAGGGTCTCCGAAAAAGCGAGGAATGCAGCGCCCGCGCAAGGCGGCGGGCCGGACCACGCCATTGTAGGCGCGGCCTGGCGCCGTTATTCGCGGCTTAACACTCTTTGATACGCGGTCCGCTGGCTACGTCAGGGGGTGGGCGGATCCTGGCGCCGCGCGAACTCCAGCACGTCGCCGCCGCGCAGATTGAAGGTCAGGTGCCGCGGCGCGCCGCCGTTGTCCAGCGTGAACGTGTCGATGGACGCCAGGCCGCGCAGATAGTCCGCTTCGAGGCGGGCGCGTTCCGGCGCGGGGCAGGCCATGCGCGTGGCGGCGGGCGCGTCGATGTAGAGCTTGCCGCCTTCGAGCTTGTAGGTGCCCATGTAGCGGTTGCAGCCGGAAAAGCCATTGACGCGATATTGCTTGCCTTGCGCCAGGAAGGTCAGGCGTACCGGTTCGCCGTTGTCGCCATGGGGAATGTCGCGTAGCGCGCCGCCCGCCTGCGTCCAGCGCACCAGTTCCCAACTGGTCTGGGCCAGCGAATCCGCGCTGCTGGCGGCGTTGGCCGCAGCTGCGCCTTGCGGGCGCGCGCCGCCAGTCGATCCGGCGCAACCGGCCAGGGCCGCTGCCAGCAGAGCCGGAGCAATCAAGCGGCAACGCGTGGACAAGAGCTTGGACATGTACGGGACTCCATCAATTACACATCCCTCGACTGTAACCGCCCTTTCGGTCCAGCACGCGTGTTCTAAGCCCATAAGCGGTATCCAAAAGCAGCACGGCAAATGCATGGCCACGCTCCAATTGCATGGCCTTGCTGCATCGAACGCCCCATGGCGGCGGCACACATCGACGCGCAGAATCAGTACAGATCGTCATCCGTGCCTGGCCGGCATGCAAGGCGCGGCAGCCGATCGCAACGACCGCAGGCGCAGGTGTCCGGCTCCTCACGGGGGCCAAAAATAAGATCAATCCGGGGGAGACACGGCGATGGGCTTTTTGAGAACCTTGTTGGCATTGTCGGTGGTGCTGGACCATCTGGGCGCAGGCGCCACCAATCATCTGGTGGGCGGCCGTCTCGCGGTACAGCTGTTCTACGTCATTTCGGGCTTCCTGATTTCCTATGTGCTCACCGCCACCGACCACTATCAAGGCGCGGTGGGCAAGTTCTATGCAAACCGCTTCCTGCGGCTGTTCCCGATCTATCTGGCCGTTGCGGCGCTGACGCTGGCCGCGCACGTGATGAGCGGCGGCGCATTCTTCCGCATCTACGACGCGCTGCCCTTCAGCGCCGAACTGTTCCTGGTGCTCTCCAACATTTTCATCATGGGCCAGGACTGGCTGATGTTCTTCGGCATCGAACATTCCGCGCTCAAGTTCACTGGCAACTTCGCGCACAGCGAAGTCCCGCTTTACGAAGGGCTGCTGGTGCCGCAGGCCTGGACCCTGGGCGTGGAGATGAGCTTCTACCTGGTCGCTCCCTTCATCCTGCATTCGCCGCGCCGGCTGCTCGCATTGCTGGCCGCATCGCTGGCGTTGCGCGGCGTGCTGATCGCCACCGGCATAGGCTTGGGCGATCCCTGGACGTATCGGTTCTTTCCGACCGAACTCGCCCTGTTCCTGCTCGGTTCGCTGTCGCACCAGGTGCTTTTGCCGCGCTATAAGGCCTGGACGCAACGGATCAAGCGCCTGCCGGAAATCGGCACGGCCGTGCTGGCGGTCTACTGTGTGCTGCATTTCTCGATCGCCATGAACCAGACCGTGCGCGACGGCCTGGCCGTGCTGCTGTTCGGGGCGCTGCTGCCGCTGGCCTTCCTGTTCCAGTCGCGCCACAGGCTCGACAAGGCGATCGGCGAGTTGAGCTACCCGATCTACATCTGCCATTCGCTGGTGATCATGTTCTTCAAGTGGCTGCTTGAAGAAGCGCATCTGGACCAGCCGCTGCTCTTCATGGCGCTGGTGATCACGAGCACCATCGCATTCTCGGCCCTGCTCAACAGCGTGATTGCGGATCCCATCGAGCGTCTGCGCAGCCGCCTGCGCACCGACGACCGCGATCCCGCGCCTGCGTCCGACACCCGGCGGCGCCCCGCTGGCGCGCCCGCGCAGCCCCTCGGGTCTATTCGCCGCGTGCCTTGATGTAGGCGGCCAGCACTTGTTCGATCTGCCGTTTTTCCTGGGAGCTCAGGCGCGCATAGGTGGCATAGGAGATGGATTCGAACGGCCAGGCGGCAGGGAGCGCCACACGCTCCGCGCCCGCCTGGATGACGCCCGGCTCCGGGTTCAGCATCGGCCCCTCGCCGGTGCTGAGCCACATGGGATTGACGCATAGCGCGCGGGTCAGCTTGATGAGCGCGTCGCTGGATGGCCGCCGGCGCTGCCCGCTCTCGTAGTTGCCGATAGCGCTTTGCGACAGGTTGCTTGCGACCGCCAAGTCCTTTTGAGTCCATCCCTGAAGCATTCTTGCGTTGCGCAGACGATGGCTAAACGTGTCCAATCGATCAACCTGAGACATTAATAAGAATTTATTTATTTGATTAAAACATCTCAATACTGGCGCCAAATAAACGGATTACACCCGAATTGCGGGGCTAATCCGTAAATCGCGCCACGTAGCCGACTGCGCGCGCTTCAAGCCTGTTCCAGGCGCCTCGAAGCGCGTCGATGCGCCATAAAAAAGACCATATCTATCATTGGCTTGCATTTGCCACATCGGTATTGCCGCGCAGCTGCATCCCTGTCATGCAAGCGTGCCGCGGCGGCAAGAGCGTGGCGAGTTTAGGGCGTTTCACGTATTCAAAATCGAAAATAATGTATCGGCGATACATAATGCGTTAACACCCGCTTCCCAAAACAAACAGTATTTCAAGCGTTTCCATAGCGCTGCCCCTGCGCTTTCTGTTACTGTCAGAAACTACAGAAACGTATCTTCACAAAAAAACACGCCCGTGTTTAAATGAAACACGGGCGTGACTTCCAAGCAGCATCGAAGCATGGGCGGCCATCGGCGTAAGCACGAAACCAGGGGCAATCCCCCCCGGGCCTCGCGCCCATCCGAACAACACCGCCCGGCGCTCTCGCGCCTCGGCGCGCAGCACAGGGAGACGGGTATGACACGCAGCGCCCCGCCTAGGCATCAGGCACAGCCGCCCAGGCCTGTCTCCTCATTGGAAGCATCAATGAACAACACGCTGGATGTCATATTTCTGGGCCACGACGACGCCAGGCATGCCGGACTCATCGAAGCCCTTTCGCACCTGGGTTTCAATGTGCGCCGCTGCCATGACCTGGCCGACGTCTACGACAGATACTCGCGCCGCCCCTGCCCGCTGGTGGTGCTGAAAGCGCCCCTGCCCGACATCCACAATGCCGCCGTCCGGCTGCGCGCCGTGGACCGAGGCCTGGGCATTGTCGCCATTGCCGCATTCGCCGATGCCGAAAGCCGCATCCGTACGCTGCTCTGCGGCGCGGATGCCTGCCTGCCGCCGGACGTATCCGGGCTGGAGCTGGCGGCGGCGCTGCAGGCGCTGGTGCGCCGCGCCGTGGGCCTGGACGGCGCGGACGCCGCATCCGACGGACACACGCTGGATGAATCCATGCACGACACCTGGCGCCTTGCGAACAAGGGTTGGACCCTGATCAGCCCCACGGGCCGCACGCTGGGGCTGACCACCGGCGAGCGCGACTTCCTGTCACGGCTGGTCAACGCGCCCGACCGCAAGGTCAGCCGCGACGCCTTCTACGCGGACGGCGCGGACGAGGCCGACAGCGGCATCTCGCGGCGCCGCTTCGTGGACGTCATGATCAGCCGCTTGCGGCGCAAAGCGGCGGCCAACGAGATGACGCTGCCGATCCGCGCCGTGCATGGCTGGGGCTACATGTTCGCAGCGGACATCACGCTGGACCTGGAATTTCGGGTATCTGGGGAAGAAAGCCGCCTGGAGGCCCAGGGCGACTGGCGCCGAGAAACGGCGGACGCGAACGCGTCCATTTGAGGTCCGGCCCGCAACGGGCCAGGACGAAAAAAACGCGGCGCTGCCTCGAAAGGTAAGACGCCGCGCTAAAACAACACGTGAGCCTGGAGTCATCAGCCGGCACTGATGCCTACTACCTGGATCACGCGATTCCAACATTCGTGCCTCATACTGCTCACGTACGGTCAGACCGTGAACCTGGGCGGGGTCTCTAGTCCCTGCACAGGCTGCAACGTGATCAACGCCAGGCGATTCGTCCGTTTGCTAAAACAGCGGCCGTCCCGCCCTTATCAGCGGCGTTCCTCATGGATAGCCGCTTGATGCACGAAGTTTAGGACCTCGGGCAGGTTTGCAGTAATTCTTTGTTGATAGCCTTCCATACATATCTGGTATAGCGCGGCACGCCCCCTACAATGCCGCCAAAGGACTTGGGATCCGTTCCCGCCAAAGCCATGCCCACACTACCCGTTCCCCTCAAGCACCGCTTGCGCAAGCTGCTGGCGCTGTTTCCGCCCAATTGGTGCCTGGCCATCCTGGTGGCGCTGGACGGGTACGCCTTCATGCATCCGGTGCTGCGCGAGGTGCGGGCGCGCGAATACGGATTCTGGCTCGCCATCGACAACTGGCATGAGGTCATGCGCGTGGTGGGCCTGCTGGAGATACCGCGCCTGGTGTTAGGCGTGGGGCTGCAGGTCATCGCGCTGGGACTGATCCTCAAGGCGCGCATCGCCTGGGCGTTCTCGCTGGTGCTGCTGATCGGCGTGGGCACCTTCGCCATCATGGGAGACAGCGGCCGCGCCGGCCTGGGCATCTATACGCTGGTCCTGGTCATCGCGCTGATCGCCTACTGGCGCCGTTTCGACCGCGCCAGCGTGACCGCCGGCTCGCTGTTCGCCCTGGTCAGCATGCTGTCGCTGCTGATCTACGCGGTCTTCGGCACGCTCTATCTGGGCAACGAATTCAATCCGCCCATCACGGACGCCACCACCGCGCTTTACTTCTCCATCGTATCCATGTCCACGGTCGGTTATGGCGACATCACGCCGCACACCGGAACCGCGCGGCTGTTCACCGCGTCGATTATCATCCTGGGCATCACCATCTTCGCCACCTCCATCAGCGCGATCGCCGGGCCGGTGATCGGCGGCAATCTGAAACGGCTGGTCAAAGGCAGGTTCTCCACCGCCATGCGCAAAAATCACATCATCATCGCGGGCGCGACGCCCCTGGCCATGAGCGTTTACGACGGCCTGCGGCGCCGCGGCGACGAAGTCACCGTCATCGTGCCTCCTGGCGTGCCGCAGGAATATCCGGCGGCCACGGACCTGATCGAAGGCGACCCGTCCAGCGTGGATGTGCTGCACAACGCGGGCGTGACCCGCGCGCGCTACGTGCTGGCGCTGCGCGACGACGACGCCGAGAACGCCTTCATCGTGCTGGCCGCGAAAGAAGCTTGCGGCGAAAACGGCGCCAAGACGGTCGCGCTGGTCAACACCAGCAAGCACCTGGAGAAGATCCGCCGGGTGAATCCCGACCTGGTGTTCTCCGTGCAACTGCTGGGCGCCGAGCTGCTGGCCCGCGCCATCAACGGCGAGCCCATGGACAGCCAGAGCATCACCGACCTGTTCTTCGCCAAGGCCGCCCCCAACGGCAAAGCCGCCTGAAGACTACGCGTCGCCGGGCGGTTCATGCCCGGCGTACCAGCGCACGAACTCGGCCGACGGCATCGGCCGCGCAAACAGATAGCCCTGGATGAACGCCACGCCGCGCGCCTTCAGATAGTCGAACTGATATGGCGTTTCCACGCCTTCCGCCACGACCGACAGCCCCAGACGGTGCGCCAGCGTGATGATGGCGTCCAGCACTGGCGCTTCCTCGCCCGCGGGCCCGATGGCCTGCACGAAGCCCTGGTCGACTTTCAGGTAGTCCACCGGAAATTTCTGCAGGTACGACAACGAACAGTGGCCGGTGCCGAAGTCGTCGATCGCCACGCGCAGGCCCTGGGCGCGCAAGGCATCGATGTTGCGCCGTGCCTGCCCGTTGTCCATGATCAGGCTGCGCTCGGTGATCTCCAGCACCACCAGCGGATGCCGCGCCGCGATCTTGGCCGCGAAGGCCTGGACGTCGGGCAGCAGTTCCACGCTGGATAAGTGTTCGGCCGCGATGTTCACGCCGATGTGGAAATCCGGCGGCGTGGGCCAGGTCCGCATGTCACGTTCGATCAGCGTGAGCAGATGCTGGGTCAGCGGAATGATCATGCCTTCGGCCTCGGCCTCGGCGATGAAGACGTCCGGGCGCACCGGCCCGATGCCCGGCCTCTCCCAGCGCATCAGCGCCTCCACGCCCTCGCAGCGGCCCGTGGCCTGCCCGTACACGGGCTGGTAGTGCACCAGGAACTCGCCAGCCCGCATGGCGCGGCGCAGGCGTTCCTTGAACGAACGCCTGCTGACCTGCAGCCGGTGCGTGGCCACGGCCAGGCCCAGCCCGAGCAGCAGCGCCACCGGCAGATACGTCGCCATGGACCGGGACCACGCGCGCACCAGGGTCTCTGGCGGCGCCAGGACGTTGACTCTCAGGCCCGTCGCGGTGGCATCGTCCTCGTCGCGCAGCGGCACCGCGCGCGCCGCCGCGCCGCCCCAGGAATCGCTGCGTATCGGCGCGCCGTTCCTGCCGACGACCAATTCCAGCTGCAGGTCGTCCATGGTGGCCACGGCATTCACCAGGTCCTGCACGTAGCGGCCATCCACCACCACGATGCCGCCATGGCCGTCGGCGCCGGACTTGCCTATGAGGATGGCCGGCCGCTCCGGCGCCAAGGGCGTGCCGGCCACCGAGATCTGCCAGTGGTCCGACACGATGTTGATTTTCCACTTGCTGAAATCGTCGAGCGAGGCGTCCACGGCGCCTACCGCCGATGAGCAGTAGACGCGCTGGTTACGTACCAGGACCAGGGAACGAAAATACGGATTCAAGGTGCCCCAGCGCTGCAGCATGGGCAGCACCTCGTCACAAGGCTTGCCCGCCTGTTCCGCCACCCGCCCCAGCATGTCCTGGGATTGGATGAGGATGCTCTCGGCCTGGGCGCGCACGATGCGCGCGGCGGTCTCGCCTTCGAGCCGCTGTGCGTTGTGCGCTTGCAGCCATGTCCAGCCAACACAGGCCAGGATGGGAAGCACCAAAGCCAGGGCCACTGGCAGATAACGCCAGGACGGTGTGTCGCCAGTCACTCCCGATGTCGCCATGTCACCTCGCCGCGTAGGTCGTGCATGGCCGCCGCGCGACCAACTCTGGATAGGACACCAAGCCGGGCGCAGCGTCAAGGAACTCCGGGGCCCTCCGTCACGCAGGGCTCTGGCGCAGAAGCTCGCAGATCAGCGCCACATGCGCCTGCCGCCGCTCGGGCAGGTCGATGCGCTCGTCAGGTCCCATCAGCGCAGACATGACCAGGGTATGAACGATGGGCGACAGCAGCAGCCAGGGATGCTTGAGCGCGACGCAATCGGCGCACAGGCCGCGGTCGCGCGCGCGCTCCAGCAGCCGCGCGATGTCGGTTTGATGCGCCTGCGCGGTCTCCTGCCGCCAGCGCGCGGCCAGGTGGGGCACGCGCCCGCTTTCGGCCAGCAGCAGCCGCATGGTGCTGATCATGGCCGCGTTTCCGAGGCTGACGTAGAGATGATTGACGATGCGTTCGGCCAGATGGCGCGGCGACTGGGCGCCATCCACCACCGCCTCGATGTCGAGCCGCGAGGGGCTGAGGTGGCGCGTCAGCAGGGCTTCGAACACCGCTTCCTTGCTGTCGAAATGCGCATAGAGCCCACCCTTGGACAGGCCAGCCCGCAGCGCGATGTCATCCATCCTGGCGCCGGCATAGCCCGCCTGCGAGAACTCCTGGAGCGCGGCATCGAGAATCTGCCCGATCCGCACCACCGGAGGAAGACGACGGCGCTGCATGACCATCCCTCTGCTCCCTGTATATGTGCAATTCATTAAAAACCGACCAGTCAGTCGCTACTTTGATTCTGATCAAGGAATGCGTAGCCGCCGCACTGCACAATATCTGCAAGCATGAACCCGGTATCGGGTCCGCCCCGAAGGCGGCGTCACAAGCCTGCCCTGGGACGCGCCCGGCCCCCGCGCTGGAGAGACCCCGCATGACACTCCGCCCGTTTCCGGCCACGATCGCGACGCGCCTCGTTCCCGCAGCCCTGCTGACGCTGCTGGCCAGCGGTTGCGTGTCCATGGCGCCCGACTACGAGCGCCCCGCGCTGCCCGTGCCTGCCGCCTATACAGCCCCAGGGCCCGAAGCGACCGCGGCCAACGCCGCAGCCGCCGCCGAAATCGGCTGGCGGACCTACTTCCCCGATCCAGCGCTGCAGACGCTGATATCCACCGCTCTGGACAACAACCGCGACCTGCGCCGCGCCCTGCTGCGCGTAGAAGAAGCGCGCGCGTTGTATGGCATCCAGCGCGCCGACCAGTTCCCCACCATAGGCGTGCAAGCGGACGGCTCCCGCGCCCGTGTACCGGGCGACCTGAACCTCACGGGACAGCCGCTGGTCTCCAGCCAATACCAGGTGGGCCTGGGCATGGCCAGCTGGGAGCTGGACTTCTGGGGCCGCGTGCGCAGCCTGAAGGACGCCGCCTTGCAGAATTACCTGGCCTCGGATGCGGCCGCGCGGGCCGCGACGCTGAGCCTGGTCGCCGAAGTGGCGGACAGCTACCTGTCCTTGCGCGAACTGGACGAGCGCCTGGCGCTGACCCGCGAGACCATCGCCTCGCGCGAAGAGTCGCTGCGCATCTTCCGCCGCCGCTTCGAGGAAGGCGCAATCTCCAAACTGGACCTGACCCAGGTCGAAACGCTGTGGCAGCAGGCCAAGGCGCTGGGCGCGGACCTGGAACAGACCCGCGCCGCCCAGGCCAGCGCGCTGGAGCTGCTGGCGGGCGCGCCGCTGAACCTGCCCAAGCTGCCCACGCGCCTGGACGACAACGCCGTCATGCGCGAGTTGCCGGCGGGCCTGCCCTCGGACCTGCTGGTCAACCGTCCCGACATCGTCGCCGCCGAACATCAGCTCCAGGCCGCCAACGCCAACATCGGCGCGGCCCGCGCCGCCTTCCTGCCGACCATCACCCTGACCGGCGCGTTCGGCACCGCCAGCAGCGAGTTGGACGGCCTGTTCTCGGGCGGCAGCCGCGCCTGGAACTTCGCGCCCAGCATCAGCCTGCCGATCTTCGACGGCGGCCGGCGCTCGGCCAACCTGGACCTGACCGAAGCGCGCCGCGACCAGGCCGTGGCCGCCTACGAACAGACCATACAGACCGCCTTCAAGGACGTGTCCGACGCGCTGTCCGCGCGCTACTGGCTGGCGGAACAGGTGGACGTGCTGCGCGCCACCGTGGCGGCGCAGAGCGAACGCGCCCGCCTCGCCCAACTGCGCTACGACCATGGCGCCTCGCCTTATCTGGAGGTGCTGGACGCGCAGCGCGATCTGCTGGCGGCCCAGCAGAAGCTCGCGCAGACGCGCCGCGCCCTGCTGTCCAGCCGCGTGCGGCTGTATGCGGCGCTGGGCGGCGGCACGCAAGCGCCGCCCGCGGCGCAGACCGCCTCCGCGCCAACCGCCAGCCCCCGATAAACCAATAATCAAGGATCCCCGATGCGCCTGCCCACCCGAAAACTGGTCCCTGTCCTGATCGCCCTGGCGGTTGCCGCCGGCGGCTACTACGGCTGGCGGTTGCTGTCCGACAGCGGCCCGGGCGAGGGATTCATCAGCGGCAACGGCCGCATCGAAGCCACCGAAATCGACGTGGCTGCCAAGCTTGCCGGCCGGGTGCAGGAAGTGCTGGCGGTCGAAGGCGACTTCGTCGCCGCCGGCCAGCCGCTGGCGCGCATGCAGATCGACACTTTGCAGGCGCAGCGCGAGGAAGCGCGCGCCCAGCATCAGCAGGCCGTCAACGGCGCGGCCAGCGCCAGCGCGCAGGTCGCGCAACGCGAGAGCGACAAGCTGGCTGCAGAGGCCGTGGTGGTGCAACGCGAAAGCGAACTGGACGCCGCGCGCCGCCGCCTGGCCCGCTCTGAGACGCTGTCCAAGGAAGGCGCCTCGTCCATCCAGGAACTGGACGACGACCGCGCCCGCGTGCGCAGCGCACAGGCCTCGGTGCATGCCGCGCGTGCGCAGGTGAAGGCCGCGCAGGCCGCCATCGACGCCGCGCGCGCCGCCGAGGTCGGCGCGCAATCCGCAGTCACCGCCGCACAGGCCACCATCGCCCGCATCGAGGCCGACATCGCCGACAGCGAGCTGCGCGCCCCGCGCGACGGCCGTGTGCAGTACCGCGTGGCACAGCCTGGCGAAGTGCTGGGCGCGGGCGGCAAGGTGCTGAACATGGTGGACCTGGCCGATGTCTACATGACGTTCTTCCTGCCCGAGCAGGCGGCCGGCCGCGTGGCGCTGGGTCAGGACGTACGCATCATCCTCGACGCCGCGCCGCAATACGTCATTCCCGCCAAGGTCTCCTTCGTGGCCAGCACCGCGCAGTTCACGCCCAAGACGGTGGAGACCGCCAGCGAACGGCAGAAGCTGATGTTCCGCGTCAAGGCCCAGATCAGCCCCGAGTTGCTGCAGCGGCACCTGAAGCAGGTCAAGACGGGCCTGCCGGGCGTGGCCTGGCTGAAGCTCGATGCCGACGCGCAATGGCCCGCCAATCTTGAAGTCAAGGTGCCCTGATGACCTCCCCGGACACCGCGCCCGTGGTGACGCTGTCCGGCGTCAGCCTGCGCTACGGCAAGACGGTGGCGCTGGACGGCATCACCCTGGACATTCCCGCAGGCCGCATGGTCGGGCTGATCGGCCCGGACGGCGTCGGCAAGTCCAGCCTGCTGGCCCTGATCGCGGGTTCGCGCGCGGTGCAGGAAGGCAAGGTGGACGTGCTGGATGGCGACATGGCCAGCCGCCGGCACCGCGACGACGTGTGCCCGCGCATCGCCTATATGCCGCAGGGCCTGGGCAAGAATCTCTATCCCACCCTGTCGGTCGAAGAGAACCTGCAGTTCTTCGGCCGCCTGTTCGGCCATGACGAAGCCGAGCGCCGCCGCCGCATCGACAGCCTGACGCGCAGCACCGGCATGTCGGCCTTCCTGTCGCGCCCGGCCGGCAAGCTGTCCGGCGGCATGAAGCAGAAGCTGGGTTTGTGCTGCGCCCTGATCCACGACCCCGACCTGCTGATCCTGGACGAGCCCACCACCGGCGTGGATCCGTTGGCGCGCGCGCAGTTCTGGGACCTGATCAACGAGATCCGCCGCGAGCGCAGCGGCATGAGCGTGATCGTGGCCACGGCCTACATGGACGAGGCGCAGCGCTTCGACTGGCTGATCGCCATGGACGAAGGCCGTGTGCTGGCCACCGGCACGCCCGCCGAACTGCAGCAGCGCACCGGCGCGGACTCGCTGGAAGCCGCCTTCATCTCCTTGCTGCCGGAAGAAAAGAAGCGCGGCCACAAGCCGGTGGAGATCGTGCCGCTGGCCATCGACCAAGACGCCGAGATCGCCATCGAGGCGCGCGACCTGACCATGCGCTTCGGCGATTTCGTCGCCGTGGACCACGTGAACTTCCGCATCCGCAAGGGCGAGATCTTCGGTTTCCTGGGTTCCAACGGCTGCGGCAAGTCCACCACCATGAAAATGCTGACCGGCCTGCTGCCGGCAAGCGAAGGACAGGCCTGGCTATTTGGCGCCGAGGTCGATCCGCGCAACATCGATACCCGCCGCCGCGTGGGCTACATGTCGCAGGCGTTCTCGCTGTATGGCGAGCTGACCGTAATGCAGAACCTGGTGCTGCACGCGCGCCTGTTCCACGTTCCGGAGGCCGAGATTCCGGCGCGCGTGGACGAGATGGTGCAGCGCTTCGACCTGGGCGAAGTGCTGGACACCTTGCCCGAGAATCTGCCCATGGGCGTGCGCCAGCGCCTGTCGCTGGCGGTGGCCATGGTGCACAAGCCCGAGTTGCTGATCCTGGATGAACCGACCTCGGGCGTGGACCCCGTCGCGCGAGACAACTTCTGGCGCCTGCTGATCGCGCTGGCGCGCCAGGACCAGGTCACCATCTTCATTTCCACGCACTTCATGAATGAGGCCCAGCGCTGCGACCGCATGTCGCTGATGCATGCGGGCAAGGTGCTGGTCAGCGCGTCGCCCGACGAGATCACGCGCATGCGCGGCGCGCAGACGCTGGAGGAAGCCTTCATCGCCTACCTGATCGACGCGGGCGCCGGCACCAAACCAGAAGACGCCGACGCGCAAGCCGCTCCCCCCTTGGCGTCCGCCTCCGCCGAAACGCCGGAACACCGCGGCTTCAGCCTGCAGCGCATGCTGAGCTACATGTGGCGCGAATCGCTGGAACTGCGCCGCGACCCGGTGCGCGCCACGCTGGCCCTGGCCGGTTCGCTCTTGCTGATGTTCGTGATGGGCTTTGGCATCAGCATGGACGTGGAGGACCTGCGCTATGCGGTCATGGACCGCGACCAGACCGGCCTGAGCCACAACTACAGTCTGAACCTGGCGGGCTCGCGCTACTTCATCGAACATCCGCCCATTTCCAGCTACGAGGAGATGGACGCGCGCATGCGCAGCGGCGAGCTGTCGCTGGCCATCGAGATACCGCAAGGCTTTGCGCGCGACGCGGAGCGCGGCAACGGCGCGGAGATCGGCGTCTGGATCGACGGCGCCATGCCGCAGCGCGCCGAGACCATCCGCGGCTATGTGCTGGGCATGCACCAGGGCTGGCTGATGCAGCAGGCGCGCGAACGCCTGGGCTCGGACGCGACCCTGCCGGTCAGCATAGAGACGCGCTTCCGCTACAACCCGGATGTGCGCAGCCTCCCCGCCATGGTGCCCGCCGTGATCCCGCTGCTGCTCCTGATGATGCCGGCGATGCTGACGGCGCTGGCGGTGGTGCGCGAAAAGGAGCTGGGTTCCATCATCAATCTGTACGTCACGCCCGTGACACGGCTGGAATTCCTGCTGGGCAAGCAGGCGCCCTACGTGGCGCTGGCCATGCTGAATTTCCTGCTGATGACGCTGCTGGCCGTGACGCTGTTCGGCGTGCCCATCACCGGCAGCTTCCTGACCCTGCTTGCCGCCGCGCTGATCTACAACGTGGTGGCCACCGCCATCGGCCTGTTGGCCTCCACGTTCACCCGCAGCCAGATCGCGGCGCTGTTCTTCACCATGATAGGCACCCTGGTGCCCGCGGTGCAGTTCGCCGGCCTGCTCAACCCGGTGTCGTCGCTGGAAGGCGCCGGCCGCCTGATCGGACAGGTCTACCCCGCCACGCACATGCTGACCATCAGCCGCGGCGTCTTCAGCAAGGCCCTGGACTTCTCCAACCTGCAAGGCTCGTTCTGGCCGCTGCTGATCGCCATTCCCGTCATCCTGGGCGCCTCGGCGCTGCTGCTGAAGAAACAGGAGACCTGAGATGCGGCACCTGGCCAATATCTACCGCCTGGGCGTGAAGGAGCTGTGGAGCCTGGCGCGCGACCCGATGATGCTGATCCTGATCCTCGTGTCGTTCACGCTGATGATCTACACCGCCGCCACGGCCGTGCCGGAAACCTTGCACAACGCTCCCATCGCCGTGGTCGACGAGGACGTCTCGCCCCTGTCCGCGCGCATCACGTCGGCCTTCTATCCCCCGCACTTCACACCGCCGGAAGTAACGACTTCGGCCGAGGCCGATGCCGGCATGGACGCGGGGCGCTACACCTTCTCGGTCAACATCCCGCCCAATTTCCAGCGCGACGTGCTGGCTGGCCGGCCCGCTGAAATCCAGCTCAACGTGGACGCGACCCGCATGAGCCAGGCGTTCACGGGCAGCAGCTACATCCAGCAGATCATCAGCGACGAGATCAACGAGTTCGTCAAACGCTACCGCGCGCCCACCGAACTGCCGGTGGAGCTGGCGGTGCGCATGCGCTTCAATCCCAATCTGACCCAGGCCTGGTTCGGCGCGCTGATGGAGATCATCAACAACGTCACCATGCTGTCCATCATCCTGACCGGCGCCGCGCTGATCCGCGAACGCGAGCACGGCACCATCGAGCACCTGCTGGTCATGCCGGTGACGCCGACCGAGATCATGGTCGCGAAGGTCTGGTCGATGGGGCTGGTGGTGTTGGCATCTGCTGGGCTATCGTTGACTTTCGTGGTACGCGGCTTGCTGCAAGTGCCGATCGAAGGATCGGTGGCGCTGTTCCTGGTCGGGGCGGCGCTGCACCTGTTCGCGACGACCTCTATGGGCATATTCATGGCCACGCTTGCGCGCAGCATGCCGCAGTTCGGCATGTTGCTTGTACTAGTGCTGCTGCCCCTGCAAATGCTGTCGGGCGGCACCACGCCGCGCGAAAGCATGCCGCAGTTCGTACAGGACATCATGCTGGCCGCTCCCACCACTCACTTCGTGGAACTCGGCCAGGCCATTCTCTACCGCGGCGCGGGCTTGAGCGTCGTGTGGCAACCCTTCCTGGCGCTGGCGCTCATAGGCTCGGTCCTGTTCGCGTTCTCGCTGGCGCGCTTTCGCAAGACCCTCAGCCAGATGGCTTGAGGCCTGTGTGTTCGTTACCCCTTACCACTCTCTTAAAAGGACGGATGATGAAGAAAACCACTGCCTCCACGCCTCAGGGCCTTGCCAGCGCCAATGCCGCCTATTGCCAGCGCATGGCGCAGCTTGCGCAGGAAAGCCAGCAGCGCTGGGTTGAACTGGGCCGCCGGCTGGCCGGCGGCAACGCGGAACAATACCTGGCCGCACTGGCGCCCTTGCAACAATCCGGCAACTGGCAAGAGATCGCGCCCGCGCTGGGCGAAATGACGCGCAAGCAATGGCAAAGCCAGCTTGAAGCCAGCCAGGCCATCACCCACGCGCTGCTCGAAGAACAGGCCACCCTGGCCGCCGGCATGAGCGAAGCAATGCGAGGCTGGCTGAAGCAGGCCACCGGCGGCGCCATGGGCATCGAAGACACCCCCATGGCGCAGATCTGGAAGACGCTGTCGAACCAGATGGCGTCGGCGTGCTCGGCCATGCGCGACGCAAGCCAACCGGGATCCCATCATGACGGCTGAACGCACTGCGCTCGTCACAGGCGGGGCCGGCTGCCTCGGACAAGCCATCGCGCGCGCCCTGCACGATGCCGGCCACCAGGTCATCATCACCTACCACTCCAGCGAAGACGCCGCGCGGGCGTGGGTGGACGCGGAGGCGGCCCAGGGCCGCCGCTACGCCATGTACAGGGTGGACGTGGCCGATTACGACTCGTGCCAGGCGCTGGCGCGGCGCCTGGAGGAAGACGGCCGCCAGATCGACATCCTGATCAACAACGCCGGCCTTACCCGCGATGCCAGCCTGCGCAAGATGAGTCACGAAAACTGGACGGACGTGCTGCGCGGCAACCTGGACTCCATGTTCAACATGACCCAGCCGCTATGCGGCGCCATGGCCGACCGGGGCTGGGGCCGCATCGTCAACATCTCGTCCGTCAACGGCAGCAAGGGGTCGTTTGGCCAGACCAACTATGCGGCCTCCAAGGCCGGCATCCACGGCTTCACCAAATCCCTGGCGCTGGAGCTGGCCAGGAAAGGCGTGACGGTGAACACCGTATCGCCGGGCTACCTGGCGACGCGCATGGTGGAGGCCGTGCCCGAAGAGGTGTTGAAGGAGAAGATCCTGCCGCAGATCCCGCTGGGCCGGCTCGGCCGCCCGGAAGAGATCGGCGCGCTGGTCGCCTTCATCTGCAGCGATGCCGCGGCGTTCATGACCGGTAGCAATGTCGCCATGAACGGCGGCCAGCACATGTATTGATGCGGCTAGGGGCCGCCGCGGCTCATTCCCGCGGCGCGCCCAGTTCTTCCAGCAGGAAGTCGACGAAGGCGCGCACCTTGGCCACCATGTGGCGGCGCGAGGGATACACCGCATATACGTAGGTCTCGTCGGGTTTCCAATCCTGCAGCACCGCCTGCAGCGCGCCGCTGTCCAGGTCCTGCTGCACGTACACGCGCGGCACCAGGCTGACGCCAAAACCGGCGCGCAGCGCATCGCGCACCGCCAGGCTGGAACTCACCCTGTAGCGGCCCCGCACCGGCACGCGTTCGGTCTCCCCCGCGCGCTTGAAGGTCCATTCGTCCGCGTGGCCAGACAAGGTGAACTGCACGCGCTCCATGTTGCGCAGCGCCAGGGGCGAGGCCGGCACGCCATGGCGCTCGAAGTAGGCCGGCGCGCCGCAGAGCACGTGGTCCAGCGTCATCAGCTTGCGCGCCACCAGGCTGGAATCCTCCAGCCGGTCGGTGCCGCGGATAGCCAGGTCGTAGCCTTCCTTGACGATGTCGATGCGGCGGTCCTCCAGGTTGAGGTCCAGCGATACCTGCGGATAGCGCTCCAGGAAGCGCGGCATGGCGGCGGACAGCCGGACCAGGCTCAGCGACATGGGCGCGCTGACCCGCAAGGTGCCCGACGGCGCCTGCTGCAAGGGCCCCAGCGATTGCTCGGCTTCGCTCAGGTCGTCCAGGATGCGCGCCACCTGTTCGTAGTAGCGCGCGCCGGCTTCGGTCAGGCTCATGCGGCGGGTGGTGCGGTTGAGCAGGCGCGCCGCCAGGTGGGTTTCCAGTTCGGCGATGTTCTTGCTGACCGCGGCGGGCGACAGGCCCATCTGCCGCGACGCGGCTGCGAAGCCGCCCCGCTCCACCACTTGCCTGAACACCCTCAGCGCCGTCAGATGATCCATAGATTATTCACTATTGGTGAATGATATTGCCATTGAACTGGATATTATCGCCAAACAAGGATTCAATTAGCCTGTGGACATGGAGACGGCGCGCATATGGCGAGCCGGCAATCTCAGCAAATCCCAAGGATGGCAGCCATGAACCACGCCCTGACCGACGCAATCGCGCAACGCGTTTCCGCCAACTTCTTCGATCCCGCCCGCGACGTGGACGACGACATCATCCGTACCCTGGTCTCCTGGGCCACCCGCGCGCCCACCGCCTTCAATCTGCAGAACTGGCGCTTCATCGCCGTGCGCAGCCAGGAGGGCAAGCGCCGGCTGCGCGAGTTGGCGTGGAACCAGCCCAAGGTGAGCGAATCGGCGGTGACCTTCATCGTGCTGGGCGTGCTGCCCCAGGCCGCCTGGATGGCCGACCGCCTGCAACCGTCCGTGGACGCGGGCTTCATGCCCGCGGCCATGGTGCCATCCTGGGAAGCCGCGGCCAGCCGCCTCTATGCCGACTCGCCGCAGACGCAGCGCGACGAGGCCGTGCGCAGCGCCACCTTCGGCGCCTCCACCCTGATGCTGGCAGGACAGGCCCAAGGCCTGGCCGCCAGCCCGATGACCGGCTTTGACGCCGCCGGCGTGGCCCAGGCCTTCGGCTTGCGCCAGGAGGAGGTGCCGGTCATGCTGGTCGCCATGGGCTACGCGCAGGAAGGCAATTGGCCGCAGAAGCCGCGCCGCCCCGTCCACGACGTGCTTGAACTTGCCTGAGCTAGCCGGAGCATGACCATGAACCGCGGTTCCGATCTGCTGTTGACTGCCCTGGCGCCCGCCATCTGGGGCAGCACCTACGTCGTCACCACCCTGATGCTGCCGCAGGACTATCCGCTGACGGTCGCCATGCTGCGCGCGCTGCCGGCCGGCTTCCTGCTGCTGCTGATCGTGCGCCAACTGCCGCAAGGCATCTGGTGGCTGCGCGCCTTCATCCTGGGCGCGCTGAACTTTTCCGTTTTCTGGGCTTTGCTGTTCGTGGCGGCCTACCGCCTGCCGGGCGGCGTGGCCGCCACGCTGGGCGCGGTCCAGCCGCTGGTGGTGATCCTGCTGGCACGCAGCCTGCTGGGCACACCCGTGCGCGGCCTGTCGGTGCTGGCGGCGCTGGGCGGCCTGGGCGGAGTGGCGCTGCTGGTGCTGACGCCCAAGGCCGCGCTGGACCCGGTAGGCATTGCGGCCGGGCTGATCAGCGCCGCCTCGATGGCCCTGGGCACGGTGCTCAGCCGCCGCTGGCAGCCGCCGGTATCAGCGCTCACCTTCACATCGTGGCAGCTGACGGCGGGCGGCATCCTGCTGGCGCCGCTGGCCTTCGCCGCCGAGCCCGCCCTGCCGCCGCTCACGGCGCTTAACGTGGCCGGCATCGCCTACCTGGGTTTGATTGGCGCGGCGCTGACCTATGTGCTCTGGTTCCGGGGCGTAGCGCGGCTGGAGCCTGCGGTGGTCTCCTCGCTGGGCTTTCTCAGCCCCATTACCGCCGTGCTGCTGGGCTGGGGCATGCTGGGCCAGCAGCTGAGCGCCGCGCAGATCGCCGGCATGGTGATCGTGGTCGCCAGCGTGTGGCTGAGCCAGCGCGCCCAGCGTGCGGCCGCCGTCGCGCCAGCCCCGCGTCCGCTGTAACGGCACTGGCGCCGCCGCAAATAGTTGTGGCGGCGCCGTCCTGGCCGGCGCATGATCGTTGCTCCATCCCGAGGAAGGAGCCACATCATGAGCAGCAAACCCAGCATCATTCTTGTGCACGGTTTCTGGGGCGGCGCCGCCCACTGGAGCCGCGTCATCCTGGAACTGGCGCGCAAGGGCTATCAAGACCTGCACGCCGTCGACATGCCGCTGGCCTCCCTGGCCGGCGACGCCGAACGCACGCGCAAAATGATCGCGCAGCAGAAGGGCCCCGTGCTGCTGGTGGGCCATTCGTACGGCGGCGCGGTCATTACCGAAGCCGGCAACCAGCCCAACGTGGCCGGCCTGGTGTACATCGCCGCCTTCGCCCCGGACGCGGGAGAAAGCCCGGGCGGCATCACACAAGAAATGCTGCCCGCGGCCGCGCCCAACCTGGCGCCCGACAGCGACGGCTACCTCTGGCTGCGCGCCGACAAGTTCCATGAGAGCTTCTGCCAGGACCTGTCCGCCGACGAGGGCCTGGTCATGGCCGTCACGCAAAAGGCGCCCCTGGCCAGCGCCTTCGGCGAAACGGTGTCCGTCCCCGCATGGCGCAGCAAGCCGTCCTGGTACCAGATATCCAGCCAGGACCGGATGATCGCCCCCGAAAACCAGACGCGCATGGCCGCGCGCCTGAACACCCGCAAGACCATCACGCTGGACGCCAGCCACGCATCGCTTGCGTCGCGCGCCGCCGAGGTGGCCGGCCTGATCGACGAAGCGGCGCGCGCCTGCGCATCCTAGGCGCCGGCCTGGCGGGCTGCGCACTCAAAACCAGCGTATCAGGGGACGCACCCGCCTTTTCTGTGCTGCTTTTTTTGTAACTTCATCGTCTTCGCAAGACTTGCAGCACAGATGCTTTCCCTATGAAAAGCGCATTTTCTTCCGGCAATCCATCCAAACTGATCCGCTTTTTTATTCATGCTCTGAATCTGTACTGATCCAGGCTGCGGCTCTAACTTCACGGTGTAGGTCAAACACCCGTCAGCGCACGCCGTCTTGTGGCGGTTGAGGCGCGCTGGCGAAGAAGTCAGGAATACCGCCATGGATAGCGACGCGCTATTGCTTGCCCGAATACAGTTCGGCTTCACCATCTCGTTTCACATCATCTTCCCCGCCATCACCATCGGCCTGGCCAGCTATCTCGCCGTGCTGGAAGGCCTGTGGCTGCGCACGCGCAACACCGTCTACCGCGACCTCTACCATTTCTGGACCAAGATCTTTGCCGTCAACTTCGGGATGGGCGTGGTGTCCGGCCTCGTGATGGCGTATCAGTTCGGCACCAACTGGAGCTTCTTCTCCGATTTCGCCGGCAGCGTGACCGGGCCCTTGCTGGCCTATGAAGTGCTGACCGCCTTCTTCCTGGAAGCCGGCTTCCTGGGCGTGATGCTGTTCGGCTGGTCGCGCGTCGGGCCGGGCCTGCATTTCTTCTCGACCGTGATGGTGGCGCTGGGCACGCTGGTGTCCGCCACCTGGATCCTGGCCTCCAACAGCTGGATGCAGACGCCCGCCGGCTATGAAATCCTGGACGGCCGCGTGGTGCCCACGGACTGGCTGGCCGTGATCTTCAATCCGTCCTTCCCCTACCGCCTGGCGCACATGGGCATCGCCGCGTTCCTGGCGACCGCGCTGATGGTGGGCGCATCCGGCGCCTGGCACATGTTGCGCGGCGACCGCAGCCCCGCCGTGAAGAAGATGTTCGCGATGGCCATGGGCATGCTGCTGCTGGTGGCCCCATTGCAAGCCGTGGTGGGCGACTTCCATGGCCTGAACACGCTCAAGCACCAGCCCGCCAAGATCGCGGCCATCGAAGGCCATTGGGAAAACGAGCCTGGCGCTGGCGTGCCGCTGACACTGTTCGGCATCCCCGACATGGAGCGCGAGGAAACGCGCTACGCGGTCAACATTCCGCGCCTGGGCAGCCTGATCCTCACGCATAGCTGGGACGGCCAGTTCCCGGGTCTGAAGTCCTATCCGCCCGAAGACCGTCCCAACGCCACGGCCGTGTTCTGGTCGTTCCGCGTGATGGCGGGCCTGGGCATGCTGATGATCGCGCTCGCCCTCTGGGCCGCGTGGTCGCGCTGGCGTGGCCGGCTGTACGAATCGCGCTGGTTGCACCGGTTTGCGCTGTGGATGGGACCTTCCGGGCTGATCGCCATCCTGGCCGGCTGGTACGTGACGGAAATCGGCCGCCAGCCCTGGGTGGTGTACGGCGTCATGCGCACCGCCGACGCGGCCACGCCGCACGGACTGGGCGAACTGACGCTGACGCTGGCGCTGTTCGTGGTGGTGTACCTGCTGGTGTTCGGCGCCGGCGTCTCGTACATGCTGCGCCTGATCCGCATGGGCCCCAGCCCCGCCCCAGGCCACGCGCCGCTGTCGGGCGGCCCGGGAGAACCGCGCCAGCCCTCGCGGCCGCTGTCGGCCGCCTCCACCCTGGCGGGCATCGAGCCCGCGCAACGCAAGCCTTCGGGAGTCTGAGGCCATGGGCATCGACCTTGCACTGGTATGGGCCGTCATCATCCTGTTCGGCGTGATGATGTACGTGATCATGGATGGCTTCGATCTGGGCATCGGCATCCTCTTTCCGCTGATCTCCGATCGCGAGGAACGCGACGTCATGGTCAACACCGTGGCGCCCGTGTGGGACGGCAACGAGACCTGGCTGGTACTGGGCGGCGCCGGCCTGATGGCCGCGTTCCCGCTGGCCTACTCGGTGATCCTGAGCGCGCTGCACCTGCCGCTGGTATTCATGCTGCTGGGCCTGATCTTCCGCGGCGTGGCGTTCGAATTCCGCTTCAAGGCAGACGAGCATCACCGCCCGCTGTGGGACCGCGCCTTTGTGCTCGGTTCCGTGTGCGCCACGTTCTTCCAGGGCGTGACGCTGGGCGCCTACATCGAAGGCATCCCGGTCGTGGACCGCGCCTATCAAGGCGGCGCCTGGGACTGGATCAGCCCGTTCTCGCTCTTCACCGGGGCGGGGCTAGTGGTGGCTTACGCGCTGCTCGGCTGCACCTGGCTCATCATGAAGACCGAAGGCCGCCTGCACCGCCACATGTGCGACATCGCCCGTCCGCTCACGCTGCTGCTGCTGGCCGTGATCGCGGCGCTCAGCGTCTGGACGCCGCTGGCGCAGCCGCAGATCGCGCAGCGCTGGTTCAGCCTGCCCAACATGTTCTGGTTCCTGCCCGTGCCGCTGCTGGTCGCCGTGACCGGCTTCGATCTCATCCGCCGCGTCAAGGGCATGCCCAACGCCGGCCCCTTCGTGCTGTCGCTGGCGCTGCTGTTCCTGGGGTACAGCGGCCTGGGCATCAGCATCTGGCCCGCCATCATCCCGCCTGACGTGTCCATCTGGACCGCATCCGCGCCGCCGCAAAGCCTGGGCTTCGCGCTGGTGGGAGCGTTGGTGATCATTCCGATTATTCTCATGTACACCGCCTGGTCGTACTACGTGTTCCGGGGCAAGGTGCGCCTTGGCGAGGAGTTCCACTGATGAACGGCTCCCAATCCTCCCTGCCCTCATGGCGCAGCCGCCTGCTCTGGCTGGCGATGATCTGGGCATGCAGTGTCGCGGCCCTGGGCGTGGCGGCCTATGCGCTGCGCCTGGTGATGAGATCCATCGGCATGTCGACCTGAATACGACCCACGCAAACGGACCCGCCCCATGAAGCGCTATGAACGGCTGACAGAAGAAATCACCGCCTCGATCCGATCGGGCCTGCTGCAGGCGGGCGACCGCCTGCCCTCGGTGCGGCAGACCAGCGCCAGCCGCGGGGTCAGCCCGTCGACGGTGTTCAAGGCCTACTACCTGCTGGAAGCCCGCGGCCTGATCCGGGCGCGCGACCGCTCCGGCTATTACGTGCTGCGCGCGCCGCACGCCACGCTGCCGGAGCTGGACGGATTGTCCAGCGCCAGCGCCGGACGCCATCCGGTGGACGTCAGCGACAACGTGCTGCAGGTGCTCAACGCCACCCTGCGCCGCGACATGCTGCCCTTTGGCTCGGCCTTTCCCAACCCGTCGCTGCTGCCCTACGGACGCCTGGCGAAGTTCATGGCGGCCACGGTGCAGCGCCTGGACCCCTGGGGCTCGATCGACGACCTCAGTCCGGGCGACGCGGCGCTGCGCCGCGCCATCGCGCTGCGCTACCTGGCCGACGGCATGTCGGTGCCGGTGGACGACATCATCATCACCAACGGCGCGCTGGACGCGCTGAACCTTAGCCTGGCGGCGGTCACCGAGCCCGGCGACGCGGTCATCGTGGAATCCCCCACCTTCTACGCCGCGCTGCAATCGCTGGAGCGCAACCACCTGCACGCCATCGAAGTGGCCACGCATCCGCGCGAAGGCATAGACCTGCGGGCGCTGGAGCAGGCCATCCTGCGCCACCGCCCCAAAGCCTGCTGGCTCATGACCACCTTCCAGAACCCGCTGGGCAGCCTGATGCCCGACGACAAGAAGGAAGCGCTGGTGCGGTTGCTTGCGAGCCACGACGTGGCGTTGATCGAAGACGACGTCTACGGCGAGCTGTACTTCGGCGAGCAGCGTCCGCGCCCCGCCAAGGCCTACGATCGCGATGGCATCGTCATGCACTGCTCTTCGTTCTCCAAGACCCTGGCGCCGGGCTACCGCGTGGGCTGGGTGGCCGCCGGCCGCTACACGCGGCGCATCATGCGCAACAAGCTCACCACCAGCCTGGCGACCGCCGCGCCTACGCAGGCCGCCATCGCCGCCTATCTGGAAAAAGGCGGCTTCGACCGCCACCTGCGGCAATTCCGCCAGGCGCTGGCCCAGCAGCAAGGGGAACTGCTGCAAGCCATCGCCCGCTACTTCCCCAAGGGCACGCGCGCCACGCGACCGCTGGGCGGCTACTTCGTGTGGGTGGAGCTGCCGGCCCATATCGACACGCTCAAGGTGCACCGCGCCGCGCTGGGACACGGCATCAGCATCGCCCCGGGTCCGCTGTTTTCAGCGTCAGGCGCCTTCGGCAACTTCCTGAGGCTGAACGGCGGCCATCCCTGGAATCCCGAAATGGAGCAAGGCATGGCGACGCTGGGCAAGCTGCTGGCGGGCGGCTGATCCGCGAGCGTCGTTCAGCGGCGCTTTCTCGCGGCCTCCAGATCGCTGCGCAAGGACGCAGCGTCCGGCCGCAGGGGCAGCGCCAGGACGCCCTTGCGGTCGATGGCGCCCCAATCGCCGCCGACCATCACGGAATGCTCGCCATCCTGCACGCTGACGCAATGGCTGCACACTGCGGCCAGACCGCTGCTGAAAGGCTCAGCCCACGCATAGGAGGTGGCCAGCGCCAGCTCCAGCTGCTTGTCGTAGTAGGCCATGCCTTCCGGCCTGCGCCCGCGCGCCAGCCCTTCCTCGAACTCGTCCGGGCCGTTGTCGTAGGTAATCACGGACACCGACCGGCCATCCGGCCGCACCCAACGCCAGCCAGCGACGGCCGCGGGCGCCAGGCCATCGGCGCCGAACTGCATGCGGCGCAAGATTTCGGGGTTGAAGACGATGCCGCCGCCGTCCTCGCGGGCGCACTGTTCCGCGTGGCCGAATGCGCCTTCGTCGGTCTTGTCCGCATAGAAGCAGGAAAGTTCGAAGGCAGCCGCGTTGCCCGTTGCCAGGGCCAGCGTGGTGAGCAGGGCAATAAGCATGCGTCATTCTAGGACACTGCCCCGCTCTACGCCCCCGGTATCAGTTCGCCGTGGCGCCCGAATCCTTGACGGCCTTGGCCCAGGCCGCAATCTCGCTCTGGATGAAGGCGCCAAACGCCGCCGTGTTCAGGCTGGAGGCCTGCGCGCCCTCTTCCATCAGGCGCTGCTTGACCGCAGGCGCGGCCAGCGCGCCGCTCAACGCCTGGTTCAGCGTGGCGACCACCGCGTCCGGCGTGCCCGCCGGCGCAACGATGCCGTGCCACGACACGGCCTGAAAGCCCGGCAGGCCCGATTCCGCCATGGTGGGGATATCCGTCATGGCGGGCGAACGCTGCGGCGAGGTAACCGCCAGCGCGCGCAGCGTGCCGGCCTTTACGTGCGGCAGCACGCCGGGAATGGTCGTGAACATGAAGTCGATCTGGCCGCCGATCAGGTCGGTGATGGCCGGACTGCCGCCCTTGTAGGGGATGTGCGTGAACTGGAGCTTCGCGGCGCTCTTGAACATCTCGCCGGCCAGATGGCCAGGCGTGCCCGCGCCGGCCGAGCCCATGTTGATCTTGTCGCCCTGCGAACGGATGTAGGCAACCAGCTCCTGCACATTGGCAGCCTGCACCTGCTTGCCCACCACCAGCACATTGGGCACGGTGGCCAGCAGCGTCACGGGCGTGAAGTCCTTCACCGCATCGTACGAAATCCGCGAGTACAAGGACGGATTGATGCCGTGCGTGCTGGCAGTTGCCAAGAGCAGCGTGTAGCCGTCCGGCGCGGACATCGCCACCTGCTTGGCGGCGATGGTGCCGTTAGCGCCGCCCTTGTTGTCGATGACGATGGTTTGCCCCAGCGTCTTCGCCGCCTCCGCCGCAACGGTGCGCGCCAGGATGTCCGAGGTGCCGCCCGCGGAATGCGGCACCACCAGCGTGATCGGCTTCGAGGGGAAGGACTGGGCTTGCGCCGGCAAGGCCGGCAGCAGACAGGCGGCCAGCGCGGCACGCGCCAGCAAGGAAGTGCGGAACATTGAAGTCTCCTGGTTTGTTGTCGGTCGCGGCGCCGTCGACGGACGCCGTCATGGCCGCGCGGCTGCGCGGTGCTTCAATCCGAGCCCAGTTGCAGCTTGTTGGGCTGGCGTTTCTCGATGGCCCACTTCAACAACGCGGCCGAACGATAGATACCGTGGGCGAACTTGCCGTAGGGCAGCGTCAGGAATAGCGCCATCACCACGCCCAGGTGAATCGCCAGCAGCAGCGCCATCGCGCCGCCGTCGCGGCCGGCCAGCAAGGCCAGGCCCGTGGCGCTGGTCAGGAACAGCAGCGCAATGAAGCCGCGGTCCATGGGCTTTTGCGCCGCGTCGCCCTGCTGCGGATGACGCTTAAGGTTCAACCACAGCAGTCCCGCGGGTCCGATCAACAGGCCGACGCCGCCTGCCGTACCCAGCAGCACAGGCGCGCTCCAGAAGGGATACGGCGCCTGCTGGTCCAGCAGATAGTGATACAGCGTCGCCACGCTGGTGGCGGCGAAACACAGCATGAAGCCGTAGAACGTGAAGTGATGGAAGCGGCGGCGCCACAAGGTGAAGGCGTCGTCCGCGTTGTTGCAGCCCTTGCCATGCCCCCCATCCAGGTAGCGCAGGCGCAGGGCGTCATGCGCCGCTTCCGCCACTGCAGCGCCTGTGGCCGCGCCCGGACTGACATTGCGCCAGAAGCGCGTCACGCCCACGCCCAGCGCCAGCATCGCAAAGCCGAACACCGCGCCGAACATCAGCGCCAGCGTGTTGTGCGGGAATACGGCATAGAAGTTGCCGCCCATGGGCTCATGCAGCAGCCCGCCCCCCATCAGCGCCGCCAGGGCCAGGAACAGCGCCAGGCCTGCGGCCGTCGCCAGCGACAGGGCCAGGCCGTTGCGCTTGTACAGCCTGCCCAACACGGGCGGCCAGGCGTAGTCGGTGTACGTCTGCATCCGCACCCGCGCCATGGATTGCGGCACGTTCACCGCGAACTCGTGCGGCGGCGCGTACTGGCAGGCATGCAGACAGGCGCCGCAGTTGTGGCACAGGTTGGCCAGGTAGTTCAAGTCGGCCTTGCCGAATTCCAGGCGACGGGTCATGGCGGGAAACACCGCACAGAATCCTTCGCAATAGCGGCAGGCGTTGCAGATCTGCATGACGCGGGCGACTTCGGTTTCATCGCCCGTCAGCAGATCCGCCCGGCGTTCGGCCTGTTTGCCATGCCAGCGCACCGGCTGCTCTGCCATGACGGGCGCTGCCTCGCCATGCTGCGTGGAAAAGGACTGGGCCTCGCGGGCCAGGGCTTCAAGCTGCTTCATGTCGTGCTTCCGCGTTATGCCGGCCGCGCGCGGCGGCGGCGGCCCGGGTGCCGGCGATGCGGCCGAAGGCCGTGCCGATGGACATCCCCACCCCGGCCGTATAGCCCTTGCCCAGCACATTGCCTGCCATCATTTCGCCCGCGACGAACAGGTTGTCGCTGGGCACGTCGCTGAACCGGACCGCGGCGGTGTCGTCCACCTTCAGGCCCAGGTAGGTAAAGGTGATGCCGGGCCGCAAGGCATAGCCATAGAACGGCGCCGTGTCGATGGGCCGCGCCCAGTGCGTCTTGGCCGGCGCCAGGCCTTCGGTATGGCAGTCGTCCAGCGCCGTATGGTCGAACTTGCCGACGCGGCAGGCCGCGTTGTAGTCGCGCACGGTCTGCTCGAAGACCGCCGGGTCCAGCCCCAGCTTCACCGCCAGTTCCGGCAAGGTGTCGGCCTGCACGCCCGGGAACACCGGCGGCATGAAGCGGCCCACGGCCTTGGCGTCAATGATGGAATAGGCGATCTGGCCCGGCTGCATGGCTGTCAGGCGGCCCCAGATCGCGTAGCGCTTGGGCCAGAAGTCCTCGCCCTCGTCGTAGAAGCGCCTGGCCTCCCGGTTGACCACCACGCCCAGCGACACGCAATCGATGCGCGTGCAGATGCCGCCGTCGTACAGCGGCGCGCGCGCATCGATTGCCACGCAATGCGACTGCGACGGATCGCCGATGCTGTCCGCGCCGGCGTCCAGCATGAACTTCAGCAGCACGCCCATGTTGTAGCGCGTGCCGCGGATCAGGAAATTGTCGGCCGGCCATTCGCCGCGCTCGTTCTGGCCCCAGGCTTCGCGCAGCCATTCGCGGTTGGATTCGAAGCCGCCGGCCGCCAGCACGCAGGCGCGCGCCTCGATGCGCTCATGGCCGATGCGCGCCGCCACGAAGCGCCCTTCCTCCAGCTCCAGCGAGTCGACCGGCGCGTCGTAGCGGATCTGCACGCCCAGCGCTTCGGCGCTGCGATAGTAGGCGTTGACCAGGGCCTTGCCGCCGCCCATGAAGAAGGCGTTGGTGCGCGCCACGTGCAGCGCGCCGGACAAGGGCGGCTGGAAGTTCACGCCATGGCGGCGCATCCAGTCGCGACAGGTGGAGGACTCGCGGATGACCAGCCGCGCCAGATGCTCGTTGGTCAGCCCGCCCGTCACCTTGAGCAGATCCTGCCAGTATTCTTCCTCGGGATAGGCCTCGACCAGCACGTCCTGCGGCGCGTCGTGCATGCAGCGCAGATTGCGCGTGTGCTGCGAATTGCCGCCGCGCCATTCGCGCGGCGCCGCTTCCAGCAGCAGCACGCTGGCGCCGGCCTCGCGCGCCATCAGGGCCGCGCACAGCGCCGCGTTGCCCCCTCCCACCACCAAGACGTCGACCATGCCATCGTTCCTCTTCCAAGGAACGGACTGTAGCGAGCGGCAGCGCCCGCCGATATCAGCCCGCCGTCAACAGGTCTTCATGAATCGTGAAGAGCCACCACCGGCCATTTGCCCTCGCGCGCCAGCGTGCGCGACACGTCGGCCAGCACCAGGCGGGCGGCCAGCGCCGCGGGCGACAGCTCGTCCTCGGACAGGCTGGCCAGCAGATTGGGGCGGTACAGGTGCGCGTCGTCGATGCGCGCCATGTGCAGCTGGCCCGGCGCGATCCGGGCCATGGCGGAACTGGGCTGGATGGTGGCCACGTGGCCCAGTTGCACCACGTCCATCAGCACCGGCAGGCCGTCCACCTCCACCGCCACCAGCGGCGTGCGGCCCGACTGCTGATACGCGTTGTTGACCAGCGCCCGCAGCCCGTGGCGTCCACTGGGCAGGACCAGAGGCAGATGCGCAATGGCCTCGATGCGCGTGGTCTCGCCGGCAGGCAAACCCGCCATGTCCGGCCGCGCCAGCAGGAACAGCGGCTCGTCCAGCAAGGGCGTCACGCTCCAGCGGCGCGCGGATTCGGCCTGGAACACGATGGCCAGGTCCAGCATGCGGCCATTGAGCATGTCGCTCAGATGGCCCGACAGCGCCTCAACCAGATGCAGGCGGATGTCGGGATAGCGCTCGTTCATGGCTTGCACGAAGGGCGCGCCCAGGATGGCGGCGGTGGTGGAAGGCAGGCCCACGCTGACGTGGCCCGCCAGCCTGGCCTGCTGCGCGGCATGTACCGCATCGTCGGCGTGGCGCAACGCCAATTGCGCCTGACGGAAGAACGCCAAGCCCGCGTCGGTGGGCTCCACGCCGCTGGCGCTGCGCCGCAGCAGCCGCGTGGACAGCTCGCCCTCCAGCCGGCTGATCTGTTGGCTGAGCGCCGACGTCACCATGCCTATGGACTGCGCGGCGCGGCCGATGCTGCCCGCCTCCACGACGCGGACGAAGTAACGCAGTTGGCGCAGTTCCATGGGCGGCCCCGGCTTTCCAGAAGGGATGACAGGGCCGATTGTAGAGGCAGGGTACGCGCCGGCGTTATCCGGGGATCGTCAGGCCCCTGGCCACCGCAGGACGCGCCACGAAGGCTTCCAGCACCCGGGCGACATTCTTGAACCGCGAGAACTCCACCAGCTCGCCCGCGCCGTAGAAACCCACCAGGTTGCGCACCCAGGGCAGGATAGCGATGTCGGCAATGGTGTACTCGTCGCCCATCACCCAGTCACGGCCTTCCAGGCGCTGGTCCAGCACGTTCAAGAGGCGCTTGGATTCTTCCGCGTAGCGGTCGCGCGGGCGCTTGTCTTCATAGTCCTTGCCCGCGAACTTGTGGAAGAAGCCCAGCTGGCCGAACATCGGGCCGATGCCGCCCATCTGGAACATGACCCATTGCAGGGTCTCATAGCGCCCCGCCGTGTCCGCCGGCAGGAACTTGCCCGCCTTGCTGGCCAGGTAGATCAGGATGGCGCCCGACTCGAACAGGCCCAGCGGCTTGCCCTCGGGACCATTGGGATCGAGGATGGCCGGGATCTTGTTGTTCGGGCTGAGCGACAGGAATTCGAGCGAAAACTGGTCTTTGGCGTCGAAGCTGACCCGGTGGACCTCGTAGGGCAGCCCGGTTTCCTCCAGCAGGATCGACACCTTCACGCCATTGGGCGTGGGCAGCGAATACAGCTGGATGCGGTCGGGGTGCCGGGCGGGCCACTTCTTGGTGATGGGAAAGGCGCTGAGGTCGGTCATGCGGGGGCTCCAGGGAGGGGCGGAAAGGTCGGGGTAATCCTAGCGCAAATCCGGTCCGCCGCGCCGCCGGATGAAATCCCCTAGCGCAGGTCTTCGGGATTCATCGACGCATCGCGCACGTACTTGTCGCCCGGCTCAGGTTGCAGCGTGGCCTCGATCTCCGGCGGAAACGCCGGGATCTTGCTGGTCTGCATCACCGCCCAGCGCATGATGGCATGCAGGTAGTTGAAGGGCACCATGACCAAATACATGAGGCCAGGGCTCTGCGCATCATTGGCGAAGATGCGTTCCTTGCTGAAGGCGAAACTCTCGCGCTTGCCGTCGACGGGCATGCAGTACAGGACCGCATCCAGCACCGCCTGAGGACCCTCTTCCATGTACCGGCGCAGGAACTCCCAGTGGGAATAGGCATTTTCGACGCGGCTGGTGGCGATGCAAAAGGCGAAGGTGTCCTGCACCGTGACGCCGTCCTCGGCCAGGATCAGGCCGCGTATGTCCCAGTTGAGCCAGCCGAACGTGCCCTTGCCTCGGCCCAGCGTGAAGTAAATCTTGTCCCAGGGCGCCGTCAAGACGGTGCCATTCAGCCGGAACACGTGTACCAGCCGGCGCTTGCGGTCCAGCGCGATGGGATAGTAGGTCCAACGGAACATCTCCTTGCACGCAATCCAGACGCCAGCCAAGCCCAGCATGGCGAACATCGCCATTCCGATGAAGATCGCTTCCCAGAGACCGTTCTCATTGGGCAGATCGCCCACTACCAGAATCCAGGCCAGCATCAGGATGCCACCCACACCAAAGGCGATTCCTATGGCGCCGATCAGTGCAATAAAGCCTCGCCAGCCATACCAGCGATCCACCGACAGCAGGCTGTTGGAATTCATCTTCACGACGCAGAGCTGCGCCAGCAGCGGCACATCGAGACGCTTCTTTTGCAGCAAGCGATGCTCGCGGTCGAACTCCGAAAGCGGACGATCGTTAGGGAACCTGGACATCAGTCCCGTAAAGTCCATCACGACCCTCCCAAGGCCACGCGCAGGCTGTTCATCTCTTGCTGCACCCCATAGTAGTAATCGGCCCCGGCCTGTCCCTGCAGTTTCCCCCACAGACAGCGCTTCAGCCATTCATCGATCTTGTTGCCCTTGAACTTCTCTATCAATATCGCCACGATGATCAGGAGCACCGCCGCGATCAGGCCCACGACCGTGGCCGACAGGGCGAACGCCCCGATGACAACCAGGCTGAGGATACCCGAGGCAAGGTAAAGCCCGCCCATCAAGCCGTTCTTTTCAATCGTGAATTGGTCCGCGGCAGATTTGAAATCGAACACGGCCATGATGACGCCAGTGACGACGCCTATGCGGCCGCCCCATCGCACCAGCAGAGAACCGGTGGTTTCAAGTCCCACCCCAATCCCCAGCCGCATACCCGCGGCCTGCCGGCTCTTGAGCGCCACGCCCAGTACGTCTGCCACCGAGCCGCCCGCCGACGCGATGCCGACCACGAACTTCCAGCTCGCGTCGCTGCGTTCGTGAGGCATGGCCGATTCCAGGTCGCTCCAGAGCTTGTACACCGCCACAGTCTGGAACAGGCAGCCGACGACGCCGACACGGACGTCCGTGTTGATCGCGGTGCGCCAGCGCGACAGTTCCCGGGCTTCGTATTCCTCGACCGTCATGGTGGTCTGCGCCAAGGCCCTGGCCCTATCGGCGGCCCGCAGGTCCGTTGACACATTGGCGGCAGCGTCCCTGTCCACCAGCATGAACCAGCGCTTCTTGTCGGTGCCCTCCAGCTGTTCGCCGCGCACTTCCAACCGCCGCAGCTCGTCCGCCACCGCCTGCTCCATCTGGCGCATGCTCACCTGGCTGCCATGCTGGCGCAGTACCTCGCGGATCAGCGCGGCGCGGAAAGCCTTCTTGCCGCCCTCGACTTCCACGATCGCCACGTTCTGCCGCGCCAGCAGGCCCACGTACATCGCCAGCTTGCGCGCGATGCCGCTATCCACGCCCAGCCTGAGCACATGCACAACCGGCCCCATGACCTGCTCCAGCAGGCGCGCGGTCTTGTCCATCTGACCTTCGCTCAGCACCTTGAGCCCGGTCTTGTAGGCCTCGTGCAGATTGCCCCAGGGGATGGCCTTCCAGTCGAGCGCCGCTTCGTGCGCCTCGACCACCTTCTTGACCACGAAATCCTGGTTGTGGAACATGGCGCGCAGCAACAGGTTGCGCGTGTCGTCCGGTTCCCCCTGTAGCCAGTCCGCATACTGCTTGAAGCAAATGCGCTTGTCCTGGGTTCCGTCGATGCACAACGCAAGAACCGTCTGGTAAACCGCACCGCTATCCGCGTTATTGGAGTCGTAGTTGCATTCGAACGAATCGAGCGTTTTCTGGCAGGTGATCCACGCCACGTGCGCCTTCGCCAAGGGCACGATGGTCGCCGCGTCGAATTGCGCCAAGCGCTCGTCGAATCCCTTCTGCCATGCCCTGCGCGCGTTCTCGTCGTAATTGTCGAAGTACTTCGACCAGGCTTCCCAGCGCACCTTGCCGCGCTCGGCCTCGGTCGGATGGCGATAGTCCTCCGCCTCGGCCATGCGCTGCTTCTTGTTCTCCGGCATCAGCCAGTCCGCCAGCATCTGGCCTACCGCCAGCCCCCCGGCCCCCGACCCTCCCGGGCCGGCTCCCATACTCGGAGTCGTGGTCCCATAGACCGTATGGTTGGTGGCATCCCGGCCTCTTTGCTCCAGGAACTCGCTCTCGGCCGACTGCATGATGATTTCGCTAAGAGACTCGATGGACTTCGACACGGTCAGGGGACGCAGGTCCTCCTTGTTCGATACGAAGTCGTCGAAGCGTATGCGCATCAGCCGCGCGAGATCCTGCAGGATTCCGGTGCTGTCCGGCAGCGCCAGCATCAGGCCCTTGCCGGGCAGGAAGGCCTCCGCGGCGTTCTCGATCATTTCCCCCATCCAGCCCTTCACGTCGTAATAGCCGACGGTGCTCCAACCCAGCAACTGCTGCTTCTGATGTTGATCCAGGTCGCGCTTGCGATGCACCTGGTAGTCCGCGGCCGTATCCTTCAGGGTGTTGATGCTCTTGGCATTGGCGTGCTTGCCGCTGCTGAGCCAGGCCTGCACATCGAACTTGAACATGTGCCGCTCGCGCATATCGGCGCCCTTCTTGCCCTTGTGCGCCTTGCACACGTCCTTGGTCCACTGCACGTCCGAAAACGCCAACCATACGAATGTCGCTTTTTTGGCGTTCGGAATAGTCAGCAGCGAAGCCTTGGCTTCGTGGTCCATCGTGCAAGTAAAGGTCCGGTCGCAGTCCTGCACCGGCTTGTCGAGATCAAAGTTGTACAGCGTGGCGTTTTCGTTGACGTAGTAGCCCTTCAGCTCAGAGCGCGCCTCGTCGTAGACGTACAGATAGCCCGGACGCAGCAGCCGCACGCCATAGCGCGCGCTGTCACCCAGGGGCCGCTCTGCCAGCTGCGGCGTGTTCAGGTCGCCGTCCAGCGCCGCAAAGGCACCGTCGTTCTTCAGCACCGCGTAGCGCAGCGGCATGATGGGCAGGCCGATCCGGTGAAACGGGCAATCCTCTCCGCAATCCAGCGACGAGCGCTTCTTCCCGCAGTTCTTTGCATCATCGGCCATCGGGCTCTCCAGTTCGTTCCATATCCGCGCGCACGCTGGACCAGTCCTCATCGGACAGGTCCTGGACCGCAGCAAGGTAGGGGTAATCATCTTCGGGCTGCATTGCTGCCAGGCAGGCGCGGACCCGCTCGTGGCGGTGGAAGGCGGGGTGCACGTCCAGGGCATGCCGTGCAAACGCCTTGCGTTCCTGCGCGGTCGCCAGGCCCAGTTCGCGGGCCGTGCGGAAATGCGCCATCACCTTCTGGCCCAAGGCGACGCGCCCTTCGGGCTCCAGCGTATCCAGGTCCGACAGCACTTCATTCAGGGCCTGCACCTGGGTCAAGGCGAAGGACTGATCCACGCTCAGCTTCGGACGCGCCGCCCCCTCGGCGTCGGGGCGCGCCACCGCACGCCATGCGCCATCCAGGTGGAACACGAAGCGCTGCACCGGCCCGCAAAGCCAGACCAGCTGCGCCGGGTCCAACATCCATGGCAGCTGGACCAAAACGCGCGGATCAAAAAAGCGGAAAAAGCACGGGCCCTGTCCCGCGATGTCGACGATCATCCGCGAGCGCAGATGCGCGGCGACGGCATCGGCGGGCTGATCGGACTGCAACAGCAGCCCCAGCCAGAGATCCTCGCCATCGAGCAAGGCCTGGTTCAGGCTAGCCAGCGCCTGCGCCTTGTCCGCCGCTGGCATTGCGGTCAGGTCCACCAACCGGGGCATGAGTCCCGGCATTTTCCGTAGCGCCGGCGGCACCAGGGCTTCGGCCTGGACGCAGGCCGGCACGCCGGCCGTCCGCTCGTCCTGGATGAGGCCAAAGCCATGGGCGCTGAAAGCCTGGTAATCGAGCATGCCGCCTTCCTCCCGCCTCAACCCAGCGGCACCACGGCGCCGCCGCGCTGGGCCGCGCCGCGCACGCGCGCTTCGCACAAGGGGCTGGCTTCGTTGAAGACCAGGTTCGCCTGGCTGCTTTCCGGGCCGACCCAGTTATGCACGCCGGCCTTCAGCTCGACCTTCCCCGGCGCATGGAGCTGAATGCCGCCGCCTTCCACCCGCACATAGGCGCCGCCGGCCGTCGCCAGCACGCGCTTGGCCGCCTGCACCGTCACGCCGGCCTGCGCCGACGCGAAGGTCACCGCCTTTTCCGCGGACAGAGTCATCTTGGCATCCTGACTGTGCAGGCGCAGCTTGCCGCCCGCCGCATGCAGCAGCAGCCCCTGGCCCTGCACCGGGCTGCCGCCGGACGCCTTGCGGCCAAGCGTGAACAACACCGCGCCGCCGGCCACGCCCACCGCCAGGTTGGCGCTGCTGACCCAGTTCACGTCCGGCGCCACCTGCGCCAACGACGCCCCGGCCGCCAGGAAGGCGTTGGCCGGCGTGTATTGGCCGATGCCGCTGGGCGCGCTCACTTGGACCTGTGGTTCGCTATAGGCGGCAACGGGCTCGCCCTCGGGCGCGTCCTGCTTCGCGTCGATCACCTCCAGGACGTGCTTCAATGCATCCTGCGCCGGCAGTGTTTCCGGATCGTCTTCCAGCACCGCCTTCTGTCGCGCTGCCGCCTGCGCCAACTCCTCCGCTGAACGCGCCGCCCGCTCGATCTGCTTGGCCGCTTCCGAGCTGTCCAACAACGCACCCTCGGCGTTCCCGCGCAGGTCCGCGCTGATCAGCAGCCCGGAGCCGCCGCGCAGCGCCACGGCCTCGCGGGTCGACAGTTCCGCGCCGTGGCCCAGGTCCTGCAGTCTTTCGTTGTCGCGCTGCTGCTTGATATGACCGAGGTTCAAGCGGCTCTCTGCCTGCGTGGTCGACGCCGTCAGGCGCGCCTGTCCGGGCGTGTCATCGTGCACCAGCTGGTTGTAGCCGCCAGTGCCCTGCCCGCTGCTGGCAAGCGCCTGTGTCTTGAAGCCTGACATCACCACATTGTGCGCATGGCCGTCGGCGCCGCCCGCGAACCAGGCGGGCGCGTTGCCGGTGGCGTTGGCGGCGCCGCCTTGCACCTGGTTGTGCGCGGCGTCCTCGGCGCCTGCGCCGTTGTAGAGCGCGCCCACCACCACGGGGCGGTCGATGTCGCCGTGCAGGAACTCGACCAGCACTTCCTGGCCGACGCGCGGCACGAAGTTCCCGCCCCAGTCACCGCCCGCCACGGACTCCGCCACCCGCACCCACGTGCCAAGTTCGTCCTTGGCCGGCGCGTTCTCGTCGCCCGAAGGATGCTCCAGGCGGCTGCTGGAAGCCTTGCCGCGTTGCCAATGGAACTGCACCTTGACGCGGTGATCGCGGTCGGTGTGCACCGGCGCCTCGGCGCCCACCACCAGCGCGGTCTGCGCGCCGTACACGGTGGGCCGCGGATGCAGGCGTTCGCCGTGCCCGTCACGCGTGGCCTTGCGGAATTCCGTATCGATGCCGATGCAGGTAAAGGTATTGCGGTAGAAGTCGGCCTCGGCTGCCTGCGGACCGGTCTCGCCCAGCGCCTCGCGCACGGCGCGGCCCAGGTCCTCGTCGAAGTTGTTGCGGGCCTCGTGCCGCACGGCGATCGCCACATAGGCGGCCCCGCCCTGCTGATAATGCCCGGTCAGCTCAAAGCGCTGGCCCGGCGCCAGCGTGCGCACCGTGCCCGCGCCTTCGCAGCTGTCCTGGCCCACGCGCAGCGCGGCCAGCGCGATGTGCGCCAGGCGTTCGCCCTGCGCGCTGTCCTCGTAGGCGTACTGGCCGGGATAGTCGTTGACGACCAGATCCATTGCGCCCTTCGCGCCGCCTGCATCGACCTGGGCTGCCACCGGCCTGGCCTGGGCGCTGCGGTAGTCCCAGCTGGCCATGCGCACCGCATTGGTTTGCCAGCGTGCGCGCCGGCTCCATTGCTGGATGCTGTCCTCGGTCTCCGTCACGTCGGCGCGCGCGAAGCGCACGCTGGCCTGCGGGCCGGGCTGAAAGGCGCCGTTGTGGTCGGCAATGATCAGCGTGTGGCTGCCCTCGCCTTCGCCGGCCTCATGCTCCACCCAGTAGAACAGGCCTTCTTCGGCCAGCAGGCGCTCGACGAAGGCATGATCGGTTTCGCGATACTGCACGGTGAGGCTGCGCTTGGGGTAGGCGGCGCGGTCCTTCACCACCCAGCGCCATTGCGGCGCCAGCCCCCCCTGGTCCTTGTAATCGCCGAAGATGCTGTCGACGATTTCAATGACTGTCTTGTCCTGATAGGCAAAGCTGTCGCGGCGCGCGCGCAGAAACGCGAGCCAGGGCTCCAGCGTCAATCCATAGCGCGCCAGCCCGCCGTTGGCGCCCTGGAACTCGGCCGCCATGATGTAGCCATTCCAGACACGGGGCTGTTCGCGGCCCAGCGCGGTCTGCAGGCGCAGCGTCGCCGGCTTGCCCAGCAGTTCGGACAAGGGGATGCCGGCATCGTCCGACAGCGCAGTCAGTTCCAGCCGGAACGCGCCGTCCGACAGGGTCTCCGTGGCGGACAGCGTTTCCGCGACGAGCCGGTTGGCGCCCAGCGGCGTGCGCAGGTCCAGCAAACGGTTGGCCTGGTCGACCGACGCGATCGACATTCGGGAAAGGCCGGCATTATCCATCGGCATGTCAGACTCCGGCGTCAGGCAAGGCGGTAACGGAAATCGCCGTTCTTGCCGGCGGTAACGCGGATGCGGGCGATGGCCTCGCCCTGCGCCATGCGGCCCAGCACCTGTTCCGCGATTTGCGGCAACAGCGTGCCATTCAGGATGTGGTCGACGTTGCGCGCCCCCGTATCCACCTCGGTGCAGCGCGCCAGCACGGCCTCCACCAGCGCCTCGTCCCATTCGAAGACGGCGCGGTGATTGGCCTGGACCCGCTGCGCGATGCGGCCGAGCTTCAGCCCGATGATGCGGGCCAGCGCGTCGTCGTCCACCGGGTAATAGGCGATGGTCTTCATGCGGCCCAGGAAGGCCGGCTTGAAGGCCTTGTACAGCTGCGGCGCCAGCAGTTCCTGCAAGGCCTCGGGATCGGGCCGTTCCTCCGCGCTCTTGTTCAGGCACGCCTGCATGATGGCCGAGGACCCGACATTGGAGGTCAGGATGATGAGCGTGTTGCGGAAATCGATTTCGCGGCCTTCGGCGTCGTCCATCACGCCCTTGTCGAACACCTGGAAAAACAGCTCCAGCACGTCGGGATGGGCTTTTTCGATCTCGTCCAGCAGCACCACGCTGTAGGGCTGGCGGCGCACCGCCTCGGTCAGCACCCCGCCCTCACCGTAGCCCACGTAGCCCGGCGGCGAGCCCTTCAGGCCCGATACGCTGTGGGCTTCCTGGTACTCGCTCATGTTGATGGTGACCAGCTTGCGTTCGCCGCCATACAGCACGTCGGCCACGGCCAGCGCGGTCTCGGTCTTGCCCACGCCCGAGGGGCCAATGAAGAGGAACACGCCCTTGGGTTTGTTCGGGTCCTCCAGGCCGGCGCGCGCGGTGCGCACGCGCTGCGCGATGGCGTGCAAGGCATGGTCCTGGCCGATGACGCGTTCGGCCAGCAGGGGCTGCAGTTCCAGCACCGTGCGGATTTCGTCGTTGACCATACGGCCCAGCGGAATGCCAGTCCAGGCCGACACGATCTCGGCGATGACCTGCGCGTCCACGAAGGCCGGCACCAACGGCGCCTCGCCCTGCAAGGCGCGCAGTTGCTGCTGCAGTTCGGCCAGTTGTGCCTGGCCGGGCGTGACGGGTTCGGCCGCCTTGCCCGAGCGGCGCTTGCCGGCGGGCTCCGGCGTCACGTCCGTTCCCGCCGCTTCCAGTTCCTCGCGCAGCGCGTGGATCTGCCTGACCAGCTCGCTTTCCTGCTCCAGCCGCGCTTCCGCGTCCGTCAACGCGGCGCGCGTGGCGTCCATTTCCTGATCCAGTTCGCGCAGGCGCGCGGATTGCGCCGCGCCCGCCGCGGCTTCGCGGCGCAGGGCGGCGCGTTCGGTCTCCAGGCGCGCCAGGCGGTGGCGCGCGTCATCGATCAGTGCCGGCGTGGCGCTGCGGCCCAAGGCCACGCGCGCGCAGGCCGTGTCCAGCACACTGACGGCCTTGTCCGGCAGCTGGCGGCCGCTGATATAGCGGTGCGACAGACGCGCGGCGGCCACGATGGCCTCGTCCAGCACGCGCACGCCGAAGTGCTGCTCCATCAGCGGCGCCATGCCGCGCAGCATGCTGGCGGCCAGTTCCTCGCTGGGTTCTTCCACCTTCACGACCTGGAAGCGGCGCGCCAGCGCGGCGTCCTTCTCAAAGTACTTCTTGTATTCGCTCCAGGTGGTGGCGGCGATGGTGCGCAGTTCACCGCGCGCCAGCGCCGGCTTGAGCAGGTTGGCTGCGTCGTTCTGTCCGGCCTGCCCGCCCGCGCCTATCATGGTGTGGGCTTCGTCGATGAACAGGATGATGGGCGTGGAGCTTTGCTTGACCTCGTCGATCACATTCTTCAGACGGTTCTCGAATTCGCCCTTGACGCTGGCGCCGGCCTGCAACAGGCCCATGTCCAGCGTGCGCAGGGCCACGCCCGCCAGCGCCGGCGGCACGTCGCCCGCCACGATGCGCAGCGCCAGCCCCTCGACCACCGCGGTCTTGCCCACGCCGGCCTCGCCGGTCAGGATGGGATTGTTCTGGCGGCGACGCGTCAGGATGTCGATCATCTGGCGGATTTCGGCATCGCGCCCGATCACCGGATCGATCTTGCCTTCGCGCGCGCGCTCGGTCAGGTTGGCGGTGTATTGGTCGAGCGCCGGCGTCTTGGACAGGCCGGCAGCAGGGGCCGCGCCGTCCTGGGCAGCGTCCGCTGCCGGACTGTCGCCCAGCGCCACCGACTGGCCCGCCTCTTCGGAGCCCGCCGTCAGCGCGGCGAAATCGTGCTTCAGTTCATCCAGCCTGAACGATTCGAACAGGCGCGAACCGCGGCGCGCCAACTGGGCCAGGTCGGGCTCGGTCAGCAAGGCCAGCAGCAGATGGCCGGAACGGATGCGCGTGGTCTGCGTGTCCAGCGAAGCGATCAGCCAGGCATGTTCGAACAGCCGCGGCAGATGCGGCGAAAACACCGGCGTGCGGGTGTTGCCATTCTTGAAGCCGCGGATCTCGGCATTCAGGTCCGCTTCCAGCACCGAAGCCTCGATACCGCAGCGCCGCGCCACGATGCTGAAATCGCTGGCCGGCTTTTCCAGCAGCGCCAAAAACAGGTGTTCCAGGTCCACCTCATAGTGCCCCTGGGCCATGCACAGGCTGGCGGCGCGCTCGGCCGCCTGGCGGCAGGTCTGGTTGAGCTTTCCAATCAGGGTCTTCAAGGGTGTGGCCATATTCCAGGTCGTCTAGTCTCAATGTATGGTGTGCAATTCGTAGCTGGCGTCATCGCGGTCCGATGCCACCGCTTCGGTGCAAAGAAAGGAGTTCCAGCCCAGACGCGCGCCGCCGCCTTCGCCCAGCACGCTGCCGCCCACGTCTTCCTTGGCCATCACCAGCCGCACTTCGTATTCGAAGCTCATGCCGCCGAACATGGTCAGGAGTTTCTCCAGCGCCTGGGCGCGCGCGCCGCCGGGCAGGAAGTCGGTGAACGCGTCCTTGGACAAGGGGCCGATCCACAGCCGGATGCGCATGTCGCGCTGCCAGATGCGGTCGCCGGCCATGGCCGACACGCCCAGCACCGCGCCAGGCATGCCCAGCTGCGTGCGGTTCTGCGGCGGCACGTGATACCAGCGCCCGACGAACTGCTCCACCCGCAGCGGCACCTGGAAGTAGTCCGCCAGTACCCGTTGCAGGTAGGCCGCCGATACCGGCCGTTGGCGCGCGGCCGCGGCGTAGTGCGCCAGCGATTCGTCGAACACCCGACCCTGCCCCGACTGCAGGCGGTCGCGCAGCGCCGGATGGCCGATGCCGCCCAGCGCCAGCAGCAGCGGCAGGTAATGGTGGTCCTGTTCGGTCTCGTGCCGCACCGGCATGCGGTACTTCTTCCAGGCCGCATAGAACAGCGCCGCCGCCCGGTTGGAGAAGATATCGAAAAAGGCGCGGGCGCCGCGGTCGCGCCGCGAGCTCTCGCGCGTGCTCAGGATCTCGGTGTAATGCAGCGGCATGGCGCCCTGTGCGCCCAACAGGCCAAAGAAGGCCGGTTCGATCTCCACTCGTCCCAGGTTGCCTGCTGCCAGCGCCGCCAGCCGCGCTTCGGTGTCTTCCAGCGCCTGGCCCTGCTTGTCATAGGCTGTCAGCGCGGCGATCTCGCTGGCGGGAAAGCCCAGCGAAGACGAGTTCAGGAAGCGCAGGTGCGCGGGCACGGCATTGCGCGCGCGGCTGCCTTCCTGCCGCGCGAACCACGACTCCAGCACGCGCACGGCCTGGAAAAACTTGAAGCGCTGCGGCTCGGCCAGCAGCGATTCGATTACGCTAGGATCGCGTCGCCGTTGCATGGAGCGCACCGTAGGATTTCTTCCGCGCCGCGGCGCGACAGCACAACCAGCTGCACGAAGCTGTTGGCATGCACGTATAGGCCGAAAAAGCGGTTGATCACCGCCACGAAGGCATGCAGGCTGGTGCCGACGAAGTTGTCTTCGTTGATCGTCAGCCGGATCTCGATGCCGCGCACGAAGGTCGCGAACGGCTCGCCGGGCATCCAGTGCGTGGCAGGCTTGTAGTCCAGGCCGACCAGCCCTTCTATCTGGCGCGCCGCCACCGCGGAGTGCGACAGGTCATACAGCCGCAGCGTCTCTTTCAACGCAGGCAGACCGCTGTGGACCAGCGACAGGTGGTTCAGAGCCAGATGCGAAATAAGGCGCCAGTGCGCCGCCCGCCCCTGCTGGAAACGATGCGTGTGCGTCGGCCGGCGCAACATGCGGATCTCACGCGCGATCGAGCCGCCCTCCAGGAACAGGTCCCCGCCCGGCTGCCCCACCGCCAGATGCGCGGGCAGGTCACGGTTGGTGCAGGTCAGTTCCAGGCTGAGGGTCTCGGTCTGCGGCAGCGAGGGATCGAAATCGATGTCGACGATGGACAACTCCATTTCGTAGCCCGGACTGCGCTCGGCCACCATGGCATTGCGTCGCGCCGTCCAGTAGTGACCGGCGCCCTCGGGCGTTTCGCCATGATGCAGCGAATAGAAGGGTCGGAATTCCACCACCGAATCGCCCTGCATGTTCTGCCGCACCTGGCGCACGCGGTCGATCGAATAGATCTCGTAGCCATAGGCGCGGCGCGCGTCGGCCACCACCGGATAGGACGCCTGCGCATGGGTGACGCGGATGGGATCGGCGCGTTGCGCGAACAGGTTGACCACGGGCGTGCAGCCCAGCCGGAAATTGTCCGCGGAGGCCGACTCCAGCAGGCGCGCCGTGTTCGAATCCGCGCGCACGCCCTTCAATGCCAGATGCAGGGTGATTTCACGCACCGGCCCTGCCGCGCGCCTGAGCGCCGCGAGGTCGATGTCCACGAAGTTGAATTTCTCGGAGAACGCGAAGTACTCCGCCAGCAGCCGGTAGGCGGGATGCGAGCTGGCCGGGAAGTCGATCAGGGCTTCGTCCTCGGACAGCCCCACCTCCGCCAGCGGCACATCCTGCATGCGGTTCCAGCGGCCCGGCTGTGTTTCAAGATAGGCCGCGGCGGTGCGCAGGAACAGGCAGTCCCGCAGCGCGGCTACGAATGAGGGCTCGCCATGCAGGTATACGCGCAGACGGTCCACCGCCAGGGTGGAAAAATTCTGGGTTTCTGCCAGGCAGGCCAGCGTCAGCGACAACCGGCCCGTCACGCCCGCCGGCAGGCTGGCTGCAGACGGTGCATTGGCCGTGGCCGCGAACACCGCCTGGCGTACGCTCACCGGCGCCAGGGTCACGTCGTACGCCGTGCGGAAACGGCACGCCACGCCGCGCACGGGATGCGACTTCAATTCCGTGCCGCGCGCCATGCGCACCGGCGCGGTCAGCTGCGAGGCCATGCCGCCCATGTCGAACTGCGCCACCGAGCACGAAGGGAACGGGCGCAGGTAATGCGGGTACATGACCTCGAACAACGCTTCCGTGAATTCCGGATAATCGTCGTCCAGTTTCTTGTTGATGCGTGCGCCCAGCAGCGCGAACGATTCGATCATCCGCTCGACGTGCGGATCCTCGCAGGTTTCACCGGATAGCCCGAGCCGCGCGGCGATCTTGGGATAGCGCTGCGCAAAATCGCGCGACGAACCGCGCAGAAAGCCCAGTTCGCGTTCGTAGTAAGGCAGCAGTTCTTCCATCTTTCCCTTCTTCGCCGGCGGCGTGCCGCCGGCGCCCGCGTGCATGGTTTGTTATCAGGCGGCCGCCGCGGCCTTGGCCCGGCCCTTGCTCACCGAGTACTGCAATGTCGACGGCTGCAGCGTCGCGTCGAAAGTGACCGGCTCATGCGCAGGCCCTACGTCCAGCATCGCGGTAATCGCGAAATACAGCACCGAGGTCGCGCGGCTGTCCACCTGCAGCAACACCCGCACATGCGTCAGGCGCGGCTCATGGCGGGCGATCGCCTGCTCCAGCGACCGGCAGATGAACTCGCGGTCGTAGTGACTGGCAAGGCTCAGGCCGGAAAAATCCGACAAGCCATAGGTCAGGATGGACCGCTGGCAGTTCGGAAAGCGCTTGAGCGAGTCTTCTGTGAAGACCATGCGCGTGTTGAGCAGGGCCTCGATGTCGCGCGCGACCGTTTCCTTGATTTCTTCCACCGACAGGCGTCGCAACGCATGCGGTGTCTGCCCGTCGCCGTCGAACAACTTGTCGAACAGGCTGGGTTCGAATCCCTTCATCGCGGCCTCATTGAGCAAAGGCGCCGGACCGGCCGGGGCCTTTGCCGTTCATGCGGTCAGGTTCAGACCGAGTACGTCTTGTCGTTCTTGGTGAGGCTCCATGCGCCCTGGGCGTTGCCGCCCTGGTTGCCGCCCACCTTCTGCTGCGTGTACTTCCACTGCACGGCGGCGTACTTCAGCGAGAACGATTCGTGCGGCAGGCCTTCGCTGACGACTTCCGGCGCCACGCGCGAGATGATCACGTACTTGAGCTTGATTTCCAGGTACTTGACGCGGTTGCCTTCGCCGTCGGCGCGCAGGAAATCGATGGTCACTTCGTCGAACGTCGTGCCGCCGGAAGCGTGCTGATACAGCAGCGGGCTGACCACGTCCAGGTCCTTGGTGAAGACCATCTCGCCATGCTCGGTGCGCTCGGCGGTGTGGCCGCCGGAGGTGGAGGCGGTAGCCGAACGCGGCTGGATGATTTCATGGCGCCACGATCCGACTTCGATCCAGTCCGGATGGTCCTTGTCCTGCGACTCGCCCTTGAGTGCGGGGTTGCCGAATTTGACGTAGATGTCCTTCATTAATAGCCTCTCTGGTTAAAAATCGTCGAATCCGACGGTGGTCACGACTTCTGGGCTTGGGCGGGGAGTTCCGCGACCAGGCGCAACGAAATCGAAAGCTCATCGAGCTGGAAGTGAGGCCGTAGGAACGCCACGGCCCGGAACACGCCGGGACGCCCCGGCACCTCGGCAACCTGCACCGATGCTTCCCGCAAGGGGAACTGCGCCTTCTGCTCCTGGCTCGCGTTGTCGTCCAGCAGCACGTACTGCGAGACCCAGCGGTTCAGGAAGCTCTCGACAGATTGCGCGGAGGCAAAGCTGCCGATCTTGTCTCGCATCATGGCCTTCAGGTAGTGCGCCACGCGCGATACCGAAAAGATGTATTGCAGCTGGGCCGACAGCACCGCGTTGGCGTTGGCGCTATCGGTGTTGTACTTCTTGGCCTTCTGCACCGACTGCGCGCCGAAGAACGCGGCGTAGTCCGAGTTCTTGCAATGCACCAGCGGAATCAGGCCCAGGTCGCTCAATTCCTTTTCGCGCCGGTCGGTGATGGCGATCTCCGTCGGGCACTTCAGGGCGATTTCGCCGTCATCGGTCTTGAAGGTGTGGGTCGGCAGGTTCTCGACCAGGCCGCCGCCTTCCACGCCGCGGATCGCCGCGCACCAGCCGAAGTCGGCAAAGGCCGCGGTCAGGCGCGCGCCGAAGGCCCAGGCGGCGTTGCACCACAGGTACTTGGCATGGTCGGTGCCGTCCACTTCCTCGACGAAATTGAAGCCCTCTACCGAAGTGCCTTCCTTCGGGTCATAGGGCAGGCGGCCCAGGAAGCGCGGCATGGTCAGGCCCACGTAACGCGAGTCTTCCGAATCGCGGAAGCTGCGCCACTTGGTGTATTCCACGGTATCGAACACCTTGGCCAGGTCGCGCGGGCGGCCCAGGTCGGCAAAGCTGTCCAGGCCCAGCAGCTCGGGCGAGGCCGAGGCGATGAAGGGCGCATGCGAGGCCGCGGCCACGTGCGACATCTGTTCGATGAAGTACATGTCCTCGGGCTGGCGCGTGATCTCGAAGTTGCCCAGCAGCGCGCCGAACGGCGAACCGCCGAAGGTCCCGAACTCTTCTTCGTAGACCTTCTTGAACATCAGGCTCTGGTCGAAGTCGATGGCGGTCTGGAAGTCGCGCACCAGATCGCGCTTGGTGACGTTGAGCACCTTGATCTTCAGCATCGGGCCGGTGTTGCTCTCCTGGCACAGGTAATGCAGGCCGCGCCAGGTGCTTTCCAGCTTCTGGAACTCGGCGCCGTGCATTACTTCGCTCAGCTGGGCCGAGATCAGGCGGTCCAGCTCGGCCACGCGGGCGTCGAGCATCGCGGACAGGTTGTCCGAGACCACGACGGTGCCCTTCATGACTTCACGGGCCAGCTCGCCGATGAGATCCTTGGCGCGGTCGTGCTCGGCCGTGGACTTGGCCACGCGGCTCTGTTCGACGATCTGGTCCAGCAGGCCCGAGTCGGCCTCGGCGGCGGGCGCGGATACGTTCTGCGCGGCGGCGGAATTACTCATTGCTGCCTCCCTTGCCGTTCTTGCCGGCTTCGCTGGTCAGTTGCTGCAGTTTTTCAGTGCTGCTGAGCACTTCGCCCAACAGGTCTTCCAGCTTGTCGTTGCCCGCCAGCTTGTTGCGCAGGTCGGCCAGCTTGGTGCGGATGTCCAGCAATTCCTTGAGCGGCTCGATCTGCTGCACCACGGCCTCGGGCCGGAAGTCCTCGACCGAGCGGAACTTCAGGTCCACGCCGAAGGTGCCGCCTTCGTCGGTCAGGCGGTTCTTCACGCGGTACGCGGCGCGCGGCTCCAGGCCGCGCATCACGTCGTCGAAGTTGTCGACGTCGATGTTGACGAACTTGCGGTCTTTCAGGCGCGGCAGCTCGGCTTCGGACTGCGCGCTGAAGTCGCCGACCACGCCCACGACAAACGGCAGTTCCTTCTGCTCGATCGCGTCGCCCTTCTCGACGTCATAGGTCAGCTGCACGCGCGGCGGACGTACTTTCTGGAGTCTTTTCTGAACGCTTTCTTTCTTAGCCATGGGGGCTCCAAGCGAAGTGCATAGTGAAGAGGCCGTGGGGCCCGATCAGGGTTTGAGGAGGTTGCCGAACGGATCCGGCGCGCGGCCGGCCGGCGCGGCGCCGGAAGCAGCCGGGGCCACAGGCGGCTTTGCGGCGGGAGCCGCAGCGGAATTCGCCGCGGGGGCCGCAGGCGTAGCGGGCGGCGTCGCCGCCGCCGCGTTGGCGGCAGGCTTGGCCTGTTGCGCGGCGGCCGCGCCCTGCGCATCGTTGCGCCGCGGCTGGCGCGGGCGCGGGGGCTTGTAACCCTCGGGGAACAGCACGTCCTGGCCCAGGGTTTCACGCATGGCGGCAGCCAGCGCCACCGCATCAGTGCGGGCGTTGCCCGCCAACAGCGCGTTGGCGCGCAGATCGGCCAGCGATTGCATGGCCACGCGCAGGCCGCCCACGGCCCGCACGGTCTTGGCGGTGAAGTCTTCGGGGTCGCGGTTCAGCGCTTCATCGGCCGCGACGATGGCCTCGCCGTACTTCTGCTCGTCGAAGCGGATCTTGGCGATGTACGACCACGGCTCGCCGCGCGCGGGATTGAGCAGGGCTATTTCCTGGAACTCGGCAACCGCCTGATCGTTGCCCTTGGCAGCCAGCGTCTGCGTGGCGTGCGTCATCGACTGCTTGTACTCGGCGTCGGTCTGCGGCTTGGGGGACGTGGCGCAGCCCGCGAGGAAGGCCATCATTGCGCCGATGAGGAGAACCCGGGATATGTGCATTTTTTTGGTATGTAGGAGGGTGTAACCAAGGCCGCGTATTTCAACAACCTTTTGTTAGCGCAGCACTACAGTGCATTACTTCATGTAACTCGCGCAGAAACTTCGCTCATCGTGCCGTGATCTGTATGTTGTCGCAGGCTTCCGGTATAAAGAGCCATGTCAAAACATCTCTATTTTTCTCGGTGCATGGCAGCAGCGGCCATCATCGCGGCAAGCCCCGTAATCAGCGGTTGCGCAGCGGTTTCAGCGATCGGAGCGGTGGCCGGAATGACCGGCGGCATGATGGATATGGCGGGCCTGAAAAAAGACCCGAATGCGCCAATCGATGTGAAATTGGCGATACATGCCGGAGAAAATTTGAATGCGAGTAGCGGACAGCCAATGGCTGTGGTTACGAAAATATACTATTTGAAGAATGCCGAGGCATTTCAGCGCGCACCGCTCACGCAATTGGTTGATACTGACGCCGAAAAGGCGGCGTTGGGTGACAGCATCATCGCTGCACGCGAAGTCACACTGACGCCGGGACAGCGCTACGAACACCTGGAAAAAGTGCCTAAAACCGCTGCCTACATCGCTGTCGCGGGCTTGTTCTACGCGCCCGCGCCGCAGCGTTGGAAATACGTATTCGAAGTGAAGACCGCCGAGGACACCGGCATCGTCATGGGCGCCCATGCCTGCGCGATGACCGTGGTCACCGGACAGATAGTGTTGCCACCGGGCGTGCCCGGCTTCGACCCGGCCCGCCTCGGCTCGGTGCAATGCCCGAACTGAACGCAAGCCGCGCCTAGCCGCCGTCATCGACGCCCTCTATATATAAGAAGCAAGAGCCAGCAAACGTGAGCCATTCAGCGAAGATACTGTGGGGAGAGGGGCTGTTCCTGCGGCCCCAACATTTTCAACGCCAAGACGCGTACCACGAGGCCCGCCTCGCGGAAATGAGCCGCGCGCTGCATCCCTATGCATGGGGCCTGCGCGCGGCGCGCTTCGACGCGGCGGCGCTTGCCAACGGCATGCTGCGCGCCACCGAGCTCTCCGCGATATTTCCCGACGGCGAAATCTACAGCGCCCCCCATAACGACGACCTGCCGCCCGCCGTCGCGCTGGACGGCCTGGACGGCGCCAGCACGGCGGTGTTCTACCTGGCGCTGCATCCGATGAAGGACATCGGCGGCAACTATCGGGACACGCGCCAGGAACAGGGCTTCGATGCGCGCTATGCGCACCAGGACAGCCCCGCGCCGGATCTGTACACCAACGCCAGCACGGCCGAACTTGCCTTCCTGCGCAAGAACGTGCGCCTGCTGTCGGAACACGAGCCACGCGACGCGCTGCTGACCATTCCCGTAGCGCGCGTGCGCCGCACGGCCAGCGCCGGCTACGAGCTGGACACCAGCTTCATCGCCCCCAGCGTCACGGTGCAGGCGTGCAGCGCGCTGTTCGAACAGCTGCGCCGGCTGCTGGACGCGCTGCAGGCCAAGGTCAACGCGCTCTATGGCTTTCACCGCGAACCGAACAAGAACATCATCGAGTTCCGCTCGGGCGATGTGGCCTCGTTCTGGCTGCTGCACACCTGCAACGAAGCCTATTCCGCGCTGTCGCACCTGTTCCACAACCCGCAGCTGCATCCCGAGCGCCTGTTCCAGGAAATGCTGCGGCTGGCCGGCGCGCTCATGACCTTCTCCAAGGTGCACACCCTGGCGGACCTGCCGGCCTACCAGCATGACGCGCCGGGCGCGGCCTTCGCGCAGCTGGACGAAATCCTGCGCGACCTGCTCGACACCGTCATCTCCACCCGCTACTTCTCCATCGTGCTGGAAGAACTGCGCCCCTCGTTCCACGTCGGCCGGCTGGATTCCGGCAAGCTCGACGAGACCACCGCGCTCTACCTGTCGGTATCCGCCGCCACGCCGGCCAGCGAACTGGCCGAGACCGTGCCGTTGCGCTTCAAGGTGGGCGCGCCCGACGACGTGGAAAAGCTGGTGCTCTCGGCCATGCCCGGCGTGCAGCTCGTCTACACGCCGCAGGTTCCGCCCGCCGTGCCCGTCAAGCCGGGCGCTTGCTACTTCACCCTGCAAACACGCGGCTCGCTGTATGACCGCATGCTGCAGGCACGCAGCATCGCCATCTATGCCCCCTCGGGCATACCTGAACTGAAACTGGACCTCATCGCCGTCACCCGCTAGAGCCTGCCCATGACCGCCGCCGCGCCTACCCTGATGCCCGGAGCCTCGCTCCCTCCCCGAGCCGCCGATTTCTATGGCTCGCGCCCCGCGAAGTCCCTGCTGGACCTGCTGTACGACGGCTTCCTGATGCTGTTCCTGCTGAAAAGCGGCCAGGAACCCGTGGACGCCGCCTCGTTCTCGGCGCGCGTGCAGCAGTTCCTGGCAGACTTCGAGCGCAGCGCGAAGAAGATGGACATTCCGGCCGAGGACGTCTACGCCACCAAGTACGCATTTTGCGCCGCGGTGGACGAGACCGTGCTGAATTCGGGCTTTTCCATCCGCGACGCCTGGATGCTGCAGCCGCTGCAGCTGACCCTGTTTGGCGAACAGCTTGCGGGCGAGAATTTCTTTGCGCGCCTGGAAGACCTGCGCGCGCAGGGCGCGCCGCGCCTGCAATCGCTGGAAGTGTTCTACATGTGCCTGCTGCTGGGCTTCCAGGGCAAGTACATGATCGAAGGCCAGGAGAAGCTGGGCTATCTCACGGCGCGGCTTGGCGATGAAATCACGTTGCTGCGCGGCAAGCGCGCGGGCTTCGCGCCGCACTGGCCCCTGCCCGACAAGATCGCCCACACGCTCAAGCGCGACGTGCCGCTGTGGAGCATCGGCGCGTTGTTCGCGCTGCTGGGGCTGCTGGCCTATCTGGGCATGAGCCACTTCCTGAACCGCGACATGCAGACCGCCATGGCTCCGTACCATGACATCGTCAAGATCGGCCCGCGCGCCGCGCACCTGACCATCTCGCTACCCTGAAGGCCTCAGGCCACCGCTCAGCACCATGACCGACCGTTCCCAAGCGCCCGCCGGATTCAGCAGCCTGGATGTTGCCGCCCTCTCCCAGAACGCCCGCATGCTACAGGTGCGCACGCCCCTGGATGCGGCGCTGGCGGTAGAACGGATGGTCCTGCGCGAAGGCGTGTCTGAACTGTTTGCCCTGACGCTGGATTGCCTGGCGTCCTCGGCCGAACTGGATGTGCAAGCCCTGCTGGGCCGCGAGATCAGCGTCAGCCTGCTGCTGGCCGACGGCAACAGGCGCCAATGGCATGCAGTGGTGGAAGGCGTGGACGCGCTGGGCGCAGACGGCGGCCTGGCGCGCTACCGGCTGCACGCCGCGCCCTGGCTGGCAGCCCTGGGCCTGCGCCGCGACAGCTTTCTGTACCAGGACAAGTCGGTCACTGACATCCTGAGCGAGATCTTCGCCGACTATCCGCAGGCGGCCTACTCGTTCGACATCGCCGAACCGCCCGCGCCGCGTCCACTACGCACACAGTACCGCGAGACCGACCTGGCCTTCGTGCTGCGCCTGATGGCCGAAGCCGGCTTGAGCTTCCGCTTCGACCACCAGCAGGGCGAACAGCAGGACGAAGCCTCGGGCGGCGCGCGCCACCGGCTGGTCGTGTTCGACACTCGCGCGGCGCGGCCCGTCTGCCCCGATGCCACGCTGCGCTTTCACCGCAGCGACGCCACGGAAACCGAGGACAGCATCACACGCTTTGGCGCGTCCCGGGCGGTACGGCCTAATGCCGTGACGCGCCTGGCCTGGGACGACCGCAAGCTGCTCGCGCACGCGGCGCATGCGCAGTCCGACGTCCAGGCCGGCGCGGTGCCCCGCCTTGAAGACTATGACTACGACGGCCACGGCCGCCATGCCGACGGCGACAGCGCGGAGCTTGCCGCCGCGCGCAGCCTGCAGGCGCATGAAGCCCGCATGGTGCGCTTCGACGGCGGCGGCACGGCCCGCCAGATGATGCCCGGCCATGACTTCACGCTGACGCAGCACAGCCGCTACGCCGGGGGCTCGGGCCAGGCCGTCGATGAGATGGGCGGCAACCGCTACACGCTGCTGCACGTCGAACACGAAGCCGCCAACAACCTGGGCAGCCAGGCCGCCCAGGCGCTGGGCGATTCCGATCTGGAACATGGCTCTTACCGCAATACCTTCGGCGCCCTGCCGGCAGCCGCGCCGCTCATGCCCGGCTGGCGCGCCAAGCCCACGGCGCCCGAAGGCCTGGCGGCCGTAGTGGTGGCTGCGCAGGACGCGCCCATTTCCTCGGGCCGCGACCTGCGCATCAAGGTGCAATTCCCCTGGCAGCGCGGCGCGCGTCCGCTACCGGGTGGCCTGGCGCACCGCAGCCATGGCGACGACACCGGCAATGCGCCGGGCGACGACAGTTCCGGCACCTGGCTGCGCGTTGCGGGCGCACAGGCCGGTCCCAATTGGGGCGCGCACCATCTGCCGCGCAAAGGCACCGAGGTCCTGGTCGAATTCCTGGACGGCGACATCGACCAGCCCGTGGCCTCGGCCCAGCTGTACAACGACGCCGACCTGCCGCCCTGGTCCGCCGGCGAGGACGCTGAAGCCAATCATCCCGGCAGGCTCAGCGGCTGGCACAGCAAGGGCCTGGACGGCGAGGGCCACAGCCAATGGCTGTTCGACGACACGCCGCGGCAGATGCGCACGCGCCTGTCGAGTTCCATCGGCGCCACGCAGCTGGGCCTGGGCTATCTGGTCGCACAGGGCGCGGATGAATCCAGTCGCGGCACATGGCGCGGCACCGGCTTCGAGCTGCGCTCGGATGCCTGGACCGTGGTGCGCTCAGGACAAGGCATGCTGCTGTCCGCCAACGCACGCGAGGACGCGCGCTCCACCCAGGCCGACGCGCAGGAAGCGCTGGCGCTGCTGCGCGGGGCGCAGAATGCGGCGCAACGCCTGGATGCCGCCGGCGCGCAGCGCCAGGCGCGCGCGCTCGCGGCCACCAGCCAATACGACACGCTGACCCGCGCCATCGATCCCAAGGGCGATGGCCGCTATCCGGGCAGCGTAGGCGGCCAGCAGGCGGTCAAGGCCAGCGGCGGCGAACGCACCGGCACGGACGCAGTGGAGCGCATCGACGGCGCCCGCATGCTGATCGACGCGCCGTCCTCCCTGAACTTCGCCACGCCCGCCTCGGCCATCCTGCACGCCAGCGAAAACCTGCACGTCACCGCGCAGGCCGACGGCCACGTGGCCGCGCGCCAGACCTTTGCCACGGCCTCCGGCCGCTCCACCAGCCTGTTCGTGCAGGACGGCGGCATCCGCGCCGTCGCCGCCGAATCGCCTGTGTCGATCCACGCGCATACCGACATGCTGGAAATGCTGGCCGGCCAGGACATCACCGTCACCTCCACTACCGACAGCATCGAGATCCTGGCGAACCAGAGCATCACCCTGCAGGCCGCCGGCGCCAGCATCGTCATGAATGGCGGCGACATCCTGTTCAAGGGGCCGGGGATGTTCTCGGTCAAGGGCGCATCCCACAACCTGATCGGGCCTGCCAGCGACGCGGCCGCGCTGCCGGCGCTGCCGTCCTCGCAAGTGGGAGATCCGATGCTGGTCACGGCCGAACTGGTGCACCGTCCCAAGGCCAAGCTGCAGGCGCAAGCCGGCTCCGGCCAGGCGCTGAATGCGGCTGGGGCGACCGGCGCGGTCGCCTCGGCTGCAGCGGCTGGAGGCCCCACAGCAGCTGCAGCCAGTGGATCGCAAAGCTCGCTGCTGGGTAGCGCGGGCGCGGCGCTTGCAAGCGGCGCAACCGCCGTATCCAACGGCCTGTCCGCCGCGGCCGATGGCGCCTCCGGCATGCTGGACCAGGCCAAGAGCATGGCCGGCGAAGCGCTCAAGCCCGTGCAGGAATTGGGCGCGATGGCCGGCAAGACCATGCAGGCAGCGGGCAAGGCGGGCTCGGAACTGATGTCGGGCGCCATGGCAAAGGCCGGCGGCATGGCGCAAACGGCCATGCAGAATGTGGCTCCGTCGCTGACTGGCGGCGCCACGTCCTCACTGGCTAACGGCGCCACGCAATCCTTGGCCAGCATGGCAACGCCGTCGCTGATGGACGGCGGCCTCTCCACCATGAAGATTCCACAGGGCGCTGGCGACGCACTGGCCGGCGCGGTTTCCATGCCCCAGGCGCTGACTGACGCGGCAGGCGCCGTGTCCAAGGCCGGCGGCATGGCTACGCAGGCGTCGGCCCTGGCCTCGCAGGCATCCACCTTCGCCTCGCCGGCCGCAGGCGCCGGCCCGTCGGCCTCGGGCATGCTGTCGGGCGCTTCCAGCGCCGCCACGGCAATGGGCAACGCCACGGCGGCATCCGCCCTGGGCGCCGCCTCCAACCTGACCGCCGCCGGCAGCGGTGGCGTGGGGTCCGCCATTGGCCCGGTCATGACCCAGGCCATGGGCGCCATGGGCGGCCGCCCCGCCGCGCTGAGCTCCGCGGTGAACACGCTGCTGGCCATGCCCGACGTCAACCAGGGCAATCTGCCCGCGGTGGCGGGCGCCATACTCAGCACGCCGGGCCTGACCGACTCCGCGATTCCGTCCGTGGTCGGCGCCATCCTGCAATCGCCCACGATATCCAACGTCACGCTGCCCAAGGTGGCGGAGGCGATCATGAACATTCCGGCGGTGGCGAACTCGCCTTATCCGGCGATGGCCAAGCGGGTCATGGAAATGGCCGGCGTCGGCCTGCCCGGCCCTGTGGCGAGGCCCGCTGGCGCGCCCGGCGGCCAGGACGCGGGCGGCTCCGCAGCGGCCGGGACGCCGGATGCCGGCGCACCCACGCCGTCCGCCTACCGGGCCAGGAGCGGCGCCAAGCTCCAGTACGTCAACCTGAAGGAAGAGGACGAGGTCTGGAACGATGGCCAGGCGCTGGACAGCCTGGACCGCCAGACCAACAGGCCCAGGATCCGCGTGCGCTTCAACAAGGCCGGCCAGCATCGCTTCAGCGTCAAGGTCAGCCCGCGTCCGGGCAACGCGGTGTACTCCGCGCGTGAGCAAAGCCGCCAACCGCTGTACCGCGAGCCCAACCAGCGTTCGTACAGCTACGTAACCGACGCCGACGGCACCAAGGTGGTCGACAACATCACCCTGCCCGCCGCCGGCCTGAACACCTATACCTTCGAGGTGGTGAACGACAAGAACCAGATCATCTCCACGGAGCAGGTCGAGACCGCAAGGCGGCTATATCTCCAGGAGATCATGCTACCCGGCCCCGAGGCTCTGGCGCGCCGCCACGGCTTCCAGCCGACCGCTACGGAATACGCGCGGCATGGTGTGGACGTCGTGCAATTGCCGCCGGTCAGCACGCGCGGCGACGCCAACATGGACGTGTTCACGGACGACGGCTATGAACGCCTGCGCCGGCTGGCCGCCTCCGTCTATCCAGGGTCGCAGGGCCCGGATCACGAGCCCTATACGCTCGTCGTCTGCCACATCGACCGGCTGGCCACGATGCTGCCCGTCCAGCCCATTTACGTGCAAGCCTCGGCCGGCCCCGGCGCGGCCGACAAGCAGGTGCAGTTCGTCAACGCCGACGGCACCCTCAGCTTCCTGTGGTATCACATCGAACCTGGCGTGGACTGGTACGTCGAATGCCTGTTCGAGTACACCGACCCTGCGGCCGGCATCAGGCAGGTCCCCATCCCCAAGGATCGCATGACCCCGGTGCCTTACGACCCTGCGAATCCCAAGGCCTGCGATACCCTGAACATCCGCATGGCGGGCCTGGTGCCCGTGCCGACCTCGGGCAAGATCATTCTGAAGGTCCGGTTGCTGGAAAGCTCCGCAGGCGGCGTGGCGTTCCCTGGCACCAACCTCCTCGGCGTGGCGGCGATGAGCCCCTGGGAGCCCAACACGCTGGATTATCTGCAGCAGACGCTGGTGCACGAGATCGGCCACCTGATCGGCATGACGCCCAGCGGACCCGAGTGGGTACGCGCCCACCCGGACGAAGCCGACATGGACTCGTCCAAACTCGACAAGGGTCCGTATTTCTACTCCCAGTTCGGCAACCACTGCCACTTCGGCCTGCCCGCCAGCCAGGCCGATCCCAGCCACACCGGCTCCTGCGTCATGTTCGGCGGCGACTGCGTCAGCATCCGCTTCTGCGCCAGCTGCGCCCAGGCCGTACGCAAGACGGACATGTCCAATGGCTGGCCCTCGTTCTGACGCGCGGCGCCGCGTGGCGCCGGCGCTGGCCCTGCTGCTCGCGGCCGCGATGGCCATGGCCGCGCCTGGCGCCGCCACCGCCGCGCGCCCCACCCCACATACCCAGAAGACCACGATGAACACCGACTGGATCGACCCGCCCTCGTTCGCCACCGCCCCCATCGGCACGGTGCGCGACCATGCCTGCATTCCGCCCAACCATGGCAGCGACGACCAGCTCAACATCGCCGCGCCCGCGCGCGTACGTCCGCAGGCGTCCGGCGCGCTGGTGATCCCGGTCTGCGCGCAAGGCATCATTCCCGTGTCGCAGAACCAGAAGCTGCCGCGCTTCGTCGCCGTCAATACGCAGACCAAGGCGGTTTATGAAGGCGTGGCCTACGAATACAAGCCGCGCAAACGCCCCGGCATGGAAGTGGACGAGATCCCCAGCTCGCGTCCGCCCAAGGGCATCCCCATCAGCCCCGGCATCAGCGTGGGCACGCAGTTCAGCACCGACCTGGCGGCGCAGGTGCAGCTGCCCAAGGATCCGGCGGTCTACGAGGTGTATATCGAATCGAACGGCGTGCGCTCGAATACGGTGAAGATCGAAGTGCAGGCGGCGAAGTAGGCGCCCTGTTTCCAGCGGCCGCCTCAGCCGCCTGACCGGCGGTTCCAGATCGCGCCGCCCCATATCCAGCCCGCGAGGGCCAGCGCCAGCATCGCGATCATGAATTCCACCCGGTGCTGCTGCGGCACCGGATTCAGGTGGGACAGGGTCAGGAATGGCTCCGCGGACAGTAGTTCGGTAGCCGCAAGCGAACTGAAAAACATCGCCAGCACCAGGCCCGTGAAGCGCGGACGCGCGCCGCGCGTCTCCTTGTCGCCCGTGATGAACCACAGCAGGCGAATCAGCTGTATCGCCGTCGCGGCGAACGGCACGCAGATGGCCAATGCCAGGGCGCCCAACGCAAGAAAGCCGTAGATCGACATCATGCGTGAACCCTGGCCCCCGCTAAGACGCGCGGGTCCCGATCATGCGCAGCACGCGGTCCCGGATCGACCGCCCATAGGCCCAGCACCACACAGCCAGCGCCAGCATCGCAACGGTGAAATAGGCCCTGGCCTCGATCGGCACTGGATTCATCGCCGAGATCGTCAGAAAGGGTTCATAGCCCACGAAATCGCTGGCGGCCAGGGTGCTGAAGATCAGCGCCAGCACCGGCCCCGTGAAATGCGGCCGATCGCCGCGCGTGGTTTTGTCGGCCCAGAAGGACCAATGGATGAAACGGCTTAGCTGGATCGTCACCGCGAACAGCGGGATGACGACGGCGAGCATCAGGACGATGAGGGCAACGAGGACTTGAGGCGGAAGCATGGCGGGATTTTAGCGGCACATCAGGCATTGTCCTTCACCACCCCCTTGCACAACCTGTCCCGGACCCACAGGCCGATCACGGACAAAATCAGCGCCGGTCCCAGATAGTAGGGAAAAAAGAACAGGAAATACCCGTACCAACGGTCATAGTTCCGGGCGACGTAATAGACGAGCAGGGCACCCACGGCCGCAAACGCCCAGACGGCTACCATGGACACGGCAAACCATTTGCGCGATGCCGCGGAGCCCAGGGCTCCGAAACGGTTTGGGCGCACGTGGACTGCGATCCCGAGGAGATAGAGTAGGGGCAGCGCAAAACCCAGGGCTTTTGTGGCGTAGAGGATCATGTCGGTGGACCACATGACGAATTCACGCAAAACCGTCTCCTACGGATCAAGCTCTCCGATGACCCGCTTCATCAAGGTTTATCTCTGTCCGGACTTCTGACGTGATCATCGATTCGACACCCAATCGCTTCCCGGAAGCTCAGGGGCCACGTTGCTGAAATCCGATACCAGCGGACGCGTGACATAGCGCGCAGCAGCCTTGCCATCGGGATAGATACGCAATTCCAGCACCACGGCGCCCGCTGGCCGCTGTGGCTGTGGAAGCATCACGACAAATGGATAGTCTCCCTCTCCCGTTGCTTGAGGACCAGAGTCATAGCGCCACGATATCTGCATCGGAGCATCAGGCGCAGCTGGCCTGTAACCGAATGACTGCACATTATTTCCTGTGGCCGAATTCGCTCTGGCGATCCATCGCAGACCAGGCATCAACGAATACGCCACGTCGTACTGCGTAAAGTTGTACGAGTAGACCGCCACCGATCCTTCCAACGCGCTTCGTTGAAAATTTTGCGTCTGGCTTCGCTCTACGTAGACATAAGCCCCCGCCGCCACGGCGATCACCGCCAGTACACCGAGTGCGACCAACCGCCCGAGTTGCGAGCGCCCTGTCTTTCCCTGATTCCGCTCAGACATCCTCGACATCCCACTTTGATCATAGGCTTGCCCAGTCGCCACTGGTTCCACACCGATTCCTGCGCATCCACGGACTCTGGCATTTCTGTTGCTGTCGCAAAGCGAGCTGGCTAGAGTCCCCGACGCTCTCGCGGCATGCTCATCCCCTATGCTCTATCACCCAAGCCGGATGCTTCCGACGCCGACACAGCTACGGACGAACCGGAGCCATTCCATCCAGATTGGCACGCATCTGATCAACCCGCGATGCCGACTCATTGTCCGACTTGAACTTGGCTTGTTCCGCCTTGAAGTCGGTCTTGCCAAAAATGTCCTTGTCCCGCACGCGGAAATACAGTGAAGTGCTGGCCAGCAAATGATCGGGCCAGCTGCTCAACATGGCGTCATGCACCAGGAAGTCGAACAGCGCCATGACCTTAGGAGGCAAAGGGTTGGTCCCGGCGCTCGCCTCGCGCCATACGTTGAGCAGGCGCTTTTGCACTTCGCGCTTGGCTTTCATATCAGCGAAAGGATCTTTCGGCTTGTCCTCTTCGGTCAGCGTGCCACCGCCGCGTGTGATGAGCTCGTTGCGCATGTTCTGCTGGTCCAGGAGATCCTGCTCCATTCTTTCCATGGCCTGCACGGTATTTGGATTCTTGCGGCGAAAATCTTCCTTGCGCTGTTCATCTTCGGCATCCTTGCGTTCCGCGTCTTCGAGCGCGAGATACTCCGCTTCCAGGCGTTGCCATAGCGGCTTGAAGCGCTGCGGCGGCAATTCGCCCCGGCTCGCGACGGCACGATTCCAACGTTCGTCCTTGAGCGCTTCCAGCTCTTTCAGGCGAGCCGTGTTCTCGGGCTTGTTGCGTTCCTCGCGCGGCAGCATGGATACGCGCCTGAACTCTTCGTTGTATTCCTGCTCCGGAGTGAAGAAATCGCGATCCTGGATCCATTTTTCGGCAGGATCCGACATATCAGCTTTGAAGACGGGATCCTGGTAGCGCACTGCGAGCCACCGCAGGAATACTTCCATGTGTGGAATGAAGTCCATGCCTTTCTCATACTTCACCACGCCGCGATATGCGTCCACCAGTTCAGCGATGCCATAGCTCTGCGCCCCCTCCCCCACGCGTGACGCCAGGGAAAATTTGATGGCGATCAGCGGCCGAACCTTGAAGAGCTGTTCCATGCTGTACATCGCTGCGCCGCTTGCCAGGGCTTGGTGCAACATATCGCGCAAGGGCACCCGAGAGAGTTCCGTGCGAGCACCCAAGGAGCCTGCCGGACTCACTCCAGTGACATCGCCGCTGGAACCTGGATAGAGATACTGCTCGCCCCGAGTCTTCTCCAGACTGTCGATGCGCTGATTGGCGCGCAGTTCATGGCCTGCTGCGAAGTGAACGCACTTCTCCACGGCGGCCGGCACCGTCAAGGCACGGTCCTTGTGGGTTTGCTTCAGCAAGTCGGTAAATGGCATGAATCCCAGGAAGGTGCTCTCGTCCATGATGGAGGAAACGGAGTCCAGCAGGCCAAGAAACCGGATCCGGATCTCCGCAGCGGGAGCCCCCTCCTTCCCCGGCATCACCAGGTCTTGATCGTTCCGACGCCGATACTTCTTGACCAAGTCGTTGATGAATTGGCGAGCCATCACACCGCCACGGTCGGCGCCAAACACGGAGATCTCTATGCGCCGCACATTGTTCATCTCGGCGCTGACCGCGTCATGGGCTGCCTTGAGCTGACGTAGAGCGGCGTCGACCCGAGTGTCGACTCCTGTTCCCATGAGATAGGCGACCGTCTCATTGTCCCGGATCACGGGTACCCCTTCCATCGCGGTGGTCTTGACGACCTCTTTTCCCGCAGTCCATGCGACCTTCAAGGGGTTTCTCTTGAAGCCGGACCAGAACCCCTGTACCGTGGCTTTCGCACGATTTGCCAGGCGTTCGGGATCCCAGGCATTCCATATCCGCACAGCCTTGTCGGGAAGCGTTTTGACGTCCTTCACTACGTCGTTGTAGGCCTTTACCATAGGCTGGAAGGAGCCTTCCTTGATCATCTTCTGCGTCGCGGCTCGTAAGCGCTTCAGAACGTCATGCTCAGGAATCTCATCCAGCCGGGCGATGTTCTGGCCCGCCTTGCCAAGATTCTTGGCGCTTTCGCTCAGCGCCTTGCTGCCCGCGACGGTAGCCGCATAGATCAGGGCGTCTTGCTTTTCTTTTGCATCCTCGTTCAACTCGGTTCCCAGTCCCGAGTAATAGAAGCGAAACCAGAATTGCTTCTCGGGACGCCCCAGATCCGTCTGAATGTAGTGTGCCTCCCAAAGCCTGCAAATGTTCGAATAGAACGTCGGATCATTCCGGTCCACGTCCCGGCTGCGCCCGAAACCATCAAAGAAGAACCCGATCCGAATGACCGCACCGCACTCCAGGCAATCGTCCTTGGGATACGCAGCTTCGTTCTCGGCCATCTTCTTCAATACGGAAGCCGGCGTACGATCTTCCGGCGGCAGGCCACCCGAGGTTTTGTCAACCATTCTTCTCTCCTGAAGCCTTCTCTTCCGCCCTCAGACGTGCAATCTCTCCTTCAGGCATAGCCTCGACAGCCTTGGCAAAGTCGCCCGGTTGGCGGCCCGGCTTGGCCAGCATTGCGGCAATCTTCGGATCTCGATCAAAATTTGGCGAAACCGTAAAATACAGCAGCATGTATTGCTGCATGTCGCGCTTGTCTTCAATACGGTATTCAATCCAAGCCGTCCTCGCTACCTTTCCCACGGCCCTCAATACCGCATAGCCATCCCTGTACCCCTGAAGCGCATCTCGATGAGCGGCATAAAGCCAATCCGTGACGGAAACCAGCGGCAGACGCGTTTGCCCAAGCAACTTTCGGCTCAATGCGATTTCCATGTGCTCGTCGGGATAGATGTGCAACTCCATGTACAACGGACCGTCACCCGAAGGAATCTGCGCCGCAGGGAAATGCACCTTCGTTTCCTTATGAAAGATCACCTCGTCGAGCTTGCCGTCGTACAAATGTTTGATCGCTTCTTCGCCGTCGGCGCCGCTCCATTTCACGACGAAATCGGTGCCTTTCAGCGTGTAGCAACACGTACCCGACCCTTCTCCGCCGCCAACGCCGACCGCACCCGAGCTGGCGCTGCGGCCTGCGTTGTCGGTCAGTTGAATGGTGTCAAGGTCCCAAGGTGTGTAGTTGAAGGCAACCAAGGTCACGCCTTGGTACGTAGGCTCGCCATTGCAGCCCGCCAGCAAGCCCAGCCACATCAGAACGACAATCAAGCCCTTACGCATTTCCCGTCCTCTCCCGCAACAATCCATCCCACACGTCGTCAGGCACATCCTCCAGCGCCTGCGACAGCCCAGAGCCCTTGAATGCGCGCAGCGCGGACTGAATCACCTCGTGTTCATCAAAACGCGGCGATATTGTGATACCCCACGCCACATAGTCCAGCATGTCCCGCTCGCTTTCTATCCCGTAGGCACGCGCCCGCGCCATCTGCTCCAGCACCTGCTCATGCAATTCGTCCTGCCGCAGGTCGCTGCCCAGAACTCCCATATAGATGCGGCGGATTTGTTGGGTCAGCTTGTCCGGATAATCCATATCCAGCAGCGCCTGATGCTGCGCCAACGTAAACGGCTGTGGCGCCGGCAGCGCCGCAGCGCTCAATTCACGTTCTCCACCGCCCTTCCACTCGGCGATGGAACCGTCCCGGCGCAAATAGCGCATGAGCGTCAGCGGCGCCAGGAAACGCTCGCGCTCGGCTTCGCTCCAGACCTGAAAAGCGCGGTCCAGAATGCGGCTGTCGTAGAAGTGCAGGTAATACTCGCGACCGTCCGGCAAGCCATAGTCGCCGTAGTACGCGCAATGTGCCATTAGTTCGGCCAGGGCCATGGGCGACAGGATATGGGTGACCGCAAACTGCCCACCGTCCGCCTCGTACACCCTGCGCAGCAGCCGCAATAGTTCAGAGGTGTATGGCCCGTCCGTGTCGCGCCCCAGTTCAAAACGCGTCAGATCGTCTATTTCGATCAGCAGGGGCGCGATTTCACCGTATACGGCCAGATCCGTTCCCAGCCAGACCGAACCGTGGCTGACTTGAGCGCTGCTCTTGATTGGCGCGGCCAGCTCCGCGCGGTTGCGGAAATCCACGAGCAGATAGGCATGCATTGCCTCGCCCGTTTCGATGCGGCTGATTTCAGCATGCCGCAACGTCTCGCCAAGCAGGGATTGCCAATCCGTCATGCGCTTGCCCGCCTCATGCCTTGTCCGTGATGGACTGCACGCCATCGTGCGCGTCCAGCACGCATTGTTTGCAGACCGTGAACTGGGGAAAAGCGTAAGGCATGCGGTCCGGCCCCGCAAACTGCTTGTTCCCCGTCTTCACATCGATCCGCCCCGGCGCGGTCACCGTGATGTTGCCGCCTTCCAGCACGATGCTGGCGCCGGCCGCGGTGGCGATGCGGATGCGTTTGGGCGCGGCATACTCGACGTTGGTCTGCGCGCTGCCGATGGTGATGTCCTTCTGCGCCTGCACGCGCAGGATGTCGTGCTGGGCCTGGACGTGCACGTCGCCCGTGGCGGAGATCAGGTCCAGGCCGGAGTCCGCGCCGCCCTGCTGCAGGCCGGCGACGATGCCCAGGCCCTGCCCGGTGTGCACGCGCAGCGCGCCCATCACGGCCAGGTTCTGGTCCTTGCCGGCCGACCAGTGCACGGTCTCGCCGGCGGTGTATTGCATGTGTTGGCCGGCGACCTGCGCCAGTCCCGCGCGCGCGGCCATGAACACGACCGGATCGGTCAGGTGCGGCACCTTGCCCTCGGCCGCCTGGGTGTGCTTGGCCGAAGCGTCGCTACGCGCACCATCCAGGCTTTCGCCTGCGACGGTGCCGGACACGGCGCGATGCATGGCGGCCAAAGGCGCCTTGCCGTCGTCCAGCACGCTGGCTTCCGCTCCCTTGGAGCCCAGCGCGCTCGCCAGGCGCAAGCCCTGGTGCGCGCCGACCACGCCATCCAGCGAACGCGCCATCTGGTCGGCCTGGCTGGCCAGCGCCTGCAAGCCCGCAGCCTCGCCTGCGGGGCCGGCGCTGGCGCCAGTGCCGGCGTAGGTGCTGAGCAGCACGCCCGCGCCGCCGCGCACGGCGCCGTAGGCGTCGGTGCGCAGCTCGGCGCCCAGGCCGCGCAGTCCGCCGCGGTAGTTGCCGGCCTGATGAATCAGGTGGCCCAGGTTCAGTTCGCTGGCTTCCTGGCTGCTCTTGATCTGCAAGCGCAGTTGTCCGTCGCTGTCGTCGAACACGATCTGGTTGTAGCCCGAGCCGCCGAACTCCTTGCTCTTGAAGCCGCTCAGCGCGGCGGCGTTGCGGTGGTTCTCGTCGCCGCCCGCGGCGCCATGCCAGGCAGGCGCATTGCCTCCCGCCAGGTTGGCCTGGGCGCTGGGTGCGGCATCGCGCGCGGCGGTGTAGACCTGTGTGTCGGCTTTGCCGCCGTCCCGGCCGCCCGGCGTGGCGGGCGTGCCGCCCTCGCCGCGGCCGTTGTACAGCGCGCCCACGACGATGGGCTGGTCCACGTCGTCGTCCAGGAAGCGCACCAGCACCTCCTGGCCGATGCGCGGCACGAAACTCATGCCCATGCCTGCGCCCGATTGGCGCTGCGCCACGCGGGCCCAGCGGCTCTTGGCCACCCCCTCGGCATCGTCTGCCTGCCAATGGAATCGGATGCGCACGTCGCCGCGCTTGTTGCGCAGGATCTCGTCCTCGCCCTGCGCCTGCACTGCGCCGTCGGCGCCCGTGACGATGGCCGTGTGCACGCCATGGACCGAAGGCGCGCCGCTCAGGCGCGCGCCGCGTGTCTGCGGCAACGCTGGCCGCCAGGGGCGGTCGCAACGCACCGCCTGGAAGCGGTTGGCGTAGCCGACCTCGCGCGCTTTCGCCAACACCGCGGCGTCGGGCCGCGACGGATCGGCGTTCGAACCCGCCGCGCCAGGCGCCGCGGGCGCCTCGGTATCCAAGGCCAAATGTGCGTCCAACCCGCCCAAGCGCTGCGACAGCGAGGCTCGGGTTTCTGGCGGCAGGTTGTTGATGCCGACGTGCTCGACCCGGTCCAGCGCAAAGGCGGGCTCGAAGCCTTCTTCGCCGGCAGGCCCCAGTGGAGACATGTTCTGCAGCGTGAAACGCGTGCCGGAACGGAAGGTACGCACCCCGCCCTGGCCGACAAAAGTCTCAGCGCCGGCTTGTACGGCTTCCATCGCGAGCGTGGCCTGGCGACGCGCCTCGGCCTCATCAGCAAAGCTGCCGTGGCCTGCCACCTCGTACCATTCCAGGCCCGCGTCGTCAGTGCCGTCTGCCGGACGCGCCAGCGCCTCTGCCGCCACGGCGCGTTTGCCGCCGCCGTGCCAGCCCAGGACGGTGACGCGGTCAGGACCGCGCCGCCACTGGCGCGACATGGCCTGCACGGTGTCGCGCGACTCGGTCGCGCCGGCGCGGTGAAAGCGCACGCCCCCGCTCGCGGACTCGGAGTCCTCGGCCAGGCCGCGGCTGTCGGCGAAGATCAGCGCGACGTGGCGCGCGGGAACCTCCGGATCTTCGACCGTCGTCCAGCCCAGGCCTGCTTCGGCCAGCAGGCGGCTGATGAAGTCATAGTCGGTCTCGCGGTACTGCGTGGTGTAGGGGCGCGGCGCCACGCCGGCCTGCGCTTCGGCCGCATCGGGAGCCACGCGATGCACATAGCCTTCGTAGCCGCCCAACACATGGCTGACGATGTCCAGCACGGAACGCGCTTCGAACACGCGGCTGTTGCGCTGCTGCGTGGCCAGCCACAGCCAGGGCGCGACCGTCAGGCGGTAGCGCGCCAGGCCCGCGTCGCCCGACAGCAGCTCGGCTTCGCGGACCAGACCGCTGCGACTCGCGCGGCTGCCGTCGGCGCGCGTGGTCCACAGTGTCACGGGGCGGCCGATCATGTCGCGCAATTCCAGGCCGGCGTCGTCGGACAGCGCGACCACGCGCGTCTGCGAAACGCCCGACAAGGCTTCGCGCGCGATCCAGCCCTCGACCTGCAGCGAGGCGAGCGCGCCCTCGCCTTCCAGGCTGTAGAGGCGGGCGTCGGAACTGAACAGGCCAGGCGTTGCAGTCGGATCCATTGCGGAAAAAAACCTTCTCTGAAGACTCAGGGTTCGACCTGGGCTTGCGGATTGGGGCATTCGGGCGCCGTGCCCCAATAGCCCGAACACACCCGCAAGCGGCATTGCTCGCTTTCCAGGAAGCCCAGCTTGCGGCATTGCTCCAACCGGGCCGCCAGGGGCGAGCCCGGCAGTTCGCGGACGAAGACGCCGTCGTTCTTGTAGACCTTGGTACCGGGCGGCGACGCCGGCGGCAGGCCATAGGACATCAGCGCGGCCAGCAATGCGGCGTCGGAATCGTTGCGCGGCGTCTTGGCGCGCTGCGGCGCGGCCTGGGGCGACGCTTTGGGCGAGCCTTGCGAAGTGATCGCGCGCGGCACCGTGGGCCCGGCTGCCTTGGGCGCAGCGGCCTGCGCCTGCAACGCAGCGCGAGGCTGCGGCGGCGTGGCGGTGACGGCCAACGCAGACAAGGGGTTCTCGGGCGCGCGGTCCTCATCGGCATTGGGAAGTCCCAATTGCGCGAGAGGGTGGTCTTCGATGACGGCCGCGGAAGAAGGCTGCGGGTCGGGATCGGCAGCGGCCACGCGCGCACCCGCTGTTGGAGCGGCTGGCGCGGCGGCGGGCTGCGCTGGCGGCGTAACCGGAGGAGTCGATTCAGCGACCACAGGCAGCGGCGGCGTATCGAACACGCTATATAACACCGCGCCCGCAGCACCCGTCAGCAATAGCAGCAGCAAGGCCAGCGGCAAGCGGGAACGGCGCTTGGGCGCCAGGTGTTTGACTTCGGCGTCCGGCACTCGCCCCTCTAGCGCGGCGAGGATGCGCGACGCTGCGCGTTCATCCGGTGACGGTGAGCGTCCTGCGAGCAAGCTGGGAACAGAGGTCGGTGATCGCGATCTTTTTTCGTCTTCTGCCATGCGAAGTCCCGTGTCTGCAGAGGTCGTCTAAACCCCTGTAACCAAGGGGTTCGAGAATACCTGATGACTTCTTTCGCATCATCGATTCTTGTTACGAGTTCTAAGCCACAGACGCGTTTTGCAACGTCCAAGCGCTTGCCTGAATCCCGAATAGAACAAAAGATTACGCCTTCGTAACTGAGGGACCTCCTTGCTTCTCCTGCTGCCTCTCTACTTTCTGCTCGCCATCGGCGTTTCCGCGTTGCTTGTCTTTCCGTCCTTGCGGGAGGCCACGGCAAGGGGAGCGCGCGCGCTTGCACAGGGAATACGCCAGGGCATGGCGCGCGGCGCGGGACACGCAGGAGGGGCGATGGGCGACTCCGCGCAGGCGCTGCGCACGGGCTTTGGAAAGGCTGGCGGCGCGTTTTCGGCATACCGCTGGCACATCGCTGCGGGCCTGCTGGTTGTGTTGCTTCCGTCACTTTTCGCTTTCGTCATGCGACACAATCACACATTTGTTTACGAGGATCGAACCGCGGGTCCGGACCCTCGCATCCAGGCTTTGCTGACCGGCGAAAGACTGGTCCCGCCGCCTCCGCTGCCGCCCGAAGCGTTCACCACGCGCGAAGTGGAATTGGTGCGTCCCAACCTGGGCGGCGCCAGCCGCGACTGGAACCTGCTGGACGCCGATTACCGCCAGCGCCTGCTGGCCGCGTACCGCGTGATGCGTGAAGAGCACGGCTACGAGATGGTGCTGATCGAAGGCTATCGCAGCCCCGACCGCCAGGCGGAGCTTGCCAAGATGGGCTCGCACGTGACCAATGCCGGCGCCTACCAGAGCTATCACCAGTTCGGCCTGGCCGCGGACAGCGCCTTCCTGCGCGACGGCAAGGTGGTCGTGTCCGAAAAGGATCCCTGGGCCATGCGCGGCTACGAACTGTTCGGCGAAACCGCCGAGCGCGTCGGCCTGACCTGGGGCGGCCGCTGGAAGATGATGGACTTCGGCCACACCGAGCTGCGCCGCCCCGGCGTCATGCGGCGCAATGGCGGAGCCGCGCAATGATCAACTCCGAAAGCGTCATATCGCATCCATGAGCCGCATACTCAAAACCGGGCTGTTGCTGGCCCTCGTCTTCGGCGTGGTCTGGCTCGCCGTCATCATCTGGTGGCAGGAGTCGCGCACGCTGCCTACGGGCGTGGACATCGGCCTTTATCTGTTCGCGCTGCCGCTGGCGTTGATCGCCGCCGCCTGGAGCGGCGCGCGCATCGTGCGTGCGCGCCGCGAGGCCCGCGCCGCGCCGGCGCAGCCCGCGCAGGACGACGCCGCCCAGACCGCCGAACCCGCTCCCCAGGCCGCGAGTCTGCGCGTGCTGGCCAGCGCTGCCAGCGCCGCCGTAGGCAGCGAGGCCATCGCGATCCATGCCGCACTGGCCGCGCAGCAGCGTCCGGATCTGGACCCTTCCTTCAAGAACACGCAAGGCTTTCCTGTCTTCAGCGCGCGCGCGCCGCAGCTCGATACCGATGCGCTGCGCGCCGCGGCGCGCGAGGCCCGCGCCCCGGCCGCCGCGCTCGAAGAAGAACCCGTGCGCGCAACCGCCCTGCTGGCAGAGGTGGTGGAGGCGCTGGCGCTGGAAGCGCGCGCCATCGTGCTGAAGCAAGGCGAACCGCAACATGACGAAGCATGGCCGCTGCTGCAGCTGGAACTGCTGCTGCCCGCCGACTGGTCCGACGCCGTGCGCGACCATGCCGTGGACCAGGTACTCGCGGCGGCGGCGTGGCCTGCCAGCCGCATGGTCCAGCGCCTGCACGCCGCGCCAGACGCGCTCACCAGCGATGGACTGCTGCGCCAGCTGGCGCAGGAACCCCTGACCGCGCGCAGCGCCACGCTACGCCTGGTTGCTGTCGCCGACTCCCACATCGATGCGACGCGCGTCGAGCAATGGGACGCCGCCGGCCGGCTCATGTCGAACGCCAATCCCCAAGGCCAGGTGCCTGGCGAAGCCGCGGCGGGCCTGTTGCTGGACCTGGGCGCCCATGCGCCTGGCGGCGAGCCCGCACGCAGCGACTCCGCGCTGACCCTGACCCTGTCCGCACAAACACAGCGCGCGGTCGACGCCGACGCGCGCGGCGCGCTGCATGAGCCACGCGTGACCGAGTTGGCCACGCAATTCCTGGCCGAACAAGGCCAACCCGCTGATGGCGTGGCCGCGCTGATCAGCGATGCCGACCACCGCGGCAGCCGCCCGCTGGAGACCGCCGGCCTGGCGGCTGCGCTGTTTCCGGCGCTGGACCCCAACCAGGACTGCCTGGCAGTAGGTTCCGGCTGCGGCCATACCGGCGCGGCCGCGCATCTGCTGACCGTGGCCGTCGCGGGCGCCGCCTGCGCCCAGGCCGGCGCGCCCGTGCTCGCCCTCATGACCCAGGACCCGGCGCTGCGGACGCTGGCGCTGGTGTCGCCTTCCGAAACCCTTCCCGCCTGACCCACAAGAACATAGTTCAAACCATGCGCAGCCCCTCCGATCTCCTATCCGGCGCCTCCCGCGCCATCAGCGAAGGCCGACATTGGTCCTCGCGCGCGCTGGCCAATCCGCGCACCTTCATGGCGCTCGGGCTGCTGGCCCTGGTGGTCTTCCTGTTCCTGTTCGCCGACACGGTGGAGATCGGCCTGGTCTGGGCGGGCATCGCCCTGGGCGTATGCGTGCTGCTGTGGCTGTGCGCCTATCTGTGGCGCCGGCGGCGTACCCGCAAGGCCAACAAGAACCTGGGCGACATGCTGGAGCAGCAGGTGCAGACGGGCGCCGCCGCCAACCGCAACGACGTGGAAGCGCTGCGCACGCGGCTGACCCAGGCGGTGCGCACCATCAAGACCTCGAAGATCGGCCAGACCTCGGGCAACGAGGCCCTGTACGAGCTGCCCTGGTACATCGTCATCGGCAACCCCGCGGCCGGCAAGAGCAGCGCCGTGATCAATTCCGGCCTGCAGTTCCCCTTTGCGGACAAGAACGGCGCGGCGGTCCGCGGCGTGGGCGGCACGCGCAACTGCGACTGGTTCTTCACCACCGAAGGCATCCTGCTGGACACCGCCGGACGCTACTCGGTGCATGAAGAGGACCGCAACGAATGGATGGGCTTCCTGGACCTGCTCAAGCGGCACCGTCCCAAGGCGCCCATCAACGGCATCATCGTGGCCGCCAGCATCGACGAGCTGACGGGCGCGGGTCCGGAGTTCGCGATCAACCTGGCCAAGAACCTGCGCCAGCGCGTGCAGGAGCTGACCGACCGCCTGGAAGTGTTCGCGCCGGTCTACATCATCTTCACCAAGGCCGACCTGATCTCGGGCTTCAGCGAGTTCTTCTCCGACAGCGACCAGAGCGAGCGCGACCGTGTCTGGGGCGCGACCCTGCCCTACGGCGCCGAGGAAAACCGCGACGTGCTGGCGCTGTTCGACAGCCGCTTCGACGAACTGTATGAAGGCCTCAAGGAAATGGGCACGGCGCAGATCTCCCTGCGCAACAGTCGCGACCTGCCGCCAGGCCTGCTGACGTTCCCGCTGGAATTCGCCGGCATCAAGCCGGCGCTGCGCACGTTCCTGTCCACGCTGTTCGAGACCAATCCGTTCCAGTACAAGCCGGTGTTCCGCGGCTTCTACTTCACCAGCGCGCTGCAGGAAGGCATCACGCAAAGCACTTCCACCGAGCGCCTGGCCGAACGATTCGAACTGCGTCCCGCCGCGCGCGCGCAGTCGCGCAGCGTCACCTCCAACAATGGCTTCTTCCTGCGCGACCTGTTCTCCAGCGTGATCTTCGCGGACAAGAAACTGGTGCGCCAGCACGCCAGTCCCGCCAAGACGCGCATGCGCTACCTGGCCTTCTTCGGCCTGGTGCTGGCGCTGGGGCTGGTACTGGGCGGCTGGAGCTGGTCCTACCTGGGCAACCGGCAACTGGCGCAGAACGTGCAAGCCGACCTGGACAAGGTGGTGCGCCTGCAAAGCGAGCGCACCGACCTGCAAAGCAGGCTCGAAGCAATGGAAATCCTGCAGGACCGCATCGAACAGCTGGATCGCTATTCCTCCAGCCGTCCGTGGTCCCTGGGGCTGGGCCTGTACCAGGGCGATGTGCTGAAGGAGCGGTTGCTGGCCGAGTACTACAACGGCGCGCGCCAGTTCATGCTGACGCCGGTGAAGGCCAGCCTGGAAGACTTCCTGGCCAAGGTCGACACCTCCGCCGCAGCAGCCAGTGGCAACGCGCCGCAACCGGCGCCGCAGCAGGCCCGCGCCGCGCACGCGGGCAATGGCGACACGCTGTTCCAGGACGCCTCGCCCACCAACGCGGACGACGCCTACAACGCGCTCAAGACCTACCTGATGATGGCCAACCATCAGCACGTGGACCCCACGCACCTGTCCGACCAGATCACGCGCTTCTGGCGCGGCTGGCTGGAAACCAACCGCGGCGCCATGCCGCGCGACCAGTTGATCCGCAGCGCCGAGCGGCTGATTTCGTTCTATGTCGGCCGCGCGCAGGACGAAGGCTGGCCGCAGATCGACACCAATCTGGCGCTGGTCGAAAAGACCCGCGGCAGCCTGCGCGCCGTGATGCAGGGCATGCCGGCGCGCGAACGCGCCTATGCCACGCTCAAGGCGCGCGCCGCGACGCGCTTCCAGGCCATGACGGTGGCGCGCATCGTGGGCGAGAACGACGCGGGCGTGGTCGCCGGCAGCTACGCCATCCCCGGCACGTTCACGCGCGAAGCCTGGGAACAGTACATTCAGCCCGCCATTGGTGAGGCCGCCAAGAAGGAAGTGCAGACCAGCGACTGGGTGCTGGGCGTGAACGCGCGCGACGACCTGACGCTGGAAGGCAGCCCGGAGCAGATCCAGAAAAGCCTGGCGACGATGTACAAGACCGAGTACGCCGAGGAGTGGCAGAAATTCCTGCGCGGCGTGACGATCAAGCCCTTCACCAGCTTCGAGCAATCGGTGGGCGCGATGAACCGCCTGGGCGATCCGCAGACCTCGCCCATCGCCAAGCTCATCAATACCACCTATGAGCAAACCTCCTGGGACAACCCTTCGCTGATCAACGCCGGGCTGCAGCAGGCCCAGAGCGGCGTGGTCGGCTGGTTCAAGCGCGTCATCCTGCGCCAGACGCCGCCGTCCGCCGCGCCCGCCACCGCCGCCAACGGCGAGGCGATTCCGATGGGTCCGGTGGGACGCGAATTCTCCGACGTGGCGCGCCTGGTGGTCACGCGCGACAACCAGTCGCTGCTGGGCAACTACATGGGCGCACTGTCCAAGATCCGCACCCGCTTCAACCTGCTGAACAACCAGGGCGATCCCGGCCCCGGCGCGCTGACGCTGATGCGCCAGACCCTGGAAGGCAAAGACTCGGAACTGGCCGACGCGCTGAAGCTGGTGGACGAGCAGATGCTGGCAGGCATGTCGGCGACGCAACGCGAGACCCTGCGCCCGTTGCTGGTGCGCCCGCTGATCCAGGCCTACGCCGTGACCATGCAGCCGGCGGAATCCGAGTTGAACAAGGTCTGGAACGCGCAGGTCTACCGCCCGTTCAACCAGACCCTGGCGGAGAAGTACCCCTTTGCCAGCCGCGCCAGCGTCGAAGCCAGCAGCGATGAGATCGGCCAGGTGTTCGGCCCGCAGGGCAGCATCGCCAAGTACGTCAACGACACGCTGGGTCCGCTGACGGTGCGCCGCGGCGACATCCTCACGGCACGCACCTGGGGCGACATGGGCGTGAGCCTGCAGCCCACCTTCACGGCCAATTTCGCGCAGTGGGTGGCGCCGCTCTCGGGAGGCGCGGCCGGCAGCGGCGCGGCCAGCCAGCCGCAGACGCTGTTCCAGATCCAGCCCAAGCCCGCGGCCGGCGTGACCGAGTACACCATCGAGATCGACGGCCAGCAGCTGCGCTACCGCAATACCCCGCCGCAGTGGGTCAATTTCGTGTGGCCCAACGCCCAGGGCGCCCCCGGCGCGCGCATCACCGCCACCACCTTCGACGGCAGCGTGGTCGAGATCGTCAACGAACCCGGCCGCTTCGGCCTGGAACGCCTGATCTCCACGGCCCAGCGCACCGCCAACGCCGACGGCAGCTTCAACATGAGTTGGGGCAAATCCAACGTGACGGTGCCGGTGAAGCTGCGCATCATCAGCAACGCCCAGGCGCCCGGCGCCGGCGGCAGCGAGCCCGGCGGCAGCCAGGGCCTGCGCAACCTGCGCCTGCCCTCGTCCGTGATCGGCGCCTCTCCCGAATCCTCCGCCCAGACGCAACCCGGAGCGCCGCAATGAGCAGCCCGCAGTCCCCCTTGTTCCGCACGGCCTACTTCGGCAAGATTCCCAGCCGCGGCGATTTCGTGAAGAACACTTCACATCCGCAGCTGATGGCCACGCTGGATGCCTGGGTCGCCAGCACCATGGAGATGTTGGCGCAGGAACCGCACTGGAAGGCGCTTTACGACGAAGCCGAGCCCATGCCGTTCGCCATCCTGGGGTCGCGCGGCAAGCTGGCCATCGCCGGGCATCTGCAGCCCAGCCAGGACCTGTCGGGCCGCCGCTACCCTTTCCTTTCCGCCACCTCGGTGGAAGTGCAGAAGCCGTTGGCCTTCATTGCTCGCAGCCCCATTGCCTTCAGCCGCATGTGGAACCGCATGAGCGGCGCCGCTGCCCTGCTGATGCAGGACGGCGATCCCGCCTCGGCGCTGCAAACGCTCAACGAACTGGAAGGCGAAATCCGCACAGCGGCCGACGACGGCTTCGACGCCTTCGTCGACCTGCAGACCGTGGAGCGGCTGGAGGCGATGCTGCGCGGCAACGGCCACGCCGCGCGCGTGCACGACATCATCCTGGCGCTGGGCATCCTGCTGGAGCCGGTGATGTCCAGCGGCTCCTCGCAGCTGGACAAGGGACTGTCGCTGCCGCTGCCGGACGATCCGCTCTACATCAACCTGGTGGCCGCCTATTGGATGACGCTGATCTCGCCCTTCCTGTCGCGCGCGGACTTCGAGATCACCCTCTTCATCGGCCGCATCGCCGGCAAGCACCGGCTGGCCGTGGATTTCCGCGGCGCCTCGCCGCAGACGCTGGCCAGCCTGCTGTCCACGCCGCAGGCGTATGCCGAACAGCACATCGTGCTGGAGGACGCGCCCTGGGTCCGCAACCACGTATCGGCCAGCCACGGCCTGGCAAAGCTGTCCAGCTACCTGGACCAGCCGCGCCTGTCCTTGCGCCTGGCGCTCGACACCTTTCTTGAAGTCTTTACCGGAGCCTGACCATGCGCCTTTCCTTCATGCTCATGGCGGCGCTGTATGCCTGCACGGCCGCAGCCCAGGACGCGGCCACGGTGGTGCCCGCCAACGTCATCCCCCAGCCCGGCCAGGTCGTGGCCAGCGGCGCCGTGCCGGACGAAGCCGCCAAGGCCGATGTGCTGGCCCGGCTGCAGCAGGTGTATGGCGTGGGCAACGTGATCGACCAGATCGATGTGGGCGGCGTGGTCGCGCCGCCGAACTGGTCGGAGCACGTCGGCAAGCTCATCGGCCAGCCATTGAAACAGATCAACCGCGGCCAGCTGGAGATCGACGGCACCCAGATCCGCCTGCGCGGCGAGGTGCAGAATGAAGCCTCGCGCCAGCAGATCGCCAGCGCCTTCGCGACCTCGCTCAATCCCACCTACAAGATCGTCAACGGCCTGCGCGTATCCGCCAGCAAGGACGAACAGGGCTTGCTGGACCAGGTACTGACCAACCGTGTGGTGGAATTCGAGACCGGCAGCGCCACGCTCACCGCGCGCGGCCGCGAGCTGCTGGACAAGGTGGCGGACGTGGTGCCCAAGCTGCATAGCGACAAGGTGCAGATCATCGGCCACACCGACAGCTCCGGCAGCCGCAGCACCAACCTGGCGCTGAGCCAGGCGCGCGCCGATGCCGTCAAAACCTACCTGGTGGACAAGGGCCTGCCGCCCGCGCGCTTTGAGACGCTGGGCGCGGGGCCTGACCAGCCGGTCGCCACCAACGCCACGGCCGAAGGCCGCGCCAAGAACCGCCGCATCGAGTTCCGCGCCAGCCGCTAGGCGCCTGGCGCTTGGCCGGCCCGCGCGGGCCGGCTTGTGCAAACAGTGACTTTGCGTTCAGCCGTTGTGGTCCGGCGGCTTGGGCACGCCCAGCAGCTCTTCCAGGCCGGACAGCGCATCGCCGTTCTTGAGGACGGTGCGCAGCCACAGGTGCAGCGACATCTCGCCCCAGCTGGCGGCCTTGTCGGCCAGATAGGCCACGGGGCTGTGAGGCTCGGTGCGGCGGAAGAACTCCGCCACTTCGCGCAGCTGCGCCAGCGCCTGCTCGCGCGTTTGCAGCGGGCCGCGCGCGGCTGCGGGCGCGGCGGAAACAGGGTCGGCAGCGGACAAGGTCGGCTCCATCCGGGCAGCTGCGGGCGCAGCGGTGGGAGCGGCCGGCGCCGCGGTATCCGCGCGCACCAGCAGCCCGGCGTCGCGGGCGAAGCGGCGGGTCAGCTCGGTCACGTCGCGCAACGCGTCGCGCACCGGCGAGAAGGCCGGGCCCTCGTCGCCCAGGCGTTGCGCCAGGGTCTGTTCCAGCGTATCCAGCGCCGCGAAGCAGCTTTGCAGATTGCCTTCCAGTTCGGAATAGAAAGCGGGCGGCGTGTCGCGCCGCGCCGCGTCGAACTGGTCCAGCGTGAGCTTGCCGCGCGTGATCTCGGCCGCGTTCTGCGGCGCGCGCTTGACCGCGTTGGCCAGTTGCGAGGCGCTGTCCCACAGCGCCGCGCCATAGCGCCCGCCCTCCGACTGAGTCAGCGGCAGCTCGCGGATCAGCTGTTGCGAGCGTGCCAGCAGCCAGGCCAGGTTGCCCACGCGCTGCTGCACGTCGCCCTCGTCCGGCACGGGATGCAGGCCGTCCCAGTAGTGGCTGCACAGGCCGTCCACCAGCAGATAGCCGTCGCGCAGGCCGGCGAAGCCGCGCGTCTTGGCCCAGGCCTCGGCCAGCCAGGCGGCCACGCGCACGTCCTTGCTCTGTTCGCGCAGCACCGTGGTGCAAATGCGGATGACTTCCGGCCAGTCGGCCTCCTTGATGTCGATAACCCAGTCGCCCTGGTCCAGGTTCGGATCATCGTGGCGGCGGGCTTCGCGGATGGCGTCAAATTCGGCTGAGAACACCATGTCGACGCCGCAGGGCGCCTCGCCCGCAATGGGCTGCAGCAATGTGTCGATATCGCTCATATAAATCTGGTCGGATGGCAGGATCGCGGCCGCCGGGCCAGCGGCGGGCAGCGACAAGAGGACCGATCCTCCCATATCTGTAACGACTGCGCGTTTGAAGATGACACGTCCTATTACAAAACGCATCACGGACCCTGGATATCATGCGGGTTCCCCAGGACAAGGATGCGCGATGAACAAGTCATTCCACATGATGCCCGACGGCCGCTTCATCATTGGCAAGCCGCGCCGTTGCCCCGACGGCACCTACGTCGGCGACGGCGGACCCATCACCCGCGCGCCGGATGGCACTTACGTTGCCGGCAAGCCGCAGCGCGCGCCTGACGGCCGCTATGTGGGCGGCGACGGTCCGGTGCGCATGGCGCCCGACGGCAGCTTCGTCACCGGCACGCCGCGGCAGGCGCCGGACGGCACCTATCTGTAAGCACACATAACCAAACTGACAGGGCAACAGGCAGCCATGGCGCAGCTATCGGTGATACGCAAGGGCGACCGCACCTCGCATGGCGGAGTGGTCGTCACGGGCGACGAAACAGTAATGATCTTCGGCCAGCCCATGGCCCGGCTGGGCGACCGCGTCACCTGCCCCAAGTGCAGCGGCACGCATACCATCGTCGAAGGCGCGGCCGCCGTCAGTTCGGACCGACGCACCGCGCTGGAAGGCATGAAGACATCCTGCGGCGCCACGCTGATCGCAAGCCAGCAGTTCTACCGGCTGGAGCAGGGCTAGACCCCGGACCGCGCAAGCAGGCGCCTCAATCCCAGGCGCAGCGCCAGCACGGCGAACGCAATAGGCAGCACCATGCGCCACTGCGCCACGAACAATTCCATCGTGGCCTCGCCAGGCGCCCAGGTGTTACCGAACACCTGGGCCTCGGGCGGCGCCAGATAGAGCGCAACCAGCGCGGCGGCCAGCGTCGCCGCGGCCCGCCATGCGGCCGAACGGCGCACCCGCGCCGCGCGCTCGGCCAGCGCCAGCGCCAGCAGGCCGGCCAGCCCCGCCAAGGCGGCATCGACGTAGAAGTCGAACGGCCCGTACATGAACGGCGCATCCGGAATCATCCAGCCGTAGGCATCGGTCTTCAGCACTGAAGTCAGGCAAGCGCCGAACAGCGCCGCCGCAGCAGAGAGCAGCAGGAAATCACAGAACCGCAGGAAGAATTTCGGCATCATGGAACGGGAATACGCCGCGTGCGGCGGCGGGGTGCGGGCGCAAGAATGCCACAGGAGGAATCCCGCTGCATCCGATACACACCGCCCGGCGCGATTGCTCGCCAGGCAGCGGCGCGCCGCGTTCTCTGAGAGAATGCCGCCTGTCTCTCAGGCTCCACCGCTCAGACCTCAAGCAGCACCCATGACGCTTCCGCAATCCAGGCTGTACCCGTTGCTGTTGTCCGGCGCGCTCGCGCTTGCCCTGGCGGCTTTGCCGGCATATGCCTCCGCCGGCTCGTCCTCCCGGAAAGCCGCCACCCGCAACACGCCCGCGACGCCGCCCCAAGGCATGCCGCAGTACGGCAAGGGTGAACATGGCCGCTACCTGATCCTGAGGCTGGACAACAGCCGCGGCGGCGGCATCGCTCCCAATACGCCATACCGCCTGTTCCTGACAGGCGAGGACAAGGCCATCGAGGGTACGCCCGACCACGACGGCATCGTGCACGGCGTCACCGACGCGCTGGGCCGCAGCGCCTGGATCTGGACCCGCGAGGCGCATTCCGCCGAAGACTTCACCTTGATCCGGCGCATAGGGAGCGGCGCCTGGGGCAGTGTTTTCCAGCTGCAGAGCGGCGGGGATAATGGTCCGCTGGGGGGGTGGCCTTACATCACCACCATGCATGTGCGCTGGGGTGAGCAATGGGTAGACCTTGGGTACAGCACCGCGCAGGGCAATACCGCCTACTTCAGCCACGCCCGGCCGGCGGCCTCCCTTTCGATCTCGGTCGAGGCCAATGCGGCAGAGAACCGCCGCTGCTTCGACGAGCTGGACGCCATCAACCGCAAGTTCAGCCAGGGCGATGCCGAGGGCGCGCTGCAACTGGTGGATACCGCCGCCTGCGGCGCAGAGCCGCAGCAACAGCTGGACATGGCCAACCTGCTGCTGATGGCCGGCCGCGCCGACCTGGCGCGCCTATGGCTGGAACGCGCCCGCTCAGGATCCGAGCCCGTGGATCATGACGTGCTGCGCGCAAGATGCAAGCTGGAACGCCTGCTGGGCCTGCCCGCCCTGGCGCTGGAAGACGCGCTGGAATTGCAGCGGCGCCAGGCCGACGTCCCGCTGCGGGACGATCCCGACTGGGCCAACAGCATCGCCTACTATCTGGCGGATTTTCCCGACTACCTGGCGCAAGCCGAGGCGCAAGCGCACAAATCGATAGCCACGGCCGGCGCCCTTCCCTACAACCTGGGAACGCTGGGCTGGATCCTCGTCCTGAGGGGCGACGTCGACGGCGGGCTGGACCTGCTGCAGCAGTCCTACCGCGAGATTCCGCGCGACGAGGAAATCGTGGCCGATTACGGCCTGGCGCTGTGGCGCCACGGCCAAAAAGACCTGGCCACTGGGCTTTGGAAACAAGCCGAGGCCCAATGCGTGTGGGGCGGCCGCATGTACGACGCGCTGCGCGAGGCCGGTCATCCCCACCCCTACTTCCAGGCCGCGAATTCCCGAGCGGTGCAGGCCTATCAGCAGCGCTGCGCGGCGCCGCAGACCAAACGCAAGATCAGGACTGGCGCTGCCGTCAAAGCGTAAAATAACGAAGACAGACCAGCAGCGCCCCGCAGCAGCGGTACGCGCAGGAGACCACCATGAAATCCGCCCTGATCCGCTTGCTTACTCTCATGGCCACGGCCCTGGTCCTGGCCGGTTGCGCGCAGGGCAATGGTGGCCCGCCCCATCCCGGCGCGGTCAATCCCTACAGCCAGGGCGGCTTCCACGACGCCGGCCCCAACTACCCCGACACCGGCCGCTGACCAGCGCCGGCCTCAGGCTTCCCGCAGCGCGCCCGACTTCAGCAGGGGCGCCAGGATGCCGGCGGTGTAGACCCGCGCCAGGTTCACCAGGAAGTCAGTGAAGTCCGCCTTCGCGGCATGATCGGCCTGATCCGAAATCACCCTCAGCACAGCGAAGGGCACGCCGAATTCGTAGCAGACCTGCGCCATCGCCCCGCCTTCCATTTCCAGGCAGAGCGCACCGGGCAGGCGCTGGCGTAGCTGGTGCGCATAGTCATTGCTGTTGACGAAGACGTCGCCGGTGGCGATGAGCCCATGGTGCACCCGCGGCGGCTGTCCGCCTGGTCCCGCCGGCAAGCCGCCCTGGCGCACGAACTGTCCCGCGCTTTCCAGCAGCCGTTCGCTCAGGACCGGATCCGCATCGAAGCGTTCGCGCCCCAACAGGGGAATCTCATGCTGTCCAAACAGCGGGCGCGCGTCCATGTCGTGCTGCATCAACGCACTGGCCACGACCACATCGCCCACCGCCACATCCTCATGCAAGCCGCCCGCCAGTCCGGTGAAGACCACCCGCGACGCCTTGAACTCCTGGATCACGATGGATGCCGTCGCAGCCGCGGCCACCTTGCCAATCCGGCTCAACGCAATCACGCAAGGCGTGCCCCACAAGGTGCCGACGTGGAAGTCGCGCATGGCAATGCGGTGAATGGCGGCGCCCGGATCCATCGCCGCCAGCAGGTCGGCGATCTCTTCGTGCAAGGCGCCCAATATGGCTAAACGTCCCATGTACATCTACTCGGTTGATACGCGGCCCGCGGCCGCCCTGCCCCGCAACATACTCCATGCCCGGCGCGGCCGCCAACGCGTGCGGGCCTCCCCGCGCTTGCCTGGAGGATTGCTACTTTTGATGTAGTGAAGTTTTCCTCCTGCGCCCGCGCCGCCGTGCGAACCCAGACACTGCGCTGGATTGCGACCAATTAGCTAGTCAAAAAAGCGGTGTACGTCCATGCAGCAGGGAAACCATGCACCCGGCGGCGTCCGAACGCCGTGCTAGCTTACCGTCGCGCACGACGCGGACCATGCCAGCAAACAGATTCATTGCAAGACTCAATCTGTGGAGAACGATCATGGTGAAGAATCTGGCCGTATTCTTCGACGGGACCTGGAACGAACCCAATGACCGCACCAACGTCTACGAACTCTACAAGGCGGCGCCCGAGACCTCCACGCAAGAGACGTTCTATATCGAAGGCGTAGGCACGCAGGGCCAGGGCCTGTGGGCGGCCATCGACAAGTTCGCCGGCGGCGCCTTTGGGGCAGGACTGTCGGCCAATATCCGCACGGGCTACCGCTGGCTTTGCCAGCGCTACCAACCGCGCGACCGCATCTTCCTGTTCGGGTTCAGCCGTGGCGCCTACTCCGCCCGCAGCCTGGCCGGCATGGTGCGCAAATGCGGCCTGCTGAACGATCCCTCCGACAACAACGTGGAGCAAGCCTATGCGCTCTACCGCGACGACTGCATCCCCTCCTCGCTGGAAGCCGCGACCTTCCGCGTGAATTTCTCGCGCGAGACCGACGTGCATTTCGTCGGCGTCTGGGACACGGTCGGCAGCCTGGGCATACCGGTAGGCGGCATCCCTTTTCCGGGTTTCTCCAGGTTCTACAACTTCCACGACACCGAACTCAGCAACCACGTCCATCACGCCTATCACGCAATCGCCACCAACGAATTCCGCGAACCGTATGCGCCTACCCTGTGGACCCGGCTGGCTGACTCCGAGCCGCGTCCAGCCGACCATCCGGTCGAGCAGCGCTGGTTCATCGGCGCCCATTCGGACGTCGGCGGCGGCTACCGGGACGGCAGCCTGCAGACGCTGCCCGCCTCGTGGCTGCAGGAGAAGGCGCGCCAGGTCGGCCTGGAGGCCGGACTGGCGCAACGCGTCGCCACGGACTACGACCAATGCGAGCCGCACGACTCCTACCGCGAGTTCACGGAGAAGGTGCTGATCCATGTAAAAAAACGCCCCAGGCTGTGGGATGGCGCGACCGTGCTCAATCTGACGGTGGACGACCAACTCCTGAAGCGGTTCGGGCGCAGCCTGGATTTCCTGAAGGAGTATCCCGACTTCAAGAACGCGCTGGAAAAGCTGCCCGTCGCGCGGCCATGATGGGCCCGCCGCGCATGTTGGAAGAAGCCCTGAAAGCGCTCGCAATAGAGTGATGCAATGCGCTGGCAAATGAGACTTTACGACTTAAAGCGATACAAACTTCGTTCCGTCGGACTGTGGCGGGAAAACCATGCATTGGGCGGCCCATTTCAAGTAACCTCCGGCCACCAGTCATTGTTCCGAGCCGATGTTTACGCATGTTCCGCAATGTCTTTGCTCTCAAATCCCTTGAAAGGTATTTCCTGACACTGGCAGCCGGCGTAGCGCTGCCGGTCTCCATGCTGACCGTGATCGTGGTGCAGCAGAACTGGCGGTCGCTGGCCGCCACCGACGACGCCATGCGGGGCTTCATCGTGGTCCGCACGACCCTGATGACGATGGAAGCGGTATCCGCCGAACGCGGCCCAATGAACTCGGCGCTGGGCTCCGACCTGCCGGTCCCCGAAAACATCCTGCGCGCGCTGGCCGAAGCCCGCCAGCGCACCAATGCGCAAGTCGCCGACCTGCTTGCGCTCTACCGCGCACCTCTCAATCCCAACGGCGCCCGCGAATTCACCAACATCCAGCGCATCCGCGAGTCCCTGTTGAACGCCCGCGCCAGCGCCGACGCGGCCATCGCCGCGCCCCGCGCCAACACGTCCGGCCACAACCTGTGGACAGTGGTCGGCGACATGGTGGCGGTGGTTCCCGAACTGCGCGCCGCGATGTCCGACGGCATCGGCCTGGTCGCCCGGAACCAGGGCGAAGACTTCGACCTGCTGTCCCTGGCGCTGCTGGCCGGCGAACTGCGCGAACAGGCGGGACTGGTCGGCTCCACGTTCGCGCCGGCCCTCAGCAAGCGCCGCACGCTGACCGCCAGCGATCAGCTGAGGATAGAACGCGTGATCGGCCGCATCGACGAACTGCGCGCCCTGATCGACGCCAACATCGCCAGCATGCCGCGATACGCATCCTCCCTCGCCTACCGCGAACTGCAGCAGCAGTACTTCGGCGATGGCATGAACTACCTCGACAGCGTGCGCGCCATTGCCGAACGGGCGCCGGAGGAGTCATTGGTGTCGATGTACGAACTCGGCGCGAACTATGTGCCGCGCATGAAGTCCATCGTCCGGTTTCGCGACCTGATGCTCAACGAAGTGGAGCGGCGCATCGGAGAAAACCGCCAGGCCGCGATCCGCGTGCTGCTGACCACCCTGGCGGCCGCGGCAATGCTCACGGCCGCGTTGATAATCGGCCTGACCATGTTCCGCAAGCGCGTCATCCGGCCTTTCGTCCGCGCCACCAACATCATCGGCGCGATCGCGAAAGGCGGCGATGTGCCGCCCATTCCCGCCGACCAGTACCGGGGCGAAGTCAACGGCATGTTCAAGGCGCTGAACGTGCTCAACGACAACGCCACCGCCGTGCGTAAGCTGGAACTCGAACGCGACCGCCTGATTCAAGACCTCGCCATCATGGCCGAAACGGATTTCCTGACCGGCCTGCTGAACCGCCGTGCCTTCGAAAAGCGCCTGGAAGCTTCGCTGGACGATATCCGCAACGATCCGCAGAGCGGTCTGGGCTTCATCCTGTTCGACATCGACCACTTCAAGTCCATCAATGACACGCACGGCCACGCTACAGGCGACGAAGCGCTCAAGACCGTGGCCGATCTGTGCCGCAAGACCTTCCGCGAATCCGACGTGGTCGCGCGCGTGGGCGGCGAAGAGTTCGCGGTGCTGTGCCGCAGCCGCAACCCCGACCGCGTCCGGGACATCGCGGAACGCATGCGGCTGAGCATCGCGCAAACGCGGCTCAGTGCCGGCGCGGGCGCCAGCTTCAGCATGACCGCCAGTTTCGGCGTGGCCCACGCCCGCGGCAGCGATACGGCAGCGCTGGAAAACCTGTCGCGCCGCGCCGACGAATTGCTATATAAGGCCAAGCTGACCGGCCGCAACTGCGTGCTGCTCGAACAGATGGCTTGACGCCACGAGCCACTCAAGCCGCCAGCGTTTCCCGCGCCGGCGCGCGGTATTGCTCCCACAGCCCGGCTTCCCGCGCGCGCGCCCGTTCGACGTTCTGCTCCTTGACATGGCCATAGCCGCGGATCGTGTCAGGCAGCGCGGCCAGTTCCAGCGCCGTGGCGCGATTGGCCGCGTCCAGCGTGCGGGAGAACTCCTCGGCCAGCGCCAGGTAGTCGGCCGCCAGTTGTCGCTCCATGCGGCGTTCGGCGGTCTTGCCGAACACGTCCAGCCAGGTGCCGCGCCACCGCTTCATGGGCGCCAGCGCGCGAAACGCCAGTCCCATCCACGAACCGTAGGCGCGCTTCTGCAGGCGCCCGCGCGCGTCGCGGCGCGCCAGCGCGGGTGGCGCCAAGTGATAGCGCAGCTGGTAGTCGCGGCCGGGTTCTCCTTCGAACTGCTCGCGCAGCCGGGCCTTGAAGGCCGGATCCACGTACAGGCGCGCCACCTCGTACTCGTCCTTGTAAGTCATGAGTTTGGCGAGGTTGCGCGCGACCGCCTGCGTGACCTCGAAACGCTGCGGATCCGCCAGCGCAGCTTCGCGCGCCCGCACCGCTGCCACCGCATCCAGGAAGCGCGCGGCGTAGGCCTCGTCCTGATAGGCGCGTACGTGTTGCGCCAGCCGCTGGATCTGGCCGTCCAGGGACTCCGGCAAGGCCATCACTTGCGCCCGCGGCGCCGGCTTGAGCGCGGCGGCGCCATGATGCGCGGCTTGCCGGCCCAGTTCAAAGGCGGCCAGGTTCTTTTCGACCGAGACGCCGTTCAGCTCGATGGCGCGCCGCAGGCTGTCCAGCGCCAGCGGCAGGCCGCCCTGCTGCCAGGCATAGCCCAGCAGCAGCGGATTGGCGTAGATGGTGTCGCCGAGCAGGGCCTCGGCCAGCGGGCCGGCCTCGATGAAATCGCAGTTGCCGCCCGTGCTGCGCGCCAGCGCGGCTTCGGCTTGCGCGCCGGGGAAGCGCCAGCTCGGCTGCGACAGGAAGGCTGCCGTCGGCGCGGCGCTGCTGTTCACCACGGCGCGGCCATGGTCCGGGCGCAGGCGCGACAGCACTTCGGGCGACGCCGACACCAGCGCGTCACAGCCGATGACCAGGTCGGCCTCGCCCAGCGCCACGCGCGTGGCATGCAGGTCCGCGGGGCGATTGGCCAGCTGCACGTGGCTGAGCACGGCGCCGCCTTTCTGCGCCAGCCCGGCCATGTCCAGCACGGTCACGCCCTTGCCTTCAAGATGCGCGGCCGCGCCCAGCAGCGCGCCTATGGTCACGACGCCGGTTCCGCCCACGCCCGCGATCACCACGCGGTAGGCCCCAAGCGGACGGATCCCTGCCAGGTCGGGCTGCGGCGGTTCGGCCAACGCGGGGAGATCCCTGCCCGTGCCCGGCTTGCGCAGCGTCGCGCCTTCCGCCGTGACGAAGCTGGGGCAAAAGCCCTCCACGCAGGAAAAGTCCTTGTTGCAGGACGACTGGTTGATGCGGCGTTTCGTGCCCAGCGGCGTATCCAGCGGCTCGACCGACAGGCAATTGGATTGCACCGAGCAGTCGCCGCAACCTTCGCAGACCGACTCGTTGATGAAGGCGCGGCGCGGCGGATCGGGATACTCGCCGCGCTTGCGGCGGCGGCGCTTCTCGGTGGCGCAGGTCTGGTCGTAGATCAGCACCGTCGTGCCAGCGATGTCGCGCAAGGCGCGCTGCACGTCGTCGAGCGCCTTGCGGTGGTGCACCTCCACGCCCTGCGGCAACGCGGTAGCGCCGGCGTACTTTTCCGGCTCGTCGGTCACCACCACGGTCTTGACCACGCCTTCGGCCTGCATCTGGGCGGCGATCTGCGGCACCGTGAGCACGCCATCCACCGGCTGCCCGCCCGTCATCGCGACGGCGTCGTTGTAGAGAATCTTGTAGGTGATGCTGGCGTGCGCGGCGACTGCCGCGCGTATGGCCAGCAACCCCGAATGGAAATAGGTGCCGTCGCCCAGGTTGGCGAAGATGTGACGCTCAGCGGTGAAATCCTTCTGCCCCAGCCAGGCGACGCCCTCGCCGCCCATCTGGCTGAAGGTGTCGGTCTTGCGGTCCATCCACATCGCCATGTAATGGCAGCCTATGCCGGCCACGGCGCGCGAGCCTTCGGGCACGCGGGTGGAGGTATTGTGCGGACAGCCGGAACAGAACCAGGGTTTGCGCTCTTCCACCAGCGTGGGACGGGAAGCCTCGCGCTCCTTGGCGTCGATGACAGCCAGCCGCGCCGCGATGCGCGCTCTCAGCGCATCCGACAGGTCGGCCTTTTCCAGCCGCGCGGCGATGGCGCGGGCGATCAGCGCGGGCGACAGCTCGTGACGCGCGGGCAGCAGCCAGCCGCCGCGCGGCGTGGACCATTCGCCGCCGCCGTTGTCGCGTTCGTCGAACTTGCCGTAGACGCGTGGCCGTACATCGTCGCGCCAGTTGTAGAGTTCTTCCTTCAGCGCGTATTCCAGGATCTGGCGCTTTTCCTCCACCACCAGGATCTCTTTCAGGCCGGTGGCGAACTCGCGCGCATCCTGCGCGTCCAGCGGCCAGATGCAGCCCACCTTCAGCACGCGTATGCCGGCCTCGCTACAGGCCGCCTCGTCCAGGCCCAGGTCGTTGAGCGCCTGGCGCACGTCCAGATACGCCTTGCCCGCGGTCATGATGCCGAAATGCGCTTGCGGGGAATCCAGCACCACGCGGTTCAGCTTGTTGGCGCGCACATAGGCCAGCGCCGCATACCACTTGTGGTCCAGCAGCCGCGCCTCCTGCGCCAGCGGCGTGTCGGGCCAGCGGATGTTCAGGCCGCCTTCGGGCAAGACGTCTTCGGGCAGCACCACCTGCACCCGGTCCGGATCCACTTCCACCGAAGCGCTGGACTCGACCACGTCGGTCACGCACTTCATCGCCACCCACAGGCCGGTGTAGCGGCTCATGGCCCAGCCATGCAGGCCGTAGTCCAGGTACTCCTGCACGTTGGACGGATACAGCACTGGTATGCCGCTGGCGATCAGCACGTGCTCGGACTGGTGCGCCACCGACGAGGACTTGGCGGCATGGTCGTCGCCCGCCAGCATCAGCACGCCGCCATGCGCCGAACTGCCGGCGGAATTGGCATGCTTGAGTACGTCCACCGACCGGTCCACGCCCGGCCCCTTGCCGTACCACATGCCGAATACGCCGTCGCGCGCCGCCCCCGGAAACAGGTTCAGCTGCTGCGAGCCCCATACCGCCGTGGCGGCCAGGTCTTCGTTCACGCCGGGCTGGAACACCACGTCGTTGGCCTGCAGGTGGCGCTTGGCCTTCCACAGGGCCTGGTCCAGCCCGCCCAGCGGCGAGCCGCGGTAGCCAGAGATGTAGCCGCCGGTGTTCAGGCCGGCCTGCAGGTCGCGCTGCTTTTGCAACAGCGGCAGCCGCACCAGGGCCTGGGTGCCACTCAGATAGATGCGCCCGTGGCTGCGGGTGTACTTGTCGTCCAGCGTCAGGCCATGGGTATCGGCCGCGCCTGCGGAAAGGGGGGTGTCCACGCTTGTCTCCTGCGTTCCGGTTCTTGGTGTTTTGCCGCAGTGTAGGAAGCAGGCTGGTTATCGTATATTCATATATTCAGGTATCAGGTATGTGCTAAACAGATGGCTAACGATGTCACCCTGCGCCAACTGCGCTACTTCGCGGCTGCCGCCCGGACCGGCCGGTTTTCCATGGCCGCCGCCGACGAGCATGTCTCCCAATCCGCGGTCACCAACGCCGTCCTGGCGCTGGAGGCGCAACTGGGCGTGCGGCTGTTCGACCGCCATCCGCATGGCGTCACCCTGACGCCCGAAGGGCATAACTTCCACCAGCGGGCGCGTGAAGTGCTCGACTCGCTGGACGACGCCCTGCGTGAACCCGGCTTCCAGCGCTATGCGCTGCGCGGCGCAGTGAGGATCGCCGCGTCCTACACGGTGCTGGGCTACTTCCTGCCCGACCTGCTGGCGCGCTTCCGGCGGCGCTATCCCGACGTGGAGCTGGACCTGCTAGACCTCGACCGGCCCGAGATCGAAGCCGCCGTAACCCGCGGCGAGGTCGAGCTGGGCGTGGCGCTGCTGTCCAACGTGGAACGGCGCGAGCGCTTCGGCCACCAGGTGCTGGTGCGCTCGCGGCGGCAGCTATGGACCGCGTCCGGCCATCCGCTGGCGCAGGCATCGGCGCCGTCGCTGGCCGACATTGCCGGCTATCCCTACATCCTGTTGGAAATGGACGAAGGCGAACGCTCCGCGCTGGCCTACTGGCGCGCCCACGGCCTGCAGCCCGACATCGCCTTCCGCACGCGCTCGATGGAGGCGCTTCGCGGGCTGGTTGCGCATGGCTTCGGCGTCACGATGCTGTCGGACATGGTCTACCGTCCGTGGTCGCTGGAGGGCCGCAAGATCGAGGCCGTACCCATTACCGATGCCGTCCCGCCCATGGAGGCCGGGCTGCTGTGGCATCCGCAAGCGCGGCTGGCCAAGCCCGCCGAAGCCTTCCGCCAGTTCATGATCTACGCCTGCGGCGTCTAGCGCCGCAGCACGCCTGGTCGCTATACCAGGATCGCGCCCTTGCGGCGCGTGAACTGGGCCAGGGAACGCAGGGCCAATGCATGCATGGCAGCCACCGACGGCAGCAGCGTTTCTTCCTTGCGGGTCAGCACGCCGACGATGCGCTCGACCGTGGGTTCGGCCAGCGGCACGAAGGCCAGTCCGGTCGCGGCGGCCGGCCGCGCCAGCACCGGCAGCACCGTCACGCCCAGCCCGCTGACCACGCTGGCCAGGAGCGACGCGCGGTTCGACACCACCATGAACGGGTCCTCGATGGCGCTGCCCAGTTGCCGGTTCTTCAGCGTGTCGAAGGTGGCATTGCCTATCAGGCGCTCGCCCGCCAACGCCGACCAGGGCACGGGGCCGCGCCGCCGCGCCAGCGGATGGCTCTTGCGGCACACCAGGCCGAACGCGTCGCGCGCCACCGGCGCGAATGCCACCTCCGCGGTGCGCGGCACCTGCCCCGCCACCCCTACCTGCACCTCACCGCTCAGCACCAGCCGGTGCACATCCTGCGACGACTCGTCGACGGCGCGGATGCGGATCGCGGGGTGGCTGCGCGCATAGCGCTCCAGCAAACGCGGCAGCCACTCGTCGGCCAGCGACGGCATCACCGCCAGCGATACCGGTCCCTGGCTGCCCAGGCCGAACTGACGCGCCGCGTCCAGCACCCGGTCGTGGGTGGACAGCAGTTCGCGGAATAACGGAGCCACGGCGATACCCAGGGGCGTGAGCTGCGCGCGCTTGCCGGGTTCGAACAGCGGCGCGCCCAGCTGCTGCTCAAGATCCTGCATGGCCGCCGACACGGCCGCCTGCGAACGGAATGTGCCTTCGGCCGCCAGACGGAAACTGCCGTGGTCGGCCGCCAACAGAAACTGGCGCAGATGCTGGATCTTCAAGGGCGCGGACATGGCTTCAGGGGTGCAGAAAATTCGGATTTTCCGAAATTAACTTGAGTTAATTTGGATTGTCAAAACTCCGCCTTGCCTTCAACAATGGCCGCGTCTTTCATTCCTACAGGTACTGGAGCAGCGGTTATGTCTTTGCAAGTGCGCAAGGTAGTCAGCTATGTGGAAAAAACCCTGATCGAAGGCGGTCGCGCCGCCGAGCGCCCGCTGGTGATGGTCATCGCCGCGGCCGTGATCCGCAATCCCTGGGCCGGCCAGCCGTTCCAGGAAGACCTGCGGCCCAAGATCCTGGAAGCCGCGCCGCCGCTGGGCGAGCTGCTGGTCGCGGAAATCCTGCGTCAGGCCGGCTCGGCCGACCAGGTTGAAGCCTATGGCAAGGCCGCGGTCGTGGGCACGGCCGGCGAAGTCGAACACGCCTCGGCGCTGATCCACACCCTGCGCTTCGGCAACGCCTATCGCGGCGCGGTTGGCGGCACCAGCTACCTGAGCTTCACCAATATGCGCGGCGGCCCCGGCTGCGTGATCACCGTGCCGCTGATGCACAAGCTCGACGAAGGCCTGCGCTCGCACTATCTGACCGTGCAGACAACCATCAACGACGCGCCCGCCCCCGACGAAATCGTGATCGCCCTGGGCGCGGCGACCTCGGGCCGTCCGCATCATCGGATCGGCAACCGCTATTCCGACCTGCAGGAACTGGAACGCGAGGCGCAGGCCAAATGAGCGCGCATTTTCGCCGTTCGGGCCGCGGCGTACCGCTAGTGCTGCTGCATGGCGTCGGCCTGGACCACACCTTGTGGGACGATCTGGCGCCGCTGCTGGAGCCGCATTTCGAGGTGCTGCGCTACGACATGCTGGGCCATGGCCGCGCCCCCGCCGTCGCCGATGGAGTGACGGTGCAGGACTACATCGCGCAGCTGGACGCGGAACTGGATCGCGCCGGCTGGCAAAGCGCCAATCTGCTGGGCTATTCCATGGGCGGCCTGATCGCGGGCGCCTATGCCGCCGCACGCCCGCAACGCGTCACGCGCCTGGCCTTGCTGAGCACGGTGTTCCGCCGCAGCGCGGACGAAACGCGCGCCGTGCTGGCGCGGCTGGAAGCAGCTGCCACGCAGGATCCCGCAGCCGCGGCCCAGGTCTCGCTGCAGCGCTGGTTCACGCCCGCGTTCCAGGCCCGGCGTCCCGAGCGCGTGGCCAGCATCGGCCAGCGCCTGCTGGACAACGACCGCGCCAGCTTCCTGGCCGCTTACCGCGTGTTCGCGCAGGGCGACCCGATCCTGGCGCAGGCCGCGCCAGACATCGCCTGTCCCGCGCTGGCGCTGACCGGCGAACTGGACGTCGGCTCGACCCCGCGCATGACACGGGAACTGGCCGAAGCGCTGCCCCATGCGCAGGCGCAGGTGGTGCCAGGCCAGCGACACATGCTGCCGGTGGAGGAACCGGCCATCGTGGCGGCGGCGCTGCATGGATTTTTTCTGCCGGCTGCCGGCGCGCCAAGCGCGGCCTAGCCCGCGTAGAGTGGATACGGAGACAAACAATATGAATCGCAGAACCATCCTGAAGAACATGGCGGCCCTGGCGCTCACGCCGCTGGGCGCAGCGCTCGGCGGCGCCGCCAGCGCGCGCGAAGCCCCTTTGCGCGTCATCGTGCCCTTCCCGCCCGGCGGCGGCACCGACGTGCTGGGCCGAGTGATCGCCGCCACGCTGGAAGGCGCGCTGGACCGCCCGGTGGTGGTTGAGAACAAACCCGGCGCCAGCGGCATGCTGGGCGCCGACTACACCGCCAACGGCGCCAAGGATGGCAGCGTGCTGCTGTTTGCCGGCCTGGTGCCATCGGTGCGCTACTACGCCAAGCCGCCCGAGGACGTGCTCAAGCAACTGGCGCCGGTCTGCCCGATTGCGCGTTCGCCCTACATGGTGGCGGTCAATGCGGACCTGCCTGCCAAGACCCTGGGCGAACTCGTCGCCCAGGCCAAGCGCGAGCCCAAGGGGCTGACCTTCGGCTCCCCCGGCAACGCCACGCCGCAACATCTGGCCACCGAATTGCTGCAGGCCGCCTGCGGCATCGACATGCTGCACGTGCCCTACCGCGGCACGGGTCCGATGATGACGGACCTGCTGGGCGGACAGATCCAGGTGGTGGTCGCCACCGTCGCAGCGGTGGAACCGTATCTGCAAGGCGGACGCCTGCGCGTGCTGGCCGTGACCAGCCCGGAACGCCTGCCCAAGTACCCCGACATTCCCACGGTGGCGGAAGGCGGTTACCCCGGCTTCTCGGCGCAGATCCAGTTCGGCACCTATTGCGCGGCGGGCACTCCGGAAGCCACCATCGCGGCGCTGAACCAGGGCATCAACCGCGCGCTGCAGACCGAGACGGTGCGCGCCAAGCTGGGCGAACAGGGCTTCCAGCCCACCGGCGGCACGCCCGCGCAGCTGCAACAGGCGTTGCTGGCGGAAATCCGCGACGTGGCGGGGCTGGTGCAGGCCGGCAAGGTCAAGGTCGACCTGTAGCGTCCCCCATACGTCCCGATGCTGGATAACCAGCATTTACAGGCGTGTCGTCCTCTGTGCATGCTGGCCGTTGATCCGGCGCAGATCGGGCGCAACATGGAGACGACATGCCTAGTCAGGAATCCCTGCACTCCGCCCATATCCGCGAGATCGAACAAGTCGGCCAGGGCCGCCCCACCCAGCGCGACGCGCACGTGGTCAGCAGCTGGCTGCGCTGCCTGGACCAGTACCGGCTGGATCCCGCCCAGGCCTGCGAGGCCTATATCGTGCCGGATGGCCGGCTGCGCGAACACCGCCAGCAGTCCGAAGCGCTGATTTCCATTGCAAGGTCCGGCCTGGACCATCTGTTCCGCCAGGTCGCCGGCCAAAACTACGTGCTGCTGCTGGCCGATCGCCAGGGCGTCACAGTGGAATTCCTGGGCGACGCGCAACAGACCGCCAGCCTGCGCAAGGCGGGACTGTATCTGGGGTCGGAATGGTCGGAGCGCCGCGCCGGCACCTGCGCCGTCGGCGCCTGCCTGGAAAGCGGCGAAGCCCTTACCATCCACCAGAGCGACCACTTCGACAACACCCACACGCCCCTGTCCTGCACCGCCGCCCCCATCTACAACGCCGACGGCGAACTCGCGGCCGTGCTGGACATTTCGCTGCTCAGTTCGCCCATCCTGAAAGCCAGCCAGAACCTGGCGCTGCATCTGGTCACCAGCACCACTCGGCGCATCGAGATGGCCAATCTGATGGCGCGCACCAGCAACGAATGGGTGCTGCGCTTCGCGCGCTCGCCGGAATTCCTGGACGTGGACCCGGAGGCCGCGATCTCGCTGGACGGCTCCGGCCGCATCCTGGGCATGACGCATACCGGCGCCAAACTGCTGGCGCGCGCCGCCGGCCTGGACTGGCGCAATCCCGCCGGCCTGATCGGCCAGCCCGTCACCCGTTTCTTCGACGTGCAGCTTGATGACCTGCCGCGCTACACCCGCGCCCATGCGCCGCAGCAACGCCTGATCGCGGCCCGCGACGGCAACGCGCTGTTCGCGCACGCCATCGAACCCAACCGGCACGCGCGCGGCGCCTCGGTCGCAGTGCGCGGCGCGCCGTCCGCGCTGCGCGGCCTGGACGGCGGCGACGCCCGCATGGCGGCCATGCTGACGCGCGCAGCCAAATTGGCCCGGCAGGGACTGCCCCTCTTGCTGCAAGGCGAAACCGGAGTCGGCAAGGAGTACTTGGCCCGCGCCATCCACGACGGCAGCCAGCGCGCCGGGCGCTTCGTCGCCGTGAATTGCGCGGCGATTCCCGAATCGCTGATCGAAAGCGAGCTGTTCGGCTACCTGCCCGGCGCCTACACCGGCGCGGCAGCCAAAGGCCGCAAAGGCTTGATCGAGGAATCCGACGGCGGCACGCTGTTCCTGGACGAGATCGGCGACATGCCGCTGGCGCTGCAAAGCCGCCTGTTGCGCGTGCTGGCCGAATCCGAGGTCACGCCCATCGGCGCCAACGCCCCGCGCGCCGTGCGCCTGTGCCTGGTGTCGGCCTCGCACCGCGACCTGGCCGCGCTGGTGCGCGAGGGGCGCTTCCGCGAAGACCTCTATTACCGCATCAATGCCGCCACGCTGACCGTGCCGCCGCTGCGCGAACGTGCGGACCTGGAATGGCTCATCGCCCGCCTGCTGGCGCGCCACCAGGACGAGTCCGGCGCCCCCGTGCTGGCGCCCGCCGCGCTGATGGCGTTGAAGGCGCATGCCTGGCCCGGCAATATCCGTGAACTCGCCAACGCCATCGCGGTCGCCGCCGCGCTGTGCGAGAACGGCGTGATCGAACCCGCCGACCTGCCCGACGCACTGGCGCCCGAGGCAGCCGTCGCCAGCCCGGCAGAAGCCGCCTTGCGCGCCATGCTGGCCAGTTGCGGCGGCAACGTCTCCGAAGCGGCGCGGCGCCTGGGCGTGGACCGCTCCACCGTGCATCGCCAGATGCGGCGCCACGGCGTCTCCTCGCGCTCCTGAGGCCCACGGCCGGGCGTCACCCCAGGCGCCACACCCTTGCGCCACAGGTGTGGCGCGGCGCCACGGCATCCAGTCCAGCTCTCCTGCGCGCCAGGGCTGGCATGCCGATTGCTTGATCGTTATCGACGCCCACCGGCCGGCACAGGCCGGGGCCGCCAGCGGACCATGTGCCGGTCCGCCACGACAACGATCGCCCGCCACGGGCAAGGAGACTAGACATGCAGACCGATCAAGCCGGCGCCGCCCTGGACGCCGTACTCACGCGCCTGAACACGGCGCTGGGCAACAAGGACATCGACGGCGTCGCGGCCCTGTTCCAGGATGACTGCTACTGGCGCGACCTGGTGCTGTTCACCTGGAACATCCGCACGCTCGAAGGCCATGGCCAGATCCGCGACATGCTGCAGCACCAGCTGTCGCAAGTGGAGCCGGTGCGCTTCAGCCTGGATCCGAAGGAAACCGTGTCGCAGGAGGCCGGCCTGCTGCAAGGCTGGATCGAGATCGAGACCAACCGCGCGCGCGGCTATGGCCACATCCGCGTCCAGGACGGCAAGATCTGGACTCTGCTGACCACCATGTCCGAACTCAAGGGGCACGAGGAACCCAGCGGCCTGCGCCGTCCCAAGGGCGCCGAACACGGCAGCAGCCGCACGCGCCAGACCTGGCTGGAAAAGCGCGAGCAGGAAGCCGCCGAACTGGGCTACCAGACCCAGCCCTACGTGCTCATCATCGGCGGCGGCCAAGGCGGCATCGCGCTGGGCGCACGCCTGCGCCAACTGGACGTGCCGACCATCATCATCGAAAAGAACGAACGCGCCGGCGACAGCTGGAGAAAGCGTTATAAGTCCCTGTGCCTGCACGACCCGGTCTGGTACGACCATCTGCCCTACATCCCCTTTCCCGAGAACTGGCCCGTCTTCGCGCCCAAGGACAAGATCGGCGACTGGCTGGAGATGTACACCAAGATCATGGAGCTCAACTACTGGACCTCCAGCGTCTGCCAGTCGGCCCGTTACGACGAGCAGAAACAGGAATGGGAGGTCACGGTGCTGCGCGAGGGCAAGCCCGTGGTGCTGCGGCCCAAGCAGCTGGTGCTGGCCACCGGCATGTCCGGCAAGCCCAATGTCCCCACCTTCCCCGGCCAGGACGAATTCCAGGGCGAACAGCAGCATTCCTCGCAACACCCCGGTCCCGACGCCTACCGCGGCAAGAACGTGGTCGTCATCGGCGCCAACAACTCCGCGCACGACATCTGCGCGGCGCTGTGGGAAGGCGGGGCCAACGTCACCATGGTGCAGCGCTCGTCCACCCACATCGTGCGTTCCGACACGCTGATGGACATCGGCCTGGGCGGCCTGTATTCAGAGCAGGCGCTGGCCAATGGCATGACCACCCGCAAGGCCGACCTGACTTTCGCGTCCCTGCCCTACAAGATCATGGCGCAGTTCCAGATCCCGCTCTACGACCAGATGCGCGAACGCGACGCCGGGTTCTACGCCAAGCTCGAAGAGGCCGGCTTCATGCTGGACTGGGGCGACGACGGTTCGGGCCTGTTCATGAAGTACCTGCGGCGCGGCTCCGGCTACTACATCGACGTCGGCGCCTGCGATCTGATCATCGACGGCAGCGTCAAGCTGCAGTCACGCACCGACGTCAGCCACCTGACACGCGACGCCGTGGTGCTGAAGTCCGGCGTCAGCCTGCCGGCGGACCTGGTGGTCTATGCCACCGGCTACGGCTCGATGAACGGCTGGGCCGCCGACCTGATCAACCGCGAGGTCGCGGACAAGGTCGGCAAGTGCTGGGGCCTGGGCTCGGACACCACCAAGGACCCCGGCCCCTGGGAGGGCGAGCAGCGCAACATGTGGAAGCCCACGCAGCAGGAAGCGCTCTGGTTCCATGGCGGCAACCTGCACCAGTCGCGGCACTACTCGCAGTACCTGTCCTTGCAGCTGAAGGCGCGGCAGGTGGCCGTGCCGGTGCAGGTCTATGGCTTGCAGGAAGTGCACCACAAGCGCTAGGCGCCCGCCCTGCGTCCCATTGGGGCGGGCTTGCGCCCGCCCCGCCTCCGAGGTAAATTGTTGACAATCTTGCGTCACACGGCGCTTTTTTCCGAATTTTTCTTCCCATAGCGGAAAGATTGTCAACACAATGAGCAAGGTGCTGACCCTGCCCGGCGCCGCCCCCGGCGACAACGAGACGCTTGCGGAACACATATTCCGCAAGATCCAGTCCGCCATCGTCAAGGGTGAAATCGCCCCCGGCAGCAAGATTTCCGAGCCCGAGCTGGCCCGCATCCATGGCGTCAGCCGCGGCCCGCTGCGCGAGGCCCTGCACCGCCTGGAAGGCCAGAAGCTGCTGGTGCGCGTGCCCCACGCCGGCGCCCGCGTGGTGTCGCTGTCGCAGCAGGAACTGTCCGAACTCTATGAAATCCGCGAATCGCTGGAAGGCACGGCCTGCCGCCTGGCCGCCGAACGCATGCCGCCCTCGGAAATCGCCGAGCTGCGCGCCGTGCTGGAAGCGCACGAACGCGATGAAGCCTTCCAGGCCGGGCTGGGCTATTACCAGCAGGAAGGCGACTACGATTTCCACTACCGCATCGTCAAGGGCAGCGGCAACCAGATGCTGTTCCGCATGCTGTGCGACGAGCTCTACCAGCTGGCGCGCATGTACCGCATCCAGTATTCGACCACCCCCAACCGCCCCCGGCAGGCCTACGCCGAACACCACCGCATTCTGGATGCCATCGCCGACGGCGATGGCGAGTTGGCTGAAATCCTGATGCGCCGCCACATCCGCGCATCCCGTATCAACATCGAACAGCAGATCGCGCAGGGCAACCTGCAGCGCACCGAGGCATGAACCAAAACTACCGCAAGCCCCTGCCCGGCACCCGCCTGGACTACTTCGACACCCGCGCCGCCGTCGAGGCGATCTCGCCCGGGGCCTACGACCGCCTGCCCTACACCTCGCGCGTGCTGGCGGAAAACCTGGTGCGCCGTTGCGATCCGGCCATGCTGACCGACGCGTTGAAGCAGCTGATCGAGCGCCGCCGCGATCTGGACTTCCCGTGGTTCCCGGCGCGCGTGGTCTGTCACGACATTCTCGGCCAGACCGCGCTGGTCGACCTGGCCGGCCTGCGCGACGCCATTGCCGACAAGGGCGGCGACCCCGCCAAGGTCAATCCGGTGGTGCCGGTGCAGCTGATCGTCGACCACTCGCTGGCCGTGGAATACGGCGGCGACGACCCCGACGCCTTCGCCAAGAACCGCGCCGTGGAAGACCGCCGCAACGAAGACCGCTTCCATTTCATCGACTGGACCAAGCAGGCCTTCCGCAACATCGAAGTCGTGCCGCCGGGCAATGGCATCATGCACCAGATCAACCTGGAACGCATGTCGCCCGTCATCTACACGCAGGACGGCGTGGCATTCCCCGACACGCTGGTCGGCACCGACAGCCACACGCCGCACGTGGACGCGCTGGGCGTGATCGCCATCGGCGTGGGCGGCCTGGAAGCCGAGAACGTCATGCTGGGCCGCGCCTCGTGGATGCGCCTGCCCGACATCATCGGCGTGGAACTCACCGGCCGCGCGCAGCCCGGCATCACTGCCACCGACATCGTGCTGACCCTGACCGAATTCCTGCGCAAGGAGAAGGTCGTGGGCGCCTACCTGGAGTTCTACGGCGCAGGCGCCGCCAGCCTCACGCTGGGCGACCGCGCCACCATCTCGAACATGGCGCCCGAGTACGGCGCCACCGCCGCGATGTTCTCGATTGACCAGCAGACCATCGACTACCTGCGCCTGACCGGCCGCGAGGACGAGCAGATCGCCTTGGTCGAGAACTACGCCAAGACCACGGGCCTGTGGTCCGACAGCCTGAAGCAGGCCGAATACGAACGCGTGCTGCGCTTCGACCTGTCCAGCGTGGTGCGCACCCTGGCCGGTCCGTCCAATCCGCACCGCCGCCTGCCGGTCAGCGACCTGGCCGAGCGCGGCATCTCCGGCGTGGTGGAAAACAATCCCGGCCAGATGCCCGACGGCGCCGTGATCATCGCCGCCATCACCAGCTGCACCAACACCAGCAATCCGCGCAACGTCATCGCCGCCGGCCTGTTGGCGCGCAACGCCAACCGCGCGGGCCTGACCCGCAAGCCCTGGGTCAAGAGCTCGCTGGCGCCGGGATCCAAGGCCGTCTCGCTGTACCTGGACGAAGCCGGCCTGACGCCGGAACTGGAACAGCTGGGCTTCGGCGTCGTGGCCTTCGCCTGTACCACTTGCAACGGCATGTCGGGCGCGCTGGACCCGGTCATCCAGCAGGAAATCATCGATCGCGACCTCTACGCCACCGCCGTGCTGTCCGGTAACCGCAACTTCGACGGCCGCATCCATCCCTATGCCAAGCAGGCCTTCCTGGCCTCGCCGCCGCTGGTAGTGGCCTATGCCATTGCCGGCACCATCCGCTTCGACATCGAGCGCGACGTGCTCGGCACGGACGCCGCCGGCCGCGAGATCCGTCTCAAGGACATCTGGCCCAGCGACGAAGAGATCGACGCCGTGGTGAAGTCGGCGGTCAAGCCCGAGCAGTTCCGCAAGGTCTACGCCCCCATGTTCGGCATCCAGGACGACCGCAAGGCCGCCGTCAGCCCGTTGTACGACTGGCGTGCGCAGAGCACCTACATCCGCCGCCCGCCATACTGGGAAGGCGCGCTGGCAGGCGAGCGCACGCTGCGCGGCATGCTGCCGCTGGCCGTGCTGGGCGACAACATCACCACCGACCACCTGTCGCCATCCAACGCCATCCTGATGGACAGCGCCGCGGGCGAATACCTGCACAAGATGGGCCTGCCCGAAGAGGACTTCAACTCCTACGCCACCCACCGCGGCGACCACCTCACCGCGCAACGCGCCACCTTTGCCAACCCCAAGCTCTTCAACGAAATGGTGAAGAACGCGGACGGCACGGTGAAGCAAGGCTCGCTGGCCCGCGTGGAACCTGAAGGCAAGGTCATGCGCATGTGGGAAGCCATCGAAACCTACATGGACCGCAAGCAGCCGCTGATCATCGTGGCCGGCGCCGACTACGGCCAGGGCTCGTCGCGCGACTGGGCCGCCAAGGGCGTGCGCCTGGCTGGCGTGGAAGCCATCGTCGCCGAAGGCTTCGAACGCATCCACCGCACCAACCTCATCGGCATGGGCGTGCTGCCCCTGGAATTCAAGGCGGGCGTGAACCGCAAGACGCTGGCCCTGGACGGCACCGAAAGCTATGACGTCATCGGCGAGCGCAAGCCGCGGGCCGACCTGACGCTGGTGATCCACCGCCGCAACGGCGAAACCGTCGAAGTCCCCGTGACCTGCCGCCTGGACACGGCCGAAGAGGTCTCGATCTACGAAGCCGGCGGCGTGCTGCAGCGCTTTGCCCAGGACTTCCTGGAAGCTTCCGGCGCCGACAAGAAAGCCGGCTGATCCGCAATAGGCGGGACGGGCGCCGCGGCGCCCGCCCCAACACCCATCATCAGGACTGCCCCATGACCCATGCTCCCCAGACCAAGATAGCCGCCACCTACATGCGCGGCGGCACCAGCAAAGGCGTGTTCTTCAAGCTCGACGACCTGCCCGAGTCCGCGCGCGTGCCCGGCGCCGCGCGCGACGCGCTGCTCATGCGCGTGATCGGCAGCCCCGATCCCTACGGCAAGCAGATCGACGGCATGGGCGCGGCCACCTCCAGCACCAGCAAGACCGTCATCATCGGCAAAAGCACGCGCCCCGACCATGACGTGGACTACCTGTTCGGCCAGGTCTCCATCGACCAGCCCTTCGTGGACTGGAGCGGCAATTGCGGCAACCTGTCCGCCGCCGTCGGCCCGTTCGCCATCACCAACGGCCTGGTCGACCCCGCCCGCGTGCCGCAGGACGGCGTCGCCGTCGTGCGCATCTGGCAGGCCAACATCCAGAAAACCATCATCGCGCACGTCCCCATGACGGGCGGCGCGGTGCAGGAAACCGGCGACTTCGAACTGGACGGCGTAACCTTCCCGGCGGCTGAACTGCGCCTGGAATTCATGGACCCGGCCGAGGAAGGCGACGGCGGTTCCATGTTCCCCACCGGCAAGCTGGTGGACGACCTGGAAGTGCCTGGCATCGGCACCTTCAAGGCCACCATGATCAACTCCGGCATCCCCACGATCTTCCTGGACGCCGAAGCCTTGGGCTACCGCGGCACCGAACTGCAGGACGACATCAACGGCGACGCCGCCGCGCTGGCGCGCTTCGAGACCATCCGCGCCCACGGCGCGCTGCGCATGGGCCTGATCAAGACGCTGGAAGAGGCCGCCAGCCGCCAGCACACGCCCAAGGTCGCCTTCGTGGCGGCGCCCAAGGAATACGTGTCCTCCAGCGGCAAGAAGATCGGCGCGGGCGACATCGACGTGCTGGTGCGCGCGCTCTCCATGGGCAAGCTGCACCACGCCATGATGGGCACCGCGTCCGTCGCCATTGCCACAGCGGCGGCGGTGCCGGGCACGCTGGTCAACCTGGCCGCGGGCGGCGGCGAACGCGACAATGTCTGCTTCGGCCATCCGTCCGGCACCTTGCGCGTCGGCGCCGAGGCCAAGCTGGTCGACGGCGAATGGAAGGTCACCAAGGCCATCATGAGCCGCAGCGCCCGCGTGCTGATGGAAGGCCGCGTCCACGTGCCGCGCGAGGGGTTCTGATCCGGCTTGCCGTTTCCAGCATGAAGAACGGGGCTTGCAAGCCCCGTTTTTTTACGCAGCGCCAGCGCCTCAGCCCTTCGCTCCCGCCGCCTCCAGCAGGCGCACGACTTCGGTCTGTCCGCGCTCACGCGCATGACGCAGCGGCGTCACGCCCTTGCCGTCCGCCAGGTTGACGTCGGCGCCGGCTTCGATCAGCCGCTTGACGATCGCCTGGTGACGCGCGCCGCCATCGCCCAGGATCACGGCTTCCAGCAGGCCGGTCCAACCCAGGTTGTTCACATGGTCCGCGTCCACGCCGGCGCGCAGCAACATGTCCACCACTTCGACGTGGCCGCGCTCGCATGCGGGAATGAGGGCAGTGCCGCCGTAGCGGTTGGTGCTTTTCAGGTCAGCGCCGTGCGCCAGCGTCAGCGCCAGGATCTCGCGATAGCCGCGGGCGCCGGCCAGCAGGTAGGCGCTGTCGCGGATCGAGTTCTGCGCATTGACGTTGGCGCCGGCCTCGATCAGGACGCGTGCCGCTTCGACATGATTGCCCTGCGTCGCGCGCAGCAGCGGCGTATTGCCGTCCGCATCGCGCGTATCCACGGCAGCGCCCTGCCCCAGCAGCTGCTTGACGCGGGCCGCGTCGCCACTGCCCGCGGCGGCCAACAGCGCGGTGTCCGGGCCCGCGGCCGCGGCCGCGCCCCCCATGCCCAACAGGAATGCCGCCAGCCAAAGACGGCCCGCACGAAAGATAGACATTGGTATTTCCTCCAGATCAACAGCTTGAGGCAAGCCGAATCGACTCGCGGCCTCGTGAGATTCCAAGTATGGCGGCCGGCCCAAGTATTATGAAATTAATTGGCTTGATAGATTCGAGTGGACATCCCAATGCTAGATCCCGTCCTGCTGCGCAGTTTTCTTACCGTCGTGGACACGGGCAACTTCACCCGCGCCAGCGAACACCTGCACCTGACGCAATCCACCGTCAGCCAGCACGTCATCCGGCTGGAAGAGAACCTGGGCTGCCGCCTGCTGGACCGCACGCAGCGCCATGTCCTGCCCACCGAGGAGGGCGAGCGCCTGCTGGGCTATGCGCGCAGCATCCTGCGGCTGGCTGAGGAGGCGCGCGAAAACGTGGCCGCCGCCCAGGCCAGCGCCGTGGTGCGCGTGGGCGCGCCCGAGGATTTCATGGGCGCCACGCTGATGCCTACCCTGGCCGCCGTGGAAGCGGCCTATCCGCGCCTGCGCGTGGAAGTCGAAGGCGGCCTCAGTCATCAGCTGCTGCGGCGCTACCGCGATGGCGAACTGGACCTGCTGCTGGTCAAGCAATGGGAAGTGGACGCCGATTGCGATGCGCACTGGCCCGAACCCCTGTGCTGGATCACCGCCCGCGATGCTCCGCCGCCCGCGCCCGACACCGCCGTGCCGCTGGTGGCCTTTCCGTCCGGCGCGCTGTACCGCCAGGAAATGACCGCCATGCTGGAAACCAGCGGCAAGCCCTGGCATGTGCGCTTTTCCAGCCCCAGCCTGCCCAGCCTGAGCGCTGCCGTCGCCGCGGGACTGGGGATCAGCCTGCTGCCTGCCGCCTGCGCCAGCGCCGAACACCGGCTGCTCACGCCCGAAGAAGGATTTCCGGCGCCGCGCGGCCTGCACTTGTCGCTGTATGCGCGCTCGCGGCTCAGCGACGCGGGTCACGCGCTGCGGCGCGCACTGCAGGACTTCTGCACGCAACGCGCCGCGCAGGTCACGCCGCCGGCGTGACGCCAGCGTAAGCCCGAGCCGCCTCGCCCACGGGTTCGCCCTTGCGGAATAAAGCGCGCTGGCTCGGCACCGCGGCAACCGCGGCGGCGCCGTTGGGCACGGGCAGCACCACGAAGGTCGCTTCATTGCCAACCTGCAGGCCGTACCCGTCCAGGCCCAGCACCGCCGCGCCCGCATGCGATGCCATGTGCAAGGCCGTCAACAAATCGTCGTCCGTGTAGAAGCCCGAGCGGTAGCCGATCAGCATCGCGCGCTGCAGCATGTCGCCATTGCCATAGGGCCACCAGCAATCCTGGATGTTGTCATTGCCCGTGAATACGCGCACGCCCGCCGCGCGCAGCGCCAATACCGGCGGAAAGGCCCGGTCGCCCGGCGCGTTCGTCATGATCGCCACGCCGGCGTCGGCCAGCTTGCGCGCCACGTCCTGCAGCGCCCCCTGGCCGACATCGCCCAGTGCATAGGCGTGGCTGATAGCGACTCGACCCGCCAGGCCCAGCGCCTGCGCGCGCGCGGCAATGCGCGCAATCTGCGCAACGCCCTGCTCGCCCGGCTCATGCAGGTGGATATCGATCTTGGCGCCCAGCCGCTCAGCGATGCCGAACACGCAATCCAGCTGGCCTTCGGCATCGCCGTCCAGCGTGGAGGGATCGATGCCGCCCACTACCCCGGCGCCTTCGCGCACGGCCGCTTCCAGCCATTGCGGCGTGCCCGGACAGGACATCACGCCGGCCTGCGGGAACGCCACCAGTTCGATATCGACAATGCCGCGCCATTTCTCGCGCGCCGCCATGACAGCATGCAGATTCGCCAAGCCGGTCGTGGCGTCCACGTCCACGTGGCAGCGCATCGCCACCGTGCCGAACGCCGCGGCTTGCGCGATAAGGACATCGGCGCGCCCCTCTATGGGCGGCGCGGCCGCAAGCTCTTCTTTCTCGATGGCCAGCCGTTCGCGCAGGCTGTCCGCGGGCCGGTGCGGCCGCCAGCGGTCGCCGACGAAACTCTTGTCCAGATGGATATGGCCGTCGACAAAGCCCGGCAGCACCAGGTGTCCGCGCAGGTCGGTCACCTGCGCCGCGCCCAGGACGGGCGGCTCGGCGCCCAGCGCCAGGATGCGGCCATCGCGCACGTGCATGTATAGGGGATTGCCGTCTGCTCCCACGGCATTGAGGTATACGCGGTCTGTCATGTGTCGTCTCGGTCTTGCGCGGCCATGCCATACGCATGGCCCGGGCTTGCGTACACCTTATCGGATGGCGCGCACGGCGGCCAATTAAGTGTTGCGATACCCGCCAATGCGATTCGCGATACCCGCGCATGCACGCCTGGCGGACGCAAGCTGGACTAGCGCGGGGTATGTCCCTATACTTGGCGCCTGTTGTAGTTCATTACGCATGCAGCCAGGCGATGTACATCGCTGGAAGCATCCATCACACGGCCGCGCACAGCGGCCCGGCGTGTAACGCCGAAACACCCACACCCAGCCGTAAAGGCTGCGGAACAAAACTCCTGCTTACCAGGCAGGACCATCGCTCGCCGCATCGGGCAACGTAAAAAAGCAACCAGCGTTCTGCGCTATGCGGCAGCAAGACACCTATACGGTGTGCCTTATTGCTGTCCGTCCGCGGGCGTGTCCAGTCACGTCCGCGCCGGACAGGCATGCGATCGCGCCTACGGCCGCTCGCCTGGTGTTTCGGCTGCGTCAAAGGGGTTTGCCGCCCATCGCATCCCGCGGAAACGGCCTTCATGCAGCCATGACTGTCCGTCATGAACACGCTGTCAAGGAGAAAGGACGAAGACGATGCAAGAGACAGAATTCTTTCAGCTATCCGCCACCACCGCCATCCTGCTGCTGGTCGGGTTCTATGGCGCGACGTTCCTCATGTCGCTGCTTATCGGCCAGAAGAACGAAAACGTCGATGGCTACATGGTGTCGAACAACGCGGTCGGCTTCGGCCTGTCCACCGCCAGCATGATCGCAACCTGGATCTGGGCCGCATCGTTCTACGCCAGCGCCACCTCGGGCTACAAGTACGGCCTGTCGGGCCCCTTGCACTACGGCTTCTGGGGCGCGCTGATGATTCTCTTCATCTATCCCTTCGGCAAGCGCTTCCGCAAGCTGGCGCCCAAGGCGCATACGCTGGCCGAAGTCATACACGCGCGCCACGGCACCTCCAGCCAGATGATCATGGCGGTGTCGAACATCGTGGGCAGCTGCATCAGCCTGATGGTGAACTTCACGGCGGCGGGCGCGCTGGTCTCGATCCTGAGCCCGCTCACCTTCATCCAGGGCGTGCTCATCGCCGGCCTGGGCGTGCTGTCGTACACGCTGTGGTCGGGATTCCGCACTTCCGTAATGACGGATTTTGCGCAGCTGGCCGCCATGATCATCGCCGCGGTCGTCATCATCCCGCTCATCTTCTTCAACGCGGGCGGACCCGACGTGCTGTCGGAAAACATGTGGCGCCTGAGCGCCGACCAGGCGGACTTCTATTCCACCCGCGCCATCCTGGAACAGGGCGCGCCCTATTTCGTGGCCGTGCTGGCCTACGCCATCGGCAACCAGACCATCGCCCAGCGCCTGTTCGCGGTGCGCGAAGACCTGATAAAGCCCACGTTCCTGACGGCCACGGCGGGATATGGCGCCGTCGTGATCGGACTGGGCATGCTGGGGCTGCTGGCGCTTTTCGTCGGCCTGGAGCCCGCCAACGGCGACATGAACAACATCATCCCGCAGATGGCCTCGACCTACCTGCCGCCCTTCGGCATTGCGCTGTTCTTCCTGCTGGTGGTGGGCTCGCTGTCTTCGACCGCCGACTCCGACCTGGCCGCGCTGTCTGCCATCGTCATGACTGATGTTTACGCCAAGAACCTGGCCGGCGGCCGCCCCGATCCGCGCCGCATGCTGTGGTGGGGCCGTATCACCATGATCGTCGCCACGATGATAGGCGTGATATTCGCCAGCCTGCGCCTGGATATCCTGGTCATGCTGGTGTTCGTCGGCGCGCTGTGGGGCGCCATCGTTTTCCCCGTCATCGCCAGCTTCTACTGGGACCGCGTCGACAACCGCGCCTTCGTCAGCGCCGTGCTCAGCGCGGTTATCCTGTTCACCGTCGTGCGCTTTGAATTGCTGCCCATCACCGGCGCGGTCGCCGTGTTCTTCGAGATCTGCTCGGCCATCGGCGGCGGCGTGGTGCTGGGCCTCATGACGTTCGGCTTCTTCGGCCGCACCGCGGCGCTCGCCGTGGGCGCCCTGGGCATGCTGGTCATGCTGCCCGTGTTCGTGGGCACCTTGCGCGAGTACATCGTCCTGATGGGCTCGCTGACCGCCTACGGCGTAAGCGCCACGGTCTGCGCCGGTCTCAGCCTGCGCAACCAGCAGCGCTTCGATTTCAGCCTGTTGGCGGACCGCGTGACTTCCTTCCAGGAAGCGCAGGACGCCCTTTCCGCGCCCGCCGTGCAACGCCCCGAAATCCAGCCGGCCCAAGGCTGAGCATCCATTCAGCAACAAGGAGACTGATATGTGGTTGACGTTCTACTTCCTGGTGTGGCCCGCCATTTCCGCCCTCATCCTGGCGCTGCTGTGCGTGACGCTGTGGCGGGACATCCGCGCTGCCAGGCGCAGCGGCAAAGCGATGGTCTGAGGCCGTACGCTGGGGGCCGTTCCATTCACGCCAGCCGCAACGGACGCTGGGCCTGCGACTGCGCTTCAAGGTAGACCGCGTGCGTGTCCGCCACGAAGCGGGACAGGGCGAAGTCCCGCACTGCCTTTTCCCGCGCCGCGCGCCCCATGGGACCCAGTAGCTGCGGTTGCGCCAGGATCTCGCGCAGCACGCCTGCCACGGCCTCGGGCGTGCGCGCCGGGACCACCCAGCCGTCCAGCCCGGGATACACATTCTCGGCCAGCCCGCCGGCATTGCTGACGATGACCGGCACACCCATGGCCATCATCTCGCGGCACGCGAACGAGATGGTCTCCATCTCCGAGGACAGCACAAAGCCCACGTCCAGCGCGGCCACGAAGGACCGCACGTCGTCCAGCAGGCCCGAGAAGATCACCTGGTCTTCCATGCCCAGTTCACGCACCCGCCGGCGCTGAGGTTCGCCGGGAGGCTCGCCAGCGATCATGATGACGATACGCGCCCGCAGCTCGACAGGCAGCAAGGACAGGGCCTCGACCATGTCCGGCCAGCGCTTGTAGTCCGCAGTGCCTGCATTGCTGCCGACCACCAGGCGCCCCGCGTGCGCGGCAGGCAGCCAACGGCGGCGGGCTTCATCCCTTGCCTGCGGCGCGGGCGGCCTGAACCGTTCCACGTCCACGCCATTGCGCACGGTGCGCAGGCCGCAGCGCCCGAATGCGCTACCCGCCAGCTTGCGGCGCGTGTGCTCGCACACGCAGATGACGCGGTCCGTCGCCAGCCGGGCACGCAGCATCGCGCCTAAGCTGTCGGCGGGCCGGTCGTTATGCTGCGTGTACACCACCGCAGGGCTGTCCGCTCCCAGCCCCAGACCCGCCAGCATGCACACGCGATGGTCTGCCGAACCGTTGACGTGCGCGATGTCGAAGCGTTCTTGCACCAGCAGCCGCCGCAGGCGCCGCGCATTGGGCAACGCTGCCAGCACGCCGCCGCGGAAATCCAGCGCTTCGGCCCGCACACCTGGCATGGCCGAGGCCGTCTTGAACAGCCGGCTGTCTGGCGGCGCCGCCACGACGATATCGTGCGCGCCGCGCAGCGCGCCGGCCAGCGACAGCACATACGTGGTATGCCCGCCGCCATCGCCGCGATGGAAATTGGTGTACAGGATCTTCATCGAGCAACGCCGGTTCAGGCCCTGGACGGACCGGTCCCTGCGGCCGGCATCCGCGCATATCCCCGTGCACGTTTCGGCGCGCAAGGTGCATAATGCGCCGCAACGGCAATTTCATCGTTGGCCGTTTCAAAGCTCTTCGAGACAGATTTTCGATCACTCACGGATCGCTCCTTGTGTTTCAGCGCCGCCAAGCGGGAACTTGGCAGACACGCTGAACTCTACGCAGTCGGCAATTACAGAAGCCGGACCGACTCATTACATTTGTGCAAGGAATGCGAGGCGCCCCATGCGTATCCTCTTGATCGAAGATGAAAGAAAGCTCGCGGACTACGTCCGCAAAGGATTGACCGAGCACAACTACGTGGTCGACATCGCCCGCGACGGTATCGACGGACGGCACGCCGCCATCGAGGGCGATTACGACGTGGTGGTGCTGGACGTGATGCTGCCCGGCGTCGACGGTTTCGGCGTGCTGGCGGACCTGCGCAAGCACAAGGAAACGCCGGTCCTGATGCTGACCGCCCGCGACAAGGTGGAAGACCGCGTGCGCGGCCTGGAAGGCGGCGCGGACGATTACCTCGTCAAGCCTTTCGCCTTTTCCGAGCTGCTGGCGCGGATCCAGGCCCTGCTGCGCCGCGGCCGCGGGCAGGAGTCGACGCTGCTCAAGCTTGCCGACCTGGAGATGGACCTGGCGCGGCGCAAGGCGCAACGCGGCGGCATGCGCCTGGACCTGACCGCCAAGGAATTCACGCTGCTGACGCTGATGCTGCGCCGCCACGGCCAGGTGCTGTCCCGGACGGTGCTGGCCGAGCAAGTCTGGGACATGAACTTCGACAGCGACACCAACGTCATCGAAGTCGCCGTGCGGCGCCTGCGGGCCAAAATAGACGATCCGTTCGAAACCAAGCTGCTGCATACCGTGCGCGGCATGGGCTACGTGCTGGAGCTGCGCGAAAAATGAAGCTGCCGCGCATCGCGTCGATGGAAATCCGCCTCACGCTGCTGCTCGGCGTCATTGCGCTGGTGGTGTCCAGCATCGCCGGCTACACCTTGTTCTGGGCCTTGAAGCGCGAGGTGCAGCGCCAGGAGATCACCGAGGTGGCCGGCAAGCTGGAGCTCATCAACCACCTTATCGGCATGCAGACCACGCTGGCGCAGATGCAGGATCTGCGTGGCGCCCTGGACAACATCATGGTCGGTCACGGCAATCTCAAGACCTGGATCACGCTCGCCGACGGCAGCGTGTTCTACGGCGAGGCGCCGCCCGTGGACGTGCGGCCGCTGTCCGGCCGCGAAATCAGGCTGCACTCGCAGGACGGCTGGAACATGCGCGGGCTGCGCGTGCCGCTGGAAGGCACGCTGCTGCCGGGGGCCGAGCTCACCGTGGCCGTGAACCTGCGCCCTGGCACGCAGTTCCTGTATGCCTTCGCCACCGCGCTGGTCCTGATCTGCGCCACCTGGGTCGGCGCCACGCTGGTGCTGTCGGCATGGGCGGTGCGGCGCTCACTGTCGCCCATCCGCCGCCTGTCCCAGCAGGCCGCCCGGATCCAGCCGGACAATCTTGCCGTGCGCCTGCCGGAACAGGGCATAGACCGCGAGCTGCGCGAATTCACCCATACCTTCAACGGAATGCTGGGCCGGGTGCAAACGGCCTACCAGCAGATGGAAGGCTTCAACGCCGACGTGGCGCACGAACTGCGCACGCCCCTGGCCACGCTGATCAGCGGCGCCGAGGTCATCCTGTCGTCCCCCCGTTCCGAGCAGGAGCTGCGAGAGGTGCTGGAATCCAACCTGGAGGAGCTGGAAGGGCTGAAGGCGCTGGTCAACGACATGCTGTTCCTGGCCCGCGCCGACGGCGGCGAACCAGCGGGGGACCTGCAGGAAGTGGACGTGCGCCGCGAGGTCGCCCGCGTGGCCGAGTACTACGAGGCTGCGCTGGACGAAGCCGGCGTGTCCCTGACCGCGCACGGCGCCGCCATCTTGATGGCCAACCCGCGGCTGTTGCGGCGCGCCATCGCCAACCTGCTCAGCAACGCCATCCGGGCCACGCCGCGGGGACGCGGCATCGACCTCTATTGCATCACCCGGCAAGAGGAGATCGAGATCAGGGTCAGGAATCCAGGCGCGCCGATCGCATCCGAGGCGCTGCCGCGCATCTTCGACCGCTTCTATCGCGGCGACGATGCCCGCAGCCGGCGCGCCGACGGGCACGGCCTGGGCCTGGCCATCGTCCGCGCCATTGCCCGCATGCACGGCGGCAACGCGTTCGCGCGCTGCGGCGGTCAGGGCACCGAGGTCGGCTTCACACTGTCCCGGACGCCGAACATTACAGGAAAGTAATCCTCCCGACAGGTTGCGGTGTGGAGCGCGTCACTAAAGTGGCGCCTCCTACCCCCAATTCGAGTCTAGAGGATACGCATGAAGAAACTGGTGAAACTCGCACAAGGCGCCGTGGCCGCGGGCGTCTTTTTGCTTTCCTTCGGCGCCATGGCTGCCCCCGGCCACGGCGCGGGCCACGGCGGCGGCCATGACGCCGCCGCCCCCATCGGCAAGCCCGGCAACCCCGCCAAGGTCTCGCGCACGATCGTGGTCGACATGACGGATGCAATGCGCTTCACGCCGGACAAGATCGACGTCAAGGCGGGCGAGACCATCCGTTTCAAGGTCACCAACTCCGGCAAGATCCGCCACGAAATGGTGCTGGGCACCACGGCAGACCTGAACAGCCACTACCAGATGATGCTCAAGGACCCGGGCATGCGCCACGAGGAGCCGAACTCCGTGTCCCTGGAAGCGGGCAAGGCCGGCGACATCGTCTGGACTTTCGACAAGGCGGGAACCGTCGCCTTCGCCTGCCTGGAGCCCGGACACTATCCCGCCGGCATGAAGGGCGCGGTTTCCGTCAAGTAATCCACTGCCGGGATGCCGGTCCGGCTACCGGGGAGATAGAGCATGAGTAGAGCAGTTTCGAATCCGCGCCGCCGGTTTGTGCAGGGCCTGGCCACGGGCGGCGCGCTGGCCGGCATGGGTCTGTGGAGCCCGTCTTCTTGGGCGCAGGCCGGCGCCGCCCGGCAGAGCGTGCTGTCGGGCACCGAGTTCAACCTGGAGATCGGCGAGAGCCCCGCCAATTTCACTGGCGCTCCCCGCATCGCAACCACGGTCAACGGCATGCTGCCCGCGCCCACGCTGCGCTGGCGCGAAGGCGACCGCGTCACGCTGCGCGTCACCAACCGCCTGCGCGAAGACACCTCGATCCACTGGCACGGCATCATCCTGCCCACCGGCATGGACGGCGTTCCCGGCCTGAGCTTTCCCGGCATCGCGCCCGGCGAAACCTTCACGTACCAGTTCGACGTGGGGCAAAGCGGCACGTACTGGTATCACAGCCATTCCGGCTTCCAGGAACAAACGGGACTGTACGGCGCCATCGTCATCGACCCCAAGCGCCCGGACCCGGTGCGCGCGGACCGCGACTATGTGGTGCTGTTGTCCGACTGGACCGACGAGGATCCCATGAGCGTGTTCCGCAAGCTCAAGGTGATGCCCGACTACTACAACTACATCCAGCCCACCGTCGGCAGCCTGATCGACGACGCCGAAAAATCCGGCTGGAAGAATGCGCTGAACGAGCGGCTCATGTGGCAGAAGATGCGCATGAACCAGACCGACCTGGCCGACGTCTCGGGCGCAACCTATACCTTCCTTACCAATGGCAAATCGCCGGCCGGCAACTGGACCGGCCTGTTCCGTCCGGGCGAACGGATCCGCCTGCGCTTCATCAACGGGTCGGCCATGACCTACTTCGACGTGCGCATCCCCGGACTGAAGATGACGGTGGTGGCCGCCGACGGCCTGGCCGTGCGGCCCGTGGAGGTGGAAGAGTTCCGCATCGCTGTGGCCGAGACCTATGACGTCATCGTCGAACCGCAGGACGAGCGCGCCTACACGATCTTTTCGCAGGCCATGGACCGCTCCGGCTATGCGCGCGGCACGCTGGCCCCGCGCGAGGGCATGCAGGCCGAGATCCCGGCGCTGGACCCGGTGCAGGTGCTGACCATGATGGACATGGGCATGGCGCACGACATGCCCGGCATGGACATGGGCGGCTCGCAAGCGGGGGGAATGGACCACGGCGCTCAGGGTGCAATGAACCATGGCGCTCAGGGCGGCATGAATCACGGCTCCATGGCCGGCATGGACCACGCCGGCATGGCAGGAATGGCAGGCATGAACCATGGCGCGGGCGGCAACGAAGGCGGCATGGTCGAGGTCAAGCATCCCTACCCCGCCGAGTACAGTCCCGCCAACTCCATGGTGCCTGACATCGTTTCGACCCGGCTGGACGATCCAGGCGTGGGCCTGCGCAACAATGGCCGCCGCGTGCTGACCTATGCGGACCTGCACTCCATGGTCGAACCCGCGGACAACCGCCCGCCGACTCGCGAGATCGAACTGCACCTGACCGGCAACATGGACCGCTACATGTGGTCGTTCAACGGGCTGAAGTTCACTGAGGCCAAGCCCATCGTGCTCCAGTATGGCGAGCGCGTGCGCTTCGTGCTGGTCAACGACACCATGATGACGCACCCCATCCACCTGCATGGCTTGTGGAGCGACCTCGAATCCGCCGACGGCAATTTCCAGGTGCGCAAGCACACGATCAGCCTGAACCCGGCGCAGCGCCTCACTTACCGCGTCAGCGCGGACGCGCGCGGCAACTGGGCCTATCACTGCCACTTGCTGTTCCACATGGAGGCCGGCATGTTCCGCGCGGTCGTCGTGGAATAGGGGGAATAATGAGAACAACGACATCCAGAATGCACTGGTCCGGGCTCGTCGCGGGCGCCGCCCTTCTTGCGGCCGCATCCGGACTGGCCCAGGCGCAGGCGCCGGCCGGAACGATGGACGGCATGGACCATGGCTCGATGCAAGGCATGGACCACAGTTCGATGCCTGGCATGAACCATGGATCGACGCAGGGTCAGAATCCGACCTCGACGAAGAGCATGGCCCCCGGTTCAATGAAAGGCATGGACCACGGCTCGATGCAAGGCATGGATCACAGTTCGATGCCGGGCATGGATCACGGCGCCATGCCCGGCATGGACGAATCCCCGCCCAAAGGCCCGCCGGTGGGATCCCTGCCCTCCAGCGACGGCAGCACGGAGCAGCGCTACGCCGCCTACCGCATCCATCCGCACATGATGGACAACGTCGTCACCAGCCACCTGCTGTTCGACAAGCTCGGCGTCGCCTACGACCGCAACGAACAGACCAGCCTGCAATGGGACGGCCAGTTCTGGATCGGCCGCGATCTGAACAAGCTGTGGATCAAAAGCGAAGGCGATCGCCTGAACGGCAGCACGGACGCCAAGATCGAGGCCTTCTGGAGCCACACGATCTCGCCGTTCTGGGACCTGCAACTCGGTGCGCGGCGCGATTTCGGCACGGGACCGAAGCGCAACTGGGCGGCGTTCGGCGTGCAAGGCGTGGCGCCCTACGGCATCGAAACCGAAATCACCGGCTACGTCGGCGGATCCGGCAGAACCGCGCTGGCGCTGAAGGCGGAATACGACCTGCTGCTCACGCAGCGCCTGATCCTGACGCCTGAAATCGAAGCCAGCCTGAACGGCAAGAATGACGAGGAACGCGGCGTGGGTTCCGGGCTGTCGGACGCATCGTTCTCCTTGCGGCTGCGCTACGAGGTCACGCGCGAATTCGCCCCGTATGTCGGCGTGTCGTTCGGACGCAAGTTCGGCAAGACCGCCAGCTACGCCAGCGAAGCCGGAGAAAGCCGTTCCGAACGCGCGATCCTGGCCGGCGTGCGCATCTGGTTCTAAGTATCGCCGGCGCCGCAACTCGCGGCGTCGGCCAGAACTTTTCCAACTGCTACGCCCGCATCCGCGCGATCTGTGCTGAAACACGGCCGTTTCCGTCCGAACATTACAGGAATGTAAACCGCCAGCAATGTGACGGTCAGACGCGCCTCCCTATAGTGGCCCCTTTGTCCACAGAGCGGCGGAGCGGCAATGCTTGAAGCGATGGATCTTGGTTGCATGCGCGCGGAGCGCCCGCTGTTCAAGCAACTGGCCTTGCAGGTGGCGCCCGGCGAATGCCTCTTCGTCCACGGACGCAACGGCAGCGGCAAGACCAGCCTGCTGCGCATTCTGGCGGGCTTGGCGCAGCCCGCTCGCGGCAAGGTGCTGTGGCAGGGACTCGGCATTTCGCAACTTGGCAGCAACTATCGCAGCCAGTTCTTCTATTTGGGGCATGCCGACGGCCTCAATGGTGAACTCAGCGCTATCCAGAATCTGCGGGCGCTACAGGCCGCAAGCGGACACGCGGAGCGTCCCGCGGCGATTGCCTCCGCGCTGCACGAAGCAGGACTCGACGACAAGCAGCATCTTCCTATCCGCGCCCTGTCGGCTGGCCAGAGGCGGCGGGCGGCCCTCGCCCGCCTGCTTGCCGAATTCCGCCCCCTCTGGATTCTCGACGAACCCGTGACCGCCCTGGACGCCACCGCTCACGCGTGGCTGGCGCGCGCCATGGATCGCCATCTGCGCGATGGCGGCGCGATCGTGGCGACGAGCCATCAGGCGATCGCGCTGGACCATGCGCACAAGCAGATCCGGCTTGGCTCCTAGCGCATGAGTTCCATGCCGAAATTGCTCGCAGCCATTGCGCTGCGCGACCTGCGCATCGCCCAACGGCGCGCCAGCGACACGCTGACGCCGCTGGCCTTCTTCCTGGTGGCTGCCAGCCTGTTTCCCCTGGCGGTCGGCCCCGAACGGGAAACGCTGCGCGTCATTGCGCCAGGCGTGCTCTGGGTGACGGCCTTGCTGTCCTGCCTGATGTCGCTGGGCCGCCTGTTCGAGGCAGACCATCGCGACGGTTCACTGGAGCAGTTGATACTGTCCGCCGCGCCCTTGCCGGTGATCGTGCTGGGCAAGGCAGCGGCCCACTGGCTGCTGTCCGGTTTGCCGCTGACCTTGCTTGCGCCCGTGCTGGGCCTGCAATTCGGCCTGGATGCCGCCGCCCTTCTGATCCTGACGCTGGGCCTGGCCATCGGCACGCCCGCGCTTGGCCTGATCGGCGCCATAGGCGCGGCGCTCACCCTGACCGCGCGCGGCGGCGGCGCGCTGCTGGCCCTGCTGGTGCTGCCCCTCTTCATTCCCATTCTGGTATTCGGCGCGGGCGCTGTGCAGGCAGCGCAAAGCGGCCTGGGCGCGAATGCGCACCTGTCGCTGTTGGGCGCCGTGCTGGCCTTGTCCCTGTTCCTCGCGCCGCTGGGCGCGGCCGCCGCCCTACGCATCTCGCTTGAATGAGGAACCCATGATCCGCTGGTTTCACTATGCCTCGCCCAAGGCCTTCTATCCCCTGGCCGGAAAAGCAATCCCCTGGTTCGCCACGGCCGCGGTCCTGCTGGCCGCGGCCGGCCTCTATATCGGCTTTATCGCCGCGCCCGCCGATTTTCAGCAGGGCCAGGGCTACCGCATCATCTTCGTCCATGTCCCGGTCTCCTGGATGTCGATGTTCGTTTATCTGGTGATGGCGTTCTGGGCGTTGGTCCACCTGGTTTTCAACAGCAGGCTGTCAGCCATGATGATCGCCGCGCTGGCACCCACCGGCGCGTTGTTCACGTTTCTTTCGCTGTGGACCGGCGCGCTATGGGGCAAGCCCATGTGGGGCGCCTGGTGGGTCTGGGATGCGCGGCTGACCTCGGAATTGATCCTGCTGTTCCTGTACGCGGGCTATATCGCGTTGAGGGCCGCCATCGACGATCCGCAGCGCGCCGACCGCGCCGGATCGGTGCTGGTGCTGGCCGGCGTGGTCAACATTCCCATCATCTATTTCTCGGTGCAATGGTGGAGCACCTTGCACCAGGGCGCTTCGGTCTCGCTGACCGCCGCACCAAGCATGGCCGGCATCATGCTCGCCGGCATGCTGCTGATGTCCCTGGCCGCGTGGATGTACAGCATCGCAACGGCGCTGGCGCGCCTGCGCTGCATCGTGCTCGAGCGCGAGCGGCACGCGGCCTGGATCCGCGAACAATGGAGTAGCGAATGATGCACTGGTCCAGTCTGGGCGAGTTCCTCGCCATGGGCGGTTATGCGCTTTACGTGTGGGGATCGCTGCTGATGACGGCGTTCCTGCTGGGCAGCGAACAGCTGCTGCTGGCGCGCCGCCGCCGCGCAATCCTGGCGGGGCCGCCCCCCGTTCAATGGCGGGAGGGCGGCGATGAGTAAGCGGACACGTCGCTTGTGGCTCGTCCTGGGCGAGCTGGCCTCGGTGGGCGTGGCCAGCGCGCTGGTGCTCAACGCCTTCCAGAGCAATCTGGTGTTCTTCTACACGCCCACCCAGGTCAGCAATAACGAAGCGCCGGCTGGACGCGCCTTCCGCGTGGGCGGCATGGTCGAAGGCGGCAGCGTGCAGCGCACGCCGGGCTCGCTCACCGTCCGTTTCGTCGTGACCGATACGGCCCACACCGTCCGCGTGGCCTATGAAGGCATCCTGCCGGACCTGTTCAGCGAAGGAAAGGGCGTCGTGGCGCAGGGCCGGCTGGACGGCGATGGCCTGTTCCGCGCCGACGAGGTGCTGGCCAAGCATGACGAGAACTACATGCCCCCCGAGGCGCAGCACGCGATCGATCAGGCCGTATCGCAGGCCGCACCGAAGACCGCCCCCCAGGAGGCCCGCTCCCGATGATTCCGGAACTCGCTCATTTCGCCCTGATCCTGACGCTGTTCGTGGCGCTGGTGCAAGGTGCGCTCGCGCTGCGCGGCGCGGCCCTGGACCGCGCGGACTGGATCGCCATTGCGCGGCCCGCCGCGCAGATCCAGTTCCTGCTGGTTTCGTTCAGCCTTGGGGCGCTGATCTGGTCTTTCGCGGCCAAGGACTATTCGGTGGCCTATGTGGCCTACAACTCGAACTCCCAATTGCCCTTGTTCTACCGCATCGCGGCGACCTGGGGCGGGCATGAAGGCTCGCTGCTGCTATGGATGTTCATGCAGACGGGCTGGGCCGGCGCGGTCAGCCTGTTTTCGCGGCAGTTGCCCGACGCCATGGTCGCGCGCGTGCTCGGCGTGCTGGGCCTGATCAGCGCGGGCTTCCTGCTGTTCGTGCTGCTGACGTCGAATCCGTTCGAACGCCTGGTCCCGGCCCCGGCTGACGGATTGGACCTGAACACGCTGCTGCAGGACATCGGCCTGATCTTCCACCCGCCGCTGCTGTACATGGGCTATGTCGGGTTCTCGGTGGCGTTTGCGTTCGCCATCGCCGCGCTGCTGTCGGGCAATCTGGACGCGGTCTGGGCCCGCTGGTCGCGCCCATGGACCACAGCGGCCTGGCTGTTCCTGACGCTGGGCATCGCGGTCGGCAGCTGGTGGGCCTACTACGAGCTGGGTTGGGGCGGCTGGTGGTTCTGGGACCCGGTGGAAAACGCCTCCTTCATCCCCTGGCTGGCCGGCACGGCGCTGATCCACTCGCTGGCCGTGACCGAAAAGCGCGGCAGCTTCAAGAGCTGGACCGTGCTGCTGGCGATCGGCACGTTTGCGCTGGCCTTGCTGGGCGCGTTCCTGGTGCGTTCGGGCGTGCTGACCTCGGTGCATGCGTTCGCGACGGACCCGGCGCGCGGCGTATTCATCCTGGCGCTGTTCACCGCCACGGTCGGCAGCTCTCTGTTCCTGTATGCCCTGCGCGCGCCCCGGATCGGCCACGGCGGCCAGTTCGCGTTCGTATCGCGCGAATCGCTATTGCTGGTCAACAACGTGCTGCTGGCGGTTGCCGCCGCGAGCGTGTTGCTGGGCACGCTATATCCGCTGCTCATCGACGCGCTGGGCCTGGGCAAGCTGTCGGTCGGACCACCCTACTTCAACGCGGTCTTCGTGCCGCTGATGGTGCCCGCGCTGCTGCTCATGGCGGTGGGGCCCATGGCCAACTGGAAATCGACCGATGCTGGCAGCCTGCTCAAACGCCTGTCGATTCCCGCGGCGCTGGCCGTGCTGGCGGGCGTGGGCGTTCCCCTGCTCTTCGAGCGTTGGTCCGGAGGCACGGCGCTGGGGCTGGGACTGGCCGCGTGGTTGGCGACCGCCATCGCCGTCGACGTCGTCAAGCGCATCCGCGCGACCCGCGACCGCTGGTGGCGCCAGCCACGCAGCTGGCTGGGCATGCATCTGGCTCACCTGGGCGTGGCGGTGTTCGTCACGGGGGTTACGCTGGTGGGCAGCTACGAGACCGAACAGGATCTGCTGATGCAGCCCGGGCAAAGCGCGCCAGTGGCTTCGTATCGCGTCGAATTCAAGGGCGTGGCGCGCGTGCGCGGCCCGAACTACGAATCCGATATGGGCACCTTCGCGCTCTACCGCGGCGAAAAGCGCCTGCGCGACCTGCATCCAGAAAAGCGCACTTATGCGTCCTCGGCGCTGCCGATGACGGAGGCGGCCATCGCCGCCAACGGCCTGCGCCATGTCTACGTCGCCCTGGGCGAACCCATGGAGCAAGGCGCCTGGAGCGTGCGCCTGTACTACAAGCCGTTCGTCGACTGGATCTGGGGCGGCTGCATCCTCATGGCCCTGGGCGGGCTGCTGGCGATCAGCGATCCGCGCTACCGCCTGAAGCGCCGCGAGAAAAAACAGCCGCAACGCGCAGTACCGCAGGCGCCGGCGGAGGCCCGGCCATGAGCCGCTACATCTGGCCCCTGGCGGGCTTCGTGGTGCTGGTGTTCTTTCTAGGAATAGGCCTGACCCTAAACCCGTCCGAAGTGCCGTCGCCGCTGATCGACAAGCCCGCGCCCGCGTTTGCCCTGCCCGAACTGCATGAGCCCCAGAAGACCTTCACGCCTGAGAGCATGAAAGGCCGGGTATGGGTGCTGAACGTCTGGGCGTCCTGGTGCTATGCCTGCCTGACGGAACACCCCTATATCCAGGAGTTGTCGTCGCAGCACGGCGTGCCTGTCATAGGCTTGAACTACAAGGACATACGGGACGAAGCCATCGCCTGGCTGGCGCGCAACGGCGATTCCTACGAGGCGTCCGTGTCCGACACCGACGGCAAGGTCGGCATCGACTACGGCGTCTACGGCGTGCCGGAGACCTTCGTCATCGACCAGGCCGGGACCATCCGCTACAAGCACATCGGCCCGGTGACGCGCGAATCGCTGCGCGACACCCTGCTTCCGCTGATCCGGGGGCTGCAATGAAGATACTCCTGCGCGTATTCGCGCTATCGCTGGCGTTGGGCTACGGCGCGGGCGCCCAAGGCTCGACTGACGACCGCCGCGTCACCGAGATCGCCTCGGAACTGCGCTGCCTGGTCTGCCAGAACGAATCCATTGCCGCCTCGCGCGCCGACCTCGCCGTCGATCTGCGCCGCGAGATCCGTCAGCAGCTGGACGCCGGAAAATCCGAGGCCGACATACTGGCCTATATGGAGGCCAGGTACGGCGACTTCATCCTCTACCGGCCACGCCTGAAAGCCTCCACGCTGCTGCTCTGGTTCGGCCCGGCTGCGCTGCTGGCCGCCGGGCTGGCCGCGCTGGCCCTGACCTTGCGCCGTCGCAGGCTGCGCCAGCGCCGCCCCGCGCTGACGCCTGCCGAGCGCCGGGCTGCCGACGCCCTGCTCGGCGTCGACGCTGAAAAAGGATCTGGAACATGACTCAGCTCTTCTATCTGTCGGCCGCGTTGATGGCCGCCGTCGTCACCCTATGGCTGATCGCCGCCCTGCGACGTGCGCCCGCCGCCAACGCCGCCAACAAGCGCCGGGCGGCGAACGTGGCGGTGCTGCGCGACCAGCTGCGCGAGCTGGAGCGGGACCGCGCCAACGGCATCCTCTCGCAAGACGCCTTCGCCGAAGCGCGCACCGAGCTACAGCGGCTGGCGCTGGAAGAAGCCGGCGAAACGCAAGACCGTGCCGCGGCGACGAACCCCGGCCGGCTGCTGCCTGCGAGCCTGGCCCTCGCGCTGCCTCTGGCCGCCATAATTGCCTATGTGGCGCTGGGCAACCCCGCCGCCATCGCCCCGCCTCAGGCGCCTGTCGCACAACCCGAGGTCACCGCCGCCGACATCCGGGCCATGGTGGCCAAACTTGAGACCCGCCTGGCGAGCAATCCCGACGACTATCAGGGGTGGCTGATGCTGGCCCGTTCCCACCGCTACTTCGGCCGGCACGCCGACGCGGTCCAGTCCTTTGCCCGGGCCGCGCCGGTGGTGGACAGCAACCCGGCAGCCCTGGCCGAGTACGCCGAATCGCTGGTGCTCAGCGCCAACCGGGGTTTCGGCGGACAGCCTGACCAGCTGTTGCGGCGCGCGTTGGACCTCAACCCCGAGGAGCCGCTGGCCCTGATGCTGGCGGGCGCAAGCCGCTTTGACCAGCGCGATTTCCCGGCGGCCATCGATTTCTGGCAACGCCTGCTGGCCAGGCTGCCTGCCGGCAGCGACATGGCGCGCACCGTCAATGAGGGCATCACGCTGGCCCGCCAGCGCCAGCGCGAAGGCGCTGCGCCATGATCGCGGCGGCCCGTCATGCTTGACCTGTCCCTCATCGGCTTGGCCACCGCTTTCATCGCGGGGACCGCATCGTTCCTGTCGCCTTGCGTGCTGCCGCTGGTGCCAGGCTATCTGTCTTACATCGCGGGCGGATCCGGCGCGTCCGCGGATGATGGCCGTGCGCTGCGCTGGCGCATGCTGGGGCTGGCGGCCTGCTTCGTCGCCGGCTTCTCTACTGTCTTTGTCATCTTCGGGGCCAGCGTCACGGCGCTGAGCCGCCTGCTGCTGTCCTACCGCTACGAACTGAACCTGGCCGCAGGCGCCATCATCGCGCTGGCGGGCTTGATGTTGCTGGGCGTCCTGCGCCTGCCCGCCTGGGCGCAGCGCTATTACCGGTTCGATCCGGCGGGCCAGGGCAGCCCCGGCAGCGCCGCGATCCTGGGCGCCGCGTTCGGATTCGGCTGGACGCCTTGCATCGGCCCGATCCTGGCCGGCATCCTGGCGCTGGGCGCGGCCTCGGCCAGTGTGGGCCAGGGCGTGGCCCTGCTGGGCGTCTACGCACTGGGACTGGGCGTCCCCTTTTTAGCGGCAGCCTGGTTCATGAGCCCCTTCCTGCGCCGCATGCAGGGCCTGCAACGCGCCGGCCGGATCCTGCGGATCCTGACCGGGCTGATCCTGATCGTGATGGGCTGGGCCATCGCCACCGGCCAATTGGCCCGTTTCGCCATCTGGATGCTGCTGACCTTCCCCGCCTTGGGCAGACTGGGCTGAGCCAGGTCAAAACTCGTCCGATCAAACGCTTGACCTTGACATCATTGGAATCTTTATAGTGACACCCATCAGCAGGAAATTCCAAGTTTTCAAGGAGCGGATATGAGTGCCATCCCAGCAGACAGCGTCGCGGTCAGCCTGCCTATCGAAGGCATGACCTGCGCCTCGTGCGTGGGCCGGGTCGAAAAGGCCTTGAAGGCCGTGCCGGGCGTCAACCAGGCCAGCGTCAACCTGGCGACCGAACGCGCCGACATCACGTTTGCAGGGGCGCCGGACGTCGCCGCCGCCGTGCAGGCGGTGCAGAAGGCGGGTTACGCCGTCGCCGAAACCACGATCGAACTGTCGGTCACCGGCATGACCTGCGCCTCCTGCGTGGGCCGCGTCGAAAAAGCCCTGAAGGCGGTGCCCGGCGTCAGCAGCGCCAGCGTCAACCTCGCTACCGAGCGCGCCAGCATCACCGCGGCCGGCGGCGTGCCCGCCAGCGCCCTGATCCAGGCGGTGGCCAAGGCCGGCTACGAAGCCAAGCCCCTGGCCGCCGAAGCCAGCGACACCGACGCCGTGGCCGAACGCCAGGCCGCCGAGCTGAAGTCACTGAAGCGCGCGCTGACCGTCGCCACGATCTTCGCGCTGCCGGTGTTCATCCTGGAAATGGGCGCGCACATCGTGCCGGCGTTCCACCACGTCATCGCCGAAACCATCGGCACGCAGAACAGCTGGTACCTGCAATTCGTGCTGGCCAGCATCGTGCTGTTCGGCCCCGGCCTGCGCTTCTTCAAGAAAGGTATCCCCGCGCTGCTGCGCGGCGCGCCCGACATGAACTCGCTGGTGGCGGTGGGCACGTCCGCCGCCTATGCCTATTCGGTGGTCGCCACCTTCGCGGCCGGACTGCTGCCCGCCGGCACCGTCAACGTCTATTACGAGGCCGCCGCGGTCATCGTGGCGCTGATCCTGCTGGGCCGTTACATGGAGGCACGCGCCAAAGGCAATACGTCCGAGGCCATCAAGCGCCTGCTCGGCCTGCAGGCCAAGACCGCGCGCGTCGTGCGCAACGGCGCGACGCTGGAACTCGCCATCGAGGAAGTGGTGGCGGGCGACCTGATCGAAGTCCGCCCCGGCGAACGCATCCCGGTGGATGGCGAGGTGGTGGAAGGCAACAGCTTCATCGACGAGTCCATGATCAGCGGCGAGCCCGTGCCCGTCGAAAAGCAGCCCGGCTCCGAAGTGGTCGGCGGCACCGTCAACCAGAACGGCGCGCTGACGTTCCGCGCCACCAAGGTCGGCGGCGACACGCTGCTGGCGCAGATCATCCGCATGGTCGAACAGGCGCAAGGCTCCAAGCTGCCGATCCAGGCTCTGGTGGACCGCATCACCATGTGGTTCGTGCCTGCCGTCATGGCGGCGGCCGTCGTGACCTTCATCATCTGGCTGACGTTCGGCCCCGAACCCGCCCTGACCTTCGCGCTGGTCAATGCCGTGGCCGTGCTGATCATCGCCTGCCCCTGCGCCATGGGCCTGGCCACGCCGACCTCCATCATGGTGGGCACGGGCCGCGCCGCGCAGATGGGCGTGCTGTTCCGCAAGGGCGAAGCGCTGCAATCGCTGAAGGACGCGCAGGTCGTGGCCGTGGACAAGACCGGCACGCTGACCAAGGGCCGTCCCGAGCTGACCGACCTGATCGTTGCACAGGGCTTCGACCGCGCTGCGGTGCTGGGCAAGGTTGCCACCGTCGAGGCCAAGTCGGAACACCCGATCGCCCAAGCCATCGTGGATGCGGCGCGCGCCGAGAACATTGCGCTGGGCTCGATTTCGCAATTCGAATCGATCACCGGCTTTGGCGTCGGCGCCCGGGTCGACGGCGACCTGGTCGAGATCGGCGCCGACCGCTTCATGCGCGAACTGGGCCTGAGCGTCGAGTCCTTCGGTTCGGACGCCGCGCGCCTGGGCGACGAAGGCAAGACGCCGCTGTACGCCGCCATCAACGGCCAGCTGGCCGCCATGATCGCCGTGGCTGACCCCATCAAGGAAACCACGGCCGCCGCGATCCGCGCCCTGCATGACCTGGGGCTGAAGGTCGCGATGATCACCGGCGACAACCGCCGCACCGGCGAGGCCATCGCCCGCCAGCTCGGCATCGACGAAGTCGTCGCCGAAGTGCTGCCCGACGGCAAGGTCGCGGCGGTGCAGCGCCTGAAGCAGCAGTACGGTCCCATCGCCTACGTGGGCGACGGCATCAACGATGCGCCGGCCCTGGCCGAAGCGGACGTCGGCCTGGCCATCGGCACCGGCACGGACATCGCCATCGAAGCCGCCGACGTGGTGCTGATGTCGGGAGACCTGGGCGGTGTGCCCAACGCCATCGCGCTGTCCAAGGCCACCATCCGCAACATCAAGCAGAACCTGTTCTGGGCGTTTGCCTACAACGTGGCGCTGATCCCGGTAGCGGCGGGCTTGCTGTATCCGGTCAACGGCAGCCTGCTGTCTCCGGTGTTCGCGGCGGGCGCGATGGCCTTGTCCAGCGTGTTCGTGCTGAGCAACGCGTTGCGGCTGCGCCGCTTCGCCGCGCCCTTCCCGGCCCGCGGCTGAGCGGGGCTTCCCGGCAGCCGCCGGGAAGCGCTCTTCCCGCAGGTTCTACTGCTTCGGCGCGCTGGCCACCAGCGCGCCGAATTTCTTGTCCAGCTCCGCCAGCGCATCGTTGATGTGGGCGCGACGCGCCTTGATCCAGGCGTCCTGCTCAGCCAGCTGCGCGCGCGCTTCCTTCAGCATGCGCTCCATTTCCGCCGGCTGCGGACCGCCCGAAGTGGCGCGGTTCTTGACGATGGCCACGGGATCCAGCGTGGAGCGGAACTCCGCCTCGCTCATCGGCAGTTCGTTGCCGTACTTCGAGTCCTTCATGGCGTCCGCATAGATACGGCGCGCCTGCTCATACGGGAAGTCCAGCGGCTTGATGTTGTTGGCCTTGGCGTAGCTGACGACCTCGGACGCAAAATGGTGGCCGTCGCGGAACGGCAGCTTGTACTTGCGCATCAGCACGTCGGCCAGTTCCTGCGAGGCCGTCCAGTCGCTGTTCAGTTCTTCCAGCGCGCGGTCGGGGCTGAGGACCATGGCCTTCAACACCCGGTCCCAGCGCTTGAGCGCCGAAATCCCGGCATCCACCATGGCGGAATTCTGCTTCACGTCCTTCGGATCGCTCATGCCCGGCGTGATGTTGTGCGTCTGCACCACCGGCCCCATGGCCAGCGTCACGGCCGTGGAGGCATCGCTGCGGGTATCGTTGAGCAGGCCGGGATTGCGCTTCTGCGGCATGGCGCTGGACACGTAGGTGTTGCCGCCCCCCTCTTCCAGCAGGATCCAGGGACGCGGCTGGGCGTACTGGGTCATCACGTCCTCGACGAAATTGCCGGTGCGCAGCGCAATGCTGGTGACGATAGAGGCGACTTCCACCGGCTGATCCATGGACGAGATCTGCGAGGCGTCATAGGCGTTGTCCACCAGTGCGGCGAAGCCCAGGTACTGCGCCATGCGCTTGCGGTCCAGCGGCCAGCTGGTGCCGTTGAGCACCGTCGTGCCCATCGGCGAACGGTCGATGCGCACGTAGGCCTCACGGATGCGCTGGGCGTCGCGGGCCAGGCCGGCGGCCTGCCCCAGCAGATAGTGCCCATAGCTGTTAGGCTGCGCCGCCACGCCATTGGTGTAGTTCGGCACGATGGTAGCTGCATGCTTGCCCGCCAGTTCCACCAGCGTGGTGGAGGTGGCGTTCAGCTGGGCCGCCAAGTCCAGCAGCTTGTCGCGCAGGATGGCGCTGCGGTAGGTCGCGTGCATGTCCTGGCTGGAGCGCCCCGCGTGCAGCAGCGTCACATCCTCGCCCGCCGCCTTGATCAGCAGCGGCTCGAAGGTGATGACGCTGGCCGGGCGCTTGGCGCCCGGCTGGTTGCCGTCGTTGATCACCTTGGCCACGCCGGCCGCCAGTCGCGGCGCCATGGACTTGTCCAGCAGCCCCTCGTCCGTGTTGATGACGGCAGTGGCCTTGTTGATCTCGCCCAGCCAGAAGAACGGATCGCGCGGCACGGAGGCCGCGGGCTGGGCTTGCTGGGCCGATGCCTGCGCGCCGAGCGTGAAGGCAAGCGCGGCGCCCAGGGCGGGAAGTAGATGTCTCATGGCTGTCTCGTTAGGATGGCGAGCGGCCAGTTTATCGGCGGGCCTGGCGGGGGGAAATGGCGGATTTCACCGAGCCAGGCGGGATTTCCTGACGATTTCCTTTAACATACCGCGCAAAAACCACGACATTCGCCCATGCCCCGTCCGAATCTGACCAACGCCGAAACCCTGTGCCAGATCGCCAAGCTGGGCAGCTTCCGCGCCGCGGCCGAACGGCTGCACACTTCCCAACCCGCCGTCTCGGCGCGCATGAAAGAGCTGGAGCAGTCGCTGGGCTTTCCGCTCTTCGAAAAGCGCGGCCGCCGGCTGGAACTGACGGTGCCCGCGCGCCGCTTCGTCGAACGCGTGGAACCGCTGCTGCTGGCGGTGGAAGACGCCTTCACCGACGCGGAGGCCGTCAACAACGCGGCCGGCACGGTGCGCATCGGCATGGGCGAGATTTCCATGACCTGGTTTTCACGCGTGGTGCCCGAGCTGCGCCGCGCCCTGCCGCGCGTTTCCTACGAGATCGAGCTGGACCTGGCGATCAAGCTGCAGGAACACCTGACGTCCGGCGCGCTGGACATTGCCATCATGGCCAATCATCTGCGCGACGACCAGTTCATCTGCGAATCGCTGGGCACGACCCGCATGTCGTGGATGGTCTCGTCCCGGCTGCTCAGCGACGCGGAAGGCAAGCCTCGCAGCATGCAATCGCTACTGCAAACCGAGCCGCTGTGGTGCGTATCGCGTCCGTCGGGCTTCTTTGGCCCGGCGCAGGACGAGTTGCGCGACATGGGCGCCAACCTGGACAACATCTGCAGCTGCAATCGCCTGAACAGCCTGATCGAAGTCGTCGAGGCGGGCGGCGGCATCGCGCAGTTGCCGGAAATGATGGTGGCCGAACAAGTTCGCGCCGGCACCCTGGTGCTGGTGGACCCGGCGCTGACGCCGCTGACGCTGGAGTTCACCATCGCCATCCACCGCAACCAGGGCCAGTCCGTCGTCCATCAGGTCGCCGAAGCCCTAGCCCGGCTGGGCAAGGCGGCTACCGGCCACGCCTGAGAACTCGCGGCCGCGTTCAGGCGTCGAGCAGCGCGCGCTTCTGCACCTTGCCGCTGGCGTTGCGCGGCAGCTCAGCCATGAACTGCACGTGCTCGGGCACCTTGAAGTACGCCAGCCGCCCGGCGCAATAGGTCTTGATGGCATCCGCATCCGCCTGGTGCCCTGCGTGCAGCACGACGAAAGCCTTGACCGACTGGTCGCGCACCGGATCGGGTATGCCCACCACGGCCACGTCGCGCACGGCCGGATGCCCCATCAGGGCCTCTTCCACTTCCGCGGCCGAGATATTCTCGCCGGCCCGCTTGATCACCTCCTTCTTGCGGCCGAAGAAAAAGAAGTTGCCCTTGGCGTCCTGGTAGCCGAGATCCCCCGTGTGCAGCCAGCCGCCCTCGAACACGGCCTGCGTCGCAGCCGGGTCGCGGTAGTAGCCCAGGGTCAGCGTGCGCCCAGGACGTCCGCGCACCACGATCTCGCCCACTGCGCCTATGGCGACCGGCCGGTTGTCGTCGTCGACCACGAACACTTCGCGGTCGGGCGTGGCGCGCCCGATGGACGGATAGGCGGACGGCGAGGCATGCGGCTGCAAGGTGATGTAGAGCATGGTCTCCGACTGCCCATAGCCATTGCGCAGCGGGATGCGGAAACGCTCGATGAACGCCGCGATCTCGGCTTCCGAAATATTGATGGCATAGCCCGCGTACCGCACCTGATGCGCTGTATCGAATGGCGTGGCCGGCTGGTTCAACAAGGTTCGGCACAGCATGCCGGACAGGCTGCAGATCGTGATGCGGTGTTCGATGAGCTGGCGCAGGTAGCGCGTGGCGCTATAGCGTTCCCCGATCACCGCGGTGGCGCCCGCGGTCAGGCAGGACAGCACGGTTTCCTGGCAGTTGGCGTGGAACAGCGGCTTGTTGTTGAACACGCGGTCAGCGCGGCCAATGCCGCTGTTGGCTGCGCCCGCCTGGCCACACCAGAGCAGATTGGCGTGGGTGAGCATCACGCCCTTGGGCCGCGCCGACGTGCCCGAGGTGTACAGGATCTGGGCAAGGTCGTCGCTGCACAGCTCGGGAGCCCGGTAATCCGCGGATGCCGCAGCCAGCGCACCGCTCAATCCTTCCTGCCCCAGGCTGCCGCGCGCCACCGGCACGATATCCGGCGCCTGGTCCATCCCGGCGCACACTTCGCGAACCAGCGCTTCATGCGCAGGCTCGACCAGCGCCAGCGCGGGCTGGCAATGCTCAAGCTGATAGGCCACTTCCGGCGCAGTGAGATGGATGTTGCCCGCCACGATGACGGCGCCTGCCAGCATCAGGCCCATCCACAGCGGCACGTACTCCGCCGTGTTGCCCATGAATACGAATACGCGGTCGCCCGGCTTCACGCCGCGCGCCTGCAAGCCCGCGGCAAATGCGCGGGCCGCTTCGCGTAATTGGATGAAACTCAACTGGCTGATGTCGCCGTTGTGGTACTCATGCACGATCGCCAACTTATGCCCGTGGCACAGCGCCTGTTCATCGAGCAAATCCGTGATCCCGCGGTTTCCTGCAGCGTCCATCCAGCCTCCGGCTATTCTGATTTTTCAAGGACGCGCCGGCTCCTTGCCGCCGCGCCCATGGGTAGGAAAATCAGTATAGGTAGCGGAATTTCGCCGCACTAGCTAAACGTTTTTATGCATATCCATCAAGGTTTTTCATGCCTGCCGGCATGGCCGAATGATTGATGGAATTTATGCGTTTCCATCAAAACGTTTGCTTAGTCGACAGCGGCTGGAAAACCTATACTCCGTTTGAAAGAGGCCACGCAGCAGAGGCGCCGGCCAGACCAAGAAGAATGCAAAACCGGAGGAGCTGCCGTGCAAGAGGCATCGATCAAGGACCAGGTTTCGGCCGAGGAATGGGCAGTGCGCGTGGATCTCGCCGCGGCCTACAACCTGGCTGTCGAAATGCGCATGACCGACCACATCTATACGCATATCTCGGCCCGGGTTCCCGGCGCCCAGCCGCACTTCCTGATCAATGCCTACGGCCTGATGTTCAACGAAATCACTGCGTCCAACCTGGTCAAGGTGGACATAGACGGCGGCATCCTGCTGGACCAGACCGGCCTGGGCATCAACCCCGCCGGCTTCGTCATCCATAGCGCCATCCATCGCGTCCGCCACGACGCGGCCTGCGTCATGCATACGCATACCGCGGCCGGCATCGCGGTGTCCGCGCAAGAGGCTGGCCTGCTCATGATTTCGCAGCATGCCATGCGCTTTCACAACCGCATCGGCTATCACGACTACGAAGGCGTCGCGCTCGACATGGACGAGCAGCAGCGCCTGATCGCCGATCTCGGCTCCCACAGCGCGATGATCCTGCGCAATCACGGCCTGCTGGTCTGCGGCGCCAGCGTGCCGGACGCCTTCGACGCCATGTTCTATCTGGAGCGCGCCTGCCAGGCGCAGGTCGCGGCGCTGGCCGGCGGCCTGCCGCTGGTTGTGCCCGGAGCCGAAGTTGCCGAGAAGGTCGGCCGCCAGTTCGACCGTCTGGACCGCCCGTCCCGCCACAAGCACTGGCCCCCCCTGCTCCGGCTGCTGCAACGCATCCGGCCCGAATACCAGGAATAGCGGCAACCGCGCCGCCATCCCGGCGGCCCTTTTTTCGCAGAGTAGAAATGAAAGATGCTCATCAATGCCGCGTCGCGGTATATGGTGCGGGCGCGATCGGCTGTCTGCTCGCCGCGCGCCTGGCCCAGGCAGGTTGCGAGGTGACCATGATCGCCCGCGGAAAGACGCTGGCCGCCCTGCGCCAGCACGGCGTCGGCTTGACGGTCAACGGCGTCACGCGCCACTACCCGGTGCGCGCCACCGACGAACCGCGCCAGGTGCGCGACGCGGACTACCTGATTCTTGCGGTCAAGCAACAGGCGCTGGACGATATCTCCGCGCACCTGGCGCCGATGCTCGCGCCGCAGGGCGCCGTGGTGCCGGCCGTAAACGGCATCCCCTGGTGGTATCTGCCCACGCTGGCCAGCCCCCTGGGCGACACGCCGCTGCAATCGGTGGATGGCCGCGGCGCCCTCAGGCGAGCGCTGCCTTTGGAGCGGGTGCTGGGCGCCGTGGTGTACATCGCGGCGAACGCCACCGCGCCTGGCATCGCGGCCCAGAACGCCCGCAACAATCTCATCCTCGGCGAACCGGACGGCTCCATGTCTGCGCGGGCCAATCGGCTCGCCGGGCTGTTGCAAGCTTCAGGCCTGCAATGCGAGGTCAGCGGCGACATCCACCAAGCCGTCTGGATCAAGGCGATGGGCAACGCCACCTTCAACCCCTTGAGCGTGCTGGCCCGCGCCACCATGGAAGCCATGGTCCAGGATCCATATCTCGGAAAACTGGCGCGCGCCATGCTCGGCGAGTACCTGGCGCTGGGCCAGGCGCTCGGGCTCGAGCTGCCGGTCACCGTGGAACAACGCATGCAGGCAGCCGCCAGCGCCGGCGCCGCCCAGACCTCGATGCTGCAGGACGCGCTGCAAGGCAAGCCGCTGGAAACCGACGCCCTGGTCGGCGCCATGATCGAGATCGCAGCAAAGTTGAACCTGGACATGCCCCACGCCAACACGGTCTGGGGCTTGATCCGGCACCGGAGCCTCAGCGCAGGCTCCATCTGAACGCCACACCTAGAAAACCACAGGAGACAAACTCATGAAATGGCTATCGCATTGCCTGGCCGCAACCCTGATCTGCACGGGCGCAGCCGCCCACGCCCAGGACTATCCCAACAAGCCCATCAACATCGTGGTGCCCTTCACGCCCGGCGGCGTCACGGACGTGATGACCCGACAGGTCGCGGCCAAGCTGCAGGCAGATCTGGGCCAGCCGGTGGTGGTGGTCAACAAGCCCGGCGCCGGCACCATGATCGCCTCGGCCTACGTGGCCAAGGCGCCGGCCGACGGCTACACGCTGTTGATGGCGGCATCGTCCCTGGGCATCGCTCCCAGCCTGTACAAGAACACCGCGAACTACGACCCGGTCAAGGACTTCCAGCCCGTTTCGCTCATCGCCAGCGTGCCGCACGTCCTGGTGACGGGCAAGCAGGTGCAGGCGTCCAGCGTCAAGGAACTGATCGCCGCGCTCAAGAAAGACGGCAAATCGGCGACCTTCGCCTCTTCCGGCAACGGCACGTCCAACCATCTGGAGGGCGAGCTGTTCGCCGCGCTGACCGGCCTGAAGATGACCCACATCCCCTACAAGGGCAGCGTTCCGGCGTTGACCTCCCTGGCTGGCGGCGAAGTCGACATGCTGTTCGTGGACATCGCGGCCGCCCAGCCTTTCCTCGATAGCGGCAAGGTACGGCCGCTCGCCGTCACCACCAAGACGCGGTCCTCGGTGCTGCCCGACCTGCCCACGGTCGAGGAGTCCGGCCTGCCCGGCTACGACGCCATGCCCTGGCTGGGCATAGTGGCCCCGGCCGGCACGCCGTCCGCGGTCGTCGAAAGGCTGCAGGCATCCCTGCAGAAGATGAAGACGGCGCCCGACGTGCAGGAGCAGTTCAAGAAAATGGGCCTGGACGCCCTGTTCACCAAGCCGGGCGATTTCGGCGCCTTCATCGTCAGCGACAGCGCCAAATGGGCCGAGCTGATCAAGAAGTCCGGCGCAACCGCCGAGTAGGCCGCAACCCACCCCCCACGCCACTCCTGGAAGGACCCTTACATGCATCGCGATACCCCGGCTCCGGCAACACCGTTCGGCAACGACCTGTGGGAGGCCACGCTCAAGCGCGCGCTGGCCAGCGCCAACATCCCCACCTTGCTCATGGTGCTGGTGCACCTGACGGGCGACACGCAATGGCTGTCCGAGCGCTACCAGTGCTCGCGCATTCGCGGCCTGGAAGACAACGACCCTGGCGGGTTGCCGGACGCCGTGCAGGAAGAGATCCGCGAGGCCGCGTACTCGGCCATCCTGCTGACCCGCCGCGGCCAGCAGCCCAAGCTGCCGGCGCCTGCGCATGAACAGCTGGTCGCCATGCTGCGCACCAGCATCGGGGAAGATGTGCCCGACTCGTACGGCCCCATGATCGCCGCCTGGCTGGGCCTGGACCCGGACTTCGCGCTGGAGCAACACGATGCGTTCCAGGTGCCGCAAGGCTATCGGGTGCTGGTCATCGGCGCCGGCGTGGCAGGCCTGTGCGCCGCGATCCGCCTGCAAGGCGCGGGCATTCCGTATGTGGTGATCGAGAAGAACGCCGAAGTCGGCGGCACCTGGTACGAGAACCGCTACCCTGGCGCGGGCGTGGACACCCCCAACCACATCTACTCGTATTCGTTCGCCAAGCACGACTGGTCGCGCTACTTCGCCTTGCAAGGCGAGATCCAGGGCTATTTCGAAAGCGTCGCCGACCAGCATGGCGTGCGCCCCAACATCCGCTTCAACACGCGCGTGGAGTCCGCCCGCTACGACGAAGACGCGCTGTGCTGGAACATACGCACGGTCGGGCAGGACGGCCAGGTCCAGGACTATGTGGCGGACATCCTCATTAGCGCGGTGGGCCTGCTGAACGTGCCCAAGCTGCCCCCCATACCCGGCCTGGAGAGCTTCAAGGGCCCCTGCTTCCATACGGCCAACTGGCCGGAAGGCCTGGACCTGCGCGGCAAGAACGTGGGCATCATCGGCAACGGCGCCAGCTCCATGCAGGTCGTTCCCGCAATCGCCGACCAGGTCCGCTCCCTGACCGTGTTCCAGCGCTCCAAGCAATGGGCCGCGCCCTTCGAGAAATTCCAGAAGCCGGTGCCGGAGGACGTCCGCTTCCTGCTGCGCGAGGTGCCGTACTACCAGGAGTGGTATCGCCAACGGCTAGCCTGGATCTTCAACGACCGCGTCCACGCCACGCTGCAGATCGATCCGCAATGGCCGCACCCCGAGCGCGCCATCAATCAGATCAACGACAGGCACCGCGAACACTTCACCAGCTACATCAAGGCGGAACTCGGCGACCGCCAGGACCTGCTGCCGGACGTTCTGCCCGACTACCCTCCCTTCGGCAAACGCATGCTGATGGACAACGGCTGGTTCCGAACCATGGCCCGGGACCACGTCGAACTGGTCACGGGCGGCATCGCCCGGGTCACGGAAAACGCGGTGGTGGGCGACAACGGCCGGGCGCACGAACTGGACGTGCTGGTGGTCGCCACCGGTTTCGACGCGATCAACCTGTTGTCCTCGTTCAAGCTCTATGGCCGCGGCGGGCGCTCGATCCGCGAAGCCTGGGACGAAAAAGGGGCCGAGGCCTTCATGGGCGTCGCGGCGCCGGGCTTCCCCAACCTGTTCATCCTGGCCGGCCCCAACACCGCCCTGGGCCACGGCGGCAGCGTCGTCGCCCTGCTGGAGACCCAGGTGCGCTATGTCATGGGCCTATTGCAGCAAGGTCTGGACAAGGCCGGCGGACGCTTCGAGATCGAAGTCCGCAGGGACAGGCACGACGCCTACAACGCCCGTGTCCAGGCCGCCCATGACCGCATGATCTGGACCCACAAGGGCATGAGCAACTGGTACCGCAACGCGCATGGCAAGGTAGTGGCGCCCACTCCCTTCCGCAACGACGACTACTGGCACATGCTGCGCAAGACGGACATGGGCGACTACCACTACCGTCCGGCGTCCGGCGAGGGCGAAACCGAGCCGTCCGCCGCCACTCGCGTCGAGACAGCCTGAATGGCGCATCCGCAGAAGAAGCGCTGCCTGGTACTGGGCTGCGGCGGCGTGACCGGGCTGGCCTGGGAGATCGGCGTCCTGGCGGGCCTGGCGCGCCAGGGCGTCGACCTCACCGCGGCGGACCTGTTCATCGGTTGCTCCGCAGGCTCCGTCGCCGGCGCGCAGCTGGCGCTGGGCGTCCCGCCCATGCAGCTGCTGGCGACGCAACTGGGAGGGACGGGCGCCGAACAATATCGTCCGTACTCGCAACAAGCCGCCGACGAAAAGAACCGCGAGCTGTTCGCCAAAGTGGGCGCGGACCTGCAACAGGCGCGCCGGCGCATCGGCGCCTACGCGCAGCGTTCCGCTACGCCCACACTGGCGGAACGCCGCGCCATCATCGCCGCCCGTCTGGGCGCAAGCGACTGGCCTTCCCGTCCATTGCTGGTGGTCGCGGTCGACACGACCACCGGCGAAGGGCGCGGTTTCAGCGCCGCCGACCAGGTCGATTTCGTCGATGCCATCGCCGCCAGCTGCGCCGTGCCGGGCGCCTGGCCGGCCGTGCCCATCGGCGGCGCGACCTACATGGACGGCGGCATCCGCTCCATGACCAATGCCGATATGGCGGCCGGCTATCAGCAGGTCGTGGTGCTGGCGCCGCTGGGTTATCGGGAAGGGAATCCGGTCAGCGGCCATCTGCGGCGCGAACTGCAGGCCCTGCGCGACGCCGGCAACGAGGTCCATGCCGTGCTGCCGGACGCGACCAGCGAACAGGCCATCGGCGACAACGTGCTGGACCCAGCGCGCCGCGCCGACGCCGCCGAGGCCGGGCTGCGCCAGGCATCCGCGCTTGCGCAAACCCTGCGGCAAGCGTGGCGCTGAGCCTGTCCCGCACTCCGCCCAGCGCTGTTCCCGTCAGGAAAGCGGTCTGCCCACTTTCATGAATGTGGCAGGTATCGACATACCGCCAGCACCATAGACTCCCCGTTCAAGCCCGGCCGCCGCGCGGCCTGGCCCCACCACGAACGCGGAGTTGATCATGAACGCATCACCGGCTGGCCTCAGACCCGCCGACTTCTTTTCCCCCACCGTCGCCGCCCTGATCTCGGTGCTGGTGAACTACGGCGGCACCTTCGTGCTGGTGTTCCAGGCCGCGGAGCTGGCCAGGCTGACTCCTGCCCAGACCGCGTCCTGGGTATGGGCGGTTTCCATCGGCGTCGGCATCACCGGCACACTGTTGAGCTGGCGCTACAAGGCGCCCGTCATTACGGCCTGGTCCACACCCGGCGTGGCGTTTCTGGCGACCGTGATGCCCTTCACGCCCTACGGCGAGGTCATCGGCGCGTACGTCCTGTCGGCGCTGGGCTTCGTCGTGCTCGGCCTGTCCGGCGCATTCGAGAAGCTGGTGCGCATGATTCCGGGCGGCATTGCCGCCGGCCTGCTGGCCGGCATCCTGCTGCAATTCGGCGTCAATGCCTTCGGCGGGGCCAGCGCCGATCCGCTGCTGGTAATCGTGCTGGTCATCTCCTATGCGCTGCTCAAGCGCTATACCTCGCGCTTTGCGGTGGTCGGCATCCTGGTCATCGGCCTTGCGCTGCTCATCGCACAAGGCCGCATCGACTTCTCGGCAGTCCACCTCAGCCTCGCAGCGCCGGTCTTCGAAATGCCGCAGTTCTCGCTGCAGGCCTTGCTGGGCGTCGCCCTGCCGCTCTTCATCATCACGCTGACGGGTCAATACATGCCCGGCATGCTGGTACTGCGCAACGACGGCTACCAGACCAGCGCGAACCCGATCCTCACCGTGACGGGCCTGGGTTCGCTCCTCATGGCGCCCTTCGGCGCGCACGCCTTCAACGTGGCGGCGATCACCGCGGCGATCTGCACCGGCCGGGATGCGCATCCGGATCCCGCCAAACGCTACCTCGCGGGCCTGGCCTGCGGCGTGTTCTACATCCTGGTGGGCACCTTCGGCGTCACGCTGGCGACCTTGTTCATGGTGCTGCCCAAGGCATTCATCACCACGCTGGCCGGCCTTGCCTTGCTGGGCGCGATCGGCGGCAGCCTGGCCAATGCGATGGCCGACGCCCGCACCCGGGAGACCGCGCTCATCACCTTTCTGGCCACCGCCGCCAACGTCACCCTGCTGGGCGTGGGCGGCGCGTTCTGGGGGCTGGTCGCCGGCCTGACCGCGCACCTGCTCATCCATGGCGGCCAGCGGGCGCTGGCCGCCAATTCCTGACCTCTTCATCTCCATACGTCCATCGAAACAGGAACCACCGTGACGAACCCCAACCTTCCCGACAGCCTCGCACTGCCTTGCGTCAGCGCCCTGCCCTTGGCGCAGGCCGACCCCGGCATCTGGGGCGCCATCGACGCCGAACGGCGCCGGCAGAGGCACTCGATAGAACTCATCGCTTCCGAAAACTTCGTCAGCCGCGCGGTGCTGGAAGTCCAGGGCTCCGTGCTGACGAACAAGTACGCAGAGGGCTACCCTGGCCGCCGCTACTATGGCGGCTGCGTCAACGTGGACGTGACCGAGGAGATCGCCATCGAGCGCGCCACGCGTCTGTTCGGCGCCCGCTACGCCAACGTACAGCCCCACTCGGGCAGCCAGGCCAACCAGGCGGTCTACCTGGCGCTGCTGGCCCCCGGCGACAAGATCCTGGGCCTGGACCTGAGGGCGGGCGGACACCTGACCCATGGCTCCAAGGTCAACATGTCGGGACGCTGGCTGCAGGCGCTGAGCTACAGCGTCGATCCGGCTACGCATCGGGTGGACATGGACGAGGTCGAGCGCATCGCGCGGCAGGAAAGACCCAAGCTCATCATCGCCGGCGGCTCGGCCTACTCGCGCACGTTGGACTTCGCGCGTTTTCGCGCCATTGCCGATGAGACGGGCGCGATCTTCATGGCGGACATGGCGCATTTCGCCGGCCTGGCCGCGGCCGGCGCGTATCCCTCGCCGGTGCCGCATGCGCACGTCACGACCACCACCACCCACAAGACCTTGCGCGGCCCGCGCGGGGGCATGATCCTGACCGATGACGCCGAACTCGCCCGCAAGATCGATTCGGCCGTATTCCCGGGCCTGCAGGGCGGTCCGCTGATGCACATCATCGCCGCCAAGGCCGTGGCCCTGGGCGAAGCGCTGCAGCCCGCCTTCCGCACCTACGCCCACGCCGTGGTCGAGAATGCGCGCGTCCTGTGCCGCCGGCTGGCCGAAGGCGGCCTGTCCATCGTGTCGGGCGGCACCGACTGCCATCTGGGCGTGGTCGATCTGCGACCCTGGGGACTGGCCGGTAATACGGCGGAGCAAGCGCTGGAACAGGTTGGCATCACCTTGAACAAGAACGCCGTCCCCAACGACCCCGCCAAGCCGGCCGTTACCTCCGGCATACGCGTGGGCAGCGCCGCCTGCACGTCGCGCGGCATGGGACCCGCCGAATTCCAGGAAATCGGCGACATGATCCTGGCCTTGCTGGGCGGCTTGCGCGCCGGGGCCGTCGACGCCCGCACGGAAAGCGCCATCCGCGAAGGCGTGGCCGGGCTGGCCAGGCGCTTCCCGCTGCCGTACTGAAGTCCCCTAGCGCTTCAACGCATTCGACAGCCGTAGCACCGCGGCGTCGATCTCGTAGGCCGTCAGCGAGGCATAGCCCAGCAGCCAGCCCTGCTGCTTGTGATCGCCCGCATAGAGCCGGCTCAGTCCAGGCAGCCGAAGGCCCGCGGCCTCGGCTTGGCGGATGGTCTGCTCCTCGGACCATCCGCGCTCCAGCAGGCATGGGATCTGCAACCCGCCGGGAGGCCTGTAGGCCTGCACGACGCCGTCCAACTGCTTGCCCAGCGACTCCAGCAACACCTGCCGCCGTCCCGCGTACAGCTTGCGCATGGATCGCACGTGCGAGTTGTAATGGCCGTCGTCCATGAAGCGCGCCAGCGTCAGCTGCAGGATCTGCGGCGTATGCCCGTCCATGATGCTGCGCGCACGGGCAAAAGCATCGACCAGGCCGGGCGGCAGCGCCATATATCCCATCCTGAGACCCGGATAAAGCGTCTTGCTGAACGTACCCAGGTAGAGCGTGCGCTGGTGCATGTCCAGCCCCTGCACGCAGGCCGTAGGCAGGCCGTCGTAGTGGAATTCGCTGTCGTAGTCGTCCTCGATGATCCATTTGCCGTGCTCCGCCGCCCAGCCGATCAGATCCAGCCTGCGCTCAAGCGATAGCGTCACGCCGGTGGGGTATTGGTGCGACGGCGTCACGTACACGCAGTTGGCGCCGCTGCGGTCCGCGCGCAGCAGGTCCGTGCGTATGCCCTGCGCGTCGACATCGATGGGCACGATCCGCGTTTCCGCGGATTCGAAGGCCTTGCGGGCGCCGAAGTAGCCGGGGTTTTCCATCAGAATGGGCTTGCCGGCGTCCGTCAGCAATTGCGCGCACAGAAACAGGGCCTGGCGGGTGCTGCTCAACACCAGCACCTGCTCAGGCAAGACCTTGGCCCCGCGCTCCAGGTTCAGGTAGGCGGCGATGGCGCGGCGCAGGGGCTCGGCGCCCTGCGGGTCGCCATGCAGCAGCACATGGCTGCGGTAGTCCTTCAAGACCTGGCGCTGCAGCCGTTCCCAGACGTCGGTGGGAAAGCTGCGGGTTTCCGGCAGGCCCGTGGCGAACGCCTTGATGGCCTGCTGGTCCGCGACCCCGCCGCTGTCCAGGATCATGCGCCCGCGCCGGCTCAGGCCTGCCCCCGGCGGTAGTGCGCCCAGCTTGTTTTCCAGCTTCGCGCGCCTTCGCGCGGCGCCGCGCAATTCGGTGCTCACGGTCTGCGACACGTAGCTGCCCGAGCCCTCGCGCCGCACGATGTAGCCGTCGCGGTGCAAATGCACATAGGCATTCTCCACCGTATCGCGCGCCACCCCCAGCGACTTGGCCAGCCCCCGGGTGGCGGGCAGCCTGAGGCCAGGCCCCAGCGCACCGTCGAGGATCAGGGCGCGCAGCGCCCGCTGAATTCTCTGATGCAGCTCCAGGCGCTGGAGCTCCGCATCGTTCATGCGCATCCTCAGCGTATCCAGCTCGAAGGTCTTAGGCATGTGGTCTGCTCACAAGAAGAAAACTGGCCTGTCCGGGCCGGCCATTCTATCCGTAGACTCACCCGATCGCCACGGCAACCGCGGGCGTAACCATGCAGGAGCCCGCGCCAGGCGGGGCAGAATCGGAAAATATGGCAAGGTCATACAACTTCAGCGCTGGTCCGGCCGCGCTGCCGCTGGAAGTGCTGCAGGAGGCGCACGAAGAGTTCTTCGATTTCGCGGGCACCGGCATGTCGGTAATGGAAATCAGCCATCGCTCGCGCGTGTTCATCGATATCGCACGCCAGGCGGAATCGGACCTGCGGGCCATCCTGCAGATCCCCGACCGCTACAAGGTGCTGTTCCTGCAAGGAGGTGCTTCGTTGCAGTTCTCGCAGGTGCCGATGAATCTGCTGCGCGGCAAGGCGTCGGCGGATTACCTTCACACGGGGCTCTGGTCCGGCAAGGCCATCGATGCGGCCCGGCGCTACTGCAAGGTCCGCGTCGCGGCCAGCAGCGAGGCATCGGGCTTCGACCGCATCCCTGCGCCCGCCGAATGGCAGCTCGACGCCGATGCGGCCTATCTGCACTACACGGAGAACGAGACGGTGCATGGCGTGCAGTTCCCCGCCGCGCCGGACGCGTCCGTCCCGCTGGTGTGCGATGCCTGCTCCAGCCTGCTGTCCAAGCCCATCGACGTGTCCCGGCACGGTCTGATCTACGCCGCGGCGCAGAAAAACATGGGGCCCGCCGGCGTCACGGTCGTGGTGGTGGACGAAGCCCTGCTGGACGGCGCGCTGCCCATCACGCCCGACGTGCTGAACTATGCGCACGCGGCGCGGGCGGACTCGATGCTCAACACGCCCGCCACCTTCTCCTGGTATCTGACCGGACTGACGCTGCGTTGGATCCGCCGGACCGGCGGCGTGGAACGCATCCATCAGGCCAACCAGGCCAAGGCCGGGCTGCTGTACCGCGCCATCGACGCCAGCGACGGCTTCTACTTCAACAAGGTCCGGCCGGAATTCCGGTCCATCAACAACGTGCCGTTCTTCCTGGCCGATTCCGCCCTGGAGCCCCTGTTTCTGCGCCAGGCCGAGAGCGCCGGGCTCATGGGGTTGAAAGGACACGCGCACACCGGCGGCATCCGAGCCAGTCTGTACAACGCGGTGGAGCTGCCCGCTGCGGCCGCGCTGGCCGATTTCATGACAGACTTCCAGCGCACGCGGGGCTGAAGCCGGCGCGGCGGCCCTAAGAAAGCACAGGGAGACCAGCATGGATTTCAGGCAGCTCAGGCAGTTCGTGGTTCTGGCCACGGAATTGAACTATCGCAAGGCGGCCGCCCGGCTGCACATGACCCAGCCTCCGCTCAGCGTCGCAATCAAACGGCTCGAAACCGAGATTGGTGCAGACCTCTTCGAACGGGACCGCCTGGGCGTGCGCCTCACGGTCGCCGGCGGCGCCTTTCTGCGCGAAGCGAAGCGCCTGCTGGAAGGCGCCGATGCCGCGCTGCAGACTGCACGCGATGCGGCCGAAGGACGTATGGGCACGCTGCGGGTATGCGCGGTGCCCAGCGCCGCGTTGAACCTGCTGCCGCGCATCCTGCCCGAGTTTACGCAGCGCTTTCCGCACATACGCCTGCGACTGACCAGCGGCAGCACCGTCGGCATCCTGGCAGGATTGCAGCGCGGCGAGCTGGACGCGGCATTCCTGGTGCCGCCCGCGTCCGGGGTGCCGGGCATCGCAATCACGGGCTTGCAGCGCGAACGGCTGGTGCTGGCCGTGCCTGCGGGCCATCGGGTGGCAGGCATGAAAAGCGCCAGGCTCTCGGACCTGTCGGATGAAACGCTGGTGACCCTGGCGCACTCCGACAGCCCCGGGTTCGCGGGAGAGATCGTCGCGGCCTGCCAGCGCGCGGGGTTTCATCCCCGGGTTCTGCAGGAATCGTCCCACGCCCTCATCAGCCTGCCGCTCATCGCCGCGGGCCTGGGGGTCGCCATCGTGCCGGCGGCGCTGCGCCGGATCGCCATCGACAACGTGGCATATGTGGACCTCATGGACGTGGAGGGCGCGCCCCTGACCTACGCCATGGCGTTGGCAGCGCCCGCCGAGTCCATGAATCCGGCAGTCCGCTGGTTCATCGACACGGCGCGCGAGGTGCTGGGCGCGCAAGCCGCCTGACGCCCCTGGGGCTTACGGCGCCGGACGCGAAAGAATGTCCGCCCATTTTTTCTGTTCGGCCACGACCCGCTGCTCGAACGCCGCTTGCGATCCATCCACGGGTTCGCTGCCACGCGCGTAGATCTTGTCCTGCACCGATGGGCTTTTTGCCACCGCGGCAATGGCCATGTTCAGGCGCTCAACCACATCGGCCGGCGTGCCTTTGGGAACGGCAATACCCGACAGCGACCCGCCTTCCACGTCCTTGCCCAGCACTTCCTTGACCGTGGGAATGTCAGGCAGATTGGCCAGGCGTCGCGACGACGTCACCGCGTAAGGACGAATCTGCTTGGCCTCGACGAAACCCACCGCGGTGACGGCGGAAACGGCCGTCAGATCCGTGTTGCGGCTCATCACGGCCGTCATGGACTCCGATCCGCTCTTGTAAGGCACGTGCAGCATCTTCACGCCGGTCGCCTGTTGCAGCAGCTCCAGAACTTGATAGTTGTCGGAGCCCTCGCCGGCCGTGGAGAACGCGATATTGTCAGCCTTGGCCGAGGCGGCCTTGATGATTTCCGGCAACGATGCATATGGACTGTCCGCACCCACCGCCAGCACCGTCGGCGTATTGGCCAGCATCGCGACGTAGGTGAAGTCCTTGTTCGGATCATAGGGCAGCTTCTTGTAGATCAGCGGATTGACCGCGACCATGCCGTTGGTGATCACCAGCAGCGTATAGCCGTCGGCCGGCGACTTCGCCGCCGCGCCCGCGGCGATCGAGCCGCCCGCGCCGCCGCGGTTCTCCACCACCACCGGCTGGCCCAGCTCGCGCGTGAGGCCCTCGGCGAACACCCGCGCCGTGGTGTCGGTCACGCCGCCGGCGCCGAACGGCACGATCAGGCGTATGGGCTGGTCGGGATACGACCCCGCCCATGCCGCCGCAGCGGGAAGCACTACACCCAACAAAGCCGCCATGCAGCGGCGCAATCCCTTGTTCATCGCGCGATCTCCATTTTTTTGAGGATTTCAAGAAGCCGTTGTTCCAGGTCCGGGGCCAACGGCGCGAGAGGCGCGCGCAGATGGCCGCTGTCCAGGCCGCGCAAGCGCAAGCCCGCGGCCACGGTCCGCGGCAAGCCATGGTCCATGAGAAAGTTCAAGAGATCGATCTGGCGGCCGAACCATTCGTCCGCACCGCGCGCGTCGCCGGCCATGGCGCAGCGATACAGGTTCAGGGCAAACGACGCGCTGACGTTGGCCGACGCCGTGCACCAACCCGCCGCCCCTTCCGCAAACCCGGTCCGCGCCATGCAATTCAGGCCGATGTACACCGCGGTCCGATCCGGGCAGGCCGCGCGCAGCCGCGCGATCTTCGTCGGGTCCGGACTGCTTTCCTTGATCATGGTGACGTTGGGCAGCTCGGCCAGCCGGGCCAGGAACTCGACGGGCAGGTCCATGCCCGTCGTGAACGGGTTGTTGTAGACCATCACCGGTGTGGAGACCGACTGGCAGACCTCGCGGTAGTAGGCGTGGATTTCGTCCTGGGTCAACTTCCAGTAGGTGCTAGGCAATAGCTGCAAGGCTGCGGCGCCCGCGCGTTCGGCGTAGCGCGCGTGATGCACCGTGCTGGCGGTACTCAGGCTGGACACGCCCGCGAGCACGGGCAGCCGCCCGCTTGCCGCGCGGATGACCGTGTCGATGACGGCCTCGCGCTCGCCGTCGTCCAGGTAAGGCAGGCAGCCGACGCTGCCCAGCGGCGCCAGCGCATGCACGCCCTCGCCGATCAGCCGCTCGACGTGCGCTTCCAAGAGCGCATGGTCCACCCGCCCGCGTTCATCGCAAGGCGTCAGCAGATAGCCGATGATTCCCTTCAAGTGCATCGCTCGTTCTCCATGTTGGCTTGCAGTCTAGGGACGCCGCCCAGGCCGGTCCAATACCTATTTCCAGGGCGCCTGATACCTCCCGCCCACCCTGCAGTACAGGCAAATCTTGTATCCAGTAATTCCCGCACAAGGCCGATAGACTTTCCCGGTCTATCACCAAGGAGCAAGCCATGAGCAGCAATGACGTTCTCGACCAGGCGCAGACCCATCACATGCCCGAGTACCGCAGGCCGGAGGACATGGAATGGGAAATGGGCCGGTTCAAGAACAAGACGAAGTTCCTTTTCCATACGCGGGCGGAACGCCTCACCGAGCCCAACGCAGGATTTCTCCGCTATGAACCCGGCGCGGGCTTCCGCCTGCACAAGCACGACTTCGCCCAGGTCTGGTACGTGATCGAAGGGGAATTCAACATGGGCGGAAAGATGTACGGCCCCGGCACCGTGGTGTTCCATCCGGACCCGCACATCGAGGAAGCGCTCAGCACCGAAACGGGCGGCACCTTGTTCTTCGTCCAGTACCAAGGCCCAACGACCGGCGGCCGGCCGGTTTACGAAGGCCGCATGAACATCAAGGGCGAGCCGCCCGCGATCACCGAGCAGGACCTCGAACACTGATACGCGGTTCCCCGGGGCGGCAGCCAGGATTGGCAGCCGTCCACGGCAGGCAGTCGAAACCGACCTGCCCACCAAGAAATAGAACATTCCAAGGAGAAAACCATCATGCACGCACGATTTCTGCGCGCCTGCCTCGCGTCGTTGACGTTTTCGCTTGCCGCTCAGGCCCAGGCTGCAACGGACTGGCCTGAGCGCCCCATCACGCTGGTCGTGCCGTTCGGCGCCGGCGGCATCACCGACCTCACCGCCCGCACCGTGGCCAAACAGCTTCAAGCCGAGCTCGGCAAGCCGGTGGTCGTAGAGAACAAGCCGGGCGCCGGCGGCAATATCGCCGCCGACATCGTGGCCCGTGCCAAGCCCGACGGCTACACGTTGATGGTGATCACCAACGGCATGGTCGCGGTCAATCCGCTCATCCACAAGCAGCTGAACTACGACGCGCTCAAGGATTTCGCCTACGTCTCCATGATCGCCAACACGCCGCTGGCCCTGGTCGTGCCGCAAGACTCCCCGATCCGGGACCTGCCGGCGCTGGTGACGCGGGCCCGCAGCAAGCCGGATGCCGTCTCCTTCGCCAGCTCCGGACAAGGCACCTCGATACACCAGGTATTCGCCCTGATGCAGCGACAGACCGGCGCCACGCTCATGCATGTGCCCTACAAGAGCGGCGCGGAAGCCGCCACCGCCCTGCTTTCGGGCGTGGTGGACGTGACGGCGGTAGAGACCGTGGTGGTCGGACCATTCATACAGTCCGGACGGATGCGGGCGCTGGGCGTAACCTCGGCACAGCGGGTGTCAAATTTGGCTGACGTTCCCGCGGCCCGCGAAGCCCTGGGCGGCGATTTCGATGTGGGCTCGATATCCGGACTCGTAGCGCCTGCCGCCACGCCCCGGAGCATCCTCGACAAGCTGGAACATGCGATGCAGACGGTGGCGCAGAGCGAGGGCATGGCGCAGCTCCATGCGCAAGGCAGCCAGCCCATGCCCACGGGGTCGCAGGTCTTTCTGGAGCGCATGCGCCAGGAACAGCAGAAGTGGCGACTGGTATTCTCCGCGGAGCCGGGAAAATAGCCCGCGGAGGATCGCCGCAGCCGTCAAGAACAGGGGAGTCAGGCCATGGATCGCATTTATCCCGCCACGGAAGAGCTGGTGCAGCATCTGGTGGAGTCGATCTCCGCGAAGATCTTCAATGGCGCCTACGCGCCTGGGCAGAAGCTGCGGCAGGAGACCCTGGCCGAAGAATACGAGGTCAGCCGCACGCCTGTGCGCGAAGCCTTCCGGCAGCTGGAGACCAAGGGCCTGATCGTGCAGCAACCGCGCTACGGCGCCACGGTGGTGGCGCCGACCATCAAGGACATAGGCGCGAATTACTGGCTGCGCGGCGAGCTGGAAGGCATGGCGGCGGAACTTGCGGCGCGCTGGATCTCCGACGCCGATCTGCAAAGGCTGCAGGCCGCGCACGCCGAATGCGCCGAGGCGGTCGCCGCGCTCTACGCCGAGGTCAACGCCGGCGGCTCGGCCGCGCCGCGCCAGGCCGCCGCGCCCATGCGGCATTGGGTCGCCAAGAACCAGGAGTTTCATGCCCTGATCTTCCGCGCCGCCGGCAATCCGTCGCTGGAGCGCATCATCAAGGACCTGCACACGGACTACACCAAGAACATTCTCAACATGACCGTGCTGGGCATGTACGAGGCCCGCATGAAGAAGAACATCGAACATCATGCGGCCGTCGTCGAAGCGCTGACGGCGCGCGACACCGCGGCGTCGCGCGCCGCCATGCGCGCGCATATCCATGAGTCCGGGGAGTTCGTGGTGGACTGGCTGCAAAAGCGTCCTGAAGGCCGCAAGCCACCACGGTAGCTGCGCCCCCAATTCCGCCGAAAGCCACGTGCTACCATGCCGGCGGAAGGGCGCAACGCAGACGCCAGGGACACGGATCAGCCTGGCCACCCCAAGCCGTGGAGCGCCTGCCGACCCGCACAGGAAGCGACACGGATTCGAGCATGAGCGAAACCAGGAACACGTCTAGATCCTCGATCGAGATTTCGGAAGAAATTCTGCGGCGGATCAGAAACGGGCAATACCTGCCCGGCGATGCCTTGAGCCAGTACGAGCTGGCGACCGAGTTCGAAACCAGCCGCACCCCCATCCGCGAGGCCTTGCGGTTTCTCGAAGCACGGCGCGCCATCACGCTGACCAGTACCGGCCGCGCCGTGGTCACCGTGCCATCCATCCGCGCCATCCGCGAAGCCTTCCAGATCCGCGCCGAACTCGAAGGGCTGGCCGCGCAACTGGCGGTGGACTGGATCGACGACCACGACCTGGAACTGCTGTCGCAGCATCAGAAGCACTACGCCGACGCCCTGCGTTCGCGCGTGCGCAGCGAAAGCGGTTCCGACTGGCTGAAATTCAACGCCAAATTCCACAGTCTGATCACCCAGGCCAGCCACAACGAACGTCTGCACGAGCTGGTCGCCGAGTTGCAGGGCAGCATCGTTTCCAATGTGCTGGGATTCGCCTCCAAGATGCCACCCCGCCTGATGGAAGAAAACATCAAGCAGCACGAGGACATCATCGCGGCGCTGACCCTGCGCAATGGCCCCGCCGCTCGCGAAGCGATGGCCACGCACATATCCCGGACGACCGAACTCGTCATCGAATGGATGGAGTCGCGGCGCTAGCCAGCTTTGCGCCGCTCGCGCCTTGCGGCTTCCCATAGGGACGCATCAACACGCCGCACGCCGCCGCGATCAATCCCAGTCCCGCCAGATACAGCACGATGAACCGGGGCGATCCTCCGCCCAGGGACAGCAGGTACGTCGCCACCAGCGGCGCGGTGCCGCCGCCTATCGCCCCGCCTATCTGCACGGCCAGCGAGATGCCGGTATAGCGGACGTCCGGCGGGAACATGCTGGAAAAGAGGCTGGATTCCTGCGCATACATCGCGGCGTATACCAAGCCGAACGCCACCAGCATCGCGATGTTCGTGTGATAAGCCGTCTTCTCATCCAGCAGCGAGAAGAATGTCGCGCTGAACAGCGAGATCCCCAGCGCGCCGGCGATGAATATCGCCCGCTTGCTGATCATGTCGCCCAGCAACCCGAACAGCGGGATGGTGAACAATGCACCGACCGCTCCCCAAATGACACCCGTCAATATGGTTTCACGCGGCAGCCCCAGCGTACCCACGGCATAGGTCAATGAAAACGTCGCCAGCGTATAGAACCAGGTCTTTTCGGAGATGCAGGCCACCAGTGCGGTCAACACGGGAACCTTGTGCTCTCGGAGCACCGTCTTCAAGGGCAGCGCGTCCGGTTTCGGCTGGGCCTGCGCCTGCTTGAATTCCGGCGATTCGCTGACCTTGGCCCGGATGTACCAACCGACCAGCAGCAGGAACACGCTTGCAAGGAATGGCAGCCGCCAGCCCCAGCTCAGCATATCCGCCTCCGGCAGCCTGGAGACCGCGCCCATCGCCAGCGACGACAGGATCAGGCCGGGCGCGACCCCGACTTGCGGCAGGCTGCCGAACAGGCCCTTCTTGCCTTCGGGGGCATGCTCCACCGCCATCAACACGGCTCCGCCCCACTCGCCGCCCACCGCCAGGCCTTGCAGGAAACGGAAGAAGACCAGGGCCACTGCGCCCCAGTAGCCGATCGTCTCGTAGCTGGGCGTCAGTCCGATCAGGATGGTGGGCACGCCCATCAGCATCAGGCTGATCATCAGCATCGACTTGCGGCCGACGCGGTCGCCGAAATGGCCGAACACGATGCCGCCCAGCGGCCGCGCAATGAAACCGACCGCATAGGTGCCGAAGGCCGCCAGCGTCCCGCTGATGGGATCGATCGCGGGAAAGTAGATCTTGTTGAAAATCAGCGCTGCCGCAATGCCGTATAGAAAGAAGTCATACCACTCGATGGTGGTCCCGATCATGCTGGACAGTCCCGCGGTCACGTAATGCTTCTTCGAGCGCGAGGACGGCTGTTGTGAGATGGCGTTCATCCCGGTCTCCCTTGTTTTCTTTTTTTCGCCCGACTACACGGCGGTGGTCTCTTCCGCCAGGCTCTTGCGCTCGCTGACGTTGAAGCGGCCTTCGTAGATCGCGCCCTGGCGGGTGTGCGGGCCGACGTACTGCACATACAGAATCGTGCCGGCCTCGATGGTTTCCAGCTTGCTTTCGAAATGGGGATCCGGATGGAAGATCATCGAACCCTTGCCGTGGAGCTTGCCTTCGATGAGGAACTTGCCGTCCAGGATGTACCAGATCTGCGCGAAGTAATGGTTGTGCAGCGGGTGTCCCGAACCCTTTTCGTAGCGCACGATGCCGGCGTTCGGAATGGTCGGATCCTCCGCCGTCGGATGGAACATCATCTTTGCGAACTGGCCTTCGTAGCGCAGGTTGGTCCACTCGAGGTCGTCCTCGTGGCGGGCGCGCATGCCCTGGTGGTCCTCGGTCAGCGGACCGCCGCGGCCGCCCTCGTTGATGATCTTCTTGCCTGTGATGGTGTCGATGCTGGTCATGTGCTGTCCGTCCTGAAGAAAGAAAAGTGACAAACACAAATGGGATCCCATTTGTATAAAACGGGATCCTATTCATCGGGCATCGAAGCGGCTACTGGGTTTAACCCTTAGATTCAGCGGTAGAGATGGCGAGCGGAAGAAGCGCCGAGAGCCGCAGGCCGCGGCGAATTGGAACGGGGCGCAGCGCGCCCCTTGCGCCTATGCAAGGCTATGGTTGCGCAGCGTCCTCGTCGCCAGGACGCGCCAGGGCATAGGACAGACTCAGATCTGGTCCAGCCATTGCTCGATCGCCTGGCGCGCGACGTGTTCAAGCTGGGGACCATAACGCCGCGCGTCCTCGCGGATCACCGCGGGATCAATCTGGCGCAGGCTCAGTTCGCAGGCATGGCCGATGAGCCAACGTTCGATCTGTGCGGAATCCGCCTCCAGATGGAACTGCAGGCCCAGTATCCTGGGTCCCAGCGCAAACGCCTGGTTCGGGAAGCCCGGCGTTTCGGCCAGGCGCGCCGCGCCTTCGGGGATCGCGAACTGGTCCCCATGCCAATGCAGCACAGGCACCGACTCGACCGCGCTCAGCACGGAATCCTGCCCTTGTTGCGTAAGGGTCAACGGCGCATAGCCGATCTCGGCGCGGCCGGTGGACACCACGTCCGCGCCCAACGCTGCCGCCATTAGTTGCGCGCCCAGACATATGCCCAGGGTCGGTTTGTCCTGGCGCAGGCGTTGCGCGATGGCGCGCAGCTCCGGCTCCAGGAAGGGATAGCGGCCGGTTTCATAGACGCCGATGGGGCCGCCCAGGATCACGACGAGGTCGGCGTTAGCCACGGTGGCGGCGTCGATGGCGTCGACGCCGGCCTCCAGGTATCGCACGCTGTAGCCGCGATCGGCCAAGACCGGCGCCAATATGCCCAGGTCTTCAAAGGGAACGTGGCGGATCGCCAAAGCGCTGAGGCTCATTCCAGGAACTCCTATTGCGGGCTCGGATGGCGGTCCAGCCCGCCCAGCAAGCCTTCGGGGGTTGAGACGAACAGGTTTTCCGATGCCAGCAACCGTATGCCTTGCGGCGTGCTTTCCAGCAGGCGCCGTTCGCCCTCGGCGACCTGCAGGCTGAGCTGATAGCCGTCCTTGGCCGGCAGGCGCGCCGCGATGTCGCGGCTGTCGTCCAGCGCGGACGCCGCAGTGGATTCGAAATGACCGATCAGGCGGCCGTCGCGCTTGATGATGAGTCGGTACACCGGCATGCGCGCTACTCCTGAGAGCCGGACGCGCGCGATTCCGCGCCGTTGTCGGTCGGCCAGTAGTAGGAATCCGGCGTGTTGCGCGCGCCGAAGATGGCTTGACCGACGCGGACCACGGTGGCCCCTTCCTCGATGGCGATCTCGTAGTCGCCCGACATGCCCATGGACAAATCATCCAGGCCGATGCCCGCGGGCGCGTCCTGGCGCAATTGGTCGCGCAGCGTGCGCAACAGCACGAAGCACTCGCGCACGCGCGCGGCTTCGGCCGAAAACAGCGCCAGGGTCATCAGACCGCGCACCCGCAGTCCCGAAAACGCGGGCAATTCGCGCAGAAAGGCCGCCGTCTCGTCCGGCTGCAGCCCATACTTGCTGGCTTCGCCCGAGGTGTTGACCTGCACGAAAACGTCCAGCTGGCGCCCTTCCGCTTGCAGCCGGCGGTCCAGCGCCTCAGCGACCCGCAGGCTGTCGAGCGCCTGGAACTCGGCCGCATAGCGGGCCACGAGCTTGGCCTTGTTGGTCTGCAGGTGGCCGATGACCGACCATCGCAGATCGGTCAGGTCGGCCATGGCTTCCCATTTCCTCGAAACTTCCTGCAGCTTGTTCTCGCCCAGGTAGCGGCAGCCAGCCTCGTAGGCCAGCTGGATGCGCGCTTCCTCCACCGTCTTGCTCACGGGCAGCAGGCGCACCGTGGCCGGATCGCGCCCGGCGCGGCGCGCGGCATCGGCGATGCGTCCGTTGACCGTGGCCAGGTTGTGGCGGAAGTCTTCGACCGACTGCGCCTGCGGCCAGCGGCCATGCTGGTCATGCTGTGTCTGGGTGCCCTTGTCTTGCCCTGGGTCTTGCTCGCTCATGCCTGAACCTCGCGGAGGAACAACGGCGGGCGCTTTCCATTACGCTTATGCCGTCTAAAGTTTTGTCATAGGTCAATATTATCACGCCGGCGCGCAGGCGGCCGATGCTACGCGTTGGCCGCCAGCCACTCGCGCGGCGAAACACCCATCCGCTGCCGGAACGCTTTGGACAAGGACGAGGCGCTGGCAAATCCCAGCTCCGCCGCCACCAGCTTGACCGCGCGGCCGGACCGCATCATGGACGCCGCCAGGCTCAAGCGCCAATCGGTCAGGTAGGCCGCGGGCGTGGCGCCGGTAGCATCCTTGAAGGCCGCTGCAAAGGCGCTGCGCGACATGCCCGCCATCGCCGCCATCCGCGCAAGCGACCAGTCTTCATAGGGCGAACGGTGCAGCGCCACCAACGCCCTGGCCAGACGCGGATCGGACAGGCCCATCACCAGACCGCTGGTCACACCCACTTCCTCCGGATGGTCGAGTATCCACCTGAGCAGCTGGATCAAGACCACCTCGAACAGGCGGTCGGCCAACAGGCGTGAACCGCAGCGCACCTGATCCGCCTCGGCGAACAGCAGGTCCAGCGCCGGCCGCAAGCCTTCGACCGCGTCCAGCGGGATCCGCACCACGGACGGCAGCGACTGGACGATGGGATTGCGTTCGCCGCCATCGAAATCCAACGCCGCGCAGGTGAAATCCGAGCCGTCCCGCGGCGGGTTCACGAATTCGTGATGCACGGCGCGCGGGTAGAACAGCAGGGTCGGCTCGGCCAGGCGCAGGCGCGGCGTGGCGGTCTCGCCCAGGCGATGCCGCACTTCCATTTCGCCCCGGCGCAACACGTGCAGGAAGCCGCGCCCAGGCACGGCTTCGAAAGCCTGGGTGCCGCATAGCGCCCCCGTGTGGAACAGCGTGGCGCGCACCCGGAAACGGTCCAGCAGCGCCGACAGCCGGTCAACCTGAATGGGAAGAGGATTGCTCATATCTTGGACGAAATGACAATTTTCATGGATTAAAAAACACCTTACGTCCAGACATTCTACGTACGATTCCTCCAGCCCGTTCGATATCGGCGGCCTTTTTTTCATTTCCAGGAGTTACCGACATGTCCCGAGTTCCTCTTATCGATGCCAGCAGCGCCAGCGCGGACCGCAAGGCGCTGCTCACGCAGATCCACGGCGCCTTTGGCGCAACGCCGAACATGTTCAAGGCCGTGGCCAATTCGCCGGCTGCGCTGCAGAGCATGTGGGGCGCCTTCGGCGCGCTGGGCGGCGGGGTCATTCCCGCCAAGCTGGGCGAACAGATCGCGGTGGCGGTGGCCGACCGCAACGCTTGCGAATACTGCCTTGCGGCCCACACGGCCCTGGGCCGCAAGGCAGGCGCCAGCGCCGAAGAAATGGCGGCCGCGCAAGGCGGCGACGCCGCCGATCCCAAGACAGCTGCGGCGCTGCGCTTTGCGCTCAAGCTGGTGGAAGCGCGCGGGCAAGTGAGCGAAGCCGACGTGCAGGCCGTACGCGCGGCTGGCTACAGCGACCAGGAGATCGTCGAGATCCTGGCGCACGTCGCGCTCAACCTGTTCACCAACTACGTCAACGTGGCGTTTGCCGTGCCGGTGGATTTCCCGGCCGTGAAGCTGCGCCGCGCCGCATAGCACGACCACAGCGGCCGGCGGGGCGTCATCGCCCCGCCGGCCGCATCAGAGGAGCATTCAGATGTCCCGATCAGACACCCTGGCCGACGCACTGCCCCCGCCCTTGCTGGCGGACGAATGGCTGAATGCGGACGGTCCCATCGAACTCGCTGCCCTGCGCGGCAAGGTCGTGCTGCTGCATGCGTTCCAGATGCTATGCCCCGGGTGCCTGTCGCATGGGCTGCCGCAGGCCGAACGCGTGCACAGACTGTTCCGCGGCCAGGAGGTCGCGGTCATCGGCCTGCACACCGTGTTCGAACACCACGACGTCATGGGGCCCGCCGCGCTGCGGGCCTTCAATCACGAGTACCGGTGGAGTTTTCCCATCGGCATAGACCGGCCAGCGGCGACGGGCGCCATCCCGATGACCATGCAAGCCTACGGTTTGCGCGGCACGCCCAGCCTGGTCTTGTTGGACCGCCAGGGACGCGTGCGCCTGCAGCACTTTGGCAGCATCGACGACCTGGCACTGGGCGCAACCATTGGGAGGCTGCTGGCGGAGAACGATGTTCCTGCGGCACACGCGGCCGCATCCGATGATCCCGCCCGCGACGAGTGCGACGCGCTAAGCTGCCCCGCGCCGCGTCCGCGCTAGACGCCGCGGGCCCTCCCGTGCCGCTATGGCTGAACCAGGGCGCGCAGCGCGCGCACCAGGCAGGCCGCCTGCTCCTCGGTGCCCACGGAAATGCGCAGGTATTGCTCCACGCGTGGCCGCGCGAAATGGCGCACCAGTATTTTCGCGTCTCGCAGGCCGGCGGCGAGCAAGCGCGCGTCGAAGCGCGGATGACGGACAAACAGGAAGTTCGCCTGTGACGGTAAGACATCAAAGCCCATCAGGCGCAAATGCGCGCAGAGCAAGGTACGGGTGCCGATGATGGCCTGCCGCGTCTCCTCGAAATAGGCGCGGTCCTGAAAGGCCGCTGCAGCGCCTGCCTGGGCCAGTCGCCCGAGCGGATAGGAGTTGAAGCTGTTCTTCACCCGCTCCAGCGTGGCGATCAACGACGTCTGCCCGATTGCAAACCCCACGCGCAGGCCGGCCAACGCCCTGGACTTCGATAGCGTCTGGACCACCAGCAGGTTCGGATACTGCTCGACCAACGCAATGGCGGAGCGCCCGCCGAAGTCCACGTAGGCCTCGTCCACCAGCACCAGCCGGCGAGGCTGGATCTCCAGCAGCCGCTGCACGCGGTCCAGCGGCAGGCACTCTCCCGTGGGCGCGTTCGGGTTGGCGATCACGATGCCGGCTATGCCCGCATCCGCGGCGCCCAGCGCCGCGAATCCGTCCAGGTCCAGCCTCAAGCGCTCGTCCACGGAGATCTGCGCGCAGCGTATGCCGAACAGGCGGCAATACACCTCATAAAAGCCGTAGGTCACATCCGCCATCAGCAAGGGTTGGACGCCGTGCTGGAAGAACGCGCAGAACGCCAGCGCCAGCACTTCGTCGGAGCCGTTGCCAGCAAAGACCTGCGCTACCGGCACCCCGTGATACTGCGCGATGACCTCGCGCAAATGCCCGGCCTGCGGGTCCGGATAACGCTCCAGACCGTCAGCAGCCGCAGCGGCGATGGCTGCTATCGCGGCGGGGGACGGCGGATAGGGATTCTCGTTGGTGTTGAGCTTGATCCATCCATTGCCGGGAGCCTGCTCTCCAGGCACATAGGGCGACAGGGTTTCAACGCGCGGGCTATGTAGGGAAACCATGTTGTTGCGGCTGCGGCCTCTCGGTAATCGATCTACGGCATTCTTATCGTAAATGTTGTCCTATGCCATACTACACTATGATTCAGGACAATAACCGCCATCGAGCGAACGCGAGTGTCATGTCTACCTCTCTTTCCCTGTTTATCCACCGCATTACGCCCAGGCGCTGGTTGACACGTTGCGCCGGCTGGCTGGCCGCATGCCGCCAGCCATGGGTGGCCCAGCCGCTGATACGCGGCTATGCCAAGTGGTACGGCATCGATCTCGCCGAAGCCCTGCACGCCGACCCCAGGGCCTATGACAGTTTCAATGCCTTCTTTACGCGCGCCCTGCGCCCGGGCGCGCGCAAGCTGGCCGATGCGGACTGGACCAGCCCCGCGGACGGCACCGTCAGCCAGTTCGGCCGCATCAGCCTGGGGCAATTGATCCAGGCCAAGCAGCGCCGATACAGCGCGGCCGCGCTGCTGGCCGATGCAGACCTGGCGCACGCATTGGAAGGCGGCTGGTTCACCACGATCTATCTCAGTCCGCGCGATTACCATCGGGTGCACATGCCCTGCGAGGGACGCCTGCTGGGCATGCGCCATGTGCCGGGGACTCTGTATTCCGTCCGGCCGGAGATCGTGCAGCACATGGATGGCCTGCTGGCGCGCAATGAGCGGCTGGTCTGCTGGTTCGAGCATCCACTCCATGGCGTCTACGCCATGGTGCTGGTGGGCGCCGCCATCGTTGGCAGCATAGCCACGGCCTGGCATGGCCAGGTGGCGCCGCGGGGCCGGCGTATCCAGCAATGGGACTACGGCGGCCAGGCCCCCTTGCGCTTGCCGCAAGGCGCCGAAATGGGACATTTCCAGTTGGGGTCGACCGTGGTGTTGCTGATGCCGGGCAACGCCTGGCGGTTCCATCCCGGCTGGAAGACAGGGCGCGCCGTCAGATTGGGACAAGCCATGGCCGACCGGCGTTGACGCCGGCCGTGGCTAGACCATGCTTTCCCGGATATCCCGCGCCAGCTTGCGGCACTGCCCGGGTTCGATCGCAGAGACGGTGATGCGCAGACCCCTGACCGGCTCCTGGACCCCGAAGGCATCTCCATGGCGCACCAACCAGCCGCGATGGGCCAGGGCCAGCGCGACCGCCTGGTCGTCGGTATCCAGCGGCACCCACAGGTTCAGGCCGTCGCCGTCCGCGGCGTATGGCACGCCTTGGTCGGACAAGGCGCCTTCCAAGGCCTTGCGCCGCTGGGCGTAGTCCTTGCGGGCCTGGGCCATCTGCTTGGCCACCTCGGGCCGGCCCAGCGTGACCTCGACCATGTCCTGCAACAGATGGCTGACCCAGCTGGTGCCGGAAGCCAGCCGCAAACGAAGCTGGCGCGACGTCGCGGTATCGCTGGCCACCATGGCCAGGCGCACGTCGGGGCCCAGCGTCTTGGAGAACGAGCGCACCAGCGCCCACCGCTGGATGCCCGAAGGCAGCACCGAGTGGTATTCCTTTCCTGACAGCAAGGCGTAGTGATCGTCCACGATGACCATGGCATGGGGATACTTGGCCAGCACCCGCGCCAGCGCCTTCGCCCGCTTTTCGCTCAGGCTGCAGCCCGTGGGGTTATGGGCGCGCGGCGTCAGGATCACGGCCTGCGCGCCCTTGGCCAGTGCCGCTTCCAGGGCCGCCGCCTGCATGCCTTCGGTGTCGACCGGTACGCCCAGCGCCTGCAGGCCGGCGATGCGCAGCATGTTGATGCTGCTCAGGAAGCAGGGATTCTCGACCGCCACCTTATCCCCAGCCACCAGGTGCGAGCTGAGCAGCCGTTCGATGGCGTCCACAGCCCCGTGGGTGAGGTTGATCTCGAAAGGCGCCGGGCAGTCCCGCGCGAACCAGGCGCGGGCATAGCTTTCCAGCCCCGCGTTGACCGTGGGTTCGCCGTAGAGCCGCGGCTGATAGGGCCGGATCGCGAGGGCCGCGCTCAGATCCGGCAGCCAGGCCGGATTGGGATTACCGCTGGCCAGATCGGCCAATGGCGAGTCCGATAGCGCGCCTTCCTGTTCGCCCGGTCCGGACTGGTCGCGGATGATGGTGCCCAGGCGACCCTGGGTCAGCGCGATGCCGGCCGTCACCAAGCGCTTATAGGCGGCGGCGACCGTATTGCGGTTGATATCCAGTTCGACCGCCAGATCGCGCACCGGCGGCAACGCCTGGCCCGGCGGCAACTGGCCCGACTGAGCCAGCCCGCGCACGCAATCGAAGATCTCAGCGGCGGTCTTTCCTTGTATTTTCATAGCGTCCTAAGACAATTCCGTTCCTGGCATGGGCAGCGGCCGCGCCGACTCCCGGCGTAAGTTTGACATGGATTTCCAGTCCGCATAAAGCGGGCTTACCGCACGCAATCCACGTAGTAGCGCAGGTTTCCGTCCGCGTCGCGCAGCTCCACGAAGCCATGGATGTCCGTGCCGAACCCGGGACACTCGCGGTTCAGCTCGCGCGAGAACTTCAGGTAATCGACGATGGTCCGGTTGAACGCCTCGCCCGGGACCAGCAACGGTATGCCCGGGGGATAGGGCGTGATCAGGCTGGTGGTGATGCGGCCTTCCAGATGGTCGATCTCCACCCTCTCGGTGCGGCGTTGGGCGATGCAGGCATAGGCATCGCAGGGCTTCATCGCGGGGGTGACGTCAGTCAGGTACATGTCCGTGGTCAGCCGGGCGATGTCATGCCTGGCATAGGTCGCATGGACATGCTGGCACAGGTCGCGCAAGCCCATGTTCTCGTAGCGAGGATGCTTGCGGCAGAACTCCGGCAGGATCCGCCACATGGGCTGGTTGCGTTCGTAGTCGTCCTTGAACTGCTGCAACGCGGTCAAGAGCGAACTCCAGCGGCCCTTGGTGATCCCTATCGTGAACATGATGAAGAAGCTGTACAGCCCGGTCTTCTCCACGATCACGCCATGCTCCGCCAGGAACTTGGTGACGATGGAGGCCGGAATGCCGCTGTCCGCGAAGTTGCCGTCCAGATCCAGCCCTGGCGTCACGATGGTGGACTTGATCGGATCCAGCATGTTGAAACCGTCCGCCAGCGCCCCGAATCCGTGCCAGGACGACTCGCCGTCGCCGCCGCGGATGATCCAGTCCTCGGGCGAGCCTATGCCCTCTGGCGCCAGCGTCTCCGGTCCCCAGACCTTGAACCACCAGTCGCCATCGGCGAAATGCGTGCCGACCTCCTTCATCGCGCGCCGGAAGTCCAGGGCCTCGGCGATGCTCTCCTCCACCAGCACCGTGCCGCCGGGCGGCTCCATCATGGCCGCGGCCACGTCGCAGCTGGCGATGATGGCGTACTGGGGACTGGTACTGGTGTGCATCAGATAGGCTTCGTTGAAGAGATGCCGGTCCAGCCGCCGAGTCATGGAGTCCTGCGCCAGCACGTGGCTGGCCTGGCTGATTCCGGCCAGCAGCTTGTGCGTCGATTGCGTGGAGAAAACCAGCGATTCCCTGGGCCGCGCGCGCTGCTTGCCCATGCAGTGGTAGGCGCCATAGAACGGGTGGAACACCGCGTGCGGCATCCAGGCCTCGTCAAAGTGCAAGGCGTCCACGTAGCCGTCCAGGGCCGTCTTGATCTCCTCGGTCTGGTAGATGATGCCGTCGTAGGTCGACTGCGTCAGCGCCATCACCCGCGGGCGGACCTCGTCAGCGTCCAGGTGCTTGAGCAGCGGATGGGCGCGGATCTTCTCCCGGATGGCCTGGATATCGAACTCGCTGCGCGGAATCGGGCCGATGATGCCGAAATGGTTGCGTGTCGGGCGTAGAAAGACGGGTATCGCTCCCGTCATGACGATGCTGTGCAGGATGGACTTGTGGCAGTTGCGGTCCACCAGCACCACATCGCCCGGCGCCACCATGTGGTGCCACACGATCTTGTTGCTGGTACTGGTCCCGTTCGTCACGAAATAGCAGTGGTCCGCATTGAAAATGCGCGCGGCGTTGCGCTCGCTCGCGCCGATGGCGCCGTTGTGATCCAGCAGCTGCCCCAGTTCCTCCACAGCGTTGCAGACGTCCGCGCGCAACATGTTCTCGCCGAAGAACTGATGGAACATCTGACCCACGGGACTCTTCAGGAACGCCACGCCGCCCGAATGGCCCGGGCAGTGCCAGGAATAGGATCCGTCCTCGGCGTAGTCCAGCAACGCCTTCAGGAACGGCGGCTTGACGCCCTCCAGATAGGCCCGGGCCTCGCGGATCAAGTGTCGCGCCACGAATTCGGGCGTGTCCTCGTACATATGGATAACACCCTGGAGTTCGCGCAGGATGTCGTTCGGAATGTGCCGCGCGGTCTTGGTTTCGCCGTACACATAGATCGGCACGTCGGCATTGCGCCGCCGAACTTCACTGATGAATTCCCGCAATGCCAGCAGCGCGGGCGCGACGCCCTCGCCGTGCGCGAGTTCCTCGTCGTCGATGGACAGGATAAAGGCGCTGGCGCGGCTTTGCTGCTGCGCGAACAGGCTGAGATCGCCGTAGCTGGTCGTTCCCAGCACATCGAAGCCTTCGGCCTTGATGGCCTCGGCCAATACCCGGATGCTCAGGCCGGACGTGTTTTCCGAGCGGAAGTCCTCGTCGATGATGACGATGGGAAACTGGAACTGCATTGCTGTCCTCTGTCTATGGGTTGCCGCTTGCGCTTTAGTTTGTACTCGAACATAATTATATCTGTCCTAGGACAAAATAAACGGCGCGGTGGCAGAGTGGCTATGCAGCAGGATTGCAAATCCGCGAAGGTTGGTTCGATTCCAGCCCGCGCCTCCAGTTTTCCTGGCCGCGGGCGCGGTGCGCTAGGTTGCGTGGTCGCGCAGATGCTCGCGCAACGCGTCAGCGAATGAAAGCGCGATGACCGACGACGGCCAATGCTCTGGCCATACCAGGCTGAGATCAAACGAGGCGCCCGGCTCCAGCGGCCGCAGCTGATCCAGCCCGCCCGGGATGCGCGCGGCGGTCAGCCGGTCTACCAGCGCGATGCCCACGCCGCGCATCACCAGTTCCATCGCCACCGAGGTCCAGAACACCTGCACGCGACGCCGCGCGTAGACCTTCTGCTGCTCCAGCAGCGCTTCCAGCCAGAAGCGGGTGTGGTCCAGGTTGTCGTAGATGATGAGGTCGCGGCCGGCCAGTTGTTCCACACGGATGGTGTCGAACTTTTCCAGCGGGTCGCCGGGAGGAATGGCGCAATATAGCTGCAGGCTCACCAGCGGCTCGGCTACCACGCCCGGATGCTGCCCCCCGTAGAAGCACACCCCCATATCCACCTGGCGCGCCGCCACCCATTCGACGATGCGCGCCGAACTGCGCGTCTGCAAAGCCACGGAGATGTTGGGCCGGTCCGCCATGAAACTGGCCAGCACGTCCGGCATGACGGTCAAGGACAGCAAGGGCAAGGACGCGACGGTCAGGTGGCCTTGCTTTTCGCTGCCCAGGTCCTTGATGAAGCTATCCAGTTGCGAAAGGCCGGAGAACAGCCGGTCGACCTGGCCATAAAGCGCCCTGCCTTCGGGCGTGGGCAACAGACGCCCGCCCTTGCGCACGAACAGCGCCACGCCCACGCGGCGCTCCAACTGGGCGATGTACTTGCTGGCGGCAGGCTGTGAAATCAGCAGCACCTGCGCTGCCCGGGATACCGAGCCTTCGCGCATCACCGCCCTGAAGATTTCTATCTCTCGCACGTTCATGCGCCGACTATAACTATTTAGCTATAGGGATGGCAATTATTGGTATTAGGCAGTTATGCAGATTGTTCCTAGGATGAACGCTCGACTTTCACCCAGGACCCATCGTGTCGGAAAACTACGCAACCATGGAATTGCCGTTCGGCCCGGAAACCTATGCCGCGAACCTCTCGCTGCTGGCACGGGACATCCAGGCTCAGGGCCTGTCAGCCGCCATCCTGTTCGACCCCGAGAATATCTACTGGCTGACCGGCTACCGTTCCATTGGCTACTTCACCTTCCAGTGCCTGGTGGTCTCGCCCGACGGCGGCATCGCCATGGTCTCGCGCCAGGTCAACCACGCCGTGGCGACCGGCAACCGCAACATCGCACGCTTTGTCGCCATCGATGACATCAGCGACCCGGTCGATGTATTGGCGAGCTACCTGAAGGACATCCTGCCCAGCGGCCTCATTGGCCTGGAAACGGCTTCTGGCTACCTCAGCGTGGCCGCCTACAAGCAGCTGCAAGCCCGCCTGGGCCCACGGCTGGCCGACTGGCAAGGCCCGATGGAAGAGGCGCGCAAGATCAAGACCCCGGCGCAGCTGGGCTTCATGCGCCAGGCCGCGGACGCGGCGGTCGCCGGCATCGACGCCGCAGTGCGCGCGATCGCAGTCGGCGCCACCGAAAACGATCTCGCCGCCGCCATGCTGCACGGCGCCACCAAGGCCGGCAGCGAGTACACCCGCGTGCCGCTGGTGGCCGTGGGGCGCGCCAGCGGCGTCTGCTTCACCACCTGGCAGCGCCGGGAGCTCAAGCGGGGCGACCTGGTGTTCCTGGAGGCCGCGGCCAACATCAACCGCTATCACGCCATGATCTCCCGCAATTGCGTGGTCGGGCGCGCCACCGAGCGGCAGCGCTTCCTGGCCGGCACCGTCATCGCCGCGCTGGACGCCGCCATCGACGCCATCCGCCCCGGCGTCACCTCCGCCCAGGTGGACCAGGCCTGCCGCGCGGTCTTCGAACGGGCCGGGCTGGGGCATTACTTCGATCACCGCACGGCCTACGGCATAGGCATCGGCTTTCCGCCCAACTGGGCCGAGGGCCGCTTCCTCGCGCTGCGTCCGGACGACCCCACGGTGCTTGAGCCCGGCATGACCTTTCACCTGGTGCCTTCCCTCTTCATGCCCGAAGGCGGCTTCATGGCCAGCGAAAGCGTGGCCGTCTCCGAGGACGGCTGCGAAGTGCTCACCCGCTATCCGCGCGAGCTGATCGAAATCGACGTCTGACAACAAGACCGGCTCCAACAACATACAAGGGGAATTGCCGTGTTGAAGAACTGGATGTATCCAACCATCGCGGTCATGGGAGTGCTGCTTCTGTGGCATTTCGCGATACCGCTGTTCGGCCTGCCAGCCTACCTGTTGCCGCCGCCGCTAAGCGTGCTCGAACGGCTGTGGACCGACTCGGCGTTCCTGGGACATCACTCCTGGGTCACGTCCGTCGAGACGCTGGGCGGCTTCCTGCTGAGCATCGCCGTCGGCATACCGCTGGGCATCCTGCTGGTGTGGTCGCGTCCGCTGGAGCGCGCCATCATGCCGCTGCTGGTGGTGTCGCAGGCGTTTCCCAAGGTAGCGGTCGCGCCGCTCATCATCATCTGGTTCGGCCTGGGCCTGTTTCCCAAGATCCTGATCGCATTCTCGGTGGCCTTCTTCCCCATCGTGGTCAGCACGGTGGCGGGCATGCGTTCCGTGGACGCGGACCTCAACGACCTGGCCCGCTCGATGCGGGCGGGCGCCCTGCGGACCTTTCTGCGCATCCGGCTGCCGTATGCGTTGCCGCAGATCTTCTCCGGCCTGAAGGTCGCCATTGCTTTCGCCACGGTCGGCGCGGTGGTGGGGGAATGGGTGGGCGCCGAAAGCGGCCTGGGCTACGTGCTGCTGTCCGCCAACGCCAACCTAGACACGACGTTGCTGTTCGCGGTGCTGGTCGCGCTCATGCTCATCGGCCTGGTCTTCTACTACCTGGTCGAGTTTTCCGAACGATTCCTGATTCCCTGGCACATCAGCGTGCGCAGCGACGCCCTGCCCTCTGTCTGACCCCGCCCTCCGGAGACTCCATCATGAAATTCACGACTCGACTTGGCTGGACCCTGGCTTGCCTGCTGGCCGCAGGCGCGGCTGGCGCTCAGGAAAAACTGAGCCTGCGCCTGGACTACAGCATCTACGGTACGCACGCGCCGCTGTACTACGGCATAGACAAAGGCCTCTACAAGGCCGAAGGCCTAGACCTGAGCATCGGCGAAGGCAGCGGCTCCAGCAACACCGCAAAACTGGTGGCGCAGGGCATCGATCCCATCGGCTTCATGGACTACGGCACCATGCTCAAGGGCGTCGCCGCAGGCATGCCGCTGAAGGCCGTCTTCGCGGTGCACCAGCGCTCGCCCATGGTCATCATCAGCCACGCGGACGCCCCGGTGCGCGCGCCCAAGGACCTGGAAGGCAAGGTGCTGGGCATGAGCGCATCCGAGTCGACGGCGCAGATGTTCCCGGTGCTGGCCGCGCTGAACGGCGTGGACCAGAAGAAGATCAATGTCATCGCGCCCGCCGTGGGCACCAAGACCGCCCTGTTCCTGCAACGCCGCGCCGACGCCATCACCGGCGTGACCTACTTCCATATCCCGCCGCTGGAAGCGCAGGGCGCAAAGGTGCATTACTTTTTCTATGCCGACTTCGGCGTCAACGCGCTGGAAGGCGGGCTGGCGGCCAATACCAAATGGCTGGAGGCCAATCCCGAAACGGCTCGGCGCTTCCTGCGCGCCACGCGCAAGGCCTACGAGGCGGCCCTGGCCGACCCGGCCGCCTCGGTCGACGCCCTGGTGCGCCAACGTCCGGAACAGGCGCGCAATCGCGAGCAACTGGTGCGCCAGCTGCAGCTTTCGCTGCAGGCCGCCGGCACGCCCAACACCAAGGGATTGCCTTTCGGCGTCTCTGCGGAGAAGGACTGGCAGGCCATGGTCGACCAGTTCGTGCAATCGAATCAGATCGCCAGCCCGGTCCCGACCAGCACGCTCTACACCAACGACTACAACAGGGACTAGATATGGCACAGCACGCAGCCTTGACGCTCGCTCCCGCAGCGGGCGCGCCCGATACCGCGATCGACATCCGCGGCATGGTCCAGCGCTTTGGCTCCTATGTCGCGGTCGACGGCATCGACCTTGCCATACCCGAAGGCCAGTTCCTCTCCGTGCTCGGCCCCTCCGGCTGCGGCAAGAGCACCTTGATGCGGGCGGTCGCCGGCCTGACGCCGCCCACCGCCGGCGAGATCCGCGTGCTTGGCGAGCGCGTGACCGAGCCGGGCGCCAACGTGGGGATCGTGTTCCAGCGTGCGGCGCTCCTGCCATGGCGCGACGTCGTCGGGAACATCTCGCTGCAGCTGGAGATGCGCAAACTGCCCGCGGCGCGTCATGAGGCCCGGCTGCGAGAACTGATCAAGCTGAGCGGACTGGAAGGTTTTGAAAAATGCCTGCCGCACCAATTGTCCGGCGGCATGCAGCAACGCGTGGCGCTGTGCCGCGCGCTGATCCACGACCCCGACATCCTGCTGATGGACGAACCCTTCGGCGCCCTGGACGCGATGACGCGCGAAGCCATGAACCTGGAGCTGCAACGGGTATGGCTGGAAAGCAAGAAGACCGTCATGTTCATTACCCACAGCATCTCCGAAGCGGTGTTCCTGTCCGACCGCGTGGTGGTGATGAGCAAGCGGCCGGGCCGCGTGGCGCTGACCGTCGACATCGATCTGCCGCGTCCGCGCAACTACGCCATGGTCGGGCACCCCAACTTCGTCAAGGCGGCCACGGTCATACGCGAGTGCTTCGACGCCGCGGGGATGACGGAATGAATCCCGTCCGCTACGACGCCGGCCCCTACCCCCGGGCCCGCCTGGCTTTCCTGTGCGTGGCCAATGCCGGCCTGACCGAGGGCGAAATGCACGCCATGGCTCCCGACGGCGTGGGCCTGAGCTTTGCCCGCGTGCCCATGGCAACGGCCTGCACCGTGCAAAGCCTGGCCGGCATGGAGGGCGGACTGCTTCAGGCCCTGGACGGCCTGGCGCCAGGGCGTCGCGATATCGACGTGGTCTGCTACAACTGCACCGCGGGCAGCTTCGTGATCGGCAACGACAAGGTACGAGCGCTGCTCGCGCAGGCCCGCCCCGGCGCGGCCGTGGCCACGCTGCTGGACGGCGTCACGCAGGCGCTGGACGCGGTCGGCGCGCGCCGCCTGGCGGTTGCCACCGCCTATGACGATGCCGTCAACGAACTGGAGCGCGCTTACTTCGAAAGCATCGGCCACGAAGTCGTCTCGCTGCAGGGCCTGGCCCTGCCCGACGACGAAACCATGAACCGGGTCTCGCCCGACTATCTGTACGAATTCGCCTGTGCCGTGGACCGGCCCGATGCCGACGCCGTCTTCATCAGCTGCGGCGCGCTGCGCTCCACCGCCATCCTCGGACGTCTGGAAGACAGGCTGGGCAAGCCCGTGATCGGCAGCAATCAGGCCAGCATGTGGCATTGCCTGCGGCTGGCGGGGGTCCACGACCGGATGGACGGCTATGGCCGGCTGTTCCGGGAATATTGAAATCCGGACCCGTCATGGATGAAATCGATACCCGACTGATCGGCATTCTGCGGCGCGACGCGCGCACGCCGCTTTCCGTTTTGGCCAGCAAGGCCGGCGTGTCGCGCGGCACGGTCTCCAACCGCCTGCGCAAGCTGGAGGAGGACGGGCTCATCGCCGGGTATACGCTCAAGCTGCGCCCTGACTCCGACCAGGACGGCCTGCGCGCCTGGATGGGCATCACCGTCGACGGCAACCAGACGCGCGCCGTGCTGGCCAGCCTGCTGGGCGAGCCGAGCGTCGAGCAGCTGCACGACACCAACGGCCGTTGGGACTTGCTGGCCGAAATACGCGCAGATTCCACTGCAGATCTGTCCAAGGTGCTGGAACGCGTGCGCCTGATCAAGGGCATCGCGGCCACCGAAACCAGCATCCTGCTCGCGACGTACCGCTGAAACCGGCGCGCTAGGCCGGCAGCGGCTCGCCCCGCAGCCTTATCTGCGCGACGGTTCTTTCCCCGCGCTGCTCCAGCACGAACTGATGCCTGTCCGGATACCTCAGCGTCAACCGCCTGCACAGATTCCCTAGTCCGCCCCCGCCGCTGGCCAGATCGAAGGGCGCGTGCAGCCGGCCGGGATTGTCCACTTCGATGAGCAGTTCATCGCCCTGCAAACGCGTGCGTATGCTGATCGGGAAATGCGCGTGTTCCGAACGCATGCCGTGCTTGATCGCGTTTTCCACCAGTCCCTGCAGCGTCATGCGCGGAACACTGATCCGTAGCGTGGCCGGATCGATCTGGCTGCGCAATTCAAGCCGCTTGTCAAAGCGCAGCGCCTGGATGCGCACATAGGCTTCGGCGGCCTCGATCTCCTCCTCCAGCCTGGACAAGCCTCGTCCGCGCCGGTCCAGCGAATAGCGCAGGTACTCGGCCAGGCTGCGCGTCATTTCCTCTGCGATGGCAGGCCGATCGGCGATCTCGGCCACGATGGTGTTCAGCGAGTTGAACAGGAAGTGCGGCTCGATCTGCAGCTGCAGATGCTCAAGCTCCAGCCTCAAGGAGCGCGTCTCCGCCTTCATCTTGGACAGGCGCTCGCTGCGTGCGTTCAGCTCGGCCGAGACGCCGAAATAGATCAGCGTCCAGATCGAGAGCATGCCCATGTAGTAGAGAAAGCCCAGCCGGTACTGGTTGCCCGGCAGCACGCGGATTGCGCCAGGCAGAAACAGGCTGTGGATGCCATAGGCGATCGACGCCAGCAAGGCCGAGGCGGTCAGGCAGAACAACACCGCGCAGACCAGCACCAGCAAGGGCGGATCGCCTTTGCCCGCACGGCGGCCATGCAGCACGGCCGCCCCGCTGGTCAGGACGAATGCCAGCGGTTCCAGCGCCACGGTAAGCCAGAAGGCTGCGGTGGCATTGCCGAACACCGCCAACCGGATGAAGAAGCCCACGATCGCGAGAAAGAGCCATCCCAGCGTCTGCGCCCGCCAGAAGCCAAGCGAGGACTCCCCTGGACTCAAACCCTGGCCGATCGATGCGAACTTCATGGATGCGCCCCCCGGACGGGCAAAGGGTTCTCTGGAAACTGCATAGGCCTTATATTTACCCGCGTGCCAGACCGGACGACTATACCCGCCACACCATGGCGCCAGGGAGGAAAATGCTGCGTGTGCTTGTCATCGACGATGAAGCCCCGGCGCGGCGCTACCTGCGCCGGCTGCTCGAAGCCTCGCCCGACGTCCATGTCGCGGGCGAAGCCGACTGCCTGGAATTGGCGCGAACGCTGATCCGCGAGCATCGTCCGGATGCCCTGTTCCTGGACATCGAACTCACTGCCGCCACCGGTTTCGACCTGCTGGACCAGCTGGAAGTCCCACCCGCCGTCGTCTTCGTCACCGCGCACAGCGACTACGCCGCCCGCGCCTTCGACGTCCAGGCCGTCGACTACCTGCTCAAGCCCGTGCGTCCGGGCCGGCTTGAACAGGCGCTGGCGCGGCTGCGTCCGCGCGCTGGCGGCCACCTGACGCTGCGAACGCGCAACGGCACCAAGATCATCAAGATCCATGAACTGACCATGGCGCAGGCGCAAGGCGACTACGTGATGCTTTGCAGCGCCGCGCACGCCAACGAGCTGATGCACATCACCTTCAAGCGCCTGGCGGCCCAACTGCCCAGTCCGCCCTTCTGCGCCTTGTCGCGGTCGGTCATCATGAATCTGGAACATGTCTCCCACCTGTCGCAGCTGCCCGGCGCGCAGACCGAGGTCGCGTTCAACAACGGTGTTGCGCCCGTGGTGCTGGGACGGGTCGCGTCGCAGCGCCTGCGGCGCGCGGTGGCGCAGCGCTGACGCGACGGGTCGGCCATTGTGGCCAGCGTCGGGATAGGACCGTTGCCGCATCGGTTCGGGCCGGAAATGTGCCGATTGTCATCGGCCGGCCACGAGACATCACGCAGTTTTCGACGAAACGGGGATTTTCCTCGACCAAACATGCCCCAGGAAGACGGCGTCAATAGCCTATGGGGTAGCCGTCCTTGCGATGATCCGACGCCGCCAGATAGCCTCCCTGCTCCAGCCGGTAGGCCATCTGCGCACTGCCGAACTCCAGATCAAAGCGCGGCGCCACATCGACCTTGTGGCCGCATGCGCGCAGATGCTCGACAGCATCCGGCGGGACGTTCCACTCCACCGCCACGCCCACGTTGTCATCCTTGATGCGCCAGCGCGGCGCGTCGCTCGCTGCCTGGGGATTCTGGCCGAAGTCGGCCAGCCGGCTCGTCACTTGAAGATGGCCCTGCGCCTGCATGGAGCCGCCCATGACGCCAAAACTCATCAAAGGCTGCCCGCCCTTCATCAGGAAGCCTGGAATGATGGTGTGGAACGGCCGCTTGCCTGGCGCCACCACATTGGGATGCCCGGCCTTCGTTGAAAAGCCCCAGCCCCGGTTCTGCATGGCGATACCCGTTCCCGGCACCACCACGCCGGAACCAAATCCCTTGAAGTTGGATTGGATGAACGACACCATGGTGCCGTGCCGGTCTGCCGCGGTCAGATACACCGTCCCGCCGCTGTGCGGATTGCCGGCCCGGGGTTCGCCCGCGCGATCCGGATCGATGAGCTTTGCCCGTTCCGCCAGATAGGCGGGTTCCAGCAACTGCGCGCTCGACACCTGCATGTGGGCCGGATCGCCCACATGTTCGTACAGGTCCGCGAACGCCAGGCGCATGGCCTCGATCTGCAGATGCAGCGCGCGGCCGCTGTCGCGCCCGCAATCCGCCAGGTCGAAACGTTCCAGCATGCCCAAGGCCATCAATGCGCCGATGCCCTGGCCATTGGGACCAATCTCGTAGAGCTCCAGGTCGCGGTAGCGCATGCCTATCGGCTCCACCCAGTCAGCCGCATGGCCCGCCATGTCGGCCTCGGTGATATAGCCGCCCGTGTTGCGCGCGTGGGCGGCTATCGCCGCGGCCAGCTCGCCGCGGTAGAAGCTCTCGCCCTTGCTGCGGGCGATGCTCTCCAGCGTGGCGGCCTGGCCAGGGCTGCAGAAGCGCTCGCCGGGCAAGGGCGCGCGGCCCCCGGGCGCAAAGGACTCGGCAAAGCCCGGCTGCCCGCTCAGGCGCGGCACCTGCTTCTGCCACTGGCGATGCACCGTGGGCGAAACCAGATAGCCGTCCCGCGCATAGCGTATGGCGGGCTCGAACAAGTCCTCGAACGGCAGCGAACCGAATTTCTCCCAGATCGCGCGCCAACCCGACACGACACCGGGTACCGTCACGCTGCCCCAGCCTATCGGGTCCATGCCATCCAGATGCGCGAACCTGGCCGTTTCCCAGGCGGCCGGCGCGCGCCCCGACGCATTCAGCCCATGCAGGCGCCCGCCATGCCAGACGATGGCGAACATGTCGCCGCCGATCCCGTTCATGCATGGCTCCACGACGGTCAGCGCAATGGCAGTGGCGAGTGCCGCGTCGATCGCGTTGCCGCCCCGCGCGTACATCTGCAGGCCGGCAGCGCTGGCCAGTGGCTGCGACGTGCTGACCACGTTGTCCGCAAGCAGGGGCATGCGTTGCGATGCATAAGGAAGCTGCCAGAAGGGATCGTTCGGAATGGGCATGGGAGTCGGGTCGGAAGTTAGGGGCTGGCCGCCCGCGGGCGGCCAGCAAGAAAGCCGGGACGGCCGCTATTTGCCCGCAGTAATGTTCAGGGCCTTGACCTTGTCGCGCCAGAACGCCTGCTGGTCCAGGATGAACTTGGGCAGGGTCTGAGCCGGAATCTCGCTGATCTGGAAGCCCTGCGCCTCGATGGCCTTGCGGAATCCCGCGTCGCCCTGCGCCTTGGCCAGCGCGCGGGCCACGATGTCCAGGCGGTCCTTGGGCGTTCCCTTGGGCGCCATCAACGCGAACAGGTTCTCCGCCTCCAGGCCCTGCACGCCCAGCTCCTTGAGCGTGGGTACGTCAGGCATGACCGGCAGACGCTTGGCCGAGGCCACGCCCAGCACGTCGATGCGGCCGCCCTGTTTATGCGGCAGCGAGCTGGTCACGCTGTCGAACATGAAGACCGACGCGCCCGAGATGACTTCGGGCAAGGCCTGGCTGCTGCCCTTGTACGGGATCTGCAATGCGTCCACGCCCGCCTGCTCCTTGAAGATCTCGCCCTCCAGGTTGGACAGGGTGCCCGCGCCCATCGACGCGTAGTTGTACTTGCCCGGCGCTGCCTTCAGATAGGCCACCAGGCTGGCATAGTCCTTGATGCCCAGCGTCGCGGGGGTGACCAGGATGTGCGGGGCGCTGGCGATCGCGCCCACCGCATCGAAGTCGCCGTCCAGCGACACCTGCTGCTTGCCATTGAGCGCTTCGTAAATGGAGTTGGACATCACCGACGAGATGTACAGCGTGTAGCCGTCGGCTTCGGAACGCGCCGCCGCCTGCATGCCGATCAAGCCGCCAGCGCCGGGGCGGTTCAACACCACCACCGACTGGCCCAGCGTGTCGCCCAGCTTCTGGCTGAGCTCGCGAGCGAGCACGTCCGTCGCTCCGCCCGGTGGAAACGACAGGATCAGCTGAAGCGAACGCTGCGGAAAATCAGCCGCCCCCGCGCCGGTAGCCGCCGACAATGCCAGCGCGGCAAAGGCGCGCTTCAGAATGCCGAGTCCCTGCGGGCGCGCGGCGGCGCGGCCCGATTTACATACAACACTAGCCATGCGATTCCCCTTGGTTGAAGCGCCGTAGGCGGGTCTGTTGCCCTTGTATCCTGGCGGCCCTGGTCGGCCCATTCTATGAATTGCTTTTGCGGCAATCAATATCAATAATTAGCATGCCAATTGCTATTTTGAGAATCACGACATGCTCAGCACCGCGCACCGCTATTTCCTCGAGGTCGTACGCGCAGGCAGCATCAAGGACGCGGCCACGAGCCTCCACGTAGCGCCCTCCGCCATCAGCCGGCAGGTCGCCAAACTGGAGGATGACTGCGGCGCGGCCCTGTTTGAACGGCGCCCGCATGGCATGGAGCTGACGCGGGCCGGCGAAATGCTGGCCGACTATGCGCGCCGCGTCGCCATGGATGCCGAACACGTGCTGCGCGATATCCGCAGCCTGCGTCATGCGGAGCTGACGACCATCCGCATAGGCTCCAACGAAGCCGTGGCGCGCAACGTGCTGCCGCCCATCCTGGGCGCGTACCGCGCCCTGCATCCCGATGTAGCGTTCCAGGTGCACATCGGCTCGCCCGGCGTCGTGACGCAGCGCCTGCGCGACAACAGCATCGACGTGGGCCTGGCCTTCAGCCTGAACGCGGGCAACGGCATCGCCGTGCGCTACGAAATCGTCTCGCCCGTTCGCGCCATCATGGTCCCGGGCCATCCTCTCGCCAAACGCGCCAGCGTGTCCTTGGACGACCTGCGCCGCTACCCGATCGCGCTGACCGACTCGGGCACCACCGTGCGCCTGTTGTTCGACAACTCGGCGGCGGGCGGCGACGGGCCGCCTTTCGACATCGCCTATTCGAGCAACTCGTCATCGGTCATTCGCGCCATCGTCGAGGCCGGCCATGCCGTCACGCTGGCCGGCGAGATCACGCTCGCCGAACCGCTGCGCAGCGGCGCGCTGGTGGCCGTGTCCTTGCAGCAAGCCGTCTTCGCCGAACGCACGCTGCAAGTGCAGACCGCCAGCCACGCCCGGTTGCCCGAAGCGACGGCCGCTTTCATCGAGCACCTGATCGAAGCGCTATCCACAGGCGCCCGTTCACGCGATTCTTGACTTGGCGCAGGCTTGCCGCAAAACTGAAGTTCTACACGCGCGCAGGCTCGGCCAGGCGCGGAAGGCCCCGATTCAATGGTCAGAGTGAATGATTGAAGGAGCTCCGCATTGACCACTGCCGCGATGCCCAGACTGAAACTGCGCCGCCTTGTCACCGTGCTGGCGCTCGCGAGCGGAATCATCGCCTTCGTCAACACCCTGTACGCGGCCTACCTGGTGCAGCGCGAGCAGTTGATTGCCAACACCCTCGAGGCCAACCGGGCCTATGCGGTCAAGCTGGCGGAAGTCACCGACATCTACATCGAATCCATACAGCGGCAATTGCTCCTGTCAGCCGAGCGAGCGCCTGGCCTGCTGGGTTCGAAACCCGCCATGGAAGACGAACTCGCGCGCCTCGTCCATCAGAGCGACGGCGTCATGACGGCCGCCATCGCCGACAGTAGCGGCACCATCCTCGCCACCGCTCCCGCCGACGCGGGCTTCGAAGGCAGGACGCTGGTGCGCCAACAATTGGCGACGGGCGCCCAACATTTGAAGGGCCAGATATCGACCCCCTACGTGGGTATGGAGGGCCAGCTGATACTGGCGTTTTCCGAGCCTTTCCGTGATGCCAAGGGCAACTATGCCGGCACGATTCTCACGGCCATCCACCTTCGGCAAGGCAACGAGTTCGACAAACTGGTAGGCGAGCACTTCTACCGCGACGGATCCTACCTGTATGTCGTCGACGGCAACGGCACCATCATTTATCACAAGGACAAGGATCGCATCGGCACCAGCGAAAGAAGCAACGCCGTGGTCGAAGCCGTGCTGCGCGGCGAGACGGGTGCGATGCCCGTGGTCAACACCCGCGGCGCGCACCTCCTGGCCGGCTACGCCGCGCTCAAGAACGGCGGCTGGGGCGTCGTGGCGCAACGCCCGCTGGACGAAACGCTGCGCCCGCTGCGGAGCCTGACCGACAGGATCGTGCTCTACGCTTTGCCGGTGGGGCTGATCATGTTCCTGGTCATCTATCTGTTGGGCCGCTGGATCTCGCGGCCGCTGGAGGAACTGGCGCAGATCATCGAACGGGACCAGCCGGGCGCATCCGCTGGAGATCTGGACAGGGTCAAGGGCTGGTACTACGAAGCTGCCCGCCTGCGGAACGCCGTGACGATGAGCCAAAGCTCCCAAACCCGGCGGCTCGACAAGCTGAACACGGACACCATCACCGATCCGATGACGGGCCTCTTCAACCGCAGGGGCCTGGCGCTGCAGATCGCCACCCTGCGCCAGACCCAGCAGCCTTTCGCGGCGCTCGCGCTGGACCTGGACCACTTCAAGCGCGTGAACGACACCTACGGGCACGCGGCCGGCGATCAGGTGCTGATCGCGCTGGCCGCCATCCTCAAGACCTGTGTGCGAGGGGAAGACGCGCCGTGCCGCGTCGGCGGCGAAGAGTTCCTGATCCTGATGCCCAACGCTTCGCGTGACACGGCGGAGATGGTCGCCGGACGCATCCGGGCTGCGACGGCAAGCCATGCCATGCCGCAAGCGGTGGGGCGTGTCACGGTGTCCATCGGCATCGCGCTGTGGCCGTCGGATGATGCCGACATCGACAAGGTCATGGCGAAGGCGGATGAGGCCTTGTACCGGGCGAAGAATGCGGGACGTGATCGGGTGGAGGTCTGGTCTGTCAGGGAAGCCGATAGCGCCAATGCCAGGATTTGAAATTCCATCTAGTTTTCACCCGATGACTAATCTTCATTAGACGGTTTTCACCACGCGCCTACAATCCTCGCCAGGGTCAACTCAAATAAAAAGACCGTGGAGACAAGATGAAGACAGCCGTTCCTGGCGGGGCCTCCCTTCTCACCCGACTCAAGTACCTGGCATTGGCCGGCCTGTTCATGGCGGCCTCCGGCCACGCGCAGCAGCCGGCAAAGCTGGTCGTCGGCTTGCCGGCCGGCGGATCGTTCGATACCGTGGCCAGGATCGTGGCGGAGAAGCTTCCTAATCATCTGGAGCGGCCCGTGGTGGTGGAGAACCGCCCCGGCGCGCAGACGCGCATTGCCATTCAGGCGGTCAAGGGCGCCGCGCCCGACGGAAGCAGCTTGCTGGTGGCGCCGGGCGTGGCCATCTTCCTCTACCCGCACCTGTTCCGACAGCTCAATTACGATCCCTTCGCCGACCTTAAGCCGGTGACGCAGCTGGTGAGCTGGGACATCGTGCTCGCCGTCGCGGCCGATAGCCCCGTCACCTCGTTCAACGAGTTCCAGACCTGGGCCAGGCAGAATCCGGACAAGGCGTTCTACGGTACATCCGGCACCGGCAGCCTGCAGCATTTCCTGGGCGTTTCACTGGCCAGGCGCCTAGGTACGCCGCTGGAGCACATCGCGTTCAAGGGCGGCAAGGACGCCGTCACCGCGCTCCTGGGCGGACACATCAATGCCATCGTTATGGATGCGGGCGAAGTGGTCCCGCTGGCGCAGGCTGGCAAGCTGCGCGTTCTGGCGACCTTCAGCGCACAACGCGAACCGGCGCTGCCGCAAACGCCGACCATGCGCGAACTCGGGCTGGGCGAACTCGAGACCTCGGGCTGGGCTGGGCTGTATGCACCGGCCGGCACCCCAGAGCCAGCCATCCGCAAGCTGAATTCGGCGGTAAACGACATCCTCGCCCTTCCCGACGTCGCCAAGCGTCTTTCCGAGCTGGGCATGCGACCGGCCGGCGGCACACCGCAGGCGGTCGACGCGCTGGCGCGCCAGCAGCTCGAGCAGTGGCGCGATACCGTGGCCCAGTCCGGCTTCGTGGTCGATTGAGCTGCGCCGCCCGCCACCCATTTTCTGATCTCACTGGATCAAGTCCCATGTTCGCATTGACCACCCTCGACATCGCCTCTCGTCCCGTTGCCTGCCTGGAAATCGAAGGGCGGAATTATCCGCTGGCCACCTGTGCCCAGGTGTTGGACCAGCCCGCCCTGGATACCTCCGTCCGCGATCTCTTCGAAGACTGGCCGCGCTCGCTGGCGCTGCTTGAGCAGGCAGCCGCCCGCCGCTCCGCGCTCGACGGCCATGAGGTCTCCGGACCGGTGCGCCACATGGCTCCGCTGCAGTATCCGGGCAAGGTGCTTTGCGCCGGGGCCAACTACCATGACCACCTGGCGGAAATGAACGTCCCGAACGCCGAGGACAAGTCCGCACAGCGCCTGTTCTTTTTCTTCAAGCCGCCCCGCCAGGCCGTGGTCGGCGAGGGTGCCACGGTACACATGCCCATAGGCTGCCAGCGCCTGGACTGGGAGATCGAACTGGCGCTGGTGATAGGAAAGACGGCCAGGAATGTGCTGCCGGAAAATGCGCTGGACCACGTGGCGGCGTACACCGTCGCGGTCGACATGTCGGCGCGCGACCTCAACAAGGCGCCCGACACCTTCTACAAGCTGGACTGGGTGGCCGGCAAGGCGCATGACACCAGCTGCCCGCTCGGACCCAGACTGGTACCGGCGGCGTTCATCCGCGACCCCATGGACCTGGGTCTGAAGCTCAGCGTCAACGGCCAGATCAAGCAAAACGCCCGTACCAGCGGCATGGTCTTCGACATCCGTGAGCAGCTGGCAATCCTGAGTCGCATCATGACGCTGGAACCCGGAGATCTAGTACTGACGGGCACGCCCGCCGGCGTGGGCGCGCCACAAGGCACGTTCCTCAAGATCGGTGACGAAATCAGCGCAACGATCGAGGACATCGGCACGCTGACGGTACAGATCCAGGCATCGCGCTGACATCCTGGCCGGCCACGGCCGCACCTTTCCAATGAGGCAGTTCCATGCAGTCTCTTTTCTCTCCCCTGCCCGCCACAGCCGGCGACACCATCTTCGCGCTGGTTGAAGCCTTCCAGAACGACCCTGCGCCCCACAAAGTCAGTCTCAGCATCGGCACCTACTTTGCCGAAGACGGCAGCATCCCTGTGATGCGCGCCGTGCGCCAGGCCCGCGACATGCTCGTGCAGGCGGGAAAGCCGCATCCCTACTTGCCCATCCCCGGCTCGGCCTCATACCGCAACGCAGCCAGATCGCTGATCTTCGGAGCCAATGGCCCCGAGCCTGAGCGCGTGGTGACGACCCAAAGTGTCGGCGGCACCGGCGCCTTGAAGCTGGGCGCGGACTTGCTGCGCCATATCTGCCCCAAAGCGACGGTCTGGGTCAGCGATCCGACATGGGAGAACCATGCTCAGATCTTCCGCCAGGCGGGCTTCGCGGTGCATGAGTATCCCTACTACGACGCCCAAACTGCCACCGTGCGCTTTGCGCAGATGCATGACGCGTTGCAGGCTCTGCCGGCAGGGTCCATCGTCGTGCTGCACGCCAGTTGCCACAACCCAACTGGCGTGGACCTGTCTGCAGATCAGTGGGAGGCACTGACCGAACTGTTTGCGCGCCAGGGCCTGATTCCCTTTTTTGACCTGGCGTACCAGGGGTTCGGACTAGGTCTGGATGCGGACGCCGAACCAATCCGGGCAATGGCGCGGGCGGGCGTGGAATGCCTGGTCGCCAGTTCCTTCTCGAAGAACTTCTCCCTGTACGGCGAACGCTGCGGCGCCCTGAATATCGTGTGCCGCGACCAAACCGCCGCCGACCGCGCGCTGGGCCAGCTCAAGCTGCTGATACGTGGAAACTACTCCACGCCTCCCACGTTTGGCGCCGCCCTGGTTGCCGCCATTCTGAGCGATGACGCGTTGCGGCAAGTCTGGACCGATGAACTGGAGCAGATGCGGACACGGCTCGTCAGCCTGCGCGCCCGCTTGTCCAACGCGCTGACGCAATTGACCGGCGCGCGCGAAGCCTGGGACTATATCGAGCGACAGCAAGGACTGTTCTCCTACATGCGGTTGAGCCCCCAGCAGGTCGAATCGCTGCGCCGCGAACATGCCGTGTATCTGCTGAAGTCCGGCAGACTCTGCGTTGCCGGCCTGACCGACGGCAACATCGATTATGTCGCACGCGCCATCGCCGCTTGCGCGCAGCGCTGAACATTTCTCCCTGCGCCCGCAAGTCCGAGGCGCCCCACTGATAGGAGCAAGGCAATGGCCCTACCCAACCGGCTTATGGCCGCGAGTTCCGGATTGATGCTGGCCCTGGGACTGACACTGCCGGTGGCCAAGGCCGCCTCCGATGCCGGCCTGCTGCAGGAGGCCCTGCAACGGGCGGACCAGACCGAGTCTGAAGTGATCGCATGGAGACGCCACATACACCAGCATCCTGAGCTGTCGTACCAGGAGACCGAAACCGCGAAGTACATCGCCGACGCCTTGCGCGCCATGCCCGGCATCACCGTCGAGACCGGGATAGCGCGCACAGGCGTAAAGGCCGTGCTCAAGGGCGGCAAGCCAGGACCGGTGGTGGCGTTGCGCGCCGACATGGACGCCCTGCCCGTCGAGGAACGCAATGACCTGCCATTCCGCTCGCAGGCCAAGGCCGTCTGGCGCGGAGAACAGGTATCGGTTTCCCACGCCTGCGGCCACGACACTCATGTCGCAATGCTGCTGGGCGCGGCCAAGGCCTTGTCGGCGATGCAGGACGAACTGCCCGGCACGATAGTCTTCCTATTCCAGCCCGCCGAAGAATGGGGACCCGACAAAGAGCCCAGCGGCGCCAGGGCCATGATCGCGCAGGGAGTGCTGGAGAATCCCAAAGTGGACGTGGTCTTCGGCCAGCACATCAGCGCCGGCGCCCCCTCCGGCACCATCGCCTATCGCGCCGGCCCTACCATGGCCAGCGGCGACCGCTTCGAGATCTCACTGCACGGCAAGGGCGGACACGGCGGACGCCCATGGACCGCGAATCCCGCGCTCGTACCCGCAGCAGAACTGACATTGGCGCTGCAGGGCATCACCAGCAGCAAGGTGGATCAATCCGACGGCGTCACCGTACTGTCCATCGGCATGTTGCAGAGCGGACGGCGCGCAAACATCCTGCCCGAAAGCGCCGAACTGGCGGGCACGGTACGCTCGCTTTCGTCGCACAACCAACGCATCGTCCACGAGGCCATCCGCGCACGCGCCGAGCATATTGCGCAGGCCTATGGCCTGAGCTCCGAGGTGAACATCTACACCGGCTACGAGGTCGTCGACAACGATAAATCCCTGACCGGCAGCTTGATACCTGCATGGCAGGAAGCGGCCGGCGCCGGCAAGACAGTTGAAATGCCCGCGCCATCCACCGGCAGCGAGGACTTCGGCGCATATGGCGTCAGCGGCAAGGTGCCCTCGGTCTTCTGGTTCATTAATGCCTCGCCATTGGGCGACAAAAGCGGCGCGCCCAACCATTCGCCGGAGTTCGCCATCGACGAAAACGCGCTGCGCGTGGGTGTACGCGCGCTGGTGGCTTCCGCGCTGACGTACATGGACAAGCAGTAGGCCGCCCCCCACATCCCGATCCCGCCCGGCGCCGCTACGCGCGCCGGGCGTTCCTTCCAATGCCCCCGATACGGGGAGCTGATCGTGCCCTGTTCGTTCTGTTCCCGAACGGACCATGTCTTCCATCCCAGCCTTCCGACCGTCCCCTAGCACGCTCGTGCTCGCACGAGCGTGGCGCGGCAGGGGCTTTCCTTGCTCCCAATTCCCATAAAGATACCGATTGGTATTTTTCATTTCTCATAAAAAACAAAAATCTCAGCATTAAAAGCCGGGATTTTTTATATGGGAAAACGCGATTGACATAAAAACATACCGAGTGGTATGTTTGCCCAAAGAATGCAGCCCGCCGCTGAAGGAGACAATCGGCGGACGGTCTGCACGCAGGCTCACCAACCCATGGCAAGGATGTCTAAGAATATGGATACCCCACGTTGGAAGCAGCGCCCGGAAGGATCGAATTGGGGAGACTTCGGCCCTGACGATCAGATCGGGCGCATGAATCTGCTAACCCCGCAAACGCGCTTGCGCGCGTTCCGCGAGGTGCAGGAAGGCCGGGCGTTCTGCCTCAGCCTGCCGCTGGACTACCCAGGCGGGAACACTTTGTTCCAGCATCGCCGGGAACCGCAGTTCTCCTACGACAAGCGCGGCGACGGCCACAACTACAACTATCGGCTGTCGCAGGTCTGCCCCTGCTTCAACGACGTCGTTTCGGACGACGCCGTCCTCATGTTCCTGCAGTACTCGACCCAATGGGACGGACTGGGGCATGTTGGACAGATGTTCGATGCGAACGGCGACGGGCTGCCCGAAAAGGTCTACTACAACGGCTATCGCGGCGGCCTGGACGTGATCGGGCCCGATGACGCAAAGAGCGGCCTGGGCGCCAAGGCCATCGGTATCGAACGCATGGCCACCGCCGGCGTCCAGGGGCGTGGCGTGCTGGTCGACCTGGAACGCCGCTACGGGCGCGAACGCGCACTGATCGGCTATGACGAGCTGATGGCAGCCCTGGACGGCGTCGCGGTACTGCCCGGCGATTTTCTCTGCCTCTATACGGGCTTTGCCGACCTGATCCTGGAAATGAACAAGCAGCCGGACGGCGACGTCCTGGCGCGCTCGTGCGCCGTGCTGGACGGCCGCGACGAACGCCTGCTGCAATGGATCACCGACTCCGGCATCGTGGCAATCTGCGCCGACAACTTCGCGGTGGAAGCCTATCCGGCCACGCCAGGCAAGGGTGAGCACTATCCCGGCCTGCCCCTGCACGCGCATTGCCTCTTCAAGCTTGGGCTGCATCTCGGCGAACTCTGGTACTTCGCAGAGCTGGCGCAATGGCTGCGCGAGCATGGCCGCAGCACTTTCCTGCTGACGGCGCCGCCGCTGCGCCTGCCCGGCGCGGTAGGTTCGCCCGTCACTCCCGTCGCCACCGTCTGAAGCCGGCCGCGGGCGCTACGCCCGCGGCTCTCACCTCTTTGCCGGAGACCGCAATGCTGAATCGCATTCCGGCCTGGGCCGCCTTGGCCCTGGCCAGCCTCGCCCCACTTGCGCAGGCCGCCCCACCCAGCTACCCAGACAAGCCCGTCACGCTTGTCATTCCCTTTCCCCCCGGCGGCACCAGCGATGTGGTGGGCCGGCAACTCGCCATGCAGTTGGGCGAGGAGCTGGGAGGGACCTTTGTCGTCAACAACAAGGCCGGCGCATCCAGCATGATAGGCGCCACCTTCGTGGCGCGCGCACCCAAGGACGGATACACCCTGCTGCTTTCCTCCGGCAGCACCTTCACCGTCACGCCTCATTTGATGACCCAGATGTCGTACACGCTGGACGACTTCGCGCCGGTTTCCGCTATCGCCACCGTGCCGTTCGCCTTTGTAGTGAAGAAGGACTTTCCCGCAAAAAACGTGGCCGAATACGCCGCCTATGCCAAAGCTCATCCCGGCAAGGTCAACAACGCCACCAACGGTCTCGGCAGCATGGTCCATTTGCTGGGCGAGCTGGCTGCAGCTGGCATGGGCGTGGACGTGACGCAGGTGCATTACAAGGGCGCGGCGCCCGCCACCGTGGACATGATAGGCGGCGTGGTCGACTCCAACGTGGAGGCGCTTACCAGCGCCGTTCCCAATGTGCGCGCCGGGCAGTACCGCGCGCTGGCCGTGCTGAGTCCGCAGCGTCAACCGCTGTTGCCCGACGTGCCCACATTCGCCGAGCTGGGCTATCCGGACGTGGTCGGCGAAACCTGGTACGCCGTGTTCGCTCCGGCCGGGACCCCGGCGCCAGTGGTCGACAAGCTCAACGCCGCACTGCGCAAGATCACGGCTTCGCCACAGTTCGTGCGCACCATGCAGCAGATCGGCAATGAACCGCGCAGCAGCAGTCCGGCGGAACTGCGCGATATCACGTTGCGGGAGAGTCAGCGCTGGGGCGCGCTGATCGAGAAGTTGAAGATCCCGCCCGTGCAATAGGCGGGATCGCGGGCGCCCGGCTCAGCGCGGCAAGTAGCCGAGCGCCTGCATCCTGTGCAGATTTTCCAGCACCGACAGCTCGCTGTCGATGCAATCGCCGAAGCCGGCCTGGCGCAGCTTGATGGTGGATACCAGCGGCGGGAACGGCAAGGGGTGTTGCGCCGACCAGGTCGCGTCCGCGTACTGCCATGACAGCCCGATCAGGTCCGACAGCTCGTTCACATGCAAGCCCTCCCGCCGCGCCATCTCGCGCCAGACCTGGGCTTCGGCGGGCATGGCCTGCCGCATACGGGTCTGCACCAACTCCCCTGCTGGCATGCCGAAGAATTCGGCCAGGCGCTCAAACAGATGGCGCCAGGCCATCACATCGCCATTGGCGATATTGAAGACCTCACCCCAGGCTTGCGGCGCATCCCAGGCCCACTCGACCGCGCGGGCGATCAGACGCGCATCCGTGCATTCCGTCAACAGCTCCGGATGTCCGGGATAGGCCAGCGGCTGGCCCGATTCCCGCAACAGCGCGGCATAGGCGCCCAGCGTCGCCACCGGATTCATGGCGCTACCCAGGGCAACGCCAAGCACGATCTGCGGGCGGAATATGGTCCATCCGAACCCTTGCCGCCGCGCCTGTTGTTCCAGCATGTCTTGCTGGTCGAAATAGAAATTGGCATGGTCGCGCACGGCGTCCTGCTCGCGCGCGGGGATGCGCATGGCCCGCCCCGTATGCACGCCGTAGGCCTTGGTCCCCTGCATCAGGGTCACATGCGCCAGCGGCGCGCCGTCCAATGCCGCCAACGTATTGGCCAGCATCCGCGTATTGATGGCGACGTTCTCCGGATCCCGCCACCCCTTGAGCAAATCCGGCTGCTCGTTCAAGGCGGCATAGACCAGATGCGTCACATCGCCGTGCTCGGCCAATGCCTGCCGCGTTGCCTGCGCATCGCGCAGGTCGGCCGCAATCCATATCGCATCCCTGGCAAAGTCGGCCGACCGTCGCGACAAGCCTGCGCACAGCACGTCCGGCCGGCCATGCAGATGCTCCATCACCGCCCGCCCCACCACGCCCAACGCGCCCACCACCAGCACCTTTTTTGTTGTCATTGCGACTCTCCGAACTCGAATGCGCCGTTGTCGATGGCGATCTCGCCGCGCTCCACAACCACGGCGCGAAAGCGCGCCAGTCCCGGCTGCTCCCGCCAGACATCGACCCGCAGCCTCTCGCCCGGATAGACCGGCGCGCGAAAACGCCCGCTCATGGCGCGCACCCGCTCGGGCTCTCCCGGACAGCAAAGGCGCGCCAGGCCCAGACCGGCCACGCCAAAGCTGGCCATGCCATGCAGGATCGGCCGCTTGAAGCCCGCCAGCCGCGCGGCCGCGGGATCGATATGCAGCGGGTTCAGGTCTGCCGACAACCGGTAGACCAGGGCGGCCTGCGGCGAAGTAGGGCAATCGACAGCCGCATCGGGTTCGCGCGCCGGCATCGCCGGCGGCGCCGGCCGCGCCGACTCCCGCCCGCCGAAACCGCCATCGCCACGGCAGAACACAGTCTGCTGCAGGGTGGCCAGCAAGGCGCCGTCCGCGGCATCGAACAGTTCACGCTCGACGTACAGCAAGGCGCCCTTGCCGGCGCCCTTGTCCGCCAGGTCGACGATGCGAGTCACGCCTCTTACCCGCCCCTTGGGGGCAAGGGGCCGGTGCAGGCGTATGGACTGTTCGCCATGCACCGTGCGGCGCCAATCCAGCCCCAGCGGCAGATCGCGCAGCCAGAAGCCCGGGTCCGCCAACACGTTGACCAGGGTCGGCTGGACCTTCAGCCGGGTTTCATCGACGTAGGACAGCTCCTCCTCGTCGACGGGATTCATGCCCGCGCCGAGCGCGAGGGCGTAGAGCGCGCAGTCGCGCCAGTCGTATTCCTGGATGCGCTCGGGGATGCGCGCAGCCAACAGTGTTGCCGGATCGATGGGCATGCGAACCTCACAAAACGTCGGCGGTGCCGAGTATGGCCGTGGCCTGGCTGGACAGCACGCCGCCATTGGCATGGGCGAGCGACACCTGCACGTCGGGCACCTGCCGCTCGCCCGCCTCGCCGCGCAACTGCTGCACCGACTCCAGCAAGGTGTACAGGCCGTACATGCCAGGATGGTTGCAGGAGAGCCCGCCGCCGTTGGTATTGACCGGCAGGGAGCCCCCAGGCGCGATGGCGCCACTGGCGACGAAGGCGCCCCCTTCCCCCTTGGCGCAGAAGCCCAGGTCCTCCAGGAACAGGATCGTGTTGATGGTGAACGCGTCATAGACCATGAGATGGCCGATGTCGCGCGGCGACAGCCCGGCCATGGCGTAGGCGCGTTGCCCTGACTCGACCGCGCAGGTGGTAGCCAGATCCGGCATGCAGGATATCTGCCTGTGGCTCGTCGCCACGCCGGTGCCCAGCACATAGACCGGCGGCCTGCGCAGGTCGCGCGCGCGATCCGCGCTGACCAGCACCACGGCGGCGCCGCCGTCGGTCACCAGGCAGCAATCCGCCTTGCTGAGCGGGTCGCTGACCATGCGCGAGGCCAGCACATCCGCGCGCGTCAACTCGCCGCGCACATAGGCATCCGGATTGCGCTGCGCCCACAGGCGCGCCGCCACCGCCACGTCCGCCAGCTGCTCGCGCGTGGTCCCATACCGATGCATGTGCCGCGCCGCGGCCAACGCATAGCTCGAGATCGGATAACGCGGCGCGAACGGCGTCTCGTAGGGCTGCGGGTCAGGTATGGATGCCAGCTTGCCGCCTGCGGTCAACTGGTTCGACCCGTAGCAGATCAGCGCGACATCGCACAGCCCGGTTTCCAGCGCAGCCATCGCCGATTGCAGATGGAACAGGAACGACGCACCGCCGACCATCGTGCCATCGGCCTGGCGCGGCTGTATGCCCAGCCGTTCCGCCACGTTCAGCACCGGCAGGCCGGATGTGGACATGGCGCAATACAGACCATCTACATCCTTCATCCCCAGGCCGCAATCTTCCAGCGCAAGGATCGCCGCCTCCTGCAGCTGATCGAAGGGAGAACGGCCGGGCGCATTCCAGCGCCGCGTATTGCCTATGCCGGCAATGGCGCAACGGCCTCGCAAGCGGGCGCTCATGAGCGTTCTCCCGGGGCGTCGAATACAACGTAGGCCCCGTCGTCGCCCGCGACGATGCGCGCGCGCACTTTTGAACCGATGGCAGGCGCGTCCACGCCCTCGACGCGGGTCATCATCCGCGCCCCGCCTTCCACTTCGACCAGCGAGACGTTGTAGTCTCCGGCGCGGTCGCGCACCGTCGTGGTTGAATAGACCACGCCCGCGCCCGGCGACTCGCGCCAGGTCAGCCGTGGGCTGCCGCAGGCCCGGCAGACCAGCGCCGGAGGAAAGCGCACGCTGGCGCAGTCGTCGCAGTGCTGCAACAGGATACGGCCCTCCCGCAAACCCGCCTGATGGCGGACGTCGGGTCCGGGCCCGTCAAAACGCGCATCGCCAGCCATACCTCACCTCCCCTGCCAGACGGGCGCGCGCTTCTCGGCAAACGCCGCGGAACCTTCGCGGGCATCGGCCGACGTGAAGACATGCTCGGTCAGTTCGGCCTGGCGGCTCCAGATCTCGTCGGCCGGCCAGCCTTGCGACTCGGCGATGACGCGTTTGCTGGCTGCCACGGCCAGGGGCCCGTTGGCGACGATGCGGCGCGCGAGCTCCCGCGCGCCCTGCAGGGCCTGTCCGGGCGCAGTCACCTGGTTGATCAGGCCGTAGCTCAAGGCACGCGCTGCGGGAAACATGTCGCCGGTCAACGCCAGCTCCATCGCCACCCGGCACGGCAACTGCCGCGGCAGGCGGACCAGGCCGCCGGCAGTGGCCGCGAGCCCGCGCTTGACCTCCGGAACGCCGAACTGCGCATTCTCGGCCGCCACCACCAGATCGCAAGCCAGCACCAGCTCGAAGCCGCCCGCCAGCGCATATCCCTCGACCGCCGCGATGAGCGGCTTTTTCGGCGGGCGCATGGTCAGCCCGCCGAATCCTCGCCCTTCTATGCTGGGCCGTTCGCCGCGTAGAAAGCCTTTCAGGTCCATGCCGGCGCAGAACGAACCGCCGGCGCCGGTCAGGATGCCTATGCGCAGGTCCTCACGGTCATCCAGTTCATCCACGGCTGCGGCGATGGCCCGCGCCACGGCAAGGGTCACCGCATTGCGCGCTTGCGGCCGGTTGATGGTGATCGTCAGGATTCCGTCGCTGCTCTCCAGCAGTACCTCGTCGCTTTCCGTCTTGTTCTCGGTCATCGTTATCTCCTCTACACGTCAGCGTGGGGCCATGCGCAAGGCGCCATCCAGACGGATGGTTTCGCCGTTGAGCATGGGGTTGGCAATGATGTGTTCTGCCAGCAGGGCGTATTCCGCGGGCATGCCCAGGCGCGCCGGGTGCGGCACCGAGGCTGACAAGGTCTTGCGGGCATCGTCAGAAACGCGAGCCAGCATGGGCGTATCGAAAATTCCAGGCGCGATGGTGCAGACGCGTATCGCCTTGCTGGCCAGGTCGCGCGCGGCCACGATGGTCATGCCCACCACGCCGGCCTTGGAAGAGGCATAGCCGATCTGGCCGATCTGGCCTTCGTACGCCGCCACCGAAGCGGTCAGGATGCAGACGCCCCGTTCGCCCTCGTCGTCCACCGGGTTGCGCGCCATATGGGCCGCCGCCACGCGCAGGGTGTTGAAAGTGCCGATCAGATTGATGCGGACGATGTCCGTATAGGTTTCCAGCGAGCCGGGATTTCCTTCTTTGTCGATGAGACGTACCGGCCCGCCGCGGCCCGCGCAATGCACCAGCACCCGCAAGGGGCCGAGCGTGGCCGCCAGTTCGCACGCGGCCTGCACGTCGGCCTCCCGGGTGACATCCGTGGGAGCGAACAGCGCCCCGATATCGCGGGCGGCTGCCTCCCCCGCTGAACCAGGCAGATCCGCGATCACCACCTTCATGCCCTGCGCGACCAGGCGTTGCGCCGTCGCCAGGCCCAGCCCGGATGCGCCGCCTGTCACCAGCGCGCTGTTGCCTTCTGTCTTCATGCCAAAGCCCTCAGTGACGAAAAAGGAAATTTCATAGTACATACCAATTAGTATCTGATCAATAAAAACCAAAAAACTGATTTTTTACCTAGGGAAAATGCCTAGAATCAAACTTTATTTACGCCGTTGACCTATCAAAATACCGAATGGTATGTTTACTCCGACAGCCGATTCAGAGTGCCGGAGACCTACCGGCCCGCGGCCTCCGTCAACCGTTGCACCACGCAGTCCCCATTTATGCAGCACGGCGGCCATGGCCGCCGCAGCGCCGGCGCAGACCGGTGTCACAAAAATCAGGAGACAGGCATGAAGCGGATACAACAGTTGTTGCGCATGGCATCGCCCCTGGCGCTGGCGGCCTCGATGGCCTTGTGCGCACCCGTCGGGGCGGCCACCGCGCCCATCAAGGTAGGCGTCATCTTCCCGTTGTCGGGCGGCGCGGGTCCGCAAGGCCAGCACGTCACGCAAGCGATTCAGGCCATGGCGGCGGTGATCAATGAAGACGGCGGCGTGCTCGGCCGTCCGATCGAGATCGTGTCGCGCGACGACGAATCCACGCCGGCGGTCGGCGTGTCACGCGCCACCGAACTCATCAGCGCCGGCGTGTCGGTCATCATCGAAGGCTGGAACAGCCCGGTGACGTTGGCGATGCAGCCCGTGATCGCCCGCGCCGGCGTGCTGGACATCACCGCAATCTCCAAGGCAGACCCCATTCTTTCCGGCGAAGGCAATCCGCTGGCGATCCGGCTGAACAGCTCGAACGCACAGGACGGCACGGTCATCGCCGAATACATCGCCAAGACCGCCGGCGCCAAGCGCGTCGCCTTTCTTACCGAGAACGACGCCTACGGCAACGGTGCGCAGGAATCCATCGAGAAGGCGCTGAAGGCTCTCGGGCACACCTATGAAAAAGTGGCCGAGGAGAAATTCCCCTTCACCCAAGCCGACTTCCGCGTCGCCATGACCAACGTGCGCGCCGCCAAGCCAGACATCACCGTCGCCATTAACGCCAACGAAGGCCTGGGCATGCCCGCCATCATCCGCCAGGCCCGCCAATCACGCCTGCCGGGCCAACTGGTGAGCGCGGTCGGCACCGTGGCCCCCAGCGTCATCAACGTAGCGGGCGATGCCTCGGACGGCCTGATAGGCGCGGACATCTACTTCCCCGACGTCGAGCCCTTCGCCTCGAACAGCGCCAACAAGCGCTTCGTCGCCAAGACGCAGGAGATGTTCAAGTACACGCCGGACAAGTTCATGGCGCTGGGCGCGACCTCGCTGCAGGTTTGGGCCCAGGCGGTCAACGAGCTCAAAACGCTCGATCGCGAACCTGTGGCCAAGCGCATACGCGGCGGCAGTTTCAAGGGCACGCTCATGGGCGACGTCACGTTCGAGCCCAACGGCCAGCTGCAGTCGCACTATTACCTGTTCACGGTCAAAGACCGAAAGATCGTGGTCAAGCCATGACTGCCGCCTTGCGCGTGGACAGCCTGGCCGTGCGCTACGGCGCGCTGGTCGCCCTGGAAGACGTCAGCTGGGAAGTCAGCGCCGGCGAATTGCTGGGCATCATCGGCCCCAACGGCGCCGGCAAGAGCTCGTGCTACGACGCCGTGTCTGCGCTGGTCCCCCGCGGCGGCAGCGTGCATCTGCGCGGGCGCAACATCAGCGCCGTGCCGGCCCATGGGCTGGCGCGGCTGGGCATCAAACGCGCGTTCCAGCAAAACGCCTTCTTTGACCAGTTGAGCGTGCGCGACAACATGGTGGCGGCGTTGGGCGGCACGGCCGGCCTCGGCGCCTGCATCCTGCGCCCGCTGACGGCGGGCCGGCAGGCGCAGGCCCTGCGCGACCAGGCCGCCAAGCGCCTGGAGCGCTTCGGCCTGCCGCCCGATTGCCACGATCTGAAGCCGCATGAAATCTCGTACGGCATGCAGCGCATGCTGTCCATCGCGCTGGCCTACGGCTCGGGCGCCGACGTGCTGCTGCTGGACGAACCCGCCGCGGGGCTGGGCGGCGCCGACATGGCAGCCCTGACCTCGCTGTTGCGCTCGCTCAAGGCCGAGGGCGTGGCCGTGGTGGTGATCGAGCATCACATGGACCTCATCATGTCCGTCGCCGACCACATCTGCGTCCTCAACCTCGGCAAGACTTTGGCCTGCGGCACGCCGGCAGAGATCCAGCGCGACCCGCGCGTGCTCCAGGCCTATCTCGGAGGCGATTCATGATGTCCACGCCACACGTACTCAGCGCGCGGCGTCTCGATGTCGCCTATGCCGGCAATCGCGTGCTCCAGCTTGACCAGCTGGACCTGCGGGCCGGAGAGATCGTCGGGGTGATAGGCGCCAATGGAGCAGGCAAGTCGACGCTGGTCAACGCCCTGCTGGGCTGGTCGCGCGGTCAGCCCGCGGTCAGCGGCGAGGTCCAGCTTTCGGGACGGCCCATCGACGGCCTGCCGACACATGAGCGCGTACGCGCGGGACTGTTGCTGGTGCCGGAGTCTCGCCTGGTTTTTTCACGCATGACGGTGGAAGAGAATCTCGCCCCCGCCATCACGCCCGCCGAGGACTCGTCGCGCCGCTATTACAAGCGCGACGATGTCTACGATCTATTCCCCCGTCTGCGCGAACGCCGCCTGCACCTGGGCGGTCAGCTCTCCGGCGGCGAGCGGCAGATGCTGGGCATCGGCCGCTCGCTCATGATGGGGCCGCGCGCCCTGCTGCTGGATGAACCTTCCATCGGGCTCGCGCCCATGCTGGTGACGCAAGTGCTGCAAAGCCTGCGCTCGCTCGCCAGCGCCGGCCTGGCCATCCTGCTGGTGGAACAGAACGTACGCGCCGCCTTGCAGGTGGTCGATCGTCTGCTGCTGCTCGAGCGCGGCCGGCTGGTGCTGCAAGGCCCCGCAGCAGAGGTCGGCGCGGATCCTCGCATCGCGCAAGCCTATCTGGGAGCACATACGACATGAGCCTGCTGCAACAGTTGATAAATGGCCTGGTGCTGGGCCATGCCTACGCGCTGATCGCCATCGGCTGGACCTTGTTGCTGGGCGTTGCCCGGCTGGTCAACTTCGGCCACGGCCAGATGTACATGCTGGGCGCCTTCGTCACCTGGTGGGCGACCACCACCGCCGGCCTGCCCTATCTGCTGGCCTTGCCGCTGGCCATGGCGGCCGGCGCGCTGATCGGCATCATCATGCAGCGCATCATGCTGCGCGCCACGTTCGAACAGAACCTGGTGTCGATCATGATCATGACGCTCGGCTTTGGCTATGTCATGCACGGCGCAGCGTCGTTGGCCTTCGGCTCGACGGGACAAATTCTGGATACCGCCTGGTCGCAACGCGATATCGAGATCGGCGACCTGTGGCTGACCTGGCAGGATGCCGCCATCGTCGCCGCCGCCATCCTGCTGTTCCTGCTGCTCAAGCGCGTGCTCGACGGCAGCCGCGCCGGAAGGCTGGTGCGCATGGTGGCCGAGGATCCCAAGCTGGCCCAACTGGCGGGTATCAATGTGCGGCAGGTCTACTACGGCGTGTTCGCCTTCGAAGGCGCGGCGGTCGCCCTGGCCGCCGGGCTGGTGGCCCCGCGCACGCCGATCCTGACCTCCATGGGTTTCGAAGAGGTCATCATCACTTTCGTCGTGGTCGTGCTGGGGGGCATCGGCAGCGTGACCGGCAGTTACGTCGCGGGCGTCGCACTGGGCGTCTTTACCGCGCTGTTCAGCGCCCTGGTGTCGCCCGCATACGCAACCGCCGCGGCCTTCGTCGTACTGATTGGCGTGCTGGTGCTGCGCCCTGGCGGCCTGACCGCCGGCTCGATGAAAGGAGTCCATTGATGGCCACGCTTTCCGCCTCGCGTCTCGCGCTGCTGCCGGGCGCCGTCATCGTATTCTTCCTGCCTTCCTGGCTGGGCGGCAGCCAGGCTCTCTACAGCGCCGCCGTGCTGATCGCCATCATGGCCATCATGGCCTACGGGCTGGATGTCATCGTCTCGGACCTGGGCGAGGTGAGCCTGGGACATACTGTCTTCTTCGCCGCGGGAGCTTATGTGACGGCGTTGCTGGCTACCCGCTCCGGCGCCAGCGCATGGTTGACGCTGGCCGCGTCGATTGCGGTCGCCCTGGGATTGGCGGCAGTAATCGGATTGGTCACCCTGCGCTTGCGCGAGTTCGTCTTTTCGCTGGTGACGTACGCGGTCGCCGTGGTCGCCATGACCCTGGCAGCCAACTGGGCCTTCCTGGGCGGCTCGGATGGCATCCGCGGCCTGCCCACGCTGGACTTGTCCATCGGCGGCTGGACGCTCAGTGCCGGCAATGACCAGACGCTCTGGCCCTACGCGTTCACGCTGCTGGCGATCACGCTCTACCTGGTGGACCGCTTCCGCCACTCGCGCCTGGGCCAGGCGGCGCTGATGGTGCACCTGAATCCCCGCCTGGCCACCATGAACGGCATCGATCCGCTCAGGGTGCGCCTGCAGGTCTTCCTGTTCTCGGCGCCCATCACGGCCTGCGCGGGCTGGTTGTATGCCTATCAGCGCGCCTACGTCAGCGCCGACATCCTTGAAACCTACTTCCTCATCCTGATGCTGACCGCCGTCGTACTGGTCGGCCGCCGCCAGTTGCTCGGGCCGCTGTTGGCCACCGCGTTGATCCTGATCCAGGAAAAGTTTTTCTCGTTCGGAGGCTATGTCGACAAAATCGTGCTCGGCAGCCTGCTGATCCTTGTTCTGGCTTTCTTTCCGCAAGGGCTGATGGGCCTGCTGGCGACACGTCGCAAGCGTCCCAAGGCCATGGCGACCACACTGGAGAACTCGAAGTGACTGTTATCTGGAATCCCACGCTGGACGATACCGCCACCCGCTGGCAGGCCCTGGCCCATAAGCTGGGCTCCGAGCGCTTCGCGCCGCTCGCCCCCGAACTGGACCGTGAACAACGCTATCCCTGGGAGACCATCGCCGCCCTGGTGGAAAACAAGTTCACAGGCCTGTTCCTACCCACGCAATGGGGTGGCCAGGGCGCCAACCTGGTCGCCACCGTGGCGGCAGTCGAAGCCCTGGGTACGCACTGCGCTTCGACCGCCGCCATCATGTGCGCCTATCAGTTGGGCGCGTTCCCCCTGCTGCTGGCCGGCACGGACGAGCAGAAATCCTTCTATCTGCGCGAAATGGCCGAGGGCCGCGCCACCAGCTTTGCACTTTCCGAGCGCATCGCCGGTTCGGATGCCGCGGCCATCGAGGCCACGGCCGTGCGCGAAGGCGGCGGCTGGCGCCTGCGCGGGGAGAAATACTGGATCGGCAATGGCGGCGCGTCTCGTTACTACGTGGTCTTTGCCAAGACCGACCCGGCGGCAGGAGGACGCGGCATCAGCGCCTTCATGGTCGACAAGGAGCAGCCGGGCGCGGTCATTGACGAACTCTCCGACAAGATGGGCATCCGCGGCACCCAGACCTCGAACCTGAAACTCGACCTGGTCGTGCCTGAAAGCGCCCAGGTCGGTGAACTCAACCGCGCGCTGCGCCTGGCGTTGCAGACGTTGAATGTCGGCCGCATCATGGTCGCCGCCCAGTCCCTGGGCGTGGCGCTGGCAAGCTACCGCGAGGCCGCCGCCCGCGCCGTGGCGCGCCGGACTTTCGGCCAACCCATCGGGGACAACCAGGCCATCGGCTTTCGCCTTGCCGACATGGCCACGGAAATCTCGGCTGCCCGCATGATGCTGTACCAGGCTGCCCAAGCCTATGACCGCCAGGAAGACGTCTCCAACCTGGGCGCCATGACCAAGCTGTTCGCCTCGGAGGTTTCGCACCGGGTAGTGGACAATACCGTTCAGATCTGGGGCGGGCTGGGCTACTGCAAGCCTACGGTGGCCGAGCGGCTGTACCGCGACCAGCGCATACTCGAGATCTATGAGGGCTCTTCCGAAATCCAGCGGCTGGTCTTGTCGCGCGCGGTACGCAAGGAGGCGGAAGAGCTGGCTATTTGACCCGATTCCGAAAAGAGGTAGCAATGGTGAGTGCACAACAGAACCCGGCAGAAGTGGGCGGCGGCGAGTCGCGCGAGGAAATCCTGCAGGCGGCCGCGGAACTCTTCATGGAGTTCGGCTATGCGGCCACTTCCATCGACGCGGTCGCCCAACGCCTGGGCGCCACCAAGGGCCGCATCTATCACCACTACCGGAGCAAGGCCGACCTGTTCTTCGACGTGCAGGTGGCGGCAATGACCCGGCTGACGGACGAGATCGACCCCATCGCCCGCGGCGGCGGCAAGGCGGTCGAACGCCTGTCGGCCATGGCGCTGCGCCATACCCAGATCCTGCTCAAGGAACTGCCGATGCAGAAGGTGGCGGTGCAGGGGCTGGAGCGTCACCTGCTCGAGGCGTCCGCGGCCGCCAAGCGGCTGCGGTCCGTGGTGAAGATGCGCGATGACTACGAGCAGATGTTCGTCGAGGTGATCGATGACGGCATCCGCGAACGTGACTTCGTGGACCTTCCCGCCAGGATGTTGAGCAAACCCTTCTTTGGCGCGCTGAACTGGGCCACCGTGTGGTACAGCCAGCGGCGTCTGCAGAGCGACGCGGCGATAGACGATATCGCGCACACCCTCGCGGCCTATGCGCTGCGGGGGCTACTCAAGGACTCCAACAATGAAGCAGCAAGAGCAACTCCCCTATTCCAGTACCATCTGGGATGAGGTCGAAACCTGGTCGCGCGACCGCATCGAGACCTTCCAGCTCGAAGCCTTGCGCCGGCAGTTGCGGCGCGTCGCGGATACCAGCGAGCACTACCGCAAGGTGTTCGCGGACGCGGGCTTCGTTCCAGAAGACCTCATGACCCTGGCAGACCTGAGACGCCTGCCTTTCACCCACAAGCGCGACTATCTCGAAGGCCTGCGCGCCGCGCCGCCCTTCGGCACGCTGGCCGCGGTCCAGCCCGGCGAGGCCGTGCGGGTGCACTTTTCCTCCGGCACCACGGCGCAGCCCGCTCCCGTGCTCTGGACCCAGCATGACGTGGACCGCTGGGCCGAGCTGTACGCACGCTATCTCTACGGCCAGGGGCTGCGCCGCGGCGATGTCTTCCAATGCATGTTCAATTACGCCTGGTTCGTCGGCGGCCTGGGCGCCACCCTGGCCGCGCAGCGGGTCGGCGCGCTGGTGATTCCGGGCTCCTCCGGCGACACGCAACGCCAGGTGGAAACCATCTTCCAGTACGGCACGGACTGCGTCATCGGCACCCCGTCCTTCATGGCCCACATGGCCGAGACCGCCCAATCCATGGGACGCGACCTGCGCGAATCCCGCGTGCGCATGGTCTGCGTCGGCGGCGAGCCCGGCGCCAGCGTGGCCGGCACGCGCGAACGCATCGAGCGCCTGTGGGGCGCCAAGATGTTCGACTGCTACGGCGCCCTGGAATGCCAACCCATAGGCTGGGATACCGCCGCGCAGCTCGGCCCCACGCTGGCCGAGGATTTCATCTACGTCGAAATCCTGCACCCCGACACGCATGAGCCGGTGGCCGACGGCGAACGCGGCGTGCTGGTGCTCACCCATCTGGACAAGCAGGCCTGCCCGCTGGTGCGCTGGTGGACTGGCGACATCGTGGTGCGCGACAGCCGCCCGGGCCCCGATGGCCGCACCCATGCCCGCCTGCCTGGCGGCGTGCTCGGCCGCGCCGATGACATGCTGATCGTGCGCGGCGTGAATCTGTTCCCGTCCGCCATCGAAGACGTAGTCCGTGGCTTTGCCGGCGTCAGCAATGAATACGTGATCATCATCGACGACAGCGTCAAGGATCCGAGCACGGGCTTCCTGACCGGCGTGAAGCTGCGCGTCGAACGCGAACCCGGCGCCAGCGCCGACCTTGGCGAAAGGCTGTCGCAACTGCTGCGCGATCGCCTGCAGGTGCGCTTTCACGTGGAAGTGGTGGAAAACGGCACCCTGCCGCGCACCGTCCACAAAGCCAAGCGGGTGATCCATGCCTGAGGCCGACACTCCACGCCCCCTTGCCGGCAAGCGCGTCATCGAGCTGTCGCAGTTCATCGCCGGCCCTACCGCCGCGCAGTACCTCGCGGATTTCGGCGCCGACGTGGTCAAGGTGGAGCCGCCGCGCGGCGATGGCGTGCGTACCTTGCCGGGAAATAGCTTCGGCAGCTTCTACGCTCGCAGCTTCAACACCGGCAAGCGGAGCCAGGTGCTGGACCTGGCCGCGCCGGACGGACGAGAAGCACTGGAGACGCTGCTGGCGCAGGCCGACGCCTTCATCTGCAATCTGGCGCCAGGATCGCTCGCCCGTCTGGACCTGCAAGGCCCGGCGTTATGCGCACGCCATCCCCGCCTGACCGTCGTGCTCATCTCCGGCTATGGACAGCAGGACGACCGCATCTGCATGGACACCATCGCGCAATGCGAATCCGGCTTCGCCCTCTTGAACGGCGACGAGGATGGCTCGCCGCGCCTGACCACGAGCTGGCCCGTGGACATGTTCAGCGGCATGTACGCGGGACTGTCCTGCGCGATGGCGATGCTCGAAGGCCGCGGGCGCTTGATCGATCTCTCCATGATGGAGGTGGCGTCCGCAATGCTGCTGGGGCCGGCGGCGCTGGCGCTAAGCGAAGGCGAAACACTGGATCCGCCCATGGGCAACCGCGACCGCGCGTCGGCGCCTTCCAGCATATATCGCTGCGCAGACGGCCATGTCTACATCCTGGGCGGGCTGGACAGCTATTGGGCGCGCCTGCGCCCGCTGATCGGCGCGGACGATGCACCCATCAAGGAACGCATCCGCCGCGCGGCGCACTTCGACGCCCAGGTGGAAGCCTGGACCCTGCCGCAGACCCGCGAAGCCGTGCTCCGGCAGATGCGGGACATGCAGATCCCGGCCGGCAACGTCCGGGCGCCGGCCGAAGCGCTGACGCTCATCCGCGGCCTGCGGCCTGGGGCCGTATCGCAGGAACTCGCCAACGGCGAACACGTGCCGGCCTTTCCCGCCCTGTTCGACGGTCAACGCATCCCCCGCAGCCCCACGCCGGCCATCGGCGGCGGGCGGCGGCAGGTCTCTTGAATTCCTACTTCCAGGTGAACCTCATGAAATCTGAAACTTGCATGGAATCCACCCAGGTCATGCGGCCCGGCGTTCTGGTCGGCCGCAGCGCACTGGTCACTGGCGCCGGCTCTGGCATCGGTCGTGGCATCGCCCTGCGTTTGCTGGCGCTGGGCATGGACGTGTTCGGGGTGGGACGGCGCGAAGATCCCTTGGCGGAGACCGCCGGAATGGCCGAAAAACTGACCGGCGACTTCAGCTATGCCTGCGCCAACATCCGCGACACCGCCGCCATCGAGGCGCTGATCGCCGAAGTGGGCGAACGCCAGGGCATCGACCTGCTGGTGAATAATGCCGGCGGCCAATTCTTCGCGCCCGCCGCGCAGATCAGCCGCAAAGGTTGGGATGCGGTGATCGACACCAATCTGAACGCCGTGTTTGTCGTAACCAAGGCAGCTTATCCCTTCCTCAAGGCTCGCCAGGGCACGGTGGTGAACATCTCGCTCTCGGGCGTGGACCGCGGCTCCATGGGAATTGCCCATTCCATCGCCGCACGCGCCGGCGTGCTGGGCCTGACTCGGACCCTGGCCCTGGAATGGGCTGCTGATGACATCGCGCTCAATTGCATCGGCCCCGGAGCGGTGATCACGCCAGGATTGGCCGGCGAGGCTGCGCAGGCCATGCTGGACCGCCTGGTCGCCGCCACGCCCATGGGCCGGGCCACATCGATCGAAGAAGTCGCGGAGCTGGTTGCCTTCCTGGCCACGCCGGCTGGCCACCTGATGACGGGCCAGCTGCTCCAGATCGATGGCGCTGCGCATCTGGGCAGCGGCCTGCACATGATGGACGCGCACTGACGCCATCCGGCGCTGCCGATGCGCAAATGCATCGGCAGCGCCGCCCTTCAAAACTTCGGCGCGCGCTTCTCGATGAACGCGGTGACCGCCTCGCGATGTTCAGCAGTCTTGTGGGCCAGCGCCTGATAACTGGCCGACAGCTCCAGCAAGGACGCCAGGCTGCTGTGCTGGCCTTCGCGCAGCAGGCGCTTGGTCATGCGCATGACGCCGCCGGGATTGGCGGCGATCTTTGCGGCCAGGGTCCTGGCGGTCGGCAGCAGGTCCGCCGCCGGCACCACCCGGCTGACCAGGCCCCACGCCAGCGCGTCCTGCGCGCTGATGGCCTCGCCCGTGTAGGCCATTTCGCTGGCGCGGGCCATGCCCACGGCGCGCGGCAGCAGCCAGGCGCCGCCGTCGCCCGGCACGATGCCCACACGCACGAAGCTCTCGGCGAACGTGGCCGTGTCGGCCGCGATGCGGATGTCGCACATGCAGGCGATGTCCAGTCCCGCCCCGATGGCCGGACCGTTGACGGCGCAGATGACGGGCACATCCAGGCCATGCAGCGCAAGTGGAATGCGCTGGATGCCCTGCCGGTATTCCTCGCAGATGCGCTCGGGAGTCAGCGCATCGTCGAAAAAGCGGCGCATGTCCTTGACGTTGCCGCCCGAGCTGAAAATGGGCCCGGCGGCGGTCAGGATCAGCACCTTCACGCTGGCGTCCTGGCGGATGTCCGCGCATAGCTGCACGATCTCTTCGACGGCGGTGTTGCCGGTCAGCGCATTGCGTGTCTCCGGCTGGTTCATGGTGGCGACGACGATGCCGTCCTCGCGTTCTATCTGCAGAAAAGCCATGCAAGTTTCTCCTGAGAGCCGGGCTTAGGCCGGGACGTCGGTAATCTTACGCACCAGGTCCAGCGTCGGCCCTGCATGCGCGAGCAGCGCCTCGCCCGCCACGTCATGCCAGTAGGCTTCGCTGCCCGCGGTCTGACGCCAGGCATGCAGGCGGCGCGTGTAGAGTTGCAAATCGTATTCTTCCGTAAAGCCGATCGCGCCATGCACGGCGTGCGCCAGCTCGGACACCACCAGCGCCGCCTCGCTGCAGCGCGCCTTGGCGACCGCCACCCGCAGCCGGTCCGGCGCCACGCCGTCGGCATGGCAGCCAAGCTGCGCCGCCATGCGTGCGGCGCAGACATGCTCGCTCATGACGGCCAGCTGATGCTGGATGGCCTGAAACTTGCCGATGGGCCGGCCGAACTGCTGGCGCTCATTGGCGTATTGCAGGGTGCGCTCCAGCACGCTGCCCAGCGCGCCCGCCATCTGCGGCGCGACCACGCAGGCCTGCATGGTGCGGACGTCGGTAGCCGCGTCCATCGGCGCCAACGGCGCAGCCGCGACCTGGGCCGGGGTCCAGCTCAGGGCGGCGTCCAATGCCAGCGCCTGCGGCTCCCTATGCGCCTGCGCGGCGTCCAGCAGGCGCCAGGCATCGCCCGTCTGCACAAGCACACTGTCAGCCACCGCGCCGCCGCGCACCAGCGCGCAATGCCAGGCGCCATCCGCCTGTTGCACGCCGCGTGCCAATGCAATGCTGCCAGCAGGCCGCTGCGCCGCCGGCAGCAGCGCGCGCGCGATCATGGTCTCGCCCAGCAACAAGGGCAGCGCATGAGCGCCGCATTGCTCCAGCACGCCGAACACCTGCTCCAGGCTCAGCCCGGAACCGCCCTCTTCCTCGCCGACCAGCGCGTCGGCCAGGCCGGTGTCCTCCAGCTGTTGCCAGAGCCTGCCGGCGGCGTCGCCGCCCGCTTCGATATCGCGCACCGCCTGCGGCGTGCAATGGTCCGCCAGCACCTGGCGCGCGGCATCGGCGTAAAGATCGTTATCGCTCATGTCATGCTCCTTCAGCGCAGGCCCAGGCCGCGCGCGATCATGCCGCGCAGAATCTCGCGGGTGCCGCCCCGCAGGGAAAACGAGGGCGAGGCCTCCGTCACGTACTTCAAGGTCATCAGCAGTTCCACCGGAATGTCCTCGGCCTCGCGCGAGTACAGGTCTTCCGCAATCCAGGCCGGAATCATCTGTTCCAGCGTGGTGCCCAGCTCCTTGACCAGCGCCGCCTCCACGATGGGGCTGGCGCCGCGCGTCAGCTTCTCCTGCACCGACACCGACATGGCCCGCAACGGCGTCAGCTGGCCGAGCACCTTGCCGGCCAACCGCCGGGACGAGGGCGTGCGATTGGCGGGCAGGCGCGCATAGTCCAGCCATTGGTCGAACAGCACGATGCTGGAATACAGCCGTTCCGGGCCGCTGCGCTCGAACGCCAGTTCGGCCGTGACCTGCTCCCAGCCCTGCCCTTCGTCGCCCACCAGCGCATCGGCGTCCAACTGCACGTTATCGAAGAACACTTCGCAGAAGTGGCTGTCTCCCGACAGGTCCTCGATCGGCCGCACCGTCACGCCGGGCAGGGACAGGTCGACGATCACCTGCGACAGGCCCTTGTGGCGATCCTCCGGCCCGCCCGAGGTGCGCACCAGCGCAATCATGTACTGGCAGTGATGGGCGTTGGTGGTCCAGATCTTCTGGCCGTTGAGCAGCCAGCCGCGGTCGTTCGGCGCCGCGCGCGTGCGCACGCTGGCCAGGTCCGACCCCGAGTTGGGCTCGCTCATGCCTATGCAGAAGAAAGACTCGCCGCGGCAGATGCGGGGAACGTGGAAGCGCTTCTGCGCTTCCGTGCCGTATTTGAGGATGAGCGGCGCGCTCTGCCGGTCTGCGATCCAGTGCGACCCGACCGGCGCGCCGGCATTGAGGAATTCCTCTACCAGCACATAGCGCGCAAAGGCGCTGCGTCCGCCCCCGCCGTATTCGCGCGGCAGCGTCAGGCCGATCCAGCCGCGCTCGCCCACGCGCCGGCTGAACGCGGTGTCGTAGCCGCCCCAGGAACGCGCCCGGATATACGCCGGCATGTCGCGCACCGCCTCCTGCAGGAAGGCGCGCACGGCGGGACGCAGGGCCTCGTCCTCGGGAGGAATGCGCGTCAGCGGCAACGCCAGTGAATTCAAACTACTCATCCCAGGACTCCATTGATTCGATGTGTATGCAGGGTCTCCGCACTCAAGCCCAGCAGGCGGGCCAGGACTGCATCGGTATGCTGGCCCAGTTGCGGCGGCGCGTGGCGGTAGCTCACCGGCGTGTCCGACAGGCGGATGGGGCTGGCGACCAGCGGCACTTCGCCCGCCTGCGGGTGCTGCATGCTCATGCGCAGGCCGCGCGCCTGGACCTGCGGATCTTCGAATACGTCCGCGACGGTGTTGATGGGTCCGCAAGGCACGCCGTGCTGCTCCAGCAGCGCGACCCAGTCGCGCGTGCTGCGGGTGACGGTGATGGCGCGCAAGCCTTCGATCAGTTCCTCACGATGGGCAATCCGCGCCGCATTGCGCGCAAAGCGCTCGTCCTCGGCCCATTGCGGCCGTTCTATGGCGACGCACAGCCGGGCGAATTGTCCATCGTTGCCGACGGCCAGGATCATATGCCCGTCGGCGGTCGGAAAATCCTGATACGGCAGCGTATTCGGATGCGCGTTGCCCATGCGGCGCGGCGCCTGCTGGCCGTACAGATAGTTCATCGCCTGATTGCCCAGGCAGGCGACGCCCACGTCAAGCAAGGCCAGATCAATATGCTGGCCGCGCCCGGTGTGCGCACGCGCCTGCAGCGCGGCCAGGATGGCGGTGCTGGCATACAGTCCCGTCAGGATGTCGGTCAACGCCACGCCCACTTTCATGGGACCGCCGCCGGGCATGCCGTCGGGATGCCCCGTGATGCTCATCAAGCCGCCCATGCCCTGGATCAAAAAGTCGTAGCCGGCGCGATGCGCATACGGACCGTCCTGGCCGAAGCCGGTGACCGAGCAATACACCAGCCTGGGATTCAGCTCGCTCAGCGACGCATAGTCCAGCCCGTATTGCGCAAGGCCCCCGGTCTTGAAGTTCTCGATCAGCACATCGCATTGCCGCGCCAGCTGCCGCACCAGTTCCTGCCCCTCGGGCTTGGTGAAATCGATGCTGACCGACTGCTTGTTGCGGTTGGCGCACATGTAATAGGCGGACTCGCCCGTGGGCTGCCCCGCCGGATCGGTCACGTAGGGCGGCCCCCAGGCGCGCGTATCGTCGCCCGTGCCCGGCCGCTCCACCTTGATCACTTCAGCGCCCAGGTCGCCCAGTGTCTGGGCGGCCCAGGGGCCGGCCAGCACGCGCGACAGATCGAGCACCTTCACATTCTGCAGGGCTTGCGACGTCATGCTCGCCTCTTCCTTCATTGTTGGGGAACGTTCGCCTTCTTGACGATGCGCTGCCACAGCGCGATTTCCTTCTGCTGGAATTCGTGCATCTGCGCAGGACCTCCCGTCATCGGCGTGGCGCCCAGGCGTTCATAGAAGGCGCGGGTTTCGGGCATCTTGGAGATGCGCGTGAACAGCTCGGCCAGGCGCTCGGTCTGTTCGGCCGGCGTCTTGGCGCTGACCATCGCGCCCACCCAGGTATAGGCTTCGAATCCGGGCAGGCCGGCCTCGGTCGCCGTCGGCACATCGGGTGAAGTCCCGACACGCTGGTCCGACGCCACCGCCACCACCTTCACGCGGCCGTCCTTGGCCAGCTCCTGCACCGCTGTCACCTCGGCGAACGTGTAGTCCACCGTGCCGCCGGCCACAGCCATGATGGCATCGCCGGCGCCCTTGAACGGCACATGTACCGTCTTCAGACCTGCGCTGTCGTTCAGCAACTCCCCCATCAATTGGTAGCCGGCAGAGCCCGCGCCGAAATTCACCTTGCCGGGATTGGCCTGGGCGTAGGCGATCAGATCCTTCAGGGTGCCGTACGGCGCCTGCGGACTGACTGCCAGCATGGCGGGTGAGCGCATCATCATGGTCAGCGGCGCGAAATCCTTGACGGGATCGTAAGGCAGCGCCTTGAACAGCGCCGCATTGACCGCCAGCGTCGAATTGCTGCCGATGAACACCGTGTAGCCATCCGCCGGCGCCGACAACACGTTCTTCACCGCGATGAAACCATTGGCGCCCGGCTTGTTCTCCACTACTACCGGCTGACCGGTAAGTTCCTGCAGCTGGCGGGCGAAATAGCGGGCCGAGGTATCGGTGCCGCTGCCTGGGCCGAACGGCACCACGAACTTGATCGGGCGGGAGGGGAAGGTCTCGGCGTGCGCGACGGCCTGATGGCCGGCGGCGCCAAGCAAGGCCACGGCCAACATGGCCGTCAGCATCTTTCTGCGGTGTTGCATGGAAGTCTCCTTTGCGTGGATGGCCGGCCGCTCTAGGCGGCGGTCCTGGCCATATGGTCCAGCGGATGACTTTAGGCGTGCTTGATGGGGCTGTCTAATATTAAGAATTTGAGATTTGATATCGAATGAATATCAGGAACCATCGATTTCCACCCGCCATCAAATAAGCCCGCTGATCAATGCGCCGCCACGCCCAGCTCCTTGATCAGCCCCGGCACGACCGAATACTCCTCCCGGTACTCCTTCAGGAACTCCTCCGGCGTATTGCCCACGGCGTCGAAGCCGATGTTCTCCAGATACTTGCCGAACTCCGGATCCCGCACCACTTGCTGAGCCGCCGCCGCAAGCTTCTGCACCACGTCCGCAGGCATGCCGGCGGGGCCGCTCAAGCCGACCCAGGCCTTGTTCTTGAATATGAAGGCGTCGTATCCCGCTTCGGCGAAGGTCTGGACCCCAGGCAGCAGCGCCGAGCGCCTGTCGCCGATAACGGCGATGGCCTTGACCTTGCCGTCCGCGATCATGGGCGCCGCAATGCTGGTTGATGTGAAGGTAAATGCCAACTGCCCGCCCAGCAGGTCGGTCATCGCCGGCGGCGATCCCTTGTAGGGGACTTCGATGAACTTCACCGAAGACTGCGTGGCCAGGCTCTCCATGATCAGTTGCGGGTACGAGCCCGGACCGTACGACCCATAGGCCAGAGGAACCTGCGCCGCCCGGGCCTCCTTGACCGCCCCGGCCAGGTCGCCGGCCGGCATCGACTTGTTTGCGATGAGCACGGGACCTGACGCGGCTATCTTGCTGATCAACGTGAAGTCGCTCTGCGGGTCATAAGGCACCTTCATGGTCACGACCGAAGAGATGAGCGCGTCGCCCACGCTCAGCATCAAGGTATAGCCGTCGGGCTTGGCCCGCGCGACCTCGGTGGCGCCGATGGTGCTGCCGGCGCCGGGCTTGTTTTCTATCACGACGGGCGCGCCGAGCCGCGCGGACATGAGTTCGCCCAGCTTGCGTCCGATGGCGTCGATAGGCGCGCCCGCCGGCGAGGGAACGATCCAGCGGATGGGCCGGTTCGGATAATCGGTTTGCGCCATGGCGGCGACGCTGGCAAGCGCCATGACGCCAGCCAGCCCGAATGCCAGTGTTTTTTTGATGGCAGCCATGTTGTCTCCTTCTTGCAGGATCAGGAACTAGTTGTGCGCGTCCAGGAACTCAAGCACCACGCGGTTGAATTCGTCCGGCGTTTCGAAATAAGGAGAATGGCCCGAATCTTCAAAGGTGTATTTGCGGCTGCCCGGCAGCAGCTTCGCGACCAGATGGTGGCTTTCCGGGGTCAGGAAATCGTCGTGGCTGCCGCCGGTCATCAAGGTCGGCACGCGGTAGCCCTCGAACTCGGCGGGATGGATCTTGACGTCGTCGGCCTGCATGGTCAGCGCCAGGAAGCCCTTGGGATTGAGCGCTTTGATGCAGCCGTACAGATGCAGCATCTCGGGCCGGGCTTCGACGTTCTTGCGGTTCCAGCCGATACTCTTGCTACGCAGATCGTGGCGGCCGTCATCGAAGGTCTTGCCGGCCTTGCGCAGAATTTCCCAGGTCTCGGGCGAATAGGCCGGCGTCGGCGAGCCGCTGATGAAGAGCGTCTGGACGCGCTCCGGATGCTTCACCGCCAGCGGCAAGCCTGCCCATGCGCCCAGCGACTGGCACACGAGGTTTACTTTTCCTATGCCTTCCTGTTCCAGTATGGCCAGCACATCGGCGGGGTAGTGGCGCGGATGGTTGCGTTCCGGCACGCAGGGAGAGTTCTTGAAGCCCCTCAAGTCCATCACGATGACCTTGTACTTCCTGGCAAAGAAAGGCACCTGCTGATACCAGCATATGGTGTTGCCGCCGCCGCCATGGATGAACAGGACGGGCGCGCCGTCGCCATAGGTTTCGTAGTAGATGCGGGTGTCGTCGGACGCGGTTGCGTATGGCACGGATGGCTCCTTGGAGGGCGCGGTTGATCTAATATTTGCGTGTTGATTTTGTTCGATCCTCTGCGGAAAGACCGCGCTCCAAACAGACATCATGGGTGCCGCTCCAGACAACTACCCTCTGCATGTGGAACTGCTGCAGCCCGCCGGCAGGTTGAACGGCCCCATCCATGCCGCGATCGATACGTTCCGCACCGCCAACGGCATTGCCCGCAGCCGCAGCGGGCAAGCGAGCGGCCATGTGGTGACGTGGCGCTGCGTGGGCGCAGCCCTTTCGGCGGAAACGGACTCGGCGTCCGAACATCTGAGCTTCATGCCGCCGGGCGCGCCGGATTCGGCAATGGAGCGCGCCATCTTTGTGCCGCCCCTGGAAACGGTCTCGGTGCCGCAACTGCGCGCCAGCGTGGCAAACAACGACGCCGTGCTGCACGAAATCCGCAGCGCGGTGGCGGACGGGCGCTACGTCTGCGCGGTGGGCACCGGCGTCTGGCTGGTCGCGGCGGCAGGCGTACTGGACAAGATGCAGACGCCGGTGCAATGGGCGTACCAGTCGGGCTTCGCGCGGACCCATCCGGACCTGGCCATCGCCAACGATCCGATTGTCTGGGCCAGCGAGCGCATCCTGCTTGCCGGGACGCCTTCATTGGCCTATGACTGCGTGCTCGATCTGATGGACCGCACGGGCATCGCCGGACTGGCCGGCGCATCGCGCGACAAGCTCGTCTTCGATCCCGCGCGGCAGATCATCGCGTCGACGCTGCCCATAGAGAAGGTCAGCGGTCTCACACGCGACAGCCCGCTGTACAGGGCCGTCCAGTGGTTGCTGGCACATGCCCAGGAAGCGATAACGATAGGCGACGCCGCACAGCATGCGGCCGTCAGCGAAAGAACCTTGGCACGCCTTTTCCGGACGCACTTGGCGATCACACCGCATGAATTCCTCACCGATATACGGATGAGAAAGAGCCAGATGTGGCTGGAAGTGACGCTGCGCTCCGTGGAGGACATAGCCAATGACTGCGGCTATCTGGACGTGGCGGCCTTCCGTCGCGCCTTCAAGCGGAAGTTCGGCGTAACGCCGGCGGATTACCGGCGCGAGTACACGCAGCGGGGGCCGCGGGCTCGGTGGAAAATGGAGCAGTATGGAAGAGAGGTTTAGAGACTGGCTGCCGAGAACGCCAGGAACATGCGTGGAATACTCAGGGAACTTCGAGCGCGATGGGAATTACTGCAATGGCTAGCCACAAGCTGCGTATGCTGTTCGGCGCAGCAGCTTCGATCATCTTTGCCTGGTATTGCTTCCACGGATTGTCGTGGCTTGCACGCGGTGTCGGAATCATTCCGATCGCGCACTACGATCCGCCGGTAGACCAGTGGATTCTGATCGGCGACCCGATACTTCAAAGCTGGCACAAGGTCCGCGTATCCGAAGACTTTACGCTTGCTGGCATCGCACTCATTTTCCTGACCCTGGTGCTGTCCTATTACGTGGCACGCGCGGCCTATCACCTCAGTTTCACGAAGGTCTTTACCCGCCACGATTGCTGGTTTGTCGCGGGATGGTTGATCGGCGCGCCATTGATGGCCGCGCTGGGGCACATGTTTGTCCTCCTGGTATTCGAGCAAGCCTGGGCTGATCGATGGCCCACGCTTGCTGGCGCGGCCGTGCTGATCGCTTTTTCCGTGTCAGCAAAACTGTTCGCGGATTTCTGGCAGTGGCTCATGCGCAGGCGCAGGGTTCATCCGATCTGACACGGCCCCGGGCCTTGCAAGCGGCGCCCGTTCCCGGCCCGCCCTGCACTCATCCGCATTCCGTCCTAAAATGCGCGGTTTGCCGAAAGAACCGTCATGGCCATCGCCATGAAGGGCTTTCATCCTTTACGAATGAGTGTGGTGAAGATGAACAAGCCTTTCATTTCGCTGTGCCCGGAAATCACCCGGACGCACGCGCTGACGCTGATGGATTGGTTGGAAGATGAGCGCGTGACCTGCTATCTGAGCGATTCGCGCAATGTCTCCCGTTTCATCGAGCAAGCCATCGATCGGACCCAGCTGCCGATCCTGACCCATCTGTTCAACCAGGGCGGCCGGTTCTTCATGGCCTATGACAGGCATGACGCCCCGGTGGGCTTCGTGCGCCTCGTCAAGACCGGCCCGGATTGCGAGATCGTCCTGGTGATCGGAGACTGCGACAACTGGGGCCGGAACCTGGGCGCCAGCACGATCCGCGAAGGCATGAAGCTGGCCTTCCTCGACATGCGGGCCGAAAAGCTCATCGCCAAGATCCACCCGGACAACGCGCGTTCGCTGAAGACCTTTCTGCGCAGCGGCTTTCTGCTTGAAAACGAAACACCGACGCTGAAGTCGTTTTCCATGACTGCGGGGCGTTATCTACGACTGTTGCGCGAAGGCGCCGTTGTCGACTCCACCGATATCTACATCACTGAAATCGACAAGGCCCGGCTCAAGAGGCTGATAGAACTCGAGCAGGGTCCGACTATTGTCGAGCTCGAGCACGAGCTGGAGCGAGCCATTGTCGTCAAGCCGCAGCAAGTGGCGCGGGACGTGGTCACGATGAACTCCCGTGCCTTGCTGCAGCTGGACGACGAAGAGATGGAAGTGGCCCTGGTCTACCCTGAAGACGCCGACAGCAGCGCAGGAAAGCTCTCTGTCTGTTCCGATGTCGGGGCCGCCATCCTGGGCTACCAGGAGGGGGATTCCATCGATTGGCGGATTTCGGACCGGACCCGCCGGATCGGGATCAGGAAAGTGCTTTACCAGCCGGAAGCCGCGGGCGATTTCCATCTGTAGATCGGCGTTCGTCTGTCTGGCGTGAACAACCTCGACAGGGATGGCGAAACTTCGCGTGCCGTCAATGCTACCTTCGAAAACGCTCGATCGTGAGTCCCTCGAGGTCGATTTCAGGCTTGCGGCCGCAGACCAGATCTGCCACGATCCGGGACGTTCCGCAAGCCTGGGTCCAGCCGTTCGAGCCATGCCCGCTGTTGAGAAACAGCCCGCCCCAACCAGAGACTCCGAGAATCGGGGGGCCGTCTGGCGTCATGGGGCGCAGACCCGCCCAGAAGGTAGCGTTGGCGTAGTCGATACCATGTGGGAACAGGCTGCGCACCGCCCGGACCAGCACATCCTTACGGGCCGCCTTCAATGACAAGTCGTGGCCGACCAGTTCGGCCATGCCCGCCGCGCGGATTCTATTGCCCAGCCGTGAAATCATGACCTTGTTGTGTTCATCCATGACCGACATATTGGGCGCTTGATCGGCATTGGTCACCCGCGCGGTAATCGAATAGCCCTTGAGCGGATATACGGGAAGCTTGATCCCCAGCGGCGCAAGCAGTGCCGGAGCCTGGTTGCCCAAGGCGACAACCGTGGCATCGCCCTTCAGTATGCCGCCAGCGGTCTCTGCGCCCACCACCCGACCGCCCTCATGCAGCAATCGCCGCACATCGGTGTCGAAGCGAAACTTCACGCCCGCACGCTGAAGCCAGGCGGTCAATGCCTGGCAGAAAATGTGGCTATCGCCCGAGGCATCGGACGGCAAATGAAGGCCGCCCGCGATCCTGGCGGTGGCGTCTCGCAAGGCCGGCTCGACCGCCAGCGCATCGCGCCCGTTCAACACACTGTGGCGAATGCCGAATTCCCTCAGTGCGCTGGCGGCAATATCGCCATACCGGCACTCCGCTACGGTCTGGAACAGCTGCAACACGCCGCCCGCATGAAAATCGAACGCGATCGGCGTCTCGGCCATGAGCTGCTTCAGGCAAGCGAGACTGTAGTGAGCCACGCGCTGCATGCGCAGTTTGTTGACGCGAAACCGCGGCGCATTGCATTCCATCAGCCATCGCCTGGTCCAACGGAGCCTTTCAAATTCGGGCCAAAGCGAAAAGCGCACCGGGGCATCGGCTTGCAACGCCATCTTCAATACCTTGATCGGCATTCCCGGCGCGGCCCATGGCGCCGCAAAGCTCGGGCACAGACCGCCCGCATTGCCGAAGCTGGTTTCCATTCCCGCCGCCGAGTGGCGTTCCACAACTTCGACGTCATGGCCTTCGCGGCAGAGATAGTAGGCCGTTGTGGCGCCGACTACGCCGGATCCGAGGATGAGAACTTTCATGGGCGTGGTTGTCTTGGTCGATCGTGATGTCTGCGGCGTAGCCGGAAGGCGCTGCCCGGCGATGCCAGGCCGGACCGGATTCAAGAATAAAGGGTGCCGGAGTGAAATTTATTTCATTGTTTTGACGCCAATCCGCGCGAATGGAAAGAAAATTCACCAGCTGTATTGCTAGCATTAATGGCGTGCTGAACATTCGCAATCGGTCCGCGCCTTTGATATGCGCGGCCTTGGGCCGGAACCTCGTCAAATCATGTCTGAACAGATTCGCCGCTTCCCCTCGCTCTCTCATTGGGGCGCATTCACCGCGGTCACGCAAGGCGGCCGGCTGATCGATTGCGAACCGTTCGCCCGCGACAGCGCTCCCTCGGGCATCCTGCAATCGATGCCTGCCATGGTCCACTCGCCGCTACGGGTGAACCGGCCAGCCATCCGGAAGGGATGGCTGCGCGACCGGCACTTGTGCGACGGGAGCGAGCGCGGACGTGACGACTACGTTGAGGTCAGTTGGGACGAGGCCCTTGCGGCGGTCCATTCGGAACTCCAGCGAGTGAGGACAGAGCATGGCAGCGAGGCCATCTTTGGCGGCTCGTATGGCTGGTCATCGGCGGGCCGTTTGCACCATGCGCGCACCCAGACGCACCGTTTCCTGAACGCCGGCGGCGGCTTTACGAATCAAGCGGGCAACTATAGCTGGGGCACCGCGCAGTTCCTGCTGCCCCATGTGATCGGCACCTATACGCCGGTTACCGGCCGTGTGACGGACTGGAACAGTGTCACCAGTCATACGCGGCTGCTGATCGCATTCGGCGGCATGCCGTTGCGCAACACGCAGATCACATCGGGCGGCGCCGGGGACCATCCCGTGCCCGGGCAGCTCGAACGGGCGGTAGCCGCTGGCATGGAGCTTGTGGTCATCAGCCCGACCAGGGGAGATGTCCCTGCCGGAGTGCGTGCGCGCTGGATTCCCATTCGTCCCAACACGGACGCGGCCTTGATGCTGGCAATGATCCAGGCGCTGATCGTTGATGGCGTCCACGACGAAGAGTTCCTCCAGACCCACTGCGTTGGATTTCCGGCCTTGCGCGATTATCTCGAAGGCAGTACGGACGGAATCCCGAAGACGCCGGAATGGGCCCAGGCGATCTGCGATGTGCCGGCCGAGACTATCCGCGCACTCGCGCGTCAGGCACGCAACACTCGCACGATGCTGACTTGCGCGTGGTCGTTGCAACGGGCTCATCGCGGCGAACAACCGTATTGGGCAAGCATTGCGCTAGCCGCTGCGTTGGGGCATATCGGGCTGCCTGGCGGGGGGTTTGCGTTTGGGCATGCGTCCATGAATGGCGCGGGAAACCCGCGCATGGAGATCGCGGGACCGGCCATGGAATCGGGACGCAACCCGACCGGCTCGGTGATTCCTGTTGCCAGGGTCACCGACATGCTGCTGCATCCTGGCCAGCACTATGAATTCAATGGGCGGGAAGGTACTTATCCAGACATCAAGATGGTGTACTGGGCCGGCGGCAACCCTTTCCATCACCAGCAGGACCTGAACCGCTTCAGCCGGGCGTGGAGCCGGCCGCAAACGATAGTCGCCCATGAGATCTGGTGGACACCCATGGCGCGGCGCTCGGACATTGTGCTGCCGGCCACCACCACGCTGGAAAGAAATGACATCGGCGGATCGACGCGCGATCGTCACGTGTTCGCCATGCATCAGGCCCTCGCGCCGATCGGCTCCAGCCGCAATGACTTCGACATATACCGGGAACTGGCCGCGCTGGGCGGCTACGAGCATGGTTTTACCGAAGGCCGAGGCGAGATGGAGTGGGTACGGCATATCTACGAATCAATGGCCAAGGAATGGCGCGACTGCGGCCATATGGCCCCTGATTTCGATGCATTCTGGAGCCGCGGGTTCGTGGAAATTCCCGAGCCTGAAAAGCCATTCGTGCTGTTCGAAGAGTTCCGTCGCGACCCCGAGGAACATCCACTGCGTACACCGTCCGGACGCATCGAGCTGTATTCGGAAAAAATCGCCGGATTCGGTTACGCCGATTGCCCGCCCCACCCCAGCTGGCTGACGCCGGACGAATGGCTTGGATCACCCAAGGCTGCAAGGTGGCCGCTGCATCTGCTCACGCCGCAGCCCGCGGGCAAGCTCCATTCCCAAATGGATGGCGGCAAGGCATCGGTGGACCTCAAGGTCAATGGCCGGGAGGCCCTGCGCATTTCGCCGTTGGATGCGCAAGCGCGCCGCATCGGCCAGCATGATCTCGTCAAGATTTACAACGACCGTGGCGCGTGCCTTGCAACCGCGCTTATCGACGCCGACCTCAAGCCTGGCGTGGTGGCGCTGCCTACGGGAGCATGGTTTGACGCTGCCGACGAGGAGCTGGAGATACACGGCAACCCCAACGTATTGACGATAGACGTGGGCACTTCCCGCTTGACTCAGGGAAGCAGTGCCCAGTCCGCGCTGGTGGAGGTAATGCGCTGGGAAGAAGCCGCGCCTTCGGTCCGGGCCCTGGAGGTGCCGGCAATTGCCAAATTGGATCGTGCCGCATAGCCGTCTGGCCCGGGTCCGGACACGGCTTTTCCCAAGCGCCCGGAGCGCCCCTCGATGGGGCGCTCTGGTTCTTGGGAAAACGCCTTATTCCGCGGTGATATTGGCCTGCTTGATGATGGCGCTGTATTTGTCCGTCTCGGCCTGGATGTACTGCGCGAAGTCCGCGCTGTTCCGGTAGGAGCTTTCAAAGCCGAGGTTGTCGAGTTGCTCCTTCATGCTGGCGGACGTCATGACTTTCTGCGTGGCGACTTCCAGCTTCTTGAGTATCGGCTCCGGCAACTTGGCTGGCGCCCACAAGCCATACCAGGAATAAAACTCGAAATTCTTCAGCCCGGCTTCGCGCATCGTGGGAACGTCCGGAAGCAAGGGGCTGCGCTTGTCGCCGGTTACCGCCAACGCGCGTATCTTGCCTGACTTGACCATCGGCAGCGAGGAGAGCATTGGATCGGCCAGCGCGTGAACCTGTCCGCCGATCAGATCGGTCAAGGCGGGACCGCCGCCTTTGTAGAGGACGATCGGGATCTTCAGATCGGAAAGACCGCCTTCATATGCAAACTGCGCGATGGCGAGGTGCCCCGCCGAGCCAAAGCCCGTGGTTGCAAAATTGTATTTGTTGGGAGCTGCCTTCACCACACCGACGAACTCCTGCACGGTCTTCGCAGGGACATCGTTGTTCACGCTGAATATCAATGCGCCTTGCGCCAGACCGCTGATGGGGGTGAAATCCTTCACCGCATCGAAGGTCATCTTCTTCCCATAGAGCAGCGGGTTGATGTTGTGGATCGAGGCATTCAGGTACAACGTATAGCCATCTGCCGCCGAACGGGCGACCACGCCTGCGCCCACCATCCCGGACGCGCCTGCCCTGTTGTCGATGATGACCGATTGCTTCAGCTCCTCGCCCAGCTTCACGGCAAATATGCGGGCGAGGCCGTCGACGGAGCCGCCAGGAGGATGAGGCACCACGATGGTAATCGGGCGGCTGGGATAGGAGGCATCCGCCTTCGACTGCGCCTGTACCGAACCCAGCACGGCCAATCCACCGACAACTGCCGCAATGCCTTTCATGCAAAGGCGGCGAGAACGAATAGGGGTATTACGCATGACGAACGATCTCATTGAAAATGGTTGGGCAACGAATACCGCCCCCCCTCTTCGGCCCCGCAATACATGAAAAAAGGCCGGCGTGGAAAGCGGGGATGATCGTAGGCGAATCAGTAGGTGCCTGGATAGGCTGCGCCGTCTATTAAGATATTCTGGCCGCATATATAGCCGGATTGGGCCGCGCAGACATATGCGCAAAGCGCGCCCAATTCCTCGGGCTCGCCGTAGCGGCCGGCAGGATTGTTGGATCCGCGCTCCGTCCACAGCTGTTCAAAACTCTTGCCGCCTGGCTCCAGCATTCCTTCTATGTGATGCCGCTGCGCATCGGTGGCGAAGACGCCCGGAAGCAGGTTGTTGATGGTGACGTTGTGCCGCACCGTCTGGCGGGCCAGGCCCGCGACAAAGCCCACCAGGCAGGAGCGCGCACCATTGGAAAGGCCGAGTTCAAGCTGCGGGGTTTTGACGCTGCGTGAAACGATGTTCACGATGCGGCCGAAGCGGCGTTCCATCATGCCGTCGACGACCCGCCGGATCATGTCGATCGGCCCGAGGGCCATGGCATCAAGGGCCGCATGCCAGTCGGACTGGGTCCACTGGCGGAAGTCGCCGGGCGGCGCGCCGTCTGCGTTATTGACCAGAATATCGGGCGCGGGACACGCCGCAAGCGCCGCCTCCCGCCCTTCATCCGTGGTGATATTGGCAACTGCGTATCGGACCCGGGTTCCCGTGGCCGCCGTGATTTCCTCAGCGGCCTGGGCCAGCGTGCTTTCCGTGCGCGCCGCGATGGTCACGTTGACGCCTTCGCTTGCCAACTGATGGGCGCAGGCGCGGCCCATTCCCTTGCTGCCGCCGAAAACCAGCGCGTGGCGGCCTCGAATTCCCAAATCCATAGCGTTTCCTATTGCAAAGGCGCAGCCCGATCCATGACATGAAATGGCCGGAAAGGAATTCAGTCAGCAGGAAGCCGCAAGGCGGACAATCTCCCGGCGCGCGTTCTTTCCGGCCCCATCCTGCAAGGGATCAGGCGGCCTTCAGTTGCAGCGAATTCCAGCCGTACTTCTTGTCCAGCCCCAGCGCCTTGACCGCGCGCAGGCCCTTGAGCAGAGGCTCTCCTTCCAGTGCGCGCAGCGGCTTGCGCAGTTCGCCTGCCGGCAGGCCCACGGCCTTCATCAGCGATTTGATGGCCACGGGGTTGATGGCCGAGTACGAGTAGTGCAGCAATTGCAGATTGCGCAAATAGGATTCGCGGAAGCTGAAGCTGACCTCGGGCGAGGTCCAGGGCTGGGAAATTTCCGTCAACTCTGCCGGCGCGATATTGCCGGTCATGTTGGCCGTGCCATGGCCACCCAGGCTCATGGTCGGCACGACCAGGCCCAGATTGGGCGAATCGCAGCACATCACGGATACGTCGGGCGCGCCGTATAGCACCTGCGCCACCTGGCCCACGCGCGTGGTGGATTCCTTGTGGACCACGTAGTTCGGGTGCTTGAAGATGCGCAGCAGCTGATCCCAGTGCAAATCGCTCTTGACCCGCGGCGGATTGTTGTAGATGCCCAGCGGCAGATCGGTGGCGTCGGCTATCTCGAGGAAATAGCTTTCGATGTCCGCTTCCGAGGCGCAGATGTAGGCAGGCGCTGCCAGAATGGCGCCATCGGCGCCGTTGGCCCGCGCAAAGCGCAGGTAATCCATGGTGGCCTCGGTGTTGTTGCCGGTGCAGCCATAGAAGAGCTTCATCTTGCCGGTCTTCATCTTCGCGGTTTCCACGATGATGTCCTGGCGCTCTTTTTGCGACAGCATGGAAACCTCGCCCGTGGATCCCATGATGAGCACGGCGCTGGTGCCGTTGTCTTCCTGGAACTTCAGCAGTTCGCGGAAGGCTTCGTAATCGGGACTGCCATCCTTGTTGAAGGGCGTAATCAGGGCCACGAAGGACCCGGTGATCTTCATCTTGCTCATGTGTATCTCCAGTAATGGACGAGTCAAAAATGGTGGAAGCTCAAACCGAGCGGGCGACTTCTTTCTGAGTATCTTGCTGCTGCGCGTCCTGGCAGGCAACCATCGCAGCCAAACCTTGCTTCAAGTCGGCGATCAGGTCTTCCGGGTCTTCCAGTCCCACATGCATGCGTACTGCCTTGCCCTTGTGAGGCCAGCGATCACCATGGTGCTTTCCCGGAGTGAACGGTATCGCCAGGCTTTCATATCCGCCCCAGGACACGCCGATTCCGAAATGATGCAAGGCATCGACAAAGGCGGCGACTGATTCGTCGTCGCTGGCGCGCAGGACTACCGTGAACAGGCCGCTTGCCCCCTTGAAATCACGCTTCCAGATGGCATGGCCCGGATGCGACGGCAGCGCGGGATGCACCACGGCCTCGACCTCGGCTTGTTGTTCCAGCCACTGGGCCACGCGGATTCCCGACGCCATATGCTTCTGCAGCCGCACGTCCATGGTGCGCAGTCCGCGCAATGCCAGGAAGATATCGTCGGGACTGGCCGTCTGGCCCATTTCCTGCGTCGTCTCCCTGACCTTGGGCCAGGTGGCTTGGTTGCAGGTCACCACGCCCAGCATGGCATCCGAATGACCCACGATGTACTTGGTCGCGGCATGGATGGACACATCGACGCCATGCTCAAAAGCCTTGAAGAACAATGGCGTGGCCCAGGTGTTGTCCATGACGACAAAGGCGCCGTGCGCGTGCGCGGCCGCCGCGATGGCGGGAATATCCTGGATTTCGAGCGTTTCGGAACCCGGCGATTCGACAAATACGACGCGCGTATTGGGCTGCATGAGCGATTCGATGCGCTTGCCGCAAGCAGGGTCGTAGACCTGTACCTCAACCCCGAAGCGGCTGAGCACGCGATCGAGGAAGGAGCGGGTCGGGGAATAGGCGCTATACGAAACCAGGATATGGTCGCCGGCCTTGAGCAAAGCGGTGAGCGTCGTGGCGATGGCCGCCAGGCCCGAGGGAAAGACCAGGGAGCGGTGTCCGCCTTCCAGGGTGGCCATGGCCTCCTCGAACGCGTGGGTGGTGGCGGTTCCATAGCGGCCATAGGTGGTGGCGCCCGGCTCTTGCGCGGCGCGGGCGCGCTTCATTCCTTCCCATTCCGCCATGCTGCCCGCGAGTATCGTCGATGCCCTGCAGATGGGGGTATTCACCAGGCCGCCAAAACGTTCCGGATGCCGGCCTGCGCTGACGAGTTGAGTGCTTTGCCTCATGAACTTCAATCTCCGTGGATGCACGGCCAGCGCTTCCAGGGGAAGTCGATGACCACTGATGACGTGATCAAGTCTATGAGGAGAGTGGGTGAAAACTCTTCGATTTTTTACCCCTTCCGGAGGCAAAAAGAGAAAAATAATCACCGCCGAATCCTGACAATCTGGCGAAGGCGGACTGGCTAAGCCGGGTCAGCTCAGACCCGGGGGAGGAAAGGCCTCAGCTTCGGGCAGCGGCGCGCGCGCGTCTCGGCCTGCTTGCGTCAAGGGAATTCCACCGGCCCGCGCGTTCTTCGATGGTGGAGGGAAAAATCTCCAGGCAAAGCTTGTGAAGCGAACGCACGAATGGATTCGATTTCAGGAACATGGCTTCGCCGAAATAGATGGGAATCCTCGGCGCGTTGGGAAGCGCGATGCAGCTCAGGCGCCGATCCGACTCGTCAATGCACCACGTGGGAAGCAATGCGAAACCCAGGCCTTCATCGACGCAACGCTTGACGCTCATGCTGGTCGAGGTAGACACCGCGACCTTGGGCTGCTCGTTGCCGACCGACAAATAGTCCAATGCGATATTGCGGAGCATCTGGCCCGGTTCATATGTCACCAGCGGCCGCCCAAGCGCCCATTCCGGAACAGCCGTCTCATCGGCTGGCGCCGGCCAGCTCGACGGGAACGCCAGCGCCGGCTGGTAGTGGCAGATAACGCGCTGCGGAATCACGGTGTCGCCAAAATAGCGCTCGCTCAAACAGACATCCAGCGAGCCGTTGCGGATCAGCTCCGGCAGCGAGACGTCCTTTTCGTAGCCGACGATCTCGACGTTGGGATACATGCGCCGAAACTTCGTCAGCACCGGCGGCAGCAGGTAGTAGAAGATCGCGTGCGGCATCCCGATACGAATGACTGGCCGTTCCTTGTCGATCAGGTTGCCCAGGCGCGTCAGCATGACGTCGAATTCCGGCGCCAACAGCCGGTAAAGGCTGGTGCCGCGCGGAGTGAGCTTGATCGACTTGGCGCCGCGCCCAGCCACCACCAGCTTCTCGCCGACGCGCTGCTCGAGGCGCCGGATGTGATTGGCCACCGACTGGTAGGTGATGTTCAGCCGGCGCGCCGCGGCGGAATACGTGCCCTCCTGTGCGACAAGGAAAAAAGTCTGCGTGAGAGTAAGGTCCACCTCTTGCATCGCGCATCCGGCTCGCCGGCTCAAATATAAAATTTCTTGTAGGTTTGGCTCGATGAATTGTATCGCCCCCGGGGGGTAGCGGCCTATAACATCGACCTCAGGTTTGGCCTCCGAACCGCGCGGCGGCAACGGCATACAGGTATGTACGCTGCGCAAAAGGGAGGGTAAGTTGAGTGAGCCATGGACAAGAAAGATCGCTGCATCCTCGCGTTGCTTCAGACTGATGCGCGCCTCTCGAACAATGAAATCGCCGAACGGGTCCACCTGTCCCCGACCGCATGCTGGAAGCGGATTCAGCATCTGCAGGCGTCCGGCCTTATTCGCCGCCAGGTTTGCCTGTTGGACAACAACAAGGCGGGGCTGGGCGTGACTGTGTTCGTGTCGATAAAGACGAACCGCCATGACCTGAATTGGCTCGAGAAATTCTCGCTCGGCGTCAAGGATATGCCCGAAGTCATGGAGTTCTATCGGATGACCGGCGACACCGACTACCTTCTCAAGGTGGTGGTGCCCGATATCGCCGGGTTCGATTTCGTCTACAAGAAGCTCATCCAGGTCGCCGAACTGTTTGACGTCAGTTCGAGTTTTGCGATGGAGGAACTCAAGTACACCACGGCGTTGCCGCTTGATCATCTTTGATGCGCAGGCGCGACAAGCCCCAGTCTGAGGGAATTGCATCCCAAACCGAGGAATTGGACGTGGCGCGTAATTGGAGCGGGTGATGGGAATCGAACCCACGCTTGAGGCTTGGGAAGCCGCCGTTCTACCATTGAACTACACCCGCTCGGGTGTCGTGCCCTCGGCGCAAAGCCGAAGCAGAGGCGGCGATTATAGCGCGCCTTTTTTCATCGCCGCTGGCCGCCGCCGCCCTGCTGCAACAGGCCCTCAGCCTCAAGGTTGTAAATATGTCCCCAATTTAGTGCATCTGGGCGACAGCGGCATGCCGGGGCTGCCACTACAATTCGGGCTATGAATACGAACACCCCCGAAAACAACCCCGCAGCCGCCTCGGCCCCGGCTGCCGCAAGCGCCCCCGCGACGCCTGGCGGCGAGCCCTCGGCTGCCGCCGTCTCCCCGGAAACTCAGGCGGCGCTGGCCAGTACCGCCCACGCTCCCAACAGCCCGGGCGCGACCCATATCCGCAGTTTCGTGCACCGCCGCGGCCACATCACCCAGGGCCAGTTGGCCGCGCTCGAGCGCCTGATGGGCCAATGGTCCATTCCCTATGCGCCGCGCCGCCTGGATCCCGCCGCCGCCTTCGGCCGGCAGGCCCCGACGGTGCTGGAAATCGGCTTCGGCATGGGCGAGACCACCGAGAAGATCGCGCTGGCGCGCCCGGACGACAATTTCCTGGGCGTGGAGGTGTTCAACGCTGGCGTGGGCTCGCTGCTGCGCCGCATTGAAGACTCCAATATCCCGAACCTGCGCATCATCCAGCACGACGCGGTGGAAGTGGTGCGCGACATGATCGCCCCCGATTCGCTGGCCGGCGTGCATATCTATTTCCCCGATCCGTGGCCGAAGAAGCGCCATCACAAGCGCCGCCTGATCCAGCCCGCGTTCATCGCGCTCCTGGCCAGCCGCATCGCGCCGGGCGGCTACATCCATTGCGCCACCGATTGGGAAGACTACGCGGTGCAGATGCTGGAAGTGCTGGGCAATGAGCCGCAGCTTGCGAATACCGCGGACGGCTACGCTCCGCGCCCCGATTACCGCCCTCTGACCAAATTCGAGAACCGCGGCCTGCGACTGGGCCACGGCGTCTGGGACCTGATCTTCAAGCGAGTCGCCTGATGCTATACCCGCCCATCGAACCCTACCGCCAAGGCACGCTGGACACCGGCGACGGCCACCAGATCTACTGGGAACTCTGCGGCAATCCGCAGGGCAAGCCCGCCGTGTTCCTGCATGGCGGCCCCGGCAGCGGCTGCTCGCCCGTGCACCGGCAGCTGTTCGATCCGCAGCGCTACAACGTGCTGCTGTTCGATCAGCGCGGTTGCGGCCGTTCGCAGCCCCACGCCAGCCTGGAGAACAACACGACCTGGCATCTGGTGTCCGACATCGAACGTCTGCGCACCGAGGTCATGGGCGCGGAAAAGTGGCTGGTGTTCGGCGGGTCCTGGGGTTCGACGCTGGCGCTGGCCTATGCGGAAACGCACGTGTCCCACGTCAGCGAACTGGTGCTGCGCGGCATTTTCGGGCTGCGGCGCGCGGAGATCCACTGGTTCTACCAGGAAGGCGCGTCGTGGCTGTTCCCCGACCGCTGGGAAGAGTACCTGGCGCCGATTCCGGAAGACGAGCGCAGCGACCTGGTCGCGGCGTATCACAAGCGCCTGACGGGCGACGACCCGGCCGAGCAGTTGCGCGCCGCCAAGGCCTGGAGCAAATGGGAAGACAGCACCATCACGCTGCTGCCCAGCCCGCGCCACCAGCAAAGCCATGCCGCCGACCGCGCCGCGCTGGCGTTCGCGCGCATCGAGAACCACTACTTCGTGAACCGCGGCTTCATGGAAGAAGGCCAGCTGATACGCGATGCGCACAAGCTGCGCGGCATTCCGGGCACCATCGTGCAGGGGCGCTACGACGTCTGCACGCCCGCGCGCACCGCCTGGGATCTGCACCGCGCCTGGCCCGAAGCCGAATTCCACCTGGTCCCGGATGCGGGCCATGCGTTTGACGAACCCGGCACGTTGGCGCGGCTGATCGCCGCCACCGACGGCTATGCGCGATAACTGAGGAGACCTGCATGCACATCACCCTGAACGGAGACGCACGGGAGTTTCCCCTGGACACGACCGTGAACGAGCTGCTGGAAGCCCTGGGCTATGCCGGCAAGCGCGTGGCCGTGGAACGCAACGGCGAAATCGTGCCCAAAAGCCAGCACGCGCAGACTGCGCTGACGGACGGAGACCAGATCGAAATCGTGGTGGCCGTGGGCGGCGGCTGACACCAGCGCCGCGCTGAAAGACAGCCAAGACAAGGGCCGCTGCGATAGCGGCCCTTGTCGCATGTAGCCGCGCGCCCGATGCGGTTTAGACCGATCGCGGCGCATTCCCTGCAAACTGACCAGCATTCTTGCGTAGTCTGCCAACAGGCTAGCAACCTGTTACACGTTAACCCCTCGTCGCCCGGGGAATGTGCGAGTCATAATCGTTCCTGCTGGTTTCGTACGTTCGTCTTGCTGTTGTTCTAGCGTTGCACATCGCCCTCGCGGGGCAGAGGAGGCATCATGAACACCGCAGTCATCATCAACCTGATCATCCAGCTTGTCGCCGGCGCTGCCGCAGGCAATGGCTTGGGAAAGATGCTCCAGCAGTTCAATCTGGGTCCGTTGGGCAATACCATCGCAGGCGCCATCGGCGGCCTGGCAGGGGGTTCCTGGCTGGCTCCGATGATCACCGCCGGAGCGAACGCGGTTGCAGCAGGCAATACGGGACTGGATCTTTCCGCGATCGCCAGCAGCGTGGTCGGCGGCGGCGTCGGTGGCGCCGTGCTGACCTTGATCGCCGGCATCGTGCGCAAAATGTTCATGGGCCAAAAGCCCTGATGGCACTTGTTTCTCTCACCGCAACATAGATAAAGGAAACACTATGGGTCTGCTCAATTTCATCAAGGACGTTGGAGAAAAGCTCTTCGGCGCCAGCGAGGCCAAGGCCGCGACGGCGGACGAATTGAAGAAAGAGCTCGATAAGCACGGCCTGAATGCCGACGGCTTGCAGATCTCGGTCGATGGCGACAAGGTCACGGTGGCGGGCGAGGCCCTCAGCACTGAAGCGGCGGAGAAAATCACTCTGGCGCTGGGCAACACCGTGGGCGTGGCCCAGGTGGACAACCAACTGAAGGTGAAGCAGGCCACCCCGGAAGCCAAGATGTACACGGTGCAAAAGGGCGACAACCTGTGGAAGATTGCCGAAGCGCAATACGGCAAGGGCCAGGGCGCGAAGAACAACCTGATCTTCGAAGCCAACAAGCCCATGCTGACCAGCCCCGACAAGATCTACCCGGGCCAGGTGCTGCGTATCCCGCCCCTGTCCTGATCATTGCCGTAAATCGGACAGGCTGGAAGGCACCCATGCGCTTTCCGGCTTGCATCGCGGCAGGCGCCCCCTGCTAGCCGCGATTACTTGGCCAGACGCAATGTCTGGCCATTTTTTTCGCCCGTCTCTCCAATGAAAAATGCCCCAACAGGGGCATTCCGGTCCGGCGCAAGAAGGGTCTTTTCCGCAGGGCTGCCTAGGGAAAAAGCGCCCCCTTTTGGGGGGCACCGCCAGCGCACGCAGTGCGCGCGCCGTGGGGGCATCACTTCATTCCGAAGCGGCCCAAGCCCTTCATCCCGCCCATGGCGCGCATCATCTTGGCCATGCCGCCCTTCTTCATCTGCTTCATCATGCCCTGCATCTGGTCGAACTGTGCCAGCAGGCGGTTGACCTCTTGCACCGGCACGCCGGAGCCGGCCGCGATGCGGCGCTTGCGCGAGGCCTTGATGAGTTCGGGCTTGGCGCGTTCGGCCGCCGTCATGGAGTTCAGGATGCCTTCGGTGCGGCGCAGCTGCTTTTCAGCCTGGCCGCCCTGCAATTGGCCGGCAGCCTGTTGAAACTGGGCGGGCAGCTTTTCCAGCAGCGAGCCCATGTCGCCCAGCTTCTTCACCTGGCCAAGCTGGTCGCGAAAGTCGTTCAGGTCGAACTTGTTGCCCGACTTGATCTTCGCGGCGAGCTTCTGGGCTTCGGCGATGTCGATGTTCTTCTGGGCCTGTTCGACCAGCGAGACGATGTCGCCCATGCCCAGCACGCGCTGCGCCATGCGCTCGGGATAGAACGGCTCCAGGCCATCGAGCTTTTCCGAGACGCCGACGAACTTCAGGGGCTTGCCGGTAACGTGGCGCACCGACAGGGCCGCGCCGCCGCGGGCGTCGCCGTCCAGCTTGGTCAGCACCACGCCGGTCAGGGGCAGCGCTTCGGCAAAGGCGCGCGCGGTGTTGACCGCGTCCTGGCCCTGCATGGCGTCGACCACGAACAGCGTTTCCACCGGCTTGACCAGGTCATGCAGCGCGCGGATTTCGCGCATCATGGCTTCGTCGATGCCCAAACGGCCGGCCGTGTCCAGGATCAGCACGTCATAGTGATGGCGGCGCGCGTGGTCCACCGCGTTGCGGGCGATGTCCTCGGGCTTCTGGCTGGGGTCGGACGGCAGGAAGTCCACGCCCACCTGTGCTGCCACGCTCTTCAGCTGATCGATAGCGGCCGGGCGGTAGACGTCGGCGGACACCACCAGCACTTTCTTCTTGCCGGTCTTGCGGCCGTGCTGGGTGTGCTGGCCTTCGCTGAGCCAGCGCGCCAGCTTGCCGGTGGTGGTGGTCTTGCCGGCGCCCTGCAGGCCTGCCATCAGGATGACGGCAGGCGGCTGCACCGCCAGCGACAGTTCGCCGGAGTCGGCGCCCAGGTCGCCGCCCATCAGGGCGGTCAGTTCCTTGTGGACCACGCCCACCAGGGCCTGGCCCGGGCTGAGGCTGCTGGCGACTTCTTCGCCCAGCGCCTTTTCCTTCACGCGCGCGACGAACTCGCGCACGACGGGCAGTGCCACGTCGGCTTCCAGCAGCGCCATGCGCACTTCGCGCAGCATCTCCTGGGTGTTGGCCTCGGTCAGGCGGGCTTCCCCGCGCAGCGTCTTGACGACGCGCGACAGGCGTTGAGTTAGGTTATCGAGCATGAGAGGCGTTTCCGCTTAAACTAGTTGATTGAACGGTGGCCGCAGGCGCGGATTCTGCGCTTTCGGGCGGCATGCGCCCCAAGGCCCCATCCAGACAACGGTTTCTATGTCACTAGGCATTGTATTTCACACGGCGGCTGCCTTGGCGTACGCGGTGCTGGGAGGGTCGCTTTGGATCCGCCTGGCCCGTGGCGGCGGCGTGGAACAGACCGGCAAAATCGCCCGCCTGTGCCTGCTGGGTGCCCTGGTTCTCCATGGAATCGGGCTGCAACAATCGATGCTGGGGGCCCAGCATCTGTTCATCGGGTGGGCGTTGGCCCTGTCCGCGGCCATCTGGCTGGGCATGGTGGTGTTCTGGCTGGAAAGCCTGCTGGTGCGCATAGACGGCCTGCAATTGCTGCTGCTGCCGGCAGCCACCATCGCCAGCGGCCTGGCCGCAATCTTTCCCCAGGGCCAATTCGTGCCCCATGCCAACGACGCGTGGCTGCGCGTCCACCTGCTGATCGCCCTGGCGGCCTACGGCCTGATCACCATCGCCGCGCTGCACGCCATGATGATGGCGCTGCTGGACCGCCATCTGCATCGCCCGCTGGAAGCTCCCGCCGAACGCAGCATCGTCGGCCGCGTGCTGGACTCCCAGCCGCCGCTGCTGGTGCAGGAACAGCTGCTGTTCCGCATCATCTGGATCGGCTTCATCGTGCTGACGCTGGCCGTGGGCACGGGTTCGGTGGCGTCCATGAAGCTGACGGGCAAGATCCTGCCCTTCGACCACAAGACCGTGTTCACGCTGCTGTCATGGCTGACCTTCGGCGTGCTGCTGGCCGGCCGCCACGTCTGGGGCTGGCGCGGCCGCGTCGCCCTGCGCTGGACGCTTACGGGTTTCGGGTTCCTGATTCTGGCCTATACCGGCAGCCGGTTCGTGCTGGAAATGATTCTGCATCGAGGTTGAAGTGGGCAAGTTGCTGTTCTGGATTGTTCTGATCATCCTGGTGCTGTTCGTGGCCCGTCTGGCGGGCCGCATGGCCGCGGCGCGGCAAGCCGGCCAGCAGGACGCGAAAAAGCCCAAGGCCGATGCGCGCGGCCCCAAGCCGCTGGAGTCCATGGTGCGCTGCGCCCACTGCGGCATCCATCTGCCCCGGTCCGAGGCCTTGCAGCAGAACGGCCAGACCTGGTGCAGCTCGGAACACGCGCGCCTGGGCCCGGCCCGGCACTGATCCGCCTGATTAGAGGCTTGCCGCCCTGCACGGCATAATGCGTGTTGGAAACCACACGCATGCTCTCTTCCCATGGCCTTGCTTCTGGATCGTCATGGCTGGCTGGCGCCAGCCCCGGGTGTTTCGCTCATGCCCTCCCCCAACTGCGACGCGCGCCCTGCCGGCGCGCAGGCGTCGCTGCTGGTGCTGCACAACATCAGCCTGCCGCCGGGGCGATTCGGCGGCCCTGAAGTCGCGGGGCTGTTCCTGAATACGCTGGACTACGGTTCGCATCCCTGGCTGGAACGGCTGCGCGGCCTGCGCGTGTCGGCGCATTTCTTCATCCGCCGCGACGGCAGCATCATCCAGTTCGTGTCCACCGACGAACGCGCCTGGCATGCGGGCGTGTCGCGTTTTGCCGGCCGCGAACGCTGCAATGACTTTTCCATCGGCATCGAGCTCGAGGGCACGGATACCCTGCCCTATGCCGAAGAGCAATACCTGGCGCTGCGCAAGCTGACGCCGGCTCTGCGCGCGCGCCATCCGCTGGCCGCCGCCTGGGGCCATGAACACATCGCCCCGGGCCGCAAGACCGATCCCGGACCCGCTTTCAACTGGACGCGCTTCTCGCGCGACAGCGGCTTTGCACGGCGGCAGCTGCCGCCCGTCTGACACTAAAGGAATGGTTATGTTGAAGATCTGGGGACGCCTGACTTCCGTCAACGTTCAGAAAGTCATGCTGGCGGTGCGCGAACTGGCCCTGCCGCACTCCTTCACGCAGGCTGGCGGTCCGTTCGGCGTGGTCGATACGCCCGAATTCGCCAAGCTGAATCCCAACCGTACGGTCCCCGTCATCGACGACGGCGGCTTCGTGCTGTGGGAATCGAACGCCATCGTGCGCTATCTGTCCGCGCGCTACGGCGTGGGCAGCCTGTGGCCGGAAGACGTGTGCCTGCGCGCCGACGCCGACCGCTGGATGGACTGGCAGGCCACCGAATGGCAGGGCGTCATGGGTCCGGCGTTCCTGGGCCTGATCCGCACGCCCGAGGAAAAGCGCGACCGCGCCGCCATCGAGAACTCGGTCAAGCGTTCGAATGCCCGTGCCCTGATCCTGGACCAGGCCCTGCAGGGCCGCGAGTTCATCGCCGGCCGCCAACTGACCATGGGTGATATCGCCCTGGTCTGCTCCGCCCACCGCTGGCTGGCCCTGCCGATCGAACGGCCGGACACGCCGGCGCTGTCGGCCTGGTACCGCCGCGTCATGATGCGTCCGGCCCCGCAGGGCGTGCTGACGCTGCCGCTGGAATAAGACACAGGGCCGCGGCCTCAGCCGCGGTCCACCTTCCATCCCAGTTCCGCTGAAATCCCCGCTGCGGCGCCCTGCACCACGGCGACCATGTCGCGCATGCGATCCAGCGACATATAGGGCACCGTGCTGGACACACTGATGGCGGCGACGATGCCGCTGGACGCGTCGCGCACGGGCGCCGCCACGCAGCGGATCGACGGTTCGTTGTCTTCCAGGTCGAACGCGTAGCCGTGGGCGGCATAGTCGCGCATACGGTCGCGGAAGGCCTCCCAGGTCTGGCTGCCGCCTCCCGCGCGCGACGACACCGGCGCGCCGACACGGTACAGCGCTTTCCACTGCGGTTCTTCGGTATCCAGCAGCAAGGCCTTGCCCACGCCCGTGGCGGCCAGCGGCATGCGGTGCCCCACGCGCGAGCGCATCTCCAGCCCCTTCTTGCCGGGGATCTTTTCCAGGTACAGGACTTCGTCGTTGTCGCGCACGGCCAGGTGGATGGTGTCGCCCGTCTGTTCCGCCAGGCTGTCCAGATAAGGACGCGCCAGCGTCGCCATCGGAAAGGCTTCGCGCGCCTGGAAACCCAGTTCGATCAGCTTCGGCCCCAGCACATAGCCCACGCCGGGCAGGGACCGCAGATAGCGTTCCTGCACCAGGCAGCTGGCCAGCCGGTGCGTGGTGCTGCGCGCCACGCCGATGCGGGCGCAGATTTCCTTCAGGTCGCGCGCGCCGCCGGACACGGCCTGCACCACCGCCAGGCCGCGCATCAGCGTCTGCGTGCCGGCGGGCGCGGCGCCATCGGGGTCCAGGGTGGGCGTACGGTCGGGAGTCTGCGTAGAGGTCATGAAAGCGGGGCCGGGCGACAAAGAGAACGATTGCAAGCATAACCGCCACCATCGCGGCGAGATGCGGGGAAAAGGCGCGCTTTCCGGGCGATATGCCCGGAGGATGCTCCAGGCGCAGGGAGCGCGCCTCATCACCGTCCTTTCCCTGTATGTGGGATTTAATTCTATATTTTGAGATTTTTCAAGCGCTGATCTAGAATTTTTCCCATCGCCCGCCGCGTGCTCACGAACATCCGGCGGGCCTGAGACAACAAGGTCCGCAGAGCCCTGCCCCCGCGCCAGCCTCACCGCGCGTCCGCAGCCCGGTTTGCGGCCGGAAACGAGACAGCTTCTGATGACTACCGGATCTCCCGCCCGCGCGGCGCTTATCGCGCTGGATTGGGGCACCTCCTCGCTGCGCGCCTACCGTCTGGATGCCGCCGGCCGCACGCTGGATACGCGCCATCTGCCCTGGGGCATCATGCGCCTGCCGCAGCCGCTGCAGGACGGCGCCGCCACCACCGCCCTGTCGGGCTTCGAGCTGGCCTTCGAACAGGCTTGCGGCGATTGGCTGCGCGCCGAACCGGCCCTGCCTGTGATCGCCTGCGGCATGGTCGGCAGCGCCCAGGGCTGGAAGGAAGCCGCCTACCTAGACGTGCCGGTCGACCTGCAGCGCATCGGCACGCTGCTGACCAAGGTCGAACGCGAGGACGGTCCTGCCCTGCACATCGTGCCCGGCCTGATCCAGCGCCATGGCCTGCCCAACGTCATACGCGGCGAAGAAACCCAGGTCGTCGGCGTGATGGCGGACCAGGCGACCCGCAGCGCCGACAGCGTCCTGATAGGCCTGCCCGGCACGCATTCGAAGTGGGTCAGCGCCCGCCGCGGCCGCGTCACCCACTTCGACACCTTCATGACCGGCGAGGTCTACGCGGCGCTGCGCGGCCACACCATCCTGGGCCGGACCATGGCCGACGCCGCCAGCGCCGACATGGCCGCCTTCGAGCGCGGCCTGAAAGTTGCCGGCGCGCCCGCCGGCCGCGCGGGCGTGCTGTCCACCATCTTCAGCACGCGCGCGCTCGGCCTGACCGGCGAACTGGCGCCCGAATCGCAGGCTGACTATCTGTCGGGCCTGCTCATCGGCCATGAAATCGCGGCGCTTGCCGACATGCTGCAGCAGCAGGGCGAACTGCCCCGCATCGTGCTTTGCGGCGACCCCGCGCTGTGCCGGCGCTACATCCAGGCCATGCAGCACTACGGCCTGGGCACGCCCGAACAGGCGCAGAACGCCACCGAGCGCGGCCTGTGGCACCTGGCCATCTGCGCCGGGCTGATCGCCTCGCCCCCCACGGAATAGGAACCAAACATGAACCATCCCGGTCTGCAAACCGCCATGGCCCATTGCGGCCTGATCGCCATCCTGCGCGGCATCAAGCCCGCCGAGGCCGAAGCCATAGGGCAGGAACTCTATGCCGCGGGCTTTCGCCTGATCGAAGTGCCGCTGAATTCGCCCGATCCGCTGGACAGCATCCGCGCCATGCGCGCGGCGCTGCCCACCGACTGCCTGATCGGCGCGGGCACCGTGCTGGATCCCGAGGACTGCGCCCGCGTGCAGCAGGCCGGCGGCGAACTGATCGTCATGCCGCACAGCGACGCCGCAGTGATCCGCGCGGCCAAGGCGCTAGGCATGGCCTCCTGCCCCGGCGTGGCCACGCCCACCGAAGCCTACGCCGCACTGGCGGCCGGCGCCGACGTGCTGAAGATGTTTCCGGCCGAACAACTCGGCCCCGTCGTGCTGAAGGCCTGGCGCGCCGTGCTGCGCCCGCCGATCGCGCTGGCGCCCGTGGGCGGCATCACGCCCGACAACATCGCGATTTACGCCCAGGCGGGCGCCAGCGGCTTCGGCCTGGGCTCCGCCTTGTACAAACCCGGCCTGTCGGCCGCCCAAGTCGGCCAGAACGCGCGCGCATTCATCGCGGCCTGGCAACGCGCCTATCCCGCCCAGGAGACCCAAGCATGAAGATCACCAAGCTCACCACCTACATCGTGCCGCCGCGGTGGTGCTTCCTGAAGATTGAAACGGACGCCGGCATCGTAGGCTGGGGCGAACCGGTCGTCGAAGGCCGCGCCCATTCGGTCGCCGCCGCCGTCGAGGAACTATCCGACTACCTGATCGGCAAAGACCCCCGCAACATCGAAGACCACTGGACCGTGCTGTACCGCGGCGGCTTCTACCGCGGCGGCGCCATCCACATGAGCGCGCTGGCCGGCATCGACCAGGCCCTGTGGGACATCAAGGGCAAGGACCTGGGCGTACCCGTGTCGCAGCTGCTGGGCGGCAACGTGCGCGACCGCATCCGCGTGTACTCGTGGATCGGCGGCGACCGCCCGGCCGACACCGCCGCGGCCGCCAAGAGCGCCGTGGAGCGTGGCTTCACCGCCGTGAAGATGAACGGCACCGAGGAACTGCAGTACATCGATTCCTTCGACAAGGTCGAGAAGTGCCTGGAGAACGTGGCCGCCGTGCGCGACGCGGTCGGCCCCAACGTAGGCATAGGCGTGGACTTCCATGGCCGCGTGCACAAGCCCATGGCCAAGGTGCTGATGAAGGAGCTGGACCCGTTCAAGCTCATGTTCATCGAAGAACCCGTGCTGAGCGAACACTACGAAGCATTGAAGGAACTGGCTCCGCTGACCTCCACCCCGATCGCGCTGGGCGAACGCCTGTTCTCGCGCTGGGACTTCAAGCGCGTGCTGTCCGAAGGCTATGTGGACATTATCCAGCCTGACCCGTCGCACGCCGGCGGCATCACCGAGACCCGCAAGATCGCGGCCATGGCCGAAGCCTATGACGTGGCGCTGGCGCTGCACTGCCCGCTGGGCCCGATCGCGCTGGCCACCTGCCTGCAGATCGACGCCGGTTGCTACAACGCCTTCATCCAGGAACAAAGCCTGGGCATCCACTACAACGCCGCCAACGACCTGCTGGACTACGTCAGCAACCGCGAAGTCTTCGCCTACGAAGACGGCATGGTCGCGATTCCGCAAGGCCCGGGCCTGGGCATCGAGGTCAACGAGGAATACGTGAAGGAACGCGCCGCCGTGGGCCACCGCTGGCGCAACCCGATCTGGCGCCACGCCGACGGCAGCTTCGCCGAATGGTAAGCCGATAAAAATCAGCCGATAGAGAGAAAGAGGAGACATCCCTTGTCCACTGCCACCCACGCCGGCCTGCAGGGCGCCCAGCGCCCCACGCGCAGCCGGTACCTCATCATGGTGATGCTGTTCATCACCGTCGTCATCAACTACCTGGACCGCAGCAACCTGTCGATCGCAGCACCCGCGCTCAAGGACGAGTTCGGCCTGGACACCGTGCATGAAGGCCTGATCCTGTCGGCCTTCGGCTGGACTTACGCCGCCATGCAGATCCCCGGCGGCTGGCTGGTGGACCGCGTGTCGCCGCGCGTGCTGTACGCGGCCGCGCTGATCCTGTGGTCGGCAGCCACGTTCTTCATGGGCTTTGCCGGCAGCTTCGTCATCCTGTTCGTGCTGCGCCTGGCCGTGGGCGCGCTGGAAGCCCCGGCCTATCCGATCAACAACCGCGTCGTCACCACCTGGTTCCCGGAACGCGAACGCGCCACCGCCATCGGCTTCTATACCTCGGGCCAGTTCGTCGGCCTGGCGTTCCTGACGCCGGTGCTGGCCTGGCTGCAGCACCACTACGGTTGGCATATGGTGTTCGTCAGCACCGGCCTGCTGGGCATCGTGTGGGGCGTGCTGTGGTTCATGATCTACCGCGAGCCGCGGCAGTTCAAGGGCGCGAACGCGGCGGAAATCGAGCTGATCCAGCAAGGCGGCGGCGTGGTCGACCTGGACCGCAGCGTCAAGGAAAAGAAGGCCCCGTTCAACTGGAACGACCTGGGCCTGGTCATGAGCAAGCGCAAGCTGTGGGGCGTGTACCTGGGCCAGTTCTGCCTGACGTCCACGCTGTGGTTCTTCCTGACCTGGTTCCCCACTTACCTGGTCAAGTACCGCGGCATGGACTTCATCAAGTCCGGCTTCCTGGCGTCGGTGCCCTTCCTGGCGGCCTTCATCGGCGTGCTGTGCTCGGGCGTGCTGTCCGACTTCCTGATCCGCCGCGGCGCCACCGTCGGCCTGGCGCGCAAGCTGCCCATCATCCTGGGCCTGCTGATATCCACGTCCATGATCGGCGCCAACTTCACCGACTCCACGCCTTGGGTGATCTTCTTCCTGGCCGTAGCCTTCTTCGGCAACGGCCTGGCGTCGATCACCTGGTCGCTGGTGTCCACGCTGGCGCCGGTGCGCCTCCTGGGCCTGACGGGCGGTGTGTTCAATTTCGTCGGCAACCTGTCGTCGATCTGCACGCCCATCGTCATCGGCTTCCTGGTGACGAAGGACAGCTTCGCGCCCGCCATCGTGTACGTGTCGTCGCTGGCCCTGCTGGGTGCGCTGTCGTACATCCTGCTGGTGGGGAAGGTGGAACGGATCGAGGCCTGAGCGACGCCGCGATTTCCCTGCATGAAGAAAGGGCGCCTGCATGCACAGGCGCCCTGTTTACTTGCTGCGCGTCGCGGCTTCAACAGCCCTGCATCGCCAGCTTGCGTTGGCGCTGGTTGCTGGCGCGCTGCCACAGCACCAGGCCCAGACCCGCTGCGGCGATGATTGCGCCGGCGACCGGCACCGCGGCATAGCCCATGCCCGCCGAGATCACGCCCCCGCCCGCTGCGGCGCCTACCGCGTTACCCAGGTTGAAGGCGCCCACGTTCACTGACGACGCCAGCCCCGGCGCATCGGTGGCGGCGCGCATGACGCGCATCTGCAGCGGCGGCACCACCGCAAACGTGCCGAAACCGAAGATCAGCAGCCCAATGGCGGCGCCGGTCTGCGTCGTAGCGAGCCACGGGAATGCCAGCAAGTCGGCGATGATCAGCACCAGGAAGGCGATCAGGCTGCCATCCAGCGAACGGTCGGCAAAACGCCCGCCCACCGTATTGCCGATAGTGAAGCCGATGCCGATCAGCACCAGCATCGCCGTGACGAAGTTGGGCGATGCGCCCGTCAGTTCGGCCAGGGTCGGCGCCACGTAGGTGTAAAGCGTGAACATCGCGCCCGCGCCCAGCACCGTGGTGAGCAGGGCCACCAGCACCACCGGGCTCTTCAGCACGGCCAGCTCGCGGCGGATGTCGGGACGGCGTCCGGCCTCGCCGGCCGGCAGCGCGAACCACAGCGACAGCATCGCGATCAGGCCCAGCACCGAGGTCGCGGCGAATGACATGCGCCAGCCTATGACCTGGCCCAGCCACGTGGCTGCGGGCACCCCGCCGACGTTGGCGATGGTCAGCCCCAGGAACATGGTGGCCACGGCGCTGGCCTGCTTGTGGCGCGGCACCAGGCTGGCCGCCACCAGCGAACCCAGGCCGAAGAAGGCGCCGTGGTTCAGGCTGGTGACCAGGCGCGCCAACAGCAGCGTCGTGTAGTTGGGCGACAGCGCGGACAGCACGTTGCCCACCGTGAAGATCGCCATCAGCACCAGCAAGGCGTTGCGGCGCGACCAGCGCGACAGCGCCAGCGTCATCAGCGGCGCGCCCACCATCACGCCGATGGCGTAGGCGCTGATCAGCATGCCGGCGCTGGGTATGGACACGTCCACCCCTTCGGCGATGACGGGCAACAGGCCCATGGGAGAAAACTCGGTCACGCCGATGCCGAAGGCACCGACGGCGAGCGCCAGCAATGGCAGGCCGGCCTTCACCGGCTGGGAGTCCTGGGGATTCATCTGGTTTCCTTGGGTTCGATTGCGCCGACCGGGAGAGCGGGCCGGCGCAAAGGGGCCGGCACGCGGGAAAACCCGGATCGGAAGACAGGCGTCCAGTATGCCGCCGTCATCCTTGCGAAAAAAGGCAGGAAACAGCGAAACACTTTTGACCTGGAGTCATGAATCCGGAAAAGGGGCCGATTCGTCTCAGGCCAGTCCCAGCAACCTTTCCGTCTCGCGCGCCAGGGCGACCAGGCGCGGGCCGATGTCGGCCGCGCGCTCGCGGTAAGGCCCGTCCTGCGCCGGCACGCCGCAATTGAAGACGTACAGCAACGACTGATAGGGCCTGCCCAGCGGCGCGGCAAAGCCATAGGCGTCCGGCCGCCACTCCAGGTTGTTGCCGCAATATCCCTTGCGCTCCAGATCGCGGCGCGCGGCCGCCAGGCTGGGGAAGTGGGCCTCGTAGTGCCGGGGATCCGCCACGCGCAGCTGGTTCAGGACGACCGCCCGCTCCTCATCCGACACCCGCGCCAGCCAAGCCTTGCCGGCGGCGCTGGACAACAGCGGCAGCGCCGCGCCTATATCGGGCCGCGTCTGCAAGGCTTCGTTGGAGCGGGCCGTCTCCACGTACACCATCTGGAGGCGGTCACGCACCACCAGCGACACGGCGCCGCGCGCGTGGTCGGCCAGTTGCTTCATCAGCGGCCGCGCCAATTGCCGGATCTGCATGCTGGCGAGCAAGGGATAGCTCAGCGCCAGCACCGAGGCGCCCAGCCGGTAGCGCGCCGGCTCGCCCTCGCGTTGCAGAAAACCCAATTCAACCAGCGTATGTGTCAAGCGCGCCACGGCGCTGCGCGACAGGCCGGTCTGCTGCGCGAAGTCCTTGTTCGCCAGCACCGGGCGGTCGGCGCGAAAGCACGCCAGGATATCGATGCCGCGCGCCAGCGTGGTGGTGAATTCCCGGTCCTGGTCATGCGTCATTCTGGCGCTCCAGCATTTTTTCCACGCGCGCCACCAGCGTCAGCAGACGCGGCGCGATGCGGCCGCGCAGGTCGCCCGGCCGCAGCCGCGTCACGGGCACGCCGCAGTTGAACACCAGCGCCTGGCCGTCGACCCGCGTGCGCATGGGTACCGCCACCGCGTGCACGTCCGAGTGCCAGTCGCCCTGCCCCACGCAATAGCCATGCTCGGCGTAGTCGCGCTGAGCCTGCTCCCAGTCCGGCGCGTGACGCCGCCAGACGGCGGGGTCCTGGCGCCGCAGCGCCGCCAGCAAGGGCTCAGCCTCGTCCGCCGGCGCCTGCGCGAGCCAGGCGCGCCCCATGGCCGAAGGCAGCAGCGGCAGCAAGGCGCCGATGTCCGGCCGGAACGACACGGCGTCATGGCCGCGACAGGTTTCCACGTACACCATGTTCAGGCCGTGATGCATGCCCAGCGAGGCCGAGCCGCCCGCCGCATCGGCCAGGCGCTTCATCAGCGGGCGCGCCAATTGGCGAACCTTGATGCTGGCCAGAAGCGGATAGCTCAGCGACAACACCGCCGTACCAAGCCGGTACCGCCGCAAGCCCCCGTCGTAGCGCAGCAAGCCGCGCTGCATCAGCGTGGTAGTCAAGCGTGAAATCGTGGCCTTGGACAGGCCGGTGCGGTCCGCCAGTTCGCGGTTGCTGAGCGCGGGTTCGCCATGCCGGAACGCCTGCAGCACTGACAAGCCGTGCGCCAGCGTGGTGGCGAAGGCGGGGTCGGCATGGCGCTCGCCGGGGCGGGTGGTCATGGTGGAGGTCCTGGGCGCGGCGCGCGCGGAATGCGCGGTCTGTCCCTGCCGATCATAGAGCAGCGACGGCCCGCCATGCGTTCAAGATATCAAAACACTTGTCTCAAATCCCGCGGCCTTTTGCTAGCCTGGATTCAACACGGCGCGGCACGCATCAGCGCCCATGATGAAACGGAGACTAGCCATGATCAGGGACCCTGACGGATTCCCGCAATTCCTCGAATCGCTGCGCCGCTACGTGCGAGAGCAACTGGCGCCGCGCGAAGCCGAGGTCGCCCGCCTGGACGAGGTGCCGCAGGACCTGGTCGCCAGCATGGCCGCGCAGGGACTGTTCGGCTATTCCATCCCGGAGCAATACGGCGGCGACGGCATGACGACCGAGGAGCTGATCCTGGCGGCCATGGAACTGTCGCAATGCTCGGTGGCGTTTCGCGCCCGGGTCGGCACCAACACGGGCATCGGCTCCGAGGCGCTGGTGGCGGACGGCACCGACGCGCAGAAGGCCCGCTACCTGCCGCGGCTGGCCTCCGGGGAACTGACCGGCTGCTTCGCCCTGACCGAGCCGCAGGCGGGTTCCGACGCCACTGCGCTGCGCACCACCGCCGTGCGCGACGGCGACCACTACGTGCTGAACGGCGAGAAGTGCTTCATCACCAATGCCCCGCTGGCGGGCCTGTTCACCGTCATGGCGCGCACCGATCCCGATGCGCCTGGCGCCAAGGGCATCACCGCATTCATCGTGGAGCGCGGCACGCCGGGCCTGTCCACCGGCCAGCCCTACGACAAGATGGGCCAGGCCGGATCGCCGGTTTCCGCCGTGCATTTCGAGGACTGCCGCGTGCCGGCAGACTGCATCATCGGCGGCCAGGAAGGCGTGGGCTTCAAGACGGCCATGAAGGTGCTGAACAAGCAGCGCATCCATCTGGCCGCGCTGTGCATCGGCCCGGCGATCCGCATGCTGGACGACACGTTGCGCTTCGTGGCCGAGCGCCAGCAGTTCGGCAAGCCGCTGATGGACTTCCAGTTGATCCAGGCCATGCTGGCCGACTGCCAGACCGAGATCCAGGCCGCCCGCGCGCTGGTTCTGCAAACCGCCCGCGAGCGCGATGCGGGCGAGGACGTGACGCTGAACGCCTCGATCTGCAAGTACTTCGCGTCCGAGATGTGTGGCCGCGTGGCGGACCGATGTGTGCAGATGCATGGCGGGTACGGCTACATCGCCGATCACGGCATCGAACGCTTCTACCGCGACGTGCGCCTGTTCCGCCTGTACGAGGGCACCAGCCAGATCCATCAATTGAACATCGCCCGCCATACGCTGAGCCAGGCGGGCTACACGCCCGGCCGCTAGGGCAATACAGGGACCGCAGCCGCAAGAAGCCGGCGGCCCGCCAAACCAAAGGAGACTTCCATCATGCTGCACAAGCACCTGCCGAAGTGGATCGGCGCCATGGCCGCCGCCTTCGCCTGCGCGGCGCTGCCGCCGCAAGCCGCGGCCGCCTATCCCGACAAGCCCGTGAGGCTGATCGTGCCCTTCGCCCCGGGCGGCTCGACCGACATCCTGGGCCGCCTGCTGGCCGAGGCGCTGCATCCCATCCTGGGCCAGCCGGTCATTGTGGAGAACAAGCCCGGCGCTGGCGGCAACATCGGCGGCGATTTCGTGGCCCGCGCCGCGCCCGACGGCTACACACTGCTGCTGGCCGCTGCCGGTCCCACCGTCATCAATCCCAGCCTGTACGCCAACATGCCGTTCAATCCGGCCAAGGACCTGGCGCCCATCACCTGCCTGGAACGCGAACACAACCTGATGGTGGTGACGAAGTCCATGCCGGTGAAGACGCTAGAGGAGTTCCTGCAGTACGCGCGCAACAACCCCGGCAAACTGTCGTTCGGCTCTCCCGGCAACGGTTCGCCCGCGCAGCTGGCTGGCGAACTGCTCAAGCAGCAGACCGGCATCCAGGCCGAGCACGTGCCCTACAAAGGCACCGGCCCCGCCATCACCGACCTGGTGGCCGGCCACATCGATTTCATGATCGACAACATGCCGGCGCTGCTGCCGCAGGTCAAGGCGGGTGGCCTGCGCGCGCTGGCGGTGCCCAGCGACCAGCGCGCCACCGCCGCGCCCGACATCCCCACCTTCGATGAAGCCGGCCAGAAGGGCTTTGTGGTGATGGCCTGGAAGGGATTGATGGCGCCTGCCGGCACCGACCCCGCGGTGATCGAACGGCTGCACGCCGCCGTGGTCAAGGCGCTGCAAGACCCGCAGCTGCGCACCCGCTTCCAGGAGCTGGGCGCGGAACCGCTGGCCAGCACGCCCGCCGAGTTCGCCAAGCAGATCGCCGACGAAACCGCCTGGTGGGGCAAGCTGGTGCAGTCCACCGGCACCCGCATCCAGTAGACCCGCCGGGAGACCGCCATGCAAGCCTTGATCCGAACGCTGCGCGCACTGTGCGCCGTGGCCCTGCTGGGCGCGGCCGGGGCGGCGCAGGCCGCCGCCTACCCCGACAAACCGGTGCGCCTGATCGTGCCCTACGCGGCCGGCGGCGGCACCGACACCGCGGCGCGCATGATCGCCCGCAAGCTGGCGCCCTTGCTGGGCCAGCCCGTGGTGGTCGAAAACAAGCCCGGCGGCGCCACGCAGATCGGCACCGCTTTTGTCGCCAGCGCCGCGCCCGACGGCTACACCTTGCTGATGGGCACCGCCAACCTGGCGACCAACAGTGTGCTGTACGCCAAGCTGCCCTATGACGTGAAGAAGAACCTGACGCCAGTGATCTGGGCCACGGACGTACCGGTCTACCTGCTGCTTCCCGCAGCCAGCCCGATACGCAGCCTGGAAGACTTGAAACGCGCTGCCGCGCAGCAGCAGGGGCTGACTTTCGCCACTGCGGGAACGGGCAGCATCCCCCATCTGGCAGGCGAACAGTTCGCGCACCAGACCGGCATCGCGCTGCGGCACATCCCGTACAAGGGCAGCAGCGAAGCCGCCACCGCGCTGGTCGGCGGCCAGGTCCAGATGAGCTTCGACAACCTGCCGCCGGTGTATGCGCAGGTCAAGGCGGGACGTCTGCGCGCCGTCGCCATCGCCTCGCAAACGCGCAATCCCGAGCTGCCCGACGTGCCCACGCTGGCTGAACTGGGCGTGCCGATGTCGGCCTCGTCCTGGTGGGGCGTGATGGCGCCCGCCGGTACGCCCAAGGACGTGGTCGCCCTGCTGAACCGGCAGATCAACGCCGTGCTGGCCGATCCGGAAGTGCGCAGCTACTTCAGCGGGCTGGGCATGCAAGCCACGGGCGGCACGGCCGAAGCGTTCGGCCGGCACATCGCCGACGAAACCGACAGATGGCGCGCCGTGGTCAAGCAGGCCGGCGTCAAGATCGAGGAATAAACCATGCAGTCCAAGCCAGAACGCAACGGCGGCGACGCCCTGCAAGACCTGTGCGCGCGCGTGCGCCGCTTCGTCGACGAGGTGGCGATACCGGCCGAGTCCCCCGCCATTGCCCGCGACGTGGCCGCGCTGGATCGCTGCGTCGCCCAATTGCGCGTACAGGCCCGCGAGGCCGGCCTGTATGCGCCCCAGTTGCCGCAGGGATGGGGCGGACTGGGCTTGGGCTGGCGCGCCCTGGCACAGGTGCTGGAAGAAGCGGGGCGCGGCTTCCTGGGCCCCGCCGCGCTGAACTGCGCCGCGCCCGACCAGCCCAACATGCTGACGTTGCTGCGCCTGGGCGACACCGCCCAGCAGGAGCGCTTCCTCGCGCCGCTGGTGCGCGGCGAACAGCGCGCCTGCTTCGCCATGACCGAGCCCGCCCCCGGCGCCGGCTCCGATCCGTCCATGCTGCGCACGCGCGCCGAAAGGCGCAACGGACGCTGGGTGCTCAACGGCCACAAGCAATTCATCAGCGGCGGCGTGGGTGCGGATTTCGCGCTGGTGCTGGCGCGCACCGATACCGGCGCCACGCTGTTCCTGGTGCCGGCGGACACGCCGGGCTACCAGGTGGTGCGCGACATCGGCATGGTGACGGGCTACCAGATCGGCGGCCACGCCGAAATCCTGCTGCAAGACTGCGAGGTCGGTGACGAGGCCGTGCTGGGCGAGCCCGGCCGCGGCCTGGAATATGCGCAGCTGCGGCTGGAACCTGCCCGGCTGTCCCATTGCATGCGCTACATCGGCCGCGCCCGGCGCGCGCTGGAGACGGCGCAGGCCTATGTGGTGCGGCGCGAATCCTTCGGCGCGCGCCTGGCTGACCTGCAACAGATCCAGGCCATGGTCGCGGACTCCCACATCGACCTGCATGCCAGCCGCCTCATGACGCTGGACTGCGCAGCCCGCATGGACGAAGGCCTGTCGGTGAAACAGCACAGCGCCATGGCCAAGGTCTTTGTGTCCGAGGCCGTGAACCGCGTGGCCGACCGCGCCGTACAGATGATGGGCGCATCGGGCCTCTCGGACGACACGCCCGTATCCATGGTCTGGCAGGAGATGCGCCCCTTCCGCATTTATGACGGCGCCAACGAACTGCACCGCGCCACGCTGGCGCGCCGGCTGCTGGCCTGATCCCTTAAGGAGACGAACATGGAAAATCCCGAATTCCAGGCCTACCGCCTGCACGCAGGCGCGGCGGGCGAACCGCCGCAGGGCCGTTTCGACACGCTGACCGCGGACCAGTTGTCCGCGGGCGACACGCTCATCAAGGTGGCCTATGCCGGCCTGAACTACAAGGACGCGCTGGCCCAGGCCGGGCGCGGTGGCATCATCCGCGAGTATCCACGCATCGGCGGCATTGATCTTTCTGGCACCGTTGTGCATTCCGCCGACCCTGCGCTCGCGCCCGGCCAGGAGGTCGTGGTGCATGGCTTCGGCATCGGTGTGGATTGCGACGGCGGCTATGCCGAGTATGCGCGGGTGCGCCACGACTGGGTGTTGCCGCTGCCCGCCGGCATCGGACTGCGCGATGCGGCCGTGCTGGGCGCTGCGGGCTACACCGCGGCGCTCTCGCTGCACTGGATGGAGCATTGCGGACTGACGCCGGAACAAGGCGAGGTCCTGGTCACCGGCGCAACCGGCGGCGTTGCCGGCGTCGCCATCGACATCCTGAGCCAGCGCGGCTATCGCGTCTGCGCCATGTCCGGCAAGCCGGATGCGGCGGACTATCTGCGCTCGTTGGGCGCGCAAGAGGTGATTGCCCCGCCCGACCTGTCGGCCGGCATCAAACCGCTCATGAGCGCGCGCTGGGCCGGCGTGGTCGACTCCGTGGGCGGGCCGCTGCTGGCCCACGCGTTGGCCAGCCTGAAGCCGGACGGCGTGGCCGCCGCCTTCGGCAACGCCGGCGGCGCGGAACTGCCCACCACCGTCATCCCTTTCATCTTGCGCGGCGTCAAGCTGCTGGGCATCAACGCCAACAGCCCCATGCCGCTGCGGCGCCAGGTATGGAACAAGCTCGCCGCCGAATACCGCCCCGCGCACCTGGACCTGATCGCGCGCGTCATCGAACCCCGCCAGCTGCCGCAAGCGCTGGCCGCCATGCTCGAACGCGGCAGCACGGGCCGCAGCGTCGTGCGCTACTCCTGATCTTTCATCGCCACATCATGACTGACTCTTCCCTGTCCCGCCTCTTCAATCCGCAAGGCATCGCCATCGTCGGCGCCTCGGCCACGCCCGGCAAGATCGGCGCGATGCCGGTGAAGCTGCTGCTCCAGCACGGCTACGGCGGCCGCATCATCCCCGTCAACCCGCGCGCAGACGCCATCGCCGGCCTGCCGGCCGTACCCGGCCTGGACGCGCTGGACGCGGAGGTGGACCTGGCCATTCTGGCCGTGCCGGCCGCTCATGCCGCGCAGGCGCTGGAACGCGCCCGGCCCGGCCAGGTAGGCGCCGCCGTGGTGTTCACCTCGGGTTTTTCCGAGACCGGCGCGCAAGGGGCCGCGCAACAGGAACGGCTCTGCGCCATCGCGCGCGAGCGCGGCATCCGCCTGCTGGGGCCGAATTGCCTGGGCTTCATGAACGTGCGGCGCAATGTCTACGCAACGTTCTCGCCCGCCCCCGCCAACGGCATCGTCGCCGCCGGCGGCATTGGCATGGTGTCGCAGAGCGGCGCATTCGGCGCCTACGCCTACAGCATGGCGCGCGAGCGCGGCCTGGGCCTGTCGCACTGGATCAGCACCGGCAACGAGGCCGACATCGACGTGGCCGACTGCATCGAATGGATGGCTCGTGACGCCGATACGCGCGTCATCATGGCCTACATGGAAGGCTGCCGCGACGGCGCCAAGCTGCGCCTCGCCCTGGCCGCGGCGCGCGCGGCCGGCAAACCCGTCGTCGTCACCAAGATCGGCCGTACCCAGGCCGGCGCGCAAGCCGCGGCTTCGCATACCGCTGCGCTGGCCGGCGATGATGCCGTCTACGACGCGCTGTTCCGCCAATACGGCGCCCTGCGCGCGCGCACCATCGAGGAATTCTTCAACCTGGGCTATGCGCTGGACACCTGGAAACAGCCGCCGCAGGGCCGCCGGCTGGGGATCTTCACCATCTCTGGCGGCGTGGGCGCCTTGATGGCCGACGAGGCCGACGACACTGGCCTGGCGCTGCCCGAGCCCGCCGCCGAAGCGCAAGCCCGCCTGCTGGAGCGCGTGCCCTTCGCCAGCGGCCGCAATCCCGTCGACGTCACCGGCCAGGCCGTGTCCGAACCCGGGCTGCTGCTGGCCACCGCCGACGACATGCTGGCCGATGGACGCTACGACGCGCTGGCCGTCTTCCTGGCCGCCGCTGGATCCTCCGAAGCCTTGTGGCCTACCTTCGAGGCTTTCGCAAGGCAGATGCAGGCCCGCCATCCGGACGTGCCGTTGGCCATCAGCGCGCTGTTCCCGCCCGCGCGCCGCCAGGAACTGGAGCAACTGGGCTGCCTGGTGTTCACTGATCCCAGCGCCGCCATCCGCACGATAGGCGCGGTGGCCGGGCTGGCTGCTCATACGGGTAGCGACGTGGTTGACGATGCTCTCACGATGCCCGCGGCGCACACACCGCCATTGCTGGACGCCTACAACGAAGTCCAGGCCATGGCGCTGCTGCGCCAGGCCGGCTTGCCGGCCTCGCCCTGCACGCTGGCCGCCGACGTGGACGCGGCAGTGCGCGCCGTCGCCGAGCTGGCTGCTACGGACGGCGACGCCGCTCCCGTCGTGCTCAAGGTGGTATCGCCAGACATCACGCACAAGAGCGACGTAGGCGGCGTGAAGCTCAACATCCGCGGCGAAGCCGCCGTGCGGCAGGCCTATGCCGACATCATGGCCGCCGTGCGCCAGCACCGGCCCGACGCCCGCATCGACGGCGTGCTCGTCGCGCCCATGGCGCCCAAGGGCGTGGAATGCATCGCCGGCGTGCATTGCGACCCGGTGTTCGGCCCGGTCGTCATGTTCGGGTTGGGCGGCGTCTTCGTCGAAGTGCTCAAGGATGTGAGCTTCCGCCTGGCCCCCTTCGGTCGCGAGGAAGCCCTGGCGATGATCCGCGAGATCAAGGGCTACGCGCTGCTGCAAGGCGCGCGCGGCGCGCCTCCTTGCGACGTCGATGCGCTGGCTGACGCGCTGGCGGCGCTATCCCGCTACGCCCACGCGCGGCGGGAGGACTTCAGTTCAATGGAGATCAATCCCTTGCTGGCGCTGCCCGAGGGACAAGGGGTGGTGGCACTGGATGCGGTGGTGATGCGGGGCTAGGTGCCACCCAGACGGTGGCGCCGATGCGGCCGCGGGCGGCTACGCGTCCATCCCCCACCGCCTGGCATGCTTGCGGGTGTTGGTCTTGATCCAACGCCCCAAGCGCTCGATCAACGTGCGCTCCGCGCCCCCCGGCGCCTGCGCCAGCAGTCCTGCCTGCACCTCATCCAAGGCGACGGGAAGCGCATCCACCAGCGACTCCCCTGCTGCCCTGACGTAGCGCAGGGCAAAACCGAACTCCCTAGCCATGGTAGCGATATGTTCCGCACCGATGCTGCCCGGCTTCACTTCACCGCCGATCGCAAACGCGAAATTGCGAGCAAGCCCGGAGTACATGCCCGTGCACATCAGGTCATAAAAGGGCGCCAGCCGGTATCGGCCATCTTGCGTCTGCAGCACGGACAGGTTCTTGGCATGGCTATCGTTGTTGCCGACGCACAAGTTGAAGAATATCCATTGCAGGAATCGCTTCAAATCCGCCGCGCCGATGCCCATGCTTCCCAACAGCTCCCGACATTGCTGCAGCGACGGACCGCCATCGGACTCATACTTCACGTCGGACGGCTTGCCAGCCAGCTGGCAGAGATCCAACTGATGCAGCCGCAGCAAACCACCCTTGCCGTCAGGCTTGCGGTCATACCGGGTAATCAGGCATGCGCGCGTATCGGGCTGATAGCGGACTTCCGCCACGCCCAGGCCCATTCTGGCGGCCAACTGCATGACCAGCGTTTCGTTCAGGGCCGATGACCATACGCCATCCAGGCCGCGAATATCCGGCTTCAGAATATGCGTGGACGGTGCAGCCCCCTCGGGTATCGCTGGCGAACCATCGGGCATGACCGTCAATAGAAGCTTGTCCTGCGCCCCGGCCAGAGAAATGCGGGCGCCCTCGGCGTTCTCCGCCGCCAGCGCGGGCACGGCCACGTTTTGCAGACGCTTTGTCACGTCCTGCCATGTAGCAACCCGGTGGCGCGCCGGCGCGGGCCGCTCCCCTTGCGGCAGTATCGTCAACCCGCTGGCGGTATCCCCGCCCACGCTGCGCAGCAGACCGAAGACCGTGGTGGCATGGCGGCTGACCTGCAGAAACTTGCGTACATGCCCTTCGGGCAACAGGTTTTCAAAAAAAGCATGCACGGCATCGCCCGCATGATCGCCGCTGCGCAGAGGCACCGACGGCGAAATGGCATGCGCGCCAGACCAATTCAGCCAGGCATCTTCGTACACGAAGCGCAACGGCCGCTCGTCGAACAAGCGGCCGACCTTGCGGTCAGCGTGATAGAGGTCCAGCGCGTCAGCGACGGTCATGGCAGCCTCGGGCGCTTGGGCGCTACCTGCACTTCCAGGCCCAGCAGATCCAGCATGTCCAGCACCTTCTGCAATTGCAGCGTGGGCTTGCCGCGCTCCAGATCCACCACATAGCGGTTGCCGGTGCCAGACAGGCCAGCCAAGTCCGCTTGCAGCAAGCCCTGCGAGCGCCGCACGGCCTTCACCAATTCGCCCAGTTCGGTCGATGTGCGGATCGTTACGCCGGCCCCGCCTGCGAGCTCGGCAGGAATATCTTGCGAGGGCATGGCCGCCTCCAAAATTACCGATCGGTAATTTTAGGATAAAAATTTGATTGGCGTAGGAAAAAAATTACCGAGCGGGAAAAATTTGCCGCAGCACATTTTTCTACGGCGAAAAAATTACCGAACGGGAATATTTTTTTCTATCCAAGCGGATTTTTTGTACGAAATTACCGATCGGTAATTTTTTAATCACTGCTTGTGAAACGTCTCCCAAAAGAAAAAAGGCGCCAAGGGGCGCCTTTCTTTCTTCAAGCGGATGCGCCGCTTACTTCAGCAGCAACGCATTCAAGCGCTTCACGAACGCGGCCGGGTCGGCGATCTGCGCGCCTTCGGCCAGCAGCGCCTGATCCAGCAGCAGGCGCGCCCACTGGTCGAATTCGCCGTCTTCGGCAGCGCGGATGCGGGCCAGCAGCGGGTGCTCCGGGTTAATTTCCAGCACCGGCTTGACGTTGGGCGCTTCCTGGCCGGCGGCCTTGAGCATGCGCAGCAGGTGCGGGCTGAGTTCGTTCTGGCCCACCACCACGCACGCCGGCGAGTCCACCAGGCGCAGCGTCACGCGCACTTCCTTGACCTGGTCTTCCAACGTCTTCTGCAGGCGCTCGACCAGCGGCTTGAAGTCCTCGGCCACTTCGGCCTGGTGCTTCTTTTCTTCCTCGTCGGCCAGCTCGGCCAGGTCCAGGCCGCCCTTGGCCACCGACACCAGCGACTTGCCGTCGAATTCACGCAGATAGGACAGCATCCATTCGTCCACGCGGTCCGACAGCAGCAGGACTTCGATGCCCTTCTTGCGGAAGATTTCCAGATGCGGGCTGTTGCTGGCCGCGGCGAAGGTATCCGCCGTGACGTAGTAGATCTTGTCCTGGCCTTCCTTCATGCGCGACACGTAGTCGGCGAACGACACGGTCTGGGCCTGGTCGCCCGTGTGGGTCGAGGCGAAACGCATGAGCTTGGCGATGCGTTCCAGGTTGGCCGAGTCCTCGCCCGCGCCTTCCTTCAGCACCTGGCCGAACTCCGACCAGAACGTGGCGTAGTCTTCCGGCTTGTTCTCCGCCATGTCTTCCAGCAGCGACAGGATGCGCTTGGCCGAGCCCTCGCGGATGGCGCGCACGTCGCGGCTTTCCTGCAGGATTTCACGCGACACGTTCAGCGGCAGGTCGGCCGAGTCGATCACGCCGCGCACGAAGCGCAGGTACGACGGCAGCAGCTGGTCGGCGTCGTCCATGATGAAGACGCGCTTCACGTACAGCTTCACGCCGTGGCGGCCGTCGCGGTCCCACATGTCCATGGGCGCATGCTTGGGCACGTACAGCAGCTGCGTGTATTCGCTGCGGCCTTCGACGCGGTTGTGGGTCCAGGCCAGCGGGTCGTCGTAGTCGTGCGACACCGTCTTGTAGAACTCGCGATACTGCTCTTCCGTGACGTCCGACTTGCTGCGGGCCCACAGCGCATTGGCCTGGTTCACCGTTTCCAGTTCTTCGGTCTTGACCTGCTCGCCCTTTTCCTGGTCCCACTCTTCCTTGGCCATGCGGATGGGCAGGGAGATGTGGTCCGAGTAGCGGCGCAGGATCTCGCGCAGCTTCCAGCCGTTGAGCAATTCGTCTTCGTCGGCGCGCAGGTGCAGCGTCACGTCCGTGCCGCGCGTGGCCTTCTCGGCAGCGGCGATGGTGAATTCGCCCTGGCCGTCGGATTCCCACTGGATCGCGTCCGTGGCGCCGGCGCGGCGGCTGACCACCGTGACCTTGTCGGCCACGATGAACGACGAATAGAAGCCCACGCCGAACTGGCCGATCAGCTGCGCGTCCTTCTGCTTGTCGCCGGTCAACTGCGAGAAGAATTCCCGCGTGCCGGAGCGCGCGATCGTGCCCAGGTTGGCCACGGCTTCTTCACGCGACAGGCCAATGCCGTTGTCGGAAATCGTGATGGTGCGGGCGGCCTTGTCGTAGCTGACCGTGATGGCCAGTTCGCCATTGCCTTCCAGCAGTTCGGGCTGGTCGATGGCCTCGAAGCGCAGCTTGTCGCAGGCATCCGATGCGTTCGACACCAGCTCGCGCAGGAAGATTTCCTTGTTGCTGTACAGCGAATGGATCATCAGGTGCAGCAGCTGCTTCACCTCTGCCTGGAACCCCAGGGTTTCGGACGTGGAAGGCGTGGCGGTTTGGCTCATAGTTCTACGTGGCTAGGTAAAAATTAGGGACGGTTATTGGCTGCCGGGACATCTGGCCCGCGCGGCCGCCGGGAAACCCTACTGATGTGGGGGCCAATGGCGCACTTTCAAGGGCGGGCAAAAAAACCCCCGCAGGTTCTAGCCTCCCCTTTTGGGGAGTGGCGGCAGCGCCTCAGAAAATCGAGAACACCTTGCGGTAACGTGTCTTCGCTTCCAGCACGGCTTCATACTGCGGCACCGCCAGCTTGCCGGCCCGGACCAGCTTGCGTATGTCGGCAGCCGTGATCTGCCGTGTTTCTTGCGAACTCAGCAGGAAATCCGCCGCGCCGCGGTCCATGATCTGATAGATCGAATGGGAAATCAGCTGCGAGGGTCCAAGCTCATCCAGGTAATAGAGCTTCTCTCCCTTCTGCCAGACCGTGCCGAAGTTGTGATAAACCACGCCGCGCTTGATCCATTCCCCAGCCGGCGCATCCGCCAGCTGGTTGACCAGCGTGGAACGGGATACCAGCCCGCCGCCCCCGCCCCGCGAGTTGCGGGCCCAAACTTCCTGCGCCTGCAGGAACAACGTCTGTTTGCCATCCGTGTACACGTATGGCGACAGCGCGGTGTATGTGCCCGAAGCCAACGGGTCGTCACCCGCCCGTTCCACCTGCCGCGTCTGCGTGTTGTAGAAAAAGATACCGTCCTTGCTGCGGAACAGCGCCTGGTACACATGCCGGCCGTGCTCGTTGAGCAGGCGGTACGGCGCATGCGCCGCGTCGAAGGGCTGCGCGCCCACATACACCATGCCGTCGCGGGGGTCTTGCAGATAGGGCTGGCGGTACAGGTCGCCCACCATGAAGGTGTACAGCGCGGGATCATCCGACAGCGGCAGCAACTGTTCGTGGAAATAGACGCGGCGGCCATCGGCGAAGAAATCGTCGCTGGAACGCACGTCGCCATCCCGGCCTGCAGGCAGGCGGCGCAGCGAAGCGGGCGCCGCCTGCGGCATTTCGCGGCCGCGGTAGTACACGCGTACATCGTCGGTGGCCAGCTCGCGGTCCAGCAACGGCCGGTAGGGCCGGGCGCTGGCCGGCAGGACGACGAACGGATACAGGTAGGTCTGCGGCTTGGGGCCGGCATCCGCCTGGTACTGGATCTTCTGCCAGAACTCGTCCAGCATGCCCAGTTTCTCGTTGCGCACACTGTGCATCGAACAGAAAACCGTAACCGCGCCGTCGCTGAAATAGCTGTTGCCCAGGTAGCGTGCCGACGCCGGCTTCATGTCCGGCAGGACCTGGTTGCCGCAATACACGTGCCGCTGGTCCCTGGCCGCCTGCCTGCCATCGAAAGCCCCGGTATCGAAGGCCGCGAAACTGGCTGGATCGGCCTCGTCCATGCGGTAATAGCCGTTGCTGGGGACCGCGGCGTAAACGCCGCCCTGATAATTCTTATAGATGCTGTTGCCGTAAGACTGCCCACGGTCGACGGCCGCGAAGTCGTCGCCGTCCATCAACCAGAACAACAGGAACATCGGCAGCGCGGCGATGATCAGAACCAGCGTGATCAAGGCCCATTTGGCGCGTTTTTGCATGGAGTGGCGGGGCTGACCTGCCGTTGATTGGCGACCAGGGATTCTAACCAGCGGCGGAGATCCCGGCCCGCGCCTGCGCCCCCCTCCCGGTCCGTCCCCGGACGGCACGGGGCCTTCCCCGCTAAAATCCCGCACTTTCCTCCCCTACCCATCCCTGGCCGGCCCATCCGCCATGCAACCCGCCTCCCTGACCCAACCCGCCCCCCACGGCTCATCCGACGCCGACCCCAGCCCTGACCTGGTCTACGGCCCCGACGACCGTCCCGCGCCTCCCGTGGCCTTTGTCGCCGCCCTGCAGCACCTGCTGGCCATCCTGGTTCCCATCGTCACCCCCGGCCTGCTGATCTGCCAGGCCCTGGGCGTGAGCACCCGCGACACCACCCTGATCGTGTCCATGTCGCTGGTCATCTCCGGCATCGCCACCTACGTCCAGTGCAAGCGCTTCGGCCCCCTGGGCGCCGGACTGCTGATCGTGCAGGGCACCAGTTTCAACTTCGTCGGCCCGCTGATCGCTGGCGGCTCGGTCATGGTCAAGCAAGGCACCCCGGTCGAAGCCGTCATGGCCGCCATCTTCGGCGTGGTCATCGCCGGCTCCTTCGTTGAAATGGGCATCAGCCGCATCCTGCCCTTCGTCAAGCGCCTGATCACCCCGCTGGTCACCGGCATCGTGGTGCTGCTGATCGGCCTGACGCTGATCAAGGTCGGCCTCATCAGCATGGGCGGCGGCTACAGCGCCATGGGCAACGGCACCTTCGCCAGCGCCGAGAACCTGACCCTGTCCGGCCTGGTCCTGGGCACCATCATCCTGCTGAACCGCGTGCCGGTCGTGTGGGTGCGCAGCACCGCCCTGGTGCTGGCGCTGGCCGTCGGCTACATCGCCGCCGCCTACATGGGCCGCCTGGACTTCACCGGCGCCCGCGAAGCCGCCCTGTTCCAGATCCCCACCCCGCTGCACTTCGGCCTTGGTTTCTCGTGGGCGCTGTTCGTGCCCATGCTGATCATCTACCTGGTCACGTCCCTGGAAGCCATCGGCGACGTCACCGCCACCAGCAAGGTCTCCAAGCAGCCCGTCGAAGGCCCGCTGTGGATGCAGCGCATCAAGGGCGGCGTCCTGGTCAACGGCGCGAATTCGCTCCTGGCCGGGGTCTTCAACACCTTCCCCAGCTCGGTCTTCGCGCAGAACAACGGCGTGATCCAGTTGACCGGCATCGCCAGCCGCCACGTCGGCGTGTGGATCGCCGGCATGCTGATCCTGCTGGGCCTGTTCCCGGCCGTGGCCGGCATCCTGCAGGCCGTGCCCGAACCCGTCCTGGGCGGCGCCGCCATGGTCATGTTCGGCGCGGTCGCCGCGTCCGGCATCAACATCCTGGCCGGCATCCACCTGGACCGCCGCGCCCTGCTGATCATCGCCGTGTCCCTGGCCCTGGGCCTGGGCGTGTCGCAAGTGCCGGAAATCCTGTCGCACCTGCCCCATGCCGTGAAGAACGTGCTGGAGTCGGGCGTCGCCACCGGCGGCATCTGCGCGCTGGTGATGAACTGGTTTTTGCCTGAGAAGAAGTAAGGCAGCGGATTCCTCGGAAAGCCGGTCCCGGCCTGCGCCTGTGTGCGGAGGGACTGGCCCCCGTCAGATGGCTGGATCCAGGGCCGCCTGACAATTTTTCCCAGACCGCATATAATCGCCGTCTTCGCTTCTCCCGCGACCGTCATCTGGACGTGTCCGCGACCTCCTAGCCCGGGTGGTGAAATTGGTAGACGCAGGGGACTCAAAATCCCCCGCCGCAAGGCGTGCCGGTTCGATTCCGGCCCCGGGCACCAGAATTCAAAAAGCCGTTGACGTTTACCGTCAACGGCTTTTTTCATGACGAAATGCCGCAGGCGGCCTTCGCACACGTTCATTTCAATGCTCCCCGCGCAACGGGCGCTCTCAAATGCGTGCAATGTATACGCCCCAAGCTAGCGGACGATATCGGAACTTGGACCAAATTGCGGCCGTTAGAATTTCCTCGCAACAAGGTTGGTCCCGCCCCCCACCGCGCAGTGCAAGCCTACTCTGACAAGCTGGAGGTTCGATGGCAATCAAGGCCGTAGCATTCGACGTTTTTGGAACATTGGTCCGCATAGAACGGCCCACTCGCCCATTCCGAAAGCTGGTCCGCCTGCTGCATGAGGCAGGCCGCCGCCGCCAGAGCGATGACGGCATCCGGGCGATGAGCAATGCGGTAGGCCTGAGACAGACAGCCAGCATGTTCGGCGGCATGGTCAGCGAAGAGAGCTTGCGCTCTCTGGAAGCCGAACTGCATGAAGAAATCCAATCCATCACGCTGTTCGCTGATGCAGCCCCAACTCTGGCCGCCTTGAAGGATCAAGGAATCAAAATAGCGCTTTGCTCCAACCTCGCAGCGCCATACGGACCTCCGGTGCTGGACTTGCTGCCCATCCAACCGGACTTTTGCGCTTGGTCATACGAAGCCGGCGCCGTGAAGCCAAAGCCTGAAATCTACCGATACCTCTGCGATGGTATTGGGTGCCGGCCCGAAGAAATACTTATGATCGGCGACACCATTGAAGCCGATATGGTCGGGCCCCGGAAATTTGGCATACATGGGTACCACTTGGACAGACACGCGACGGCGACGAGTTCAACTGAATCTGTGGACTCGCTGAATGACGTGCTCACTATCCTGGCTGCTCGCCATTGATGAATTGCCCGCGACAGATAGAGAAAGCGGATTCTGACGATGGCATTCGGGATTTGCCGATAGCTCTTCTGGGAAATTGAAGCCTGACGCCTTTAATCCTGGTTCGGCAAATGGTTCGAGCAGGCACTGGCCTACATCTTTGAAATTGCCATCACAATGGTTGTTGTGTCTGTCGGTTTGGCGCTATTCAAGGCGCTGTCCGACCGAGTAGTAAGCACACGGACAATCCCATCAGCTCGTTTATGCAAATCATCGTTCTTGCCTTGATCATCTTCTTCGCGCAGAGAAAAACGAGTGGTGTAGTTGGCAAGACTAGCTGGCGGCATCGCCTTTGACGCTGTGACATTCAGGAGCATGGCGCAGGGTATTGGCAACGTGGTGAATCCTAAGACGACTCGCCGCGATATGCAGTCGGGCATGATGGTTACTGCTGGCCGAACCAACCACATGATTGCAGGCAACACGATGTGGAACCCGGCTTATCGTCAGCACGTCTTGCAGAACATGGGTAAGCACTGGGGACCAGCGTCCGGTGGCTCAGTTGACGGCAAGTGATGTACGTGTAGCTGTCCGCAGCGGCCTCACCAGCGGTGGGGCCCTTCCATTACCTAACCGCTGTTAATCTCTCCGCGCTTCGCTTGGGCAACCTCTTCGGTTGCATCCCGCGTCCGTTCTTGCCGGACTGGCTGCGGGGGCAGGCCCAGCGGCTTTGCCTTGTTCCTACCCCTTGCCGACAGGCTACATGGCCTCCAGATGCGTCAAGGGTGAAGGCTGCGCCCGGCATCCTCACCCGTTCCCTACGCTTTGCTCCGGGCTGCGGCCTCCGGTCCCGCCCTTGACACCTCTTCCAGCCAGAATCACCGCCTACATATCGAATCGGGCCTTAGACAGCGCGGATGACGGGTCAAGGGGTTGGTGCGGCCCGCAGCCCTCGGGCGAGGACACGGCCCCTTGACGCGGCAGGAGTGCCCACACGCTGCGCCCGGGGGAGGCGTTCAGGGCCATCGGCCCGTAACCCCTGCCCCCGAGGTCCCGCCGGCGAGGGTGGAGAGTCCAGAGAGGCAAAGCCTCTTTGGGAAGTGTCCATCACGCATGGCAGCCAATACCGCCGTCAATCGGGAAAACCTATTGATAACCACAAAAACAAGACAATTTCTGCGTGAAACCTTTTCCCAGATTTCTCGACAAAGCACCAAAAAAAACCCACACCTTGTAAAATAGCGTTACCTAAAGCACGGGAGACAACCATGGCTGAGATGGGTTCGCACGAAACGGAACTAACTAAAACGATATCCGGTGACGAGCGCGACCGGCGTGTAGCAGCCGTTAATTACGCACGCGCATCAGTCGGTTTGGAAGGATTCTCGCTCAGTGCAGCAGATGAAGAGCATGCTCAACGGTTCATCAATGGGGACATTGAACTCGAAGAGTTTGTGCAGCCGCGTAAGTGACTTGGCAAGCCCAAAAGCTTAGTCATGACGAAGAAAATATAGGTGGTTGAAGCTAGTGCAGGATAGGCTGTCGCCGGTTTTTGTGTCACGCAGTTCGACACTTTAGACACCGTATGGCCTCATAAGAGAGATATCCTAAATAAGTTCACTTGGAGTCCACATGGATGCATCAACAATTACTTTTATTCACGAATACCTGACAGAGTTCTTTGTTGACAAGGAAGATCCGATCAGTCCCCCCGGTATCAAGAATATTGATAGCCTTGAATCCGCAGCGGCAAGACCATATTCCACCGCAGGAGGCCAAGACGCCTACCCTACGGTCTTTCTAAAGGCTGCATCACTTTTCCACAGCATCGCAGGAAACCATTCTTTTCATAATGGAAATAAGCGAGCCGCCCTGCTCTCAACACTGTTTTTTTTGAGTGAGCATAATTACTGGCTTGATCGCTGCGATGATGATGAAATGTATGAATATACTCGACAAATTGCAGCCCACGAGATTTGCGAAAATAGGAATGACGAGGTTTCTACAATCGCCACCTGGTTAGAACGGAACTCAAGAAAACAACAAAAAGGTGAAAAGCCACTTAAGCTTCAAGATCTTCGCGAAGCTCTTGGGCGTTTTGGGTACGAACTCCGCGACCGCGGCTACCGTTTTGAGGTTATAGACGACTTAGGAGAAGTGGTTGAAACCATTCTAAAAAAGGGCACGCAAGGATTTGAAGATTATGACCCGCAATATATTTTCCAACTGAGAAAACGACTTAGCCTAACAGTGGATGAAGGAGTGGATAGTGGCCGATTTTACGGTCAAAAGGGAATTGCAGAAGACCTCAATCAATTCATGCAAATGCGCCTTGAAGTAATGAAGCGGCTGGCAAAAATATAATCTTATTCCCCGTCCTCCCCCATCGCATTCCCCATTTATAATAGTACTTTCGCTCTTGAAGGTATAGATTTTTCTATGAGTACAAACGACCGTGCACAGCGTTGGGCTGCTCACATCAAAGTCGAAGATGAAAAATATCTTTCGGAACTCAAACTCTTCGATCCACATGGGGACGGAGTAACTGTTACCTGCCCTGACTGTAAAGCCAATGCATGGATACGACTCGCAGAGAAGCGGTACTCAACAAACCCAATATTTATTTGCTGTCCAGCGGCATGCGGCGCTTACTACGAAATATCGTCATTTAAACCAAATCCTAATCCGCGCTCCAATCTTTCGCACTTTGACATTCAGAGGGAATGCCCAAGGGATGGGGCTAAATTCGCAGTAAATGGCGTAATCTTTCGTTGCCCCGTTTGTGCGATTGAAAACCCTAGAGAGGTGATGCACACACTCTCGGAACAAATAAAAGAGAACTGCACTGCGAACACACCCAGAGAAAACCTCATAAACTACCTCAGTTTACTAATTAGTACTTTTGATGGGGTAATGAGACGGGCCAACGCCATAGCAGTTCGAAACCATCATGTAACGGGGAGCCAGGCACATCCGAAAATTTCATCATTTCAAAATATCTCATCGGCCAGAACTAAATTACTTCCATATATTGATATGGCTTCTACTGTCAACGACTGGCCTCTATTTCTCAAGGCATTTCAGAAGCGTCATTTATTCGCTCACTCCCTTGGCGTAGTGGACTCAGATTATTTGGATAAAACTGGCGACATCTCAGCAACACTTGGAAAACAGGTTCCATTGTCATCAACAGAGTTAGTTCAAGTTGCGCATGATATGGAAGTGTTCGTAAAAAGGTATTTCGGTTTATTCTTGTCCTGATTTTCTAGAACTGATATATACAGCTTGATAGACCATCTAACATAAACCGAGATTTTTATTATTTAATAATCTCATCGCCACTGAAAATTAATCAGATTCTCGATCTGTACTGTACCGAAATTTCGGTACAGTACAGGTACAGGTACAGTGACCAGTTTTCACCAATTCAGGTAAAATACGCTAACCTACTGATTTGAAACTGGTTTTACCTATTTCAGCCTACGCTAGAATTCGCCCCTTTTCCCTGTAGAAACACTGTAAATCACCGACTCAAAATCCCCCGCCGAAAGGCGTGCCGGTTCGATTCCGGCCCCGGGCACCAGAATTCAAAAAGCCGTTGGCGTTTACCGTCAGCGGCTTTTTTCTTGTTCGACTTGGGCACGGACCGCTGTAAACAATCTTGGGGTGCTGACAGTCCTGTGCCCAGTTCCGCGCGAGTCGATCAATTCACGGTCACGCCCGCCTCACGCACCACATCGCCCCACAAAGAAATCTCCTTCACGATCTGATCGCGAAAATCCTGCGGGCTACCCGGCGCAGCCTCTTCCCCGGTCGCCTTCAAACGATCGGCCATCTCGGGCTTCACGACGGCCGCATTGATCGCGGCGTTGAGCTTGGCCTGCACCTGCGGCGGCACGCCCTTGGGCGCGATGATGCCGTACCACACCGTCACGTCATACGGCACGCCAGCCTCACGCACCGTCGGGATGTCCGGCGCCGAGGACACGCGCTGCGGCAAGGTCACGGCCAGCACCTTCAGGCGCTTGTCCTCGCGGTAAGGCAGGGTCGAGCCGGCCGTGGTCAGCATCGCGTTGACCTGGCCTGAGACCGTGTCCGTCAGAGCCGGCGCGGACCCTTTGTACGGGATATGGACCATGGTGATACCGGCCGTCTTCAAGAAGGCCTCCATCGCCAGATGCGATATGCCGCCCGTGCCGGACGATGCATAAGTCAACCCGCCGGGCTTCTTCTTGGCCAAAGCCACCAGATCACCCAGGCTATCCGCCGGCACGCTGGGATTGACCGATACGAAGAACGGCGCACGCGCGATCATGCCGATCGGCGTCATGTCCTCGACCGGATCGAACGGCAGCTTGTACAGGCTGGGGTTGACGGAATAGCTGTTGGAAATCAAGGTCAGGGTGTAGCCATCGGGTGCTGCCTTCAGGCCCTGCTCCACACCCAGCTTGCCGCCTGCGCCGGGGCGGTTCTCCACCACTACGGGCTGCTTCAGGCCATCGGACAGCAGCTGCCCCAGAAGACGCGCAATCCCGTCATTGCCGCCTCCGGCGGCGAAGGGCACGATCAACTTGATCGGCTGCGAAGGGTAGTCATCCGCCTGCGCATTGGAAACCGATGCGGTAAACGCCACGGCAGCCAGCGTCATCCCCAGTACCGCCTTGCCCAGCTTGGCGCCGGATCGCGTTGTCATAGTTATCTCCTCCCTGATCGGCCGCAGCGCGGCCATGTTTATTGGCGAAAGGCGCAAGACTACAACTTAACGAGTGAAGTTGCAGGCTGGCCCAGCCTATCGATGGCGTTGAAAGGTTTCTCTATGTTGTATGCCTGGCCCGGACCGCAGGATCCCCGAGCCGCTCCACCAGCGTTGCCACCACCGACTTGTCCAACGATTGCACTGCATAGCAAAGTCCGATGCGCCGCGACATCTCCAGTCCTTCCAGCGGCCTGATCGCCACGCCGGCCTGGCTACGGGCGAGGGATTCCGGCGCCACGCACATGCCCGCGCCGGCGGCCGTCAACGCCAAGGCCAGGCGCAACGATCCGGCGTGCGCGGCCGGCGTATTTGCACCGGCGCCATAGAAGGGCAGCAGGCGCTGATGCGTCGGGTGGCTCGGGCACACAATCCACGGCAATGCCGCGTCGGCGCCGCTGCCCGCGGGCAGGGCCAGCACATAGGGGTCGACGGACAGCGGCAAGAACAGCTCGTCCTCGCAACGCTCGTCTTCGGTCGCCAGTCGGGCATCGCCCTGGCATCCTTCAAGCAGATTCACGAAAAGCCCCGGCACGACTTCCTGTGCCGCGCGCATGAAGGCCGCAATGCCCGGCCCTGCGATATCCGCCTCCACGCCGATCTCGATGCGCGACGCAGACGAACCATGGCGGAACTGATGCGTCATCGAGTCCGTCTGCGACAGGATGCGCCGCGCCTGTGGATACAGGATGCGGGCGTCCTCCGTCACGGCCACGCCCCGCGCCTGGCGTGCGAACAATTGCGTGCCCAGCAAGTCCTCCAGGCTCTTGATCGTGCCGGACAGAGCCGGCTGGCTCAGGTGCAGGCGACGGGCGGCGGCCGTGATGTTGCGCTCTTCGAAGACAGCGACAAAGGCCTTGAGCTGGCGGCCATCCATAAGATTTTCCGATTTCTTCCAAAGGAATAAACCATTTCTCAGGGAGAATCCCCGGGAATAGAATGATTTCCGACCACTCAAGCATACATAAAACCGATATCAGGAGCCCACCATATCAACCATGAAGAAACCGCTGGTCATCATCACGGGCGCCAGTTCCGGCATCGGCCTGGCCACCGCCCGCCTGTTCTCGGCTCACGGCCACCCGCTACTGCTGCTGGCCCGCCGGCTGGAAAAAATGCAGGCGCTGAACCTGCCCGACACCCTGGCGCTGTCCGTGGACGTGACCGACCGCGCCGCGCTGGCCGCCGCCGTGCAGGAAGGCGAAGCGCGCTTCGGGCCGGCCGATGCGCTCATCAACAATGCGGGCGTCATGCTGTTGGGCGACATCACGCGCCAGGACCCGGACCAATGGGACCGGATGCTGGACGTGAACATCAAAGGCGTGCTGAACGGCGTGCATGCGGTCGCGGCCGGCATGGTCCAACGCAAGCGCGGCAGCATCATCAACATCAGTTCGGTGGCCGGGCGCAAGACCTTCCCCAATCACGTGGCCTACGTGGGTACCAAGTTCGCCGTGCACGGCTTGTCGGAAAACCTGCGCGAGGAACTGTCGGCGCACAACGTGCGCGTGACCACCATCGCACCGGGCGCCGTGGAAACCGAGCTGCTGGGCCATACCACCGATGCGGACATCAAGACGGGCTACGAGGCCTGGAAGGCCGAGATGGGCGGCAAGGTGCTGGCCGCCGAGGACGTGGCCAACGCCATCCACTACGCCTATGCGCAGCCGGACGGGGTTTGCGTGCGGGAAATCGTGCTGGCGGCCACGCGTCAACAGGCCTAATGCATCCGTTGCCGTGGCCGCATGACGTTCAGCCCTGCGCCTCCGCGCGCAGCGCGGCCCGCACCGCAGGGCGCTCTCCGATGCGGGCCGCGTATGCCGCCAGGGATGGCCAGCGATCCAGGTCGATCGCAAAGAACCTGCACCATCCCAGCACGGTAAACAGATAGGCATCGGCCACGCTGAACTGCTGGCCCATCAAGTAGGTGCTTTCGGCCAGGATGCCGTCCAGGTAGTCGAAGCGCTTGAAGAGCCGTTCGCGGAAATGCGCCTTGGCGGCTTCGGGCAAGGCCGACTGGAACAAGGGCGCCGATCCTGCGTGGATCTCGCTGGTTAGGAAGTTCAGCCATTCCTGCAGCCGCGTGCGTTCGCGCGTGCCATTGGGTGGCGCCAGCTGCATGCCAGGACGCAGGTCGGCCAGGTACTGGACGATGGCCGGCCCTTCAGTGAGCACATCGCCATCTACCAGCTCCAGCGCGGCGACATAGCCTTTGGGATTGATGGTGCGGAAATCGCGGCCGTCCGCGGTCTGCTTGGTCTGGTTGTTTACCTTGACCAGTTCGAATGGCAGCTCCAGTTCGCGCAAGACGATATGCGGCGATAGCGAGCAGGTATGCGGGGCGTAGTAGAGTTTCATGACATCTCCGGGAAACAACAGAGGGCAGTCTCTCGCGCCACGGTGCACCGGTAAAATTAATGCTCTAATTCCTTATCATTAGCTCAGCTACTTAATATGTTGAACCTGGGACATTGGCGCCTGCTCGTCGCGACGGCCGACACAGGCAACATCTCCCGCGCCGCCGAGCGCGTGGGCATCACCCAGTCCGGCGCCAGCCAGGCCATTGCGCAGCTGGAAGCGTCGCTGGGGCTCCAGGTCTTCACCCGTTCCCGCAAGGAAGTGGCGGTAACGGCGCTGGGCGCACAGGTCATCGATCACGCCCGCGCGATGCTGTCTCACCTGGAGTCCATCCGCGCCCTGGCCGACGACAGCCAGGGACTGAGCCAGGGCCGCATTCGGCTGGGCAGCTTTCCCTCGGTCATCTCGACGCTGCTGCCGCCCCTGCTGCACGGCTTCCGGCTGCGCCACCCCGGCATCGAGGTGGTGGCCTTGGAGGGCACGGATGAAGAGGTCGAGGAATGGCTGTCGCGCGGCGCCATCGATCTGGGCGTGGTGATGAACCCCGCAACGCAAAGGCAAGCCCTGATCCTGGGCCGCGATCGCTGGATGGCGCTGCTGCCCGGCATGCATGCGCTCAGCCGCCGCGCGTCGTCGCGGGGCGTCGCACTGGCCGAGCTGGCCGATGAACCGTTCATTCTCGCGACCGGCGGCTGCGCCGTGAATGGCCTGAGCCTGGCGCGCAAGGCCGGACTGGAACTCAACGACATCCGCGTCACGGTCCGCGACTGGGCCAGCGCCTGCGCGCTGGTGCGCGAGGGCATGGGGGTCGCGGTGGTTCCCGAGTCCACGCTGCCCGCGGACATGCGCCAGTTGCGCGCCTTGCCGCTGAGCCCGGCGGCGCGCCGGGAGTTCGGGCTGGTGCGCTCTGCCGCTGGACGGCAATCCGCGGCAGTGGGCGCGCTGTGGCAGCATGCCGCCCATGCCCTCAGCTCAAAAGCTTCGGCCAAAGTACGTACCCACTGAGACGAATCGCACGCGTATCCCAACCGCCAGCCGAAACTCCGCGCTACGATCTGATCATCGATCCACCCCGCTTTTTCCGGACACGATCGCCGAAGCGCTGCCCAAGGGAAACACCGCGCCATGACACCCCGCCTGTACGCGCTCACCCTGCTCTCCATGCTTGCCTTCGCCGGCAACTCGCTGCTGTGCCGCCTTGCGCTCAAGCAGACCGCGATCGATCCGGCCACCTTCGTCGCCATCCGCATCGCTTCCGGCGCATTGGTGCTGTGGCTGGTATTGCGCATGCGCAAGCCGGCCAAACAGCTGGAAGGCAATTGGCATGGTGCGTTGGCGCTGCTGGCCTATGCCGTGGCCTTCGCCTATGCCTACACCCAGATCCCGGCAGGAACCGGCGCCTTGCTGCTGTTCGCGTCGATCCAGATCAGCATGATCCTGTATGGATTCTTCATCGGCGAGAGGCTGAGCATCACGCAGGGGCTGGGCATAGGCCTGGCGGTGGCCGGTCTGGTGATCCTGATGTTGCCCAGCGTCAGCGCCCCGCCGTTGTTCCACGCCTTGCTGATGATCGCGGCCGGCGTCGCGTGGGGCGCCTATTCGCTGCTGGGCCGCAGCGCCAGGGACGCGGCGTCGGCGACGGCGGGCAACTTCATCCGCGCCACGCCTGTCGCATTGTTGCTATTCCTGCTGCACGGGCTGAGCTCACGCGTGGGCTACGACGCTGCGGGCGTGGCATATGCCGTGGCTTCCGGCGCGGTGACCTCGGGCCTGGGCTATGTCGTCTGGTATGCCGCGCTCAAAGGCCTGAAAGTGACTCACGCCGCCACCGTACAGCTCAGCGTGCCAGTGTTGACGGCATTTGGCGGGACCCTGTTCCTGGATGAGCCCGTGACCGGAATCCTGGTGACGGCGTCGGTGCTGATCCTGCTCGGCATCGCGTTGGTGGTGCTGGTCAAGCGGCCGGCCTGACGGCGCGATGCCTCGCTAATCGCCTGCCTGCCGTTCCAGGTAGGCGCTGGCGTCTCCGTCGCGCTTCATCGCATCCCATTGTTCCACGCTGGGCGTGCCGACCTGAAAGGCCGACCCGATACGGCCATACCAACCAGGGTTCTGCATCCGCGCGATCAAATCCATGGGATTCGGATCGAAATGCATGCGCTCGGCATTGAGCACGGCGGCATCCATCACATGGACGGCCAGCACGTCTGCAAGCACCAGGCTGCGCACCCCATCGATGTCGAACAGCTCGCGCACCCGGCATTCGAAAGACGCGGGGCTGTCCTCGATACGAGGCGGCTGCACCAGCCGCGACGCAGCCAGACACAACTGGGCCTCGGCGGATTCGTCCACTTTTGGTTCGAATTCGATGGAGGTGGCCACCATGCGATGCACCAACGCCCCGGAAACAAGGTTCACCACAAACTCGCGGGTCGTGGCGATGTTGTGCGCCGTGTCCTTCGGACGGCCATCCTTCTTTCCGATGCAGACGCAAAGCAGCGGCGGGTTCCCGGAGATCACGTTAAAGAAGGAAAAGGGCGCGGCGTTGACGTTTCCTTCGGGGTCGGTGGATGTGATCCATGCGATCGGCCGCGGAAGCACGGTCGAATGCATGATTTTGCTGCGTTGATCGCCGCTGAGTTCGGCCATGGGAAAGTACATGTTTTCTCCTGATCGTTTAATCCCGATCCCGTCGCCCTTGCTCGCGCGATGCCGTTCCCCTGGGGAAATCCACTACAATTTGAAGCCTCAAAGAGGAGCTTCAATTGACCAAGGAAACGCGGCGCCGGGACAGGATATTCCTAGCCGCAGAGTCGCTATTTGCCCTCCACGGATACAACGGCGTGTCCATACGAGACATCTCGAAGTCGGCTGACGTGAATTCGGCGCTAGTCCAGTACTACTTCGGTACCAAAGAATCTCTTTACAGAAGCATTTTTGAGCAACGCTACCGCTCGGTGACCGACGAGCGGCTGTCCGGAATCGAACTGATCTCCCCCGATAAAGACAAGCGGGCCTGGACTCATGCACTGGTGCAAGTCTGGGTGGCGCCTTCGCTGCTGCTGACGAAAAAACGCGGCGGCGCGCGCTTCATCCGCCTGCTTGCCCGCGAATACTATGACCCCGAGAGCGAACAGCGCGGCATCATCAAGGAGTACTTCGATCCTTCGGCCCGCGTGTTCATCGGCAAGCTGCGCCAGGTGTTTCCACAGGCATCGAATTCGGACATCGCTTACGCCTATCAATCGATGATTACCTTGCTGCTGACGCTGGGCGTGAACGCACGGCAAGCCATCAGATTGTCCGAAGGCGATGCGGCCAAGAACCTGGAGCAACGCGTCGCCTATATCGTGGACTTCGTTGCGGCGGGCGTGTTCGAGTCGCTGTCCCGGTCCAGCTGACGGCACTCAACCAGGCAGGTTGTCCAAAATTCCACAGATCAGTTCCTCCGCGCCCGCCAGGGTCTTCAGCGCCAGGGGATTGGCGAATGGCAGAATCTGCATCATCACCTGCACGGCCACGCCTCGTTTCTGATCAATCCAGAAGAACGTATTGGCGGCGCCCGCCCACCCCACGCTGCCCGCCGAGCGCCCGGCGGCGCCGACCTGCAAATTGACCAATCCGCCCAGCGCCCATCCGCTTTCCGCGCCGGCATGCAGGTCGACGTCGGCCGCAACGCGAGGCATCGCAGTACGCAGGATGCCGATGTGCGTCCCGCTTACCTGAGGCTGCAGCAACAGGGCTACCGTTTCAGTGCGCAGTATCCGCCGCCCTGCCAGCTCGCCGCCTCGCAGCAGCGCCGTCAGCAGCTTGGAGAAATCATCTTCGGTTCCGTACAGCCCGGATCCGCCCATGAACGTCTCGGGCGTGGGGAATGATCGCTCTATTGGAGCCATCGCGCCCGTGTCATACCTGGACATGAGATCGACCATTCGTTCACGCATGGAGGCGTTTACGAGGAAACTCGTGTCGCGCATCTCCAGCGGTTGAAAGATCGCTTCCTGAAAGTAATCCTCCAGCGTTTTCCCGGAAACGCGCTCGACGATTTGGCCAGCCCAATCCAGGCCTATCCCATACATCCAGCTGGTTCCTGGATCGAACACCAGCGGCAAGGCCAACGATTCGATCTTGCCGCTGCCCGGCATGGGTATGCCGCGCTGACTTATGTAGCGCGCAATATCGTTTTGCCAGATGGGATATGCCAGACCGGACTGGTGCGTCATCAACTGGCGTAGCGTGATCGGGCTTGCCGCGGGCCGAAGCGCCGGCTCCTGCCCGCTAAACCCTTCGAGCACGCTCGGCGACGCCAGCTCAGGCAACCATGTGGCAACCGGCGCGTCCCATTGCAACAAGTCCCGCTCCCAAAGCTGGAGAACGGCGATGGCAGTCACCAGCTTGCTCATCGATGCCAGCCAGTAAACCGCTGGCGCCTCGGACGACCGGGTTGGGGAACCGTCGGCTCCTTGTTGCCGGGATCCTCGGTAAATGAGCCCGTCGGGTCCGACCACCGCCACCGCGAGTTGCGGCACTCCCCAGGAGACGGCATCTTCAATGTAACTATCCAGCTCAGGCCAGCGCGCCATGGTTTCCTCAGTATTGTTTGCCGGTGTTTCAAAGGCTGTCTCGATGCACGCGTTCGGGCGGCATTGAAACGGCGAGAACCCCTGCTCAGTTGATCAGCAGGTTGCCGCGGTCATCGACCGAGAGCCCGGTGTCCCGCGCCTCGACGATCACGGACGGATGCCAATCCACGCGCCCGGCATCGGGGCCGCCGACGATCGCCATCAACAGCGAATTCTGGTCGTCGTTGGCGCTGCGGAATCCGCGGAAGACGCCGGGCGGCACGGCCACGAGGTCGCCCTGGTTCAAGAGGATGGATCGCTCCTCATCTCCCTCCAACCACACCACGCGCCACGCACCGCTTATCGCCACGAATATTTCTTCCGTGGGATGGCGATGCAGGGCTGCTCCATCGCCGCGACGCACGCCGCGCACGTAGGCGATTGCGAAGCCATGCGCGCCACCGGCGAGTTTCGGCGCCAGGGCGGACTCCTTGACGTTCTCGGTCACACCCATTCCGATCACGTTGATGATTTCCCGCTGATACCGCGGAATGCGCTGATCGAGAAAACAGAGATCGGACCCTTCCTCGTTTTCCGCGCGGAATACGCAATCGCGTTCCATCGCCTCCACCGGTACGACGGGAACGGTTTCACCCAGGAACCTGCTGTCCATGTATGCCATGTTGTCTCCTCTTTTTTACACGACTGTGTAAAACGAACTATAGGGACTGGCCCAACGGGTGTCAACAGCAATGCGGCCCGGGAAAACGCGCAGGCGGGACCCCTCGCCCGGCTCGCGTAGCGCGGGGGCGGATCCGTGGATCAGGCGGAGATGAAACGGGGCGTAGCGGCTGGCGCCGTCAGTTCACGCGCTTGGGCAGCACCGCCCGCATCCAGCGCGACAGGCGCGGCCGGATGCGCTGGTTGTGCAGCAGCACGGCGCCCACGGCGCCGATGAACGCGCCGACCACCGTATCCAGGAAGCGGGCCTCGATGACGGCCGCGGGATAGCCCTGTCCCAGGTGCGGCGCCTCGGCCAGGAAGATCGTCAAGGGCGTGATCAGCACCACGGCGCTGGCGTAATGGCGCACCACCAGCGTTTCTATGCCGAACGACAGCGCCATCATCACCAGGCTCAGGGTCCATACGTTCAGCGGCAGGCTCAACAAGGCCCATGCCACGCACAAGCCCACGGCGGTGCCCAGGATGCGATGCAGCTGACGGTTCCAGGCCGCCATCAGGGTCGCGCCCTGAATGATCGCCAAACAGCTGACGGGCACCCAGTAAGGCCGGGGCAGTTGCAACAACTCGGCCACCAACAGCGACACGCCCACGAACAGGCCAATGATTACGGAGTCGTAGACCACGAAGTCGAACGTGGGCCTGGGCAACGCGGTTTCGGGCGGCGGCGGCGCGACCCGCGTCATGTGCAGGGAATACACAAACGCCACCAGGCACGCGACCAGGCTGCCCAAGGCCACCATGCCGACACGTGTGGGGATTTCTTCCACGCTCCCCGGCGTGTAGGCCGCGATCGCAGTCGCCATGATGTAGAACAGGCTGCCCGGCGGCCCCAGCCGGTAGCAGCGGCAGACCATGTTCACCACCATGGCGATGAAGGTCAACGCCACCAGCATGACGGCAGGCCAGAACTGCGTCAGCGCGCCCACCGCATAGCAGGCCACCATGCCGAAGGACGCCGCCAACAGCATCATCATGCGGTGCTGTAGCGAGGAATTGGGCAGGCTTAGGAACACCATGCCGCCCAGGCTCGACATCAGGCCGTAGTCCATGCGGCCGAAATAGGCACCCACCAGCAAGGGCAGCCCAGAGGACAGGGCCGCGGCCAAGGGCATTTCCCAGGGCCGGTCGCTGGCGTTGACCCGGATCAGTTCGCGCCACACGCCCAAAAGGCGCGCTTTTGCAAAGGCGAATGAACGCCAGGAATCGGGACGGCCGCCGCCGCCCTGCGGCTCATCGCTATTGTTCATGTACAGGCCCGATCGGAAATTCCATGCTTGCCATTGTCGCCGCCGGGCTGCAATGTGGATAGAGGCGGCAAGGACGCCCAACCGGCGGCATCACAGTAAAATCCGTGCTCAGTCCGTACGTTCAGCACGTCCAATGCGTGTGCCGTTGACAAAAATCATGATGCTCATTGCATTGCTTCGGATAGGCTTATGCGCAATATAAAAGGCAAGTCCTCGTCCAATACGGATGGCTATTTGTTTTCTGATCAAGTCGGTCACCTGCTGCGGCGCGTGTACCAGCGGCATACCGCCCTATTCCAGCAGTACATTCCCGATTCCCAACTCACCGCGGCGCAGTTCGTCGTGCTGTGTTCGGTGCGGGACAAGGGCGCGAGCTCGCTGGCCGATCTGGTCAAGGCCACGGTCATCGACCAGGCCACTGTGCGCGGCGTGGTCGACAGGCTCAAGCAGCGTGAACTGGTCCAGGTGGACCATGACCCCGTCGACCGCCGCAAAGTCGTCATCAACCTGACGCCCATCGGCCAGGAACTGGTGCAGCAGATGGAGCCGTTCGCCAAGCAGATCACGGAAAGCACGTACGGCAACCTGAATCCTGCCGAACGCCTGGCGCTGAACTATCTATTGACGAAAATGCTGAACGGCGACGAACAGGGTTGACTGTTCGCCGCCGTTCGTCAGGTGAAGGTCAGTCCAGCGCGCGGTTACGCGATTCCACGTCGACCGACCAGATCGCGATGGCGCCTGCGACCAGCATGCTGGACAGCACGGCCAAGGACAGCGTGAAGTGACTGGCCATGATGGGCGCGATGATGGCCGGCGCGAAAAGTCCGCCGAAACGCGCCACGGCTCCCGCCATGCCCATGCCGCTGGCACGCAGGTCGGTCGGATACACCTCCGGCGTGAACGCGTACAAGGCGCCCCACGTTCCCAGCAGCGAGAAACTCATCAGCAGGGTAGATCCGATCACCACGAACGGCGACGTGCCCAGGCTGTACAGCATGCATCCCACCGCGCTCAGCAACAGGAATCCGACCAGCGTGGGCTTGCGTCCCCAGCGCTCCACGCCGTAGGCGGACAGCGCGAAGCCGGGCAGTTGCACCAGCGCCAGCACCACCAGGAACTCCTGCCCGCGCATGAATGCGAAGCCTTCAGTGCTGAGCTTCACCGGCAGATAGACAAAAACGCCGTAGTACGCGATGGAGATCAGCGCCCATGCAAGGAACAGCCCGATACTGCGGCGCCGATAGTTGCCCGAGAACAGCGCGAACATGGACTTATGCACCGGCGTCTCGGGCTGCAAGTGGGGCATGTCCACATCGCGGCGGTTGACCCGCGCCACCCTTTCCAGCACCTTGCGCGCCCGGTCCGACTTGCCGTTGCGGTTCAAGTACATGGGAGATTCGGGGATATAGAAGCGCAAGGCCACCCCGACCAGCGCCGGCAGGCCGGTCACGAAGAAGATCACGCGCCATGCGTCGTCGCCCCACGACGTCGCCGCCAGCGCCAGCAGCGCGAGAAGAATGGTGCCCACGGCCCAGAACGATTCCAGCAGCACCAGCCAGCGGCCGCGGCGGTCGCTGGGCAGGAACTCGGCCATCATCGTGTAGTCCACCGGTAGCGTGCCGCCCACGCCGATGCCGGTCAGGAAGCGCAGGAACAGCAGCCAGGTGAATTCAGGCGCAAAGGCCGACGCCACGCCGGCGCAAGCGTCGATGATCACCGCAATCATCAGGACAGGGCGGCGGCCAATGCGGTCGGCCATGCGTCCGAACACGAACGCGCCAATCAGCATGCCGATGAAGAAGAACGTGCCGCTTTGCAGTGCCTGCGGCACCGTAATGCCAAAGGTCTTGGCGATCGACGGCGCGCTGAAGCCGATCGACAGCACCTGCATGGCATCGGCCATCCAGACCAGGCCAAAAATCACGAATAGCCGATACTGGAACTTGCCGACGCCGGCCACCAAAATGGCCTTGTCCACTGAAACCAATGAAGCTGACATAGATGAAACCCCTTGTTGTGATCAACACAAACTGCCGCACGCGTTGTGGCCGCGCTTCCTTTAGTTCAGCTCCGCGTGCTCGCGCAGCTTGCTAATCATGTTCGTCGTGTCTGGCCAGGCGTCTTTCCCTGGCGCGTGGCGTTCCCGCAAATAACCGACCAGGTCCGCGATCTGTCTGTCGTCAAGGCTGTCCTTGAATCCCGGCATGTAGCCCAGCTCGTCATTGGCCGGATTCTGGATGCCGTTGAGAATCACCTGGATCAGGTTGTCGGGCGTAGCGGCGTGCAGATTGGTGTTCGCGTTCAATTGGGGTTTCACGCCAAACAGCGTCGGGCCGCTGCCTGCCTCGTGGCAGACCGCGCATGCGTTCTGGTAGACGCGTTCGCCGTTTGCCCGCCGGCCCTGTAGGGATTGGATCGTGGCTGCGATCGGCGCGGGAGCCGGCGAGGCCTCAGCAGCTTTGGCCCCGGCAGAGCCCGCCGCTTGCGGCAGATCCAGCAAATACGTGGTGATGGCCCTTACGTCGCTGTCCGGCAGCTCGGCCAACCCCTGGATCACCGGCGCCATCGGACCCGCCGCCACACCGTGGCGGGGCGAGTACCCCGTGCGCAGATACTGGAACAGTTCCTCTCCCGTCCAGGCCCGCGAGCCCGCGGCCAATTGGTTCAGCGCGGGCGCGGTCCAGCCCTCGGCCTCGCCGCCAGCCAGGTAATGCACGCCCGTCTTTTCCGCCCCCAGGCGGTTGCGCGGCGAGTGGCATGCCGCGCAGTGTCCGGCCCCCTGCACCAGATAGGCTCCCCGCAGCCACTCCGCGCTGCGCGACGCATCGGGCGTGAACGGCGTGGCGTCGTGAAACAACGCATTCCAGCCTGCCAGCAAGGGACGGAAACTGAAGGGGAAGGCCAGCTGCGTCTTTGGCGGCTCGGCGCGCACGGCGGGCTGCGACATCAGATAGCCGTACAGCGCCTGCATGTCGGCGTCGCTCAGCTTGGCGTAGGCCGTGTACGGAAAGGCCGGGTACAGCTGGCGCCCGTCCTGATGCACGCCTTGGCGCATGGCGCGCTCGAACGCCGTGTATGACCACCGGCCGATGCCTGTCTCGTTGTCGGGCGTGATGTTGGTGGTGTAGATCGTGCCGAATGGCGTGTCCAGCGCCAGGCCGCCGGCATTGGCCTTGCCGCCCGGCGCGGTGTGGCAGGCAATGCAATCGCCCGCCGCCGCCACCAGGCGACCGCGCTCGATCGCGCGTGACGAATACAGCGACACGTCGGGACCGGCCGTCAACGGCAGCGCCGGTTTGACAGGCCAGAGCGCGGCGGCCATGCCGGCGACGCCCGCCATGCCTGCCGCCAGCCAGACCCAGCCGCGCCTCAGCGGATTGCGCATGCGCTCGCGGCGACGGCTGGCGAGCGCCAGCCGCAACTGCTCGGAATCGAAAGGCGCCTGCCGCAGGCGCACGCCCGTTGCGTCCTGGATGGCGTTGGCAATGGCGGCTGCGGCGGGCAGCGTAACCACGCCATCCATGCCCAATTGTCCCTGGACCAACACGCCGTCCTCGGTTGCATCACGGCGCGACAGGCCATCGTGTCCTTCGTATAGGCTCAATGCGCCGTGCTGTTCGTCTTCGGCATCCGGCGCTGGACTGCGCCAGTCATCGAAGACTGGCGGCCCCGCCAGCAGGCGACGGGCATTGGCCAGCAGCCGGGGCGTCTGATGCTCGATCGCCGCACGTATCGGCGCGCCTTGGGCCTGCCGCAAGTGCTGGCTGTCATGCCCGGCGACCACCCGCGTCACATCGACCTGACCGGTAAGAGGCTGTACGGTGACCTCGGCCACCCAGGCGCTCCATACCGTCCGCGCGGCGCCCGTCTCGTCCTCGCACTGCACCTGCGCCGTGGCGAAGCCTGTGCCGCGCAACGCGCCGATGCGCGGCGCGTCGTTGTCGTCCCTGGACAGCTCCGCCCGCTCCACCACCTGGCGCGCGAGTTCCAGCCCCGGTCCTTCGGGCAAATGCCGCAGGCGCCACGCGAGCGGTTCCTCGCCGCGGGCCAAAGCCTGCTCATGCCACAGGCTTTCCTGGGCAAACACTTGCGCCGCATTCAATTCGTCCACGCTGGCGCGCAGGGGAAGCGCCGCCCGAGTACCGGCCTGCACGGCGAAATCGCTGCGCACCGTCGCTTGGGCGGACGCGCGCGCGTGCCCGGGCTGGCTCAACAAGCGCGCCAGGCTCGGGCGCATGGCCCAGGATGCGTCCGCCCAAAGGATCGCGGGCTGATCGCGAGTGCTCTCGACGCCAGGCGTCGTTGCATGCGGGTTCGAGGCAGGTTCCGGCGCTACCGCTGGTTGAGGGGCTTGCAACACCAGTTCGTCCGCAGCCTCTGCGCGGCAGGCCACGCAGACAGGCCGGCCCACGGCCTGCGACAGCAAGGCAGCGTCCGCAGCCGCATCCATCAGATCCAGCGGATGCGGCATGTTCTGGTGGACTGCGGTCGCACCATTGGCGTCAACAATGTTCAGCCGTATCGCCGCCTCGGGCAGCTGTAGCAAGGCCGCGAGCTCACGCCGCAGAATATGCTGCACGCCAGGCGCACACGCCGGCAGCCATACGCCTGCATACCCATCGACGCTCCAAGCCGTGACGCGAACGCCGGCTTGCGGCTCGGCCGACGGCAGGCGCAAGCCGTAACGGATCTGCTCCGAGCCGGACGTGGACATGCGTGGTATCTCGCCCGCATCAGCCGATTGCCACACGGGGGCCAACTCTGCCGCGGCTTGCCGGGCATACAGCAGGGTCACCGCAACCACGCCGATGAACTGCGCACGCTGCGTCGTCGCCACCACGCCAGCCAGGGCTCCGGCCTCTGCCAGTCTCGCGCTCAGCAGCCGGCTCCCGCGGTAGCGCAGGCCGTCCCACGCCAGTTCAGGCGGCCGCAGCGCAATGCCATGCAATACGTCGGCGGGCAAAACCGTCGGCAGGCCGCCATTTGCCGGCGGGGCCCCGAAAACGTGCGCGCTCATGGGGCGGGATCGTCCGCGACGCCAGCCGTGCGCAATTGCACGGCGCGCACGGCCGCCTGCATGATCTCTACATGGGTGCCGCAGCGGCACAGGTTGTGGTGCAACTCGCTGCGCAATGCTGCTTCAGTGGGGCAGGGATTGCGCCGCAGCAGCGCCTCCACCGTCATGATCATCCCGTTCAGGCAGTAACCGCATTGCGCCGCCTGACACTCGATGAAGGCTTGCTGGGTTGGCCCGGGCCGTTGCCGCGTACCCAGGCCCTCCAGCGTGGTGATCGCACGTCCAAGCGCGGCCTTGACCGGAATCACGCAGGACCGCGCCGCCACGCCATCTATCAACACCGTGCAGGCCCCGCACTCGCCCAGGCCACAGCCGTACTTCGGGCCATTGAGTTCGAGATCATTGCGCAGCACGTGCAGCAGCGCCGTGCCGGGCGCAGCCGGCACATCGTGCGCGCATCCATTCACCACCAGGCGGATCGGCTGCGGGGCGCTGCTTGGATAGACGGTGGATCCCATGGGCGTGGCACGTGGCTGAGTTTGAAAGGTAGGAAGGTTGCCGCTACGCAGGCCGGGGATCAAGTCCATTTTTCCCCACGCAGCGCAAACCCTTACGCCACGGCTCGCGCCTTGGGTTCGACCAACGGTTCGTTGAACACGTCATAGCCGAAGCACCACGAAGGGTCTTCATTGGTGCGCAGCCAGGTGTTGTCGTGCGAAATGCGCTGCACCTTGCTGGCGCGTTCCGCGCGGTTCGCCTCATACAGTGCAAACGCCAGTTCATGCTTATCTACGCCTACTTCCCGGAAGCAGCGCGCCAGCATTGCGCCGTCCTCGATCGCCATGGCTGCGCCCTGCGCCATGTGCGGCTTCATCGGATGGCAGGCGTCGCCCAACAGCACCATGCGCCCGCGGCTCCACAGCGGCAGCGGATCGCGTTCCAGCAACGACCATTTGGTCACTTCGACGGTGGCGTCGATCAGCGCCTGCACCGTGGGATGCCAGCCGTTGAAAGCCTCGCGCATTTCATCCTTGCTGCTGGGCAGCCAGCGGTCGTTCAAGTCCCAGTGTTCTACCGGCACGCCGGTCACGTAATAGAGCTCGTCGGCCTTTCCTGTCACGAAATAGACCATCATGTGGCGGTCGTCGCTCCACCACTTGACGCAGGAATCGAAGGGCAGCATGCCGTTCTTGACCGGCGGCGTGGGGAACACCGCGCGGTGCGCCAGATAGCCCGCGTACTTAGGCAGTTCCGGCCCCAGCAACTCTTCGCGGATGCGGGAGTTCACGCCGTCGGCGCCAATCACGATATCGGCCTCTTCGGACGTACCGTCGGCAAAGTGCATCACCACCACATCGCCCCGGTCCTCGACCTTGGTCAGCGATTTGCCATAGGCGACGGCGCTTTTCGGCAAGGCATCGATCAGCAGCGCGTGGAAGTCGCCCCGATGCACGGTGAGATAGGACGCGCCGTAGTTCTTGACGGCGTAGTCGCCCAGCGGGATCTGCGCCAGGATATCGCCCGTCTCCCAATGGCGGCTATACCAGTAGTCCGGGTGGGAGCCTTGGGCATTCAGCGCATCTTCGACGCCGATCCGCCGCAGGATCTTCATGACGTTCGGCCCCACATGGATGCCAGCCCCTAGCCGCGAAAACCCCGACGCCTGCTCGTAGACACGGACGTTCAGTCCTTCCTTGAGCAGCAGCGCAGCGGTTGCGGCGCCGCCAAGACCGGCGCCAACAATGGCGATACGAGGGGATTTGGACACGGGGGCTACTCCTTGCTGAATGATGAATGACTGGACAAGTGATTGCGCGAACGCGTTGCCGGCCGGCTTACGAAGATGCTGCCGCCAGGCGCTGGAGTTGAAAATTTATGAAGTACACACTTCATTTTTTGATATCAAGAATTTCAACTCGCTCGCAATTCCGAAAATCGAAATCAAAAATATCGTATGTTTTTCACCTTATTAGGTGAAAACCACTACTAAAACCAGGTTGGCTACCGGCCTCACTCTTTGCAAGAATAGAGCGTATACGCTTTATTTTGAATTTATCGGAAACCCTAGGTCCGATTCTCGAGGCACCCCCATGACGACGAACTCCAGCACCTATCTCTACGGCGGCCAGGTCCATGCGAACGGCATCCGCCAGCACTACCTGCGCTATGGCGGCCCTGAGGGCGAACGCGCCGAACGCCTCGCGGTCATCATCATTCCCGGCATCACCAGCCCCGCCGTCACCTGGGGCTTCGTGGCCGAACGCCTGGGCCGCCAATTCGACACCTATGTGCTGGACGTGCGCGGACGCGGGCTGTCGGCGTCCAGGCCTGACCTGGACTATGGCCTGGACGCGCAAGCGGCCGACGTGACGGCGTTCGCGCAGGCGCTGGGACTGGAGCGCTATGCGCTGGTCGGTCATTCCATGGGCGGCCGCATCGCCGTGCGCGCGGCGGGCAAGAAGCCGCAGGGGCTGGCGCGCCTGGTCATCGTCGACCCGCCCGTCTCGGGCCCGGGCCGCCGCGCCTACCCCGCCAACCTGGCGTGGTACGTGGACTCCATCCGGCAAGCGACGCGCGGCATGACCGCCGAAGACATGCGGGCGTTCTGCCCGACCTGGACCGAACCGCAACGCCAGTTGCGCGCCCAGTGGCTGCACACCTGCCATGAACCCGCCATCGTCCAGAGCTTCGAGGATTTCGGCCGCGACGACATACACGCCGACCTGCCTGGCATCGCCTTGCCCCTGCTGCTGATGACCGCCGAACGGGGCGGCGTCGTGAGCGATGAGGACGTCGCCGAATGGCAAGGCCTGGCGCCGCAGACGCAGCACGTCCGGGTGTCGGGCGCCGGCCACATGATTCCGTGGGACAACGAAGCCGGCTTCTACGCCGCCTTCGGCGATTTCCTTGGCCACGCCGTGGACTGATACCGCGCACGGGACCTGCACGCCTCCATTCAGCCGCTTCAAGGAACCCTCATGTCCGTCAGCGATACCGATCTGATCCATGCCTGGAAACAGGTGCTCACCCTCTCCCGGCTGGAAGCCGGCCAGATTGTCACCGTGCTTACCGGCGCCGACACGCATCCGCAGACCCTGCGTTGCGCCATCGCCGCAGCCACCGACATGGGCGCGCGCGTCACCCGGCTGGACCTGCCGCCCGTCAACGCCGACAAGTCCATCAGCCGCGACGCCCTGGCGTATCTGGGCGCTACGCCACTTACCGGCAATGCCGCGGCCATCGCGGCACTGACCGCCAGCGACCTGGTGCTGGACCTGATGACACTGCTGTTCTCCCCCGAACAACACGAGATCCTGCAGACCGGCACCAAGATCCTGCTGGCGATCGAGCCGCCCGAAGTGCTGTGCCGGCTGGTGCCGAACGAGGCGGACCGCGCCCGCGTGCAGGCCGCCGCCCGCCTGATCGAAGCATCGCGCCAGATGCACATCACGTCGGCGGCCGGCACCGATCTGCGCTGCCAGTTGGGCGACTTCCCCGCCATTTCCGAATATGGTTTCGTGGACCAGCCCGGCCGTTGGGATCATTGGCCCAGCGGCTTCGTGCTGACCTGGCCCAACGAGGGCCATAGCCAAGGCCGCGTAGTACTGGATCGCGGAGACATCCTGCTGCCTATGAAGGATTACGTGACCGATCCGATCGAGCTCGTGGTCGAAAATGGCTACGTCACCCGCATCAATGGCGGGCTGCAGGCCGACATTCTCAAGGAATACATGGCCGCGTATGAAGATCCCGAGGCCTATGCCGTATCCCACATAGGCTGGGGCCTGCAGCCGCGCGCCCAGTGGTCCATGCTGGCGCACTACAACAAGGAAGCCCATATCGGCATGGACGCCCGCGCCTTCGAAGGCAATTTCCTGTGGTCCATGGGCCCCAACAACGAAGCTGGCGGCAGCCGTACTACCGCCTGCCACATCGACATCCCGATGCGCCGCTGCAGCGTCGCCCTGGACGGCCAGCCAGTCGTAATTAACGGAGTCGTGCAGGATGCACCGGGACTGGCCCGCGCTGCGCGCCGAGGAGAGCTCAAATGAACGCGCCCCAGCAACCCGCCCGCATCGATGACACAGCCGGCGACATCTCCGCTTATGCGCGGCAGGGTTTCGGCACTCCGCTGCCGCTCAAAGCCCCCTATGGGCTGCTGATCATCGACTTCGTCAACGGCTTCGCCGACCCGGCCGTTCTGGGCGGCGGAAACATCCCCGAAGCCATCTCGCAGACGCGCCATCTGTTGGCCCACGCCCGCGCGCAAGGCTGGCCGGTAGCGCACAGCCGCATCGTGTTCTCGGACGACGATGCCGACAGCAATATCTTCTGCCTGAAGGTACCGGCCATGCTGGCGCTGAAAGAACACAGCCACAACAGCGCCATCGTGCCGGAACTGGCCCCTGCCGCCGGCGAGTATGTGGTGCGCAAGAGCACCCCGTCCGCCTTCTTCGGCACCATGCTGGCGCCATGGCTGGCGCAGCGCAGCGTTCAGACCCTGCTGGTTGCGGGCTGCGTCACCAGCGGCTGCGTGCGGGCCAGCGTGGTGGACGCCATGCAGGCGGGGTTCCGGCCGCTGGTCGTGTCCGATTGCTGCGGCGACCGCGCGCTGGGGCCGCACGAGGCCAACCTGTTCGACATGGCGCAGAAGTACGCCGCCGTCATGCCCATGGACCAGGCGATAACCGACACGCGGCCATGAACGGCGGCCCAGCCCTTGGCGTCCGGTAATGCCGGCATAATCATCCACCGGCCCGGACTCTGTCAGCCCCATGAACCTGCCTCAACCTGAAGAAATGCCTGGCGCGCTGCTCGCCCATACCGACGCCTTGCTGGTCGTGCGCGAACCCACGGCCCCGCCGCGCCCCGCGCCCGGCCAGCCCGGTGTCGCGTCGGACTATGTCCAGGCTACGCCGGAGATCTTCATTGCGTTGCTGGGCGACAGCGGCCAGCCATTCCAGGACACCGCGTCCGCCGGCTGGCGCGTGCTCGCCTTCAACGGCCACGTGGACCTGGGCACCGGCATCCGCACTTCGCTGGCCCAGATCGTCGCGGAAGAACTCGAGGTTCCCTTGTCGCGCCTGGAGATGGTGCTGGGGCACACCAATGCCGCTCCGAACCAGGGGCCCACCATCGCCAGCGCCAGCATCCAGATATCGGCGGTACCGCTGCGACGCGCCGCGGCCCAGGCCCGCGAACATCTGCTGATGCTCGCGGCTCGGCAATGGGACATCCCGCGCGATGCCTTGCGGGTGCGCGAGGGCGTCATCCGGCCCGCCGACGCCAACGACCCGCGGCAGCTGCACTATGGACAGCTGCTGCGCGGCCAGCACATACGGCTGCTCCTGGCGCCCCCTGACCAGGAGGTCCGCCTCAAGCCCGCCCACGAATACAAGATCGTGGGACAGGGCGTCGCCCGCGTCGACATTCCCGCCAAGGCCACCGGCGAACTCAGCTTCGTGCACGACGTGCGCGTGCCCGGCATGCGCCATGGCCGCGTGATCCGCCCTCCCCATCCGGGGCGCGACGCCGGCAGCTTCATCGGCCGTTGCCTGGCCGATCTGGACCGCGACTCCGTCGCCCACCTGCCGGGCAACGTGCAGGTGGTGGCGCAGGGTGATTTCATCGGCGTGGTCGCGGATCGCGAGGAACAGGCGATCGCCGCCATGCGTGCGCTGAAAGTACGCTGGAAGCCTGTTCCGCCCGCGCCGCGCCTGGATGATCTCGAGCAAGCCATCCGCGCCAATCCATCGACCGCCCGGCCGCTGATCGAGGAAGGCGACATCGATACGGCCTGCGCCCGCGCCGCCACGCATCTGCGCCGCAGCTACGTCTGGCCCTATCAAATGCATGCCTCCATCGGCCCGTCTTGCGCTGTCGCCGACTTCAGCGGCGGCCGCCTGACGGTCTGGACCGGCACGCAGAATCCCCACATGCTGCGCGCCGACTTGAACCGCTTGCTCAAGCTGGGCGAGGATCGGATAGACCTGATCCGCCTGGAGGCCGCGGGCTGCTATGGCCGCAACTGCGCGGACGACGTCTGCGCCGACGCAGCGCTGCTGTCGATCGCCGTCGGCGCCCCGGTCCGCGTACAGCTCGCGCGCGAACAGGAACATCAGTGGGAACCCAAGGGCACAGGCCAATTGATGGACGTGAGCGCCGCGATCGATGCCGACGGCGAACTGCTGGCCTATGACTTCGGCGTCCGCTACCCCTCCAACGACGCGCCATTGCTGGCCCTGCTGCTGACTGGCGCCATTCCCGCCGAACCTCGCACGCTCGAAATGGGCGACCGCACGGCCGCGCCGCCCTATCGCTATCCCAACCGGCGCATCGTCTGCCACGACATGGCGCCGCTGGTACGCGCATCGTGGTTGCGCGGGGTGTCGGCCCTGCCCAACTCCTTTGCCCATGAGTGCATGATCGACGAACTGGCGCACGCGGCCGGCGCTGATCCTGTCGAGTACCGACTGCGCCATCTGGAGGATCCGCGCGCCATCGCGTTGCTGCAAGCCACGGCCGCCCGCGCGCAGTGGCGCCCGATGACGCCAGGCAGCCGGGGCCGCCCCGGCGCCGATGGCCGCTTGCATGGCCGGGGCGTCGCCTATGCGCGCTACGTGCATAGCAAGTTCCCCGGTTTCGGCGCCGCCTGGGCCGCATGGGTCATCGACCTGAGCGTGGATCCGGCAAGCGGGCGCATCGAGGTCGAGCGCATCGTCGTCGGCCAGGATACCGGCATGGTCGTCAATCCCGACGGCGTCCGCCACCAGATCCATGGCAACGTCAATCAGACGCTAAGCCGCAGCCTGTTGGAGAAGGTCGTTTTCGACGACGCCGGCGTGGCCTGCCGGGAATGGGGCGGATACCCCATCATCGGCTTCAAGAACCTGCCTGCCATCGACGTGCTGTTGATGCCGCGCCAGGACGAGCCGCCCATGGGCGCCGGCGAATCCGCGTCGGTTCCCGGCCCCGCGGCGATTGCCAATGCGCTATTCGACGCGACGGGGCTGCGCTTCTACGAAGCGCCTTTCACTCCTGAAGCCGTGCATGCCGCGCTATTCCCGGCGGCTCGCGACGCGTAAATTCCGCCTCATGGATTTAACGGGAATTCCCTGATACTCCCGCTCCGGCCCGCTGGCTACCATTCGCCGCACCTCAGCCTTCGGCTGATCGCTACAAATGCGCCGGATGGCGCGGAGACACCCATGAAAGCACTCAAACTGGCCGCGGCAGGCACCGCCTTACTCATTTCGTCCTTGACCGCCCACGCCGGCGCGACTTTCGAGGCGGTCAAGAACAAGGGCTTCGTCCAATGCGGCGTGTCCACCGGCGTCGCCGGCTTCTCGGTGAACAACAGCAAGGGCGGCTGGATCGGCCTGGACGTGGACCTGTGCCGCGCACTGGCCATCACCATGTTCGGCGACGCCTCCAAGGCCAAGATCATGGCGGTCAGCGCGCTGCAACGCTTCACCGCCCTGCAGTCCGGCGAAGTCGACGTGCTGCCCCGCAACACCACGCTCTCGCTGACCCGCGACACCACGCTGGGCCTGATCGGCGTGGGCGTGAACTACTACGACAGCCAGGGCATCATGGTGAACAAGTCCCTGAACGTGAAAAGCGCCAAGGAGCTGGACGGCGCCACGGTCTGCGTGCAGCCCGGCACCACCACCGAACTGAACCTGGCCGACTGGTTCCGCTCGCAGAACATCGTCTTCAAGCCCGTGGTCGTCGAGCGCCTGGACGAGATCATCCGCGCTTTCGCAGTGGGCCGTTGCGACGCCTTCACCGGCGACAAGTCGCAGCTGGCCGCGGCGCGCAGCAACCTGGAGAACCCGGAAAAGTACGACATCCTGCCGGAGAACTTCTCCAAGGAACCGCTGGGCCCCATGGTCCGCCAAGGCGACGAACAATGGTTCAACGTCGTGCGCTGGACCATGTTCGCCATGCTGGAAGCCGAGGAATACGGCATCACGTCCAAGAACGTCGACGAAATGCTCAAGAGCACCAACCCCAACGTGCAGCGCCTCCTGGGCGTGACGCCGGGCATGGGCAAGAACCTGGGCGTGGACGACAAGTGGGCCTACAACATCATCAAGAACATCGGCAACTACGGCGAAAGCTTTGAGAAGAACCTCGGCCCCAGCAGCCCGCTGAAGCTGCCGCGCGGCCTGAACGCTTCGTACCGCGATGGCGGGCTGATGTACGGCTGGCCGGTGCGTTAAAGTCACAGCAGGACCACGCCAGGCATCGCCCGCTACGGCTTCGCGCCGTGGAACAGCGGCGATGCCTGGATTCTTTCCAGCATGCCTCTAGCCGCGCTGGTCAACGGCCGATTCGCCCGCACGATCAGCCGCGTCTGCGCCGCCTCGAAGATGGGATTGGTGGTGCGCAGCGCCACCAACTCACCCCGAGCCACCTCCTTCACCACCGAGTTCGCCGACGTGAAGGTCAGCCCCAGGCGGCTTTCCACATAGCGCTTGAGCGTCACCACCGAGTTGGCGATGAAGCTGGGCGACAGCACGATGTTCTCCGATAGTTCCGCCATCTCGATCAGCTGGCGCAAGCCGAAGCCCGGCCCCATCAGCGCAATCGGATAGCGCGCCACGTCCTTCAGCGTCGGCCGCTTGCGCTGCCGCGCCAGCGGATGATCCGGCCACGCGATCACGCACAGCGGATGGTTGCGCGTGTGAACCACGCGTATGCCGGGGTCCGCCGGCGCGCCGAACACCACGCCAATATGGGCGTCGTCGTGCACCACGGCGCGCACCGCGTCGGAAGCGCCGGCCACTTTCAGCGAAACCCGCACGCCAGGATGCCGCCGGCAGAATTCATCCACCACGCCGCTCATCAGGATATCGACGAAGCCCTCGCTGGTGACGATCTGGATATCGCCGCGTTGCAAACCATTGACCTCGTCCAGCCGGGCCCGCAAGGCCTGCTCGCTGGCCTGCCGGTCGCGGCAGTGGTCCATCACAATCGAGGCCATGTCGGTGGGCACGATGCCCCGGCCCTTGCGCTCCAGCAGCGCCACGCCCAGCTCCGTCTCCAGCAACTGGATCTGACGGCTGACGATGGAAGGCTCCACCCCCAGGCGCTCGGCGGCGCCGCGCACCGATCCGGTCGTCACCGCCTCGAAGAAGTATTGCAGGCGCCGCGCGCTCAGCCCCCCGTCCATGCTTGTCCCCTTTTTCTACGATTTCTCTAAATCGTTGCCTTTTTGGCAACAAACTCCCTCGCAGCTTACATTGATTTACAGGCCTGCGATTGCGAATAATGCGCGTACTTTCAAATCCGCTCGGTTGCGAGCCGCAAGCTGGAAGCCAGCGGCGGCGGCAATGCGAGGTAACGCCCATTTCGAGCCTTTAAGCATGAAACTCTTCGCTTCGATCCTCGCTGCCGCAACCCTGAGCGTATTCAGTCAACAGGCCGCTTTCGCCTCGCCGGAAGCTGCCTACCCGAGCAAGCCCGTCAAGGTCGTGGTCGGCTACGCGCCGGGCGGCTCGTCCGACGCCGTGGCGCGGCTGATCGCCGGCCGCCTGTCGGACAAGCTGGGCCAGACCTTCGTGGTCGAGAACCGTCCCGGCGCCGCCAGCAACATCGCCGCCGCGACCGTGGCGCGCTCGCCCAACGACGGCTACACCATCCTGCTGGGCTCGAACGCCAGCACCATCAACGTGTCGCTGTACAAGGAACTGTCCTTCGACTTCCAGAAGGACTTCGCGCCGGTGGCGCTGCTGACGCGCTTTCCCAACATCATGGTGGTGAACAACACCGTGCCGGCCAAGACGGTGCAGGAGTTCATCACCTACGCCAAGGCCAACCCCAAGAACATTTTCTTCGCCTCGTCCGGCGCAGGCTCGTCGACCCGCCTGTCGGCTGAACTGTTCAAGATGATGACGGGCGTGGAAATGGAACACGTGCAGTACAAGGGCAGCGCGCCCGCCCTCACCGACCTGATGGCCGGCCGCATCCAGGTGATGTTCGACACCGCGCCTTCGGTCATGCAGCTCATCCAGGGCGGCAAGCTGCGCGCACTGGGCGTCACCAGCGCTACCGTCCAGCCCTTTGCGCCCGAGATCCCCACCATCGACGCCACCGTCAAGGGTTACGAGATGACGTCCTGGTACGCGCTGTTCACGCCTGCCGGCACGCCCGCCGGCATCGTGGAAAAGCTGAACAAGGAAGTCAACGCGATCCTGGCAGAGAAGGAAATCCAGGAGAAGCTCGCCGGCATGGTCGCCACGCCCGGCGGCGGCACGACGGAAGAACTGCGCCAGCACGTCGCTTCCGAAATCGCCAAGTACGCCGACGTCGTCAAGGCCTCTGGCGCCACCGCGGACTAAGCACTCGTACCATGCGCGTTTTCACCGGTTCGCTGTCCACGGAGACCAATACGTTCGCTCCGCTGCCCACCTCGCTGGATGATTTTGCCGACCGGGGCTACTACCCCGCAGGCACCCATCCTCCCGAGATGACCATCTTCAGCGGACCTCTGTGGGCAGCGCGCCAGCGCGGCGCGCAACACGGCTGGACCGTGATCGAAGGCATGGCCGCCGGCGCCCAACCCGGCGGCATTACTACGCGCCATGCCTACGAGACTTTGCGCGATGAACTGCTGCGCGACCTGCGACAGGCCTTGCCCGTCGACATGGTGGTGCTGGGCCTGCATGGAGCCATGGTGGCCGACGGCTACGAAGACTGCGAAGGCGATCTGCTGGCGCGCGTCCGCGGCATCGTCGGTCCCGAGGTCGTCGTCGGCGCGGAGCTGGATCCGCATTGCCATCTGTCGGACGCCATGGTCGCCAACGCCGACATGCTGGTCGCCTACAAGGAATATCCCCACACCGACATCCGCGAACGCGCGCTGGAACTGGTGGACTTCTGCGCGGCAATCGTCGATCGGCGCATCGCCCCGGTTGCCGCCGTGGCCGACTGCGAGATGGTCGTCACCATCCGCACGCCACAGGAACCGGCGCGCAGCTATATCGACCGCATCAGCGCGCTGGAAGGCAGCAACGGCATACTCTCCATTTCCGTGGTGCACAGCTTCGCCTGGGGCGACGTGCCCGACATGGGGACCAAGCTGCTGGTCTATGCCGACGGCAACGCCCAGGCCGCCCAGCAGCTTGCGCGGCGCCTGGCTGACGAGCTCATAGGCATGCGCGAAGTGTTGATGCCCGTCTACCCCAAACCGGACGAAGCCATCGACCAGGCTCTGGCATATGGCGCAACGCCTGTCGTCATTGCCGATGCCGCTGACAATCCCGGCGGCGGGGGTGCGGGCGACTCCACCTTCCTGCTGCGGCGCCTGCTGGAACGGGGCGTGCGCAATGCGGCGATAGGCCCCATGTGGGATCCCATCGCCGTCCGCATCGCTTTCAGCGCTGGCGTCGGCGCGCGCTTGCCCTTGCGCATCGGGGGCAAGATCAGCCCCCTGTCAGGGGAACCGCTGGACTTGATGTGTACGGTCAAGGCGCTGGTGCCGGACATGGTCATGACGGGGTTGTCCGGATCGCCGGCTGTCGTGGGGAACTCCGCGCTGGTCGAAGCAGATGGTATCGAGATCGTGCTGATCACGGTGCGGGCCCAGGCCATGGATATCGATGTGTTCACGCAGTTGGGGTGCCGGCTGGAGGAGAAAGCGCTGATCGTGGTGAAGTCGGCGCAGCATTTCCAGGCGTCGTTCTCGAAAGTAGCGCGGCATGTGATCTTTGCGGATGCGCCGGGGTCGGCGACGCTGGACCAGAGGAACCTGCCGTATAAGCATATTCATAGGCCAAAGTGGCCGATCGATATGTGACAAAATTTCCGGAACACTGGCCCCCGGACGTCTTGTATTGAAGGGATACACAACAGTCGTCAGTGGTTCATCATCCGCGAGTTACCCTAGCCTAGCCAGCGCCAGTCCGCTGAATGCGTTACTCTCCCCCTCCCCAATTCAAGTCCGCAAGGAGCCCCAAATGGCACAAGCCTCCGCCCGCCACATCCTCGTCTCCACCGAAGCCAAGGCCAACGAACTGAAGACCGCCATCGAGAACGGCGCCGACTTCGCTCAGCTGGCCAAGGAAAACTCCAGCTGCCCGTCCTCGCGCGACGGCGGCAACCTGGGTACGTTCGGTCCGGGCCAGATGGTCAAGGAATTCGACACCGTGGTGTTCAGCGCCCCGGTCGGCGAGGTCCAGGGTCCGGTGAAGACCCAGTTCGGCTACCACCTGGTTGAAGTGACCAGCCGCAAGGACTAAGTCCAGCAGCAGTCTCAAAGAAAGCCGCCGCCAGGCAACTGGCGGCGGCTTTCTTTATGGCTCGCGCATCTGGGCCGCCGCTCTCAGGCAGTCCACGAACGCGGTCAATCCGGCGCTGTCACGGCGGCCACTGCGGGTGACGATGGCGTAGTCCAGCGCGACGCGGGGCGTAAGGGCCCGGAGCTGCACGCGCCAGCGCGTGCCGGTCAAGGCGGCAAACGAGGGTACGACGGCTTGGCCCAGCCCGGACTCGACCATGGCCAGGATAGTTTCCAGGTGGCTGTAGACGCGGCGCGGCGGGAGGTTCGCGACAACGGGCATGCGAGGAACGTGCCGGTCTATCAGTTGCTGGATGGGGTTGCTGGAAGGCAGCACGATGAGACTGGCGGGATCGAGCCGCTGCCAGGGCAAGGGAGCGCGGCGGGTCCGGGCGGCATGTTCGGCCGATTGCGCCAGCACCAGTTCGGCGGGGAACAACCCGCGGCGGCGCAGGCCAGCCGCCTTCTGGAAGAAGGCGCCGAAACCGGCGTCCAGGGTTCCGTCTTCGACACCCTGTTGGATCAGGCTGCGGTCCATGTCGGCCACTTCGACACGCCATTCCGGCTGTGCTGCCGAGCAGGCGCGCAGCACCTGCGGCAGGATGCTGCTGGCGATGAGCGGGGTGACGCCCACGCGCAGCACGCGCGCCTGCGGCGTACTAGCGGCGGCCAGTTGACGCAGCGTGCCGCCCAGTTCATCGACCATGCGCTGGGCGACGGGCAGGAGCGTTCGTCCCGCATCGGTGAGCAACACGGCGCGGGTGCTGCGTTCGAACAGGCGACTGCCTATGCTCTGTTCGAATTCGCGCACCATGGCGCTCAGGCCGGCCTGCGTCAGGTGCAGTTGGGCCGCGGCCTTGGTGAAGCTGGCATGTTCGGCTACGGCAAGGAAGCCGCGCAGTTGGCGCAGGGAGAAATTCACGCGTGGACTACCAGATAATTAATAAAACTTCTTTGTTAATAGACAAGATAACGCAGTTTTACTTGTTTATCCGTTTGCGTTGCAATTGCGAAATGCGCTGCCTTCCGTCCGGATGGGCCCAGAACAAAAGCGCAAATGCGCCTACAGGAGACAAGCATGTTCCGATTCCCCCTGCGAATTGCCTCGGCATTCGCCATCGCGTGCGCGGCCCTTGCGCCGGCGCCCGCCGTCCAGGCTGCGGACTTCCCCGAGAAGCCGATCCGGCTAGTGGTGCCATTTCCGCCCGGTGGCCCGACCGACACGAGCGCGCGCCTCTTCAGCAAGACCATGGCAGAACAGCTGGGCCAGCCGGTCATCGTGGAGAACCGTGCAGGCGCGGGCGGCTCGGTGGGCACCACGTCGGTAACGCGCGAGCAGCCTGACGGCTACACGCTGCTATGGGGCGGCACCAGCAGCATGGTGGTGGCGCCCGCGCTCTATCCCAAGCTGGACTATGACCCCATCGCCTCCTTCACCCCTATCGGCATGGCGGTGCGCGGCCCGCTAATCCTGGTGAGCCGCCCCGCCCTGCCCAGTGCTGACCTCAAGGCGCTGCTCGACCTTGCTCGGCGCCAGCCGCTGACGGTGGCCTCGGCCGGCACGGGTTCGGTCGGCCATCTCACGGCCGAACTGTTCGATCGCAGCGCGAACGTGGACATTCTGCACATTCCTTACCGCGGCGGCGCGCCGGCGCTCAGCGACGTGCTGGGCGGCCAAGTTGATCTGTTGTTCGACACGGTGACTCTGCTGTATCCGCAGATCGCGGCGCAGAAGCTACGCGCCTATGCCGTTACCGGCGCGCAGCGCTACCCGCAACTGCCCAACGTTCCCACCGTGGCTGAAGTGCTGGGCAAACCTTTCGAAGCCTATTCCTGGTTCGGTCTCATGGCGCCCGCCCACACGCCGCAGCCCGTCATCGAGCGCCTGACCAAGGCGCTGGCCGCCGCAGCGCGCGATCCCGAGGTCAAGCGCCAGCTGGCCGACCTGGGCCTGGAGCCTGTGGGCGATACGCCGGAGCAATTCGCGCAATCGATCCGCACGGACCTGGACAAATGGACCCAGGTCGTCAAGCAAGCCGGCATCAAGCCTGACTAACCCACACCCCCGCAACATATGTCTCACAACGCCTCCCCCCTATATCTCATCGCCGGCGCGGGCCTGGGCGGCCTGACCGCCGCGCTGGCCCTGCAGCGGCGCGGCTTGCGCGTGCGCGTGCTGGAGCAGGCACAGGAGCTGCGCGAAGTCGGCGCGGGCATCCAACTTAGCGCCAACGCCAACCGCGTGCTGTATCAACTGGGTCTGGAACACGCCCTGACGGAGGTCGCACGCCCGACGGCCGGAAAGCGTATCCGCTTGTGGTCCAGCGGACGAACCTGGCCACTGTTCGACCTGGGTGCGGAATCGGTGGCCCGCTATGGTTATCCGTACCTGACGATCTATCGCGCCGACCTGCACCGGATTCTGGCGCAGGCGGTGCAGGCCAATGACCCGCGAGCCATCACGCTGGGCGCCAAGGTCACCAGGTTCACGCAGGACGACACAGGCGTCACCGCCGTACTGGAGTCGGGCGAAAAAATCGAAGGCGCGGCGCTCATCGGCGCCGACGGCGTGCACTCGCGCGTGCGCGCCGCGCTGTTCGGCGCGGACGCCGCGGCGTTTTCTGGCACCGTCGCCTGGCGCGGCGTGATCCCGGCCGAAAAGTTGCCCGCGCATCTGCGCGAGCCCTATGCCTGCAACTGGGTAGGCCCGGGCGCCCACGTCATCCACTATCCGCTGCGGCAGGGAAAACTGGTGAACTTCGTGGGCATCCTGGAGCGCGACGATTGGCAGGTGGAGTCCTGGACCGAGCGCGGTAGCGTAGCGGAATGCGCGCGGGATTTCGCGGGCTGGCATGAGGATGTGCAGACACTGATCCAGGCGCTGGACGAACCCTACAAATGGGCGTTGATGCTGCGCGAACCGCTGCCTGAGTGGTCGCAGGGCCGCGTGACCCTGCTGGGAGACGCCTGCCATCCGACGCTGCCCATGCTGGCCTCGGGCGCGGCAATGGCAATCGAGGACGGCTATGTACTGGCGCGCGCATTGGAGGCGCAGCCGGACGATGTTCCCCAGGCATTCAAACGCTACGAAGCGGCGCGCGTGGAACGGGCATCGCGCGTGGTGCGCGGCTCGGCCGAGAACGCTCGGCGCTTCCATAATCCGGCACTGGCACACGCGCAAGGCGCCGCCGACTACGTGGACCGCGAGTGGAACGAAACGCGCGTGCGTGAACGCTATGAATGGCTGTTCAGCTATAACGCGGATGAAGCGCCGGTCTGACTCTGCCGCCACATGAAAAAAAGGCCGCCGCCCGGTCTATCGCTGGCGGCGGCCTTTTTCATTCGCATGGCCGCTGGGGCCAAGCGCGGCCTTACTCTTTGCCCGTCATCACCATATGCGCCAACGCGTCCGCATCCAGCCCGGCCACGTCGCGCTCGATGACCTTGGTTCCGCTCTTCAGGATCGCCACCCTGTCCGCCAGCGCCACCACGTCGGCCATGTTGTGACTGATGAGGATCACAGTGCGGCCCTCTTCGCGCAGCTTGCGCACCAGGTTCAGCACCAGCGCCGTTTCCTTGACGCCCAGCGCGGCGGTGGGTTCATCCATGATGACGACGCGGGCGTCCCAGCGCAGGGCGCGGGCGATGGCGACGGCCTGGCGCTGGCCGCCGGACATGCGCTCCACGGGCCGGTCCATGTCATCGATGGGCACGGACAGGCGTTGCAGGTAGCCGCGCGCATCCTCCGCCATGCGGCGTTTATCCAGGATGCTGAGCGGCCCCACGCGCCGCACCAGTTCGGCGCCCATGAAGATGTTTTCCCAGATCGACAAGCGCGGAGCCAGCGCCAGATCCTGGTAGATGGTGGCGATGCCTTGCACCAGGGCGTCGTGGGGCGATCCGAACGCGATCTGCTGCCCGTTCAGGCTCATCGCGCCGGCGCTGGGTTCCTGCGCGCCTGAGATGATGCGGATGAGCGTGGACTTGCCCGCGCCGTTGTCTCCGCAGATGGCCATGACCTTGCCCTGGGGCACGTCCAGGTCCACGCCCTTCAGGGCTTCGACGGCGCCATACGACTTCTTGATCTGGCGTAGCGACAACGCGGCGGTCATGGCTCTTGGCTCTTACTTGGCGGTTTGCAGGAATTTCTGGACATTGCTGGCGTCGACCAGGACGGAGTCCATGAAGAGGTAGGGCCCGGCGGCGATGCTTTCCCTGGGTTCCTTCTTTACGACGATCCGGTCGATGGCGTAGATGGCCTTGGTGCCCATCTGCTCGAAGGGAATCATCATGGTCGCGGTGATGAGACTGTTGGGATCGGCGATGCGGCGGTAGGTCTCCGGGCTGCCGTCGACGGACACGAGCGTGATGTCGCCCTTTTTCATGCCCTGGGCCTGCAACAGATCGTCGATGACATAGGCCTGGCCGTCGAACGAGGCCCAGATACCCTTGAACTGGCCCTGATGGCGCAGCAGCAGCGCCTGCATGCCGTTGCGCACATCGTCGCGCCAGCTCTGGGTGCGGGCCATGCTGAACTTGGCCAGGTCCTTGACGGCGGTGTTCTCGGTCAGGACGGCGTCCAGCATCTTGCCGCGGATGCGGGTGCCGGAGTTGCCGTCGAAGCGGGCGGACAGAATGTTGCCCTGGTAGCCCATCTTGCCCAGCATATAGAGGACGGACTGGGCGCCAGTGGCGTATTCGTTGACCTCGACGTCGAACAGCATGTGGGGGCTGGCGCCGGACATCACGCCGACGACGGGTATGCCCTTCTCCTTGGCGGCCTGCAGCTGCGCGTCGGTTTCCACGGGCTTGCCCATGGCGATGACGATGGCGTCGACCTTCTTGTTGACCAGGGTGTCCAGCTGTTCGGCCAGCTTGGGCAGCGAGCCTTCGGCGTTCAGCTGGGTTACGGTCCAGCCCTTGGAGCGGGCGGCTTCGGCAGCGGCGTTGGCGACGCGCGCGTGGGTTTCCGAAGACATCTGGAACGCGACGATGCCCACGTCGAAGGCGTGCGCCGCCGCGCCCATGGCCAGGGCCGGCACCGAAAACACGGCCAACAGCAGATTGCGCATCAAGGATTTACGCATGGTTCTCTTCCCCTTCCGATCAGAATTTGAAGGCCGCTTTCTTCAGCACGGCCGATGACACCGCGACGGACGCGATGATGATGAAGCCCAAAACGATGTCCTGCACGTAATACGGCGCACCCATGAGGACCAGGCCGTTGCCCAGCACCTTGAGGATCAGCGCGGCGACCAGCGTGCCGGGTATGTTGGCATGGCCGGGGTTGAACATGGTCATGCCCAGCAGCACCGCGGCGATGGCGTACAGGAAGTAGTCGCCGGCCATATTCGGCGCGGCCGAAGACAGGCTGGACGTGAGCAGCACGGCCGCCAGCCCCGCGCACAGGCCGGAAAGCGCCAGGCCTATGCTTTTCATGGCACGTATGTTGATGCCGGCCAGCCGCGCGGATTCGCCGGCCTCGCCGGTGGCGGTCATGCGGGCCCCGGTGCGGGTCCATTTCACCAGGAAGAACGCCAGCAGCACGGCGCCCAGCATCCACAGCACCAGGGCAGGAATGCCGAAGGGCTTGCCGCGCGCCAGGTCGGTGAAGGCGGCGGGCCAGCGGCCCACATAGGACACGCCGTCGGTCAGCATGAAGGCGAAACCGCGCGCCATGGCTGCCATGCCCAGCGTCGCGATCAGCGAGGGCACGCGCAGCCGCGTGACGGCGATGCCGTTCACGAGGCCGCACAGCAGGCCTACGCCCAGGCCCGCGCCTATGGCCAGGAGCACCGGCTGGCCGGTATGTACCAGGGCGCCCGTGACGACCGCCGCGAGGCTGGCGACGTCGGCCACCGACAGGTCCAGTTCGGCCGTGACCAGCGCCAGCGTGAAGCCGATGGCAATGATGGCCAGGAAGCTGGTTTCCTTGGCGATGTTCAGAAGATTATTGGGCGCCGCGAAATTCGGGGCTGCCAACGCGAAGAAAACCACCAGGACCAATCCCGCGATTGCCGTGCCGTACTTTTCCAGGATGCCGCGCATCGACTCAACCCTTGCTGCGTTTTGCTTGTTATGTGGGCGCGTCGCTGCGCCCCGCTGATGGCGAGGTAGTTTATACCTGGGCCATCAGCCCATGTCGATGCCGGCCAGCGCGCGCGATACTGGCGCCAGCGCGGCTTCCGCGGCGCGGAACTGGCGGTACATGCGGCGATAGGCGTGCGCCCGCTCGGCCTGGGGCTCGTAGCGTTGCGCCACGCGCACCAGCGCGTCCTGGGCGGCCGCGAAGCTGCCGTAGCGTCCCAGGCCCGTCCAGGCGGCGACCGCCGCGCCCAGTACGCCGGGCTGTTCGGCCTGGCCGACCACCAGAGCGCGTTCGCAGATATCGGCCTTGACCTGGCACCACTGGGCATTGGACGCCGCGCCGCCGCCGAAGCGGATCTCTTCCACAGGACTGCCCAGTGCGCTTTCGGCGCGCTCCAGCACGATGCGGTTGAGAAAGGCCACGCCTTCCAGCACGGCCCAGGCCAAGTCGCCGGGGCCGTGGCGACGGTTCAAGCCCAGAAAAGCGCCGCGCAGGTGCGGATCCCAATACGGCACCCGTTCGCCTTGCAGATAGGGCAGGAACAGCGCCGGTTGCGGATCGCGCGGCGCATCGAGCAAGGCGTCCATGGCCTCGCCCACCCCGGCCATGCCTTCGTCGCCCAGGCGGCCCAGCAGCGGCAAGAGCCACGCCACCGTATCCGCGCCATTCTGGCCTGGCCCGCCGATCTGATGATGTCCGCCGCCCCAGTCCACCGTCATCAGGCCTTGCGCCTGCACCGGCTCGGCGCCCACGGCGCCGAAAACTTCGGTGGTGCCGGAGATGTTGTAGGCGTAACCCGGCCGCAGTGCGCCCAGGCCGGCCACGGCCGCCCAGGTGTCGTTGGCGCAAGCCACGACAGGACGTCCCGACAGACGCGCCAACGCGCCCGATAGACCCTTTTGCACGACGCCGACGACCTCCAGCGGATCGAGCAGACGCGGTACCCAGGCCGGATTGGCCCCCACCGCCGTCAGCAGGTCGGCACAGTCCGGTCCGGCCGTGGCGGCCGCCGCCAGGCGCGCCATCGACACGGTGTCGCTCACGGTGCGTCCGGTCAGGCGGAAATTCAGATAATCCTTGGGTTCCAGCACCAGCCGCACCCGCGCCGCGTGCTCTGGCTCTGCGTGCAACAGCCAGGCCACGCGCGCCCAGGGATGGAAGGCGTTGATCTGTCCATGCTCGGGATGGGAGGACGGCATGGACGCGAGCCACGCGCCCACGTCCGCCGCCGCGCGCGTATCGCGCCAGGTGATCGCCGGCCGGATGGCAGCGCCGTGCGCATCGATGAAGACCTGCGTGCGCGTGACGCCGCAGATCGCGATGGCCTCTACCGCACTGAAAGCGGCGTCCGCCTGCGCCGCCAGCGCATCGGTCAGGGCTTGCAGCCCGTTCCACCAGGCATCGGCGTCGATCTCGTCCCAGCCAGGATGAGCGGCGGGGTTGGCACGCGCCGGACTTTCGATGAAACACGAATGCGCGATGCCGCCGCGATCGTCCACCAACGCGGCGCGAAAGCGCGTGCCACCCAGATCCACCGCCAGGACGTAGCTCATGCCGGCACCTGCATCAGGCGGATCTGGCCGCGCCCGGGCTGCATGGCCCGCAGCGGGCGGAGGGTCTGGATATCAAGCATGGGAGGCGGCTTCTGCGTGATCGGATGGCCGTCGGAACGGGCGTTCCGGCATAGGCAAATTGTAGTCCTGTCAGGGCTCGCGCGCAGCGCTGGCATCCAGCGTCGCTGCACCGCAGCACCGGAAATCCTATCAATTGATTATTTCTGTTCAGGTGACACGGGCCGCGGGCGTGGGACAGAATGGCCCACACCCGGAGGAGACAACCGGGGCCATGAAAACCATCAAGAACGCATGCGCAAGCGCGCAGCCCGAGGCCCATGAAAAAGTCCAGGAACAAGGTCATCATTACCTGCGCCATCACCGGATCGGTCCATACGCCGTCGATGTCGCCCCATCTGCCCGTCACGCCCGATGAGATCGCGCAGTCCGCGTTGGATGCAGCCAAGGCCGGCGCCGCCATCGTGCATCTGCATGCGCGCCAGCCCGATACCGGGCAGCCTACCCAGGACCCCGCGCTGTATGCGCAGTTCCTGCCCCGCATCAAGAACGCTTCGGACGTGGTGATCAACATCACCACGGGCGGCTCGCCCGTGCTGCCGCTTGCCGACCGAATGGCGCCCGCGCTGCAATTCAAGCCCGAGGTAGCCTCGCTGAACATGGGTTCGATGAACTTCGGCATGTATGAACTGCTGGAGCGATTCAAGGAGTTCAAGCACGCCTGGGAACGTCCGTATCTCGAAGGCAGCAATGACCTGATCTTCAAGAACACCTTCAAGGACATCGAGCGCATCCTGACCTCGTGCGGCGACAACGGCACGCGCTTCGAGATCGAGTGCTACGACATCGGGCACTTGTACACGGCGGCGCATTTCGTCGACCGCAAGCTGCTCAAGCCGCCCTTCCTGATCCAGTCCGTGTTCGGCATACGCGGCGGCATCGGCACGCATCCCGAAGACGTGATGATGATGAAGCGCACCGCGGACCGCCTGTTCGGCGACGACTACATCTGGTCGGTGCTGGCCGCCGGACGCAAGCAGACGCCGCTGGCGACCATGGCGGCCACCCTGGGCGGCAACGTGCGCGTGGGCTTGGAGGACTCGCTTTGGGACGGGCCGGGAGAATTGGCGCACTCGAACGCGGACCAGGTGCGGCGCATCCGCCGCATCCTGGAAGACCTTTCGCTACAGATTGCCACGCCCGACGAGGCGCGCGAAACGCTGCAATTGAAGGGCCGCGACAACGTCGCGTTCTGAACCAGATCCATTCAGTGGGGAGACAGACATGAAAAAGACATTGTGCGCAGCCGCGCTCGCGACGCTGTTGGGGACGGCCGGCATGGCGCAGGCAGACGACGGCGTGATCCGCATCGGCTTCATCACCGACATGTCCGGCCTGTCGGCGGATGCCGACGGCCCGGGCGGAGCCGAGGCGATCAAAATGGCGGTGGCGGACCTGGGCGGCGTGGTGGCGGGGAAAAAGGTCGAGGTGCTGGTGGCAGACCACCAGAACCGGGCCGACATCGCCTCGTCCAGGGCGCGCGAATGGCTGGACCAGAAGGGCGTGAACATGCTGATTGCGGGCGCCAATTCCGCGGCAGCGCTGGCGATGGCGAAAGTGGCCGAAGAAAAGAAGACGCCGTTCTTCGTGGTGAGCGCGGGCGCCTCCGAGCTGACGAATTCGCAATGCACGCCCTACACCGTGCACTATGTGTACGACACGGTTTCGCTGGCGCGCGGCACGGCCCGCGCGATGATGAAGGAAGGCAACAAGGACTGGTACTTCCTGACGGTGGACCACGCCTTCGGACACGCGCTGGAGCGCGATGCCTCAGCGGTGGTGCAGGCCGACGGCGGCAACGTCAAGGGGCGGGTCCGGCACCCGCTGAACGCGGCGGATTTCTCTTCCTTCATCCTGCAGGCGCAGGCATCCGGCGCATCGGTGCTGGGGCTGGCGAACTCGGCCAGCGACACCAGCAATGCCGTCAAGGCAGCCAATGAATTCGGCCTGACGCCCAAGATGAAGATCGCGGGCCTGCTGGTATTGATTACGGACGTGCACGCGCTGGGACTGCAAGCCGCGCAGAACATGTATCTGACCACGGCCTGGTACTGGGACCAGGACGACGCCTCGCGCAAGTGGGCCGCGCGCTTCGAAGCCACCATGAAGAAAAAGCCGTCGATGCTGCAAGCCGGCGACTATTCCGCCGCCACGACCTATCTGAAGGCAGTGGAAGCCACCAAGAGCACCGATGGCGACACCATCATGAAATGGCTGAAGGCGAATCCGGTCAACGACTTCTTCGTAAAGGACGGAAAGATCCGCGCCGACGGCCTGATGGTGCACGACATGTTCCTGATGCAGGTGAAGAGCCCGTCGGAGTCGAAGGCGCCCTGGGACTACTACAAGCTGGTGGCCCGCGTGCCGGGCGATCAGGTCTATACCTCGCCGGCGGAATCGACCTGCCGTTTGATGAAGCCCTGAGCCGTAGCGACAAGGATCTGGCATGACTATGAAGAACGTTGTTCCGGGGGACATTTCCGCGTTGCCCGTGGATCTGTCCGGCAAGCGCGTCATCGTGACCGCGGGCGCCGCCGGTATCGGCGCGGCAATCGCCGCCGCATTCGCGGACCGCGGCGCCAAGGTGCACGTCTGCGATGTGGATGGGCAGGCGCTGGCGGCCTGCCCTCACCCCTGGTCGCGCGCCGACGTGAGCCGGCGCGAAGAGATCGACCGCTATATGCAGGAAGCGCTGGCGCAGCTGGGCGGCCTGGACGTGCTGGTCAACAACGCCGGCATCGCCGGCCCCACGGCAGGGATCGCGGACATCCAGCCGCAGGAACTGGACGCCACGCTGGACATCAACCTGGCATCGCAATTCCACACGGTGCGGCATGCGCTGCCGGCGCTGCGTACGTCGGGCGGCGGCAGCATCATCAACATCAGTTCGGTGGCGGGCCGCATGGGCATCCCCATGCGCACGCCCTACGCAGCGACCAAATGGGGCGTGGTGGGCTTGACGCGTTCGCTCGCGGTCGAACTGGGCGGCCATGGCATCCGCGTCAACGCGCTGCTGCCCGGACTGGTGGCGGGGCCGCGGATCGACCGCGTGATCGAGGCGCGTGCCCGGAACATGGGCCTGACCGTGGAAGAAGAGACCCGGCTGGAGTTGGCCGGCGTCAGCCTGCGGCAGTTCGTGCGGGCCGCCGACATCGCCAACATGGCTTTGTTCCTGGCCAGCCCGTTCGGAGCGATGATCAGCGGGCAGGCGATCAGCATAGACGGCGACCTGCAATCGCTGCCCTGGCAGCCGCCGGCGGAGTAAGGCCGCCGTCTACTCCAGCAACTGGACCGTATGCGCATAGACGCCCTGGCGGCGGTCCTGAGCCGTGGCGCGCAGGGCGTCCAGCAGCCGCTCGGCCAGGTCCTGGCCGCGCTCTTCTTTGCGGGTGATGAGATAGAAATCGAACCACTGCCGCGACGCCAGGGGCCGGGCGACCAGATCGGGATAGGCCGCCACGATGTCCCAGGCGGAGAGCGCATTGACCAGGCTGATGCCCCGGACCGCCCGCACCGTGCCGGGCAGCAGCGACATGTGCGCCCGCATGCCGGAACTCAGCAACAGCGTGTCCGCGATGTCGCCCTGGGCCACTACATAGTCGGACCACAAGGGCTTCACATAGGTGTCTGGCGGTATATCGGCCGCCGCGATGGTGTCGCGCCCAGCCAAGGGGTGGTCGCGATGCGCGATGGCCATGACGTCGGCGCGCAGAAACGGCGTGAACGCCAGGCGGGCGCTGTCGCGCTCCACCGCGCCCAGGCCGAAGTCCGCGCGCATGGTTTCGACCGCGCTGATGGCCTGCACGGATGATTCGATGTCGATGGAAAAAGGCCGCGTGCCGTTGGCGTCCAGATAGCGCCGCACCGCGTCGGGCGCGTAGCCCAGCGCCAGCGCGGGCGAAGACGCGATGCGCAGGCCGCGCCCGCCGAATTGTTCGATGCTGTGCAGGGCCTCGTCGATGCGGACCAGCTCGTCCAGCACGAACTTGGCCTCGCTGTACAGGTACTGCCCGGCCTCGGTCGGACGCAAGGTCTTGTGGGACCGGTCAAACAGCTGCACGCCGGTCGCGCCTTCCAGGCGGGATATCGCGTGGCTGACCGCCGGCTGCGTCAGGTGCATGGACTGCGCGGCCTGCCGGGTCGATCCGGTCATGACCACCGCGTAGAAAATGCGCAGGTCGTGAATATTGAAATTGCGCTTCATGCGGCGCGAGCCTCCCTGGGTGGTCGGTTGCCCGACTGCGCCCGGCCGGACGTCGATGGCCGGCCTGCGCGAGGCCTTCTTGTAGCCCAGACCGCCGCTAGTGTCGAACCTGGAGCGGGGAAGGCGCGGACCGCGCCTGCGGCGCCTGTCTGGCCCGTTCAATCTGCGGCGAAGTCCACTTGCCTTCCAGCAGCGCGGGCTTGGGCCAGTAGTACCGCAACGTGACCATGAAGGGCCCCGCCGGCGCGGGCAGCCAGTTGGACTCCTTGCCCTTGCCGGGCGACTCCGACTGGATGTAGATCGTGATGCCGCCATCGCGATCGCGTTTGAGCGACGGCAGCATGGACGAATTGATCAGGTACCGCTTGAGCGGATTGGACGCCAGCAGCTGTTCGGGCAGGCGATACATGGTCATGGACCAGAATGCGTTGACGGGCGGCAGGCTGCGCGGGGCGAAGCGCAAGGTGTATTTGTTGCGGCCGTCCAGCGGCTGGCCTGTGCTGTCGTTTTCCAACACGGGATAGAGCGCTTCCTCGCGGCTGTTGCCGCCGATGCCGACCTGTGTGCCCGTGGCGCGCGCGAGGTAATCGTTCTTCAGCGTATTGCGGTCCCCGAAGAGCCGATCGGTCTTGCCATTCAGGGCCTCGCGGTTCTTGTCGATATCGTTCTGGCCGTCGTGCATGCCTTCCTGCAAGGCGCGGCGCAACGCGGGGTTCATGCTGTTGAAGTCGAACTCCCGGCCGGGTTCCAGGCCGATGCTGGCAAAGCGTTCGCGCAATGATTGTTCCGAAGAATGGGTCGGCGCGAACTGCAGCAGGAAGGCAAGCTGGTTGTAGAACTCCAGCGAACTGCGCATCTGCGCGGGCGGCTCGGGCGCTATCCAGTCCACCGCCGGCGCCGGTTCCGGCGCGCGCTGCTTGCGGTAGGCGGACAGCGTCTGGATCTTGTAGCGTGACTGGATGCGCTTGACGTTGGGCAGGTCGCCCGCATTAAAGAGCTGGGTGCGCCCGACCAGATTGACCAGATCGGTCTCCGACCGGATTACCTTGGTGATGCCTGCCGGCGCCTTGCCCTTCCAGCGCGGGCCGGCCACCAGGAACCGGCCGCCGCCATTGCCCGTGCTGCGGCTGCCGATGTAGGCGAAGTTGTAGGTGTACAGGTCCATCAGCTGCAGCACGAAGTAGCGGCGCGGCTCCATGGCGGGCACGGTGATGACTACGGGTTCGGCGCGCAGGTCCAGCACCGCGAAGGTGTACGGCGTGTCGGCGTTGGGCGTGACGAAGGCGGTGTCTTCGGGCGTGAAGACGCGCGCGACGTTGTTGACCGTATTGAACGGACCTTTGTACTGGGGGTTGTTCTTGTCGATGCTGAAGGCATGCATGGTCTGGTAGCTTGCGACCATGGGCGTGCCGTAGAGATAGGCTTCGCGGGCGATGGCGCGCGCCTGCTGCGCGGTGACGCCGTCGATGCCTACCGATTGCGAACCGCTCGAATCATGGGAGTTGAAGGCGCATCCCGCCAGTCCGCCCGCCAGCGCGGCCGCGACCATCAGGCGCGCCGCCATCAGCGCGGGACCGCTGCCGCGGACCTTGGAGGAAAATCCAGTGCTACTCTGGCTATCGCGCATCCGGTGCTCCAACACAACACTGCGTGAGGTTGGCGACGCCCATGCGGCCGGCATCGCATTCAAAGCGTAAAGTCCGGGGAATTCTGGCATATTTCCTGGCGATGTAGAAGAAACAGCGAGCCAGAACAGGAACAGCACCAGCCCATGCATACGCAAGATCCGGCCGCGGAATACCCGCAGATGAACATACGCGCGTCCTCTTACTTCGTGCTGCAGGCGACGCATGCGTGCACGCGCTGCGGCGAAGAAACGCCGGTGCACGCCCTGGCGGTGCCGCCCGGCCATCAATGCACGGAAGCCGACATCGAGCTGGACGAAGCCGATGCCGACAGCCCCGGGCTGAGCCCCACGGATTTCAGCACGTGGCTGTTCAGCCCGCCGCAATGGCTGGATATTGCCGATCCCGCGCTGATTTCCCAGACCGGGCTGCTGTCGCCCGCGGTGGCGCAGGCCATGCAGGCACTGTCTCCCCACTACCGCCAGAACCCCGACAACCAAGGGCAATGGACCAACTTTTGCGCCCACTGCGGCAAGCCGATATGGGAGGGCGATCTATACCCGACACCGGGCCAGGCTTTCAGCCCCGCGGACGCCGAGGCGGCCGCGCGAATCCAGGTCCACAAGGTGGAAGAGCCATTCGGGGCCTACTACGGCATGTGCTGGACAGCCAACTACCGCAACAAGTGGCCGCTGTTCGCCCGCCTGGGCTACGAATACAGCGAAGCGGATTGACGGCGAGGGCGGCTCCGCACTCTAGCGGGACGCCTTGCCCGCCACGAATTCCAGCCCCTGCCTGGCCACGTCGAACACGGGGTAGGCCAGCGACTGCATCTTGATCATGGTGTCCAGCACCGCCGTCAACACCGGCTGCCCGCCCGCGGCTTGCGTCCACGCCTGGTAGGTGGGATGCGAGGTCAGCGGCGTGCTGATGGCCGCGCGCGCCAGCAGGCAGACCAGCAGCACCGCGGCCAATAGCGCCCCCGCCTTGACCAGCGGACTCCTGAAGCGCCAGCCGCTCGCAAGCTGCGCCAGCAGCAGGCTGATCTTGCCGATGTGGACCAGGGCGCCCAGCAGCGACAGCGTCAGGGCAAACACGGGCGCGATCATGGCTTCATAGGCCTTTTTTCCTTCGGCCTCGCGCTTGCCGCCGGCGCCGTAGTCGCGGGCCTGGCTGCGGTAGTCCTGCAGGCGGTCCATGGTGCGGCCGGCGAGCACCGGCTGGTAGTAGCGCTTGTTGAATTCGTCCGCCGAGATCACGGCCAGCGTCAGGCGCGCCACCTTGTCCGGATAGCCCAGGCTTATGCGCCATTTCTTCTGCACGACCGGATGCGCGGCAAACGCCTCCAGCCCCAGGTTGGGCGGCATGCCTTCCAGTTCGCGTTGCAGCGCCTCGTCCATCTGCTTGCGGTACTTCTGCTGCGCCAGGCGCACGAAGTAGGCTTTGTCGCCGGTGCGCCAGGAATCGGGCACGTCCAGCCCCATCTTGCGCACTTCGTCCCGCACGCGCGGCGCCACGAAGCCGGGTACCAGCTCGCCGCTGCGGTCGCGCAGGCGGGCGCGGCCCCACTTGCGGTTCTTGGCGTCCAGCCGGTCCAGGTAGTGTTCCCAATCGCGCTCGGCGCGCGCCGGGATTCGCGCCAGTTCTTTCTGGTGGTTCTGGATGCCGCGCTCGTAGAAGTATTTGTGGCGGCCGCGGATATCTTCCTGGCTGTCGACGAAACGCTGGTACTCCGCGTCCCGCCCGCCCACGTTCTGTTCGATCACGGCGCGCACCACCTCGGGCGCGATCGCCATGGTCTGCCGGCGCGCCGCGTCGGATTGCGCGGCCATGTAGGACACCACGCCCACGAAAGCCTTGCCGGCCACCGACTGTGCGTTCTCGTCGGCCCATAGCCCATCGAGCATGCTGGCGCTTACGGTGCCGGTGGCCAGCCCTTGACGCAGCAAGGCGCCAGTGACGGCGGCGGCGCGGCTTTCAGCGGTGGAGCTGTCCACCAGGGAGTCGATCAGCTTGCGCTCCCCCTGATACACCGCGGTGATGATGGCCAGCGACACAACGATCAACAACGGCACCGTGATCCGCCATCGGCGGGTGCGCGCGAAAATGACGGGCCAGACCAGCAGGGCCACGGCAAAGCCCGAAATCAGGCGTCCCCATGCCTCGGCCGTGTCCACGCGGTTGCTGGCGTTTTCAGACATCACGTCCAGCAGCCAGGCGCTGAAGCTGAATTCGATGTAGAGATACAGCAGCGTGACCACGGTCAGGACACGCAGGCCGCGGGCCTTGGGATCGCGAGTCAGGAAGCGCTGGCGCAGGCGCTGCCAGCGGGTGGGCGGCGGATTGGGTGTTTGGGTGGCCTGCTTTATCTTGGCTGCGAGATTTCGTCTCAGCGCCTCGATCGATACTTCACTCATGGGGGAATTCTTGGGTTGCTATGACCGGAGGCGGCAGTCTGCCATCCCGCCTGCCTGCCGGTAAGCGGGAATACGCCGCGACTAGCGGCGAAGATCAGCGTTTAGGCGGCCTGGGCCTGGGCTTCGAGCCGTTGGACCGGAATCGCGACAATGGCGCTTTCGCTGGCGGAAGCATCCGTGGTCAGGTGCTGGATCAGGTCCACTGTGGTGGAACGGCGGGTCAGCATCAGGCAGGTGACTTCCTCGTCCGTGACGCGCGTGGCGTGCCAGCAGCCCGGGCGCATGCAGACGCCCTGCCCCTGCGGCACGCGGAATGCCGCGAGCGTGGCCAGGTCCGGACTGCCGTCAGCCGCGCTGCGCGCCACGACCTGGATGATCTCGCCCGTCAGCGGCACGATGGCCTGCTGCGTCAGCAGATGCTTTTCCAGGCTGGAGATTTCAAAGGACTGGCTGCGGTAGTTGACCCACAGCAGCTCGGCGTCGCCGCCGGCGCCGGTGTTGAACAGATGCTCCTGCCAGAAGTCAGTATCCGGATTGGAGAACAGCGGCACGCCATTGCCGTCCGGCATGGGCTTGCCCAGCATCCAACCGTAGGCCCTGAAGGCGTCCGGCGTCAGATCGTTGATGTCCAGCTGCTTGTCGCTCGTCATGCGGAACCCTGTGGTGGCTTGGTCGCGCCGCCGCGCTTGGGAAACTCGGCGTCGTAGTCGAATTCGCCGCGCGCGATGGCCTCGAGAATGGCGGCCCGCCTGTCGGCGGCGCGCTTGAGGTTGGCGGCGGTGGGCTTGGCCCGGATGCGTTCGACGCAATGCCGGCCTTCATAGAAGAAGCCGATCTCGATGGAAGACTCGGACGCGGGCCTGACCCCGTCGAATCCCTGGCGCATCGCCCTCTCCTGTTATAGCCGATGAAGATGCACATGATATCGCTTTACACTGGCCCGACACTTCTCACCCCAGGAAGCGCAACATGACTACCAATCTGTCGTCGCACTATCTCCTGCTGGACGCCTCAGGCGCCTGTAGTGCCGTCGAAGGCGGCAACGCCTTCTGGTCGCAGCCCGAAGAGGAACTGGAGCGGTTCGGCCGCGGCTGGCTGGTGTCCGAATACGCCTTCGAAAAGGACTGGCCGCAATGGGAAATGCACCCGCAGGCCGACGAGGTCTTGCGCCTGATCGAAGGCGCCGCGGAATTGCGGCTGGAATGGCCGACGGGCGAGCAGGCCGTGCGGATGCAGGCGGGCGACGCCTATGTGGTCCCCAAGGGCATCTGGCACACGCTCAAGGTGGCCGGTCCCTGCCGCATGCTGCACATCACCATGGGCGCGGGCACGCAGCACCGGCCGCTGTAGGCCACCCGCTATCCGGGCGCGCCCGCGGTGTGGACGCGGGGAATCTCGCGGTCGTCTATCGGCCAATGCAGCGCCGCCGACAGCACGCCCAGCGCCATCGCGCCCAGCCAGATCAGGTCGTAGGACCCCGTGGCCTCGAACACCACGCCGCCCAGCCACACGCCCAGGAAGGAACCGAGCTGGTGGCCGAAGAACACGAAGCCGAACAGGGTCGTGATGTAGCGCACGCCGAACACCTGGGATATCAGCCCGTTGGTGAGCGGCACCGTGCCCAGCCAGACAAAGCCCATGACCGCCGCGAACACATATACGGTCCACGACGACAGCGGCAGCAGCACGAACAGCGCGATGGCGGCCGTGCGCAGCAGGTAGATGCCGGCCAGCAGGTACTTGCGGCGGTGGCGTCCGCCCAGGACGCCGCAGACATAAGTGCCCATGACGTTGGTCAGCGCGATGATGGCCAACGCCGCCACCGCGTCGGACGCGCGCAGGCCTTTGTCCATCAGGTAGGCGGGCAAATGCGTCCCGATGAAGGCCAGCTGGAAACCGCAGGCCAGGAAACCCAGGTTCAGCAACCAGAAGCCGGGCTGGGCGAAGGCCTCGCGTATGGCCGCGGACATGGACAGCCCCGCCTCGCCCGCGGACGCGCCCTGCTCCCGGCCGGGAGACTCCCGCAGCGGCCAAGCCAGGGGCAGCAGCACGGCCAACGCCAGCGCGAACGACAGCAGGGCCGCGATCCAGCCCCAGCCGCTGATCAGCCATTGCGCGGCCGGCACCATGGTGAACTGGCCCAGGCCGCCGACGGCGCCCGCCACGCCCAGCGCCCAGCTGCGGCGCTCGGGCGCCACCAGCCGGCTGAGCGCGCCGTAGATCGCGGCAAACGCAGTGCCGGACAGCGCGATGCCTATGCATACCCCGGCGGTCCACAGGAACCCGGCGGGCGTAGTGGCATGCGCCATGCCTACCAACCCCAGCGCATAGAACACCAGCCCGCCCGCGATCACCTTGGCCGAGCCGTAGCGGTCGGCAATCATGCCGGTAAAGGGCTGGACCACGCCCCAGGTCAGGTTCTGCACCGCCAGCGCCATGGCGAAGGTCTCGCGGCTCCAGCCCCGGTCCATCGTGACGGGCAGGAGGAACAGGCCCTGCACGTGGCGCACGCCCAGCGCCAGGCCCATGATGACGCCGCCGGCCAGCACCAGCAGCAATAGCTGAGAAGCATCCAGTGAAGACTTGCGCAGGACGGGCATGGCGGACCTCGGCAGTGGAACGTCGCCTGCGTGCGAGCAGGCACCGGCGTCCATTACAGGGCCGCACGACGCGCGCATCAACCGATTATTTTTTGTCCGCTGCATGCATGGCGGGAATGCCAGCGCTGCCCCTTTCCGGACAGCGGCGGCAGTGTTGTTAACGGTTTGTTTTCTACAGTTACATTTGCCGCGCAATTGCCCGCTGACGCTGGTTACAGTGCTGCCTTTCCCATCATTCTTGGCAGGCATACGACCATGTGGCACGCCCAGCCCGGCCTTTACGCTTGCGCGGTTGCAGCCCGCGCCGCTGCACAATGAAGACCCCGCTCGCCCTCAAACCCCTGGCGCTGGCCGTGGCGCTGGCCGCCCTGCCCGTCGTGCCCGGCGCGGCGCAGGCCAGGTCCAACTGGATCGACCAGTGCGCCCCTGGCTACAACGAATACAACGGCGCCAACCTGGAATGCCAGCAGGCCTTCCACGAAGGGCTGGCCGCCGTGCTGACCGGATCGGCCGATGACGACGCCGGCCGCTGGGGCTATCTCGACAAGCGAGGCCGCATGGCCATCTCGCCGTCCTTCCAGGAGGCCAAGTCCTTTCAGAACGGCCTGGCCGCCGTGAACCAGGATGGGCTATGGGGCTATATCGATACGCAAGGGCAATGGGCGATCAAGCCGCGCTTTTCCGAGGCAACGGGCTTTAACGCCGAGGGTTCCGCACTGGCCGAGGAAGACGGGCACGATGTGCTGATCGACCGCAAGGGCAACATCATCAAGACCTTCGAGCTGGGCACGCGCTCGTGGGGCTTCCAGCGGGGGCAGAAGCTGGCATCGATGGAGATGCCCATGCCGCCGCGCCTGTTCAATACCGCAACCGGCAAGGCGGCGACGCTGCCTGCCGGCGTCATGGCGCTGGCCGCGCCCAGCGGCGGCTACCTGCCCGCCCAGTTGCGCGATTCGCGCTACAGCGGCTGGTGGGGGCTGCTGGACGAGCAGGCCCGCTGGGCGATCGCGCCGGACGTGTTGCGCGCCCGCGAGCCCGCATTGCGCGACGGCGACGTGCTGGCGGTGAGCCGCGACGCAGGCTGGACGTTCGTGGATCCGCGCGGCAAGACCATCCACAAGCAGCGCTATGAGCACGTGCAACTGGCGGGGCCTGGGCTATGGCTGGTCAAGCGGAAAGGCGCGGGCAAGGCGCTGCTGTTGAACGCCAAGCTCGGCGTCCAGCATGCATTCAAGGGCAACTACATCGGCCTGGATGAACGCGAGGGCTGGCGCGTCATGATCGATGACGAAGCCGTGCTGCTGATCGATCCCGCCGGCAATTTCCGCAAGATAGACGCGCGCCATGGCCGCGTGCAGCTGAGCAACGGACTGGCCTGGGTGACGGCTTCCTTGCCGCCGCGCGCCGTGGATATGGCGGTCGACGCGGCCGAGGCCGCGGCAGTGGCAGCCGATGCCGCAGCGGCCGGCGCCGCCGCGGACCCTGACGACGGTCCCGGAGAGGCGGTGGAGGCCTCGGCCGACGCCGCAATTGCGGCGCAGGAGGCGGTCGCCGCGGCAGCCGCGGCCTCGGAAGCCGAGACCGTGGCCGTCGACGTCGCCACGCCTGCCGCAATGGACGTGGCCGCCGCCGCAGTGGACGCCGCCGCGCAAGCGACGAGCGCGGATGCCTCGCCCGACACCGGCGGCGGCCTGCTGCAGATCTATACGCGCGAAGGCAAGCCGCTGCTCGACGCCGACACCGTCGCACGCCTGCAGGACTACGACATCAGGGCCTTTTCCGCGCGCGAGTCCGCACACGGCCGGGCCTTCGCGGACAGCTTGCCGCTGGCCCTGTTGCGGCCCCTGGACTATACGCAGCCTCTCGGCATACTGACGTCCAAGGGCAAGATCGTGACTAACCCGGACTGGGAGGACATGTCCAGCTACGACGTGACCATGCCCTTGCCGGTGCGCGCCGCCAACGGCAAGTATGGCGCCATCGACGCCGACGGCAACTGGGCTGTGCAGCCGCGCTACAGCGTCATCCATCCGTTCCGCGGCGGCTACGCGCAGGCGGGCGCGGGGCGCAGCCGCAGCGACGGCGACCAGTTGATCGACGCCCGAGGCAAGGCCGTCGCGGTCCCTGCCGAGATACTGGACGGCGCCAGGTATTTCGACGGCGAACTAATCCAGTACCGCGCGCCGGACGAAAACCGCGAGAACCGCTGGGGCATCTGGAATGTCGCCAAGGGTGCGCCCGCCGTCAAGCCGGTGTACGAAAGCATGGAGAAGTTCGAAGACGATTGGACCAAGGTCCAGCACCAGGACCGCTGGGGCGTCATGAACCGCGAGGGCAAATGGGTGGTGCCCGCCACGCAGGACAGCTCGTACAAACTCGAATACCTGGGCAACGGCCTCATGCTGGTCGAGGACAACGCTCCCGGACAACGCTCCCGCAGCTCTTTCGACACCACCTACCGCCTGGTGAACCTGCGCACCGGCAAGCCCAGCGAGCCCGTGACCGGCAAACCTGAGCGCCTGAAGGACGGACGCTACCTGGCCGCGCTGGCGGGCGGCGGAACCATGTTGTTCGACGCCAAGGGCGGCGCCACGCGAGTCTCCGACGGCCGAGCCAAGCGCACGGAGCTCTACCAGCACTGGCTCTACATCGAACATGACGACCGCGAGGGCGCCATCGATGCCCGCGGCAACATGAAGGTTCCCGCCATCTACGGCGAGTTCAATCCCTTCTTCGCGCAGCCCGAGGGACTGGCGCGCGCCTACAACGGCTCCGACTACCGCGTGATCGACCAGGAAGGCAAGACCGTGCTGGGCAAGCTGGGCGACGGCTCGCCGCTGGCAACCATGCAGCGCATCGTGTTCCACGACTCGGAAAATTCCGTCAGCATCATGACGGACCTGCAGGGCCGCGAGATCACGCGCATCGACGGCACCTACAGCGTGGAAGACCGCAGCGCCAACGAAGGCGTAGCCCCCTATCGCAGCCGCTCGGGCAACGGCAGGCACGGCTTCATCGATGCCAACGGCAAGCGCATCGTGGGACCGCACTTCGACACGCTGGGCCCGCTGAACAACGGCCTGGCGGTGGCGCGCCGCCTGCAGTATTCCGGCACGCTATATGGCTACATCGACCTGACGGGACGCTATGCGATTCCGCCCGTCTTTACCTGGGCCGGAAACTTCAGCGAAGAACGCGCGCTGGTCCGCAGCAACCATCAGGGCCGGAACACGCAGTACATCGATACCAAGGGCGTGCCCATCGCCACGTTCACCGAGGTATGCGACACGGTGACCATCCTGGACGACCAGGGCAGGATCACCTGGCCGCAGCAGAAAATGGATTGCCCCGTGGCCGACAAGTTCGAACTCGCCCCCGACAACGCCAAAGCGAAACAACCATGAAGTCACGCGCGATACGCACCACCCGCCTTGCCTGCGCCCTGGCCGCGCTGGGCGCGTCCCTGTCGGCGCATGCGCAATACTCGTACTGCATCGAGGAAAAGCCCTACAGCGTCGCAGCCGACGACGACATCAGTCCCTACGCCAACGGCTGCATCCGCACGCTGGCGGACCAACGCGCCGCAGTGCTGCTGCCGTCCGCGCTGGTGAACATCGACCGCGTGCCGCGCGATCATTCGCTGCGCCGCCATGCCTGGGGTTTCCTGGACCAGAACGGCCGGCTGGCGATTTCGCCCATCTTCGAAGCGGTGGGCGATTTCCGTCACGGCCTGGCCGCGGTGAAATGGAAAGGCAAGTGGGGCTTCATCGACACCAAAGGCCGGATGGCGGTGCCGCCGCGCTATGACGCCGTGCAGGACTACGCCGAGATCGGCCTGACCGTGGCCATACTGGACGGCCGCTATCTATTGATAGACCGCAAGGGCCAGCCGGTGGGCGCACCGTTGGACGCAGGCGTGCAGTCCTTGCACGTGGGCGCGGGCGTGCCGGCGCTGGCGACGGTGGAATACAAGCCGGAGTACCGCTCCAGCACCGGCGAACGCCGTTACAGCGATGCCGGCGTCAGCATCATCAAGTCCTATGGCAATGGCCTGTACATCGCCACCAACAAGGAAGGCCGGTACGGTCTGGTGGACCGGGACTGGAAGTGGGTGCTCGAGCCCGACTATCAGGACATCTCGGTGCCGGGTGAAGACGGCTCGATGGCCGTCGCCTATGGCGACGGCGATGCGCTGCTGCTGGACCTCGATGGCAAGCCCGTGGGCGCTGACCAGGGCTATCGCAGCCTGATGCCCGTGACCAAGGCATTCTGGAGCGCCGAGCTCGGCCGCGGTTCCTATGTGGTGCTGGATAGCGGCGGCAAGCCCGTCGTTACGCTCAAGTCCGCCGAAGCGCAGGAATCGCAGCGCCACGGCGACGCCATCGTCTACCCCTCGGGCGGCAAGCAGATGGCGCTGGTTCCGGGGCGCGCGGAGCCGCTGACGCTGGGCGCGGGCCTGTTCGTGGCCGAGGACCAGAACGGCTACGTGCTGTTCTCGAACGAGGAACGCGTACCGGTTGGCCTGTTGACGCCGATGGGCAACTGGCTGCACGGCGAAACGGCGCCCGCCTGGCTCAAGGACACCGGCAGGATGGTGGTCAGCCAGGGCAAGCTGTGGCTCTTCAAGCAGGAAGGCGAACTGCTCAACGTGCTGGACGATGAAGGCCGCCTGCTGCTCAAGCCCGAAACGGTGGAAGCCGCCAAGAGCCGCTCGCTCAAGGAGCTGCCGCTGGACATACCCGGCAGCGCACTGGGCCTGCTGGCCCAGGACCACTGCCAATGCACCGAGGACGGCGCCGGCCTGCTGCTGGCCGACGGCGGCATTGCGTCCGACCCGGCCTGGCGCAGCATCATCCCGCTGGACGGATCCGACGAGGATTACGGCGTGCAGGCGGATGCGGAAGCCGCCGGACTCAAGGCGGAGCAGCTGCGCTACGCAGCCCAGACCGCCGCAGGCCTGCTGCTGCTCGATGCCGTGGGCAAACCCATGGATCTGCCCGCGCAGCAGCACATCGGGCCGTTCCGCCATGGTTACGCACCGGCCTACGCCGATGGCGTGAGCCGCATGCTGGACCGCAGCGGCAAGACCTACGACCTGCCCCGCGACTTCTTCGAAGCGCAGATCGTCGCCCCCGGCGTGGTCCGTTTCCTCAAGACCGCAGCCGAGGGCTCGCCCTGGGGCCTGTACGACTTCGTCGCCGGCAAGGAAATCGCCGCGCCCGCGTTCCAGGACATCGGCCTCTTCCAGGACGGCCAGGCGGTCGCCTCGCTGGGCCAGGATCGCGTCGGGATCATCGACCTTAAGGGCAAGTGGATCGTGCCGCCCAGCCACCACAGCGCGGAACGCATCACCGCCAAGATCTGGAAGCTGCGCCAGGCCGGCCCGCAGCAGGAAGAGTACGAACGTCCCGCCGCCGTCTTCAACGCCGAGGGCCGCGCGCTGACCGCCTTCCGGCCCAAGCTCTCGGTCGGCGTGGACAGCGAAGGCTCAATCGCAGCCAGCGACGACAAGCACCGCTGGACCATTGCGCCTGACGGCTCGCAAGCGGTGGACATGGAAGATGCGGACTACGTGCGCATGGGCGACTGGACGGTGCTGCGCCGCCAGCCGCGCCAAGGCTATCTGGACAGCCAGGGGCAATGGCAGATCGCGCCGTCCTCGGCCGTCGCCGGCGCCTTCCGCGGCGCCCCCGCCCGCGCCCTGCTGACGGGCGAAGACGGTCCGCGCCTGATCGACGACCAAGGCAAGACCGTGACCGCGTTGCCCGCCGGCGAATGGCGCTGGCCGCTGGGCTCCGACATGCTGCTGCGGCATTACTACGCGGGCAACCGGGAGATGACCGACTACACCGGCCTGGACGGCAAGAAGCGGCTTTCCGTCGAAGGCCTTGCGTCAGCCTATTCCGAAGGGCGCGCGGTAACGCGCGTGTCCAACCGCGGCATGCGCGCGCTGGACGGCAAGGGCGCGCTGTCCGGCCCGGCATTCGACGCGCTGGGCCCGCTGCGCGAAGGCCTGGCGCCGGTCGGCATCGATAGCGGCTACGGCTACGTGGATGCGCAGGGCAAGCTCGCGATCGCCGCGGATTACCGGGTGGTCGCGCCATTCAGCAAGGGCCGCGCGGTGGTATCCACGCTGGAGCAGTCGATGATCATCGATCCCACCGGCAAGCAGGTGGCGCGCGTGGAAATGGAATGCGGCATTCGCACGCTGTACGGCTCGCACAACCAGCGGCTGTGGCCGCTGAGCCTGCCCAGCCGCTGCCCCCGATAGCGCCGCGCGCTTACTGCGTGTCCAGCGCCAGGTAGCGGCGCGTCTGCACGATCTCCTCCCGCTCCTTGAAGCTGGTGAGCTGATCGGCCAGCGCGCTGCTGTCGCCTGTCTGCTTGATGGCCGCAAGCGTGGCCTGCATGGCGTGGATGGCGGCGCGCTGCAGGTCCGATGGGATGATCGCCAGGCGGTAGCCCATGGCCGCCAGGTCGGCCAGCGGCGTGAGCGGCGTCTTGCCGCCGTAGAACATGTTGATGAGCTTCAGGCCCGGCAGGCGTTCGGCGATGGCGCGGATCTGCTCCAGCGTCTCGGGCGCTTCCACGAAGATCATGTCCGCGCCCGCCTTCAGATAGCGCTCGGCGCGCGAAAGCGCGGCCTCGAAACCTTCGACCGCAATGGCGTCGGTGCGCGCGATCACCAGCGCATCGGGGTCGCTCAGCGTCTGGCGCGCGATGTGCACCTTGCGGCACATTTCCTCGGCGTCCACCAGGCTCTTGTCGTCCAGGTGGCCGCAGCGCTTGGGGAAGGACTGGTCTTCGATATGGAAGGCCGCCACGCCGGCGCGTTCCATGATGCGCACGGTGCGCTCCACGTTGGCCGAACCGCCAAAGCCGGTGTCGGCATCGGCCACCACCGGCAGGCCGCTGGCGTCCACGATCTTTTCCACGCGATCCATGACCTCGGTGAAGCTGAGCAGGCCGATGTCCGGATAGCCGGCTGCGCGCGCGATGGCGCCGCCGCTGGCGTAGACGGCGGAAAAGCCGGCCGCGGCCACCAGCCGGGCCGACATGCCGTCATAGGCGCCGGGCGCCACGACGATGTCGCGGGCCAGGTGCTGGCGCAACAGGGTGCTGGGTTTGATGGGGGCAGTCATGCGGATTCCTTTGCGGGTGTCGTCGATGTGTGCATGATCGGCCCGTCGCAATAGAATGTCCAATATATGGAAAATTCATAATCAATACTTTCAAAGTACCAATATGGAACTGCGCCACCTGCGTTACTTCGTCGCCACCGCCGAGGCCCAGCACTTCACACGCGCGGCCGAGCAGCTGGGCATGGCGCAGCCGCCGCTGTCGCAGCAGATCCGCCAACTGGAGCAGGAAGTCGGCACGCCGCTGTTCGATCGCACCGGGCGTGGCGTTGCGCTGAACGATGCCGGACGCGCATTCCTGGTCTGCGCGCAAGACATCCTGCAGCGGGCAGACGCCGCTGTGCGCACGGCGCAGCGGGCCGCGCGCGGCGAAGTCGGCGAACTGACATTGGGATTCACGGAATCCGCGTCCTTTAGCGGCGTGGTGACGGAACTGATACGGCAGTACCGGCAGCGCTATCCGGACGTGGAGATGACGCTGTCGCAGGGCGATAGCGAAACGCTGGTGGCGCAACTACGCAGCGGCGCGATCGACGCGGCCTTCGTGCGGCCGCCCTTCGCGCTGGATGGCGGCCTGGCGTTCACGCAACTGGCGCAGGAACCGCTGGTGGTGGCGCTGCCGCTGGGGCACGCGTTGGCTCGCCGAAAAAGGCTGGCGCCCGCCGATCTGGAGCAGGAGCGCTTCATCCTGTACTCGCGCAAATCCGGCTATGGACTCAGCGCCGACATCATGGCCGCCTGCCGCCAGCATGGACTGAATCCGCAGATCGGCCAGCGCGCGCCGCAACTGTCGTCGGCGGTGAACCTGGTAGCGGCGGGCATGGGCGTGGCCATCGTACCGGAATCGCTGCGCCATCTGCGCCCCGACGGCGTGGTGTACCGCCCTTTCGCGCTGGACTGGCCGCGCGCGGTGCTGGGCCTCGCAGTGCGCGAGCAAGGCGCGGGCGGACGCGTGCGCAATCTGCTGGCGTTGGCCGGCGGCTGAAGGTCTCTACCCCGCCGCCAGCCGGCGCATCGATTCAGCCTTCGTGCGATTCGTGCACGGCCACGGCGCCGCGTTTCCAGTAGCTGGCGGCGCGGATGCGGCTCTTGTCGACGCCATGCTGCGCCACCATGATTTCCCGCACGGCCTTGGCCGCGGCCGATTCCGCGGCCACCCAGGCATAGCCTTCGCCCGGCGGCAGCGTCAGCTCGCGCGCGGCTTCCAGCAACAGGGTGCTGTAGCCCGCCGCGGTGCCGTTGCGGTGCAGCCAGCGCACCGAAGCCTGCGCTGCGGTAGCCAGCGGGATTTCGTTGGAGGCGTCCGGCACTTCGATCAGCACCAGCGCCTGCGCGCTGGCCGGCAGCTCTTCCAGGCGGCGGGCGATGGCGGGCAAGGCGGTTTCATCGCCGATCAGCACATGCCAGTCAAAGCCCGTGGGCACGACGAAGGAGCCGCGCGGCCCGCCTATGCCCAGCAGCTGGCCCGGCTTGGCCTGTTCGGCCCAGGTGGACGCGGGGCCGTCGCCGTGCAGCACGAAGTCGATGACGAGCTCCTTGCGCGCCGCGTCGAAAAAGCGCGGCGTGTAGTCGCGCGCGGCGGGCTTGGGCGTGTCCTCCGGGAACTTGATGCCGTCCGGGGTCACCACCGGCAGCGCCGGCGGCAGGGACGGATCGGCGGAAAAAAACAGTTTCACGTGGTCGTCGAACGAGGCGGACACGAAGTCCTGCAGCTCGTCGCCGGTGAAGGTGACGCGGGCCATCAGGCCGGCGACGCGTTCGACGCTGACAACGGTCAGCGTGCGCATCTTCAGGTTGTGGCGGACGCGTTCGACATTCAGGTCGTTGCGGGTCATGGATACTCCAGGAATGAGGTCTTCAGGAACAGCTCTGTTCCGTGATGTCGGCAGTGGCGCGGGCCAGGATGGCCGCGATGCGCCGCTGCTCGGCGGGCGAGGCGTCGGTGCGGTCCAGCAGCGCGCGCTTGAGCGCCTGGCGCGCGGCCACGAATTCCGGCAGCCAGCCGGTGGCGGTGTCTTCGCCTTCGGGGCCGACGTTGCGCGGCTGGCCGCTCCAGGCCTGGCGCATCCAGTCCATCTTGCGCGCCACGTGCTTGAGCTTGTTGAACATCAGCGCCAGACGTTCGCGATTGCCGTCCAGGTGCGCACGGCCCGGCTCGGCCAGGTGATAGCGCTTCTTCGCGCCCTCTTGCTCGACGGTGGCATAGCCCAGCTCCTCCAGGTACGTCAGCGCGGGATACACCATGCCGGGGCTGGGCGTGTAGAAGCCGTTGCTGAGCGCACCCAGCGCCTTGATCAGCTCGTAGCCATGGCTGGGATTCTTTTCCAGCAGGCCCAGCAGCATCAGCTGCAGGTCGTCGGCGCTGACTTTGCGGCTGCGGGTCCAGCCGCGGCCGTCGTCGCCGAAACCGCCCCCGAAGCCGCCGCCTTCGCCGCGCTCGTCGGCCGGACCGGAGAACCAGTCCCCGCCCGCGGCGGCGTGGCGCTGGTGGTGGCCATGGCCTTCGCCGTGGTGGCGATGGTGCGCATGGGGATGATGGGAATGGGAATGATCGTGGCGGCCCTGCGGCTTCTGGCGGGCTCGGCGCACGAATGCGGTAAGGAATTGGGCATCACGCATGGTTTACCTCCGATATCTATCGTACGAGTTATATCTTACGACATATATCTTACGATATACCTGCGATAGTCCAGCCGTCAAGCGCGACGTTCGATCACCCCTGCCGCGATCCCGCCCACGATGAGTGCCATGCCCGCCAGCAGCGAGGCGCTGACCGGCTCATGCAGGAACAGGGCCGCGCACAGCAGGCCGAACACGGGCACCCCCAGGAGCCCGATGGCAGTCACGCCTGCGGGCAATGCACGATTTACATTCACGGCAGCCCAGTGCGCCACCGCGATGCCGAACACGCCGGCATAGCCCAGCAGCCATGCCAAGTCGGCGCTCCACGCCACTTGCGGCGGACCTTCGGTTGCGTACGCTACGGCCGACAATACGGCCGAAGCCAACAGGGCCTGCCACAGCGCGAGTTCGAAGGGCGGCGTAACCCAGCGGTGTGCGCGCACGTAGACGATATTGGCCGCCCAGCACAGCGCCGCCAGCAGGATCAGGCCATTGCCCAACAGGGCATCGCGATTGGTCCAGTCGAAGGCCAGCGGATTGAAGATGACGACCAGCCCCAGGATGCCCAGCGCCAGCCCGGCCCGCCGGGCTGGCCCCACTGCCTCCCTCAGGAACAGCCAGGCGCCCGGTATCACCCACAAGGGCGTGGTGTAGGCCAGCACGGCCGAGCGGCCCGCCGGCACGTACAGCATGCCCAGGCTGACCAGCGCGGCAAACGCCCCCATGTGCAGCAGCCCCACGCTGAAAATCACCGGAAGGTCGGCCTTGACCGGCCGGGCCACGCGGCGCAGCGCGAGACCCAGCAACAGCAATGCGGCGGTGCCCGCAATGCTGCGCGCGGCCGCTGCCCAGATAGGCGTCATGTACTGCAACAGCAGCTTGTTGACGATCCAGGTGAAGCCCCAGGCCAGCACCACCACGCCCAGCAGCAGCAAGGCGTGGCGGCGGGAAAGCGCAGTGGTGGACATGGCCGGCGGAAGCATCCGCGAGGACGCGGCGGTATGAAGATGCCCCGACTATAGGAGCCGCCCACCACGGCTCCGTAGACCCACGGCGCGCCTATTCCCTGGTGCCACGTGCGGGCTTGGATCGGGCCGCTACGCGCCCCGCGAGCCAACGCTCGAACGCCGCCGCCTTGGGTTCGTCGGGCGCGGGCGCGTAAACCACCAGCCGCAGGTGCCGGCTCTCGTCCACCGACAAGGTGGAATGCTCGAACGCCAGCGCGCCCAGGGCCGGCAGGCAAAGGCTGCGCAGGCCCATGCAGGACCCGTGCACATCGTGCTCGCGCCACCAGCTCTTGAAGTCCGGCGATACGCGCTCCAGTTCATCCACCAGCTCTCCGACGTCCGGCGCCTGGCCCGCGCTGGCGAAGTCGCGCCGGAATGTGGACAGCATGGCGGGCGCTTGCGCTGGCCAGTCCACGAACAGTTCGCGCATCGCCGGATCCGCGAACAGCATCCACAACAGGTTCCTGCGGCCCGGCGCCTGCGTAGAAAAATTGAACACGCGGTCCGCGGCCGCGTTCCACACCACCACGTCCCAGCGCAGATTGAGGATGTAGGCCGGGCGCGTGGGCAGATCGTCCATCAGGCGGCGCACCTGCGCGGGCACCGTGCACCAGGTGCGGCCCGGTTCCGATGGCGGACGCTGGTGCGCCAGCAGGTAGAGATGACGGCGTTCGGCGGCGTCCAGCTTCAGCACGCGCGCCAGGTTTTCCAGGAAGCCTGCCGACACGCTGATGTTGCGCCCTTGTTCGAACCAGGTGTACCAGGCCAGGCCCACGCCGGCCAACGCGGCCACTTCCTCGCGCCGCAATCCCGGCGTGCGCCGGCGGCCTCCCGCGGGCAGCCCCAGCTCGGCAGGACTGAGCCGTTCGCGGCGCAGCCGCAGAAATTCCGACAGATCGGCGCGGGTGCGCTCCAGGCGCTTGGGGGCTGCGGTTGCGGTCATGAGTCTATTGTACCTGGTAATAGCATAAACAGCTAAATTGTATAAGGCTAAAAGCCTCTCCAGAATAGCGCCCATCCTGACTCCGATGGCGCTTTCCATGTCTTCTTCCACACTCCCCTGCCCTGGAGCGCACGCCGCGCCGCAGCCCGCCCTGGGCCGCCTGGGCCTGGCCGTGCTGCTGTCTGGCGGCTTCATCACGATCTTCGATCTGTTCGTGGTGAACGTCGCCATTCCCAGCATGCAGTCCACCTTGTCCGCCAGCTTCGCGCAGATCAGCTTCATCATCGCCGCCTACGAGCTGGCCTATGGCGTGCTGCTGATCGCGGGCAGCCGGCTGGGCGACCGCCATGGCCGGCGGCGCCTCTTCATGCTGGGCATGGCGGGGTTTGCGCTGGCCTCGGCGCTGTGCGGCCTGGCGCCCACGGCCGACACGCTGATCGCCGCGCGCATCCTGCAAGGCATGGCCGCGGCCATGCTGTTTCCACAGGTGTATGCGTTGATCCGCGTCAGCTATCAGGGCCACGAACGGCGGCGCGCCTTCGGCTTGCTGGGCATGACGCTGGGACTGGCGGCCATCGCCGGACAGGTGCTGGGCGGCTGGATCGTGCATGCCGACCTGTTCGGGCTGGCATGGCGCAGCATCTTCCTGCTCAACGTGCCGCTGGGCCTGCTGGCGTGGCGGCTGGCCCGCCATATCCCGGAATCGCGCGAGCCCTCGGCCGCCGACATGGACTGGCCCGGTTCGGCGCTGGTGGGCGCAGGACTGGCCCTGCTGCTGCTGGCGCTGATAGAAGGTCCCGCGCGCCGCTGGCCCGTGTGGACGGTGGCCTGCGGCGTGGCGGCGCTGATCGCGCTGGCGCTGTTCGTGCGCATGCAGCGGCGTGTCGCGGCCCGCGGCGGCGCGCCGCTAGTTGACATGGCCTTGCTGGCGCAGCCGCGCTTCGCGGCGGGTTGTCTGCTGGTCATGCTGGTGTTCTCCACTGCCAGCGCCATGTTCCTCTGCTATGCGCTGCTGGTGCAGACTGGCTTCGGCCTGGACGCGCTGACGGCCGGCCTGATCTTCGCCCCCGCCAGCGTGGGCTTCGTGGCCGGGTCGATGGCGGCGCCGCGGCTGGTGGCGCGCTTCGGCACGCGTGCCATCGCGCTGGCCGCCCTGCTGTATGGCGGCGCCACGGCAACCTTGATGCTGCGGGTGGAGGCGGCCGGCGCGAGCCTGGCGCCGTGGTCGCTGTTGCCGGCGCTGGTGTGGCTGGGCGCGGCCCAGGGCGCCGTCAACACGCCGCTGGTGAATCTGGCGCTGGGCTTCGTCGACGACCGCCACGCTGGCATGGCGGCCGGCGTGGTGTCGACCTTGCAGCAGGTGGGCGCGGCGCTGGGCGTGTCGGCGGCGGGCATGCTGTACGCCGGCGCACTGGAGGCCCATGCCGCGGTTGGTGCGGCCGAACGTCACGCCCGCGCCTTCGCCAGCGCCATGCAGTTCAACGTCGCGGCGATTCTGGCGGCGGCGGCGCTACTGTGGTGGCTGGGGCGCCGCTTGCGGGCGGCGCGCGCCGCTACTGGTAGCTCATCGTAAACGTGGCGCGGCCATTGGCAGATCCCGCGGTAACAACCGGATCTGTCTGCACATAGCGCGCCGACAACGGAATTGAGAACGTGCCGGTACCCGTGGACACAGAACCCGCGTGCCATTGGTTGACGTTTCCAGCCACTTTGGAATCCGGGCCATAGCCAAGCACCGTGGTTCCCTTCAGAATCTCGATGCCAATACCTCTGGCTTGGGAGTCCGGCGACAACGTCAAAACATTGGAGCGATTGTCGGTATTGGTGGCATCCGTCAGCGTGACATACGCCTCTGCAGACATCCCGGGATCCCCGCCCGAACATTTCAAATCGATGCTGAAGGGCCGCTCGGGCGAGGTGGAGCCCACACCCTTGAAACTAGTTGCAGGGAAGCTCCCCAACGACCTCTTGATAGGTCCAGCCGACGAAACCGAACAGGTGGGTGGCTGCTTCACTTTTACAGTGAGGTCGCCCCATATAAAGACATACGCGTACCTGTTACTGCCGGTAGCCGGGTGCTGATAGTCGTCGGTCATCGTGAATAGGGTCGGACTTGAAATAGTCTTGGAGGTAATCGGTCCCGTCTTGATCAGTTCGTAGATGAAATCGATCCTGGGCAATTCGGCCCCGGAGAATCTACCCGTGCAACTAAAAGGAACGTAGCCCGTGCCGCAGGTGCCCCCCGTCACCTTCGTGCGGATACCGACTCCCGGAATACCAGTCGCGAAAACATTGGGTGCAACCTGCGTACCTGAACCATTGAAGGACATTCTGACGGTGGCGGTAAGACAGGTGCCGGTGCCACTGTGGTAGCCGTTCGCCCAAAAAGCAACCGTTTTCAACACCTGGCCGACCGGCGCATCGGGATCGACAGTAATCTCTGGGCCTCCCGAGAAGGGCGCAGGAATTTGACCGTTGGAACAAAGCGCAGCATAGGCATTGGGAGACAGCGCCAGCAGCAATAGCAGCGCGCCAAATGAATACAGGTTTCGAAGCATTTTCATCTCGCAACTCCGATCGGTAGCGAATAGACAGTTATCTGATTGGTTAATTGCAGCGGATTTCGATCTGCTGATAGGTATCGGCACGCGTGCCTTTCTCCATCGCCGCAAGCTCGTATGCCATGCGGCAAGCATCGCCGGGGTGCTCGCCCCACTTGGCGGTCAACTGGCCGCTATCTTGCAAACCCCGCGCCAGTACACGGCTGGCCTGCCCGACCAGACCGACTTCCACACCATGTTCATCCACCACGCTGGCGCCGAACGGCAGCGGCTTGCCATCGGCTTTCAGCACCTGCAGCATGGCCGACCGCCCCGAGACCGTGGCGTACCGCAGCATCGCGACCGCACCGGCGCGCGGCGCCACCTGCTGGCTGGTGACCTGCAGTTCCACATCGGTGGACAGCCCCTTGGGATCGATTTCCACCGTGTTCATGCGATACGGCGTCAGATGCGGCACGACGGCATATCCACGGCTGTTGACGCGCACGCCCGAGGCATTGAGCAGACGCGCGCCTTCGGCGTCGGGCGCTTCAACGATGCCGAAGGTTTCCGAAAGCGGCTGCGACAGCGTAAGGCCGCCCGGATGCGCGACGAGCGCCCCGCGCACGCCTACCGAGCTTTGCGAATAGCCCGTACCCACGCCTGCGCTGCCCGTGAATTCGGCGACCGGCGCGCGGTAAAGCACGCTGGCGCTGCCGCCGTTCATGCTGTCGCCCGAACCGCCGGAAGCATGGTCGGCGCTAAGGCTGTAGGACAGATCATTGTCCTCGCCCGTGGAGCCGGACAACGTGCTTTGCACCCGCAAGCGGCCGTCGGAGTCGCGTCCGGCATTGGTCGACAGGCTGAGCGGATTGCTCTTGCCCAGCGGAATGCTGATGGTCGCGTAGACCGCGGTGCCCATCTGCTGTCGGCTGTCGCGCTGACGCTGGACGCTGATGTTGTAGCCCACGGTCTTGTACCGGTTCGCATAGGCGATGCTGTAGTTCACGTCGCGGCCATCGCGGTTCCAATGGTCCACGCCCGAGGCGGTCAGGTTGATGCTGCCGCGCTGCCCGCCCAACTGCTGGCTCAGCATGATCGAGGCGCGGTTGCGCTCGCGCACCATGCTGCCGGTATAACGGTACTGGCCATAGCCGTAGAGCGAATTCATGGCTTCGTTCAGGCCGTAGAAGCCGCTGGTGGAATAGCGGTACGCCGCGATGGAGACGTTGGTGCCAGTGTTGGGCAGGTTCTTTGCATAGCTGGCGCGCATGCTGGTGCCGGTATGCGTGGCGTCTGCCTGCGACAGGCGCGACTGGGTCGCGTCCAGGCCGAACGCTCCGGCCGACGTATTCAGGGCCCCGCCCAACAAGACCGAGGTGTAGTTTTGCGCCACCGTGGCGCCGGCATAACCCGTGACCAGATTGGACAGGCCGCGTTGGTAAGTAGCCTGCAGGAAATGCGGGCTTTTCGACAATTGCTTGTTGCGCACGGCGCCGCCGACCACGCTATAGCGGCTCACGCCCGGGCGCAGCGACATCGGCACGGCGGCGTAGGGCACCGAAAACCTGCGCACGCTGCCGTCGGCTTCCTGCACCGACACATCCAGGTCGCCGCCGTAGCCGGTGGCGTACAGGTCGGTGATTTCAAAGGCCCCCGGCGCCACCGTGGTTTCGTAAATAACGACCGAGTTCTGCCGGATGGTGACCCGCGCGTTGCTGTTGGCCATGCCGCGCACCACGGGCGCGTAGCCGCGCATCGAGTCGGGCAGCATGCGATCGTCGCTGGCCAGGCGTACGCCCTTGAAGGGCGTGGACTCGAACAGTTCGCCGCTGGTATAGGCTTCGCCCAAGGTGAGTTGGGACGACAGCGCAACGATTTCGCGCTGCGCGTAAGTCGAGATGTTCTGGTACTGGCGCTGGCCCTGGGAATCGAAAGAATAGGAGCCGTTGTGGCGCAGACGCCAATCACCCAGGTTGACGCCCGCGCGCAAGCCCAGATAGCCCTGCCGCTGCGTGCCGCCAAACGCCTTGTTGCGGTAGTTGTACAGGTTGAAGTCGTAATCGACCATGGCCGCGTTGACGCCTGAGTCCCATAGTTCCGGACTGACGTAACCGCGGGCGTGGCGGCTCATGGAGGCCTGGGGAATGCTGAGGTCCAGGCGCTGGTCGCCGAAGTCGAAATCGCTGCCGGCGTCCGCGGCGATCTCGTCCAGGCGCAGGCTGGCGTCTTGCGCCAGCTTTGCGGTCGCCTCGGCGGGCAGCTTGCCCAGGTCAACGCCGATGCGCTGCAACAGCTGACGGTCGAACACGGGCTGCGCCGCCGCCTCGCCGGCAACCGCCGCGAACGGCACATCGACGCGGCCCACATAGCTTTGGTTGATGAACAAGTCCACCGAATAGTTGCCGGGCGCGGCCATGTTTCCCTTGGCGAAGCGCGACAGGTCGGTGCGCTGGCCCGAACCGCCCATCAGGAAAGCATCCTCGAATTCCACCGAAGCCACCATCGTTCCGGATGCGTCGGCCTCGGCGGCCTGCGCCACCCGCTCATGCGCAACCAGGGCCACCAGCAGTGCCGCGCAAAGAGGGGTCAGACGCAGACTGACGCTATCTCGCGTATGCAGGAGCTTCGAAAGGGTTTTCTTCATGACGGCGGAGCTGAAAGAGTGGATTCGATGAAAACGCTGGACAACACTCTCCCCGCGGATGCCGTTGCCAGCATCCATCACTAAGGGAGTTTGGTGAGATGGGCGCCGCGCGCTTGCGCGGCCTTGCGACCTAGCGCAGGGAGGACGCGGGTCCCGACATGAGCGGCAGGGAGCCTTCGACGTTCGCGCCCCAGTCGTTGATGCTGTTGAACTTGACCTGGGCACCGCCTGCCGGCGCCGATGTCATTCCCGCGAGGGGAAACAACGTGGAGTCGCCCGGCTTGACGTAACCGGCTCCGGCATCGAAGGTCTGGCCGCCAGACTGCAGGCTGATCTTGCCCAGGTTCACGACATAGGGCGTGGGATTGCTGGCCTTCAGCGCATAGCCTTTGCCGGCCGCGGCGGGAGCGACCTCCCAACGCAGCTGCGCCGGCGCCTCGTCTGCCTGGCCCGGCAGGCCTTGCGGGCGATACATCACCTTGATGCGCGTGCGAAAGGCAAGCTGCAGGCGATTGGCGTCTTCGCCGGCCTGAGCCTTGGGCGGGACTTCCAGCACGTTAAGCCAGTACATGCTTTCCTTATCCTGCGGCATCGATTCCTTGGTGTGGATCAGACGCAGGGTCTGCCCCTTGCCGGGATCCACGCGGAAGATGGCGGGCGTCAGCACGAAGGGGACCTTCAGCGTTTCCGGCGCGTCGGTGATGCTGCCGTCGTCCAGCCACGACTGAACCAGGGCAGGCGTACGGCCGTCGTTGCTCAGCTTGATGGTGACTTCGCGCTCCTGCGCCGGATAGATCACACGCGTGCTGGCAATAACGACGCTGGCCTGCGCCTGGAGTGCAAAACAGCCCGCGGCAAGCGTTGCGGCGGCCATCAGGGTGCGGCGTAGAGTTTTCATGATGTAGCCCTTGGTGGTGGATGCTGCGTCTATGGTCGGTTTCCTTCCAAGCCGTCTCGGGGAGCGGGGTGAGACGGCTTGCAGGGAAACACCTGTCTCGGCGGCCCCGGGGAGGCAGCCGCCGAGTCGGCGCATTACTCGTAGGAGATCGAGTACTGCACGCGCGAGTTGGCGGCGCCGGCGGTGGCGTTGCCCAGCGAGTGGTACTCGACGAAGTAGTCCAGGTCAGCCTTGCCGCCGGACAGCGTCACGGTCTGCGAGTTCTGCTGGCCGATGGCCGCGCCGGCCATGATTTCGCCGAACGAGTTGTTCAGCAGGCCCAGTTCGACTTTCTCGGCGCCGCCGGCGTCAACGATCAGACGGCCGGTGGTTTGCGAAACGGTGGGGCCGCCTTCGAAGTGGACCGAAACCGGCTGGTCGGTGGTGCAGCTGCTCAGCGCGATCTTGAACGGCGTACGGCCGGCGGTGGCGCCTGCGGTTTCCAGCGTCTTGGCCGACACGGTGGGCAGGGCCACGGTGAAGTTCTCGCCGCCGTTGCCGCCGTTGATGACGCAGGTGTTGGCGGTGATGTTGCCGGTGAATTCGATGGTGCCGTCGGCGGCGTGGGCGCTGGCGAAAGAGGCGAGGCCGGCGATGGCCAGAGCAGCGGTCAGGAGGGTCTTTTTCATGATGAGTCTTTTAAGTTGGGGTTTTTGAGGTGAGGGAAATCGCCTTTGCGGGCGGATCTTTGCTGCGTGCGCTAGTGCATGAGGGACCGTTGGGGACAGGTCTTTTTCAGCTCGCGTACTCAACAACTGCATCGTAGATTTCGCAGCGCAGGCCGCCCATCGGGCTAGTCCTCTCCGATCCGGGCAAGACATAGGACTAGGCCCATTTTTTGGCGCAGGCCCTCTCAGCACCGGAAAAAGCGCCCGCAGCCGAGCCCGCCAGCGAGCGGGCGCAGTGGTCGACAATCAAGGGGAAAGATCCCGTCAGGACACGAACCCGGACCGGGAAAGTCGGCGCATGCGGGGCCGCGCCCGGAAAGATTTCAGGCGGACAGCACGGGCCGCAGTAGCGGCTGATCGAGAAAGGAACAGCGCCGCAGAATGCGGCGCTGACTCAGAGCATCAGGCGGCCGGGACCGTCAGCGGCACGCCCGGCTGGCTGGCCGAGCGCGTACCCGGCAGCGGATGACAGGACTGTGGATGGTAGGTATGCACCAGCGACAGCTTCACGCGGTCGCTGGCGTTGCCCTGGGCGGCATGCAGGGTGCGGCAATGGAAGAACACCACGTCGCCCGCCTGCAGTTCGGGGCAGACCGCGCGGGCGATCCACTCGGCGTTCTGGGGCGCGTCGTCGCGGAAGAACTTCTGCTGGTCGAACTGTTCCGGCGCGAAGGCGGCCGCGTGCGAACCCGGGATGAAGGACAGGCCGCCGTTGGCGCGCGTTTCCGGGCCCAGCGCCAGCCAGGTGGACACCAGATCGGTGTCGGAAAACGACCAATAGCGGATGTCCTGGTGCCAGCCGGTCAGGCTGCCATAGGCCGGATGCTTGGTCATCACGCAGTTGTGATGCACGGTGGACAGCACCGGCGTTTCGCCGAAGTAGCGTCCCAGCCACTGGCCGATGCGGGAATCGGCGGCCCATTGCGCGAACAAGGGGTCGCGGCCATAGGCGCCGAGCAGGCGCCGCACGGTCAGCCCGCCTTCGGCCGCGCGCGACTCGGGCGCGCCGGGATAGCGCAGGTCGGCTTCGTATTCGATGGGCGCGACGTGGTCGCGCAAATGGCGTTCGGCAACGGCGCGCAGCGCCGCCACCTGTTCCGGGCTGGCGAACTGGCGCGCCACCACGAAGCCCTGCTCGCGCAGGACGGCTATTTGGTCATCAGGCAACAACATGGCATTCAAGCAGCAGGGGGTTGGGCGGGAGGATTGATGCGGGCGGCATCGCGTTCCTGCACCTCATGGTGCACCCATTCGCGCCACACCGCCACCAGCAGGGCCATCAGCACGGGGCCGACGAACAGCCCGACGATGCCCATCGTCTTCACGCCCCCCACCAACCCGAAGAAGGTCGGCAGGAAAGGCAGCTTGACCGGCCCGCCCACCAGCCGCGGACGCAGGGTCTTGTCGACGATGAAGAGTTCCACGCTGCCCCACACCATCAGCGCGATGCCCGCCACCAGATGGCCCGAGCCGACCAGATAGAGCGACACCAGCGTGAACGACAGCGGCGCGCCGCCGGGTATCAGCGCCATGAAGCCGGTGACCACGCCCAGCAGCACGGGCGACGGCACGCCCGCCACCCAGTAGGCGATGCCCAGCACCACGCCCTCGCCCAGGGCGATCAGGCCCATGCCGGTGACGGTGGAGTTGATGGTGGCCGGCACCACGCGCGAAAAGCGCTGCCAGCGGGCAGGCAGGATGCGTTCGCCCAGCACGTCCAGCTGGGCCACCATGCGGATGCCGTCCTTGTAGACGAAGAACAGCGTGATCAGCATGAACAGCACGGTCAGCAGCAACTGGAACACATTGCCCGTGGCCGCCAGGACCATCCGGTAGATATTGCCCAGATGCTCGCCGCTGACGGCCTCGACCAGGGCGCCCAGCGCATGGGGCTGGCCGATATAGGATTCCCAGTACTGGCTCAGGCGCTCGCCCACTACAGGCATGGAGGTGATCCAGTTGGGCACGGCCACGCCATGGCGGTTGGCGGCGATGGCCCAGGCGAAGAAGGTACTGGCTTCCTTGATGGCGTAGGACAGCGCGAACGACATCGGCACGATCAGCACGACGATCACCACCAGCAGCGCCAGCGAGGCTGCCAGCGCGTTGCGGCCGCCGCAGCGCGCGACCAGCCGCTGGTACAAGGGCCAGCTGGCCAGGCCGATGATGAGTGCGGCGAGCGCGGGGACCAGGAAACCGCTGAGGAAGTACACCCCCGCCAACAGCACGAGCAACAAAAGCCAACGGGCGATCAGGTAAGCGGGTAGTACAGGCTGCATGGAGCGGATCGACAGTAAGGACGTTGTAGGCTTTGACTGTCGGACTATACAGACGTTTCATGCAATTCGAGGGACGCAAGGTCTGTATTTACTACGGGGTTTCCCGTGATTCCCCAGGTGGAGGGCGGATCCGCCCCCCACGCCATGCGCTTACAACGCGTACTCCGCGGCCTCTTCGCGCGCGGTACGGCGGCGCGGCGGCAGGTATTCCTCCAGCGCAGGCCTGGGCGCGGCGGACGACGCGGCGTTCGCCTGGCCGGCCCCGCGGGCGTAGACGCTGCAGCTGGCCGCGGCCGGATCGGTCTCGTCGCGGCCGCTCAGTAGCGGGCAGCTGGCGAACAATTCAGCGGCCCAGTCGGTGAAGGCGCGCACCTTGGGCGACAGCTGGCGGCTTTGCGGATACAGCACCGAAATCGCGGTGGGGCTGGGCTTCCATTGCGGCAGCACCTCGATGAGTTCGCCCGATTGCAGGTGCGGCAGCGCCATGTAACGCGGTGTCTGGATCAAGCCGAAGCCCTTGAGCCCGCAATCCAGGTAGGCGCCGGATTCGTTCACCGACACCACGCCCTTCATTTCGACTTCCTGGTGCTTGCCGTCGACCCGGAAATCCCAGGCGCAATTGCGGCCGGTACGGCTGGAGAAATAGTGCACGGCGTGATGGTCGCGCAGTTCGTCGATGCTCTGCGGCAAGCCATGGCGCGCCACATAGGTGGGCGAGGCGCAGGTCACGCTCTGCAGCGTGCCGATGCGGCGCGCGACCAGGCTGGAATCCTCCAGGTCGCCGGCGCGGATCACGCAATCCACGGCCTCCTGCACCATGTCGACCGGGCGGTCGCCCAGGCCCAGCACCAGCTCCACGTCGGGGTATTTGTCGTGGAAATCACACAATGAGGGGATCAGGATCAGCCGCCCGATGCAGGTTGGGGCATCGATGCGCAGCCTGCCCTTCAGGCGCAGGGCCGCTTCCTGGAAGCAGGCCTCGGTTTCCTCGACGTCGGCCAGAATGCGCACGCAGTGCTGGTAATAGCCCGCGCCGTCGGGCGTCAGGCCGATACGGCGCGTGGTGCGGTTGAGCAGGCGCACGCCCAAGAGGCGTTCGAGGTTCTGGATGATGGTGGTGACGGTGGTGCGCGGAAGCGAGAGGCTGTCGGCCGCCCGGGTGAAGCTATTGGCGTCCACGACGCGCACAAACACCTGCATAGCCTGAAAACGGTCCATGGCGACGGTGTCCTTTAGGGGAAATAGTCGGTGTGGACGGAGCATAACCCGATTTCGGCATTGATTAGTCGATCCTTACGACTAGTGTTGCCGAAACATCAGGGTTTATCCGACCCCCTAAACCGCTCAGAATGCAAACCATCTTGAAGTGCCCTTGCCGCCAGGCGCCATCAAAGGGCAAGCCTATCCTCAGATTCCGGCACCCGCAAAGACCCGCCCCGATCAGGCGCCTTTGCCTGGGATGCGCAGCAGCATTGCATGCTGCATTGCAGCATTTCCGCCGGATCCCGAGGACAGGCCTGCCCCAGGCCGCCGCAGCCGCCTCCGCCCCCAGGCTCATCCAGGCAAGCGCGCTTTCGCCCCATCATCTCTCAAGGAAACACCATGGTTTCGCGCAATCGTATTGCTGTGCTCGCCGTCTTTGCCGCCATCGTCGCCGCTGGCGGCGGTTATGCCCTCTTCCGCGCTCCCGCTGGCGCCAATGCGGCGCAGGCGCAGACTGCCCCCACGGCGCCGCCAGTCGAAGTGGCCGAGGTCCTGAACAAGACCATCGTGGACTGGCAGCGCTACTCCGGCCGCCTGGAAGCCATCGACCGCGTCGACATCCGTCCCCTGGTGTCGGGCACCCTGACCGCCGTGCACTTCCAGGACGGCAGCATCGTCAAGAAGGGCGACGTGCTCTTCACCATCGACCCGCGTCCCTACGCGGCCGAGGTGGACCGCGCCGCCGCCGCCCTGACCGCCGCGAAGGCCCGCGCCTCGTATACCGCCAGCGAACTGGCCCGCGGCCAGCGCCTGCTGACAGACAACGCCATCGCCCGCCGCGATTTCGAGGAAAAGCAGAACGCCGCACGCGAAGCCGCCGCCAACCTGCAAGGCGCCCAGGCGGCGCTGGACTATGCCAAGCTGAACCTCGGCTACACCCGCATCGAAGCCCCGGTGGACGGCCGCGTGTCGCGCGCCGAGGTCACGGTGGGCAACGTGGTGGCGGCTGGCGCCGGCTCCGTGCCGCTGACCCGCCTGGTGTCGGTGTCCAAGATGTACGCATCGTTCGACGTGGATGAACAAACCTTCCTGCGCTATGTGAACCCTGCGCGCGGCGGCCGCGCCGGCGCCGTGCCGGTGGAGCTGGGCCTGGCCAACGAGGAAGGCTATTCGCGCACCGGCGTCGTGCAGTCCGTGGACAACCGCCTGGACACCACCTCCGGCACGATCCGCGTGCGCGCCGAGTTCGACAACGCCGACGGCCAGCTGCTGCCCGGCCTGTACGCCCGCGTCCGCCTGGGCGGCAGCGAACCGCGGCAGGCCGTGCTGATCGACGAAAAGGCCATCGGCACCGACCAGGACAAGCGCTACGTGCTGGTGCTGGACGACAAGAACCATGCCGTCTACCGCCAGGTCAAGCTGGGCGCCAACCAGGAAGGCCTGCGCGTGGTCGATTCGGGCCTGGCCGCCGGCGAACGCATCGTCGTCAACGGCCTGCAGCGCATCCGTCCCGGCGATGCCGTGACCCCCACCGTCGTCCCCATGGTTGCGGCCCAACGCAACCCGGTCAAGACCGCCTCGGCCACCCTGAACTGAGCCGGCGCGTCTAACGAGAACGTCCATGAATATCTCGAAATTCTTCATCGACCGGCCGATCTTCGCCGGCGTGCTGTCGGTCCTGGTGCTGCTGGCGGGCCTGCTGGCCATGTTCCAGCTGCCCATCTCCGAGTATCCGGAAGTGGTGCCGCCGTCCGTGGTCGTGCGCGCGCAGTATCCAGGCGCCAACCCCAAGGTCATCGCCGAAACCGTGGCCTCGCCGCTGGAGGAATCCATCAACGGCGTCGAGGACATGCTGTACATGCAGTCGCAGGCCAACAGCGACGGCAACCTGACCCTGACGGTCAACTTCAAGCTGGGCGTGGACCCGGACAAGGCGCAGCAGCTGGTGCAGAACCGCGTGTCGCAAGCGCTGCCGCGCCTGCCGCCGGACGTGCAGCGCCTGGGCGTGACCACGGCCAAGAGCTCGCCCACGCTGACGCTGGTGGTGCACCTGATCTCGCCCAATGACCGCTACGACATCACCTACCTGCGCAACTACGCGATCCTGAACGTCAAGGATCGCCTCGCCCGCATCACCGGCGTGGGCGAAGTGACGGTGTGGGGCTCGGGCAACTATTCCATGCGCGTCTGGCTGGACCCGCAGAAAGTCGCCCAGCGCGGCATGACCGCGAGCGAAGTTGTCGCCGCCATCCGCGAACAGAACGTGCAGGTCGCCGCCGGCGTCATCGGCGCGTCCCCCACGCTGGGTGACGTGCCGCTGCAGCTGAACGTGAATGCCCGCGGCCGCCTGCAGACCGAAGAGGAATTCCGCGACATCATCCTGAAGACCTCGCCCGATGGCGCGGTGACCTACCTGTCGGACGTGGCCCGCGTGGAACTGGACGCGCAGGAATACGGCTTGCGGTCGCTGCTGGACAACAAGCAGGCGGTGGGCATGGGCATCATGCAGTCGCCCGGCGCCAACGCGCTGGACGTGTCCAGCCAGGTGCGCGCCGCCATGGCCGAGCTGTCGCAGGACTTCCCGCCGGGCGTGGAATACCGCATCGAATACGACCCCACCCAATTCGTGCGCGCCAGCATCAAAGCCGTGGTGACCACGCTGCTGGAAGCGATCGCCCTGGTGGTGCTGGTGGTGATCCTGTTCCTGCAGACCTGGCGCGCGTCCATCATCCCGCTGCTGGCGGTGCCCGTGTCCATCGTGGGGACCTTCGCCCTGCTGCTGATGTTCGGCTATTCCATCAACGCGCTGTCGCTGTTCGGCATGGTGCTGGCCATCGGCATCGTGGTGGACGACGCCATCGTGGTGGTGGAAAACGTGGAGCGCAACATCGCCGCAGGCCTGAGTCCGCGCGATGCGACCTATCGCGCCATGCGTGAGGTCAGCGGCCCCATCATCGCCATTGCGCTGACGCTGTGCGCGGTGTTCGTGCCACTGGCCTTCATGACGGGCCTGACCGGCCAGTTCTACAAGCAGTTCGCCATGACCATCGCCATCTCGACGGTGATCTCGGCCTTCAACTCGCTGACCCTGTCGCCCGCGCTGTCGGCCATCCTGCTCAAGAGCCACCACGACAAGCCCGACTGGCTGACCCGTGGCATGAACCGCGTCTTCGGCCGCTTCTTCAACTGGTTCAACAATATGTTCGGCCGCGCGTCCGAGTCGTACGGCACGGGCGTCACCAAAGTGATCCGCCGCAAGGCCAGCGCCATGGGCGTGTACGCCGTGCTGGTGGCCGCCACCGTCGGCGTCTCCTATCTGGTGCCCGGCGGCTTCGTGCCCGCGCAGGACAAGCAGTACCTGATCGCCTTCACGCAGCTGCCCAACGGCGCCTCGCTGGACCGCACGGACGCGGTGATCCGCCGCATGAGCGACATCGCCCTGAAGGAACCCGGCGTACAGAGCACCATCGCCTTCCCCGGCCTGTCGATCAACGGCTTCACCAATAGTTCGAGCGCCGGCATCGTGTTCGTCATGCTCAAGCCCTTCGAAGAGCGCAAGAACGCCGCGCTGTCGGGCGACGCCATCGCGGGCTCGCTCAACCAGAAGTTCGCGGCCATCCAGGACTCGTTCATCGCCGTGTTCCCGCCTCCGCCCGTGATGGGCCTGGGCACGCTGGGCGGTTTCAAGTTCCAGATCGAAGACCGCAGCGCCGCCGGCTACGCCGCACTGGACAAGGCCAAGCAAGCCTTCCTGGAAAAGGCGCGCCAGACGCCGGAACTGGGCCCCGCCTTCTCCAGCTATGAGATCAACGTGCCGCAGCTGGACGTGGACCTGGACCGCGTCAAGGCCAAGCAACTGGGCGTGCCGGTGACGGAAGTCTTCGACACCATGCAGATCTACCTGGGCTCGATGTATGTCAACGACTTCAACCGTTTCGGCCGCGTCTTCCAGGTGCGGGCGCAAGCCGACGCGCAATTCCGCGCGCACGCCGACGACATTCTGCAACTGAAGACCCGCAACGTCGCCGGCGAAATGGTGCCGCTGTCCTCGCTCGTCACCGTCAACCAGACCTTCGGCCCGGAAATGGTGGTGCGCTACAACGGCTACACCGCCGCCGACATCAACGGCGGTCCGGCGCCCGGCTACTCGTCCGACCAGGCCCAGGCCGCGGCCGAGCGCATCGCCGCCGAGACCCTGCCGCGCGGCATGAAGATGGAGTGGACCGACCTGACCTACCAGCAGATCCTGGCGGGCAACGCGGGCCTGTGGGTGTTCCCGATCAGCGTGCTGCTGGTGTTCCTGGTGCTGGCCGCGTTGTACGAAAGCCTGACCCTGCCGCTGGCCGTGATCCTGATCGTGCCGATGAGCATCCTGGCCGCGCTGACGGGCGTCTACCTGACCGGCAACGACAACAACATCTTCACGCAGATCGGCCTGATGGTGCTGGTGGGCCTGTCGGCGAAGAACGCGATCCTGATCGTGGAGTTCGCCCGCGAACTGGAAATGAACGGCCGCAGTCCGCTGGACGCCGCCATCGAGGCCAGCCGCCTGCGCCTGCGCCCCATCCTGATGACGTCCATCGCGTTCATCATGGGCGTGGTGCCGCTGGTGCTGTCCTCGGGCGCGGGTTCTGAAATGCGCCAGGCCATGGGCATCGCGGTGTTCTTCGGCATGCTGGGCGTGACCCTGTTCGGCCTGTTCCTGACCCCCGTGTTCTACGTGCTGCTGCGCACGCTGGGCGGCAAGACGCTGCACTCCGCCGCGCCGCACGAGGCTCCCGTGTGCGTCCCGCACGTGGCCCCGAACGCGCAACCCGCCCAGCAACATCACGCCTGAGCCGGCTCACCACAGTAGCTAGACAGCGCCTTCCGCCCCCTAGGCGGAAGGCGCCCACAAGAGAATAGTCATCATGATCAAAAGACTGACCCGCGGTTCCGCCCTGCTTGCCGTCCTGCTCGTGCTGGCCGGCTGCGCGGTGGGCCCCACCTACGAACGCCCCTCGGCCGCGGTGCCCGCGGCCTTCAAGGAAGCCGCCCTGCCCGCTTCCGAGGCCGGCACCTGGAAGACCGCCGAACCGTCGGAAGACGCGCTGCGCGGCGCCTGGTGGAAAGTGTTCGGCGACGAAGGGCTGAACCAGCTGCAGGAAGAAGCCCAAAAGGCCAACCAGAACCTGCAGGCCGCCGCCGCCCGCCTGACCCAATCGCGCGCGCTGCAACGCGAAGCCCGCGCCGGCTTCTTCCCCAACCTGGACGCCGCCTTCGGCCCCAACCGCCAGCGCCCCTCGGCCGTGTCGCAGGGCCTGCCCGACGGCACCTCGACCAGCCCGGTCACGACTTGGCGCGCCCAAGGTGCCGTTTCCTACGAAGCCGACCTGTTCGGCCGCGTCGCCTCCACCTACGACGCCGCCAGCGCCGACGCCCAGCAAAGCGAGGCCCTGTACCGTTCCGTGCTGCTGGCCCTGCAGGCCGACGTCGCCACCACCTACTTCCTGGTGCGCGAACAGGACGCCGAATCGCAGCTATACCGCCAGACGGTCAAGCTGCGCACCGACACCCTGCAACTGATCCAGCGCCGCTACGACGCCGGCGACATCAGCGAACTCGACCTGGCCCGCGCCAAGGCCGAACTTGCCAGCGCGCAATCCGAAGCCCTGGGCATCGACCGCCGCCGCGCCGCCTCCGAGCACGCGCTGGCCGTGCTGCTGGGGCGCGCCCCGTCAGACTTCGCCATGCCCGAGCAGCCCATCCAGAAGGTCGCGCTGTCGATCCCCGCCGGCCTGCCATCCACGCTGCTGGAACGCCGCCCCGACATCGCCGCCGCCGAACGCGCCATGGCCGCCGCCAACGCCCGCATCGGCGCTGCCAAGTCCGCGTTCTTCCCGCGCCTGGACATCACCGGCGCCTTCGGCTACGAGTCCTCGGACCTGGGCAACCTGTTCCAGTGGTCCAGCCGCACCTTCCTGCTGGGCCCGCTGGTCGGCGCCGCGCTGTCCATGCCCATCTTCGACGGCGGCCGCCGCCAGGCCGGCCTGGACCGCGCCCGCGCCGTCTACGAGGAAGACGTCGCCGTCTACCGCCAGACCGTGCTGAACGCGTTCCGCGAAGTGGAAGACAACCTGGCCAACCTGCGCATCCTGGCCGACCAGACCAAGGCGCAAGACGCAGCCGTCGACGCAGCCGCCCGCGCCGCCAAGCTCTCGCACACGCAGTACCGCGAAGGCTCCATCAGCTACCTGGACGTCATCGAAGCCGATCGCAGCGTCCTGCTGCAGCAACGCGTCGCCGTGCAGCTCAGCGGTGAACAAGCGCGCTCGGCCGTAGGCCTGATCCGCGCAATTGGCGGCGGCTGGGAGAACGCGGTGCCGCCGGAAACGGTGGCATCGAAGTAAGAGGCAGGCGCGCCACGGGCAAGACACGGCAGCCCGTTGGCACCAGTTCGGAGCGCCCGCGGCAGCAATCGCAATCGCTGTCGGTGTCACGGGCGCAGTAGCAGTAGCAGTAGCAAGACCAAACGTAAGCCCCAGATCGGCCGCCCGCGCGGCCGATCTGGGGCGGGCCCCGCAAGATCTTCCGCCAACCGCTACCGGCGCCAAGAACGCCAAGCAAACCACCCGCCCCAGCGCCCGTAAAGATCCAACCAGCCGAGCCAGTCGCGTCGGGGGCCGGCGGGGCGCGGGGCGTCGATAAGCCCGACGGAATCCGAAGGAACCGCCGCAGGCGGTGACGAGGATGAGGATGGGGAAGTCCGGAGCGAACGCTCCGGACCGCAATCGTTGCCCCGCGTCCCGCCGGCCCCCGACGCGACTGGCGTCTTAAGAACCAACAGAAGCCACAGAAGCAGAAGCAGCAGCAAAAGCAACCAGAAAACCTACGGCCGCCCCCGCAGCCACTCCTCAAGATCAGCTGCCGGCAACGGCGGCGAAAACAAAAACCCCTGCCCCGCCGCACACCCCTGCTCAATCAAAAACCGCCGCTGCTCTTCGTTCTCGACGCCTTCAGCCACCACAGGCAGGCTCAGGCTCTCGCCGATACGAATCACAGCGCTGGTCAACGCCCGAGCCGCGTCATCGCTCTCCAGCCCCTGCACGAAACTGCGATCCAGCTTCAGTTCATCCACGATCAGTCGCCGCAAATGCCCCAGGCTGGAATAGCCAGTCCCGAAATCGTCCATCGACAACCGCACCCCCAAGCGATGCAGCTCGGCGATCGTCCGCAACGTACCCGCCGTCGCATCCAGCACCACGCCTTCCGTGATCTCCAGCATCAGATCCGCCGCCGCCAGCCCGAACTCGGCCAGCGTCGCCTCGATCAACCGCGGCAGATTCAGATTGTGGAAATTCGTCGCAGACAGGTTCACCGACACCGACGGCACCCGCAGGCCCTTCGCCCGCCAGACCGCCAACTGCGAACAAGCCTCGTGCACCGCCCAGTCGCCCAGGTCGCCGATCAACCCGCATTCCTCGGCCAGCGGCACAAAGCGCGCCGGCGAGATATCGCCCAGCGTTGGATGACGCCAGCGCGCCAGCGCCTCGACCCCGTACAGCTGCCCGTTCTTCAGCCCCACCTGCGGTTGATAGTGCAGCCGCAAAGCCTTCGCCTCCAGCGCATCGCGCAAGGCGGCCTCCAGCGCCAGGCGCTCCTGCGCCTGCCGGTTCATTTCGGCGCTGAAGAAAGAGATGCGGTTGCGCCCCGCCGTCTTGGCCTGGTACATCGCCATGTCGGCATGGCGCAGCAACGTATCCATGTCGCGTCCGTTCTCGGGGAACACGCTGATGCCGATGCTGACCGAGGGATTGAGCGTGATGCCGCCCACCGAGAACGGCTGAGCCAAGGCGACCAGCACATGCTCCGCCGCCGTCGTCAGTCGACCGTGTTCAAAGTCCGGCATCAGCATCACGAACTCGTCGCCCGACAAGCGGCCCACGATGTCGGTCGCGCGCGCCAGGCGGCGCAAGCGCTGCGCCACGTCGCGCAGCAACGCATCGCCTATGGGATGACCCAGCGTATCGTTGACCTGCTTGAAGCGATCCAGGTCCAGGAACAGAATGGCGACACGCTTGCGCTCGGGTTCAGCGCGCGCGATGGCCTGCTCGGCCTGCGCCAGCAGCAGGTTGCGGTTGGGCAAGCCGGTCAGTTCGTCATAGAACGCCAACTGGCGGATACGCGCGCGGGCCTCCTCGCGCTCCAGCGCCAGCGCGCACAAGTACACGCACACGTCCACCAGCCGGTGATGGAAATCGTCGGGCAGACGCCGCTCCCGGAAATAAAAACCGAAGGTGCCTATGACCCGGCCATCGCTGGACTTGATCGGCGACGACCAGCAGGCCTTCACGTCGTCCGGCAGCGGCAGGTGGCGATAGTCGTCCCACAGCGGATCGGTGGAGATGTCCGGCACGATCACCGGCCGGCCCAGGAAGGCAGAGGTACCGCAAGCGCCCGCCTGCGGCCCGATGGCCACGCCGTCCAAAGCGTCGGTGTAGGCTTGCGGCAGGCTGGGCGCGGCCAGCGGCCGCAGCAGCCCGGCATCGTCCACCCGCAGGACGCTGGCCGCGACTTCGGGCGCCAGACGTTCGACCTCGCGGCACACCATGTTCATGACCTCGACCACCGAGGCCTCATTGACCATGGCTTGCAGCACGCGGCGCTGCAAGACTTCGTGCACCTTGGTGGGCGTGATGTCCGTCAGCACGTCCACGATATTGACCAGGGCGCCGCGTTCGTCGAACACGGAGTTGGCCATCACCGACACCCACAGCGGGCGGCCGGCGCGATCGTAGACCAGCACGTCCTTGTGGTAGCCCTCGCGGCAGGCGATGCGGCGGCCCAGCTCTTCGCGCGTGCCGCCGTCCGGCCTGCCGCCGGCCAGCAGTTCGCCCAGCTCCTGGTTGACGGCGTCGCCGCGGGAAAAGCCCAGCATGCGCTGGAAGCCGTCGTTCACGTAGAGGATGCGGCCGTCCTTGCCCGACACCGCAACGGCATTGCCGGTTTCGTTGATGCCCAGCAACAGGAGCCGGATCTCTTCCTGGCGGTCGGCATCCGCGATGGATTTGCGGGAGATGACGGAAATGCGTACGACATCGCCGGCTTCGCCGGCGATGGGCATGTAGGTGGCTTCGATCCAGACGAAGCCGCCGTCCTTCTTGCGATAGCGGCAGGTGCCGGTGAAGTGCTTGCCGCCCAGCAGCCTGGCCCAGACCTGCTCGCCGCCGACGATGCCCTTGCCTTCGTCCATGCTGTCGCAAAGCATGTCATGGCGCAGCTCCAGGGCCTCTTCGCGGGCATGGCCGACCAGGGCGAGAAAATTCGCGTTGGCGTTCAACAAGGAGCCAGCCGGATCAAAATCGAACAGCAGCAGCGCCCGATCCATGGACGCCAGATAGGTGGCGGAGTGCCACGCGGCGCCTTGAGGGCGCTCGTCGGTAACGCCTGGATAAGAATCAAGCATATGGGGCTCCATGCCGGATAACAGCTGATCCGGTTTCATCTGCGCTTCGGAAACCCGAGTTCGACGCGGTCGCGTCCGTCCTGCTTGGCCAGGTACAAGGCCTGGTCCGCACGGCTGAGCGTTTCAGAGAAGGTTTCTCCCAACTGGTGATATGCCATGCCTATGCTGACCGTCAATCTCAACACGCCATCCCCCACCGTGATTGCCAAGGCGCGCACCGCGCCAACCAGCCGGTCCATGACGCGCTGGGCGTCCTCGGGCTGGGTGCTGGGCAGCAGCACCAGGAATTCCTCGCCGCCCCAGCGGCCGCATAGATCGTATTCACGCAAGTTGTCGCCCAACGCGCCGGCCAGCTCGACCAGCGCGCGGTCGCCTGTTTCATGGCCATAGCGGTCGTTGACCGACTTGAAATGATCCACGTCCAGCATCGCCACCACGAAGGTCGATCCGCCGCGAGACACGCGCAAGACCTCCTGCTTGATCATTTCCATCAAGGCGCGCCGGTTCAAGAGGCCGGTCAAGGGATCGCGGTTGGAGGTTTCCTGCAATGCGGAGTTCAGGTCCCGCATCATGTTCTGGTAGTGGTCCGAGATGCGCGCGATGCGGGTCAGCCGGCGCAGTTGCCGGTCGAAACGGTCGCACAGGCCCAGCTCGCGTTCGTGCGCCATGCTCTGGTAGGCGTCCGACAGTTGGGTCACGCGCTCGATGCGCGCCATCTGTTCGGCCGTATGCCGCCAGAGCGCGTCCAGCGCTTCATGCAACGGATGGCCCTGATAGACCGGATCCGCCAGCAATTCGGCGATGCGCTTGTCCAGCTGGGCGGCGTCGGATTTCATTGGCGGCCGACAACGGAAAAGGGAAACGTGCAGTCTTCCTTGAATTCCTCGGCCAGTTCGCCGACGCGCTCATTGCGCATGTCGTAGAACCAGGTGACGCTGACCTCGCGGCCCTTGTTGTGGGCAGCCTCCAGCAGATCGAAGATGTCCATGACGGACTTGATGCTGCTGGTGTTCAGGTAGAGCAGTTCCAGCTCCAGCTTCAGGGGCGCGGCGCTGCTCAGCAGATAGGCTTCGACCCATTCGATGACGGGACCGAACAGCTCGAAGGAATTCTCGGGATAGGAGTCGCCGCGCATCGCCAGCACGCCGGCAGCGGTGTCGGCGGTGATGGCGGGCGTGGACTGGGTCCCGGGAATATTCAAATCGTTCATTAGTTGCTCCAAATATATTCTTGGCCCGGCACGCCTTCAGATCACGACGCTCAGGCTGAAGAAGGCCTGCCCGGGCGCTGCGGCGGGCGTCAGGCTGGCCTCCAGCGGCGCGCCAGCGCGGCGGGCGATATCGATCAGCCCCAGGCCGGCGCCCGAGGCGACGCCCTGGGCGCGCGGCTTGTGCAGCTGCGCCTTGTACTCGGCCTTCAGCGCCGCCTTGTCCAGCGCGGCCAGTTCCTGGATGCGGGCGACCAGCGCCTCGCCGTCCTCCGCCTTGACCAGGTTGCCCGCCGACACCACGTAGCGGCTTTCATCGCGGCGGCCGATCACCACGGTGGCCGAGGCGTCCAGGTCGTCATGCAGCGCGGCGTACTGGCGGATGTTCTGGATCATCTCGATGTAGACGGAGAAAACGTCCATGGCCTCGGCCGGCCGCGCGTGCTCCGCGTTCAGATAGTTCTTGAGCGCATTGCCGATTTCCTCGATCAGGCTGCGGGAAGTCGGTCCGTTGAAGCACAACAGAGTGCGATTCTGGTTGAACCGTTCGCCCAATGCGTAAAGATCGGAGGCATTCATGGGGGTAACCGCCCTGATAACGTTTATTCGAAACGGAACGACAGCAAGGTGATGTCATCACGCTGCGGCCGCCCGCCTTGGTACTCTGCCAGCGCCTGGGTAAAGGCGGCCGCCTGTTCGGTTAACGGCCGGCGCGCGTGCGTCTTGAGCATTTCCGCGAACCGGGTATTGCCAAAGCCAAAGCCGTGTTCGCCTCCCGCCTGGTCCAGGAACCCGTCCGTGACCAGGTAGTAGGTCCAGCCGGACTCCATCCGCAGTTCGATGTTTTCGTAGGTCTCGGTGCGCTTGTCGCCCAGCGCCCGCTTGCCGCCGGGCACCTCGCGCAGTTCCTCGCCGTTGCTCGCGTACAGGCTGATCTTGGCGCCCGCATAGCGCAACCGGCCGCCCTGGCGGTCAATATAAACCAGGGCCGCATCCGTGTTCGTGGCCAGCGCACGGGGCAATTGCGCGTCGGCAAGCATGGCGCGGATGGCGTTGTCGGTGCGGGTCAGGATGGCGGCGGGGTCGGCCGGGCCGGCCTCGGTGATCGCCAGATCTATGGCGGCGCGGGCCAGCATGGTCATCAATGCGCCGGGCACGCCGTGGCCGGCGCAATCCATGATGCCCAGCAGGCAGTTGGCGCCGTCGGAGCGGAATACGTAGAAGTCGCCGCCCACCACGTCGCGCGGCTTCCACAGCACGAAATGATGCGCGCCCAGGGACTGGGTAAGCTGGCGATCCGGCAGAATGGCGCGCTGGATCAGGCTGGCGTAATCGATGGAGTCGTCGATTTTCTTGTGCGCGGCGGCCATGGCGCGATTGGCGTCCTCGAGTTCGGAGGTGCGCTCGCGCACCTTGGTTTCGAGTTCAGCCGTGTGCTGGCGCACCTTGTCCGCCATCACGCCGAAGGCGCGGCTGAGGTCGCCGATTTCGTCCTGGCCGCCCGGAGGCAGGCGCACGTCGTAGCTGCCGTCGGCGATGGCGCGCGCCGACTGCTGCAGGCGGCGCAAGGGGCGCAGCATCAGGCGCTCGATGGCGTAGCCGAAGCACAGCAACATGGCCGCGAACAGCACCACCAGGCCGATCGCCGCGGGCCAGAGCCAATCCGTGTCCAGTACCCGGGCCGCGCCCAGGTCCACCACCGTCAGCACGTGCCAGTGCAGTTCCGGCATGTAGGCTACGGACACCAGCTGCCGGATGCCGTCCATCTTGACCCAGGCGGATTGCACCGACTGCGGGTCGGTCCGCGCCGCCTTCATGGCCGCGGCCAGCTCGGCGCGGCCCTCGCCGCCGTCCAGCAGGTTGAACACCGTGCCGCGGGCAGCGCCGCCCGCGCCCGAGTTGTAGGCAATGAGCGAGGCGTCCATGTGGGCCTGGATCGCGCCTTCCTCGTCGACGATGATCGGCGTGACCCCGGGCTGGCCGCTGTTGACGAATTCACGCAGGAATCCGCCTACGTCCAGACCGGAACCGGTCAGGCCGATGACCCGGTCGCCGTCGCGCACCTGGACGTTGATCCAGACCTTGGTGGTCTTGAGCTTCAGGTCCGGGTTGACGTTGATGTTGTACTTGGCGGGAGACGCCAGCGTCAGGTAGAACCAGGCGTCGTCGGCCGCGCTTTTGCTCAGCGTGTAGCGCGGCGTCTCGGACAGGGGCTGGTCGTCGTTGAAGTAATAATTGCCCGAGGCGGCGCTGGCGATGAAGTAGGCGCGTCCCAGCAGATCGCGGCGGTAGCCGTCGGCTTCGCGAAAGAACAGCTCGCGCGCGGCCGGATCGCTTTCGTGCCGCAGCCAGCGGCGAGTGACCTCGCTATCCGCCAACCGCTGCGACAGGGCCAGTTCACGGGACACCGGCGCCAGGATGCGCTGGCGGTTCAATTGCGTGAAGTTGTCGGAGAAAGCCCGTCCGAAGTGCTCCCTGACCCCGTCCAGCACCTGCCAGCCGATCAGGGCCGCCGGCGCCAGGGCAACCAGGCACGCCAGCAACAGCGCCATCAACGATTTTCTGCGCAAACCCCATTTCGCCATGCAAAGTCTTCCTTACTGCCTGATAAGACGTAACGTGCGTGAAGGGGACGCATGGGCAGACTTTCGTTGTGTAACGATGTTTCGCCGCGCGCTTGCCCCGCTTGTCCAGCCATGAGCCTGTTGCAGGCGTACCCTCGAGGCACGTCCGGCGCGACAAGTGTAGAGAACAGTGGATCCAATTGAAACAGGAGCAAACGCTTGTAAGACGCTCGGGCGTCCTAAGTTGCACTACTGCAATGTAAATGTCGATTTATTGCTTTTTATTTCACGACTGGCAGCGTTTGCCTGTTTACATTGCAGCTTTCTTGCTACACGCCCAGATAGCGCTCCCAGAGGCCGCGATCCGCGTCCAGGGCCTGGGAGTCCCCGGTCCAGACGACCTTGCCGCGCTCCAGGATCACGTGGCGGTCCGCCAGGCTCAGCAGCCGTTCGACGTATTTGTCGATGACCAGGATGGTTTGCCCGGCCTGGCGCAGGCGCGCCAGGCAATTCCAGATTTCCTCGCGGATCTTGGGCGCCAGACCTTCGGTGGCCTCGTCCAGGATCAGCAGCCGCGGATTGGTGACCAGCGCCCGGCCGATGGCCAGCATCTGCTGCTCGCCGCCCGAGAGCTGGTTGCCCATGTTGCGGGCGCGTTCGTGCAGGCGCGGAAACAATTCAAAGACGCGCTCGGGCGTCCAGGGTTCGCCGATGTCCGGGTTGCGGGAGGCGACGAAGGCTGTCAGGTGTTCGCGCACCGTCAGATTCGGGAAGCACTGCCGCCCTTCCGGCACGATGGCCATGCCGACCCGCGCGATGCGGTCCGGACTCCAGCCGCTGATGTCCTGGCCCGCGAACTGGATCTTGCCGCCGCGCAGGGGCAACTGGCCGAACAAGGTGCGCAGCAGCGTGGTCTTGCCCATGCCATTGCGGCCCAGCAAGGTCACGACCTGGCCCGCGCCGATTTGCAGGTCCACGCCGAACAGCACCTGGCTGGCGCCGTAACCGCTCTTGGCGGATTCGATGGTCAGCATCATGCGGTCTCCTCGTCGCCCAGGTAGGCTTGCCGCACTTCCGGGTTGGCGCGGATTTCGTCGGGGGTGCCGGTCGCGATGACGCGGCCGTAGACCAGCACCGACAGGCGGTCGGCCAGGCGGAACACCGCCTGCATGTCGTGTTCGACCAGCAGCATGGCGGCTCGGCCCCGCATGGATTCGATCAATTCGGTCAGGCGCACGGTTTCGTCGGGCCCCATGCCCGCCATGGGTTCGTCCAGCAGCAGGACGGCAGGCCGTGCGGCCAGGGCCAGCGCGAATTCGACCTTGCGCTGTTCGCCGTGCGGCAGGGTGCCGGCCGGGCGTTCCAGCAGGCTGGCGTCGATGGCGCATTCCCGGGCCAGCTCGCGCGCCTGCTCGTACAGGGCCGATTCGGCGGCGCGCGGCTTCCAGAAGCGGAAGCTGCTGCCGGCATGCGCCTGCACCGCCAGCACCAGGTTGTCCAGCACGGAGGATTGCTTGAAGATATTGGTGATCTGGTACGACCGCGACAGCCCGGCAGCCACTCGCTGATGGGCGTTCATGCTGGTGACGTCGCGTCCGCCTACCGTCAGCTTGCCCGAGTCAGCCGTCAACGTGCCGGACAGCAGATGGATCAGCGTCGACTTGCCCGCGCCATTGGGGCCGATGAGGGCATGGATCTCGCCCGGGTTCAGGGACAGCGACACATTGTCGGTGGCGACCAGCGCGCCGAAGCGGCGCACCAGTCCCGTGGCCTGCAGGGCCGGCGTTACAGCTGCGTTCATGATCCCGCCTTGCCGGATTGGGTGGCAGCGGCGCGGCCGCTGAACAAGGGGCCGAACAGCCCGACCAGACCGCGCGGCGCGCCGAACACCACGCACAGCAGCAGCACGCCCAGGGGCAGGTGCCAATATTCGGTCCACAGGCGCAGCACTTCCTCCAGGGTCAGCATGACCACGGCGCCCGCCACACCGCCATAGCGCAGGCCGATGCCGCCCACCAGCACCATGATCAGCAGGTTGGCCGACTGGGTCCAGTGCATCAGGCTGGGCGAGATGAAGAGATTATGGTTGGCCAGCAGCGCGCCGGCCAGGCCGGCCACCGCGCCGCTCAGCGTGAAGGCCATCAGCTTGATGCGATAGACCGGATAACCCATGGATTCCATGCGCGATTCGTTTTCGCGTATGCCTTGCAGGGCGGTGCCAAAGCGCGAGGTCACCACGCGGCCGAACACCCACATGATCAGCGCGAACAGCGCCAGCACCAGGTAATAGAAGCTGACGTCATTGGCCAGGTCGATGCCCGGCAGGCTGGAGTAGCCCGGCAGGTTCAGCCCGTCCTCGCCGCCGTACTGCCGCAGCGAGATGAAGATGTAGAACAGCATCTGCGCGAAGGCCAGCGTGATCATGATGAAGTACACGCCGCGGGTGCGCAGCGAAATCGCCCCCGTGATGCAGGCCAGCACCGCCGCCAGCAGCATGGCCACGGGCCAGACGATCAGGGCGGACGTCACGCCCGACATGGCCAGGATGCCGACCGCGTACGCGCCCGCGCCGAAGAACGCCGCGTGTCCCAGCGCCACCATGCCGCCATAGCCCAGGATCAGGTTCAGGCTGGTCGCGGCCAGCGCATAAATCAGCACGCGCCGCACGAAGGAAATGTAAAAGTCCAGGCCCAACGCCGGCGCAACCAGGGGGAATACGGCCAGCGCGGCCAGCAGGACCACGGTCCAGATCATGGATTTCATGCTCAACCCCGCGCCGGAAACAAGCCGGAGGGCCGGAACACCAGCACTGCCGCCATCAATACATAAATGGCAATGGCGGCCAGCGTCGGTCCGACGCTGGAGGCCACGGCCGGGGAAAAGACCTGGCGCAGCAGCATGGGCAGGAAGGCCCGCCCCGCCGTATCCACCATGCCCACCAACAGCGCGCCGACAAAGGCGCCGCGAATCGATCCGATGCCGCCGATCACGATGCATACCAGCACCAGGATCAGGATTTCCTCGCCCATGCCCACCTGTACCGACGTGATCGGGCCGAGCAAGGCGCCGGCCACGGCGGCCAGCATGGCGCCCAGCACGAACACGCCCAGGAACAGCAGCGGCACGCGCACGCCCATCAGGGTGGCCATCTGGCGGTTGGACGCCCCTGCCCGCACCAGCACGCCCGCACGGGTGCGCGTCACGAACCAGTACAGGCCCGCGGCGGCGGCCACACCGAACACGATGATCATCAGGCGGTAGGCGGGATAGAGCAGATCGGGCAGCAGCCGGACCGGGCCGGACAGCGCGGCCGGCATGTTCAGCATGACGGGGGCCGGCCCCCAGATCATCTTGACCAGATCGTTGGCGATGAGGATGACGGCATAGGTGCCCAGCACCTGGGCCAGGTGGTCGCGCAGCGCCAGGCGGCGGATCAGCGTGAGTTCCAGCACCACGCCGACGATGCCGGTGGCGACTGCCGCCACCAGGACGGCAGCGGTGAATGAACCTGTGCGCTGCATGGTTTCGGCGGCGACATAGGCGCCGGCCATGTAGAGCGAGCCGTGAGCCAGATTCATGATGTCCATGATGCCGAACACCAGGGTCAGCCCGGCCGCGATCAGAAACAACATCAACCCAAACTGCAGACCGTTCAGCAATTGCTCGACGATCAGCGTAAACGTCATGAAGACTTCCCCCTGCCGCGAAGTGCCGATGGCCTGGTTCGCGGCCTAATCAATAGAGCCATCTGATTGCGCATCGCGTCCGCGCACCAGGCACGGCGCATGCTGCGGTGCCACCCGATCCAGATGCCGCGGAGCCGGCTTCGCCGGTCCGCAGGCATGCCCCCTTGAGGGGGAAGCGCGCAGCGCTTCGGGGGTGGGTCTTTCCCTCTACAGCTTACATTCGCCGACGTAGACGTCCTGGTACTTGTCGAACACCTTGCCCACCAGCTTGTTGGTAATGCGGCCGCTGCCGTCCTTGTCGACGACACGCAGGTAATAAGACTGGATGGGATAGTGGTTCTTGCCGTAAGTGAAGCTGCCGCGCACCGAGGGGTAGTCGGCTTTTTCAAGCGCGCGCACGATGGCTTCGCGGTCGGAGGCCTTGCCGCCGGCCTGCTTGACGGCAGCGTCCATGGCCATGATCACGTCGTAGGCCTGGGCAGCGTACACCGAGGGGTAGCGGCCGTTGTATTCCTTGCGGAAGGCTTCGACGAAGGCCTTGTTCTGCGGCACGTCCAGGTCATGCGCCCACTGCGCCGTGTTGTACATGCCCAGCATGGGTTCGCCCACGGCCTGGATCACGTCCTCGTCGGCCGAGAAGCCCGGGCCGATCAGCTTGACGCTTTGCGACAGGCCGGTCGAGACGAACTGCTTGACGAAGTTGATGCCCATGCCGCCCGGCAGGAAGATATAGACGGCGTCCGGCTTGGCGGCGCGGATCTGCGCCAACTCTGCGGCGTAGTCGATCTGGCCGAGCTTGGTGTAGACCTCGTCGCCCGGGGCGGTCTTGTAGCCGCGCTTGAAGCCGTTGAGCGCATCCTTGCCGGCCGGATAGTCCGGGGCCATGATGAACATCTTCTTGAAGCCGCGATCCGCCGCAACCTTGCCGGCCGCTTCGTGGAAGGCGTCGTTCTGGTAGGACGTGCCGAACCAGTACGCATTGCACTGCGCGCCGGCGAACTGGCTGGGGCCGGGGTTGTTCGACAGGTACGGCACCTTGGCCGCGAACAGCGCGGGGCCCACGGCCAGCGCCACGTTCGAGCCGATGGGGCCGGTGAAGAAATCGACCTTGTCGCGCTGGATGTAGCGCGTCACCAGTTGGCGGGCCTGGTCGGGGTTGCCGCCCATGTCGGTCTGCACGAATTCGGCGGGCTGCCCGCCCAGCTTGCTGCCCAGTTGCTTGATGGCCAGGTTGAAGCCGTCGCGGGCTTCGGCGCCCAGGGCGGAGAACGGACCGGAGATGTCGTTGGCGATGCCGACCTTGATGGTGTCGGCGCCGGCCAGTGCCGGTACCAGGGCGGCGGCGGCCAGAAGGGAAGTGATCAAACGCATGGTGGTGTGCTCCGTGCGCGAGCCCGCGCAGAGGGTGTTCTTTTTTGAAATCGCGATTCGAAAAACTTCGTGCAGCACAGCCAAGGCTGGCGTGCTTCATAGTTTAGGTTTAAAGTATTCGGCAAAACAAGTCTAGGGTTTTTACCAAAGGGTTTTTACTAATAAGCTACCGCCATGGTTACCCTCCACCCAAACTATGAACGCGCCGTGCCGGATACCCGGCGCGACGTTCGCGCGACAGTACCCGACATCCCGCCGATACTCAAGAAGCGCGCCGCCGGCAACGCCGCGGCCCGCCTGACGATCCTCGATCGACAGCATCTGGCGCCCGCCCCTCATTCCCGGTAATTTCCATAGCCATGACCGACACCCCCGACCTGGAATCCCGCGCAGCGCCCGACGATCACCATGCGCTGCGCCTGTGGCTGCGCATGCTGACCTGCGCCAATCTCGTCGAGAGCGAGATCCGCAGCCGCCTGCGCAATGAGTTCGACACGACCTTGCCGCGCTTTGACCTGATGGCGCAATTGCAGCGCGCGCCCAAGGGCATGAAGATGGGCGAACTGTCGCGCCACATGATGGTCACCAACGGCAATATCACCGGCATCACCGACCAGCTCGAAAAAGAAGGCCTGGTGGTGCGCACCAAGGTCGAATCCGACCGCCGCAGCTCGCTCATCAAACTTACGCCGCTGGGCAAGAAGAGCTTCTCCCGCATGGCCCGCGCCCACGAATCCTGGGTCAAGTCCATGTTCGGCGACCTGCCCGAAAGCACCCGCAACGCGCTGTTCCAGGCCCTGGGCGAACTCAAGCTGCAAGTGGTGGCGACCCGCTCCGAATCCGCCAAGAACTGAACGCCCGCAGGCGCCCATGTCCGCCTGCGGATTGGCGCATAATTGCCGCCATGATTCCGGTTTCTCTTCCTGGCGGTAATTTCTACGTGCTGATGGCAGCTTCGCTGGCCTGCCTGGCCACGCTGCTGACCTGGCTGGCCGTGCTGGCCACCACGTCCAGCGCCCGGGAATGGCTTGGCGGCCACCGGCGTGGCGGCGCCGTCCTGATGGCCCTGCTTGCCATCGTCGGCGCCATCTTTCCCTATCAGCAGTTCAGCCTGTGGTTCTCGGCCCGGCAAAGCGCCCAGGCCGACGCCGACCGCAAGACCGTGCTGGCCCAGTCCACCCAATTGGCGGGAGTGGAGATGCCGGCCGGCACCGTGCTCAGCCTGGCCAAGCCAGGCGATCTGGCATCGTTCGATCTCGCCGTCTTCCCCGAAAGCCACCCCGCCTCCATCCAGGGCGTCGCGGCCACGCGCATGTTCCGCTACCCGGCCAGCAGCAAGCAGGCCGAGACCCTGTCGGTGGAGATCGCGCGCGACCAGGCGCAGGACGGCTGGCTGTGCGCGCATGGGCACCGCCTTGAATTCGTGCTGCACGATGGCCGCCCGCGCTTTGCCAGTTGCCATCTGGCCATCGGCAATACCCTGAACCAGCAGCCCGTGCCGCCCGGCGCCTGGCTGAAGGTCATCAATGGCGGCAGCGCCGCCGACGCGCCGCGCTGGCTGCTGCGCACCGAAGGCAGCGAGGCGCTGGAGGTGGGGCGCATGCCCATGCTGAAGGTGGACATGCAGCTGGACAGCCAGCGCCGCATGCTGGATTTCGAAGGCCTGCTGGCGCGCGAGACCGTACTGGGCGACATGACCTACCAGCCCGGCACCCGGGTGCTGGCCGCCAACCCCCGCCTGCCCGGCGCCCAGCCCGGCGACCTGCTGTTCTCGCCGTCGCGCGGACGTTCGGCGCGGCGCGCGGGCGGCGAGGACGTGCCGGCGGGCAAGTCGGTGCTGCAGTCCCCGGACGGCGCCGTGCGCAGCGTGCTGGGCAACCGCGAGGCCGGCGTGCTGGACGTCGCGGCCATGCGGATCGGCCCCTGACCGGACGCTGTCCCAATCCGGTGGGATAATACGAAGCTTTCCCCCGCGCGCCGCCTCGCCTGGCGGCGATTCCGTCCTGCTCATACATGAGACGAAGTCATGGCCGTTAATCTGCAGATCCCCTCCGAGTCCGAAATTTTTCCTGTTGCCGGCGTTGAAATCGGCGTTACCGAGGCCGGCATCCGCAAAGCCAACCGACGCGACCTGACCGTGTTCCGCTTCGCGCAGGGCACCAGCGTGGCCGGCGTGTTCACGCGCAACCGCTTCTGCGCCGCGCCGGTGCAGGTCTGCCAGGCCCACCTGGCCGCCGGCGGCCCGATCAGCGCGCTGGTCATCAACACCGGCAACGCCAACGCCGGCACCGGCGAAGAAGGCCTGCAAAAAGCCAAGGACACCTGCGCCGCGCTCGGCCAGCTGCTGGGCGTGCCCGCGGCCGAAGTCCTGCCCTTCTCCACCGGTGTCATCCTCGAGCCGCTGCCGCTGGACCGCCTGGTGGCCGGCCTGCCCGCCGCCATCGCCGACCTGGGCGCCGACCACTGGTTCAGCGCCGCCCACGGCATCATGACGACCGACACCCTGCCGAAGATCTCGTCCGCCAAGGTGCAGATCGACGGCAAGACCGTCACCTTCACCGGTATCAGCAAGGGCGCCGGCATGATCCGGCCCAACATGGCCACCATGCTGAGCTTCCTGGCGACCGACGCCGGCATCGCCCAGCCGCTGCTGTCCAAGCTGGCCGGCGAAATCGCCGACGCCTCGTTCAACCGCATCACGGTCGACGGCGACACATCCACCAACGACTCCTTCATCATCGCCGCCACCGGCAAGTCGGGCGTCGAAGTGAACGCCGAATCCGATCCGGCCTACGCCGCCGTGCGCGCAGCCCTGACGGCCGCCGCGCTGGAACTGGCGACCAAGATCGTGCGCGACGCCGAAGGCGCCACCAAGTTCATGACCATCCGCGTCGAAGAGGCCGGCACCACCGAGGAAGCGCTGAAGGTGGCGTACGCCGTCGCCCACTCGCCGCTGGTCAAGACCGCCTTCTTCGCCTCGGACCCCAACCTGGGCCGCATCCTGGCCGCAGTGGGCTACGCCGGGATCGACGACCTGGACGTGTCCAACATCCGCCTGTGGCTGGACGATGTGCTGGTGGCCAAGGACGGCGGCCGTAACCCCGCCTACCAGGAAGCCGACGGCCAGCGCGTGATGAAGCAGGCCGAGATCCAGGTGCGCATCGCCCTGGGCCGCGGCCAGGTCAGCGACACGGTCTACACCTGCGACTTCTCGCACGAATACGTGTCGATCAACGCCGACTACCGCTCCTGATCCGAAACTTCCGGGACTTCAGACGTGACCGCAACCGAGTTCTCCACCCTTATCCAGCGCGCCGAGCGCGTGCTGGCGCAGCTGGAAGCCTGGCTTCCGCCCGCAACGCCCGAAATCGACTGGACCGCCCACGCCTACCGCTGGCGCAAGCGCGGCGCGCGCGGTTGGCTGGACGCCGTACGCCACGTCGCGCGCATCGACATGGCGGACCTGCAGCACATCGAGCGCCAGAAGGGCATCATCGATCGCAACACCCTGCAGTTCCTGGAAAAGAAGCCGGCCAACAACGTGCTCATGACCGGCGCCCGCGGCACTGGCAAGAGTTCGCTGGTCAAGGCCATGCTGGCCGCCTATGGCGACCGCGGGCTGCGCCTGATCGAAGTGGACAAGTCCGACCTCGGCGACCTGGCCGACATCGTCGAGCTGGTCGCCTCCCGCCCCGAACGCTTCATCGTGTTCTGCGACGACCTCTCTTTCGAGGAAGGCGAGGCCGGCTACAAGGCGCTGAAGTCGGTGCTGGACGGGTCGGTGTCGGCCTCGGGCGACAACGTGCTGATCTATGCAACGTCCAACCGGCGCCACCTGATGCCGGAATACATGAGCGAGAACCTGGCGGCCAAGCACCAGCCCGACGGCGAGATCCACCCCGGCGAAACCGTCGAGGAAAAGATCTCGCTGTCCGAACGCTTCGGCCTGTGGCTGTCGTTCTACCCCTTCAAGCAGGACGACTATCTGGACATCGTCTACCACTGGCTGCGCGAGCTGGGCTGCCCGGAAGCGCAGATCGAACCCTCGCGCACCGAGGCGCTGCAATGGACGATCGAGCGCGGCTCGCGTTCTGGCCGCGTGGCGTACCAGTTCGCGCGCGACTGGGCAGCCCGTCATGTCTGAAAAGATCGTCGACGTCGCCGCCGGCCTGATCCTGCGTCCGGACGGCATGCTGCTGCTGGGACAGCGCCCCGAAGGCAAGCCCTGGGCGGGCTGGTGGGAGCTGCCCGGCGGCAAGCTCGAACCCGGCGAAACCGTGCTGGAAGCCCTGGCGCGCGAACTGCAGGAAGAAATCGGCATCCGCGTCACGCAGTCGCGCCCCTGGGTCACCTACGTACATGCCTACCCCCACACCACGGTGCGCCTGGCGTTCTGCCACGTCACCGGCTGGGAGGGCGAACCGCGCAGCCTGGAAAACCAGCGCCTGGAATGGGTCGCCCCTGCGCAGGCCGCATCGGTGGGCGATCTGTTGCCCGCCACCCTGCCCCCGCTGCGCTGGCTGCAGTTGCCCACGTCCTACGGCATCAGCTCCGTGGGTTCGCGTGCCGGCGTGGCCGCTTTCCTGGGCCGTCTGGAAGCGGCGTTGGCGCGCGGCGTCAAGCTGGTGCAGTTGCGCGAACCGCAATGGCCGGACGGCGTGGCCTCGCCTTCGCTGCATGAAGTGCTGCAACAGGTGCAGAAGCGCTGCCGCGCCGCGGGCGCCCGGCTGCTGGTCAACAGCATCCATCCTGCCGCCTGGTGGCGCGAGGCCGATGGCGTGCATCTGCGCGCGGCCGATGCCGCCAAGCTCACGGCGCGCCCTGAACTCCCCGCGGGCGCGCTGGTCGGCGTGTCGGCCCACGACAATGCCCAGGTCGTCCACGCACGCGAACTCGGCGCCGACTTCGCGGTACTGGGTCCCGTGCTGGACACGCCCAGCCACCCCGGCGCGGCGACGCTGGGTTGGGAAGGCTTCGTCGCGGGCAATCGCGACGCCGGCATCCCGGTGTTCGCGCTGGGCGGCCAGTCGACCCAGACCGTATCGCAGGCGCTGCGCCACGGCGCGCACGGCATTGCAGGGATACGCGGCCTGATCTGAGCCGCGCGGCGGCTTTGCTGAAAGCCGCCGCCTGCCAGCTTCACGGGGGCATCCAACGGCTCCCTCTGGGGCAGCCTCCGGCCCTCGCGGGATTGACGCTACTCCGCGATTCCTTGCGGAACGCCGGCATGCGCCCTGCGCCGCGACACGCTCTCCCACGCCGCCACCAGAATCATGATCAACGTGGTCAAACCGCCCACCATGAGGTTGTCGGTCACAAAGGCCACGGGCGCCAGCACGGCCAGCAGCACCAGCCCCACTACGTGCGACAGCGGGAAGCGGCCGTAGACTACTGTCTTGTAAATACCGTTGCCCGCCAGGTATAGCGCCGGGCCACCGATCAGCGCGGCGGCCGCCGGCATGGCGATGCGCCCGTCCGGATGCAATATGACGAGCTCGTTGGCCACGGCGGACACGATCACGCCGGCGATCAGGATGACGTGCACATAGTGGAACCAGGCGCCGATGCGGCCTGGATCGTCGCTATGCACGATGGCCTCGCTGCCGTCACGGCTGCTGGTGTCGAAGTACACCCACCACATGGCGGCCGTGCCCAGGAAAGCCGCCAGCAACGCGATCAGCGCGGGCGCGTTCCAGCGCTCCAGGCCGGCCAGCGTGGCGCCGGTGATGAGCAGGGTTTCGCCCAGCGCCACGATGACGAACAGCTGGCAGCGCTCGGCCAGGTGGCCGCCCTCGATCGTCCATTCGCTGGTCGCGGAACGCCCCAGGCCGGGAAACCGAAAGCCGATCATGGGCGACAGATACTCGCAGGCCACCGCCAGCGCCCACAGCGCCAGCCGCGTGCCGTCCTGGGACAGTCCGCCCGCAATCCACAAGACTGCCGACACGCACAGCCACGCCAGCATGCGGCGGAAGTTGGGCGCCAGCGGATGCGCAGGCCCCAGGTGCAGCACGATGAATAGCGTGCGTCCCACCTGGATCAGCGCGTAGCTGACGGCGAACACCAGCCCCGTGGCGCCGAACGCGCCCGGCAGGGCGGCGCCAAAGACCAGGCCGGCCAGCATCACGGCAAACAGCATGATGCGCATGGGCACGGCGTCGGGATCGAACCAATTCGTGACCCAGCAGGTGTATTGCCAACCCAGCCAGACGGCGAACCACAGCACCAGGGAGTGGAGCGCGCCCAACAAGGTCAGATCATGCAGCAGACCGTGGGAGATCTGGGTGACCGCGAAGACGTACACCAGATCGAAGAACAGCTCGACGAAAGTGACGCGGGCTTCGTGCCCGTCGCGGCGGCGCAGCAGGTTGGCGCTTGCGAGAAAGGTCATGGCGTGGGCCTCGCCTTGGGGATGATGGCGCAGCCAGATTAGCGCAAGGCGGGTCGTGCCGGATCGTCAAAAAATGCAAAGCCCGGCGGGCGTGGCGGCGATGCCACGGGCCGGATCTGCGCGGCCTTGCCGCCACCCGCAACAGCACGGAACCCAGCCGAAGCCGCACTAGGCTCGCAGCGACCTGCGGTAAGCCGTCATAGGCGGGAGACATGCGGCGCGCTATAAAAGGCGGGCGCCATACATCAGTCGAGGAGAGCGCCATGAAATCAGAATCCATCTATAAAACTTCCCATGGCCGCCCAGCAGGCCGGCACAAAACCGCCGCCCGGCCAGCCAGTCCGGCACTGGGGTACATCGTCGCCATCAACCAACGGCAAACGCCGGCGCCGGCGCCCGCACCCGCCGACACGTCCTGGGACTCCTGGTTCGCAGGCGAGTCCGTCACTGCCGACTTTCTCAACGACCGCGATCAACCCGTGGACAGGGCAGGAGGCCGCTCATGCCGCTGAAATTCGTGCTGGACACGAATACCTGCATCTTTGCCATCAAGAACAAGCCCGACGCAGTGCAGCAGGCGTTCAACCGACGGCAGGGCCAGTTATGTATCAGCGCGCTCACCGCCATGGAGCTCGCTTGTGGCGCGGAAAAGTCCGCCGCCCCCACCCGCAATCACGCCGTGGTCGACGGCTTCCTGAAGCGCCTGGAAGTGCTCGACTATGACCATGACGCGGCAGCAGATTCCGGTCAGCTTCGCGCGGAACTGGCGCGCGCCGGAACGCCCATCGGCCCCTACGACGCCATGATCGCCGGCCACACCCGCTCGCGCGGCCTGGTACTTGTTACGAACAACACGCGTGAATTTTCCCGCGTGCCCGGGTTGCGGCTGGACGATTGGACGCTGAAACACTGAGCCTGGGTGTCCGTCGCCCCGCTGTCGTGCCCCTGTCGTATCGCTGCGCCGTCCTATCGGCTACCTTGGTGACTCCGAACCAATGGAAAAAGCGCCAGGTCGAAAAGCGGCTGGGGCGACCGCTCTGACCCGCAGTCAATCAATCTTGTAATCCATCCAGGACGCAACCATCTCGCGCAACCCGCCGCCGTCGTCGAAGGCTTCGCGCCCGCCCTCGGCCTTGTTGCGGCCCAGTTCCAGGATGTACATATAGTCGGACACCTCGGCGCAGCGGCGCACGTTCTGGTCCACCAGCACCACCGTCATGCCCTCGTCGGCAAAGCCGCGGATCAGCGTGTAGATCTCCTTGGAGATCTTGGGCGCCAGCATGGCGGTGGGCTCGTCCAGCAGGATGACGGACGGCTCGATCAACAAGGCCCGCCCGAACTCCACGAAACGCTGCTGTCCGCCGCTCATGCTGGAGACGGGGTCGTCGCGCTTCTGCGCCAAGATCGGGAAGCGGTCATAGACGGAGTCGATGCGCTGGCGCACGCGAGCCTTGTCCTTGCGGAACGGCCAGCAGCCCAGCAGCAGGTTGTCGTGCACCGACAATTCGCCAAACAGGCTGCGGTGCTGCGGCACGAAGGCCACGCCGTTGCTGGCGCGCTCGTGCGAGGGCTGGGCGCTGATGTCCGCGCCGCGCAGCGTGATGCGGCCGGTGCGCGGCGGCAGGAAGCCGAACATGGTCTTCAACACCGTGGACTTGCCGGCGCCATTGGGGCCGATGACGCCCGTCACCTTGCCCGCGCGCGCCTGGATGTTGACGTGGTTCAGGATGGTGATGTCGCCGTGGTAGGCCACGGTCACGTCTTCCAGCGCGAGTATCGACGTGCTCATGTCAGGCTCCCAGATAGGCTTCGACCACGCGGGGGTCGGCGCGCACTTGCTCGGCGTTGCCCTGGCTCAGGATGGCGCCTTCGTTCATGACGATGATGTGGTGGGACAGCTGGTAGATCGAGGTCAGGTCGTGCGACACCAGCACCACCGAGCAGTCGTGCTCGCCCGGCAGTTCGCGGATGACCGAGATCAGCAGTTGCGCCAGCGCCGGATTGACGCCCGCGAAAGGCTCGTCCAGCAACACCACCTTGGGTCGCGCCACCATGATGCGCGCCAGTTCCACCAGCTTCTGCTGTCCGCCGGACAGCTCCTCGGCGTAGTTGTGGCGCAGCCGGTGCAGCTCTACCTTGTGCAGCCAATATTCGGATTGGGCGTAACGCTCGTCGGCGCTGCGGCCGGTCTGCTGCTGCGCGACCTCCAGATTGTCCAGCAGGGTCAGCTGCCGGAAGATGCGCGGCACCTGGAAGGTGCGGCCCACGCCCAGCCGCGCGACTTCGTGGATCTGCTTGCCGGCGATGTTCTGGCCGTCGAGCTCGATACGGCCCTCGTCCGGCGTGTAGATGCCGTTGATGCAGTTGAGCATGGTGGTCTTGCCTGACCCGTTCATGCCGATGACGCCCAGGATGGAGCCGCGCGGCACGTCCAGGTCCACGCCCTGCAAGGCGACCAGCCCGCCGAAGCGCTTCTTGAGATTGCTGACTTTCAACATGTGTCCGGCTCCTGTTAGCGCAGCGCCTGGCGGCCGAAGAGTCCGCTGGGCCGGATGAAGATGGTGGCGACCATGAGCGCAAAGCCGCAGATGGTGGCAATGGAAGGATTGAAGAACACCACCGAGACCTGCTCCGTGACGCCGAACAGCAGCGCGCCGACCAGGGCGCCCACCGGATGGCCCAGCCCGCCCAGCACGATGACGATGAAGCCGATCAGCGTGTAGTCGTTGCCCATGAACGGCGAGAACGCTGGAAACACCATCGCCACCAGCACGCCGCTGGCGGCGGCCAGGCCGATGCCCAGGCCGAAGGCCACGGCCGACAGGCGTTCGGCGTTGATGCCCACGATGCGCACCGCGTCGCGGTTCATGATGATGGCGCGCAGCGCCTTGCCCAGCTGGCTGCGGTACAGGAACACCGTCAGCGCGCCGATGATGGCCAGGGCGATCACCAGCGCCAGGAGGCGCACGGTCGGGATCAGCACCGGCCCGAATTTCAGGAACACGGGCTCGATCTCATAGGGCAATGAACGCGCGTCGGCGTCGAACACCAGCAGCATGATGGCGCCCAGCATGATGGACACGCCGAACATCAGCAGCAGCGAGCTGATCTCGGGATCGTCCGCCTTGGACAAGCGCGGAATCAGCACGAAGTACAGCAAGTAGCCCGCCAGGAAGAATGCGGCGAAGGCCAGCGGCAGCGCCACCAGCGGATTGATGCCGGCGTACTCCATCAGATAGAAGGCGAAGTACGCGCCCAGCACCAGGAATTCGCCGTGCGCGAAGTTGACCACGCGCAGCACGCCGAAGATCACGTTCAGCCCCACGCCGATCAGGCCGTAGATGGCGCCCAGGATCAGGCCGTTGATCAGCCCTTGGATAATCAGTCCGGTCATGGCGGTTCCTCAGGCGATGTAGCGGCGCAGTTGCGGCTTGCGTTTGATGAGGCTGCCGACGATGCCGCGCGGCAGGAACAGCATCAGCAGCACGATGATCAGGCCCAGCAGCAGCAGGTTCACCACCGGGAATTTCTGCCAGATCATGTGGTCGATGCCCAGTAGCGCCAGCGTGCCGACGACTGGTCCGAGGATGGTGCCGAAGCCGCCCGCCATCGCGTAGATGATGCTCTTGGCGGTGATCAGCACGTGGAAGGCGTACTCCGGATCCACCACGTTCGTGTACCAGGCCTCGATGCCGCCAGCCAGCGCCGGGAACAGCGCGGCCAGCAGCCAGGCCTTGAGGCGGGTGTTGGGCACGTGGATGCCGACGCAGGCGGCCGCGCCGTCGTCGTCGCGAATGGCCTTGAGCGCGCGGCCCAGGCTGGACACCGACAGCCAGGTGACGGTGGCAAGGGTGGCGCCCATCACCGCCAGCATGGCGTAGTAGCTATGCGTGGGGTTGTTGGCATTGGACAGGATGATGCCCATGCTGCCGCCGGTGAAGGACTGCGGCAGGTTGGAGATGATCAGCTTGACGATGGTGGCCAGCGCCAGGCTCACGATGCCGAAGTACACCCCGCGCAAGCGCAGCGTGGGCGCCAGCAGCAGCGCGATCGCCACGCCCACGCCGCCCGCCGCCAGCAGCGACGGCAGGATGGGCCAGCCCAGGATCTTGTAGCAAATGCCGGTGGCGTACGAACCCACGCCGTAGAACACCACGTAGCCGAACGGCAGATAGCCGGTGAAGCCGACGCAGATGTTCATGGCGCTGGCCATGGTGATCCACAACATCAGGTAGAACGCGAACGAGATGTTCGACGTGGCCATCGGAATCAGAGCCAGGCCCGCGGCCAGGCCGGCAAAGACGATGATGGCGATGCGGGTGCGCAACCGCACTGCGCGCTGATCCTGCGCGCGATGCGAGGCGGCGCCCGCCGCCAGGACGGGACTGCTGCTCATATGTCTTCCTCCGGGCCGTTTCCGGGTTGGACGGCCGCTTTATTTGGAGGCGATTATGAACAGTTCAAACCATAACTGCAAGTTAAGGACTAACCCTTATTTTCGGCAGGAAAGGCCTCGACAAGCACCCCGCGCAGCTCCTTGATGAACTCCAGGGCGATGGCCGAGGGCTCGCGGTTGCTGGCATAGACGGCCGAGATATTCAGGGGAATGCGCTCGGCCAGCGGCACGATGACCACGTCCGGCATGGTGTTCTGCATGACCGTGAACTCATCCACGATGGCAATGCCCACCCCGGCATTCACCAGGGCGCAGGCCAGCTGGCTCCATGGCACGTCGGCGCACATGCGGCACGGCAGGCCCGCCTGCTCGAAGGCGCCCAGCACCAGCATGCCGAAGGGCATGCGCGTCCCCACCACGATGTGCGGATGCGGCGACAGATCGGCCAGGCTCACCTCGGCACGAGCTGCCAGCGGATGCGCCTTGGGCATGGCGGCCACCATCTTCCCCACATGCAACGGCTGGGACGTCAGGAAAGGGTGGTCTGCCTGCATCACCACCAAGCCCAGCTCGGCCTCGCCCTGCAACACGTCGGTGATCAGCGTGGGCAGCGCCGTCGTGTTCAGGCGCAACAGCAGCTCGGGATGGCGCTGCTGGAAACGCGCCACGGCGCGCGGCACCAGGAACTGAGCCAGGCTGGGAATGGAGGCCAACCGCAGCACCCCCGTGCCGTGCTCCGCCAGCGCGTCGGCCAGATCGTTGACGCGCTGCATCATGCGCTGCGTTTTCTCGATTTCCTCAAACAGGCTCTGCACTTGCGAGGTCGGCCTGAGCTTGCCGCGAACCCGCTCGAAGAGCGTCACCCCCATGGCTTTTTCCGTATGCGCCAGCATCCGGCTGACCGCCGGCTGGGAAATATTCAGCAGCCGCGCGGCGCCGCTGATGGACCCGGCCATGACGATGGCCCACAACATTTCGGTCTGTCGGTAATTCAATTTATTCAAGGCGTGCGCTCCATGCCTATTTGTTATACGCTATCTCGCATGTTGAGCAAACATTGCTCAACATATGGCCTGTGTCCGATGGTCCGCCACGGAACGCGGGGCCGCATACCAAAAACGATAGGAGACCTCCCATGCACGCTAGACCCTGGCTGTCCCGCATACCGGCGCTGGCCCTCGCCGTCGCCGCCCTGACCCCTGCCCTGGGCGCCGCCCAGACCTCGGACAAGATCCGCGTCGGCATGACCGTATCGTCGACCGGCAGTTTCGCGCTCGCCTCGCAGTCGGGCGTGCGCGGCGTCGAACTGTGGGTCGACGACGTCAACCGCCGCGGCGGCATCGAAGTCAAAGGCAAGAAATACCCCGTCGAGCTGGTCAAGCTGGACGACCGCAGCGACAAGCAGATGGTGACCCGCGTTTACGAACGCCTGATTGTCGATGAAAAAGTGGATCTGGTGTTCGCGCCCTTCGGCTCCACCCTGACCGCCGCGGCCGCCACGGTGACCGAACGCCTGGGCAAGTACATGATGGTCTGGTCCGCCGCCAGCGACGACCTGTACAAGCAAGGCTTCAAGAACATGGTGTCGGGTACGCAGATGCCGGTGTCGGCGATGCTGCGCGCGAACATGGAACTGGCCGCCAAGCAGGGCGTGAAGAAGGTCGCGCTGCTGTATTCGGACGAACCGTTCCCGGCGGGCCTGGCCGAAGGCGGCAAGGAGCAGGCCGCCAAGAACGGCATGGAAGTGGTGCTGTTCGAGAAGTACCCCAAGGGCCAGAAGGACTTCAGCACGATCCTGCAGAAGGCCCGTGCGGCCGGAGCCGAGGCGCTGGTGCCGACCTCCTACGAGGGCGATCTGATCAGCATGACGCGCCAGATGAAGCAGCTGGATATCAACTTCCCGTATGTCTTCATGGTGTATGCGTCGACCCCGCAATTCCAGGCCATCGGCGCGGACTCCAACTACATCTACAGCCACACCAACTACCACCCCGCGATCAACTGGAAGGTCAACGCCGGCCTGACGCGCGAGCAATTCGCCGCCGCCTATGACCAGCGCTTCCCCAAGGCCGAGTTCCCGCCCGATTTCCAGACTGCTCTGGCCTATGGCGCGGGCGCGCTGACCGAGGAGATCGTCAAGCAAGCCGGCAGCACCGACGCCGCCGCGCTGAAGAAGGCATCGCTGGACCTGTCGGGCAAGCTCACCGTCATGGCCGGCCCCTACGCCATCGACGAGACGGGCAAGCAGCTCTTGATGCCCTTCCCCGTGGTGCAGCTGCTGCCGGGCAAGGGCATGGTCCCGGTCTGGCCGGCCGACGTGGCCACGCAAAAACCCGTCTACCCCGCCCCCGACTGGAACAAGCGCTGATCGCGCAAGCAGGAAGGCGGCGCGCGGCAGCCCGCGCGCCGCGCTGACATCACCCGAGGAAAACATGTCTGACATTGCATTTGCCACGCTCGGCGAACTTGCGCAGGGCCTGGCCGAAGGCCGCTACAGTTCGGTGGAGCTGGCGCGGCATTACCTGGACCGCATCGACCGCGCCAACCCGGCGCTGGGCGCCTACGTCAGCGTCGACCGCGAGGGCGCGCTGCGCCTGGCCGAAGCCGCCGACGCGCGCCGCCGCGCCGGCTATGGCCTGCTCGGTCCGCTGGACGGCCTGCCCGTCGCGGTCAAGGATCTGTGCGACATCGAAGGCCAGGTCACCACCGCCGGCTCGCAAGCCTGGCGCGAGCGCCGCAGCGCCACCACCGCCACCGCCGTGACCCGCCTGATCGACGCCGGCATGGTGGTGCTGGGCAAGACCCACATGGTCGAATTCGCCTTCGGCGGCTGGGGCACCAACCCCGTCATGGGCACGCCGCGCAACCCCTGGGACCTGGTGCGCGCCCGCATTCCCGGCGGTTCGTCCAGCGGCTCGGGCGTGGCGGTGGCCGCGGGCCTGGCGCCCGCCGCGCTGGGTTCGGACACAGGCGGCTCGGTACGCATTCCCGCCGCGCTCAACGGCATCACCGGCCTGAAAACCACGCGCGGCCTCATCAGCCTGTACGGCGCGGTGGCGCTGTCCCACACACTGGATTCCATCGGCCCGCTGACCCGCGACACCCGCGACTCGCTACTGCTGACCGCAGCCATGTCCGGACCCGACCCGCGCGATCCCGTGACGCGAGGCATACCCGCCTACCGCTACCGCGATCTGCGCGCGGGCGCGAAGCCGCTGGCCGGCACGCGCATCGCCGTCATGCCGCAGGCGCAGTACCCGATCGCCATCGACGCGGCGGTGCAAGGCGCGCTGGACGACACGCGACGCGCGCTGACCGACCTGGGCGCGGAATGCGTGGAAGCCCCCTTCCCCTTCGATTTCCACGACATGATGCTGCGCAACGGCCTGATCATCGCCGCTGAAGCCTACGCCCAGCACCGCGACTACATCGAGGACGACAGCCTGCCGCTGGGCCGCTACGTGCGCGCCCGCGTGCTGGGCGGCAAGCAGACCAGCGCCGCCGACTACGTGCTGGCGCTGCAAGCCCACGCCCGCGCCTGCCAGGCCTGGCTGGACTGGATGCGCGACTACGACGCGGTCCTCGCGCCCTGCCTGCCGTTTGCCGCCTGCCCGCTGGAAGACGTGGACGAGGCCGCCACGCCGCTGGCCGCCTTTACCCGTCCCGGCAATTACGTCAACGCCTCGGGCCTGGCGCTGCCCGCCGGCTTTGCCGCGGACGGCATGCCCATCGGCGTGCAGCTGCTGGGCAAGCCCAATGGCGAAGACGCGCTGGGCCGCATCGGCATGGCATTCCAGGCGGCCACCGACTGGCACCTGCGGCGTCCGGATCTGTCTGCGATCCAGTTGTAGACCGACGGTTGTAGACCCCAGGCCACCAAGGCCGGCCCCTCAGCAAGACGGGCCGGCCTTTTTTTTGCGTTCAACCCAGTCCGCAAGCCGGCCGCAGCAGCGCCTCCAGCCAGTCCGCAAACACCTGCACCCGCCGCGATGGAGATCGCCGCTGCGGATAAAGCAGCGTCATCGGCATAGGCGCGGGGCGGTGGTCGGGCATGACTTCGACCAGCTCGCCCGCGGCGATCTGCGGCTGCACGTCGTAGGCCGGAATCTGGATCAGACCCAGACCCGCGACGCAGCTGGCGATATAGGCTTCGGCGCTATTGACCGTGACCCGCCCACGCAGAGGCGCGGTCCGGGACACGCCGCCATCCAGCCATTCCCAGGGCGCAAGCCGGCCGGTGGACGGCGAAGCGTAGTTCACGCAAGCATGCCCCGCCGCCAGATCGTCCGGCGTCAACGGCACGCCATGGCGCGCCAGGTAGGCCGGGCTGGCGACGTTGATCAAGCCCAGCATGCCTATCGGCCGCGCCACCAGGCCCGAATCCGGCAACACGCCGACTCGCAACACGCAATCCACGCCCTCTTCGATCAGGTTCACGGCACGGTCCGTCACGCCCAGCGTGACGTCGATCTGCGGATAGGCCTCCAGAAAAGACGGCAACGCTGGCGCCACGATGAGGCGGCCCACACGTCCGGGCACGTCCACGCGCAGCATGCCGCTGGGACCCACCGAACTGTGGCGAAAGAGGTTCTCGGCCTCTTCCATGTCAGCCACCAGGCGCAGACAGCGCTCATAGAAGGCAGCGCCTTCCTGCGTGGGCGCCACCTGCCGCGTGGTGCGGTTCAGCAGCCGCGCGCCCAGCCGGCCCTCCAATTCCTGCACGGCGGCAGACACGGTGGAGCGCGGCAGGCCCAGCGTGTCCGCCGCGCGCGAGAAGTTCGCGCATTCGACGACGCGGGCGTAAACCCGGAACAGATCTATGCGGTCCATGGGGCGGATGGCTCCTGCGAGGCCTGGCCTCACTGTTCGTGATTTCTGGATAGAGATACCAGAAATATCAGTTTTGTGCGGATTTTTTGGAATATATCATCATCGGCACAAGGGCTCGCATTCGGCAGCCCGATAGCGGAGAGGACCATGGCAGACCACGGAATCAAAGGCAAAACCGTCATCATCGCGGGCGGCGCGAAGAACCTGGGCGGCTTGATCGCGCGGGACCTGGCGCAGCAAGGCGCGCGCGCGGTGGCGGTGCATTACAACAGCGCGGCCACCAAGGCCGACGCCGACGCGACGGTCGCCGCCGTCAAGGCCGCCGGCGCGCAGGCCGTCGCCTTGCAGGCCGACCTGAGTTCGGCCGGCGCAATGGAAAAGTTGTTCGCCGACGCGGTGGCCGCGGTAGGCCGGCCGGACATTGCGATCAATACCGTCGGCAAAGTGCTGAAGAAGCCCTTCACCGAAATCACGGAAGCGGAATACGACGAGATGGCTGCGGTGAACTCGAAGTCCGCCTTCTTCTTCCTGAAGGAAGCCGGCCGCCACGTCAATGACAACGGCAAGATCTGCACGCTGGTGACCTCGCTGCTGGGCGCCTACACGCCCTTTTACGCGGCCTACGCCGGCACCAAGGCGCCGGTGGAGCACTACACCCGCGCCGCGTCCAAGGAGTACGGCGCACGCGGCATTTCCGTGACGGCGGTAGGGCCCGGTCCCATGGACACGCCGTTCTTCTATCCGGCCGAAGGCGCCGACGCGGTGGCGTACCATAAGACCGCGGCCGCCTTGTCGCCGTTCTCGAAAACCGGGCTGACCGATATCGAGGACGTGGTGCCCTTCATCCGCTTCCTGGTGTCGGACGGCTGGTGGATCACCGGCCAGACGGTGCTGATCAACGGCGGCTACACCACCAAATAGGAGCGGCGCCATGCACGTACTGTTGACCATCGTCGGAGGCCTGCTGCTGCTGGCCGTGTTCGCGCTGTTCGGCAAGCAATGGGGCGGCGACGCCGCAGGCTCGATCGCCGCGGCCAAACTGTTCCTGCCCGCGTGGCTGCTGATGGCTATCGTCAACATGTGGGTCGGCGTCACGCGCGCCGGCTACACGGTGCGCGAAGAACTGCCCATCCTGCTGCTGGTGTTCGCGGTACCCGCCGCGGCGGCCTGGCTGGTCATCGCCTTCCTGCCGCGCGGGTGAAACGCTGGCATTGACCGCGCCAGCGCTCCATTCCGCATCCGCGCGGCCCGACCTCAGGGCTGCGCGGGAGCCGCCGCAGGCGCGACGGGATTGTCCGCGCGCGCTTGCGCCCCCGCGGCAGGCAGTCCTTCCCATCCGCCGCCCAGCGCCACGATCAGATTGACGCTGGCCGCGAAGCGATTACCCAGCAGGCTCAGCGCATTGCGTTCGCTGTTGAGCGCGGTGGCGTCCACCACCGCCACGCTCAGGTAATCGACCAGACCCGCCTTGTACTGGTTCTGCGTCAGGCGCAGCGATTCACGCGCCGCTTCGAGCGCGCGGCGCTGCACCACCTGTTCGTTCTCCATGACGCGCAACTGGATCAGGTAGTCCTCGACCTCGCGCAATCCGGTCAGCGCCGTCTGACGGTAGGCGGCCGCTTGCGCGTCATAGGACGCGCGCGCCTGTTCCACCTGCGCCTCGCGCGCGCCGCCATCGAATATCGTCAGCGCCAGCGCCGGTCCCAGCGACCAGAAACGCGCCGGCGCCGTCAACAGTTCCGCGAACTGGCCGTTGCGAAAACCGCCATCGGCCGACAGCGTCAGGCTGGGGAACCACGCGGCCTGCGCCACGCCGATCTGCGCATTGGCGGCGGCGGCGCGGCGTTCGGCCGCCGCCACGTCAGGACGGCGTTCCAGCAGCTCGGACGGCAGGCCCACCGGGATCTGCGGCAGTTGCAGCGCGAACACCGTGGGCGGCAGGCTGAATTGCGACGGCGCCTGGCCCATCAGTACGGCGATGGCGTGTTCGAGCTGACCGCGCTGCCAATCCAGGTCGATGGATTGCGCGCGCGTGCTTTCCACCTGCGTGCGCGCCACGGCCACGTCGGCCTGCCCCGCCACGCCCACGGCGTAGCGGTTCTGCGTCAGCTGCAGGGATTTTTCATAGGCCGCCACGGTGGCGTCCAGCAGGCGTTTCTGTTCATCCAGCACGCGCAATTGCAGATAGGCCTGCACCAGCGCGGCCTGCGCGCTCAGGCGCGTGGCGCCCAGGTCGGCCAGGCTGGCCGCGGCGCTGGCCTCCGAGGATTCCACGCTGCGCCGCACGCGGCCCCACAGGTCCACTTCCCAGCTGACGCTGCCGGTCAGTGAATACTGGTTCGAAACATTGCTGCCGGACGAAGTCGAAGAGCCATTCTGCCCGCCGCCGCTGCCCGAGCGCGTCATGCCCGCGCCCGCGCCCACCGTGGGGAAGAAGCCGGCGCGCGCGCCGCGCACCAGGCCCAGCGCCTGCCGGTAGTTGGCCTCGGCCTGGGCCACGGTCTGGTTGGACGCGTTCAGGCGCTCCACCAGGCCGTTCAAGGTCGCATCGTCGTAGACCTGCCACCATGCGCCGCGCTCGGCCTGGTCCAGCGGCCGGGCGGGCTTCCAGCCTTCGACCTGGTCCTGCCCTTCCTTGTAGGCCGTGCCCACGTCCAGCGCCGGGCGCTGGTAATCGGGGCCGACCGCGCAAGCGCCCAGCAGCGCGCACAGCGCGGCCGCGGCGATGCTGCGGGGAAAGAACAGGTTGGGAACAGACTTGGCGTTGCGCATCATGTGGGTTCTATGGAAGCGGAGGACCCGTTCCTGGAAGCGCGCTTGCGCGCGGCCCAGAGACGGAAGCGGTCCAGGTAAAGATAGACCACGGGCGTGGTGTACAGCGTGAGGATCTGGCTCAGGACCAGGCCGCCGACGATGGTAATGCCCAGCGGCTGGCGCATTTCCACCCCGGCGCCGGTGGCGAGCACCAGCGGCAGCGCGCCGAAGATGGCGGCCATGGTTGTCATCATGATGGGGCGAAAGCGCGTCAGGCACGCCTGGAAAATGGCCTCGCGCGGATTCATCCCCTGGGTGCGCTCGGCGTCCAGGGCGAAGTCCACCATCATGATGGCGTTCTTCTTGACGATGCCGATCAGCAGGAACACCCCGATCAGCGCAATCAGCGTGAAGTCATAGCGCACCAGCAGCAGTGCCAGCAGCGCGCCCAAACCGGCCGACGGCAGGGTCGACAGGATGGTCAGGGGATGCACGAAGCTTTCATACAGGATGCCCAGCACGATGTACATGGTGACCAGCGCCGCCAGGATCAGCCAGGGCTGCTGCGCCAGCGTCTGCTGCAGGGCCGCGGCGGTGCCCTGGAAGCCGGCCTGGATCTGGTCTGACGGCAGCCCGATGCGTGCCACCGCCGCATCGATGGCGCTGGTGGCCTGGCCCAGCGACACGCCGGGCGCCAGGCTGAACGAGATGGTATCGGCCACGAACAGCCCCTGGTGCTGCACGCTGAGCGGCGCGTTGGCGTTTTCCAGGCGGGTGAAGGCCGACAGCGGCACGCGCGCGCCAGCCGCGGTGATGACCTGGACCTGCCTGAGCGATTCGATGTCCTGCGCAAACTTCGGGTCCACGCCCAGCACCACATGGTACTGATTCAACGGCCCGTACATCACCGACACCTGGCGCTGGCTGAAGGAGTTGTTCAGCACCGTGGAAATGGTGGACATGCTGACGCCCAGGCGGGTCGCGGCCTCGCGGTCGATCACCAGATTGATCTGGCGGCCCTTGTCCTCGACGTCGGTGTCCACGTCGGTGATCTCGGGGATCTGCGCCATGGCCTGCTGCACCTTGGGCATCCAGGTGCGCAGCAATTGCAGGTCGCCCGCCATCAGCGTGTAGTCGTAAGAGCCCTGGCTCTGGCGCCCGCCGATGCGTATGTCCTGCTGCGACACCAGGAACATGCGCGCGCCGGGCATGTTCTGCAGCTTGCCGCGCAGCCGGTTGATGACCACGTCCGCCGAGACCTTGCGCTCTTCCAGGGGCTTTAACTGGATCTGCATGAAGCTGCTGTTGCTGCCGCCGCGTCCGCCCGCGTAACCCGTCATGCTCTGCACGGCCGGATCCGCCAGCACCACCTTGCGCAGCGCTTCCAGCTTGGGCAGCGTGGCCTGGAACGAGGTGCCCTGGTCGACCCGGAAAAAGCCCAGCAGCTGGCCCGTGTCCTGCTGTGGGAAGAAACCCTTGGGCACCACGGTGTACAGATAGACGTTCAGGCCCACGGCCACCGCCAGGATCAGCATCATCAGGCGGCTGTGCGTCAGCGCCCAGCGCAGGCTGCGGCGGTAGCCGTCCAGCATGGCGTCGAAGCCACGCTCCGACCAGCGCGCGAGCCGGCCCGGCGGCTTCTCTTCCGGGGCTTCCTGACGCAACAGGCGCGCACACATCATGGGCGTCAAGGTCAGCGACACCACCAGCGACACCATGATGGCGGCCGACAGCGTCACCGCGAACTCGCGGAACAGCCGCCCGACCACGCCGCCCATCAGCAGGATGGGGATGAACACCGCCACCAGCGACAGGCTCATCGACAGCACCGTGAAGCCCACTTCGCGCGAACCGCGCAGCGCCGCACGCATGGGCGACATGCCTCGTTCCACGTGGCGCATGATGTTCTCCAGCACCACGATGGCGTCATCCACCACGAAGCCGGTCGCCACGATCAGCGCCATCAGCGAAATGGTGTTCAGCGTGAAGCCGCTGAGGTACATGATGCAGAAGGTGCCGATCAGCGACACCGGCACCGCCACGCTGGGAATGATGGCCGCGCGCCAGCGCCGCAGGAACAGCAGCACCACCAGCACCACCAGGCCCACCGCGATGATCAGGGTCAGCTCGGCCTCGTGCAGCGAGGCGCGGATGCTGGGCGTGCGGTCCTGCGCCACCGTCATGTGCGCGTCCGCCGGCATCAGGGCCTGCAGGATGGGCAACTGGGCGCGCACCGCGTCCACGGTTTCGATGATGTTGGCGTCGGCCTGGCGCCGCACGATCATCAGGATGGCCTTGCGTTCATTGAAGAAACCGGTCTGGTACAGGTCTTCGACCGAGTCTTCCACGCGGGCCACGTCGGACACGCGCACCGGCGCGCCGTCCTTCCAGGCGACGATCAGCGGCCGGTATTGCTCGGCGCGGCTGAGCTGGTCGCTGGCCATGATCTGCCAGTGGTAGCGGTCATTCTCCAGCACGCCCTTGGGGCGATTGGCATTGGCGTTGGCCAGCGTGGTGCGCAATTGGTCCAGCGAGACGCCGCGGTTGGCCAGCGCCCCCGGCAGCACGGTAACGCGCACCGCCGGCAGCGAACTGCCGCCCACCGTCACCTCGCCCACGCCATCCACCTGCGACAGCTTCTGCGCCACGATGGTCGACGCGATGTCGTAGAGCTGGCCCTGGCTGAGCGTGTCGGACGTCAGCGCCAGGGTCATGATGGGCGCGTCGGACGGATTCGACTTGTGATACGTCGGGTTGCTGCGCAGGCTGGTCGGCAGGAGCGAACGCGCCGCGTTGATGGCGGCCTGCACGTCGCGGGCCGCGCCGTTGATGTCGCGCGACAGATCGAATTGCAGCGTGATGCGGGTGGAGCCCTGCGAGCTGCTGGAAGTCATCTCGGTCACGCCGGCGATGCTGCCCAGCGAGCGCTCCAGCGGCGTGGCCACGCTGGACGCCATGGTCTCCGGGCTGGCGCCCGGCAGGCTGGCCGACACCGAAATGGTAGGGATATCCACCTGCGGCAGCGGCGCCACCGGCAAGAGGAAGAATGACAGCAAGCCCGCCAGCACGACCGCCAGGCTCAGCAGCGTGGTCGCCACCGGCCGGACGATGAAGGGTGCTGACAGGATCATGACGCATCCCCCGCCGGCGCCTGATCCACCCCGCGCCAGCGGCGCGACATGCGGTCGAACATCAGATAGATTACCGGCGTGGTGAACAGCGTCAGCACCTGCGACAGCAGCAGCCCGCCCACCATCACCAGGCCCAGCGGCTGGCGCAGCTCCGCACCCGTGCCGGTGGACAGCATCAGCGGCAGCGCGCCGAACAGGGCGGCCAGCGTGGTCATCAGGATGGGCCGAAAGCGCAGCAGCGCCGCCTCATGGATGGCCGCGCGCGGACTCAGCCCGCGCTTGCGCTCCGCGTCCAGCGCGAAGTCGATCATCATGATGGCGTTCTTCTTGACGATGCCGATCAAGAGGATGATGCCGATGATCCCTATCATGTCCAGCTCGGTGCCACTGATCAGCAAGGCCAGCAGCGCCCCCACGCCGGCCGAGGGCAGCGTCGACAGGATGGTGATGGGATGGATGTAGCTTTCGTACAGCACGCCCAGCACGATGTACATCGTCACGATGGCGGCCAGGATCAGCCACAAGGTGCTGGACAGCGAATTCTGGAACGCCAGCGCCGCGCCCTGGAAGCGCGTCTCGACGCCGGTGGGCAAACCGATGTCGGCCTCGGCCGCGATGATGTCCTCCACCGCGCCGGACAAGGACGCGCCCGGCGCCAGGTTGAAGGACACCGTCACCATCGGGAACTGGTCCAGCCGGTTCACCGCCAGCACCGTCTTGCCTTCGCTGATATGCGCCACTGACGACAGCGGCACCTGCGCCCCGGTCGAGGTAGGCACGTGGATCTGGCCCAGCGAGGCCGGCGTCACCTGGAACTGCGGCTCGACCTCCAGCACCACGCGGTACTGGTTGGATTGCGTGAAGATGGTGGAAATCAGCCGCTGGCCGAAGGCGTTGTAGAGCGCCTCGTCAATTACCGCCGCCGTGATGCCCAGCCGCGACGCGGCGTCGCGGTCGATCTCGACCCAGGTCTGCAGGCCATCGTCCTGCAGGTCGTCGGTCACGTCCTTCAGGCCCGGCACCTGGCGCAGGCGGTTCACCAGCTTGGGCGTCCATTCGCTCAGCACCTTCAGGTCGGGATTGGACAGCGTCATCTGGTACTGCGTGCGGCTCACGCGGTCCTCGATGGTCAGGTCCTGCACCGGCTGCATGTAGACGGTCAGGCCATCCTGCTTGGCCAGCGCCTGCTCCAGGCGTCCCATCACCGTGCGCAGGTCGCCGTTGCGCTCGGCTTGCGGCTTGAGCGCGATCTGCATGCGTCCGGCGCTGAGCGTGGCGTTGCTGCCGTCCACGCCGATGAAGGACGATACGGCCTGCACGTCGGGATCTTCCAGCACCAGGCGCGCGGCCTCGCGCTGGCGCTCCGCCATGGCGGGGAAGGAAATCGATTGCGGCGCCTGGGTGATGGCCTGGATCAGGCCGGTGTCCTGCTGCGGGAAGAAGCCCTTGGGGATCACCAGGTACAGCAACACGGTCAGCGCGAAGGTTGCCAGCGCCACCAGCAGCGTCAGCGGCTGATGGCGCAGCACGACCTGCAGCCAGCGGTCGTAGCCGGCGATCACGCGGTCGATGAAGGCGCCCGTAACCTGATGGAAGCGGCCGTGCTTCTGCTCGGATTCGGCGCGCAAGAGGCGCGCGCACATCATGGGCGTCAGCGTCAGCGACACCACCAGCGATATCAGGATGGAAACGGCCAGCGTGATGGCGAACTCGCGGAACAGCCGCCCCACCACTTCGGTCATGAAGAGCAGCGGGATCAGCACGGCGATCAGCGAAAAGGTCAGCGAGATCAGCGTGAAGCCGATCTGCGAGGCGCCCTTGAGCGCGGCTTGCAGCGGCGTCTCGCCTTCCTCGATGTGGCGGGCGATGTTCTCGATCATGACGATGGCGTCGTCCACCACGAAGCCGGTGGCGATGGTCAGCGCCATCAAGGTCAGGTTGTTGATGGAGAAGCCGGCCAGGTACATGATGCCGAAGGTGCCCACCAGAGACAGCGGCACCACCACGCTGGGGATCAGCGTCGCCGTCAGGCTGCGCAGGAACACGAAGGTCACCATGACCACCAGGGCCACGGCCAGCATCATCTCGAACTGCACGTCGGCCACCGAATCGCGGATGGTCTGGGTGCGGTCGGACACCACGCTCACGTCCAGGGTCGCGGGCAAGGCGGCGCGCAGCTGGGGCAGCAGCGCCTGGATCCGGTTGACCACGTCGATCACGTTGGCGCCCGGCTGGCGCTGGATGTTCAGGAGGATGGCGGGCTTGTCGCCGGCCCAGGCCGCCTGGCGCGTGTCCTCGGCGCCTTCGACGGCGCGCGCCACGTCGGACAGGCGCAGCGGCGCATTGTTCTTGTAGGCGATGATCAGGTCGTTGTAGTCGGTGGGCGTCTTGAGCTGATCGTTGGCGTTGATGGTGGTGGACCGCTGCGGTCCGTCCAGATTGCCCTTCGGCTGGTTGACGTTGGCGCCAACGATGGCCGTGCGCAGGTCCGACAGCGACAGGCCGTTGGCCGCCAGCGCCTGCGGATTGACCTGTACCCGCACCGCCGGACGCTGGCCGCCCGCCACGCTGACCAGGCCCACGCCGGGAATCTGCGACAGCTTCTGCGCCACCCGCGTATCCACCAGGTCGCGCACCTGCGGCAAGGGCATGGTGGGGGACGTGATCGCCAGCGTCAGCACCGCCGCATCCGCCGGGTTCACCTTGTTGTAGGTCGGCGGAACCGGCAGGTCGCTGGGCAGCAGGTTCGAAGCGGCGTTGATCGCCGCCTGCACCTGCTGTTCGGCCACGTCCAGGGGCAGCGTCAAATTGAACTGCAGCGTGATGACCGAGGCCCCGCCCGAACTGGTGGACGACATCTGGTTCAGGCCCGGCATCTGTCCGAACTGCCGTTCCAGTGGCGACGTCACCAGCGAAGTCATCACATCGGGACTGGCGCCGGGGTACAGCGTCACCACCTGGATCGTCGGATAGTCCACTTCCGGCAGGGCCGAAACGGGCAGCAGCCGGTAGGCGATGAAACCGGCGATCAGGATCGCCACCATCGACAGCGTGGTGGCTACCGGACGCAGGATGAACAGGCGCGACGGGCTCACGATGTTTCCCGGCTTACTTCGACGGCGGCGTGGTGCCGGCCGGCGCGCCCGCGCCCAGGGTCTTGTCGCGGGTGGCGGGGATCACGTCCGAGCCGCCCACCACTTCCACCTTGGCGCCCGCGCGCAGACGGTCGGTGCCTTCGACGACCACCCGGTCGCCGGGCTGCAGGCCTTCGTTGACGGCCACCATGCCGTTGTTGACGGCGCCCAGCTTCAGCTGGCGCACCTGCACGGTGTTGTCCTGCTGCACCAGGAACACGAAGGCGCCGGCCGAGCCTTGCTGGATGGCGGCGGTGGGGATCGCGGTCACGTCCTTGCGCGTGAGCACGTGCAGGCGCACGTTGACGAACTGGTTGGGAAAAAGCGCGTCGTCGGCGTTTTCAAAACGCGCCTTCAGCTTCAGGGTGCCGGTGGTGACGTCGATCTGGTTGTCCATCGTTTCCAGCTGGCCCGTGGCGATGCGCCGGGTGTCGGCGCGGTCATAGGCATCCACCGCCAGCGTCTTGCCGGCGGCGATCTCGGCGCGCACTTCGGGCAGCTGGGTCTCGGGCAGCGTGAACACCACGGAAATCGGCTGGGTCTGGGTGATCACCACCAGTCCGTTGGTGTCCGAGCTGGACACCAGATTGCCGCGGTCCACCTGGCGCAAGCCCAAACGGCCGCTGATGGGCGCGGTGATACGCGCGTATTCCAGTTGCAGGCGGGCGTTGTCCACGTTGGCCTGGTCGCTCTTGACGGTGCCTTCGTACTGCCGCACCAGGGCGGCCTGCGTGTCGACCTGCTGCTTGGCGATCGAGTCCTGCTTGTACAGCGCCTGATAACGCTGCAGGTCGCGCCGGGCGTTCTCCAGCTGGGCCAGGTTCTGCATCTGCGTGCCGCGCGCCTGGTCCAGGGCCACCTGGAACGCCCGCGGGTCCACCTGCGCCAACAGGTCGCCGGCCTTCACTTGCTGGCCCTCCTGGAAGGCCACTTCCACCAGTTCGCCGCTGACCCGGCTGCGCACGGTAACGGTGTTGTAGGCGGTGACCGTGCCCAGCGACTTCAGGAAGATATCGATGTCCTGCTTGGCGGCCGTGGCGATGCGCACCGGCACCGCGGGGGTCATCATGGCGCCCGCTGGCGGCCGGCCGCCGGGACGCCCCCCCGGGGCGCCCGCCCCGCCCGGCTTGGCCGCGGGCCGCAGCACCAGCCAGGCTATGCCCGCCACAACGAGCAATACCAGCGCCAGCCCAAGCAGGCGGCGGCGGGTCCAACGGGTGGGCGGAGATACGGGACGGCTATCAGGCATGGAACAGTTCCGGCACGGGCGGAGGAAAGCCGTATTGTGTACCAGACCGTCCCGGTTTCCAGCGCCGCGATCCCTGGTTGAAACTGGGAGCAACAGGAATCTGGGCGGAAGGCAAAGTGGGCCGCCTGGTCCCGCAGGCTTGGTCCGCCTTGCCCCATTCAAGCGCTGCTTGGTGGGTTACGCGCGTCGGACAACGGGCGGAGTTGCGCGAGGATGCTCGCGCTCCACCCATCCTATGAGGTGCAGAGCGTCATCTGGAAGGGGACGTCGCGGGCGACCTGCTGGGGCTTGAATTCGCCGTCCTGGGTGGAAAAACGTATCCAGATCATGTACTTATTGGCACTGATCTCGGGAAATACGCCCTGGGCGGGGTCCAGCCAGACCCGCAGCAGCTGGAACTGCTTGCCGCCCAGCATCTGCTGGTAGGCGCCCTGCTCGCCCACGATGTCCGACTTGCGGCCCGATTCGCGCAGCAGGCGCAGGGCCAGGGTCAGGCCGTCATACAAAGGAATGAAGGGTGCCACCCAGGCCTGCAGGTCGGCGCAGCGGGCGGCCTCGGATTTGTTCTGCCAGGCGAAATACGAGGGCATGTCGACCTGCGTGGCGCTGCCCGGCACCGACAGGCGTCCGCGCAGGCTGGTCAGCCATTCGTTTTCGCGCAGGGACTGGCCGGTCTTGCCAGGCGCGGCCAGCGCCGTGGTCACCTTTTCCATTTCGCGCAGCATGGCTTCAAGCGCATCCTGTGCAACGCCGGGATGATCGCGCAGCCCGACCAGCGCCATGCGCTGGCGTTCCAGGTCTTGCAGGACCGCGCCTTTTACATCGGTGCGTTCGCAGGCATCGAGCAGGTCGAACAGGGAGGTGACGGCGACCTGATGCAGGCGCGAGTCCCCCTCGCGGGCAAAGAAGAACAGCCTGTCGAACAGGTATTCCAGCCGCAGATAAGCGCGGATGCGCTCATTGAAGGGGTATTCGTAAACGATCACGCTTCTTTACAGGCCCATCTGTGTTTGGCCGGCTGGGCCAATGTTATTCAGGGGTGCCGGCCTAGCGCGGAGCTTGCCGGCCCGTCGTGCTCGCCAGCGCCAGCCAGCGGTCATGCAGGATCTTCGCCTGCGCGCGCAGTTGTTCCGGCGTAGTGCCTGCGTCATTGACGATGACGTCGTCGGCGACTTCCAGACGGCTTGCCCGCGCAGCCTGTGCCGCCATGATACGCCGTATGGCAGGCTCCGTCAGCCCGCTGCGTTGGCGCACCCGCGCCACCTGCGTCTCCGGGTCGCAATCCACCACGCAGATGCGGTCCAGGCGCGAGCGCCAACGCGGCAACGATTCAACCAGCAGCGGCACCACGAAGACCAGATACGCACCGGTCGCAGCCGCGGCCTGGCGCTCGGTCTCCTGCCCGATGGCGGGATGCAGCACGGCCTCCAGCCGCAAGCGCACCTGCGGATCCGAGAACGCCTGATCCCGCATCCACGCGCGGTCCAGCGCCCCGTCCGGCGTCAATGCCCGCGGGCCGAACTCGCGTTCTATCGCAGGCATGGCAGCACCGCCCGCGGCGGTCAGCTCACGCGCGATCTCGTCGGTATCGACCAGCGTCGCACCCCACTCTGCGAGCATGTCCGCCACCCGGGTCTTGCCCGATCCGATGCCGCCCGTCAGACCTATCTTCAACATACCGCCCATCCCATGGAGGACATGAACCGCCCTATTGCAAAAACTGCCCCAAGCCGTGCTCGCCGCCCACCAGCAGCGTCACGACGCCCGCCAGCGCAAGATAGGGACCAAAGGGCAACGGCTGCCCGCGGCTGGCGCGGCCGCTCAAGGTCAGCGCGCCGCCGATCAGCACGCCCAGCAACGATGCGCTCAGCAGCAGCGTCGGCAGGGCTTCCACGCCAAACCATGCGCCCAGCGCGGCGAGCAGTTTGAAATCACCATAGCCCATGCCCTCGCGCCCCGTCAGCAGGCGGAACACATGAAAGATAACCCACAGGAAGACGTAGCCCGCCACCGCCCCCACCACCGCCATCTGCAGGCTGGCATAGGCATCGAACAGATTGACCAGCAGCCCGGCCCAGAGCAGCGGCTGGGTCAATGCGTCGGGCAGCAGTGTGGACTCGAAGTCGATCCAGGCCAGCGCCACCAGCATGGCCGACAAGCCCATGGCGGACAGCGCCAGCGGCGTGGCGCCGAACCGCCAGGCGCATGCAGCGAACAGCGCGCAGGTCAGCAGTTCGATGGCCGGGTAGCGCCACCCGATGGCCACGCCGCAAGCGCCGCAGCGACCCCGCAACAGCAGCCAACCCAGCAGCGGCAGCCGCCGCCAGCCCGCCACGGGGGTGTCGCAGGCGGGGCAGTGCGATGCCGGCGACCACAGGCCATAGCGCCCCGCCGCAAGCGGCTTGCCCGAGGCTTCCTGGCAGTGCGCCTGCCATTCCTGCTCCATCATGCGTGGCAGCCGGTGGGTCAGCACCGTCAGCCAGTTGCCGACGAACAAACCCGCCAGCGCCGCCAGGCCGATGAACAGGCCCAGAGGCAGATCGAAGACATGCCGCATCGCCGTCATCCACACGCGCGGCACTGGGCCGCAACGGCGCCACGCCAGGAGCTGGCGATAGTGCGCGGGGCAGGCTGGCGGCGGCCGTGTCGTAAATAGTGCATAAAGTGTTGAGGATGCCCAAGTGCGGCTAAGGGGAACGTATCGAATCTTCGCATAAGTGCGTAAAATCGGAGACAGACTCACCACACGGATAAGCTGCCATGACCGCGCGCGTAGAAATCGGTACCCGCTCCCGCAAACTCAGCGTCATGGGGCTGCTGCTCGCAGGCACCGCATTGGGCGCAGCTGGCTGTGCCCAACAGAAAACCGAAGGCTACTACGACCCTCCCGCCGAAAGCACCGTGACCGACGCCCAGTACCAGGGGTCGGGCGCGGGATATCGCAGCGTCATCCGTGCGCCGTCGCAAGTGCAGATCGCGCTCAAGCCGGATGCCCCCCGCAAGAACCAGAATCAGGCCGCCCAGGCCGCCGCCGGCGGTCAGACCACGGAAGACGGCCAGGCAGTCCCGGCAGACACCGAACACACCACCTCGGCATCCGCCGCAAGCGCGCCGGCCGCCGCCAGCCCGGCAAATCCCAGCGCGCCCAATCCGGCCGTGCAGAGCCTGGTGCCGCAGCCGCAGACCTACATGGGCACCCTGCCGTGCTTCTCGCCCGCCATGCAGTGCACCGCACAGCGCGTGACGCTTACGCTGGCGCCCAATGGCCGTTGGCGCGGCCGCGTGGCCTACCTGGAAAACGATCCCAAGAAAGGCCCGCCGGTTACCGAGCAAGGCTGCTGGGATGCCACCGACGAGCGCCCGCCGCGCGTCATCCTGATGGACAGCAAGGGCAATGGCCGCGCGGAATTCGTAGTGGCTGCCAACAACGTGCTGCGCGTGCGCTCCATTGACGGCCAGACGCCCAACCTGAACTACAACCTGACCCGCCAGCCTGATCTGGACCCGATCGACGAATTGGCCAAGGCGGCCGCGCCCCAGTGTCCTTGAGGCCCTCCGGCGGCTATTGAGTACGCCGCCTGCGCAGCCTTCCTACCCGGGCCCGACGAACATCACGTTCGCCGGGCCCGGTGCTTTTGGACTACCCGGCCTGGCTGTCTGGGTCGGCGCCAAGATCGGAACGGCGTGCAGCGGGACTTGCCAGGCATGGGCTGTACGCTGGCGTCGGCGGCTCATGCAGCACATAGCTCGGACTGACGCTGCCGGGCGGGGGCATGGAAACCAGCGCATGCCGGCGGTCCGGCCCAGCCGCCCCAGGCACGGGCGAGGCGCCGGAACGGCCGTGCTCGCACAGCCGGCACGCCAGTTGCATGGCGTTGCGCACTTGCAGCTTGGTGAAGATGCGGGAGCGGTGGGCCTCGACCGTGCGCAGCGAAATGCCCAGGTCTATGGCGATGACTTTATTGGGGCGGCCGGCGGCCACATAGGTGACGATTTGCCGTTCGCGGGGAGTGAGGGAAGAAAGAACGGCTTCCAGATCGGGACGGGGAGCTTGCATGGGGCGGCTCGCTTGCAATGTAGGATTGCACCGAGTCTGACCCGCCTCCCGCCACCACGTAAGCTGGTAGTTCTTTCAGGGGTGGACATGGACGCCACCCCCGCGGCCTTGCCGTCTCAGGCCGTGTAGGCCAGTTCCAGATTGTCGATCAGGCGGGTCGTGCCCAGCTTGGCGGCCGCCAGCGCCACCAATGGTTCGCCGGCCTGCAGGTCGGCGGCTTCGGGACGCTTGAGGTCGCGTTGGCGGCGCAGAGCCACGTAGTCCACCTGCCAGCCGCGCCGGGTCAGGGTCTCGACGGCTTCGCGCTCCAGGGCGGCGGCATCGCGTTCGCCCTGGGCCAGGCGCTCGTTGGCGTGCCGCAACGCGGCATACAACGCAGGCGCCTCGGCGCGGTCGGCGTCGCTGAGGTAACGGTTGCGCGAGGACAAGGCCAGGCCATCTTCGGCGCGCACGGTCTCGTGCGCCAACACTTCGACGGGCAATTGGAATTGGCGACACATGTTGCGCACCACCATCAGCTGCTGGTAGTCCTTCTTGCCGAACACCGCCACGCGCGGCTGCACGCAGGAGAACAGCTTCAGCACCACGGTGCTGACGCCTTCGAAGAAGCCGGGGCGGAACTCGCCTTCCAGGATATCGCCCAGGTCGTCCGGGGGCTGCACACGGAAGTTCTGCGGCTCCGGATACATCTCGCGCTCGTTCGGCGCGAACAGCACGTAGACGTCGCGCTCGCGCTCGAGCTTCTCGATGTCGGCGGCGAGCGTGCGGGGATACTGGTCGAAGTCTTCGTTGGGACCGAACTGCAGGCGGTTCACGAAGATGCTGGCCACCACCGGATCGCCATGCTGGCGCGCCAGCTTCATCAGGGACAGGTGGCCTTCGTGCAGATTGCCCATCGTGGGCACGAAGGACACGCGATTCTGGCCGCGCAGGTGATCGCGCAATTCCTGGATGGTGTGTACGACTTTCAAGGAGTTTCTCCGGGGTTGGGGGCAGCCCGGTGAGGATCAGGCCGCGACCGCCGACACGCTGGTGTAGGCCAGGCGCACGTAGATGGGAGCATAGGGCTCGGCCTGCGTAATTTCCAGCAGGGACTCGCGCGCCAGCTCCAGCATGGCGATGAAATGCACGACGACCACCGCCGCGGGCGCGCCTTCGCGGACGCGCTCCATGAACAGGTCGCCGAATTCCATGAAGCGCACGTCGTTCAGGCGCCGCAGGATATGCGTCATGTGATCGCGCACGGACAACTGTTCGCGCGTGATGTGGTGATGCTGGTTCAGCTTGGCCCGCTTCATGATGTCGGCCCACGCCGCGCGCAAGTCGTCCACGCTGACCTCGGGCAGCATGCGCTCGACGCTCAGGTCGGCCACCGCCTGGCTGCTGACGAAGTCGCGGCCCAGCTGGGGCATCGCGTCCAGCTTCTGGGCGGCCAGCTTCATCTGCTCGTATTCGAGCAGGCGGCGCACGAGTTCGGCGCGTGGATCTTCCGGCTCTTCGCCGGTGTCGGTCTTCTTGACCGGCAGCAGCATGCGCGACTTGATCTCGATGAGCATCGCCGCCATCAGCAGGTACTCTGCGGCCAGCTCCAGGTTGTGGATGCGGATCTGCTCCACATACGACAGATACTGCCGCGTGACATCCGCCATGGGGATGTCCAGCACATTGAAGTTCTGCTTGCGGATCAGGTAGAGCAGCAGGTCGAGCGGCCCTTCAAACGCTTCCAGAAACACTTCCAGCGCATCCGGCGGGATGTACAGGTCCGTGGGCATCTGGAACAGCGGCTCGCCATACAGGCGCGCGAACGCCACGCTGTCGATCGTGTCAGGGGTGCTGTCGACGGGCGGTTCCACTAGCGCGGCCAGGGCGTCGCCCGGGACGGAAGCGTTTTGGGCCATGATTGCCGCAATGGGCTCAGTCGGCCTGGTAGACGTACGGCTTTTGCGGCACGCGGGCCGCGCGGAAGCCTTCCAGCAGCTCCGAGTCCTGCGGTTTGTCCCAAAGGCGGGCGCGGCCCTCGCGCTGGCGCTCTTCGGTGCCAGGATGCGATTTCTTGTAGTCCTTCAGGAAAAGGGTGATCTCGGATTCGTAGTTGGTCGCCATGGCACCAATTTCAATGGGTTTCGGATGTAGGGAGTTTACTTCACGGCGGCCCACCCCCCGGCGTTACAATCTCGCGGCACCCATCGCCCCCGCCCGCCATGTCCGCAGAAACCGCAGCAGCAGCCCGCCCCGCTCCTCTTTCCAGTGAGCAAGCCGCGCGCGCGGCGCGCATGATTCCCTTCATCGTGGGCTGTGCGCTGTTCATGCAGATGCTGGACGCCACCGTGGTCGCCACCGCCCTGCCAGCCATGGCCCACGCCCTGGGTTCGACCCCGGTACGGCTGAACGTGGCCATTACTTCCTACCTGCTGTCGGTGGCGGTATTCGTGCCCGTCAGCGGCTGGGCGGCCGACCGCTACGGCGCGCGGCGGGTGTTCGTGGCGGCGATCGGCCTGTTCACGCTCAGCTCGGTGGCCTGTGCGCTGTCCCAGGATCTGCCGCAACTGGTCCTGGCCCGCATCGTCCAGGGGATGGCGGGCGCAATGATGGTGCCGGTGGGGCGCATCATCCTGCTGCGCACCGTGCCCAAGCAGGACTTGCTGAAGGCCATGTCCTTCCTTTCCATTCCGGCCCTGCTGGGCCCCGTGATCGGACCGCCGTTGGGCGGCTTCATGGTCACCTACATGTCCTGGCACTGGATCTTCCTGATCAATATCCCTATCGGTATCCTGGGAATTTTCCTGGTGCTGCGCTACGTCGCGGAAATCCGCGAGGAAGCCGCCCCGCGCCTGGACTGGCCGGGCTTCCTGCTCAGCGCGATCTGCCTGGCGACCCTGGTCAGCGGTTTCGAGGCCATCGGCCGCGATGTCATGCCGCCGTCCGTGCTGCTGGGGCTGATCGTGGTCGGCACGATCTGCGGCCTGCTCTATGGCTGGCATGCCAAGCGCACCGAACACCCCATCATCGACCTGTCGCTGATGCGGATCCCCACCTTCGCCATCTCCACGCTGGGCGGCAACCTGTGCCGTTTCGCCGTGGGCGCCACGCCCTTCCTGCTGGCCATGCTGCTGCAGGTGGGTTTTGGCCTCACGCCGTTCGCGGCCGGCCTGATCACCTTCGCCAGCGCCGCGGGCGCGCTGCTGATGAAGTTCGTGGCCACCCCCATCGTCAAGCACTTCGGCTTTCGCCGGGTCCTGACCGTGAACGCCGTGCTGGCGGGCGCGTTCATCGTGGTCTGCGGCGCCTTCACTCCCACCACGCCGGTGTGGCTGATGATCGCGATCCTGCTGGTCGGCGGCTTTTTCCGTTCGCTGCAGTTCACCGGGGTAAATACGCTAACCTATGCCGACATCCCCCCGTCCAAGATGAGCCGCGCCAGCAGTTTCGCCGCGATGGCGCAGCAGCTGGGCATCAGCCTGGGCGTGGGCGTGGCCGCGGTGACGCTGAACATCAGCATGTCCCTGCGCGGCGCGGAAACGCTGGCGATCCGCGATGTCGTCGCGGGCTTCATCGTCGTCGGCGTGCTGTGCATGGCTTCGACCTTCTCCTTTAGACGCCTCGACCCTCTGGCCGGGGCACACCTGAACGGCGCCAAACAAAGTGACGACGAATGAATTTGTCCTAGCCCTGGACCAGGGCACGACCAGCTCCCGCGCAATCGTGTTCGACCGTGAGGGCGTGGTGCGCGGCGTGGGCCAGCGCGAATTCCGCCAGCACTATCCGCGGCCGGGCTGGGTCGAGCACGACGCCAGCGAGATCTGGCATAGCCAGCTGGATGTGGCGCGCGAAGCCCTGCGCAATGCCGGCGCGACCGCCGCCGACATCGCCGCCATCGGCATCACCAATCAGCGCGAAACCACCCTGATCTGGGAACGCGCCACCGGCCGCCCGCTGGCGCGCGCCATCGTCTGGCAGGACCGCCGCACGGCGCCCATGTGCGACCAGCTGCGCCAGGACGGCCACGCCGATTTCCTGCAATCGCGCACCGGCCTGGTGCTGGACGCCTATTTTTCCGGCACCAAGCTCGCCTGGCTGCTGGATCACGTGCCGGGCGCACGCCAGATGGCCGATCGCGGCGAACTGGCCTTTGGCACGGTGGACACCTGGCTGATCTGGCAACTGACGGGCGGCGCGGTGCACAGCACCGACCCGAGCAACGCCTCGCGCACCATGCTGTTCGACCTGCACACGCAGGACTGGAACGACGAGATCCTGGCGCTGCTGAAGATCCCGCGCAGCGTGCTGCCCACCATCGCGCCCAGCAGCGCGGTGGTGGGTGAAGCCCTGCCCGAATGGTTAGGCGGTTCGATCCCGATTGCCGGCAACGCCGGCGACCAGCAGGCCGCCACCTTCGGCCAGGCCTGCTTCACGCCGGGCATGGCAAAGAACACCTACGGCACCGGCTGCTTCATGCTGATGAACGTGGGCGAAAAACCTGTGCAGTCCCACAACAACCTGCTGTCCACGGTAGGCTGGGGCCTGCCGCAGGCCGGCAACAGCGGCTGGCGCCCGACCTACATGCTGGAAGGCGGCGTGTTCGTGGCCGGCGCGGCGGTGCAATGGCTGCGCGACGGCCTGGGCATCATCCAGCGTTCGGAAGAAATCGAATCCCTGGCCGCCAGCGTGGCCGACACCGACGACGTATTCATGGTCCCGGCCTTCGCCGGCCTGGGCGCGCCGCACTGGGATCCGTATGCGCGCGGCACGCTGGTGGGCCTGACCCGCGGCACCACCCGCGCCCACATCGCCCGCGCCACGCTGGAATCCATCGCTCTGCAAAGCGCCGAACTGCTGACCTGCATGAACGGCGACAGCGGCATCGCGCTGACCGAGCTGCGCGTGGACGGCGGCGCCGCCCGCAACGACCTGCTGATGCAGATGCAGGCGGATTTGCTGGGCGTCCCGGTGGTCCGCCCGCGCGTATCGGAATCGACGGCGCTGGGGGCCGCGGGGTTGGCGGGGCTGGCGGTCGGGTTCTGGTCGGGGCTGGAGGAGTTTGCCTCGAAGTGGCAGGCTGAGCGGACGTTCGAACCGACTTGGCCGGAGTCCGTGCGGGCTGCGCGGATGAAGCGGTGGCGGCAGGCGGTGGAGTTGTCCAAGGGGTGGTCGGATAGTGCTGGGAAGTAGGCGGGCTTTGTAGCTTCTGGCGCTGAGTTCGCCCGAGGCTGCGTTTGCATGGTTTCGAGGCGCCGTTCCAGTGCTTCGTAGGCCGCCCATCGGCGCGGGCGCCTGAGTGGCGGGCGCCCACGATTGCGGTCCGGAGCCTTCGCTCCGGACTGCCCCGTCGTCATCTTCGTCCAGGCCTTCGGCCTTCCCTTCAGATTCCCTCGGGCGCATCGAGGTTGCCCGCCACTCAGGCGCCCGCGCCGATGGGCTACTTGAATCTTGGACTGATGCGCTGCTAGAGCTGTGGTCAGGGACGATTCTTGGGCTGCCCGTCATTCTCGGCCGCGCGGGCGGCCGAGAATGACATACGTGATTTCTTGAATTTCGATTGTGTTCGCTTGCGCGAATGCGGCGAGTGGTTTGCTAATGGTCGCCAGCTCATGGGGGATGGGCGGTGATGGATGGCGCGCGGTGACGAACTGCTTGCGCATGCTGACCGTCACGCGCGCCACCCATCCCGCACTGACGTTGAATGACGATGGTTGGCCAACCGACGCGCTTCAACGTCCCGCATACCCAAAATCACCAACCACCAGCGCGCAGCGCCAACACGCGACGCAAGACACCGCGTAAGCCCCAAAAGGCCGCCCGCGCGGCCGGCCTGGGGCGGGCCCCGCAAGACACGCCCCCAACCACTGCTCTAGCGGCACGACAAGCCAAGACGCACGCCGCCCGCGACGACGGACGACCTACGAAGCGCTTATGCGCTACAGCACACTCGAAATCGCATCCCGCGCCTGATGAGACAACTCCAGCCGCGTAGGCAAACTCCCGTCCGGATGCCGCGCCGCCAACGGCGGCAGGAACACCACTTCGACGGCCAGTCCCGTCACCCCCAGCACCCGCCAGAGATTCGCGACCAAGGACTCTTCCCCCACGAACGCCGCGTAACCGCTGCGCTTGCCATGCTGCAGGAAGCGCAAGGCCACGGGCTGGATCTCGACGGCGGCCGAACGCGCCGGCTCGAACAGGCTGGCGTGGAAGGGCAGCAGTTCGAAACCCTCGCTCGTCGTGCCTTCGGGGAACAGCCCCACCGCGTCGCCCTGCTTGAAGCGGGCTTGCATGGATTCACCCATGGCGTGCACCGCGTGGCGCTGGCCGCGTTCGATGAAGAGCGTGCCGGCGCCGGCCACCAGCCAGCCGATGATCGGCCAACTGCGGATTTCGCTTTTGGCGACGAAGGACGTGGCGCGCGCCGAGTTCAGCACGAAGATGTCGATCCAGGACACGTGGTTGGCCACCAGCAGCACCGGACCGGTCAGGCGCGGCTCACCCTTGAGGACGACCCGCAGGCCACAGAAAGCCATCAGGCAGCGCGACCAGCGGCGGTTCAGCCAGGCACGTGATTTGGGGCCGATCAGGGGATATACCAGGCCTACACACAAGAGGCCGAAGAGAATCCAGGGCACCACGAGGAACAGCCTAAGGACAAAGCGCAGCAGCTTCAAACCGGAGTCTCCCAGGCCAGGCTGCCACCTACCACGGTGGCGCGTACGCGGCCGGGCAGCATCATACCCGCGAACGGGGTATGGCCGCTGCGGCTTTGCAGCGCGCCGGGCATCACCAGCCATTCGGCTTCCAGATCGGCCAGGCACAGGTCCGCTGACGCTCCCACGCCCAGATGGCCGGCGGATGCGGCCAGCGGAGAAACGCTGGCCAGCACCGCGGCGGGGCCGCAAGTGACCCGCGCCAGTGCTTCGGGCAGAGGTCGGCGGTGGTCGCGCGCCCACTTCAGGGCCAGGGACAGCAGCAGCTCCAGTCCGGTAGCGCCGGGCTCGGCCAACGGGAACGGCACGGCTTTGGCGGCGTCGTCGATCGGATTGTGATCGGAGCACAGCGCATCGACAGTGCCGTCGGCCAACGCGGCCTGGATCGCGTCGCGATCGCGCTGGCCGCGCAGCGGCGGGTTCAGGCGGAAGTCCGTATTGAAGAAGCCGATGTCCACGTCAGTCAGGTGCAGACTGTGGACGGACACGTCGGCCGTGACCGGCAGGCCCTCGCGCCGGGCGGCGCGCAGCAGTTCCAGGCCAGCGGCCGAGGACAGCCGCGTCAGGTGCACGCGCGCGCCGGTGGCGCGCTGCAGTTCAAAAATGGTGTGCAGGGCCACGGTTTCCGCCTGCGGCGGCAGCCCTTCGAGGCCCAGGCGCTCGGCGTAGGCGCCGCTTGCGGCGACCGCGCCGCGCGCGAGCCACGGATCCTGTGGTCGCAGCCACAGCGCCAGGCCCATGCCGCTGGCGTAGCGCATCGCGCCCCAGAGCACGCGCGTATCGGCGATGCCTTGTTCGCCGTGCGTATAGGCGAGGCAGCCCGCCTGCGCCAGCAGGCCCATCTCGGCCAGCGTTTCGCCGGCCAGTCCCACCGTCATCGCGCCCAAGGGATGGACGCGACATTGCCCGGCCTCGGCGTGGCGCATCAAGGCCTCGGCCTTGCCGGGTTCATCCAGCGGCGCGCCAGGGTCCGGTGGCAGCACCAGCCGGGTGACGCCACCGGCAAGCGCCGCGCGCAATTCGGCAGCGGCGAAGGCCGCCGCGCCCGGTTGCGTGACGCGCGCGGACAGATCGATCAGGCCCGGCAACACCGCCAGCCCGCTCGCGTCCAGCGAGCGATCCGCTTGAAAACCGTCGGGCGCGCGGCCCACGGCGACGACGTGGCCGTCGGCGATGTAGAGGTCGTGCCGTCCGTCCACCGCGTTGGCGGGGTCGATCAGCCGGCCATTGGCGATATGCAGCCTCACGACGCGTCTCCGGTCAGCAATTCCAAGGCGGCCAGACGCAGATGCTGCTCGATATCCTCCAGCCGCGCCTCGATGGGCGCCAGGCTGGCCGACACATCGCCGTCGACCTCGATGCCGGGCGTCAACACGCCCGCCGGCAGCAGCAGGGCATCGGAGCGGGCCGCGGCCAGGGCATCCGGCGTCAGGCCGTAGGCCTGCGCGTATTCGCGTGCGGAAGGGAGTTGCGCGCCGCTGATGCCTTCCACTTGCAAGGGCAGCGCGATGACGACATCTGCATCCTGCAAGCCCTCGCGCAGCGAGGCGCAGGCGCGCACGCCGAGCTGCGGCAGTCCGTCGGGCAACAGGCTGCGCGGCGCGGCGGCGCGGACTTCGGGCACGCCCAGCGTGGTCATGGCATGGATGACGGAACGCGCCACGCGCGAGTGGCGGATGTCGCCCACCAGCGTCACGGCCAGGTTGGTCAGGTCCTGCCGCGCGTCGAGCATGGCTTGCACCTGCGCCAGCGCGGGCAAGGGATCGGCGTGGCAGCCGTCGCCTGCGTTGAGGATGCGCAGGCCCGGCGCCGCGTGCGCGGCCGCGCAATGCGCCGCGCCGCTGGCGCCATGGCGCAGCACCAGCAGGCCCGGGGCCAGGCGCGCGACGGTTGCGGCCAGCGCGTCGCCGGCCTGCGGATCCAGCATGACCGCAGACAGCGACAAGCGCTGCGCAGCAGCGGCAAAGGCATCGCGGTCTTGCGTGGACTCATCGGGCAGGCACAGGAATACCGGCATCGCGGACGACGGGCCGGCTGGCGCCTCCCCCGTTGTATCGCCGCGCGCCGCCCAGGCGCGCGCCGCGTCCAGCAGCCGTTCGACGTGCCTGCGGGGCAGCCCTTCGGTGGTCAACAGGTGTATCAGTTCGCCGCGGCGATCGAGTTGCGGATTGAGCATAGGCAGTCCGGACCGCGTGCATCAAGCCGCAGGCAGGGTGTCCAGGTATCGTTGCAGGATAACAGCCGCCGCCATCGCGTCGTCCGCCGCATGGGTACCCAGCAGGCGCTGCGCCTCCATGCTGGAACCGCGTTCGTCGACCAGTTCGACGGCGAGGCCGAAGCGGCCGTGCAATTGATTGGCAAAGCGGCGGCAGCGCGCGGTGGCGGGTTGCTCGCCGCCGTCGGCGTCCAGGGCCAGCCCCACCACGACACGGTGGGGCTGCCACTCCTGCAAGAGCGCCGCGATGCGGCCGAAGCGCGCCTCGCGGACTTCGCTGAAGATGATTTCCAGCGGACGCGCCTGGCGCGTCAGCGTATTGCCGATGGCGATGCCGATCTTCTTCTCGCCGAAATCGAAGGCAAGCAGGGTCTCTTCAGGCATGTCCGGCATCGCCCGCCAGCATCACCGGATCGATGCCCAGCAGCTTCAGCGCGGCCGGATAGCGTTCCTCGGGGGGCACGTCGAAAATGATGTCGTCGTCAGCGCCCACGCTGAGCCAGGCGTTCTGCGCCATCTCGCTCTCGAGCTGGCCCGCGCCCCAACCGGCATAACCCAGCGTGACCAGCATGCGGGCCGGCCCCTTGCCGTCGGCCACGGCCTGCAGCACGTCGCGCGAGGTGGTCAGCGCCATGTCGCCCAGCTTGATGCTGGAGCTGTAGTCGCCGGCCGGCGCGTGCAGCACGAAACCGCGGTCGGTCTGCACCGGACCGCCAAAGAAGACCAGGGTGTCCTTCACGGGACCGATTTCGAGTGTCAGGTCGATGCGCTCGAACAAGGTGCCCAACGTCAGGTCGGTGGGCCGGTTGATGACCAGGCCCAGCGCGCCACGTTCGGTGTGTTCGCAGACATAGATGACCGAACCCGCCAGGCTGCCTTCCACCATGCCGGGCATGGCGATCAGGAACTGGTTGGCAAAATTGGCTGCCTGCGTCGCGGCGTCTTCGTGATGTTTTTCCGTCATGGCAACCCCTACATGGGTAATCTGAAAGAACCGTGGGGAGGCCGCGCGTATCCAGCAAGCATCATGCCTGGCGGCAGTCGGGTCCACGGTTGCGAGGGATGGGGCCTAGCCCCATCTTACGAGCCTTGGCGGAATATGTCGGCGCTATGGCCTCAGATTTCCATCAATTCGAAGTCCTCTTTGCGGGCGCCGCATTCAGGACAGACCCAGTTCGGGGGCACGTCTTCCCAGCGGGTGCCGGGCGCAATGCCTTCGTCGGGCAGGCCGGCCTCTTCGTCATAGACCCAGCCGCAAATCAAACACATCCAAGTACGCATAGTTCTCTCTTACATCAATCCAGGCCCTTGCCCGGCATCAGGGCAAAGGTGAAGGGCTTCCATTAGAATGGGGACAATCTTACCGAAACCCAATAGGGGTTCCCCTGATTCACCGCAAATGAGTCCGGGCGCCCCCCCACTCTAACGCTGTCCAAGTGGCCCCCGTTACTCCCCCTCTCGTTTTGGTCTTCGGTCCGCTCGATCCCTCGGGTTCCGACGGCTTGCCGGCAGATGCCGTCACTTGTGCCGGCCTGGGTTGCCATGGCCTCGCGGCCGTGACCGCGCTGACCGTGCGGGATACCGCCGGCATCGAAGAAATCCATCCCGTTACACCCGACCTGCTGGACGATCAGGCGCGCTGCCTGCTCGAAGACATGTCCGTGCAGGCCATCAAGGTGGGCGGACTATACACCGCGGAAACCGCCAGCGTCGCAGCGCAGATCGCCGCCGATTACAGCCAGGTGCCGCTGGTCCTGCATCTGGGCCAGCGCGCCCAGCCGCCGGCCGACGCCGCCGACGAGGACGATGCCGACGACCTGCTGGCCGCCACCCTGGAGCTGGTGCTGCCGCAGACGGACCTGCTGATCATCGAGCACCTGCGCCTGGCGCAGTGGCACGCCGACGGCGACATTGATATCGGGGACGCACCGACACCCATGCACGCCCTGCTGGCGGCGGGCGCGGAATGGGTTCTGGTTCTGGGCAGCCCGCAGCGGCCCGGCCACTACGCCAACATGCTGCTAGGCCCCAACGGCCAGACCGCCACCCTGCCCTGGCAGGCGCCCCCGGACCGCAACGGCGACGCCGGCGGCGTGGCCGCCACTGCCATCGCGGCCATGCTGGCTCGCGGCCTGGAAATGCCGGAAGCCGTGCGCCAGGGGCTGGCGCACGCCGACGCGGCAGTCGCCGCCAGCTTCCTGCCGGGCATGGGCCGGCGCATTCCCAACCGGATTCCCTCCCAATGAAAGCGCTGCGCTTCCCCACTGGCCTGTATGGCGTCACCCCCGAATGGGACGACACCGATCGCCTGCTGCTGGCGGTGCGCCAGGCCGCCGCGGGCGGCATGCGCTCGCTGCAGCTGCGCCGCAAGAACGTGCCTGACGCCGTGCGCGCCGCCCAGGCCCGCGCGCTGGCGCCGCTGTGCCGCGAGCTGGGCGTAGTCTTCCTGATCAACGACGACTGGCGCCTGGCGCTGGAAGTGGGCGCCGACGGCGCGCACGTCGGCCGCGAGGACGAAAGCCTGGCGCGAATCCGCGCCGAGGCCGGTCCCGACCTGATCCTGGGCGGCTCCAGCTACGACGACCTGGGCCGCGCGCAGGAACTGCTGGCCGCGGGCGCCGATTACATCGCCTTCGGCGCCATGTATGCCTCCACCGTCAAGCCCGACACCGTGCGCGCGCCGCTGTCGGTGCTGACCGAAGCCCGCCGCCTGACGGACACCTGCGACGCCCCCCGGCCCGCGGTCGTCGCCATCGGCGGCATCACGCCCGACAACGCGCCGTTGGTGGCCCAAGCGGGCGCCGACGCCATTGCCGTCATCACCGCGCTATTCGAAGCGCCCAGCATCCGCGCCGCCGCGGCCGCATGCTCCGCGCCCTATTCCGCAAACCCCAACCGCAAGCCTTGAACGCCATGTCCAGTAACGCTCAGCTTTTCGAACGCGCCTGCCGCAGCATCCCCGGCGGCGTCAACTCGCCCGTGCGCGCCTTCCGTTCCGTGGGCGGCACGCCGCGCTTCATCAAGCGCGCGCAGGGCCCGTACGTGTGGGACGCGGAAGACAAGCAGTACATCGACTACGTCGGTTCCTGGGGCCCGGCCATCCTCGGCCATTCGCATCCTGAAGTGGTGCGCGCCGTGCAGGACGCGGCGGTCAACGGCCTGTCCTTCGGCGCTCCCACCGAAGCGGAAATCGAGCTGGCCGAAGTGCTGATCTCGCGCCTGCCCTCGCTGGAGCAGGTGCGCCTGGTCAGCTCGGGCACCGAAGCGACCATGACGGCCATCCGCCTGGCCCGCGGCGCCACCGGCCGCGCCAAGATCGTGAAGTTCGAAGGCTGCTACCACGGCCATTCGGACAGCCTGCTGGTGAAGGCGGGCTCGGGCCTGCTGACCTTCGGCAACCCCAGCTCGGCCGGCGTGCCGCCGGAATTCGTTTCGCACACGCTGACCCTGGAATACAACAACCTGGACGCCGTGCGCGAGGCTTTCGCCCAGCATGGCGCCGACATCGCCTGCATCATCGTCGAGCCGGTCGCCGGCAACATGAACCTGATCAAGCCGGCCCCTGGCTTCCTGGAAGGCCTGCGCGAGGTCTGCACGCAGCACGGCGCGCTGCTGATCTTCGACGAAGTCATGACCGGTTTCCGCGTCGGCCCGCAAGGCGTGCAAGGCCTGACCGGCGTCAAGCCCGACATCACCACGCTGGCCAAGGTGATCGGCGGCGGCATGCCGGTGGGCGCCTTCGGCGGCAGCGCCGAGATCATGAAGCACATCGCCCCGCTGGGCGGCGTCTATCAGGCCGGCACGCTGTCGGGCAACCCGGTGGCCGTGGCCGCGGGCCTGGCCACGATGCGCCTGATCGCCGCTCCGGGCTTCTACGACAAGCTGTCGGCCCAGACCGCCAAGCTGGCCCAGGGCCTGCAGGAACGCGCCCGCGCCGCGGGCCTGGCCTTCTCGGCCGACTCGGTGGGCGGCATGTTCGGCATCTACTTCAGCGATAAGGTCCCGACCTCGTTCGCCGAAGTCTCGGCCTGCGACACGGCGGCGTTCAATCGCTTCTTCCATGCCATGCTGGACCACGGCGTGCACTTCGCGCCGTCCGCCTTCGAAGCGGGCTTTGTCTCGGCCACGCACGACGACGCGGTGATCAAGTCCACCCTGGACATCGCCGAAAAGGTCTTCGCGTCCATGTAACGACGCCGGGGAGCCGGCCCGCGGCCGCTCCCCTTCAAGGCGCCTTGTAGTGCTCGTACAAGGCGGTCACATCCCGCACGTACGCCTGGGTCTCCGCATAGGGCGGCACGGCGTCATATTTGCGCACCGCCCCTTCCCCCGCGTTATAGGCCGCCAGCGCCAGATCCAGCCGGCCCGGATACTGGTCGATCAGCCGGCGCAGATGGCGCGAGCCCGCGTTCACATTGGTCGCCGGATCCACCAGCGCCGTCTCCACGTCAGCCACTGAAAGCAGCGGCGCCGCGGTGGCAGGCATCAACTGCATCAGGCCCAACGCCCCCTTGGGCGAACGCGCATCGCTGCGAAAGCCCGATTCGATTGCGATCACGGCCCTGAGCAAGGCCTGGTCCACGCCCGACTCCCGGGCCGCCCGGGCAATCAGCCCGTCATGCGCCTGCGGCACCTTCAGGTCTTCCCAACGCTGCGCGCGCGAGGCAGAGGCCAGCGTCACCAGGCGCGCGCCATCGCCGGACTTGGGCTCGCAGTCCAGACAGACCTTCATGCTGCTGCCGCGCCAGGCGGTCCTGGCCTGCGCCCGCTTGTAATACTTGGCGTAACCCGTGGGCACCTTCATCGACCGCCACACGCCATAGGGATCCTTGTAGCGATAGATGTCGGCCGCCTGGGCGGAACCGGCGGGCGCCAGGGCCAGAACGCCGCTCACCAGGGCCGCCAGCGCCGCCATGCCCGCGGCGCGCGCCGCGAAGGCGCGCAGGGCCGGCAGGACGGGACAGGGATGGCGGTGCATGGGCGGCTCCGGCGGCGTCCGAAGACGCGGAATCGAGCTCCTATGCTGCTGCGGCAACGCCCTTTTGTCGCTAGTACCGACGCCCTAGTCCTGCCCGGACGGTCGCCATCCCAGGGGCAAACAGGGGCAGAACTAGGGCATGCGGCGGAATTTGCCCCACCTACTTTCCAGTAGCCTATAACGCTTGGGATAGAATATGACTTAATATTTCCTATGATTACCAAATAATTTCACCTGGCAGAAACACCAGGCTGGAGAGAGGCAAGATGGACGCAGAAAACACGCTCCGGCTGACGCTGGACGCCACGACCAACGTCCTGACGGCGGTCTACACGCCGCCCGCGCGTCCCGACTCGGCGGATTCCGCCCTGGCGCCCGCCTCGCCAGCCGAGACAGACGGCGCAACCGCCCTGGACACCGAGGTCAGCGTCGCGGTCGACGACGACGAACCGCGTCCCAACGTCAATGCCGACCTGCCCAGCTGGGACACCCTGGCAGCGGCGGCCGTCGCTCAGGGCTGGGGTGCCGAGGCGCTGGACAGCCAGGCCGTCCTGACCTTCATCGACCTGTGCCGCCACGCCAACGAAACCGTGAAGGCCCCGGTCGGCCAGGTCGTCGACGGCTCACTAGAGCTGGAACTGGACGCCGAGCGCATGTCCGCCCTGCTGACCCTGCTCCCGCCCAAGGGCGGCAAGCCCGTCACGCTGGAAGCCGTGCGCCAGGTGCTGGCCGAACGCGGCATTGTCCACGGCATCCTGGAACAGGAGCTGATCGACGCCGTCACGCAGGGCCGCCGCGAAACCACGCAGATCGCCCGCGGCACGCCGCCCACCCGCGGCACCCCGACGCGCTTCGAAAGCCTGCTGGACCGCCTCAAGCCCCGCGGCCAGGATATCGACGAACTGGCCCAGGTCGACTACCGCGACCTCGGCAGCCTGCTGCTGGTCACGCCCGGCATGCCACTGATGCGGCGCACGCCGCCCCTGCCCGGCGTGGACGGCAGCACCGTGCTGGGCGAACCGATCCTGCCCAACGAACTGCCTGACACGCCGTTCGCCAGCGACCTGTCCGGCGCCGCCGTCGACCCGGAAGATCCGCTGCTGCTGCGCGCCACCATCGCCGGCACGCCCACCCTGGTCAGCCACGGCGTGCAGGTGAATCCGCTGGTCGAAGTCGACGCCGTCAACCTCAGCACCGGCAACATCCATTTCGAAGGCTCGCTGCTGGTGCGCGGCGACATCGCCGCCACCATGGAAGTCCACGTGACGGGCGACGTGATGGTCAACGGCACCATGGAAGCTGCGCTGGTCGAGGCCGGCGGCAACGTCACGGTCAAGGGTGGCATCATCGGCCTGGCCGAAGCCCTGCAAGACGCCACCGCCGCCGCGCGCACCGCGCGCGTCGTCTGTGGCGGCGCACTGCGCGCCAAGTTCATCGAAAACGCCGTCATCAGTGCAGGCAAGGACGTAGACGTGGAGCGCGAAATCCGCCAGAGCAGCATCGCGGCCGGCGGCAGCGTCAACGTCGGCCCGCCCAACACCCAGCAAAGCGCCATCACCGGCGGCCAGACCCGCGCCATGCAGGCCGTACGCGCCGGCACCATTGGTTCGCCCTCGGGCATCCCGACGCTGGTGCAGGCCGGCCTGGATCCGCATGCCGACATCAAGCGTTCGGCATTGGCGCGCAAGCGCCAGAAGATGCACGAGGAAAAATCCAAGCTGGAGCAACTGCTGATGTTCCTGAAGGCCAATCCTCAACGCGCCCCGGGCGACGTAGCCGACCGCGCCCGCAACACCCACGTCAAGCTCAGCCAGGACCTGCTGGCGCTGGACGCAGAGGAAGCCCAGCTGGTGCTGGACCTGCAGCCCCTGGCCAGCGCCACCATCCAGGCCGCGCGCCGCTTCTGCGGCGGCGCGACGATTCAGGTGGGCAACAAGGTGCAGGAATTCCTGGAAGACCAGATCGGCGGCAAGGCCGCCGTCGAAGAAGGGCAGATCGTCATCCGCTGACCCTGCCCGCTGGCGCCCTCAGGGCGCCAGTTCCTTGAACCAGGCGCGCGGCGAAATGCCGCGGTCCGGCCCCAGGATGGAAAAGCCGCCGTCCACGGGTATGTCCACACCCGTCATCCACGAAGCCGCGTCGGAGCAGGCGAAGCACACCGCCGCGGCGATCTCCTCGCCCGACCCTACCCGCCCCAGCGGATGGAAATGCGCTCCCACCGCGTCCGCCGCTGGACGCGAACCGCCCGACAACTGTTCCACCGACGGCGACCAGGTCCAGGCCGGCGACACCGCCAGCACGCGCACGCCGGCCGGCGCCAGCTCCACCGCGAAGTTCTTGGTGATCTGCAGCAGCGCCGCTTTGGACGCCGGATAAAGCGCGCGCCCGGCCGCGCCGAACTTGCCGCCGGTGCTGCCCATGTTCACCACCACGCCGCCGCGCGGCAGCAGCGGCGCAGCCAGTTGCGTGAAGATGGCCGCCGACACCAGGTTGGTGTCCAGCGTGTTGTGCCATTCCTCGCGCGACGAGGCCAGGCCCCGGTCCGCGTACTGGCAAGCGTTGTTGACCAGGATATCCAGCCGTCCGAAACGCGCCACGGCAGCATCGATGCAGCGCTGTATCTGCGCGTCCTGCCCGATGTCGGTTTCGCAGTACAGCGCACGGCCGTCCAGCTCGTCTTCGAGCTTGCGGCCGGCCTCGGCGTTGCGCCCGACCAGCACCACGTTGACGCCAGCCGCGGCCAGGCCGCGCGCGATGTCCGCGCCCAGTCCCTGGGTACTGCCAGTGACGATGGCGGTCTTGCCGGCCAGCCCGGGAAAGCCTGTGAAATCCATGATGAATCCTTGATCAATGAGGCGCGGCGGCCCAGCGCACAGCTTCCGCCACCGGCCCGGTTTGCGCAATCAGGCGCATGCTGGCCAGCGACGCGTCATGCACCGCCGGGTCAGCGGACGCGCAGGCGTCCTGCGCCACCATGACCTCGAAGCCGATGTCGGCCGCGTGGCGCACCGTGCCCTCCACCACCGAATGCGTGGCGACGCCTGCCACCACCAGCCGACGCGCGCCCAAGAGCCGCAGGGTCTCTTCCAGCGGCGTGCCGTAGAAGGCGCTGATGCGGGTGTGCTTCACCACGAACTCGCGCGCGCTGCCGGCCAGCGGCTGCAGCCCCTCGTAAAACGCGCTGCCCCACTGCCCCTCCGGCACCGCGCCGATGGCGGCCACGTTGCGGAAGATGGGGCAATTGGCCATCAGGTCGGCGTAATCCGGCCGGAATGCGATGCGCACGTGCACGATGGGCAGATCATGCGCCCGCGCCCCCGCCAGCAGGGCCGCCGCGTTGTCCAGCAGGCGCTGGCGCGCCCCGCTGTCCGCATCCAGGCCGACACGGATCTTGCCCTCGGGGTGCAGCACGTCGTTCTGGAAGTGCAGCGCCAGCACCGCGGCGTCGGTCGCAGTCACACGAACACCTCGAACACGTCGTGCACGTCGTCGCAATTGACCAGATCCACCCGCTTCATGCGGATACGCCAGCTGTCGCCCTCGGCGGCCAGCTTATGGGTATAGCGGCCCGCCAATTGGCGCGGCTGGCGCTTGCGCCATTCGGTCATCTGGAAGGTGGAATGCACCACCAGATTGCCGCCGGCGTCCACGCCCTCGATCTCCACCGCGCCCACCAGCCGCGCGCTGCGCGTGGGCGGCTGCTGCGACCAGTTGCGCGGATGCTCCAGCCGGCGGATGCGCACGTCGCGCAGCATGCGGTCTTCCCAGAACAGCGAGATGTGGTCGTAGGGGCTCTGCTGGCCCGGCGTGCGCGGCATCCAGTACATGCCGTCGGCGGTCCACAGCGCCTGCCAGTCGTCGTAGCGGCGTTCGTCCAGCAGGCGGGCCTCGCGGTACAGGAACTGCGCGATGCGGTGATAGGCGTCGGCCGGGACCTCTGCCGGCGACAGGCCTTCCGTGCTCACGTCGAAATCAAGGTCTAGCAGCATGAGCGGTCTCCGGTGGCGGCTTCGGCGGCGGCGGGGCCGGCTTCCATATAGGTCTTCCAGGCGTCGAACTGGTTGCGCATGGGCAGCTCGCTGGTGCCGTTGACCGACACCAGGCCTTCGCTATCGCTGCGGTCGCTGCCGTGGTAGCGGTGCATGCTGACCCATTCACCGCCTCTCGTGGCGTTGCCTTCCTGGCAGCGGTTGTAGAGTTCGATGTCGTCCGGCATGACGTTGGACGAAGGCGAGTTGATGACGTTGGCGTACAGCATGGCGCGCTTGAAAACGCCGTCCGGCGCGCCCTTGCAGCGGAAGGTCTGGATCTCGATCATGGTGCGGTCGACGGCGATGGGTCGGATCACGCGGAACTGCTGGAACACCGTGTGGGGCGAGCCGCTGCCGTAGATCACCGTGTTGTGGCGGTTCATGCCCAGGATCTCGCGGGCGCGCGTCTCGCCATAGGCGGCGGTCAGGGTTTCGAAATGCGCGCGCGACACCGGGTCGCGCTCGGCCGCGCCCGGATTGAAGATGCCTTCCATGTAGCCGTGGCCGTTGGGATAGGCGCGCAGCTCCAGCTTTTCCCAGAATTCGTAGGGTTCGCCGTTGCCGTCCATGATGTGCAGCTCCAGCGGCATCTCGCCCATTTCCTTGGCTTCGTCGCGGGCCGCGGCATACGACGATTCATGCGTGACGCGGGCATGCATGGTGTCGTGCAGGTTCTCGTAGAACACCTTCCAGTTGGAACGCTGCATGACGCGGAAGATGCCACCGGCCACTTCCACCTCGCCCACCGGCGAACGGTCGCAGAGATTGTCGATCGACGAGCGCACGCCGCCCAGGAAGTCTTCCAGCGCCGGGCCGTCCTTGGCCTGGCTGGCGAACACGAAGCCGCGATAGCTTTCCACGCGCGCCACCCGGCGCATCGAAAAGGACGGATCGGCGGGATCGTAGGCCGTACCCTCCAGCCCCTGCTTCAACGGCACGCCCAGATGGCTGCCATCCAGCTTGAAGGTCCAGGCGTGGTAGGGGCAGCGGAAGAACTTGCCGACGCAGCCCTCGCCGTCGGCCACTACCTTGGCGCCCTTGTGCGGGCAGCGGTTGTACAGCACATGCACGCGGCCGTCGGTGGCGCGCACCATCAGCACGTCCTGGTCGCCCAGGCGCGTGGTGTGGTAGTCGCCCGTCTTGGGCACCTGGCTTTCGTGCCCCACGTAGATCCAGGCGCGGCCATAGATCCGCTGCATCTCCAGGTCGAAGATGGCGGGGTCGGTGTAGACGCCGCGGTGCACGCTGTCGCCGCGCACCATCGCGGCCAATTGCTCTTCGGTGTATGACATGTCCGGCTCCTACTTGTTCTCGCTTTCTTTCCAGCGCGCCATCAACGTGTTCGACGGCAGGGTCTCGTCCAGCAGCTTGGCAGCGGTCTCGCGACCGGCCACGGGCAGGCCCTTGGGGTCCAGCAGGCCCACCTGCACCAGCACGCTGGCCTGGTCCCAATAGATGTGCTCGTGATAGAGCTTGTCGCCGCGGAACTTGACGATGGCGATCAGCGGAATCTCCACGTACTTGCCCGTGGGCTTCACGCCCGGCAGCAGCCAGTCGATCTCGGTGGTGTGCGTGAAGCAGAACAGCAGCTCGTCCACGATCTGCGTCGCGCCCACCGTGCGCGACAGCGGCACCAGGCGCGTATCCGGCGGATTGCTGTTGACGAAGTGATGCTGGTAGAAGCGGCTCAGCTCCTTGTGGCCCACGCCCCCGGTCATGGTGGGGATGTGGTTAACGTAGGGTTCGGCGACCATGGTCGCCATGGTCGCCGCCACATCGCGCGTGCCGAATTCGTACTCGCAGTGCTTGTCCCACAAGTACGAATAGTCGAACTCCGGCCCGATGGCGCGCTGCAAGGCCGCCATGCTGCGCTGATGCGCCATCAGCGCCGAAGGCTTGTCGTAATGGTCCCCGCCCGTGCGCGCGAACGCATGGTCCATGCCCGGGTAGACGTAGATCTGCACCCCGGGCTTGTTGCCCAGCGCTTCCAGGATGCGCTGACGCGCCTCGGGCGGACAGAAGCCGTCCTGCTCGGCGATGTGCAGCACCAGCCGGCCGCGCAGTTGCGCCGCTTCGTCCAGGCTGTTCTCGATGCCTACGCCGTAGTAGCCGATGGCCACGTCCACGTCGGTGCGGCAGGCGGCCAGGTAGGCCAGCTTGCCGCCCAGGCAGTAGCCCAGCACGCCCACCCCGCCCTGCTGTTCAGGCAGCCCGCGCAGCGCGGCGATGGTGGACGCGATGTCCTTCAGGCCCAGCTCTACGTCGAATTTCTGGTAAAGCTCGAAGGCGCGCGGCATATCGGCCGGGCCATCGGTCAGCTGGATGCCCGGCTGCTGGCGCCAGAACAGGTCCGGCACCAGCACCACATAACCTTCCTCGGCCAACAGCTGCGCCGCGCGGCGCATAAAATCGTTCACGCCGAAGATCTCCTGGCACAGCACCAGGCCCGGGCCATGCCCGGACGCCGGCACGGCCAGATAGGCGCCGAAGGACTTGCCGTCATGCGAGGCCACCGTCACTTCGCGCGTCGTAATGTTCTGGGTCATACGTATCTCCTTGTTGCGGATGTCCGCCCTACTTCATCTGGCAGGCTGCGGCGAAAGGGTCCTGATACTGGGTCAGCACCGTGCCCGACAGCTTATTGGACAACTTGCCCCCCGCCCCGGCCTCGACGATGCGCAGGTAATAGTTCTGCACCGGATATTGGTTGCGGTTGAACTTGAAATCGCCGCGCACCGACTTGAAGTCCGCGCGCCGCAGCGCCGGACGCAGCGCGTCCGCCTCCAGCTTGCCGCCGGTCTGGCGCACCGCGCTGTCCAGCAACATGGCCGCGTCATAGCCCTGCGAGGCATACAGCGTGGGACTGCGGTTGTAGGTCTTCCGGAAGTCCTCGACGAACTTGCGGTTGGCGGGGTTGTCCAGGTCCGAGGCCCACTGCGAGGTATTGCGCATGCCCTCGATGGGCGCGCCCACCGCCGCGATGGTGTCCTCGTCGCCCGAGAAGCCCGGCGCCAGCAGCGCGATCTCCTTGGACAGGCCGGCGCCGTTGAACTGCTTGATGAAATTCACGCCCATGCCGCCGGGCAGGAAGAAGAACACTGCGTCCGGCTTGCTGGCGCGCAGGCGCGTGATCTCCACGCCATAATCCAACTGCCCCAGCTGGGTGTAGATCTCTTCGGACAGCCCGCCCTTGTACAGGCGCTTGAAACCGTTGAGCGATTCGCGTCCGCCCGGATAATCCGGCGCGATCAGCGCCACGCTCTTGTAGCCCTGGTCTGTGGCGTACTTGCCCATCGCGGCCGGGATGTCCTCGTTCTGCCATGCCACCGCGAAGAAATTCGGATTACAGCCTGCGCCCGCATAGTTCTCCGGGCCAGTATTGGTGCTCAGGTAGATGGTGCCCGACTGCAGGATGGCCGGCATCACCGGCAGCAGCACATTCGAGAACACGATGCCCGTCATGACGTTCACGCGGTCGCGCTTCAACAGCCGCTCTACCGCCTGGCGGCCCGTGTCCGCCTTCTGCTGGTCGTCCGCCACCACGACTTCCGCCGGCAAGCCGCCGAGCTTGCCGCCCGTATGTTGCAGCGCCAGGTTGAAGCCGTCGCGGATCTCGTTGCCCAGCGCCGCGCCCGGCCCCGACAGCGTGGTCAGCAAGCCGACCTTGACCTTGTCCGCCGCCGTCGCGCCCGCCGCCGCCGTCATGCACACCAGCGCAGCCAGCGCGCGCCGGCTCCATAGATTCCGATTCATGAGCCACCCCGTTATCCCCGCCTGGCCATGCCGGCGGAAAGCTGACAGAACCCGTCTGCCGTCGGTTAACGCATGCTGCCGAACAACGCCGCCAGCTTACGCGCCGCGGCGGCGCCCTCCAACCTGCACGCGAAGGGCCTGCCGGCTAGATTAGGCCGCGCCAGGGGGCCGCTCTATCCGGATTCCGTCAGCCTTATCCGGGAATCACTTAATTCCAAGTCCTTGACGTTTAAATTACCCTCGGCAGTGACACGGGAGCGTTCCCGTCCCGGAGGCATCCATGCACGGCTGGTCCCGACTTACGCTTGCGCCGCTGTTCAAGCGGCGCGTCTTCAGCTCCACCCAGCAGGACGAGACGCGCACCCTCGTATCTGAAGCCCTGAAGGAACACCGTCTCACCTGGAAGGGTGGCCGCGTCGATGCCGAACTGAACCGGGGCCGCTTCGGGTCGCTGACGGTCTGTACGCTGCGCTACGGCGCCGAAGTCCACATCGAACCCGACCGCCTGCAGGATTTCATGCTGGTCCAGGTCCCCCTGAGCGGCCGCGCCTGTATCGAATGCGGCAACGACCGCGTCGACGCCGACCCCGACTGCGCCGCGGTCATCGCCCCCAACCGCCCGCTCAAGCTGCACTGGGAAGCCGGCTGCGAACAGCTGCTGCTCAAGATCCCCCGCGGCAAGCTCGAAGCCATCGGGCAGCGCGCATTCGGCGAGGCCGCCACCCGGCCGCTGGATTTCAGCCCCGCCCTGCGCCTGGATAATCCCGTGGGCGCCGTCTGGCGCAGCATGGTCGAAAGCCTGATCCACCTGCTGCCCACCCTGGACGACGGCGCCCCCCGTCCGCCCGCGGCCTGGCTGGAGCACCTGGAAGACACGCTGGTGCTGCACCTGCTCTACAACCAGCCCAACAGCTGGCAGGCGCACGCCGGCATCGCCCCCGCCGTCCCGCGCCGCCTGAGCGCCGCCGAAGCCTATATGCGCGACCGCCTCGCTGCTCCGCTCACCCTGGCCGACATCGCCCGTCACGCCGGCGCCAGCGCCAGCGCGCTGACGCGCCTGTTCCAGGAACACCGCAACACCACGCCCATGAATGCGCTGCGGGCGCTGCGGCTGGACGAAGCCAGGAACCGGTTGCGCACGCAGACAGGCGCCAGCGTCACCGAAGTGGCGCTGGGCGTAGGGTTCGGACATCTGGGGAGGTTCTCGGAGTATTACCGGGAACGTTTCGGGGAACTGCCGCGCGAGACGCGGCGGGTCATGGAGTGACGGGTCATGGAGTAACTCAAGCCACCCGCGCTCCTCCGATGGAAACCACCGTCGCGCTGAAGTCCTTCAGCAACGTCTCCCTGCGCGCCGCCACGCTCTCCATCGCGGCCTCCTTCACATGCCCGTACCCCCGGATGTCCTCGGGCAAGCTCGCCAGCGCCACTGCACGATCCAGATTCCCGCGATTCAATTTCGACAGGATCGCCGTGATCGTCTCCCGGTACTCGCGGATCAGTTCGCGTTCGGCGCGGCGCTCGGCCGTGTAACCGAACGGGTCCAGTTTCGTGCCGCGCAATCTCCGCATCCGCGCCAGCACCCGGAACACGCGCAACATCCCCGGGCCATAGCTGCGCTTGATCAGGCGGCCTTCCTGGTCGCGCCGCGCGAACAGCGGCGGCGCCAGGTGGAAACGCAGCTTCCAGTCGCCTTCGAACTGCGATTGCACCCGTTTGAGGAACTCTCCGTCCGAATACAGCCGCGCGACTTCGTATTCGTCCTTGTAGGCCATCAGCTTGAAGTAGTAGCGTGCCACCGCCAGCGCCAGCCGGTTGGTGCCCGTAGCCTCGCGCTCGGCGCGCGCCACCTTGTCCACCAGTTCGGTGTATTGCAGGGCGTAAGCCTGGTTCTGGTAGTCGGTCAGGAAAGCCTTGCGCACCGCCACCACCCGCTCCAGTTCGCCGGTCGGCTTCTTCAGTTCCATCACCGGACTGGCGGCGCGCGGACGCTTGAGTTCGATGATGCCTTCCGGCCGCGACGGCGCGCCGCCGTTGGCGATCAGGCGCTTCACGTCCGCCAGGTCGTGCGCGGCGCGGCGGCCCCAGGCAAAGGCTGCCAGGTTGTTCGGCACCTGCTGGCCGTTCAGTTCGATGGCGCGCAAAAGCGCCTGCTGCGACAGCGGGATCCAGCCCTTCTGGTAGGCGTAGCCCATCATCAGCGGATTCGAGTAGATCGCGTCGCCCAGCAAGCCCAGGGCCAATGCGGCGGCATCGACGGTGGCCAGGTGCTCCTTGCCGCAGGCGGACGCCAGGTCTGCGGTCAGGTTGGCGCCCGGCAGCGTCCAGTCCGGATTGCCGACGAAGGCCGCGGTCGGCGCGGTGTCGCTGTTGAGCAGCACGCGGGTGCGATCCGGATTCACCCGCGCCATGGATTCGGCGCTGGTGGCCACGACCAGATCGCCTGCCAGCAGCAGGTCGGCCTCGCCCATGGCGACCCGCGTATTCAGCAGGCGGTCCGGCGTCTGCGCCAGCACCACGTGCGAGTACACCGCGCCGCCCTTTTGCGCCAGGCCCGCCATGTCCAGCACCGAACAGCCCTTGCCTTCCAGGTGCGCGGCCATGCCCAGCAACTGGCCTATGGTGACCACGCCCGTGCCGCCCACGCCGGCGATGAAGACGCCGTAGGGCTGATGCAGTTCGCGCGCCGCCGGATGCGGCACGTCGTCGTCGATGGCGCCGTCCTGCGCCAGGGCGTCCGGCTTCTTGAGCTTGCCGCCTTCCACCGTCACGAAGCTGGGGCAAAAGCCCTTCAGACAGGAGAAATCCTTGTTGCAGCTGGACTGGTTGATCGTGCGCTTGCGGCCGAACTCGGTGTCCAGCGGTTCCACCGACAGGCAGTGCGATTTCTGTGAACAATCGCCGCAGCCTTCGCACACGCGCTCGTTGATGAGCACGCGGCGGGCCGGATCCGGGTAGGCATTGCGCTTGCGGCGGCGGCGCTTCTCGGTGGCGCAGGTCTGGTCATAGATCAGCACCGATACCGCGGGATGCTCGCGCAGTTCGCGCATGACCGCGTCGAGTTCGTCGCGATGCCGCACCGGCACGCCTGGGGCCAGTCCCTCGACATGCTTGTACTTGTCGGGATCGTCGGTGACGACGATGATTTTCTCGATGCCCTCGGCCGCCACCTGGCTGCTGATCATGGGCACGCTCAAGGGGCCGTCCACCGGCTGCCCGCCCGTCATCGCCACCGCGTCGTTGAACAGGATCTTGTAGGTAATGGGCACCTTGGCCGCCACTGCCGCGCGTATGGCCAGCAAGCCCGAATGGAAATAGGTACCGTCGCCCAGGTTGGCGAACACGTGCTTTTCCTCGGTGAACGGAGCCTGTCCCACCCAGGGCACGCCCTCGCCGCCCATCTGTGTAAAGACATCGGTGCTGCGGTCCATCCAGCGGACCATGTAGTGGCAGCCTATGCCTGCCATCCCGCGCGAACCTTCCGGCAGGCGGGTCGAGGTGTTGTGCGGACAGCCCGAACAGAACCAGGGCTTGCGCTCTTCGACCACGCGCGGGCGCGCCAGCGCCTGTTCGCGGCCGCTGATGAAGGCCAGGCGCGCCTCGATGCCGGCGCGCACGTCCTCGGGCAGTTCGAAGCGCAGCAGGCGCGCGGCGATGGCGCGCGCGACCATCGCGGGCGAGAACTCGTAGTGCGCCGGCAGCAGCCAGTTGCCCTGCGGCACCGACCATTCGCCGCCGTCCTTGTCGTCGAACTTGCCGACCACGCGCGGAATCTTCTTGCCGCTGCCGATCCAGCTGAACAGTTCTTCCTTCAGCTGGTACTCCAGCACCTGGCGCTTTTCCTCGACCACCAGGATCTCGTCCAGGCCTTCGGCGAAATGCTGCATGCCGGTGGATTCCAGCGGCCAGACCATGCCGACCTTGAACAACCGCAGGCCGATGCGCTGGCATACGGACTCGGACAGCCCCAGGTCGGACAGCGCCTGGCGCGTGTCCAGATAAGCCTTGCCCGAGGTCATGATGCCGAAGCGCGCATCGCGCTGCGGCACGTGCCAGAGTTCGCGGTTGAGCTTGTTGGCGCGGGCATAGGCCAGCGCGGCATAGAGCTTGTAGTCCAGGAGGCGGGCTTCCTGCTGTAGCGGCGTGTCGGGCAGCCGGATGTTCAGGCCGTCGGCCGGCAGCAAAAAGTCCTGCGGCAGCAGGATCTCCACGCGATGGGGATCCACGTCCACGGAAGCCGAGACTTCGACGATGTCGGTGATGCACTTCATGCCCACCCAGACGCCCGCGTAGCGGCTCATCGCCCATCCATGCAGGCCGTAGTCCAGCACTTCCTGCACGCTGGACGGAAACAGCGCGGGAATCATGCAGGCCTTGAGGATGTGGTCGCTCTGGTGCGGCAGGGTCGAAGACTTTGCGGGGTGGTCATCGCCCGCCACCACCAGCACGCCGCCGTGGCGCGAGGTGCCGGCCGCGTTCGCGTGCTTGAAGACATCGCCGCAGCGGTCCACGCCAGGTCCCTTGCCGTACCACATGCCAAACACGCCGTCGTACTTGGCGCCGGGGAACAGGTTGACCTGCTGCGAACCCCACACCGCGGTGGCGGCCAGGTCTTCGTTGATGCCGGGCTGGAACTCGACGTGATGCGCCTTCAGGTACTTGGCCGCCTTCCACATGTTCTGGTCCACGCCGCCCAGCGGAGAGCCGCGATAACCCGACACGAAGCCCGCCGTGTTCAGGCCGGCGCGCGCATCGCGCACGCGTTGCATCATGGGCAGGCGGACCAGGGCATGGATGCCGCTCATCCAGGCGCGCCCGGATTCCAGGGTGTACTTGTCGTCCAGCTGGACGGATTCAAGCGCGGCACGCAAGGCGGGCGAAACAGGAGCGTTCATGTCGACTCCAAGGGATCCAGGAACCCCGGCCGGCTACGCGCGACACCCTCTTGAAGCGCACGCGGGCGAGCAAGGGACGTGAATTGCGGGCGCTGGCGCGCTTCTGTTTCCATTGTTTGTAACCGCTAGCCCCAACCCGGGCAATAGGGCGATGCGATAATTGCCGCCATGGACTTCGCCCCTCGTATCGTCGACTGGCAGCGCCGCCATGGCCGCCACGATCTCCCCTGGCAAAACACCCGGGATCCTTACCGCATCTGGCTCTCCGAGATCATGCTGCAGCAGACGCAGGTGGCGACGGTCATTCCCTATTACGAACGCTTCCTGCAGCGCTTTCCGGACGTCGCCGCGCTGGCGGCGGCCGCGCAGGAAGACGTGATGCCCTACTGGGCCGGACTGGGCTACTACGCCCGCGCCCGCAACCTGCACCGCTGCGCGCAAGAAATCGCGCGCGACTGGGACGGACGTTTCCCGCCCACGGCCGAAGCCATCGCCACGCTGCCCGGCATCGGCCGTTCCACCGCCGCCGCCATCGCCGCGTTCGCCTACGGCGAGCGCTCGCCCATCCTGGACGGCAACGTCAAACGCGTATTCACGCGGCACTTCGGCATCGCCGGCGATCCCGCCAAGCGTGAAATCGAACAGAGGCTGTGGGCGCTGGCCGATGCGCAGGTCGAGGCCGCGCCCGGCCTGGACATGGCCGCCTACACGCAGGGGCTGATGGATCTGGGCGCCACGCTATGCACGCGCGGCAAGCCCGCGTGCGAGGCCTGCCCCGTGGCGGACAGCTGCGTGGCCAAGCGCGAAGGCCGCCAGGCCGAACTGCCCACGCCCAAGGCGCGCAAGGCGATCCCCGAACGCGAGACCTGTATGCTGGTCCTGCGGCACCAAGGCGCCTTCCTGCTGCAGCAGCGGCCCGAACCCGGCATCTGGGGCGGACTGTGGAGCCTGCCCGAATTCGACGTGTCGCAAGACCCCGACAGCGCTTCCCGCGCGCTGGGCCTGGAGCCTGAACAGCGCTTCGAGCTGGCGGCCTTCGCCCACACCTTCACGCACTACCGCCTGCACATCCGGCCCTGGCTGGTGCCGGTGCGCGCAGCCGGGCTGCGCGAGTCCGCAAGGCCGGAGCGCTGGGTGCCGGCGGATGAACTGCCGTCGATGGCGCTGCCGGCGCCGGTGAAAAAACTGCTGCAAGGACTGGTCGAAGCCGGGATGCAGGACAGCCTGTTCAAGGGCTGATCTTTCAGGGCTGCGCGCCCCCGCCCAACAAGATCACCAGCTTCAGGTCCGGATGCGTCGCCAGCCGGAACGTGATCTGCTGGTAAGCCAGCTTGCCGCGGCCCGGATGCTGGAACTCACGCAGGCCGCCTTCGCGCTCGACCACCGCGTGGCGCGTCCACCAGTGGGCGAACACCGGGCTTTGCCGGTTCAGGTTGTCCAAGAGCGCCAGCACGGCCGGCTCGTCCAGATGCGCGCCGGCGTCGGCGCGGAATTCCGCCACCACGCGGCGAGCGCGCTGGTCCCAATCCACCACCAGCTCGCGGGCGGCGGGGTCCAGGAAGATATAGCGCAGCAGGTTGGGCTCGGCATCGCGCGCCGGCCAGTTGTCGAACAGGTCGCGCAGGGGCTCGTTGTAGGCCAGCACATTCCAGGCGCGGTCCAGCACGTAGGCCGGGGCGTTGATCGCGTTCACGCATTCCTGCAAGGGACCCGGCGCGCCGGCGTCGTCGCGGGCATGCTGAGGGTCGGCGCAGTCGGCCAGGTCGAACAGATACGCGCGTTCGGCGCGGGCCAGTTGCAGCACGCCCGCGATGCGCGACCAGACCGAGGGCGATACCGACACTTCCCGCCCCTGTTCGATCCAGGTGTACCAGGTGACGCTGATGCCGCAAAGCTGGGCGACTTCCTCGCGCCGCAGTCCGGGGGTGCGGCGGCGCATGCCTTCGGGCAGGCCGGCCATCTGGGGCGTGATGCGGGAGCGGGCGCTACGCACGAATTCGCCCAGCGCCTGACGGCGCAGGGGGGAGCCTTCGTGACCGGCGGCGCCGGCTTGGGGGGAAGTAGTCATACCAGGATGAGCAATGGACTTGTACGTGTATGGGCGGCCGCCTATCTTAGCGCCTGGGCCGCCGCTTCCAAATGCTTTCCGCCCTTGTACCGGCCCCAGCCACCCAAGGATTCCCATGACCGCCAGTACCCATGACGCCGCCGTCGACCGCCAATTCAGCCCGCGCGCGACCGACTATCTGACCAGCGCCGTACACGCGCAGGGCGAAGACCTGCTGCAGATGGCCGACATCGCCGCGCAGCATCCCGAAGCCCGGCTGCTGGACCTGGGCTGTGGCGGCGGCCACGTGAGCTTTCACGTGGCGCCGCAGGTCAAACACGTCACCGCCTATGACCTGTCGCAGCAGATGCTGGACGTGGTCGCCGGCGAGGCCGCCAAGCGCGGGCTGGCCAATCTGGCCACCCGCCAGGGCAAGGCGGAGTACCTGCCCTTCGGCGACGGCGAGTTCGACCTGGTGATGTCGCGCTACTCCACCCACCACTGGCAGGACGCCGGGCGCGGCCTGCGGGAAGCCTTCCGCGTGCTGAAGCCGGGCGGCATCGCCGTGTTCGCCGACGTGGTGTCGCCGGGCGAGCCGCTCCTGGATACGTGGCTGCAGACCATCGAGGTGCTGCGCGACACCTCGCACGTGCGCGACTACTCGGTCGCCGAGTGGACCCGCATGCTGACCGAGGCCGGCTTCACCCTGCAGGGTCTGACGCCGCGCCGCCTGCCGCTGGAGTTCCAGTCCTGGGTTGTGCGCATGCGCACCCCGGAGACGCTGGTGGCGGCGCTGCGCCACATGTTCGGCATCGCGCCGGACGTGGTGCGCGCGCACTTCGAGGTGCAGGACGACGCATCCTTCACCAGCGACACGGCGACCATCGTGGTGAGAAAGCCGGGCTGATTCCTGCAGCGGCGGCGGGACCTGCTCGACAGCGCCCGCTTCCCCCTGTATAGGTACGGATTCGACAGAATCCCGCACAGGTAAGGAAGCGTCATGTCCGATACGTCCAAACAGTCATTGCCCGCCGCGTCCCCTGCGGACCTGACCGTCACCGAGGCCGCGGCCCTGATCCGGCAGGGCCGCCTCACCAGCGTTGCGCTGACCCAGGCCTGCCTGGACCGCATCGAGGCGCGCGCCGATCTCAACGCCTTCATCACCGTGGACCGCGCAGGCGCGCTGGCCCAGGCCCGCGCCCGGGATGCCGCCCGCGGCCAGGCGGACCAGGCCGCGCTGCCACTGGCGGGCGTGCCCATCGCCATCAAGGACAACATCCACGTTGCCGGCCTGCCCAACACGGCCGGCACGCCCGCCTTGAAGAATTTCCGTCCGGCCGAGGACGCACCGGTGGTGCGCCGCCTGCGCGAGGCGGGCGCCGTCATCGTGGGCAAGACCAACATGCATGAACTGGCCTTCGGCGTGTCGGGGTACAACACCGCCTTTCCCGGCGCGCACGGCGAGGGCACGCGCAATGCCTATGACGCGCGCCTGATCGCTGGCGGCTCGTCCTCGGGCAGCGGCGCGGCGGTGGGCGCGCACCTGACGCCGGCCGCGCTGGGTACGGACACGGGCGCCTCGGTGCGCCTGCCTGCGGCGGTGAACGGCGCGGTGGGCTTTCGCCCGTCGGTGGGCCGCTACGACGGCGCCGGCATCACACCGATCTCGCACACCCGCGATACGCCGGGGCCCATCGCCAACAGCATGGACGACATCGTGCTGCTGGACGCGGTGCTGACGGGCGACCGCCAGCCCTTGTCCGCCCTGCCGCCTGCCGGCATGCGCCTGGGCCTGTGCGACTACTTCTGGAAGGACCTGGATCCGCAGGTGCAGGCCGTCACGGATGCCGCGCTGGCCAAGCTGCGCGCGGCCGGCGTGCAACTGGTCGAACTGGAAATGCCGGGCCTGGAAGCCAGCAACGCCGCGGTCGGCATGCCGGTCTGCCTGTACGAACAGAAGGGCGACCTGACCGACTATCTCAGCCGCTACGGCACGGGCCTCAGCTTCGAACAGGTGGTGGCGCAAATTTCCAGCCCGGACGTCAAAGGAATTTTCGACGGCCTCATCGTGCCTGGCGTGCTGCCCCTGCCCTCCGGCGAGGCGCTGCCGCTGCAGCCGCTTTATGAACGCGCCATGGCGACGCACCGCGACGAGCTCATCGGCGTGTACCGCCGCGCGTTCCAGGAGCATGCGCTGGACGGCCTGCTGTTTCCCACCGTGCCGATCCCGCCGATGGCCGCCACGCCCGAGGCCAGCAGCTTCGAGAGCTTCGGCCGCCTGGCGCGCAACGTCGATCCGGGCAGCAACGCCGGCCTGCCGGGGCTGAGCGTGCCTGCGGGCTTGGCAGCGGACGGACTGCCGGTGGGATTGGAAGTCGACGGGCTGCCGGGCGAGGACCGCAAGGTGCTGGCGGTCGGGTTGGCGCTGGAAAGCGTGCTGGGGCGCTTGCAGGGGCCGGGACGTTCCGGCGGCTGAGAGGCGCCTCATGCAAAAAAATCGCCAGCCGGTTCACGGGCTGGCGATTTTTCTTCGCGAGATGACGCGTTGCTTCGGCATCAGCCTTTCAGGCAGGTGCTCATGAAGGTCTTGCGCTTGTCGCCGGTCAGTTGCTGCGAGGTGGCCTTGGCGTTGCAGTCCTTCATCTTCTGCTGCTGCGGCGTGAGTTCCTTGGCGGGCGCGGCGGTTTCGCCCTTCAGGCAGCTGCTCATGTAGGCCTTGCGGTCGTCGCCCTTCTTGCCTTCAGCGGACTTGTTGCAGTCGGCCATGCGCTGCTGTTGCGGCGTAGGCGTCTTGGCGGTGGCGGGAGCTGCGGGGGTCTGGGCAAGGGCTGCGCCAGCAAAACAAGCGGTCAACAGAAAGGCCGAGGCCAACTGGCTGGTACGGGAAAGCATGGGTTCCTCCCTTGGCGCCCGCGCGCCTGGACTCAGTCGCAAAGGCGGGCCGCACGATCCGCCGGCCCAATCGCCGGCCCGGTCATGATCGAACAAACCCGAACCCTGCGCAAGAGTGCGGAAAGTCAAGAATCGCCAAGGCCTTACATGCCCCTGAAACCACCGGCCGCTTCCCTCGTGGACAGGCCATCCACGCAGGCGAATTTGCGACCAATCCAAGCACCCTGTTACCCATTCATCCCTTTGCCCCGTTGTGTACACGGCGGGAAAGGTGTGAGATAAGCATGCCCCCAAGGTAGAGGAGGCATTGACCGCCCTGCGGACCCGAACGGCGTCCGACTGCGCGGCTGCACAGGAGACCATGATGAAACTTGCCCTTGCTTCGTTCGCGCTGCTTGCCGGCCTGTCCGGCGCCGCCGGCGCGCAGAGCCTGGTCTACGGCGTCACGCTGGGCAATGTCCAGGCCGTGCGCGACGTCAACCAGAACGTGTCGGCCATCACCGGCCTGCTGTCCAACCAGTCGGCGCGGCACATCAACAGCGCCATGCTGACCTTCGTGCTGTACGACTCGCAGGGCCGCGAGATCGGCCGCGTTCGCGACGACGTCATCGGCCCGCTGGCGCCCGGCCAGATCAAGCAGATCCGGGCCGTCACGCCGCTGCAATTCGCCCGCGTCACCGCGCTGGACGTCGACGCCCGCTAGGCGCCCGCCAGGCGCCCGTTATGGCCCGCCTGCCGGAAAAAACCCTGATTACTTCAGGGTTTAGACAGCGTGGCGCAAGGTCAAATATGGGAAAATTCCGTTCGTCGACTCAATAAAAGGGGCTTCCACACGAAGCCCCTTGTTGCGTGCGCCGACGCGCCAGCACGCCTGGCTCCAGCTACGAGGAAGAAAAGATCATGTTTCCAAAAAGACTTACCGAAGGCTATCAATCTTTCCTGGGGGGCCGTTTCCCTTCGGAAAGCAGCCGATACCAGAAGCTGGCCGAATCGGGGCAAAACCCGGAAATCCTGATCATCGGGTGCTGCGACTCCCGCGTGTCGCCTGAAGTCATCTTCGACGCCGGCCCCGGCGAAATGTTTGTCGTGCGCAACGTCGCGAACCTGGTCCCGCCCTGTGACCCTGACTCGGAATCCTCGTACCACGGCACCAGCGCCGCGATCGAATTCGCGGTCAACGGCCTGAACGTCAAGCACATCGTGGTGCTGGGCCATGCTTCCTGCGGCGGCATCCGCTCGTTCTTCGACGACGCCAAGCCCCTGACCAAAGGCGATTTCATCGGCAAGTGGATGTCGCAGATCGAACCCGTGGCCGAACGCCTGGGCCCCGGCACCGGCGACCGCCAGGCCAACCTGAAGCGCCTGGAACTGGCCGTGGTCGAGCACAGCCTGAACAACCTGATGACCTTCCCCTCCATCCGCCGCCGCGTCGAAAAGGGCGAACTGGAACTGCACGGCACCTACTTCGGCGTGGCCACCGGCCTGCTGTACCTGCGCGACCCCGCCACCGGCGAATTCAATCCCTGCCTCGAGGCGCCTGCGGCCGCAGCCTGAGGTTGGACCGCGGGCGGGCCTTACACCCGGTACGCCTGCGCCAGCCTCTCGTAGTTGTTCTTCAGGATGATGCCCGCGTAGTACACGTGTTCGCGCATCAGATCCTCGGCCCGCGCGCCGTCGCGGGCGATGATCGCATTGACGATGCGGTGATGGTCGTCATGCGATCGCAGGATGATCCCGTGGTCTTCCCACAGGATGATCCGGTCCGAGGCGTAGGGGATAGCCTGCGCCTGCGTCGCGAAGCGCCGCACCCAGGGGTTGCCCGCCGCTTCCAGGATGCCGTTGTGCAAGGTGATGTTCACCTGCTGATACGGCAGATGGTCCTCGGCCAGCAAGACCCCCTTGCCCAGGATCCGGTCCCCTTCGTCCAGGCAATTCTTCAGCACCGCCACGGCGTCGTTCGATAGCCCGCGCAAGGCCGCCTGCCGGCAGGCCAGCCCTTCCAGCGCCGCGCGCACCTCGTAGGCCGCCACGATTTCGCCGATGTCGTAGGCGCGCACCGTGTAGCCGCGCTTGGGCAGATGCTCCAGCAAGCCTTCATTGCCCAGCGTCGCCAGCGCCGCGCGCACCGGCGTGCGCGACACCCCCAGTTTTTCCGCCAGCGGGATTTCTTCCAGGCGGGCGCCAGGGCTGAACTTGCCGTGCAGCACCCAGTCCCGCAGCGTGTCGGTAACGTGTTGAGATAGCGTGTCCATAGCCGCATTGTATACATGAAGAATACATAGGGCGTCATGCGCCTTATTAGTTTTCGGAACATCTCCGTAAAACACGATGTAAATCAAGCAACACTCCGGGTAAGCCCCTATACCTGCGAATCATCCATGTATACATAATCGCAAAAAATTCAAACCAGCGGCCAGGTCCCACCCTAGGCGGACAGCACGCTACCAGGAGACAGCATGTCCAATGTATCCACGCCGGCCGGCAAGGGCCCGGCTCCCCGTCTTGCGCTCGTCACGGGCGGCGGCGGCGGCATAGGCGCCCGCATCTGCCAGGAACTGGCCAGCGCCGGCTTGCGCGTCGTCGTCTCGGACGTGGACGCCGGGCGCGCCCGCCGCGTGGCCGACGAGCTGGGCGCGCCGCACGCGTCGCTCGCCTTCGACGTCAGCGATGAGTCCTCGGTCGAAAACGCGTTCGAACAGATCGAAGCGCAGCACGGCCCCATCGCCGTGCTCGTCAGCGCCGCCGGCCTGCTGCTGTTCCAGGAAAACGGCGAACGCCCGCTCATCAAGGACACCTCGCTGGACATCTGGGAACGCAGCTTCGCCGTCAACGCCCGCGGCGTGTTCCTGTGCGGCCGCGCCTACCTGCGCCGGCGCGAGGCCGCGCCGCTGGCGCACGGCCGCATCGTCACGTTCACCTCGGTTGCGGCGCAGCTGGGCGGCTACCGCTCCAGCGCGTCTTACATCGCGGCCAAGTCCGCGGTGCTGGGCCTGACCAAGGCCATGGCGCGCGAATCCGCGCACCTGGGCGTGACGGTCAACGGCATTGCCCCCGGCCTCATCGACACCGACATGCTGCGCAGCACCGTCACAAGCAGCGGCGCGCTGGCCGCCGCGGCGCAGGCCATTCCGCTGGGCCGCATCGGCACCGTGGACGATGTCGCGGCCTCCGTGCGCTTCCTGGCGTCCGAAGAAGCCGGCTACATCACCGGCAGCGTCATCGACGTCAACGGCGGCTACCGCATGCAGTAAGGCATTCCGGCGGCCAGGCCGGCAACGCAGCAAAGCGCCACACCCAAACAAAGGCGCGCATCAAAAAAGAACGGGAGACAAAGATGAAGAAAAGCAGTCGCTACGCAGCCGCCGCCGCGCTATGCGCATGGGCGCTGAGCACGGGCGCGCAAGCGCAGCAGGAACCGGGCATCACCGACAAGACCATCAAGATCGGTCTGTTCGCGCCCTTGTCCGGCAGCGGCATGGCCTACGGCTTTGACGTGCTGAACGCCGCCAAGATGTGGTACGCCAAGGTCAACAAGGAAGGCGGCGTGCACGGCCGCCAGATCGAACTGGTGATCGAGGACGACCGCTGCAACGCCAACGACCTGGTCGCCGCGGTGAAGAAGCTGAACGAACAGGACAAGGTGTTCCTGCTGAACGGCGGTTCCTGCTCGGCCGCGGTGGTGGCCTCGCGCGAATACGTGGAACGCGAAAAGGTGCCGCTGGTCATGCTCAACGCCTCGGGCGACGGCGCGCTGTATCCGCCGTCCAAGTACATCTACGGCGCCTTCTCCATCTCCCAGCACGCCGTGGGCGGCTCGATGGTGCAGTTCGCCGCCGAGCACCTTAAGGCCAAGAAGATCGGCTACATCAACCATGACGACGCCTACGGCGGCTGGAACCTGGAGGCCGCGCAGGCCCAGGTCAAGCAGCTGGGCGACGCATCGCTGCAAGTCCAGTCGGTGAACCCGAACATCACCGACGTGACCGCGCCCATGCTGAAGATCCGCGCCGCCAACGCCGACGTGCTTCTGCTGACGACATACGCCCGCCCCGCCGCGCTCATCATCAAGAAGGCACAGGAACTGGGCTGGAACAAGCCTATCGTCCTGGCGGTGAACGGCACGGCCGACCTGAAGCAACTGGTGGAAAACGTGGGCAACAAGGACGCCTTCAAGAACGTCTACATCCAGGAAGTGCTGTCCGACGTGCCGGGCGGCGCCAAGCTGACCTGGGTGTACGACATGTACAAGCAGGCCTACCCCGACCTGGCCGCCAAGCCGGGCCATCCGCAGACCTACATGCCTTACGGCCTGCCGCCCGCGATGGCGGTGGTCAACGCGCTCAAGGCCGCCGGCCCGCAGCCCACCCGCGAAAAAGTGCTGCAGGCGCTGGAAACCATGAAGTTCGACTCCGGCGTCATGGCCGGTCCGATCGAGTTCGGCCCGAACGACCGCGCGGCGCAGGAATCCGCCATCTACATCAAGTTCGACGGCACCAACATGTCGCTCGTGCCCGGCGCCTTCAAGAGCGTCTGGCAGTACCAGAAGTAAATCAGCGGCCCGCCTTGGGCCTGGCCCGCGCGCTGGCGCAGCAGCGCGCGGGCTGCCGGAGAACATCATGAGCTTTGCCGATATCTGGCTGTTCCTGCAGCAGGGGGTGCTGTCGGGACTGGTGACGGGCAGCGTGTACGCGCTGCTGGCGGTCGCCGTAGTGATCATTTTCAAGACCACCGACGTGCCCAATTTCGCCCAGGGCGAGATCTTCATGGTCGGCGGCTACATCGCCCTGTTCCTCACCCTGGTAATGGGCTGGCCTTATCTCGTCGTCATTCCCATCACGCTCGCCGCCGTGGCCATCCTGTCCGGCCTGTTCCAGCGCGTCGTGATGGAGCGCGTCATCGCCTCCAAGGGCGTGGGCGTGCAGATGGTGATCGCCACGCTGGGCCTGGCCTATGCGCTCAAGGGCCTGGTGCGCCAGACCGGCCTGGGCGACACGCCGCGCTCGTTGCCGCCGCTGGCATCAACCGACGCCATCATCATCGGCGACGCGGTGCTGACCCAGCTGGACCTGGTGATCTTCGCGGTCGCCGTGACGGTGATGCTGCTGCTTTTCGGCATGTTCACCTATACCCGGGTCGGCCGCGCCATGCGCGCCGTGGGTATGAATCCCAAGGCCGCCCGGCTGGTGGGCGTGAACCTGACCCGCATCCGCATGCTGGTGTGGGCGCTGGCCGGCCTGATATCGGCGGTCGCGGCGCTGCTCATCACGCCCAAGATCCTGATCACTCCCGACATCGGCCACATCGCCATCCTGGCCTACGCCGCGGCCATCGTGGGCGGCATCACCAGCCTGCCTGGCGCGGTGGTCGGCGGCTTCGTGATCGGTGTGGCCGAGAACCTGGTGGGGCTGTTCATTTCGACCAATGCCATCGTGGTTGCGCCTTTCGTGGCCATCATGGTCGTGCTGCTGCTGCGTCCGCAAGGGCTCTTGGGCGGCAAACTGCAGGTGAAGAAAGTATGAGCAAGAAAATAGACCATGCGCTGCTGGCGCTGATGGCCATCGTGCTGGCGATCCTGCCCTTCGCGGCCAGCGGCTATGTCATCTACGTGGTGAACCTGCTGATGGTGTTCGTGGTGTTGGCGCTGGGCCTGCATCTGGTCATCGGCGAAACCGGGCAGTTCGCGCTATCGCACGCCGCCTTCTACGGCGTGGGCATCTATACCGCGGGCCTCATCAACAATCTGTGGCATCCGCCCTTCTTCATTTCGATCATCGCGGGCGGGCTGCTGGCCGCCGTGCTCGGCTATGTGATCGGCGCGCTGGCGCTGCGCATGCGCGACATCTACCTGGCGCTGTCCACCTTCGCCTTCGGCGAAGCGATGCAGTGGGTGTTCCTGAACTGGCAATCGGTCACCAACGGCTCGAACGGCTTCCGGATCTCGCCGGCCACGCTGTTCGGCTACGAACTGGTGTCGGACGCCAAGGCCTATCCCTTCGTGGTGCTGATCGCCGCGCTGTTGCTGTGGGCCACCATTGCGCTGTCGCGCTCGCAACTGGGCTCGGCCTTTCGCGCCGTGCGCGAGAGCGACGTGGCGGCCCAGGCCATGGGCGTGAACGTCAACGCCATCAAGCGCACGGCCTTCACGTTGTCCGCGGCCTATGCCGGCATCGCCGGCGGCATGTACACGACCTTCGCCTCGTTCATCCACCCGGAGAGCCTGGGCTTTCAGACCACCATCCTGATCCTGACGATGGTGGTGGTTGGCGGCATCGGGTCGGTGCGCGGCGCCATCGCGGGCGCGTTGGCCTTCGGCCTGATCTCCGAGCTGCTGCGCCAGGCCCTGTCGTTCCAGGAAATCATCTACGGCGTCATTCTGATGGGCTTCATGATGTTCGCGCCCAAGGGCTTGTTCGCCGGCCGAGGTGCGCGCGGACGGGCACCGGCGCCGGCTGCGCCCTTGCCTTCTGCCACGCGCCCGGCCGCGGCCAAACCGACCCAAAGGAGCGCCGCATGAGCAGCCATCCCTATCTGGACGTGCAAGGCCTGACCGTCAAGTTCGGCGGCCTCACCGCCATCAACGGCCTGTCCATGCAGGTCGAGCGCGGCCGCATCCACGCGCTGATCGGCCCCAACGGCGCGGGCAAGTCCACCACCTTCAATTGCATCTCGCGCTATTACCGTCCCAGCAGCGGCAGCATCCGGTTCGACGGCGCGGACATCACCCGCAAGAAGCCGCATGAAATGGCGGCGCTGGGCGTGGCCCGCACCTTCCAGAACCTGGAGCTGTTCGGCGCGCTGAGCGTGCGCGAAAACGCCCTGCTGGGCACCTATGCGCATGGCGCCGACAGCGCAGGCAAGCTGCTGCGCCCCGCTGCCGCGCAGACGCGCGAGCGCGTCGAGCACCTGCTGGAGCGCGTCGGACTGGCCGACTTCCTGGACACGCCGGCGTGCAGCTTGGACTTCGGCCGCCAGAAGATGCTGGAGCTGGCGCGCGCCCTGGCCATATCGCCCAAGCTGCTGTTGCTGGACGAACCGGCGGCCGGCCTGCGCAACCGCGAAATCGAAACGCTGGACCGCCTGCTGACCGAACTGTGCGAACGCGACGGCATCACGGTGCTGCTGGTGGAGCACGTCATGCAGCTGGTGATGTCGATCTCGCATCGCATCACCGTCATGTCCTTTGGCGAGAAGATCGCCGAAGGCACGCCTGCCGAGGTGCGCAGCAACCCGCGGGTCATTGAAGCCTATCTGGGCAAGGGAGCGGCCGGTGGCTGATTATTTGCTTGAAGTCGATGCGGTATCGGCCGCCTACGGCAATATCCGCGCGCTGCAGGACGTATCGCTGAAAGTGCCGCAGGGCGCCATCGTGGCGCTGCTGGGCGCCAACGGCGCGGGCAAGTCCACCACGCTGAACGTGATCTCGCGCCTGGTCGCGCCCACCGCGGGCAGCGTGCGCTTTGCGGGCGAACCCATACACCGCCTGGCAGCGGACGCCATCGTCGGACGCGGCATCGTGCAGGTGCCGGAAGGCCGCGAGATCTTCCGCGAAATGAGCGTGCGCGAGAACCTGGAGATGGGCGCCTACCTGCGCACCGACCGGGCCGCGGTGCGGCAGGACCTGGACATGGTGTGCGACACCTTCCCGCGCCTGCGCGAACGCTACGAACAGAAAGCCGCGACGCTGTCCGGCGGCGAACAGCAGATGCTGGCCACGGGCCGCGCCATGATGGCGCGCCCGCGCATGATCTTGCTGGACGAACCCTCGATGGGTCTGTCGCCGCTGGTGGTCGAACAGATCTTCGACATCGTGCTGCGGCTGAACCGCGAGCAAGGCATCACCATCCTGCTGGTGGAGCAGAACGTGAAGCTGGCGCTGTCGGTGTCCAGCTACGCGTACATCCTCGAAAACGGCGAGATCGCGCTGGAAGGCGAGTCCGCCGCGCTCGCCAGCGACGAAGGCGTGCAGCGCGCCTATCTGGGCGCCTGACGCGCCGAAAGGACCGACCATGATATCGATGCAAGACAAGCGGGTGCTCGTGACGGGCGCGGGCCGCGGCCTGGGCGCGGCAATCGCGCTGGGCTTCGCCAGGCAAGGCGCTGCCGTCATCGTCGCCGATGTGGATGCGGCGCTGGCCGCAGCCACGGTGCAAGCCATCCGCGCCGCGGGCGGCAAGGCCGCCGACGCGGTGCTGGACGTGACGGATGCCGCCGCCGTGCGCGACTTTGCGCAACGGTCCGCCACCGAACACGGCAATCTGGACATCCTGATCAACAACGCTGGGATTTCGGCGCGCGCCCCGTTCGACGATCCCCAGACGCCCGAGATCTGGGACCGCCTGATGAGCGTGAACCTGCAAGGCACGTTCAACGTCACCCACGCCTTCGTCGAACAGCTGAAAGCCACGCGCGGCGCCATCGTCAATCTGTGCTCCATCGTGGCCTACGGCTGCAGCATCTCGACCGCCGGCTATGTGGTGTCCAAGGGCGGCGTGCGCTCGTTCACCGAGGTACTGGCGCGCGACCTGGCGCCGCATGGCGTGCGCGTGAACGCCGTGGCTCCCGGCCTGATGGAAACCGAGATGACGGCGGGCCAGCGCGCGCAGGCGCAGGGCACGGACTGGTACATGCAGCGCGCGCCCATGGCCCGCGCGGGGCGGGCCGACGAGATCGTGGGTCCGGTCCTTTTCCTGGCCTCGGACATGGCCAGCTACGTGAACGGCGTGGTGCTGCCCGTGGACGGCGGCTACCTGGCCGTGTGAGGAAACATCATGAATCTGGGCACGGCATTGGTTACGGGCGGCGCTAGCGGCATGGGTCTTGCGATCGTGGAGCGGCTGGCGCGCGATGGCTTTCGCGTCGTGATGGCCGACCGCAACGCGGAACTGGCCGAAAAGGAGGCCGACGCGCTGCGGGCGCAAGGGCTGGACGTGGAACACCGCGTGGTGGACCTGACGGACGAAGCCGCCACGCGCGCGCTGGCGCGTTCGCTTGCGCCGCTGGCCGCGCTGGTCAACAACGCGGGACTCTTCGACGAGCGCAAGTTCTTTGAGGTGGACAGCGCCGACTACCGCCGCGCCTTTGACGTCAACCTGCTGGCGGTCGCGACCTTGACGCAGGAGGCCGCGCGCGACATGGCGCCGGGCGCCAAGATCGTCAACATCGCCTCGCGCGCCTACCTGGGCGCAAAGAACCACCCGCACTACGTGGCCTCGAAAGCGGCCTTGGTCGGCTACACGCGCGCCTCGGCCATGGAACTGGCCCCGCGCGGCATCCTGGTCAACGCCATCGCCCCCGGCCTCATCGACACCCCGCTCTTGCGCAACCTCACGCCCGAACGCCTTGCGGCGCAACTGGCCCTGCAGCCCACCGGCCGCGCGGGCCAGCCGCAAGACATCGCCTATGCCGTGTCCTTCCTGGCCGCGCCGCACATGGACTTCATCACCGGCCAGGTCATCTTCGTGGACGGCGGAAAATCGCTGGGCGGCTCGGGAGCATAGGCAGCATGGAAGGCATTACTTGGGACAAGGAAGTCGACGCGCTGGTCGTCGGCTCGGGCGCGGGCGGCATGGCCGCGGCGCTGACGGCGCGCGAGGAAGGACTGGACGTGCTGCTGGTGGAAAAGACCGGCCGCATCGGCGGTTCCACCGCGATCTCAGGCGGCGCGCTGTGGATACCGCTGAACGCGCAGACAGAAGCCGCCGGCCATCCGGACAGTTTTGAAAAGGTCTGGACGTATCTGGAACAGACCGTGGGCGCGGCGGCCCCCGACGACATGAAGCGCGCCTATCTCGAAGCCGGCCCGCGCATGATGGATTACCTGGTGTCGCGCGGCATCCTGGATCTGGCGGCGCGCACGGCCTCGCCCGATTACTACCCCGACCTGCCCGGCGCCGCGATGGGCGGCCGTTCGCTCGACCCACTGGAGTTCGACGGCCGCAAGCTCGGCGGCGATTTCCGTTTCCTGCGGGATCCCCTGAAGGAATTCACGGTGCTGGGCGGCATGATGGTCAACATCACCGACGTGCGCCATCTGCTGCGCGCCACGCGTTCGTTCGCGGCCTGGCGCCACAGCATGAAGCTGGTGCTGCGCTATGCCGCCGACCGCGCGCGCGGCTATCGCCGCGGCACCCGGCTGCTGCTGGGCAATGCGCTGGCCGCGCAGCTGTTCCACGGCATGCTGGCTCGCAAGATCGAATACTGGCTGGACACGCCGGCGCTGGCGCTGCACCGCGATGCAGCGGGCCGCGTGCTGGGCGCCGCGGTCCGGCGCAATGGCAAGTCGTTGAACATCCGCGCGCGCCGCGGCGTGGTGATGGCCACGGGCGGCTTTCCCTGGGATCCGGCGCGCCGCGCGCAGAGCTATCCTCAGCCCACGGGTCTGTGGTCCATGTCGCCGCGAGACAACGCCGGCGACGGCATCCGCCTGTCGGAAGCCGCCGGCGCCGCGCTCGGCTCGGGCCACGCCAGCCCCGCGTTCTGGGCGCCGGTCTCGCTGCTGGAATCCGCGGACGGCAAGCCCCTGCATTACCCGCACCTGGTGTGGGACCGGGCCAAGCCGGGCCTCATCGCGGTCAATGGCGCGGGCCGGCGTTTCGTGAACGAATCCGCCTCGTACCATGAGTTCGTGCAGGCCATGTACCGCAGCCATGGCACGACGCCCAGCATTCCCGCTTTCCTGATCTGCGACCAGCGCTTCATCGACACCTGGGGCCTGGGCCTGGCGCTGCCAGGGGGCCGGCCGCGCCAGCATCTGATCGACGCCGGCTACCTGCTGCAAGCCGGCACGCTGGCGGCCCTGGCGGCCCGGCTGGGCGTGCCCGCCGATGCGCTGCAGGCCACGGTGGAACGCTACAACACCCACGCCGCCCAGGGCCAGGACCCAGACTTCGGCAAGGGATCGACCGCCTACAACCGCTACCTGGGCGATCCGGAACACGCTCCCAATCCCTGCCTCGCGCCGCTGGCGGCGGGCCCCTACTACGCCGTCAAGGTCTATCCCGGCGACATCGGCACCGCTTGCGGCATCGCCGCCAATCCGCATGCCCAGGCCCTGGACGCCACGGGCGCGCCCATTGCTGGCCTCTACGTGGCCGGCAACGACATGCAGTCGGTGATGGGCGGCGCCTATCCCGGCCCCGGCATCACGCTTGGTCCCGCCCTGACCTTCGGCTGGATCGCTGGACAACATCTGGCCCATGCACAACACTGACGCCTCTCCACCGACAAGGATCCCCATGAAAATCTTCTACTCGCCCGCCTCGCCCTTCGTGCGCAAATGCATGGTCATCGCCCATGAGCTCGGCCTGGCCGACCGCATCGAGAAGCTGCCGAGCGCAGCCGGCCCCGTGGCCCGCGACCAGACCATCATCCCCACCAATCCGCTGGGCCAGGTGCCCACCTTCATCACGGATGACGGCCAGGCGCTGTACGACAGCCGCGTGGTCTGCGAATACCTGAACGACCTGGGCGGCGGTTCGCTGTTCCCGTCGGGCAAGACCCGCTGGCAGGTGCTGACGGAACAGTCCATGGCCGACGGCATGCTGGGCGCGGCACTGCTGGCCCGCTACGAAACCGTGCTGCGTCCGGAAGCGCTGCGCTGGGACGGCTGGGTCGAGGGCCAGCTGGGCAAGGTCCGCGACGGCCTCGCGCTGGTGGAAAAGAACGCCGCCGCGCTGGCAGGCCGCCTGGACATCGGCACCATCACCATCGGCTGCGCGCTGGGCTATCTGGACTTCCGCTTCCCCGACCTGGACTGGCGCGCCGAACATCCGGCCACCGCCGCCTGGTACGAGACCTTCAGCCAGCGTCCGTCCATGCAGGCCACCAAGCCCTGATCCGGTTTGGGCAGGCGCAGGGCCGGGAGAACCCGCCGGGCTCCCTGGCCATCACCTGCCCTGGTACGGCGCGGCCCCGAGCCGCGTCGCTAGGCCCCTGACGCGTGCAGGGGCCTTTTTTTCGCCCGGATCGCCCCCAGCTGTTACAGTGAAGTCGGCAGGCGGGCCGATCCGCCGGCCATCACCAGAAGGGGCCCAGCATGAACGTCGCTGCGATCTCCGCCATCCACCGGGCTGACGCGCCCTACCCCGCGCGCTCCGCCGCGCTGGACGCCACCCGCGCATTTCCCGAAACCCAACGCGTGGCCCACGTCCACGCGGCCCGGGCAACGGCTGCCGCCCACGCGCTGCGCGTCGAACGCGACCGCGACAGTCTGCCATTGGCGCTGGCCGTCTTTGACGCCTCGAATGCGGACGCGCTACGCGACCTGCACGCGGCATCGCGCATGCGCCGCGCCGTTGAGGATTTTGCCGCGCAGCCCGACCCCGCGGCCCAGCGCGCCGGCTCCGCCAACGACCTGGGCACCATCGAAGGCCTGATGCCGCTGCAGGCCTACCGCGTCGCGATGGGCAATCCGCAAGTGCAGGACCTGCAGACCGCAGTCGCCATGAAGGCGGCGGGCCTGGGCGTTCCCAAGGTCGCCAACATCGGCGCGACCGAGAACGTCACGGACAACGCGCGCTACCGGCCGGGTTTCGCGCCCTGACCAAAAAAAACCGCCTGACGCATCAGGCGGTTCTTGATTCGGGAGCGAACGGCGATCAGTGGAAGAATTCCGCGATCATGGTCGCGCCCAGGAAGGTGCCGGCGTTGGCGGCCAGGGACACCACCACGATCTTCCAGCCCAGCTTGCGGAACGCCGGCAGGTCCTTGAGGATCGACAGGCCGGCCATGGCCAGGATCACGGTCGTGAACGGCAGGAAGTTCACCTTGCCTACCATGGCGATGATCTGGTCCGAGTACGGCAGCACGCCGGGGCAGCCCGCGGTCATGGCGATCAGCGACAGCACGAACACGGCGGGCAACTTGGGCACCACGCGCAGCACCAGGTCGGTGATGACGACCAGCAGGATGATGATGCCCATGCCCGGCAAGGCGTCGGCAAACGGCACGTTGTAGCCCAGGCGGTTGCCCACCAGCGCGAACAGGCCGCAGATGACATAGGCGGTCAGGCGATCGCCGAAGCCCATCTTGACGCCGTGCGCGGGCGCGTCCTGCGTGACCTCGTCATCAGCGGCGACGGTCTCGGCCTTGCCGCGCGAGAAGCGGCCCAGCACCGGTTCCAGCTTGCCGTACAGGAAGATGGTGGTCGGCAGCGAAATGAACAGCGTGAAGTACACGCCCACCACCGTGGTCAGCAGATTGGCGGCGGCGGCCAGCGCGGCCACCTGGTGCGCGACTTCGGGCGTCTGCTGGGACGCGATCGCGCCCACGCCGGCGGCCATCATGCTGCCCGAGCCCACCCCGGCGCCCATGGCGAGCGAGCGCGGATCGAAGATGTTCAGGCTGGTGATGAAGCCGGCCATCAACGCCACGAACAGCGCGCCGATCACGGTGCCGGTGATGTACTCGGCCATCACGCCGCGGCCTTCGGGCGAGTTCATGCCGTAGCGTTCGCCGATGATGGCCAGGCTGGGCTCGCGGCCCACCGAGAAAGTGGCGCCGATGGCCTCGCGCTTGATGCCCAGCAGCAGCGCCAGCGGCAGGCCGACGGCCATGGTGCCGAAGAAGTGGCCGAATTCCTGGAACACCAGGGCCCAGCCGGCTTCGCGCACCTGCGGCAAGGCGCCGCCCACCATCAGGCCCAGCTTGGCCAGGAAGGGCAGCAGCGCGTATTGCAGATAGCCGCTGATGCGGGTCTGCATGGCGGTGTCGATGTTCAGGCCCGCCGGCAGGCGCTGGCCCAAGGCGGCCACGATGGCGCCGATGAAGATGGCCCACAGCATCGGCTGCAGGATGATCTTGCCCGGGCCTACGTTGAAGGTGGCGCTGCCGATCGCCTCCGAAACGACAACCACCAGCAAGATGGCGGCGAGCATGCGGATGCGCCCGGATAGCGGCATGGAAGGCGCGGCCAGGCTGGCGCTGGCGTGTGACATCGGATTCCCCTGAGTACGTGAATAGTCGTCGTGGCTGCCCGCCGCGATCCCGGCCGGCCGGCGCCCGCAATGGGCGTCGCAGCGCGGCGGCGGCGACGGCGCGCGCAGCAGGGCCGATTTTCGCCGGGGGCCCGGCGCGCAACCATGACAGGGCTGGCGCATAAACGTTGCGTAAAATGCAACGGACAGGCTTTTCCAGGGAAAATTTTGCATGATCTCGATTCATGCAAGGGTAAACCCTAGATTGTATCTGTGGATCTGCCGCCGCACTCCCCGCCACGGAGCCCCGCCATGGACGAAAAACTCGACGCCCGCCGCACCCACTATTTCATGCAGGTCATGAGCCGCGGCTCGGTGCGCGGCGCCGCCGAAGTGCTGGACATGGACCCGTCCGCCGTCAGCCGCGCCATAGCCGCCCTGGAACGCGACTGCGGCATCGCCCTGTTCGAACGCCGCGGACGGGGCGTAGTGCCGACCGACGCGGGCCACATCCTGGCGCGCTACATCAAGCGCCAGCAGGACATCCAGGAGAGCTTCTTCTCCGAGATCGACAGCTTGCGCAAGGCCGAACGGGGACACATAGACCTGGTGCTGGGCGAGGGCTTCGTGGAGCTGATGTTCGAACGCGTGCTGCCGGGCTACTGGCGCAGCCACCCGGAGGTCACGCTGGACATCGACGTCGCGCGCACGTCCGAGATCGTGCAGCGCATCGTCGATGACCGCGCCTACATAGGGCTGGTGTTCCAGCCGCCCAACGACGCCCGCCTGCGCACCCATTATTCGCGGCCCGAACCCATCCGCGCCATCGTGCGCGAGGACCACCCGCTGACGCTGCTGCGCCGTCCCCTGCTGCTGACCGACCTGGCCGAGTATCCCGGCGCGTCCATGCAGGAGGGGTTCGGCGTGCGCCAGCACATCCAGGCCGCCGAAATCAGCGAACAGGTCAGGCTGCGCAACGTGCTCACCACTTCGTCCTTCAAGGCACTGTGGCAATTCGCCGCCGCCGGCATCGGCTATGCGCTGACGCCGCCCATCGCGGTCACGGCCGACCTGCGCGCCCAGCGCCTGGCCAGCCTGCCGCTGGCCAATCCCATCCTCAACCAGGGCAGCCTGCACGTACTGAGCCGCGCCGGCCGCCATGTGTCCCCCGCCGCGCGCGAACTGCTGGACCACATCGTGCGCGGCATCGGCGCCCCGGCCGGTTCGGCGTCTGATACGGTCAGGTAAGGCGGATCTGCATCTGTTTCCCCGACGTCCGGCAGCCTACATTGGCGCTATCCGCCACGACGCCAGGAGAGACAACATGCTGAGTTTCTTGCGCACGGTCAAATCCGTGCTGTGGGGATTCTTCGGCGTGCGCCGCGGACGGGGCTACGATGCCGACATCGCCAACAACAAGCCGGCGCCATTGATATTGACCGGGCTGCTGATGGCGGCTTGTCTGGTGGTCATTCTGGTGCTGGTCGCGCGCTGGGCGGTGAACGCCGCGTTGTAAATCCACCGTCCCGCAAGAATGGCCGTCCCGCCGCCGGGCCGCCCCAAGGCGGGACAGCCCCCTCGGGGGGCAGCAAGCGCGCGCAAGCGCGTGCAGCGTGGGGGCCCCATTATCTTATTACCAGAATGACTTAGACGGTCGCTACAGCTGCCTGTTACGGTTATGAACCCCTTTCTCCTGCCGCATTGCGCCGGGCGACCGCCGGGATCCAGACCGAGAAGACTTCAAGGGCAGTAGACATGTACGTGTATGACCCCGTCGACCAGCAGCTAGTCGAGCAACGCGTGGCGCAATTCTCCGACCAGACGCGCCGCTTCCTCGATGGCCAACTAACGGAAGATGAATTCCGCGTTTTGCGCCTGCAGAACGGCCTGTACATCCAGCGCCACGCGCCCATGCTGCGCGTCGCCATTCCCTACGGCATCCTGGCGTCGCGCCAATTGCGCACGCTGGCGCACATCGCCCGCAAATGGGACCGCGGCTACGGCCATTTCAGCACCCGCCAGAACATCCAGTTCAACTGGCCCAAGCTGGAAGACGTGCCGGCCATCCTGGCCGAACTTGCCACGGTGCAGATGCATGCCATCCAGACCAGCGGCAACTGCATCCGCAACACCACCACCGACCACTTCGCCGGCGTCGCGCCGGACGAGCTGGTGGATCCGCTGGTTTGGTGCGAGATCATCCGCCAGTGGTCCACGCTGCACCCGGAGTTCGCCTTCCTGCCGCGCAAGTTCAAGATCGCGGTCAGCGGCGCCGTGCAGGACCGCGCGGCCGTGGGCGTGCACGACATCGGCCTGCAAGCCGTCGAACGCGACGGCAAGCTGGGCTTTCGCGTCTGGGTGGGCGGCGGGCTGGGCCGCACGCCCATCGTCGGCAAGCTGATCAATCCCTTCGTCGAATGGCAGGACCTGCTGACCTATCTGCAGGCCGCGCTGCGGGTCTACAACCTGCACGGCCGCCGCGACAACAAGTACAAGGCGCGCATCAAGATCCTGGTCAAGGACCTGACGCCGGAAGTCTATGCGCAGCAGGTGGATGAACAGTGGCAGCTCATCAAGGGCGGCCCGGACACCATCACCCAGGAATTCGTCGACAGCATCAAGGCCCGTTTCGTCTGGCCGCAATACGATGCCGCTGCCGCGCAGGATGTGGACAACACCGCCGCGCTGGCCGCCGCCGATCCGCGCTTTGCGCGCTGGCTGCGCACCAACGTGCATCCGCACAAGGTGGCCGGCTATGCCGCCGTCACCGTGTCGCTCAAGCCCACCGGCGTGCCCCCGGGCGACATCACCGCCGACCAGATGGACGCGGTAGCCGACCTGGCCGACGACTACGGCTTCGGCGAACTGCGCGTCTCGCACGAGCAGAACCTGATCCTGGCCGACGTGCGCCGCGCGCGCCTGCACGATCTCTGGACCACGTTGCAGGCGCTGAACCTGGCCACGCCCAACATCGGCCTGCTGACCAACATCATCGCCTGTCCGGGCGGGGATTTCTGCGCGCTGGCCAATGCCGTCTCCATCCCCGTGGCCGAAGCCATCCAGCGCCAGTTCGACAACCTCGACTACCTGTTCGAGATCGGCGAGCTGGACCTGAACATCTCGGGCTGCATCAACTCCTGCGGCCACCATCACGTGGGCCACATCGGCATCCTCGGGGTCGATAAGGCCGGCGAAGAGTGGTATCAGGTCACCATCGGCGGACGCCAGAACGGCGCCGCCAAGCCGTTGCCCGATATCGAATCCACGCGCGGCGGCGGCGCCGCCATCGGCCGCATCATCGGCCCGTCGTTCGCACGCGAGCAGGTCGCTGGCGTGGTGGACCGCCTGATCCGCACTTACCTGGGCCTGCGCGACAGCGAAGAGGAACGCTTCATCGACGTGGTGGACCGGGTCGGCATCGACCCCTTCAAGCAGGACGTCTACTCCGATCCCGCCTTCGCCAAACCCGCGCAGCAAGCCGAGGCCGCCCATGTCTGAAATCTATCCGCACGACGCCCCCGGCCCGCACCTGATCCGCAACGGCCGCCTGGAAGCCGACGCCTCGCGCGTCTTCACGCCTGAACCCGAGGTCCCCGCCGAAGGCCAGGTGCCTGGCGACGCGCCGGGCTGGATCGTGCCGCTTTCCGTCTGGAAGATCTCGCGCGCCACCTTGCGCCGCCACCAGCATCCGGTCGCGGTACTGCTTGACCCCGACGCCGACCTGCGCGACCTGGCAGAAGCCGACGGCACGCTGGACCCCGCCGGCATCGCCTTCATCGCCGTCGACTTCCCGGTCTACACCGATGGCCGAGGCTATTCGCTGGCGCAGCTGCTGCGCACGCGCTACCAATGGCAAGGCGAACTGCGCGCGGTCGGCGACGTGATGATCGATACCATCCACTACCAGGCGCGCGTCGGCTTCGACAGCTTCCTGGTCAAGCCCGGCCACGATCCGCACAAGGCCCTGGACGCGTTCAAGACCTTCACGGTGCATTACCAGAAGACCTACCGCGTGCCGACGCCGGCAGCCGCCTAAGCCGCGGGAAATCCCGGCAGCGCCCAGCGCTGCGTCCTGACCTCATCCTGCGCCAACTGGGCGCGGATCAGGTCGGCGATATTGCGCTGGCGCGCCGCCTGCATGCGGCCGATCAGGCTGGACACGCTGACGGCCAGGCGCGGATATCCGCCCGCGTCGCACAAGGCCACGCCCACCCCCAACACGCCCGGCACCGCCGCGTTGCCCACCACCGACCAGCCGCGCCCGCGCGTGTTCTCCACCAGGCGCCGCATCTGCGCCACCGTCATGCCGCCGTAGGCGCGCAGCGCCTGCTCGTTCTGCGCAATCACCTCTTCCGACTCGTCCGGCGGCAGCGCGGCCAATAGCGCCAGCCCGGCCGCCCCCACGCCCAGCGGCTGGCGGTGGCCCACCGTGACCGCCAGCACCTGCACGGGATAGTTGCCCACTTCACGGTGCAGGCAAAGCGAATCGTTGCCCGCGCGGCAGATGAGAAAAGCGGAATCGCCGCTGACGTCGCTGATCTGGCGCAGCACCGGCCGCAGGTCGCGCACAGCCTGCGCATGCGGATCGCCCGCCATCATCACGCCCAGCTCAGCCACGCGCCAGCGCGGCGCCTCGGACTCGCGCAAGGCGTAGCCCTCCTGCACCAGCACGTCGAGATAGCGATAGGCCGTGGTCCGCTGCATGCCCGCAGCGCGCGCGATGTCGACCACGTGCATGCCCGCCGCCCCCGCCTGCCGCAGCACGCCCAGCACGCGCAGCCCGCGGCGCAATACGCGCGGCCCCGAGCCTTCGGATTCTGGTTTGTTCATTTTTTGGACAGCTTGCGTTGATGAGGCCCCTATCAAAGCCCAATATGAATCCGGGCAGACGCAGAGCTGTCCAAATATTAGACAAACAGGACGGAGACAACAATGAAGATGCAAAGCAAGCGGTGGGCCGCCGCGGCGGCCGCCCTGGGTGCGCTGCTCGCGGCCCCGGCCCTGGCGGCCAAGCCCTATCCCGAGCGTCCCGTGACGCTGGTCGTCGGCTACGCGGCGGGCGGCGCCACCGACATCGTGGCGCGCCTGATGGCGAAGTCCCTCTCGGAAGAATTGGGCCAGACCATCGTGGTGGAGAACAAGACCGGCGCCAACAGCAACATAGGCGCGGAAATCGTCTCGCGCGCCGCGCCAGACGGCTACACGCTGTATGTGGGTTCCATCGCCAACACCATCAACCGCACGCTGTACAGCCAGCTCAACTATGACTTCGTGAAGGGCTTCGAGCCCGTGGGTCTGCTGGCGACCATTCCGAACATCCTGGTCGTCAACCCCAAGCTGCCGGTCAAGACCGTGCAGGAATACGTGGCCTACGCGAAGAAGAATCCGGGCAAGCTGACCTGCGCCTCTTCCGGCAGCGGCTCGTCCATCCACCTGTCGTGCGAGCTGTTCAAGATGCAGACCGGCACCGACATCCTGCACGTGCCGTACCGCGGCAGCGGCCCGGCCGTGGCCGACCTGCTAGGCGGCCAGGTGGATTCCATGTTCGACAACCTGCCCTCGTCGCTGCCGCACGTGCAGGCCGGCAAGCTGCGCGCCATCGGCGTGACCTCGCCGCAGCGCCTGCCCTCCGCGCCCGACACGCCCACGCTGGCCGAATCCGGCCTGCCCGGCTTCGAGGTGGAATCCTGGTTCGGCGTGATGGCGCCGGCCGGCACCCCCAAGCCCGTCGTCGAGCGCTTGAACCAGGCCATCAACAAGGCGCTGGCCAGCCCGGCGCTGCAGGCGTCCTACCAGCAATCCGGCTTCTACGCGCCACAGCAGCCCAACACCCCCGAGACCTACGCCCAGAAGATCGCCAGCGAGATCGACAAATGGGGCAAGGTCGTCAAGAGCGCCAACCTCAAAGCCAACTAGGAACACCAGGATGTACCCGATAGATTTCTTCTTCCGCGCGGCCGAGCAGTATCCGGAGCGCATCGCGCTGGACGGTCCCGAAGGCCAGGTCACTTACTCGCAATTGGCCGCCGATACGCGGGCGCTGGCCGCGGCCTTGCAAGAACTGGATCCCGCGCCGCAGACGCGGGTGGCGATCTGCGCCGGCAACTCCGCGCGGCACATCCTGGCGCTGCTGGCCGTGCTGGCCAGCGGCAAGGTGTGGGTGCCGCTCAACTACCGCAGCACGGAGCGCGAGATCGGGCGCATCCTGGACGCCACCGAGCCGTCCATCGTGATCGTGGACGGCGTGGGCGCGCCGCTGGCGCCTCCGGCCCAGGCGCCGCAACGCCGCCGCCACATCCATCTGGGCGACGCATCGGCGCCGCTGGCGCTGGATAAGCTGCTGGCCCGCTGCGCCGGACGCGAGCCGCAGCGCCACGCGCTACCGCGCGACGCCACCCAGGCCATCAAGTTCACAGGCGGCACCACCGGCCTGCCCAAGGGCGTGATGCAGCCGTACCACGCGTGGAACGCGGGCATCATCAACCAGATCATGAGCTGGGGCCTGACCCACGAAGACCGCTATGTCGTGGCCGCCCCCATCACGCACGGCACCGGCACATACCTCTTGCCGGTGCTGGCGCGCGGCGGCGCCCATCTGCTGTTGGATGGCGTCACGCCGGCCAGCATCACCGCCGCCTTCCGCGAGCGCGGCGGCACGCTGAGCTTCATGCCGCCTACACTGATCTACATGATCATGGCGCAGCCCGGCGTCTCGCGCGCCGACTTCCCCCGGCTGCGCAACCTGATCTACGGCGGCGCGCCCATGCCCGTGGAAAAGATCGATCGGGCGCGCGAATTCTTCGGCCCTGTGCTGGGCACCACCTACGGCCAGACCGAGGCGCCGCAGATCATGACGGTGCTGCGCCCCGCCGACCTGGAAGCGCCGGAGAACCGCGCCTCGGTCGGACGCGTCACCTGGCTCAGCGACGTGGCCATCATGTCGCCCGACGGCGCGCTGCTGCCGCGCGGCGAGATCGGCGAGGTCGTGGTGCAGGGCGACCTGGTCATGTCGGGCTACTGGCGCCTGCCCGAAAAAACCGCCGAAACGGTGGTGGACGGCTGGCTGCATACCGGCGACACCGGCCTGATCGATGCGCGCGGCTATCTGTTCCTGAAGGACCGGCTGCGCGACGTGATCATCACCGGCGGCTTCAACATCTACCCGGTGGACGTGGAGAACGCGCTGTCCGCGCATCCCGCCGTCTACGAGTGCTCGGTGTTCGGACTGCCCGACGACAAGTGGGGTGAAGCGGTCCATGCCGCCGTGCAGTTCCATCCCGGCGCGCAGGCCAGCGCGGACGAGTTGAAGGCGCACGTGCGCGCCCTGCTCGGCCCCGTGGCCACGCCCAAGCAATTCCACATCCATGACAGCCTGCCGCGCTCCAGCGTGGGCAAGGTACTGAAAAACGCCGTGCGCGACGCGGCCCTGAAGGAGACCTCATGAAAACGCCCGAAACCCGCCTCTGCGCGCATCACCTTACCGGCATGTCCTACCGCGACGTGGATCTGGTCGAAGACCTGATCGGCAAGAAGACCTTCACCGAAGTCATGATCATGCAGATCCTGGGCCGCGAGGCGCGCCCGGTGGACCTGCGCATCGTCGACGCGGTGCTGGTCACGCTGATGGAGCATGGCCTGACGCCCAGCGCCATCGCCACCCGGCTGATCTACATGAGCGCGCCGGAAAACCTGCAGGGCGCGGTGGCGTCCGGCCTCATGGCGGTAGGCAGCCAGTTCGTCGGCACCATGGAAAACTGCTCGCGCCTGCTGGACCGCATCCGCCAGGCCGACGACGGCCGCGCAGAAGCCCTGGCGATCGCCCGCGAGTTCCGTGAATCGCGCAGCGCGTTACCCGGCTTCGGCCACCATCTGCACAAGCCCGACGACCCGCGCTCGATCAAGCTGCTGGCGCTGGCCGAGGCCGAACCGGAACTCAAGGGCGACTCGCTCAAGGCGCTGCGCCTGCTCTCGGCCGCGATCGACGAGACCTACGGCAAGCACATCACCATCAACGCCACCGGCGCGGTGGCCGCGCTGCTCAGCGAGATCGGCGTGCCGACCGAACTGATGCGCGGCTTCGCCGTCATTTCGCGCGCGGCCGGCCTGGTGTCGCACGTGGCCGAGGAACAGCAAAGTCCATCGGGACGCTACATCTGGGAAACCATAGACCAGGCCATTCCCTATGTGGGCAAAGGCAAGACGCATCAAGACGGAGAGCAGGCGTAACGGCGCAGCCGCATGGACGGGGGAATGGCCAGCGAGTACGCCTGACCGCTCCCCCGCAGCGCTCAACCCAGGTTCGGCGCCAGGGTACGCTTCAGGTCTTCGATGCTGCGGCCACTGCGGGCGGCGTAGTCCTGCAACTGGTCTTCGCCGATCACGCCCACGTTGAAGTACTGCGACTGCGGGTGGCTGAAGTAGAAGCCGGACACGCTGGAGGCCGGGTACATGGCATAGCTGTCGGTCAGCATCATGCCGATATCGGCGCCGTCCAGCACGCGGAACATGTCGGTCTTGATGACGTGTTCGGGGCAGGCCGGGTAGCCGGGCGCGGGGCGGATGCCCACGTACTTCTCGGCGATCATGTCGTCGTTGGACAGGGCTTCGTCGGGCGCATAGCCCCACAGATCCTGGCGCACGCGGGCATGCAGGCATTCGGCGAAGCCTTCGGCCAGGCGGTCGGCCAGCGACTTCAGCATGATGCTGGAGTAGTCGTCCAGGGCCTTTTCGAATTCCGCTTCCTTCTTTTCGATGCCCAGGCCCGCCGTGACGGCGAACATGCCGATGTAGTCCAGCTTGCCGCTGGACTTGGGCGCGATGAAATCGGACAGGCACTTGTTGCTGACGCCTTCGCGCTTGGCGCCCTGCTGGCGCAGATTGCGGTAGGTGAACAGCACTTCGCTGCGGGTCTCGTCCTTGTAGACCTCGATGTCTTCGTCGTTGATGCTGTTGGCCGGATAGAAGCCCACCACGCCGTTGGCGGTGAGCCAGCGGCCTTCGATGATGCGCTTCATCATGGCCAGGCCGTCGGCGTAGACCTTGCGCGCCTGCTCGCCCACGACCTTGTCGTCCAGGATGGCGGGGAACGGGCCGAACAGGCTCCAGGTCTGGAAGAACGGGCCCCAGTCCACGTACTTGGCGATTTCGGCCAGGTCGTAGCTCTTGAATGTGCGGCGGCCGATGAACTTCGGGCGCGGCGGCGTGTAGTTGTCCCAGTCGATCGCGGGACGCGAGGCGCGCGCTTCCGCCAGCGGCAGGATGGGCGTGGCCTTGCGGTTGGCGTGGCGGCGGCGCACCTCTTCGTATTCCTCGGCCAACTCCGCCAGATACGTTGCGGACTGGTCCGACATCAGGTTCGTCGCCACGCCCACGGAACGGCTGGCGTCCGGCACGTAGATCACCGGGCCTTCGTAGTTGGGCGCGATCTTGACGGCGGTGTGCACGCGGCTGGTGGTGGCGCCGCCTATCATCAGCGGCAGCTTGCGGCTGCGGAAGTACTCGTCGCGCTGCATTTCGCTGGCCACGTAGGCCATTTCTTCCAGGCTGGGCGTGATCAGGCCGGACAGGCCGACGATGTCGGCGTTCTCTTCCTTGGCCTTTTCCAGGATCTGGGCGCAGGGCACCATCACGCCCATGTTCACGACTTCGAAGTTATTGCACTGCAGGACCACCGATACGATGTTTTTGCCGATGTCGTGCACGTCGCCCTTGACGGTGGCGATGACGATCTTGCCCTTGGCGCGCACGTCGCCGCCCGCGGCCGCGATCTGGCGCTTTTCTTCCTCGATGAAGGGAATCAGGTGGGCCACGGCCTGCTTCATGACCCGGGCCGACTTCACCACCTGCGGCAGGAACATCTTGCCTTCGCCGAACAGGTCGCCCACCACGTTCATGCCGTCCATCAGCGGGCCTTCGATCACTTCGATCGGACGGCCGCCGCGCGCGGCGATCTTCTGGCGCACTTCCTCGGTGTCCTCGACGATGAAGGCGGTGATGCCGTGCACCAGCGCATGCGACAGGCGCGCCTCGACCTCGGCATTACGCCAGGTCAGGTCCTCTTCCTTCTTGGCGCCAGAGCCCTTCACGCTGTCGGCGAACTGCACCAGGCGCTCGGTCGGGGTGCGCTCGTCGTCGGCTTCCGTCTTGCCCACGGGCTCGGCGCGGTCCAGCACCACGTCCTCGACCAGGTCGCGCAGCTTGGGATCCAGGTCGGCGTACACGCCCAGCTGGCCGGCGTTGACGATGCCCATCGTCATGCCTTCCTTGACGGCGTAATAGAGGAACACCGTGTGGATGGCCTCGCGCATGGGCTCATTGCCGCGGAACGAAAAGCTGACGTTGGACACGCCGCCCGAGATGCGGGCGTAGGGCAGGTTCTCGCGGATCCAGCGCGTGCCTTCGATGAAGTCCACGGCGTAGTGGTTGTGTTCGTCGATGCCGGTGGCGACCGCGAAGACGTTGGGATCGAAGATGATGTCTTCCGGCGGGAAGCCTTCTTCCTCGACCAGGATCTTGTAGGCGCGGCCGCAGATTTCCTTGCGGCGCTCCAGCGTGTCGGCCTGGCCCTGTTCGTCGAACGCCATCACCACCACGGCCGCGCCGTAGCGGCGGCACAGGCGCGCATGGTGGCGGAAGGGCTCCAGCCCTTCCTTCATGGAGATCGAGTTCACCACGGGCTTGCCCTGCACGCACTTCAGGCCTTCTTCGATGACTTCCCACTTGGAGCTGTCGATCATGATCGGCACGCGCGCGATGTCGGGCTCGGAGGCGATCAGGTTGAGGAAGCGCCGCATGCAGGCCACCGAATCCAGCATGGCCTCGTCCATGTTGATGTCGATGATCTGCGCGCCATTCTCGACCTGCTGGCGGGCCACGGCCAGCGCCTCGTCGTATTTCTCTTCGCGGATCAGGCGGGCGAACATCTTGCTGCCCGTCACGTTGGTGCGTTCACCGACGTTGACGTACAGCGTGTCTTCGTCGATGTTCAGCGGCTCCAGGCCCGACAGGCGGGTCTTGACCGGAATGTCCGGCACGGCGCGCGGAGTCAGCGACATGACCTTGGCCGCGATCTCGCGGATGTGGTCCGGGGTGGTGCCGCAACAGCCGCCCGACATGTTGACCAGCCCGGCGCGGGCGAATTCCTCCAGCAGCGCCGAGGTATCGGCCGGGGTTTCGTCAAAGCCGGTCTCGGCCATGGGATTGGGCAGGCCGGCGTTCGGATAGACGCAGACGTAGGTGTCGCAGATGCGGGCAAGCTCGGCCACGTAGGGCCGCATCAGCGCCGCGCCCAGCGCGCAGTTCAGGCCGATGGTGATGGGGCGCGCGTGGCGCACCGAGTTCCAGAAGGCTTCCACGGTCTGGCCGGAAAGGATGCGCCCGGACGCGTCGGTCACCGTGCCCGAGATCATCACGGGCAGGCGCACGCCGCGCGCCTCGAACACTTCCTCGGTGGCGAAGATGGCCGCCTTGGCGTTCAGGGTGTCGAAGATGGTTTCGATCAGGACGATGTCGATGCCGCCGTCCAGCAGGCCGTTGAGCTGCTCCACATAGGCGACGCGCAGTTCCTCGAAGGTGACGTTGCGCGCGCCCGGATCGTTCACGTCCGGCGAGATCGACGCGGTCTTGGGCTGCGGACCCAGCGCGCCGGCCACGAAGCGCGGCCGCTCGGGCGTGCTGTAGGCGTCACAGGCCTCGCGCGCCAGGCGCGCGGACACCAGGTTCAGTTCGTAGGCCAGTTCCGGCAGTTCATAGTCGCCCTGCGCGATGGTGGTGGCGCCGAAGGTGTTGGTCTCGATGACGTCGGCTCCGGCTTCCAGGTACTGGCGATGGATCTCGGAGATCACGTCCGGACGCACCAGCGACAGCAGCTCGTTGTTGCCCTTGACGTCCTTGCCGTGGCCGGCGAAGCGCTCGCCGCGGAAATCCGCCTCGCCCAGCTTGTAGCGCTGGATCATGGTGCCCATGGCGCCATCCAGGATCAGGATGCGCTTGCCCAGCAGGCGGGCGAATTCGCTGCCGTGGGTATAGGCTTCGGGCGGGTAAGGCAGGCGGGGATACGACACGGGCAGGTCCGGATGGAGTTGGCGATGGCGGCGCTATGTGGCGAAAAAGCGAAAAACGCCGCAAAAACAAGCCCTGATCGTAACAAAATGGGCCTATCCGCGCCTCCCGGTGATACAGTTTCGGCCCCGAACCGGTGCTTTCGGCGCACTGGGCAGGCAAGAACGCAACACTTGCCAGCCGCGCGCGAAAGGTAAACGGGAAACAGGAAGAACCTCCCAGGACTGCCGCCCCACAAGGCGCCGGCAAACCCTGGCTCCAGCCTGTGCTGCCCCCGCAACGGTCCCCATGCGCGCAATGCGCCCATGGCAGCCCGATACCGGCCTGTTCGATCGCCAGGAAGTCCATGCAATGCCGCCAGGCCCTCACCGGCCCGCCGCGGCTTGGGCATCCTCCCCATCGTGAATGGCCTGCGGGGTCGCGGGTCGCATCGAGGTTACGTAGATGAAAACCCGCTCCATCCGGCGCTACGCCGGCGCCCTGCTCTGCTCCGCCCCGGCCGTCGCCGCCGCCCAGCAAGCCGCCCCCGACACTCCCCAGTTCGACGCCATCACGGTCACCGCCCAGCGCGTGCCGACCGACGGCCGCACGCTGCCGGTGTCGATCTCGATCATCACCGCCGAGGACATCGCCGCGTCCAGCGCCCGCACCATGCAGGACGTGCTGTCGACCCAGGCCGGCATCCACCTGATCAACACCAGCAGCTCGAGCGACAACTCCATCGTCGACCTGCGCGGCTTCGGCATCACCGGCGCCAGCAACACGCTGATCCTGATCGATGGCGTCAAGCAGAACACCAACGACCTGTCGGCGCCCAGCCTCGGCGTAGTGCCGCTGGACCAGGTCGAGCGCATTGAAATCGTGCGCGGCAGCGGTTCCGTGCAATACGGCGGCGGCACCACCGGCGGCGTGATCAACATCATCACGCGCCCTGATTTCGCCAAGGAACCGGTGAGCGCCCGCGCCACCGCCACCTTCGGCAGCTACGGCCTGCGCCAGTATGACGCCGCCGTGGCCATGAACAATGAAAAGGTCGGCATCGACGCCTACATGCAGTCGCTGCACAGCGACGGCTACCGCGATCACAGCGGCGAGCGGCGCGAGGGCGGCGGCGGCGGCATCACCTTCCGCCATGACGACGGCTCGATCCGCCTGTACGGCCGCACCACCACCCAGAAGCTGGAACTGCCCGGCCCGCGCACGATCAACCCCAAGACCGGCCTGAACGAATACCAGGACGATCCGCGCGGCTCGAAGAACGACGTCGATTACGTCAAGACCACCACCACCACCTTCGGCCTGCAGCTCGAGCAGGCCATCGGCGCCGGCACCTTGTACGCCGACCTGTCGACCCGCGAAAAGAAGCTCGACGGCCTGACCTACGACGGCTTCGGCGACATCCTGCGCGACCAGAAGCTGGAAGAGAACATCGCCAGCGTGCGCTACCGCCTGCCGATCAACGGCGGCCACAGCATCGTCTTCGGCGCCGACGGCCAGGAAGCCAAGACCACCGCCAACCAGAACGCCTACTACGACTTCCAGCCCTCGAAGTGGCAGTCGCGCCAGCACCAGTACGGCCTGTTCGCCGAAGGCCAGGTACGCGCCACCGATACCACCTACGTGACGGCCGGCGTGCGCCGCCAGTACGCCTCCGACGACCTCGACGTGATTTCCGGCTCGGGCACGGCGTCGGACCGCAGCAACCACCTGACCGCCTGGCAGCTGGGCGTGCGCCAGGACCTGCCCGCCGGCTTCGGCGTGTATGGCAAGGTCGGCCGCAGCTTCCGCCTGCCCAACGCCGATGAACTGCTGTCGGTGCAGACCCCGCTGGCGCCGCAGACCTCCACCGACAAGGAAATCGGCGTGACCTGGCAATCGGCCAGCAGCAGCGCCCGCCTGTCGTACTTCCGCTATGACCTGACCAACGAGATCCAGTACAACCCGCTGGCCGACGGCATCTGGGGCCCGGGCACGGGCGCCAACACCAACCTGGATCCGACCCGCCGCCAAGGCATCGAACTGGAAGGCCACACCGCCATTTCCAGCAGCGTGTCGCTGGACGCCAACCTGACCTGGATGGAAGCGCAATTCCGCTCCGGCACCTACGCCGGCGTGGACCTGGCTGGCAAGACCGTGCCGCTGGCGCCCAAGTGGCTGGCCAACGCCGGCGTGACCTGGCGTCCCACCGATGCGTTCCTGTGGAACGTGACGGCGCAATACGTGGGCAAGTCGCGCATGGACAACGACCAGGCCAACCAGTTCGCCAAGGAACTGGACGCCTACGTACTGTTCAACACCAAGGTGGCGTACAAGTTCACGCGCAACATCGAAGGCGCCATCGGCGTGAACAACATCTTCGACCGCCAGTACGCCACGTACGGCATCCGCGGCGGCAATGCTTCGTTCGAGATGCTGGGCCCGGTCGCCAACTACAGCCTGTACCCCGCGCCTGGCCGCAACTTCTACGCGTCGCTCACGCTGCGCTACTGATCGCGGCATTCCGATATAGTCGGCGTTCCCCGCTGGCTATATCGGTCTCCTGCATGACCCGCGCACGCACCCTCCCTCGCATCGCTCCGGGGCTGTTCCTGGCCCTGGGCGCGCTGCTGTCTGCGGGACCCGCCGCGGCAAGTTCCCTGGCAGGTCCGGCAACCCGTGCCGCGGCCGGCGCGGCCATCCAGGTCCGCGACGACCAGGGACGCCAGGTCTCGCTGGGCGCCCCCGCCCGGCGCGCCGTCACCCTGGCCCCGCACGCCACCGAACTCGTCTTTGCCGCGGGCGCGGGCGACCGGCTCATCGCCACCATCCGCGGCAGCGACTATCCGCCCGCGGCTCGCCAGCTGCCCGTCATCGGCGACGGCACCCAGCCCGATCCCGAACGCGTGGCGGCCGTGCGTCCGGACCTGCTGATCGCCTGGCAGCCCGCCGCCGCCGCGCCGCTGGCGCGGGTGATGGACAAACTGGGCGTGCCGGTGTTCTACAGCGATCCGCAGACCCTGGCCGCCATCCCCGATGCAGTCGAACGCATGGGTGCCCTGTTCGGCACCGAAGCGCAGGCGCGGCCCGCGGCCCAGGCCCTGCGCGTGCGGCTGGACGCCCTGGCCGCCCGCTATGCCGGCCGCCGCCCCGTGCGCGTCTTCGTGCAGGCGGGGCTGGATCCCATCTACACCCTGAACGACAGCAGCATCGTCAGTGACGCCCTGCGCGTCTGCGGCGGCGTCAATGTCTTCGGCCAGGCCCCCGTGGTGGCGCCCCAGGTCACGCTGGAAAGCGTGCTGGCGGCGCGGCCCGAGGCCGTGCTGGCCGGCACGTCCCGACCCGAGGACGGCGCCCGCAACCTGGCAGCCTGGCAGGCGCTGGGGCTGCCCGCCGCGCGGCTGGGGCACGTGTACGGCGTGGACGCCGACGCCCTGTACCGCCCGGGTCCGCGCCTGATCGACGCCGCCGAGGCGATCTGCGCCGATCTGGACCGCCTGCGCTGAACCGCGTCCGCGCCGCGATCTGCAAATATTGGAACGCTACATTTCACCGGACGGGTCTGCCGCGCGGCGCCGTGCTTTATCATTCGTCCAACGAATCGCCAGTCCCCGCGGGTCTCGCATCGTGCGCACCCGCCCTTTGAACCTCCGCCATGACCACTCAAGACACCCTCACCATCGCCGGCCGCGCCTACTCGTCGCGCCTGCTCGTCGGCACCGGCAAGTACAAGGACTTCGAACAGACCCGCGCGGCGTTGGACGCCAGCGGCACCGAGATCGTCACCGTCGCCATCCGCCGCACCAATATCGGCCAGAACGCCGGTGAACCGAATCTGCTGGACTACGTCCCGCCGTCCAAATTCACGCTGCTGCCCAACACCGCCGGCTGCTACAGCGCCGACGAGGCCGTGCGCACGCTGCGCCTGGCGCGCGAACTGCTGGACGGCCACGACCTCGTGAAGCTGGAAGTGCTGGGCGACCCGCAGACCCTGTTCCCCAACATGCCGGAGACGCTCAAGGCCACCAAGACCCTGGTGGACGAAGGCTTCAAGGTCATGGTGTATTGCACCGACGATCCCATCCAGTGCCGCATGCTGGAAGACCTGGGCGCGGTCGCCGTGATGCCGCTGGCCTCGCTGATCGGCTCGGGCATGGGCATCCTGAATCCCTGGAACCTGCGCCTGATCATCGAACAGGCCCGCGTGCCCATCGTGGTGGACGCCGGCGTGGGTACCGCGTCGGACGCCGCCATCGCCATGGAACTGGGCTGCGACGCCGTCCTGATGAACACCGCCATCGCCGGCGCGCGCGATCCCATCCTGATGGCCAGCGCCATGAAGAAAGGCGTGGAAGCCGGCCGCGAGGCCTTCCTGGCCGGCCGCATGCCCAAGAAGCTGTACAGCGGCGCTCCCAGCTCGCCCAACGAAGGCCTGATCACGGCAGGCGCCCCCAAATGAACGGTCGCCAGCAGGCCGCCAGCGGCCGTCCCATCCCCAACGCGTTGACCATCGCCGGCGTCGACCCGTCCGGCGGCGCCGGCATCCTGGCCGACGTGAAGGCCATGAGCGCGCTGGGCGCCTACGGCTGCGCGGTGATCGCCGCGCTGACGGCGCAGAACACCCAGGGCGTCACCGGCATCTCTGCGGTGCCGCCCGCTTTCGTTGGCCAGCAGATCGACACGCTGTTCGCGGACGTGCGCATCGACGCGGTCAAGATCGGCATGCTGGGCCAGCAGCCGGTGATCCAGGTGGTGGCCGAGAAGCTCGCCAAGTGGACCCCCGCCCACGTGGTGCTGGACCCGGTCATGGTGGCCAAGAGCGGCGACCTGCTCCTGGAGCGCGACGCCGTGGGCGCCATGCGCGAAGCCCTGCTGCCGCAGTCCACCCTGCTGACGCCCAACCTGCCCGAAGCCGGCGTGCTGCTGGAAGAGCGCCCGGTCGAGACGGTCAAGGAAATGCGGCGCGTGGCCGAACGCCTGCGCAACAAGCTGGCCCATTCGGGCGAGCGCTGGGTGCTGGTCAAGGGCGGCCACCTGCCCGGCAACGAGACCATCGACCTGCTGCACGACGGCGACCGCATGATCGAGCTGCCCGGCCACCGCATCGAAACCGCCAATACCCACGGCACCGGCTGCACGCTGTCGGCGGCGCTGGCCGCCCTGCTGCCGCAAACCGGGGACGTGCCCGAGGCGGCGCGTCGCGCCAAGGCCTACCTCACGGAGGCCATCCGCCACGCCGAGCGCCTGTCGGTGGGGTCGGGCCACGGCCCGGTGCACCACTTCCACGCCTGGTGGTAGATCCGGGCGTCTGAAACATCTGTCGGCGGGGCCGGGCGTCACAGTACGCTACGAATCGGTACAATGGTCTGTTGATTCCTCTGTTTTTTCTGACCGTCATGAACGCTTCGACCCTGCCCGACGTAGAACAAGCCCGCTTCAACATGGTGGAACAGCAGATCCGCCCGTGGGACGTTCTGGACGCCAACGTGCTCCAAGCGCTGTTCGATGTGCGCCGCGAACAATTCGTTCCGCCGGCCCTGCGCGCGCTGGCGTTTTCCGACCTGGAACTGCCGCTTGAGATCAACGCGGTCAACACCCGCCAGAACATGCTGGCGCCCAAGGTGGAAGCCCGCCTGGCGCAAGAGCTGCAGCTGACCAAGTCCGACTGCGTGCTGGAGATCGGCACCGGCTCCGGCTACCAGGCCGCGCTGCTGGGCTACTTGGCGCAGCAGGTCACCTCGGTCGAAATCGACAGCCGCCTGGTGACGTTCGCGCAGCAGAACCTGCAGATGAACAACGTCACCAACGTCAAGGTCGAAACCGGCGACGCCCGCAACGGCTGGGGCTCCACCGAATACGACGCCATCCTCGTCACGGGTTCCGTGCCGACCGTCCCCGACGCGCTGAAGTACCAGCTGCGCGTGGGTGGCCGCCTGGTCGTGATCGTGGGCCAGGCGCCCGTCATGACGGCCTGTCGCATCACCCGCACCACCGCGGCCAGCTTCGAAACGGTGAACCTGTTCGAAACCGTCATCAAGCCGCTGCGCGGCGTCACGGTCTCCCAGTTCAAGTTCTGATCCCCAACCCTGCCGCCCGGCGCCTGCCTCCTTGACGGGGCCGCCGCGCCCCGGGCGGCCCGGCGTATCGTTGACCACCATGCGTTTCCGATTGCTAACGGCTTTACTGGTTTTTACCTGCGCCGCAAGCGTCGGCCCGACGCTTGCCCGCGCGCAGAACCTGATCCAGATCTGGCAATCGGCGCTGGGCAATGACCCGATCTACGCCGCAGCGCGCGCCAACTATCGCGCCGGCCTGGAAAAAGAACCCCAGGCCCGTTCGCTGCTCCTGCCCTTGATTTCCGCCGAAGCCGGCGGCGCCTACCAGGAAACCCGCAGCACTCGCGGCATGGGCATCGCCTATAGCGGCGGCCGCGGCGTCTGGGATTTGTCCCTGACCCAGCCGCTGTTCGACTGGGGCCGCTGGCAGAACTTCGAACAGTCCAAGCTGATCGTCGCCGACGTCGAAGTGCAGCTGCAACAGGCTTACCAGGACTTGCTGCTGCGCGTGGCCGACGCCTATTTCAACGTGCTCTACGCCCAGGACACGCTGACCGCCACCGAGGCCGAGAAGGCCGCCGTGGCCGGGCAGCTGGAATCCGCCAAGCGCAACTTCGAACTCGGCAACGCCACCATCACCGACACCTACGAAGCGCAGGCGCGCTACGACCTGGTGGTGGCGCAGGAACTGCGCCTGCAGAACGACCTGGAAGTCCGCCGCGATGAACTGGCCAAGATCATCGGCACGCCGCCCGGCGCCTTGTCCGAACTGCCCTATGGCGTGCAACTGCCCGCGCCGCAGCCCGCCCGCGTGGCCGACTGGAGCAACCAGGCCGAGTCCTCCAGCCTGGACGTGCTGCGCGCGCAGCTTCTGACGCGCATCGCCGGCCGCGAGATCCAGATCGCCAAAAGCGGCCACTATCCCACCCTGAACCTGCGCGCCAGCAGCGGCAGCGCCAGCGACGCCGTGATGCGCAATGCCGCGCCCGGAAAGCCCATCGACAGCACCATCGGCGTGGTGCTGTCGATCCCGCTGTACTCGGGCGGCGGGGTGTCGTCGCAAGTGACCGAAAAGGTCCAGCTGGAACAGAAGGCGCGCCATGACTATGAGGCAGCGCGCCGCCAGGCCGTGCAGGCCGCGCGCCAGTACTACACCGGCGTCACCAGCGGCCTGGCCCGCATCCAGGCGCTGGAGGCAGGCGAAAAATCCAGCCGCGCCGCGGTCGAGGCCAACCGCACCGGCTACGAGGTCGGCGTGCGCATCAACCTGGACGTGCTCAACGCCCAGCAGCAGCTCTATGCCACCCAGCGCGACCTGGCGCTGGCGCGCTACAGCACGGTGCTCGCCAGCCTGCGCCTGAAGGCCACCAGCGGCATCCTGGCCGAAGCGGACCTGGAAGCAATCAACCGCCTGCTGCGGGAACCGCGCTGAGCCGCTACGGGGCCCGGTTTACTTGTTCTGGATTTTCTTCACGAGCGCCGTGGTCGAGCGCTCGAACTCGAATGGAATCGCCACCGCGCGGCCGCCCCAGCTATTGACCAGGGCGGTCTCGGGCAGCTTTTCCATGTCGTAGTCGCCGCCCTTGACGATCAGGTCCGGCTTGAGCTGGCCGATCAGGGCTTCGGGCGTGTCTTCATGGAAGGACGTGACCACGGTCACGAAGCCCAGCGCCGCCAGCAAGGCGGCGCGGTCTTCCATGCGATTCAGCGGACGCTCGGCGCCCTTGCCCAGGCGCCGCACCGACTCGTCGGTGTTCACCGCCACCACCAGGGTCGCGCCCAGTTGGGCGGCCTGGTCGAGGTAGGTCGCGTGGCCCCGGTGCAGGATGTCGAAGACGCCGTTGGTGAACACCAGCGGCCGCGGATAGCGGCCGTCGGCGACGGCAGCGACGCATTCGTCGCGGGACAGGACCTTGGATTCGAAACGGGCGGCAGGCATGCGGCGATTGTATCGCCCCGGCTCAGGCGCCGCCCAGGATGATCTGCTTTTCCTTGGGCACGATCAGGGCCGTCATTTCCTTGCGGTAGCGGTTCAGGTCCTTCACCGTTTCGAAGCTGCGGTCCATCAGCTTGGACAGGATGTGCAGGATACGGGTGGCGACCTTCTGCTCCCACACGCCGTCAAAGCGGATCTGCGTGTCCAGCCAGTGCTCCAGCCAGCCGGGTTCCGGCAGGCGCGACTGCACCGTGTCGTTGGGGAACAGGTCCTTGTTCACGTGCAGGTTGGTCGGATGCAGGGCCTGCTGCGTGCGGCCGGCCGACGCCATCAGCACGCCGATCTTGGAGAACGCCAGGCGCGCCTGCTCGCTCGTGTCCTGGCCGCGGTCGTACAGCGCGCGGCGCATGTACTGCAGGTAGGCGCCGGCGTGGCGGGCCTCGTCCTGGGCCACGGTCTTGTAGATGGCCTTGATGACCGGTTCCGTGTGCCATTCGGCGGCGCGGCGGTACCAGTGGTTCAAACGGACTTCGCCGCAGAAATGCAGCATCAGGGTTTCGAGTTCGGGCGCGGCGTCGAACTCGAAGCGCACGTTGTGCAGCTCTTCCTCGGTGGGCACCAGGTCCGGACGGAAGCGGCGCAGGTATTCGATCAGCACCAGCGAATGCTTCTGCTCTTCAAAGAACCACACCGACATGAACGCGCAGAAATCGCTGTCGCCGCGGTTGTCGCGCAGGAACATTTCGGTGGCCGGCAAGGCGGCCCATTCCGTGATGGCGTTCATCTTGATCGTGTGTGCCTGCTCGTCCGAGAGCTTGCTGCGATCGAAGTCGCCCCAGGGAATGTCATGCGCCATGTTCCAGCGCACGGCTTCCATGGTCTTGAAGAGTTCAGGATAAAGCATGGTCTGCCCTTGTATTCGTCCCGCTAGTGGGGCTATAGATATAGAGATTAAGAATGGCGCGCGCGCTGCCGGCGAGGGCGCTGCATTCATCCACCGCAGCGCTATTTTTCGCCGTGTACCGCGAAGCTATGATGACCGTTTCATGAATGAAACATGACAGATACCGTCTAGATCATCGCGCCGCCTATCGGGTCAAGGCCCATATCGCGACCCCGATGGCAACCGCGGCCACCCCAACCAGCGCTGCAACCAGCCGGTTGTTCTGTTCCTGGGCCCGCCGCAACTGGATCATCTCGGCCAGCAAGGCGGGCGAGACGTTGGGACGGCTCAGGTGGTCATGGACCAGCCTGGGCAAAGCAGGCAGCATTTGCGACCACTGCGCGGCTTCTTTTTCCAGGCTCTGCCGCAGCCCCTTGAATCCGACGCGCTGACGCATCCAGCGTTCCAGATAGGGCTTGGCGGTCTTCCAGAGATCCAGGTTGGGATCGAGCTGGCGGCCCAATCCTTCAACGTTCAGCAGGGTCTTCTGCAACAGGACCAGCTGCGGCTGGATCTCCACATTGAACCGGCGCGAGGTCTGGAACAGCCGCAAGAGCACCTGCCCCAGCGAGATCTCCGACAATGGCCGGTCAAAGTACGGTTCGCAGACGGCGCGCACGGCGCCTTCCAGTTCTTCTTCGCGCGTATCGGGCGGCACCCAGCCCGATTCAATGTGCAGTTGCGCCACGCGGCGGTAATCGCGGTGGAAGAAGGCCAGGAAATTCTGCGCCAGGTAATTCTTGTCGAACTCGGACAGCGAGCCCACGATGCCGAAGTCCAGGGCGATGTAGCTGCCCAGCGTTTCCGGACGGTCGGACACGTAGATGTTGCCCGGGTGCATGTCGGCGTGGAAGAAGCCGTCGGTGAAGACCTGGGTGAAGAAGATCTCCACGCCGGTGCGCGCCAGCGTCGGGATGTCGATGCCGGCCTCGCGCATGCGCTCCACCTGGCCCACCGGCATGCCGTACATGCGCTGCATGGTGAAGACCGTGGATGCCGTGTATTCCCAGATCACCTCGGGCACGATCAGCATGTCGCCGCGGCCGGACTCGGGGCCGAAGTTGCGGCGCAACTGGCTGCAATTGGACGCTTCTCGCACCAGGTCCAGCTCGTCGTGCAGGTACTTGTCGAACTCGGCCACCACTTCGCGCGGCTTCAGGCGGCGGCCGTCGGCGCCCAGGCGCTCGATGATGCGCGCCACCACTTTCAGCAGCGACAGGTCTTTCTCGATGATGCTGAGCATGCCCGGGCGCAGCACCTTGACCGCGACCTCGCGGCCGTCGTGCAGCACGGCAAAGTGCACCTGCGCGATCGAGGCCGAGGCCACCGGATCCACTTCGAACTGCGCGAACAGCTTCTCGGGCGGCGCGCCCAGCGCCGCCTCGATGCAGGCCGCGGCCTGCGCCGAGGGGAACGGCGGCACGCGGTCCTGCAAGAGCGCCAGTTCGTCGGCGATATCGGCGGGGATCAGGTCGCGGCGGGTGGACAGCACCTGTCCGAACTTCACGAAGATGGGGCCCAGCGACTCCAGCGCCAGGCGCAGCCTCAAGCCGCGCGGCTTGCGCGGACGCGTGCCCAGGCGGATGACGCGCAGCAGGCAGGTGGCCAGCGGATGGTTCAGGCTGGAGAGCACCAGCTCATCCAGGCCGTAGCGCAGCGAAACCAGAATGATGCGGAAAAGGCGCAGCAGGGGAAACATGTATCAGGCGCCCCGCTTTGCGCTGGCGGATGCCAGGCGGGTTTGCAGCGCGGCGGCCGAGCGGGCCAGCGCATCGGCGCGGGCGTTCAGCTCGGCCAGGTCCAGCCGCCACTGCTCCAGCGCGGGCCGGCTGGCCAGCATGCCGCTTTCCTCGGACAGGTACTCGGACACGTTCTCGGCCAGTCTCAGGCTGGCCGTGCGCGCGCCGCCGGCGGCCGCGCGCGCGCCACCCACCAGGCGCAGCGCGGCGATGTCGCCCACCACCCGGGCCAGCGCGTCCTCCGGATCCCAGCGCAGCTGCGTGGACAGGTCCGACACCACCTGCGCCAGCGCCGCGTCGCCCGAGATATGGGTGGCCTCGGCGAAATCGGGGCGCTCGCGGTCCGCGCCCAGGCGCGGCAGCGGCAGTTTTTCGGGCGCGACCGTCAGGGTCACGTCGGGCACCACGGCCGCATCGGCCTGGGCCGCCAGGCCTTCGCTATCGATGGTGAGGCCCAGGCTGAAGCCGCCCAGCGCGAAACGCACCGTCTTGCCCGCATGCCGGACCAGGCGCGCGCGCGCCCAGTCCTCGCGCCGCAACAGGGCGTTGAGCGCGCTTACAGCCAGTCGCGAGGGGGTGGGCAGGAACGGAAGAGGCAGCATGGCGGTCTGCAACGGCCCCGATTGCGGGGGTTGCGGAAGTTAATGGGTAAATCGGGAGTGTAACGGGTTAGATGGCTGGGTGTTTTGCGCAAGCACATGGAAAAACCGGCCCTGTAAGGGCCGGTTCAAACAGATGCCTTGCGGCATCCGCAACGGAGGTGGGGATCGGCCCCGGCCGGCCAGGCTTAGCTGGCGAGATCCACCGGGATCTGCTGGATGCCTGCCAGCAGCCAGCCGCCATTGGCGGGCTTGAACAGGTTCCAGACTTCCTCGAAGCGGAAGGCCTCGGCGCCCGGCGCTTCGCGCAGCATGCCGGAGAAGCGCACGCTGGCCAGGTGGCCGTCGGACACGGTTTCGATGCCCAGCATTTCAGCGTTCAGCAGGACCACTTCGGTCTTGTTGGGCGCCGCGCCGCGTTCGGCCAGCTGCGGCTTGAGCTCGGTGATCAGGTCGTCGGTCAGGAACTCGCGCAGGCCATCGGTGCTACCGCTGTCCCAGACGGCCTGGATGCGCACGAACTGCTCCTTGGCCTGCTTCAGGAAGTTGGGCGTATCGAAGTCACCCGGCACGAACCAGTTGTTGTCGTCGCCCATCTTGGGCATCGCGGCCGGCGCCGCGGCGGCGGCAACCGGAGCCGCTGCCGCAGGAGCCGCCGGCTTCAGCGTTTCACGCCACATCGGCTGCTGTTGCTGCTGGCCCGGCGCGTTGTTGGCGCCACCGAACGCGCCCTGCGTGGCAGTGCGCGGACCGGCGCCGCGCAGGCGGCGGATGATGAACATGACGGCGAACACGACCGCGGCGATCAGCAGCGCGGAGCCGAGGAACTCGGCGAAAGCGCCCGACAGGCCCATGCTGGAGAGCAGCGCGGCGATACCCAGGCCGGCGGCGATGCCGGCGATGGGGCCGAGCCAGCGCGAAGCGCCGCTCTTGGCGGCGGCGCCCGCAGTGGCAGCGCCGGCCGTGGCCGCGCCGGCGGCTGCCGGAGCGGCGGTAGCGCCCGCCGTGTTGCTGGCGGCGGTCGGCGGCGTGGTCGCCTGGCGCTGCTGGGTCACGTTGGAGGATTGTCGGCCGACGCTGCTGCCGCCGCCCGCACGGCGGGCTTCGGCGTCAAACGACGCCGTCACCAGTGCCGCGCCGGAAACGGCGATCAGCGCCGCGGCGACAAACCGCGAAAGACAGAATTTGGACATAGGTTTGCTCCCTCGTACTCGCGCTCCTGCCGCCCCGAGCAGCAGGAAGTCCCACGGACCGCGGGACCTTCGTCGCGACTTTTCTTACATTAATCTGAATACCGTAAGAATAACGGACAAGACGCCGCCCCACAAGTTCCCGCAGGGCGGCGAAAAATCCGGATGGCCGGGGCGGATCAGCCCAGCTTCACGCCTTCGTGCAGAGCGGCGATGCCGGCGGTCAGGTTGAAGTACTGCACCCGTTCCAGCCCGGCCGTGCGCAGCATGTCCGCCAGGGTTTCCTGGTCGGGGTGCATGCGGATGGATTCGGCCAGATAGCGGTAGCTGGCTTCGTCCTTGGCAACCTTCTTGCCCAGCCAGGGCAGCACATTGAAGGAATACCAGTCGTAGGCGGGGGCCAGCGGCTTGGCCACGCGCGAAAATTCCAGCACCAGCAGCTTGCCGCCCGGCTTCAGCACCCGGGTCATTTCAGCCAGGGCGCGGTCCTTGTGGGTCATGTTGCGCAGACCGAAAGCCACGCTGACGCGGTCGAAATGGCCGGTGGGGAACGGCAGGCGCTCGGCGTCGCACACGGCGGTGGGGACCAGCAGGCCGGCATCGGTCAGGCGGTCGCGGCCCACGCGCAGCATGGAGTCGTTGATGTCCGTGAGCCAGACCTCGCCCGTGGGGCCGGCGCGCTTGGCGAAGGCCTTTGCCAGATCGCCCGTGCCGCCCGCAATGTCCAGCACCTTCATGCCGGGGCGGATGGCGGCGCGGCCGATGGTGAACGCCTTCCAGACGCGGTGCAGCCCGGCCGACATGAAATCGTTCATGACGTCGTAGCGCTGGGCGACCGAATGGAAGACTTCGGCGACTTTGCGGGCCTTTTCGCCTTCCGGCACCGTCTGGAAGCCGAAATGGGTCGATTGCGAGGCGGAATCCGCGGAATGTTGCGATTCGGAGGGGTTTTGCATGGTGAATTCCCGATATATCGTTCAATGGTAGCCTATCGGGCTCCCGCGGGCGGCCGGCGGACGCGGACGATGACGCCCGGCGGTCACATACCTGAAATATTGCGGCCATACTATCGCAATGTTCGCGCCGCGCCGGCGCTCAGAAGTGTGCCCAATCCGCCATGTCCAGCACCATCCTCGTCGTCGAAGACGAACCCGCCATCCAGGAACTGATCGCCGTCAACCTGTCCTTCGCCGGACACAAGGTGCTGCGCGCCTTCGACGCCGACCAGGCCCAGACCCTGATCCGCGCCGAACTTCCCGACCTGATCCTGCTGGACTGGATGCTGCCCGGCACCTCCGGCCTGGCCATGGCGCGCAAACTCCGCAACGACGAGCGCACCCGCGCCGTGCCGGTGATCATGCTGACCGCCAAGGGTTCCGAGCAGGACAAAGTCGACGGCCTGGAAGCCGGCGCCGACGACTACATTACCAAGCCCTTCTCGCCCAAGGAGCTGATGGCGCGCATCAAGGCCGTGCTGCGCCGCCGCGCCCCCCAGCTGACCGACGACGTGATCGACGTGGGCGGCCTGAAGCTGGATCCGGTGACGCATCGCCTGTCGGGCAACAGCCAGTCGCTGCAGATCGGCCCCACCGAATTCCGCCTGCTGCACTTTTTCATGACGCACCCCGAACGCGTGTTCTCGCGTTCCCAGCTGCTGGATCAGGTCTGGGGCGACCACGTCTTCGTGGAAGAGCGCACGGTCGATGTACACATCCGCCGCCTGCGCAAAGCGCTGGAACCCAGCGGCCACGACGCGCACGTGGAAACGGTCCGCGGCAGCGGCTACCGGTTTACTGCCCAGCTCCCGACGCGGTAAAAACTCCCGCACGATGATCTGGCTGCGCACTCTTTTCCTGGTCGCCCTGTGGGCGGTTGCCGCATTACTGGCCCAATGGCTCATAGGAGACCCGGCGGGCTGGATACTGTTTTCCTTCGCGCTGGCCGCCATGCTGCTCTGGCGCAGCTGGCGCCTGCACCTGGTGTCCCACTGGGCCAACCACCCCGATACCTCGCCGCCGGCTTCGGTCGGTCCCTGGGACGACATCCTCGCGCCGCTGTACCGCTACACCCGCGCCCGGGCCCGCGAACTGAACGAAACCCAGAACACCATGCAGGGCATGCTGGCCGCGGCGCAAGCGCTGCCGGACGGCGCGGTGACGCTGAACGAGGATTTCCAGATCGACTGGTGCAACCGCATGGCGCGCCAGCACCTGGGCCTGCGCCTGCCGGCCGACCGCGGCCATAACCTGCTGAACCTGCTGCGCGCGCCCGAATTCGTCGAATATGCGCACCGTCCGTCCTGGCCCGAGCCCATACTGGTACGCCTGGGCCAGCAAGGCCAGGAGCGGCTGATGATGATGCAACTGACGGCCTACGCCAGCAACCAGCGCCTGCTGATCACGCGCGACGTCACCCAGATCGAACGCCTGGAAACCACGCGCCGCGACTTCGTGGCCAATGTCTCGCACGAATTGCGCACGCCTCTGACGGTACTGGCGGGTTTTCTGGAAACCCTGCGCGACATGCCCGCCGACGCCCTGCCCGCCGAACAACGCGAGCAGTACATCGACATGATGCACGAGCAGGCCCAGCGCATGCAGGCCATCGTCGAAGACTTGCTGACCCTGTCCACGCTGGAATCCTCGCCGGGCAGCGACCCGCGCGCGGTCAACATGGGCGCGCTGCTGCAGAAGGCGCGCCAGCAGATCGAGGCCCTGTCGGGCGGCCGCCACGTGCTGGAGTGGCACATCGATGAATCCCTGGACGTGCTGGGCGCCGAAACCGAACTGACCTCGGCCCTGTCCAACCTGCTGACCAACGCGGTGCGCTACACGCCGGACGGCGGCACCATCACCGTGCGCTGGGAGCGCGAGGAAGACGGCGGCGCGCGCTACAGCGTGCAGGACACCGGCATCGGCATCCCCGCGCGCCACCTGCCCCGCCTGACCGAGCGTTTCTACCGCGTGGACCGCGGCCGTTCGCGCGCGGTGGGCGGCACCGGCCTGGGCCTGGCGATCACCAAGCACATCGCCATGCGCCACGACGCCGAACTGCTGATCACCAGCGAACCCGGCAAGGGCAGCGTGTTCGCCCTGCGCTTTCCGCCCGACCGCATCGCCATCGACAGCCCGGCCTGAGCCGTCCGCCGGACCTGACGCAGCGCGGATGGTAAATTTCCTGCCATGCGCATCCTGGTCATCGAAGACGAACCCAAACTGGCCGACTACCTCAAGAAGGGCCTGTCGGAGCAAAGCCACGTCGTGGACCTGGCTCGCGACGGCGTGGACGGCCTGCATCTGGCGCTGGAAGGCGTCTACGACCTGATCGTGCTGGACGTGATGCTGCCGGGCGTGGATGGCTTCGGCGTGCTGGCCGCGGTGCGCGAACAGAAGGACACGCCCATCCTGATGCTGACCGCGCGCGACGCCGTCGAGGACCGCGTGCGCGGATTGGAAGGCGGCGCCGACGACTACCTGGTCAAGCCTTTCGCCTTTTCGGAACTGCTCGCGCGGGTGCAGGCGCTGCTACGCCGCGGACGCTCTCAGGAACCCACCCTGCTGCGCCTGGCCGACCTGGAACTGGACCTGGCCCGCCGGCGCGCCCAACGCGGCGGCCGCCGCCTGGACCTGACCGCCAAGGAATTCAATCTGCTGGCCCTGCTGCTGCGCCGCCAGGGCCAGGTGCTGTCGCGCACCACCCTGGCCGAGCAGGTCTGGGACATGAACTTCGACAGCGACACCAACGTCATCGACGTGGCGGTGCGGCGGCTGCGCAGCAAGCTGGACGACCCCTACGACACCAAGTTGCTGCATACAGTGCGCGGCATGGGCTACGTGCTGGAATCGCGCCCCGCGGATAGCCGCCCGGCATGAAGCCGCTGCGCATGCGTTCCATGCAGGCGCGGCTGACGCTGCTGCTGGGCGCCATCGCCCTGCTTGTGTCCAGCCTGGCGGGAGCCACGCTGTTCTGGGCGCTCAAGCGCGAAGTGGAACGGCAGGAAATCACCGAAGTCAGCGGCAAGCTGGAATTGATCGATCACCTGATCGACATGCAGAACAACGCCCGCGGCCTGAAAGACCTGGCCGCCACCTTCGACGAGATGCGCGCGGGCGAAGGCCAGCTGGGCATCTGGATCGTGGATGCGCACGGCCACTCCGTGTACGGCGGCCCCGCTCCCGAAACGCTGGCGACCGGCGACGGCAGGCAGGTCGTGCTGCAGACCGCCGACGGCGGCCGCATGCGCGGCCTGCGGGTCGCCATGAACGACCGCATCCTGCCCGGCGCGCAACTGACCGTGGCGGTCAGCACGCGCACCAGTTCGCAGTTCCTGTATGCCTATGGCACCGCGCTGGTGCTGATCTGCGCGCTGTGGGTCGGCGCGACCGTGGTGTTGGCGGCCTGGGCCGTCAGGCGCAGCATGGCGCCGGCGCGCAGGCTGTCCGAGCAGGCGGCCAGCATCCAGCCCGACAATCTGGCGCGGCGCCTGCCGCTGGAAGACACCGACCGCGAATTGCACGAGCTGGTCCGTTCCTTCAACCGCACGCTGGAACGCCTGCAGACCGCCTACCAGCAGATGGAAGGCTTCAATGCCGACGTGGCGCACGAGCTGCGCACGCCGCTGGCCACGCTGATCAACGGCACGCAGGTCATGCTGTCGTCGCCGCGCGACGCGGCAGAACTGCGCGATGCGCTGGAATCCAACCTTGAAGAGCTGGAAGACCTGAAGACCCTGGTCAACGACATGCTGTTCCTGGCGCGCGCCGACCGCGGCGAACGGGCCGCGGACCTGGCGCAGGTATCGCTGGCCGCCGAAGCGCGACGCGTGGCCGAATACTACGAAGCCACGCTGGAAGAAAGCGGCGTGCATCTGCGCTGCGCAGGCGACGCCACCGTGGCCGCCAACGCCGGGTTGGTGCGGCGCGCGCTGGCGAACCTGATTTCCAACGCCATCAAGGCCACGCCCCGGGGCGGCGAAATCGTGCTGACCTGCTCGGCTTCGCCCGCGGGCGCGCGGGTGGAAGTGCGCAACCCAGGCCCGCCCATCCCGCCGACGGACCTGCCCCGCATCTTCGACCGCTTCTTCCGCTCCAGCCAGGCGCGCGCGCCGCGCAGCGAAGGCCACGGCCTGGGCCTGGCCATCGTGCGCGCCATCGCGCGCATGCATGGCGGCGAGGTCGACGCGGCCTCGGGCGCGCATGGCACCGTGGTCGGCATCACGCTGCGCGCGCCGGAGGGCCATGCCACCGCGGACAACATTACAAAATCGTAATGTGCGGGACAGAATGGGGTCACCCCCGTTCCTCTACAGTACGCTTGCAATCACATCGTCCCGCAACGGAGCATCATGAACCTTTCCCGTCTTACGCGCCGCCTGGCCCTTGCCGCGGCCCTGTGCGCGCCCGTTTTCGCCACCGCCCAGACGCCCGTCAAGGTCGAGGTCTGGAAGACCCCGACCTGCGGCTGCTGTGAAGACTGGGTCAAGCACATGCGCGACAACGGCTTCGCCGTCACCACCCACGACGTCCAGGACACTGGCCCCATCCGCCGCAACGCCGGCATGGCCAACTACGGTTCGTGCCACACCGCGGCCGTCGAAGGCTACGCGATCGAAGGCCACGTCCCGGCCAGCGACGTGCGCCGCCTGCTGCTCGAAAAGCCCGACGCAGCCGGCCTGGCCGCGCCAGGCATGCCGCTGGGCTCCCCCGGCATGGACGGCCCCGAATACGGCGGCCGCAAGACGCCGCATGACGTGGTCCTGGTGGACAAGCAGGGCGGCGCCAAGGTGTTCCAGGCCTACCGTTAACGCGCGAACCTTCAGGTTCTGTCCGGGCATCGCTCTTTGTGGCGATGCCCGTATCGTTTGTGCGCCTGAAACAATTCATCCATGCCGCCTCAATGGCTACTCCTTGCACTGCAGCAAAAATGGGCCACAATCAATAAAACGGATTCCTCACCCACCCCTCAGGCTGTCATGGCACAAATCGTCCTGTTCGAGAACATCCACCCGAGCGCCCGCGCTGTTTTTGAAGCCGCCGGCTACTCCGACATCGTCACGCATGCGGCCGCCTTGCCGGCGTCGCAATTGAGCGACGCCCTGCGCGGCGCTCAGGTGGCGGGGATCCGTTCTCGCACGCACCTGGATGCCGCCCTGCTGTCCGGCAACCCCGACCTGCGCGTCGTGGGCTGCTTCTGCATCGGCACCAACCAGGTCGACCTGGACGCGGCCATGCAGCGCGGCATCCCGGTGTTCAACGCACCGTTCTCGAACACCCGCTCGGTGGCCGAACTGGTGCTGGGCGAAGCCATCCTGCTGCTGCGCCGCATTCCCGAAAAGAACGCCCGCGTGCACCTGGGCCACTGGGACAAGAGCGCTGCCGGCGCATTCGAGACCCGCGGCAAGACGCTGGGCATCGTGGGCTACGGCAACATCGGCTCGCAGATCAGCACGCTGGCCGAAGGCCTGGGCATGCGCGTCGTCTATCACGACGTCGAAGCCAAGCTGCCGCTGGGCAATGCCCGGCCCGCGGCCACGCTCAACGAGCTGCTGGAGCAGGCCGACGTGGTGACCCTGCACGTGCCGGGCGGCAAGACCACCGAAAAGATCATGAACGCGGAAACCATCGGCCGCATGCGCCGTGGCGCCATCCTGATCAACGCCTCGCGCGGCACGGTGGTGGATATCGACGCGCTGCATGCGGCGCTGAAATCCGGCCATCTGGCCGGCGCCGCGCTGGACGTGTTCCCGACCGAGCCCAAGGGCGCGGACGAGCCGCTGGCCAGCCCGCTGATCGGCCTGCCCAACGTGATCCTGACCCCGCACATCGGCGGCAGCACGCAGGAATCGCAAGAGAACATCGGCCGGGAAGTGGCCGAGAAGCTGGTGCGCTTCCTGCAGGCCGGCACCACCAAGGGCGCGGTCAACTTCCCCGAACTGCCGTATCTGGAGCCCGCCGGCGGCACGCGCATCCTGCACGTGCACCGCAACGCCCCGGGCGCGCTGGGCACGCTGGACAACCTGATGGCGCAGCATGGCCTGAACATCGTCAGCCAGACCCTGCAGACCCGCGGCCAGATCGGCTATGTGATCACCGACGTGGAAGGCGAAGTCAACGACGTCGTGATGTCCACGCTGCGCAGCCACCCCATCACGGTCCGCTGCGACCGGCTGTAAGCCACCGCCGCCGTGGCGGGCAGCGCGTCATGCGCCGCCCGCCAAACGGCTCAAGACTCTGCCGCGGCGGCCGCCAGGCATTCCGCCATCTTCTCCTGCACGCTGCCGGCATCGAACGGCAGCCGGCCTATCAGGCCGATCTCGCGGTGGAACGCCGCCTCCCCCAGCGGCAACAGCCGCAAGCCGGTCATGTCCAGCCGCCGCAGCTGCGGCAACAGCGCCACGCCCAGCCCCAACCGCACCATGTTGGCGATGGCGTCGATCTCGTCCAGCTCCACAGCCTCGCGCACCGGGATGCGCTGCTTCTTCAGGAACAGGTCCACCACGCGCCCGCCGAATGACGCGCGGTCGTAGCGGATGAAGGGCTGGCTTGCCAGCAGTTCGCGCCAGGGCGCGATGGGCATGGAAGCGGGCATGGCCAACATCACCGGTTCACGCAGCAGGGGCTGCCAGCCGAGTTCGGGCGGCAGAGCGAAGGGCGGCTTGATCAGCATGGCCATGTCCACCTCGCCCGCATCCACCTGCCCCAGGAGCGACAGCGACACGCCTGGCACGATGCGCACCCGCACATCCGGATAGACCGCGCGAAATCCGCCCAGCGCGCGCGCCAGCAGGTCCTGCTGCACCGACGCGATGGCGCCGATGCGCAGCAAGCCGCTGACATGGCCCGCCCCGCCAGCTGTAATCATCCGCTCGGCCATGGCGACCAGTTCTTCCGCCTGCGGCAGCACTTCGCGGCCGTGCGCATTCAGCACCGCGGCGCGCGCGCTACGGTCGAACAGCGGCCCGCCCAGGTAATCCTCCAGGCGCTTGATCTGGGCGCTGACGGCAGACTGGGTCAGGCCCAGCCGGGCGCCGGCGCCGGTAAAGGTGCCGTCCCGCGCCACGGCGATGAAGGTCTTGAACTCTTTGATCACGATCAATTATTTCGATGCTAAGTAGCAAAAAATATCGTTTTTCAATCAAAAAAACAATACCTAAACTACCCATCGATGCTAGGCCGTCCAAACTTGCGATGGCTCGCAATCCGACTGATCATTTTTTCTTTGCCTGACCCGGAGCCTTCCATGACCGCTCAAACCAACCTGCCGCCGTTCCACCTCGCCTTCCCGGTCCGCGACCTGGCCGAAGCCCGCGCCTTCTATGGCGAAAAACTGGGCTGTCCGGAGGGCCGCAGCTCGCCCGAATGGATCGACTTCAACTTCTACGGCCACCAGATCGTCGCCCACCTGGCTCCCGGCGAATGCGGCCACAAGGCCACCAGCGCCGTGGACTCGCACAATGTGCCGGTGCGCCATTTCGGCGCGGTGCTTTCCATGGAACAATGGGAAGCGATGGCGAAGCGTCTGACCGACGCCGGCACCGAATTCGTCATCGAGCCCTACATCCGCTTCAAGGGTGAAGTGGGCGAACAAGCCACCATGTTCTTCCTGGATCCGTCGGGCAACGCGCTGGAATTCAAGGCGTTCAAGAACCTGGATTCCCTGTTCGCCAAGTAATCCGTCTCTACAGGTTTCGTGTCGTTGAACGCAAATTCAGAACCTCCTTCTCCGGCCGAAACCTCCTGGCGCATCCTGCCCCAGGGTGACCGCTGCCTGATCGTTTCCTTTGGCGACCAGATCGACGCCGATGTCGGCAGGACCTGTCTGGCCGCGGCCGGCAAGCTGCGCGACGCGCGGCTTGCCGGCGTGACCGATGTGGTGCCTTCCTTCGTCGCGGTGGCGGTGCATTACCGCCCCGGCGCCAGCGGCGGCCCCACCTACCCGCAACTGGCCGAGCGCATCGGACAACTATTGTCCGAAGGCATCGCCGCGGACGCCCTGGGCGGACGCGAGATCGACATCCCGGTCTGCTACGGCGGCGAACATGGCCCCGACCTCGCCGAAGTGGCCGACGCCGCCGGCCTCACTCCCGAAGGCGTCATCCAGCTGCACAGCCAGCCGCGCAGCATGGTCTTCATGCTGGGCTTCGCGCCCGGCCACGCCTATCTGGGCGTGCACGACGAAAAACTGAATATCCCGCGCCGCGCCTCGCCGCGCACCGCGGTGCCGCCCGGCGCCGTGGCGGTCGCCAACCGGCAGACCGTGATCTACCCGAACCGCCTGCCCGGCGGCTGGAACATCATCGGCGCCACGCCGCTCACCATGTTCGACCCGGCCCGCGAACCCGCCGCCCTGCTGCAACCCGGCGACTCGGTCCGCTTCGTGCCCATCAGCCCCGAGGACTTCAACCGCATCCGGGGAGCCCGGCCATGAGCGTGACCGTGATCAAGCCCGGCATGCTGTCCAGCTTCCAGGACCGCGGCCGCGAGGGCTACCAGCATCAGGGCATCCCCGCCGCGGGCGCCATGGACGAGCGCGCGCACCGGCTGGCCAACGCGCTGGCCGGCAATCAAGACGAACACGCCACGCTGGAAATAACCCTGACGGGTCCTACCCTGCGCTTTGACGCCGCGGCCTGCTTCGCGCTGGCTGGCGCCGACCTTGGCGCCACGCTCAACGGCCAGGACATTCCCGTCCACCGCCCGCTGGTGGCGCGGACGGGCGACACCTTGGCCTTCGGCGCCAGGCCGGCCGTGGGCGTGCGCGGCTATCTCGCGGTGCACGGCGGCTTTGCGCTGCCGCGCGTCATGGGCAGCGAAAGCACCTACCTGCGCAGCGGCTTCGGCGGCTTCCAGGGACGCGCGCTGGCCAAGGGCGACCAGGTGCCGCTGCATGCGCCGCTGGCCGCTGGCCGCGACCTCGACGCCTTGCAGGAAGCGCTGTGGAACCAGCGCGTCTACCTGCCGGCGGCGCTGGGCGCCAAGCGCCGCGAGTTCATCCGTTTCCTGCCCGGCATGCACTGGGAGGAATTCTCCGAGGCCACCCGCCAGGCCTTTGGCGGCGGCGCGGAGTTCCGCATCAGCCCGCAGTCCGACCGCATGGGCTACCGCCTGTTGGGCCCCGCGCTGGCCATGAGCCAGCCGCGTCAGATGCTGTCGGAAGCCGCGTGTTTCGGCACCGTGCAGGTGCCTTCGGGCGGCGAGGCCATCATCCTCATGGCCGACCGGCAGACCACCGGCGGCTACCCCAAGATCGCGCAGATCGCCACGGTGGACCTGCCCGTCCTGGCGCAGTGCGCACCGGGCCAGACGCTGCGCTTCCAACTGATCGAACTGGAAGAAGCGCAGCGCCTGGACGGCGAACGCGAGCGCGCCTTCACGCAATTGCAGGACGCGCTGGCGCCGTTGCGCGCGCTCCTCGCCTAGAAAGGAATTTGCCATGACCACCCGCATCGACATGAACTGCGACATGGGCGAAAGCTATGGCGCCTGGACCATGGGCAACGACGCCGCGGTGCTGCAGTTCGTCAGCTCCGCCAATATCGCCTGTGGCTTCCATGGCGGCGACCCGGCCACCATGCGCAAGACTGTGGCGGCCGCGCTGGCGCGCGGCGTGGCGCTGGGCGCGCACCCCAGCCTGCAGGATCTGGCCGGATTCGGACGCCGCGTCATCCAGATCAGCCCCGACGAAGCCTACGACATCGTGGTCTACCAGATCGGCGCCTTGGCCGGCGTGGCCGCCTCGCAAGGCGCGCGGCTGCACCATGTGAAAGCGCACGGCGCGCTTTACAACATGGCCGCCAAGGACGAAGGGCTGGCGCACGCGATCTGCCAGGCGGTCAAGGACGTGGACGCCTCGCTGATCCTGTACGGACTGGCCGGCAGCAAACTGATCGACGCGGCCCGTTCCATCGGCCTGGCCGCCGCCAACGAGGTCTTCGCCGACCGCTCCTACCAGGACGACGGCTCGCTCACGCCGCGCAGCCGCGCTGGCGCGATGATCGAAGACCTGGATCAGGCGGTGGCGCAGGTAGTACGCATGGTGCGCGAAGGCAAGGTGCGTTCGGTGGACGGCAAGGACGTGGCGGTGCAGGCCGACACGCTGTGCATCCATGGCGACCAGCCGAACGCGCTGATCTTCGCCGACGGCATCCGCAAGGCGCTGGAACAGGCCGGCATAGAAGTCCGCACCCCACCGAGGGAATAGGCGCGGCCGGCGAGGCGCGGCCGGCTCAGGCGCGTGCGTAGCGCGGCTGCGGTTCTTCCGCGTCCTGCAGCGCGGCCTGGCGATACGCCTGCGCCACGCTGGGCAGCACGTCCGCCAGATAGCTGCGCGTCAGGTTGGCAGCGCGCTCGACGTCGCGGCCGGCCAACGCTTCGATAACGCCGCTGGTGCAGGCCTGGATGCCGGTGAACGGCAGCGCCTGCCTGGCCAACAGGTAGCGCAACGGTTCGATCTGCTCGTAAAGCTTGCTGAGCATGCCCGCAAGCGGGGTATTGCCCGTGCTGCGGGCCGCAGCCAGATAGAACGCGCAGGCCGAGGCAATGGCGGCGCGCCCATCGCCCGACGCCAATGCCGCCCCGATGGCGGCGTCATGAAGGCGCAGCTCGGCCAGCAGCGGCGCCTGGTCGGCCGCTTCCGCCGCCTGGCGGATGCAATAGGCCTCGAGTTCGGCGCGCAGTTGGTACAGATGACGGATTTGCGCCTCGGTGTACAGGGTGACCCTGAAACCCTTGCGCTGGATATGGGTGACCAGGCCGCTCAGCTCCAGCAGGCGCAGCGCTTCGCGGATCGGGCTGCGGCTGGTGCCGAAACGCTGCTCCAGCTCCTGTTCGCGCAGCGGCTGGCCGGGACGGATGGTGCCGTCCACGATCAATTCACGAATCTGTTCCTGCAGGAAATACGGAATCGTGGCGGGCGCTTTGACGTCCAATCGGCTCCCCTTGTACTGCGCAATGCATGGTATGAGACTTCGTGAAGATACTAGAAATCTCTTGAAACATAAATAAGAAAATTGTTGCAGAGCGCCCTGCCGCCCTGCTTCAGTCCCAGTCGTCCCGATACACGAACTTCGGCATCTGCCAATTGAAGCGCAGGGCCAGCAGGCGCACCGCCAGGCCCGCGGCCAGCGCGATCGGCACCGCGGCGTTGGCGGACAGGCCCAAGGCCTGCGAGCCCAGGTACAGCCCGCCGGTCACGAAGGACACGCTGGCATAGAGCTCCTTGCGGAACAGCAGCGGCACCTCGTTGCACAGCACATCGCGCAGCACCCCGCCGGCGCAGCCGGTGATCATGCCGCTGATCAGCACCACCGTGATCGGCAGCTGCATCAGCTGCGCCACCTGGCAGCCGATGACCGTGAACGCCACCAGGCCCAGCGCATCGGCCAGCAGGAACAGGCTGCGCAGGCGCCGCATGACGGGCGCGATCAGGGCCGTAAAGATCGCCGCGCCCGCCGTCATCCACAGGTATTCGGGATGAACCACCCAGGTCAGCGGGTAATGACCCAGCAGCACGTCGCGCAGGGAACCGCCGCCCAGGGCCGTCACGCAGGCAATGATGCAGACGCCCATCCAGTCCATGTCGCGCCTGCCGGCCGAAAGCGCCGCGGTCATCGCTTCCGCCACGATGGCGACAAGATACAGCGTGTGCAGCAAGGCGGGAGACAGATCCGGAAACATGGGCAGGCAGGGAGTTGAACTGGCCCCATTGTATTAAGGCGGCGGGGTAGCGGACGGCCATTGCCTGCGCGCCCGCCATCCCTTACCCTCGACTTTGCGTTGATATCTATCAAGTCCCCTTCCGCGCAGCCGCGCGAGAATGGGGATAAGGCCCGCGAGGGCGGAACGGCTGGAGCGACGCACGCGGGAGTCGGCGGTCCAACCACAACCGGGAGAGAACGTATGACACAGCAAACTGGCCCCATCCTGTTGGCGACCGACCTGAGCGCGCGCGGCGACCGCGCCCTGGACCGCGCGCTGCAGCTGGCCAAGGAACTCAACACCAAGCTCATCGTCCTGCATGTCATGGAATCCCATGCCACGCCGGCTCGCCTGACCACGCCCGTGTGGCGGCGCCTGTCGACGGACCACAAGGCGCTGGCCGAGCGCGAGCTGGCCGAGGACCTGGCCGCCGCCGACGTGGCGACCGAAGTGGTGGTGGTCAGCGGCGATCCGCTGGTCCGCATCATGGAAACCGCCGACAGCTACGGCTGCTCGCTGATCGTCACCGGCACCGCGCGCGATGAAACCCTGGGCCGCCTGCTGCTGGGCACCACGGTCGAAAAGCTGGCCCGCCAGGCACGCCAGCCCGTACTGGTGGTCAAGACCCGTCCGCGCCGGCCCTACCGCGACGTGCTGGTCGCCACGGACTTCTCCGCCGGCTCGCGCCAGGCGCTGCGCGCCGCGCTGCACCTGGTGCCGAACGCGGACCTGACCTTGTTCCACTCCTACGACGTCCCCTTCCAGGGCAAGAACACGCCGGATGACGCCATCACGCGCAGCTTCTACAAGGCGGCCGAGCAGAGCGCCCAGGACTTCATCGCCGAAACGCCCGAACTCGCCCAGGTCGCCGCACCCAAGGTGGTGCTGGAATGCGGCCAGCCGGAAACCGTGCTGTCGGAATACTCCTTCAACCACCGTTCCGATCTGGTCGTGACGGGCACCCATGGCCGCACCGGCATCCTGCGCACCGCCATCGGCAGCGTGGCCGAACGGCTGCTGGAGTCGCTGCCCAGCGACGTGCTGATCGTCAGGTTGCTCGGCGAGGAATAAACCCCGGTCCGGCCATTAAAAAACGGCGCCTCGGCGCCGTTTTTTTTTGGACCCGCCGGCTTCAAGCCGGGGCCTGATCGCCCTGCTTCTCCATGGTTTCTATCGTGCCGCGCAGCAGATGCAGCAGCACCAGGCCCGGCAACGCGATGGCCACGGTCAGCAGGAAGAAACCCGGCCAGCCCATGGCTTCCACCAGCGGCGGCGTGAGAGGGCCGGCCAGGTAGGTCCGGCCCACCGCCGACAGCGCCGACAGCAGCGCGAACTGGGTCGCCGAAAACTGCTGGCGGCACAACGCCATAAGCAGGCCAACGAAGGACGCCGTGCCCAGGCCGCCGCACAGGTTTTCGATCCCCACGCCCGCGGCCATCAGCCAGAGGTTCTTGGGACTGACGGCGATCAGCCAGTACGCCAGATTCGACACCGCCTGCAGCAGCCCGAACGCCATCAGCGACCGGTACAGGCCCCAGCGCGACATGAGCGACCCGCCCGCCAGTGCGCCGATGATGGTGGCGGCCAGCCCCAGCACCTTGTTCACCGTACCCACTTCCGTCGGCGTGAAGCCCGCGCCGCGGATCAGGAAGGTGGTGGACAAAGCCCCCGCGAACGCGTCGCCCAGCTTGTACAGCACGATCAGCAGCAACACCGCCAGCGCGCCGCGCCGCGTGAAGAATTCCCGCAAAGGCTCGCCCACGGCCTCGCGCAGCGTACGCGGCGGTCGGGCGACGTGCTCGGGTTCGGGCGCCCAGAAGGTCGCCAACGCGCACAACAGCATCAGCCCGCCCATCAGCACATAGGTATTGCCCCAGCCTATCCACTGGTCCGCCAGGATCAGCGCCAGCCCGCCCGACACGATCATCGCCAGCCGGTAGCCCATGACCTTGATGGCCGCGCCGGCGCCGCGCTCATCCTTGCGCAGCACGTCCGTGCAATAGGCGTCGAAAGCAATGTCCTGCGTGGCCGACAGAAACGCCACCAGCACGGCCAGCAGAGCCAGCGTCTGCAAGGCGGACGAAGGCGACAAGGCGCCCATCGCCATGATGGCCACGGCAAGCAGCAACTGCGTCAGCAGCATCCAGCCGCGCCGCCGCCCCAGCAAGGGCGGCGCATAGCGGTCCACCAAGGGAGCCCACAGGAACTTGAGGGTATAGGCGCTGCCCACCAGGGTCAGGAAACCGATCTGCTGCAGCGGCACGTTTTCCACCGTGGCCCAGGCCTGCAAGGTGCCGCTGGTCAGGGCCAGAGGCAATCCGCTGGCAAATCCCAGGACCAGCAAGGGGGCCACGCGGGGGCTGGTATAGACGTTGGATGCAGCGGTAATGACGGTCTCCTAAAACAACGCGCCAGCGCACCGCTGGCGGCCGCAGGCTTGCGGCATTTTAGGGCCTATGCGCCCGCGCCGCAGGCAGCAGGCGTGTCGGAATGTCAGGGCGACGCGAAGCGGTACACCGCCAGGGTGCTGCGCCAGCTGGGCAGCAGCTTGACCTCGCGTCCTTCGTTGAAGGTGGCGCGTTCCAGGATGGACAGGCGCAATTCGCCGGCCAGCTGCTCGAAGTCGCGCAGCGTGCACAAGTGAATGTTCGGCGTGTTGTACCACTGGTAGGGCATCTGGCCCGTCACCGGCATGCGGCCGCGCAGGATGGCCCAGCCGTGCGGCCAGTAACCGAAGTTGGGAAACGACACCACGCCGTAGCGCGCCACCCGTGCCATTTCGCGCAGGATGTGCTCGGTGCGATGCATCGATTGCAGGGTCTGCGACAGCACCACGGTATCGAACTGCTTGTCGTCGAACAGCGCCAGCCCGTCTTCCAGGTTCTGCTGGATCACTTCAACGCCGCGCCGCACGCAGGCGATGACGCAGTTGTCGTCCAGTTCCACGCCCGCGCCCCGCACCTGCCGGTGGTCGCGCAGATGCGCCAGCAGCGCGCCGTCGCCGCAGCCCAGGTCCAGTACGCGGCTGCCGGGCTCGATCCAGCTGGCGATGCGCGCCAGGTCGGGCCGCAAGACGCTGTGCGCGGGTCGGGGAGTCACGGGAGTCATGCGGAACGTCCTTCGGTCTGGGCGGCAACGCCGAGCCCGAGCTCGCGCGCGATGCGTTCGTAATAGCCGCGAACCACGGCATGGTAGCGCGCGTCTTCCAGCAGGAAGGCGTCGTGGCCGTGCGGCGCGTCGATCTCGGCGTAGGTCACGGGGCTGGCGTTCTTCAGCAACGCCCGCACGATTTCGCGCGAACGTTCCGGCGGGAAGCGCCAGTCGGTCGAGAACGACACCAGCAGGAAATCGGCCTTGGCCGGAGCCAGCGCGCGGGCCAAATCGCCGCCGGTGGTGCGCGCCGGGTCGAAGTAGTCCAGCGCGCGCGTAATCAGCAGATAGGTGTTGGCGTCGAAATAACGGGTGAATTTCTCACCCTGATAGCGCAGGTACGACTCCACCTCGAACTCGACGTCGTAGCCGTAGTGGTACGCGCCGTTCTCGGCCGGCGCGCGCTGGGCGCGGCCGAACTTCTCGGCCATGTCGTCGTCGGACAGGTAGGTGATGTGGCCAAGCATGCGCGCCACCGACAGGCCGCGGCGCGGCACGGTGTCCTGCGCGTAGTAGTCGCCGCCGTGGAAATCCGGATCGGTGATGATGGCGCGGCGCGCTACCTCGTTAAAGCCGATGTTCTGCGCCGACAGGCGCGGCGTGCTGGCGATGACCACGCAATTGGCCACGCGCTCGGGCAACGTAATGGCCCAGCTGAGCGCCTGCATGCCGCCCAGCGATCCGCCCATCACGGCGGCGAAACGTTCGATGCCGAAGTGGTCCGCGACCCTGGCCTGCGCCCTTACCCAGTCCTCGACGGTCAGCACCGGAAAAGCGGCGCCCCAGGGCTTGCCGGTTTCCGGATTGATGCTGGCCGGGCCGGTCGAGCCGAAGCAGGAGCCCAGGTTATTGACGCCGATGACGAAGAAGACGTTGGTGTCCACCGCTTTGCCGGGCCCCACCATGTTGTCCCACCACCCCACGTCGCTGGGATTGTCGGCCGCCTGCCCCGCCACGTGGTGCGAAGCGTTCAGCGCGTGGCAGATCAGCACCGCGTTGCTGCGCTGGGCATTGAGCGTGCCGTAGGTTTCGACCGCCAGTTCGTAGGCAGCCAGCGACTGGCCGCTCTGCAAGGACAGGGGCTCATCGAAACGGATGAAGGTGGGGGCAACGAGACCGACCGAACCGGGATCAGCGGAAGCGGAAGTCGTGACGGTTGCGGGTACGAACCCGCTGGCCGAATCACCGGCCAAATTTTGGGCAGGAGTGGTCATACGGACCTCTTTAGCTGGATTTATTGGAAGGCGCCCGCAAGCGGATCAGGCAAATCGGCGCCGAAAAATTTTGTACTGCGGCAGGAATTCTAGCACTGCTGACGCGCGCCGCAACGGCGGGCGGCCCATCCGGCCCGCCTGGCGCGCGCGGCGGCCATTCAGGCGCCGGCCTCCCAGGGCTCCTGGCCCAGGTACTCGTAGCGTTCGGTGTTGACGCGCGAGATGCGCCATTCCACCGCCTGCCGCTTGTAGGAAAACGCCACGCGGCGGATCTCCAGCAAGGGGCTGCCTTCGGCCACGCCCAGCGCCCGCGCCTGCGTGCGTTCGGCCACGCAGGTGCGCAGCCGCTCGTCGGTGGCGATCACATTGACGCCGAATACGTCCTGGTACAGCGCATACAGCGTGCTGGCGCGGTCGCGCAGGTGCGCTTCGGTCATGCCCGGAAAGCATGCTTCCGGCAGGCAGATCTCATCCATCATCACCACGTCGCCGTTGAGCGACAACAGGTTGAGGAACTCGAACACCATGGCGCCGGCGGGCAGGTTCAGCTTCTCGCGCGCGATGGCCGAGGCCCGCACGCGGCGAAATCGCAGCAGCTCGGTCGCGGGATAGGACTTGTCGCCGTCCTGCCGCACGATGCGGAAGAACTTGAAGAAATGGTGGTTGCGCGTGTGCACGGCCACAAAGGTGCCGCGGCCCTGATGCCGCACCAGGATGTTCTCCGCAGCCAGTTCGTCGATGGCCTTGCGCAAGGTGCCGATGGAGACGCCGAAACGTTCCGCCAGCAGCTTCTCGGGCGGGATCGCCTCGCCCTGCTTCCATTCGCCCTGCGCCAGCGCGGCCAGCACGGCCTGCTTGACCTGCGCGTACAGAGGACTGCCCAAAGGCACGGTCGAGGACAGGCTGGTGTTCATGGGTGCATCGCAAAAATCAGGAGCCCACAGTGTAGCGGCGGGGACGGAACCTGCTCAAGTCATACAATTCATATATATGATTTAGTTGACACACATGAAGCACGGTCCTAAGATTTCCTGGCCGTAGCGATCCGCGCCCTGCCGCCGCACCAGCCGGGCGCCCCCAAGCCCAAGAGAGGAAGACAAATGATTCACGCCGTATTGCACGATGCCAAGGACACGGTGGCGGTCGCCGTCGTGGAAGGAGTCACCGCCGGAACGGAACTGAACGCCTGGATCATGGATGAAGACAAGATCATCCACGTGCGCGCATCGCAGGACATCCCCATCGGACACAAGGTGGCGATGAAGGACATGGCCGTGGGCGACACCGTCTTCAAGTACGGCGTCGACATCGGCCGCGTGGTGGAGCCCATCAAGGCCGGCCAGCACGCCCATGTGCACAACATCAAGACCAAGCGCTGGTAAGCCCCCCACCCCGCACAGGAATCCGCCATGTCCATCATCACCGCCTCGACCACCTTCCAGGGCTACCGCCGCGACAACGGCCGCGTCGGCGTCCGCAACCACGTCATCGTCCTGCCCGTGGACGATATTTCGAATGCCGCAGCCGAAGCCGTGGCCAACAACATCAAGGGCACGATGGCCCTGCCTCATCCCTATGGCCGACTGCAATTCGGCGAGGACCTGGAGCTGCACTTCCGCACCCTGATCGGCACCGGCTGCAATCCCAACGTCGCCGCAGTGGTGGTAATCGGTATCGAGGAAGGCTGGACCAAGCGCGTGGTGGACGGCATCGCCGCCACCGGCAAGCCGGTCATGGGCTTCAGCATCGAACTGCACGGCGACCACGACACCATCATGCGCGCCTCGCGCTGCGCCAAGGAATTCGTGCACTACGCCACGGCCCTGACGCGCAGCGAATGCCCCATCGCCGACCTGTGGGTGTCGACCAAATGCGGCGAATCCGACACCACCTCCGGCTGTGGCGCCAACCCCACCGTGGGCAACGCTTTCGACAAGCTGTACGCGCTGGGCTCCACGCTGGTCTTCGGTGAAACCTCGGAACTCACCGGCGGCGAACACATCGTGGCCGAGCGCTGCGCCAACGACGCGGTGCGCGAGCGCTTCATGTTCATGTTCAACCGCTACCAGGCCATGATCGACCGCTGGAAGACCAGCGACCTGTCCGAATCCCAGCCCACCAAGGGCAACATCGCGGGCGGACTGACCACCATCGAGGAAAAGGCGCTGGGCAACATCCAGAAGATCGGCAAGCAATGCCGCGTGGACGGCGTGATCGACAAGGCCGAGATCCCGGACGGCCCGGGCCTGTGGTTCATGGACTCGTCCTCCGCCGCGGCCGAAATGGTGACCTTGTGCGCGGCCTCGGGCTACGCCGTGCACTTCTTCCCCACCGGCCAGGGCAACGTCATCGGCAACCCGATACTGCCGGTCATCAAGATCTGCGCCAATCCGCGCACGGTGCGCACCATGTCCGAACACATCGACGTGGACACCAGCGGCCTGCTGCAGCGCGAAATCGACCTGAACCAGGCCGGCGACAAGCTGCTGGAATGCATGCTGGCCACCGCCAACGGCCGCTGGACCGCGGCCGAAGCGCTGGGCCACCGCGAATTCGTCCTGACCCGCATCTTCGAAAGCGCTTAATCGCGCCTGTCGTCCCTGGCAACGGCGCGTCCGCAAGCAGGATTGCGGACGCGCCGTCCTGCCGCCAGCATTTCCCCGCAGCATCGTCTCAGAACCACACCAGCAGACCCGGGCGACATCCGCCACGGCAGCACAGGCGGTTGCATTCCTACCCGGGCGTCCCCCAAGGAGGAAGACAGATGAACAGCGAACACGATCACCATCCCGACGCCGCGCAACGCCGGCGCCTGCTTGCCGCCCTGGGCGCCGCCGGCCTCTGTGCCCTGGCGCCCTGGCAGCGCGCGCTGGCGCAGAAAGCCTGGCCCGAACGTCCGATCAATTACGTGGTGCCCTTTCCGCCCGGCGGCCTGACCGACGTGGCCGCGCGCCAGGTCGGCAAAGCGCTAAGCGACGCCGAGCGCTGGAACGTGGTGGTGGAAAACAAGCCCGGCGGCAGCGCCAACATCGGCGCCGCCCACGTTTCCCATGCCGCTCCGGACGGCTACACCTGGCTGGCGATCACGCTGTCGCATGCCGCCAACGCGACGCTCTTTGCCGGCAAGGCGGGCTACGACCTGACGCGCGACCTCACGCCGCTGGCCGGCTTGGCTTCCTCGCCCATCATGGTGGTGGTCAACGCCAAGAGCGACATCAAGAGCATGGCCGATCTGGCCAAGGCCGCCCGCTCGAAATCGCTGTCGGCCGGCTCCAGCGGCAACGGCACGCCGCCGCACCTCACCCTGGCGCTGTACCAGAAGCTCACCGGCGTACCGATGATGCACATTCCCTACAAGGGCGGCGCGCCGTCCCTCACCGACCTGATAGGCGGCCACCTGGACGTGGTGTTCTCCAACTATCCGGAATCGCTCTCGCACGTGAAGAACGGCTCGTTGCGGGCGCTGGCCATCACCACCCGCGAACGCAGCGCGGACCTGCCCGACGTGCCCACCGTGAAGGAAGCCGGCCTGCCGGACCTGATCGTCGAGAACTTCACCGGCGTGCTGGCGCCCGCAGGCACGCCGCCGGAGCTGGTGCAGCGCATCGGCGACGCCATCGTGCGCCAGGTCTCGCAGCCCGCCATGAAGCAGGCGCTGCTGCAGCTGGGCTTCGTGCCGCAGCCGCGCGGCCCCGCGGAGTTCGGCGCCTACCTGAAGTCCGAGGTCGACCGCTGGGCCAAGATCATCCGCGACGCCAACATCCAGATCGCCTGAGTACCGTGGAGTCCCAACCGATGCATATCCTCATTTCCGAGTTCATGGACGCGCCCGCGGTCGACGCGCTGCGCCAGCGGTTCAAGGTGCGGTACGAGCCCGAACTGGTGGAGCAGCGCGATGCCTTGCTGGCCGCGGCGGCCGACGCCGACGCCCTCATCGTGCGCAACCGCAGCAAGGTCGACGCCGCCCTGCTGCAGGCGGCCCCGCGGCTGCGGGCCGTGGGCCGCCTGGGCGTAGGACTGGACAACATCGACCTGGACGGTTGCGCCGCGCGCAACATCGCGGTGATACCGGCCACCGGCGCCAACGCGCGCGCCGTCGCCGAGTACGTCGTGGGCGCCATGCTGATGCTGCTGCGCGGCGCCTACGGGTCGACGGCCGAGGTCGCGGCGGGCGCATGGCCGCGCAACGCGCTCTCGCAGGGGTTGGAGGCGCACAACCGCATGCTGGGCATCGTGGGCTTCGGCGGCATAGGCCGGCTGACCGCAAGCCTGGCGCAAGGACTGGGCATGCGCGTGGCCGGCTGCGACGCCGCGCTGCCGCCGGACCATCCCGCGTGGCGGGAGACCGGCGTCACCGCCCTGCCGCTGGACGAGCTGCTGGCCCAGGCCGATGCCATCACCCTGCACCTGCCGCTCACGCCCGGCACGCGGCGGCTGATGGACGCCGGCCGCATCGCGCGCATGCGGCCCGGCGCCGTGTTGATCAACACCTCGCGCGGCGGCATCGTGGACGAGGCCGCGCTGGCGGATGCCCTGCGCACGGGCCATCTGCGCGGCGCGGCGCTGGACGTGTTCGAACAGGAACCCCTGCCCGCCGGCAGCCCGCTGGCGGGCGCGCCCAACCTGATCCTGACGCCGCATATCGCCGGGCTGACGCAGGAAGCCAACACCCGGGTTTCCGACATGGTGGCCGCCGGGGTGACAATGGCGCTTACCGGCGGCGACCGATGAAGCCACACGGCCCGGCGCGCGCCCTTGAAGAGAAGGATATGGCTCACATCTATCTGGACGAACTGCAACTCCTGGCCGCGGCCGGCCTGGCCGCCGCTGGCGCCAACCCGGCCATGGCCGACAGCACGGCGCGTGCGCTGGTCTTCGCCGAAAGCCAGGGACTCAGCTCCCACGGCCTGTCGCGCGTGCCTTTCTATGCCGGACACCTGCGCGCCGGCCGCGCCATCGGTACGGCGGTGCCGCGCATCGTGCATGAGCGCGGCGGCGCCGCGCTGATCGATGCCGGGTCCGGCCTGGCCTTTCCCGCCTGCGCCATGGCGATCGAACAGGCCGGCCTGCGCGCCCGCGAGCATGGCGTAGCCTTCATCGGCGTGGCCAACAGCCACCACTTCGGCGAAGCCGGCTACCACCTGGAAGCCCTGGCCGACCTCGGGCTGGTGGGACTGGCGCTGAGCAACTCGCCCGCCGCCATGCCCGCCTGGGGCGGCAAGCGTCCGTTATTCGGCACCAACCCCATCGCCGCGGTCTTTCCGCGACGCGGCGGCGCGCGCCTGGTGATCGATCTGTCGCTGTCTCAGGTCGCGCGCGGCAAGCTCATGATCGCGGCCCGCGACAACCAGCCCATCCCCCTGGGCTGGGCGCTGGACGCCGACGGCCAGCCGACCACCGATCCCAAGGCCGGCCTGGCGGGCAGCATGCTGCCCGCGGGCGGCGTCAAGGGCGCGATGCTGGCGCTGATCATCGAACTGCTGGCTTGCGCGCTGACCGGCTCGCACTTCGGTTTCGAGACCGAGTCCTTCTTTGTCGACGAAGGCGGCCCGGCGCGGCTGGGCCAGGCCTTCATGGCGATCGACCCCGGCGCCCTGGCGGGCAACAACGCCTATCTGGATCGCGTCGAGGTCCTGGTCGACGCCATGCTGGAAGATGAAGGCGTGCGCCTGCCGGGTGATCGCCGCCGCAAGCTGCGCGACGAAGCGCTCAAGCATGGCGTGGAGATTCCCGATGCGTTGATGGCGCAATTGCGCGCGATGTCGGGCGCGGGGTAGGTCAAACCCCGCGGCTGAACCAAAGTATCACCGGGGCCAGCAACAGGAACGCCACGGTCGACACCAGCACCGCGCCAGCCGCGGTATCGCCCTGCGTCGTGTAGCGCTTGACGTACATGTAGCTCACCACGGCGCAGGGCATGGCCATCTGCAGGCTCAGCGCCCCGGCCAGCACCGGTTCCAGATCCAGCGCCCACACCACCGCCAGCCCCGCGCCCAGGCCCACGGCCAAGCGGATGGCGGCGACCTTGGCGCCGTCGCGCAAGCCGTTGGACGGAATCAAGGCCAGCGCGTGACCCAGGCTCAGCAGCATCAGCGGCACGGTTACCGCGCCCAGCATGCGCGAGGTCTCGATCAGCCATGCGGGCACCGGCACGTGCATGAGACGCAGGGCCACGGCGACCAGCGAAGCCAGCAAAATCGGACTCTTCCAGCTGCCCTTGGTGTTGACGCCCGGCAACAGGCGCACCGCGATGGTGTGCATGACAAAGGAACTGACCGCGAAGAACGCGACCGCCACCGACAGGCCCGCGTCGCCAAAGGCCATCTGCGAAATCGGCAGCCCGAGGTTTCCGGCGTTGGGCAGGAAGGCCGTGGGCAGCAGCGTACGCACGGGCAGCTTCCATGCCTTCAGCAACAACGCGCACACCAGGGCGCACAGCAGCAGCGCCAGCAGGGTCGCCACCGCCACGTCGGCCAACGCGCGGTCGTCCAGGTGGGTGGTGACGAAAGTGTGGAACACCAGGGCCGGCGTGGTCACCGACGTCACCAGCATGGTGATGAAGGAACCGCCGAACGGCAGGTCCCGCTTGCCCCAATACACCCCTATGCCCGCGCAAAAGAGCAAAGGCAGCATCAGCACGATCGATGAAAAATAGAACTGCACGACGGCAGACATGCGCTTATTCCGTTAGAGATAAGAGGTTTGATGCATGAAGGCATCATCGCTTGCCGGGCAACGCGCCCGGGCGGCAGCATGGAGCAACTCGTCAATCGCCGGGCTTCTGCCCCCAACCGCCATGTCAGCCACCGCACATTCCGCCACGCCCCCGCATCTGGCCACACACGTGGCCACAAACCCGGCCGCGAATCCCACCTTGAACGCCGCGTCTGGTCCGGCCCGGCCCATCAAACCCCTGTCGGAACGCCAGGCCAGCTGCCTGCACTGGGCCGCCATGGGCAAGACCAGCTGGGAAACCGCCCGCATCCTGGGCGTCAGCGAAAGCACGGTGAATTTCCATCTGTGCAACGCCTGCGAAAAGCTCGGCGTGCGCGGCCGCCGCGCCGCAGTGGTCGCGGCATTGAGACTGGGCCTGATCGCGCCCGTCACGGCTTGATGACAACGGAACGCAGGAACTCATGCGCCCGCTCGGCCGGCAGGCTTTCCACGGTGCCGGCTGCCACGGCCTCGATCAACATGGTGTCGGTCACCCAGACCCTGGCGCGCAGCCAGCCCGGCTTGCCCATGGCCTTGCCCTGGACCTCGATGTCCTGCCCGTAGGCAGGCCATTCATTGGGCGGCGGCGATTGCATGTTGGCGTAGAGCGAATGCATCAGCGCCATGCCCAGCGCCTGCTTGGCGGCCGGATCCTTCGCGATGTCGGGTGGCAGCGGCGCCGATCCCACGGCGAAGACCGCCTCGCCCACGGTGGCGCTGGCCAGGGTAAAACGCAAGGTATGGGTATCCAGCTTCAGGTCGCGGGTGTCGGTCGTGACCCGGTCCGGAAACGCGGCGCGCGCGTGGCCGTCGGCCACGTCGACTTCGCGCCAGTTGTAACTGGGCGAGCAGGCCGTGATCAGCAGGGCCAGCGCGACAATTGCGCCGGCTTTCTTGAACATGAAACGAAACAGCGATGAAATCGTCATTACCCGAGGACCTGGACTGTCTATTCATTTCGAGGAAGCCAGAAATTGTCGCCGATTTCGATGACCCCCGCGCCCGACGGCACGCCACTGGCCAACTATGTGTGGCCAGCCGCGCCCAACGTGCCCCCGCCGATCGCCGGCCTGGGCACCCCCAGTATCTACCTGCTGCACGGACTTAGCGAGCATGCCGGGCGCTATGACCGCCTGGCGCGCTGGCTGACCGCGCGCGGCTGGACGGTGGGCGCCCATGACCACCGCGGCCATGGCCGCTCCGGCGGGCGGCCCGCCACCCTGAACCATGAGGACGATCTGGTCGTCGATGCGGTCGACCGCCTGCGGGCCTGGACCGCGGCCCATGGACGCCCGCCCATCCTGCTGGGCCACAGCCTGGGCGCGCTGGTCGCGGTGCGGATCGCCCTGCGCCGCCTGGCCGAGATCGACGGCCTGGTGCTCAGTTCGCCGCCGTTCGTGGTGCACGTGCCGCCGTGGGTGCGGCGCACCCTGACCTGGATGTCGCTGCATGCGCCCGACCTGCGCGTGCCCCACGGCCTGGCGCCCGCCCGCATTTCCCACGACCCGGCCGTGGTCAAGGCCTACCGCAGCGATCCGCTGGTGCGGCGCCAAATGACAGGACGCCTGGCGCGCTTCGTGGACGAAGGCGGCCGCGAGTCCCTGCGTGAAGCCCCGCTGCTGGCCTGCCGCACCCTGCTGATGGTGGCGGGCGACGATTCCATCGTCGCTGCCGAAGGCAGCCGCCAGTTCGCCCAGCGCGCACCCGCCGAACTGCTGACGCTGCGCTGGTACGACACCGCCTGGCACGAGATTTTCAATGAAACCGCCCCCATCGCCGATCCGGTCTATGCAGACCTGGACGAGTGGCTGGCGCGCACCGCTCAGGCATTGTCCCTGTCCCCAGTATTGACTCCCTCGGCACAGGAGGCCGGCACCCCGTAAAATCCGGCGACAGACCCAAACGAGAAGAACCCGTGACTGATACTGCCGCCAACCGCCTCTCCCGCCTGGAGGCCAACCGATCGCTGCTGACCCAGACCCTGCGGGGCATCGAAAAGGAAGGCCTGCGCGTGGACGAACAGGGAGTCCTGTCCCGCAAGCCGCACCCCGCCGGCCTGGGATCGGCGCTGACCAACGAACACGTCACCACCGACTACTCCGAATCCCTGCTTGAACTCATCACAGGCACGCACAAGGACGTCGACGCGCTGCTGGCCGAACTGACCAACACCCATCGCCACGTCTACAGCGTGCTGGACCATGAACTGATCTGGAATCAGTCCATGCCCGCCACGCTGCCGCCCGAAGCCGACATCCCCATCGCCTGGTACGGCAAGTCCAACACCGGCATGCTCAAGCACGTGTACCGCCGCGGCCTGGCCGTGCGCTACGGCAAGACCATGCAATGCATCGCCGGCGTGCACTACAACTTCTCGCTGGCCGAAGACCTGTGGTCCGTGCTGGACACGCAGCCGGGTAGCCCCCAGGACCGCCGTTCGCGCGGCTACATCGGCCTGATCCGCAATTTCACGCGCTATTCCTGGCTGCTGATGTACCTGTTCGGCGCCGCCCCGGCCTTGTCCAGCGACTTCCTGCGCGGGCGCGAACATCCGCTGAAAAAGCTGGATGACAGCACGCTGTACCTGCCCTACGCCACCAGCCTGCGCATGAGCGACCTGGGTTACCAGAACAAGGCGCAGTCGCAGCTCAAGCTCTGCTACAACGACCTGGACACGTTCCTGGGCCGCTTGTACGACGCCGTCAGCCAGCCCTGGCCCGACTACCAGAAGATCGGCACGCACCGCGACGGCGAATGGATCCAGCTCAACACCAACGTGCTGCAGATCGAAAACGAGTACTACTCCAGCATCCGCCCCAAGCGCGCCACCGGCCGCTGCGAACGCCCGATCACGGCGCTGGCAGAACGCGGCGTGCAGTACGTTGAAGTGCGCTGCCTGGATATCGACCCGAACTCGCCGGTCGGCATCGACGCCAGCACCAGCCGCTTCGTCGACGCCTTCCTGCTGTTCTGCACCGCGTCCGACAGCCCCTTCTTCCCCGCCAACGGCTACTGTCAGCGCAGCGCCGACAACTTCTCGACCGTGGTCAAGGAAGGTCGCAAGCCCGGCCTCATGCTGGATCGCGAAGGCCAGCCCATCGGGCTGGCGCAATGGGGCCACGAACTGCTGGACCAGATCGCGCCCTACGCCGCGCTGTTCGACTCGGCCATGGGCGACAGCGCCTATGCCGAGGCCCTGGCGGCCCAGCGCGCCAAGCTCGATCAGCCCGACTCCACGCCGTCGGCGCGCCTGCTGGCTTCGCTGACCGACAGCGGCCTGTCGTTCCATGACTATTCGCTGGACCTCAGCCGCAAGCATGCCGACGCGCTGCGCGCCCAGGCCTTGCCCGCCGACCTGGCGGCAGCCTATGAACAGGCCGCCGCGCAGTCCACGGCGGAACAGCTGCGCCTGGAGCAATCGGACACCGAGGATTTCGATACCTATGTGGCCCGCTACCACGCCGCGCTGAAGGCCCCGCGCAAATAAGGCGTATCGTTAGGGTTTTGATCCGCGCCGCCGGCCCTCCGGCCGGCGCGGACCGCTCTGTCACATCAGGAGGTTTCCCCCATGCGCCGCACCGCAACATTCCTGTTGGCCTTGGCCACCAGCGTGGCGGGGATAGTCCATGCCGCGCCGCCGCCCATGCAAACCGTGGAATCGGTGGACCTGAAGCGTTACGCAGGCATGTGGTACGAAATCGCGAATTTCCCCATGTTCTTCCAGCGCGACTGCGTAGGAGACACCACCGCCGAATACACCGCACATGCCGATGGCACGGTCGGCGTGAACAACCGCTGCCGCACCAAGGATGGCGACATCGATTCGGCCTCGGGCACCGCCACCGTGGTGGAAGGCAGCAACAACGCCAAGCTCGAAGTTTCGTTCTTCAAGCCGTTCAAGGGCGATTACTGGGTGATCGGCCTGGACCCCGAATACCGCTGGTCGGTGGTCGGCACCCCGGACCGGAAATACCTGTGGATCCTGTCGCGATCGCCGCAGTTGCCCAAGGAAGAACTGGACAAGGCCCTGGATGCGGCCAAGGCCCAAGGCTATCAGCTGGATGAATTGCGGTTCACGCCGCAGAAATAAGACGCGCCGCAGCGCTTAACCGGCGTAGTCCCGCGCCAGCCGCACCACCGTCACGCCCGGCTTCAGCTGGCGCAAGGACGGCATGACCAGCGTGCACTGATCGTACGGCGTCACGATGGGTTGGCCGTCGGCCCAGCCTATCGTCGATCCGGCGTGCTCGAACGTTTCCAACCCGGTCCAGGGCTGCGAGAAGCGCAGATCCATGGATGGCGCGACCACCGCGTCCGTCACTTCCAGCACGCGCTGGTTTTCGGCATCCGGCAACAGCCAGCCCGCCGGCACGTCCGCCGCATCCGCCACGCCCGACTCCAGCAGCATGCGCGCCACCATGTCGCGCGCCACGTCGCGCGCAGCCAGCTCGCCATGGAAACCGCATTCGATCAGCAAGGCGCAGGCGTCTTCTCGGGCGGGATCGCCGAACTGGCCGAAGTCGCGCATGCGCACGCCGTCCTTATGCCCCGCGTCCACGATCACGTGCTGCGGCGCCTTCAAGCGGCGCGCCAGCGCAATGTTGCGCGGCAGGACGCCGGTCAGCAGCAAGGGCGCACCCGGCTCATGCATGGAATGCAGGTCCAGCAGCCAGTCCGCGCGCTCCACCCAGGGACGCAGCTCGGCGCCGCGCCGGCGGTCCGGCGTCGTGGGATTGTCCAGGCGTTCGGCACTCCAGACGCGGTTCATGTCTTCGGCGACGAAGCGCGAGGCGTCGTGGTTGGCGTGGTCGAAGCGGTCGAACGCATCCAGATTGCAGAATGCCAGCGTCAGGCTGCCGCGGCGCGGCCGCACGCCCGCCGCCAGCAGGTCCTTCAAGGCCCAGGCGCCGCACAGCTCGTTGCCGTGCACCAGCGCGGACACCATCAACGCGCGCCCCGGAAGGCCTGAATCGAAATGCCACACGCCAGGGGTGCCGGTATTGCCGGCGCGCTCGGCGCTCAGGTCGGGTACGGGAAGCTTGAATTCCATGGATGTCGTCCGCTGCGGTACTAGGGTGTTGCGATGATCCGGTTTCGGATCACTGGGCTTCGATCTTGGCGGCCTTGACCAGCGCGCCGTATTTCCTGGTTTCCTCGGCCTGATAGGCCGCCGGGTCCAGGCCCGGTTGCGACAGCACGCCGCCGGCTTCCTGCATCTTGGCGCGGAACTGCTCCGACTTCAGCGTGTCGGCCAGCGCGCTGCGCAGCTTGGCGGCCACCGGCTCCGGCAAGCCGGCCGGGCCATAGAGCGCGAACCAGACGCTGATGTCCACGGACTCGAACCCCGGGGTTTCCGCCAGGGCCGGCAGGTCCGGCGCCACCGGCGAACGCTTCTTCTCGGTCACGCCCAGCGCCACGATCTTGTCGGCGCGCACTTGCGGCAGGCCCGAGGACAGCACCAGCATGCCGTAGTCCAGTTGACCGCTCATCAAGTCCGTCACCAGCGGCGCCACGCCGCGGTACGGCACGTGCTCGGCGCGCGTGCCGGTCGACTGGTTGATCATCTCGCCGGCCAGGTGCAGGGTCGTGCCCACGCCGGAAGAACCGTAGTTGAAGCTGCCGGGCGCGGAGGCGCGCAGCTTCTGCAGGTATTCGGCGGCGGTCTTCACGCCGGAATTCTTGCTGGCGGCCAGCAGCATGGGCTGCGAGGCGATCACGCCCAGCGGCGAAAAGTCCTTCACGCTGTCGTACTTGACCGCGTTGTTGATCATGCTGGCGATGACCATCTCATTGGTCGAGCCCAGCAGCAGCGTGTAGCCGTCGGGCGCGGCGCGCGCCACGCGCTGCGCGCCGATGGTGCCGCCGGCGCCGCCCACGTTCTCGACCACCACGCTCTGGCCCAGGCGCTTGGCCAGTTCTTCGCCAAACAGGCGGGCGGTCAGGTCCACGCTGCCGCCCGCCGGGTAGCCGACCACCAGAGAAATGGCGCGTTCGGGATACTCGGCGTGGGCGGAAGGCGCCGCGGCCAGCGCCGAGACGGCACAGATAGCGGCGAGCGCGCCGCGCAATGGATGCAGGACGGATTTCATGTTTTCTCCCTGGGGTGCTGAGGCGGACGGCGGCGCCGTCTCATTTAATGTTTCGGGAGCTATTCTCGGGCGTACACCAGGGATATTTCGTGCTGAATCGACACATGGCCGTGCGGATTCGGCACACGCCGGACGCGCGGCTGACGGATTTCACGCCTTGCGACTGGCGGTCGCTTCCCAGGCCGCTTCGGCCAAGTCCGCCAGGCGCGCCCGCGAACGGTACAGCCGCACCTCGAACGAGATTTCCTCGCTACGGCCACCCAGGGCTGCCAGCGCGCCGCGGCGGCAGTCCGCCGCCACCATGGACCACGGCAGCCAAGCCACGCCCAGCCCCTTGGCGACCGCGCCATGCGCCGCGTCCAGCGAGTCGCTGCGCAAGAATGGCGCCAGGGCGTACGGCGTGGCCTCCAGGCGGTCGCCCACAATGCGTTCCATCGCGAGGCCGCCCGCATAGGTGATCAAGGGCACGGACGGACCGCCTTCCTGCAGCACGTAACGGGGCCGGCCGCGGGAATCCGCCTGGCTGACGGGCACGAGCTTGTCTGTGCCCAGGGTCATGTAACGGTAGCGCCCCGGGCTCAGCTGCACCGACAGAGCCGGATGCTCGTAGCAGCACAGCAGGTCCACCCGGCCCTGCTCCAGCCGCGCCGCCATGTCCTGCATCATGCCGGTGGACAATTCGACCTGCGTGCCCTCGGTCAACACCTTGGGCGTGCGGTGGCGCAGGCGCGCGATCCAGTCGGCCACCAACGTGCGGGCCAGGCTGCGGCCGGTGGCGATGCGTAGCACCGCCTCCCCGCCTGCGCCGAAACTGCGGATGCGATGGCGCACCTGCCCCATCTGCTCCACCACCTGCGTCGCGGTCTTGAGCAAGGCCTCGCCTTCGGCGGTCAGGACCACCGGCAGGCGCTGGCGTTCGATCAACGGCGCGCCGGCCCAGGCCTCCAGCGCGCGGATGCGTCGGCCGAACGCCGGATGAGTGACGTGGCGCAGCTCGGCCGCGCGCACGAAGCTGCCGGTCTGCGCCAGGGCAATCAGGTCTTCAAGGAGTTTCAGGTCGGCCATGGACGTCAAGCTTACGCCATCGGCCGGCCGTTCACTTGGCGCCCAGCCCCATCATCGCCAGGGTGGCGCGGGTCAGATCGCTGTCCGGATTTTCCAGTTCATTGACCAGGTCAAAATGATTGCAGTGCGGCGTCGGAATACGGGTGGAGGCCAGCCCCGCAGCATTCCACGCCGCTTCGTACGCCGCCGTCTGGTTCTTGAAACCCTGCGTCTCCAACCCGCCCACGGCCAGCAGCATCGGGCCTGCACGTTCCGGCAGATGGAAGATCGGGCTTTGGTGCGCGGCCTGCTCTGGCGTCAGCTGCAGCCAGGTGTTGGGCAGGATATCGCACAGCGGCCGCAGATCGAACAGCCCGCTCAATGCCAGCGTGCCCTTGATCACGTCGTCCGGCACGCCGTAGCGTGCCTGCCATTCGGGCGCGACCAGCATGCCGGCCAGATGGCCGCCCGCCGAACTGCCGCTGACGTAGATCCGTTCAGGGTCCACGCCATAGGCCGCCACGTTGCGGTACAGCCAGGCCACGGCGGAGCGCACTTCGCGTACCACTTCGCCCAGGGTCGCCTCGGGCACCAGCGTGTATTCCAGGGTAGCCACGGCGGCGCCCGCGGCGTTGAAGGCCTCTGCCATCACGGGCGCGTCTTCCTTGCGCTGCGCGCGCCAATAGCCGCCGTGGATGAACACGAACAGCGGCGCCCGCGCCTGCGAGGCGGCGGGCAGGAACAGGTCCAGCCTTTCATCCTGGCCCATGCCGTAGCGCAGGTCCAGCACGCCCGGGCGGCGCGTGCGCACCCGCGCCGAGGACTCGGCATAGCGGCGCACGCAGGCGTCGAAATCCGGCACCGATTCGCGCGCGTTGTATTGCACCTCGCGCTCGGCGATGGTGGGAAAGAAGAGATCGATGTCGCTGTTATGCATGCCTGGCCTGCGATGTTGGCTGCGATTGGGGCTGGGAGATGATGCGTTCGATGAACTGCGCGGTCTTGCGGTAGTGCGCGGCGAGCATGGCGACCGAGCCTTCCACGTCGCGCGAGATGGCGGCGTCCAACAGCTGGCGGTGCTCGTCGTCGACGTTGCGTTCAGGCCCGTAGGCGGTCGCGCCGGCGCGCGCCGGACGGCGGTAGCGCTCGGTCTGCGCGTAGAGCTGGGTGGACAGGTCCAGCAGCCAGTTGGAACGGCACGCGCCGATCAGCGCGTGGTGGAACTCCAGGTGGCGCGCCTCCAGCAGCTCGTCCAATTCTTCCGACGGCTCGGCGGCCTGGTCGGCCCGCTGCGCGGCCAGCGTCAGCGCATGGTACGCGCCGACCAGGCGCGTTTCCCAGGCGTCGTCGGCGTTGGCCAGCGAGCGGCGCAGCGCGTCGCAGTCGATCAGGATGCGGGTTTCACAGGCGTCCCACATTTCTTCGACCGACAAGGGCGCGATGCTGAAGCCGCGCGACGTGGTGCTGATGACCATGCGCTCGCTGCGCAGGCGGTTGAGGGCTTCGCGGATGGGAGAGAAGCTGCTGCCGTAGCGCTGCTTCAGCAATTCCAGCCGCAAGGACTGGCCCGGCGCGAAGGCGCCGCGCATGATGTCGCGCCGAAGCAGGCGGTAAACCTGCTCGGACAGCGTGATTTCCTCAATGCCGGCGCTCCCGTCCGATCCGGGATCGTCCTGGCGGGAAGCTTTTATTCTAGGCTTCAAGATGGTCTCCAGATGTCAGCGGCCGGGGCGCGTATCCGCGCACAGGCGGCTCATTCTACCCGCGCGGCCTGTTCATATGCCCAGGTAGCGCTGCGCCAGCTCGGGCTGGGCGGACAGCTCGGCGGGCTGCCCCGACCAGGCCACCCGGCCCTTGTCCACGATGTAGTGGCGGTCCACCAGCGTCGCCATTTCGGGCAGGTTCTTGTCGATCACCAGGATGGTCTGGCCTTCGGCCTTCAGCGCCCGCAGGCAACGCCAGATCTCCTGGCGGATGAGCGGCGCCAGTCCCTCGGTGGCTTCGTCCAGGATCAGGAGCTTGGGGTTGGTCATGAGGGCGCGCCCCACCACCAGCATCTGCTGTTCGCCGCCCGACAGCGTGCGCGACGACTGCCCGCGGCGCTCTTTCAAACGCGGGAACAGCGTGTAGACCCGCTCCAGATCCCATCCGCCCGGCGCGGCGCGCGAGGTCGCCACCAGGTTTTCCTGCACCGTCAGCGAACCGAACACGCGCCGGCCCTCCGGCACCAGCCCCACGCCCAGCCGCGCCACGCTGCTGGGCGCGGAGCGGCCCAGCGTGCGGCCGCGAAACTGCACCGCGCCGCCGGTGGCTGGCAGCATGCCCATCAGGGTCTTGATCGTGGTGGTCTTGCCCATGCCGTTGCGCCCGATCAGCGAGATCACCTCGCCTTCACTGGCCTCGAACGACATGCCGAACAGGACCTTGCTGGACCCGTAGCCGCCAGTCAGCCCTTCAACCTTCAACATGTTCTTCTCCCAGATACGCCGCGCGCACCTCCGGATGGCGGCGCACCTCCTCTGGCGAACCACTGAACACCACGCGGCCGTAGACCAGCACGCTGATGCGGTCGGCCAGCGCGAAGACCGCGTCCATGTCGTGTTCCACCAGCAGGATGCCGTAGTCGCCCTTCATGCCTTGCAAGAGCCGGGTCATGCGCGCCGATTCCTCCGGCCCCATGCCGGCCATGGGCTCGTCCAGCAGCAACAGCCGCGGCGAACGCGCCAGCGCCACCGCCAGCTCCAGCTGCCGTTTCTCGCCGTGCGCCAGGTCCGCCGAACGCACGTGGCGACGGTCCTCCAGCCCCACGTGCGTCAGCCACTGCATGGCCTCGGTCTTCAACGCCGCGTCATGACGCGGATTGGACCAGGCCTGGAAGGCGCGGCCGCTCTTGAGCATGCGCGACAGGATCACGTTCTCCAGCGCGGTGTACTCCTGGCACAGCTCGGTGATCTGGAACGAGCGGCCCAGCCCCAGGCGCGCACGCTCGAAGGCGCGCAGCGCGGTCACGTCCTGCCCATCCAAATGGATGGTCCCGGAGTCCGGCCGGATCTCGCCGCAGATCTGCGCGATCAGGGTGGACTTGCCCGCGCCGTTGGGGCCGATGATGGCGTGGATCTCGCCGGCGCGTACGTCCAGGTCCACGCCGTTGGTGGCCACCACCGCGTCGAAAGCCTTGCGCAGCTGCGTCAGGCGCAACAGGCTGGCGCTTGCGTCAGTCGGCATGGCGCGTCTCCAGCAGCTTTCCGAACAGGCCCTTCTGGCCCCACAGCACCACCAGCACCAGGATGGGCCCCATGTACAGCAGCCAGTGCTCGGTCAGGGACGACAGCATCTGCTCCAGCCCCAGGAATACCGCCGCGCCCGCGATCGGCCCGAGCAAGGTGCCCACGCCGCCCAGGATGACGATGGCCATGAGTTCGCCGGACTTGGTCCAGGCCGCCATGTCGGGCGTCACCAGCCCGGCATAGTTGGCCCACAGCACGCCGGCCAGCCCCGTGCCCACCGCCGACAGCACGAAGGCGCTAAGCCGGTACGGCGTGGGCGCCACGCCCAGGTTGATGGCGCGCCGCTCGCTCTGGCGCAGCGCCTGCAGCACCATGCCGAAGCGCGAGTTGGTCACGCGGATGCACAGCAGCGTCCAAAGGGTCAGCAGCGCCAGGCACAGGTAGTAGAAAACCATGGGGCTTTCCAGATTGATGCCCGGCAGCTCATTGCGCTGCGGAATCATCAGGCCATCGTCCCCGCCGTAGAACTGCAGCGACACCAGCACGAAATACACCATCTGGCCGAACGCCAGCGTGATCATGATGAACTGCACGCCGCGCGTGCGCAGCGCCAGATAGCCGAACAGCCAGCCGGCCAACGCGCACACGATGAGCGCTATCGGCCACACCACAAGCGCCGCGTTGCTGCCAGCCCAGCCGAAGATCGGACCGGCTTCCGAAGTATGGAAGGCGATGATGCCGACCGCATAGCCGCCCAGCCCGAAGAACATGGCATGGCCGAAACTGACCATGGCGCCATAACCGATCACCAGGTCCAGGCTGACCGCGGCCAGGCCGTAGATCAGAAAGCGCGTCACCACGCCGATCAGGAACGGCGAACCCGAGGCCAGCGCCGCAGCCGGCAGCAGGATCAGCACCGCCAGGCCGCCCAGCCCCCAGCGGGCGCGGTTCGTAAGTGTGTATGCCATCGTCATCCTCGCGCCGGGAACAGCCCGCCCGGCTTGGCGATCAGCACGATCGCCATCAGTACATAGATGCTTGCCGAAGCCATGCCTGCGGCCAGCGGGTCCGCGGTGGCGGGCGAGAACATCGTCGACAGCAGCTGCGGCAGGAACGCGCGCCCCAGACTGTCCACCATGCCCACCAGCAAGGCGCCTGCCAAGGCGCCACGCACCGAGCCGACCCCGCCGATCACGATGACCACGAAGGTGGTGATCAGGATGCGTTCGCCCATGCCGATTTCCACCGCCAGCAAGGGCGCGGCCATCACGCCGGCCAGCCCGCACAGCAAGGCGCCCAGGCCAAACACCAGCGTGTAGAGCTTGCGGATGTCTATGCCCAACGCGTCGACCATCTCGCGGTCGTCGGCGCCCGCGCGGATCAGCATGCCGATGCGCGTGCGGTTGACCAGCCACCACAGGCCCACCGCCACCAGCGCGCCAATGGCGATGAACGACAGGCGGATCAGCGGATACTGGAATCCCGGCGCCAACGTCACCGCGCCTTCCAGGAAGCTTGGGATGCCCACCAGCGGCGGACGCCGGCCGAAGATCAGGCTGACCGCTTCGTTCGAGAACAGCAGCAGGCCGAAGGTGGCCAGGACCTGGTACAGGTGATCCCGCTTGTACAGCTTGCGTATCACTACCACTTCGACCGAAATGCCGTACAGGCCCGCCCCCAGCAGCGCCGCCAGCACGCCCGCGAGGAACGAGCCGGTGGTGCCGATGGCGTACGCCGCGCAGTAGGCGCCCACCATGTAGAACGAGCCATGCGTCAGGTTGACCACGCCCATGATGCCGAAGATCAGCGTCAGTCCGGCTGCCAGCATGAACAGCATGGCGCCGAACTGCAGCCCGTTGAGCAGCTGTTCAAACAGGAGCGTCATGACGGCATCTTGCAGAGTTGCGCGTAGGCGTCCTTGTCATCGGACACCAGCTTGCGGACCAGCTTCGGCGACAGGCTGCCGTCGCTGCCTTTCTCGATGCGCATCAGGTACAGATCCTGGATCGGATGCTGGTTGGTGTTCATGCTGAACTTGCCGCGCAGCGACGTGAACTCGGGCTTGCGCAGCGCGGCTCGAAACTCAGCCGCCTTGGACAGGTCGCCGCCGGTAGCCTTCAGGCCCGCGCCAATCAGCTGCGCGGTGTCGTAGGCCTGCATGGCGTAGTCCGTCGGCACACGGCCGTAGGCGTCCTTGAACGCTTGCACGAAGGCCTTGGATTGCGCGTTGTCGAAGTCCTGCGACCAGATGCCGGTGATGTAGGCGCCGGCCGACGCGTCACCCGTGGCCTGGATCATGCGCGCATCCATCGAGAAGCTGGGCATCAGCATCGGGATGCTCTTGTTCAGCCCGGCCGCCGCGTACTGCTTGACGAAGTTGATGCCCGTGCCGCCCGGATGGAACTGGTAGATGGCGTCGGGCGCCAGCGAACGCAGGCGCGCCAGCTCGACCGAGAAGTCCGACTGGTCGAGCTTGGTGTAGATTTCGGCGACCACTTCGCCCTTGTAGGTGCGCTTGAAGCCTTCGATGGCGTCGCGGCCCGCCTGGTAGTTGGGCGCTAGCAGCACGACCTTCTTGTATCCCAGTTCGTTGGCCGCCACGCCGCCGGCCGTATGGAAGGCGTCGTTCTGGTAGGACGCCACGAAGTAATTGGGATCGCACTTTTCGCCCGCGAAGTTCGACGGGCCGGGATTCAGGCTGACATAGAAGGCGCCGGACTTCACCACGCTGGGCACGACCGCTGCCAGCACGTTGGAGAAGTTCACGCCGGTATAGAGCTTGACGCCCGATTGCAGCAGGCGGTCGGCCGCCTGCTTGGCGTTGGCGGGCTTCAGGCCGTCGTCCTCGATCACCAGCTGCACGGGCACGCCGCCCAGCTTGCCGCCGCCCTGCTTGATGGCCAGGTTGAACGCATCGCGCTCGTCCTCGCCGATATAGCCCGCCGGCGTGGACAAGGTGGCGATAAAGCCGATCTTGACCGGTTCCGCGGCATGGGCCGCTCCCATGGACGCCGCGGCGCCCAGCGCGACGGACAACGCGCCGCCCAGTATCTGTTTCTTGATCATGTTTTTCCCCTTGGAGACTGCGTTGCCCGCCGCGGCGCGGCCAGGCGTTTTCTAGACCGCCACCACCGGATGGCGCAGCGTGCCGATGCCTTCGACGCAGGCCACCACCACGTCGCCCGGCCACAGCCATTCCTGCGGCTTGCGGCCCGCGCCCACGCCTTCAGGCGTGCCGGTGGCGATGATGTCGCCCGGCTCCAGCGTGATGCCCGCGCTGATGTCCGAGATCAGGAACGGCACCTTGAACAGCATGTGGCGCGTGTTCGAGCCCTGCTTCTTCTCGCCATTGACCGTCAGCCACAGATCCAGCACCTGCGGATCCGGGATCTCGTCGGCGGTCACGATGCACGGGCCGAAGGGCGCATAGGTGTCCTGGCCCTTGGAATAGATCCACTGGCCGGCGCGGCGGCAATCGCGCGCGCTCATGTCCAGCATCACGCTGTAGCCGAACACATAGGACAGCGCATCGGCTTCGGCCACGCGCGAGGCGCGGCGGCCCATGATCACGGCCAGCTCCACTTCCCAGTCCAGCTGTTGCGTGATCTTGGCGTTGTGCTCGATGGCGTCGCCCGGGCCGATGACGGTGGTGGGCGGCTTGGAGAAGATCACCGGCTGCTTGGGCAGGTCGGCCGAGGTATCCAGCGTGCGGCTGGATTCCGCCACGTGCTCCACGTAATTCAGCCCGATGCCGAAGATGTTCTTGCGCGGACGCGGAATCGGCGCCAGCAGCTTGACGTTTTCCTGCGGCAGCGCGCTGCCCACGGGCCAGTTGCCGCGATAAGCCTCCATCAGCTTGCTGGCCTGCGCCACCGCCACGGGGCCCAGGTCGATGAAAGCCAGCATGTCGTCGGGCAGGTCCACGCCGCCTGCGCGGCCCAGCAGGGCCAGGTCAATCACATAGCCTTCGGCCAGCGCGCCCAGGCGGGCAGCGGCGGTGGGATGGGCGCGAAAAGTTACCAAGCGCATAAGAACTCCATAAATTCAGGACGAGTTGAGTCAGGCGCGCGGGCCCGGCCCGCGCGGCGGATGAAAAATTCAAGAGGGATCGGGCAGCGCTAGATCAGCACTTGATGGCCGTCGTTTTCCTTGACCGCTTCTTCGCGGTAAAGCGCCAGCGCGCGCATCACGGGCAGGTCGTTGAAGCTGAACAGGCAGGCGTCGTCGTTCGATGAAAGATTGACGTGTTCATGGATGGCCCACGAGGGCACGCAGAAGATGTCGCGTTCGGTCCAGTCGTAGCGCTTGCCGTCGATGATGGAATAGCCGCTGCCCTTGGCCGCCTGGTAGATGAAGCTGCCGGTATGGCGGTGGGCCTTGGTGTGCTCGCCGGGCCGCAGCAGCTGCATGCTGGCGCCGATGGTGGGCATGACCGGGCCGCCCGTGGCCGGGTTGACGTATTCGAGCAGGATGCCGTCGTAGGGGCTGCCGGCGGTAGTGCGCGCATAGCGGCGCAGCGCCTCGTAGGTGGGCTCCCATTCGTACTTGAAGAGCGGCGAATACGGCTTGGTCCAACCGGACACCTGAGGCCTTAGCGCCGGGTTGGCCCAGGCGGCGGTAGTGTCGTCCACCGGATAGGTCACAGTCTGGTTCAGGTCCGGATGCACGGCATAGAAACCGGCCTCCATGGCGTTGACCAGCGGAATGTCCAGGCCGTCCTGCCAGATGCAGGTAGTGCCGTCTTCGGCCACGCCGTGCTCGTGCCAGGTGCCATTGGGCGTCAGCACGAAATCGTTCGCGCCCAGTGTCATCTTGTGGCCGTCGACCACGGTGAAGGCGCCCCGCCCTTCCATGATGAAGCGCAGCGCCGAATGCGAATGCTTGTGGGCGGAAGCCAGTTCGCCCGGCTTCATGACCTGCAGGCCCGAGTACAGCCAGCCCACGGCGGCGGCCACGTCGCGCCGGCCCGGGTTGTTCAGGTAGATCACGCGCCGGCCTGCCTCTTCGGGCGAAACCAGCTCGGAAGAACGCAGCACGTGGCCGCGCAGGTCCTGGTAGCGCCACACCACCGGCACCGAGGCCGACCGCGGCGCCCACGGTTCGATCTTGTTCGCCACCGTCCACAGGGCGCCGGTCTCCAGGCGGGCCAGCTCCTGGTAGTAGGCGATGAGCTCGGGCGAGTCGGCCACATTGGCGCGGCCTATGGTGTCCTCGCGGTACGCGTCATAGCGGTTCGCTTCCATCCCTTGCCTCTTTTTATAAAAATTTAAATATTTTCGAAAATAATAGAGGCCGGCGGAAAATCGGGCAATGAATGCGCGCTAGGGGTTTTCCCAGGCTGATTGAAAATTGTTGGCGCGGTGTCAAACAATACTGTACAAAAACACAGTACAACGTGATACATTTCGCTCGCCCAAAAACTGTCGTCCAGGAGAACCCTGTGTCAGAAGCTGCCCATCTCGTTCAGTACATCGTCGTTCCCTACCGCGCCGCCGCCGATGGCGTCGCGCCTGGTGAAATCCGCGCCGCCAGCAGCGAGTTCGGCGCCATCCGCATCGCCAACTCCATGGCCTCCAAGTTCGCCGGCGTTGCCGCCTACGAAGTGCTGGTGGACAAGGAAACCGGCGACATGGAATCGCCGCGCATCCTCGCCCAGATCGGGACCGTACCGGCGTTGGACGATTGAACGCGTGTCCACCGTGCCGGGCCCAATTCGGCCCGGCGACGACGCCTGGTCGTCAACGAGCCAGGTTATGAATTTTCTTTGATTTGAATGAGTATTTTCTAGCTTCATTAACGCAAGGATGTCCGGCAGCATGCGGGGTTGCGCGCAATTCGCCCACCCACTCTTGCCACCAAGAAGCAGCATGATCCGCCGACTCCCCTTGCACGGTTCCGCCATTGCGGGGCTTCTGTTCCTTGCTTGCGCGCTGACGCCTGCTGCGCACGCGGCCGAATCCCCCGACTGGCCAAGCAGACCCGTGACGCTGGTGGTGCCTTTCCCCCCCGGCGGCGGCAATGATGCAGTGGCCCGGCAGATCGCCGGCCCGGTGGGCCAGGCACTGGGCCAGCCGCTGGTCATCGAAAACCGGCCGGGCGCAGGAGGCACCATAGGCTCGGCGACCGTCGCCCGGGCACGCCCCGATGGATATACCCTGCTGCTCTGCTCCACCAGCAGCCTGGTCATGGCGACAGCGCTTTATCCCGGCTTGCCGTACCGCGTCGAGGATCTGGCTCCCGTCGTCCACATCGCCGATACGCCGACGATCTGGGTGGCCGATCCGGCCGTATCTGCCAACAATCTCCAGGAATTCATCGCGGCGGCCAAACAGGCGCCCGGCAAATACGGCTACGCCTCGGGCGGCAAGAACACCATGCCCCACCTTGCGGGCCAGACAGTCAGCGCGCGCAATGGCCTGGACATGCTGCATGTGCCCTACCGCGGATCCACGCCGGCTTATGCGGATCTCGCCACGGGGCGCGTGAACGTGATGATGGACAGCATCATTTCAGCGTTGCCCTTTATCGAGTCTGGCCGTGTCAAGGGATTGGCCGTCAGCACGGATCAGCGCCTGCCGCAGATGCCGTCCGTACCGACCTTGGCCGAACAGGGCCTGGACGATTTGGGCTTCGAAGGCTGGGTCGGCATTTGCGCGCCGCGCGACACCCCGCCCGAGATCAGCGCCAAGGTCGCCCGCAGCGCGCAGCTGGCCTTGGCCCAACTCGCGTTGCGGGAAACATTCGCCAGGCAGATTGCGGAACCGGTAGGAGACGGCCCCGAGGCGTTTGCGCAGACGATACAGCGCGATGCCATCGCGTGGCGGCAGATCATCGCGGCGTCCCCCAACGAACCGGACTGAGAGGCAGACAGCGCAGACCGAAGCCCGGCTGCGCTCAGGCGGCAAAAGTTGTCTCGTCCGCCACGCCATCCGAGACCAGCCGCGCTACCTCGCAAATGCAGTCGGCCATGGCTGCGCGCAACGGAATCGCAGGCTGGTCGACATAGGCGGCGAAGTAGGTCTGCTTCGGAAAGGGCCTGGGAAATGGCAGCCGCACCAGCTTTCCCGAATCGAGTTCGCCGCGGATGAGTTCGAGCGGCAGTACCGCGTAGCCCGCACCCGCAACGGCCAGCCGCAGCATGACCGTCAGCGACCTCACGACGATCAACTTGAAGCCTTGCATCTGCGGAGATGAGAAATAGCTGGCAATCGAGGAGTACAGCAGCGAATCCACCGGATAGGACAGCAGAGGCAGCCGCTTCAACTGATTCATCGACGGCTCGACCTCGCCGCGCATCAGGCTCGGGCTGCAGACCCAGACGTAATCCAGCCCCAGCAATTGCCGGTTGACCACCGTCGGCTCTTCGATGCTGCCCAGCAACAGTCCGATGTCGAGCGCCCCCCCAAGCAATTGCTGCCGTATATCCGTACTGGTCAACGATTGCAGGTGCACGGTGACGTTCGGCCATTGTCTGCTCAAGGCGGCGGCCATAGGCTCGAGTATGGCTTCCGCGACGGTTCCGCTCAGGCCGATGCTGATCTGGGTAAGCCGTACGTCCGTGGTCGCGAACCGGCTGGTGAAGGCTCTCGCATGAGCCAGCAGTTCTTCCGCGGGTCCAAGCATTTCAGCGCCGACTGGCGTCAAGCTCAGTTGCTTGCCCTTCTCCCGCACAAAGACCCTCACCCCCAGTTCTTCCTCGAAGGCTGCGATGCGGGCAGAGATGGCCGCCTGGGACGCGTGCAGTTCTTCCGCGGCCAAGGTCATTTTCTTGAGCCTGGCGGCTCGGACAAACGTTTCCAGAAACCGGAGATTCATGCGTGGATATCCTAAGCCTGAGACGCAACCCAAGCCCCCGGCCGGCATCAGGACAATCCGCCAGGAATGGGATAGGCCATCAGAATCAGAATCTGCAGGGAGCTGGGCTTCGTTGTTGCGATGCTGCAATGCATCAAAATGCTGACTGGATTAGCCAGCAAACGCTGATTCCAGAAAAAAATACGGCCGGTCAACCCATTTTTTTCGTGGACCGCAGACGCGGGTGGCGACCTGCGGATCTGAACACAAAGCGGGAGACAAGGCTCCCGCTCATAATCCCAAGCAATTGATTTTAACGAATTTTCCGAGGTTTCCACATAAATGGACCCTATCAGAACTTCGTGTTTTTTTGTGTGCTTCAACCTTGTAAGAGTTTGCCAATCGAGGCGGGATCAGGATGCTGGATAATCGAAATATTCCGCGTGTTTCACTGCAACAAAATTAATCCACATTGCCGTCGCCCAGACGGGCGCATACCTGGTCAGATCCAGTACCTGCGGGTAGACAGCCGCGTATGGCGCTGGAACGTCTGCACAGGATCGGTTGTTCAAATCATGAAGAATCGGCAATAAACAATCGTTGCCTGAATTTGAAATCCGCCACGCGCAGAGGCAATCAAACGTTTCCGATCCAGCGCCTGCCATCGTCCGCCCGCGTTCTGCCAGGCAGTGATGATCCAGTTAAGTCAGCGCGATGCCGCCGTCGACGCGCAGATTGACCCCAGTAATGAACCCGCCGTCGTCCGAAGCGAGAAACAATGCGGCGCGCGCCAATTCCGCAGATTGCGCCAGCCGCCCAAGCGGAATCAATGAGGCCATGCCCTGTTCGAATGCGGGCCGATGCGCCGCGCCCACGCCCAGCTTTTCCAGAATGGGCGTATCCGTAGGACCGGGGCTCAATACGTTGAAACGAATCTTGCGCGACTTGAATTCCAGCGCCCAGGCGCGCGCAAACGCCTCGATGGCGGCTTTGGAGCCGGCATAGACCGCATGGTTTTCCAGCACTTTGGCGCTGGCGATGGAGCCAGTGATGATGATGGAACCACCGTCGCGCACCAGCGGCAGGACCTTGGTGACGCCGAAGAACACGGCGCGCGTGTTGGTGTCGAACTGGACGTCATAGCTGTCCACGCTTACCGCGGTCGAAGGCTCGATGTTATTCATGCCGGCGTTGGCCATGTAGATGTCGACGGCGCCGAACCGTTCACGGACTTCTGCCGCCACGCGGTCATGCGTGGCCAGGTCGGCAACGTCCCCAACCATGCCGAAGGCGGACGCTCCAAGTTGCGCCACCGCCGCGTCGACGGCATCTTTCCTGCGCCCGAGGATGGCCACGCGCGCGCCTTCGGCAATGAAGGCCTCGGCCGCGGCATAGCCTATGCCGCTGTTGCCGCCGGTGACGACGGCAGTCTTGCCCAACAGTTTTTTCATGATGATGTTCCTTCGTACAGGTAAGACGCCGGCCGACGCGACAGGCCTCGTCGGCTGGCATCGGCGCGCTTAAAAGTCCCAGATGACCGGCACCCAGCGGAACGCGTCGCCGTCGACCGCCACACGGCCCAGGGACGGGAACGGCAGATGGGCCGCGACCAACAGCCCGCGGTTCTGCGCCAGCTCCTGGAACAGACCGAGGCGGACGCGGGCCGATTCCTCGGGGTCGTGCTCGAAACCGTTTTGCCATTCGGGATGGTCGAACGCGACCGGGAACATGGCGTCGCCAGCAAACGTCAGCCTTTCGCCGCCCGAGATCAGGTCGACCACGCTGTGCCCGGGAGTATGGCCGCCGGTCATGCGCACGATGACGCCCGGCGCCACCTCATGCCGATCGTCGAAGAGGCGCAGCCGGTCGCGGTACTCGTTGTAGAAGCTGGTAGCCGTCGACTTCAATACCGCAGGCACAGGCTTGGGCATGACGGTGTGCGAGAAATCCGGCGAGGTCCAGAACGCCACTTCGGTCGCGGACACGTGGATGCGCACGTCGGGACGCAAGCGCTCCTTGACGTCCGGCACGAGCAGCCCGCCCACGTGGTCCATGTGCATGTGCGTGATGATCACGTCGGTCACGGATTCCAGCGCGATGCCGGCGGACTCCAATCTCTGCGGGAACATCCCGGCGCGCGGAAAGCCCGCGAACTGCCCGCCCAGCCCCGCATCGATGAGGATGGTCTGGTCGCCGCTGCGCGCCACCATCACGTTCAGCGGCCAGTCGAACGCGTCCGGAGGCATGAACATGTGTTCCAGCCAGGCAGCGAGATCGGCAGGATCGGCATTGGTGGCCATGGTCGAAGTCGGCAGCGGCAGCACGCCGTCGCTCACGACCAGGGCGTCGATGTCGCCGATCTGCAGCGCGTAGCGCGACGGGACCAGGTCGAGGGATTCGGTGTTTTCAATGGCAAACATGGCGGTAACTCCAGGTAGGTGCGCCGTTCAGGCGGTGGCGCGGATGAAGGCGAGCAGGTCGTCGTTGACGCGGTCCTGCATGGTGGCGGTCAGGCCATGCGGCGCGCCGGGGTAATAGATTTCCCTGGCGTTCTTGACCAGGCGCGCGGCCTTCTTCGCCGAGTCGTGCACCGGCACGATCTGATCGTCTTCGCCGTGCATGAACAGGGTCGGGACGTCGATCTTCTTCAGGTCCTCGGTGAAGTCGGTCTCGGAAAACGCCTTGACGCATTCGTAGGCGTTCTTCTGGCCGCTTTGCATGCTCCACAACCAGAACTGGTCCAGCATGCCTTGCGAGACCTTGGCATCGGGGCGGTTGGCGCCGTAGAAGGGAACCGCCAGCTCCTTGTAGAACTGTGAGCGGTCTCCCGCCACGCCCGCGCGGATGCCGTCGAAGACCTCGACAGGCAGGCCTTCGGGATTGGCAGCGGACTTCAACATCACCGGCGGCACCGCGCCGATAAGCACCGCGCGGGCCACGCGCTTGCTGCCGTGGCGGCCGATATAGCGCGCCACTTCGCCGCCGCCGGTGGAATGGCCAACCATGGTGATGTTTTTCAGATCGAGCGCCTCGATCAACTGCGCCAGGTCATCGGCATAGCCGTTCATGTCGTTGCCGGCAGACGGCTGCGAAGAACGGCCATGGCCACGCCGATCATGCGCGATGACGCGAAAGCCATTGCGCGCCAGGTAGTGCATCTGCCCGTCCCAGGCATCCGCGTTCAGCGGCCAGCCATGCGAAAAGGTGACCACGGGGCCCTGGCCCCAATCCTTGAAGTAGATCTGCGTACCGTCGTTGGTGGTGAAGGTATTGCGGGTCATGGTCGTGCTCCGGTTGGATTGCGCGTTGCTCTGCGCGGCTGCTTCGGCGCGGATGGCGAATGCCCCCGTCGCCAGGACGGCGCTGCCGGCAAGAAGACTGCGGCGGGCCGGGTTGTGCGAGTCGTTCATGGGAACTCCTGTTTCGGCAAAGTGAGTGAGGGCATGGTAGGTATGCGGTCTGGTCCGCGGTAGGCACGCGGCGGGAAGCACGCTGTTGCGCGACGGGCACCAATGCGCCGCGGCATGGACATGACGCGCGCTACACAGGCCCACGTCACGCGGGCCGCACTTGTTCGGAAGGAGAAACGACGATTGGTGTCGCGCCGGCAACACCATGCGTCCTTGCATGGCCCTACCGCGTCACGCGCGACGCTCTTAGGATGAGCGCACCCATACACACCAGACGCGCCGCTGCGCGCCGACCGGGGGGCCGACATCATGCATCTGGGAAAATCCTATCGCCTGGGCGAGTTCATCATCTGGACCCGCAGGAAGATCTACGTCCTGCTGGCGCTGGGCTTCGCGCCAGTGCTGCTCCATCAGCTGGCTGGCCTGAAATGGCTGACCCTGCCCTTGTCGGTGGTTTCGCTACTGGGCACCGCCACCACCTTTGTCGTCGGCTTCAAGAACGTGCAGACCTATGCGCGCACGGTCGAAGCGCAGAAGGTCTGGATGAGCATTGTCAGCGCCAGCCGCTACTGGGGCGTGATCAGCCGCAACTACGTCGGCGACGCCGAACGCGGCACGGCCTTGGTGCAGCGGCATCTGGCCTGGTTGACGGCGTTGCGCTACCAGCTGCGCGAGGCCCGCCTATGGGAGACCGTCGGCAACCGTCCCAATGCCGAATACCGCAGGCAGTACGTGATCCCGGAACGCGCCGAGCCCCTGGAGTCCGCGCTTTCCCGCTACCTGCCGGCACAGGACATTGCCGGTTTGATGCAGACCGATGACAAGGCCGCGCAAATGCTGGCAATGCAAGGCCGGGCGGTCCGCGGACTGCTGGATGCAGGCGCCATCACCGCGGCGGAATACGCCGAGCTCAACAGCCGCATCCGGGAACTGCTGGATCTGCAGGGACAGGCCGAGCGCATCAAGAATTTTCCGTATCCACGCCAGTACGCCATCATCAACACCTTGTTCGTGCGCTCTTTCTGCGTGGCGCTGCCGTTCGGACTGACGGGCCAATTCGCCCAGCTGGGCCAGGATATCGGCGGCTACATGCAAGGTCAGATGGCGTGGCTGGCGGTGCCGTTCAGCGTGATCATCTCGTGGATCTACACCTCGCTCGAGCAGGTGGGCGAAAGCACGGAGAATCCCTTCGAGGGCAGCGCCAACGACGTACCCATCAGCCGCCTGAGCGTCATGATCGAAAGGGATCTGAAGCAGATGGCAGGCAGCGCCAACCTGCCCGCGCTGCCTGCCTCGGTGATCGCGCTGTAGCGCGCGGCACGCGGCGCGCCCCTCCGTCCGGGACTGGCTGGCAGAGGCTTGCGCAGCTTGTCCTGCCCGGGCCGCTGCGGCAAAATACCCTGCCCTCCCGCCCCCCCATTTCCGCTAGGCATTGGCCCATTCCATGACCGGCTCCGTGACCCTGTTCGACCGCCATCGCCCGCGCCTCTACGCGATCGCCTATCGCATGCTGGGCTCGGTGGCCGAGGCGGAAGACGTGGTGCAGGATGCGTGGCTGCGCTGGCATGGCGCCAACCGCTCCACGCTGGAGAACCCCGAGGCCTGGCTCGTCACCGTCACCACCCGTCTGGCGATCGACCGCCTGCGCGCTGCCCGCACGGAACGGGAAAACTACGTGGGCGTCTGGCTGCCGGAACCGATGCTGATGGCCGCGCCTTCCACGCCCGAACAGATCCATGAACTGGCCGACGATGTGTCAGTGGCATTTCTGTTCATGCTGGAGCGCCTGTCGCCGGACGCCCGCGCGGCCTTCCTGATGCGCGAAGTGTTCGACGCCGACTACGAGGACATCGCGCAGACCCTGGACAAGACCCAGGCCGCGGTCCGCCAGCTGGTGCGGCGCGCCAAGCAGCAATTGCGCCAAGGCACCCCGCGCGAGGCCGTGCCGCGCGCGACGCTGCATCGGCTGCTGCTGACCTTTGCCGATGCGATGGACCGCAGCGACTTCCACGGCCTGCATGCGCTGCTGAGCGACGATGCCGAACTTATCGGCGACGGCGGCGACAAGGTCACCGCCTTTGCCAGCCTGGTGGGCGGCAAGCGGCTGGCGCAGCTGTTCTACGCCGGCAAGCGCCGCTACCGCGACGCGTTGCGGACCGAGGTGGTCCAGGTGAACGGCCAGTGGACCTTGCTGCGCTTCATCGATGGCGATCTCGAATCGGTGCAGTCCTACGAAACGGACGGCAAGCGCCTGACCCGGGTGCTGGTGCAGCGCAATCCGGACAAGCTGGCCCGCATCGCGGCCGCCCTGGCGCAACGCTGAGACCGCCCGCACCGGCGTTGGTGCATCGCGGGCAACATGGTGGTCCCTTGCGCGGACCTACCGCCGCGCCGCCCTCGCTTCTACGATGGACCTGTCACCACTCCGCTCAGGACAGGCCATGCCGAAACTCACCAAACTCGCGTTGTCTTTCATCGCCGCCGGCGCGCTGCTGGGCCAGCCCGCCCATGCTGCATCGCACCACGGCGCGCCCGCCGGCAAGCCGGCCGATCCCATCGTCACCGAAGTGATGAGCAAGGACCTGCCCGACATTCCCGGCCGGGATGCCGTCATGCTCGTCGTCGACTACCCGCCCGGGGCCGCCGACCCCTTGCACCGCCATGACGCCTCGGCCTTCGTCTATGTGCTGGAGGGCAGCATCGTCATGCAGGTCAAAGGCGGCAAGGAAGTGACGCTGACCCCGGGCCAGACCTTCTACGAAGGGCCGGACGACATCCACACCGTGGGCCGCAACGCCAGCCAGACCAAGCCGGCCAAGTTCGTGGTCGTGCTGATCAAGAAAAAGGGCGCTCCCGCCCTGATCCCCGTTCAATAAGGGACGGATATTTATCCCTTCCTGGCCATCCCCGGGTGTCTCCCCGCCCGGGGATGGCCATTTTTTTCAAGGAGGCGTCACAAAACCGTCCAGCGCAACGTCTTAGCAGGTAGGATCAACCAACTTGCGGCGCTGCCACCATGCCTACCCCTATCCCAGCCTCCCCGGTCACCCCTCCCGCGAACGGCCCGGACTCCCTGGCCGACAGCTTTGCCACCAGCTATGCCGGCGTCATGGCCTTCCTGGCGGTCGCCGCCGAGGGCAACTTCGCCAAGGCCGGCGACCGGCTGGGCATAGGGCGTTCGGCAGTCAGCCGCAGCGTGCAGAAACTCGAAGACCAGCTGGGCGTGCGGCTCTTCGTGCGCACCACGCGCAGCACCTCGCTGACCGCGGAGGGGCAGCGCTTCTACGAGCAATGCCATCCCGGCGTGGAACGGATCATCCAGGCACTGGACAACATGCGCGACCTGCGCGAGGGCCCGCCTTCCGGCCTGGTGCGCGTCTGCTCCACCGTGGGTTTCGGCCGCAAGGTCGTGGCGCCCCTGCTGAAGGCGTTCCGCGAAGCGCATCCGAACATCTCGGTGGAACTGTTGCTGGATGACGGCCCGACCGACTTCACCACGGACCGCGTCGACGTGTCGTTTCGCAATGGCCGCATGGAAGACAGCCAGGTGATCGCCAAGAAAGTCATTCCCATGCAGATGATCCTGTGCGCCTCGCCCGACTATGCCGCCAGGCACGGGCTGCCGCTAAGCGTCGACGAGCTGTCCGGCCATAGCTGCGTGAACTTCCTGCTGGCGTCCGGCCGCGTATTCGAATGGGAATTCAAGGTCGGCGGCCATCTGCGCAAGTTCGCGCCGCCCGCCATGCTGACCTTCAACGATGCCGACCTGGTCCTGCAGGCCGTGCTGGACGGCCATGGCATCGCGCAAATGGCGGCGTACCAGGTCTGCGAGCATCTGCGCGCAGGCACGCTGGTCGCCTGCATGCCGCAGTACTCGCCCGACGACCGCGGGCACTACCTGTGCTTTCTCAGCCGCCAGCACCTGCCCGCCCGCATGCGGGTCTTCATCGATTTCATGACCGAGAGCATCCGCGCGCAGGACCTGCTGATCATCGACAGCCTGCTGCCGAAACAGGCCTGAGCGCTATTGGGTCAGGGCCACGACGCTCTGGATCCCGCCCTGGGCCATCTTGGCGTAAGGACACAGGCGTTCCGTATTGCGCACCAGCTCTTCCGCGATGGGCGTGGGCACGCCCGGAAGGTGGATATTGACGTCCGCCGTCAGCGCGAAAAAGCCGTCGACGGGGTCCCGGCCGAACGAGATGGTGGCCGTCACGGAAGCGTCCGGGATGGCCAGGCCAGCGCGTTCGGCCAGCATGCTGAGCGCGCCGTGGAAGCACGCCGCATAGCCGGCGGCGAATAGCTGTTCGGGGTTGGTGCCCCCGCCCGTGCCGCCCAGCTCCACCGGCAGGCGCAGTTCCACGATCAGCTCGCCATCGTCCGAAATGGCCATGCCGGAGGCGCGTCCATGCGCGGCCTCCCCGCCGCGCACCGTCACGCTGGTGGTGTACAGGGGATGGAAATCCTTCCCCCGGTACTTGTCCAGGAGACTCTGGGGAGGAGGCCGCAGTTTGCTCATGAGGGTCCTTGCGCCTGCCGCTACTTTCTTGCGCCCGAACGGCTGAACCAGGTTTCGAAGCCGATCTGGCCCAGGCGCGGGCCGGCTCCCGGAACCAGCGTGTCGTCATCGAGCAGCGCGCCGAAATAGCGCGCGCCGGTGTCCGCCCGCACGGGGCGCGCGTCACCGATCTTGGCCATGTAGCGCTGCACCAGCTCGGCCAGGCGTACCCGCTCGGGGCCGGCGATTTCGACGATGCCGTTCACCGGCGGCGCCAGCGTGGCGTCGGCCATGGCCAGGGCGACGTCGTCCGACGCAATGGGCTGGACGTAGGCGGGCGACAGCCGCACTTCCGCCCCTTCGGTCCCCGACTGCACGATACCGCCCAGGAATTCGAAGAACTGGGTGCTATGCACGATGGTGTACGGGATTCCAGCAGCCACGATCAGCGCTTCCTGCGCGATCTTGCCGCGGAAGTAACCGCTTTCGGCCAGGCGCTGCGTGCCGACCACCGACAGCGCGACGTGGTGGCGCACGTCGGCGCGGGCCTCCGCCGCCAACAGGTTGCGCCCCGAGGTCTGGAAGAACTCCAGCACGGCGCGGTCTTCGAACGACGGCGAGTTGGCGACGTCGACCACCGTGTCGACGCCGGCGAGCGCGGTGTCCAGGCCCTCGCCAGTCATGGTGTTGACGCCCGTGGCGGGCGATGCGGCAATCGCCTCATGGCCGCGCTCAGTCAGCAGTTTGACGAGTTTGGAGCCGATCAGGCCCGTGCCGCCGATAACCAGGATTTTCATGGTAGTCCCTTAGTTGAACTTGGCCTTATCCAGGCCATATGCCTTGTCGGCAGAACCCGGCACGGTGCGGAAGCCCACGTTCAGGCGGTTCCAGCCATTGATCGCCATGACGGCGAAGCTGAGGTCCGAGATTTCCTTTTCGGACAGTTGCGTGCGGACGCGTTCATAGATCTCGTCGGGCACGCCCTGCGCACCCAGCGTGGTCAGCGCTTCGGTCCAGGCCAGGCAGGCGCGTTCACGCGGCGAAAACTCGGTCGATTCGCGCCAGATCGCCACGTGATGCAGGCGCAGTTCGCCTTCGCCGTGGATCTTGGCATCCTTCACATGCATGTCCAGGCAGAAGCCGCAGCCGTTGATCTGCGAAGCGCGGATTTCGACCAGGCGCAGGATCGATTGCTCGATCGCGCCGGACTTCAGGAGCATGCCGAACTCGACGAATTTCTTGAACAGTTCGGGCGATTGCGCAAAGGCATTCAGACGTTGACTCATGGTGACTTCCTCGATGGGTTGAACGACGCCCAAATCGTAGGTCTGCCGGCAAAACGGCAGTAGGCCCGCGGAGGGGACCATGATGTTGCCGCGGCGGCAACAATCGTCAGCGCGCGCTGACGGCCATGTTCAGGTTCAGGATTTCGGTTCGATCCCGAGTTGTTTCATGGCCCGGCCGATGGCCTGGGGCGCGTAATCGTCCCAAGGCTCGTTGCCCGCATCCAGGCGGGTGTGGATGTTGGCGATGGTCCATTGCGCCGAGCCTTTCAGCCCGTCCAGTTCGTCCCAGCGGACCGGTACGGACACGCCCAGGCCGGGCCGGGCGCGGGCCGACCAGGCCGCCACCGTCGTGGCGCCGAAGCCGTTGCGCAGGTAATCGGCGAATATCTTGCCCACGCGGTTCTTGGGCCCGCTTTTGGCGACGAACAGCTTCGGCAGCGTTTGCGCCAGATGGCGCACCATGGCTTCGGAAAAGTCCTTCACGGCGTCCCAGCCGTATTGCTTGCGGATCGGCACGACCACATGCAGGCCCTTGCCGCCGCTGGTCTTCAGCCAGCCGCGCAGGCCTAGCTCCTGAAGCAGCACGCGCACCAGCTCCGCGCCCTGCTGCACGGCAGGCCAATCCACCCCTTCTCCAGGGTCCAGGTCGAACAGCATCCGGTCCGGCTTGGCGATCGAGGTCTTGATCGCATTCCAGGTATGGAACTCCACCACGTTCAGTTGGGCGGCAGCGAGTATCGCTGCTTCGTTCGAGATTTCCATGAGCGGCGGATGCTCTGGGTACAGGCGTTCAGGCAGCGCCAGCACCCCCGCGATGGGTGATTCCGAGTGCCGCTGGAAGAAGTGCTGACCCTGGATCCCCGCGGGCGCCCTGACGAAGGAAACCGGGCGGCCGCGCAGGTGCGGCATCATCAGTGGCGCCACCAACCCGTAATAGCGCGCCAGATCGAGCTTGGTCGCTCCCGAAGAGGGATCTATGACGCGGTCGGGATTGGACAGTTTCATTCCCTTCGGCGGCGTTGCCGCGCCCTCTTTCAAGGCCTTGGCGGGACGTTCGCGGGTGGATATCTTTTCAGCCGGCATGGCAACCTCGCGCGTGATCTTCTTGGGGGGTTTGTCGGTCCGCAGCCCGCGGAAGGTCGAATGGCGCACATGGCCGTCGCCAGTCCATTCGCCGAACGAAACCTCTCCCACCAGCGTAGGCTGGACCCAGTGGACCTGCTTGAGGGCGCGCGGCTTGCCCTGGGTCAACGCGCTGGTTTCTTGTTCAATGCCGGCCAGCTTGCGATGCAGGTCCAGCAGCGTCCTGTCGTCGAAACCCGTGCCTACATTGCCGGCGTAGCGCAGCTCGCCATCCGGCTCGTGCACCGCCAGCAGCAGCGCGCCAAAGCCCTGGCGGCTGCCCTTGGGCTCGGTGTAGCCCACGATGACGAATTCCTGGCGCTTGGTGCACTTGAGCTTGATCCAGTCGTCCGTGCGGCGCGACACATAGGGCGCGGACAGACGCTTGCCGATGATCCCCTCCAGGCCCAGCTTGCAGGCCGAAGCGACCAGGTCTGCCGGCGGCTTATCGAAGGCCTCGCTGAACTTCACGTGCTGGCCCTTGCACCTGGCGATGACCTGCCGCAGCAAGTCCCGCCGCAGCCTGAGAGGCTCGTCGCGCAGGTCGCGTCCCGCGACGTAGGGCAGGTCGAAGGCGTAGAAGACGATATCCGCCGTGCTCGCGGCATCGAAGGCGTTCTGCAAGGCCTGGAAGCTGGGCACGCCTTCGCGCGTCAGCACGACGATCTCGCCGTCGATCCAGGCATTGGCGATCTCCAGTGCCGCCAGCTCCTGGGCCAGCCGCGGAATCCTGGCTGTCCAATCGTGGCCGTTGCGCGTGTACAGCTTCGCGCTGCCGCCATCCAGCCTGGCCAGGATCCGGTAGCCGTCGAACTTCATTTCATAGGACCAGTCGTCCGCGCCCCGCGGCACGCCGTCGACCAGAGTGGCCAGCTGAGGCTTGAGCGACGCGGGCAAGGGAGCGGCCTTGCCCGGCAAGGCCGCGGCGGATTCTGTTGCATTCACGGCGCGGGCTTGCGGTTTGCTGCGCGCCGCCGCCTTCTTCTTCGTGCGCAGCGGCACCACGCTGTCCGGCATCTCATCCACGACGCTGAAATCCCGGTCTGGCCGCGCGTACTCGTCGTTTTCCTTGATCAGCAGCCAGGGCGGCTGGCGATCGCGCTCTTTGCCCTTCATACGGATCAGCGCCCAGCGCCCGCGCAGCTTCACGCCGTCGAGCGTGAACTTCAGATGGCCTGTCTTGTATCCCTTGCGCGGATCGCCTATAGGCGTCCAGCGCCCCTCGTCCCAGATGATCACCTTGCCGGCCCCGTACTGCCCCTCGGGGATGGTGCCTTCGAACTGGTTGTACGCGATGGGATGGTCTTCGACCTGCACCGCCATGCGCTTGACGGAGGGATCGAACGACGGCCCTTTCGGCACCGCCCAGCTTTTCATCGCGCCATCGAGCTCCAGGCGGAAGTCATAGTGCAGGCGGCTGGCCCAGTGCTTTTGTATGACGAACACCAGGTCTGCGCCGCCTGATTCACCGCCTTCCGCCGGTTCCGGCGTGACGGCGAAATTGCGCTTCTCGCGGTATTTCTTCAGGCTGTCCGCCATTTTCAGGCCGCCTTTTTCGCCTGCCTGGCGCTCTTGGCGGCCTTCTTCGCGGGCGCCTTTTTCACAGCGGAACTACGCGGCGCGGCTTTCTTGGCGGGCTTGGCCTCGGCCTTGGCGCGCCCCTTGGACGCGCCGCCGCGCAAGCTGCGCTGCAACAGGTCGGTCAGATCGATCACGTTATCCGCATACGCAGGCGCTTCCTCCTGCGGCGCGATCACGGTTTCGGTCTTGCCCGCCTGGGCCTTCTGTTCCACCAGCCCCATGATGGCCGCCTTGAATTCGTCCTGGTACTCGGCCGGATCCCACTCTGCCGACATTTCGTCCACCAGCATCTTGGCCATCTTCAATTCGGACGCGCTGGGCGACATGCTCTTGGCGCCTGCCTTGGGCAGATCCAGTCCCTCCACGGACTTCACCTCGTCGCCCCAACGCATCAGATTCAGGACCAGCGCGTCTCCCATGGGAATCAATGCCGCCAGATGCTGCTTGGTCTGGATCACGACCTTGGCGATGCCTATCTTGCCGCTTTTCACCAGCGTGTCGCGCAGCAGCGCATACACCTTCTGCCCCTTGTTGATCGGGGCGATGTAATACGGCCGCTCCAGGTAGACGAACGAGACTTCGGCCGATTCGACAAATTGCTGGATTTCGATGGTTTGCGTCGTGCGCGGATATGCCTCCGCGATCTCCTCGGGGGAGATGATGACGTACTGGCCGTCCTCGTATTCCACCCCTTTGACGATGTCCTTGGATTCGATCTCCTTGCCCGTGCGCTTGTTGATGCGCTTGTAGCCGACGGGGTCCATCGACCGGCGGTCCAGCCAATCGAAATCCACGCCCGATTCCGTCGTGGCGGTATGCAAGCCCACGGGGATGTGGACCAGGCCGAAGGTGATCGCGCCCTTCCAGATGGTTCGCGTGGCCATGAGAATTTCTCCTAGGTGATGTGCACGCGCTCTCGCCGCGGCTTCGGATGCGACAACAACGGCAGCCATCGCCACGGCGGAAAACGCAGAGCAGCAACTTCCATGCCCGACGCCCGACCCGCGCCTGACTGCGCCGCCGCCGGCTCCCCGGACCGCGATTCCTGCACAGGCACGCCGCTTGCTGAGTTGCCTGCCATGACATCCCTACCCGATTCCCGCTCGGAAGGCATCGTGGCGGCTTTTCCCCGGCGCGCGCGGGCCTCCGAACACGAGGTGGCATCACTCGATGCCCAAGCCGCCCGACTGGCCGCGTTGCTGGGCAGACGCTACGTGCCCGATTACCGACCCAGCCGCCACGGCGGCGGGGTGGTTCCCTATTATGTGCCTGATCGCACCATCATAGGCGCCAGGCGCGCCACCGTGCTGGGCATCGTCAGCGAGACAGACCTTTACGGCGGCGTGGCGCCGCATGCGTTCGTGGCCACCAAATCCATCAGCCACGGACTGGTGGGGCCGCAGGCCTCCCGCCCTGCCAGCTGGTCCATGGCACTGGCGGACATGCTGGGCGACGCCGTGCTGGAAGGCTATACCGCCTTTTGCCCCGAAGACGCCCTAGCCGCAGGACGACGCTTGCTCGCACGCGCCACGGTACGCGTGAAGCCCGCGGACGCCACGGCGGGTCGCGGACAGGTCGTGGTCAGGAGCCTGGATGCGCTGCAGGCTGCCCTGGCCGAGCAATCCCCGCGCTTGATGCAGCGCCTGGGCCTGGTGCTGGAAGAAGACCTGGAAGAAATCGAAACGTATAGCGTGGGCTGGTCGAAAGTGGGCCAGATGGAGATCGCCTACGTGGGCACCCAATCGCTGACCGACGACAATCAGGGCTGCCAGGTGTACGGCGGGTCCGAGCTGCGCGTGGCGCGCGGCGGTTTTGACGCCCTGCGCGCGCTGGATCTTCGCGCGGATGAGCGACGCGCCATCGAGCTGGCGTGCCGTTATGACACGGCGGCCTGGGCCGCCTATCCGCAATTGATCGCATCGCGGCGCAACTACGACGTGGCGATCGGGCGCGCGGCGGACGGCGGCGCGCGCGCCGGCGTGCTGGAGCAATCCTGGCGCGCTGGCGGCGCCAGTCTGGCCGAACTGGCCGCCATGCAGGCCTTCGCGCTGTCACCGGCGCTGATGGAAGTGCGCGCCGAGACCCGCGAACGCTACGGCGCCGGCGAACCCGTGCCAATCGCGCAACGGCTGGTGTTCCACGGGGTCGACAGCGCCATCGGCCAGATCAGCAAATCGGGAGGCATCCTGGAGGCGCAAGATGGCGGCGCATAGCACCCCTACCGCTCTGGAAGTCGACGACGTGTCGCTCGAGGCGACCTTTCTCACTCCGCAGGACAAGGTCCCTGGCGTGCTGTTTATCCACGGCTGGGGCGGCAGCCAGGAATTTGACCTGTCCCGGGCCAAGGGGATCGCCGCGCTGGGCTGTGTCTGCCTGACCTTCGACCTGCGCGGTCATGCGGGCACCCGGGCCCAGCAACTACAGGTGACCCGCGAGGACAATCTGCGCGACGTGGTGGCGGCCTACGACAGGCTGTCGCTCCACCCCGCGCTGGACTCCGGTTCCATCGCCGTAGTGGGCAGCAGCTACGGCGGCTATCTGGCCGCCCTGCTCTGCACGCTGCGCCGGGTGCGCTGGCTTGCGTTGCATGTCCCCGCCTTGTATCGCGACGACGAATGGCTGGTGCCCAAGAACCAGCTCAACCGCGACACGCTGCGCGCCTACCGCAGCGCCTACGTGCCGCCGGAAGAAAACCGCGCGCTGAAGGCTTGCACGGAATTCTCCGGCGACGTGCTGCTGGTGGAAGCGGAGCACGACATCTATATCCCGCACTCCACCATCATGAGCTACCGATCGGCCTTCCGCCGTTCGCACTCATTGACCCACCGCATCATCGACGGCGCCGATCACGCGCTGACGGAAAAGCCGGCGCAACGCGCGTATACCTCGATCCTGGTCAACTGGGTGACGGAGATGGTGACGGGCGCGCGCATGGGCGAGGGCCGGGCGAGCTTCTGAGCGCAAGCGCAATCTCCCTGCCGGCCAAAGACCGATGCGCACGCACCGCGCGCGTGATCGTGGCGCATCGCCCCGACACGATTGCGACGGCCGGACGCGAGATCTCGCTGGTAGCCGGCAAGGTGGCCAGCGACAGCGGGCAGCCGCCTATGCCGGCTTCCCGAACACGCCGCCGCGCCGCGCCACTAGCGTCGCCTGCGTACGATTGAGCACGCCCAGGGTGCCCAGAATGGCCGACACATGCGTCTTGACGGTCTTTTCGGTCATGTTCAGCCGTTCCGAGATTTCCTTGTTGCGCAGTCCGTCGCACATCAGGCATAGCACCTCGACCTGGCGAGGCGTCAGCGCGCGCAGCAAGGCTGCTTCGTCCTGGTCGCCTGCGGACAGCGCGCGGCGCTGCGGCGGCGCCGCCTCGTTGACCGCTTCCAGCGCGGCGGCCAGCTCCTGGCAGCTGGCGGACTTGTTCAGGAAGCCCTGCGCGCCGGCCTCCAGCGCCCGGCGCATGTCCTCGGGATCTTGCGAGGCCGACAGCACCAGGATGCGCAACTTCGACCGGCGCTGACGCAAGCGTTTGAGCAAGTCGGCGCCAGCCATGTCGGGCAGATAGAAATCCATGATGACGTGCTGGATCGCCGTATGCCGGTCCAGTATCTCCAGCGCTTCCTGGCCGCTGGCCGCGGGATGGATCTCCAGGCCGGCCACGCCCTGGCCCAGCGCCATCACCAGCGCTTCGCGGAACATGGCGTGGTCGTCGACCAATAACACTGCCGTCATTCGGCATCTCCGGGAAGGGGCGCTGCTTGCCTGGCATGCAGCAGGCCCGTCACGTGCTCGCGCAAAGCCTGGACTTGCACGGGCTTGTGCAAGAGCGGCACGCCGCGCGCGGCGGCCTCGGTCAGGCGCGCCGGATCGGTATCGCCGCTGACCAGCAAGGCAGGCAGATCGGGATCGTTGTATTCCTCGCGCAGCCTTTCGATTACGTGAATGCCGGTCTCGTGTTCGCGCAGCCGGTAATCCGTGACGATCAGGGCCGGCGTTTCGGCCAGCGGCAGCACGCGCTCGAACAGCGCATTGCCGCTGGTCGCGGCGATGACGCGGCAGCCCCAGCTTTCGAACAGCATCGACAGGCCCGCCAGGTTCTGCGCGTCGTCGTCCACCAGCAGCGCCAGCTTGCCGCGCAGGCTGTCTTCACTTGCAGGCGCCCGGGGCAGTCCCACATTGGCATCCGTGATCGAAAGGCCTGCCGCGGCCGGATCCGACAGCGGCGCCGTGACCGCGAACACCGTGCTGCGGCCTTCTTCCGAGCGCAGCGCCAGTTCGTGGGCCAGCAGCCTGGCGGTGCGGCGCACGATGGCCAGGCCCAAGCCCAGACCCTTGCTGCGGTCGCGCTCGGGATTGGCCAGTTGATGGAACTCCCAGAAGACGCGCTCCTGCTCGGCCTTGGGAATCCCTGGGCCGTTGTCCCAGACCTCGATGCGCAATCGGCTTCCGCGCCTGCGGCAGCCCACCAGGACGCGGCCGCCGTCGGAGTGCACGATGGCATTGCTGATCAGATTGCGCAGCATGCGCTCCAGCAGCACGGGATCCGAACGCACGCTGGCCGCGCACGCGCGCACCCGCAGCCGTATCCCCTTCTCGCTGGCCTGCGGCGCGTATTCGGCCTTGAGCTGGTCCAGCAGCGGCTGCATCCTGAACGTCTCGAAACGAGGTTCGATGACGCCGGCGTCCAGCCGCGACAGATTCAACAGCGCGTCGAACAGATGGCCCATCGCCGACAGCGCGCTGGTGATGTTGTCGACCAGATAGCGCCCGTGCCGGGACAGGGGTTCGTTCGCCAGCAAGCCCAGGAACAAGTTCACCGCATGCACGGGCTGGCGCAGGTCGTGGCTGGCCGCAGCAAGAAAGCGGGACTTCTCCAGATCGCTGCGTTCGGCCGCTATCTTCTCCTGGCGCACCTGTTCCAGCAGCGCCAGGTTTTCATAACCCAGCCGCAACGCGTCCAGGTGGGTGCGGTTCATGCGATGGATGAACGCCAGGGTCGCGACCAGATATGCCAGGCCGCCCGTCACCAGCGCCAGATGGATGGCGGAAGGCTGCGCCGCCAGCGCGATGAACATCGGCGCGAAAGCCGGCACTTCGAACGCGTACATCACCGGCAGCATCATGTAGTTCGAATAGATGGCGCCCGTACCCAGTCCGAACAGGATGACGATGAAGAACAGCTGATACTCCAGCGGGACGAAAAACGTCCAGTAGGCCAGGGGCAGTCCCCACAGGATGCCGGAGCACAGATTCCCGGCCAGCATGCGGCGCACCCAGCGCTGCGCCGCTGACGGGTCGGCGCGATGGCGGTCGTACGCCACCACGGCGGCCCAGCGCAGCACGCCCACGGCCAACGTGGCGCCCAGCCACAGCAGGATCTCGTGGTGGGGCAGCACGCCGACCAAGGCGAATGCGGAAAAACAGGCGCTGATCAGCGACCCGGCCAGGGCGAACGGAAAGCTTCGGCGCAATGCGTCGACCTGCACCTGATGGATGCGGGCGGCATAGGACGAACTTGGCGGCGTGGAAGCGGAAGTCTGACCGATGGTTGGCTGCAATGGCGTGGGGATGTTACGTGCGAGGGACCTGCCGCTTGCGCAGGGGCGGATCGAAACGTGTGCGGATTTTAGACCCATCGTGCGGATTTCCGCAGGCGCTGCGCGATTTTCGTTCGGCATTGACATTCCAACGGTGGAAAACCCCAGGATTTCCGCCTTGGCCCCGGGCGTATGCGCTCCCTGCCCGCTTTCCTGCGGCCGGCACCACGCCCGAGGCGCGCCAACCCGTCAGACTCAATCCGACGGCCCGATCCGCGACGACTTGGTGGAAAGATCCGATGAAACTACCCGCATCCAGGCAAGAGCTGCTGTGTAACCTCCGCGACCGGCACAGGCAATTCCGCGTCGAGGCGGCCACCATACGCGCGAGCCTCTACCGAAGGACGGCCGAGGTGGGACATGCTCATCGCATGCCTATCGATGCCGCCACCGTGTTGGTCGACCTCATTCTTTGGAACACGATGATCCTGCAGTTCGCCGCCGCAGGGGCAGGGGATGCCGGCTCCCCCTTCTACAGCAGGGAAGCGATGCTGGACAGATTCTGCCGCCTGACCCACGGCTTCCGACGCGACTTCAACGGCAGCAGCCTGCACAGGCTGCATGAACTGACCCGTCTGGGGCAGGAACGCGTGGTCAGCAGCGTAGCGCGGCATACGGACGCCGCCCTCTTCGCGCCCTCGGGCGCAGGAACTGGAACCTTGGGCGGCCAACTCCAGATTCTGACTTGCATGGCTTATGCCAATGGGCTGTCGAAATTGCGCGCCTGGAAGCAGGCCGTGTAGCAGCATCGCTGCCCGGTCGCCGCGGACAAGGCTTGGGCCGCCGCTTTGACGCGGCGGCCCAAGCCCGGGGACTGGCTATGTACTCCAGGGCCTGGCGACATTTGGCGGACCCTATGCCCCGGCGGGCATGCGCGCCGAATGCTCGGACCAACCTCCACCCAACGCCTTGTAGAGGTCGATCAGGTTGTTCAAGCGCGTCAGGCGCGTGCGCACCAGGATCTGTTGCGCGCCGTATAGCGAGCGATAGGCCTCAAGCAAGGTGAGATAGTCGTCCACGCCCTCCTGAAACCGCAGTTCCGCCAGCTCATAAGCGCTGCGGCTTGCCGTCACCGCCAACTGCTCCGAACGGATCTGGTCGTCAAGCGTGCGCTTGCCCGCCAAGCCATCGGCCACCTCGCGGAATGCCACCTGAATGGCCTGCTCGTAGTTGGCGATTTCCACCCGCTTCTTTACATGCGCCACGTCCAGGTTGGCCAGCAAGGCGCCTCCCCGAAAAATGGGCAGCGTGATGTGCGGCAGGAATGCCCAGGCCCGCGACCCGGAGTCGAACAAGCCGTCCAGAGAGGCGCTGGCGGTTCCCGCCGAGCCCGTCAAGCTGATCGCCGGCAGGAAAGCGGCGCGCGCCGCGCCGATATTGGCATTGGCGCCGCGCAGCATCTGCTCCGCCGCGCGTATGTCGGGCCGTCGGACCAACAACTCGGAGGGTAGTCCGGTCGGTAAATCCGATGGAACGATACCGTCTGGCAGCGTCGTTGCCGCGTCCAGCTGGCTGGACAACTCGGGCGTCAGCGGCTGTCCCAGGAGCAGCACCAGCGCGTTGCGGTCCCTGGCTACTTGTCGCGTGTAGGCGGACCGGTTGGCTTCCGCATTACGCAACGCAATCTCGGCCAGACGCAGGTCGAGCTGCGTCGAGTTTCCGGCCGCAGCCAGATCGGCCGTCAGATCATACGAACGCTTTTGCGTGGCCAGCGTGTCTTCCGTCAGCCGCAACAGTTCCTGGTCGGCGCGCAGCGTGAGGTAGGCGTTGGCCACTTCGGCAACCAGGCTCAGCTGCGTGGCGATCCGGTTCTCCTCCAGTGCCAGATATGTGGCCAGGGCCTGATCGCTGAGGCTGCGGATACGGCCCCAAAGGTCCAGTTCCCAGGCGGTCGTCACGCCGGCCACGTCATAGCGCTTCGAGACCTGGCCGTCCTGCGTGGCGCCAAGGTCGCCCGGAATGCGCTCGGATGCGCCACTGGCCGAGACGCTCAGGTTCGGCAGCATCGCGGCGCGCTGGATTCGGTACAACGCCTGCGCCGCTTCGACGTTGAGCGCGGCGCGGCGCATGTCCCGATTGTTGTGCAGCGAGATTTCTATCAATTGCTGCAAGAGCGGATCCCGGAAAAAGTCGCGCCATCCTATGTCGGCCGCGGCCATCGCATCGGGCTTGTGCCGCGCATCCTCGGCATCCGAAGAATAGGTCGCGTCGACAGGCGCAGCGGGGCGTTCGTACTTCGGCGCCAGGGAGCAGCCGGCCAACGCGGCCGCAAGCGTCAGCGGCGCGAGCTTCAGGCAGCGCCGGGAGCGGGTGTAAAGATGCTTCATGTCGTTATTCCTCCTGGCCATCATGCGTGTTGCTTGGCCGAGCGGGTCGCGGCCCGGCGGGCTTCCCGTCGCAGCGCCAATTTGCGCACCACGACGTAAAACACGGGCGTGAGCAACAGGCCGAACAGGGTCACGCCAACCATTCCCGCAAACACTGCGATCCCCATGGCATGGCGCATCTCCGCCCCGGCGCCTGTGGCCAGCACCAACGGCACCACGCCGGCGATGAAAGCGAACGAGGTCATCAGGATGGGGCGCAGGCGCAACCGGGCAGCCTCCAGCACTGCCGCCAGCGGATCGGCGCCTTCGTCCTCCTTGGTGCGGGCGAATTCCACGATCAGGATGGCATTCTTGGCGGCCAAGCCGACCAGCACCACAAAGCCGATCTGCGTGAAGATGTTGTTATCGCCGTTGGACAGCCAGACCCCGCCTATCGCCGAAAGCAATGCCATGGGCGCGATGAGCAGCACGGCGAACGGCAGCGACCAGCTGTTGTACTGGGCGGCAAGAATGAGGAAGGCCAACAGCACCGCCAATGGGAAGATGTACAACGCTGAATTCCCAGCCTGCTTCTCCTGGTAGACGAGGTCCGTCCACTCGTAGACCATGCCTTCGGGCAAGGTCTCGCGGACGATGCGTTCTATCGCGTCCGTCGCCTGCCCCGAGGAATATCCCGGCGCGGGACCGCCGCTGATATCCGCCGACGGAAAGCCGTTGTAGCGGATGACCCTGTCCGGCCCGGACCCGCGCGTCAGCGTCACAAAGGCGCTCAGGGGAATCATTTCGCCACTGTCGTTGCGCACCTTGAGCATCCCGATGTCGTCGGCCTGCATGCGGAACGGCGCGTCGGCCTGCGCCATGACCCGGTAGGTGCGCCCGAAGCGGTTGAAGTCATTGACGTAGAGCGATCCCAGATTGATTTGCAGAGTCTCGAACACGTCCGTCAGCGATACCCCCAGGGACTTGGCCTTGACGCGGTCGATGTCCACCTGCAACTGCGGCGCGTTGGTCTGGAAGCTGGCCAGCATGTTCGCCAGCTCGGGAGCCTGCATGGCCTTAGCCATGATCTGACCCTGCGCCTGCGCCAGCGCCTCGAACCCCAATCCGGCGCGGTCCTCTATCTGCAGCTTGAAGCCGCCCATGGCCCCCAGGCCCGGCACGGGAGGCGGCGGGAAGATACCGAGGAACCCGTCCGGAATCTGACTGAACTTGCCCATCAGCTTTCCGGCGATGGCGTTGGCGGACAGCGAAGGATCCTGGCGTTCATCGAAGGGTTTGAGCATGGCGAACATCAGCGCCGAGTTCGGCACGTTCACCGGACCGTTGACCGAAAGCCCGGGGAAGGCAACCACGCTCTCCACGCCCGGTTCGGCCAGCGCGATCTCGGACATCTGCTTCACCGCCGCCTCCGTCCTGTCGAGCGAAGCGCCGCTGGGCAACTGTGCGATGCCCACCAGGAAGTACTTGTCCTGGGCCGGCACGAATCCGTTCGGCACCTGGTGAAAGCCCAGCCAGGTCAGGCCGACGAAGCCGGCGTACAGCAGCAGCACGATGGCACTGCCGCGCACCGCCCGGCGCACCGTTCCGACGTAGGCATTCGAGGCGCTGTCGAAGAAGACATTGAAGCGCCGGAAGAAGCCGCCCAGCGCCCGGCCCATGATGCGCGTAAGCCAGTCGGCCTTGGCCGCGTCGTGATGCGGCTTGAGCAGGATGGCCGCAAGCGCGGGCGACAGGGTGAGCGAGTTGATGGCGGAGAGTATGGTCGAAATTGCGATGGTCAGCGCGAACTGGCGATAGAACTCGCCCTGCAGCCCGGACAGGAAGGCCGACGGAATGAAGACTGCCGCCAGCACCGAGGTGATCGCAATAATCGGCCCCGTCACCTCGTCCATGGCCTTGATCGCGGCCTGCCTTGGGGATTCGCCCAGGGCCATGTGCCGCTCCACGTTTTCGACCACCACGATGGCGTCGTCCACCACGATGCCGATCGACAGGACCAGGCCGAACAGCGACAGCGTGTTGAGCGAAAAGCCGAACATGTGCATCAGCGCAAAGGTCCCCACCAGCGACACGGGCACGGCCACCAGGGGAATGATGGACGCGCGCCAGGTCTGCAGGAACAGCACCACCACGATGACGACGAGAAGGATGGCCTCCAGCAGCGTGACCGCCACCGATTGCAGCGAGGCGCGCACGAACACGGTGGGGTCGTAGGCGATCCGGTATTCCACATCCTGCGGGAAGCTCTGCTGCAGCTCCTGCATCTTGCCGCGCACCGCATTGGAGACGTCGATGGCGTTGGCGCCGGGACTCTGGATGATCTGCAGAGCGGGCGCCGATTCGCCATCGATCAGGCTGCGCAAGGTGTAGGCATCCGCCCCCAGCGAAACGCGGGCAACGTCGCGCAGCCGGGTAACCTGGCCATCCGCGCCCGTCTTCACCACGATGTCGCCGAACTGCTCCGCGCTGGTCAGACGCCCCAGCGTGTTGACCGTCACCTGGTAGGCCGCCGTGGTATCCGGCTGCTGGCCCACCGACCCCGCGGCGACCTGCACGTTCTGCTCCCGCAGGGCCGCAACCACGTCGCTGGCGGTCAGGCCGCGCGCGGCGACGCTGGTGGGGTCTAGCCAGACGCGCATCGAGTACTCGCCAGCGCCCCAGACCAGCACGTCGCCCACGCCGGGCAGGCGCGCAAGTTCGTCGCGCACCTGCCGGATGGCGAAGTTCGATAGATAGAGCGAGTCGTAGCGTTTTTCCGGCGAAACCAGGTGCACCACCATCAACACGTCGGGTGAGGTCTTTTGCGTGACCACCCCGATGCGCTGCACTTCCTGCGGCAAGCGCGGCAAGGCGCGCGAGACCCGGTTCTGCACCTGGATCTGCGCCATGTCCGGGTCCGTTCCCTGCTTGAAGGCAATGGTGAGCACCATCTGGCCGTCGACGGCCATCTGGGAACTCATGTACAGCATGCCTTCCACGCCGTTGATCACCTGCTCCAGCGGGGCCGCCACAGTATCGGCGATCACTTCCGGATTGGCGCCGGGATAGCTTGCCGTCACCTGTACCGTGGGCGGGGTGACGGCGGGATACTCGCTCAGCGGCAACTGCCAGAACGCAATGCCGCCCGCCAACAGCATCAGCAACGACAGGACGATGGCGAAGATTGGCCGCGCAATGAAGAAATGAGGGAACTTCATGGGCGGGCCTCCGCAGCGGCTACCTGTTGCATAGGCACCATACGCGGCGTGACGCTCATGCCGGGGCGTACCAGCCCCTTGATGATGATCCTCTCACCAGCCTGCAAGCCGGAACTGATCATGCGCAGCCCATCCACCATCTGGCCCAGCTGCACCGCGCGGTACTGGGCCTGATTGTCGGCACCCACGACCAGGACGTAGTTTTTCCCCTGGTCCGTGCCCACCGCCAGATCATCGACCAGAATGGCTGCGCGCTCGGCGCCGGTCGTCAGCCTGGCACGCGCGAACAGCCCCGGGGCCAACAGGCCATCGGGATTCGGCACGACGGCGCGGGCGCGGATGGTGCCTGTGCCGCGGTCGATCTGGTTGCCCACGAAATCCAGCGTGCCCTTGTGGGGAAAGCCCTGGTCCGTCGCGAGCGCCACGGCGACCGGCAGCGACGCCTTTCCGCCCTGGGAGTCTGGCCGGGCCAGCCTCACGGCGTTGAGGTAGGTCGCTTCGTCTATGTCGAAGTACACGTGCACCGGGTCGATCGAAACGATCGTGGTCAGCAGGTTGGCCGCGCCCCCCGCCCCGCCGTTGACCAGATTGCCTTCGGTCACCATGATCCGGTCGACGCGACCTGATATCGGGGCCGTGATGCGCGCGTAGGAAAGATCGAGCCGCGCCGCCGCCACGGCTGCCTTGGCCACCAGGATCTCCGCCTGGCGGGCGTTGCGCGCGGACACGGCGTCGTCATAGGTCTTGCGCGACACCGCGCCGGTCGCCACCAGCCGCTGGGCGCGGTCGAAGTCAGCCTGGGCCTGGCTGGCCAGCGCCTCGGCCTGGCGCAACTGCGCCGCGGCCGTGTCGAGCGCCACCTGGAATGGCCGCGGATCGATCTGGAACAGCTGCTGTCCTTTGCGCACCAGGCTGCCCTCGGGAACGCTGACGGCATCTACCGCGCCGCTGACCCGCGAGCGTAATTCGACGGATTCTGGAGCCGCCAGATATCCGGTGAAGTCGGTCGATGGCGCGATGACACGCTGGATCACTTCGGCAACCGGAACCTGAGGCGCCATCGGCGCGCCCGCGGAAGGCGGCGGCTTGCTTTCATCTCCGGACGCATCACCGGCCGCCCACGCAATGGTTCCGGCCGCCGCGATGGCTCCAGCCACGACAACGATTCTGAATTTTCGACGCATCGACATGCCCCTTCTGTACGGCAGGGCTTCGGCCCTTCCGAAGCACTCTGCAGAAATTCGGCAAGGCTAGGGATTCCAACGACAGGAAGGTCAAGCATGCGCTGGCGGATGCGGCGGGCTATTGACCTTGCAACTGTTGGAAGCAATAGATTGGGACCGCCGTCTGAACGGCAAAGGGCATCTCGATGCCGTTCCATACCAACCCGAAGTATCTGGAGCAACCCAATGAGCAGTAGAACGGTGGACATCCGGCAGGCGCGAGCCAGGCTGCCGGTTCCGGACGGCCAGACCATACTCGAAGCAGCACTGCAGAATGGCGTTGCCTATCCGCACGGCTGCCGATCGGGCCGCTGCGGCAGCTGCAAATCGCGCCTGATCGAAGGCGCAGTGGAAATGCTGCCGCACTCGCGCTACGCGTTGACGGAAGAAGAAACGCGCTGCGGCTTCATCCTGGCGTGCCGCGCGGTTCCGAAGAGCGATGTGGCGGTGGCATGGCTGGGCAACGACGAAGCAGCCGCGGCGCCAATCCAGAATGTGGAAGGGACCGTCGTTGCCATGGACGAACTGACGCACGACATCATGCGCGTAAGGATCCGACCTGAAGCAACGAATACCTTGCCGTTCGCCGCCGGGCAGTATGCCGACATCAGGTTCGGGCCGTCGCCGGCGCGCAGCTACTCGATGGCCAACAGGCCAGGCGATCGCGAACTGGAATTCCACATCCGCCGTGTTCCGGGCGGGGTCGCGTCGGGCTATGTCCACGCCACGCTGCAACCTGGTGAACGCGTGGCGCTGCGCGCGCCGCTCGGCTCCTCGCATCTGCGCGATGAACATTCCGGGCCGATGCTCTGCATCGCGGGAGGTTCGGGATTGGCCCCCATCAACTCAATTGTCGAAACCGCGCTCGCGCACGGCATGAGCCAGCCGATTCATGTCTACTTCGGCGCGCGCACGGAACGGGATCTTTACTTCGTCCAGCATTTCGAGGCGTTGGCACGCCGCCACGCCAACCTGAGCTTTGTGCCCGTGTTGTCCGAGGCGCATGCCACGTCATACCGGACCGGCTTCGTCACGCAAGCCGCCGGCGCAGACCTCGCGGACTTGAAAAGCTGGAAAGCCTATGTCGCCGGCCCGCCGGCGATGGTGGAAGCGGCGATGGCTCTGGCGTTCGAGCGCGGACTGAACGTCCAGGACATGCACGCCGATGTTTTTTTTACGCCACAGTAACCAGCCGGACCGGTCCCTCCCCGGCCGGCGGCATGCTTGACCTTCCCATGTTGGAAAGCTCTAGTCTTCTCTCATGCCTCTAACCATTCCTTTGAGCGAGGAGACTCCCATGAACATCGGCGAAGCGTCCAAGACCTCCAAGGTATCGGCAAAAATGATCCGCTATTACGAGCAGATCGGCCTGATACCCGTGGCGCAGCGGAACTCGTCCGGCTACCGCGCCTACAGCCGGATCGATGTTCACCGGCTGCACTTCATCCGCCGTGCCCGCAACCTGGGCTTTTCAGTCGCCGAGACCAAGGATCTGCTGAGCCTCTGGCACGACCAGTCGCGCCAGAGCGCGGACGTCAAGCACGTAGCCCAGGAACACCTGGCTGAACTGGACCGGCGCATCGAAAGCATGCGGCAGATGGCCGACACGCTCGAGGCGCTGATCCGCTGTTGCGCGGGCGACGATCGGCCGAATTGCCCCATCCTGCACACCCTTGAGCAGCCGGACGAAAAAGAACAGGAGCCCGCCGCACGCGGCGGCGCCGTGCTGCGGAGCGCTCGCAAGGAATCGCCTGCAAAACCCGCATCCGCTTGCTGAGCGCCTGGAATCCGATATGCCAAAAATCACCGTACTCCCGCATGCCGAGCTGGCGCCCGAAGGCGCCGAGCTGGAGGTGCGGGCTGGCACCACAATTTGCGAGGCCCTGCTGGCCAACGGCATTGAAATAGAACATGCATGCGACATGAGCGCCGCCTGCACCACCTGCCACTGCATCGTGCGCAAGGGTTTCGAATCCTTGAACGAAGCGAACGAATCCGAGGACGACCTGCTCGACCGCGCCTGGGGGCTGGAAGCCCAATCCCGCCTGAGCTGCCAGGCGATCGTCGCGGAAGAGGACCTTACCGTCGCCATCCCCAAATACACGATCAACCATGCGAAGGAAGAGCATTAGGATCTGGCTGAGGTGTCAGGAACTTCGGCCGATGAGCCTTGCATCCTGTCGGCCGCCTGCCTCGTAGATGTCCCATGCCTGTCCGGCGCTGGCGTCTTCATGGATCATGGCCATCAGCGCCCGCACCACCGATGACGGATCGGCGTGTTGGTAGACATTGCGGCCATACACCAGCCCCACCGCCCCTTCATCGAGCAACTCGCGCGACCGCTCGAAGACCTGCCGCAGGTCCTCCCGGCCGCCGCCGCGCACCAGCACCGGGCAGCGCGCCGCCTGCACCACGCGGTGGAAATCGCGCGTGGCGGTCGTGGGGTCGGCCTTGACGATGTCGGCGCCCATTTCGCGCGCCAGCCTGACCAGCGTGACGATCTTCTCCGCGTCGCCATCGACCATATAGCCGCCGCGCGCGGAATGCGGCGCCATGACCAGGGGTTCGATCATCAGCGGCATGCCATAGCGGTCGCAGTCCGCGCGTACCCGCGCGATGTTGGCGACGCACTGGCGGAACAGGTCGGGCTCGTCCGGCAGCATGAACAGGTTGACCACCACGCAGGCCGCGTCCATCTGGACCGCAGGCAGCACCGGGTCCTGCTCGTTCTGCAGCACGGCCCACATGACGCGGTGGGTCGTGGCGTTGTAGGGATTGCCCATGTCCAGCCGCATGACCAGCGCGGGTTTGTCCCGGCCTGGCCGTTGCTGGAGCAGGTCGGCCTGGCCATAGTTCAGCTGGATGGCGTCGGGACGCGCGGCGGCCAGTTGTTCCATCACGGCCGGCATGTCCTCCAGTCCGGACAGGAAGCTGGGTTCATTGCAGACGCCGTGGTCGACGGCGATGTCCAGGCAGCGGCCGCCGTTCAGCAGGCGGTTCAGGCGCGCTTCTTTTCTGTGCAGCATGGGGATTCCTTGTTCAATCCAGTGTTTGCAGATGACGCCCGGCTGCCAGGTCGATGGCGGCAATGTCTTCAGGCGTAAGTTCCAGCGCGGCAGCGCCGGCGTTCTGCCTGGCCTGCTGCGGCGTGCGGGCGCCGCATAGCGCCACGGTGACCCCGCCTGGGCGCGTGGTCCAGGCGATCATCAGTTGCGAAGCCGAGCAGTCCAGCCGCTGGCGCAGCGGTTCCAGTTCCGCGAAGAAGCCTTGCAGCCGGCTGCGATTAGCGACGCTGAAACGGGGGTTGCCGGCGCGCTGGTCGTCGCCGGTAAAGCGGCGCTCCGGATCGATGGGTCCGGCCAGCAGGCCGAGCGCCAACGAGGAATACCCGAGGATGCCGACGTTGTGGCGGCGGCATAGCGGCATCAGCGTGGCTTCGATCTCGCGGTCGATCAGGCTGTAGCGTTCCTGAATGGCGTCCACCGGGCCATGGCGCAGGTATTCGGCCAAAGTGCCGGGATCCACGTTGCTGACGCCGATGGCGCGGATCTTGCCTTGCCGCTTCAGATCCAGCAAGGCGTCCATGGTCTCGGCGACGGGCGTGCCGGCGTCCTGCCAATGCGTGATGTAGAGGTCGATGTAGTCCGTCTGCAGCCGCGCCAGGCTTTGCTCTACTTCGTGGAAGATGGAAGCGCGGCCCAGGTGGCGGTGCACGGCCTGGCCTTCCTCGTCGAAGAAATGCTCGCCTTGGCGTGTATGCCAGACCAGCCCGCATTTGGTGGCGATGACGGCCTGCTGGCGGCGCCCCTTGAGCGCCTGGCCGACCAGGCTTTCGGCGTGCCCCAGGCCATAGGCAGGCGCGGTATCGATAAGCCGCACGCCCGCGTCCAGGGACGCCTGGATGGCGGCAACGGCATCCGCATCGTCCCCGCCACCCCACATCCACCCGCCCATGGCCCAGGTGCCCAGGCCGACGGATTCGCAGGCGATGCCGGACGCGCCCAGTGTTGTTGTCTTCATCGTGAAACCTTTTTGACGTTCATGAGATGGTCGACGGTGACCGCGGCCAGCAGGATCAGCCCCTTGACGACGTCTTGCCAGTAGGGCGACACGTCCAGCAGGATGAGCGAGCTGGTGACGACCGACAGCAAGGCCAAGCCCAGCACCGCGCCCAGCACGGTGCCCGCGCCGCCCTTGAGACTGGCGCCCCCGATCACCACCGCCGCGATGACGTTGAGCTCCATGCCCACGCCGAAGTTGGGCGTGGCAGCGCCGAAGCGGGCCGTGTAGACCACCCCTGCGACGCCGGCCAAGGTCGAGCACAGCACAGTGACCCAGAACTTCACGCGGCCGGTGCGGATGCCGGCATAGAGCGCCGCCTTTTCATTGCTGCCGGTGTAGAACACCTTGCGCAACAGGGCGGCGCGGCGCAACGCGAAATCGCTGATGACGACGATGGCGGCGAAGATCAGGATGACGGCGGGAATGCCCGCGATGGATCCCTGCCCGATGAACTTGAACTGCGGCGGCAGCGAGAACAGCGATTGCGGCGTGCCCTGGGTGATGGCCAGGCACAGGCCGCGCACGATCACCATGAACGCCAGCGACGCGATGAAATGGCTGAGGCCGATGCGGGTGACGCAGCCGCCGATGAGCGCGCCCACCATCGTGCAGACGGCGATCGCGGCCAGGCTGGCGGTCCATGGGTCCAGTCCCATCAGGAAGAGCTTGCCGGTGATGACCATGGCCAGGCAGACCACCGAGCCCACCGACAAGTCGATGCCGCCGACGATGACCAGTATGGTCATGCCAACCACCACGATGCCTTCGATGGAAAACGACAGCAGCATGGCGCGCACGTTTTCCCAGGTCAGGAAATGCGGCGACGCGAAGCTCATGACGACGCACAGCGCGGCAATGATCAGCAGCAGCCCCGCTTCGCGGAAGCTGCCCAGCCGGCGTCCCGGGCGGGCCCCCGTCGGCAGGCCGGCGGCCGGAGGCATCAGGACTGCTTGCGCCGCCGGTTGGGTTTTCAGGTCGCTCGTCATGTCGCCTCCTCGGCGGACAGGCCGGAGGCCAGCCGCAGCAATTTTTCTTCCGTCATTTCGCTGGCCGCAAGCTCTCCGGCGAGCCTGCCATTGCGTATCACCAAGGCCCGGTCGCACAGGCCGATAATTTCCGGCAGCTCGGACGAGATCACCACCACGCCCACTCCCTGGTTGGCCAGGTCGCGCAGCAGGTGATGGATCTCGGATTTGGCACCGACGTCCACGCCGCGCGTCGGTTCGTCCATCAGCAGCACCGAGGGGCGGGTCGCCAGCAGTTTGGCGATGGCCACCTTCTGCTGGTTGCCGCCGGACAGGCAGCTGGCGTCGATCGCCACGCCGTCCGACTTGAGCCTGAGCCGGGCGCCCAGCTCGACGGCCAGGCTGCGTTCCGCCGTGCGTTTGAGCAGGCCGAAGCGCGAGCTGATGCGGCGCAGCGCCATCGAAGACACGTTCTGTTCGATAGGCATGTCCAGGAACAGGCCGGCGGCCTTGCGGTCTTCGCTCAGGTAGGCGATGCCATGGCGCAGGGCGTCGGCATAGCGGCGCAGCCGCAGGGGCTGGCCGCGCAGCCGCACGGCGCCTCGCCGCGCGCGCCGCAGGCCGCACACGGTTTCGGCCAGCTCGCTGCGGCCCGCGCCCATCAGGCCGGAGATGCCCAGGATTTCGCCCCGCCGCAGCGTGAACGAAATGCCGTGGACTGCGGCGCCGTCGGCAAGGTCCTCCACTTCCAGCAGGGTCTCGGCCGGCGCATCGCCAGCCGCCTGCCGGGGTGGGTAGTAATTGCCCAGATCGCGCCCCACCATGCAGCGCACCAGCGCATCCGGAGAAAGCGCCGCAATATCACCGCTGTGCACATCGCGGCCGTCGCGCAGTACCGTAACGCGGTCGCAGTGCTCGAAGATCTCTGCCATGCGGTGGCTGATGTAGACGATGCCGATGCCCTGGGCCTTGAGGTCATGCAGGACGCGGAACAGCGCCACGGACTCCACTTCCGTCAACGCTGCGGTGGGTTCGTCCAGGATCAGCACCTTGCAGTCCAGCGTCAAGGCGCGGGCAATCTCGACCAGCTGCTGGCTCGATATGCCCAGCGCATCCACCCGCAGGCCCGGGTCGATGTCCTGGCCCAGCCGCCGCAGCACGGCCGCAGCGCGCTCTTGCAGGCCGGCATAGTCCATCCAGGCCTGTGCACCCGCGCTGATCATGGGCATGAAGATGTTCTCGGCCACGGTCGCATCGCCGCATAGCGAGATTTCCTGGTGCACCAGGCCGATGCCCAGGCGCATCGCATGGGCCGGCCCGTTGATGACCACGCGCTCGCCTTCCAGGTAGATGTCGCCGCTGTCGGGCTGGTGGATGCCGTCGATGATCTTCATCAGCGTCGACTTGCCAGCGCCGTTCTCGCCGCACAAGGCATGGATTTCGCCCCGGCGCAGCGTGAAGCGCACGTCGGCCAGGGCTTTGGACGCGCCGAACTGCTTGCTGATGCCCTGCAGTTCCAGCAGCGCTGCGGGCGCCTTCATTCGTTGATGCCCTTGGTGCCGCGACGCGCCAGGTACTTGTCCCAATAGAAGTCGTCGGCGTTCGCCTTGCTGACGATGGACAGGCCGTTGTCCAGGAACGGCACGGCCATGGGGTTGGTGCCGTTGCGCTTGGCGTCATTCATCGGGTCGATCAGTTGCTGGTTGCGCGCCAGGAACAGCAGCATCATGCCCATATAGCCCTGCACGCCCTGGTTCGGGTTGACGGAGCCGAAGACCTCGCCCGACTTGATCATGTCCAGGATCTTGGCGTTCACGTCGCAGCACAGGACCTTGATGTTCTTCTTGGTCTCGATGGAGGCCTGCGCCGCCCCCAGCGCCGAGTTGGCTTCGGGCATGAACAGGGCGCCCAGGCCGGGGTTGGCCTGCGCCAGGCTCAGCGTGGCCTGGTAGGCCTTGTTCGGATCCTGGTTGCTGGCCGCGCGGCCCACCAGCTTCATGCCGGGATGCTGGGTCTTCATGCGGTTGATGAAGGCGGCGACGCGGCGGTCATGGTTGTCCTGGCCGGGGTTTTCCAGCACCGCGTATTCGCCCTTGCCATTGAGCGAGGCCGCGATGGCGTCGGCGGCCTGCGCGCCTTCGCGGTCGTTGTCGGACGTGACAAAGGACACGCGCTTGGAATTGGGCGAGTCGGCCGCAAAGGTCACCACCGGGATGCCCATGGCCGCGGCGCGGTTGATGGGTTCGATGAAGGGGTCGGGGTTCATGGGATGCAGCAGGATGCCGGCCGGCTTGCGCGCCAGTTCCTGCTCGAACGAGGCCAGTTGCTTATTGACGTCGTACTCGGGCGTGCCCGAATAGCGGGTGCGCACGCCGAGCGAATGGCCCAGCTGCTTCATCATTTCGTAGACAGGGAACCAGTACTCCACCCCGGACACCATCACGTTCATCACGTAGACGTCGTTGGCGTTGCCGCGCAGCCCGGGGGCTTGCGGAGTGTTCTGCGCAAAGGCGTTGACGCTCGCCAGGCCGGCGCCCGCCGCCGCTACGGTCTTCAAGAAATCTCGTCTCATGTTCCGCTCCTTTTTTCGCATCGTTCCAAGAACCCTGCAGCCCTCGGTGCCTGTTGTTCAACCTTGTTTTGGTCGAATCGTTGTTATGACATCGACGAACTATATTTCAGCCGGATTTTTTAGATTACTAGGGGAAACACTGCTATTCTGCGGGAAATATCTGTAGACAATGTTATGACATGAAAACAGACATCTACCTGGGCATAGACATGGGCTCCACGGGCTTGAAGGCGGTTGCCTTCGAGGCCGGGAGCGGGACCACACTGGCCGCATCGGGCGGCGCGCTGCCCTATCGGCAACTGGCGCAAGGCGGTTGCGAACTGCCCGCGGACGCCATCCAGACGGCGCTGGCGCGGGCCTTGCAAGGCGTGGCAACCCAGTTGGGTCCGCGCGTGGCCCACCTGCGCGCGCTGTGCTGCACCGGCCATGGCGCCGGCCTGTATGCGCTGGATGCAAGCGGCCAATTGCTGGAAGGCCGCGCGGTGGCATCGACCGACCAGCGCGCCGCCGCGCGCGCCCGGGCGCTGGGCCGCAACATGGGGGACGCACTGTATGACGAAGTCGGCTGCCGGCCGTGGTCAGGACAGTCGTCGCTTATCGCTGCAGAACTCTACGGCGCGGACGCCGCTCAACTCCGCCGCATCCGCCACCTGCTGTTCGCCAAGGACTATCTGGGATTCCTGTTGACCGGCGAAATCGTCACGGACGCCAGCGACGCCAGCACGGCCGGCCTGCTGTCGCTCAACACGGGGACTTGGTCCACGATGGCTTTCGAGGCCGCCGGCCTGTCCGGCCTGCCCGTGGCGCTCGGCGCAATCGATCTGCTCGCCTCGCTGAAGGCGGTGAACGCGGAGCGCCAGGGGCACGCCGTGGCCGTGCTCGGCACCTGGTGCGTGAATGCCGTGGTGGCGCCGGCCCGCGAACCGAAGCCGGAGGTGGGCGCCATCGTCAGCTTCGGCGATCCGGACCGCAGGCTTTATCTGGAAAACAGCCCCTCATCGATGGCGAACGTGGCCTGGCTGGCGCGCACCTTGCAGTTCCAGGATGCGGCCGCGGCGGTGGATTGCGCGATGGGCGTGCCCCTGGGCGCCGACGGTCTGCGTTTTCTGCCCTTCATCAATGGCGGCAGCTGGCCGGCGGGAGCCTGCGCGGGTTACGTCGGCCTGCAAGGCCATCACACCCGCGCGCACATGGCGCGTGCCGTGGTGGACGCCGTGGTAGCGCTGCACGCGCGGCACCTGAAGCGCCTGGCGGCGCTTGGACTGGGCGTGCCAGACAAGGTCGCCGCGCTGGGCGGCGGCGCCCGGGACTTGCGTTTGGCGCGCCTGCTGGCGGGCTTTCTGGGCCACGCCGTGGAACGCTGCGGCGACGACGAAACCGGCGCGCGCGGCGCTGCGCTGTATGCCGCGCTGTCGCAGAACCCTGGCGGCGCCGACTTGCTGCCCGCCCCATGCGAACGGGTCGAACCCTTGGCCACCGAAGCGCAGGCGCACGCCGATTTCTACGCCAGCTTCCATGGCCTGGTGGACAGCATGGCCCCGGCTTTCGGCCATCTTGCGGGATCCGCGCGATGACTCCTCGCACATCCGCTTTCATGCGCCCGGCTTCGTTGGCGGGACGCCATTTTTCGACGGTGATCGTAGGCGCGGGCATCAACGGGGCTGGCGTGTTCCGCGACCTGTCGCTGCAGGGCGTGGATTGCCTGATCGTGGACAAGGACGATGTGGCCGCCGGCGCCAGCAGCGCGCCATCGCGCATGATCCACGGCGGCTTGCGCTACCTGGAAAGCGGATCATTTTCCCTGGTGGCGGAGGCCACGCGCGAACGCAATCTGCTGCTGCGCAATGCGGCGCATCTGGTGCAGCCGCTGGAAACCGTGGTGCCGCTATCCAGCCGCTTCGGCGGACTGTGGGGCAGCATGCTGCGCTTTGCCGGCCTGAACGCCTCGCCTGGCGCGCGGGGACTGTGCGTGGTGGGACTGGGCTTGCGCCTCTATGACAAGCTGGGCCGCAACCAGCGCGTCATGCCGGAACATCGCATCGAGCGCCTGCCGGCGGCGGACAGCGCGCTGTTCGGCGCGGCGGTGCGCTGGACGGCCACGTATTACGACGCCTGGATACGGCATCCGGAATGGCTGGTGCTGGAGCTGATCGACGATGCGCATCGCGGCCACCCGGCCTCGGTCGCGTCGAACTATTGCAGCGTGACGGCTTGCCAGGGCCGCGCCATTACCCTGCGCGATGCGCTGACCGGCGAATCCGTGCAAGTGACTGCCGACACGGTGGTCAACGCAACGGGCGCCTGGCTGGACCGCGCGGCTGGCGCCCTGGAAGGCGACGGCTCGCGCGTCATGGGCACCAAAGGATCACACCTGATCCTGGATCACCCCGCACTGCGCACCGCGCTCCAGGGACGCATGGCGTACTTCGAGGCGTCCGACGGCCGGGTGTGCATCGTCTACCCGTTCCTGGACCGGGTGCTGGTGGGATCCACCGACATTCCGGTGGATGATCCCGACCTCGCCGCGACCGAACCGGCGGAGATCGACTACCTGCTCGATGTATTGCATGAGGTGTTTCCCCGCCTGGACTTCAGCCGCAAGGACGTGGTCTACACTTACGTGGGCGTCAGGCCGCTGGCCCAGTCGGATGCCGACAAACCCGGGCAGATATCGCGCGACCACGCGGTGGTGATCGACCCGCCCAACGCGCGCCGCGAGGTGCCGATGGTGTGCCTGGTCGGCGGAAAATGGACGACGTTCCGTTCGCTAGCGCAACTGGCGGCCGACGCGGTGCTGCAGCAACTGGGTCGCGCGCGGCGGCAGTCGACCGAGCAGGTGGCGATCGGTGGAGGCGCGGGCATGCCCGCCGATGCGGCGGGACGGCAACGCTTTCTGGACAGCATTCAGGCCGCCACCGCGCTGGACCGCGGGCGCGTCGCCGAACTGTTCATGCGCTATGGTGCGCGGGCGGGCGCCGTGGCGGCGGATTTCGCCGCGGCGGGCGATAAGCCCTTGCGCCACGCGCCAGATCATTCAACGGCCGAGATCCGCTATCTGTGCCGCGAAACGTCTGTGCAGCACCTGGCCGACCTGGCGATCCGGCGCACCTTGCTGGCCATTCGCGGCCATGTCACGCCGGCACTGCTTGCGGAACTGGCGGATATCGCCGCAGCCGAGCTGGGCTGGAGCCCGGCGCGCCGGCAAGACGAGTTACGAGCCTGCACCGCGACGCTGCGGGACCGGCACTGTGTTCAACTTCCTCCAGACGAGGCGCCCTGGGCAGAGCCCGCCGATTCCGCCTTGGCTACAGGTTCGATTTCAAACTCTTTGACGACATGAGCAGCCCCATCTCCACCGAAGCCATATTGGACCGCAGCGCCGGCGCCCCGCTCTGGACACAGTTCCGCGACGTGGTGCGCGGCAAGATCCTGCAAGGCGAACTGGCCGTGGGCGACAAGCTGCCCACCGAGGCCGAGTTCGGCGAGCAATATGGCATTTCGCGCATCGTCGTGCGCGAAGCGCTGGCGGACCTGGTCCGCAACGGCCTGATCTACAAGATACGCGGCCAGGGCGCCTTCGTGTCGGCGCGCGAGCGCGACGAAGACTTCGTGTCCACCGTGCTGGGCTTTTCGGACGAAATGGAGCGCAAGGGCCGCACGGTACGCACCCAGGTGCTGCTGCAGGAACTGCGCGCGCCCACGGCGCACGAAGCCAGTTCACTGGGGCTGACCGAAGACAGCCAGGTGGTGGCGCTCAAGCGGTTGCGCAGCGTCGACGGCGAACTGCAATTGCTGGTGGAAACCGCCGTGCCCGCGGACCTGGTGCCGGGCCTGCACCGCACCCGCCTGGAAAACCGTTCGCTCTACGACGTGCTGCGCAGACAGTACGGCCTGCGCATCGTGCGCGCGGAACGTTGGATAGACGCGGTGCAACCGGACGCCCAGACCTGCGAATTGCTGGGCATGAAAGATCCCGAACCCATGCTGCGCATCGAGTCCATCGCCTATGGCGCCAACGGGCGGGCGCTGGAGCACTACCGCGCCTTGCACCGCTGCAAGTCCAGCCGGCTGCATGTGCAGACTACTACCTGAGACGGCAGGAGGCTGGCCTGTTTGGCGATCAAATTGACAGGATCACTGCGCGGCTGCTGTCGAAGTCAACGGCCTAACGGGCGGCTGCTCATGCTGTAGCGCCTGCCACAGATCATAGTTAGCCTGCATTGCGACCCAAGCTTGGGCAGTACTGGCCCCGGCATGCTCCAGACGGACGGCAAGATCCGGGCTGATGCCCGCCTTGCCGTTGAGAACTCGTGAAAGCGCCACGCGCGACATGGCCAGCCTGTCGGCAGCCTCGGTCACCGATAGCCCCAAGGGAACAATTACATCGTCCCGGAGAATTTCACCCGGATGCGGAGGGTTCTGCATCATGATTGGCCTTGAACGGCTGCTGGACATGCAATATGTCAGCCAAAACCTTCTGCGACAAGCCTCGTGTCTACCGCAGTTCTTGAAGTGGCATATCCTGAAGCATCCGTCCACGCAGATGGGCGCAAGACGTCAAGATGCTCTTCGAGCGCTACTCGAAGTGGATCGACAAGATCGCAAATCAGCCAGGGGAGAGACACGATGCGGCGGCTTGCTGCGCGGCATCTTCGGGCGAGGCCAATCAGGCCTTCTGAACCGGAATCGGAACAGCCACATTCAGGCCCGGTGCGGACCCAAGCCATTCCTTAGCTTGGATTTGGTGGCGCGCCCGACAGGAATCGAACCTGTATCAAGAGCTTCGGAAACTCTCATTCTATCCATTGAACTACGGGCGCAGCGCAAGGAGGCGGTATTGTACCCAGTTTTCGCTGAACTGCATGAACGGGATCAAATCTTCCGGCAAACTCAGCGAAAACCCCGTCGGTTGCATTGGACTCGTGTCTATGACACCGTTATATAATCCAGCGTTTGCTTGCAAGGCGGGCTCTTCATGCCGCCGACTTGTGCAGTACTGATTTTCTGTTGCCGCCGCCAGGCGCCCCCGGTACCCGTTAGCAGGATTTGGTCATGAGCAACGAGCAGGAACACATAGAAGAGCACTCCTCCCCCATCAAGACCCCGAAGCAACTGATCGTCACGATCGTCCTGTCTTTCGTGATCCCGATCGCCATCATCATCCTATTGGTGAACATGGTGGTCTCGGGCACCAAAACAGGAGCGGGTTCGGACACGCTGTCCCAAGAAGCTGTCGCCAAGCGCATTGCCCCGGTCGCGGGTTTCCAGCTGGTCGATGCAAATGCCCCCAAGGTCTTCAAGACCGGCGAACAGGTCTTCGCCGCCGTCTGTACGGCCTGTCATACCGCCGGCGTGGCTGGCGCACCCAAGGTGGGCGATAACGCCGCCTGGGCGCCCTTCATCACCGCGGGCTACGACGCCATGATGAACGTGGCCCTGCACGGCAAGGGCGGCATGCCCGCCAAGGGTGGCAACCCCACGCTGTCCGACTACGAAGTCGCGCGCGCCGTGGTGTACATGGCCAACAAGTCGGGCGCTTCGCTGCCCGAACCCGCCGCTCCGGCCGCGGAAGGCGACAAGAAGGAAGCCGCTGCCGCTCCCGCCGCAGCGCCTGCAGCGCCCGCCGCTGCCGCCCCCGCTGCGGCAGCCCCGGCACCGGCCGCCGCCGCGCCTGCTCCCGCTCCGGCAGCCCAAGCCGCCGCGCCGCAAGCAGCGGCAGTCAATCCGGCTGGCGAAAAGCTGTACAAGAGCGTCTGTTTCGCCTGCCATGCCACCGGCGTGGCCAACGCCCCCAAGTTCGGCGACAAGGCCGCCTGGGAGCCCTACATCAAGACCGGCATGGACGCCATGGTGAAGGTCGCCATGCAAGGCAAGCCGCCGATGCCCCCGAAGGGCGGCGCGGCCAACGCCTCGGAAGACGACATCCGCGCAGCGGTGCAGTACATGGTGGATGCGGCCAAGTGAAGTAAGGCTCGCGGCCCATGATGAATAAAGCCCCTTGATCTGATCAAGGGGCTTTTTCTTTGCGCCAGACCACGGGCGCGACTCGATTGCGAAGTCTTGTGCTGGCGCTCAGGCGCGCGCCACCCAGGCGCCTTCCACCTCGGCCAACTGGCTGCTGATCTGGCCGGCGGCCTCGATGACCGCCGCGCGGAACGGCTCGAGACGGCAATGCTCGGCGCGCACGATCAGGCTCAGCCCGGCCACCACGCGTTGCTCCAGAAAAATCGGCGCTGCAATGCCTATGGTCCCCGGCGTGATCTCGGAATCGCTGACGGCGACGCCCGCCTCGCGGATGGCATCGAGTTCCAGGCACAGGTCCTTCAGGCTCTTCCAGTGCGAAATGGCGCGCACTTCCTCTTCGTGGGCCAGGTACATGCGCTCCAGGGCGCGGCGGCTCTGGTGCGCCAGGATGACTTTGGAGGTGGCGCCGCGGAACATCGGCATGGTGGCGCCGCGTTCGTAGCGGCCCACGCGCGCGGCCGGGTCGCCGATTTCCTGGTGGATGCACATGACTTTGTCCTGGTAGCTGCGCGTGAGCACCGAGGCCGACGAGGGCGTGGTGGCCTCCACCAGCCGCCGCATCAGCGGCTCCGCCACCTTGAGCAAGGGGTCGCCATGGCGCATCAGCAGGTCGAAATGGGCAAACGTGGGCCCCAGCACGTAGCGCGCGCCCATCACCGGGGTCAGGAAATCCGCGCGCACCAGTTCCTGCACGTCGCGATAGGCCGAGCTGACGGACACATCCATTTCAACGGCGATTTCCTCCACCGACCATGCGGCGCTCCTGTCATAGAGCTGCAGGATGTGCAGTATCCGGTTGCGCGTCCTGATTTCACCCGCCACGTCGCCCTCTCTTTGTTGTTGCGCCTTTACGGCCCGCAATTTCGCATCCATTGCGAAATTTAATTTCTCCGCGATTCTAGCAGCGTCATCCCTCCCTCTGCCCCGGGGGCTGTGGCGCGAAATCGCGGGGGGCTTGCCAAAGCGTCAACTCGATGCAAAAATTCATTTAATCGCAATGGTTGCGAATTTAATGTTTTTTGCAAAGGCGCATCATGGCAATCGATGAAACCTCCGAAACACGCATCCCGGTCACCTTGCTGACGGGATTCCTGGGCAGCGGCAAGACCACTCTGCTGAATCACTGGCTGCGCGATCCGGCGCTGGCCGATGCGGCGGTCATCGTCAACGAGTTTGGCGAGATCGGCATCGATCACGCGCTGATCGCCAGCAGTAACGACAACACCATCGAACTAAGCACGGGATGCCTGTGCTGCACCGTGCAGGGCGATCTGGTCGAGACGCTGCGCGATTTGCGCGCCAAGCGCAGCGCTGGCCAGATTCCGGCCTTCGACCGCGTCCTGATCGAGACCACGGGCATGGCCGACGTGGTGCCGGTCATCCAGGCCTTGATGACGTTTCCGGTGGCGCGCTCGTTTCGCCTGAACCGCGTGCTGACCGTGGTGGATGCCGTCAACGGGCCAGGCACCCTGGCGGCACACCCGGAAGCCATCAAGCAGGTGGCTGTGGCCGATGCCTTGATCGTCACCAAGACCGACCTGCCGGACGCGCGCGCCGCGGCGCTTGTGGACACGCTTGCGCAAGTCAACCCCGGCGCCAGGCGCCTGGTCTGCGACCCCGCCGCCCGGCCGGACGCCACCGTGCTGGACGGACCCGACGTCTATGACGTGGATGTGCTTCCGGAGCAGGCGCGGCAATGGCTCAATGCCTCGCCCTACGCGGACGGGCATGGGCACCACCATGAACACACGCATGCGCATGACCATGCGCGCATCGACAGCTTCTGCCTGGACTTCGCCGACCCCTTGCACTGGTCCCAGGTCAGCGCCTGGCTGGATGCGCTGGTCATGGCGCATCCCGACGAGCTGCTGCGCGTCAAAGGCATTCTGCACATCGCCGGCCACGAACGGCCCATCGTGCTGCAAGCGGTGCAGCGCCTGTTCCATCCGCCTGTCGAGTTGCCGCAATGGCCGGACGCGGACCGGCAATCCCGCATGGTTTTCATTACCAAAGGCCTGAGCAAGGACTACGTCATGCAGGTCTGGGACACGGTGCGCGAGCGCGCCCTCCCGCCTGCCGCCCGCGCGGCCTGATCGTTTCGGCATTCCCCATCACAAGGAAAACAGCATGGACACTTTGATCAAGAACGGCCTGGTGGTCACTCCCCAGGGACAGGTGCGCGCCTCTATCGGCATCCGCGACGGCAAGATCGCCGGCTTGTACGAGGCAGGCAGCGAACCCGAGGCGCGCAACGTCATCGACGCCAGCGGCCTGGCCGTATTGCCGGGCGCGATCGACATGCACTCGCACCACCGCCAGGGCTCGCAGAAGGGGTTCGAGTACAAGGACACCATCCTCACCGCCACGCAGCAATGCGCCGCTGGCGGCGTTACCACCAGCGTGGGCATGCCCAACGTCAATCCGCCGCCCAACTCGCTGGACCTGCTGGAAAAGCAGTTCGGCATCTACCGCAGCGATGCCGTGGTCGACTGGAACTTCAACCCGGCGCCGACGATAGAGTCGGAAATGGAAGCCATGACCGCCACGGGTATCGCCGCGTTCAAGATCTTCATGGTGGTGGACACGGGCCGAGACTACCCGCACATGCCCGGCATCGGCGTGCATGATCACGGCAAGCTGCTGCGCATCATGCAGCGCTGCGCCGAACTGGACGTGCCCTTGATGGTGCATCCCCACGACCAGGCCCTGATGGACGTGATCGAACAGACCTACTGGGACCGGGGCGAACGTGACGCTCTCGCCTATGCGCGCGCCTACGCCGCCCACGATGGCGTGATCTGGGAAACCGCCATTGCCACGCTGCTGCGGCTGCAGAAGGCGGCCGGCTGCCACCTGCACATCCTGCACACCCAGACCGCCGGCAGCGTGCAGCTCATCCGCGAGGCCAAGGCGGCAGGCCAGAAGGTCACCTGCGAAATCAATCCCTGGGCCCTGTTCCTGGGTTGCGAATGGTCGGCCATCCAGCGCCTGGGCTCGTATGCGCTGTCGTACTGGGTGCCGGAGAAGAACGTGCCCGGCTTGTGGGAAGGCCTGAACGACGGAACGATCGACATCATCGCCACCGACCATGCGCCGCACACGCGCGAAGAAAAGGAAGTGGGCTGGACCGATGGCTGGAAAGCCCATACCGGCACGCCATCGACGCAGTTCTACCTGAGCATGTTCCTGACGGCGGCCCAGGAAGGCAAGATCAGCCTGGAGCGCGTGGCCGAGGCATGTTCGGCCAAGCCCGCGGAATTGTTCCGACTGCGCAGCAAGGGTGAAATCCGCGCGGGCCTGGACGCCGATCTGGTGCTGGTCGATCTGGAGACGGAATACGAGGTGCGTGACGAGGACGTGCTCAGCCTGGTGGGCTGGAGCCCCTATGCCGGCCGCCGCCTCAAGGGCAAGCCGGTGCACACCCTGGTGCGCGGCGCCACGGTATATGCGGACGGTAAAGTGGTCGGCGCCAAGGGCGGCGGCCAGATGGCTGCCGCGGTACGCTGAAGCCCAGGCCGCGCATCACTACGACACAAGGGGAAAACATCATGAATCGTCGTCAGTTCTCGCGGCTGCTGGCTTCTGCGCCATTGCTGCTGCCCACGTTGGTCCGCGCCCAGGATGGGACCGCCATCACGTTGATCGTGCCGTATCCGCCTGGCGGCAATACCGACTACGTGGCGCGCATTACCTCCGATTCGCTACGCCGCACCCTGGGTTCATCGGTCGTGGTGAAGAACCAGGCCGGCGCAGGCGGCACTATTGCCACCGATGCGCTGATACGCTCGCGCAACGACGGCAACACGCTGATGGTGGGCTCCATCGGCCAGGTTTCGCTGGTGCGGTTTTTGTTCAATGTGCGTTACGACCCGTTGAACGATCTGGTGCCGGTCGCCAACATCGCCAGCAATCCGCTGGTGCTCACGGTGCCGTCCAGTTCGCGTTTCCAGAGCCTGGCGCAACTGATCGAGTATGGCCGGGCCAAGCCGGGCGCGCTGACCGTCGCGCACGGCGGCGAAGGGTCGATGTCGCACATGTCGGTGCTGGTGTTTCTCAAGCGCGCGGGTGTCGAGGCGACACTGATCGGCTACCGGGGCGGCGCGCCCGCCCTGCTCGACACCATGGGCGGCACGACCGATCTGTACTCGGCCAACATCTCCGAAATCCTGCCGTACAAGGACAGCGGCCGCATTCGTTTCCTGGGCGTGTCCAGCCGCCAGCCCGTGCCTCAGTTGCCCGGCGTGCCGGCCATCGCCGACACCATCTCCGGACACGAGATCGAAACCTGGAACGGCCTGTTCGCGCCCCCTGGCACGCCCGCCGAAGTGGTGGACAGGCTGGCCGACGCCGTGCAGGTCATGCTGCGCGACCCGGAGGTGCTCAGCAAATTCGACGCGTCCGGCAGCCAGCCGCGGGCAGGCGAAGTAAAGGAGAAGTTCGCCCGGCGCATCCGCGACGACATCGCGCTATGGACGCCGCTGGTGTCCCTGATCGGGGTCAAGCCGGCGAACTGAGGCGGCCGGCGTCGCGAAAAAAAGCCCGCAAGACACGATGTCTTGCGGGCTTTTTCGCATGCCAGGGCGGCGCCTGCCATGCTCATCGCGTCACTCTTCGCCAGCCGCCTTGGTCAGCGACATGCCCAGCTGCACGCGGCGCTGCAGCCACAGGCTGGGGCGATAGCGTGGATCGCCGGTCACGCGCTGCATGCTCTTGAGGATTTCCAGGATGCGGTCGGCGCCGAGCTTGTCGCCCAGGGCCAGCGGGCCCACCGGATAACCCAAGCCCAGCGTCACCGCCAGGTCGATGTCCTTGGGCGTGGCGATCTGCTGCTGCGCGATGTCGCTGGCGATGTTGACGATGGTGGCGACGATGCGCTGGGCGATGAAGCCAGGCGAATCCTCGATCACCGTGACGGGCACGCCGTCCGCAGCCAGCAGCGCGTGCGCGGCGTCGCGCCACTTGGCTTCGGTGGCGGGCGACACCATGATGGTGCGGCGCTTGGCGCTGTCGAAGGCGTAGAGCGTGTCCAGGCCGACCGTGCGGGCCGCGTTCAGGCCTTGCGCGGAAACGGTGGTGGAGACGTCTTCGCCGTAGGGCGTGACGAGAATCAGCGCGTCGGCGTCAGGCGTGGAACTGGTCACCAGCGTGGCGCCCAGCTTTTCCGCCAGCGCGGCGGCGCGGGCGTAGCCCTCGGCGTGCTTGGGGCTGACCCAGACCTTCAGGTTTTCGGGCAGCGCCGGCACGGGCGGCTCGGCTGGCACTTGCTTCTGGCCGTCGGCGTAGACGTAGAAACCTTCGCCGGCCTTGCGGCCGATCAGCCCGCCCGCCAGGCGCACGGTGGTGATGGGCGAAGGACGGAAGCGCGGCTCGTCGAAGAACTGGCGGTAGATGGACTCCATGACGGGGTGCGACACGTCCAGCGCCGTCAGGTCCAGCAGTTCGAACGGACCCATGCGGAAACCGGCCTGCTCGCGCATCACGGCGTCGACCTGGGCGAAGGTCGCCACGGCTTCCTGCGCCACGCGCAGGCCTTCGGTATTCATGCCGCGGCCAGCGTGGTTGACGATGAAGCCCGGCATGTCCTTGGCGCGCACGGGCGTGTGGCCCATGCGGCGCGCCAGCTCGGCCAGCGCGTCGCCGACTTCGGGCGCGCTGCGCAGGCCGTCGATGACTTCGACCACCTTCATCAGCGCGACCGGGTTGAAGAAGTGGTAGCCGGCCACGCGCTGCGGCCGCTTGCAGGCGGCGGCGATGGCGGTGATCGACAGCGACGACGTGTTCGACGCCAGGATGCAGTCTTCGGCCACCACGCCTTCCAGCGCGGCAAACAGGTCACGCTTGACGTCCAGGCGTTCGACGATGGCTTCCACCACCAGCTGGCAGTTGGACATGTCGGTCAGCGCGGTGGCGGATTCCACGCGTTCCAGCACGGCCTGCGCGTCGGCCGCGCTCAGCTTGCCCTTCTGGGCCAGCTTGTCCCAGGTCTGGCGCAACGATTCGCGCGCAGCCGCCACGGCATCGGCGCTGGTGTCGTACAGGCGCACGCGCAGCCCGGCCTGCGCCGCGATCTGCGCGATGCCGCGCCCCATGGCCCCGGCGCCGACGACGCCGATGGTTTGAATCTCCTTCATCAACACTCTCCTGCCTTTATTGGATGGGGTTCAGGCCCGGCTTTGCGCCAGCGCCAGGATTTCTTCGGCCGACAGGCCCAGCTTCTCGGACAGCACCTGTTCGGTGTGCTCGCCCAGCATGGGCGGCGGACGACGGTACTCGACCGGGCTGTCGGAAAACTTCAGCGGGCTGGAGGCAATGGGCACTGTGCCCGCGGTCGGATGCGGCATTTCGCGCTTCATGCCGCGCGCCAGGACCTGCGGGTCTTCGTAGACCTGGTCCAGCGTGTTGATGGGGCCGGCGGGAACGCCCACGCCTTCCAGCGCGGCCAGCCAGTGGTCGCGCGCGCCGGTGGCCATGCGTTCGGCCAGGAGCGGCACCAGTTCGGCGCGGTTCTTCACGCGCTGCGGATTGGTGGCAAAGCGCGGATCTGCCGACAGCTCGGGCAGGCCGATCGCGCCGCAGTAGTTGCGGAACTGGCTGTCGTTGCCGACCGCCACGATCAGGTGGCCGTCGCTGGCCGCGAAGACCTGGTAAGGCACCAGGTTCTGGTGCGCATTGCCGGCGCGCTTGGGCGCCACGCCCGAGGTCATGTAATTGAGGTTCTGGTTGGCCAGCATGCTGACCTGGCAGTCCAGCAGCGCCATGTCGATGTGCTGGCCCAGGCCGCTGCGCGAGCGCTCGTGCAGCGCGGCCAGGATGCCCACCGTGGAGTACATGCCGGTCATCAGGTCGGTCACCGCCACGCCCGCTTTCTGCGGCCCGCCGCCGGGCAGGTCATCGCGTTCGCCGGTGATGCTCATCAGCCCGCCCATGCCCTGGATCATGAAGTCATAGCCGGGGCGGCTGGCGTAAGGGCCGGTCTGGCCGAAGCCGGTGATGGAGCAGTAGATCAGGCGCGGGTTGAGCTCCTTCAGGCTTTCGTAGTCCAGGCCGTACTTGGACAGGCCGCCCACCTTGAAGTTTTCAACCAGGATGTCGCTTTGCAGCGCCAGTTCGCGCACCAGCTCGGCGCCGCGCGGCGAGGCGATGTCCAGCGCCACCGACAGCTTGTTGCGGTTGGCGGACAGGTAATACGCAGCTTCGGTGGTGTCGTTGCCCGCCTCGTCCTTCAGGTACGGAGGCCCCCAGGCCCGCGTGTCGTCGCCCGCGCCGGGGCGTTCGATCTTGATGACCTCGGCGCCGAGGTCGGCGAGGTTCTGGGTGCACCAGGGACCCGCCAGGACGCGGGTGAGATCCAGCACGCGTATGCCGGTAAGGGGAGCGGGACGTTGCGACATTAGTCTTTTCGCTAGAAGAGAAATGAAAACGTCCGGCTTGCGGCGGCGCGCAAGCCAGACTGGAATTCCGTCATGCCGGCGGCGCGCGGCCGCTGGCGCGTCATATGCCGGCGCGGCCATGGGCCGTGCGCCGGATCACCGTCAGTCATGCAGGATATTAGCCTCTTGCGCCGGGTCCGCGCTCAGGAATGCGCCTTGATGGTTTCGCGGGCGATCACCAGCTGCTGGATCTGCGAAGTGCCTTCGAAGATGCGGAACAGACGCACGTCGCGGTAGAAGCGCTCGACCGCGTACTCCGACATGTAGCCGGCGCCGCCGTGGATCTGCACCGCACGGTCAGCCACGCGGCCCACCATTTCGGTGGCGTACAGCTTGCAGCAAGCGGCCTGCATGGTGGTGTTCTCGCCGCGGTCGCGCATGCGGGCGGCGTCCAGCACCATGCAGCGCGCGGCGTAGAGTTCGGCCTGGCTGTCGGCGATCATGGCCTGGATCAGCTGGAATTCGGCGATGGGTTGGCCGAATTGCTTACGCTCAATGGCGTACTTCACGGCATCGCTCAGCAGGCGGTCGGCGATGCCCACGCACAGCGCCGAGATATGCAGGCGGCCCTTGTCCAGCACCCGCATCGAGGTGCGGAAACCGTTGCCCTCTTCGCCGCCCAGCAGCGCGCTGGCCGGGACGCGGCAGTTGTCGAACACCACGTCGCTGGTCAAGGCGCCGGCCTGGCCCATCTTCTTGTCGGGCTTGCCGATGGTCAGGCCCGGCGTGCCTGCTTCGACCAGGAAGCACGAAATGGAATTGGCGCGACGTTCCGGCGCGGTGCGGGCCATGACAGAGAACAGGCCGGCGATGGGCGCGTTGGTGATGTAGCGCTTGGTGCCGTTGAGCACATAGCTGTCGCCGTCGCGCACCGCGGACAGGCGCAGCGCCATTGCGTCGGAACCTGCGTCGGGTTCGGTCAGCGCGAACGAGCCGATCAATTCGCCGCTGGCCAGCTTGGGCAGGTAGCGGGCGCGCTGCTCGTCGGTGCCGGCCAGCACGATGGCCTGCGAGCCGATGCCGATGTTGGTGCCGGCCAGCGAACGGAACGCGGGCGAGGTCTGCCCCAGTTCGAAGACCACTCGCACTTCCTCTTCCATGGTGAGGCCCAGGCCGCCATGGTCGGGCGAGATGGACAGGCCGAACAGGCCCAGGTCGCGCATCTCGTTGACGATGTCGGGCGGCACCTGGCCGCTTTCGGCGAGTTCGTCTTCGGCGGGGATCAGGCGTTCGTGCACGAAACGGCGCACGGCGTCCAGCAACAGGTTCAGGGTTTCGGTATCAAGGGCCATGGTGGGAGTCTCAAGAAGATACGGGGCAAGCCGGGGACAGCCGCGCCTCAGGCGCGCATGCCTCCGACCAATAGATCGAAATAGCCGGCGGCGATGGCTTCGGCGCTGTCGCCCTGGCCGGGCTTGTACCAGCGCACCATCCAGTTCAGCATGGACAACACGGCGCGGCCCGCGGCGGCCACGTCCAGCGCGCGGAACTCGCCGGCGGCGACGCCTTGCGCGATCAGTTCGCGCAGGCGCTTCTCGTAGCCGTCGCGCAGCCGGGCGGCGTCTTCGCGTTCGGTCAGGGCCATGCCGGAATAGCCGATCAGCATGGTGACGAATTCGGCGTGGTGCTGCTCGAAGTAGCGCGCGTGGCCCACCATGAAGGCGCGCAGCCTGGCCGTGGCGCCCTCCGCCCGCGCCACATCCTGGGCGACGGCCTCCGTCAGGCCGCTGAGCACGGCCAGGATGATGGCGTCGTAGATGTCCTGCTTGGTGGTGTAGTAGTGGTAGATGGCCGCCTTGGACACGCCGAGCGCGCCGGCCAGGTCGGATACCGAGCTGCCGTCGTAGCCGCTTTGGGCGAAGAGCTTGGCGGCTTCTTCCAGGATGCGTTCGCGCGGGGCCGCCACGGTGGGCGGCCGGCCGGCGCGGGCGCGTTTCTGGGCGGGAGGGGCGGAGGTCGCCATGGCAGCCTTTGCAAGGGCCGCGCCGCAGCTGCCGGAGGGACTCGCGTACCTCCATTGACAGCGCTTCAGCGCATGCCGTTTAATAAGGATTAATTAATTACCGGACGGTCGGTAGGTAATTATAGGCACACCCGCCAACGGTGTTCAAGTCCCGATGTTCAAGTTCTCCCGTGACCTTTTTCCGCGACGAAGCCATGCCCCACTCTCTCGTGAATGATTTGTACGGCCAGATGTCCCTGCCGGTCATCTGCGCCCCGATGTTCATCGTGTCCAATCCCAAGCTGGTGGTGGCGCAGTGCACCAGCGGCATCGTGGGGTCGTTCCCCGCGCTGAACGCGCGTCCGCAGAGCCTGCTGACCGACTGGCTGGACGAAGTCCAGGCCGGCCTGGCGTCGCACCGCGAGGCCAACCCCGGCGCGACGGTGGCGCCGTTTGCGGTCAACCAGATCATCCATCAGTCCAACGACCGGCTGGAGCAGGACCTGGCCGTGTGCGCCAGCCACCGCGTGCCGCTCATCATCACCAGCCTGCGCGCCCCCGGCGACCTGGTCAAAGGCATCCATGACTGGGGCGGCAAGGTGTTCCATGACGTGACCACCATCCGCCACGCCGAAAAGGCGCTGGAAGCCGGCGTGGACGGCCTGATCCTGGTGTGCGCCGGCGCTGGCGGCCATGCGGGCACGCTCAGCCCCTTCGCGCTGGTGTCCGAAGTGCGCCGCTTCTATGACGGCCCGCTGATCCTGTCGGGCGCGATCACCTCGGGTGCGCACATCCTGGCCGCGCAGGCCATGGGCGCGGACTTCGCCTATATGGGTACGCGCTTCATCGCCAGCGAGGAAGCCAACGCCAGCGAAGGCTACAAGTCCGCCATCGTGGACGCCAGCGCCTCGGACATCCTGTATACCCCGTTCTTCACCGGCATTCCCGGCAACTACCTGAAGGCCAGCATCGCCGCCGCCGGCCTGGACCCGGCCAACCTGCCGCAGCCAGACAGCGGCGCGTCCAATTTCGGCTCCACCCGGGTCAAGCCCTGGAAGGACATCTGGGGCGCGGGCCAGGGCGTAGGCGGCATCGCCAGCGTGCTGCCGACCCGCCAGATCGTGGACACGCTGCGCAGCGAATACGCGGACGCCAAGTCCCGCCTGGCCGACGGTTTCGGCGCATGAGCGCCGGCCTGCAGGTCAGCCGCGACGGCGCGGTGCTGACGCTGACCATCAATCGCCCGGACCGCCGCAACGCGCTGGATACGGCCACTTATGCCGCCCTGACCGAGCAGATCACTCTGGCATGCGCCGACACGGCGCTGGCGGCAGTGGTCCTGACCGGCGCGGGCGAGCATTTCACGGCGGGCAATGATTTGCGCGACTTCCAGGCGGAACGCGGCGCAGGCGACAGCGCCGCCTTGACCTTCCTGCGGGCGCTGGTCATGGCGGACGTGCCGGTCATCGCCGCAGTCGAAGGCTATGCCATCGGCATCGGTGTGACCCTGTTGCAGCACTGCGATTTCGTCCACATCGGCGAAGGCGCCACCTTGCGCATGCCGTTCGTGGCGCTGGGGCTGTGCCCGGAAGGCGCTTCCAGCCTGCTGATGCCGCGCCTGGCCGGCGCCCGCCGCGCCGCCGAATGGCTGTTGCAGGGCAAGGCCTTCACGGCGCAGGACGCCTGCGACGCCGGGCTGGCCACTTCGGTCACGCCCAAGGGCCAGGCGCTGGCGGCGGCGCAAGCCACCGCCGCCGACCTGGCGCGCCAGCCGCCGGCCGCGCTGCGCCTGACCAAGGCCATGCTGCGCCGCCCGGACCGCCAGGTGATCCAGGACACGCTGGACTATGAAGCCCAGCAATTCCGCATCCGCCTGCAATCCGAGGAAGCGCAGGCGGCGTTCGCGAAGTTCTTCAAGAAGTAGGAAAGCCGGATTGCGCGCCCTAGCCTGGCGCGCGTAATCCGTCGCCTCAGAACGGCGAATCCGGCCGGAAGTTCGGGGCGCGGCGTTCGCGCAGGGACTGGATCCCTTCGCGCACGTCCGGGCCGCCAAAGCCCATGAATTCCAGCGCCAGCGACGTATCGAAGCTCGGCCCGGCCATGCGCAGCCAGTTGTTCAGCGAGTACTTGGTCCAGCGGATGGCGGTCTGGGAACCGGCGGCCAGCTTGTTGGCGACCTCGAAGGCGCGGCCGATGAGTTCGGCCTCGTCCACGCACAGCGACACCAGGCCGATGCGCTCGGCTTCCTCGCCGGTCACGGTTTCGCACAGCATCAGGTAGTACTTGGCGCGCGCCATGCCGCAAAGCAGCGGCCAGACGATGGCGGCGTGGTCGCCGGCCGTCACGCCCAGGCGGGTATGGCCGTCGATGATGCGCGCGTCGCGCGCCGCGATTGAGATGTCGGCCAGCAGGCCGGCCACCAGGCCCGCGCCCACGGCCGCGCCATGCATGGCGGACACGATGGGCTTGTTGCAGTTGATGATGTTGTAGACCAGGTCGCGAGCCTCGCGCCAGACGCGGGTGCGCACGTCGAAGTCGTCGGCCATCTGCTGCACCAGGTCCAGGTCGCCCCCGCCCGAGAAGCCCTTGCCCTCGCCGCGGATCACCACCACCCGGGTGTCCGGGTCGGTGTCGATATCGCGCCAGATGTCGGCCAATTCGCGGTGCATGCGGTCATCGGCGGTGGACAGCTTGCCCGGCATGCCGCCCTTGGCGCCCATGATCACCTCCAGCACCCCGCCGGGGTGCCGGCGCAGTTTCAGGGACTCATAGGCGGAATAGTGTTCCAGCGTGATGTCGCTCATGTTCGTCTCCACGTAATCTTGTCTTGGGGCCGGGCCGGATGCCGGCCGGTTTGGGCGCACTATAGTAGATACGCGCTTTCGCGCCATGCCGCCATCCCCAGGAGCCTCAGCCCATGAACACTACCGCCCCGTCCGCCGGCGGCGCCATCGACCGCGCCGCCCTGCCCGCCCTGTTCGCGCCGCGCGGCCAGGACACCCACAAGGGCAGTTTCGGCACAGTGGGCGTGGTGGGCGGCGGCCCGGGCATGACGGGCGCGGCGCTGCTGGCCGCGCGCGCCGCCCTGAAGACCGGCGCCGGCAAGGTGCTGGTCGGCTTCGCCCAGGACGCCGCGCCGCTGGCCTGCGATCCGCTGCAGCCCGAACTGATGCTGCGCGACGCTCGCTCGCTGCTGGAACAAGACTGGGGCGTCACCGCCTGGGTGGCGGGCTGCGGCATCGGCACGGACGCCCTGGCGGCCAACGCCTTGTCCGAACTATTCGTGCTGCGCCGCGGCTCGCCCCTGGTGCTGGACGCGGACGGCCTGAATCTGCTGGCCCGCGGCGACATCCAGCCCAACTGGGGCGAGGGCGCCGTGGTGCTGACGCCTCACCCGGCCGAGGCCGGGCGGCTGCTCGGCATGGACACGGCCGAGGTGCAGGCCGACCGGCCGGCCGCCGCCAGGAAACTGGCCCAGCGCTCCCGCGCCTGGATCGTACTGAAGGGCGCGGGCACCGTGGTCTGCTCCCCGGATGGCGATCTGCGGGTCAATACCAGCGGCAATCCGGGGCTCGCCACCGCCGGAACGGGGGACGTATTAGCGGGCATGCTGGGCTCGTTGATCGCCCAGAAGCTGCCGCTGGAGCAGGCGGTCGCCGGGGCAGTCTGGCTGCACGGCGCGGCCGCCGACGCGCTGGTCGCCCAGGGTGTCGGCCCCATCGGACTGACCGCCGGAGAGCTGGCGGATGCCGCCCGCGCCCTGCGCAATGGCGGCTAAGTCCCTGCGGCATAAACATTTTTACAACATATAGGGGTTTACCCTAGAAATGGCATTGCTTTTGTTCTAGGGTTATCCCTATAATGGTTTACCCCAAGACGAAACGGACTGGAGCAAACCATGAGCGAACTGACCCTGAACCACACTGCCCGCCTGACCGACGCGCTGGAGCGTGACCTGCTCCGCGGCGCCCTCGAGAACCAACCGAATTCCCATCCGCTGACCAGCCTGAAGAAGGCCGGCCAAGCCGTAGTGGCAGCTGTTGCCGCCGTGTTTTCCTTCATCGACGAAGTGAACGAGTCGATGAACAAGGCCCGCGCCGCCAGCTCGCGCTTCTCCGGTTCGCAGTGGTAAGCCCTGCCGCGCCGGCCTGAGTCGCGATCGATCTCCCGCGATTCAGCCTGGCGCGACCCCGCCGCAACGCCCGCCGGTTTCCCGGCGCCCCTTGCGGCGGTTCTTCGGCGCCCAGCCCCTCACCCGGGCGCCATCGCGCCGCGCAGGCCTCCAGACGAGGCAGCGCGGCGCCCTCTTTCCCCCTCCCTCTCCGCGTTTTCCCTAGCGCCACGCTTGCCATTGCGCATTGACAGTGCGCGAAGCCCCTACCGATAATCGGCCCCTTGCCGTCGTGCCCGGCGCCAAAACCCCCTGAGCCCCTTCCAGGCGAGGCCGCCCGCGCGGCTGGCGCAGGCCGGTTTACACGCAGGCGCGATCCGGTTCGTTCCCCATCCGGAGTTGTCACCATGAAGTTGCGTACCACCCTGGCCCTTGCGGCCGCCGCCATTCCCCTGGCCGCCGCCCAAGCCCAGACGCTGAAGATCGGCCTGTCGGCCGAGCCCACCTCGGCGGATCCCCACTACCACAAGATGACGCAGAACGACGCCTTCTCTGCGCACGTCTACAGTTCCCTGGTGGGCCGCAGCGCCGACATGAAGCTGGTTCCGGCCCTGGCCACCTCCTGGAAAACGCTGGACGACCAGACCTGGGAATTCAAGCTGCGCGACGACGTCAAGTTCTCCAACGGCAAGCCGTTCACGTCCGAAGACGTGCTGTTCACCATCTGCCGCACGCTGAACAACGAAACCAACGTGTCGCAGTCCTATATGGACATGACCAAGCGCATCACCGACGTGCAGACGCCGGACGCGCACACCGTCATCATCAAGACCGGCGAACCCTTCCCGCTGATGCCCGCCGAACTGGCGCGTTCGCTGCCCATCGTCTGGAACGGCATCGTCGAACACGGCAAGCTCACGTTCGACCCCAAGAAGGGTTGCGGCGTGACCGGCCCCTGGCCCACCGTGGCCGACTTCAACAACGGCAAGGACGCCATCGGCACCGGCCCGTACACCCTGAAGTCCTACGTCAAGGGCACCGGCATCGAGCTGGTCCGCAATGAAAACTACTGGGGTCCCAAGCCGTACTGGAAGGAAGTGAAGTTCGTGCCGGTGCCGTCGGCCGGCCCGCGCCTGACCGGCCTCTTGTCCGGCGACTTCGACATGATCGAAAACCCCGCCGCCCGCGACCTGCCGCGCCTGAAGGACAACCCCAAGTTCGGTTTCGTCGCCACCCCGTCGACCCGCCTGGTGTTCTTCCAGCCTGACGTGGGCCGCAACCCGAGCCCCTTCGTCAAGAGCGCCGACGGCAAGAACCCGCTGCAGGACCTGCGCGTGCGCAAGGCGATTTCGATGGCCATCGACCGCAAGACCATCACCGCCCGCATCATGGACGGCATGGCCACGCCCGCCTTCCAGTACATGCCCGACGGCATGTTCGGCGCGCTGCCCCAGGCGCCGGAAATCAAGTTCGACCCGGAAGGCGCCAAGAAGCTGCTGGCCGAAGCCGGCTACCCGAACGGCTTTGAACTGACCCTGTCGTCGACCAACGACCGCTACGTCAACGACGGCCAGGTGGCGCAAGCCGTGGCCCAGTACCTGGCCCGCGTCGGCATCAAGACCAATGTGGACGCCATGACGGCCTCCATCTATTTCCCCAAGCGCGCCAAGCGCGAGTTCAGCTTCTCGATGGGCGGCTGGCCGGCGGAAACGGGTGAAGCCTCGGCCCTGTTCCAGCTGTGGGTGGCATCCCTGGATTCCCCCAACAGCCTGGGCACCAGCAACTACGGCGGTTTCAGCAATGCCGACTTCGACAAGGTCTACAAGGAAGCCATCGTGACGGTGGACGCGCCCAAGCGCGAGAAGCTGCTGCAGCAATCCACCCAGATCGCGCTGGACAACGTGCCGCTGATCCCGCTGCACTTCGAAAGCAGCATCTGGGCCTTCCGCAAGGGCATCACCTACGAAGGCCGCCGCGACCAGTACACGCTGGCCACTTCGGTCACGCCCGAAAAGAAGTAATCAGGTCCGCCTGAACGAAGAACGGCTGCCCCAGGGCAGCCGTTTTTTTTGCCTGGGCGGAGGACTTCAGCATCCTTGGCGGACTATGCGGCCGCCCTGCCTTGCAGCGCGTCGTCCAGCTCCCGCGCCAGCAATTCGACAAAGGCCTCGGCCGCTGGCGGCAGCACCCGGCCCGGCATGACCTGGATCTGCAGGGTGCGCGATTGCAGCTCGGCATTGGAAATCGGCACGGCGATCAGCTCGTCGCGCCGCAGGCTCCAGGCCACCGAGATATAGCCGCTGAGCATGATGGCGTCCGACCCGAAGACGAAGCCGTGCAAGGGCGAGGAATCGTTGCAGGTCAGCGCTGGCTCCAGCTGCACCGACTCCAGCGCGCAGCCCATCTCGAACAGCTGGCGCGTGGTGGTGCCCGGCCCGGTCAGCGCCAGCGGATACTGGCTGAGATCCTGCAGGCTGACGCTGGCGCGCCCCGCCAGCGGATGGTCGGCCGCCATCACCGCATGCACCGGCGCGCGGCGCGAATAGCGCGGACTGACCCCGCCGATGCGTTCGGCGATGAAGACCATGCCCAGTTCCACGCTGCCTTCGGCCACCCGGCGGCTGACTTCGGCCGGCGACCCCACGTGCAGGTCGAAGCGGATGTTGGGCCAGTCGCGACGAAAACGCGCCATCACCGAGGGCAGGAAGATCCGCGCCACGCCCTCGACCGAGGCCACCCGGATCTCGTTGCGCGCGGCGCCCTTGATGGCGGCGATTTCCTGCAGCACGGAATCGGCTTCCAGCATGGTGCGGCGGGCATGCGCCAGCAGCAACTGGCCCGCTTCGCTCAGGACCATGCCGCGCGCGGCGCGCTCGAACAGCGGCGCGCCCGCCTCTTCCTCCAGCTTGGCGATCTGCCGGCTGATGGCAGACACCGCCACATGCAGGCGCTCGGACGCGCCGCTCAGGCTGCCCGCCTGGGCGACCTCCAGAAAATACTTCAAGGCGATGCCGTGCACGTCAGCCCTCGCGGTTCTCAGAGAATGGGAATGGGGAACAAGCTTTGCCTTTTCTGCAAAGCTCGAGATAAATATTCTAATTGTAGAGAAAGCAGCCAAGCTCCTAGAATTCGCCCAATACTCAAAGGCGGCGCGCGCCTGATGCGCCCTATATATAAGGGAAAACCCGTGCTAGCAGCCTGTTTCAGCGCCCGTCGCGCCGCGGCGCCCGCTCATGCCGGCCGCTAGCCGCCCCCCCAGCGCCATCGCCTATACAATCCCGTCGCTTCATCGGAGTTCCCATGCCCACGTCCGCCCCCGCGTCCACACCGCGTCCATTTCTACTTGCCTGTCCGAACTTGTCGGCAGAGCGGGTGGGCAACACGGATACCCCGGGGGTCTGGCATTTCGATTCGGGCGTGCCGGGCAAACGCGTCATGCTGAGCGCGCTGATCCACGGCAATGAACTCTGCGGCGCCTGGGCGCTGAAGGACGCGCTGGCGGCGGGCCTGCGCCCGCGCCGCGGTTCGCTGACGCTGGCGTTCTGCAACCTGGCGGCGTTCGATCGCTTCGACCCTGCGAATTACGCGCCCGCGCGCTTCGTCGACGAAGACATGAACCGCGTCTGGAGCGACGACAAGCTGAGCGTGCCGACCAGCCAGGAACGCCGCCGCGCCGCCGAGATCCAGCCCTGGGTCGAGCAGGCCGACTGGCTGCTGGATTTCCATTCGATGAGCAATTCCGACGTGCCGCTGCAGCTGACCGGCATGGAGCAACGCAATATCGACCTGGCGCTGGCCCTGGGCAACCCCGCCACCATCATCGCCGACGCCGGCCACGCCGCGGGCGTGCGCATGCGCGACTATGGCCGCTTCGGCGAAGCCGGCGACAACGGCACCCGTTCCCTGCTGATCGAATGCGGCTTCCATGGCGCGCCCGAAGCGCGCGGCGTGGCTGTCGACCAGATGGCGCGCTTCCTGGTGGAAGCGGGCACGGTGGACCGCGGCGACCTGCCCGCGGATTGGTTCGCCCCCGCCGCGTCCACGCAGCGCGCACTGCGCGTGACGCATGCGATCGCCGCCAAGAGCGCCGATTTCCGCTTCGCCCAACCCTGGAAGGGCCTGGAAACGCTGGCCCGCGCCGGCGACCTGATCGGCTGGTCCGAGGGCGAGCCCGTCGTCACGCCTTATGACGATTGCGTGCTGATCATGCCTTCCACCGCCAATCTGCGGCCCGGCGTGACCGTCGTCCGGCTGGCGCAGCCCATCGCCTGAAGACCCGCGGCGGCCCGCCAGGAACGCCGCCCCGCAACACCATAACCAATACAACAAAGGGACAAAATCCATGTCTGCCCAGACGCTCTACCGCAGCATGCTCACGGCCTTCGCCATGGCCGCCTGTACCACCGCGGCCATCGCCCAGGATGCCGCCGGCGTTCTGCGGATCGGCCTGTCGTCCGAGCCGACGTCGATGGATCCGCACTACCACCAGGCCACGCCGAACGATGCGATGACCTCGCACATGTTCGAGACGCTGGTGGGGCAGGATGCCAAGATGAACCTGATCCCGCGCCTGGCCACGGCCTGGAAGCCGGTGGACGACACGACCTGGGAATTCACGCTGCGCGATGGCGTCAAGTTTTCCAACGGCCAGCCCTTCACGGCGCAGGACGTGCTGTTCACTTTCTGTCGCGTGGTCAACAACGAGCAGTCCATCAGCAGCTCGTACCCCTCCATCGTGCAGAAGTTCGCCGACGTGCAGGTGCGCGACGGCAACACGCTGGTGATCAAGACGCGCCAGCCCTATCCGCTGCTGCCCAACGACCTGACCCGCATGGGCATGCTGTGGAACGGCATCGCAGAACATGGCCCGATCAGCTTCGACCTGAAGAACAAGTGCGGCGTCACCGGCTCCTGGCCTACCGTGGCCGACTTCAACACCGGCCGCTCCGTGATCGGCACCGGGCCCTACACGCTCAAGAGCTACGTCAAGGGCACCGCCATCGAACTGACGCGCAACGACGCCTACTGGGGCGCGAAGCCGGCATGGAAGGACGTAAAGCTGGTGCCGGTGCCTGCCGCTGGCCCGCGCCTGACCGGCCTCTTGGCGGGCGACTTCGACCTGATCGAAAATCCCGCCGCGCGCGACGTGAAGCGCATTTCGGAAACGCCGGGTTTCGGCCACGTCATCACCCCGTCGGTGCGCGTGGTGTATTTCCAGCCCGACGTGGCGCGCAATCCCAGCCCTGGCGTGAAAGCCGCGGACGGCAAGAACCCGCTGCAGGACGTGCGCGTGCGCCGCGCCATTTCCATGGCCATCGACCGCAAGACCATCGCCGACCGCATCATGGACGGCGCCGCCACGCCGGCCAACCAGTTCCTGCCTGACGGCATGTTCGGCACCCTGCCCAACCCGCCCGCGCTGAAGTACGACCCGGCCGCCGCCAAGAAGCTGCTGGCCGAAGCCGGCTACCCGAACGGCTTCGAGCTGACCGTCTCATCGACCAACGACCGCTACATCAACGATGCGCAGGTCACGCAGGCAGTGGCGCAATACCTGTCGCGCGTGGGCATCAAGACCACCGTCGACACCATGACGCGCTCGGTCTACTTCCCCAAGCGCGCCAAGCGCGAGTTCAGCTTCGCCATGGGCGGCTGGTCGTCGGAAACCGGCGAGGCCTCGTCCTTCCTGCAATACTGGGTCAGCGCGTTCGACAAGGAACACGGCCTGGGCACCAGCAACTACGGCGGCTATGACAACCCCGAGTTCGACCGCGTGTTCAAGCGCGCCCTCGTCACCGTGGACCCGGCCGCGCGCGAAAAGCTGCTGCAGGAATCGCTGACGCTGGCGTTGGCCGACCTGCCCAGCATTCCCCTGCATTTCGAAAGCAGCATCTGGGCGTTCCGCAAGGGACTGACCTATGAAGGCCGCGCCGACCAGTACACCCTGGCCATGTCGGCCAAGCCCGCCAAGTAAGACCCTACGCGGCGCCCGCAAACCCTGAGCCCACCAAGGAAATAATCTCGTGGCCTTGTTCATCCTACGCAGACTGATACAGAGTCTGTTCGTGCTGCTGGCCGTTTCGGTCGTGGTCTTCTTCGCGGTCTATGCCGTGGGCGATCCGATCGAACTGCTGGTCAGCCCCGAAGCCAGCCAGGCCGCACGCGAGGCGATGATCGCCCGCCTGGGCCTGGACCTGCCGGTATGGCAGCAATACACAGGATTCCTGTGGCGCGCGCTGCACGGCGACCTGGGCACATCCTTCGTGCACGGCATCCCCGCCATCGAGCTGATCGTGCAGCGCATCCCCGCCACGTTCGAGCTGGTGGTGGTCGCCATCATGCTGACCTGTGTGTTCGGCATTCCGCTGGGGCTGATCGCGGGCCTGTACCGCGACCAGCCGCTGGGCCGCGGCATCATGGCCACTTCGGTGCTGGGCTTTTCGCTGCCGAACTTCTGGCAAGGCATGATGCTGATCCTGCTGTTCGCGGTATGGCTGGGCTGGCTGCCCGCCACCGGCCGCGGCGACACGGTCACCGTGCTGGGCGTGCCGCTGTCCATCCTGACTGCCGATGGCTGGTCGCACCTGATCATGCCGGCCATCAACCTGGCGCTGGCCAACATCGCCCTGGTGCTGCGCCTGACCGCGTCCGGCGTGGTCGAGGCCCGCAGCCAGGACTACGTGAAGTTCGCGCGCGCCAAGGGCGTCAAGCCCGGCCGCATCGTGCGCCGCCACATCCTGCGCAACATCCTGATCCCCGTGGTCACCGTGATCGGCATGGAATTCGGCACCCTCATCGCCTACTCCACCATCACCGAAACCGTGTTCGCCTGGCCAGGCATGGGCAAGCTGCTGATCGACAGCGTCTACCAGCTGGACCGCCCGGTCGTGGTGGCCTACGTGATGCTGGTCACCCTGATCTTCGTGATCATCAACCTGGTTGTGGACATCCTGTACGCCACGCTCGATCCGCGCGTGCAGCTCGTGACTCCCGCTCAATAATCCGCCATGGCTCAAACTCCGAATCCCGGCCGCACCCGCACCGTCCAGCCCCTGGCTGAGACGCCCCAGCGCGCCTCCATCCTGAAGAAACTGCACGCACGCCCGACGGTGCGCGGCTCCGTCATCGCGCTGACCATCCTGATCGTCCTGGTGGTCTTCGCGCCTTTCTTCGCGCCGCAGAATCCCTACGACCTCGCCAACCTTTCGCTGATGGACGGCCGCCTGGCGCCGCGCCAGGCGCTGATGGACGGCAGCATCGCCTGGCTCGGCACCGACGACCAGGGCCGCGACATGCTCAGCGCCATCCTGTATGGCCTGCGCATCAGCCTGATGGTGGGCCTGTCCGCCGTGGTCCTGGCCACCGCCGTGGGCGGCGCCATCGGCCTGGTAGCCGCCTATGTCGGCGGCGTGGTCGATACCGTGCTCATGCGCATCGTCGACTTCATCCTGGGCTTTCCGACCATCCTGGTGGCGCTGGTGCTGCTGGTGGTGCTGGGGCGAGGGGTCGACAAGGTGATCCTGGCGTTGGTGCTGGTGCAGTGGGGGCATTACGCCCGCATCATGCGCAGCCGCGCCCTGCAGGAACGCCGCAAGGAATACGTGGAAGCCGCCGCCAACCTGGGCTTCCCCGCCTGGCGCATCATGCTGTTCCACCTGCTGCCCAACTGCCTGGGCCCCGTCATGGTGTTCGCCACCATCCAGATCGCGACCGCGATCGCGCTGGAAGCCACGCTGTCGTTCCTGGGCGTGGGCGTGCCCATCACCGAACCGTCGCTGGGCCTGCTGATTTCCAACGGTTTCCAGTACCTGCTGTCGGGCGACTACTGGATCAGCCTGTTCCCGGGCATCGCCCTGCTGGTGCTGATCCTCTCCATCAACATCGTGGGCGACCGCCTGCGCGAAAGCCTGGACCCGAAGAGATGAGGCCCACCCCCGAAGCGCTGCGCGCTTCCCCCTCAAGGGGGCATGCCTGCGGACCGGCAAAGCCGGCTCCGCGGCATCCCGATGGAGCTATCTCCATTACATGCGCCGCGGTTGGCGCAATGGGCAACTGAAATGAGCGAAAACATTCTTGACGTGCGCGGCCTGCGCACCGCATTCCATACCGAAGCCGGCGCGTGGCTGGCGGTCGACGGCGTCGACCTGACCGTGCGCCGCGGCGAGATCGTCGGCCTGGTCGGCGAATCGGGTTCCGGCAAATCCGTCACCGGCTTTTCGCTCCTGGGCCTGATCGACCCGCCCGGGGAAGTGGTGGACGGCGAAGTGAAGTTCAAGGGCACGGACCTGCGCAAGCTGAGCGAAGAGCAGATGCGCCAGTTGCGCGGCAACCGCATCGCCATGATCTTCCAGGATCCCCTGATGACGCTCAATCCGGTGCTGCGCATCGGCGAGCAGATGATGGAAGCCATCCTCACCCACGAAGACGTGCCGCGCGCCGAAGCCGAGGAACGCTGCCGCGAGGCGCTGGCCATGGTCGGCATTCCTTCGCCCGAAAAGCGCCTGAAGAGCTATCCGCACGAATTCTCGGGCGGCATGCGCCAGCGCGTGGCGATCGCGATCGCCATGCTGAACAAGCCCGACCTGATCATCTGCGACGAGCCGACCACGGCGCTGGACGTCACCATCCAGGGCCAGATCCTCTACCGCATGCAGGAGATCTGCCGCGAACACAACACCGCGCTGATCTGGATCACCCACGACCTGGGCGTGGTGGCTGAACTGGCCGACCGCGTGGCCGTGATGTACGCCGGCCGCATCGTCGAAAGCGGCCCGGTCGAAGAAGTGCTGGACGCGCCGCGCCACCCCTACACCAAGGGCCTGCTGGATTCGATGCCCGGCGCCACCCAGCCCGGCGCGCGCCTGCACCAGATCAACGGCATGGCGCCCAGCCTCGCCGGCCGCCCATCGGGCTGTCCGTTCCGCCCGCGCTGCACCAGCGCGGTCACGCGTTGCACCGAACAAGCCCCCACTGTCACCACCGAAGGCGCGCGCAACTACCGCTGCTACGTGCCGATTACCCGCGAGGCCCAGCCGGTATGAGCCAAGCCGATACCCCCGTCATCGAGCTCAAGAACGTCCACAAGCGCTTCGAGCAGCGGCCCGACCTGGCCCAGCGCATCCTGGCCCTGACCGGCCGTCCCATCGACCGCCGCACCGTGTATGCGGTCAACGGCGTGGACCTGTCCATCAAGCGCGGCGAAGTCGTGGGCCTGGTCGGCGAATCCGGCTGCGGCAAGTCCACGCTGGGCCGCGTCGTTGCCGGCCTGCATGGCCAGACTGAAGGCCAGCTGCTGTACCAGGGCCAGGAAGCCCGCCGCCTGCGCGGCGCCGACAAGCTGGCCTACACGCTGGGCGTGCAGATGATCTTCCAGGATCCGCAGGCCTCGCTGAATCCGCGCCAGCGCCTGCGCCAGATCCTGGGCGAATCGCTCAAGGTCCACAAACTGGCGCCCGCCGCCCAGATTCCCGCGCGCATCGACCAGGCGCTGAAGGAAGTGGGCCTGGACCCCGAGTACCGCGACCGCTTCCCTCACCAGATCTCGGGCGGCCAGCGCCAGCGCATCGGCATCGCGCGTGCGCTGATGGTGGCGCCGAAGTTCCTGGTCTGCGACGAGCCCGTGGCCGCGCTGGACGTGTCGATCCAGGCGCAGGTGATCAACCTGTTCATGGACCTGCGCGAACAGCACGGCTTCACCTACCTGTTCATCAGCCATGACCTGGGCGTGGTCAAGCACATCTCCGACCGCGTGGCGATCATGTACCTGGGCAAGATCGTGGAAATCTCCACGTCGGCCGAGATCTTCGCGCGCGCCAACCATCCCTACACCCAGGCCCTGATGGCCGAGGTGCCGGACGTGGGCCGCCGCGGCCGCAAGTTCACACCGATCAAGGGCGAGATCCCGTCGCCGCTGAATCCGCCGCCGGGCTGTACCTTCAATCCCCGCTGCCCCCACGCCATGCCGCGCTGCCGCGAGCAGGCGCCGGTCCTGAAAGAAATCTCGGCAGGCCATTGGTCGGCCTGCCACCTGAATGAGGCGAACGCCTGATGAAACCCTCCGAGATGTCCAACGTCGACCGCATCGCCATCGAACTGGGCCATGCCGGCCGCAACGCCATCCTGTATGTGGACGAGGACCGCAACTCCGACCGCCCCTTCAAGCTGCAGACCTACCGCCCCTACGGCTACACGCCCGACATGCCGGTGGTCATCGTGCAGCACGGCGTGCTGCGCAACGGCGACGAGTACCGCGATTTCTGGGTGGAAGCCGCCGACAAGCACAAGCTGCTGATCGTGGCGCTGACCTTCTCCAACGAGATCTGGCCCGGCGTGGAAAGCTACAACAACGGCCGCGTGTTCTCGGCCGGCGGCAATCCGCGCCACATCGACGGCTGGACCTACGCGTTGGTGGGCAATGTCATCAAGGACCTGATCGCTGGCGAAATCACCGACGGCCAGAACGTCTACCTGTTCGGCCACTCCGCCGGCGGCCAGTTCGTGCACCGCCTGATGAGCAGCCAGTCGCACGCGCCGTTCAAGGCCGTGGCTGCCGGCAACCCGGGCTGGTACACGCTGCCCACGTTCGACTATCCCTTCCCTGAAGGCATGGACGGCGTAGGCATGACGGAAGACCACCTGGTGAAGCTGCTGGCCTATCCGATGACCATCCTGGCGGGCGACCAGGACATCGCCACCGACGACCCCAACCTGCCGTCCGAACCCGCCGCCATGCGCCAGGGTCCGCACCGTTTCGCACGCGCGCAGAACTACTTCGAGTTCGGCCGCAAGGAAGCCGAGCGCCGCGGCGTGCCGTTCGGCTGGAAGCTGCAGGTCGTACCGGGCATCGGCCACGACGGCCGCGCCATGTCCGCCGTCTGCGCCAGCCTCTGGTTCGACGGCAAGATGCCCGACGCCGCCGAACTGGCCCGCCTGGCCGGCCAGCAGGTCGCCTGACCGCCTCCACTTTCTTCGTTGCAGATATCCGATACCGTCATGTCCAACACCCAGAGCACTGAACAGATCGTCGCCGGCATCAAGAGCTGGCTGCAATGCGAATCGCCCTCGAACTTCCCCGAGGGCATCGCCGCCATGGCGCGCATCATCGCCGACTACGCCGCGGCCGCCGGCCTGACGGTGGAGCTATCGTCCCTGGGCCCGACCACGGGTCCGCTGCTGTACGCGACCAACCGCGCCCCCGGCGACACGCGCCCCGGCATCCTGATCCTGGCGCACATGGACACGGTGCATCCGGTGGGCACGCTGCTGGAGAACCCGGTGCGCATCGAAGGCGACCGCCTCTATGGGCCGGGCGGCTACGACATGAAGGCCGGCATCTACCTGGCGCTGACGGCGCTGTCCGGCCTGGCGCGCCCCGGCGCGACCCAGCTGCCGGTGGACTTTCTGGTGGTGCCCGACGAAGAAACCGGCAGCCACGCGTCGCGCGCGCACATCGAGCGCTTTGCCGCCAACGCCAAGTACGCGCTGGTCTGCGAACCCGCCCGCCCCAACGGCGGCAAGTGCGTCACGGCGCGCAAGGGCACCGGCATGCTGAACCTGAACGTCAAGGGACGTCCGGCCCATGCCGGCATGCAGCATGAGAAGGGCCGCAGCGCCATCCGCGAAATGGCCCATCAGGTGCTGGCGCTGGAAGCCATGACCGACTATGACCGCGGCATCACCGTGAGCGTCGGCACCATCGCCGGCGGCACCGTGACCAACACCGTGCCAGCGCTGTGCCGCTGCGTGGTCGACTTCCGCGTGCCCGACATGGGCGCCGCCGAAGACGTGCTGCGCCGCATGCGCGAGCTGTGCGCCGTGGGTCCGGACGTGGAACTGGACATCGATGTGGAGCTGAACCGTCCGCCCATGGTGAAGACCGAAGCCGCCGCCGATCTGCTGGCGCTGGTGCAGGGCTATGCCGAACGCGCCGGCTTCCTGCTGGAAGACGCGCCCATGACGGGCGGCGGCAGCGACGCCAACTTCACGTCCGCCATGGGCATCCCGACGCTGGACGGCCTGGGCGCCGACGGCGACGGCGCGCACACCTTGAACGAGTACATCCTGGTTTCGACGCTGGAACAGCGCATGAAATTCTGGGAACTGCTGCTGAAAGAACTGGCGTAAACAGTCCTTGCCGCCACCGATAGCCGTGCGCCGGCGGCTGCTGGCGCGGGCGTTCGCCATGCAGGTCCTGTTCGCGGCTGGCGCAGCGCACGCGCACGCCGGACAGGCCGAACCGGACCGCAGCCTGCTGGCCGACCGTCCGGCCCGTCCCGCGCCGGCCCAGCCGGGCTGGCTCGTCGTCGTCGACAATTGGCAGACGCTGGAAGGCGGCGCCAACACGGCCCGCATCAAGCAACGCACCACCGGCCTGTATGGCGGCGGCGAATTCGACGCGGGCGCCGGCTGGCGGCTGGGCGGCGCGCTGGGCGCCACCCGCAGCCGCGTCCGCATCGACGCGGCCGATGCGCGGGTGGACGTATACAGCTATACCGCGGGGATCTACGGCAAGAAGTCGTTCGACGCCGGCCCCGGCAAGCTGAACCTGCTGACGGCCGCCTCCTACACCTGGCACGACATCGACACCCGGCGGCATTTCGAGATGCCCGGCATCGCCCGGCAGACCTTGACCGCCGACTTCAGCGCCTACACCGCGCAGGCCTTTTCGGAACTGGGCTACGAGCTGGCGCTGTCGGAAAGCGCGACCATCGAGCCATTCGCGGGCCTGGCGGTGCGCAACGTGCGCACGCGCAGCTTCAGCGAATCGGGCGGATTCACCGCGCTCTCGGCCGACGCGGGACGGATCCGGCAGACCACCACCACGCTGGGCCTGCGCGGCCAGACCGGCTTCGCGCTCGGCCCCACCTTCGGCAGACTGCACGCGACACTGGGCTGGCGCCGCGCCTTTGGCGACGTACAACCTGAAACCACCCTGGTGCTGGACGGCGGCAGCGTGCTGACGGTCGCCGGCGCGCCCATCGCCCGGTCCGCCGCGCTGGCGGGCGCCGGCCTGGAAATCGCCGTGTCGCGCTCGGCCGTCATCGGCCTGGCCTACGGCGGCCAGTATGGCGGCGGCAACCGCGAACACACCGGGTCGCTGAGCCTGCGCTGGGCCTTCGGCAGCCTCTGAAAACCGCGGCCCTTTCGCCTTAGAATTACGCACCCAGACTGCGCACTTCCTCTTTCATCATGGCCGATTCCCCCAAGCCCCTCAGCGCCATCGCCTATGGCGTCGCCACGCTGGCCGCCGACGGCGCCATCCTGGATACCTGGTATCCGCGTCCCTCGCTGGCCGACAACTCGCCGGCCACCGGCACCCGCCACCTGTCGCCCGAGGAAGCCCGCGCCGCGCTGGGCGAACATGTGCCCACCGCCCTGGTCCGCGACACCCGCCGCAAGGTCGACATCGTCGCCGTGCGTACCGCGATCTCGTCGCTGGACGAACCGCCGGTCGATGCGCACGACGCCTATCTGCGCCTGCACCTGCTCAGCCACCGGCTGATCCGTCCGCACGACGCCAACCTGGACGGCCTGTTCAACGTGCTGGCCAACGTCGCCTGGACGTCGGCCGGGCCCTGCGCGGTGGATCAGGTGGATGCGCTGCGCTGGCATCTGCGCGCCTCCGGACAGATCCTGGAAATCCGCGGCGTGGACAAGATTCCCCGCATGACCGACTACGTCATGCCCAGCGGCGTGCGCATCGCCGACACCGCGCGCGTGCGCCTGGGCGCGCATCTGTCGCCCGGCACCACGGTGCTGCATGAAGGTTTCTGCAATTTCAACGCCGGCACGCTGGGCGCGTCCATGGTCGAAGGCCGCATCAGCGCCGGCGTCATCGTCGACGACGGCAGCGACATCGGCGGCGGCGCATCCATCATGGGCACCATGTCCGGCGGCGGCAAGCAGGTGGTATCCATCGGCAAGCGCTGCCTGCTGGGCGCCAACTCGGGCATAGGAATTTCGCTGGGCGACGACTGCGTGGTGGAAGCCGGCTGCTACGTCACCGCCGGCACGCGCGTGCTGACGCCGGAAGGCGCGGTGGTGAAGGCCACCTCGCTGGCGGGTCAGCAAGGCCTGCTGTTCCGCCGCAATTCTCAGACCGGCGCCGTGGAGTGTCTGGTGCGCACCGCCGCCTGGGGCACGCTGAATCCGGCCCTGCATACGGGCCACTGAAGCCCGGCCCGGCTCAGGCGCCCGGCGGCACCGGCACGAACGGATAGTGCGCCACCGTGCCGCCGCCCGCGATGATGGCGGTAGCTTCGGGCACTTCCTCCCAGGCGCCGGGCATCTCGGTCAAGGGCTCCGACAGCAGCAGGAATGCGTCATCATCCAGCGCCGCGATCTGCGGATTGTCGGGATATAGCTGGCGCAGATGGCGCACGCAGGTGTTGTGGAACAGCGTGCGTGAATCGGCCTCGCTGGAATAGCGCACGGCGATCAGCCGCTGGCCGTCCAGCGCGCACACCGTCATGTTGATGGGCTGCGCCACGCCATGCCGCCTGCCCGTCTCTTCCACCGCGCCCACCATGCGGGCCAGCGCCGCCAGCGGGTCTTCCTCCAGGCCGAAGCTCAAAGCCAGCAGGAACATCACCTCGGAATCCGTCGACCCTTCCAGCGAGCCGAAATAGGCCGGCGCGATCATCAGCATCAGGTCGCGCCTGAGCAACGGATAGTCGCGGATGACGCCGTTGTGCACGAACAGCCACTGGCCGTGGCGAAACGGATGGCAGTTGGTTTCCTGCGCGGGCGTGTCGGTGGCGGCGCGGATGTGCGCCACGAACAGCGGCGCGTGGATCGCGCGCGCCGCTTCCCGCAGATTGCGGTCGTTCCAGGCCGGATGCACGCTGCGGTAGCGGAACGGCGGCTCCGGCGGCCGGCCTTCGTGTTGACGGCCATACCAGCCCAGCCCGAAGCCGTCGCCATTGGTAGTGGTGGCGCCCAGCCGCGAGTGCAGGCTCTGGTCGATCAGGGAGTGCTTGGCCTTGAACAGCACGCTCTCCATCTGTATGGGACTACCGGTATAAGCCAGCCAGCGACACATGGCGCGCTCCTTCGATCCACGGAATTGCCGCCCCCGGACGGCGGGGCGGGCGCAGTCCAGTGTAGGAGCAGGCCGCGGCTTTCCACAAGCCGCCGCCCCGCCCCTATTTCTTCAGCAACGCCTTGAGCATGGCCATGCGCTCCTTGGGATTCATTGCGGCGGTGGCCGCGTCTTCCTGCATGCGCACATCGCCCAGGCCCATTTCCTCGATGAAGCGCGAAGGCTCGCGCACCAGGTCCTCGCGCGCGCGGCGGCGGCGCTTGCACCAGCTCAGGTTCAGGCTGCGTTGCGCGCGCGTGATGCCCACGTACATGAGCCGGCGCTCTTCCTGGATGCGCGAAGCCAGGTTCTCGGCCGCGCGCGCCGGATCGCCGACCTCGTCATCCTTGCCCAGGTGCGGCAGCAAGCCTTCCTCGACGCCCGCGAGGTACACGTGCGGATACTCCAGCCCCTTGGAAGCATGCAGGGTGGACATCTTCACCGCATCGGGCTCTTCTTCCTCGCCGCGCTCCAGCATGGTGACCAGCGCCACATGCTGCACCAGGTCGAAGAGCGTCATGTTGTCTTCTTCGGCCTTGCGCTTGAGCCATCCGGTCAGCTCCAGCACGTTCTGCCAGCGCGTCTGCGCGGGCCGCTCTTCGAACAGCTCGTACAGATGGCGTTCGTACTGGATGGCTTCCAGCAGATCGTCCAGCAGCACGCCCGCGGGCTCGGACGGCGCGGCGTCCTTCGCATCGGCCGCGCCACGGCCCGCGCGCCATTGCATGCGGCGGATGAACTCGGTGAAGGTGCGCAGCGGCTCCAGCTGCCGTGGCGCCAGCAGGCTTTCCAGGCCGGTCTCGGCCACGGCCGCCAGCAGCGACAGCTCGCGGCTTGCGGCGTACTGCCCCAGCGTCTGCAAGGTGGCCTGGCCGATGCCGCGCTTGGGCGTGGTGGCCGCGCGGATGAAGGCCGGATCGTCGTCGTCGTTGGCCAGGATGCGCAGATAGGCCAGCACGTCGCGCACTTCGGTCTTGTCGAAGAAACTCTGCCCGCCCGAGATCGTGTACGGGATCTTCAGGTTGCGCAGCGCCTGTTCCAGGATGCGCGATTGATGATTGCTGCGGTACAGGATGGCAAAATCCTTCCACTGCGCCTGGCGCTCGAAGCGCGAAGCCGACACCTTCATGGCGATGGATTCGGCCTCCTGCTCCTCGCCGTCCATGGCCGATACCAGGATGGGTTCGCCCACGCCCAGATCGGACCACAGCTTCTTGTCGAACAGCTTGGGGTTCTTTTCAATCACCTGGTTTGCGGCCGCCAGGATGCGCTGCACCGACCGGTAGTTCTGCTCCAGCTTGATGAGCTTGATGTTGGGGTAGTCGGTGGTCAGCTTGGCCAGGTTCTCGATGGTTGCGCCACGCCAGGCGTAGATCGCCTGGTCGTCATCGCCCACCGCCGTGAACATGGCGCGCGAACCCGTCAGGAGCTGCACCAGGCGGTACTGGCACACGTTGGTGTCCTGGTATTCGTCCACCAGCAGATAACGCACGCGGTTCTGCCAGCGGGTACGCACTTCTTCGTTGTTGGCCAGCAGCAGCGCGGGGATGCGGATCAGGTCGTCGAAGTCCACCGCCTGGTAGGCGGCCAGCGTGGCGGCGTAGCTGCGGTAGACGTTGGCCGCCTCCACGTCGGCCGGCGTGATGGCTTCGCGCGCGGCATCGTCCGGTTCCATCAAGCCGTTCTTCCACAGCGAGATGATGCCCTGCACGTGGCGCAGGCGGGCCTTGTCGGTCGTGTTCAAGAGTTCCTGGATGATGGCCATGGCATCGTCGGCGTCCAGGATCGAAAACGTCGGCTTCAGGCCCGCGTTGCGCGCCTCCTCGCGCAGCATCTTCACGCCCAGCGAATGGAAGGTGCTGATGATCAGGCCCTTGGACAGCTTGCGATCCACCAGGGTCTTCACGCGTTCGTCCATCTCGCGCGCGGCCTTGTTGGTGAAGGTCAGCGCCACCACGTTGCGCCCCATATAGCCGCACTCGCGCAGCAGGTAGGCGATCTTCTGCGTGATCACGCGCGTCTTGCCGCTGCCGGCGCCGGCCAGCACCAGGCAGGGGCCGTCCAGGTACAGCACCGCTTCGCGTTGAGCGGGGTTCATGCCTTGGGCTATAGGTTCGCTGGCGGACATTCGAGTCAGGTGATCATGCATCGCGGCGGCCGCATTGAAGCTGCGGCCAGCAAGCACGAAGCTTGCGGCCGCCCGTCAGCGGGCCGGTAACACGCGAGAAAAAGGGGACGGGCGCAGCCGCCACGGCGGGCCTGCCGCGCCGGCGCGATAGAGGAGAAAGATCATAGAACAATCGGATCGACGGCGCATTGGCCCCGGCCGCAGCCGATCAGATTTCCAACGGATCGACTTCCAGTTGCCAGCGCACGCGGGCCTCGTTGGCCAGGTACGGCAGGTGGTGCGACCAGGACGCCAGGAAGGCCTGCAAAGCCGGCCGGCTGCTGCTTTCCGCCAGCAACTGGGCGCGCTCGATATTGGCCACGCGCACCACGCGCAGCGGCACCGGGTCGTACAGCATGATGGCGTCCAGGCCTGGAAAATCGGCCGCCCATTCACCCTCGGGCAAGGCCCGCGCCCGCTCCAGGAATTCCAGCGCCACCTTCAGCTCGCGCGCCTCCGCGGTCAGCAGGGCCTGGTAAACGAAAGGCGGCAGGCCGGTGCTTTCCCGCTCGTGCAGGGCATGGCGGGCAAAGCCCGCGTAGTCATGCCGCAGCAGCGCCTGATAGACCGGCTGCTCGGGGTAGTTGGTCTGTATCAGCACCTCGCCGTTGCCTTGATGGCGGCCGGCGCGGCCCGCCACCTGCATCAGCTGCGCGAACAGGCGCTCGGGCGCGCGGAAGTCATGCGCGAACAACATGGAATCCGCATTCAGCACGCCCACCAATCCCAGGCGCGCGAAGTCGTGGCCCTTGGCCACCATCTGCGTGCCCACCAGGATGTCCACCTCGCCGGCATGCACCGAGGCGAACAGCGCTTCGGCGCTGCCCTTCTTGCGCGTGCTGTCGGCGTCGATGCGCAGGATGCGCGCCTCGGGAAACAATTCCGCCAGATGTTCTTCCACCCGCTGCGTGCCGCGCCCCATGGGCGCCAGGTCCTGGTCGCCGCATTCGGGACAAGCGCGCGGCACCGGGGCCTGGTAGCCGCAGTGATGGCACTGCAGGCGATGGCCGCGGCCGTCGGTACGGTGCAGGACGGTAAATGCAGTGCAGCGCGGGCAATTGCTGACCCACGCGCAGGACTGGCAATGCAGCACCGGCGAATAGCCGCGGCGGTTCAGGAAGATGAGGGACTGTTCCTTGCGTTCCAGGCGCTGTCCGATGGCATCCAGCAGTTGCGGCGACATGCCCTGCTTCAGTTGCAGGCGCCGCGTGTCGATCAGGCGCATGGACGGCAGGCTGCTGGCGCGCGCCCGGCCCGGCAGGGTCAGGCGCAGGTAGCGCCCGCGCTCGGCATGCTGCCAGGTCTCCAGGGACGGCGTGGCCGACCCCAGCACTACTGGAATATTCAGGTCATGGGCGCGCCACACCGCCAGGTCGCGCGCCGAATAGCGCAAGCCGTCCTGCTGCTTGTAGGACGCGTCGTGCTCCTCGTCCACCACGATCAGGCCCAGCTGGCTCAAGGGCGCGAACACCGACATGCGCGTGCCCAGCAGCATGCGGGCCTCGCCGCGCTGGGCGCGGGTCCAGGCCTGCAAGCGTTCGCCATCGGACAGGCCGCTATGCATGACGGCCAGACCGTCCGGTCCAACGAGTGCCTCCAGGCGCGCGCGCAGCGCGCCTTCGAGCTGCGGCGTCAGGTTGATTTCGGGCACCATCAGCAACACCTGGCGTCCCGCCGCCAGCACCCTTTCGGCCGCGCGCAGGTACACCTCGGTCTTGCCGCTGCCCGTCACCCCGTGCAGCAACACGGGCTTGAACCCGTCCAGCGCGCCTATGGCGTCCACCGCCTCGCGCTGGGCGTCGTTGAGCTCCGGCGGCTGGTCGGCCTGGGCCGGCGCGCGCGCCGTCTTGCGCTTGCGCCCGTCCAGGCGCGCCACGGGTCCGCCCGCCGAGCGCTTGCCCTGGTAGGCCGTGGGCTTGCGCAGCGGCGGCGGCAGCGTGGGCAGCATCACCTCGCCCAGCGGCCGCTGGTAGTAGTCAGCGGCAAAGCGGGCCAGGCGCAGCCAGTCCTCGTCGAAGGGCGGCAGGTCATCCAGCACCTCTTCGATCGGCCGGATCTGCTTGGGGTCGAAGGACGGCTCCGCCGGGTTGTCCACCACAACGCCGATCAGCTTGCGGCGGCCGAACGGCACGATGACCCGCAGGCCCACCGTCACCGGCGCGTCGCTGCGGTAGTCGAACGGACCCGGCAGGGGCACGTCCAGCGCCACCCGCACCCAGCAGACCGCGGGGGTCGTGTTCGACAGCGTTTCAGACATGGGTGCTAGGACGGAGCATGTAGAAGGATGATCCCGGATGATGCCGGCGCGCTCCATTTTCCGCCTGTGGATAACTTTGGGGAAAAGGCAGGAGCAACATCGGAAATTGGAATTTGACAAGATTGCGCAAACTTGCGAAATCTTGTTGAAAACTCTCATTTCACCATTTAAAACAATGACTTATGAGAGCTTCCGAGATTGTAAACTAGCATCTAAAGGGTTTTCCCCGAGGGCAATCTTGCTGTGCACAAGTGTCATCAGGGACCCTCCTGCTCCGGCCCTGTAGACCGAAGCGTCCACTCACTTACCCTCGCAGCGAACGGCTGTGCTGGTGGACTTCATCAACCAATTCGGCTACGGCTTCTGGCGGAGTAAAGCGGGATATGCCGTGGCCCAGGTTGAACACGTGGCCGCCCTTGCCGACCGGTCCGAACGCGTCCAGCACGCGCCGCGCCTCGGCACGGATGGCGGGTCCGCCACCGAACAAGGCCATGGGGTCGAGGTTGCCCTGGAACGCGACCGAGTCCCCGGTGCGGCGCCGCGCGGCGGCCAGATCCACCGTCCAGTCCAGGCCCACGGCATCGGCGCCGCAAGCGGCGATCTGTTCCAGCCACTGGCCGCCGCCCTTGGTGAAGACGATGGCCGGCACGCGGCGGCCTTCGTGTTCGCGGGTCAGCCCGGCCACGACCTTGCGGGTGTAGGCCAGCGAAAACTGCTGGAACAGCCCGTCGGCCAGCACGCCGCCCCAGCTGTCGAACAGCATCACGGCTTGGGCGCCGGCGGCGATCTGCGCGTTCAAGTACTGCAGCGTGGCTTCGGCGTTGATTTCGAGGATGCGGTGCAGCAGGTCGGGACGCGCATACAGCATCGTCTTGATCAGGCGATAGTCGTCGCTGCCCTGGCCTTCCACCATGTAGCAGGCGATGGTCCAGGGGCTGCCGGCAAAGCCGATCAGCGGCACCTTGCCGTCCAGGTCGCGCCGGATCGTGCGCACGGCATCGAATACATAGCGCAGCTTGTCCATGTCCGGCACTTCCAGGCGCGCCACGTCTTCTTCGGTACGCACCGGACGGGCGAAGCGCGGGCCCTCGCCTTCGGCGAAGTCCAGGCCCAGGCCCATGGCGTGCGGCACCGTCAGGATGTCCGAGAACAGAATGGCCGCGTCCAGGTCGAAACGCTCCAGCGGCTGCAGCGTGACTTCCGAGGCGTAGTCCGGGTTCTGAGCAAGGCCCATGAAGGAACCTGCGCGGGCCCGCGTCTGGCGGTATTCAGGCAGGTAGCGGCCGGCCTGGCGCATCAGCCAGATCGGGGTATAGGGCACGGGCTCGCGCAGCAGCGAGCGCAAGAACACATCGTTCTTCAGTACGGAAGCAGACACGACTATCCTCGATGATCGGAAGCCGTGATTTTACTTCCCCTGGCTGACAAGTCGCAGCCAGGCTCTGCGCCGGACTTGCCGGCGCGCAAGCGGGGCGCTTTCAGGGGCAAGGCTGCGCGCGCGGCGCCCCGCCCGCTGGCCGTGCGTCGACCGACCGCCCGCAGGTCCGTCGCTTCAGGCCCCCCGCTCCTGCGCGGCCTGCCGGTACGGCGCCGCCTCGATGCCGTGCTTGCGCATCAGCGCCCAGAACGCCCGCCGGTGCTTGCAGCAAGCCCGCGCCGCCTGCGCCACGTTGCCGCCATGGCGCGACAGCGCAAGCCGGATATAGTCGCGCTCGAAGCCGTCCACCACCCGCGCCTTCGCGATGCGGAAGGATTCATGCGCAGGCCGCGGATGCGGTTTGCGCATGCCCGACAAGGTTTGCTCTACCAGATCCTGTGGCACCCGGGCGTGCAACGCAGCGAGCCTCGGCGCCCCGTCCGCGCCCAGTTCCATCCGCGCCTCGCGATAAGCCGTCGTGGGCTCGCGGATATCCGCCCGCGCCGCGCCACGCCCGTGCGCCGCGCCGGCCAGGCGGCCAAGCCGCACCCGCATGCTTTCCAGGCAGGCCGGCTGCATGATGAAATCCGACGCGCCCAGGCTCAGCAGGTCTTCGATCGCGGGCGCCTTCACATCGGAGATCAGCAACAGCACCGGCGTGCTCAATGCGCTGCCCGCCTGTTGCAGCGCCATGCGCGTCCAGGCGAGCGATGATGGCGCCACCGGCAGGATGCAGCAGTCGTAGCGCCTGAGCGCCACCGCCAGCCGGGCCAGCGCCTGCACGTCCGCTTCCTGGCTGTCGGCCTGCGCGTCGGCGTCGGTCTGCGCGCCTGACACGGCATCGCGCGCCGCCATGCCCGCGGTCGCATAGCGCACCGGACTCAGCGACACCAGATGGAGCCGCACGCGCGTCTGCCTGGCCGGGTGCAGCGCGACCAGATCGCGCATCGGCCCATCATGGCCGGGCGCCAGCAATACCCCGCAATCCAGGACTTCTCGCACGCTTCCCCCTACGCTTGACTAGGAAGATTGAAGGCTACTGTTGCAACCGGCGTGCAGCTATTCGTAGTGATCGCATTGCGGCCCGCACAAAGGACGGCGGACCTTCACTCGGCAATGAAAAAACAGGCATGAAAAAAGCGGCCCTGAGGCCGCTTCTTTCGATTCCGGGGCGAACCCCGGGGCACAGCTTCGCCGCTTAGTGCGAACGGCCGCCTTGGCGCAGCTTGCGCGCCGCGATGGCTTGCGCAGCCAGCATGGCGAGTTCCGCTTCGACCACGGCGATGTCCGCCTTGTCCTTGGCGTTGGCCAGGGCCTGTTCGGCCTTCTGGCGCGCTTCCAGGGCGCGGGCTTCGTCCAGGTCGGCGGCACGGATAGCCGTGTCGGCCAGAACCGTCACGCTGCCCGGCTGCACTTCCAGAATGCCTCCGGCGACGAAGATGTTTTCCTCGCCTTGGTCGGCACGAACGATCTTGACCGTCCCGGGGCGTATGCGCGAAATCAGCGGGGTGTGGCCGGGCAGAATGCCCAGTTCACCCGCTTCGCCAGGCAGCACCACGAACTTCGCCTCACCGGAGAAGATCGCTTCCTCTGCGCTGACGACATCCACATGCAGGGTAGCCATATCGGTTCCTTATTGCAGTTTCTTGGCCTTCTCGAAGGCCTCGTCGATCGAGCCGACCATGTAGAAGGCCTGTTCCGGCAGCGCATCGCACTCGCCGTTCACGATCATCTTGAAACCACGGATGGTTTCGGCCAGCGGAACGTACTTGCCGGGCGAACCGGTGAACACTTCTGCAACGTGGAACGGCTGCGACAGGAAGCGCTGGATCTTACGGGCGCGGGCCACGGCCTGCTTGTCTTCCGGCGACAGTTCGTCCATGCCCAGAATCGCGATGATGTCGCGCAGTTCCTTGTAGCGCTGCAGCGTTTGCTGCACGCCACGGGCCACGGCGTAGTGCTCTTCGCCCACGACTTGCGGGTCGAGCTGGCGGCTGGACGAATCCAGCGGGTCCACGGCCGGGTAGATACCCAGGGCGGCGATGTCACGCGACAGCACGACGGTGGAGTCCAAGTGCTGGAACGTCGTGGCAGGCGACGGGTCGGTCAAGTCGTCCGCAGGGACGTACACGGCCTGGATCGAGGTGATCGAGCCGGTCTTGGTCGACGTGATGCGCTCTTGCAGCTTGCCCATTTCTTCGGCCAGCGTGGGCTGGTAGCCCACTGCCGACGGCATACGGCCCAGCAGTGCCGACACTTCGGTACCGGCCAGGGTGTAGCGGTAGATGTTGTCCACGAAGAACAGGATGTCGCGGCCTTCGTCGCGGAACTTCTCGGCCATGGTCAGGCCGGTCAGCGCCACGCGCAGACGGTTGCCCGGGGGTTCGTTCATCTGACCGAACACCATCGCAACCTTGTCCAGAACGTTCGACTCTTCCATTTCGTGGTAGAAGTCGTTGCCTTCGCGGGTACGCTCGCCCACGCCGGCGAACACCGACAAGCCGCTGTGCTGCTTGGCGATGTTGTTGATCAGTTCCATCATGTTGACGGTCTTGCCCACGCCGGCGCCGCCGAACAGGCCGACCTTGCCGCCCTTGGCGAACGGGCAAACCAGGTCAATAACCTTGATGCCGGTTTCCAGCAGTTCCACCGACGGCGACAGCTCGTCGAAACGGGGAGCCGCTTGGTGAATGCCACGCTTTTCGTCGTGCTGGATCGGGCCGGCTTCGTCGATGGGACGACCCAGCACGTCCATGATGCGGCCCAGCGTGCCGGTGCCGACGGGCACCGAGATCGGGGCGCCCGTGCCGGTGACCTTCATGCCGCGGCGCAGGCCGTCGCTGGAGCCCAGCGCAATGGTACGCACCACGCCGTCGCCCAGCTGTTGCTGCACTTCCAGCGTCAGACCCTTTTCGGCGAACGAGGAACCCTCGTCGGCCAGGGTAAGCGCTTCGTAGATCTTGGGCATTTGATCGCGGGGGAACTGAATATCCACCACGGCGCCGATGCACTGAACGATGGTTCCGTTGCTCATGTCGATTCCTTGCTTGATAGCTTTTGACGGGATGCTGCCTGCCTCAAACGGCGGCAGCGCCCCCTACGATTTCCGAAATTTCTTTGGTGATCGCGGCCTGACGGGTCTTGTTGTAGACCAGTTGCAGATCGCCGATGACCTTCTTGGCGTTGTCCGACGCCGCCTTCATGGCGACCATCCGGGCCGACTGCTCCGAAGCCATGTTCTCGGCCACGGCTTGGTACAGCAGGCCTTCAACGTAACGCTGCAGCAGGTCGTCGATCACGCTACGGGCGTCGGGTTCGTAGATGTAATCCCAGCTGTAGTCCGACTTCACTTCCGAGGTCTTGGCCAGGCTATCAGCGCCCGTCTGGTACGGATCATCCAAACCGCTGGCCAGAGGCAGCAGGCGCAAGAACAACGGCTCCTGCTTCATCGTGTTGACGAAGCGGGTCGAGGCCACGTACAGCGCGTCGATGCGGCCTTCCAGGTAGGCGTCCAGCTGCACCTTGATCGCGCCCAGCAGGCGGTCGAGTTGCGGCTTGTCGCCCAGTTGCACTTCCTGGGAAACCAGTTTGGCGCCGATGCGGGTCAGCACGCCCACGCCCTTGTTGCCGAAAGCGGTCGCTTGCACGGCGATGCCGTTCTTCTCGAACTCTTTCAGCTTGCCCAACGTCACGCGGGTGATGTTGGTGTTCAAGCCGCCGCACAGGCCCTTGTCGGTCGTGACCATGATCACGCCGACCGCCTTGACTTCGCGTTCGACCAGGTACGGGTGGCTGTACTCGGGGTTGGCCTGCATCAGGTGCGCAGCAATCTCGCGCACCTTGGTGGCATACGGACGGCCAGCACGCATCCGCTCCTGCGCCTTGCGCATCTTGGATGCGGCGACCATTTCCATCGCCTTGGTGATCTTGCGCGTGTTTTGCACGCTCTTGATCTTGGTTCGGATTTCCTTAATTCCGGGCATTGCGCTTTCCTGTGAAGACTGGCCGATGGGTTCCGCTGGCGCCTCATCCATCCGGGAAGGATGGGTGAGGCGTCGCGGACGCCTAACCCATCACTTTCTTAAAAAGCACCGTGCTTCTTGAATTCCTGGATGGCGGCGGCCAATTCGGCTTCGTCATCCTTGGACAGTTCCTTGGTGTCTTCGATGCGCTGGATCAGGGCCGCATGCTTGGCCTTCAGTTGATCCTTCAGCGACTTCTCGAACGACAGCACTTGGGCCACGTCCACTTCATCCAGGTAGCCGTTGTTGACCGTGTACAGCGTGACGGCCAGTTCCCACACTTGCAGCGGCTGGTATTGCGGCTGCTTGAGCAGTTCCACCACGCGCTTGCCGCGTTCCAGCTGGCGACGGGTCGCGTCGTCCAGGTCGGAAGCGAACTGCGCGAAGGCGGCCAGTTCACGGTACTGCGCCAAGTCGGTACGGATACCGCCGGACAGCTTCTTGACGACCTTGGTCTGAGCAGCGCCACCCACACGCGACACCGAGATACCGGCGTTGATTGCGGGGCGGACACCGGCGTTGAACAGGTCGGTTTCCAGGAAGATCTGGCCGTCGGTGATCGAGATCACGTTGGTCGGAACGAAGGCCGACACGTCGCCTGCCTGGGTTTCGATGATCGGCAGCGCGGTCAGCGAGCCGGTCTTGCCCTTGACGGCGCCGTTGGTGAACTTCTCGACGTACTCTTCGTTCACGCGGGCAGCGCGTTCCAGCAGGCGCGAGTGCAGGTAGAACACGTCGCCCGGGTAGGCTTCACGGCCCGGCGGACGGCGCAGCAGCAGCGACACTTGGCGATAGGCCCAGGCTTGCTTGGTCAGGTCGTCATAAACGATCAGGGCGTCTTCGCCGCGGTCGCGGAAGTATTCGCCCATCGTGCAGCCGGCGTAGGCGGCCAGGTACTGCATGGCGGCCGAGTCGGAGGCCGAAGCGGCCACGACGATGGTGTATTCCATCGCGCCGTGCTCTTCCAGCTTGCGCACCACGTTGTTGATCGTCGAAGCCTTCTGGCCGATAGCGACGTACACGCAGGTGACGCCCTTGCCCTTCTGGCTGATGATCGTGTCGACAGCGACGGCGGTCTTGCCGGTCTGGCGGTCGCCAATGATCAGTTCGCGCTGGCCGCGGCCGATCGGCACCATCGAGTCGATAGCCTTGATGCCGGTTTGCAGCGGCTGCGACACCGAGCGGCGGGCGATAACGCCAGGCGCCACTTTTTCGATGATGTCGGTGGCCTTGGCGTTGACCGGGCCCTTGCCGTCGATCGGCTCGCCCAGCGTGTTGACCACGCGGCCTTTCAGTTCGGGACCGACCGGAACTTCCAGAATGCGGCCGGTCGTCTTGACCTGGTCGCCTTCGGAAACGCCGGTGTAGTCGCCGAGAATAACGGCGCCGACGGAATCACGCTCGAGGTTGAGCGCCAGACCGAAAACGTTGTTGGGGAATTCGAGCATTTCGCCCTGCATCACGTCGGACAAGCCGTGGATGCGGGTAATACCGTCGGTCACGGACACGACGGTGCCCTGAGTACGGACATCAGCCGAAGCGCCCAGGCCCTCGATGCGGCTCTTGAGCAGTTCGCTGATCTCGGAGGGATTGAGTTGCATATTGACTCCTGGAATCCTGTTAGTTGCCTTAAGCGGCGAGCTGATCGCGCATGCGGGCCAATTGGGCTTGTACGGAAGTATCGAGCACCTGGTCACCGACGGCCACGCGCACGCCGCCGATCAGCGACGGATCAACGGTGACGCTGGGCTTGAGCTTGAGGCCGAATTTTTGTTCGAGCGCGCTGACCAGTTCTTTGACCTGGGCATCGCTCATTTCGAACGCGCTGGTAATTTCCGCCTGCGCCGTGCCGTCGTGACGATTCCGCAGCACCGCGAATTGCGCGGCGATGTCGGGCAGCAGCAGCAGCCGGTCGTTTTCGACCAGCAGCTCGATGAAATTGCGGGCGGCTTGAGGCAGTTCGGCCTTTACCAGGCCGGAGAACAGCTCGACGCGCTGCTTGTCGCCCAGACGCGGGTCGGCCATGGCCTCGCGCACGTCGGGGTTGGAGGCGACCTGAGCCAGTTCGCTGACCAGATCGGACCAGGCCGGCAAGCCGGCGCGGTCGTCGCGCGCCGCGCTGAAGAGCGCTTCAGCGTAGGGCCGGGCAACAGTGGAAAGTTCAGCCATGACGGTCCCGGATTAAAGCTGCGCGCGAAGCTGGTTGAGCAGCTCGGCGTGTGCGCGGGCGTCAACCTCGCGCTTGAGGATCTGTTCAGCACCCTTGACGGCCAGCGCAGCGACGTCGTCGCGCAGCAGGTCGCGGGCGCGCTGGACTTCCTGCGCGGCATCCTGGGCAGCCTGCGCCACGATACGGGCGCGTTCGGCTTCCGCTTCACGGCGGGCCTGCTCGATCAGGGAGGCGGCTTGCTTCTCGGCCTCGATGATGCGGGCGTGGTTTTCGGACTTGGCAGAAGCCTCGATCAGACTGACGCGCGCCTGGGCTTGAGCCAAATCGGCTTTGCCCTTCTCGGCGGCGGCCAGGCCGTCGGCGATTTTCTGGCGGCGCTCGTCCATCGCCTTCGTCAGGGGAGGCCACACGAATTTCATCGTGAACCAGCCAAGAACGAAGAACACGAGCATCTGGAAAATGATCGTCGCGTTCAGATTCACGGTCGTTCCTTTAACACCTTGCGGCTCCGACCGCACCCGGAAAGGGGCGTCACGGAGCACTCGATACTTTGCTAGTCGGCGACGGAGCTTGCACCCACATCGCCGCCAGCGTCATGACCCGCCTTTTCGCCGGCGGGCGGTGCCTTAGCCGACGAACGGGTTGGCGAAGGCGAACAGCATGGCGATACCCACGCCGATCAGGAATGCCGCGTCGATCAGGCCAGCCAGCAGGAACATCTTCGTTTGCAGAGCGTTCATCAGTTCAGGCTGACGAGCCGAGGCTTCCAGATACTTGCCGCCCATCAGTGCGATGCCGATGCAAGCGCCGATAGCGCCCAGACCGATGATAAGACCGCAAGCGAGGGCAACGAAAGCGACGTTGGTCATGACAACTCCTTGGTTAGAAATCTGAAGTCAAAAATTGAAAAATAAGGGGTACTGCTCAATGCAAGATAATCTTGCTATCCCATGCTGGCCGGGTGGCCAGCATGGGAAATTCGGGGGATCAGTGGCCTTCGTGAGCCTGGCCGAGGTACACCAGCGTCAGCATCATGAAGATGAAGGCCTGCAGCAGAACGATCAGGATGTGGAAGATCGCCCAGATGGAGCCGGCCAGGATGTGGCCGATGCCCAGGCCGATGCTGGCGCCGTTGAAGCCGGTCCAGGCGCCGCCCAGCAGGGCGATCAGCATGAAAATCAGTTCGCCGGCGAACATGTTGCCGAACAACCGCATGCCCAGCGACACGGACTTGGCGGCGTATTCGATCAGGTTCAGCAGCAGGTTGAACGGGGCCAGCACGATGGCGCCGATGCCGTGCGCGTGGAACGGCGCGGTGAACAGTTCCTTGACGAAGCCGCCCGGGTGCTTGATCTTGATGCCGTAGTAGAACATCAGCAGCAGCACGCCCAGCGACATGCCCATCGGCACGTTCAGGTCGGCGGTCGGCAGAATGCGGTGGTAGTAGAGCGGATCGCCGTGCTCAGCGCCCAGGCCGGTCAGGCGCCAGATGGAGGGCAGCAGGTCGACGGGCAGCAGGTCCAGCGCGTTCATCAGGATGATCCAGAGGAACACGGTGAGCGCCAGCGGGGCAATGAAAAGACGGCTCTTGGCGTTGTGGACGATGCCCTTGGCCTGGTCGTCGACCATGTCGACGATCATTTCCACGAAGGCCTGGAAACGGCCCGGCACGCCACTGGTGGCGCGGCGCGCAGCGCGCCACAGGAAGAAAATGACGATCAGACCCATCAGGCCCGACCAGAACAACGAGTCGTAGTTGATGATGTCGAACTGAGCGATAGCGCTCTGTTTCTCACCCGTATTGTTCAGATGCACCAGGTGGTGCTGAATATACGCGGACTGAGGCGACACGTCGCTGGCAGCAGCCATTTGAATCCTACCCTATTTGCTGTGCCCGGCCCTTGCGAACCGGACGATTCCACGATTTCGTTTGCCGTAAACCTGCTCGGCGCTATGACAACTTGCGGAACATCAAGAGCAGGAGATAGCCCTTCAATGTGAGTATCAGACCGAGCAACGCGGCAGGCCATACGAGGCTATCCTGCGTCACACGCGAAAGCAGCCACAACAGCAGCGCCGTTGCGAACAACTTGATCAACTCACCAGAGAGAAAGGTAAAGGGACTGGCCTTACCGGCCCGTACGCTGACAGCCAGGCGCAATGCGAACAACGCATTGGGAATGAAATACGCTCCCGCCCCCGCCAGCGCCGACCAACCTGCCGCCGCCCCTCCGACAACCCCCGCAATTACTGCTGCTGCGAGCCCCATGGCACCTTGCGCTGCCAATGCCAACAGGAGCCCGCGGCTAGCTTGAGCATTCAGCGCCGCGCGATCCGCGTCACTGAGAACCAGAACTTTATCCGTCATGTCGTGGTCAAACATTGCTTGCTGCTGACCCTGACCGTCAACCGGACCCTGCCGCACTTCATGCTGCATGGAGTTCTGTTGCATCAAACTTCCTCGCTTTGCTTCTTTGCCCCTATCAGAACCGGCGCGTCTCGCTGCCCGTAGCTGCCCCCATAGCCGGCGCCAAGTCGTTGATTTCAAAAGGCTCATCAACACCGTGCCCGCTACTTGTCAGCCGCTACGTGTTCTTATCCCGCAAGCGTCAAACCCGCAGAGTATAGCGTGATTCTTTTTACCCTAGCAAATGAACTTTCGGCCGTTTGTAAGGCGCAAACAACGCTTGGATCGGCCGAAATTAGGGACGCGAATCACCCCTCGCAGCATGCTGCGCAAACCCTGCTCAATGAACCGCGGCCTCCGTCATGGAGGCCGCGCTTTATACCATCAAACCAGGATCAATCCTCCTTGACCGGCGGCGGCGCCCACAGTCCGTCCAACGCCGTATCCTGCGGCGAGTACAGGCGCATGCTGAGCAGGAACGGCGCATCGGCGGCCGGCGTGGCGATCCAGTTCGAGCGCTTGCGCTCGCCGGGATCGCGGCGCTGGATGTAGATGTCCAGCGAACCGTCGGCGTTGTACTTCAGGCCATCGGTGCTGCGCAGTACGTAGCGGTTGGCCGGATTGTCGGCGAAGCCGTGCTTGTCGTCATAGACGTGCAGCGACCAGAATGCGTTGACCGGCGGCAACTGCCCCTTGTCGAAGTGCAATACATAGTCTTCATCGGAATTCAGCGCGCGGCCCTTGGAGTCGGACACCGTGACCGGGTACAGCACGTCTTCCGGCGTCGGCGCGCCCAGGCCGGCATAGGCGATGGCGGCGCGGCGCGTGTAGTCGGTGCCATAGGTACCGATGCCGGACAGCACGGTGCTCCAGCCGTTCATGGGCGTACCCAGGCGCGACACGCCATCAGCGATGCGCCGGCCGGCCAACGGCTGGGCCTGCGCCAGCGCCTGCTGCACGGCCGGACTCAGGCGGCCATACGAGAACGGCTGGCGGCTGTCCAGGCCGATGCGGCGCATGCGGTCCAGAATGGGCGTGTCGTTGGCGTGCGGCGGGTTGCTGCGCATCACGTCGAAGAACAGCGTGAAGAACGAGGCGGCGTCCATGCCGGCCGCCTGTTCGGCCGGCGTGCCGTCGGGCACCGTCACGGGCATAGGCGGCGGCAGGTCGCTGCCGATCGGCGCCGAACCCACGCCGGGCCCCGTTTGCGGATAGGCGCTGCGGGAACCGCGGTTGGCAGCGGGCCTGGCGAGCACAGGCGCGGCCATCGGGCTGGCGGTCATGCCGGCCTGGATCTGATTGACGGCCGCGTAGTCCTGCGGGCCGCCCGCCTGGGTCCAGCCGATCAACCAGCCGGTGGCCGTAGGGCTGTGGATCACGTCCATGCCGGGGGGCACGCTGCCCTGCCAGCCTGGGCCGACGATGGCGAACGACTGAGCGCCGTTGCCGTTGGTGCGCGTGCCGCGCGAGGCGAATACGTCGCTCCACATGTCCAACGCCGACAACACCATATAGCGGTCGCCGGTCGCGGGCAGGTTCACGATCAGCGGGGCGCGCGACACGTCGAACCAGAGGCTGGAATAGAGCGCGTCGGCGCTGGGCCAGGGCACGTCGCCCGCGCGCGGATCGGGGAAGGCGGTCTTGTGGCCGAACTGGTTCACCGGCGCCTTGCCATCCAGCGGCGTCTGCACGGCGGTGGCCTTGCGGCGGGCCAACTCCATCAGCACCATCGGATAAGCATAGACATAGGCGTCGATGGCGATGTCGCGCAGCTCTTGCTCGCTCATCTGCGCCGCGGGCGCGGAGGCGGCCGGGTACGGCGTCTCGGACACCAGGCGCAAAGTAGGCCGCGGCGATTGCGCCTGGGCGGCGGTGACGAAGCAGGCGCTCAGTGCGCCAGCAAGGACCGCGGCGGACCAGCGGCGGGTAGCGATGGATGTACGCATGCAAGGCTCCTTATTGATTTTGTCTGCAAGCGAGCCGCCGCGCCGGGCTTGCCAGTTCGGGCAAGCCTCTCTGGCGCGGCACCTCGCGGTGACGCTTTTTCAGGATAGGGCCGAACTCTGCAACAAGGTGCTGCCGAACCGTTTCAAGGCGCAACTCCGCTCATGGGCCTGGAAGCGCGCAAAAAAACGCGCCCTGGGAGGGCGCGCGGGGCGGATCCTGGTGCACCCGGACAGGCCGCCCGGGCGTAACAAGGATTAACGGTGTTTGAAGTCCGGTTTGCGCTTCTCGGTGAAGGCGGCCATGCCTTCCTTCTGGTCTTCGGTCGCAAACAGCGAATGGAACACGCGGCGCTCGAACAGCAGGCCTTCGTTGAGCGAGCCTTCGAAGGCGCGGTTGACGCATTCCTTGGCCATCATGACCGACGGCAGGGACATGGAGGCGATGACGGTGGCCGCGTCCATGGCTTCTTCCATGAGCTTGTCGGCCGGAACCACGCGCGACACCAGGCCGGCGCGTTCCGCTTCCTCGGCGCCCATCATGCGGGCGGTCAGCGCCAGGTCCATGGCCTTGGCCTTGCCCACCGCGCGCGGCAGGCGCTGGGTGCCGCCCGCGCCCGGAATCACGCCCAGCTTGATTTCGGGCTGGCCGAACTTGGCGGTGTCGGCGGCGATGATGATGTCGCACATCATGGCCAGTTCGCAGCCGCCGCCCAGGGCGTAGCCGGCCACGGCCGCGATCACGGGTTTACGGATGCGCTTGAGGGTTTCCCAGTTGCGCGTGATGTATTCGCTGCCATACACGTCCATGTAGGACCAGTCTTTCATGGCGCCGATGTCGGCGCCCGCGGCGAAGGCTTTTTCGCTGCCGGTGATGACCACGGCGCCGATATCGGCGTCCGCTTCGAACGCCAGCAGGGCCGCGCCGAGCTCATCCATCAGTTGATCGTTCAAGGCGTTCAGGGCCTTGGGACGGTTCAGCGTCAGCAGGCCGACGCGGCCCCGGGTTTCGACCAGCACAAACGACTCGCTCATTGATGTCTCCGAATAAGTATGAAAGTAAGATATGGCCATGGAAAAAGACTACGCTTTGCCGCTACTTTACCGCCTCGCGCCCCATGATCCGGCCGGACACCGCTACCGGATAACCCTAAGCATCGCCGCGCCCTCCCCCGACGGCCAGCGCCTGTCGCTGCCGGCCTGGATTCCGGGCAGCTACCTGATCCGCGATTTCTCGCGCCAGATCGAATCGCTGACGGCCTATTCGGGCACGCGGCGCGTGCCTGTCGAGAAGATCGACAACCACACTTGGCAGGCCGCGCCCTGCGAGGGTCCGCTGCGGGTGGAGTACGAGGTCTATGCCTGGGACCTGTCGGTGCGCGGCGCGCATCTGGACGAAACCCACGGCTTTTTCAACGGCACCAGCGTGTTCCTGCGCGTGCATGGCCAGGACCATCTGCCCTGCCTGGTGGACCTGGCGCCGCCGCGCTCGATCCAGGGCTGGAAGGTCTACACCAGCCTGCCTGAAGCGCGCGGCCACAAGGGCGCCGCGCGCCGCCACGGTTTCGGGCTGTACCTGGCGCCGGACTATGACGCGCTGATCGACCATCCGGTGGAGATGGGCACGCCACAGGTTTCGAGCTTCGTGGCGCATGGCGCCGAACACGAACTGGTGTTCACGGGCGTTGCACCCAATCTGGACCTGGCACGGATCACGGAAGACGTGCGCAAGATCTGCGAAACGCAGATTGCGTTCTTCGAGCCCCGCAGCAAGCGCGCGCCGTTCCTGGACAGCTCGGACCGCTATGTGTTCATGACCATGGTGACGGGCGACGGCTATGGCGGCCTGGAGCATCGCGCCAGCACCGCGCTGATGACGGCCCGCAAGGATCTGCCGGTGATGGGCCAGCAAGGCCAGGGCGAAGGCTATCGCGGCTTTCTGGGCCTGGTAAGCCATGAATACTTCCATACCTGGAACGTGAAGCGGATCAAGCCGGAAGCCTTCGTGCCCTACGATCTTTCGCAGCCCGATCTGACGCGTCTGCTGTGGGTATTCGAAGGCTTCACGTCCTATTACGACGATCTGCTGCTGTTGCGCTCGGGCGCGATCACGCAGCCTGACTATCTGCGGCTGCTGGCCAAGACCATCACCAGCGTGGCGCGTACACCGGGCCGGTTGAAGCAGTCGGTGGCGGAGAGCTCGTTCGATGCCTGGACGCGCTATTACAAGCAGGATGAAAATTCGCCGAACGCGCTGGTCAGCTATTACACCAAGGGCGCGTTGGTGGCACTGGGACTGGATCTGCTGATCCGCCGGGAAACGGGTGGCGCGCACTCGCTGGATGATGTGATGCGCTTGCTTTGGAGCCGCTACGGACGCGATTTCTATCAGGGCAAGCCGCAAGGGTTGCCGGAAGATGGACTGCCGGCGCTGATTCGTGAAGCCACTGGCGTGGATACGCGGCGCTTCATCGCGCGCCATGCCTATGGGACGGCGGATGTGCCGCTGGCGGAGTTGCTGGAGCCGCAGGGCATCAAGCTGCAATGGAAGACGGCGGCCAATATTCCTTCGCTAGATGTGCGTACGCGCAAGCAGGGGGAATCGCTGGTGCTGGCGACAGTGCTGGAGGGCGGCGCGGGGCATAAGGGCGGGTTGTCCGCCGGGGATGTGCTGGTGGCGGTGGACGGCTTGCGGGTGGATGCGCCGGCGGGGCTGGAACTGTTGCTGGCGCAGTACCGGGTGGGGGATCGGGTGACTGTGCATGTGTTCCGGCGGGATGAGTTGAGGGAGTTCCGGGTGCGGTTGGGTGCGCCGGAGGCTTTGGATTGTGTGTTGACGGGCTGAGTGCTTTCTTTGTTCGTCTTTGGGGGCCGTCTATTTGGGACGGCCCTTTTTGTTTCTTAAGGCCGCCGCGCCAGGCTGTGCTGTCTGAATCTCGGCGGGCGCTGGGAAGAGTTGCTTGCTTGGGGTTCTCGCCTCGGTCTGGGTGGGTGGCGAGATCTTGCGGGGTTCGCCCCAGGGCGGCCGCGCGGACGGCCTTCTGGGGCTTATGCGGTGTCTTGCGATTGGTGATGGCGCTGCGCGCAGCAGGGGGCTGGCTTGCTTTGACTGTCTCGCAGCGCATGCGATGGCCGCATGGTCGTCATCATTCGTCTTTCATCTGCGCCGCCGTCTGCAGAAACGTATCCAGCGCGCGTCTCCTGCCTTGCCGGCGTGTGACGGCGTAGACCATGGCGCGCGCGATGTCGGCGGGCAGCGTGCAAACGGCAATGCGGTCGGTTGCATGGCGGCATGTGGAACGCGGCACCAAAGCCACGCCCAGGCCAGCGGCGACCAGAGCCAGCTGGGCCGGGACTTCGGCGACGGTTTGGGCGGCGGACAGGGGCAGGCCGGCGCGCGCGCAGGTTTCGGCCAGCGCGCGGGCGAAGGCGGAGGTGTCCTGGCGCAGCATGACGAAGGCCTCGCCGGCGAGGTCGCCGAGCGCCAGCCGCTTGCGGGCGGACAGAGGGTGGCCCTTGGGGAGCACGGCCACGACGGGATCGGGCCATAGGGGCATGGACTGTAGTTCCTCGTCGTCGACGGCGGTGCGGGAGATGCTGACGTCGATGCGGTGGCCGCGCAGCGCGTCCAGTTGCGCGGCGGGGTTCATTTCGTTGAGCAGGACTGAGACCTGGGGGTGGGAGGCCTTGTAGCGGGCGATCAGCGCGGGAACCGGGCCCATGAAGTGCGAGCCGGACAGGCCGACCTCGATGCGGCCGGCCAGGCCCTGGTCCACGGCGCGGGCTCGGACGGTGGCGTCCTTCAGGCTGGCGAGGAGCGCGCGCACGTCGTTGAGAAAGGCTTCGCCGGCTTCGGTCAGGGTGACGCGGCGGTTGTTGCGGTCGAACAGCTTGACCTCGAGTTCGCGCTCCAGCTGCGCGATCTGCAGGCTGAGCGGCGGTTGCGAGATGTGCAGGCGCGCGGCGGCCCGGGTGAAGTTCAGCTCTTCGGCCAGCACGGCGAAATAACGGAGTTGGCGGATTTCCATGGCGGCCAGTTATTTGGGAAAGATATCAAACCAGATAAAAACTATATTGGAAAATATCGTTCCCGGCGACCAGAATAAGCCTTGCCAATAGAGCACACGACAAACATCCGGGGACCTGCCATGAGACCAGCGCTCACCGCCGCAGGCACTGCCACCGGCTGACATCCGTATTCCGCATTGCCGGGTTCCCGCGCGCCGCCGCGGGCCGGCCCTCTTACGCCTTTCGAGGAGCATCGCCATGACCGCATCCCCCCGCGCCCTGCGCATCGGCCAGATCGTCCCCAGTTCCAACACCACCATGGAAACGGAAATCCCGGCCATGCTGCGCCTGCGCGAGACCATCGCGCCGGAGCGTTTCACTTTCCATTCCAGCCGCATGCGCATGAAGCAGGTGACGGCGGCGGAACTGGCGTCGATGGACCGGGAGTCGGACCGTTGCGCACAGGAACTGTCCGATGCGCGCGTGGACGTGCTGGGCTATGCCTGCCTGGTGGCGATCATGAGCCAAGGGCTCGGCTATCACCGCGTCTCGCAGGAACGCCTGCACCAGGCCACGGTGGACAACGGCGCGCCGGCGCCGGTGATCTCCAGCGCAGGCGCGCTGGTGGAGGGCCTGCACGCCATCGGCGCGCGCAAGGTCGCTATCCTGACGCCCTACATGAAGCCGCTGACCAAGCTGGTGGTGGACTACATCGAGAACGAAGGCATCGAGGTGCAGGACAGCCTGTCGCTGGAGATTCCCGACAACCTGAAGGTTGGCGCGCAGGATCCGATGGCGCCGGCCAGCCACGTGGAACGCCTGAACACGCGCGGCGTGGACGCGGTGGTGCTGTCCGCCTGCGTGCAGATGCCGTCCCTGGCGTCGATTCAGCCGGTGCAGGACCGCCTGGGTCTGCCGGTGGTGACGGCGGCCGCGGCCACCGTCTATCGCATGCTGAAGGTGCTGGACCTGGAAGCGCGCGTGCCCAACGCGGGCGAGCTGCTGACGGGCAAGTACTGAAGCTGCGCGGCGCGCCCTACTTGCCCAGCGAAAGGATTTCGTTGGCGTTGACGATGGCGCCCGCGATTTCTTCAGTAGTGACGCGCTTGTTCATGGCCTGCTCGCGGATCAGGTCGTAGGCCTGGTCCTCGGTGACGTTGCGCGTGCGCATGAGGATGCTCTTGGCTTCCGCGATGCGGCGCACGCCCAGGAGTTTTCCCTCCAGCTTGCGCAGGCGCCGGGCATGCGACTTGATGTCGTCGTAGACCTGGCGCGCCACCACCAATGAAGACAACAGGCCGAACGAGCGCACGGGCGAAGGCAGCACTGCTTTCGCGCCGATGCGCAACACGGCCTCGACGATGGTCGGATTCTCGTAGGTGACGATGGCGATGACCATGGGCGCGTCTTCGCTCTTGGCCCATTCGAAGCCCAGGTCGATCACATCTGGCCGCACGGCCAGGAACACCGCGTCCAGCCCTTCGGGCAACGTGGGCGCCGGAGGCCAGAAGGTCTGCACCTGACAGCCGATCCGTTGCAGCTGCTGCGTCAGTTGGCGGCCGTCGGCGTCGTCGGGATGATAGACGGCGATCCGCAGCGTACGCAGGTCCTTGAGCAGGGATGGCGTCGCGCGCTCCGCGCGCTGGCGGCTGGCGGTATCGCCCATCAGATATCCAGCGAACTCAGGGTGGCCGTCCAGTCGCCCAACGAATGGGTGACCAGGTACGGATCGGGATGCACGGGCCGCGTGGCCTCGCGCACGATGGTGAACTGGCCCTTGCCGTTGACCCGGCCGACGCGCGGATACAGGCAGGTGTGGTGGTTGGTGGGGTCGATGCGCACGCGGCCCTGGGGCGCCTGGAATTCGCTTTGCAGCACGCGCGGCAGGATCTGCGCGATCTCGTCGGTGCCGGTGTCGCGGAAAGCGTTGGCGAAGATGTGCATCTGGAAGTACGCCGCTTCCCAGCAGAGATTGGGCACGCAGTCATGCCCGAAGCGCCGCCGCAATCGTTCCAGGCAGCGCCGGTTGATGTCGGAATCGATGGATTGGAAATACGGCGCGGAAGTGAAGTGGCCGGCGGCGACCTCGGGCTCCATCTGGGAGATCTCCGCTTCGGAGGTCGTCAGGCTGGCGATGGGCATGGTCTTCGGATCGAATCCCGCGTCCGCGTAGGCGCGGTACAGGCAGGCCGTGGAATTGCCCACCACCGTGGAGAAAATGAAGTCCGGACGCTTGTTGCGGATGTCGTCCAGGATCTCCCGGTAGTCGCGTTCCGTCGCGGTCAAAGGCACATAGCGTTCGCCCAGCTTGGCGCTGTCCTGCCGCTGCAGCACGAGTTCGCCCATGATGCGGTTGGACTCGTAGGGATAGATGTAGTCCGAACCGATCAGGTAGACCCGCGCGCCGAAGTTGGCAGTCATGAATTCGGCCAGTTGCACGCTGTTCTGGTTGGGCGCGGCGCCGGTGTAGATGATGTTGTTCGAAAACTCGAACCCTTCGTACAGCGTGGGGTAGAACAGCAGGCGGTTCCATTTCTCGACCACCGGCAGCACGGCCTTGCGGCTGCTGGACATGTAGCAGCCGAATATGACGTTGACGCGGTCTTGCGTGATGAGTCTTTCAGCCAGCACGCTGTAGGTGGCGGGGTCCGATCTCGGGTCGTAGCGCACCGGCACGATCTCGCGGCCGTCGACCCCGCCCGCCTCGTTGATCTCGTCGATGGCCAGCAAGGTGCCATGCAGCTGGGACCGGCCTATGGTCGATGTGGCACCTGTTTCGGAAAACAGCACGCCTACGCGGATAGGATCTTTGTTTGCCATGATCGGGAGGCCCGCTGGCGCGGACATCCATCCTTTGTCGAGTTCATCAGTTTCAGCACAGCCGCAGCCGCCGTCAACACGTGGATTCCTGGGGTGGTCATGGCGCGGTCCTGGCATAGGCGCGAACCAGCGCCTGCGGCAATGCCGCCGGGTTCGTCACGATCCGGTAACCGCGAAAGCCGAACATCGCGCGCAACTGCGGTTCGGCCTGCGCGTCCAACGCGACGCAATGCACGCTGACGCCTCGCCCGCGCAGTTCCAGCACCGCCTCGCGCGCATCGTCCACCAGATAGCGCGGGTCGTGCACATCGACATCGGAGGGTTCGCCGTCGGTGACGACGATGATGGCGCGCCGCTCTCCCGGCGCCTGCAGCGCCAGCGCGCCGGCATGCCGCAGCGCCGCGCCCAGGCGCGTTGAATAACGGGCCTGGGCGCCGCCTATGCGGCCCAACGCCGCCGCGACCGGGGCGCCGGATTCAAGCAGGCGGTAGTAGTACACCGCCGCCCGCGTGTCCGAACAAAAGCCGTGCACGGCGATCAGGTCGCCTTCGCCTGATGTGGCCTGCGCCAGCAGCATCGCCGCCCGCTTCTCCAACTCCAGCACCGTCGCCCCTGCTTCGGACGCCAGGTCGTTGGCCGAGGCCGACAGGTCCAGCAGCACCAGGGTGCTGCTGGCGCAAGGCTGGCTGCCGGGGCGCATGAAGAAGCGGGCGTCGGGCGCCAGGTCCAGGCGCCGGTCGATCAAGACCTCGATCGCGGCGTTCAGATCGATGTCATCGCCCTCCCATTGGCGCCTCAGACGGCGCGCGCGGCTCAGGCGGCGCGACTGCGGCAGGGCCAGGCGCTGCGCGGGTCCGGCGGGCGCGGGCGGCGGCATGCCGGTCCAACCCGGCAGCTTCTCGATCACGGTGCACCAGTCCGGCCGGCTTCGGTCCAGCTTGTAGTCCCATTCGGGATAACGGTAGCGTCCCAGTTCCGTTTCGCTGGCCGCTGGCGCGGGCTGCTCCTGGCCTTGCGGCGCGGCGTCGCGCCGCTCGGGCGCCACACCCTGCGACCCCAGGGTCAGCTCAGGCGGCGGCTCTGCCGCGTCGCCGTAGTCCCACAGATAGGCGTTGTCGTCGCGGTAGGGCACGGGTACGGCGTACTGCTGCGGATTGAAGCGCACCCGCATCTGGCCCAGGTCATTCGCCAGCACCGACGCCAGGCGACGGAAGGCCGCCGTGTCACGCAGGTCGGCGGCCTGCGCCTCGAACAACGTGCGCGCCTTGTTCACCCAATGGTTGTCGTCGTGCAGCGACGGATCCATCAACAGCCGACTCATGCGCTGGATCAGGGCCGCGAATCCCAAGTCCGCCGGATCGGGCGGCGGCGGCACGAAGGGCAGGAACCAGCGCCGCACGCCGGGATAGTCGGCCGCCAGCAGCCGCTCCACCCGCGCATCCTCGATGGCGGATACCACCGCCACGCCCATGGGCTTGAGGCTCAGTACCGGCTGCGCCACTGGCGAGTAACGCAGATGGGCGGCCGCATGCGCCACCGCCGCGCGGTACAGCGCCCAGCGGTCGGCGCCGTCCAGCACGGTGTAGCTGTCCGGCACCAGCAGGTGCGAGGGCGCGAGAATGGGGCGCGACGGCGGGCCATCCAGCGCCGGACGCCGCAAGGCTTCGACCGTCATGCCCCTGCCCGACAGGCCGCACAAGAGCCACGCCAGCCTGGCCTGCGCGGCTTCCAGTTCCGGCGCGCCTGCTTCGCCGTTCAAGGCCTCGCGGGCGTAGGCGTCGCGCAGTTGGAAATATGCGCGCAGAGGACCGGGCTGGCGCTCGTAGCGCCGCAGGCCCGCCAGCATCCAGCGCCCCAGCCCGCCGGCCGTCAACTTCGCCATCAACTGGTCGAACCGCTCTGCCACCGCGGCGGCGCAATCGGGGTCTTCGCCGTGCAGCGCGTCGATCCAGCGCCGCGCTTGGACCGCCTGGTCCTCGCCGCTGCGCGCAGCCAGCCGGCGCAGCTTGTCATCCAGCGTCCCGGCCAGGCCTGCGCCGGCGCCAGCCCCTTCCCCCGCGGACAGGACGGCTCGCATGTTCATTCCAGGTTCGCGTCGACCAGCGCCCGCAGCGCCGCGGCCATGTCGGGGTCGTCGGTCAGCGCGCGGGTCATGGTCATGTCGCAACTTTCGGCAGGACTGACGCCGTCGCGGATGAGGATGCCCGCGTAGATCAGCATACGGGTGGACACGCCCTCGTCCAACCCATGGCGCTTGAGTTCGCGCGAACTGTGCGCGATGCGCACCAGTCGCTGCGCCAAGCCGGTGTCTATGCCGGCCTCGTGCGCCACGATCTCCGCTTCGCGCCCGGGCTCCGGATAGTCGAAATCCAGCGCCACGAAGCGCTGCCGGGTAGAGGGCTTGAGATCCTTGGCGCTGCTCTGGTAGCCGGGGTTGTAGGACACCACCAGTTGGAAGTCGGGATGGGCCCGCACCACCTCGCCCTTCTTGTCCAGGGGCAGGATGCGCCTCGCGTCGGTCAGCGGATGGATGACCACCGTAGTGTCCTGGCGCGCTTCGACGATCTCGTCCAGGTAGCAGATGCCGCCATGGCGCACGGCCTGCGTCAGCGGGCCGTCGTGCCATGCGGTGCCGTCAGCGTCCAGCAGGTAGCGGCCCACCAAGTCGGAAGCCGTCATGTCCTCGTTGCACGCCAGCGTGACCAGCGGGCGTCCCAGCTTCCAGGCCATGTACTCCACGAAGCGCGTCTTGCCGCAACCGGTGGGGCCCTTCAGGATCATGGGCAGCCGGTGCGCGTACGCATGTTCGTACAGCGCGGTTTCCCGCCCGGAGGGACGGTAGAAGGGTTCTTGCGCAATCCGGTAGGTTTCGAGCGGAGACGGCACGATTCATGTCCTCGGGAATCGTCCGTCCGGCGCGGCGGGCCGGACGGACCGGATGGTCGGCAGGCACGCCTAGCGGTGCTTGGCGTCCTCGTTGGGGATGCCGTCCATGGGGCACTCCGGCGTACCCACGGTGGACCGCGTGAAGGATTCGACCATCTTGCGCGTGCCCTCCGGATCGTTGATCCAGTTGGCGTAGAAGTTGTACGGGCATGCCGCGACGCCGGTGGCCTCTTCGCCGGAATTGATCTTGCCGGTGTAGCCGCGGTGCACCAGCTTGAACAAGTGGTTCTGCGACTGCATGTTCTTGCGCGCGTCGCGGATCAGGCTGGTGGAGAGCTCGGCGTACTGCACGCCCATGTCTTCTTCACCGCATTCGCCCAGCGTGCGGCCGTCGAAGCCGATGATGGCCGAATGGCCGAAGTAGGAATACACGCCGTCGAAGCCCGCGGCATTGGCCACCGCCACGTAGACGTTGTTCATCCACGCCATGGCCTTGGACACCATGACCTGCTGGTCCTTGGCCGGGTACATGTATCCCTGGCAACGCACGATCAGCTCGGCGCCGCGCATGGCGCAATCGCGCCAGATCTCGGGGTAATTGCCGTCGTCGCAGATGATGAGGCTGATCTTCAGTCCCTTGGGGCCTTCCGACACATAGGTGCAATCGCCCGGATACCAGCCTTCGATCGGCACCCAGGGCATGATCTTGCGGTACTTCTGCACGATCTCGCCCTTGTTGTTCATCAGGATGAGCGTGTTGTACGGCGCCTTGTTCGGGTGCTCTTCGTGGCGCTCGCCCGTCAGCGAAAACACGCCCCATACGTTGGCCTTGCGGCAGGCGTCGGCGAACACAGCGGTCTCTTCGCCCGGAATGGCCGAAGCGGTTTCGTACATTTCCTTGGCGTCGTACATGATGCCGTGGGTGGAGTACTCGGGGAAGATGACCAGGTCCATGCCGGGCAGGCCGCGCTTCATGCCCACGACCATGTCGGCGATCTTGCGGGCGTTCTCCATCACCTCCGCGCGGGTATGCAGCCGCGGCATCTTGTAGTTCACGACGGCCACGCCCACGCAATCGTTGCTGCTGGAGATATCTCCGTGTCTCATGACAATGCTCCTCGGTGGTTGACGGTCATACCGTCAGGAAAGATCTGACTTTGTCCTGGTCCAGGCTCTCGCGGCAGGCCTCGTGCACGATGCGGCCCCGGTCTATCACCAGGAAGCGGTCGGCCAGGTCCAGCGCGAAGCTCAGCATCTGTTCCGACACGACGATGGCGAAGCCGCGCTCCTCGCGCAGCGCGTTCAGGATCCGTGCGATGTCCTTGATGATGGAGGGCTGGATGCCTTCGGTGGGCTCGTCCAGGATCAGCACGCGCGGATCGGAAATCAGCGCGCGGGCGATCGCCAGTTGCTGCTGCTGCCCGCCGGACAGGTTGCCGCCCTTGCGCCGGCGCATCTCGTGCAGCACCGGGAAAAAGCGGTACAGGTATTCCGGCACGGCCTTCAGGCCGCTGCGCTCCGCGCCGGTCAGGATGTTCTGCTCCACGGTCAGGAAGGGAAAGATCATCCTGCCTTGCGGCACGAAGGCCAACCCGTTGCGCACGCGCTGGTAGCTCTCCATGCCGGCCAGCTCCACGCCGTCCAGCCGGATGCTGCCCGAGCCCGACCGCAGCATGCCGATCAGCGCCTTGAGCAAGGTTGTCTTGCCCATGCCATTGCGGCCCATGATGGCCACGGATTCCCGGGGCGCAACTTCGAAGCACACATCGTGGACGACGTGCGATTCGCCGTAACTCACGTTCAACCTGTCGATCCGGAACATGGCGCGTCCTCCTCTCAATGGCCCAGGTACACGTCCAGCACACGCGGGTCGGCCTGCACTTCGCCCACCGTGCCTTCGCTCAGCAAACGTCCCTGGTGCAACACCGTGACCTTGTGCGCGATGCGCTTGACGAAATCCATGTCGTGCTCGATGACCACCATCGACTTGCCGCGCGAGATGCGCGCCAGGAGCTCGGCCGTCTGTTCGCGTTCGCGCGGACTCATGCCGGCCACGGGTTCATCCAGCAACAGCAGCTGCGGGTTCTGCATCAGCAGCATGCCGATCTCCAGCCATTGCTTCTGTCCATGGCTCAGGCGGCCAGCCTTCTCCGCCAGGCGGTCCTGCAGGAAAACCTGCGCGGCCATGTCCTGGATGCGCTCGCGGATTTCCGCCGTGCGCCGGAACCGCAGCGAGCGGACCACCCCGTGCGCGTTCGGCAGCGAGATCTCGAAGTTCTCCAGCACCGTCAGGTCTTCATAAACCGACGGCGTCTGGAACTTGCGCCCGACGCCGGCCCGCACGATATCGAATTCCGCCATGCGCACCAGATCGCGGCCCTGGAACATAACGCGGCCCGCCGATGGCCGGGTCTTGCCGCAGATGATGTCCAGCAGCGTGGTCTTGCCCGCGCCATTCGGGCCGATGATGACGCGCAGCTCATCCTGCGCCACGCGCAGGCTCAGGCCGTCCACTGCGCGAAAGCCATCGAACGAGACCGTCAGGTCCTCGACGCTCAGGATGGCGCCGGGCGCCGGGCGGTCGCTGCTCATTTCCATGCTGGCGGGCTCCTGCAGGTCCAGGGTGGCACTCATCGCGCGCTCCCCGCGGCGCGGCGCGCCTGAATCTGGCCGAACACGCCGGCCAGGCCGTTGGGCATGACCACGACGACCGCGATGAAGATGGCCCCCAGGAAATACAGCCAGACTTCCGGAAACGTCTCTGACAGGTAGGACTTGAGAAAGCCGATCAGCAAGGCCCCGACCACGGCCCCGGGAATCGACAGCCGGCCGCCGACGGCCGCATAGATCACCATCTCGATCGACGCCACCACGCCAATGGCGCCCGGAGAGATCAGGCCTACCTGCAGGGTGAAGAAGGCGCCGCCGATGGAGGACAGGACCGCCGCCACGCAAAAGATGCAGGCCTTTACGTGCGCGGTGTCGTAACCCGAGAACCGCACGCGATCTTCGCGGTCTCGGATGGCGATCAGGATCTTGCCCAGCCGGCTGCGCACGATGGCCAGCGCCGCCAGCATCGCCACGACCAGTGCGCCGGCTTCGATGAAGTACAGCGCCTGCTTGCCTTCGTCGCCGACGATGTCCCAGCCCAGCAGCGTGCGGAAGTCGGTAATGCCGTTGGCGCCGCCCGTGTCCCCCTGCTGGCCGATGATGAGCACGGTCAGCGTCATCGCCAGGGCCAGGGTCACGATGGCGAAATACACGCCGCTGACCCGCTTGCGGAAGATCGCCAACGAAAACAGATAGGCCGCCAGTCCCGGCAGGACCACGATCAGCAGCAGCGTCAACGTCAGCGAGTGGAACGGTTGCCACCAGACAGGCAGGCTCTCCACGCTGCTCCACACCATGAAGTCAGGCAGCTCCGGCGCAGACGCCTCCAGCTTCAGGAACATAGCCATCATGTACCCGCCCAGCCCAAAGAAAATGCCTTGCCCCAGGCTCAGCACGCCGCTATAGCCCCAGGTCAGCACGATGCCTATCGCCACGAAGGCGAACGCCATGTACTTGCCGACCAGGTTCAGCCGGAACGGATCCAGCGACAGGGGCAGGACGGCCAGGATCAGCGCCGCGACCAGCAGGATCGCGATCTCTTCGGTTTTCCGATGCAGGGTCTTCATCGCATCACCCCCGAGTCTTGTTGGCGAACAGCCCGTTCGGGCGGAAATAGAGGACCAGGATCACCAGGACGAGGATCGTGACCTTGGCCATCGAACCGCTCATCAGGTACTCCAGCGTGGTCTGCGACTGTGCGATCGCAAGGCCGGAGAACGCAGTTCCCAGCAAGCTCTGCACGCCGCCGAACACCACGACGATGAATGAATCCACGATGTAGAGCTGGCCTGTGCCGGGGTTGGTCGATCCGATCATGGTGAAGACGCAGCCCGCGATGCCCGCCAGGCCGGAGCCCAGCGCGAAGGTCAGCGCATCCACGCGCCGCGTGTTGATGCCGACGGCGCCCGCCATCGCGCGATTCTGGGTGACGGCGCGCACGCGCAGTCCCCAAGCGCTGCGGTAAAGCAGCAGATACACGCCCACCGCCACCAGCAGCGTCAGGCCCAGGATGAAGATGCGATTCAGCGGGAACTGCAGGTCGGGCGTGGGCTCCCACGCGCCGCTGAGCCAGGAGGCCAGCGGCACGCTGACCTCCTGCGCGCCGAACAGCGAGCGATAGGCCTGCTGCAGGATCAGGCTCAGGCCCCAGGTCGCCAGCAGCGTGTCCAGCGGACGGTTGTAGAACCAGCGGATGAAGCCGCGCTCCAGCACATAGCCGAATGCGAAGGTGACCAGAAACGCCAACGGAATGGCCGCGAACAGGTAGACGTCCATCCAGCCGGGCGCCCAATGCTGGAACGCCACCGAGACCAGATAGGTGGTGTAGGCGCCCATGGCCATCAGCTCGCCGTGCGCCATGTTGATGACGCCCATCAGGCCGAACACGACGGCCAGGCCGATCGCCATCAGCAGAAGGATGCTGAACAGGCTAATCCCGTTGAATAGCTGCATTGCCGCGATGTCGATATTCATGGTCACGTTCCTGGCTGCGCCGGCGGCAAGGCCGCCGGCCAAGGGCTTGCGCGCATTGGCAAGCGCGGGCTACAGCTTCGGGAAGGGATTGGGCTCGATCAGGTCGGCCGATTCCCAGACGACGTCGAACTGCCCGTCCGGCCTCGCCCGGCCCACCCGCACCTTCTTCCAGACGTGATGGTTGGTCTCGTGCACGCGCACGGTCCCCTCCGGCGCCTGCAACGTCAGCCCGGCGGACGCCGCGATCACCTTGTCGGGATCGAACGAACCGGCCTTCTCCACGCCGAGCTTCCACAGATACACGCTGTTGTAGGCAACCTCCATCGGGTCGCCGATGACCCGGTCCTGGCCGTACTTGGCCTTGAAGGCCTTGACGAATTTTTCGTTGGCCGGATTCTGCAGGCTCTGGAAGTAGCCCATGCAGGCGTAGTAGCCCGCCGCGTTGTCCTTGCCGATGCCTTCGATCTCGTTTTCGGACACCACGGTGGACAGCAGCACGACGCGCGTGCCGTCCAGGCCGGCCGCGCGCAGCTGCTTGTAGAACGCCACATTCGAGCCGCCCACCACGGTGCTGTAGATGCACTCGGGCTTGGCGGCCTTGATCTTGTTGATGATGGAAGAGAACTCGGTGTGGCCCAGCGGCGCGTACTCCTCGCCCACCACCTTGGCATTCATGCGGGCGATGGCCGGCTTGGCGATCTTGTTGCAGGTGCGCGGATAGATGTAGTCGGAGCCGACCAGGAAAAAGGTCTTGCCCTTCTCCCGCGCCATCCACTCCACCGCCGCGATCACGGACTGCGTGGCTTCCTGCGACGGATAGAACACCCGCGCGTCCTGTTCCTGGCCTTCGTAATAGGTGGGGTAGTAGAGCAAGCCTTTGCTGCGCGCGAGCACCGGCAACAGCGCCTTGCGCGAAGCCGAGGTATAGCAGCCCACGATGGCGGCCACCTTGTCGCGGTCGAGCAGCTTGCGCGCCTTCTCGGCAAACACGGCATTCTCGCTCGCGCCGTCTTCGACCACGGGTTCGATCTTGCGCCCCATCACGCCGCCCGAGGCGTTGATCTCTTCGATCGCCAGCTTCTCCGCGTCCACCAGCGACGCCTCGGCGATGGCGATGGTGCCGGACAGCGAATGCAGCAGGCCCAGTTTGACTGTGTCTTGGGCATAGGCCTGGCGGGGCAAGGCTGCCATCCCCGACGCGGCGCTCAGTAGGACCATGGAGCCGCTGTGCTGCAGAAAGCGGCGGCGGTTGTATACGCTCATCGTTGCGCTCCTGTGCGTTTCTGAAGGCAAGCCTCCGGCTGGGGCTTGCACGCAAGCCCTGAACTGCCCGGGATTGGGCAGGCGCCTTTGCCCACCACATCACGACGACTGCCGTCCGCCCGCTGCCTGCCACGTTTCTTCAGGCAAAGCTGCGCCCACGGCGCAGCGAAACGCCATTCGAAGAAAAGCGATGGACAAACGGAAAACGAAAAGGCCCGAGCCGGAAATTCCGGCTCGGGCCTTTTTGCCCTACGCCTGACTGGCAACACTGGCAGTCGGCGAAAATTTGAAGACGAACTTGCGTCTGGAAGGCATTCTGAAGAAGCGTGTGGCGCTATGCCATGCGTATTTTCCCTTAGCGGCCGCGGCTCGCTGCCAAGGCGCGGCGCAAGGCTGGCGCGGCATTCTGCATGTAGCGCCACAAGCGGTTCGAGACCGGGCCTTGCGCGCGGTCCGTGCGCCGCGCCGCGACCAGTTCTTCGACGCTGCCCGGCAGATGGCGGTTGGCAATCGAGATCAGACGACCGTCCCGCAGTTCCTCATCGACGAGAAAGCGCGGCATGTGGCCCCAGCCCATGCCTTGCAGGATGATTTCCTTCTTCATCAGCTGGTCCGCCACCGTGCACTGGCGCGCGCCTTCCACGGTGAAGTAATCCTGCGGCGGCGTATGCCTGGCGGTGTCGCGCATGACGCATTGCGTGTAGTCGCGCATCAGCGCGGGCTTGATAGCACGCGGCACGGGCTCACGCAGAAAGCCGGGCGCCACCACGGGCACGAAAGGCACCTTGGCCAGGTCGACCCATTCAATGCGGGCATCGTTCTTGTCGACGCGATGCAGGATGAGGTCGGCCTCGCCGTCGTAAAGGCGTTCCAGCGGCCCGGACACGGCCTCGAAGTGCAGGTCCAGGCGCGTGGCCTGGCAGTCGGCGAAAAAGCGGCTCAAGAGACCCAGCACATAAGGGCGCGGACAGAAGTCGCCGATCACGATGCGCAGTTCGGTTTCCTCGCCCATGGCCAGTTGCTCGGCGTGCGCGCGCAAGGCGGTCAGCTCGCGCAGCAGCGATTGCGCACGCGTATGGAAGGACTGCCCCGCAGCCGTCAGGCTCACGCGGTAGCCGCTGCGGTCCAGCAAGGCCAGACCCAGCTGCCGCTCCAGCTTGGCCACGGCGGCGAACACCGCCGGGTGCGAGCGGTGCAGCGTTGCCGCGGCCGCCTGGAAGCCGCCGTCGCGCGCCACCGCGTCGAAGCATTGGAGATCGTGCAGCGTGAATTCGCTCATGTCTGTTTTTCCGACAATGATTGTGCGAACTTTGTAATTTTTTCTTTAACGACGCGCAACTACGATTTGCCTCACACCCATCACCCAGAGGCGAATCATCATGCAAGACATCTCCCACTACACCGCCGGCGACGGCGCCCGCATCGCCTACCGCTACGATGGCCGCGCGGACCTGCCCACCCTGGTGCTGGCGAACTCCATCGGCACCACCCTGCACATGTGGGACGCGCAGATTCCCGCGCTGACCCGCCACTTCCGTGTGCTGCGCTACGACTACCGCGGCCATGGCGCGTCCAGCGTGCCGCAAGACCCCTACTCTCTGGACCGCCTGGGCCGCGACGTGCTGGAGCTGATGGACGGGCTGGGCGTCGAGCACGCGCATTTCCTGGGCTTGTCGCTGGGCGGCATCGTCGGACTATGGCTGGGCGTGCACGCGCCGCAGCGCATCGACCGCCTGGTCCTCAGCAATACCTCGGCTTATCTGGGACCGGCGCCGCAATGGGACGAGCGCATCGCCGCCACGCTACAGGCAGAGAACATGTCGGAAACGGCCGAGACCTTCCTGAAGAACTGGTTTCCCGCGGCCTGGCTGCAGCAGAGCAATCCCGCCGTCGAACCGTTCCGCGCCATGCTGCTGGACACCGACAAGCATGGCCTGGCGGGCGCATTCGCCGCGGTGCGGGACTTCGACCTGCGCCGCACCATGGCGCTGATCCCCAATCCGACGCTGGTCATCGCCGGCCAGCACGACACGGTCACCGCGGCCAGCCACGGCGAGCAGATCGCCGCAACCATCCCCGGCGCCAGGCTGCTGACGCTGCCGGCCGTGCATTTGGCGAACATCGAACTGCCCCAGGCCTTCGAGGCCGCGGTGCTGGAGTTCCTGCTCGAAGGCTGAAGAGCTAGTCCGCGCCGCGCTCCCAACGGCGCTGGATGGCCTTGGCCGCGACCACGCCGTCGGCCATGGAGGTCACCACGCAGGGATGCATGCGGTGCGCCACCTCGCCCACGGCGTAGATGTCGGGCACGCTGGTCTCGGCGGTGGCGAAGTCCGTGCGGATGTAGCCGCGCTCGTCGCGGGCCAGGTGCAGGCTGTCGGCAAAGCCGGCCTGAGGCTCCCAGCCGTAGAAGACCAGGATCAGGTCGTACTGCTTGCCGTCCACGCTGCGGGTGGCGGGGTCCACCTTGTATGGGCCGATATGCACGCCTTCGCGGCCGGCGCGCGTCACCCATTGCTGTTGGGCGCGGACGCTGCGGGCATAGAGATGCACGCTGCGGGCGCCGCGGTTGCGCACGTAAACGTAGTTTTCGAAGGCGTTGTCGCCCCCGCCCAGCACCGCCACCGACAGGCCCGAATAGTCCTGCGCCACGATGGGCGAGCCCGGGCCGATCAGCCCGCCGGGCCAGGATGCGCCCGGCGGGTGGTCCGGCAGCCCCTTGGCGCGCACGCCCGAGGCGATCACCAGGGTGCGCCCGCGCACCAGGGATTCGGCGCCGTCTGCGTCTGCCAGCGTCGCCTCGATGCCGCCTTTGCAGGGACGCACCCCGGTTACGCGGGTTTCCAGGCGCAGCGGCACGCCGGCCGCGCGCACGCTGGCGTCGATGTTGGCAGCCACCTGCTGTCCGGTCACGCCCGGCAGCACGGCGATCCAGTCGTCAGCGAAGGGATTGTCATTGCCCAACCCGCCCAACCGGGGGCCAGCCTCGACCAATAGCGGGGACAGGCCCAGGCGCGCCAACCACAGGGCGCAGGAAGCGCCGGCCGGGCCGCCGCCTACAATGACCGAATCGTGCATCTGTTGCATTTCACCCCTTATTGACTGCGCCGGCGCCTCACGGACGCCCGGACATGGCCGGATTGTAGCCAGCGCGCCGCCCCCGTTCCGCTGTCGCCTTACAATTCCGGGCTACCCCACCCAGGTTTTCATCATGCCTACACGCCGCATCATTCTTTCCGGGCTTGCGCTCGACGCCCGCATCGGCATCCTCGAGCACGAGCGCCGCGCCACCCAGCCCCTGCATGTCGACGCCGACTTCGACGTGGACATCCAGCGCTCGGTCGACGACCACGACATCCACAGCGTGCTGGACTACCGCCGGCTGCGCGAGGCCATCGTGGAAGAATGCACGCAGGCGCACGTGAACCTGATCGAAACCCTGTCGGAGCAGGTCGCGGCGCGCCTGCTGGCCGACTTCCAGGAAATCCGCGCGCTGCGCCTGCGCATCAGCAAGCCCATGGCCTTTTCCGACTGCGCGGCGGTAGGCGTGGAAATCCAGATCACGCGTTGACCATGAACGATATCGCTACCCCTGAGGTGCGCTTTCGCACCGAGGCCGAAGAAAAGGCCCGCCACGAAGGCAACAAGCTGACCAAGCGCCTGGCCCGCGAAACCACGCGCGCCCTGTCCGACTACAACATGATCGAAGCAGGCGACCGCGTCATGGTCTGCCTGTCGGGCGGCAAGGATTCCTACGCGCTCCTGGACATCCTGCTGCAGCTGCAGAAGCGCGCCCCCTTCAAGTTCGAGCTGATCGCGGTCAACCTGGACCAGAAGCAGCCGGGCTTTCCCGACCACATACTGCCGCAGTACCTGACGGAACTGGGCGTGCCCTTCCACATCGAGACGCAGGATACGTATTCCATCGTCACGCGCGTGCTGGAAGAGGGCAAGACCATGTGCTCGCTCTGTTCGCGCCTGCGCCGCGGCATCCTGTACCGCGTCGCCTCTGAACTGGGCGCGACCAAGATCGCGCTGGGCCATCACCGCGACGACATCCTGGGCACGTTCTTCCTGAACCTGTTCTACGGCGGCAAGGCCAAGGGCATGCCGCCCAAGCTGGTGTCCGATGACGGCCGCCACACGGTGATCCGCCCCCTGGCCTATGTGCCGGAAACCGACCTGATCGCCTACGCGGAGCTCAAGCAGTTCCCCATCATTCCCTGCAATCTCTGCGGTTCGCAAGAGAACCTGAAGCGCAAGGAAGTGGGCCGCATGATCAAGGAATGGGACAAGCAGCATCCGGGCCGCTCGTGGAACGTGTTCAACGCGCTGTCGCGCGTGGTGCCTTCGCACTTGATGGACCGCGACCTGTTCGACTTCGTGGGTTTGAAGCCTACTGGCCAGCCGGACGCCAATGGCGACACGGCGTTCGACGCCGAGGATCCGCAGGAAGATGCTGGCGAAGCCTGTGGCGATACGCCGCAAGCGCTGGAGCCCGGCGCCATTGTCGAAAAGAAGGTGACGTTCACGCGCAGCTGAAAACTGCGCGCAGAAATGAAAAAGGCTGCCCTGCGCAGCCTTTTTCATTTGCAGGCGCTACGCCTACGCGTTCAGCACGCGGATGGGCTTGCCGGCTTTCCACGCCTTCACCGCTTCCAGCGCATTCTGATAGAAGGCTTCGAAGTTCTCGCGGCTGACGTAGCCCAGGTGCGGCGTCAGGATCACGTTGTCCAGGTCCCGCACGGAATCCGTGGGCGACAGCGGCTCTTCGGGATAGACGTCCAGGCCGGCGCCGGCGATGCGGAACTTCACCAGCGCGTCCATCAAGGCTTCCTGGTCCACCAGGCCGGCGCGCGAAGTGTTGACCAGGTACGCGGTCGGTTTCATCGCGGCCAGCGCGGCCGCGTCGACCACATGGCGGCTGCGCTCGGACAGGATCAGATGCAGGCTGACCACGTCGGACGTGGCGAAGAGTTCGTGCTTGTCCACCCGCTTCACGCCCGCCGCCTCGGCGCGCTCGTCGGTCAGGTTGGGGCTCCAGGCCACCACGTCCATGCCGAAGGCCAGGCCTGCCTTGGCGACCGCCGCGCCCAGCTTGCCCAGGCCCAGCACGCCCAGGCGCTTGCCTGCCAATGGTTCAGGCATGGCCGTCTGCCACATGCCGCGGCGCATGGCCGCGTCTTCGGCCGGCAGGTGCTTGAACAGGCCCAGGATGTGCGCCCAGGCCAGTTCGGCCGTGGCGGTGTTGGCGTCGGCGCTGCCGGGCGCGCCGCAGACGATGATGCCCTGCTCGGCGCAGGCCCGCATGTCGATGGCGTTGTTGCGCATGCCGGTGGTGACCAGCAGGCGCAGGTTCGGCAGGGCGCGGATCCGCTCCGCGGGGAACGGCGTGCGCTCGCGCATGGCGACAATCACGTCGTAGGGTTCAAGCGTGGGCTCGACCTGTTCTTCGGGAATGAAGTTGTTGAAGATCTGCACCTCGGCGTCACCGCCCAGCGAGGTCCAATCCGCATAGCGCTTGGCTACGTCGTGGTAATCGTCGAGTATTGCGATTTTCAAAAGCTGTCTCCGGGGGCTTGGCGCCTGTGGCGCCAGCCTCCCGGCCGGCGCCGCGCGCCGGTCAGTTCAAGCGGGCTTTGAATTGCTCCAGCGGCAAGGCGCCGCTGACGCGCGAGCCATCTGCAAAGAACGTGGTCGGCGTGCCGCGCACCATCAGCTTCTGGCCCAAGGCCAGCAGCTTGTCCTCGGGCACGTCGCAATTGGCGGTGGCGGGCTTCTTGCCGCGCAGCATCCAGTCATCCCAGGTGGCGCCCGGGTCCTTCGAGCACCACACATCGCGCACCTTGTCCTTGGAATCGGGCGACAGGATGGGATAGAGGAAGGTGTAGACGGTGATGTTGTCGACGTTTTCCAGCGTCTTGCGCAATTGCTTGCAGTAGCCGCAGTTGGGGTCTTCGAAGATCGCGACCTTGCGCGAACCGTCGCCCTTGACCTGCTTGATGGCGAGATCCAGCGGCAACTGGTCGAACGACACGGCGCTCAGGCGTTCCTGCGTTTCGCGGGTGACGTCGCGGCGCGTCATGGCGTCGATCAGCGGACCTTCCATGACCCACGTCACTTTTTCATCCGTGTAGATGAGGTCCATGCCCAGCTGCACTTCGAACAGGCCGTAGGGCGTGCGGCGCACGGCCGTGACGTCCATGCCGTCGAAACGCTGGCGGAAACGCTCCTTGACCGCGTCCGCCACGGGATCGGCCGGCGCCACCTGGGTGGTGGAGTGGCTCTTGTCGCCCTTGGCGGGCTGCCCCACGGACTGGGTGGAGACAGACTTGTCGCCCTGGGCCGCCGCGCCGGCGGACATGCCCAGGCCCGCGGCCAGGAAACAAGCCGCCAAGGTGGCGGATATGCGGAAATTCATCGGTACTCCTGTACTCATCTATCGTGTTCTTGTGCGGAAAGGGTAACCGATCCGCGCCTGGGCGAATCCGGTCTGCGGGCAGGCTCCCCCTAAGGATCAGACAATCCGCCCGCGGGCGAGGTTCCGCGGGACGGATCCGGCCCTAGTTGGCCGAGGCCCCGGTTATCAGGCGGCGCTTGATCAAAGGCGCCCGCTCTACCCAGTGCATGCCGGCATTGCGCAGCCAGACCAGCGGCGTCGCCCGCGACGCGAACAGCTTGTGCAAGCCGTCAGTGGCCAGGCGCATGGCCAGCACCGGCTCGGCGCGCGCGCGCTGGTAGCGGTGCAGCACGCGCAGGTCGCCCGCCGAGCGATAGGCTTCGCGGCCCGCGACCACGCGGGCCAGCGCCTCGACGTCGCCCAGGCCCAGGTTCAGCCCCTGGCCCGCCAGCGGGTGCAGGCGGTGGGCCGCGTCGCCCGCCAGCGCGATACCCGGCGCAACCATCTGGGCGCGCTCCAGCGTCAAGGGAAAGCCATGCAGCTTGCTGCGGACCTTCAGCGCGCCCAGGCGGCCTTCGGCGGCGTCGGCCAGCAGGGTTTCGAGGCGAGCGGCCTGCTCCTCGGGCGGCAGGGCCAGCAGCGCCTGGGCCAGCTCGGTGCGCATGGACCAGACCATGGAAACCTGCGGACCGGCAGAGGTATCGGGCAGCGGCAGCAGGGCCAGCACGCCGTCGTCTCGGAACCACTGGAAAGCGGTGCCCTGGTGCGGACGCTCAGCGTCCAGGTGCACCACCAGGCCCGTGTCGTCGTAGGACACGGATTCATGCTTCAGGCCGGCGGCCTCGCGCAGCGGCGACGCCGCGCCATCGGCGCCCACGAACAGCTCGGCCTCGATGCGCGCGCCGCTTTCGGTGCCGATGGCGCCGTCGCGGTAACCCGTGCAGCGGTCCTCCAGCCACGGGATGCCGAACATGCGGACCGCCTGGATCAGCACGCGCTCGATTTCGCCGGACTCGACGATCCAGGCCAGCTGCGGCAGCGCCGCCTGCCAGGCGCTCAGGTTCACCTGGCCGTCGGCGTCGCCGTGGATTTCCATGGCGTTGACCGGCGTCAGCCGGGACGCGGGCATGGCGTCCCACACGCCGAGCTCGGCCAGGAAACGCTGGCTGGCGGGCGAAATGGCATAGACGCGCGGGTGGTAGCGGTCGGGATCGGCCGGCGGCACGCTGGCGCGCGGCGCCAGCACGGCCACGCGCTGGCCGCGGCGGGCCAGCGCCAGGGCAGTGGACAGGCCGACGATGCCGGCCCCGCAAACGACGATCTGATGGCTCATCTTGCGCTCGGCTCCCCAGCCTGTTTCGGCCACAGCACCCACATCTGGCCGCGTTGCTTCATGCGGCCGGCCTGCTGGCCGGCGTCGTCGCCGTAGCCCCAATAGAAGTCGGCGCGCGCGGCGCCGCGGATGGCCGTGCCCGTGTCCTGGGCCAGCACCAGGCGCTGCAGCGGCCGGTCGGACGCCGGATAGGTCGTGGCCAGGAACACCGGCGTGCCCAGCGGCACGAAACCCGCGTCGACCGCGATCGAACGCATGGGGGCCAGCGGCACCGCGTAGGCGCCCTTGGGACCTTGTTCCGGATCGACTACCGCCTCTTCGCGGAAGAACACCACCGCCGGGTTAGCGTTGAGCATTTCCGGCACGCGCTTGGGATTGCGCTGGGCCCAGGCGCGGATGTTCTGCATGGAAGCCTGGTCGGCCGACAACTCGCCGCGGTCGATCAGCCAGCGGCCGATGGAGGCGTAAGGCTGGCCGTTGTGGTCGGCATAGGCCACGCGGATGGTCTTGCCGGAATCGGGGCCGTCGGTCAGCTGCACGCGGCCCGAGCCCTGCACCTGCAGGAAGAAGTTGTCGACGGGGTCATCCACCCACACCAGCACAGGCGGACGCCGGCCGGAGGACTCGATGGCGGCGCGCGAGTCATAAGGCACCACCCGCTTGCCGTCCAGCTTGCCGCGCACGCGCTTGCCCGCCAGTTCCGGATAGATCGAGCCCAGGTCGATGGTCAGCAGGTCCGCGGGCACGGTGTACAGCGGCCACTGATGGCTGCCGCCCTGGCGGCGCGAGCCGCGCACCAGGGGCTCGTAATAGCCTGTCACGATGTTGGTGGCCGGCTTGCCGTCGGCGGCGTTCAGACGCCAGGGCTGCAGATAGGTCTGCAGGAAGCGGCGCACGCCCTCGCCATCGCCCGCGGCAGGCGCGCGGGACGGATCCGCGGCGGCCGCGCAGACCGGCTGCCAGGCCCGCGGCGTGGCGCGCGCGGGCGCGGCCAGGTTGCCGCTGGTCGGCCGCATCAGGCCGCGGCAATTGCGCAGGAACAGAGGCCAGAAGCGCGACAGGTCATCGTTGGTCCAGCCGGGCATCTCGGCCCAGTTGGCCGCCTTGTACTTGCCAGCCAGCGCGCGCGGCGGAGTATCGGGCAAGGACGCCAGCGACGGCACCACCAGCGGGCCGTCGGCCGCGGGCGCGGACGGGCCGGGGATGCCGGTCGAACCGGAGTCGGGAGGAATGTCAGAGGGGGTGGAACATGCCGCCAGCAATACGGACAGCACGGACAGACTGAGAATGCGCTTCATGAGCAAATGAAAAAACGTGCGACGGATGGCCGGGCCATTCAATGCAGGGTACGCGGCATGGCCAGGACGAATTCGGAGATCGGCACTTCGAACGGTATGCCGTTCTCGCCGACGCAGTGGTAGGTGCCGCGCATCGTGCCCACCGGCGTGGGCAGGGGACAGCCGCTGGTGTACTCGAAGGTTTCGCCGGGCGCGAGCAAGGGCTGCTGGCCCACGATGCCCAGCCCGCGCACTTCCTGCACGCGCTGGTTGCCATCGGTGATGATCCAGTGGCGGCTGATCACCTGGGCGGGATGCTCGCCGGTATTGGTGATGCGGACGGTATAGGCGAACACGAACTGCTGTTCGCCAGGATCGGACTGTTCAGGCACGAAGCGCGGAGAGACAGAGACGCTCAGGTCGTAAGGTTTCACAGTCCTTCCCTGTGTGGTGCTGGCGGGCGGCCGTGGTACGGCGCCGGACGCTGGAAAAGACGCGGTTCCCGGACCCGCCGGGCCGGGCCATTCCCGGTACCGCGCCTCAAACTGCAATAATGGCACATTATGCCCTCCCCGATCCCGAACATCATGTCTACCCAACAGGCTTCCACCCGCATCACCCCCAGCATCCTGTCGGCCGACTTCGCCCGCCTGGGCGAGGAAGTCCGCAACGTCGTCGCCGCCGGCGCCGACTGGATCCACGTGGACGTGATGGACAACCACTATGTCCCCAATCTGACCATCGGCCCGATGGTGTGCGCGGCCATCCGCCCCCACGTCCAGGTGCCGATCGACGTGCACCTGATGGTGGAACCGGTGGACGACCTGGTGCCGATGTTCGCCAAGGCCGGCGCCGACTACATCAGCTTCCACCCTGACGCCAGCCGCCACGTGGACCGCACGCTGTCGCTGATCCGCGAAAACGGCTGTAAGGCCGGCCTGGTGTTCAACCCCGCCACCCCGCTGTCCTACCTGGACTACGTGATGGACAAGATCGACCTGATCCTGATCATGTCGGTGAATCCGGGCTTCGGCGGCCAGAGCTTCATCCCCGGCGCGCTGACCAAACTGCGCGAGGCGCGCGCGCGCATCGACGCCTGGACGCAGGCCGGCGGCCAGGAAATCGTGCTGCAGGTCGACGGCGGCGTGAAGATCGACAACATCGCTGAAATCCGCCGCGCCGGCGCCGATACCTTCGTGGCCGGCTCCGCCATCTTCGGCAAGCCGGACTATGCCGGCATCATCAAGTCCATGCGCGAACAGATCGCCATCGGCGAAACCACCGCCATCTAAGCTCCGGGAACCGACATGACCGCTTTTCGCGCCGCGCTGCTGGACCTGGACGGCACCCTGCTGGATTCGATTCCCGACCTGGCCTTCGCCGCCAACGCCATGCGCGTGGAGCTGGGCATGTCGCCGCTGCGCGAAGACGTGGTGGCCACCTTCGTGGGCAAGGGCGTGGACAATCTGGTGCGCCGCAGCCTGGCCGGCAGCCTGGACGCGGCCGACCCCACCGCCGCCGAGTTCGATGTCGCCCGCGCCGCCTTCTATCGCCATTACCACCTGTCCAATGGCGAAAAAGCGCAGATCTACCCTGGCGTCATCGACGGCCTGAAGCTCATGCGCGAGCAAGGGCTGAAGCTGGCCGTCGTCACCAACAAGCCCACCGAATTCACCCTGCCGCTGCTGCAACGCACGGGCCTGGCGGGCTTTTTCGATGCCGTGGTCTGCGGCGACACCTGCGAGCGCCGCAAGCCCGATCCGGATCAGGTGGTGCATGCCTGCGACCTGCTCGGCGTCGCTCCGCACGAAGCCGTGACCATCGGCGATTCCGTCAATGACGCGCAGGCGGGCCGCAGCGCCGGCACCCAGGTCCTGGTCGTGCCTTACGGTTACAACGAAGGCCGGGACGTGCGCGAGCTGGATGTCGATGGTATAGTTGACACGCTAGTCGCCGCCGCCCAGTGGGTCGCGCTCTGGAATCAAAACCAGAACGCGGCAAAAACAGGCTCCTGAACAACGGCGGCTCACCGCGAATTCAATACTGAACAAAGCTCAATGAACGTTTCCATCCAGAACCAAATGCTCGGCGCCTCGTGGCGCTGGTGGCGTTTGTCTTCCGGGTGGCGATGATCCCTCCCGGCCCTGGACGCGTATGCCGCCTAGTGCCGTAGCTGTGTAAACACAGAGCCAAGCCCGGAACCAGTAACCTGGACCGGGCTTTTTTGTTGCGCGCCTGGTCCGATAGCAGATAAATCGCTCACGAGACCCGACATGACCGAAATCGAATTCAAGGCCCTCGCCGCACAAGGCTACAACCGCATCCCGCTGGTCGCCGAAACCTATGCCGACCTGGACACCCCGCTGGGCATCTACCTGAAGCTGGCGCACGCCGGCCCCCAGGGCGGACGCATGACCTGCCTGATGGAGTCGGTGGTGGGCGGCGAACGCTTCGGCCGTTATTCCTTCATCGGCCTGCCGGCCCGCACGGTGATCCGCGCCAGCGGCACCCGCACCGAGGTGCTGCACGACGGCAAGGTCGCCGAAACCCATGACGGCGATCCGCTGGCCTTCATCGAGCAATACCAGAGCCGCTTCAAGGTCGCCCTGCGTCCCGGCATGCCGCGCTTCTGCGGCGGCCTGGCGGGCTACTTCGGCTACGACACCGTGCGCCACATCGAGCCCTGCCTGGGCCCGGCGGTCAAGCCGTTCCCCGCCGGCATGGAAGGCGGCACGCCCGACCTGATGCTGATGCACGTGGACGAGCTGGTCATCGTCGACAACCTGGCCGGCCGCATCTACCTGATGGTCTACGCGGACCCGGGCCAGCCCGAGGCCTACAGCCGCGCCCAGCAGCGCCTGCACGACCTGCGCGCCCGACTGCGACGCCCGGTGGAAATTCCCTACAGCCACGCCAGCATGCAGACCGAAGAGCGGCGCGACTTCAAGAAGGAAGACTATCTGGCGGCCGTGCACCGCGCCAAGGAACACATCGCCGCCGGCGACCTGATGCAAGTGCAGATTGGCCAGGTCATCGCCAAGCCCTTCCGCGATTCCCCCCTCTCCCTCTACCGCGCCCTGCGGTCGCTCAATCCCTCCCCCTACATGTACTTCTGGAACTTCGGCGACTTCCAGGTGGTCGGCGCGTCGCCGGAAATCCTGGTGCGCCAGGAACGCGTGGTGGAAAACGGCGAACCCAAGTCGCAGATCACGATCCGTCCCCTGGCCGGCACCCGCAAGCGCGGCGGCACGCCCGAGGAAGACGCCGCCCTGGCCGCCGAACTGAAGGCCGATCCCAAGGAAGTGGCCGAACACGTGATGCTGATCGACCTGGCGCGCAACGACGTGGGCCGCGTGGCCCAGGTGGGCTCGGTCAAGGTCAGCGACACCATGGTGATCGAACGCTATTCGCACGTGATGCACCTGGTGTCCAACGTCACCGGCACGCTGAACCCGGGCATGAGCAGCATGGACGTGCTGCGCGCGTCCTTCCCCGCAGGCACCCTGACCGGCGCGCCCAAGGTCGAGGCCATGAAGATCATCGACGAACTGGAACCCGTGCGCCGCGGCATCTACGGCGGCGCGGCCGGCTACCTGAGCTACGGCGGCGAAATGGACGTGGCCATCGCCATCCGCACCGGCGTCATCAAGGACGGCACGCTGTACGTGCAGGCCGCCGCCGGCATCGTGGCCGATTCCAACCCTGAAGCCGAATGGGCCGAAACCGAAGCCAAGGCCCGCGCGGTGCTGCGCGCAGCCGAACAGGTGCAGCACGGCCTGGACGAGCCCATCTGAGGCCCCGCCCCCACCGGACATATCCGGGCCGCCGGGCGGCCCCACAGGAGAATTAAATGCTGTTGATGATCGACAACTACGACTCTTTCACCTACAACCTGGTGCAATACTTCGGTGAACTGGGCGAAGACGTGCGCGTGGCGCGCAACGACCAGATCACGCTGGAAGAGATCGCCGCCATGAACCCGGACCGCATCTGCGTGTCGCCCGGCCCCTGCTCGCCGGCCGAGGCAGGCATCTCGGTGCCCGTGATCCAGGCCTTCGCGGGCAAGAAGCCCATCCTGGGCGTGTGCCTGGGCCATCAGGCCATCGGCGCGGCCTACGGCGGCGACATCGTGCGCGCGCAGCAGATCATGCACGGCAAGACCGTGCAGATCTCGCATACCGGCACGGACATCTTCACCGGTCTGCCCACCCCGTACACCGTGATCCGTTACAACTCGCTGACCATAGACCCCGCCACCCTGCCCGACTGCCTGGCCGTGACGGCGACCGCGCCGGACGGCGACATCATGGGCGTGCGCCACAAGACCCTGCCGCTATACGGAGTACAGTTCCATCCCGAGTCGGTGCTCAGCGAGCACGGCCATGCCCTGCTCCGCAATTTCCTGAACCTCGCCTAAGAAGGACGCATCGTGACTATTTCCCCCGCCGAAGCGCTGACGCGCTGCATTGAACACCGCGAAATCTTCCACGACGAAATGCTGCATCTCATGCGCATGCTGATGCGCGGCGAAATGTCGCCGCAGATCGCAAGCGCCTTGCTGATGGGCCTGCGCGTGAAGAAAGAGACCATAGGCGAAATCACCGCCGCCGCACAGGTCATGCGCGAATTCGCCACGCCCGTGGTCACGCCCAACCCCGCCGACCTGCTGGACATGTGCGGCACCGGCGGCGACGGCAGCCATACCTTCAACATTTCCACCACCGCCATGTTCGTGGCGGCGACGGCCGGCGTGCCGATCGCCAAGCACGGCAACCGCAGCGCCTCGTCGTCCAGCGGCAGCGCCGACGTGCTGGAAGCCCTGGGCGCCAACCTGGTGCTGACGCCCGAACAGGTGGCCGAGTGCATCCAGGCCACCGGCATCGGCTTCATGTTCGCGCCCGCCCACCATGGCGCCATGAAGAACGTGGCCGCCGTGCGCAAGGAACTGGCCGTGCGCACCATTTTCAACATCCTGGGCCCGCTGACCAATCCGGCCGGCGCCGCCAACCAGTTGATGGGCGTGTTCCACCCCGACCTGGTCGGCATCCAGGTGCGCGTGCTGGAACGCCTGGGTTCGCGCCACGTGCTGGTGGTGCACGGCAAGGACGGCATGGACGAGGCCTCGCTGGGCGGCGCCACCCTGGTCGGGGAACTCAAGGACGGAAAGGTCCTCGAATATGAGATCCATCCCGAGGACTACGGGCTATCCATGATGTCCAACCGCAGCATCAAGGTGTCCAATCGCGAACAATCGCGCGAGCTTGTCATCGAGGCGCTCGAAAATGTCGAGGGCACCGCCCGCGACATCGTCGCGCTCAATGCGGGACTCGCCATTTATGCTGGCAATAAGGCCGATTCCATTCCCGAGGCATTGGCTCTAGCATTTGAACTTATCTCCACCGGCGCGGCGCGAGCCAAGCTGGAAGAATTCTGCGCATATACCCGGAAATTCCTGAAATGAACGATATTCTCGCGAAGATCCTCGCCGTCAAGGCCGAGGAAGTCGCCGCCGCTCGCCAGATGCGCAGCGAAGCCGAAGTCCTGCGCGAAGCGCAGGCGCGGCAGGACGTGCGTGGCTTTGCCCAAGCCATCGAAGACAAGATCTCGCAAGGCAAGCCCGGCGTCATCGCCGAAATCAAGAAGGCCTCGCCGTCCAAGGGCGTGCTGCGCGACCCTTTCAATCCCCCGGAAATCGCCGCCACCTATGCGGTGCACGGCGCGGCCTGCCTGTCGGTGCTGACCGACGTGCAGTTCTTCCAGGGCTCCCACGACCATCTGCGCCAGGCGCGCGCGGCCTGCTCGCTGCCGGTGCTGCGCAAGGACTTCGTGATCGATCCCTACCAGATCATCGCCGCGCGCGCCATGGGCGCGGACTGCGTGCTGCTGATCGTGGCCGCGCTCAGCCCGGCGCAACTGCGCGACTATGAAACGCTGGCGATGGAACTGGGCATGGACGTGCTGGTGGAAGTGCATGACGCCAAGGAACTGGACGTCGCGCTGACCATGAAGACTCCGCTGCTCGGCATCAACAACCGCAACCTGCGCACCTTCGAGACCAGCCTGTCGAACACCCTGGACCTGCTGCCCCGGATTCCCGCGGGCAAGCGCGTCGTGACCGAAAGCGGCATCCTCAAGCCGGAAGACGTGCAGCTGATGCGCCAGCACAAGGTCGACGCCTTCCTGGTGGGCGAAGCCTTCATGCGCGCCAAGGATCCGGGCGCGGAACTTGCGCGCCTGATGGGCTGACCGGCCGGCCCGGGAGCCCATGGACACCACCTTCCTGCTCAATTTCATCCAGGTCATCGAGCAGGGTTCGATCGCCGAGGTTGCGCGCAAGAACGGCCTGACACCGGCGGCGGTCAATCAGCGCATCAAGAAGGTCGAGGACGAACTGGGTTTCAAGCTGGTGGTGCGTTCCGGCCGCACCGTCAAACCCACGGTCGAAGGCGCGCAGATCCTGGCGCAGGCCAAGCACGTCATGGAAGAGGTGCGCAACCTGAAGGCCGCGTCCCAGGGGCCGGTGGTGTTCGGCCACCTGACCCTGGGCGCGTTCGATTCGGCCATGACCACGCTGATGCCCACGCTGCTGGCGCGTCTCATCGACCGGCATCCCAATCTCGAAATCAGCCTGGTCAAGGGCTATTCCGTCAATCTCTACAGCAAGATCTGCGACGGAGAGATGGACGCGGCACTGATACTGCAGCCGCAGTTCCAGATGCCCAAGAACCTGGAATGGCGCCGGGTGCGTGACGAGCCGCTGGTGGTGCTGGCGCCGGCCTCGCTCGCCGAGACCGACCCGCACCAGCTGCTGCGCGCCAATCCGCTGATCTGCTATGACCGCAAGCTGTGGGGCGGGCAGCTCGCCGCCAACTACTTCCGCCAGCACAGCATACGGCCCAAGATACGCATCGAAACCGCTTCCATCGAGGTCATCGCGCTGCTGGTAGGCCAGGGACTGGGCGTGTCCCTGGTGCCGGACGGCGCAGGCGAACTGCGCCCGGACTCCGGGCTGCGCAAGATCCCCCTGCCGGACGACGAGCACTTCCGCAGCGTCGGCCTGCTATGGAACCGGCAATCGGTCCGCGCCGCCCTGATCGAGGAAATCTACGAGATCGCGCGGGCCGCCTGAGACGGGGCCTCAGCAGGTTCCCTCGGCGCCCAGGATGACCGTGGACTGGCTGGACAGCGTGCCGCCGTTGCCGTGCGCCAGGGCCAGGCGCGCATCCCGGACCTGGCGCTCGCCCGCCTGGCCGCGCAACTGGCGCACCGCTTCGATCACCAGGAACACCCCGTACATGCCCGGATGGACGCAGGACAACCCGCCCCCGTTTGTGTTCACCGGCAGCCTGCCACCCGGCGCAATGCCGCCGCCGCGCACGAAGGCCCCGCCCTCGCCCTTGGCGCAGAATCCCAGGTCTTCGAGGAACAGGATGGTGTTGATGGTGAAGGCGTCGTATAGCTGCGCCACGTCGATGTCGGCTGGACGATAGCCGGCCATTTCGAACGCCAGCGCGCCCGACTGGCGCGCCGCGGTGGTGGTCAGGCTCTCCATCGCGGATATCTGGCGGTTCCATACGGCGGTCGCGCTGCCCAGGATGTAGGCGGGAGGCTGTGGCAGATCCCGGGCGCGGTCGGCCCGCGTCATCACGAAGGCGCCCGCGCCATCCGTCACCAGGCAGCAATCGCGGACAGTCAGCGGATCCGATACCCGGCGCGCGCTCAGCACCTCATCAATTGATAGTGGATCGCGCGAATATGCTTCGGGATTGAGTTGCGCCCAGCGGCGCGCCGCCACCGCAACTTCGGCCAAATCCTCGCGCCGGGTGCCAAACTCGTGCATGTGGCGCCTGGCGGCCAGCGCGTAGGCGCTGGGCGGATTCAAAGGTTCATACGGCATTTCGTAAGGCTGAGGGTCCAGCGCCTTGCGCGTGGTCGCAATCGCCGAGCGTCCGACGGCAGCGGTCTTCTGCGCGCTGCCGTAGCAGACCAGCACGGCATTGCACTGCCCCGAATCCAGCGCATGGGCCGCGGCCAGGATGTAGGACATGAAGCTGGAGCCGCCCAGGCAGGTTCCATCGATGTAGGTGGGGCGGATGCCCAGGGTCTCGATGACGGACATAGGCCACATGCTGGCCGCCACGCTGGAGGTCGCGATGCCGTCGATGTCGCGCATCTGCAAGCCCGCATCCCGCACCGCCGCATGGGCGGCCCGCACCAGCAGCTCCATGTCCGTGTAGCCCGGCGCCTGGCCGAGGCCGAAGTGGCCAACGCCGGCGATGACCGTCTTACCCCGCAATTGCCGGTAGTTCATTGCTGCGCCTCCTCGAACAACACGGCGGCGGCGCCGTCGCGTTCGCCGATTACGGCCCTTACGGCCATGCCGATGCGCACCTGGTCAGGCGGCATGCCCACGACGTTGGACATCATCCGCACGCCCTCCTCCAGATCGAGCAGCGCAACGTTGTAGTCGCCGCCGGCCTCGGGCTTGCGCGCGACAGTGGTGCAACTGTAGACAATGGCCCGACCCGTCGGTGCGACCCAGGTCAGCGCCTCGCTGCCGCAATGTGGGCAGATTTCGCGCGGCTGGAACACGTGCCGCGCGCAATCGGCGCAGCGCTGGATCAGGAAGCGGCCCTGCGCCAGGTGGTCGAAGTACTGCTTCTGGGTGCCTGCATTGGCGGCTGCGCTGTTCATCGCGATTCTCCCTGGCTTGCGGGCTGCTGCAGCGCCGCGATTTCAGTGTCGCTGCATCCGAGCCTGGCGCTCAGGACGCTCTGCGTATCGGCTCCCAGCAAGGGAGCCGCGTTGCGGTAGGCGACCGGGCTTTCCGAGAAACGCATCGGACTGCGGACCTGCGGCACGCTTCCGCAGACTGGGTGCGGCAACGAGAATTTCAGGCCGCGGGCGCGCACCTGCGGATCCTCATGAACCTGGGCGATGTCGTTGATCACGCCTACCGGCACGCCTGCGGCATCCAGCAGGCCGACCCATTCGTCGCGGCCTCGCGTGAGAAACAGCCGCTCGAGTTCGGGAATGAGCACGCCCTTGGCGAGCACGCGCCCGGTATTGGTCAGGTAGCGCTCATCTTCAGCCAGATCGGGCCGGCCCGCCGCGGCGCAAAATTTCTGGAACTGACCGTCGTTGCCAACGCCCAGCACCACATGCCCGTCCGCCGCCTCGAACACCTGATAAGGGGCCAGGTTGACATGTGCGTTGCCTTCACGGCGGGGCACCTCGCCCGACAGAAAGTAGTTGAAGTTCTGCACGCCCAACGCCGCCACCTGGCAATCCAGCATGGAGATATCGATCTGTTGGCCCAGGCCGCTGCGGCCGCGCTCATGCAGCGCCGCGAGGATGGCGCTGGTGGCGTACATGCCCGCCATCAGGTCGGCGGCGGCGTTGCCGGCCTTCTGCGGACCGCCGCCAGGCAGCGCGTCCTTTTCCCCAGTGATGCTCATCAGACCGCCCAGCGCCTGGATCACGAAGTCATAACCGGGCTTTTCCGCGTAGGGACCGTCCTGGCCGAACCCCGTGATGGAGCAATAGATGAGCCTCGGGTTCAGCTCCCGCAGGCTGGCGTAGTCCAGGCCGTACTTGCGCAGGCCGCCCACCTTGAAATTCTCGACGAAGATGTCGCATCCGGCTGCCAGCCGGCGCACCGCGTCCGCGCCAGCCTGGGTTGCGATGTCCAGGGCCAACGACTTCTTGTTGCGGTTGGCGGCCAGGTAATACGCCGACTCCTGCGTGCGCCGGCCTTCGGCGTCCATCAGGTTGGGCGGCCCCCAGCCGCGGGTGTCGTCGCCCGATAGCGGGCGTTCGATCTTCAGTACTTCGGCGCCCAGGTCGGCCAGGTTCTGCGTGCACCAGGGACCCGCCATGATGCGGGTCATGTCCAGCACGGTGATGCCGCTAAGCGGAGGTTCTCTGTTAGACATAGGATGTGTGTACGTGGATGACAGAAGGGAAAGCCTCAGCGAGGGTAGAAGCCGCCGCCGTCGCGCGCCTGGGCGAGCAGCAGCGGCGCGGGCGTCCAGTACTGCTCGCCTGCCAGGCTGGCGTAATGGCGGATGCGCTCGCAGAGGCGCGCCGCGCCGATCTGGTCCGCATGGAACATCGGGCCGCCGCGGAACCGCGGAAAGCCGTAGCCGTTGAGCCAGATGGTGTCGATGTCCTCCGGCCGGCTGGCGACGCCCTCCTCCAGGATCAGCGCCCCCTCGTTGATCATGGCGTAGAGGCAGCGCTCCAGGATCTCTCCGTCGGAAATCTCGCGCCGCCTGATGCCGCGCCGTTCCGCGTTGCGCACGATCAGTTCGGAAATGGCCGGATCCACCGACCGTTTGCGCTGCGTATCATAGGTATAGAACCCTGCGCCGGTCTTCTGCCCCAGCCGTCCCTCCGCGACGATCTCGTCCAGGATGTTGCAGGCCACCTCGCGTGGGCTCAAACGGTCCAGCCGGCTTTGGCGGTTGCGCCAGGCCACGTCCAGGCCCGCCAGGTCGTTCAGCTGGAACTGTCCCATCGGAAAGCCGAACTCGCACAGCACGCGGTCGACCTGCTCGGGCAACGCGCCTTCCTCCAGCATGAAGTAACACTCGCGGGTGCGTCGCGCCAGCATGCGGTTGCCGACGAAACCATCGGACACCCCCACCATCACCGCCACCTTACCCAGGCGCTTGCCCAAGGCCTGGATCGTGGCCAGCGCGCGCGGCGAACTGCGCGCGCCGCGCACGTTTTCCAGCAGCTTCATGATGTGGGCAGGGCTGAAGAAATGCATGCCGACGACGTTCTCCGGGCGGCGCAGGTCCGCCGCCAACGCATCGATGTCCAGGAACGAGGTGTTGGTGGCGATCAGCGCATCCGGCCGCAGGTTCTCTTCGATGCTGGCCAGTACCTGCCGCTTGACGCCCATGTCCTCGAAGACGGCCTCCACCACAAGGTCGCAGTCGCACAGCGGCTCGTATTGCTGCGTCGGCGTCAGCGCGCCGCTCCGCGCACGCTGCGTGGCTTCGGTGATGCGGCCCTTCGCCACATCGTTGCTATAGGTCTTGCCTATGGTCTCGACGCTGGACGCCAGCACCTTTTCGTTCTGCTCGACCAGCACGACGGGGATGCCCGCATTCAGAAAGCACATGGCGATGCCCGTGCCCATGGTGCCGGCGCCGACCACGCCGGCCTTGCGCACCGGCGCCGCGTCCTCGGCGGGCAGGCCGGCGGGCTTGGTCGCGATGCGCTCGGCGAAGAACGCGTGGCGCAAGGCTTGCGCCTGCGGCGACGCCACCAGTTCCCGGAAGCGCTCGCGGCCATAGGCCACGCTGTCCTCGAAACTCGAAGCGACGCTGCACATGGCCACGTCGACGCAAGCCTGCGGCGCCAACTGGCCTCGATGGCTGACCTGGAACCTGGCGCGTGCGGCCTCGAACAACTGAGGTTCGCAGGCCGGAACCGGCAATTCCCGCGTGCGCCGCGCGCCCTGGCCCTCCGCCAGCAAGCGCTGGGCGTACGCAATGGCGGCGGCCCGGACATCCTCCTGTGCTGACGCGTCCGCCAAACCGGCTTCCAGCGCCTCGGCCGCGCCTATTGGTTTGCCGCCCGCAGCCATGTCCAGCGCCTTCTCGACGCCCGCCAGGCGCAGCAGCCGAGGAATACCGCCCGCCCCGGGGATGATACCCAGGGTGGACTCGGGCAGGCCCAGGCGGGCTCGCGCATCCACCACCCGGTAGTGGCAGCCCAGGGCCAGTTCCAGCCCCCCGCCCAGCGCGGAACCGTGGATCGCCGCGACCACCGGCTTGGCGCTGGATTCGATGGCGTGTATCACCTGCGACAGGTGCGGGTCCAGCGGCGGCTTGCCGAACTCCTTGATATCGGCCCCGGCCACGAAGGTAGCGCCGGCGCAGGCGATGACGATGGCCCGGGTATCGTCATCGCCTGCCGCCTGCTCCATGGCCTGCAGCAGGCCGGCGCGCACCGCCTGGGACGTGGCATTGACCGGAGGGTTGTCGATGACGATGACGCGGATGTTTCCGCTAAGCGTGGAAGTTACGGCTTGCATGGTTGTCCTGGAGTGATGGCGGCCTCGCCGCCGGTGTTCAGCGCGATGCCTGCAGCGGCACCTTGGCCGTCTTGATGACCTGGGCCCACTTGTCCTTTTCCTGGCTGATGTAACGCCCGAAGCCCTCGGGCGTATCGGTCTGCGGCTCCATACCCTGTTGCCGCAGCCATTGCGTGAAGTCGGGCTTGTCCACCATCTCGCGCAGCGCCGCGTTGAGTTGCGCGACGATCGGCTGCGGCGTGCCGGCGGGCGCGAGCAGTCCATACCAGCCTGCCGCCTGGAATCCCGGATAGCCGGATTCGGCCACGGTTGGCACCTGGGGCAGCGACTGGATGCGTTGCGCGGTTTCCACCGCGAGAGGCACCAATTGCCCCGACTGGATCAACGGCACCAACGTGATCGCGTTGTCGCTGACCGCGGAGATCAGGCCCGACTGCACGTCGACCAGCGCCGCCGAACTGCCCTTGTAAGGCACGTGCAGCATGTCCACGCCCGCAGTCGACTTGAGCAGTTCCATGGACAGATGCTGCGTCGATCCGGTGCCGGCCGACCCGAAGGTCAGCTTGCCAGGATCCTTCTTAGCCAGGGCCAGGAATTCACCCAGGGACTTCGGTCCGAGCTTGGGACTGACGGCAATGACCAGGGGCGAGACCGCCACGATGGTGATGGGCGCGAAGTCCTTGACCGGGTCATAGGGCAGTTGCTGGTACAGCGAAGGATTGATGGACATCGCGCCCGAGAAGGTCATGCCCAGGGTGTAGCCGTCGGCGGGCGCCTTGGCGATGGCGGACATGCCCACGATGGCGGCCGCGCCGGGCTTGTTCTCGATGACCACGGGCTGGCCGAATTTCTCCGTCAATCCACGGCCTATCATGCGCGCCAGCGTATCGGCGGCGCCGCCGGCCGCGGCCGGCACGATCATGCGGATAGGCTTGTCGGGATACGGCGCGGCCCAGGCGGCCGTCGCGGCCATGGCCGCGCAAGAGAGGGCAAGGCTCTGCAGGATGCGTTTCAAGATTGTCTCCTTATGCTTGTTATGTGTTGCGGCCGGGTTCAGCCGCGGCGGCGGGTGATGGTTCCCACCTGGACCTTCTTTCCGTCAGCCAGGGTGCAGGCGTAGGCCAGCTCCAGCCATCCGGGTTCGCTGCGGGTCACTTCGAATGCAACGTCCACGGCCTCCCCCGGCCGCGTGAACGCCACGAACTTCGCCTCGATCTCACTGCCGTCGAGCCACGTATCGCCAAGCAGATCGGCGGCCATGTCGAGAACTGGCGCCATCACCAGCGCCCCCTGCACGATGACTCCGCCGAAAACGCTGTTGCGCGCATATTCGGGATCGGTGTGCGTCCTGCCGGTGGTACCGTGCAGCGCGCCGAAGCGGTTGATGTCTTCCTGTTCCGCGCCGCGCGCAACGCTACGGAACTTGTCGCCTACCTTGAATTCCATGCCGGCCTCCTCAGTTGGGCCAAACCAGGCTGCGCTCCGCCACCAGAGCGACGCGCGCGTTTTCCAGCTTGCGGACGGTGATCTCCAGCACCACGAAGCGCTTGTCGTTCTTCAGGTACTTGTCCTTCACCAGCACGCTGGCCTCCAGCTCCTCTCCTGGATACACGGGCGCCAGCAGACGGACTTTCTCGCGGGCGTGCAGCACGCCAGTCGGCCAGGCAAAGGCCGCGTGCTGCGGTTGAAAGCTGCCGACCAGCACCGGATGCACGCTGCGCACGGGCGCGCCGCCTTGCGCCAATACGGCGCGGCCGCTGCCGTCGAGGACCGGAGTGTGTTCGAAGGTGCCGATGAAAGCGTCGCTGTCTGCGGCGCCGATGCTGTAGCGGCTGGGAGGAAAGAGACGGCCTATTTCGAAGTCGTCGTAGAACAGCTCGTTGCTTGCCATGTCATCACCTGGGTTGAAGGGGATGCGGGCATCGTAAGCAGTTCTTCCCGTGTGCTGGGATAGTTAACCTATCTTCAAAAGATAGTTTTTGTGCACGCCTTGCGTACACGTGGAAAACATCGGCGCAGCCGCGCGCGCAAGGAACGGAAAATTCCGCTAGACCGGACGCGGCAGGCGGCGATAAAGCGTGCTGCGGTGTACGCCCAGCGCGCGCGCTGCGCGGCTGACATTGCCGCCGTGGGCGGCCAGGGCGTCGCGGATCGCGGCGTCCGTCATGGCTTGCAGATTGGTCGGGGCATCGACGCCCGCAGCGGGCGGCGGCGGTGCAGCGCCGCGGATATCGGCAGGCAGCATGTCGGCCTCGACGACACCGGCAGGTCCCGCCAGCACGTGCAGCGTGCGCAGCACGGCCACCAGTTGCCGGTAATTGCCGGGCCAGGCGTACGCAACCAGGGTTGCTTCGATGTCGGGCGGCAGGACCGGCCCCGCGCCTTGCGCCGCCCACAGGCCGCGCAGCAGTTCCAGGCGGTCGGCGCGCGCGCGCAGCGGTTCCAGCGTGACGGTGTATTCGGCGATGCGGAAATACAGGTCCGGGCGCACCGGCGCATCGGGCCCTTCATGGGCCAGCGGCCGGTGCGTCGCGCATACCAGTGCAAAGTCCACGGCCACCGGCCTCGCCGCGCCCAACGGCGAGACTTCGCGCGTCTGCAGCACACGTAGCAGGCGCGATTGCAGCATCAGCGGCATGTCGCCGATCTCGTCCAGGAACAGCACGCCGCCGTGCGCCTGGCGCAGCAGCCCTTTGCTGCCCTGGCGCCGCGCGCCGGTGAAGGCGCCGTCTTCGTAGCCGAAAAGTTCGGATTCGATCAGGCTCTCAGGCAACGCTGCGCAGTTCACCGCCACGAACGGCCCGCAGGCGCGCTTGCTGCGCGCATGCAGCTGACGCGCGAACACTTCCTTGCCGACGCCGGTTTCGCCTTGCAGCAGAATCGACACACCCGCATCCGACAAGTGCACGGCGCGCGCCAGCGCGCCCAGGGTTGAGGCATCGAAACTCGGCGCAGCGGGGCGCGAGCCGGCCGCGGGCGGCAGTGACGGCAGTGACGGCGCTTGCGGGGCGCGCGAGCGCGGCCAGCGCAAGCGCGCGTGGTACACGACGCCCGAACGCGCCTGCACCCGGCCCGCCGCGTCGGGGCAGCGTTCCATGTCGCCGTCGAACACGTCGCCGTAGCGGTACACGCCCAGAGCCGTGGGCGCCAGGCCGAGCGCCTGCAAGGCGCGGCGGTTGGCGCCGATCAGCAGGTCGCCCTGGAAGGCCAGCAAGCCCTCGCCGGGCGCGCCCAGTCCGGAGCGATCCACATGCAGCCGCAGCACGGCGTGCTGCTCGTAGGCTTGTTCGAACAAGCGGTGCTCGATCAGGTCGACGGCGGCGCGCACCAGTTCCAGCACGTCGGGCCGCAGGTCGCGCGCCGGGCTGGACAGGTCCAGCACGCCCAGCGTGCGGCCCTCGCTGTCGGTAATGGGGACAGCAGCGCAGGTCAGGATGCGGTTGGGTTCGAAATAGTGTTCCGCCCCGTGCACGGCGATGGGCCGGCCTTCCACCAGGGCGGTGCCGATGGCATTGGTGCCTGCCGCCGCTTCGTCCCAAGGCGCGCCGGGCATCAATGCCACGCGCGAGGCGCGCTGGGCGAAACCGGTGTCGCCGTCGGAATCCAGCACCAGGCCCTGGGCATCGGACAGGATCACCAGGCCGCCGCTGCCGCCAGCCTGGCGGCGCAGCATGGACATGGCGGGTTCGGACAGCCGGCGCAGCGCCTCGTTACGCTGCTGGGCCTCGCGCAGCTCGCCCTGGGTCATGAGTTCGGCGCGGCGCACGCCGCGCATGTCGAAGCCCAGGTCGGCGCAGCGCCGCCACGACCGCAGGATGGGCTCGGCGACCACGCCGCCGGGCACCGCGCCTTGCTGGTTGAACAGCAGGCGCGCTTGCGTCAGCGCATGCTGACGGGATTGAGTGGCCATGCATGTCTCCTGGGACAGGCGTTCTGCGACACCTGTTCCGCGACGATGTCGCAAAAAGCGACAGGGAAGGCCCCCACGCCGCACCCGCTACGCGGGCTTGCTGCCCCCAAGGGGACTGGCCCGCCTTGGGACGGCCCGGCGGCGGGCCGGCCCTCGAGGGGCTCTACTGCATATTGCCCGTTCTGAAACCTACTTTCGCATGCAAGCCGCGGGCTGTCCAGCGGGGAAGCACCGACTGGCACGCTCCTTGCTTGATACGGGACAGGCAGCCGACTGCCGCACCCCCACAATACCGGAGACAAGCATGGACATCGCGACCCGCATCACCCCCGACTCCTACGGCACCCGCCTGGACCTGAAAACCCAGTACGACAATTTCATCGACGGCAAATGGCAGAAGCCCTCCGACGGCGAATACTTCGACAACGTCACGCCGGTCACGGGCCAGGTGCTGACGCGCAATGCCCGCTCCAAGGAGCGCGACATTGAACTGGCGCTGGACGCCGCGCACCGCGCCGCGCCCAAATGGGGAGCGACCCCGGCCGCGCAGCGCGCCCGCATGCTGATGCAGATCGCCGATGTAATGGAGGCGAACCTGGAACGCCTGGCCACGGCCGAAACCTGGGACAACGGCAAGCCCATCCGCGAAGCGCGCGCCGCCGACATTCCGCTGGCAATCGACCACTTCCGCTATTTCGCTTCCTGCATCCGCAGCCAGGAAGGCTCGCTGTCCGAGATCGACCACGACACGGTCGCCTATCACTTCAACGAACCGCTGGGCGTGGTCGGCCAGATCATTCCTTGGAACTTCCCCATCCTGATGGCGGCATGGAAGCTGGCGCCGGCCCTGGCCGCAGGCAACTGCGTGGTGCTCAAGCCCGCCGAGCAGACGCCGCTGGGCATTCTGCTGCTGATGGAACTGATCGGCGACATCCTGCCGCCCGGCGTGGTGAACGTGGTCACGGGCTTCGGCCTGGAAGCCGGCAAGCCGCTGGCGTCCAACAAGCGCATCGCCAAGATCGCCTTCACCGGCGAGACCACCACCGGCCGGCTCATCATGCAGTACGCCTCGCAGAACATCATCCCGGTCACGCTGGAACTGGGCGGCAAGTCGCCCAACATCTTCTTTGCCGACGTGGCCGCGCAGGACGATGACTTCCTCGACAAGGCGGTCGAGGGCTTCGTCATGTTCGCGCTGAACCAGGGCGAGGTCTGCACCTGCCCCAGCCGCGCGCTGATCCAGGAATCCCTGTACGACAAGTTCATGGAACGTGCGCTCAAGCGCGTGGCCGAGATCAAGCAAGGCAATCCGCTGGACGCGGACACCATGCTGGGCGCGCAGGCATCCACCGAGCAGCTGGAGAAGATCCTGTCGTACCTGGACATCGGCAAGCAGGAAGGCGCCGACGTGCTGGCCGGCGGCTCGCGCGCGCAGATGCAGGGCGCGCTGGAAGGCGGCTATTACGTGCAGCCCACGGTGTTCAAGGGCCACAACAAGATGCGCGTGTTCCAGGAGGAAATCTTCGGGCCGGTGGTGGCCGTGACGACCTTCAAGGATGCCGACGATGCGCTGGCCCTGGCCAACGACACGCTCTACGGCCTGGGCGCGGGCGTGTGGTCGCGCGACGCCAACACCTGCTATCGCATGGGCCGCGCGATCAAGGCCGGCCGCGTGTGGACCAACTGCTATCACGCCTATCCGGCGCATGCGGCGTTTGGCGGCTACAAGCAATCGGGCATCGGACGCGAGAACCACAAGATGATGCTCAACCACTATCAGCAGACCAAGAACCTGCTGGTGAGCTACTCGCCGAAGAAGCTGGGTTTCTTCTGACCCCGCCATGGCCTGGCGCCGGGCCGCGAGGCCCGGCGCGCCTCAAAGGAGCCTGACATGGCAGAGCAAACGCCGCGCGTGGTCGCCACCGACGAGGCGCGCAGCCTGATCGAGACTCTGCGGGCCAAGCATGGCCCGCTGATGTTCCACCAGTCCGGCGGCTGCTGCGACGGCAGTTCGCCCATGTGCTACGCCCAGGGCGAATTCATGGTGGGCGGTTCGGACGTGCTGCTCGGCGAACTGGAAGGCTGCCCGTTCTACATGGGCGAGGACCAGTTCGCGTACTGGGAGCACACCCAGCTCATCATCGACGCCGTGCCCGGCCGGGGCGGCGCGTTTTCGCTGGACAGCGCGGAAGGCAAGCGCTTCCTGCTGCGTTCGCGGCTGTACTCGGACGAGGAGTGGGCGCGGGTGGCGCCCGTCAGCAAGGGCTGACTGGCCCCTGCCGGCGTACGGCGCGGGGCCCTAGCGGCCCCGCGAGCCGCCTTGCGGACTGCCCTTGTCCGGCATGCCGACTGCTGCGGCCTGTTTCCACTGGAACGACACGCGCCGGATGCGCGCGGCCCGGAATTGCGTGAACGAACGGCCGCCCGGCATGGGCGCGCCGCGATAGGCACTGCTGGCGTTTTTCATTGCAGAAGTTGGGTTGACGAAAAAACTTGTTTGCGCAGCGCTCAGGCGCGCGTGGCCGATGCATTCCAGGCGCTGGCGGGCGCCTCGCGGCGGGTCCATTCCAGCGCGTCTTCCAGGCGGTCGTTGCCCCAGAACATCTCTCCGTCCACAAAGAACGTGGGTGCGCCGAACAGGCCCAGGTTGCGGGCACGGTCGACCTGGCGGCGCAGCGCCTCCTTGGCCGCTTCGGACTTGCCGCGGGCGATCAGCGCCGCGGCGTCCAGCCCCAGGTCCGTCAGCAGCCCGTGCACTACGTCCTCGGACTGGATGTCCAGGTCGTGCTGGAAATTGGCGCGGAACACCGCCACGCAGAAATCGCGGCCCCAGGGCTCGTCCTGCCCCAGCAGCGCGATGCGGGCGGGCAGCACGCTCATGCGCGGAAACAGGCGGGGACGGTTGTAGACCAGGCCGTACTTTTCGGCCAGGCGGGCGATGTCGCGCATCATGTAGGCGCCCTTGCCCGGAAACAGCCGGAAAGGCGTGTCGTTCCAGCCTTGGGCCTGGAAGATAGGACCCAGCAGGAAAGGGCGCAGATCGACCCGCACCCCGGCCTCTTGCGCCAGGGCGTCGATGCGTTCGATGGCCAGATAGCTGTACGGGCTGGCGAAATCGAACCACATCTCGATGCGGGGCGTGTCGGGCAGGGACGCGGTCATGACTGGAGCTCCGGGGCAAGCTGCTACGAAATTAGCGCGACCTGCGCATCCGGCAGGCCGCTGAGAACGACATCGCGATCGCTGCCGACGGTGATGGAATCCCCGGCTTGAAGCACGCTGTCATCGAAGCGCCGGTACTCGGAAAGCCACAAGGTGCCGGCGTGACACACGATGCGGACGCCCGAGGCGTGCTTGAGCAGCATAGTCGAGCCGCCGGCCAAACGGAATGACATTCCCGCAGTGCAACATACCTGGATCATGGCGTACCCCTGGGCCGCGGCGGCGGCGATCGCGGCGGATTGCCGGGCTTTGCGCCCTTACACCCGTCGTCTGAGTCCTATTGAACGCCCTGGAGGTACTATTGCTCAAGCGACATTTCCGTCCGATACGCATGAGTTTTACGAATGCCATATCCGCTGGCCAAACTCCCGCCGCTTGATCTGGTCCGAGGCTTCGTGGCCGTGGGCCGCCGCATGAGCATCACGCTGGCCGCGCAGGATCTGCATGTGACCCAGTCGGCCGTGAGCCGCCAGATCCGGGCGCTGGAGGCCCACCTGGGCGTGGCCCTGCTGGTGCGCGGATTCCGCAGCGTGTCGTTCACCTCCGAGGGCGCGCAGCTGTTCCGAATGGCCGACGTGTGGCTGAGCCAGCTGGGCGACCTGACCGAGCAGCTGCGCGCACCCGAGCGCCGCACGCCCGTTACCGTCACCACGACCATCGGGGTGGCCTCGCTGTGGCTGTTGCCTCGTCTGGGGGACTTCCAGGCGGCGCATCCGCACATCGACGTGCGCGTGGCGGCCGACAACCGGCTGATCGACATCGACCGCGAAAGCGTGGACATCGCCATTCGCTACAGCCTGCGCGATGGCGTGCCAGACAGCGCGGCCTGGCTGTTCGGCGAGGCGGTGGTGCCGGTGGCCCACCCCTCGCTCAAGGCCCGCCTGCTGGATGCCGAGGAACTGCAACGCCATGTGCTGCTGGAATTCGACGACCCGACGCGCCCCTGGCTGCAATGGTCGGAATGGCTGAATGCGCGCGGCCTTGCCCGGGTGCCCGCCCGGGGCATGCTGCGCTTCAACCAGTATGACCAGATCGTGCACGCGGCGCTGGCGGGCCACGGCATCGCGCTGGGCCGGCTGGCGCTGATCGCGCCGATGCTGGCGGACAAACGGCTGGAGGCCGTCGGCGGCCAGGCCGCCAGCGCCACCGAGCACGCCTATTGGCTGGTGCGCAATACACGCCGCGCCACGCCGGACGCCGAGGTCGTCACGCGCTGGCTGATCGAACAGGCCGAAGCCACCGCGCGCGACCTAACCGTGTAGGCGCCGCGCCGCGCTACAAAATCCATACAGATCTTCATAACTTGGGATGGCTGCTCCGGTAGATTGCGGCGCTGGTCCGTAACCCTGCTCCCAAGATGTTGATTAGGCTTTTCCGTCCGGCGTTCGGGTGGCAAGACTGGTTCGTCAATTTTCAACGATCCTTTCTGGTCCTGCTGGCCCCCTGGCTGATCAGCGTCCTGGCGCAAAGCGCCGGGCGCGGCTACCTGCTGCTGCGCTATGCCGCGCCGGGGACTTATGACGCGTTGCCGCAGGACGTGCGGCGCACCCTGGCGACAGGGCTATTGTTCGACATCAAGGTCGCCAGCATCGCCTGTTCGGCGCTGCTGCTGCTGTCCATGGCAGCGGCGGCCAGACCCGGCCTGCAACGGCGCTGGCAGCGCCATCTGCCGGGGCTGGGCGCAGCCATGGCGACGCTGTTCGCGGCCATCACGATCATCAGCGTCTTCTACTTCGCCACATTTTCCCGTTCGATCGACATCTTCGTGTTCGGGCTGGTGGACGACGACACCCAGGCCATCCTGATGACCCTGTGGCATGGCTACCCGCTGGCACAGGCTGGCCTGCTGCTGGCGGCGGTGCTGGCGGGAACCTGGTGGCTCGGCCGCCGTTGGCGTGGCTGGGTGCAAGGCATGCTGTTCAAGCGCCGCGCGTTCATCCCCAGCCTGTTGCGGTTTGCGCTGATCATAGGCGTCACCGTGCTGGCCTGCAGAGGATCACTGGGCAAGTTTCCGCTCAACAAGGACGACACCAGCATCTCGTCGCTGCGCCTGCTCAACGACATCGCGCCCAATGGCGTCTCGGCCTTTTCCTGGGCCCTGTCCGACCGCGGCAACGACAAGCGCTTCGAACCCGTCACCTTGCGAGAGGGGCGCCAGCTCTATGAGCGCTTCCTGGGCTGGCCGGATGTTGGCCTGCGGCCCTTCATGGCCGCAACCGGGCCCAATCCGGCGGCTGCGGCGCGGCCTCCGCACGTGGTGCTGCAGGTCATGGAGAGCATGGGGGCACACCTGAACTCGTATGACCGTCCGGGGCGCGACGTGCTCGGCGCGCTGCGTCCGCACTGGAGCGAGGACTGGGTGTTCGAGCGCTTCGTGGCCGAAGGCAACGGCACCATCGAATCATTGAGCCTCCTGCTGGTGCGTAGCCCCATTGCGGCCGTCGGCCAATCGTCGGCGGTGGACGCGCCATTCGCCAGCAATGCCTTCACGCCCTTTTTGCAGCGCGGCTACCGGGTCGTCTTCGTTACGTCCGGCGCCGCCACATGGCGCAACCTCGGCGTCTTCGCCACCAAGCTGGGCGCACATGAATTCGTGGACCAGCAGACCCTCAAGGTGCGCTATCCCCAAGCACGGACCGGAACCTGGGGCGTACCGGACGAGTACATGTTCCGCTATATCGAAGAACGGCTGGCGCAAGGCACTCAGGACAGCCAGCCGCTCTTCATCGTCGCCTTGTCCACCACTCACCATCCGCCGTTCATCGTGCCCGACGGCGGGCAGCGCGGCGGCCTGCCCCTGGACGATGTGGCCAGCCTGCCCTACTTCAAGACCTGGGATGCGCTGGCTGCCGCATTCGACACGCTGCGTTACGCCAACGATCAGCTGGGTCGCTTCCTGACGCGCCTGAAGGCATCGGACTATGCGTCCCGGACCATCGTCGCCGTGACCGGCGACCACAACATCCTGGGTATCGATTATCAGGACCCGAAGGACGCGGCGCTGGCGCGCGCGGTGCCGTTCTACCTGTACGTGCCGCCGGCCTACCGGGCGCAGGCGCGCTACGACCCGGCGCGCGTGGGCAGCCACAAGGACATTCTGCCCACGCTGTATCACCTGAGCCTGCCGCAAACAGCCTACTTCCGCAGTGGCTGCGACCTGCTGGCCGCCCAGCCCGATCCGGCCTGGTGCTTCGGCTTCAACAGCAAGCACGTGCTGCTGACCGATGAAGGCGTATTCCGGCCGGGCAAACCCGGCCGCATCCTGCCCTGGGCAGGTCCATCAGGGCTGGCGCTGGAGGAAGAGCAGGACGCGACGGCGGAACAATGGGCGGAGCAGGTTCGCCTGAACGCCTACACGGAGCTGCTGCACTGGCAGATCAACTACCAGGTGCAGGAATTGGGCCGCGCCGGCCAGGCGCGCTAGCGCCCAGGCCAGCCAGGGGCCTTCAGTCGACGCGCACTTCCGGCTCGCCCGCCCGCATGTCGCCGATGATGGCCGCCTGCTCGAAGCCGTGCTGGCGGAACAGGTCCAGCACGGCCTGCGCGGCGTCCGGCGAGCAGGCCACCAGCAGTCCGCCGGCGGTCTGCGGATCGGTCAACAAGGCCCGCTCCGTGTCGCTCACGCCCTCGCCCAGGCGCACGGACGCGCCATAGGAAGCCCAATTGCGGCCGGACGCGCCGGTGATGACGCCGTCCGCGGCAAAGGCCTGCACGCCGGGCAGCCAGGGCAGCGCATCGCGCCGCACATGCGCCGTCAGCTGCGCGCCGCGCGCCATTTCCAGCGTATGTCCCAACAGGCCGAAGCCCGTCACGTCAGTGATGGCGTGCACGCCTTCCATGGCGGCCAGCGCAGGCCCCGGCCGGTTCAGACGCGTGGTCTCGGTGATCATGGCGCGGTAGCCGGCGTCGTCCAGCCGGTTCTTTTTCAGCGCGGCCGACAGGATGCCCACGCCCAATGCCTTGCCCAGGATCAGCACGTCGCCAGCGCGCGCGTCGGCATTGCGCTTGATGCGGCCGGGATGCACCAGGCCCATCGCCGCCAGGCCGTAAATGGGTTCGACGGAGTCGATGCTGTGGCCGCCGGCCACCGGAATGCCGGCGTCCTTGCAGACCGATTCGCCGCCGCGCAGGATGTCGGCAATGACGCTATGCGGCAGCACGTTGATCGGCATGCCCACGATGGCCAGCGCCATGATGGGCGTGCCGCCCATCGCGTAGACGTCCGACAGCGCATTGGTCGCGGCGATGCGGCCGAAGTCGTAGGGGTCGTCGACGATGGGCATGAAGAAATCGGTGGTGGCGATGAGCGCCTGCTCGTCGTTCAGCCGGTAGACCGCCGCGTCGTCGGCCGTCTCGGTGCCCACCAGCAGATCAGGGTAGCTGACCGCCGGGCCGAAGCGCTTGAGCAACTCGGACAGCACGCCGGGTGCGATCTTGCAGCCGCAGCCGCCGCCGTGCGAAAGCGAAGTCAATCGCGGCACCGCCGCGCTGGCAACATCCTGGGTGGTCATCTGAATCTCCATAGGTCAGTGGAAAAGGATAGCACCGCCCCCGGGATTGGCCCTATGATGATCCGGCAGCACGCAGCAACGGACGGCCGCCCGGCCCCGGGCGCACCGACAGCCAATCTTCACCGTGAGTGAGGGCTATATGGATCGCCGACATTTCCTCCGTTTCTCGGGCGCCCTGTGCGCCGCCAGCGCGGCCCTGCCCAGGGCGGCGCACGCGGGACTCGCCCCTGTCAGCGCCGGATGGCGCGCCTTCGAACTGACCACCGACATCACCGTGCAGGATCCGGGCGCGCTCGCGCGCATCTGGATCCCGGTACCCTACGCCACTGACACCGCCTACCAGCGCGGCGCGCAGAGCGCCTGGCAGGTCAGCGGCGGCGGCGTGGCCCAACTGACCCAGGCGCCCGGCTACGGCGTGCAGATGCTGGCCGTGCAATGGCCGGACGCGCAGGGGCCGCGCCAGGTCACGGTCACCAGCCGCTTCCAGACCCGCAACCGGCGCGTGGACCTGAGCCAGCCGCCCGCGGCCGACGTTCCCCGTGAAAGCGCGGCCGCGCTACGCGAATTCCTCCAGCCTACCGCGCTGCTGCCTACCGACGGCATCGTCAAGAGCACCGCCGACCGCATCACCCGCGGCCACCGCGGCGATCTGGCGCAGGCCCGCGCCATCTACGAATGGGTGGTCGAGAACACCTGCAGAACCGCGTCCACCCGCGGCTGCGGCGTGGGCGACGTGCGCTACATGCTCACGGCCAATGATCTGAACGGCAAGTGCGCCGACATCAACTCCCTGTTTGTCGCACTGGCCCGCGCCGCCGGCATACCGGCCCGCGATGCCTATGGCCTGCGGGTCGCGGATTCCGAGTTCGGCTACAAAAGCCTGGGCAAGGCGGGCGACGTCACCAAGGCGCAGCATTGCCGCGCCGAGTTCTATGCCGCGGGCTACGGCTGGGTGCCGGTGGACCCTGCCGATGTGCGCAAGGTCATGCTGGAAGAGCCTCCCGGCGAACTGCCGCTGACCGATGCCAAGGTTCGCGCCGCGCGCGTCATGCTGTTCGGCGCCTGGGAGATGAACTGGGTGGCATACAACCACGGCCACGACGTGGTTCTGCCGGGCGCTGCCCACGGTCCCGTGCCTTTCCTGATGTATCCCAACGGCGAAACCTCGGACGGCCGGCTGGACAGCCTGGATCCCGCCAGCTTCAGCTACAAGCTCAGCGCCAGGCCGCTTTCCCTCTGAGTCCGCCTGCTGCCCACCCACGGGGACCGCCATGATCAGCCGCCGTCTACTCCTGCAGTCCGGCCTGTCGCTGGCGGCCCTGCCCTGGTATGCCCGGGCCGCCAGCGACGATGCGCTCAAGAAGGCCACCGGCCCGGACTGGGCGCCCTGGACCGCATCCACGCCGCCGCTGGCCCTGCCCGATCTGGCCGGCCGCGAAAAGAAGCTCGCCGCCTGGCGCGGCAACGTGATCATCGTCAGCTTCTGGGCCACCTCGTGCGACCCTTGCCGCGATGAAATCCCCATCATGTCCGCCATGGCCAAACGTCACCGCGAAGAAGGCCTGCGCCTGGTGGCCGTGAACGTCGGCGATTCGGCAGCCAGGATCAACGCCTTTCTGGCGAAATGGCCGGTCGCGGGTACCGTGCTGCACGACAGGAACAGCACGGCGTCAAAGCAATGGGATGCAGTCGGCCTGCCCGCAAACTATCTGGTGGACCGCGGCGGATCCGTCCGATATTGGCATCTGGGACAACTGGACTGGAAATCGGACCGGGTAGGCGGCGTGGTGACAGGGATGCTGCGGGCTTAGCGCGCCGCGCAAGGGATGGCGGAAGGCAGCAGGAGTCGAACCTACCTGGGAACGTCTGACGCCCCCAACTGGGTTTGAAGCCCAGCCGTGCCACCGGGCACGAATGCCTTCCACGGTGGCCGCCCATGATACCGGGTTACTGCGCCTGCCGCGGGCTTCCGTAGGCGCTTTCCTGGCGCAACACGTGCGTGTCGCGCAAACGCCGCGTGTACCCCACGCGGTCGAAGAACTCCAGGATCTGGATCGCGCGCTTTCTGCCCAGGCCCGTAGCGTCGCGGAACGACGCGGCGTTCAAGCCCGCGGGCTGCGCCGCCAGGCCTTGCGCCAGCGCTGCCAACGCCGCCACCTGGTCGCGGTGATAGAACAGGTCCTTCACCACCTGGGCCACGTCGCCGCGCCGCAGCAGCTTGCGCAGCAGCTGCCGCATGCGGTCCTCGGGCTCGCCCAGCGTGCGGGCGAGATCCCGCACCCAGGGCGGGTCGAAAGCGCCGGCCGCCAGCAGAGGCAGCACGCGCCCGGCCAGCGCCGACTCCTCGGGCGCCAAGGTTGCGCTATGACCCGGCAGGTGCAGCCAGGGGCCATTGCGCACGATGCGGCCATCGCGCTGCAGATCGTCCAGCGCCGCCTGCCACAGCGCATCCGGGCCGACGGGCATGGCCATGCGGCGCAAGCGCGGGCCGTCAGGGCCTGGCTCGTCGGGCGCGCCTTGATGGAAGGCCGCCAGCGCCTGTTCCACGCGCGCGCGCAGCGCATCCCAATGGGCAGTCAGGATCAGGGTGCGCGGCGCCTGCGGCGTGCGCGCCTCCAGCCATACCGCAACGGGCGGCGCAGCGATCTCATTTACCGGTTTGCCCGTCAGACGCTGCAAGGCGTCTTCGTCCAGCCCCAGCGCAGCGTGCTCCAGCACGGGATGCAGGCCGGCGCCGTCCAGCATGGCCGCCAGCGCCTGCAGCCACTGCATGCGCGCGGCGGACCGGCGCTTGCGGTCAGGAGCGTTCGGGTCCAGCACCCGGCCACCGCCGACCGTGCGCGTGGCCTGCGCGTTGCGCACAATGTAGCGGTCGCCCGGCATGACGCAGACGGGTTCGTCGAACACCAGCTGCACCCAGCCGGACTGTCCCGGGGCAAGCGATTCCGCGCTCAGCGGCACCACGTGCGCCACGTGGCGCGCGGCGCCGATGTGCACATGCAGCGGCGCCCATGCGCGCACCGGCGCGTCGGCGGTTGCCAGCAGCGTCAGCGCCACGTCGACATGGCGCGACGGCAAAAAGCAGCGCGCATCCGCGATCCAGTCGCCGCGCGCGATGGCGTTCTTGTCCATGCCGGCGAGATTCAAGGCGCAACGTTGGCCGGCCGCGCCGGTTTCGCTGCGCTGGTTCTGGGCATGGATGCTGCGCACGCGTACGCGTGTGCCGGCAGGCATCAGCCGCAGGTCGGCAGCGTCGTCGTCCGCCCGCGCCAGTCCGGCATGGGCCGTGCCTGTCACCACCGTGCCGTGGCCGGCCAGGGTGAACACGCGATCGACGGCCAGCCGGAACAGGCCCGCGCTGTCGCGCTGGCGCAGGGCTTGAGCCTCGCCGTGCAGATAGTCTTTCAGTTCCGCCACGCCCGGGTCGCCGGCCTGCGACGCGCATACGGCGTATAGCGGCGCATCCTGCAGGAAGGTACCCGCGGACAGTTCGGCGATTTCCGCGCGCACTGCCTGCAGCCGCCCGGCATCGGCGCGGTCGGTCTTGGTCAGCGCCACCGCGCCGCGTTCCACGCCCAGCAGGGTCAGGATCGCCAGGTGTTCGTGCGTCTGCGGCATGACGCCGTCGTCCGCCGCCACCACCAGCAGGCCGAAATCAATGCCGCTGGCGCCGGCCGCCATGGTGTGCACAAGCTTCTCGTGCCCGGGCACGTCGATGAAGCCCAGCACGTCGCCGTTGGGCAACGGGGTGTAGGCATAGCCCAGCTCGATGGAAATCCCGCGCGCCTTCTCTTCCTTGAGCCTGTCGGTATCGATGCCGGTCAGCGCCCGCACCAGCGTGGTCTTGCCGTGATCGATATGGCCTGCGGTGCCGATGATCACGCCAGGCGCTCCGCGAGTTGCGCGGCGAAGGCCGGTTCGTCGCGCGCTTCCAGGCAACGCAGATCCAGCCATAGGGCGTCGTCCGCAATGCGGCCGATCACGGGCACGGGCAGGCGGCGCAATTGCGTCTCCAGTTTGTCCAGGTGCCGGCCGGCGCGGCCGCTGCCGGTGTAGCGCGCGGCCAGGCCGTAGCTGGGCAGCTGGTCCACGGGCAAGGCGCCGCTGCCGATCTGGCTGAACATGGACACGGCCTCTACCGCGTAGTGCTCGCCCGCCGCATGCGCCAGGACGCCGCGCAGGCGCTCGGCCTGCGGCTGGATGTCGCGTTGCGGGCGGGTCAACAAGCGCAGCGTGGTCAAGCGATCGGCCAGGAATTCGGGCGCGCGGTACAGGCCCAACACCGGCTCCAAGGCCGCCAGCGTCAGCTTGCTGACGCGCAGCGCGCGCTTGAGCGGATTCTTCTTGATCTTGCGGATCAGGTCCTTGCGGCCCACCAGCAGGCCGGCCTGCGGGCCGCCCAGCAGTTTGTCGCCGCTGAAGGTGACCAGGTCCGCGCCGGCCGCGATGGTTTCGCGCACGGTGTCTTCCTTGGGCAGGCCGAACTGGGTCAGGTCGACCAGCGTGCCGCTGCCCAGGTCCACGGTAGCGGGCAGGCCGCGCGCGTGCGCCAGCGCCGCCACCTCGGCCACGCTCACGCTCTTGGTGAAACCGGTGACCGCGTAGTTGCTGCAATGCACCTTCATCAGCATGGCGGTACGCGGGCCGATGGCGTTTTCGTAATCGGCGGCATGGGTGCGGTTGGTGGTGCCGACTTCGACCAGCTTGGCCCCGGCGCGCTTCATGATGTCCGGAATGCGGAACGCGCCGCCGATCTCGACCAGTTCGCCCCGGGACACCACGACTTCGCGCCGGTCTGCCAGGGCATTGAGCATCAGCAATACGGCGGCCGCATTGTTGTTGACGACGGTGGCGGCCTCGGCCCCCGTCAGTTCGCACAACAGTTCGTCGATCAGGTCGTCGCGGTCGCCGCGCCCGCCGGTGTCCAGATCGAACTCCAGGTTGGCGGGGGTGGTGAGGGCGCGCAGCACCGACGCCACCGCCTCGTCGGGCAGCAGCGCCCGGCCCAGATTGGTGTGCAACACCGTACCGGTCAGGTTGTACACGGCCCGCAGCCTGGGCTCGGCGGCGCGGGCCAGGGCCGCGGCCACGCGCGCCGCCACGGCGTCGGCTTCCAGTTCCTGGCGCGGCAACCCGCCGGCCAGCGCGCGTTCGCGCATCGCGTCCAGGTCGCGGCGCAGGGCCGCCACCACCTGCGTGCGGCCGTGCCCGTCCAGCGCGGCGCGCATGGCCGGCGCATTCAGCAACCGGTCCAGCGACGGGATCTCCGAGACCGCGGCCACGCCGTCTGCGGGCGCTGGCGCGGCCATTACTGCTCTGCTCCCGGCTCCGATCCGTGCCACAGCAACGGATTGCCGCTGGCCCGCGAATAGCCGGCCTCGCCGACCAGCACGTCCAGCATCAGGCTGGCCAGGTCGTCGGCCACGGGCTCCACCTGCAGGTCCTTGTCCTGGTAGAAGATCTTGCGATAGGTGTGGCAGTGGTCGCAGGTTTCGGCCTTGATGGCGGGCGTGCGGCCCTCGATGGCCTGGTAGGCCACCGATTCCACGTCTTCGCAGTGCGAGCATTTCACCCGCACCATGTGCCACTGGGTCGCGCACAGGCTGCAGCACAGGTAGCGGTAGCCTTCGAACTGCCCGCCCACGCGGACCACGCTGGCCACCGGCAGGCTGGCGCAAACGGGACAGACGCCGAAGGGACTGGCCACTGGCAACTGCTTTTCGTCGAAACGGCTGGCCAGATCGGTCCAATAGACTTGCAGGGCCGCCATCACGAAGGGAGCGGCGGCGCCGTCCACGCCCTGGTCCTGCTCGGACAGCACGGCCTCGGCCAGATCCTCCAGCGACTCCGGGGACTCGGTCAGCGCGCGGCGCAGGCCGGCGCAGACTTCGATGGCCTCGGCCGGCACGTCCTTGGCGCTGGCGACGTGGTCCAGCAGCTGGCCCAGGATGTTGCGCCACAAGGGGTCGCGCGGCCAGCCCACGGCCTGCAGGGGCGGCATGCCATGCGCCTGCGCCAGCGAAATGCGCTCCTCGGAGGCCGCGGGCGCGGCGCAATCCTGCAGGGCGCGGTGCTGGGCGTCGACCAGATGCGCCATCAGCAGCAGGTAGTCGGCCACCGGGCTATCCGCCGCCAGCTGCCGCAAGCGGGCTGCACGCGTGGCAAAAACCGACGCGCGGTCCGGCAGGCTGACTTGGGGAATGCGGTTATGGTCTAGCGCTTCGATCTCGCCGCGCGGAAGAATTCGCTGCACTTGCGTCTCCAGATAAAAAAACACGGCTGCCAGCCTTCAAGGAGAAGGATAGCAGCCGTTGGGCGGATGCGTGGGCGCCAGGAGAGGCCCATTTGCCGCAGAGCAAGCGGGACGCGCCTGCCAGCGCGCCCCGTCAGCTTTATTTTCTGATTTGTTCGCGGAACCAGGCGCGGTGATGCTTCCACGCCCAACCCGCCGTCACATACCCGCGCAGCATCGCGGTCAGCGAACCCTTGACCCAAATGGCAGCGTAGATGTGCACGATGATGGCGCAGATCAGCACCAGCGCGCTGACGGCATGCACCACCGAGGCGGCGCGGATGACCCAGATCGGGAAGTAGAACGCGAAGTACTCGCGCCAGATCACGATGCCGCTGACGAACAGGCCCAGCATGCAGAGGATCAACACGTAGAACAGCAGCTTCTGGCCGGCGTTGTACTTGCCGACTTCCGGGAGCTTTTCCTCGCGGTTCTCGACCACGTCGTTCAGTTGCCGCATCCACTGGCGATCGGCCTTCGTCATGAGGTTGTGCCGCCACATGTGGCCGGCGAACACGACGAAGCAGACGAACATCACGATCCCGATGAAGGGATGCAGGATGCGCGTCCAGGGACCGCCCCCGAACAGGTTGGTCAGCCAGTACATGGACGGGTGGAACAACGCCAGCCCGGACAGTGCCAACAGGATGAACGTGAAGGCGATGATCCAGTGGTTGGTGCGCTCACCTGGCGTGTAGCGCTTGATCCGGCGGTGATGGCGGTCTTCACTCATGGCGCACCTCCTCTTCGGCACGGCGTTCGTCTTCCTCGGACACCTCGTTGCGGCCAACGCGGGCGTAGTGGAAGAAGCCCGCCAGCGCGGTCAGGGCCATGGCGGCCACGCCCAGCGGTTTGGCCAGGCCCTTCCACAGCGAAACCATGGGGCTGATCTGCGGGTCCTTGGGCAGCCCGTGGTACAGCCCGGGCTGGTCGGCGTGATGCAGCACGTACATGACGTGGGTGCCGCCCACGCCCTGCGGGTCATACAGGCCGGCCTTGTCGAAGCCACGCGACTTGAGGTCGACGATCCGTTCCTCGGCGTGCTGCGTCATGTCTTCCTTGGTGCCGAAGACGATGGCGCCGGTGGGACAGGCCTTGACGCAGGCCGGCTCCTGACCGACGGCCACGCGGTCGGAACACAGGGTGCACTTGTACGCCTTGTGGTCCTTCTTGGAGATGCGCGGCACGTTGAACGGACAGCCAGTGATGCAGTAGCCGCAACCGATGCAGTTCTCTTCGTGGAAATCCACGATGCCGTTGTTGTACTGGATGATGGCGCCCGGCGAGGGACAGGCCTTCAGGCAGCCCGGATCCTCGCAGTGCATGCAGCCGTCCTTGCGGATCAGCCATTCCAGGTCGCCTTGCGGATTCTCGTATTCGGAGAAGCGCATGACGGTCCAGGAATGCTCGGTCAGGTCGGCAGGGTTGTCGTAGACGCCCACGTTGGTGCCGATCTCGTCGCGCAGATCGTTCCATTCCATACAGGCGCTTTGGCAAGCCTTGCAGCCGATGCACTTGGAGACGTCGATCAGCTTGGCCACCGAGCCCGTGACGGGCTCGCGGATGCCCGGCGGCGGCGTGGTGGTGGCGGAGCGCCGCTTGATGTCTAGGGATTGCATGGACATGTCGGTCTCCTTAGGCCTTCTCGACCTGCACCAGGAACGACTTGAATTCCGGCGTCTGGGAATTCCCGTCGCCCACGAACGGCGTCAGGGTGTTGGTGAGGAAGCCAGGCTTGGCCAGGCCCACGAAGCCCCAATGGATGGGGATGCCCACGTGGTGCACGGTCTTGCCCTCGATGGTCAGCGCGCGCAAGCGCTTGGTGACCAGCGCCACCGCCTTGATGTAGCCGCGGTTGGACGACACCTTCACGCGCGACCCGTTGGCAATGCCCAATTCCTTGGCCAGCGCCTCGCCGATCTCCACGAACTGCTCCGGCTGGAGGATCGAGTTGATGCGGACGTGCTTGGTCCAGTAGTGGAAGTGCTCGGTCAGGCGGTAGGTCGTGGCCACGTAGGGGAACTTGTCCACGGTGCCCATCGCGGCCAGGTCGTCCTTGAAGACCCGCGCGGCCGGATTGCTGGTGACGCCCTTGGCCTTCGGATACAGCGGGTTGTAGCCCAGCGGCGTCTCGAAGGGTTCGTAGTGTTCGGGGAACGGCCCTTCGGCCATGCCCGCCCGCGCGAAGAAGCGCGCCACGCCCTCGGGGTTCATGATGAACGGACCCATGCCGCCGTCGGGATTTTCATCGCCCTTGAAGTCGGGGATGTCCGCGCCGGTCCAGAACTTGCCGTTCCAGGAGATCAGGCTGCGGCGTGGATCGAAGGGCTTGCCCGCCACGTCACAGGAGGCGCGGTTGTACAGGATACGGCGATTGGCCGGCCACGCCCAGGCCCAGTTCAGGGTCTGGCCGATGCCGGTCGGATCGCTGTTGTCGCGCCGCGCCATCAGGTTGCCGCCAGGGCCCCAGGCGCCCGCGAAGATCCAACAGCCGCTGATGGTGGAGCCGTCGTCGCGCAGTTCCGCGAAGCCGGCCAATTGCTCGCCGGCCTTGCGGGTGACCTTGGACGGATCCTTGGGGTCGGTCAGTTCCACCAGTGCCTTGCCGGTGTATTCCTTGGCCAGCTCTTCGGCGGTGGGATTCTGCGGATTGGAGTACGGCCACGACAGATTGACGATGGGATCGGGATACTTGCCGCCCTCGTCCTGGTACATCTTGCGCAGGCGCGTGAACAGCAGCGCCATGATCTCGATGTCGCTCTTGGCTTCGCCCGGAGGCTCCGCGCCCTTCCAGTGCCATTGCAGCCAGCGGCCGGAGTTCACCAGCGTGCCGTCTTCCTCGGCGAAACAGGTGGTCGGCAGACGGAAGACCTCGGTCTGGATCTTGGACGGATCCACATCGTTGGCCTCGCCCGCGTTGCGCCAGAACTCGGAGGTCTCGGTGACCAGCGGATCCATGATGACCAGGAACTTCAGCTTGGCGAAACCGGCGTTCAGCTTGGCCTTGTTGGGCGCGGCCGCCAGGGGGTTGAAGCCCTGGGCGATGTAGCCATTCATCTTGCCCTGGTTCATGAGCTCGTAGACCTGCAGCATGTCGTAGAGCTTGTCCAGCTTGGGCAGGTAGTCGAACGCCCAGTTGTTTTCGGCCGTGGCGGACTTGCCCCACCAGGCCTTCATCAGGCTCACGTGGAACTTGCTGTAGTTCTGCCAGTAGCTAAGCTGATTGGGCCGCAGGGGTTTCTGCGTGCGCGACTCGATGTACTTGCCGTAGTCCTGCTCGGGCTCGTTGGGCAGGGTCATGTAGCCGGGCAGCAGGTTCGACATCAGGCCCAGATCGGTCAGGCCCTGGATGTTCGAGTGCCCGCGCAGCGCGTTCATGCCGCCGCCGGCGATGCCGATGTTGCCCAGCAGCAGCTGCACCATCGCGCCCGTGCGGATGATCTGCGAACCGATGGAGTGCTGCGTCCACCCCAGCGCGTAGAGGATGGTCGCGGCGCGGTTGGTGGTGGCAGTGGAAGCCAGCATCTCGCAGACCTTCAGGAACTTGTCCTTGGGCGTGCCGCAGACGCGCTCGACCATGTCTTCGGTGTAGCGCGAGTAGTGCTTCTTCAGCAACTGGTAGACGGTGCGCGGATGCGCCAGCGTCGGGTCCGTCTTGACGTAGCCGTCGTCGCCGCGCTCGTAGTCCCAGCTGGCCTTGTTGTAGGTGCGCTTTTCGGCGTCGTAGCCGGAATACAGGCCTGCGTCGAACGCGAAGTCCTCGCGCACGATGAAGGAAAAGTCCGTGTAGTTGCGCACGTACTCATGCTGGATCTTGTCGTTGTCCAGCAGATACTTGATGACGCCGCCCAAGAAGATGATATCGGTGCCGGTGCGTATGGGCGCGTAGAAGTCCGCCACGGATGCCGAGCGCGTAAAGCGCGGATCCACGACGATCAGCTTTGCCTTGTTATGGGCCTTTGCTTCCGTGACCCATTTGAACCCGCAAGGGTGGGCCTCGGCGGCATTGCCGCCCATGATCAGTACTACGTCCGCGTTCTTGATGTCGACCCAATGGTTCGTCATCGCTCCACGGCCAAACGTCGGGGCAAGACCTGCCACCGTCGGGCCATGTCAGACACGGGCTTGGTTATCGAACGCCAGTATCCCCATGCTGCGCACAGTCTTGTGCGTGATGTAGCCGACCTCGTTGCTGCTTGCCGAGGCCGCCAGCATGCCGGTGGTCAGCCACCGGTTGACGGTCTTGCCGTCCGCGGTCTTCTCGACGAAGTTCGCGTCGCGGTCCGCCTTCATGAGCTTGGTGATGCGGGTCAGGGCGTCGTCCCACGACATCCGCACCCATTTGTCCGAGCCCGGCGCCCGGTATTCCGGGTACTTCAGGCGGTTGGGGCTGTGGATGAAGTCGATCAGGGCAGCGCCCTTCGGACAGAGCGTGCCGCGGTTGACGGGGTGGTCGGGGTCGCCTTCGATGTGCATGATGCTGGCACGGGCGTTCTTGGAGCCGTCGCCCAAGCCGTACATCAGCAGTCCACAGGCGACCGAACAGTAGGGACAGGTGTTGCGCGTTTCAGTCATGCGCGCAAGCTTGTACTGGCGGACTTCGGCCATGGCCGTGCCGGGGGCTGCCCCCAGCAAAGCCAGGCTGGAGCCTGCCAGCGTCGCACCGGTCACCTTGAAGAACTGGCGGCGATTCATGTTGACCATGAAACACTCCTCTCCTGGTGAAATGGAGGAAGCCGTTGGCTGGCCGAAGCAAAAAGCCCTACGGTTTCCAAGGATATTTTTCCAAGTATAGGCTTTGCGGGACGGACGCGCCATGGCATCCGGCCCCAAAGAGAGCTTCCTTATGTCTGAAATTTGGCGGCGAAATAGGGTTTTTTCGCAGATTTTGGATGATCCTGCGGCTGCTACCATTCCCGGCTGTCTGGACTGGCCCCCACGCTCCCCATTCGGGGACGCCGCGCCTCCAGCCTTCCCTCCTGTTTTCCGCATGACCGTAGGAGCGCCGATGCGCCGCCTTGTTGCCCTGGCCCTGTCCATCACCGCCGCGCTCGCGCCCGCCACGCTGACCCGCGCGGCCCCGGCCGCGCTGACTCCCGCGGCGGCGGCCACCGAGGCCGCCCACCAGGCGGGCATGGAAGGCTATCTGTACTTCTATCCGCTGGTCACGATGGACCTGACCCGCCGCCAGTTCACCCATCCGTCCCGCGGCAACGACGGCGCGCCGGCCAACACCTTTCTGCACGCGCGCGCGCTGCCGCAGCCGGGCGCCGCCACGCCCTGGGCCAACCCCGACATGCTGCGCAGCGTCGGCTGGCTGGACCTGACGTCCGGGCCGGTGGTGCTGTCGGTGCCGGATACCCAAGGCCGGCTCTATACGCTGACGCTGCTGGACATGTGGACCGACGTGTTCGCCACGCTGGGCAAGCGCAGCACCGGCACGGCCAAGGGCAATACCGTGATCGTTCCGCCGGGCTGGAACGGCGTGCTGCCCTCGGGCATGGCGCGCATCGACGCGCCCACCGCCTATGTTTGGGCCAAGAATCTGATCCAGGCCGATGGGCCTGCCGATTACCCCGCGGTCCACGCCTTGCAGGACGGCTTCCTGGTGACGCCGCTGGCGCAATGGAACCTGCCCGCGCAGGCGCAGCGGTTGAAGGCCGATCCTTCCCTGAATCTGCGCATCCCCGTGCGCGAGCAGGTCGAATCCATGCCGACCGACGCCTACTTCGAATATGCGGCGGAGCTGCTGCGCAAGAACCCGCCGCATGCCACCGACCAGCCGGTGCTGGCCAGGCTGCGCGGCGCCGGGCTGGTCGCCGGCCGGCCATTCGACTTCGCCCAGCTCGACCATCCTGCCAAACAGGGCTTGCGCCGCGGCCTGCGGGCGGCGCGCGAGCGCATGACGGCGGCAGCCGGCGCCACGGTGCGCAGCGTCAACGGCTGGCACCAGGAAACCGCCAGCATCGGCGTCTACGGCAATTCCTATCTGCGGCGCGCCCTGGCGGCGCAGGCGCAGCCGGGCGCGGGCCTGCCCGAAGACCTGAGCGTGCTGCTGCTGGCGGCCGACAGCCAGGGCGCACCGCTGGATGGCGCGCATGGCTACACGCTGCATTTCGAAGGCGGCCAATTGCCGCCCGCCGCGGCGCTGTGGTCGCTGGCGGCCTATGACGCGCAAGGCATGCCGTCGGCCAATCCGCTGAACCGCTACGCGCTGGGCGACCGCGACCCGCTGCGCTACAACGCCGACGGTTCGCTGGACCTGCGCATCAGCCATGCGCCGCCCGCGCCCGAGGAACAGTCCAACTGGCTGCCGCTGCCTGCCGCCGGCGCGGTCAGCGTGCTGCTGCGCGTGTATGCGCCGGAACCCGCCCTGCTGGACGGATTGTGGACGCCCCCCGCCCTGCTGCGCGACGCCCCGCCCGAAGAAGCGACGCAAGAAACCCCGGAAGCCGCTGAAAAGACGCAGCCATGACAGGCGCCTGCCGCTACCATAGGCGTTTTATCCAAGATTGAACGCCCGCCATGGACGAAGCCTTTAGCCACCAATTGTCGATGACCATCCTGATGACGCCGGACATGGCGAATTTCTCAGGGAATGTGCACGGCGGAACCATCCTCAAGTACCTGGACCAGGTGGCCTACGCCTGTGCCAGCCGGTACGCCGGCCAATATGTGGTGACCCTGTCCGTGGACCAGGTCGTGTTCCGCGAACCGATCCACGTGGGCGAACTGGTGACCTTTCTGGCGGCGGTGAACTACACCGGCCGCACGTCCATGGAAATCGGCATCAAGGTCGTCACCGAGGACATCCGCAAGAAGCTCGTGCGCCACACCAACAGCTGCTATTTCACGATGGTTGCGGTGGATGATCAGGGCGCGCCGACCGCGGTGCCGCCGCTGGAACCGCGCAACCTGGAAGAGAAGCAACGCATGGAAGCCGCCCGGCTGCGCCGCGAACTGCGCCAGGAAATGGAACGCCGGCACGGCGAGATCAAGCGCGAAACCACGCACGACGCGCAACCCTGAAACGGAATTCCCTGCCCGCCCAAAACAAAACGAGCCCAGCGGGCTCGTTTTTTCATGCGCGGCCTTTGAGGCCAGGCCGCTTTCAGGCGCGTTCAACCGAGGCCGGAGGCGACGGCGGCGCGGCGGCGGGTTCGCGGTCGCGGCCCACCATGCGTTTCAAGCCCAGCCACTGCTGCGACCAGAAGCCGCGGCCGTAATCGCGCCCGCCCAGTTCCGCCTGCTGGTCATGAATGCCCGTGGGGCCGTAGCCCACGCCGAAGCGGGCGGTGCGGAACAGTACGTCCCAGATGGGAAACAGCGCCGCAAAGTTGTAGCCGCCCACCGGACCCGGCGTGGAGGCGTCGTAGGCGATGGAATGGTGGTGGCGGTGAAAACGCGGGCTGACCAGCAGGCGCTCGCCGATGACGCCGAAATGCATGCGCAGATTGGCGTGCGAGAAACTCTGCGCCAGCTGAGTGATGGCCACCACCATGACGAACTGCGCCGGCGGCACGCCCACCAGTTGCGACACGAACACCACCAGCACGTCGCGCAGCATATCGTCCAGCAGGTGGTTGCGGTCGTCGCTCCAGATGGTCATCTGGCGCTGGCTGTGATGCACGGCGTGCAAAGCCCAGAGCCAGCCGAAACGGTGCTGGGCACGGTGGTAGATGTAGTCCACCGCGTCGAACAGCAACAGGTAGATGATCAGGCTGACCCAGGCCTTGTCCGTCACGCCGGGCCAGTACTGATCCAGCTGGAAAGGCGCGAAACCCCAGACGTGCAGCTGACCAAACACGCTGTCCCACAATGGGTCGATGGTGAAGAACAGCAGCAGGCGGAAAGCGCCCAGCCGGTGGATCAGCGTGTACAGCACGTCGATGCCGATCTGGCGACGGTCGGTAACCGCCTCCACGGGGCGCAGACGCTGCAGGGGACCGAACACCAGGACCAGCACGACAATCTGCAGCAGGCCGACCAGCAGCCACATGGTGGCGTCGTAGCCGTCCTCGATGAAGTTGCTCATGCCCAGGTGGAACAGCGCGGGCTGAATCGCCGTTTCGAAGAGCCATTGCTGGCACTCTCCGAACAATTGACTAAGCGTATCCATGATCAGTGATGATTAGCGATCCAATCGCGATAGGACGGGTGCGTGTCCAAGGTAGCAAAACAATAGCCCTTGCGCTGCAAACCTTCAATCAGCGGCTCCAGCACGGCTGGCGCCCACGGATCCTGGCGCGACCAGATGCCCAGGTGGGCCAGCAGGATGTCGCCGGGCTTGATGGTGCGCAGCGCCTGGTCCAGCAGGCGGGCGTTGGGGTATTTGTCACTGGGCAGTTCATCGCCCAGGAAACCGGCGGGCGCCCAGCCCACGTGCTCGAAGCCGCAGGCCTTGGCCGCCTTCAGCAGCGCAGGCGAGGTCTTGCCGCCCGGCGCGCGGTAGATCGGCAGCATGTTCTTGCCCGTCATCTGATGGAAACGGGTGACGGACCGCTTGATCTCGGCGCAATACTGCTCGGGCGTCCATTCGGCGCGCTTGCCCGCGTCCGGGCCGGCGCTGGGCTTGACGCGGAACTTGCCGCCAGGAAGATCCGCCTGCCAATAGACGTGGTCATAGGTGTGCGAGCCGAAGACATGGCCTTCCGCCGCGCGCGCCTTCCACCAGGGCGCCCACACGTCATCCAGGCTGGAGCCGTCGGTCAGCGTGCGCTCGTTGGCCAGGAAAAAAGTGACCTTGACGTTGTGGCGGGCCAATACGTCCGCGATCAGCGGGGCCACGCCCATGTGGCCGGTATCGAACGTCAGGTAGACAGGCTTGTCGCAGGTCGCTGGCGCTGCCATTCCCATGCTGGGAAAGGCCAGCGCAAGCATCACCGCGGCGTGGACGCGCTTATCTCGTAGGAGCATGGTTCAGCGTCCAGACGCCGTGAGGCGACTTGCCCACCGGCACCTGATTGACCACCTTCTTCTGCTCCAGGTCCACCACGGTGAGCTTGCGGGCCCAGCGCGAAGTGACCAGCAGGGTCTTGCCATCGGCCAGCACGTCCATGCAGTCGGGACCGCCGGGCACCGGGAAGGTGTCGGTGACGGCCAGCGTCTGCAGGTCGATGCGGCTGATGGAGTTGGCGGTGCGGTTGCTGACGAACAGGTGGCGGTGGTCGCCCTGCGCGCGGAAGGCGTGGGCGCCCGCGGCGGTCTTGATGCGCGTCACCAGCTTGGCCGGGCCGTTGCTGACGTCGTAGGCCTCGACGTAGGAGTCGCCGGTCAGCGCCACCAGCAGGGTTTTCTGGTCGGGCGTCAGGAATACGTCCGCAGGCGTCTTGCCCACCGACACCGTCCATTTCGGCGTCTGCGTGGCCAGGTCGATGGCGATGAGCTGATCGCTGTCCTGCAGCGTCACGTAGGCCGTGGTGCTGGCCTTGTCGATCATGATGTGGCTGGGCGTCTTGCCAGCCTGGATGCGCTTGACCAGTTTGAGGTCGAAGCCTTTTTCCAGCGGATGCCAGGAATAGATGTCGATGTGGTCCAGGCGGTTGGCAGCGGTCACGAACCACTTCATGTCCGGCGAGAACTGCAGCTGGTAGGGATCGACGATGCCGGTCAGCGTGCGCTGCACTTCACCGGTCTTGGGATCCATCAGCGTGATCGAATCGCTGGTGGCGTTGGCCACCATGAGCGACTTTTCGTCGGGAGTCAGGTACAGGTGATGCGGCTCCTTGCCCGTGGGCACGCGCCGCAATTCCTTGTAGGTGGCCGGATCGACGATGCTGACGTTGGCGTCCAGGGAGTTCAGGACGAAAATCGGGGCCGAGGCCGCCGCGGCGCTAAGCGCCATCCCTACGCCGAAGAGGGCGTAGCGGACAAAATGCATGGGGTTCAATTTCTAGGTCCGGCAAAGGGGTATCGGGCAGGGTCCCGGTGCTCGCCATTTTAGGCACAGCGGGCTGACAAAAGGGCGTCGCGCTACCCGATGCGGACAAACGGACACGCCTGTTGCGACCCAGCAACAGGCGTGTCCCGATTACTCTTCGGAAGCCGGAAAAATCATTTGCTGCCAACGGGTTGCGCGTCGGCGTCGGTCCAGGTTCCGGCACTGATATCGCGTTCCCGCAAGGCCGCGGCGCGTGCCGCGGACGCGGGTCCCAGGTCGGCTTCCAACACGCGCCCGTCGGGACCGACGACGAAGGAGTCAATGCCCGTCTGCCCGTAGCGCGCCGGCCAGGCCACGATTCGGTACGAGCCTCCGTCCGCGCCCGGTATCACCTTGTACCGGTAGCCGTAGTAAGCGTCGTCCAGCGGCACCTCCGGCCCCATGCTGAGCGCGTCCAACCCGTAGGCCTGCTGCGGTGCGCCCGGCACCTCGGGCCAGTACAGCCCGTCGCGTTGTCCCGGACGGCTGACCAGGCGGCTCGCGTAGCGTCCCTGGCCCACGCTGTCCTTGTATCGCCCCTGCGCGGCCTGCAGCTCGCGCAGCGTTTCGATGGCGGTCAGTTCGTTGCGGCCGATGGCGCGGCGGCGGATTTCCGCCGTGCCCGCCGCCGGGTCGAAACGCCAGCCCTGCCCGGCGCGCACGATGGGTACGGGCAGCGTCCAGCCCGAATCCCCGACCGCCAGCCAGGAACGGCCGCCATCGGCCACGATCTCGTGCTTGCGCGACCAGGCCGCCAGGAAACGGTAGATGTCGTCCTGCGCCACGCCGCCCGGCACGATCTTGCGATGATTCGGCCCCAACACCTTGGCCAGTTTGTCGAGGTCACTGGTGGCCATGGCGTCGACGAAGGCGTCGGCGGCGGCCTGCGGACTCGGATAAAGGCTTTGCGCCGCGGCGGGGGCCGCAAGGCCCAGCGCCAGCAGCGACGCGGCGCCCAGCGCGCGCAAACGAGCAATGGTCATGAGAGTTCCCTTGTCCATGATGCTTATCTCCGGCCGCCGAAATGTCCGCCGCCGCCACCGCCGCGTCCGCCGCCCCCATGTCCGCCGCCGCGCGGGCCGCCACCGCCGCCGCGGCTCATCTCGCTGCGCGTGTGCTGCTGCCGCATCTGGTCGCCGTTGCCGGCGCCGCTCAGCGCGTTGGCGCTATTGGAAGCGCGGCCGCGGTCGCGTGCGGCCACTTCGTCGGCGCGCTGGCGCTGGGCCGCGGCCTGGCGGTCCTGCGTGGACACGCTGGAGGCAGGCCGGCTGTGCTGCGCCTGCCCGCCGCCCTGCGCCCGGTCGCGGGCGCCTTGTCCGCCCTGCCCGCCTTGTCCGGCCCGCTGCCCTTGTCCCTGCCCGCGATTGGCCGCGGCGTCTCCCCTGCCCGCCCCCTGGCCGCGCCCCGCGCCCGGTTCGGAATGGCCGGGTATGGACTGCCCGGTACGGCCTTCGAACGACTGCGCCGCGCGCTGGCGCGCGGCATCGCGGGAGTTCGGCGCTGCCGCTGCGCCCGGCGCGCGGCCCCCCTGCGCCCGGTTCTGCACGCCGGCCTGACGCTGGCTGTCGAAGCGCTGGCGGCTGGCCTGGTCGGCATACGGCGTATTGCCGCGGTTGGCCGGGTTGTGCTGCCAGGTCGTTCTATTGTTGTTGATGTTGTTGCGGTCGATGCGCTGGTTGACGTTGATGTTGTTGTAGCGGTTGACGTCGATGTCGACGTCGTTATGCCCCCAGTCGAACCCGCCCCACATGGAGTTGACCGCAGCCACGCCCAGGCCGAAGCCGATGCCGGCCACCAGCGAGGTGGCGAACACCGAGCCCGGAGGCGGCGGATAGTAGTAAGGCGGATAGGAGGGATAGGCCCAGGTGCCGTACACCACCGTCGGGTTGTAGCTGGGCACGTACACCACCTGCGGATCGGCCGGCTCGATCACCACGACGGTCTTGTCGTTGGTGGTGCTGGAGGTGACCTTCTGCTGCGGCGTGCTCTTCAGGTTGCCGGCCTTCTGCGCCTGGACGCGCAGCCGCTGGACCGAATCCATGACGGCGTCGGGCTGCGCCAGGAAGGCGTCGCCCACGGATTTCACCCAGTCAGGCTGGCGGCCCATCATGTCCATGACCGAGGGGAAGGCCACCAGGGATTTGACGCTGGGATCCCAGGACTCGCCCTCGACCGCCTTGACGGCCTGGTCTCCGGATTCCGAGGTGTGGGCGGCCGACCATTTGGCGGCCGCCGCGACATCGTCGGGGTAGGTCGCACCCATGAGGATTTGCGAGAGCAGCGAATCCGGATACAGCGCCACGGGCGCCATCAACTGATCCAGTTGCGCGTTGTCCAGCTTGGTCTGCGCCGTGGCGGGAAGGCAGACCGCCAACCCCAGGCATAACCAGCCGATGAACCATTGTTGCAGTCGACGCATTTTCCGTTCTCCGTGTATCGCCAAGCGTAAAGCCACAAGCCAGGAGGAACTGCCGGATATCGCGCTGACAATATATGCCTAACCCCGGCGCAGGGGAAGCGCCGGCGTGGGTCTGCCTCGGTTCACAGTTTGGCGACGGAAACCTCGGTCGCCTTGACGAAAGCCAGCACCTCGGTGCCGACCTCCAGGCCCAGCTCCTTGACCGACCGCGTAGTGATCACCGAGGTCACGATGCCGGCCGGCGTATCCACGTCCACCTCGGACACCACCGGACCCAGGATGATCTCCTTGATCTTGCCGCGGAACTGGTTGCGGGCGTTGATGGATTGAATGCTCATGGTCTTGCTCCTGGGGTAAAGGGCGGTGTCATGCCGCCCATGGGGGAATCGCCGGGCGCGGTCTCAGACCGCCAGCCTCAGGTGCCGGATCTGGATGACGGGCGCCAAGGGACGGCCAGCGTCCGGCGTGTCTTGTTGACGCAAGGCGGCGCGCAGCACGCGGGCCTCCAGGGCGGCGACAGCGGCCGAACCGCGCACGCGGGGACGCGCCAGGTCGACGCGCTCGTCCAGCGCCACGCCGCCTTCGTCCAGCACCAGGATGCGGTCCGCCACCGCCACGGCCTCGGCCGCGTCGTCGGTCGACAGCACGGCGGTAAAGCCCTGCTGGCGCCAGAGATCCTCCAGCAGCCGCTGCGCCTCGATGCGGCTCAGCGAATCCAGCTCCTGGAAAGGCTCGTCCAGCAACAACAAGCCGGGACGGCGCGCCAGGGCCCGGGCCAGCGCCACGCGCTGGCGCTGCGGTTCGGATAGTTGCGCGGGCCACTCGCCGCCGCGGCCGTCCAGTCCGACCTGCCGCAACGCTTCGGCCGCCGGCCCCGTGTCGGGCAATCCCAGGGCGACGTTGTGCAGCACGGTCTTCCAGGGCAAAAGGCGTGAGTCCGACAGCAAGAGACGCACGCGGGCGTCGGGCTCCCAGACGGGAAAGTTGTCGAACAGCAGCGGCGGACGGCCCGGCTCGCCACCTTGCTCGCCGCTGGGCGCAAGCTTGCCGGCCAGCAGATGCAGCAAGGTGCTCTTGCCGCTGCCGGCGCGCCCGACCACGGCCACGAACTCGCCGGCCGCGATCTCCAGGTCCAGCGGCTGCAAGGCAATGCGGTCGCCGTGGCGCTTGGCGAGCTTGCGCAAGGTCACGCGCAGCGCAGCCTGCGGCTCGGCCTCGGGCGCTTCGTCCGGCTCCGTCGGCTGGCGCACGTCCAGGTGCTGCAATAGCTCGAATTCGTTGGGATTGATGAACATCATCGCGGCCTCCAGCGCAGCAGCCAGCGCTCCAGCGCGCTTACCAGCGCCCCCGAGCCCACGCTGAGAGCCGCGTAGAGCGCAATCGCCAGCAACAGCGTCGTCGCACCCGGCGGACCGCTGCCCAGCCATTGCGGAATTCCCAGTCGCGTCGGCGTCGCGAACAGTTCCAATGCGATCAGGGTCAGCCATAGAAGTCCCAGCCCCTGCCTCAGGCCCGTCAGGATGAACGGCAATGCGCCCGGCAGCAGCACATGCCAATAGAGCGCCCAGCCGTTCAAGCCATGAGACCGACCGGTTTCGACCAGCGCCGGATCCGCCGCGCGTATGCCGCGCACCGTCTGGTACAGGAGCGGCGCAAGCAGGCTCAACGCCGGCAGCGCCGGCCTGGCCGTCTCGCTGCCGCCCAGCCAAAGTGCGGCGAGCAGCGCGCCTCCCAGCCAGCGCAGAGCCGGGGCGTCGGGAGCGTTGCGGGCGTGGGCGCGGCGCATCGGTCAGACGCTGAAGGCGCCCGCCAACGCGAGCCGGCCCAGATCGTAGGATGGGCTGGAAACGGCGACGCGCGGCAAGACCAGCTCGGACAGACGCTCCACCGAGTCATCCAGCCGCCGGCTGACCTCCCCGTCTATCTCGCGCGCGCCGAATTCGTCCAGGCGAACCTGCGTATCGGTGGCGTAGACGCCCGCCAGGATGTGGCGCGCGCCCAGCGCTGACAGCACGGGCTTCAAGCCATACTCCAGCGCCAACAGATGCGCCGGGCTGCCCCCCGTGGCGATGGGCAACACCACCTTCCCGGCCAACGCCTTGGGATCCAGCAGGTCCAACACCGCCTTCAACCCGCCGGAAAAGGAAGCCTGGTAGACCGGCGAGGAAATCACCACCGCGTCTGCCGCCGCCACGCGTGCGCGCAGCGCGTTGGCCGCGGGGCCGGCGTAGTTGCCTTCTATCAGGTCTTCGGCGGGGATATCGCGCAAGCCCAGTTCTCCCACGCTCAAGCCCCGCCGCTGCAGGATCCCGGCGGCGTGCCGCAGCAGCACCGAGGAACGGGAGCGCTGCGATGGACTGCCGGCGATGGCAAGGACGCGGGCGTGAGCCTGGTGACGTGGCGATGACATGAAGGGTCGTTTCCGGCGGTGGGTTCAAGAAGTCGAACCGATTCTGTCATCGCCGCGCGGCGCCGAAAAATACTTAGTCGATATGAGGTTATGTTGAAGCGCGGGTTCGGCCGCTTTGGGAAATATGCGAAGACTGCCGCCCGGACGCCTCGTCCGTATGCAGGACTGGCTTGCACCTGGCGGCGAGCCTATACTGGATTGGCTAGTTGCTCCCGATTCCTTTTCCTAAAGGAGAGGCAACATGTATAAGCACCTGCTCGTCGCCGTGGACGGCTCCCTGCTGTCTGAATCGGCTTTCAAGCGCGCTCTTGTTTTCGCCAAGGAAATGGGAGCCACCGTCACGCTCATCCGCGCCATTCCGGAGGACCATCTGCTGGTCTACCAGGCCGAAATGCTGGGCACCACGCAGGCGCACCACACCGACCAGGCGCGCAAGAATGCGCAAACCTACCTGGACAACCTGGAAATGGAAGCGCGCCACGCGCTGGTGCCGTGCAATGCCGTGGTCACGGTCAACGACCATCCGCACGAAGCCATCGTCGAGGCGGCGCAGAACCAGGGCTGCGACCTGATCGTCATGGGTTCGCACGGCCGCCACGGCATGACGGGCTTCCTGCTGGGCAGCGAAACCCAGCGCGTGCTGGCGCGCACCAAGCTGCCGGTGCTGGTGTACCGCTAGGCGCGGCCGCTCAGGCCGCGGCCAGCGCGTGCTGGAAGGTGAAGCTGTCGGAGTACATGTGATCCAGGCTGGCGCCGCGCGCGGCCAGCAGGCTCTTGGCTTGGTGGATCATGTCTGGCGCGCCGCACAGGTAGAAGGCGTGCTCGGACAGATCCTGGTGGTCCTCCAGGACCGCTTGCTGCACATGGCCGCGGCGGCCCTGCCAATCGGCGCCCGCGCGCGACAGCACCGGCACGAAGTTGAATTCGTACAGCCGCCCCGCCCAGCTTTCGATCTCGTCGCGCAGATACAGGTCTGCTTCGGTGCGCATGCCCCAGTAGAGCGTGACGGGCGGGCAGTCCTCGTTGTCCAGCAGCGATTCCAGAATGGCCTTGATCGGCGCGATGCCGGTCCCCGTGGCCATCATGATGAGCGGCCGCCAGTCTTCCTCGTGGTAGCTGAATACGCCCAGCGGCGCTTCGATCTCCACGCCGGCGCCGGCTTGCGCCTGGCCCAGCCACTGATCGGTGTAACGGCCGCCGGGAATGCGACGCACATGGAAATCCACCAGGTTGCCGGCGGGTGCGGAAGCCATGGAAAAGCTGCGCGTCTCGCCGTCGGGCAGCACCACGTTCATGTACTGGCCCGGCACGTACTCCAGGCCCGCTTCTGGCAGCGCCAGCGTCAGGTGGATGACGTCATCGCAGAAGCGCTCGATGCGGTGGATGGTGGCGGGCAGGCGGCGCGGTTCGGGAAACGACTGCCGGCTGCTGGCCACGCTGATGCAAAGATCGCCCAGGGGCCGGGCCTGGCAGGCCAGCGCGTAGCCTTCGGCCGCTTCTTCGGGTGTCAGGGCCATGGGGAACTCTTCGTACTCCACGGCGCCGGATTCCAGCTTGATGCGGCAGGTGCCGCAGCCGCCGAAGGTGCACTCGTGCGGCAGCTTCACCGCCGAGCGTTCGGCGGCCTGCAGCACGGATTCGCCTTCTTCGACCTGGAACGACTCGTCGGTTTGCAGGATGTGCACGCGGTATGCCATGGCCGGCCTCGCTTATTTCTTGATGTCAGCCTCGACCAGCACTTTCATGCCGCGCGGCTCCAGCAGCGTCGCCAGTGCCGCAAGCGCGGCCAGACCAGCCTTGGTGTCCTGTTCGCCGTTGCCGCCGCTCAGGCCCACGCCGCCGATCACTTCGTTGTTGACCACAATGGGAAAGCCGCCGACAAACACGGCGAACTTGCCGTCAAAGCTCCACTGGATGCCGAACGCTTCGTTGCCGGGCAGCGCGGGACCGTTGGGCGGCGTGTTGAACAGATGCGTGGAACGCTTGTGCCCGGCCGCTGTGAATGCCTTGTTCCAGGCAATCTGCGGGCCGGTGATGCGGGCGCCGTCCATGCGTTCCAGCGCGATGGGATAGCCGCCGTCGTCGACGATGCAAATCGTCTCCAGCACGCCGATCTCTTCCGATTTGGCGATGGCCGCGCGCACCATCATGCGCGCTTCTTCAAGTTCCAGACGATAGACCTGCTTCATGGGGATGACCTCCTTTGCTTGCGTGTAGGGACCGCAGCCTCAGCCGGCGCGGTAGACAGTCTTGATCTGCGTGTAGAACTCCAGTCCCACGCGCCCCGATTCGCGGAACGTGGAGGTGCTGGAGTGCTTGAGTCCGCCGAACGGCGCGTTGATCAGGTTGCCGGTGGTGGTCCGATTGATCTTCACCGTGCCGGCCTGGATGTCGCGGGCGAAACGGTGGGCATAGCGCGCATCGGTGGTGGCGATGGCGGCCGACAGGCCGTATTCGGTGTCGTTGGCGCGGGCAATGGCGTCTTCGTAGCCGTCCACTTCAATCAGCGCGATCACCGGGCCGAAAATCTCTTCACGGGCGATGCGCATCTGCTGCGTGACGTCGGTGAACAGCGCGGGCGACACGTAATAGCCGCGTTCGAACCCGGCGCCCGTCAGGCGGTCGCCGCCGTACAGGTGCGTGGCCTCCTGCTTGCCGACCGCCACGTAGCCCAGCACGTTGTCCAGCTGCTTGGCGGTGGCCAGCGGCCCCAGGTCGAAGTTGCCGTCCAGGCCGTTGCCTATGGTCAGCGTCTTGATGCGGGCCAGCAGCTTGTCGGTGTAGGCCTGGCGCACGCGCTTGTCCACCAGCACCCGGCTGGTGCCGGTGCAGGCCTGGCCGCTGAGCGAAAAGCCGCCCTTCACAGTCAGGTCCACGGCGCGGTCCAGGTCGGCGTCCGCCAGCACGATCAAGGGATTCTTGCCGCCCAGTTCCATCTGCGTGCGGGTGGTCAGGCCGGCGGTCCGGTGGATCTGCTCGCCCGCGGCGGTGGAGCCTGTAAAGGAAATCGCCCGTACCGCGCGCGCACCGGTGATGGCCTCGCCCACGGCGCCGGCCGGGCCGGTCAGGAAGTTCAGCACCTCGGCCGGCAGGCCTGCCTGCACGAAGGCTTCGGTCAGCCGGTAGCCCGACATGGGTGCGTCGGACGAGGGCTTGAACACCACGGTATTGCCCGTGATGAGCGCCGGGGCAATCTTGCGGGCGGGGATGGAAATGGGGAAGTTCCAGGGGGAAATCACCGTCACCACGCCCAGCGGTTCGCGCTGGCTGTAGACCACCATGTCCGGATCGTCGTTGGGATAGGTTTCGCCCGTGAATGACTGCCCTTCCACTGCGTAGAAGCGGATCGTCTGCGCCGAACGCAGCACCTCGTCCCGGGCCAGGTTCAGGCTCTTGCCCTCTTCGCGGGTCAATTCGCGCGCGATGTCGTTGGCGTGGTCTTCCAGGTACTGGGCCGCGCGGAACAGGATGGCGGCGCGCTTGGAGATCGGCGTATCGCGCCAGCCGGCGAAGGCGGCCTCGGCGGATGCCACCGCCTGGCGGGCGTCTTCGGCGTCCGACACCTGGAAACGGCCCACGATGTCGCTGGTGTCGGCCGGGTTGATGTTGGGCGCCGTCTTGCCGGTGCCGCTGGGCACCCAGCTGCCGCCGATGTGGTTCAGGAATGTTTGCTGCGAGAGATCGTCCACGGAAGCTCTTCCTTAGTCTGCGCCCGTCTGGCCGCGAGTGCCTGGGCGGGTTGGCTTATGAACATTGTATACTTTAATCAATATGGATCGATACGTGTAAACCCCTGCTCCGGACAGGTCGCCACCTGGAAAAAAGGGTCCCCGCAGGGACCCCCAAAGCAGCGCCACAAACAGGTATCAGCTCCAGATCAGCACGGCGCAGATCGTGGAGACGAACAGCGCCAGCAGCACCGGCACCAGCAAGGCGCGCACCAGCGACAACACGTTCACCCGCGCAAAGCCCGCCACCGCGATCAGCGAGGACCAGGCGATCAGCGTGCCGCCGCCCGTCCAGACCGCGCCCATCTGGCCCACTGCCGCCAGCGTCGCCGGGTCCACGCCCACTACAGGGCCCAGGGCGCCGGACAGGGTGCCGGTCAGGGGCAGGCCGGCGAAGCCCGATCCGTCGATGCCGGTGATCATCCCGACCAGCAGCACGCCGAACGCCACGAGGAAATGGTTTTCAGGGATCAGGTGCTGGCCGGCGGAGATCACCTCGAACAGCAGGCCCGGCGCCTGCGCTTGCGGCACGCCCAGGATCTGCGCGGCGGTTTCATTGGCGCCCACGAAGAAGAAACCCGCGATCGGCAGCACCGAGCCCATGGCCTTGAAGGCGAACACGAAGCCGTCGGTGACGTGTTCCGGACAGACGTCCAGCATCTTGCGCGGGCCTTCCGCGGCCAGGGTCACCAGCATCATCACGACAAAGGCCACGCCGCCCACCAGCGCCGCCGCATCGCCGCCGCGCAGCGCGGGCAGGGACGGGAACAGGCGCGGCAGCACCATGACCGCGATCACCGCGAGAAAGGCCAACGGCGTCACCACGGCAAAGGTCTTGGACCAGCGCACGCGGCGGCGCTCTTCGTCGCTCAGGGCCGGGCCGCTGGGCAAGGCAGGGTCCGCGCCCATGGTGCCCCGGGCCAGCTCGGCCTTGTCGAAGGAGCCGGACTGTTCGATGCGCGCCAGGCTGCCGTCCTGCGCGCGGGCCTGCCAGGCGGACAGGAGCCCCGCATCGGCCGGCACGATGTGCTTGCGGATCAGCAGGTAAGCGGCCACCAGCGCGACCCCGCCGGTGATGAGCGATAGCACCAGCGCGCGGTCCGCGACCACGGCGGCGCTAACCGCCGCCCCGGCAGCCTTGGCGCTGATGCTGGGCGCCACGCCGATCACGTAGTCCGAGGACAGCGCCATGCCCTGGCCGGCGATGGCGATGGCCATGGCGCCCGCCAAGGGCGGCAGGCCCGCCGCGATGGCCGCGGGCAGCAGGATGGCGGACACCAGCGGCACCGCCGGCGTCGGCCAGAAGAACAGCGAGATCACATAAGTACAGAGGGCGATGATCAGGAAGGACGAATGCCCGCCCCGCATGACGCGGCGAAACGGCTGCACCATGCGCACGTCCGCCTGCAGGGTTTTCAGCGCATTGAGCAGCGCCGTCATGAAGGTGATCACCAGGAAGATGTTGAACAGCTCCTTGGCCGCCACGAAGCTGGCCGAGAAGATGCCTATCAGGGCGCTGATCGGATTGCCCGTGATGGCCAGCACCACCAGAAAGGTGCCGATGACCGACGGCACCACCACGTTGGCCCGCAGAATCATCGTCAGGATGATGGCGGCCACGCTGATCAGGTACATCCAGTGAGCAGCGTTGAGCACTACGTCCGCTTGCATGTGCTATTCCCCTTGTATGCGTGGCAGTTATGTCGCCACATTCGGTATACTATATTTCGTTTGTAGCCATACCAATCAAAATATGCAGCGCCTAGGGAAAGCGATAATTCTGAAAAATCCATGAATAGCGCCGAAAAATCAGGGGATTACCCTAGTTTTTGAAGCACTTCATGAAATTCGGAAAAATCCTGGATAGACTATCGTATACATAGTAAAGACTACTCCAGGCATGCCATCCTCCCTGCCGTATCCCGATCTTCTGCAGTACGCCACCATGGCCGCCGTGGTGTTCGGCGCCGCGATCGCGCAGGGCGTGGGCGGCGTGGGCTTCGCGATGTTCGCCGCGCCGGTGGCGGCCATGTTCTTTCCGCAGTTGGCGCCGGGGCCGCTCTTGACGCTGGGCGGCTTCATTTCGCTGCTGACCGCATTGCGCGAGCGGGCCGCCATCGACTGGCCTTCGGTGTCCTACGCGCTGGCGGGACGCGCCGTCGGTACGCTGATCGCGATCTACGCCATGACGCGCTTCGCGCCGCAGGCGCTGGGGGTGCTGTTCGCCGCCCTGATCCTGGTGGCCGTGGCGCTGAGCGCGGCCGGCCTGCACTTTTCCGCCACGCCCGGACGCGTGTCCGGCGCGGGCGTGGCCTCGGGCATCATGGGCACCATGACCTCGGTGGGCGCGCCGCCCATCGCCATCGTGATGCAGCACGCGGCGCCGCCGCGCCTGCGCGCCACGCTCGGCATGGTGCTGTTCCTGGGATCGATCTTCTCGCTGGCCATGCTGGCATGGGCCAAGCGGTATACGGGCTATCACGCCGGACTGGCGCTCAGCCTGGCGCCTTTCCTGCTGGCCGGTTTTGCGGTCTCCAACCGGCTGCGCCACCGTCTGCCGCCGCGCGCGGTGCGCGGCGTGCTGCTGGCGGTATGCGCCTTGGGCGCGCTGGGCGTACTGGCCAAGGCTTTTTGGGGACACTGATGCGGTGCGCCCCCCAAGCCATGCAGCTACACCCGGTAATACAATGGAGACTGTATCCATTAAGCCAAACCTGCTCGCCATGACAACCTCACCCGTCAGCCCGCAAGCCGCAGCAACGCAGCATTCCGCCTCGCTGAAGATCGGCGAGCAGCATCCGCAGTTGTTTGCCGTCATCCGCGACAAGCTGCGCGAGCGCATCCTCAGCGGCGAGTTCACGCCCGGCGACCGCCTGGTCGAGGGCCGCCTGTCCGAGGAAATGGGCGTCTCGCGCATCCCCGTGCGCGAAGCGCTGCGCGCATTGGCCGCCGAAGGCCTGGTGACCATCGAGCCGCGCCGCGGCGCGTCCGTGTCGGTGCTGTCCGACGCCGTCGCCTACGACATGGTGGAGGTGCGCGCCACGCTGGAAGGCCTGAACGCCAAGCTCGCGGCGCAGCGCCGCGATGAGAAAACCGTGGAACGCCTGCAGGCCTTCCTGCGCGAAGGCACGGAAGCGGCGCGCGGCGAACAGCTGGACAAGTTCCTGGCGCTGAATTCCCAGTTCCACGAAATGCTGGCCACCATCGGCGGCAACGTGGTGCTGACCGACCTGATGCGTTCGTTGCGCGACCGTACGGCGCTGCTGTTCGCGCCCAGCAATATGCTGCGCGCCAAGCAGAACTGGGATGAGCATTCCCAGATCCTCAACGCCGTCATCGCCGGCAACGGCGACCTGGCCGCGCTGCTGGCCAGCCAGCACGTGCATAACGCCGCCAAGGCCTATACGGAAGCCCAGCAGCAGCCGCACGCGTCGGTGGCCTGAACGGGCCTACCGCGCCTGAAACTCATCACACCGAGCCGGCCGCGCGGCCAGGAGCCAGCGCCGGTCGGCCAGGGCCTTGCAGCCCTCAGGTCGCCGCTTCCACGGGATCGGACGCCGCGCCGACCACCACGCCCTTGCCGTTCTGGATCACCCACGACACCTTCACATCGCCATTGACGAAGGTCTGGCAGGCCATGCGGTAGCCGGCCTCGAAGTCTTCGGGACGCAGATGCTTGCGCTCCTTCGGCTTGATGGCGTCGGTGTTTTCCAGCCCTTCCTCGATGCGGCACTTGCAGGTGCCGCACAGGCCGCCGCCGCACTTGAAGGGAATGCCGCCCTTTTCCTTGAGCGACACGCGCAGCAGATTGCTGTTCTCGGGCGCCGTGGCGACCTTGCCGCCATTGGAGATGAATGTGATCTGGACCATGTTGTTCAGTGCTCCGCGGCGACCGCGCCGGAGCGCAGCGTCAAGGTCGATTCCATGCTGCCAAAGCGCGTCAGGTGGGCCAGTTCCTTGCGGGCGGCTTCCACCGACGCGAACTTCTCCAGGAATTTGGAGGGCACGCGGTTCACCACGTAGGGCGGCGTTTCCTCGGTGACGATGAGCTTGGTGTCGCCATGCAGGCGGGCGATGCGGTAGACGGCCAGCGCGCGGCCGTAGAACGCGTAATCGTAGGTTTCAAGGATATCCACCGCGCCATCGTCCGCTTCCGTGCGGAATACGCCGGGCTTGGTGGTCAATATGACGTATACCGGGTCCATTGCCGCTATGCCTCCACGTCCTGGACCAGCTCGATGTCACTGGTAAGCCAGAGCTGGCACGCCAGCCGGTAACCCTGGTCGATGCGTTCGCCCAGCTGCTTTTTTTCCTTCCAGTTCACCGGCGGCAGATGCTCGGCCCCGGCCAGCACGCGGCAGGCGCATTTGGCGCACTTGCCCATGCCGCATTCGTAGCGCAGATGCGGATACGGAAACTGCTTGATGCCGGCCCGCACCACCAGGTTGGTGTTGTCCTTCACCACGTCGGTGTAGGTCTGGCCGCCCTTATGAAACACGATGGTAGGCATGGATACTCTGCTCTGGGTTCTGCGGGGCCGCGGCCGTCCGGCACGAAAGCGCCAGACGGCCTTGCGGTGTGCTCAGGCGGCAAGGCCCAGTTCGGGCAGCGTGATTTCCTGCTGCACGTAGTCGGTGTAGAGCGCGGTCGTGTACAGCAGCCGCATCTGCGCGCCGATCTCGCAGATCTTCAGGCAGCGCTGCTGCAGGTCCACCGTGTTGGCGTGCTCCAGCACGATCTGGTAGCCGCGTTCGCCGTGGATTTCGTCGGACACGATGTGCAGGTCGAAGAACTCCACTTCCTCGTCGGTGAAACCGTACTTCTCGCGCAGGGTCGGGGTCTGCTTGCGGTAGATGGACGGCACTTGCGATTCCAGGCCCACCACCAGCCCGGCCACCGCCACGATGGGGTCCTCGCGCATGGCCACGGCGTAGCACCAGCTTTGCAGGGCGCGCGTGGTGGGCGACATGTTGTCGGGGTTGGTGACGCGTTCGCGGGTGGTGCCGCAGGCTTCGGCAAAGCGGATCAGCAGGTCCGTGTGGCGGTCGCCCCCGATTTCCTCTTCATACATATTGGCCAGCAGGAAGTCCTTGGCCTCGGTGTAGGAGTCGGGCGTGCGGGCGTACAGATAGCCCAGGTAGTCGGCGAACGGGCCCACGTAGTGGTAGTGGTTCTCGGCCCAGCGCTGCAGATGCTGGCGGCTGAGCTTGCCTTCTGCCCAGGCGATGGAAAAGGGCGAAGCGTTGGCGCTCTTGCCCTTGATCGCGTTTTCCAACGCGGTACGGAATTCATCTCGGTTCATCAGTTCAGCCATGACTCGCTCCAGGTCCATTGGTGAGGATTCCAGGCTGGTCTAAGCCCGGGCATGTTGAACATTGTATACCGTCTACTATTTTGAACTGCTAGGGCAATCCCGGAGATTGGTCAAACGCTGCCCAATAAACAGGGACAGTCTTTATGGATCAATGACTTGGCGTGCGCACGCGGGGGCTGGCCGGAATGCGCACGCACTGGTACAATGAATACACTTTCAATGCAATACGGAAATACCATGAATACCCGCCATCCCCTGGGAGACGCCCCGATCGGCCAACAATTGCTGACGCATTACGCTCGCCGCGACGCCGTGCGCCACGCCACCCCGCTGTTTCCTTCGTCCTGGGCCGAGCTCTTCGCGCCGTTCCGCAACGCCCGCCTGCAGCCGCTGCGCGCAGCCAAGCCCGCCGCGCACGCGCACGACGACGGGCCGGTCTGCCAGGCAGGCTGATTCCCTGATGGAAGCCCGGCTGATTCGGCCGGGCACAAAGACGAAAAGCGCCTAGGCGCCGCGCAACGCGGCGCCCCGCCGCCGGTTCCAGGCGGCCAGCGCCAGCACCAGGAAGAATCCCAGCGTATAGGCCAGCATGTCCCACCAGTCGGGCACGCTGCCCAGGATCACGCGCAATACCGGCTGCTCCAGCCGCCAGCCGAAATACCGGGCCAGGTACTGCCCCAGTTCCACCGCGTAGCCGGTGCACAGCGCGGCCAGCGCCAGCGGCAGCACGCCGGCGCGGATGAAGCTGCGATACACCAGATAGGCCCAGCCCACCGCCACCACGTCGCCCACGAAGCCCCGCAACAGGGGATAGGGCGCGCCCAGGGTGGCGATCAGCGCTTCCAGCGCGGTTACGGCCAGCAGCGCGGCAAAGGCGCGCTTGTTGAAGGTCAGGGTCATCGGTGCGAAAAACGCGGAAATTGAAACGGGCAGCGCGGACGTTAACGCATTTGTCAGGCCGCCGCGCGTAGGCTCGTCTGAACGCGCCGGGGCAGGGCGCTGACAAGAACGAGGAGACACCAAGATGAGCACATCCGACCCGAATGGGCGCCGGCGCTTCCTGCGCCAGGCCTGTACGCTGGGCGCCACCGGCACGCTGGCCGGCCATGCGCTGACCAGCCTGGCGGCGCCGGCCACCGTCACGCTGCCGTTCGCCAACGGCGAGCGCGACCTGATCGCCTATCCGCAAAAGCGGCCCCTGATCCGCCAGACCTCGCGCCCGCCGCAGCTGGAAACGCCGTTCGCGGTCTTCAATGAGAACATCATCACGCCCAACGACGCGTTCTTCGTGCGCTACCACCTGGGCAACATCCCCACCGCCATCGACCTGAACACCTACCGCATCAAGGTCAGCGGGCTGGTGGACAAACCCCTGGAGCTGTCGCTGGCGGACCTGAAGCAGCAGTTCGGCAAGCCCGTGGAACTGGTGGCTGTCACCCAGTGCTCGGGCAACAGCCGCGGCTTCTTCGCGCCACGCGTGGGCGGGGGGCAACTGGGCAACGGCGCCATGGGCAATGCCCGCTGGCTGGGCATCCCGCTCAAGCGCGTGCTGGAAAAAGCCGGCATCCGCGCCGGCGCGCGCCAGGTGACGTTCGAGGGCATGGACCGCCCGGTGCTGCCCGGCACGCCGGAGTTCATCAAGGCGCTGGACGCCGCCCATGCGCTGGACGGCGAAGTCATGCTGGCCTACGCCATGAACGGCGCCGACCTGCCCATGCTCAACGGCTATCCCGTGCGCCTGGTGGTGCCGGGGTACTACGGCACCTACTGGGTCAAGCACCTGGCCGACATCAAGGTGCTGGACAAGGAGTTCGACGGCTTCTGGATGCAGAAGGCCTACCGCATTCCCGACAATGATTGCGCCTGCACGCCGCCGGGCAAGGCGCCGGAGAAGACGCGCCCCATCGGCCGCTACAACGTGCGCAGCTTCATCACCAGCCTTGCCGAAGGCGCCCGCGTCGCCCGCGGCAAGCCGGTACAGGTGCGCGGCATCGCCTTCGATGGCGGCAAGGGCATACGCGAGGTCCAGTTCTCGTCGGACGACGGCAAGACCTGGCAGGCCGCCAAGCTCGGCCGCGACCTGGGCCGCTATTCCTTCCGCGAATGGCACGCCGATTTCACGCCCAAGGCCGCCGGCGACTACACGCTGAAGGTCCGCGCCACCAACACGGCCGGCGAAACCCAGCCGCTGGACCCGCTGTGGAACCCGGCCGGCTACATGCGCAACGTGGTCGAAGCCGTCCGCGTCACCGCCGCCTGAGGAGAGCGCCATGAACCGCCTTATCCGTCGCTGCCTGCCGGCGCTCGCGCTGGCCTGCGCCTGTCTCTCCCCGGCCGCCCAGGCCCTGGAAATCAAGCTGCCCCAGGAAACCGCCACACTGCATTCCGGCACCGGCGCGGGGGCCCAGCATGCGGCCCTGTGCCTGATGTGCCATTCGGTGGACTACGTATCGTCGCAGCCGCCCATGCCCCTGGGCTTCTGGGACGCCGAGGTCAAGAAGATGGTGGGCACCTACGGCGCCCCCATACCCGCCGACCAGGTGCCGTTGATCGTGGAATACCTGAACCAGGCCTATCCGCCGGCCCCTGCGCCGGCCCCGGCCGCCAAGCAATAGGCGGCCTCCCAGCAGCAGCCCCGGGGCGGCGCGCGACCGCCCCGCAGCGCCGCGCGCGCTCCCTTCGATCGCTGGCTTAGGCGTACCATTACCCGACCCAGACCACGTCCGAAAGGAGCGCCCGCCCGGCGCCCCGGAAGAACCCCATGCTGCAACCCGTTTCGGCCAACACCGATCTGCCCGCGGACGCGCCAGCCGCCCCCGCCCCCGTGCTGCAGGTCAGCACGCTATCCCCCTTCGCGTTTCCGGCGTTCCGCATCATCTGGATTGCCAACCTGTTCGCCAACCTGGGCACCTGGGCGCAATCCGTCGCTGCCGCATGGATCATCACCACCGAGCAAAGCAGCCCGCTGATGGTCGCCATGATCCAGGTGGCCGCCGCCTTCCCGCTGGTGGCGCTGTCCATCCTGACCGGCGTGCTGGCGGACAACTACGACCGCCGCAAGGTCATGCTGACCGGCATGCTGCTGGAGCTGACGGGCGGCGTCTTCATCACCATCCTGGCCTTTGCCGGCCTGCTGCATCCCATCACGCTGATCGCGTCGGTGTTCTGCATCGCCATCGGCAGCGCCATCGTCACGCCGGCCTGGCAGGCCGCCGTGGGCGAACAGGTGCCGCGCGCGCATGTCGGCAGCGCGGTACTGCTGAACAGCGTCAACTTCAACGTGGCGCGCGCGGTAGGCCCGGCCATCGGCGGCCTGCTGCTGGGCGCCATGGGCGCGCCCTGGGTGTTCCTGCTGAACTGCTTTTGCTACGGCGGCCTGATCTGGGCGATCTGGCGCTGGAAACGCGACCTGCCCGTGCGCCGCCTGCCGCCCGAAGGCATCCTGGAAGGCGTGGTCGCCGCGCTGCGCTACACCCAGCATTCAACCGTCACCCGCGTCGTGATGCTGCGCTCGTTCGCCTTTGGCCTGTCGGCCAGCGCGCTATGGGCCTTGCTGCCGCTGCTGGCGCACGAACACGAAGGCGGCAGCGCCCTGCTGTACGGCTACATGCTGGGCGCGCTGGGCCTGGGCGCGATCCTCGGCAGCGCCGTGGTGCGGCGGGTCCAGGCGACCTTGGGCGCGAGCGGCCTGATCAGCGTGGCGGCGGCCCTCCTGGCCGCGTGCCTGCTGGCGCTGGGCCTGGCCGGCACCCTGTGGGTGGCTTTTCCCGCGCTGCTGCTGTCCGGCAGCTGCTGGATCGGCGTGCTGGCCACCTACAACACCACCGTCCAGATGCTGGTGCCGGACTGGGTCAAGGCGCGCGCGCTGGCGCTGTACCAGACGGCCATCTTCGGCGGCCTGGCGGCTGGCTCCTTCATGTGGGGCCATTTCGCCGGCACCATGGGCGTTTCCGGCGCCCTGGCCACCGCCGGCATCATGCTGGGCATCACCGTCGCGCTGATGTACCGCTCGCGGCTGCCCGAACATCTGGACACCACGTCGCTGGCGCGCGCGGACGCCACCGAGCCGGCGATGGCCGCGGTCGGCTTCAACACGCAGCACGGCGCGGTGCTGGTCGCCGTGGAGTACCTGATCGAAAAGGAAAAGCTGTCCGCGCTGATCGGCGCGGCGCATCCGCTGCGCCTCATGCGGCTGCGCAACGGCGCGCAGCAATGGCAGCTGTTCCGCGACCTGGAGCGCGAGGGCGTCTGGCGCGAAGTCTTCCTGGTGGAAAGCTGGATGCAGTACCTGCGCATGATCGACCGCATGACGCTGGAGGACAAGATGGTGCTGGACAAGGTGCGCGCGCTGCACGCCGGCGACAAGCCGCCGGTGGTGTCGCGCAACGTCAGCTATCTGGCCATGAACGAGGCGCAGGGCTTCTCGCTGCGCCGCGATCCGGAGTCTCTGTAGGCGCCGCGCCGGCGGGCCTGCCGGGCTTCAGGCGGCCGTTTCGGGCGCCCAGCCCGCGGCCGTGCGGCGCATGCGCGGCGACTCGAACGCACAGGCCACCGGAATCGGCGCGCCATCCGCGTCCACCAGCCGCTCGCGCCAGCGCTCGCCCTGGCACATGGCCACGACGATGCCCGCCACTTCCGCGCCGCAGCGCGCCAGCAGTTCCAGCGCGGACAGCATCGTCTGCCCCGTGCTGACGGCGTCGTCCACCACCAGCACGCGGCGCCCCGCCAGGCTGCCCGCCAGATTCGGATCCACGTACAGCAGCTTTCCGGCATCCGGCGTGGTCAGCGACTGTACCGGCACGGCCAGGCGTTCGTCGTACCAATACTTGCGCGAATAACCGAAGGGCACGTAGCGCGTGAACCCCAGGCCGCGCGCCACCATGGGCGCGAAAGCGAGGCCCAGCGTCGGCAGGCCCACGACCACCTCGGCCTTGAAGGCGCGCGCGCGCTCGGCCATGAAGCCGGCCAGGGCATCGACCACCTCCAGGCTGGCATGGTTGGCAATCAGCGAGGCCACGCAGCGATCAGGGTCGCCGGGCACGCCGCGCAGCGGCAGCACCAGGTAGCGGCCGTCAGGCAGCCGTGCTGGATAGCCGCGGGAATAGGGCGGACCCACCGGCAGCGCCAGCGCATCGGCGCTGACGATCTCCTGCCAGTAGTCGGTGGTGGCGTCGAAGGCCGGCGCGCCGGCGGCAATCGGGTCGTGTGAGGCAGTCATGCGTCGCGGAAAAGTAGCGGCTGCCGGTCAGCGCGCGCCGGCGGCCAGATAGGCTTCCGCCAGCGTCACCCAGTAGCTGGCCGTGACCGGCAGGATGTCGTCGTTGAAATCGTAATCGGGGTTGTGCACCATGCAGCCGCCTTCGCCCTCGCCATTGCCGACGATGAAATAGCTGCCGGGCACCTGCTCCAGCATGAAGGCGAAATCATCGCTGGCCTGCAACGGCTCCAGGTCGGGGATCAGCAGGTGTTCGCCCAGCCAGCCGCGCGCGACCTCGGCCGCGAACTGCGTGGCGGCGCGGTCATTGACCACCGGCGGATAGCGCCAGCGGTAGTCCACGTCGACGCTGGCGCGGTGCACCGCGGCCTGCGCCGTAGCGATCGCCGTGATGCGCTCGCGCAACAGCGCGCGCGTTTCAGGGCGGCGTGCGCGCACCGTCAGGCGCAGCTCCACCGACTTGGGAATCACGTTGGGCGCGTCACCGCCGTGGATGGCGCCTATGGTCACCACCGCCATGTCGTTGGGATCGATCTCGCGCGAGACGATGGTCTGCAAGGCCAGCACGATGCTGGCCGCCGCCACGATGGGGTCCACCGCCACGTGCGGCATGGCCCCATGGCCGCCCACGCCGCTGACGGTCAGGATCACCGTGTCGGACGAGCTGTACATCACGCCGGAGCGGAAACCGAAATGGCCGGCCGGATAGCCCGGCTCGTTGTGGAAGCTGTAGACGGCGTCGCAAGGAAAGCGTTCGAACAGGCCGTCGGCAATCATCTTCTGCGCGCCGCCATGACCTTCCTCGGCGGGCTGGAAGATCAGGTGCACGGTGCCGTCGAAACGGCTGCGTTCGGCCAGCGCGCGGGCCGCGGCCAGCAACGTGGCCGTGTGGCCGTCGTGGCCGCAGGCGTGCATCTTGCCGGGATTCTGGCTGGCGTAGGGCAGGCCGGTGGTCTCATGGATGGGCAGGGCGTCCATATCGGCGCGCAGGCCCAGCCGGCGCGCGCCGCTGCCCCGGCGCAAGGTGCCCACCACGCCGGTCACGCCCAGGCCGCGATGCACTTCGTAGCCCCAGGCCGCCAGCCTTTCGGCCACCAGTTCGGCCGTGGCGACCTCCTGATAGGCCAGTTCGGGATTGGCGTGGATGCGATGGCGCAACGCCACCATCTCTTCCTGGATGGCCTGGATCTCGGGCAGCACGGGGGGGGTATTCATGGCATGGCTTCCTGCAAAGGGGCAGGCCTATTCCTGCTGGATGTTGGCGCTCTTCACGATGTGCGCGTACAAGGCTTTTTCCTTCTTCAGGAAAGCGGCGAAATCCTGCGGCGTGCCCTGTCCGGGCATGGCGCCGCCTTCGGCCAGGCGCTTTTGCACCTCGTCCAAGCGCAGCACCGCATTCAGCTCCTGGTTCAGCCGCTCGACCACGGCGGGGTCGGTGCCAACCGGCACGAACACGCCGGTCCAGGTGTTGAGTTCAAAGCCCTTGAGCGCCGGCGTCTCGCCAAACGCCTGCACCTGCGGCAACGTGTCCACGCGCGCGGCGGACGTCACGCCCAGCGCGTGCAGCTTCTTCTGCTGCACCAGCGGCGTGGCGCTCGTGGTCACCAGCAGGCCCAGGTCCACCTGGCCGCCCATGACGTCGTTGGTGATCTGCGCGCCGCCGCGGTAGGGCACATGCACCAGTTTGACCTTTGCCTGGTCCTGCATCACCTCCATCGCCAGATGTAGCACGGTGCCCACGCCCGACGAAGCGTAGGTCAGCGTGTCGGGTTTCTCGCGCGCCAGCGCGATCAGCTCGTCCATGTTCTGCACCGGCAGGCCCGGACGCGCCAACAGCACCACGGGCGCGGTGGTCACCAGCGCCACCGGCGCGAGATCGGTTTCGGCGTCGTACTTCACGGCCGAGTTGATCAGCCGGGCCACGCTGATCGGGCCGTCAAAGCCCATCACCAGCGTGTAGCCGTCCGGCTTGGCATGCACGGCCTTGGCCACGCCCAGCACGCCGCCCGCGCCCGCCACGTTGTCGACGATGACGGACTGCTTGAGGCGGTCCGACAGCTTTTGCGCCACCAGGCGCGCCGTGGTGTCGACGTTGCCGCCCGGACTGAACGGCACGATCAGGGTCAGGGGCCGGGCGTCGGGCCAGGTGTCGGCGCCGGCCGCGGGGGCAAGGCACAGCGCGGCGGCCAGCGCGGACACGGACAGGAACAGGCGTTTGAACATGGAAGGAGCGGGGTCGGAGCGAGGAACGCGCGTGGAACCGGCAGCGCGGAGGAGGGCGACGGCGCCATCCTAACCAGATCCTGGTGATAACTGAAATGCTATATTTTTATAGATTCATCAGGCAAATCTATGACCAAGCGCCCTGCTTCCGATGGCCACGCTGCCCCCGCCCGCCAGCCCACGCTACGCCAGTTGCGCGGCTTCAAGGAAGTGGCCCGCCACGCCAGTTTCAGCCGCGCCGCCGAGGCCCTGGCGCTGAGCCAGCCGGCCCTGTCCGCCGCCATCCGCGAGCTGGAAACGCTGATGGGCGTGGCCCTGTTCGAGCGCAGCACCCACCATGTGCGCCTGACGCCCGCCGGACAAGCGGCGCGCGCGCAGATCGAATGGCTGCTTAACAGCTATACGCAGGGCGCCGAAGACCTGCAGCGCCTGCTGGACACGCAGGCCGCCACGGTGCGCATCGGCTGCATTCCGTCCACCATGCACCTGCTGGCGCCGGTGGTGGCGCAATGGCGCCTGCGCCATCCCGAAATCGTGCTGATCCTCAGCGACCACCTCAACGACGAACTCATGGCCGCGCTGGGCAATGGCGAACTGGATATTGGCCTGGGCCTGGACTTCGGCCTCACGCCCGGCGTGGCCGCGGCTTTCGTGGCCGAGGACGACCTGGTCGCGGTGCTGGCCGATACGCACCGGCTGGCGCGGCGCCAGGCGGTGACCTGGCAGGATTTGAAGGCGGAGCCATTGGCCGTGCTGTCGCGCGGCAGCACCTACGAAATGATCGTGGCCACGCTGCGCCAGCTGGGCTCGGACCTGGCCGCGACCGACACCCTGAATTACACCGACACGCTTTACAGCCTGGTGCGCGCGGGATTGCGCGTGGGCCTGATCTCGCGCCTGTACACGCAGGGGCAGCGGCAGGACGGCCTGGCCATCGTGCCATTGCAGCGTCCGCGGCTCACGCGGCGCATCTGCCTGATGATGCGCGCGCCCGAACAGCAGGCCCGCGCCGCGGTGCGGCTTTGCCACGCCGAACTGGCCCAATTGCTGCGCGAACGCGCGGCCATCCGGACACCCTAGAAAGCCGGACGCGGGCGCTCAGCCGCCCGTCCGCGCACGCCAGGCCACGGCGCGTTCGGCCCAGGCCTGATGGATCGCGTTCATGTTGCGCGCCAGCGTGGCGGCATCGCCGAAATTCACACGCGACCCCTGCAAGTGCAGCTGCATGCGGACTTCCTCCGATTCGAGCGCCCCCGCCACCTGCTGCTGCAGTTGCTCGACGCGGGCCGGCGCCACGCCGCGCGGCGCGAACAAGCCGGCCACACCGCCGCGCTCCAGTCCCGCGAAGCCCTGCTCGGCAAAGGTGGGAACATCGGCCAGATCGGCATGGCGGCCTGGACCCGAAATCGCCAGCAGGCGCAGCCGCCCGGCGCTTGCCGGCTCCCGCAATTCGGCCAGGGATGTCAGGCCCAGCGCCAGATAGCCGGCCTGCAGATCGGTCACCAATGGCGCGCCGCCGCGATAGCACACTGCCGTGGCCGCCACGCCGAAACGCTCGGCCAGCAGCTCCACGGCCAGCTCCGGCACGCTGCCGGGCGCCGGCACGCCCACCGGCAGCGGCCCCTCGTGTCCGCGCAGATCCTGCAGCTTCAACCAAGGCGAATCCGCCCTGACCGCCAGCGCAATGGCGCTCTGGTCGGTCGTCTGTGCCACCGCCGCGAAATCATCCGGCGACGCAAAGCCGGCCTGCGCCACGATATGCGGCAAGATGGCCAAGGTGTGCTCGTTGGTGAACAGCAGGGTATGCCCATCCGGGCGCGCAGCCAGCAGCTCCTGCGCCGCCAGCAAGCCCCCCGCGCCTGGCCGATTTTCGACCAGCACCACCTCGCCCAGGCCGGCCTCCAACTGCCGCGCCAACAAACGGGCGATCACATCCACCCCGCCCCCCGGAGGAAAGCCGACCAGGATGCGAGTCAGAGGCACGGCCCCAAGACGCCCTGCCGCCGCAGCGCCCAGAACGCCCAGCGCGAGCGCCGGCAAGAGCCGGCGACGGCGCTGGGATACGCCAAATTGCATGGTCGACCACTCCTTGGAAACGCGGCCGGGTGCCGCGCAGGCGGCAGGATAAGGAGAAACGCCCTGCAAGGAAAGCCAGCTCCCCACCCGGTCCGCGGGCCGGATCCCTTAACACGTTCTAGAATCAGTGATCGCAGCTTCCGGCCCTCTGTCCGGACGCGTTGCCCCCCGTGGTCCCGTACATGCTCTCGTTCTCCCGCAATACCGTCTATCCGGCCGGCGTCGGCCTGCCGGCAGCCGAACGCCCGGGCGCGCTCCTGGCCGTCATGCTGGCCCTGTGCATGGCCAGCCTGGACACCGCCATCGCCAACACGGCGCTACCCACCATTGCGCGCGACCTGCAGGCCAGCGATGCCGGGTCCATCTGGATCGTCAGCGGCTATCAGCTGGCCATGGTGGCGGGCCTGCTGCCGGCCGCGGCGCTGGGCGAAATCCTGGGCCACCGGCGGGTCTATATCGTGGGGCTGGCCATCTTCATCCTGTCTTCGCTGGCCAGCGGCTTGGCGCCGTCCTTGCCCACGCTGGTGATCGCGCGCGTGCTGCAAGGCCTGGGCGCGGCCGGCGTCATGAGCGTCAATGGCGCGCTGCTGCGCTTCATCTACCCCTCGCACCTGTTGGGCCGCGGCCTGGGCCTGAACGCCATGGTGGTGGGCATCTCCTTCGCGGCGGGGCCGACCGTGGCTTCGGCCATCCTGCTGCTGGGATCCTGGCACTGGCTGTTTCTGATCAACGTGCCCATCGGCCTGCTGGCTTTCGCGCTGGGCCTGCGCAAGCTGCCCGGGACCGCGCGCGCGCCGCATCGCTTCGATGGACTGGCCGCAGTGCTGTGCGCCCTGACGCTGGGCCTGTTCGTGCTGGGGTCCAACGAATTGGCGCACGCCGCCCCCTTGCCGCGCGTGGCGCTGGAATGGGGCATCGCCGCAGCCAGCCTGTGGCTGCTGATGCGCCGGCAGGCCGGCCACCCCGCGCCCATCCTGGCGGTGGACCTGTTGCGCCGGCCCTTGTTCGCGCTGTCCGCAGCCACTGCCGTGTGCGCGTTCGCGGCGCAGGCGCTGGCCTTCGTGTCGCTGCCGTTCCTGCTGCAAGCCACGCTCGGCTACAGCCAGGTGCAGACCGGCTTTCTCATCACGCCCTGGCCGGTAGTGGTGGCGATCATGGCGCCGATAGCGGGACGGCTGTCGGACCGCTATGCGGCCGGCGCCCTGGGCGGCGTGGGTTTAGCCCTGCTGGCGCTGGGCCTGGCCTCAATGGCGCTGATGCCGGCCTCGCCATCAGTCTGGGACCTCTGCTGGCGCATGGCGCTGTGCGGCGCCGGCTTCGGCTTCTTCCAGTCGCCCAACCTGCGCGCCATCATGATGTCGGCGCCGGCCTCGCGCGCCGGCGGCGCCAGCGGCATGATAGGCACGGTGCGGCTGCTGGGCCAGGCCTCGGGCGCGGCCCTGGTGGCCGCCTGCTTCAACATTTCCAGCACGCACGGCGCCATTGCCGCGCTGTGGCTGGGTTGCGTGTGCGCCGCGCTGGCCTGCGTCGCCAGCTTTTCGCGGCTGCGCTTTGACGCAAGCGAGCCGGCGCAGGCCGGCTCGACGCGCTAGCGCCGCGCTATTCCCGCACGTAGCACGGGTACTGCGACTGCTGCGCGCGCGCACGCGCCGGATCCACCTCGATCACCACGATGGATTCGGTATCGCTGGTTTGCGCCAGGGGTTCGCCATCCGGCTGGAACGCGAATGCCGTCCCCCCGAATACCTGCCCCGCCGCCGTGCGCCCCGCTCGGTTCGAGCTGACCACATAACAGCCCGACACCAGCGCCGCCATGGCGCCCGCCGTCAGCCAGCGGCGCGTCGACGCGCTACTGGCTCGCGGCGCCACGATCAGCTCGGCGCCCGCGCGTCCGTAGGCGCGCGAGCGCTCGTTGAACATCAATTCGGTGCATAGCTGCACGCCCAGGCGTATGCCGCCCACCTCGAATACCTCGAAGCCGTCCATGGCGGCATGGAACCAGGTCGCTTCGAAATAGCCCGGTTCCTCCGGGAAGTACTGCTTGTGGTGCAGCCGTGTGTAGCGGCCGTCCTGCAAGGCGAACGCCTCGTTGGCCAGCCGTCCACCCGCATGCACCGGCCGCGACGACACGACGGCCGGCACTCCCAGCGCCGCCAGCGCATCCAGGCCCGCCTCGTGGATGCGCACCGACGCTGCCGCGCGATCCGCGTCGTATTGCGGGTCCGCGGCCACCCAGGGGCCGAACGGCATTTCACTGGTCACCAACAGATCCGGGGCCAGCTCGCCGATGCGTTCGGCGATGCCTTCCCAGGTCGCGCCCTTGGGCTCCAGATCGGCCGGCCCTTCCATCATGCATATCCGCATACCCACATCCAATCTGATCGCGCGCTCCGGGATGGGCGCGTCATCCACGGATGGTAGACCGCCTGCGGCGACTGCGGACGCGCGCGGGTCCAAGCCGTCCGTTGCGGGCGCGATCCTGTCCGGATCTGCCCGTTTCAGGCAAGCGTTGCGGCGTCGACCAGCGCGCCATGCCGGACCACCCGCCTGGGCAGATCGCCGCCTATCCAGTAGGCCAGTTCGGCGGGATGCTGCACCTCCCAGGCGACGAAGTCCGCATACTTGCCGGCTTCCAGCGTGCCATGCGTGGCCTGCAGGCCCAGCGCTTTGGCCGCATGCGCCGTCGCCCCCGCCAACGATTCTTCGGGCGTCAGGCGGAACAGCGTGCAGGCCATGCTCAACATCAGCCGCAGCGACAGAGCGGGCGAGGTGCCGGGATTCAGGTCGCTGGAGATGGCGATGGGTACGCCATGGCGGCGCAACAGGTCGATGGGAGGCAGCTTGGTCTCGCGCAGGGCGTAGAACGCCCCAGGCAGCAGCACCGCCACCGTGCCGGCCTGCGCCATTGCCAGCACATCGCTTTCGGTCAGGTATTCCAGATGGTCCGCCGACCAGGCGCCATAACGTGCGGCCAGCGTCGCGCCGTGCAACGAAGACAGTTGCTCCGCATGCAGCTTCACGGGCAGCCCCAGTTCACCCGCGGCCTGGAACACCCGTTCGACCTGCGCCGGCGTGAATGCCAGATGCTCGCAGAAGGCATCCACCGCGTCGATCAGGCCCTCGGCCGCCAGTACCGGCAACATGCGGCGCGCAACTTCATCGACGTAGTCGTCGGCCCGCCCGGCATACTCGGGCGGCAGCGCGTGCGCGGCCAGGCAGGTCGCGCTGACGGTCAGCGGCAAAGTCTGGCCCAGGCGCCGCGCCACCCTGAGCATCTTGCGCTCGTTGGGCAGGTCCAGCCCATAGCCCGATTTCACTTCCAGCGTGGTCACGCCGTCGCGCATCAGATGCAGGGCGCGCCTGCGCGCGCTGGCGTAGAGTTCGTCCTCGCTGGCGGCGCGGGTGGCGCGCACGGTGCTGGCGATGCCGCCGCCTTGCGCGGCAATGGTGGCGTAGTCCACGCCTTGCAGGCGCTGCTCGAACTCCAGGCTGCGATCGCCGCCAAACACCAGATGGGTGTGGCAATCGATCAATCCGGGCGTGACCCATGCGCCGCCCAGGTCATGCTCGCCCGCAACGTCCGCTGGCGGCAGCGTTGCCTCGGGACCGATCCATTCGATACGGTTCTCGCGCGTGACGATGGCGGCCCGTTCGATCACGGAGTATTTGCCTTGCGCCATCGTGGCTGCGTGGCAATTGCGCCAGACCTGTCTCATGCGTAGGCTCCTGTTGCGCGCCGGCGTTAAAGACTGGGCAACAGGCCCGCCGGCACCAGCGCCGTCAGACCCTGGCCCGCGATGAGCAGACTCGCCGCCTCGATGTCGGGTGCGAAGAAGCGGTCCCGCTCATAATGCGCCACTTTCTCGCGCAACAGGCCGCGCGCACGCTCCAGCTTGGGCGCGGTCTTCAGGCCCTGGCGGAAATCCAGGCCCTGGCAGGCGCCCAGCCATTCGATCGCGAGGATGTCGCGCACGTTCTCGGCCATGGGCCAGAGCCGCTTGCCCGCATTCGGCGCCATGGACACGTGGTCCTCCTGGTTGGCCGAAGTCGGCAGGCTGTCCACGCTGGCCGGGTGCGCCAGCGCCTTGTTGTCGCTGGCCAGCGCCGCCGCGGTCACCTGGGCAATCATGAAGCCGGAGTTCACGCCGCCGTTGCTCACCAGGAACGGCGGCAGCTGCGACATGTGCTTGTCCATCATCAGCGAAATACGGCGTTCGGACAGCGCGCCGATCTCGGCCAGCGCCAACGCCAGGTTGTCCGCCGCCATGGCCACGGGCTCGGCATGGAAGTTGCCGCCCGACACCACGTCGCCCTGCTCGACAAACACCAGCGGATTGTCCGAGACCGCGTTGGACTCGATCTCCAGCACCTGGGCCGCATGGCGTATCTGCGTCAGGCAGGCGCCCATGACCTGCGGCTGGCAGCGCAGCGAATAGGGGTCTTGCACCTTGTCGCAGTTTGCGTGTGAATGCCCGACCTCGCTGTCCTCGGTCAGCAGATCGCGGTACACGGCCGCCACGTCGATCTGGCCAGGCTGACCACGCGCGGCGTGGATGCGGGGATCGAACGGTGCGCGCGATGCCAGCATGGCTTCCACGCTGAGGCTGCCGCAGACCAGCGCGGCAGCCAGCAGATCCTCGGCCTCGAACAGGCCGCGCAGCGCATAGGCCGTCGAAACCTGCGTACCGTTCAAGAGCGCCAGGCCTTCCTTGGCGGCCAGCGTCAGGGGTTCCAGCCCCGCCTGGGCCAGCGCTTCGCGCGCGGGCAGCCAGGCGCCGCGATGGCGCGCCTTGCTCTCGCCCAGCAGCAGCAGGGACATGTGCGCCAGCGGCGCAAGGTCGCCCGACGCGCCCACCGATCCCTTCAGCGGAATATGCGGATAGACCTCGGCGTTCACCAGCGCGATCAACGCGTCGATGACCTTGCGGCGGATGCCCGAATAACCCCGCGCCAGGCTGTTGATCTTCAACACCATGATCAGCCGCACCATCGCGTCGTCCAGCGCCTCGCCCACTCCGGCCGCGTGCGACAGCACCAGCGAACTCTGCAGGGCTTCCAGGTCCTCGCGCGCGATCCGCGTCGTGGCGAGCAGCCCGAATCCGGTGTTGATGCCGTAGGCCGTGCGGCCTTCATCGATGATGCGTTCGACGCAGGCCACGCTGGCCTCGATCGGCCCGGCGGCAGCCGGGTCCAGCGTCACGCGCGCCGGCTGCTGATAGACGCGCCGCAAGTCCGCCAAGGTCATGTGGCCGGGTGTCAGATGCAATTCCATTGTTGTTCTCCTAGGCGTGTGCCGGCGTCAAAGCGTATGGGTGGCGCGGGCGGCGCCGCGAGGTTGCGGTACGGCATCCCGGCGCGCGAACAGGTAATACAGGATGCTGGGCACGACCAGGCCGATGATCCACGAGATATCCACCCCGCCCAGGCGCTCGACCATCGGACCCGTGTAGAGCTTGGTCGAAATGAAGGGCATCTGCACCAGCACCCCGAACAGATATATCAGGATCCCTGGCCAGTTCCAACGGCCATAGCGCCCATTCGGATCCGACAGCGCTTCCACGTCGTATTGCTCGCGGCTCACGAAGTAGTAGTCGACCAGATTAACCGCGCTCCACGGCACGAAAAACGCCAGCAGGAACAGGATGAAGGACTTGAACGCGTTCAGGAAGGAATGCTGCCCGATCAGCGCCACCGCCGTGGCCGCCGCGACGATCACCAGCACCAGCAGCGCGCGCTGCCGGCGGGAAATCTCCACATGTCCGCGAAAGCCGCTGGCGATGGTCGCGATGCACATGAAGCTGCCGTAGGAGTTCAGCGTCGAAATCGTGACCTTGCCGAACGCGATGGTGAAGTACAGCAGCGCGGCCATGGCTCCCGTGCCGCCCAGCCCGACGATGTAGGCGACCTCGCGCCCGGCAAACTGGCCGGCCGCCATGGCCGCGGCCAGCACGCCCAGCACCATTGCAATCTGCGCGCCCAGCACCGAACCCAGCCCTACCGCCAGGAAGGTCTTGAACGACGAGGTCCGGCTCGGCAGATAGCGCGAGTAGTCCGCGACGTAAGGCCCATAGGCGATCTGCCACGATGCCGCCAGTGAAACCGACAGCAGGAAGGAACTCCACGTGAAGTGGCGGATCTGCAGCAACTGGCCCACGTCGCCCAGCGCGATCACGCGGCTGAACAGGTAGAAGAAGGCAATGATGCCCAGCACCGTCGCGATCCGCCCGATGATGTGGATCATGCGGTAGCCGAACAACGTCACCCCGGCGATCACGGCGGCGAATATCAGGATGCCGGCCGTATCGCTCACGCCGAACAACTGGCCCAGGGCCTGCCCCGACAGCACCGTGCCCGTGGCCGTGAATCCCAGGTACATCAGGCACACCAGCACGATGGGGATCGCCGCGCCATAGACGCCGAACTGCACCCGGCTGGAGATCATTTGGGGCAATCCCAGCTTGGGTCCCTGGGCCGCATGCAGCGCCATCACCGCGCCGCCAAAAACCTGGCCGACGAACAGCCCGATCAGCGACCAGAAAACGTCTCCGCCCAGCACCACCGCCAAGGCTCCGGTGATGATGGCGGTGATCTGCAGATTGGCGCCCATCCACAGCGTGAACTGGCTGTAGAGCTTGCCGTGGCGCTCCGTTTCGGGAATGAAATCGATCGAGCGCCGCTCGATGAGCGGCCCTCTTGCTGCCTGGCTGTCCTGAGTCATTGCGTAGTCTCGGTCATGGCGTATGGACGGGCGCGGTCGCGGCCCGCAGGTATGGGCGGCGCGGTATCAGCGCTTGCCCGCAAGCATGGGCAGATTCAGGCCCTGCTCCTGCGCGCATTCAATGGCGGCTGCGTAGCCCGCGTCGGCATGCCGCATGACGCCCGTGCCCGGATCGTTGGTCAGCACGCGGGCGATGCGCTCGGCCGCCTCGTCCGTGCCGTCGCAGACGATGACCATGCCGGCATGCTGCGAAAAACCCATGCCCACGCCGCCGCCATGGTGCAGCGACACCCAGGTCGCGCCGCTGGCCGTGTTCAGCAGTGCGTTCAGCAGCGGCCAGTCGGATACCGCATCCGAACCGTCGCGCATCGATTCCGTTTCACGGTTGGGGCTGGCGACAGAGCCGGAATCCAGATGGTCGCGGCCGATGACGATGGGCGCCGACAGCTCGCCCGTGCGAACCATTTCATTGAACGCCAGGCCCAGCTTGGCGCGCTGGCCCAGGCCCACCCAGCAGATGCGCGCCGGCAGGCCCTGGAAGCTGATGCGTTCGCGCGCCATGTCCAGCCAGCGGTGCAGGTGTGCGTCGTCCGGGATCAGTTCCTTGACCTTGGCGTCGGTCTTGTAGATGTCCTGCGGATCGCCCGACAGCGCGGCCCAGCGGAACGGGCCCACGCCGCGGCAGAACAATGGCCGGATGTAGGCGGGCACGAAACCCGGAAAATCGAACGCGTCCGCCACGCCTTCTTCCTTGGCCATCTGGCGGATGTTGTTGCCATAATCGAAGGTCGGAACGCCCTGGCGCTGGAAGGCCAGCATGGCCTGCACGTGCACCGCCATGGACTGCTTGGCCGCCTTGATGACCGCGGCCGGTTCGCGCTTGGCGCGCGCGCGATAGTCCTGCCAGGTCCAGCCGGCCGGCAGATAGCCGTTCAGCGGATCGTGCGCGCTGGTCTGGTCCGTCACCATGTCCGGGCGCACGCCGCGGCGCACCAGTTCCGGCAGGATCTCGGCGGCGTTGCCGCACAGGGCGATGGAAACGGCGCGGCCTTCCTGCGTATACTTGGCGATGCGCGCCAACGCGTCGTCCAGGTCGCGCGCCTGTTCGTCCACATAGCGGGTGCGCAGGCGGAAATCGATGCTGGTCTGCTGGCATTCGATGTTCAGCGAGCAGGCGCCAGCCAGCGTGGCCGCCAGCGGTTGCGCGCCGCCCATGCCGCCCAGGCCGGCGGTCAGCACCCAGCGCCCTTTGAGGTTGCCGCCATAGTGCTGGCGGCCCGCCTCGACGAAGGTCTCGTACGTACCCTGCACGATGCCCTGGCTGCCGATGTAGATCCAGCTGCCCGCCGTCATCTGGCCGTACATGGCCAGGCCCTTGGCATCCAGTTCGTTGAAGTGTTCCCAGGTGGCCCAGTGCGGCACCAGGTTGGAGTTGGCGATCAGCACGCGCGGCGCGTTGGCATGGGTCTTGAAAACGCCTACCGGCTTGCCGGATTGCACCAGCAGGGTTTCGTCTTCGTTCAGGTTCTTGAGCGATTCGACGATCTTGTCATAGCAATCCCAGTCCCGGGCGGCGCGGCCGATGCCGCCGTAAACCACCAGTTCCTTCGGGTTCTCGGCCACGTCGGGATCCAGGTTGTTCATCAGCATGCGCAAGGGGGCTTCGGTCAGCCAGCTCTTGGCGTTCAGTTGCTTGCCGCGCGGTGCGCGGATGACCACGTCGCGGTATCGGTTCGAGTTGTCCAAGAGGCTCTCCTTGATCGGTTCGGTTGCGCGCCTGCGTGGCGCTGCGCTTGTCTGGATCATAGGATGCCTATGCTTGTATATACAAGTCAATATGAGTCGATTTTTCTCAGGGATTACCCGAATAAAAAAGCCGAGGCGACAGCACCCCGGCTTTCATCGGCAACAACGGAATACGGCCGCTCCAGGCGGCCGCGCAATCAGACGCTACGCGGCAACAGTTCGATCACGCAGGCGTCCAGCGGCGCTTCGGCCTCCAGCCGGTACTCGGCCAGGCAGTCCATGGACTCGGCATGCAGGCAGTCGTAACGCGACGGCAGCACTTGCGGCTTGCCGTCGATGCGCACCGTAAGCGCGCCGCCCGCCGTCAGCACCAGCACATCGCGCGCGGCGCTGTGGAATGTCCATGGCCCTGCGCCCGCCACCCACTGCAGCCGGGCATGCCAGCGCGCCGGCGCGTAGATCAGGTTGAAGTCGCGTATCGGCCCATCCAGCAGACGGCACTGCACTTGGGCCTCGCCTGCGAAGGCATAGGCCTGGCGCGGCGTGAGCGGCGTCTGCAGGCTGCCGTCCACCGTCAGCTGGATGCCCGAGCCCTCCAGTACCGTGATGATGCGCTGATAGCCCGTGAACGCGGAAAAGCCGCCGTCCTGCGCCACATCGGCGATGGACAGGCGCCAGTCGAACCCGGCCGCGCTGCCGCCGGGATTGCAGACGACTTCCTGCGTGGTGCCGCCGCCGTTGCGCCAGGGCATGCGCGGATAGTCGGCGGCGCGATACAGATGGACTTCGGGTTGCTTCATGAGGTGAACTTGCCTTCCAGGCGGTGCCGGGAACCAGGGTGAATCAAACGGGCCAGGGTGACGGCGCGATCGCCCGACCAGGTGCGGCGGCTGATCAGCAGACAGGGCTCGTCGCGCTCGATCTGCAACAGCTGGCATTCGCGCGGCTTGGCGAGGATGGCCTCGACCACGTGCTCGCCTTCGCTCAGCGGCGCGACGCGCGTCAGGTATTCGTACGGCGTGCTATGCGTGAAGTCCTGCTTCAGGTAGTCCGGCGCCAGGCCCACATTGACGTAGCGGTCCTCCAGCTGGATCGGCAGGTCGTCTTCGTAGTGCACGATGATCGAGTGGTACACCGGCTGCCCGGCGCGGATATCCAGCGCCAGCGCCTGTTCGGCGCCTGCAGGCTCTTCGGCCAGACGCACCACGCGGCTGTGGTGGCGATGATTGCGCGCCGCGATCTCGTCGGCGATGTTATTGACGGCGAACAGCGCCGAGCGCGCCTTGGGCTGGGCCACGAAGGTGCCCACGCCCTGCATGCGCACCAGCAGTCCCTCGGCCGTCAACTCGCGCAAGGCGCGATTGATGGTCATGCGGCTGAACCCGAGCTCATCGACCAGTTCGCTTTCCGACGGCACCCGGTAGTGTTCCGGCCACGCGCCGCTGCGGATCTGCTGAGCGATCATTTGCTTGACCTGCGCATAGAGGGGCGCAGGCGGCGCATTGGCCTGGATGGGCAACTTGGGGGGATTGGAAGCCATGGGAGATCCTGTAATGCGGCGCCAGGCGACGGATGGCGGTCAGCGCATAGTATAGACAGGTACAGACGGCTCGCGGATCCGCAGACCCCGCGCGGCCCCGGCTTGTCGCCCGCGCCGCGCCTAGGCATGGTCCCCGGCGCGGAAGTACCGTAGTGGACGTGGGCAGCCAGATTTTCTATACTCCCCCCCTGTATTCATCGGAGCCTGCCGTGCCGCACTCCCCGGAAGAGAAAAAACGCGTCGTCACCCGCTTGCGCCGCATCCAGGGCCAGGCGCTGGCGCTGGAGCGGGCCGTGAACGAAGGCACGGAATGCGGCGCGCTGCTGCAGCAGCTGGCCGCCTTGCGCGGCGCCGCCACCGGCCTGATGGCCGAGGTGCTGGAAAGCCATCTGCGCGAAACCTTCCTCCAAACCGCCCAGGGCGGCCGCCAGGACGCCACGATCGAACCCGAAGCCGAGATCGATCTCTTGATGCGCCTGGTCCGTTCCTATCTGAAATAACGCCATCTGACATACGTGGAGCCCTAACTATGAAATCACGCGCAGCAGTCGCATTCGGACCCGGCAAGCCGCTGGAAATCGTTGAAATCGACGTCGCCCCGCCGCAGCACGGCGAAGTGCTGGTGAAGATCACCCACACCGGCGTCTGCCACACCGACGCCTTCACCCTCAGCGGCGACGATCCGGAAGGCCTGTTCCCCGCCGTGCTGGGCCACGAAGGCGCGGGCGTGGTGGTCGAAGTCGGCGAAGGCGTGACTTCGCTGAAGCCCGGCGACCACGTCATCCCGCTCTACACGGCCGAATGCCGCGAATGCAAGTTCTGCCTGTCCGGCAAGACCAACCTGTGCCAGAAAGTGCGCGCCACGCAGGGCAAGGGCGTCATGCCCGACGGCACCTCGCGCTTCAGCTATGAAGGCAAGCCGCTCTACCACTACATGGGCTGCTCGACCTTCAGCGAATACACCGTGGTCAACGAGATCTCGCTGGCCAAGATCAATCCCGCCGCTCCGCATGAAAAGGTCTGCCTGCTGGGTTGCGGCGTCACCACCGGCCTGGGCGCCGTGCACAACACCGCCAAGGTCAAGGAAGGCGACACCGTCGCCGTGTTCGGCCTGGGCGGCATCGGCCTGGCCGTGATCCAGGGCGCGGTGCAGGCCAAGGCCGGCCGCATCATCGCCGTGGACACCAACCCCAACAAGTTCGTGCTGGCCAGCGCCATGGGCGCCACCGACTGCGTCAACCCCAAGGACCACGACAAGCCGATCCAGGACGTGATCGTCGAAATGACCGACGGCGGCGTGGACTTCTCGTTCGAGTGCATCGGCAACGTGCACGTCATGCGCGCCGCGCTGGAATGCTGCCACAAGGGCTGGGGCGAGAGCATCATCATCGGCGTGGCTGGCGCCGGCCAGGAAATCAGCACGCGCCCGTTCCAGCTGGTCACGGGCCGCGTCTGGCGCGGTTCGGCCTTCGGCGGCGTCAAGGGCCGCACACAGCTGCCGGGCATGGTGGAAGACGCCATGAGCGGCAAGATCGACCTGGACCCGTTCGTGACCCACACGCTGCCGCTGGAACGCATCAACGAAGCCTTCGACCTGATGCATGAAGGCAAGTCGATCCGCACGGTGATCCACTACTAAACCCGCGTCTTGCGGCAACGACGGGCCCGGCGCGAAATGCGCCGGGCCCGTTGCTTTTGCATGACAGGCTTGCGACATGTCGTCGCGCAACATGACAGCACTGTCATTCATTTCGGCGTCATCTTGACCCGCGACCATTCGCCCTCCGATGACAGAGGGGTACACGCGAATGAACACGTGGAAGAGGAACGCAGGCGCGGCCATGCTGAGCGCACTGGCGCTGCTGGCCGGCTGCGGCGGCGATGACGATGACGACAAGCCCGTCGAACAACCCGAGCAGCCGGCTCCCGGCCGGCCGATGGAACTGACGATCCTGCACATCAACGATCATCATTCCAACCTGGATAGCAAGAAGAAGGACCTCAAGCTCAAGAACGCTGCCGGCGCGCGCGTCGCCGTGAACGCCGATACGGGCGGCTTTCCGCGAGTGACGGGCGCGATCAACGCGCTGGCTGCGCAATCCGCCAACGTGCTCAAGCTGCACGCGGGCGACGCCACCACCGGCACGCTGTACTTCAACCGCGCGGGCGAACCGGGCGAGGCCGACGCGGCCATGATGAACACCGTCTGCTTCGACGCCATGACCCTGGGCAACCATGAGTTCGACAAGGGCGACAGCGGCCTGAAGCGCTTCATCGAACTGCTGCACGCGGGCGCCTGCCAGACGCCCGTGCTGAGCGCCAACGTCACGTTCGCCGCCGGCTCGGCGCTGAATCCCTCGCGTGCCCCCGGCATGGTCAAGCCCACCGTGGTCCTCAAGCGCGACGGCCAGGATATCGGCCTGGTGGGCCTGACCATCGCCGCCAAGACCCAGCAGTCCTCCAGCCCGGACGCCGGCACCGTGTTCTCGGACGAGACCATCGCCGCGCAGCAGCAGATCGACGCGCTGCGCGCGCAGGGCGTCAACAAGATCGTGGTGATGAGCCACATCGGCTACAGCTATGACAAGCAGGTGATCGCGCAGCTGAGCGGCGTGGACGTGGTGGTGGGCGGCGACTCGCACACGTTGCTGGGTCCCGCCTCCATGGCGGACTATGGCGTGGGCTCGCCCGCGGGCGCCTATCCCACCGTGCTCCAGGACAAGGACGGCAAGCGCGTCTGCCTGGTGCAAGCGTGGGAATACTCGCAGGTGGTCGGCGAGCTGAAGGTGAGCTTCGACGCCAACGGCGACGTCACCGCCTGCGCCGGCACGCCGCATGTGCTGATGGACGGTCCGCTGAAGGTCGCCGGCGCCGCACCCTCGGCAGCCGACGAGGCGGCGATCCAGGCCGACATCCAGGCCAGTGGCTTCCTGCGCATGCAGACGCCGGACGCGCAGGCCGCGGGCGTGCTGCAGCCGTTCAAGGCCAAGGTCGACCAGTTCAGCCGCAGCCTCGTCGCTTCGGTGCCGCAGGAACTATGCTCGCGGCGCGTGCCGGGCGGCCCCGGTTCGCGCGACTACAGCCGCTCCAGCGCCGCCTGCAACACGCTGGGCAGCGTCAGCCTGCGCGGCGGCGACATCCAGCAGCTGGTGGCCCAAGCCTACCTGGACGTGGCCAACGCCAGTTATGGCGGCGCCGACATCTCGCTGCAAAGCGGCGGCGGCGTGCGCGTGCCGCTACTGGGCAACGTAACGGCGGCCAACGTGATCGAAGTGGTGCCTTTCGGCAATATGCTCTGGCGCCTGGATGTGACCGGCGCCGAGGTCAAGAGCATGCTGGAAGACGGCATGCAGGCAGTCTACGGCGCGGGCGGCTCCACCGGCCCCTATCCTTATGCCGGCGGCCTGCGCTGGGACGTGAATGCGGCCCAGGCCCAGGGCAGCCGCGTGTCCAACATCGAAGTCCGGGATCAGGCCAGCGGCAACTGGCTGCCGCTGGACGCGGGCCGCAGCTACAAGCTGTTCGTGCTGAGCTTCAACGCCACCGGCGGCGACGGCTACAAGACCCTGGCCAACGTGCCGGCCTCGCGCCGGCAGGACATCGGCGTGCTGGATGCCGACGTGCTGCAGGCCTACATCGACAAGCAGGCCAAGGACCCGGTCAGCGGCCTGCCGGTGCTGAATCTGCTGCCCGTGAGCCTGTACAGCACCAAGACGTACAGCGAGTAGCGGCAGACCCGGGCGCGGCCATCAGGCCGGCTGCGCCCGGCTTTCGCGGTAGACGCGCTCGGTATTGCCGACGAACGTCGTCAACGAGAACTCCCGCAGCGCGGTGCTGCGGGCCTCGGCGCCCATCACGCCTAGGACCTCGCGGTTTTCCAGGATCTTCGACAGCGCTTCGACGATGCTGTCCACCGAGGCCGGCGGCACCACCCAGCCATCGCGGCCATCGGTGACGTTCTCGGGCAGCCCGCCCACGGCGCTGACGATCACGGGCTTGCCTGCGGCCATCATCTCGCGGCAGGCAAAGGAAATCGTCTCCAGCTTGGACGACAGCACAAAGCCCACGTCCAGCGCCGACAGGAAGGGGCTGACGTCCTCCATCAAGCCCGTAAACACCACCTGCTCCGACATGCCCAGTTCGGCCACGCGGCGCATCTGCTCCGCATCGGGCAGCTTGCCCGCAATCAGCACCACCACCTGCCGCCGCTTGTTGTCGGGCAGCATGGACACGGCGGTCACCATGTCCAGCCAGTTCTTGTAGACCGCGGTGCCGGCATTGCTGCCTATGACCAGCCGACCCTGCATGTCGTCGGGCAACAGGCTGCCGCGCGCCTGCGCCGCCTCCCGGCGCGAGGCCGGACTGCACTTTTCCGTATCCACCCCGTTGTGCACCACCCGCAGGTCCTCGTTGCGGAAGACCGACTGCTTCATGCGGCGAAACGTATGGGTGCACACGCAGATGACGCGGTTGGTGCCCCATTTGGCGCGCACCCGCGCACCCAGGCTGTTGGCGCTGCGGTCGGTGTGCTGCGTGTAGACCATGAAGGGACGCCGCGCCCCCATGCCCACGGTCGCCAGCATGCACAGGCGGTGGTCGGCCGAGCCGTTGACGTGGACCACGTCGAACTGTTCGTCGCGCAGCAGGGCGCGCAGACGGCGCAGCGCGCGCAGCTGCTGCAGCGGACGGCCCTTGAATTCCAGGGCCAGCGTGCGCACGCCGGGCAGGGCCGCGGCCTCGGCCAGCAGGCGGCTGCTGGCGGGCGCGGCCACGGTCACCTGCGACTTCTCGCACAGGATGCGCGCCAGCGACATCACGTAGGTGGTGTGGCCGCCGCCATCGCCTTGGTGGAAATTGGTGTACAGAATCTTCATGGGGTCATACTCGAAAACGGCTGCTCGGGCAGCAGGCAGCTCCAGTCGCGCTTCTCGAACACGTCATCCCCCAGCCGGCTGGCGGGCGACAGGTTGTAGACCTTGATGCCGCGTTCGCCGAGCAGCCGGCTGGCTTGCCGGAAGGCGGGTTCGATGTGTCCGGAGAATTGCCGGTCCAGCGCGGTGGACAGCTGCGTTGCCGCGCTTTCATAGAATCGGGGTCCCGCCGCAGCCGTCAGGTCCAGGCCGTGCAGGTATATGGTTTTCGCGCCCAACCACGCCAGCAGCTGCAAGCCCGTATAGGCCACGGTGCCGCCGCCGAACAGGCCGCGCGGCGGGTCCAGGCTGAAGCCGTGCGCATGCACCGGGTTGCGCGCGTCGAACAGCACCAGTCCGGGGTCGTCGGCCAAGCGCGCTTCCAGCTGCTCGGGGCGCGCGCGCGGCTGCAGCGCGCGCTGGTGCACTTCTTCGAACAGCGCGATGCGGCAGCGCACGTCCTTGCGGTCGAACAGGAAGCCTATCCAACGGTAGACCTCGGGCGTGACGAACAACATCAGATCCTGCGCCAGCACTTGCGCCACCAGATCGCGCCTGCGGTTGACGAAACCGGCATCGAGCATGGCGTAGTAGTCAAAGCGCAGGGTAGGGTGCTGACGCCGCAGCGCGATCGAGCCGTTGACGCCCATCGTCACATCCAGCCGGCAACGCGCGTAGTCGATCTGAGCCACCGAGGGGCCGCTCAATATCAGATGGGCGTCGGCTGCGATGTCGCGCGGCAGTTGATCCAGCGGGGTGGTGGCAGGGCCTTGCACGCCGCGCAGTTCACATCCTGTCAGCCGCTCCTGCCCACCGCGCTGAACCGTCACAAAGGGCCACAAGGTTTCGTTGTGCCGGTATGCGGCGGGCCGGGTGTGGCGATAGAAGTAACGCAGGCCCTTGGTCAGCGGACGCGAACACAGCAAACGTGGAATGAGCCCGGGACTAGGCATGAGCAATGTTGCGCGGAAGCCGCGAAATAACCTTGTAAGCGGCGAATTCTACGCAGGCAGACCTGTCGAAAAAGCGAGTGAACCCTTGAAGATGTAACGCTTTTATGGAAACTCCAAAACGTCCCTAAATTTGTTGCCGACGCTTTCCACAGAGCACGGCATCGCGGCGCCCCAAAACTTTCGATTACGTTTTGCCGCAAAGATTAGCCTGCTGGGCACAGCCATGCGCTAGCTGCGGGGCCGCGCCTGCGGCCTTCCGCTACGATGCGGGTATCGCAATGTCCCGATTCAAGCAATCAACCCTGGATAGGAAGAATTTCGATGTCTACGACCGCCACCCTGAACACGGCTGCCGCCCACGCACCCCGCCTGAGCGTGCCCGCGTTCCGCGCGCGCAAGCGCCAGGAGCCGCTGGTGATGCTGACGGCCTACACGGCGCGCATGGCCGAACTGCTGGACCCGCATTGCGACGCCCTGCTGGTGGGCGACAGCCTGGCCCAGACGATCTACGGACTGCCTTCCACCGTGCCCGTCACGCTGGACATGATGATTGCGCACGGCGCCGCCGTGGTGCGCGGCTCGCGCCGGGCGCTGATCGTCGTCGACATGCCTTTCGGCAGTTATGAGGAAAGCCCCGAGCAGGCCTTCCGCTCCGCCGCGCGCATCATGAAGGAAACCGGCGCGGGCGCGGTCAAGCTCGAAGGCGGCCAGAGCATGGCGCCGACCGTCGCCTATCTGTCCGCGCGCGGCATCCCGGTCATGGGCCATGTCGGCCTGACGCCGCAAGCCGTGAATATCCTGGGCGGCTACGGCGCGCGCGGCCGCGGCGAAGCCGAATACGCCCGCATCGCCGCCGACGCCGCCGCCGTCGCGGACGCCGGCGCCTTCTCGCTGGTGATCGAAGGCGTGGTCGAGCCGCTGGCGGCGTCGATCACCGAGGCCGTCGCCTGCCCGACCATAGGCATAGGCGCATCCGCGCGCTGCGACGGCCAGGTGCTGGTGGTGGACGACATGCTGGGCATGTTCGAGCGCACCGCGCGCTTCGTGAAGCGCTACGACGACCTGGCCGGCCGCATTCAGCAGGCGGCGCAGACCTATGCCACCGAAGTCCGCGCGCGGACCTTCCCCGAATCGGCCCATCTCTACGGCGCAGCGGGCGGCGCCTGATGGCGGCCCGCGTTTCTCGCTAGAATCTTTCCCATGCCTTTCTACGCACACACCTCATGAGCACGCCCCGCATGGACACGCCCCAGCTGCAGGACGCCATCGCGGACGCCATCAGCACCGCCACGCGCGGCGCCGGGCGCGTGAACATCCTGGTCGCGGGCAAGACCGGCGTGGGCAAGAGCACGCTGATCAATGCCGTATTCCGCGGCGACCTGGCCAAGACCGGCGCGGGCAAGCCCGTCACCCAGTCGACCCAGGAATTCACCCGGGCCGGCCATCCGCTCACCATCATCGACACGCGCGGCCTGGAGGTCGGCGACTACGAGCGCTCGCGCCAGCAGCTGGCGGACCTGATCCAGGAACGCTCCGCCGCCGACGATCAGGACCGGCACCTGCACGTGGCCTGGCTCTGCATCCAGGACAGCAGCCACCGCGTCGAAGACGCGGAAATCGAACTGTGCAACATGCTGTCCGATGCCGGCATCCCCGTCGTGGCGGTGCTGACCAAGGCGCGCAAGAACAGCCCCTTCGTCGACGAAGCGCGCAAGCTGCTGCCGCGCGCCAAGCAGGTGGTGGCGGTGCGCGCGCTGCCGGAATGGATCGAGGAGCTGGACGCGGAACTGCCGCCCATGGGCCTGGACAACCTGATCGAGGCCACCGCCCTGCACATCCCCGAGGCGCAGCAGCGGGCCTATGCCAACGCGCTGTCCACCCGCAACAAGAAGGCCCTGGAAGTAAAAAAAAAGCGGGCTGAGATAGAGGTCAACGTGGCCGCGGGGCTGGCCGCGTCGGCCGCCGCCGCGCCCATCCCGTTCTCGGACGCCGTTGCGCTGGTGCCCATCCAGGTCGGCATGATCGCCAAGATCGGCATCACTTTCGGCATGGAACTGAATACCGCCGCCATCACCACGCTGGTCACCTCCACGCTGGGCGCGTCCGCGGCCACCCTGATCGGGCGCTCGGTGGTCTCCGGGCTGCTGAAATTCATCCCCGGCGCGGGCAGCGCAGTGGGCGGCACCATTGCCGCCACCACCGCCGGCGCCATCACCAAGCTGCTGGGCAATGCCTACGTGGCCGTGCTATACGACTTCTGCCTGAAGCATCCGGGCAAGGACATCGACATCGCGATAATCGCCCAGGCCTTGAAGCAGCGCGTCAGCTTCTGAAGCCCGCTGCGGCCGCACTGGTATCCGTGCACTAGTGTCAAGCGGCACCTGGCGAATTGCGCCGCAGCTGTAGCGCCAGATCTATACTTTTCAGACCGCCCCCGCCGCTGCGACGCGCCAGCGGCCCGGACGTCCCGCGCCGCGCGCCGGATGCTCTTGCGCAGGCCCAGGCAGCCTGCGCGCAGGGAGACGTTCATGACTCGCAAATACATCGATTGCCGCGAATACCCCAGCGCAATGAACTGCACGGTGGCGCTGGCGGCGGATTCCGAAGGCGAATTGCTGGAAGCCGCCGTGCAGCATGCAACCACGGTGCACAAGCATGCCGACACCCCCGAGTTGCGTACGCAGCTGAAGTCGCTGTTCCACGACGGCACACCGCCGGTTGAAATACCCAGCCGCACATGAGGCGGCCGCCATTGGCGCCGGCGTGGTTCGCCACGCCGGCGCTTGCGCCCATCAAAGCGTCACGGAAGCGTCCCGGTTTGCGCGGACGGCTCCGCGCGCGCCGGCATCAGGCCCGGGCCGCAACAGGTTGAGCGGCCCGTACCGCTTCGAACAGATTCTTCGGATCGGGCAGTTGCGGCGCAACCTCGATGCGGGCGCCCACGCCATGGCGCACGGCGGCGTCGCGCAGCCAGCGCAAGGCCGAGAAGTCTTCCAGTGCAAAGCCCACCGAATCGAAGATGGTCACGTCGGCTGCGTTCTTGCGTCCGGCGGATTGGCCCGTCAGCACCCGCCACAATTCCGTCACCGCGAAGTCGGCAGGCATCTGCTGCAGGTCGCCCTCGATGCGTGTCTGCGGCTCGTATTCCACGAACACCGGGCCCGCGCGCAGCACGTCCGCATGCAGTTCCGTCTTGCCCGGGCAGTCGCCGCCGACAGCGTTGATGTGCATGCCAGGCTCGACCATGTCCGCGGTCAGGATGGTGGCGTAGGCCTTGTCCGCTGTCACCGTGGTGACGATGTCCGTGCCCTTGACCGCCTCTGCCGCACTATCGAAGCGCACCACGCGCAAGCCGGGCACTGAAGCCAGATTGCTTTCAAGCTTGCGTGTGGCGCCTGCGTCCACGTCATAGACGTGCAGCGTGTCGACGCCGAGGATGTAGTGGAAGGCCAATGCCTGGAACTCGCTCTGCGCGCCGTTGCCGATCAGCGCCATCCTGCGCGAGTCCGGCCGGGCCAGCGCGCGCGCCGCCAAGGCGGAGGTCACGGCCGTGCGCAGCGCGGTGGTCAAGGTCAGCTCGCTGATCAGCAGCGGCTCGCCCGTGCTGACCTGCGCCAGCGCGCCGAATGCCATCACGGTGGACAGGCCGGCCTGCGGATTGCCCGGGTGGCCGTTCACGTATTTGAAGGTGTAGTACTCGCTGTCGGCGGTGGGCATCAGTTCGATCACGCCGGTTGCCGAATGGCTGGCCACCCGCGCGCTCTTGTCGAATTCCTGCCATCGAAGAAAGTCCGACAGCAGGTAGTCCAGCAGACCGGAAAAGACCTGTTGCGGGCCTTGCAGGGCCACGATTTTGGCCACGTCGGAAGTTGAAAGCAGCGTCGTCAATTTGTTCTCCCCGAGTTATGGAACAGAAATTCTGGGGGATGGGCAAACCAATTAATAGTGACAACAATCAACACAAAACGCTAAGATTCTGCCACTCTGACAGCAATAATTAGCACTTTTCACAATGGACACGCTAGATCAGAACCTGCTCGGCCTGTTGCGCGCCGATGCCCGCATGTCGGTCGCCACGCTCGCGAAGAAGCTGGACGTCTCGCGCGGCACCATCGACAACCGCATCCGCAAACTGGAAGAGCGCGGCATCATCCGCGGCTACACCGTGCGCCTGCGGCCAGAGGTGGAAACCGAAGATATCGTCGCCTGGATGAGCATTGCCGTCGAAGGCCACGAAACCCGCAAGATCGTGAGTCTGCTGATGGGCGAACCCGCCGTGGCGGGCCTGCACGACACCAACGGCCGCTGGGATCTGCTGGCCGAGCTGCGCGTACCCACCATCGACCAGCTGTCCGAAGTGCTGGACCGCCTGCGCACGCTCAAGGGCATCGCCGCCACCGAAACCAGCATCCACCTCAAGACCTTCAAGGCGCTTTGAGCGCCGGCATACGGGGAAACCCGATATAAAACTTTGCATGGGCCCCATGACGCCGCGTTATGCATAAGGTCGCGGCGGCTTGTGTCCGCCCGACCGAATTCCCCGCCAGATCATCGTCTTAGCGTAGCGTCCGGCGCAATTTCCCTGGCTCGCCGCCAGTCGCCACAGCGGTTCCGGATTTCCGCCCGTGCATGCATGCTTGCGCCTTCAGCCTGGAGATCCACATCGTGAGTAATGCATACCCCGCCCGCAAGATGGGCCTGGCGGTCGCCCAGATGGGCGCTGTGAACCTTGCCGATTCCCGCGCGGCCGTGGTCCGCCGCCTGGTCGAAATGATGCGCGAGGCCGCCGCCCGCCGCGCGGAGTTTGTCGTTTTTCCCGAGCTGGCGCTGACCACGTTCTTTCCGCGCTACTGGATGGAAGACGCCGAGGCCGTCGAGCGCTACTTTGAAAAAAGCATGCCCAACGCCGACGTGCAGCCGCTGTTCGACACCGCGCGCGAGCTGGGCATAGGCTTCTACCTGGGCTACGCCGAACTGACGCCCGAAGGCCGCCAGTTCAACACCGCCATCCTGGTGGACCGCAGCGCCAGAATCATCGGCAAGTACCGCAAGATCCACCTGCCGGGCCACTCCGACCACAAGATCGGCGCGCCGTTCCAGCACCTGGAGAAGAAATTCTTCGAAGTCGGCGACCTGGGCTTTGGCGTTTGGGAAACCAACGACGTGAAGATCGGCATGTGCCTGTGCAACGACCGCCGCTGGCCCGAGACTTATCGCGTCATGTCGCTGCAAAGCGCCGAGCTGATCGTGCTGGGCTACAACACGCCGTCCCTCAACATCCACTGGAACGAGCCCGCGCACCTGCGCACCACCACGCATGAGATCGTGCTGCAGGCCAGCGCCTACCAGAACGCGGTGTGGGTCGGCGCGGCCGCCAAATGCGGCCATGAAGACGGCCACCACATGATAGGCAGCTCCATGATCGTTGCGCCTTCCGGCGAGATCGTGGCGCGTTCCAGCGGCGAAGAAGACGAGGTGATCACCGCCCGCATCGACCTGGCCATGGGCCAGGCCTTCCGCGACCATGTGTTCAACTTCGCCAAGCACCGCAATCCGCAGCATTACAAGCTGATCGTCGAGCGCACCGGCGCGGGCGATCCGCTGCCCCCGGCGGCCATCGACTGAAGGCGACGCCTGCCCGCGGCGCGGGCGGGCGCCCTCCGCGCTGCTAGACTGCCTGCTGGCCCACAGACCGACCCGCAGCAGGCAACAACCATGCGCTTCATCGACACCGAACAAACCCGCAACGCCCTGTCCTTCGACGCCGTCATTCCCGCCTTGCGGGAGGCCTTCCGCGGCAGCGCCACCGTGCCGCCGCGGCATGTCCACGCCATCCAGTCGGGCAATGCGCACGGCACTTCGCTGATCATGCCTGCCTGGAGCGACCGCGGCTATTTCGGCGTGAAGATCATCAACATCTTCCCCGAGAACACCCACCAGGGCCTGCCCGGCCTGCACGCCACCTACAACCTGTACAGCGCCACCACCGGCGTGCCAATAGCCCAGGTCGACGGCGACATCGTCACCGTGTACCGCACGGCGGGCGCGGCCGCGTTGGGCGCGGATTACCTGGCGCGCGCCGACGCCAGCACGTTGCTCATCGTGGGCTCCGGCCGCATCGCCGGCCTGGTGGCGCAGGCCATGCGCACCGTGCGCCCGATCCAGCGCGTGTTGGTGTGGAACGTGCGTGCGGCCGGCGCCGAGAAGCTGGCGGGCGAGCTGCGCGCGCAGGGCTTCGATGCCGCGGCCGCCTCCGACCTGGAAAGCGCCGCACGCCAGGCCGACATCATCAGCTGCGCCACGCTGTCCACCGTACCGCTGATCCACGGCGCCTGGCTGCGTCCCGGCGTGCACCTGGACCTGATCGGCAGCTTCAAGCCCGAAATGCGCGAGACGGACGCGGCCTGCTTCGACGGCACCTCGGTCTACGTGGACACCGGCGAAGCGCCCACCAAGTCCGGCGACCTGCTGGCCGCCTTCGAGGCCGGCGCGCTCAAGCGCGAGGACATCCGCGGCGACCTGCACCAACTGGCTGCCGGTGAGCTGCCAGGCCGCCGCGACGACCAGGAAATCACCGTGTTCAAGGCCGTGGGCAGCGCGCTGGAAGACCTGACGCTGGCGACACTGGTGTACGAATCGGTCAGCGGCGAACGCGCCTGAACGCGCAGCGTCCGCGCCCCTATTCGAAGCCGCGCGGGCCCAGCGCCTGGACCATGTAGTCGATGAAGGATTTGATGCGCGAAGAGATCGCGGTGTTGCGGTAGTACACCGCGTTGATCGGCTGGCGCACGTCCTGCGTCTGCTTCACCAGCAGCTGCTGCAAGGCGCCGCTGGCGCGGTCTCCGCGCGTCATGAAATCCGACAGGCAGACGACGCCGCCGTCGTTCAAGGCCAGTTGCCGCAGGGTTTCGCCGCTGAACGCGCGCACGTGCGGCTTGATGTGCAGGGCCTGGCCGTCGGCCTCCAGCAGAGGCCATTCGTTCAGCGCTTCCAGCTGGCTGAAGCCCAGCAAAATGTGCGCAGCCAGATCGGCCACGCGCCGCGGCGTGCCATGCGCGTCCAGATAACCGGGACTGGCCAGCACGCGCACGCGGCTGTGGCCCAGCGGCACCGCATGCAGCGATGAATCCTTCAGGCGTCCGATGCGGATGGCCAGGTCGGTGCGGCGCTCCAGCAGGTCGATGTTGCCTTCGTTGCTGTTCAGTTCCAGCTCCACCTGCGGATAGCGCTTGCGATAGCCCGGAACCAGCGGCGCGATCACATGCAGCATGAAAGGCGAGGCTGCGTCCACCCGCAAGCGCCCGGCCGGCTGGTTGCGGCGCAGGCTCATCAGTTCCTCGCTTTCTTCCACCGCGGCCACGATCTTGCGCGCCTGCTCCAGATAGGCGCGGCCTTCCTCGGTCAATTCCAGCCGCCGCGTGGTCCGGCGCATCAGCGTGGTCTGCAACTTCTCTTCCAGCCGGCTCATGGTCCGGCTGGCGGCGGAAACGGTCTGTCCCAGCACGTCTGCGGCAGCGGTGATGGAGCCGCTGTCCACGATGGCGATAAAGACCTGCATTTCATCGAGGGTCGTCTTCATTCTTGCATTTATATCAAAAGTCTTTCGTGCATACCGGACTTTTTCCGCAAGTATCCGACGGGCACACTGCAGACATTCCCGGGTATCTGCGCCCGGATCCGCGAACCCATCAGGAGTTACCCATGAACATTCCCGCCTTCGGCGTCGGCACCTTCCGCTTGCAAGGTCAAGCCGTCATCGATTCCGTGCGCAACGCGCTGGATCTCGGCTACCGCGCCATCGACACCGCGCAAATCTACGAAAACGAAGCCGAGGTCGGCCAGGCCATCGCCGAATCCGGCGTGCCGCGCGAGGCACTATTCGTCACGACCAAGATCTGGGTGCCCAACTACGCCCGCGACAAGCTCATCCCCAGCCTGAAGGACAGCCTGGCCAAGCTGCGCAGCGACTACGCGGACCTGACCCTGATCCATTGGCCCGCGCCTGGCAACGGCGTGTCCATCGAGGAATTCATGAGCGCGCTGGCCGAGGCCAAGACGCAAGGGCTGACCCGCCAGATCGGCATCTCCAACTTCCCCATCGCCGAAACCCGCGCCGCCATCGCCGCCGTGGGCCGCGAGCAGATTGCCACCAACCAGATCGAACTCAGCCCCTACCTGCAAAACCGCAAGCTCGCCGCCTTCCTGCAGGAACAAGGCATCCCGGTCACGTCTTACATGACGCTGGCCTATGGCAAGGTGCTGAAGGATCCGGTCATCGGCCAGATCGCCCAGCGCCACGACGCGACGACCGCGCAGGTCGCGCTGGCCTGGGCGCTGCAACTGGGCTATGCCGTCATTCCTTCGTCGACCAAGCGCGAGAACCTGGCCAGCAACCTGCTCGCCCAGGACCTGCGGCTGACGGACGAGGACATGGCGCAGATCGCGGCGCTGGAGCGCAATGGGCGCGAAGTCAGTCCCGAGGGCCTGGCGGCGCAGTGGGATTAAGCCGCAGCTAGTGCAAATGAACCATTGCAAATCCAGGGACTAATACTTTCAGATACTAGCGCACCGGCTTAGGCGCGCCTATATATCGCACCTACGGGCGCAATCTTCACTGTCGTCATGTCGTCTTGCCTCAAAACGCCGCCCTCGCGCTGAAAGCCTGTCTCCACTGGAGTACGCCATGGCTGCAAAGAAGCAAGCGGGGCGCGCCGCCCCGGCACGCAAGACGGCGGACAAAAAACGGCAGGCCGCCACAGTCAGCACGGCGGCGGCCAAGACGCCCCGGCCCGCACCGAAGCGCAAAAGCCGCAAGCCGCCGCCAGCGCTGCCGTTTCGCCGCACCGCCAAGCCCGACGCCTTCGACGTCCGCGACCTGCCGTTCCGCCCCAACATCTCGGTCACGCCCAAGACCGAGATGATTCCCGCAATGGGGTTGACGGTGAAGCACCAGGAAGACACCTCGGCCTGCACCGGCTTCGCCTTGTCCACCGTGGTCGAATACCTGCTGCGCAAGTCGGAGCGCGAACCGCGCCCGGCCATTTCGCCATTCATGCTGTACTCCATGGCCAGGCGCTATGACGAGTTCCCGGGGTCGGTCGACGACACGGGATCGAGCCTGCGCGGCGCACTCAAGGGCTGGTTCAAGCACGGCGCGTGTTCCCAGGAATTGTTTCCGGCCCTGGCCATGCCAGCGGCGGCCAACGAGACCGCCGACGACTGGTGGCTGGACGCCGTCAAGCGCCCGCTGGGCGCCTACTACCGCATTGACACGCGCAACATCGTCGAAATGCACGCGGCGCTCAACGAGGTCGGCATCCTGTACGCCAGCGCGGGCTGCCACGCCGGCTGGGACGATGGCCATGGCGTCACCCCGCAGAAGGCGCCGTCCACGCCGGGAGCCCAGCCGTTCTGGATCATCCCGCCCGACAAGCAGGACGCCGCCACCGACGGCCATGCCTTCGTCATTGTTGGCTATACCCAGGACGGCTTCCTGATCCAGAACTCCTGGGGCGAGGAATGGGGAACCCATGGCATGGCGGTGCTGACCTACGACGACTGGATGCGCAACGCCATGGATTGCTGGGTGGTGCAACTGGGCGTGGTCACGCACGAGCACACCAAGATATCGAACAGCATCACGCTGCGCACCGACGGCAAGAAGGTCACGCTGGCGGCGGGAACCGTGTTGCGCAACCGCGAGATCTCGCCCTTCATCGTCAACGTGGGCAACAACGGCAAGCTCAGCAACAGCGGCACGTTCCGCACCACACCCGACGATCTGCGCGCCATTGTCGACGTCCATATGAACGCCGCGCGCGAGAAGTGGGGCTTGAAGGACAGGCCCATGGACGTCTGCGTCTATGCGCATGGCGGCCTGGTGGGTGAAGAAGATGCGGCGGAAGCCGCCGCCGAATGGATACCGCTGCTTTACGAGAAGCAGATTTTTCCAGTCTTCCTGATGTGGGAAACGGACTTCATCACCACCGTGAAGAACATCATCCAGGACGCCGCCCACAGCGTGCCGCGCACCACGGGCGGCCTGGGCGAGCGGCTGGAGCGCTGGTGGAACCAGCGCCTGGAACGCTGGCTGGCCCGGCCTGGCACCGTGATCTGGGGCGAGATGAAGCAGAATGCCCAGGCCATGAGCGAACCGGCGCCCAAGAGCATGGCGCAGGAAGAAGCCGCGATGATCATGCTGTACAAGCACTTCAAATCGCATGTCAGCGAGGGCCGTGTGCGCCTGCACATCGTCGGCCATTCGGCCGGCGCCATCGTCGCCAGCCACTTCGTGCACCGCTTGACGGCGGACGGCGGCAAACTGGAGTCGCTCAACCTGATGGCCCCGGCGGTGACGCTGGACACCTTCCAGAAACTGGTCGTGCCACACCTGAAGACGCGGGTAAAGCGCTATCAGCAGTTCCATCTTTCCGACCGTGCCGAGGAAGACGACCCCACCTGCGGCCCGTACCGCCGTTCGCTGCTCTATCTGGTGAGCGAATCCTTCGAAGGCGGCACCACCACGCCGCTGCTGGGCATGGAGCGCTATTTCCGCAATGCCGGCATTCCTTGCGACGCCGTGCATATATCACCCGCGGGCAGCCCCGCGCCCGGCTCGGCCAATCCGCCCGTGGCGGCCAGCACGCACGGGGGCTTTGACAATGACAAGGGCACTCAGCAGCAGATCATTGCGTTCATCAAGCGTTGAGCCGGCCGGCGCGCCAAATAGCGGCGACGGTCTGGCAGGGAGGATTTGAATATGTTTGAAACTTCTCAGCCACAAATCAACCTGGACCAGGATAAGCAAGTGCACGCGCCGGACTCGATTCCGGACGCCCCCCGCGACATGCTGCAAGTGATGTCGCGCGCAGGCGTGCCTTGCATCCTGCTGGACCGCGGCGGCGTAATCCTGGGCGTCAGCGACGCTCTGGCTCCCTACGCCCAGGAGTTCTGCGGCCGCAGCGCCGCAGAGGCCTATGGCCTGGATCAACCGCTGGCAATGGGCGGCGCTGTCTGCGGCATCTATCAGGCCAGCGACGGCGCTCCGGTGCCCGCGCAGCTAGTTCCGCTGTCCCAGTTGGGAAACGGCGAGCTCGTCGTGCTGGTCAACGACGGCACGCCCTTCAGAAAAGCGGAATCACGCCGCTTCGAGCGCACGCCATATGCTGTATTCCGTTTGGATCTGGATGGCATAGTGCGCTTTGCCAACCGCGAAGCGGCGCGCACGCTGGGCGAGAAGCTCGACGAGGTTTGCGGCGAGCCGCTGTCCCGCCATTTCCGCAAGAGCGACGCGCCTCACATCGTCGAGGCCATCCGACGCTGCGCCCGCAACCAGGAGGGCGATTCCATGGTGGCCGTGATCGTCGCAATGAACGGCCCCGGCGGCGAGGAAAAGCCGTTCCAACTAGTGATGACGCCTGATCCCGCGCCCAATGGCGAGCTGTTGGGCGTGATCGCCATCATCCAGTCGCGCGCGCTGGAATCCGCTAGCGATGAGATCCGGCGCATCGCGCTGGATCCCTCCATCAACGGATGGCGTCTCAAGCTCGACGCCATCCTGGAACAGATCCGTCCGCTGGTACCTTTCGAGCATGCGGTGTTCGGGATTTACGACAAAAAAGTGTCGCTGTTCCGCGCAATCGCGGTACGCCCAGAAGGCCTGAAATTGTGGCCAGCGCGCTGGATGGAACTGCCGTCCTCGATCAAGTCCTTTCTAAGTTCCAACGAGACCTGGATCGAGGAAATGGATAGCTTCGTGCACAAACGGAAATTCCAGCCTGGCGACGAAGTGGTACGTTGCTACCGCGACATGGGGATGCAGGCCAGCGTCACGCTGCCCGTCATGCGCCAAGGGGGCTACAGTTCCGCGTTGAGCCTGTGCTCACGTCAGCGGGCGCAATATGGGCAACGCCACCTGGATATTCTGCGCGCCCTGGACCTTGAACCGGTGCTGATGCGCTTCGAAAAGGAGCGTGACGAGGAGCGTGCCGCCTTCGCCGAATCGTTGCGGCAGAAGATCATGGCAGCCGCCTCTTTGCGCGAGGCCGCAGAGGACATCGTCCCGCGGCTGGCGGAGTTCTTTTCATGGGACTACGTGGCGCTGTTCCGCGTGAATCGCAAGGAGAGCCGGTACGAGATCGTGACCCAGCACAGCCTGTCACCCGAGTACGCACTGCCTGCCGACTACCTGCAGCCCATCGATCGAGGCATGCTGGGTCAGACGTTGCGGCAGCGCAAGTTGCTGTCCCTGGACGACGTGGGCGCCCCCGAAGATCCCAGGAACGACTATACCGGCCCGCCGCGTCCACTGCGCTCGGCCATGACGGTGCCGATCCGCCTCAACGGCAGGATCCGCTGGCTGCTGGACGTGGAGTCCTCTGTCTCGCACGCGTTCAAGGGGCCGGACATCGACGATCTGCTTGAGATCATCGCGTCGCTGGAGGAGGGACTGGATCAGCATCTGCTCAGGCAGACCAAGCAGAGCCTGATGGCGGAAACCGAACAGGCCGTCATTTTCGTGGGCCGAGAAGGCTCCATCATCGAAACAAATCGAGTCGCGGCCGACATGCTGGGCATAGAGCCTGGCCGCTGCCTCGACGGCGAGAACCCGCTTTCGATCACGGCATTCGCGTTGCCGGATGACGCGGCTGCGCTGGAACTGCTGAACTCGGATGCCCCAATAGAACGCGAACGCATCGAGCTATGCGGCGTGGGCGGCCAGCCCTGGTCGGTGCTGGCCACGCGTAGGCACCTGGATCCCAGCCTAGACATGTCGATCTGGTTCTTCACCGATATCGCCAACATGAAATGGGCACGCGACATGCGCTTTCTGCGCGAAACCGTGGCCGAAATCGCCGAGCAAACCCAGTCCTCGTTGGAGCTGGCCCGCAACCACGCCACGCAAATCGCCCTATTGCACGAGAACGGCGCGCCCGAAAAGCAGTCCGCGGCCACCCTCGCCGATACACATGCCCTTAGCCAAAGCATCCTGGCTGAAATTTCTAAGGTGGACATCACCTTCGAGCGGTTGGCCAGCGCCAACGAAAGGCGCCGACGGGCTCCGCCCGAGCATGCCCGCGTGCCGGTGCACGAACTGCTAACGCAGGTCATCGCGGCCTTTCCGCAGCGGGACCAACGCCGCGTCGCGCCATTGACCCAGATGAGCGCGGCCTGGGGCCCCATGGTGCGTGCCGATGCCAAGGCGTTATCCACAGCCTTCCGGTCCATACTTGCCTATTTGCTGCGCTGCCGCTCCGACGACGCCCGCGTGGAAACCAACATCAGTGACGACCCCGACGGATGCTCGGTGTACCTGGGACTGAGCGCCGAGCAGACCTGGGACACGGACCTGCGCGCGCCTGCTGTGCCCGACGATGCGCTCCTGAACGCAGAGCGCGCGGCGCATGATGCCGCCGGCCTGGCCATCGCCCAGATCGTACGCACCATGCACGACCACGGCGGCACGCTGACGACGGATCCGCCCATGGCCGAATCCGCGGCGCCGCCTTCGCAGGCATATGAATCTGTCCTGCCGCCGTGGCGCTCGTTCACCCTGCGTTTTCCTTCCCGGTCGGGCTAAAGGAGACAACGATGGATCAATCTGCACAGAACGACAGCTGGATCCTGCTTGCCGGCGGCGGCGATAGCGACGAGGAATGCTGGGCTTCCCGTATCCAGCAATTGCACCGGCACGAGCAGAAGCACCCGCGAATCAAGCCCTTCATCGGCGCACCGCTCCAGCACGTCTGCAAGCTGGAGAATGCGCGGCAGGAGATCGAACGTCACGGATCGCTGCCGGGTCTGCTCATCATCGAAGCCAAACGAGCTTCCCAAACTGGAAAGAAGAGCAGCGCGATGGCCGTCGCGCTGTTGGACTGGCTGGCCGAGCTGGCGCCCGTGCCCGTGCTGGTCGTAACGGAGGATCCTTCCGAGGCCTTGCAGCGCTGCGTGCTGGAACGACCCGAAAGACTTATGTGGAGCAACGAGCTCGGAAAAACGCGGGACGGCAGCGCTGCGCTCGCCATGGCGCTGGACAGCCTGGCAGCTACCACGCACCCCCGCCGCCTAATCATAGAAGTGGCCGAGAAAGCGGTCCGCTACCGGATCCAGTCCGGCCCGCACGAGTTCCGGTCGCCGGAGATTCCCTATAAGCGGCAATCCGACATCGATTCGCTGCTAATGCGCATCGAGCAGTTCTCTCCCTATCTCGGCAATCGAAGAGTCGCCAACTGGCTGGAATCACTAAGCGACATGGGAAGGCAGGCCTTTGACGTGATGGTGGCTGACACGGTAGGTCCGCCCATCGCCACGCTGATCCAGCGCGCCCGTGACCATGAGGGCACCTTGCCCGGAGAAAAGCTGGCTTGGACAGACCTGCGATTCGATTTCAATGTGTCGGACCGTCAAAGCGCGGCCTTCTTCAGCCTGCCGTTCGAACTTAGCTGCAATCCCAATATTAAGGCCAGCGAGCGCCGCTACCTGTGCCAGCGCGTACCCATGGCCCGACGCCTGTACATGGAAGGCATGGACTCCGCCTGTGACCGCGAACAGACGGAGCCCCGGCCGGCCGGCCCCCTGCGCCTGCTTTTCATTGGCGCGAACTTCAGCGGCGTCATCTCGTTCCAGCCGGAGGATGGCGGAGAGGATACCCCAAGCGTCACCCTGAGACCGCTGGCCGCTGTCGCCGAGGAACTCGAAAGCCTGCAAGCCCTGGCCAAGCAACTGGACGGCCGCCTCGTGGTCGAGGACGTGCCCCCGTACACGGGTTATCAGCTGCAGGACTACCTGGAAGAAAAGGTGACCGGAGGCGGTTACGACATCCTGCACTACTCGGGCCACTCCCATTCGGTGGGCGACAGCACCATGCTGGTATTGCCCGGTAACCAGACCGGCCGGGGCCTACAGTTGTCCATACGCCTGGTCGGCAACTGGATGAAGGCTGGCAACTGCAAACTACTGGTGCTGTCCTCATGCAGCGGCGCGTCAGTGCGCACCGCGCTGGAGGTCATGCGGGCGGGCGCCATGGGCGTACTGGCTTTCCGTTGGCAGGTCGAGGAGCAGACCTGCGCCCGTTTCATCAGGCGCTTCTACCGCGCTTATTTCGACCTCTCCAATACCCAAGGATTCGCGGAAGCCTACCGGAGAGCCTGCGCCGGCTCTCACGATGAGTCCAGAGGCACCCCCACCTGGGCCTCCGCGCTGGCGATAGTGCGCGACTGAAATCTGATATCAGGAGTACACACCATGACTTCCCTATTCGGCATGCTGCGCAAGATCGGTGACCTGGGTACATCGTCGGACGGCTTAGGCGCCTTGATGCCAACCGTGCCCGCAGGCCGCAACTACTACGCGGAGATCGATCCGCCACCTGGCGGCGCTTCCTTGCGCGAGCGTGGATTGAATGGTGAAGCCTTCGTCCCGGGACAATGCTATTTCAGCGTCCGCATGGTCGAGATGCGCCTGACCGACGCCAGCAACTACATCGCGGCTTTCCTGCCGCTGTGCGCCTTCTTCCTGCGCTACACCGAAGCGGGCGCGCAACGCGAAATTCCCTTTGTCGTCGGCTACGAGGCGATCCAGCAGGCGATGGGAGAGGCAGCGCCGCAATCGGGCGCAGGCAGGGTAGTCTTCCGAAACGTCTACATCGCCCGCAACATTCCGTACAACAGCGACGGCCTGGAAATGTTCGCCGCACTGTGCCGCTTCAGCGACACCAGCCTCACCCGCGGCGTACTCGATTTTGTCTCCACCACGGTCAGCATGTTTGGCGGCGTGGTGGGCGGCGCCGTCGTCAAAGCGGGAGAAGGCCTGCTCAAACCGCTGAGCAAGCTCTTCGGCACCGAAGGCGCCAGCATCCGCTTCGGCATCTTTGACGGCATGGCGCTGCGCCGCAGCGGCTATCGCGTACTGGCGGGCGCAGACTCGCAAGACAAGCTGCAGGGCTTGCAACTGGTCGACGGCGTGCTGCACCGGCAGAATGGGAACGGCGGCCTGGAACCCGTGAACGACGTGGACTACCTGGTGCTGGCCTTCGAGCAACGCGCCACGCTGGGAGAGGACATATTCAGCGCCGCCGCGGCCTTGCCGTTCCATCGCAAATGGACCGAGATCACTACGGCGCTGGCGGGCAAAAACGCCGCAGCCGCCCGCACCGCATTTAAATCGCTGGCGGTCGATATCGCGGGTTCGCCGCTGCTGATCGAGCGGGACCGCTTCGCGCTGCTGGCGGCCTATGCGAGTGAAAGAGAAAAGTGGAAGGCCAGCAGTATCCTGAAATCCGCCAGCGAGGACAGCAACATCGCTTCCGCCGTTGCGGACAAGCAAAAGGCCGCAGCCGACAGAAGCAGCGCCAGCGCGCAACCGCTGGAAGCAGCCATGGTCCTGCTGGCGACATCCACGATCCACGACTCTGATTCGACGCAAGCCGCAGTCGAGCAAGCCGACGCATCGCTGGCACAGTCGTTCTCCACCCTGCTCGCTACGCTAGAGCTCGACGTGGACGGCAAGGCCGGCACGGCGCCCGACGCCCTGTCCGGGGCGTCCCGGGAAATGCTGTCGGCGATCCTGGAAGAAAAACCTTAGCGGCAAGCCAGGCCGCTATCTCAGCACCAGCGTCGCGCCGATAACCTTCATCGTCGGCATCAACTGGCGCCAGGCGTCCTTGGGCATGGACGCCGGTCGGCGCAGCTCGGCCGCGGCGGGATCGTCCAGCAGGTCGCCCTTGCAGGCGAACACGATGCTGTTGGTCATGTCGTCATCCACCACCTCGAACATGGACGAACCGAACGAGGCCCGCACCCGGTCCATGTAGTCATGATGGTCCGGGTGATTGACGTGGAAATTGATCACCAGGATGCCGTCCTCGCGCAAAGCGCGGAAACAATCGGCGTAGAACTCCGCCGAGCACAGCGGGCCCGGAATCCCGCCGATGCCGAACCCGTCCAGCAGGATCACGTCGGCATGGTCCGACAGGCCGCGCATATGGTCGGCCGCGTCGGCCTGCAGCACGCGGAAGCGGTCGTCGTCGCGCGGCACCATGAAGGCTTCGCGCAGGGCAATGACTGCCGGATCGATTTCCACCACGTCGATAGCGCTGTCCGCCAGATAGCGATGGCAGAACTTGGGCAGCGAGCCGCCGCCCAGCCCCACCATCAGGATGCGGGCGGGAGCCGGATTGAAAAGCACGAAGCCCATCATCATCCGCGTGTACTCCAGTTCGAGCGCATCGGGGTTGAGGGTGGACATGCTGCTCTGGATTTCCTGCTGCGTGAAATGCAGGGTGCGGCGGGTGCCCGAGTTCTGGATAAAGGGCCGGGGAGCGGCCGCTTGCGGCTCTGCAGGCGGGAAATCTGAGGAGGTTTGGGCGTCGTCGGGCATGAAAACGGAGTGGCGTGCAGGAAAATGGGAAAAGATACCACTGCGCCGCGCACCCACCCAGCGATGTAGTCTCTTTGGCTGATACCGACGTCCATGATTGCAGCGTAAGCTCGCCGTGCAGGAAGCTGAGCGCCCGGCTTCGGAACGCGGACCCATGGCAATGGCTGGCATACATACCCATTACGACACGCTCCAAGTTTCGGAAAATGCCAGCGATGAAGTCATCCGCGGCGCATACCGCTATCTCTCGCAGAAATGGCATCCGGACAAGAATCCTGACAATCCCGAGGAAGCCAAGCGCGTCATGGCGCGCCTGAACGAGGCCTACGCGGTGCTTTCCGATCCGAAACGCCGCCAAGAGCATGACGCGTGGATCGCCGAGCAACGCGCCGCCGGCGCGCCCGGCGGCAACGGTGGCGGGACGAACGGGAAAGCGCCGCCGGGCTCCGGATCCACCGATACGCTGCGCGACTATTACGCCACCGAAATCGCCAAGGGACGCAATTTCTGGATATGGCCGCTGGCCTTCATCGGTTGCGCCATGGCGTTGGGCCTGGCCGCCAACCTCGTTCCATCGCTGGCCAGCCTGCTGATGAAATACCGCTACCTCACCCTGCTGCTGCTGCTGGCCGGGGCATCCGCGGTGACGACCTCGGCCAGGAAAAAACACCGCGATCAACTGCTGCAACAGCACGAGACCCGGATTCTGGAGCAGCGGTACACGGAACACATGCGGCAAAAGACCGTGCGGCAGGTGGTCATCGGCGTCTCGGCCGTATTGGCAATCGGCGGCCTGCTTGCCTATTACGGCATGGGCTGGAATGAACGGCAAGACCAGCTCCAGGCCGCCAAGCCGGACAGCAAGAAGCCTGCACCGGCCAAGCCTGCGTCCCTCCAGATCGAGAACGCCTGCGGCCGGGACTTGAGATTCGCGGTGCACTATCTGCCCGACGGAGGCGAATGGCGCACCGAAGGCTGGTGGAACGTGGAAGCCAACAGTTCCACCGGCCTGCGCGGCGACCTGGGATTGATCGAATCCACCAACGCCATCTTCTACTACTACGCCGAATCGCTGGATCGGAAAATAGTCTGGCAAGGCCGCGACGACGACGAGACCGACGCGACCTATGCGTTCAAGGGGCGCAACTATCGCTTCGACCGGGTTCGCCTGGCCCGCGACGCCGATGGCAGCTATCAGCTCAAGCTCACCTGCTAGCGCATCAGCCGCGGACGTTCAGATCAGCAGCACCGGACAAGGCGCGTGGGCAATGACCCGCGAACACACCGACCCCAGCAGAGCGTCCAGGAACGGCGCCCGATGGTGCGACCCCATCACGATGGCCGTGGCCCCCACCTTGACCGCATGCGCCACGATCTTGTCCGGCGTGTGGCCCGTAAGCTCGTGGCACTCGAAGCCGACCTGGCCCGCGCGCAGGATCTCGACCACGGACTTCATTGCCTTGTCGCTCTCTTCGTGGTGCCAGGCGTCGATGTCGGCCTGGCCGATGAAGGCTTTGACGTCACCCGTCACGTCGGGCTCGCAATGCAGTACATGCACCGTGAAATCCCGGTTCAGCAAAGGGCCGTCAACCAGATAGCGCGCCGCGGCATCGCTGTGGCTGGACCCATCGGTGGCAAGAATGATCGTGTTCATGACAGATCTCCGGTTCATGGGACTCATCCCTTATGGCGCGCAGCCCTGGCCGCGGCCCGTCTGGGCAGGATCAGGCTGGCGCCCACGGATGCCAGCAGGATAAGGCCTACCGCCCCTAGCGACCACTGCACCGGCACATGGAACCATGGCGCGGCCAGCATCTTGCCGCCGATGATGATGAGCACCGCGGCAAGTCCGTGCTTGAGGTAGCGGAAACGTTCGCGCATGTCGGCCAGCAGGAAGTACAGCGCCCGCAGGCCCATGATGGCGAAGATGTTGGAAGTAAAGACCAGGAACGGGTCGGTGGTGACGGCAAAGATGGCGGGAATGCTGTCGACCGCGAACACCACGTCGCTCGCCTCTATCATCAGCAGCACGACGAACATGGGCGTGGCATGCCGCAGGCCGCCGATGCGCACAAAGAACGACTCGCCGTGATAATCCTTGGTGATGCGCATCGACGAGCGCAACAGGCGCACCAGCGGATTGCGGGCAATGTCAGGCTGATGGTCCGCCCGGGCCAGCATCTTCGCTCCCGTCGCCACCAGCAGCACGCCGAACACATAGAACAGCCAGTCGAATTTCGACAGCAGCCAGACGCCCGCCAGGATCATGCCGACCCGCATCACGATGGCGCCCAGCACGCCGTACAGCAGTACCCGGCGCTGCAATTCCAGCGGCACCACGAAATAGCCGAAGATCAGCGAGAACACGAACATGTTGTCCACGGACAGGGACAGTTCGATCAGGTAGCCGGTATAGAACTCCAGCGTTTTCCGGTGCGCAATGTCGCGCCCCAGGGTGGCATCCAGATACCACCACATCAGGGCGCCGAACAACGCGGCCAGCGCCATCCATACGCCCACCCAGAACAACGCTTCGCGGGGCCGCACGCGGTGCGCATGGCGGCCTCCCAGCACGTAGAGATCCAGCGCCAGCACGACCAGCACAAAGCCTACGAACCCCGCCCACATCGGCAGGGTGGCAAAGGTCTCGACCCGATTCATCAGGACCTCCCGCCGTCGCTGCAAAACCGCTATGCGACAGCCAGCGGTACACAATGCATGTACGAATTCAGTCTAGAACTTCGGGAAGCGCCGAACAATTCGCCTGGATCGAACTGACGCTCAGGTTTTTCGGAACCGCGCTCCTGGCTCCTGCTCCGGTTCGATGTGGCAAGCGCTTCCGATCCAGAATATTGACGCCGTCCCTATTTGATCGGAAACTAAACGACATGCGACGCTCGTCGCTTTGCCCGTGCTGGTCACTTTTGAACTGTACTGAAACGCAAGGAACGAGGTCGCACCGCTATGTTGTGGACGGCAGTGGCTTCCCGCGTTCCTGTTCGTGGAGACCGTATGCGTACTGCCCGCCGCACATGTCCGCCCGTCCTGGCCCTGGCCGCCCTAACCCTGCTGACCGCCTGCGCCGGACCGCCGGAGCGCCCCGGCGCCTACAAGATGAGTACGCCGACGCCACCGCAGATACTGACGCCGGCCAAGGTCGACACCCGTATCGGCCGCCTGGATTTCTTCGACGGCGTGCCTACTCCGGAAACCGCCCGCAAGGTCTATGACAACCTGGATTTCCTGCGCGGGGTCGAGGCGTTTCTGAACGGCATCCCCGGCGCGTCCATGGTCTCGATCCGCGCCGGCCTGCGCGAGGCAGGCGCCACCGGCAGCACCGTCGGCATCTTCGAAACGTTGATGGATTCGCATTCCCTGTTCCTCACGGCCAATACCGAAACCGTGTACTTCTGGAACTGGATGGACCTGAAGGACGGCCCCATGGTTGTGGAAACCCCGCCCGGCATCCTGGGCGTGGTCGACGACTTCTGGTTCCGCTATGTGACCGACATGGGCAACGCCGGACCCGACAAGGGCCGCGGCGGCAAGTACCTGTTCGTGCCGCCGGGCTACAAGGGTCAGCTGCCAACCCAAGGCTATTTCGTGCAGCATTCCCCCACCTACGGCAACCTGCTGTTCGGCCGCGCCTTCATGAAGAACGGCGATCCGGCGCCCGGCGTGCAGGGCGTCAAGGCCGGCCTGCGCGTCTATCCCTACAGCCAAGCGGGCGCGCCACCGCCGACGCGCTTCATCAACCTTTCCGGCAAGGTGATGAACACCATCCACGCCAACAACTATGCCTTCTTCGACGAGGTGAATCAGATCATCCAGGAAGAGCCGGCAGGGGCTTATGGCCCCGACATGACCGGCCTGTATGCAGCGATCGGCATGCGCAAGGGCCAGCCGTTCTCGCCGGACGCGCGGATGAAGGCCATCCTGACCGACGCGGTGGCCGTGGGCAACGCCACGGCGCGCGCCATCGACTTCGCCAACCGCGACCCCGCCACGCGCATCTATCCGGACCGGCACTGGAACACACCGTTCGTGGGTGGCAGCTATGAGTGGCTGAACGACGGCGCGCGCAATTTTGACGCCCGCACCATGTTCTTCTATGCCGCGACCATAGACACGCCGGCCATGGCCGTCGCCATGCCCGGCATCGGCTCGCAATACGCCGCGGCCAACTATGACGCGCAGGGCAAACCGCTGGACGGAAGCCGCCAGTACGTGCTGCGTGTCCCGCCGAATGTGCCCGCCAAGGATTTCTGGTCAGTGGTGGTCTACGACACGCAGACGCGCTCCATGCTGCAGACGGACCAGCCGTTCCCCAGCCTGTCCAGCGAAAAGCAGCTGCATGCCAACGCGGACGGTTCGGTCGATCTTTACTTTGGCCCCAAGCCCCCTGCGGGCAAGGAACAGAACTGGATCCAGACCATTCCCGGCAAGAGCTGGATGGTGATTTTCCGACTCTACGGTCCCATGCAGCCCTGGTTCGACAAGACCTGGAAGCTCAACGATATCGAGTCCGCGCGCTAAAGAATTTTCACCCCGAACCACGACCGTCCCTTTCGTCCCCAACCTGAAGTCCGGAGACCGGAGCACCATGATGAACCGTACCCTGACCGTCGCACTGGCATTGGTTTGCGCGGGAGCCGCGCATGCCAAAGATGCCGCGCCCTATCGTTTCGAACGCGGCTATCCCACGCCGCAGACCTCGCAGCAAGTGCGCGCCGACCAGACGCTGCAGCGCGCCTTGATTGCCTATCGCTATTGGTATCCCACGGTTTCGATGGAAGGGATACTGAACGGCAATCGCGCCGTCGGTATCGAAGACGGCAAGCAATGGGGCATCGCCGCAGCCGGCCCCCGACAGGTCGGCTTCACGCTCAACTCCGACACGCCCTACGGCTCGGCCGTCATCGACCTGAGCCAGGGCCCCGTGGTCATCGAGCTGCCGCCCGGCCCCTACATCGGCCTGGTCAATGACCACAACCAGGGCTGGGTGCAGGATCTGGGATTGCCGGGACCCGACGCAGGCAAGGGCGGCAAGCACATCGTGCTGCCGCCGGGCTACGAGGGCAAAGTCCCCGAAGGCTATCACGCAGGACGCTCACCTACGCTGAAAAACCTGCTCGCACTGCGCTCCATGCCGGTGGGCGGGGACATACCCAAGGCACTGGACGCCTTGCGCTCGGTCAAAATCTACTCCTGGTCCGAGCAAGGCGTCGCAGGCCAACCATTGGCCGCAGTCGACACCACGCGCATGGCCATGGACAGCTCTTCGCTGAAATGGGAAGACAACATCCGGTTCTGGGAAGTCCTGAACAAAATCGTGCAGGAAGAACCCATCAACGCTGCCGCACGGCCTATGTATGGCTTGCTGGCCGAACTCGGCATCGAAAAGGGCAAGCCCTTCAAGCCGGACGCGAAGCTCAAGGAAACGCTGGCCAAAGCTGCCCGCCAAGGCCGCGACCAGATGCTGGTGGCCGCCTTCGACAGCGACCGTCCCGATCGCATGGCCTGGCCGGACCGCCGCTGGGAATGGACTGACCTGGTACCGGGCAGTGCGCAGTTCGAGACCCCGGCTGGCATGGACCTGGACGCCCGCGACCGCTGGTTCGCACAGGCCATTGTGGCCTCGCCCGCCATGTTCCGCCGCGACCCCGGCGCGGGCTCGCTCTACTGGCTGGGCGCGCGCGACGCGCAAGGGGCTTACCTGGACGGCGGCAAGCAGTACACACTTAGCGTGCCGCAACCGGTGCCAGGCAAACTGTTCTGGTCAATCACGCTGTACGACAGCAAAACCCGCTCGCAAGTGCAAACCGATCAGGACAAGGCCGCGCTGCGCTCCCTGTTCGAACTCAAGGACGTGGACCAAAGCAAGCCGCTCACGCTCTACTTCGGCCCCAAGGCGCCGGCGGGCCAGGAGAATCGCTGGATCAAGACCAATCCGGGGCAGGGCTGGTTCGCCTACATCCGCATCTACGGCCCCGAAGCGGCCGCCTTCGACAAGAGCTGGAAGCCGGGCGACTTCCAGCGCAGCGGCAAGTAGCGCAACAGAACGCCGATCGCGCCAACAGGCATGGCGCGATCGGCGCCTCAGCCCAGATACTCCACGTTGCCGCAGACGGAAATGCTCTGGCCGCTGATGATGGCGCCTTCGTCTGAACACAGATACGCCACCTGATTGGCCACGTCCTGCGGGCTGGTCATGCGGCGCAACGACACCTTGTCCACAAGCTGCTCGCGCATGGCGTCGTTGGTCACGCCGCCGGCCGCGGCGCGGGCCGCGATGACCCGCTCAACCCGGTCGCCCGACACCACGCCCGGCAGCACGGAATTGACGCGGATGTTCGACGGCCCCAGCTCCATGGCCCAGGTCTGCGTCAGGCCAGCCAACCCGAACTTGCTGGCGCTATAGGGCGTGCGCAGCGAAAAGCCCAGCCTGCCCGCGACGGACGAGATGTTGACGATGGACCCGCCGCCTGCCGCCCGCAGCAGCGGCACGGCGCTGCGCGCGCACAGGAAGGTTCCGGTCAGGTTGACATCCAGCGTGCGCTGCCACGCGTCCAGCGCGGTTTCCTCCAGCCGGTTGGTCGGGCCGGCCACGCCAGCATTGTTGACCAAGGCATCGAGCTTGCCCCATTTCCGGGCCAGTTCGCCGAACATGGCTTGGACCTGCGCTTCGCTGGATACGTCCGTCACGCTGACGCCCAGGCTTGGATGCGCTGCGGCAGCGGCCTTGCAAGCCGCTTCGTCCACGTCGCAGACGTGCACCTCGGCGCCCGCCTCCAGAAACTTGCGTGCGATCGCCAAGCCTATGCCTTGCGCGCCCGCGGTGATGAGGACGCGCTTTCCTTGCAGTGAATTGCTCATGGCTTTTCCTGGTCAGAGCGCGAACTCGGGCCGGATTCCGCTCTTGAGCGGCAGTCCCAGGATCTCGCGCGCTTCGGCTGGCGTGGCGGGTTCCATGTCCATTTCACGGATGATGCGCACGATGCGCTCGGTCAATTGGACGTTGGTGGCCAGTTCGCCGTGGCGGTAGTACAGGTTGTCTTCCAGGCCGACCCGCGCGTGGCCGCCCAGCAGCAGGGCGGCCATGTTGGCCTCCAGCTGCGCGGGGCCGATGCCGCTGACGCAGAAGATGCTGTTCCTGGGTAGCAGATCCACCATCATCTGCAAATGCCGCACCGAGAACGGCATGGCGTTCTGGAAGTTGCGGTGCACGTTCATGACCAGGTTGATGAAGTGCGGCCCTTCGTCCAGTCCCTCTTCGATCAGCGTTGTGGCGTCCTGCAGGATATGCGTGGGGCTGAAGACTTCCCATTCGGGCTTGATGCCGCGCGCCTGCATGCCGGCGGCCAGTTCGCGGGCCTTGGTGAGCGGCGTGTTCATCAGGTATTCGCGGTCGCCGAACGCAAGGTTCAAGGTCGTGGCGTCCAGCGTGCACATCTCGGCGCCGGCGTCCATGCCCTTGAGCCGCTCTTCCCACAGGATCTCCCACGTGCCCGGAGAGGTTTCCTTGACCATGTCGCCATGCACGCCGCCGCCGGTGGAGTTGTTCAGCACGATGTCGCAGCGGTCGCGGATGAGCCGGTTCATTTCCCGGTACACCGAAGCGTCGCAGGTCGCCTGGTCGTCGGGACGGCGCGCATGCAGCGCCACCACGCTGGCGCCCGCGTTATAGCAGCGGTACACGTCCTCCGCGATTTCCAGCGGCTGCGTGGGCAGGTGCGGATTCTGGCTTTTGAATGCCATGCCCCCGGTCGGGGCGATGGTCACGATGACTTTACGTTTGCTCATGAGGGTCACTTCCAGAGCGCGCAGCGGCTCTCTTCCTTGGTGGTGAAGGCCTGGTTGCCGTCGATGGTCTGCACGACGTTGAAGTAGTCCCAGGGCTCCTTGGACTGTTCCGGCGTCTTGACCTGCAGCAAGTACATGTCGTGCACGACGCGCCCGTCCGGCCGCACCACGCCGTTCTTGATGTAAACGTCGTTCAGCTTGTTTTCGCGCAGATAGGCCAGCACGCGGTCGGCATCATCCGTGCCCGTGGCCTTGACCGCGCGCAGGTATTGCAGCGCCGCGGAGTAGTCGGCCGCCTGCAGCGAGGAGGGCATGGCCTTGCGCTTTTCAAAGAAGGCGCGGGCCCAGGCGCGGGTCTCGTCCGACGCGTTCCAGTACCAGCTGTCGGTCAGGTACATGCCTTGCGAGGCGGGCAGCCCCATGGCGTGGATATCGTTGATGAACATGATCAGGCCGGCCAGGCGCATGGTCTTGGTGATGCCGAACTCGTTGGCGGCCTTGATCGAGTTGGTGGCATCCGCGCCGGCGTTCGCCAGGGCCAGGATCTCCGCCTTGCTGCTTTGCGCCTGCAGCAGGAACGAAGAAAAGTCGCTGGCCGACAGCGGATGCTTGACCGATCCCACCACCGTGCCGCCGCCGGCCTGGACCACCTTGGTCGTGTCCGCCTGCAATGCGTGGCCAAAGGCGTAATCGGCAGTCAGGAAGTACCAGCTCTTGCCGCCTGCCTTGACCACGGCCGCGCCCGTACCGCGCGCCTGCGCCACGGTGTCGTAGGCGTAGTTCAGCGTGTAGGGCGTGCATTGTTCATTGGTCAGCGCCGGCGCGCCCGCGCCCACCACGATGATGGGCCGCTTCTTGTCAGCGGCGACCTTGGACATGGCCAGCGCCGTACTGGAATTGGTGCCGCCGATCAGCATGTCCAGACCTGCCTGGTCAAACCATTCACGCGCCTTGGCTGAGGCGATGTCCGCCTTGTTCTGATGGTCGGCCGTCAGCAGCTCGATCTTCTTGCCGTTGATCTCGCCGCCCATCTCCTGGATCGCCATCTTGATGGCCTCGGCACCGCCGGGGCCATCCGGCCCCGAGTACACGCCCGACATGTCGGTGATGAAGCCGATTCGAATAACATCGTCTGAAATCTGCGCCTGGACCGCAGGGGCGTGCAGCAGCGTCACGGCCAGGCCGCAGGCCAGGGCGCTGCGGGACATCATGCCTTGCATGGGCAACATGCTTGTCTCCTCTTGTGGGTTTTGGCGTCTGGCACCTCGGCTATTCTGGTGCCGGCCCCAGACCGCGGACAGTCATCATGGTGACAAAGCGCCCTAGGGTTTACCTGAGCGGCGCCACAACGGCTACGAAGGAGGCACACATGGGCGAACGGCTTGCCGACGCCGGCGACGAACCCTTGAGCGCACGGCGGCGGCGCGCGCAAGGCGCGGTGGACAAGATGCTCGACGTCGTCCCTTGGTACAAGGGCCTGCCGGAACTCGAACGCGACCTGATCCGCGCCGAGTTGCGCGTGGTGACCCTGGCCGCGGGCGAGTTCCTGTTCCGCGCGGGCAGCCGTTCGCCAGGATGGTACGGCGTGGTGCAAGGCCTGGTGAAATGGTCCTCGCCCGGCGCGGACGGCAAGTCCCTGTCCCTGGCCGGCTTCAGCACCGGCAGCTGGTTCGGCGAAGCCACCATGATCCGTCGCGAACGGTTCGAGTACGAGGTGGTTGCGCTGCGGCCCAGCCAGATCGTGATATTGCCGCGCGAGACCTGTGAACGGCTCTGGAACAACAACATCGAGTTCACCAAGGCGCTGATGATGCATCTCGCGCAGCGCGTGGACTGGCTGATGAGCAGCTTCACGTCCAACGTGCTGCTCGACGTCGACACGACGGTGGCGCGCGCAGTCGCCGCGCAGTTCAACGCGGAAAGACATTCCGGCACCAATGGACGACTGAAGGTCTCCCAGGAAGAAATCGCCGGCTTGTGCGGCATTTCGCGGCAACGCTGCAATGCAGCGCTTGCGCGACTCGCCCGCGCGGGCGTGCTGGAAACCTACTATGGCGGGCTGGCCATCCTTGATGTGGACGAGTTGCACCGGCTTGCCAATGTCAAGAAGAGCGCCTAGGAAGCTGGCGTCGACGGTACAAGAAAAGATGCCAGTCAGAACAGAAATTCTGTCTTTGCGCCTGTTGGGGACAACTCTATAGTTGCCGCGGAAAAAAACCAACCGCTTATCCGCACTTGAGGAGTTCCCATGAAAGCCCCGTCCGCGCCCTCTGTTTCGCTCCTGGAGCCCTATGCCGGCGCAGAGGACCTGCCCCTGTACACGACCACCGTCTCCGTAACCGGCGGCGCCTCCGGACACGGCAGATCGTCCGGCAGAGCGGTCTCCAACGACGGCGAACTGGAACTCGAACTCAGGCTCCCCAAGGAGTTGGGCGGCAATGGCGGCGGCACCAATCCCGAGCAATTATTCGCAGCCGGCTTTGCCGCATGCTTTCATGGCGCCATGAAGCTGGTCGCCACGAAGAACCGCGTCCCGCTGCCGGCGGATTTCGCCATCCACTGCACCACGACTTTCGCGCGCGAAGCCTTCGACGGCCTGTTCTGCATCAAGGCCAGGCTGGAGATTTCCTTGCCCGGGCTGCCCAAGGACGTCGCCCTGGCGTTGGTCCACGAGACGGAATCGATCTGCCCGTACTCGAAGATGGCGGACCAGGGGATCGCGTCGTCGGTGCATCTCAGCTGAAAGCCAGGCACCCTCGCTCGAACGGGACCGGATGCATCAATGGCAGCGGTCCTGTCACCGACCTTCGACTTGCCGCGTCTTCGTCACATACGCGATCGCTGCAAGCGCCGCACACCCGCCCAGCAACACATCCAGCCTTTGCCCTCGTCCGGCAAGGACCAGCCCAACTCCAAGCAGGTTGTAATAGACCAGGCTCAGGATCGCGCCAGCAGTCCCCGCGACATGCACATAGGCGCATAGTGCATGCGCCAAGATGTTGGGAATCGCGATCGCGTAGGCCGCCGCGATCAAGGCCATTCCGATGAGAAACGCGGAACTCCCGATAAGCGCGGCGACCAGCGCCGCACCTAGCGCCATCAGACCGATACCCAGCAGGACGAGGCGTTCGGACGCTACCCCCCGCCGCAGCAACGCCGTGTTGAGGGCTGCGCCGCACAGCGATGCCGCGGCCAGCGCCAGGCCGCTTTCACCGAAACCCAACCAGGCCTCCTGCGAGCGGGCGAAAAGAAAAGGACCCAGCTGGTAATAGCCGAAGATCGCCAAGTTGAAAATGGCGATCAGCGTCGCGCTGCGCCAGATCGCCCGGTCTTGCAGCATGGCGCGCAGCGTCGGCCAGAAGGGCGCCGCCGTGTGCGGCAGAGGCCGAGTTTCCGGCCAGCGCAACGCGCTGGCCCCCAGCAGCGCCACCGCGAGCAGGACAAGCGCGAGGAAAACGCCCTGGACCCCGCCGGCCGCCGCGATCTCTTGACCGGCATACATGCCGACGGCAGGGCTCGCGGCCAACGCCATTCCCAGAATCGAGAAGACGCGGGCCAACGTCGGACCCTGATAGCTATCCCGCAGCGCCGTCTGCGTTACGATTGAGCCCGCGGCCGCGCCGAAGGCGCAGATCAATCTGGCCGCGAGCAACTGCGTGAAATCACCCGCCGCCATGGCCCAGCCCGCACCCAGCGCGTATAGCGCCAGTCCTGCCAGCAGCGCCGGTCGGCGGCCCCGGAAATCGCACAGACGCCCCCAGACCACCACGCCAAAGGCAAAGGCCACGAACCACAGCGACAGTGTCTGCGCCGCGTCCTCGGGCGTGGCTTGATAGGTGGCGGCGATCAGCGGCAAGGCGGGGCTGTACATCGTCTCGACGATCTGCGGAAAACTCAGCAGCAGGATAACGAGCACAAGAGGCGGACGGCGGAACATGGCGGTATCGGTAAACGTAGAGCCCGTTTTTTAGCCGGGCGCTGCCGTCGCCGTTGTAGCCAGGAAGACAAAAAACATCGGAACCCGGACAAATGGCCAGGCTTGCACCCACCGACGCATTCAACCCCGACGCCATGGCCCAGCCGGTGACGGGCATCGCGTCGCGCCTGATACGGCACGATTCCGGCCCGCATAGCCACGGCCGGGGCCAGCTGCTGTTTGCCCATGCGGGCTCCATCCGCCTCGCGATGCCAGGGCAGATTGCCGTGCTGCCTCCCATCCGCGTGGCATGGATACCGCCAGGAACCGAGCACCGCGTCCTGATCCGCGGCGAAGTCGAGTACCGCTCGATCTATCTGGACCTGGCGCGTGTCGCGGTGCCGGCGGCCGCCGCCGCCATACTCTCGATGACGCCGCTATTGCGCGAGCTCTTCGAGCGCATCAGCCTGGAACCCTTCGACACCGACTGGTCCCAGGGCGCGCCGCGCAACCTGCTGGCCGTCTGCATGGACGAATTGCGCGCGGCAAGACGGGAACCCATGCTGCTGCCCGTACCCACGGACCGCCGCCTGGCCGGTCTGGACCTGGAGGAACTGCCGCCCGAACTGGAAGCCCTGTCGCAACGCGTCGGTGCAAGCGCGCGCACCATTACACGCATCTTCCAACGCGAAACCGGCATGAGCTATCAGGCCTGGCGGCAGCTCTGGCGCCTGCTGCGCGCGGTGGATCTGCTGGTTGCGGGCCAGAGCGTGACCGCGGTGGCGTTCGATCTGGGCTTTTCCAGCGACAGCGCGTTCATTGCGTACTTCCGCCAGATGACGGGGGAAACGCCGGGGCGGTATGTACTCAACGAGCGATGAATTGCAGTAGCCTCTACGCACGCGGCAAAGCTACGCGGCGAGCCTGTCCGCCGCCGCCTGCAAGCCGCCGAGTATGCCGTCTGCCACCGCCTGCGGAAATCCGGGCGGCAATCTGGCGCGGACCATGCGCACCGCCTCGGGCGTGCGCGCGATCAGATCGTCCACGACGAACTGGACTCCCTGGCCGTCCGGCGTCACGACGCCATGTCGCGCGCCCACCGTCAGCCAGTGGCGCCGCTGGATGTCGCGCATGCGCCAATGCGGGTTCTTCGAACGCACCGCCATCGCCATCTTCGCGCGGACGGGCGACAGTTTGCCTGGCCCTTCGCCCAGGATCGGATAAGCGGACAGCACGTCGTATAGCGGCGTAAGTTCGTAGGCCCCGCCAGGCCGCAGGAACAGGCTGAAGTTCTTCGCGTGGCCGTCCGTTGCGCACAGCATCCAGAACAGGACCTGGGCCTGGAAAAACGTCCGCCGGTCTTGCTCTGCGTGGCGCGAGGTTTCGAGCAGACTCATGATGCGGTCGATGCCGGGTCCGCCGTCCGCCTCGTACTTCAGGTGCGGCGGGGTGCCGGTGGCCTGGCACATGTCTTCCTGCGGCAGGCGGATGAGACTACGCTTTCCGTTTTCGGCGTCCTGCCAGCGGCGGTCGAAACGTTCGACGGCGAGCACCTTCACGTCTTCGAAGCTGAGTACTTCCGTGCGCGCCACGGGCATGCCGTAGGCAGCCAGGATCTCCGAGCACAGCCATTCGTTTTCCACCGATTCGCTCAGGTCGAACTTCATATTGCCGACCAGCCCCAACGGCAACTTGAGGATGTGAGTCGTCGGCGTGGCGCCTTGGGGCAAGCACCATTGCCCGTCCATCCGCAGCAAGGCGGTCTTCTCTTGCGCACCTGCGATGGAAATGCGGAAATCATCCTCAGCGATGGCCAGGCCGCCGAGAGGCGCCGGCGCCAGAACGCTGCGCAACAGCTGCGCAACCTGGGCATCGTTCAAGGGCGAGGCTTGCACCGACGTCACGTCGGCAGGCGCTGTTCCCGCAGGCAGGATCTGCAAGGCGCCCGCGCAATCGCGGCCGATCTCGGCAAGCAAGGCGAACGCGTCGGTCGAGCCTGCCCGAAACCGGCGCGCAACCCGTTCGCGGATTTCCTTGCTGTCGGGCAGCAGGTTTTCGAAGTATGCGCGGACGACGTCGCCCCGATGCGGGCCATTGCCCGGCGTGAAGGGCAGGGACAGCGACAAGGGCCTGCCCGGCGCGGAGGCGACCCAGTCCTTGTCGTACTGCAGGACCTCGCCGGCGTGGGGTCGATTGCTCCACTCTCCGACATAGGTGCCATTCATCCATAGGCCCAGGACCTGCGTGTGTGAACGTCGCCCCATGGCTTTACCAGCTGGGTTCGGATGTTGTTTCGGGTCCCGGCTGCGCCCCTTGCTGGCGCAAGACCATTTCGACCCCCAGGATGCTCAACAGCTGCAGCAGCCGGTCTGCGCTGACCTTGTCGGCATTGCGCTCCAGGGCGGACAAGGTCTGTTGTGTGACCCCAAGGCGCAAGGCCGTGGCCGCCTGGGTCAAGCCGGCCTCTTTGCGGAACCCCTGGAGCAGGGCCGGCAATTGTGTCGCGGTGCGTACGGTGAAATCCATAATACAAATCTCAAGCTGTATTTCAGATATACAAAGTCTAGGCTGTAAACCTGAAATACACAATGTGATTTGTGGTTCTTTTACAGCCTATGATTTGTATTTCTTAAAAACAAATCATAGGCTGTATTTCACGGATAACGCCAGGCTTCAACCCGCATGGTCCGGCTCCGCTTCTGCGAACCGGGCGACTACCGGCCTGCTGATCCCCCGCAACCCGTCCCGATCCTGGACACCGGCAACGGCGTATCGCCGCCCGTATTCCCCGCGTACTTGCGGATCTTCTCCGCCAGCTCCGTCGTAGGCTTTTCGTAGCCGTAGCAATAGGGCGGCGTCGGCGCAGCCTCGGGCCGGTAGTCCTGCAACACCGGCTTCGCATCGCCCAGGTACAGATTGTCCTTCAGGCGCAGGAAGGCCTTGTAGTCCCGCGTATAGCCGTGTTCGTCCTTCCGCGTTTCATAGGCTCCGCGGTCCGATTCGCCGTTTTCCAGCGCGCTGCGCTTGGCGGCGATGGGAATGTAGTGGCAGTAGTTCACGTTGATGCCTTCCACCGTCGGGAAGAACTCGGGCTCCACGCATTTGCGCTGCGTGGAGTTCTTGAAGATGTTGCCTTCGACCAGCGCCTTGGCCTCCAGGCTGAAACTCATGCCGTAGAAATCCCAGTCTTCCAACAGATTGTTGAAGAGATGGAAGGTGCCGAATTGCCCGCGCGGATTGCGCTGCACGGTGTTGAGGAAGTAGTTATGGTGCAGCGTCACGCGCGCGATCGAATCGCGGTCGTAGTTTGCGTAAAGGTTCTTCGAGGTGATGTTGTTGAGCAACATGACCTTGTTGGAATTGTGGAACTTGGTCCATGAGATCGTCACATCAGTCGAACCGTTCTTCACGTTCAGCAGCCGGTCCGACATCCGCGACAGATCCATGTGGTCCACCCATACGTCGCGGCTGTTGTTGGCCACGTTCACGGCTTGCGTCAGCCGCGACAAGCGTCCGTCTATGGTCAGGTGCGTGAGGATGACGTTCTTGCTGCCATATACGCCCAATCCGTCGTCGATCAGGGTCACGCGCTTGCCGCGCCCGTCGATGGTCGTGTTGGACGGCACGCGCAGCTGCTTATCCAGGACGATGGTCATGTCGGAGGCGAAGCGTATCCAGGTGGGTCCCTTCTTTGCCTGCGCGAGCGCGGCGCGCAGCGTTCCGGGACCCGAGTCCTGATCGGACGTAACGTCGATGAACTTTCCGCCCAGGCCGCCCGTGGCCTGGGCGCCGTAGCCCTCGCGCTGCTGCAGCAGCGCGGCGACGGACGGACAATGCTCGTCCGGACTTTTGCATGCGTCGGCGGCGGCCGCAGCCCCGCCGTACGACATGGCCAGGACAAGCAGCCAGCGCGCGGTCTTGATTGCAGCCTTCATCGGCATTCGCTCCTATTGCTGCGCGGACTTGTCCGCGGCCGTGACGTGGCGCCAGATGCCGCCGCTCAGGCGCAGGTTTTCCGGAGGACCGGCAAGATGCTCCCTGAGCCGTTCGAAATAGGCCTGCTGCCAACGCAGGGAATACGCCTCGGCGTCCTCGCCAGGCTTGGGCGCGGGCAACATCTCCAGCGTATAGGCGACGCGACCGTTCTCCCAGCGCGGTGCGTAGAACACCGAGGGCACGCCCATGCGATGCGCGAGGTGGGCCGCGAAGCCGGAGTACGTCACGTCCTGTCCTTCGAAGGTGGTCCGTGGCGCCGCGGGATTGGCCGCCCCGTCTATCGCCAGGCATAGCACATAGCCCGAAGTCAACGCGCGCATGCAGGCCTTGGCGACCTGCGCCTCGGTCTGGTCGGCAGTGGAGATCAGGGCTGCGGAGTAGCTGCTCTGCGCGATGCTGGGCGCGGTCGCCAGCCAACGCGACGGAATGCCCACCAGTTCCAGCGCCATCAACCCGGCGTACATGGGACCGACGTGCGCGGTGGCGACCACCACGCCCTTGCCCCCCGCCAGCAGCGGCGCAAAGAAGCGTTCGCCGGTATCCAGCTCTCCCAACACCTGCATGGCTTCTTCGACGCTCTCCTCGCGGCATTCGAGCCAGTCGAACAGCAGATGGTCCACCAGGTGGCCCCAGCGCGCTCGGCGCTCCCATTGCGCGCGGTCGATACTGGTGTCGCCGCGCATCGACCAGGCCCAGTCCAGGCGCGCCTGCGGGATCGGGGCGGTGTGCAGCCGTTCCTCCAGCTGCGCCATGGCCTCGTCGAAGGTCGCCGGCAGCCGCTGGCCGCGTTGCGCCACGTACTGTCCAAAGAGCGCCTCGGCCTCCTGCTTGCGCCCCGCCTGCGACAGCGCGCTGATGGCCGCGCGCTGCCAGAGCTGCTTTTCGGGCGACTTCTCCAGCAGATGCATCATCTGGTCGGCCGCCGCGTCGTACTGCAGCGTGTAGCGCAGCGCGCGTGCGTAGAAAGCCCTCGTCTGTTCCAGGTCTGGCGCCAGGTCGATGGCCTGCTTCAACGGCGTCAGGGCTTCCTTGTAGCGTCCGGCGCGCAGCAGGGTCTCGCCGTGCAACGTCAGCAGCCTGACATCCGCGGGCGCCGCGCTCAGGCCGGCCTCGAAGTGCGCCAGCGCATGCACCTTGCGGTCATCTTCGTTGCCGCGCCGCAGATGCGCCAGGCCCAGGGACGAGCGCAGGACCGCGCAGTCGTGGCCCGCGTCCAGGGCTGCGCCGCCAAAGCGGATCGCCGCCTCCACCCTGCCGTCATCCAGCAAGGCGCGCACCGCCATCGTCGCCACGCGCTCGTTGGGCAGTTCTCGCGGGTCCAAGGCGGCAGCCATGCCGGCCGCCTCGGCAGTATCGCCGTTGCGCACGAAAGCCATCAGCCAAGGGTAGGCTTCGCCGGGTTCGTTTTCCGCCAGGTTCCGGGTCGCGCGTGCGACCTCGGCTGCCTCGGCCACACGGCCGGCCTGCACCCGCAACTGGATGCGCGCCGCATGCAGCGCCGCCGCGCCGGGTTCGATGCCGGCGGCGGCATCCGCCTCGGCGATGGCGCGGTCCCATTGCTCGGTGCGTCCGAACAGGCTGGCGAGCAGGCGGCGCTCGTCGGCGCGCGCGGGATAGACCGCGACCATGATCTCCAGCGCGGCGATCGCGGCGCCTAGCTTGCCTTCCCGCACCAGGGGCGAAACCAGCAAGCGGCGGGCGTCGCGCCAACCGTCCGCGGCCTCGCGCAGCGCCGGCTCCAGCATGGGCATGTCGTTCAGCGGCTCGGCCGCGGAATGAATCTGCTTGATCACGTCACGCAAGCGTGCCGTGGCATCAGTGCCGGCGGGACGATCCGCAATTGCCGTATCAACCATGACGCAATCCCCTCAACAACGCCAACGCCACCCGAGCGATGAACATCAGCACAAAGCCCAGCGCCAGCGCCTGCAGCAGCAGGATTCCGGTACGCGGACTGCTCGGGCGGTCCGTGGGCACTGGCTGCGCGATGATGGACAGGTAGCGTTGCAGCCGCAGCGTGTCCGTCATGGCCTGCTGGTAGGTCTGCTGCGCCAGGGTCAGGTTCGAATCCGCGAACGCCTGGGCGTTGCGCAGCGCTTCATAGGACTTGAGCTGCTTCGCTTCCGTGTTGCCCGCGCCGCTCAGGCGCTGGCGCACGGCCGCGATCCGCTTCTTCAGGGAAGCCACCTGCATCTCGGCGGGCCGCAGCATGAAATGGTCCTTGTTGCCCAACGCGCGGATCTTGTCGAGATTGATCTGCGCGGTGTTGAGCTCCCCTTCGAGCTGGCTGGACAGGTTCAGCAGCATCGTCACCGTGGCCGTGGGATCGATGTTGCCGTGCGTGGTCCGCCATGCTGTCAGCGTTTCCCGGGCGGCCAGCGCCTTCTGCTCCGCGAGCTTGACCGCCTCCTCGCTCACTTTCAGCTTGTCGGCGACGCCTTTCTCGTTCATCGAGCTGACGAAGCTCTCGGCCAGCTCGATCAATGCCCGGGACAGCAGCGCGGCATCCTCCGAGGAAAACGCGCTCACGCGCAGCACGTCGATCTGTTCCAGCGCGTTGAAGGAGACCTTTACCGAGGCCTGGTAGGCGCGATAGAGATCGTCCTCGCTTGAGTCCTCTGCAAGATGATTCACAGGATCCATGCCCGCGCGGATCAGGTACTGGCGCAGGCCGACCTTCTTGTCGAGCTGCTGCATGGCATCGCGCGACTTGAGGAAATCGGCGACCGCCCAGCCATCCACGAAGCCGCCGAGCATGCCGCCCGCGTTGCCCGTGGTCAGCAGGCTGGCCGCAGCCCCCCCGCCGCCTTGCTGCCCGGAGGCCGACTGCACGAAAAAGCGCGATTCCGCCTCGTAGCGGGGCGTGGCGAAGAGCAGCAGATACGCCAGGGCGCACGCGACCGGCGCCAGCACGATGAGCGTGTTGATCCAGCGGTGACGGCGCCGCTCTCGCAGCGCCGATTGCCGCTCGCGGCGGCGGCGTTCGATTTCGGACCTGCCCTCAGAGGCCGATTCCGCCCTCATCGAAGCCGCCTCCGAGGACGTCGTCGCCTGTGCCGGATTCGCTCCTTGATCGTCGCGGGGGGAACCTGCGGATGCACTGGTCGAGGTCGTCTTCGATGCTGAGTGCGCTTCGTTCATAAATCAAACCCTTGAAGCAATAGTCCGCCAACTGATTCTGGCGGTAACTGGAAAGAATGAGTGTCCGGCCGACCAGGCGCTCTTCGAACAGAGCCAGCCACAGGCGGGTGAAACGGCAAGGCTCGAAAGGGATGGCCCCTTCGATCACGTAGACATCGAACGCCGGCGCCAGCGCCAGCGCGAAGGAAAACTCCTGCCGCGCGTAGAGCGGCCAATGCTCCATGGGCTTGGCCAGGGTCCTGGGATCGCTGACCAGGTCCGCGACCAGTTCGTGCGTGGCATCCGCGTCGATCTCGTACATCTCGCTGACGAAGTCGATCATGCTCAGGCCGTTGGCCTTGCCGCGGATGAATCCCTGGCGGCCTATCGCCCAGGACACGTTGCCATCGTGCTTGACGAAGCCCTGGCGCGGCGGCCGCAGGCCGCACAGCACATCGACGATCTGGCGATGCAATTCCGGCGCGGGCGACAGCAGCGCATAGCGCCCGACCGGAATATCGAGATCAACATTGGAAAGCAGCGCTTGCCTGCTTCCGAATGCATAGGGCTCGTCAGTGACGCCATTGAAATGGATCATCCACTTCCCTCACATCGGCTGGACGTTGGGACGGGCCAACCGCTCGGCCGCCAACGCAAGCACCATCAAGAAAACCAACGAGGTCAGGAAGTATCCCAAGCTCGCATCGTGCGAGGCGTAAGCCTCGAAATACGCGGAGCGCAGCAGCTGCATGCCGTGCGCCAAAGGCAGCCACAGCATCCAGGGCCGCAGGTTCTCTGGCAACTGTTCCGAAACAAAGAACACGGCCGCGAAGATCTGCAGAAACCGTTCGATGATCGGCGCGAGCCTGAGAAAGAAATGCCAGTAGGTCGCGATCGATCCGAACAACACGCCCAGCGCAGCCCCGAAGCATCCCATCAATACGACGAAAAGCAGAAAACCGGACCAGCTTTTCGGCAGCGTCACGAGTTCCAGCGCATGGCCCGCGCTGATCAGCACCAGGAACACCACCAGATATACCGACACATAGATGAACGCCTGCACCAGCGCGCACATCAGGGGCGTAACGCCCTGGAAGTTCAGCAAACCGCGGGCAGATACGTAGGCCGTACTGCTCCGGAAGGCGATCTGCCGGAACATGATCCAGGTCGTCGCGCCCAGCAGCGAGAACGTCTGCACGTCCATGCCCATGATGTAGTGCGTGCCCATCAGGATGTACAGCGACGAAATCAGCGTCAACAGCACGACCGGACCCACCAGCGCCCATACCAGGGCGATCCGGCTCTCGCCATGCATCACGCGCAGCTGGTAGATGAACATCGCCAGCAGCGTGCGGCCGACCGGCCGGACCTTCACGGAATGGCTCGGATCATGTCCTTCATGCAGGTCCTGCAAGCGGGCCCGCAGTATCGCGAGATCGCCGGCCTCGTCCTGCGGCACTTCGACTTCCAGCGCAATGTCGTTGCGCGAGGCGTGGCGGCGCGCTTCGCGCGCCTCGTCCTGCTTGCGGCGATCCACGCGGCGCGCATGCGCCGCGGCCAGCCGCTCGTCTTCCGCCACCAGCTTGGCTGGCATGTAGCCGGGCGCGAACACTTCGACGCCGTCGCGGATATCCATTTCCAGCAGGCGCACGATGACGCGCAGGCGCCGGCGCGAAAAATCCGCCAGCGTCTCATCGACGTTGCTGCGCGCGATCTCCGCGTCCAGCTCCGCCTGCACCGCCTCGTACACCGCCCGCCGGGCAGCCACGGAGTCGTGCGGCTCGCCCTGCAGGCGCGCGACCAGGGGCTTGAGCAGGACGGCCGGCGTGGCCTTTGCTTCAAACAATGCCGCCGGATCCAGGCGCCAGGCCGCGACGCCGGATCCTACTGCGTAGCTACTGTCCTTACGGCGCGAACGCCAGCCCTTGATCCTGTCCTCGTTACTCATCGACACGCTATTGGCTTATGCCGGACGAGCCGCCCGAGTCGCTGTCAATGGCGCGCGTGGCGCTGAAGCCGGCGCTCATCGTGACGCGGAACGCGGACAACACCTTCTGCACCTGCGTGAACGGCGCATCCGAGATATAGATGGCCTGGCCTTCCTGCACGGTGAATTCGCGCGCCAGCGCCACTTGCTCCGGACGCGTTAGATCGAACTGATAGACCACCGGCAGCAGATCCGGCTTGCCCTCGGCGCCGGCCTTCGCAGGCGTGAACAGGAACACGGAACGCGGGTCCGCCAGCTTGTCGTCCAGGCCGCGGGAATCCGCCAGCGCATCCAGCACGCTGTAGTTGCGCTTGCTGATGGCCACGCGCCCCTGGGTGCCGGCCGCGCCCAGCACGGTCAGGTACTCCTTCGAGTCATAGGCGGTGATGACATCGCCCGCGCGCAGCAGGATGTCGTTGTTCTGGTTGCGGTAGATATCCGACAGCCGCACCGACGCCACCTGGTTGTCGCGGCGCAGGCTGATGACGAGCTGTTCGGGGTTCGTCTGCACCGGCGCGGCCTGGGCCAGCGCGCTGCTCAGGCGCTGCGAGGTCTGGGTGATGGGATACATGCCGGGCTTGGTCAGGTTGCCCTGCACCGTCACCATCTGGCCGCGCGCGTCCGCGGCGCGCGTCACGCTGACGTCGGCGCCGACAACCAGCCTGGCCAGACGAGCGACGACGGCATCATGCAGCTGCGCCAGGGTCATGTTGGCGGCGTGGAACTTGCCAAGGATGGGAAACGTCACGTTCCCTGCCGGGTCGATCTCCTGGTTGCCCAGGTCGCTCACGCCGGAGGGGTCCGCCGCGAACACGCCCAGCCCGCCGCGCTCCCAAACCTTCACATTGATGCCGTCGCCGGGAACCAGGCGGTCGAATCCGGCCTGCGTGAGATCGCGGTAGCGCACGGGAAAATCGGCCACATCGGGCACCCGGCTGGCCTGCACCAGTTCGCGAGAGACGGGCATCACGATGACGTCCTTGTCATCGTGCGCGCCCGTCATTTCGCTCAGCATCGGGCCGGAACGGGGCAGCTGGCACCCCGCGAGAGTCAACGTGGCAAGAACCACCATGGTCAGGGCTGCCTTGCGTCGCAGCCCTGAACCCGGGACGTACATATGCATAAGATCCTTTCGTTTCCGCAGCTTGATCGGTTGGACGCCAATCAGGCTTGCATCAGGCGCATGGGTTCGATATCCATGCGTTCGTCGTTCTCGGACACCACGGGCATGCACAGGCCCATGAACTTGGTCAGCATGGCGTCAAGCGAGAACAGCTTCTGCGCGCGGTGACGGCTGTGCTGCCTGAGCTGCTCGTTGCTGCGCACCTGGTCGACCATGGATGCGACTTTCTCGCAGGCCTCGTGCAGATCCGGGTGATCCACGCAACTGAGCAGATGGCCGGTTTCGTTCTCCACAAAGCACTCGCCAGCGCCGCCAGCCGGAGTCGAGATCACCGGCACTCCCACCAACTGGGCTTCGATCAGCACGTTGGGCAAGCCTTCGTAGCGCGACAGCAGGACGCTGGCATCCATTTGCGAATACCAATAGCCCACGTGGTTGGAAAGACCGACCAGCAAGAGCCTGTCTGTCACGCTCAGCTCTTCGGCCAGGGCCTCGATGTTCTCGCGCAGCCGTCCGTCTCCAACGATGACGAAGCGCGCCTGCGGCCTGTCCTTCAGGTACATCGCCGCCAGCTTGATCCACAGCTGCGGCCGCTTGTCCGGTTCCAGGCGGAACACGCCGCCTATCGTCTCGGTGGCGTCGTTCGTGCTTTCCTGAAAGGCCTTCCACTTTTCCTCATCCACGGCCGAAGCGTCCGTCGACAAATCGGGCACGCCGTTGTAAAGGATGTGAAAGCGCGTGATCGGGATGCCCAGCCATTCCGAGTAGGCTTCCGCGGCCTTGCAGCTGTTGCTGACGAAAACCACCCCCGGCACCTGGGCCAGGGCCTGGTACAGCTCGGGATATTCTTCGCGGAAGCGGTCCTTGCGGATGTTCGGCGGCAGTCCGCGGAAGACCAGGTGTATGGTCGGGGCGCCAGCCAAAAGCGCCGCCAGCGCGCCGAACAGGCAGGTTCCGTCCTGCCACAGGCTCACCACGTCGAACGGGTTCTCGCGCAGCACAGGCGTAAGCCGGGTCACGCCGTAGTGCACCGGAGGCGGCAACTGCTCCAGCAGACGGCTCAAGCTGCCCTCGGGCATGGATTGATGGGACACCGACACGGCCGGCAGCTTGTTGATCTCCGTGACCGGAATCTGCGCCTTCACCAGCACCGGCAGGAAGAAATCCAGCCCCTGCTTCTTGGTGGAACCCGCCGGCTCGGTGTGCTGCTTGACCATAACTTCGACTTTCTTCGGCATCATGATCACGTCTGCCGGCCGGCGCTCGGGCGACTCCGCCAGGCGGGTCAGTTCGCCCGCAAGCCGCGTCAGCTGGCGCTCGGCGCCGCCGGGGCCAAGACTGCCCGTGACCAGCGCCACCGACACCGGCTTCTCCGCCGACTGCTCGACGATCTTGCGGTCGCGGAAGTGCAGGATCGCATGCTTCATGGACACGATCCTGACATCCTTGCCCACCAGCCCCTCTTCCGACTCGAAGCGTTGGTAGAAGGCGTAGTCGCTGGCCAGGTCGTTGGCCAGCTCCGCCGCCTTGCTGCCGGGCGTCAGGTGCTTCATGACGGGCGCGATCGCGTCGAACGCGTCGGCCAGCAGTCCGCGCTTGCGCAGGCGCTTGGCGAACTCGACGCGCATGTTGCGGTCGGTGTTCTCGGAAATCAGCCGGCGAAAGAGTTCGTCGGACTGCTCGTGCGCACGGATGTCGCTAAGCAGCTTGGCCCGCGCGAACAAGCGGTTTGGATTCTGCGTCGAAGGCGGAAGGTGATGGTCGACCAGGGCCAGGGCCTCATCGATCTTGCGTTCCTTCACCAAGCGCGTCGCGCAGTAGCGGACGATCAGGAAATCGTCCGGGCATTCTTGCAACAGCGTGGCCCACTGCTCGGCCATGCCTTCGTTCAGGCCCGCCGCCTCCTTCAGCCTGAGCAGCAGGAAGCGGACCTTGGAGTCTGCCATGTGGTCGCGCGCCAGTTCCTGGGCGCGGGACAGGTTTTCCTGGGCGACTTGAACCCGCACCGACGCCGTGACGATCTCTTCCAACCGGGCTTGCACCGCTTGCAGATCGGATGCAGCCTCCGCTCGCTCGGTAGTCAATGGGGGATTCATGCTGCCTTCCTCCGGTTGATCTTCTCGATCCACACGAGGCAGCGTTCGATGTAGTGATCGAACTGCGCCGGATTCTCGGAACGTTCCTGCAGCTTGCGCCAGTACGGCAATGCCTGTTCGAAGCGATGCAGGCGCATGGCGCCCACGGCAGCCAGGCGCAGGCCGATGGGGTCTTCCGGAACCAGCTTCAGGATGCGCTCGCCCAGGGCCAGGCGTTCCGTGGTGCTGGCCGAATCCAGCGCACGCGCTTCGGCGTACAGCACGGCGATGATGCGCCGCTTTTCATGGTCGACTTCCGACATGCCGGGCCAGGACTGCGCAACACGCTCCAGCAGGTTCCAGGCCGCCTGATGATCGCCGGAGGAAAGGATCTCGCGCGCGCCGCGGATGGCGCGGGGCCCAAGCCTGCCCAGCTGGCGCTGCGCTTCGTCCTTGGCGCCCTGGTCCGCGCCGGCATGGTCGAGCACGGTCTTGTAGGCATCGATGGCCTCGCCATACCAGCCGCCGTGGAAGGCTACCCGCGCAAAATGCAGCTGGGTGCTGAACGAGGCGGAATCGCCGGCGGCAGCTTGCTCGAGGTGCCGCATGGCGGTCTTCTTGTCGCCTAGCGCGTCGGCCGCGCGGCCGCGCATGGCATGCAGTTCCGGGAAATCGATCTGGCTGTCCAGCGCGATGTCGGTAAGGTCGATGACTTCCTTGTGATTGCCCGCCACCAGCGCGGCCCGCACGCCCAGGCGCATCGCACGCTCGAAGGCGCGCTGGGCGCGCACGCCGGCCAGCGCATCCGGAGTCAGCAGGCGGTGCGCGCAGATGCGCTCCGCGGCATCGCGCAGGCGTCCTTCCTCCAGCGCGCGGTTGCCTTCCTCGGCCCAGGCCTGCGACTGCGAATTCAGCCAGGCGACGATATCCTCATGCTCGCTGCTTGCCAGCTTGCACGAGACCGCCAGCGTGGCCGCGGCCATGATGCTGCCGCGCCACGAGGCTTCCTTGACCAGCTCCAACGCGTCGACATCATTGAGCACGGGCGACTCGGACGCCAGGTTGCGCAGTCCGGCGCGATCGCCGGCCAGCAGCCGGTCGCGCCACAGCATGGCGAAACCGCGGCCATACGCGGGCATGGCCGCACGGACCTCGTGGACCCAGCGTATGGCGGATTCCATGTCGCCGCTGGCCTGCAGCAGCGCGAGCACGGTGTCGGCGGCTTCCACCGCGATCGCGTCTTCCGGAGAAGAGATGCGGAACAACTGCTTCCAGTTGCCCAGGGTCTCGTCCACATATCCCAATTGGCCCGCGGAAATCGCCGCGATGCGCACGATTTCGGGGGTTTCGATCTCATCGCCCAGCAAGCCTGCAGCCAGCGAATACGCCACGTCATGGCGTCCCAGCTTGAACTGGTTGCGCATCAGGATCTGCTCAGCCTTGCTGCCGGACGCCACCGCGCCGTCGGCGCTGCCCAGGAGCGCCAGCGAACCTTCGTAGTCGCCCAGCTCTTCCTGGATGCGCGCAAACAACAGCGTGTGGTCGGGCAAGCCGGGATGGCGGCGCAGCACCTCGCGCACGCGGCGCGAGGCTTCGCGCAGTTCGCCCGAATCCCAGAGCTTCTCGATGCGGTCGGCGCTTTCATCGGCGGAGAGCTTGGGCGCGGAGGGCTGCGTCGTCGACGCATCCAGGCGCGGACGCATGAAGGTCTTGAACCACTCTGCGCACAGGCGTTCGGCGAAAGCCGGCGTGTAGTGGGTCAGGTCCAGTCCGCCATTTTCCATGGCCTCGGCCTGGCCGATCTTGTTCATCAGCGGCGTCGGGTCGTAGCAAGGCACGCCGATGCGCTGCGCGCTGGCGAGCACCGCGGCGATCAGTTGCTGGCGTTGCTCGATGGGCGCGTTGTCCGGCGTCATGGCATTGACGTGCGTGACGAACACCACTTTGTCGCGGCCCAGCAGGTCGACCAGCTGGTTCATTTCCTGCTCGATCTCCTCATCCGTCTGGTCACGCTTGACGATGCGGGCGAGCAGGTTGCGGTCGTCCGGCGTAAGCGCCTTGAAGACCGGGTCCTGGTCCAACAGCGCGCGGCGCTCGGCCAGGCGGTCGGCGTGGGCCATGGACCAGAACATCCGGGTGCGCGTGCGGTCGGCGAAGAACTCGCTGAAGTAGCGCACCAGGTAGTTGGACTGTATCGGGTAGCCGTCTATGGTCAGCAGCTTGCGCGAAGACAGTTCGACCACATAGAGGTCAGCCGGCTTGTGGGCGCCTTTGCGCGCCTGCTCGCCATTCGAAGGCCGGAAGATCACGCGCTGGACGTCGGCAGGGATGTCGCCCTGGCCGAACATGAATCGCGCCTGCTGCAGCGCCTCGGCGCTGGTGTGCACGAAACCGTAGTTGCGCCCGAGTTGCAGCTTGATCGGGTAGCGGCCCACGGCATCGCGCAGCGGCGTATGGATGCGGCAGGTTCCAATCGGAGCGGTGGTAAAAGCAGCCATTCGGAGGCTCTCCTCTAGTGATCGATAGTGAGCCTGAACTTAAAGAGTCCAGTACAGGAGGTCGGACTGAAGCCGTTTGCTGTCGAGCACGGACTTCAGGTCGCACACCATGCCGTCGCTCTTGACCAGCGTCGGCAGGTCGTCCCAAAAGGTATTCATGGTTTCACGGTGCGGCACCGCCAGGATCAGCACATCCATGTCGCGGAACTGGTCGCGCTCGACGAGCTTGATGCCGTACTCGTGCTCCATCTGTTCCCGATCGGCCATCGGGTCGCACGCGACCGGGGTGATGCCGTAGGCGCCCAGGGCGTTGTAAAGATCGACCACCTTGGAGTTGCGGATGTCGGGCACGTTTTCCTTGAACGTCATGCCCAGGATGCCGACGCGGGTCGTGGCATTGAGGCGGCCGTTGCGGGCCAGGGTCTGGACCACTCGCGAAGCGACGTGGCTGGCCATGCCGTCATTGATGCGACGGCCCGACAGGATGACCTCGGGGTGATAGCCAAGCTCCTGCGCCTTGGACGTCAGGTAGTACGGATCGACGCCGATGCAGTGACCGCCCACGAGACCAGGCGAAAACTTCAGGAAGTTCCACTTGGTGCCGGCGGCTGCCAGCACTTCCGAGGTGCGGATGCCGACCAGATCGCAGATCTTCGACATTTCGTTCATCAGCGCGATGTTGATGTCGCGCTGCGTGTTCTCCAGCACCTTCGCCGCCTCGGCGACCTTGATGGAGGAGGCGCGGTGCACGCCGGCATCGATGATCTTCTCGTACACGCCGGCAATGACTTCCAGCGACTCCTCGTCCTGGCCGGACACGATCTTGACGATCTTCTCCAGCGGATGCTCGCGGTCGCCCGGATTGATCCGCTCGGGGCTGTAGCCCAGCTTGAAATCGACGCCGCAACGCAGGCCGGACACCTTCTCCAGCTCCGGTCCGCAGATTTCCTCGGTGGCGCCGGGATGGACGGTGGATTCAAAAACCACGATGCAGCCGGGGCGCAGCACGGGGCCGATCGAGCGGCAGGCGCGCACCAGCAGCGAAAAATCGGGGTTGTTCTTTTCGTCGACGGGGGTCGGTACGGCCACGACGAAGAAATCGCAGCCTTCCAGTTCCGAGATCTGGTCGGTGAACTGCATCGGGGAGGCAAGCAACACGTCGCGTTCGATCTCGCCGGTCCAGTCATCACCCTCTTTCAGCCGTGCGATTCTCCGCTTGTCCACGTCAAAGCCGATGACATCAAAGCGCTTGGAAAATGCGACGGCTACGGGCAGGCCGACATATCCAAGGCCACACACTGCGATTCTCTTTACCACGGGGGACCTCACTGTTTTCGTCGTGTCGAAGACACTAGAAATTGACACCCGGGGGCACGAAATCGATGCGGAATCGAATATGTTTGCCCCGGTTCGGGCGAGCGTATTGCTTAAGAATATTTACAGCTAGATACTCGAATGAGCATGCCAAGCTGCGAGCCAACGAATCGTATAGGTGCCAAACAGCAAAATTCTTTCTAAATATTTTTATTGCTGTGCAAGTAAGTCGGATTTGTCGCAATAAACCCAGGGAAATCCCTCAAACAATTACATTCATTACATGAACCGCAACATGGCCCGTCATTGGGGTTGTTAGCAAATATATAAAATGGTTTTTCTTGGTCCGGTTTAACCAAAATGAAAAAACATAATTATCGCAAGGGGTTATTTATTAATCACCCAGAGAAATGTCATATTCCAAGACAGCCTGGCTACAGTCATTATTCAGACATAACAAAGACTGACTTCCGTCTGCCGGGCAAGTGAGTGTTCGCACTCGCGTCCTTCCCAAAAGCAAAAAAGCCCACCGCGCAGGGGGCTTTTTTGCCGGATGCTAAAGGAAAGGGAATTAGGTTCGCCTCGTCCGGCGAACCGGCAGATCAGCCCTCCAACATGCGAAATTCAGCATCGATGGCTTCCGCCTGCCGGCGCCATTCCTGGAATTTGACCTGCCGCTCCCGCCCTTCGGCGACGCTCCCGAAAACGACGTCCACAGCCTTGTTGAGGTCAACGTAACTTTGGAAGAACCGCGTCTCGAAGTCGTCGCCATTGATGACTTTCAACAGTTCCACGCGCTGCTGCGTGAAGTCGCTCACCAGGCTCTCGACAATCTTCTTGAACTCGTCGGCCTTGTTGGCCTGTTTGATGGTGTCCCACACTTCAATGGCTAAGGTAGCGGCGGCCAACACGCCATTGAGTCCCTTCGCCAAGTTCACCGCGCCCCAAGGCTTGAACTTGAGCATCTTGGCCAAGTCCACACCGACGAACTTGGCCACATTGACCAGACCGTCCCTCGCCAGGAGGATATTGCCGTTGTTGATGAGCTTGCCCTTCAAGACAAAGTCCATTCCTTGCTTGCCAAGGCTCATCATCGTCGTTTCGTAGTGCTCGATCTCGGACTCGAAGCCTACCGCGATGCGTCCGATTTCCATCGTCGCCGACTCCAGTTGACGCTCGAACTCATTCTGCAAGCGCGCGGCGATGATCACCCCGTCCGTGCCGATTTCTTTCTCGAAGAACTCTCCAAAGCCTTCCATCCCGACGCCTGATACGCGCCGAATCAAAGACGCGAAGTAGTCGGTCACAAAGCTTCGCAGCCTAATTCTCGCGTCGCTCATCTGACGGCGAGCGTCCTGAAGCTCTTCCTGCATCTGCCTGCTGATGCCCTCAAGCTTGTCCATTTCCTCGCGTATTCTCTCGTCGTTCTGAATGGCAACGGGCAATTCCTTGTTCAGCACGTCGCGAATGATGCTTCTGCGCGTGGCGCTCACGATCGCTTGCGGGCCGCCATTGCTCTCGACCTTATCGGCAGTCGCTTGCTGCAGAAGTCCAATGTGAGACAAGCTGCGAAATTCTTCCGCATTGGACAGCCAATGCTCGACGCCAAGATCGAACGGATTGGCAGCCACTGCGACAATAGAGAGTTCCGACTGTTCTTCGGGAGTCAGGTCTATCAATTCCCGCAGGCGTTTGGACACGTTCTCCCGCTTGATCTCGAAGTTCTCCTGGAACTCGGATTCATCCGCCACGTCCGCCACCATATCGAACCGGCTCAATACGAAGACGGTTCTGGGGAGCAGATTCAATGTACGAAAAAGCCATGTCAGATCGTCCTGGTGACTGGCCTTGATGGGATTGGTCGAGTCCATCACATACAACACCAAGTGAGCTTCACTCACGTACTTTTTCGTGATGTCCTTGTACTTTTCCAGCTCGCGCGTTTCAGCGTTCACTTGCTCTTTGAATCCGAACAGTCCCGGCGTATCTATCAGCACGATGGGGCCGGCCTCGTAGATGTTGACTTCGTTGGAAGACTCTTGTTGGCTGATCTTCATGCTGGACTTGTCCAACTTTTCTAGCCAAGCTGCGGCAATCGAAGTCTTACCTTCGGAGAATCCGCCGATCAAAGCTACCCGGAGCGAGCCGCCATCGACGTCTTCGATCGTGCGCTGCAATTTGGTCTTGAGGTCGGCAGCGATGGGAACGCCAGCATTCTCCCCTTGATGCAAGAACGACACGAGATCCCGCAGAATCGCTGTCGCTCGGGTTTGGCCTTTCTTGAATGCGTCTAGTGTTTTTTCCATTATCGACTCGTTACGAATTCCAGATTCTTGGACAGTTTGGTGAGTTTCTTGACAGCTTCGTCCAGGGACTCATTGATGACGCCGACCTGCCGGACCGGAACCATCAGAATTTCCTCGATACGGCCGACGGCCGCATCCAATTGCGGACGCGATTCATCCAGTTTTTCGCGCGTGGTGTCCCCAAGTTTCTTTTTAATATCGTCGAGGTTCTTGTTTACAGCCGTTCGCTGCTGGTTCATTTTGTACTCAGAGCTGAAATAGCTCCGGACGCTTTTGTAAAGCGCCAGGGCAATGCCTGCGATACCGGCTGCAAGTATCACCCACCCCGCGGGGTTCCAGAACAACGCGGCACCACCAGCCAGCACACCCAGCAAACTCGCCACCTTGAGACCGTTATCGATATTTATGTCGAGATTGAAGGTCTGATCCGGGCCTCCACTTCCTAGCTCAGCATAGGCCTGATTGAGTTCCTTCAGATGCTCTTGATAGCGATCTACGATCTTTGCCACCTTTCCCTCAAAATTCTGCCGTTCTTCCACCAGCGCGTCCGACAGCCTGTCAATCAACGCCTGTTGCTGGCGTTTAAGCACATCCTTAAAACGCTGCTCGAAATCCTCGTTGCTAACATCGCACTTGATGTAGTCGTACATCTCGCTCTCGACGGCTTCGCTGAACCGCTCAATTTTGGCCGCACACTGCTGGCCTAGGCTTGAGGCGAACGCCGCCTTTGCTCTATTCAGCTGGTTCGCCGCCAGACTCTTCTGCTTTTTTGCATTTGCCTGCACCGGCTTAAAGCGGACGCGCGAGATCTCATCGATGCTATCGATTACGGAGGCAAGGGCAACTCTCGCCTTGTTGAAGTTCGATTCATGAATCTTCTCCGCGCACCCCTGAATCAGTTCTTCCGCCAGAAACTTCTGCAGTTTCCCCATACCTGAACGATCGAGCAGGGCCTGCGCATCGAACTTTGCGAGGAATTTTCCCCGGCTCTTCGCATCGCTCGAGCCCGGAACCAAACAATCGGCAACGCTCAGAAAGGCGACCTGGGCACTCATCGGAATAGTTTTCCGATAATTCTCGCCCAACACGCCTTTCATTCGTCGATCAAGGACCTTCAGACTGGCCGCTTCATCGTCTGTGATCAGATCCTGGGTCAGTTGTACGGCATTCGTGATGCGCTTGTTGAATAGAGTCCAGACCTCGGTCTGGGCGCCCAGATGCTTGACTATCTTTTCAAGAGTGCCCTCGCCATCGCCATCCCCCTTCTGCGGCGGCGCAGCTTTGGAGGTTACGTAGAACACCGCGTGGGCCTTCTGGACCGCTTGCCAAATCTGTTCAATGACGTGGGATTCGCTCCCCTCGATACCGGGCACATCGAGCAAGGCGAACTTCTGGCCCTCCAGCACGAACTGGAATGTCTGCACGTCCGTGGTGTAGTCAGAACGCCCGGTGCCAATAATCCTGCCGTCCGCGTGGACGTCAAGACGATGGAGGTTGTCCAGCTGATGTTGGTGCTTTTCCTCGGCTGCGGCCAAATTCCGCGCAGCCTCCGCTCTCGCTACCTCACCTGCCTTGTCTGCACGATCATGCTCGGCAAGCGCCAGCTTCAAATCTTGCTCGGCCTTCGCCAGAGCCACATCCTGGGGCGCGGACCGGAAAAGGCGCACAATTCTCTGAATTAATGTTTCCCGCCGACGAGCCTCCTCGACAAGAACAGTGGACTCCTGAACACGGGCCCTAAACATATCCTCGCGCAGTGCCTGTTGCTGTTTCCGGTCCGAAAGGTCGCTCTCGACCACAGCCAATTGCTCTTTGCCCTGCTCCACGCCGATGCGCGCCGCTTCCATATCGCTCTCGGAAAGGTTCAGGCGTGCCTGCTCCTCTCTGAATAGGCGCCGGGTATCGCGTTTGGTTGGTTCATCGAGGAGTATGCGCAGTGCCTCCACGGTGGTCGATTTACCCGCGTTCGTTTCTCCGTACAGGGCAATGGTGAACACATCCCATTCGGCATTACGTTGCAAGCCTTCGAGGCCTTGCTCCAGATCTTTCCTGTTGCTCTCCAAGATTGCCTTCGCCGTGTCCTGAGCCTCTGCAATCGCAGGCTCATCAATCGGGGCCAGCATTCCTTCATGAATCGCGGACACTTCATCCAACATGATGCGGTAAATCTGCTCGGGCGCGTTCTTCTGTACTCTCATCTCGTTCTTCTGTTACCTGACATTAAGCGAAGGCCATACCAGTTTGGGCTTTTGAACCAGCACATTCATACTCACTTCCCTGCTCACATTGCCAAAAGCGACGAGTCGCCGACGACTCACCCTCTCCGCTGGATGATCGGCGCACCGCCGCCTGCTGTTGTCTTGCGCGGCCATCAGGCCGCCCCGATCCGTACAGCCCGCGCCGCCACCAGCAAGAACAGCCAACGTTCTAGCACTGGCTCACCAGAGGCAGACTCGACCGCGCCGGCATAGGCTTCCAGCTGACCACCGTGCGTAACAGCCAAGCGATCGCCGTCGTCGACGCCGCGCGGATCCGCCTTGTGATCAATGAGGATGCGGCCGGCCGGGACGCGGATCAGCAGGTCGATCTGCCCGCGAACGACGGTGCCGTCGGCGCGTGGCACCTGAATCGGCAGTTCCGCCTGGGCAACCCCGCCGGGCCACCTCGCCTGCCACCAATCCTGGAAGGCTTCCACCTGAAAGCGCACCGCTTCCGGCGTTACTGCGCCATGGACGCCCCAGCGGATCAGGGCCTCCCTGATCTGTTCGTCGCTGACGGCACGCGCCGGGTCCGCCATCGAGCAAGCTATGCATCCATGCAGCGCCGAACCCAGCGCGGCCATGTCCGTGCCGGACTGGACCACGATCCGCCTGCCTACCTCTTCCACCGTTATCACCCGATGCTGCCCGGGCAGGGCAGCGCTGGGCGCGAACCAGAGCCGCTGAAAGGACTGGCGCTGGCGCGCGGCGAAGTAACGCATGGCCCACACCTCGGGCGCAGGCGGCGCGTCGAGCGATTCATCGAAATCCCAGGACTTCGCTTCGCGCACGACGGTATGGCCGTCCGCCACGAATGCGCCCGCCGGTCCCCAGAGCTTGGCCGCCGCATCGATCTCGTCCAGCCAGTGGCAAGGTGGAGGGTCGCCCGCCGCCTTGGTGCCGCCCACGAGAGCGAGCAAGTCGCGCGCACGGGTAAGAGCGACATACAGCAGGCGTGTGTTCTCCGCGCGCGCCTGCTCGGCCATGAGCTTACCGGTTTCCGAGGCTTCCGCATCGGCGATGACCTGCACGCCAGCCCCAAAGGGATTGACCCAATGGTGGATGTAGCGATTGGCCAGAGGAGCCGTCGCGTCAAAAGCGCCTATCGTCCGGGAGCGCACGCTCCAGAGATCGGTGCGATAGCCGTGATCCAGGCCGATCACGATCACCATTGGCCATTCCAGGCCCTTGGCCGCATGGAAAGTCATGACTTCGACAGCGCCATGGGCAGCAGTCGCGCGTCCATCCGCCCCGTTCGCCTCCAATTCCTGGAACCAAAGCAGCATTCCGTTGACCGTCGCCGGCTGGCGTGCGCCCAGACAAGCGTCCTCGTACTGCTGTGCCAACGCCAGCAGCGCTTCAATATTGGCGATGCGCACTTGCGCCTCGCGCTCCGCTGCCGACCACTGGTGTGCCAGGCGCGCCACGCCGGATTCGGCCTTTGCCAGACGCAAGGCCTCACGGGGTGTGAGCGACGTCAGGGACGACCGCAAGCCTGCCAGTCTGGCAATCAGCGGATGAGCGCCTTCCCCCTCTGTCTTCCACGCCGACTCCGACGCCGACCTTTCGCCATCTCCGTCCGTACTCATGCCGGCGAGGAACTGCAAGCGGTCTTGCAGCCAGTCTTCCGGCCTGACCGCCCCAGTCAGCCCGACGATCATTGCGGTAGCCACGGTATCCGAAGCATCTCGCAAACGGCGCAGGCAGGCCAGCACCAACTGGACCTCGGGTGTCGAGATCAGGCCGGGCCGGGCCGCCGCCGCGGCAATGCCCCAGCGGCTCAGCGCGTCGACCGCGGACTTTATGTGATCATTCTTTCGGCACAGCACGGCGATGTCGCTGGCTTGCAGTGAGCGCGCCTGGCCTGTGGTTTTGTCGACAATCTGGATGCCGCGCCCCAGCAGATCCGACACTGCGGGCCCCAGGGCTTTCAGCGAAATCGAACGCTTCCCGGCTTCCGTCACGAACGACCAGTTCAGGAGTTGCGGCTGTCCGACGAGCGGCCTGCGCACCGGCCTGAGCGCGGTTTCGGAGGCGGGAGCGGGATGGAAGGCCGGCACGAACACTTCGTTGGCCAGGCCCACCAGCGCCGGCGTAGAGCGATACGAATCCGACAAAGGCGTCCCCATTGTGCCGCCCCAGCTTTCCACAGAATCGAGGATCTGCTGGATGAGCGTCGAATCCGTGCCGCGAAAACCATAGATGGCCTGCTTGGGGTCGCCTACCCAGATCGAACTTTTGGCCAGCTTCGCCAACTCGACGAAGATGGCCAACTGAAGCGGATTGGTGTCCTGAAATTCGTCGACCAGCACGAGATCGAGCTCTCCCTCGAGCGCTTCACGCACCAAGGTACTGCCTTGCAAGGCTCGCAATAGCAACACTTCCTGATCGGTGAAGTCGACCACGCCAAGTTCCCGCTTGGCCTGCGCAAAAGCTTGCAAAGCGCGCCCCGCCAGGCCGAACACCGTACGAAGATAGTCCCGCACATCCTCGTGGAACCTTTCATGGGTGGGGTGGCGTGCCGCGACGTCTTGAAGCTCCTCCACCATGCCGGCCTGCCTGGCGCCAGCTTTCAGCTTCGACAGTTGCTGCCAGACGTTCCATGCCAGCTGTCCCCGAGCGAGTGCGCCGCGGGCTGCCGTGACTTTCTCGATCGCCTCGTTCAGAACTTTGGTCGTCACGCCGGCGGCCTGCGCCTGCTTGAGTTCGCCCTCCGTGCGTTCGAGCGCCGCGCCGAGAGCGGCATCATGATCGCCCTGCGGGCGCGGCCAACACGCCAGCATGGCGTCTGCATTGTCTGACCCCATTGCGGCGAGTTCGTCCGGGCCAAGATTGTTGGAGCGCGCGGCGTTCATGATTGCGTGCAGCGTAGCGGTCACCGCATCATCATCCAGGTCGAGCCGCACAGCCAGTCGCGCCAGATGCTCGACCGCATTGGCATCCTGAACACTTTCGACAGCCATGCGCACCAGGCGGCGGCCTTCGTCTTCGGTCAGAACAGTCTGATCCGGCGAGATGCCGAGTTCAAAGCAGAAGCGCTGGATCAATTGTCCGCAGACGCTATTGACCGTGCCAATGCTCGCCTGCCCCAGCGCCGCGGCCAGATCGAGCCGTCGCTGGCTCAACAGCGTCGACCTGGCGCGCTCGCGCAACTCCGAAGCCGCCTTGACCGTGAACGTGGTAGCCATGATCGCTGCGGGCCGCGCAGCGCCTCGTTGCAGGCGGTCGGCCAGCAAGTGTGTCAGATAGTAGGTCTTGCCGCTGCCCGCCCCGGCACGGACAAATTCCACATTCATGTTCTTCTGGTCCATGGTTATTCCCTACTGCCGAACAGTGCCGTGTAGTCGCCGTGCCACGGCGCGGTTTCGCCCAGTGGCAAACAACCTTCCGGAGATGGCTCCGGCGGCGGGTAGAGCCCATCCCCGATCACGTCGACATGCCCTTCCTGCCACTGCCGCACCCGCCAGGCCCAGGTGGTCCTGGCCTGCATGACGAGCTCCGCCGCGTTGACGCCGTTCTTTGCATTGACGACGCGGGCCAGCGGACCGAACAGGTCTGGCGTGGCGGTCAATAGCAGAGCCTCCCTGAACGTGAAATAACCCACCGCGGCGGGCGGCGCTTTGAGCTCTTGCCGGATCATCTCGCCATACAGCGCCAACTGCAGGTACACGCCATCGGCCAGCGCTTTGCGATACCGCTTGGCACCCGTCCATTTAAGGTCGAGCGCAGCTGTCCCGCCATCGGCAAGATGCAACAGCAGATCGGTTGCTCCATTGAGACGCAACGCGCCAAGCATGCCGGCAAGCGGCCGTTCGGCCTCGACGCGTTCAACGCCGGCGTGGGCCATATGTTGCAGCAATACCCGCAGGCCGTGACGCACGGTGCTCTTGAACTGGAAGAGCGCAGCGCCGTTGCCCGGCGCCAGCAACGGCATCCCTTCCTGTTCAAGCAATCTTGCCAATTCCGGCTCCAACCACGCCTCCAGGCGGTCATGGCTCCAAGATGGCGCATCATTGTTGACGAACAGCCTCTCAACCAACCGATGCGCGAGGTTGCCAAGCAAACGGCCATCCTTGGCCACCACCGTGGCCCGGCCTGTACGCAAACTGGCCGCGTACTTCAACACTGCGACCGCCGGGTTGTTGAAATGAAGGTCCAATGACGTATAGGACTGCGAAGGCAGGCGTGTCGGAAGCGGATAGGCGTCCCGCCATGGTGCATCCGTATCCAGGCGCCATACACCTTGTGCGCGTTGCAATGGCAGGGGGATGACCTGTCCTGCCCGGTCGCGCACCATGGGATGCTCTTCCAGCTGCCTTGCGGCCATCCCGGGTGCGAGCAGGGCGATAAGCTGCCAAGCCGGATGATCTTCCGCGGGCGCTGGCGGCAAGACCAGGATCAGACGATCGGTGGCGGTAAGCAGCGGCCTCATCCACAGCGCGGCCAGGCTTTCCATCGCGAACGCCAGGTCGACAAGTTCGACCCCGCTGGCCGCCAGAGCTTCGATCTCAGGACGACTCCATGGGTATCCTCCAGGCAGCTTCGGAGTGGAAGGCATCCACCAGACGACTTCGGCGACCGGCCCCAGCGCGCAAGCTTCGGGCGTCGTGGCGCTGAGCATGCAACCCGCCTCGGCCACGGCCAGGCTGTTGCCGCACAATGTGGTCGCCTGAGCACATAACTGTTCGAGCAGCCGGGGTTTGACGTGCTTGATCCCATCCCGCTGCAGCGATTCCAGGCCGCTGAGCATCCCCGCGCATTGACCGAGGGCCGCAGCGAGATCTCGCGCCGCTGCGGCGGCAGGCGTGAGGTGCTGCAGGCGCCCGCGCAGCGCCTGAGTCAGCAGCTTGACCCGCTCGATTGCATAGCCTATCGGCGCGCCGGAGGTTCGCGGGTGCCGCGGCGATTCGAGCCAGATCCGGATGTGCTGCTCCAATTCAGGGCGATACTCCGCAGGAGCGTCGTCCAGCAGGCGCGCACGCACCTTGGACCACTCAGCTCCGCCGATACCCGGTTGTTCGGAAAAGACCGCACCGAACGCCCGCCGCGCCGACGCCCGGAAGGGTCCGATCGGATGCATCAGGAAATCGAGCAAGCGCGCGGGTTCCAGGGGATCCCAGAAGGTCTCGAAGATCAACGGCAGCGCCAGCAAGGCCGGACGCAAGGCGCTGGACTCGTCGAAGCCGCAAGCCGGTGCGCCGTTGACGCGCAGGGTATCGTCGACTGAAGCGCCATGCTGCTCGCTGACGAGAAGCATCGGTGTCCGCCGGGCGTGATAGTGATGTGCGAGCCATTGTTCCGCGGTCTCGCATGTATGGGGACGAAGAACGACAACCGAACCATCGCTGTCGTCGATATCTGGCAGGGGAATGAAGGATTGGTCAAGGGACACCGCGTCCAGCACGGCGCGTTGCAAACGTCCCAGTTGCGTATGGGGAGCAGCCGCAGGGGTCAGCGCGCTTCCATCTACCAACGGGAAGCGGGCGAGCAGCCTGCGCCACAAGGACGGAAACAGCTTGCTGTCCTCCAGCAAGACGATCTCGCCGACCGGCACGCTGCGCTCATCCAGACGGCGCAGGACGGCATTGAGGCGATCGCCTTCGCCGGGAGGCAACAAGCCGGCCGCCGCGGTTTCGACGACGGCCATGTCCAATAGGCGAGACGGGCATCCCGCTGCCGCAACGCCTGTCCATCCTCCAAGTATCCATTCGTCGCGCCACTGCAGAAGCCGAGCCGCGGTTCCGATTTCATCGGCAGCCAAGCTGTCATGGAAGAACCTCCTCGGTCCATCGGACTGACGCAGCGCCAGCAGGAAGGCGGCAGTCCGTTCAGCTCCGCCGGCCGGCCGCGACGACAGGCCGAGCCAGGTTTCCAGCATCGCAAGAAAGGCCTGGCGCCCCACGGTCGGGCATTCGAACAACGCTCCGGGGTGAGGTCCTTGCCACTGCTCGACGTGCAGGCCTAGCGTAATTCTCAGCGCCGCCTTGGCGCGTTGTTGCTCTTGCATTTCGCTCACTCTCAGGTCAGAGGTGCCAAAGGGGTGAATGGCTGTTCCCGGAAGCCGCCACGGGACTGATCACGCAGTCGCCGGGCAGCCTTCAAGACGTGCGAGCAATCGCCCCGCCGCCCGGTCGGACAGGACCAAGACCAGTTTCATCGAGGCGCGAGTCGCGCCTACGAACAAGCGGCGGACCTCATCGTCGCCCAGCGCTTCGAAATCGATCTCCGCCATCACGACTGCCGGCGCGGACTGCCCCTTGAAGCGGTGCACGGTATCCGTCACCAGCGAGCCTTCCGAATACTCCGGCCGGCCCTCAGCATCGTAGGTGCCAAGAAATTTCTTCAGCACATAGGGACCCAACTGATCGTAGGATAGGATGCGGGAGTTATCCCTTCCCCGATAACTGAGAAGCGCGATGTCCGTCGTCGCGAACCCGGCAGATTGGCACAGGCGCACACCTTCCTTGACTTGGTCCAGCAACTGCGCGGCGGTCTCGTAGGTAAGGAATTCCACTTCGTGACCAATGACTGGCGATGCAGGCACGACGGCCATCCCGTCCGGGACCAATGCCTGCAGTAATTGAACGACCGAACGCGGACTACGGAAATTCTTGTCCGCCCGCAGGCGTATCCAACCCGGCAGTTGCACGGCAGCATGGCGATACAGTTTCTGCATCGGGTCTTCCAGCCAGAGTATGCGAGCGTTGTCGCGGGCATGGCGCAGAATCAGGTCGAACCATTCAGCCTTGATGTCCTGCCCTTCATCGATGATGACCGTATCGAAGGTCAGATCCGGCGGGACAGCCAACTCCCGGCAGGCATTGACCAGTTGCTCGAAAGCCATTGCGTCATTGAAGTCAGGCGCGGATCCCGACTGTCTGACCATACGTACGCACAACATGTGGAACGTGCAGACCGCGCCGCCGGAGGGCACGATCGTGGCGATGTGGTCCGCCAGAGGCCGGTTGAAGCAGAGATATAGCGGCCTGTGGCCAGCGTCGACTGCCGCGCGGTACTCGGCCAGGGCCAACTGCGTCTTTCCAGAGCCGGCCGTACCGTTTACGTGCAGTCGAAAGGGCGTCATGTCGATTTGCCGGGCCCAATAGGCCAGGCCGCTGGACACGCGGGTGACGAGGGCTTTGGCCCGCCCCACCAGCGCACTGGCGTCCGCCTCCAGTTGAATGAGGTCGCAGAGAAACCGATGCACCTGCGCGTACAGCGGACCCGCAACGCCCGCGGGGAGTATCTGCTGAATCACCGAGCATAATGCGTCGCGCCGGCCGGCGTCGACGATACGTTCGGACATCACGCCCACGGTTTGCAGCGTCTTGCACAAATAGTCCGGGCAGTAGAGCAAATGCTCGATCTCGATGTAGGCGCCGTTCAGAACCCGCGCCAGCTTGCTTCGCAAGCTATTCACCGTGCGACCCATTTGCGCGGGCACCGATTTCAGTTTGCCACCGCCATAGTTCTTCGCCAGCCCGTCAGGCGTCTCTTCCAATGACCCGCATTTCTGCTCAATGAGCATCATGTGCCCGGACTGGTTGACGATGACGAAATCGACTTCGCCATGAATGGCGTGAGAGCGTTCGATATTGGTCCAGTGCACGGCGTGATAAACCGTGTACTCGTCCGGCAACCCCTGCGCCAACGACTCCAAGGTCTCGAACTCCCGACGCATGGCACCGATGGCGTCCATGGTCTGCCAACCGTCCGGCACGATACGCGCCATGTTGCAAAGCTCCTTTTCAGGCGAAATTGGCGGGCGATGCCGGGGGCATCAGGAATATGTCGTCAGTCTGGGGAATGACCCTTGCCAGGCCGAAAGGGCCAATCTGTCAAAGTCAACATTTTGACTTACTTGAAATCATTTGAATACAAGGCGTGAGCATACCCTATCGGGCATCCCATTTCATTTTTGAATGGCACGCCCATTAGGGCATCTGGCAAATGGTACTGCCATGACCTCGCGCTGGAACCGGGAAACACAGCAAGTTCCTAGCGCTTTATTCCAAGTTCAGCAGCCGTTTCAACCGGCTCGAAACTAGCGCGAGCGCCGAGGGTGCGACGCATCGCAGTTGCTTTGATTGGCATTTTGGGCAATGCGCCGCAATATCCCGCCCGACGACAAGCGCGTCACTGGCGGGCGCAAATGTCCGTATCCAGTTGCATTGGGTGCATATTTGAGTGAATGGCCGGGGACGGACAGGCATGCTGCGACTCCAGGGTAAGCAGAACGAGATATGGGGAACGCTATCAGTTGGCGCCTGGCTCAGTCATTTTTCCGCAGGCGTCTTCTACCCCATCTCGCCTGACTGCATCGATATATCGGCCCAGGATTGCAGTGCTCAATACACCTGTCACGAACACAATGGCGAATGCGGCCAGGTGTTCCAGGGGCGTGGCGTTGTTGTTGATCATGTGTACTCCGGGATAGGCAAGATCGGCGGCAAGATGACTGCCGCATCCCGGACAGAATAGGAGGGGATCGGGACATTACATGTCCCGATCCCCTACGCATTCATGCGTGCGTCGCATATAGCGCCGAAAGTGCGCGCACTTCGGCGGCCATTTCCTCGCGCAATGCCTCAGGTCCCAAGACTTCTACGTTGGGGCCGAACGACCGCAGCCACCAGCGCAAACGTTTGCTGAGCAAGACCGTGCCCGTGACCCGCAGTTCGGATCCGATGTACTGCACCACTTGATCATCGGATAACGGCGATTCAATCAGATGATTGCCTGCGCCATTGAGAAAGCGCAATTCCACTTCCACCGCGCCCTCAACCATGAAATCGAACTGCCGCTGCTGCTTCACATACTCGGCCAAGCTGAATTCCCGTGGATAGGCGAATATCTCCGGCAACATGCTGGCGCTGACCACCCTGTCAAGCCGGTACATTGCGGGCTTGGCATAGCCCGCAATGGCCGCAACGAGATAGATCACCCCGCCCACCTCGACCAATCCCAACGGGTCGATTATCTTCGTCGTTTCCTGATCCGCTTTGGAGCGAACGCGATAAACCACTTCCAGTTTCTGCTCGAAAAACAGAGCGCGCGACACGGTGGAAAAGGTGTTTGAGTCTATAGCTGGATGCTGCAAGGCAAAAGCGCCGCTTTCTACTTCTACTTTATCCACCCATTTCCGATAGCGGCGTTCGCTGTCGCTGTGAGAAACGCCCAGCCGTTTCTCGGCGGTGTCGAACAGGGAAGACAGCGATTCGGAAACCAGCGACGGAATCTGACGGGATGAAAAGCGCTTCAAGGTCTGAAGCGCCAGCGCCTGTTCATGCGTCATCAGGCCTGCGGCCCTGGCGGGCACGCCGCCAGCGCCGGCGCACCTGCGCCAAACGAGCGCCGTCCCGCGCCTTTCGCATTCCACCAGTTGCTGGTCAAGCAGCTTCTGCAATGTGCGCAGAACCGTCTTGACGACGGGAGGATCGGGATCTGACCTGCACAACGCTCGGTGTATTTCCGGCGTACTTATGAAGTGCCCGCCTTGTTCGGCGTCCTTCAAAATATGAAATATATTGGCAACCAGCGGGGGCATGCAGGGACTCGCTCGCTTCGATAAGGAATTATTACGATGGTTAACTGGAATTTACCAGAGCGGACATAGCCCGCGTAATCAGGCGCCAGTGCAAGGGAATAATCCCTCATGAAGCGGAACCGCTGGGCATCGCGCGCCCCTCCTACATCCGCAACGCGTGACGACAACCGGAGGCGCAAAATCCCGATAAAAATAATCGGCTGGATTTACTCGAGAACAGGCCACTCAAAACCCAGCAACGCATCCACGCGCATCGCACCATCCAAAGTCATGGGCGCGGCGGTCAAAGGCTGCAATTCATGCAAACCCGCTTCGATGATCGTGCGCTGCAACTCCCGTTCGGGGACGCCGGCGACCGCTAGCGCGGCCGGCTGCATCAGCAATGCGGTCAGCGCCTCACGCAGCACCTCCGAAAATCCGGCAGCGGTTTCATCGAAGCCAAGAACGGAAAGAAGATTGGCGTCGGCGAACCTGCGCGCGGCGCGCCATGCATGCAGGGCCTTGTAGCCTTCCGTACGGTTCCATTCCAGAGCCGCCAGCGCCCGCACCAGCGTTTGCACGGCGGACGCCCAAGGCTTGTCCGCCGCCATGACCCAGACGCCCTTGCGAACGGCGGGCAACTGGCTGACCCGGCCGCGGCACAGAGCCAATGCGGCCACGCCCTGCTCACGAGCCTGACGCATGGCCTCGATCGGGCCAAAGGTATTCCATACGGCACGCCCTTTTCCTGTCAGCGCGGCAAAGTCGACAAGATGCAGCGATAGCGCGCCCTGCGGCGCGTCCGTATCCGCGTGCCAATCAAAGACCGGCATTTCCTGCGCAAGCTGCCGCACAAGCAAGACGATATCCTCCGCAGGCATGCCCCAGCCGTGCAGGGAAACCGCGGGGCGATTGGATGCGGTATGAATTCCACGGATTGCTATCGAGTCCGACACTGCGTCTCCACTTGAATTGGGAATACGCAGTTTGGATCGCGGTCCGGACATTAGCTGTCCCGAAGGCCGCATTGCTTGTATTTATTCTCTTGCCCGCAGGAGTCGTCCGGGATATTGTGAAAAAAAATGCCGCTACTGGAGCGGCATTTTTCTTGAGGCGACCGGCCTTACTCCACCGTCACGCTCTTGGCCAGATTACGCGGCTTGTCCACGTCCGTGCCTCGCGCGCACGCCGTGTGGTACGACAGCAGCTGCAGCGGGATGGTGTGCAGGATGGGCGAAAGCTTGCCGTAGTGCTCGGGCATGCGGATCACGTGCATGCCTTCGGCGCTCTGGATCTTGCTGTCGGCATCGGCGAAGACATACAGCTCGCCGCCGCGCGCGCGCACTTCCTGCATGTTGGACTTCAGCTTTTCCAGCAGTTCGTCCTTGGGCGCGATGGTGACCACGGGCATGTGCTCGGTCACCAGGGCCAGCGGGCCGTGCTTGAGTTCGCCGGCCGGGTAGGCTTCGGCGTGGATGTAGCTGATTTCCTTGAGCTTGAGCGCGCCTTCCAGGGCGATCGGGTAGTGCATGCCGCGGCCCAGGAACAGGGCGTTTTCCTTGGAGGCGAAGCGGTCGGCCCAGGCCATGATCTGGGGCTCCAGGGCCAGCACCGAGCCGATGGCCACGGGCAGGTGGCGCAGCGCCTTCAGGTGTTCGGCTTCCTGCTCTTCGGTCAGGTGGCCGCGTACCTGGGCCAATGCCAGGGTCAGCAGGAACAGCGCGGTGAGCTGGGTGGTGAAGGCCTTGGTGGAAGCCACGCCGATCTCGACGCCGGCACGCGTGATGTACGACAGCTTGCACTCGCGCACCATGGCGCTGGTGGACACGTTGCAGATGGTCAGCGTGTTTTCCATGCCCAGCGAGCGCGCATGCTTGAGCGCGGCCAGGGTGTCGGCGGTTTCGCCGGACTGCGAGATCGTGACCACCAACGAGCGCGGGTTGGGCACGCTGTCGCGATAGCGGTATTCGCTGGCGATTTCCACCGCCACGGGGATCTTGGCGATGGACTCGATCCAGTACTTGGCGGTCAAGCCGGCGTAGTAGCTGGTGCCGCAGGCCAGGATCAGCAGGGAATCGACGTCCTTGAAGATCTTGTAGGCCTGGTCGCCGAAGAGTTCGGGCGTGATGGCTTCGATGTCCTGCAGCGTGTCGCCCACGGCGCGCGGCTGCTCGAAGATTTCCTTCTGCATGTAGTGGCGGTAAGGGCCGAGTTCGGCCGCGCCGGTATGCACATGCACGGTGTGGACTTCGCGGTCCACGTTCTTGCCGTTGGCGTCCACGATCCAGACGCGCGAGAGCTGCAGGTCGACGACGTCGCCGTCTTCCAGGTAGATGATCTGGTCGGTGGTGCCGGCCAGGGCCAGCGCGTCGGAAGCCAGGAAGTTCTCGTTCTGGCCCACGCCCACGACCAGCGGCGAGCCTTGGCGCGCGCCGACCACGCGGTGCGGCTCGTCGCGGCAGAACACGGCGATGGCGTAGGCGCCATGCAGGCGGCGCACGGCATTCTGCACGGCTTCGAACAGGTCGCCGGCATACAGGTGGTTGACCAGGTGCGCGATCACTTCGGTATCGGTCTGGCTTTCGAAGACATAGCCCACGGCCTGCAGCTCGGCGCGCAGTTCGTCGTGGTTCTCGATGATGCCGTTGTGGACCAGCGCGATGCGCGGCTCGTCGTTGCCCAGGCGCGAGAAGTGCGGGTGGGCATTGTGCGTGGCCGGCACGCCGTGGGTAGCCCAGCGGGTGTGGGCGATGCCGGTGAAGCCGCTGACCTTGTCCTGCGCAACCTGTTCGGCCAATTCGGCCACGCGTTGCGTGCTGCGCGTGCGGCGCAGATGCCCGTCGGCGTAGACGGCGACGCCGCAGGAGTCGTAGCCGCGGTACTCAAGGCGCTTGAGGCCTTCAACGAGGATCGGGGTGATGTCGCGCTGGGCGACGGCGCCAACAATGCCGCACATAGGAGAGTGCTCCGGTAAGTTCGTGTACCGACGCATTGTGCTCGTCCCCGCAAGAAATTTGATTTCTTTATGCAGTTAAAAATGGAAGTTAATTCCCTTACATGATTGTGATTAAATAATATTTCTTCCAGATCATTTTTTTGAAATTAATCATGCAAAACGCACAGATTTCCCTGCCAGAGCTGGATGATCTGGACCGGCGCATTCTTGAACAGTTACAAGAAGACAGCTCGCTGACCAACCAAGAGCTGGCGCAACGCGTGCATGCCTCGCCTCCGACCTGCCTGCGGCGGGTGCGGCGGCTGGTGGATGAAGGGGTGATAGACAGGCAGGTGGCCATCCTGGCGGCGGAAAAGCTGGGCAGCACGCTGACCGCCATCGTCGAGATCACGCTGGACGTGCAGGCGGCTGAGAGCCTGGACGCGTTCGAGCAAAGCATGCTGGCCGAGTCCGCGGTGCTGCAGTGCTACCGGGTCTCGCCCGGGCCGGATTTCGTGGTGATCGCGCAGGTGAAGGACATGCCGGCCTATCACGCGCTGGTGCACCGCGCTTTCACCGCGCAGGCCAACGTGCGCAATGTGCGCACGTTCTTCTCGGTGCATCGCGCCAAGTTCGAGACCCGGATAGACCTGCGGACCTGAGGCAGGTCGGATCAGCGGCGGGCGATCACGCGATCGAACTGCGCCAGGTAGCGGTTGCCCATCTTCTGCACGTCGTGCTCGTCTCGCACGTAGGCATAGGCGCGCTCGGTGACTTCCTGGCGGAAGGCCGCGTCGTCCAGGCAGCGCGCCATGCCCTGCGCCATGGCCTGGAAATCACCCACGGCGCACAGCACGCCGCGTCCGTCGGCAAGGCTTTCCTTCAGGCCGCCAGCATCGGTGGACACCACCGGCACGCGTTGCAGGAAAGCATCCAGCACGCTGCTGCCCAGGGCCTCTTCCTCGGAGCTCATGACGAACACGTCGAGGATGCTGTAGAAATCTTCCACGCCCTTGCGAAAGCCGGCGAAGCGATAGACGTCCTCGATGCCGAGCTTGCGCGCCTCATCCTTGGCCTGCTGCTCGCGGTCGCCGCCGGCGCCGAAGTGCAGGAACACGAAGTCGCGGCGCGTCTTGGCCAATTCGGCCACGGCGCGCACCAGCGTGACCGGGTCCTTGTCGCGGATCAGCGCGGCCGACGTGGCCATGACCTTCTTGCCGGCCAGATCGAATTCCCGCACCAGCTGGGCGACATTCTCGGTGTCGATCTGGTGCGGCTCGACGGCGCTGCGGATGATGACGGGCTCGATCCCCAGGCGGCGCGGCTCGCCGGCGGCCATCTCGCTGATCGCCACAAACAGGTCGGCGTGGCGCCACTTGAAGCCGGTCTTCCATTCGTCGCCGGGTTTGACCACGAAGGACGTGCGGCGGGAAAACGCCACCGGCCGGCGGTGCAGCCATTTGGTGAGGACCGCCCAGGTGATGGTGTTGGCGGTCTGGGCATGAACTATGTCGTAGCGGCCGGCGCCGGCCAGGAAGGCCAGCTGCCCCGGCACGTTGCGGCAGGTATGGGCCACGAAGCCCTCCTGGCGCGCGCGCTCGGCCAAGGGCGCGCCTTCGCGGCACATCACTTCGACGTCGTGGCCAGCCTTGCGGAATGCGCGCATGCAGTACAGCGTCTGCCGTTCGCCGCCGCGCCAGCCCTTCTCGAAGTTCAGCTGCAGGATCTTCATGCGCGGCCGATGCCCGAGTACTCGAAGCCCAGGCCGCGCACGTCCGCGGGCGTGTAGAGATTGCGGCCGTCGATGATGAGCGGGGTCTTGAGCAGGGCTTTGACGCGATCGAAGTCGGGCGCGCGGAAGACCTTCCATTCGGTCGCGATCAGGAGCGCGTCGGCGCCGTCCAGCGCGTCGTACATGTCGGTGGCGAAGCTGATGCCGGGCTTGCCGGCCAGCGCGCGCGCGGCCTCGTGCATGGCGACGGGGTCATAGGCGCGCACCTCGGCGCCGCGGCGCGTCAGTTCGGCGATGACAGTCAGGCTGGGCGCTTCGCGCATGTCATCGGTGTTGGGCTTGAAGGACAGGCCCCACAGCGCGATCTTGCGGCCCTTGAGGTCTTCGCCGAAACGCGCCACCAGTTTTTCGGACAGGCGGAATTTCTGCGCGTGGTTGGCAGCCTCGGCGGCCTCGATGACGCGCATGGGCAAGGCGTTCTCGGCGGCTGTGTTGACCAGCGCCTGCACGTCCTTGGGGAAGCAGGAGCCGCCGTAGCCCGCGCCGGGATACAGGAAGTGATAGCCGATGCGCGGGTCGGCGCCGATGCCACGGCGCACTTGTTCGATATCCGCGCCCAGGGCTTCAGCCAGGTTCGCCATTTCGTTCATGAAGGAAATGCGCGTGGCCAGCATGGCGTTGGCGGCGTACTTGGTCAGCTCGGCCGAACGCACGTCCATCACCATCAGGCGGTCGTGGGTGCGCTGGAAGGGCTCGTAGATGCGACGCATGACGCCGATGGTGTAGTCGTCGTCCGCGCCAACCACGACCCGGTCCGGGCTCATGAAGTCGTTGATGGCGGCGCCTTCCTTCAGGAACTCGGGGTTGGACGCCACGCTGAAGGGGATGTCCACGCCGCGTGCGGCCAATTCACGCGCCACGACATCGCGCACCTTGTCGGCCGTGCCCACCGGCACGGTGGACTTGTCCACGATGAGCTTGCGCGACGTCATGTGGCGAGCGATGTTCTGGGCGGCGGCCAGCACGTATTTCAGGTCGGCCGAACCGTCCTCGCCGGGCGGGGTGCCGACGGCGATGAACTGCACGTCGCCGAAAGCCACGCTCTGCGCGACGTCGTCGGTGAAATGCAGGCGGCCCGCCTGCACGTTGCGGCGCACCAGGTCTTCGAGGCCCGGCTCATAGATGGGAATGCCGCCCTGGCGCAAGAGGGCGATCTTCGCCGCGTCCACGTCCAGACACATGACGTCGTTGCCCATGTCGGCCAGGCACGCCCCCGACACCAACCCCACGTAACCGGTACCCACGACCGTGATCTTCATGCCTGAACGCCTTCAAAATAGGTAATCGTTGCGCCAGATGACTCAATCCGGCGCCGGCCGTCATTATAGAAGCGGCCGGGGGCCCAAGCCCGCCGGCGCCACAATGGCGGCCTCGCGGGACCGCCCTAGGGCCGCAACTTGCTGAAGCGAACCGTATTGACCACCACCGCCAGCCCGGCGCAGATGGTCCCCAGCACCAGCGCCAGGCCAGGGCCATGGGCCAGGCTGATGCTGAACGCGATCGCGACCAGCGCCGTGCCGAAGCTCTGGCCGAAGACCCGGGTGGTGGCCTGCAGGCCGCCCGCCGCGCCGCTGCGCGAACGGGGCGCGGCCGACAGCATGGCGCGGTTGTTGGGCGTCTGGAAGAAGCCGAAGCCCATCCCCGCCACGAACATTCCCGCAACAATGGGCCAATTCGACACCGTAGCCGGCAGCGCCGCCAGCCACAGCATGCCGACCACCATCGCCGCCGCGCCCATGCCGCTGAGTGTGGCGGCCGAATAGCGGTCGGACAGCCGCCCCGCGAGCGGGGCGATGATGGCGGTGCCCACGGGCCAGGCGCCCATCAGCATGCCCACCTCCAGATACGGCCGCCCCAGCACCTGCTGGAAATAGAACGGCAGGGACACGTAGGACGCCATCTGCGCGGCGAAGGTGCAGGCCGAGGCGCCTACCGCAAAGGCCAGCGGACGGATGCGCAGCAGATCCACCGGCACCAGCGGCGCTGGCTGCTTGCCCACGCGCCGCACCAGAACCAGGCCGATGACCGTGGCGATCGCCACCAGGCCGATGCCGCGCAGCAGGTCCATGCCCATCATGTCCACGCCCGAAATGAAGACGCCCAGGGTCAGCATGCACAGCAGCGCGCTGATCCAGTCCAGCTTCACGTTGTTGCGCGGCACTTCCGGCAGATGCCGCAGGCCCAGCATCGTCAGCGCGCAGATCGGCAGGTTGACGGCGAAGATCCAGGGCCAGGGCGCCACCGACAGGATGGCCGAACCGATGGTCGGTCCCAGCACCGACATGATGGCCACGGTGGTGGCGTTGATGCTGATCCCGCGCCCCAGCAGCTTCAACGGGTAGATGTTGCGCACCAGTCCGCCGAACATGCACATGAGCGACGCCGCGCCTATGCCCTGGAACACCCGCGCCGCGGTCAGCTGCCACAGCGTGCCGGCCAGGGCGCAGCCCAGCGAGGCCAGGGTGAACAGCATCAGGCCGAAGGTGAACATGCGGCGAAAGCCGATGCGCTCGGCCAGCGCCGACAAGGGCAGCAGCATCATCACCACCGCCAGGTTGTAGGCGTTCACGATCCAGACCGCCTGGGCCGGCGACGCGTTGAGGTCGACGGCGATCGTGGGCAGCGCCACGTTGGCGATGGTGGTGTCCAGAACCGACAGGCTGATGCCTGTCATCACGGTGGCCGCCGCCCAGTAACGGCGCGGCGTCGGCAGGCCGTCGGGCGGCGCGGGCTTGGCGCCGTTGGCCGGCGCCTCTCCGCTCTGCCCCGTCACGATTTCTTGACCGGGCGCTGCCATCCGTCGACGGTGACCTGCTTGGCGCGCGAGACCGTCAGTTTCTCGGCCGGCGCGTCGCGGGTCAGGGTGGTGCCTGCGCCCAGCGTGGCGCCGCGGCCGACGCGCACCGGCGCCACCAGTTGCGTGTCCGAGCCGATGAAGGCGTCGTCCTCGATGACGGTGCGGTGCTTGTTCACGCCGTCATAGTTGCAGGTGATGGTGCCCGCGCCCACGTTCACGCGCGCGCCGATGTCGGCGTCGCCGATGTAGGCCAGGTGGTTGGCCTTGCTGTCCTCGCCCAGCACGCTCTTCTTGATCTCGACGAAGTTGCCGACGTGGCTGCGGTCGCCGAGTTCGGCGCCCGGACGCAGACGGGCGTAGGGGCCGACGCGCGCATCGCGGCCGACCTGCGCCTGCTGCAGATGGCTATAGGCCTCGATGTGCGTGCCCGGGCCAACGCTGACGTCGCGCAGCACGCAATGCGGGCCCACGCGCACGCCGTCGGCCAGCGACACCTGGCCTTCGAACACGCAGCCCACGTCGATGAACACGTCGCGTCCGCAGGTGAGCGAGCCGCGCACGTCAAAGCGCGCCGGGTCGGCCAGCGTGACGCCGGCTTCCAGCTGGCGGCGAGCCTGCTCGGCCTGCCAGCGGCGCTCCAGTTCGGCCTGCTGCACGCGGCTGTTCACGCCCAGCGTTTCCCAGGACGCACCGGGCTGGGCCGCGCCCACCGGCACGCCGTCGACCACCGCCAGGCCGACCACGTCGGTCAGGTAGTACTCGCCCTGGGCGTTGTTGTTGTCGATGCGGGACAGCCAGTCCTTCAGCTTCGCGGTCGGCGCGCTGAGGATGCCGGTGTTCACTTCCTTGATCTCGCGCTCGGCGTCCGAGGCGTCCTTGTGTTCAACGATGCGGCACACGTTGCCGCTGGCGTCGCGCACGATGCGGCCGTAGCCGGTGGAATCCGCCAGCACCTCGGTCAGCACGGCGGCGCCAGTGCCGCGCGCGTCCAACAGGCGCTGCAGGGTCTCGGGCTGCACCAGCGGCACGTCGCCGTACAGCACCAGGGTCACATCGTCCTTGCCATCGCCTTCAAGCAGCAGCGGCACGGCCTGCTGCACGGCGTGGCCGGTGCCTTGCTGCGGCTGCTGCAACACGAAGTGCAGGTCCGCCTGGCCTTCGTAGGCCTGTTTGACGCGGTCCGCACCGTGGCCGACCACAACGATGATGCGCGCCGGCTTCAGTTGGCGCGCGCTGTCCAGCACGTGGCCCAGCATCGGCTTGCCAGCCAGCGTGTGCAGAACTTTGGGGAGATCGGACTGCATGCGTTTACCCAGTCCGGCGGCAAGAATTACTACGTTAAGCATAGGTTCCAGTATGTTGAGTGGCGGTCGAGAGGCCTTGCGGCCGTCTCGCCCGACGATTTAAGGAGAGGACCGACGCTAGTTGGCGTCCGGTCCGGTTTTCTTGGCGGCCTTGCGGGGCGCGGCGGACTTGCGGGCCGCCGGTTTGGACGCCTTGGCTGCGGGCGCGGCCGCGGCCTTGGATTCGCCCGGCTTGGGTTTGGCCGCGGCATCGGCGCCAGGAGCTGCAGGTGCCGCCGGCATGGAAGCCGCAGTGGCAGCGGCGATCTGGTTGAACTGCTGCTGCAGCAGGTCCCACCAGGCCTTGGAAGCGGATTGCGCCGCGGCGCCCATTTGTTCGCTCATGCCCGGCGCGGCGGATTGCTGCTGCCCTGCGGGCTCTTCGCCCTTGGCCTTGCCGCTTTCGGCGGCAGGGCTGGAGGCCGTCACCTTGGCCGCGGACTTGGGGCCGGGCTTCAAGCCCAGCACGACTTCCAGCGGCGAAGCCGCGCCGCTGTCCTGGAAGGCCCCCATGTCCAGATTGGCGGCGCTGTCCACGAAGGCGCGCAGCGTGCTGATGGTGGAGCGCTGGACTTCCATGCCCTGGATCGTGCTGGACAGCATGGACAGGTTCATGCGCAGCCAGTTTTCCACGGAGCGGAGTTCCGCGATGCGGCGGTCCAGGTCTTCCAGGTTCATCGGGGGAGCCATGGGCAGGCTGCTGGCCAGGCCTCCAGGTCCGGTCAGGCCCGCCCAGGCCTGGCGCATCATTTCCATGCTGGCCAGGAGCGGGTTGCCCGACAGGTCGGAATGCTGGCCCATGCCGGGCAGAACGAACGGGTTCGTGTGTTGGTCGCTCATTCCTGGTCTCCCCTAAGACAGATGTCGCCGGCAGGCGGGATCATCCGCGCAGCAGCTGATTGTTCTCCACGCGCACATGATCGCCCGACGCAAAAGCGAACGGCTGCGCGCTGCGGAATTGGCGCGTGCTGCCGTCATTCATGCGCACCGTGAGTTCATAGTGCGTCACCGTTTGTTGCTGTCTGATATTACGCTCAACTTCACGGCCTGCCAAAGCGCCGCCCACCGCGCCCAGCACGGTCAGGGCCGTCTTGCCGCTGCCGCCGCCGAACTGGTTGCCCACGACGCCGCCGACCACGCCGCCGCCGATGGTGCCGATGAGGTGGTCGCTATTGTCCTTGACGGGTACCTGCACTTGTCGGACCGATTCCACCACGCCGCAGGTGGCGCAGGCTTGCGGCGCTGGCGATTGGGGCGCGGGGCGCTGGGCGGGAGCCGGCGCCTGGGCCTGAGCCTGGGGACGCGGCGCAGCGGACGCCTGCGCCCCTTGCGCGGGCGCGGGCGGCACGGCGGCCTGCGGCGCGGGCGCCAGGTTGGCGTCTTCGGGACCGGCCTCGGCCACGGGTTCGTCGGCATGCGGGTTGGCCGAAGGCGAGGGCAGCCAGCCCATCACGGCGGCCACGCCCACCGTACACATGACGATGACGGCGATCGCCGCGGCAGCGACCAGGGGATGGATGGCGCGGCGCGCAGATTCAATTTTGGCGGATGTATTCATGACGATGCTCCATCGTTACTAACCGGCAGTGGTATAGCACCCAGGCACGGTTTCGGCGTGTTGCGATGGTGACGCTTCTTTGCAGGACGCGGGCCGGTGGACAGCCATTCCCATTCGTGGACAATAGGCGGATGGATCCCATTACCCTGCCCCAGCTCGAACAGGCCATCAACTACTGGCGCAATATTTCGCCGTCGGTGGGCGACGAATCCCGCCTGTGTCCCGAGGCTGCCGCGCTGGCCACCCCTTACGCGCTCATGATCATGGCGCACCGGCGCGAGGTCCCTGCCGCAGAACTGAGCGAGCCGGCCCGCGCCGCGCTTGCCGGCTGGGCCGCCGCCGGCAAGTAAGCCGGCACGGCCGCCTGATCAGCCCTTGAGCAGGGCCTTGATATCCTGCGTCAGGGCTTCCACCCCGATGTTGTTGTTGGCCAGCACGCGCGATTCGCCCTTGCCGTCCAGCAGGTAGAACGCGGCCGTGTGGTCCATGGTGTAGCTGCCGTCCTTGGTCGGCGCCTTGGCGTAATAGGCCTTGAAGGATGCGGCGGCCTTCTTTACCTGGTCCGGCGTGCCGGTCAGCCCCAGGAAGCGCGGATCGAAGGCGGTGACGTACTGTTTGAGGACCTCGGGCGTATCGCGCTCGGGATCCACCGAAATCAGCAGCACCTGGACGCGGTCGGCGTCCGGCCCCAGCTTCTTCATGACTTCGGTCAGCTCGGCCAGCGAGGTCGGGCACACGTCCGGACACTGCGTGAAGCCAAAGAACACGACCACCACCTTGCCGGCGAAATCGGACAGCTGGCGCGTCTTGCCGTTGTAATCGACCAGCTCCATGCCGCGACCCAATTGGGTGCCGCTGATGTCGCTGCCCTTGAATACGGGCGCGCTGTCGCCGCAGGCGGCCAGGGCGACGGTGAAAGCAGCGGCTGCGCCCAGGCGCAGGACCAGCCGGCGGCTGGTGGAAAACACGGACATCGACAACCTCCAGGGGATCAGCGCAGCAGGCCGACCCAGTGGTCCACCAGCAGGGCGCCGAACAGCAGCGCCAGGTAGAGTATGGAAAAACGGAACATGCTGCGCGCCAGCTCGTCGCTGTAGGCGCGATAGAGCCGCCATGCATAGGAAACGAACATGCCGCCCAGCACCAGCGCGGACACCAGGTAGAGTTCGCCGCTCATGCGGATGGCATAGGGCAACAGCGTGGTGGCGACCAGCGCAACGCTGTACAAGAGGATGTGCAGGCGCGTGAACTGGTTGCCGTGCGTGACCGGCAGCATCGGCAGCCCGGCCTTGGCGTAATCGTGGTTGCGGTAAAGCGCCAGCGCCCAGAAGTGCGGCGGCGTCCAGATGAAGATGATCAGCACCAGGATCCAGGCCTCGGCCGGCACCGAATCCGCCACGGTCGCCCAACCGAGCGCGGGCGGCATGGCGCCCGACAGGCCGCCGATGACGATGTTCTGCGGCGTACGCGGCTTCAGGATGACGGTATAGATGACGGCGTAACCCACGAAGGTGGCGAAGGTCAGCCACATGGTCAGCGGGTTGACCAGGTGATACAGCACGAACATGCCGGCGCCGCCCAGCAGGCCGGACATGCTCAGCACCTGGAAAGCCGAAATCGTGCCGCGCGCCGTGCCGCGGCGCGCGGTACGCAGCATGCGGGCGTCGATTTCCTGTTCGATCAGGCAATTGATGGCGAACGCGGCCGCGGCCAGCAGCCAGATGCCCAGGGTGCCGAACAGCACGCGGCGCATGTCCGGAATGCCGGGCGCCGCCAGGAACATGCCGATCACGGCGCAAAACACCGCCAACTGCGTCACACGCGGCTTGGTGAGGACGAAATACTGGCGGAACAATCCGGGCTGGGGAGCGGCAATACTGGTCATAGTGGGCCCTATTTTAAACGCGCACCGAATTGGGGCCGTAGCCCCCGGCGGGCGCACGTCCAGCTGTGGACAAACGCACCATCAACACCACCGCGGCCAGGGTCAGGCCGGCGGCGCCTCCATTGTGCAGCACCGCGATCAACAGCGGCCACTGGAAAAAGATCGTGGTCAAGCCGGTCAGCAGCTGCGCGCCCAGCAGCGCCAGCATCAGCGTGGCCGGTCCGCGCAGCCCGGGCTCGGCGCGCAGGCGCCAGGCCAGTATGCCCAGGTACAGGAACACCACGAAGGCAAAATTGCGGTGGACCCAGTGGATCGCGGTCAGCGCCGGCTGGGAAATCATCTCGCCCGATGGCAATTCGCCCAAGGCCCGGATGATCGAATAGCCGCCATGGAAATCCATTTCCGGCACCCAGGCTCCGTGGCACATGGGGAAATCCATGCAGGCCAGCGCGGCGTAATTGGTGCTGACCCAACCGCCCAGGGTCACCTGCACCAGCAGCAGCGCAAACCCCCCGGCCACCCAGGGTTTCCAGCGTGCGGCCGCAGCCGCCACGGCCAGGTGCGGACGCTCGCGCGCCGACAGCCAGGTCATCAGCGCCAGCACCGACAGGCCGAACACCAGGTGCGCGGTCACGACGACGGGCATCAGCTTGTGGGTCACGGTCCAGGCGCCGAACGCGCCCTGCACGCAAACCGCAATCAGCGTCACGACGGCCAACTTGGGCGAACGGCCCAGCTGGCCGCGGTAACGCCACGCCATGTAGACGATGCCGATGATCAGCATGCCCAGGATGGTGCCGACATAGCGGTGGATCATTTCGATCCAGGCCTTGGACAAGGTGACCGGGCCGAAAGGCATGGCCTGCGATGCCTCGTGGATGTCGCCCATCGCGCCCAGCGGCGTCACGCTGCCGTAGCAGCCGGGCCAATCGGGGCAACCCAGGCCGGAATCCGTCAACCGCACGAAAGCGCCGAACATGATGAGGTCCAGCGTCAGGAACCAGGTAAAGAAAACAAGCTTGCGATAACGCGCTTTGATGCGTTCGATTTCCATAAACATCCAATCTGCAACGCCGCGCGCGATGCGCGCGACGCATTGAAACCATGCCAGCCCGAGGCTCAGCCTATTCTCGAGCTGTAGACCAGCTTGCTGATGTCCTTGCGCACCTTCACGCCATCGGCCTCGGCAGGGTACTGCATCATCAGGTTACCCAGCGGGTCGATCACCCAGATCGGCGCCTCCAGCCCGGGCTGGCCCGCCGCAGTATCGCGCGCCAGCAGGAACCGCGCCAATTGGTCTGGATTGGCGCGCACCATGACCGTGCCCTTGTAGGCTTCCAGCACCTTGTCCGGCACGGGCGCATCGTCGGTGATGAACCAGACGCGCGCCAGCCGGTCGACGTTCTTGCCCTGGCTGGCATGGCTGTTGCGCGCGATGAAGAGCTTGCGGGCGCAGCTTTCCGGGCAGGCGCCGCCATCGGCGGCCACCAGCAACCATTTGCCCTTCAGGCTCTGCAGGTCGAAGGGCTGGCCGTCCAGCGTGGTCAGGCGCAACTCCGCGGCCGCGGGCATGGGCCGCTGCGGATTCAGGAGCGCGCCGTAATTGCTGGACTCATCGGGCCACCATTGCGGATTCATGTAGACCACGACCGCCGCGACGATGGGTGCGAGCGAGCACAGGAACACCAGCAGCATCGGCATCAGGGAGCGCTTGCGTGCGGGCTTGGTAGAGGAAAGGTCGCGAGCCACTTTGTATCCTGTCGTCTTGCGGGTTAAGAGTCGGCGTCCCGGTCAGGCGCCGGGCGCGTTCTGCGCGCGCCGCATGCGCCGGATGGCGCCCCCCAGCACCACCAGCCATGCGACGGCGGCAATCGAGGCAAAAGCAAACCACTGTACGGCATAGGACGTGTTCTGCTGAAAGTCCACGGACGGCTGCGGCCAGTCGCGCACCAGGCCATCGTCCGCGTTGCCCGCGGCCTGCGACAGCACCGTGGGCAGCAGGGCCAGGCCGGTGGATTTGGCGTATGCGTCCAGCGGCAGGTTCTGCACCTGCGGCAAGACGCCGCCCGCCACGGGCAGCGAGGCCGGCAAGGCGGACTGCTCCGACCCTCCCAGCGACCAGATCTCGAACAGACGCGGCACGCGAGGCGACAGCTCGCCCGCCACCGTCTGCGGCCCTTCGGGCGTGACGGGCAGCGGCGGCTGCGAGGGGCCCTGGCCCTGAACCCCCATGACGCGCGGAATCCAGCCGCGCAGCACCAGTACGGCGCGGCGCGCATCGGCGTCCAGCAGCAGCGGCGTGGCCAGCCAATAGCCGGGCTTGCCGTCATGGTTGCGGTTGTCCAGCAGTACACTGAATTGCGGCAGCCAGACCCCGGTAGCCTGGGCCGAACGCCAGGCAGTCATATCGGCGGGGTCGGTAGCCGGGCTCAAGGGCAGCGGCGCTTGCTTGCGGCCCGCTTCGATAGCGGCCAGAATGGCGCGTCGCTCATCGCCGCGGCGCAATTGCCATTGCCCCAGCGATGCCAGGATGACCACGGCGGCACCCAGCAACAGCAAGGCGGCTACCGTGTATCGGGTTGAATGCGGTCGGGCCATATTTCTACAATAACTACTCTGATTCGTCCGGAGACCACCATGCGCGTTTTCGTCGTCCTGGCCTTTATCGGGATTCTGGCCAGCCTGGCATCGGCCCTGGTCTACCTGATGCGGGACAAGGGAACCACCAGCCGAACGGTCAACGCGCTGACGGTGCGCATCGGATTATCGGTGGCCCTGTTCCTGTTCGTGCTGTTCGCCCATCACATGGGCTGGATCGAAAGCACAGGCCTTAGATAGGCATACGGGCCGCGGGTTCCCGCAAGTGCACGATCGCAGATGAGTAAAACGCGCCAGTTCTCGCACAAGAACTGGCGCGCTTCATTGGTTCCGCGTAACGATCAGAACCAGTACACGAACAGGTACAGGCCCAGCCACACCACGTCCACGAAGTGCCAGTACCAGGCGGCGCCTTCGAAACCGAAGTGATGGTCGGCCGTGAAATGCCCGCGGATCAGGCGGATCAGAATGACCGTCAGCATGGTGGCGCCCAGCAGCACGTGGAAGCCGTGGAAGCCCGTCAGCATGTAGAACAGCGACCCGTAGGCGCCCGAATTGAACTTCAGGTTCAGCTCGGTATAGGCGTGGTGGTATTCGTAAGCCTGACAGGCCACGAAGACGAAGCCCAGGACCACGGTGGCCAGCAGCCAGAAGATGGTCTTGCCGCGATGGTTTTCGCGCAGCGCATGGTGGGCAATGGTCAGCGTGACGCCGGAGCTCAGCAGCAGCGCCGTGTTGATGGTGGGCAGCCAGAACGGACCGACGGTCTGGAAGTGCTCGACCACGCCCGCAGGACCGAAGTTCGGCCACACGGCCTGGAAGTCGGGCCACAGCATCAGGCGGTGGTCCATGTCGCCCAGCCACGGCGTGGTGATGGTGCGCGTGTACCAGAGGGCGCCGAAGAACGCCGCGAAGAACATGACTTCCGAGAAGATGAACCAGCTCATGCCCCAACGGTAGGAACCGTCGATGCGCTTGCTGTTCAGGCCGATCTCGGATTCGTGGATGGCGTCGCCAAACCAGTAGTACAACACCACGATCAAACCGATGAAGCCCGCCAGCAGGGTCCACTTGGCCCAGCTGACGCCGTTGATCCAGGCCGCGGCGCTCAGGCCCATGAACAGCAGCGCCACAGCCGTACGCACGGGATGACCCGAGTCGGCGGGCACGAAGTAATACGGTGCCTCTTTACCTTGAACCGAGTGGCTTGCACTCATGGCTTTCTCCCTGGTACAGATTTATAGAATTAAGTGATTCAAGTCAGGCTGGAAACGGCCCAACGCACAATTAATACCAGCACAGTAACGAAGATAGCCGCTGCCAGCAGCCCCGCCACGATCACATGGACCGGGTTGAGCTTGGCGACGTCTTCCCGATGGCCCGCCCCCTTGCGCACGCCGAAGAACCCCCACGCCACCGCCTTCATCGTCTGAAGGAAACTCAGCTTGCGCTGGGAGGTTTCGCGCAGGTCGTCGCTCATGGCCCGCGCCTAACTGACAGCGACGCCCGACAGCAGGGCCGAGCCGCGCAGCACGGTCCAGGCAAACACGGCAATGACGAATGCCAGCAGGACCAGACCTGCGATCTTGTTGCGGCGGCGCTGCTCGGGTGTCATTGCTGTGCTACCTGAAACATGAAAGGCTGCCTTACTTCACTTCGGGCGGAGTTTCGAACGTATGGAACGGCGCCGGCGACGGCACGGTCCATTCCAGGCCTTCGGCGCCTTCCCACGGCTTGGCCGCGGCGGGTTCGCCCTTGCCCATGTAGCAACGCACCATCGCCCACAGGAAGATCAGCTGCGACAGGCCGAACCAGAATGCGCCGATGGTGGCCATCTGGTGGAACGTCGTGAACTGACCGGCGTAGTCGGCGTAGCGGCGCGGCATGCCTGCCAGGCCCAGGAAGTGCATCGGGAAGAAAGTGACGTTGAACGAGATCAGCGTCGACCAGAAGTGCAGCTTGCCCAGCTTTTCGCTGTACATGCGGCCCGTCCACTTGGGCACCCAGTAGTAGGCGCCGGCGAAGAGAGCAAACAACGAGCCCGCCACCAGCACGTAGTGGAAGTGCGCGACCACGTAGTAGGTGTCGTGGACCTGGATGTCGATCGGGGCCACCGACAGGATCAGGCCGGTGAAACCGCCCATGGTGAACACGAAGATGAAGCCGATCGAGAACAGCATGGGGGTCTCGAACGTCATGGAGCCGCGCCACATGGTGGCGACCCAGTTGAACACCTTCACCCCGGTCGGGATGGAGATGAGCATGGTGGCGTACATGAAGTAGAGCTGACCCGTGACCGGCATGCCAGTGGTGAACATGTGGTGCGCCCACACGATGAAGGACAGCACGGCGATGGAAGCCGTCGCGTAAACCATCGAGGCGTAGCCGAACAGCTTCTTGCGGGCGAACGCGGGCACGATGGCCGACACGATACCGAACGCCGGCAAGATCATGATGTAGACCTCGGGGTGCCCGAAGAACCAGAACACGTGCTGGTACAGCACCGGGTCGCCGCCAGCGGCCGCGTTGAAGAAGCCCGTGCCGAAATGACGGTCGGTCAGCACCATGGTGATGGCAGCGGCCAGCACCGGCATCACGGCCAGCAGCAGGAAGGCGGTGATCAGCCAGGTCCAGCAGAACAGCGGCATCTTCATCAGCGTCAGGCCGGGCGCGCGCATGTTCAGGATGGTGACGATGATGTTGATCGCGCCCATGATGGACGAGACGCCCATGATGTGCAGCGCGAAGATCGCCAGGTCCATGCCGGGGCCCATCTGCAGCGACAGCGGCGCGTACAGCGTCCAGCCGGCCGCGGTGGCGCCGCCGGGCACGAAGAACGACGCGGTCAGCATGATCGCGGCCACCGGCAGCAGCCAGAAGCTGAAGTTGTTCATGCGGGCGAACGCCATGTCGGAGGCGCCGATCTGCATCGGGATCATCCAGTTGGCGAAGCCCACGAAGGCCGGCATGACCGCGCCGAACACCATGACGAGGCCGTGCATGGTGGTGAACTGGTTGAAGAGTTCGGGGCGGAAGAACTGCAGGCCCGGCTCGAAGAGCTCGGTGCGCAGCAGCAGTGCCAGCGTGCCGCCTTCCAGCAGCATGACAAACGAGAAGATGAGATACATCGTCCCGATGTCTTTGTGGTTCGTGGCGAAAAGCCAGCGGCGCCAGCCGGTGGGGATGGCGTGGTGGTGGTCATCGTGACCGTGGCCGTGGCCCGGCGACACGTGGTCTACAGTGACGCTGCTCATGATGGACTCCTTCCTGCTGAGTGCCGGGCCCGATCGACGGGGCCGGCAGGGTATCTCTAACTAAACGGAACCGGTTCTGCGAGGGCGTGGCGAGGCGCGCGCAATCAGCGCGCAGCCTGCACGTCCTTCGGTAGAACCGTCGGGTCCTGCCCCTTGCCTGCATTGCTCCAGGCATGGCGCGTATAGCTGATGACCGCTGCGATTTCGACATCGTTGAGCTGCCCGCCGAATGCCGCCATCGCGGTGCCGGGCTTGCCCTTCAGCACGGTGTTGATCTGTTCGGCCTTCGGGCCCAGAACAACCTTGTCTCCGTCGAGCGGGGGGAAACTGCCCGGGATGCCCTTGCCGTTGGCCTGGTGACAGGCAACGCAATTCGCCGCGAAAACCTTTTCGCCGCGGGCAACCAGTTCGGCTTCCGTCCACTCTTTATTGGGATCGTCGGCGTTTGCCGCCATCTTCTTCTTTTGGTCTTCAACCCACTTGTCGTAGTCGGCCTGCGCCATGACTTCCACGACGATGGGCATGAACGCGTGATCCTTGCCGCACAGTTCCGCGCACTGGCCGCGGTAGATACCGGGCTTGTCGGCGTTGAACCAGGTGTCGCGCAGGAAGCCGGGGATGGCGTCCTGCTTCACGCCGAAGTCCGGAATCATCCACGAGTGGATGACGTCGGCTGCGGTCAGCACGATGCGGACCTTCTTGTTCGCCGGGACGACCAGATGATTGTCCACTTCCATCAGGTAGAACTCGCCCTTGGGTTCGCGGTTCTCGATCTGAGCGCGCGGGGTCGAGAGCGTGGAGAGGAACTTGATGCCGGTGGCCGAGCCGTCGAGGTACTCGTAGCCCCACTTCCATTGGTAGCCGGTGACCTTCACGGTGAGGTCGGCGCTGGAAGTGTCTTTCATCGCAACCACCGTCTTGGTGGCCGGCAGCGCCATGGCGATGACGATGATGAACGGGATGACGGTCCAGGCGACTTCCACGCCCAGATGTTCATGGAAGGTCGCGGCCTTGTGGCCACGCGATTTGCGGTGCGCCCAGATGGAGTAGAACATCACTCCGAAGACGCCGATGAAGATCACGATACAGATCGTGAGCAGCATCCAATGCAACCACATGATGTCGCGCGAAATTGCCGTGACACCTTCATGCAGGTTGAGCTGATTGACCTTCGGGCCGCCGGGCATGTCTTGCACCTGAGCACCTGCCACGCTGCCAATCAGCATCGCACAAGCCCCCAGTATCCCTCTCCACTTCTTCATGCTTACCTCGAAACACGGCGCGAAGGTCCGTTCGCTAGTGGCGGAAGTCGCCGGAACCGGGCAACGCGCAATTATTAGATGGTAGGGCGTGACGGGGAGATAGAGCGGCCCCTGTCGTTCCCACTCGAAATCACAAAGAAACTGGCGGATTATAGCGGACGCGCAAACAGATGTAAGTTAGTGCCCTTGAATTCATCCGGCCCGCCCCCATCTGGCCGCGCCCCTTGACCACGCGCCGTAAACAGGGTGGCATAAAATCGTCGGCAACATCATCACCACGGTTTCACGATGCCCAAGCAGTTGTCCGACTTGTACGCCGACCTGCGCGCCCGCGCGCAAGAGCCCGCCCCGGAAGGCGCGCGCGCTTTATATATAGCGGGGCGTCGCTGCGGCTGGGCCACGCATGCGGCGTGCGATGCATTGCGCGATGCGCCCGGCATCGCAACGGACGGCGCGAGCCTGCGCATCGGCGCGGACCTGCAGCCCGGCGCAAACCTGAACGGCGTGCTTGAACAGGCCGCGCAACTGTTGCGCCAAGCCAACTGCCTACGCGGCTGGCGCGACGAATTGCTGGATGTTCTGGACGGCGACGAGCCGCTGGGCGTGATCGAACGCGCGGCGGTGCGGCCGCTGGGCCTGCTCACCAAGGCCGTGCATCTGAATGCGTGGACGCCGGACGGCCGCCTGTGGGTAGCGCGCCGCGCGCTCAGCAAATCCACCGATCCCGGTATGTGGGACACCTTGGTCGGCGGCCTGGCCGGCAGCCGCGAGGACCTGGAACTGGCGCTGGTGCGCGAATGCGGCGAAGAGGCGGGGCTGGACGCGCCCGACCTGACGCAGCGTTCGCCCCTGCGCACCATTCTGCGCATCCATCGCCGCCTGCCCGAGGGCTATCAGGTCGAGGATGTCCTGACCAGCACCTGCGTGCTTGCGGCTGACGTGCGCCCCGCCAACCGGGACGGCGAGGTGATGGAGATCGCCACCATCGACGCGGCCACGGCCGTGCGCCAGGTGGCGGAAGGCGAATTCACGCTTGAAGCAGCGCTGGTGATCGTCGAAGACATCATGCAGCGCCGCGCGGCCGGCGAGATCCCGGCCTGAGCCTCGCGGTCCGGGGCTGCGCAGGCAGCCCCGACCCCTGAATCAACGTGGAACGATGCCCGGCTCGCCCAACGCCGGGTTGTCCGTGACGTTGCCGGCGAGATTCCCGGGGAGGTCGCTTGCAGGCGGCGCATCCGCCCCCGCGGCCTCGCGCGCCGCTTGGGTATCAGTGCCGGACGCCGCGCCCGCCGCTTCCGCGGCTTCGGCGGCCTGCGCCGGGCTGGGCGCCGACGCCGGCGCGGGGACCGGAGCGGGCGCGGCATTGGCCTGCGAAAACTGCTTCCACACTTCGATCGCGCGCAGGCGTTGCTTGGCGACGACCTGGATGCGTTCGCGCAGATGCTCGTCGCGCGCCAGCAGGGCGTGGAAATCGCGCGAGGACAGCATCAGCAGCTTGCTGTAGCCCAGCGACGTCACCTCGGGCATCAGCTGCTCTTCACCGAGCAGGCCAAGTTCGCCGAAGAATTCGCCGCTGCCCAGTTCGATCATGGTGTTGTCCGGCAGATGCACTGCCACGGCGCCCGAGGCCACGAAACACATCTCTTCGCCATGGCGGCCCTTGGTCAGCACGCGCTGGTCCGGCAACGCCAGTCGCGGCTTGAGCAGCTTGCTGATGGCCCGCAAGGAATCGGCGGACAGGCCTTCGAACAGCGGCACGCGTTTGATCAGGTCGGCCGCGCTCATTTCGATGTCCAGCGGCGGGTGCTTGTCGATGTGGGCCCAGCGGCTCTTCAACTGCGCCATCAGGTCGGCGTAGACCTCGCCGCTGATCAGGAACTGCTCAAGCATGTCGCGGTAACGGATGCGCTCCATTTCGCGGGCCACGCGGCCCAGGTAGCTTTCCTGCAGCCACTGGGCGTAGGACGGATATTGCAGGTTCAGAGCCTGCATGGCGTTTTCGATCAGGTCCAAGCGGCGCTGGTGCAGGGACACGATGCGCTGCGTGGCTTCCTCGCCCAGCAGGGGGGTGATCTGTTCGCGCGCGAAGGCAATCAGGCGCTGCGCGACCGACCGCTTGCTCATCAGGTTGGCGAAGCGCTGGCCCAGTTCGCGCGCCAGCCAGCCCTGGAAGCCGAACAGGTAATGCAGGCGCAAGGCCAGCCGGAAACCGGTGGAATAGCGCACGTCGGCGACGATGGCGCGCTCAAAGCCCGGAATGCCCCCCAGCCGGATCGCGTCCTCCAGCCGTTCGGCCCGCGCCAGCAGGGTTTCGGCCATGCGCCAGTCCACGATCTGCGCCTTCAGGATGTCGAAGAACATTTCCTCTTCGCGCTGCGCCACGATGGCCAGTCCCACCGCCACACGCTGGTCGTCCGTCATCTGGCTGACCTGGCCGTCGTGCACGCTGGTCAGGCTGGCGTCGAACACGGCGCGGATGCGGTCGCGGACCTCGGTGCCGATATGCTCGGTCTTGGCGACCTCTTCGGTCTTGCCCTGCAGATCTTCCAGCGCCACGGCCAGGGCCTGGTTGCGGATGGTGCGCTCCACCGGGGACAACTGGTTCAGGCCCAGCATGCGGATCAGCGGCCGCAGGCTGATGCCGTTGATGAACAAGGTCAGCAGCACGTAGCTGGTGGTGGCCACCGCGATGAACTGGCGCGCCTCTTCGGCCACCCCGGTCTGCTCCGTCACGGCCAGCGCCAGCGCCAGCGAGACGGCGCCGCGCAGGCCGCCCCACAGCATGACGACCTTATAAGGATTGCTGACCTTGGTCCCCAGCCGGGTCAGCCCCAGCAAGGGCAGCAGGCCGAAGACCACAATTGCGCGCGCCACCAGCGTGGCAACGAACACCACCGCCACCAGCGCCAGTTCCTGCCAGTCGGCGGCCGCCATCAGCTTGGGAATCAGCATGGCCGCGAACAGGAAGATCAGCGAGTTGGCCCAGAAGCCGAACTGCTCCCAGGCGCTGGACAAGTATTCGAACGTGGTGGGCGACATGCGCGTGCGGCCGGTGGAGCCCACCACCAGGCCGGCGATCACGGTGGCGACCACGCCCGACACGTTCAGGTAGTGCTCGGAAATGAAGAAGGACAGATAGGCCAGCGTCAGTGTCAGCGTGATTTCCGCGGTGGGAAAGCCGCGCAGCCAGGCGAACAGGAAGCAAGCCAGCCGGCCCATGGCGAAACCCGCCACGCCGCCGCCGATGAAGTGCACGATGAAGTCGTTGAAGATGCCGCTGGCGGTGAGTTCGCCATGGCCGCCCAGCACGGCCAACAGCACGGAGTACAAGGCAATGGAGGCCGCGTCGTTGAAGAGGCTTTCGCCTTCGACCAGCGTGGTCAGGCGCTTGGGCGCGCCCACTTCGCGGAAGATGCCCACCACCGCCACGGGGTCGGTGGTGGCGACGATGGCGCCCAGCAGCAGGCAGACCACCAACCCGTAGGGCGAAATGGCATCCAGCGTGACCCCGACCACCACGGTGCAGACGACCACGGCCACGATCGCCATCATGAGGATAGGGCCGATGTCGTCCATCAGGCGCCGCACGTTCATGGATAATGCGGTCTCGAACAGGAGCACCGGCAGGAACACCATCAGGAAGGTTTCGGACGAAATCTCGAAGCGTTCCAGCGAATCCAGGAAGTCGCCGATCCAGCTGGGCGCCCAGCCGTGAACGTGCACGATGATGCCGAGCAGACAGCCGACAATGGCCAGCAGCACCGAATAGGGCAGCTTGAGGCGGCCGGCCAGGGGCGGCATGAAGCAGACCAGCGTCAGCAGACCTGCCAGGCCGAATACGAGAAAACCTACATCCATGTTCTGTGGGCGGAGCTTATGTGAAGTTCCACAAGAATAGCGGCTTTTTCCTCCGGGACCGGCGCAGGAACTGCCAGGAATCGAGGAGAATGCACGTTTCGTTACCCCAATGCGGACAAGCGATACGCGTCGCGCCATGTTTTTTGGGTAATGTGGAATCGCACAAACTTTGCAGGAGCGGCACTTGGCCCGGATCCATTCCCTGACCCGGCGCGACGATGCGCCCGCCATGCTGGTCCAGCTGACCGACAGCCATCTGTTTGGCGAACCTGAAACCTCGATGCTGGGCGTCAACACGGACGCCAGCCTGCGCGCCGTGCTGCGCCAGATCGAGGCGGACGGCAAGCACCCCGATCTGCTGCTGGCGACCGGCGACATGTCCCAGGACGGCGAGGCCGCGGCCTATCGCCGGCTGGCGCGCGTCCTGTCCGAGGCGCCCGCCCTGGCGCAGGCCAGCATCCGCTGCCTGCCAGGCAACCATGACCTGCCGGCCGTGATGCGCCAGGAACTGCCGCAATGGTCGGTTCCGGTGACGGACGTGGGCGCCTGGCGCGTGGTCGCGCTGGACACCACCGTGCCCGGTTCCAACGCCGGCCATCTGCCCGCGAGCCAGCTCGATCTGCTGGAGGCCGCGCTGGCCGAAGCTCCGGGCCGCCACACGCTGATCGCCATGCATCACAACCCCATGCAGATCGACAGCCACTGGCACGATTCGATGATGATCGACAACCCCCAGGCCCTGTTCAAGCTGTTGACGCGCTGGCCGCAGGTCCGCGTGCTGCTGTGGGGCCATGTGCACCACGAGTTCGACCGCCGCCGCCACAATCTGCGCATGCTGGCCACGCCCTCGACCTGCTTCCAGTTCAGCATCCGCGACGGCAAGCATGTGGTGGACAACATGGCGCCCGGCTACCGCTGGATCAAGCTGTACCAGGACGGTTCGATGGCAACGGGCGTGCGGCGCGTGCAGGACGCCCTGTGGCATGGCGCCAGGACCGCCGCGGACAACGCCCAGGCGGCCTAGCCAGGCCGCGCCTCTTGCTTCGTCAGCGCACGGCGTTTGCCGCTTGAGTCGACTGCAAGCGCGAACCGGACGCGCATAAAAAACGGGGCACCAGATATGCATGGTGCCCCGCAAGCATCCGTCTCATAGGGGAGGGGAAAGAGGAGAAGCCGAGACGGATGACAAGACTGCTAACCGAAGTTCGCGGTCTACATGAAGTTAGGCGGTGCGATCCTCATTAAGTTTCTCGCGCCGCGCAAAATTTCAGCCCAAATTTGTATCAATTTATTCATGTGCGGCCGCGGCCCACCAGAAAAGCAAAAGGGCCGCTGATCGCGGCCCTTCGCATGGTTCGGCAACCGCCTCAAGAGGCAAGATTGCCGCGCATCTTCTTCAGGGCGGCCGCTTCGATCTGGCGGATGCGTTCGGCCGACACGCCGAACTCCTGGGCCAGTTCGTGCAGCGTGGCGCCGCCGTCGTCCTGCAGCCAGCGGGCTTCGACGATGCGGCGCGAACGCGGATCCAGCGCTTGCAGCGCGTCGGTCAGGCCAGCGCTTTGCAACTGGTCGCGGGCGGCGCGTTCCAGCACCCGGGTGGGTTCCTGGCGGCCCTCGTCGGACAGGTAGGCGATGGGCGCGTAGCTGTCGTCGTCATCGTCCTGGTTTTCAAGCGACATGTCGCGGCCGGACAGGCGCACTTCCATTTCGCTCACGTCTTCGCGGCGCACGTTCAGTTCGCGCGCGATGTGGTCGACCTGTTCCGGATCCAGCGTCTGGCCGTCGGGGCGCATGCTGCGCAGGTTGAAGAACAGCTTGCGCTGGGCCTTGGTGGTCGCGACCTTCACCAGGCGCCAGTTGCGGATGATGTATTCGTGGATTTCAGCCTTGATCCAGTGCACGGCGAATGACACCAAGCGCACGCCGCGCTCGGGATCGAAACGCTTGACGGCCTTCATCAGGCCGACGTTGCCTTCCTGGATGAGGTCGGCATGCGGCAATCCATAGCCCAGGTACTGGCGCGCCACCGACACCACCAGGCGCAGGTGCGACAGAATCAGTTCGCGCGCGGCGCCCAGGTCTTCCTGGTCGCGCAGGCGGCGGCCAAGCTCGGTTTCACGTTCCGCGGACAGGACCGGCAGGCGGTTGACCGAGGAAATATAAGCGTCGATCGTGCCAAGTGCGCCCGGATTGGCAATGGCCAACGCCAGGGCGTTGCCGGAAGCGGCCAACGAGGTACTGGGTTGCTTCATAGCGGGGGTCTCCGGATGGCGAAGGGATAACGACATGGATTCGATGTTAGCACTCTAGTATTGGGAGTGCTAATTCGACTATTGCGGCGCGTCAAAGTTTCATTCGTCGCATTATGTCCCCATTTATTTTTTTAGAGTGGGGCGCCGCCGTGGGCAACCGAGCGCTGGCGGCAGATGGCCAGCCCCTGAATCCGGGCGCGGCCGCGGCTTGCCCTACCAACCCAGGCGCTTCAAGCCTTCGGCAGTAGCCTCGCCATCGGGCCGCACGAACAGCGCCCCGCGCGGATCCATCAGCACCTGGTAGCGGGCGCCGTCGAACAGCGGCATGTACGCAGCGCTGCCAAATTGGACATCGACGAACGGGAACCAGTTCGGGAAATTCTTCTTCAACGATGCCAGGTCCGGCGCCGGCCAGTCATCCAGCGCGTGGACCGAGCGCGTGGCGGAGGCCTCGCGCGCGGCATCGCTATAACGGCCCGACAGGCGCTCCAGCCGGTATAGCGGCGGCACGCCGGCCATCAGCGCCGGCAACCGCCAGCGCACGACCCGGGCATCGATCTGCCACTGGTCCCCATAGAGGACATACTGCCTGGTGCCCGTGCCAGGCGCGCTGGCGCTGACCTGGAACTGGCCGTCGGCCACCTGGCGCACTTCAACATGCGCCACCGGCTCGTCGGCCGTCAGGCGGAAGAATTGCACCAGCGAAAGGGCCAGCAGGCCCGACACGCATCCCAGCAGCACCAGCATCAGGCCGAACAGGCGGCGCACCGGCCGGAACTGGAACACCCTGCGGCCGCGCTCGTCGCGCGGGCCGCCGCGGCCCAGCAGCATGACGATGCCCGGCAGCAGGACGACGACGGCGCCCAGCAGTATCCAGACGAAGGGAGCGATTCCGTTGATCAAATCAGGCGTTCCTATTGAGCACAGACCGCAGGCGGCGCGCCGGGGCGCGCAAGCAGCCTGCCGCGGCAGGCCCGCCAGTATAGAAGCGCGCCCTCAGGGCGCCGGTTTTCCAAGCCGCTCGACGTGAAACCGGATGTGATCCTCGATGAACGTCGAGATGAAGTAGTAGCCGTGGTCATAGCCCGGGTGGCGCCGCAGGTCCAGCGGCTGGCCCGCAGCGGCGCAGGCGGCCTCGAATACCTCGGGATACAACTGTTCGGCCAGGAATTGGTCCGACTCGCCCTGGTCGATCAGGATGCCGGCGGGAAACGGGTTGGTGGCGCCGCGCATCAGCGCGGACGCGTCGTAAGCGGCCCAGTCCTCTGTCTTGTCGCCCAGATAGGCGCCGAACGCCTTCTTGCCCCAGGGGCATTGGCTGGGCGCGGCGATGGGCGCAAATGCCGACACCGAGCGGAACTTGCCGGGGTTGCGCAGCGCAAGCACCAGCGCGCCATGGCCGCCCATGGAATGGCCGAAGATGCCGGTGCGCGACGCGTCGCCGGGCAGGGCCTCGCCCGTGACGATGCCGTGCAGTTCCTGCGTCACGTAGCTGTACATGCGATAGTGGTCCCGCCAGGCCGGGGTGGTGGCGTCCAGGTAGAAGCCCGCGCCCGTGCCCAGGTCCCAGCTTTCGTCCTCGCCAGCCACGTTGGCGCCGCGCGGGCTGGTATCCGGGGCGACCAGCATGACACCGAGTTCCGCAGCCAGCCGCTGGGCGCCCGCCTTGATCATGAAGGTCTCTTCCGTGCAGGTCAGGCCGGCCAGATAAAACAGCACCGGGACCGGACCGTCTTCGGCCTGCGGCGGAATGTAGACGGAGAAGCGCATGGGCAGGCCGATCTCCGCGGACTCGTGGCGGTAATAGCGCTGCCAGCCGCCGAAGCAGCGATGCTGCGAAATGAGTTCCAGGGCGACTGCCATTGCTTTCCTCCGATCGGAATGATGCGAAAAAAACGTCCCGCGGATTAGGGGATATCCACGGTACGACGTTCCGTCGCCGAATGTTAACCTGGGCTTTACAGGGTACGAACGACAGAAAAAAAGCGATTTCCTGCCCTGACCATGATCACGGGACTTGACCAGCGCCCACCGTGGCACTATTTATATACCGTGAGCGAAGACAACCCGTTCTTCCAAATACGCAAGTCCTGACACTATGGCCCGTCTGCCCCGTCTGTACGCCCCTGGGCTGCCCCAACTGGTGCAGGCCAACTTCATCCAGCCGCTGGCGGCGCCGTCGCAACCCGCGCCGGCCGAGATACTGAATCAACTGGCCACGTGGCTGGGCGAATCCGCCCAACGCCACCGAGTCTCGGTTCACGGCTGGCTGCTTGCCAACGACCGCATCCTGCTGCTGGCCACGCCCGCCGACGAGGAAGGCCTGCCGCGCCTGATGCAGACGCTGGGCCGCAACCTGGCGGCGCGCTTGCGCGGCGGCCGGGTCTTCGCCGGTCGCTACCGATCCGCCTTGCTGGAACCGGGCGCCTGGGTGCTGCCATCGCTGGTCTGGCTCGAAACCTATCCGGTGCGCAGCGGCGCCTCGCAGGATCCCGATTCCTGGCCGTGGTCCTCCGCTTCCAGCCATACCGGCAACACCACCGCCGCGCCAGCGCAGTGGCAGTCGGACCACGCGGACTACTGGGCCTGTGGCAATACCCCGTTCGACCGCCAGGCCAATTACCGCAAGCGCTTGCAGGACGGCCTGTCGCGCGAGGAAACCCAGCGCATCGACCAGGCGGTCTCCGGACAATGGGCGCTGGGCGGTCCCGCTTTCATTGCCAGTCTGGCCCATACTGCCAGCCGCCGGGTTGCTCCCGGCCAGCGCGGACGTCCGCGCAAGAAGCCAGCCGCAGCGTCGTCCGATGCCGAACCCAGTTCTGCGCCGCCCACCACGACGCCCACGTCGACCTCTTCCTGATTACGAACCCGCCTGAACGGCGGGTTCTTCACTTTTGCGGGCCACGCCGTTCGGGCCGGCCTGCGCATTTGCGTTTCCGCAACGTCGACTCAGGCTCAGGCTGCTGAAAATCGCCAAATAATTAGGGACATATAATAAGAAAAACCGCGTTTTATCGGGCGCGCACGCACCCTGCTGGTGCATACCCCCCTGGGGAGGCCCATTTCGTGCGACTCTTGATGCGTCACCGAATTAAAGACCGATGACGGGTAACATCAAAAATAAGGGACACACCCTATTTATTCCTATTGCACCCTACTCATGTCGGGGGTATTGTCCGTCTCCTGCACTGCAACATTACGACGCAGGCCCACTGCGGAGCGCGCCATGCCCCAAATCACCCCGATCGACTCCTGTCCCCCGCCCAAGGCGACCCCCATCGATGCCAGCCGCATCGGACTGCCGTCTGCCCAGGGCCTGTACAACCCGAAGAACGAGCATGACGCCTGCGGCGTCGGTTTCGTCGCCCACATCAAGGGCAAGAAAAGCCACGCCATCATCCAGCAGGGTCTGAAGATCCTGGAAAACCTGGACCACCGCGGCGCGGTCGGCGCGGACAAGCTGATGGGCGACGGCGCCGGCATCCTGATCCAGATCCCCGACACGCTCTACCGCGACGAGCTCGGCCATCAAGGCATCACGCTGCCGCCTCCCGGCGAGTACGGCGTAGCCATGGTGTTCCTGCCGAAGGAAACGGCCTCGCGTCTGGCCTGCGAACAGGAACTGGAACGTTCCGTGCGCGCCGAAGGCCAGGTGGTCCTGGGCTGGCGCGACGTGCCGGTGGACGTCGACATGCCCATGTCGCCTGCCGTGCGCGCCTGCGAACCCGTGATCCGCCAGCTGTTCATCGGCCGCGGCGCCGACGTGATGGTGCCGGACGCGCTGGAGCGCAAGCTGTACGTGATCCGCAAGACCGCCAGCCACGCCATCCAGAACATGCATCTGGCGCACGGCAAGGAATACTTCGTGCCCTCGGCCTCGGTGCGCACCGTGGTCTACAAGGGCCTGCTGCTGGCCGACCAGGTCGGCCGCTACTACCGCGACCTGGCCGATCCGCGCACGGTGTCGGCCCTGGCGCTGGTGCACCAACGCTTCTCGACCAACACGTTCCCCGCCTGGCCGCTGGCCCACCCGTACCGCATGATTGCCCACAACGGCGAAATCAACACGGTCAAGGGCAACTTCAACTGGCTGCGCGCCCGCGAAGGCATGATGCAGTCGGCCGTGCTGGGCGAGGACCTGAAGAAGCTGTACCCCATCGTCTACGAAGGCCAGTCGGACACCGCCACGTTCGACAACTGCCTGGAACTGCTGGTGAACTCGGGCTACTCGCTGGCCCACGCCATGATGATGATGATCCCGGAGGCCTGGGAACAGCACACGCAAATGGACGAAAGCCGCCGCGCTTTCTACGAGTACCACGCGGCCATGATGGAACCGTGGGACGGCCCCGCCGCGGTCGCGTTCACCGATGGCCGCCAGATCGGCGCCACGCTGGACCGCAACGGCCTGCGCCCGGCCCGCTACCTGGTCACCGATGACGATATGGTCATCCTGGCTTCGGAGGCCGGCACGCTGTCCATCCCCGAAAACCGCATCGTCAAGAAGTGGCGCCTGCAACCGGGCAAGATGTTCCTGATCGACCTGGAACAGGGCCGCATCATCGACGACGCCGAGATCAAGCTGCAGCTCGCCAACAGCCGGCCGTACCGCCAGTGGATCGAACGCCTGCAGATCAAGCTGGAATCGCTGCCGGCGCCGCGCCAGGCCGCCGTCGCCACGCAGTCGTCCGTGTCGCTGCTGGATCGCCAGCAGGCTTTCGGCTGGACCCAGGAAGACTACAAGTTCATCCTGGAACCCATGGCCACGACCGGCGAAGAAGTCATCGGCTCGATGGGCAACGACGCCCCGCTGGCCGTGCTGTCCGACCGCGCCAAGCCGTTCTACAACTACTTCCGCCAATTGTTCGCGCAGGTCACGAACCCGCCGATCGACCCCATCCGCGAACAGCTGGTGATGTCGCTGGTGTCCTTCATCGGCCCCAAGCCGAACCTGCTGGACATCAACAACGTCAACCCGCCGCTGCGCCTGGAAGTGTCGCAGCCGGTGCTGGATTTCGCCGCCATGGCGCAGATCCGCGACATCGAGCAGGTCACGGGCAAGAAGTTCCGCAGCTTTGAGCTGGACATCACCTATCCCGCCGCCTGGGGTCCCGAAGGCATCGAAGCCCGCGTGGCCGCGCTGTGCGCGCGCGCCGTGGACGCGGTGCGCAGCGGCTACAACATCCTGATCGTGTCCGACCGCCTGGTCGACAGCGAGCGCGTGGCCATCCCCGCGCTGCTGGCGACCTCCGCGGTCCACCAGCACCTGATCCGCGCCGGCCTGCGCACCAACACCGGTCTGGTCGTGGAAACCGGCTCGGCGCGCGAAGTGCACCACTTCGCGCTGCTGGGCGGCTACGGCGCCGAAGCCATCCACCCCTACCTGGCGCTGGAATCGCTGGGCAAGATGAACGACCCCGAAAAGGCGGTCAAGAACTTCATCAAGGCGATCGGCAAGGGCCTGAACAAGGTCATGTCCAAGATGGGCATTTCCACGTACATGTCCTACACCGGCGCGCAGATCTTCGAAGCCGTGGGCCTGCAGACCGCGCTGGTGAACAAGTACTTCACCGGCACCGCCTCCAACATCGAAGGCATCGGCATCTTCCAGGTGGCCGAGGAAGCGCTGCGCCAGCACCGCGCCGCCTTCAGCACCGATCCGGTGCTGGCCAACGACCTGGACGCGGGCGGCGAATACGCCTATCGCGTGCGCGGCGAAGAGCACATGTGGACGCCGGATTCCATCGCCAAGCTGCAGCACGCTTCGCGCGCCAACAACTACCGCACGTACAAGGAGTACGCGCAGATCATCAACGACCAGAGCCGCCGCCACATGACGCTGCGCGGGCTGTTCGAGTTCCGCTTCGATCCGTCGCGCGCGATTCCGCTGGACGACGTCGAATCCGCCAAGGAAATCGTCAAGCGCTTCGCCACCGGCGCCATGTCGCTGGGCTCGATCTCCACCGAGGCACACTCGGTGCTGGCCGTGGCCATGAACCGCATCGGCGGCAAGTCCAACACCGGCGAAGGCGGCGAGGACGAACTGCGCTACCGCGCCGAAATGCGCGAAGGCAAGAGCACCATCAAGGACGGCGATACGCTGGCCTCGGTGCTGGGCTCGGACCGCATCGAAGCGGACGTCGAACTGAAGAAGGGCGACTCGCTGCGCTCCAAGATCAAGCAGGTGGCCTCGGGCCGTTTCGGCGTGACCGCCGAATACCTGTCGTCGGCCGACCAGATCCAGATCAAGATGGCCCAAGGCGCCAAGCCCGGCGAAGGCGGCCAGCTGCCCGGCCACAAGGTGTCGGAATACATCGCCAAGCTGCGCTACTCGGTGCCGGGCGTGGGCCTGATCTCGCCCCCGCCGCACCACGACATCTACTCGATCGAAGACCTGGCCCAGCTGATCCACGACCTGAAGAACGTGAATTCCAAGGCTTCGGTGTCGGTCAAGCTGGTGTCCGAAGTGGGCGTGGGCACGGTGGCCGCGGGCGTCGCCAAGGCCAAGGCCGATCACGTCGTGATCGCCGGCCATGACGGCGGCACGGGCGCATCCCCGGTGTCGTCCATCAAGCACGTGGGCACGCCCTGGGAACTGGGCCTGGCCGAAACGCAGCAGACGCTGGTGCTCAACCGCCTGCGCAGCCGCATCCGCGTGCAGGCCGACGGCCAGATGAAGACCGGCCGCGACGTCGTCATCGGCGCGCTGCTGGGCGCCGACGAATTCGGCTTCGCGACCGCGCCGCTGGTCGTGGAAGGCTGCATCATGATGCGCAAGTGCCACCTGAACACCTGCCCGGTGGGCGTGGCCACGCAAGACCCGGTCCTGCGCAAGAAATTCCAGGGCAAGCCCGAACACGTCGTGAACTTCTTCTTCTTCATCGCCGAGGAAGTCCGCGAAATCATGGCCCAGCTGGGCATCCGCAAGTTCGACGACCTGATCGGCCGCGCCGACCTGCTGGACATGCGTTCGGGCGTGGAGCACTGGAAGGCCCAGGGCCTGGACTTCGCCCGCGTGTTCCACCAAACGCAATCCGACGCCGACGTGCGCCAGACCGAAGAGCAGGACCACGGCCTGGCCGGCGCGCTGGACCACCAGCTGATCGAGCGCAGCAAGCCCGCGCTGGAACGCGGCGAGAAGGTGTCCTTCATCGTCCCCGTGCGCAACCGCAACCGCACCATCGGCGCCATGCTGTCGGGCGCGGTGGCCGCGCGCTACGGCCATGAGGGCCTGCCGGACGACACCATCCACATCCAGTGCAACGGCACGGCCGGCCAAAGCTTCGGCGCGTTCCTGGCCCACGGCATCACGATGGACCTGGTGGGCGAAGGCAACGACTATGTCGGCAAGGGCCTGTCGGGCGGCCGCATCATCGTGCGCTCGCCCAACGACTTCCGCGGCTTCGGCCCGGACCACATCATCGCCGGCAACACCGTGCTGTACGGCGCGCTGGCGGGCGAGGCGTTCTTCAACGGCGTGGCCGGCGAACGCTTCGCGGTGCGCAACTCGGGCGCGGCCACCGTCGTGGAAGGCACCGGCGACCACGGCTGCGAATACATGACCGGCGGCACCGTCGTGGTGCTGGGCACGACCGGCCGCAACTTCGCGGCAGGCATGTCGGGCGGCGTGGCCTACGTGTGGGATCCGGAACGCACGCTCAAGCAGCGCGCCAACCTGTCCATGGTCGAACTGGAAAGCATCGTGCCGCACGCGGAACAGCTCGCCCAGAACAACATCGACGTCTGGCACAGCGCGCAGCGCGGCGGTGAACGCGAAACGGACGAAACCATCCTGCGCCGCCTGGTGGAAGATCACTTCCGCTACACCGGCAGCTTCCGCGCCCGCGAGATCCTGGGCGACTGGGAAGCCTCGCGCGGCAAATTCGTGAAAATCATGCCGACGGACTACCGCCGCGCATTGGGTGAAATGTGGCGTGCAGCCAACCCGCAACAACTGGCTGCGTGAGGGATACCATGGGAAAGATTACCGGCTTTATGGAATTTCAGCGTCTGCAGGAGGCCTCCGAGGCCCCGCAGAAGCGGCTGAAGAACTGGCGCGAATTCGTGCTGCACCTGAGCGACGATCAGGCCAAGCAGCAGGCGGCGCGCTGCATGGACTGCGGCATCCCGTTCTGCAACAACGGCTGCCCGGTCAACAACATCATCCCGGACTGGAATGACCTGGTGTACCGGCAGGACTGGAAGCGCGCGCTGGACGTGCTGCACTCCACCAACAACTTCCCCGAGTTCACCGGCCGCATCTGCCCGGCGCCGTGCGAAGCTGCCTGTACCTTGAACATCAACAGCGACGCTGTCGGCATCAAGTCCATCGAACACGCCATCATCGACAAGGGCTGGGCCGAAGGCTGGGTGTCGCCGCAGGTGCCGGCGCGCAAGACCGGCAAGAAGGTTGCCGTGGTGGGCTCCGGCCCCGCGGGCATGGCATGCGCGCAGCAGCTGGCCCGCGCCGGCCACTCGGTGACGCTGTTCGAAAAGAGCGACCGCATCGGCGGCCTGCTGCGCTACGGCATCCCCGACTTCAAGCTGGAAAAGCACCAGATCGACCGCCGCATCTCGCAGATGGAAGCCGAGGGCGTGGAATTCGCGCCGTCGACTTACATCGGCAATCCCAGCGACCCCGTGGCCGACGGCCTGACGGTGCGCACGCCGGAATCGCTGCTGGCCGAGTTCGACGCGGTGGTGATGAGCGGCGGTTCGGAAACCCCGCGCGACCTGCCGGTGCCCGGCCGCGAGCTGTCGGGCGTGTACTTCGCCATGGACTTCCTGCGCCAGCAGAACAAGGCGGTGGCGGGCGACCGGCTCACCAACCAGACGCTGGCCAAGGGCAAGCACGTGGTGGTGATCGGCGGCGGCGACACGGGTTCCGACTGCGTCGGCACCAGCAACCGCCATGGCGCGGCCTCGGTCACGCAGTTCGAGCTGATGCCCCAGCCGCCGGAAAGCGAGAACAAGACCATGACGTGGCCGTACTGGCCGCTGAAGATGCGCACCTCGTCCTCGCACGAAGAAGGCTGCGAACGCGACTGGTCCGTGACCACCAAGCTGCTCCAGGGCAGCAATGGCAAGGTCGAAAAGCTGATCGGCGCACGCGTCGAATGGTTCAAGGACGACGCCACCGGCCAGATGAAGATGCGCGAAGTCGAAGGCTCTGAATTCGAGATCAAGGCCGACCTGGTGCTGCTGGCCATGGGCTTCGTGTCGCCCGTGCAGACGGTGCTGGACGCCTTCGGCGTGGACCGCGATGCCCGCGGCAACGTACGCGCCAATACCGACGACTACCGCACCAACGTCGAGAAGGTCTTCACGGCCGGCGACATGCGCCGCGGCCAGTCCCTGGTGGTCTGGGCCATCCGCGAAGGCCGCCAGTGCGCGCGCTCGGTGGACGCCTACCTCATGGGCAGCAGCGAACTGCCGCGCTGATCGCCACGATCAGGCCGGGCCGGATCGCCGCCGAGCGCATTGCGCCGGCGGCGATTTTTTTTCCCGCGCCCCCGCCTGTTGCAACATAACCACTTTTCGATTGCGGTCTTTTCACGATTTGACACACATCAAGCGGGCCGGCCGCCAGGTTTGAGAACCTGTCGTCTCACCCAATGGAAAGATCGGAGAAGAGAATGTTTTCGCTGAACGGCCGTATCCGCGCCACCGCCATCGCCGGCCTGATCGCCGCTGGCACGCTCGCCGCCCCCGCGCATGCCCACGAAGCGGGCGACGTGCTGTTCAAGGTCGGCGTGACGCAGGTCCGCCCCTCGTCCAACAATGGCACCGTGCTCAACGGCAGCGTCGGACTCGACGTCAACAACAACGTACGCCCGAGCTTCACGCTGACCTACATGGCCACGCGCAACATCGGTATCGAACTGCTGGGCGCCTGGCCCTTCCAGCATGACGTCAGCGGCAGCGGCCTGGGCAAGATCGGCTCGACCAAGCAATTGCCGCCGACGCTCAGCCTGCAATGGCACATCCTGCCCGACAGCATGATCCAGCCGTACATCGGCGTGGGCATCAACTACACCCACTTCTTCGACACCAAGGCGGAAGGCGCGCTGAAGGGTTCGGACCTGAAGCTGGGCGATTCCTGGGGCGTGGCCGCTCAACTGGGCGCTGACTTCAAGATCAACGAGCGCTGGTTCATGAACGCAGACATCCGCTACATCGACATCCGTTCCAAGGTGAAGCTGGACGGCCAGCACATCGGCACCGCGCGCATCGATCCGTGGGTCGCGACGATCGGCGTCGGCTACCGCTTCTAAAGGCAAAAGGGCCGCGCGCCAGGCGCGGCCTTCCTCAGCCTTGCGGCGCCTCCAGCTTGTGCCGCAGGGCCTGCAACGCCGGCGTGTCGTCGTCGGCGCGCCAGACCAGCTGGGTCAGGGCCCGGCCATGCGAGCCGGACAGGGCGCCGATGCGCACCGTGTGCTCCGCCCCCAGCACCGCCAACACCGAACGCGGCACAATCGCCACGCCCGAGCCCGCCGCCACGCAGGCGACGATGGCGTGGTACGAGGCGAACTCCATCACCTTGCCGGGCGCGATACCTTCCTGGTTGAGCCAGGATTCCAGGATGCGCCGGTATGAGCATCCCGACGCGAAGGCAATCACGCTGCGGTCGCCCAGGTCCTTGGGACTGTCGATCGGATCCCAGGCCAGCGGCGAGATCAACGCCAGTTCTTCCTTGAACGCGTCCATCGTGGCCAGGCCATCGCCCGGAAAGGGCTGCGCCACGAACGCGGCCTCGATTTCGTAGTTGCGCACCTTGGCCGCCAGCGCGGCCGACGTGCCGGTCACCAGTTCGATCCGCACCTGCGGCCAGGCCGCGTGATAGGCCGCCAGGATCGGCGGCAGGCGCGCGGCCGCCGTGCTTTCCATGGTGCCGATGCGCAGCACGCCCTGCGGCGAGCCGTCGCGTACCGCGGCCTGGGCTTCGTCCGCCAGGCGCAGCAGCCGGTCGGCGTAGGACAGCAGCACCCGCCCCTGGTCAGACAGCACCAGCCGGCGGTTCTGCCGCCGGAACAGCGGCGCCTCCAGCGAGGCCTCCAGCTGCTTCAGGCGCGTCGACACGTTGGACTGCACGCGGTTCAGATGGGCAGCGGCGCGCGCCACGCCGCCCTGGTCGGCAACCGCCTTGAAGATCTGCAGCGCATCCAGGTCCAAGTTTCTCATTTTGAGAACTCACTATCTTAATAATTCACTATTAATGATATTAGTACAGCCGTAGAGTAAGGGCCATGTCAACGCCCAATTACCCTTCCTCGTCACGCAGCGCTGCCGCCCTGGCATGGCCGGCGGCGCTGGCCCTGGCCGCCGCCATGGGGATAGGCCGGTTCGCCTTCACGCCGGTCTGGCCCCTGATGGCCCAGGAAACCGGCCTGTCGCTATCCCAGGGCAGCTGGCTGGCTTCGGCCAACTACGCGGGGTATCTGCTGGGCGCGCTGGCTGCGGTCGCCTGGCCCATCCGCCGGCTGCGGGGCACGCTGGCGGCCAGCCTGCTGGCAGTGGCCCTGCTGACGCTGGCCATGCCTGTCTGGCATGGCATGGCGGTCTGGTGCGCGCTGCGACTGGCCGCCGGCTACGCCAGCGCCAGCGCCTTCATCTGCGTGGCGGCGTGGCGGGCGGTGCCCGCGGGCGATCCGCGCGAGGCGGGCGCGTCCGCAGTGACCTACGCCGGCGTGGGCGCGGGCATTGCGCTGACGGGGCTGGCCTGCCTGGCGCTGGCAGCCTGGGACGCGCGCGCCGACACGGTCTGGTTCGCGCTGGGGGCGCTGGCGCTGGCCCTGTCCGCGATCGCCTGGCCGGGGTTGCGCCGCCAGGCGGCGCCAATGCCAGCGCAATCAGCCAGCGCCGCCGCACCCGCCGCCCGGCTGCCACGCGACATCCCCGCGCTGGCGCTGCACTATGGCGCGTTCGGCGTGGGCTACATCATTCCGGCCACCTTCCTGCCGGCGATGGCGAAGGAAATCATTCCCGACCCGGCCATCTTCGGCTGGGCCTGGCCCCTGTTCGGCATGGCCGCAGCGGTGTCCTGCCTGCTGGTGCCCCGCCTGGCACGGGGCCGCGACAGCGTGCAAGTCTGGCGCGCCGCCCAGGCGCTCATGGCGCTGGGCATGCTGGCCGTGGCGCTATGGCACCACATCGCCGCCGTGATCGTGGCCGCGGTGCTGGTGGGCGGCACCTTCATGGTGATTACGCAGGCGGGAATGCTGGCCGCCAGGCGTTCGGCCGGCGCCGCCGCGCCGCGCGCGGCGGCCCTCATGACCGCGGCTTTCGCCGCCGGCCAGATCCTGGGACCGCTGTTGGCGTCCTGGGCGGCGCATTGGGGCGCCGGGCTGCCGCAAGTGCTGGCGGCCAGCGCGGCACTGTTGGCGTTGTCCGCATGGCGTTTGGGAAAGATCACGACAGATGACGTGGCCGCTGGGCATAATGCGATCGGCCCGCGGGCCCGTTCACATTAAAAAAACAAAACCAGGAGTCATCTGTATGAAAGCATTGCGTCCCCTTATTGCCGCCCTGGCAGCCACCGCCGCCTTCAGCGGCGCCGCCCAGGCCCAGACCGCCGACTGGCCGGCCAAGCCCATCACCATGATCGTGCCCTACGCGCCGGGCGGCTTCGCCGACACCCGCGTACGCCTTTTGGCGCGCAAGCTGGGCGACACGCTGGGCCAGCCCATCGTGGTCGAGAACAAGGCAGGCGCCGGCGGCGTGGTCGGCACCAACCTGATCGCGCGCGCGGCGCCGGACGGCTACACCATCGGCACCGGCAATCTGGCGCCCATGGCGGTCAACCCGACGCTGATGAAGGACATGCCCTACGATCCGCAAAAGGATCTGGCCCCGATCATCCTGATCGAAAACAGCCCGCTGGTGCTGAGCGTGAACAACGAACTGCCGGTGAAGACGCTGGCGGACCTGATCGCGCTGGCCAAGAAGCAGCCCGGCAAGCTGTCCTTCGGCTCGTCCGGCGTGGGCGGCGCGCACCACCTGTCCGGCGAAATGTTCCGCGAACAGGCCAAGATCGACATCGTTCACGTCCCGTACAAGGGCGGCAGCCTGGCCGCGACGGACCTCATGGGCGGCCATATCTCGATGATGTTCGAAATGGGCTATTCCGCGTTGCCCGCGATCCAGGGCGCCAAGATCCACCCCATCGCGGTCACGTCCGCCAAGCGCCTGGCCGTGCTGCCCGACGTGCCCACCATGGCCGAATCCGGCCTGCCGGGCTTCGAGTCCTACAACTGGCAGGGCATCGTCGCCCCCGCCGGCACGCCCGCGCCCATCATCGCCAAGCTCAACGCCGAGTTCAACCGCATCCTGAAGGAACCGGACGTGCAGAAGGCCATCGCCGACACCGGCAGCCAGGCGGGCGGCGGCACGCCCGAGGAATTCGGCGCCTTCATCAAGAGCGAAACCGAGAAGTGGGCCCACGTCATCAAGGCTGGGAACATCCAGCTTCAGTAACCTTCCAGGAGTAATTCCATGGCTACCCGTCTGATTGATCTGCTCAAGCTGCACCATCCCATCGTCCAGGCCCCCATGGCCGGCGGCGCCACGACGGTGGAGCTGGTTTCCGAAGCATCGAAGGCGGGAGTCCTGGGTTCGCTCGGGGCGGCCTATATGAGTCCCGAGCAGATCGAGGCGGCGGCGCGCGACATCCGTGCGCGCACGCCGCTGCCGTTCGCCATCAATCTGTTCGCGTCGGTGCCGGAAGAACCCATGCGCGGCGACGCCAGTCGCATGCTGGCGCTGATGGCGCGCTACCACCAGCAGCTGGGCCTGCCGGCGCCCGCCGCGCCCGGCCCGCAAGCCGATCCGCTGCCGCAGCAGATCGAAGCCATCCTGCGGGTGCGTCCGGCCGTCTTCAGCTTCACCTTCGGCCGCATGCCGGCCGCGGCCATCGCGCGCTGCCGCGAACTGGGCATTCTGACCGTGGGCACCGCGACCACCGTGCGCGAAGCGGTGGCCCTTGAAGCGGACGGCGTGGACGCCATCGTGGCGCAAGGCGCCGAGGCCGGCGGCCACCGCGGCACCTTCCTGGACGGTTTCGAGGAATCGCTGATCGGCACCATGGCGCTGGTGCCCCAGGTGGTCGACGCAGTCTCTGTCCCTGTTATTGCATCTGGCGGCATCATGGACGGCCGCGGTATCGCCGCCGCCTTGGCCCTGGGCGCCGATCTGGCACAAATGGGGACGGCTTTCTTGACGACCGAGGAATCCGGCATCAATGAAGCCTACAAGGCGCTGCTGCCCGCCTCCCGGGCGGAACAGTCGCGGGTGACCCGTGCGTTTTCGGGCCGGCCCGCCCGCGGCATCGAAAACGCCTTCATGCGCGAGGCCGACGCGATTGCGGCCGACATCCTGCCTTACCCCCTGCAGAACGCGTTGACGCGCCCCATGCGCACGGCGGGCGGCAAGGCCGGCAACACCGACATGCTGTCCCTGTGGGCCGGCCAGGGCGCGCCGCTCGCGCGGCGCGAGACCACCGCCGACCTGGTCGCGCGGCTGGCCCGGGAGACCGCGGCGGCGCAGGCGCGCCGCTGAGCATATTGTTCCCTGAACCGAAAACACTGTTCCACGCGCGGGCTCTCGCGTTGTGATTACAAAGCGTCGGGCTACAATGGCGCCTCGCCGCCGGGAGCCCAGGCCCGACCTCGCCCCCGGCATATGAGTAACAGGGCGCTTCCCGACGCCGCCTGTCTTCGCCGCGCCGGCCATGAATTTTGCCGGTCGCATCGACCGGACAGCAGGGCAAGCTCCGCCGCCGAAACACCCTTTCGTTGCCCATGCCCGCTCAAACCAGCAAGACCCCGGAATTCGCCCTGCGCCTGGAAGGTGTAGCGCTAGGCTATGGTGATTTCACCGTCTTGCGCGACATTTCCATGGACGTGCTCGCCGGCCAGGTGGTCGCCATCATGGGCGGCTCGGGTTCGGGCAAGACCACGCTGTTGCGCGCGGCCACCGGCCAGCTCACCGCGCAGCGGGGCCGGGTGCTGGCCTTCGGCCAGGACATGGCCCACGTCAGCCGCACCGAACTGCAATCGCTGCGCACGCGCATGGGCGTCCTATTTCAGCAGGGCGCGCTTTTCACTGACCTGAACGTTTTCGAGAACGTGGCCTTCCCGCTGCGCGAACACACCAAACTGGCGGAGCCCGAAGTCACCGAGCGCGTGCTGGACAAGCTCGACGCCGTCGGCCTGCGCGCAGCCGCGCACCTGAAAGTGGCGGAAATCTCCGGCGGCATGGCCCGGCGCGTGGCGCTGGCCCGCGCCGTCGTGCTGGAACCCGAACTCATTCTGTATGACGAGCCGTTTGCGGGGCTGGACCCGATCTCGCTGGGCATTACCGCCCGCCTGATCCGCAACCTGGCCGACCGCCTCGGCTGCGCCTCGGTGCTGATCACGCACGACGTGCATGAATCGTTTGCCATCGCGGACCAGGTGTACCTGGTCGGCCAGGGCAAGCTTGCCGCGGCCGGCACCCCCGAAATGCTGTCGGCCTCGCAAGACCCCTACGTGCAACAGTTCCTCAAAGGGGAGCCCGACGGCCCCGTCGCGTTCCAATATCCCGAGACGCCCGCTTTCAAGAAGTGGCTTTCGCAACAGGAGGGCCGCCGCGCATGAGCGGATCCAACAACGCCATCGGCGCGCTGGGCGGCTGGGTGCGCAACCGCGTTTCCGGCATCGGCTACTTCACCCGGTTCTTCGGCGCCATGCTCGCTCGCAGCGGCATTGCGCTGTCGCGTCCGCGGCTGGTGTCGCAGCAGGTCCATTTCATCGGCAACTACTCGCTGCTCATCATTGCCGTTTCCGGCATGTTCGTGGGCTTCGTGCTGGGGCTGCAAGGCTATTACACGCTGAACCGCTACGGCTCTGAAGAAGCGCTGGGCTTGCTGGTGGCCCTGTCGCTGGTGCGGGAACTGGGACCCGTGGTCACGGCGCTGCTGTTCGCGGGCCGTGCGGGCACCTCTCTCACGGCCGAAATCGGCCTGATGAAAGCCGGCGAGCAACTCGCGGCCATGGAAGTCATGGCCGTCGACCCCATCCGCCGCGTGCTGGTGCCGCGTCTGTGGGGCGGCATCATCGCCATGCCCATCCTGGCGGCGGTGTTCTCCATGGTGGGCATCCTGGGCGGCTGGGTCGTGGGCGTGCTGCTGATCGGCGTGGACGCCGGCGCGTTCTGGTCGCAGATGCAAAACGGCGTCGACGTCTGGAAAGACGTGGCCAATGGCGTCATCAAGAGCCTGGTCTTCGGCGTCACCGTGACGCTGGTCGCGCTCTATGAGGGCTGGCAAGCCAAGCCCACCCCCGAAGGCGTTGCCCGCGCGACCACGCGCACCGTGGTGGTGGGCTCCCTGGCGGTACTTGGGCTGGACTTCCTGCTCACCGCCTTGATGTTTGGAAATTGATACGGATCGATCATGTCTCGCGAAAAAACCGACTTCTGGGTAGGCCTGTTTGTATTGCTGGGCGCGGTCGCGCTGGCGTTCCTGGCGTTGCGCGCCGGCAACTTGAGCACCTTTTCTTTCGCCCCGACCTATACGCTGACGGCCAACTTCGATAACGTAGGCGGCCTCAAGGTGCGCGCGCCCGTCAAGAGCGCGGGGGTCGTCGTGGGCCGGGTTGCCGGCATCTCGTTCGATGACAAGACCTTCCAGGCGATCGTCTCGGTCAACCTGGAAACGGCCTATCAGTTCCCCAAGGACACTTCGGCGTCCATCCTGACGTCGGGCCTGCTGGGTGAACAATACCTGGGCCTGACCGCGGGCAGCGAAGAGGAAAACTTTGTCGACGGCGGCAAGATCCGCTACACGCAAAGCGCCGTGGTGCTTGAACAACTGATCAGCCAGTTCCTGTACGGGTCGGCCGAGAAGCAAGGCTCGAGCGCGCCGGAACCCGCCGCGAAAACGCCAAATTAAAGACAATGCGACAGACGCGGTAACAGCAGCGCGTCCAAGGTACGCAATATCATAAGAATCGTTGATAGGGATGCCCTGATCATGAATAAGAAAACCATTTGCAGGATTGCCACCGTTGCCGCCGCGGGCGCGCTGATGGCAGGCTGCGCCGCGCCGCAGAACCCGGATCCCCGCGATCCCTGGGAAGGCTTCAACCGGGGCGTCTACAAATTCAACGACACCGTCGACCGTGCCGTCTTCAAGCCGGTGGCGCAGGCCTACACCTTCGTCACGCCGCAGCCGGTGCGCAGCTGCGTGCACAACATCTTCAGCAACGTCGGTGACCTCTGGTCCGGCGCCAACAGCTTCCTGCAGGGCCGCGGCCACGACTTCGTCAACACGCTGGGCCGCTTCCTGTTCAACACCACCATGGGCGTGGGCGGCTGCTTCGACGTCGCCTCGGCCAACGGCGCGCGCCGCATCCCGAACGACTTCGGCACCACGCTGGGCGTGTGGGGCTTCAGCCAGGGTCCGTACCTGGTGCTGCCGTTCTTCGGCTCGTCGTCGGTACGCGACGGCGCTGGCCTGATCGGCGACTACGCGGGCACCACCTACGGCTACATGGGCGTCGATTCCATCGACAACGTGCGCCTGCGCAACTCGCTGTGGGGCCTGCGCGTGGTGGACACGCGCGCCAGCCTGCTGAGCGCCACCGACACCATCGACCGCGTCGCGCTCGATCCCTACAGCTTCGTGCGCGACGCCTATCTGCAGCGCCGCGCCGCCATGGTGCTGGGCCAGAAGGTGGACGACGAGTCCTCGCTGCCCAACTACGAAGACGACGAGGACGACGCCGCCCCCGCCGCGCAGCCGGCGGCTCAACCCGCGGCGCAACCTGCGGCCAAGTAAGCCGCGGGGTGCGCCCCAGTACAAGTAAGGAGTTTTGATGCGAGTTTCCTTTGTTTCCCTGCTGCAGCGTCTGGTTTTCACGGGCCTCGTGGCCCTGGGCCTGAGCGCCGGCGCGCAGGCCAAACCCGACCCCAACGGTTCTCCCGACCAGTTCGTGCTCGCCGCGGCCAACGAGGCCCTGGACGTGCTGAAGGCCGATGGCGCCGTCAAGGCGGGCAACACCGCCCGCATCAACCAGGTCGTCAACGAGCACATCCTGCCCTACGTCAACTTCCAGAAGACCACGCGCCTGGCCGCCGGCCGCTACTGGCGCCAGGCCAACGATGTGCAGAAAAAGGAACTGGCCGAGGCCTTCCGCGGCACGCTGGTGCGCACCTACAGCGGCGCGCTGACCCGCGTCACGTCCAGCACCACGGTGCGCGCACTGCCGTTCCGCGGCGACCCCAAAGCCGACGACGTGGTCGTGCGCACCCTGATCTCCCAGGGCAACGACCAGCCGGTGGGCGTCGACTACCGCCTGGAAAAGACGGGCCAAGGCTGGAAGATCTATGACATGAACGTCGAAGGCATCTGGCTCATCGAGAACTACCGCAACCAGTTCGCGCAGCAGATCAACCGCGACGGCATCGACGGCCTGATCAAGGCGTTGAACCAACGCAACCAATGATCGGCCTTGCGGCTGTCGCGGCCCGGCGCGCCCCAGTGGCCCGCCGGGCCGATTCTTTTAGGGACAGACCAGCCGGATACCCGGGGGAATGCCAGGGCTACCGGCCGGAACGGCAGCGACGCGCTTATATAATGATCAATTCGCTCTTTTCGGGCCATCTCCCGCCGTCATGTCCGCCGTCAGTCTAGAAAACGTCTCCAAGGTCTACTCCCCGCGCCAGCGCGGCTGGCAGAAGCTGCTCGGGCGCGCGCCCGCCGCCGGCTTCCAGGCGCTGGACAATGTCAGCCTGAATATCGAGCACGGCGAGTTCTTCGGCCTGCTCGGCCCCAATGGCGCCGGCAAGACCACGCTGATCTCGATCCTGGCCGGCTTGGCGCACGCCAGTTCGGGCCGCGCCACGGTCTGTGGATACGACGTCGTGGCCGACTACAAGTCGGCGCGGCGGGCTTTGGGCGTGGTGCCGCAAGAGCTGGTCTACGACCCGTTCTTCACGGTGCGCGAGACCCTGCGCATCCAGTCCGGCTATTTCGGCCTGCGCAAGAACGACGACTGGATCGACGAAATCCTGTTCAACCTGGGGCTGGCCGACAAGGCCAACTCCAATATGCGGGCGCTGTCCGGCGGCATGAAGCGCCGCGTGCTGGTGGCCCAGGCGCTGGTGCACCGCCCGCCCGTGATCGTGCTGGACGAACCCACCGCCGGCGTCGACGTGGACCTCCGGCGCACGCTGTGGGAATTCATTTCGCGCCTGAACAAGGCCGGCCACACCATCATGCTGACCACCCACTACCTGGAAGAAGCGGAAGCCCTGTGCGGCCGCATCGCCATGCTCAAGCGCGGCCGCATCGTGGCGCTGGACACCACCCAGGCCTTGATGGCCCGCGTCGGCGGGGTCGACCTGGAAGACGCCTTCGTGCGCATCATGCACGAAGGCGACGAGCAACCCGCGCCCGCCCTGCAACCCGAAGAGATCTCGTCATGACCCAGCCCGCCGCGACCGCCAGCCAGCCGCTGGTGCAGCCCCGCCTGGATGCGGGCTCCGGCTTCCCGACCTTGCTGCGCAAGGAATTGCTGCGCTTCTGGAAGGTCAGCTTCCAGACCATCGCCGCGCCCGTCATCACCGCGCTGCTGTACCTGCTGGTCTTCGCCCACGTGCTGGAAGGGCGCGTCATGGTGTATGGCAGCGTGCCCTACACGGCGTTCCTGATTCCCGGGCTCATGATGATGAGCATGCTGCAGAACGCCTTCGCCAATCCCTCGTCGTCGCTGATCCAGAGCCGCATCACGGGCAACCTGGTCTTCATGCTGCTGCCGCCGCTGTCGCACCGCGACATCTTCGCCGCCTATGTGCTGGCGGCGATCGTGCGCGGCCTCGCGGTCGGGCTGTGCGTGTGGGTGGTGGCGCTGTTCTTCGTGTCGCTGATTCCCGCCCACCCGCTGTGGCTGGCCGTCTTCGCCGTGCTGGCCTGCGGCATCATGGGCGTGCTGGGCCTGATCGCGGGCCTCTGGTCCGAAAAATTCGACCAGCTCGCGGCCTTCCAGAACTTCCTCATCATGCCGGCCACCTTCCTGTCCGGCGTGTTCTATTCCATCCACACGCTCCCCGCCTTCTGGCAGGGCGTGTCCCATTGGAACCCCATCTTCTACACCATCGACGGCTTCCGCTACGGATTCTTCTCGGTGTCGGACGTCTCCCCCTGGCGCAGCCTGGCGGTGGTGACGGGGGTGTTCCTCGCGCTATCGCTCTATGCGCTGCGGCTACTGGCCAGCGGCTACAAACTCAGGAACTGACGTCCATGCTTCCCACTCCCGCGCAAGTCCGCCAATACATCGCGGACGGCCTGCCCTGTGAACATCTCGACGTGCAAGGCGACGGCTCGCATTTCGACGCGGTCATCGTCAGCACTGCATTCGAAGGCAAGCGCCTGATCCAGCGCCACCAGCTGGTCTATGCCGCGCTCGGCGACCGCATGAAGGCCGAGATCCATGCGCTGTCCATGCGCACCCTGACTCCCGCCGAATACCAGCAAGCAGGCAAGTAATGGACAAGCTACGCATCACCGGAGGTTCGCGCCTGCAAGGCGAAATCTCCATCTCCGGCGCCAAGAACTCGGCCCTGCCCATCCTGTGCGCAGGCCTGCTGACCGCCGACGCGCTGACCCTCAGCAACGTGCCGCACCTGAACGACACGGCCACCATGCTGCGCCTGCTGGGCCGCATGGGCATGCGCGCCGAGCGTGACGCGGACGGCACGGTCACGCTGCAGGCCAACCAGGTCGACAAGCTGGAAGCTCCCTACGATCTGGTCAAGACCATGCGGGCCTCCATCCTGGTGCTGGGCCCGCTGCTGGCGCGCTTCGGCGAAGCCCGCGTCAGCCTGCCCGGCGGCTGCAGCATTGGCCAGCGCCCCGTGGACCAGCACATCAAGGGCCTGGCCGCGCTCGGCGCGGAAATCAGCATCGAACACGGCTTCGTGGTGGCGCGCGCCAAGCGCCTGAAGGGCGCCTCCGTGCGCACCGACATGGTCACCGTCACCGGCACCGAGAACCTGCTGATGGCCGCCGTGCTGGCCGAAGGCCGGACCGTGCTGGAAAACGCCGCCTGCGAACCGGAAGTGGTGGACCTGGCCGAACTGCTCATCAAGATGGGCGCTCGCATCCAGGGCCACGGCACCAGCCGCATCGTGATCGACGGCGTCGAGCGCCTGCATGGCGCCGAACACCGCGTCATCTCCGACCGCATCGAAGCCGGCACCTTCCTGTGCGCCGTCGGCGCGGCGGGCGGCGACATCGTCCTGCGCAATACCGACGCGGACATCCTCGGCGCCACGCTGGGCAAGCTGACCGAGGCCGGCCTCACCATCGAGACCGGCCCCGACTGGATCCGCTGCGCCATGTCCTCGCGCCCTCGCGCCGTGGGCTTTCGCACGCTGGAGTACCCCGGCTTCGCCACCGACATGCAGGCCCAGGTCATGGCGCTGAACGCCGTGGCCGAAGGCACCTCGGTCGTCGTCGAGACCATCTTCGAAAACCGCTACATGCACGTGCAGGAACTGCGCCGCATGGGCGCGGACATCGACATCGACGGCCACACCGCCATCGTGCGCGGCGTGCCGAAGCTGTCGGGCGCCACCGTCATGGCCACCGACCTGCGCGCCTCGGCCAGCCTGGTCATCGCCGGCCTCGCGGCCGAAGGCGAAACCCTGGTCGACCGCATCTACCACCTGGATCGCGGCTACGACCAGATGGAAGTCAAACTGCGCGCCCTGGGCGCGAACATCCAACGCGTCACCAAGGAACAGGCATGAACGATGCCACCGTCATCCCCCCCTTGACCCTGGCCCTGTCCAAAGGGCGCATCTTCGAAGAAACCATGCCGCTCTTGGCCGAGGCCGGCATCGAAGTCCCCGAGAATCCCGAAAGCTCGCGCAAGCTGATCCTGCCCACCAGCGACCCCGGCCTGCGCCTGATCATCGTGCGCGCCTCGGACGTGCCCACCTATGTGCAGTACGGCGCGGCCGACCTCGGCATCGCGGGCAAGGACGTGCTCATCGAGCACGCCAAGGAGCAGCCCGGCGGCCTGTATCAGCCGATCGACCTGAACATCGCCAAGTGCCGCCTGGCCGTGGCCGTGCGCAAGGGCTTCGACTACGAAGGCGCCGTCCACCAGGGCGCGCGTTTGCGCGTGGCCACCAAATACGTGCAGTCAGCCCGTGAACACTTCGCGGCCAAGGGTGTGTACGTGGACATCATCAAGCTGTATGGTTCGATGGAACTGGCGCCGCTGGTGGGACTGGCCGACTGCATCGTGGACCTGGTGTCCACCGGCGGCACCCTGCGCGCCAACGACCTGGTCGCGGTGGAAGACATCATGCCGATCTCCTCGCGCCTGATCGTCAACCAGGCCGCGCTGAAGACCCGCGGCGCCCGCCTGCAACCGCTGCTGGACGCCTTCGAAAGAGCCGCTGCCCGCAACGCCTGACCCTCGCCCGCCGCGACGCCGCGGCGGCCGTTACCTGCTTGCTCCATGACGCCATGGCCCTGATCAATCGTCTCGACTCCCGCGATCCCGGATTCAAATCCGCCCTGTCCACGCTGCTGGCCTTCGAAGCCACCGAGGACGAATCCATCGACCGCGCCGCGGCCGGCATCCTGGCCGACGTGCGCGCCCGCGGCGACGCCGCGCTGGTGGAATACACGCAGCGCTTTGACCGCATGCCCGGCGCATCGGCCCAGACGCTGGAGATCCCCAAGGCGGACTGGCAGGCGGCCCTGGCCGCGCTGCCCGCCGCTCAGCGCAACGCGCTGGAAGCCGCCGCCGACCGCGTGCGCAGCTACCACGAACGCCAGCGCGCCGAGACCTGGACCTACACGGATGCCGACGGCACCATGCTGGGCCAGCAGGTGACTCCGCTGGACCGCGTGGGCCTGTATGTGCCCGGCGGCAAGGCCGCCTATCCGTCCTCGGTGCTGATGAACGCCATTCCGGCCAAGGTCGCGGGCGTGCAGGAACTGGTCATGGTCACGCCCACGCCGGACGGCGTGCGCAATCCCATCGTGCTGGCCGCCGCGGCCATCGCCGGCGTGGACCGCGTCTTCGCCATCGGCGGCGCGCAGGCCGTGGGCGCGCTGGCCTACGGCACCGCCACCGTGCCGGCCGTGGACAAGATCGTCGGCCCGGGCAACGCCTACGTCGCCGCCGCCAAGCGCCGCGTGTTCGGCGTGGTCGGCATCGACATGATCGCCGGCCCCAGCGAAATCCTGGTCATCTGCGACGGCAAGACGCCGGCCGACTGGATCGCCATGGACCTGTTCTCCCAGGCCGAGCACGATGAACTGGCGCAATCCATCCTGCTGTGCCCGGACGCCGCCTTCATCGAAGAAGTGCAGGCCTCGATCGAACGCCTGTTGCCCACCATGCCGCGCGCCGACATCCTGCGCGTCAGCCTGGCCAACCGCGGCGCGCTGATCCTGGTCCAGGATCTCGAAGAAGCCTGCCGGATCGCCAACGACATCGCTCCCGAGCACCTCGAGATCTCCACCGAGAACCCCGAAAAATGGACCGCGCAGATCCGCCACGCAGGCGCCATCTTCATGGGCCGCTTCAGCTCCGAATCGCTGGGCGACTACTGCGCCGGTCCCAACCACGTGCTGCCGACCTCGCGCACTGCGCGCTTTTCCTCGCCGCTGGGCGTCTATGACTTCCAGAAGCGCTCCAGCCTGATCCAGGTTTCGCACCAGGGCGCCCAGAAGCTGGGCCGCATCGCCGCCGAACTGGCGCTGGGCGAGGGCCTGCAGGCGCATGCCGCCAGCGCCCAATACCGGATCGACCAGCCATGACCGTGCCGGGCCGCATCGCCGGCACCGTCCGGGCGGACATCCGCGAGCTGGCCGCCTATCCCGTGGCCCATGCCGAGGGCTGCATCAAGCTCGACGCCATGGAATGCCCCTACGAACTGCCCGAGGCGGTTCGCGACGACATCGCCCGCGCCGTGCGCGACACGCCGCTGAACCGTTACCCCGCGGCTGACCTGTCGGCGCTGCAAGCGGCCGTGAAAGCGGCCTTCGGCGTGCCGGATGGGGCAGACGTGCTGTTCGGCAACGGCTCGGACGAGCTCATCCACATCGTGGTGCAGGCCTGCTGCAATCCGGGTGACACGGTGCTGTCGCCCTGGCCGTCGTTCGTCTACTTCGACATGGCCGCGCGCTTCGACCACGCCCGCTTCGTCGGCGTGCCGCTGACGGCCGACCTGACCCTGGACTTGCCGGCCATGCTGGCCGCCATCCAGGAACACCAGCCCAAAGTGGTGTTCCTGGCCGTGCCCAATAACCCCACCGGCGGCCTCTGGTCCGATGAGGATGTAGCGGCCATCATCGCCTCCGCCCCCGGCCTGGTGGTGCTGGACGAGGCCTACCAGCCCTTCGCCGGCCACACCTGGATGCCGCAGGTGCTGGACGCGCCGAACGTGGTCGTCATGCGCACGGTGTCCAAGATCGGCCTGGCCGGCCTGCGCTTCGGCTACCTGGCCGGCCACCCAGCCTGGATCGCGGAACTGAACAAGGTCCGCCCGCCCTACAACCTGGACGTGCTGACCCAGGCCACGCTGTCGGCCGTGCTGCGCCACAAGCCGGTGCTGGACGAACAGGCCGCCCGCCTGCGCGCAGACCGCGAACCGCTGGCCGCCGCCCTGGCCCAACTGCCCGGGGTGCGGGTATTCCCTTCCGCCGGCAACTTCGTTCTTGCCCGCTTTTCCGGCAAGCTGGACGGCAACGCCGTGCATCTTGCCCTGAAAACGCGCAAAATATTGATTCGCAACTTCTCCAACGCCCATCCGCTGCTGGCCGACTGCCTGCGCATCTCGGTGGGCGCCCCGGCCGAAAACGCCGCCTTGCTATCCGCCCTGCAAGAGATTTTGAGTGCTTAACATGCGTACCGCTGAGATCACCCGCAACACCAACGAAACCCGCATCCGCGTGGCCGTCAATATCGACGGCACCGGCAAGCAGACGATCGACACCGGCGTGCCGTTCCTGGACCACATGCTGGACCAGATCGCCCGCCACGGCCTGATCGACCTCGACATCAAGGCGGAAGGCGATCTGCACATCGACGCGCACCATACGGTGGAAGACGTGGGCATCACGCTGGGCATGGCCATCGCCAAGGCGGTCGGCACCAAGGCCGGCCTGCGCCGCTACGGTCACGCCTACGTGCCGCTGGACGAAGCGCTGTCGCGCGTGGTGGTGGACTTCTCCGGCCGCCCGGGCCTGGAATACCACATCCCCTTCACCCGCGCCCGCATCGGCGACTTCGACGTGGACCTGACGCGCGAATTCTTCCAGGGCCTGGTCAACCACGCCCTGATCACGCTGCACATCGACAACCTGCGCGGCGTCAACGCCCACCACCAGGCGGAAACGGTCTTCAAGGCCTGTGGCCGCGCCCTGCGCATGGCCATGGAAGTCGATCCCCGCATGGGCGACGTCGTGCCCTCCACCAAGGGCGTGCTGTAACACCTCCGCCATCCACCCGCAGCAGGCAGAAAGAAGTGACCACTATCGCCATCGTCGACTACGGAATGGGCAATTTCCATTCCGTCGCCCGCGCCCTGAAATACGCCGCCCCCGATGCCGACATCCGCATCTGCAGCCAGCCCCAGGAAATCGCCGCGGCCGACCGCGTCGTGTTTCCCGGCCAGGGCGCCATGGCGGACTGCATGCGCACCCTGAACGAATCCGGCCTGCGCGAGGCCGTGGTGCGCGCCGCGCGCGAGAAGCCTCTGCTGGGCGTCTGCGTGGGCGAACAGATGCTGTTCGATTCCAGCGAGGAAGGCGGCACCTCCTGCCTGGGGCTGTTCCCCGGCGTGGTGCGCCGCTTCTCGGGCCCCGGCTTTGCCGATCCCGTCAGCGATGACGCGGCCTGCCTGACCGACGCCGGCGGCGCCGGACTGGCCGACACCCGCCCCGAGCGCCTCAAGGTCCCGCACATGGGATGGAACAAAGTGCGCCAGACGCGCTCTCATCCTATCTGGGCCGGCATTCCGGACGAAACGCACTTCTATTTCGTCCATAGCTACTACGCCGACCCGGAAGATCCGGACCTGACTGTTGGTGAAACCGAGTATGGCCTTGCCTTTACCTGCGCGGTGGCGGCAGCTAACATTTTCGCGGTGCAGTTTCATCCCGAAAAGAGCGCCGAGCACGGTTTGCGCCTGTATCGCAATTTTGTAGACTGGCAGCCGTAGGCTCCGAGCCCACGCCCGCCAGCCCTTTCAACCCATATATTTTTTCGCTGCCCACCATGCTGCTGATCCCCGCCATCGATCTCAAAGACGGGCGCTGCGTGCGCCTGCGCCAGGGTGACCTGGACGATGCAACGGTGTTCTCTGAAGACCCCGCCGCCATGGCCACACGCTGGCTCGACCAAGGCGCTCGCCGCCTGCATCTGGTCGACCTGAACGGCGCCGTCGCCGGCAAACCCAAGAACGAAGCCCCCATCAAGGCGATCCTGGACGCTGTCGGCGACGACATCCCCGTGCAGATCGGCGGCGGCATCCGCGACCTCGACACCATCGAACGCTACCTCGACGCCGGCATCTCCTACGTGATCATCGGCACGGCCGCGGTCAAGAATCCCGGCTTCCTGCAGGACGCCTGCGGCGCCTTCCCGGGCCAGATCATCGTCGGCCTGGACGCCCGCGACGGCAAGATCGCCACCGACGGCTGGAGCAAGCTGACCCGCCACGACGTGCTCGATCTGGCCAAGAAGTTCGAGGACTACGGCTGCGAAGCCATCATCTACACGGACATCGGCCGCGACGGCATGCTGTCCGGCGTCAACGTCGAAGCCACGGTCCGCCTGGCCCAGCACGTGCGCATCCCGGTCTACGCATCGGGCGGCATCGCCGGCATCCAGGACATCGAAGCTCTCTGCGCCGTCGAGGAAGACGGCGTCGAAGGCGCCATCCTGGGCCGCAGCATCTACGAAGGCACGCTCGACTTCCAAGCGGCGCAGGCACGCGCCGACGAACTGGCAAAATGACCACCTCCAGCAGCACCCCCGCGGCCGGCGCGCCCGTGCAAAGCGCGCTGACCCGCCGCATCATTCCCTGCCTTGACGTCACCGCGGGCCGCGTCGTCAAGGGCGTGAACTTCGTCAACCTGCTCGACGCGGGCGACCCCGTCGAGATCGCCCGCCGCTACAACGAACAGGGCGCCGACGAACTCACCTTCCTCGACATCACCGCCACCAGCGACGGCCGCGACCTGATCCTGCCCATCATCGAGCAGGTGGCCTCGCAGGTCTTCATTCCGCTGACGGTGGGCGGCGGCGTGCGCCAGGTGTCCGACATCCAGCGCCTGCTGAATGCCGGCGCCGACAAGATCAGCATCAACAGCGCCGCCGTGGCCAATCCGGAACTGGTCCGGGCCGCCTCGGACTACCACGGCTCGCAATGCGTGGTGGTGGCGATCGACGCGCGCCGCGTCTCGGCCGCGGGCGAACCCGCCCGCTGGGAAGTCTTCACCCACGGCGGCCGCAAGGCCACCGGGCTGGACGCCGTGGCCTGGGCGCGCCGCATGGCCGCCTACGGCGCCGGCGAAATCCTGCTGACCAGCATGGACCGTGACGGCACCAAGTCCGGTTTCGACCTGGAACTCACCCGCGCCGTCTCGGACGCCGTGCCCGTGCCCGTCATCGCCTCCGGCGGCGTGGGCAACCTGCAGCATCTGGCCGACGGCGTCACCACCGGCCGCGCCAGCGCGGTGCTGGCCGCCAGCATCTTCCACTTCGGCCAGCACACTGTGGGCGAGTGCAAGCACTTCATGGCTGAGCAGGGCATCCCGGTCCGGATGTAGCCCCCCCGAAGCGCCTGCGGCGCTTCCCCCCCAGGGGGGCGCCGCAGCGGACCGGCAGAGCCCGGCTCCGCGCGGCCCCGCTTGTGTGGCGCCTCGAATTGCATAGGCCGGATTGCTTGGCACGCATTGAAAAACCCAGCTCGGCTGGCCTGGATTGGGGATAGTCTGGATCAGTTTGGGAGGCCCCTCTCAGGCGTGCAACAAGGTATTGCCGTAAGATTATGAGTCCCCACGCGCCAGTGGCGGCCTGCAAGGCGCCGCGCGAGGACAACGGATGAATGAGATGAGCAACGAACCCGCCTGGATGGCCGATGTCGTCTTCGACGAAAACGGCCTGATACCCGCCATCGCGCAGGACGCCGAAAACGGCCAGATCCTGATGGTAGCCTGGATGAACCGCGAATCGCTCGCCGAAACGGCCGCCACCGGGCGCGCCGTTTACTGGTCGCGTTCCCGCCAGCGCCTCTGGCGCAAGGGCGAAGAGTCCGGCCATGCCCAGGAAGTCCATGAACTGCGCCTGGACTGCGACGGCGACGTGATCCTGCTCAAGATCCACCAGCAAGGCGGCATCGCCTGCCATACCGGGCGCGCCAGCTGCTTCTACCGCCGCCTGGAAGGCCAGACCGACCAGGCATCCTGGATCACGGTGGACCCCGTGCTGAAAGACCCCGAACTGATCTACAAATGACCGCTCAAGCCGCAAGCGCCGCCGAAATCCTCGCGCGCATCGCCGATACCCTGGAAACCCGCCGTCCCGAAAACGGCGGCGATCCCCAAGCCTCCTATTCCGCCAAGCTGCTGGCCAAAGGCCCGGACGCCTTCCTCAAGAAGATCGGCGAAGAAGCCACCGAACTGGTCATGGCCGCCAAGGACGGCGTGCCCGACCGCATCGTCAGCGAAACCGCCGACCTGTGGTTCCATTGCCTGGTGGCCTTGACCCATTTCAAGCTTCGGCCCGAAGACGTACTGGCCGAACTGGCTCGCCGCGAGGGCCTGTCCGGCCTGGTGGAAAAGGCAAGCCGCCCGCAAGATTGAACACGGAACCCGGAAAAATGAGCGACAACTGTATTTTCTGCAAGATCGCCGCTGGCGACATCCCGTCCAAGAAAATCTACGAGGACGAGGACTTTGTTGCGTTCCACGACATTAATCCGGCCGCGCCGGTACATTTATTGCTGATCCCTCGACGTCATGTCACATCCATGCAGGATATTAAGGGGGAGGACGCAGAATGGTTGGGTAGAATGATGTCGTTAGCGCCGCGGTTAGCCGCTGAAAACGGTTGCAATCCGGGCCCTGATGGCGGATTTCGCATCATGATCAATTCTGGCGTCGAAGGCGGCCAGGAAGTCCCGCATCTGCATTTCCACATCATCGGCGGCTCGCGACCCTGGAAAGGGCGCGTGGCCCCCAACGCGTAATTCGGAGAAACATCATGGGTAGTTTCAGCATCTGGCATTGGTTGGTTGTCCTGGTCATCGTGGCGCTGATTTTCGGCACCAAGAAGCTGCGCAACATCGGCTCGGACCTCGGCGGCGCGGTCAAGGGCTTCAAGGAAGGCATGAAGGACGCCAACGGCGGCGACAAGCCGGCCGAACCGATCGCGCAACAACGCGTCTCCGGCGACACCATCGACGTGCAGGCCAAGGAAAAATCCAACTCCTGAGCGCCTGCTCGGCTCCCGGGCCGTCCTGAACAGGCCGGCCCTTATTGCATCCACTCCCGAGCGGCCGTCGAATGTTTGATGTCAGCTTCACTGAACTGATGGTGATCGGCGTCATCGCCCTGATCGTCATCGGCCCCGAACGCCTGCCCAAGGTTGCCCGCACCGTCGGCCACCTGCTCGGGCGCGCGCAGCGTTACGTCAATGACGTGAAATCCGATATCCAGCGCGAAATCGAGCTCGACGAACTGCGCAAGTTCAAGAGCGAAATGGAAGATGCCGCCCAGGGCGTGCAGAAGTCGCTGAACGAAACCCAGGCCTCGCTGCAGGAACCCGTCCAGCAGTTCCGCGCGGAACTCGACGAAGTCGCGCGCGAAGCTAACATCAAGGCCGAACCGGCCGTGGCCAGCGAAACGCCTGCCGATCCCGAACGCAGCATCGCGCCGCCGCCCGGCCAGAACCACAGCCTGGACCTGGATCTGCCGCCGGTGGCTGCGCCTGCGCCTGCCGCAACCCAACAACCCGCGCCCAGCGCGCCCAAGGCCGACGACGCCGCGCCCGCCGCCAAGCCCGTTGCGCCCTCCGGAACCCCGACGTGACCCAGGACGCCTCCCAAGAAGAAGGCCAGCAGGAGACCTTCATCTCCCACCTGGTCGAGCTGCGCACCCGCCTGCTGCGCGCCGCCGCCGCCGTGATCGGCATATTCATCGTGCTGTTCATCTACCCCGGCGCGTCGGCCATCTACGACGTGCTGGCCCAGCCGATGCTGGCTTCGCTGCCCGAAGGCACGCGCATGATCGCCACCGGCGTCATCACGCCGTTCATGGTGCCCGTCAAGGTCACGATGATGGCTGCGTTCATCCTGGCGCTGCCCGTGGTGCTGTACCAGGCCTGGGCCTTCGTGGCGCCCGGCCTGTACCGGCACGAGAAGCGCCTGGCGCTACCGCTTATCGTTTCCAGCACTTTTCTGTTCATCGCGGGCATGGCGTTCTGCTATTTCGTGGTGTTCCGCACGGTGTTCCACTTCATCGCCACGTTCGCGCCGCAGTCCATTACGCCGGCGCCGGACATCGAGGCCTACCTGAGCTTCGTCATGACGATGTTCATGGCCTTCGGCATCACCTTCGAAGTGCCCGTGGCCGTGGTGCTGCTGGTGAAGATGGGCGTGGTCGAACTGTCCAAGCTGAAGGCAGCGCGCGGCTACGTGGTGGTGGGGGCCTTCATCATCGCCGCCGTGGTCACGCCGCCCGACGTGGTCAGCCAGTTCATGCTGGCAGTGCCTTTGTGCCTGCTGTATGAGGTCGGGCTGATCTGCGCCCGGCTGGTCACTCCCAAACCAGAAGCAGAGAGCGAGGCCGGTTCGGACTCGCTGACAGAACGCCACTGATCCCTTCGGACGGTCCTGCCCACAAAGCAGGACCGTTTCACCTTGTGGGCGGCCTGCGGCAACTCTACATTGCCCTTATGTCACTCGCCCAAAGACTGCATACCCTGATGCGCTGGCGCGGCATCAAAAGCCAGAACCAGCTGGCGCGCATTTCCGGCGTGCCGCAATCGTGCATCCATCGGATCCTCATGCGCGAAGACTGCTACTCGCCGTCTCGCGCCACCTTGCTGCGGCTGGCGCGGGCGCTGGACACCAGCGTGCCGTGGCTGACCGACGGCGTGGGGCCGGGTGGGGATACACCGCAAGACAGCGCATTCCCGCCGGACCATGCCCCGGACGGTTATTGCACGGAAATATGGGCGCTGCTGCGCACCCAATCCGAAAGCACCAAGAAAGCCATCCTGTCGGCGGTGCGCCTGATGGCCAAAGATCCCGCCGCGACCTGAGCCCCCGCCCGCAGACCCGGCCCCGTCCTAGCGCGGCTTGCCCGGGCGCGTACCCACCACCACGGCCAGCTCGGCCGGCTTGCCGCTGCGCAATATTCCCAGCTTGGCGCTCTGGCCCGGCGGCAGCTGCGCGATCTCCGACAGCAGGCTGGCGGTATCCATCATCCGCTTGCCGTTGACCGACTGCACGATGTCGCCCACCCGCAGGCCGCCGCGCGCCGCCGGCCCGTCGCGCATCACGCCAGCGATGATCACGCCGGTGGTGTCGCGGTCCAGCCCAAAGGCGCGTGCCAGCTCCGGGGTCACGTCCTGCGGCTCCACGCCCAGCCAGCCGCGCTTGACCGCGCCGGTCTTGACGATCTCGTCCATGACCTTGCGCGCGATCTCGATGGGGGTGGCGAAGCCTATGCCCATCGACCCGCCTGATTCGGAATAAATGGCGGTGTTGATGCCCACCAGATTGCCGGCGGCGTCGACCAGCGCGCCGCCGGAATTGCCGGGGTTGATCGCCGCGTCGGTCTGAATGAAGTTCTCGTAGGTGTTCAGGCCCAGTCCGTTGCGGCCCAGCGCCGACACGATGCCCAGCGTGGTGGTCTGCCCCACGCCGAACGGATTGCCGATGGCCAGCACCACGTCGCCCACGCGCAAGCCCCGGTCCGGCGCCAGCGTGGCAGCGGGCAGGGCGCGCAAGGTGGCCAGCTTCAGCACGGCCAGATCGGTGTCCGGATCCGCGCCCACCACTTTCGCGGTATCGCGGCGGCCATCGGACAGCGCAACCTCGATCGCTTCCGCGGCCTGCACCACGTGGTAGTTGGTCAGCACGTAGCCGTCCTGGTTCACGATCACGCCGGACCCCAGGCTGGTCGAGGCCTGCCGCCGGGTCACGCCGGGCACCTGGCCAAAGAACTGGCGCAGCACCGGATCGTCGGGCAGCGGAATCAGCGGCACGTTAACGTGCTTGGTGGTGTATACGTTGACCACGGAAGGAGCCGCGCGGGCCACGCCCTCGGCATAGGACGCCGTGGCCTGGGTGCGCGCAGCGGGCGGTCTTGCGGCGGCCGCTGCGGACTGCGGCCCCGCCGCGGGTCCGGCCAGCCGCAGCAGGTCGGGCCGCAAGGTCGTCACGACGAATAGAATACCCAGGCAGACCGTGACGGCCTGAGCAAAGATCAGCCAATATCGGCGCATGATTCTGATAGGACTAGCTATGAGTAAAGTGGACTCCCACGTCCTGGCCAACTGGCTGGACGACACCCTGCAAGCGGCGCGCTTCAAGGACTATTGCCCCAACGGGCTGCAGGTGGAAGGCCGATCCGAAATCGCACACATTATCGCCGGAGTCACGGCCAGCGAAGCCCTGCTGCGCGTGGCGGTCGAGCGCGGCGCGGATGCGGTGCTGGTGCACCACGGCTGGCTCTGGCGCAACGAGGACCGCCGCGTCATCGGTACGCGCCGCGCGCGCATGGCCCTGGCCCTGAAAAACGACCTGAACCTGTACGCCTACCATCTGCCGCTGGACGCGCATCCTACGCTGGGCAACAACGCTCAGCTGGCGCGCGTGCTGGGCCTGACGCCCGCGCTGCGCGACGATGGCGCGCCGCAAACCTGTGGCCCCGACAACCTGGTCTGGCTGGGCGCCGCGCAAGGCGTGGCGACGCTGGGCCAGTTGGGCGAGCGCGTGGCCGAGCGCCTGGGCCGCCAGCCGCTGGTGGTGGGCGACCCGGACATGCCGCTGGCGCGCGTGGCCTGGTGCACGGGCGGCGCGCAAGGCATGCTGGGCGATGCGGCGGACGCAGGCGCCAGCGCCTACATCACGGGTGAGGTCTCCGAATCCACGGTGCACCTGGCGCGCGAAACCGGCGTGGGCTTCATCGCCGCAGGCCACCATGCCACCGAACGCTACGGCGCGCAGGCGCTGGGCCAGGCGGTCGCGGAACATTTCGGTATCAAGGTCGAATTCGTCGACATCGACAACCCGGCATAACCAGCAGCGCCCCCAAAAACACGCCCCCGCAAGGGGGCGTTTTCATTGCACGGCGCGCTATGGCCGTGCGCGCCGCTCGCGCCCGAATCGGCAGGACTCGGCTAGGGGAAAACCAGAGGGCGCGATCAAGGCGGCGCCTGTGCGTCGCATCTGGTCAATCGCGGTTCTCTCCCTGTCAATTCCGCACCCAGTCCACAGCCCTAGCATTCCATGCAGCCGCCCGCTGCCGGCCCTTTCCGGCCGGGCCTCCTACACACGGAGCCATTGAATGCTGACCCTCTACGACCACCCGCGCTCCGGCAACTGCTACAAGGTGCGCCTCTTTCTTGCGCTCATCGGCCGGGACTACCAAAGCCGGTTCGTCGACGTGCTGGCCCGCAAGAACCAGACCGCGGAATTCGAGCGCGTCAGCGCCTTCCAGCAGATCCCCGCGCTGACCGATGGCGACACCGCCATCTGGGACAGCCACGCCATCCTGCTGCATCTGGCGCATCACTACGCCCCCGAATGGCTGGCGCCGCTGCCGCGCATCGGCGCCATGCATGCCTGGATGTCGGTATCCGCCAACGAGATCGCCAACAGCCTCCAGCCGCTGCGCCTGACACACGTCGTCAGCAACGCCGAAGCCGCGCACCACCTGGGCGTAAGCGAGGCCCTGCTCGACGTGCCTGGCATGCAGGCCCGCACCGACCGCGTGCTGCAACGCCTGAACCAGCGTCTTGCGGGCCACGCCTGGCTGGCGGGCGGCGATGCGCCGACCGTGGCCGACATTGCCTGCTACGGCTACCTGGCGCTGGCCGAGGAAGCCGCCGTCGACATCGACGCCTATCCCGCCATCGCGGCGTGGCGCAAGCGCATACAGCAGTTGCCGGGGTATGTGCCACCGGGTCCCTGAGGCCCGCGCACAACGACAAAAACCACTATTACAAGACAAGAGGGAACGACATGGACGCCATCCAGGCCGCGCAGCCTATAGCCCAATCACACAAGAAACCGAATCTGTTCCGGGTCGCCGTTGCCACGGTCATCGGCACCGCCGTGGAAGCCTTCGACTTCCTCGCCTACGGTACCGCCGCGGCGCTGGTGTTCAACAAGATTTTCTTCCCGCAGTTCGATCCCGCGACCGGCACGCTGGCCGCCTTCGGAGCCTTCGCCAGCGGCATGCTGGCGCGGCCCATCGGCGGCATCCTCTTCGGCCATTTCGGCGACCGCATCGGCCGCAAGTCCATGCTGACTCTCAGCCTGCTGCTGATGGGCATATGCACGGTGCTCATCGGACTGCTGCCGACCTATGAACAGATCGGCATCTCGGCGGCGGTGCTGCTGGTGGCGCTGCGCATCGGCCAGGGACTGTCGTTCGGCGGCGAAATGGGCGGCGCCATGCTGATGGCGGTCGAACACGCGCCGCCCAAATGGAAGGCATTCTTCGGCAGCCTGCCGCTGGTGGGCGCGCCTCTGGGCATCCTGCTGTCGGTCGGTTCCTTCGCGCTGGTGACGCGGCTGCCGGAAGAGGACTTCCTGTCCTGGGGCTGGCGCCTGCCGTTCCTGGCCAGCGCCGTGCTCATCGTCGTCGGCCTGTTCATCCGCCACGGCATCGACGAATCGCCTGAATTCGAAGAGGTCAAGCGCGAGAAGGCGCGCAACAGACAGTCCGTGCAAGACAAGATGCCCCTGGGTGAACTGCTGCGCGCGCACGGCAAATCGCTGCTGCTGTGCATAGGCTGCAAGATCGCCGAGGTCACGCTGATCTACACCTTCCTGGTGTTCTCGGTTTCCTACGCGGTGTCCAAGCTCGGCTTCAGCCGCGCCGACGCGCTGCATGCCTTGCTCTACGGCGCCGGCGTGCTGATGTTCACCATTCCGCTGTTCGGCGTGCTGGCCGACCGCATCGGCGCGCGCCGCGTCTGTGGCTGGGGCGGCATGCTGCTGGGACTCATGGCCATTCCGATCTTTCTCGCGGTCGGCAGCGGTTCGTTGATGGCATACAGTCTCGCCGTCTTCGTCGCCATGGCCTTCAACTACGCGATCATGATCGCGCCGCAATCCAGCCTCTACAGCGCGCAGTTTCCCGCAGAGCTGCGCTATTCCGGATTGTCCATCGGGGTCCAGTTCTCGGCCGCCATCGGCGGCGGGCTGGCGCCGCTGATCTCGGCCACGCTGGTGCAGAAATTCGACAGCATTCTTCCCGTCGGCGTCTATCTGGCCTTCCTCGGCATCGTGGCCGGCACCTCGGCGTTTCTCATGAAGCCCACGCCGCAGGACCTGCGCCGCGCCTGACGCGCAGGCACGGCAAGAGCAGGCGGCGCGACGCTACGCGCCGCCGTTGCCGCTTCTGGCAGTCTTGCGGTACAAGGCCGGCGACATGCCGAAGCGTTCATGGAAGCGGCGGATGAAATGGCTCGCGTGCTGAAAGCCGCAAGAGGCCGCGATCTCCTTGACCTCGACATGCGCACGCCGCGGATCCTCCAGCGCTTCCCTGGCCAGCTGCAGACGGCGTTCACGCACGTAGCTGGTGTATTGCAGCGAGCGCATCTTGAACAAGCGGTGCACCCAGCGCGTGGTCACGCGCAGCACATCCGCCACCGCCTGCACCGACAGTTCCGGATCGGTGATGTGGGCATCGATGTAGCTGGCCAGCACCTGCCAGTTATCGGCGGGCCCGCGCGCATCGCCCGGTATCTTCTCCAGCGCCTGGCTGGTGTAGATCGAAGCCAGCAGCGCCAACAGCGCCTGTTCGGCAAACAGCGACGACGTCGGGTTCGATTCCGCCTTGTCGAAGAACACATGATGCAGGCACCGATGGGCGGTCTGCACCATGGGCAGGACGGCCACGCCGCGCTGCGCGGTGAACTGCGACATCGCCAGGCTGTGCGCGCCCAACAGGCGCGACAGCGGCCCCTTGACCACCACAATGCGCGAATCGGTGTACATCCGGATTTCCGATGGCAGCGCGGTCGTGCGGAAGATGATGTCGCCGGGTTCCAGCGGCAGCGTCGCATCGTTCTGCACGATGACGCCGTGTCCGGCAATCACAAAGCTCGCCAGGAACTCCGCATGCTCCAGATCGGCCGCATGTTCCGCGCGGTGCTGCACGCTGATCGGCGTGGACTCCAGACTCACCACCAGCCCGCCCGCGCGCAGCCTGCAGGCCTGCAATAGCAGCCTGGGCGGTTCGGTCAGGGCCCTGAATTCGCCCGGCAGCACCAGCTTGTCCAGTTCGCGCTCGTAGCCAGCGATCTCCTGCGCATAGAAAGGGCGGAACTGGGGCGCAAAGTTCAGATCCGCCTCGGAACAGGCGGGCCGGGCGGATGGATTCACTGTCTGGCGGGCGCGTGGCATGCTCGGAACACTCAGTCGGGTCGGCCAACACTGGCCGAAAGGCGCCGGCCTTCCTGTCGCATTGAGTCAACCCTCGTTCGTGATCGGTCAATCGCTGGCGGCGGAGGCGGGCGTGTAATGGAGCCATTATCCCAAGGAGACCCCATGCTGGAAAAACAAGCCCATGCCGACGCCTTCTTTGCGCGCTCCGCGAACAAGCTCGACTTCGGGAACTGGAGCGAAGAAGAGAAGGTGGCCCTGAGCTGTCGCATTCTCGCCAGCGAAGGCCATTCGGAAACGCTGGCGGGCCAGATCACCGTACGCAAGGAAGACGGCACGTTCCTGACGACGCCCTTGGCCCAGGCCTTCGACGAGATCGTCCCGGCCTCGGTCATCCGCATCAACGACAACATGGAAGTGCTCGACGGCCCCGGCACGCCGAACCCTGCCGTGCGCTTTCACTTCTGGGTCTATCGCCAGCGTCCCGACGTGCAATGCATCATCCACACGCACCCGCCCCATGTATCGACGCTGTCCATGACGGGCCAGCCGCTGGTCGTCGCGCACATGGACGCGACGCCGTTCCACAACGACTGTGCTCATCTGAAGGAATGGCCCGGCCTGCCCATTGCCGACCAGGAAGGCGAGATCATCTCGGCGGCGCTGGGCGCCAAGCGCAGCATCCTGCTGGCCAACCATGGCTTTCTGGCGGCCGGCTCATGCATCGAGGAAGCGCTGTACCTGTCGGTGCTGATCGAACGCGCCGCCCGCAATCAGCTGCAGGCGGCCGCCGCCTATGGCGAGGTGAAACCGGTGAACGATGCGCTGGCCGCCGAATCGCACGACTTCCTGCTCAAGCCCAGCATCGTGCGCGCAAGCTTCGCCATGTTCGCTCGGCGCGTCGAACGGCAAATGGCTGCGGAACGGGACTAGGGGAAGAAAACAGGCAGCGGATCGTTCAGCGGGGGCCGGCGTGCGCCGGCGGGAACGTCCGCCAGCCGCCGCCCGGATCCGCGTCTGCGTGGATTCCGGGCCTGCGGCAGCATCGGATCAGGGCTTTTTGAGCAGATCGCGGATTTCGCGCAGCAGCGCCACGTCTTCGGGCGTCGCAGCGGGCGCCGGCGCTTCCTCGGCCTTGGTGCGGGCCTTGTAGATGGCCTTGACCATCCAGAAGATCACGAACGCCAGCAACACGAAGTTGATGATGATCGTGACGAAGTTACCCCACGCAAAAACGTTGGCGCCAGCCTTGGTCAGGTCGGCGTAGGTCATGGGGCCGTTGTAGCCGGCCGGCATCGACAGAACCAGGAACTTGTTCGAAAAATCGACCGAGCCTCCGAGGATGAAGTTGACCAACGGCATGACGATGTCCTTGACCAGCGAATCGACGATCTTGCCGAACGCCGCGCCGATGATGACACCGACCGCCAGGTCCACTGCGTTGCCTTTGACAGCGAAATCTCGGAATTCTTTGACGAAACCAGTCGCTTTGCTCATAAAAGCACTCCCTTCGTGATACGCCCGTGAGTGGGCTGGCGCTATAATACGCGGTTGCTATGTTGTTACAAATTCCCGCGAACCCGATGCCGCAGAAGTGATGCTACTCGTAGAGCGGGCGCATCAACAAGGATAGGAAGATGAGTCAGGATACGCTGGTGCACGATGATGACGGTGCGGTTGATCCCAACCTGCCACCTGATCCTTCGCGACGTTTCTGGGTTACCACCGCCTGTGCTGTGGGTGGCGTAGCAGGTGTCGCAACGGCAGTGCCGCTTGTGAGCACGTTTTCTCCCTCCGAAAAGGCCCGCGCTGCCGGGGCTCCCGTTGAAGTGGACGTCGGCGACATTCCCGTCGGCACCATGAAGACGGTTGAATGGCGCGGAAAACCGGTCTGGATCATCCACCGGTCGCCTGAACAACTCGCTGGTCTCAAGACCCAGGACGCCTTGCTGGCCGATCCTGATTCCAAGCGCCCCGGCTTCACGCCCAAATACGCCGAAAACGAAGGCCGCTCGCGCAAGCCCGAGCTCTTCGTCTGCGTCGGCATCTGTACCCACCTCGGCTGCTCGCCCACGTCCCACTTCGAGAAAGGCGGCAGTCTGGGCGCCGACTGGCAGGGCGGATTCCTCTGTCCTTGCCACGGCTCCACGTTCGATCTGGCCGGCCGTGTCTACAAGAACAAGCCCGCTCCCGACAACCTCGAAGTCCCGCCGTACCAATATCTCACCGACACCCGCATCATCGTGGGCGTCGATGAAGACAACAAGGCCTGACGCGCGCGTCGCGCTTTTTTCCCGAATTACGTAAGTAAAACAAATACGCCACGTATTAGAGAAGGAGCCGTTACATGGCTGGCGAGAAAACCGTCGAGACGACAGGCCTGTTGGGCTGGCTGGACCGGCGCTTCCCGGTGACCTCCACCTGGAAAGCCCATCTGTCCGAGTACTACGCACCGAAGAACTTCAACTTCTGGTACTTCTTTGGCTCACTGGCCCTGCTGGTGCTGGTGCTGCAGATCGTGACCGGCATCTTCCTGGTCATGCACTACAAGCCGGACGCCGAACGCGCGTTCCAGTCCGTCGAATACATCATGCGCGAAGTCCCGTGGGGCTGGCTGGTGCGCTACATGCACTCCACCGGCGCGTCGATGTTCTTCGTCGTCGTGTACCTGCACATGCTGCGCGGGCTGCTTTACGGTTCCTACCGCAAGCCGCGTGAACTCGTGTGGATCTTCGGCGTCGCGATCTTCCTCTGTCTGATGGCGGAAGCCTTCTTCGGCTATCTGCTGCCCTGGGGCCAGATGTCCTACTGGGGCGCGCAGGTGATCGTGAACCTGTTCGCGGCCATTCCCTTCATCGGCCCTGAGCTGTCCATCTGGATCCGCGGCGACTACGTCGTGTCGGATGCCACGCTGAACCGCTTCTTCGCCTTCCACGTCATCGCCATCCCGCTGGTGCTGGTGGGCCTGGTCGCGGCCCACCTGGTGGCGCTGCACGAAGTCGGCTCGAACAACCCGGACGGCATCGAGATCAAGCAAGGCCCGAAGGACAAGTACGGCCGCCCGAAGGACGGCATCCCGTTCCACCCGTTCTACTCGGTCCACGACCTGATGGGCGTGGCCGGCTTCCTGCTCGTGTTCGCGTTCATCGTGTTCTTCGCGCCGGAAATGGGCGGCTACTTCCTCGAGTTCAACAACTTCATCCCTGCTGACTCGCTGAAGACGCCTCCGCACATCGCGCCGGTCTGGTACTTCACGCCGTTCTACTCGATGCTGCGCGCCACCACCGACGAGTTCACCTGGGTGCTGGCGGGCGCTTCCGTGCTGGGCGCCATCGCGCTGCTCGTCAAGAGCAACCTGAAGGGCTTCATGCGTATCGCCGTCCCCGGCATCCTGATCGTCGTGGCCGTGCTGCTGCGCGTGATCGACGCCAAGTTCTGGGGCGTGGTCGCCATGGGCGGCACGGTCGTCATCCTGTTCTTCCTGCCGTGGCTGGACCATTCCCCGGTCAAGTCGATCCGCTACCGCCCGACCTGGCACAAGTGGATCTACGGCATCTTCATGGTCAACTTCCTGGTGCTCGGCTACATCGGTACGCAGCCGCCCAGTCCGCCGTTGAACATCACGTCGCAAATCGGCACGCTGCTGTACCTGGCATTCTTCTTCCTGATGCCGGTATGGAGCCGCCTGGGCACTTTCAAGAAGGTGCCCGACCGCGTCACGTTCCACGCCCACTGAGCCCACCAGATAACGGATTAACCATGATCAAGAAGCTGATTGGTGCCGTGGCCTTGATGCTCACGTGTACCGCCACCCTTGCCGCCGGAGGCGGCTACCCCCTGGACAAGGCCCCGTACCGCGTCAACGACATGTCGTCGCTGCAGAACGGAGCCAAGCTGTTCGTCAACTACTGCCTGAACTGCCATAGCGCGTCCTCGATGCGCTACAACAAGCTCAAGGACATCGGGCTGACCGACCAGCAGATCAAGGAAAGCCTGCTGTTCACCGGCGAAAAGGTCGGCGACATGATGAACGTCGCCATGACCCCGAAGGACGCCAAGCAGTGGTTCGGCACGACGCCCCCGGACTTGTCCGTGATCGCGCGCGCCAAATCCGTGAACGCCGGCCCCTCGGGCGCCGACTACATCTACACCTACCTGCGCACCTTCTACCGCGACACGGCGCGTCCCACGGGCTGGAACAACCTGGTCTTCCCGTCGGTGGGCATGCCCCACGCGCTCTGGGAAGTGCAGGGTCCGCGCGAACTCACGACCGTCGCCATGCACGAGGTCGAAGGCAAGGCGGGCGCCCCCAAAACCTGGGAACGCGTCACCACGGTGTACGATGCACAGGGTTTTTCCACGGTCAAGGCCGAACCGGTAGCCAACTACCACGGCCATGCCACCTTCGATGCCAAATTCAAGGCCGCTAACCCGGCCCAAGTCGCAACATACGACAACGACGTCGCCGACCTGACTGCGTTCATGTCCTGGATGGCCGAACCCGTCCAGACATTCCGCGTCCGTCTCGGCGTCGGTGTCATGTTGTTCCTGCTGCTGTTCTTCCTGGTTACCTGGCGCCTCAACGCCTCGTACTGGAAACACGTGCGCTAACCGCAACGCCCCGCCAGGTTTTTATCCGTCCCCGATTGCAAATGGGGACGGCATCAGCGGATAGGGCTGTACGCCTATCCCGCCTGGCAATTGGGGCCAGCGCCTGCTAGATTAAGGCGCTGGCCTTTCGTTTTTCAATAAAGGACTTACCGCCATGATGGTGCTCTATTCCGGAACCACGTGTCCGTTTTCGCAACGCTGCCGCTTCGTGTTGTTCGAAAAAGGCATGGATTTCGAGATCCGCGACATCGACCTGTACAACAAGCCCGAAGACATCTCGGTGATGAACCCGTACGGTCAAGTGCCCATTCTGGTCGAACGCGACCTGGTCCTGTACGAGTCGAACATCATCAACGAGTACATCGACGAGCGCTTCCCGCATCCCCAGCTGATGCCCGCCGACCCGGTCATGCGCGCCCGCACCCGCCTGTTCCTCTACAACTTCGAGAAGGAACTGTTCGTCCACGTCTCGACGCTGGAAGACCGCAGCGCCAAGCCCGACGAAAAGAAGCTGGCCAACGCCCGCCAGAACATCCGCGACCGCCTGGCCCAGCTGGCCCCCATGCTGCTGAAGAACAAGTACATGCTGGGCGAGGAATTCTCCATGCTCGACGTGGCCGTGGCTCCGCTGCTGTGGCGCCTGGACCACTACGGCATCGAACTGCCCAAGAACGCGGCTCCGCTGCAAAAGTACGCCGAACGCATCTTCTCGCGTCCGGCCTACATCGAAGCGCTGACGCCTTCGGAAAAAGTGATGCGTCGCTAAGGCTGTTGCGTGATGGGTGAAACTTCGACCAAACCATACCTGATCCGCGCGCTGCACGAATGGTGCACCGATAACGGCTATACGCCCTATATCACCGTGCAGGTCGACGAGCACACCATGGTGCCCGTCGCCCATGTGCGCGACGGCCAGATCACGCTGAACGTGGGCACGCTGGCCACCAACCGCCTGGTGCTGGGCAACGAATTCATCGAATTCCAGGCCCGCTTCAGCGGCGTGACCGAAAACGTCTACGTTCCCGTGGGCGCCGTCAGCGCCATCTATGCGCGCGAAACCGGCGCCGGCATGGGCTTCGAAGTGCAGCCCTACGAACCGCCGGAAGCTGGCGCCCAGGGCGCGACGGCCACCGCCGCGCCCGAGGGCTCCGACGCCGACGCCGCCCCCGGCGACGACGGCGGAGACGACGACGAACCCAAGCGTCCGCGCCTGACCATCGTCAAATAAGGCATCCCCGCAAGGTCTGCATTTTTTTCATTACAATGCAGCCCTTCGCGTGCCCCAGGCACGCAGCGCCGGTGTAGCTCAGTTGGTAGAGCAGCTCACTTGTAATGAGAAGGTCGAGGGTTCGATTCCTTTCACCGGCACCAGATTCCAGATGCAGATCCGTCCTGAGACGATCTCAAAAACCCGCTCCGGCTATGACGGCGCGGGTTTTTTATTGCCTGCGTCATGAACGGAAAGCGTGAGGCCAAGCCAGCCCATTGCGCTTTGTCCTATTTACGCTGTCCCGAGCCCCGAAAACCGGCCTTTCCGCGAAATCGCTGCCTACAATCGCGCCAAGTTCTGGCCTCAGGAGGCGCGGTTCCCCATGCAGACAAATCATCTCCCCGGCGTGCGGCAAAAACGCCTCTGGCAAAAGAGGTGGCCTAGAGAAGTCCTGTTCAATGGCCCGCCACTCCTCGTCGCCGGTAGCGCCGCGGTGAAGAGCTGGCGCGAACCGCTGTTTGAACCCTGGATGTTCGGTCTGACGGCCGCCACGAGCGTCTGGCTGATTCTGGCAGCCCTGGTTCGCGTGGCTGCTGCACGCGCCGACGACGAGATGGATGGACCGGCCGCCGTCCACGAAGGTCTCGATGCAGCGGTCTCCACCATGCACACCATGCTTGCCGAATGGTGCGACAAGCGCAATTGTGGAACCGACCTGCGCACCACCTTCCACCGGGTCGTGCCTCCCGTTCATGAACCGCAGGAAATCGAGCAGATCATCAACTACGCGGGCGCTGGCGGCGAGGGTGCAGGACGAACCTTTCCCGTGCACACCGGCATCGCGGGCAGAGCTGTCCGCAGCAAGACACCGCTGGTGATGTCCAGCCAACACAGAACGGAAGATCAACTCCGCTCGGCACTAGTGCTTGAATGGGGGTATACCGCGGCCCAGGCCCGCCGTCTTGGACCCGGCCGCTATTTGGCTATGGCGGTGCCCGTCCTGGACCGTTCAGGCCAGCATCCCATGGGCGTGATCTACCTGGACTCGAGCGACCATGCGCTTTTCGAACGCAACGACGTTGCGGAAATCGTAGGCGCCGGCGCCAAAGCGATCAGCGACTTCGTCAGCAAAAGGTATTGATATGAACGCTGCCACCAACAAGAAACCTGACGCATTCTTCAAGGGATCCCGGCTAATTTCCAGGCCGGGCGCGGTAATCCAGGTTCGGGAACTGATGCTCACCGAATACGGGTTGCGTGCCATTACCAGTGCAAGCACGGGTATCCGGCAAGGGGCCATTGAAGAAGCTGGCCCACCGTCGCCGCTGAGAGGAATGGCTCCTGCCTGACCCCATTTGTACTGCGCCCGGTTTGGCTGCTTTTCGATACCGCAGATGGTCGCCGCATACACTTGTGTCCTGGTGAGAAAGGCAAATATTCAGCGCGTCGACCCGTTACGCCTGGCCCGTTTTGCATTCTTCCGTTTTTTTGTGCATAATTCGCCCCCTCTACCTGTTCCCCGATAGCTCAGTCGGTAGAGCGACGGACTGTTAATCCGCAGGTCGCTGGTTCGAGCCCAGCTCGGGGAGCCAAAGAATGCAGTACTGAAGGGCCCGCAACTTGTTGCGGGCCTTTTGCATTGGGACGCGGTGCGCGCGCGCTGTTTGCCGGGCCGCGCGCGGCGTACGATGATGCGCATTCCCTCATCACCACATCGCCTGCCTCCATGCGTTCCGCGCGATCCCTGCCTGCCCTGGTTTCCCTGCGCGCCTTTGAAGCTGCCGCGCGGCGCATGAGTTTTTCCCTGGCTGCGCAGGAGCTCTTCGTAACGCAAAGCGCCATCAGCCACCATATCCAGCGACTGGAAGCCGAACTGGGCGTGGCCCTGTTCGAGCGACTCACCCGCGCCGTGGCGCTGACCGCGGCGGGTCAGGCCTATTACGAGCGCGTACACGCGGCCTTCGAGTTGCTGCGCCTGGGTACCGACGAGGTCCGTGCGCCCGAGACTGTGCGGCAGACGCTGCGCGTCGGGCTGCTGGCCTCGTTCGCCACGCGCTGGCTGGCGCCGCGCCTCGCGGCGTTTGCCGCCGCCCATCCCGACATCGATCTCCAATTGCAGCCCGACATCGGCCTGGCGGACGTTGCGGGCGGCGAGGTCGACGTCGCCATCCGCTACGGGCGCGGCGTGTGGCCAGGCGTGCGGGCTCGGCTGATCATGGCGGAGCGGCTGTCGGTAGTCTGCTCGCCCGCGCTGATCGCGGGCAGGAAACGGCCGCGCACGCCGCAGGATCTGCTGCGATTCCCGCTGCTGGCCTCGCATGCCCGCCATCCCTTCGAATGGGACGCCTGGGCGCGACATCACGGCGTGGACCTGGGCGGCGTGCGGCCCGTACGCTTGCATGACTACAACATCGTCGTGGAAGCGGCGCTGGCGGGGCAAGGCATGGCGATGGGCCGTCACCGCCTTATCGCCGCCCAGCTCGCCAGCGGCGCGCTGGTGGAGGCCCTGCCGAACGCCGCGCTCGAAGCTCCTCGCATCGGCTGGTGGTTCGTGACGCCGCGCGGCGCGCTTGGCGAAGCGGCACAGCGCTTCCACGCATGGCTGGCGCAGGCGGCCACGGAGCGGGGCGACACACATTAGTTTTACTCATGTGTACTGCGCGAAAATTGATTGGTCAGGGCCGGCAGCGGCCGATAGCATGAGGCTTGCCCATACTTTCCCTGTTCAGGAGTCCCTCATGACCCGCTCGATCTCCGGCCGCGTGGCCGAACTTGGCCTGACCCTCGAAGCCGCCGCCGCTCCCGCCGCCAACTACGTGCCCTTCGTGCAGGAAGGCAACCTGCTGTATATCTCGGGCCAGATCTCCCGCAAGGACGGCAAGGCCGCCTATCTGGGCCGCCTGGGAGACCAGGTTTCTGACGCCGATGGCGTGGCAGCGGCGCGCCTGTCGGCGCTGGGCCTGCTATCGCAGATCGCCGCCGCCACCGGCGACAAGCTGGATCGCGTGGCGCGCGTCGTGCGCCTGGGCGTGTTCGTGGCCAGCACGCCGGACTTCAACCGCCAGAGCGCCATTGCCAACGGCGCCTCCGACCTGATGGTCGAGGTGTTCGGCGACGCCGGCCGCCATGCTCGCAGCGCCGTCGGCGTGGCATCCCTGCCGCAGGGCGTGGCGGTCGAGATCGAAGCCGTTATCGCGCTCACGCAAGCCTGATCCCTGCCGGAGCCGCCATGTCCGCCCCCTTGACTCCCAGCGCCGTGGAAGCGTTGCGCGCCCAGACCCCTGGCGCGCACACCACCGTCCATTTCAATCACGCCGGCGCGTCGCTGCCCTCGGCCGCCACGCTGCATGCCATCCACGCGCACCTGCAACGCGAAGCGACGCAAGGGCCCATGGAGGCGGGCGTGCGGTCGCGGGAGCTGATCGAGCAGGCTCGCACACTGGCGGCCCGGCTGCTCAACGCGGACCCGACCGAGATCGCGCTCACCGGCGGCAACTCGCCCGGCTGGGGCGCGGCTTTCGCGGCGATGGCGCCGTGGCGCGCCGGCGACCGCATCCTGGTGGGTCGCCACGAATGGGGCGGCAACCTGGCCGCCATGCGGCTCAAGGCGCAGCGTGCTGGCGCCACGCTGGAGACCATTCCCTCGGACGACAGCGGCTGCGTCGATCCGCAGGCACTGGAGGCCATGCTGGATGAGCGGGTGCGCCTGATCGCACTGACCTGGCTGCCCGCCAACGGCGGCCTGATCAATCCCGCCGCCGCCATCGGCAGCGTCGCGCGCCGCCACGGCATCCCGTATTTCGTGGATGCGGCACAGGCGGTCGGCCAGTTGCCCGTGGACGTCGCGCAGATCGGCTGCGATGTGTTGAGCGGGGCCGGACGCAAGGCGTTGCGCGGCCCGCGCGGCACAGGCCTGCTGTACGTGCGGCGCGACTTCCTGGACCAGCTCACGCCCGCCTTCGTCGACACCCATTCCGCCCCCCTGGGCGCCGACGGCGAGCCGGTGCTGCGCCAGGACGCCGCGCGCCTGGAATCGGCGGAAGCCTCGCTGGCGCTGCGCTGCGGCCTGGCCAACGCCTTGCAGGAAGCCCTGGACATCGGCCTGCCAGCCATCCGCGCCCGCATCGCCGCCACGGCCCAGGCCCTGCGGACCGAACTGGCGGCCATCCCCGGCATCACGGTGCTGGACCAGGGCCGCGAACGCTCGGGCCTGGTGTCCTTCAACTTCGCCGATCAGGACGCCGTATCCGTGCAACGCGCCATGGCGGCACAGGGCATCACCATCGGCAGCAACGGCGTGCCCTATACCCCGCTGGACATGCAGGCGCGTGGCCTGACCCAGATCGCGCGGGCCTCGGTCAGCTATCTGACCAGCGACGCGGAAATCGACCGCCTGCTGGAAGGGCTGCGTGCCCTGGCCCGCTAGGGCTTGCCCGGCCCTGGGCCAAGTTCAAGCCGCCGCGCGCCGCGCGAAGGGCGTCCACTTGGTGAAGACCAGCAGGTTGCCCAGCATTACCAGCGCCAGGCCCAGCAGGGCCGGCGCCGTCCACTGATAGCCTTCGGCGAAAGTAGAGACGCTCAAGGCCACCACCGGAAACAGCACCGTGCAGTAGGCGGCCCGCGCCGGGCCCATGCGGCCCACCAACGTCAGATAGGCGGTAAAACCGATCACGGAGCCCGGGATGGCCAGATAGAGCAGGGCGCCGACGTAGGAAGCCGAGGTATCGAATTCGAACGGCAGGCCCGCCGCCAGACAACCCGCCAGCAGGATGGCTGCGCCATAAAGCATGCTGTAGGCGTTGCCGGTCAAGGGCCGGATGCCGGCGCGCTGTTGCAGCGACGACAGCATGTTGCCCGTCGAAAAGCAGAACGTACCCAGCAGTGCAAAGCCCAGGCCCAGCAGGGTTTCATGGCTGGCCTCCTGCCCCGCCAGTTCGGGCCAGAACAGCAGCACCAGGCCGGAAAAGCCCAGCGCGCCGGCCACCATCACGCGCGGCGCGACGCGGGTGCCGAACCACAGGCGGGCATTCAGCGCATTCCATAGCGTCGCCGCCGAAAACACCACCGACACCAGGCCGCTGGGAATCCACTGGGTTGCCGTGTAGAAGCACAGGAAGTTCAGGCAGAACAGGCACAGCCCCTGGCCCACGCACAGCCAGTGGCCGCGTCGGTCCATTTTCTGCAGCTTGCGGGTCAGCGCCAGGACCGCGAACAGAACCAGGCCCGCCAGCGCGAAGCGGTAGAAGATGGAGACGGGAATCGCCACCACGCCCAATTGCAGCTTGATGGCGATCCAGGTTGTGCCCCAGATGACGACTGTGAGGAAATACAGGAAGAGGTTCACGATGCGATGCTGAAACAGGGACGCGGTAAGGCGGTCCGCAAGACCGCCGGGGAATCCAGTTTGCGCCTCCCTGGCCCGCAAGAATTGCCGGTTCTTGCGGTTTTCTTCCCCGCGCGCACGCGCCGCGCGCGAGATCGCAGTAGCATTCCACTCATATGGCTACCGTCGCCTCGGCCCCGGCCGATTTCTCCGTCTTCCGCACCCTGGCGGGCTCCACCGCGACATTGGGACGCGCCGCCGCGCTGGGCGAGGGCATCGCCATCTCGCAATGGTCACGCAGCGCCCACGAAACCATGGGCTACGACAGTCCGGGCCATCACACCCTGTCACTCTATCTGCGCGGCGGCGACAAGTCGTTCCGCCTGGGCCAGGACAGGCTACATGGCGGCGCCGGCAAGTTCTGCGTGCTGCCCTCGGAGCACTACTCGCGCTGGAGCATGAACGACAGCGTGCAATTCCTGCATCTGTACATCGCTCCGGAACGCCTGGCCCGCGAAGCCGTCATGCGGTTGGACTGCGAGCCCCGCACGCTGGAACTGCGCGACCGCACCTACATCCACGACGACTCGCTGATCGACGTCTGCCGGCAGTTGCTGGACACCGACTGGAACCAGCCCGCCGACCGGCTGGCGGCCAGCAGCGCGGCCGAAACAGTCCTGCACCATCTGCTGAACCAGGGCGTGGCGCGCAAGCCCGCGGCAACGCTGCGCGGCGGCCTCGCGCCCGCCGTGCGCCGGCGCATCATGGACTATGTTGACGCGCACCTGGCCGAGCCGCTGACGCTGGACGAACTCGCAGGCGTGGCGGCGCTATCCACCTACCACTTCGCCCGCATGTTCCACACCTCTTTCGGCGAGCCGCCGCATGCCTGGGTACGGGCGCGGAGGCTGGCGCATGCGCGCAAGCTGCTCGCAGCCGGCAAGGGCGACCTGGCCGGCATCGCCCAGGCCAGCGGCTTCGGCAACGCCAGCCACTTGGCGCGGGTCTTCCGCGACGCCGTCGGCGTCACGCCCGGACAGTACCGCAGCGCCCGCGCCAGGCACTGACGCGTGGGGCTGTGGCCCCGTTTCCCGTCCCGCCCGGTCTACAATGGTCCACCGCCCCCAGGGCCTGACCGTACCGCCGCCCGACGCGATGCCGTCTACGACCTCTCGCGATTCCATCCCCCCGGCTGAACCCCTCGGCGCCGGCCCCGTGCGCGCGCACTGGCTGGCGGAGCTGATACGTCTGCGCGAAGCGCATTGGGGGCCGCTGGAAGACGCAGCCGCAGTGCGCCGCGTACGCCAGCAGGACGCCGATCTGCCCGCGCGCATCCTGGCTCGCGCCGCGTTGCTGGCGCAGCGCGAGAATCTCATCCCCCTGATCGACACATGGCGCCGCAGCGCGCTCGCCATGTTGGCCGCGTTGTTCCTGCTGGCCGCCATTTCCGGCGCAGGCGCCGCGCTGGGCGCGCTGGGTGACGGCTCGCGGCCAGTCAACGTGCTGTGGGCGCTGGGCGCCTTGCTGGGCCTGCATGCGCTCACCTTCCTGCTGTGGCTGGGCAGCTTCCTGCTGCGGGCGTCCTCCGTCACGGGACTGGGGCGTCTCTGGCTCTGGGCCACGCGCAAGCTGGCCCGCGGCCCCGACAGCGCGCTGGTACCGCAGGCTTTCCTCAACCTGCTGGCCCGCGCGGGCGCCTTGCGCTGGCTCTTCGGCAGTGTCAGCCACCTGCTGTGGCTGACGGCCCTGTGCGCAGCGCTGGCGGTGCTGCTGGCCGTGCTTTCCACCGCCAGCTACCGCTTCATCTGGGCCACCACCTTGCTGGCGCCCGACACATTCGTCGGGCTGACACAGGCTTTGGGCTGGCTGCCGTCCCTGCTGGGCTTTCCGCTGCCGGACGCATCCATGATCCGCGCCAGCGACGGCGCCCAGGCCCTGCCCGCCGAGGCGCAGGCGCAGTGGTCGCTGTGGCTGATCGGCGTGCTGGTGGTCTACGGCATCCTGCCCCGTCTGTTGGCCGGCGCCCTGTGCGTGGCGGGATCGCTGCGCGCCTTGCGCCGCCTGCGCATCGATCCCTCGCTGCCCGGATTCTCCGCCTTGCGCGATCGCCTGGAGCCGCCCGCCCAGTCCACGGGCATAGACCGCCCGGTCGATCCCCTGCACGAACCGCGCGTCGGCGCGCCGCCGCTCGCGGGCCTGGGCGGCCAGCCGGTGCTGCTGGGGCTCGAACTGCCGCCGGACCTGGCCTGGCCACCCGCCGATATGCCCGCGGGCGTCCAGCAGGCCGGCAATCTGGATACCCGCGAAGAGCGCAACCGCGTGCTGGATGCGCTCGCCGGCCAGGCCGCCACGCGCATGCTGATCGCCTGCGATGCGCGCCAGACGCCGGACCGCGGAACGCTGTCGCTGATCGCCGAACTGGCCGCGCACGCGGAACAGACGCGTGTATGGCTGGTCACGCCGCGCGCGGACGCCGAGGCTCCCGCCACCCGCGCCCCGCTATGGCGCGAACGCCTGCTGGCGCTGGGCCTGCCCGCCGATGCCGTGCTGCAAGCGCCGCTGGCCCCGCTCGCCTGGCTGGAGTCCGGCCATGGCTGAAGACCTCATCAAGATTGCGCTGGTCGGCCATACCAACACCGGCAAGACCTCGTTGCTGCGCACGCTGACGCGCGACACCACCTTCGGTGAAGTCGCCGACAGCCCTGGCACCACGCGCCACGTCGAAGGCGCGCGCCTGCGGCTGGAAGGGCGGGCCGTGCTGGAATGGTTCGACACGCCGGGCATGGAAGACAGCATCTCGCTGCTGGAGTACCTGGAAAAACTCGACAGCCCGCAAGAACGCCTGGACGGGCCGGCGCGCATCCGCCGCTTCCTCGACACGCCCGAGGCGCATGGCCGCTACGAGCAGGAGGCCCGCGTGCTGGCCAAGATGCTGGATTGCGACGCGGCGCTGTACGTCATCGACGCGCGCGATCCGGTGCTGGGCAAGCACCGCGACGAACTCGCCATCCTGGCCGCCTGCGGCCGGCCTCTGCTGCCTGTGCTGAACTTCGTCAACGCGCCCGCGCATCGCGCCGACGAATGGCGCGCCGCCATGGCCCGGTTGGGCCTGCACGCGGTCGTCGAGTTCGACACCGTCGCGCCGCCGCTGGATGGCGAACAACAGCTCTATGCCAAGCTCGGCGTGCTGCTGGACCGCCACGCCGCCGCGCTGGCCCGGCTGTCCGCCAATCTTGCCGAGCAGCGCCGCGCGCGCCGTGGCGCCGCCTACGAACTGCTGGCCGACCTGCTGGTCGACGTGGCGGCCTTGCACGTCTCCAGCGCCAGCGACGACGCGGCGCTCGCGGCCGCCTCGGGCGCGCTGCGCGACCAGGTGCGCCAGCGCGAGCAGACCTGCGTCAACGCATTGCTGGCGCTCTACAACTTCCGCGCGACGGACTTCACCGATGATGCGCTGCCCCTGCAGGGCGAGCGCTGGGGCATGGACCTGTTCCATCCCCAGGCCCTGAAGGACATGGGTGTGCAGGTGGGCATGGGCGCCGCCGCGGGCGCCATGGCCGGCGCGGCGGTAGACCTGTTCAGCGCCGGTTTGAGCCTGGGCACCGGCATGCTGATCGGCGCGGCCGCCGGCGGCCTGTGGCAAGGCGTGGAAAAGCTGGGCAAGCGCGTGGCGGGCAAGCTGCGCGGCTGGCGCGAAATCAGCGTCGACGACGCGGTGCTGCGTCTTTTGGCCCTGCGCCAGCGCCAACTGATCGAAGCGCTGGAGCGCCGCGGCCATGCCGCGCGCGAGCCATTGAGACTAGACCATCCGGACGACGATGCCTGGCGCAAAGGGCCCCTGCCCGAAGCGTTGAAAGAGGCCCGCAGCCGGCCCGAATGGTCGGCCCTGGGCGAGCACTACGAAGACAGCGACCGCCGCAAGCGCGTGGTGCGCGAATTGGCGAAAACCCTTGCCGACGCGCCCCCGCCCGGCGCCTGAGCGCAGAGCCGCCAGCCTTGCCGCACGCACCATTCCACGCCGCCGGCAAGCAAGTACTAACCCCAATCCAAACCGATTGACGCTTAAACGAATGCGTCGATAAGATTCGTCCTACATCGATGCGGGTCCGTCCCCGTCATGATAATCACAAGGGGTTGGGTCTATCGTGAAGTCGAAGTCCTACGCAGTGATTCCCGGCAGCGCCATCACCGGCGCACGCGCAGCTCGCGCTGCGTCCCGCCAGACCCCAATCCGTCTTTCGTCGTAAGCAGCAACGCCATGCCCCGGATCCCCATGGGGCCGGGGCCCTGTCACTTCTGTCGCGCTATCCGCGCACCACACGGAGCATGAGGGCTATGCGTACTTTTCCCCACCTGAAGCAAGCTGCGCTCGCCGCTGCCATCGCCGCATCGCTGGCTTTCAGCGCCGGCGCGGCCGCCAAGACCTTTCACTGGTCCTATCAAGGCGATGCGACGTCCATGGATCCGATGGCCCTGAACGAAACGTTCACGCTGGGCTTCCAGGGCAACATCTACGAAACGCTTGCCGGCTACGACGGCAACCTGAAACTGACTCCGCTGCTGGCGGAAAGCTGGGAGAACCCCGAACCCACGAAATGGGTGTTCAAGCTGCGCAAGGGCGTGAAATTCCACGATGGTTCGCCGTTCACGGCGGACGACGTCATCTTCTCCTGGAAGCGCAGCCTGACCCCGGGCTCCGACATGAAGGGCTACGGCGCCAAGGCCTCCGACATCAAGAAGATTGACGACTACACCATCGAAGTCACCACGCCCACGCCCAACCCCATCCTGCCGCGCGAATGGGTGTTCCTGTACATCATGAGCAAGTCGTGGTCGGAAAAGAACAAGACCACCGAAGCCACCAACGTCAAGGGCGACAACCAGGGCAACTATGCCAACCTGAATGCCAACGGCACCGGCCCCTTCATGCTGGCCTCGCGCCAGCCCGACGTGAAGACCGTGCTCAAGCGCTACGACGGCTACTGGAACAAGAACATCAAGACCAACGTCGACGAAGTCATCTTCCAGCCCATCACGCAGGAAGCGACGCGCGTGGCCGCGCTGATCTCCGGCGAAATGGACCTGGTGCAGCCTGTACCGGTGCAGGACTGGAAGCGCCTCGAAGACGCCAAGGGCGTCAAGCCGCTGACCGCGCCGGAAGCGCGCGCCATCTTCATCGGCATGGACCAGGACCGCGACGAACTGCTGTTCTCGGACGTGAAGGGCAAGAATCCCTTCAAGGATCCCAAGGTGCGCGAAGCCGTGGTGCTGGCCGTGGACACCAAGGCCATCAACGAGAAGATCATGCGCGGCGCTGCCAAGCCGCTGGGCTCGCTCATCGCCACCGCCATCAATGGCTATGACGATTCCTTCGGCGCGCCGTACAAGCCGGATCCCGAGCGCGCCAAGAAGCTGCTGGCCGAAGCCGGCTATCCCAAGGGCTTCACGGTCACCATGGACTGCCCGAACGACCGCTACGTCAACGACGAAAAGGTCTGCCAGGCCGTGGCCGGCATGCTGGCGCGCGTGGGCATCAAGATCAACCTGCTGGCGCAGACCAAGTCGAAGTACTTCGGCAAGATCCTGCTGCAGGCCGGCAACCAGACCAGCATGTACATGCTGGGCTGGACGCCCAGCTCCACCGACGCGCACAACACGCTGCTGAACCTGGCCTCGTGCCGCAATGCCAAGACGGCGGCGGGCCAGTTCAACCTGGGCGGGTACTGCAACAAGAAGGTCGACGAGCTCACCGACAAGATCGGCGTCGAAACCGACCAGGCCAAGCGCAACGCCATGATCAAGGAAGCCTTCGAGATCGTGCGCAACGACTATGGCTACCTGCCGCTGCACCAGCAGCCCATGTCCTGGGGCGTGAAGGACAACATCCAGGTCATCCAGCGCGCCGACGACGTGCTCGACCTGCGCGACGTCGTCCTGCCGTAATCCGGCGACGCGAGCCCCGGGCGGCACCTGCCGCCCGGGCGCGCCCGGCCCAGCCCCGGTTCCCGCTACCCGAGGGAAACGCGGCCCGGCGTCATCTGAATCCGAGGGCTCCCGATAATGCTTTCCTTTGTTGCGCAACGGCTTATCCAGTCGGTGCTGGTGATGTTGACGGTGGCGCTGATCGCGTTCTCCATGTTCCGCTATGTGGGCGATCCGATAGCCAGCATGGTGGGCCAGGACACCACCCCTGAACAACGCGCGGAACTGCGCAAACAGCTGGGCCTGGACGATCCCTTCGTGGTGCAGTACGCGCACTTCGTGGCCAACGCCGTGCGCGGCGACTTCGGCATATCGTACCGGCACCGCCGCCCCGTCAGCGAACTGCTCGAAGAGCGCATGCCGGCCACGCTGGAACTGTCCTTCGTGTCTGCCGTGATGGCGCTGGCCCTGGGCATACCCATGGGCATCTATACCGCGCTCAAGCGCCACGGCGTGCTGTCCAAGGCCTTCATGGCGATCTCGCTGGCCGGCATCTCGCTGCCCACCTTCCTCATCGGCATTCTGCTCATCCTGTTCTTCGGCGTGCAGCTGCGATGGCTGCCCAGCTTCGGGCGCGGCGACGTGGTCAGCCTGGGATGGTGGACCACGGGCTTTCTGACCAAATCAGGCTGGCTGGCGCTGATCATGCCGGCCATCACGCTGGCGCTGTTCCAGATGACGCTGATCATGCGGCTGGTGCGCGCCGAAATGCTGGAAGTGCTGCGCGCCGACTTCATCAAATTCGCGCGCGCCCGCGGCCTGCCGGAACGGCTGATCAATTTCCGCCATGCGTTGAAGAACACCATGGTGCCCGTCATCACGATCACCGGGCTGCAACTGGGTTCCATCATCGCCTTCGCCATCATCACGGAAACCGTGTTCCAGTGGCCCGGCATGGGCCTGCTGTTCATCCAGGCCATCAGCATGGTGGACATCCCCGTCATGGCGGCCTATCTGGTGCTGATCGCCTTCATGTTCGTGCTCATCAACCTGGTCGTGGACCTGCTGTACTTCGCCGTGGACCCGCGTCTGCGCGTGCAGAGCAAGTAAAGGACTCATCATGATTGCTCGCATCGCTCCCTTCTTCGCCCGTGCGGCCGACAGCGACCTCTGGCACAGCTTCAAGCGTTCGCCCGGCGCCATCATCGCCGCGATCGTCACGCTGGCCATCCTGCTGGGCGCGCTGTTCGCGCCCGTCGTCGCGCCGCACAACCCCTTTGACCTGGCATCCTTGAGCATCATGGACGCCAACACGCCGCCGGCCTGGGAAGAGGGCGGCAGCCCAGACTTCCTGCTGGGCACCGACGACCAGGGCCGCGACATCCTGTCGGCGGTTCTGTATGGCTCGCGCGTGTCGCTGCTGGTGGGTTTCGCGTCCGTGCTGTTCTCGATGGTGCTGGGCGTGAGCCTGGGCCTCATCAGCGGCTATGCAGGCGGACGCGTGGACAGCTTCATCATGCGCATCGCCGACGTGCAGCTGTCGTTTCCAGCCATTCTGGTGGCGCTGCTGATCGACGGCGTGGCGCGCGGCCTGCTGCCGCGCGACATGCACGACCAGCTCGCGCTGTATGTGCTGATCTTCGCCATCGGCATCTCGGGCTGGGTGCAGTACGCCCGCACCGTGCGCGGCTCCACACTGGTGGAACGCAACAAGGAATACGTGCAGGCGGCCCGCCTCATCGGCATCGGACCCATCACCATCCTGCGCCGGCACATCCTGCCCAACGTGATGGGACCGGTACTGGTCATCGCCACCATCCACCTGGCCATCGCCATCATCACCGAAGCCACGCTCTCGTTCCTGGGCGTGGGCGTACCGCCCACGGCGCCGTCGCTGGGCACGTTGATACGTATCGGCAACAGCTACCTGTTCTCGGGCATGTGGTGGATCTCCATCTTCCCCGGCATCGCGCTGGTGGCGCTGGTGCTGTCGGTCAACCTGCTGGGCGACTGGCTGCGCGACGCGCTCAACCCCAAGCTGCGCTGAGGACGCCATGGCCCTGTTGAACATCGAAGATATCCGCATCGAATTTCCCAGCCGCCGCGGCACGCTGGTGGCCGTGGACGGCGTCTCGCTGTCCCTGGAAAAAGGCGAGATCCTGGGCGTGGTGGGCGAATCCGGCGCCGGCAAGTCCACCATCGGCAATGCCGTGATCGGCCTGCTGGAGGCGCCTGGCCGCCTGGCGGGCGGCGCCGTGCTGCTGAACGGCGAACGCATCGACACGCTGACTCCGGCGCAGCAGCGCAAAGTGCGCGGCCGCCGCATCGGCATGATCTTCCAGGATCCGCTGACCTCGCTGGATCCGCTGCAGACGGTGGAAAGCCAGCTGGTCGAAACCATGCAGGTGCACCTGAACCTGTCCCAGGCCGAGGCCCAGAAACGCGCCGTGCAGCTACTGACGCAGGTCGGCATCGACAAGCCGGAACTCCGCGTCAAACAATACCCGCACCAGTTCTCGGGCGGCATGCGGCAACGCGTGGTGATCGCGCTGGCGCTGTGCTGCGAGCCCGAAGTCATCATCGCCGACGAACCCACCACCGCGCTCGACGTGTCGATCCAGGCGCAGATCCTGGAACTGCTCAAGAAGCTGTGCCGCGAAGAGCAGGTGGGCATGATCATCATCACGCACGACATGGGCGTGATCGCGGACGTGACGGATCGCGTGGCGGTTCTTTACCACGGCAAGCTGGTCGAACAAGGTCCCACCTCCAAGATTCTGGGCGACCCCGACCACCCCTACACGCGCAGCCTGATCTCGGCCGTGCCGCGTCCCGACATCAAGCTGCGGCGCTTCCCGCTGGTGACCTACATCGAGGACGTGAAAAAGCCGGCGCAGCCGCTGGACCTGGCCACCCACTGGCTGGGCCAGCGCCGCGACTTCGGCGCACGCACCGGAGGTCCGCTGGTGCAAGTCAACGACCTGAGCATGCGCTTCGTGTTGAAGAGCGCGCTGCTCAAGCGCAACCAGCGCACGCTGGACGCCGTCAAACGCGTCAATTTCTCCATCGGCGAAGGCGAGGTCTTCGGCCTGGTGGGCGAGTCCGGTTCCGGCAAGTCCACGGTAGCGCGGCTGATCTCCGGCCTCTACACGCCGAGCGAAGGCTCGGTCAATTTCGGCGGCACGGACCTGACCGCGCTCAAGGGCGAGAAGCAGCTGAACCCGTTCCGGCGGCAGATTCAGATGATCTTCCAGGATCCGTTCTCCTCGCTCAATCCGCGCATGCGGGTGCTGGACATCGTGGCCGAGCCGATCCGCTTCCACAAGCTGGCGGCCAGCGAAGCAGAGACGCGCCGCATCGTGGCCGACCTGCTGGACGTGGTGGGCCTGGGCGATCGCGCCGCCGAACGCTTTCCGCACGAATTCTCGGGCGGCCAACGCCAGCGCATCTGCATCGCGCGGGCGCTGGCCACGCGCCCCCGCTTCCTTATCTGCGACGAACCGACCTCGGCGCTGGACGTGTCCATCCAGGCGCAGATCCTGAACCTGCTGAAAGACCTGCAAGAGGAACTCGGGCTGACCATGCTGTTCATCAGCCACGACCTGCCGGTGATCCGCCAGATGTGCGACCGCGTGGGCGTGATGCGCTATGGCGAACTGCTGGAAGTGGCCAACACCGAAGACCTCTTCGAACGTCCGCAGCATCCCTACAGCCAACACTTGCTTGGCCTCATGCCCCGCCTGCAATCCATGTCCCGCGAGGGCCTGGAAGTGGCGGAGTAACGCCAGGCGCAACCCGGAGCGAGACATGACGGCGACACGACAGACCCTGTTTACAGGCGGCCAGGTTTTCGACGGCAAGGGCAAACTGCTGCCCAACCACGGCGTGCTGGTCGAAGGCCGGCACGTGGTGCGCGTGGCGCCGGCCGGGGAGTTTTCCGGCTACGCCGGCGCGACCGTGCGCACGGACGGCATGACGCTGATGCCCAGCCTGGCCGACTGTCACGTCCATCTGGTCTACACCGGCGGCGCCGATCCCAACGCGCAACTGAGCAAGCAAGGCCCTGCGCAGATCACGTTGACGGCGCTGGAGAACGCACAGGCCAGCCTGCGCGGCGGCATCACCGCGCTGCGCGATTGCGGCGGCAAGGACTACCTGGAATTCGGCGTGCGCGACGCCATCGCGCGCGGCGTGTTTCCCGGCCCCACGATCAGGGCCTCGGGCCGCATCATCTGCATGACGGGCGGCCACGGCAACCGCATCGGCCGCGTGGCCGACGGCTGCGAGGACGTGATCAAGGCCGTGCGCGAACAGGTCCACGCCGGCTGCGACCTGGTGAAGATCATGGCCACGGGCGGCGTCATGACGCCCGGCGTCAGCCCCATGGACGCGCACTACAGCTTCGACGAAATGAAGGCCGGCGTGCACGAGGCCAAGCGCTTTCGCAAAAGCACCGCCAGTCATGCGCAAGGCACGCTGGGCATCCTGAACGCAGTGCGCGCCGGCATCGATTCCATCGAGCACGGCATCTTCATGGACGACGAATGCCTGCGCGAGATGCTGGACGCCCAGACCTATCTGGTGCCCACCATCGCCGCGGTGCGCAACATCATCGCCAACGCCGACAACGGCATCCCCGCCTACGCGGTCGAGAAGGCGCGCGCGGTGGAGCAACGCCACCGCGAATCGTTCCAGATGTATTACAAGGCGGGCGGGCGCATTGCGCTGGGCACCGACGCCGGCACCCCGTTCAACCTGCACGGCGAGAACGCCATGGAATTGGCCTACATGGTCGAGTTCGGCATGACGCCCGTGGACGCGCTCATCGCCGGCACCTCGCGCGGACACGACCTGATGGGCATGGACCAGCACGGCGCCATCGCCGAGGGCAACGTGGCCGATCTGCTGCTGGTGCAGGGCGATCCCACCGAAGACATCATGAAGGCGGCCGACAAGCGCTTCCACGTTGCGGTGCTGCGCAACGGCGAAGTGGCCGCCGGCGCCTTGCCCCTCTGAAACGCGACGGTTCCCAGACCGCAATGAAAAAGGCCGCCGCGCCCTGGGCGCGGCGGCCTTTGTACAGCTCGAGTCGAGTGGTGCGCCGGCTTAGCGGGCGCCGCCCATCGCGCCGCTCATGACCATCATCAGGAACTGCTCGACCGGCATCTTCTTGCCGTTGAAATCGACCTGGCCGTCGGCGTAGTTCAGGTACGTCACGATGTTGTTGTTTTCGACCTTGGCCATGCCCATGGCGGTAGCCATGGTGCCAACCATTTCAGCCTGGCCCTTGGCGGTCTGCTGAGCCTGCTCGGCCGGCACGCCGCGCACCTGGGGCTCGATGGCCATCAGGTCGCTCAGGTTGCCCTTGGACAGCACCAGCTTGGCATTGAGCTTGCGGATCGTCTGCTTCAGCGTATCGGCGAACTCACCGTCCAGCGATGCCGGCTTGGCCATGTCCAGGTCCAGGTTGAAGGTCGACGTGCCGTTGGCGGTACGCACTTCCAGCGGCGACACTGCCAGCGTCGGGTTGCCAGCCAGCAGCAGCTCGACGTTGGTCTTGAGGACCTGCTTTTCTTCATCCGTGAACTGGGGCGACTGCTCTTCGCCCTTGCTCTGCATCATGCGGCGCGAAGCGGCTTCATAGACGTCGTTCAGCGCCTTGAACGCCTTCGAATCCAGCTTCTGCGCGTCCAGCACCAGCTTCAGGCCGGCCATGTCCTTTTCCTGCACGTTGATCATGCCGAAATCCATGGCCATCTTCACGCCCATGAGCGAGTTGGCTTCGGTCATGTCGACGGTGATCGCGGTGTCCTTGAGCTGGACCGGCGGCTTTTCCTTGGACGTGATGGTCCAGTTCTTGAGCGCGACCTTCTGGCTGCCCACGTACATGTCGTTCGAAGCCGGCGTCATGTCGCTGGTCAGGGTCAGGCCGGTCATGGCCATGCTGACGATGTCGCTTTCTTCGGACTCGCCCGCCAGCGTCAGGCTGTCGGCCTTCAGCGCGACCGTGCCGTGCTTGCTGCCGGTGGCGTAGGTCACGTCGCCCTTCATGCCCGAGAACTTCAGGCTGTTGGCGTCCTTGGCGAACTCGACGGGAGCCATGTCGAAGTTGCCGCTGATGTTCTTGGCGTAGCTGACGCTATAGGCGCCGGACAGGGGCACCGCGCCCTTGGCGGCGGCGAACCATTCCTTGACCAGGGGCGTCTCTTCCAGCTGGAAGCGGCTGGCCACCATGGCGGGCGCAAACGAGCCCGACTTCAGGTTGGACAGCGGGAAGGGGCCGTGGTCCAGGTGCTCGAGGAACACGAGTTCGTGGTCGACGGCCGGCTTGCCGTCGGCGGCCGGCTCGGTGAACTTGACGCGGTAGCGCTCGGTGGACGAAAACACGCCGCGGTCGAAGGAGACCAGCTCAACCACAGGGGTCACACCCCATTTTTCGCCGACCTTCTTCAGTTCAAGGTTGGCCTGCTCGATCGATTGCTTGACGAAAGCCTCGGCCTTCTGGCCCGTATACCAAGCCGTGCCGGTCCATACTGCGCCCAGCGCGACGACTACGCCCACAATTGCCGATTTTTTCATTGCGATCCTTTATTCTTCAAATGGATGAAAGCGGACGGATTATAGGGATTGCAGCCTAGGGAAAACACTTATTTCGTGCAAAGGCGCTGCAATGTGTTGCTTATTGATACAGAACCAGCCTTCCCGGGCGGTGCTGCAGCGCCACATCAGCTACAATCCTTCGGTGCGTTTTGCCAATCTGCGCACGTCCGCTAGGCCCTTCGCTGCCAAGCTTCGCCCGTCAGGGCGCTTCCCTTTTCTCCTTTATTCGTCCGCCTGGATTGGAGTCTCTCAACTTGAGCGACGGGCTGCCGCTGGAGTTGTTTTGACTACCTCTTCCCCTTTTGCCGACCTCGGGCTGGCTGATTCCCTGTTGCGCGCCATTGCCGAAACCGGCTACACCGCGCCCACTCCCATTCAGGCCCAGGCAATTCCCCAGGTCCTCAAGGGTGGCGACCTGCTCGCCGCCGCACAGACCGGCACCGGCAAGACCGCCGGCTTCACGCTGCCCATCCTGCACCTGCTGATGCAGAAAAAGCCCGAGCAGCGCAAGCCCGGCCGCCCGCGCTGCCTGATCCTGACCCCGACGCGTGAGTTGACCGCGCAGGTCGAGGAATCGGTGCAGACCTATGGCAAGTACACGCCGCTGTCCTCCATGGTGATGTTCGGCGGCGTCAACATCAACCCCCAGATCTCCGCGCTGAGAAAGCCGCTGGACATCCTGGTCGCCACCCCCGGCCGCCTGCTGGACCACTGCGGCCAGAAGACCGTGGACCTGTCCGGCGTCGAGATCCTGGTGCTGGACGAAGCCGACCGCATGCTGGACATGGGCTTCATCCGCGATATCCGCAAGGTCCTCGCGCTGCTGCCCAAGCAGCGCCAGAACCTGCTGTTCTCGGCCACCTTCTCCGACGAGATCCGCACCCTGGCGCGCGGCGTGCTGAACAACCCGGGCGAAGTCTCGGTCACCCCGCGCAACACCGCCACCGAACTGGTCACCCAGACGGTGCACATGGTGGAACAGCACCACAAGCGCGACCTCATCAGCCACATCATCCGCGAAAGCGGCTGGCACCAGGTGCTGGTGTTCACCCGCACCAAGCACGGCGCCAACCGCCTGGCCGAAAAGCTGGTCAAGGACGGCCTGACCGCCGCCGCCATCCACGGCAACAAGAGCCAGTCGGCCCGCACCCGCGCGCTGGCCGGCTTCAAGGACAGCACCGTGACGGTGCTGGTGGCGACCGACATCGCCGCCCGCGGCCTGGACATCGACCAACTGCCCCAGGTGGTGAACTTCGAACTGCCCAATGTGCCTGAAGACTACGTGCACCGCATCGGCCGCACCGGCCGCGCCGGCGCCACCGGCGCCGCGGTCTCGCTGGTCGACAACAGCGAAATCAAGCTGTTGAAGGACATCGAGCGCCTGATCAAGAAGACCATCGAGCGCAAGCCCGTGGAAGGCTGGACGCCGCCGGCCACGACCGCGGCGGCCTACGACCGCCAGGAGCGCGACGAAGACAACCGCAGCCCGCGCGGCGGCGGCGGCCGTAATGGCGGCCGCAGCGGCAATGGCAATGGCAATGGCGGCCGTTCGCGCCAGGGACAAGGCCAGGGCCAGCCCCGCGCCGCGACCGGCAACCGCGCCCCCGCGCCGGCCCGTGCCGGCGGCGAAGG